>NZ_CP041189.1:0-5362500 GCF_006517195.1 Pseudomonas sp. NIBRBAC000502773 | reverse complement strand
ATCTACGCATTTCACCGCTACACAGGAAATTCCACCACCCTCTACCATACTCTAGTCAGTCAGTTTTGAATGCAGTTCCCAGGTTGAGCCCGGGGATTTCACATCCAACTTAACAAACCACCTACGCGCGCTTTACGCCCAGTAATTCCGATTAACGCTTGCACCCTCTGTATTACCGCGGCTGCTGGCACAGAGTTAGCCGGTGCTTATTCTGTCGGTAACGTCAAAACCATCACGTATTAGGTAATGGCTCTTCCTCCCAACTTAAAGTGCTTTACAATCCGAAGACCTTCTTCACACACGCGGCATGGCTGGATCAGGCTTTCGCCCATTGTCCAATATTCCCCACTGCTGCCTCCCGTAGGAGTCTGGACCGTGTCTCAGTTCCAGTGTGACTGATCATCCTCTCAGACCAGTTACGGATCGTCGCCTTGGTGAGCCATTACCCCACCAACTAGCTAATCCGACCTAGGCTCATCTGATAGCGCAAGGCCCGAAGGTCCCCTGCTTTCTCCCGTAGGACGTATGCGGTATTAGCGTCCGTTTCCGAACGTTATCCCCCACTACCAGGCAGATTCCTAGGCATTACTCACCCGTCCGCCGCTCTCAAGAGAAGCAAGCTTCTCTCTACCGCTCGACTTGCATGTGTTAGGCCTGCCGCCAGCGTTCAATCTGAGCCATGATCAAACTCTTCAGTTCAAACATCTTTGGGTTTTTAAGAAACCCTAAACTTGGCTCAGCAATCGTTGGTTATTCTTTGATTTCTCGCGGAGTAACTTGTGATGCTGATAATCTTGTTGACTATCAGTCTGACTCCACAAGCACCCACACGAATTGCTTGATTCAGTTGTTAAAGAGCGGTTGGTTAAGAGCTTTCGTCTCAACCGAGGCGCGCATTCTACAGCAGCCTCATTTGCTGTCAAGTGATTATTTTCAGAAGCTTTCGAAGATTTCTTCAACAACTTCAACCACTTGCGCTTGCGATCTCTCGTCAGCGGGAGGCGAATTCTACAGCGTTACACGCTGCTGTCAACACCTCTTTTTCTCCGCTTTCGACCGAGAAGATCGAATCGTTAATAGCGTCAAACAACATGACCCTACCAACTCCTTCTAGGCTTCGATGAACTGAAGCAATCCGCTGCCTTATTCTGCATAACTCATTGTTTAACAAGGAGTTTTACGTTTCGACTGCGCCGGAAGTGGGCCGAATTATAGACGTCTACAATCTGCCGTCAACCATTAATTTGGTTTTTCTATCAAAGCACCTAACAACCTTTGAATCCCTCTATATATGCCGTCTCCGAATCAAACTGAGCAATATATTGCTCAATTCCGAACAGTTAAGCATCATAGCCGCCTCTGCTTCTCGAATATGACCTCGGACGAACGCCCCAATGACCACCTCCCCCCGCAGCCTGGCCTCGGCATTGTTTCCTGTCGGCCTGCTGTTAATCGCCATGGCCTCCATCCAGTCCGGAGCCTCACTGGCCAAGAGCATGTTCCCGATTGTCGGAGCCCAGGGCACCACAACCCTGCGCCTGATCTTCGCCAGCGTAATCATGTTGCTCATCTTGCGACCATGGCGCGCCAGGCTGACCGCAAAATCCCTGCGAACAGTAGTTGTTTACGGCATGGCCTTGGGCGGCATGAATTTCCTCTTCTATATGTCCTTGCGCAGCGTTCCGTTGGGCATCGCCGTAGCCCTTGAATTCACCGGACCGCTCGCCGTCGCGATCTACGCATCGCGCCGAGCGGTAGACTTCCTGTGGATAGCACTCGCTATCATCGGCCTGCTCCTGTTGATCCCCACGGGGGAAGCCAGCAGCGGAATCGACCTGGCTGGTGCGACCTATGCTTTGGGGGCAGGGGCTTGCTGGGCACTCTACATTCTGTTCGGACAGAAAGCAGGCAACGACAACGGCGTCCAGACCGCCGCTCTGGGCGTAATGATCGCCGCCCTGTTTGTTGCGCCCATCGGCATTGTCCACGCCGGTACCGCACTACTGACCCCGGCATTGATCCCTGTCGCCATTGGTGTCGCGATTCTGTCCACGGCACTTCCCTACACCCTGGAGATGGTTGCGCTGACACGCCTCCCCGCCCGCACATTCGGAACGCTTATGAGCATTGAGCCTGCTTTCGGTGCGCTCTCAGGACTTTTCTTCCTACAGGAACATCTATCCCTACCGCAATGGCTGGCCATAAGTTGCATCATCATGGCCTCGGTAGGTGCGACGTTGACAATGCGCAATGACTCCAAGCCGCTGGTTCCGGCGGATTGAATCATCTTTGAAAGTTGCTCTGGTATTTGCCGCGTATTTAGGCCATGTTTAAACTGCAAACGAATGTCATTCATGGAGTTTTTCGACAAGGACAGCGCGAACGCTACACTCGAGAGCGAGTAGAGCCGACTTCGAGCATTGTGAAGCGGCTATATAAGGATGGGAATGAAGCGAATTTTGATACTGTTAATGGTCGTGGCCCTTGCTGGCTGTGCCGCGACTACCAAGACAGAAGTAAAACGCGGCAAAAAAGGGCTGCATATCAACTGTTCCGGCCTGTCTTCTTCCTGGGACCAGTGCTACACCAGTGCAACCAACTCTTGTGGCGCGAAGGGCTACCGAGTTATCGCCAAGTCCGGTGACAATTCCGAGGAACCAGGGGACTACCCCTTCGGCCTAAACCCTGCCGGCTATACCAGCCGCAGCATGATCGTTATCTGCAAGTGATCTTTTCCGAGCAGTCACCAGCGACTGCTCATCCACATGCCTGATACAACCTCACGCCATCGCGGCGCTGCAACTGAATTATTGCAGCTCCTGATTTTGCAACAGATCAAATAGCCGTCGTGCGCACCTGCAACCACTCCAACGCAGCACCGCTGAGTAGCGGGCTCAGGCGCTCACGCACCTGGGCGTGATAGGCGTTGAACCACTCGCGCTCTTCCGCCGTAAGCAGCGACGGCTCCAGGCAACGGGTGTCGATCGGGCACAAGGTCAGGGTTTCAAACGAGAGGAACTCACCAAACTCGGTCTTGCCTGCCTCGCGGTTCAATACCAGGTTCTCTATACGCACGCCCCAACGTCCAGGGCGGTAGGTGCCCGGTTCGATGGAGGTGATCATACCTGGCTGCATCGCGGTTTGCGGCGCAGTGGCGGCCTGGTAGGCGATCACTTGTGGGCCTTCATGCACATTGAGGAAGTACCCTACGCCGTGCCCGGTACCGTGACCGTAGTCCACGCCTTCGGCCCAGATCGGCGCACGGGCAATGGAATCCAGCAGCGGCGATAGAATGCCCTTGGGGAAATGCGCACGTGACAGTGCAATCACGCCCTTCAGCACACGGGTGCAGTCACGTTTCTGTTCGTCGCTCGGCGTACCGATAGGCACCATCCGCGTGATATCCGTGGTACCGCCCAAATACTGGCCACCCGAGTCGATCAGCAGCAAGCCGTCGCCTTCGATTACCGCATGCTCTTCTTCGGTGGCGTGGTAATGCGGCATGGCCCCATTGGCATTGAACGCTGCGATGGTATTGAAACTCAGCGACACGTAATCGGGGCGACGGGTGCGCGCAGCCGTCAAGTGTTCATCGATGGTCAATTCAGTGATGCGTTCACGTCCGAGTGCACTGTCCAGCCAGGCGAAGAATTCGCACAGCGCCGCGCCGTCCTGTTCCATGGCTCGGCGGATGTGCTCCGCGTCCGCCAGGCTCTTGCGGGATTTGGCCAGCGTCGTCGGGTTCAGCCCTTCGATCAGCTTGACGCCGGGATCCAGGTTTTCCAGCAGACCGGCAGTAACGCGGGCCGGGTCAACCTGCATGCTGGCGCCCGATGGCACCGCACGCAGTGCATCCGCCACGTCGCTGTAGTCGCGCAACGTCACACCATCCTGCGCAAGCACCGCACGCAGGTCCGCGTCGACTTTACTCAGCGCCACAAACAACGTGGCCTGTTGTTGATTGATCAACGCAAACGACACAAACACCGGATTAAACGAAACATCGCCGCCGCGCAGGTTGAACAGCCAGGCGATGTCATCCAGGGTGGCGATGAAGTGCCAGTCGGCGCCCTTCTCTTTCAAACTGGCGCGCAGTGCGGCAAGTTTATCGCCACGGCTGACGGTCGCTTGCGGTGGCAGATGCTGATAGATCGGCTGGCTCGGCAGGCTCGGACGGTCCTTCCAAACTGCATCGAGTACGTCGATATCGGTCCGCAGGCGCGCCCCGCGCTCTGCCAGCCTGGCGCCCAAGGTGCGCGCCGACGCGACAGCCATGACCGCACCGTCCACCGCCACCACACCGCCTTCCGGCGTCTGCTCGGCCAGCCACTCCAACGGCCCGGGTTGGCCCGGTTGCAGCTTGACCAATTCAATGCCACTGCCCTTGAGCTCCTTGATCGCCTGCTCCCAGTAACGGCTGTCGGCCCAGACACCGGCGAAATCCGCAGTGACAATCAGCGTGCCTACCGAACCATGGAACCCCGACAACCATTGGCGCCCCTGCCAGTAACCCGGCAGGTACTCGGACAAATGCGGGTCAGCCGACGGCACCAGCAGGGCGTGAATGCCCTCGCGGCGCATCAGTTCGCGGGTATGCGCCAAGCGCTGGGGAACCGTTCCATGGGTCAAAGGCTGCGTACTCATTGTGTCTCCTGCTAACCACTAATAATTGTTATGTGAAAATCAGACGGCCCAGAACGCCGGTGCGCTGGCCAGTGCGGCCTTGATCAATTGCACGGCCTGGTCGATGTCCTGCTCGGTGGTAAACCGGCCCAGGCTCAAACGTATGGTGCGGCCGGCAGAACGTGCGTCAAGGCCCAACGCAAGCAGCACGTGGGAAGGCGCATTGCTCGCGGAGTTGCAGGCCGAGGTCGCCGAAAAAGCGATGCCCGCACTCAACGCAGCAGCGTCGAATTCACCTTCGCTGAACGTAAGGCTGAGGGTGTGAGGAATGCGCTGCGCAGGGCTGCCATTGAGGCGCACGCCACCGACCGTATCCAACTGATCCAGCAGGCGCTGGCGCAAGGCCATGATGACTACCTTCTCCTGCGCAAAAGACGCCGCCGCCAAGGCGAATGCCGCGCCCATGCCCGCAATCTGATGGGTGGCCAGGGTACCGGAGCGCAAGCCCCCCTCGTGGCCGCCACCATGAATCTGTGCCGACACTTTCTGTTGCGCCCGAGGGCCGACATACAGCGCGCCAATCCCCTTGGGGCCATACAGCTTGTGCGCGGAAAACGACATCAGGTCCACCGGCCACTGCGCCAAATCGATCGCCACCTTGCCCGCCCCTTGCGCCGCGTCCACATGCAACAAGGCGCCATGCTCACGCACACGTGCGCCGATAGCCGGGATGTCATTGAGGGTGCCCAGTTCGTTATTCACCAGCATCAGCGATACCAGAAAGGTATCTTCACGCAATGCCTCGCTGACGGCCTCGGCGCTGATCAATCCGTCGGCGTCCGGCACCAGGTAAGTCACGGCCACACCGGCTTCCTGCAGCTGCCGCGCGGTGTCCAGCGTGGCCTTGTGTTCAATCTGGCTGGTGATGATATGCCCGCCCGCCACGCCACGCGCCTGGGCAACGCCCTTGATCGCGAGGTTGTTGGACTCAGTAGCGCCGGAGGTCCAGACGATCTGCTCAGGCTGTGCGCCGACCAGCCCGGCCACTTGGCTGCGCGCCTGTTCAACCGTTTGCCGGGCCGCCTGGCCGAACGCATGGGAACTGGACGCAGGGTTACCGAAGTTGGCGTTGAAGCCAAGACACTCGACCATCACCAGGATGACGCGTTCGTCCACCGGGGTGGTAGCGGCGTAGTCGAAATACAGCGGACGTTTATTCATGACAGTCAAGACTCGCAGAGCAGGTTCCCGAGAGCAGCGTCTCAGGGGCATCGGCCGGAACAGAGGTCGTCAGGTTTACCGGATCGAATGCCATTAAAGAAGGACAACTTTAAGTAAATGTGCGTAGGAACGCTCCTGAAATTCAGCTTAACAGGCTGAAGTCGTGCCATGGCAAACAAAAAGCCCGAGGTTCCTTCAAGGGAAGCCTCGGGCTTTTTGCTGCGCAGTGCCAACTCAACTGGGACGACCATGCAAAACCACGTTGCGCTCGGCGTTCATTTCGCCCTGGCGATCAAATCCGAAGGGCTTCTGTGGCTGGCCGGTCAGTGCGGCGCGCTGCTGTTGATATTCATCAAACGACAAGCCACGACGGCTCAGCGCTTCCAGGGCCAGTTGCTTGCTCTCTTCGGCCGTGTAGGGACGCAATTCCGGCGATGAATGGCTCGCACAGCCGGCGAGTACGGCGCTGACAATCACTAAGCAAACAGCAAGAAATCGGTTCATGGAGGTAGCCCTGGAAAGAAGGTTTCGAGTCAATGAACACAGGCTACTCCCGACCTCACAGAGTGAAAAATCACCGTCCGTGATAGTCGCTATCAACCGCCAACGCCCCCTCGATAGCCACCCCCTCATATTTCCTTATGATCTATAAATATGGAAATACGTTCATTTACGGAATAAATGCAACGCTCTATAAAGGACTTGCACCGCAACTGCACTGTTCGCCACGCAACTGTTTGCCAGGCAACAGCCATTCAACAAATCACCAGTCAGACAACAGCAGCATTTTTCAGCAGTGAACCTGCAACCCACGCCAATCAAGGCCTGCACCCGTTGGTACAGCTCTTGCTCAACAGGTTGCACTCCACCTGCTATGAACCACTGTTGATAAAGGAACTGTTCATGACCCGTCCCCTGAATGTCGTTGCCCTCTCCGGCGGAACCTGGCGCCCGTCCCGTACCCTCGTGCTGACCCAAGCCGTACTGGCTGAATTGGCGACCTTGCTGCCGATCCAGACCACCCTGATCGAGCTGGGCGACATTGCCCGGCCGCTCGGTGGTGCGCTGTCACGGGATGAGTTGCCCGCCGAGGTCGAAGCCCAACTGGTGGCCATCGAACAGGCCGACCTGCTGATCGTCGCCGCACCGGTCTATCGCGGTTCCTACCCAGGCCTGCTCAAGCATCTGTTTGACCTGGTTGGCCTCAACGCCCTGATCGACACACCGGTATTACTCGCAGCCACCGGCGGCAGCGAGCGCCACGCGCTGGTTCTCGATCACCAACTGCGTCCGCTGTTCAGCTTCTTCCAGGCCCTGACCCTGCCGATCGGGGTGTACGCCACCGAGGCCGACTTCACCGATTACCAAATAACCAGTGAGCCCCTGAAGGGCCGTATACGCCTTGCGGCAGAACGCGCAGCGCCGTTGTTTGCAGCGCACTCCCCCTCTCTGCTGAAAATCGCTTAAGGATTGGTCATGGATGTTTTCTGGTTTCTGCCAACACATGGCGACGGTCATTACCTGGGAACCACCCAAGGTGCACGGCCGGTCACCCTCAATTATCTGAAGCAAGTCGCGCAGGCGGCTGACAGCCTGGGTTACCACGGCGTGTTGATTCCTACCGGCCGCTCGTGCGAAGACTCCTGGGTCATCGCCTCGGCACTGGTGCCGCTGACCGAGCGCCTGCGTTACCTGGTGGCGATTCGCCCGGGCATCATCTCGCCGACCGTTTCTGCGCGCATGGCGGCGACCCTGGATCGCCTGTCCAACGGTCGCCTGCTGATCAATGTGGTCACCGGTGGTGATCCCGATGAGAACCGCGGCGACGGCAGCTTCCTCGACCACAGCGAACGCTACGAAGTCTCCGACGAATTCCTGCAAATTTGGCGCCGCGTATTGCAGGGCGAATCAGTGGACTTCGAAGGCAAACACCTGCGAGTGCAGAACGCCAAGGCGCTTTACCCACCGGTGCAAAAGCCTTATCCACCGTTGTATTTCGGCGGTTCCTCGGATGCCGCCCACGACCTCGCCGCCGAACAGGTGGACGTGTACCTGACCTGGGGCGAACCGCCCGCCGCCGTCGCCGAAAAACTCGCGGATGTACGTGAACGCGCTGCCCGCCACGGGCGTACGGTGAAGTTCGGCATTCGTCTGCACGTGATCGTGCGCGAGACCGAAGAAGACGCGTGGAAAGCCGCCGACAAGCTGATCGAGCACATCAGCGACGAAACCATCGCCGCCGCGCAAAAATCCTTCTCGCGCTTCGACTCCGAAGGCCAGCGCCGCATGGCCGCCCTGCATGACGGGCGCCGCGACAACCTGGAAATCGCCCCCAACCTGTGGGCCGGTGTCGGCCTGGTACGCGGCGGTGCCGGTACCGCGCTGGTGGGCAACCCCCGGCAAGTGGCCGAGCGCATCAAGGAATACGCCGACCTGGGCATCGAAAGCTTCATCTTCTCCGGCTACCCGCATCTGGAAGAAGCCTATCGCTTTGCCGAGCTGGTGTTCCCGCTGCTGCCGGAACCCTATGCCAGCCTGGCCGGACGCGGCATCACTAACCTCACTGGCCCGTTCGGCGAAATGATCGCCAACGATGTTCTGCCAGCCAAGGCCTGATCGGCGCAGCGGCGGGAGCGGCATTGGTCGTTCCCGCTTATAAAGAGGAAAACCCGTGACAGCCAAACCCCATAGCGTCCTGCCATCACCGTTGCAGACCGCCAGACTGCTGGCCGCCGAATTCGCCCTCACCGCCGTCGAACGCGACGAGCGCGGTGGCACCCCCAAGACCGAACGTGACGCCCTGCGCCAAAGCGGCCTGCTGGCCCTGAGCATTCCCACCCAATACGGCGGCCTCGGCGCCCGCTGGAGTGACACCCTGGCCATCGTGCGCGAGTTCGCCAAGGTCGACAGCTCCATTGCCCACGTCTTCGGCTTCCACCACCTGATGCTCGCCACCGTGCGCCTGTTCTCGCGGCCGGACCAATGGCAACCCTGGTTCGAACAGACCGCGCGCAAAAACTGGTTCTGGGGCAACGCCCTCAACCCATTGGACACACGCACCGTGGTCAAGGACTTCGGCGGCTGGCGCGAGTTCTCCGGCAAAAAAAGCTTCTGCTCCGGCGCCAGCGACTCGGAAATGCTGATTGCCTCGGCGGTGGATGAAAGCGCCGGCGGCAAGCTGCTGATCGCCGCCATCCCCAGCGGGCGCAGTGGCATCACCCTGCACAACGACTGGAACAATATCGGCCAGCGCCAGACCGACAGCGGCAGCGCCAGCTTCGAACGGGTGCGCGTCGAGGAGTCGGAATTGCTGCTCGACCCAGGCCCGCTGAGCACGCCTTTTGCCTGCCTGCGCCCGCTGATCGCCCAGTTGACCTTCACCCATATGTTCCTCGGCATCGCCGAAGGTGCCTTCGAAGAAGCGCGCAACTACACGCTCACCGAGACCCGTTCCTGGCACAAGTCCTCGGCCGAAGACGTGCGCCAGGACCCTTACGTGCTGCATCACTACGGCGAATTCTGGGTGGCCCTGGAGGGTGTGCGCCTGTTGGTGGAACGCGCTGCAGAGCTGCTCGACCAGGCCTGGGCAAAAGGCCCCAACCTCAGCGAAAACGAACGCGGTCAACTGGCGATTGCCATTGCGACCGCCAAGGTCGCCGCCACCCGCCAAGGCCTGGACCTGTGCAGCCGCCTGTTTGAAGTCACCGGGGCGCGCTCCACCCACGCGTCTCTGCGCCTGGATCGCCATTGGCGCAACCTGCGCACGCAAACCCTGCACGACCCGGTCGACTACAAACTCCACGAGCTGGGGGACTGGGCGTTGAACCAATCCCTGCCGATTCCGACGTTCTACTCATAAAAAAGAGGTGCCCATGCAGCTTCTAACCTTACCGCCCTCGCCCGCCCTTGCGACGTCGATCCGCGCCACGGCCCAGGTCTTCGAAGACCCGAAATCCAAGGCGCTGCTCGACCACATCCAGCAAGTGGCGCCCAGCGAAGCCAGCGTGCTGATCATCGGCGAGACCGGTACCGGTAAAGAGCTGGTGGCGCGCCACATCCACAACCTCAGCGCGCGGCGCAACCGGCCGTTCGTGGCGGTGAACTGCGGCGCGTTCTCCGAATCCCTGGTGGAAGCCGAGTTGTTCGGCCATGAAAAAGGCGCGTTTACCGGCGCCCTCAGCGCCAAGGCCGGCTGGTTCGAAGAGGCCGATGGTGGCACCTTGTTCCTCGATGAAATCGGCGATTTGCCGATGCCCATCCAGGTCAAGCTGCTGCGCGTCCTACAGGAGCGCGAAGTGGTGCGCCTGGGGTCGCGTAAGAGCATTCCGATCGATGTGCGGGTACTGGCCGCCACCAACGTGCAGCTGGAAAAGGCCATCAACGCCGGACATTTCCGCGAAGACCTCTACTACCGCCTCGACGTCGTCAGCCTGGAACTCAGCCCGCTGCGCGAGCGCCCCGGCGATATCCTGCCGCTGACCCGGCACTTTATCGAAGCCTACAGCCAACGCCTGGGCTACGGCCCGATCACCATCAGCCGCGAGGCCGAACACAAGCTAAAGAGCTACAGCTGGCCAGGCAACATCCGCGAATTGGAAAACGTGATCCACCACACCCTGCTGATCTGCCGTAACGGTGTGATCGAACGCGACGACCTGCGCCTGTCAAACATGCGCATCGAGCGCCAGGACGACAGCCAGCACGGCACCGACAACAGCGCCGAAGCCTTGCTGGAGCGCGCGTTTCAAAAGCTCTTCGAAGAACAGGCCGGTGCCCTGCACGAAAAGGTTGAAGACGCGCTATTGCGCGCCGCCTACCGCTTCAGCCATTACAACCAGGTGCACACCGCCAACTTGCTGGGCCTGAGCCGCAACGTCACGCGCACGCGCCTGATCAAGATCGGCGAGTTGGCGGTGAACAAGCGTCGCCCTGGAGAAAACGTGCAGGGCGAGCGCATGCTGCACCTATCCATTTAGGCGACAGTGCAACGCGTTGTCATGGCTGCGTTCGAAACTGCGCAGTACCTGGAACGAATCAAAGGTCACGGCCGTGGCCTGGTGGGCGCGAATCAGCGTCCAGAAATCTTCCTCGCCGTGCTCAAAGCATTGGAACGCCGCTTCGCCGTCCGCGCGGGAGCGCCATTGCAGGTAATTGAGCACCCGCCGCCCGTCTTCGCTGACCTGCACGCTCGCATTGATAAAGCCGCCATGGCCCTGGGCCAGGCGTTCACTTTGGGTGGACAAGGCCGCCACCAGCGCCACTTGTTGCTGGGGCTCGATGTGAAACTCGATCAGTTGAGTGAAACTGCGATTCTTCTCTGATACCGGCATGAACACTCTCCTTTCTCTGTAGGCAGAATCTTGTGATTCGATACCACGCAGGGTAAAACCTCTAGTTAAGTCAAGGTCAAGCGCTTAATTGGAGTATTCATGGTTACCAAAGAGCTCACCGTCGGCCAACTGGCAGCCCGTAGCGGTGTAGCTGTTACGGCCCTGCACTTCTACGAAACCAAGGGGCTGATCAAGAGTCATCGCAATGCCGGCAATCAACGACGCTATCCACGGGATGTACTGCGCCGGGTGGTGGTGATCAAGATCGCCCAGCGCCTGGGAATTCCACTGGCAACGATTGGCGAGGCGTTGCAGACGTTGCCGGAAGGGCGCACGCCCAACGCTCAGGATTGGGAGCGGTTGTCCGCGCTGTGGCGGGAAGACCTCGACGAGCGCATCCATAAGCTGATGCTGCTGCGGGACAAACTCACCGGTTGTATTGGGTGTGGATGCTTGTCGCTGGACGCGTGCCCGTTGCGCAACCCGGATGACCAGCTCGGTGGGCGCGGGCCGGGGGCGCAATTGCTGGAGCCCGGCTGAACGCCCCCTTGTCGGGGCCCTCGGAGCCCTTGATGGGCATGGCCTATAGTGAAGAGGCCGTGCCTCCACAACCACAATCAAGGAGAACGAAATGAGCGTTAAACCCATTCCCGAGGGTTATCACAGTGTCACGCCCTATATGGGCATCGACAAAGCTTCAGAGGCTATCGAGTTTTACAAAAAGGCCTTCGGCGCCACCCAAATCATGCGCCTGGACATGCCCGATGGCAGGGTCGGCCATGCCGAGCTGCGCATTGGTGATTCGGCGATCATGCTGGGCACGCCCTGCGATCAGATGTCCCTGAGCAATCCGGCTGAAAGCACCAGTGTCGCTTTGCATCTGTACGTGAACGACGTAGACGCACAGTTCAAACAAGCCGTCGCAGCGGGCGCCAGCGTGGTGTCCGAACCAGAGGACCGATTCTATGGCGACCGTTCGGGCAGCGTGAAGGATCCATACGGTCATCTTTGGTACCTCGCCACCCGCAAGGAAGACCTCAGCGAAGAACAGATCCGTCAGCGCGCCATGGAAATGTTCAAGCAAGGCTGAGCATCGGAGCCGGTTCGCCGGCTCCTACCCCACTTCATGAATACCCCCACGCTGTAAAAAACCGCTGGATGTGAACCTGAAACATTTTCTTTCATATCCATCTTGGGGATTTCTCATTCTCATCCGTCTTAATTTAGATACAGCCGGTCGCGTCAGCAAAAGCTACGACTGGCCTTTTACGGGCCTCCCTCGCCCTCCTCTGATCAAGACCCCCTTTCACATGTCGAAGAAGTCACGCTCAAAACTCTGGTTTCTCGTCCATAGCTGGCTGGCCTTGCCCATCTGGTTCTTTGTACTGATTGTCTGCGTCACCGGCACCCTGGCGGTGGTCAGCCAGGAAATCGTGTGGCTGGCCAACCCGGACATCCGTGCGAGCAAGCCGTCGGATGATGCGCAACCACTGAGCTACGACCAGGTCATCGCGGCCATCAAGCGCGACGAACCCCAAGTCTTCGTCCAATCGATCAGCCGCCCGGATGAATCCCACTTCGCCCTCAGCGTCGACCTCAGCTACCCGGACGGGCGCTCGGTAGAGGTCTACGTCAACCCATACACCGGGGCGATCCAGGGCATCAGCCCGTCGTTCAACTTCCGTCAGTTCACCCGCGCCCTGCACGGCTGGTGGCTGGTGCCGTTTACCAATGGCTTCAGCTGGGGCTGGTACCTGGTGTCGCTGCTCGGCTTGCCGTTGCTGGCCTCACTGGTCACCGGCCTGGTGGTGTACAAACGCTTCTGGAAAGGCTTTTTCAAGCCGACCCTGCGTATCCGCCACGGCGCGCGGATTTTCTGGGGCGACTTCCACCGCCTGAGCGGTATCTGGTCGATCTGGTTTATTGCGGTGATTTCCATCACTGGCACTTGGTTCCTGATCCAGGCAATCCTGGGTGACAATCAGATCTCCATCTCCAGCGAGCCCATCGTCCCGGTGATCGCCCGCGAAAAAGTCCCAACCTCAGCCCCCGGCGTGCCTGCGCCGATGATTCCGGTGGATGAGGCGATCGCGATCGCCACCCAACGTATCCCAGGGCTGGAGGCGAGTTTCGTGAGCCTGCCGCTCAATGCCTACAGCCACCTGCAAATCGGCGGGCGGGGCTGGTACCCGCTGATGTTCCAGACCGCTCAGATCAACCCGTATGACGGTGAAATCGCCTCGTCGCACCTGCTGTCCGACCGCACCAAGCTGGAGTTCGTCACCGAGTCCATGCGCCCCCTGCACACCGGCGACTTTGGCGGGTTGTGGATCAAGCTGATCTGGGCATTCTTCGGCCTTGTGCTGAGCATGATGGTCTTGAGCGGCCTGTTGATCTGGACCAAGCGCACGGCCCTGGCCACCCTCAACGCTCTCAAGCGTGAGGCCAAGACACAACGTGCGCCGGCAGCCATTCCGGCCATGCGGTCTGAAACCTCGGAGGCCAACCCATGAGCAAGTCCGCCAACGCTACCCCGCCTTCACCGTTGCGGACCTTTTGGCTGAAATGGCGTTTCCACATCAATGTCCTGCTGTTGCTGGTACCGCTGGGCTTCATGCCCAAGTACTTCGCCGATGCCGCGTTGTTTCGCGGCGACACCGGCATCGGCGAGCGGGTGGCCGGCGACGTACAGGTCGGCCCCTGGAGCCTCACGCTGGCCGAATTCCGCAACGAAGGCCCACGCCCCGACCCGGCCGGCCCGATGAAGTTCTTCAACGCCGCCCTCTGCGCCACCTGCGCCGACCAGGTCAAGGCCACGTACCTGCGCATCGGCAAGCCGCGCAGCCTGCGTGCCGCCGGGGTGATCTTCTTCGGCACCCCGTACCGCATGGGTGCCGGCCTGCCCGTGCCGGAACGTACCCCCGTCGATGCCGAACTGTGGGTCACCATGGAAGGCTGGGACGGCACCATGCACCAGGGTTCCATCCCGCTGAGCCAGGCCTCGCCTGCCACCATTGCCTGGCTGAACAAGCAAGGAGTCAAACCATGATGTTCAAGCGCCTGTCCCGCGCCGCGCTGTTGCTGTGCGCCAGTTTCAGCACCACCGTCTTTGCCCACAACCCGATGTGCGAATGCAAGGAAATCCCCGGCGAGCAGATCCAGTGCAAAGGCGGTTTCTCCGACGGCAGCGGTGCCCCCGGCGTGACCCTGGATGTGATCGGCTATGACGAAACCATCCTGGTGCCCGGCAAGCTCGGCCAGGACTCCACCCTGACCTTCAAGAAGCCGTCCGCCGAGTTCTACGTGCTGTTTGATGCAGGCCCCGGTCACGTGGTGGAAATCGACCAAGCGGATATCCAGCCTCAATGAGTACGACACAGGTTGTTCGCCCCGCCGGTGCCGGCCACGAAACCCTCTACGTACTGCTGCTGTGCCTGATCATCCTCGCGGTGGCCGGTACGGTGGTGGCGCTGCACGGTGAAACCCAGGCAGTCGCGGCGCTGCCGCGCCATCAACTGGATGCCCGCCGCGACCTGAGCGCCGCCGAACAAGGCATCTACGCCGACCTGCGGGTCACACTGGATGAAATCCACTTGATGCAGCAGGAGCAAAGTGCCCTGCCCACCCCCGAGCAACTGGCCGAAGAAGGCTTCGCGCCGTTTGCCCAGGACGCCAGTTCGGTCAGCCGCGGCGACCATCGCTGGCAGTTGCTGGCAAGTTCCGCCTACTTGGGACTGAGCCAGACGCCGACCACCAGCGGTTCACTGCTGATGCGCGTACAGGGCAGCGAGCCGGATATCTGGCTCAACCGTAGCACACACCTGGCCGCCCCCTCCGACCTCACTGACCAGGCGCTGATCGCAGCCGGCTGGCAGCAGGTGGTCGCGCAATTCGATGCCGGCGTCACCCGCCAGCACCGTCACTGAACGAGAAGACCGATTGCCCATGTCTATTTCATCGCCCCTGTTGCGCGTGTTTCTGGTTGGCCTGTTCAGCCTGATACTCGCCCCCCTCGCGAATGCCGAAGCGGCTAAACGCCTGCGTATCGGCATCACCCTGCACCCTTATTACAGCTACGTGGCCAATATCGTCGGCGACAAGGCCGAAGTGGTGCCGCTGATACCGGCCGGCTTCAATCCCCACGCCTACGAGCCACGTGCCGAAGACATCAAGCGCATCGGCACCCTGGATGTGATCGTACTCAACGGCGTCGGCCATGACGATTTCGCCGACCGCATGATCGCCACCAGCGAGCGCCCGGACATCCCGGTGATCGAAGCCAACGCCAACGTGCCGCTGCTGGCGGCCACCGGCAACGCCGCGCGCGGTGCCGGCAAGGTGGTCAACCCGCACACCTTCCTGTCGATCAGTGCGTCGATTGCCCAGGTCAACAACATCGCCCGCGAGCTGGGCAAGCTCGACCCGGACAATGCCAAGACCTACACCCAGAACGCCCGCGCCTACGGCAAACGCCTGCGGCAGATGCGGGCCGATGCCCTGGCCAAGTTGACCGGCGCCCCCAACCCGGACCTGCGCGTCGCCACCGTGCACGCGGCCTACGATTACCTGCTGCGCGAGTTCGGCCTGGAAGTCACGGCCGTGGTCGAGCCGGCCCACGGGATCGAACCGAGCCCCAGCCAGTTGAAGAAGACCATCGACGAACTGCGCGCCTTGGACGTCAAGGTGATCTTCTCGGAGATGGATTTCCCGTCGACTTATGTCGACACCATCCAGCGCGAATCCGGGGTCAAGCTGTACCCGCTGTCGCATATTTCCTACGGCGAATACAGCGCTGAAAAATACGAAGTGGAAATGACCGGCAACCTCAACACCGTGGTGCGGGCGATTCAGGAGTCCGGAGCATGACCGCAGCGCAGCAACTTAAGGTCGCGAGCGTCGGCCCGACCCTCGACTTCGACCAGGTGTCCCTGACCCTGGGCCGCACCGTGATCCTCGACGGCGTGAGCTTCCAGGTGCAGCCGGGCAGCATCCATGCGCTGGTGGGGCCGAATGGTGGCGGCAAAAGCTCGCTGATCAAGACTCTGCTGGGGCAAACACCGCACCAGGGGCAACTGAGCCTGCAGTGGCCGGGCACGCCCGGCACCATCGGTTATGTGCCCCAGGCGCTGGAGTTCGACCGGGGCCTGCCGATGACGGTCGACGATTTCATGGCTGCCATGTGCCAGCGGCGCCCGGCGTTCCTGGGGTTGTCCAAACATTACGCCGCCGCGATTGGCGAGGCGCTGGAACGGGTCGGCATGCAGGACAAGCGCAAGCGGCGCATGGGCGCGCTGTCCGGCGGTGAGCGCCAGCGGGTGTTGTTGGCCCAGGGATTGATCCCGGCGCCACAGTTGCTGGTACTGGATGAACCGATGTCGGCCCTCGATGAAGCGGGCATCCAGGTGTTCGAACGCCTGCTCAATGACTGGCGCCTGGCCGGCATCACCGTGCTGTGGATCGAGCACGACCTGGAAGCCGTGGGCCGCCTGGCCGACCGCGTCACCGGCCTGAACCGCCGCCTGCTGTTCGACGCCACGCCGAAAGAGGCGCTGACCCCGGACCGCCTGCTGACCCTGTTCTCTACCCACCCGCGGAGCCCGGCGCCATGAGTTATGAAGCGTTTCGCCTGATGGTCCAGGGCTGGGCCTCATCCGGTTACCTGCCGGAGGCACTGGCCTATGGTTTTGTGGTCAACGCCCTGCTCGCCGGTCTGCTCATCGGCCCGGTGCTGGGCGGGTTGGGCACGCTGGTGGTGGTCAAGCGCTTTGCGTTTTTCTCCGAAGCGGTCGGCCATGCCGCACTGACCGGCGTGGCCGTGGGCATCCTGCTGGGTGAGCCCTACACCGGGCCCTATGGCAGCCTGTTCGGTTACTGCCTGTTGTTCGGCATCCTGCTCAACTACCTGCGCAACCGTACGGGCCTGGCGCCGGACACCTTGATCGGCGTGTTCCTGTCGGTGTCCCTGGCGCTGGGCGCCAGCCTGCTGCTGATCCTGGCGGGCAAGATCAACGTGCACATCCTCGAAAACGTGCTGTTCGGTTCGGTGCTCACGGTCAACGGCAACGACCTGCTGGTACTGGCGATTGTCGGCGCCCTGGTGATGGCCCTGGCGCTGCCGCTGTACAACCGCATCATGCTCGCCAGCTTCAACCCGCAATTGGCGGCGGTGCGTGGTGTGGCGGTGAAGACCCTGGACTACCTGTTCGTGATCCTGGTGACGCTGATCACCGTGGCGGCAGTCAAGGTCATCGGCGCCATCCTGGTGGGCGCACTGCTGGTGATCCCGGCTGCGGCGGCACGCCTGCTGAGCCAGTCGCTCAAAGGCTTCTTCTGGATCTCGGTGGTGATCGCTACCGTCAGCACCCTGTGCGGGATCCTGTTGCCGATCATCTTCGACCTGCCCATCCCCTCCGGTGCCGCGATCATCCTGATGGCCGGTATCGCCTTCGCCCTTGCCGCCATCGCGCGCGGCACCGTGCCCAGCCTTAAAGGGAACCTTGGATAATGCGCTCCGTTCTTCAGCCTCTGGCCCTGGCCATCGCTTGCTTGATCACCACGCCGCTGATGGCGGCCGACGTGGGCAAACCGGCTGCTCACGCGGCCAAACCGGTCAAAGTCCTGGCCTCGCTGCCGATCACCTACGGCCTGGCGCAGGTGCTGCTCAAGGGCACCGACGTGCAGCTCGAGCGCGCCGCGCCGGCCAACCTGCCGGGCTCGCGACAGGTGTCGTACTTCACCGGCCGTGGCGCGCCGGCACTGAACACCCTGGCCCAGGACGCCGACGCTGCCATCGGCCTGCGCTCGCTGTGGGCCGATGACCCGCTCTACCCCGTGTCTCGGCGCAGCAATATCCGTATCGTCGAAATCGATGCGGCACGCCCGGTGGATGGCGGCCTGCCGGGCATCGCCGTGCAACCTGGCGTCGCCGACGGCTTGAACAGCCAGCCGTGGCAATCGAGCAACAACCTGGGGCGCATGGCCGATGTCCTGGCCGCCGACCTGAGCCGCCTGGCACCGGGCGCCAAGGCGAAGATCGACGCCAGCCTGGCCGCCCTCAAGCAACGCCTGCTCAAGCTCAGCGCCGACAGCGAGGCGCGACTGGCCAAGGCGGACAACCTGAGTGTGGTCAGTTTGAGCGATCACTTTGCCTATCTGATCAGCAGTTTGAATCTGGAACTGCTCAGCACCGATGCCCGGCCCGACGCCGATTGGACACCTGAGGCGTTACAGAAGCTCAGTGCCGAGCTGAAGGACAACGACGTGGCCGTGGTGCTGCATCATCGCCAGCCGAGTGACACAGTGAAAGCCGCCATCACGGCAGGCGGTTCAACGCTGCTGGTGTTGAACGTCGACGGCGCGGACCCGGTATCGGAGCTGGAGAGCAATGTGGACCAAGTGATCAAGGCACTCACGCCGGATAGCTGAGTGACAGAGCCTTTGTGGGTTAAACCACATCCACGCCGACATGAATCGCATCATGCCGCCAGAATTCCAAGTCACAGTCGATCAAGCGCTGGTGCTGGTCATAATTGACCCGGGCGATCCGCAAGCCCGGGCTGCCCACCGACACGCGCAATGCCGCCGCCGCTTCCACCGGCAATGAGGTCGGCACGATCTCGAAGCGCACCCGCCCGTAGTGCAAGTCGTACTTGCGCGCATACAACTCGGTCATCGACTGATTCAGGTCGCATTCGAGAATCCCCGGGAAATACTGCGGGTTCAGGTAGTGCTCCACATACAACACCAGCCGCCCGTCAATCCGCCGTCCCCGGCAGATCTGGATCACCCTGGACAACGCCGGCAGCTGCAACCACGCACACACCGCGGCCGAGGCCGGTTGCAGCCGCGCACTGATCACTTCGGTGGATGCCACCCGCCCTTGGTCGTTGACCATGGCGTGAAAGTGGCTGCGCTGCATCAGGTTGTAGGCCAGCCGAGGCGGCGAGACAAACCAGCCACGACGCTCCTCGCGATAAATCTGCCCTTGAGCCTCCAGTTGTAACAAGGCTTCCCGCACGGTAATTCGAGTGGTACCAAACAACTCGCTGAGCTTGCGCTCGGCGGGCAGCTTGCTTGCAGGCGGCAACAGGCCGTGGTCGATCTGCTCTTGCAGCGCCAGCCCGATGGATGTCACCGCCTTAATTGCCTCATCACGCATCAACGTTACCTATCTGGACTAGACCAGCACTGTTCAGGTGCACAAACCGCTGCATAAATGGGCTTGCACGACTGCTTGCCAGCCTAGGCACTCCTGATGACCGACAGATGACAGTCCCTGCCGCGTCCCTGCACCACGCCCTGCAATACGCCGGCCAAGTCCAGTCCCTGCGGGCATTTGAGCATGGTCTACGCTAAGTCTGCGCCGAGCGACATCAAGGCTTTAAAAACGACATCGACATGAAACTGTCATCCATCGCGTCTAGATTGGCTCAGGTATTGCTCTGACCTAGACCAACAACACCGTAGAAAACACCGCCGCGTTGAAAACGCCCAAAGGAGCTTCGGATGAAACAGCTTTTCCTGGCATCACTGTTAGGCTCGACCATTGCCATGTGCACCGCCGCCATGGCCGCTGATACCGATCTAAAAACCTTGGAAGCCGCCGCGAAGGCGGAAGGTGCCGTCAACAGCGTCGGCATGCCCGATGACTGGGCCAACTGGAAAGGCACCTGGGAAGACCTGGCCAAGACCTACGGCCTCAAGCACATCGACACCGACATGAGCTCGGCCCAGGAAATCGCCAAGTTCAAGGCCGAAAAAGACAACGCCAGCGCCGACATCGGCGACGTAGGCGCCGCCTTCGGCCCGATCGCGGTGAAGCAGGAAGTCACCCAGCCGTACAAGCCGTCCAACTGGGCTTCGGTGCCGGATTGGGCGAAAGACAAGGACGGTCACTGGGCCCTGGCCTACACCGGCACCATCGCGTTCATCGTCAACAAGAAGCTGCTGCACGGTTCCGAAGTCCCAACCAGTTGGGCCGACCTGCAAACCGGCAAATACAAAGTCTCGGTGGGTGACGTGAGCACTGCGGCCCAGGCCTCCAACGCCGTACTCGCCGCCGCCATCGCCAATAAAGGCGATGAAAAGAACATTGCCCCCGGCCTGCAATTCTTCACCAAGATCGCCCAGCAAGGTCGCCTCGGCCTGTCCAACCCGACCATCGCCACCATGGAAAAAGGTGAAGTCGAAGTAGGTATCGTCTGGGACTTCAACGGCCTGAGCTACAAAGCCAAGATGGCCAACCCGGATGACTACGTGGTGCTGATCCCATCGGACGGCTCGGTGAAATCCGGCTACACCACCATCATCAACAAATACGCCAAGCACCCGAACGCCGCCAAGCTGACCCGCGAATACATCTTCAGCGACGCCGGCCAACTCAACCTGGCCCGTGGCAACGCACGTCCGATCCGCGCCGAAACCGACCTGAAGCTGCCGGCCGACATCGCCAAGAACCTGATCCCGGGCGAGCAGTACACCAAGGCCAACCCGCAGCCCATCAAGGATGCCGATGCCTGGGAAGCCACTTCCAAGAAGCTGCCGCAACTGTGGAACGAGCAGGTCATCGTAGAGATGAAGTAAGGGTTTATCCCACATTGGAGCTCCAATGGAGATCCAATGTGGGAGGGGGCTTGCCCCCGATGACGGTGGATCAGCTAACAAATTCGTTGAATGACACACCGCTATCGGGGGCAAGCCCCCTCCCTCATTTTTGACCCCGTTCCTCCAGAGGAATTGAGCCAAGTCAATCATTGCGGAGCGTCGCCCCCCATGAAACACCCCGTCATCCTTGTCGTGCTCGACGGCCTGAACTTCGAGGTTGCAAGGCACGCCATGGGGCACTTGCAGGCCTATGTCGGCGCAGGACGCGCAGCCCTCTACAAGCTGGAATGTGAACTGCCCGCCCTGTCCCGCCCGCTGTACGAATGCATCCTCACCGGCGTGCCACCGATCCACAGCGGTATCGTCCACAACAATGTCTCGCGCCTGTCCAACCAACGCAGCATTTTCCATTACGCCACCGACGCCGGCCTTACCACCGCAGCGGCGGCTTACCATTGGGTCAGCGAGTTGTATAACCGCACGCCCTTTCTCGCCGCCCGGGATCGTCATACCGACGACAAGGCGCTGGCGATCCAGCACGGGCATTTCTACTGGAATGACCACTACCCGGACTCCCACCTGTTCGCTGACGCCGACAGCCTGAGGCTCAAGCACACGCCGGACTTCCTGGTGGTGCACCCGATGAACATCGACGACGCCGGCCACAAGCACGGCCTCGACACGCCGCAGTACCGCAACAGCGCACGCTCGGCCGACATCATCCTGGCCGACTACCTGCAAGCCTGGCTCGATGCCGGTTACCAGGTGCTGGTGACCGCCGACCACGGCATGAACAACGACCGCTCCCACAACGGCCTGCTGCCGGAAGAACGGGAAGTGCCGCTGTTCGTCCTCGGCGATGCCTTCAGCCTGGACACCCACGCCGCACCGAAACAGACCGAGCTGTGCGGCACGGTCTGCGAACTGCTGGGCGTACCCCACGACAAACCTGTGTGCCGGGAGTTACTGAAGTGAGTTCAATATCCCGCGGCAAATGGCTGGCCCTCCTGTGCCTGGTGCCTTTCGCACTGTTCTTTATCGTGTTCGAAATCGCCCCGCTGGTGTGGGTGCTGATCAATAGCCTGCAGACCGAAGACACCGGCTGGGGGCTGGACAACTTCACGCGCATCTTCAGTTCAAAGTTCTACCTGCAGGCCATCCAGTTCAGCCTGGAGATCAGCTTCTACTCGAGCATCTTCGGCATCATCATCGCCACGCTGGGCAGTTACTCCCTGCGCCGGGTGGATTCGCCGCTGCGCAACTTCGTCACCGCCTTCGCCAACATGACCAGCAACTTTGCCGGCGTGCCCCTGGCCTTCGCGTTCATCATCCTGCTGGGGTTCAACGGCAGCATCACCATCATGCTCAAGCAGGCCGGGATCATTCAGGACTTCAACCTGTACTCCAAGACCGGCCTGATCATCCTCTACACCTACTTCCAGATCCCCCTCGGCGTGCTGCTGCTCTACCCGGCCTTTGACGCCCTGCGCGAAGACTGGCGCGAGTCCGCTGCGTTGCTGGGCGCCAATGGCTGGCAGTTCTGGCGGCACATCGGCCTGCCGGTGCTCACGCCTGCACTGCTGGGCACGTTCGTGATCCTGCTGGCCAATGCCCTGGGCGCCTACGCGACGGTCTACGCCCTGACCACCGGTAACTTCAACGTGCTGCCGATTCGTATCGCCGGCCTGGTGTCGGGGGATGTATCCCTCGATCCAAACATGGCCAGCGCCCTGGCCGTGGTGCTGGTGGCGCTGATGACCGTGGTCACCGTGGTCCATCAACTGCTGCTCAAGAGGAGCTACCATGTCTCGCGCTGAAGCCGGCCCGGCCTCCCTCTACCACCGCGTGGTGGTGTACCTGTTGTTCGCGATCCTGGTGCTGCCGCTGATCGGCACGTTCGTCTACTCCATTGCCAGCAGTTGGTCGGCGACCATTCTGCCCGCGGGCTTCACGGTGAAGTGGTATGTGCAGCTGTGGAGCGACCCACGCTTCCTGATGGCCTTCGGGCAATCCTTGCTGGTGTGCGTGGGCGCGTTGATCCTGTCGGTGGTGTTGATTCTGCCGCTGCTGTTCGTGGTGCATTACCACTTTCCCAAGCTCGACGCCTTGATGAACATCCTGATCCTGCTGCCCTTTGCGGTGCCGCCGGTGGTGTCGTCGGTGGGCCTCCTGCAACTGTACGGTTCCGGGCCGTTGGCGATGGTGGGCACGCCGTGGATCCTGATCGGCTGCTACTTCACCGTGGCGCTGCCATTCATGTACCGGGCGATCACCAACAACCTGCAAGCCATCAACCTGCGCGACCTGATGGATGCCTCGCAACTGCTCGGCGCCAGCACCTGGCAGGCCGCGCTCTTCGTGGTGCTGCCCAACCTGCGCAAAGGCCTGATGGTGGCGCTGCTGCTGTCGTTCTCGTTCCTGTTCGGTGAGTTCGTGTTCGCCAATATCCTCGTGGGCACCCGTTACGAAACCCTGCAGGTGTACCTGAACAACATGCGCAACAGCAGCGGCCACTTCACCAGCGCCGTCGTGATTTCCTATTTCTTCTTTGTGCTGGTGCTGACCTGGGCCGCCAATATCTTGAACAAGGACAAAAGCCAATGAGCTTCGTCAGCGTCCAACACCTGCAAAAAGGCTACGCCGGCACCCCGGTATTCAGTGATATCAACTGCGAAATCGCCAAGGGTGAGTTCGTCACCCTGCTCGGCCCATCCGGTTGCGGCAAGTCCACCCTGCTGCGCTGCATCGCCGGCCTGACCGCGGTGGACAGTGGGAAAATCCTGCTGGACGGCCAGGACATCGTTCCGCTGAGCCCACAGAAACGCAACATCGGCATGGTGTTCCAGAGCTATGCGCTGTTCCCCAACATGACCGTGGAACAGAACGTCGCCTTCGGCCTGCGCATGCAAAAGGTCAACGCCGATGACAGCCACAAGCGCGTGCAGGAAGTGCTGCAACTGGTGGAACTCAAGGACCTGGCCGGCCGCTACCCGCACCAGATGTCCGGCGGCCAGTGCCAGCGGGTGGCCCTGGCCCGTTCGCTGGTCACCCGCCCGCGCCTGTTGCTGCTGGATGAGCCGCTGTCGGCGCTGGATGCACGGATTCGTAAGCACCTGCGCGAACAGATCCGCCAGATCCAGCGCGAACTGGGCCTGACCACGATTTTCGTAACCCATGACCAGGAAGAGGCCCTGACCATGTCGGACCGGATCTTCCTGATGAACCAGGGCAAGATCGTGCAAAGCGGCGATGCCGAGACCCTCTACACCGCACCGGTGGATGTATTCGCCGCCGGTTTTATCGGCAACTACAACCTGCTGGACGCCGACAAGGCCAGCCAACTGCTGCAACGCCCGATCAGCGGGCGCATCGCGATTCGCCCGGAGGCCATCGAACTGAGCCGCAACGGCGAACTCGACGCGCTGGTGCGCAGCCACAGCCTGCTGGGCAACGTGATCCGCTACCGTATCGAAGCCCGTGGCGTGGAATTGGTGGTGGACGTGCTCAACCGCTCGGCGGACGATCTGCACCCGGACGGCCAGCGCCTGGCACTTTCCATCGACCCCAGTGCGCTGTGTGAAGTAGCCTGAGCAGCAGTGAATCTTGAGAGAGCGTAACGGATGGCATTGGTAATTTTTGATTTGGACGACACCCTGATCCATGGCGACTGCGCCACCCTCTGGAGCGAACAGATGGGGCGCCTGGGCTGGGTCGACCCGGCGTCGTTCATGGGCAGGAACAACGAGCTGATGGACGCCTACAGCCGGGGCGAGCTGGCCATGGAAGACTTCATGGACTTCAGCCTGGAACCGATGATCGGCCGCACGCCGGAGGAAATCGACCACTTGGTGGAGCCCTGGGTCGAAGACGTGATTGAGCCGCTGATCTACAGCGACGCCACCAAGACCATCGCCCGCCATCGGGCGAATGGTGACCGGATCCTGGTGATCTCCGCCTCGGGGACTCATCTGGTGAAACCGATTGCGGCGCGTATCGGCATTGATGAGGTGCTGGGGATTGAACTGGAAGTGAGTCATGGCGTGTACAGCGGCCGTACCGTCGGTGTACTGACCTACCGCGAAGGCAAGATCACGCGTTTGCTGGAATGGTTGGAGCAGGAAGGTGAGACGCTGGACGGCGCGTATTTCTATTCGGATTCACGCAATGACTTGCCGTTGCTGTTGAAGGTGGATCACCCGCAGGTGGTGAACCCGGATCCGGTATTGCGCGAGCATGCCGAGAAGGCCGGCTGGCCAATCCACCACTGGGTCTGACACCGCCTATCCCGACTTGAAATCCAATCAAATGTGGGAGCAAGCCCCCTCCCACATTGAACCTATTCCAATCCGGGATCAGGTGAGGCTTTCGTCAATCACCAACACCAGCTTCCCGGCGATCTGGTTAGTCGCCAGCTCCGCAAACGCCGCCTCGGCATCCTTGATCGGGAACGTCCTGGCCAATTGCGGGCTCAGGCGCCCTTCGGCAAACAACGGCCATACATGCTGGCTCAGCTCGCTGAACAGGTCGGCCTTGAACTGATCGTCACGGCTACGCAGGGTCGAACCCAGCAGTTGCACACGCTTAGCCAGCACCTGGGCCAGGTCCAGTTGCGCCTCGCGGCCGCCCATCAAGCCAATCAACACCCAGCGACCGTCCAGCGCCAGCAGCTTGAGGTCCAGCGCGGCGTAGTTGCCGCCGACCGGATCGAGGATCACATCGAATGGCCCGAAATCCCGCAGCCCTTCGATACCGTCAGTGCGTACTACGCCGCCCTGGGCGCCCAGGTCTTCACAGTAGGCCAGGCGCTGCGCCGAGCCGACGCTGACCCAGCACGGGCTGCCAAATGCCTTGCACAGCTGGATGGCCGCCGAGCCCACGCCACTGGCGCCGGCGTGCAGCAACACTTTCTCACCGGGCTTGAGGCCCGCCAGCTGGAACAGATTGAGCCACGCGGTGCTGTACACCTCCGGCAGCGCCGCCGCTTCAATCAGCGACAGACCTTCCGGCACCGGCAGCACATGACGTGCATCCACCACCACTTCTTCGGCCATGCCGCCACCGGCCAGCAGTGCACAGACGCGATCGCCCACCTGCCAGGACGAACCCGGGCCCACTTCGCTGATCACCCCGGAACACTCCAGGCCCAGTACGGCACTGGCGCCAGGCGGTGGCGGATAGAGCCCCGCACGCTGCAATAAATCGGCGCGATTAAGGCCCGCAGCCGCCACGCGAATGCGAACTTGGCCTACATCACATGTAGGACTGGGTTCGTCCAACCACTCCACATGACCTTCAACGCCTTGCAATGCTTTCACAGTGCCTCCATAGTGAGTCTGGACTGAGCCCGTAGCAGTAGCGTCGGGCTTTTTGCATTATGCGACCGGCCCCTATGGAACCGGCAACTTCAAAGACGGCCTAATATGCGTTATCAATTGCCCCCGCGTCGAATCAGCATGAAGCATCTGTTCCCCAGCACCGCCCTCGCTTTTTTCATTGGTATCGGCTTCGCGTCGATGTCGACCAATACGCTCGCAGCCAACAGCTGGGACAACCTTCAGCCGGACCGCGATGAGGTGATTGCCAGCCTTAACGTCGTCGAGTTGCTCAAGCGTCATCACTACAGCAAGCCGCCGCTGGACGACGCGCGCTCGGTGATCATCTACGACAGCTACCTCAAGCTGCTGGACCCGTCGCGCAGCTACTTCCTGGCCAGCGATATCGCTGAGTTCGACAAGTGGAAGACGCAGTTCGACGACTTCCTCAAGAGCGGCGACCTGCAGCCCGGCTTCACCATCTACAAGCGCTACCTGGATCGCGTAAAAGCGCGTCTGGACTTCGCCTTGGGTGAGTTGGACAAGGGTGTCGACAAGCTCGACTTCACCCAGAAGGAAACCCTTCTGGTGGACCGCAAGGACGCGCCTTGGCTGACCAGCACCGCCGCCCTCGACGACCTGTGGCGCAAACGCGTCAAGGACGAAGTGCTGCGCCTGAAGATCGCCGGCAAAGAGCCCAAGGCTATCCAGGAGCTGTTGACCAAGCGCTACAAGAATCAGCTGGCGCGTCTGGACCAGACCCGCGCAGAAGACATCTTCCAGGCCTACATCAACACCTTCGCGATGTCCTACGATCCGCACACCAATTATCTGTCGCCAGATAACGCGGAAAACTTCGATATCAACATGAGTCTGTCCCTGGAAGGCATCGGTGCCGTCCTGCAAAGCGACAATGACCAGGTGAAGATCGTGCGTCTGGTGCCGGCCGGTCCGGCAGACAAGACCAAGCAGGTGGCGCCTGCCGACAAGATCATCGGTGTGGCCCAGGCCGACAAAGAGATGGTCGATGTGGTCGGCTGGCGCCTGGACGAAGTGGTCAAGCTGATTCGCGGGCCAAAAGGCAGCGTGGTGCGCCTGGAAGTGATTCCGCACACCAATGCACCGAACGACCAGACCAGCAAGATCGTGTCCATCACCCGTGAAGCGGTGAAGCTCGAAGACCAGGCCGTGCAGAAGAAAGTCCTCAACCTCAAGCAGGATGGTAAGGACTACAAGCTGGGCGTGATTGAAATCCCGGCCTTCTACCTGGACTTCAAGGCCTTCCGTGCCGGCGATCCGGACTACAAGTCCACCACCCGCGACGTGAAGAAAATCCTTACCGAGCTGCAGAAGGAAAAAGTCGACGGCGTGGTCATTGACCTGCGCAACAACGGCGGCGGTTCCCTGCAGGAAGCCACCGAGCTGACCAGCCTGTTTATCGACAAGGGCCCGACCGTGTTGGTACGCAACGCTGACGGCCGTGTCGACGTGCTCGAAGACGAGAACCCGGGTGCCTTCTACAAAGGCCCGATGGCGTTGCTGGTCAACCGTCTGTCGGCGTCGGCGTCGGAGATTTTCGCCGGCGCCATGCAGGACTACCACCGCGCGTTGATCATCGGCGGCCAGACCTTCGGCAAAGGCACCGTGCAGACCATCCAGCCGCTGAACCATGGCGAGCTCAAGCTGACGCTGGCCAAGTTCTACCGGGTTTCCGGGCAGAGCACCCAGCATCAGGGCGTACTGCCGGACATCGATTTCCCGTCGATCATCGACACCAAGGAAATCGGCGAAAGCGCCCTGCCGGAAGCCATGCCGTGGGACACCATCCGTCCTGCGATCAAGCCGGGCTCGGACCCGTTCAAGCCGTTCCTCGCGCAGTTGAAGGCTGACCACGATACCCGCTCTGCCAAGGATGCCGAGTTTGTGTTTATCCGCGACAAGCTGGCCCTGGCCAAGAAGTTGATGGAAGAAAAAACCGTCAGCCTCAATGAAGTGGACCGTCGTGCACAGCACTCCGACATCGAAAACAAGCAACTCGCCTTGGAAAACATCCGCCGCAAGGCCAAGGGTGAAGAGCCCCTCAAAGAGTTGAAGAAAGAAGACGAGGATGCGCTGCCGACCGAAGCGGATAAAACCAAGCCGGAAGACGACGCTTACCTGGCCGAGAGCGGCCGGATCCTGCTGGACTACCTGAAAATCACCAAACAGGTGGCCAAGCAGTAAATGATGGCGATTTAATGTGATCGCTCCTTGGAGTGTCATCATATAGACATCATTCTGTCGTGAAATGAAGGACCGCTGGCGTAACGCCTGCGGTCCTTTTTTTTCGATCGAGATCGCCATGACTATGACCGAACAGCTGAGTGCATTGGGCTCTATCCTGGCTCAAGGCAGTTTGCACAGCCTGTTCCAACCCATTATCTGTCTGTCGGAACGGCGCATCCTTGGCTACGAAGCCCTCAGCCGCGGCCCGTCGAACAGCCCGCTGCACTCCCCCATCGCGCTGTTCTCGGTGGCGCGCCACGCCGGACGCCTCAGCGAACTGGAAATGGCCTGCCGCGAAAGCGCCTGCCGCCGCTTCAGCGAGCAAAAGCTGCCGGGCAAGCTGTTCCTGAATGTCTCGCCGGAATCCTTGATGGAGACCGCTCATCAACCGGGCCGCACCCTGCAATTGCTGCGCGACTTCGGCATCCCACCAAGCCAGGTGGTGATCGAACTCACAGAGCAGACCCCCACCGACGATTTCGACCTGCTGCAAACCGCCCTGCACCATTACCGCAACATGGGCTTTTCGATTGCTTTGGATGACTTGGGTGCCGGCTATTCCAGCCTGCGCTTGTGGTCGGAGCTGCGCCCGGATTACGTGAAGATCGACCGGCATTTTATCGACGGTATCCATCAGGATGCGCTCAAGCGTGAGTTTGTCGGCTCTATCCTGCAGATCGCCAGGGCCTCACGGGCCCAGGTGATTGCCGAGGGCATCGAATTGCCGGAAGAGCTGGCGGTATTGACCGAGATGGGCGTCGACCTGGTCCAGGGTTACCTGCTCTGCCGTCCACAGGAGCAGCCGCCACAGGAAGCCCGCCAGATGCTGCCCAAGCCCGACCAGGCCAATGTGGCCCTCAGCGAAGAAGCCGGCGACCTCAGCGCCCTGCTCAACGAACAACCGGCGGTCGATCAGGACACCGCTACCGCCCAGGTGTTGGAGGCATTCCGCCGCCAGGCCAACCTTAACTCCCTGGCGGTGCTGGATGGACGCGGCCACCCGGTGGGGATCGTGCACCGGCATTCGTTGTCGGATGCGCTGCTCAAGCCGTTTGCCACCGACCTGTTTGCACGCAAGCCCATCAGCCGGCTGATGAGTACGGATTTTCTGGCGGTGGAGCTGAGCCAATCGCTGCAACAGGTCAGCCGCCTGCTGACCAGCCGCGCACGGCAACGTATCGAAGAAGATTTCATCATCACCCTCAATGGCGACTACCTCGGCCTGGGCCGGGTGATCGATGTACTCAAGCTGATCACCGAACTGAAAATCCAGCAGGCACGCTATGCCAACCCGCTGACCCTGCTGCCCGGCAACGTACCGATCCAGCAGTGCCTGACGCGACTGTTGCAGCAACAGCGGGAATCGGTGATCTGCTACGTGGATATCGACAGCTTCAAGCCGTTCAACGACATCTACGGCTACGGACGTGGGGATGAGGTGTTGCTGTGCCTGGCGCAGTGCCTGAACGACCGGGTCGACCCCAGCCGCGACTTTGTCGGGCATATCGGTGGCGATGATTTTCTGCTGGTATTGGGGCCACAGGATTGGCGCAAGCGGCTCAACCAGCTGCTGGACGATTTCCATACCCAGTGCCGGCGCTTCTACCGCGCCGAGCACCTCGATGCCGGCTGCTTCGTGGCACTGAACCGCCAGGGCGTACGCCAGGAGTTTGCGTTGCTGTCACTGTCGATCGGGGTGGTGCATTTGTATCCACAGGCCTGTGGACAACTCGATGCCAGCCAGTTGGCAGAGTTGGCCTCACAGGCCAAGCACCACGCCAAGGATATGACCGGCTACAGCATCCATGTGATCGACAGCATGGACATGTTGTCCCAGGCGCTTTAAACCTCGGCGGATTCCGGATATTCGTATTCGAATACCCGCACCACTTCCGAGGCATGCCAGGAGGCGGCGGCCACGCCATCGGACGGCCCGCTGAAACGCCCCAGGCGCTCCACACATTCAAAGAACCCGGTACGCGGCAGGCGACTGGCGCCCTGGCTGATCACCAGGGAACTGCGCAACGGTTGCTCGGCCTTAGCGTCCAGCGCCGCCAGGTGCTCCAGGGCAGCGGCCAGGGTTTGCATCGCCGGCGTCGGAAATTGCAGGCGCTCCAACAGTGCCCGGTATGTCAGCAGATGGCGCTGGCGGCGCGCCTGGTCCAGTTCGTTAAGTAACCCATCCCAATGTTGACGACTGATACGTAGGCTCAAGATTCATCCCTCCACCCTGTAACGCCCAATTCCCAGGCCAGGCTGCGGCGGATTGCGGCATCCGGCTGACGTTCACCACTTTCGATCAATCCTAGATACGAGGGGCTGATGCCCACGGTGCGGGCCAACGCTTCAATCGCCAGGCCCTTGGCTTCACGCAAGCCGCGCAGGTCTGCGAGCGGGCGCAAAACCTGGTCAGGCGCGGCTTGGACAGTAGAAGAAGGCGTCGGTGAAGGCTGTTGCTGACCGGCAGCTTTTAGCAGCGCCTGGTACTGATCCCATGGCAACACCGCATACTCGGGTTCGCCATTGCGTGAAATTATCTGAATATCCATGACCGCCCCGTAGGATAACTGCACTTACTGAGTAAGCTCTTTCCTTAGGAGTGTAATCCTAACAGCCACAAAGGTCGCAGGGGGATAGCCACGTCATCCGTTTTTTTGCGGGTTTTCCTTGGCCAGCAAGGCCGGGGTCGCAGGCAAGCGCTCAACCACCGCGAGTTTTTCCGGGAGCTGCGCGTCACGCCAGGCACGAAACGCGCTCAGTTCGCCTTCCAGGGTCTTCATGACCCACGCCAGTACCGCGATGTCATCGAGCATGCCGAACATAGGGATAAAGTCCGGGATCGCATCAATCGGACTGAGGAAATACATCAACCCCGCCACCACAGAGATCAGCGCCTTTGGGCTGATGGCCCGGTACTCGCCACGCCAATAGGCCAGGCACAGGGATTGAAGCAGTTTGAGATCATCCTTGAGCTTACCCAGGCGGTTGCCCTGGCTGGAGCCTTTGGCGGCGACAGCGAACAGCAGGGTCGGCAAACGTCCACGGCCCAGCAAGCGTGCAGCCATGGGCAGGAAACGGGTGAAATTGAAGGGTGGTTTCATCTGTCACTCCAGTTCCATCAAACAGAAAGGTTATCCACACAAATTGTGGATAACCTTGTGAACAGAGCCTGTTTTACCGGCTGAAAGCCACGGTCTACAAGGCTTCCAGTCAGATCGGGCGTTTTTTGCGCACATCAAAAAAACCCAAGAATTCATTGACTTGGCGCAGATGTGCCGATACCCGTACTCGAGTCTTACATCAGACTGTTACCGCGTACGGGCGTTCGATCGAATGTCTACAGGTACTGATTTTGAAAACCCCGGAAACAACAACGCCCCGTCAAGACGGGGCGTTGTGTGTTCAAGCGCCGATTACTTCTTGGCGGCAGGTGCAGCCGGGGCTTCAGCCTTGGCTGGGTCCTTGATGGCCAGCAGTTCCAGGTCGAATACCAGCACCGAGTTGGCCGGGATTGCCGGGCTCGGGCTCTGGGCACCGTAGGCCAGGTCGGACGGGATGTACAACTCGACCTTCTCGCCAACGTGCATCAGTTGCAGGCCTTCGACCCAACCAGGAATCACGCCGCTGACCGGCAGGTCAATCGGGCTGCCGCGATCCACGGAGCTGTCAAAGGTGGTGCCGTTGGTGAGCTTGCCGGTGTAGTGAACAGTCACCACGTCAGTCGGCTTAGGCTGTGGGCCGTCGGCTTTCTTGGTGATCTTGTACTGCAGGCCGGAAGCCGTGGTGACTACGCCGTCTTTCTTGGCGTTGTCTTCGAGGAATTTCTTGCCGGCGGCTGCCGACTCTTCGCTCATTTTGGTCATGCGTTCTTCAGCACGCTTCTGCAGTGCGGCAAACGCTTCAACCAGTTCGTCGTCTTTGAGCTTCTGCTCTTTCTTGCCGACGGCATCTTCGATGCCCTGGGCTACCGCTTTGGAATCCAGGTCATCCATGCCTTCCTGAGCAAGGCTTTTGCCCATGTTCAGGCCGATGCCGTAGGAAGCTTTCTGCGCCGGGGTTTTCAGCTCTACGCTGGTCTGCGAATCACAACCCGCAAGTACCAGGCTAACCAGGGCCACCGCCGCCGCCAACCGATGCTGTTTCATGCTATTTCCTTGTTCATGCGCCAAAAGGGCATTCGAATAAAGTCGCGAGCTTATCAGGCGGCCACGACCAATGGCTACCGGCATGTGAGCAGGAAACTTCCGATAAGTTCACGTGTTTAAAAGCATTTTCATTCATTATGGGAGCCCGCGACGGATCGCGGGACCGCCTCTCATCTGACTCATGGCCACTTGCCGCACCCGTGGCGTAGTGGCATAACAACGCGACCACTCGACAAGGCCGAGACAAGGATAGCCATCTTGCGCATTTTTTCCCGTGTTTTACTGCTGATACTCATCGCGCTGGGCCTGATCCTGGCCGTGGTGCTGTACTACACCGTCAACCCCAGGCTGCCCGACTACATGCCGGTGGAACAGGTGCACTACCAGGACCAATGGAGCGCCGCCGACCGCCAGACCTATTACTTCACGCCCCAGGGCACCCAAGTAAAAGGCCTGCACTACAACTGGTTCACCGCCCTGGAACTGCCGTTCTCCGAGCGGCGTTTTGCCACGCCGGAGTACCTGGCGCGCTTCGGTTTCCTGGTGGACCCCAAGCAGGTACCCACTACGCAAAACCCCGGCAACCTGCCCGTGGGGTTCGCCCGGCACAAGAACGCCGACAGTAACGTCGAATACCTGGATATTACCTGTGCCGCCTGCCATACCGGCGAATTGCACTTCAAGGGCCAGGCCCTGCGTATCGACGGCGGCTCGGCCCAACACGTACTGCCCTCCAGCGTACCCACCTTGCGCGGTGGCAGTTTCGGCCAGGCCCTAGTCGCCAGCCTCGCCGCCACCTACTACAACCCCTGGAAATTCGAGCGGTTTGCCCGCCAGGTGCTGGGGGATCGCTACGATGCCGAGCACAGCCAGTTGCGCGAGGACTTCAAACAGTCGCTGAACCAGTTCCTCAAGGTCGCCTGGAACGACACCCACCGCGGCCTCTACCCCACCGAAGAAGGCCCGGGCCGCACCGACGCCTTTGGCCGAATCGCCAATGCCAGCTTTGGCGATGCCATTTCGCCAGACAACTACCGCGTCGCCAATGCGCCGGTGGACTACCCGCAGCTATGGGACATCTGGACCTTCGACTGGGTGCAATGGAACGGCTCGGCCCAGCAACCCATGGCGCGTAATATCGGTGAAGCCCTCGGTGTAGGCGCGACATTGAGCTTTTTCGACGCCGCCGGCCAACCGCTTCAGGGCGATGCGCGCTACCCGTCGAGCGTCAGGGTGCGTGACCTCAACCGGATCGAAGAAACCCTGCAACGCCTAAAACCACCGACCTGGCCCGAGGATTTGTTCGGTCCCGTCGACAAGCCCCTCGCCGCCCAGGGCCGCGCGCTGTTCGCCGAGAACTGCGCCGGCTGCCATGTGCCGGCCGTCACCGAGGAAAATGGCCGCCCGGTGCAGCAACTGAAAATGCTGCCGGTGGAGTACATCGGCACCGACCCCGGCACCGCCAGCAACATTGCCGACCAGCGCTATGACCTCAGCGCCCTGCAGTGGGACCCGGCGGAACTGGCCAAGCTCAATGTCGAACTGCACCCCACCCCCACCGAGCCGTTGGACCTGAAGAAAATGTCCGTGGCCAAGGGCCTGGCCTACGTCACCGCCTTCGTCGAAGACCACGCCTACCGCGCCGCCGGCGTCACCGCGGCCGAGCGCCCGCGCCTGGATGGCTACGGCCTGCCCATTGGCGTGCGCGAGTTGCGTGCCTACAAGGCCCGCCCGCTGGCCGGTGTATGGGCGACCCCGCCGTTCCTGCACAACGGCTCGGTGCCGACGATCTACCAGTTGCTCTCGCCCCAGGACGAGCGCAGCACCACCTTCTATAAAGGCACCTTCAACTACGACCCGCGTCACCTGGGCTTTGAGACCGCAGCGTTCAAGAATGCCTTCCTGTTCGATACCAAACTCACCGGCAACCACAACAGCGGCCACGAATTCCGTGCCGGCAAGCGTGGCAATGGCGTTATCGGCCGCAGCTTGCTGCCGCAGGAACGCTGGGCACTGCTGGAATACCTCAAAGTGCTGGGCGGCCCGTTGGAGCAACAACTGCCATGATGATCCGATCTCGATACGACCAACCTTCCCTGCTCGCCCGCCTGTGGCTGCGCCTTGGCCGGTTTCTCGGCAAGACCCTGCTGTGGCTGGTGGGCCTGGGCCTGCTCGGCTGGCTGGCGAGCACGGCGTGGTTTGCCTGGCAGCACAGTGGCCCGGTGTCGCCGGACGAGCAGATCCCTGCAGGTGAAGCGGCAATGACCCAGGGCATTATCCAGACCGCCGTGCGCATCGTTGACCAGCACCGCGAAGGCACCCGCTACCTGCGCGATGCCCACGCCAAGGCCCATGGTTGCGTGAAAGCCGAAGTCAGTGTGCTGGCCGATCTTGACCCGGCGTTGCGCCAGGGCGTATTTGCCGAACCAGGCAAGACCTGGCAGGCCATGATGCGGTTGTCCAACGGCAACGCCTACCCGCAGTTCGACAGCATCCGCGATGCCCGGGGCATGGCGCTCAAGCTGCTGGACGTGCCGGGCAAACAATTGCTCGCCGACCAGCAGGCCCGCACGGAACAGGACTTCGTGATGTTCAGCCACCCGAATTTCTTTGTCAGCGATGTGGCGGAGTACGCGCAGAACATCGGCGCCCAGGCGGATGGCAAGAAAGTCCTGGCGTTCTTCCCCAAGGCCGACCCGCGCAGCTGGCAGGTGCGTCACCTGTTTATCGCCCTGGCAACCCTGGCACCCGCTCCGGCCAGCCCGACGCAGACCACCTATTTTTCGGTATCGCCCTACAAGTTCGGCGCGGCCAATGCCAAGTTCCGTGTGGCGCCCGACCCACAGAGCTGCCCTGAATATGCCCTGCCCAAGCAGAACCAGGACCTGCCGAACTTCCTGCGCAGCGCCTTGAGCCAGCAGCTGTCCACCGACCGCGTGCCGGCATGTTTCGTGTTGCAGATCCAGCGGCAGAACCCGCAGAAATTCATGCCGATCGAAGACACCAGCATCGAGTGGAAGGAGAGCGATGCGCCCTACGAGAGCGTGGCCAAGGTGCGGATCCCGGCCCAGGATTTCGATACGCCCGAGCAGAACCTGGCGTGCGACAACCAGTCGTTCAACCCATGGTTTGGCGTAGCCGAGCATCGGCCCATCGGTGGTATCAATCGCTTGCGCAAGGCGGTGTATGAAGCGGTCAGCGATTACCGTCACAGCCGCAACGCCCCGTAAAGAGTGCGTAACAATGGCCCCGGCGTCGTAAGGATTGCGTCGGGTCTATTGAGGCGCTTTCGCCGCAACTCTACCGTGGACGCCTACTCCATCACGTAGGAAGCCCATCGTGGAAAGCTCAACCCTAGGCATGATCGTCCTGACCATAATCGCCGTGTTCGGCACTGCGTCTTTTTGCTTCGAGCACTTGGCCACGCGCCAGCCACGCAAGAAAAAGATCAGGTAGCGTCAGGGCGACGGCAAGGCGCAGAAAGGTCAAATCGCAGACAAAAAAAAGCCCGCTCATTGAGCGGGCTTTCCGTGGTGACCTGGCGTTCAGCGTTCCAGGCTACCGAATATGGCGCAGCGGACGGGACTCGAACCCGCGACCCCCGGCGTGACAGGCCGGTATTCTAACCGACTGAACTACCGCTGCGCGTAACACGTGAAGCGAATGGTGGGTGATGACGGGATCGAACCGCCGACCCTCTGCTTGTAAGGCAGATGCTCTCCCAGCTGAGCTAATCACCCTTCGTTTCGGTGTGGGCGCATCATACACCAAAAAATCGTAATGTCTTGATTTAAATGCAATTTATTCAAAAAAAGTTTAGCGCACGATTTTTTGCCATATCCCGGACAGCAAAAAGCCCGCGATTAAGCGGGCTTTCTGTGGTGACCTGGCGTTCAGTGTTCCAGGTTACCGAATATGGCGCAGCGGACGGGACTCGAACCCGCGACCCCCGGCGTGACAGGCCGGTATTCTAACCGACTGAACTACCGCTGCGCGTAACACATGAAGCGAATGGTGGGTGATGACGGGATCGAACCGCCGACCCTCTGCTTGTAAGGCAGATGCTCTCCCAGCTGAGCTAATCACCCTTCGTCTCGGTGTGGCGCGCATTCTACGGAGCGACCTTATGTCTGGCAAGCACTTTCTTAAATCTTTTTTTTGAGGCCTTCCAATGGCTTAGGCAGGGTTGGCCTGGGGCGCTATCAAGAGAATAATGCCCCCCTTTGTATAAAGGAGAGACTCACCCCATGTGGTTCAAGAACCTGCTTATCTATCGCCTGACCCAAGATCTGCCTGTTGATGCCGAGGCGTTGGAAGCGGCCATGGCCACCAAACTGGCGCGCCCTTGTGCCAGCCAGGAGTTGACCACCTACGGTTTCGTCGCGCCTTTCGGTAAGGGCGAGGACGCTCCCCTGGTTCACGTCAGCGGTGACTTCCTGCTGATCGCCGCCCGCAAGGAAGAACGCATCCTGCCGGGCAGCGTGGTGCGTGACGCACTGAAAGAGAAAGTCGAAGAGATCGAAGCCGAGCAAATGCGCAAGGTCTATAAAAAGGAACGCGACCAGATCAAGGATGAAATCATCCAGGCCTTCCTGCCCCGCGCCTTTATTCGTCGTTCGTCGACCTTTGCCGCCATCGCGCCGAAACAGGGCCTGATCCTGGTGAACTCGGCCAGCCCGAAACGCGCCGAAGACCTGCTCTCCACCCTGCGGGAAGTGATCGGCACCCTGCCGGTTCGCCCACTCACCGTGAAGACCGCGCCCACGGCCATCATGACCGACTGGGTCACCACCCAGAAACCGGCCGCTGACTTCTTCGTCCTCGATGAGTGCGAACTGCGCGACACCCACGAAGACGGCGGCATTGTGCGTTGCAAGCGCCAGGACCTGACCGGCGAAGAAATCCAGTTGCACCTGACCACCGGCAAGGTCGTGACCCAGCTGTCCCTGGCCTGGCAGGACAAGCTGTCCTTCATGCTCGACGACAAGATGACCGTCAAGCGCCTGAAGTTCGAAGACCTGCTGCAAGACCAGGCGGAACAGGACGGTGGTGAAGAGGCCCTGGGTCAACTGGACGCCAGCTTCACGCTGATGATGCTGACCTTCGGTGACTTCCTGCCGGCGCTGATCGAAGCCCTTGGCGGCGAAGAAACCCCGCAAGGCATCTAAGCCGTGTGAAGATCAAATTGTGGGAGGGCCCCCTCCCACAGTTGATCGCAGTTGCACTTCAAGCATCTAACAACAAGGACACCCCATGCGCGCACTCGCCGCCTTGAGCCGCTTCGTCGGCAATACCTTCGCCTACTGGGTGTTGATCTTCGCCGTCGTGGCTTTCCTCGAACCCAGCTGGTTCATCGGCCTGAAAAGTGCCATCGTCCCGCTGCTGGGCCTGGTGATGTTCGGCATGGGGCTGACCCTCAAACTTGAAGACTTCGCCGAAGTCGCTCGCCACCCGTGGCGCGTGGCCCTGGGTGTAGTCGCACATTTCGTGATCATGCCGGGGGTGGCCTGGCTGCTGTGCCAGGCCTTTCACCTGCCGCCGGAAATTGCCGTCGGCGTGATCCTGGTTGGTTGCTGCCCAAGCGGCACCTCGTCCAACGTGATGACCTGGCTGGCCCGTGGCGACCTGGCGCTGTCGGTGGCCATCGCTGCCGTCACCACCCTCCTCGCCCCGCTGCTCACCCCGGCGCTGATCTGGCTGCTGGCCTCGGCCTGGTTGCCGGTGTCGTTCATGGAGTTGTTCTGGTCGATCCTGCAAGTGGTGCTGCTGCCGATCGTGCTCGGCGTGGTCGCGCAACGCGTACTCGGCGAGCGGGTCCGCCATGCGGTGGATGTGCTGCCCCTGGTGTCGGTGGTCAGCATTGTGATCATCGTCGCCGCGGTAGTGGCGGCCAGCCAGGCGAAAATCGCCGAATCGGGCCTGCTGATCATGGCCGTGGTGATGCTGCACAACAGCTTCGGCTACCTGCTGGGCTACTTCACCGGCCGTGTGTTCAAACTACCATTGGCCCAACGCAAGTCGTTGGCACTGGAAGTGGGCATGCAGAACTCAGGGCTGGGCGCCGCCTTGGCCAGTGCGCACTTTTCGCCGTTGGCGGCAGTGCCCAGTGCGTTGTTCAGTGTCTGGCACAATATTTCCGGGGCATTGCTGTCGACGTATTTCCGCCGCATGAGCGAGAAGGAAGACCGCCGCGTACTGGAGAACACGCCGCAAACTTGATCGCATGATCAATTTTCGGCACTCTACCGAGCTTCGCGGGGACGACCTCGCGACGCTGTCGAGGCGCACAATCCGGGGACGACCCCGCCTATGGAAGCGAGGTCATCATGTCCTGGATCATTCTGTTTTTTGCCGGTCTGTTCGAAGTCGGCTGGGCCGTCGGCCTGAAGTACACCGACGGTTTCAGCAAGCCACTGCCCACGGCCCTGACGATTGCCGCCATGGCCATCAGCCTCGGCCTGCTGGGGCTGGCCATGAAGGAACTGCCTCTGGGCACCGCCTACGCCATCTGGACCGGCGTGGGCGCGGTGGGCACCGTGATTGCCGGGATTGTCCTGTTCGGGGAGTCCATGGCGTTGTTTCGCTTAGCCAGTGTGGCGTTGATCATTTGCGGGCTTGTTGGGCTTAAGATCAGCGCTTAGGCCGCTACCGCCATCGTGGGCAAGCCCCCTCCCACATTTGACCGAGGTCTAGTGTGGGAGGGGCGGTGCGACGATTCGACTTGCCCCCGATGAGTCCGGAACATCCAGCACAGAACTACCTGACACTCCCCCGCAAAACACCCACCACCGCCTGCAACTGCGCAGGCGTAGCCGCCTCCACGGCAACAGGCTCACCCGCCACCAACACCACCCGCGACCAGATCCGATGAAAGAAGCCCTTATTCGGATCGCGGCTGAAGAAACTCCCCCACAGCCCCTGCAACGCCATCGGAATCACCGGCACCGGTGTCTCTTCCAAGATGCGCGTCACCCCACCACGAAACTCATTCATCTCGCCATCCGCTGTCAATTTGCCTTCCGGGAAGATACACACCAACTCCCCGTCCTTCAGGTACTGGGCAATGCGCGTGAAGGCCTTTTCGTAGATCTGGATGTCTTCGTTACGCCCGGCAATCGGAATCGCCCCGGCGGTGCGGAAGATAAAGTTCAGCACCGGCAAACGGTAGATCTTGTAGTACATGACAAAGCGAATCGGCCGACGCACCGCGCCACCAATCAACAGCGCATCGACAAACGACACGTGATTGCACACCAGCAACGCAGCGCCTTCATCCGGGATAGCGTCAAGGTTGCGATGCTCAACGCGGTACATGGAGTGGCTGAGCAGCCAGATCATGAAGCGCATGGTGAACTCGGGGACGATCTTGAAGATGTAGGCGTTGACCGCGATGTTGAGCAGCGACACCACCAGGAACAACTCCGGGATCGACAGCTTGGCCACGCTCAGCAGCAGGATCGACACGATCGCCGAGACCACCATGAACAGCGCATTGAGAATGTTGTTGGCGGCGATCACCCGCGCCCGCTCGTTCTCGGCGGTACGCGACTGGATCAGCGCGTACAGCGGCACGATATAGAAGCCGCCGAACACACCCAGGCCAAGGATATCGAACAACACCCACCAGGCCTGGCCGTAGCTGAGCACCGCGAGCCAATCGTTGGCCTGGACGTTCTGCGGGAAACCGCCGGAATGCCACCAGAGCAGCAGGCCGAACACCGTCAGGCCGAACGAGCCAAACGGCACCAGGCCGATTTCCACCTTACGCCCGGAGAGTTTTTCGCAGAGCATCGAGCCCAGGGCGATGCCCACCGAGAACACCGTGAGGATCAGGGTGACCACGGTTTCATCGCCGTACAACCATTCCTTGGCGTAGGCCGGGATCTGCGTCAGGTAGATCGCGCCGACAAACCAGAACCATGAGTTACCGACAATCGAGCGCGACACCGCCGGCGTCTGCCCCAGGCCCATGCGCAGCGTGGCCCAGGACTGGGTGAAGATATTCCAGTCCAGGCGCAGTTGCGGCGTGGATGCCGCCGCCCGTGGAATGCTGCGGCTGGCCAGGTAACCCAGCACCGCCACGCCGACAATCGCCACCGCCACGATCGGCGCGTAATGGGTGGACGACATCATGATCCCGGCGCCAATGGTGCCGGCCAGGATGGCCAGGAACGTCCCCATCTCCACCAGGCCGTTGCCACCTACCAGCTCATCTTCGTGCAGGGCCTGGGGCATGATCGAGTACTTCACCGGACCGAACAGCGCCGAGTGGGTACCCATGGCAAACAACGCCAGCAGCATCAATTCCAAATGGTTGAACAGGAAGCCTGTGGCACCGACGGCCATGATCACGATCTCGCCGATCTTGATCGCACGGATCAACGCATCCTTGTTGAATTTTTCGCCAAACTGCCCGGCCAGCGCCGAAAACAGGAAGAACGGCAGGATAAACAGCAAGGCGCACAGGTTGACCCAAATGCTGCGGTCACCGTCGATGGTGAGCTTGTAGAGAATCGCCAGGATCAGCGATTGCTTGAAGATGTTGTCGTTGAAAGCGCCCAGCAACTGGGTGATGAAAAACGGCAGGAAGCGCCGTGTGCGCAGCAAGGTGAATTGTGAGGGGTGGCTCATCGTCCGTGTTCCTGCGTGGCCTAATAGTTATCAGGCCACGACTTTACCTAACTCCGCTTACTTATTCCCTAGTCCTGCAATGCACGGCGAAACAAAAAGCTCGCCTTTATAGGCGCCCTGCACAGTGCGCTTGGCCACGATCAGCCACATCAGCGCCAACGCCGCCACCAACAGGCTACCGAAGGCGCTGAAGAAGCCCAGGTGCAGCAGGCTCGCCAGCTTCAGCGTGGCCAGGGCGTACACTCCCAATGGGAAGGTAAAGCCCCACCAACCGAGGTTGAACGGGATACCGCCGCGCAGGTAACGCAGGGTGATCAATACTGCGATCAGCATCCACCACAAGCCGAAGCCCCACAGGGTGATGCCTGCGACCAGGCCGAGCCCATTGGCTATTTCACCCACGCCGGGCAAGCCATTGGCGGCAAAGATCGCCGGAGCATCGCCGCCCAGCAACAACATGCCCAGGGCACCGGTACCGATCGGGCCCAACGCCAGCCAGCTCGACGCCGCCATGTTGGCGTGAGGCAGTTTGTGCAGGGCCATGCGCAACATCAGGATGGTCAGGATGCTGAACGCCACCGGCAGGGAAAACGCCCACAACACGTAGCTGGTCACCAGCATCACCAGTTGCGAATGCGCGTCCGCCAGGTGCGGCGCGAGCAAGCCGCCGCTGGCTGCAGCGACTTCGGCCGCCACCACCGGCAGCAACCAGACCGCAGTCATCTGATCGATGCTGTGTTCCTGGCGGGTGAACATCATGAAGGGAATCAGCACACCGCAGGCCAGGGCCATCGCCACATCCAGCCACCACAGGGCTTCGGCCAGCGCAATCACATCGGCGCCCCAACGCGGCAGGCCGAACAGCAGCAAGCCATTGAGAATGGTCGCCAGGCCCATGGGGATCGTGCCGAAGAACATCGAGACCGTGGAGTGCCCGAAAATCCTCCGTGCCTCGTGGAAAAACATCACCCAGCGCGCCGTATACAAGGCACTGAACAGAATGAACAGGCCAATGGTGAACCACCACAGTGCTTCGGCAATGGCCTGCACACCTGGCAGGTTGACCGGCCATTGCGCCAGGGCCAGCGCCAGCACGCCGGTGCCCATGGTCGCGGCGAACCAGTTGGGGGTGAATTGGCGAATCACTTCCCGAGGCCGGGTCAGGTGACTGAAGGGTTTGTAGCTGATGGTCGTCGAGCAGGTCATGATGGCAATCCTCTTCCTCGCATGAGGTTGAGGCCATGGTAGAACCTGATCGAATATCTATATAACGGGTAATATCTCTAACTGTTATCTACTTTGCAGATATGCAGGCCGCCTTGGATTTTGCCGAATCCTGCAGCAGCAAAGCGACCAACGCCCCGAGGGCCAGCAGAATGAGGACTGCGCCGTAACCGTCGGTGGTGGCGATCAGGCCAAAGCGGCGAATCAGGTTGCCCGCCAGCAGCGAAGGCAAGCAGAACGCCAAATAACTCAGCACATAGAATGCCGACATCAAGCCTGCCCGTTCATGGGGCAAAGCCAGCGGCACCACACTGCGCAATGCGCCGAGAAAGCCGGCGCCGAAGCCGCTGCCGGCGATCAATGTGGCGATAAAAAATAGCGGCAGACTGGCGCTGTGCGCCGCCGTAAGGATCAGTGCCACCCCCACAGCCAGCAGCGTCGCGCCCAGGCGCAGCACCTTGCTGGCCGGGCGATTGCGCAGGGTGAAGATCATCAGCGCCCCGCTCAACGTCAGCACCGCCACCAGGCCGCCACCGATAAGGTTCGACGTAGAGCCCGTCGCCGCCCGTACCAGCGACGGCGCCAGGGACAAGTAAAAGCCCCCCATCGCCCACACCGCCACATCCACCGGCAATGACAGCCACAACGCGCGACGCGCCTGGGGCGGCACATGCAGCGTGGGGCGCAGCGAGGCCAGTGCACCGGGAATGCGTTCAACGGTTTCCGGCAGGCGCCACACATACAACGCCTGCATCAGCATCAGCGCCAGCAGCGTCCAGTAGATCAACTGCGTCGGCAGTGGCGCGAACTCCGCCAGCACGCTGCTGCCCATCGCACCGCACGCCATGCCGAGCAGCGGCGCCACGCTGTTGACCAGCGGGCCCTGCTGGCGATCGGTGTCGAGCAAGGCCGCGCCCAGCACCGCCGTGGCCATGCCGGTGGCAAACCCCTGTACGGTACGCGCGGCAATCAGCCAGGCCACGCTGTCTTCATTGATAAACAGCAGCATCGCCAACATATTCAGGACCAACGCCGTAAAAATCACGGGCCTGCGTCCCAGGTGGTCCGACAGCGAGCCCACGGTCAACAGCGCCGCCAACAGGCTCAAGGCGTACACGCCAAAGATCAGCGTGAGCGTGCCCGCCGAAAAATGCAGCCCCTCCTGATACAGGTGATACAACGGTGTCGGCGCACTGGAAGCGGCGAGAAACGTCAACAACGTGACCGCGAGGAACACCAGGCTGGAACGATGAGAAGTGAGGCTGGACATGGGCACGCTCCGCTAAAGCTAATTTTTTGCTTTTGCGGAGTGTGCTACTCGCCGGCGCTTAAAGCAAATTCTTTGTGTTAAGGTCACAAGCATGGCGATAAAAGAAGGCCTCCGCCCGGGGGGCCGCAGTGCCCGGGTACAGGAATCAGTCCATTCGGCCGTGCGTGAATTGCTCGAAACCCATGAGCGCTCCAGTGTCACGGTGCCGATGATTGCCGCACGCGCAGGCGTCACGCCGTCGACTATCTACCGGCGCTGGGGCGACCTCTCGGTGCTGCTCGCGGATGTGGCCCTGGCGCGTATGCGCCCCGACAGCGAGCCCGCCAACACCGGCAGCCTGCGTGGCGACTTGCGGGCGTGGGCCGAGCAATACCTGGATGAGATGAGTTCGGAGCCGGGCCGCAACATGATGCGCGACCTGCAATGCAGGGGGACGCCAGGCTACTGCGTGAGCATCTTGAGTGGGCAGCTTCAGGCGATTGTCGACCGTTATCCGCACCAGTCGCCACCGAGCGTGGACCACTTGATCAATCTGCTGGCAGCGCCAACGGTGTTTCGTATTCTGTTCTCAAGCGCACCGCTGACGGTTGAAGAACTGCACGCGCTGATCGAGCTGGCACTGAAAGCCTGAAGACCTGACACAAAAACCAAATGTGGGAGGGGGCTTGCTCCCGATAGCGGTATGTCAGTCAGCTTATCTGTAGCTGACACATCGCAATCGGGAGCAAGCCCCCTCCCACATTTTTTGACCGCGTCTTATCAGGTACGCATCCCGCGCCCGCTCACCAGCAGCTTCGCGCAACCGATATACAACACCACCGTTGCCACCAGCATGAAGGTGATCGCCACGCTGATCTTGATATCCGACACGCCCAGGATGCCGTAGCGGAAGGCGTTGACCATGTGCAGCACCGGATTGGCCAGCGACACGGTCTGCCAGAACGGCGGCAGCAAGGTGATGGAGTAGAACACCCCGCCCAGGTAGGTCAGCGGCGTCAGCACGAAGGTCGGGATGATCGAGATGTCATCGAAGTTGCGTGCAAACACGGCGTTGATAAACCCCAGCAGCGAGAAGATCGTTGCCGTCAGCACTACCACCAGAATGGTGACGCCGAGGTGATGCACCTGCAGGTGGGTGAAGAACAGTGACAGCAGCGTCACGATCACGCCCACCATCAAGCCGCGCAGTACGCCACCCAAGGTGTAGCCGATCAGGATGGTGTGGGGCGATACCGGCGAGACCATCAGCTCTTCGATGGAGCGCTGGAACTTGCTGCCGAAGAAACTGGAGACCACGTTGCCATAGGAGTTGGTGATCACCGACATCATGATCAGGCCCGGCACGATGTACTCCATATAGGTGAAACCACCCATGTCGCCGATCTGCCGGCCGATCAGGTTACCGAAGATCACGAAGTACAACACCATGGTGATCGCCGGCGGCAGCAGGGTCTGCGGCCAGATCCGGGTAAAGCGCTTCACTTCGCGGTAGACGATGGTCTGCAGTGCGACGAGGTTGGGTTGCAGCTCAGAACTCATACCGCCACCTTCGTCAGATTTTTCTCCACCAGGGACACGAACAACTCCTCAAGGCGATTGGTTTTATTACGCAGGCTCAGCACGTCGATGTTCTGCGCCGCCAACTGGGTGAACAACGCGGTGATGCCCATGGCTTTATCCACCTGGACTTCCAGGGTATGGCTGTCCACCAGGCGGCTGGGGTAGCCGAGCAGTTGCGGCGGTGCCGACAGGTTGTTCTTCAGGTCGAGCAGGAAGGTTTCCACATGCAGTTGGCCCAGCAGGTTACGCATGCTGGTGTTCTCGACGATGGTGCCGTGGTCGATGATGCCGATGTTGCGGCACAGCTGCTCAGCCTCTTCCAGGTAATGGGTGGTGAGGATGATGGTGATGCCTTTCTCGTTCAGCTCGGTGAGGAAGGTCCACATCGAACGGCGCAGTTCGATATCCACGCCGGCGGTGGGCTCATCGAGGATCAACAGGCGCGGTTCATGCACCAGTGCGCGGGCAATCATCAGGCGACGCTTCATGCCACCGGACAGCGAACGGGACGGCACGTCGCGCTTGTCCCACAGGCCCAACTGGGTCAGGTATTGCTCGGCGCGCTCCTTGGCAACTTTCGCCGGGATGCCGTAGTAGCCAGCCTGGGTCACGACAATGTCGAAAGTCTTTTCGAACTGGTTGAAGTTGAATTCCTGGGGCACCACGCCGATGGAGCGCTTGAGCGCCGCCGGGGATTTGTCCAGGTCGTGGCCGAAGATATTCACCGTGCCGCTGGTCTTGTTGACCAGGGTGGAGAGGATACCGATGGTGGTGGATTTGCCGGCGCCGTTGGGGCCGAGCAAGGCGAAGAAGTCACCTTCGGCAACGTCCAGATCGATACCACTCAGGGCCTGGAAACCGTTGCCGTAGGTTTTGGTTAGCTGCCGGATGGACAGAGCGGAACTCATATCGGAATACGCACCAAAGAAGGGAATAGAAAGAGTAGATGAGGGCGCAGCGCACGTAGTTCAACGGCGGCGCATGACAGGCATGGTGCTTGCCCACGCCGCACAAGTACAGTCACCTGTATTAATAGTCAGTATTAAGTCAACGCGGTCATGACCGCCTTGCGGTAGGCCGGGCGCTGTTGCAGGCGCTGGTACCAGGCCTCCAGATGGGGCATCGCAGGGCGTTCGATGGGCATCTCGAACCAGGCGTAGATAAAGCAGCCGAGGGGAATATCACCCATGCCGAAGGTCTCGCCCGACAGGTAAGGCTGCTCCGCCAATGCGTTGTCAACGGTGCTCAGTGCATCGATACAGGCCTGACGCCCGGCGTTGATGCTGCCCCAGTCCTGCTTCTCCGCCGGGGTGCGCACAATGCCCCAGAACACAGCCTTGAACGGTTCGGCAAGGGTTGAGGTGGTCCAGTCCATCCACTTTTCGGCACTGGCACGCACTTGCAGGTCACTCGGGTAAAACGCCGACGCGTGTTTGGCGCAGAGGTAGCGCACGATGGTGTTGGATTCCCACAGCACAAAGTCGCCATCCTCGATCATCGGCACCCGGCCATTCGGGTTCAATGCCCGGTATTGCGGCGTGTCCACCACGCCAAAAGCCCCGCCCGCATCAATTGCCTCATAGTCCAGGCCGAGTTCCTCGGCGCACCACAGTGCTTTCCTGACGTTTGATGAATTTTTACGACCCCAGATCTTCAGCATGACCGCGCCTTTTTGTTGATGAACATGGCTGGATGAACGCAGCAGCATACGCCGGTTCACCCGCGGCTCAAATCGCTCTGCATGTCGCCCAGCAAGGTCGGCATCTGTTCGGCAAACAGGTGCGGGTAACATTTCTCCAGATGGGCGAAGAAGAAATCCTCGGGCACATCGGGAAACTGCCCATGGTCCACCACGTACTCCATCGAGCGCTGCCCCTGGCGGTTGAATGCATGGAACACGCTGTCGTTGATCCCGTCGAAATCCAGCGGTGGTACGTCGAACACCTCACACAGTTGGCGGTTGAACGCCGGCGTCGCCTTGACCCAGCGGCCGTCCAGATAAAACTCGGTGTAGCCATGCATGGCGAACACATCGCTTTTGAGCAACGCGATCAGGCGCGGTGTCGACAGGTGATTGCGCACATCCGCAAGACCGATGCGCGCCGGGATGCCGCAGTGGCGGGCGCAGGCGGCGAGCAAGGTGGCCTTGGGCACGCAATAGCTTTCGCCGGCGGCCAGGGCAAAGCTGGCGCTGAGGCTGCCGGGGTCGCGGCTGAAGGTGTAGGGGTTGTAGCGAATCGCCTCACGCACGGCGTAATAGAGACTGACCGCCTGGTCACGTAAATTCGCGCTGGAGCCGCGGTGTTTTTCGGCGAACTCCACCACCGCAGGGTGGTCACTATCGATGAAGCGGCTGGGACTCAGGTACGTATCCATGAGCTTGATCTCCGAAGGAAGCCTGGAGTTTAACGACAGGCCCGCCACGGAGATAACGACGATTCGGCCAAATGTCGGCGCCTGATGCCAGGTGTTCCCAGTACAACTTGTAACACCCTGATCACCCGCTTGTTCGGATGCCGACTAAGCTCCCTGGTGGTTTCGCCCCTGGTTTCACGGAGGATTGAATATGCTGTTGTTGTGGATACTGGTTCTGGTGGTCGGCATTGCCTACCTGGCACATCGCCGCGTCGCCCCCCTGCCCGCCCTGGGCGTGGTCGCCGTTTACCTGCTGGCGATGGGCGCCTGGAGCCATGCACCGGGGTGGCTGCTGCTGATTTTCTGGGTATTGATCGCTGTGGTGGCCGCGCCCTTGCTGCTGCCGGACCTGCGCCGCCAATACTTCACCAAGCCGCTGTTCAGCTGGTTCCAGAAAGTCTTGCCGCCGATGTCCGAGACCGAGCGCGACGCCATCGACGCCGGCACCGTGTGGTGGGACGGCGAACTGTTCAGCGGTCGTCCCGACTGGGACAAGCTGCTGGCCTACCCCAAGGTCCAACTGACCGAGGAAGAACAGGCCTTTATCGACGGCCCCACCGAAGAACTCTGCGCCATGGTCAGCGACTGGGAAATCGGCCAGGCCATGGACCTGCCGCCGGCCGCGTGGGAGCACATCAAGACCCACGGTTTCTTCGCCCTGATCATTCCCAAGGAATATGGCGGCAAGGGCTTCTCCGCTTATGCCCACTCCCAGGTCGCGATGAAACTCGCCACCCGCAGCGGCGACCTGGCCTCCACCGTGATGGTGCCCAACTCCCTCGGCCCGGCCGAATTGCTGTTGCATTACGGCACCGACGAACAACGCAACCACTACCTGCCGCGCCTGGCGCGTGGCGATGACATCCCCTGTTTCGCCCTCACCGGCCCGCTGGCCGGTTCCGATGCCGGCGCCATGCCTGACACGGGCGTGATCTGCAAAGGCGAATGGGAAGGCAAGGAAACCCTCGGCCTGCGCCTGAACTGGGAAAAACGCTACATCACCCTTGGCCCGGTCGCGACCCTGCTGGGCCTGGCCTTCAAGGCCCACGATCCAGACCACCTGCTGGGTGAAGAAGAAGACCTGGGTATCAGCCTGGCGCTGATCCCTACCGACACCCCCGGCGTGGAAATCGGCCGTCGTCACCTGCCCCTCGGCGCCGCGTTCATGAACGGCCCCAACTCCGGCAAGGACGTGTTCATCCCCTTGGAATACCTCATCGGCGGCCAGGAAATGCTCGGCAAAGGCTGGATGATGCTGATGAACTGCCTGTCGGTCGGCCGGTCGATCTCCCTGCCCGCCGTGGGCACCGGCGCTGCCAAGTTCACCAGCCTGGTCACCGGCCAGTACGCCCAGGTGCGCGAGCAGTTCAACGTACCGCTGTCAGCCTTCGAAGGTATCCAGGAAGCCCTGGCGCGCATCGGCGGCAACGCCTGGCTGATGGACAGCGCACGCATGCTCACCGCCAATGCCGTGGACCTTGGGGAAAAACCCTCGGTGCTGTCGGCGATCCTCAAGTACCACCTGACCGAACGCGGCCGTGAGTGCATCAGCCACGCCATGGACGTACACGGCGGCAAGGGCATCATCATGGGCCCGAACAACTACCTGGGCCGCAGCTGGCAGGGCGCGCCGATCTTCATCACCGTGGAAGGCGCGAATATCCTCTCGCGCAACCTGATGATCTTCGGCCAGGGTGCCATCCGCTGCCACCCGTTCGTGCTCAAGGAAATGGCGTTGGCCGGTCGTGAGGACCACGATCAGGCGCTGAAGGAGTTCGACGGGCTGCTGATGCAACACATTGGTTTTGCCGTGAGCAATGCCGCCAGCACCCTGGTGCTGAACCTCGGCGTGGGGCACTTCGAGAAGGCCCCGGGCAACCGTTTGAGCCAGGGTTATTTCCGCGCATTGAACCGCCAGGCTGCCGCGTTCGCGCTGCTGGCAGACCTGAGCATGATGCTGCTGGGCGGCGAGTTGAAACGCCGCGAACGCCTGTCGGCACGCCTGGGTGACGTGCTGAGCCATATGTACCTGGCGTCGGCGGCACTCAAGCGTTACCACGACCTGGATTCGCCGGATCACCTGGAACCGCTGTTCGCCTGGGCGATGGAAGAAAGCCTCGGCGAGTCCGAGCGTGCGCTGGATGAACTGTTGACCAACTTCCCGAATAAAGTGCTGGGCTGTCTGCTGCGGGTGATTGTGTTCCCGTTCGGGCGTCGCCATACCGGCCCGTCCGATGCGCTGGATGCCGAAGTGGCTGCGGTGATTGGGCGCGCCAAAGGCGATCCGACCCTGGAAGAATTGCTGGCTGGCTGCTACCGCCCGCAATCGGCAGAAGATCCCGTGGGCGCGCTGCAACACGCCTACGATCTATTGGGTGCCAGCCATCCATTGCATAAAAAGCTGCACACCGCACTCAAAAGTGGCCAGGCCAAACCCGCTGCCGGCGAACATATGATCGATGCCGCGCTGCATGCCGGTGTGCTGCAACCGGCGGAAGCGCAAACCTTGCGTGACGCCGAAGCGGCACGGCGCAAGGTGATCGACGTGGATGATTTCAGCAAGGAAGAGCTGGTACACGCTGAAGGTAAAGTCCGCTGAGTCCGGCGGTCATATAAAAACGGGCGCGAGAGGCATATACTCTCGCGCCCGTTTTTGCTTTAGAGGACTTATCTCGTGTCCAACGTCGTTGCCGATCATCTCGTCTTGCTCGACCACCTGCGCAGCATCCTGGTTGCCGTCGGCGAAGCCGAACAGGTACCCGAGGAAAGCCACACCCTGTTCCTGGAGCGCTTCGACGAACTGCGCGCCCTGCTGCCGATCGACCCGATCGAAAGCCAGTACCTGGGCCAGGACCTGATGAGCCAGGTCATCCTGCGCTACCCGCAGATCGCCCACCTGGTCCCGCGCGACCTGCTGTGGTTCTTCGGCGGCGATTGCCTGCACTTCATGCCCGACGAAGAACTGGACCTGTACCAGGCCCTGGAAGAGCGTCGCTTTGAAGCCGAACAGAACGACGAACCGTTCGACTGGAACCAGGAAAAGCAGCTGCTGGCCATGCCGCAGGACCAAAGCAAACACTGATTGTTCAAGACACTGCACAACTGAATGCGGGAGCGAGCAAGCCCTCCTCCCACATTTTCGACCGCGCCTATCGCCGGCGCAATGTCGGCTCCCTCGCCATGCATTCCACCAGATAATCGATAAACACCCGCAGCTTCGGCGGCAGGTAGCGCGTGGGCGAATGCAACAACCACGCCTCGCCATGGTAGGACGCAATAAAGTCCCACCCGGGCAACACCTGTACCAAGCGCCCCTCCTCCAACGCATGACGCGCGGTGAAATACGGCAAGCTGCCAATTCCCACATGCTGCAACACCGCATCCAGCCGAACGCCGGTGTGGTTCGCCGCATAACGTCCACGCACGCCGACCGTCACCGCCTTGCCGCCCTGGCGGAATTTCCAGCGCGAGTCACCCGGTGTTTCCCCCAGGTAGATACAACTGTGCTCCAGCAAATCATGGGGATGGCTCGGCGTGCCATGCTCGGCCAGGTACTGCGGTGTCGCGCACAGCAAGTGCTCGATGGGCAATAGCTGTCGCCCGACCAGCCCCGGTGGCGGACTGTCGGTGATGCGAATGCTCAGGTCGACATTGTCGTCGATCAGGTCTACATGCCGGTCTTCAAGAATCAGTTGCACATCCACCCTGGGATAGCGCCGCAGAAACTCCGGCATATGCGGATGCACCACAAACCGCCCGACCGCCTTCGGCACACTGACCCGCACCAGGCCCTCGGCCTCGTGGGTGAACTGGCCGCTGATTTCCATCACTGAGCGCGCCGCGCTGACCATCTCCTGGCAGCGCTTGAAGACCTCCTCACCGGCTTCACTCAGGCGCAATTTGCGCGTGGTGCGTTGCAACAAGCGGGTTGCCAGGGCCTTCTCCAGGCGCGAGATGCTACGGCTCACTGCCGACGGCGAAACGCTCAACTGCCGCGCCGCTTCGGAGAAGCTGCCGGTCTCCACTACCTTGACGAAAATCGCCATTTCGCCCAGCAGCGGCAAAGGAAGATTGATGCTCATAACGCACAGGTCCATTGATATTTGAGCGGATTATCACCTATCCAGGCACTATTTATACTCCCCGCAGAACCCTGATGCGGATGTAGAAAATGACCGAGCGCCTGTTTTTCACCCATGACCACCTGACCGCCGAGCTTGAAGTACTCAGTTGCACCCCCTGCGAGGGCCAGTTTGCGGTCGTTTTGCAGTCGACGATTTTCCATCCCCAAGGCGGCGGCCAGCCGTTCGATACCGGCTGGCTGGGCGACAGCCAGGTGCTGCGAGTGACCCAGGAAACCGATCGCGTGGTGCACTATGTCAACCAACCGGTGGAACCGGGCCCCATCACCGCGCGGGTGGACGAACCACGCCGCGCCCTGCACACCCGCCTGCACTCCGCCGGGCATTTGATCGGCAACGCCGGCGAAACCCTGGGTTGGATGCCGATCAAGGCGCACCACTGGCCAGGTGAAGGCAAGATCACTTTTATCCGTGGCGAAACCGCGCAAGCCATGGACGCCGAGATCATTCAACAGCAGATCAACCAATGGATCGCCGCCGACTATCCGCGCCATATGGCCCTGGACGACGGCACCCGCGAAGTGGGCTTCGGTGATCTGCCCACCTACGCTTGCGGCGGTACCCATGTGCAAACGCTGGGCGAGTTGGGTCAGGTAACGATCCTGGCGCTTTCGGAGAAAAAGGGCGCGTTGTCGGTGCGTTACAGCCTGGACTAAAGCACAGGGTCGAGGGTGCTATCGAGTTTTTAGATAAGCCTCTCAATGGTCTCCCGGGCACACCTGGGCAGTGGTAGTGTGTCGAAATATTTCTGACATGTTGATCAGAAATCCCCTATTTCCCTTTGCAAAGGAATGCCCCTGACCATGCATTTTCGACTCAAGCAATTGGCGGCTGCCACTCTGTTCGCGGCCGGCCTTTCGGTGATGACCGCACCTGCCTTTGCCAACATCACCCCAGAGCAAAGCACGGCGATCCTGAAGAGCTTCAGCGAAACGTCGGTCACGGATTTCCGTGGTTTCCTCGGCACCCTGGCCAAAGGCGACCTGGGCAAGGCCGACGACGTAGGCCCGGCGATCGGTGCCTTCCTCGATAACAAAACCCTGAGTGCCGACCAGCAGAACGAGATCCATCGCCTGCTGGGTATTTACACCCGAGTGAAATACGGCAAAGCCGCCCTCGACACCCTGCGCGAACTGGTGGAAATCCCGACCTTCAACGTGGACGGCGTGCCGCAGTACAAAAATCCGGAATTCATCCGGATTGCCGACAAGATCCAGGCCCTGGCCAAGACCTTCAACCTGAACTTCCGTAACGTCGACAACCGCGTGTACGAGATCTCCCTGGAAGGCAGCGGCGACGAAGTGGTGGGTATCCACGCCCACGCCGACGTGGTGCCGGTGACGCCGGAGAACTGGGTGTTGAAAGACGGCACCAGGCTCGACCCGTTCAAGGTCACGCTGATCGGCGACCGCATGTATGGCCGGGGCACCGAGGACGACAAAAACGGCATCGTGGTGGCAATGTACGCCATGAAGGTGATCAAGGAAGAGAAGTTGCCGCTGGCGCGCAATTTCAAGCTGCTGGTGGACACCACCGAAGAAACTTCCGGCGACGCGATCCCCTATTACTTCGAACGCAACCCGACGCCGCAGTACAACCTGGCGCTGGATGGCGGCTACCCGGTGGTGATTGCCGAAAAAGGTTATGGCACTGTCATGGCCACCTTCCCGCGCCGCAAAGGGGAAGGCCAAGGCGCGGAAATCATCGCGATGACCGGCGGCATGGCCACCAACCAGATTCCCTCGGCCTCGGTTGCCACGTTGATCAGCGACACGCCTGCCGAACTGGCCGCCAGCCTGCAAAAAGCCGGTGCGGAGTACGCCAAACGCAACGGCGGTGACTTCGAAGTGACAGCCAAGGTGGTTGGCAAAGAGGTCAAGCTGACAGTGACCGGGGTTTCCGCGCACTCCTCCGAGCCGGAATCCGGTATCAACCCGGTGTCACGCATGCTGGAGCTGATCCACAGCGTCGACGGCACGATCGCCCTCAAGCACAACCACATCACCGACGCGGCCCGTTATGCCTCGGACAACTGGGGCCTGGATTATCTGGGCGGCAAATTGGGCGTAGGTTTCTCCGATGATTTCATGGGGCCGCTGACCACCTCGCTGACCTTTGTCGGCCTGGATGACAAAGCCTTCAAGCTGGCGGTGAACCTGCGTGTACCAAAGGGCAAATCGCCGGAGAAACTGAAAGCCGAGATTTCCGACAAGTTGAGCACCTGGGACAAGCAAACCAAGGTCAATGTGGACTTCACTTACTCGGTCGCCGAACCGATGTACCGCAATCCGGAAGGTGAGTGGGTGAAGGCCTTGTTGGCCGTGGCCAGCGAAAACCTGGGCATGGAGCACAAATTCGGCACCTCGGCCGGCGCGACCTCCGTGCATGAACTGCCCAATGGCGTGCAATTCGGCCTGGCGCGGCCGGAAGTGAAGTACACCGGGCACACCGACAATGAGTTCAAGACGGTCGACCAGTTCTTGCTGGATCTGCAGATCGTCACCGAAATGATCGGGCGTATCGGGCAGTTGCCGAAGCTCTGACAGAGGTTCGAACCCGCCACGGCTCAGCAACAGATAGCACATGCAAAAACGCCGATCAGCATTGATCGGCGCTTGTGCGGATAGGCAAAACACTCAACCTGCCACGCCCAGGAACGGCAACGCCAGGTACAACTTGATCACCACCGCATTGGTGATATCGATGAAAAACGCCCCCACCATTGGCACCACCAGAAACGCAATCTGCGACGGGCCGAAACGTTGAGTCACTGCTTGCATATTGGCAATGGCCGTTGGTGTGGCGCCGAGCCCGAAACCGCAATGCCCGGCCGCCAACACCGCCGCATCATAGTTGCTGCCCATGACCCGGAACGTGACGAAAATCGCGAACAGCGCCATCAACAACGCCTGCGCGGCCAACAGGATCACGATGGGCAGTGCCAGTGCCGCCAGGTCCCAGAGCTTGAGCGACATCAGGGCAATGGCCAGGAACAACGACAAGCTGACGTTGCCCAGCACCGACACTTCACGCTCGAACACCTGATGCCAACCCAGCGCCGACAATCCGTTACGCAGCACTACGCCGATAAACAGCACGCACACGAAGGTGGGCAATTCGAACGCCGTGCCTTGAAGAAAACCATTGAGCAAAGTGCCGACCTGCAGGCTGATCGCGAGAAGTGCCAGGGTCTCGATAAACGAGAATGAAGTGATCAAGCGCTCCTGGTTGGGCTGCTCGAAGCCCTTCGGCAAGCGCGGTTGCGGATGCTCCAGGCCAGGCGTCCGGACACGCTTGATGAGCAAACGCGCGACCGGTCCGCCAATCAAGCCGCCGAGGACCAAACCGAAGGTCGCCGAAGCGATGGCCAGCTCAGAGGCGGAGGCAACAGCATATTTTTCGCTGAACACCGAGCCCCACGCAGCCCCGGTGCCGTGACCGCCCGACAATGTCACGGAGCCAGCAAGCAAGCCCATCAGAGGGTCAAGCCCCAACGCCGTGGCCAGCGCAATACCCATGGCGTTCTGCACCACCAACAGTGCGGTGACGACCAACAGGAAAATACCCAGGATGCGTCCGCCTTTCTTCAGGTTGGCGAAGTCCGCATTCAGTCCAATGGTGGCAAAAAATGCCAGCATCAGCGGGGTTTGCAGCGAAGGGTCGAACCGCACCTCGATATCAGCCAGCCCGCGCAACGCCAGCAGCAGCACGGCAACCACCAGACCGCCTGCCACCGGTTCAGGAATATTGTAGGTGCGCAAAAAGCTGATTCGCGCGACCAGCCCGCGTCCCAGTAAAAGAACCAGTGACGCGGCGACCAGCGTGGAATAGAAATCGAGTTCAAGCATTCAGGCATCTCTCTGGAGTAGGCCGGGAAATCGGGCACGCCAGAGTAAAGATCACCAAGCCAATACGCACCCATCCCACTCTAACTACAGATAAGTCCTACAAAACACCCAGCACCCTACATCGGGTGTGCCTCATAGAAAAACAGCACAAACAAAAACGCCGATCATCACTGATCGGCGTTTTTTTGAATATGGAGCGGGAAACGAGACTCGAACTCGCGACCCCGACCTTGGCAAGGTCGTGCTCTACCAACTGAGCTATTCCCGCAAATGGCGTCCCCTAGGGGACTCGAACCCCTGTTACCGCCGTGAAAGGGCGGTGTCCTAGGCCACTAGACGAAGGGGACACGCTACTGAAACACATGGTGTGTATTTCAGTGCCCAGAGGCCTCGTCCGAAGACTTGGTCCTGGTTTCACTCAGTGCCGCCCGAAAGCCACACTGCTTGTAAATTGGAGCGGGAAACGAGACTCGAACTCGCGACCCCGACCTTGGCAAGGTCGTGCTCTACCAACTGAGCTATTCCCGCATATGGCGTCCCCTAGGGGACTCGAACCCCTGTTACCGCCGTGAAAGGGCGGTGTCCTAGGCCACTAGACGAAGGGGACACACGTACAACATTCACTCCCTACCGCGTTTCGCTGTGTGCTTTACGCTGTAAGTGGCGCGCATTCTATGGATGGATTGAAAGGTCGTCAACCCCCAAGGATAAATTTATTTAAATCAATGACTTCGCCCGTGTTTACCGGCCCGCGCGGGGCATTCTGCCCGTCCAGGCCTTGACGCCTATATTCTGGCGTCCGACAAGGCGCTATAGTTCGTTCCAGCAAGTGATGGCAATGTGCATCTACGCAGGGAGCGGCTACTTATATAGAAGAACTACCTGGGTAACTGGTCGATCAGTCCTATCCGTCGACAAGCCCAGTCACTACACTCCACTGTAAACCCTATCAAAGAGGTCACACCGGTGACACCACTCATGATCACCCTGCTGGTAATTGCCGGGATCGTAATACTGATCGCCATTGGCTACATGAACCACGTGGTGGAAAACAACAAGCTGGAAAAGAAGCGCACCGAGATCGAGCTTAATGATCGCCTGCGCCGTTGCGGTGAGATCACCGAGACCTTCCCTGGCCAACTGATGACCCCGGCGCTCAAGCTGCTACTGGCTCGCCTGGAGCTCAACGTCAATCAGCGCCTGTTGAACCTCAACAAGACCAGTGCACCGCTCAAGGCCCGTATCACCGAGCTGAACACGCTGGTGGCCCAGGGCGAGTCCATCCCGGTGAACAACCCGCCGGCGCCGATCCAGACCGAAGCCAAGGCCAAGGACGTGCGCTTCCTGCTGGAAGCCCTGCATGGCCAGGTCACCCGCGCCGCCCAAGACGGGTTCCTACCGACCAACGAAGCCAAGCACTGGATCAAGGAAATCCGTCATATCCTGGTGCTGTTGCACATAGAGTTCTTCAACAACCTCGGCCAGCACGCCTTGCAGCAGGGCCAACCGGGCCAGGCGCGCCTGGCCTTCGAGCGTGGCGTGCAGTACCTGCGCAAGCAGCCTGAACCGGTGCTCTACAGTGCACAGCTGCAATTGCTGGAAGGTCAACTGGCCCGCGCCAACTCTACTGTGCTGGCTAACAGCAAACAGGCGGCGGAGGAAGTCAACGAATTGACCGAAGGCATGAAAGAAGTCGACGCCGATGCCGAGTGGAAAAAGAAAGTCATCTACGACTGATATGCCCACTCCCCTGGGGTGAGCGGGCTGCCCGCTCGCCCCAACATGCCATCAATTTGCATCTATCGCCCCGCCCCCGACTAGCGTAAAAAAGTGCCCCTCACTCCGTGAAGTCAGAGGCCCGCTATGCCTATCGCCGTCATTGATGGACAACCGCTGCATTACGTCGACCAGGGCACCGGCCCTGTCGTCCTGCTCGGCTCAAGCTACCTGTGGGACCGCGACATGTGGGCCCCGCAGATCGAAGCCCTGTCGCAACAGTACCGGGTCATCGTGCCCGAACTGTGGGGCCACGGCGAATCGGGCCAGCTCCCCGCCTCCACCCACTCCCTAGACGACCTTGCGCGCCAGGTCCTGGCCCTGCTTGACCATTTGGAGATCGCAAAGATCAACCTGGCAGGCCTGTCGGTGGGCGGCATGTGGGGCGCACGCCTGGCGTTGCAGGCCCCCGAGCGGATCAACAGCCTTGTGCTGATGGACACCTACCTCGGTGCCGAGCCAGAGGCCACGCGCCAGTATTACTTCTCGTTGTTCAAGATGATTGAAGACGCCGGCGCCATTCCTGAGCCGTTGCTGGATGTGATTGCGCCGATCTTCTTTCGCCCGGACATCGACCGCGAATCGGCGCTCTACCAGGACTTTCGCAAGTCACTGCAGGACTTTACCCGGGAACGCCTGCTGCACAGCATCGTCCCCCTGGGTCGATTGATCTTCAGCCGCGAAGATGTGCTGGAACAACTACCGCAGCTGGACGCCGATACCACCTTGGTGATGTGTGGCGAACAGGACAAGCCTCGGCCACCCGTCGAATCCGAGGAAATGGCCGCACTGATTGGCTGCGCCCTGATCCTGATTCCACACGCCGGGCATATCTCCAGCCGGGAGAACCCGGATTTCGTCAACGAAGCACTGCTGACCTTCCTCGCCAACCACGCCTGATCGCCCCCCTTCGATCGCCGCCTCGGGGCGGCGATCAAAGGCGGAAGTGCCCCACCATCCCCTTGAGCTCCGCCCCCAACTGCGCCAGCTGGATGCTCGACGCCGCATTGCCCTGCATGCTCAACGCCGATTGATCGGCACTCGCACGAATACTGGTGACGCTACGGTTGATCTCTTCGGCCACAGAGCTCTGCTCCTCAGCCGCAGCGGCAATCTGCTGGTTCATCTGCTGGATCAACGACACCGCTACCGCAATGCTACCCAGGGCACTTTCGGTTTCCAACGCATCACTGACCGCCAGCTTGACCAGTTCGCCACTTTGCTGGATTTGCTGCACCGATGATTGCGCCGCACTGCGCAAGGTACTGACCAGCCGCTCGATTTCTTCGGTCGATTGCTGGGTGCGCTTGGCCAGTGCCCGGACTTCATCGGCCACCACCGCAAACCCCCGGCCCTGCTCGCCTGCACGGGCGGCTTCGATGGCCGCGTTCAGGGCCAGCAGGTTGGTCTGTTCGGCGACGCTTTTGATCACGCTCAGCACGGTGCCGATATTCTGGATTTCAGCACTGAGGCTCTCGATACTGGTGCTCGCACGGGTACTGGACGTGGCCAGCAATTCGATGCGTTGCAAACTCTGGCGCACCACCTGCTGGCCGCTGTCGACTTTTTCATCCGCCGTCTGCGCGGCTTGCGCAGCCTGTTCGGCGTTGCGCGCCACATCGTGCACGGTGGCGGTCATCTGGTTCATCGCCGTAGCGACCTGCTCGGTTTCTTCCTTCTGGCTGCTGACCTCGACGTTGGTCTGCTCGGTCACGCTGGACAGCGACTGCGCCGAGCTGGCCAATTGTTCGATACCGGCCTGCAGGCCGCTGACCATCTGGCTGAGGCCGCCGCCCATCTGTTGCATCGCCTGCATCAACTGGCCGATTTCATCACGACGGCTGACCTCCATGCGCCCGCTCAGATCCCCGGCGGCAATCTGTCGGGCTACCGCGATCACACTGCGCAGCGGCGCGACAATCAAGCGGGTAATCACCCAGGCCGCAATCAACCCCACCAGCAAGGCCAGGGCCGACGAGCCAATGATCAACATCGCGCTTTTCTTCAGTTGCGCCTGCATCGACAGGTCTTCAGCGTCATAGGCCTGGTTGACCCGGCTGACGACCTGGTCAGCTCGATCATGCAGTTGTTTGTAGACGACTTTTTCCTGGGCCAGCAGGCCGGTGTATTCCCCCAGCTTTTCGCTGAAGGCGGCGATATGCCCGGAAACTTCGTTGAGCACCGTCTGATAACCAGGGTCCTTGACCGACGTTTTCAGTTGCTCGACCTGAGCCAGGGCCTGGTCGGCCTGCTCGATCTTGCCTTGCTCGGCGTCATCAGCATCCGCCTTGCGGCTCTGGTCCAGGCGCACATGGGCTTCGTTCATGGCCTGCAACATCAAGCGGGAAACCTGACTGATCTGGCCCGCCTGCTCGATAAACTCGGCGCCCTCCTTGCCTTGGCTTTCCTTGAGGCCATAGGCGCCGTCGTCCGCCAGCCCGGCCTGCAATACATCCAGGTTATTCGCTACGCTGGACACCGACCAACTGGCCATTTCCAGCGCCAGGTCCTTGGTCTGCGTCAGCTCGACAAACTCATCGAACGCCTTCCGGTAGGCTGCCAGAGCCTGCTCGACCTCGGCCATCACCGGCACATTCGCCGCAGACTGGGCCTTGAGGCCAGCCGCCTGGGCCGCCAGGGCATCGAGACTTTCATGCAGGGCGTCGACGGCCTTGGGGTCGGCGTGCAACGCGTAGTCCTGTTCGATCAGGCGCACCTTGAGCAAGCCGCTGTTGAGCGACGACATGGCCTTGAGGCCTTGGAAACGCTGGCCAACGGTTTGCAGGGACCACACGCCGATAGCCGCGACCAACGCCGTCAGCAGCAGCACCAGGGTGAAACCCAAGCCCAGTTTTTTCGCCATACCCAGGTTGGCGAAACGTCGTTGCACGCCTGAAATCATTGCACTTGAATCCTCTTGCAATGGCGGACGCCATCAAGTCCGATGGACAAGCAACGAGATTCGCAACCAAAAGGCACTGAGCACAAGGTACTGGCGCCACAATAATGGCAAAAAGCTACACGCTCGTCGTTTTCAGAATGGTCGAGGTCGATCTGGCGGGCCCCATCGCACGAAACAACGCCAAGGCACGTTGATCAGTAGCATAGGCGACATTGAGGCGTAGCCACTCACTGTGACTGCCGCTTGGACTGAACAACGCCCCGGGCGACAACAACACCCCCAACTGCCGGGCGCACGCCTGCAACCGCGAAGGCTGCGCCGCCCCCGGACGTGCCCACAGGAACATACCGCCGGTGGGTACGGCGAACACCTCCCACTCTTCGTCCTCCAGCACTTGCAGGGTCACGGCCATTTCACTGCTCAACCGCTTGCGCAGACGCTGCACCCACTTGCGATAGGTACCATTGGCCAGCAACGTGGCGACCACCGCTTCAGCAAACCGGGAGGTGCCGAAACCGCTCAAGGTCTTGAGGCTGGCCAATTGCGTGATGATTGCGCTGCTGGCGCAGAGGTAGCCCACACGCAAGGCGCTGCTCAGGGTCTTGGAAAAACTCGCGACGTAGATCACCCGATCATCATGGGGCAATGCCGAAAGCCGCGTGCAACTGGCCTGTTGCAGGTCGCCGTAGACATCTTCCTCGATGATCAGGAAGTTCTTGCGGTGTGCCAGTTCCAGCAAGCGCTCGGCCACCACCCGACACAGGCTGGTGCCCGTGGGATTGTGATAGAGGCTGTGGATGAACAGGCACTTGGGATGATGGTGCTGCAGCAGCGCTTCAAGCGCCGGGAGGTCGGGGCCGCCTCGGGTACGCGGTACTTCCAGCAGTTGCACGCCCTGGAACGCCAGCTGCCGATAGAGGTTGGCATACCCGGGGGTTTCGACCACCACGCTGTCGCCAGCCTTGAGCAGCGTACGTATCAGCAGGTCCTGGGCATGGCTGGCACCTGCGGTGGTCAGGATGCGCTCCAGGCTGGTGGCGATGTGAATCTGGGTCAGGCGCTTGAGCAGTTGCTCGCGCAGCGCAGGCAGACCCAGAGGGGTGCTGTAGTTGAACAGGCCGGCCGTGTCGGTGCGGGTGACTTCGCGAATCGCGTAACTGATGTCATCGCTTTCGCGCCAGGCATCGGGCAACCAGCCGCAGCCCAGCTTCAACTCGCCCAACGGATTGTCGGCAAAGGCGCCCCACTCGCGCTCCGCCCCCTCATACCAGTTGCCTTCGTGGCAGGCAGCCGGCTGGGCCACCACAAATCCCGAGCCCTGCCGGGGCGCCAGCACCCCTTGGGCGACCATCCGTTCGAATGCTTCGATCACACTGGATTGGCTGAGCAGGTTGTCCAGGGCCAACTGGCGGACGGACGGCAAGCGCGTTCCGGGGCTCACGCCGTCCTTGCGAATCCATTGCACCACTGCACTGACGATTTGCTGCACTACCGGTACAAGGGCCTGTCGATCGATCCCTAAATCCATGAGCCACTCACTTCAACTGTCTGTTATCAACCCGGAGAGTTAAGCACAGAAGCCGCAGATTGCCGGCCACATAAATTTATTAAAGTATTGATTTTATTGACTTATTTACCTACTGACACATATTCGATCACAGCGTTTTGCCAGCTTTGGAAAAGCCCCACGCGCCCCCAGACGTTTTCGACCAAGGGCCGGCGCCAGGTCCTAGATAGCCGTCGCGCCACCGTCCACGGCCAAGGCGTGGCCGGTGGTGAACGCCGCTCCGTCGCTGCACAGGTACAGCACTGCGCTGGCAATTTCCTCAACCTTGCCGATACGCCCGACCGGGTGCATGGCGGCGGCGAATTCGGCCTTGCGCGGGTCGGCTTCATAGGCGCGCCGGAACATATCGGTATCGATCACCGCCGGGCAGACGGCATTGACGCGGATTTTCTTCTTCGCATACTCGATCGCCGCCGATTTGGTCAGGCCGATCACCGCATGTTTGGAGGCTGCATAGATACTCATCTTCGGCGCCGCGCCCAACCCCGCCACCGACGCGGTGTTGACGATCGCCCCGCCGCCCTGGGCCAGCAGCAGCGGCAACTGGTACTTCATGCACAACCAGACACCCTTGACGTTGACGCCCATGATCGCGTCGAACTCATCCAGGCTGCCGTCCGCCAGCTTGCCCTTCTCGATCTCGATGCCGGCGTTATTGAAGGCATAGTCCAGGCGACCATAGGCCCCAATGGTCTGTGCCATTAACTGCTGCACATCCGCCTCCTGGGTGACGTTGCAACGCACGAACAGTGCCTCGCCTCCGGCCTGGTGGATCAGCGCGACCGTGCCCTCGCCGCCGGCCACGTCGAGATCGGCGACCACGACCTTCAAGCCTTCGGCGGCGAACGCCAGCGCAGTGGCGCGACCAATACCGGCGGCTGCGCCAGTCACCAGGGCGACCTGGCCGGAAAACGTCATGCTCATGGAGGATGTCCTATTGGGATTAATGGCAGTGGCACGAGTCTAGCCAACGCCGAGACGCACACGTCAGCACTATCAGAAGGCCGGTTAGTGCCGTATGAGTCATGGTGATAAGGCAACCGGGCTCACTATCAATGGCACCTATCGATGAGCATTCGCACCCTCGGCTGACCTTGCCCCCGGGCCATTCAAGGTCTATCAATCATGCTTCACTTCTAAAGAGTCCTTGCCATGACTGCCCAGACCAACCGCCAATTCCTGCTCGCCAAACGCCCGGTCGGCGCGGCCACGCGGGAAACCTTCACTTACCAGGTAGTGCCGGTGGGCACGCCCGAGGACGGGCAGGTGCTGGTGCGCAACGAATACCTGTCCCTCGACCCGGCCATGCGTGGCTGGATGAATGAAGGCAAGTCCTACATTCCGCCCGTAGGCCTCGGCGAGGTCATGCGCGCGCTGGGTGTGGGCAAGGTGATTGCCTCGAACAACCCGAAATTCGCCGTCGGCGACTACGTGAATGGCGCCCTGGGCGTGCAGGATTACTTCCTTGGCGAGCCGCGCGGCTTCTACAAGGTCGACCCCAATCTGGCGCCCCTGCCCCGCTACCTGTCTGCGCTGGGCATGACCGGCATGACCGCCTACTTCGCGCTGCTGGACACCGGCGCGCCCAAGGCCGGTGAAACCGTGGTGATCTCCGGCGCAGCCGGTGCCGTGGGCAGCATTGCCGGGCAGATCGCAAAGCTCAAAGGCTGCCGCGTGGTCGGCATTGCCGGCGGTGCCGACAAGTGCAAGTTCCTGGTGGATGAACTGGGCTTCGACGCCGCCATCGACTACAAGAACGAAGACGTGCCCGCCGCCCTGAAGCGCGAATGCCCTAAAGGCGTGGATGTGTATTTCGATAACGTCGGCGGCGACATCCTTGACGCGGTGCTCAGCCGGCTGGCGTTGAAAGCCCGCGTGGTGATTTGCGGGGCCATCAGCCAGTACAACAACAAGGAAGCGGTGAAAGGCCCGGCCAACTACCTGTCACTACTGGTCAACCGCGCACGGATGGAAGGCTTTGTGGTGATGGATCACGCGGCGAACTTTGCCGCTGCCGGGCAGGAAATGGCCGGCTGGATGGCCCAGGGCAAGCTCAAGAGCAAGGAGGATATTGTCGAGGGGCTGGAGACGTTCCCGGAAACGCTGATGAAGCTGTTCAACGGCGAGAACTTTGGCAAATTGGTGCTCAAGGTCAGCTGATACACACGCTCTGCGCGTTCCCACGCTCTGTGAACGTGGGAACGCGCATCGATCAGGCGATCTCGGCGACTACCGCCGCCAACGCCTTGGCCGGATCCGCCGCCTGGCTGATCGGACGACCGATCACCAAGTAGTCGGAGCCCGCGTCCAACGCCTGGCGCGGGGTCAGGATGCGGCGCTGGTCATCCTGGGCACTGCCCGCCGGACGAATCCCCGGGGTCACCAATTGCAACGACGGATGGGCGGTCTTCAAGGCCTGGGCTTCCAGCGCCGAGCACACCAGGCCATCAAGGCCGGCTTTCTGCGCCAGGGCGGCCAGGCGCAGTACCTGCTCCTGAGGCTCGATGTCCAGGCCGATGCCCGCCAGGTCCTCGCGCTCCATGCTGGTCAGCACGGTCACGCCGATCAGCAACGGCTTGGGGCCGCTGCGCTGTTCCAGCACTTCGCGGCAGGCGGTCATCATGCGCAGACCGCCGGAGCAGTGCACATTCACCATCCACACGCCCATCTCGGCCGCAGCCTTGACCGCCATGGCGGTGGTGTTGGGGATGTCGTGGAATTTCAGGTCGAGGAACACCTCGAAGCCTTTGTCACGCAGGGTGCCGACGATTTCCGCGGCGCAGCTGGTGAACAGTTCCTTGCCGACCTTGACCCGGCAAAGCCTGGGGTCCAACTGATCAGCCAGCTTCAGTGCGGCGTCACGGGTGGGGTAATCCAGGGCGACGATGATAGGAGTCTGGCAGACGGACATTGGAATGGGCTCTCAGGCAAGTCGAAATCGGCGCGGATTGTAGCGCAAGCAGCGCCGTTGCGGGATCCGATGATCGGTAAATACTGACCAAGCGTCATCAGCCGGGCATTCCAGGTAATTATTTCAAAGCCGATACATTCATGACATGCCCACAACACGCCCTGCCGCTAGCCTCGCCCGCACGACCCACCGACCAGCACTACCAGCCATGGGGCTGGGCGCCTATGCTGAGCGCAACAACCAGGCAGATGATCGCACTATGCATACCCCTTCCGTCCCCGTGAACGACGAGCAAAAAGGCTCGGTGGTCGCCGATGACAAGCGCTGGAACACCCGTGCGCTGATCGTCGACGACGATGTGCCGATCCGCGAATTGCTGATCGACTACCTGGCACGCTTCAATATCCTCGCCACCGGCGTGACCGACGGCGCCGCCATGCGCCTGGCCATGCAAGCCGAAACCTATGATGTGGTGGTACTCGACCTGATGCTGCCGGGGGAAGACGGCCTGACCCTGTGCCGCTGGCTGCGCGCCGAATCGGATATCCCGATCCTGATGCTCACGGCCCGCTGCGAGCCCACCGACCGCATCATCGGCCTGGAACTGGGGGCCGATGACTACATGTCCAAGCCCTTCGAACCGCGTGAACTGGTAGCGCGGATCCAGACCATCCTGCGCCGCGTACGCGATGACCGCACCGAACAACGCGCGAATATCCGCTTCGACAACTGGCGCCTCAACAGCGTGTTGCGCCAATTGGTGGCCGACGATGGCCTGGTGGTGCCGCTGTCCAACGCGGAATTCCGCCTGTTGTGGGTGTTTATCGAACGCCCGCGCCGGGTGCTGAGCCGGGAGCAACTACTCGATGCCGCCCGTGGCCGCTCGATAGAGGCCTTTGATCGCAGTATCGACTTGCTGGTGTCGCGCCTGCGGCAAAAACTCGGGGATGACCCCAAGGCACCGCAGTTGATCAAGACCGTGCGCGGCGAAGGCTACCTGTTCGACGCCCGGGATATTGGCTGATGCGCGCGCCCTTCAACACGCTGTTCGGTCGGCTGTTCGGCGTGTTGCTGGTGGCGATTGTGCTGGCCCATGGGCTGGCGTTCTTCTGGTTTCACCACTACGGCCAACCGCCGCCGCCCCCTCCTGAGCGATTTAGCGAGCAGCCGGACGGGCCCCTGGCGCCGATGCGCGACAAGCACCCACGTCCCTGGTTTGGCGGCCCGGTGGTGCCCCTGACCTTTCAATTCGTCTCGTTGATTATCGCGGCCTGGTACGGTGCCAAACTGCTGAGCCGGCCGATACAGCGCCTGAGTGAAGCGGCGGAACGCTTGAGCCTGGACCTCGACAGCCCCCCCCTCGATGAATCCGGCCCGTGGGAAGCGCGGCAGGCCGCCTCGACCTTCAACCTGATGCAAAGGCGCATTCGCGAGCAGGTCAGCCAACGCGCGCGCATGCTCGGCGCCGTCTCCCATGACCTGCGCACCCCGCTGTCACGTCTCAAGCTGCGCCTGGAGCAGATCGAGGACACCCGGCTGCAGGGCCAGATGCGCCAGGACCTGAACGACATGATCGGCATGCTCGACGCCACCCTGAGCTACCTGCACGAACAGCGCACCAGTGAAACCCGGCATTGGCTGGATGTGCAGGCGCTGGTGGAGTCCATGAGTGAAAACGCCCAGGACCAAGGCTCCGATGTGCAATGTGCGGGCAGTTGCCTACCCTTGCAGGTGCAACCGATGGCCCTGCGCTCATGCCTCAACAACCTGATCGACAACGCCTTGCGTTATGCCGGTACCGCCCGCGTGGAGCTGGAGGACAGCCGCGAAGCGCTGGTCATCCGTGTGATCGACCACGGGCCGGGGATCGCGGTCGATAAGCGTGAGGCAGTGTTCGAGCCGTTCTATCGGCTGGAAGGCTCGCGTAACCGCAATTCCGGCGGCGTTGGCCTGGGCATGACCATCTCTAAGGAAGCGGCAGAACGCCTGGGCGGCCGCCTGAGCCTGGAAGAGACCCCAGGCGGCGGCTTGACCGCCGTGATGTGGTTGCCCAGGGCTTAAAGGGGCTTGTCTTCACGTCGAACCTGGGCCTGGGTTGCGCTCCAATCCATCAGCAGGCTGTAGGCCACGGCCAGCAGGGTCGGGCCGATAAACAGGCCGATAAAGCCAAAGGCAATCAAGCCGCCGAAGACCCCGAGCAACACGATCACCAGCGGCAGGTTGCCGCCACGGCTGATCAGGTACGGCTTGAGCACGTTGTCCACGCCACTGATGATGAACGTCCCCCACACGCCAAGGAACACCGCATAGGTGTAGTCGCCTTTCCACGCCAGCCAGGCCGTGGCCGGGATCCATACCAGCGGCGGGCCCATCGGGATCAGGCTGAGCAGGAACGTCACGATCCCCAGCACCAACGCACCCGGCACGCCGGCGATCAGGAAGCCGATCAGTGCCAGCAGGGCCTGGGCGGCGGCAGTGCCGATCACACCGTTGACCACACGCTGCACCGTACCGGCCACCAGTTCGATGTAGTAACCGGCACGGTCACCGATCAGGCGTTCCAGCAAACGATGCACGAACATCGCCAGACGTGGGCCATCACGATAGAAAAAGAACACGAACACCAGGCTCAGGGTCAGTTCGAGGATGCCACCGCCGATCTGCGCACTGCGCGCCAACAGCCAATTGCCCACCTGCCCCAGGTACGGCTTGAGGCTGACCATCAGCGCCGCGCCCTGCTCGTCGATGCTGTTCCACATGCCGACCAGGCGTTCCCCCACAAAGGGAATCGCCGCCAACCAGGTTGGCGCCTCGGGCAGCCCATCGACCTGAATATCCTTGATCAACGCCACGGCATCGCGTACATGGTCCGCGAGATTGAACCCCAGCCATACCAGCGGCACCGCCACCAGCAACATCCAGCCCAGGGTCAGGATGCCGGCGGCCAGGGACTCACGGCCGCCCAGCGCGCGGGTCAGCAGCACCATCAGCGGCCAACTGGCAAACGCCAGCACCGCCCCCCAGAACAGCGCCGACCAGAACGGCGCCATCACCCAGAAGCTGGCACCAAACAGCACCAGCAGCAGGATTTGCACCAGCAGGCGATCGTTATTGAGCATGGGGTATCTCTAGAAAAGGCTGTAGGAAGAAAGCTTAGGCGAACGGCACGGGTCCGTTCGCCCTGTTACGGTCAGCGTATCAGATGCAGGTGCAGGCCTTTGGTTTCAGTGGTGCCGGTTTCCAGGCGCGCGGCGCGCACGCCTTTGTCGACCAGGGCCTGGCGCCAGGCTTCGGCTTTCGGGCCGGTCAGACTGACGCGCAAGGTCGTATCGAGGTTCAAGCCCCGGGAAATCAGGGTCAGCCAGGTGTCGTCGGGGTCGCCGCCAAGCGCGGGGAAATCCAGCTCACCGGTGCTTTTGAGCTCGCGCAACAAGGTGGCCGAGGTGGGCAACAGGTCGCCCAGCGGTGCGCCGGCATCCAACTGCTCCACATGCAGGTAGGCACGACGGTTGCCTCGGGTGATGCCGTACATGGCCACCAGGGAGTTTTCCTGAGGGGCGGCCAGGCGCAGCAGCAGGTATTCCTGCTGGCCGTCGGCACCTACCAGCTTGGCATTACCGAACACTTCGTTGGCCCACAAGCTGCTTTCACCGCAATCGCGGGCCTGGCACCAGAACAACAACTGCGCGCCGTTGGCCTGCAACGCTTCGCGCGTCGACGTGAACGCAGCACTGGAGGTGTGTTCGGCAGGCAGTTCGTAGGTAATCGCTGTGGCTCGCCCACGGGCAGTGGCCTGGCCCTCGTAACGCAACTGGCCACTGATCTTGCGGATCGCCCCCATGGGGTAGATGCGTTCCTTTTCTTCAGCGGGACGGTAATCGACGATCTGTGCGTCGACCTGACGGGCCACGGCAGGCAGGTCCTGACTTCCCGGCACATCGGCGGCGAACACCAAGGGGCTGAAACAGCACAGTCCAAGGGCACGTATACATCCTTTACGCAGGCTCATCGGATCGGTGAGCCCTGGCCATCGGAGGTCGCAGCGGTGTTGAGTTGGTTCATGGTTGACTCCCTTTCAATCCGCCCAGCCTCGGCAGTTGACCGCCCCAAGTCAAGGCGCGGAGAAGAACCGATTGAAACAGTCTGCAACAAGGACCGCACCGGGCTCATCATTCAGGTGTAAATGATGGCCACCCGGCAACGTGGTTACCGTAAAGGGTAGCTGGGAAAGCAATTCGGGATGTTTCGCCAACATGCCATCGGCGGCGACCACCAACTGCGCAGGGCAACCCACGCGCCGCACGAAAGCCATGGCCTGCTCATCGGTCAGGCGCATTGGCGAAGCCAGGGTAAGGCGACTGTCCGAGCGCCAGGTATAACCGCCCGGCACCGGCATCAAACCGCGCTGGGCCAGCAGTTCTGCGGCTTCACGGCTCACGGCGACCAAACCTTTCATGCGCGCCTCAACCGCCCGATCCAGGGTGCTGTAGACCGGCTTGCGCTTATCCTGCAAGTTCAATTGCGCCTGCAAGGCCATGCCCAGGCGCTCGGCCGCGTTCTCACCGCTGGCCGTGGGCGGGATCACGCCGTCAATCAAACCCAGGTGCGTCACCCGTTCCGGCAAGGCACCGGCCAGCACCAGGGACACGATGGCGCCGAGGGAGTGGCCGAGTAATGCAAAACGTTTCCAGCCCAGTTGCTCGGCAACGTGCAGCACGTCGTGGACGTAATCCCACAAGGCATAACCGGCACCTGTAGGACGATGCGCCGAATGCCCATGGCCGGCCATGTCCAGCGCCACGATACGCAAACCCGCAAGCTTCGGCGCCAGGCGTGCAAAGCTGTTGGCATTGTCCAGCCAGCCATGCAGGGCGATCACCGGCAAACCGTCCTCGGGGCCAAACAGATGGGCCGCCAATTCAATGTGCGGCAGGCTCAGGCGAACCTCTTCGACGGGTGTGCTCATGCGCAGCTGCGCTCCCGGGCTTCCCAGCGCGCGAACAGGGTCTTGATCAAGGTCGCGGTGTCCTGGGGGCGTTCGAGGGGAAACATATGGCCGCCGGGCATGGTGAGCATTTCGCCCATGGGTAGACGGTCGACACCGCTGGCGTGGTGACGCATCACCACACGGCTCTGGCGACCGCGCACCACCGCCAGCGGCACTTTCAATTGGCGCACCTGGCCGGGACTGGTGTGGGGCACGCCCCGGTAGATGCTGATTTCGGTGGCCGGGTCGAAACGCAGGCGCAGGCGATCACCCGCCTGGTACAGGCCGTGTTGCAGGTAGGCGTCGAAGCATTCCGGGTCGAAGCCTCGGAACAGGGTCTTGCCGGCGAAGTAGCTGCGCGCGGCGTCCAGGTCGCTGAATTCTTCACGACGGCCCAGGGTGCGGCCGGCCGGCGTGAGTCGATCGATAAAACCGAAACGCTTGGCGGCGCGGATCACCCAGCGGTCGGCGCGGGTCAATACGGGCGAGTCGAGCATCACCACCCCGCGATACAGCTGCGGGCAGCGCAGGGCCGCGTGCAAATGCAGCACGCCACCCAGGGAATGGCCCACGCCCCATACGGGCTGCGGTTGCTGCTCCAGATGATGGATCAACTCGTCCACCAGGTTCTGCCAGTTATCGTCCACTGGGAACCTGGGGTCGTGACCGTGCTGCGGCAAGTGAGCCACCGCATATTCCGGGGCCAGGGCGGCAAACAGCTTGCCGTAGGTGGCCGAGGGAAAGCCATTGGCGTGGGCAAAAAACACGTGCTGCGACATAGCGGACCCATCTGCAAAAACCGAGATTGATTGTCACCAGCCCCAAGCCCCACAGCAATGACTGTAACTGCCAGGAATGATGACACTCACGCCACACCTATCGCGCCGGAGGGGTTTCGCCCAAAGGCACCACGGCCATGGTCAGCCGTGAGACACAGTTGCACTTGCCGTCATCGGTGGTCAGGCGGATGTCCCAGACCTGGGTGGTGCGGCCGATATGGATCGCCTTGGCCACCGCCGTCACCCGCCCGCTGCGCACACCGCGCAGGTGGTTGGCGTTGACCTCCAGGCCCACGCAATAGAACTTGCTCGGGTCGATGCACAAATAGGCCGCCACGGAGCCGACGCTCTCGGCCAGAACCACCGACGCACCGCCATGCAGCAGGCCGTAAGGCTGGTGAGTGCGGTGGTCGACCACCATGCTGGCGGTGAGGGATTCGTCGTCGAAGCTTTCAAAACGGATGTCCAGCAGTTCACCAATGGTGTTTTTCTGGCCGGCATTGAGTTGTTCGATATTCGGTTGGGTGCGCCACAAGCTCATGGAATTGTCCTTATTGGTTTTATTACGACCCTAATCCTGCCACACAACTGCCTCGCTGCGCTCGCTCCAACGAAAAGCGACGGACATACGACCCGATCCTCTGTGGCACGGCGATAGCCTACGGATTCTTCACGCTGACCAGGCTCATCAACCCCGCCAGCGGGAAGTCGCCCTCAAGCTCCGCCAGGCTGGCCGTGGACATCGGCTGCGGCTGGCGCTGATGACCATGCTGCAAAAAGCTGATCAAACTGCCGACCAGCGGCTGATGACTGACCAGCAGCACGTTGTCATCGCTGTCGAGCTTGCTCAGGACCTCCAGCGGATTACCCTCCGGCGTGAGCCAAGGCACCGTGCGGATATCCGGTTCGAAACCCAACGCGTCCCGCACCAACTGCGCAGTCTGCTGCGCCCGCACGTACGGGCTGGCAATGATCGCGCTGAGCGGCTGGCCGATCAGGTGCGCCGCACTGCGCAACACCTCGGCGCGGCCATGCTCGGTGAGGTTGCGCTCGGCATCCGTGCGGGCCTGACTCTCGGCCTCGCCGTGACGCAAGACCCACACTTTCATAGCTTCGGCTCCTCATCACGCGCCGGATGCGGCGTCGGCGGCACGCTGTGGGCGGCTTCGCCCTCGGGAGCGCGCGGGGTTGGCCAGTCGGCGAACGGCCAAGGCTTCTGCTCGGTGTGGAAGCTGCCAAAGCGGCCGATCTGGGCAAGAAACTGGCTGAGGCTGTCGCCGAAGTTCATCAGGCCCAGGTTCGGCGCGCTGTACACCAGGCGGTAGATCAACTGCACCACCACCAATGCGCCGAGCAGGAACTGCGCCACCTGCCACACCAGGGCAAACACCAGCATCCACAGGATGCGCAAGAGGATGGACTCGTACTTGGGGGCTGCTTTCGGATCGTTCATGGCGCGTTCCTCAGTTGAAACCACTGGTGGAAATAAAGTCGACGTCGGTTTTGGGCTCGGCCCGCATCAGCAACTCGATGACCTGGTTCAAGGTGCGCCCTTCAAACAGGATCGCGTGCAGCCCGGCGACCAGCGGCATGTACACGCCGACTTCCTGGGCCTTGGCCTTGAGCACCTTGAGGGTGTTGACCCCTTCGGCCACTTCGCCCAGGCGCGTCACCGCGTCTTCCAGGCTCAGGCCCTGGCCCAGGGCGAAACCCACCTGGTAGTTGCGGCTTTTCGGCGACGAGCAGGTGACGATCAAGTCGCCCACGCCGGCCAGGCCCAGGAAGGTCATGGGGTTGGCGCCCTGGTTCACCGCGAAACGGGTCATTTCCGCCAGGGCGCGGGTAATCAGCATGCTCTTGGTGTTTTCGCCCATGCCCAGCGCCACCGCCATGCCGGCAATGATCGCATAGACGTTTTTCAGCGCCCCGCCCAGCTCCACGCCAAAGCGGTCGCCACTGGCGTACACGCGGAAGGTCCGGCCATGCAGCACCGCCTGGACGCGCTCGCACAACGCCTCATCTTCGCTGGCGATCACCGTGGCGGTCAGTGCGTGCTCGGCGACTTCCCGCGCCAGGTTCGGCCCGGACAGCACGCCAATGCGCGCCTGGGGGGCGATCTCGGCGAGGATTTCGCTCATCAGCTTGAAGGTGTGCGCCTCGATGCCCTTGGTCAGGCTGACCAGCAGCTTGCCCGCCAGGCGCTCGGCATGGGGCGCAAGCACCGCGCGCAAGGCGCTGGAAGGCAGCGCAACAAAGCACAGGTCGCAGTCCGTCAGGGTGGCCAACAGGTCGGTGACCGGCTCGACCGCCGGATGAATTTTGATGCCTTTAAGGTAACGCGGGTTTTCGCGGTGTACGCGAATGGCCTCGGCCTGCTCGGGATCGCGCATCCACTGGCGCACCGCATGGCCGTTCTCGGCCAGCAGGTTAGCCACGGCGGTACCAAAACTTCCGCCTCCCAGGACCGCAATAGGGCGCTGTTCAGTCATATGCAATCCGTTAATCCATACCAGTGGCGATGGCGGCATTATACGGGGCGACCCGCTTGCGGCCAGCCCCCGTATCAAATCGTGGGCCTGTCGAAAACTGCCATGTCCGTGTGACGGAATTGCAAGGGCGACGACTGGCAAATAGCCTCACCTCGGTTAACATGGGCGGCTATCCGTCATTATCAAGGCCATGTCGTGTATTTGGGCCCTCCTTCCCGTTCATCTCTACTGCTTATGCTGTTGTGCAGTGCACCTGCGCTGGCTGACGACCTGTTCCTCGACAGCCAGCCGCTGCCGCAGGTCTTGACCGCCACGCGCCTCAAGCAATCGGCCGCCGCCGTGCCGGGCAGCATGACCGTGATCGACAGCGAGTTGATCAAGGCCAGCGGCGCAAGGGATATCAGCGAGCTGCTGCGCCTGGTGCCGGGGATGATGGTCGGCTACAACACCGGCAACCAGGCGGCGGTGAATTACCACGGCACCAGTGCCAGCGACGCGCGCCGCATGCAGGTGTTGATCGACGGGCGTTCGGTGTACCGCGCCGGCCTGGCCACGGTGGACTGGAGCGACATCCCGGTAGCAATGGAAGACATCGAGCGCATCGAGGTCTTCCGCGGCCCCAACACCGTCAGCTACGGGGCGAATGCCTTGATGGCGGTGGTCAATATCCTCACGCGCTCACCGGCCAACAGCCATGGCTCACGGGTGAAGGTGATTCGCGGTGAGCGCGGCATCAATGACTTTTATGCCAGCCAGGGCGTGGGCTGGGAAACCGGCGATCTGCGCCTGTCGCTGTCCGGGCAACAGGACGATGGCTTTGACAGCGATGCCGCTGGCGCCGACCGCCGGGACGGCCGTCGCCTCAACCGCTTCAGCCTGGCAGTGAGCCAGACCTTGAACGCGCAACAGAGTATCGACTGGCAACTGAATGCCAAGGAAGGCACCAACCAGCGTCCTTACACCTATACCCCGGTATTCGCCGGGATTACCGAGGGCGGCGACAATTCCGATGTCACGGCCAAGGACTACGCCGGTTCCCTGCGCTGGAACTTTGATTTCAACCCAGAGCACAGCCTGTATATCCAAGGCTCGGCCCAGCAGTGGGACCGCCGGCAAATCTGGAAAGCCTGTGACGCCAAGGTCTCGTTCAGCCCCGAGCTGACCCAGTTGTGGCAGCTCAACCCCAACTATGCCGAACGGCTGGCCCGGCATATGGACACCTACAGCCAGGGCACCGCGCCACCGGGCAGCGCCGCCGAACAAGCCTTGGCCAACCAGGTACTGGACCAGTGGCGCAACGGCGCCAACCAGAGCGTATGCGGCGACATCGACCAGAGCACCCGCGAAAGCCGCTACGACGTGGAAATCCAGGATACCCTCAGCCTGTCCGACAGCCTGCGTCTGGTCAGTGGCATGAACTACCGCTACGACCGCGCCGACTCCGATACCTACTTCAACGGCACCCTGGACGACACCACCTGGCGTCTGTTCGGCCAGTTGGAATGGCGCGCCAGTGAACATTGGCTGCTGCAAGGCGGCGCCATGTTCGAAGACACGCACCTGAGCGGCCCTTCGCTGACGCCCAGGGTGGCGGTCAACTATTTGATCAACCCGCGCCACGGCTTGCGCGCGGTGTACTCGGAAGCCATCCGTTCGCCGGACATGTTCGAGAACAATGTCAACTGGAGCTACCGCGTCACCAACCTCAGCTCACCGACCTATGGGCAGAGTTCCGGACAGTACTTCGTGAAGACGCGGGGCCCGGGCAACCTCGACAAAGAACTGATGCGCTCGCGGGAACTGGGCTACAACGGCTTCTTTGCCGACATCGGGCTGAACATGGACGTGAAGGTGTTCTACGACGAAATCACCGACATGATCAGCTCGCCGCTGCGTAATAACCAGTACATTGCCAGCAACGCCAACAGCTCACGCTTCACCGGCGCCGAGTCCCAGTTCGACTGGCGCGTGAGCAACGCCGACCGCCTGCGGCTGACTTACGCGTATGTCGACGCTACCACCAGCAACCCACTGGACAAAGCACAGACCGCGCGTAACAGTGGCTCGGCCGGCTGGTTGCGCGAATGGGGCCAAGGTTGGTCCAGCGCGCTGTTCTACTATGGCGACGACGCACTCAACCAATATCGTTTCGAACGGGTCGACCTGCGGGTGGCCAAGCGCATTGCCCTGGGCAAAGCCAACGTGGAGCTGGCCGGCATGTTGCAACAACGCCTCGATAACCAGCCCACCACTTGGGCCGATAACACTTACGACCATCGCCACGTACTCTACTTCAGCGCGGAGTTAGAGTTCTGACATGGGCGACTCGTCACGGATGACCTTCTTCTTTATCTACAGGCTGCGGCGACTTGCCGGGCTGCTGGCCGGCCTGTTGCTGTGCGCACCGGCATGGAGCGCCGAAATCCTGCTGACCGCCGCCGAAGACAGCGCCGGGGTGCAGGCCTTTACCCAGGCGCTGGCCCGACAACGCCCCGAAGACCGCGTCACCTTCACGTCCCTCGGCGACTTGCCAGCACCCAGCCACCTGCCCGCCGGCACACGCCTGATCCTGCTCGACCTGCCCGGCCTCGACTGGCGCCTGCGGGATACCCAAGGGCCTCCGACGCTGGTACTGCGCATCAGTCGGCTCCAAGCCCATCAGCGCCCGGAGGCCTCACGGCACGCGCGGGTCAGCCTGTTGTGGAGCGACCCGCCACTGGAGCGGCAGCTGCGCCTGATCAACAGCGTCCTGCCCCAGGCACGGCGCATCGGCGTGCTCTACGGCACCGACAGTGAATTCCTGCTGCCCGAATTGCGCCAGCATGCGGCGGCCCTGGAGCTGGAGATCGTGCCGCAGCGCTGGGACAACACTAACGACAGTCGCCCGCTGCAAACCCTGTTCAGGAACAGCGACGTGCTGCTCGGCCTCGATGACCCGCAGCTGTACAACCCGAAGACCGCGAAAAACCTGCTGCTGAGCAGCTACGCCCAGCAATTGCCGCTGTTCGGGCCCAATGCAGGGTTTGTGCGCGCCGGCAGCCTCGCCAGCACCTACAGCGACCAGGACGATTGGCTGGCGGTACTCGATCGTTTGCTCGACCAGCCGCCGGCCGCTTGGCCACGCGCGCTGTACCCCGACCACTTCAAAGTAGTGGGCAACGCGCAGGTCGCACGCTCACTGGGCATCGAACAGGTGGACGAAGCCAGCGTCGCCGCCCGAATGGCCGAAGGAGAAAAACGCCCATGACCTTGCGTCGTCGTTGGGACATCAATACCCGCACCCAGCTCATCACCCTGGGGCCGGCGCTGTTGCTGACGTTGCTGTTGATCAGCTTCTTCACCTTCGTGCGTATCCAGGACCTGCGCCAGGAACTGGACCACACCGGCCAATTGATCGCCAACCAACTGGCACCGGCCACCGAGTATGGGGTGATCTCGGGCAACAACGACGTGCTCGACAGCCTGCTGCGCGCCACGCTGGCCACGCCCCATGTACGTTTCCTGGAGATTCAGGACAGCAGCGAAAATATCCTCGTGTACGTCGAGCAACCCTCGGAGAAACACGACCGCGCGCTGTCGGTAAAAGTGTTCCAGGCGCCGATTCGCCTGCAGCATATCCAGCTGGGCAATGACTTTTTCCAGGACAACCTCAACGAACCCAAGGCCCCCGCGCGGACTACCTGGGCCGGGTGATCGTCGGCATGTCCAATGACGCCTTCAGCCAGCGTCAGCAGGAGATCCTGTTCAAGGCCGGTATCCTCGCGCTGTTCGCCCTGCTGTTTACGTTCCTGCTCGCCCGGCGCCTGGCGGCGAGCCTGTCGCAACCGATCAGCGCCATGGGCCATGCGGTCAAGGCCATCCAGCAGGGCGACTACAAGACGCCGCTGCCGATTGTGGATGATTCGGAGCTGGGCGACCTGTCGCGGCATATCAACAACCTCGCCGAAGGCCTCAACCAGGCCAGCCGCGAACAACAGCAGGCCATGGCCCAGTTGATCCAGACCCGCGAAGAGGCGGAACGGGCCAACAACGCCAAGTCAGACTTCCTGGCGATGATGAGCCACGAACTGCGCACGCCGATGAACGGCGTACTGGGCATGCTGCAACTGCTGGAAACCACCGACATGACCGAGGAACAGACCGAGTACGCGGCGCTGGCCTCCGAATCCACCGAGCATTTGCTCAAGGTGATCAACGACATTCTCGACTTCTCGCGCATTGAACGCGCGGCCCTGGAACTGGAACATATCCCCTTCAACCTGGCCGACCTGATCAACAGTTGTGCCCAGGCCTTCCAGCACAGCGCCCAGCAGCGCGGGCTGGCGCTCAAGCTGCCGATCCCGCCCGGCATGGACGCACTGCGGGTACAGGGCGATCCGACGCGGATCCGCCAGATCCTGGTGAACCTGATCGGCAATGCCTTGAAGTTCACCGAACACGGCACCGTCAGCGTCGAGCCCCACTGGCAGGTGCTCGACCATGAGTTGGTGTGGTTCACCTGCACCGTGCGTGACAGCGGCATCGGGATTTCCGCCGAGCGCCTGGAATTGATGTTCGATGCGTTCCAGCAAGCCGACAGTTCCATTTCAAGACGTTACGGCGGTACCGGTCTCGGGCTGCCCATCGCCCGTACCCTGGCCGAACGCATGGGCGGCACGCTGCGCGCGCAGAGCGAAGAAGGCAGTGGCTCGGTGTTTACCCTGGAGATCCCCCTGGCCATCGACCCGCACAGCCAGCCGTCGATCGCCCTGGATGCCGAGGGCAAGCACAGCGCCGGCGAGGGTCGCCATGTGTTGCTGGTGGAGGACAATCCGGTCAACCGCACCGTGGTCGAAGCCATGCTGCGCAGCCTGGGCTTTGAAGTCAGCCTGGCCACCGATGGCGCCGAGGCGATCCGCAGTGCCGAGAGCCTGATATTCACCGCGATCCTGATGGATTGTCGCCTGCCCTTGATCGACGGTTATGAAGCCACCCGGCAGATTCGCCAACTGCCCGGCTGCGCCGACCTGCCGATCATCGCCCTGACGGCCAACGCCTTGCAGGGCGACCGGGAGGCCTGCCTCGCGGCCGGAATGAACGATTACCTGGCCAAGCCGTTCAAACGCACGGATTTGCAGCAAATCCTACAGCGCTGGGTGCAATAGCGGCGCGCCATCAGCCAACTCCGACTGGCGTGAAAGACGAAAGTGCGGCAGTCTTAGGCACCCGAACGGGCCCCTGAACGGGCTCGGTTTAAAATTTCAGTGAACAAGTGTACATTCAGTACCTTGCCGCTGTGACTTTCACTACAACGCAATAGTCTATGTGTAGGCTGCCGACATGAGGCATGAACGCTTCATTCGGTTCGGGAAGATTTGCCCTACCCTGCCGCATGGGATTATTGAGGAGCTCGCATGACCAAACAAAACGCCTTTACTCGGGAAGACCTGCTGCGCTGCAGTCGCGGTGAGCTGTTCGGCCCAGGTAACGCGCAACTGCCCGCCCCGAACATGCTGATGGTGGATCGCATCACCCATATCAGCGAAGAGGGTGGCAAGTACGGCAAAGGTGAATTGGTCGCCGAGCTGGATATCACCCCGGACCTGTGGTTTTTCGCCTGTCACTTCGAAGGTGACCCTGTCATGCCGGGCTGCCTGGGCCTCGACGCCATGTGGCAACTGGTCGGCTTCTACCTGGGCTGGCAAGGCCTGCCAGGCCGTGGCCGCGCCCTGGGTTCGGGCGAAGTGAAGTTCTTTGGCCAGGTCCTGCCGACCGCCAAGAAAGTCACCTACAACATTCAAATCAAGCGCGTCCTCAAGGGCAAGCTGAACCTGGCCATCGCCGACGGTTCGGTGACTGTCGACGGTCGCGAGATCTATACTGCCGAAGGCCTTCGGGTCGGCGTATTTACTTCCACTGACAACTTTTAAGGGTTATCCGCATGCGCCGCGTCGTTATCACTGGTCTGGGCATTGTTTCTTGCCTGGGCAATGACAAAGAGACCGTCACCGCTAACCTGCGTGCAAGTCGCCCTGGCATCCGCTTCAACCCGGAATATGCCGAAATGGGTCTGCGTAGCCAGGTTTCCGGCTCCATCGACCTGCCCCTCGAAGAACTGATCGATCGCAAGATCTATCGCTTCGTGGGCCACGCTGCCGCCTACGCCTACCTGGCCATGAAAGACGCCATCGCCGACTCCGGCCTGAGCGAAGACCAGGTATCGAACGTACGCACCGGCCTGATCGCCGGCTCCGGCGGCGCATCGACCCTCAACCAGATGGAAGCGCTGGACATCCTGCGCGAAAAAGGCGTGAAGCGCGTTGGCCCGTACCGTGTCACACGGACCATGGGCAGCACCGTTTCGGCCTGCCTGGCCACGCCGTTCCAGATCAAGGGCGTGAACTACTCGATCTCCTCCGCATGCGCTACCAGTGCACACTGCATCGGCACCGCCGTCGAGCAGATCCAACTGGGCAAGCAGGACATCGTGTTTGCCGGCGGCGGTGAAGAAGAACATTGGAGCCAGTCGTTCCTGTTCGACGCCATGGGCGCCCTGTCCACCCAGTACAACGAAACCCCGGAAAAGGCCTCCCGCGCCTACGATGCCAAGCGTGACGGTTTCGTCATCGCCGGCGGTGGCGGCATGGTGGTGGTCGAGGAACTGGAACACGCCCTGGCCCGTGGCGCCAAGATCTACGCGGAAATCGTCGGCTACGGCGCCACTTCCGATGGCTACGACATGGTTGCGCCAAGCGGTGAAGGCGCCATCCGTTGCATGCAGATGGCCATGTCCACCGTGGACACCCCGATCGACTACCTGAACACCCACGGCACCTCGACTCCGGTCGGCGACGCCAAGGAAATGGAAGGTGTACGCGCGGTATTCGGCGACAAGGCCCCGGCCATCAGCTCCACCAAGAGCCTGTCGGGTCACTCCCTGGGCGCCGCCGGCGTTCACGAAGCGATCTACTGCCTGCTGATGATGGAAGGCAACTTCATGGCCGGTTCGGCCAACATCGACGAGATCGACCCGGTCGTCGCCGATATGCCGATCCTGACCAAGACGGTTGAAAACGTCAAAGTCGACACCGTGATGAGCAACAGCTTCGGCTTCGGTGGCACTAACGCCACCCTGGTGCTGAAACGCTGGCAGGGTAAGTAAGCCCCGCAGATTGATCACATGAAAAAGCCCCGACTGGATCGGGGCTTTTTTATGGGCGACTGGATTTGAGACCGCATTTGCGTGAGACGAAAACGCAATATCAACGCGCACCCTCATCGCCGCGAGGTTTAGGCAGGATGGCCAGGAAGTTGTCCCTCGCCACTTTGTGGGCAACATCCTCAGGCAATGCATCAAGGAATACATCAAAGCGGTGCATTTCCTTACCCAGCTTGTTGAAACGCCCGACGACATCCGAACCCAGCATAAAGCGCTCCGGGAAGCGCTCCACCAGCGTTACCCACTCCGGCCGAGGCTTGCCCCCATCATCCAGCAAGTAAGGCGTGAGCATGCTCCAGGACAGGTCGATATACAGGTTGGGGTAGGCCTCGAGCATACGGTTCAAGGTGGGCAGCAAAAAGTCCATCTGCACCTGGTGGCGGTGTATTTCCTTGCTGGTACCGGCGTGAGCCCAGATAAAGCGGGTGTGCGGGTGGTTGCGCAGCGGCTCTTCGATTTCGGCCAAATACAGCGGGTTACGCTCGCGCTTGGAGGTGATATTGGAGTGCAGCATCACCGGCAAGTCGTTTTCCGCCGCCAGGTGATAGATGCGCGTCATGGCCTCGTTGTTGGCGCGCGGGGTATCCCCCGATGTGAGGGCGGTAAGGTCGTCGTGACGGGTAAACACTTCACCGATGCCTTGCCATAGCCCCGGATTGAGGTCGAGCATGCGCTGGATATGGGCATCCGAATTCTTGTCATTGGGGTTGAAGCCGGACAGAAACGGATGAAAGTGCTGGCGCTGTTCAGGTGTCAGTTTATTTACCGCTGCAGCAACAATCACGTCCGTGGCGCTGTACCAATAGGCATCCGCGTCATCACCGGCGTAGTAGCGTGGGCGCTTGGGCTCGTCTTCGTGCCATTTCTTTGCGACGGGAATGCCGGAAATCATGACATGCTCGATGCGATTATCTGCCATCGCCTTGAGCAATGTGTCCATCCCCGCCGTTTCCTGGAAGAAATCCACGTAGTGCAGGTGGGCATCGCTGTAGGCATAGTCGCGAGCCTGTGTGGCAAGGCTGTTGGCGGCGAGCAACAGGGCGAGACTCAAGCGGGTCCAGGGCACGGTATAACCTCGATAAGGGCGAATACCGGTAGACCTTGCGCGCCATACCGGGGTTCAGCCGGCAAAAAATGTGGAACACCCCCGTGCCAGCATGCTCTATAACTGCATGACCTTCCTTCTGCCACCCCGTGAGGTTTGCCATGCCTGTTACCGTCAATACGCTGAACGCCGACAACTTCCGCCACAGCGTCAATATCAATAATCACGAGCTGTTTACCGACCTGCCCAAGAGCCTGGGTGGTGACGACTCGGCGCCCTCCCCCCACGATTACTTCGACGCCGCGCTGGCATCGTGCAAGGCGCTGACCGTCAAGCTCTACGCCCAGAAAAAAGACATCCCCCTGACCGGCGTCACCGTGGAAGTCACCCACGACGCCAGCGAAGAGCAAAAGGGCAAATACAGGCTCAACGTCAAGCTGACGCTCAAGGGCGTACTCACCGACGAACAGCGCGACGAGCTGCACCGCGTGGCGGATCGCTGCCCGGTACACAAGCTGATGACCACCGCCGAGGTCACCATCGAAACCCGCCTCTCTGAAGGCGCGTTCAGCCAATAGCGGCAACCTCCCGTCGAGCGGGTTATGCTCATTACCCTACAACCCGCTCAGACTGGGACGCACCATGACCACCCTCACCGTGATCCGCCCACGCCCCGAAGATGTCGAAGGCCAGCCGATCCTGCGCCCGCTGCCCTCGCGGGAATGTCGCAGCGTCGGGCCCTTTGTGTTTTTCGATCATATGTTGCCGACCCGCTATGCACCGGGCAGCGGCATGAACATCCGCCAGCACCCGCATATCGGCCTGTCCACCCTCACCTATCTGTTCGAAGGCGCACTGCTGCACAAGGACAGCCTGGGGTCGGATCAAGTGGTAGAGGCCGGCGATGTCAGCTGGATGACCGCAGGCGGTGCAATCGCCCATGTCGAGCGCACACCCGAGGCACTCAAGGCCCGTGGTTTCAGCATGCATGGCCTGCAAGTATGGCTGGCATCGCCCAAGGACCACGAAGAGGGGCCGGGGCACTACAGCCATCACCCTGCAGCGAGCCTGCCGGTGAGTGACAACCTGGGCGTGCGGATTCGCCTGATCGCCGGCAGTGGCTTCTGCCTCAAATCACCGGTGCCGGTGCTGTCGCCTACGTTGTATGCAGATGTACACATGCAAACGGCCACGACCCTGCTGATTCCTGACGAGCACGAGGAACGCGCGGTGTATATGCTGGAGGGTGAAGCCCAGCTGGAGGGTGAACAGCTTGAGGTGCACAGCCTGGTGGTATTGCCGGCCGGGCAGGCAATGACCCTGTTCGCCGAAAGCGATTGCCAGTTGGTGGTGTTTGGCGGAGCACCGCTGGATGGGCCACGGCGGATCAATTGGAATTTTGTCGCGAGCGATCCGTTGAAGATCGAGCAGGCCAGGCAGCGCTGGGCCGCTGGGGATTGGCCGACGGTGCCGGGTGAAGCTGAAAGAATTGAGTTGCCGGTGAGATAGCTATCGGGGGCAAGCCCCCGATGACGCTGGAACAGGCGCTGAAGATTCAGCCCTTGAACACTTCATCCAGCAAGTTATGCATCGACCGGAACGCCCGTGCAGCGGTCTTGGCGTCATACATCATCTTGCCCGGCACATTGGCGTGCGGGTCGGTGAAGGAATGCACCGCACCGCCGTAGCTCAGCAATTGCCAGTCCACGCCGGCCGCGTTCATTTCATCTTCGAACGCCGGCAGTTGCTCTTTCGGCACCAACGGGTCGGAAGCACCGTGCAGCACCAGCACTGAACCCTTGATGTTTTTCGCATCTGCCGGGTTCGGCGTGTCGAGGGTGCCGTGGAACGATACGGCAGCCTTCAATGGCGCACCGGTCCGTGCCAGCTCCAGGGAGCAGCAACCGCCGAAGCAGAAACCAAAGGTGGCCAGCTTAGAGGTGTCCACTGCCGCTTCGGTCTGGCCCTGCAGCTGCTCAAGGGCAGCCTGCATGCGTTTGTTCAGCAACGGGCGATCATTCTTCAACGGCATCATTGCGGCGCCGGCTTCATCGCCATTCGACGGGCGCACGGTTTGCCCGTAGAGGTCGGCGATCAGCACCACGTAGCCCTTGGCGGCAACGCTCTTGGCGATCTCTTCGGCCCCCGCACTCACCCCCATCCAGTTCGGCGCCATCAGCAGGCCGGGCAGCGGGTTCTTTTGGCTGGCATCGAACGCCAGGCGGCTTTCATAAGACTGGCCATCAATCTGATAGACCACGGAACGCACGGTGACTTGGCTCATCATTTTCTCCAGTTAGGGTGCACTAGAACGAAAAAACCCGCCGAAGCGGGTTTTTCTACAACGGTATCAAACCGACAGTTCAACCAACAGCTTGTTCAGTCGGCGCACGTAGGCGGCCGGGTCCTTGAGGCTGTCGCCAGCGGCCAGGGCCGCCTGGTCGAAGAGGATGTGGGACAGGTCGCCAAAGCGCTCTTCGCTCTGCTCGCCGTCGAGTTTCTCGATCAACGGGTGAGCCGGGTTGAATTCGAAGATTGGCTTGGAGTCCGGGACCTTCTGGCCGCTGGCTTCGAGGATCTGGCGCATCTGCATGCCCAGGTCCTGCTCGCCGATGGCCAGGATCGCCGGGGAATCGGTCAGACGGTGGGAAACCCGCACTTCGCTGACGGCATCGCCCAGGGACGCCTTGATCCGTTCAACCAGGCCTTCTTTGGCCTTGGCGACTTCCTCGGCTTGTTTCTTCTCTTCCTCGGAGTCCAGGTTACCCAGGTCCAGGTCGCCACGGGCCACGTCGACAAAGGATTTGCCGTCGAACTCGTTGAGGTAGCTCATCAGCCACTCATCGATACGGTCGGTCAGCAGCAGCACTTCGATGCCTTTCTTGCGGAAGACTTCCAGGTGCGGGCTGTTCTTGACCTGTGCGTAGGTTTCGCCGGTCAGGTAGTAAATCTTGTCCTGGCCTTCCTTGGCACGTGCCAGGTACTCGGCCAGGGACACCACCTGCTCGCCCTCTTCACCCTGGGTGGAAGCAAAGCGCAGCAGACCGGCGATTTTTTCCTTGTTGGCAAAATCTTCCGCCGGGCCTTCTTTCATGACCTGGCCGAAGTTTTTCCAGAAACCCTTGTATTGCTCTGGCTCGTTCTTCGCCAGTTTTTCCAGCATGTCGAGCACGCGCTTAGTCAGCGCCGACTTCATGGAATCGATGATCGGGTCTTTTTGCAGGATTTCCCGCGACACGTTCAGCGACAGGTCATTGGAGTCGACCACGCCCTTGATAAAGCGCAGGTACAGCGGCAGGAACGACTCCGCCTGGTCCATCACGAACACGCGCTGCACGTAGAGCTTCAGGCCCTTCGGCGCTTCACGCTGGTACAGGTCGAACGGCGCACGGGCCGGCACGTAGAGCAGCGAGCTGTATTCCAGCTTGCCTTCGACCTTGTTGTGGCTCCAGCTCAGCGGATTTTCGTAGTCGTGACCGATGTGCTTGTAGAACTCCTGGTATTCCTCGTCCTTGATCTCGGTACGCGGACGGGTCCACAGGGCACTGGCGCGGTTGACGGTTTCCCATTCCTGCGCAGGCTTCTCTTCACCTTCGGCAGCTGCTTGTTCTTTCGGCAGCTCGATCGGCAAGGCGATATGGTCGGAGTACTTCTTGATGATATTGCGCAGGCGCCAGCCGTCGGCGAACTCGTCTTCACCGGATTTGAGGTGCAGGACGATGCGGGTACCACGGTCAGCCTTGTCGATGGTGGCGATTTCAAATTCGCCCTCGCCCTTGGAAGCCCAGTGCACGCCTTCGCTGGCGTCAAGGCCGGCACGACGGCTGAACACTTCAACCTTGTCGGCCACGATGAAGGCCGAGTAGAAGCCCACACCGAACTGGCCGATCAGGTGCGAATCTTTCTTCTGGTCGCCGGACAGGTTTTTCATGAAGTCGGCGGTACCGGATTTAGCGATGGTCCCCAGGTGGGTGATCGCATCTTCACGGCTCATGCCGATACCGTTGTCTTCGAGGGTGACGGTATTGGCGTCTTTGTCGAAGCTCACACGGATTTTCAGTTCCGCGCCACCTTCCAGCAGCTCAGGCTTGGACAGGGCTTCGAAACGTAATTTGTCGACAGCGTCGGAGGCGTTCGAGATCAATTCGCGAAGGAAGATTTCCTTGTTGGAATACAGCGAATGGATCATGAGGTGCAGCAGTTGCTTCACCTCGGTCTGGAAGCCCAGGGTTTCCTTTTGAGTTTCCACACTCATGGTCATCAAACTCCAATTGGATGGCAGTGGCCGCGCCCTGAAGGGTTGGCGGCGGGTTGTCATCAAAGTTGGGGGCTAAGAGCAGGATTTCAAGGGCGGACCACGTCCTCGATCTTGAAATGCGCACGGGCGGTGGCGATGGGCTCGGCGGCGGTGGTTTGCCAGGCGGTGATCGCCACATTCGCCACCCGTCGGCCCTGGCGCCACACCTGGCATTTGGCGTAAGTGTCGCGAAACTGGCCGGCGCGCAGGTAATCGAGGGAGAAATCGATGATTTTCGGGAGGCCCGGCGCTCCGGTAAATACCAGCAGGTGCAACGCCGCTGCCAGTTCCATGAAGCCGGCAATCACCCCGCCGTGAAGCGCAGGCAATATGGGGTTACCAATATTGTCCTTGTGGGCCGGCAGGCGAAACAGCAATTCATCCCCCAGCCGGGTGCATTCGATCCCGATCAGTTTGGCGTAGGGGATCAGGTCCAGCAGCGCCTCGTAGCTGCCGCGCTGATGAGCCTGTTCCAGGCGGGTCTTGAATCGATGGGTCATGCCTGCTCTCCTTTGATGGCGCGCCCCAACCCTTGGGTGCCCTTGAGACGCTTGCCCATGCGCATGAAGGTGCCCACCACATGGGCGATGGGTTGTTGCGGGTCGTCCTGGTAGGCAAAACCACGGGTGAAGATCACGTCGGTGGTCACCCGGTAGCACTGGGCGAAACCATATACCGGCTTATGCGGCTCGGCGGGATGCATATAGTCGACACGCAGGTCCAGGGTAGGGCACACCTCGAACTCCGGCAGGACACACAGAGTGGCCATGCCGCAGGCGGTATCCATCAAGGATGTCAACGCGCCACCGTGGATCACGCCGGTCTGGGGATCACCCACCAACTGCGGCGCGTAAGGCATGACCAACGTGATGCCCTCCTCGCTGGCATGATGAACGCTGATACCCAGCACCTGACAATGGCGCAAGGCTGAGACAAAGCGCGTCGCGCGCTCTAACAAGGGATTTTCGGTCATTCGTTGCAGACTCTTATTAGTGTTGATGGGCGAAATAGACGGTGCGGGCGAAAGTTCCTTTGAGGTCGTTGTTTATATATCTGTGGAATAAAAGGAACTAATGCTGAACGGCCATGCTCGAAAGGCCAGTAGATATCTTCACTAAGGAGAAACACCCCATGCGTAAGACTTTAGCTATTTCCATGATGTTGGCCGCTGCCCTCGGTCTCGCTGCTTGCGACAAGAAATCCGAAGACAAAGCACAAGATGCCGCAGCGCATTCTGAGCAAGCTCAAAAAGACATGGCGAAAGCTCAGGATAAAGTGAACGACGCTGCGAAAGAAAACGCCGATGCTGCCAAAGCTCAGGCTGAATCGAACGAAGCCGCCGCAAAAGAAGCAGCACCAGCTACTCCTGCCACCGGTTCCTGATACCGCGGCATGAAATAGCTTCGCTGCAAAAAGAAAGCCCGCTTATATAGCGGGCTTTACTTTGCCTGTTGTTTTTAACTCAGCGCGTCACGCATTAAATCTCCTCTTTGGCCGGCTCAGGCATCGGTGTATCCGTCTGCGTATACACCATCACTTGTAGTACGTCGGAATGAAACTCCCGGCGATACAACACAAACACCACCCCGGCACTCATCAACATGAACAACCAGGGGCTGACGAACCACGCCAGCATGGTCATGCCGAAGTAATAAGAACGCAGGCCAAAGTTGAACTGGTTGGCGGCCATGGAGATCACCCGCGCCGCACGCAGGGCAAACGCCTTGCGCTCCAGCTCCGACACATGCCGTTCACCGATCATCGGTGCCGACCCGACCAGCACAGCGGCAAAGTTGTACTGGCGCATGCACCAACTGAAGGTGAAGAAGGCATAGACAAAGACCAGCGCCAGGCAGAGCAGCTTGATCTCCGACATGCCCTGGGAGGCCTGCTGCACCATGGGTATGTCCGCCAGCAATGACACCGCCCGTTCGGAGGCCCCCAGCACCGTGAGAATGCCGGCGAGGATGATCAAGGTGCTGGAGGCGAAGAATGAGGCATTACGCTCCAGGTTGCCGATCACGCTGGCGTCGGCGATGCGGTTGTCGCGCAGCAGCATGCGGCGCATCCAGTCCTCGCGATACAAATGCAGCACGCTGGCCAGGCATGCAGTGTCCCGCGCCTTCCAGGTGGCATAACGGGTGTAGCCGCCCCAGCACAGGATGAACCAGAGGGCGGCAAGCAGGTGGATCTGATTGGCTTCGACGAACGACATGCGGGTCCTTGCAGAAAGAAGATTGAGAAACTTTTTGCGTCTGTTCGACGTTAGCGCAGAGAAAAAGACACTGCCTTGCGCTCAAAAAAAATGCCCCTTATCAATCGATACGGGGCATTTCAGTGCAAGCCAAAGCCCGCGAGTTAAGCGATAGCTTCACTACGCTTGCCGAGCACTCGGTCGACCACCACAGCCACGACCAGCGTCATCACCGAGGGCACCAGCCACGCCAGGCCTTGCTCACTCAGCGGCAGGTTCGCCAACTGCGAAGGCATCCAACCCGCCAGACCCGCGCCCTTGAGCGCGTCGATGCAGCCAAAGATGAACGACACCAGCATCACCGGACCGACGATACGGCCCTGCTCCTGCCAGAAGTCTTTGCAGAAACTCAACGCCACCAGCACGATGCACGGCGGGTAGATCGCAGTGAGTACCGGGATCGAGAACGCAATCAGCTTGGTCAGGCCCAGGTTCGACACGAACAGCGAGAACAGCGCCAGAATGACGACCAGCGCCTTGTAGGACAGCGGCAGGATTTTGCTGAAGTACTCGGCACACGCGCAAGTCAGGCCGACGGCTGTGACCAGGCATGCCAGGGAGATCAATACAGCCAGGAACCCACTGCCCAGGGAGCCGAAGGTGTGCTGAACATAAGCGTGCAGCACTGCGGCGCCATTGGCAGCACCGGCAGCGACTTCATGGCTGCCCGACCCAAGGCGGAACAGGCTGACATACACCAGCGCCAAACCGACGCCGGCAATCAACCCGGCAATGATCGCGTAGCGGGTGATCAGCTTGGGCGATTCGACCCCACGGGAACGGATCGCGTTGACGATCACAATGCCAAACACCAGCGCCCCCAGGGTGTCCATGGTCAGGTAACCATTGATAAAGCCCTGGGAGAACGGTGCGGCGACGTATTCCGGGGTGGCGACACCCACCTCACCTGCCGGCAGGGCAAAGGCGGCAATGCCGAGGATGGCCAGGGCGATGATCTTCAGCGGCGCCAGGAAGCGCCCCACGGTGTCCAGCAGTCGGCCCGGGTACAGTGAGACAAAGAACACCACCAGGAAATACACCGAGCTGTAGAGGAACAGCGCCAGCGGGCTTTCGCCGGTCAGCGGCGCCAGGCCCACTTCAAACGAAACGGTCGCGGTACGCGGGGTGGCGAACAGCGGTCCTACAGCCAGATACGCCGCCGCCGCGAGCAGGCCACCGGCGATCTTGCCGATCGGGCTGCTCAGCGCGTCCATGCCGCCACCGACCTTGGCCAGGGCGATCACGGTAACCACCGGCAGGCCAACGGCGGTGATCAGGAAGCCCAGCGCCGCCATCCAGACATGAGGCCCGGACTGCAAACCAACGATAGGCGGGAAGATGATGTTGCCGGCGCCCACGAACAGGGCGAAGGTCATGAAGCCCAACGCCAGGATGTCCTGGCTTTTCAACACTTTCATTTGAGGAAATACCACACTACTGAATCGGAATTTAGAGAGGGATTCCCTATGGATGAGGGAAATGCTGCCGGCCCTTATGGGCACCGGCCGGTCTAGCGCGCAGCTTCCTTTTGGGAGGCGGACGCATAAAGAGGCGGCTAGGGTACAGAATTAGCCTGACAAACGCACCGTTGCGGGGCGAACTGTCCGATAAGCGACATCTTGATGTCGCGTTTTCATACTTAATTTGGCAATACAAACAAAATTGTGGGAGGGGCTTGCCCCCGATTGCGGTGCGTCAGTCCCACATTAGCTGGCTGATGCACTGCAATCGGGGTGTAGAACCGTAGACATCGTTTACATCTGAAACCGGGAACATCGTTTACACATTTGAGGCCTGGACGCGGGTCATACCTCGTCCAAGCCTCCCCAAGGGATAATCACACAGGTACAAATCCCAAGCATCATCTTCAGCTTCTTTGAGCCCTATCCTTTCCCCGGACAGCGCCTCGCTGATAAATACCAACTTGCCGTTCCACTTGATCGATCCGTCCTGCCTGACGCTTCGAACTTTCATTTCTGCCGGATATTCCACATCGGGCAAGCATCCTGGATAAATTCGGGTGGACGGCACATACAAGTCTCCCGGACTTTTCATGCCGAGCGCTTCGTGAGGGCGTACGTAATTAAACTCATGCCTGAAATGCTCCAGCAAAAGCTGCTGCTCGACTAAGTTTTTCCCTAAGGGCAACTCAAGTTTCAAGCTACGGTGCATTCGTTCATGGCGACCATTCTGGGCAGGTCTTCCCGGCATGGTTCGCTCGGGATAAATACCCAGCCGAATCCACCAAACTGCCAGTGTGGATATTCTTGCCAGGCCAGGAGAGGCGAACGGTACCCCGTTGTCTGAACGGATAACTTCCGGCATGCCGTACTCCTGAAAAAGCCTCTCAAAGGCCTGTTTTACGGGCTGGGTCATGATCTTGGGATGGGCCCTACACGCTAAAATCAGCCGCGACGCATGGTCTGTGACGGTCAAAGGGAAGCACATCTGAGCATTAAGCATCTTGAACTGCCCTTTGTAGTCAGCACACCACGTCTTGTTAGGTTCGTCGGCCTTTCGCATTTGTGCGTGGGAAATGCTGTGTCGGCGTTTGAAGCGCCGCTTTTTGACGAGCCCAAGTCGGTCAAGCCATTGACCGGCCGTACTTGGAGAGGGCCAGGTGACGCAGGGATCTTCCAGCCGTAATAGTTCGAGAAGCTTTTTCGGCCCCCATTTATCGTGAGCCTCCTTCATCGCGACTACACGGGCCAAAATCTCGTCGTCGGTTTTATTTGGGCTGTTGTGAGGTCGCCGGGACAGTTAGGATAAAGACCTCAAATCGCCGTCGTGCCGGGCAATCCACTTATCGACGGTAGGTCGGCTAACGTCAAAGCGGCGTGCCAACTGGCTTTTGGTGAAGTTGCCAGAAAGCCAATCAGCTACCAGCTTGATTCTTTGATTCATGGGGGACTCTTGGTTCCAGGGCATGATCAGTTACCTCCTGATCATGCGTATTAGCCTGTAAACCATGTCCCCGGTTAGAAATGTAAACGATGTCCCCGGTTTGTACCGGGGCAAGCCCCCTCCCACATTTGAATCGTCAACAATCTGCAGAATGCACAAAGGCCACCCGAAGGTGGCCTTTGCTGGTAAAGCGTCAGCTAAGCGCGAGGCTTACTTGACAGCCCAACCGGTCAGCTCGGCCAAGGCCTTGCCGATGTCTGCCAGCGAACGCACGGTTTTAACGCCTGCGTCTTGCAGTGCAGCGAATTTCTCGTCTGCAGTGCCTTTGCCGCCAGAGATGATTGCGCCCGCATGGCCCATGCGCTTGCCCGCAGGGGCAGTCACACCAGCGATGTAGGAAACAACCGGCTTGGTTACGTGTGCCTTGATGTAGGCAGCCGCTTCTTCTTCAGCCGAACCGCCGATCTCACCGATCATCACGATCGCTTCGGTCTTCGGGTCTTCCTGGAACAGCTTCAGGATATCGATGAAGTTGGAGCCCGGGATCGGGTCACCGCCGATGCCGACGCAAGTCGACTGACCGAAACCGGCGTCAGTAGTTTGCTTCACAGCTTCGTAGGTCAGGGTGCCGGAACGGGAAACGATACCGACTTTACCTGGCAAGTGAATGTGACCTGGCATGATGCCGATCTTGCATTCGCCTGGAGTGATCACGCCTGGGCAGTTAGGGCCGATCAGGACTACACCCAGCTCGTCGCACTTAACTTTAGCGTCCAGCATGTCCAGGGTAGGAATGCCTTCGGTGATGCACACGATCAGCTTGATGCCGCCGAATGCCGCTTCCAGGATCGAGTCCTTGCAGAAAGGAGCTGGAACGTAGATCACGCTGGCGGTGGCGCCAGTGGCAGCTACAGCGTCTTTCACGGTGTTGAACACTGGCAGGCCCAGGTGCTCGGTGCCGCCTTTGCCCGGTGTTACGCCGCCAACCATCTTGGTGCCGTATTCGATGGCTTGCTGGGTGTGGAAACTACCTTGCGAACCGGTAATACCCTGGCAGATAACTTTGGTGTCTTTATTGATCAGGACGCTCATTATTTGCCCTCCGCAGCTTTGACAACTTGTTGAGCAGCGTCGGTCAGGCTGGTAGCCGCGATGATGTTCAAACCGCTTTCTGCCAGTACTTTAGCGCCCAGTTCAGCGTTGTTGCCTTCAAGGCGAACAACAACCGGGATTTTAACGCCGACTTCTTTCACTGCACCGATGATGCCTTCGGCAATCATGTCGCAACGAACGATGCCGCCGAAGATGTTGACCAGTACTGCAGCGACGTTGGAGTCGGACAGGATGATCTTGAAGGCTTCGGTTACGCGTTCTTTGGTAGCACCACCGCCTACGTCGAGGAAGTTGGCTGGTTTGCCGCCATGCAGGTTGACGATGTCCATGGTACCCATGGCCAGGCCGGCACCGTTGACCATGCAACCGATGTTACCTTCCAGGGCTACGTAGTTCAGTTCGAACTTGGCAGCGTGCGCTTCGCGCGGATCGTCCTGGGACGGATCGTGGAAAGTCTTCAGCTTAGGCTGACGGTACATGGCGTTGGCGTCGATGTTGATCTTGGCGTCGAGGCAGTGCAGATCGCCGTCAGCCTTGATCACCAGCGGGTTCACTTCCAGCAGGGCCAGATCGTGATCCTGGAACAGTTTGGCCAGACCTACGAAGATCTTGGCGAACTGGGCAACTTGCTTGCCTTCCAGGCCCAGCTGGAAAGCCAGCTCGCGACCCTGGAATGGCTGGGCGCCAACCAGTGGATCGATAGTGGCTTTCAGGATTTTTTCTGGGGTTTCGTGAGCGATCTTCTCGATGTCCACGCCACCTTCGGTGGAAGCCATGAACACGATGCGACGGCTCGAACGGTCAACGACAGCGCCCAGGTACAGCTCTTTAGCGATATCAGTGCACGATTCAACCAGGATCTTGGTGACTGGCTGGCCATTGGCATCAGTCTGGTAAGTCACCAGACGCTTGCCCAGCCACTGCTGTGCGAAGGCCTTGGCGTCTTCTTTGCTGCGAACCAGCTTAACGCCGCCCGCTTTACCGCGACCACCAGCGTGGACCTGGGCTTTGACAACCCACTCGGTGCCGCCGATTTTGTCGCAAGCTTCTGCTGCTGCTTCCGGGGTGTCTACTGCGTAGCCCTTGGAAACTGGCAGGCCGTATTCAGCGAACAGCTGCTTACCCTGATACTCGTGAAGATTCATGCTTTTTACCGTCTTCGTTAGGTACTGCGCATTCGGCGCTGCGCTCATTATGAGTGCCGCGCCACCTGTGACTGCTGCTTGCGCAACTTGCGGGGCTCAAGGCCCGTAAAGCTGCGCAAGACTGCGTCCAGCGGATATTCCGCGGTGAGTCTTGCGCGCAAGGCTCACGACGGGCAACTCCGCCGTGGTTTCTTATTATCTCGCTTAGCGCTTCTTCTTGTTGGCGATGTGGATGGCATGGCCATTCACTGCCAACGCGGCTTCGTGCAGCGCTTCGGACAGGGTCGGATGGGAGAAGACCATCATGCCGATGTCCTCGGCACTGGTGCCGAATTCCATACCGATCGCGCCCTGCTGAACCAGTTCTGCTGCGCCTGGGCCAATCACGTGGACGCCCAATACGCGGTCAGTCTTGGCATCAGCGATGACTTTGACAAAACCACCGGTGTCGTTGGCTGCCATGGCACGGCCAGAAGCGGCGAACGGGAAGGTGCCGACGTTAACTTCAACGCCTTCAGCTTTCAACTGCTGTTCGTTCTTGCCGACCCATGCAATTTCAGGGTGGGTGTAGATAACCGATGGGATCAGGTCGTAGTTCATCTGGGTCTTGTGACCCTTGATGCGCTCGACCACCATGATGCCTTCTTCGGAAGCCTTGTGCGCGAGCATCATGCCGCGAACCACGTCGCCAATGGCGTAGACGCCCGGAACGGTGGTAGCGCAGTGATCGTCAACGTGGATGAAACCACGCTCGTCGATGTTCACGCCGCTGTCGGAAGCCAGCAGGTCGGTGGTCACCGGACGGCGGCCCACGGCGACGATCAGCTTGTCGAACGTGATGGTCTGTTCGCCATCCTTGTCGGTGTAGGTCACGACGACTTCTTCGCCGTTGACCTTAGAGCCGGTCACGCGAGCGCCCAGCTTGATGTCCAGACCTTGTTTGGTCAGGGTTTTCAGCGCTTCCTTCGACACTGCGGTGTCAGCAGCCAGCAGGAACGTGTCCAGGGCTTCCAGCACGGTCACTTCGGAACCCAGGCGGGACCAGACCGAACCCAGTTCCAGGCCGATGACGCCGGCGCCGATCACGCCCAGGCGCTTAGGCACGGCCTGGAATTCCAGGGCGCCGGTCGAATCAACGATCACGTTCTGGTCAACCGGAGCCGGTGGAATGTCGATTGGACGCGAACCTGGGGCCAGGATCACGTTCTCGGCTTCGATGACTTCTACCGAGCCGTCCGGCTTGGTGATCTCAACTTTCTTGCCGGCCAGCAGTTTGCCGTGGCCTTGCAGGGAAGTCACATCGTTGGCCTTGAACAAGGTCGCAACGCCGGAAGTCAGGCCTTTGACGATGTTGGCTTTACGGCCGACCATTGCTGGCACGTCCATGGTCACGCCGGCATGGTTGATGCCGTGGATAGCGAAGCCGTCCTGGGCTTCGTGGAATTTCCAGGAGCTGTCCAGCAGCGCCTTGGAAGGAATGCAACCGACGTTCAGGCAAGTACCGCCCAGTGCCAGTTTGCCTTCCTTGTCGGTGTATTTTTCGATGCAAGCAGTCGAGAGGCCCAGTTGTGCGGCCTTGATGGCGGCAACGTAGCCGCCAGGACCTGCACCAATCACTACAACGTCAAATTTCTGCGACATGAAAATAGTTCCTCTATTTAGCAGCAAGCTTTCAAGCCGCAAGCCCCAAGCCCAACTGCCTTATCCGGCAATCTGTCACTTGAGACCTGCAGCTGCTTCTATCAGATATCCAGCAGCAGACGAGCCGGGTCTTCCAGCAGGTTCTTGATGGTCACCAGGAAAGTCACGGCTTCTTTACCATCGATCAGGCGGTGATCGTAAGACAGCGCCAGGTACATCATTGGGCGGATCACGACTTGGCCGTTGATGGCCATCGGACGCTGGATGATGTTGTGCATGCCCAGGATCGCGGCTTGTGGCGGGTTAACGATCGGCGTCGACATCATCGAACCGAAGGTACCACCGTTGGTGATGGTGAAGGTACCACCGGTCATCTCGTCGATGGTCAGCTTGCCGTCACGGGCTTTCTTGCCGAAGCCGGCGATGCCGCCTTCGATTTCAGCCAGGCTCATCAGTTCGGCGTTACGCAGGACCGGGACCACCAGGCCACGGTCGCTGGACACGGCAACGCCGACGTCTGCATAACCGTGGTAAACGATGTCGCCGCCGTCGATGGAAGCGTTGACTGCCGGGAAGCGTTTCAGCGCTTCGGTGGCCGCTTTCACGAAGAACGACATGAAGCCCAGGCGCACGCCGTTGTGGGACTTCTCGAACAGATCCTTGTACTTCGAACGCAGGGCCATGACTTCGGTCATGTCGACTTCGTTGAACGTGGTCAGCATCGCCATGTTCGACTGTGCCTCAACCAGGCGCTTGGCCACGGTGGCACGCACGCGGGTCATCGGTACACGCTTCTCGGTGCGGTCGCCGGCAGCGAACACAGGCGCAGCGGCAGCCGGGGCAGCAGCCTTGGCAGGCGCGGCAGCCGGAGCGTTTTTCTTGGCTTCAACAGCAGCGACCACGTCTTCCTTGGTCACACGGCCGTCTTTGCCGGTGCCTTTGATGGACGCCAGGTTGATGCCGTTTTCTTCAGCCAACTGGCGAGCAGCCGGTGCAGCGATTGGATCTTCTGCGCCAGCAGCCGGAGCGGCAGCAGGCGCCGAAGCAGCGGCCGGTGCAGCAGCGGCAGCAGGAGCAGGAGCGGCAGCGCTGCCCTCTTCGATCGAGCCCAGTACCTGGTTCGACAGAACGGTAGCGCCCTCTTCGGCAACGATTGCGCCCAGCACGCCGTCAGCTTCGGCCAACACTTCCAGCACGACTTTGTCGGTCTCGATGTCGACGATCAGGTCGTCACGCTTGACGGCCTCACCTGGTTTCTTGTGCCAGGTGGCAACGGTGCCATCGGCAACCGATTCCGGGAATGACGGGGCTTTGATTTCGATAGCCATTATCTGTGGGTCCTTAAAATTCGGTTTCAGTCAGCGCGAAGGCGTTAAACAGTGAAAGCATCTTGCAGCAGTTTTTCCTGCTGCTCGGCGTGCATCGACGCATAACCACACGCAGGTGCAGCGGAAGCATCACGGCCGGCGTACTCCAGGCCCAGGGCCTTGTTGTGGTTACCGATGCTGCGACGCAGGTGATGCTGGCTGCTGTACCACGCGCCCTGGTTCATCGGCTCTTCCTGACACCACACCACGTTAGTGAGGTTGGTGTAAGGCGCGATGGCCTCCATCAGGTCGTCTTCCGGGAACGGATAAAGCTGCTCGATACGCACGATGGCGATGTCTTCGCGGCCTTCGGCACGGCGTTTTTCCAGCAGGTCGTAGTAGACCTTGCCGCTGCACAGCACCAGGCGAGTCACCTTGGCCGGGGCCAGCGTGTCGATTTCTGGAATAACGGTCTGGAACGAGCCATCGGCCAGATCTTCCAGGGTCGAGATGGCCAGTTTGTGACGCAGCAGCGACTTCGGCGTCAGCACGACCAGCGGCTTGCGCAGCGGGCGGATTACCTGGCGACGCAGCAAGTGGTAGATCTGTGCCGGGGTAGTCGGCACGCATACCTGGATGTTGTGCTCGGCGCACAGCTGCAGGTAACGCTCCAGACGAGCCGAGGAGTGCTCAGGACCCTGACCTTCATAGCCATGTGGCAGCAGCATGGTCAGACCGCACAGGCGACCCCACTTGTGCTCGCCGCTGGTGATGAACTGGTCGATAACCACCTGGGCACCGTTGGCGAAGTCGCCGAACTGGGCTTCCCAGATCACCAGCGCGTTCGGCGTGGTGGTCGAGTAACCGTATTCGAACGCCAGTACGGCTTCTTCGGACAGGAACGAATCGTACAGGTCGAAACGTGGCTGGCCTTCGTAGAGGTGCTTCAGCGGAACGTAGGTGCCTGCGTCTTTCTGGTTGTGCAGAACCGCGTGACGGTGCGAGAACGTACCACGGCCGATGTCCTGGCCAGTCATGCGGATCGGGTGACCTTCGAACGCCAGGGTCGCGTACGCCATGGTTTCGGCATAACCCCAGTTGATCGGCAGGCCGCCGGCTTGCATCTTCTGACGGTCTTCGTAGATCTTCGCAACCTGGCGCTGCACCACGAAGCCTTCCGGAATTTCCAGCAGCTTGGCGGACAGTTCCTGCAGGGTCTTCAGATCGAACGACGTGTCGTGACGCGCCGTCCAGGTGTGACCCAGGTACGGACGCCAGTCAACGAACAGCTCTTTGTTCGGCTCCTTGACCAGGCTTTTTACGACATGCAGACCATTGTCCAGCGCGTTGCGGTATTCATCGATCTTCGCCTGAACACGTTCATCGTCAACGATACCGGCCTTGGTCAGGCTTTCGGCATACAGCTCACGGGTAGTGCGCTGCTTGGTGATCTGCTGGTACATCAACGGCTGGGTGCCGCTTGGTTCGTCGGCTTCGTTGTGACCGCGACGGCGGTAGCAAACCAGGTCGATCACCACGTCACGCTTGAACTGCATGCGGTAGTCGACAGCCAGTTGGGTCACGAACAGCACGGCTTCCGGATCATCGCCATTCACATGGAGGATCGGCGCCTGGATCATCTTGGCAACGTCGGTAGCGTACTCGGTGGAACGCGCGTCCAACGGGTTGCTGATGGTGAAGCCCACCTGGTTGTTGATGACGATGTGAACGGTACCGCCGGTCTTGAAGCCGCGGGTCTGCGACATCTGGAACGTTTCCAGGACCACGCCTTGACCGGCGAATGCCGCGTCACCGTGGATGGAAATCGGCAGGACCTTTTCACCGGTAGTGTCGTTACGACGATCCTGGCGAGCACGGACCGAACCCTCGACCACTGGAGAAACGATTTCCAGGTGGGATGGGTTGAAGGCCATGGCCAGGTGAACTTCACCGCCGGTGGTCATCACGTTGGACGAGAAGCCCTGGTGGTATTTAACGTCACCGGAACCCAGCTCGACCTTCTTCTTGCCTTCGAACTCGTCGAACAGCTCACGCGGGTTCTTGCCGAAGGTGTTGACCAACACGTTCAGGCGACCACGGTGGGCCATGCCGATCACGATTTCCTTGGTGCCGTAGGAACCGGAACGCTGGATCAGCTCGTCGAGCATCGGAATCAGGCTCTCGCCGCCTTCCAGGCCGAAACGCTTGGTGCCTGGGTATTTGGTACCCAGGTATTTTTCCAGGCCCTCGGCTGCGGTCACGCGCTCAAGCAGGTGGCTGCGCACGTCGGCGGACAATACCGGACGGCCACGCACGCCTTCCAGGCGATGCTGGAACCAGTGGCGTTGCTCGGAATCGGTGATGTGCGTGAACTCAGCGCCGATGGTGCGGCAATATGTCTGCTGCAACGCTTCGTGAATTTCGCGTAGGCTCGCTTCCTCTTTGCCGATGAACAGGTCGCCGGCACGGAAGGTCGTATCAAGATCGGCATTGGTCAAGCCGTAATGATTGATCGACAGGTCTGCAGGTGCAGGACGCTGCCACAGCCCCAGCGGGTCAAGCTGGGCTGCCTGGTGGCCACGCATACGGTAGGCCTGGATCAGTCGCAGTACTTCAACTTGCTTCTTCTCGTGCTCACTGCTCACGCTGCCGGCGGAAACCGGTTGGGCGCGGCGCCGGTTCTTTGCCAGCAGCACGAACTGATCGCGAATTGTTGCGTGCGATACATCGGTGGCAGCGTTGCCGTCTGAAGACAACGTCTGAAATTTGGTGCGCCATTCTTCTGGCACAGCGTTAGGGTCGTGCAGGTAGAGCTCATAAAGCTCTTCCACATAGGCAGCGTTACCACCTGAAAGATAGCCGCTGTTCCACATGCGCTGCATCACGCTTTCTTGCATGCTTGGTCACCCTCGATTTGGGGACACCACCGGCGAAAACACCGAGTTTGCTTGCAAAAGGCCAAGTGCAGCGACCAAAACAAGCCACTTAGGATCACGCTGATAGTTCGGGTACCAACCCGAATGCCCCTGCTTGTCTCATTTCTTCAAAATAAGAGCTGCGGCTTTGTAAGTCGCTGCTCAAGTTAAAACTACGGCGCCGGTTGAAGCCTGCGCCGTAGCATTTACGGGCACAACGGTCCTGCTTTGTTACAACGTCAGTTACACACCGCTTTGCAGCAGCATGTTACGGATGTGACCAATAGCCTTAGTCGGGTTCAGGCCTTTAGGACATACGTTGACGCAGTTCATGATCCCGCGGCAGCGGAATACGCTGAACGGGTCATCCAGCGAAGCCAGACGCTCGGACGTCTTGGTGTCACGGCTGTCTGCCAGGAAGCGATACGCTTGCAGCAGGGCAGCAGGACCCAGGAACTTGTCCGGGTTCCACCAGAAGGACGGGCACGAGGTCGAGCAGCAAGCGCACAGGATGCACTCGTACAGACCGTCGAGCTTTTCACGCTCTTCCGGGGACTGCAGACGCTCGATGGCCGGAGCCGGCGTGTCGTTCTGCAGGAACGGCTTAACTTTCTCGTATTGCTTGTAGAAGATGCTCATATCGACGACCAGGTCACGGATAACCGGCAAACCTGGCAGAGGACGAACGATCAGCTTGTTGCCTTTGACAACGGCGGACAGCGGCGTAATGCACGCCAGGCCGTTTTTGCCGTTGATGTTCATGCCGTCGGAACCGCACACACCTTCACGGCAAGAGCGACGATAGGAGAAACCTTCGTCCTGCTCTTTGATCAGTGCCAATACATCCAGCACCATCAGGTCTTTACCACCGGTATCGACCTGGAACTCCTGCATGAACGGCGCAGCGTCCTGATCAGGGTTGTAGCGATAAACACTGACTTTCAACATGGCAGCCACCCTTAGTAAGTCCGAATCTTCGGTTCAAACGTCGGAACCGTCTTCGGCGAGAAGTTCACGGCACGCTTGGTTACGCGCTTGTCACCCGGGAAGTACAGGGTGTGGCACAACCAGTTTTCGTCATCGCGATCTTCAAAGTCTTCACGAGCGTGGGCACCACGGGATTCCTTACGAACCTCGGCGGCGATCGCAGTCGCTTCAGCCACTTCCAGCAGGTTTTGCAGTTCAAGGGCTTCGATACGAGCGGTGTTGAACGCCTGGCTCTTATCGTTGATCTTGACGTTGGCGATGCGCTTGCGCAGATCGGCCAGCTGGGCAATACCCTTCTGCATGTATTCGCCGGTACGGAATACACCGAAGTAGTTCTGCATGCAGTTTTGCAGCTCGCGACGCAGAGTTGCCACGTCTTCGCCATCAGTGCGCTCGTTCAGAGCGTTCAGGCGCGCCAGGGCGGCCTCGATGTTGGCGTCGGTGGCGTCATCGTATTCGATGCCGTCGGTCAGGGCTTTTTCCAGGTGCAGGCCAGCCGCGCGGCCGAATACCACCAGGTCGAGCAGCGAGTTGCCGCCCAGACGGTTGGCACCGTGTACCGATACGCAAGCCACTTCGCCTACCGCAAACAGACCGTGGATGATCTCGTCCACGCCTTCGGCGTTCTGGGTGATCGCCTGGCCATGAATGTTGGTCGGAACACCGCCCATCATGTAGTGGCAGGTTGGAACAACCGGAACCGGAGCAACCACCGGGTCCACGTGGGCAAAGGTCTTGGACAGCTCACAGATACCCGGCAGGCGGCTGTGCAGCACTTCTTCACCCAGGTGATCGAGCTTCAGCAGTACGTGGTCGCCATTCGGGCCACAGCCGTTACCGGCGATGATTTCCTTGACCATCGAACGGGCAACGACGTCACGACCCGCCAGGTCTTTCGCGTTCGGAGCATAACGCTCCATGAAACGCTCGCCGTGCTTGTTGATCAGGTAACCGCCTTCACCACGGCAACCTTCGGTGACCAGTACACCGGCGCCGGCGATGCCGGTCGGGTGGAACTGCCACATTTCGATGTCTTGCACCGGCACGCCGGCACGCAGTGCCATGCCGACGCCGTCACCGGTGTTGATCAGGGCATTGGTGGTGGAAGCGTAGATACGGCCTGCACCGCCGGTCGCCAGAACGGTAGCCTTGGCGCGGATGTAGGTGGTTTCACCGGTTTCGATGCAGATGGCGATCACGCCAACGAATGCACCGTCGGCGTTCTTCACCAGATCCACTGCGTAGTATTCGTTCAGGAACGTGGTGCCGGCTTTCAGGTTGCCCTGATAAAGCGTGTGCAGCAGCGCGTGACCGGTACGGTCGGACGCGGCGCAGGTACGGGCAGCCTGGCCGCCTTTACCGTAGTCCTTCGACTGGCCGCCGAATGGACGCTGGTAGATGCGACCCTGTTCGGTACGGGAGAACGGCAAACCCATGTGGTCCAGCTCGAACACCGCGGCCGGGCCTTCCTGACACATGTATTCGATAGCGTCCTGGTCACCGATGTAGTCGGAACCCTTGACGGTATCGTACATGTGCCAGCGCCAGTCATCATTCGGGTCGGCGGACGCGATGGCGCAGGTGATGCCCCCCTGGGCCGATACGGTGTGGGAGCGAGTCGGGAATACCTTGGTGATCACGGCAGTCTTGTGACCGCCCTGGGCCAGCTGCAGCGCTGCGCGCATGCCGGCACCGCCGCCACCAATAATGATGGCGTCGAAGGAAATAGTTGGAATGTTAGCCATGAATCAGATACCCCAAAGAATCTGCACACCCCAGACGAAGTAAGCGAACATCGCGACGCCGCATACTGCCTGGAAGAGGAAACGGACTGCGGTCGCGGACTTGCCCAGCGCCATCGGCGTCAGGTAGTCGGTCGCGATGGTCCACATGCCGACCCAGGCGTGAGCGCCCAGGGCTACAAGGGCCAGCAGGCTGAAGATTCGCATCGCATTGTGGGAAAACAGCCCGTGCCATTGCTCGTAGCCAATGCCCGGGTTTGCGACGAGGTATCCGATCAGGAAAATGAAATAAGCCGCGAGAACGACCGCAGACACACGCTGCGCCATCCAGTCATAGAGGCCCGAACGCGATAGGTTCGTAACGCTGGTTACCATATCCAAACTCCTGCCAGAACGATCAGCACCACGGAAATGGCGATGATGATTTTCGAGCCCAGGCGGCCGCCTTCCAGCGTCTCACCGATGCCCATGTCCATGATCAAGTGGCGCACACCGGCTACCAGGTGATACAGCAGAGCGGACAGGAGGCCCCATGCTACGAACTTGGCCAGCGGGCTGGTCAAGCATGCCTTCACCTCGGCGTATCCTTCCTCGGAACCCAGGGATTTGCTCAATGCATAAAGCATGATGCCCAAGCCCAGGAACAGGATGATGCCGGAAACACGGTGCAGGAACGACGTAACGCCGGTGATGGGGAGTTTGATGGTCCTTAGGTCTAGGTTTACAGGTCGTTGGCTATTCACGGCTTTTTTTCACACTGAAGAGCCCCTAACAATCAGGGCAAAGTTGTTGGGGAGTGCGACTGGTCAGGTAAGCACCACCCAGGGAGTGCGACCCCCAATGAAAGCAAGCCCAAAAGCCCTTGGCGGTCGGTGGCCGAGTATAGACAGTTAGGTTACTAATGACAACGCGCGCACCTCACCCTAATAGCGGATTGCGCTGGCGGGATAAAAGGCGTAAATGGCAGGCAATTTCGAGGAAAAAGTCCGGTTAAAGCCTTCTGGGGCAAGACTTTAGGCAAATTGACATCTGAATTTATCTCACTATAGTGGTGCGGGCCCTGCGTGGGGGTCTGTCTGATGATTTGAAGCATAAATAGGAGGCCACATGGCTGACAAAAAAGCGCAGTTGATCATCGAGGGCGCAGCCCCCGTCGAGCTGCCCATTTTAACCGGCACCGTTGGTCCCGATGTTATCGACGTACGGGGCCTGACGGCCACGGGCCGTTTCACTTTCGACCCAGGCTTCATGTCGACCGCCTCCTGCGAGTCGAAGATCACCTATATCGACGGCGACAATGGCATCCTGCTGCACCGGGGCTACCCGATCGAGCAACTGGCGGAAAAATCGGACTATCTGGAAACCTGCTACCTGCTGCTAAATGGCGAATTGCCAACAGCCGAGCAAAAAGCCCAGTTTGTCAGCACCGTGAAGAACCACACCATGGTTCACGAACAGTTGAAGACCTTCTTCAACGGCTTCCGTCGCGACGCTCACCCGATGGCGGTCATGTGCGGCGTGGTCGGCGCCCTGTCGGCCTTCTATCACGACTCCCTCGACATCAATAACCCGCAGCATCGCGAAATTTCCGCGATCCGCCTGGTTGCCAAGATGCCGACCCTGGCCGCAATGGTTTACAAGTACTCCATGGGCCAACCCATGATGTACCCGCGCAACGACCTGACGTACGCGGAAAACTTCCTGCACATGATGTTCAACACCCCGTGCGAGATCAAACCGATCAGCCCGGTGCTGGCCAAGGCAATGGACCGGATCTTCATCCTCCACGCCGACCACGAGCAAAACGCCTCCACCTCCACCGTGCGCCTGGCAGGCTCTTCGGGTGCCAACCCGTTCGCCTGTATTGCCGCCGGTATCGCCGCACTGTGGGGCCCTGCCCACGGCGGTGCGAACGAAGCCGTATTGACCATGCTCGATGAAATCGGCGATGTGTCCAACATCGACACGTTCATCGCCAAGGCCAAGGACAAGAACGATCCGTTCAAGTTGATGGGCTTCGGTCACCGGGTCTACAAGAACCGCGACCCACGCGCCACCGTCATGAAGCAGACCTGCGACGAAGTGCTGAAGGAACTGGGCATCAACAACGATCCGCAACTCGAACTGGCCATGCGCCTGGAAGAGATCGCCCTGACCGACCCGTACTTCATCGAACGCTCCCTGTACCCGAACGTCGACTTCTACTCGGGGATCATCCTCAAGGCGATCGGCATTCCAACCAGCATGTTCACCGTGATCTTCGCCCTGGCGCGGACCGTGGGCTGGATCTCCCACTGGAAAGAAATGCTCTCCAGCCCGTACAAGATTGGCCGTCCACGCCAGCTGTACACCGGCTACGAGTCGCGTGACATTACCAAGCTGGAAGATCGCAAGTAAGCAATCAGCCGCTTAGCTGCACTGAACAAGGCCTCCTCTGGAGGCCTTGTTCGTTTTGCCGCAGCGACCATGCCTGCAACGACACATCCCAATCGGTAGCGAGCAACTCGAACGCCGCCCCCCCGGTATTTGCCGGCGCGACTTGACGCCTCCCCGGTACTGATCTTGAATCCAGCGTACCGCTAGGTATCCGTAGTCAGCGCTCACTTTCCGGCCGATGTGCCCCGCGCTGCCCTCTGCATGCAGCCAAACCCGTCGCCGGGTTTCTTGAACTGGCTCCTGCTTGCAGGTAAAGGATTTGCCATGGCTAATCTGGTGATTTGCTGCGACGGTACCTGGAATACCCCCGACCAACTCGATCAGGGCGTCCCCGCCCCCACCAACGTGGTGCGACTGTTTAACGCCCTGGCCGACCTCGACGCCCAGGGCGTCGCGCAAACCAAATACTATCACCCAGGTGTCGGCACCAACGGCAGTTGGTGGGATAAAGCCGTCGGCGGCGGCACCGGCGCCGGCCTTGATAACAACATCATGAGCGCCTACCAGAAGCTCTGTTACTGCTACCAGCCCGGCGATGCGATCTATCTGTTCGGCTTCAGCCGCGGGGCCTACACGGTGCGCAGCCTTGCCGGATTCATCGGCCGCTGCGGGCTGTTGCGGATCGCCGGACTACCGCCAGCAGAGGTCTGGACACGCATTCAGGCGCTGCTCACCTACGGCTACCGACGTAAAACCGAAGAGCGTGGAGACTGGAGCGCCCAGGGCTGGGAATTCCACAACAAGGCCGGCGAACCCATCCCGATTCAGTTCATTGGGGTCTGGGACACCGTTGGCGCGCTGGGCATCCCCGACGACATGGCTTTGCTCAACCTGCTCGACAATCGCGAACGCTACACCTTCCACGACACCACGCTACACCCCTCGGTCAAGCATGCGCGTCACGCACTGGCGATGGACGAACGCCGCGCCTCGTTCCAGCCGACGCTGTGGAACCAGCCATCATCGAAGGACACCGAACTCAAGCAGATCTGGTTTCCCGGCGTGCACTCGGACGTCGGCGGCGGCTATCAAAACTGCGGCCTGGCCGATGGCGCACTGCTGTGGATGCTGGATGAAGCGAGCGCGACGGGCCTGGATTTCGCGGCGGATATTGTCAAGCAGATCAAGCCCGACCTCTACGACACCATGCACGACTCCTGCGACGGCGTGTTCAATGTGCTGGCGACTCAGCCGCGCAGCGTGGCCAACCTCAACACGCAACCGGCACTGTTCCACAGCTCCGCACTGGCGCGGCAGAAAACCCCACCCATCACTCAATCGCCTTACCGCAAGGCGCGCCTGCTGACACCCCCGACCCCGCTGGTACTGGACATCTCAGCACGCCTGCCGTGGAACGAAACCGGCCTATGGCTCAACGCGGGCACGACGTACACCTTCAGCGCCAGTGGCGAGTGGCTGGACGCTTCGATCGTCTGCGACCCTGATGGCCCAGTTGACAACCATTTCCAACCCGGTGAACTGTCCTACCTGGCCGGCACCGCACTGGGCAAACTGGAAAACTGGTACGGCAAGCTGTTCAACAACAGCGATGCAAACTTTTACTTCACCCGCCGCCACGAGAATTACCCCTGGTTCAGCCTTATCGGCGCCATCACCAACAGCGATGGTGTTGACGCCAAGGGCATCCTGCTGAAACCGGAGTCCTTCCTCATCGGCCACGGCTGCACCTATACGCCCAAACGCTCAGGGTATCTGTATGCCTATGCCAACGACGCGTGGAATTGCTACGGCAATAACAAGGGGCATGTTGCGTTGACGATTCAATAATCCGTGGCTCATCACCCACTCGCTTGAGGGAGTACGCTCCATGACGGATAAACCCGCTGAACAAAAAATGGGCGCCGAGCTGTCTTCGCTGCTCAACTTCATACCCAGCGCTTACTACGACCTGATTGCGCGAGTGTGCCCAGGAATGGCGTTCTGGGTAGCACTGGCCTACAAGATGGATTTCATCATCACGCCCAGCAAACCGAACGCGCTGGCTTCCGGGGCCGATCTGTTCATTCTGATTTTGCTCAGCTACGTATCAGGCATTGTGCTGACCGGCTTCTGTGTCATCTGGGACGCTATATCGATCTTCATCCTGGAGCGCGTGCCCTTCTGCAAGGTATTGAACCTGGACAACGGCGCCACCTTTACCCAGCGCTGGAAGCAGGTTTCCGTGCATATCGATCAGGTGGGCAAAGCAAATGACACCGCCGGCCGCATCCTGGTCAAAGCCATGGCCGAAGTGACACTGTGCCAAAACCTGCTGAGCGGCCTGATCGTGCTCATGTTCATCGGCTTTTTTTCCGACGGCGTAAAATTCTACGCAGTGCAGCCTTACTACCTCTATTACTCGTTCATCGGCGGCGCGCTGTTCCTTGCCATGATGTTTCGCCAAGTGATGTTTCTTGGACGCGTGATGGGCCTGCACGCGCTGTATACCGACAACATTCCCCCGCCAGCTATAACCGTGACCGCCGAAGTAAATCCGCAGCCATAAAAAAATGCCCCGGCCTTTCGACCGGGGCATTCCTTACCCAACAACAAACTTAGTGATTAACCGCCCCACTCGCCCCCAGGCCAGTCTGCGAACGCACAAACTGCGGGAAGTACAGCGCGCGCTCTTTCTCTGCCGCCGCCGACTTGTCGGTGATTGAGAAGAACCAGATACCGATGAACGCAATGATCATCGAGAACAGCGCCGGGTATTCGTACGGGAAGATGGCTTTTTCGTGATGCAGGATCGAGACCCAGATGGTCGGACCCAGGATCATCAGGCCAACGGCACTGATCAGGCCCAGCCAGCCGCCAATCATCGCGCCACGGGTGGTGAGGTTTTTCCAGTACATGGAAAGCAGCAACACCGGGAAGTTACAGCTGGCGGCAATCGAGAACGCCAGGCCGACCATGAACGCGATGTTCTGGCTTTCGAACAGGATGCCCAGGCCAATCGCCAGCACTGCCAGGGCGATGGTGGTGATCTTCGATACGCGAATCTCATCCTTTTCGTTGGCCTTGCCTTTCTTGATCACGCTGGCGTACAGGTCATGGGACACCGCCGAAGCACCGGCCAGGGTCAAGCCGGCAACCACGGCCAGGATGGTGGCGAAGGCCACCGCCGAGATGAAGCCCAGGAAGATACTGCCACCCACCGCGTTGGCCAGGTGCACCGCCGCCATGTTGTTACCGCCCAGCAAGGCGCCTGCTGCATCCTTGAACGCCGGGTTGGTGCTGACCAGCAGGATCGCGCCGAAGCCGATGATAAAGGTCAGGATATAGAAGTAGCCGATGAAGCCCGTGGCATACAGCACGCTCTTCCGCGCTTCCTTGGCATCGCTTACGGTGAAGAAGCGCATCAGGATGTGCGGCAGGCCGGCGGTACCGAACATCAGTGCCAGGCCCAGGGAGAACGCGGAGATCGGGTCTTTCACCAGGCCGCCGGGGCTCATGATCGCTTCACCTTTAGGGTGAACCTTGATCGCCTCGGAGAACAGCGTGTTGAAGTCGAAGTTGACGTGCTTCATCACCATCAGCGCCATGAACGAAGCACCGGACAGCAACAGCACCGCCTTGATGATCTGCACCCAGGTGGTCGCCAGCATGCCGCCGAACAGCACATACAGGCACATCAGGATCCCGACCAGGATCACCGCCACATGGTAGTCGAGGCCGAACAGCAGCTGGATCAGCTTGCCCGCCCCCACCATTTGCGCGATCAGGTAGAACGCCACCACCACCAGGGAACCACAGGCCGACAGGCTGCGGATCTGGGTTTGCCCGAGGCGATAGGACGCCACGTCGGCAAAGGTGTACTTGCCCAGGTTACGCAGGCGCTCGGCGATCAGGAACAGAATGATCGGCCAGCCCACCAGGAAGCCGATTGAGTAGATCAGGCCGTCGTAGCCGGAGGTGAACACCAGTGCGGAAATACCCAGGAAGGACGCGGCCGACATGTAGTCGCCGGCAATCGCCAGGCCGTTCTGGAAACCGGTGATCTTGCCGCCGGCCGCATAGTAGTCGGCCGCCGACTTGTTGCGCTTGGACGCCCAGTAGGTGATGCACAGGGTGGCACCGACGAACGCGACGAACATCACGATCGCCGAGATGTTCAACGGTTGCTTGTGCACTTCACCGGTCAATGCGTCCGCCGCCCAAACGGCCGGAGCAAACAGCGAAGCGCCGAATACAGCCAATAGACGCCGGATCATTGCGCAGCCTCCTTGAGAATCGCATTGTTCAGGTCGTCAAACTCGCCGTTGGCCCGGCGCACATAGATGCCGGTCAGGATGAAGGCGGACACAATCAGGCCGACGCCCAGGGGAATGCCCCAGGTAATCGACGAACCGGGACTGAGCTTGGCCCCCAGTACTTGTGGCCCGTAGGCGATCAACAGGATGAATCCGGAGTACAGCCCTAGCATGATCGCCGAGAGAATCCAGGCGAACCTTTCCCTTTTTCTTACCAGCTCCTTGAAACGCGGGCTGTTTTGAATCGAGAGGTAAATGCTGTCGTTCATTGTTTTTATCCTCGCAGCACAGCTTTTTTATTATTGGTACGTATCCACTGTATGCGGCTACGGAACAGGTTCCAGACGACCTTAGTATTAGACGGAGTGTAGCGAGGGATTGAGAGGGCGCAGAAACATTTGCGGGTGACGAAAATAATGTGGGAGGGGGCTTGCTCCCGATAGTGGTGAGCCAGTCAGATCATTGACGACTGACACACCGCAATCTGGGGCAAGCCCCCTCCCACAGGGGTTGTATCAAGGCATTGGGGGGGGGTTATTTACCGGTCCACTCGGCTACGCGCTCAGGGTGCTTGGCCACCCAATCCTTGGCCGCTGCATCAGGCTTGGCGCCTTCCTGGATAGCGAGCATGACTTCGCCGATCTCATCCTTGGAGGCCCACTGGAATTTCTTCAGGAAGGCCGCGACTTCCGGCGCTTTCTTCTCCAGGCCCTTGCTGCCGATGCTGTTGACGGTTTCAGCAGCACCATAAATCCCTTTTGGATCGTCCAGGAAACGCAGTTTCCACTTGGCGAACATCCAGTGTGGCACCCAGCCGGTGACCGCAATGGATTCCTGCTTGTCTTCGGCACGGGTCAGCTCGGCGATCATCGCCGCACCCGAACTGGCTTGCAGTTTGTAGTCGAGGCCGTACTGCTTGATGGCTTCGTCGGTCTTGAGCATCACGCCTGAACCGGCGTCAATGCCGACGATCTTGTTCTTGAAGGTGGTGTCGGTCTTGAGGTCTTCGATGGACTTGGCCTTGACGTACTCCGGCACGATCAAGCCGATCTTCGCATCCTTGAAGTTGGGGCCGTAGTCGACCACCTTGTCCTTGTTCTTGGTCCAATACTCGCCGTGGGTCACGGGCAGCCAGGCGGAGAGCATGGCATCGAGCTTGCCGGTGGCCACGCCCTGCCACATGATCCCGGTGGCGACCGCTTGCAGTTTGACGTCATAACCGAGCTTTTCCCTGATCACCTCTGCCGCCACATGCGTGGTGGCAACGCTGTCGGACCAGCCATCTACATAACCGATGCTCAGGGTTTTGCTGTCGGCGCTGGCCAGTGTGGAGCTCATCGCAACTACCAGAGTGGCAGCTGCGCCCAAGAGTCGTCGCATCTTCATCGTACTTCCCCGAAAGTGCTGCGCCCGACGGATGTCGAGCGACGTCAACCTGTTGTTATGTGGTGCGCCGCGCCCCCTTCACGCGCATCGATCCGGCTGCTGCGACATCAGTGGAGTGCTGACACCTCGATCATCAACCTGCCGCCGCCTTCGACCTGCTCTGTCAGCGACCTCATGCAAGCAAGAAACGACATCACATCGCCAGTAGGATTTTTTGTAGGACTTAACCCCACGATCCCGCCTGAACTTTGCATGTCAAAATTATGCAGCCCCACTGGGATAGCGCAAATCCGGGTAAGATGCGCGCCTTTGCTCCCCCAGATAAGCCGACCATGCCCGCCACTGCCCGCTTCCCTGCCTTGCCCTATTGCTTCGCTTTGATCCTCGGCCTGCTGACCCTTGTCGGCTACTGGTATGGCCTCGGCCGGCCGGTGGTGCTGCCGGATGTGGCCAGTGCCAGTCACAAGCTGCAATGCGCGTCGTACACACCGTTCGACAAGGACCAATCGCCCTTCGATCAGCCGCTCAAGCTGCGCCCTGAGCGCATGGACGCCGACCTGGCCCTGCTGGCCACACGCTTTGAGTGCGTGCGCACCTACACCATGATCGGCCTGGAAGCCTTGCCGGACCTGGCGCGCAAGCACGGCCTGAAGGTGATGGCGGGTGCCTGGGTCAGCAGCGACCCGGTAGCGACCGAAAAAGAGGTCGACCAACTGATCGCCTCGGCGAATGCCAACCCCGATGTGGTTACCTCGGTGATCGTCGGCAACGAAGCGCTGCTGCGCAAGGAAGTCACCGCCAAACAGCTGGTGGCGCTGATCCATAAGGTCAAAAGCCAGATCAAGCAGCCGGTCACCTACGCCGACGTCTGGGAGTTCTGGCTGCAGCACCCGGAAATCGCTCCGGCGGTGGACTTCCTGACCATCCACCTGCTGCCTTACTGGGAAGATGACCCCTCCGGCATCGACCAGGCCCTCAAGCATGTGGGCGATGTACGCCAGACTTTTGGCAACAAATTCGCGCCCAAGGACATATTGATCGGCGAGACCGGCTGGCCCAGCGAAGGCCGCCAGCGCGAAACCGCGGTACCGAGTCGTGTCAACGAAGCCAAGTTCATGCGTGGCTTCGTGGCCATGGCCGAGGCCAATGGCTGGCACTACAACCTGATCGAAGCGTTTGACCAGCCGTGGAAGCGCGCCAGTGAAGGTGCCGTGGGCGGTTACTGGGGCCTGTTCGATGCCGACCGCCAGGACAAGGGCATCCTCGCCGGGCCGGTGACCAATGTGCCGCACTGGCCGCTGTGGCTGGGGGTCGGTGGGATTATCCTGCTGGGCACGCTGGTGCTCGGTGGTCGCGTCCGCAGCACGCGCGCCGCGATCGCCCTGCCCCTGCTGGGTGCTGTGGCTGCCTGCGCCATCGGCACCTGGGCCGAACTGACCCGCGTGACTGCGCGCTTCAACGATGAGTGGGCATGGGCCGGTTTACTCGTGGCGCTGAACCTGCTGGTGCTGGCCCACGCGGCCCTGGCCCTGAGTGCCCGTGAAGGCTGGCGCGAACGCCTGTTCAACTGGCTGGAACAACGCGCCTGCTGGCTGGTGGCAATCGCCGGGTTCGCGGGCGCCATAATGATGCTGGCACTGGTGTTTGACCCACGCTACCGCAGCTTCCCGAGTGCGGCGCTGCTGCTGCCGGCGTTGGTGTACCTGGTTCGTCCGGTGGCCGGGCCACGCCGGGAGATTGCCTTGCTGACCTTTATCATCGGGGCCGGCATTGCGCCACAGCTGTACCGTGAAGGCTTGCTGAACCAGCAGGCATGGGGTTGGGCATTGGTAAGCGGGTTGATGGTTGCGGCTTTGTGGCGGTGCTTGCGGATGCGCAAGGCTTAAGAGCGCCATCGGGGGCAAGCCCCCTCCCACCTTTGGACTGCGTTCTCATGTGGGAGGGGGCTTGCCCCCGATTGGCCTTATCAGGCGCGCCGCGACTGCCTGACCAACCGCAACCCCGCAATCACCACCGCAAACACCGCAAACGAGGTGTTGTACAACGCCAGGGCAGGCAGCCCGAACGCCAGCCCCAGTACCGCCAAGCCCCATCCCGCACGGCCCGGCACGAAAAACGCCAGCACCGAGGTCACCAGCGCGGCCCAGCCCAGCACCTTGAAGTGAATCATCAAGCCCAGGTTCGAACGCACCTGGCATTCCCAGCGGCTGGCCTCGTCGGCACAGATGCCGACCCACTGGCCATCTTCCATAAAGCCGTAACGCGCGCCATAACTGGCAGCCAGCCATAACGGCAGGGCAATAAGCAGCAAAATCAACGGCAAGCGGCGGGACATGGAGCACTCCGATAGGCAAAAACGGCGCTCAGCTTAATGCGCCAGCGGCCGTTAGCAAGGTGCATACACACAATTAGTGTTCACTAATGCATGGCAAAGTGTATCGTCTCGCTACTATTACCCCGAATCCGACGTTATTTTCCGACTTTTCGTGCCGAGAGCTGGCACTTCGGTGGCAACGCGGTGGTCATAGCCTGCGAACTTCATTAAGCACGTTTCCTCTTAGGGATTAAGTCATGCTCCGTTCCTTGCGCTGTGCTGCCTTACTGGGCAGCCTTTTTTTGAGTGCGTCAGCACTGGCCGTCGATATCGACCAAGCCAGCTATGGCTACCCTTTGACCAACCCGTTCGAAGCGACCATCGCCACCACCCCGCCCGACCTTCGGCCGACATTGCCGACCGACGACCAGATCAACCAGTCCGACTACACCCTGAACATGCGCCCCGAGCGCGAGTTCAGCCTGCCGGACAATTTCTGGGCAGTGAAGAAGCTCACTTACCGCATCGCCAAGCAGGACCGCGCCGCGCCGCTGATCTTCCTGATCGCGGGCACCGGTGCGCGGTTTGACAGCAGCATCAACGAATACCTGAAAAAACTGTATTACCAGGCCGGCTACCACGTGGTGCAACTGTCGTCGCCCACCAGCTTCGACTTCATCGCCTCGGCATCGCGCTTCGCCACCCCCGGCATCAGCCAGGAAGATGCCGAAGACATGTACCGCGTGATGCAAGCCGTGCGCGCCCAGAACGCTTCGCTGCCGGTGACCGACTTCTACCTCACCGGCTACAGCCTCGGTGCGCTGGATGCGGCGTTTGTCAGCAAGCTCGACGAGACCCGCCGCAGCTTCAACTTCAAGAAAGTGCTGCTGCTCAACCCGCCGGTCAACCTCTACACCTCGATCACCAACCTCGACAAGCTGGTACAGACCGAGGTCAAGGGCATCAACAACACCACCACCTTCTATGAACTGGTGTTGAACAAGCTGACCCGTTACTTCCAGCAAAAGGGCTACATCGACCTCAACGACGCCCTGCTCTACGACTTCCAGCAATCCAAGCAGCACCTGACCAACGAACAGATGGCCATGCTGATCGGCACCTCGTTCCGCTTCTCAGCGGCCGACATCGCCTTTACTTCGGACCTGATCAACCGCCGTGGCCTGATCATCCCGCCGAAGTACCCGATCAGCGAAGGCACCAGCCTCACGCCGTTCCTCAAGCGTGCGCTGCAATGCGACTTCGATTGCTACCTCACCGAACAGGTGATCCCGATGTGGCGCGCCCGCTCCGACGGCGGCAGCCTGTTGCAACTGGTTGACCAGGTCAGCCTGTACGCCCTCAAGGACTACCTCCACGCCAGCCCGAAAATCGCCGTCATGCACAACGCCGACGACGTGATCCTCGGTCCGGGCGACCTCGGCTTCCTGCGCAAGACCTTCGGCGATCGCTTGACCGTCTACCCCCTGGGCGGCCATTGCGGCAACCTCAATTACCGCGTCAACGCCGACGCCATGCTGGAGTTCTTCCGTGGCTAAATATCTTCTGCTGCTTGCCGCCCTGATGTGCGCAGGCGTTGCCAATGCCGACAACAGCAAGGCTCACGCGCCTGTGGTGATGGACTCCGACGGATTCAAGGAGCCGTTGAGCAAACTCAAGTTCAACCCGGGCCTGGACCAACGCGAATTCGAACGCTCGTCGGTCAACGCCCTCAACGTGTATGACCCGCTCGAATCGTGGAACCGCCGCGTGTACCACTTCAACTACCGCTTTGACCAATGGGTGTTCCTGCCGGTGGTCGACGGTTACCGCTACGTCACGCCAAGCTTCCTGCGCACCGGCGTGAGCAACTTCTTCAACAACCTGGGCGACGTGCCCAACCTGTTGAACAGCCTGCTGCAACTCAAGGGCCACCGTTCCCTGGAAACCACCGGGCGCCTGCTGCTCAACACCACCGTCGGCATCGCCGGCCTGTGGGACCCGGCGACCGCCATGGGGCTGCCGCGCCAGAGCGAAGACTTCGGCCAGACCCTGGGCTTCTACGGCGTGCCCGGCGGTGCCTACCTGGTGCTGCCGATCTTCGGCCCGTCGAACCTGCGCGACACTGGCGGCTTGCTGGTGGACTACACCGCCGAGTCCCAGATCAACTTCCTCAACGTCTCCGAAGTCAGCTCCAACCACCCGGAAATCTGGGCCCTGCGCGCGGTGGACAAGCGCTACCAGACCAGCTTCCGCTACGGTCAGATGAACTCGCCGTTCGAGTATGAGAAGGTGCGGTATATCTATACGGAATCACGCAAGTTGCAGATTGCCGAGTAAATAACGCCGACAAAAAAGGCCATTCGAATGAATGGCCTTTTTTTTGCGCGCAGTGGCGGTAACAGCAGCATGACGGGAACCAGCCGCACAGCTACGCCACACAGAGTCCGGTCACCCCACAGACAAGCCTGACAAACATCAGGCGGATGAGGCGGTTACCCACCTTGAACTTTGAGTGGATATTTCAATATGACGCAATCTATTTCCTCCAGCCCTTCCTCCGCCCCTACTGCGTATAGCCCTCAAGCAGCCGAACCGCAGGCATCGAAGAACGCTGGCACGGGCGCTCCCACAGGTGCTTATGGCAGGCCTGCCGGCGATCACCGCGGCGCAGAAAAAATCTTCAACGACAATCCGGCGCTCAAAGACGTGCTCAAACAGGACGGCCCTTTCTCCAACGACTTTCTTAACAAGCTCAAAAAGCAGACCGGCGATTGGGGCCCCGCCAACGACAATTCTGAATCGCGTGCGGATGCGGCCTATAACCTGTCGAAAGTGGTGAACCACATCGATGGTCGCGAAGGCCTCAAGCGGCAGGGTTCATCGCAACAAGGCGATCACCGCATGCAGGGCTTTGGCCAGTTCGGCAGTGTGTCCGCCGGTTCCGAAGCGCAGTTGCTCAAGGCTTTCAGCGAAAAAGGCTACAGCGCCTTGCAATAACCCCCTGAAGTAAACGCGGCGGGCGTGCCGCTGAACTCAAGTGTTCAGGGTACGCCTCGGGACCATGTACACCGATACTCACGAGCTCGGCGTAAACCGGTAATTTCCCCCACACGCAGACCACTAGATTTCCTAGGTCTAAGGGAACCGTTTCATTCGAGAAAACCACTTAAGGCGCGAACCCACGGGTTCCCAAATAAGACGCCTAATCATTGAAAAACGGAAAACCTTGATGGATGTAAACAATTCCAGCGGCTCCAATCAATACAATACCGGATACGCCCAGGCAAACGGCCCGGCAGGCTCCCAGTCGTCGACAGGCCAGCAGGGGCACGCCTCTATCAGTGCGCCTACCGGCAATACGGGCAGGGCACCTGGCGATCATCGCAGCGTCGACGCCATTACCAACACCCCGCTTTTTGCGAGCGCGCGCGAAGCGCTCAAGGATGACAAACTGACGGGGATCAAGTCTCAGACAGGCGATTGGGACGACATGAATGCGTCGAACGATACGCGGGCCGACCGGGCCGCAAATGCCGAGCGCGTATTCCAATACGCCGATGCCAAGGGCGGCACCGAGTCGACACCCAATAACAACCAGATAGAAGGGACGCTTTACACCCGACCAATGACTGCAAGCGCCTCCTCTGACAGTAGCTATGACTACGTGAAAGGTTCAGAAGCAAACACGCTTTACAACTTCGAGCAGAATGGCTACAAGGCCTTCGCCCAGTAATTGAAGGTTGCAGGCGGCGGGCGTGACGACGCCCGCTGCGCTGATACACATCGGTGCCTGACTGAAATGTCAGGCCCTCGCCGTACGCCACAACCGACCGACCACCGACACCACCACCAATACCGCCGCCCCGGCGACAATCCCCACACCCGCGTTCAACAGGGTCGGCATCAGCCACGCCACCCCACCGACACTCTGGCTCACCGTTTCCACCCAATGATGCACCACCGGCACACCATGGGTAAGGATGCCACCGCCGACCATGAACATCGCCGCCGTGCCGATCACCGACAGGCTCTTCATCATGTACGGTGCCGCGCGCAGGATGCCGCCACCGATACTGCGAGCCATCTGGCCAGGCTTCTGGGTAAGCCACAGGCCCAGGTCATCCAGCTTGACGATGCCAGCCACAAGCCCGTAGACGCCGATGGTCATGACGATGGCGATGCCCGACAGGACAATCACTTGCTGCATCAACGGCGCATCGGCCACGGTGCCGAGGGTGATGGCGATGATTTCCGCAGAGAGGATGAAGTCAGTCCGGATCGCGCCTTTGATCTTGTCCTTTTCAAAAGCCACCAGATCGGTAGCCGGGTTGGCCACCGCTTCGACCAGTTGCGTATGTTCGGCCTGGACTTCAGCCTTGCTGTGCAGGAATTTATGCGCGAGCTTCTCGAAGCCTTCGAAACACAGGTAAGCGCCGCCGAGCATCAACAACGGTGTCACGGCCCAAGGAGCGAAGGCGCTGATCAACAACGCGGTGGGCACCAGGATCAATTTGTTGATAAACGAGCCCTTGGCAACGGCCCATACCACCGGGATTTCCCGCTCGGCACGCACACCGGAAACCTGCTGGGCGTTGAGCGCCAGGTCATCGCCCAGCACGCCGGCGGTTTTCTTGGCGGCCATCTTGGTCATCAGGGCGACATCGTCGAGGACGGTGGCGATGTCGTCGATCAACACCAGCAAACTGCTTCCTGCCATGAAACGCACTTCCGTAAGAGAAAAGATGACGCGAGCATAGCGCGGCGCAAGGCGTTGCGGACACATTGTTGAGGCTCGCGGATAGCCGGTGCTAACATGCCCGACCGCCTGCACTGGCAAGGAAAACCCTGGTTTATGAGCACCATTCGCGAGCGCAACAAAGAAAAGATCCTGCGGGCGGCAAGCGAGGAGTTTGCCGACAAGGGCTTCGCCGCGACCAAAACCAGCGACATCGCCGCCAAGGCCGGGCTGCCCAAGCCCAACGTGTATTACTACTTCAAGTCCAAGGACAACCTCTACCGCGAGGTGCTCGAAAGCATTATCGAGCCGATCCTGGCGGCGTCCACGCCGTTCAACCCCGAGGGCGAGCCTTCAGCGGTGCTGAGCAACTACATCCGCTCGAAAATCCGCATCTCCCGCGACCTGCCCTTCGCCTCCAAGGTGTTCGCCAGCGAAATCATGCATGGCGCACCGCATCTGAGTGCCGAGCAGGTCCAACAACTCAATGCCCAGGCCAAGCACAATATCGACTGCATCCAGAGCTGGGTGGATCGCGGGTTGATCGCGGCTATCGACCCTCATCACCTGATGTTCAGCATCTGGGCGGCGACGCAGACCTATGCGGATTTCGACTGGCAGATTTCCGCGGTGACCGGCAAGGCCAAGCTGGATGAGGCCGATTATGAAGCGGCGGCGCAGACGATTATTCGGTTGGTGCTCAAGGGCTGTGCGCCGGACTGATGCACCGAGGTGCCTGTGCCAATCGGGGGCAAGCCCCTTCCCACAGATTGAACTGTGAACATGCTCAAAACTGTGGGGCTTGCTCCCGATGAGGCCCTTACAGTCACACACGACTCAAGCTGACACCCCCGCATCCGCCCTCAACCCCAGCCCTTCGATCGCCGTGATCGCACACTGCTCATCAATATCCGACGTATCCCCGCTGATCCCGATCGCCCCCAGTACCGCCCCCGCCTGATCCCGAATCAACACCCCACCCGGCGCCGGCACCACGCTGCCTTGCCCCAGGCTGTTCAACGCCGCGATAAACGCCGGCCGTTGCTGTGCATCCAGCGCCAGCAAGCGCGAGCCCTTGCCCAGCGCAATCGCGCCCCAGGCCTTGCCGATGGCGATGTGCGGGCGCAACAGGCTGGCGCCGTCTTCGCGCTGCACGGTGATCAAGTGGCCACCGCTGTCAAGCACCGCAACGGTCAGCGGTGCGGCTGAGATCGTGCGCCCTGCGCTGAGGGCCTGGCCGGCCAGTTGGGTGGCAATCTTCAAGGTTAAAGCGCTCATGGTGCCGTCCTTCTTTTGTTATTGGGAAAGCGGTGGAGGTCTGTTTGATCAGATGCCCGATCAAACAAATAGAACACAATGACATTTATTTTTGTATACAATATTTTCAAACAAAGGCTCCATACGTCGAAAAAAGCAGTTCCGACGAACGCAAAGGCCAACCAATAAAATGGATTGACCTGCGCCGCCCGCCGTGAATACACTTTGGACAGACACCACTTGTATACAATTACAAAACGCAAGAGGCACCAAAATCATGAGCAAAATGAGAGCAATCGAAGCCGCCGTCCTCGTCATGCGCCGTGAAGGCGTGGACACCGCCTTCGGTATCCCAGGCGCTGCGATCAACCCGCTGTACTCAGCCTTGCAGAAGGTGGGTGGCATCGATCACGTCCTTGCTCGCCACGTTGAAGGCGCCTCGCACATGGCCGAGGGTTACACCCGCACCAAGGCCGGCAATATCGGCGTGTGCATCGGCACCTCGGGCCCGGCGGGCACCGACATGGTCACCGGCCTCTACAGCGCCTCGGCCGACTCGATCCCGATCCTGTGCATCACCGGCCAGGCACCACGGGCCCGCCTGCACAAGGAAGACTTCCAGGCCGTGGACATCACCAGCATCGTCAAGCCGGTGACCAAGTGGGCGACCACCGTCCTCGAGCCGGGCCAAGTGCCGTACGCATTCCAGAAAGCCTTCTATGAAATGCGCTCCGGCCGCCCTGGCCCGGTGCTGATCGACCTGCCGTTCGACGTGCAGATGGCCGAGATCGAATTCGATATCGACGCCTACCAGCCGCTGCCACTGGCCAAGCCCTTGGCCACCCGCATCCAGGTCGAAAAGGCCCTGGCCCTGCTGGATCAGGCTGAACGCCCGTTGCTGGTGAGCGGCGGCGGTGTGATCAACGCCGACGCCAGCGAGCTGCTGGTGGAGTTCGCCGAGCTGACCGGCATCCCGGTGATCCCGACGCTGATGGGCTGGGGCACCATTCCCGACGATCACCCACAGATGGTCGGTATGGTCGGCCTGCAAACCTCCCACCGCTACGGCAACGCGACGCTGCTCAAGTCAGACGTGGTGCTGGGTATCGGCAACCGTTGGGCCAACCGCCACACCGGTTCAGTGGAGGTGTACACCGAAGGCCGTAAATTCATTCACGTCGACATCGAACCGACGCAGATTGGCCGCGTATTCACCCCGGACCTGGGCATCGTGTCCGACGCCGGCTCCGCGCTGACGATGTTCATCGAAGTCGCCCGCGAGTGGAAAGCCGCCGGCAAGCTCAAGGACCGCAGCGCCTGGCTGCATGACTGCCAGCAGCGCAAGGCGACCCTGCAGCGCAAGACCCACTTCGACAACGTGCCGGTCAAGCCGCAACGGGTGTACGAAGAGATGAACCAGGTGTTCGGCAAAGACACCTGCTACGTCAGCACCATCGGCCTGTCGCAGATTGCCGGCGCGCAGTTCCTGCATGTGTACAAGCCCCGCCACTGGATCAACTGCGGCCAGGCCGGCCCGTTGGGCTGGACCATTCCGGCGGCGCTGGGCGTGGTCAAGGCCGACCCTAGCCGCAAGGTGGTGGCACTGTCCGGCGACTATGACTTCCAGTTCATGATCGAAGAGCTGGCCGTGGGCGCACAGTTCAAGCTGCCGTACATCCATGTAGTGGTGAACAACTCCTACCTGGGGTTGATCCGCCAGGCCCAGCGCGGGTTTGAAATGGACTACTGCGTGCAGTTGTCTTTCGACAACCTCAACGCACCAGAGCTGAACGGCTACGGTGTCGACCACGTTGCCGTCGCTGAAGGCCTGGGTTGCAAGGCCCTGCGCGTGTTCGAACCGGGACAGATCGCGTCGGCGCTGCGCAAGGCCGAACAGATGATCGAAGAATTCAAGGTGCCGGTGATCGTCGAGATCATTCTGGAGCGCGTGACCAATATTTCCATGGGCACCGAGATCAACGCCGTCAACGAATTCGAAGACCTGGCCCTGGTCGGCAACGATGCGCCGACCGCCATTTCCCTGCTCGATTAAGGAGAACCCTATGCCACGCTTTGCCGCCAACCTGTCCATGCTGTTTACCGAGCAGGACTTTCTCGCACGCTTCAAGGCCGCTGCCGATGCCGGCTTCCAGGGTGTCGAGTACCTGTTCCCCTACGAATTCAGCTCGGCTGACATCAAGGCCCAACTCGATACCCATGGCCTGACCCAGGTGCTGTTCAACCTGCCGGCCGGTGACTGGGCCAAGGGCGAACGCGGCCTGGCGTGCCACCCGGACCGGGTCGAGGAGTTCCGCGCCGGGGTCACCCTGGCCATCGCCTACGCCCAGGTGCTGGGCAATACCCAGATCAACTGCCTGGCGGGGATTCGGCCCCAGGGTGTGGATGATGAAACCGTGGAGAGGACCTTTGTCGCCAACCTCAAGTACGCCGCCGACAAGCTGCAGGCGGCGGGCATCAAGCTGGTGATGGAAGCGATCAACACCCGCGACATTCCGGGTTTCTACCTCAACAACACTGCACAGGCCCTGTCGATTCGCGAACAGGTGGGCAGTGACAACCTGTTCCTGCAGTACGACATCTACCACATGCAAATCATGGAAGGCGACCTGGCCCGGACCATGGCGGCGCACCTGGAGGAGATCAATCACATCCAGCTGGCGGACAACCCTGGGCGCAATGAGCCGGGAACCGGGGAGATCAACTACCGCTTTCTGTTCGAACATCTGGACCGCATCGGGTACGCGGGCTGGGTGGGCTGTGAGTACAAGCCGCTGACCACCACCGAAGCGGGTTTGGGCTGGCTTAAAACCCACAACGCCGTCTAACCGACACCACACAAAACCTTGTGGAAGGGGGTTTGCTGTGGTGATGGGGGCTTTACCACTGCCCCCATGGGGCTGCTACGCAGCCAGCGCGGGACAAGCCCGCTCACCACAACAAGCCCGCTCACCACCGCAAGACCGCTTACCACCGCAAGCCCAGCGCCCACAGAGCATAAAAAGAGGATTTCATCATGGCTAAAATCGGATTTATCGGCACCGGCATCATGGGCCAACCCATGGCCGCGAACCTGCAGAAGGCCGGTCATCAACTGTTTCTTTCCGAACACCACGGCAAGGCACCGGCCGAGCTGATCAGCGCCGGCGCAGTGGCCCTGGCCACCCCGCAGCAAGTGGCCCAGGAAGCCGAGTTCATTATCGTCATGGTCCCCGACACCCCGCAGGTCGACGACGTGCTGTTCCGTACCGACGGTGTGGCGGCGGGCCTGTCGCCGAACAAGGTGGTGATCGACATGAGTTCGATCTCTCCCACGGCCACCAAGGCGTTTGCGGCAAAGATCAACGAGCACGGCGCGCAGTACCTCGACGCCCCGGTGTCCGGCGGTGAAGTCGGCGCCAAGGCCGGTACCTTGAGCATCATGGTCGGTGGCGAACCACAGGTCTTCGAACGTGCCCTGCCGCTGTTCCAGAGCATGGGCAAGAACATCACCCTGGTGGGCGGCAATGGCGATGGCCAGACCGCCAAAGTGGCCAACCAGATCATCGTCGCGCTGAATATCCAGGCGGTGGCCGAAGCACTGCTGTTCGCCTCCAGGAACGGCGCCGACCCGGCCAAGGTACGTGAAGCGCTGATGGGCGGCTTTGCCTCGTCGAAGATCCTCGAAGTGCATGGCGAACGCATGATCAAGGGCACCTTCGATCCGGGTTTCCGTATCAACCTGCACCAGAAGGACCTCAACCTGGCCCTGGCCGGTGCCAGGGAACTGGGGATCAACCTGCCGAATACCGCCGGCACCCAGCAGGTGTTCAGCACGTGCGCGGCGCTTGGCGGCGGTAACTGGGACCACTCGGCGTTGATCAAGGGGTTGGAGCATATGGCGAACTTCTCGATTCGCGATAAGTAACCCCCCTTTGAAATGGCTGCACCTCTAATAACAAAAATCCCCCGGGAGTCCGCTTATGTCGGTCGATCCGCAACACCTGCTTCGCGAGCTGTTTGCCACAGCCATCGACGCCGCCCACCCCCGGCACGTCCTTGAACCCTGCCTGCCCGCCGACCGCAGCGGCCGCGTGATCGTGATCGGCGCCGGCAAAGCGGCGGCCGCCATGGCGCTGGTCGTCGAGAATTGCTGGCAAGGCGAAGTCTCGGGCCTGGTGGTCACCCGCTACGGCCACGGCGCCCCTTGCCAGAAAATCGAAGTGGTCGAAGCCGCCCACCCGGTGCCCGATGCCGCCGGCCTTGCAGTGGCCAAGCGCGTGCTGGAATTGATCAGCAACCTGGGCGAAGACGACCGGGTGATCTTCCTGCTCTCCGGCGGCGGCTCGGCACTCCTGGCACTGCCTGCCGAAGGCATCAGCCTGGCCGACAAGCAGGCCATCAACAAAGCCCTGCTCAAATCCGGCGCCACCATTGGCGAGATGAATTGCGTACGCAAGCACCTCTCGGCAATCAAGGGCGGTCGGCTGGCCAAGGCGGCCTGGCCGGCGACGGTCTACACCTATGCGATTTCCGATGTGCCGGGCGACCAGGCCACGGTCATCGCCTCCGGCCCCACGGTCGGCGACCCCAGCACTTCGCAACAGGCCCTGGCGATCCTCAAGCGCTACGGCATCGACGCACCGGCCGCGGTGCGCAGCTGGTTGCAGAATCCGGCCTCGGAAACCGTCAAGCCCGGCGACCCGGTGCTCGCCCGCAGCCACTTCCAGCTGATCGCGCGCCCGCAACAATCCCTGGAAGCGGTGGCGGTGAAAGCGCGCCAGGCCGGTTTCAGCGCGCTGATCCTCGGCGACCTGGAAGGCGAAGCGCGGGAGGTGGCCAAAGTGCACGCCGGCATCGCGCGGCAAATCGTGCAGCACGGCCAGCCGTTGGCGGCGCCGTGCGTGATCCTCTCCGGTGGGGAAACCACCGTCACCGTGCGCGGCAATGGCCGTGGCGGGCGCAACGCCGAATTCCTGTTGAGCCTGACCGACAGCCTCAAAGGCCTGCCGGGCGTGTACGCCCTGGCCGGCGACACCGACGGCATCGACGGCTCGGAAGACAACGCCGGCGCAATCATGACCCCGTGCAGCTATGCGCGCGCCGAAGCCCTGGGCCTCTCGGCCAGCGACGAGTTGGATAACAACAACGGTTATGGCTACTTCGCCGCCCTCGCCGGCTTGATCGTTACCGAGCCGACCCGCACAAATGTCAATGACGTGCGCGCCATCCTGATTCTTGAGACTGCCCACCATGACGCCTGACAAGAAGGTCAAGATCCTCGCCACCCTGGGCCCGGCCACCGACGGTATCGACGATATCCGTGAGCTGGTGCAAGCCGGGGTGAATATCTTTCGCCTCAACTTCAGCCACGGTGAGCATGCCGATCACGCCCGGCGCTACCACTGGATTCGCCAGATGGAGCGCCAGCTCAACTACCCGCTGGGCATCCTCATGGACCTGCAGGGACCGAAGCTGCGCGTCGGGACGTTTGCCGAGGGCAAGGTGCAACTGGTGCGTGGCCAGGCCCTGCGCCTGGACCTGGACCCGACGCCGGGTGACCAGCGCCGGGTCAACCTGCCCCACCCGGAAATCATCGCCGCCCTGGAACCGGGCATGGACCTGTTGCTCGACGACGGCAAGCTGCGCCTGCGCGTGATCACCCGGCACGCCGCTGCCATCGACACCACCGTACTGAATGGCGGCGAGTTGTCCGACCGTAAAGGCGTCAACGTCCCACAAGCCTTGCTGGAACTCAGCCCGCTCACCGCCAAGGACCGTCGCGACCTGAGCTTCGGCCTGGAGCTGGGCGTGGACTGGGTGGCGCTGTCGTTTGTGCAGCGCCCGGAAGACATCCGCGAGGCTCGCGAGCTGATCGGCGACAAGGCCTTCCTGATGGCCAAGATCGAGAAGCCCTCAGCCGTACAACGCCTGCGGGAAATCGCCGAGCTGAGCGACGCGATCATGGTGGCCCGGGGCGACCTGGGCGTGGAAGTGCCGGCCGAGAGCGTGCCGCAAATCCAGAAAGACATCATCCGCACCTGCCGCCAGTTGGGCAAACCGGTGGTAGTGGCGACGCAGATGCTGGAGTCCATGCGCTTCTCGCCGGCGCCGACCCGCGCGGAAGTGACGGATGTCGCCAATGCAGTGGCCGAAGGCGCGGATGCGGTGATGCTGTCGGCGGAAACCGCGTCGGGCGAGTACCCGCTGGAAGCCGTGCAGATGATGAGCAAGATCATCCGCCAGGTGGAAAACGGCCCGGACTACCAGACCCAACTCGACGTCAGCCGGCCCAAGGCCGATGCCACGGTGTCGGACGCCATCAGCTGCGCGATCCGGCGCATCAGCAGCATCCTGCCGGTGGCGGTGCTGGTGAACTACAGCGAGTCGGGCAGTTCCAGCTTGCGCGCAGCGCGGGAACGGCCGGTGGCGCCGATTCTCAACCTCACGCCGAACCTGTCCACCGCACGCCGCTTGAGTGTGGCGTGGGGCGTGCATTCGGTGGTCAATGATCGACTGAGGCAGGTGGATGAAGTGTGTTCCACCGCGCTGGAGATTGCCCAGGCCCAGGGCATGGCGCAGCGCGGGGATACCTTGGTGATCACTGCCGGGGTGCCGTTCGGGCAACCGGGGTCGACCAACTCCTTGCGCATAGAGACGCTGATCTAGCGCCTGTAGAGGCCCCATCGGGGGCAAGCCCCCTCCCACATTGGACGGCATTCACACATCTAACTATGTGAACCCAATCAAGTGTGGGAGGGGCTTGCCCCCGATGGGCCCAACTCGGTCCCACTGAATACCCATCATGCACACCCCAACCTGCCCCGACTGGGCCGAAGCCCTGCTCAACGGCTTCAGCCAGATCTTCCTGCAACGCCATTCGCTGTGCGGCCTGCTGTGCCTGTTGGCGATCCTGATCGGCGCTCCGGCCTTGCTCGGCGGTGCGCTGCTGGGTGGGGTCGCCGGGTTGCTCACGGCCCAGCGGCGCGACTATCCCAAGGCCGAGCGCCAGGCCGGGCTGTATAGCTACAACGGCGTATTGCTGGGCCTGTTGATCAGCCAGCATTTCACCTGGTCGGCCTTGTTGCCACCGCTGATCCTCGCGTGCGGCGGCTTGAGCGCGATCCTCACGCAGCACTGGCTGAAACACGCCAGCCGGCCGCACGACTTGCCCGCCTACACCGCGCCCTTTGTCGGCCTGGGCTGGCTGCTGCTGGGCAGCGTCCCACACAGTGCCTTGGCCCTGGGCGAGCCCGAGACCCTGGCGGTGCTCGGCGCGCCGTTCACCGGCCTCGCGCAAATCATGCTGCTGGACCAGCCGCTGGCGGGCGTGCTGATTGCCCTCGGCCTGTGGCTGGCGAACCGGCGTGCCGCGGTCTGGGCCATGATCGGCGACAGCAGCGGCGTACTGATCGGATTGCTGCTGGACGACAGCAGCGCCGCCCTCCTCGGCCTGCACAGCTACAACCCGGCTCTCGCGGCCCTGGCGCTGAGCCAGGCACGGCGCCAACCCTGGCTGCCGCTGCTCGGCATCCTGCTGGCGATCGCCCTCACACCGGGCTTTGCTGCCCTGCACCTGCCCGCACTCACCGCGCCGTTTATCCTCGCCTGCTGGCTGGTACGCGCCGGCGCCCGAATACTCAGGAAACCCCGCATGGACAGCCCCTTCGAATCCCCCTAGGCTTGCTCGATATTCGATTCAGGCGGGCTTTATGGACAGCAACAACGACTGGCGTCAGCGGCTCTACGTCATGGTTTTTCAAAGCGACACGGTCGCCGGGCGGCGCTTTGACGGCATCCTGCTGTTGATCATCCTCGCCAGCCTGGTGATCGTGATGCTCGACAGCATCGACCAGGTCCACCAGAACTACGCCGATGTGCTGGCCTACATTGAATGGGGCTTCACCCTGATCTTCCTGATCGAGTACGGGTTGCGCCTGTACTGCTCACCCAAGCCGTTGCGCTACGCCTTCAGCTTTTACGGGCTGGTGGATCTGCTCGCCATCGTGCCCGGCATCCTTGCGCTGTACTACAGCGACGCGCAGTACCTGCTGATCATCCGCATCATCCGGATGCTGCGGATTTTCCGCGTGCTCAAGCTCAGCCCGTACCTCAAGCAGGCCAACTACCTGATGGCGGCGCTGCGCGGCAGCAAGCAGAAGATCGTGGTGTTCCTGGTGAGCGTGTGCACCCTGGTCACGGTGTTCGGCACCTTGATGTATGTGATCGAAGGCCCGGAGCACGGCTTCACCAGTATCCCCAAGGGCATCTATTGGGCGATCGTGACGCTGACCACCGTGGGCTTTGGCGATATCGTGCCCAAGACGCCGTTGGGCCAGGTGATTTCGTCGCTGGTGATGATCACCGGTTACTCGATCATCGCCGTGCCCACGGGTATTTTTACGGCCGAACTGGCCAGTGCCATGCGCGGTGAGCAACTGCAACACGACTGCCCGGTGTGCAGGAAAAACAGCCACGAGCCCAACGCGGCGTTCTGTTCGCGCTGTGGCAGCGCTCTTTTTAAGAAAGTGGAATAAGCAAAGTTCTTTTTAATCTTTAAGCGACTAAGTGCCCCCGGCTATAGTCGCTGGCAATATGCCTCCCCTCTTCTCCCGAACAACAAGGAATGAGCAGTGAAAAAACTCGTAAGCGCCTCTCTCCTGGCCGCCGGCCTTGCCCTCGCGGGCGCCGTCCAGGCCGCACCGGTCACCCTGCTCAACGTCTCCTACGACGTGATGCGCGATTTCTACAAGGACTACAACGCCGCCTTCCAGAAGCACTGGGAAGCCGAGCACCCGAACGACAAGCTGACCCTGCAGATGTCCTTCGGCGGTTCCAGCAAACAAGCGCGCTCGGTGATCGACGGCCTGCCGGCTGACGTGATTACCATGAACATGGCCACCGACATCAACGCCCTGGTCGACAACGGCAAACTGGTGCCGGACAACTGGGTCACCCGCCTGCCGAACAACAGCGCGCCGTTTACCTCGGCCACCGTGTTCATCGTGCGCAAGGGCAACCCCAAAGCCCTGAAAGACTGGCCGGACCTGCTCAAGGATGGCGTGCAGGTGATCGTGCCCAACCCGAAAACCTCGGGTAACGGCCGCTACACCTACCTGTCGGCCTGGGGTTATGTACTCAAGAACGGCGGCGACGAAGACAAGGCCAAGGCCTTTGTCGGCAAGCTTTTCAAACAGGCGCCCGTGCTGGACACCGGTGGCCGCGCCGCCACCACCACGTTCATGACCAACCAGATCGGCGACGTGCTGGTGACCTTCGAGAACGAAGCCGAAATGATCGCCCGTGAATTCGGTCGCGATCAGTTCGAAGTGATCTACCCAAGCGTCTCCGCCGAAGCCGAGCCGCCGGTGTCGGTGGTGGATAAAGTGGTCGAGAAGAAAGGCACTCGCGTGGCGGCAGAAGACTACCTGAAGTACCTGTGGTCGCCGCAAGGCCAGGAAATCGCTGCCAACAACTACCTGCGCCCGCGTGATCCGAAGGTGCTGGCCAAGTACACCGACCGCTTCCCGAAAGTCGACTTCCTGTCGGTGGAGAAGACCTTTGGTGACTGGCGCACCGTGCAGAAAACCCACTTCAATGATGGTGGGGTTTTCGACCAGATCTACTCCGGTCAGTAACTGACAAATGTGGGAGGAGGCTTGCCCCTCCCACATTTAGATCTGGGTTTTGCAGTTACATCGGCGGTGTCACGCCATCCTTGCCGGCTGAAATGGCTTGGGCAGTGATTTTCCCATCCGCCCCCTGCGCGGCAAACAACACCACCTTCACCCCCGGCTTGAGCAAGCTGCGGTCCCCCGGTTCCAGGTTGACGATCGGCACATCCTCCGGCACCACGATCTTCTGTTCGCCGCCTTTGTATTTCACGGTCAACGTCCGCCCTTTGCTGACCACCAGGTCGCCGACGGTGCCGTTGGTCATGCTGCTGCCTTCCTTCAGGTCAAACGCCCGATGCCCGTCGCCGGTGCCGGCCATGGCCGGTGGGAACACATGCACTTCCAGCGCCGTCAGGGTACCGTCGGCGTTGGGCATGGCGGCCGAGCCGATGTAGCTGCCCGGCTTGATTTCATCGATCCTGGCCAGGGTGACGGCGCGCACCTGGGTGTCCTTGGTCAGGTGCACGGTGACGTCTTCACCGCTGTTGACCTTGACCTGCATCGCATCACCGTCCATCGCGGTGATTGCCCCGCGTACGCCTACGCGCGGCGCATCGGCGGCATTGGCGGCATTGGCCAGGCCCAGGGCCATTGCAGCAGCGAGGCTTGAAGCCAGGAGTATCTTGTTGAGCGTGATTTGCATGGCGCTGGATTTCCTGTTTCGGCAGTTGTGTCTGAATGTATCATCACCCGGCATAAGTGATATCACCACAAACGGCCTACTCGCCGTTGAGCCTTGTCTTTACTCTCGCTCGCCATCTACCTTCGCTTTTATGAGAACACCATGAATGCCACCCCCCACGCTACGAGCACCATGACCCGCGCAATGGTGATGCTGTTTGCGTTTTGCTGCGGCGCCATCGTCGCCAACATCTACTACGCCCAGCCGATCATCGAACTGATCGCACCGGACATCGGCCTCACCCCGGCGATGGCCAGCCTGATTGTGTCCCTGACGCAGATCGGCTATGCCCTCGGCCTGTTCTTCCTGGTCCCCCTGGGCGACCTGCTGGAAAACCGCAAGCTGATGATCATCACGACCGTGGTGGCAATTGCCAGCCTGTTGGGTGCTGCCTTTACCGAACAACCGAACCTGTTCCTGATGGTGTCGTTGCTGATCGGCTTCAGTTCGGTGTCGGTACAGATCCTGATCCCCCTGGCCGCACACCTGGCGCCCGCCGAGTCTCGGGGTCGGGTGGTCGGCAGCATCATGGGTGGGCTGCTGTTGGGCATCCTGCTGGCGCGGCCAGTGTCCAGCGTCGTGGCTGACCATTTTGGCTGGCGCGCGATGTTCATGGCGGCCGCCGCGTTGATGGTGTTTATCAGCGTGGTGCTGATGCTGACCATCCCCAAGCGCCAGCCGGACCACAGCGCCAGCTATGGCCAATTGCTGCGCTCCCTGGGCACCCTGTTGCGAGAACAACCGCTGCTGCGTCAACGTGCGTTTTACCAAGGCTGCATGTTCGCCACGTTCAGCCTGTTCTGGACCGCCGCCCCGCTGGAACTGGTGCGCAACCATGGCCTGAGCCAGACCCAGATCGCGATCTTCGCCCTGGTCGGTGCCATCGGCGCCATTGCCGCCCCCATCGCCGGACGCCTGGCCGATGCCGGCCACACCCACCGCGCGTCGCTGCTGGCCATGGTCTTTGCGGTGTTGAGCTTCCTGCCGGCCTTTGTGCACCCACTGTACAGCGTGATCGGCCTGGCGGTGACCGGCGTGGTCCTGGACTTCTGCGTGCAGATGAACATGGTCCTCGGCCAACGCGCCATCTATGCACTCGACGCCAACAGCCGCAGCCGCTTGAACGCGCTGTACATGACCAGCATCTTCATCGGCGGTGCCTTCGGCTCGGCGATTGCCAGCAGCGTGTACGAACACGGCGGCTGGCTGGGCGTGATGCTGGTGGGCAGCGCGTTCCCGCTGGTAGCGTTGTTGCGTTTCCTCAGTGCGTCGCGGCAAACGGCTGTCGCCACCGCCTAAGAACGCACCAACTTCTCCAAAGCCGCATCCGCCAGAAATGACGAGCGGCTTTTGACCTTGTGCTCGCGCACATAGCGGTCGATTCGCTGGATGACATAGCCGGGCAAGGTCACATTGACCTTCTCGGTCTTGCCCAGATAGGGCGAGATGTCCAGTTCGAGCATACCCCAGCCCATCCCGGCGTAATCTTCGTGGGTGTGATGATCGGCCACCGACGTTGGCATCGGAATCACCCCGCCTTCTGCGGCGATCTCCTGCAGCAGGATGTGCGCGACTTCCACCGCGGCGTTGTAGGCCTCTTCGAAACTGTCCCCGGCGGTGACTGCACCTGGAATATCGGGGATCTGGATACCGGTGGCGGTGAAGTCATCGCCCCATTCGATAGAGATTGGGTATTGCATGAATGCTCTCCTTAAAACTGAAACAGCCCGGCACGTTTCCTGATGCTTCTGATGGTGCCCAGCGGCAGATACTTCTTCGGATGCGGCACCGGGATCGTGTACGGGTTATAGCGGTGGGTAAAAGTAGGATGACTGCCCGTGACCCGATCCAGCACCCAACCCGCCTCTTGCAGCTCCTTGATCAATAGCCTGCTTTGCACCCCAGTCTCCTTGGCTTGGCCTAAAAAAGTAACCCTAGAGTTATCTTCACTCAAGCACAAAATAGGTCAGGCTGACTGATGGTTGTTTTGCGCCATGTTGAAAACCACCAACCGGATGACACTCCATGGGCATTACCCTTAGGCTTGTACGCCGCGCTGCCTCGCGATGCGCTCAATCCAGCAAGGAACACCCGATGGACCGTCTCACCGCCATGGAAACCTTCGTCCACGTTGTCGAGACCGGCTCGTTCTCCGCCGCCGCCAAGCGCCTGGGCATCGGTCAACCGGCCGTGTCCAAGAGCATCGCGCAATTGGAGGCACGGCTGGCGGTACGCTTGGTGATGCGTTCGACAAGAGGCCTGACGCCAACCGAGGCGGGGCTGGCGTTTTTCGATAAAGCCAAGCGCGCCATCGATGAGGCCAACGCGGCCGACGAAGCGGCGCGCGGTGCAGGCTCCGGACTCTCGGGGAACCTGCGGATCAGCGCGCCGGTGACCTTCGCCCGCCTGCACATCATTGCGCACCTGGGGCCGTTCCTGGCGCAATATCCCGGGATGAACGTGGACGTGGTGCTCGATGACCGCAGCCTCAACCTGGTGGAAGAAGGTATCGACGTTGCCCTGCGCATGGGCAACCTGAATGATTCAAGCCTCACGGCGCGCAAGATCGGCGAATCGCCCTGCGTCATCCTCGGCACCCCCGCCTACTTCGAACGCTTCGGCGAACCCGCTACCCCCGCCGACCTGATGCAACACCAGGCAATCATCTACACCCGTGGCGAAGGCGCGCACTGGAACTTCACCCAAGGCGATACCCTCGCCCCCATCGTCGCCCAGGGCCGTGTGCGCGTCACTGCAGCCGAAGGTGCGCGCGCAGCCGTGCTGAGTCATTTGGGGCTGACCCTGTCGTCAACCTGGATGTTTTCTCCGGAGCTGGCCAGCGGCGAGGTCAAGGCCGTGTTGACTGACTGGGCATTGCCGTCGCGGGATTTATGGGCGGTGTTCCCTTCCGGGCGCATGGCAAGTGCCAAGGCGCGAGCGTTTGTCGACTATGTGCAGGCGCTGATCAAGGCCTGAGCCTGTCAGCGCCTCGTTATGTGGCAATGTTATCTGCGGGCATCCGACTGGACGATACCTTGCATCCATTGCAACAAGGCCGCCAACGCCTTGGCCATCACCTCCCGCAACGCGGCAATCGGGTCCGTATTGGTATCAAGCGGGGGCGCAGGGGCTGGTGTGGGGAAAACCCTCGGTGCGGGGTTCACTTCCGGCTTTTGCCCCTGCCACTGCACATCGGCAGGTTTGATCTGGCCAATGCTCTTGACCACCAGGTCGGCGCTGCCGCTCCCCTTCAGATCTATCTCCAGGCTTGAACGCCCCGTGGCCGCGTCGTGCCTGAGCAATGCCTCGCCGGCGCGACCCGTGAACCGATCAGTGAACGTCAGGGCTCCGACGCGCGCCTCTCTCAATGCACCCGAGACGTCAATCTTGTCCGTCCCGCTGGTAAAGTCCTCGATCAGGTCAGGCTGCTGCGGTGTGGAGTCGCTGGCCTTGTCGTAGTCAAAAATATCCGCCCCGCCGCCGCCCCGCAGCCTGTCTGCACCCAAGCCGCCCTTGAGCCGATTGTCTGCCTCATTCCCCGTCAACACGTCACGTCCGGCCCCACCGATGGCGTTTTCAAGCACGCAGCCCTTGGCGATGGAAACATTGCCCTTCAAGCCGCCCACATCGGAAAACGACTCGGCGTTCAAATTGATGTTCTGGTTCTGGGAAAACCCGGAACAATCCAGGGTGTCGTTACCGCCACCATCCCATACGCAAAAGATAGGTTTATCCCTGGCGCTGGTGAGGGTCATGGCTTCGCAGCCGGTATTGGAATTGAAGCCATAGGTGGTGTCGGTGTTGCGGGTTTTGTGATTGGCCCCATAGAGCCGCTGAACGGCAGCGATGTCATCCATCATCGGGGCAGAGGGATTCGAATACCGAAAGTCGTGACCAGCCTGGTTTTTCTCCGACCAGTAGCTCATCACACTGCGCGCCTTTGTATCGCCGGCATATTTGGCACCATTGTTGTAATCAGCACCGCCGCCATTGTAATCACCAGGATGCTGCAGGCCGATGGCATGGCCGATCTCATGCACGGCAGTGACCGAAAAGTGGCTGCCCAGCGCAGGCGAACTACTTTCTCGCAGTGTGCCGACCGTGGCCGTGGTGGTGGTAATGCCGCGCGAGGGTGAGCTGGCGACGCCACGGTCACCGCGCGGGTTGTTTTTGATGTGAACCGTGCCATCGGCGCCGGCTGCCCGTTCCTTGAAACTGATGTTGGCCACCTCCTCCCAATGTTGCACCGCCTGGCGCACTCGGCGTTGCTGCGCGGCGCTGAACGTCGGGTCTACCGTATAGGAGAGGTCGATGCGCTTGTCGCCATTACGGTCGTGGAAGTGCAGGTTATTGCGGGTGATGTACTTTCCGGCCTGCTCCGTTGTGAAGGTTGGTTTGCGACCGGCGCCCACACCATAGGGGCCAGAATCGGAAGGCGGCAGGTTTTCAAGTGATACGTTGAGACGAGAAAACTCAGAGTTAATCATGAGATAGCGCTCCCTACAGTAAGTTAATGAGCCGAGTCAATCAGAATCGACGCAATAAGCTCCCATGTAGAAAACACTCAGGACAGCACTGATTTAGTTCCTACTGAAACACACTAAGGTGGCGCAACATTCGTTAAGACATGCAATAAACCGCTTGCACTTTAAACAACTGAACACACACTTTCGCGCCAAAAAACTTATTGGATTCTCAGAAAAAAAACAAAATCCTACACAATGACGCTGATTTGACTACACCAAATCCGCCCTCAGACAGATACATGCACTTAACTTTTTCCGCCGAGTTCACGGCCTGTCAGGATTTCGCCGCTTGACATGCCCCATGCCGCACTCGATCAATGCGCTGCGCGGTTGACGGCACAGGCTTGCATCATTGGTCAGGCGCATACGGAGTGCCCCGAGTTCAGGCAACACAGCAGGCGCTCGACCGTGTGTTCCAGTGGCCCGGAGTTATCCAGCACAAACAACCCTGAGCCATTGCCGGCGATCAGTTCGGTGGTGAACCGCGCATTGCGCGCCAGGCGCTCCTCGATATCCACCTGGGCCTCACGCCCCCGCGCCACCAGGCGCTGGCGCAATACGGCTTGATCCACCGTCAGCAACAGCACCCACATATCCGGGTAACGCTCGCGGGTCTGCGCCAGGTGCGCGCGGGAACCATTGACCAGTACGTCTTCCCCCGCCGCCAGCCATTCGTCGATGACCTTGGGGATGCCGTAGGACAACCCGTTGGCGTGCCAACTGAGGGCAAACGCGCCCTCGGCCTGCATCACGGCGAATTGCTCCGGGCTGACACCCTGGGCCGCCTCACCCACCGCTTCCGCCGAGCGTGTGATCACCCGGCGCACAATCCGGCAACCGCGTTCGGCCAATCGTGGGCGTGCAGCCTCCAACAGGCTGTCCTTGCCCGAACCCGATGGCCCTATCAGATAGATCAACCTGCCCGCCATCAAAACACCCTCTTCGCTTGTCGCCAGACTGGTTGCACCACGGGTAGCCCTGCGCGGCTCCTGGCTTGGACCAGGTCGGCGCGCAGGCCAATGGCGATTTTCCCCGCACTGGAAAGTATATCCAGCAATCCCTCGGCAGCGACCACGTTACTGAAGCGCGCGCCGCCTCAATATTTGCCGGGCTTAATGCTTGCTCAACCCTGACGGGTTGGTGAGGTTTTTTGAAAGTCGCGTGTTGCGGTGATTCAGTCCGTTTCAAAGGGCGAGATAGCCGGAAGTATCTTCAATTCGAAATCTTCCAGAGCCAACATCGCCCCATTTGAAAGCTGCCAGGTGTAGAAATCCGAGAAGTCCCCTCTGGCCAATGCACGAATCACCTTTGCCACAAAACCATGTGCCACCAACAAAACAACCTGTGTTGGATAAAGCGACGTTAACTGGACCAAGCCTTGGTGTACTCGCGTGACCACATCAGCTATCGACTCACCACCGTCAGGCCCTGCCGCCCATTGGCGCGTGATGTCCTGTGCCCAAAGCACTGGATGCATGGCCTTGGCCTCCGCCTGAGTCAACCCTTCGAACACACCCACATCGCGCTCGCGGAAGCTGTCAATCGTCACAGGTTCAAGGTTTAACACACGGTTAAGAATCTGCGCCGTTTGCCGCGCCCGCAAGCGTGGAGAAACGATCAACACCTCAATACCGCCGGGTAGTTTTTCGCTGAGCAAAACAGCCTGTTCCCGGCCCCGCTCGGTCAGTTCCGGGTCGAGTGCGCCGAGGTAGCGGTGCTCCGCGTTGGCCCACGTTTCGCCGTGGCGTATGACGTAGAGGTTCATGAGGGTCCATCTCGTTGAAGGGTGGGGAGTTAATCTGGTCCTGATCATATTGCCGCCTATGCACAGAAGTGGCCTTAAGCAATGCCAGCAAGATGCTGGAGTCGGCGACTGACTGTGTGTGCCTACGACTGCCCCGAGCACTGGGATGGTTCAAGCCGCAAGCAGGTGCTGGCGGTGGTACAGATGGTTGAGATTGTGCAGTTGTTAGTGGGTGCGGCACTGGAGCGGGAGTGTACTGTGGCTTGATGGCTGAGGAGATCTCCTGTGGGAGGGGGCTTGCTCCCGATAGCGGTAGGTCAGTCAGACATTAATCAACTGAAACACCGCTATCGGGGGCAAGCCCCCTCCCACATTTGCCCTCCAGTGTCTGGAAGAATGGGTTTCACAGGCATGAAGAAGGCGACCCGAAGGTCGCCTTTTGTCATTGCGCGTACTGCTTGCTCAACCCCGGCGGCACGCCGTGCACATCGGTGTCTTCCCATGGCCCGTTGGGGCTGATGGAGCGGCTCCAGCCGTTGCTCCAGCGGTAGTAGGTGCGCTGGCGGTAGAAGGTGTCGGGCTGGTCGTCGAGCACGTAGACCTGCATCTTGCCGTCCCAGTGGCTGGCGGCGCCCGGTGGTGGGGCGAAGGTGGGCGATTTGGTCGGCAGTGGCTTCGGCGGCGGGGTCACCGGGCCAGAGGGCCTGGTGCTCGGCTGGGTCGAAGGGCCTGACGGCGGGATGGTCGGGCCGGTCGGCGCAGGCGGTGGGCGGTGGACCGCACAGGCGCTCAGGCCCACTACCAGGCTGAGCAGGGTGATGCGTGCAAATGCGGTCATGGGCGTTTCCTCGAAATTACTTGTCCGGACTGTCGATGGTCAGCTGCTGCAGCGCAGTGGTGCTGCTGGCCAGGGGTTGGCTGCGGCCGATCCACTCGCCGGTGGTCGGTTGACCGGCCCGGGATATGCGCGCAACCAGTTGGACTTCGGGGAAGTTGGACAGTTTCAACTGCGGCATCATCGCGTCGGCATCGCCGAGTTCGACGGTGACGGGCAACTCGGCAACGGTGACGCGCTTGGCCGCCAGGGGTGCCGGCGGGCCTTTTACCGCGCGGGCGAAGATGAATACGCTGTCGGTGGGCAGGGCCTTGGCCTTGACCTCGGCGGACAGGTCCACGCGGACGTTCATCACCGCTTTCTGCGCCACGCTACCGCCGCCTTCCTTGAGTTTTTCCGCGGCACGGTCAATGCCGCCTTGCAGCGCCACGCGGGAATTGTCTTGCGGTGGCAGTTGCGCCAGCAGGCGGCTCCAGTAGTCGATGGCCTCTTGATAACGCTGGCCTTCGAAGGCGGCGATACCGAGCAGGCCGAGACTGGTGACTTCCTTCGGGTCGAGCTTCAAGGCTTCGTCGGTCAGCGCCTGGACCTTGGGCGACCACTGTTTGTTGTCGGCAAAGTACTGCGCCTGGGCCCACTGGCCGAGCAGTTCCGGCTGGCGCCCGGCCAGCGCCACGGTACGCTCGAAGACCTTGGCGGCATCGGCGGAACGGTCCTGGGCCATATAGGCGCGACCGAGGAAGTACAGGCCTTCCGCCGAGTCCGGTTGGGCGGCGGCGGCGCGTTCCAGACGCTGAGTCATATCTTCCATGGACACCGGCGGCTGAGCGAATTCGCGGGTCAGTTCAACCTTGTCGCTGGCACCGAAATGCATATACAGGCCCAGGCCAAGCACCGGCACAAGGACGGCGGCGAGCAACGGCAGCGGTTTGCCCAGGCGTGATTCGCGGGGCTTTTCCACGCCTTCGGTGTCGGCCAGCAGCTCGCGGGCGGCTTCGGCGCGGCCGCTGTCGAGCTGGGCGGCGTTGAGCACGCCTTCGTCCTGCTGCACTTGCAGCTCGGCCACACGTTCTTGGTAAAGCGCCACGTTCAGCGCGGTGCGATCCTCTTCACGCTGGGCGCGGCGGCCACGCAACACAGGGATCAACAGGAAACTCAGGGCAATCAGAAGCAGCAAGCCGGCTGCGAGCCAGAAATCAATCATCAGTCTTGGTGTCCAGCAATTGGTCGAGGCGTTTACGCTCTTCGGGGGATAGCGCGTCGGAACCATCGGTAGTCGCGGCGCGGCGACGGCGGACGATCACGGCCATCACCACCACGCCGGCCAGCAGCAGCCCGGCGGGGCCGAACCAGAGCAGCGCGGTCTTGCCGGTGAGGGCCGGTTTGTAGCGCACGAAATCACCGTAGCGGTCGACCATGAAGTCGATGATCTGCTGGTTGTCCTTGCCCTCCCCCAGCATGCGGAAGATTTCCTTGCGCAGGTCGGCGGCGATGGGCGCGTTGGAGTCGGCGATGTCCTGGTTCTGGCACTTGGGGCAGCGCAGCTCCTTGGTCAATTCGCGGAAACGCTCGCGGTCACCGTCCTTGGCGAATTCGTAAGTGTCGATGGCAGCGTGGGCCACCCCGGCCAAGCCCAGCGCCAGCACGGCAGCAGCTAACAGGCGCTTCATGGCTTGGCCTCGTCGACCAGCGCCTGGTACTTGGCGGCCAGTTGCTCGCGCCACACCACTTCGTCGATCACGCCGACGTATTTGTCGCGGATCACACCCTTGGCGTCGATGAAGAAGGTTTCCGGGGCGCCGTACACGCCGAGGTTCAAACCGAGGTTGCCGTCTTCATCACGGATATCCAGCTGGTAGGGATTATGGAATTCCGCCAGCCACTTCAAGGCCGCCGCGTTGTCGTCCTTGTAGTTGATGCCGTAGATCACCACGCCCTTCTCGGCCAGCTTGTTCAGCACCGGGTGCTCGACGCGGCAGGAGATGCACCAGGTGCCCCACACGTTGACCAGCGCCGGTTTGCCGAGCAGGTCGGCCTGGGTCAAGGTCTTGTCACCCTGCACGGTCGGCAGGCTGAACGCGGGGAACGGCTTGCCGATCATCGCCGAGGGCAGTTCGGCCGGGTCCAGGTACAAGCCGCGATACAGGAATACCGCCACTACGAGAAACAGGGCCAGCGGCACGACCATCAACCAACGCTTCATACCGCCGCTCCTTGCATACCCAGCGCTTCACGCACCCGGCTCTTGACCTTGACCCGATACCGGCGGTCCAGCGCCGCGAGCAAACCACCAAAGCCGGTGAGCAAGCCACCGAACCAGATCCAGCGCACGAACGGTTTCACATGCACGCGCACGGCCCAGGCGCCATCGCCCAAGGGTTCACCCAGGGCCACATAGAGGTCACGGGTGAAACCGGCGTCGATACCGGCTTCGGTCATCATCGAACTCTGCACGGTGTACAGGCGTTTTTCCGGGTGCAGCACGGCGATCTCTTTACCGTTACGCACTACGCGCACGGTGCCTTTGTCTGACGTGAAGTTCGGCCCTTCGAAGTGCTTGGCGCCTTCGAAGATGAAGTGGTAACCGGCAAGGTCCATGAACTCGCCCGGCGCCAGGCGCAGGTCGCGCTCGGCGCTGTTCTGGCTGGAGAGCACTACGCCGAGGGCGCACACGGCGATGCCGATGTGGGCGATCTGCATGCCCCAGTAGCTGCGGGTCAGGGTCGACAGGCCTTTGACCAGGCCTTTGTGGCGGGTCTTGTCGACGATGTCACGCACACCGGCCAGCAGCACCCAGGCGGCGAGCAGGAACGTGGCGAGCACCGCCCAGTTGAAGTCGCCGTAGGCGATACCGGCGACCACGGCCAGGGCCACGCTGCCGAGCAGCACCGGCATCAGCATGCCGGCCAGCCATTTGACCGGGGTGTCCTTCCAGCGCACCAGCACACCGACCGCCATCACCACCATCAACAGCCCCATCAACGGAATAAACAACGCGTTGAAGTACGGCGGGCCGACGGACAGCTTGGCGCCGCTCAGGGCATCCAACACCAAGGGGTACAAGGTGCCGAGCAGGATCATCGACGCGGCCACCACCAGCACCAGGTTATTGCCCAGCAGCAGGGTTTCCCGCGACCACAGGTTGAAGCCGACCTGGCTCTTGACCACCGGTGCGCGCAGGGCGAACAAAGTGAGGGAGCCGCCGACTACAAACAGCAGGAAGATCAGGATGAACACACCGCGCTCCGGGTCGGACGCAAACGCGTGCACCGAGGTCAACACGCCCGAACGCACGAGGAAGGTGCCGAGCAGGCTGAGGGAAAAGGCCGCGATGGCCAGCAACACGGTCCAGCTCTTGAACACGCCGCGTTTTTCGGTGACGGCCAGGGAGTGAATCAGTGCCGTGCCGACCAGCCATGGCATGAAGGACGCGTTTTCCACTGGGTCCCAGAACCACCAGCCGCCCCAGCCGAGTTCGTAGTAGGCCCACCACGAACCGAGGGTGATGCCGATGCCGAGGAACGCCCAGGCGACGATGGTCCACGGCCGCGACCAGCGCGCCCAGGCCGCATCGAGACGCCCGCCGAGCAAAGCGGCAATGGCGAAGGCAAAGGCCACGGAGAAACCCACATAGCCCATGTAGAGCATCGGCGGGTGCACGATCAGGCCGATGTCCTGCAGCAGCGGGTTGAGGTCGTGACCGTCCGCCGGGATCTGCGGCAGGATGCGGGTGAACGGGTTGGAGGTCATGATCAGGAACAGCAGGAAGCCGATGCTGATCATGCCCATCACCGCCAGTACCCGCGCCAGCATGACTTGCGGCAACTGGCGCGAGAACACCGACACCGCGAAGGTCCAGCCGCCGAGGATCAACGCCCACAGCAGCAGCGAGCCTTCGTGGGCGCCCCACACCGCGCTGAACTTGTAGTACCAGGGCAAGGCGCTGTTGGAGTTATTCGCTACATAGGCGACGGAAAAGTCGTCGGTCATAAAGGCGTAGGTCAGGCAGCCGAACGCGAACACCAGGAACGCGCACTGGCCCCAGGCGGCCGGCTGCGCCAGGCTCATCCACAGGCGGTCACCACGCCAGGCGCCGAGCAACGGCACCACCGCCTGGACGATGGCAAAGCACAGGGCGAGGATCATCGCCAACTGGCCCAGTTCCGGAATAAACAGTGCGGACGTCATGGCTTAGCCCTCCTTGGCGGGGGTAGGTGCGGACTGGCCGCTGTCCTTGAGGGCTTTGGTCACCTCAGGCGGCATGTATTTCTCATCGTGCTTGGCCAGCACTTCATCGGCCACCACCACGCCGTCGGCGTTGAGCTTGCCCAGGGCGACGATGCCCTGGCCTTCGCGGAACAGGTCCGGGAGGATGCCGCGATAAGTGATGGTCACGGCCTTGTTGAAATCGGTGACCACGAAGGTGACGTCGAGGGAGTCGCCGGAACGCTTCAGCGAGCCCTTCTCCACCATGCCGCCGGCGCGGATGCGCGTGTCCAGCGGCGCTTCGCCGTTGGCGATCTGGGTCGGGGTGTAGAACAGGTTGATGTTCTCCCGCAGGGCGCTCATCGCCAGGCCCACGGCAATACTGACACCGGCCAGGATGGCAAGGATGATCAACAGACGCTTTCTACGCAGCGGATTCACTTTTCGGTCTCCCGGCGCAGACGACGCGCCTCTTGTTGCAGGTAACGCTTGCGGGCCAGGATCGGCGCGGCGACGTTGAGGGCCAGCACGGCCAGGCAGATGCCATAGGCCGTCCAGACATACAGGCCGTGGTGGCCCATGGCGAGAAAATCACTGAAAGAAGCAAAACTCATCCGCGCGCTCCCAGGCAGCTTTGCACTTCGGTCTTGACCCAGCTGGCGCGGGCTTCACGCTTGAGCACTTCGAGGCGCATGCGCATCAGCAGCACGGCGCCGAAGAAACAGTAGAACCCCAGCACCATCAGCAGCAACGGCGCCCACATTTCCACGGGCATCGCCGGTTTTTCGGTGAGGGTGAAGGTGGCGCCCTGGTGCAGGGTGTTCCACCACTCCACCGAGTACTTGATGATCGGGATGTTGATCACGCCGACAATCGCCAGCACCGCGCAGGCCTTGGCGGCGCTGTCACGATTGCTGATCGCGTTGCCCAGGGCAATAAGACCGAAGTACAGGAACAGCAGGATCAGCATCGACGTTAGTCGCGCATCCCACACCCACCACGAGCCCCAGGTGGGTTTGCCCCAGATCGCACCGGTGACCAGCGCCACGGCGGTCATCCACGCCCCGATGGGCGCGGCGCATTGCAGGGCGACGTCCGCGAGTTTCATCTTCCACACCAGGCCGACGACGCCGCACACCGCCAGCATCACATAGCAGGACTGGGCCAGCATCGCGGCGGGCACGTGGATGTAGATGATGCGAAAGCTGTTGCCTTGCTGGTAGTCCGGCGGCGCGAAGGCCAGGCCCCAGACCAGGCCGATGCCGATCAGCAACACGGCGGCGAGGCTGAACCAGGGCAGCAGTCTGCCACTGATGCCGTAGAACCATTTGGGCGAGCCGAGCTTGTGAAACCAGGTCCAGTTCATTGCTGTTTCCATCACGGTTGCTTCTTGTCTTGGCAAGAAGCGTAGGGTCTTTACTGACTATGCGTATACCGCCCAGTCAGACCTCATTATTCACCGACGCTGATCTTCAGGCCGGCGGCTATAGCAAAGGGTGTCAGGGTTACCGCCAGGGCGGTCAGGCTGCCAAGCCACAGGAGGTAACCGGTCGCCGGCATGCCCATGAGCGCGGCTTGCAACGCGCCGCTGCCCAGGATCAGTACCGGGATGTACAAAGGCAGAATCAACAGGGCCAGTAACAGGCCACCCCGCTTCAAGCCGACGGTCAACGCGGCACCCACCGCCCCCAACAGGCTGAGTACCGGGGTGCCGAGCAGCAGGCTCAGCAACAGGATCGGCAGGCATTCGCCGGGCAATCCCAGCATCATCGCCAGCAGTGGCGAGAGCAAGACTAGCGCCAGGCCGGAAAAAGCCCAGTGTGCCAGTACCTTGGCCAGGACCAGAAGTGGCAGGGGGTGCGACGAAAGGACCCACTGTTCGAGGGAACCGTCTTCGAAATCACTGCGAAACAGCCCGTCCAGCGAGAGCAGGACGGACAAAAGGGCCGCGACCCACACCAGTCCCGGAGACAAGGTTTGCAACAGTTTAGTCTCGGGGCCGACCGCCAACGGGAACAACGCAATCACGATGGCGAAGAACACTAGCGGGTTGGCCAGTTCGGCCGGGCGACGGCACAGCAAGCGGGCTTCGCGGGCGACCAACAGGGCAAACACACTCATACCGACCACCGCCCCAGGTCGAGGTCGCGGTAACCGACGGGCATGCGCGCCAGGGTGTGGTGGGTGGTGAGCACCACCTGGCCGCCCTGCTCGCAGTGCTGCGCCAGGTGCTGTTCCAATTGGATGACGCCTTGTTTGTCGAGGGCGGTGAAGGGTTCGTCGAGAATCCACAGCGGCGGGCCAGGCAGGTACAGGCGCGCCAGGGCCACGCGGCGCTGCTGGCCGGCGGACAGGGTGTGGCAGGGCACGTCTTCGAACCCCTTGAGGCCGACGGCGGCCAGGGCCTGCCAGATGGCGTCGCGGGTCGCAGGGTGATGCAGGGCGCTGAGCCAGCTGAGGTTTTCTTCGGCGGTAAGCACGTCCTTGATGCCGGCGGCGTGGCCGATCCAGATCAGGTTGCGTGCCAGTTCGGTGCGTTGTTCGTCGAGGGGCCTGCCGTTGAGTCGCACTTCACCGGCCGTAGGCTGCATCAGGCCGGCCAGCAAGCGCAGCAAACTGGTCTTGCCGCTGCCGTTGGGGCCGCTGATCTGCACCATGTCGCCGCCCGCCACACGCAGGTCGAGGTGCTCGAACAGCAGGCGCAGGTCGCGTTCACAGGAGAGCGCTACGGCTTCAAGAAGAGGGCTGGTCAAGAGATCGCGGGCCTTTACGGTTCAAGTCGGCGGTGCAGCGGCCGTTATAGAAAGAAGCACAATAACGGCTTTGGCGACCGATTTTAGAGAGCTGGATCAAATAGTTGTGAGGTTTTTACCGCTCTCTTTGCAGACGGGCGGCATTATACATGCGATGCCCTACGCTAAAGAGGGCTATTTCCCAGAGACGATGCGCACGATGACCGGCGAGATCAACCTTCCTACGCTTCCTCCCACCCCGGCAGCCGGGCAAAGCCCTGCGCCTGCGCCCGGGGCTCTGCTGAAACTGCTGGAGCCGCAGATCGGGCTGATCGACCCGGGCAAAACCGTGAATGCCGAGGTGCTCGCCCTGAAACAAGGCGGTGAGGCGTTTCAGCTGTTGCTCAAGCTGACCCTTGAAGGCGGCCGCCAGACGCTGGTGCAAGCCAGCAGCCCACAACCCTTGCCGTTGGGCAGCAATGTGGCCGTGAGCCAGACGCCCGCAGGCAACCTGGCCATCAGCCTGCAACAAGCCCTGAGCGCCAATGTTGCCGCCCTCACCCGTATCGATACGGCCAGGATGCCGGAAGGCACCCTGCTGCAGGCCAAGGTGCTGACCACCCAGGCCCTGCCCCAAGGCACCACGCAGCCGGCGATCTACCGTTCGTTGGTGAGCGTACTCAATAGCGCCATGGCCGGTGCGACCCTGACGCTGGAAAGCCCGCAACCGTTGCGCGTGGGCAGCTTGCTCAGCGCCGTGGTGCAGAACGCGCAAACCCTGAATTTTGTGCCGTTGAGCGGGCTCAAGGATCAACTGGCCGTCACCCAGCAATTGTCGACCCAGCAAAGTCGCCAGGGCTCCCTGGATGCGGTGTTCACGGCGTTGCAAAATCTGCCCCGCGGCGACAGCACCTCCGCCGACCTGCGCGCTGCCGCCGACCGTTTGCTGGCGGCCTTGCCCGACCTGGCACAGGTGAGCAATCCCAAGGTGCTGGCCCAGGTGATCCAGAACAGCGGCGCCTTTCTTGAAGCCAAGTTACTCGCCGGGCAAAACCCGCAGGTGCCACCGCTGGATATGAAGGGCGCGCTGCTGCGCCTGGTCGCCGACCTGCTGCCCGCCCTGCCCGCGAGCACCAACCTGAATGCCATTCTTGCCGCCAACACCCTGGCCCAGGTGCTGCCCAACTTCGTGCGCAGCCCATTGGGCACCCTCGGCCAGGTCGGCGCACGGCAGGCACCGGTCAGCTTCCCACTGCCGGAGCGGCTGATGGCGAAACTGGAGGGCGAAGGCGACCTGGAAAACCTGCTGCGCCTGGCCGCCGGGGCCATTTCCCGCTTGCAGAGCCACCAGCTGTCGAGCCTAGAGCAAACCGGCACCACCGCTGATGGCCGCCTGCAAACCACCTGGCAGTTGGAGATCCCCATGCGCACCCTGCAGGACATCGTGCCGTTGCAGGTCAAGTTCCAGCGCGAAGAGCCGGCGCCGGACAAGGACCAGCCCGAACGCAAGGATTCCAAGGAGCCCAAACAGATGCTCTGGCGCGTCGAACTGGCCTTCGACATGGAGCCCCTGGGGCCGTTGCAGGTCCAGGCGCAACTGACCCAGGGCAAGCTGTCCAGCCAACTGTGGGCAACCCGACCTTTCACCGCCAGCCTGATCGAAAGCCATTTGGGCAGCCTGCGCGAGCGCCTGGTGTCGTCGGGGCTGAATGTCGGCGACCTGGACTGCCACCTCGGCACCCCGCCACGCGGGCCGAAAACCGGACTGGAACAACGCTGGGTGGATGAAACCGCATGAACAACGCCAACCCGCCACGCCAGGCGATTGCCCTCAAGTACGACGGCCAGCAAGCGCCGACCCTGACCGCCAAGGGCGACGATGCCCTGGCCGAAGCCATCCTCAAGTTGGCGCGGGAAAATGAAGTGCCGATCTATGAAAATGCCGAGCTGGTGAAACTGCTGGCACGCATGGAACTGGGCGACAGTATCCCGGAGGAGTTGTACCGCACCATCGCCGAGATCATTGCGTTTGCCTGGACGTTGAAGGGCAAGTTCCCGGTGGGCTATGACCCGGATGCGCGGCCGGTGGAGCGGGATGTGACCGAGCGTGGCGACGATTACTGAATCGTCGCAGCGCCCCTCCCACATTTGGATTCGCGGTCAGTTGAGCAATTCGCTTAGCGGAATGAAATTGACCCGATCACCTACCTCCAGCGTCGTGCCTTCCAACACCTCCACAAACCCCTCCGCCCACGCCGCGCTGCGCAGCACGCCGGAGCTCTGGTTGCGGTAGATGATCGCCTTGCCCTGTTCGATGCGCCCGCGCAGATACTCGCGGCGGTTGCCCGGCTTGGGCCAGGTGAATCCCACCGGCACTTCGAAGCGCAGTGGCTCCACGTCTGCCACCCCTTGGCGGCGTAGCAAGTACGGGCGCGCCAACAGCGCAAAGGTCACCAGGGTCGAGGCCGGGTTGCCCGGCAGGCCGATCACTGGCACGCCACGGAAGTGGCCAAAGGTCAGGGGTTTGCCCGGCTTGATCGCCAGCTTCCATAACGCCAGCTCACCCTCCTCGCGCAGGGCGATACCCAGGAAATCCGCCTCGCCCACCGACACACCGCCCGTGGACAAAATCAGATCAACCGCGCTCAAGCCTGCCAGTCGGGAACGGGTCTGCTCCAGGTCATCCGGCAGGATGCCTGCGTCGATGACTTCGCACCCCATGCGCTCAAGCCAGGAACACAACACGCGGCGATTGCTGTTGTAGATCTGGCCCGGACCGAGGGGCAAACCGGGCTCGATCAGCTCATCGCCGGTGGACAACACCGCGACACGCGGGCGGCGGATCACGTCCAGCCGATCACGGCCAAGGGAAGCCGCCAGGCCCAGTTCGATCGGGCCCAGGCGTGTACCGGCCGCGAGCACCAACTCACCGACGGTGGTTTCCTGGCCTTGGGGGCGGATGTTCTGATTGAGCTGCAACGGTTCGCTGAAGCTCACGCGCTCATCGGCGTGGACCACGGCGTTTTCCTGCATTTCCACGCAGTCCGCGCCTTCCGGTACCGGCGCCCCGGTGAAGATGCGTGCGCAGGTACCGGCGGCCAGCGGCTGCGGTGCCTGGCCGGCAAAGATGCGCTGGCTGACGGGCAAGGGTTCACCGGTCCAATCCGCCAGGCGCACGGCGTAACCGTCCATGGCGCTGTTGGGCCAGGGCGGCAGGTCGAGGGTGGAGACCAGATCCTGGGCCAATACACGGCCGTCGCACTCGGCCAGGGGCAGCACGTGCTGATCGCGGATCGGCGCGGCTTCGGCCATCGCCAGCAGCTGTTGCAAGGCTTGTTCTACCGGCATCAGGGCGCCGGTCTTGCCGGGCTTACCCACGGGATTCACAGGGTTCGGCCAACTTCAGGTGCGGCACGAAGTTGCACGGCCGATGACGGTTATCCAGTTGTTCGGCGAGGATGCCATCCCAACCGGTGCGCACCGCATTGGTGGAGCCCGGCAGGCAGCACACCAGGGTACCGTTGGCCAGGCCGGCCAGGGCGCGGGATTGCACGGTGGAGGTGCCAATGTCGGCCACGGAGATCTGGCGGAACAGTTCGCCAAAGCCGTCGACTTGTTTGTCGAGCAGGCAGCCGACCGCTTCGGGGGTGCTGTCGCGGCCGGTGAAGCCGGTGCCGCCGGTGATCAACACCACTTGCACCACGTCTTCAGCGATCCAGTGGGCGACCTGGGCGCGGATCTTGTAGAGGTCGTCCTTGAGCAGCACGCGCTCGGCCAGGTGGTGGCCGGCGGCGGTGAGGCGGTCGACGAAGACCTGGCCCGAGGTGTCGGTGTCCAGGGTGCGGGTGTCGCTGACGGTCAATACCGCGATATTCAGGGGTACGAAGGGTGCATCGGCCTTGGCTTTCATGGCACGGTCCGGTTGTCGAAGGAACGGCCCGATGTTATATCACAGGCCCCTGTTCAGCTGCCTGCGCGGAACCCACATGCCACTCGATTCAATCCCCCTGCCCTGTTCGATCCTGCTGTTGGCCGGTGGCCGCGGCCAGCGCATGGGCGGCCAGGACAAAGGCCTGTTGGACTGGCACGGCCTGCCCTTGATCGCACATGTGCAGCGCCTGGTACGGCCACTGACCGATGACCTGATCATCTCGTGCAACCGCAACCAGGCGCAGTACGCCGCCTATGCCGACCAGTTGGTAAGCGACGACAGCCCGGACTTTCCCGGGCCATTGGCCGGTATCCGCGCGGGACTGGCCGCCGCGCGCCATGGGCACCTGCTGATCCTGCCATGCGATGTGCCCCATATCGACACTCGACTCCTCGCCGACCTGCGTGAAACCGCACAACGCCATCCCTTGTTGCCGGTGATGGTGCGCCACGGTGAATTCTGGGAACCTTTGATCTGCATCATCCCCATCGGCCTGCGAACCGAGGTAGAACAAGCCTGGCATGCCGGTGAACGCAGCCCGCGAAAGATCCTCCTGCAATTGGGCGGCGTGGGCGTGAAATGCCCAACCGATGACCCGCGCCTGGCCAACCTGAATACACCAGAGCTGTTGCGCCCAAGGTCTGACGTGTCAGAATGAACCTTCGCACAAGGAACTTTGGCGACGTCTCACACGTCACAAGGTCAGCAATCAAAAAGTATTCTCTTGGAGACAACACCCATGACTCAACGGACCATCGCCGCTCTCATGCTTGCACTGGGCCTGGCTACCCTCGCCGGTTGCGCCTCGCCGACAGTGATCACCCTGAATGACGGTCGCGAAATCCAGGCCGTCGACACCCCGAAATACAACGAAGATTCGGGTTTCTACGAATTCGAACAGCTTGATGGCAAGCGTACCCGCATCAACAAAGATCAGGTTCGCACCGTTAAAGACCTGTAAGTCTCAGCGCTTGCACACAAGGCCCGCCTCGCGCGGGCCTTGTCGTTTCCGGGGGTTACCAGTCGAGGGTGATGAGGCTGCGAAAACGACGTTCTTCACCAGTGACCGGGTCGATAAACCGCACGCCCTGGGCCAGCAGCTTGAGGGGATTGGCGTAATCATCGACCGCATCCTTGATCACGTCCGGATAGAACGGATCGTTGCAGATGCTCGCCCCCAGCGCGGTCATGTGCACACGCAGCTGGTGTTTCTTGCCGGTCACGGGAAACAGGCCGTAGCGCCATAAGTCGCCGTTCTTTTCCCGCACCTCCACCGCTGTTTCGGTGTTGCTGGCACCGGGGCCTTCCTGCATGCGGAAGAAAGGTTCGCCATCCACCAGGCGGCTTTTGTGTACCAACGGGAACGTCAGCCCAGGCAAAGCCGGGGCGATGGCCTCGTAGAATTTATCGATCCGACGCGTGGGAAACAGCTGCTGATAGGCCGAGCGGCTGGCCGGGTTGGCCGAGAACAGCACCAGCCCGGCGGTGTGTCGGTCGATGCGGTGCAGGGGCACCAGCGCCGGGTTGTCCAGGCGGCGAATCAGGCGGCGCAGCAGGGTTTGCTCGACGTACTCGCCGGCCGGGGTCACGGGCAGGAAGTGCGGTTTGTCCGCCACCACCAGGTGCTCGTCGGCGTAGAGGATGGTTTCCTGCACCGGGATGACTTTTTCGTTGGGGACTTCACGGAAGTAATAGATGCACAGGCCTTCCTTGTAGGCCAGGTCCAGGGGGATCGGGCTGCCAGTGACATCCAGCACCCGCCCGCGGGCGATGCGGTCCAGCCAGTGTTCGCGACTGATCGCCGCAAAGTGCTCGCACAGGCACTCCAGCACCGTCGCCCAGGGGCCAGGTGGCAGGTACAGGGTGCTGGCCTGGTGCTGGGACGCGGAAAAAGCGGATGTGGACATGCTCGAAGCCTTGAAAAAACAGGCGGGCATTATCCCGCATCAAGCGGGATGAAACCTAGGGCGGATCTCAGGCCTTGGCCAATTCCGCGCGCAGGACCGGTGACGCACTCGCCGCCTCGGTAAATTCCTTGAGCCAGCGCAGCACGTCCACCGCTTCCCAGCGGCCGGGATCGTACAGCGCGTACAACAGGCCCTGGTAACCCACCACATCGAGCTGCTTGTGATAACCGGCGCGCTGGAACAACGCCTCGATCTCGGCAAAGCAGGTATTGAAATGCACTTTGTTAAACGGCGTCTTGCCTTCCGTGACCAGGCCGTCGAGGCGCAGCTCGTTCACCGCGTCGCGCACGACATCGGCAGACATGCGATTGACGCTGCTTTTCAGTTGTTCAACATTCACCACGGGCGTTCCCTCTATTCAATCGCTGTACAAACATACAGTAACGTAATATTCGGAAACCCGCCATCGCATAAACGTCAGCGCAGGAAGGCGACAACCTGATCCGCATCGAAGGGCCAATCCAGTTCAGCCCCCGTGTCCACCCGCCGAAGCACCGGAATCCTTAGGCCGTAGGCGTCGGTCAGGTCGTCGGGGTCGGTGATATCAACCAACTCGACCAGCAACCCGCGTTCGACGAGCGGCATGATTTCGGCTTCGGCAATCTCACAAAGATGGCAACCCAGGGTGCCGAACAACTGGCATTCAGGAAGCATGGCGAATGGCCCTGATCAGTAAGTAGACGAGCATTCTAAGCCTGACAAAAACCTGTGGCGAGCGGGCTAGCCACAGGTACAGCGTTCGCTCTCCGGAAATCCGCCGGCCACAATAAACCCTGACCCAGATCACCATGGCCTATAACTGATTCAGCGATTCTCGCGGCTTTTTGCCCGCTCACCCTGCAACGGAGATGCTTGTGTTCGCCAACCTGCTGATCATTCTGGCCTCATCCCTGGTGGTGATTGCGCTGTTTCGCCGGCTGCAACTGCCACCCGTGCTGGGCTACCTGTGCGTGGGCCTGGCCGTAGGGCCCACGGCCCTCGACTGGGTGAATGACAGCGAAGAGCTGCCCGACCTCGCCGAACTGGGCGTGGTGTTCCTGCTGTTTTCCCTGGGCCTGGAGTTTTCCCTGACCAGGATGCTCGCCCTGCGCCGCGTGGTATTTGGCCTGGGCAGCTTGCAGGTGCTGGGGTGCAGCGTGCTGCTGGGGGCCTGTTGATGGCCTTTGGTGTGGCGCCGGGCATCGCCTTGTTGCTGGGTGCAGGTTTGGCGCTGTCGTCCACGGCGATCGTCAGCAAGGAACTGACCAGCCTCGGCGAAATCTTCAGCAGCCATGGCCAGAACGCGATCGGCGTGTTGCTGTTCCAGGATGTGGTGGCGGTGTTGCTGCTGACGCTGGTGCCAGTGTTCGCCGGCAGCAGCGAGCAGGCCTGGTACTAGGCGTTGCCGCTGACGCTGGGCAAAACCGTGGTGTTGTTCGTGGGCCTGTTGCTCGCCAGCCGCTGGTTACTGCCGCGCTTGTTTCATGAGGTCGCCGCTTCCCATTCGGCAGAGCTGTTTGTGCTGCTGGCGCTGGTGATCGTCTTGCTGACCGCCTGGCTCACGCATCTGCTGGGCCTCTCCCCTGCCCTCGGTGCCTTCCTGGCCGGCATGCTGCTGGGTGAAAGCCATTACCGCCATCAGATCGAAGCGGATATCCGCCCGTTTCGCGACATCCTGCTGGGGCTGTTTTTCGTCAGCATCGGCATGCTCATCGACCTGCAGTTGTTCGTCAGCCACAGCCTGTTGATCCTCGGCATGACTCTCACGCTGATGCTGATCAAGGGCGGAGTGGTGGCCGCGCTGGTCAAGCTGCGCGGCAGCGACAGTGAAACCGCCTGGCGCAGCGGCCTGGCCCTGGCCCAGGGCGGTGAGTTCTGTTTTGCCCTGATGGCGCAGATGCAACAGAGCCGGCTGATACCCGATGAGTTCAACGGTCTGTTGCTCGCCGCCACGTTCTGTTCGATGCTGCTGACCCCACTGCTGCTGCGCGCCGCGCCGGCGATTGCCCTGCGCCTGCACCGCAAGCCCAACCAACAGGTTCAACTTGAAGAAATTGCCGCCCTCAACGCCCAATTACACGGGCATGCGGTTATCTGCGGCTATGGCCGCGTCGGGCAATCCATCGGGCGCTTTCTGCGCAATGAGCAACAGGCGTTTATCGCCCTGGATGACGACCCGGAACGGGTCCAGGAAGCCGCCACCGAAGACAGCAGCGTGCATTACGGCGACTGTCGCCGTGGTGCCTTGCTCAGTGCCGTGGGCCTGGAACGGGCGTGCCTGGTGGTGATTGCCGTGGACAACAGTGAGGTGGCCCTGGCGGTGCTCAAGGAAGCCCGCCATATCAACCCCCACGTGCCGATCCTGGTGCGCACCCGCGATGACAGCCAACTGGCTGAGTTGAAAGCTGCGGGCGCCAGCGAAGTGGTGCCCGAGCTGCTGGAGTCGAGCCTGATGCTCGCCTCCCACGCATTGATCCTGCTGGGCCTGCCGGACCAACAGGTGCAGGCGCGGGTCGATGAAGTCCGGCACAACCGCTATCGCCTGCTGCACGGTTTCTACACGCACCCGAGCACCGACGAAGAGGCGCCGATCAATCCTGACTGACCGCACCGATCTTGTGTATCGACAGGTCTGCGCCGTAATACTCCTCTTCCTGGCTCAGGCGCAGCCCGTGTACGCGCTTGATCACGCCGTACACCAGCAGGCCGCCGCCGAGCGCGACGGCCACGCCGAGCCCCGTACCGATCAATTGGCTGATCAGGCTCACACCGCCCAATCCACCCAGCGCGGTCTGGCCAAAGATGCCGCAGGCAATCCCGCCCCATACACCGCACAGGCCATGCAGTGGCCACACCCCCAGCACGTCGTCGATCTTCCAGCGGTCCTGGGCAGCGATAAAGCACCACACAAACAGTCCGCCAGCGACGACACCGGTGACCAGCGCGCCCACCGGATGCATCAGGTCGGACCCGGCGCAGATCGCCACCAGCCCGGCCAACGGACCGTTATGCAGGAAGCCTGGGTCGTTGCGACCGATCACCAGGGCGGCGACGGTGCCACCGACCATGGCCATCAGCGAGTTCACCGCCACCAGGCCGCTGACGCCGTCCAGGGTTTGCGCGCTCATCACGTTAAAGCCGAACCAGCCGACAATCAGGATCCACGAGCCCAACGCCAGGAACGGAATGCTCGACGGCGCAAACGCCACCAGGCGCCCTTCGCGGTAGCGCCCATTGCGCGGGCCCAGCAGCAGCACCGCCGCCAGCGCCAGCCAGCCGCCCATGGCATGCACCACTACAGAGCCGGCAAAGTCATGGAAGCTGGCGCCGAACGTCTTGAGCAACCAGGCCTGCAGGCCGAAATTGCCGTTCCACACCATGCCTTCGAAAAACGGATAGATAAACGCCACGATCAACGCGGTGGCGCACAACTGCGGAGCGAACTTTGCACGCTCCGCAATACCGCCGGAGATGATCGCCGGGATCGCTGCCGCAAACGTCAGCAGGAAGAAGAACTTCACCAGGCCATAACCATGATCGGCGCTGATCACGGCCGCCGGTTGCATGAAGCTCACGCCGTAGGAGATCCAATAGCCTATAAAGAAATAGGCCAGGGTGGAGATGGCGAAGTCGCTGAGGATCTTCGACAGGGCGTTGACCTGGTTTTTCTGGCGCACCGTCCCGACTTCCAGAAACGCGAAGCCGGCGTGCATGGCCAGGACCATGACCGCACCGATCAGGATAAACAGGGTGTTGGAGCTGTGGACGAGGGTATCCACTGCACTTTGCAGATTTTCCATGGAGGTTGGCAGGCCTGCGTTAAAGGCAAAAAGCACCAAAGCGGTTCAAGCCAGGGATTGCGCGCACTAAATTGGCACCACCGGCACCGCCCCTCTTCAGAGGGCGTGAACCGCTTTAGGGCAGCGTTCAACACAACAGGCCGTTGCCGACAGGGTTTTTCCGCGAGTTTCAATTATTTAGGGTAAGGTTTTTCGAGACTTGAGCCCCGACCGCCCGGATTCAGCGCAAGCCCCGGGGCGTGCGCACCAAGGCAAAGCAAAAGCTGTACCAGACAATTGCACTGAACCTTCACCGATACCGGTGACTCGAAACCACACGTACCGATCAGCCAATCACGGAGATAACCATGGCCAGAAGAACTGCAAAGACTGCTCAAGAAATACTGATGGCGGATTTTCAAACCCTGGTCACTGACACCGAAAGGTTGCTGGACGACACCAAGGTGCTTGCGGGCGACCAGGCCGATGAGCTGCGCGCCAAGATTCATGACACGCTGCTACAGGCCCGCGAAACCCTCAAGCAGACCGAAGACTCCCTGCGCGAACGCGGCCAGGCGGCGGTCACCGCGACCGAAGATTACGTGCAGGCCAACCCTTGGCAGTCGGTAGGCATTGCCGCCGGCGTGGGCTTTCTGATCGGCCTTCTGGCTACAAGGCGCTAAATCATGTCTATCGGCGAAAGCAGCTCGTCCACGGGCTCAACTTCACGACGCCTGGGCGCGGCCGTTCTTGGTTTGCTGCACAGCCACGTCGAACTGTTTGGCATCGAATTGCAGGAGCAAAAGGCCCGTACCGTCAGCCTGCTGCTGTTTGCCGGCCTGGCGCTGGTGTTTGCCCTGTTGTTGCTGGTGGGGTTGTCGACGCTGGTGATGATCCTGGTATGGGACACCGGCTACCGCCTGACCGGGATCATCTGCCTCTGTGTGTTCTACAGCCTGGCCGCTGCCTTCTGCGGGGTGCGCTTGAAAGCGGCGGTGTTCGATGAATCCACGCCGTTCCACGCCACCCTCGAAGAGCTGGCCAATGATCGGGAGCGCCTGTTGCCATGAGCTCGAATGAAATCCAGCAAACCTCCCGCCGGGAAATGCGCAAGGCGTTGATCCGCTTGCGCATGGAGATGCACCGCCAGGAGATTCGCCACGAATCCCAACAATTGATGGTGCCGTTGAACAAGGTGCGCAACATGGGCCAAAGCTTTCAGGGTGGCCTGGGCATCAAGCACGCGCCACTGTGGGGTGTGGCCGCGGTGACGCTGATGGGGTTCTTGACCGGCAAAGGCGCCAAGGGCGGCGGTATCAGCAGCGTGACGCGCCTGGTGCGCCTCGGTGCCGGTCTGATCCCACTGATCAAACTGGCCATGCAGGGCAATTCACGCAAAGGTTGAGCCTGCTGGCTGCATTCTTGCTAACAGAATGGCCCGGTCCTCGTTTTCGAGGGCCGGGCCTTTTTTCGCCAATGCTTTTAAGGAGGCCCCGTGATTGACGGGCAACCGCTCGCCTGCTTCCAGCCGTTTATCGATACCGCCACCGGGCGCATTGCCGGCGTCGAGGCCTTGGGGCGCCTACGCCAGGCTGATGGCAGCCTGCTGACCGTTGGTCCGCTGTTCGCCGACCCACGCACGCCAGGCGCGACCTTGCGCCGTCTCGACCGGCAGATTCGCGACAATGCCTTGAGCCGCCTGCATGAAGCCCCGGAAGACTGGTTCCTGAGCCTGAATATCTCGCCGCGCTGGATCAACCAATTGCGTCCGGGCCAGGCGCTGCCGAGCCTCAAACAGATCCACAGCCATGGCGTCGACCCGCAGCGCATCGTGTTCGAGATCACCGAACTGGGCGGCGATATCCAGCGCCTGGCCGAGGTGGTGGCGCGCTATCGCGAGGCCGGTGCGCGCATCGCCATCGATGATTTCGGTGCCGGCTATTCCCAGCTTGACCGGGTACTGGCGCTGCAGCCGGACATCCTCAAGCTGGACATGCGCCTGTTCCAGCAAGCCGCCAGGGGCGGACCGAGCAGTGACGTCGTGCGGGCGCTGGCGCAGATGGCGGAAAAGACCGGCTGCTGGATCATTGCCGAAGGCGTGGAAACCGAGGCGCAGCTGAGCTTCGCCCTGGAATGCGGTTCGCGCTACGTGCAGGGCTATCTGTTTGCCCAGGCGCACTTGGACTGGTTCGCCACCGACGCCTTCGTGCCGCGCTTTGACCAACTGCGCGCGGCGTATGTCCAGCAGAAGCTGGCCGAACGCGGGCGCATCATGCAACTGCGCCAGCAATTGACCGAACTGATGAAAATCCTGCAATCCTGGGCACAGGCCCAAGCCCCGCTGGATCACTTGCCCCAACTGCCGGCCTTCCCCTGGCTGCTGCGCTTTTACCAGTGCGACCGGCATGGCACCCAGCTGACCCCCAACTTCGAATGGCGCCAGGACGCCTGGCAGGCCGACAGCCGCTACCTGGGCCACAACTGGTCATGGCGCCCGTACTTCTATCACCTGCTGGCCGAAGGTTGGGAGGAGCGTCGCCTGACGCTGTCCTCGACCTACCGCGACGCCACCACCAACCAGTACTGCCTCACCGCCGGACAATTCTTCGATAACGGTCAGCGCTTGCTGTTAATCGATATCGACGCGGCCGGGCTGTAGATTTTCGCTTGCCCCGCCAAGGCGGAACCGGGAAGCTGGGAGGGTCATTCACCGTACGGAGAGTACCCGCCTTGGATTGGCCCACCCTGCTTACCCGCGAACGCCTTGGAAAACCCCTGCACAGCCCGGAAGAACTCGGCCGCAGCCCGTTTCACAAAGACCATGACCGCATTATCTTCTCCGGCGCGTTTCGCCGCCTGGGCCGTAAGACCCAAGTGCACCCGGTGTCCAGCAACGACCATATCCATACACGCCTGACCCACTCCCTGGAAGTCAGTTGCGTAGGCCGCTCCCTCGGCATGCGCGTGGGCGAAACCCTGCGCAGCGCCCTGCCCGACTGGTGCGACCCGAGCGACCTGGGCATGGTGGTGCAATCGGCCTGCCTGGCCCATGACATCGGCAACCCGCCGTTCGGGCATTCCGGCGAAGACGCCATCCGCCACTGGTTCCAGCAGGCAGCGGGGCGCGGCTGGCTGGACGACATGAGCAGCGCCGAGCGCAATGACTTCCTCAACTTCGAAGGCAATGCCCAAGGGTTCCGGGTACTGACCCAACTGGAATACCACCAGTTCGACGGCGGCACGCGCCTGACCTACGCGACCTTGGGCACGTACCTCAAGTACCCCTGGACCGCCCGCCACGCCGACTCCCTGGGTTACAAGAAACACAAGTTCGGCTGCTACCAGAGCGAACTGCCGATCCTCGAACAGATCGCCGGCAAGCTCGGCCTGCCGCAACTCGAGGAACAACGCTGGGCTCGCCATCCACTGGTCTATCTGATGGAGGCAGCAGACGACATCTGCTACGCCTTGATCGACCTGGAGGACGGCCTGGAAATGGACCTGCTGGAGTACACCGAAGTCGAGTCACTGCTGCTCGACCTGGTGGGCGACGACCTGCCGCAGACCTACCGGCAACTGGGCGCCCAGGACTCGCGCCGACGCAAGCTGGCGATCCTGCGCGGCAAGGCCATCGAGCACTTGACCAACGCCGCGGCGCGCGCCTTCGTCGAACAACAGGATGCCTTGCTTGCCGGCACCCTGCCCGGAGACCTGGTGGAACACATGCACGGCCCCGCCAAACGCTGCGTGCTGGATGCCAAGGACATGGCGCGCAAGAAAATATTCCAGGACAAGCGCAAGACCCTGCACGAGATCGGTGCCTACACCACCCTGGAAATCCTGTTGAACGCCTTTTGCGGCGCGGCCCTGGAGCAGCATGGCGGACGCACGCCATCGTTCAAGAACCGGCGCATTCTCGACCTTCTGGGCAACAACGCGCCGGACCCTGCGTGGCCGCTGCACAGGTCGTTCCTGCGGATGATCGACTTCATCGCCGGCATGACCGACAGCTATGCCACCGAGATGGCACGGGAGATGACCGGGCGCTCCAGCCCTCAATAACCTGGCTGATCACGCCGCCTGTTTACTGAACAGAATCTGCCTACGATGGGAACAGAGCGGCCTGATCGAATTCGCACAAGCACCCGAAGAATAATCGCGCACGCTCCGGGCAGGTCTGGCGAACAGTTCCTACGTGCCCCCTATCGACGCTTGACTCACCGTGTGCCTTCTATGCCCCGTTACCCCCTTCGGATCCTGTTGGTGGAGGACCATCCCTTTCAACTGCTCGCCACCCAATGCCTGCTGAGGAGCTTCGGCTTCGAGCACCTGGTCCCGGCCGAAAACGCCGAAGAGGCAATCCGTTTGATGACCCAGGCCGAAGCGCCCTTCGACATCATCCTCTGTGACCAGTGCCTGCCCGACCTGCCTGGGCTTGAATTGATTGAAATCGCCAGTCGCCAAGGCTTTATCAAGACCGCCATCTTGCTCAGCGGACTTCCCGAGGCAGAACTTTCAGCGTTGCAAACCCAAGCCCACAAACGTGGCCTGCCATTACTCGGTTACTTACCAAAGCCGTTGAATAAAGATGAGCTGGCACGTTTGACCCATACATTACTCACGTTATAAATGTAGGACTTTAAACAAATTGATCGGTCAGAAAATTCGCGCACAACAACCGTAAAGTCCCTGCCACGCTCCTTCAGCCCGCGCCTCTGCGGAGCATTGGCCTTTCGCGTTACGACTCCTTAGAGACGGGTAGGCTTTTACCTTTTTTAATGTAGGAACTTTCCTGTTTTATACCTGTTGCCACCCAAGTTCATGCTTACCCATCGGCTTCTGAGCTAATGTGCCCGCTTTATTTGTACCTGCATGGAATATGATCATGAACACAGTTTTTATTATTGATGACCATCCCGTTATAAGACTGGCCATACGAATGTTGCTGGAGCACGAAGAAAACTTCAAAGTAGTCGGCGAAACGGATAACGGATGCGACGCCATACAAATGGTCCGCGAATGCATGCCGGACCTGATCATCCTCGACATCAGCATTCCAAAACTCGATGGCCTGGAAGTGCTGTGCCGATTCAACGCCATGAACGCTTCGATGAAAACCCTGGTTCTGACGGCTCAATCCCCCACCCTGTTTGCCACGCGCTGCATGCGTTCGGGGGCCGATGGCTACGTGTGCAAGGAAGGTGACCTGAGCGAGCTGATGAGCGCCATCCGCGCCGTACTGTCCGGTTACAACTACTTCCCCAGCCAGGCCTTGACCCCCTGCGATGAAAGCGGAAAGGAACTTGAACTGTTCAAGGCCGTAAATGATCGCGAGTTGATGGTATTGCAACTTTTCGCACAGGGCCGCACCAATAAGGAAATAGCTAAAGGTATGTTCCTGAGCAACAAAACAGTAAGCACATATAAAAAGAGGCTGATGCAAAAACTTCAAGCCAAGTCCTTGGTAGAACTTATCGAGATGGCAAAACGAAACGCGCTAGTGTGAGAAACCGGATGCCCAGGCGTATAAAGGACTATTTGATTATATTGAGTGCCGGTTTGTGCTTCAGCACCGCCGTGCCTGCAACCCCTCCAGCGAGCCCGGAGCATTTCAACCTATTGAGTCGCGCGAGCTCCGTGCAGTTGGAACCCTACCTGAACAAGGCCCAACGCCAATGGCTCCAGAACAAACGCGAACTGGTACTGGGCGCAGCGTCTCCTGACTACCCGCCCTTTGACCTCACCTCCAGTGGGCGTGACTATGAGGGGCTCACCGCCGACTACGCCGGCCTGCTGGCAATGGCGCTGGACGTGCCGGTAAAAGTGTTGCGCTACTCCTCCCGAGAGGCCGCCATTCGTGCCCTCGAAGCAGGGGAAATCGATTTACTGGGTTCCTCCAACAGCTTTGAAGCGGCAAATCCCAACCTGACGTTGTCAGAACCGTACGCCGTGGACCGGCCGGTATTGGTGACCCGCGAAGGTGAAACCCGCAGCCTGAATGATGGGCTGGCCGGCATGCGCCTGGCATTGGTCTATCACTATCTGCCACTGCACGAAGTGGAAAAGCTATACCCCAAGGCAATCATCCGTGCCTACCCTTCTTATCAAAACGCCTTGAATGCCGTGGCTTTCGACCAGGCAGACGTCTTTCTCGGCGATACCATTTCCACCCACTACATGATCAACAAGGGTTACCTGAAAAACATCCGCATGGCGAATTTCGGCAAACATGAAGCCTATGGATTCAGCTTTGCAATGCCCCAGGCCCAGCAGACACTGTTGAGCATCGTCGACGCCGTGCTGAGGGCCGTGCCCACTGCCGAACGGGAAACGATTGCCAAACGCTGGAGTGCCGGCAGCGACATCCTCCTGACCGACCAAAAGTTGCAACTGAGCCTTCGCGAAGAACGTTGGCTGAGGGAAAACCCGGTCGTCAAAGTGATCGTGAACCCCACCTTTGCGCCGCTGACCTTCTTCGACGCCGATGGCAATTTCCGCGGCATTACGGCCGACCTGCTGGAACTGATTCGCCTGCGCACCGGGTTGCGCTTCGAGATTCAGCGCGGGCGTGATGTGAACACCATGATCGAGCACGTTGAAACCGGCAAAGCGGACATCGTCGGAGCAATCATCCCCAGCGTCGAGCGAGAAGCCCAACTGAACTTCAGTCGTCCCTACCTGGAAAACTCCTACGTGATGCTGACACGCAAGGACGGCCAGGCCCCCACAGGCCTTGAGGAAATGGAGGGCAAGCGCCTGGCGATCACGCAAGGCAGCCCGCTGAAAAAATTCCTGCGTGAGCACTTCCCAAAGATTCAGCTGGTAGATACCGGCGACACGTTCAAGTCAGCCGAACTGCTGGTACAAGGCCATGTAGAGGGCGCGGTGAATACCCTGGTGGTCGCCAATTACTTCCTGTCCTCGCAGATACTCCAGGACAAGATCCAAATCAGCTTCAGTATTGGCACGATGCCGGCTACCTTCGGACTGGCGACATCACGCAGCGCCACCGAACTCAGCTCGATTCTCGACAAGGCGTTGCTCAGCATCGCCCCGGACGAACTCGGCGTGATCAACAGTCGTTGGCGCGGCTATACCGCCGCCTCGGACAGTTACTGGCGCGACTATCACCAACTGATTGCGCGCATCGTCATCGGGACCGGCCTCCTGCTGCTGATTTCCCTGAGCTGGAACGCGTACATGCGCCGCCAGATCAAGCACCGGAAAATGGCCGAGCGCGCCCTCAATGATCAGTTCGAGTTCATGCGCGCCCTGGTCAACGAAACCCCGCACCCGATCTACGTACGTGACAACAAGGGGCTGCTGCAGACCTGCAACGACAGCTACCTGCAGGCGTTCGACGTCAAGCGCGAGGACGTGATAGGTAAAAGCGCGGTCCAGATCAGCACAGCCCTCGCCGTCGAGGCGGCGCAATACCATGCCGACTATCGGCGCGTGGTGGCCGAGGGCAACCCGCTGATCCTGGACCGCACCCTGCATATTCGCGGAAAAAAACTGACGATCTACCACTGGATCCTGCCGTACCGCGACTCCGTCGGTGAAGTTCAGGGCATCATCGGTGGCTGGATCGATATCAGTGAACGACGCCAGTTGTTCGACGAACTCCGCACCGCCAAGGAACGGGCCGACGAGGCCAATCGGGCCAAAAGCACATTCCTCGCCACCATGAGCCACGAAATCCGCACGCCGATGAACGCGGTGATCGGCATGCTCGAGCTGACCCTCAAACGGGCGGACCAGGGCCACCTCGACCGCCCGGCCATTGAGGTTGCCTACAACTCGGCCAAGGATCTGCTGGAGCTTATCGGCGACATCCTGGACATCGCGCGGATTGAATCCGGTCGCCTCAGCCTGGCACCGGAACGCGTCAACCTGAGGGAGGTGATCGAGTCGGTGGTGCGTGTCTTCGACGGCCTGGCACGCCAGAAAACCCTTAGCCTGCTGCTGGAGTTCACGCCTGATCTGGAACACACCGAAGTGCTGATCGACCCGCTGCGCTTCAAGCAGGTGCTGTCCAACCTGATCAGCAACGCCATCAAATTCACTGAACGTGGCCAGGTAAAGATCAAGGTGGAAGTATCAGCCACCGAACTGCCGCAGCAGGTCGAGATGAAACTGGTGGTGGAGGACACCGGCATCGGTATCAGCCGGGACGACCAGATGCGCCTGTTCGAACCCTTTGCCCAGGCGGACAACTCAGGACAGCTGGCCAGGAGCGGTGCGGGCCTCGGGCTGGTGATCTGTCGCAGCCTGTGCGCGATGATGGGCGGGCAACTGAGCCTGAGCAGCGTGCCCATGGTGGGCACCCAGGTGCATGTAAGCCTGAAAATGAATCGCCTGCAGGCGCTGCAGGTGGCCGAAGAGCTCAAGCCCGCCGCAACCTCGAACGTGCCGGTGCTCAATGTGCTGGTGGTGGACGATCATCCGGCGAATCGCCTGTTGATGTGCCAGCAGCTCGGCTACCTGGGTCATCAATACACCGCCGCCCAGAACGGCGCCTCCGGCTTCCAGGCCTGGCGCCAGGAGCGCTTCGACCTGGTGATCGCCGATTGCAACATGCCGATCATGAATGGCTACGAGCTGAGTCGTTCGATACGCGAATACGAGGAACGCGAACAGCTGACACCTTGCGTGGTACTGGGTTTTACTGCCAATGCCCAGCCCGAAGAGAAACAACGCTGTGCGCAGGCAGGCATGGATGACTGCCTGTTCAAACCCATCAACCTTACGGCGCTGGAGCGGCAATTGGCGAAGATCAGTCCTCAACCCAGCGGCATGACCCTGGACATCGGCAACTTCGAGGCCCTTACCGGTGGCGATCCGCACATGAGCCGCCTCTTGCTGGAAGAGTTGCTGAGCAGCAGTCGCCAGGATCGCCAGGAGCTGGTCGCACTGATCGCAGCGCAGGCCTTGCCCGAAGAGATCATCGAACAGGCTCACAAGATCAAGGGGGCCGCGCGCATCGTTCAAGCCTCTGCGCTGGCCTCACAATGCGAAGCCGTCGAACAGGCCTGTGCCCGGGGTGATGATCAGCCCCTGATCGAGGCAGGTGTAAAGTCCCTGGAGAAGCTGATGCTGGAGTTGGAGAGGATGCTGCAAGTGCGGCTTGAGGAACTGGATGGCTGATCAGGGGCGGGTCGCGCCCCCTATTTCGATCAGCAGTCGGTCAAGCGCAGGAAAATCGCCGCCAGCTGTTCGATACCCGCCTGATCCTGAGGGGTAAAGCGGGCCAACGACGGGCTATCGAGGTCAAGGACACCTATCAATTTGGCGTCCTTGACCAGTGGCACCACCAATTCGCTGTTGGAGGCGCTATCACAGGCGATATGCCCGGGGAACGCGTGCACATCGTCTACTCGCTGGGTTTGCCGCGAGGCCGCGGCCGCGCCGCACACCCCACGGCCGAACGGAATACGCACACAGGCGATCTGCCCCTGGAACGGGCCAAGCACCAGCTCTTCATTGCGGTTGAGGTAAAAGCCCGCCCAGTTCAGGTCATCCAGCTGGCTGAACAGGAAAGCCGAAAACTGGGCGCTGTTGGCGATGAAATCACGCTCATCGGCCAGCAGCGACTCCAGTTGGGCACTCAGCAGGGCATAGCCACCGAGGCCGGTGCCGGCTTGTTGTAAATCGATCATGGTTGACGCTCCAGCAATTTGAGACCCACCCAGTAACGGGCGAATTGATACGCGCAACGACCGTTGCGGTTGCCGCGCCCGGTAGCCCAGCGCACGGCGAGAATGTCGAGGTCCTCATCGCGCTGCCACTGCAAACCCGCCTTGTTCGCCAGCTCACCGATCCAGTGCTCGACCACGTCCAGGAAATGTTCCTGGGTGAACGGGTAGAACGACAGCCACAAGCCAAAGCGGTCGGACAAGGCAATCTTGTCTTCCACCGCCTCGCTCGGGTGCAACTCACCGTCCACGCGCTTCCAGTTATCGTTGTCGCTCTGGTTTTCCGGCACCAGGTGGCGGCGGTTGGACGTGGCATACAGCAGCACGTTTTCAGGGGCCTGTTCCAGGGAACCATCCAGCACGCTCTTGAGCACCCGGTAGTCGCCCTCGCCGGCCTCGAATGACAAGTCGTCGCAGAACAGGATGAAACGTTGCGGCAACTTGAGCAATTGTTCAACCACACGCGGCAGGTCGGCCAAGTGGTCACGCTCGATTTCGATAAGGCGCAGACCGGCCTTGGCGTGTTGGGCGAGCAAAGCGCGCACCATGGACGATTTACCGGTGCCCCGCGACCCCCACAGCAACGCATGATTGGCAGGCAGGCCATCCAGGAACTGCTGGGTGTTGCGCGCCAGGGTTTCACGTTGCTTGTCCACGCCGATCAGGTCGGACAAGCGCATGTCCAGGCTCACGTCCAGCGGCAGCAGGAAGCCACTGCGGCCCTCACGCTGCCAGCGGGCCGCCAGGCACTGGTTCCAGTCGATGGTTTGGCGCGGCGCGGGCAACAAGGGTTCCAGGCGAGCGAGCACGGCATCGGCTCGCTCCAGAAAGGCACTCAATCGAGAATCCATGATTATTCCTCTGGCAAGTTTTTGCAAAAGATGGCGTATTGGCAACCCTGCGACAGACCGCTTGGGGCTGCGTAAAAACCGATTCATGCCGGGCAGGCCTGGGCGTGTGGATGTTCAGCTATGCTTGCCGGGCGAAGGGAAACGTGAAGTGGTTCAACACTCAATGGATATCAAGTTCGCCCACCGCTTGTCTTATAAACAAGCCAGATTGACGGTGCTGGTCGGTTTCGTCTTGGGAACCTTGCTCAGCCTGATCCAAATCGGCATTGATTATGCCAGCGAAGACGCATCCATCAACCGCGAAATACGTTCGCTGATCGAAATCAGCCATAACCCCGCGTCACGTATCGCCTACAACATCGATGCCGAACTGGCCCAGGAACTGACCCTGGGCCTGCTGCACTCCCCCGCCATCATTCGCGCGCAGTTGATCGATAACAACGGCGTGGTGCTGGCCGATGTCGACCGACCACGCAAGGAAAGCACCTACCGGCCTATCAGTGACTTCATGTTTGGCGCCAACCGCCAGTTCGAAGACCAACTGTTCCTGAGCCACATGCCCGACGAGTCACTTGGCGTACTGCGCCTGGACGTCGACACCTACGCCTTTGGCAGCCGGTTCCTGCGCCGCGCCGAGATCACCCTGCTCAACGGGTTCGCACGCAGCCTGTTGTTGACCGGGATTTTGCTGGGCCTGTTCTACGTCATGCTGACCCAACCGCTGGTGCGCATTATTCGTGAGCTGAGCACCCGCAAGCAGGCACGCCTGGACTGCCCGCCGGGGCATGAGCACGATGAAATCGGGGTGTTGGTGGACGTCGCCAACCAGCAATTCGAAAACATGGAAACCGAAATCCAGCAGCGCCGCCACGCCGAGGATCGGCTGACCGAATACCTGGGGCAACTGGAACATATCGTGTCCGCGCGCACCCTTGAACTCAAGGCCAGCAACCAGCGGCTGACCCAGTCCAACGATGAGCTGGAAGCCGCCAAGATGCATGCATTGGGCATGGCCCAGGCCCGGGCGGCCTTCCTGGCGAACATGAGCCACGAAATCCGCACCCCGCTCAACGGCCTGCTGGGCATGATCGCACTGTCGCTGGACAGCCCGTTGAACGCCGAACAACGCCAGCAACTGTCTATCGCCCATGACTCCGGCAAAGTGCTGGTGGAACTGCTCAACGATATTCTCGACCTGTCCAAGTTCGACGCCGGCCAGTTGGAGCTGGAGCGCATCCCGTTCGACCTCGGCGCACTGGTGGAAGACACCGCCAACCTGTTATCGCAGAACGCCGCACCGAGCGTGGAACTGAGCTGCCTGATCGACCCGCAGTTCCCGGCCCTGGTGCTGGGTGACCCGACCCGTGTGCGGCAGATTGTCAGCAACTTGCTCTCCAACGCCTTGAAGTTCACCCGCTTTGGTCGGGTTGATGTGCGCCTGGGTACCCACGACGGCGGTGTACGCATTGAAGTCTGCGATACCGGCATCGGCATTGCGCAGGAAGCCCAAGTGAAAATCTTCCAACCGTTCACCCAGGCCGGCGCCGGCATCACTCGCCAGTATGGCGGGACGGGCCTGGGCCTGGCACTGACGCACAACCTGTGCGAAGCGATGAAGGGGCGCTTGAGTATCAGCTCGGAAGTGGGCTTTGGCAGCCAGTTCTGTGCAGACCTGCCACTGCCCGCCCATTTGCCCGCGGTCCAGCCAGCGCCTCTCAAAGGCGAGGTCATCGCCATCACCAACGCCGGCAGCGGCCTGACAGAGTTGCTCACGACCCTGCTGCCCTGCTGGGGACTGTCCCTGCGCTGTTTCACCATGGATGACGATTTGAGCGGGCAAACCCCCGATCTGCTAATTACCGACTGCCCGGAATGCCTGTTCCGCATACGGCCGGGCATTACCGCGCCCATCCTGCTGGTGACCGCCTATGGCAACTTCATGCCCAGCGAAGAAGTGGCGGCACTGGCGCCGTTGCACCAACAGGCACGCCCCTTGAGCCGCAACGCGCTGTACCAGATCCTGCAACGTAACTTACGCACCGACGCGCACCTGGTGCTTGACCCCGTCCAGCTGGATGCCGCACCGCTCGCACACCGGGCGCGCATCCTGCTGGTGGAGGACAACCCGGTCAACCAACTGGTGGCCAAGGGCATGCTCAGCAAACTGGGCTGCGAAGTGATCGTGGCCGCCCACGGTGGCGAAGCGCTCAAGCTTCTTGAAGAACAGCGCTTCGATATGGTGCTGATGGACTGCAACATGCCGGTGATGGATGGCTATGAGGCCAGCCGGCAGATTCGGCGCAGCGGGCGCTGGCCGGACCTGCCGATTGTAGCGTTGACCGCCAACGCTTTGTCCGAAGAACGCGAGCGCTGCCGTGCGGCGGGGATGAATGACTACCTGGCCAAGCCGTTCCGCCGCGAAGAACTCAATGCCCTGCTGGACTTGTGGGTGCCTGGGACGACAAGTCTTTAAGTTGCACAAGCAACTGGTCGAGACCATCGCGCAAGGCATCGGCTTGATTCAGGTCGATGCCGCGATCACACAGCAGGCGGGTTTTCAGGCCATGGGCCTGGTCCCGCAGTTGTACACCGGCCTCGCTCAGGCTCAAGTGCACTTCACGCTCATCCCTGGCACTGCGCCGACGCGCCACTAACTCAAGCTGTTCAAGGCGCTTGAGCAGCGGCGTCAGCGTGCCCGAGTCGAGCATCAGGCGCTCCCCCAGGGCCTTGACCGTCGGCTGCAGCGCAGGCGTGGCGTGCCACTCCCACAACACCAGCATCACCACATATTGCGGGTAGGTCAGACCCAACTGGTCGAGCATCGGCTTATAGGCACGGGTGACAGCGCGTGACGCAGCGTAGAGCTTGAAACACAGCTGGTTGTCCAGGGCCAGGGACACACTGGGCAAGTCGGTCATTTGAGCAAGGCTTCGATCTCTTGGGTCAAGTCCTGCGGCTTGGTGGCAGGACCGAAGCGCTTGACCACCTGGCCGTCGCGGCCGATGAGGAACTTGGTGAAGTTCCACTTGATGCCCTTGGACCCCAGCAGCCCCGGCGCCTGTTTTTTCAGTTGCACGAACAGTGGATGGGCATCGCTGCCATTGACGTCGATCTTCTTGAACAACGGGAAGCTGACACCGAAGTTCAGCTCGCAGAATTCGGAAATCGCACCTTCGTCACCGGGCTCCTGCTTGCCGAACTGATTGCAAGGAAAGCCCAATACCACCAGGCCCTGGTCCTTGTACTGCTGCCAGAGTTGCTCCAGGCCCTTGTACTGCGGAGTGAAGCCGCATTTGCTGGCGGTGTTGACCACGAGGACGGCCTTGCCGGCGAAATCGGCCAAGGTCTTTTGCTCACCCTTGATGGTGGTGCAAGGGATGCTCAGCAGGTTGTTGCTCATGGCAGTGCCTCGATAAGGGAGAAAGAGGATGAAACATAGTAGGCAATTCAATTGTGTGCAATTTAATTGACCGCACTGATGACACCTCATCAACACTCTGTAGGAGCGAGCTTGCTCGCGAAAAACTCAAGGACACCGGGCTGAACCAGAATGCCCGTGTAATCGTTGACGACTTTCGCGAGCAAGCTCGCTCCTACAGGGGCCCGCCGTCAGTCGAGTTAACGGGGTACAAGGTCCAGGCACACCGAGTTGATGCAATAGCGCAGGCCAGTGGGCGGCGGGCCGTCCGGGAACACATGGCCCAGATGCGCATCGCATTTGGCGCAGGTGACTTCAGTGCGGATCATGCCGTGGCTGACATCACGGATCTCGATCATTGCGCTGTCGGCGATCGGCGCGTAGAAACTCGGCCAGCCACAGCCGGAATCAAACTTGGTGGTCGAATCGAACAATGGCGCATTACAGCAGATGCAGTGATACACGCCATCGGTCCGGGTCTCATTGTACTTGCCGCTGAAAGGACGCTCGGTGCCCTTGAGACGGCATACGTTGTACTGCTCCGGATCGAGCATTGCCTTCCATTCTTCAACGGTTTTCTGCAACTTTTCCATCGGTACACCTCGGCAACTGAAAAAGCCTGATCTGTATCTTTTCCATGGATCAGGCGGCACGTATGATTGCGCCTCTTCAAAACGCCAGTCTGGCACCCGCGCTACCGGCATTCAAACGTATTTATGGGTGCGGGCCTCGCAGCATTCACAGTACGGTAGTGCCCACACCGTCTGGATCGTTCATTTTCAGGATCACATCGCCATGCAGGTCAGCAAATCGAACAAGCTCGCCAACGTCTGCTACGACATTCGCGGCCCGGTGCTCAAGCACGCCAAGCGCCTGGAAGAGGAAGGCCATCGCATCCTCAAGCTGCACATCGGCAACCCGGCGCCCTTTGGTTTCGAAGCGCCGGATGAAATCCTCCAGGATGTGATCCGCAACCTGCCCACCGCCCAGGGCTACAGCGACTCCAAAGGCCTGTTCAGCGCGCGCAAGGCCGTGATGCAGTACTACCAGCAGAAGCAGGTCGAAGGCGTCGGCATCGAAGACATCTACCTGGGTAATGGCGTGTCCGAGCTGATCGTGATGTCCATGCAGGCCCTGCTCAACAACGGCGACGAAGTGCTGGTGCCGGCACCGGACTACCCACTGTGGACCGCCGCCGTGACCCTGGCCGGCGGCCACCCGGTGCACTACCTGTGCGACGAGGGCGCCGACTGGTTCCCGGACCTGGCCGACATCAAGGCCAAGATCACGCCGAACACCAAGGCCCTGGTGATCATCAACCCGAACAACCCCACCGGCGCCGTGTATTCCAGGGAAGTGCTGCTGGGCATGCTCGAGTTGGCACGCCAGCACAACCTGGTGGTGTTCTCCGACGAGATCTACGACAAGATCCTCTACGACGATGCGGTGCATATCTGCACCGCTTCCCTGGCGCCGGACCTGCTGTGCCTGACCTTCAACGGCCTGTCCAAGTCCTACCGCGTAGCGGGCTTCCGCTCCGGCTGGATCGCGATTTCCGGGCCCAAACACAATGCCCAGAGCTACATCGAAGGCATCGACATGCTGGCCAACATGCGCCTGTGCGCCAACGTGCCGAGCCAGCACGCAATCCAGACCGCCCTCGGTGGCTACCAGAGCATCAATGACCTGGTCCTGCCCCAGGGCCGTCTGCTGGAACAGCGCAACCGCACCTGGGAGCTGCTCAATGCAATCCCGGGCGTGAGCTGCGTCAAGCCCATGGGCGCGCTGTACGCCTTCCCGAGGATCGACCCGAAGGTCTGCCCGATCCTCAACGACGAGAAGTTCGTGCTCGACCTGCTGCTCTCGGAAAAGCTGCTGGTGGTCCAGGGCACGGCGTTCAACTGGCCGTGGCCGGATCACTTCCGAGTGGTGACCCTGCCGCGCGTGGATGACCTGGACATGGCCATTGGCCGTATCGGCAACTTCCTCAAGTCCTATCGCCAGTAACCGGCATGGCGCTGTACGACCGGCATTCGGTCGTACAGCGATTATCTGGCAACACTTCTCTGGCTATACACTTTCCCCGTACTGCACTTGCGTTTCTACATCCATAAGCCCCTGTAGTTATGGGGCCGCAAGACAAAAAGTGGCTTTTCACGGGTAGTATTCATCATCGGAAAATCCCTTCAAGGCTCTACATTCAGGCTGTAGGACACAGTTTGAAATAGTCGCTCGGTTGAATCACCCCAAGCCGCACCTTATATACCCCGCAGTACGCGACATATTAAGCATGAGGAGAACTCTACAACCATGATGCGCATCCTGCTGTTCTTGGCTACCAACCTGGCGGTCGTGCTGATTGCCAGCATCACCCTGAGCCTTTTCGGCTTCAACGGGTTCATGGCGGCCAACGGGGTTGATCTGAACCTCAATCAGCTGCTGATTTTCTGTGCGGTCTTTGGTTTTGCCGGTTCGCTGTTCTCGCTGTTCATCTCCAAGTGGATGGCGAAGATGAGCACCAGCACCCAGGTCATCACTCAACCACGCACCCGCCATGAACAATGGCTGATGCAGACCGTGGAGCAGTTGTCTCAGGAAGCAGGTATAAAAATGCCCGAGGTCGGGATTTTCCCTGCTTACGAGGCCAACGCCTTTGCAACGGGCTGGAACAAGAACGACGCCCTTGTGGCGGTCAGCCAAGGGCTGCTCGAGCGATTCTCTCCCGATGAGGTGAAGGCGGTCCTCGCACACGAGATCGGCCACGTAGCCAACGGCGACATGATTACCCTTGCGCTGGTGCAGGGCGTGGTGAACACCTTCGTGATGTTCTTTGCGCGGATCATCGGCAACTTTGTCGACAAGGTGATCTTCAAGAACGAAGGCGGCCGCGGGATCGCCTACTTCGTAGCGACCATCTTTGCCGAAGTGGTACTGGGTTTCCTGGCCAGCGCGATTGTGATGTGGTTCTCGCGCAAACGAGAGTTCCGCGCAGACGAAGCCGGCGCGCGCCTGGCTGGCACGAGTGCAATGATCAGTGCACTGCAGCGCCTGCGCTCCGAACAGGGCCTGCCGGTGCATATGCCCGACAGCCTGACCGCCTTTGGCATCAACGGTGGTGTCAAGCAGGGCCTGGCTCGCATGTTCATGAGCCACCCGCCGCTGGAAGAGCGTATCGACGCGCTGCGTCGTCGGGGCTGATACCCGGTAATGCAAAAGGGGCGATTGGATCGCCCCTTTTTTTGTGCGCGGGTTTTACAGCTTGGTGAGCCGATACACGCGCTCTTCGAGGCGCGCGACTCCGTCCTGCAAGAACTTCCAGCTCTCACCCAGGATATCCTGGGCTTCGAGCACCTCCAGGCTCCAATGCAAACCCAGCAGCACCTTCACCTCGTCATCCGGCACCGCAAAGGGCGGGCCGGCTTTTTGCGTCTGGTCGTAGTCCAGGGTGATCAGCAGCCCCTGGCAGCCTGGCCGCAGCAGGCTATTCAACTGCTCGGCGTACTGCGCACGCATCAACGGCGGCAGGGCGATTAGTGCGGCACGGTCGTAAAGCGCAGCGCAGTCAGCCAGTGCCCCGGCGTCCAAGGCAAAGAAATCGCCGCACCATATTTCGATCAAATCAGCCTGGTACACCTTGAACACGCCGTGCCGAGTGATGCGCGGCGTCAGGTTCTGCTCGCTGAAAAAGGTTTCCACCGCCTGTTCCGACAGTTCAACGCCGAGCACGTGATAGCCGTTGCTGGCCAGCCACATCAGGTCCAGGCTTTTACCACACAGCGGCACCAGCACCTTGGCGCCCTGGGCAAGGCCCAGCGCAGGCCAATACCGCAACAGGTAAGGATTGACCTTGGGCAGGTGAAAGCCGATCTGATTGCGCGCCCAGCGCTCCTGCCAAAATTTGGGCTCCATGGAATCACCTCCGAAAATTCGATCAAAAAACGCTAAAACTTATATTAGATTTAGATCAATGATCTGATTGAAGATGGGCCCATGTTAACCCTCAGGACCTTCCTTATGTTGCCCAGCCTGTTTATCTCCCACGGATCGCCCATGCTTGCCCTGCAGCCCGGCGCCAGCGGCCCCGCCCTGCAGCGCCTGGCCGCTGAACTGCCGCGGCCGAAGGCAATTGTGGTGGTGTCGGCACATTGGGAAAGCCAGGAACTGCTGGTCAGCGGCAGCGCTGCGCCCGAGACCTGGCACGACTTCGGCGGTTTCCCCCGCGAGCTGTTCGCCGTGCAGTACCCAGCACCGGGCGACCCGCAATTGGCCGGCGAAATTGTCGAACTGCTTCATGCCGACGGCTTGAATGCGCGGACCGATGAGCGCCGCCCTTTTGACCATGGCACCTGGGTGCCGCTCTCGCTGATGTACCCGGCAGCGGATATCCCAGTGGTGCAAGTCTCCTTGCCCAGTCACATGGGCCCTGCCCTGCAAACCCGCGTCGGGCATGCCTTGGCCGGCTTGCGCGAACAGGGCGTGCTGTTGATCGGCTCCGGCAGCATCACCCATAACCTGGGCGAGCTGAACTGGCAGGCCGGACCTGAGCGTATCGAACCCTGGGCACGCGAATTCCGCGACTGGGTGGTGGAGACACTCGCCGCCAACGACGAGGCGGCCTTGCATGATTACCGTCGCCAGGCGCCCCACGCCGTGCGCAGCCATCCCAGCGATGAACATTTGTTGCCGCTGTACTTTGCCCGCGGCGCCGGGGGTGACTTCAGCGTTGCACACCAGGGGTTCACCATGGGCGCGCTGGGCATGGACATCTACCGCTTCGGTTAACAGCGGACAAAAAAAATCCCCGAACCAATCGGGGATTTTTTATGTGCGATCAATCAGCCCGAGGGCGGATCAATCTTCGCGGTAGCGACGCAGCTTCAATTGCTTGCCGGCAACGCGGGTGTCTTTCAGCTTGGCCAGCAGTTTTTCCAGACCGTCTTCCGGCAGCTCCACCAGGGAGAAGCTGTCACGGACCTGGATGCGACCGATGGCTTCACGTGCCAGGCCACCCTCGTTGAGGATAGCGCCCAGCAGGTTCTTGGCAGCGATACCATCCCGCGCGCCCAGCGCGGTACGGCAACGGGCACGGCCTTCAGCCAATGGAACCGGAGCGCGACGCTCACGGTCACCACGGTCCGGACGGTCGCCGGTACGTTCTGGACGATCACCGCGTGGCGCGTTGTTCGGCACCAGTGGGCGCTCTTTCTCGATGGCTGCCAGGGTCAGGGCCTGACCGTTGGTAGCCTTGCGCAGCAGGGCTGCAGCCAGGGCACGCGGGGTGCAGCCGATATCGGCGGTCAGGCGGTCCAGCAGGTCGCCGTGGGTCGATTCAGCGTCAGCCACCAGGGGCGACAGGCTGTTGGTCAGTTTCTTGATGCGGGCATCGAGAACGGCCTGGGCATCCGGCAGGCGTACTTCGGCAACTTTCTGACCGGTTACACGCTCGATCACTTGCAGCATGCGGCGCTCACGTGGCGTCACCAGCAGCAGTGCACGACCTTCGCGACCGGCACGGCCGGTACGGCCGATACGGTGAACGTAGGATTCCGGATCGTAAGGCATGTCAACGTTGAACACGTGGGTGATACGCGGAACGTCGAGACCACGAGCCGCTACGTCGGTCGCCACAACGATGTCCAGACGGCCATCCTTGAGGGAGTCGATCACGCGCTCACGTTGGTTCTGGGCGATGTCACCGTTCAGCGCAGCGGCTTTGTAGCCTTTGGCTTCCAGGGCACTGGCCAAGTCCAGGGTCGCTTGCTTGGTACGCACGAACATGATCAGGGCGTCGAAGTCTTCGACTTCCAGCAGGCTCAATACTGCCGAGGTCTTCTGGTCAGCGTGAACCAACAGGTGAGCCTGTTCGATCGCGGTAACGGTCTGAGTCTTGGTCTGGATCTTCACGTGTTGCGGATCGCGCAGATGGCGTTCGGCAATGGCACGGATCGACTGTGGCAGGGTAGCCGAGAACAGGACGGTCTGACGGGTCGGTGGCAGTGCCTTGAAGATGACTTCCAGGTCATCCATAAAGCCCAGCTTCAACATTTCGTCGGCTTCGTCCAGAACCAGGTGGTTCACGGTCGACAGGACTTTCTCGTCGCGACGCAGGTGGTCGCACAGACGGCCCGGGGTGGCCACGACGATCTGGGCGCCATTACGGATGGCCTTCAGTTGCGGGCCCATCGGCGCGCCGCCGTAGACGGCAACAACGGTAACGCCTGGCATTTGCTTGGCGTAGGTTTCAAAAGCGGTTGCTACTTGCAGCGCCAACTCACGCGTTGGCGCCAGGATCAGGGCTTGCGGCTCGCGCTTGGCAGGATCGATGCAGTGCAGGATAGGCAGGGCGAACGCGGCGGTTTTACCGGTACCGGTTTGCGCCTGGCCAATCATGTCCTGGCCGGCCATGATGATCGGGATCGATTGCTGCTGAATCGCCGAAGGTTCTTCGTAGCCGGTCGCGATGACGGCGGCGAGAATGTTCGGGTTAAGATTAAAAGCGGCGAAGCCGCCGGTTTCCTGGGTCATGGGTCTGCCTCTAAGTGCATCCGCAAAGACCCATGCTCCAAAGCTGCGCATGCCGTGTTGAGACTCAAGAGTCGCCCTGGCTGCTTTGTCGGCGGGGATTTGCGAAAACGAATGAATGAAAAAGATTCGTCAAGGGAGAGTCCGCTGTGCGGACGTGCAGCCGAAGCTGACTTCGGGGAATTGCGCTACCTAAACGCGGCCCGGTTAAAGGCCGGCGCGCACTATACCGGAAATACCTGAAAAAGGGAGCTTTTTTTATCGCCAGGCGCCGATAAACCGCGCTGCATCACAGTCTTTGCAGATAAGCGCGGCAGGGTCTATTTTTCAAAGGCCCGGCCCTGCTGGTCATAACGCTTAAACGGTTCACCTTGCATCGAGACCCTTTGGTCTGAAACCCTTCATTGCGCCCGAGGGCACCCCCGATGAATCAAGCCAGCAGCAGCCGCGTCAGCCGTGAACTCCAGGGCCATGTCCTGCTGTTGGGCCTGGATCGGGTCGCCAAGCGCAACGCCTTTGACCTGGACTTGCTCAATGAACTGAGCCTGGCTTATGGCGAATTTGATCGAAATGACGAAGCACGGGTGGCCGTAGTATTTGCCCACGGCGACCACTTCACCGCCGGCCTGGACCTGGCCAATGTCAGCGCCGTGATGGCTGGAGGCTGGCAACCGCCCCTGGGCGGTTGCGATCCCTGGGGCGTTTTCGCCGGCCCCAGGGTCAGCAAACCGGTGATCGTCGCGGCCCAGGGCTACTGCCTGACCATCGGTATCGAGTTGATGCTCGCGGCGGATATCAACCTGTGCGCGAGCAATACCCGCTTTGCGCAGATGGAAGTGCAACGTGGGATTTTTCCGTTTGGAGGCGCGACATTGCGCTTTCATCAGATCGCCGGCTGGGGCAACGCCATGCGCTGGCTGCTCACCGGCGATGAGTTCGACGCCCATGAAGCCCTGCGCCTGGGCCTGGTGCAGGAAGTCATGGCCAGTGAAGACCTGCTGCCCCGCGCCATCGAACTCGCCAGCCGCATCGCGCGCCAGGCGCCGCTTGGCGTCCAGGCCACCTTGATGTCGGCCCGCCTGGCACACATGGAAGGCGAAACCGTTGCCGCCGCCGCGCTGCCGCCGATGGTGGATAAATTGCTGAACAGCGAGGATGCCAAGGAAGGCGTGCGGGCGATGGTCGAGAAGCGGCCGGGGGTGTTCAAGGGCATTTGAGTTGGCAGCACCGACGCCATCGGGGGCAAGCCCCCTCCCACATTTGGAACTCATTTCAAATGTGGGAGGGGCGGTGTGACGATTCGACTTGCCTTCGATGGCGTCGGCACAGGCGCCTACGTCGCCGGACGAATCGCCTTGATCAACGGCTGCAACGAATAGCCCAGACGCGGCGCCAACAACTCAGCTCGAGTAGAAAGCGCATCCAGATCCAGCGCCTGGTCCAGCTCCGAAGGCACCAACAGGATCACATTGCCCTCCTTCACCGGCAGTTCCCAATAATGCCGGTGGTACAAACCACGCAGCAACGCCGCGCCCAAGGGTTTGCCATCATCGGTCGCCCACTGGTTGATCACCAGCCAACCGCCGGGGTTGAGTTTCTTCTGGCAGTTTTCCAGGAAGGTCCAGGCCAGGTGTCCGACGCCGGGACCGACATCCGTGTAGAGGTCGACGAAAATCAGGTCCGCCGATTCAGCGCTCTCCAACAATTCCAAGGCGTCGCCGATGCGGATATACAGGCGCGGATCATCATCCAGCCCCAGGTATTCGATGGCCAGGCGCGGCACATCGGGGCGCAGCTCGATGGCTTCGACATCCTCCAGCGGCAGGAACTTAAGGCACGCCTGGGTCAAGGTGCCAGCTCCCAGGCCGAGGAACAGTGCGCTCTCCGGCTGCTCATGGCACAACGCGCCGATCAGCATCGCGCGGGTGTAGTCGTACTCCAGCCAGCTCGGGTCAGCGGTGAACACGCAGCTTTGCTCGATGGCGTCGCCAAACTCGAGAAACCGGTAATCGGCCACCTCGAGCACACGAATCATGCCGAAATCATCATGGACTTCGGCCAGCAGGCGCTCGACACGCTCCTCGCTCATCACTACTCCTAAAGGGTCTACCCCACGGCAAAGGCGCGATTGTCGGCCAACCGGCGGCAACAGGTCACGCACTAATTGCTGATAACATTGGCGCCCGACCGTCAACCACCCAATCGAGTTCATGATGAGCCAACCCTGGAGCCCCGACAGCTGGCGCGCCCTGCCAATCCAGCAACAACCCCAGTACCCGGACGCCGCGCACTTGTTGCAAGTGGAGCAGAGCCTGGCCAGCTATCCGCCGCTGGTGTTTGCCGGGGAAGCCCGCGAGTTGCGCCGTCAGTTTGCCGAGGTGACCCAGGGTCGCGCGTTCCTGCTGCAAGGTGGCGACTGCGCCGAGAGCTTTGCCGAATTCTCCGCCGCAAAAATCCGCGACACCTTCAAGGTGCTGCTGCAGATGGCCATCGTGATGACCTTCGCTGCTGGCTGCCCGGTGGTGAAAGTCGGGCGCATGGCCGGCCAGTTCGCCAAGCCGCGCTCGGCCAACGATGAGACCCTCGACGGCATCACCCTGCCCGCCTACCGTGGCGACATCGTCAACGGCATCGGTTTCGACGAAAAAAGCCGCGTGCCGGACCCGGACCGCCTGCTGCAGTCCTACCACCAGTCCACCGCCACCCTCAACCTGCTGCGCGCCTTTGCCCAGGGCGGTTTTGCCGACCTGCACCAGGTGCACAAGTGGAACCTGGACTTTATCGCCAACTCCGCCCTGGCGGAAAAATACAGCCAGTTGGCCGACCGCATCGACGAAACCCTGGCCTTCATGCGCGCCTGCGGCATGGACAGCTCGCCGCAGTTGCGCGAAACCAGCTTTTTCACCGCCCATGAAGCGCTGCTGCTCAACTACGAACAAGCCTTCGTGCGCCGCGACAGCCTGACTAACGACTACTACGACTGCTCGGCCCACATGCTGTGGATCGGCGACCGCACCCGTCAGTTGGATGGCGCCCATGTCGAATTCCTGCGCGGGGTGAACAACCCGATCGGCGTCAAAGTCGGCCCGAGCATGAACCCCGATGACCTGATCCGCCTGATCGACATCCTCAACCCCGACAACGACCCCGGCCGCCTCAACCTGATCGCGCGCATGGGCGCAGGCAAAGTCGGCGACCACCTGCCCAACCTGATTCGCGCGGTGCAGCGCGAAGGCAAGCAGGTGCTGTGGAGCTCCGACCCGATGCACGGCAACACCATCAAGGCCAGCAGCGGCTACAAGACCCGCGACTTTGCGCAGATCCTCGGCGAGGTCAAGGAGTTCTTCCAGGTACACCAGGCCGAGGGCACCTATGCCGGCGGGATTCATATCGAGATGACCGGGCAGAACGTCACCGAGTGCATCGGCGGCGCGCGGCCAATTACCGAAGATGGCTTGTCGGACCGCTACCACACCCACTGCGACCCACGGATGAACGCCGATCAGTCGCTGGAGTTGGCGTTCCTGATTGCCGAGACGTTGAAGCAGGTCAAACGCTAGCAGACGTTTGGAAAATAGGGCTTGTAGTGGCAAGCCCGCTCGCCACGAAAGTACCTTCCTCCTACACGTGCAGCATGGCTAACCGCAACCGGTCGGCACTCGGCCGCTGGCAATTGAGCTGCACCTGTTCCAGACCCAGCCAGTCGGCCATTTGCCGCAGGTTCAGGGCCAGCGCCTGCATCCCCTCATCATCCAGCCCCGGCTCCTCTTCGTGCACCCCATGCACGGCCAGGCGCCCGTTGGCGCGTTCGGCCCGCAGGTCGATACGTGCAGCGATGCGCTCGTTGTGCAAAAACGGCAGCACGTAGTAGCCGTACACCCGTTTGTGTTGCGGGGTGTAGATCTCCAGGCGGTAGCGGAAATCGAACAGGCGCTCGGTGCGGCTACGCTCCCAGACCAGCGAGTCGAAGGGCGACAGCAGTGCGCTGGCCGACACCTTGCGTGGCACTTTGGGCTCGGGCAGGCAGTATGCTGCCTGCTTCCAGCCTTGCACCTGGCACACCTGCAATTGCCCGTCCTCGACCAACTCCGCCAGGCGACTGCGACTGTCGGCGGGGTCAAGGCGGAAGTAGTCGCGCAGGTCTTTTTCGGTGCCTACACCCAGGGCGATGGCGCTGTGCAGCAACAGGCCACGCTGGGCCTCGGCCTCGGTCAATGGCGTCTGCTGGAGGATGTCAGCCGGGATGACGCGCTCGGGCAAGTCATACAGCCTCTCGAAACCACGCCTGCCGGCAACGGTCACCAGGCCGGCGGCGAACAGCCACTCCAGCGCATGCTTTTCATCGCTCCAGTCCCACCAGGGTCCGGCTCGCTCTTCGCGGGTAGACAAACTGCCCGCGCCCAGCGCGCCCTGCTGTTCGACAGTCTGCAAAACGCGCTGGATCTTGGCCTGTTGCTCACGACCGAAGCGCGCCATCTGCGAATAAATGCCCCGTCCCTGCTGCGCCCGCTCCATACGCCAACGCATCAAGGGATACAACGCCATCGGCAGCAACGAGGCCTCGTGCCCCCAGTACTCGAACAGCGAACGCCGCCGGCCCTGGCTCCAGGCCGCCTGTTCAAGCATCAACGGCGAGTAACCGCCCAGGCGGGAAAACAGCGGCAAGTAATGAGAGCGCACCAGCGCATTGACCGAGTCAATCTGCAACACGCCCAAGCGCTCGATCACGCGGTTGATGTGCACAGCTTTTATCAGTACGGGCGCCTGGCGCCCGGAAAATCCCTGGGCCGCCAGCGCCATGCGCCGAGCTTGCTTGAGGGAAAAAGACAGGTCGGCGGCCATGAGGTTCTCCATGTGGGCTCGCCAACCACCCTACTGCATCCGGGGTCATTTTCGCAGCGGGTCTTGCCAGAAATGCAGATGGCGATCCTGCTCAACGTCGCCGCGATTGAGCCCGATGTCCTTGAGCGCATCATCGCTCAAGCTGGCCAGGACCTGACGCTCCCCATGCAGCGCCTGCCAACGGGCAATCCTGTGAAACAGCCCGGAAAACGGACGTTTTGCCATCAACACAAAGCCTCTTTGACCTTTCATCTTCTCGCCCTCCAATGGGGATGACGCGAGTGTGAGCCTGGCCTTATGATCAATCCAACGAATGTTTCTTATGCAATACATCTCGGAGATTGATCAATTGTCCGACTACCCGAGCATCGACACTGAAGTGCTGCGCACCTTCGTCGCCATCGCCGACCAGGGCGGTTTCACCCGCGCCGGTGAACGGGTCAACCGCACCCAATCGGCGGTGAGCATGCAGATGAAGCGCCTGGAAGAAGACGTGCTGCAGCGCAAACTGTTCGAGCGCGATGGCCGGCAAGTGCGGCTTACCCCCGAGGGCCAAGTGCTGCTGGGCTACGCGCGGCGCATCCTGAAATTGCACAGCGAAGTGTTCAACACCCTGCGCGAGCCGCATATGGTGGGGCTGGTACGCATCGGTACACCGGATGACTACGTGATGCGCTTCCTGCCGGGGATTCTCCAGCGGTTTTCCAAGGCATACCCGCTGATCCAGATTGAGATGCACTGCGAGGCGTCCACGGTGCTGATGCAGCGCCGGGACCTGGCCCTGACCGTGATCAGCCGAGAGCCCGGGAATGATGTCGGGGAACTGTTGCGTTCCGAACGCATGGTATGGGCCGCAGCACCGTGCTTTTGCGTAGACGAGCACGACGCCCTGCCCCTCGCGATTTCCGGTGCTGACTGCCTTTACACCCAGTGGGCCCTGGGGGCACTGGATTCGGTCGAGCGCAGTTATCGCCTCGCCTATCACAGCACCAATGGGGCGGCGATCCAGGCAGTCGTCAGCGCAGGCTTGGCGGCCATGGTCAGCATGGAAAGCCTGGTGACTGCAGACCTGCGCATACTCGGCAGCGAGGAAGGGTTACCGCCCTTGCCGTCAATGAACCTGCGTTTGCTGCGTAACCCCCTGATGGCCTCACCGATCACCGATTGCCTGGCCGAGTACATCCTCGAAGGCTTCAGACTTTAAAGGTCAGCATTACCGCACACAGCACCAGGAAGCCGCAGAACAGGCCGCGCAACAGCCTTTCCGGCAGGGCGTGGGCGACTTTCACGCCCCAACTGATACTGAGCAGGCCACCGACGGCCAGGGGGATGCCGATCAGCCAGTCCACTTCGTGGTGCCAGGCATAGGTGACCAGGGTCACCCCGGTACTGGGCAGGGCCAAGGCCAGGGACAAGCCCTGGGCGACCACCTGGGTGGTGCCGAACACACTGGTGAGTACCGGCGTGGCCACCACCGCGCCACCCACCCCAAACAAACCGCCCATGGAACCGGACGCCGCGCCCAATACGCCAAGCCAGGGCCAGGAATAACGCATGTGTGCCGTCGGCGGTGCATTGCGTGTGAACATGCGCAGCAGGTTGTAAGCCGAAAGCGTCAGCAGGAACACGATAAAGCCGATGCGCATGGCGCCTGCGTCCAGCCCCACGGCCCAGATCGAGCCGAGCCAGGCAAAGCTGAAGCCCATGATGCCCAACGGCAGGGCGTGGCGCAGTTCGATGCGATTACGCTGGTGGTAACGCCACAGGGCCAGCATCACGTTCGGCACCACCATCACCAGCGCCGTGCCTTGGGCAAGTTGTTGGTCCAGGCCGAACCATACGCCGAGTACCGGGATCGCAATCAGCCCACCGCCAATACCAAACAGGCCACCCACCGTGCCGAGGGCCACGCCCAATACCAGATACACCGCTAAATCCAACACCGCTCGCTACTCCACATTCCCAGGCCCTGCATGCTACGCAGTCGACCCTGGCGCGGAAACGCACAGCAACGCACAATGGCTATGCCAATCTCGCATAAGCGCGCATCGATGAATCCCAACACGCTGACCGATCAACTGAGCCTGTTTCTCGATGTACTGGAAACCGGCAGCTTTTCCGCCGCAGCCCGTCGCCATCCGCTGACGCCCTCGGCGGTGGCGCGGCGCATCGACAGCCTGGAAAGCTCCGTGGGCAGCCGCCTGTTCCAGCGCAGCACTCACGCGGTGGTGCCGACCCCGGCGGGCCTGGCCTTCGCCGAGCGGGCACGACGGATTGTCAGCGAGCTGCAACTGGCGCGGGCGGAAGCGGTCTCCTTGAGCCACGCACCCGAGGGCTTGATCCGCGTGGACGCACCGGCAGCCTTTGGGCGACGGCATCTGGCGCCCGTGATCGCCGACTTTCTGAATGTATACCCTGGGCTGGATGTGCACCTGCATCTGATCGACAGCTTTGTCGATATGCAGGGCGCGCACTTGGGCAAGGTCGACCTGGTGCTGCGCGCCGGGCACATCGTCGATACACGGCTGATCGCCACGCCCCTGGCCAGTATCGTGCGCATCGCCTGCGCCAGTCCGGCCTACCTGAAAAGCCGTGGCACCCCGGCCCACCCTCACGAATTGAGCGAGCATGACGGCCTGGACTGGGACGGCCTGGCGCCGATGTTCGCGTGGCGCTTCGAGTTGGACGGGCGACGTGCAACGCATCGCCCGCGGCGCATCCGCATGAGCGCCAACAACGCTGAAGCGCTGTTATCGGGGGCTCTCGCCGGGCTGGGGATCGCCCACCTCCCCACCTGGCTGGCCAGTGAGTACCTGGTGCGCGGCGAGTTACTGCCACTGTTTTGCCAAGACGGCCTGCCCAACCCGGAGACCACCGGGATCTACGCACTGCGCCTGGAACAGCAGCCCAATGCGCGCAGCCGGTTGCTGCTGGAATATCTCAAGTCCCGATTCAGCCCCGTGCCGCCTTGGGATCTGGCACTGCAAAGCGGACTGGTCTGACCACCCGGACAGAATTATCTGGCGCATTAAAGATTTGCCCGCTAGATTCCAGGTAGACACGCTTTTTTGAGGCACCACCATGAGCAAAAATCCCGCCCCGTGCGAATCCCTGTTGCTGGACAACCAACTGTGTTTCGCCCTGCACTCCACGTCGCTGCTGATGACCAAGGTCTACAAACCGCTGCTGCAAGCCCTCGGCCTGACGTACCCGCAGTATCTGGCCATGATGGTGCTGTGGGAAGAAGATGGTTTGACCGTCGGTGAAATCAGCAGCCGCCTGCTGACCGACCCGGGCTCCCTGACACCACTTCTCAAGCGCCTGGAAGCCGAAGGCCTGCTCAGCCGCACCCGCAGCCGTGAAGATGAGCGCGTGGTGGTGGTGGAACTGACCGACGCTGGGCGTGCCTTGCAGGAGAAGGCCATGGGTATTCCACAGTGCATTCTCGGCGCCAGCGGTTTGGAGCTGGACCAATTACGCACGCTGCAGGCTGACTTGCTTGCGTTGCGGGGCAACCTGCAGAACGCGATCTGAACACGGCAAAACACTCAACATGTGGAAGGGGGCTTGCTCCCGATGACGGTTTATCAGTCGACGAATCTTTTGACTGAAACACCATCATCGGGAGCAAGCCCCCTCCCACAGTGGTTTGCAGCGACTGAAAAATATTTATACATTTATCTTGCGCGCTAAACATTAGCGCTATACATTTGCCTCACCAACTACTTAGCGCGCAAAACTTTAGCGCTAAAACCAAAAGGACGACACCATGCAAACGCTCTATACCGCAGTAGCCACCGCCACCGGCGGCCGTGATGGTCGCGCTGTTTCCAGCGACAATATCCTCGACGTCAAACTCTCCACCCCCAAGGAATTGGGCGGCGCCGGCGGCCAGGCCACCAACCCGGAACAACTGTTTGCCGCCGGTTACTCGGCCTGCTTTATCGGCGCCCTGAAATTCGTCGCCAGCCAGACCAAACGCAAAATCCCGGATGATGCCTCGATCACTGCCCACGTCGGCATCGGCCAGATCCCTGGCGGTTTCGGCCTGGATATCGACCTGCACGTCAGCCTGCCAGGCCTGGCCGAGGACGATGCGCAAAGCCTGGTCGACGCTGCGCACCAAGTCTGCCCGTACTCCAACGCCACCCGTGGCAACGTCGAAGTGCGCCTGCACGTAACCGTCTAACCACTGCCGCTGTCACTGGAGAAGAACATGAACACATTTGCCAACGTGCTGACCGGCAGCCTGCTCGCCCTGTCCGTCACTCACGCGTTTGCCGCCAATGGCGACGTTGAACACACTACCCAGGCCTTCCTGGATGTGTTGAACGCCGGCACCGGCAAACCGATGGAACAACTGACACCCACGCAAGCCCGTGCCGTACTGACGGGTGCCCAGGCCGGTGTGAAGTTGACCCTGCCCAAGGCGGACGTGAGCCAGAAGACCATTCAGGTCGATGGCCAGCCGCTGGACCTGACCATCGTGCGGCCAGCCGGGGTCAAGGGCACATTGCCGGTGTTCATGTTCTTCCACGGCGGCGGCTGGGTGTTGGGGGATTACCCGACTCACGAGCGCCTGGTGCGCGATCTGGTGGCGGGTTCGGGGGCCGTGGCGGTCTTCGTCAACTACACGCCTTCACCGGAAGCCCGCTATCCGGTGGCGATCAACCAGGCCTACGGCGCAACCAAGTGGGTCGCCGAGCATGGCAAGGACATCAACGTCGACGGCAAACGCCTGGCGGTCGCGGGTAATAGTGTCGGCGGCAATATGGCAGCCGTCGTCAGCCTGATGGCCAAGGACAAGGGCACACCTGCGATCAAGTTCCAACTGCTGTTATGGCCGGTGACCGATGCCAACTTCGAGACGGCGTCCTACAACCAGTACGCCGAAGGGCACTTCCTCACCAAGAACATGATGAAGTGGTTCTGGGACAACTACACCACCGACGCCAATCAGCGCGCCGAGATCTACGCCTCGCCGCTGCGGGCGACCGCGGATCAGCTCAAGGGCTTGCCGCCCGCGCTGATTCAGACCGCCGGTGCCGATGTGTTGCGTGACGAAGGCGAAGCCTATGCGCGCAAGCTGGACCAGGCCGCGGTTCCCGTGACGGCCGTGCGCTATAACGGCATGATCCACGACTACGGTTTGCTCAATGTGGTCAGCCAGGTACCAGCGGTGCGTTCGGCCTTGCTGCAGGCATCCGACGAGCTGAAGCAGCACCTGAAGTAAAAAGCAGCGCCCACGAAAAAGCCCGACGCTAGGTCGGGCTTTTTCGTATCGGCGGGGCGAGAATTACTTCTTGGCGCGACCTTTGTACGAACCACCTTCGCGGGTGTCGATCTCGATCAGGTCGTCGATTTCGATGAAATCGGCAACTTGCAGTTCGGTACCGTTGCTCAGCTTGGCAGGCTTCATCACTTTGCCCGAAGTGTCACCGCGAGCGGAACCTTCGGTGTAGGCAACCTTACGCACGATAGTGGTCGGCAGCTCTACGGAAACCAGGCGCTCTTCGAAGAAAATAGCTTCGCAGACGTCTTCCATGCCTTCTTCGATGAACGGCAGAACGGCTTCGATATCTTCAGCGTTCAGCTCGTACATGGTGTAGTCGGTGGTGTCCATGAACGTGTAGGTGTCGCCGCTGATGAAGGACAGGGTCGCTTCCTTGCGGTCGAGGATCACGTCGTCCAGTTTGTCATCGGCGCTGTAGACGATCTCGGTCTTGTAACCGGTCAGCAGGTTCTTCAGCTTGGTCTTCATGATTGCGCTGTTACGACCAGACTTGGTGAACTCAGCTTTCTGAACCAGCCAAGGGTCGTTTTCGAGACGGATCACTGTACCGGGTTTCAGTTCTTTACCAGTTTTCATTGCGTATATCCGAAATTTGGATGGGATTACAAAAATCAAGGTCGCGTATCATATCCAACTTTCATAAAACTGTACCAGCGCCGTCGCAAGATCGGCCTGCAAGCCTTGTTCCAGACACCACGTCTGCGCGTGCTGAGTTAACTCAGGCCAGTGCGGCAGCAGCATTTTCCACGCGTATGCCATATCGCCATCAGTGTTCCAGGCTTGCCAGAGTTCGACCAGGGCAGCCTTCGCGGCCGGTGACAGGGCGGCGGTGTACAGGTCCAGGAAGGCGTCGAGCTTGTCCAGGTGGATGTCTTCGTCCTGACGATAGATGTGCCACAGCAGCGGCCGCCCGGCCCATTGGGCGCGCACGAACGAGTCTTCGCCGCGCACGGCGTTGAAGTCGCAACACCACAGCAGGCGGTCATATTGCTCCTGGCGCACAAACGGCAGCACCTGCACGGTCAGGGCGTTGCGTTGATGGACGTCCCCCACCGCCAGGCTTTCGACACCGAGCCAATGCTGCACATCACCGAGGATGCGCCCTTCCGGCACCAAGAGATGAGTGGCGTGCCCGTCGGTCGAGAGTGCATCCAGCCAACTGGCCAGCCCGGCGTTTTCGTAGGCGAACAACGAGATCAGCCGCGCACCCGGTGCCGGAAACACACCCAGACCTTGCAGGAATTGCCGCTGTGCAGCGGCATCCTGCTGAAACGCCTGACGCTGTTCCAGCAACCCGGCCTCGCGTAACAGCCCGCCCGTACCGGGTCGGAACCCTGGGAAAAAGAAGTACTTCTGCACGCCCTTGAACTTCACCGAGGGCAACCGATGACACCCCACTACCCAGTCTTCGGCACTGAGGTAATCCAGGTTCATCCACAACGGCGTACGTTCACGCACGGCCATGGCTTCCATGTAGTCAGGCGGCAACTGGCAGGCGAAGGCGGCGATCACCACATCGGCTGCCGGTGCGCTCGACCACACGGCCGGCCAATGGCGCACATCGACACCCTCTTGCCATTGCTCGTCCAGGCGCACATCAATCTCGGGGCACATACGCTCGAAGGCGCGCAGGTCGTCGACCCACAAGCGCACCTCGCACCCCTGCTCCGCCACCAATTGCCGGGCCAGGCGCCAGGTCACGCCGATGTCGCCATAGTTATCGACGACGCTGCAAAAAATATCCCAGCGGGCTTTCATTCCGGGCTCCAACGCTCAAAGGCTCGATTGTCCGCATAAATGCGCCGATGCAGAAGGCTTGATCGCGATTATTCTGCACAGTGGCTGTGCGACAATCGCCGCCATGCCGTTAATGTCTGCCAGGAGGCCATCATGTCCGATCGCTCGTTGTCGCTGCCCAAACTCACGCTCGCCATTGCCCTGGGGCTGTGGCTGGGGTTTATCGCCATTGCGCTGACCAGTTGGCTGGCGTCGCGCTATCTGTTCCCGCAAAGCCTGGCGCCTGTAGCCCAGGCCGTTGAGCAACTGGGCAAACCTGCGGCGGTTGCACCGGAGCCGCCGAACCGTATGTTCGAGCAGTACCAACAGAACCTGCAGAAGCAGGAACAACAGCAGGCCCTGGACCAGGCCCGCAATAACGCACGCAACCTGTCCAACCCAAAATGCCAGTTCTGGCTACAGCAGGACCAGAACGCACCGAATGAAAAGACCCGGGCCAATGTCCTGCAATTCTGCGATTGATGACCATGAATAAACACGCTGTTCACCAGCTGATCCTGGAAAAACTCACCGTCGACCTCGACATTGCCCAGCGCGCCGCGCAGACCGCCTACGAAACCGCGACCCACGAAGAAAATATCGCCGAAAACAAATACGACACCCTCGGGCTGGAGGCGTCTTACCTGGCAGCCGGGCAAGCCAGGCGCGTCGAGGAAATCAAGCAGGCGCTGGCGCTGTGCCAGAACCTGCCACTGCGTGCGTACGATGATCAACGTGGCATAGAAGTCGGCACATTGCTGGGCCTGGAAGACGAAAACGGCCGCCAGCAGTGGCTGTTCCTGGCACCGGATGCGGCGGGTTTGAAGGTGGACGTGGTCGGGCAACCGGTGACCGTCATCACCCCGCGTTCACCCTTGGGCAAAAGCCTGCTGGGCAAGTTCGAAGGTGATGAGGTGGAGATTCTGGTGGCAGGCGCCCGGCAACACTTTACGGTTACCGAGGCCAAGTAACCCCCTTAATGGACGGGCAATTCCACGCCGTCGAACAGCTCTTCCAGTTCCTGCTTGTTGTGGCACTGGATCGCCTTGGCCATGACTTCGCGGGTGAGGTGCGGGGCGAACTTCTCGATGAAGTCGCACATGAAGCCCCGCAGGAAGGTGCCACGGCGGAAGCCGATCTTGGTCACACTGGACTCGAACAGCTCGCTGGCATCCAGCACCACCAGGTCTTTATCGAGGTTGGTATCGACCGCCATCTTGGCAACGATGCCAACGCCCAGGCCCAGGCGCACATAGGTCTTGATGACGTCGGCGTCGGCGGCGGTGAACACCACTTTCGGCGTCAGGCCACGATGGCTGAAGGCTTCGTCGAGCTTGGAGCGGCCGGTGAAACCGAAGACGTAGGTGACGATCGGGTACTCGGCCAGGGCTTCCAGGGTCAGCTTCGGCAACTTGGCCAATGGGTGACCCTGGGGCACGACGACGCAACGGTTCCAGCGGTAGCACGGCATCATCACCAGGTCACCGAACAGCTCCAAGGCTTCGGTGGCGATGGCGAAATCGACGGTGCCGTCGGCGGCCATCTCGGCGATCTGCATCGGCGAGCCTTGATGCATGTGCAGCGCCACGTCCGGGTATTGCTTGATGAAATCGCGGATCACCGGCGGCAATGCGTAACGCGCCTGGGTGTGGGTCGTGGCAATCGACAAGGTGCCTTTCTTCTCGTTGGAGAATTCCTGGGCGATCTGCTTGATACTCTCGACTTTGCGCAGGATCTCGCCGGCGGTGGTGATGATGCGTTCACCGGCCGGGGTGACGCGGGTGAGGTGCTTGCCGCTGCGTGCGAACACTTCGACGCCCAGCTCGTCTTCGAGCAGGCGGATCTGCTTGCTGATACCGGGTTGGGAGGTGTAAAGGCTTTGAGCGGTAGCGGAAACGTTGAGGTCGTGGTGCGCCACTTCCCAGATGTAGCGCAGTTGTTGAAGCTTCATATGTGTCCCTCAAAGCAGATAGACGCCACGGGTATCAGCGACGGTATATAACTATATTAAAGGTTTGACAGATAAATCTAGAACTTTTTATCGTTTTTCAGCGTCACACGTCATCACTGCGTCGACGCTGTAACGCAGGCACCAGGTAAACCGGCACGCTAGACAATTGCAGCACCCGTGCAGCGGTGCGCCCAAGCGGTGTGGCGGCCGCCGTGGCATGGCTGTGGCTGCCGACGATCAACAGGTCGACGGACAATTTGCGCAACTGCTCGAGTATCACTTCGCACGGGTCGCCCTGAATCACCCGTACCGAGCGAATCAGTTCAAGATCCTGGCCCTCACCCCCCAATTCTTCGCGAAAACTGTCCAGCACCCGTTGCTCAATGGTCGCCATGACAGTGCTCAGCCCCTGGCTCTGCCATTCACTCAAGGCCTTCTCATCAAGGTAGCTCTGCAACACCGATTCGGCGAACAACCCGATGGGCTCGACCACATGAATCACATCCAGGTCAGCCTTGAACGTTCGTGCCAGCGCCAGTGCATGTTGCATCACATACGGCGCGTACAGACCAAGGTCCGTGGCGTACAGCATCGAACGAATCATAAAACCTCCCGGACGGCCAGGATGGAGGAGATTGAATGAGCTTAGCAGCGCCCCTAAGTCTCGGCCTGAATCCTCACCTCGTTACTGATGCCATGGGGCACATGCCCGGTGGCCACCACCTCCCTGGCTTTCTCGCAGTGACCGGCCTGGTCATCGAAAAACACATCCGCGGCAAACGCCTCCAGGAAGGCGGACTTTTCCAGGCCGCCGAGAAACAGTGACTCATCCAGTCGGATGTCCCACTCACGCAAGGTCCGAATCACCCGCTCGTGGGAAGGCGCCGAACGGGCGGTGACCAAGGCTGTGCGGATCGGACAGGCCTCGTCTGGAAACTCACGCTGCAACAAGTTGAGTGCCGCCAGGAACCCCTTGAACGGGCCACCGTGCAAAGGCTGGCGTGCCGACTCGCGCTCGCTGGCCTGGAATGCCTCCAGCCCGCCGGCCTGATACACGCGCTCCGACTCATCGGAGAACAGCACCGCGTCACCGTCGAAGGCGATCCGCAGCTCTTCGCTGGACGCCCGGCGCGGACCGCCCGACAGAATCGTCGCGGCGGCAAAGCCGGCATCGAGGGCGCTACGTACATCTTCAGCATGGGTGGAAAGAAACAGATGACAGCCAAACGCCGCCAAATAAGGATAAGGACTACGCCCACCGACAAAGGCTGCGCGGGAAATATCCAGGCCGTAATGCTGGATGGAATTGAACACGCGCAAGCCGGTGTCGGCACTGTTGCGCGACACCAGCACCACCTCGACCCGAGCACGGCCCAGGCTGGCATTGAGGCTCAGCAGCTTCTTGACCAGCGGAAAGGCGTCACCGGGCTCGAGGATCTCTTCCTCGTGTTCGATCTGGTATTTACGGTAGGCCTCCACCCCTTGGGCCAGGTAGACCTTGTGGCTGTCGCTCAGGTCGAACAGCGCCCGCGAGGAAATCGCCAGCACCAGTTTGTCGCCCAATCCCTTTGCCATGGTACGTCCCCCGAATCAGCGGTTACGCCGATCAATAAAGCTCAAGGCCTGGTACAGCGCCTGCATTCGTGGCAATTCGCAACCTGCGGCCTTGGCGGCAGCGAGCGGTCGCCCATAGATCGCCGCCAGTTCCAGCGGGCGTTTATGTATATGGTCGTGGTACATGCTGGGCAGGTAATCGTCCATGGTTTTCGTCATGGCGAACATCTGCTCGGCGTAACTGCCGGGGATTTCATGGCCGCAGGCATGGGCACCCTGCACCACTTCGGCCATCAGCGCCTGGATCAGCTCGCGGCTGGATTCGTCCGCCATCATTGCCGTGGTACCCGTTCCCAACAGTACGGAGAGGCCATTGTAAGGCACGTTCCACACCAGCTTGTGCCAGCGGGCCTGATGCACATTGGCCATGGCCTGGGACTCGATGCCGGCCTTATGAAACAACGCGGCACCGGCTTCGACAATAGCCTTCTGGCGGGCCTCATCGTTGGCGGCCGTGCCGCTGTGGTAGCCCAGGTTGACCCGGCCCAACGCCTGATGCTCGACGACGCCAGGCGCGGAGCGGTGTACGCCGATGTAGCACAGCCCGCCCAGTAGATGCAGGGATGGCGGCAGGTGTTCACGCAGACTGTCTTCGACATCCAGGCCGTTTTGCAGCAACACCACCTTGGCGTCCGGCGCCGCGACCTGGGCAAGGGTTGGGGCAAGCTCGACATTGCCGGTGGACTTGGTGCCCACCAGCAACCAGTCGCACGCCGGCATGTCGGCGGCACGGGCGTAGGCTTGCACCGGGTGCAGGTGCAGGTTGCCATGCACGCTGCTATTGACGCGCAGGCCGTGCTCGCTGACCGCTGCATATTCGCTGCGCAGCAGGAAGTGCACGTCGAAGCCCGCGCGTGCCAGCATCACTCCATAGAAGCCACCAATGGCGCCGGTGCCGATAATGCCGATACGTGGCGACTGTACTGTCATGGCAGTTCCTCCGGAGTGCGGCTAAGTGCTTGGTCAATGGTTTCGGTCAGGTCAGAAAGCGTAAGACGTGTCTGTATTTGCCCGAGGAACTGACCCTCGCACACCACGAACAACGCCGGCAAATGAAAGATCTGGTAGCGTTCGACCGCACCGCCGTTGTGCCCGGCATCCACCCAGCACACGCGGTCCACCGGCAAACGCCAGCCCGGCAACTGCTGGCGCGCCCAACGGCAACTGGAACACCCCACGCTGATGAACACCACCAGCGAAATACCTGGCAATCCCAGCAATTGCTGGTCAATATCCAGGTCGGTCAATTCCAGTTCCTTCACTATACTGCTGCCACCGCCGTCAACTGGACGGTGCTTGGAGTCCGTGTACATGGGTCGTTTTTTACCTCACCCTGATGATGTCGCTGTCGAGTTAATCCAACGCCCCTCTCCCGCCATCCCCCGCCAACGCCTGCACACTATCGGCCTGGGCGGCGTTGCCTGCAATTGGCCCCGCGCATGGCGCCAGGGCACGGCCGTTGACCTGCACATTCCCTCCCTGGGCGCCACGGCCCGCTATCCGGGGTATGTGGCGTGGTGTCGCAAGGTGGAAAACGGCTACCGCGTGGGCATTTCGTTTACCGATGAACATGCGTTGTTCGGGGCGCGAATGGGTGAGCAAGCATGCCGGATAGAGCGCTACTGCCGCCAGCACGAAGATGCCGAGCCGACCCCGCAGCAACTCGAAGCCCTGGCCCGTGAGTGGGTGGCGCGCCATGCCGGCGAGTTCGCCCACGAGACGTTTGTGCGGCCAGCGCTGGATTAAAGCGGGCTTTGCCCATTGTCGCGGGCCCGTGTTACGCGCTAAGGTTCCTCCCCCTGCATTCAAATCATGCTGTGCCCGCCGCACGGGGATGGCTGGCGGCCGGCACCCGTGACCCTGGCGAGTAACACGATGGCTGATTTACCGATCAATGACCTAAACGTCGAATCCAACGAGACCCTGATCACACCCGATCAGCTCAAGCGCGAAATCCCTCTGAGCGACGCTGCCCTGCAGACCGTCACCAAAGGCCGCGAAGTCATCCGTGACATTCTCGATGGCACCGACCACCGCCTCTTCGTCGTGATCGGGCCTTGCTCGATCCACGACCTCAAGGCTGCCCACGAATACGCCGAGCGCCTCAAAGTGCTGGCGGCGGAAGTGTCCGACACCTTGTACCTGGTGATGCGCGTGTATTTCGAGAAGCCGCGTACCACCGTGGGCTGGAAAGGCTTGATCAACGACCCGTACCTGGACGACTCGTTCAAGATCCAGGACGGCTTGCACATCGGTCGCAAGTTGCTGCTGGACCTGGCCGAAATGGGCCTGCCCACTGCTACCGAAGCCCTCGACCCGATCTCCCCGCAGTACCTGCAGGACCTGATCAGCTGGTCGGCCATCGGCGCGCGCACCACCGAGTCGCAGACCCACCGCGAAATGGCATCCGGCCTGTCTTCGGCCGTAGGCTTCAAGAACGGCACCGACGGCGGCCTGACCGTGGCGATCAACGCGCTGCAATCGGTCTCCAGCCCTCACCGTTTCCTGGGTATCAACCAGGAAGGCGGCGTCTCCATCGTCACCACCAAGGGCAATGCCTACGGTCACGTGGTGTTGCGCGGCGGCAATGGCAAGCCCAACTATGACTCGGTCAGCGTTGCACTCTGCGAGCAGGCGCTGGACAAGGCCAGGATCAAGCCGAACATCATGGTCGACTGCAGCCACGCCAACTCCAACAAGGACCCGGCCCTGCAGCCGCTGGTGATGGAAAACGTCGCCAACCAGATCCTCGAAGGCAACCAGTCGATTATCGGACTGATGGTCGAGAGCCACCTGAACTGGGGCTGCCAGGCGATTCCAAAGGACCTGGCCGACTTGCAGTACGGCGTGTCGATCACCGATGCCTGCATCGACTGGTCCGCCACCGAGAACACCCTGCGCAGCATGCACGCCAAGCTCAAGGACGTATTGCCGAAACGCAAACGCAGCTGAACCTGTATCTGAAGTGTGCGCACACAAAAACGCCGGGCTGAGCCCGGCGTTTTTCATCCTGCGTTTTATGCCTCAAAGCTTCGCGGCATGGCGCTGGTGGCGCTCCATGTAGCGTTCGACATAGGAACACGACGGGATCACCGTGTAGCCTTGCTCTTCGGCAAACTTCAACGCTTCCTCGGTCAACGCAGCTGCAATGCCACGGCCGCGCAGTGCGTTGGGCACGAAGGTCCGATAGATGTCCAGGGTCTGCTTCCCGAGGTCCATATAGGTCAGATAGGCACGATGACCGTCCACATTGGTCTCGAACTGATGACCAGCCTGGTCATGGTGGATGGACAACGCCTCGCTCATCACTACTCCTCGCGGGTCTTGGATTCTGACCCCTACCTTACCGATGTTTTTCCGGCGAAGGAACATCTACGCCACCCCGTGCCGGTTTCGACAACGAGAAAACCTTGAGCGCTCACAACCAGCACGTAGGGAATAGTAGGCACCAATCCTGTAATTGCTCAAGGCGTACCCGTCATCCCTGCCGCTGGCGGATATAGAAAGGGCCTCGATCAACCGGTGATCGAAGGCCTGAACATTGCCGGCAGTTGAACCTTGAGACGAACAGACGCTCTTAAAGTCACCTCTACATGCACAAAAGATGCGGGGCGTGGTAAAGGCCAGCCAAACGAAAGTGTCAGCCTCGATATATAAAATTTCATCTATTTACAAGGCTTAACACATGCGGGCCGGCCCTCTCAGCCTGGATCCAATCTCCGTCAGACTGCAAAAAACTGTACGGTTTTTATACGAATGTCCAAAAGATTAGCCAAAATAGATTCGGCACAAGAATTTTTTTTGCTTCTTGCGCTACGTCAGTTTACTTACTACAAGTAATGGGTAGTATGTACGCCGGCTATTAGCTCACTCTGAGAAAGTAGCCATTTAATAGAAAGTCCTTGAAGGGGAACACGATGAACAACGTTCTGAAATTCTCTGCTCTGGCTCTGGCCGCAGTTCTGGCTACCGGTTGCAGCAGCGTCTCCAAAGAAACCGAAGCTCGTCTGACTGCAACTGAAGACGCAGCAGCTCGCTCCCAGGCCCGTGCAGACGAAGCCTACCGTAAAGCTGATGAAGCTCTGGCTGCTGCTCAAAAAGCACAACAGACTGCTGACGAAGCTAACGAGCGCGCTCTGCGTATGCTTGAAAAAGCTAGCCGCAAGTAATAATCCCTCGGGATTGTTATCAAGCCGATCCATTCTTGGATCGGCTTTTTTATTGCCTGCGATTCGGACCAGCCCCCCCGCTCAATAAAAAGCCCGCCGCAGCGCCAGGCCGTGGCGGGCTCAGGAACGGGCCAGTCGCTTATTGCTGCAGGTCGATCGGCGCGCTGGAAGCTATCGGTGCAGCACCTGGCACACCGATCTCGGTGGGCAGGCCATCTTCGGCCGCGACCACATCACGCACCTGATCCCAGTTCACCCGCAGGTTATTGGCCAGGTCTTCACGCTTGAGCAAAGCGTTGATCACTGCCGTGTGCTTGTCGACCACCGACGGCGTGCCATCGTCGTTCAAGGGCGTATGCGCCTCGAGGTAGACCTTGCCGCCGCTGCTGCCGAACTTGTAGGCATCGTTGATGATCCGCACCGACGTCCCCACCGGGACCATGCCGGCCATTTCCAGCACGTTGTTGTTGAACATGCGGAAGCAACCGTGGCTGGTACGGGTGCCGATGCCGAACTTCATGTTGGAACCGTGGATGAGATACCCCGGCGTCCCTAGGGTGAACTTGAACGGCCCCAGGGGGTTGTCCGGGCCGGCCGGCACCACATTGGGCAGCGGGTCGCCGTTGGCGGCGTGCTCAGCCTTGATCGAGGCCGGCGGCGTCCAGGTCGGGTTCGGCGTCTTGGCGATGATGCTGGTGTGCGCAATGGGCGAGCCCCAGCCTTCACGACCAATCCCAAGCGGGAAGGTGTAGACCACGTCCTGCCCCTTGGGGAAGTAGTAGAGCCGATACTCCGCCAGGTTGATCACGATGCCTTCACGGGGGCCCGGCGGCAGGATGAAGCGCGTCGGCAGGACGATCTCGGTCCCCGCCCCCGGCAACCAGGCATCGACGCCCGGATTGGCCGCGACCATTTCCGAATAGCCCAGGTCGTAGGTGGTACCCAGGTCGGCAAAGGTGTCTTCGTACTTGGCCTTGATCACCTGGACCTGCCCGACGATGTCTTCGCCGGGTGGAGGCAGGGGCAACTGCAAGGCGGCGGCAGGACCGGCCGCACACAAGGCAGCAAGAGACAGGCAGCAGGTGACGACGGAAAGGCGCGACAACATCCGGAAAATCCTTCGCAGAACGACGGGTAGGTAAAAATCGATTGTATACGTGAAGCGGGCTTCTAGCTGCCCCCCTACAACTCGAAACGCAACTCGGGCCAGATTGGCGGCGTGCCACGCTTCTGGGACTCGAGGATCGCCCGGCACAAAGGGCACAGGCGCTGGTCCTGGAAAATCGAACGGTCGACCAGGGACCAACGCGGCTGCGCCGGCAATAACGTACCGCACAGGGTGCGATCGATGGAGCCGCCCAGTTCCAATTGACGCGTCACCAGATGCACCCGCACTTCCTGGCAGGCGAACAGATCCAGCTGCTCGTCCGGCTCGATCAGTTGGTAGTTAAACAGGGACCAGGCAGGACGCGACATCGGGGGCTCCAGATCGGGGGGGCGCCACCTTAGCCGAAAGCCTGCCGGTAGAAAAGCGTCATAGCAGCGGTTTTAGCGTCGGCCAGACATTTTCCAGCAATTTGCCCTGGGCGCCGAGAGCCGGGTGAAGTTGATCAGCCTGCATCAGCTCCGGATGACCACCCACGCCTTCAAGGAAAAACGGTACCAGCGGGATGTTTTTTTCCTTGGCCAGCGTGCCAAAGACTTCGGCGAATGCCGTGGTGTATCGCGGACCATAATTGGGCGGCAACTGCATCCCCAATAACAGCACCTTGGCACCGCCGGCCTTGGACTGATCAATCATCGACGCAAGATTTTGTTTCAATTGCGCCGGTGGCTGCCCACGCAGGCCATCGTTACCGCCCAACTCGATCACCACCACGTCCGGCTTATGCTCTGCAAGCGCCGCCGGCAGGCGCGCCAGGCCTCCGGCACTGGTGTCGCCGCTGATGGAGGCATTGACCACTTTATCGTCGAAACCTTCCTTCTTGAGCCGTTGCTGCAGCAATGCAACCCACCCTTTGCTGGTATCCAGGCCGAAACCGGCACTGATACTATCGCCAACGATCAGGACTGTACCCGCCGCTGCGTTCTGGGCCATGCACATCAAGGCCAGGCCAGCACTCAAAAACCACATTCGCATCGGATTCTCCATGGGCGCAAGCATTCTCACCGCGCGGAACCTCAGCAAAGTGGTTCCCAGCGCGGAAGGTGAACTGACTATCCTGCACGAACTGAGCCTGGAACTGAACAAGGGCGATAGCCTGGCTATCGTCGGCAGCTCCGGTTCCGGTAAATCCACCCTCCTCGGCCTGCTCGCCGGCCTCGACCTGCCCAGCAGCGGTGAAGTCACCCTCGCCGGCCAGGCCCTCAGCACCCTCGACGAAGACCAGCGCGCGCGCATCCGTGCCGAACACGTGGGCTTTGTGTTTCAGTCGTTCCAACTGCTCGACAGCCTCAATGCGCTGGAGAACGTCATGCTGCCGTTGGAGCTGGATGGCCGCAAGGACGCCCGCGAACGCGCCAGACACCTGCTGGAGCGCGTGGGCCTCGGCCAGCGCCTGACCCACTCCCCTCGCCAGCTTTCCGGGGGCGAACAGCAACGGGTGGCGATTGCCCGCGCCTTTGCCGCCGAGCCGGACGTGCTGTTTGCCGATGAGCCGACCGGCAACCTCGACAGCCACACCGGTGAGCGCATCAGCGACCTGCTGTTCGAGCTCAATAAAGAAAGCGGCACGACCCTGGTGCTGGTTACCCATGACGAGCGCCTGGCTCATCGTTGCCGACGCCTGATCCGCCTTGAAGCCGGCCTGATGGTCGCCCCCCTGGAGCCTTGATGGCACGTTTGCCGCTGTTGCGCCTGTTCAGCCTTGCCCTGCGCCAATTACTGCGCGATGCCCGCGCCGGCGAATTGCGTGTGTTGTTCTTCGCCCTGTTGGTGGCCGTGGCGGCCAGTACCGCCATCGGTTATTTCGGCGCCCGCCTCAACGGCGCCATGCTGTTGCGCGCCACTGAGTTCCTCGGCGCCGACCTGGTACTCGAAGGCAGCTCACCGGCACGCCCCGAACAAATCAGATCCGGGACCGAGCTGGGCCTGGATCACGCCCGTGTGGTTGAGTTTTCCAGCGTCATTGCCACCGACAATGGTATCCAGCTCTCCAGCATCAAGGCGGTCAACGAGCAGTATCCGCTACGCGGTGAGCTTAAGAGCGCAGCAGCCCCCTTTGGGGATGAAACCCCGGGCGGCGGGCCGAAACCCGGTGAGGCCTGGGTCGAGTCGCGGCTGCTGACGGCACTGGACCTGAACGTCGGCGACAGTATCGATGTGGGCATGAAGACCTTGCGCCTGGCACGTGTACTGACCTACGAACCGGATCGCGCCGGCAACTTCTATAGTCTGACGCCCAGGGTAATGATCAACCTGGCGGACCTGGACGCCACCGGTGTGGTCCAGCCGGGCAGTCGCGTCAGCTACCGCGAGCTATGGCGTGGCCCGCAGGCCAGTACCGCGCTGCAAACCTATCGAGACCTGATCAAGCCGGGGCTCGCCGCCAACCAGCGTCTTCAGGACTCACGGGACGGCAACCAGCAGATCGGCGGCGCCCTGGGCAAAGCCGAGCGCTACCTGAACATGGCCAGCCTGGTGGCCGTGCTGTTGGCCGGCGTGGCCGTGGCCCTGTCGGCCAACCGCTTTGCCACCCGCCGTTTCGACGCCAGTGCGTTGCTACGTTGCCTTGGGTTATCGCGACTCGAGGCCATGCTGCTGTTCAGCCTGCAATTGAGCGTACTGGGGTTGCTGGCGAGCCTGGCCGGCGCCCTGCTCGGTTGGCTGGCACAGTTTGGCCTGTTCTATTTCCTGCACGACCTGTTGCCGGCGGATGTTCCGCCTGGTGGACTGTTGCCGGCCATTGCCGGGATCGGCACCGGGCTGGTTGCTCTCGCGGGTTTCGCGCTGCCACCGTTGGCCGCTCTCGGTCGCGTACCGCCGCTGCGAGTGCTGAGGCGCGACCTGCTGCCTATCCCGTCCAGCACCTGGATGGTCTACGGCGCCGCGTTGTTCGCCCTGGGCCTGATCATGTGGCGCCTGAGCCTCGACCTGGTGCTGACCTTCGCCCTGCTGGGCGGCGGCGTGGTCGCCGCGCTGGTTCTGGGTGGCTTGCTTCTGCTGCTGTTGCAGAGCCTGCGACGCCTGTTGGCCCGGGCGTCCCTGCCTTGGCGCCTGGGCCTGGGCCAATTGCTGCGCCACCCGCTGGCGGCGGCGGGCCAGTCCCTGGCGTTCGGCCTGATCCTGTTGTCCATGGGCTTGATCGCCTTGCTGCGTGGCGAATTGCTGGACACCTGGCAAAACCAGCTGCCCAAGGACGCCCCCAACTATTTCGCCCTGAATATCCTGCCGGCCGATAAGGAAGCCTTTGGTGCCCGTCTGCTGGAAGTGCAGGCGCAATCCGCGCCGCTGTACCCGGTCGTGCCAGGACGGTTGGTCAGTATCAATGGCGAGCCGGTACAGGAAATAGTCAGCAAGGACTCCAGTGGTGACCGTGCCGTACAACGCGACCTGAGCCTGACCTGGGCCGCCGACCTGCCGCCGGGCAATACCCTGACCGAAGGCTCATGGTGGTCGCAACAACCCAGCGATGGAATTCCAGGAGTCTCGGTGGAGGCCAAGGTCGCGCAGAGCCTCAAGCTCAAGTTGAACGATCACCTGGTGTTCACCATCGCCGGGGAAAACCGTGAGGCGCGGGTTGCCAGCCTGCGAACCATCAACTGGGATAACTTCCAGCCGAACTTCTTCATGATTTTCCAACCGGGAACCTTGACGGACCTGCCGGCCACCTACCTGACCAGCTTCTACCTCGCGCCAGGGCATGATCAGCAGATCGTTGATCTGTCCCGCGCCTTTCCGGCGGTGACCATCCTGCAGGTCGAGGCGCTGCTGGAGCAACTGCGCAGCATCCTCGCCCAAGTGACCCTGGCGGTGGAGTACGTGTTGTTGTTTGTGCTGGCCGCTGGGATGGCGGTGCTGTTCTCCGGCCTGCAAGCCACCTTGGATGAGCGCATTCGCCAAGGTGCACTGCTGCGAGCACTGGGCGCGGAGCGCAAGCTGCTGGTCAAGGCGCGGCGCATCGAGTTTGGCTTGCTGGGCGCAGTCAGCGGCTTGCTGGCGGCACTGGGTACCGAGTTGGTGACGTGGGTGCTGTACCGCTATGCCTTCGACCTGGCCTGGCAACCGCACCCCTGGCTGTTGCTGCTGCCTGTGATCGGCGCCATATTGATCGGCGGTGCCGGGGTGTTCGGCACACGCCGTGCGCTGAACGCCAGCCCGCTGACGGTATTGCGCGAGGGCTGAGCGCTCCATGACCCGCCTGCCTCACGGGGGGGCGGGTCAACGTCACTTACTTCACGTACTCGATAGCGGTGATCCACCAGCACACCTCACCTCCAGGGGTCTGCACGATGGCCTCATCGTCGACTTCCTTGCGCAGCAGCGCACGGGCCATTGGTGAATCGATGGAGATATAGTCCATCCGATCATAAATCTCGTCATAACCGACGATGCGGAAACGCTTGGTCTCGCCCTGCTCGTTTTCAATCTCGACCCAGGCGCCGAAAAATACCTTCCCCTCCTGCTCGGGCATGTACTCCACCACGCGCATGTCTTCCAGACGCTTGCGTAAATACCGCACCCTCCGGTCGATTTCACGCAGCAGCTTCTTGTTGTACTGATAGTCAGCATTCTCACTGCGATCCCCCAGGGAAGCAGCCCACGTCACCTTGCGTGTGGTATCCGGACGCTTTTCGCGCCATAGGTAATCCAGCTCTTTCTTCAGCGCTTCATGACCTTCTTTGGTAATCAGCTTGGTACTCAAACGCATGCATCCCCAGGCAATGTCCATAGGTACCGATAGGCCAGGAAATCACACCCTGGCGTCGGTTCACTGGCTTTGATGATAAATGAACCCGAGAAAGTAGCCAGGCCAGTCTAACCATCCAAGGCCTGATCCAGTTCAAGCAGCACACCCCGCAGGCTCTGGCGCAAGCCCGATACTTGCGAGGTCATCACCTTCAGGGCCTCGGTTCGCTGACTGACTGCCAGGGACTGGTCATGCAGTTGGGCGGTGCGCTGCTCCAGATCCCGGGCCTTTTCATCCAACTGGGTTTGCTCCTGCTGCAATCGGGCCTGCCATTGATCAAGCGCCGCTTCCCTCTCCACTGCAGCGAGTTTCTGTTGGGTCAGCTCCTGAGCGACACGAGCGAGGTTGTTCAACGTACTGCCCACTTCGGACAAAGTACCGTCATCCGCGGGTGCCGGAAGCTGCGGCTGCGGCTGCGGCGCCGCGGGGCTTGGGACAACAGGTGCATCCTGAGCAATGGCCACAGGTGCGTCAAACGACATCTCTCGGGACTCTTCTACAACAGGTTCATGTACAGGCTCGGGTGAATTCCCCCTGACAGGTGAACTCATTTTCGACGAGAAACGGATGGAAGGCACAATCAATGAAGCACTTTCGATTGCCGGCATCACTGGCGCAGACATTCCCCAGGTGATCACTTTCATCACCAGTGCCTTCTTGATGATCACCGAGTGATGTTCTTCGGGCCTTGCAGGCGGCAGCTTGCAGCCTTTCAAATCAATAAAATGATAAGGAACCTGAGTTTCGGTAACACCCGCCTTGGCGCCTGCCGCCACCGATGTAAGAATCTGCTTGAAGACATGCATTGCCACATGCAGGTCTTCCTTGGACTCGACACCGCCCAGAAAATACCGATCAAGTTTTTTGCGCAAGGCTGCGATATAAACTCTGGAACTCGCAGGCTCAACCTCTTCATCCAAGCTATAGACAAGGAAGTTGGAGGCAATCTGACCTACAGCAAACCCACAGAGCAATGCACCGTTGACCGGAGCATCCTGACCGTCGCGTTCAAGAACAAGGGTACGTAGAAGCATCATGGTAATCGGGCCTCCTTACAAAATTCGAAAAGTCTCTATAACTTTCAGACATTCACTCAACAATTAAAGGTTAAAAATACAAAACAATTGTTTCAGCGACCTGCCTGGCGCGCACGTAGGAGTTTTCCTATTAATGCAGAGCGGCGTTCCCAAAAACAGCTATTACTCGTACCCTTTTCAAACTCTCCTCTTCTACGACCACACCACGCTAAATGATCGAGATAATCAACCTGACAAAACATTCAAACAATAAAAAAATAATCAGCGATTTTTCATTCAGCGCAAATAAGCAGGAATGCCTGGGACTATTCGGCGAAAATCCTACAGTTAAAACAGCCCTTCTCGATGTAATATCGGGCTCAAGCACTCCTTCCAGCGGGCATATAAACATTCAAGGCTTCAGTACTAAAACCCACCCATTTAAAACAAAAAAACTCATAGGCTATCAACTGCATAGGAGTGTCAGTCATCCTACGATGTCGGTTAAAGAGTTCCTTGACTACATCGCAGCCATTCGCGGACTGCGCGGCACCGAAAAACGCGCTCAGGTGGAATATGCCGCTACACGTTTGGAATTGTTGCCGGTGCTCAACGCGCCCCTCGAGGCTCTCTCCATGGGGTTGGAACGCAAAGTCGCCATTGCCCAGGCCATCCTGCACACCCCGGCCTTGCTATTACTGGATGAACCGACCGAAGGGCTGGCATCTGATCAGAAATACAAACTCAGAAGCCTCATCCAGTCATTGACGCAGGAAATGACAGTGATCGTCGCTTCCCGACACAGCGATGAATTGTCCGAATTCTGTACGCGCGCGCTGGTTATCGCAGGCGATCGTCTGGTGGCCGATGCCCCCATGCCGGATTTGCAACGCGACTCTCGCCATTTCCAGGCGGTCACCCTCACCGCAGATGCCCCCTTGGATCTGCTGGCTCTCGCCGTACTGCCAGGGGTGGCAGGCATTGAAGAACATCGACACGCGCCCGGCACGGTGACGGTCCTGGCTATGCCGGGGCACACCATCTACCCCCATATCAATACGCTCATCGCCAATCGCCGCTGGAAAATCAACTCACTGAGCGTGGAGCCTGGTCGCCTCAGCGACGTAGTTCACCATCTGAGCCGAGAGATCCGCCGTTGAAACTGCTGCCCGTCATTTTCAAGCGTCAACTCGCCCACTATGCCGGAGCACCCGGCACTTATCTGAGCATTGCGATTTTTTCAGTACTGTCCGTGGCATTGGGGTTGCACATGAGTGCGTGGCCAGAACAGGACAGCGGTCACTTGCAGATTTTCTTCCAGCTACACCCCTGGCTCTATTTGTTGCTGATTCCTGTACTGGCGGCACAACTCTGGGCGGACGAGTCCAATGCCGGCTTTCTCAACCTGATGAAAACATTGCCCATCACCACGTTTGAATGGGTTATTGGCAAATTTTTAGCAGCCTGGGTCGTGGCGGGTACCGCCCTAATGCTGACCTTCCCTCTCGTGATCATTGCCAACTACCTGGGCGTGGCGGACAACAGCATTATTGCCTCGCAATTTTTGTCGAGCTGGCTGCTGGCTGGCAGTTATCTCGCCGTCGGTTTTTTTATTTTCACACTGGTGCGCCAGCGCACAGTCCTTTTCATACTGACAGTGGTCTTAATGCTCATCGTCAGCGCGCTCTCTTATTTACTCGATACACTTGAACACCAAGCGCCAATTGTGGCGGTAGACAGCTTGGTTTCCCTCAGCCCTTTTTCGAGATACAGCGCTATCGACAACGGGAAGTTGACACTTCGCGACACGCTTTACTTCATCAGCATGATCTTAGCGTTTCTCGCAGCGACGACCGTAACTCTCAACTACAAACACAGCTGAGAAGGAAAGCCCTCCATGCGACCTACTCTGCGCACCGGCATGACACTCACTGTCATCCTGTTACTATTCCTGGCGTTTAACTTAGTTTGGGTAGGAAAGATTCCGGATATTCGATGGGATTTCTCACAAGGAAAAACTCATACCCTATCGCCTCAAGTACGACAGCTACTCGCGTCATTGGAAAGTCCTATGGATTTGTATTTTTTCAATGCCCATGACGCCCCTGAGCGAAGCTACGCCTTGAAGCGCTATGGCAAGCGCATCGAAGACCGGTTGATGGAGTACGAAAAAGCAGCGAAAGGCATGATCAACCTGCACCTTATAGATCCCATGCCTTTTTCAGAAGACGCCTACAAAGCCAAGTTGTTTGGCCTCGACAACAATGGGGGATTCATGGGCCTGATCGGTACGCGAGCCGGCTACGGGGCACAACGTATCGAATCATTCAGCTTGGACCGTGAGCCATTGCTCGAATATGAAATCAGTCATTTGATCTACAAGTTGCAGCATCCGGAGCGCCCCGTTATCGGACTGCTATCAGGGGTGGCGATGGGAGAATCCTCTGGTCGATTGTTGAAACAACTGCAGCGACATTTCAATCTGGTCAATCTGGGAGCGGCCACCGACCCCGTACCGGAACAGGTCAAGACGCTCATGGTCGTGCATCCACAGGCGTTACCTGAGCAAGCGATGTATCAGATTGAACAGTTTGTCTTGAAGGGCGGTAAGTTGATGGCATTTATCGACCCCCTGAGCGAGCAAAGCTCGAACACCACATCCGCCAACAACCGACTGCCTGATTTGCTTGCCGCTTGGGGGATACAGATGCCAGCGGACAAATTTCTGCTGGACCACCGCTACGCGGCGTCGCCTCCCCCTGTGAACGGGAAGCTCACAGTGCAGCTTCCGGGCCGGTTGACCCTGCCCCGGCAGGCGATGAAGACAGACGACCCGAGCACCTGGAAATTGAATACCGTGACGGTATCGAGCAGCGGCGCGCTCTTTCGCCGCCAGAAAGGTCGCACCACCCTGACCCCTCTTCTATACAGCTCCGGGCAATCCGAGTTGCGGGAGACCAAGCGGCTTGCCTCAGCACCCGAGTTCGATTCAGCGGCCGATGAGGCCTCCAGCCAAGCGCAACGCCATGTGATTGCAGCCCGTATAGAGGGGCCTGCCTATTCAGCATTTCCCGATGGCATTGAAGGACAGCCGGCAGGTGTGCAAAAAGCGGCGCAGATCCATGTGGTGGTGGTCGCCGACACCGATTTGCTCACGGATCAAGTCAATAGCCCAGCGCCCGACAGCAACACGTTGTTTATCTTGAATACGCTGGATAACTTGTCCGCCGGTGATGTACTGACCACCATTCGCCCGCGCGCGCCGGCGCAACGATCGCCGAACAGGCTGGACCAGATGCGCGACAGCGCCGCACACGCTTACGCGCAGAAGGCGACTGAATTGGAACAACGCCTGCTACGAACAGAACAGGAATGGCAAATGCTGCGCCCAACGCAGATCACACTCGGCTCCCAGACAGTAGACACCACCACCCAATTGGTTGCACTCAACAAGGAACGCCTGCGCTTACCAATGGAATTACATGCCTTGAGGGCCGAGGCATACGCGCAGGTACATCGCCTGGAGTTCGTCATAAAAATGGTGGTGACCTTGGCGATCCCCCTGACGCTATGCCTGGTTGCCTGGGTGGTTTTTCGCTGCAATCGACGGCGTCGACTACAGGCGGGAGTCGCGCTCTACTGAGCGTTCAACGCCTGGCAATCAGGCCCTGCCGGGCAATGCGGGTCAATTGTCGGATGACTTCCTGCGCGTCGCTGGCGCTGGGGGCCTGGATAACCGCAAGATCGAAGCTGTTATTCGCAAACCGGGCAAGAGAATCGCCATCTTCCACAAACTGAATCAAGAATGCCGATGGCCGTCCGCTGCGACGTGGCCACCCGTCCAGATAACGTAAGAGCGTAGGCTGATGCTTGCCGCCCAGGAGGATTTTTGGATTGCGTTGGGTGAGGTCCGCGGTGATCGGGGCCAGGCGTATCAGGGGGCGTAGTGCATTCATCGTGTCGTGTCTCTGCCTCAAAAGTCTGCGGGCAGGTGAGAGGCAACACCGAACCAGCGCTTTAGCGGTATTTCGAAGTTGCCTCCTCAGGGGAAAACAGGCTTCTGTCGGGTTCTATCAAGACCCTGTGGCGCCCCGCAATTAGCTGTTTAAATCGGCGCATGCGCAGCATCCTAGAGAAGCCGGTGGGGCGGTGTCAAGAATCCCGAGCAACGAAAAGGCCCACACAGTGGTGGGCCTTTTCAGAGTTTTGCGCAGGTGTCAGTTGGCGATGGCGCGGTCGGCAGACAGTTTGCCAGCACCTTCCAGCAGCACCGCCAGGGAGCCGCCCAGCAGGGCCAGTGCGAACTCATAACCGTTGTTGGCCATGAACAAGCCGTTATGGATATGCACCGAGAAGATCGCCACCAGCGACAGAATGGTCAGGCCCAATGCCGCCGGGCGTACCAGCAAACCGATGATCAGTGCCAGGCCGGCAAAGAACTCGGTTCCGCCAGACAGCAGCGCCATCAGGGTGCCCGGCGCCAGGCCAATGCTTTCCATCCACTGGGCGGTGCCCGCCAGGCCATAGCCGCCAAACCAACCGAAGAGTTTTTGCGAACCATGGGCGGCAAAGATGATGCCGACGAAGATGCGCAGGATGGTCAGGCCGTAGCCGGCACGAGTGGACAGTACGCTTTTGATCATTGGGCTCATGGGGTGGATCCTTTTCGAAGTAGGGGTTGGTTGGCCGCTATATTAATCAGTTTAAGCAATGACAAAAGCCGAAAAACTGCCTGATTAACATCGAAAAAATAGATTATTTCCGTGAGGCGATTTTCGGCGCCGACGGTTCCAGGGACTCTCGCTCCCGATCAAACGCCAAGTAGTACTTGTTGACGCTGTTCACATAGCTGACGGCCCCCATCCCCACCTGCTCCATGGCGATGCGTTCCACCTGGAAGAACCACTGATTGGGGTTCAGTCCCCGGCGCCTGGCCTCGGCGCGCATGCCCTGCACCCGCTCCGGCCCCATGTTGTACGCGGCCAATACGAAAGCCATGCGCTCGCGCTCGTTGAGCTTGGGGCTGGCGAAGAATTTGCGACGGATCAACGCCAGGTAACGCGCGCCGGCCTGCACATTGCTGTCGAGGTTTTCGATGTTGTTGACGCCCACCCGCTGCGCTGCCGAAGGGGTGATCTGCATCAGGCCGGTAGGGCCGCCACTGTTACGCGCACCCGGGTCGAAAGCCGACTCCTTGAACGCCAGCGCCGCGAGGTTCAGCCAGTCCATGCCTTGCTCACGGGCGTGCTTTTGCAATACCGGGCGCAGTTTTTCCAGGCGCTGGCGGTCGACGCGGGCCAGCGGGTTGCGCACTTGGTAGAGGCGCCGATAGATGCGCTGGAATGCCACGTCCTGGTCGGACGGCGTGCGATAGGTCTTGAGAAATCGGTCAATACTGGCCCGCAGCATCGAGGCATCCTGGCGCACAAACCAGTACTCGTCGCCCGGTTCGCTGATTGCCACCTGCTTGTCGAAACGCAACTTGGGCAGGATCTTCGACCAGCGTTCGGCAATCGGCTTCTCGACGATCGTCAGGTGAAAAATACCCGCCTGGACCATCTCCAGCACATCCTCAACCGCGAGGGTCGGGTCCACCCATTCCACTTTTACCGGCGGCTGTTTGTGCAAGGCCAGCTTCTGGTTGACCTGGCTGATGGCATCCGCCGCCGCGCTGCCGGTGGTCAGCGCCAGGGTACGTCCGGACAGTTGCTCCAGCTTGGTAAACCGCCGCTCCCCCTTCACCCCCACCAGCCATAACGGCACACCGCTGGCGATCGGATCACTGGTGCTGATCTTGTGTGCGGCCTTCACATCCAGCAATTCACCGGGGGCCACCAGGTCACCTTCGCCACGGGCCAATGCGCCGAGCAGTTGGTCCTTGGCCTTGGGAATGATCTTGAGGTTGATTTCCTGGCCATCCCGGGCGTGGCCATTGAGGTATTGCTCGAACGCACGCAGGCGATGGTATTCGACACCAATGGCCTGGCCCTGGACTTCGCCGGAACTGTTACGGCTCTGGTTGACCAGTACACGCAGGGTGCGACTCGAGCGAATTTCCGCCAGATCGCGCACCTTGCCGGGCCTGGTCACTTCCAGTGGCCCGTCCAGACGTGCGAGCGCCGCTGCGGGCAGCAGCAGCGTCAGGCACAACATAAGCAACGCCGAGGGTCGGATCATCCGCTCTCCGGAAAGAATACTGGCCAACACCCTCGCGAAAAACGAGTTGTTGGGGTCAGAAACAGAGCGCTTTAAGCGCTGGCAAGACGCGCAACGGTGGCACAGTGCAAGGCGTGCAGCCAATCACGATGTCACTTGCGACGTTCAAAGACAGCTATAACTCGTTGTAGTTCTTAGTTTTTCTTATAAATCTACAGCTCTGATATGCTTTCCGGCCGCAGGCGGAGATAGCACCATGCAACTCATTGATATCGGCGTCAACCTGACCAACCCCAGTTTCGACGAGAAGCACCAGGCTGTTCTCGACCGCGCCTATGCCGCCGGGGTGCAACAATTGGTGCTCACCGGCACCAGCGTCGACGGCAGCGAACAGGCCTTTGAACTGTGCGTCAACCTCGATGACAGCGGCCAGCGCCTGTTCAGCACGGCCGGCATCCACCCCCACTCCGCCAGCGATTGGAACGGCGATAGCGCCAGGCGCCTGCGTGGTTTGCTCAACGAAAGCCGCGTGCGTGCAGTGGGCGAATGCGGGCTGGATTTCAATCGGGATTTCTCTCCGCGCCCGCAACAGGAAAAAGTCCTCGAAGAGCACTTGGCGCTGGCGGTTGAGCTCAAACTGCCGGTGTTTCTCCACGAGCGCGACGCCAACCAGCGCCTGCTGGAGATCCTCAAGGACTACCGCGACCACCTGAGCGCAGCCGTGGTGCATTGCTTCACCGGCGAACAACCGGCGCTGTTCAGCTACCTCGATCTCGATTTGCACATTGGCATTACCGGCTGGATCTGTGATGAGCGCCGTGGGACGCACCTGCATCCGTTGGTCAGGGAAATTCCCCGTGGTCGTCTGATGCTGGAAAGCGATGCGCCCTACCTGCTGCCGCGCACCCTGCGTCCAAAGCCGAAAAACGGCCGTAACGAACCCGCCTACCTACCGGAAGTGCTGCGCGAAGTCGCCCTGCACCGCAACGAAACGGCCGAGGACCTGGCTCAGCACAGCACCGCCTGTGCCCGCACGTTTTTTGGGCTGCCTGCCGTGGATTGATGCGGTGCATTGACCCATGTCAAAACCGCTTTTCTGAGTAGCGGCACAATAATGGCACCTTGCCAATGCTGTTTCCGCTATCAGAGAAAACCTTCCATGGGTGCCTGGCTTAGCAATATCTCGCTGAAATACAAATTCTGGGCCGTCAACGCGGTCGCCTTTATCACGACCCTGCTTCTGGTGCTGTATGCCGTGCATCTCGAACAGCAATCGCGCAGCCATGCGTCCCAGGCCTCGGCCCAGGCCCAGGCGCAATTGCTCGGTGCCTGGCCGGCCGACAAGGCCCTGCCCAAGAGCGAGCACTGGCTGACGTTTGCCCGAGGCCAAGCCCCACAGCTGGCCGATCAGGATCTGTCAGCCCTGAGCAGCAACACGGGTTGGGTCGAACTCAACCCCATGCCGCTGTTCGGCGAAAACACGCTGATGGGCGCTGAAGTGATCGCCCGCCCTGATGGGCAGTACATCGCCGTGCTCGCCCGCGCCCCCAGCCTGAGCCAGGTATTCAGTGAACGCTTCGCCAACTATGCCGTGGCGGTGCTGATCCTGATGCTGGCGATGCTCTGCGCCTCCCAATTGCTGATCCGCTTCCTGCTCAGCCAACTAAACACCCTCAAGGACGTGATGCTGCACGTGGAGAAAACCGGCGACCTGTCGGCCCGCGTGCCATTGGCCTGCAAGGATGAAGTCGGCCAGATGGCCAGCGCCTTCAATGCCATGCAAGCCGGTTATCAGCGCGTGGTCAGCACCGTGGCGCGCACCGCCAAGCTTCTGGACGAGGGTGCCGCTCGATTGGCCAGCAGCATGAACGAGGTACAACACGGCATGCTTGGCCAGCAAAGCGAGACCGACCAGGCCGCCACCGCCATCAACGAAATGACCGCCACCGTCTACCACATCGCCCAACATGCCGGCGCCACCCGCGACTTGTCCCAGTCCGCCGATACCCTCGCTGGCAGCGGTCAGGACGTGGTCACCCGCGTACAGCATTCAATCGCCGGCCTGTCTTCCGGCGTGCAACAGACCGCCGAAATGATCCAGAAACTGGCCGAAGACAGCCAGAAAATCAACAGCGTGGTCAGTGTGATCCACAGCATCGCCGAACAGACCAATCTGCTCGCCCTCAACGCCGCCATCGAAGCTGCTCGCGCCGGGGAAATGGGCCGTGGGTTTGCCGTGGTCGCCGACGAAGTGCGCAACCTGGCCAAGCGCGTGCAAAGCTCCACCGACGAAATCACCCGCATGGTCTCGGCGCTGCAGGCCGGCACCCGCGACGCGGTGGACTTCATGCAGGAAAGCTCGTTCAAGGCCGACGACTGCGTACAACAAGCCCTGGAAGCCGGCACAGCACTCGCCGAAATCACCAGCGCCGTGGCGCAAATGCGTGAAAGCAACACCCAGATCGCCGTCGCCGCCGAACAGCAAAGCCACGTGGCCGAAGAGATGAACCGCGCAGTGGTGAGCATTCGTGATGTGACCGAGAACACCGTGCAACAGACGGTGGATTCGGCGACCACCAGCAATGAGCTGGCAACGTTGGCTGGTGAGTTGAGCAAGGCGATTGGGCAACTGAAGCTGTAGGGCTTCTCCACCTGTAATCCGACTCCTACGATCGACTCTGCGTTTACCCGAAGTTTTGGCGACTCCTCCTAGCCGTCCTGGCGAATAGCGCCGACTTCTTTACCTGACGAAGCCCTCCAAAGTCTCTCGCCTGATCATTCAGTGCGAGGGACCGCCGATGCACCTACCCGTTAATGCCCTGGTCGTCGGGGCTGCCTCTTGATTCCCGTGATTGCCAGCTTTGTCCTGGCCCCCATGGATGCCAAGGCACCGGACGTTGAGCGCGTCTTTCGTGACTTTCGCGGTTGCCTGAATACCTTTGATGAGTGGGCGGGGAGCTTCTGGAGCGTTTCGGCACTGGAAGTGGAGCAGGTGTTCAAAGTTGGGGAAGAGGTGGCGCTGGTGGCGCCGGCTTCCTCCAAAGCCCCCAGTAAAACCGTAGCCAGGTGCGATGCCCAGGGATCGCTGACCCTGGTGCATATGTTCGAAAGCACTCGGTTTGTACCGATCGGCAATACGCCGGTGATGCTGCAAGCCATTGCCCAGGACGGCAGCCCGCTCGGCGCACCACTCCATCGGACCATCGGCCCCAGCGGCATCCTCGAAATCACCGAGTGTGATCGCAACCAGCCGTACCAAATCACCTTCTATCCCAACGTTTCCAAGGACCACGTCCAGGCACTGTACGGGTCTTATCAATCGGTGATCGCGGGGTTGGAAGGTCACCTGCGTGACGAATGGACCAGGACCTTCCAGCCCCAATGGGACGACTTCGCCAACGCCCCGCCGCTCCAACGGAGCGCGATGCAGGGCTTGGCCTTTTCCACCGGGATTGCCAAGGCGTTCTACAACCTTTGGGACAACGCTACGCAGCTGTATGACTTGCTGGCGGACCTCAAGGCCAACAGCGAAAAGTTGCTGCAATACATCTCCCAGGCCGAACTTGATGAACTGCTGAAGCTGGGCAAGGACGCCATTGCAAAGGGGCTGTTGGTGCTCAGCGATGAGCCGCTGCTGTTTATCTACCTGTCGGCCATGGTCAGTTGGCTACGCCTGCTGCCGCCGCCCGAGCTGTATGAAGTGCTGGGCGAGATCAGCGGTGAGGTGTTGATCAATCTGTTCCTGATCTGGGCGACCCGTGGCATGGGCGTGCAGATTCGCCTGGGCGCTCAGGTGTTGGGGCCTATCAAATCCGGAAGAGCGCGCAAGTGGCTGGAGAGGCTGGCTGATCAGTTGGTGGGGCCGACATTGGACGCGCATGCCGAGGCGGCTAAACCTTTGCTGCTCGGTGGCCCCGCGACAGAGATCAAGACCGTACCGGTTGCGCCGTTGAAGGCGGGGGAGCATGTGGTTTCGAACCCGGTGCCGGCGGTTCGCAGGAAGACTCGGCAGACGGTGTTGGTCAGGCAGGAGCCTGTCGATGATGTGCCGGTTTCAGGGAAAAACCCGAACGGGGATGCGGCGGCGGCTTCGGATAAGACCGTCACCAACGGCTGCCCCGTGTCGATGGTTACCGGGGAGGAATTGCTCACCCTCACCGACGGCACGTTGGATGGGATCTTGCCGTTCGAGTGGACCCGGCTGTATCGCACCAGTGCGGTGGAAGTGGATGGCGGGTTGGGGTTTGGCTGGAGTCATTCGCTGGCGCATCGGCTGGTGGTGTCGGGCGATTCGGTGGTGTGGACGGACCATGAGAACCGCTCGATTGGGTTTCCACTGCCGACGGTTGCTCGACCTGCCATCACCAATAGCCTGGCCGAAGCCGCGGTCTATCTGGGCGCGTCGCCGGATGAACTGGTGCTGGCCCAGGCATCACGGTTCTATCACTTTCGCGACGGGGTGTTGGTCTCCATCAGCGATGCGTATGACAACCGGCTGCGGATTTCTCGGGATTATTTGGGGCGGATTGAGCGGCTGGATAACGGCGTCGGGCGTTCGCTGTTCCTGCGCTATGCGTTCGGCCACATCGTGGCGGTGGACTATCAGGTTCAGCGCGCCAAGGGGCATGAACCCTTCGAGTGGGTGACCGAGCAGAACGTTGTTTCCTACGCCTATGACGACCTGGGACGGTTGGTTTCGGCGACCAATGCGGTCGGCGAAAGCGAGGTTTATCGCTACGACGAGCAGCACTTGATTCTTGAGCGTGGGCTGGCCGGTGGGGCGAGTTTCTTCTGGGCGTGGGAACGGGCTGGCAAGGCTGCGCGATGTGTTCGGCATTGGGCCAGTTTTTCGCAGATGGATACGCGGTATGTGTGGGGGGACGACGGCAGTGTCACGCTGCATAACGCCGATGGTAGCCAGGAAGTGTACGTCCATGACGACCGGGCGCGGCTGGTGCAGCGGATTGATCCGGACGGTGCCCAGCATTTCAAATCCTACGATGCCAAAGGCCGACTGACGGTTGAGCAGGATCCGCTGGGGGCGGTGACGGCGTATCAGTACGACGAAGCCGGACGTTTGGTGGCGTTGTTTCCCGGGGATGATGAGCCGACGTCCTACGAGCATGACAATGGCTTCGTACGGGTTATGCGCCGTGGTGAGGCGGTCTGGAAGTACGAGCGCAATGACCAGGGCGATGTCATCCGCAAGATCGATCCCGATGGTCATGTTACGGATTACAGCTACGACCAATACGGGCAACTGGTTGGGGTTTGGTACCCGGATCACAGTTGTCAGCGGCTGGTGTGGAATGAGCGCGGACAGTTGCTTGAAGAGCAACTGCCGAATGGCGGGATCAAGCGTTATCGCTATGACGATCTTGGCCGGCAGGTGGCGCGCGAGGATGAGCATGGCGCGCTGACCCAGTATCAGTGGGACAGCGTGGGTCGCTTGGTTCGCGTGGTGCTGCCCGGTGGGGCGTGTCGGGAATACAGCTACAACCCCTACGGAAAAATCACCGCCGAACGCGATGAGCTGGGGCATGTCACCCGCTACGAATACGCCAACGGCCTGCACCTGATCAGCTGCCGTATCAACGCCGACGGTAGTCAGGTCAAGTACCGCTACGACAACGTGCGGTTACTGCTGACCGAGATCGAAAACGAAGTTGGCGAGACCTACCGACTTGCTTATCACCCCAATGGCCTGATCCAGCAGGAAACCGGGTTTGACGGGCAGCGTACGGCCTACGTCTACGACCTCAATGGCAACCTGCAGGAAAAGACCGAACACGGTGACGATGGCAGTCAGCTCGTTACTCGCTACGAGCGCGATCACGCCGGGCGCCTCGTACGAAAAAACCTGCCTGATGGCAATACCGTCGATTACGCCTACGACCGTCAGGGCAACCTCCTCAGCGTCGATGACGGCCACTGGGCGCTGGCCTACGAATACGACCCACAAAACCGCCTCACCGCCGAACACCAGGGCTGGGGCACCTTGCGCTACGGCTACGACACCTGCGGCCAGCTTCAACACCTGCGCCTGCCCGATAACAACCGGCTGGTTTTTAATCATGCGAAAGGCGGCCACCTCGCCAGCGTCGCGTTAAATGGCACGCTGCTAACGTCTCATCTGTTCAGGACCGGCCGTGAACACCAACGCGCCCAGGGGAAACTGCTCAGCAGCTACCAACACGACGAACAGGGCCGCCTGTTCAACCACGGTATCTGTGACAGCGAAGGCGCGCTGTACCGACGTCAATACGACTACGACAAATCCGGCAACCTCACCCGCCTGCTCGACACCCGCAAAGGCGAACACCACTACCACTACGACCAGCTACACCGCCTGACCCGCGCCGACCACTCCCAAGACCTGCAGGAACGCTTCGGCCACACTCCGGCCGGCAACCTGCTGATGCAAGACCGTCCCGGCCCCGACATCGTCGCCGGCAACCGCCTGATGATCCAGGGCGACCGCCACTACGACTATGACGCTTTCGGCAACCTCATCCGTGAACGACGCGGCAAAGGCCATCAACTCGTCACCGAATACCGCTACGACTGCCAGCATCGGCTGATCGGCATCACCCAACCCAACGGCCAAACCGCAAGCTATCGATACGACCCGTTTGGGCGGCGCATCAGCAAAACCGTGGACGGCCTCACAACGGAGTTTTTCTGGCAAGGCGACAGGCTGATTGCCGAGCACCATGCGGATCGCCATCGCAGCTATCTCTACGAACCCGATAGTTTTAGGCCACTCGCCCTGCTGGAAGGCTTCGGCCCAAAAGACACCAAGCCCTACCACTACCAACTCGACCACCTCGGCACACCGCAGGAACTGACCGACCCCGACGGCGAAATCGTCTGGTCCGCGCACTACCGCGCCTACGGCCAGATCAGCCGACTCGACAAAGGCACAATCGACAACCCGCTACGTTTCCAGGGTCAGTACTTTGATCAGGAAAGCGGGCTGCACTACAACCGGCATCGCTACTACAATCCGGATATTGGGTGTTACCTGACGCCTGATCCGGTGAAGTTGGCGGGTGGGATCAACGCGTATCAGTACGTGACTAACCCTACGGGTTGGGTAGATCCACTCGGACTGAATGCCCGTTGCACCGGCGTAGTAAAGAAAAATCCAACCTGCGCAATACCTGTTGAACCTCACGCACCTTATGTATCTCGTAAAGGAGCATTCCGCGAAGCAAAAAGAGACGCCAATATACCGACATCGCAACAACCCGATGTATTTATCGACGCGGGTTCTGGCGCAAAAAAAACAATACAACACTGTGAAAATGTCAGATATAAATGAAAAAAAATTTTAGATAATTCTGGAAAACCGATTAAGACGAGGGTCTACCAATATACGAGAGCCGATGGTTCCAAAATACTAATACAAGACCATTCAGCAGGGCATAATTTCGGTGCTCAAAACGGAGCAGGCGATCAAGGCTCTCACTTCAACCTACGCCCAATTGATACACCGCGAACCGGCAAAGTCCCGGAAACAAAAGACCACTACCCATTTAAGGATAAAAAATGAAGCATTGGAATGATCTTGAAGGAACAATATTTTTTAATAAATTGTTCAGTCGTCCAATTGAAATTCGCGAGATTTATATACACTCTCTGACGATAGAAAACGACCAACCTTCTCTCAGCATTGGTTTTGACATACCAGACTTTCCAGATTTTTTACCTCCAAAATTGGAGAATAAAGGATACAACACATGCAGGATTGGGCTAACCTGTAACGCAATAAGTAACCTGCAGATAACCAATCTTCCTCGCCGGGAAATTTTCATTGCGAAAATAACGCAAAAAAACGAGCACTTTATTTTCAACGCAAAATCAGAAAATGCCTCTATTGAATTTAAATCAAAGTGGCTGTCTATGGCTGGGCCGTCAGTTTATATAAATTGTCCTGAACCAGGAGATCATAGCTGGCCAGCATAAGTTTTGTAGAATAGATGGGAGAAAGGACTAGATGATTTACATAACAGAAACTATGAGCGCTATAGCCAACCCCAATTCGCCCACCCGCCCACCCCCACCTAAACTCTCCCCATGTTATTTCAACGGACAGAGGGTTCACCATCATGGGCAAACGTCATCCCAATCTCCCCGCCTGGCAATGGCGTAACTACCCGCAAAGCCATCAGCACCCGACCAACCTGGCGTTGCACCTGATTGCCGTGCCGCTGTTTATCATCGGGTTTCTGTTGATTGTGTCCGGTGTGTTCAGCCTGAGCCTGGCCAGTTTCGCCATTGGCGTAGTCGGCATCCTCGCAGGCCTGGCGTTGCAGCGTCATGGCCATAGCCTGGAAGCCGAGGCCGGTGAGCCGTTCAGTGATCGTAAAGACGCGGTACAGCGCCTGGTGGTCGAGCAGTTCCTGACGTTCCCGCGCTTTGTGTTGAGCGGTGGCTGGTGGCGTGCCTGGCGGCTGCGCCACCGCCACTGACGATCAGGCGAAGACCACCACGGTCTGGCGACTGAGGGCGATCAACGCACCGGTTGGGCTCCACAACGCGGCGGCGGCGTGGCCGTAGCCGTCGCGCGCATGCTCGATGCTGACGTGGTACTGGCACCAGTCCAGGGTCGTCAATTCCTGCAAGGGCTGGATGAATTCGATGGTCCAGGTCAGGGTGCTGCCCGGAGCGGGCTTTTTCAGGTGCGGCAGCAACGCCGGTGGCCAGGCGTCGACCAGGGCGAGGATATGCGCTTCGGTCAGCGGTTCTTCCTTCACATCCCCGCGCAAACGAACCCAACCGCCCATCTCGCGGGATTTATTCCCGGTAAACGGCAAACCGCCAACGCTCCAGCGCATCGCCAGGTGGCGCATGAACTCAGGCGTGACGCCCTTGATATAGGGCAGTTCCTGGCACTCATCCCAGTGCTTGAACGTCGGCGGCGGCTCGCTGGCCACATCGATTTCCGACTCGCGGGATGCGCCAAAACTTGCCTGTACCAGGGTCGCGACCTCACCGTTCTGCACAACACGGCCGAGCAACTGGCTGACCGCCTTGCCTTCACGCAACACTTCGACTTGATAGCTGGCGGGTATATCGGGCGCGACCGGGCCAACGAAGGTGATCGCAAGCGAGCGCAATGGGCGGTCCGTCGGCACCTCGGCGCGCAAGGCTTCGTATTGCAACGCAGCAACCAGGCCACCGAACGTGGCGCGGCCCTGGGCCCATTCAGCGGGAATGGTGACATCCAGCGGGTTGCTTCGGGCGGCGTCGAGCAAATCACTAAAGCGCATGGCGACCTCACATCAAAAAAAACAGATGGGCGATCTTAACCAGCGCGCGGGCAAGGTACAGCGCTCATTCCGGCCAAAAGCCGGACCGCCTTAGAAACAATCCGCGCTGAGTTTGTCCAGCACGCGATCCGCCTGCCCTTCGGCCTTGGCCATGGTGCGATGCCAAATCGCAACACAGGGCTGCAGATCAGCTTGATGTTCGGCCTGGGCCAACCATTGCCAGCAGTCATGCCAATCACCCAGTGCCGCTTGGGCTTTCTTCAGGCGTGGCAGGGCATTGGCGGGCAACTTATCCAGCTGGGGGTAAGCCTCGGCGGCATAGCGCACACGCTTGATCAACAAGCGCAAACGGTGGCGATCATGGTCTGGATCTTTCAGCGCTTGATCGAGTTTCTGCCATTGCTTGGCCAGGCGCTTCTCGATGCGCGGTCGCAAACCCTTGAGCAATTTCTGGTGCTCCGAGGCGCGGATAAAGCGCGGGAATGCATCAAGGATCAGCAGCAGATGGGCAACTTCCGGGCCTTGTGCCACCTGGCGATAGGCGTCGGGTTGCAGGCGCAGGCGTCGATCAGCGGCCTCGTGATAACCATGCTGATGCAAATACGCCGCCAGCACCTCTCGGTCGCGCAGCGGCGTCGTCAACTGGCCGACCGTACCGGCGGCCAATTCAAGCTGTTCTACGCCCGGCAGCCCGCGCAAAGGACGCAACAGGCTACGCAGGCGGCGCACGGTGGTGCGCAGATCATGCAGGGCTTCATCATCGGTGACGGCAGCGAGGCGAGCCTGGCAGCTCAGTAACCCTACTTCCAGGCCAATGACCTGAGCGACTAACTGATCGACCAAAGCTGACATCCTGCCCTCACTCTCAGATGAAAAATCCCACTCTGCGCTGCACGTCAACGCCCGGCGCGCGACTCACGAATATAGAACCGCGCTTTTTCGGCCTTGTTGGAGCAGCCTTCAAACGCCTCGAATTGCTGCTGGGTCTTGGCGCCAGTCAACAACGACAAGGCCTTGGAGTAGCTGACGGTGCCGGCAAAACCTTCGGCCTTGGCCAGGTCGAGCTCTTTCCAAGCGGCATCCAATTGCGAGCCACAGCTGTCGCGGTATGCGGTTTTCCCGGCACAACCCGCCAAGGCCAACATGATCACAGGCACACACATCCAGGCTTTCATCGATGACACCTCAAAATAAAGAAAAACAGTCGTACGCCTGTAGACGTTGCCTACAAGAAAAAGTGCCTTGTCCTTAGCCTGAAATCGGTAGTACCTATTGCCAGAGCATACCCGAGCCTGGGCGCTATTCTTGAAAAATATTGCCAGGCGCAACCAAGATTGAAGCGGCCCCCACAATAGGCGCATTGTGGGCCCCCGTTTATGAAGGACATCGACCATGAAGAAACGTGTTGCCTTGGTGTTGGGATCCGGCGGGGCCCGGGGCTACGCCCATATCGGGGTGATCGAGGAAATCGAACGGCGCGGTTACGACATCGCCTGTATCGCCGGTTGCTCCATGGGTGCCGTGGTGGGCGGGATCTACGCCGCGGGCAAACTGAACGAGTATCGAAACTGGATTGAAAGCCTCGACTACCTCGACGTGCTGCGCCTGGTGGACGTGAGTTTCCGCCTTGGGGCGATTCGTGGCGAAAAGGTCTTCGGGCAAATCCGCAAGATCGTCGGCGAGATCACTATCGAAGAGCTGCGCATCCCCTACACCGCCGTCGCCACCGACCTGACCAACCAACAGGAAATCTGGTTCCAGGAAGGCTGCCTGCACCAGGCCATGCGCGCCTCGGCGGCGATTCCCAGCCTGTTCACCCCGGTGATGCAAGGCAACCGCATGCTGGTGGACGGCGGCCTGCTCAACCCGCTACCGATCGTGCCGGTGGTGTCGAGCCATTGTGACTTGATTATCGCGGTCAACCTTAACGCCACCAACCAGAAACACTACCAGCTGCCGGTGATCCAGCGCCCGCCGGCGTTCAAGAGCCGCTTCAACAGCCTGGCGAAATCACTGGGTTCGCACCTGCCGTTTCGCCGCAAGCAGGCCGAGCAGTTGATGAAACTTGAGCAGGAAGCCTTGCAGGCCCAGGCGGCCGAGATCAATCCGTGGCTGGAGTCGGCCGAACCCGAATCCCAGCAACCTGCCGCCGCACCGGAAAAGCCGGGGGCGCCGAAGTCGGCCACCGGTTCATTCATCATCGATAACGTCGGGCCGGCGTCATTGCTGGATCTGATCAACCAGAGTTTCGAGGTGATGCAGACTTCGCTGGCGCAATACAAGATCGCTGGCTACCCGCCGGATGTACTGATCAACGTGCCGAAGCGGGTGTGCCGGTTTTTCGAGTTCTACAAGGCGCCGGAGCTGATCGCACTTGGGCGGGAAATTGCCAGTGATACCCTGGATCGCTATGAGAGTGAGCAGCGTTGAGACAGCTGTGTCGCTAGAGCGGTGGTGAGCGGGCTTGCCCCGCGTTGGGATGCGCAGCGGCCCCACTCAATGAGGAACGCGTAGTGTCAGGTACTCCTTTGGGCCTGGTTTTGGGGCTGCTACGCAGCCCAACGCGGGGCAAGCCCGCTCACCACAGAAACCACAGAACCACAGAACCACAGAACCACAGAACCACAGAGAGGCTGACAGATCGCCTCAGGCACTCAACAATCGATACCCCACTCCAGCCTCGGTCACGATAAACCTCGGCTGGGTCGGATCATCCGCCAGCTTCTGGCGCAGATGCCCCACCACAATCCGCAGGTAGTGACTGTCGTCGGTGTGGGTCGGGCCCCAGATGTCCTTGAGCAGTTGCTGTTGGGTGATCACCCGTCCCGGGTGTCGCGCCAGTTGTGCCAGCACCGCGTATTCCTTGCGGGTCAGTGCCACCTCGGCGCCGTCCAGCAGCACGCGGCGATAGGCCAGGTCCACCGTCAACGGGCCAAACTGCAGCGCCGCTTCCTGGGTCTCGCCCACAGGCGCCTGGCGCAACAAGGCGCGCACGCGGGCCAGGAACTCCTGGATGCCGAATGGCTTGGTGACATAATCATTGGCACCACCGTCAAGGGCTTCGACCTTCTGCTCTTCGCTGGCCCGCACCGATAGCACCAGCACCGGTACCGTCGACCACTCACGAAACTCGCGCAACACCTGCTGGCCGTCCATGTCCGGCAGGCCCAGGTCGAGCACCAGCAAGTCGGGCTTGCTCAACGCCGCCTGGGCCAGGCCTTCGTTGCCGGTGCCGGCCTCGATCACTTTGTAACCCTGGGAGGCCAGGCTGATGCGCAGGAATTTGCGGATCTGCGGTTCGTCATCAATGACTAAAATCGTCGCGGTCTGGCTCATGGCGTCCAATCAACATCCGTAGAGAAAACAGGGTAGCTCACGCCTCGCCTTCCAGGCCAGGCTGTGTCGGCAATGGCAGGAACAGCGTGATACAGGTACCGCGCCCCTCAATGCCATCGGCCACGCTGATATGCCCACCATGGGCGCCGACCATGCCCTGGCAGATCGCCAGGCCCAGGCCGGTGCCCTGCCCGCCTCGATCACCGCGTGCGGCGGTGTAGAACATGTCGAAGATCTTCGCCCGCTCATCCTCAGGAATACCGGGCCCCTCATCCGCCACGGCGAAAAACAATCGGTTATCCGAGACGCCGGCGCTCAGTTGCAATCGACCGTGGGGCGGTGAAAAGCGCGCGGCATTTTCCAGCACATTGACCAGTGCCTGCTCGATCAACGCGGCATGGACATAGAGCAGCGGCAACTCCGCGGGCACATCGGTGCTCACCTGCAGCGGCGCCAGCACCGCGCGCAAACGCCCGAGCGCACTGCCGACAATATCGCCGGGCGACACCCAGTCCCGCGCCAGCTTCAGCGCGCCATGGCCCAGTCGCGTCATGTCCAGCAGGTTCTGGATATAGCGGTCCAGGCGCTCGGCTTCATCACGAGTACCTTCGAGCAACTCGCGACGATCCTCCAGGGGGATGGCTTCGCCGAGCGCCAGCAGGCTGTCGATACTGCCGCGCATGGAGGTCAACGGTGTGCGCAAATCGTGGGACACCGACGCCAGCAAGGCGCTGCGCAGTTGCTCGGTTTCGCCATGCAAACGTGCGGATTCCAGCTCCTGGGCCAACTGTGCCCGCGCCAGGGCCTGGGCCAGGGGCTGGCTCAAGGCGGTGAGCAAGCGACGGCGTTGGCCGCTCAATTCCAGGCCCGGCTTGGCACTGACGCCGAGCAACCCGAGCGGGCCTTCTTCGCCCGACAACGGCCACCACCACCAGCGGCCGAACGGCAAGGTGCCGGTGCCCATGCCTGCCGGCTGGTCATGCTGCCAGGCCCAATCGGCCGCAGCCCGTTCGGCTTCGGTGAAGGTCAGCGGGCCGCCGGTCTCGACTTTCCAGCCACCCTGGCCGTCGCGATTGACCAGGCACAGATCCAGGTCGCTCCAACCTTCCAGATGGTGGGCGGCGGCACTGATCACCGCCTGGCGGTCGGTGGCGGCGGTGAGTTTGCGCGACAGGTCGAGCAGTTCGCCGGTTTCTTCCTGGGTGTCGCGCAATGCCTGCAACTGCCGGCGCTGGCGCGCAGCAAGGTTACCGGTGAGCGCCGCCATCAGCAGGAAGAACAACAGCGTCAGCACGTCCTCTTCGCGCTGGATGGCGAAGGAGAAATTCGGCGGAATAAACAGGAAGTCATAGGTCAGGAACGACAACGCCGCACACACCAGGGACGGCCCCAGGCTGCTGCGCACCGCCACCAGCAGCACGGCGGCGAGAAACACCAGCGAGATATTCGGCAACGGCAATACGCTGGACACGGCCCAGGCCACAGCGGCGGCGACGACAGTCGCAACCACGGCCAAGGCGTAATCGAACCACACCAGGCCGCGCACATCCGGCAGGCGTGGGGCTGCGGGCACATCGTCGCTGTCGAGGACGTTGATTTCCAAGCCCCGGGCATTACGCAACAGGCGCGCCGCCAAGCCGCCACCGAACAGGCGACGCCGCCAACGCATTCGCGACTGCCCCACCAACAGCAGGCTGGCGCGGCGTTCGGCGGCATGCTGGATCAAAGTCTTGGCCACCTCCCCCGCCCGCAGCAGCACCACTTCGCCGCCAAGACGCTCGGCCAGTTGCTGGGCGTTTTGCAGGCGCAGACGGGCCTGCTCATCCCGCGCACGGCCGTTGTCGATATGCACCAGGCTCCACGGCAAATGCCGGCGCTGGGCGACGCGACTGGCATGGCGCACCAGGCGTTCGGCTTGCGCATCGCCATCCACGCCCACCAACAAACGCCCACGCACCGCCGGCGCCGCCTGGCCGAGCTGGCGATAGCCCTGGGCCAAATCGTCATCAACGTGGGCAGCGGCGGTCTGCATCGCCAGCTCGCGCAGGGCCATCAGGTTGGTCTGGGTAAAGAACGCATCGATGGCGGCGCGGGCCTGCTCCGGCACATACACTTTGCCGTCGCGCAGACGCTCGAGCAGTTCGCGGGACGGCAGGTCGATCAGCAGCAGTTCGTCGGCTTCCTGCAGCACCCAATCCGGCAGGGTTTCGCGGACCTGCACACCGGTGATCCCGCGGACCTGGTCATTCAGGCTTTCCAGGTGCTGGACGTTGACCGTGGTAAACACGTTGATGCCGGCGGCGAGCAGTTCCTGGATGTCTTGCCAGCGCTTTTCATGGCGGCTGCCGGGGGCGTTGCTGTGGGCCAGTTCGTCCACCAGCACCAGCTTGGGCTTGGCGGCGAGCAGGCCGTCGAGGTCCATTTCTTCGAGCATCACGCCACGGTATTCGCTGCGCAACAGCGGTTGTTGCGGCAGGCCGCTGAGCAAGGCTTCGGTCTCGGCGCGGCCGTGGGTTTCAACCACGCCGGCGATCAGTTTGACGCCCTGGCGCAGTTGGGTGTGGGCAGCCTGGAGCATGGCGTAGGTCTTGCCCACACCCGGCGCGGCGCCGAGGAAAACTTTGAGCCGGCCACGGCCGTCCCGGGGTAGATCGGCTAGCAGGGCATCGGCGCGGCCGGAGTCGCTCATGCGGGCAGTGTCCTTCAGGTATTGATCGGGTTACAGCTTTTCCAACGCCATGTTCAGCGCCAGCACATTCACCACCGGCGGCCCCACCAGCGGGCTTTCGATATGTTCATCCATCAACCGTTGCAGGGTCGATACCGGCACATTTCGCGCGGCAGCCACCCGTGCCAGTTGATAGGCAATCGCCTGGGGTGGCAAGTGTGGATCAAGACCGCTGCCGGAGGTAGTCAGCGACACCAAGGGCACCGGGCCCTGGCCGGGCACCAATTGCTTGCTCGCGTCATCGAACACGCGGGTGGCCAAGGCCGGGTTGCTGGGGCCGAGGTTACTGGCGCTGCTGGAAACCGTCGCAAAGGCCCCCGCCGAAGGGCGCGGATGGAACCAGCTGTCACCGGTAAACTCCTGGGCGATCAGGCTGGAGCCACGCACCTTGCCGCTGGCATCGCGCACCAGGCTGCCGTTGGCCTGGTCCGGGAAGGCGACTTGGGCGACACCGGTCACCACCAGTGGGTAGGCCACGCCGGTGATCAGGGTCATGAGCACCAGCAGGCTCAGGGCCGGGCGGATTATGTTGGACATTTCAAATTCCTCAATTCAGTCTTTGCAACCTGTGGGCACCGGGGTGGTGCCCACAGGCATCGGGTCACACCAGGTGCAGCGCGGTCAGCAGCATGTCGATCGCCTTGATGCCCACGAACGGCACCAGCAACCCGCCCAGGCCATAGATCAGCAGGTTGCGCCGCAGCAACGCCGCCGCACTCGCGGCCTGCACACGCACACCGCGCAGCGCCAGGGGAATCAGCACCACGATGATCAGCGCGTTGAACACGATGGCCGAGAGAATCGCGCTCTGGGGGCTCTGCAAGTGCATCACGTTGAGCACGCCCAACTGCGGGTAGATCGAGGCGAACAACGCCGGCAGGATCGCGAAGTACTTGGCCACATCATTGGCGATGGAAAAGGTGGTCAACGCGCCGCGAGTCACCAGCAACTCCTTGCCGATCTGCACCACGTCCAGCAGCTTGGTGGGGTCGCTGTCGAGGTCGACCATATTGGCGGCCTCGCGGGCGGCCTGGGTGCCGTCGTTCATCGCCATGCCGACGTCCGCCTGGGCCAGTGCCGGGGCGTCGTTGGCACCGTCGCCGCACATCGCCACCAGGCGGCCGTCGTTTTGCTCGTGACGGATGCGCGCGAGTTTTTTCTCCGGGGTCGCTTCGGCCAGCACGTCATCCACACCGGCTTCGGCAGCAATCGCAGCGGCCGTCAGCGGGTTGTCACCGGTGACCATCACCGTACGAATGCCCAGCTTGCGCAGCTCGGCGAAACGTTCGCGGATACCGGGCTTGACCACGTCCTTGAGGTGGATCGCACCGAGCAATTTGCCGTCGGCACACACCAGCAAGGGCGTGCCGCCGCTCTGGGCGATCTTGTCGATTTCCCGCGCCAATGCCGGTTGCAGGTCGCTGCGTGGCTGGCCGATAAATGCCAGCAACGAATCCACTGCGCCTTTGCGGAACACGCGACCCTGGTAGTCGACACCGGACAAGCGGGTCTCGGCGCTGAACGGTACCGCGGTCAGCTCATCCAGGGATGGCTCGGCCTGCGGGTGCAGAGCCCGCAGGTATTCGACAATGGATTTGCCTTCTGCCGTGTCATCGGCCAAAGAGGCAAACAACGCACCTTCGGCCACTTCCTTGCCGCTGACGCCAGGCGCCGCAACCACCGCCGCGCACCGACGGTTACCGAAGGTGATGGTGCCGGTCTTGTCCAGCAGCAACACGTGCACGTCACCGGCCGCTTCCACGGCACGGCCGGACTTGGCGATCACATTGAGGCGCACCAGGCGGTCCATGCCGGCAATACCGATGGCCGACAACAAGCCGCCGATGGTGGTAGGAATCAGCGTCACCAGCAGTGCGACCAAAAACACCAGGGGCAAGCTGCCGTTGGCGAAGTGGGCGAAGGGCTGCAAGGTCACGACCACCAGCAGGAAGATCAGGGTCAGGCCGATCAGCAGGATATCCAGCGCGACTTCGTTGGGAGTTTTCTGGCGTTTGGCGCCTTCGACCAGGGCGATCATGCGGTCCAGGGTGGATTCGCCGGGGTTGGCGGTGATGCGGATCAGCAGCCAGTCCGAGACCAGCCGCGTATTGCCGGTGACGGCCGAGCGGTCGCCGCCGGACTCGCGGATCACCGGTGCGGATTCACCGGTGATCGCCGCTTCGTTGACCGCTGCGATGCCTTCGATGACCTCGCCGTCGCCGGGGATCATTTCCCCGGCGGCCACACGCACCACATCACCTTTTCGCAGACTGGTGGCCGGCACGACCTTGAAGCTGCCATCGGCTTCCTTACGCCGTGCGCTCAGGCCTTCGCTGCCGGCCTTGAGGCTGTCGGCACGGGCCTTGCCGCGTCCTTCGGCCAAGGCTTCGGCGAAGTTGGCGAACAGCACGGTGAACCACAGCCACACGGCGATTTGCACGGCCACATACGTCGGTACGGCGGTGTCGGGGACAAAGCACAGCACGGTGGTGAGGATGGCGGTCAGCTCGACCACCAGCATCACCGGCGAGCGTTGCAGCTGGCGCGGGTCCAGCTTGACGAACGCCTGGACCAGCGCCGGGCGCCACAGGGCAGAGACGGCGGTTTTGGCGGGTTCCTGGGTTTTGACCGGGGCCGCGTTTTTTGCAGGCATATTCATGTTCATATCCCCTTTTTAGAAGCCCATGCTCAAGTGTTCAGCGATGGGCCCCAGCGCCAGCGTCGGCAGGAAAGTCAGGCCGCCCACCAGCAAAATAGTCACGGTCAACAGGGTCACGAACAGCGGACCATGGGTCGGGAAGCTGTTCTGGCCAATCGGTGCGGTCTTCTTCATCGCCAGGCTGCCGGCCAGGGCCAGTACCGGGAGGATGTAGCCGAAGCGGCCGATCAACATGCCCAGGCCCAGCATCAGGTTGTGGAACGGCGTGTTGGCACTGAAACCACCGAACGCCGAGCCGTTGTTGGCGCTGGCCGAGGTGTAGGCGTACAGCAACTGGCTGAAACCGTGAGGGCCAGGGTTACTGATCGCGCCGGCAGGTCCGGGCAGGCTCGCGGCGATGGCACCCAGTACCAGCACGCCCACAGGCATCACCAGCAGGGTCACGACCAGCAGCTGCACTTCCTTGGCCTGGAGTTTCTTGCCCAGGTATTCCGGGGTGCGGCCGATCATCAGGCCGGCCAGGAACACCGCGATCAACACGTTGAGCAACATGCCGTACATACCGGCGCCGACGCCGCCGAAGATCACTTCGCCGACCATCATGTTGACCAGCGCCACCATCCCACTGAGGGGGTTGAGGCTGTCTTGCATGCCGTTGACCGAACCGTTGGACGCCGCGGTGGTGGTCACCGACCACAACACCGTGCCGGTGGTGCCGAAGCGCGCTTCCTTGCCTTCCAGCGGTGCGGTCTGCTCGACGGCCGGGTTGTTCAAGGTCGGGTTGGGCTGGTATTCGGACCACAGGGAAGTGGCGCCGCCGATCAGGAACAGCGCTAGCATGCAGCCGAGGATCGCGCGGCTCTGACGCAGGTCTTTCACGTAGTGGCCGAAGGTGAATACCAACGCCACCGGGATCAGGATGATCGAAGCCACTTCGAACAGGTTGGCCCAGGCGGTGGGGTCTTCAAACGGGTGCGCCGAGTTGACGCCGAAGAAGCCGCCGCCGTTGGTGCCCAGTTGCTTGATCGCAATCTGGCTGGCTGCCGGGCCCAGGGGGACCACTTGATCCACGCCTTGCAGGGTCACGGCATCCACATAGTGCGCGAAGGTTTGCGGTACGCCCTGCCATACCAGGAACAGCGCCAGCACCAGGCACAACGGCAGCAGGCCGTAGAGCGTGGCGCGGGTCATGTCGACCCAGAAGTTACCCAGGGTCCTGGCGGATTTGCGCCCGATCCCACGGCACAGCGCGACCAGGACGGCCAGGCCGGTGGCCGCACTGACGAAGTTCTGCACGGTCAGGCCAGCCATCTGGCTGAGATAGCTCAGGGACGCCTCACCGCTGTAGGACTGCCAGTTGGTGTTGGTCATGAAACTGACCGCAGTATTGAAGGCCAGGGTCCATTCCTGGCCCGGCAATTTCTGCGGGTTCAGTGGGAGATAGTCCTGGAACAGCAGGATCGCGAACAACAGCAAAAAGCCCGCGAGGTTGAACGCGAGCAAGGCCAGCATGTATTTCTGCCAGCTTTGTTCCTGATGTTCATCCACCCCCGACAGGCGATAACAGGCTTTTTCGACAGGCCCCAGCACCGGGCTCAGCCAGGTGCGCTGGCCTTCCATCACCTTGTAGTAGAACCGCCCCAGGAACGGTGCCGGCACCAGTACCACGGCAAAGAAGGCAATGATCAGCCAATAGTCATAACTGTGCATGGCCAGCTCCTAGTTCCGATCCGCGCGTAACAGCGCAACCAGCAGATAAATGAACAGCGCCACGGCCAATAGCAGTGACACCCCGTCCAGAACGCTCATGGAAGTCTCTCCGTTTAGCGGCGAGTGCCGCGTGTGGGACAATTGTCCGCAGGAGTGGCGTAAAGGAACGAGAGCGACGGGCTGGGCGGGGCGTAAAGATGGCGTAAAGAGTGGGTTTATGCGGGGTTTACACTGGGGGTTTCCAGCGTCTGGGCGGGCGCTATCGGGGGCAAGCCCCCCTCCCACACTTGACCGCGTTGTCATGCCGAGCGCCAGTCAACCTGTGGGAGGGGGCTTGCTCCCGATAGCGCCGGCACCGTGACCGCCGCACCTATCTGGTGCGACACCGGCAAATTTCAAACGCCAAACCATCCCCCACACGACAGTTGCGCCGCTTTACGACAATGATTCTCAGGCTGGCATGGCCGCTGCAACACCTTGAATCATTCCAAACCGTTCAGGGAGCGCAGCACAATGAACACACAACTCAAACCCACCTTGGGCACCCTGCATTTATGGGGCATTGCCGTCGGGCTGGTGATTTCCGGGGAATACTTCGGCTGGAGCTACGGCTGGGGCGTGGCCGGGACCTTGGGCTTCCTGGTGACCTCGCTGATGGTCGCCGCGATGTACACCTGCTTTATCTTCAGTTTCACCGAGCTGACTACCGCCATTCCTCACGCAGGCGGGCCGTTTGCCTACAGTCGTCGCGCCTTTGGGGAGAAAGGCGGCTTGATCGCAGGCCTCGCCACACTGATCGAATTTGTCTTCGCCCCGCCTGCCATCGCCCTGGCGATCGGCGCGTATCTGAATGTGCAGTTCCCAGCCCTGGACCCCAAGCATGCGGCTGTCGGTGCCTACATCGTGTTCATGGGGCTGAATATTCTCGGCGTAAAACTGGCCGCGACCTTCGAGCTGGTGGTGTGCGTGCTCGCCGTCGCCGAGCTGCTGGTGTTCATGGGCGTGGTCGCGCCCGCGTTCAGCTTCAGCAACTTTGCCCTGAACGGCTGGGCCGGTTCAGATACCTTCGGCGCCCCGGCGATTGCCGGGATGTTTGCGGCGATTCCGTTTGCCATCTGGTTCTTCCTGGCCATCGAAGGCGCAGCCATGGCGGCCGAGGAAGCGAAAGATCCGAAGCGCACCATTCCAAAGGCCTACATCAGCGGCATCCTGACCCTGGTGATCCTGGCCATGGGCGTGATGTTCTTCGCCGGCGGCGTGGGCGACTGGCGCACCCTGTCGAACATCAACGATCCACTACCGCAGGCGATGAAAACCGTGGTGGGCGACAACTCCGGCTGGCTGCACATGCTGGTCTGGATCGGCCTGTTCGGCCTGGTGGCGAGCTTCCACGGCATTATCCTGGGCTACTCGCGCCAGTTCTTTGCCCTGGCCCGCGCCGGTTACCTGCCCTCCTTCCTCGCCAAATTATCGCGCTTTCAGACACCACACCGGGCAATCATCGCCGGTGGCGTGGTCGGCATCGCCGCCATCTACAGCGATGGCCTGATCAACCTGGGTGGCATGACATTGACCGCGGCGATGATCACCATGGCGGTGTTCGGTGCCATTGTGATGTACATCATGAGCATGCTCAGCCTGTTCAAACTGCGTAAGACCGAGCCGCTGCTGGAACGTACCTTCCGCGCGCCGGGTTATCCGATCGTGCCCGGCATTGCGCTGGCGCTGGCCGTGGTGTGCCTGGTGGCCATGGCGTGGTTCAACACGCTGATCGGGCTGATCTTCCTCGGTTTTATGGCGGTGGGTTTCATCTACTTCCAGATGACCGCACAGGATCGTGCCGATGCGCCGGCAGACGCAATGTTGACCGGGCTCTAAGGTTTCGAGGCAGAACGGGCCTACACTGAACTACTCAGAAAGCCCGTCACTCAAAGTAGTTATTGCCGTGGGAAAATTCTCCGACGGTAATCTGCCTCAAGGAGAGCCTTATGCCGTGGTATGCGTGGTTGATTATGGTGGTTGCGATCGGGTCGATCGTCGGAGGGCTGATGATGCTGCGTGACAGCGCCAACAAGGTGGAACTCACCGACGAACAACGCAAACGCGTGGCCGAGCGCAACGCCCAGGCGGATGCCAAGGACGCGCAGGACCGCTAGGGACGCTTACTCCCAATCCGCCTTGGCAATCTGCAACCCGTGCTGCCCTTTATAGGCAGCACGCTCCGGCTGGCTCCAGCCGTCCAGCAACTCGTCCTCCAACCGATAAATCTCAACCCCCAACGGACGGCACACCGTCAGCGGATCCTGCGCATCCGGCCCCCACATCGGCAGCGACAAGTCCCCGCCCGGGCACGTCGACAGCGCGCAGAGCAAATCAATCTCGGCAAAGAACTCCAGGTAATCGCCCTTCTGCGCCGGGCAGGCTTTCATGAAATACATATCGTCGTGATTGAGGCCCGTGCACTGGAAAATATTCAGCACGTCATGCACGTCGAATTCCGTCAGACCATGGGGTAATACCGCGCGGGTCAGGTTGGAGTGGCAATGGTGATGGAAGTCCTCGCCGGTGAGCATGCGGTTCACATAGGGATCGCAGCGCGTACCGAGCAAGTCATGCAGACGACCGCCGTGCTCATCGATGCCGTAACTGGCCAGGCTGTCATCGGTGATGGTCACCAGGGGCCTTAGAAATGGCAGATTCGACCATAGTCGGTCATGAGTGCTCACATGCGCCCCTTGCAACTGACGGGTACGTGCAGCCCAAAGACGTTCGCGGGGGTCATTGGCGTTCCACACATTGAAGTCCCCACCTGCGGGCCCACGGGCGTGGTGACACGAAACACATGCCCGGCGGGCACCTTCCACGCCCTGCCCGTGCGAATCGGTACCTCGAACTGCTCGATCAAGCTGCGCTGATCTTTTCGGTCACGAATGCGCTCGTAAAATGCCGCGTCGACCTGCAACGCCGAACCCTTGCTGACCTGATAAGCGGCCGGATAGTCTTTGTACATGATGCAGATCCTCGATCAGGGGTGGGTAAACAGGGCCAAGGACAGGCGTTCCGAATCATCCAGGTACAGGCTCATTGCCTCCCCTGCAGCCAATTTGTCGTGCTTGACCAGCCATTGATAAATCTCACGATCACGCTCCAGCCAGGGCGACTGGAAACGTTGCTCATCAGGCGCGGCGCAAAACACCAGGCGCAACTGGGCGATGACCTGGGCAAAAAACTCATCGAACAACGGGCTGCCCATCAACCCGACGATGTGCTGATGGAACAGCAAACTGTGGGTGGCCACTTCACGCCAATCCTCGCGCTCACGGGCCAGGGTGGTGGCGTCAATGGCGTTTTGCAGGCGTTCGGATTGCTCGTGCGTCAGGGCGCTGCTTCCGGCGATGGCCTGCAACTCCAGGGTACGGCGGACTACAAACAGATCGCGGACTTCCTCCCGCTCCAACCGCCGCACCATGACGCCCTTGTTACGCACATAACGGGTCAACCCCTCCTGCCCCAGACGGTGCAAGGCTTCGCGAATCGTATTGCGCGACGCACTGTAGGCCTTGACCAGATCCACCTCGACCAATGCCATGCCTGGCAATAACCGCCCCGCAATGATGTCGGCACGCAGCTCCAGGGCAATCTGGTCGGCTAAAGACAAACTGAGCCTCATGACCACCTCACGATTGTTGAACAATCTTCCGTCTAGATGTAATCACATTTCATGCCAACGCCCTGCATGCCGACGAGTGTGTAAAAAAGGTCAAGTTGGTTAAAATGCCCGCCTGTAACCGAGGCATGCCCCATGCGTTATTCACAGAACCACAAAGCTCAAACCCACCAACGCATCATCAAGGAAGCCTCTGCGCGCTTTCGCCGCGATGGCATCGACGCCACCGGCCTGCAGCCCCTGATGAAAGCCTTGAACCTGACCCATGGCGGCTTTTACGCGCATTTCAAATCCAAGGGCGAGTTGGTGGAGACAGCCCTGCAGGCGGCGGCTGCAGACCTGGACGCCCATTGCGACATGCTGTTCAGCCAGGAACAGCCGTTGAGCGCGTTTATCGACAGTTACCTGTCGGAATGGCACCTGACCTCCCCGGACCAGGGCTGCCCGTTGCCAACGATGTCTTCAGAGCTGGGACTGAGAGGCCAACCCAGCGCGACAACGGACAAGGTGCTCGACGCAAGGCTCAAGCAAATAGAAACAGCATTGGGAGAGGAGCGGTGTGATGCAGAGAGCCTGGTGATGATGTCGACACTGGTGGGCGCATTGGTACTGGCCAGGAGTGTTGAAGACCCTCAATTGGCAACAAGGATCATGGCCGTGGTGCGCGAACGCCTGAAAACGCAGAACCCGGAGACTAAAAAGGCCGATCAATGACCGGCCTCCTGGATAGATCAGTTGATGACCAACCTATCGCGATTTTTCTCCAGCAACGCCTTGCCGATCCCCTTCACTTCCAACAACTCATCCACCGCCGTGAACGGACCATTGCTGTCGCGATAGGCGATGATCGCCTTGGCTTTAGCGGCACCGATACCGAAGAGGTCACGGCGCAGGGTTTCGGCGTCGGCGGCGTTCAGGTTGACCTTGGCAGATTGCTCGCCCTGGGTCATCTGGGCGGTGATCGGGGTTTGGGCTTCGGGTTTGATGGACGGGGCTGCGTTGGTGGCGACGGAGAGGCTGGTGAGGAAGGCGAAGATTAGGGAGGTGAGGTAGGTGTTTTGCATTGGTGACGCTCCATGACATCGTTGAGAGAAAAGCAGCTTTTCCGAAGCTGCTTTTCAAACTTAGGTGATATCAGGCAACTGTCAAAAACGTGTCCATTACAGGATGTGAAGCAGTCGCCTGCCTATCAAGTTATTGAACTTACACCAAGTAACATTCCATCCTCCTTACGTTATGCAATGCTACGCTCCAACTCACCGGCTCGAAATTTGATTGCCAGTAAAACCAGTGGAACATAAGCCACTGTCAATACCGTCGCACCATCCAAATCGTAGATCAGCAGGCACAATGCCGCAGGCAGTAGCCACAAAATGTTGATTGCTCCTACCGCCAGGGTAACAGGCAAATGTGCGCCTAATCGGCGTGATGCGAACTGGTATGCATGGCTACGGTGGGCTTCGTAGACCTTATCTCCTCGTACCAAACGGCGTAACAACGTGAACGTGGCATCGACAATGAACACGCCCAGGAGTATCAGCCAGGCCCAAAAAAACGTGGGCGAGATCCAAGCCGCCTGGAGTGATAGAACGCCTAATGCCATGCCAAGAAATCCACTTCCGGCATCGCCCATGAATATTTTGGCTGGCGGAAAATTCCAAAGTAAAAAACCTGCGACACAACTCGCCAAGGCAACTAATGACCAACCTTGCGCTGGCGTGCCGTTGACCCAGTATAAGAGACAACCACACAGGCAAACTGTCATCGCTTCCACGCCGGCGATACCATCAATGCCATCCATAAAATTATAAAGGTTAAGCATCCACACTAAATAAACGACAGCGAAAACGTACCCAACCCAACGGATATCAATGTTAAAGCCGTACAGACTTATGGCTGGCACCCCTCCGAACCACACCACTGCCCATATCGCCGACGCGAAGTGCGCCAACAATCGCCAGCGTGCGGCTATATGCCCATGGTCATCCAAGAAACCCACAACGGCAGTCAACACCCCTGCTCCGGTTAATGCGTAAAACACCGTAGAGGGAATTAGCCCTCCGGCGTACATGCCGACCAACGCCACGATATAGCTCAATACAATAGCAACGCCCCCACCGCGAGGCGTAGGGATGGAGTGCGAGCTGCGACCATTGGGAATATCGAGCATCTTTCGCGACAACGCATAACGACGCAGGGCAGCAGTCAGAAAAAAGGAAAGTCCGGTCAATGCCGGAATCAGCCACCAATAGTTCATTATCCGAACAACTCCAAAAACAAAAATTCTTATTGGTACTGATATCTCGGCCTGATACAGGCCCCAGAAAATGGCAATTCAATTACTGTGTCGTTCAAAAGCCGTCAGCATTTTCCTGACGGCGTCTGTGAATCAGATCGACAATCTGGCACTCGGGAACGTAGCCACTCACCGTAGCGCCGAGCAATTTGCGCAGTTGGACATAATCATCCGCGTTGACCGCATCCAGTAATGCCGAAATGGCCAGTTTGAATGGTTCCCATGGCAGGTGCTCCTCGTCGGCACGCATGATCATCGAGTGCTCGGTCGGCGATACGTTGTCCCCAATCAGCAATTCTTCATAGAGCTTTTCACCACGACGCAGCCCGGTGAACTCAATCGCGATGTCCCCGCTGGGCCTCTCGTGAGTGCGCAAGGACAGACCCGACAGGTGCACCATCTTTTCGGCCAAATCGGCAATTTTCACCGGCTGCCCCATATCGAGCACAAACACATCGCCGCCCTGCCCCATGGAGCCAGCTTGAATGACCAGTTGTGCAGCTTCAGGGATGGTCATGAAATAGCGGGTCATGTTCGGATGGGTCACCGTAATAGGGCCACCATTCTTTATTTGTTCCCGAAACAACGGAATGACTGAGCCAGACGAGCCCAATACATTGCCGAAGCGCACCATGGTGAAACGTGTCTTGTTGGTGCACGGTTGCATATCAGGCTCACCGAACAGCAACGGCTGGGGCTCTCGACTCAACGCCTGCAAAGTCATCTCAGCCAGTCGTTTGGTACACCCCATGATGTTGGTAGGTCGCACCGCCTTGTCGGTGGAGATCAGTACAAAGTGCTCCACACCTGCTTTCACGGCAGCCTGGGCGGTGAGCAACGTCCCCAGGACGTTATTCAACACCCCCTCAGCAACGTTATGTTCGACGATGGGCACGTGCTTATAGGCTGCTGCGTGATAAACCGTATTAACCTTCCAGGTACGCATCACATCCAGCAGACGCTCACTGTTGCGAATCGAACCCAGGATCGGCACCAGCTCCAAGTCCAACCCTTCATCCTGGATCAGCTTCTCCAGTTCGGTCTGGATGCTGTAGAGATTGAATTCGCTGTGTTCGAACAGGATCAGCACCGTCGGCTGACTGGTGAGGATCTGCCTGCATAATTCCGAGCCAATGGAGCCGCCGGCCCCCGTCACAAGGACAACATGATCACGGATGCAGCGCTCGAATAGAGCCTGCTGCGCCGCAACGGGATCGCGACCGAGCAGATCGACAATATCAACTTCCTGCAGATCACTGACACTGACACGACCATTGGCCAGGTCCATGAACCCCGGAATCGTGCGCACGTGGACGGGATAACACTCAAGTGCAGCCAACATCTCACGGCGTCGAGCACGCGAGGCAGAAGGGATGGCCAGCAGAACTTCGGTTGCGCCAGTCTCCGCGATCATCTGCTCAATATCAGAAGAAGGGTAAACCTTGAGGCCGGCGATGACCCGGCGCGCAATACTTGCGTCGTCGTCAATGATAGCAACCGGCCGCATCGATTTGTCCGACCGCAGCGCCGCGACCAACTGATTACCTGCCGCGCCCCCGCCATAAACAGCGACCTTGGTGGCGTCATCGTCCTGGCGTAGAAACGGCACATGCTGACCGGCGAGGAACCAGTCACCAAGGAAATACTGACGCATGAACAACCGTAACCCGCCGATCATCAGCAGACTCAGCCACCAGAAGTTGATGATCAACGAACGTGGGACCAATACGTTAGGGCGGTACAAATAGACGTAAACCGTTAACACCAGCGCCGACAACGCCACGGCTTTGAAGATACTGACCAACGCTTCATTACCGAAATAACGCATCACCGCTCGGTAAAGGCCAAATCGGATAAAAATAGGCACAGAAATAATCGGTGCAGCGATGAATAACCATGCGTAATCACCAAACGGGTTGATCGGTTGCTCAATCCCCAGTCTCACGACAAAAGAGAGCCACAATGCCAACCAGACCAACACCACATCGACCATCAACTGCAAGATACGCTTGTAGCTACGCGGCAAATTTAATAAACGCTCACGCATTGTCCGAGCTTCCTGCGCTCGACTTTCGAATTGCCCACCGCCCTTCCCTTCCACGCTCAATGCTCCAGAAAGTCTTTTGCCGTTTTTTCAAGAGCCCCGTCGACGCTGATCACAGGAGTCCACTCAAGTAGTGTCTTGGTTTTTTTGATGTCGACCTGAAGCGACTCACACAAACGTTGAGATACTGCTTTTTTTCCAAGTATTTGCGCAAAGACGCTCAACAGCCACATGGGCAATGGCAACAGACGTGCCGGCTGACCCAGTGCCCGCGCCATCCGCCGTAGCAGTTCACTCGTAGACAGGTCTTCATCGTCGCTCACCAGAAACACCTGATTCGCAGCGCAAGGATGGTGTATGCAGGTCACTATCAGGTCGACCAGATTGTCCAATGCCACCAGACTTCGTTTGTTGGTAATCGTACCCAGCGGCAAAGGCGCGCCACGATTGAGCCAAGCCATCATGCTACGAAAGTTGGCTTTCACCCCTGGGCCGTACACCAGCACCGGACGAATAATCACGACTTCCATCTGCATTTCAGCTGCGAGCTTCAGCAATGCTTGTTCCGCTTCCAACTTGGAGATGCCATATGGATCTGCTGGAGCGGGCAGGTCATCCGCAGAGAAAGGGTGGCCCGGCACAGTCCCCTCACCGTTTACCTTGATTGAGCTCAGATAGATGAAACGGCGAACACCGGACTCCGCCGCTTGTTCTGCCAAGCGTAATGTCCCCCGCACATTCACGTGCCGGAAGGCCTCCAAGGGATCGGCTTCACGCTCGTCCATGACATGGACTCGAGCGGCACAGTGGATGATCACGTCGACCCCTTCAAGGGCCGGCTGCCAGTCGTTATGCGGTTCAAGTCCCTGGACCTGGCAGACTTCCAGACCCGCGAATGGCGATAACGGCAGCCGCCGATAGACCGAACGCACCGCGTACCCGGGATCATCCAGCAGACGAGCCTGAACCGCAGCCCCGACAAAGCCACTGGCTCCGGTCAGAAGAACACGTGTCATAACGATCTCAAGCCTTTTTCCACACCGTACGATTGATGTAATCGGTGTAACTCAGCACAACACGAACCACCTGCAATGAAACCGGACCACCTTGATAATCCGCAACCACTGGCACCTTGCGCTGCTCGCGCGCGTGCTGACTGGTTACCACTCGAACCGCATCCATTACGGACTCGCGCTTGAGGCCGCTCATGATCAATGTCCCCTCGTCCATACCTTCGGGGCGCTCGTGGGCGTTGCGCAAGGTCACCGCCGGCAGGCTCAACAGCGAAGCCTCTTCGGTAATGGTGCCGCTGTCGGACAGCACGCAAAACGCTGACATCTGCAGCTTGATGTAATCCAACAGGCCGAACGGTTTGACGAAGCGGATCAGCGGATGGTCAAGAGACTCGCCCAACGCTTCAAGACGCTTGCGCGTACGAGGGTGCGTCGAGACGATCAGAGGGAAACCATAGTGGTCCGCCAGGGAGCGCAGCGTATTCAGCAAATCACGCAGGTTATCCGGCGTGTCGACGTTCTCCTCGCGGTGGGCGCTGACAATGAAGAACTTATCCTGCTCCAGACCACTGCGCGCCAACACATCGGACTGCTCGATCTTGGGCATGTAATACTCAAGAACTTCCTGCATGTGCGAGCCTGTCTTGATGATCGTTTCTGGACGAATGCCCTCGGCGATCAGATAACGACGAGCATGCTCGGTCAAGACCATGTTGATGTCACTGAGGTGGTCCAGTACTTTGCGGTTAAGTTCCTCAGGCACCCGCTGATCGAAGCAGCGGTTTCCGGCCTCCATATGGAATACCGGAATTTTGCGACGTTTGGCAGCGATCACTGCAAGACATGTATTGGTGTCGCCGTACAGCAGCAACGCGTCAGGCTGTTCCAACTCGAAGAGTTCATCGGACTTGGCAATGACTTCGGCGATGGTTTTCGCGGCGGTATCGCCGGCCGCACCGAGGAAGTGGTCAGGCTTGCGAATTTCCAGATCGTCGAAGAACACCTGATTGAGTTCGTAATCGTAGTTCTGACCCGAGTGCACCAGGACATGATTGACCTGACGATCCAGTTCGGCGATGACCCGGCTCATTTTGATCAGCTCGGGACGCGTGCCGACGAGTGTCATGACCTTAAGCATCGAGTTGCTCCTTGATGTAATCAAGCTTGAGTAGCAATGCCTTGATACCAGGTACATCCAGACGCTCTGTATTGTGGGAAGTGTAATCATCCAGATCGGAGATAAGCTGCTCACCCTCAACGAAGTACTTTTTGTAATTCAAGTCACGGTTATCTGCTGGAATACGGTAATAACGGCCCATATCCTCGGCCTTGGCCATTTCCTCCCTAGACACCAGGGACTCATAGAGTTTCTCGCCGTGGCGAGTACCGATCACCTTGACAGCATTGCTCTTGGCGAACAGCTGCTTCAGCGCCTCAGCCAGGTCACCGACAGTGGAGGCCGGGGCTTTCTGGACGAACAAATCGCCCTGCTGGCCGTGCTCGAAAGCGTGCAGGACCAGGTCGACCGAGTCTTCAAGTGACATCAGGAAACGTGTCATTTCAGGGTCAGTAACGGTGAGCACTTCACCTTTGCGCAGTTGATCGACAAACAAGGGAATGACCGAGCCACGCGAAGCCATGACGTTGCCATAACGTGTTGCACAAATAACCGGCCCCTTGACCGGAATCATGCGCGACTTGGCAACCATTAACTTCTCGGCCATCGCCTTGGAAATGCCCATCGCATTGATCGGATAAACAGCCTTGTCGGTGCTTAATACAACGACTCGCTGCACGCCCGTCGCAATAGCGGCATTCAGCACGTTTTCGGTGCCCAGTACGTTAGTGCGCACCGCTTCCATAGGATAGAACTCGCAGGAGGGTACCTGCTTCAGCGCAGCGGCATGGAAGATGTAATCGACACCGACCATTGCCTGGGAAAGACTGTCGTAGTCACGCACATCACCGATGTAGAACTTGACCTTGTCGTTGGCCAAGGCGATACGCATGTCTTCCTGCTTTTTCTCATCACGACTGAAGATGCGAATCTCGCGCACAGCGGTATTGAGAAAACGCTTGAGGACCGTATGGCCGAAGGAACCGGTGCCACCGGTGATCATCAATACCTTGTCGTCGAACATGTAAACCTTCCGAATTCGTTAGCGAGTGGCGTGCATCAGCTCAATGAGCTGTCGCCAGGCTGGTGCTTTGTATCCAGTTGCCTGGGTGAAGCGCTCACTGTTGAGCGAGCGATCGATGACTAATGCGGCATCAGGGCGGATCTCGATTGACTTGCCATATTGGTTGGCAATCAACGTCAACAAGTCGAGCTTGGCAATTGGATCTGCGGACACATGATACAGACCATTGAGCTCCGGGTGCGGAATGACGAAGTCTTTCATGACGCGGGCCAATTCAACGGTGGGCAGGCCAGAGAAAATGGCCTTGGAAAAACCGCGTGTGCTGCCCTGTTGTGACAGGAACCAGTCCACCAGGGAGTGACTGGAATTCAACTCATGCCCGATGATGGAGGTTCGTAGGGTGACCGCATTGGGCACGTCATGAAGTTCGCCGATGTACTTGGACTTCCCATACAGATCACTGGCATCTGACACATCGCTTTCCAGGTAACCGCCTTTTTTACCCGAGAAGACGCAGTCAGTACTGATCTGAATCAGGCGCGCGTTGCTCAGGGCGCACAATCGCGCTAACCGATGCGGCAACAGGGAGTTGACCGGCAATGCGGTCAATGGGTCGTTGGCATCGGCCAATTGCTTGATCAGACCTACACAATTGATCACGACGTCAGGGCGAACCCGGGCTAGCACCGCAACAAGCGAGTCCTGATCCAATACATCGACGCCCGACAGGAGACGCTCGTGGTTGGCGGCAGCGAAGTGTCGCAGTCCGGCAGCGCTTCGCAACGTTCCCCACCCCTCATGTTCCGAGTCGGAACTGAAAGCCTTGAAGACCGCACTGCCGAGCATGCCGGTAACGCCAAGAACAAGAACACGTGCCATGAATCATGAACCTTCTATATTTTCAGATCTGGAAAAGACGAGAAAAAACCCCATCAATAAATAACAGAATAAAGACGTTCAAAAAAGGAAAACGAACAGTCTACAACTTTGCATGGAAACACTTTACATACTGAAGACTTACATGACCTGAATTGAGTTTGCTTCACACCGACACATCAATCCCTCATGCGCTTATACAGTATTACAGCCACTTGAAATAACGCCCCAACAACTAACACGCATTCAATCCGTTCGCAGATGACGCTCTCTGACTTCGAGCAGATCAATGTGTGCGCCTTGAACGTTATCAAACGCTTGCGCACGTTGACATGGTTGCGTCGCCCTTTAGCGCTGCAACAGCCCGACCAAGCGGCTCACTTGGCTGTCCATGTCAAAATTGGCATCGAAGTACGCCCGCCCGGCTTCGCCCATTGCCGCTCGCTCTTGCGTGTCCATAGCCTTCAGGAGCCGAATATTGGCCACCAGAGGAGGAACTTGCTCAGCAGGCGAAGTCAGGCCTGCGCCTGCTTCATCGATCACGCGCGCGCCTTCGCCGTTCATCGAAGCGATGATCGGCCGTCCCGCTGCAAGATACGCCTGAATTTTGCTCGGAATAGTTTGGGCAAAAACTTCCTCATCAGTCAGCGAAACCAACAACGCCGATGATCGTTTGAAAATCGCGCTCATCGCCTCTACCGGAAAGCGCCCCGGCAGCACCAGATTGTCCAGCTCAAGGGCCAACTTCTGCGATTTGAGCCAGTCCAGACGACTCCCGCTGCCAACCAGCACAATGCGAATCTGCGCGTCATCACGCAGCTTTAATGCTGCCTCGACCAGTGTATCGAGGGCTTGAGCGGTGCCCAGATTGCCCGCAAACACTACGCAAAAATGTTGCGTGAGCACTGCATCCAGCTCAGGCGGAACAACAAACGGCGACTGCGCCCCCCGCGTGTCCATTGAGTTAGGGTAATACTGGATTTTTTCGCGTGCCGCGTACCGGGCAACCGGCTCTACAAATGCGTGCGACTGCACCAGCAGCGTGTCGCAATGGCGATAGATGACCTTGACCGCCTCACCCACCAGCCTCAACACATACCGGTTATGAATGAATCCGGTGGCAGAGAGACTTTCCGGCCACAAATCCTGCACCCACAAAGCAAGCTTGGCCTTCTTCAGCCACTTCAACGGAATCGCGGGAACAGCCTGCAGGATTGGCGAAGGGGCAAAGACCAGAATCGCGTCGAACTCTCGTTTACGCAGCATCCACGGTAAAAAAAGCAGGCCGGCGAAGACGAACGACAGGTAGTTGAAAATCAGGTTCTTCGCGCCCCCTTCCCCTCTTGGCCAGAGCGGAACGCGCAGCACATCGATCTTCCCAAGGTAGCGCTCGCGTTGGGTGCCCTTGGCGCTATAGCCCTCAAATATTTTGCCATCCGGGTAATTGGGCTTGCCGGTAGCCACAACCACCTCATGGCCCTGCTCATCAAGGGTACGCACGATGTCGTTGATGATGAAGCTTTCGGGCCAAAAGTATTGCGAGACAACGAGAATCTTCATAGGGAATCGGGGTACTCAATCATTGATTCGAGCGAGGTATTCTGCCTGGCAAGGTGGCTGGCCAAGATCGGCCAGCCCCCTGCGCACGCTTGAGCAAATTCAGATGCCTTTGACCAGACCAGTGATTATCCCTGGTGAACATCCTGGGATGTCACACCGCAGACATCCTGATAAATCTGGTACATAAGCCGTGCATTCACTTCGATGGCGAAATTATCCTCAGCCCACCGGCGAGCCTGGCGGCCAAGGGTCAAACGAAACTTGTCGTCCCCTGCCAGTCGTTGCAAGGCATTAGCGAGTAATTCTGGATCAGAGCGGGGTATGGCCAACCCCGTCACCTCATGAATTATCGCGTCCGGTACGGGGTTCGCCACGGCAACCACGCTTGGAATTGAGTAGAACGCCGCCTCGAACACCGGCCGGCCCGCCGCATCAAGATGGGAAGGGAAGCACAGAATATCGAGCTGCGGATACAACTGCCGGACATCGTCTACAAAACCCATCAGGCGCACATGGCTTTGCAGGTCATGCTTTACGATGAAACATTCGAGATCGCTACGTACGTCGTGTGCAAATCCAAGCTTGCGCAGCACCCAAGCCTTGGGCCCGGAAAGATCCCGTGCATTCTCACCAGCAATCCAGCATTCGATCCGAACCTGACGGTCCCTGAGGACGCGCATGGCTTCCACAAGCTCATAAACCCCTTTCAGAGGAATGAGCCCACCCACGAACCCGACTCGTACAGGCTTATCCCTATCCCGTGGCGACCCTTCATTCAGCGGACCATCAATACTCAGGCCATTATGCACAATGCGCAGAGGCAAATCGTTTGAAAGGGTAGCAGCTACCGTATGGTCGATAGGCACGACCGCATCGGCAAAACGCTGCAATACCGCACTCACAAGCCTTGTACGCACACCCTGACGGGGAGGACGCTGCAGAGACCGCACATGCACCACCATCGGTATGCGCAATAATAACTTCGCTAGTATCCCCAAGGGCAGCAACGTCACTTCGTTCAGATGCAACACGTCAAAGCGCTCATGCCGCAAGCGCCAAAGGGCGATCAGGGAAAAGGGCAGCAGGAACAACTCGCGCAGCAGAATGATCCATCGCAAGCGTCGATAATAGCCATAACGGGTGTTGTCGAACTGACTCAACCCCTTGACCGCCCTGACATCCATTCCCGCCTGAATAAAAGCCTGGCAGACGGTACCGGAGGGGCTTAACACCGTGCCCTTCACACCGTAGGCGCGCAGACACCCGAACAACTCGATCAGACTCTTGGATGCGCCACCGAATGCCGCTGCCGGGTGGAGGAACAAGACTCGCACCCGAACTACCTCTGGCCTGAAACGAGGCGAAGTGACTGAACAACCCGGCCTGCTGCCTGACCGTCACCATAAGGCTCGCCATCTGCCGTGCCCGGCAGATAATCCTGTTCAAATGCACTGAAAAAATCGTCGCTCAGTGGCGAAGCAAGGCGGTTCCAGCCCATATCGATCAATTCCAGCCACTCGGTCTCATCCCTCAGCGTGAGGCAGGGAACCCGATGAAAATACGCCTCTTTTTGCACGCCGCCGGAATCAGTGACAATCAGTGAGGCGTGCTTCTCAAGCATGACCATGTCGATATACCCGAGCGGTTCCACTATCAGGATATTCGCAGGCATGACTATCCCTTGATCAGCGAGGCGATTACGGGTCCGCGGATGCAAGGGCAGGACGACTTTCAGCGGGGACCGGGACAAGCCATCAAAGATGCGCTGCAGACGCAGTGGATCGTCGGTATTTTCCTGCCGATGCACGGTCGCCAACCAATACGCTTTTGGGGCCAGTGACAACGTCTGAAGAATCTTGCTGGTCTCGTCGGCTCTTGCCCCAAAGTATAAGGCTGCATCAAACATCACGTCACCCACGTTGATGACGTGCGAACCGGTGATACCTTCTTGCGCCAGGTTCTGGATACCCTGCTGATTCGGGGTCAACAGCAAATCGCTGAGGTGATCAGTCAACTTGCGGTTGATTTCTTCAGGCATGGCCCGGTTGAAGGAACGAAGCCCCGCTTCGACATGAACAATGGGTACGTGCAACTTGGCGGCCGCCAGCGCGCCAGCCAAGGTGGAGTCCGTGTCCCCGTAGACCAGCACCGCATCCGGACACTCCTTGATCAGTACAGCCTCAATGGCTTCAATCATGCGCCCCGTGTTCTGGCCGTGGCTCCCGCCTCCCACCCCGAGACTGTAGGCGGGTTTAGGGATCTCCAGTTCTTGAAAAAAAACATCCGACATATTCGCGTCGAAATGTTGTCCGGTATGGATCATGACTTCAACGCAGTCGCCTTGCTCTACCATTGCACGAGAGACAGTAGCGGCCTTGATGAACTGAGGACGGGCACCGACAACGGTAACAATTTTCATAAATTCACTCATAAATGACGGTGTTCAGAGCAGCCGTGTGATTTCCGAGAGCAGAACCTTTCCATCATGCTCGTAATTGAGTTCACTGGCCGCGCGATGCGACGCTTGCTTGAATTCAGCGATATCTTCAGCGCTGAGCGCATTCATGGAGGCGGCCAGCGCTTGGGCGGTAAAAGAGTCAGCAACCACACCACAGCGATACTTGTTCAGCAGCGTAGCCATTTCAGTCGAAGGGCCGATGGCAACCCCGAGACGGGCCTGCACAAACTCAAAGAACTTGTTGGGCAACGCATGCTCATGGTTGAAGTTGACCGGTGGGAGCAGATAGACGCCCATGTCATATCCATTGAGCGCCTGGCATATCTGCGGCATCGGTACGGGCTCGATAAACCTGATCCGCACGTCTGCGCTGGCAGCCTGGCGCAGCTCCTTCATGTAAGCCGCATCCGACTCCATCAGCATGAAATCCAGACTGAAGCGCTGATCCAGGTACTGCATCATCTCGATCATGACGCCCAGGTGACGAGACCGAATGGCGGCGCCATGGTGGATCAGACGAACCTGGTGTTCATTGACAGGCGATGGCGCCAGTTTCTGATCGAGTGGCGCGTTATGAACAACCACCGGTTGAACCCCATAGACACGCCCATATTCGTCGGCAATGCCCTGGCAAACAGTAACCATGCCCGCGGCCAACGGCAGGTAGCGCTGGCACAACGTATGGTTGTAACGACCGAACAGCAACCGCCACGCCCATTTATCGTCGAATTCCCGAGGCGAGTACTCGTGCGCATCCACCAGCACTGGCGTAGCACCCGCCAACTTCAACGCCAGCGGCGCACTAGAAAGATCATTGGCAATGATAAGGTCAAAACTGTCGGCGCTCAGCAGAGCCTGGGCGCTGCGGACCTGTTGCTGATTCCAGTAGTAGTTTTCAAACGCACCGGCCAGCAGCTTGGCCGCCCAAAACAGCTTCTTCGGCAGACTCGCGGGTGATTTCTCAAGGTTTACGAAACGTATATTCGCATCAGGCTTTTGGCCATAGCCGGCCACAGTCACCTGGTAATCAGATTCGAGCAAGCGAACCTGCCGCATGACCCGAGGATCGCTATGAATAACGGAAAAAGAAATTATCAGTATGCTTTTCAAAGTAAAACCTTGACTCAATATCAAGCAATAAAATGACTATGCCAGCGACAGAAGTTAATCCAGCGCCAGACCTGCCAGGTAAAAGGCTTTTTGCCCGCCATGATCAACTCAAACTCACGCAACGCTTCTGCCTGGTCGAAAAACGGCAACTGCAGATCAACTCGCAGCCAACTGCGAATCGTATCCACCATCGATGTCAGCCAAACCTGTTCAGGAGTGGCAAAGCCGATCTTGTCGCGGCGATCCAGGACGTCATCGGGCACGATACCGCGCATGGCAGCACGAAACACGGACTTCGTCTCGCCCTTCGGCGAGATCAGGTAGGACTCTGGCAACGACAGCAACAGATTCACCATATCCAGCGTCAGGAAAGGTACCCGGCTTTCAACCGAAAAACGCATCGAGTTGCGGTCGCCATGACGCAGCAGCGCGGGCAACCCACGGCGAGTCAACGAAAGTGCCAGCTCGGCAACCACACGGCGACCCGACTCGGTCACGTCAGAGCGCTGCAACGGAAAACGCTGAACAATGCCGCGCTCGGCAAGCGGCTCACTTTTGATCCAGGCGGGTAACGCGTTCATACCATTCAATGAGCGCAGCGCCTGGTTCAACGTGCCCTGGGTCATTTCAGCCACGCATCGCTTGGCCCCACCCATCCGGCTGCGACCTGGCCACTTGGACCACTCATCAAGAAAGCTCCAGGCTTCGCCCAGTTTTCCTTTCTCGATCAGGCTTCGCAGACGCTGTCCTGGATAACCGCTGTAGCCGGCCATCATCTCATCAGCGCCCTGACCGTCCAGGGTGACGGTAACGCCCTGCTCTTTCGCCAGCTGAAACACCCGATACTGGGCGTAAATACTGGTGCTGCCGAAAGGCTCGCCTTGAGCCAGGATCATGGAATCGAGGTCGCGCGCGAGTTCATCGGCGCTGACCACCATTTTGTGGGGAACCGCGCCCACATGGTCATTGACTCGATCGACCCATACCTCTTCGCTTACATCACTGCCCCGCGCAATGTAGCTGAAGGTATTGATCGGCAGGTCCGGCTCGACATGACGCATGGCACACACCACAGCAGAGGAGTCGATGCCGCCGGACAACGCCGCGCCGACCGCAACATCACTGCGCAGGTGCAAGCGGATGCTTTGCAGAAAGGTTTCTCGGACACGCTCCGTGGCATCCGCGAAGCTCAGGTCGCTGCGCTCTTTGATCGAGGGGGCCCACCAACGTAGCGGGTCGCTGAGCGCGCCAGTCTTGAGGTCAACCGTGAGCACATGCCCTGGCAACAGGTTCAACACCCCCTCAAAAAAGGTGCCGGGACCACTTTCATAATCGCCGTGAACCAGATAATCGTAGGCACGCTGCCAGTCCAGAGTCGCCTTTTCGCGCTTCAACGCTTTGATCGCCGCCACTTCCGAGGCGAACAGGAACGCACCTTGTTCTTGAGTATAAAAGAAGGGTTTGATGCCAAACGCGTCACGCACGCACGTCAGCGTCGCCGCTACCCGGTCAAACACCGCAAAAGCGAACATGCCGGTCAGGCGTGGCAGACACGCTCTGCCCCACTGCTTCCATGCGGCCAACAGCACTTCGGTATCAGAGTCAGAAACAAAGGGGTGCCCGAGCGAGCGGAGTTCTTCACGCAGCTCGCGGTAGTTGTAGATCTCACCATTGAAAACGATCGATAGCGTCCCCTCAGAGGAATGCATCGGCTGATGCCCGGCCGATGACAAATCAATGACCGACAGACGTGTATGCCCCAGGCCGACGACGGCGTTAGCCGCCTCGAACAGCTCGTATCCCCGGTCATCCGGACCTCGTAGGCGCATGGCATCAAGCGCCCTGGCCAGGCTGTCATCCACCAAGGATGACCGTGTCGGCCACCATCCCCCTGCAATACCGCACATGGCTATCCAATCTCCAGAAACAAGGTTAAGCCTGCCGAATCACACATTAGACCGTCGACCGACACGCTGGCGAACTTGCAGCAACAGCGCACGAATATCTGCAAGTGGCAGCAGACCACTCGCCACCACGACAATCGACAGTGCAATCAATAGCAACGATTTCAGCATCAGGGCCAGCGGCAAGTAGAGATCCCATTGATCCAGCTGCGCGCTCACCCAGGCACAAATAATGAAGGCCACCACGCCAGACGCGCAGGCAGGCCAGTTATAGGGAATCCGATAGAGACGCTGACTGACCAACAGCCAGGCCACAAAGAACACCAGCGCGGCCAGAAGTGTCGCCGTTGCAGCCCCGTAAACGCCCCACAACGGCACCAGCAGCCAGTTGGCCCCGGCACTGACCGCCGCTGACAGCAGCGTTACCCACAGCTGCCAGATGGTTTTTTTCTGGATGGCGATGCCCGGCGCAAAAATATACATCTGAGACAGAAGCAGCGCCGGGGCGAGGAAGGCAACCAGCGAGGCGCCTGCGAGGTAATCCGCGGTTGCAAATACAGTCAAGAGCTCGCGGGCAAACACAGCCAGGAACAGGCAGCCGGCCAGCGCTACAGCAACAAACCAGCTGAACAACCGGGCAATCTGCCCCGGTGTTTCCGGTTCCCGGTAATGCTGGTAGACCAGTGGCGTCAGTGCGGCCTGGATACCAAGCAGCAGCAAGGCGGAAAGGCCCGCGACACGACTGCCAATACCGAACAGGCCGACGTCCTCCAGTGAGCCAAAATGCATCAGCGCAACGCGGTTGATATACAGGCTGACAAACACCGCCAGGCCGGCCGGAACCAACGGCATGGAGAACTTCAGCATCGCCGCGAGCCTTTCAACATCGAAGGAAAAGCCGAATGTGGTGCGCAAAAGCCAAAGACAGATCAGCGTTGAGCATAACGCGGCCAGTAACTGGCCAAGCATGACGCCTTCCAACCCCTTGCCAAGCATCAGGCAGAACAGCACCGCAAAGGCCAATGTCATCAGCGCATAGCCGAAGCTGACCATGGCGTACGCCTTACTGCGCAGCTCCCAGCGAAACTGGTTGAGCAGCAAATAGTAAATGCCATTGATGGTGATAAAACCCAGGCCAAGGCGAAAGGTCTCGAGGTACGCCGCGTCGCCGAGCACCAACAGATTCAGGCGTGACGAAGCCACCAGGCCTGCCAGCAGAAACACACTGTACATACCCAGGGTGAACCAGAAGGACGTGCTTGCCAGCGTGCGCTTTTCGGAGGGTTCCGCGATGTCTCCCCAGTAACGCGCCAACCCCTGCGACACTTCCAGCGCAACGGTTAGATTCACCAGCGCGCCCAGAGTGATGAGCAAGTCAAAAGCCCCGTAATCACCTGGAGAAAGTACCCGTGTGTAGAGCGGCAGCAAAAAAATAGCCAAGCCTCTGGACAAAATAGAGGCCAGGCCGTAGATCAGGCTGTCACGCAAAATCGCCTTAAGCATTGGAGACTTGGTCCTCGCTTTTGACCAAATCAAGAAGAGCGCGCTCCAGGGCCGGTTTATCCCCCATCGCCAAAGCGCTGGCACCCAACTGCTCGACTACTCCACTCACCAGGAAACGTACGTGATAATCGGGGGCGCAACATCCACCAACATAATCGATGCGTGAAGGGTCAAACCACCATTCGGCGCGAGGAGTGCCCTCAAGAAGATCCAGATAGCGTCTGGCAACGACCGCACACGACCAGCGCTCCTGAACGAAAAGCTGAGCCCGTCGGCCCAACTCCGTCCTGTACTCGGGTTCGCAAACCAGCTTCTCTATCGCTGCTTCCAAATTCTGCGGTAACACGTACAAACTGGGTGGCACATCTTCGGCCTGGATGTAGCGCGAGACATTCTCGGCCATGTAGCCGGCAATGACGCAAGGTTTACCAAAGCGAGCCGCCTCGGAGCCAAAAACGGCAAGCGGGATGTCCGAATACAGTTGATCCACGATGAAATCACAGTGGGCCAACTGCTTGAGTACTTCCTGATTACTGACACCCTGGAGCTTGATGAACTCGATCGGATACCCCCGGGCGATCAACCCATCGATAACCTCACCTATCCTCTGACTGCCCTTGGCCAGGGGACTTGAAGGGCTGTGCAAAATTGTCACTTTTCCCGCTGCGGGCTTTGTATCGATACCAACAGGCGCATCAAAGGCAGCCGGCACGCCCATAGCGAACCAGTTTATAAAAGGTTGCTCATGGAAATGGGAACTGCTCGGCGAACTGACAATGAAGTCAGCGTAACGCTCATGCAGGGCAATACGCTTTTTCAGGGTGTTGACCACTCGTCCCAATTTATGAAAATCAGGCGACTCTGCCACACAAGGATAAACAGACCCATCCAGATAAGGGGGACGGAAGTCACTGCCCACGTTAATGAACACCACTTTCTTCCTGAACGCCTTGAGCAAAAACAGTTCGAGATGAGAGTCCGTTAACGTACGACCGTAGAGGAAAATATAAGCGTCGTAGCAAAAAACCGACCCTAGAAAAACCAGCCAGCTCCAGGCTTTGTGCAGCAGTACGTAAAAGATCTTGCGCAGCAATTGACGTGATTGTGTCGCGCCCCGGCGCGCACCGATTGCCTGCCAGGCACGGATCAGCCACGAGTCACGCGCCCCGCCGTAGGAAAAGATATGCCTGCTCTCCAACACCAAGTCAGCCGAGATGCCATTTTCGGCAAAGCCCTTGGCTAGACCTTTGGCAACACCGGCGATTTCTACCGGGCCGATCAAAACCCTCATACCTCCTCCGGGGTGAGACGTGAGCAGGAGAGCATTGTAATCATCGGCTGCGAATCAACTTGGCCGGAACACCAGCAACGACAGAGTATTCAGGAAAGGTCTTGGTCAAGACGGCACCCGCTCCTACCTTGCTGCCCTTGCTGACGGTTACGCCGTTCATGATGATTGCGCCAATACCAATATTTACGTCGTCTTCAATGACAACCTTGGCAAAGCTCAAGCTCTGAAACATGATCGGTACGTCACGCCCGCTATCTTCGTGGTACGCCGCATGGATTTTCACCCCTGGGCCTATACCCACGCAGTCACCGATTTCAATGCCGCCGGCACCATGCAAAAAACAGCCTTGGCCAATCCACACATTGTTTCCTAGAACAATCTTGTCCTTGTAATAACCTTTCAAGATCGTGTCGTGACCGATGTAAACATTATCCCCAAGCTCGATATTTTCAGGGTGAAAGACCCGGACGCCATCTTCAATAATGACATTCGTCCCTACACGCGCAAACTTGCTCAGGTCAGGAGTACCTGGCCCTTCTGATCGATATGCTTTCATTGCCCACCTCGAATACTGTCGATTAAACGACCCAGTCCGGACTCCAGGGAAATAGCACCCCGTCCTTTGCAATACATACTGGATTTAGCACCGTCTACCTGATTGAAAACGGGCTCAATATTTAGAATCCGGCCCGCGAGCAGCGCAATCTCCTGAATACTGACGATCTCGCTTCCACCCAACACATGCACGCCCTCGACGCGCCCCAGCGTCATTGCACAGAGCTGATCGCATAGGTCATCAATATGTTGCGGGTTGATGAGCGGGCACGAGGCATGAATCGAAATATCAATCGGCTCGCGGTTCAGGATGCGCTGGATCAACCTTGGCATCAGGCGCTCCCGGGACTGACCTTCACCGTAGGGGTAATACAAACGCGCAACTGCAGATGGCCCTCGATAGTGCAGGCGAACGACCTCGTCCCCGAGGTACTTGCTTAGAGCATAATCACCCACAGGGGCCGCAGGGCTATCGAATACCGCCGGGCCATCCGAGTAACCGTATACAGCGCCACTGGATACATTGAGCAAATAAGGGGGTGTTGCGCGCGCCTGCAACATCGCACACAGGTTAATGATCCCCTGTACGTTTACGGTGAACAGCTTTTCTCGATCCGCCCCCACATAAGCAGCGCAGTTGATCACTGCATCGTGATCCTCAAGGCAGCCAAATGACTCCGGCATGACAAGATCGATATCGCTGCGACCGTAGGCTCGAACCTGGTGCCCCTCGGCAGTCAGTCTAGAGACCAGATGACTGCCGACAAATCCGTTTGCGCCTACGATTCCAACATTCATATTTAACACCTGATAAAACCAGACCAGCCAATATTGTGTTTCTGTACCGTCCAGGTTGCCCGCTGAAACTGACACGCCTACGACTAGTTTCAAACCCGGTATTGGCTCATCCAGCCGTTACATACGTTAGAACCAATTCAGGCTTGAATACGCATGAGGGGCAAGATAAATCAGCATCCGCCAACCTGAGGCAAGGCTTACACCCTTCAGTCGATGCGCTGCTTGTACCAGGCCAGGGTTTCCGCCAGGCCTTTATCGAACGGCGTCAAAGAATACTGGATAAGGCCTTTGACCTTTTCGTTACTGGCGTTGTGGCAAAGCACATCCGAATGGCGTCCCGGTTTGCGCAGGATCTCGCCGCTATAGTCGAAAGCCGTGCAGATACGCTCAATCAGCTCCGTGATGGAAATCTGATTGTCGGTGGAAATGTTGACGGTCTCACCCGACGGCAGCACCGAGTACAGCTTCACAACGGCATCTACCGTGTCCTGCACATAGATGAAATCGCGGCTCTGAGTACCCTCGCCATGAATCTCAGGCGTACCGCCTTTCAGCAAGCGCATGGCGGTAATCGGGATCACACCGGCGAGCATGCCCCTGTAGTTCTGGCGTGGCCCGTAGTTATTGAAAGGCCGCACGATGAACGCATCCAACTCAAACATCCGCACATAGCTTTCCACGGCCAGGTCGGCAGCAGCTTTACCCGCAGCATACGTGGTGGTTGGATTGCGTGGATGAGCTTCGTCCATCGGCTCGTAAACAGCAGAGCCGTAAACTTCCGAAGTGGAGAAATGGCACAGCGTCTTGAACAGGCCCCGGCGCTGCAGCTCCAACAGGTTAAGCGTCACGCGCACGTTGGTATCGAAAGCGTTGGCCGGGTTCAGGAACGAATAATTCAGCGCCTTAGTCGCGCAATTGAAGACGATATCAATTGAATGATTGGTAAAGATGTATTCCAGACTGGTGTTGAATTCCGCATCATCGCGATAAAAGGTGACTTTGCCAGTCGCAAGAGCCTCCTCCAGGTTGTCTTCCGAGCCGACAAACAGATTGTCGATCACGACAACATGCGCTGCCCCTTCGACCAGCAGCTTGTCCACAAGGTGACTGCCAATGAAGCCAGCACCACCGGTGACAAGGATCGTCTTGCCCCGCACATCATCCCGAATCGTCATGCTTGCACCGCCGCTTGAATCACTGCACAAATTTTCATTGCCTCAACACCTGCATCGACACCCGGCACACTGACCGAGGATGGCTGCCGGCAACTCGCCATGAAGGCTTGCAGCTCGGACAACAGGGCTTCCTGAGGAGGCACCGCAACCGCCTCTTGAATCGCCGAGATGGTGTAGGGCAATACACCGCCCTGCTGGGTCTCAGATTGGCGATTGATGATGATTTCTTTACGCAACAGATCGCAGTCGACAAACATGTCGGTGCAAGTAGCCTCGATCTGGCGCTTCTTCTTGTCGGTTACGCGACTCGCCTGAATTCTTGAGAAGCGGCCGTTTTCATGGGTAATCAACGCTGAGGCGAAATCGATCATGCTCCCGTGCGCGAAACCGTGAGCAGCCACGGACTTTGCCGGGCCGTTAAGGAACAGCGCCAGATCAATGTCATGAATCATCAGATCGGTGACAACATCAACATCGGTGATACGCGAACTCACTTTGTTGGTCCGGGTGAAGTCGATGCTGATGATCTGCTCGCTCTTCTGCAGGACCACCTTCAGCGCCTGCACTGCAGGGTTAAAGCGCTCGATGAAGCCGACCTGGATATTCAGGTTGTTGTCCTTGGCGAAAGCTGCGACTTCATCGCACTCCTCCAAGGTCGCCGCGAGAGGCTTTTCGACGAAGATATTCTTCACCTGGGCGGCTACCAGGCGGATGTAATCGGCGTGGGTCACGGTAGGGGTACAAATCACCACAGCGTCGACGTTGGCGAGCAGTGGGCTTGGGTCAACCACCCCTGGCACGCCGTGCGCTTCGCCAGCACGAGCGGCTACGCCAGCGTTCGCATCAGCGACAAAGGCCAGTTCCACGCCCTTGAGCAGGGACAGCACGCGCAAGTGATTACGCCCCATATTCCCAAGGCCAATCAGGCCTACCTTGAGCACTTCTTCAAACATATCTCAAACGTCTCCGGAAACTCGATTGCCTTCCCTGTCGATCTTGGCGACCGCACGAGCAGGATTCCCCATGACGAGGGTGTAAGGTGCAACATCCTTGGTAACGACACTCCCGGCTGCGACCATGGCGTACTCACCAATGGTAATCCCGCAGACGATGGTCGCATTCGCACCGATACTGGCACCGTTATGCACGAAGGTCGGTGTGATGGACCAGTCAGCATTGAATGCGCGTGGCACCTTGTCATTGGTGAAACAGGCATTGGGGCCGACGAAGACATCATCACCGATCTCTACGCCGTTATAGACCGAGACACTGTTCTGGATCTTGCAACGATCGCCGATCTTAACTGCGTGATCGATATAGACATCCTTGGACAGAATGCACCCTGCCCCGATCACCACATCTTCACGGATCTGTACGTTGATCCAGACCTTGGTGCCCTGCCCGATACTGGAGTTGTCCGAGACGTTGGCCGTCGGATGGATATAGACATCATTTGCCATTGGCGCCTCCGGCCAGCGTTGCACGAACTACGGACACCACGCTCTGCAATTCCTCATCGGTCATGTAGGGGAACAGCGGTAAATTAAGCACCGATGCACACAGTTGCTCGCCGACCTGACCGCCGAAGTGCCCTTTGATATAGGCGGCAGCGCCCGGCTGGCTCGACATGACGCCAGGGTAGATGTTCGCAAAACCGATCTCGGCCGCCTTGAGCGCAGACTCCAGGGCGAGCTTGGTATCCGCGTCAGACACCAGGCAGACATTGCAGTACCCATTTTCCGTGTATGCGGCTGGGGCCGACATCAGCTCGATGCCAGTCGAAGGCAGAGCCTCTCGGTAAAAGGCGACCGCCTTGCGACGGGACGCAAGGCGGTCCTCGATATGCCCGATGGACAAATTGAGGAACGCCGCCTGCAGCGAATCCAGGCGCGAGTTCCAGCCCACGTCGCCGTACCCGTAATGAGCCGTGCGCCCGTGATTACCGAGACGTCGAACCTTGTCGGCAAGCGCCGCGTCATCGGTAAACACCGCACCGCCGTCGCCCGCACCACCAAGAACCTTGGCTGGGTAGAAGGAGGTGGTGGAAATGAACGCCCCCTTGCAGATCGGCTCACCCGCGAATTCAGCACCGTACGATTGAGCACCGTCCTCGATCAGGCAGACAGCGTGTTTTTTGCACAGATCGCGCAGATCCTGCAGGCGCGCACTGCCCCAGCCATACAGGTGGGCAATGATCGCAGCTTTGGGCGATGCCTCGCGAATGGCCTGCTCGAACGCAGCAAAATCGACGCCCCCATCAGTGATTTCAGCATCAATGGTGACTGGTTTTGCGCCTACATTGACGACCGCTTCGAAGGTCGCCCAGAAGGTCACATTCGGAACCAGCACCACGTCCCCCTCACCCACGCCCACTGCACGCAGGGCCAGTTGAAGGGCATCCGTGCCGTTTGCACAGCTCACTGCATGAGCCACCTGCAAGTCCGACTGCAAGCGTGACTCCAGGGCAGCGACTTCGGCACCACCGATGAACTGTGCGTTGATCGTCATCGCATGGAATTTTTCCATCAACGCGGCGTGAAACCCAGGCTCAAAGCGCTTGAGATCAATAAAGGGAACTTTAATTTTCAATCTCCTTAGATAAGCCCAAAAATGGCCGCCACTTTATCAGCAATCCGGGCCAATCTCATAACTAGTGTCACCCCTTCCAAGTGCCGTTTACGGGCCATATGCGCCTGGAGGACGTACGACATAAAAATTTTAAAAATCAATATGATACGCTATCAATCCGAGTCAGATCCAAGCATGCCCCGGCAACCAGGCCTGACCACCGGGACAACGCACGACTCACTGCCCCAGACTATCGCTCAACGCCTGGACGATGGACCGCAATACCGCTTCATCGAGATAGGGATGCATGGGCAAACTCATGACACGCGAGGCCGCGGCATCACCCACTGGTAGCGCAACGCTATCATCCTTCACCGCAGGCTGGCGGTTGAGTGGAATCGGATAATGCACCGCAGTGGGTACACCCAGCGCCTTCAGTTGCTCCTGAACCTTGTCTCGCGCACTGACCTGAACGGTGAACTGAGCCCAGGCACTGGTGTTGAACGCCTCTACAAAGGGCACAGCGATGCCGGCCTCAGCCAGCAATTGGCGGTAACGTTCAGCGACCTTCTGTCGCAACACCAGTTCTTCGGCGAATATCCCCAATTTGGGCAAGAGGATGGCTGCCTGCAGCGTATCCAGACGACTGTTCACCCCCACGCGTACGTGGTGGTAACGACGATCCTGGCCATGGCGGGCGATTTGCCGCATGACAACAGCCAACTGATCGTCGTTGGTAAATAGCGCACCGCCGTCGCCGTAGCAACCCAGTGGCTTGCTCGGGAAAAAGCTTGTACTCCCAATGGTCGTCAAGTTGCAGGATCGACGCCCCTTGTAGGTCGCACCAAAACTCTGCGCCGCATCCTCGATCACAGGGAGGCCGTGTTGGGTCGCGATGGTATTGATCGCGTCGAAATCCGCACACTGGCCATACAGAGAAACCGGAATAATCGCCTTGGTACGCGGTGTAATTGCCGTCTCCAGCAATGCCGGATCAAGATTGTAGGTGCGCGGGTCAACATCGACATAGACAGGCTTGGCGCCCAGCAGCACCACGGTTTCTGCGGTAGCGATGTAGGTAAAGCCCGGCGTGATCACTTCATCGCCCGGACCTACACCCAAGGCCATCAAGGCAATCTGCAAGGCATCGGTGCCATTGGCGCAGGTAATGCAATGCTTGGCGCCAACAAATGCGGCAAGACGCTCTTCGAGCTCCGCAACTTCCGGACCGAGGATGTATTGACCATGAGCCAGGACACGCTGGATACCCGCATCGATCTTGTCTTTGATTCTGGCCTGCTGGGTCTTGAGGTCAATAAACTCGATCATTGCCCGGCCTCCTTGATCAGCGTTTTACCACTCAATATGTAGCGAGCCCCACTGTGCTCGCAAATCGCAATACCGTCGCCTTCCAGTGGCAAGTCCAACTGCTCGCCGAACTCGCTCATCCAGCCTATTTGCCGAGCTGGCACGCCCACCATCAAGGCATAGGCAGGCACAGGTTTGTTGATCACGGCACCGGCACCGACGAAAGCATATTCACCAATGGTGACACCACAGACGATCGTACAGTTGGCGCCCAGGGTGGCGCCTTTCCTGACCAGAGTGTCGCGGTATTCGCTCTTGCGCTCAATCAGCGAACGCGGATTGTAGACATTTGTGAACACCATGCTCGGCCCACAGAACACTCCTTCTTCCAGCGTCACGTTGTCGTAGACCGAAACGTTATTCTGAATCTTGCAGTTGTCCCCTATGAGCACCTTGTTACCGACAAAGACGTTCTGCCCTAGGGATACACCCTTGCCGATACGCGCACCACTACAGACGTGCACGAAATGCCACACCCGCGAGTCGTCACCGATCTGCGCACCCTCGTCGATAATTGCAGAAGGATGAATTTGATAATTCATGCCTGCCTCAGCGACTCAGAGCTGCAAGAAAAGGATGGCCCTCGCCGTCCTGCGGAGTAACGATGGCGGTCGAACGAATGGTGTTTACGGTCTCGATGCAGTGACGCGCGTCTTCAATGCCATAGCCACGGCCGGCGAGAATTTCCCGGTAACTGGTGGTATGCAGGTCGGTAAAGCCTTCGGAGAACTCCATCTCATCGCCATCAACCGTGATGGAGCGATAGGTAGGTTTCTTACCCTTGACCGAGTCCGGCAAGTCATCGGCATCAATGGACAAAAACCAGCGCACACGCGCTTTCTCGTATTCGAGGTAACCAGCGGCTTTGTAATCATTGGCAAAGTGCACAACGTTACGCTGCAACTTGCCAAAAATGAAATGCAACATGTCGTAAAAGTGCACGCCGATATTGGTCGCAATGCCATAGGATTTGCGCGGGTCCCCCTTCCAGCTCTCCATATACCACTTGCCACGCGAAGTGATATAGGTGAGCTCTACATCATACTTAACATCGCGAGACTCCCGGGCAACTTTCTCCTTTAGATCGAGAATGGCCTGGTGATGACGCAGTTGGAGGATATTGTAGACACGCTTGCCTGTCTCGCGCTCGACCAAGGCCAACTCGTCGAGAATTTCAGGCGTAGGAACCAACGGTTTTTCGCAAATCACATCACAACCAAGGCGCAGGCCGGCGGCGATATGCGAATGGTGCAGATAGTTGGGCGAACAGACTGCGACGTAGTCCAGGGCCGTGGCCGGATCGCGCTTGAGCTGCCAGGCGTGTTCACTGAAACGCTCGAACTGAGTAAAAAACTCGCTCTGCGGAGACAGGCTGTCAATGATCCCCACGGAATCATTGATGTCATAGGCCGACACCAACTCGTTACCGGTGTCTTTGATTGCGCGCATATGCCGAGGGGCAATGTAACCGGCAGCGCCAATAAGGGCGAAACGTTTCAAAGGGAACACTCCAGCAATCAGGCTTTGATGATATGGGCTTCAGGGGTACGGTACTTGCCGCGGCTATCGACCACCAATAATGCGTGCCGGCGAATCAGCTCATAATCGAATTTGTCGTGATCAGTCGCCAGAACAATGGCGTCGAAGCTCGCAATATTCTCCGAGGTCAGCACTTCGCTGGACAGGTTGAAGTGGTGTTCACGCATCTTCGGGAACACCGGAACGTGCGGGTCGCTGTAAGCCACGATGCAACCTTTGGCCTCCAGCAACTCCATGATCTCCACGGAGGGCGACTCACGCATATCGTCCACGTTTTTCTTGTAGGCAATGCCAAGCACCAACACTCTGCTGCCTTTCAACGGTTTACTGTTGTTATTGAGGCCGTCCATCAGCTTGCTGACTACGTACTCGGGCATGGCTTGGTTGACTTCGCCGGAGAGCTCGATGAAACGCGTGTGCAGGCCGTACTCGCGGGCCTTCCAGGTCAGGTAGAACGGGTCGATGGGGATGCAGTGCCCACCGAGACCTGGGCCAGGATAGTAAGGCGTGAAGCCGAACGGCTTGGTTGCAGCTGCGTCGACCACTTCGAAAATATCAATCCCCATCCGATCAGCCACAACTTTCATCTCGTTGACCAATCCGATATTCACCGCACGGTGGATATTTTCCAGAAGCTTGGTCATTTCAGCGGCCTTGGTAGAACTGACCGGCACCACTTGGTCAATCGCCTGCTCATACAAGGCGATACCGACTTCAAGACACGCAGGCGTATGCCCACCTATCACTTTTGGAATAGTGCGGGTTTCAAAGTTTGGATTACCCGGATCTTCCCGTTCTGGCGAGTAAACCAGGAAAATATTCTCACCGACCCTCAAACCACCACCCTCAACGCGCGGAAGCAATTCTTCTTCCGTAGTTCCCGGATAGGTGGTGCTTTCAAGCGAGACAACCTGACCTTCACGCAAGTAAGGTTTTATTGCTTCCGTGGTATTAATCACGAAGCTCATGTCCGGCTCACGATACTTGTTCAGAGGCGTTGGAACACACAAAATCAACGCATCACATTCACTAACGCGCTCAAATTCGGTAGTAGCCTCAAAACCGCTTTGACGGGCACTGTGAACTTTCTCAGCGGGAATATGTTCGATATAACTTTGACCGGCATTCAACCGAGAGACTTTAGCCTCATCAATGTCGATACCCAATACGCGAAAGCCAATGGCATTATAACGCAACATCAGGGGCAGACCGACATACCCCAATCCAACAATACCGATCAGGGCTTCTTTGCTCTTAAATCTGTCAACACTTGACTGCTTGATGCCTGACATCAGGTAAAACTCCATTAGCTAATTCTGGAACGATCAACACATCAACTATCCCGGGAATCACAACCCGATGCTGAGGCTCTCTTTTTCATACGTCCCATTGGAAACGCCGCCACTTGGAATTGACCAACCTGCGAGACAGCGTAAGCACATGCACCGTGGGGAATGTATCAAAGGGCACATTATGCCGCCATTCTACCCGCATAGCTGTAGCCAAATTGACGATTCCACAACAGCCTTGGAGAGAAACACATGTAATCATGGCGTTACAGCGAGCAAATCCAGGCAGAGGATTGCCGTTTTCTAACAACGCCCACCCCTGAAACGACCCTGATTTTTCTCCCCCAAAGCACATGTGAATCTTACCTTGCGCTACAAAATGTCGCGGCCGACGCACTGCCAGTCACTATAAACCAGAGCAAATTCCCCAACCGGACTGACTACTCGACACACGATAGGAAGACTGGACGATTTTTCAAGAGACCACAGATCCGTTACCAAGCCTGGCCTTAGTAGCGAAGCCTGTGGATCAGGATTCCAAAGCGCCATAACCCGAGAAGCGTTGCACTGCCCGGATAACTCACCAACATTCAAATAAGCAGATTTAAAATCTCTGCCCGCAAAAGGGGTGCATGGCTTGAGCATGCAGCACAGAGAACAGCCATACAAAGCGCCCCAACCCTAACGATCCGGATCCACCTGAAAAGGGCCACTAATTTCAACATGCAACACTAGAGTATTAGCTCTTAACGCGCGCCTTTGCTGCGCGCCTTAAACGCAGACGCGCCAACGAGCCAATAAGAGGACCGAGACAGCAACCTACCAGGAAAGCCAAGACAATATAGACCGCAACTGAAGCCTGAGGCGTAGACCAAGTAAAGAATATAAGGGCTACACGCTGATCATTTTCAAGAGTGAATACAATCACGACTACGGCAATCAAAATAAGCAGTACGATTTGCGCTAACTGCCTGACTTTACTCATCTAAACCTCCAAGCTACGATCACAGGCGACCTTCATCTTCCTCATCCTCATTCACCCGATCCCGCAATTCCTTCCCCGGCTTGAAATGAGGCACAAATTTCCCATCCAGGCTCACCGACTGCCCAGTCTTAGGATTCCGCCCCACCCTTGGAGCGCGGTAGTGCAGCGAAAAACTGCCAAACCCACGGATCTCAATTCGATCACCGGTCGCGAGGCACTGGGACATTTGCTCAAGCATGGTCTTGATAGCCAGCTCCACATCCTTGGATGAAAGCAGCCCTTGATGGGTGACAATTCGTTCGATCAACTCCGACTTCGTCATATTTTTCCCTTCTTTTTCAAGCAGCTAGGAAAAGCGCTTCGAAGGTTTTAGCATGACTTGATGAATTTGAACAGCCCACATACCAACTTATCCGCCGTTTGAATAACGCCCCCCATGAGCGACCTACACTCTCAATTGCAGATCACGAGCATGGTACGGGTGACCGCTCCTGCAGGGTTCCAACCGAACAAGTAATCACCCTCTTCGTCCTTGGCGTCGTTGGACCTAGCGACGACCTTATAACCCTGCATCCTGCATTCGCGGGCGGCGCGCCTCTCGCACTTATCCCAGTTGTTGCCCAACCCCGAGCAATCGACCTCAATACCGCTGACACCACGCCTCGCGTGAGTTTTGGCGCTGGTAACGGAACAGCCCGCAAGCATTACCACTGCGAACACCACGATAAGCCTGTTCATCGAAATCCTTGAAAACGCGGGAGCGCCTTTATCAATACTCTATTCAGCTCTGACATCAAGCTGTGTGCCTTGGTTCTTGCGTGTTGATTCAACAAATTTAAGGCAAAAAAAAAGGCGACCGAAGTCGCCCTTTTTTACAGCCTTACAGAACTTAGTTCTGCTTAGCCATTGCTTCACGCAGCAGGGAGGCCATGGTGGTCTCGCCTGTTGCAGCTTCCGGAGCCGATTTCAGGCTCTGGATGGCTTCTTTCTCTTCCACTTCGTCTTTCGACTTGATGGAGAGTTGGATCACGCGGCTCTTGCGATCGACGCTGATGATCTTGGCTTCTACTTCCTGGCCTTCTTTCAGAACGTTGCGCGCGTCTTCAACGCGGTCACGGCTGATTTCGGAGGCTTTCAGAGTCGCTTCGATATCGTCGGCCAGAACGATGATGGCGCCTTTGGCGTCAACTTCTTTCACAGTGCCTTTAACGATTGCGCCTTTGTCGTTCTCTTGAACGTACTCGGAGAACGGATCGCTTTCCAGTTGCTTGATACCCAGGGAGATGCGCTCGCGCTCTGGGTCAACCGACAGGATAACGGTATCCAGCTCGTCGCCCTTCTTGAAACGACGAACAGCTTCTTCGCCAACTTCGTTCCAGGAGATGTCGGACAGGTGAACCAGGCCGTCGATGCCGCCGTCCAGACCAATGAAGATACCGAAATCGGTAATCGACTTGATGGTGCCGGAGATTTTATCGCCCTTGTTGAACTGGCCAGAGAAATCTTCCCATGGGTTAGATTTGCACTGCTTGATGCCCAGGGAGATACGACGACGCTCTTCGTCGATGTCCAGAACCATGACTTCCACTTCGTCGCCGACTTGTACGACTTTCGAAGGGTGGATGTTCTTGTTGGTCCAGTCCATTTCGGAAACGTGTACCAGGCCTTCAACGCCTTCCTCCAGCTCAGCGAAGCAGCCGTAGTCGGTCAGGTTGGTAACACGCGCGGTGACGCGAGTGCTTTCTGGATAACGGGCTTTGATAGCAACCCATGGATCTTCACCCAGTTGCTTCAGGCCCAGGGAAACACGGTTGCGCTCGCGATCGTATTTCAGAACCTTGACATCGATCTCGTCGCCAACATTGACGATTTCGGAAGGATGCTTGATACGCTTCCAAGCCATGTCGGTAATGTGCAGCAGGCCATCGACGCCACCCAGATCGACGAATGCGCCGTAATCGGTGAGGTTCTTGACGATACCTTTGACTTGTTGGCCTTCCTGCAGGGATTCCAGCAGAGCTTCACGCTCGGCGGAGTTCTCTGCTTCCAGGACGCTGCGACGGGAAACGACAACGTTGTTGCGCTTCTGGTCGAGCTTGATGACCTTGAATTCGAGTTCTTTGCCTTCCAGGTGCGTGGTGTCGCGCACAGGACGAACGTCGACCAAAGAACCTGGCAGGAACGCACGGATGCCGTTAACGTCGACAGTGAAGCCGCCTTTAACCTTACCGTTGATAACGCCCTTGACCACTTCTTCAGCTGCGAAGGCTGCTTCGAGAACAATCCAGCATTCAGCGCGCTTGGCTTTTTCACGGGACAGCTTGGTTTCACCGAAACCGTCTTCAACCGAGTCCAGAGCAACGTGAACTTCGTCACCGACATTGATTGTCAGATCACCAGCATCGTTGTAGAACTGTTCCAGCGGGATCAGAGCTTCAGACTTCAGACCAGCGTGAACGGTTACCCAGCGAGCTTGGTAATCGATATCAACGATAACACCGGTGATGATGGAGCCTGCCTGAAGGTTCAGGGTTTTTAGGCTTTCTTCAAAGAGTTCCGCAAAGCTTTCGCTCATTTTAATTCCTGTTGATAAGGGCGAAGAATACGCCCATCTCCACACCCCAGACGGTGTGGGTCAGTTTCAGTTAAAAGAAGCCACCGCAGGACTATGACTGGTCCCCTGCGGCCTTCTTGATCACCCGGCGATATCGCGAATGGCGATTTCACTCAAGATGCGTTCCAGCACCTGCTCGATGGACAACTCCGTGGAATCCAGCTGTATGGCATCAGCCGCCGGCTTGAGCGGGGCTACTGCGCGCTGGGTATCACGCTCATCGCGTGCACGGATCTCATCTAGCAGACTCGACAGACTAACACCATCGACTTTGCCCTTCAACTGCAAGTAGCGGCGGCGAGCCCGCTCCTCGGCGCTGGCGGTCAGGAAAATCTTCAGCGGCGCCTCGGGAAACACCACCGTGCCCATGTCACGGCCATCGGCCACCAGGCCCGGTGGCTCCTGGAAAGCCCGCTGACGCTGCAACAACGCATCACGCACCGCCGGCAGTGCGGCAACCTGGGAAGCCCAGGAGCCGACCTGCTCGTTACGCAAGTCATCGGTCACATCGTCCCCTTCCAGGATGATGCGCTGGGGATGACCCTCCGTCGCGCCGACGAACTGCACATCGAGATGCGCGGCCAGCAGCTTCAGGGATTCTTCGTTGGTCAGGTCGACGCCATGGTTGCGTGCGGCAAACGCCAGCAGGCGGTACAGCGCGCCGGAATCCAGCAGGCACCAGCCCAGGCGCTTGGCCAGGATGCCGGCGATCGTGCCTTTGCCCGAGCCGCTTGGCCCGTCGATGGTAATCACCGGTGCTTTGATATTCACAATTGAGCCTCTTGGGCAACACGGATGCCGACTTGGGCACACAGTGTAAGAAAGTTCGGAAAAGACGTAGCAACATTGGCGCAGTCATGGATACGAATCGGCGCGGTCGCCCGCAGGGAAGCCACGCTGAAGGCCATGGCAATCCGGTGATCACCCCGGGCATGGACTTCACCACCGCCCATCACGCCACCGTCAATGATAATCCCATCGGCGGTCGGTTCACACTTCACCCCCAACACCTGCAGACCGTCGGCCATGACCTGGATACGGTCGGACTCCTTCACGCGCAACTCTTCGGCTCCACGCAAAATGGTCCGGCCTTCAGCGCAGGCGGCCGCGACGAACAACACGGGGAATTCATCAATAGCCAGAGGCACCAGCGCTTCCGGAATCTCGATACCCTTCAATGCAGCTGCCCGCACCCGCAGGTCAGCGACAGGCTCGCCACCCACTTCGCGCGGGTTTTCCAAGGTGATATCGGCCCCCATCAACCGCAGGATATCGATCACGCCGGTGCGGGTCGGGTTGACGCCGACATGCTCCAGCAACAACTCGGAGCCCGAGGCAATCGAAGCCGCCACCAGGAAGAATGCCGAAGAGGAGATGTCCCCCGGCACTTCAATATGGGCAGCCGTCAGTACATGGCCCGATTCCACCGACGCGGTAGCGCCTTCCACCGCGACCGGGTAACCAAAACCGCGCAACATACGCTCGGTATGGTCACGGGTCGGCGCAGGCTCGGTCACAGCGGTTTGACCTTCGGCATACAGCCCCGCCAGCAGCAGGCACGATTTGACCTGGGCACTGGCCATCGGCATTGCATAGCTCATGCCTTTGAGCGCCTGGCCGCCACGAATGGTCAGCGGCGGACGTCCTTCCGGCCCGGTCTCGATCACCGCACCCATGTCCCGCAATGGCTTGGCCACGCGGCTCATCGGGCGCTTGGACAGGGAAGCATCGCCGGTCAACACGCTGTCAAAGCGTTGTGCCGCCAACAAACCGGACAGGAGGCGCATGGACGTGCCGGAATTGCCCAGGTAGATCGGCCCCGGCGCCGGCTTCAAGCCGTGCAAGCCAACACCATGAATGGTCACGCGCCCATGGTGCGGCCCCTCAATCACCACGCCCATGTCGCGAAACGCCTGCAGGGTCGCCAGGGCGTCTTCACCCTCAAGGAACCCTTCCACCTCCGTCACGCCCTCGGCCAACGAGCCGAGCATGATCGAGCGATGGGAGATCGACTTGTCACCCGGCACCCGGATACGCCCGCTCAAGCGGCCGCCCGGGTTGGCGAGAAATGTCAGGTCATCGGCGTTCACAGCGGTTTCCATATAGGCCCGGCGAGCCAGGATCTTGCTGAAATGCTCACGCGCCACCCGCGCACGGGTGAACACGCCCAATAATTGATGGCCATCCCCGGCATCGACCGCGTCGCGCAAGGCGTCGAGGTCACTGCGGAAGGTGTCCAGGGTGCGCAACACCGCTTCGCGATTGGCGAGAAAGATGTCGTGCCACATCACCGGATCGCTGCCGGCAATCCGCGTGAAGTCGCGGAAGCCACCGGCGGCATAACGGAAAATCTCGAGGTTTTCGTTACGCTTGGCCAGGGAGTCCACCAGGCCGAATGCCAACAGATGGGGCAAATGGCTGGTCGCCGCCAGCACTTCGTCGTGGCGCTCGACCTGCATATGCTCCACATCCGCCCCCAGCTCACGCCAGAGACGATCCACCACCGCCAGCGCGGCCGGATCGGTTTGCTCCAGCGGCGTCAGGATCACTTTATGGCGGCGGAACAGCTGCGCGTTGGACGCTTCCACCCCGCTCTGCTCAGAACCGGCAATCGGATGGCCCGGCACAAAGCGCGACGGCATGCCGCCAAAGGCCTGCTGCGCCGCCCGCACCACATTGCCCTTGGCACTGCCGACGTCTGTCAGGATCGCCTGGCCCAGATCCATGCCGGCCAATACCGCCAGCAGTTTCTCCATGGCCAGGATCGGCACAGCGAGCTGGATGACGTCAGCCCCCTGGCACGCCAGCGCCAGGTCCGCCTCGCAGCGATCCACCACGCCCAACTCCACCGCCAGCTTGCGCGATTGCGGGTCAAGATCCACACCAACCACTTCGCCGCACAGCCCGCTTTCGCGCAGGCCTTTGGCAAAGGAGCCACCGATCAAGCCCAGGCCGACCACCACCAGGCGACCGATCATAGGCACGGCAGGTTGCAATGCAGTGACATCAACCACGAGCCAGGACCTTGGCCAGCGCCTCCAGGAAGCGGCTGTTTTCAGCCGGCAAGCCGATGGTAATCCGCAGGTGGTTCGGCATGCCGTAGTTGGCCACCGGCCGCACGATCACACCTTCACGCAGCAGCCCCTGGAATACCGGGGCGGCCACTTGACCAAGGTCGACACAGATGAAGTTGCCCTTGGAGGGAATCCAGCCCAGGCCCAACGCACGGAAACCATCCTGCAACTGCAGCATGCCGCTGGCGTTGATGCGGCGACCTTCTTCCAGGTACTCGGCATCCTTCACCGCCGCACACGCTGCCGCCAGGGCGAGGCTGTTGACGTTGAACGGCTGGCGTACGCGGTTCAGTACATCGGCAACCACCGCAGTCGACAGACCATAGCCAACCCGCAGCGACGCCAGGCCATAGGCCTTGGAGAAGGTGCGCGACACCAGCAGGTTCGGGTAGGCCGCCAGGAAATCCAGGCCGTTCGGCAGGTCGCTGCCTTCGGCGTACTCGATGTAGGCCTCGTCCAACACCACCAGCACATGCTCAGGCACGTCCTGCAGGAAGTCGTTCAGCGCCTGTGCATCGAACCAGGTGCCGGTCGGGTTGTTCGGGTTGGCGATAAACACAACGCGGGTCTGAGCATCGATGGCAGCCAGCATGGCCGGCAGGTCGTGACCCCAGTCCTTGGCGGGAATCACGCGGGCGTCGGCACCGACCGCCTGGGTGACGATCGGGTAGACCGCAAACGCGTGCTCGCTGAACACGGCGTTCAGGCCCGGCGCCAGGTAGGCACGCCCAACCAGCTCGAGGATGTCATTGGAACCGTTGCCCAGGGTGACCTGGTTCAGCTCAACCCGGCATGTTTCTGCCAGCAGGGACTTGAGGGCGAAGCCATTGCCGTCCGGGTAACGGGTCAGCTCGGCCAATTCTTCGCGAATCGCCGCCAATACCTTGGGGCTTGGGCCCAGTGGATTCTCGTTACTCGCCAGCTTGACGATCTTGGAGGGATCCAGGTTCAACTCACGCGCCAACTCGTCCACAGGCTTGCCCGGAACGTAAGGCGACAGTTGTTGCACGCCCGGCTGGGCCAGGGCGAGGAAGTTGCCACTCATGTTAAAGCCTCACAAAACCGCTTTCGGGTAAGAGCCCAGCACCTTGAGTGCCACGGCTTCCTGACTGATCTTCTCCAGCACGCCCTTGACCAGCGGATCGCGGTGGTGGCCGATAAAGTCGATAAAGAACACGTAAGTCCATTTACCGCTGCGCGAAGGACGCGTCTCGATGCGCGTCAGGTCAATCCCGTTATCGTGGAACGGCACCAGCAGCTCATGCAGCGCGCCGGGCTTGTTGCTCATGGAGACGATGATCGAAGTCTTGTCGTCGCCGGTCGGCGGCACCTCCTGGCTGCCGATCATCAGGAAGCGCGTGGAGTTGTCCGGGCGATCCTCGATTTTCTCGGCAAGGCGCGTCAGGCCATACAGGCCTGCCGCCATATCACCGGCGATCGCCGCCGAATTCCATTCACCCTTGACCCGCTTGGCCGCTTCGGCGTTGCTGGACACCGCCACGCGCTCCACATTCGGGTAATGCGCATCCAGCCACTTGCGGCACTGGGCCAGGGACTGGGCGTGGGAATAGATGCGGCTGATGCTGTCGGTCTTGGTGTTCTCACCCACCAGCAGATGGTGGTGGATGCGCAGCTCGACTTCGCCGCAGATCACCATGTCGTGCTCAAGAAAGCTGTCCAGCGTGTGGTTGACCGCGCCTTCGGTGGAGTTTTCCACCGGTACCACGCCAAAGTTCACCGCGCCGGCCGCCACTTCACGGAACACCTCGTCGATGGCCGCCATGGGCTTGCTGATCACCGCGTGGCCGAAGTGCTTCATGGCCGCCGCCTGGGTGAAGGTGCCTTCCGGGCCGAGGTAGGCCACTTTCAGCGGCTGCTCGAGCGCCAGGCACGACGACATGATTTCACGGAACAACCGCGCCATCTCTTCGTTGCCCAGCGGGCCCTTGTTACGCTCCATGACGCGCTTGAGCACCTGGGCTTCACGCTCCGGCCGGTAGAACACCGGCACTTCGCCTTCCGCCAGGGACGCCATCTTCACCCGGGCCACTTCCTGGGCGCAGCGCGCACGCTCACTGATCAGCTCCAGGACTTTCTCGTCCAGGCTGTCAATGCGTACACGCAGGGCCTTGAGTTCTTGTTCAGACATTAGCCGTGTTCCTTTTCGAACTCTGCCATGTAGGCAACCAGCGCGTTGATCGCGTGGATGTCGACAGCGTTGTAGATGGAGGCGCGCATGCCACCCACCGAACGGTGGCCCTTGAGGTTCAACAGGCCGCGGGCGTCGGCACCGGCCAGGAAGGGCTTGTCCAGGCGGTCATCGGCCAGGCGGAACGGCACGTTCATCCACGAGCGGTCGGTGAGGTTGATGGGGTTGCTGTACAGGCCGCTGGCGTCGATGAAGTCGTACAGGGTGCGCTTCTTCTCTTCGTTGAGCTTGCCCATGGCCGCCACGCCGCCCTGCTCTTTCAGCCACTCGAACACCAGGCCCGACAGGTACCAGGCGAAGGCCGGCGGGGTGTTGTACATCGAGCCGTTGTCGGCCGCGACCTTGTAGTTGAGCATGGTCGGGCACAGTGAACGGGCGCGACCCAGCAGGTCCTCACGCACGATATTGACCAGGATGCCGCTCGGGCCGATGTTCTTCTGCGCGCCGGCGTAGATCATGCCGTAGCGCGACACATCGATAGGCCGCGAGAGGATGTCCGAGGACATGTCGCACACCAGCGGAACATCGCCGACTTCCGGCACCCAGTCGAACTCCAGGCCGCCAATGGTTTCGTTCGCGACGTAGTGCACGTAGGCCGCGTCCTTGGACAGCTTCCATTCGTTCTGACCGGGAATGGCGAAGTAGTCGTAGGGCTTGGCGGTGCCGGCCACATTGACGTGACCGTAGCGCGAGGCCTCTTCAATAGCCTTCTGCCCCCAGATACCGGTGTCGATGTAGTCGGCCGTGCCATCTTCCGGCAGCAGGTTCAGCGGGATCTGGGCGAACTGCTGGCTCGCACCGCCTTGCAGGAACAGCACTTTGTAGTTGGATGGAATGTCGAGCAAGTCGCGCAGATCCTGCTCGGCCTTGGTGGCAATGGACACGAACTCATCGCTGCGATGGCTCATTTCCATCACGGAGAGGCCTTTTCCATGCCAGTCGAGGAGTTCACCCTGCGCACGCTGCAGGACTGCTTCAGGAAGCGCCGCGGGACCGGCACAGAAGTTATAGGCTCTCTTGCTCACATCCAATCTCACTCTGATCTGGTGGGGTGGTGCAATAAATCGGGTTTCAATACTTTCATAAGGGACAAACAACAAGGGGGCGAATCTTCATCCGCCCCCTGTGTGTCCGCTTATTCCTGCGGTTCTTCTTCGTCTGCGGCAGCATCGAGGGTTGGCTCGTCGACGCTGTCATCGCCGGTTGCGATCACCTCGCCTTCGAACTCCTCACCTTCCAGCTCTTCGCCTTCGACTTCCGACGGTTCCTGGACACGCTCCAGGCCGACCAGTTTTTCGTCCTTGGCCAGCTTGATCAAGGTCACGCCCTGGGTGTTACGGCCCAGGCTCGACACTTCGGCCACACGGGTACGCACCAGGGTGCCCTGGTCGGAAATCAGCATGATTTCCTCGCCATCGAGCACCTGGACCGCGCCGACCAGACGGCCGTTGCGGTCGTTGCTGACCATGGCGATAACGCCCTGGCCGCCACGCTTGTACTCCGGGAACTCGCTGATGGCGGTGCGCTTGCCATAGCCACGCTCGGAAGCGGTGAGGATCTGACTGCCTTCTTCCGGGATCAGCATCGAAATCAGCTTCTGCCCTTCCGGCAGGCGCATGCCGCGCACACCGCGGGCGGTACGGCCCATGGCGCGAACGTCGGATTCCTTGAAGCGAGTGACCTTGCCGCCGTCGGAGAACAGCATGACTTCACGCTCGCCATCGGTAATGGCCGCGCTGATCAGTACGTCGCCTTCGTCCAGCTCCAGGGCGATCAGGCCCACGCTGCGCTGGCGGCTGAAGGACTCCAGCGGGGTCTTCTTCACGGTGCCTTTGGCGGTGGCCATGAAGATGAAGTGACCTTCGGTGTATTCCTCGACCGGCAGCATGGTGGTGATGTACTCATCACTGTCCAGCGGCAGCAGGTTGACCAACGGACGACCACGGGCAGCACGGGAAGCTTCCGGGATTTCATAGGTCTTGAGCCAGTACACCTTGCCCTTGCTGGAGAACAGCAGCAGCGTGGTGTGGCTGTTGGCGACCAGCAGGTGAGCAATGTAGTCCTCATCCTTCACGCCGGTAGCCGATTTACCTTTACCACCACGACGCTGGGCCTGGTACGCAGCCAATGGCTGGGTCTTGGCATAGCCACCGTGGGAGATGGTCACCACGCGCTCTTCTTCCGGGATCATGTCACCCAGGGTCAGGTCGAGGCGCGCATCGAGGATTTCGGTGCGGCGCACGTCGCCGTATTCGGCGCGGATCACTTCCAGCTCTTCGCGGATCACTTCCATCAGGCGCACGGCGCTGTTGAGGATGCGGATCAGCTCGCCGATCTGGTTGAGGATCTCCTGGTACTCGGCCAGCAGCTTCTCGTGTTCCAGGCCGGTCAGGCGGTGCAGGCGCAGCTCCAGGATGGCCTGGGCCTGTTCCGGCGACAGGAAGTACTTGCCATCGCGCAGGCCGTATTGCGGGTCCAGGGTCTCCGGGCGGCACGAGTCGGCGCCGGCACGTTCAACCATCGCCACCACGGCGCTGGATTCCCATGGCATCTTGATCAGCGCTTCCTTGGCTTCCGACGGCGTCGGCGAAGCCTTGATCAGGGCGATGACCGGATCGATGTTCGACAGCGCTACAGCCTGGCCTTCCAGGATGTGGCCGCGCTCGCGGGCCTTACGCAGTTCGAACACGGTACGGCGGGTAACCACTTCGCGACGGTGACGTACGAAGGCTTCCAGCAGGTCCTTGAGGTTCAGGATGCGTGGGCGGCCGTCGATCAGTGCAACCACGTTGATACCAAACACGCTTTGCAGCTGGGTCTGGGCGTAGAGGTTGTTGAGGATCACTTCAGGCACTTCGCCACGACGCAGCTCGATCACCACGCGCATACCGTCTTTGTCGGATTCGTCGCGCAGTTCGGTGATGCCTTCGAGCTTCTTCTCTTTAACCAGCTCGGCGATCTTCTCGATCAGACGCGCTTTGTTCAGCTGGTACGGGAGCTCGGTGATGACGATCTGCTGGCGGCCACCGACCTTGTCGATGTCCTCGATGATCGAGCGGGCGCGCATGTAAATGCGCCCGCGACCGGTGCGGTAGGCTTCGATGATGCCGGCGCGACCGTTGATGATCGCGGCGGTCGGGAAGTCCGGGCCCGGGATGTATTGCATCAGCTCATCGACGGTCAGCTCAGGGTTGTCGATGAGGGCCAGGCAACCGTCGATGACTTCACCGAGGTTGTGCGGCGGGATGTTGGTGGCCATGCCCACGGCGATACCGCTGGAACCATTGACCAGCAGGTTGGGAATCTTGGTCGGCATGACCGCCGGGATCATTTCGGTGCCGTCGTAGTTCGGCACCCAGTCCACGGTTTCTTTATGCAGGTCGGCCAGCAGCTCGTGCGCCAGCTTGGTCATGCGCACTTCGGTGTATCGCATGGCCGCGGCGTTGTCGCCGTCGACCGAACCGAAGTTGCCCTGGCCGTCTACCAGCAGGTAGCGCAGGGAAAACGGCTGGGCCATCCGAACGATGGTGTCGTACACCGCAGTGTCGCCGTGAGGGTGATACTTACCGATCACGTCACCGACAACACGGGCAGATTTCTTGTACGGCTTGTTCCAGTCGTTACCCAGCTCGCTCATTGCGAACAGCACACGCCGGTGCACGGGCTTCAAGCCATCGCGCGCATCAGGCAGTGCCCGACCGACAATTACGCTCATCGCGTAGTCGAGGTAGGACTGTTTCAGCTCGTCTTCGATATTGACCGGGAGGATTTCTTTGGCCAGTTCGCCCATGAGAAGCCTGATTCCTTTTTCGGGTGAAACCTCGTCGCATCCATATGGGACGAACGAAGCTCGCCGTCGCCGGCACACTGCCTGACAACGACTTACGACAAATCAACGAGTTATGACACGGATCTGCACGTTATGGGCAACCCCTGGGGGCGGCCCTGGAAACCGCCGGATGTTATCACAATCGCCGCCACGCACCTATCCCCCTGATGCGCATGGAGACTAGTAATTTGACGGATGACAGGCTTGAGGAGGCCGAGAGGGGCTCAGAGATGGGGTGGTGCTTTTTTTTGAGGGTGGATCCGAGGGTTTTATTGACTTTCAGGGCCAATCGGGGGCAAGCCCCCTCCCACACTTTAATTGTGAACAGTCAAAATGCGGCAGGGGGCTTGCCCCCGATGGCCATTTCACAGACACCACAGCCCTCAATGCAGCCGCTTACGGCACATCAGCTTGGCCAATTTCGCCGTATCCGGCCGCTCAACCACGCCCTTCTCAGTCACGATCACATCGATCAGGTCGGCTGGAGTCACATCAAATACCGGATTAAACGCATTAACCTCCAAGCGCTGCCCCATGACCTCCAGCAGCTCACCGGGATCGCGCTCCTCCAGGGCCACATCGTCACCAGTGGCCATCATCAAGTCCAGGCTCGAACTCGGCGCCACCACCATGAAACGCACGCCGTGGTGCATGGCGCACACCGCCAATTGATAGGTGCCGATCTTGCTGATCACATCACCATTGGCGGCAATGCAATCGGCGCCGACGATCACCCAGGTGACGCCCTTGGTCTTGAGGAGATGCGCACCGGCCGAGTCGGCATTCACGGTGACCGGGATACCCTCGCCCGCCAGCTCCCAGGCAGTCAGCCGCGAGCCTTGCAGCCATGGGCGGGTTTCATTGGCGTAGACGTGCTCGACCAAGCCTTCCAGAAAGGCCGCGCGAATCACCCCGAGGGCCGTGCCGACACCGCCGGTGGCCAAGGCGCCGGCGTTGCCATGGGTCAAGATCGCCTGGGCGTTGCCCTGATGCTTGCGAATCCGCTCAACGCCCAACTGGGCCATGACGAGGTTGGCTTCCCGGTCGCTTTCATGGATAGCGATCGCTTCGGCCTCCAGCACCGCCAGCGGATCGGCGTGCTTCTTGACGCGATCCAGGCGATCGCGCATGCGCTTGAGCGCCCAGAACAGGTTCGAGGCGGTCGGACGGGTATCGGCCAGTAGTGCGTAGTCCTCTTCCCAGGCGGCCTGCCAGTCACCGCCCTCGGCGATGCGCTCGCGAGCGGCGAGCACCAGGCCATAGGCCGCGCTGATGCCGATGGCCGATGCGCCACGCACCACCATGGCGCGAATGGCCGCTGCAACTGCATCGACCGTGGAGCAGGCCACCCAGCGTTCCTGGGACGGCAGGGCGCGTTGATCGAGCAGGTGCAGCGTGCCATCACGCCAATCGATGGCCTTCACTTTCTCCGCTGCCAACAGTCGATCGCGCATCCATCACCCCATACTCATCAACAAAAGCCGCCGATTATAGCGATCCGCCAGCCAGGACGCTCGGGTATACTTCGCGCTTCTTTTATAGCTGCCCGGGAAGAAGCCTGCGATGACCTCCACTGCCGCCCCGCTCGACTTATTGCTACTGCCAACCTGGCTGGTACCTGTCGAACCCGCCGGCGTGGTGCTCAAGGACCATGGCGTGGGCATCCGCAATGGGCGTATCGCCTTTATCGGTCCACGGGCTGCGGCGTTGAAGCTGTCGGCCACTGAAATGCGCGAACTGCCGGGCATGTTGCTCAGTCCAGGCCTGATCAACGCCCACGGGCATGCGGCGATGAGCCTGTTTCGCGGCCTGGCCGATGACCTGCCCTTGATGACCTGGCTGGAAAAACACATCTGGCCCGCCGAAGCCAAGTGGGTCGACGAGGCCTTCGTGCGTGACGGCACCGACCTGGCCATTGCCGAGCAGCTCAAGGGCGGTATCACCTGCTTCTCGGACATGTACTTCTACCCCAAGGTCGCCAGCGATTGCGTGCACAACAGCGGCATGCGTGCGCAGATCTCGATTCCGATCCTCGACTTCCCGATTCCCGGTGCCGGCACCGCCGATGAGGCGATCCGCCAGGGCATCGAACTGTTCGGCGACCTCAAGCACCATCCGCGCATCAAGATCACCTTCGGCCCCCACGCGCCCTACACCGTGTGCGATGCCAACCTGGAAAAGATCCGGGTCATCGCCGAAGAGCTGGACGCCGCGATCCATATGCATGTGCATGAAACCGCTTTCGAGGTACAACAGGCCGTCGAACAGACCGGCGAGCGGCCGTTGGCGCGCCTGGGACGCCTGGGCTTGCTGGGTCCGCGCTTCCAGGCAGTTCATATGACCCAAATCAGCGAGGACGACCTGGCTTTGCTGGTAGAAAGCAACACCAGCGTGATCCATTGCCCGGAATCGAACCTGAAACTGGCCAGTGGCTTCTGCCCGGTGGAGCGTCTATGGCAGGCGGGCGTCAATGTGGCCATCGGCACCGACGGCGCCGCCAGCAACAACGACCTGGACCTGCTGGGTGAAACCCGTACCGCCGCGATGCTGGCCAAGGCCGTCGCGGGTTCGGCCACCGCCCTGGACGCCCACCGTGCGCTGCGCATGGCTACGCTCAACGGTGCACGTGCCATGGGCCTGGAAAGTGAAATCGGCTCCCTGGAAGTGGGCAAGGCAGCGGATATGGTCGCCTTCGATCTGACGGGGCTGGCGCAACAACCGATCTACGATCCGGTCTCACAGCTTATATATGCCACCGGACGCGATTGCGTGAAACACCTTTGGGTCGCCGGCAAGCAGTTGCTCGACGACCGGCAACTCACCCGCATGGATGAACAACAGTTGACCGCCACGGCGATTGCCTGGGGAAAACGCATCAGCGGGCACACCGAATAACGCTGGCTCTGAACCCGCGTGTTCAGGACCGACAAACCGATTTATCAGATTTAGAGGATTCACCATGAGCAACGTCGACCACGCCGAAATCGCCAAGTTTGAAGCCCTGGCCCACCGCTGGTGGGACCGCGAAAGCGAGTTCAAACCCCTGCACGACATCAACCCGCTGCGGGTCAACTGGATTGACGAACGAGTCAACCTGGCCGGCAAGAAGGTGCTGGACGTTGGTTGCGGCGGCGGCATCCTCAGCGAAGCCATGGCCCAGCGCGGCGCCACCGTGATGGGGATCGACATGGGCGAAGCGCCGCTGGCCGTGGCCCAGTTGCATCAGCTGGAATCCGGCGTGAGCGTGGAATATCGCCAGATCACCGCCGAAGCCCTGGCCGAGGAAATGCCTGAGCAGTTCGACGTGGTCACCTGCCTGGAAATGCTGGAGCACGTGCCAGACCCCTCGTCGGTGATCCGCGCCTGCTTCCGCATGGTCAAGCCGGGCGGCCAGGTGTTCTTCTCCACCATCAACCGCAACCCCAAGGCCTACCTGTTCGCGATCATCGGCGCCGAATACATCATGAAGCTGCTGCCGCGCGGCACCCATGACTTCAAGAAATTCATCCGCCCGTCCGAACTGGGTGCGTGGAGCCGCCAGGCCGGGCTGACCGTCAAGGACATCATCGGCCTGACCTACAACCCGCTGACCAAACACTACAAACTGGCCAGCGACGTTGACGTCAACTACATGATCCAGACCCTGCGCGAGGAGTAAGCCTGTGAAGTTGCGAGCGGTTCTCTTCGACATGGACGGTACCCTGCTGGACACCGCGCCGGACTTTATCGCCATCTGCCAGGCGATGCGCGCCGATCGCGACCTGCCACCGATCAACCCACAGCATATCCGCGATGAAATCTCCGGCGGTGCACGGGCGATGGTGGCCGTGACCTTCTCGATGGACCCGGAATCCCCCGGCTTTGAAGAGCTGCGCCTGGAATTCCTCGAGCGTTACCTGAAGGGTTGTGCGGTCCACAGCACATTGTTCGACGGCATGGCGGAACTGCTGGAAGACATCGAGAAATCCAAGCTGATCTGGGGCGTGGTCACCAACAAGCCACTGCGCTTTGCCGAGCCGATCATGCAGCAACTGGGCCTGGCCGAGCGCTCGGCGCTGCTGATCTGCCCGGACCATGTGAAAAACAGCAAGCCGGACCCGGAGCCCATGATCCTGGCGTGCAAGATGCTCGGCCTGGACCCGGCCAGCGTGCTGTTCGTGGGGGATGACCTGCGCGACATCGAGTCCGGCCGCGACGCCGGCACCCGCACGGCGGCGGTCACCTATGGCTATATCCACCCGGACGACAACCCGCGCCATTGGGGAGCGGATGTGGTGGTGGACCACCCGTTGGAACTGCGCAAGGTGCTGGATAACGCACTGTGCAGTTGCTGATGGCTCACCGATCCAGCTGACCTATGAAGATTGGTGTTTGTAACCCGCTGAATTCTGTCGAGGCTTTTTATGTTTGATTACTCTGCACGTCCAGAACTGCTCAAAGGCCGGGTGATCCTGGTGACCGGCGCCGGTCGCGGAATTGGTGCGGCGGCGGCGAAAACCTACGCCGCCCATGGCGCGACCGTGCTGTTGCTGGGCAAGACCGAAGCCAACCTGGCCCAGGTGTATGACGAGATCGAAGCGGCCGGCCACCCGCAGCCGGTGGTGATCCCCTTCAACCTGGAGACCGCCCTGCCCCATCAATACGATGAGCTGGCAGCGATGATCGAAAAAGAATTCGGCCACCTCGATGGCCTGCTGCACAACGCCTCGATCATCGGCCCACGTACGCCGATCGAGCAGTTGTCCGGCGAGAACTTCATGCGGGTAATGCACATCAACGTCAATGCGATGTTCATGCTCACCAGCACGTTGTTGCCGCTGCTCAAGCTGTCCCAGGATGCGTCGGTGGTGTTCACCTCCAGCAGCGTCGGGCGCAAGGGCCGGGCGTATTGGGGCGCTTATGGGGTGTCGAAATTCGCCACTGAGGGCCTGATGCAAACCCTGGCGGATGAGCTCGACACCGTCGCACCAGTACGCGCCAACAGCATCAACCCCGGCGCCACGCGTACCAGCATGCGGGCCCAGGCGTATCCAGGTGAAAACCCAAGCGACAACCCGACGCCGGAAGAAATCATGCCGGTGTATCTGTACCTGATGGGCCCGGACAGTACCGGCATCAATGGGCAGGCGTTTGACGCGCAGTGAAACCAAATGTGGGAGGGGGCTTGCCCCCGATTGCAAGGTGTCAGTCACTGTATCTGTGACTGACCCACCGCTATCGGGGGCAAGCCCCCTCCCACATTTGTATTGCGGTGTTCTCTGGGCCTTAGTTTTTCACGACATCTTCAAGCGTGAAACGACCCAACGGGTTTTGCAGGAAGTTGCTCACATTCTTGCGTGAGATGTTGATGTACGGGCTGTAGTACAGGTCGATCCAGTTCACATCCTCTTTCGCCAGTTTCTGCAGTTCGACATACATCTGCTCACGCTTGACCGGGTCGGCCTCGATGCGCGCCGCCGCCACCAGCTCCTTGACCTTGTCGTTCTTGTAGCGGGTCATGTAGTTCTGGTTGGTGTCGTGACCCAGTACGAAGGTGGTCTTCTGGTCCGGGTCGAGGATGTCGTTGGTCCAGTACATCACCGAAATATCGTACTCACCGTCCACCAACATCTGCCAGCTTTGGGTCGGGTCGACCTTCTGCAGGTTGGCGGTCACGCCGACCTTGGCCAACTGGTCCTTGATGATCACCGCGATCTGCTCGTCGGCTTCGTTGCCGGCGTTGACCACATAGTTGAGCTTCAAGTCCTTCGCGCCAGCCTTTTCCAACAGTTTCTTGGCGGCGGTCGGGTCATACGGGCGTTGCAGGTTGTTGGCGTAGTGGAACAACGAGCCTTTCGGGATGTAGGAATAGGCCACCGTGCCCTGACCGTAGGTCGCGGTTTTCACCAGCGACTGCTTGTCGATCGCCATGTCCAACGCCTCGCGTACTTCCTGCTTGGCCAGCAGACCGTGGGCGTGGTTGATCAGCAGGTGATCTTCACGGGTGGACGGGTCGGAGTGGATCACCACGTTCTTGTCTTTCTTCAGCTCTTCAACCCGGGAAAACGGTACGAAGATCGCCGTGTCCAACTCGTTGTTCTGCACCATGCGCATACGCGTGTTGTCGTCGGTCACGGAGACCCACTCCACGCCATCCAGGCTGACCTTCTTGGCCTGCCAGAAGTTCGGGTTCTTCTTCAGGATGACCCGGTCGCCCTTGCGCCATTCGTCCACGGTAAACGCGCCGGAGGTCACCGGATTTTCCGAGTAGGCGTCTTCACCCATTTTGGTCATGGCTTTTTCCGACAGGATCGACACCGTCGGCGAAGCCAGTTGCGACAGGAAGGCGACTGCCGGGGTCTTCAGTGTGACAACCAGGGTTTTCGAGTCCGTTGCCTTGGCGGTGTTGATCAGGTTGAAGGGGTCAGCCCACAGCGACGCCTTGTTGTCGCGAATGCGCAGCAGGCTGAACGCCGCATCCTCGGCGGTGATCGCCGAGCCATCGGAGAACTTCGCATCGCGCAGCTTGAAGGTGTAGGTCAGGCCGTCCTTGGAAATATCCCAGCTTTCAGCCAGGCCCGGCTCCATCTTGGTCCCTAGGTTGTCCACGCGTACCAGGGTGTCGTAGACGTTGGCAAATACCCAGGTATCGCGGTTTTGCGCGCTTTTGATCGGGTCGAACGTGGTGCTGTCTTCACGGCAACCGATGGTCAGGACGCCGGCGGCATGGGCCAGACCGGCGGTCAACGACCAGGCGGTCAGCGTGGCAGCGGCGAGCAATTTCAAGTGGCGCGATTGCATGTCATAACTCCTTGTTCATGATGGGCAGGAAGGGTCAACGGTTCTTCAAGCACGCAACTGTATCGATGCTCGTGCAGGGAATGGATAGGCGGCAATACCACGGAACACATCGTCCGGGCGTACCGGCAACGCGGGTGGAAGGCACAGCCCGTAGGCAAATTCAGCGGGCTCGGCGGCTCGCCAGGTAACGGCTGCGTCGGCAAGGGCCGGTACGGATCGATCTCCGGAATCGCCTCGATCAACGCCGCGGTATACGGATGGCGCGGCGCGGTGAAGACCGCTTCCACCGGCCCTTCCTCGACAATCTTGCCCAGGTACATCACCGCCACTCGGTCGCACAGGCGCCGCACGATGGCCAAATCGTGGGCGATAAACAGGATCGCCAGGTTCATGCGCTGTTGCAGTTCCAACAGCAGGTTGATGATCTGGCCCTGGATCGATACATCCAGCGCCGCCACGCATTCATCGGCGATGATCAGGCGCGGCTCCACCGCCAGCGCCCGGGCAATACCCACGCGCTGGCACTGGCCGCCGCTGAGGGCGCCAGGCTTGCGACTGGCCAGCTCGGGGCGCAAGCCGACCAAATCGAGCAGCTCGTTGACCCGAGCCGAGATACGCGCGGCCGGGACTTTGCGCTGCACCCGCAGCACCTCGGCGATGGTTTCGCCGATGGTGTGGCGCGGGTTCAACGCGGCGTAGGGGTCCTGGAAGATCATCGCCGTTTCATGGCGCAGGCGCGCGATGTCGACCCCGCTGCCATGGGCCATGTCGATGCCATCGAACAGCACCTGCCCGGCACTGATCGGGTTGAGGTGCAGGATCGCGCGGCCCAAGGTGCTTTTGCCGCTGCCGGACTCCCCCACCAGCCCCAGGGTTTCACCGGCGGCCAGGTTCAGCGACACGCCGTTCACCGCCTTCACCCACTGCTTGTTCAGGCCGAACACCCCCGTGCCGGACGCGGCGAACCGCACCTCGAGGTTCTTGATCTGCAACAGGCTCATGGGCGTGCTCCCAACGGGTAGTGACAGGCCACGCGCGCGCCTTCGGGCAACCGTTCGGTGCACAACGCGCCGACCTGCGGGCAACGCGGGTTGAAGCGGCAGCCGCCGGGTAATGCATCGAGCAAGGGCGGCTGGCCGGGGATGGTACGCAGCAACCCAGGGCCACTGCCGTGGGCCGGCTGGCAATCAATCAGGCCGGCAGTGTAGGGGTGTTGCGGGTGGGCGAGCACGTCGTACTTGCTGCCGTGCTCGCACAGGCGCCCGGCGTACATCACGGCGATGGAATCGCAGGTTTGCGCAACCACGCCGAGGTCGTGGGTGATCATGATGAGCGACAGGCCGCGCTGGTCACGCAGGTCCAGCAACAGGCGCAGGATCTGCGCCTGCACGGTCACGTCCAACGCCGTGGTCGGCTCGTCGGCAATCAATACGTTCGGGTTGCAGCCCAGGGCCACGGCGATCATCGCGCGCTGGCGCATGCCACCGGAGAACTCATGGGGATAGTTGTCGACCCGGGCCTGGGGATCGGGAATGCCCACCTGGCGCAACACTTCGATGGCTTGTCGGCGCGCGTGTTTTTTCGACGCGCCCTGATGCAGGCGGATGCCTTCGGCGATCTGATCGCCGATGCGCATCAACGGGTCAAGGTGGCTGCTGGGGTTCTGGAAAATCATGCCCAACTGCCCGCCACGCACCGCGCGCATGCCGGCGTCATCCAGTTGCAGCAAGTCCTGGCCCGCCAGGCGTACCGCACCGCCCTGCACGCGCAGGTTGGGTGACGGCAACAAGCGCATCAAGCCACGGCAGGCCATGGTCTTGCCCGAGCCGCTTTCACCCACCAGGCCGAGGATCTCGCCTTCGGCCAGGTCGAAGGACACGCGGTCGACCAAGGTCACATCGCGCCCGCTGTTATTGGCGATCACACTCAGATCCCGCACTTGAAGCAGACTCATGAGCGATCCCCCAACACTTGCGCCACACCATCGGCCAGCAGGCTGAAGCCCATGGCCAGGGTCACGATGGCCAGCCCCGGAAAGGTGCAGATCCACCAGGCCGTGGTGATAAACGCCTGCCCTTCGGCAATCATCGTGCCCCACTCCGCCGTCGGCGGTTGCACGCCCAGGCCCAGGTAGCTCACGGCGGCACCGTTGAGCAGCACCAGCACCGCGTCAGACATGGAAAACACAATCGAGCCAAACATCGCATTCGGCAGCAAATGCCGGAACAGGATGCGCCCATGGCCAAAGCCCAGGCTCTTGGCCGCGAGGGCGAAGTCGCTTTCCTTGAGCACCAGGATCTGGGAGCGGATCAGCCGTGCATACGACACCCAGCCCACCAGCGCCATGGCGATATAGAAACTCTTCAAGCCCGGACCGAGGATAGCCATGATCGCCAGCATCAACACCAGGAACGGGAACGCCAGGATCACATCGATCACGCGCATGCAGAAACTGTCGAAGCGCCCGCCGATATAGCCGGAAATCGCGCCGACAAACGTGCCGATCATGAACGGAAAAATCACCCCGATGATGGCAAGCTGCAGGTCGACGCGTGCGCCCCAGATCACCCTCGAAAGGATGTCTCGACCGTAGCTATCCGTACCGAATGGATGGGCCAGGCTCGGCCCCAGCAAGCTGATGTCGGTGTTCTGCGCGATCGGGTCATAGGGCGCGATCCACGGCGCACACAGCGCCAGGACCAACCACACCAGCAGGATCAACAGCCCCCACGCGGCCGTCAGGCGGCCATTGCGAAAGCCAAAACGCAGACGCAGGCGCCATGGAGCAATCAGAGGACGGCTGCTCATTGCATTTTCACCCGAGGGTCGAGGGCCACCGTGACCACGTCGGCGATAAAGTTGACCACCACCGTCACGCACGCCAGCACCATCGCCACACCCTGCACCACCATGTAGTCACGGGTAAAAATGCCGCGCACCAGCAACTGGCCGATGCCGGGAATGGCGAACAGGCTTTCGATCACGACGGTGCCGCTGATCAGCCAGCCAATATTCACCGCCAGCAGGTTGACCGCCGGCACCAGGGAATTGGGCAGCACATGGCGACGGAACACCGCCGCTTCCGACAGCCCGCGGGCTCGCGCGGCAGTGACGTGGTCGGCCTGCAGCTCCATCAGCATGCTCGCCCGCAGGTTGCGGACCAGCACTGCCGACAGCGCCAGGGCGATGGTCAGGCACGGCAAGACCATATGGTGCGCCTTGTCCAGCCAGGTACGGCCGTAGCCGGACACCGGGAACAGGCCCCATTGCACACTGAGCAGCAGGATCAGCATCAGGCCCAGCCAGAACGCCGGCATGCCCAGGCCCACGGTGGTGAACACGCGGATCACGTTGTCCGCCCACCCGCCTTTATTGCGCGCGGCCCACGTCGCCAGTGGCACCGCAATCAGCAGTGCCAGCACCACGCTGCCGAGCACCAGCACCAGGGTGGGTTCGATGCGGGTGACGATCAGTTTCAAGGCGTCGACTTTGTACAGCAGTGATTGGCCGAGATCGCCCTTGAGCAGGTTCTTCAGGAAATAGAAATACTGCTGCCACAAAGGCTGGTCGAGGCCGTACTGGGCGCGGATTTTCAGCAAGGCGTCCGGCGTGCTGCGCGAGCCCAGCAGGGCCCGTGCCGGGTCGCCAGGAATCGAGCGCACCAGCACAAACGTGATCAGGCTGATGCCAAACAGTACCGGCAGCAATTGCAGCGGCCGGGACAGTACAAAACGGTAGCGCGCCAGGTTCATCTGTCAGCCTCGGTGGCGAGCGAGAAAGTCCAACAGTACCGGAAAATAAGCCTGTGGCTCTTCATAGAACGGCATATGGCTACTGTTGGGAAATACATGCAGTTCGGCGTGTCTGGCCGCCATCTTCATGCGCATGGCGCAGGCCGGGGTGAGTTCGTCGTGCTGGCCGGTGGTGATCAGGATCGGCATGTTGAAAGCGGCCATCTCGGGGATTCGGTTCCAGTCCTTGAGGTTGCCGACGTAGAGGAATTCGTTGGGGCCCTGCATGGTTTCGTAGGGGCCCATGTTCCAGTCGCCGAGGGAGCGCTTGACCGGCTCGGGCCATTCGTCCAGACGGCAGACGTGACGATAGTTGAGCAAGGTGATCGCGGCCTGGTACTGCGGGTGGTCGAGGGTACCCATGGCTTCATGACGCTGCATCATCGCCACGGTTTCACTGCCCAGGGCGCCGCGCAGGCGTTCGAGTTCTTGAGAAAGATGCGGAATGTCGCCGACGGTGTTCTCGAGGATCAGGCTTTTCAGCCTGTCGGGGTAATGGATGGCGTATTCGATGCCCAGCCAGCCGCCCCAGGAATGCCCGAGCAGGTGCACGCGGCCGAGGCCAAGGGTTTGGCGTACGGTTTCGACTTCTTCGACATAACGGCGGATTTCCCACAGGGAAACATCGGTCGGTCTGGCTGATGCGCCTGTGCCAAGCTGGTCGAATGCAACCACTCGCAGGTCATGGTCCTTGAGCCAGCCATGAGCGTCGCGCAAGTAGTCACACGGCAGGCCCGGCCCGCCGTTGAGACACAAGAGCACCTCATCGCCTTCGCCGAAGCTGTAGACCACGAGGTTGTGGCCATCGACTTGCACGTTGTACTGCTGGTCGGGGGCAATTTCACGCCACATGCATACATTCCTTGTGTTGTATCGGCCTGGCGGGCAGCGGCCGTTTATCAGGCCAACACTACCGAGGATGCCGCGCGTCCATAACCTGGTATTTCTTATAGGTTTGGCCTGGCAGTCCTTCGCCGGGGCGTGGCATTCTACTTGCAGGAAGTGGAGATTCAAATGAATTCGGGAGCAGAACGGATGCTGGCCAAGCTAACTGCCTTCAATAATCGTCTGATGCCGGGCAGGAGCCTGGATGAGCAGATGGACAACACTTTTATCCTCGCCCAGCAGTTAGGCTTCGATGCACTGGTATACGACTACACCCCGGTGCCGATCGACCAGAATGGTGCGTTGATCACCCCCTCGGTGCTGGAGCTGCGCAACACGCCGACCGATTGGCATGCGCTGTGGTGCAGCAAGGGTTTCTACCAGATCGACCCGGTGCAACACCTGGCCCTGCGCACGGTATCGCCGTTCGTGTGGTCCTACGAAGCCAAGGCTGACACGGCCCTGCAAACCATCATCGACCCCTGCCACGCCCCCGTTTCATCCTACCTGCACGACCAGCAACTGACCTGCGGCGTCAGCGTGCCGATGCATCTGCCCCGTGGCGGCTTCGCGTCACTGACCGGCTTGCGCACTGGCAAAACGCCTACCGTGCTGCAGGACGCGCAGCAGACCTTGTCGGACTTCAGCCTGATTTCCCACGCGTTGCAGGAAGCGGCCTACCCGCTGTTCGGCAAGGAGCTGCGCACCTACCCGCACATTCACCTGACCAAACGTGAACGCGAATGCCTCAAATGGGCCGCCGACGGCCTGACCGCGGCCGAAATCGCCACGCAACTGAGCCGCTCACTGGCCGTCGTCACCCTGCACCTGGCCTCGGCGATGCACAAACTGGGCGCCAAGAACCGCGTGCAGGCGGTGGTCCGCGCCACCCATTACCGCCTGCTGGAAGACTGATCCCCCGGCAAAACCTAGCTGTTTTGCTAGTTACCTAAATCTCGCCCGCAGACTATCGTGTCCCTGATCATTTTTTCAGGGCAGGGTAGGAAATGGACTTCATCGAAAAAATCCGCGAAGGGTATGCCGCGTTTGGCGACTACCAGACCTGGTACCGCGTCACTGGCGACCTGGCCAGCGGCCGCACGCCGCTGGTGGTCATCCACGGTGGCCCGGGCTGTACCCATGATTATGTCGACGCCTTCAAGGACGTCGCGGCCAGCGGTCATGCGGTCATCCACTACGACCAACTGGGCAACGGCCGCTCCACGCACTTGCCTGAGAAAGACCCGTCCTTCTGGACCGTCGATCTGTTCCTTAAAGAATTGGACAACCTGCTGGACCACCTGCAGATCAGCGATAACTACGCGATCCTTGGTCAGTCCTGGGGCGGCATGCTCGGCAGCGAGCACGCCATCCTGCAACCCAAGGGCCTGCGTGCGTTTATCCCGGCCAACTCACCGACCTGCATGCGCACCTGGGTCAGCGAAGCCAACCGCCTGCGCAAGCTGCTGCCCCAAGGCGTGCATGAAACCCTGCTCAAGCATGAAGCCGCCGGCACTTACCTCGACCCGGAATACCTAGCCGCCTCGCGGGTGTTCTATGACCAGCACGTGTGCCGGGTGAACCCATGGCCGGAAGAAGTGGCGCGTACCTTCGCCCAGGTCGACTCGGACCCCACGGTGTATCACGCCATGAGCGGCCCGACCGAGTTCCACGTGATCGGCAGCCTTAAAGACTGGAAATCCATTGGCCGCCTTTCGGCTATCCAGGTGCCGACCCTGGTGATTTCCGGCCGGCATGACGAGGCCACGCCACTGGTGGTCAAGCCGTTCCTGGATGAGATCGCGGATGTGCGCTGGGCGCTGTTCGAAGACTCCAGCCACATGCCCCACGTGGAAGAACGCCAGGCCTGCATGGGCACCGTGGTGAAGTTTCTGGATGAGGCGTGCTCTGTTCCGCACACAGTCCGCAAGGCTGGTTGAGTTCCAAATGTGGAAGGGGGCTTGCTCCCGATAGCAGAGCGTTAGCCACTGTATTTGTGACTGACCTACCGCTATCGGGAGCAAGTCGAATCGTCGCACCGCCCCTCCCACATTTTTAGACCTCTGTGGTTTCAGCGTGTGCGGCTTTCCTTGGCTCCTGCGCCACCAATGGAATTTCCTTGCCCTCGGCATCAAATAACTTGCCACCCCTGAAATAATCCCCATCACGCAACGCCGCTACGTCGTGGAAACACAAACTGCGCTCAGTCCCCGCCACAAACACCGACTGCTGGTCCGAATTGCCTACGGTGAAATGGTTGAACGCCAGGTTCAACAGGATCGCCATGATCGCCGACGAACTGATACCCGAGTGGAAAATGGTCGCGAACCAGCTGGGGAACTGGTCGTAGAAACTCGGTGCGGCAATCGGGATCATGCCAAACCCGATGGACGTGGCGACGATGATCAGGTTCATGTTGTTGCGGTAATCCACTTTGGACAAGGTGCGAATACCACTGGCCGCCACGGTGCCGAACAGCACAATCCCGGCACCGCCCAGTACTGAGGTCGGCACCGCCGCGATCACCCGCCCCATAAATGGCAGCAAGCCGAGGATTACCAGGAACAAGCCACCGGTTGCCACCACAAAACGACTCTTCACTCCGGTCACCGCCACCAGGCCAACGTTCTGGGCGAAGGCACTCTGGGTGAACGAACCGAAGATCGGCGCGAACATGCTCGACAGCATATCGGCGCGCAGGCCGTTACCCAGGCGCTTGGAGTCGACCTTGGTATCGATGATTTCCCCCACCGCCAGGATGTCGGCCGAGGTTTCCACCAGTGTCACCATCACCACGATGCACATGGAAATGATCGCCGCGATGTGAAAGGTCGGCATACCGAAATGGAACGGCGCAGGGAAACCGAACATGGGCCCCTGGGTGACCCCGGAAAAATCCGCCATGCCGAGGAACACCGCGATCACCGTGCCGATCACCATCGCCAGCAGGATCGACAGGCGCGAGATGGTCGCGCTGCCGATCTTGCTCAATAGCAGCACCAGCACCAGGGTCAACGCCGCCAGGCCGATATTGGGCATGCTGCCGAAATCCGCCGCGCGGCTGTTACCGCCCATGGCCCAGCGCGCCGCCACGGGCATCAGGGTCAGGCCGATGGTGGTGATCACAATACCGGTCACCAACGGCGGGAAGAACTGGGTGATCCGCGAGAACACCGGGGTGATCAACAGCCCGATAAACGACGCGGCCATCACCGCGCCGAGAATCGCCGGTACCCCGCCGGCGCCATCGCTGCCGACAATCGCCACCATGGTTGCCACACCGGCAAACGACACGCCCTGCACCAGCGGCAACTGACAGCCAAAGAACGGCAGGCCAAGGGTTTGCAACAGGGTGGCAAGGCCACCGGCAAACAGCGACGCGGCGATCAACAGGCCGATATCCGCCGGTGACAACCCGGCCGCCTGGCCCACGATCAACGGTACCGCGACGATGCCGCCGTACATGGTGAGCACATGCTGCAGGCCGTAAGCCATGTTGGCGGCGACGCCTAGATTCTCATCTTCCGGCCGCTGCGGTGACGCCTTCGGGATAGTCATGGTGAGGGGTTCTCTGTTTTTGTTGTGGCGACACTGTATGCAATGTTTAGACTGGATGTCCATAGAGTTGTATACAATCAATCGAACAAGATACCCTCCGTCGGCGTTACAAAAACAACCCGGCCGTGATGAGCCAGAACGCCAAAGGACACAGAAACCATGAAAAAGGCATTACAGGGGGCAACCGTTGCACTCACCCTCCTCGGCGGCGGGGAGGCCGTCGCAGTGGAATGGATGAACAACAGCGTAGGTTTTCGCTACGGCCAGCAGTTCACCAATCCGAATAACCCCGACGAATTCAGCAAGCGCATCTACAGCGTTACCCACGCCAGCGGCTACCGGTATGGCAGCAACTTCCTGAACCTGGACGTGTTCCTGTCCGACAGCCGCGACCCGCGCAAGGGCACCGACCACGGCGGCAGCGAGGTGTACGCGGTGTACCGGCATCAGTTGTATGCGTCACGGGTGCTGGATGTGCCTCTGGGCACCGGGCTGGTCAAGGATTACGCGTTGACCTTGGGCTTTGATGCCAACCGCAACAACAACTTCGCGTCGGCGAAAAAACGCGCACTGGTGATCGGCCCGACCTTGAAGTTCAACACCCTGGGCGTGCTGGACCTGAGCCTTCTGTACTACAAGGAGCGCAACCACACCGGCATCCCCGGTGCACGGGAGTCGAACCACACGTTTGACGACACCTACATGCTCAACCTGACGTGGATGCGCCCTTTCGAGATCGCCAACCATGCGGCGAAATTCCAGGGCTTTGTGAATTACGTCGGGGAAAAAGGTGCGGACTACCATGGCCGTGACACGGCACCGGAAGCCCTGATGCGCAGCGCGCTGATGGTCGCGGTGCGACCGGGCAAGAGCGTAAAGCCGAACCTGTACCTCGGGGTGGGTTACGAGTACTGGCATAACAAGTTCGGCGTGGACGGCGGCCGGGGCAGCCGCACGTCAACGCCGACGGTGAACATGGAAGTGACGTTCTAGGCGGCGGCCAGTTCCGACTTGTCTGCTTTCGGCCGCGCCAGCCAATAGCCCAAGACGGCCAAGGGCGCGGTCGCCAGCATCACCATCACAGTAATCAGCAAGGGCTGTTCGATCATCGACGACACCAACAGGCTGCTGAGAAAGCACAGACCCAATTGCAGGGTGTTTTGCAGTGCCGCCGCCTTGCCGGAATGTTCTGCAAACGGCATCAGCGCATTCGCCACCACGATCGGATAACTCGCGCCGTTGACCAGCGCCATCAGGCAGAACGGAATCAGCAAGGTGGTGAGCGTCGGCACGGTCAAGGTGGCGATCAGGTACAACGCCACCATGCTGATGCAATAGGCCAGCAGCAGCCACGGCAACAGCGTCTTGCCCTGGAAACGCTGCAAGGCGCTACGGCAACTGTAGCCACCCACCAGAAACGCCAATGTCGGCAGCACGTAGCTCAGGCCGATGTCATTCGGGCTATAGCCCATGTCGCCGAGGATGAAGGGGGAAGCGGTCAGCCAGGCGAAGAAACTGGCCGAGCAGGCAGCGAAGATCATCACATTGCCGGTGAACACCCGGGAGGTGAGCAACTGCCAATAGCCAAGGCGCGAAGGTTCGTCTTCCCGCGCCTGAGGTTTCGGTACACGGCGCAGGAACAACGTCGGCAGCAGCAACAGCAACGACACCCCCAGCAATACACCGAAGATGGCCTGCCAACCGAAGTGGTTCAGCACCATCGCGCCCAGCAGTGGCGCCAGCGCCGGTGACAACGACATCAACGGCATGATGCTGGCGAACACACGGTGGGCCTTGTCGGCCGGGTAGCGGTCGATCACCAGCGCCTGCCAGCTCACGGCCGCAGAACACACGCCAATCGCCTGCATAAAGCGCAAGGCCAGCAACTGCGGCGCGGTCTCGACCCAAAACATTCCCGCGCAACCCACGACAAACAGGCTCAAGCCCGCGAGCAGGATCGGCTTGCGCCCCAGGCGGTCGGACAACGGCCCCCACAGCAACTGCCCCACGGCAAAGCCCGCGAGGAAAATACTCAGGCTGGCACCCACCGCGCCCGCACCAATCTGCAACTGCTCGCCCATGGCGCCGAACGCCGGCAAATACATGTCCATGGCGAGATAACCGAGCATGCTCAGCCCCGCCAGATACCAGGTGAAACCAAAAGAATTTTTCATTGAAGCCTTGTTAATCTTGCCATCAAACTATTTGCTGACTACCGCCCATTATGAAGCTGACAGTTTTTGTGTGAAGCGATAATAATTGGCGAATATTATCAATAATTTTGAAGGCAACCCTCATGTGGTCCGAATACTCCCTGGATGTCGTCGATGCGGTAGCGCGCCATGGCAGCTTCAGCGCCGCCGCCCAGGAATTGCACCGCGTGCCGTCAGCCATCAGTTACACCGTACGTCAACTTGAAGAGTGGCTCGCGGTGCCGCTGTTTGTGCGCCGGCATCGTGATGTGGAACTGACACCCGCCGGCCGTCTGTTTATCGACGAGGCCCGCGGGGTAATGAAAAAAATGCTCGGCACACGGCGCCTGTGCCAGCAGGTGGCCAATGGCTGGAGTGGCCAGTTGAAGGTGGCCGTGGATTCCATCGTCAAGCCCCAGCGCTGCCGACAGTTGGTGCTGGATTTCTATCGACAGTTTCCCGAGGTGGAATTGCTGCTGGAATACGAGGTGTACAACGGCGTGTGGGATGCCTTGGCGGATGAGCGCACCGATATTGTCATCGGTGCCACCAGTGCGGTGCCGGTGGCCAGTCACTTCACCTTTCGCGATATGGGCTTATTGAGCTGGCTGTGCGTGGTCAGCGCCCGGCACCCATTGGCGGCCGTGGACGGGTTGCTCAATGACGACCAACTGCGCCCCTTCGCCTCGCTGTGCATGACCGACACCTCGCGCAACCTGCCCAAGCGCGACACCTGGACCCTGGATAACCAACGGCGGCTGGTGGTGCCGAACTGGGCCTCCGCCATCGATTGCCTGCGCGATGGCCTGTGCGTCGGCATGGCACCGGCGCATCAGGTATTGCCCTGGATCGAACGCGGTGAATTGGTGGCGCTGCAACTGACGCGCCCCTTCCCGGCCAGCCCCTCGTGCGTGGCCTGGGCACAGAGCAAACTGTCCCCGGCCATGGCGTGGTTGCTGGAGTACCTGGGGGATACCGAAACCATGAACCAGGAGTGGCTCAACGGAAAGGACCTAGCTCAATAGCCGAGTGATGGCCCGCACAATCATCTCGACCTCCTTGGTATCCAGGGTCAACGGCGGCAGCAAGCGAATGACCTTGCCCCGCGTCACGTTGATCAGCAGCCCATGCTCCTGGGCAGCGCGCTGCGCCAGGTCGCGATAAGGGCTGGCCAGTTCAATACCGATCATCAGGCCCTGCCCGCGAATCGCCAGCACCTGCGGGTGCTCTTCCAATTCCATGCGTAACCGCGCCAGCAAGCGCTCGCCCTGCTGCGCAGCGTTCTGCAACAAGCCTTGCTCTTCGATAATGTCCAACACCGTGCAGCCCACCCGGCACGCCAGCGGATTGCCGCCAAAGGTGCTGCCATGACTGCCGGGCGTGAAAAGCGCGGCTACCGCTGCCCTGGCCAGGCAGGCACCGATGGGCACGCCATTGCCGAGGCCTTTGGCCAGGGTCATCACATCCGGAACAATGCCTTCATGCTGGAAGGCAAACCAGGCGCCGGTGCGGCCGATGCCGGTCTGGATTTCATCGAGCATCATCAGCCAGCCGTGCCGTGTGCAGAGGTCACGCAGTGCGTGCAGGTAACCCGGCGGCGCTGGCAGTACACCACTTTCGCCCTGGATGGGCTCCAGCAAGACCGCCGCGATACGTGTACCGAACGTCTGGGTGATTGCCTCAATCGCCGCCAGATCACCAAACCTGACCTTGAGAAAATCCCCCGGCAAGCGTTGGAAACCCAAGCGCACCGAGGGGCCATCGCTGGCCGCCATGGTGCCCAGCGTACGGCCATGAAAGGCATTCTCCATCACCACCACCAACGGCTCTTCGATGCCTTTTTTCCAGCCATGCAACCGCGCCAGTTTCAGCGCCGTCTCGTTGGCTTCGGCGCCGGAATTATTGAAAAAGGCACGGTCCAGACCGGCCAGCCGCGTCAGGCGCTGGGCCAAGCGTTGTTGCCAGTCGATGCTGTAGAGGTTGGAGGTGTGCAACAACAGGCCGGCCTGCTCGCTGATGGCCGTCACCAGCTTCGGGTGGGAATGCCCGACATTGGTTACCGCCACACCCGCCACTGCGTCCAGGTATTCGCGCCCCTGCTGGTCCCACAGGCGCGTGCCGAGGCCACGGGTGAAACTCAGGGCCAGGGGTTGATAGGTGGTCATCAGGCAGGCGGCGGTCATGGTGGCGGACTCCAGTGCATCGTTGAGATAGCAACAGTATCGTTAGCCATCCCAGCTGGATAAACTGCGCCCTCCTGCAATGACTTTAAACCAGGACTTGATAATGGACCTATTCCAAGCGATGTCGGTGTACGTGAAAGTGGTGGAGAGCGGCAGCATGACCGCCGCCGCCCACGCCTGCGGGATGTCGACCACCATGGTCGGCAACCACTTGCGCGCCCTCGAACAACGCCTGGGCGTCAGCCTGCTCAAGCGCACCACCCGCAAACAGAGCCTCACGGAGTTCGGCGGCCAGTATTACCAGCGTTGCCTGGAAGTACTCGGGCTGGTGGCCGACTCCGAGCAATGGGCCGAACAGGCCCACGGCGACGTCCCCAAAGGCACCCTGCGCATCACCGCGCCACCGGCGTTCGGCACTGAACGCCTGTCGCCGGCCCTGAGCGAGTTTTCCCAGCGCTACCCGCTGATCAAGCTGTACGTAGTGCTCAGCAACCAGCGCATGGACATGGTCGACAGCGGCTTTGACGTGGCTATCCGCCTGGGCGAGCTGGAACCCTCAAGCCTGATCGCCCGACCAATGCAGGACTACACCATCACCCTGTGCGCCTCACCGGACTACCTGGCCCGACGTGGTACACCCCAGATGCCCGAGGACCTGCAACAGCACGACTGCCTGGCGTTCGCCTACCCTTCCACCGATGACTGGCGCAACGCCGACAAGCTGTGGCGCATGACCGGCGCAGAAGGCGAAGTGGAAATCCCGGTGTCCGGCTCGCTGACCATCAATAGCTCCCAGGCTTTGCGCCAGGCCGCCGTGCAAGGAATGGGGATCGTCATGCTGCCGGATGCCCTGATGCAGCCCGACCTGCAAACCGGCAAGCTGGTGGCCTTGCTGACCACCTATCAACTGCCCAGCCGGCCCATGCATTTGCTGTACGGCCAGGACCGTTATCGCTTGCCGAAGCTGCGCGCCTTTGTGGATTTCGCCATGGAAAAGTGGGCGCGCTAGAAGCCCACGCCCAACTCGCGCAATCGCGCGGCCGTCTGCTCGGCAGACACATGGTGGATGCCTTGCCAGCCGAGGGAGACGGCCGCTTCGATATTGCCGGCGACATCATCGATAAACACCACTTCCCCCGGCTGGATATCCGGCAGGTACACCCGTACCTGGCTGAGACTGGCGTGGTAGATCGCCGCGTCAGGCTTGATCAGCTTCAACTCGCCAGACACCACGATGTTGCGAAATTTCCGAAGGAAGGGGTAATTGGCGAGCGCATAGGGAAAGGTCTCGGCCGACCAGTTTGTAAGCCCAAACAGTGGCATGTTGGCCTGATGCAGCGCGTTGAGAATCGCCACGCCTTCGGGTAACGGGCCACGCAGCATTTCGTGCCAGCGGCCGTAATAGGCCGTGATCAAGGGTTCATGCTCGGGGTATTGATCGATCAGGATCTGCGTGGCTTCGGCCAGCGGCCGCCCCGCATCCTGCTCGGTGTTCCAGGCCTGGGTACAGATGTTATCGAGGAACCATTGCCGCTCTTGATCGTCGACAATCAGTTTGCGGTACAGATGCTGCGGGCTCCAGTCGAACAGTACACCGCCAAAGTCAAATACTACTGCGCGGATCTCCATGGGCGCCTCCCTTTTGTGCAACGCCAGAATCAGGACAGTTTGGCATGTACCCGGCCCCTGGCAGCAAGTAAGCACGAGTAGGATTGTTCTGAGATTCAAACAAGGCGTGCGCTGAGAACCAGCAGCGTCCCTTGTGAATACAAGCCTTTAGCTTTAATGCACGGATTCTATCTCACATAAATGGTCACACTTGTTCCTCCCGCTTGAAGATGTCCTCATTTTAATCTCGGGCGTACAACTCAAGGAGCTGGCGCCTGAAGGGAATCATCGAATTTCGCTGTAGATATGACTTGGAGAAACATCAATGACAAGCATGACCTTTTCAGTGACCTCCCCTTCCGCATACAGCCTTGCTGCGCTGCAAAACTACCTGGCCCAAGGCGCAAATACTCCCACAGCAGTGCTGGTCGATCGGGTCAAGGACGAAACAGGCATCGTGCCAAGCCATCTTGCCCCCTTACAAGACATCGCACTGACCACCAACTCCATCATAGGCATACGCCCGGTCGAAACCGTCGCAACAGGCCTGATAGAAGCCGGGCATCCCACCAAGGACTTCCATATCAAAGGCAAGAGCGCCAACTGGGGGCCTCAGGCAGGTCTGATCTGTACAGACCAGGCGTTCAGCAAACTTGAACAAGTTGCCGGAAAAATACCGGCCAAAGTGGCCAAGGCCAATGAGCAAATCCAAGCGTGTATCCAAGAAGGCCATGCCGTTGCAACGCCCCTGCAGCTGTCGAGCCAGCGCCTTGATGTATTGGTCAAGCTCGGCCACATAACCCAACTGGCCGTTCAAGGCGCTGATGGCACATTACAATTAAGCGCCCGCGGGCCCAGTCAGCAAACCTATACATTCGAAGGCCATCGCACGTCACCTTCAAGCGACAGCTACTTCATCACCCATCAGGGCAAGCCCCTTGAAGTGCTGGCCAAGCATGCAGAAGGCAAACCGTTGACCGCCGATTACGACCTGCACCTGATCGCGCCCCATATCAGCGACTTCGGCCCCCAGGACAAACTCCCCGTACCGGACGTGGCCCACAGTGTTTTCAAGGGTCGAGTTGAACGCTATAAGCAAGTTCCTGAGGTGCTACGCGCAGACTTCGACAGCCCCGGCCATTTCTACCGGAAAGAAGATCCCAACCTTGGCAACGCAACACCACGGATAGAGCAGATGATAGGGCTGATCAATCAAAAATTGGTCGGCGAGGGAGAGAGAGTGGTTCATCACAATGCGGACTCGGGCAGCCCGGCCACGGAAGTGGCTGCCAATTACCCGGCGACGTTTTTCTTACCGGCAAAACTGGGTCGATTCGATAAAATCAGCATCATCCACGACAGCAGGGAAATGGCAGAACTGATCAAGACCGCCAAGGACAGCGGTTATCACGTGCCGCTGAATCCCCTGTGGGAGAAAGAAGTGACCAACGTGAGGCGGTCTGCCTTCACCCAGGCAAAAAATCGCCTTGCCTGGATCATGACAACGAAGACAGCGGCCTGATAACCCGATGATCAGGCCGCTATCAGTCACATCATTTACGCCTGGACCAAGCCGTTGATCTTCACGGTCGGATTGACGTCAGCCTCATAGTCCACGCCATCGACTTCAAAGCCGAACAAGCGCAGGAACTCTGCCTTGTAACCGGCGAAATCACTGATCTCGCTGACGTTCTCGTCGGTAACCTGGTTCCACAGTGCCGCCACGGCGTCCTGGACCTTAGGCTCCAGTTCGGCCAGGTCGGCACGCAGGCGGCCGTCGGCGTCAAGCTTCGGCTCGCTGCCGTACAGGCTGTCCTTGAACAGGCCGTAGACCTGCTCGATGCAGCCTTCGTGGGTACCCTGCTCTTTCATCACTTTGAACAGCAACGACAAGTACAGCGGCATGATCGGGATCGCGGAGCTGGCCTGGGTGACCACCGCCTTGAGTACCGATACGCGGGCATCGCCCTTCAGTGCAGCGAGGTTGTCGCGCAGGGTCAGGACTTTCTTGTCCAGGTCTTTCTTGGCTTCGCCGATGGAGCCGTTCCAGTAGATGTCCTGGGTCAGCTTCTCACCGAGGTAGGTGAACGCGGTAGTCTTGGCGCCTTCGGCCAGTACGTCGGCGTCACGCAGGGCGTCGATCCACAGCTGCCAGTCGGCGCCGCCCATGACATTGACGGTGCCGTCGATTTCTTCCTGGGTCGCAGGCTCGAGGGTGGTATCGACCACCACGCCTTTGTCGGTATTGATACCGCGCAGGGTCACAGCCTTGCCGATTGGCTTGAGGGTGGAGTTGTAGACTTCACCGGTCTTGGGATCGGTGCGGCGTGGCGCGGCCAGGCTGTAGACGACCAGGTCGATCTTGCCCAGGTCTTTCTTGATGGTTTCGATGGTCAGGCGCTTGATCTCGTCGGAAAACGCGTCGCCATTGATGCTCTTGGCGTACAGGCCTTTTTCAACGGCAAACTTCTCGAACGCAGCGCTGTTGTACCAGCCGGCGGAGCTCAGCTTGCCCTCTTCGCCTTCTTTCTCAAAAAACACGCCCAGGGTGTCGGCGCCGCAGCCAAACGCAGCACTGATGCGCGCGGCCAGGCCGTAGCCGGTGGAAGCGCCCAGAACCAGCACCTTTTTCGGGCCGTTTTTGATGGCGCCGTGCTCAGTTACGTAGTCGATCTGTTCCTTGACGTTCGCTTCACAGCCAACAGGGTGAGCGGTCACACAGATAAAGCCACGAACCCGCGGTTTGATGATCATAAAATTTCTGCCTCTTCCAAGGTGCCGAAGGCCAATGGTGGCCATTCAACTTCAATCGTACCGGTCTATGACGTCCGAAAAACCGAAGCGTCACGATAGTCGCAAATCTTCTGTTTACAAAATCCAATCCACACAAGCCCATCAGGGTTAAAGGCTGTGTCGAGCATCCACAATTTCGCACTATTTAAAACGCCAATCCGCTGCTGGACGCCTTATCATGACGAAGATGTTTCATTATGTTTCAAAACCCACCACTCGCGGCCACGGATCCGGATCTGTCGAATGGCGTCCTTCTGGAGCTGAGTTGCATGAACAAGTCTGCTTTGCGTAAGAAAGCGGTATCAGTCGCCTGGGTACTCGGCGTGTTGCTGATTATCGATGTGTTCCCCGAAACCACGTTGGTGTTCCTCTGCCTGGTACTGGTGTGCGGCTTTTACGACTTCCTGCGTAACGGCCTGTATGACAAGCCCACCATCAAGAAATACTTTATCGGCAGCGGTCGCAATACTTGGCTGCTGGCCCCGTTCAACACCCTGTTCGACCTGCTGAGCGCGCGTAACCGTCACGTCTACACGATGGACGACCTGCCACCCGCCTGGCGCACAGACCTGCAACAGGTGCTCGATGACGCAATGGCCCACAAGGATGAAATCATCGGCTACCTGGACGAACGCATGGCCGAGAAGAAGCGCGGCATGTTGTTTTTCCAGTGGTACGGGCGGCCGATCGAAACCAGGCTGGATATTCCTGAACTGCGCAAAAAACTGCCGTTCGTGAAAACCATCGGCGTGTCGGTGTTCAACGAGAACCGCTCGACGTCCTTTCACTTCGGCCCCCTGCGCATGATGTTCCGCGTGCTCTACAACATGGCACCGGCGCCCCATCACGATGGCGTGTACATCCAGGTCGGCAAGCACAAGCATTACTGGCATGACGACCCGCTGTTTATCTTTGATGACACGCTGATGCATGCGTCCTTCAACAAGAACGACGCCAAGCGCTACTGCCTGTTCATCGACATCGTACGGCCGACGCCGCTGCCGTCGGTACTTAACGCCGTCATCGCGGGATTTGCCGGGCTGGTCTTTACCCTGCGTCGGGTTTTCTACAAAAACTGGAAGCTGATTGAGTAAGTTCTGCGGCATGATGGTGTTGGACGGTATTTGCGCTCAGCCCTGCGCCTGAGGTAAATATCCGGCTCGTGCGCCTTAACCTGCGCCCACCATTCTCACGTCATCGCACCTCGACAGGTGCGGTGGCTGCGTTTTTCAAGGAATCAGAATGCCCCAACGCCAAGTCATCAATGCCTCCGTCAGCCCCAAGGGCAGCCTCGAAACCCTGTCCCAACGTGAAGTCCAGCAACTGAGCGAAGCCGGTACCGGCAGCATCTACACCCTGTTTCGCCAGTGCGCCCTGGCGATCCTCAACACCGGCGCCCATATCGATAACGCCAAGACCATCCTCGACGCCTACAAAAACTTTGAAGTGCGCATCCACCAGCAGGACCGTGGCGTGCGCCTGGAGCTGTTGAACGCCCCCGCCGATGCTTTCGTCGATGGTGAAATGATCGCCAGCACCCGCGAAATGCTGTTCAGTGCCCTGCGCGACATCGTCTACACCGAGAACGAGCTGGACAGCCAGCGCATCGACCTGAGCAACTCCCAGGGCATTACCGACTACGTGTTCCACCTGCTGCGCAACGCCCGCACGCTGCGTCCCGGCGTGGAACCGAAGATCGTGGTGTGCTGGGGCGGGCACTCGATCAACACCGAAGAATACAAATACACCAAGAAAGTCGGCCACGAACTCGGCCTGCGCAGCCTCGACGTGTGCACCGGTTGCGGCCCAGGCGTGATGAAAGGCCCGATGAAGGGCGCGACCATTTCCCACGCCAAGCAACGCATTACCGGCGGGCGCTACCTGGGCTTGACCGAGCCGGGCATCATCGCCGCCGAAGCGCCGAACCCCATCGTCAACGAACTGGTGATCCTGCCGGACATCGAAAAACGCCTTGAAGCCTTCGTGCGCGTGGGCCACGGCATCATCATCTTCCCCGGCGGCGCCGGTACGGCCGAAGAGTTCCTGTACCTGCTGGGCATCCTGATGCACCCGGACAACCGCGACGTGCCCTTCCCGGTCATTCTCACCGGGCCGAAACAAGCCGCGCCGTACCTGCAACAATTGCACGCCTTCGTCGGCGCCACCCTCGGCGAAGCCGCGCAGGCGCACTACCAGATCATCATCGACGACCCGGCCGAAGTGGCCCGCCAGATGACTGCCGGCCTCAAGGCGGTGAAGCAGTTCCGCCGTGAGCGCAACGACGCGTTTCACTTCAACTGGCTGCTGAAGATCGACGAAGGCTTCCAGCGCCCGTTCGACCCGACCCACGAAAACATGGCCAGCCTGCAACTGAGCCACGTACTGCCGCCCCATGAACTGGCAGCCAACCTGCGCCGTGCGTTTTCGGGGATCGTGGCGGGTAACGTGAAGGACAAGGGCATTCGCCTGATCGAAGAACATGGCCCGTACGAGATCCACGGCGACCCGGCCATCATGAAGCCACTGGATGAGCTGTTGCAGGCGTTCGTTGCCCAGCATCGCATGAAGTTGCCGGGTGGCGCGGCGTATGTGCCGTGTTATCGCGTAGTGCAGTGAGCTCGTCAGGTAATTTGCTTACAGCCGCCAGGCTTTACTGGCGGTCGGTCATAGTTTGTATTTCTTTGCAGCATGGGTAAGCGTGCGGGAGGGCTGAGTTCGGACTAGGTTTTCATGACCCCGACTCATCCTCCACCTGAAGAGCGACCTATGGACCAACGGATATTGTCCTCCATCACTCCTTACCCTAAGGTAAGGAGCATCATGCTGGAGATCTTTACCATGGCGACCGCCACACTTACCTCAAAAGGGCAAATCACCATCCCCGTCCAAGTCAGGACCGCACTTGGCCTGGAAACAGGCGACCGCGTCGAGTTCGTCGAAACGGAAGATGGCAAGTTTTCCATCATTGCAGCGAGCAAGACTGTCCATGATCTCAAGGGGCTGATCCGGAAGCCTGCCAGGGCCGTGTCCATTGACGACATGAACCACGCTATCGCAGCACAGGGAGCGAAGGCTGGATGATCGGGCTGGATACCAATGTGCTGGTGCGCTACGTCACCCAGGATGATCCCGTTCAATCCCCCAAGGCGTGCGAATTGATCGAATCCCTCACCACGCTTTCGCCAGGGTTTGTCAGCCTGGTGTCCGTGGTGGAGCTGGTATGGGTATTACAGAGCTGCTACCAATGTGCCAAAAATGACATTGTCGTCGTTCTGGAAACACTGCTGCGCACCCGTGAATTGACCGTCGAACATGCCGAGGTCATCTGGCAGGCGCTTCGACGGTTCACGGCCAACAACGCCGATTTTGCCGATTGCCTGATAGAGCGCTGCGCCCACGCGGCCGGGTGCGAATACACCGCTACCTTTGACCTCGGTGCGGCCAAGGCAGCGGGTATGAAGCGCCTGGGCTGAGCGGCAACATTGCGGCAAGGGGCAGGCTTTGGTAAAAGTCACTGATCCCTGAACGAGAGAACGCCCCACGTGCGCACGCTTCTTCTTGCTGCCCTGGCCCTGACGCCGCCCCTCGCACTGGCCGAGATCATCTGGCCCGACCTGCCAAAGAGCTGCTTCGTCAGCGGGCGTTCTGCCACTAGTGTGGATGTGGACACCGGCTGCGCAGCGTTCCTGATCAATGTGCAAGGCAAAGCCGCAGGTACGCCGATCAAGGTGGATATTCCCCAATACGCTTTTCACATCGACGAAGCCAGCGGCAAAGAGACACCGGTGATCATCATCCAGGCCGAAGAGAACGGAGAGGTCAAGGCCGTGGGATACAAGGAACTGGGCACCGATCAACTCGGTGCCGCGCTGCTGCGGGAAGTACGGCTCCTGGGTACAAAGAAGCCCTCCTAGTCGGGGTTCAACGAACCCAGCCACCCACCTGCCAGTGGTAGCCATCATTGCGCTGCACCCAATGCGGATGCACATAACGATAGCCTTCGCGCACCGGCTCCCAATGGCCGTGTACGGCAACGTAGCGCCCGCCTTCCCAGCGCCAGTAACCACGTGACCATATGTAACCTTCACGTACCGCAGGCTCGACTTCGATGACCTGGGTCGGCGGCGGTTGTGGCGCAACCACCTCGACATATTCACGCTGTACAGGCCGGCGCTCATGCACCACGCGCTCCTGCACACACCCGGACGCCGCGACCACAACCGCCGCTAATGCCGCGTAACGTAACAACATACAACCCCCTCGGGCGTTATCGCCCAACACCTGCACCGGTAAAAATGCCCCCGTGTTTCAGCCGTGCTCCTGCTCAGGCCTGGGTACTTTTTTAACAGGTTGTGTCTGTCGGATTGCTGAAGCAGCACGCATCAAGGGTGACCGAAGCGTCCCAACACCGCTTCGACGAAGCGTCTCAGCTTGGCCGTACGCTGGCGGTTCGCCGTGTAGACAAGGTGCATCGGACGGCTCGGCGCTTCAAAGTCCGGCAGCACTCTCACCAATTCGCCCCTGGCCAATGCCCGGCGCAAGAAGTCTTCCGGACCGAGCACGATGCCAAAACCATCCAGCGCGGCGGACATCAAGGCCCTGCTTTCATTGATCTGCAAGCGACTGGCAACCTGCACCTTGTAAGGCGTCGACGCCTGGTAGAACACCCACTCGCGATCCGCCGGCCGCGACCAGAAGGCGTAACCGAGACATTCATGACGCTCAAGGTCTGCCGGGGCCTGTGGGGTACCACGTGCCGCCAGGTACTCCGGCGAAGCGCAGACCACCAGGCGGTAAGGTGCCAGTGGCCTGGCTGTCAGGCCGGTGGTCGCCAGGGGGCCGATACGAAAAGCGGCTTCATAGCCCTCCTCCACCAGGTCCACGAAACGGTCGGTCAGGTGCAGGTCGATTTCCACATCCGGGTTGTCGCGCAGGAACCCGGTAATCAACGGCATCAGGCTGTAGGAGCCGAAGGTGACGGGCGCGGTGATTTTCAGCTTGCCGCGCGGCGTGTCGTTCATGATCTGCGCCAATGAATCGGCAGCCTCGGCTTCTACCAGGATATGTTTGCAACGCTCGTAGTACGCGCCCCCCAACTCCGTCAGGCTTTGCCTTCGTGTGGTGCGGTTAAGCAAGCGAGCGCCCAGACGCTGCTCCAGCGCGGTGACATGTTTGGCCACCATCTGCGGCGACATCCCCAAGCGCTCGGCAGCCCTCGCGTACGAGCCCGACTCTGCAGCCATCACAAAAGCATTCATGCTCGACAGGCGATCCATCATTCCCTACTCCCAGTAACAACATCCACGCCAAAACGACAATTTATCGCCATTGGGTTGCCAATCATCATAACCGCTCCCCCCATGCATCGGAGCAAGACCATGAAAATTGGTGTTATTGGAGCAGGCTTTATCGGGCGCGCCGTGGCCCAACTGGCGCTGGCGGCCGGGCACGAAGTGATGTTGAGCAACTCCCGTGGCCCCCACACCATGAGCAGCGTCGTGAGCGGCATACTCGGCGTACAGGTGGGCAGTGCCGACGACGCCGCCAAATTCGGCGATTTGGTGCTCGTGGCGATCCCCCTGGAGCATTACCGCAGCGTCCCAGCGCAATGGCTGGAGGGCAAGACCGTGATGGACGCGAATAATTACTACCCGAACCGCGACGGCCATATACCGGTACTGGATCGCTTCGAAACCACCACCAGCCGGTTGCTCGCCGAGCATTTGCCCCATTCACATGTAGTCAAAGTGTTCAACGCGATCTTCGCTCCCGACCTGACGCAGGACGCCCGCCCCCACGGTGCCCCCGACCGCCGGGCGTTGCCGGTGGCAGCGGATGACGCCGCAGCGAAGGCACGCGTCATCACGCTACTCGACGAACTGGGGTTCGACGCCGTGGATGCCGGCAGCCTGGATGACAGCTGGCGGCTGGAACGCGGCAAGCCGGCCTATTGCGTCCCGCTGGACCAGGCTGGCTTGAAGGCAGCGCTGGCCGCCGCCGAGCGTACGGTTGAACTGCCGCCTGTCGAACGCACTCGCCGTTAGACACGCACAAAAAAGCCCGCTGGCCGTTACCGGTTCAGCGGGCTTTTTGTTACCGGCAAGGTCCTGACCCAGGACCTCGCCAGCGGCTTACAGCGCCAGGTCAGACGCCGGTTTGCTCGGCTCAGCCGCAGGCTTGGCAGCCTCGGGCGCCTTGACAGCAGCCTGTTGCGGAATCGCAGGCGGTGTAGGCAGTTGCAGGATATTGGCGGTGTAGGCCCATTCCTTGGCAACAGCCTCAGGACTGTCGTTCAGCTTGGTGCCGTAGCTTGGCACGATCTGGTGCAGTTTTGCCTGCCACTCAGGGGTCGCAACCTTGTCCTTGAACACTTTCTGCAGCACGGTCAGCATGATCGGAGCCGCGGTGGACGCGCCTGGCGATGCACCCAACAGACCTGCAATGGTGTTGTCGGCGGAGCTGACCACTTCGGTACCGAGTTTCAGGACGCCGCCCTGCTCTTCGTCACGCTTGATGATCTGCACGCGCTGGCCGGCCTGCCACAGGCGCCAGTCGGATTGCTTGGCGTTCGGGAAGTACTCCTGCAGCGCCTTGAAGCGATCGTCATCCGACAGCATCAGTTGGCCGGCGAGGTACTCGACCAGTGGGTATTCACGAATACCGACTTTGGTCATTGGCCAGATGTTGTGGGTGGTGGTGCTGGTCAGCAGGTCCAGGTACGAGCCTTCTTTCAGGAACTTGGTCGAGAAGGTGGCGAATGGGCCAAACAGAATCACGCGCTTGCCATCCAGCACGCGGGTGTCCAGGTGCGGAACCGACATCGGTGGCGCGCCAACCGAAGCCTTGCCGTAGGCCTTGGCCAGGTGCTGCTCGGCGACGGTTGGGTTATCGGTCACCAGGAACGAGCCGCCGACCGGGAAGCCAGCGTATTCCTTGGCTTCAGGAATGCCCGACTTTTGCAGCAGGTGCAGTGCACCGCCACCGGCGCCGATGAACACGAACTTGGCGTCGGTTTCAGTCTTGGTGCCGTCTTTCAGGTTTTTGTAGCTGACACGCCACGAACCGTCGGCGTTCTTGGTGATGTCCTGCACTTCGCTCGACAGTTTCAGGTCGAACTTAGGCGTGGTTTGCAGGTGAGCGACGAACTGACGGGTGATCTCGCCGAAGTTCATGTCGGTACCCAGCGGGCTCCAGGTGGCCGCGATTTTCTGGTTCGGGTCACGCCCTTCCATCATCAGCGGAACCCACTTGGCGATCTGCGCCGGGTCTTCGGAGTACTGCATGCCGGCGAACAGCGGGCTCGCTTGCAGGGCTTCGTAGCGCTTCTTGAGGAACTTGATGTTGTCATCACCCCACACAAAGCTCATGTGCGGCGTGGAGTTGATGAACGAACGCGGGTTCTTCAGCACGCCCTGCTGGACCTGCCAGGACCAGAACTGACGGGAGATCTGGAACGCTTCGTTGATCTCGACCGCTTTCGGGATCTCAACGTTGCCGTTCTTGTCTTCCGGGGTGTAGTTCAGCTCAGCCAGGGCCGAATGACCGGTACCGGCGTTGTTCCAGCCGTTGGAGCTTTCTTCGGCGACGCCATCGAGGCGCTCGACCATTTCCATCGACCATCCCGGCTCCAGCTCGTTGAGCCAGACACCCAGGGTTGCACTCATGATGCCGCCGCCGATCAGCAGCACATCGACTTTCTTTGCCTCTTCCGCGTGAACGGACGTGATCCCCATCGACAAAGCCAGCCCCAGCAGGGCAGTGTTTACTTTTTTAAACATCAGTAGCACCTATGATAAAACGCCATCCGCCCCACCGCCCCTGATCATGGGCAACCCTCAATCACGCTGCGCCAGGCAACGCACCGCGAGGTTTACACATTCACTCGGGGACCGCAGGGTGGGCACACAAGGCCGACGTATCGACCTCACTTTTATGTCCCTTCTGCGCTGACTTCTTATCATTATTGGCTTCAGCTACCTGGGCGACAGCCAAACGCCGGGACGTATACGGGTGTACGTACCGGGAAAGACCAGACCAAGACGGCGCGCAGAATATCACGCCACACGGCGTTTATGCGTCGTTTGGCCAATTGACAACTCTAAATCGCCGGTTTTAACGCGCGAGTGTCAAGTGTGGCAAACGCGACCTGAGGTCACAGGGCAGGAACTCTCAGGCAAAAGGCTGTTCTAGACTCCTTCGTCGCTGCTTGCGTAGCATCGACGGTTTTCCTCGTACCCCTTCAATATAGAGCGATCCATGTCTATCCACCAAACTCCCGGGCACGTACTGCCCGCGCGCAGCGCCGCCAAAATGGAAGCTGCCATGGCCGTGGGCGCCTTCGCGATCGGTACCGGCGAATTCGCCATCATGGGCCTGATGCCCGACATCGCGCAAAACCTGGGTTTAAGCGAACCCCAGGTCGGCCACGCCATCAGCGCCTACGCCCTCGGTGTGATGGTCGGCGCCCCACTGCTGGCCATCCTCGGCGCCAAGCTGCTGCGCAAACATATGTTGCTGTTGCTGATGGGCCTGTATGCCCTGGGCAACCTCGCCACTGCGTTCACCCCGACCTTCGGCTCGTTGGTGGCGTTCCGCTTTATCAGCGGCCTGCCCCACGGCGCCTACTTCGGCATTGCTGCCGTGGTCGCCTCGAGCATGGTGCCCAACGACAAACGTGCCGGCGCCGTGGCGCGAGTAATGATGGGCCTGACCCTGGCCATGCTGCTGGGCAACCCCATCGCCACCTTCCTCGGCCAGCATCTGGGCTGGCGTTCGGCGTTCGCGCTGGTGAGCGTGATCGCCCTGTGCACCATCGCCCTGGTCTGGCAATTCGTGCCCCATCGCCATGACGAACAACGCAGCGACCCACGCAAGGAACTGCGGGCGTTTACCAAACCCCAGGTGTGGATGGCCCTGTCGATTGGTGCCATTGGCTTTGCCGGGATGTTCTGCGTGTTCAGCTACCTGGCGCCGACCATGCTGGAAGTGACCAAGGTGTCGCCGCAGTGGATTCCCTTCGGCCTCGCGGCATTTGGGGTAGGTGGGATCATCGGCAACATCGCCGGCGGCAAGCTGTTTGATCGCATGCAGTTTCGCGCGGTGGGCTTGATATTGGTGTGGTCGATGGCCGTGTTGCTGCTCTTCCCCTTCGCGGCGTCCTCGCTATGGGGCGTGCTGCTGAGCATGGGCCTGGTCGGCACCATGGTGTCGTTGGCCGCGCCGCTGCAGATCCGCCTGATGGACATCGCCCACGAAGCACCGAGCCTTGCAGCAGCGTCCAACCATGCGGCGTTCAACCTGGCCAATGCGCTGGGACCATGGTTTGGCGGGATGGCGATTACGGCGGGGTTTGGCTGGACCAGCACCGGCTATATCGGCGCGGCCACGGCGCTGGTCGGCCTGGGTATCTACCTGATCGCCCGCCGGATGAAGGGCGGCCACTGACTGCCCCCCCAATCAATCATCATGCAACAACCCCGACCCGTACTCCCCATAACTGCTCCCCAGCCCACTGCCGCCAAAATTCATCTTCGCGGCCTTGCTGGGGCTGTGGTCCCCAAACGCCTGGCATCCGCCTGAAAAGCAAGGGTCCCTGCTCACACCGGACGAACCCGAAGAACAAGCGCCCAACAGCAACGTGCCAGCAATCATCACGACTTTGACGAGGTTCGAGATCATTTTTTCAGTTCCCTGTGGGCTGGAGGCGCGAGGGTCCTCTCTTGAGCAAGATCGTAGACCTCAGTGGCGAAGGGAATGATGAAACTTTGCTGGATGACAGGGAGGGTTCAGGTTGCCTGATTTGAGGGTAATGCCAGGTTTTCGCAGACGCTGGCAATGATATAGTTCACCCGTGCCCACCCCATCGAAGCCCTGAACATGTACACCATAGAAGTATTTGAATCCAACTCAAAGGGCCGCGACTTTGTAGTGGGTGATATTCACGGGCACTTCAAGCTACTCGCTTCACTCATGAAAAAAGTAAACTTCAACACCCGACAGGATCGCCTGTTTTGTGTGGGCGATCTTATTGATAGAGGCCCTGACTCTATTGACGTCTTGAAGTGGCTCAGCGAACCGTGGTTTCACGGCGTACGCGGCAACCACGAACAGATGCTGATGGATTGCCTCTCCGGTCGCGGTGACATCAATAGGCACACGCGAAACGGCGGAGCGTGGCTATACGCGCTCTCGCCCAGTGTCCAGAGCGAGATTTACAACGCACTGCAAACGCTCCCAATAATGATTGAGATCGGCTTAGCGGATGGTCGAAAAGTTGGCATCGTCCATGCTGAAGCCTTTATTTCAACCACCACCCATAGTTGGCAAGACGCCAAAGACGCTATCAGTGGAGTGCGAGGAGAGTCCGCCCAACAACAAGCGTTGAAAATCGCCCTCTATGCCAGGGAAAAGATAGAACAGCAAAACCAGGCAGCGATCATAGGTTTGGATAGGTTATATGTGGGCCACTCGACAGTCCCTCATGTGCACGCATTGGGCAATGTCATTTATATCGATACGGGTTGTTCTTTTTCGGACGGTGCGTTGAGTTTGATAGAGATAGAAAGTGGAGAGGTTGCGCATGTGAGCATGCATTCATTGCTGGGGGACAGCCCCTCCAGTGTCCATTCCACGAGCTAAGTGGCCCAATAGCCTCGTAGTAATTCAGACGCGGTGCGCGGATGGAATTGAGTCGTGCATACCTGCCCGCGCCCCAGAAGCTCACTGATGGAAAAATCTAGGGGGCGGGGGTGAATAAACGCAAAAGTGAACGCCCCTGTCGGAACGTCCATTCTCCCTCACTCAGCGACGAAAAAGACGGTCTAGAACCAACAGGGCAACTGCACCAATCGCGATTGCCGCAACTGGTTTTTCTTTAACGAATGTAGATACGCTGTCCAGTGCGTCGCCATAGGTTTGTGTCAGCTGTCCAGCTGCTTGCCGACCAGCACCTTCAGCTTCCAGCTTCGAATCACCAAACAGTTTCCCAACTGCGCTCTGCGCTTTGCCGGCAACCTTTTCAACAACACCTTCTACCTGTTCGCTCTTCATGATTCACCAAACCTTCGTGTGTGATTGAGTAACCCAGAATAAATCTGGGCTTGAGGCAACCTTCACGGCATTAGGGGGACGCTGGTAATGATTAGTTCAAAGTGGATGAGGCTCACAGGTAGCCAGCTATCATTCACTCGAAAACTTGAAGGAAACAGCCCACGCTGACGGCATGCACACGCCCTCAGCAAGACTCCATGTAGCAGCCCCATTAAGATAAGTTGGCATGTTCTGTCTTACTTCGACCGAGAATCCTACGTGGCCAGTTAAACTTCTGAGTAGCCCAGCAGTCGCGCATAGACGTCAGCGCAGCAGTGAAAAGCTGTCCTGAATCCACTAAGCCGCAGAGAAGAACGCCACTTTAGCGGTAAGACGATCCGCTAAATCTGATAGCTCGATGCTAGCTGCCGCCACTTGGCGCGCGCCGTTGGCAGACTCAACAGTCGAACCATGAATGCGGTTGATATTTTCAGCGACCTCATCGGTCACGCTACTCTGCTGTACGGAGGCGCTCGCGATCTGGGCGTTCATATGACTGATTGCGGCAACCTGCTCGCTGATCCTTGCCAATGCACGCTGCGCGCTGCGGGTTTGTGTGACCGTTTGGCTCGCTAGCTCGCAACTATCGCGCATAGTTTGGGATGCCGTTTCGGTACCCGATTGCAGCGTACTGATCATCTCCCGAATTTCCTCGGTCGACTGCTGTGTACGATTGGCCAAAGAACGTACTTCGTCAGCTACCACCGCAAACCCACGCCCGTGCTCCCCAGCTCTCGCTGCCTCAATGGCAGCGTTCAAGGCAAGCAAATTGGTTTGCGAGGCGATAGCGTTGATGACGTCGATCACTGACGCGATATTTTCACTGTGTTTGGACATCTGGTTCACGGTAGCAGTGGTTTGCTCAAGCGTTACTGCCAACTGTTCAATGGCAAGCGTGGTACTTGCAACCAGCTTGTTCCCACTTCCCACTTCAGTATCAGCCATCAGCCAACCGGGAGGCGTCAGCTGCCTGCGCGGCATATCCAGATACTTCATTAACCGTCGCGGCCATTTGCATTATGGCTGCGGCCACCTGCTCGGCTTCGCGGGTTTGTAAGCTAATCTGCTCATTGTTAGCCGATGATGCGGCAGACAACTGGGTGGACGAGTGATTGACCTCTTGGGCCGCCTTACGTACTTGCTGAATAGTCTCTGCGAGATGGCCTAGCGCGTTTTTCAGGACGCCCATCACACTGCCGGGATAATCTGTGGAAATCGTCTGATTCAGATCACCAGCTGCCAGTCGCTCGATGGCCAATGCAACGTCTGTGGGCTCAGCACCCAGCGTGGATTTAACGAAGCGAATAATTACAGCCGACAACGTGATGCTCAGCAGCAAAGCAATACCTGTCGCAATAAGCATGAGCGTACTGAACTGACTGGCGGTTGCCTGCACTGCGCCCAGCTTTGCCTTGATTGATGCTTCCTCGTAGTCGATCAGTGCATTGACGCGTTTCAGCCACTCACTGTAATCCAAAGACGTTTGACGCATCAGCAGCGCCTGAGCTCCAGGTATGTCACCCGCTTGGCGCAGGGAGATTACCGCCCTGGTGGAGTTAAGGGTTTGTTGTTCGATGTCCTTGATAGCGCTCAGTAATCGAACCTCCTCGCCTGTTACGCTTGCGCCCTTGAACAACTGATCCATTGGAGCCGCCGAGTCGGAGTAGGCCTTTTCCAAGGCTGTGACCTCCGATAAGTGTTTTGCCAAATCCGTATCAGTCGTCACCAGCACAGCATCCCGAATAGCGATGGCTCGGTTATGGACACTGCCTCGAAAATTGATTGCATAGCGCTGCACCTTGGCGGCATTTTCGCTGACGTCTTCCAAGGTGAAGTCAATGAACGCAACGCGGTGAATGCCGATGGCGGTTATCAACATGAGCAGCGCCAGGATGGCTGCGAAACTAAGCCCTATGCGTGTGGCCAACGACAGCGTTTTCTTCATGGCTAGCTCGAAAATATGACCTGTACAGGCCTTTGTTGATTTGGAAGACGCGAACGGTACTACCACGATACGTCGACGCAGAAAGGTCATCCAGTTAGCAATACGCACCGCCATGACAGCGTATAGCTATCATCATGATGCGTATGTTCTGCAGTGGGCCTCGCGATTTACCTAGAGCGTTTTTGCGCGGCTATGGCAGTAGGAGCTAATGAGGGAGGTCGCAAAGCCAACGGTCATTAGATCGCCACGTGGGTACCCGCAAGCCAGTTGAAGGTGAACAGTTTTGAAAAAGAGTGAGCTTCCAGTAAAAACCTGCCTTAGCTGCGGCCTTCCCTTCACTTGGAGGAAGAAATGGGCGCGCTGCTGGGAGGAGGTTCGTTATTGCTCTGAGCGCTGCCGACGCAGTAAGCCTGCTAACTGCTGAACCAAAAGGGGGTCAGGTTGCCGCCTTCTTGGGGTAAGGCGGCAGGGTTGCCACAAAACAAGCCTCTCCCACACCCTGGATCCATCCCTGATAAACTGCCCACCATTCGCCTCGTTGACTCAGATTCCCAATGCCCCCACAAACCGCTCCCCTCTCCCGCCGCTTTTCCGTCGCCCCGATGATGGATTGGACCGACCGCCACTGCCGGTTCTTCCTGCGCCTGCTCTCCAAGCACGCCCTGCTCTACACCGAGATGGTCACTACTGGCGCAATCCTCCACGGCGACCACGACCGCTTCCTGCGCCATAACGAAGCCGAGCACCCTCTGGCGCTCCAGCTCGGCGGCAGTGTCCCCGCTGACCTGGCCGCCTGTGCCCGTATGGCCGAGGCTGCCGGTTACGACGAAGTGAACCTGAACGTCGGCTGCCCCAGCGACCGGGTGCAGAACAACATGATCGGCGCGATCCTGATGGCTCACCCGGCCCTGGTGGCCGATTGTGTGAAGGCGATGCGTGATGCGGTGTCGATTCCGGTGACGGTGAAGCACCGTATCGGGATCAATGGCCGGGATAGCTACGCCGAGCTGTGTGATTTTGTCGGGACGGTGAAGGATGCCGGCTGCACCAGTTTTACCGTGCATGCGCGGATTGCGATTCTGGAGGGGTTATCGCCTAAGGAGAATCGCGATATTCCGCCGTTGCGTTATGACGTGGCGGCGCAGTTGAAGCAGGATTTCCCGGAGTTGGAGATTATTCTCAACGGCGGCATCAAGACGCTGGAGCAGTGCCATGAGCATTTGCAGACGTTTGATGGGGTGATGCTGGGCCGGGAGGCTTATCACAATCCATACCTGCTGGCGGAGGTGGATCAGCAGTTGTTTGGCAGTGAAGCGCCGGTGATCAGTCGGGCTGAGGCGTTGGCGCAACTGCGGCCTTATATTGCTGAGCATTTGGCGACTGGCGGGACGATGCATCACATTACGCGGCATGTGTTGGGGTTGGGCACCGGTTTCCCTGGGGCACGCAGATTCAGGCAGTTGTTGTCGGTGGATATTCATAAGGCTGCGGATCCGCTGGCATTGTTGGATCAGGCTGGGGGTTTGTTGGAAGGGCGTTGATTGGATAGCGTGCAGGGGGTCAGTTGGCATGAAGCGCTATCCTAGTGTCATCGGGCAGTCGGTTTGAACCTGTCGGCCGTTCTGGCCTCCTATTGATCAGTACCGCCGGGCATTCAAACGGCTGTTTTCAGGTTGTTGCCCTCGCAAACGATCGAACGCATTTGCGCCCTTGAGCGCCTGCCAGCGCTCGGGTAATGTCATCAGACCCATAGGACAGAGCACGCCCATGACTTCCAAGTTGGAACAACTCAAGCAATTCACTACTGTCGTAGCCGATACCGGCGATTTTTCCACCCTCGCCAAGCTCAAGCCCCAAGACGCCACTACCAACCCTTCCCTGCTGCTCAAGGCCGCATCGATCCCGGGCTATGCCAAGCTGCTGGATGAGTGCGTGCAGGACTGCAACGGTGATGTCGGCTTGGCCAGCGACCGTTTCGCGGTGGCCGTGGGCCAGGAGATCCTTAAGGTCGTACCAGGACGCATCTCCACCGAGGTGGATGCCCGCCTGTCGTTCGACACTGACGCCGTACTCAAGCGTGCGCACCGTCTGATCGACCTGTACGACAAAGCCGGGGTTAGCCGTGACCGCGTACTGATCAAGATCGCATCCACCTGGGAAGGCATCCGCGCGGCGGAGAAGCTGGAAAAAGAAGGCATCCAGACCAACCTGACCCTGCTGTTCTCGTTTGCCCAGGCGGTGGCGTGTGCAGAGGCCGGCGTGTTCCTGATTTCACCGTTCGTAGGCCGTATCTACGACTGGTACAAGAAAGCCAATGGCAACGACTACACCGGCGCTGATGATCCGGGCGTGCAGTCGGTGACGCGCATCTACAACTACTACAAGGCTAATGGCTACAAGACCGTGGTGATGGGTGCGAGTTTCCGTAACCTGAGCCAGATTGAAGAACTGGCCGGCTGTGATCGCCTGACCATCAGCCCGGACCTGCTGGAGAAACTGGCGGCGGATGACGGCAAGCTGGAACGCAAGTTGTCGCCAGGGCACGCCGGAGAAGCGCGGGTGCATCTAACTGAAGCGCAGTTCCGTTGGGAGTCCAACGAGGATGCGATGGCGACTGAGAAGCTGGCGGAGGGGATTCGTCAGTTTGCCCGGGACCAGGAGAAGCTTGAGGCACTGTTGTCCGCCAAGCTGTAAACGGCGGAGGCGGCAAAAAGGGCGGTACCTGTGAGGGTACCGCCCTTTTTTGCTCTGTTGTCCCTAAGTAGCAGGCGATCTCCGGGATCAGTGACGCTCGAGAGCGTTGACGAGGTCGTGGAAAGCTTCGCGGTTGGACTCGTTCAGGCCCATCAGGATCTTGTGCGCTTCCAGCACCTTGACCCGTACGATTTCCTCGGACTGGTCCTGGGACGGCAGGTCGGTGAGGCATTCCGGGCACGGGATCGGGCGATCAACGATGTTGAACACCTGGTCGAAACCCATGGACTGCAACAGACGGGTGATGTCTTCGTGGGTGGTGACGACGGTCGGCAACAGGCCGACCTTCTGCCGGGACAGAATGGACAACTTGGCCAACAGCCCAAGGGTGGTGCTATCGATGCTGCGGGTTTCGGTCAGATCGATCACGATCGCCGAGAAATTCAACGCCGTGAAAATCCGCTCAATCGTCGCATCCAGCGCCGAACACAAGGTCAGGCGCACTTCACCGACAAACTTCAGGACGAAGGTCCCGTCTTGCTCGGCGAATTGGATTCTTCCGGTACTCATCAAAGATTCCTGCTCAACACCAATAGGGCGATATCATCCGGCATCTCCCCTAGCGTGGCCAATCCAAAAACCTGCCGCAGGCCATCCAGGCTGCCGCCCGCCGACTTGACCTTCTGGGGCAAGGCGGCTTCTTTCTCTTTGAGTGTAGGCTCTGGAAGAAGATCCAGGATGCCATCGGACATCAGCGTCAGGCTGAACGTCGGCGGCAGCTCCAGGATGTGGTCTTCGTACGTGGCTTCATTGAACAAGCCTACGGGCAGGCCACGCCCTTCCAGGTAACGCACACTGTCGGGAGTGTATAAAACAGGCATCGGCAGGTGACCGCCGATGCTGTAGGTCAAAAGACCGGTTTCTTCATCAATCACGCCGCCTACCATCGTCACGTGCTTGCCCAGCTTGCAGCTGATCAGGCCCCGGTTGATGTGGCCCAGCACCTCGGAGGGGGTAAACTCCGGCAAGGTGCCATTACGCTTGGATTCGAACAACAGCCGTGTCGTCATGAACTTCAACAGCACGGTGACAAAAGCAGAGGAAGCACCATGGCCGGAGACATCGGCCAGGTAAAACGCAACACGCCGCTCGTCTACGCGGAAATAATCGACAAAATCGCCCGACAGGTACAACGACGGGATGATCTGGTGAGCAAACTGGAATTCGTCGATGGTCCAGGGGCTGACCGGCAGCATGTTCATCTGCACCTGGCGACCGGCGTTCTGGTCTTCCTGAAGCAGGTTAAGGCTGGCTTCGAGTTCGCGGTTGGCGGTTTCGAGCTTTTCGCGGTAGCGCTGGTTCTCGACCAGCAGGCGCGCACGATCCAAGGCGCGACGCACAGAGTGCTCCAGTACCGCCAGGTCTTCGAGGGGCTTGATCAGGTAGTCGGCAGCGCCCAGACGCAACGCTTCCACGGCATCGTTCATGACGCCGGCACCGGACACGACAATCACCGGCGTCTGCGGGGCAAGCTCGGTCACCTGGCGAATCAGCTCCAGGCCGCCCATCTGGGGCATGCGCAGGTCGCAGATCACGAGGTCGGGCTGGTCGCGCTCGAATACCTGGAGACCCTGTTGGCCATTACTGGCCTGCAGGACGCTGAAGCCACTGTCTTCCAAATAGGCCGCGAGGCTCGCGCGCACTACTTCGTCGTCATCGATTATCAGCAGCGTGGCACTGGTTTTTTGCATGTGGGCAAACGGCGCCAGAATTAGGTTGGCGTAGGTGGCTCGGCAATGGCCGGGCTCACGTACTGGATTCGCTTTCTAGCCTCTCTGTACTACAACGCAATGGGATTTTCCCCATGCACAACTGTAAAGCAGAGGTGCCCTTCTAAGGCGCAGACGGTACTCCCATCCGCCAGGGGTTTCAAGCTCATGCCGATGGTCGCCGGGCGTCTTTACATCGCAAATCACCGGGAGTTATAAGAACAGCCAAGACCACAACACAAAGTAAGGATGGAACCGATGGGCGAACACGAGCGCGACTACGCCGAAAAACGCGATTTCATCCGCATGCGGGTGGATGCCGAAGTATCTTTGCTCCACGAAGGCCAGGAGTTTGCCGGGGTTTGCGTGGACCTTTCCAGCTCCGGGATGCAGGTGCAGGCACCGCGCCAGTTTGCCGTGGGAGACCTGCTCACCGTACGCATTGATTCAGACCACCCGGCGCTTAAGGGCCTGGAGGCTGACACGAAAGTGGTCTGGACCAAAACCACGGGCGACGAGCAACAACTCGGGCTTAGGATCCTGAAAATGCGCTGAAACCCGCGCACAAAAAAGGCGACCGCCAGGGTCGCCTTTTTTCATTTCAAAACATCACAGCTTAAAAGTCGTCGACGACCTTGCCATCCTTGACCTTGAACTCGCGGTTCTGCAGGTAGGCATTGCGGATGAAGGTGTACTTGTCGCCGGTGATCAGTTTCTCACTGTCGAGCAGGCTGGCACGGGTGTCAACGATGTTCAGGCCCATGGTGCTGTTGCGCCAGCCGATATCGTTCATATACCGGTACGGTTGGGTGTAGCTGTCCACGTATTTGGACGGTGCATCACGCAAGGTGCTCGGTCCCAGCAGCGGGATCATCACGTAGGGACCGCTGCCCACGCCCCAGTAACCGAGGGTCTGGCCGAAGTCTTCATCACTGCGTTGCAGCCCCATTTTGGTGCCGACGTCGATAAAGCCCAGCACGCCGAAAGTGGTGTTAACCAGCAAGCGCGCAGTGTCGACCCCGGCATTGTGGGGCTTGAGCTGCAGCACATTGTTGGCCAGGTTGCCGACATCACCGATATTGCGGAAGAAGTTATGGATACCATCTTCGACAAATTGCGGGGTGATCCACTGATAGCCTTGGGCCAATGGCTTGAGGGCATAGGTATCAACGGTGTCGTTAAAGGTGAAGATCGGGCGGTTGACGCTTTCCCATGGATCATCTTCCGATGCAGCCTGTGCAGCGAAAGGCGCCAGCAGGACAGTGGCACACACCGATAGCTGAGCGAAGTAGTGGCTCCAGCGCATAGCTTTTGCTCCTTGAATGGTCTGTCATGGGCGCTATGCCCTGAATAAGGCCGTCAGTATATGACGGAAGTGTCCAATTAGGCAGCTGCCAGGAATCGTCCTAACACAAATGGACAATTTTCCTACAATTAGCCGCCTGTCATCTGCTTGTCATCCTGCCCCGATAGCGTCACAGCTATTTCAGGGATGTCGACATGCCTCACGCCGAGATAGCCATCGCCAACGCGCCCGCCTTGACTGCTGTTCTGTTTGGCCTGAGTGGTTGCCTGGTGGACTTTGGTTCCCGGGCACGCACCGATTCCCCCTCCCCGGACTCCCAAGCCACACCCGGCGCCCTGAAAATCCTGCGCAGCCTCAAGGAACAAGGCGTCCCCTGTGCCTGGCTGGATGAACTGCCGCCTTCGGTAACCACACCACTGGCCGCCGTACTGCCCGGCTGGCTCAAGGCCGCCCCTCCCTCCTCCATCCGCTGGCCCGCCCCTCATGCCTGCTGGCAAGCCTTGATGGAACTCAACATTGAACGCCTGGAAGGTTGCGTACTGGTCAGTGGCGAACCGCGCCTGTTGCAATCGGGCCTGAATGCCGGTTTGTGGACCATTGGCCTGGCCTCCTGTGGTTCGCTGTGCGGCCTGGCGCCTGAGCAGTGGCAGGCGCTGAGCGACAAGGAACGCGAGCACAAACGCGGCAAAGCCACCGTTGAGCTCTATGGCCTGGGGGTCCACTCGGTGATCGATCACCTCGGTGAACTCGGCACCTGCCTGGCCGACATCAGCCTGCGCCAGCTCAAAGGCGAGAAGCCCTGATCGAGATCATGCACAGTCGGCGCCCGTGGATTAATCTACAGGTCAGTCCGTAGACCTTTCACGGCGTGCCGTGGTCTATGCCAGTGCCTATCGATAAAAGGAAGAACGTCATGCCTGATCGCAAAAAACTGGAAGAACAGGTCGAGATCCTGCGCGGGCAGCTGGAACAGGAACCGCCGCTGCCGCAAGAAAAACGTAAAGCGCTGGAGGCCTTGATTGCCAAGTTCGAATTACAACTTGAACTTGAGCCGGCTACTCAGACACCGAGTATTTCCGACGATGTGAGTCAAGCTGCCATAGAGTTCGACGCTGAGCACCCGGTGATTTCCGGGACACTGCGCAATATCATGATCACCTTGGGTAACATGGGGATCTGACCCGAGCCCAAGCCAGGCGCAGAACCAAAAGGTAGGAGAGGGCTTGCCCCCCTCCCACCTTTGCTTACTGACGGGCCAGGCGCACGTTCTGGAACGCCACATCCTCAGTACTGCGGTAAGGGTTGATATCCAACCCGCCGCGCCGCACATAGCGCGCATACACCGTCAACTTCTCCGGCTTCAGCAAACGCTGCAGGTCGAGGAAAATGCGCTCCACGCACTGTTCATGGAAATCCGAGTGCTGGCGAAAGCTCACCAGGTATTCCAGCAAACTCCCGTGATCCAACGCCGAACCGCGATACTCAACCACTACGCTGCCCCAGTCGGGCTGGCTGGTCACCGGGCAGTTGGACTTGAGCAGGTGGCTGTGCACGCTCTCCGCGACAATGCGCGAGTCATCGCAACGCAGCAGCTCCGGGCGCGGGTGTTCGTAGTTGCTGACACTGATATCCAGATCGTCAATGCACGTGCCCGGCAACGCCATCACGCCTTCGGCCTCAATGTCGGCCAAGCTGCGGATACGCACGGTAACAGGCTTGCCGGCGGCGGCGCTGAGGTCGGTGCGCAGGGTCGCTTCCAGGCTGGGTGTATCGGTGAACGCGGTCTGGTTCAGCGAGTTGAGGTACAGCTTGAACGACTTGGACTCGATGATGTTCGGCGAGTCGGCGGGGATGCTGAATTCACCGATGGCCACCACCGGCTTGCCCGACGGCAGCAGCCAGGACAACTCGAAGCAGTTCCAGAAGTCCACGCCCTTGTACGGCAGAGTCTCGGCGCTCAGGCCCAGCTCGGCCCACTTGGCGGCGCGTGGAATCGGGAACAGCAACGAAGGGGTGTAGGTGGAAATGTATTCACTGGACTTGCCCAGCGGCGAATGTTCGGCTGCGGGATGCATGGCGGAAACCTGGCTAAATAAACCGCGCCAGTCTACCAGCCTTTGCCCCCGCCCTTAAGAAACGCCTTACTCAACGGTCAGCTTGCCGACCATGCCCGCCTGGTAATGCCCGGGGAGGTTGCAGGCGAACTCCAGGCCGGTGGCCTTGGTGAACGTCCAGGTCAGCTCAGCAGTCTTGCCGGGTTCCACCAGCACGCTGTTGGGATCGTCGTGTTTCATGCCGCCCATTTCACCGTGGCCCATGGCGCTGTGATCCATCTTGCCCATCCCCGTGGAGGTGAGCATGCCGCTGGCCTGCATCTGCAGCATTTCCTTCTGGTGTTGGGCGTGCATCGCCGCGTCACCGAGGTTGAATTCATGCAGCAACTGGCCTTTGTTGACCAGTACAAAGCGCACCGTCTCACCGGCCTTGACGTCCAGGGACTTGGGCGAAAAAGAAATATCCTGCAGCGTCACTTCCACGGTGCGTGTGGCCTTATCCGCCGGTGCCGGCTGGCCGAACGCGTAGGTATGGGCCGCATCCGCCATTACATTGAAACTCAACGCCAACAGGCAGCTCGCCAACAACAGGGGTGTACGCAATGCCATCTCGATTCTCCAAAAAGTGTGCAACCTGCTTGGACAGCACTCTAAGAGTGCGCCGCTGCCAGCCAGCTGACTGCTAGATTACAACTTTGTCAGGTTGCGCCCTTCCCCTGGCACCCAGGGTATAAAGCCCCTCGTGAACTGTTGCCAAGAGCCGCCCATGAAATTGCTGATCGTCGAAGACCAACCGAAAACCGGCCACTATCTGCGCCAAGGCCTGGCCGAGGCGGGCTTTACCACCGAACTGGTGGCCGACGGCACCAGCGGCCAGCACTTGGCGCTGACCGGCGATTATGACCTGTTGATCCTGGATGTGATGCTGCCCGGTCGCGACGGTTGGCAAATCCTGCAAGCGGTGCGCAGTGCCGGCCTGGAGATCCCGGTGCTGTTTCTGACCGCCCGGGATGCCGTGGAAGACCGGGTGCACGGCCTGGAACTGGGTGCCGACGATTACCTGGTCAAACCCTTTGCCTTCTCCGAACTGCTGGCGCGGGTACGCAGCCTGTTGCGCCGTGGCAGCAGCACGCCGCAGGAAACCGCCCTGCAACTGGCCGACCTGCGCCTGGACCTGATCCGCCGCCGCGTCGAACGGGACGGCCAGCGCATCGACCTCACCGCCAAGGAGTTCTCCCTGCTGGAACTGCTGCTGCGCCGCCAGGGCGAAGTCCTGCCCAAGTCGCTGATTGCCTCCCAGGTGTGGGACATGAATTTCGACAGTGACACCAACATCATCGAAGTCGCGATCCGGCGCCTGCGCCTGAAAGTCGACGATCCCTTCCCCACCAAGCTGATCCATACCGTGCGCGGCATGGGTTATGTGCTGGAGGAGCGCAGCCATTGATCCCGCGTCTATCCCTGGCCAGCCGCCTGGCCCTGCTGTTTGCGGCGTGCACCGCGGTAGTCTCGTTGCTCGCCGGCGTGCTGTTCAACCGTGCCAGCGAGGCGCACTTCATTGAGCTGGACCAACAGCAACTCGACAGCAAGCTGGTGGCGCTACGCAGTACCTTGCAGGGCGTCGAATCACTGGACTCATTCGCCCAACGCGAAGCGCAGCTGCGAGCCGAACTCAATCGCCAGCCTGACCTGACATTGCGCATCACCGCCGCCGGCCAGCGCTGGCTGGACGATGCGCCAAGCGTCAGTCTGCCCGAGGCGCCTGGCCTGCACACCCTGCAAAACGCCGGCACCGACTACCGCGTGTACAACGCCCCCTTGAGGCCCGGCCAGCCCGCCTCACCGCAACTGACCCTGATGCTCGACATCACCCATCACCAGCACTTCCTGCAACGCATGCAACACTTGATCTGGCTCACCGTCGGCCTGTCGGCCCTGGCCACCGCGCTGCTGGGCGCCTGGGCTGCACGCAGCGGCTTGCGGCCGTTGCGCCGCATGGGCGAAGTGGCAGCCAGTGTATCGGCCCACTCCTTGACCCAGCGCCTGCCTCAACAGCAAATGCCGGCGGAATTGGCCGAACTGGCCCAGGCCTTCAATGCCATGCTCGGGCGATTGGACGACGCCTTCCAACGCCTGTCGGCCTTCTCCGCCGACATTGCCCATGAACTGCGCACGCCCCTGTCGAACCTGCTGACCCAGACCCAGGTCATCCTGACCCAACCGCGCCCCTTGGAGGATTACCGCGAAGCGCTGCACAGCAATCTGGAAGAGCTGCAATGGATGGCGCAGTTGGTGAATGACATGCTGTACCTGGCCAAGGCGGACCACGGTTTGCTGGTGCCCAAGCGCGAGCCGTTGGTACTGGCGGATGAAGTGGAGACGTTGCTGGAGTTTTTCGCGTTGCTGGCAGAAGACGCACAGGTCTCGCTGGTACGCGAAGGCGGCGCGCAAACCGTCGGCGATCGCGGCATGCTGCGCCGGGCCCTGTCGAACCTGCTGGATAACGCCCTCAGGTTTACCCCGGCCGGCGGCCAAGTGCGCGTGCGGATGGTTGAAGGCGCACGGGGCGTGACACTGACGGTAGAAAACAGCGGGGAAGGTATTCCAGCGGACGTGGTGCCGAGGCTGTTCGACCGGTTCTACCGAGCCGACCCGGCGCGCCATGAAGGCAGCAGCGAGCATGCGGGCCTGGGATTGGCGATTACCCAGTCGATTGTGCGGGCACACGGAGGGAGGATTTTTTGTGAATCCGCGGCGGGGTGGACAAGGTTTGTGATTGAGTTGCCGAAGGTAAATTGATGCAAGCCGGGCCGGCCCTATCGGGGGCAAGCCCCCTCCCACACGTTGATCTGTGAATACATTCAAATGTGGGAGAGGCTTGCCCCCGCTAGCGGTCTAAAAGACTACGAATACCTAAGCGCATGCGCCGGCTCAATCTTCGCCGCCCGATACGCCGGGTAAATCGTCGCCATGAAGCTCAACACAAACCCGGCCGTACAAATCAGCACCACATCGCCACTTTGCAGCTCCGAAGGCAGGTTGCTGACGAAGTACACATCCGAACTGAAGATATGCTGCCCGCTCACCCGCTCCAGCCAGCCCACCAGCTCACTCACGTTCAGCGCCGCAATCACCCCCAGCACGCCGCCGATCAAGGTGCCGACAATGCCGATCACCGTGCCCTGCACCATGAAAATCGCCATGATCTGCCGTGGCGTGGCGCCGATGGTGCGCAGGATCGCGATGTCCGCGCCCTTGTCGTTCACCACCATAATCAGCGTGGCGATGATGTTGAACGCCGCGACGGCGACGATCATCAGCAACAACAGGCCGATCATGGTCTTTTCCATCTTCATCGCGCTGAACAGGCTGCCCTGGGTGTGGGTCCAGTCATCGGGCTTGTAACCGCTGCCGAGGCTGGCGGCGATGTCCGCCGAGACCTTGGGCGCTGCGTACAGGTCTTTCAACGCCAGGCGCACGCTCTGCACCTGGTTCGGCTGCCAATGCTGTATCTCGGCGGCGTCGGCCATGTGGATCAAGGCCATGGAGCCATCCAGCTCGGCGCCGACCTTGAAGATACCCACTACGTTCAGACGCTGCATGCGCGGGGTGATACCACCGGGCGCACTGCTGATTTCCGGGACGATCAGGGTCAATTTGTCGCCCACATTCAGGCGAAAACGCCGGGCGGTGATTTCGCCGACCACCACGCCGAACTCGCCGGGCTTCAGGTCTTCCAGTTTGCCCTGCACGATATGCTGGGCCACGATCGACACCTTGCCTTCCTGGGCCGGGTCGACGCCGCTGATCTCAATCGGCTGCATCGCGCCCTTGTAGGAGAACATCCCGTCCATCTGCGTGAACGGTACGGCGGCAGTCACTTGCGGATTCTTCATCGCCGCAGCGGCCACCGGCTGCCAATCGTCGATCGGATTCACCCCGACGACAGTGGCGTGCGGCACCATGCCAAGGATGCGCGAGCTCATTTCGCGCTGGAAGCCGTTCATCACCGACAGCACCACGATCATCGCCAGCACGCCCAGGGCGAGGCCGATCATCGAGGTCATCGAGATAAACGAAACAAAGCGGTTGCGGCGCTTGGCGCGGGTATAGCGCGTGCCGATGAAAATCGATAACGGTCTGAACATTCGCGGGCACCGTTGGAAAAATAGAAAACCCGGCGTCAGGCACCGGGCTTGAAACAGGTCAGATGGCGACCAGATGACCTTCCTGCAGGTGCAGCACACGGTCCATCTGGCGGGCCATGCTCATGTCATGGGTCACCACCAGGAACGCGGTGCGCATCTGGGTGCTCAGTTCCAGCATCAAGTCCTTGATGCCCTGGGCGGTGTGGGAGTCGAGGTTGCCGGTGGGCTCGTCGAGCATCACCAGCCCCGGGTTGTTCACCAGGGCACGGGCAATCGCCACACGCTGGCGCTCACCGCCGGACAGTTCGGCCGGTTTGTGCTCCAGGCGATGGCCGAGGCCGACGCGCTCGAGCAAGGCCTTGGCACGCTGGCGGGCTTCCGGGATCGCGGTCTTGCCGATCAGCAACGGCATGCACACGTTTTCCAGGGCGGTGAATTCCGGCAACAGGTGGTGGAACTGGTACACAAAGCCCAACGAGCGGTTGCGCAACTGGCCACGGGCCTTTTCATTCAAAGCCGACAGTTCTTCACCGGCCAGCCATACGCTGCCCTGGGACGGCGTATCGAGGCCGCCCAACAGGTTGAGCAAGGTACTTTTGCCGGAACCGGAACTGCCGACGATCGCCACGCGCTCGCCGGGATGCAGTTCCAGTTGCAGGTTGGACAGCACCACGACCGACTCCGGGCCTTCCTCGTAGGATTTGCCCAGGTTGCGGCAGCTCAGGATTGCTTTTTCACTCATGCCCGATTCACTCATAACGTAAGGCCTGTGCTGGCTGGGTACGTGCCGCGCGCCAGGCTGGATACAGGGTGGCAAGGAAACTCAGGACCAACGCGGCGCCGCCCACCATCAGCACGTCCTGGGCTTGCACCTGGGACGGCAGGTAATCGATGAAGTAGACGTCGGCGTTGAGGAACTTGTGGCCGATCACTTTTTCAAGCAAGGCGATGGCGGCACTGACGTTCAGCGCGGCCAAGATGCCTACCGCCGTGCCGATCAAGGTGCCGACCACGCCAATCACGGTGCCCTGCACCATGAAGATCGCCATGATCTGCCCCGGCGTAGCACCCAGGGTACGCAGGATGGCGATGTCGCCCTTCTTGTCATTCACCACCATCACCAGCGTGGAGATGATGTTGAAGGCCGCGACCGCGACGATCAGCAGCAACAGCAGGCCGATCATGGCTTTTTCCATGCGGATGGCCTGGTACAGGTTGCCGTGGGTGCGGGTCCAGTCGCGGGCGTAGTACTGGCTTTCACCCAGGTGCTGGGCGATTTCCCAGGCGCCGCGCGGGGCATCGAACAAGTCATTGAACTTCAGGCGCAGGCCTTGCACCTGGTCCGGCTGCCAGCGATGCAGGCGGGCCAGGTCGGTGAGGTTGGTCAGGCCGAGGTAGCCGTCGATCTCGCCGGCGCCGACGTGGAAGGTACCGACCACGGTAAAGCGCTTCATGCGCGGGAACATGCCGGCCGGCGTCACGGTGACTTCCGGCGCGACGAAGGTCAGCTTGTCGCCGATGCCGACGCCGAGCTTGGCCGCCGCCTTGTCACCGATGACGATGCCAAAGCTGCCGGGCGCCAGATCGTCGAGTTTGCCCTGCAACATGAACTTGTCGATGATCGAGACGTTGCGTTCCTGGGCCGGGTCGATGGCATTGAGCAGGATTTTCTGCACCTTGCCGTCGTTGGTCAGCAACCCCTGCATCTGGGTAAACGGCGCCACGGCCACTACCTTGGGGTTCTGCTTGACCTTGGCGGCCAGGCTTTGCCAGTCGCTGATGGGCGCATCGCCCTCGATGGTCGCGTGGGGCACCATGCCCAGCACACGGGTGCGCATCTCATGATCGAAGCCGTTCATCACCGACAGCACCACGATCATCACGACCACGCCAAGGGCGAGACCGATCATCGAGGTCAAGGAAATGAACGACACAAAATGATTGCGACGCTTTGCACGGGTATAACGCGTGCCAATAAATACGAAGAGAGGTCTGAACATGTCGGGGCTTGTTCGGAGGAAAAGAAGACGTCCCGGTGGCGGGGTCTGGTAAGCAGCTTTACACTCAGACCATTACCGTTACCTGGGGTTCGCCATGTCGACATTAGATGAAGAAGAGCGCCGCGAATACTACCGTATCGACGACATGATCGCACTCCAAATCAAAAGCCTGTCTGCCCCCGAAGCGGCGAGCAAGGAAGTGTTGCTGGATGATTCACCGCTGTTCAATCTGCTCAGTGAACTGCACCTGAGCGAATTTGAAGCCCAGCACCTGCTGCGCCAGCTCAGCGAGAAGGATCGCACCCTCGTCGCCTTCCTCCGGGTGCAGAACAAACGCCTGGATTTGCTCAGCCAAATCATGGCCCGCGGCCTGCTGGATGAGGTCGGCGCTCCGCAGCCGGTGATCATTTCCGAAGGCGGCATCGATTTCCAACACCCCTCCCCCCTGACGGTGGGTGCGCACCTGGCGGTCAAGCTGGTGCTGATGCCCCAGGCGCTCGGCCTGCTGCTGCGCGCGCGGGTTACCCATTGCGATCCCAAGGGCACAGGCTTCGACGTCGGCACGGAATTCGAAGCCATGACCGATGCCCAACGCCAGCTACTGGCGCGCTACATCCTGCAGAAACAGGCGCAGGAACGGCGCCTGGCACGGGAACAGAGCGACGCCCAAGACACCTGAACTCTCGAATTCACCCTGCCAGACAACCTGGCGTAAAGGAGCAACTGTGACCCTGATCTACGGCCACCGCGGTGCCAAAGGCGAAGCACCGGAAAACACCCTGACCAGCTTCCAGGCGTGTCTCAAGCACGGTGTACGCCGCTGCGAACTGGATTTGCACCTGTCCATGGACGGCGAGCTGATGGTCATCCACGACCCGACCCTCAAGCGCACCACCGACCGGCGCGGCAAAGTCGTCGAGTATTCGGCGGCAGACCTGGTGAAGATGGACGCGCGCAAAGGCGGCCCGGGCTGGGTCAAGCCTTGCCCGATTCCGCGCCTGGAAGAGCTGTTCGAACAGTGCGACTTCGATCACTGGCAACTGGAAGTCAAAAGCGCCTCGCGCACCCGTGCCGCGACCACCGTGCTGGCCATCCGTGAGATGGCCGTGCGTTTCGGCCTGATGGACAAGGTCACCGTAACCTCAAGCTCGCGGGAAGTGTTGAAAGCAGCGGTTGAACTCACCCCCGACCTGTCACGCGGGCTGGTCGCCGAATATGCCTGGCTCGACCCGCTGAAGGTCGCGCAGAACTACGGCTGTGAGATGCTGGCGTTGAACTGGACGTTGTGCACCCCCGAGCGTCTGGAAAAAGCCCAGCGCCAGGGCCTGCACGTGTCCGTATGGACAGTCAACGAACCTGCGCTGATGCGCAGGCTCGCCGACTTCGGCGTAGATAGCCTGATTACAGACTTTCCCGGTTTGGCCACCGCCACCCTCGAGAATTACTGAAATCGGTCTCCCCGGCCGGCTCAGGCCACCGGCCGGAGCCGCTCAAAAAAGCCGGTTGAGGCCGTCGTAGGCCGCTACCCGATAGGCTTCGGCCATGGTCGGGTAGTTGAACGTGGTGTTGACGAAATACTTGAGGGTATTTTGCTCACCCGGCTGGTTCATGATCGCCTGGCCGATGTGCACGATCTCCGAAGCCTGGTAGCCGAAGCAATGCACGCCGAGGACTTCCAGGGTTTCGCGGTGGAACAGGATCTTGAGCATGCCTTGCGGCTCACCGGCGATCTGCGCACGCGCCATGCTCTTGAAGAACGCCTTGCCCACTTCGTAAGGCACCTTGGCCTTGGTCAGTTCGTGCTCGTTCTTGCCGATCGAGCTGATCTCGGGAATCGTGTAGATCCCAGTCGGCACGTCGTTCACGTAACGCCAGCTGCCGTTGTCGACAATGCTGCCGGCCGCCGAACGGCCCTGGTCATGCGCCGCACTGGCCAGGCTTGGCCAGCCGATCACGTCACCGGCACCGTAGATGTTCGGCACGCAGGTGCGATAGTTCTCGTCGACTTCGATCTGGCCACGGCTGTTGACCTTGACCCCGATGTTTTCCATGCCGAGCTTGTCGGTGTTGCCGGTACGGCCGTTGCACCACAGCAAGGCATCGGCCTTGATCTTCTTGCCGGACTTGAGGTGCAGGATCACGCCGTTGTCCAGGCCTTCGACCCGCTCGTATTCTTCGTTGTGACGCACGGTGATGTTGTTGTTGCTGAAGTGGTAGCTCAACGCCTGGGAAATTTCCGAGTCGAGGAAGCTCAGCAACTGGTCGCGGTTGTCCACCAGCTCCACCAGCACGCCCAGGCCGCTGAAGATCGAGGCGTATTCACAGCCGATCACGCCGGCGCCGTAGATGATCAGCTTGCGCGGGGTGTGGCCCAGGCTGAGGATGGTGTCGCTATCGTAGATACGCGGGTGGTGGAAATCGATATCCGCCGGGCGATACGGGCGCGAACCGGTGGCGATGATGATGTGCTTGGCCACCAGCTTCTCGACCACGCCGTTGGCGCACACCACTTCGACGGTTTGCTCGTCGGCGAAGCTGCCGGTGCCGAAGAACAGGTCGACACGGTTACGGGCGTAGTAGCCGGTGCGCGAAGCGACTTGCTTGGAGATGACCTTCTCGGCGCTTTTCAGCACGTCCGGGAACGAGAACCAGCGCGGCTCACCAATGGCCCGAAACATCGGGTTGGTGTTGAACTGCATGATCTGGCGCACCGAGTGACGCAAAGCCTTGGACGGGATGGTGCCCAGGTGGGTGCAGTTACCGCCGACCTGGCGACGGCTATCGACCATCGCCACCTTGCGCCCTGCCTTCGCGGCGTTCATCGCCGCACCTTCTCCAGCCGGGCCGGAACCCAGTACCACCACGTCGTAGTTGTAGACAGCCATGCGTACTCCTCAGAACAGGCCAGGCGCACGGTTGGACGCCTGGCTAAATCATGCCGCGGCCAGCGGTCATGAAGGACAATTTGGCTCAAGTGTGTGAACCGGGGCACAGTCTATATAAGGCTCAACGCCGCGCACATTAACCCTTGGTCGCGTCGTAGGCCAGTTTTGCCTTTACTACAGGAACAGGAAACCGGCATTACACTGCTGACACGCACCTTTGCAGGACGGGCCATTATGCGGCATGTCGTTTTCTGTTTAATGATGATTTTTTCGGTTGTGGTGTATGCGAATGAAGCAGACCGCCTCCGGCAAGCCGATTTTCCTGCGCAAGCCCCCGGACTGGCGCTGAAAAACCAGACGGTGTTCACCTACCTCTGGGCGGATGTGTACGCGGCTGCGCTGTATACCCCGCAGACTGTGAGCGCCAGGCAGGCATGGGACTCGCAACAGCCGCTGCGCCTTGTGCTGTATTACTTTCGCGACATCGACCGCAACGATGTGATCAAGGCGGCGACGGCCACCTTGGAGCGCCAGCAAGCCAGCCCTCGCCTGAGGCTTGAAGTCGACCAGTTGCACGCCAGCTTTCGTAACATCCGCAGCGGTGATCGCTACGCCCTGGACTTTCGCCCCGGCCGTGGCCTGAATCTGGAGATCAATGGGCAGGTGGTGTTCAGCAGCGCCAATGACGCGCTGGCAAGGGCCTACCTGGGCATTTGGCTGGCGCCCAAGGGTTTGTCCGATGACTTGCGCGGCAAACTGCTGAAATGAAAATGGCCTGCCCGTTAGGCATGCATACGCTGAACTACCGCTATCGGGGGCGAGCCCCCTCCCACATTTGAAATGTATTCACACGTCGAAAGCTTGCTCCCGATGAGGCCCTGCCCGGTAACACATAACCCGCTTGCCATAAAAAAGCCCCGAACCAGTCGGGGCTTTTTCATTCAGTGCTAAGGCTCAGCGCGGGAACGCAGGCGGGTTGACCCCGGCCATGTCTTCCATCACGCGAACCACCTGGCAGCTGTAGCCGAACTCGTTGTCGTACCAGACGTACAGTACAACGCGGTTGTCCTGGGTAATGGTCGCTTCCGCGTCCACCACACCGGCGTGGCGCGAGCCAACGAAGTCGGTGGACACCACTTCCTGGGAATTGACGAAGTCGATTTGCTTGTGCAGGTCGGAGTGCAGCGCCATGTAGCGCAGGTACTCGTTCATCTCTTCACGGGTAGCGGCTTTCTCAAGGTTCAGGTTGAGAATGGCCATCGACACGTTCGGCGTCGGCACACGGATCGCGTTACCGGTCAGCTTACCGGCCAGCTCAGGCAGGGCCTTGGCAGCGGCGGTGGCGGCACCGGTCTCGGTGATGACCATGTTCAGCGCGGCGCTGCGGCCACGGCGATCGCCCTTGTGGAAGTTGTCGATCAGGTTCTGGTCGTTGGTGTACGAGTGAACGGTTTCAACGTGGCCGTTGACGATGCCGAACTTGTCATTCACAGCCTTGAGCACCGGCACGATGGCGTTGGTGGTGCAGGAGGCAGCGGACACGATCTTGTCGTCAGCGGTGATTTCACCGTGGTTGATGCCGTGCACGATGTTCTTGAGCTTGCCTTTGCCAGGCGCGGTCAGCACGACGCGGTCGATGCCCGGGCAGGCCAGGTGCTGGCCCAGGCCTTCGGCATCACGCCATACGCCGGTGTTGTCCACCAGCAGGGCGTCCTTGATGCCGTACTGGGTGTAGTCCACCTCGGTCGGGTTCTTCGCGTAGATCACCTGGATCAGGTTGCCGTTGGCGGTGATGGTGTTGTTTTCTTCGTCGATGGTGATGGTGCCGTTGAACGAACCGTGTACCGAATCGCGACGCAGCAGGCTGGCGCGCTTGGTCAGGTCGTTCTCGGCGCCTTTGCGCACCACGATGGCACGCAGGCGCAGGCCGTCGCCGCCACCGGTTTTTTCGATCAGGATGCGCGCCAGCAGACGGCCGATACGACCGAAGCCGTAGAGGACAACGTCGGTACCTTTGCGGGCAGCGGCGTTTTGCTGGCCCACCACATCGGCCATTTCTTCACGCACGAACTGCTCGGCGCTGCGGCCGGCACCTTCCTTGCGGAATTTGTAGGCCAGCTTGCCCAGGTCTACCGAAGCCGCGCCGAGCTTGAGCTCGCTCATGGCCTTGAGCAGGGGGAATGTTTCGTGGACGGAGAGTTCGCTGTCGTCGGCGGAACGATGGCGAGCAAAGCGATGCGCCTTGAGAATCGCGATGACTGATTGGTTGATCAGGCTGCGGCCATAGATCGAGCTCACCACATTGTTATTGCGGTACAGCTGACCGATAAGCGGGATCATCGCTTCTGCGAGTGCTTCACGGTCGATCCATTCACCAAGACACTGGTCGGGCTTCTGAGTCACGGGAACCTTCCACATGTAGGGGCTGAAAAAAGGGGCTACATTATGTCGTCCGACCGCCCGTTGAGCAATGCGCCAACCACAACAAAAAGCCCTTGCAAAAAAATACCACCCCGCTACAGGCCAGGAAACACGCGGGTTTCAGAAGGCCACCAATGGCGCAGCGCCGCCAACTTGTCCGTAACTCTCCGAAACATCCGTGCAAAACGGCACTACATAATGAGTCAAAAGGCTGCTTTGTTTGTCTTAGCCACTACATTTCCTACAAACCGTAATAGGCTCAGTCAGCAACTGACAGGCGGCACCTCGGGCCGTTACAATTACCGACTTTGTCGCAACGCTTGGAGCTCAACCTTCCGTGCCCGTTCTGCGTCTACCGCTTCTCCCTGCCGCGGCAGGTAAACAGCACTGGGGCAACCTGCCCGGTGCCGCCCTGAGCCTGGCCATTGCCGAGGCTGCCAGCGCAGCCAAGCGCTTTACCCTGCTGCTTACCGCCGACAGCCAAAGCGCCGAACGGTTGGAGCAGGAGCTGAGCTTCTTCGCCCCCGATTTGCCGGTGCTGCATTTTCCCGACTGGGAAACCCTGCCCTACGACCTGTTCTCGCCGCACCAGGACATCATCTCCCAGCGCATCGCCAGCCTCTACCGCCTGCCGGAACTGGCCCACGGTGTGTTGGTGGTGCCGATCACCACCGCCCTGCACCGCCTGGCGCCGACCAAGTTCCTGCTGGGCAGCAGCCTGGTGCTGGATATCGGCCAGAAACTCGACGTGGAACAGATGCGCACGCGCCTCGAAGCCAGCGGCTACCGCTGTGTCGACACGGTGTATGAGCACGGTGAATTCGCCGTGCGTGGTGCGCTGATCGACCTGTTCCCCATGGGCAGCAAGTTGCCGTACCGCATCGACCTGTTCGATGACGAAATCGAGACCCTGCGCACCTTCGACCCGGAAAACCAGCGCTCCATCGACAAGGTCGAGTCGATCAAGCTGCTGCCGGCACGGGAGTTCCCGCTGCAAAAGGACGCGGTCACGCGCTTCAAGGCGCGCTTCCGTGAACGCTTTGACGTGGACTTCCGCCGCTGCCCGATCTTCCAGGACTTGAGCAGCGGGATTACCCCGGCCGGCATCGAGTACTACCTGCCGCTGTTCTTCGACGAAACCTCGACCCTGTTCGACTACCTGCCCCAGGACACCCAAGTGTTCTCGTTGCCGGGCATCGAACAGGCGGCGGAAAACTTCTGGAACGACGTGCGCAACCGCTATGAAGAGCGCCGCGTCGATCCTTCCCGGCCTTTATTGCCGCCTGCCGAATTGTTCCTGCCGGTGGAAGACTGCTTCGCCCGCCTGAAGAACTGGCCGCGCGTGGTCGCCAGCCAGCAGGATGTGGACGCCGGCAGCGGCCGCGAGCGCTTCCCAGCGGCAACGTTGCCGGACCTGGCGATCCAGTCCAAAGCCACGCAACCCCTGGAAGCTCTCTCGAACTTCCTCGGCGACTTCCCCGGCCGCGTGCTGTTCACCGCAGAGTCCGCCGGGCGCCGTGAAGTGCTGCTGGAACTGCTGGAACGCCTGAAGCTGCGGCCGAAAACCGTCGACAGCTGGCCGGATTTTGTCGCTGGCAAAGAGCGCCTGGCGATCACCATCGCGCCACTGGACGAAGGCCTGCTGCTGGATGACCCGGCGCTCGCGCTGATCGCCGAGAGCCCGCTGTTCGGCCAGCGCGTGATGCAGCGTCGCCGCCGTGAAAAACGCGCCGACGCCAACAACGACGCGGTGATCAAAAACCTCACGGAACTGCGCGAAGGCGCGCCGGTGGTGCATATCGACCACGGTGTCGGCCGCTACCTGGGCCTGCAGACCCTGGAGATCGACAACCAGGCCGCCGAATTCCTCACCATGGAATACGCCGAGGGCGCCAAGCTCTACGTGCCGGTGGCCAACCTGCACCTGATCGCCCGCTACACCGGCAGCGACGACGCCCTGGCGCCGTTGCACCGCCTGGGTTCCGAGACCTGGCAGAAAGCCAAGCGCAAGGCCGCCGAACAGGTGCGCGATGTCGCCGCCGAACTGCTCGACATCTATGCCCGTCGTGCGGCGCGCGAAGGGTATGCCTTCGCCGACCCGAAGGCCGACTACGCCACCTTCAGTGCCGGCTTCGCCTTCGAAGAAACCCCGGACCAGCAGACCACCATCGAAGCGGTGCGCGCCGACATGCTCGCGCCCAAGCCGATGGACCGCCTGGTGTGCGGCGACGTGGGCTTCGGCAAGACCGAAGTGGCCATGCGCGCAGCCTTTATTGCGGTACACGGCGGCAAGCAAGTGGCGATCCTGGTGCCGACTACCCTGCTCGCCCAGCAACACTACAACAGCTTCCGCGACCGCTTTGCCGACTGGCCGGTGACCGTGGAAGTGATGAGCCGCTTCAAGTCCGCCAAGGAGGTGAATGCCGCCGTCGCCGACCTCGCCGAAGGCAAGATCGACATCGTGATCGGCACGCACAAGCTGCTGTCGGACGATGTAAAGATCAAGAACCTGGGCCTGGTGATCATCGACGAAGAACACCGCTTCGGTGTGCGTCAGAAAGAACAGCTCAAGGCCCTGCGCAGCGAAGTCGACATTCTTACCCTCACCGCCACGCCGATTCCGCGCACGCTGAACATGGCGGTGTCGGGCATGCGCGACCTGTCGATCATCGCCACGCCGCCGGCGCGGCGCCTGTCGGTGCGCACGTTCGTGATGGAGCAGAACAAAAGCACAGTCAAGGAAGCGCTGCTGCGGGAATTGCTGCGCGGCGGCCAGGTGTACTACCTGCACAACGACGTAAAAACCATCGAGAAATGCGCCGCCGACCTCGCCGAACTGGTGCCGGAAGCACGCATCGCCATCGGCCACGGGCAGATGCGCGAACGCGATCTCGAACAGGTGATGAGCGACTTCTACCACAAGCGCTTCAACGTGCTGATCGCCTCGACCATCATCGAGACCGGCATCGACGTGCCTAGCGCCAACACCATCATCATCGAGCGGGCGGACAAGTTCGGCCTGGCCCAGCTGCATCAGCTGCGCGGCCGGGTTGGGCGCAGTCACCACCAGGCGTATGCCTACCTGCTGACGCCGCCCCGCCAGCAGATCACCGGGGACGCCGAAAAGCGCCTGGAAGCGATCGCCAACACCCAGGACCTGGGCGCCGGTTTTGTGCTGGCCACCAACGACCTGGAAATCCGCGGTGCCGGCGAACTGCTGGGCGATGGCCAGAGCGGGCAGATCCAGGCCGTCGGCTTCACCCTGTATATGGAGATGCTCGAACGCGCGGTGAAAGCCATCCGCAAGGGCGAGCAGCCGAACCTCGACCAGCCCCTGGGCGGCGGTCCGGAAATCAACCTGCGCTTGCCGGCGTTGATCCCCGAAGACTACCTGCCGGATGTGCATGCACGGTTGATCCTGTACAAGCGCATCGCCTCGGCCACCGACGAAGAGGGCCTCAAGGACCTGCAGGTGGAGATGATCGACCGCTTCGGCCTGCTGCCCGAGCCGACCAAGAACCTGGTGCGCCTGACCCTGCTCAAATTGCAGGCCGAGCAGCTTGGGATCAAGAAAGTCGACGCCGGGCCGCAAGGCGGGCGTATCGAGTTCGAAGCGCAGACACCGGTGGACCCACTGGTGCTGATCAAGCTGATCCAGGGCCAGCCCAATCGCTACAAGTTCGAAGGGGCTACGCTGTTCAAGTTCATGGTGCCGATGGAACGTGCCGAAGAACGCTTTAATACATTGGAGGCGTTGTTCGAGCGCCTCATCCCGAAATCTGCTTGAAGGACGCCCCAATGCGCCTGTTCCGCATTCTGAGCCTGTTGTTGGTGGTACTCGCGCCTTCGGCATTTGCCGACAGTCCGTACCAGGTGGAAATGATCCTGGTACGCCAGAACGCGGAGCCGGCGCTCAACAGCCGCGCGGCGCCGGAAAACTGGGATGAGGGCGCCCAGCGGTTGGGCGACAGGCTGAGCCCGCCGCGCCTGAACAATATCGTCGACAAACTCAACGCCGATAACAGCTTCACCGTGCTGGCGCACAAGGCCTGGGAACAGAACCTCGGCGAGCAGCCGGTCAGGATCGCGATCACCGACGGCCAGGAGCAGTTCGGCCAGTTCCCCATCGAAGGGGTGTTGAGCCTGCAACTGGGGCGCTTCACGGATATCGATGCGGACTTCTGGCTCAACACGTTCGACAGCAACGGCAGTGTGGTGGCCAGCGAACACCTGAGCCAGAAAGACGTGCGCACCAAGAACAACCAGCTCAACTACCTGGACGGCGGCCACCTGGCACTGCTGATCAAGATCACGTCGCTGACCGCCAAGCCACCCAGCGCACCCCCGCCCGACATTCAGGACTGATCCAGCGCCATGCCCCTGACGTCGCCGTTGACCAAACCCCTGGCCCCTTCGTGGGCCAATCGCTTCAAAGAGCAAAGCCTGGAGCGCGGGCGACGCTACGCCCTGGAGAACCGCGTGCGCATCGTCGAATCCGGCGACAGCACCATCGTCGCCAGTTGCGAAGGCTCGGGGGGCAACGTTTACCGGCAGACCATCTCATTGCGCGAATCGGCCAAGGGCGCGCTGATCCTGGTGGACAGCCGCTGTACCTGCCCGGTGCACACCAACTGCAAACACATCGCCGCGGTGCTGCTCAAGGTCCAGGAAACCCTGGCCTACCCGGCGGCCGCCCAGGATGCCGAGTTGCTGGAAAAACTCCAGGCCGTGCTGGATAACCGCGTGGTGTTGCCGCAGGTGGTGATGGAGGATGTGGTGCCCGTGCCGCGCCTGTGGCTGGCCAGCGTCGAGTTCAGCGCGTTTGAACCGCGCAACGGCAAGATGCAACGCTATATCCAGCACCGTGCGGCGCTGTCGTTCAACTACCTGGGCAACTATGTCAGCGGGCAGAAGAACGCCGACATCATCGTGCGCCAGGAAACCCAGAGCCTGCGCATCAAGCGCCATCCCGAGCTGGAGCAGCCCTATCGCGAACAACTGCGCCTGCTCGGTTTCAAGATCGCCACGCGCCAGAGCAAGGCCTTGCCGGAAAGCGCCGGCGAGCTGTTCGAGATGGTCAATGACAGCGCCTGGCTGAACTTCACCCTCAATGCCTCGCCGACCCTGCGGGCCGAGGGTTGGGAGCTGCAGATCGATGATGACTTCGGGTTTGACCTGAGCGCGGTCGACGACTGGTACGCCACCGTCGATGAAGGCCCCGAGCGCGACTGGTTCGACCTGGAACTGGGGATTATCGTCAACGGTGAGCGCCTGAGCCTGCTGCCGATCCTGCTCAACCTGATGCGCTCCCACACCGAGATCCTCAACCCGGAAAAACTTGCGCGGCGCCGGGATGACGAGCTGATCCTGGTGAATATCCCCGGCCTGCCCAATGGCGGTCATGGCCCGCTGCAAGTGGCCCTGCCCTACGGCCGCCTGAAACCGGTACTGGCCACCCTCGGCGAGTTTTACCTGCAGGAGCCCGGCACCACCGCGCTGCGCCTGGCCAAGGCCGATGCGATTCGCCTCAATCCGCTGGAAGACCTGCCCCTGCAATGGGAGGGCGGCGAGAAGATCCGCAACTTTGCCCAGCGCCTGCGGGACATCAAGGACTTCACCTGTGTGGCGCCCGAAGGCCTGAACGCGACCTTGCGACCTTATCAACTGGAAGGGTTGAGCTGGATGCAGTCGCTGCGCCAACTGGAGGTGGGCGGCATTCTTGCGGATGACATGGGCCTGGGCAAAACCCTGCAGACCCTCGCGCATATCCTCAGTGAAAAGATCGCCGGGCGTCTGGACCGGCCGTGCATGGTGGTGATGCCCACCAGCCTGATCCCCAACTGGCTGGACGAAGCGGCGCACTTCACCCCGCAACTCAAGGTGCTGGCGCTGTACGGTGCCACGCGCAAAAAACACTTCGCCAGCCTGCAGGACTACGACCTGCTGTTAACCACCTACGCGCTGCTGCCCAAGGACATCGAACACCTGGCCGCCCTGCCCTTGCATGTGCTGATCCTCGATGAAGCCCAGTACATCAAGAACCCTTCCAGCAAGGCTGCCCAGGCCGCGCGCGAGCTGAATGCCCGGCAGCGCCTGTGCCTGAGCGGTACACCGCTGGAAAACCACCTGGGCGAGTTGTGGTCGCTGTTCCACTTCCTGCTGCCGGGCTGGCTGGGCGACGTCAAAAGCTTCAACCGCGACTACCGCGTCCCCATCGAAAAGCGCGCCAGCGAGGTACGACTGCAGCACCTCAACGGTCGGATCAAACCCTTCCTGCTGCGCCGCACCAAGGAACAGGTGGCCACGGAGCTGCCGCCCAAGACCGAGATCATTCATTGGGTCGACCTCAATGAGGCCCAGCGCGATGTGTACGAGACCATGCGCCTGGCCATGGACAAAAAGGTCCGCGACGAAATCACCCGCAAAGGCGTGGCACGCAGCCAGATCATCATCCTTGAAGCACTGCTGAAGCTACGCCAGGTGTGCTGCGATCTGCGCCTGGTCAACGATGCGACCCTGCCCACCCGCGGCAGCAGCTCGGGCAAGCTCGACAGCCTGATGGAAATGCTCGAAGAGCTGTTTGAGGAAGGCCGCCGGATCCTGTTGTTTTCCCAGTTCACCTCGATGTTGAGCCTGATCGAAGTGGAGCTGAAAAAGCGCGGTGTCGCTTACGCCCTGTTGACGGGCCAGACCCGCGACCGGCGCACACCGGTGAAGGATTTCCAGAGCGGCAAGTTGCAGATTTTCCTGATCAGCCTGAAGGCCGGTGGCGTGGGCCTGAACCTGACCGAAGCCGACACCGTGATTCACTACGACCCTTGGTGGAACCCGGCCACCGAGAACCAGGCCACCGACCGTGCATACCGCATCGGCCAGGAGAAGCCGGTGTTCGTCTATAAGATGATTGCGCGGGGCACGGTGGAGGAGAAAATCCAGCACCTGCAGAAGGAAAAATCCGACCTGGCAGCGGGCGTGCTGGATGGGCGTACGACGGGGGATTGGCAGTTGGGCAACGACGATATCGAGGCGTTGTTTGCGCCGTTGCCCAATAAGCAGGAAAAGCGCTAGATCAGCTGTGCATCCCGCAAAGCGCCCAGTGCGGTGAGCCAGCGCGGATCCTGCTTGTAGTCAGTCGAAGCAATCGCCTGCCCACGCATACGCGCGATGCGCGCCGACGGCGTGACCTTCATGCGCTGCGCCGCACTCAGCGCCAACTCAGCCGCCGCACGATCGTTGCACACCAGCCCCATGTCGCAACCGGCGGTCAGCGCCGCCTCGATCCGACTGGCCGCGTCGCCGACCACATGGGCACCGGCCATCGACAGGTCATCGCTGAAAATCACCCCATCGAACTGCAACTCGCCGCGCAGGATGTCCTGCAACCAGCGACGTGAGAAGCCGGCAGGCTGCGCATCCACCTGCGGGTAGATAACATGCGCCGGCATCACTGCCGCCAACTGCTTGCTCAGGCGTGCGAAAGGCACCAGGTCATTAGCGCGAATCTGTTCCAGGCTGCGTTCGTCGTTGGGAATCGCGACGTGGGAATCGGCCTCGGCCCAGCCATGGCCCGGGAAGTGTTTACCGGTGGCGGCCATGCCGGCGCTGTTCATGCCTCGGATAAAGGCACCGGCGAGCACGGCGGCGCGCTCGGGATCACCCTCGAAGGAACGGGTGCCGACCACGGCGCTGCGCTGGTAGTCCAGGTCCAGTACCGGGGCGAAGCTCAGGTCGAGACCGACCGCCAGTACTTCGGTGGCCATGATCCAGCCGCACTGCTCGGCCAGGTACTCGGCGTTGGGGTTGTCCGCCAACGCGCGCATGGCCGGCAGGCGCACAAAGCCTTGGCGCAGGCGCTGGACACGACCGCCTTCCTGGTCGACCGCCAGCAGCAGGTCCGGGCGCACCGCACGAATCGCCGCGCTCAACTCCCGCACCTGCCGTGGGTGCTCGATATTGCGCGCAAAAATGATCAGGCCACCGACTTCAGGCTGGCGCAACAGGTGGCGGTCCTCGGCCGTCAGCCAAGTACCGGCCACGTCGACCATCAAAGAACCTTGCAGGGCAGCAGTCATAAACCTTCCTTAAATAACGCACACAACCCGTTGACCCCACCAGGCGCAGTGAGGACAACAGGTTGCGAGTAAATAGCTGAATTCGGCATGGGCAGCTAGCTTAGCGGATGCAAGCGGCCGCGCACACCCGGAGCGGTCAAACCTTGGCGGCAGCTGGCGTGGATTTGCTGCGCGGGCGCAATTGGGCGGCAGCCATGGCCGGGTCGGTCACGCCGGTTTCAGCGCGCATGCCGGCGGCAAGGAATGGCACCATCAGGCGCATGACCTGCTCAATGGAAGTGTTTACGCCGAAATCGGTCTCGGCAATCGCACGCAACGCCTTGATCCCGGACATGCTGAATGCGGCCGCACCGAGCATGAAGTGCACGCGCCAGAACAGTTCGATCGGCGGAATACGCGGGGAGGCTTCGTTGACCAGCAACATATAGCGGCGGAATACCTTGCCGTACATGTCTTCCAGGTAACGGCGCAAGTGGCCCTGGCTCTGGCTGAATGCCAGGCCCAACAGGCGCATGAAGATCGACAGGTCATTACCGCTGCGTGGCTGAACCACCAGCGCCTGTTCCACGAGCATTTCCAGCAGGTCTTCCAGGGTCGGCTTGTGGTCGGCCTTGGCCTGGCGGCGCTCGAGTTCACGGTCCAGGCTGGCACAGAACGGCCCCAGGAAGCGCGAGAATACCGCCTGGATCAGGGCCTTTTTCGAGCCGAAATGGTAGTTCACTGCAGCGAGATTGACCCCGGCTTTGCTGGTGATCAGCCGCAATGAAGTTTCAGCAAATCCTTTTTCCGCGAACAATTGCTCGGCAGCATCGAGAATGCGTTCAACGGTTTCCGACTGGGCCATGGATACTCCGCCTGACAAACACTTGTTTGAAACATACGTTTCAGGGTGTGTCTTGTCAAGCCTGCAAGTTCGCTTTCCGGCCGGGCAGTCATCTATTTCATCGCTATTTAATCACATACTCCCAGGTCTGTAGGCAGCGCTATCTCTGCCTTGTAGGACACTTGACGAATGACCGTCCAGCGGAGCCGCAGAAAAGGATGATTGCCAAGCGCAGTTCACTGTATATAATCCCAGTCACTGTATAAAAAGACAGAGCGATCAACATGCTAAAACTGACGCCACGCCAAGCTGAGATTCTGGCTTTTATCAAGCGCTGCCTCGATGACAACGGCTACCCGCCGACACGAGCCGAAATTGCGCTGGAACTGGGGTTCAAGTCCCCCAACGCCGCCGAAGAACACCTCAAGGCCCTCGCTCGCAAAGGCGCGATCGAGATGACTCCCGGTGCTTCACGGGGTATTCGCATCCCTGGCTTCGAAGCCAAGGCCGACGAATCGACACTGCCGATCATCGGTCGCGTCGCCGCCGGTGCGCCCATCCTGGCGCAGCAGCACGTCGAGGAATCCTGCAACATCAACCCGACCTTCTTCCACCCTCGCGCCGACTACCTGTTACGGGTGCACGGCATGAGCATGAAGGACGTGGGTATCTTCGATGGCGACCTGCTGGCCGTCCACACCACCCGCGAAGCCCGTAACGGCCAGATCGTCGTCGCCCGTATTGGCGATGAAGTCACTGTCAAACGCTTCAAGCGCGAAGGCAGCAAGGTCTGGCTCCTGGCCGAGAACCCTGAGTTCGCCCCGATTGAAGTGAACCTGAAAGATCAGGACCTGGTGATCGAAGGCCTGAGCGTCGGCGTCATTCGCCGCTAAAGGAGGCATCATGCAGCTCGTGCACACCCCCCAACACACACAACTGTCGCTGTTCGAGGCCTTTATGGCCCAACCCCTTGCGCCCATCCTCAAGGAAACGGTCGAGGCGCCCTGGGGCGCCGAACCTGAGGCGTTCAGTGAACTGTCGTTGCGCGGTGCGGCTGGGAGCTGCCTGAGCCTGCTGGCGCCGATCCTTCGTGAACTGAGCGAGGAACAGGATGCACGCTGGTTGACGCTGATTGCCCCGCCCGCCAGCCTGACCCAGGCCTGGCTGCGGGATGCCGGCCTCAATCGCGAGCGCATCCTGTTGCTGCAACCCCGCGGTGCGCAAAGTGCTCAGCAGTTGACCTGTGAAGCCTTGCGCCTGGGTCGTAGCCACACCGTGGTGAGCTGGCTCAACCCGCTGAATGCCACTGCCAAGGCACAGCTGATCAGCGCAGCGCGTACCGGCGATGCACAGAGCTTGAATATTCGATTGGGTTAATTCTGTGTGCCGCAGGCTATCCATTTGAAGGAGCCTGTTGTGGTGAGCGGGCTTGCCACAACAGCGAACCCACTTGCCACACTCAGTGAAGAACGCGCGGGCCGTCTTCTTTCTCGGGCTCGCCTTCTGCCAGACGACCTGCCATCTGCACACCAACGCTCAACATGGCTTTTGCCACTTCCACGTGCTGGCCCTGCAGGAACACCTTGGCGTCCTCGGAAAAATCCAGGATAACCAGAGAACCTTCGTCCTCAGCCCGGCGCAGCTCGATTCGGCCGTCAGGCAACTCAACAATTTCCAGAAAGGACGTCGGCATAAAAGTCTGTTCTCCACGAAAGGCCGGGATTATATCAGTCATCCGCCCGGCCTCGCTGAGGATCTGAAGAGGTTTCTTTACGGCTTGATGAACGGTGCCATGTGAATCCGACTAACGTTCAGCACTCGTTCAAACCTTCACGAAAGCGCAATGCCATCTTTTTCAGCGCCTGACGCCAGCCTTCCAACTCTTCGCGACTCAGTGGCTCGGGCTCTTCCTCTTCCAGCGCCACCGCAACGATCAAGGGCTGGGTTACATCGCCCTTGGGCACATGGGGAACCCGGGGCGGCTGAAACATATCCGCATGGGCCTTAAGCAGACGCGCGACCCAGCTATCAGGGCTCTGCGCCATTTCCACCAGCTCGGCCAGCTCAGGGATCGCCATGCTTTCCAGCACCTCACGATTCATGATCATTTCCGCACGGGGCGAACCGGCCTGGGGCAAGCGGTAGAACCCGGCGATCTCATGACACAAGCCCAGTAACGCACCATACAGGTGGAACAACGCGGCTTCACGCCCGGCCTGGACCAGCGCAATCGCGTTCATCTCCTTCCCCTCCTCGGCACGGCCAAGGGCTTCCAGGGACAAACCCGCAAAATAAATTTTCTGATTGGTACGGGTATAGAGCTCGTTGGCCATAACGGCAATCTCCACAACGAATAAGCGTGATGCTGGCTATGTAGGAGCGAGCTTGCTCGCGAAAAACTTCAGAGCACCGTTCGGCGCCAGGTTTTTCGCGTAATCGTTAACAACCTTCGCGAGCGAGGACCAGGCGCCCTCCTCGTTCCCACAGCAAGCAAAAGCCGTCTATACAGACGGCTTCTAACGTTAACAGACTAGCGGATCAAGCGCCCTGGCGCTTGTCCTCGACCTTCCACTTGCCACCGTCGTAGAACGCTTTCCAGCCGGTAGGCTTGCCATCCACTTCGGTCTGCACGTACTGCTCCTTGGTCTTGCGGCTATAGCGGATCACGGCTGGGCGACCATCCGGGTCCTTCTTCGGCGCTTCACACAGGAAGTGGTACTTCGGATCGATCTCGTCCTTGTGCGGCACGATCTCCAGCACCAACGGCGCTCGAGTCTCGCGGTTTTTCGGGAACTGGCTGGCCGCCAGGAACAGGCCCGAGGCGCCGTCACGCAGGATGTAGGTGTCGTTGACCTTCTCGCACTTGAGTTCCGGCATCTTCACCGGGTCCATCTTCGGCGGCGCCGCGTCACCGCTTTTCAGCAGTTTGCGCGTGTTCTTGCAGGTCGGGTTGGTGCAACCGAAGAACTTGCCGAAGCGGCCGGTCTTGAGCTGCATCTCGCTGCCGCACTTGTCGCATTCCAGGCTCGGGCCTTCATAACCCTTGATGCGGTAGCTGCCCTCTTCGATCTCGTAGCCGTCGCAATCCGGGTTGTTACCGCAGATGTGCAGCTTGTGCTTCTCGTCCAGCAGGTAGGCGTCCATCGCCGTACTGCAGATCGGGCAGCGGTGCTTGCCACGCAGTACCAGCGACTCGGATTCACCCTCGTCGTCGGCGGCGATTTCATCGCCCGGCACCAGGTTGACGGTGGCCTTGCAGCGTTCTTTCGGTGGCAGGCTGTAGCCCGAGCAACCGAGGAACACGCCGGTGGATGCGGTACGAATCTGCATCGGACGGCCACAGGTCAGGCACGGAATGTCGGTCATCACCGGCTGGTTGGCACGCATGCCGCTCTCGGGGCTTTCGGCCACTTCGAGTTTTTTCTTGAAGTCGCCGTAGAACTCGTCGAGCACGTTTTTCCAGTCGCGCTCGCCCTGGGCCACGTCATCGAGGTTCTCTTCCATACCGGCGGTAAAGCCGTAGTCCATCAGGTTGGAAAAGCTCTCGGACAGGCGCTCGGTAACGATATCGCCCATCTTTTCCGAATAGAAACGACGGTTGTGCAGCGCGACGTAACCACGGTCCTGGATGGTGGAGATGATCGCCGCGTAGGTCGAAGGACGACCAATACCGCGTTTCTCCATCTCTTTCACCAGGCTGGCTTCCGAATAACGCGCCGGCGGCTTGGTGAAGTGCTGGGACGGGTCGAGCCTGATCAGCTTCAACGTGTCGCCCTGGGCCATGTCCGGCAGCACATCGTCATCGCCAGGCTTGGCGATCTGCGGCATCACCCGGGTGTAGCCGTCGAACTTGAGGATACGGCCCTTGGCGCGCAGCTCGAAGTCCCCGGCGCCGACACTGACGGTAGTGGACAGGTATTGCGCCGGCAGCATCTGGCAAGCCAGGAACTGGCGCCAGATCAGCTCGTAGAGGCGCTCAGCATCGCGCTCCATGCCACTCAGCTTGCTTGGCTCGGTGTTGGCATCGGAAGGACGAATCGCTTCGTGAGCCTCCTGGGCGCCTTCTTTGCTGCTGTAGACGTTCGGCTTCTCCGGCAGGTACTTCTTGCCGAATTCGCTTTCAATATAGGTACGCGCCATGGCCACCGCGTCTTGCGACAGGTTGGTGGAGTCGGTACGCATATAAGTGATGTAGCCGGCTTCGTACAGACGCTGGGCCATCATCATGGTTTTCTTCACCCCGAAGCCCAGGCGGTTACTTGCGGCCTGTTGCAGGGTGGAGGTGATGAACGGCGCCGACGGCTTGCTGCTGGTCGGTTTGTCTTCACGCTTGACGATGCTGTAGCTGGAGGCCTTGAGCTTTTCCAGCGCGGCCATGGCCTGGGCTTCGTTCAGCGGCTTGAACGCCTCGCCTTTCTCACGGGCCACTTCGAAGCGCACGTTGGCGCCCTTGGCGGTGCCCAGGTCAGCGTGGACTTCCCAGTATTCCTCGGGGTTGAACGCACGGATCTCACGTTCGCGCTCCACCACCAGCTTGACCGCTACCGATTGCACACGGCCGGCGGACAGGCCACGGGCGATCTTGGCCCACAGCAGCGGCGAGACCATGTAACCCACGACGCGGTCGAGGAAACGACGGGCCTGCTGGGCGTTGACGCGATCGATGTCCAGCTCGCCCGGCTTGGAGAAGGCTTCCTGGATGGCTTTCTTGGTGATTTCGTTGAACACCACACGCTTGTAGCGGCTGTCATCACCGCCGATGGCTTCCCGCAGGTGCCAGGCAATGGCTTCCCCTTCGCGGTCCAAGTCCGTTGCGAGATAGATGGTGTCGGCATCCTTGGCGAGCCGGCGCAGCTCTTCGATGACCTTTTCCTTGCCCGGAAGGATTTCGTACTTGGCCTTCCAGCCATGATCCGGGTCCACACCCATGCGCGAGACCAGCTGCTTGCGCGCTTTCTCTTTAGGCGTGAGCACCGGACCTTCGCCCGCAGCCGCCTTGCCGCGCTTGGCGGCAGGCTCCTTGCTGGCGCTAGCCGAACCGCTGGTGGGCAGGTCTCGGATATGGCCGATACTCGACTTCACCACGTACTCGTTGCCCAAGTACTTGTTGATGGTCTTGGCCTTAGCCGGGGATTCCACAATGACCAGCGATTTGCCCATGGATCGGAAAATTCCTGAATTCGAGAAGTGAAAGGCAGTTGGCGCCTGACGCGGCAACGCTATATATAGTGGCAACAAGGTGAGGTCAAGCGCAGCATTCTGCGCGACCTGCCGTTATTGCCCTGAAAAAAGACTGGGTTCGACCTGGACCAAAGCAAAGCGCGGGACCTGCTCGCCGTCAACTTCGACGGTCTCCAGGAACATGCTCAAGGGGCGCACCCAAAAGCCGTAATCGCCATACAGTGCTTGGTAGAACACCACTTCTTCTTCGGTCTCGGAATGCCGTGCCACGCTGAAAACGCGGTACTGCGGACCTTTATAATGTTGGTAGAGCCCTGGTTCGACTTTCATGCTCTGGCCCCCTTACAAAATTTGTTGAAAAAAAATATTAAAAATTCCAAAAAACAAAAACCGGGGCACTGGGCCCCGGCTTCCGTCGACTCAACGCTTAGACGCGTTCGAAGACGGTGGAGATGCCTTGGCCGAGACCAATGCACATGGTTGCAACCCCAAGGTTACCGCCATTTTGCTTCATCACGTTAAGCAAAGTGCCGGAAATACGCGCACCGGAGCAACCGAATGGGTGGCCCAGGGCAATCGCACCGCCGTGCAGGTTAACCTTCTCGTTCATCTTGTCGAGCACTTTCAAATCTTTCAGCACCGGCAGGGCCTGTGCAGCGAAAGCTTCGTTGAGTTCGAAGAAGTCGATATCGGAGATGGTCAGGCCCGCGCGCTTCAAGGCTTTTTGTGTCGCCGGTACTGGACCATAGCCCATGATTGCCGGGTCCACACCCGCCACCGCCATCGAACGAATCACTGCCAGCGGCTGGATGCCGAGGTCCTGGGCACGCTGCGCCGACATTACGATCATGCACGAGGCGCCGTCGGTGATTTGCGACGAAGTACCCGCCGTCACGGTGCCGCCCTTCGGATTGAAGGCAGGCTTGAGGGCCGCCAGGCTTTCCAGGGTGGTATCCGGACGAATGGTTTCGTCGTAGTCGAACAGCTTGAGGAAACCGTTCTCGTCGTAGCCGTTCATCGGGATGATTTCATCCTTGAACTTGCCTTCCACGGTCGCCTTGTGGGCGAGCTGGTGGGAACGCACGCCGAACGCGTCCTGGGCTTCACGGGTAATGCCGTGCATCTTGCCGAGCATTTCCGCGGTCAGGCCCATCATGCCCGAGGCTTTTGCCGCGTACAGCGACATGTGCGGGTTAGGATCGACGCCGTGCATCATGCTGACGTGGCCCATGTGCTCCACGCCACCAACCACGAACACATCACCGTTGCCGGTCATGATCGCCTGGGCGGCGGTGTGCAGCGCACTCATGGACGAGCCACACAGGCGGCTGACGGTCTGGCCGGCTGCCGTGTGCGGGATCTGCGTCATCAACGACGCCATGCGCGCGATGTTCCAGCCCTGCTCCAGGGTCTGGTTGACGCAGCCCCAGATCACGTCTTCGACTTCGTTCGGGTCGACCTTGACGTTGCGTTCCAGCAGCTTGCTGATCAGGTGCGCCGACATGTCTTCAGCGCGGGTGTTGCGGTGCATGCCGCCCTTGGAGCGGCCCATCGGCGTACGACCGAAGTCGACAATCACGACGTCTCTTGGATTCAAGCTCATAAATATTCTCGCTCTAGTCGTCTGGGCACTTAACCGAAGAAGCGCTGGCCGTTCTTGGCCATCTCACGCAGCTTCGCGGTCGGGTGGTACAGCGGGCCCAGATCAGCGTATTGATCAGCCAGGGCAACGAACTCGGCCACACCGATCGAGTCGATGTAACGCAGCGCACCACCACGGAATGGAGGGAAGCCAATACCGTACACCAGGCCCATATCGGCCTCGGCGGCGGTTTCAACGATGCCGTCTTCCAGGCAACGCACGGTTTCCAGGCACAGGGCGATCATCATCCAGTTGATGATGTCCTCGTCGGACACTTCACGCTGTTCGTAGATGACCGGAGCCAGCACTTCGTGCACCGACGGGTCGGCCACTTTCTTCTGCTTGCCCTTCTTGTCCGCCTCGTAGGCGTAGAAACCCTTGCCGTTCTTCTGGCCCAGGCGCTTGGCCTCGTAGAGCGCGTCGATCGCCGAGCGGCGGTCGTCTTTCATGCGGTCCGGGAAGCCTTCAGCCATCACGTCACGACCGTGGTGGCCGGTGTCGATGCCGACCACGTCCATCAGGTACGCCGGGCCCATCGGCCAGCCGAATTTTTCCATGACCTTGTCGATGCGCACGAAGTCCACACCGGCACTCACCAGCTTGGCGAAACCGCCGAAGTACGGGAACAGCACGCGGTTGACCAGGAAGCCCGGGCAGTCGTTGACCACGATCGGGTTCTTGCCCATTTTCTTGGCGTAGGCAACGGTGGTGGCAATCGCCAGCTCGCTGGACTTCTCGCCACGGATCACTTCCACCAGCGGCATCATGTGTACCGGGTTGAAGAAGTGCATGCCGACGAAATTTTCCGGACGCTTGAGGGCCTTGGCCAGCAGCGAAATGGAAATGGTCGAGGTGTTCGAGGCCAGGATGGTGTCGTCTTTGACGTGGCCTTCAACTTCAGCCAGTACCGCCTGCTTGACCTTCGGATTCTCGACAACCGCTTCGACCACCAGGTCGACATGGCCGAAATCGCCGTAGGACAGCGTAGGACGAATGCCGTTAAGCACTTCAGCCATCTTCGCAGCCGTCATGCGACCTTTATCAACGCGGCCGACCAGCAGCTTGGCGGCTTCGGCCAGGCCCTGTTCGATACCGTGTTCGTTGATGTCTTTCATCAGGATCGGCGTGCCTTTGGACGCCGACTGATAGGCGATACCGCCGCCCATGATACCGGCGCCGAGCACGGCAGCCTGTTTCACGTCCTTGGCGATTTCGTCGTAGGCCTTGGCCTTTTTCTTCAGTTCCTGGTCGTTCAGGAACAGGCCGATCAGGCTCTGGGCCGCCGAGGTCTTGGCCAGCTTGACGAAGCCTGCTGCTTCCACTTCCAGGGCTTTGTCGCGACCGAAGTTCGCGGCCTTCTGGATGGTCTTGATCGCTTCAACCGGCGCCGGGTAGTTCGGGCCGGCCTGGCCAGCCACGAACCCCTTGGCGGTTTCGAACGACATCATTTGTTCGATGGCGTTGAGCTTGAGTTTTTCCAGCTTCGGCTGACGCTTGGCCTTATAGTCAAATTCGCCGCTGATGGCGCCCTTGATCAGGTTCAGCGCGGCTTCGGCCAGTTTGTCCGCAGCCACCACAGCGTCGACGGCACCGACTTTCAGTGCGTCTTCGGCACGGTTTTCCTTGCCGGCGGCAATCCACTCGATGGCGTTGTCGGCACCAATGATGCGCGGCAGGCGCACGGTGCCGCCGAAGCCTGGGTAGATGCCCAGCTTGACTTCAGGCAGGCCGATCTTGGCGGTGGCGGACATGACGCGGAAGTCCGCCGCAAGGCACATTTCCAGGCCGCCGCCCAGCGCGATGCCATTGATCGCGGCAACGGTCGGTACGTTGAGGTCTTCGAAATCGCTGAAAATCTTGTTGGCTTCGAGGTTGCCAGCCACCAGCTCGGCATCGGGCAGCTTGAAGTTGTCGACGAATTCGGTGATGTCAGCGCCGACGATAAACACGTCCTTGCCGCTGGAGACGATCACGCCTTTGATCGATGCATCAGCCTTGATGGTGTCTACGGCCTGACGCAGTTCGTTCAGGGTTAGACGGTTGAACTTGTTGACGGACTCACCCTTGAGGTCGAACTTCAGTTCGACGATGCCACTTTCAAGAGCCTTAACCGTGATGGCTTTACCTTCGTAAATCATCAACTGATCTCCACGATATGGAAGCTGAACAGTACACATTGGACGCTGGCCTATGCTTGGACATTGATAATTTCGTCAATGCTCAGGCCAATCCGCCAGGCACACCCGCCAATGCGATAGTCGGGGTTCTGTATGAGCGGTCTGACAGACAAACGCTCAATTCATACGCCCGTTTGATTTGGGTACGCCACCTTCATCCAATTCCGAGCAATTGTCAATCGCTCGAAAGGCTAGGAAAAACGCGACTTTCCAGTCATTTCAGAACCCCGGGGCCAGGCCCGCGATTCGTCAATATTCAACTATTCACGAAATCAATAATGAAAAAGATAGGGAAAACCGCTGTACAGAACGGGATATGCCGCTAGGCTAGCGACAACCGTAACGCGCCTGGATGAACATCCGACGCGGGAAACCCGGATTTACCGGCCTGCCTGGCCAACTCCAGCCCGATGATGCTTTCGGGCTTTTTATTGCCTGGGGTTTGACACACAGGTGTCAGGCCAGGGCCTTGAGCAATGTATCAATGGCCAGCAGGTCGCTCGCCTCGCCCTTCTCGCCCCAGTAAAGGGCGATCATTTGCTTGTCCGCCTCGACCTTGTAGACATTCGCCGGCAGCGTTGCAAAATGCGGCAACAACTTCTCATCGACACACACTTCGCGCCACTGATTGACCCACACGCCCGGCTCCAGCTGCCAGTAGCTCCAAACGGCCGGCATACTGCCGCGCCGGGGTCGACAGTACTGCGCACACGGGCTCGGCGGCTCTTGCTTGAGCCAGTGCGGCCACTCCTGGGGCGCCAGTTGCATGGCCAGGCCGATGCGGCGTGCCTCCATGCGCAGGGCCATGCGCCCGCTCTGATGGCGCGACGGGCGCAGCCATGCCAGAGGGCTCAGAACCACGACAAGGATTGACACCACTATCCAGACCGTCATATGTGTACTCCCGATTTTTCTGATGAGCGGATTTGACCTGACGCAACCCTATCCGCTTGAAAGCAGCCATACTGAATCTATTGCAGTCCCCTGGAGGAACGCCCCATGTCCTACGAACATATTCTGGTCGCCGTAGACCTGACCGAAGAGTGCGATCCAGTGATCAAGCGCGCCCGAGCGTTTGCCGTTGCCAGTGGCGCAAAACTGTCACTGGTGCATATCGTCGAGCCCATGGCCATGGCCTTTGGCGGCGACGTGCCCATGGACCTTTCCCAACTGCAGCAACAACAGTTCGACCAGGCCAAGGAGCGCCTTGACCGCCTGATCGTCAAATACCCCGAAGTGACCAAGGAAAACTCCCACCTCACCTACGGCCAACCGCGCCAGGAAATCCACCACCTGGCCAAGGAGCAGCATTGCGACCTGATCGTGGTCGGCAGCCATGGCCGTCATGGTTTGGCGTTGCTGCTGGGCTCCACTGCCAATGATGTGCTGCACGGTGCGCCGTGCGATGTATTGGCCGTCAGGCTGGTAAAAACCTCTTAAGGCCACATTTGAATCGCATTTCATATGAAAAAGCCCGGCGCCCATATTAGGGCGCCGGGCTTTTTTATTGCACGAAGGTCACTCAGGCATCCAGCTCGGCCCAACGCTCGACCAGCACTTCCAGCTCCTGGTTCAACGTCTCCAGGGAGGCGATGACCTTGGCGGTTTCCGCCGCCGGACGCAGGTAGAAACCCGCGTCAGCCATTTCCGCTTCTACCGCGGCGATCTGCTGTTCCTTGGCGTCGATATCACCCGGCAAGGCTTCCAGCTCACGCTGCAGCTTGTAGCTGAGTTTCTTCTTGGCCGCCGGTGCCGCTTCCTGGGCCGGTGCAGCCGCTTCCACCGGAGCCACCACAGCGGAGGTCAGGTCGGCCTTGCCGGACTTGCTCTCGGTCACGCCCAACAGACGCGGCGAGCCGCCCTGACGCAGCCAGTCCTGGTAACCACCGACGTATTCGCGCACCTTGCCTTCACCTTCGAAGACCAGGGTGCTGGTGACCACGTTGTCGAGGAATGCCCGGTCGTGGCTGACCATCAGCACAGTGCCGTTGAAGGTCAACAGGACCTCTTCCAGCAGCTCGAGGGTTTCCACGTCGAGGTCGTTGGTCGGTTCGTCGAGCACCAGCAGGTTGGCAGGCTTGCTGAACAGCTTGGCCAGCAGCAGGCGCGCACGCTCGCCACCGGACAAGGCCTTCACGGGTGTACGCGCACGCTGCGGGCTGAACAGGAAGTCGCCCAGGTAGCTGAGTACGTGGCGGCTCTGGCCGTCGATATCGATAAAGTCGCGGCCTTCGGCGACGTTGTCGATCACGGTCTTTTCCAGGTCCAACTGATGGCGCAACTGGTCGAAGTAGGCCACGTCGATGCGCGTGCCCTCTTCCACCGTGCCGCTGGTCGGCTGCAGACCATTGAGCATCAGCTTGAGCAAGGTGGTCTTGCCGGTACCGTTGGCACCTAACAGGCCGATACGGTCGCCGCGTTGCAGGACCATGGAGAAGTCCTTGATCAGGAACGGGCCATCCGGATGATGGAAGCTGACGTTCTCCAGCACCATGACCTGCTTGCCCGACTTATCGGCGGTATCCAGCTGGATATTGGCCTTGCCGGTGCGCTCGCGACGTTCGCTGCGCTCGACGCGCAGGGCCTTGAGGGCGCGCACACGGCCTTCGTTACGGGTGCGACGCGCCTTGATGCCCTGGCGGATCCAGACTTCTTCCTGGGCCAGTTTCTTGTCGAACAGGGCGTTGGCGGTTTCTTCGGCGGACAGCGCAGCTTCCTTGTGCACCAGGAAGCTGGCGTAATCGCCGTTCCAGTCGATCAGGCCACCACGGTCCAGTTCAAGGATCCGCGTCGCCAGGTTTTGCAGGAAGGAACGGTCGTGCGTGATGAACAACACGGCGCCCTGGAAATCCTTGAGGGCTTCTTCCAACCAGGCGATGGCGCCGATGTCCAGGTGGTTGGTTGGCTCGTCGAGCAGCAGCAGGTCCGGCTCGGACACCAGGGCCTGGGCCAGCAGCACACGACGACGCCAGCCGCCGGACAACTCGGCGAGGGTCTTGTCGGCCGGCAGTTGCAGGCGGCTCAGGGTGCTGTCGACCAGTTGCTGCAGGCGCCAGCCGTCACGGGCTTCGAGGTCCTGCTGGACGTGCATCAGCTTGTCCAGGTCGGCTTCGGTGACGCAGTTCTGGGCCAGGTGATGGTATTGCGCAAGCAACTCACCGACACCGTCCAGGCCTTCGGCAACCACGTCGAACACAGTCCGTCCGTCGGCAACCGGCAATTCCTGCGGCAATTCGCCAATCTTGAGGCCTGGGGCGCGCCAGACAGAGCCGTCATCGGGCTTCTGGTCGCCCTTTACCAGCTTCATCATGCTGGACTTGCCGGTGCCGTTGCGGCCGATGATGCACACCCGCTCACCACGGGCGATCTGCCAGGACACCTTGTCCAACAACGGCATAGCGCCGAAAGCAAGGGACACATCGCTGAATTTGAGCAGGGTCATACGCTTCTCCAAAAACTGGGCGCGCATTCTACCTGACTTGAGGGTGGGATGCGGCCAGCATTTTCGCTGCCGACACGTTCTGTAGGACATTTCCGGAGAACTTGAACGAACCACCCGGCAAAGCTTTCGCCGGCCGCTGGCAAAAGGCTAAGCTAGGGGCAATCAGTGTCGGCGGTGCCGGTGCTAGTCGTGATTTCTCTGCACGGACGTCTCATGCGCAGTCGCCTTTTCAACTTTTTATCTTGTCTGCTTCTTTCCGCCACCGCCGTTCAATCCGCCCAGGCCGTGGACCTCACCACCCAACGTCAATATTACGATGAAGCCAAACGCGCCCTGGCCAAGGGCGATACCGGCCCCTACATGCAATACAGCCAGGCCCTGGCCGACTACCCGCTGACGCCCTACCTGGCCTACGACGAACTGACCGCCCGGTTGAAGACCGCCAGCAACGAGGAAATCGAACAATTCCTCGCCAAAAACGGCGACCTGCCCCAGGCCAACTGGATGAAGCTGCGCTGGTTGCGCTGGTTGGCCGAGCGTGGCGACTGGCAGACCTTTGAAAAGTACTACGACCCCAAGCTCAATTTCGTCGAACTGGACTGCCTGCACGGTCAGTTCCAACTGACCCACAACCTCAAGGCTGAAGGCTACAAGACCACCGAAAAACTGTGGATGACCGGCAAATCCCAGCCGGCCGCCTGTGATGCCACCTTCAGCCAGTGGGCCGCCGACGGCCAACTCACCGAACAAAAAATCTGGGACCGCGCCAAACTCGCCGCCGAAGCACGCAATTACCCGCTGGCCAACAGCCTGGTAAAAACCCTGCCGACCCTGGGCGCCCAAGGCCGCCTGATGGTGGACGTAGCACAGAAGCCCGACATGCTCGGCGATCCGTCGCGCTTCCTGCCGGCCACCGAGGCGATGTCTGACGCCGTGGGCCTGGGCCTGCGCCGCCTGGCACGCCAGGATCCGGACAAGGCCATGGCCCTGCTCGACGGTTACGCCAGCAGCATGCACTTCTCCCGTGACGAAAAAGTGGCAATCGCCCGTGAAATCGGCCTGACCCTGGCCAAGCGCTTCGACCCGCGCGCCCTTGAGGTGATGACCAAGTACGACCCCGAGTTGCGCGACAACACCGTGTCCGAATGGCGTCTGCGCCTGCTGTTGCGCCTGGCCCGTTGGGAAGACGCCTACCAACTGACGCGCAAACTCCCACAGGACTTGGCCACCACCAACCGCTGGCGCTACTGGCAGGCCCGTAGCCTGGAACTGGCCGAGCCGAAAAACCCGCAAGCCCTGGTGCTGTACAAGAATCTCGCGCAGGAACGGGACTTCTATGGCTTCCTGGCCGCCGATCGCTCCAAGGCGCCGTACCAGTTGAAGAACAAGCCGTTGCTGATGAGCCAGGCGCTGGTCAACAAAGTGCGTAACACCCCGGGTGTGCGCCGTGCCCTTGAGTTCTACGCCCGTGGCCAGATCGTGGATGGCCGCCGCGAGTGGTACCACGTCAGCCGCCATTTCAACCGTGACGAAATGGTCGCCCAGGCCAAGCTGGCCTACGACATGAAGTGGTACTTCCCGGCGATCCGCACCATCAGCCAGGCCCAGTACTGGGATGACCTGGACATCCGCTTCCCGATGGCCCACCGCGACACCCTGGTGCGCGAAGCCAAGGTCCGTGGCCTGCATTCCAGCTGGGTATTCGCCATCACCCGCCAGGAAAGCGCCTTTATGGACGACGCCCGCTCCGGCGTCGGCGCCAGCGGCCTGATGCAACTGATGCCCGGTACCGCCAAGGACACCGCGCGCAAGTTCAGCATCCCGCTGGCCTCACCCGCCCAGGTGCTGGACCCGGACAAAAACATCCAGCTCGGCGCGGCTTACCTGAGCCAGGTGCACAGCCAGTTTAACGGCAACCGCGTCCTCGCCTCCGCCGCCTACAACGCCGGTCCCGGCCGCGTACGCCAATGGCTGCGCGGCGCCGACCACCTGAGCTTCGACGTCTGGGTGGAAAGCATCCCGTTCGACGAAACCCGCCAGTATGTGCAGAACGTGCTGTCTTATTCGGTGATCTACGGGCAGAAGCTCAATTCGCCACAGCCATTGGTGGATTGGCATGAGCGCTACTTTGATGATCAATAAGGTTTAAAACAGAAATGAAAATGCCCGCATTGAGAGATGCGGGCATTTTTTATGCGCACCGCAACTCAGTGTTCGCTGCTCTCCTCAACCCCATCACTGAACTGCAACGCCGCCAATCGCGCATATAACGGATTGCTCGCAATCAACTGCTGATGCGTGCCCACCGCCACCAGCCTGCCCTGATCCATCACCGCGATGCGGTCAGCGTTCTTCACCGTCGCCAGTCGATGGGCGATAACCAGCGTGGTACGCCCTTGCATCAATTGCGGCAACGCTTGCTGGATCAGGTGTTCACTCTGGGCATCCAGGGCGCTGGTGGCTTCGTCCAATAGCAGGATCGGCGCGTCCACCAGCAACGCACGGGCAATCGCCAGGCGTTGGCGCTGGCCGCCGGAGAGCCCCATACCGCCGTCGCCGAGGTGGGTCTGGTAGCCGTCGGGCATTTGCAGGATGAAATCGTGGGCGTGGGCGATACGGGCGGCGGCTTCGACTTGCTCGCGAGTGGCCATTGGGTTGCCGTAGCGGATGTTCTCCTCGACGCTGCCGAAGAACAGCGCCGGGTTCTGGGACACCAGGGCGAAGTGACGACGCAGGTCCAGGGGGTCGAGATCGGTCAGCGCCTGGCCTTCAATCAGGATGCGGCCTTGCTGGGGATCGTAGAAACGCAGCAACAGGTCGAAAAGCGTCGACTTGCCCGCGCCGGACGGCCCCACCAGTGCCAGGGTTTCGCCGGGGTTGATGCTCAGGTTCAGGCCGTCGATGGCGTAGCTGTCCGGCCGCGAAGGGTAGGAAAAGCGCAGGTCCTGCAGTTCCATACGGCCGCTGACCCGCTCGGGCAACTGCACGCTGCCCGTGGCCGGCGCCTGGATCTCGTTGCTCGACTGCAACAGCTCACCAATGCGCTCCGCTGCACCGGCGGCACGTTGCAGTTCACCGAGGACTTCGCTCAGGGTACCGACGGCGCTGCCGACGATCAGGCTGTAGAACACGAACGCAGCCAGCTCGCCGCCGGAAATGCGCCCGCTGATCACATCCATGCCGCCGACCCACAGCATCACGCCCACCGCACCCAGCACCAGCATGATCACCAGGGTGATCAACCAGGCGCGCTGGGCGATGCGCTTGCGTGCGGTGGTGAACGCCTCTTCCACGGTCACGGCAAAGCGTTGCTCGTCCTGGACCTGGTGGTTATAGGCTTGCACGGTCTTGATCTGGCCGAGGGTTTCGGACACGTAGCTGCCCACATCGGCGATACGGTCCTGGCTCAGGCGCGACAAACTGCGCACGCGACGGCCGAAGATCAGGATCGGCGCCAGCACCAGCGGCAGCGCCACCACCACGATGCTGGTGAGCTTGGGGTTGGTGATGAACAACAGCACGATGCCGCCGATCACCATCAACGCATTGCGCAGGAACAGCGACAACGACGAGCCGATCACCGATTGCAGCAAGGTGGTGTCGGTGGTCAACCGCGATTGGATTTCAGAGCTGCGGTTGTTCTCGTAGAAACCTGGGTGCAGGTAGATCAGGTGGTTGAAGACCTGCCGGCGAATGTCCGCCACCACCCGTTCACCGATCCACGACACCAGGTAAAACCGCGCAAACGTGCCCACGGCCAAGCCCAGCACCAGCACCATGAACAGGCCGATGGACTGGTTGAGCAGGTGCGGCGACTGGGTCATGAAGCCCTGGTCCACCAGCAGGCGAATGCCCTGCCCCATGGACAAGGTGATGCCGGCGGTGACGATCAGCGCGACCAGGGCACCGAGGGCCTGCCAGCGGTAGGGCGCGATGAAGCGGCTGGCCAGGCGAATTGCACGGCGTTGACGGACTGAGAGCATGGAGGGCATCACCTGATCGGAAAGGATTGGTACCTGCCTGCTTACATGGGGGGAACTTGCGCGAATAACAATGAGTCAGGTTAATTATGCCCGCCGATGCTGGCCCCTAGAGGCTATCGGTCTAACGCCCGGCTGGAAATCCACAGCGGTTTCTGGTGGACTGGGTGTTCGAACCGGTGATCTCGTAAGGAGTTGTAACAGCGCGGTCACTCGGGGGTTATACAGTAGGTACACAACCTGATGAGGAGACAGGCCATGACCTTGCAAAACAGCAGCGATGCCAAGATTGAAGTGATCCGCCAACCGCAGCACTTGCCTTGCTCCGTGATCGACGCCCAGGGCCGCGAAGTGCAGATTACCGAAGAGATGATCCAGCAAGCGTGCCGCGAGCTGGAACAGCGACTGGTCAAGCCTGCCCAGCAAGGCTAAAGGGCCTACGCTCTTTCAAACCCGGCCCCGGTGGCCGGGTTTTTTATTCAGTGCCTAGACGGTTGCCGCGCCCAATGCGGACACGATGCGCGCCAACGCCAGCGACTCCCCATTCACAATGCGCACCTTCAAGCCATCAATCTCACGACGCTCCGGATAATGCTTGCGCAGCACGTCGAACGCCTTGCGTTGTTCTTCGACGCTGCCCACCAGGCTACGGCGGAAATCCGCATCATCACGGCGCGGGTCGTACACGCTGCGGCACAACGTCGCCAGCGCCCAGGCCGGATCGGTCGATGCGTTCAAGTGCACTTCGGCCAGCCACGGTTGCGGCAACAAGTCGCCCAGCTGAATGCTCGGCTCCTGGCCCAGGTGCGCGCAGAACGCCTGATAGATCTGCGCCGTACCGCGCTGCTTGCCGTCCAGGCTGTAGCCGGCGATATGCGGGGTGGCCAGCACACACAGGTCGGCCAGGTCGACGTCCACCTCGGGCTCGCCTTCCCACACGTCCAGCACCGCTTGCAGGTCTTCACGCGCCAGCAGCACATCGCGCAGGGCGGCGTTGTCCACCACCGGGCCACGGCTGGCGTTGATCAGCCAGGTGCCGGGCTTGAGGCGGTTGAGGCGGTCGCGATCAAACAAGTGCCAGGTGGAACCATTGCCGGATTTGGTCAATGGCGTGTGCAGGCTGATCACATCGCATTGCTCGATGATCTGCTCGAGGCTGACGTAATCGCCGTCTTCGGCGATCTGGCGCGGCGGGTCGCAGACCAGCACGTTCCAGCCCAGACCCTTGAGCACTTCGATCAGGCGCCCGCCCACTTCACCGGCGCCGACGACGCCATAGGTACGCTGATTGAGGTCGGCGCCTTCGATCTCGGCCAGGGTTTGCAGGCTGCCCAGCACATAGTCCACCACGCCCCGCGCATTGCAGCCGGGCGCGCTGGACCACTGGATACCAGCCTGCTTGAAGTAATCGAGGTCGAGGTGGTCGGTGCCGATGGTGCAGGTGCCGACAAAACGCACCTGCGTGCCGTCCAGCAGGGCGCGGTTGACGTTGGTCACCGAGCGCACCAGCAGCACATCGGCCTGTTCGACGGTGGCGCGGTCGATGGAACGACCGGACACTCGGCGAATCTCGCCAAATCCTTGGAAGAACTCATCGAGCAGCGGGATATTTTCGTCGGCAACAATCAGCATGGCAGGCTCCTTTGGCGGATCAGCAGTGTACAGGGATGCGATCTTCAATGTGGGAGGGGGCTGGCAGGTCGCTTACAAATCCCTAACACAGGTTTTTTCCTGACCGTTACGTCAAGGCGTAGAATCCGCGGCCTTGCACCCTTTTGACTGGACTTGCGTACGTGAACACTGCCACTGCCCCCCTCACCCGCCCCGCCCGCATCAGCCGGGAAGTGGGTGGCCTGCTGACGCTCGCGCTGCCGATCATGATCGGCCAACTGGCAACCACGGCCATGAGCTTCGTCGATGCGGTGATGGCCGGGCGCGTCAGCCCCCAGGACCTGGCGGCGGTGGGCCTGGGCAACTCGATCTGGATTCCGGTGTACCTGCTGATGACCGGTACGCTGCTGGCCACCACGCCGAAAGTCGCCCAGCGCTACGGTGCGGGCCACTACGGCGAAATCGGGCCGTTGGTGCGTCAGTCACTGTGGCTGGCGGTGGTGGTCGGCATCATCGGCGCGCTGCTGTTGCTCTGCGCCGAGCCGATCCTGCATGCCATGAAAGTTGAGCCAGACCTTATCGCCCCCACCATGGGCTACCTGCATGGCATCGCCGCCGGCATGCCGGCCATCGCCCTCTACTACGTGCTGCGCTGTTTCAGTGATGGCCTGGGCCGCACCCTGCCCAGCATGGCCATGGGCCTGTGCGGGTTGGCGCTGAATATTCCGCTGAACTACATCTTCATCTACGGCCACCTGGGCGTGCCGGCCATGGGCGGCGTGGGCTGCGGCTGGGCCACGGCCATTGCGATGTGGGTGATGATGCTCGGCATGGCCGCCTGGACCCGCTGGGGGGCCGCCTACCAGAGCAGCGAACTGTTCAAGCGCTTCGATTGGCCGGAGTGGTCGGTGATCAAGCGCGTACTGGGGATTGGCCTGCCGATCGGCATCGCGATCTTTGCCGAATCGAGCATCTTTGCCGTCATCGCCCTGCTGCTCGGCAGCCTGGGCGCCACGGTTGTGTCGGGGCACCAGATCGCGCTGAACGTCAGCTCACTGGTGTTCATGATCCCTTATTCCCTGAGCATGGCCGTCACCGTGCGCGTCGGCCAGGCCCTGGGGCGTGGCGAGGCGCGTGAAGCACGCTTCGCCGCCGGGGTCGGCATGGGCACGGCGCTGGCGTACGCCTGCCTGTCCTGCAGCCTGATGCTGGTGTTTCGCGAGCAGATTGCGGCGATCTACACCCCGGACCCGATTGTCATCCACCTGGCCTCGACGCTGATCGTGTTTTCAGCGCTGTTCCAGTTCAGTGACTCGATCCAGGTCACCGCCGCCGGCGCCCTGAGGGGCTACCAGGACACCCGTGTCACCATGGTGCTGACCCTGTTTGCCTATTGGGGCGTGGGGCTGCCGGTGGGGTACGCCCTGGGGCTGAGCAACTGGCTGGGCGAACCCAGCGGCCCGAGCGGTTTGTGGCAAGGGCTGATCGTGGGCTTGAGCTGTGCGGCGGGGATGCTGCTGGTGCGCCTGGCGCGCAGTGCACGCCGGCGCATTCGCCTGGAGAAGGCGCGGGGTTAATCGGCCTTTTTACGGATCCAGTACAGGTACGTACCGGCCTGCTCCTGTTGATCCACCAGTTCATGGTCAAGGAACACGCAGAACTTGGGGATATCGCGGCGCGTCGACGGGTCGGTCGCGATCACCTTGAGCAAGCCGCCGGGCGGCAGGTCGCGGATGTGCTGGTGCAGCATCATCACCGGCTCAGGGCAGTTGAGGCCCGTTGCGTCGAGGGTGCCATCCACGGCGGTGTCGAAAATATCGCTCATTGTCTACTCCTGGAACCGGCGCTCAGTTTAGCGGGCCTTGGTTTTCTTCACATCCACCAGACGACGCAGGTGGCAGGTCACTTCTTCACGGTCGTGATACAGCTGCTTGCAGCCGATCTCCACCCGAATGCCGCGCGCCTTGAAGCCGTCTTCGATACGCTCCAGCAGGCGCTTGACCTCGGCGTAACGCTGCTTCATCGGCAATTTCAGGTTCACCACCGCCTCGCGGCAATGCCCTTCGCCGATCCAGGTCTCCAGCAATGCCGCGTTGCGCGCCGGCTTTTCGACGATGTCGCAGACCATCCAGTCCACCGGCTGCTTGGGCACGAAAGTAAATCCGTCGGCCATCAGGTGCTGCACCAGGCCGGTGTCCATCAGGCTTTCGGCCATGGGGCCGTTGTCGATGGCGGTCACCAGCATGCCACGGTTGACCAGCTGCCAGGTCCAGCCGCCAGGGGCTGCGCCCAGATCGACGCCGGTCATGTCGCCATGCAGGCGCTCTTCCCATTGGTCGCGGGGGATAAAGTGGTGCCAGGCTTCTTCCAGTTTCAGGGTTGAGCGGCTTGGCGCGTCCCGGGGGAATTTCAACCGCGGGATGCCCATCGGCCACATCGCCGAGTTATTCGACTCGGCCAAACCCATGAACACTTCGCGGCCGCTTTTGAAGGTCAGCAGCAGGCGCGGCTTGCTCGGGTCGTCCACCAGCTTGCCGGCGTTCAACAAGGCTTTGCGCAGGTGCACTTCGAATTTCTTGCAGAAGTTCGAGAGTTCCTTGCCGTCATTGGTGTCGACCATCTCCAGCCACAGGCTGCCGCACACCGGGAATTCACGCAGGTGAGCGAGGATCACGCTGATACGGTCGGTTTCCGGCAGGTCGATAAACACCCCGCGCGCCCACTGCCGCGGGAAGATCAGCTCAGCAAAGCGCTGGCCGTGCATCAGGCGCTGGGCGCCGTCTTCTTCGGTGCAGACAAATTCGGCGCAGGCGCTGCCGGTCTTGGCCTTGGCGTAGCCGGAAACGTTCAGGCGCGCGGCGTGTTCCGCGATCTCGGAACAGACTTCGCCCTCAAACCCCGGGCGGCAGTGCATAAAAAGGGTGTTCATCGACTCTCCTGGTGACTCAACTGACGTTGCGCTATCGCAATGCCTGTCATGAAAACGCGCGCATGATAGCCGAGTTCGGAACCTTGGTTCTGTCCATAGAGTCCAGTAATTAGCCAGCTACTGAAAACAGCGCTAGTTTGAAAGCTCTGTTCGTCCCGTCAGGTCCGTAGCCGTGCGGACCATAAGGAGTCATGTAATGTCATCCCTTGATAGCCTGAGTACCCTTAAAACTTTAGAAATCGACGACAAGACCTACCACTATTTCAGCCTGCCCGAGGCCGCCAAGCGCCTGGGTGACCTGGATAAGCTGCCGATGTCCCTCAAGGTGCTGCTGGAGAACCTGCTGCGCTGGGAAGACAACAAGACCGTCACCGGCGCCGACCTCAAGGCCATTGCCGCCTGGCTCAAAGAGCGCCAGTCCGACCGTGAGATCCAGTATCGCCCCGCCCGCGTGCTGATGCAGGACTTCACTGGCGTACCCGCCGTGGTCGACCTGGCCGCCATGCGCGCCGCCGTGGCCAAGGCCGGTGGCGACCCGCAGCGCATCAACCCGCTCTCGCCGGTGGACCTGGTGATCGACCACTCGGTGATGGTCGACAAGTTCGGCAACGCCGACGCCTTTGGGCAGAACGTCGACATCGAAATGCAGCGCAACGGCGAACGCTACGCCTTCCTGCGCTGGGGCCAGAGCGCCTTCGACAACTTCAGCGTGGTACCGCCGGGCACCGGCATCTGCCATCAGGTCAACCTCGAATACCTGGGCCGCACCGTGTGGACCAAGGACGAGGACGGCCGCACCTACGCGTTCCCCGACACCCTGGTGGGCACCGACTCCCACACCACCATGATCAACGGCCTCGGCGTGCTCGGCTGGGGCGTGGGCGGGATCGAAGCGGAAGCGGCGATGCTCGGCCAACCGGTGTCGATGCTGATCCCGGAAGTGATCGGCTTCAAGCTCACCGGCAAATTGAAAGAAGGCATCACCGCCACCGATCTGGTGCTGACCGTCACCCAGATGCTGCGCAAGAAAGGCGTGGTGGGTAAATTCGTCGAGTTCTACGGCGACGGCCTGGCCGACCTGCCCCTGGCGGACCGCGCGACCATCGCCAACATGGCCCCGGAATACGGCGCCACCTGCGGCTTTTTCCCGGTGGATGAGGTGACGCTGGACTACCTGCGCCTCTCTGGTCGCCCGGCTGCCACCGTGAAGCTGGTCGAGGCCTACACCAAGGCCCAGGGCCTGTGGCGCCACGCTGGCCAGGAACCGGTGTTCACCGACAGCCTGGCCCTCGACATGGGCAGCGTCGAAGCCAGCCTCGCCGGACCGAAACGCCCACAGGACCGCGTGTCCCTGCCCAATGTCGGTCAGGCGTTCAGTGACTTCCTCGACCTGCAGTTCAAACCCACCACCAAGGAAGAAGGCCGCCTGGAAAGTGAAGGCGGCGGCGGTGTGGCCGTGGGCAACGCCGACCTGGTGGGCGAAACCGACTATGAATACGAAGGCCAGACCTATCGCCTGAAAAACGGCGCCGTGGTGATCGCCGCCATCACCTCCTGCACCAACACGTCCAACCCCAGCGTGATGATGGCCGCCGGGCTGGTGGCGAAAAAAGCCGTGGAGAAAGGCCTCACGCGCAAACCCTGGGTGAAAACCTCCCTGGCGCCTGGCTCCAAAGTGGTCACCGACTACTACAAGGCCGCGGGCCTCACCCAGTATCTGGATAAAATTGGCTTCGACCTCGTGGGCTATGGCTGCACCACTTGCATCGGCAACTCCGGGCCGTTGCCCGAGCCGATTGAAAAAGCCATCCAGAAGGCCGACCTCGCCGTAGCCTCGGTGCTGTCCGGCAACCGCAACTTCGAAGGCCGCGTGCACCCCCTGGTGAAAACCAACTGGCTGGCCTCGCCGCCGCTGGTGGTGGCGTACGCCTTGGCGGGGACCGTACGCATCGATATCAGCAGCGAACCGCTGGGTAACGATCAACAGGGTAATCCGGTGTATTTGAAGGACATCTGGCCGAGCAGCCAGGAGATCGCTGACGCCGTTGCGCAGGTCAGCACCGGTATGTTCCACAAGGAATACGCCGAGGTGTTTGCCGGTGACGAACAGTGGCAAGCCATTGAAGTGCCTCAGGCCGCGACCTATGTGTGGCAAAAAGACTCCACCTACATCCAGCACCCGCCATTCTTCGACGACATCGCCGGGCCTCTGCCGGTGATCAAAGACGTCAAGGGCGCCCACGTACTGGCGTTGCTGGGGGACTCGGTGACCACCGACCACATTTCCCCCGCCGGCAACATCAAGACCGACAGCCCCGCCGGCCGCTACCTGCGCGAGCAAGGCGTGGAGCCGCGTGACTTCAACTCCTACGGCTCACGCCGGGGCAACCATGAAGTGATGATGCGCGGCACCTTCGCCAATATCCGCATTCGCAACGAAATGCTTGGCGGCGAGGAAGGCGGCAATACGCTGTACATCCCCACCGGCGAGAAAATGCCGATCTACGATGCGGCCATGAAGTACCAGGCCTCGGGCACACCGCTGGTGGTGATCGCCGGCCAGGAGTACGGCACCGGCTCCAGCCGCGACTGGGCCGCCAAGGGCACCAACCTGCTGGGGGTCAAGGCGGTGATCGCCGAGAGTTTCGAGCGGATTCACCGTTCCAACCTGGTGGGCATGGGCGTGCTGCCGCTGCAGTTCAAGCTGGATCAGAACCGCAAGGTGCTGAAGCTTACGGGCAAGGAGAAGATCGATATTCTCGGCCTGACCGAGGTAGAGATCGTGCCGCGGATGAACCTGACGCTGGTGATTACCCGTGAGGACGGCAGCAAGGAGAAGGTTGAAGTACTGTGCCGGATCGATACCTTGAATGAAGTAGAGTACTTCAAGTCGGGGGGGATTCTGCACTATGTGCTGCGGCAGTTGATTGCCTCTTAAGAACACAGGAGATCAAATGTGGGAGGGGGCTTGCCCGATAGCGGTATGTCAGTCAAAACATCTATGACTGATCCACCGCTATCGGGAGCAAGCCCCCTCCCACATTTTGACCGCGTCTAACGCTTCAGATCAGCCGAACAACCACTTCCACAGCAGTACCAACACCACTACCGCCAGCACCGGCCGCGCAATGCGGTAAGCCTTCGGATGCTTGCGCTTCCACTGCTTGACCACGCCGCTGAACTTGTCGCTGAAGGTCTTGCTCCAGGCATACGCCTGGTTGATGCCGCCGACGCGCTCGTCGTCGAGGTTCTGCGGTGCGGTGGCGCGGCCCAGTTGCTTGCTGACCCAGCGGTTGACGCGGGTCATCAGGCGGTTGCTCAGCGGACGCTCGATGTCGCAGAACAGGATCACGCGGGTCTTCTCGGTTTCGTTCTTCACCCAGTGCACGTAGGTTTCATCGAACATCACGTCGTCACCGTCGCGCCAGGCGTATACCTGGCCGTCGACGAAGATGCGGCAGTCGTCGGAGTTCGGCGTGGACAAGCCCAGGTGATACCGCAGGGAACCGGCAAACGGGTCACGGTGCGGGTTGAGGTGGCTGCCGCCCGGCAACAGCGCGAACATCGCGCCCTTGACGTTGGGGATGCTGCTCACCAGCGCCACGGTTTTCGGGCACAACGCCTCGGCCGATGGCAGGGGTTTGTCGTACCACTTGAGGTAGAAACGCTTCCAGCCCTTCTTGAAGAACGAACCGAAACCGGCGTCGTTGTTCTTTTCGGCGGCGCGGATGTAACCCTCGTCGAACAGGTGCATGGCCTCTTCGCGGATCACTTCCCAGTTGTCCTTGAGCACGTCCAGTTCCGGGAACTTGCTGCGGTCCAGGTACGGCTTGGACGGCACGGCCGAAAACAGGTACATCAAGGCGTTATAGGGGGCGAACAGCGCCGAATGGTTGACGAACTGGCGCAACATCGGCAAACGGGCCTTGCCGCGCAGGTGCACGTACAGCGTGCTGCCGATGAACAGCAACAACACCGACAGTTTGGCGGCCAAAGAAAAGGTCATGCAGCAACTCCTGGAAATAAGCGCCTGGCCAACAGCCTCCCGGCGACGGGAGGCCAGACGTGACAGCCGGCCATGATAAACAGTTGGGCCATTATGCAGAAGGCCCAGGCTGACCGGCTGACATAAATCAAGCCTGGTTTTCCTGCTCGGTAAACAAATCGCTGAACAGCATGCTCGACAGGTAGCGCTCACCGGAGTCCGGCAGGATCACCACAATGGTCTTGCCCTGCATTTCCGGCTTCTCGGCCAGGCGCACGGCCACGGCCATGGCGGCACCGCAGGAAATACCGCACAGGATGCCCTCTTCCTGCATCAGGCGCAGGGCCATGGCCTTGGATTCGTCGTCGGTCACCAGTTCCACGCGGTCGACCATCGACAGGTCGAGGTTTTTCGGCACGAACCCGGCGCCAATCCCCTGGATCTTGTGGGGGCTGGGCTTGATCTCGGCACCGGCCAGGGCCTGGGTGATCACCGGCGACACCATCGGCTCGACAGCCACCGACAGGATCGGCTTGCCTGCGGTGTTCTTGATGTAGCGCGACACGCCGGTGATGGTGCCACCGGTGCCCACGCCCGCCACCAGCACGTCCACGGCGCCATCGGTGTCGTTCCAGATTTCCGGACCGGTGGTTTTTTCGTGGATGGCCGGGTTGGCCGGGTTTTCGAACTGGGCCGGCATAAAGTAGGTGGCCGGGTCACTGGCAACGATTTCGCCGGCCTTGTCGATGGCGCCCTTCATGCCCTTGGCCGGCTCGGTCAGGACCAATTCGGCGCCGAGGGCCTTGAGCACCTTGCGGCGTTCGATACTCATGGACGCCGGCATGGTCAGCAGCAATTTGTAGCCACGGGCGGCGGCGACAAAGGCCAGACCAATACCGGTATTGCCGGAAGTGGGTTCAACGATGGTCATGCCCGGCTTGAGTTTGCCGGTGCTTTCGGCGTCCCAGATCATGTTTGCGCCAATGCGGCACTTCACCGAATAACCTGGGTTACGCCCTTCGATCTTGGCCAGGATGGTTACGCCACGGGGTGCGATACGGTTGATCTGAACCAGGGGCGTGTTACCGATGGAGTGCGCGTTGTCTGCAAAAATGCGGCTCATGGCGGGTCCTATTAGGCGGTTTTCAGAAAGGCTCCAAGGGTATGCCTCGTGCTGCAAAGCGTCCAGTCGAAGGAACGTTGCGCCTGCCGCTGGGGTCCACCGCACCAGTATGGACAGAGGACTCTCCCCATGAAACGTCGCTACAGCTGGCCACTATGGACCATTGCCGGATTGCTGGTGGTCCTGGTCGCCGTGAGCATCGCGCTCCCCTACCTGGTGCGTAACTACCTGAATGACAAGCTCGCCGACATGGGCGATTACCGCGGCCAGGTGACCGACGTGGACCTCGCGCTGTGGCGGGGTGCGTACCGGATCAACGGCCTGGAGATCGTCAAGGTCGACGGCAAGGTGCCCGTCCCGTTCGTCAAGGCGCCGCTGATCGACCTGGCGGTGAGCTGGCACTCTCTCTGGTACGACCACGCGGTGGTGGCCAAAGTGCTGTTTATCAAGCCCGAGGTTAACTTCGTCGACGGCGGCGCCAACAAGCAAGCCTCCCAGACCGGTAAGGGTACCGACTGGCGCGAGCAGTTGAGTAAGCTGGCCCCCATCACCCTCGACGAAGTGCGCATTGAAGACGGCAAGATCGCCTTCCACAACTTCAGCTCCAAACCCGTGGTGAAGATCGACGCGACCGGCGTCAACGCCAGCTTCTACAACCTGACCAATGTGGTCGACGTCAAAGGCCGGCGCGACGCGCGCTTCGACGGCAAGGCCCTGCTGCAAGGCCAGGCCCCGCTGGAAGCCACCGCCACCTTCGACCCGCTGAGCAATTTCGAGAATTTCGAGTTTCGCTTTCGCGCCAGGGACTTGCAGCTCAAGCGCATGAACGACTTCGCCGCGGCCTATGGCAAGTTCGACTTCAAGGCCGGCACCGGGGACGTAGTGATCGAAGCCCAGGCGGAAAAAGGTCAGTTGACCGGGTACATCAAGCCGCTGCTGCGCGACGTGGAAGTCTTCGACTGGCAGCAGGACGTGGAGAACAAGGACAAGAACATCTTTCGTTCGATCTGGGAGGCCGTGGTGGGCGCCAGCGAGACCGTATTGAAGAACCAGGCAAAGAATCAGTTCGCCACCCGCGTGGAACTCAGTGGCAGCGTGCATCAGCAAAATGTCAGCGCGTTCTCCGCATTTTTGGCGATTTTACGTAATGGTTTTATCCAGGCGTTCAATGCGCGCTATGAGCAGCCCAAGCCTTCGGCGGATTGAGCCGTGACCGGTCATTCAGAGACTGAATAACCCGTCTGCGTTCACAGTCGCCGGGGCCGCGCGGTATAGTCCGGGCATTGATGAATTCGAGGAATGACCGATGAAGTTCGAAGGCACCCAGGCCTACGTTGCCACCGATGACCTGAAACTGGCCGTCAACGCTGCCATCACCCTGGAGCGTCCGCTGCTGGTCAAGGGTGAGCCCGGCACCGGCAAGACCATGCTCGCCGAACAACTGGCCGAGTCCTTCGGCGCCAGGCTGATCACCTGGCACATCAAGTCCACCACCAAGGCCCACCAGGGCCTGTACGAGTACGACGCGGTCAGCCGCCTGCGCGACTCGCAACTGGGGGTGGACAAGGTGCACGACGTGCGCAACTACCTGAAGAAGGGCAAGCTCTGGGAAGCATTCGAGTCCGAGGAGCGGGTGATCCTGCTGATCGATGAAATCGACAAGGCCGACATCGAGTTCCCCAACGACCTGCTGCAGGAACTCGACAAGATGGAGTTCTACGTCTACGAAATCGACGAGACCATCAAGGCCCGGAAGCGCCCGATCATCATCATTACCTCCAACAACGAAAAAGAGCTGCCGGACGCGTTCCTGCGCCGCTGCTTCTTCCACTACATCGCCTTCCCCGACCGCACCACCCTGCAAAAAATCGTCGACGTGCACTACCCGGACATCAAGAAGGAGCTGGTCAGCGAGGCGCTGGACGTGTTTTTCGACGTGCGCAAAGTCCCCGGCCTGAAGAAAAAACCGTCCACCTCCGAACTGGTCGACTGGCTCAAGTTGCTGATGGCCGACAATATCGGCGAAGCGGTGCTGCGCGAGCGCGACCCCACCAAGGCCATCCCGCCCCTGGCCGGTGCCTTGGTCAAGAACGAGCAAGACGTGCAGTTACTGGAACGCCTGGCATTCATGAGCCGTCGCGGTAATCGATAATGTTGCTCAACCTGTTCAATGAAATGCGCGCAGCCAAGGTCCCGGTGTCGGTGCGCGAGCTGCTCGACCTGATCAACGCGCTGAAACAGCGCGTGACCTTTGCCGACATGGACGAGTTCTACTACTTGGCCCGAGCAATCCTGGTCAAGGACGAACGGCATTTCGACAAGTTCGACCGCGCCTTCAGCGCCTACTTCAATGGCCTGGAAAAGCTCGACGATCACCTGCAGGCGCTGATCCCCGAAGACTGGCTGCGCAAGGAGTTCGAACGCTCGCTGAGCGACGAAGAGCGCGCACAGATCCAGTCCCTCGGCGGCCTCGACAAGCTGATCGAGGCATTCAAGAAACGCCTGGAGGAACAGAAGGAACGCCACGCCGGCGGCAACAAATGGATCGGCACCGGCGGTACCAGCCCGTTCGGCTCCGGCGGCTACAACCCCGAAGGCATTCGCGTCGGCGACGCCGGCAAACGCCAGGGCAAGGCCGTGAAGGTCTGGGACCAGCGCGAGTACAAGAACCTCGACGACCAGGTGGAACTGGGCACCCGCAACATCAAGATCGCCCTGCGCCGACTGCGCAAGTTCGCGCGCCAGGGTGCGGCCGAAGAGCTGGACATCGATGGCACCATCGACCACACCGCCCGCGATGCCGGGCTGTTGAATATCCAGATGCGCCCGGAACGACGCAACACCATCAAGCTGCTGTTGCTGTTCGATATCGGCGGCTCGATGGACGCCCACGTGAAGATCTGCGAAGAACTGTTCTCGGCCTGCAAGACCGAGTTCAAGCACCTGGAGTACTTCTACTTCCACAACTTCGTGTACGAGTCGGTGTGGAAGAACAACCAGCGCCGCACCTCCGAGCGCACCTCCACCCAGGACCTGCTGCACAAGTACGGTGCCGATTACAAAGTGATCTTTATCGGCGATGCATCGATGGCGCCGTATGAAATCACCCAGGCAGGCGGCAGCGTCGAGCATTGGAATGAAGAGCCGGGGTATGTGTGGATGCAGCGCTTCATGGCCAAGTACAAGAAACTGATCTGGATAAACCCGTATCCCAAGGATACCTGGGGTTATACCGCGTCGACGGGGATTGTGCGGGAGTTGGTGGAAGACCAGATGTACCCGCTGACGTTGCGCGGGTTGGAAGAAGGCATGCGCTTTCTGTCCAAGTGATAGCCGGCCTGTAGCCGAAGACATCGGCTACAGGCCCCTCACTCAGCAGTGCTCGCTGTCGATCCAGGCAAACTTGAGGAAAAGCGCGGCGAACTGCTTGACCAGTTCCGAATCCTGACGGTCGACCTTCCCATCATTGTTGACGTCCTGGTTGATCGAGACAGAGGCGCCACGACCATTACCATCGCTGTACACCGCTGCCGAATAGACAATGGTTTCATCTCGCGGCACCCCCTCCCCTTGATGAAAGTGCAAGCGCACCGTGTCGGGAATCCCGTTGTTATCAAAGTCACCGGCAAATACCTTCAGGTACTTGTCGAAGGGTTCGTCGAGGCTGAACCATTCGAACGCCAGAAACAGCTGGGCAAACTCGATGGCCATCTCTCGATCCACGGTGTCGACAATGCCGTCCTGATTGAGATCGTCCGCAATGATCCAGTCGAACTGGCCGTCGTCGGTGATATCGAAGGCCGTGGCCCGATGGACAAGCGCGGGGGTCCTGGAATCGTCATAGAACTCCAGGTACACCACATCGGGAACATCGTTATCGAGCACATCTTGGGCAAAAATCTTCAAATAGCGCATGGAAAAGCCTGAATAGTGGATGAAGCCATTCAGGTTTTCATGACTGCGCTAAAGCCGCGAAGACGACAAACACTGGCACTCCCGTAGGAGCTTTCTTTACAGCGCAAACCGGCGCAGATACTCCACATGCTGCCGATGCGCCATATCCTGCACCACCGGTACCAACCTCAGCTTTTCTCCCGGCAAACACTGCGCCAGCCGCGCCAGCGCCAATGGCGTCAAGGCGCCCAGGCGCGGATAGCCACCGATGGTCTGGCGATCATTGAGCAACACGATCGGCTGCCCATCCGGCGGCACCTGGATGCCACCCAACGGAATCCCTTCGGAAATCAGCGACGGCCCCTGGTATTGCAAGGGCGTGCCCAGCAAGCGCATGCCCATGCGGTCGGCGCGACTGTCCAGGGCCCACTCGGTGTTAAAGGCATCGAACAGGCTCTGGCCGCTGAACAGGCCAATTTGGGCGCCGACGATCACCTCCAGCGGCGCCTTGGCCGGCAAAGCCTGCTCGCTCAGCACTTTCATCCCGCCGCCGGTACCGGAGTAGCCCAGTCGCCCGCCTTCAACCAAGGCCTTGCCGAAACCGTCCGGTCCGCCCAGCGCCTCACGTACCACCGTTGCGCAGCTGCCCAGCACATCCGGCGCATCAAACCCGCCGGGGGCGGCCAGGTAAGCCCGCGCGCCGCTGAAGGGCTGGGTAAAGCGCAGGCGCTGGCCCTTTTGCAGGATAAAACTACGCCCGGGACTGATCGCACGTTCATCGATATACGCCCCCAGATCCGCCCCGGCCAGCGCCAACAGGCAATAATCCTCGGCCTGCACGGTAAAGCCACCGAGAGTGATTTCCACCACCGGCGCGTCCAGCGCATTGCCCAGCAGCCAGTTGGCCCAGGACATCGACACCCAATCCAGCGCGCCGCCCTGGGTCACGCCCAGGTGGCGCACGCCAAAACGACCGGCGTCCTGCAGCAGGCACAGCGGCGTGCTGGCCTCGATGATCAAGCGGCTCATGCCTGCGCCTCCAACGGCGTGTCATCGCCACCCAAGTTTATAAATTCAGCGTGGCTGACCGATTCAAAGCGCACCGTGTCACCGGGCTGCATCAGGCTGTAGCCGTCGCGCTCGCGATCGAACAGCTTGGCCGGCGTGCGGCCGATCAGGTTCCAGCCACCAGGGGACACCACCGGATAGGCAGCGGTCTGTCGCTCGGCGATACCGACACTGCCGGCCGCCACGCGCTGGCGCGGGGTGCTCAGGCGCGGTGTGGCGAGGATTTCATCCACCAACCCCATAAAGGCAAAACCGGGGGCGAAGCCGAGGGCGAACACCTGGTATTCGTGGGCGCTGTGGCGGCGGATCACGTCGTCGACGGACAAGCCACTGCGCCGGGCCAGCAACGTCAGTTCAGGGCCGACACTCAGGTCGTACCATACCGGCAGCACATGGCACTGGCCGCTGCCCTGGGCCTGGGGTTGCAGGTCGGTCAGCGCCTGGTCGATCAATTCCCGCGCCTGGGCCGGGCTCAACGCCGTGAGGTCGTAATGCACCATCAAGGTGGTGTAGGAAGGCACCAGATCCACCAGGGCTGCGCCAAAACCGCTGCGCAGGCGCTCGGTGGCAGCGAGCATCCACGGCATATTGGCTTCGGCGATCACCTCGAACAGACGCACCATCAGGCAGTCGATCGCCACCACTTCAATCCGTGGCTTCATGCTGGCTTCAATGCCTCGCGGATACGCTTTACGGCGGCGACCGAGCTGGCATTGTCGCCATGCACGCACAGGGTATTGGCGCGCAATAGCAACGGGCTGCCGTCACTGGCGGTCAGGGGTTCGCCACGGGAAAGGGTCAAGGACTGCTGGACGATGACCTCTGGATCATGGTGCACCGCCCCCGGCAATTGACGTGAAACCAGATGGCCGTTGGCGTCGTAGGCACGGTCGGCAAAGGCCTCGAACCACAGGATCACCCCGTATTCGTCGCCCAGTGCCTGGGCCGCGCTGTTGTCGCGGGTCGCCAGCAGCATCAGCGGCAGGTCGCCATACGCGGCCACGGCCTCGATCACAGCACGCAGTTGCGCCGGGTTGGCCATCATGTCGTTGTACATCGCGCCATGGGGCTTGACGTAACTGACACGCCCGCCCTGGGCACGGCAGATGCCGTCGAGGGCGCCGATCTGGTAATGCAGCAGGTCCTGGATTTCCTGGGGGGTGTAGGCCATGGAGCGGCGGCCGAAGCCTTGCAGGTCCTGGTACGCCGGGTGTGCGCCGACCTGTACACCGTGCTTGAGGGCCAGGCTGACGGTCTTGCGCATGATGCTCGGATCGCCGGCATGAAAGCCGCAGGCCACGTTGGCGCAATCGATGAACGGCATGACCTCGGCGTCCAGACCCATGGTCCAGTTGCCGAAGCTCTCGCCGATGTCGCAATTCAATAGCAGACGGCTCACGCTGGTTGCTCCTGTAGGCTTTGTTTTTTTGTAGTGTGGGATTTTTTACGCAGAACTCGCAACTTGTCCTGACACCCCAACGGCGCTTATCGTGGAATAGCCTGATTTTTGGCGTTTGCCCGGTGCGGCGTCCAACTAATAAAAACCGATCCATGCATAAGAAAAAGTTGATCCCATGAATTTGAAGTTCCTCGAAACCTTCGTCTGGGTGGCCAAGCTCAAGAGCTTCCGCCTGACTGCGGAGAAGCTGTTCACCACCCAGGCCTCGATTTCCAGCCGCATCGCCGTGCTGGAAAGCGAGCTGGGGGTAAAGCTGTTCCTGCGCGACTCCCGGGGCGTGAGCCTGACCCCGGAAGGCTTGAAGGTACTCGACTATGCCGAGCAGATGATGGTGACCATGCAGGGCCTGAAACAGTCCCTGGAAACCACCAGCAGCAAGGTCGGGCGCATTCGTATCGGTGCGATGGACACGGTGATCCACACCTGGCTCAGCCCGTTGGTGGCGGAACTGATGGACCATTTCCCATTGGTGGAAATCGAATTGGTCGCCGATACCGCGCTTAACCTCAGCGATCAGCTGCAAAAAGGCTTTCTCGACCTGATCCTGCAAACCGACCTGCTGCGCCTGGAAACCGTGCGCAGCCTGGAGCTGGCCAGCCATCCCATGGCCTGGATCGTCGCCAGCCAGTCGATCTACAACCGCGACTACGCCTCCCTCGCCGAACTGGCCCAGGAGCGCATCATCACCTACTCGAAAAACTCCCACCCGCACCAGGACGTCATCAGCCTGATGCAAGCCAACGGCGTGGCCGCGCCACGGATGAACTGCGTGAACTCAGTGTCGGCGATTACCCGGTTGTTGCGCGATGGCTTCGGGATTGGTGCACTGCCGCCGGTGCTGGTCAGGGAAGAACTGGCGCGTGGCGAATTGGTGATGTTGCCGATGGCGCAGAAACTGCCGAACCTGCAGGTGGTGGTGTCGTGGCGCGTGGGGGTGGAATTGGTGGAGGAGATTGTCGGGCTGTGCCAGAAGGTCGTTACCCGCTATGCCGAGGAAGTCGGCGAAGAGCGGATGGTGCTGAGCAACTGAATAAACCGGATACAAATGTGGGAGGGGCAAGCCCCTCCCACATTAGACCGAGGTGTGGGTTAGAGACCTTTCAGGTCCCGTTCTTCGATTGGCCGGCTTTGGCGCAAGCGCTTGCCACCCAGCACCACCCAGTCGATCAGGCGGAACAGGCACTCCAGGCCAAACGACAGCAGCATCGCCCCGCCCAGGCCCCAGCCCATGGCTTCGGGGGTCAGCAGGATCTGGTAGCTGTAGCCGTTCCAGGTCTCCAGGCGGATATCCGGGTCGGCGGCCACCGCCACTTGCAGGGCGCGGATGTACCACGGACCTTGCATGGCCTGGAATTGCTTGTCCAATGCCACCTGGCGGTCAAGCATGGCGCCCAGGCTGTTGGCGTCGCTCTGGAACACCGGGTCGTCGCTGGCGCGGTAATGCGCCACCAAGGCCTTCAAGTCACCGTTGAAGAACTGCCGCGCGGTGGTTTCAAACCCGCTCAGGCCGGTCTGGGCCTCAATCAGGTGGGCTTCGACGCGCTTGGCATAGTCGTTGATAAACCCCGGCACTTGCACGCCGACCAACAGGCCAATGGCAAACAGCACCAACCGCAGATAACTGAGCAACATGGTCGATATCCTTACTCGGTAACGCCCTGGCTGACGCATTCACCGCGTCGCCACAGGCTCCATTGGCCCGGTTCGTAGCGGGTCCAGTTTTCGTTGTCGGTCAACGGCTCGGTGGCGATCACCGTCACCACATCATTGGGGGTGGTTTCGGCCTGAAAATCGACGATCACGTCGACATCCTTGAGGCGTGCCGGACCAAACGGCGCACGCCGGGTGATCTGCGCCAGTTTGCTCGAGCAATAGCAAAACAGCCAGTCACCGTCGCTGAGCAGGCAGTTGAACACACCCTTGCTGCGGTATTCGGCACAGGCGGCGATCAGGTCCGGCAGCATCTGTTCGATGTCCACCGGCTCGGGGAAGGCCTCGCGCACGCGGTTGAGCAGGTCGCAGAAGGCCGCTTCACTGTCGGTATCGCCGACTGGCCGATAGAACGTAGCGCGGGGGTGGAAGTCCGCCAACTGGCCGTTGTGGGCGAAACACCAGTTGCGGCCCCACAGCTCGCGCACAAACGGGTGGGTGTTGGCCAGGCTCACCTTGCCGACGTTGGCCTGGCGGATATGCCCGATCACCACCTCACTCTTGATGGGGTAACGCTGCACCAGCAAGGCGACTTCCGACTCGCTGCTCGCGGCCGGGTCCTGGAACAGGCGCAGGCCACGGCCTTCGTAGAAAGCGATGCCCCAGCCGTCGCGGTGGGGGCCGGTACGCCCACCGCGCTGCATCAGCCCGGTAAAACTGAACACGATATCGGTGGGGACGTTGGCACTCATGCCCAATAATTCACACATGCCAGGGCTCTCGCTGCAGGGCGGACAACGTTAAAGGCGCGGTTCGACCCGCATACCGCTCACCGGTGCAGGACGACGGAAAGGCTCATCGTCTTCATCCACAGGCTCGGCGGCCAAGGCGGCGTCGGTGGCGGCCTTGCGCTCACGGCGGGCGTTGGCGGCGCGCTCGATGGGCCAGCGGATCAGCACAAACACGAGGTACACACCAAAGGCGATCATGGTGTACATGAACAAATCGGAAATCGCCCGCCAGGCGTTATTGCCGACCTTGAGCACCAGGTCCAGGGCCGTGATGGCCACGGCCGGCGCGAACTGAGTCTTGACCGGGTCGACGATGGTCGGGCTCAACAACAGCACGGCCATCAGCAATTGCAGCGGTTCGCGCAGCCAGCGCCAGATCCAGCGGGTCATGCGCCACCACACCAACAGGCAGCCCAAGGCAGCGAAGGCGTAAAGGCCCCAAGCGGTCAGATAGTCGTTCTCGGTCATGGTGTCCATGGCAAGGTAGGCAAACAGGCGGCTATGATAACGGCTTTTGCGTGTCGCGGCTGCAATGCCTGCCACCTTCCGCCAGACAGAGAGTGCTCCATGCCTTCATCGACCGCCCCGATTGCCCGTAAAGCCCCAGGCCAGGACCCGTACGCCTGGCTGCAAGAGCGCGACAGCGTTGAGGTCCTTGATTACCTGAAGGCCGAAAATGCCTTCCAGGAAGCCCGGCTCGCCGACCAGCAGGCCCTGCGCGAAACCCTGTTCGAGGAGATCAAGGGCCGCATCCTCGAAACCGACCTGTCCCTGCCCTCCCCCTGGGGCCCGTACCTGTATTACACGCGCACCACCGCCGGTGACGAATACGCACGCCACTACCGCTGCCGCCGCCCGACCGGCGACGGCAACCAGGTGGACGACAGCAGCGAAGAGCTGTTGCTGGACCCCAACGTGCTGGCCAACGGCGGCTTCTTTTCCCTCGGCGCATTCAGCATCAGCCCCGACCACCAGCGCCTGGCCTACAGCCTCGATACCAGTGGCGAAGAGATCTACACCCTGTTCGTGAAGGAATTGGCCACGGGCAAAGTCAGCGAACTGGAGTTCCAGGATTGCGACGGCAGCATGACCTGGGCCAATGACAGCCTGACCCTGTTCTTCGGCGAGCTGGACGACACCCACCGCCCGCACAAGCTGTATCGCTACCGCCTGGATGGCACGGCGGCGCAGGAAGTGTTCCATGAGCCCGACGGCCGGTTCTTCCTGCATTGCTACCGTTCCAGCTCCGAGCGCCAGTTGCTGCTCTCGCTCGGCAGCAAGACCACCAGCGAGGTCTGGGCGCTGGATGCCGACCAGCCGCACCTGGACTTCACCTGCCTGGCGCCACGGGTCGAGGACCATGAATACGATGTCGACCACGGCCAACTGAATGGCGCGTGGACCTGGTTTATCCGCAGCAACCGTGATGGCATCAACTACGCCCTGTTTGTGGCGACCGACATTGGCGACGTGCCGACCGAGGATGAGTGGCAGAACCTGATTCCCCACAGCGATGACGTGATGCTCGACGGCGTCAGCCTGAACACCGGCGCCATGACCCTGAGCCTGCGCATCGGCGGCCTGCCGGTGATCGAAGTGCATCCCCAGGGCTTGTCGCCCTATCGCGTGGAGCTGCCCGACGCCGCCTACAGCCTCTACGTGCAAAACAGCCTGGAATTCGTCAGCGACAAGATCCGCCTGCGCTACGAAGCCCTGAACCGCCCGGCCCAGGTACGCCAGCTGGAACTGGCCAGCGGCGCGCAGCAGGTGCTCAAGGAAACCCCGGTGCTCGGCGTGTTCAATGCCGATGACTACGTCAGCCAGCGCCTGTGGGCCACCTCCGCCGATGGCACCCAGGTGCCGATCAGCCTGGTGGTCAAGCGCGACCAGCTCGGCAAGCCGACACCCTTGTACCTGTATGGCTACGGCGCCTATGGCTCAAGCCTCGACCCGTGGTTCTCCCATGCACGCCTGAGCCTGCTGGACCGTGGCGTGGCCTTCGCCATTGCGCATGTGCGCGGCGGTGGCGAACTGGGTGAAGCCTGGTATCGCAATGGCAAGCAGGAACACAAGCAGAACACCTTCAGCGACTTTATCGCGTGTGCCGAACACCTGATCGCCGAGGGCCTGACCACCTCCAGGCAACTGGTCATCAGCGGCGGCAGTGCCGGCGGCCTGTTGATCGGCGCGGTGCTCAACCAGCGTCCGGAGTTATTCCAGGCGGCGATTGCCGAAGTGCCGTTTGTCGACGTGCTCAACACCATGCTCGACCCGGAATTGCCGCTGACCATCACCGAGTACGACGAGTGGGGCAACCCCGAAGAGCCTGCGGTGTATGAACGCATCAAGGCCTACGCGCCGTACGAAAACGTCAGCGCCCAGGCCTACCCGGCCACGCTGGTGATCGCCGGCTACAACGACAGCCGCGTGCAGTACTGGGAGGCGGCCAAGTGGGTGGCCAAGTTGCGCGCGACCAAGACGGACGACAACCTGCTGTTGCTCAAGACCGAACTGGGTGCCGGCCATGGCGGGATGAGCGGTCGTTACCAGGGATTACGTGACGTAGCACTCGAATATGCATTCGTGTTCAAGGCGCTGGGGCTGGTTTAAGGAACTTAGCGGGGCGGTCCTGTCTGAACATTCAGACCGCCTCCTGATTGATGGACCAAGATTGCAGCCATGGCACTCCCGACTTTAATGAATACCGAAATCCGCGACATGCTCATGGACTGCGGCCTGTTCGACCCGTTGTTGCCGGAAGACTTCTACGTCGCTGCCGGCTACTTCAACATCAGCAGCATTGCCGAGGGCGAGGTGATTTTCCTCGAGGGCGATGCCGGTACCTTCATGTGCATCATCCACAGCGGCCAGGTGGCGGTGCAGAAAACCAACCACACCGGCCAGCGCCTGACCATTGCCACCCTGCGCAGCGGCCGGGCCTTTGGGGAGATGGCCGTGCTTGACGGCGAGCGGCGCTCCGCCAGTTGCGTGGCCGCCAGCGACTGCGTGTTGTTGAACCTGGGCAAGGACGCCCTGGAAAAGATGCTCAATGAAACGCCGCGTGTGGCGGCGAAGATCATCCGCGCAATCGCCATCGCGTTGTCCAAGCGCCTGCGCATGGCCGATGGGCAATTACTCTCCCAACAGTTTTAACCGCCGGGGGTCTTCGGCTTGCTGTCGTTCTGCTGCAGGCCGGGCACCGTCTGGTCCTTGGGCGGTGTCGGCAACACGATGGGCACCAACGGCGGTGAGCCGTTCGTCTTCGGCACGGCCGGCGGGGTGATCTGCGGATACAGCGTCGGCGTTGGCGTGCCCGGTGCGCCGGGGCTAGGTGCCGGCGCCACCGGTACGGTTTGCAACTCCTGAGCCTGCGCCGCACCCAATGCGAGCGCGCTCAACACAATGACCGTTAGAATGCTGCACTTCATCGATGGCTCCATGGCCTGACCGGAATGTCGTAAGGCTACTCCCAACCGCGCAAGAATGCCCTTCCCAATGAGATTTCCATGAAACGTTTCGTTCTGCTGGACACCACCCCGATCCCCGACAACGGCGGTGCCTTGTGCCTGTTCGAATACGGTGAAGACTTTGTCATCAAGATCCAGGGCGGTGACGGCGGCCAGTTGATGAACACGCGCATGCACGGCTCCGAAGACGCGCTGGCGGAAATCCCTTGCCGCAAGGTCGCGGGGCGCCCGGGCTCACGGGTATTGATCGGTGGGTTGGGCATGGGCTTCACCTTGGCCTCGGCGCTCAAGCACCTGGGCAAGAGCGCCGAAGTGGTGGTGGCGGAACTGGTGCCCGGTGTCGTGGAGTGGAATCGTGGGCCCCTGGGGGAAAAGTCCGGCCGCCCGCTGCTGGACCCGCGCACGGTGATCCGCATGGAAGACGTGGCCAAGGTGCTGCAGGCCGAGCCCCAGGGCTTTGACGCGATCATGCTCGACGTCGACAACGGCCCCGAAGGCCTGACGCAGAAGGCCAACAGCTGGCTCTATTCCGCCGGTGGCCTGGCTGCCTGCGCCAAGGCCCTGCGGCCCAAGGGCGTGCTGGCCGTGTGGTCCGCCAGCGCCGACAAAATGTTCAGCGACAAACTGCGCAAGGCCGGTTTCAAGGCCGAGGAAGTGCAGGTGTTTGCCCATGGCAACAAGGGCACCCGGCATACCATCTGGATAGCGGAGAAGCTCAAGGGCTGAGCACGCTTCCCAAGCCCCCTCCCACATGTTGATCCCTGTCAGTTGTGGGATTTGCGGTAGTCGATCACGTACGGCACTTTTTTGTCGAAGGTCTTCTCCAGCTCATCGCGGTCCAGCCGGGTCATGCCGCCCAGTTGATGGGCGGTGAAACCGCTGTCACCCACCTGTGAGCCCGGCGCCAGGCTGACCATGCGCTTGGCGACCGCTTCGATAGCGTCCTTAAAGCCGCCTTTCTTGTTCAGGTTGTACTGGCCCAGATCAATCTGCGTGCGCAGCCAGTTACCCCAATAGAACTCCAGGAACTCCGGTGCGATCTCGCCGCCATCCGGCTTGCCATAGGCGGCCTTGCGGGTGAAATACACCAGGCTGCGGAAGGTGTCGTCCTGCAGGTTCTTGAAGCCCAGGTGCGCCGGTAGTTGTTCCGGCGGCAGGGCCTGGCCCTGGTTGTCCTTGAGCCAGACCTTGCGGGCCGCTTCCATGCGCTGCCAGAAGCTCGCCATGTTCGGGCTGTTGCTGAAGTCGTCGGTGACCTTGACCCACATCTTCAAGCGCGGGCCGCCGCCAGGCACTTCCCACAAGGTGGTGAAACTGTGGTGACCGTCGGTCAGGTACAGTTGGCCGGCGGGGCCGACCACCACGGTTTTCATGTCCTCGGGGTGGGTGCCCACCGGGTCCTTGCAGGTGAAGCTGTCGGGCTGGTGCAGGTCAGCCTTGCTGGGCACCTTGTCGGCCTCGCCCTGGCCGTTGGTTTCGCAGTATTCATCGAAGACCTTGGCGGGTTTGTCGGCGAACAGGCCCAGGCTGTAGTAGATCTGGTCGAAGCCCACCACCGCCTGGGTCGGATGCAATTGTTCAAGGGCAACTTCGATCACTTGCCCGGGCTTGGGCGTCGAGAACGCCTGGGCCTGGAGGGTAACGACACACAGTAGCAGTGCAACAGTCCATGAAAGCAGACGCATGTTTTTCAGATCCTTATGAGTAAAGTAAATCGATCCCAGCGGTCATTTGCGACGCAAGCGGCTAGAATCAACGCTATCCGTGACCACCAAACAGCCAGGAGCCATGATGAGCTCGACCAACCCGCCCTCCCACACCGCCAAGCTGGACCGCATCCTTGCCGATGCCCAGCGCGACCGGGAAATGGGCTACCGCGACAAAGCCCTGAAGATGTACCCCCACGTGTGCGGCCGCTGCGCCCGTGAGTTCGCCGGCAAGCGCTTGAGCGAACTTACCGTACACCACCGTAACCACAATCATGATGACAATCCCCAGGATGGCTCGAACTGGGAGTTGCTGTGCCTGTACTGCCACGACAACGAACACTCGCGCTACACCGACCAGCAGTACTTCGGCGAGGGCTCCACCAGCAGCCCGACAATCGCCAAGGCCACGCATAACCCGTTTGCGGCGTTGGCGGGGTTGATGAAGAAAGCCGACTGAAGAGTGTCGTTGCCTGTCCTGGCCTCATCGGGAGCAAGCCCCCTCCCACATTTTGAGCTGTGAACAAATTTCAAATGTGGGAGGGGGCTTGCTCCCGATAGCGTTACCCCAAGCAATACACCAGCTTCAGGCCGTATAATCGCCGCTTTTCTCCAAGGCACCCCTTCCCGTGGGCAATAAACGCTACAGCTGCATCGGTCTGTATAACCCCAAATCCCCCGAAAACGTTGGCTCGGTCATGCGTGCCGCCGGCTGCTACGGCGTGGCCTCGGTGTTCTACACCGGCGTGCGCTACGAGCGCGCCCGGGACTTCATCACCGACACCAAGAAGGTCCACCACGATATTCCGCTGATCGGCATCGATGACCTGAAGAAGATCCTGCCCCTGGGCTGCATCCCGGTCGCCGTGGAGCTGGTGGACGGTGCCCGACCGCTGCCCGAATACACGCATCCCGACCGCGCGCTGTATATCTTCGGCCCTGAAGACGGGTCCCTGGATAAAGACATCCGCGACTGGTGCGAAGACGTCGTGTACATCCCCACCACCGGCTGCATGAACCTGGCCGCCACCGTCAACGTGGTGCTCTACGACCGCATGGCCAAGGGCAACAACACCCGTTCGGGCCCCAAGTACTGATCTTTTGGGAACATCCGGCGCCTGCGCGCAGTCAGCTGCATACACTTGACCTTGTTGGAGACAGATCATGAGCGACAGCACAACCTTGCGACCTATCATCGAACACACCCCCTTCCAGAATCAGCCCACCCAGAACGTGCACGGCTGGGAACGTATCGGCTCGGTGGCCGGTGGCGTGATGATGGTGGGCAAGGGCCTGCGCCGTGGCGGGATTTTCGGCCTGATTCAGGTGGCGATCGGCGGCGTGGCCCTGGCGCGCGGCTTTACCGGGCACAGTGCGCTTAAAGACAAGCTGGAACAGGGCCGCCAGGAAATGAACAGCGTGCGCACGAAGATCGAACGTGCCGGTGCAGAGCTGAAAAACCTGAAGACCAAGGCGGAAGTGGCGGCTGAGAAAGCGGTTAAAACCACTGGTTAGATTCAAATGTGGGAGGGCTAAGCATCAGCGTAAGAGTTTGGAATCGAGCACCACCGACGATTCGCCGATGATGCTCTCCGCCAACTGCACGAACTCCGCAGTGGTGATGCTGTTGGCGCGCATCACCGCCTGCGCGAGGTCATCCAGGGAGCGCTTGTTGTGAGTCTTTACGCGGATCTCGCGATCCAGCTCCTGCAACACCACCACCGCCCGTGACACCGTCGCACCGCTGACGTGGTCGCCGCGCAGGCTGGTCACGTCCTTGCCGTCCCTGGTCAAGCGCGCCTGTATCGCCTGATAGCGCTCATCGGTCACCCCGCCGGCACGGCGCACCAGCTCAATGGCGTAGTACTCCGCCAGCCCCTCGCTGATCCAGTCACTGGTGTCGTGGTCGTTGAAGCGGCCAATCGCCTGCACCACTTCACGAATCAACGGGCTGCTGCCGTTCTCGCTGACCAGCGGCGTGCGGCTGTTGAGGTAGATCGAGTCGCGCGCCGAGACCGCACCACGGCGCATCGGATCGCTGGCGCCCACCACCAGCAGCTTGGCCGGATGACGTGGGAACGCCGCTTCCACCTGCGGCCAGACAAAGGTCAGCAGCGTCAGCACATCCATCCGCCGCATGGCTTGCCCCTTGGGCGAGGCGATGGTCACTTCGGTCTCACCCAGGCGCACGCGGCGGCTGCCCAGGGTGCCGGCGAGCATCCAGCCGGTGGGCCGGTCAAACAGGCGCGAGACGTTGTCGATGCGGAACTTGTTCTTGCCGATGCGCGGCCAAGCGGTTTCGATGCTTTTCCAGCCGGCCGGCAGTTCGAACACCAGGCGCGAGACCAGTTCGACACCATCCTGCTGGTCGAGGCGTGCGGGCGGCACCAGATCTTCGCCGCGAAACAGCGCCCAGCTCGGAGTCATCCGCGCTTCATAAATACCCGGTTTGCGCGCGTGGCTCAGGCGCACCCGATAGGTCAGGCTGGCCTTGCTGGCGCTGGGTTGCCACAGGCCGCGTTGGTCATTGACGCTCCACTGGCCATCGGCCTTGAAGTCGCTGTAGTCGCCGGTGCGGCCCAGGTCGAAGTTCAGGCTCCGCACCGCCGAACCCTGGGACAGGCTCACCCGCACCTCGGCCTGATCGCTCTGGGGCAGCAGCTTGACGTGATAATCCAGGTCGACTTTCTTCGCGCACCACGCAGGCATGCTCAACGCCAGCAACACCAGGCTTGCCGCCAGCTTGGTTCCCGCCCTCATACACACTCCTTGCTCAGCCCGCGCGAAAGATCAGGTAATCCTCCCAGTCGTCCTCGGGCACGCTGCCTTCGCTGAGCATGCGCCCGGACTGGGAAATGCGTTCGTGGTGCACGGCATCGCGGTCGCCGCAGACCAAGTGGTGCCACAACGGCAGGTCCTTGCGCTCGCTGACCAGGCGGTAGCCGCAGGTGGGCGGCAGCCATTTGAACTGGTCGGCCTGGCCCGGGGTGAGCTGGATGCAGTCAGGTACCGAGGCACGGCGGTTGGGGTAGTCGGTGCATTGGCAGGTTTTCAGGTCCAGCAGCTTGCAGGCGATGCGCGTGTAATAGACGCTGTTGTCGTCTTCATCCTCAAGCTTTTGCAGGCAGCACAGGCCACAGCCGTCACACAACGACTCCCACTCCTCCTGGTCGAGGTGTTCAAGGGTTTTGCGTATCCAGAAAGGTTCGACTTTGGCGGCCATGGCTCTACATCGGTATCGGTAGGTGAAAAGGCCGCCAGTCTAGTGCCCAAGGCCCCTGGGGCCAAGCGCTTACGACTGTCGGTATGACAAGACTTGTCAGTCCAGCGGGGGCGCAGTAGCTTTGAGCGCCGAATTGACGATCAGGAGCTGCCCATGACACGCGTTGCCGATTACCCGATCCATACCCAGTTCACCGAACGCTGGTCGCCCCGTGCCTTTACCGGCGAGAGCATCCCGCAGGAAACCCTGCTGAGCTTCTTCGAAGCCGCACGCTGGGCACCGTCGGCCTACAACTCGCAGCCTTGGCGTTTTCTCTATGCACGCCGTGACACGCCGGACTGGAAGCGCTTCCTGGGCCTGCTGAATGAATTCAATCGTGGTTGGGCACAGCATGCGTCGGCCCTGGTGATCATTGCCTCGAAAACCGACTTCATCGCCCCCGGTGCCACGGAAGAAACCCCGGCACTCTGGCACACCTTCGACACCGGCTCGGCCTGGGGCCACCTGGCGCTGCAAGCCAGCCTCAGCGGCTGGCACACCCACGGCATGGCCGGCTTCGATCAGGAGCTGACGCGCAAGGAGCTGAAGATTCCAGAGGGGTATGCGCTGCATGCCGCCGTTGCAGTGGGCAAGCTGGGCGACAAGTCGACCTTGCCGGAGTACCTGCAGGGCCGTGAAGCGCCAAGCCCGCGTAAGCCGCTGAGCGAGCTGGTGTCAGAAGGTGATTTCAGCCTCTGAAACTGACGCAATCTCAAAATGTGGGAGGGGGCTTGCCCCCGATAGCGGTGGTTCAGTCAATAGATACAGTGACTGACACTCTGCTATCGGGAGCAAGCCCCCTCCCACATTTTCTCCCAGCGCCGCCTCAGTAACCGCGCTCGAAATCCACTTCCCCGCGCAAGGCTTGCTTGGCCTGGTACGCGCGCAGGTTTTCCAGGAACAGCTCCACCATCATCGGCGGCGAGGTCGGCGCGGAGCTGTGCCCGGTCAACAGCAGGCCCCAGGCGGTCCAGAACGGGTGGCGCTGCGGCAACGGTTCCTGGCGGCACACGTCGATCACCGCGCCGGCCAGGTGCCCTTCTTTCAGGGCCTCGACCAGATCGGCATCCACCACCGCCACACCGCGCCCGACGTTGATGAACAAACCGGTCGGCTTGAACTGCTTGAACAGCGCGGCGTCGTACAGGTCATGGGTGTTCGGCGTGTTGGGCAGCAGGTTGATCACGTAGTCCACCTCCGCCACCAACCGACCCAGTTGGTCGAGCCCGGCCACTTCGATAAACGGCGCTTGTTCCCGCGCAGTGCTGGCGATGCCGTACAACTTGACGCCGAACGGCACGAGAAACTCGGCGACACGCTGGCCGATGTCGCCGGTACCCACGATCAACGCCTTGCGCCCCGCCAGGCTCTGGCCAGTGCGGCTGTCCCACTTGCGCTCGACCTGGCTGACCAGTCGCGCCAGTACTTCGCGCTCGTGGCCCAGCATGTAGGTGAGGACAAATTCGGCCATGACCTGGCCAAAAATACCGACGGCGCGGGTCAGGCGATAGTCACGGGGCAAGCCTTCGGCCAGCAGCGGCGTAATACCGGCCCAGGTCGATTGCAGCCACTGCGGCTGGTGGCCCTGGCGCAACAGCGTCGCCAACAGGTCCGGCTGGCCCAGCCATACCGGGCAATCGGCGGCCAGGCGCGACAGCTCGGCCGAGTCGCCGCTGGTGAGCACCTCCAGGTCCGGCGCCGCTTCATTGAGCAATTGGGCGTAGAGCGGGTGATCCTGTTCAGCAATCAGAACACGCATGGTTCAAACCTTTCAAAAACAGTGCAGACGGCCGCCCGCTTCCCTACGGCCACCGCCCACTAATACGATTCCATTGAAACCTATGCCCCGGGCGAGGCACTGCCCGATCACATCGGGTCGTTGCGACGCAGCAGCTCTTCGGGCAGGTGCTCGATGTACTCGTCCTCGGCCGGCGGCATTTGCAGGTGATAGCCCTGCTTGTCGAGATTTTCCAGCACCACGATGATGTCTTCGCGAGACAACTTGCGCTCCGGCGTCAGCACCATGTCGAAGGCGTGGTGCGGTTTGCCGAACGCCGCCATCAAGGGCTCCGGCACGCGCTCCAGGGCGTCGCTTTTGAGCACGTAGAGGTACATGCCGTCTTTTTTCAGGCTGCGATAGATGGAGCAAATACGTTTCAAGGCTGTTCTCCGGCAGTGGCCAGGCTGTCGAGCAGCGCCTGGCCCATCAACTCGCGGCGCCAGCCACGCAGCGAGTCTGGCAATTGGTAAGGCCCATCGGGGTAGCCACTTTTAACCAGGGCTTCGAGGGTTTTCTTGCGCAGCATCAGTTCCGGCGCCATGTCCAGGCGCTCGGCGAATGTCTGGCCGAGGGCGCGCAGTTGCTTGATCAGCGTGGCGGCGTCCACCGGCAGCGGTTCAGCCACGGCCGGCGGCCACTGGTCCATGGAAACGCTACCGGCACGCTTGATCAGGTCCAGCAGGAACTGGCCATCCTGGCGCACGGTACGCGGGTGCATGTCTTCGATCTTGCCCAGGGCGGCGAGGTTGTCCGGCTGGGACTTGGCCAGGGGCCACAGCGAGTGTTCGCGAATGATGCGGTTGCGCGGCAGGTCACGGGCGCGGGCCTGTTGCTCGCGCCAGGCACAGAGTTCACGCAATACGGCGAGCTGGGCACGGGACAGTTTCCACGCCAGCTTGGCGTCACGGTACACCTCGTACGGGTCGACTTCGCGGCGCAGGTTGGCAACCAGTTCGGCGCCGTCTTCCAGGACCCAGGCGTATTTATCATCCGACAAGCGCGGGCGCAGGCGAATGTAGACCTCGGCCAGGTGCACGGCGTCTTCGGCGGCGTAGCTCACCTGGGTCTCGGACAATGGCCGCTGCAGCCAGTCCGAGCGGGTCTCGCCCTTGGGCAACTCGATATCGAGCACGGCTTGCACCAGGCGCGAGTAGCCCATGGAGAAGCCGAGGTTCAGGTAGGCGGCGGCCAATTGGGTATCGAACAACGGCACCGGCAGGCTGCCGGTCAGGCGCAGCAACACCTCAAGGTCTTCGCTGCAGGCGTGCACCACCTTGATCACCGCCGGGTTCTCCAGCAACGCGGCCAGGGGTTGCCAGTTGTCGATGGTCAGGGGATCGATCAGGTAAGCGCGTACGCCATCACCGATCTGGATCAGCCCGGCAATGGGATAAAAAGTGTCGACCCGCATGAATTCGGTGTCGAGGGCGACGAATGGCAACTGCTGCCATTCGGCGCAATGCTGGCCGAGGCTATCGTTGTCGCAGATCCAGTGAATATCGATGGCCACACGGCTCTCCCTTGAAGAATGGCGCGCAGTATATATCGCGAACGGGGCTAGCGAGCATCCGCAGTGCACAGGCAACCATGAAAACTCAGACAGGAGATGAAGAATAGTCCGACAAGTGGGAGTTATCCTTTCTTACGAAGAACGTAGACCCGCCACAGGCTGGAGCCCGGCATGAATTCCTGCTGACTCAAGACCTTGAACCCGGCCTGACGAAATTCCTCTTCCACGGCGGTACGCGAGGGTACCGACACAATCACCGTGTCGCGGCTGACCCGGTGAAACTCGCGCAATAACGCCATGCGCCCTTCGCTGCTGGGCACATGACGAAACAACTCCAGGCAGAAAATGCAATCCACCGCATTCGCCGACAAGCCGATGGAAAACGCCGAGCCCTGGAAGGTCTTGACGCGCTTGAGCAATGACGCCGGATGGTGGCTACGGGCGTGGTCGAGCATGTCCTGGGAATTGTCCGAGGCCAGGATCACCCGGTTGACGTGCTCGGCCAACACCGGCCAGAAGCGCCCCGAGCCGCAGGCCAGGTCCAGGATCAGCCCCGGCTCGCCAGCGACCTTGAGCGCCTGGCGCACCAACCACTCGTCGCGCCATGACGCCAGGCGCTGGCGCAGACCGGGCGGGCGCGTGTCACCGCAGACCCTGGCGTGCTCAAGGCCACAGCGTTCGGCGTATTCGATCTCGATGGAAGAAGGAGGTTGTGGCGACATCGCAGGCTCATGTGACTGAAACGGTAGTGAACGACCTTGATTCGCAGCTTAACCCTTGCAACGTGAAAAAAAGGTCGAAGCCCTCACCACCGTAAAAACCATCACGCCTGATGCAGATACCAACGCCAGTCCTGCTCGCCCACCTCGCCCATGAACTGGCGGTATTCAGCATGTTTCACCGCCAGGTACACGCCCAGGAACTCGCTGCCGAACGCCTCCCGCGCCCAGCTTGAAGCCTCCAGTGCGCGCAGGGTGGTGAGCCAATCGGTGGGCAGCAACGCCTTGGCCTGGGCGTAGCCGTTGCCTTCCACCGGGGCTCCGGGGTCGAGTTGTTCGCGAAGGCCACGGTGGATGCCCGCCAGGATCGCGGCCGCCGCCAGGTAAGGGTTGGCATCGGCGCCGCAAATGCGGTGTTCGATATGCCGGGAATCGGCCGGACCACCCGGCACCCGCAGGCTGACGGTGCGGTTGTCCACGCCCCAGGTGGCGGCCAGCGGCGCATAGCTGTTGGTTTGGAAACGGCGATAGGAGTTGGCGTTGGGGCAGAACATCAGCAGTGAATCGAGCAGGGTGCCGAGCATGCCCCCACCGCGTGGCGCAGCAGTGGCGTGCCGTCGGCGGCTTCACTGGCGAACAGGTTGTTGCCCTCGGCGTCGGCCAGGCTGACGTGCATATGCATGCCGGTGCCCGCCAGGTCATCGAACGGCTTGGCCATGAAGCACGCGGCAATGCCGTGTTTGTGCGCCACGCCCTTGACCAGGCGCTTGTAGCGCACCGCTTCGTCCATGGCTTGCAGGGCGTCGGCGCGGTGTTCCAGGGTGATCTCCACCTGGCCCGGGGCGTATTCGGAGATTGCCGTGCGCGCCGGAATGCCTTGCAGTTTGCAGGTGCTGTAAAGGTCGGCGAGGAACGGTTCGATCTGCTCCAGCTCACGCAGGCCGTAGACCTGGGTTGCGCGTGGGCGCCCGCCGTCCACGTCCCGTGCGGGTTGCGGGCGGCCATTGCTGTCGCGCTTCTGGTCGAGCAAGTAGAACTCCAGCTCCGCCGCCATTACCGGGTAATAACCGTCGGCGTTCAGGCCTTCGATTACCTTGGCCAGCAAATGCCGGGGGTCGGCCACGGTGGCGGGCAGGCCTTCGGTGGGGTGCATGCTGACCTGCACCGCAGCGGTCGGGATCAGCCGCCATGGCATGCGCTGCAAACTGCCGCTGATCGGGTAGGCGCGGCAGTCGATATCGCCCACCTCCCACACCAGCCCGGAATTCTCCACATCGTCGCCATTGATGGTCAGGCCGAGGATGGTGCTGGGCAGCGGCCGCCCGCTTTCATACACCGCCAGCAATTCGTCGCGGTGCAGCAACTTGCCGCGCGGCACGCCGTTGTTGTCGAGGATAAACAGCTCGAACAGCTCGATGTCCGGATGCTGTTCAAGGAAGGCGTGGGCTTCGTGCAGGCTGGCAAAAACACTCATGGGGGTTTCTCTTACGTTTGTGTCAGGCAGGCGCGCACAAGGGTGCGTCATCCGTGGGGTAAATCAGCGTAGGAGAAGGGAGTCTGGCGGGCGCGCGTGGCGGCAGTGGAACAGGGCCCAGAAGGCGAGTTCGGAGGGCAGTGTCGCAGGGTGAGTGTCGGGGGAGCCGCCCATGGGTGGATCACAATGATAGAGATGCGCCCAGCGTCACACGCCCGCATAGGTGTTTAAATTCAGGGTTGATGGAGTTTGGTTGCGACTTGGCTAAACATTCAACGCCCCTTGCTACCTGGCCTTGCTGCTGGAAATAATGACCGCCCCCGAGCATGCCCCAAGGACCCGATCGCATGAAAACAACGATAACCCTGTGCGTACTGGCAAGCCTGGCCACCTCCGCCCTGGCCGACACCGCCCCCTCGCGCCTTGACCAGGTGCTTGAGCGCGGCACCCTCAGCGTCTGCACCACCGGCGACTACAAGCCCTACACCTCGTTGCGCGCTGATGGCAGCTATGAAGGCATCGACATTGCCATGGCCGAGTCCCTGGCCAAGAGCCTCAATGCCAGGATCCAGTGGGTGCCCACCACCTGGAAAACCCTGATGCCGGACTTCCTCGCCCAGCGCTGCGACATCGCCGTGGGCGGGATTTCGGTGTCCCTGGAGCGCCAGAAAAAAGCCTTCTTCAGCCACTCCCTCGGGGTCGACGGCAAGATCCCGCTGGTGCGTTGCGCCGACGTCAAGCGCTACCAGACCGTGGAGCAGATCAACCAGCCCCAGGTGCGCGTGATCGAACCGGCGGGCGGCACCAACGAAGTCTTCGCTCGCGCCCACCTGGGCCAGGCGCAAATCCGCCTGCACGACAACGTGACCATCTTCGACGAACTGCTGGCCGGCAAGGCCGACGTGATGATCACCGACGCCAGCGAAGCGCGTTACCAGCAGAAGCAAAAGCCCGGGTTGTGCGCGGTCAACCCGGAGCGGCAGATGCAGTACAGCGAAAAAGCCTTCCTGCTGCCCCGTGATGATGTGGCGTGGAAGAGCTATGTCGACCAGTGGTTGCACCTGAGCGTGGCCACCGGCGTCTACGACGGCATCGTCAGCCAATGGTTGGCAGCGCCCTGAGCCAGAGCCGTCTACGCTGTGCTCACATCAATAAGAACGAGGGACGGGACATGAAGGGACTGCTCCGCATCACCTGGCTGCTGCTGTTGTGTTTCAGCCAGGTACACGCCGCGACCACTCAGGACGAGGACGCCCAGGCCGCCAAGGCCCTGCTGGAAAAAGCCCTGGCCTACTACCAGAGCAACGGCGACAAGGCGCTCGCCGTGTTCAGCCGCCAGGGCGAGTTTGTCGACCATGACCGCTACGTATTCGTGGTCGACACCCAGGGCGTGCTGCTGGCCAGCGGCGGGCCCTCCTCCGCCTTGATCGGCCGGGATGTGTCCGAGGTACTCGGGCCAGAGTTGCGCCAGTCATTCAAGGACGCGCTCAAGGTGCCGGAAGGCCAGGGTATCCAACAGGCCGACTACCGCTGGCAGAACTGGAACGACGGCAAGGTCGAGCACAAGCATGTGTTTTACCAGCGCGTCGGCCAGCGCATCCTCGCTGTGGGTTACTACCTGCCGCGCGCCACCCCGGAACAGGCCCGGGCCCTGCGCAACAAGGCGGTGAACGCGTTGCTGAAGGATGAAGCCGGCACACTCAAGGCCATCAACTCATTGCAGGGCGGTTTCCTGCAGGATGACCTCTATGTGTTTGTCGTGGACTTGAACACCCAGCGCTACGTGGCCCATGGCACCAACCTGCGCCTGATCAACACCGACTTCAGCAAGATCAAGGACCCCGACGGCAAGCCGGTGGGCGAGCCGATCCTCAAGCTGATGGCCGAGCAGGACCAGGGGGAATACAAGTACCGTTGGAAGAACCCGGTGACGGATAAGGTCGAGAACAAGCATGCGTATGTGCGCAAGGCCGGACATTTCATGGTTGCGGTGGGTTACTACAGCCCCTGATCTGAACTGGAATGCATTCAAATGTGGGAGGGGGTAAGCCCCTCTCACATCAAATCTCTATTGTGTCAGTCAGCGGGTTTTGTCTTCTCGCCCGCGCAGCACGCGATTGGGCATCGCGATCGCCGCCGCCAACCCCAGCAGCGACCCCCCGCACTCACCAGCAGCAAATGCCGGAACGTCACCCCCAGCTCCCCGCGCAGGGCATCCTGCGCCGGGCCTGGCGCGGCGTTCAGGCCGTCGAGCAGCACATTGCCGGAACCGCCCTCGGCCACCAGCGCACCGCTGGCCAGGTGGGCGAAGCTGGAGTCCTGCAACAGCGCCAGCAGCAACGCCGACATACACGCCACCCCCACCGCGCCGCCCAGGGAGCGGAACAGGTTGGTGGTGCTGGTAGCAACGCCGATGTCCCGTTGCTGCACCGAGTTCTGCGCCCCTACCAGGGAGGTGGGGAACTGCATGCCGGCGGCGATCCCGCACAGCAACATGAACACGCCGGTCAGCAGCATATCCTGGGGCGCACTGTAGGCCATGCCCAGGATCGCCAGCGGGCTCAACAGCGCTCCGCCGAGGATCATCGGTTTGTAACGCCCGGTCACCGAGGTCATGCGCCCGGCGCAATAGGCGCCGATGGGCAGGCCCATCGCCAGGGGCAGCAAATGCAAGGCGGCACTGTCGGCACCGCCGCCGGTCACTGTCTGAAAGCGCAGGGGCATCAGCACCGTCAGGGAAATCGCCTGGAAGCTGGTGAAGAAAATCGTGCACCAGCACAGCACCGCACTGCGGTTGGCAAACAGGTGCATCGGCAGCAAGGGCTCGCGGGCGCGGCGCTCGTGCCAGACGAACAGGGTCAATGCCACCAGGGCACAGGCCAGCAGCCCCAGCACCTGGCTGTCACGCCAATGATGGCCCTGGCCGATTTCGGTGATGCCCAACAGCAAGGCGGTGAGGCCGATGATCATCAGTACCGTGCCGAGGTAATCGATAATCGGCTTGCGTTGCGGTGCCGGCAGCCCCACCAGGGTGCGATGGGCCACGTACCAGGCACCGGCGCCCAACGGCAGGTTGATCAGGAACACCCAACGCCAGGATAAGTACTCGGTCATGTAGCCGCCCAACACCGGCCCGGCCACGCTGGCCACCGCGTACATGCTGCTGAAATAGCCCTGATAGCGCCCGCGCTCACGGGGCGGGATGATGTCGCCGATAATCGCCTGGCTCACCGAGATCATCCCGCCGGCGCCGATGCCCTGCAGCACCCGCGCCAGCACCAGTTGCTCCATGCTCTGGGCCATGCCGCAGAACAACGAAGCGACGGTGAACAAGCCCATGCCGATCAGCATCATCGGCCGCCGCCCGTAGAGGTCGCCGAGCTTGCCGTAGATCGGCACCGCCACCGTCATCGCCACCATATAACCGGAGATGACCCAGGCCAGCAGGTTGACGTCGTGGAATTGCGCGGAGATGGCGGGCATGGACACGGCGACGATGGTCTGGTCCAGAGCGCCGAGGAAGATCGCCATCATCAACGAGGCGAGAATACTGCGCACCGCGGGGAGCGGTGGCGCGGGCTGATTGAGCTGAGTCACGGCAGAACCTTCGAGCAGGGCCCGCGGGAAAAGGCGGCCCGCGGGAATGCTCGATACGATAGCAGGCTATTCGATAGGCTCGTAAGGAAGTCCGACGTAATTTTCCGCAATGGTCTGGCGCCCGGCTTCGGAGTGGATGAAGTACTCCAGCTCGCTCTGGGCAATGCGCTGGCTGAATCCGTCGGACTCAGGGAATTGATGCAACATCGAGGTCATCCACCAGGAAAACCGTTCAGCCTTCCACACCCGGCGCAGGCAGATGGCGGAATAACGTTCGAGCAAGTCCACGCGCCCCTCGCCATACACCTTGAGCAAAATCCGGAACAAGGTGCTCACGTCGCTGGCCGCCAGGTTCAAGCCCTTGGCCCCGGTGGGCGGCACGATATGGGCCGCATCGCCGAGCAGGAACAGGCGCCCGTACTGCATCGGTTCCACCACAAAACTGCGCAGGGGCGCGATGCTTTTTTCGATGGAGGGACCGGTGACCAGTTGTTCAGCCAAGGCGCTGGGCAGGCGGGTTTTCAGTTCCGCCCAGAAGCGTTCGTCCGACCATTCATCCACGGGCTCCTCGGCCGGCACTTGCAGGTAGTAGCGGCTGCGTGTCGGTGAACGCATGCTGCACAGCGCAAAGCCCCGTGAATGCTTGGCGTACACCAGTTCCGCGTGCACCGGCGGGGTGTCGGCAAGGATGCCCAGCCAACCGAAGGGGTAAACACGCTCGAACACCTTCAGCGATTCAGCCGGGATCGACTGGCGCGCTACACCGTGGAACCCATCACAACCGGCGATGTAGTCGCACTCCAGGCGAAACGCCTGGCCCTGATGCTCGAACGTCAGCCAGGGTCGATCGCTTTTAAGATCATGGGGCTGCACGTCGCGTGCTTCATACAGGGTGGTGGCGCCAGCGGCGGCGCGGGCGGCCATGAGGTCGCGGGTGACCTCGGTCTGGCCGTAGATCATCACCGATTGGCCGCCGGTCAGCGCCTTGAGGTCGATGTGGGTCAGTTGACCGTCCAGCGCCAGCTCGAAGCCATCATGCACCAGGCCTTCGGCATCCATGCGCTGGCTCACGCCCGCCTCGCGCAGCAGGTTGACCATGCCTTGTTCCAGCACCCCGGCGCGGATGCGGCCTTGTACGTAGTCGGCACTCTGGCGCTCCAGGATCAGGGTCTGGATACCGGCGTTGTGCAACAACTGGCCGAGCAAGAGTCCGGAGGGGCCGGCGCCGATAATGGCGACTTGGGTTTTCAGGGTTTTCATTATTTTTATCGCCCGCAAGTTCCACCCGAACGGATCGAGTGAAAGAGTTGTCATTGATCTTGTGGCTGACAGTTTTCACTTGAGTGCGCAGTATAAGAAGGTGAAAACTGCGACAAAACCTGCGCTTTTTGCCAATTTGGGCGATTACCGCACCACTGTCCTGAGTATCGGATTGAAACCATGACCAACACCGCGATTCCGGTCTTCAAGCTTTACGGAGAAAGCCAGCAATGGCCGACCCCCGATTTGTTGCACTGCGAAACCATTTCCCGGCGCAGTCGGGAATACCAGTGGGAAATCCAACCCCACCGGCATGCGGATCTGTGCCAACTGCTGTACGTGCACAAAGGCCAGGCCGAGTTGGAAATCGAAGGCCAGCGCACCACCCTCAAAGAAGCCACACTGCAGGTATTGCCGCCGTTGTGCGTGCATGGGTTTCGCTTTGCCGAAGATGTGGAAGGCTATGTAGTCACCCTGGCGGCACCGCTGGTCAGCCACTTGCAAGCCCAGCTGGGCGCAACGGCAGGCGGTTTGCAGACCCTGGGCAGCTACCCGGCGGGCAAGGACAGTGATTACCTCAACAGCCAGTTCGCCCGCCTGCAGGACGAATACGCCGACGACCAACCGGCCAGGGACATGCTGATGCATGCGCTGGTCAGTGTGCTGCTGGTGTGGATCAGCCGCCAGGCCATCCAGCGTCGCCACCCGCGCGCGCCAAGGGGCCGCGAGTATTTCCGGCGCTTTACGCAATTGGTTGAACAGCACTATCGGGAACACCCGAAGATTGAGGATCTGGCCCACAAGCTGGGTATCTCGGTCTCGCACCTGAATGGGACGTGTCGGGAACTGGGTGGGCAGCCTGCCTTGCAGATCATGCATGACCGCCAATTACTCGAAGCCAAGCGCCTGCTGACCTACACCAGCATGACCATCAACGAGATGTCGGAAGTACTGGGTTTTTCCGACCCAACCAACTTCTCTCGGCTGTTCCGCCGACGGGTCGGGTTCTCACCCAAGGCGTTTCGCGAGCAACTCAAGGCCGAACAGCCGCCTACCTGAGTGCACTGAAACTGCCGGTGTGGGGAACGCATTGGTCCTGATGGCAGCTGATCGCAAAAGTCGGCTGCATCCGGGTCTGCTCCACGCGGTAGGCGGCGGTGCCATACAGCCCGGTCGCCAGGGCGCAGAGGAAGAAAATCATCAGGTATTTGCGGGTTTTAATGCTCATGGCACAGACCTCTGAGCGGATCTACAGGGTGCTGTTTAAAGCATAGGCCAACCGGGGCGAGTTGCCATTATTGGGCGACATTCAACAGGGTTATGTCGCCCTAGAGCCCCCTATCCCAGACCGGCTGCTCGGGGAACCTCACCACCAGGAAATCCAGCAAGCTGCGCAACGCCGATGGCATGTGTTTGCGCGACGCATAGACCGCGTAGATGTTCATCTGCCGGGGTTCGGCCTCGGGTAGCAGACGTACCAGTTCACCACGGCGGATGTGATCGCCGGCCTGGTAGCTGGGCAGCATCGCCACCCCCGCGCCGGCCAGCGTCACGCGTAACAACGTACTCGCTTCGTTAGCGGTGATATTGCCGTGCACCGGCACCGAGACGTGCTCGCCGTGCTCCTCGAAATGCCACAGGCTTTTGCCGAAGTACGAATGGGTCAGGCAGTTGTGCCGGGCCAGGTCCTCGACTTTCTGCGGTGCCGGGTGCTCCAACAGGTAGGCTGGGGTTGCGCACACCACGGAGCGACAGACCGTCAGGCGCCGGGCGATCAGGTTGGGGTCCAGGTCGTTGCTGGTGCGGATGGCCAGGTCGATGCGCTCGTCCACCAGGTTCACCGTGCGGTCGAGCATTTGCAGGTCAATCGTCACCAAGGGGTAGCGTTTGACGTACTCGGCAATGGCCTCGGCCAATTGCGCCTGGCCGAACGAGGTGCTGACACTCAGGCGTAACAGGCCACGGGGCGCATTATCAGGCTCACTGACGGCGGCCTGCATATCGCCGCACAACTCCAGGAGTTGCCGACAGCGTGGCAGGGTTTCGCCACCGGCCGCCGTAAGGCTGAGTTTGCGCGTGGTGCGGTGCAACAGGCGCGCGCCGACCCAGTCTTCCAGCTCGGCCAGGTAACGCGACACCACAGGGCGGGACAGGTCCAAATGGTCGGCGGCGGCGGACTGGCTGCCCAGGTCCACCACCGTGACAAACACGCGCATTGCTTGAAGACGATCCATGATTTGCCCGATTTCAGAAACAAACTATGTCCCAGCATCGCATTTTTAGTTCGGTTTAGTGCAACTAAGCTCTGTGCATCCTTTGAACTCACTGCTGGAGCTGCCCGATGTTCTCAACCCTCAAGCGCTTGACCTTCACCGCTGCCTTGGCGTTTGCCGGCCATGCAGCGGCGGCCGACCTGACCCTGGATGTCTACAACCCTGGCGAGGCGGCGATCTTCCCGGTCAGCTCGGTGCTGGTCAGCGGTGCCAAAGACGCGATCCTGGTGGACGCGCAATTCGGCAAAGGCCAGGCCGTGCAACTGGTACAGAAGATCCGTGCCAGCGGCAAGCACCTGACCACCATCTACATCAGCCACGGCGACCCGGATTACTACTTCGGCCTCGACACCCTGACGGCCGCGTTCCCCGACGCCAAGGTCCTGGCACCGCAACCGGTGGTCGACCATATCAACGCCACCGTGGCCGGCAAACTTGAGTTCTGGGGCCCGAAAATGGGTGCCGACAAACCGGGCAAAACCATCGTGCCCCAGGTGCTGCAAGGCCACAGCCTGACCCTTGAAGGGCAGCAACTGGAGGTGATCGGCCTGGACGGCCCGCAGCCGGACCGCAGCTTCGTGTGGATCCCGTCGATCAAGGCCGTGGTCGGGGGCGTGGTGGTCGCGCAAAACATTCACCTGTGGATGGCCGACACCCAAAGCGCGCAATCCCATAAAGACTGGCTTGCGACCCTGCAACGCATCGAACAGCTGAAGCCACGCACGGTGATTCCGGGCCACTACCTGGGCACGCCGTCGCCGCAATCCGTAGCCTTTACTGCCGACTACATCAAGGCCTTCGACGTAGAAACCGCCAAGGCCAAGGACGCCGCCGCGCTGATCGCGGCCATGAAAAAGCGTTACCCCACCCTCGCCGACGAAAGCTCGCTGGAACTCAGCGCCAAAGTCGCCAAGGGCGAAATGAAGTGGTGAATGGCTTTAAACCCTGACCGTACTGGAGAACATCATGAGCAAGATCGCAATCATTGGGGCCACCGGCCGTGCCGGCAGCCAATTGCTGGAAGAAGCCCTGCGTCGTGGGCATAGCGTGGTGGCTATCGCGCGTAACACCGACAAGCTGGCTGTACGCCCCGGCGTCACCGTCAAGCAGGTTGATGCACTGGATGCCAATGCCCTGGAACAAGCCATCAGCGGCAGCGATGTGGTGATCAGTGCGGCACACTTCGCCACCCTGCCCGCCAGCGCCGTGATCAACCCGGTAAAAAAAGCCGGGGTGAAACGCCTGCTGGTGGTGGGTGGCGCCGGTTCGTTGCGGCTGCCCGGTGGCGGGCGTGTGATCGACAGCGCGGGCTTCCCTGCCGAATACAAGGCCGAAGCCAGTGCAGGCGCTGAGTTTCTTGACGTGCTGCGTCAGGAGAAGGACCTGGATTGGACGTTCCTGTCACCGTCCGCCTTGTTCGATGGCACCGAACGCACCGGTAAATTCCGCCTGGGCCAGGATGATTTGCTGGTGAGCAGTGACGGTAGCAGCTCGATCAGCTTTGCCGACTACGCCATCGCCATGCTCGACGAAGTGGAAACACCGAAGCACTCGCGCCAGCGCTTCACCGTCGGCTACTGACACCTGTGGGAGGGGGCTTGCCCCCTCCCACATTTGGATCTTCAGCGCCTACGACTGTTGCGCCTGGCTCACCAACCAATCCATCAACGTTTCAAGCCCTGCCGACGGCACCGTCCCCGGCGGATACACCAGGTAGTACCCCTTCCCCGTCGGCACCCGCAGTTCGAACGGCATCACCAGCCGACCCGCCTTGAGATCCTCGCCCATCAACGCACTGTCGCCCATCGCCACCCCGGAGCCCTGGGAGGCCACGTTCATCGCCAAGTCCAACGTCTCGAAATGATGCCCCTGGCTCACGTTGCTCAATCGCGTATCCGCCGCCTTGAGCCAGCGCGCCCAATCGCGCTCATCCCGGGTGGGATGCAACAGCACCTGTTGCTGCAAGTCCGCCGGGGTGTGCAAACCGGCGAGCAGCGCGGGGGCGCAGACCGGGGTGAGTTGCTCATCGAACAAGTGCCGCGCCTCGGCCGACTGCTCGGCGATGGGCGCATAGATAACCGCCGCGTCGAATTGCTCGCGACGAAAATCCACGCTGTAGGCCACGGTGGTAGTGAGTTCAACCGGCACATCCGGGCGTTCCTTTTGCCACTGCATCAAGCGCGGCAACAACCAGCGCATGACACAGGTGGAGGCCTTGATTTGCAAGGTATGGCGGCGATTGCCGATCTGTTCCAGCGCGTCACCGAGCAGGCCAAACACCTGCTGCACCCGTTGCGACCACTCGCGACCTTCTTCGGTCAGGCTCAACCCCCGTGCCTGGCGCTGGAACAAGGCGTAGCCCAAATGGCTCTCCAGCCCGGCGATCTGCCGGCTCACCGCGCCTTGGGTGATGTGCAGTTGCTCGGCGGCGCGGGTGAAGTTGCAGCACTGGGCCGTGACCCAGAAGGTATGCAGCGCGGGCAGTGGCGGAAGGCGTTTCATATGGGCGCAGCCATGACGTGAGGACATGGCTAGTATGACTTTTTATCGATTGTTGCCGCTACGGGCCAGCCGTTCCAATACCGCCACGATTCCATAACAAGAGCGACACCTATGGCGACCTGCGGCGAAGTATTGGTCAACCTTCTGGAACGCTACGGCGTGGACCAGGTGTTTGGTATCCCCGGCGTGCACACCGTGGAGCTGTATCGCGGCCTGGCCTGCTCGAGCATCCGCCACGTCACCCCGCGCCACGAACAGGGCGCCGGCTTTATGGCCGACGGCTACGCGCGCACCAGTGGCAAACCGGGCGTGTGTTTCATCATCACCGGCCCCGGCATGACCAATATCACCACCGCCATGGGCCAGGCCTACGCCGACTCGATCCCGATGCTGGTGATTTCCAGCGTGCAATCGCGCAGCCAGTTGGGCGGCGGGCGCGGCAAACTGCATGAGCTGCCGAACCAGGGCGCGATGATGGCCGGCGTGGCGGCGTTCTCCCATACCTTGATGTCGGCAGCGGAATTGCCCGCCGTGCTGGCGCGGGCGTTTGCGTTGTTCCAGGCCGGCAGGCCGCGCCCGGTGCATATCGAGATTCCGTTGGATGTGCTGGTGGAAAACGCCGATGCACTGCTGGGCAGTCAACCGGTCAGCATCGCCCGTGCCGGTGCGGCACCGGCGGCGGTCAAGCAGATGAGCCAGTTGCTCGCGGCCGCCAAACGCCCGCTGATCCTGGCCGGTGGCGGCGCGATTGAGGCGGCCGCCGAATTGACCCGCCTGGCCGAAGCCCTCGGCGCGCCGGTGGCCCTGACCATCAATGCCAAGGGCATGCTGCCTTCCGAGCATCCGCTGCTGATCGGCTCCACCCAGTCCCTGGTCGCTACCCGCGCGCTGGTGGCCGAGGCCGATGTGGTGCTGGCCATCGGCACCGAGCTGGCCGAGACCGACTACGACGTGACCTTCGCCGGTGGCTTTGAGATACCCGGTGCGCTGCTGCGCATCGATATCGACCCCGACCAGACCGTGCGCAATTACCCGCCGCACCTCGCACTGGTGGCCGATGCGCAGATCGCCGCCGATGCCTTGCTGACCGACTTGAACCGCACGCCGCTGGGGCCCCGCCACACCGACTGGGGCGCTCAGCGCGTCGCCCGGTTGTGGGCCGAACTGGTTCCCACCTGGGACGCCGCCACCCGCGCGCAAACCCTGTTCCTCAATACGGTGCTGGAAGCACTGCCGGGCGCCGTGCTGGTGGGAGACTCGACCCAACCGGTGTACAGCGGCAACCTGACCCTGAACCTCGACCACCCGCGCCGCTGGTTCAATTCCTCCACTGGCTACGGCACCTTGGGCTACGCCCTGCCGGCCGCCATCGGCGCCTGGTTGGGCCGTGGCGATGGGCAACCGGTGGTGTGTTTGATCGGTGACGGCGGGCTGCAATTCACCCTGCCGGAACTGGCCAGCGCAGTGGAAGCGCGCACGCCGATCATCGTGCTGCTGTGGAATAACCAGGGTTATGAAGAGATCAAGAAATACATGCTCAACCGCGCCATCGAACCGGTCGGCGTAGACATCTACACCCCGGACTTTATCGGCGTGGCCAAGGCCCTCGGCAGTGCTGCCGACAGCGCTCACAGCGTTGCACAGCTGCGCAACGCCTTGCGCGCCGCCGCCGATCGCCCGGGGCCGACGCTGATTGAGATCGACCAGGACCTATGGATGAAGGAGACAGCGGTATGAGCGCAATAGTGAACGGTGTGTATATCGACGGTGCATGGCGTGCCGGCCATGACGCGCTGGAGGTGATCAACCCGGCCACCGAGGCGACCCTGGCCCAGGTCAGCGTCGGCGATGGGCAGGCCGTGACCCAGGCCGTGGATGCGGCCAGCGCGGCCTTTATCGACTGGTCGAAAAGTAGCGGCCGCGATCGCGCCAGCCTGCTGCGCAAAATCGCCCAAGGCGTCAGCGCGCAGCGCGAACAGTTGATGCACCTGCAATCGAGCAACAACGGCAAGCCGCTGTTTGAAGCCGGTATCGATGTGGACGATGTGATCGCCACGTTCGAGTACTACGCCGGTATCGCCGACGATATGGACGCCGGCCAGGACCGCCCGGTGGCGCTGCCCAGCGACGACTTCAGCGCGCGCCTGCGCCGTGAGCCGTGCGGCGTGGTGGGGCTGATCGTGCCGTGGAATTTCCCGATGGTCACCACCGCCTGGAAACTCGCCCCGGCCCTTGCCGCCGGTTGCTGCGTGGTGCTCAAGCCCTCGGAAGTCACGCCATTGGCGGAGTTGCAGTTGGCGCAAATCATCGCTGACGCGGGCTGCCCGGCGGGGGTGTTCAACCTGGTCTGCGGCACCGGCTTGGCCGTTGGCGCACCGTTGGCCGCAGACCGTCGCGTGGCGAAGATTTCCTTCACCGGCAGCAACGCCGTGGGCGTACAGGTGATGCAACGTGCAGCGGAAACCATCAAAGGCGTGAGCCTGGAATTGGGCGGTAAATCTTCGCTGCTGGTACTGGCGGATGCCGACCTCGACCTGGCGGTGGAGCTGGCGTGTGGCGGTGGTTTTTTCAACGCCGGGCAAATGTGTTCCGCCACCAGCCGCGTGCTGGTGGCCGACAGCCTGGCGGATGAATTCCTGCAACGCTTGCAGGCCCGGGCTGAAGGGATTCGCGTCGCCGACCCATTTGCCGACGACGTGGAAATGGGCGCGTTGATCAACCGCGTGCAGTATCAGCGGGTGCTGGGGCATATCCAACGGGGCGTCGAGGCTGGCGCGCGATTGGTGTGTGGCGGCGAACGCCCGGCGAATCTGGCGAAGGGCTACTTCATTCGCCCAACCGTGTTTACCGACGTGCCATTGGACAGTGCATTGTGGAACAAAGAAATCTTCGGCCCGGTGCTGTGTGTACGGGCTTTTGCCACTGAGGAAGAGGCCATTGCCCTGGCCAACGACAGCGATTTCGGCCTGGTGGCCAGCGTGGTCAGCCGCAGCGTCGAGACCACCGAGCGCGTGGCGAATGCCTTGCAGGCCGGGTTGGTGTGGATCAACGCACCGCAGGTGATCTTCCCGCAGACGGCGTGGGGTGGTTACAAGCAGAGCAGTATCGGCCGTGAGCTAGGGCCTTGGGGCCTGGCGGCGTTTCAGGAGATCAAGCATGTGATCCGGTCTATCTGACGACGCAGAACAACTGTGGGAGGGGGCTTGCCCCCGATAGCGGTGTTTCAGTTAACCGCAATTTTTAGATAGCCCCTGCGACTTTCTCATTTGCCCCCCTCCCCCCTGCGTGGCCTGATTCACCCTTGTTCATTCAAGGCAGGCCCATGGAAAACGTTCAGGCAAAACCCACCACCGCCGTATGGCTGATGATCAGCGTCGTGCTGGTCGCCCTTAACCTGCGGCCGTCGATGGCCGCCGTGGGGCCGTTGTTGTCGTCAATCCGCGGCGATGTGCCATTGAGTTTCAGCAGCGCGGCGTTGCTGACCATGTTGCCGGTCATGGCAATGGGCCTGGCGATGTTCTTTGGCATGGGCCTGGCCAAGCGTTTTGGCGAGCACCGCAGCATTGTGCTGTCACTGCTGGTGATTGGCGTAGCGACGTTGTCGCGGCTGTTCCTGGATTCGGCCCTGGAATTGATCGTCAGCGCCATTGCCGCCGGTGTGGGCATCGCCATGATCCAGGCGTTGATGCCGGCCCTGATCAAGTCGCGGTTCAGCGACAACGTGTCGCTGTTCATGGGCCTCTATGTCACCGCCATCATGGGCGGCGCGGCGCTGGCGGCAACGTTCTCCCCCTTCGTGCAGGTGCAGACCGGCAGCTGGCGCATCGGCCTCGCGATCTGGGGGTTTCTGGCGCTGCTGGCCCTGGTGTTCTGGTACGCCCAGCGCTCGGTGTTGCCACCGTTGCCCCAAGCCGCCGCCGGCCCTCAGGAATCGTTTTTCGGCAACGGCCGCGCCTGGTTGCTGGCGATCTTTTTCGGCCTCGGTACGGCGTCCTACACCTGCGTGCTGGCGTGGCTGGCGCCGTACTACGTGGAGCAAGGCTGGAGCGAACAGAATGCCGGGTTGTTGCTGGGTTTCCTGACCGCTATGGAGGTGGTGTCCGGCATGGTGACGCCGGCCATCGCCAACCGCCGCCGGGATAAACGCGGGGTGGTGGCGGTGTTGCTGGGGCTGATCATCCTGGGGTTCTGCGGCCTGATCCTCAGCCCGCAACACCTCAGTCTGCTGTGGCCGTGCCTGCTGGGCCTGGGTATCGGCGGGTTGTTCCCGATGAGCCTGATCCTGTCCCTCGACCACCTCGACAACCCGCGCCGCGCGGGGGCCTTACCGCATTCGTACAGGGCATCGGCTACCTGATTGCCGGCCTGTCGCCGCTGATCGCCGGAATGATCCGCGACCAGCTGGGCAGCTTCGAATGGGCCTGGTGGTCGCTGACGGCGGTGATCGTGGTGATGCTGCTGATCGTCACGCGCTTCAACCCAAGGCATTACACAGAACATATTCGCTGACGTCGTGTTGCAAACAGTATTTGTCCCACGCAAAACATTGAAACGCCCTACAGAGCTTTCTATTGGTACGGCCGTTCCGTTAAGCTTTCGCGCTGTCTTGTACTGACTTCGGTACATGGGGTTTACGGACGAAACCGATGTTAAACAGTAACTTGCTCAGAAAACTCGATATGCAGGACTTGATGGTGTTTATCGCCGTCTATGACCAGAGCAGCGTTACCGACGTGTCAGAAACGCTGTTCGTCAGCCAGTCCACCGTGAGCTACAGCCTGAAGAAACTGCGGACCAGTTTTGAAGACGAGCTGTTTATCAACACGCGGGCGGGCATGCGGCCTACGTACAAGGCCACTACCATGTACGCCCATGTGCAGAAGATCCTCGAAAGCATCAACCTGTGCCACGCCGGTGGCCAGGCCTTCGACCCGACCCAGAAGGCCGTGACCTTCAATGTCTGCGCGCCGGAGTACTTCGAACAACTGATCCTGCCGCGCCTGTTGAAGAATTTCGACCGCGCCGACCTGCCGGTGATCGTCAATGTGCAGAAACTGGAAGCCGACATCCCCGCCGACGACCTGCGCGAGGGCCGCCTGGACCTGGTGATCTGCTTCGGACCGCACTTTCACCGCGCCCATAAAGACTTCAAGACCCAAATGCTGCTGGAGGACGATCTGGTGTGCGTCTTCGATAAACGCTCGGCACCGCGCGAGCCGGCATTCAGCCTGCAATCATTCGTCGAGCGGCGCCACGTGTTCCCCACGCCATGGACCTCCGACACCAACATGATCGACGGCTGGCTGGCGCGCCAGGCCCACAAGCGCCAGGTGATCGCCCGCGCCAACAGCTACAGCGCGGCGCTGAAGATGATCACCGGCACCGACTTCATCGTCACCCTGCCGCGCCGCGTGCAGAAACTGCTGGCACCGGCGACGGTGTTCGGCCACTGCGAGGCCCCCAACGGGTTACCGGGGTTCACCCTGGATATGCAGTGGAATGAAAGCAGTGAACAGGACAGTGCCAATACCTGGTTTCGTGAACAGGTGGTGAAGGTGTGTGCGGATCAGGGACTACTCTAATTTCTGTGGCGAGGGTTAGCCGATCGCGACTTTGCTGTAGGAATCGCGATCCATGTCGACCAGCTGGACACTGAGTTGAACCTGCAGATCCGTCGGCCAGTCGCCCAGATCCTGCAACGCTGCCAGCAGGCTTTGCGACAATTGCTGCTTGACCTGCGGCGACCGCCCGCTGAGCAGTGACAGCTTCACCGCGATGAAACCGCGTGGGTTGAGGGAGGTGCCGACCTGAAAACTCTCGAGCTTCACGGCGCGGCTTTTGATATCGAACTCGGAACCGAACTGCCCGGACGCCATCAGCACATTGTTGAGCCGCAACAGGGTTTTCTCGACGGCCAGGTTTGTCAGGTTGGCGGTGTATTCCAAGTGCAGGTGTGGCATGGATGACTCCGAGTCATTCGTAGGAAAGTCTGTAGATATAGCACGGATAAAAGCATCAGGCCTTGTTTGCCTGGCCCCGATCGCTCATGAACGCCTCCAGCCGCGAACGCACCCAGCGCTCGGCCGGGTCGGTGTCCACATGACTGAGCCAGACCATGGACAAATCCAGGGTCGGCGTCTCGAACGGAAACGGCTCGCAGAACAGGTTGCCCGACACCGCCATGGCCTCGGCCGTGTAATCCGGCAGGCTGGCGATCAGGTCGGTCCCGGCCAGCAGCGCGGGCAATGCGCTGTATTGCGGCACCGACAACACCACATGGCGCTTGCGGCCGATCTCCGCCAGCCACTCATCGGCAAACCCGGACACGTTGGCGGTGTGGGACACCAGCACATGGGGGCGCGAGCAATATTCATCGAGGGTCAGCGGGGTGTCCGAGGCATCGGCGCGCAGCAGTCGCGGACGAATGTGGCGCAGCAGCTTGCGCTTGGCATTCGCCGGCAGGCCACGGGTCTGGGTGATGCCGACGGTAATATCGCCGGACGCCAGCAGATCGGGAATCCGCCAATAGTCCACGTGCTGCACCACGAACACCACCTGCGGCGCTTCCTGGCGCAAGGCGCGCAGCAACGGTGGCAGCAGGCCGAATTCGACGTCATCGGACAAACCGATGCGAAAGGTCATAGTGCTGATGGACGGGTCGAAATCGTGAGTCAGGCTCAAGGCCGACGACAGTGAGTCCAGGGCCGGCGACAGGTGCTGGATGATTTCCTCGGCGCGCGCGGTAGGTTCCATGCGATGGCCGACGCGAATGAACAGCGGGTCGTTGAACAAGGTGCGCAGACGGTTGAGGGCCGAACTGATGGTCGGCTGGCCGAGAAACAGCTTCTCGGCCACTCGCGTCACATTGCGCTCGAGCATCAGTGCTTCGAAGACCACCATCAGGTTGATGTCGGCCTTGCGTAATTCATTGCGATTCATCGGCGCCTGCCCCTAGCCCAAGACAAGCCGCAGTTTAGAAAGCCGGGCCGGCCGCGTCTATGTGCACACTGTTCATCACGCGGCTTTGGGACTATAAACAGCGCTCGAACGTCGCAGGAACACTACCGTGCTGGTCATTTTTGGCCTGGCCATTCTGGTGGCCGGGTTCTGCCTCTGGCTTATCCGCTTTGTCACCCGCCCCACCGCCCGCACCTTGTTGCGGGTGTTTGTCGGCCTGTGCCTGGCAGCAGTGGTGGCGTATCTGGTGCTGGCCTCGGGTTTTCCTGTTTCGTTGCTGGTTTCATGACGCCCCCTCTTTGAACTGGATGCTATTGCCTTGATAAACATCCGCAACATCGCACTACCGCTGTTACTGGCCGGATGTACCGCCATGACGCCCTACAAGGCACCGCTCGAAGGCCCGCGAGCACAGCTCAAAAGTGAGTTGAGCACCCACGCCAGCTACAACGAATGGCTGTCTGTCAGCGTGTCGACGGATCATGAATGCCTGCAAGGCAGGGTGGGAGCGCCGAGTAAGGAAACCGCACTGTTTTCGGTGCACAGCAGCACTTCGCGCCCCGACGGTTACGTGGACATCGCCGCCGACCAGCCGCTGCACTTGATCGTGTCGGGCCTGGCGAGCGCCGGCCGGCGCTGTGTGATTGAGTTCAACACCCAGTTCGCCGCCCAAGGGCGCTACCTGCTCAAAGGCGGGATTGCCGACGCCGACAGTGGCTGGTGTCGCGTTAAGGTGATCAATGCCGATACCGGCGCCGCGCTGGCGGAGTTCGAAACCCCGACCCAGGTAACACCTGCCCCCACGGAGAGCCCTTCGTGGAGGCAGTTCATGGCCCGTCAAGGGTGCTTTTTAGCCCCGGCCGAACATTGATCAGGGCTTGAGCGGACGCTCCTGATCCCGCTCGGACAGCTCAGTGCCGTCGTCCGGGTGCTTCCAGGTCTGGGGTTTTTCCTCTTCATGTCGCCGGGGTTGCTCATGCTCCGGCTCATCCTGGCGCTTCGGTTCATTGCCCATAGCCATCTCCCTTCCGTAAGAATGGGTCATACCTTCCAGCATAGAACAGAGCGGGATTTTTGACAGGCACGCAAATTCATAACCAACAGACATTAATCAATCCATATTTTTCACTTTTCATTTCTAAATGTGTCAGCCACTATCTTCAGCATTAAGCGAAACAAGCACTTTAAAAAGAACGCTGGAGACACAAAACCATGACTAGCCCTACCTTGCCCGACTCTGCCCGTTCTAAAGTGGGGGCGGTATTCCGCGTTACTTCGGGCAACTTCCTTGAACAGTTCGACTTCTTTCTGTTCGGTTTCTACGCCACCTACATTGCTGCCGCGTTCTTCCCTGCCGCCAATGAATTTGCCTCATTAATGATGACCTTCGCCGTGTTCGGCGCGGGCTTCCTGATGCGCCCACTGGGCGCCATCATCCTCGGCGCTTATATCGATGACGTCGGTCGCCGCAAAGGGTTGATCGTGACCTTGTCGATCATGGCCAGCGGCACGCTGTTGATCGTGCTGGTGCCGGGCTATCACACCATTGGCCTGTGGGCCCCGTTGCTGGTGCTACTGGGCCGCTTGCTGCAAGGCTTCTCGGCCGGTGCGGAGCTGGGCGGTGTGTCGGTGTACCTGTCTGAAATGGCCACCCCAGGCCGCAAGGGGTTCTACACCAGCTGGCAATCGGGCAGCCAACAGATCTCCATCGTGGTCGCCGCCGCCCTGGGCTATGGCTTGAACGTGTGGATGGAACCGGCGGTGGTTGCCGACTGGGGCTGGCGCATTCCGTTCGCCATCGGTTGCGTGATCATCCCCTTTATCTTTGTGTTGCGTCGCAACCTGCAGGAAACCGAAGAATTCGCCAACCGCAAGCATCGCCCGACCATGCGCGAAGTGCTGGCCACACTGGTGAAAAACTGGACCGTGGTCATCGGCGGCATGCTGATGGTGGCCATGACCACCACCGCGTTCTACCTGATCACCGTGTACGCGCCGACCTTCGGCAAGACCGTGCTGCAACTGAGCACCTCCGACGCGCTGCTGGTGACCTTGCTGGTGGCTGTGTCGAACTTTGTCTGGCTGCCGATCGGCGGCACCCTGAGCGACCGCTTCGGCCGCAAGCCGGTGCTGATCGCCATGACCGCGTTGACGGTGCTCACGGCTTATCCGGCGCTGTCCTACGTGGTGAATGCACCGAGCTTCGCCCATATGCTGGAGACGCTGCTGTGGTTCTCGTTCCTGTACGGCATGTACAACGGCGCGATGATCCCCGCCCTCACGGAAATCATGCCGGTGGAAGTGCGCGTGGCGGGCTTCTCCCTGGCCTACAGCCTGGCGACCGCGATCTTCGGTGGGTTTACCCCGGCGATCTCCACCTGGTTCATCCACATCACCGAAGACAAGGCCTCGCCGGCCTATTGGATGATGTTCGCTGCGTTGTGCGCGCTGTGTTCGACCCTGGCGCTGTATCGTCGCGCCAATGCACGCGGGCAGGTGATGCAGGGGGCGGCGTGATGAAGTCTCTGTTCAAGACCCTGACGGCCCTGGCCCTCGGTGCCCTGGCGCTGACGGCCCAGGCCGAGGAACTCAAGGTGATGACCTCCGGTGGCTTCACCGCCGCCTATAAACTGCTGGGCCCGCAATACGCCCAGCACAGCGGCGACACCCTCGATACCGTCCTCGGCCCGTCCATGGGCAAGGCGCCGGAAGCGATTCCCAACCGCCTGGCCCGTGGTGAACATGCCGACGTGGTGATCATGGTCGGCTATGCCCTGGATGACTTGATCAAACAAGGCAAGGTCGACCCGGCGTCCCGCGTGGAACTGGCGGATTCGCGCATCGGCCTGGTGGTGAAGGCAGGTGCGACCAAACCCGCGATCGGCACCGATGCCGAACTCAAGGCCGTACTGAGCAAGGCCAAGTCCGTGGCGTATTCGGACAGCGCCAGCGGAGTGTATGTCGAGAAAGAGCTGTTCAAGAAGCTCGGCATGCCCGCCAAAGGCACCATGATCGAACGCCTCCCGGTGGCCGAACAGGTCGCCAAGGGCGATTACGAGGTGGGCTTGCAGCAGGTGGCGGAGTTATTGCCGGTGCCGGGAGTGACGTACGTCGGCAAGATCCCGGAAGACGTGCAATCGGTGACGCGCTTTGCGGCGGGCATCCCGGTCAATGCCGAACACCCTGCACAGGCCAAGGCGCTGTTGCAGTTCCTGGCCTCGCCCCAGGCACAACCGGTGGTGCAATCCACCGGCCTGGACTCGGTGGCACACTGACCGAAACGGCATCTCCCGCCCCACCGCTCCAATTCCAGCGCCGCCGACGGCCAGCTCCGTCCGCGGCGTTTGGTCACCTCACCTGCGGTTCCACCCACGGCACACTCAGCCAAATGGGCTGCTCCGACGCCGCTATCGCGATCGACGGCAGCATCGACCCCCATCCCGCCTCCACCTGCCCGAAGCGCCCGGTCCACAGGGCTTGAGGCAAATGAACGAAAACCTTCGAAACAATTCAAAGCACTTCAATTTAGTATAAATTGCATGCCACTCAACAAGGCATTCAAGGAGGTTTCCCGTGGCAACTCTGCAAGCTCACACCATCCAGGCACTGCACACCCATCGCCCGACCCTGCTGACCGAATGGGTTGCCAGCCTTGAAGCTTCGGGGGCCACGCGTAACGTCAAGGCCGAAGACACCCGGCAGCAGGCCAACGACTTCCTCAACCTGCTGATCGCGGCCCTGCAGCAAGGCGGTTCCCAGCCGGTCAACCATGAAAACTGGGCAGAAACCCGAGTATTCCTGGAAAAGCTCTCCCACAGCCGCGCCCTGGTCGGTCAGGACTCGCAACAGACCGCCAGCTTTATCTTTGCCCTCAAGGGCCCGCTGTTCGCCCTGCTGCAACGGGAATATGCCGAACAACCGACGCAACTGGCCGAACAACTGTGGGAAATCTCCGAGCTGCTTGACGCGCTGGGCATGCACACCATCCGTACGTTCCAGAAATCCCGTGAGTCGGTGATCAAGCGCCAGCAGGAAGAATTGCTGGAACTGTCCACCCCGGTGGTCAAGCTGTGGGACGGCGTGCTGGCCCTGCCGATGATCGGCACCCTGGATTCGCAACGCACCCAGGTGGTCATGGAGTCGCTGCTGCAGCGCATCGTCGACACCGGCTCGGAAATCGCCATCATCGACATCACCGGCGTACCCACCGTGGACACCCTGGTAGCCCAGCACCTGTTGAAAACCGTTACGGCCATCCGCCTCATGGGTGCCGACTGCATCATCAGCGGCGTGCGTCCGCAGATCGCCCAGACCATCGTGCACCTGGGCCTCGACCTGCAAGGCGTGGTGACCAAGGCTAACCTGGCGGATGCCTTGGCGTTGGCTCTGAAACGCCTGGGCGTCACCATCAGCAAGGCTGTTTAAGCATGGAACGTATCCCTATTTTGCAGATGGGCGAGTTCCTGCTCGTGACGATCCAGGTCGACATGCATGACCAGCTGGCGCTGACGCTGCAGGACGACCTGTCCGAGCGCATCAGCCGCACATCCGCCCGGGGCGTGCTGATCGACATTTCGGCGCTGGACATGGTCGACTCGTTTATCGGCCGCATGATCGGCACCATTTCCGGCCTGTCGCGCATCATGGATGCCCAGACCGTGCTGGTAGGCATGCAGCCGGCCGTGGCGATCACGCTGGTGGAACTGGGCATGACCCTGCCGGGCGTGGCCACCGCGTTGAACGTCGAGCGCGGCATGCAACTGTTGCGTGACCGGGTAGACCACTCATGACCCAGGCCAGCAGTGGCACTCACCCGGTGCTCATCGAACAGGACGTAGTGCTGGCCCGACAATTGGTGCGCAAGCTGGCCCAGGAATGCGGCATGCGCCTGATCGACCTGACCAAACTGGTCACCGCCGTCAGTGAGCTGGCGCGCAACACCGTGGTGTACGGCGGCGGCGGCCATATGGATTGGGCCGTGGTCGAAAAAGACCACCGCCCAGGCCTGCGCCTGACCTTTCGCGACGAAGGGCCGGGCATCCCCGACCTCAAGTTGGCGATGACCGACGGCTGGACCTCCGGCAGCGGCCTGGGCCTGGGCCTGACCGGCGCCAAGCGGTTGGTGGACGAGTTTGAACTGGACACCGCACCCGGCCAGGGCACCCGCGTGACGATTACCCGATGGGCCTGAATATTCCCAGTGCCCTGACCCAGGTGTTGTTGATCGAGGATGTCAGCCAGATCGGCCATGCCCGACGCACCGCGCAACAGTTGGCCGAACAATCGGGCTTCGACGAGACCGATGCCGGCCGCGTGGCACTGGTGGCCACCGAGCTGGCCAGCAATATCCTCAAGCATGCCGCCCATGGCCAATTGCATCTGCGCCTCACGGGTAACCAGGGCGTGGAGCTGATCGCCGTGGACCGTGGCCAGGGCTTTGACCTGGACAGTTGCCTGGTGGACGGCTTTTCCACCGGCGGCACCCAGGGCATCGGCATGGGCGCCATTGCTCGTGTGGCCCAGGTGTTCGACGTGTACGCCGATCAACGCGGCACGGCGATGCTGGCGCGCCTGTATCCACGGGCCTCGGCCCCCAAAGATATCCGCTACGGCGTCAGCCAGCATTCCCTGCACAACGACCCGGCCTGCGGCGATGCCTGGCACCTGGTGATCGAACCCGGCCGGTTCAGCGTAATGGTAGCCGACGGCCTGGGCCATGGCAGCGAAGCCGAACGCGCGGCGCAGGCCGGCGAAGCGGTGTTTGCCCAAGACGCCTTCTTCGACGCAAGCGAGCTGTTCAACGACCTGCATATCGGCATGAACGGCACCCGCGGCGCAGCCGTGGCCGTGGCGCAGTACGATGCCACGGCAGACAGCCTGCGCTTTACCGGGGTGGGCAATATCGGCGCCAGCCTGATCGGCCCCGGCAAGTCCCGCGGGCTGGCGTCCCATCCCGGGATCGTAGGCGTGCAGTTTCGCAAGGCGCAGCCCTTCGACTACGCTCAAGTGGGTGGCCAGATGCTGATCCTCTACAGCGACGGCCTGCAGTCACGCTGGAACCTGGCGGACTATCCCGGGCTTTCCCATCGCCACCCTGCCCTGATCGCCGCCGTCCTGCACCGTGATTTCTGTCGCGGCCGGGATGACGTTACCGTCTTTGTGATTGCCCTGGAGGCCACCGATGGCTGACACCACCGTTTCGCTTGAGGAGCAAGTGCGAACGCTTCGACTGGAAGCCGATGCACTGCGCGCCGAACTGGACGAAACCAACCAGGGCGTATTGGCACTCTATGCCGAGCTGGATACCCAGGCCGACCAACTGCGCCAGGCGTCGGACCTGAAAAGCCGTTTCCTGTCGTACATGAGCCATGAATTCCGCACGCCCCTGGGCTCGATCCTGAGCATCACCAGCCTGCTGGTCGACGAACTCGACGGTCCCCTGAGCCCTGAGCAGCACACGCAGGTCGGGTTTATCCGCAGCTCCGCACGCGAACTGCGCGAAATGGTCGACGACCTGCTGGACCTGGCCAAGATCGAGGCCGGGCGCATCACGATCTCGCCGGCCTGGTTCGACATGTTCGATCTGTTCTCGGCGTTGCGCGGGATGTTTCGCCCGATCGTCGATGCGACGTCGGTGGACTTGATCTTCGAAGAGCCGATCGGCTTGCCCAAGCTGTACACCGATGACAAGAAGCTCGCGCAGATCCTGCGCAACTTCATCTCCAACGCCCTGAAGTTCACGGTGCAAGGTGAAGTGCGAGTGTCGGCGCAGAGAGTGGGTGATCAGGAAATCCGCTTTGCCGTGCACGACACCGGCCTGGGCATTCCGGCCGAATTGCACAGCAACCTGTTCGAAGACTTTTCCCAGATCGATTCGCCGCTGCAAAAACGCCTGCGCGGCACCGGCCTGGGGCTGTCGCTGTGCAAACGCTTTGCCGAGTTGCTCGGCGGCCGCGTCGGCGTGGAAAGTACCCCAGGCGTGGGCTCGATGTTCTTCGTGATCATTCCTCTCTCTATTCCTGGCGGGCCTGTTGATGAACCGTGACATCCAACTGCTGATCGTCGACGACAACGCGGCGACCCGCTATGCCCTGCGCCGGCGCCTGGAGAACCATGACTACCGCGTGCTAGAGGCCGGCACCGGCCAGGAAGGGCTGGACCTGATCGCCAGCCAAAAAATCGACGGGCTGATCCTCGACGTCAACCTGCCGGACATGAGCGGCTTCGACATCGTACGCGGGCTGCGCGCCGATCCGGTCACGGCCTTGCTGCCGGTGGTGCACGTGTCGGCCGCCTCCATCGAGACCGGCGACATCATCACCGGCCTGGATGCCGGGGCCGATGCGTACCTGATCCACCCTATCGACCCCGATGTGCTGCTGGCGACCCTGCGGACCTTGCTGCGGGTGCGCGACACCGAATATGCGCTGCGCGAGAGCGAGGCACGCTTTCGCGAAATATTCTTCAATATCAGCGCACCGATTGCGGTCATGGACGCGCAGCTCAAGGTCCACGAATGTAACCACGCCTTCGCCCAGTTGATTCACGACAACCTCAACCCCGACGCCCTGCTGGAGTGCTTCGCCGCCGATCAGCTCGGCGTGCTCCAGGAACTGTGCCAGCGCCTGGCTGCGGGCGAGCGTTGGAAGGGCACCTTGCAGATGAAGGTCGACGGTCAGTTGCGCGAGACCGAATGGCAGGTTTCGCCCTACCGCAGCGCCGAATTGAGCCTGGTGTTTGTCGAAGACGTCACCGAGCACCGCCACCGCGAGCGGCACCAACAGGCCGAGCTGGCCAACGCCGCCACCCAGTTGGCACGTACCGAGGCGCAACTGTTGCAGGCGCAGAAGATGGATGCCCTGGGCAAGCTCACCGGCGGCATTGCCCATGACTTCAACAACCTGCTGACCGGGATCATCACCAGCCTGGAGCTGATCAAGAAACGCATCGAGACCCAGCGCACCGACAAGGTCATGGCCTATGCCGATGCAGCGTTGAGCTCGGCCCTGAGCGCCGCCGGCCTGACCAACCGCCTGCTCGCCTTCGCCCGCCAGCAACCGCTGGATACGCGGCCGATCGACATCAACGCGCATATCCGCTCCCTGGAGGAACTGCTGGTACGCACCATCGGTGAACATATCGCGCTGAAGCTGGAGCTGACCAACAACCCAGCCGTGGCGATGGTCGATCCGATCCAGCTGGAAAGTGCGGTGCTGAATCTGGTGATCAACGCCCGCGACGCGCTGCCCAAGGGCGGCACTGTCTGGGTGACGACTTACCCGGCCTACTCCAGTGGCAACCTGAAACTGGAAAACGGCGCCTACATCGCCCTGTCGGTGCGGGACAACGGGGTGGGCATCGAACACAGCGTCATCGACAAAGTCTTCGACCCTTTCTTCACCACCAAGCCGCTGGGCCAGGGTACCGGGTTGGGCCTGTCGACTATCTACGGGTTCGCCCGCCAGTCCGGCGGCGATGCACAGATCCGCAGCGTGACCCGCCAGGGCACCGAAGTGACCATCATGCTTCCCGCCGCCAGCGGGCCTGCCAGCATCGTGACCAAGCCTCTGGCCGCACCCGGCCAGAGCCAGGGCGAACATGTGCTGGTCGTCGAAGACATGCCTTCGGTGCGCAGCTTTGTCGCCGAAATCCTGGCCGACGCCGGCTACCGCTGCAGCCTGGCCGCCAATGGTGACGAAGCGGTGGTCTGCCTGCGCAGCGATCCGAGCATCAACCTGTTGTTGACCGACGTCGGCCTGCCCTTTATGACCGGGCGCGAACTGGCAGACGTGGCACGCGAGATCCGCCACACCTTGCCGATCCTGTTCATGACCGGCTACGCGGAAAATGCCGCGAACCGGCAAAGTTTCCTCGGCGAAGGCATGGATCTGATTTCCAAGCCGTTTCACATCGATGAGTTGCTGGAAAAGATCCGTCGTGGGCTGGATGGGACGGCAGGCGAGCGTTAGCAGGAGATCAGGGCAATGACAGGGTGATGTTCAGCGGCATGCTTGGTACCGTGGACGACCTTTTGATTCGTTACCGGCTGCGCTATGCCTCAAACAGTTAAACCTCATCGGGCCCTGCGCCTCACCCTGTGGACACTCGCCCTGCTGTGTGCCGCAACCTTGGGCTTTTTCGCCTGGCAGAACTTCTACCCGGTGCGTGCCGCCGAGCAATGGCGTTACCAGGTGCTGCATCGCGACGTGGCCAAGGCCGCGTCCTTGATGCCCCTGGACGATGGCTCACTGATGGTCAGCCAGGAACTCGACGACGCCAAGGGCAGCATCCTGCGCATCCACCCCAACGGCACCCGCGAGGTTGTGGTGGGCAATCTGTCCAAACCCGACGGCATGTTCGCCACCCGTGGCGGTTGGGTGTTCAGCCAGGAAGCCCTCGATTCCCCGGTCAGTTTTCTCAAGGACGGCGTCGTCACCGAACTGTTCAGGGGCCAGAACGTACAAGGCCTGTGGGACGACGGTAAGTACCTCTATGCCATGGAAGACAGGCGCGATGAAGGCCGGGTGCTGCGTTATCGCTGGAGCGACCAGAGCTTGAGCGTGGTGCGCAAAGGCCTGGACGAGGGTGAGTCGATCATCCGCTGCACCGACGGGCGCCTGCTCTACACCAAAAAGAAGGAAGGCATGGTTCGCGAGCTGACCGAAGACGGCAGCGACCCGGTCGTGCTGGCCAAGCTGAATCAGCCGACGTTCCTGATGTGCGATGAGCGGGGCCTGTGGATCACTGAAGATGCCACCCACCGTGCGCGGTTGCTGCTGATTGATAAACAGGGGCACCGGCAGACCATCCTGTCTTTCCTGAAGGCGCCACAGTCGATTGTGCCAACCGCGCGCGGCACCTATCTGGTGGCCGAAGGCGGTCGGAATCGGGTGCTGGAACTGCTGCCCGCGCAGCACGAAAACCCACGGTAAAACGAAGCAGTATCGCGCAACGGCACAGGCGGCGAACCTGTCAGGAATGACAGTACCGCTGGTCCCGTGGCGCGTTGACGAGCAGCGGCTTCGGGACTTTGCTTATGGGTACCGCGACGAATCTGCAGCGGGGCACACCGGTTCGAGGACACCAAGAATGAGCGACAGACAGAGCGGCACAGTGAAGTGGTTCAACGATGAAAAGGGTTACGGATTCATCACGCCGGAGAACGGCCCCGACCTGTTCGTCCACTTCAGGGCAATCGAGGGCAGCGGGTTCAAAACTCTGAAGGAGGGCCAGAAGGTCACCTTTGAAGCCGTACAGGGCCAGAAAGGCATGCAGGCCGATAAAGTCCAAATCGTGTCCTGACCCGCTTGATGCCCGCAGACATACCTGCCCCGACGGGCCACCTATTGCACTGGAAAGGAGAACGGCCATGCCCAGGAAAACTCCACAGACTGCAATCTCCATCAGCAGCAAGACCGCCGCCTACGATGAGCAGGACATTTTCTTTCGCAGCGCCACCACCGCCCAGGGCGGCCGGCGGCTGCGCGAGGGGCAGACGGTCACCTACGAATTGGTCAGGGGCCCGGGCGGCGACTGGCAGGCCGTCAATATCGAGATCGTGGACGAGTCGACACTGAACTAGCCCGCGCATGTCACTACAGCTGAAACCTTGCGACGGCTTCGTTCAAGGAAACGGCCAGCTGCGCCAGTTCTCGACTCGATCCATTGATCTGCCCGGCACCGGAAGAGGATTGTGCAGACAGGTCGCGAATATTGACGATATTGCGATCGACTTCCTTGGCCACCTGGGCCTGCTCCTCGGCGGCGCTGGCGATGACCAGGTTGCGCTGGTGGATCTGGTCGATGGAGTCGGTGATCTGGCTCAATGCGCCCCCGCCCCTCAGCCAAAGCCAGAGTGTCGGTGGCACGCTGGGTACTCGACTGCATCGAGCTCAACGCGTCGTTGGACCCCGTACGCATCGCGGTCACCATCTGGTCGATTTCCAGGGTCGATTGCTGGGTACGGTGGGCCAGTGCACGGACTTCGTCAGCCACCACCGCAAAGCCGCGCCCCGACTCACCGGCCCGCGCCGCCTCGATCGCAGCGTTGAGTGCCAGCAGGTTGGTCTGCTCGGCGATGGAGCGGATCACATCGAGCACCTTGCCGATATCCCGCGATTGCTCGGCGAGGTTCTGCACCAGGATCGAGGTTTCGCCGATGTTGGTGCTCAGGGCTTGAATGGCGCTGACCGTTTCACCCACACGGTGCTGGCCTTCGCGTGCGGTTTCATTGGAAAGGCGAGTGGACTCGGAGGTGGACACCGCATTGCGCGCCACCTCATCCGCCGCCGAGGTCATCTCGTTGACGGCGGTGGCAGCCTGCTCGATTTCAGCGGTCTGCTTTTGCAGGCTGCGGCTGCTCTGGTCGGTGATGCCGTTGAGGTCGGTGGCCGATGACGCCATCTGCCCGGCCGACTGGCGAATCAGTTGCAAGGTCCCGCGCAGGTTGGCCTGCATGGTCTTGAGTGCCACGAGCAGACGCGTCACTTCGTCGTCGCCGCTCACGTCCACCGTTTGGGTCAGGTCACCTTGGGCAACGTTCTCGGCAGCCCGCACGGCATGGCTGAGCGGGCCAACAATACTGCGCGTGAGCAACCAGGCCAGCAGCACGGTGCTCAACCCGGCCACGATCACAAAGCCGAACACCATGGTGCGCGAACGGCTGTACTGCGACTCGGCCGCCTGGCCTTGCTGGTTGATCTGGGCGTTGTAGTAGTCGGCCAGGGCATTGAGTTGGGCCCCGGAGCCATCCACCACGGTTTTCATATCCACCAGCAACAGCTTGTTGAGTTCGGCGCCCTGCTGCTTGTCGGCAAGGATGAACGACTGCGCCAGCCCTTGCTGGTATTGGCGCAGCGAGACCTGGAACTGGTCGTAGAGCGTGCGCACTTCGGGGGTGTCGATCACTGCATCGAGGTCGGCCAGTCGTTTGCTCAGGTCCTGGCTGCGGGTGTCCATCTGGCTACGGTATTGCGGGATGCTCGCCGGGTTTGGGTCCAGGGCCATGCGCAAAGAGATCGTACGAATGCGCAGCATGATTTCGCGAATGTCCGCCACCAGCCGCATCTTCGGCACCAGCCCGCTTTCCACCTGCACCGCGCTGGCGCGGATATTTGCCATGTTCGACAGTGCAAAAAAACCCAGCAGGGCCACGAGCAAAGCAATCAGGGCAAAACCCAGACCCGCACGGCGGGCGATGGACAGGCTGCGAAGGGACATTAGGGGGGACTCTCTTATTGGGGGATACGATGTCGTACGAGAGTATTTCGGCCGTGCGGATAAAGACTTGAGGGGCGTACACCCAGGAAATGGGAAGTTATAAATATCAGTGAGTTATTTGCAGCGTCGCCGAGCATGATGCCCACGAGAATACTGGGAACACATCAAAGATGACGAAACGGAGTAACCCATGAACATCCGACCTATCCACACCGAACAGGATTACAAGGACGCACTCAAGTCTGTCTCTGCGCTGTTCGACAACGAACCAGAACCGGGCACCCCGCAAGGTGATTACTTTGACGTAATGATCACGCTGATCGAGGCCTATGAAGCCAAACACTTTCCCATGGACCTGCCCAACCCAATCGATGCCATTCGCTTCAGAATGGAACAGTCTGGCCTGTCGGCGGCTGATCTTATTCCCGCCATTGGCCGCCAGAATCGTGTTTATGAAGTGCTGAATGGAAAACGAGCGCTGACCTTGCCAATGATTTGGAAGCTGCATGAGATGTTTGGTATTCCAGCAGAAAGTCTGATCAAGCCAGTAAGGACTGCTTGAAGACGGAATACGGTTGGTTGTGCCTGCTGGCAACAACCACTGCGGCCCTGTTTGCTGCTCGGAACGAGCAGCTTGCCCTCAAATCTCAGAAACGAAAAAGCCCCGTAGCTTATTCAGCTACGGGGCTTTTTCTATGTAATGGCGGAGAGATAGGGATTCGAACCCTAGGTACCGGTGAAGGTACAACGGATTTCGAATCCGTCCCATTCGGCCACTCTGGCATCTCTCCAACGGCGCGCATCATAACAGCCTGTTTCGTGGAAGCAAAGCTCAAACGAGATTTTTTTCCGTGCTATCAGATGCTTGCGTCGATTAAAGCGGTACGCCGAGGCGCTTGGCGACTTCTTCGTAGGCTTCGATCACATCACCGAGGCCTTGGCGGAAGCGGTCCTTGTCCATCTTCTTCTTGGTGTCCTTGTCCCACAGGCGGCAGCCGTCCGGGCTGAATTCGTCGCCGAGGACGATGGAGCCATCGTGGAATACACCGAATTCCAGCTTGAAGTCCACCAGCAGCAGGCCTGCGTCGTCGAACAGCTTGCTCAGCACGTCGTTGACCCTGAGGGACAACTCCTTCATGCGTGCCAGTTGCTCGGCGGTGCCCCAGCCGAATGCCACGACGTGGGATTCGTTGATGAACGGGTCGCCCTTGGCGTCGTCCTTCAGGAACAGCTCGAACGTGTAAGGGTTGAGCTTGAGGCCCTCTTCCACGCCCAGGCGCTTGACCAGGCTGCCAGCGGCGTAGTTACGTACGACGCATTCCACCGGGATCATGTCCAGCTTCTTCACCAGGCACTCGTTGTCGCCCAGCAGTTTGTCGAATTGGGTCGGAATCCCGGCCGCTTCGAGTTTCTGCATGATGAAGGCGTTGAACTTGTTGTTCACCATGCCCTTGCGATCAAGTTGTTCGATGCGCTTGCCGTCGAACGCCGAGGTGTCGTTGCGAAACAGCAGGATCAGGCGGTTGGCGTCGTCGGTCTTGTAAACCGACTTGGCTTTGCCGCGGTAGAGTTCTTCACGTTTTTCCATGATGGGCTCCGCTTTGAGTGAGGTGGGCTAGGCGATATGTCGCCAGTCGAGCCCTGAATCTTGATCGGCCAGTTGCAGCCAGTCCGGGTCGCACCCGAGGGTGTCGACAAAACATTGCCGGGCAAGCGTCGGCAGGTTGTTCTTGCTGCTCAAGTGGGCCAGGACCAGGTGTTGCAGGTCTTGCCAGCCCAACTCATACACCAGGTACGCCGCCTGATGATTGTTCAAATGTCCCAGTTCGCCGCCGACCCGTTGCTTGAGAAAGTACGGGTAGTGACCGCGAGCCAGCAGGTCTCGGCAGTGGTTGGACTCGATCATCAAGGCATCGAGGTTCCGGTAGCCGTCCAGCACCTTGGCGCAGTAGGAGCCCAGGTCGGTGAGCACGCCGAAACGCCGCTCTCCGTCACTGAATACATACTGCGTCGGCTCCTGGGCGTCGTGCGCCACGGCAATCACATCGATGCTCAGGGCACCGATTTGCAGCTGCTCGCCACCGGCCAGGAAACCTGCGGGTTCTATAGGTTTGCGCATCCCGCGCAGTGTGCCGCGACTGAGGTACACCGGAAGATTGTAGCGCCGAGACAGCAAACCCACGCCATGCACGTGGTCGGCATGTTCGTGGGTCACCAGAATCGCGCTCAACTGCGAGGGGTGAACCCCCAGGCGCAGCAGGCGCCGCTCGGTTTCCTTTAACGAGAAACCACAATCCACCAGCACGTACGTGTCGTCATGGGCGACCAGCGTGCCGTTCCCTTGGCTACCGCTGCCGAGAACGGCAAAACGCATCGGATCAGCCCAGGTTGTCCTGAATAACGCCCAACACCTTGCGCGCTGTTTCAGCCGGCGCGACGGTGTTGATGTTCTTCTCGACGGTGACCTGCACAGTCTCGCCAACCTTGCTCAAACGCACCTGATAACGCTCGGCGCGGGTCTCGATTTCTTCCTTGGTCGGCTTGCTGCCGAACAGTTTGCCGAAGAAACCAGGCTCATCGTCTTTGCGCTCGGCCTTTTCAGCCACGTTGATGTAGTACAGGCCCAGGCTGCGGTTGATGTCTTCAACACGCCATGGGCCTTGCTCCAACGCGCGGCCGACGCTGGCCCAGGCGCGATCCAGGTCTTCACCCAGGTTCAGCACCACGTTGCCGCTGCCGTCCTCGGTGAGGCTGACGCGGCTCGGGGTGTCGTAATCACGGGCGGCGAGCAGGGAAACGGAACCGCCCTTCTCGGAGATACGGCTCATGCTGGCCAGCATCTCGTCGACCAATGCCGAGTCGACACCGGTGTTGACCGAGCGGTTGGTGAAGTCGACGTTGGCGGTGCTGCCGGCAGGACGCTCGGCGCTGACCACGTAGACTTCACTGGTGTTGCGCTGCACACCCGGCTCGATGCGCACACGCACACGGGCTTCGCTGTCGGCGGCGACACCACCGGCCTGCAGGCGCTTGGCCATGGTGGCGGACAGCTCGCTGCCCTGCTGCCATGCCGTGGTAAATTCACCGGTCTGCGGGCGCTGCTCGTCGATGCGGAAACCGTTGTCCTGGAAGAACTGCACCGCTACCGGCCAGACTTCGGCAGGTGGGCGCTGCGCCACGATCCAACGCGAATCACCGCTCTTCTGCAGGCTGTAATCGCTGGCATCCGCCACGGCCGAGATCGGCTGTGGACGTGGCACGACGTATTCACCCTTGGTGGTGTCGTCGGCAACGTTGCGTGGAATCGGCAGCAAAGGGTCAAGGCGCTTGGCGACGTTGACGTCCGGCGGCAGTTGCATCGGTTTGGTTGCTTGTGCTTCCAGGTAATCGCTGCCGCGGTCACGGAAGTAGCCTTCCGGGCCCCAGATCCAACCGCAGCCACTGGTGCTGGAGATAATCAAGGCAAGTGCGGAAAGTCCGGCCAATCGCTTCATGCGTAGTGCTTCCTCAATTAAACCAGGACGCCGGACTGGCGCAGGGCCTGTCGCAGCGGTTCGTGACAGGCTTCGCTGAGGCGGGTGAGCGGCAGACGGATACCGTCCGGCATCAGGCCCATCTCGAACAGCGCCCACTTCACGGGAATAGGGTTGGATTCGATAAACAGTGTCTTGTTGAGCGGCATCAGCTTCTCGTGGATCGCACGGGCAGTCACGGCGTCGCCGGCGATGGCGGCGGCACACATGTCGCTCATGGCGCGCGGGGCCACGTTGGCGGTCACGGAGATATTGCCCTTGCCCCCCAGCAGGATCAGCTCGACAGCCGTGGCGTCGTCACCGGAATACAGCAGGAAATCGCTGCTCACCCCGGCCAGGATATCCTTGGCGCGCTGCAGGTCGCCGGTGGCTTCCTTGATGCCGATGATGTTCGGCACGGTAGAGAGGCGGATCACGGTCTCGGCCTTCATATCGCACGCGGTACGACCCGGCACGTTATAGAGGATCTGCGGGATGTCGACGGCTTCGGCAATGGTGCGGAAGTGCTGGTACAGGCCTTCCTGGGTCGGCTTGTTGTAGTACGGGGTCACCAGCAGGCAGGCGTCGGCGCCGGCTTTCTTGGCGTTTCGGGTCAGCTCGATGGCTTCGCGCGTCGAGTTGGCGCCCGTGCCGGCGATCACGGCAATACGCCCCGCGACGCGCTTGACCACGAATTCGATCACCTGGATGTGTTCTTCCACATCGAGGGTGGCCGATTCACCTGTGGTGCCGACCGCCACGATGGCGTTGGTGCCTTCTTGCAGGTGGAAGTCCACCAGTTTGCCCAGGCTGTCCCAGTCGAGATGACCTTGTGCATCCATGGGTGTGACCAGTGCCACCATACTGCCCGCAATCATGCAACCGCTCCTGCCGGAAAAAGAGAGCCGTAATGGTACTGGCGCCAAGATGCTTGTACAAGCGAAGTACCGCCTGAGGATGCGTTCTGGCGCAACTAAACGACGGGCAATGCCATCATCGGGCCAAAGCACCACTTGAGGCAGGGCAAAATCAGGCGGATCACGTAATGAAAACGCCCCCTCCTATCCCTTGGCGACGCTTTTCGCTACCCTTCATGCTTTGATCGATACAGCCCTCACCGTATCGACCGCTCATCGTTTTAGGAAGGCTGCATGTCCACCCCCACAGTTCGCGAACAATTCCTTGTTATCAGTGCCCTCGGCGCCAACCCCATGGAGCTGACCAACGTCCTGTGCCGCGCCAGCCATGAAAACCGCTGTGCCGTGGTGACCTCCCGCCTGACCCGCCATGGCGAGTGCAGTGCGCTGGTCCTGCAGATTTCCGGCACCTGGGATGCCCTGGCGCGCCTGGAGACCGGCCTGCCGGGCCTGGCCAAGAAGCACGACTTCACCGTCAACGTGGTGCGCAGCGCCGCCCTGGAGAATCGCCCGCAGGCGCTTCCTTATGTGGCGTATGTCAGCTCGGCCTACCGTTCGGACATCGTCAATGAGCTGTGCCAGTTCTTCATCGACCATAACGTCGAACTGGAGAACCTGACCTGCGACACCTACCAGGCCCCGCAAACCGGCGGCACCATGCTCAACGCCACCTTCACCGTGACCCTGCCGGCCGGCGTGCAGATCAGTTGGCTGCGCGACCAGTTCCTGGATTTCGCCGATGCCCTGAACCTCGACGCGTTGATCGAGCCGTGGCGCCCACAGAACCCAATGTAAGGAAGTTTTTTCATGGCGGTAGTCATCGACAAACCCGTAGCCGATTTCGAAGCCCAGGCCACCAGCGGCCAGACCTTCAGCCTTGCCGCCCTCAAGGGCAAGCACGTGGTGATCTACTTCTACCCGAAGGACAGCACCCCGGGCTGCACCACCGAAGGCCAGGGTTTCCGTGACCAGTACGCAGCATTCAAGGCCGCCAACACCGAAGTGTTTGGCGTGTCGCGCGACAGCGTGAAGTCCCATGAGAACTTCAAGGGCAAGCAGGAATTCCCGTTCGAGCTGATCAGCGACAAGGATGAAGCGGTCTGCCAGCTGTTCGATGTCATCAAGCTGAAGAAGCTGTACGGCAAGGAATACCTGGGTGTGGATCGCAGCACCTTCCTGATCGACAAGGACGGTGTGCTGCGCCAGGAATGGCGCGGCGTGAAAGTGCCGGGCCATGTGGACGCCGTTCTGGCCGCAGCCCAGGCGTTGAACAAGGCCTGATCTGTAGCGCGGATCACTGCGGCGATGAAGCAGTGATTCGCGCCTCCCCTTACAACAACGGTGCCACCACCGGCTCCTGCCGCGGCCACGCATCCAGCACGGCCTTGAACAGCGTCGCCAGGGGAATCGCAAAGAACACCCCCAGAATCCCCACAGCCCACCAAACAACAACACTGCACAGATGATCGCCACCGGGTGCAGGTTGACCGCCTCCGAGAACAGCAGCGGCACCAGCACGTTGCCATCCAGGGTCTGGATGATGCCGTAGACCGCCATCAAGTAGATGAACTGGTCGCTCCAGCCCCACTGGAACAAGGCGATCAAGGTCACCGGCACCGTCACCACCACGGCACCGACATACGGCACCACCACCGAAATCCCTACCAGCAATGCCAGCAAGGCGGCGTAGTTGAGGTCCAGTGCGATAAACGCGATGTAGGTAACGCCCCCGCAGATAATGATCTCGATGACCTTGCCACGAATGTAGTTGGCGATCTGCCGGTTCATTTCTTCGGCCACCCGGGTGATCAGCGCTCGTTCGCGCGGCAGATAGCCGCTCACCCAACGTCCGATCATGGCGCGATCCTTGAGGAAGAAGAACACCAGGATCGGTACGAGCACCAGGTAGATCATGATGTTGACCAGCAGCGGCAGGCTGGACAGGGAAAAGGTCAGAGCCCATTGCCCGAACTTGCCGATTTCGCCGCGCGCCACTTCTATGGCCTGCAACACCTGCTCGTCCGAGACCAGGTGCGGGTAACGCTCCGGCAACAGCAGCAACAGCGACTGCCATTTGGCGAGCATGCCCGGCAACTCGTTGAACAACGTGATCAGTTGGTGCCACAGCAGCGGCAATACCACGACGACAAACACCACCAGCAGCCCCATGAACAAGGCGAATACCAGGCCCACTGCCGCGCCGCCCGGCAAGCGTAAACGCTCCAGGGTGGTGACCAGGCCCTGCATCAGGTAAGCCAGCACCATCCCCGCCAGTACCGGCGCCAGCATGCCTCCCAAGGTGAGTACGGCCGTAAAGGCCAGGAACAGCAGGACCGCCAGCACCACGGCTTCTTCATCGGAGAAGTAGCGCTGGATCCAGTCTCGTAACACTTTGAACATCAATCAACCTCGGGTGGTAGGGGCAAACGGTTCAGGCCTTGCGCAACCAGTAACGGTACACACCGGCGGCGTCTTCTTCATGCAGCAGGGTATGGCCGGCCAGCTTGGCGAAGGTGCGGAAATCACGCTGGGAACCTGCGTCGGTGGCGATCACCTTGAGCACAGCGCCACTGGCCAATCGATTGAGTTCCAGCTTGGCCTTGAGTAGAGGCAACGGGCAATTGAGGCCGCTGGCATCGAGTTCGGCATCAAAGGCTACAGCGTCGGTCATGGTTTTACTCCGGGCACGCATTCGGGGTGCTTAGAATATCTGGTCCGAAGCTCAGTGTCCGGCTACAGTAAGCTCTTTGTCGAAAGGCTCTGTGCATGACTTTTTTGCGCCCCACCCTGCTGACGCTGGCTTGCCTGCTGGCCTCCCCAGGCTTCGCTGACGACCTGCCGTCACTTGGCGACGCCAGTTCTGCCATTGTCTCGCCACAACAGGAATATCAGCTGGGCCGCGCCTGGCTGGCCTATCTACGGGGCCAGGTCTCGCAGCTGAACGACCCGCAGCTCAAGGATTACGTCGAAACCAGCGTGTACAAGCTGGTGGAAACCAGCCAGGTGAATGACCGGCGCCTGGAATTCATCCTGATCAACAGCCCGCAACTGAACGCCTTCGCCGCACCCGGCGGTATCGTCGGCGTGAACGGCGGCCTGTTTCTCAATGCCCAGACCGAAGGGGAATACGCGTCGGTGCTGGCCCACGAACTGGCTCACTTGTCCCAGCGTCACTTCGCCCGTGGTGTCGAGGCGCAGCAGCGCATGCAGATCCCGATGATGGCCGCGCTCCTCGGCGGCATCATTGCGGCCGCCGCCGGTGCCGGGGATGCCGGGATCGCTGCAATCGCCGGCACCCAGGCCGCAGCCATCCAGGAACAACGACGATTCTCTCGCCAGAATGAGCAGGAGGCGGACCGTATCGGCATCGTCAACCTGGAGAAAGCCGGCTACGACCCGCGCTCCATGCCAACCATGTTCGAACGCCTGATGCGTCAGTATCGCTTCGACGCCAAGCCGCCAGAATTCCTGCTGACTCACCCGGTGACCGAATCGCGTATCGCCGACACCCGCAACCGCGCGGAACAGGCCAAGGCCGGCGGCAAGGAAGACAGCCTGCGCTACCAGCTGATTCGCGCGCGGGTACAGCTGCAATACGAAGACACCTCCGGACTCGCCGCCAAGCGCTTCCAGGCGCAACTGGACGAAAATCCTAAAAACGACGTGGCGCGCTATGGCCTGGCCATCGCCCAGATCAAAGCCTCCCAGTTCAAGCAGGCACGGGAAAGCCTGCAACCCTTGCTGGCCAAGGCGCCCAATGACATCACCTACAACCTGGCGCAAATCCAGTTGGACATCGACAACAACCACCTGCCCGATGCCCAGCAACGCACGGATCGGATGCTGACCCAATACCCCGGCAACTACCCGCTGAATCAGATTCGGGTAGATCTGTTGCTTAAACAGAATCGGACCGCCGATGCGGAAAAGGCCCTGGATGGCTTGCTCAAGTCTCGCCCGGACGATCCGGATGTGTGGTACCAGGTCGCTGAGACCCGTGGATTGTCGGGCAATATCATCGGGCTGCATCAGGCTCGCGCCGAATACTTTGCATTGGTGGGCGACTTCCAGCAGGCGATTCAGCAGTTGGACTTTGCCAAACGTCGCGCCGGCAGCAATTTCCCGTTGTCGTCACGTATCGATGCACGTCAGCGTGAGTTGATCGAACAGGAACGCCTGGTTAAAGGCATGATGGGCTAGGCCCATCGCCCACAAAAAAGCCCCGCCCTCGTAACACGAAGGCGGGGCTTTTATTGGCCGGGTGGGTTACTCGGCCAGCTTGAAGGTAATGAAACTGGCACGCCCCTGGCGAAGCACGCGCATCGATACCGAGCGGTTCTTCGGCAACGCCTTGGCGATGTCGGTGAACTGCTTGGTAGTCTCAATCGCCTGATTGTTCAGGTGAGTGATCACGTCGCCAGGCTGCAGGCCGATCAAGGCTGCCGGGCCGTCCTGCACTTCCTTGATCACCACGCCGCTCTTGAGATCGAAGGCTTTCTTCTGCTCGTCAGTCAGCTCGGCCACGGCAATGCCCAGGCGATTGCTGCTGCGCTCGGCGCCCGGCTTGGTATTACCCAGGGCATCCAGGGTCGCGCCCTCTTCAGGGATCGCACCCACGGTCAGCTCGACATTCTGGCGCTTGCCATCACGAATCACTTCCAGCTTGGCCTTGCTGCCGGCCTTGAGTGCGCCAACCAGGTGCGGCAGGTCGGCCGACATAATGATCGGTTGACCGTTCATGCTCAGAATCACGTCGCCGACTTGCAGACCGCCTTTGGCAGCCGGGCCGTCGTCCTGGATTTGCGCGACCAGGGCGCCCGCCGGCTTGTCGAGGCCGAAGGATTCAGCCAGGTCCTTGTTCACTTCCTGAATGACCACGCCCAACCAGCCACGGCTGACCTTGCCACCGCTTTTCAGCTGATTGGAAACATCCATGGCCACGTCGATAGGAATGGCGAACGAAACCCCCATGAAGCCACCGGAACGGGTGTAGATCTGCGAGTTGATCCCCACCACTTCACCCGCCAGGTTGAACAACGGGCCACCGGAGTTGCCCGGGTTGATCGGCACGTCGGTCTGGATGAACGGCACATAGTTCTCGTTCGGCAGGCTGCGACCAATGGCACTGACGATGCCCTGGGTGACGGTATGGTCAAAACCAAACGGCGAGCCGATGGCTACCACCCACTGCCCCGCCTTCAGGTCCTGGGACTTGCCCAGCTTCAGCACCGGCAGGTCCTTGCCTTCGATCTTCAGCAAAGCCACGTCGGAACGCGGATCGGTGCCGACCAATTTGGCTTTCAGCTCACTGCGATCAGCCAGGCGCACAAGGATCTCGTCGGCGTCGGCAATTACATGGTTATTGGTGAGGATGTAGCCATCTGGCGAGATGATGAAGCCCGACCCCAGGGACTGCGCTTCACGCTGGCCACCACCGCCACCACGGGGCGCACGCGGTTGTGGCATGCCACGCTCGAAGAACTCGCGCAGCATCGGCGGCAGGCCTTCCAGGTCAGGCATCTGCTGGTTGGAGACTTTGCGATCCGGCAGCTTCTGAGTGGTACTGATATTCACCACGGCAGGCGAGGCTTGCTCAACCAATTGGGTGAAGTCAGGCAACTCGACCGCTTGCGCGGGCACGGCCTGACCCAGCACCAATACCGTGGCGACTATGGATAGGTAAGACTTCAAACGTGGTATCGACATACAGCTCCCGTTACGACGAGCAGGGTTGAGCGACAGGGTTCAAGAAACGCCGAAAACTGCGAACGACATCTTTGTTCCGCGAACTAAACAAGGCCAGGGCCAACAAGCCCTGACCTATAAAAAACATGGGAGATTTTTGCAAGTGAAAATGCTGATCCAGACATTTCATGCTCTCGGCAGCCAACCTGGCATGGACGTACTGTGAAAGATCTGGATGAACATAGGATTAACGACTCACGGCTTGGGGGCGGCCTTTTTTTCACCGCGCACCGACAGTGCGATGCGTTCGGCGGTGCCAATAGGTATTTCGCCGACCACAGTCACCATCATTTCGCCATCCACCGTATTCAAGCGACGAGATACAGCAACCGTGGGGCCTAATTGGGTGCGAGTCTCGGTCACGCTCACATCGCTGATCGGCTCAAGAAACACCGAAAAGCGCGCCAGTCCATCTTCATACATCAGGCTGTCGACCGTGGCCTTGGTATGGGGATCCTTGCGGGCGCTGCTATTGGTCAGCTGAAAGCCTGGCGGCAACCACTCCAAGTGCCACGCCTCGGTGGCCTCTACGGCCGCTGCCTTAGTGTCGCCGACGGCGATGGAGGTGCATTCGCCGCTGGGCTGCAAGTCGCGATCATTGGGTGTGGTGGAGGTGTCCAATCGAGTGAACTGAAAGCGCTCCAGCAACTGTCCTTGATCATTCAGCAACAAGGATTTGAGCGGCAGCGCAGTTTCACGATCAAGATGCAGCTCAAAACCGTAGCGATATTGATCACGGGGCGTAATCGACACAATCACTGCATTGCGACCGGCCACGCGAGATTTGCCGATAACGGCCAGTTCATAGAATTGATTGAGTCTTTGCGGATCGAGCGCGCGCGAGGGCGCATCACGCGAATTGCCAAGGCCGGCGACAAGAGTGCCGCTGACGCACTGAGTACGACCGTCTACACGAACGACTTCCTGGGCAGAACCATCAAGCTGCAAAAGCCGCTCACGGACCTGGCCATTCTGGACACGATGCCAGATGTCGTGGGTAGAAAAACTGCCATTACGTTCGTAGACAAACGTACCTTGAAAACTTTGCTGCTGCTCAGCACGCCCAAGTCGAGTCAGCCAGTCTTGGGCTTCATCGGCATGGGCGGGGAGTGCAAACCAACCACTGAGCAATAACGTAAGGAGCGGTATGGCGCGCATAGGGCTCCTTAACGGATCAGCGGTTTTCCAGGCTTGCAGCGCGAGCGTATGGCAGAGCGCTTTCAGTGCCTTTCAAGGCGGATTCCTGTGCGTGTTGGCGCAGGTAGCCTGGAAGACGCTGGTCCTGCCAGCCGGATTGCCCTTGCAGCACACCGTTGGCCATAGGGCCGGTGGTGTCTGAGCTTTCCTTGTAGCCGGCCAGTACCGCTGGGCCTTTGACTTGCGGACCGGCCATGACCGGTTGCTGAGTCTGCTGGGCCAGTTCGGCACCGGCGATTTCGTCATGGTTGTACAGGCGAACACCGGCCAGCACTGCAACAGTCACCGAGGCAGCCACTGCCAGGCGACCCAGGCTGCGCCAAGGGCCACGAGCAGCTTTTGCCGGAACGGCTTCATCAGCCAGCGCGGCAGAAACGGCCGCAGCAATATCCAGACGAGGGATTAGAAGATCCTTGTGCATCACCGCCCGAGCGACTTGGTAACGAGACCAGGTATCACGGGTTTCGGCATCATCAAATGCGTTGAGCACTCGACGAAGTTCCAGTTCATCCGCTTCGTTATCCATCACTGCGGACAGCGATTCCTGCAGGGCATCACGACTCATGGCGGTTCCTCTCTTGGCTGTCGCCGCTGTCTTTAGTTTTCCTGCAACAACGGTTGCAAGGCTTTATCGATGGCTTCCCGGGCCCGGAAAATCCGTGACCTTACAGTCCCCACCGGACACTGCATGACGCTCGCAATGTCTTCGTAACTCAGACCATCGAATTCACGTAAAGTTAACGCCGTACGCAAATCTTCTGGCAGTTGCTGAATTGTGCGATGAACGGTGCCTTCGATCTCGTCGCGCAGCAATGCACGCTCCGGCGACTCGAGATCTTTGAGGCCGTGATCACCATCGTAAAATTCTGCATCTTCTGAACTTACATCGCTATCCGGTGGGCGGCGTCCGCGAGACACCAGATAGTTCTTCGCCGTGTTGATGGCGATGCGGTAGAGCCACGTGTAAAACGCACTATCACCGCGGAAATTGCCCAGTGCACGGTACGCCTTGATAAAGGCTTCCTGTGCAACGTCCTGCGCTTCATGGGTGTCGTGCACAAACCGCACGATCAACCCGAGAATTTTGTGCTGGTATTTCAGCACTAGCAGATCAAATGCTCGCTTGTCACCGCGTTGAACGCGCTCGACCAGCTGCTGATCCTCTTCCTGGGTTAGCATGAACACTCCTCGTTGTACTTGAAGGAGGCTTGCATAACTAAACGATCAGGCTTGCAAACATAGACTCGGACTTTTCGCAAAAGTTCTCCCCCTTCAAGCAAGTTTCCGGCACGCACTGATTTGGCACACACGAAAAACGCAGCGCGGGCAACGCCGGCTGCGCGAATAATCTTGTCGTCGGTTTTCTGACGCGTCCAATGCTCCCGACGGGCCAATAAACTCAACGTTTCCCAGCTTTCGGGCAACCTGCTATTGAGTCGGGGCTTATGCAAAAAGTTCCCACCTCAATAACCTGCCGATTTTACCCGAGCCGTGCACCGTAATCTCACATTGCCACGAATGCCCGGCTATTGTGCCGCTCCCCCCTCTATATACTAGTGGCCCGTGTGACCCTTTGATTCGCCGATCCAGGCGTCCTGTTTGCGCCAGCCCTGTGGATCGCTTTTTGCGGAATCCTTCAAATGAGCCAACAGTTTCAACACGATGTCCTGGTGATCGGTAGCGGCGCGGCCGGCTTGAGCCTTGCGCTGACCCTTCCCAGCCACCTGCGTATTGCCGTCCTGAGCAAAGGCGACCTGGCCAACGGTTCGACATTCTGGGCCCAGGGCGGTGTCGCCGCGGTGCTGGACGACACCGATACGGTGCAATCCCACGTTGAAGACACCCTCAACGCCGGCGGCGGCCTGTGCAACGAAGACGCGGTGCGCTTCACCGTCGAGCATAGCCGCGAGGCGATCCAATGGCTGATCGACCAGGGCGTGCCCTTCACCCGCGATGAACATGCAGGCAGCGATGACGGCGGCTTCGAGTTCCATCTGACCCGCGAAGGCGGCCACAGCCATCGCCGTATCATCCACGCCGCCGATGCCACCGGTGCCGCGATCTTCAAGACCTTGCTCGACCAGGCCCGCCAACGCCCCAACATCGAACTGCTGGAACAACGCGTCGCTGTCGACCTGATCACCGAAAAGCGCCTGGGCCTGCCGGGCGAACGCTGCCTCGGCGCCTATGTGCTCAACCGCGCCAGCGGCGAAGTGGATACTTATGGTGCGCGCTTCACCATCCTCGCCTCAGGCGGCGCCGCCAAGGTCTACCTCTATACCAGCAACCCCGACGGCGCCTGCGGCGACGGCATTGCCATGGCATGGCGCTCGGGCTGCCGGGTGGCCAACCTGGAATTCAACCAGTTCCACCCCACCTGCCTTTATCACCCACAGGCCAAGAGCTTCCTGATCACCGAAGCCCTGCGCGGCGAAGGTGCACACCTCAAGCTGCCCAATGGTGAGCGCTTCATGCAGCGTTTCGACCCGCGCGCCGAGCTGGCTCCACGGGATATTGTCGCCCGCGCCATCGACCATGAAATGAAGCGCCTGGGCATCGACTGCGTCTACCTGGACATCAGCCACAAGCCCGAAGCGTTCATCAAGACCCACTTCCCGACCGTCTACGAGCGCTGCCTGGCGTTCAACATCGACATCACCAAAGGCCCGATCCCGGTGGTGCCGGCGGCGCACTACACCTGCGGCGGTGTGATGGTCGACCAGCATGGGCGTACCGACGTACCCGGCCTGTACGCGATTGGCGAAACCAGCTTCACCGGCCTGCACGGCGCCAACCGCATGGCCAGCAACTCACTGCTCGAATGCTTCGTCTACGCCCGCTCGGCCGCAGCCGACATTCTCGAACAACTGCCGCGCATCCCGGTGCCGGCCGCCCTGCCCCGCTGGGATGCCAGCCAGGTTACCGACTCGGACGAAGACGTGATCATCGCCCACAACTGGGACGAGCTGCGGCGCTTCATGTGGGATTACGTGGGGATCGTGCGCACCAACAAGCGCCTGCAACGGGCACAGCACCGGGTGCGATTGCTGCTGGATGAGATTGATGAGTTCTACAGCAACTATAAGGTCAGCCGTGACCTGATCGAACTGCGCAACCTGGCCCAAGTCGCGGAGTTGATGATCCGTTCGGCCATGGAGCGCAAGGAAAGCCGGGGCCTGCACTACACCCTCGACTACCCGCAGATGCTGCCCGAGGCCCGCGACACTATTCTGGTGCCAACCACCTACGGCGGCTGAACTTCAAGCGAACCCGCAGTCGCCGGTGCACATCGGCGGCCTGCGAATCCGTCGGCACGCAGACCGAGCGCACCCGCCATTCCCCCGGTACGCGATAGCGCAACACCACAATCAGCGGCAACGCCAGGCTGTCGGGCCGCAGCTGCACGCGATGCCAACCGCGCTCATTGCTGAATAACTGCCAGCCCTCTTCATCGCGCCGCAGGCCACGAATCGACGAACGGTGAGTCAGCAGAACATAACGCGGCAATACCCAGACAGCCTGGGCCAGGCATGCCAGCACGCCGAGGACAGCAAAGGGAGCGTCGAGGACCATCAGCGCACCCAGCGCGAACAGCTGGGCAAGGAGATACGCCGCCAGCAGCAGCCGTGAGGCCTGCCAGCGGCATTCGAAACGATTACTTGGGCTGGACACGATCCAGGATCATCCGGACCATGCGCTGCAGTTCAGGATCTTCGGACTCTGCCCGCTCCATGAACCAGCCGAACATGTCCTGATCTTCGCAAGTCAGCAGCCTGACGTAGAGATCGCGATCTTCCTGATTGAGCGTCGCGTACACCTCTTTGGTAAAAGGCACCAGCAACACATCAAGCTCAAGCATGCCACGACGGCTGTGCCAGTAGAGACGATTGATTTCTACATCTTCGACCATGGAGCGCTCCTCAAATAGAGCGCAAGTATACAGGCCCGACGGCACCGGAACAGTCGGCTTTGGTCGCCCCCTACGGAAACTATCCATTTGCCGGGCGCCCCTCTATGATGCACCCATGACTTTTTGACCTGCGATGACCCATGGCTGACTCTGCTTTCTTCTGCCCCCTGTCCCACGAAGGCGTTCTCGCCGTCCGCGGCTCCGACGCTGCCAAGTTCCTGCAGGGACAACTCACCTGCAACCTCAATTACCTGAGCGACACCCAGGCCAGCCTCGGTGCGCGCTGCACGCAAAAAGGCCGCATGCAGTCGAGCTTCCGCATCCTGTTGCAGGGCGACGGCGTACTCCTGGCCATGGCCAGCGAACTGCTCGAACCGCAACTGGCGGACCTGAAGAAATATGCGGTGTTCTCCAAGTCCAAGCTCACCGACGAAAGCGCCGCCTGGGTGCGTTTCGGTGTGATCGATGGCGATCAGGCGCTGACCGGCCTTGGCCTTGAGCTACCCACCGAAACGGACAGCGTTGCCCGCACCGAACACCTGATCGCCGTCCGAGTGTCTCCCGCCCGCGCCGAACTCTGGGTACCGGCCGAGCAAGCCGACGGCGTGCGCAGCCAATTGGCCGCACAGTTGACACAAACCGACTTGAATCACTGGCTACTGGGCCAGATCCGCGCCGGTATCGGCCAGGTCATGCCCCAGACCCGCGAACTGTTCATCCCGCAGATGCTCAACCTGCAGGCCGTGGGCGGCGTCAGCTTCAAGAAAGGCTGCTACACCGGCCAGGAAATCGTCGCGCGCATGCAGTACCTGGGCAAACTCAAGCGTCGCCTGTACCGCTTGAGCTTGAATGCGGCTGAAATGCCCGAGCCAGGCACCCCGTTGTTTTCCCCCAGCCACAACAGCTCCATCGGCGAAGTGGTGATTGCAGCAAAAGCTGACCAGGTGATTGAACTTCTGGCGGTATTGCAAGCCGAAGCTGCCGATAGTGGCGATGTGCACCTAGGCACGCTGGAAGGCCCCGGTTTGCAACTGCTTGACCTGCCTTACACCCTTGACCGTGATCGTGAGATCCAGCGTTAGTCGCCGTATTTTCCTGCAACACCCTAGAGAGCATGAATGAACAAACTGGCGGAAAAAGTCCAACAGGCGTTGGTTAAGGCCATCGACAACGATGACCTGGTTCTGCCGACATTGCCGGAAGTGGCCCTGAACATCCGTCAGGCCGCTGAAGACCCGGAAATCAGCATCAGCCACTTGAGCAAAGTGATCGGCCGCGACACTGCGTTGTCGGCGCGCCTGATCAAAGTGGTCAACAGCCCACTGTTGCGCGCCACCCAGGAAGTCACCGACCTGCACACCGCCATCACCCGGCTGGGCACCAACTACAGCAGCAACCTGGCCATCGGCCTGGTGATGGAACAGATCTTCCACGCCCGTTCCGAAGTGGTCGAACAGAAAATGCGCGATGTGTGGCGCCGCAGCCTGGAAGTGGCAGGCGTCAGCTACGCCCTGTGCCGCAACCACAGCCAGCTCAAGCCGGACCAGGCAGCGCTGGGCGGCCTGGTGCACCAGATCGGCGTGCTGCCGATCCTGACCTATGCCGAGGACCACTACGAACTGCTGTCAGACCCGGTCAGCCTCAACCACGTGATCGACAGCATCCACCCGGTGCTGGGCGACAAGTTGCTGAGTGGCTGGGACTTCCCGGAAATGCTGGCGAAACTGCCGGGCCAGTACCTGAACCTGGAACGGGACTCAGCCTGCCTCGACTACATCGACCTGGTGCAGATTGCCGTGCTGTATTGCCATCACGGCACCGACCACCCCCTGGCCAAGGTGGACGTCTCCAGCGTGCCTGCGATGAAAAAACTGCGGGTTGACCCCTACAGCGAAAAACTGCGCGCAGAGCTGGATGAAGCGCGCGCCATGTTCGATTGATCAACCGGCGATAAAACTCACCCGCACCTTCAACCCCGCGTGCTCGCCGTCATGCAGGCTGATCTGGGCCAGATGCGCACGACAGATTTCGCCCACGATCGCCAACCCCAGGCCTGAGCCCATGCCTTGCTGGCTGCGGCGGTAAAAGCGCTCGAAAACCCGGTCGCGCTCATCCTGCGGAATACCCGGGCCATCATCTTCCACCTCCAGTACCGCCGGCGCCGTGACCCGCAGGATCACGTTGCCGCCCGGTGGCGTGTGCGCCAGGGCGTTGTCCACCAGGTTGCTCAACAGTTCGTTGAGCAGCGTCGGCTCGCCACGCAACCACACCGGTTCATCCGCCTCCAGCGCCAGTGCCACGCCGCGCGCATGGGCCAGCGGCGCCATGGCCATGCCCAGTTCACGGGCCAATTGGCTGAGGTCCAGCAACTGCGCGCCGCCTTCGGCAATCGCCCGGGCACCGTTTTCGATGCGCGCCAGGGACAGCAACTGATTGGCCAGGTGGGTCAATCGATCGGTGCCTTGGGCGGCGGTCTCCAGGGTACTGCGCCAGGTTGCGGGATCTTCGGCGCGCAGGCCCAACTCCAGGCGCGCCTTGAGCGCCGCCAACGGGGTACGCAGCTCATGGGATGCATCGGCAATAAACTGCGCCTGACGCTCGAACTGGCCGCGCAGGCGTTCGGTGAAGTGGTTGAGGGAACGCACCAGCGGGCCGAACTCATGCTGCACTTCCACCAACGGCAACGGCCGCAAGTCGTCGGGCTGGCGCTCTTCCACCGCCGTGCGCAGGCGCTCCAGCGGGCGCAAGGCGGCGCTGACGGCAAACCACACGAGCAACAAGGCACCGATGGCGAGCATGCCCAGGCGCAGCAAAGTGTCGGCCATCAGGCTGCGGGCCATGCTCACCCGTGCCTCATCGGTTTCGGCCACGCGGATTTCCGCCATGCCGTTCATGTTCGGTTCAGAGACCGCCTTAAGCAGGCTGACCACCCGCACTTCCTGGCCCTGGTACTTGGCGTTGTAGAAGCGCGCCAGCGCCGGGTAGTCGTCGGTGCGCGGCGTACCGGGGGCGGGCCGGGGAGGTTTTCGTAGCCGGAAATCAGCTTCTGATCAATGTCATTGACCTGGTAATAGATGCGCCCGGCGCTGTCGTAGGCAAAGGTGTCGAGGGCGACATAGGGCACGTTGGCGCTGAGGGTACCGTCCACCTGGGTCAGGCCGGCGGCGATGGTACGCGCCGAGGCCAGCAGCGTGCGGTCATAGGCGGTGTCGGCCGCTTCGCGACCGTTCCAGTAGGCACTCATGCCACTGGCGAGCATCAACAGCACCAGCAGCAGCGCCAGGTTCCACAGCAGGCGCCAGCGCAGGCTGCTGGGCTTATGCATCGCGGGCTTCCAGCAGGTAGCCGAGACCGCGGAACGTCACGATGGCGATGGGGTGGCCATCGAGCTTCTTGCGCAGGCGGTGCACGTAGATTTCGATGGCGTCGGGGCTGGCCTCTTCGTCCAGGCCGAACACCTGGGAAGCCAGTTGCTCCTTGCTCATCACCCGGCCTGGGCGGGCAATCAGCGCTTCAAGCACGGCTTGCTCGCGGGAGGTCAACGTCATCAACTCGCCGCCCACCGTGAAACGGCGGGTGTCGAGGTCATAGACCAGCACACCGCAGGCCTGCTGGCGCTCGCCGCCCAATACGCTGCGGCGCAGCAGCGCCTTGACCCGGGCTTCCAGCTCGGTCAGTTCGAACGGTTTGGCCAGGTAGTCATCGGCGCCCAGGTTCAGGCCATGCACGCGGTCCTTCACATCGCTGCGCGCGGTCAACATCAGCACCGGCAGGTTTTTCCCACGCGCCCGCAAGCGCGCCAGCACCTCGAAGCCGTCCATGCGCGGCAGGCCCACATCGAGGATGGCCACCGCGTAATCCTCACTGCCCAAGGCCAGGTCGGCGGCCACGCCGTCATGCAATACGTCAACGGTCAAACCTGTGCTCTTGAGCGCTTGGGCGACGCTTTCGGCGAGTTGCAGATGGTCTTCAACCAGAAGGACACGCATGGATTTCCACCTTATTCGGACGTGGTCGGCGCCACGCTTTGCCGGGCAGTTTACAGGCGCCGACTGCCCTGTGAAGCCTGAAAACATTGAAAGGCACCTGAAAGGTTAGTGAAAGCTTCGCCCTTTAGCATCCAGCCACGGTAGGTCATGCCTGCCGAGCGACCTGATGAGTCGCGCCCGAAAAACGCCTCGAAGCGTTTTCGCCAAAATAAGAACAATAACGGAGTGCACCACGATGCTGTCGACACAGCCACAGGCTTGCCCGCCTGTTCGTATTTCCCGCCTGACCCACACCGCCCTTGCCAGTGCCGCTGCCCTTGCCGGCTTTTCGCCGCTTGGCCAGGCTGCCTTCTTCGAAGACAGCAGCGCGACCCTGGAAACCCGCAACATGTACTTCAACCGCGACTTTCGCGACGGCACCAGCGCCCAGCAGTCCAAGCGCGACGAGTGGGCCCAGGGCTTCATGCTCAACCTGCAATCGGGCTACACCGACGGCACCGTCGGCTTTGGCGTGGATGCGCTGGGCATGCTCGGGGTCAAGCTCGACTCCAGCCCCGACCGCACCGGCACCGGCCTGCTGCCCACCCACGACGATGGCCGCGCCGCCAATGAGTACTCCAAGCTGGGCCTGACCGGCAAAGTGAAGATTTCCGCCACCGAGCTCAAGATCGGCTCGCTGATGCCTGAACTGCCGATCCTCAAGCCCAATGACGGGCGCATCCTGCCGCAGACCTTCAACGGTGGCCTGATCACCTCCAAGGAATTCAAGAACCTGGTCTTCACCGGCGGCCGCCTCGACAAGGCCAAGGACCGCGACGACAGCAACTACGAGGACATCGCCCTCAACAACAAGAACAGCCGCTTCCTCAGCGGTGCCACCGGCAAGCATTTCAACTTCGGCGGTGTCGACTACAAGTTCGCCGACAAGATCACCGGCAGCTACCACTTCGCCCAACTCGACGACGTGTACCGCCAGCACTTCCTCGGCCTGGTCGCCGCACGCCCGATGGGCCCCGGCACCTTCGCCACCGACCTGCGCCTGGCGATCAGCGATGACGCAGGCGCAGCCCGTGGCGGCAAGATCGACAACACCTCCCTCAACGGCCTGTTCAGCTATGCCCTCAATGGCCATAAGCTCAGCGCCGGCTACCAGCATATGTCCGGCGACAGTGCCTTTCCGTACGTGGATGGCAGCGACCCGTACCTGGTCAACTTCGTGCAGATCAACGACTTTGCCGGCGCCGAAGAGCGCTCCTGGCAGGCGCGCTACGACTACGACTTCGCCAAGCTGGGCATTCCCGGCCTGAGTTTCATGAGCCGTTACCTCTCGGGTGACAATATCAAGCTCAGGAACGGCGACACCGGCAAGGAATGGGAGCGCAACAGCGAGATCAAGTACGTGGTGCAAAGCGGTACGTTCAAGGATGTGGCCGTGCGCCTGCGCAATGCCACCTACCGTTCCAACTATTCAGCCCGTGATGCGGATGAAATGCGCCTGCTGGTCAGCTACAGCGTTGCGCTCTGGTAAGCCACTCATAACAACAAAGACGGAGATCACCATGACCCCTTCATTGCGTAAATTGGCCCTCGCCGCCGGCTGCATGCTGTTCGCCGGCCAACTGCTGGCCGCCGACGAACCCAAGCGCCCGGAATGCATCGCCCCGGCCTCCCCCGGCGGTGGTTTTGACCTGACCTGCAAACTGGCGCAAAGCGCGCTGGTCAACGAGAAACTGCTGAGCAAACCAATGCGCGTGACCTACATGCCGGGCGGCGTGGGCGCGGTGGCCTACAACGCCGTGGTGGCCCAGCGTCCTGCGGACGGCGGTACGCTCGTGGCCTGGTCCAGCGGTTCGCTGTTGAACCTGGCCCAGGGCAAATTCGGGCGCTTCGATGAGAGCGCCGTACGTTGGCTGGCCGCCGTGGGTACCAGCTACGGTGCCATCGCCGTTAAAGCCGATTCGCCCTACAAAACCCTCGACGATCTCGTCAAAGCCCTGAAGAAAGATCCCGGCAGCGTGGTGATCGGTTCCGGCGGCACCGTCGGCAGCCAGGACTGGATGCAAACCGCGCTGATCGCCAAGGCCGCCGGGATCAACCCGCGCGAGCTGCGCTACGTGGCGCTCGAAGGCGGCGGTGAAATCGCCACCGCCCTGCTCGGCGGACATATCCAGGTCGGCAGTACCGACATCTCCGACTCCATGCCGCACATCCTCAGCGGTGACATGCGTCTGCTGGCGGTGTTCTCCGAGGAACGCCTGGACGAGCCGGAAATGAAGAATATTCCGACCGCCAAAGAGCAAGGCTACGACATCGTCTGGCCGGTGGTGCGTGGCTTCTACCTCGGGCCAAAAGTCAGCGATGCCGACTACGCCTGGTGGCAGGAGGCCTTCGACAAACTGCTGGCCTCCGATGAGTTCGCCAAGCTGCGTGACCAGCGCGAGCTGTTCCCGTTCGCCATGACCGGCCCGGAGCTGGACACCTACGTGAAGAAACAGGTGGCTGACTACAAAGTGCTGGCCAAAGAGTTCGGCCTGATCCAGTAATCGCCCCTCTGTCGCGCGGCCATGCCTGGCAAACCCCAGGCATGGCCCAGGAGTTCAACATGCTCTTACAACGCATATTCGCCGCCGCGCTGCTGCTGGCGTGCGCCGGTCTGGCGCTGATGGCCTGGCCCTACCAGGCGTCGTTTTCCTACGAACCCGTAGGGCCCCGCGCCTACCCATTGCTGATGCTCGGGCTGATGAGCCTGGCGCTGATCTACATGCTGTTCCGCCCGCAACCCACCAAACACACTGAAGAAGAGCCGGCGCTCGACCGCCAGACCCTGGTCAAGATCGGCATCTGCGTCGCGCTGTTGATCGTGTTTGCCGGCACCTTCGAGCCCCTGGGCTTCATCCTCAGCAGCATGCTGATCGGCATCCCCATGGCGCGCCTGTATGGCGGCCGCTGGGTGCCCAGCGTGGTGATCGTCAGCCTGATGGCCATCGGTCTTTATCTGCTGTTCGATAAAGCCATGGATGTTCCGCTGCCCCTCGGCCTGCTCGACGTTCTGGAGAACTGATATGGATACTTTCGGCTATTTGGGCCAGGGCTTCGGCGTTGCACTGTCCCCCTACAACCTGGTGACTGCCCTGTGCGGCACCCTGATCGGCACCGTGGTCGGCCTGTTGCCGGGCCTGGGCCCTATCAACGGCGTGGCGCTGTTGATCCCCATCGCATTCGCCCTGGGCCTGCCGCCGGAATCGGCGCTGATCCTGCTGGCGGCCGTGTACCTGGGCTGCGAATACGGCGGCCGTATCAGCTCGATCCTGCTGAACATCCCGGGCGAAGCCTCCACCGTGATGACCACCCTCGACGGCTACCCGATGGCCCGCAAAGGCCTGGCCGGCGTGGCGCTGTCGTTGTCCGCGTGGAGTTCGTTCATCGGCGCGTTTATCGCCACCTGCGGCATGGTGCTGTTCGCGCCGCTGCTGGCCAAATGGGCGATTGCCTTCGGCCCGGCGGAATACTTCGTGCTGATGGTGTTTGCGATTGTCTGCCTGGGCGGCATGGCCGGTGACAAACCGTTGAAGACCTTTGTGGCGGCGCTGATCGGCCTGTTCCTTTCCGCCGTGGGCATCGACGCCAACAGCGGCGTGTACCGTTTTACCGGCGATAACATCCACCTCACCGACGGCATCCAGTTTGTGGTGTTGGTATTGGGCTTGTTCTCCATCAGCGAGATCCTGTTGCTGCTGGAAAAAACCCACCGTGGCCAGGAAGCGGTGAAAGCCACCGGGCGGATGATGTTCAACCTGAAGGAAGCAGGTTCGGTGTTCGTGGTGAACATTCGCTGCGGCCTGCTCGGTTTCATCATGGGCGTACTGCCCGGCGCGGGCGCGACCCTGGCCTCGGCGGTGGCCTACATGACCGAGAAACGCCTGGCCGGTGCCAGCGGTAAATTCGGCCAGGGCGACATGCGCGGCCTGGCGGCACCGGAAACCGCCATCGGTGCGTCCGCCTGCGGTGCCCTGGTGCCGATGCTGACCCTCGGCGTTCCCGGTTCGGGCACCACCGCCGTGATGATCGGCGCCCTGTCGCTGTACAACATCACCCCCGGCCCGCTGCTGTTCCAACAGCAACCGGATATCGTCTGGGGCCTGATCGCCTCGTTGTTTATCGCCAACATCATGCTGGTGATCCTCAACATCCCGATGATCCGCATCTTCACGCGCATCCTCGCCGTGCCGAACTGGGCGCTGGTGCCGGTGATCGCGATCATCACCGCGATCGGTGTGTACGCGGTGCACGCCACCACCTTCGACCTGTTCCTGATGGTCGGCATCGGCATCTTCGGCTACATCCTGCGCAAGCTGGACTTCCCGCTGTCGCCGGTGCTGCTGGGCTTTATCCTCGGCGGCCTGATGGAGCAGAACCTGCGCCGCGCGCTGTCGATTTCCAACGGTGACCTGCAGATTCTCTGGTCAAGCCCGATCACCTTCGGTGTGTGGGTACTGACCGCGTTGATGCTGGCCTTCCCGCTGGTGCGCATCTACCGCAAACGTGCCCTGCAGCGTCGTGCCGTGGCCGATGTCTGAGGTCACCTTTAAACATTGGTGGGGAACACCGCTGGTCGGCCTGGCCGGCGGTTACCTGGCCAGCCTGGTCGGCTGGCCTTTGCCGTACATGGTCGGCTCCTTACTGGCGATCATCCTCGTGCGTTGCCTCACGCCGTGGCAGTTGGCGGAGATTCCCGGCGGGCGCAAATGCGGCCAATGGGTGGTGGGCATCGGCATCGGCCTGCACTTCACCCCGGTGGTGATCGAACAGGTGATGAGCCACTTCGGCCTGATTTTCTTCGGGGCGCTGGTCACCAGCCTGTCGAGCGTGGTCGGCGTGTGGTTGATGCGCCGCAGTGGTGAAGACCGCGCCACCGCGTTTTTCTCGAGCATGCCGGGCGGTTCCGGGGAGATGGTCAACCTCGGCTCGCGCAATGGCGCGGTACTCAGCCGTGTCGCGGCTGGGCAAAGCCTGCGTGTGCTGGTGGTGGTGCTGTGTGTGCCGGCGATCTTCAAGTATCTGTTGGGCGGCGGTGCGCCGCAGTTTCATCCGGCGCCGGTCAGTTGGGCGTGGCTGGCGCTGCTGTTTCCACTCGGGGCACTGGTGGCCTGGGGCTGGCAGCGCTTGCGCCAGCCTAACCCGTGGCTGTTCGGCCCCTTGCTGGTCAGTGCGACGGCCAGCGTGGTGTGGGACCTGCATATCGGCCTGCCCGACGGCGGCAGCCAGATCGGCCAGTGGTTGATCGGCAGCGGGTTGGGCTGTCACTTCAATCGGCAGTTCTTTCGTCGAGCACCGTCGTTCATGGGCCGCACCTTGATCGGCACGGCCTTGACCATGGCGTTGGCAACGTTGGCCGCGGTGGGCTTGAGCGCCCTCACCCACCTGGACCTGCGCTCGCTGACCCTGGGCATGATGCCCGGCGGGATTGCCGAGATGAGCCTTACGGCCGAGACCCTGCAACTGTCGGTGCCGTTGGCGACGGCGATGCAGGTGATGCGCTTGTTGTTTGTGCTGTTTCTGGCGGAGCCGTTGTTTCGGCATTGGAACCGTCAGCCGGAAAAAATCTAAACCTTCGGCACAGGTTGAACTGTGCCTGGCCTTAGAGCGGCGGCAGGCGCCACTCAATCGGCGTCTCGCCGTTCTGCTCAAGAAACTTGTTGGTGCGGCTGAAATGCCCGCACCCCAGGAACCCCCGATACGCCGACAACGGTGACGGATGCACCGACGTCAGGACCAAATGCTTGGTGGCATCGACCAGTTTCTGCTTGCCCTGGGCATGGGCGCCCCACAACAGGAACACCAGGTGCGGCTGGTGCTCGCTGACCACCTCGATAATCCGATCGGTAAAGAACTGCCAGCCCTTGCCCGCATGGGCATTGGCGTTGGCGCGTTCCACGGTCATGGTGGTGTTGAGCAGCAACACGCCCTGGTCGGCCCAGCTTTGCAGGCAGCCGTGGTTGGGGATGTCGATGTTCAGGTCGCGCTTGAGCTCTTTGTAGATATTGACCAAAGACGGCGGTGCCGGCACTCCCGGTTGTACCGAAAAGCACAAACCGTGGGCCTGGCCGGGGCCGTGGTACGGGTCCTGGCCGAGGATCACCACCTTGACCTTGTCCAGCGGCGTTGAGTTAAGCGCATTGAAGATCAGCGGGCCGGGCGGGTAGATCTCTTTGCCGGCGGCATGTTCCTGGCGCAGGAACTCGCGCAACTGGCCCATGTAGGGCTTATCGAACTCATCACGCAGGGCGTGTTTCCAGCTGGGTTCGAGTTTGATACGGTCGCCTTCGGTCATAGTTGAAATGTCTTGTAGAAAAGAATGAGGCGAACCCTAGGAAAGCCGGCCCTGCTTGTCAATTGATCTGACACACCACCGGCACTTTCCCACGAAGCGATCATACTGATCCTTCACCTTCTCGATTGAGGTCACGATGAATCTGCACTTCGAAGAACTGACCGGCAGTGGCGGCGCCCGCGTCGGCATCGCCAGCCTCGACGCTGAAAAGTCCCTCAATGCCCTCTCTTTGCCGATGATCCTGGCCCTGACAGATCGCCTGGAGGCCTGGGCCAAAGACCCGGCCATCGTCTGTGTGCTGCTGCGTGGCAACGGGCCCAAGGCCTTTTGCGCCGGGGGCGAAGTGCGCAGCCTGGCCCAGGCCTGCCGCGAGCAGCCGGGTGAAGTGCCGGCCCTGGCCGCACAGTTTTTTGCTGCGGAATATCGTCTCGACTACCGCTTGCACACTTACCCTAAGCCGTTGATCTGCTGGGGCCACGGTTACGTGCTGGGCGGGGGCATGGGCCTGCTGCAAAGTGCGGCCATACGGATTGTCACGCCGAGCAGCCGCCTGGCCATGCCCGAGATCAGCATCGGCCTGTACCCGGACGTGGGCGCAAGCTGGTTCCTGTCGCGCCTGCCGGGCAAGCTGGGCTTATTCCTTGGCCTTACCGGTGCCCATATCAACGGCCGTGACGCTCTGGACCTGGGCCTGGCCGACCGTTTCCTGCGCGACGATCAACAAGACGAGTTGCTCGATGGCTTGCTGCAACTGAACTGGCAGGAACAGACCGCGATACAGCTCAACAGCCTGTTCAAGGCCCTGGCCCAGGAAGCCGTGGCCCAGCAACCCGAGGCGCAATGGCTGCCGCGCCGGGCACAGATCGACGAATGGCTGGACGTCGGCGATGTGCGCAGCGCCTGGCGCGCCTTGAGCCCGCTGCGCGACCACGCGGACCCACTGTTCAATCGCGCCGGCAAGACATTGAGCGAGGGCTGCCCGCTGACCGCGCACCTGGTGTGGGAACAGATCCAACGGGCCCGCCATCTGTCCCTGGCCGAGGTGTTCCAGATGGAATACACCCTGAGCCTGAACTGCTGCCGCCATCCGGAATTCAGCGAAGGGGTACGCGCGCGGTTGATCGACAAGGACCAGAAACCCCATTGGCATTGGCCGGACATCAATACGGTCCCGGACGCAGTGGTGCAGGCGCACTTCACCAAGGCGTGGGAAGGCCGGCACCCGCTGGCGGACTTGTCCGATTACTGAGGTTTTGCGCCCATGAAAAAGCGGCGCTTCATGCGCCGCTTGTCATACAGGCCGGTCAACGGTGACCGCCGCGGCCACCTCCACGGTCATGATCGCCACCGCGTCCATGCCCGCCATTGTTCCAACGATCCCCCCAGCCTTGGTTCGGGTATGGCCGGTAACCGGCCCTTGGCCCTGACGGGTAATAGCGAGGCGCCGGCTGGTAATAACGCGGTGCCGAGTAATAACGCGGTGCCGGAGCGTAGTAACGCGGCGACGGGTAGTAATCACGGCGATATTGATACGCCGTGCCGCCGCCATAGTAATAAGCCGGCGCCGGTGAGGTGTAGACCTCGGAACGGTAGTAGCTCTGGCCTCCATCGTAGTAGGGCACACAAGCGGAAAGGGTCAGACCGAGTAAAGCGCTGAGCAGCAGTCGTCGATACATGGCGGCCTCCTGGACCGCGGAAGAGCACCTCCAGCGACGCTGGAGGGCGGCATTCAGCTTTCACTGAATGACGAAATATCTGACATCAAAAAACGAAACTGGTGCGTTTTCGCAATAGTTTGAAACATGTGTGTAACTGTCATGAACAGGGCTTTTTTATACGAACTGAAACTTTCCGGATTTGCATGATGTCATTACGACATCGCACAATGCCAGGGAGGCTCTAGCGCGAGCTTCCTCCCCTCATCCCCGGATTCCAGTCATGAAGATTTCAACCAAACTGCTGCTCTCATTTGTATTGTGCGCGTTCATCACCCTCGTCGTGGGCGCCTTGGGTATCAAGGGCGTGACACGGCTGGCTTCGGCGCTTGAACTGACCTTCTCGAACAACCTGGTCTCGGTGAGCAATACCGCCGCCACCCTCAATGGCATGGTCGCCCACAACCGTGGCCTGTATCGCCTGGTGGATGCCAGCAATGGCGATGTGGCCCAGCAGGACCGCGAACGCGTGCGCCAGGACATCGCCAACGAACTCAAACGCAGCCAGACCGCCTACGCCATTTATCGCGCCACACCGTTGGAAGATGACGAACGGGCAGCCGGCGACAAGTTCGACCAGATCTGGCCCACCTACGTCAGTAACTCCGAAGGCATCATCGCGATGCTCGATGCCGGCCAGCTTGCGCAAGCCCGTACGCAGCTCAACACCAGTAACAATGAACTGTTCCGCCAGGCACGTGAGCTGATTCGCGTGATGGTCGACTCCAATAACCGCCAGATCAAGGAAGGTGCCGCCGCCGCCGACGAGCTGCGCAACAGCGCGATGACCTGGATGATTGCCGGCATCGTGCTGGCCTTCATCATTGCAATCATCATTGGCGTGCTGATCACGCGGCTCATCACCCGTCCCATCGCCCAGGCGGTGGAAGGCGCGCAGCGCATTGCCAAGGGTGACCTGACCCAAGCCATCGTTACCGAGCGCACCGACGAAGCCGGGCAACTGTTGATGGCGTTGTCGGATATGCAGGGCGGCCTGAAAAGCACCCTGGTGGAAATCGCCAACGCTTCCGACCAGCTCGCGTCGGCCGCCGAAGAGCTGAGCGCGGTCACCGACGAAAGCAGCCGTAGCCTGACCCGCCAGAACGACGAAATCCAGCAAGCCGCCACCGCCGTCAACCAGATGACCGCAGCGGTCGACGAAGTGGCGAGCAACGCCGTGTCGACCTCCGAGGCATCGCGCCAGGCCACCGCCGAAGCCGAGGACGGCCGCCAGCAGGTGGAGCAGGCCGTGTCGGGCATGTCATCGATGGTGGTCGAGATCAACGATTCGACCCAATCGGTCGCCGACCTCGCCGACCAGGTGCGTGAAATCGGCAAGGTGATCGATGTGATCCGCGGCATTGCCGACCAGACCAACCTGCTGGCCCTCAATGCCGCCATCGAAGCTGCCCGAGCCGGTGAACAAGGCCGTGGTTTTGCCGTGGTGGCCGATGAGGTGCGGGCGCTGGCCCACCGCACCCAGACCTCCACGGTCGACATCGAGAAAATGATCGGTGAAGTCCAGGCCGGTGCCGACGGCGCCGTGGCCGCCATGAACAAAAGCCTGACCTGGGCCAACAACACCCAGACCCTGGCGCAAAATGCCGGTCAGGCGCTGGAACGCATCACCTCCAGCGTGGCCAGTATCAACGAGCGCAACCTGGTAATCGCCTCGGCGTCCGAGGAACAGGCCCAGGTGGCCCGGGAAGTGGATCGCAACCTGCTCAACATCCAGGACCTGTCCACCCAGACCGCCGCCGGTGCGCACCAGACCAACGCCTCCAGCCAGGACCTGTCGCGCCTGGCCACCTCGTTCAATGTGCTGGTCAGCAAGTTCCAGCTGTAAGCGCCTCATAGCAGTGCGCCGACGCACCCGCGTGGCGCACAACGCCCTCTTCTACACCCTCCTCTCCCGCCAGCCCGGCTGAACCGCCGGGCATCGAAGCCACTTGGCACGACTCTCGCTTTGTCTCTTGCGTGCAGGATTGATACAGGTTCGCGGCACCACAATTTGCAATGGCCGACTAGGGTTCCGGCTCGCCGAAAGCGAGTGGCTGGTCCGAGAGTTGGCGACCTCCAGTTGAGGTTACACGGCGGGATAAAAGCCCGGGAGACAAGCCACCGCTCACGGTGCCGCGTTGCTCCTGCTCGCCCTTGATCAACTGGAGAAGCCCCATGCCCTCAATCCGTTTACCCGCCCTGCTCGCCGTCGTCTTTGCCGCCGTGCTGAGCGTCCAGGCCCAAGCCGCCCCCAAAAAACACTTCAGCGTGTGCTGGACGATCTACGCCGGCTGGATGCCGTGGGAGTACGCCGGCAGCCAAGGCATCCTCGACAAGTGGGCGAAGAAATACGGCATCACCATCGACATGGTGCAGCTCAACGACTACGTCGAATCCATCAACCAATACACCGCCGGCCAGTTCGACGGCTGCACCATGACCAACATGGACGCCCTGACCATCCCCGCCGCCGGTGGCGTGGACAGCACCGCGCTGGTGGTCAGCGACTTCTCCAACGGCAACGACGGCGTGGTGATCAAGGGCACCGGCAAGACTGTGGCCGACCTCAAGGGCATGAACGTCAACCTGGTGGAACTCTCGGTGTCCCACTACCTGCTGGCCCGCGCGCTGGAGTCGGCGGACTTGACGGAAAAAGACCTGAAGGTGGTCAACACCTCCGATGCCGACATCGCGGCGGCCTTCAACACCGACCAGGTCCAGGCCGTCACCACCTGGAACCCGATGCTTTCGGAGATCAAGGCCAAGCCCGGGGTTAGCCAGGTGTTCGACTCGAGCAAAGTGCCCGGCGAAATCATGGACATGATGGTGGTCAACACCCAGGTCCTCAAAGACAACCCGGCCCTGGGCAAAGCCCTCACCGGCGCCTGGTTCGAAGTGGTCGCGCTGATGAACGCCAAGGGCCCCGCCAGCACCGCAGCCCTCGAACATATGGCCAAGGCCTCCGGCACGGACCTTGCGGGCTTCCAGTCGCAACTGGACACTACCAAGCTGTTCGCCACGCCCCAGGAAGCCCTGGCCTTCGCCATCAGTCCACAGTTGCCCGCCACCATGGGCAAAGTCGCCGAGTTCTCGTTTAAACACGGCCTGCTGGGTGAAGGCGCCAAGGACGCCAGCGCCGTGGGCATGCGCTTCGCCAACGGTGTGACCAGCGGCGACAAGGCCAACCTCAAGCTGCAGTTCGACCCCAGCTACGTACAGATGGCCGCCGACGGCAAGCTGTAAGAGGACCCGGCCATGCGCCTGATCAACCGTCACCCGGACCGTTCCAGCCGCCTGTTGCTGGTGCTGCTGCCGTTCGCCCTGCTGCTGTTCGCTTACTTCGTGGGCTCGGCCGAGCGCCTGGCGGACAACCCCAACGACAAGCTGCTGCCCGGTGCCGGGCAAATGCTTGACGCGGTAAAGCGCCTGGCCTTCAACGCCGACACCCGCACCGGCGAATACGTGCTGTGGCAGGACAGCGCCGCCAGCCTGCGGCGCCTCGCCATCGGCCTGGGCATCAGCGCCCTCGCCGGCCTGTGCCTGGGGATCGCCGCCGGCACGCTGCCGCTGTTTGGCGCGCCGCTGTCACCGTTGCTGACGGTGCTGTCGATGGTGCCACCGCTGGCGATCCTGCCGATCCTGTTCATCGTGTTCGGGCTGGGGGAATTGTCCAAGGTGATGCTGATCGTCATCGGCGTCACCCCGTGCCTGGCCCGCGACCTGGAGCAGCGCGCACGGGAAATACCGGTCGAGCTGCTGGTGAAGGCGCAGACCCTCGGCGCCTCCACCTGGACCCTGATGCTGCGTGTGGTATTGCCGCAATTGCTGCCGCGCCTGTTGATCTCGCTGCGGCTGATGCTCGGCTCGGCGTGGTTGTTTTTGATCGCCGCCGAAGCCATCGCCTCCACCGACGGTTTGGGCTACCGGATCTTCCTGGTACGACGCTACCTGGCGATGGACGTGATCCTGCCTTACGTGGTGTGGATCACGCTGCTGGCGTGGCTGATGGACTGGGGCCTCAAGGCCCTGACCCGGCGTGCGTTCCCCTGGTACGAAGGAGCGCGGGCATGAGTTTTATCAGCGTCAATAATGTGTGGCAGCGCTATGGCGATCAGGTGGTGCTCGAAGGCCTCAACCTGCAGGTCGCCGAGGGTGAATTCTGCACGCTGGTGGGCACGTCCGGCTGTGGCAAGTCGACCTTCCTGCGCCTGCTGCTAGGCCAGGAAACCGCGAGCAAGGGCCAGATCCTGCTGGACGGCCAGGCCCTCGCCGCCGAGCCGGATGCCAGCCGTGGCGTGGTGTTCCAGCGCTACTCGGTGTTCCCGCATCTGACGGTGCTCGACAACGTCGCCCTTGGCCTGGAACTGCCACGTTCTCGCCTGCTGGGCCGGCTGTTCGGTAAAACCAGGAAGGACGCCCGCGAACAGGCTGCCGCGCTGCTGCACAAGGTCGGCCTCGGCCACGCCCTGGACAAGTACCCCGCGCAGCTCTCCGGCGGCATGCAACAACGCCTGGCCATCGCCCAGGCCCTGATCATGAAACCCCGCGTGTTGCTGCTGGACGAACCCTTCGGCGCCCTCGACCCGGGCATTCGCAAAGACATGCACCAACTGCTGCTGGAACTGTGGCGCGAAACCCGGCTGACGGTGTTCATGGTCACCCATGACCTGAGCGAAGGCTTCAGCCTCGGCACGCGCCTGCTGGTGTTCGACAAGGTTCGCGTCGATCCCCACGCCCCCGGCGCCTATGGCGCGCGCATTACCTACGACATCCCTTTGAACAGCGAACGCCGCAAGGCGCTCGCCGCCGAACTTGGAGCCACGTCCAAATGACCGATTCCACCCAACTGTTCCCACCCTTCGCCGAAGAAATGCTGCCCGGCGGCGGTCACCGTTCGTTCGTGCTCAAGCGCGGCCAACTGCTGCGCCTGACCGACCTGCGCGGCGGCGCCAACGTCAGCCTGACCCTGCTCAACGCCAACGAAAAAACCGAGCGCCTGAACCTGCCCGACAGCCTCAAATGCCAACACACCGCCAAGCTCACCACCGGCCATTGCCTGTACTCGGACATGGGCCGCGTGCTGGCCGCGATCACCGCCGACACCTGCGGCTGGAGCGACAGCATCGGCGGCGTGCTGTGCGCCGCCGAAGTCGCCGAGAAGTACGGCCAGGGCCGCTACCAGGAACTGCGCAACGGCTTCTTCCGCAACGGCACCGACAACCTGTTGGTGGAGTTGGGCAAGTGGGGCCTGGGCCTGTCCGACCTGCTGATGACCCTCAACCTGTTCAGCAAAGTCACGGTGGACAGCGACGGTGGCCTGCACTTTGTACCGGGTAATTCCAGGGCCGGCGACTACATCGAACTCTATGCGCCGATGGACACCCTGGTGGTGCTCACTGCACTGCAACACCCCATGGACCCGAACCCGCAATACGCCCCGCAACCGCTGAAACTGAGCTGGATGAACGCCGACAAAAGCGTCGCCGAACACTGCCGCACCTCGCGCCCGGAAAACGAGCGCGGCTTTATCAACACCGACCGCCTGTTCGCCTGAGGAGCTGCCATGTCTATCGCACTGAAACAACCGGACGCGGCCGTGTACCGCGCAACCATCCCCGCCGGCGAACCGTGGCTGATGGAGGTCAAGGCCGGGCAGACCCTGCGCATCCTCGACCTGGAGGGCAACCAGGCCGTCGACACGTTGTTCTACAGCGTGAAAAACCCGCGTGAACGCTACGACGTGCAACGCACGTTGCGCCGGCAGAACAGCGTGTACCTGGGCACCGGCAGCGTGCTGTATTCCAACCTCGGCCAGCCGATGCTGACCATCGTCGATGACACCTGCGGGCGCCACGACACCCTCGGCGGCGCCTGCGCCCAAGAGAGCAACACCGTGCGCTACGCCCTGGAAAAACGCTACATGCACAGCTGCCGCGACAACTACCTGCGCGCCTGTGCCCACGACGGCCGCCTCGGCAAAGGCGACATCGGACCGAACATCAATTTCTTCATGAATGTGCCTGTGACGGCCGACGGCGGGCTGACCTTCGAAGACGGCATTTCCGCCCCCGGCAAGTACGTCGACCTGCGGGCGGAGATGGATGTGATCGTGCTGATCTCCAACTGCCCGCAGTTGAACAACCCATGCAACGCCTACAACCCCACCCCTGCGGAGCTGCTGGTATGGAACTGAAACTCAAGCGCCTGCGCCGTTGGCTGTTTGCCCTGTGCCAATCCCGAGCCGGGCAGTGCATCCGCAAACAATAGCGCGCCAATGTGGGATCCACACTGACTGCACGCACTGCGGACGACCGCAGTGCTCCCCCACTTTGCGGGACGGCCCGCAGGGTTTTGCCATGTTCGAAAAACTGTTGATTGCCAACCGTGGCGCCATCGCCTGCCGCATCCTGCGCACCTTGCGCGAGCTGCAGGTCAAGGGCATCGCCGTGTACGCCGAGGCCGATGCGGCGAGCCTGCATATCCAGCAAGCCGACGAGGCCTACAGCCTCGGTGAAGGCGCGGCGGCCAGTACGTACCTGGCGGTGGAAAAAATTCTCGCCACCGCCAAGGCCTGTGGGGCCAAGGCGATCCACCCCGGCTACGGCTTCCTGTCGGAGAACGCCGCGTTTGCCGAAGCCTGTGAAAACGCCGGCATCGCCTTTGTCGGGCCGACGCCGCAACAGCTGCGGGTATTTGGCCTCAAGCACACCGCCCGCGCCTTGGCCAAGCAGCACAAGATCCCGCTGCTGGAAGGCACCGAACTGCTCAACAGCCTCGCCTGCGCGTTGCTGGCCGCCGACACCGTGGGCTACCCGGTGATGCTCAAAAGCACCGCCGGCGGTGGCGGTATCGGCATGCGCGTATGCCGCAGCAGCGTGGAGTTGAGCGAGTCCTTCGAGGCGGTCAAACGCCTGGGGCAGAACAATTTCAGCGATGCCGGCGTGTTTATCGAGAAGTACATCGAGCACGCGCGCCACTTGGAAGTGCAGGTGTTCGGCGACGGCGCCGGTGAAGTGATCGCCCTCGGCGTGCGCGACTGCTCGGTGCAACGGCGCAACCAGAAAGTCCTCGAAGAAACCCCGGCGCCGAACCTGCCCGAAGGCATGGCCGACGCCCTGTGCGCCGCCGCCATCACCCTGGCCAAGGCCGTGAACTACCGCAGCGCCGGCACCGTGGAATTTATCTATGACAGTGCTGACGGGCGCTTCTACTTCCTCGAAGTGAACACACGCCTGCAGGTGGAACACGGCGTCACCGAACAGGTATGGGGCGTGGACCTGGTGCGCTGGATGGTGCAACTGGCGGCCGGGGAAATGCCGCCGCTGAACACACTCGAGTTAACCTCCCAGGGCCACGCGATCCAGGCGCGCCTGTATGCCGAAGACCCGGGCCGCGATTTCCAGCCCAGCCCCGGCTTGCTGACCTGTGTGGATTTCCCGCTGGCCGAAGGCCTGCGGATCGACACCTGGGTGGAAGCCGGCTGCGAGATCCCGCCCTACTTCGACCCGATGATCGCCAAGCTCATCACCTGGGCGCCCACCCGCGAACAGGCGCGCCTGGATCTGCACCGGGCTTTGAGTGACAGCCGGTTGTACGGCGTGGAAACCAACCGCGATTACCTGCGCCAAATCCTGCTGGCCGCGCCCTTTGCCAATGGCCGGCCGTGGACGCGGTGCCTGGAAGACCTGGTCTACGTGGCCGACACGTTTGAAGTGATCAGCGCAGGCACGCAAACCAGCGTGCAGGACTATCCCGGCCGCCTCGGCTACTGGGCCGTGGGCGTGCCGCCGTCGGGGCCGATGGACAGCCGCGCGCTGCGCCTGGGCAATCGCCTGCTGGGCAACGACGAGGGAGCAGCGGCGCTGGAAATCACCCTGAGCGGGCCGCTGCTGCGCTTCAATTGCGCGGCGGTGGTCGCCGTGACCGGTGCTGAAATCCCGCTGCGGTTGAATGATCAAGCCGTGCCAATGAACACCGCGTTGTTGATTGAGGCCGGGTCGGTGCTGAGCCTGGGCACCCTCGCCGGCGCCGGGGCGCGCAGTTACCTGTGCCTGCGTGGCGGGCTGCAAGTGCCGGACTACCTGGGCAGCAAAAGCACCTTCACCCTCGGCCAGTTTGGCGGGCATGGCGGGCGCGCCTTGCGGGCAGGCGATGTGTTGCATCTGTTGCCGTTGGAAGACCGGAACGCCGGGCAACAATCAGTCGCTGAACCGCTGCCGGAGGTCCGCATACTGCGGGTGATTTATGGCCCCCACGGCGCGCCGGAATATTTCCTGCCGGCGTACATCGACACGTTCTTCGCAACGCAGTGGGAAGTGCATTTCAACTCCAGCCGCACCGGTGTTCGGCTGATCGGGCCCAAGCCATTGTGGGCACGCACGGACGGCGGCGAAGCAGGGCTGCATCCGTCGAATATCCATGACAACCCCTATGCCATCGGCGCCGTGGATTTCACCGGTGACATGCCGGTGATCCTGGGGCCGGACGGGCCAAGCCTGGGCGGTTTTGTGTGCCCGGTGACGGTGATCGAGGCGGACCTTTGGCAACTCGGCCAGCTCAAGGCCGGTGACAAGGTTCGCTTTGAACCGGTGGACCTCAAGACCGCCCGCGACCTTGCCCTGAACTGGGATCAAAAGGATGCCGAAACCCTGCGGGAGCAGAGCTTGCTCGCGATGGGAGCAACTCGGTCCGTCGCCGGCACCGAGCAATTGGCATCCCCCATCATCCTGGACATCGGCCACGCCGACACCCGCCTGGTCGCGCGCCTCGCCGGCGACACCCACCTGCTGCTGGAAATCGGCGCGCCGGAGCTGGACCTGGTGCTGCGCTTTCGCGGCCATGCCCTGATGCAGGCCCTGGAAACCCGAGCGTTGAAGGGCGTGATCGACCTGACGCCCGGGATCCGCTCGCTGCAGATCCACTACCAGCCGGAACAACTGCCCCTGGCCGACCTGATCGCACTGATCAGCCACGAGTGGACCGCCGTGTGCACCCGGCAAAACCTGCAGGTGCCTTCGCGCATCGTGCACCTGCCGCTGTCCTGGGACGACCCGGCGTGCCAGCTGGCCATCGAAAAATACATGACCACCGTGCGCAAGGACGCCCCGTGGTGCCCGAGCAATCTGGAGTTCATCCGTCGCATCAACGACCTGGCCAACCTCGATGAAGTGCGCCACACCGTGTTCGACGCCAGCTACCTGGTAATGGGCCTGGGCGACGTCTACCTCGGCGCGCCGGTGGCCACGCCGCTGGACCCGCGTCATCGCCTGGTGACCACCAAATACAACCCGGCCCGCACCTGGACCGCCGAAAATTCGGTGGGCATCGGCGGCGCGTATTTGTGCGTGTACGGCATGGAAGGGCCCGGCGGTTATCAGTTTGTCGGGCGCACCTTGCAGATGTGGAACCGCTATCGCGAAGTGGCGGCGTTTGACGGCAAGCCGTGGCTGCTGCGCTTCTTCGATCAGATTCGGTTCTATCCCGTGAGCGCGGATGAGCTGGTACGGATTCGTCGGGATTTCCCCCTGGGACGCTTCGAACTGAGCATTGAGCAAAGCACGCTGAACCTGGCGGATTACCAAGGGTTTCTTACGCGGGAAGCCGCGAGCATCGGCGCGTTTCGTGAGCACCAGCAGCACGCCTTCAATGCCGAGCGCGAACGCTGGATCGCCAGCGGCCAGGCGCATTTCGACAGCGAAGAGCTCGCGACGCCAGCGGCGCAAGACACGCTGCTCAAGGCCAATGAATACAGCATCGACAGCCCTATCGCCGGCAACCTCTGGCAGGTGCCGGTGGCCGTGGGCGCGCGGGTTGCGGCCGGGGATGTGCTGGTGATTCTGGAGTCGATGAAAATGGAGATCCCGGTGCTGGCGCCCTTTGCCGGGGTGGTGCGGGAAATCCCGGTGCAGCCGGGCAGCGGCATTGGCGCCGGCCAACGGGTCGTGGTGCTGGAACGGGACTGACCGGCGCTGTATCGTGCAGGGACTTCCAAGGCCCTGCCCCCACCGACCATGACCACGCCAACCCTTTGCCCCGCCTGCGGTGCCCGCAACGATTGCACCCTGGCCGACCCACGCACCGCCGACCAGCCGTGCTGGTGCTACAGCGTCACCATCGACCCGGCGGTGCTTGAAGCGCTGCCCGATGCATTGCGCAACACGGCCTGCCTGTGCCCGCGCTGTGCTCAGGTGGATGAGCAGCTTCGCAATGCGCGTTGACCGTTTCCTCAGCAACCTGCCGCGTTTCAATCGCCAGCAAGTGCGCGTGTTGCTGGTGGAGCGGCGGGTGACGGTGGATGGCGTGGCTGTCAGCGACCCACATCATGAAGTGCGCGAATTCAGCCGCGTGTGCGTGGACGATGACGTACTGCAGGCGGGTAAAGCGGCGCGCTATTTCATGCTGCACAAACCCCAGGGCTGCGTCAGCGCGACCTCGGACCCGCAACACCCGACCGTCCTGGACCTGCTGGATGAGCCGGACAAAGGCGAGCTGCATATCGCCGGTCGCCTAGATTTCAACACCACCGGCCTGATGCTGATCACCAACGACGGCCAGTGGTCGCGGCGCCTGACGCAACCGCAGACCAAGTTGCCAAAAGTCTATCGGGTAGAAACGGAGCAGGACATCGGCCCCGAATACGCGGCAACCTTTGCAGCGGGCCTTTATTTCGCTTTTGAAGACCTGACCACGCAACCGGCCGAGCTGGAGCTGCTGGGGGCACGCCTGGCCCGACTGAGCATCACCGAAGGCCGCTATCACCAGGTGAAGCGCATGTTCGGGCACTTCAACAACAAAGTGATCGGCCTGCACCGTGAGCGAATGGGCCCATTGGGCTTGGATGCGGCCCTGGCGCCTGGCAAGTACCGGGCGCTGTCCGAGGAAGAAATCCGACAGGTCTGACGACCGTTCGGCCGGTGATGGCAAAAACCCATTTGAGCGACTTGCGGCATCCCCGGTCTACTGCTTGAATCAAACCGTCAGCCAAATTATGACTGACGAGTCGCCTATAACCTCCAAGAAACACCTTGCCCCGCCCGCGCTTGATCTACGGGCCTCCCAGGCAAACAGCCCGCCCTAACAACAGCCGTCGGCCAGCCGTCATCGGACCGACATGGGCTCTCATCTTCCAGGCGTATGCCTACCTGTCACAAAGCTCGTGCAGAGTGATCTGCGCGCCCTACCCGCTTGCCAGGAGTCTTACGACATGAGGCCAGAAATCGCTGTGTTGGATATACAGGGTCAGTATCGGGTTTACACGGAGTTCTACCGCGCGGATGCTGCTGAAAAGACCATCATCCTGGTCAACGGCTCGCTGGCCACCACGGCCTCCTTCGCCCAAACCGTGAAAAGCCTGTACCCGCAATTCAATGTGGTTTTGTACGACCAGCCCTACGCCGGTCGCTCCAAAATCCATAACCGTCATGAGCAAATGCTGACGAAGGAAGTCGAAGGCCAGATCCTCCTGGAGCTGATCGACCACTTCGCCGCCGAGCACGTGCTGTCCTTCTCCTGGGGCGGCGCCGCCACCCTGGTGGCCCTCGCCCAGCGGCCACGGCGTGTGGAAAAGGCGGTGATCAGCTCGTTCTCGCCGGTGATCAACGCGCCAATGCGCGACTACCTCGAGCGTGGCGTCGACTACCTCGGCAACCTCGACCGCGACCGCGTCGGGCACTTGATCAACAGCACCATCGGCAAACACCTGCCGTCGCTGTTCAAGCGTTTCAACTACAAGCATGTGAGCAGCCTGGCCGAGCACGAATACGGGCAGATGCATTTTCACATCAGCCAGGTACTGCACAACGACCGCCTGTGCTACCTCAAGGCCGCCCGGCAGATCGATGTGCCGGTGCTGTTTTTGAACGGCGAATGGGACGAATACACCAGCGCCGAGGATGCCAGGCAGTTCGGGCAGTACGTGACGAAGAGCAGCTTCAGCACCATCCAGGCGACGGGGCATTTCCTGGATATGGAGCACAAGGCCGCCTGCCGGGACAGCCGGGACGCGGTGGTGGGCTTTTTGAAACCGGAACGGCAGGCCAGCCGATTGCGTTATCACCAGGGCCAGACGCAGCATGCATTCGCCATCTGAAATGAAGGCTTGCCGTGGCGAACGGACCTGCTCGCCACGGCAAGCTGCACAAATTCCCAAGAAAAACTTCAAATCCCGGCGCACATCTGGTACAAAGTCAGCCGCTCTGAGCGGGTGTCGTATAATGGCATTACTCCAGCTTCCCAAGCTGATAACGAGGGTTCGATTCCCTTCACCCGCTCCACTCAGACATAGCTTCCACGCCGGCAGGATTTTGGCGGGGGATGCATAAAAAAACCGGTCCTTGGTGGCCGGTTTTTTTATGGACTGTCCAGAATCAGTTTTATTGGGGAACGCCTCTACTTATTCTTCCTGCTCACCAGCAGCTCAAGCCACCGCCCGGAATCCTTTGATCAGAGTTGCAGTGGACAATATTAGACGCCTAGGATTATTCGTTGACGCTACGAAACCCAACTTAGCCTGGTAATAACTTGCAGCTCTCTGATCTTTAGCATCCACGACTACAAACGCTACGCCCGATTGTTTGGACACCGTATAAACCCGCCTGAAGAAGTCGGACATGAGCCGCTGGCCAAGCCCCGAGCCCTGCATGCTTTTATCAATCGCCAAGCGACTCAAAAGCACTGCCGGCATGGGGTATCCGGGCATCCGCTTTTTTTGGTCTTCACTCAGTTCGTCAACCGCAACAGATGCATTCGCCAAAGCATAGTAGCCGAGCAAAATGCCCCTTTCGATGTACATGAATGTTCGAGAAACGTTGCGCTTTTCGTCTTGCCCTGCGTGCTGGGCGATATAAGCGTTTAGCGCTGGGTGAACTTCACAATCGAAAGCAGAACGGTCAATAGACTTGTTAAAATTGACGGTAATGAAATCCATTGAGAGGCCTTAGCGCAAGGCGAGCAATTTTTGCAGAGCCTCTGTCGGCTCTGGTGGCGTATCCAACAGTTGGTGTGCGGTACCGGCATCAAGCACAGTGACGCCGTAAAGGTCCAAATCAAAAGCCATTTCTTCATGCGCGACAGAGCGTACAGCCAGCGCTGCTACAACTTTCTTGAGCTCTGCCAGCTCGCGTTCCACACTCGAAAGATGCGTAGCACGCATTGAACGAGTCTTAAGCCCACTGGTGCGACTGAACGCACTACTTGCGAGGCTTTTCGAGGCATGTCGCTCAACCACCGCGTCGGCGTCTGACAAAGCAGCCGACACCTTGTCGGCGGTCAGCTGCGTGCTTTTTGGTTGAACCGGTTTGTTCACGATGCATCCCTCTGTATTCGTGAATCCTAGCACATTGGACTTGACGCCTATCCTCAGGCCTTGCCTCTCGGACTTGCCCCGACTGAGTGAGATAGAACGCGATACGCCTCCATGTTCACTTCGAACGATTTCGTCCATCTGCCACAGACTTTGCGCCAAACGATCAAATAAGACTTTTTCCACCACTTCTCTCCCCTCTGGTGCTCTGTAAGGCCTGCTCAACCCATTCTCATTTGATCTATGGGGTAGCAACTGCACGCAGGTGAGCAAGCGGGGTAGCTTTTTTCGGGATACCAGCACGCTCCAAATGTCCTGCATACAGCCGCGGTCAAGCGCGGATAGTCGCTGGCAAACCATAAGTACCTCGTCCAACACGCACAACACCGACGCTTCCGATGATTGCGTAGGCAATGCCCGAAATTTCAACATCCCTCGCGCACTCAAAAACATGTACAAACAATGAATTATGTACAAGTATCAGGCCCAAGCGTTGGCATCGCGCCTCGCACGCTCAAGGAGCCTGGTCATGACGCGTCTATGGGTTTCACTGTTGCTGGCATTGAGTGTGAGCAGCTGCGCCAATGTGGGTGTCGACCACTACGCCGACCAGCAACCGAAACTGGACCTGGAGCGCTTCTTCAGTAAACCGGTGAAAGCCTGGGGCATCTTCCAGAAGCGTTCGGGGGAAGTGGCCAAGCGCTTTGAGGTCGATATTGCCAGCCGGCGCGAAGGCAACGCGTTGATTCTGGATGAGCGTTTCTTGTACAGCGATGGCACGCGCCAACAACGGGTGTGGACACTGACGCCGGACGGCCCAGGACGCTGGCGCGGACGAGCCGGGGATGTGGTGGGCGAGGCGATCGGCGAAGTGGCGGGTAATGCGCTGCGTTGGCGCTACCGGCTCAATCTGCCGGTTGATGGCTCGGTGTACGAAGTCAGCTTTGACGATTGGATGTACCTGATGGACGAGGACACCTTGATCAACCGCTCGAGCATGTCCAAGTTCGGTGTCGAGTGGGGTCAGGTCACGCTGTTCTTTCGTCGCCAATGAGCCACGAGCGAGGGTCAATCATGAATATGCAAATGCTGGCCGAGCTGGCCGGGAAAGGCGAAATACGTGAGCTGGAGTTGCTGTCCCTGGAGGGTGGTTTCTATATCGCTCGCGTCAGGCTGGAGCACGTCGAGGCGACGTTACTGGACGATCAGGGCAAGCCGATGCGCATCGGTTCCACCACGCATTTACGCGACCTGTTGCAGCGGGTTCCGCCGTTTCCTTGCGTACTGGTGCAGCACTGCGTTCACGATGAAATGTGCGGTACGCGTGAAGGGCCTATCGGTGCGTTGCGCATTCCGTTTTCGCTGGCGGCGACACTGTAAATCCTGGCTCCCCTCCCCCGTGGTATGGGCGGCCTGGGAAGGCAAGCCGTTTACACCGTACGGGTGACCTACGCGGCTCGGTCCACGCGGTCCTGAACAGCCTCGACCAGCAGCAGGCCCAGTTCAATCATCTGCTGAATGGCCAGGGCCAGGTAGCGCTGTTGAGAGGGCAGGCTTTCGACGAACTCGTGGGTCATGGCACCTGCACCGGCGATGGTTTCGTAGGCGTTGGCGAGCAGCGCTTGAGTGTCGATTTCGGGACGGACGCTGAACAGTTTTACGGATGGATTGCATGAGTCAGTACACATCTGTTGATCCTCGTTAGGGACCGCATACCAGAGCTACTAAACAATGGGTGGCGGCTGTACGCAGGTTAGTAGACCGGCGAATCAACGAAACCGGCGCGCCCGAAGACGCCCTGCGTGCAGCCACCATAAGAGCAGCTGTACGCCGTTGATCGTATCGGGCTACTAAACCCGACCGCTGATGGGCAGCGGCTGACGAACCTTAAAGAGGCCGTCCAAGGCGCACAACTCGGACGAGTCTGATCGTTGTGTAGGCAATGCCGCAAGGTTCAGCCCCATGCTCGAAGCGTGAAGAAATCGAAGCTTTTGGCAACAAATAGCCGTTGAAGAACGTTTGAATTCAACCTACCACTCACATCATTGTCCATGGCCCCAGCCCACCAGAAATGCATACGCAGGTTTGATCATGACTCAGCCATTGACCGCTTTCGATATTGTTGACCTGCTCGACAGCCAGGAAGCCATCCACGAATACCTTTCTCAGGTTATTGCAGAGGGTGATAAATCAGAGTTCCTAAGGGCTGTCGATTTTGCGGCCAAAGCCCGTGAGAAAATTCGGGCAGAACTGGCGATGGTTGAGTCCAGCCGAGAACCTCAGCCGTTCGACTCCTTGGCATTTAAGCAAAAAATTCCAAGTACCCGAGAGTGAGCCTTTTAAGCCTCAACCCCACTCCTCTGCACCACCCACGCCAACGGCAACGTCACACCCAACATCCCCGCCAACACCATCACCGCCACCGGCACGCCCAGCACATCCCCCACTGCACCAAACACCAGCGGCGCCAGCGCGCCACCGCCAATCGTGCCGGTGTAGAACAGTGCAAACGCCTGCTCGCGCTTGCCCGCGCCGGCAAGGTCGGGCACGGCGCCGTACAGTACCGAGGAGGTGCCATTAAGCACCAGGCCCAACAGCGGCAGCATCACCATCAACCCGCTGAGCGGCAGGCACACCGCCGCGACGATCAGCACTGCAGTGCCGGTTTCCGTGATCCACACGGTCTTCATCATGCCGATGCGCGCGCCGAGGTAGCCGCAGAACAGTTTGCCGAAGGCACCACCGATGAACAGCAAGGTGAGGGCGAGGCCGATGCCAGCAGTACCGGCGCCTTTGGCTTGCAGCAGGAACGGCAGGAAAGTGAGAAATCCCATGCGCACGGCGCTGTCGAGGGTGCCGGTGAGGATCAGCGCGCGCAGGCCCGTGGTGGAGCCGCTACCCCTGAGGGGCTTGGCTGTTTTTGCGGCGGTGGATTCGGATGCTTGAGCAGGAATCAGCCACCACAACAGCCCCGCCGCCGCCAGGCCAAGCAGGCCCAGCAACGTGGCGCTGGCCTGCCAACTGATGACGGTGAGCAGCAGCCCGACCAGACCAGGAATCAGTGTCTTGCCGATATCGCCGGAGAAGTTGTACTGGGACAGCGCCTGCTTGACCCCACCCCCGTCCTCGTAGGCGTCGGTGATCATCGACGAGGCCAGTGGGTGCTGGGTGCTGGCGCCCAGGCCGCCCAGCAGCAGCGCCACCAGCAACACGCTCAGTCCTGTCGCCTGCCCCACCAACAAGTAGGCAACACCCGCCAGCGCCGTGCCGCCCACCAGCATCGGTGTGCGGCCCCAGCGTCTGGCGGCGCGGCTGGCCAACAATTGGAACACGGCCATCATCCCGGAATAGGCACCCCGCAGCAGGCCGATCTGGGCGTAGGACAAGGCGAACTGAGCCTGCCAGACAGGCAGCAAAACGTAGATCACGTCAGTGAGCCCATCATGCACGGCATGGGCGCTGCAACCAGCGAACAAAGCGCGACGGCGCGTCGATAATTCGGGCGAAGGCACAGCAACGGTATCGTTCATCGCGTAGGAATCAGCTCAGGTTTAAGGGGCTTCCAGCCGGTCAAGGCGATCAACAAGATCAGCAGTTGGAACCCGATGATCAGCACCACGCACCCGACCCAGCCCCAGCGTTCCCAGATCAGCGCCGGGACAATGGCGCCGCCGCTGCCGCCCAGGTAATAACAGGTGAGATACACCCCGATAGCACCCGTCTTGTTATCGCCCGCGGTGGCCGTGATAAACCCATTGGCGGCCGCCTGGACGAGGAACACACCGGTGGAACTGAGCGCCAGGCCCACTACGATGCACCAGAGGGAGGGCATCAGGGTCAACGCCGAACCACTGACGCCCAGCACGGCGGCGACACCCAGCAGTTGGGCATGGGGCCGGGCTTTGCTGAGGCGTCCGGCGATGGGGATCACGATCAACGCCAACAGGAACACCATGTACAGCGTCCCCAACGCCGCAGGCCCGAGGTTGAACGGCGGCAGGCCCAAGTACAAACCTGCGTAGGTAAACGCCGCGACTTGCGAAAACAACACGCAGAAACCTACGGCGTATGCGGCCAACAGCGGCTGGCGAAATACACCTGACGAGGAGGCTTTAACCTGCACGGTCCGCGGGCGGTTGGCCGGCAACAGAAACTGGATGAATCCGCCGACCATCAAGCTCAGCACCGCGAGCACTTCAAAAGCCTCACGCCAGCCCACATACTCGGTCATGACTCCGGTGACGAAGCGCCCGGCGAACCCGCCCAACACGGTGCCCGCGACGTAGAGACTCGTCACCTCCGTGACCGTGCCGCCGCGCCAGCGGTCGCCGATGTAGGCCACGCTGGTGGCGAACAGTACCGGGATCAGCATGCCCTCGACAAAACGCCATACCAGCACTTCGGCAAAGCTGTCGGCATAAGCGGTCATCAATGCCGGCACCGCCAGCAGCACAGCGGCCACCGAGATCACCGTGCGTTGTGCAAAACGTCCGGTCAGGCGACTGACGAAAGGTGCCGTGATCGCCACCGCCAGGGTGGTGACGGTGATGCTCCACCCCGCCTCCTTGGCACTGATATGAAAGTGCGCGGCGAACGTCTGGAGGATGCTTTGGGTCGCATAGAGGTTGAGAAACGCCGCGCAGCCACACAGGAACAGGGCAAGGCGGGCACAATGCAGGCGCAGTTTCATGAAACCTCTCGTTTTATTTTGAAAGGTCTTTATAGAATGGCCGGCAGGTCTTGAACCAATACCGAATTCGGACCGATTGATACCCAAGGATCAGGATGCTCGACCTACGCAAGCTGCGTTACTTTCTGACGGTCGCCGAAGAATTGCATTTCGGTCGCGCCGCCCTGCGCCTGCACCTGGCCCAGCCGCCGTTGACCCGGCAGATTTCGGCACTGGAAGCAGAGTTGGGTTTCAAGCTGTTCGATCGCACCAGCCGCACGGTGACGCTCACCGCCCAGGGCCGCGCGTTCCTGCCCTATGCCCGTGGCGTGCTGGAACAGGTTGAATTGGCACAGGTGATCGCCAGTAAATTGGCTGCTGGCACCGCCGGGCAACTGGCTCTGGGCTATGTGAGTTCCATCGCCCTGTCGGACCTTTTCAGCCAGTCAATCCAGGCCTTTGCCCAGCGCTTTCCCGATGTGCAACTGACCCTGGTGGAATGCGCCTCCGGCAGCCTCGGGGCGCAAGTGGCCGATGGACGGCTGGATATTGGCTTGAGCCGGCTGTTGCCACAAAACGACGCAGTGCAAGCGCTGTCGTTGGGCGAGGAACCCCTGGTGGCGGCGGTGTCGAGTGACAGCCCGTTGGCCAGCCAGGCCGAGATCAGCCTGGCGCAGCTCAGTGCCTATCCTTTGATTCTGTTTCCAGCCGATTACGGCTCGGGGCTGAACCAGTCCATCGAGCAGCTTTACCGCCACCATGGCGTGCCCCTGCATGCCGGACCGACCGGACGGCAGATCACTTCGATCATTGCACTGGTGGCCGCTGGGCAAGGGGTGGCGCTGGTGCCGGCCTGTACCCGGAGTTTGACGAACAAGGGCGTGACTTATCGGCCTTTGGTGGAGGCAGATGCGTGTGCGCGATTGTTGGTGCTGACACCGACCGAAAGACACAGTGTGTTGATTGACGCGTTTCTTGCCGTTATCGAAGAGGCATTACACATCCGGCAATGACCCGAAAAACCTCGCAATACCTCCCCACAGCGCCGATCCCACTCGCTCTTACACTGCATTCACCATCTGCCGAAATACCGGTCATCGAAGACTGGTAGGTAGAGTGTTGATAATTTATTTTCAGTGGTTATAGTCACCACCAACACACACCACAAGGAGGTGCTGTGGATAGCCGATACTTGATAGGTCACATCGTCGCAGACGGCTGGTACCTGGTTCGCATCAGAGGCAGTCATCACCACTTCAAGCACCCGACGAAGCCTGGCCTGGTGACGATCCCCCACCCAAAGAAAGACCTGTTGGACAAAACCGCCAAGAGCATTTTGAAACAAGCTCTGTTGAGTTAATCGTCCCTGGAGGACAACGAACATGCTGTACCCCATCGCAATTTCAACCGGTGACCACGATCACGCCTGGGGCGTGGAAGTCCCGGATATTCCCGGTTGCTACTCTGCCGGTGACGACCTGGACGACGCCATGGCCATGGCGCGCGAAGCCATCGAAGGGCACTTCGAAATCCTCGCGGAAGACGGCGCGCCGATCCCGAGCGCCCAGAAGGTCACCGTGCATGCCGCCAACCCTCAGTACGCCGGCTGCACTTGGGCGGTTGTAGACATCGATGTCACCAAGTACCTGGGCAAGGCGCAAAAACTCAACATCACGTTGCCGGGCTACCTGCTCAACCGCATCGATGAATACGTACTGCACCACCCGGAGGAAAAAAGCCGCTCCGGCTTCCTCGCGTCGGCGGCGCTCAAGGTGCTGCAACAGGATCGGTAGCTGCAACGGGAGCAAAGTCTGAATGCGGCACTGCATCCATAGCGTGATGATGTCGCTTCATTGAGCTTGCGGCCCCAGGGTTATTGCCATGATTGAACCCAAACACCCCACATCCAGACCTGTACTGCGCCAAGTGCTCGGCTGGGTGCTGGTGTTGCCACTGCTGGTCGCACTGGTGCGACTTCCCTACCCCTTGGGGCTGGGGCTGGCGCTCGGATCCATCGCCGCATCCGTCTACGGCGTAGTGTTTGCCAGGCGCCATGCCAGCCGAGGCGTGACCGTATTCGCTGCAATCGTCACGCTGTTCAATCTGATTTCCCTGGTCGCAATCGGGGAGGCCTCAGTCATCATGGGGCTCTACAGGATGTCCTGGTTCTACTGGTACCCGTACTATTCCAACTGGGTTTACTGGAATGTCCAGGGCCAGTGAGAATTCCACCGCAAGAAACGTAGTGTTCAGTCCGGCGGATAGCAATACCGTAGGCCTGTAGCGTTTAACAACTGCCCCTCGAGGAGCCCGCTCATGCCTTACGAATACAAGCTCATGCCCTCCCCTGTCGGTGAGCTCACCCTGGTGGCGCGCGATGGCAAGCTCAGTGCCATCCTGTGGGAAGTCGAGCGCGCCAACCGTGTGCGCCTGGGTCAATTGCACGAAGCCAACGACAGCCCGGTGCTGTTGGAAACCGAGCGCCAGTTGAAGGAGTACTTTGCGGGGACTCGCCACACATTCGACCTGGAACTGGATTTCACCGGTACCGCCTTTCAGAAGCAGGTCTGGCAGGCGCTGCTGACTATTCCTTTTGGCGAAACCCGCAGCTACAGCCAGATCGCCCGGCAAATTGGCAACCCGAAAGCCGTACGAGCCGTGGGCGCCGCCAATGGGCGTAATCCCATCTCGATCATTGCGCCGTGCCATCGAGTGATTGGTGCCTCGGGCACCTTGACCGGGTTTGCCGGAGGACTCGAAGCCAAGCAGTATCTGTTGACGCTCGAGGACCGTGGTCAAGGAAAAATGACCTTCTGATCACTGGCCTGCGACCGGGCCACGGACAAAAGACTGGTAGTCGAATAAATCTTCGAAACCCAACTTGCGGTACACCGAAACACCCTGCGTCGTTGCTTCAAGAAAACAGCGCCGGGCCCCCAGGCTCGAAGCATGAAGCAGCGCGGTTTGAATCAGTTGCGTCGCATACCCCTTGGCGCGGAACTCCGTGATCGTGCCGACATCGTTAAGCCGGGCCTCTCCATTGCACATGGACAGCGTCAACGAACACCTCACCTGCCCCTCAGTGGACAAGGTGAAGTGGTAAAGCGCTTGACCCACGTCAAGCGCCCGCTGGTGCCGTGCCTGATAACGCGTAACCCATTCAGGCGGGAGCAAAAACGCATTGCCAAGGGGAGCCGCCCAGCCTTCCAGGTTTCGAGTCAAGCTGACCTGTACAGTGCTGTCACGCTCCGATGAAACAAGGCGCGACAGATCGAGTGCCATCGCCGTGGTCTTTTCGGCTGCCTGAAAGCCGATCCCCATCAGCACCGCACCTACCTGCGCGACCTTCTCCTCATGAATCACGATGCGTGTATTCATCAAGATACAGCGAATCAGTTCCATGGGCGCCGCCATGGCGTCCCCCATCGGGGTGCTGCCTATCCGGATAAACAACAGGTTCGCAGGTTCGAAATACCCGTCGGTAAAATAAGCGTTGATACAAGCGTTGTAGCGACGATGCAGCGAGCAAGTGGCAGCGAAATAATGATCTTCGGTCTGGTGATAAAGCGCAGTCAGGTCACAGGCGGCGTTAGCGTGCATAGGGCGTTCCCGGATAAAATCCCAGTCTTGCCCCTCGCTCCATCGGCGTGCCGTAAGCTCACTCCTAAAAGTCCGGAAGAAAAACGCACAACGTTGTTCACACCCCAAGATGTAAAAAGAAATTTCAGAGCGTACCTGCGGTCAGTATTTTCATCACTCACCTTTAAGGAAAACGGTCATGAAATTCTCTGCAGTCTCACAATCCCTGTCCCGTTGGGCAGGCAGTGCCCGGACGTTCTATGCGGCGGTCGCGTTGATTTTCCTGTGGAGCTTGAGCGGCCCGTACTTCCACTACAACGACACCTGGCAGTTGATCATCAACACCTCGACCACCATCATCACCTTCCTGATGGTGTTCCTGATCCAGAACACGCAAAACCGCGATAACGACATCCTGCACATCAAGATCGATGAACTGCTGCGGGTCTCCAAGGATGCGCAGAACGCCGTGCTGAGCCTGGACGGCCTGGACCGCAAGGAACTGGAAAAACTGCGCCAGGAATACCGCAGCATCGGCAACACCGGCACCGTCAGCCTGAACAGCAGCTGTGGCCACGCGGCCGACGATGCGGCCCCGAACAAGACCGATCTGAACCAGGCATAAAAAAACGGCGGTTGGACATGATCCAACCGCCGTTTTTTATATCAAGCGAAAGGCTCAACCGTCGCCTTGATGGCCCTTACCGTAGGTCGAGGCCAGGGCTCGGGCCTTTTGCAGACGCTCTTCCAGCTTGGGCAGCGTCTCATCCACCAGTGCCTTGATTTCCGGCACGTCCGAGGCCGCCCCTTCGCGCTTGAACAGGGCAATGGCGTCTTCGTTTTCCTTCACTTGCTGCGCGGTGTAGGCCGCGTCGAAGGAGTCGCCGTCCTTGAGTTCGGGCATCAGGGTTTCGGCCTTGTCGACGATCTTCTCCCGTGGGGCCACGGGCAGGTCGAGCTTCTTGGCGATCGCCGCCAAATGCTGGTTGGCCAGGGTGCGCTCGTTGATCACCTCGATGGTGTAGTCCTTGATTTCCTGGGACGAGGTTTTGGCGTGGGCCATGCGACTGGTTTCGATATCGGCCATGCCTTTGGCCGAAGCCTGCTCGATGAATTCAGCAGGCGACTGGGCGAAAGCATTGCTGGCGCCGAGGCCCAGCAGCATCGCGAAACTGGCGGTGCGTAACCGGATAGCCATGCGGCTCATGATGGGTTCCTCCAGGGCAAAAATAGGTGCGGGGAAAGACACCTCGCCCTGAATTCGAATTTTCAGGGCGGCAAAGGTTTAGAAAAAACTTGCCCGCGCGACGAACGGTCGTGCCCAGTCAGGCCGGTTTACTGCCGAACAGGCCTGGCAGCGCATGGGCCAGGGCATTGATGGCGAAGCCGATAAACATCACGCCGCAGAGCCTGGTGATGAGGATTTCGTGGCGCTGATACACCGTGCGCACCCGCTGGGCACCGACCACGCCGATCAGGATCGCGTAGGCCAACAGGCCCCCGACGAAGCTCAGGAAGATCAACGCCGGCAGCATCGACCAGGTCAGCAATTCGGCGCGGCTGGACAGCAATGCAGTAAATGTCGCCACGGCCACCGGATACGCCTTGGGGTTGGTCAAGCCGAACAGGATGCCGTGCCAGAACGGATGCCGCGCCGCGCCCTGGGGGGCTTCAGTGCTGCGACGCTGGGTACGAATCGCGCGCCAGCCGAGCCAGAACAGGTACAGGCCACTGAGCACGCCGAGCACATCGAACGCGCTGCTGCCGACTTCACGCGCGCCCACAATCGCGATCAGCGCCGTACTGCACCACAGCACATCGCCGAGCAAGTGCCCGCACAGAAACCCCGCCCCGGCACGACGGCCCCGGGCGGCGCCGATGCCAAACACCGCCAGTACCCCGGGGCCAGGCGTAATACCGTAGATAAAACCCGAAGCGAGGACGGCAAGCAGCAAGGAGGGGGTCATGGTCGCGACTCTGACAAAGCATGGGTAGGTGGACGGATTCTGCACGTTCCTGCGCTATGGGTAAAACCGCATTCCCGCATAGGGCTGGTCACGGCAAGCCAGCAGGCGCGAAGCCAGGTCGCCCACATGGGCTTCGAGCTTATGGCCATCGGGATCAAGGAAATAGAACGAAGCGCCTTCGCTGCGATTGTCGCGCCACGCTTGCACCTCGGCGGCGCGCAGGCGCGAGACCAGCGCAGCGAAATCACTCGCTGCGACAGTGAACCCATAGTGGGTGTAATCGGCCGCCGGCTTCGAGTCGCGCAGCGGATCAAGGGACAGGCATAGCCATAGGCCCGGCAATGACAAATAGGCGCCGGTGTCCCAGGTGGCGTCGAGCTTGAGTTGCAACAACTCATGGTAAAAGGTGACGCTGCGACTCACGTCGGTGACGGCCAGGGTCAAGTGGTTGAGGCCTGAAAGCATGAGCATTTTCCTTATCGGATCCCCTGACGAACGGGGGCAAATCATGAAGAGATGACAATGTAGTATGTTGCACTACACATCACTACATCGAGGCTCCCCATGTCTGTTATGTCCCTACGCATACCCGAAGACATCGCCGCCACGCTTGCCAGTCTCGCCAAGGCGACCGGGCGCAGCAAATCCTTTCTCGCAGTCGATGCATTACGCGAATACTTGACGCGCGAAGCGTGGCAAATCGAAGAAATTCAAAAAGCATTGAAAGAAGCAGACGCAGGCGAGTTCGCAACGGCTGCGGAGGTAAAAGCCGTCGCCGATAAATGGCGCACCAATGCAGGTTGAGTGGCTGAGGACAGCCCTCAAGAACCTTGATGATGAAGCCGCGTACATTGCGCAGGAAAATCCCAAAGCCGCCCATGAGTTCGTCCAGGCCATCATGGTTGGGCTAGGACATGTCGCTGAATTTCCTGCTGTGGGAAAGGAAGGTCGAGTGCCAGGAACGCGGGAGTGGGTAGTGCCTCGATGGCCTTACATCGTTCCCTACCGGATTCGAGATGGACGATTACAAGTGATGCGATTTTTTCATACACGTCGCCAGCCACCGACATCCTGGTAGCAACCATTCAGCCCTGTAACCCTCCCTGCACTCGCCCAATCAACCACTGCAACCCCGAATCCCCGCCCCGTCGCGCATGCCACGCCAGTTCAAAGGTAAACGACGGAATATGAAACGGCGGCGCCACGGCGACCAGATGCGGGTGATCAATATTCAGCAAGCCTCGCGACGATACGGTGAGAATCAAGTCCGTGCCCTTGATCAACTGCGGCGCCACGCCCCAGTGCGGCAGGCTGATCGCCACATGCCGTCGCTCGCGAATCGCGGTCAGTGCCCGCTCGATTTCCGGCGCACCGCTGCCGCGCATTTCCAGCAGTACGTGGGGGCGCGACAGGTAGGTGGGCAGGTCGAGCACACCGTTGTGCGGCAGGCTGTTGCGGTCCAGCAGGCAGGTGTAATGCTCTTCGAACAACGGCGCAGTGCGCAGCTCGGCGGGCATGTCGGGGAACACGCCGGCAGCCAGGTCAATATCACCGTTGAGCACGCCCTCCACCATGCCTTCGCGGCTGGCCTGGATGATTTGCAGGTCGATACCGGGCGCTTCACGCCGCAGGACGCGAACCAGACCCGGCAGGAAAATCGCCGCACTGTAGTCCGACATCGCCACACGAAACCGACGCTTGGCCGATGCCGGGTCGAAGCGATTCGGCGCCAGCAGCGCCTGCACCTGGGCCAGGGCTTCGGCCAATGGCGCAGCCAACTCCAGGGCGCGGGCCGTGGGCACTAACGTGCCGCCCTGGCGCACCAGCAACGGGTCACCCAATAAATCGCGCAAGCGCGCCAGCGCGTGGCTCACTGCCGGCTGGCTGAGGTGCAAACGCTCGGCGGCGCGGGTGACGTGTTGCTCACTGAGCAAGGCGTCAAGGACCACCAACAGGTTAAGGTCGACGCGGCGCAGATCATTCATCAGCTGCATGCTCGGCATAAGAACTTGGAATTTAAATTTGCGCGACGAATAGCCTAGAGTCCAGCAAAACCTCTGGGAGATTCGCCATGACGACGTTGCATTGGGCCGGTTTGTTGCTATTGGCGGTGATCGCCGGGACGGTGGTGCCGTTTCAAAGTGCGATCAACGCCCACCTCGGACGCGGCCTTGGGCATCCGCTGTGGGCCACCCTGGCGTCGCTGCTGGTGAGCATCCTCGTGCTGCTGCCGGTGATCGTGGCGCTGCGCCTGCCGCTGCCCGGCCTCGCATTTATCACCAAGGCGCCCCTGTGGATGTGGGCCGGGGGCGCGTTTGGCGTGTGCTTTATCGGGCTGGCGTTGACGCTGCTGCCCAAGCTGGGCGCGTCGGGGTTTATCGCCCTGGCCATGGCCGGGCAGATTCTCGCGTCGCTGCTGCTGGATCATTTCGGCCTGTTTGGCTTGGCCGAGCGCCCACTGACAACGCCTCGAATCCTTGGCGCGTTGTTGTTGATGGGCGGCGTGGCGTTGATTCAGTTCAGCGCCACACCGGCCCACGCGCTGACAACCGCCGGCTGATCAGGCCTTGTCGAGGGTACGCAGCTTTTGCGGCAGGCCCCACAGCAGCAGCGCCGCCGCCAACAGCGCGCACACGCCGATCACATAGAGTGCCGGGGTGGTACTGCCGGTAAGGTCCTTGATCCGCCCCACCATCACCGGGCTGACAATCCCACCGAACTGCCCGAGGGTATTGATCACCGCAATCCCGCCCGCCGCGCCTGCGCCGGCACCGGCCAGCAACTTGGGCGGCAGGGTCCAGAAGGTCGGGATCGACGCGATGATGCCGGCGCCCAACATGCCCAGGGCGATGATCAGGAAGATGGTGTGGTCGGCAAAGATCCCGGCACTGAAGAAGCCCACCGCGCCCAGCACCACCAAGCCGCAGACAAACTTGCGGCGCTCGCCAGTCGCGTCCGACAGCCGCCCGATCACCACCATGCTGATCGCGCCGCACACATAGGGAATCGCGGTGAGCAGGCCGATCATCACCGGGCTTTGGGTGCCGGCGCTGCGGATCAGCTGCGGCGCCCAGAAGTTGAGGCCGTAAGACGCCACCTGGATCAGGAAGTAGATAAACCCGAGCATCAAGAAGCCGGGAATGCGGATCGCCGACAGCAGTGAGCCGCCATGTGTGTTCGGCTCATGCTGGGCAATGCGGCTCGACAGCAGGGTCTTCTCCGCCGGCGTCAGCCAGTGCGCATCTTCGATACGGTCCTTGAGCAGGGTCAGCACCAGCAAGCCCAAACCGATGCAGGGCAAGCCGCCGAGCAGGAACAGCCAGTGCCAGCCGCGCATCTGCAGCACGCCGTCGAGATGTTCCAGCACGAGGCCGGAGAACGGCGCACCTACCAGGCCGGCAAAGGCGGACGCCAGGAACAGCATCGAGGTAATGCGCCCGCGGAAGTGCTGCGGGAACCACAACGTCAGGTAATACAGCACACCGGGCGCGAAGCCCGCCTCCATCGCACCGATGATGAAACGCAGGCCATAGAACTGCCATTCGGCGGTGACAAACACCATGGCCGCCGTGGCCAGGCCCCACGACATCATGATCCGCGCAATCCAGCGCCGCGCGCCGACCTTGTACAGCATCATGTTGCTCGGCACTTCAAAGATCACATACCCCACCACGAACAACCCGGCGCCCAGGCCGTAGGCGGTGTCGCTCAGGCTGAGGTCGGCCTGCAGCTGGAACTTGGCAAAGCTGATGTTGATGCGGTCAAAAAACGCGAACAGGTAGCACACCATGATCAGCGGCATCAGGCGCCAGGCGACCTTGCTGACCAGGGCTTTTTCGGCATCGATTTCAGCGGCCGGGCGCGCGCCGACCTCCAACGTATGAGTGCTCATGGTTTCTCTCCAGCGGACTGCTCACAGGCGTCCGATTGTTTTTGTTGTCTGGTATGGCGTTACAAGGCGGCGATGTAGTCCGGCGGCGGATGCAGATCGCAATTGCGCCCGGCCTTGGCCACCTGGCCGGGTAATTCATGGCCCAGCAAGGCCGGCAAGCGGCGGGACAGGTTCAGCAGGTGCGGCAGGTCGACTCCGGTGGGAATGCCGACCTCTTCACACAGGTTGACCAGGTCTTCGGTGCAGATATTGCCCGACGCCCCCGGCGCAAACGGGCACCCACCCAGGCCACCCAACGCCGCGTCAAAACGCCGGGCCCCGGCTTCGTAGGCGGCCAGCACATTGCACAGGCCCAGGCCGCGGGTGTTATGGAAATGCAGGGTCAGGTCGCTGGCGGGCACGCGTTGCAACACGCGCTTGACCAGGCGTTCCACCTGGCGCGGGTTGGCCATGCCGGTGGTGTCGGCGAGGCTGATGCCCTGGATGCCGAGTTGCAGATAGGCGTCGACCAGTTGCAGCACGCGGTCTTCATCGATCCTGCCTTCGAACGGGCAGCCAAAGGTGGTGGCGATGCTGCCGTTGAGGCGTACCGGGTGCCCGGCGGCAAAGCTGACGATCTCGCCGAATGCCGCCAACGACGCCTCGCACCGCATACGCATATTCGCCAGGTTGTGGGTCTGGCTGGCCGACATCACCAGATTCAGTTCGTCGGCGCGCGACTCGACGGCGCGCTGGGCGCCCTTGAGGTTAGGGATCAGCGCAACGTAGATCACCCCGGCTTTGCGCGCGATGCCCTGGAACACTTGTTCGCCATCACGCAATGCAGGGATGGCCTTGGGCGACACGAAAGAACCGGCTTCGATCCGCGAAAAACCGGCCAGGGAAAGCTGGTCGATCAGGGCGATCTTGTCAGCGGTCTCGACCCAGGTCGGCTCGATTTGCAGGCCATCGCGCGGGGACACTTCCTGCACGATCAGCGGGTCGGAATAGTCAGTGATCATTGCACCACTCCCGAGGTTTTCAGGCGTTGAATGTCGGCAACCGTAAGTCCCAGGCTGCCGAGGATGTCATCAGTGTGCTGGCCCAGGCTCGGGCCCTGCCAGTTCACGGCGCCGGGGGTTTCCGAGAGCTTGGGCACGATGCCGGGCATCTTCACCGACACACCGCCCGGCAGCTCGGCATTGAGCAACATGTCACGCGCCTGGTAGTGCGGGTCGCTGACGATATCGGCCACGGAGTAGATGCGCCCGGCCGGCACTTCGGCGGCTTCCAGGGCGCTGAGCACCTGCTCGATAGGCAGGCTGCTGGTCCAGTGGGTGATGGCGGCATCGAGCAAAGCGCTTTTCGCCGCACGGCCATCGTTGTGGGCGAATTCGACGGCTTCGGCCAGGTCGGCACGGCCGATGGTGGTCATCAGGCGCTTGTAGATCGGGTCGCTGTTACCGGCGATCACCACATAGGCACCGTCGGCGGTCAGGTAGGTATTCGAAGGTGCGATACCGGGCAAGGCACCGCCGCTGCGCTCACGCACGTGGCCGAGCATGTCGTATTCGGGCACCAGGCTTTCCATCAGGTTGAACACGCTTTCCGCCAGGGACACATCGACAACCTGCCCGTCGCCTTGGCCGGTCTTGACCCGCAGCAACGCCATCAGCGCACCGATCACACCATGCAACGACGCCAGTGAGTCGCCGAGGCTGACGCCGACCCGCGCCGGGGGCGAATCGGGGTTGCCGGTGGTGTAGCGAATCCCGCCCATGGCTTCGCCGATAGCACCGAAACCAGGGCGGTCACGGTAAGGGCCGGTCTGGCCGTAGCCGGAGATACGCACCAGGGTCAGCTTGGGGTTGAGCGCGTGCAGTACGTCCCAGCCCAGGCCGAGTTTTTCCAGGCCACCGGGGCGCAGGTTTTCGATCAGCACATCGGCGTCGCCGAGCAGCTGCTTGATCAGGTCCAGGCCTTCAGCGGACTTGAGGTCCAGGGCCAGGGATTTCTTGTTACGCGATTGCAGGTACCACCACAGCGAGGTGCCTTCATGCAGCTTTCGCCATTTACGAAGTGGATCGCCCTGCCCCAGGGCTTCGATCTTGATCACCTCGGCACCGAACTCGGCCATCAGCCGGGCGGCGAACGGCGCGGCAATCAGCGTGCCGATCTCGATCACCTTGATACCGCTCAAGGGAGCCGTCATGGGGTGTACCTCTTATTCTTGGAATGTGCAGCCAAGGCTAGAGGACAGGGACAGGAAAAATCCAACCGTCAGTTGGCAAGGAGCGTTCGCTGAATGCGAACGCTCAGGTAATCGAACAACAGCCGGCTCACGGGTGACAACTGCGCCTCATCGCGCACCACCAGGATCAAACTGCGGTCCGACCAGGCATCGGTCAGCGGCACGGCATGCAGGCCCAGGGCACGGCCAAACAACTCATAGGCCTTCAGCGGCAGGATGCCGATGCCCATGTTCGCCTGGACCATCCGGCACATCGCATCAAAGCCCGGCACATGAATACGCAGGCGCAGTGTCTTGCCGGCCTCGCGCGCGGCGGTGTGGGTGCGCATGTTGATCGAGCTGGCGGCGTGCAGGCCCACGTAGTCACTGTCCAGGGTTTCGGCGAAGGCCAGGCTTTCGCGCGGCGCCAACGGGTGATCCGCCGGCATCAACACCACCAGTTTGTCGTGGCGATAGGTCACGCTGGGCAGGCCCTTGGTGTCGGTATCACTGGAGCAGATCCCCAAGTCCGCCACCCCATCCAGCACACCTTGTACCACGCCATTGCTGGGGCGCTCTTCGAGGTCGGTTTTCACTTCGGGATGCAGCCTGGAAAAATCCCGCAAGTCTTCCGGAAGAAACTGAATAATCGCCGAGAGATTGGCCAGCATCCGCACATAACCGCGAACACCGTGGCTGTGTTCGCCAAGCTCCAGGCCCATTTTTTCCACGTTGAACAGCATCTGCCGGGCATGGTGCAGCAGGGTTTCGCCGGCGGCGGTGAGGTCCATGCCCTTGGCCCGTCGCACGAACAGGCTCACCCCCAGCACCTGCTCCAGCTCCATCAAACGCTTGCTGGCTGCCGACACGGCGATGGCTTCGCGGGCGGCGGCGCGGGTCAGGGTGCCTTCCTCGAACACCGCGACGAACAGCTGCAGGGTGATCAAGTCAAGGCGACGCACCAGGCTCTTGTGCAACATCAGGCGCGCTCGGACGCCAGGCGATTGATCTCGGCCTGTTCCACCACCGGTTGCGGCGCGCCATGGCGCACCGCCGCGAGCATCGCCCGGCCGACAGTCTCCGTACTCACCACCCAGCCCGGCTTGACCCGACGCACCAACGACAGCACTGGCCCGAGCACGGAATAGAAGGCTTGATACAACGGCGTCTTCGAGCGCACACCGTGCAGCGGCTGAATGATCCCCGGCCGGAACAGGTACACCGCCTTGAACGGCAGGCGCAGCAGGGCATTCTCGGTCTTGCCCTTGACCCGCGCCCACATCGACTTGCCCGCTTCGGAGCTGTCCGTACCGGCGCCGGACACGTAGATAAACGTCATTTGCGGATTAAGCCGCGCCAGGGTGCTGGCGGCGACGAGGGTCAGGTCATAAGTGAGGTGGGTGTACTTGGTTTCGTTCAGGCCGGCAGACGACACGCCGAGGCAGAAGAAACACGCATCAAACCCTTGCAGCAGATTTTCCAGGGGTTGGAAATCCAGCATGTCGCTGTGCAACACCTGATGCAACTTGCCGTGTTCCCGGGTCAGGGGCGTGCGGCCGACGGCGACGACTTCCTGTACGTCAGCGGCCAGCAGGCACTCGCGCAGGACGCCCTGGCCGACCATGCCGGTGGCACCGAATAACAGAACTCTCATAAGGGGACCTCAGCGGCAAGCCGCAAGCTTCATGCTCAAGTTGAATGCAGTGCGAGACTCGCACCTTAACAGCTTGTAGCTTAACGCTTGCAGCTTGAGGCTGCGCCGTCAGAACGCGCTACGAAAGATCTCCTCAATCTGACGCTGATCGGCGCGCCGTGGGTTGGTCAGCCCGCACGCGTCCTTCAATGCATTGGTGGCCAGCAGCGGAATGTCCTGCAACTTGGCACCCAGTTCGCGCAGGCCGGCAGGGATTTCAACGTCCTGGGACAGGCTGCGAATGGCGGCGATGGCGGCTTGGGCGCCCTCTTCGTCAGTGGTGCCCTTGGCGTCGACACCCAGCGCGCGGCCGACATCGCTCAAGCGCTTGGCACTGACGCTGGCATTGAAGCTTTGCACATGGGGCAGCAGCACCGCGTTGCACACGCCGTGAGGCAGGTCGTAGAGACCGCCGAGTTGGTGGGCCATGGCATGCACGAAACCCAGGGAGGCATTGTTGAACGCCATGCCTGCGAGGAACTGGGCATAGGCCATGTTTTCCCGCGCGGCCTTGTCGCTGCCGTCGCGTACGGCCAGGCGCAGGTTGGCGCTGATCAGTTCGATGGCCTTGATCGCGCAGGCGTCGGTGATCGGGGTGGCCGCCGTGGACACGTAGGCTTCGATGGCGTGGGTCAGGGCGTCCATGCCGGTGGCGGCGGTGAGGCCCTTGGGCATGCCGACCATCAGGCTCGGGTCGTTGACCGACAGCAGCGGCGTGACGTTGCGGTCGACGATGGCCATTTTCACGTGGCGGGTTTCGTCGGTGATGATGCAGAAACGGGTCATCTCGCTGGCGGTGCCGGCGGTGGTGTTGATCGCCACCAGGGGCATCTGCGGCTTGCTGGATTGGTCGACGCCTTCGTAGTCGCTGATATGCCCGCCGTTGGTGGCGCACAGGGTGATGCCCTTGGCACAGTCATGGGGCGAACCGCCGCCCAGGGACACCACGAAATCGCAGGCGCTCTGCTGCAGCAACGCCAGGCCTTTCTCGACGTTTTCCACATTGGGGTTGGGCTTGGCGCCGTCGTAGATCACCGAATCGATGTCCTGCATCGCCAACTTCTCGGCGATCATGCTGGCCACGCCCGCCTTGGCCAGGCCCGCGTCGGTGACGATCAGCGCTTTGCGAAAACCGTAGTTGCGAATGGCATTCATGGCTTCGTCGAGGCAGTCGGTGCCCATGATGTTGACGGCGGGAATGAAGAAGGTGCTGCTCATGGCGAATCCTCGGATGACGTGTATGCCTACAGCATCAACCTCACCTGCCTGCGGCATCTTGACCAGGATCAACGCCGGCTCGTGATAAAGTCGCCATCCAGCCGATTTCGAGTAGACCCACAGCAATGAAGGATTTCCAGGATATTGACGCCCACCTTGAAGATTGGAGCGCCCTGCGCAGCAGCACCGCCTTCAGTGGGATTCTGATCGGCAATGGCGCGAGCCGCACGATTTGGGAAGACTTTGCCTACGACTCGCTGTTCGAAAACGCACGCACCGTCGAAGAAAAACCCCTGGGCCCATCCGAGCTCAGCGTGTTCGACGCCCTGCAGACCCGCAGCTTCGAGCAGACCCTGGGGGCATTGAAAACCACCAGCCGAGTCAACAAGGCCCTGGCGGTCAGCTCGGCGGCACCGCGTAATCGCTACTATGCGATCAAGGAAGCGCTGATCAATACCATCCACGCCGTGCACATTCCGTGGCGGCTGGTGCAGCCGTCGACGCTGGCGACGATCAACCGCGAACTGGCGAACTACGCCAGCGTATTCACCACCAATTACGATCTGCTCAACTATTGGGCGATCCTGCACACGCCGGGCATCGACGACCTGTTCCGCAGCGCCGACTCGGGCTTCGACCTGCGCAACACCCACACCGATACCACGCGCATCCTCTACCTGCACGGCGGCCTGCACCTGGTGCGCAACCTTGACGGCACCGCACGCAAATTGCCGAGCACCGACAGCACCTTGCTCAGCAGCTTTGCGATCAACAACACGATCAAGACCCTGGACGATGTGCCGTTGTTTATCAACGAAGGCACGGTGCAAGAGAAGCTCAAGACCATCCGCAGCTCGGATTACCTGTCGTTCTGCTATGAACAGTTGCTGAGCCATGAGGGCGCGCTGTGCATCTTTGGCCATGACCTGGGAACGCAGGATCAACACGTGGTGGATGCAATTCGCCAGGCCCGGCCCGCAACCCTGGCGATCTCGGTATCGGGCCGCAGCGACGGGTTTATTCGCCAGCAGAAGCGGCGGTATTCGCAGTTGTTTGATGGCAGTGGCGTGCAGTTGAAGTTTTTTGCCGCGCGCACGCATCCGTTGGGTGATCCGGCCCTGTCGATACCTGTCGAACGTTGAGCCACCGGTGGGAGGGACTTGCTCCCGCCCATACCGATCGCATTTCAAACCGTCAGCGCGGTCATTCTTGCGAGCTGTGTACAACCACCAATAGCTGCGCCTGCACAGGGCCTACCGAACGCAGGCGATGCGGCTTCTGGGCATTGAAATGCAGCGCATCGCCGCGCTCCAGAATCACCCGTTCGTTCATGAAATCCACTTCTACCGCCCCTTCATGCACGAACAGGAACTCCTCTCCAAGGTGCTCCTTGAAGGTTTTGTCGGAGAATTGCGCCGGCGGGTAGATGATGAACGGCAACAAGCTGCGCTCACTGACCTGATGGGCCAGCACTGCGTAACCCGGCGCGGTGTCGGGCCGCTCATGGCTGCGCACCAGGCTGTAGCTGTCGAGGCTGACGCGGTCTTCGCTGAACAGCTCTTCGACCTTCACGTTCAACGCCTTGGCCAGTTTCAGCGCAGCGGCAATCGACGGCGTGTTGAGTCCGCGCTCGACCTTGGACAGGTAACTCTTGGTCATCCCGGATTTTTCAGCCAGGGCCTCCAAGGTCACGCCAAGTTTTTTCCTCAATAATTTCAAACGGATAGACATGTGCTGCGGTTAATCCATGCAGAAGCGATAAGCTGCGCTTGCCAATGACACTTTGTGTCATATAGCATCATTAGTGTCATTTGCCTCACCCAACGACCTTGCGAGCAGCGGGAGACCAGCAAATCCGACGTCCATTGAACCACCCAAAGGACACCGATATGGCCAAGACATTAGCACTCCCCAAAGACCAACTGGTCAAGCAAGCGCTGGTCCAGATGCAAAACACCCTGGCGGATAATACGTGGACCGTCCGGCAAAAGCTGGCGCTCACTTGCCGAATCCTGTTCGAACACGGCCACGACTCCGGCCTCGCCGGGCAGATCACCGCGCGCGGGCCTGAACAGGGTACCTACTACACCCAGCAACTGGGCCTGGGTTTTGATGAAATCACGGCCAGCAACCTGTTGCTGGTAAACGAGGATCTTGAGGTGCTGGAAGGTCACGGCATCCCCAACCCGGCCAACCGCTTTCACAGCTGGGTGTACCGCGGGCGACCGGATGTGAATTGCATTATTCATACGCACCCGACCCATATCGCTGCACTGTCGATGTTGGAAGTGCCGTTGCAGGTGTCCCACATGGACCTTTGCCCATTGTACGAAGACTGCGCGTTCCTGGAGGCCTGGCCGGGTGTGCCGGTGGGCAATGAAGAGGGGGAAATCATCACCGAGGCCCTGGGCGACAAGCGCGCGATCCTGCTGTCGCACCACGGCCAGTTGTCGACCGGAGCGAGTGTCGAGGAAGCCTGCGTGATCGCGCAGTTGATCGAACGCGCGGCCAAGTTGCAGTTGCTCGCCATGGCAGCCGGTGCGATCAAGCCGATCCTGCCGCAACTGGGGCGCGAAGCCCATTCCTGGATTTCCCGACCCAAGCGCCACGGCGCCGCGTTCAATTACTACGTGCGGCAGAACCTGCGCCAGCACGCCGATTGCCTGAACTGACCCGCCCTTTTTCCACCGGAGACTTTCCATGTCCAGCCCAACGATTCACGGCATCATCGGCTACACCATCACCCCGTTCAGCGCTGACGGCCAGCGCATCGACCTCGACGCCCTCGGTCGTTCCATCGACCGTTTGATCGACAGCGGCGTGCACGCCATCGCGCCTCTGGGCAGCACCGGTGAAGGTGCGTATTTGAGCGATGCCGAGTGGGACGAAGTCAGCGCCTACAGCCTGGCAAAAATCGCCCGGCGCGTGCCCACGGTGGTCAGCGTTTCCGACCTGACCACCGCCAAGGCCGTGCGCCGCGCCCGCTACGCCGAAGCCAATGGCGCGGATGTGGTGATGGTGCTGCCAGCCTCGTATTGGAAGCTCAGCGAGGCGGAAATCCTCGCCCACTACGCTGCGATCGGCGACAGCATCGGCGTGCCGATCATGCTCTACAACAACCCGGCCACCAGCGGTACGGACATGTCGGTGGATCTGATCCTGCGTATCGTCAAGCAGGTGGCAAACGTGACGATGGTCAAGGAGAGCACCGGGGACGTTCAACGCATGCATCAACTGCGGCGCTACAGCGACGTGCCGTTCTACAACGGCTGCAACCCGCTGGCCCTGGAAGCCTTTGCGGCCGGAGCCAAGGGTTGGTGCACGGCGGCGCCCAACCTGATCCCGCACCTGAACCTGGCGTTGTATGCGGCGGTGCTGGCCAATGACCTGGACAAGGCGCGCGAGCTGTTTTATCGGCAGTTGCCGTTGCTGGAGTTCATCCTCAAGGGCGGGTTGCCGGCGACGATCAAGGCCGGGCTGCGCCTGACCGGGTTGGAGGCGGGCGATCCTCGTTTGCCTGTGTTTCCATTGGGTGAAGCAGGGATCGAACAACTGAAGACCTTGCTGCGGTAAAACTGCGACCTTATGTGGGAGGGGTTTGCCTCCTCCCCATATTTTAATCCGGGCCCGTCTAAAATAGAGACAAATGACAATAGTTCTCGATATCATTCACGACTTTTCCACGTCGTGCTTCGTCAAGAAGGATATCCATGTCTCGTCCCAAGCCCGACCCGGTGTCGGCCGATGCCTTTCGCGGGTTCTATGCAGATATTCTGTATTTCCTGCGCAGACGCACGGACAACGCCAGCGACGCGGCGGACATGACTCAGGACGTCTTTACCCAGTGGCTGGACTACCGCGACCGGGCCAAGGTCGAGCAGCCACGGGCATTTTTGTTCCAGATGGCACGCAACCTGCTGCGTGATCACTGGCGCAAACAGAAGGTACGGCAGACCGTCCACCCAGATCAGGCCGACAGGGACGCGGAACCGATCACCGACGAGCAAAACGACCCCATGGCCGCCGCCCAGCGCCTGCAACGCCTGGAACAGTTGAAAGAAGTCCTCGCCGAACTATCGCCCCGCCGGCGAGAAGCCCTTATGCTGCACCGCTTCGAAGGCCTGAGCCAGGCGCAGATCGCCGAGCGCATGGGTATTTCGACGAGCATGGTGGAAAAGCACATCGCTTTTGCCCTGCTGCATTGCAAGCGACGCCTTCAAAACGACCCCGGCACGGAGCAGCCAGAATGAACCGCCTGAGCGACACCGACGGCCTGGATATCGAAGCCAGTGACGCCATTGATGCCCAAGCCGCCAGTTGGTTTGCGCGCAACCGTCACGACACAGGCCGTGCCGATCGCAAGGCCTTTGCCGCCTGGCAGGCCACGCCCGCCCATGCCCGCGCCTATGCCGAATTCGAGCAACTGTGGGCCGACCTGGCCCAGTTGCAGCAACTCAACAAACCCGTGGCGCTGCCCAAGCGCAAAGCATCGGTATTGCGCCCGGCCCTGGCCGTAGCCGCCGCCGTGCTGTGCGCCGTATTGGCCCCCCACATCGGTGCGCCCCGCGAGCTGTATCACAGCCAGGTGGCGGCCCATGCCAAGGGCATGCGCACCCTGAACCTGCCCGATGGCAGCACCCTGTCGGTGAATGCCAACACCCGCCTGCGCGTGGACTTCAGCGCCCACCAGCGCATCGTGCACCTGGACAAGGGCCAAGTGTATATCGAAGTGGCAGCCGACAAAGAGCGGCCGCTGTTCGTTCAAGCCGGCGAGGCCAGTGTGCGGGTGGTCGGCACCGGCTTCGATGTGCGCCGCAGCCAGCAGCAACTGGTGGTCAGCGTCGCCCACGGCCAGGTTGCTTTCGAGCCGTCCGCCACAAGCCCCGTCTCTCTGCTCGGCGCCCAGCAACGCGCCATCTACAGCTACGCCAAGGGCACCTTGCAACAGCAAACCCTCGCGGCCGAAGAAGTCGCCGATTGGCGCAGCGGGCACTTGTCGTTCCGCAACCGTGAACTGGCCAGCCTGATCGATGAACTGAGCCTGTATCGCCCGCAGGCACCGTTGCAGGTCAGCAACGCGGTAGCGCACCTGAAAGTCTCGGGCAATCTGGACGTGAATGATCCGGATGCCCTGCTTAACGCCCTGCCCGCCCTGTTGCCGGTGAAAACCGTGGTCTCGGCCGATGGCATCGTGCGGATTGAACCGAGCAAGTAATCTGCGAAATTCTTATTTGAGAATATTTTGCATTCGCAGGTGTGGATTTTTTTGCCTGCCCCGTCTTCCTCCGGTCTGTATCTGATCAGCACACCTTTTTGGCCATTTGGCCGCTCCGGGGGATTCCATGTTTCGCGCGCCTTGCCACGCTTCGCACCTGTATCTTCGACCGACCCTTATCGCCACCTGCCTGGCGTTCAGCCTCGGCGCCCAGGCTGAGTCATTCACCGTGCAACTGCCCGCCCAGGCGCTGGCCACGTCCCTGAGCCAAGTAGCGCAGCAGGCGAAGATCCAGCTGTTGTTCGATGAGGAGCTGCTCAAGAACGTGCAGGCGCCGGCGCTCAACGGTGACTTCACACCGGAAGTTGCGATTCGCAGCCTGCTGAAAAACGGTGAGTTCACCCTGATCAAGGTCGGCAGCACATACGTGGTAAAGCCCGAAGAGGCCAAGACCACCCAGAGCGGCGCGATCCAGCTGGACACCCTGAGCGTGATCGGCACCGGCAATCAGGTCGACTCCAGCACCGTCGGCCGCTCCACCCTGAGCCAGGCGGATATCGATCGCTACCAGGCCAATAACATCCCCAGCCTGTTGCAGACCCTGCCCGGCGTGAGCCAGGGTGGCTCACTGAAACCCGGCGGTCAGACCATCAACATCCGTGGCTTCGGCGATGCCGAAGACGTGCCGCTGACCGTCGATGGCGCGACCAAAAGCGGTTTCGAGCGCTACCAGCAAGGCACCGTGTTTATCGAGCCGGAGTTGATCAAGAGCATCGAAGTGGAGAAAGGCCCCAACTCGCCGTTCAGCGGGAACGGCGGCTTTGGCGGTACGGTGAACATGACCACCAAGGATGCCCCGGACCTGCTCAAGGACGGTCGCAACAGCGGTGCGATGCTCAAGTACGGTTATTCCAGCAACGACCACGAACAGATCTACAGCAGCGCCGTGTATGGCCGCACCGACGATGGTCGTTTCGATGCGCTGGCCTACCTGACAAAACGCGACGGTGACGACATGAAGGTGGCCGCCAAGCTGCCCAACGAAAACAACCAGTACCCGATCAACCCCCAACGCCTGCCCAATACGGCCCAGGATGTGGACGGCAAGCTGTTCAAGGTCAATGCGCACTTCACCGATGAACACAGCGTCGGCCTGTCCTACTCACGGTCCCACAGCAACCGCTGGACACCGTTCTCCGCCGCCAGCTACCCCACGCCACCGACTCAGGCCAACATTGACCGCTACGGCTATGAAGGGGCACTCAAACGTTTTTTAGCCCACCGCGACACCGTCGACACCACGTGGTCGGGCAAGTATGAGTACCAGCCCCTGGACAACCCGCTGGTGGACCTGACCGTCAAATATTCCCAGTCCAACACCGACCAGACCGACGAGCGCGATGCCACGGCGTTTTTCCAGCTGGCCACCGGCGGGCGCAAGATGGACACGGCCTACACCGACAAGAACCTCGACATCCGTAACGTCAGCCTGTTTGACACGGGTCCCTTGCAACACGCAGTGACCCTCGGCGGCCAAATTCGCAAGCACACCCGCGAAACCGAGATGTGGATGCCCGGCGCCACCTACAACACCCCACGCTACAACTACGGGCATTTCCAACCGGGCTTCATGCCGCATGGCAAGGTCGATACCAACAGCTTCTTCATCCAGGACGCGGTGACCCTGGGGGACGTGACCGTTACCCCATCGCTGCGCTACGACCACGTGCGCAACCGCGGCGAGGCAAACGATGCACCGTACTACAGCAACCCCGACCCGGCCGTCGGCCACGACTACAGCGACCGGACCTACACCGGCTGGTCGCCGCGCCTGGCGCTGTTCTGGACGGTAACCCCCATGTCGGGCTGTTTGCCAACTGGAGCCAGACCTGGCGCGCACCGGTGATCGACGAGCAGTACGAAGTGCAAGGCCTGGGCAGCCGCACCGCCACCAGCGTCGACCTCGACCCGGAGCGCATCACCTCGATCACCGTGGGTAACATCACCAGCTTCGATAACCTGATCGCCCAGGATGACAACCTGCAAATACGCACGACCCTGTTCCACAACAAAGTCGAGGACGAAATCTTCAAGGCTACCGGTGTGGGCTGCCAGAACCAGGCCATCAACGGCGGCAGTATTTCCACGGCCTGCCCGCCGGGGGCGATGTCCAACTATCGCAATATCGGCGGCCTGACCATCAAGGGCTTCGAGGTCGAGTCGTTCTATAACTCCACCTACCTGTTCGGCTCGGTATCGTACGCCTACGCCACCGGCCAACACGAAGGGGCCTACACCAACCCATGGGGGCCGGATGTATCGGCACGCGATATTCCGCCGACCAAATGGGTACTGGTGTTAGGGACCAACATCCCGGCCTGGGACGCCCAGGTCGGTTGGACGGGGCAATTCATCGGCGCCACCGACCGCCTGCCCAGCGACAAATATTCGGGCGGCCCGGGCTCCAGCGTCGGCGACTTGTTCTACGACCAGTATGGCAACAAGCGCTACAACACCCAGGGCCTGTTCGCCAAATGGAAGCCACAGCAGGCGTACCTCAAGGGCACTGAGGTCAACTTCACCCTGGACAATATGTTCAACAACAACTTCCGTCCGGCCCTGAGCGGCGACCGTGCCTACACCAAGGGGCGCGACGCCAAGATCAGCATCACGCGCTTCTTCTGAAAACTGTACGGATAAATCCGCACCCAGCTGTAGGCCCGTAATCGGCGGGGGTTGTGGCTAGATGGGCTTCCCTTGAAGCCCTCTGGATTTCGGATCCCGCCCATGAGCTCGCGCGAAAACACCGGCATGGCCCTCGGCCTGCTGGGTGTCATCATCTTCAGCCTGACCCTGCCCTTCACCCGTATCGTGGTGCAGGAGATCCACCCGTTGCTCAACGGCCTGGGCCGTGCCTTGTTCGCGGCGGTCCCGGCGGCGGCGCTGTTGCTGTGGCGCCGTGAGCGCTGGCCGACCTGGCGCCAGGTGCGGGGTTTGTGCCTGGTCATTGCGGGGGTGATTCTGGGCTTCCCGGTGCTGTCGGCGTGGGCCATGCAAACCTTGCCGGCGTCCCATGGCGCACTGGTCAATGGCCTGCAACCGCTGTGCGTGGCGCTGTATGCAGCATGGCTGTCCCATGAGCGGCCGTCGAAAGCCTTCTGGGCCTGCGCGGCGCTGGGCAGCGGGTTGGTGTTGAGTTATGCATTGATCACCGGCGCCGGCAGTATCCAGGCCGGCGATTTATTGATGCTCGGCGCGATAGCCGTGGGTGGCCTGGGCTATGCCGAAGGTGGCCGGTTGGCCAAGGAGATGGGCGGCTGGCAGGTGATCTGCTGGGCGCTGGTACTGTCCACGCCGGTGTTGATCGGCCCGGTGTGGTACCTGGCGGCGCAGCACCAAGGCGCGGTCTCGATGCGCGCCTGGTGGGCGTTCGGCTATGTGTCGCTGTTCTCGCAGTTCCTGGGCTTCTTCGCCTGGTACGCCGGCCTGGCCATGGGCGGCATTGCGCGGGTCAGCCAGATTCAGCTGTTGCAGATCTTCTTCACCATCGCGTTTTCGGCGCTGTTCTTCGGTGAACATATCGAGCCGATTACCTGGGTGTTTGCCTGTGGGGTCATCGTCACGGTGATGCTCGGGCGCAAGACCGCAGTGCAGGCTGCGCCGATCGCTAAGTCGGCGTGAGCCCCTATTTAAGGTAGCCATCCGCGCGCAGCAGGGTTTCCAGGCAGTGTTCGGTGATGTGGTAGAACGCCTTCAACTCCTGGATTCTCTCCAGCAACTGCGCGTTGTCCACCGGCTCCGCACGCTTGACCGCCAGGATCATCTTGTTCTTGTTGGTGTGCTCCAGGGAGATGAACTCGAACACCTTGGTCTCGTAGCCGCAGGCTTCGAGGAACAATGCCCGCAAGCTGTCGGTGACCATTTCCGCCTGCTGGCCCAGGTGCAGGCCGTATTGCAGCATCGGCTTGAGCAGCGCCGGGCTCTGGATCTGCAGGCGAATCTGCTTGTGGCAGCACGGTGAGCACATGATGATCGACGCGCCGGAGCGGATGCCGGTGTGGATCGCGTAATCGGTGGCGATGTCACAGGCATGCAGGGCGATCATCACGTCCAGCTGGCTGGGCGCCACGCTGCGCACATCACCACATTTGAACACCAGCCCCGGGTGCTCCAGGCGGGCCGCTGCGCTGTTGCACAAGGTCACCATGTCTTCGCGCAACTCGACGCCGGTGACTTCGCCTTCGGCCTTGAGGGTGTTGCGCAGGTAGTCGTGGATCGCAAACGTGAGGTAGCCCTTGCCCGAACCGAAATCGGCGACGCGCACCGGTTGGTCCAGCTTCAGCGGTGAGGAGGTCAGCGCATGGCTGAACACTTCGATGAATTTGTTGATCTGCTTCCACTTGCGCGACATCGACGGGATCAGCGCCTGCTTGGCGTCGGTCACGCCCAGGTCGGCGAGGAACGGCCGGCTCAGGTCGAGGAAGCGATGCTTCTCACGGTTATGCTCGGCCGATGGCGCCTCGCGCAGTTGCTGAGGCTTGCTCCTGAACAGCGAGCTTTTGTTCTTCTTGCTGTATTCCAACTGGGCTTCGTCGGTCAGCGACAGCAAGTGCGCGTTCTTGAACGAGCCCGGCAGCAACGCGGCAATCGCCGCCACGCCGTCGGCCAGTGCCAAGTTCTTGGTGATGTCGCGGGTCTTGTAGCGGTAGACGAAGGACAGGCACGGCTGCTCCTTGACGGTCACCGCCTTGATGATCAGCCGCTGCAACTCGGCTTCGTCGCCGACGTATTTGGCCAGCACCAGCTTGATGAAGGCGTTCTGCGCAAGGCTTGTGCTCAACAGTTCGATGAACTGGGCGTGATGATCCGGCGCGGGGCTGGCAGGTTGAACGGTGACAGACATGAACAAAAACGCCTCGGGCAGGGAATGCCGGGCATTTTAGGGGGGATGGGGGTTCAGGGCACGGGGTTATTTGATCAACGGTACTGCCCCCTCCCACATTTGATCTCCGGTGTTGGATGTTCTATTCGAGTACGACCAGGCGATTTGGCAGTTCATTCCGGGCGTGCGTCACCGGCACATGCACCTTCAATAATTCACCACACGCTTCGATGCAGGCAATAAACCCAGCCAGCGTCTGCCCCTGTTTCACCTGCTGGGTAAACGCCTTGACGATGGCATCCCAACTGCTGTTATCCAGGCGCTTGGAAATACCTTCGTCCACCAGGATCTCCACATAACGTTCCGCCTCGCTGACAAAAATCAGCACCCCGGTGCTGCCCAGGGTGTGGTGCAGGTTCTGCTCCAGGAACTGCCGGCGCGCCAGGTTGGAGGCGCGCCAATGGCGTACCGAGCGCGGGATCAGGCGAGTGGTCACCTTGGGCAGGCGAAACAGCAGGCACAACACGATGAACGTCGCCCACTGCGCCAGCAGCAAGGTGTACATGGTCAGGTAGCCCGACAGGTAATGCACCACGCCCGGCACCACCAAGGCGATCAGGCTGGCCCACAGCAGGGGGATGTAGGCGTAATCGTCGGCGCTGGCCGCCAGCACGGTGACCAGTTCGGCGTCGGTGGTTTTTTCGACCCGGGCAATCGCTTCGGCGACTTGGCGCTGCTCGTGTTCAGTCAGTAATGCCATGGTTGTAGATGCTCTTTTCTAGTTATTGTCATTACCAGCCGCCCGACGCGCCGCCGCCGCCGAAGCCACCACCGCCGCCTCGGAAACCGCCGCCACCTCCCCCGCCACCGCCGCCGCGTCCACTGCTGCTGAGGATCGCCAAAAGGATCGCGCCCACCGGCAGGCCCATGCGATTGCACAGCCACAACACGCCGATCAGCAGGATGAACAGGCCGATGGAAAAGCCGGGATTATCCTTGGCAAAGTTGGCATCCGCCACATGCGCCGGCACCGCCAGCGGTTCACCGCCGACCACCTGTACCATCGCCGCCACGCCGTCGCTGATGCCCTGGCTGAAATTGCCGGCCTTGAACTTGGGGGCAATCACCTGGTTGATGATCACCCAGGACTGCGCATCGGTAAGCACGCCCTCGAGGCCATAGCCGACTTCGATGCGCAACGTGCGCTCGTCACGGGCGACGATCAGCAACGCGCCGTTGTCCTTGCCCTTCTGGCCGATGCCCCACTGGCGACCCAACTGGTAACCGTAGTCCTCGATGGGCACGCCCTGCAGGTCGGGCACCGTGACCACCACGATCTGGTCGCCACGGGTCTGCTCCAGCGCCTGCAACTGCTGGGTGATGTGCTCGCGCGTGGCCGGGTCGATCATCTGGGCGGTGTCCACCACCCGTCCGCTCAACGCCGGGAACGTCAGCGCCGCCTGGGCCACACCCACGCATGCCAGCATCCATAGCGCCAGGCCTATCCGTAATAAACGCATCGACACCTCAGTGCAGCCTTATTTGAACTTCACTTGCGGCGCTTTATCGGCATCGGCACTGGTGGCTTCAAAGGTGGCGCGGATCGGCAGGTCGCTGTACATCACGCTGTGCCACAGGCGGCCAGGGAAGGTGCGGATCTCGGTGTTGTACGCCTGCACGGCCTGGATGAAATCGCGACGGGCCACGGAGATGCGGTTTTCGGTGCCTTCAAGCTGGGATTGCAGGGCCAGGAAGTTCTGGTTGGCCTTCAGGTCCGGGTAGCGCTCGGAGACCACCATCAAGCGGCTGAGGGCACCGCTCAAACCGTCCTGGGCCTGCTGGAACTGCTTGAGTTTTTCCGGGTTGTCCAGGGTGCTGGCATCCACCTGGATCGAGGTGGCCTTGGCCCGCGCCTCGATCACGGCGGTCAGGGTGTCCTGCTCATGGGCCGCGTAACCCTTGACCACTTCCACCAGGTTGGGGATCAGGTCGGCGCGGCGTTGGTACTGGTTCTGCACCTGGCCCCAGGCCGCCTTGGCCTGTTCGTCCAGGGTCGGGATGTTATTGATGCCGCAGCCGCTCAATACTGTGCTGATCAATAGCAAAGCCGCGGCCTTGAGGCCCCAGCGGGAATGTTGTGCTGCTTGCATGGTGTTTCTCCTGCCCAAACTGGATGGAATATGACGACTAACCCTAAAAACCACACGCTTGGGGCATAATCCGCCACCACTGGAATGCATCGAGCCAATCAGCTACAAAGATGCCCAGCGCGATAAAGAGTTCAGAGTGTGCTGCATTTATCTGAACAACACCCGAACAACAATAGACGCTCCCCACATTTTGGCCGATCAGCCCAAGCGCTGTGCAGTGAGCCGAAAAAGGATATTCATGAAGAAGCTGTGTTTGCTCGGCCTTGTTGCCACGCTGGCCACCCACCCCGTCTGGGCAGAAACAAAGCCTGCTGCGCTTAAGGACAAGGACGCTTTCGTCAACGACCTGCTCAAGCAGATGACCCTGGACGAAAAGATCGGCCAATTGCGCCTGATCAGCATCGGCCCGGAAATGCCCCGTGAGCTGATCCGCAAGGAAATCGCCGCCGGCCGCATCGGTGGCACGTTCAATTCCATCACCCGCCCGGAAAACCGTCCGATGCAGGACGCGGCCATGCGCAGCCGCTTGAAGATCCCGATGTTCTTCGCCTATGACGTGATCCACGGCCACCGTACGATCTTCCCGATCAGCCTGGCCCTGGCCTCCAGCTGGGACATGGACGCCATCGGCCGCTCCGGGCGTATCGCCGCCCGGGAAGCCGCCGCCGACAGCCTCGACATCACCTTTGCACCGATGGTCGATATCTCCCGCGACCCGCGCTGGGGTCGCACGTCCGAAGGTTTCGGTGAAGACACCTATCTGGTCTCGCGGATTGCCGAAGTGATGGTCAAGGCCTTCCAGGGCGCCAGCCCCGCGAATGCCGACAGCATCATGGCCAGCGTCAAGCACTTCGCCCTGTACGGCGCAGTGGAAGGCGGACGTGACTACAACGTGGTCGACATGAGCCCGGTCAAGATGTACCAGGACTACCTGCCGCCATACCACGCGGCGATCAAGGCCGGTTCCGGCGGCGTGATGGTGGCGCTGAACTCGATCAATGGCGTGCCCGCCACCGCCAACACCTGGCTGATGAACGACCTGCTGCGCAAGGACTGGGGCTTCAAGGGCCTGGCCGTCAGCGACCACGGGGCGATCTTCGAGCTGATCAAGCACGGCGTGGCCAAGGACGGGCGTGAAGCCGCCAAGCTGGCGATCAAGGCCGGCATCGACATGAGCATGAACGACTCGCTGTACGGCAAGGAACTGCCGGGGCTGCTCAAGTCCGGCGAGATCGAACAGAGCGACATCGACAACGCCGTGCGTGAAGTGCTCGCTGCCAAGTACGACATGGGCCTGTTCAAAGACCCGTACCTGCGCATCGGCAAGGCCGAGGATGACCCGGCCGACACCTACGCAGAGAGCCGTCTGCACCGTGCCGAGGCCCGTGATGTGGCGCGCCGCAGCCTGGTGCTGCTGAAGAACCAGAACGACGCCCTGCCGCTGAAAAAGTCCGCGACCATCGCGCTCGTGGGCCCACTGGCCAAGGCCCCGATCGACATGATGGGCAGTTGGGCGGCGGCCGGCAAGCCGGAGCAATCGGTCACGCTGCTCGACGGAATGAACGCGGTCATCGGCGAAAAAGGCAAGATCATCTACGCCCGTGGCGCCAACATCACCAACGACAAGGCGGTGGTCGACTACCTCAACTTCCTCAACTTCGATGCCCCGGAAGTGGTGGATGACACCCGCCCGGCCCAGGTGATGATCGATGAAGCGGTCAAGGCCGCCAAGGATGCCGACGTGGTGGTGGCCGCCGTGGGTGAATCCCGTGGCATGTCCCACGAATCCTCCAGCCGCACCGACCTGAATATCCCGCAAAGCCAGCGCGACCTGATCAAGGCCCTGAAAGCCACCGGCAAACCGCTGGTACTGGTGCTGATGAACGGCCGCCCGCTGTCGATCCTGGAAGAGAAACAACAAGCCGACGCCATCCTGGAAACCTGGTTCGCCGGTACCGAAGGCGGCAACGCCATCGCCGACGTGCTGTTCGGTGACTACAACCCATCGGGCAAGCTGCCGATCACCTTCCCACGCTCCGTGGGGCAGATTCCGACCTACTACAACCACCTGACCATCGGCCGGCCATTCACCCCGGGCAAGCCGGGCAACTACACCTCACAGTACTTCGATGACACCACCGGGCCGCTGTTTCCGTTTGGCTATGGCCTGAGCTACACCACGTTCAGCCTGTCGGACATGGCGCTGTCGTCCACCACCCTGAACAAGACCGGTAAGCTCGACGCCAGCGTCACGCTGAAAAACACCGGCAAGGTCGATGGCGAAACCGTGGTTCAGCTGTATATCCAGGACGTGGCAGGTTCGATGATCCGTCCGATCAAGGAGCTGAAGAACTTCCAGAAGGTCATGCTCAAGGCTGGCGAAGAGCGCACCTTGCACTTCACCATCACCGAGGACGACTTGAAGTTCTACAATACCCAGCTCAAGTTCGCCGCCGAGCCGGGGGAGTTCAATGTACAGATCGGGCTGGATTCCCAGGATGTGCAGCAGCAGACCTTCGAACTGCTCTAACGCCTGACGCGGTCAAAAAATGTGGGAGGGGCTTGCTCCTTCCCACATTTGGCCTCAGTGTTCTTGCTAGCCGCGTCGATCCAGAAGGTTCACCACCAACCGATCAATCCACCCCCACACCCGCTGCTTCACCCGCCGCCACAACGGCCGCGCCTTCCACGCTTCCAGGCTGACCACCAGGCTCTGGGCAAAATCCGCGGTAAAGCTCGCCGCCACCGCCTGCGTCAGCCCGGGGTCCAACGCTTCCAGGTTGGCTTCCAGGTTGAAGCGCAGATTCCAGTGATCGAAGTTGCACGAGCCAACACTCACCCAATCGTCCACCAGCGCCATCTTCAGGTGCAAAAAGCACGGCTGGTATTCAAAGATCTGCACGCCTGCGCGCAGCAAGCGCGGGTAATAACGGTGCCCGGCGTAGCGCACGGAGGGGTGATCGGTGCGCGGGCCGGTGAGCAGCAAACGCACATCCACCCCACGCCCTGCGGCCCGACGTAATGCGCGGCGCACGCCCCAGGTGGGCAAAAAATACGGCGTGGCAAACCAGATACGTTGCTGGCTGCTGTTCAGCGCGCGGATCAACGATTGCAGGATATCGCGGTGCTGTCGGGCGTCTGCATAGGCCACTCGGCCCAGGCCTGGCCCCGTCGCCGGCACCTTGGGCAAACGCGGCAAACCGAAATGGGTGGCGGGCTTCCACGCACGGCGCGCGACATTGGCATGCCATTGCCGTTCGAACAGCGCCTGCCAGTCCAGCACCAGCGGGCCGTGGACCTGCACCATCACCTCATGCCAATCGGCGGTGTCTTGCCCCGGCGTCCAGAATTCATCGGTGACGCCCGTGCCGCCGACCACGGCGATTTCCTGATCGATCAGCAACAGCTTGCGGTGGTCGCGATACAGGTTGCGCATCCAGCGGCGCCAGCTCAGGCGATTGTAGAAACGCAATTCCACACCGACGTCGGTCAGGCACTTACGCAGCCCCAGGGTAAATGCCAGGCTACCGTAGTCATCAAACAGGCAACGCACCCGCACGCCGCGCTCGGCGGCCAGCACCAGCGCCTGCACCATCGCTTCGGCGCAGGCGCCAGCCTCCACCAGATACAATTCCAACTCCACTTGCCGCTCGGCCCGGGCAATGCCCACCAGCATCTGCGGAAAAAATTGCGGGCCGTCGATCAACAACTCGAAACGGTTGGCGCTGCGCCACGGGAACACTGCGCCGCTCATATCAGCGCGCCGTAAAGATCAGTACCGCACCCACCGGCACCGACAAACTGATCGACTTGAGACCGGCTGCTTTGCGCAACATCGCCACCCCCGGCGCCAGGTCGAAATCCTCCGCATGCAACACCACCGGCTCCAGGGTCACCACCTGGAAACGCCGGTCATCCAGGCGCGTGGCCAACAACTCGGCGCTGTAGGTCTGGGTCTTGCCATGCAGGGTGACGCTCAGGGGCAAGCGCAGTTCCAGTTGCGCGCCAGGCGCCAGGTCATTGATGGGTTGCAGGTTGATCTGTGCGCTGATCAGCGCCTCGGGGAAGGTCTTGATCTCGAACAGCTGGTTGCGCATGCGCTCGTCGCGCAGCGGGATGCCGCTGTTGACCGACTCGAGCTCCACTTCCAATTGCGCCGCGCCCTTGCTGTCGACCTTGCCGTGCAGCACCAGGAAGCGATGGACTTCAGCGATCTCGGTGTTTTTGGTGGTAACGAACGACAGGCGCGAGGACTCGTTGTCCAGGTACCAGTCGGCATGGGCGGGCACCGCGGCAGCGGCCAGCAGGGCGAAGGCCAGGGGTTTGATAACAGACGCGTTGAACATTAAGGACTCGTGGGGCGAAAAACCTGCACGAACCTTAAGCGCAATGTCACGAACGGCGCAAATCCAATGTGGGGGGTGGCTTGCGCTGTGTCAGGGATTCAGACGACAGCCCTGCCGATCCCCCAACCACCGCGCGCTGTGCGTACGCCCCAAGCCACTCGCCGTCACTTCGCTACGCTCCGGGTTATCGCTGAACCCACTGGTGGGCACGTACTGTTTCACATAACCCCGGCAATAGTCAGCTGGATTGTTCGCCACATACCGGCACGAGCAGTACTCCTTGGCGGTATACGCCGCGATGATATCGGGGAAGGCTTGCAGGTTGACGCGCTCGTGCCAAACCCAACCAGACAGGGCAAGCAGCAGCACGAGAAACAGGCTGGTGAACGGCCGACGACGGATCATGGTTGCACCGCCGCAAGCACGCGTTTGAGCAGTTCGTTGTGGCGGTAGCTGCCGTCGCGATCATCGCCATAGCGCACAATCACCAGGTGTTCGTCGGGCATCACGTACAGCGCCTGTCCCCAATGACCGAGGGCGGCGAAGGTGTCGGCGGGGGCATCGGGCCAGGGTCTCGAGGCGCCCTGGTTGAGCCACCATTGGCCACCGGGGACGGCTTCGTCCTGGCCGGCGGTGTATTTGTCGAAGGGTTGGCGGTTGAACGCCACCCAGTCTTTGGGCAGCAATTGTTGATCCCCCCAGCGCCCGTCGCGGGCCATCAGCAGGCCGACACGCGCCAGGTCACGCGCGGTGAGGAACGCATAGGACGAGGCGACAAAGGTTTCGTCGGCATCGGTTTCCCAGGTGGCGTTGTGAATGCCCAGCGGCTTGAACAGCGCGTCCCAGGGGTAACTCATGTACGCCTTGTGGCCGAGCATGCCCTTGAGCGCGGCGGACAGGATATTGCTGTCGCCGCTGGAATAACGAAAGGCCTGGCCCGGTGCGCTGAAGGACTCAGTGCTGGCGGCGAACTCGGCCATATCGGCGCGGCCACGGGTGTAAAGCATCGCCACCACCGAGGACTTCAGCGGCGCGTATTCATAGTCTTCCTGCCAGTCCAGGCCCGAAGCCCAGTGCAGCAGGTCGGCCATGGTCACCTTGGGGTGCTGTTTCATCGGCGGGTAAAAGCGTGCTGCGGGGTCGGTCAGTTTGAAACGGTTTTCGCCGTAGGCCACGCCGAGCACCGTGGCCATCAGGCTTTTGCTGATGGACCAGGTCAGGTGCGGCGTGCTGGCCGTGGTCGGTGCGGCGTAGCGTTCATAGATGACCACACCGTCGCGGATCACCAGCAGCGCGTCGGTGCGAATGCCTTGGCGGGCAGTGTCGTCACGGGGCGGGAATGCATAGGCGTCAAGGGCTTCGACGGCGGGCCCTGCGAGTGGCGTGCCCTTGGCCCAGTCCTTGTCAGGCCAGGTTTCAGCGCAGGCGGTAACGGTGACGAACAGCAGGGCAACGCACAACAGGCCTTTGACCATGGACACAGACTCAAGGGGGCATTCAAGCCCGCGAGCCTAGCCGAGGGCAATGACAGATTTGCTACAGAGGTCCTGTCATCCAAGCGTCACCATAACTTCATGGAGATGACACCGGGGCTACATAGCCTGACTTTGGACAACAAAGTCGACCGGCCGAAACGTGGCTGGCACTCGGAGATTCGCCATGACTCAGATCGCCCGCATCAGCGACACCGGCAATGAACGCCGTCTGCAAGCCGAACGCCTGGTTGGCGCCAAGGCTTTGCAGGAAGCCCAGGCCCTGCGTTTCAACGTCTTCAGCGGCGAGTTCAACGCCAAGCTGAAAGGCGCGGAACACGGCCTGGACATGGATGACTATGATGTTCACTGCAGCCACATCGGCGTGCGGGACTTGAACAGCGGTCGACTCGTCGCCACCACTCGTTTGCTCGACCACCAGGCCGCCAGCACCCTGGGCCGGTTCTACAGCGAAGAAGAATTCAGCCTGCATGGCCTGCTGCATCTGCAGGGCCCGATCCTGGAAATCGGCCGCACCTGCGTCGACCCGGCCTACCGCAACGGCGGCACCATCGCCGTGTTGTGGGGCGAGTTGGCCGAAGTGCTCAACCAGGGCGGCTACAGCTATCTGATGGGCTGCGCGAGCATCCCGATGCACGACGGCGGCATCCAGGCCCACGCGATCATGCAGCGCCTGCGCGAACGTTACCTGTGCAACGAACACCTGCGCGCCGAACCGAAAAAACCGCTGCCGGCGCTGGACCTGCCGACCAACGTAATCGCCGAGATGCCGCCACTGCTCAAGGCCTATATGCGCCTGGGTGCGAAGATCTGCGGCGAACCGTGCTGGGATGAGGATTTCCAGGTCGCCGACGTGTTCATCCTGCTTAAGCGCGATGAGCTATGCCCGCGCTATGCGCGCCACTTCAAGGCGGCCATGTGATGAGCCGCCTGCGCGTGTACGGGCGCATCGCCCGGGTGCTGGTGGTAGTGGCGCTGGGCTTGAGCATGGCCAGTGTGTTTGGTGTGTTCGAACGCTTGGGCGTGGCCAACTCGATGGTGCGGCGCCAGCGCTGGTCGCGGTTCTTCATGGCGCGGCTGACCAACGCCCTGCCCTTTCGCGTGACAGTGCACGGCGAGTTGCCGACCCAGCCCATGCTATGGGTGAGCAACCACGTGTCCTGGACCGATATTCCGTTACTGGGCGCAGTGGCGCCGATGTCGTTTTTGTCCAAGGCCGAAGTGCGCACCTGGCCGGTGGCCGGCTGGTTGGCGGCGAAGGCCGGTAGCTTGTTTATCCGTCGCGGTTCGGGTGACAGCCAATTGATCCGCAAGCAGATGACCCGCCATCTGGAACAACAGCACCCGCTGCTGATGTTCCCCGAAGGCACCACCACCGACGGCCGCAGCCTGCGCACCTTCCACGGGCGCTTGCTGGCCAGTGCGATTGACGCGGACGTGTCGCTGCAACCGGTGGCCATCCGTTATCTGCGCAATGGGCAGATCGACCCGCTGGCACCGTTTATTGGCGATGACGATTTGCTCTCGCACCTGATGCGCCTGTTCGGCAATGACCAGGGCGACGTGGAAATCCATGTGCTCAAGCCGATTGCCTGCGCCGGGCAGGAACGTGCGGCGCTGGCATTCCAGGCGCAGCAGGCGGTGCAGAAAGCGTTGTTTGGGCCGGTGCCGGAGACTGAACAAGTAGCGGCGCGACCAGCCTTTGCCGCGTGATATGAGCTAGACACTGCTCCAAATGTGGGAGGGGGCTTGCCCCCGATAGCGGTGGGTCAGCTATAGATAAGCTGACTGGAAGTCTGCTATCGGGGGCAAGCCCCCTCCCACATTTAGCTTTGTGTTGTCAGGTGGTTATGCGCGAAGGCTTGCAGTTCGGGGTAGAAGATCCGGAAGTCTTCACTCAACGGCTCATACAACTCACGCAATTCCTGCATCGCAAACCTTAATTCCTGGGGTTGTGTGAGCCGTCTCGAAATCCCGCGCAACACCTGCTCCATCACCGCAAACTCGCGGTACGACCCCAACCAGTCATCCGCGGCCATATACGGCGCTATCTGCGCCAGCCGCCCCGGCAACTGCGGTTCGGCCGCCAGCACGCGGTACACCTGCGAGGTGAAGTGCTCCAGGGGCTGGTCGGCGTACAGCGCCCAATCCCGCGCCAGGCAGTGATCGAAGAACACATCAAGGACAATCCCGGCATAGCGCCGCCGGGTCAGGCTGAAGCGCGACAACGCCTCGCCCACCAACGGGTGGCTGTCGGTGAAGCGGTCGATCGAGCGATGCAACTGGATCGCCGCTTCGATTGGCGGGCTGAACTGGCCCTGCAGGCGGCCTTTGACAAAGTCGCCGTAAAGGCTGCCCAGCAGTTGCGCAGGAAGTTGGCCGCCCAGGTGCAGATGTGCGAGATAATTCATGCCGCGCAGTCTAGCACTGGCGCCAACGTATCGTTATAACCCGATATACCGATTCAGCCTGAGCTCAGAGCAAAATCATATTGGTATATCGGGATATAACGATTTAAAGTTCGCCTCATCGCGATATAACGCTTTACGACACCGAGCACCTGCCATGTCCATCGACCTCGACGAAATAATAAAAGCCCTGGCGCACCCAGTACGACGAGACATCCTCACCTGGCTGAAAGACCCGAAAGTGCAGTTCCCCGAGCAAGTGCACAACCACGAATACGGCATCTGTGCCGGGCAGATCGACCAGCGCTGCGGCTTGTCCCAGTCGACCGTGTCGGCCCACCTGGCCACCTTGCAACGGGCGGGATTGATCAGCAGCCAGAAGGCCGGGCAGTGGCACTTTTTCAAGCGCAATGAGGAAGTGATCCAAGCCTTCCTCGCGGCGCTTACCACTGAACTCAGCGCTGAAATCAGCGCGACGTTGTAACAAGGAAACGATAATGCCCCTCTCGCTACTCATCCTGGCCCTGAGCGCCTTCGCCATCGGCACCACCGAGTTCGTGATCATGGGCCTGCTGCCCGATGTGGCGGCGGACCTCGGCGTGTCGATTCCCGGCGCCGGCTGGCTGGTCACCGGCTATGCCCTGGGCGTGGCCATCGGTGCGCCATTTATGGCACTGGCCACCGCCAGGTTGCCCCGCAAGGCGGCCCTGGTAGCGTTGATGGGCATCTTCATTATCGGCAACCTGCTCTGCGCCCTGGCCAGTGACTACAACGTGCTGATGGTTGCCCGTGTGATCACCGCGCTGTGCCACGGTGCGTTCTTCGGCATCGGTTCGGTGGTCGCCGCCAACCTGGTGCCGGCCAACAAGCGTGCTTCGGCCGTGGCCCTGATGTTCACCGGCTTGACCCTGGCCAACGTGCTTGGTGTACCACTGGGCACTGCGCTGGGCCAGGAAGCCGGCTGGCGCTCGACCTTCTGGGCAGTGACGGTGATTGGGGTGGTGGCGTTGATCGGCCTGGTCCGCTTCCTGCCGGCCAAGCGTGACGAAGAAAAACTCGACATGCGCGCCGAACTGGCCGTCCTCAAGGGTGCCGGCATCTGGTTGTCGCTGAGCATGACCGCCCTGTTCGCCGCGTCCATGTTCACCCTCTTCACCTATGTTGCGCCGCTGCTCGGCGATGTCACTGGCGTGTCGCCCAAAGGCGTGACCTGGACCCTGCTGCTGATCGGCCTGGGCCTCACCGTGGGCAATATCATCGGCGGCAAGCTGGCGGACAAACGCCTGGCAGCCACCCTGATCGGCGTGTTTATCAGTATGGCGGTGGTGTCCACCGCGCTGACCTGGACCAGCGTCGCCGTGATCCCGACCGAGATCACCCTGTTCCTCTGGGCCACCGCTTCATTTGCCGCCGTACCTGCGTTGCAGATCAACGTGGTGACCTTCGGCAAGGCCGCGCCGAACCTGGTATCCACCCTGAACATCGGCGCCTTCAACATCGGCAATGCCCTCGGCGCCTGGGTGGGCGGCAGCGTGATTGCCCACGGTTTCGGCCTGAGCAGCGTGCCTCTGGCGGCAGCGGCCCTGGCGATCCTGGCGCTGCTGGTGACCCTGATTACTTTCCGTCAGGGCGGCGATGCCGACCTGGCCCCTGCGACCCACTGATCAACTTCAAAGAGAAGGGTGTTTTCCCATGACGACTATTTTCGATCCGATCAAACTGGGCGACCTGGAGCTGTCGAACCGCATCATCATGGCACCGCTGACCCGCTGCCGCGCCGATGCCGGCCGCGTACCCAACGCACTGATGGCCGAGTACTACGTGCAACGTGCTTCCGCCGGGCTGATCCTCAGCGAAGCCACCTCAGTGACACCGCTGGGCGTGGGCTACCCGGACACGCCGGGCATCTGGTCCAACGACCAGGTGCGCGGCTGGGCCAATATCACCAAGGCCGTACATGGCGCAGGGGGCAAGATCTTCCTGCAACTGTGGCACGTCGGCCGCATTTCCCACGCGTCCTACCTGAACGGCGAAACCCCGGTGGCGCCGAGCGCGATCCAGGCTAAAGGTCACGTCAGCCTGGTGCGCCCATTGGCCGACTACCCGACGCCGCGTGCCCTGGAAACCGCTGAAATCGCCGACATCGTCGACGCTTACCGCACCGGCGCCGAGAACGCCAAGGCCGCAGGCTTTGATGGCGTGGAGATCCACGGCGCCAACGGCTACCTGCTCGACCAGTTCCTGCAAAGCAGCACCAATAAGCGCACCGACAACTATGGTGGCTCCCTGGAAAACCGTGCACGCCTGCTGTTGGAAGTGACCGATGCGGCCATCGAGGTCTGGGGCCCTGGCCGTGTGGGTGTGCATTTGGCACCCCGCGCCGATGCCCACGACATGGGCGACGACAACCTGAAGGAGACCTTCACCTACGTCGCCAGCGAGCTGGGCAAGCGTGGTATCGCCTTCATCTGCTCCCGTGAAAAGGCAGGTGCGGACAGCCTCGGTCCTCAATTGAAAAAGGCCTTTGGCGGCGTGTACATCGCCAACGAACGTTTCACCAAGGACAGTGCCAATGCCTGGCTGGCCGAAGGCAAAGCGGACGCCGTGGCCTGGGGTGTGCCGTTCATTGCCAACCCGGACCTGCCAGCACGCCTGAAAGCCGATGCGCCGTTGAACGAAGCGCATCCGGAAACCTTCTACGGCCAGGGCCCGGTGGGCTACATCGATTACCCGACGCTGCCACTGTAATCACCCGACACGCGAAACCAAATGAGGGAGGGGGCTTGCTCCCGATGGCGGTGCGTCAGTCACTGTATGTGTTGACTGAACCACGGCCATCGGGGACAAGCCCCCTCCCACATTGTTGACACGATGTTGCCTTGGGAAACACTCCTTAACAGCCTTGCAACAAAATCCCTACAAAATACTTAGGCGGCTATGTATCAACCGCCCGCCAGCCCGTATATAAAGTCACCCCACCTATCAGGCAGAAGGACGATTGACGGTCCTTAGGCTTTACTGTTGACACAACCTGATGCAATTACGCATTTTGTCTCAATTGCGCAGGCTGGGGCTCAAGCGCAGCATATCGAGCCCTGCATCCACCCAGCGTTCGGCCTCCTGATGTAGCTGGAAGCTGTCGGGTACCAGCAGCCACTGGCCAATCAGCCCGTTGATGTAGGCATGGATGCACACTGCGCCACGGGTGGTGTCTAGGTTTTCCGGAAGTTGTCCGCGGTGGACCGCGTTGCGCAGTGTCAGGCCGATGCGCAGGTTGCATTCCAGGCTGTGGGTCTGGCGCTGACGGCGCATGTCGCACATTTCATCGGTGAATTCGCACTTATGAAACAAAATCTCATTGATGCGCCGGGTTTTCGGGTCCAGGGCCACCTGATGAAACAAATGAATCAGCAGCTTGCGCATGCACCCCAACGGATCGACTTCGTCCTCGCTTTCACTGGCCCTGGCCAATTCGTCCAGTGGCTCATGCAGCGTGTCCAGCAGGGCCTGCAACAGATCGGATTTATTACTGAAGTGCCAATAAATGGCGCCCCGCGTGACACCGGCCAGCGCAGCGATATCCGCCAGCGTCGTCCGTGCAACGCCGCGTTCATAAAAGGCTTGCTCGGCGGCTTCGAGAATTTGGCTGCGCGTTTCCTGAGCTTCCTCTTTAGTGCGACGAACCATGGCAGTACAACCTCAATCAGGACACATAAGACTATCGTTAACGCAGTGTTAATAGATGTTAACGATCATCCGAATATTTGTGGGACGACACCGTCATGGGCGCCGAACGTAATGGAATCGAGACTTTTGGCCTGCTTTGTCAACAATCCGCGAAGCCTGTCAAGAGTTTACAAACAACCATGAACGTAAGTATATTGCGTAGCAAGCTACTTATCCACTCACAGCTTGTTTTTTACCCTTCCACACTTCTTGTGCGCACCCTGCGCGCCTGACCCGAGGATCTTCATGCAACTTAAGCCAGCTGTTACCGCTCTGGTCACTGCCGTCGCCCTGGCATCGCTGCTCAGCGGATGTAAAAAGGAAGAAGCGGCTCCGCCCGCTCAAATCCCTCAGGTCGGCGTGGTCACCATTCAACCGCAAGCCTATACCCTGACGTCCGAGCTGCCCGGCCGCACCACCGCCTACCGCATCGCGGAAGTTCGCCCACAGGTCAACGGCATCATCCTCAAGCGCCTGTTCAAGGAAGGTGCGGATGTGAAGGAAGGCCAGCAGCTCTATCAGATCGATCCGTCGGTCTATGAAGCCACGCTGAAAAGCGCACAAGCCAGCCTGACCCAGACCAAGTCCATCTCCGACCGCTACAAGCAGTTGGTCGATGAGCAAGCCGTCAGCCGCCAGGAATACGACACCGCCGTGGCCAACCGCATGACTGCGGAAGCAAACGTGCAAACCGCCCAGATCAACGTGCGCTACACCAAAGTGTTCGCGCCGATCTCCGGGCGTATCGGTCGTTCTTCGGTGACCGAAGGCGCGCTGGTCAGCAATGGCCAGACCGATGCCATGGCGGTAATCCAGCAACTGGACCCGATCTATGTCGACGTCACGCAGTCTTCGGCTGAAATGCTGAAACTGCGCCGCGACCTGGAAAGCGGCCAACTGGAAAAAGCCGGCGCCAACGCCGCCAAGGTCAAGCTGACCCTGGAAGACGGCAGCGACTACGGCCATGACGGCAAACTGGAATTCTCCGAAGTCTCGGTCGACCAGACCACCGGCTCCGTGACCCTGCGCGCCGTGTTCCCCAACCCTGACCACACCCTGCTGCCGGGCATGTTCGTGCACGCCCAGCTGCAAGCCGGCGTGAACAGCAAGGCGATCCTCGCGCCACAGCAAGGCGTGACCCGCGACCTCAAGGGCATCCCGACAGCGCTGGTGGTCAACGCCGACAACAAGGTCGAGCAGCGTGTGCTGGTGGCCAACCGCACCGCCGGCGCTTATTGGCTGGTGGAGAAAGGCCTGAACGCCGGTGACCGCGTGATCACCGAAGGCCTGCAGTACGTCAAGCCGGGTGTGGAGGTCAAGGTCAAGGAGGCTGACAACGCCAAGCCCGCCGGTTCCGCCGCTGCTCCTGCTGCCGCGCCTGGCCAGGGGGAGTAATCCATGTCGAAATTTTTTATCGACCGTCCCATTTTCGCCTGGGTAATTGCCCTGGTGATCATGCTGGTCGGGGCACTGTCGATCCTGAAGTTGCCCATCAACCAATACCCGGCCATCGCGCCAACCGCCATCGACATCCAGGTGACCTACCCAGGCGCGTCCGCACAAACCGTGCAGGACACCGTGGTGCAGGTCATCGAGCAACAGCTCAACGGTATCGACAACCTGCGTTATGTGGCCTCGGACAGTAACTCCGACGGCAGCATGACCATCACCGCGACGTTCAACCAGGGTACCAACCCGGACATCGCCCAGGTTCAGGTACAGAACAAGCTGAACCTGGCGACCCCATTGCTGCCGCAGGAAGTGCAGCAACAGGGTATCCGCGTAACCAAGTCGGTAAAGAACTTCCTGATGGTGATCGGCCTGGTGTCGGAAGACGGCAGCATGACCAAGGATGACTTGTCCAACTACATCGTTTCCAACATCCAGGACCCGATTTCCCGGACCGCAGGTGTGGGTGACTTCCAGGTGTTCGGTTCGCAGTACGCCATGCGTATCTGGCTGGACCCGGCCAAGCTGAACAACTTCCAGCTCACGCCGGTGGATGTCAGCACGGCCATCTCGGCACAGAACGTCCAGGTGGCCACCGGTCAATTGGGCGGCCTGCCTGCCCTGCCCGGCAACCAGCTGAACGCCACCATCATCGGCAAGACCCGACTGCAGACGGCTGAGCAGTTCGGCAATATCCTCATGAAGGTCAATGCCGACGGCTCACAGGTTCGCCTGCGTGACGTGGCGCGTATCGAACTCGGCGGCCAGAACTACAGCATCAGCGCGCAGTTCAACGGCAACCCGGCTTCCGGTATGGCGATCAAGCTCGCGTCGGGCGCCAACGCCCTGGACACCGCCAAGGCCATCCGTGCCACCGTGGCGTCCCTGGAACCGTTCTTCCCGCCTGGCATGAAGGCGGTGGTGCCGTATGACACCACCCCGGTCGTGACCGAATCGATCTCCGGTGTGGTGCACACCCTGATCGAAGCGATCGTGCTGGTGTTCCTGGTGATGTTCCTGTTCCTGCAGAACTTCCGCGCCACCATCATCACCACCATGACCGTACCGGTGGTATTGCTGGGTACCTTCGGGATCCTCGCGGCGTTCGGTTTCACCATCAACACATTGACCATGTTCGGCATGATCCTCGCCATCGGCCTGCTGGTGGACGACGCCATCGTCGTGGTGGAAAACGTCGAGCGGGTAATGGCCGAGGAGCACCTGTCGCCGAAAGAGGCGACAGTCAAGTCCATGGGCCAGATCCAGGGCGCCCTGGTGGGTATTGCCCTGGTACTGTCGGCGGTACTGTTGCCGATGGCGTTCTTCGGCGGCTCCACCGGTGTGATCTACAAACAGTTCTCCATCACCATCGTTTCGGCCATGGCGTTGTCGGTACTGGTTGCCCTGATCTTCACCCCGGCCCTGTGCGCCACCATGCTCAAGCCGATCGACCCGGAAAAACACGGCCAACCCAAGCGTGGTTTCTTCGGCTGGTTCAACCGCACCTTCGACCGCGGCGTACTGAGCTACGAGCGCGGCGTGGGTAACATGATCAAGCACAAGATCCCGGCGTTCCTGGTGTACGCCCTGATCATCGCCGGCATGATCTGGCTGTTCATGCGCATCCCGGCTGCGTTCCTGCCCGATGAAGATCAGGGCGTGATCTTTGCCCAGGTGCAGACCCCGGTAGGCTCGTCGGCTGAACGCACGCAAAAAGTCATCGACGACATGCGCGCCTACCTGCTCAATGACAAGGAAGGCGAGCCGGGCGAAGGCAAAGGCGTGAAATCGGTGTTTACCGTGAACGGCTTCAACTTCGCCGGTCGTGGCCAGAGTTCGGGCCTGGCCTTCGTGATGCTCAAGCCGTGGGATGAGCGCGACTCGTCCACCTCGGTGTTCGAGATTGCCAAGCGTGCCCAGGGTTACTTCATGCAGACCTTCCAGGACGCCATGGTGTTTGCCATTGTGCCGCCGTCTGTACTGGAACTCGGTAACGCCACCGGTTTCGACGTGTTCCTGCAAGACCAGGGCGGTGTCGGCCATGAAAAGCTGATGGCTGCGCGTAACCAGTTCCTGGGCATGGCTGCCCAGAGCAAGATCCTGGCCGGTGTGCGCCCCAACGGCGTGAACGATGAGCCGCAATACGAGCTCACCGTCGACGACGAGAAGGCCAGTGCCCAGGGCATCACGCTGTCCAACATCAACCAGACCCTGGCGATTGCCTTGGGTGGCAGCTACGTCAACGACTTCATCGACCGTGGTCGGGTGAAGAAGGTTTACGTGCAAGGTGAAGCCGCCAGCCGGATGTCCCCGGAAGACCTGAACAAATGGTACGTGCGCAGCGACTCCGGGAAGATGGTGCCGTTGTCGGCCATCGCCTCGGGCAAGTGGATCTACGGCTCGCCGAAGCTCTCGCGTTATAACGGTGTAGCGGCGATGGAAATCCTCGGTACCCCGGCACCGGGCTACAGTACCGGTGACGCCATGGCCGAAGTCGAACGCATCGCCAAGGAGTTGCCGGCGGGCGTGGGCTACGCCTGGACGGGCCTGTCGTATGAAGAACGCCTGTCCGGCTCCCAGGCGCCGGCACTGTATGCGCTGTCGCTGCTGGTGGTGTTCCTGTGCCTCGCGGCGCTGTACGAAAGCTGGTCGATCCCGATCGCAGTGATCCTGGTGGTTCCATTGGGCGTGGTGGGTGCGTTGATCGCCACCAGCATGCGCGGCTTGTCCAACGACGTGTTCTTCCAGGTGGGCTTGCTGGTGACGGTGGGCCTGGCAGCGAAGAACGCCATCCTGATCGTGGAGTTCGCCAAGGAACTCCACGAGCAAGGCAAAGGCATCGTCGAGGCGGCCATCGAAGCCTCGCGGATGCGCCTGCGGCCGATCATCATGACCTCCATGGCGTTCGTCCTCGGCGTGTTGCCGCTGGCGATCTCCTCGGGCGCCGGCTCAGGCAGCCAGCACGCAATCGGTACCGGTGTAATTGGCGGTATGATCACGGCCACGGTGCTGGCGATCTTCTGGGTGCCACTGTTCTTCGCGAGCGTGTCCGCCATGGGCGAACGTAAAAAGACTGAACCTAAGCAAACTCCTCAAGAGGCTGGCCAATGAGCAAGTCGCTACTTTCCTTAGCCGTCACCGCATTCGTGCTCAGTGGCTGCTCGCTGATCCCTGACTACCAGCGCCCTGAAGCGCCGGTGGCAGCTCAGTTCCCACAGGGGCCGGCGTATTCGTCGGCCCAGGCGCCGGGCCAGGCCGCTGCAGAGCAGGGCTGGAAGCAGTTTTTCCATGACCCTGCCCTGCAACAGCTGATCCAGACCGCGCTGGTGAACAACCGTGACCTGCGTGTCGCGGCCCTGAACATCGACGCGTATGCGGCGCAGTACCAGATCCAGCGTGCCGACCTGTTCCCGGCCGTATCGGCCACGGGCAGCGGCAGCCGTTCGCGCACCCCGGCCAAGCTGTCGCAGACCGGCGAATCGACCATCACCAGCCAGTACTCGGCCGGCCTCGGGATCAGTTCTTATGAGCTGGACCTGTTCGGTCGTGTGCGCAGCCTGAGTGAAGAAGCGCTGCAAAAGTACTTCGCCACTGAAGAGGCACGGCGCAGCACCCAGATCAGCCTGGTGGCCAGCGTGGCGAATGCCTACCTGACCTGGCAGGCCGACAAGGAACTGCTCAAGCTGACCCAGGACACCCTCGGCGCTTACGAGCAGAGCTTCAAGCTGACCTCGCGCAGCAATGAAGTCGGCGTGGCTTCGGCCCTCGACCTCAGCCAGGCGCGCACCTCGGTGGAAAATGCCCGTGTGGCACTGGCACGCTACACCCGCCAGGTGGCCCAGGACGAAAACAACCTGACCCTGCTGCTGGGCACCGGCCTGCCGGCGAATATCGCCAGCAAGCCGCTGTCGGATGACCTGCTCAGCGACGTACCGGCCGGCTTGCCCTCGGACCTGCTGCAACGTCGTCCCGACATCGTGCAGGCCGAGTACAACCTCAAGGCCGCCAACGCCAACATCGGTGCGGCCCGTGCAGCGTTCTTCCCGAGCATCAGCCTGACCGCCAGCGCCGGTACCGCCAGCCCTACCCTGGGCGGCCTGTTCAAAGGCGGTTCGGGCACCTGGTCGTTCGCCCCGCAGATCAACATCCCGATCTTCAACGCCGGCAGCCTGCGCGCCAGCCTGGACTACTCGAAGATCCAGAAAGAGATCAACGTGGCGAACTACGAGAAGGCGATCCAGACCGGCTTCCAGGAAGTCTCCGACGGCCTCGCCGCGCGTGAGACCTACAAGCAGCAGCTGGAGGCCCAGCGTGGCTTCGTCGCGGCCAACCAGGATTACTACCGCCTGGCCGAGCGTCGCTACCGCATCGGTGTCGACAGCAACCTGACCTTCCTCGACGCCCAGCGCCAACTGTTCAGTGCCCAGCAATCGCTGATCACCGACCGCCTGGCGCAGCTGACCAGCGAGGTCAACCTGTACAAGGCCCTCGGCGGTGGCTGGAACGAGCAGACCGCGAAGAACGAGCCGTTGAAAGAAGAAGCACCGGCGTTGAAGTTGTTCTGATAGCGCCGTTGTAAACAAAACCGCTTGCCTTACTGGAAGCGGTTTTTTTATGCCCGGTCATCGGGGCCTTGCGATGGACGGAATGTTTTTGTGGCGAGCCACAAAGCGCTCCCGCCTTGCTTTGCGCTCAACCTTTCAGGGTAAAATCTGTCACAGATTCTTACAGACCACAGAGGGAGCTTGTCGTAATGATCGTAGGAATCGACCTGGGGACCACCAACAGTCTCGCAGCCGTCTGGCGCGGCGATGCCGCCGAAATGGTGCCCAATGCCCTGGGCCAGTTGCTGACCCCCAGCGTGGTCGGGCTGGATGACCAAGGCCGTGTCCTGGTAGGCCAGGCCGCCAAAGAGCGCCTGCACACCCATCCGCACCTGACCACCTCGCTGTTCAAGCGCTACATGGGCAGCGCCACCGAAGTGCGCCTGGGCGACCGCTCGTTCCGCCCCGAAGAACTCTCGGCGCTGGTACTCAAAAGCCTCAAGGAAGACATCGAGCGCACCTACGGCCAAACCGTTACCGACGCGGTGATCAGCGTGCCCGCCTATTTCAGTGACGGCCAACGCAAGGCCACGCGCATCGCCGGTGAACTGGCGGGGCTCAGCGTTGAGAAACTGATCAACGAACCGACCGCCGCGGCCTTGGCCTACGGCCTGCACCAGCGGGATAAAGAAACCTCGTTCCTGGTCTTCGACCTTGGCGGCGGCACCTTCGACGTGTCGATCATCGAGCTGTTCGACGGGGTGATGGAAGTGCGTGCCAGCGCCGGTGACAACTTCCTCGGTGGCGAAGACTTCGACACCCTATTGCTCGAACACTTTGTCGACAGCCAACGCAACGCCACGGGTTTCCCGCCCACCAGCACGGTGCTGCAAGCTCTGCGCCGCGAAGCCGAGCGCGTACGCAAAGCCCTGGGCCAGGACGACAGCGCCGAGTTCGCCCTGCGCGTCGACGGCCAGCAATGGACAAAAACCATCACCCAACAGGAACTGGCCAAGCTCTACACGCCGCTGCTGGAACGCCTGCGCGCGCCGATCGAACGCGCCCTGCGCGATGCGCGAATTCGGGTCGGCGACCTGGATGAAATCCTGCTGGTGGGCGGCACCACGCGCATGCCGCTGGTACGTAAGCTTGCCGCAGGCCTGTTTGGGCGCTTTCCGTCCATCAGCCTCGACCCCGACCAGGTGGTCGCCCATGGTGCGGCGATCCAGGCCGCCCTCAAGGCCCGTTCCGCGGCCCTCGAAGAAGTGGTGCTGACCGACGTCTGCCCCTACACCCTGGGCATCGAAACCTCCAACCAGTACGGCGGCCATATCGAAAGCGGCCATTACCTGCCGTTGATCGAACGCAACAGCAGCGTGCCGGTCAGTCGGGTCAAAAGCGTGGTCACCCTGCACGACGACCAGGCCCACGTACTGCTGAAGATCTACCAGGGCGAAAGCCGCCTGGTCAAAGACAACATCGAGCTGGGCCAACTGGATATTCCAGTGCCCAAGCGCAAGGCCGGTGAAGTCTCCCTGGACGTGCGTTTCACCTACGACAACAACGGCCTGCTGGAAGCCCAGGTGAATATCCCGCTGACCGGCGAGCAGCATTCGCTGGTGATCGAGAACAACCCCGGCGTGCTCAACCCGCAGGAGATCCAGCAACGCCTGCAAGCCCTGGCGCAGTTGAAGGTCCACCCCCGCGACCAGCAGGTCAACACCGTGCTCGTCGCCCGCCTCGAACGGCTCTACCAGGAAAACCTGGGCGAGCTGCGCGAACAGCTCGGCCATTGGGCGGCGCAGTTCCAGCAGGTACTCGACACCCAGGACGAACGCCGCATCCGCGAAGCGCGCAGCGAACTGAGCCGTCAACTTGAGCAACTCGACAACGGGTTCTGGCGCTGAGGGCACACCGATGGATTGCTGGACCGTACTGCAACTGCCGGAGGACGCCGACGAGCGCAGCATCAAGCGCAGCTATGCGCGGTTGCTCAAAGGCTGCCGCCCGGACGACGACGCCCAAGGCTTCCAGCGCCTGCGCGAGGCCTATGAGCACGCGCTGAATGAAGCACGCTGGCGAGCGGATAACGAAGAGGCAGAACCCGTCCAGGCGCCCGTGGCCGAAGCGGCCTACGCCAACCTGAATGACCTGGCCGAACTGATGGACATCAGCCCCGTCAGCCCGGCGCCCTTCGACGCCCCCACACCGGACCCGGCCCAGGCACTGCTCGACGGCCTTAACGCGGGTAACCTCGATGAACGCTGGGCCCAGGCTCGGCAACAGGGCTGCACCGATGCGTTCCAGGCCGGCCTGTTGCGCCATTGTTTCGAAGCACCGGGCGAACGCAGCGCCATCGCCGGTTGGGCCGCGCAACACCTGGAATGGCTGACCCCCTGGCAGCAGGTGGCGATGACGTCCTGGCAATACGAAGCACTGACCGGCGAGCTGCTGCAAGACTACCGCCGCACCCTGCAGGAACTGCTGGAGCAAAAGGCCGAGCGCGAGTTCATCACCCAGCTCACGCAGTACAACGACCAACCCTGGCTACGGGTGTTCGACCTGCAACAGCAATGGCAGCGCATCGTCCTGCACCTGCTGCATGACACCCAGTGGAGCGTGCCGCTGTTCGAGCGCGTGTGCCAGGCCTTCGGCTGGGACGACCAGAAAGGCGTCTACCCGGAACCGGCGTGGATGTGGCGAGAATTGGTGTCGCGTTGCGAGCAGGAAAGTTTCTACGCCAACTTGCAGGACAAGGCCCAGGACACGCGGCGCACATCAGCCGATGCCCTGGCCGCGCGCCTGCTGCTGACGCCGATGTCCGCCACGCAACACAAACGCATGATCGATGGGTTTGGCGAGAACGAGTGGAACGCCTGCCAGCACCTGGCGCAAACACTGACCTGGCGCTATCCGCAACTGGTCGAGCGCCTGCCTCAAACAGACCTGTTCTTTTGGCGCAAATTCGTGCCCCGGCCGATCTACACCCAGGTGTTTATCCGGCTATGGGCCGTCTTCGCTTTGGGGCTTGGCCTGAGCATCGCCCACGATAAGCCAGACAGAATGGACGGGATGTCGCTGGTCATTTTCATGCTGATGGCGTTCGTGCCGGCGGCCGTTGGCTTTCGCGTCACCCAAATGTGGGCCGGGATGAGTTCAACCTATCGGGTGCTGGATGTGTGGCTGAGCCAGTACCTGATCCCCAGGCGAATCAACCCCAACGACTACTGGCTGGTGATTCGCCACGGCGTACCGCAGGCGATCATGCTGGTGGCCTGCGGCTTGATGCTCGGTGTACTGGGTGCGGTGACCTATGCCGGCGCGCTGCTGATCAACCTGCTGCACAAAAAACGCATCGGTCATATGAGCCAGAAGTTCGCCGAAGGCTACCCCTGGCTGAACGGCCTGCACTGGGCCTTCTGGAGCCCTCTGCAAGGGGTGTTCCTGGTGGTGATGGTGGCGCTGATCGTAGCTGCGCAACACTACCTGCCGACTGTGCCCTGGACCCACTTCGACCTGCCCAAGCGATAACCCGCCAAGGCCGGGCCTCAGCGCCCGGCAACTTGCGTTCGATCATCGCCCACAACCCGCCCTGCCCCGATTGAACCGCCCCCGCACCGCCCCGCACCATGGCCGCCACCTGCATAAACCCAATAACAACAGGTCCACCACCATGAGCACTTTTCACCCGCGCCGGCTCCTGCTGGCCACCGCTATCGCCAGTCTTGCCCTGCCCGTCGTCGCCGAAGAACACGGTTTTCTGGAGGACGCCAGCGCCAACCTCAACCTGCGTAATTTCTTCTTCAACCGCAATTTCACCAACCCCACCAAAACCCAGGGTGGCGCGCAGGAGTGGACGCAGAGTTTCATCCTCGATGCCAAGTCCGGCTTTACCCAAGGCACCGTCGGTTTCGGTGTGGATGTGCTGGGGCTGTACTCGTTGAAGCTCGATGGCGGGCGCGGTACCGGCGGCACCCAGTTGTTGCCGCTGGACCACGATGGCCGCCCTGCGGATGAATTCGGACGTCTCGGCGTGGCGTTCAAGGCGCGTATTTCCAAGACCGAAGTGAAGGTCGGCGAATGGATGCCGGTGCTGCCGATCCTGCGTGCCGACGATGGCCGCTCCCTGCCGCAAACCCTGCGCGGCGGGCAGATCACCTCGAAGGAAATCGACGGCCTGACCCTGTACGGTGGCCAGTTCCGCGCCAACAGCCCGCGCGACGACAGCAGCATGTCGGACATGTCGATGGTCGGCAAAACCGCGTTCACCTCGGACCGCTTCAACTTCCAGGGCGGCGAGTACGCCTTCAACGACAAACGCACCCAGATCGGCGTGTGGAACGCCCAGCTCAAGGACATCTACAGCCAGCAGTTCGTCAACCTGATCCACAGCCAGCCCCTGGGCGACTGGACCCTGGGCGCCAACCTCGGGTTCTTCTATGGCAAGGACGACGGCAGCGCCCGCGCCGGCGACCTGGACAACAAAACCTGGTCCGGTCTGTTCTCGGCCAAGTATGGCGGCAACACCTTTTACGTCGGCCTGCAAAAACTCACCGGCAACAGCGCGTGGATGCGCGTCAACGGCACCAGCGGCGGCACCCTGGCCAACGACAGCTACAACTCGAGTTACGACAACGCCGAGGAAAAATCCTGGCAGGTGCGCCACGACTACAACTTCGCCGCCCTCGGCGTACCGGGCCTGACCCTGATGAACCGCTATATCAGCGGCAGCAACGTGCACACCGGCACCATCACCGATGGCAAGGAATGGGGCCGCGAAAGCGAATTGGGTTATACCGTTCAAAGCGGCGTGGTGAAAAACCTTACGGTGCGCTGGCGCAATTCGAGCATGCGCCGCGACTACAGCAACAACGAGTTCGACGAAAACCGGTTGATCGTCAGTTACCCGATAAGTCTGCTGTAATCCGGCGCGACACTTACTGTATCGTGCGCGCCTGCCGCTGCTGATCCGCACAGCAGCGGCCTCTTATCCGAGCCTGCGCACACCATGAAATCCTTTGCCATCGCATCCGCCGTGCTTGCCCTGGCCTTGAGCCTCAGCGGCTGTATCGGCGCGCCCATCGCCCTGACCGCGCAGACCGAGCAACGCCTGCAAGCCCAGGCGCCGATCCGTTTTTTGCTGACCTTCGATGACGGCCCCAGCGCCTCGGGCTACAACAACCCCAGCCGTTCAGTGCTCGCCGACCTGGCGCACAACCCGGTGCTACCGGGGATCAAGGCGGTGTTCTTCCTGCAGACAGAATCGTCGCGTTCCGGCGGCAGCACGCGGGGGCGCAAGACGATGGCGCGTGAATACGCCGGCGGGCATGTGCTGGCTTTTCACACTGCCACGACCTTTCATACCAACCACCGCTGGCTGAATGATGCCGAGCTGGAGCGCACCCTCAGCCAGGGAGCGAGCGATATCGCCTCGATCACCGGCGCGCCGCCCGTGCTGGTCCGCCCGCCGTTCTGGAACTACGACCGACGCACCTTCGCCGCCTACCAGCGCCACGGCATGCAGGTCCTGCTGACTGACCTGAGCGCCAATGACGGCAAGATCTGGGGCTTCAATGGCAGCCCACGCCGCCGCGCCAACCTGTATCGACAACTGTCGGTGGTGCGCGAGCGCATCGCATTGGGGGAGTTACCGACGGTGGACGGCGTGATACCGGTGGTGGTGACCTTCCACGATATCAACCGCTATACCGCGCGGCATATGCAGGAATACCTGCAGATCCTGCTGGACAGCGCACGAGTCAATGGCATGAAGACCGCAGCCGAACCGTTCTACACCGATACGGCCGCCCTGCAACGCGCGGCATTGGCGCGTACGGTCAAAGACGTGAATGAAGCAGTGCATCTGCCGGGCGTGTGGAATTGGGTGTGGGACGCCGACTCCCATTAACTCCAGGCCGCTCTTAAGGCATGCAACATCAAGACAGCGTTTGACTGCTTTTCCCTTGGAACAGCATTTCCCCTCCCGCCACTCAAAGGAACACCTGCCCACCACGATCGAGCCCAACCATGACTATCCCTGCGCCCACGCCCGTGCTGACGAATTACACCAACAGCCCATCACCGGCAACGCCAGAACCCCCAGTCCACATCAAATACAAACGCCCTGATTCCGATGCCCTGACCCCCGCCTCCCGACCGACTCCCGAAGTCGCCCTGGGACACAAAAGCTACGTAAACAGCGAGGTCCTGTTTCAGGACAAGCACGTAAAAATCTCCCAGGAGGTTGAATTCAGCGCCGCGCAAAACGGCGACGTCAGCACAATATTCAGTCAAATCGTTTTGGAAACAGGCAACCATGCAGACCGGGTGAACATCAGACGTACCTCCGATGGAAAGCTGCTCGCTACCGTCAACGGTAAAGCCTACACCCTTGAGCTGCTCAATCGCCCCGAGGCGGGCATGGTCCAACCCCTGTATATCAAGACCCACGGCGGCAACGACAGCGTGGTAGTGGCTCCAGACGTGACGACCCCCATCAGGATCGACCTGGGAGACGGTGACGACTACGCCCGTGGTGGTGGCGGTACCACCCAAATCAAGGGCGGCGCTGGCGACGACTTTATCGTGATGGGCAGGGAGCGTGGGGTCGCATCGGGCGGAGAAGGCAACGACACGCTGATCGCGGGCAGTGGCAGCAGTGCGCTTTATGGCGACAATGGCGACGACCACCTTCAGGCCGTGAAGGGCCCTGCCAACCGAGTGGTGCATATGGACGGGGGGCGCGGTCACGACTTCATGATCGCCAAAAATGGCCACACCGTGATGCACGGTGGCGGTGGTGACAACCTGATGGTCAGTCATGGCAGTTCGGTCATTTACACCGGCAGGGATAGTAACAACGTGAGGTCTTACCATGACAACACGGTTATCTACGCCAAACCTTCGGATAATGTGATCCGCTCGCTCAACTCACGCAGGTTTGATGTAACGCCCAGTGACGCCGGCAAAACAGCCTATCTGGTCGAGGGTTCCGCGGAGTTCAGACAGCGGGTCGAAGACGATCTGGAGCTATTGAGAATGTCGCCCATAGGCCAGCAGTCCTTGAAGAAAGAGGACGAACTGGCGGCGCGCAACAACGCGCCAGTCACCCTGCGCGAGCTGGACACCCGTGATGACATGACCTACGGCTTCAACACCCAAGCCATTCAACGGTATCTTCAAGCGGGCGGCGACGTCGAATCACTGACCGATTCACAGTTGGGTTACATCGTGGAGGGTAAAGCGGGAGAAACGGCTGACCTGGGTACGATCAATTACAACCCGATGTATATGTATGACGACAGTTCCCCCCCGATCAGCAGCCTCGCTCATGAGAGGGGACACGCATTCGCGGGTGCTACAGGTCAAAATCTAAAGGGAGAAACTGCAACACCCGACACTCACCAGGAACGCGAACCCAACATAGAGCGGCAGGCGATCGGTCTGCAAACGACAGTCCCCCCGGTTGATTTCGACGGCGACCCCAGCACCGCGAAAACCACCACCAATCCACGGGAATTTACCGAGAACGGCCTGAAAGAAGAGATGGGACTTCCGTTGCGCAAGAGGGTCTACACGACAAGGCTGGCCTGAGCCTGTTACTTCGGCTGGCGGGATTCTACCCCCAGTTCATCCCACACTGATTCAGCCAGGTGGAACGTTGCATTCGCCGCCGGTATCCCGCAATAGATCGCGCTCTGCATCAACACTTCCTTGATCTCGGCACGGGTTACGCCATTGCTGGCGGCGGCGCGCAGGTGCAGCTTGAGCTCTTCATTGCGGTTCATGCCGATCAGCATGGCGATGGTGATCAGGCTGCGGGTGTGGCGAGGCAGCCCGGGGCGGGTCCAGATGTCACCCCAGGCGTGGCGGGTGATCATGTCCTGGAACTCGCTGTTGAACTCGGTCACGGCATTGAGGCTGCGGTCGACATGGGCATCGCCCAGCACTTCGCGGCGCACTTGCAGGCCGTCGGCGTAACGTTGTTTCTCGTCCACAAAAAACTCCTGGTTCAATAAAATTTCAACTCGATGACCTGTGGTGAGCGGGCTTCTTGTGGTGAGCGGGCTTGCCCCGCGCTGGGGCGCGAAGCGGCCCCAAATCAGGCGCCACGGTCTGTCTGAAATAATTCGGCGTCCGTATTGGGGCTGCTTCGCAGCCCAGCGCGGGGCAAGCCCGCTCACCACAAGAAGCCCGCTTGCCACAGGAAGCCCACTTGCCACAACGAGCCAGTTGCCACAACAGCGGCCTCAGCGGGCCAGCAGGAATTTGATAACCCGGTCACTGAATGCAGCGCCAGCCTGTACGTTGGACAGGTGCGCGGCGTAGAACTCGGCGTACTCGGCGCCCTGCACATGGTGCTGGATAAAGTGACCACCGGCCGGTGGCGTGACGGCATCTTCAGTGCCGGCAATCACCAGGGTTGGCGCCTTGATCTTCGACAACTGCTCACGGAAATCCGCATCACGCACGGCGGCGCAGTTGGCCGCGTAACCTGGGGGCGAAGTCGCGGCAAGCATGTCGGTGATCTGCTTGGCCTGGTGCGGGTTGGCTGCCGCAAAATCGGCGGTGAACCAGCGCGCAATCGACGCATCGCGCAAGGCCACCATGGCCGCCGCGCCATCCCGCTGGACCATCTCGATCCGTGGGTTCCAGATCTCCGGCGTGCCGATTTTGGCGGCGGTGTTGCACACCACCAGGCGCTGCAGGCGCTCACCGGCATTAATCCCCAGCCATTGGCCGATCAAGCCGCCCATGGACAGCCCGCAAAAGTGCGCACGCTGAATATCCAGCGCATCCAGCAGTGCGATCACGTCGTGGCCCAACTGCTCGATGCTGTACGGTCCCTCGGTCACCAGGGATTTGCCGTGGCCACGGGTGTCGAAACGCAACACCCGGAAATGCTCGGTCAACGCCGGGATCTGGATATCCCACATATGCAGGTCGGTGCCCAGCGAGTTGGACAGCACCAGCACCGGTGCGTCCACGGGGCCATCGAGTTGGTAACGCAGTTCGCCCTCGGCGAGTTGTACGAAAGCCACAGCGTTCTCCTTAGGCGTTCAATGCAAAGTGTTCGGTGACAGCGCGAGTGACCCAGGTGGGCGCCTGGCCCAGGTAGTGGGCCGGGTCGAGCAGGCGGTCCAACTCAGGGGCGGACAACTCGGCGGTGACCTGCGGTTCGTCCGCCAGCACCGCGCGCAAGTGGCGCCCTTCTGCGACGGCGCGTTTGCAGCATTGCTCCAGCAGGTGGTGCGCGGTTTCCCGGCCCAGGCGTTGAGCCAGCACGATGCTGACGGCTTCGGCCAGCACCAGCCCTTGGGTCAGGTCGAGGTTGTGGGCCATGCGTCCGGGGTCGACTTCCAACCCTTCGCTCACCAGCAGCGCTTGTTTCAAGGCCCCGGACACCAGGCGGCAAATCTCCGGCAAGGTTTCCCATTCGGCGTGCCACAGGCCCAGGCTGCGTTCATGTTCCTGGGGCATGGCGCTGAACATCGTCGCCACCAGGCCGGGCACGCGCGTGGCGGTGCTGATCAGCACAGCGGCGCCCACCGGGTTGCGTTTGTGCGGCATGGTCGACGAACCGCCCTTGCCGGGCGCCGACGGCTCGAACACTTCGGCCGCTTCGGTTTGCATCAGCAGGCTGATATCGCGGCCCAGTTTGCCGAGGCTACCGGCGATCAGGCCCAGGACGGAGGCGAACTCCACCAGACGATCCCGTTGGGTGTGCCAGGGTTGTTCAGGCAAGCTCAGTTGCAACTCCGCCGCCAGCGCCTCGGCCACCGGCATGGCGTGTTCACCGAGTGCCGCCAACGTCCCGGACGCGCCGCCGAATTGCAGCACCAGCAAACGCGGTTGCAGTTCTTTCAAACGTTGGCGACTGCGCGTCACCGCGCCCAGCCAACCGGCAATCTTCATCCCCAGGGTGACCGGCGTCGCGTGCTGTAACCAGGTACGCCCGGCCAACGGCGTCGTCGCATAACGCTGGGCCTGGGCGGCCAGCACGTCGCCCAGACGCGCCAGGTCCGTTTCGATCAACCCCAGGGCCCGGCGCAGTTGCAGCACCAGCCCGGTGTCCATCACGTCCTGGCTGGTCGCGCCCAGGTGCACATAACGTTCGGCCCCGGCATCCCCGCTGGCAATCAACTTGCCCAGGGCCTTCACCAGCGGAATCGCCGAATTCCCCGCCGTGGCAATCGCCGCGCCGAGGGCATCCACGTCGTACAGCGACGCCAGGCACGCCTGGGCAATCGGCGCCACGGCGGCCTGGGGGATCAACCCGACCCGGGCCTGCGCCCGGGCGAGCGCGGCTTCGAAATCGAGCATGCCCTGCAAGCGTCCCTGGTCGCAGAACACCTCGGCCATGCTGTCAGCGGTGAAGTAAGCGTCGAACAGTTGATTGCTCGTGCGCAGTGTCATAACTCATCCCTTACAAATCGTGATGCAGGTACGCCGCCTGTTTCGGCAAGCGCAAGCTGAACAGGAAGGCCACCGCCATCATGCCGGTGACATACCAATAGAAGGTGTTTTCCATGCCCATGGATTTGAGGCCCAGGGCCACGTATTCCGCCGAACCGCCGAAGATCGCGTTGGCCACCGCATAGGCCAGGCCCACGCCCAGAGCGCGCACTTGTGGCGGGAACATTTCCGCCTTCACCAGGCCGCTGATCGAGGTGTAGAAGCTGACAATCGCCAGGGCCAGGGTGATCAGCACAAACGCCAGGAACGGACTGCTGACGGTTTTCAAGCTGAGCAGGATCGGCACCGTGCACAGTGTGCCCAACGCGCCGAACCACAGCATCGAATTACGCCGGCCGATCTTGTCGGCCAGCATGCCGAACAGCGGCTGCATGCACATGTACAGGAACAGCGCGCCGGTCATGATGTAACTGGCGGTCTTGGCGTGCATCCCGGCGGTGTTTACCAGGTACTTCTGCATGTAGGTGGTAAAGGTGTAGAAAATCAGCGAACCGCCTGCGGTGTAGCCGAGCACGGTGATGAATGCCGCCTTATGGTCACGGAACAGCGCGGCGATACTGCCGGCGTCCTTGTCCTCGCGGGTTTCCTTGCTGGTGGTTTCCTTGAGGGTGCGACGCAGCAGCAGGGAGATCACCGCGGCAATCGCACCGATCACGAACGGAATCCGCCAGCCCCAGGCCCGCAGCTCTTCCTCAGTGAGGATCTGTTGCAGGATCACCACCACCAGCACCGCCAACAGTTGGCCACCGATCAGGGTCACGTACTGGAACGAGGCGAAAAACCCACGCTGGCCCTTGAGCGCGACTTCACTCATGTAGGTCGCAGTGGTGCCATATTCGCCCCCCACCGACAGGCCCTGGAACAGCCGCGCCACCAGCAGCAGGGCCGGGGCCCAGGCGCCGATGTCTTTGTAGGTGGGCAAAAAGGCGATGACCAGGGAACCGGCGCACATCATCAGCACCGAGATCATCATCGAATTCTTGCGTCCGTGCTTGTCGGCGACCCGGCCGAACAGCCAGCCGCCGATGGGGCGCATCAGGAAGCCGGCGGCGAACACGCCAGCGGTGTTGAGCAGTTGGACCGTGGGGTCATCCGACGGGAAAAACGCCGGGGCGAAGTAAATGGCACAGAAGGCATAGACGTAGAAGTCGAACCATTCGACCAGGTTGCCGGAGGAGGCACCGACAATCGCAAAGATCCGTTTGCTGCGCTCTTCTCCGGTGTAGTGACTGGTGGTTGTTGTCATGGTTTTTCACTCAGTGGGAACGGTTATAGCCTAGACATACTTTGCAACAACCATGTTCCGCAAGCAGACTTTTGCGTAGGCAGTGCCTGAACCGGCCCCCTCCCACATCAAAATGTGGGAGGGGGCTTGCCCCCAATGGGGCCCTGACAAGCGACTCAATAATCGAAGAACACCGTCTCCTTATCTGTGCCCTGCAAAATCACATTCCACTGGTGCACACCCGCCGCATCCGGCTTGGCAATCAACGTGCCGCGCCGCTCGGCAGGCACACAGGCCAGCAACGGGTCGTCCCCGTTCAACGCCTCGCCCTCGAAATAAATCCGCGTCAGCAGGTGCTTCACCAGCCCACGGGCAAACACCAGCACCACCAGGTGCGGCGCCTGGGTCGTGCCTTGCAGGCCCGGCACGCTGCCCGGCTTGATCGTGGTAAAGCGGAAGCGCCCTTCGGCATCCACCGGTACCCGGCCAAAGCCTTCGAAGTTCGGGTCGAGCGCCTTGTCCTGCTCGTCTTCAGGGTGGTCGTATTTGCCGGCGGCATTGGCCTGCCAGACTTCGAGCATGGCGTCGTTGACAACATCACCGTTGCCGTCCACCACTTGCCCGCTGATCGCCACGCGCTCGCCGAGGGTGGCGGCGACGGTCAAATCTTCGCGGTTCAGCCAGGTCAGGCCGATGTGGTAGTACGGCCCGACGGTGTGGGACGTGGTCGCGTAGAGTGTCATCTCATTTCTCCATCGGCGTGGCGTCGCGGCCGCGCAGGACGATGTCCCAGCGGTAGCCGAGGGCATAGGAAGGAATGGTCTTTTCCAGGTCGAAACGGGCGATCAGACGTTCCTTGGCGCTGGTATCCGGTACGCAGTTGTAGATCGGGTCGTATTCCAGCAGCGGGTCGCCAGGGAAATACATCTGCGTCACCAGGCGCGTCAGCACGCTCGGGCCGAACAGCGAAAAATGGATATGCGCCGGGCGCCACGCGTTGTGGTGGTTGCCCCATGGGTAGGCCCCAGGCTTGATGGTCTGGAACTGGTACCAGCCATCGGCGTCGGTGACGGTGCGCCCGGTGCCGGTGAAGTTCGGGTCCAGCGGCGCATCGTGCAGGTCACGCTTGTGGTTGTAGCGACCGGCGGCGTTGGCCTGCCAGATCTCCACGAGGATGCCCGGCACCGGCAGGCCGTTTTCATCCAGCACGCGGCCATGAATGATGATGCGTTCGCCCAACGGTTCGCCGTCGTGTTGGGCGGTGAGGTCGTTGTCCTTTTCGCTGACTCGCTCGGCACCGATGGTCGGGCCGGTGATTTCCGACAAAGAATGGGGCAGGAACACCAACGGCTGGGACGGCGAACGCAGGTTCGTCGACTGGTAGGCCGGGTGCAGGTAATCAGGCTGAGTGCCCGCTTGCGGGCGCCGGTAACCGGGCTTGTCACTCATGGAGCTGTCCTCTCTTATTAGATGCGTTCGATCGCCAGGGCCAGGCCTTGGCCGACGCCCACGCACATGGTCGCCAGGCCTTTACGGCCGCCGGTTTTTTCCAACTGATGCAGGGCCGTCAATACCAGCCGTGCACCGCTCATGCCCAAGGGGTGGCCCAGTGCAATGGCGCCACCGTTCGGGTTGACCTGGGGTGCATCGTCGGCGATGCCCAGTTCACGCAGCACCGCCAGGCCTTGGCTGGCGAAGGCTTCGTTGAGTTCGATCACATCGAAGTCAGTCACGGCCAGGCCCAGGCGTTCCACCAGCTTGCGCACCGCCGGCACCGGGCCGATGCCCATCACCCGTGGCGCAACACCGGCGCTGGCCATGCCCAGCACGCGGGCGCGGGCAGTCAGGCCGTGTTTTTTCACCGCTTCGGCAGACGCCAGGATCAGTGCGGCCGCACCGTCGTTCACCCCCGAGGCATTGCCCGCGGTGACGGTCTTGTCCGGGCCGTTGACCGGCTTGAGTTTGGCCAGGGCTTCAAGGGTGGTGTCCCTGGGGTGCTCATCGTGCTCCACCAGGGTTTCGCCTTTTTTCTGGGCGACCCGTACCGGTACGATTTCTTCAGCGAAGAACCCGGCAGCCTGGGCGGCGGCGGTGCGTTGCTGGCTGCGCAGGGCAAAGGCGTCCTGGTCGGCGCGGGAGACCTGGTAGTCGTCGGCGACGTTATCGGCGGTCTGCGGCATGGCGTCCACGCCGTACTGGGCCTTCATCAACGGGTTGATAAAACGCCAGCCGATGGTGGTGTCTTCCAGCTTCATGTTGCGCGAAAACGCCGCATCCGCCTTGCCCATCACGAACGGCGCACGGGACATCGACTCGACGCCACCGGCAATCGCCAGCTCCATTTCGCCGCTGGCGATGGCGCGAAACGCGGTGCCGATCGCATCCATGCCCGAGGCGCACAAACGGTTGAGGGTGACGCCGGGAATGCTTTCCGGCAGGCCGGCCAGCAGCAACGCCATGCGGGCGACGTTGCGGTTGTCTTCACCGGCCTGGTTGGCGCAGCCGAGGAACACCTCGTCGACGGCCGTCCAGTCTACCGAGGGGTTGCGCTCGATCAGTGCCTTGATCGGCACGGCCGCCAGGTCATCGGCGCGCACACTGGACAGGCCACCGCCAAAGCGGCCGATGGGGGTGCGAATCGCATCGCAGATAAAGACCTCGCGCATCAGGCTTCTCCCGGGGCTTGGCCATGGGCGGCGGCCGTGCGTGCTTCGAGATCACGCAGGGCGGTCAACTCGACCTCGGTCGGCTCGGCGGTGGTGCTGACCTGCTCGGCAAACCGAATCGCCCAACCGGTGGCCGCTACGACTTGCTCGCGGGTCACGCCCGGATGGAGGGCGGTGACCACGAATTCATGGGTGCCCTCTTCCGGTTCCATGATGCACAGGTCGGTAATAATTCCGACAGGACCGGCACCCGGCAAACCCAGGCGTTTACGCGAATCCCCACCTTCGCCGTGGCCGACCGAAGTGATGAAGTCCAGCTTGTCGACAAACGAACGGGACGACTGCTTGAGGATGATCAACACGCTCTTGGCCGAGCCGGCGATTTCCGGCGCGCCACCGGCGCCCGGCAGGCGCACCTTGGGTTGGTGATAATCACCGACCACGGTGGTGTTGATGTTACCGAAACGGTCGACTTGCGCGGCACCGAGGAAGCCCACGTCGATACGCCCGCCCTGCAGCCAGTAGCGAAAAATCTCGCCGGTCGGCACCACAGTGTCGGCGGTTTCCGCCAGCTCGCCATCACCGATCGACAGTGGCAATACGCTGGGCTTGGCGCCAATCGGGCCGGACTCGTAGATCAGCACCACATCCGGCGACGAAGTCAGGCGCGCCAGGTTGGCGGCCTTGGACGGCAGGCCGATGCCCACAAAGCATACGGAGCCGTTCTTGAGGCGACGCGCGGCGGCGACGGTCATCATTTCATTGGTCGAGTAAGCCATTACTTGGCCTCCTGCTGCGTGGTCAGCTTGGCCTGGAATTCACTGAAATCGGCAGTGCCGTGGATGTATTCATCCATCCAGGCGGTAAAGGTCCCACGGTCGCGGGCGATGGGGTCCCACGCCTGGTAGAAGCGATTGTCACGCTCGTTGTAGCCGTGGGCGTAAGACGGATGGGCACCACCGGGTACATGGCACACCGCCGTCAGGGCCCAGGTCGGCAGCACGCAGCTGTTCATCGGCGCGTTCAGGTCATCGACGATTTCTTCCACGGTGACGATGCAGCGCTTGGCCGCCAGGGCCGCTTCCTTCTGCACCCCTAGAATGCCCCAGAGCAGCACGTTGCCCTTGCGATCAGCCTTTTGCGCGTGGATCACGGTGACGTCCGGACGCACCGACGGTACCGCTGCCAGCACTTCACCGGTGAACGGGCACGTCACGCTCTTGATCAGCGGGTTGACCTTGGGCAAGTCGGAACCCGCGTAGGCGCGCAGCACCGCGAACGGCAGGCCCGATGCGCCGGCGACGTAGGCATTGGCCAGGTCGGCGTGGCTGTGTTCTTCGATTTCCAACGGTTGCGGCCATTGCTTCTCGACCGCGTCACGCAGGCGATGCAGGGAGCCTACACCCGGGTTACCGCCCCAGGAAAAAATCAACTTGCGCGCACACCCGGCCCCGATCAACTGGTCGTAGATCAGGTCAGGCGTCATACGCACCAGCGTCAGGTCTTTCTTGCCCTGACGAATGATTTCATGACCCGCTGCCGTAGGGATCAGATGGGTGAAGCCTTCCAGTGCGACAGTGTCGCCGTCGTTCACGAATTGCTTCACCGCGTCACGCAGCGCAAGAATTTCAGCCATGGGGTTGGACTCCCGGTGTGGATCGAAAAGGCGCTGAGGTGGCGCCGAAGTGCTTGAAGATTAAGCCGGGGAAATCGGCCAAACAATCCGATAATCGACTCAGCGTTCGATTATCGAACGGATTGTTGGCAGGCTATCGATTAGTCTCAGGTCGCATCCGCATGGCTGACCATGCCTTTGATCACCACGGCTGCCGTGGCCAAAGCGGCCGGAATCACCAGGGCGGTGAGCACCTGCTCGAAGTTCCAGCCCAGGCCGAGCAAGGTGGCGCCCATCCACGCGCCGAGGATCGCGCCGAAGCGGCCGATGCCGAGCATCCACGACACGCCGGTGGCACGGCCTTGGGTCGGGTAGAAGCGTGCGGCCAGGGATGGCATCGCCGATTGCGCACCGTTGACGCACATCCCGGCGACCAGCACCAAGGTGGCCAATAGGGTGATATTGCCCAGGCTCTGCCCCACCGCGTAGGCAAACACCCCGGCCAGCAGGTAGAAGGTGCCGATGACCTTGTGGGGATTGAACCGGTCCATCGCCCATCCCACGCCGACGGCGCTCAATACGCCACCAAACTGGAACAACGCGCCGATGAAGGCGGCCTGCTCCATGCTGGCGCCGCTGTCACGCATCAGGGTCGGCAGCCAACTGGTCAGCAGGTACACGATCACCAGGCCCATGAAGTACGTGAGCCACAGCAGCAAGGTGCCGGCGCTGTAGGTGCCCGAGAAAATCACCGCGAACACGTTGCGCGCCTTGACGGTTTTTTGTTCAGGCACGCTGAAGGCCGTGGCCTGGGCAACGATCGAGGGTTCGATGGGCGACAAGGTCTTGCGCACCTTGTCGACGCCTCGATTGCGCACCACCAGGAAACGCGCCGATTCCGGCAGCCACAGCATCAGCACCGCCACCAGGATCAACGGCAGGATGCCGCCGATCATCAACAAGGCGTGCCAGCCGAACGCCGGGATCAGCTTGGCCGAGATAAACCCGCCACCGGCCATGCCCAGGTTGAAACCACAGAACATGCTGGTCACCAATAGCGATTTGTGGCGTTCAGGGGTGTATTCGGAGAGCAAGGTCGTCGCGTTCGGCATGCCGGCACCCAGGCCCAGCCCGGTGAGAAAACGCAGCACCAGCAATTGGTCCACGTTGCTGCTGTAGGCCGAGGCCAGGCTGAAGGCGCCAAACACCAGCACCGCGCCCACCAGCACAACCTTGCGCCCGAAACGGTCGGCCAGCGGTCCGGAACCCAGGGCGCCGAATACCATGCCGATCAACGCAGCGCTCATCACCGGGCCAAGGCTGGCGCGGTCAATGCCCCAGTCCTGGGACAGCGCGGGCGCGATAAAGCCCATGGCGGCGGTGTCGAGGCCATCGAGGAAAACGATGAGGAAACACAGGATCACCACGCGCCACTGGTAACGGGACAGTGGCTGGGTGTTGATGAAGGACTGGACGTCCAGGGTCGTGCCGACAGAAGGTTGATTCATTATTCTTATTCCACACCGATGGCGGGCCAACGGCCTGGGGCCGTCATTATTATTGGGGCGCCCTCAAGAGCGCTGCCGCACAGTAATAAGCCGGGGGAAACATCGTCAATTGATCAAGCGGGGATCTGTGCGGTCACCGAACACCTTAAGCAAACAACTGCGCACTCAACTCACGGCTGGCACTGAGCATGCTCGGCAGGAAACGCTGCTCCAGTTCGCTGCGGCTGACCCGCCCAGCGTGAGTACTGACATTGAGCGCCGCCAGCACCTGGCCGGACGCGTCATACACCGGCACGGCGATGGAGCGCAGGCCCTGTTCCAGTTCCTGGTCGACAATGCACCAGCCCTGCTGCCGCACTTGTTGCAGGCATTCGAACAAGGCCTCGGGGGTGGTCAGGGTGCGGCTGGTCTTGGTTTGCAGGTCGGCATGGTCGAGGTAGTCCTGCAGCGAGGCGTCATCCAATGCCGCGAGCAGGATGCGGCCCATGGAGGTGCAATAGGCCGGCAACCGTCCGCCCACCGACAGGTCCACGGAAATCAGGCGCTGGGTGGTGGCCGAACGGGCGATGTAGAGGATGTCGTCGCCTTCGAGGGTGGCCATGTTGCAGGCTTCGTGCAGTTGCTCGCTCATGCGGTCCAGGTAAGGCTGGGCCGATACCGCCAATGGCGTGGAGGACAGGTAGGCATGCCCTAGGGTCAGGACTTTGGGCAGCAATGAATAGGTGCGCCCATCGGTGGTGGCGTAGCCGAGTTTGATCAGGGTATGCAGGCAGCGGCGTACGGCGGCGCGGGGGATTTCGGTGCGGTGACTGATCTGGGCGATGGTCAGGTGGCGCTTGCGCTCCTGGAACGCCTGCACCACGGCCAGGCCGCGAGCCAGCGAGGTCATGAAATCCGGATCACCGGTAAACGCCTGAATACGCTTGGCCGGCGAAGCAACGATCGGCGGCGCCACTGACGCGAAAGAGTTGCGCAATTGATCGTTCATGCCAGGTTCCTTTCTCTTATTGTCAACCACAGGGGATTGGGCTGCTATTACAAGCCGGGCCGGCCGTGGCGCACAAGGCACGCCCCGCAACATTGGGCGATTATCGGACAATCATGCGATTATCGCAATTCAGCACCGCACCTGGCAGATGTCCCAATCTCGCCATCCGATAATGTTAAGCCGGTCATTTAATAACGGTATCCCTTGTTGTATTTATGACGCCAGTTTTTCAGCAAATACCGACGCGTCCGCGTAACAAAACACTCACACAAAGTTGACGCTTTTTAACTTTATGCCGATAGTGTTATTCAAATGCGCCGCTATAATGCACCCTGTGCGGAGGTCAGCCCGGTTTGATATCGGGGCCGGAGCTCGCCAGACCATGCACAGGCCGTGCATGAACGGTCGCAACTACCTGCCTGCAATGACTGTCGCAACAGTGGCCTCTCGTTTCCATTTCAAACTTGAACACTTCATGGGTTCAATTTGGAACAACCCGAGGCGGCATTCAGGCATTAACGCTGCTACGTATTTACACTCAACTCAATTAGGTAACAATGTGACGAAAGATGAACTGCGCGCGGAACTTGAGCGCCAGGAGCAACGTTACAAGGATGTTTACGGCGGAGAAGTCACCACCTACGCCGCCCAGCCTGAACCGGAACGCAAACCATGGCGCAAGCGAGCCAGCCTGCTCGACCAGGCATTTGCCCAGGAAATCCAAAAGATTGAACAGGAACTCAAGGCCGAAGAGCCATAAGCGCTTCGGCTTGAGTCTTGGGTCCTGGCTGGAGTGCTGCCATTTAGCCAGCGCGCCGTCGGCCTCATCCCGCGATCGCCTGTAAAATTTCATACAAATGTTTCAGGCATGACGATTTGGTGACAAAACCCTGTCTTTTCAGCGCTGCGCGTTATAAATCAAAGACTTGCCAAAGCCCCGAAAACCCTGGGATTGCCAGCTTTCGCCCAGGGCGATTCGATGAAGATTGATACCGATGAGCAGCTAGTGCATCGATTACCGAGGTTTTCTGGCATAATCGCGCCCCCTTACGACCGGGTCAGAAAACCTTCATGATCGATTTATTCAGCGGACTGGATGCTTGGGTTCTCGTGAGCCTGTTGCTCGCCCTGGCCTTTGTCCTCGCCTTCGAGTTCATCAATGGCTTTCATGACACCGCTAACGCGGTGGCCACAGTCATCTATACCAAAGCCATGCCGCCGCATCTGGCCGTGTTCTTCTCCGGGGTGTTCAACTTCCTCGGCGTGTTGCTCGGTGGTGTCGGTGTCGCCTACGCCATCGTGCACCTGCTGCCCGTGGAGCTGCTGATCAATGTGAACACCGGCCATGGCTTGGCGATGGTCTTCTCGTTGCTAGCCGCGGCGATCACCTGGAACCTGGGCACCTGGTACTTCGGTATCCCCGCCTCCAGCTCCCACACCCTGATCGGTTCGATCCTCGGTGTCGGCCTGGCCAATGCCCTGATCAACGACATCCCCCTGGCTGACGGTGTGAACTGGCAGAAGGCCGTCGATATCGGCGCGTCCCTGGTGTTCTCGCCGATGGCCGGCTTCCTGGTCGCAGCCCTGGTGCTGATCGGCCTGAAATGGTGGCGCCCGCTGTCGAAGATGCACAAGACCCCGGACCAGCGCCGCAAGCTCGACGACAAGAAGCACCCGCCGTTCTGGAACCGCCTGGTCCTGGTGATTTCGGCAATGGCCGTGAGTTTCGTGCACGGCTCCAACGATGGCCAGAAAGGCATCGGCCTGATCATGCTGGTGCTGATCGGTATCGTGCCGGCGCAGTTCGTACTCGACCTGGGCAGCACCACCTACCAAATCGAGCGTACTCGCGACGCCACGCTGCACCTTAACCAGTTCTACCAGCGCAACCACGAGACCCTGGGTGAGTTCCTGGCCCTGGGCAAAAGCGTGAAAGACGACCTGCCGGGCAAGTTCCGCTGCAACCCGCAGCAGACCGAACCCACCATCAATGCGTTGCTGGATACCTTGAAAGGCGTCTCCGATTACCATTCCCTGAGTGCCGATCACCGCATCGAAGTACGCCGCTACTTGCTGTGCCTGGACGACACCGCGAAAAAAGTCGGCAAGCTGCCGGGCCTGGAAGCGCGTGAGAAGTCCGACCTCGACAAACTGCGCAAGGACCTCACCGCCACCACCGAGTACGCGCCGTTCTGGGTGATCCTCGCGGTCGCACTGGCCCTGGGCCTGGGCACCATGGTGGGCTGGAAGCGTGTGGTACTGACGATCGGTGAGAAGATCGGCAAGCAGGGCATGACCTATGCCCAGGGCATGTCGGCACAGATCACCACCGCCACCATGATTGGTTTTGCCAATATCTTCGCCCTGCCGGTCTCCACCACCCACGTCCTGTCTTCCGGCGTGGCGGGCACCATGGTCGCCAACAAAAGCGGCCTGCAAGGTGGCACGGTCAAGACCATCCTGATGGCTTGGGTGTTGACCCTGCCTGCGACCGTAGGCCTCTCGGCAGGCTTGTTCTGGCTGGCCTCCAAGGCCCTGGGCAACTGATCGCCAGGCGCTGACAAAAAAGGTGCGGCCTCTGTGAGGACCGCACCTTTTTTATGGACCAGAATTAAACACCCAAAAAAAAGGGCGACCGAAGTCGCCCAAAATGCCTTGCGTGCTCATGTAACCCGGAAAGACCTAAGGTTTTTTACGCTTGTTCGCGTCTTTCCAGATAAAAAATCCAAACCCTACAAAAAACAGCACCATGAGGCTTACAGTCAGCACTCCGGCGAATACCACATTATCGATAAACATGACCGGCCTCCTGCACTTGCCTTGTTGCGATAGGGCTAAGTTAATGGAGAAGGCGGATTGGAAAATTGACGGGGATCAATGTCGCCCGCGACGGGGCGTAAAGAAGGGTAATAACTGACCTGCATCAATAGATGCCGGCCGTTTTAACGCTTTTTGGGTTTGTTCTTTGATTTTTTCTTGGCTTTGCCTAAAGGCATCGCCTGTTCAAACGCCTGGCGCACTTCATTCAGGCGCTTGTCATTCAGGTCATGCACGCGCTTGGCGCGTTCAGCGTTCAGGTCGATCAGCTTGTCGTCATCACTCATGGCTTGGCTTACGTAGTGGCGAGTAAGGCTCAATAATGCGGACTCCTGCGCCCGACGGCAAATCAACCGGCGACAAAAGGCCGAGCGACACCCAAAATCGGCACTTTCCAACCACTCAAGGAGGCCCATCCAGGTGGCACTGCATAAGGATCTTCCGCCGCTGCTGGCCCTGCGCGCCTTTGAAGCCGTGGCCCGGCACTTGAGCTTTATCAAGGCCGCGCAGGAGTTGTCGGTAACCCAGAGTGCCCTGAGCCATCAGGTCCAAAAACTCGAACAGCACCTGGGTAAATCGCTGTTTATCCGACGCACCCGCGCGATCGATCTGACCGTAGACGGCCAGCAGTACTACGCCGAAATCCGTCCCGCCCTGGACGCCATCGCCGTCGCAACCCGCGCCCAACGGCTGGTACCCAGCGCCACGGTGTTACGTGTCGGCCTGCTGGCGTCTTTCGCCACCCTGTGGTTGGCGCCGCGCCTGGCCGGTTTTCTCAACCGCTATCCGCATATCCAGGTGGAGTTGCTGCCGGCGATTCAACTGGCAAACGTCGCGGCGGCCGAAGTCGACCTGGCCATTCGCTACGGCAAGGGCGACTGGCCCGACGTGCAGGCCACACGACTGATGCCGGAGGTGATCTCTCCGGTGTGCAGCCCGGCATTCAAGGCCAGCCAAGTGCACAACGGTGCGCTGTTGATGGCCACTTCGCACCGGCCTTTTGAGTGGACGGACTGGTCTGGGCATTATCAAGTCGACCTCAGACACCACCCGCGCGTCATGCTGCACGACTACAACATCGTGGTCGAAGCCGCGGTGGCCGGCCAGGGCATTGCCATGGGCCGTCATCGCTTGATCCAACGCAGGCTGGATGATGGCAGCCTGGTAGAAGCCTTCGATTGGCCGCCCTATCACAGCGAAATAGGCTACTGGTTGATTGCAGCGCAAGGCCCTGCCAGCGACGCCGCGCGGTGTTTCAGCGAGTGGTTGAAGGACGTCTGCCGCGACACGTGAGTTATTTCGATACGTCGAATGAGATCTATCCGTTTGTCGACACTCCCCCTGCCCCACATGCTGAAACCTCCTGACCCCAGAGGATTCACCATGAGCGACTCCCTCCGCCACCGCGTGCAAGCCCTCGGCCTGACGCTGCCATCACCCAGCCAGCCGATTGCCAACTACATCAACCATGTGGTCAGCCAGAACCAGCTGTTTATCTCTGGGCAAATCCCGCTGATAGACGGCAAGCCTGCCTACGTGGGCCGCCTGGGCGAATCCCTCAGCGAGGAAGAAGGGGTCCAGGCCGCGGAACTGGCTGCACTGGGCTTGCTCGCGCAATTGAGCGATGCCCTGGGCGATGACCTGTCGCGCCTGGTGCGCGTTCTGCGCCTGGGGGTGTTTATCGCCAGCAGCGGCGAGTTCCAGCGCCAGGGCGCGGTGGCCAATGGGGCGTCCAACCTGCTGGTGAATGCCCTCGGCGAAAAAGGCCGGCATGTGCGCACGGCAGTGGGCGTTTCAAGTCTGCCGGCCGGCGTGGCGGTGGAGGTTGACGGGATTTTCGAGTTGCAGCCGTGAGCCCGCTGCAAGTGCAACATCTGCGCGAGAGCACTCCCGGCTGCCAATCTGGCATCGTGCACTTCAACTCTGCCGGTGCCTCCTTGCCGAGCCAGGCGACCCTTGACGCCATCATCGACCAACTACAACGCGAAGCCCGCGACGGCCCGATGGAAGCCGGCGAGCATGGCGCGCTGCTGGTAGAAAAAGCCCGCCGCGCGGCCGCGCAGTTGCTCAACGCGCCCACCCCGTCGATTGCCTTTGCCAGCAGCGGCTCGACCGCCTGGAGCATGGCGTTCCAGGCCTTGGGCCCGTGGCAGCCGGGCGACCGCATTCTGGTAGGACGCCACGAATGGGGCGGCAACCTGGCGAGCATGCAGTTGGCGGTGCAAGCCGGCGCGCGGGTGGACGTCATCCCCTGCGATGCCACCGGCGCGGTGTGCCCCGTGGCATTGGAAGCGATGATCGATTCAAGGGTAAAGCTCATCGACCTCACCTGGCTCCCCGCCAACGGCGGCCTGATCAACCCCGCCCAGGCCATCGGTGAAGTGGCCAGGCGTCACGGGATCGCCTACTTTATCGACGCCGGCCAAGCCGTCGGCCAGGTGCCGGTGGACGTGCAGGCGTTGCAGTGCGATGTGCTCAAGGCAGCCGGGCGCAAGCACCTGCGCGGGCCACGGGGAACGGCGCTGCTGTATGTGCGGCCGGATTTCCTCCCGCACTTGAACCCCGCCCAGCGCGACGTGTTTTCCGCCCCCTGGAGCGCCGACGGTTTCGACCTGCGCAACGACGCCCGGCGCTTTGAGACCAGCGAGGTGTCCTTCGCCCTGTTGGCGGGCCTGGGCAATGCACTGCAGGAGATGAATCAGTTGGGGATCGAGCGTGTGTGGGAAAGGGTCACGTACACCAGCAGGCGAATCCGCGAAGCATTGCGCGGGATGCCGGGTATTTCCCTGCATGACCTGGGCACGCTTCAATCAGGCTTGATCGCCTTCAACCTCGCCGGCTGGGACGCCTTCGAACTCAAGCGGCAATTGGGATTGAAACGGATCAATATCGGCGCCAACGGTGTGGCCTACACCCCGTTGGATATGCAGGCCCGTGGCCTGAACAGTATTGCGCGGATCTCCGTCAGCCCGTTCAACAACGATCACGACATCGAGTTGCTGATGACGGCCCTGGGGGAACTGCGGGGCTAAACCTCGACGTCCACCCACAAGCCCTGGCGCGGCGCGTCTTCGATCAGCGGCACAACCGGTACGGTGTTGTCGGCATTGAGCAGGTCGCCCGGGATCGCCAAGTGCTGATCCGGGTCTTCATCGGCTTCGCGCCGGCGTTTCTGCTGTTCCTGCTGGCGGCGTTGTTCCTCGCGCAGCAAAAAAGTCGACTGCTCGGCATCGCCCTTTTTCAGGTCGATGGTGCTTTCGTTGGAGCCCGCTTGCACAGGGACCACGGGCGGAATATCGGGTTTCTGGCGGACCGGGTCGAGTTGCGACGTAACCGGTACGACGCTGACGGGCAGCATAGGTGGAAGCATGATAGTTGTTCTCCTGTCAGCAGGCTGTCGGCGGGCCGCGCGACGACTTGAGCGCAGGTTCGCCAACCTGTGACCCAGTCGACACTCACAAGTGCCCGCCACCCGTCGATTCAGCGCTCGCCCCGCCACTCAAACGGAGTAGTTTTTGTCAGAGTCCTTGGGCGTGAGGCCTTGTTCCGTTAACATAGTCGGCTTTTTCACGGCGGGAGTCAGGCAGCATGGCGCAGCAGTATCAACCGGGGCAACGCTGGATTAGTGACAGCGAAGCAGAGCTGGGGTTAGGCACCGTTCTGGCACAGGACGGCCGCTTGTTGACCGTGCTCTATCCGGCCACTGGCGACACCCGCCAGTATGCGCTACGGAATGCGCCCCTCACTCGCGTGAGGTTCTCGCCGGGTGACACCATCACCCATTTCGAAGGCTGGAAAATGACCGTGCAGGAAGTCGACGACGTCGACGGCCTGCTGGTCTACCACGGCCTCAATGGGCAGAACGAGCAGGTCACCCTGCCGGAAACCCAGCTCTCCAACTTTATCCAGTTCCGACTGGCCAGCGACCGTCTGTTCGCCGGGCAGATCGACCCGCTGGCCTGGTTCTCGCTGCGCTATCACACCCTTGAACACACCAGCCGCCAATTGCAATCCTCGCTGTGGGGCCTGGGTGGCGTGCGTGCGCAACCTATTGCCCACCAATTGCACATCGCCCGTGAAGTCGCTGACCGTATCGCACCACGGGTGTTGCTGGCGGACGAAGTGGGCCTGGGCAAGACCATCGAAGCGGGCCTGGTGATCCATCGCCAATTGCTGTCGGGCCGTGCCAACCGCGTACTGATCCTGGTACCGGAAAACCTGCAGCACCAGTGGCTGGTGGAAATGCGCCGCCGCTTCAACCTGCAAGTAGCGCTGTTCGATGAAGAACGCTTTATCGAAAGCGATGCCGCCAACCCGTTCGAAGACACCCAGCTGGCCCTGGTCGCGCTGGAGTGGCTGGTGGACGATGAGAAGGCCCAGGACGCGCTGTTCGCCGCCGGTTGGGACCTGATGGTGGTCGACGAAGCCCACCACCTGGTCTGGCATGAAGACAAAGCCAGCCCGGAATACAGCCTGGTCGAACAACTGGCCGAGGTCATCCCGGGCGTGCTGCTGCTCACCGCCACTCCGGAACAGCTGGGCCAGGACAGCCACTTCGCGCGCCTGCGCCTGTTGGACCCGAACCGTTTCCACGACCTGCACGCCTTCCGTGCCGAAAGCGAGAACTATCGCCCGGTGGCCGAAGCCGTGCAGGAGCTGCTCGACAAGGGCCGCCTGTCGCCCGCCGCGCACAAGACCATCCAAGGTTTCCTCGGCAACGAAGGCGAAGCGCTGCTGACCGCCGTCAACGATGGCGACGCCGAAGCCAGTGCGCGCCTGGTGCGTGAACTGCTCGACCGCCACGGCACCGGCCGCGTGCTGTTCCGTAACACCCGTGCCGCCGTGCAGGGCTTCCCGGAGCGTAAGCTGCACGCCTACCCGCTGCCGAACCCGGACGAATACCTCGAGTTGCCCCTGGGCGAACACGCCGAGCTGTACCCGGAAGTCAGCTTCCAGTCGCAACCGGACATCGACGAAGAAAACCGCTGGTGGCGCTTCGACCCGCGCGTCGAATGGCTGATCGACCAGTTGAAAATGCTCAAGCGCACCAAGGTCCTGGTGATCTGCGCCCACGCCGAAACCGCCATGGACCTGGAAGACGCCCTGCGCGTGCGCTCCGGCATCCCGGCCACGGTGTTCCACGAGGGCATGAACATCCTCGAGCGTGACCGCGCCGCCGCTTACTTCGCCGATGAGGAATTCGGCGCCCAGGTGCTGATCTGCTCGGAAATCGGCAGTGAAGGCCGCAACTTCCAGTTCTCCCACCACCTGGTGCTGTTCGACCTGCCGTCCCACCCCGACCTGCTGGAACAGCGGATCGGCCGTCTGGACCGGATCGGCCAGAAACATGTGATCGAACTGCACGTGCCCTACCTGGAAACCAGCCCGCAACAGCGCCTGTTCCAGTGGTACCACGAAGCCCTGAACGCGTTCCTTAACACCTGCCCGACGGGCAACGCTTTGCAGCACCAGTTCGGCCCGCGCCTGCTGCCGCTGCTGGAAAACGCCGACGACAGCGAGTGGCAAGCCCTGATCGACGAGGCCCGTGCCGAGCGCGAGCGCCTGGAGCAGGAATTGCACACCGGCCGCGACCGCCTGCTGGAGCTCAACTCCGGTGGCGCCGGTGAAGGCGATGCGCTGGTGGAGGACATCCTCGAGCAAGACGACCAGTTCGCCCTGCCGATCTACATGGAAACCCTGTTCGACGCCTTTGGCATCGACAGCGAAGACCATTCGGAAAACGCGCTGATCCTCAAGCCCAGCGAGAAAATGCTCGACGCCAGCTTCCCCCTGGGCGACGACGAAGGTGTGACCATCACCTACGACCGTAACCAGGCGCTGTCCCGTGAAGACATGCAGTTCATCACCTGGGAACACCCGATGGTGCAGGGCGGCATGGACTTGGTGCTGTCCGGCTCCATGGGCAACACCGCCGTGGCGCTGATCAAGAACAAGGCGCTCAAGCCGGGCACCGTGTTGCTGGAGCTGCTCTACGTCAGCGAAGTGGTCGCGCCCCGTGCGCTGCAACTGGGCCGTTACCTGCCACCGGCGGCACTGCGCTGCCTGCTGGATACCAATGGCAACGACCTGTCCGGCCGCGTCTCGTTCGAAACTTTGAACGACCAGCTGGAAAGCGTGCCACGGGCCAGCGCCAACAAGTTCGTGCAGGCCCAGCGCGATCAACTCACACCGCGGATCAATGCCGGTGAAGAGAAGATCACGCCGCGTCACGCCGAACGTGTGGCCGAAGCCAAGCGTCGCCTGGCGGCAGACACCGACGAAGAACTGGCGCGCCTGACCGCGTTGCAAGCGGTCAACCCGACTGTTCGCGACAGCGAGTTGGTCGCCCTGCGCAACCAACGTGAGCAAGGCCTGGCCATGCTCGACAAGGCGGCGCTGCGACTGGAAGCCATTCGGGTGTTGGTAGCGGGTTGATTACCGCCCTGCCCAGTTGAATAGAGGCCCGCGCAATGCGGGCCTTTTTCATTCACTTGAGAACAGCGTTGGCGTTGCGGGCCTCATCGGGGGCAAGCCCCCTCCCACATTGATCGGTGACCGACATGACAACGCGGTCTACTGTGGGAGGGGGCTTGCCCCCGATGGCGTCACCGCAGAATCAAGCCATCGCGGCCGCAGCCGGCACCTCAACCCCCTTCAACCCCTCCTTCATCCGCTTGGCATCACGCACAAAACTGCGTGACGCCTGGAACAGAAACAGCATCGTCAAGAACAGCGCCACCGGAATCAGGTACATGGCGTCATGCAAGCCCACCGCCTTGTAAGCCTCGGTCATCTGCTCGGCCCCCGCCGCATACATCGCCGCATGGGCAAAGTGATCGGACAACCCGCCCACCACAATCGGCCCCATGCCCCCGCCCAGCAAGTACAAACCGGCAAAGAACAGCGCCATCGCCGTGGCCCGCAGGCGCGGCTCGACCACGTCCTGGATCGCCGTGTACACACAGGTGTAGAAGTTATACGCAAACAACCAGCCCACACTGAACAGCGCCACAAACACGCCGATCTCGATGCGCCCGGCATGCAGGGCCCAGGCGGTGGTGACGGTGGAGATGATCAGGCTGCACGCCGCAAACAGCAGTCGGCCATTGGCAACGCGTTGATGGATCTTGTCGGCAATCCAGCCCCCCAAGGTCAGGCCCACCAGGCCGGTCAACCCGACGATGACGCCGGTGGCGACCGCCGCGTCCTGCAGTGGCAGGAGGAAATAGCGCTGCAGCATCGGCACCAGGAACGAGTTGCACGCGTAGGTGGCGAAGTTGAAGCACAACCCGGCCAGCACCAGCCACAGGAAGGTCGGCACGGCCAGCACGCGGCGAATCGGGCGATCGACGCGCTCCTGGGAGACTTGTACGGCTTCGGCGGCGCCGCGCTTGGGTTCCTTGATATAGAACATGAACACCGCAAGGATCAGCCCCGGCACGGCGGCGATGAAGAACGGCGCGCGCCAGCTGTCGAAGGCCTTGACCATCCAGCCGATGGTGAAGAACGCCAGCAACAGGCCCAAAGGCAGGCCCAGCATGAAAATCCCCATGGCCCGGGCGCGACGGTGCGCCGGGAACAGGTCGCCGATCAGCGAGTTGGCAGCCGGCGCATAGCTGGCTTCACCGATACCGATGCCCATGCGCACCAGCAAAAACGTCCAGAAACTGCCGACCAGGCCGTTGATCGCCGTCAACCCGCTCCACGCGAACAGGCCCCAGCCCATCAGTTTGCTGCGCGAGCCGGTATCGGCCAGACGCCCCAGCGGCAGGCCGGCAATGGCGTAGACGATGGTGAAAGCGGTGCCGATGATGCCGAGCTGGAAGTCGCTCAGGTGCCATTCCATGCGGATCGGTTCGATGATGATCGCCGGAATGGTGCGGTCGAAGAAGTTGAACAGGTTGGCGAGGAACAACAGGAACAGAATGCGCCAGGCATTCGCCGCTTGGGTCGAGTTCTGCATGGGTCCGTCTCTTTTATTGTTATGAGAGCTGCGATGCCCGATGCATCCCGCCCGGTACCTGCAACATAGTCAGGCGAGCCGTGGTTGTCTGTAATGATTCGTAAAGCTGATAGGGCATGATTTCACCCGACAGCACGGGACTTTGCCGACAAAAATATAAGTGCCTGCCCCCCTTCCCAACGGCCATGACCCGATTAGAATGGCGAGCCTTCCAGTAGTCCCCCACTCTACTTTTCTTATCGATGACGCCCATGTCCGAAGCCAGTCCGTGTCTGAGTTGCGGTGCCTGCTGTTCACACTTTCGTGTGTCTTTCTTCTGGGGTGAGTGCGCCTCCTCGGGAGGGACGGTGCCTGATGACCTGGTGGTGCAGATCAACCCGACCCGCGTGGCAATGATCGGCACCGACCAGAAGCCCGTGCGCTGCTGCAGCCTTGAAGGCGAAGTCGGCAAAGGCACGAGTTGCTCGATTTATGAGCAACGCTCAAGCCCCTGCCGAGAATTCGAGGCTTCATGGAGCCAGGGCGAGCAGAATGTCGATTGCGACGCCGCCCGTGCTGCGTTCGGCCTGCCGCCGTTACAAGCACCGTTCGAGTTGGAGTTGCCCATCAGCGCTTAGCACTAATTGCTATGCACGGCATGCCAAAATCATTCCGAGCAAAGTGCCATTATCGCTGGAAAATCCCGCGAGGCTTCTATACTCGACCTCATAGGTCATCGCCGTAGGCTGTGACGTGACGCTATGACGGGACATGCTATGGAATGGCTAGGTCTGCACTTTTTTACCGACCTCCCAGCGAACGGGCACTTATTACTCAATTGCAGTCATAACCCTTTTCTGGTGCTGTTGGCCTATCTGGTCGCCTGTGCGGCGGGGTTCGGCACCCTGGACATGGCCGAACGGGTTGGCCATGTCGAAGACCCTACCGCTCGCCGCCATTGGCGTTGGCTGGGTGCCGGTTGCCTGGCAGGGGGTATCTGGTCCACTCACTTCATCAGCATGCTGGCCTTCCAGGCACCCATCGCGATTCACTACGAACTGCTCATGACGTTCGCCTCGCTGGCCATCGCCCTGATCGCCTCGTTGTTCGCCATGCAAACCCTCAGTCACACCAAACTGCGATTTAACCAATACCTGCTGGCATCGCTGTGGATGGGCATCGGCATAGCCCTGATGCATTACGTCGGCATGTCGGCCATGCGTTCCCAGGCCCAGGCGTATTTCGAGTCGGGCCTGCTGCTCGCCTCGGTCGGCATCGCCATTGGCGCCAGCCTGGCCGCCCTGTTGTTGTCGAGCTACCTGCGCACCGGTGCCGGCGTCTTCCATCAACTGCTCAAATACGCCGCCAGCCTGATGTTGGGCGCAGGCATTATCAGCATGCACTTTACCGGCATGGCCGCCATGCAACTGATCGTCCCCACCGGCGCCGATCTCTCGCTACCTCTGGACAATAACCCTATCCAACTGGGCCTGTCGGTCGCCGTGATCACCCTGCTGGTGATCGGCAGCAGCATCAGCGCCGCGCTGGCGGATAAAAAGCTGCAACACAAGGAGCGCGACCTGCGTCGGGTCAACGCACTGCTCAGCGAACTGGATCAGGCGCGCGCCTCCCTGCAACAGGTGGCGCATTACGACGCGCTGACCAGCTTGCTTAACCGACGCGGTTTCAATCAGATTTTTGCGGAAAAAATCGCCGAAAAAACGGCTTCAAACGGCATGATGGCGGTTATTTTCCTGGATATTGATCACTTCAAGCGCATCAACGACAGCCTCGGCCATGACGCAGGGGATCAATTGCTCAGCGTTCTCGCCAGCCATATCAAAGGCTCCGTGCGCAGCCATGCGGACGTGGTCGCACGGTTTGGCGGCGATGAGTTCTGCATCCTGATCAGCATTCACCACCGCGACGAAGCGCGACACCTGGCCCAACGCATCATGCAAAAGATGAAGGATCCCGTCGAACTGGCCGGTCGCCGTATGGTGATGACCACCAGCATTGGCATCAGCCTGTTTCCCGAGGATGGCCTGACCTGCGAAGAGCTGCTCAAAAACGCCGACCTGGCGCTGTACCAGTCCAAGGACATGGGACGTAATAGCCTGAACTTCTTCAACTCCAACCTGAAGACCCGCGCCTCCCTCGAACTGCAATTGGAAGAAGAGCTACGCAGCGCCCTGCGCGCCCAGAACCAGTTGGTACTGTTCTACCAACCGATCTTTGACATGAAGCTGGGCAAAGTGACACGCCTGGAGGCCCTGGTGCGCTGGCAGCATCCGCAACATGGGCTGCTGACCCCAGCCCGGTTTATCGGGATTGCCGAAAGCAACGGGCTGATCGCCGAACTCGATCACTGGGTCTTGCGCCAAGCCTGCCATGACTTGAGCCTGCTCTCCGACCGCGGCTATACCGAACTGACCATGTCGGTGAATTGCTCGGCCCTGAACCTGGCCCGCGACGAACTGGCGGATGAAATCGAAGACGCACTGCGCTTCAGCGGGATCGGCGCCAACCGCCTGGAGCTGGAAGTGACCGAAAATGCCTTGATGGGCAATATCAGCAGCACCCTGGCCCTGCTGCGGCAAATCCGCGCGCTGGGCGTGTCGTTGGCCATCGATGACTTCGGCACCGGCTACTCCTCCCTCGCCTACCTCAAGCGCCTGCCGCTCAACACCCTGAAGATCGATCGCTCGTTTATCCAGGACATTCCCAAGTCGACCGCCGACATCGAGATCGTCCAGGCAATTATCGGCATGGCTCACACCCTGCACTTGCAGGTGGTGACCGAAGGCGTGGAAACCCAGGCCCAATTCGATCTGCTGCTCAACCATGGCTGTGATTTCGTACAGGGCTACCTATTGAGCCCGGCGGTGCCCGCCAGTGAAATAATGGGCGCAATGCAGGGGATCGACAGGCGCAATCCGATCACCCCAGCCAGCGTGGCGGGCACCAAGGACACCCCTGCGACAAAAGAGCTGTCCCCAGGCCGCCCCGGATCCACCTCCGTTGTCAGGCCAATTCGCTGACGTCGAATCTTTGGCATTTCGCCATCACTTACCTAAAGATCGCCGACGAACGGCCGATTCATCAGAGTCCGGCCAGGTTTTTCCTGAGCACACTGGGTAAGCCTGATGGTTCGGACAAGGACGCACTGTAAAGTCGCGATCTCCCATTCCGCGATGGCTATTTGATACTTTTCAGCCATCCGTCCAGGCACATGGCGCACAATGACCTCTAAAAATAACTCTGGCACCGTGGTATCCGACGTGTTGCTCCCAGCGCCTGAGGGCAAACCCTCAGGTTCAAAGTCATTGAGCACCGCGCGCCCGCTGGCCACCCAGCAATACCTGTACTTCACCGAAACCAATACCGACCGCATCCTCGATAACCTCGACGGCCTGCGCGACATGGTGTTCCCGCGCCCGCCTCACCTGGAAGGCGACAGCGAGCAGCACAGCGAGCAGGAATTCCCCTCGGTCTGCCTGATCGGCCTGGGCCGCTGCGGTTCGAACATCGCGCTGGACGTGGCGGAGCTGGTGTACAACGCGCGCAAGTTCTACCTCAACGAATTCAGCACCGAAGACAAATCCTTGGATAAGGGCTACAGCCCGGCCCAGTGGATTCGCAACAACCTGCGCCTGGGCGGCGGCAAGGCCAGCAAACCGGTGTTCCTGGTGGAACCGCTGGTGATGCTCGGTGACCTGGACAAGGACATCGCCGGGCGTATCCGTTTCTCGCGCAAGGGCGAAAAAAGCGGCTTCCTGCGCGACTACAGCAAGATGAAAATCATGGACCTCTCCGAAGTCCATGCCGGTGGCGCCGGTAACGCGCCGATCCTCGGCCAGTACCTAGCCAAGATCATCCTCAACAAAGACACTCAGCGCTTTTCCAGCCCCGACTGGAAGATGATCCACTCGTACCTGATCGACTCCTGCGGCATCAAGGCCAACCAGTCGCGCCTGTACTTCTCGATCTTCAGCGCCGGCGGCGGCACCGGTTCGGGCATGGCCTCGGAGTTCGGCCTGGCGCAGCAGCATTCGTACATGAACAAGACGTTCGACACCAAGCCCGCCGACGAACACGACAGCAAAAGCGGCCACGCCTTCGTGTTCGAGCCGATCTTCACCAGCGGCATTTGTGTGCTGCCGAACATCTCCGACCACCGCAGCGAAATGTCCGAAGCGCTGCACATCAACGCCGGGCGACTGCTGTGCAAGTACCTGTCTGAAGAATGGGATTTTTCATACAACTTTGCCAACGAAGACAGCAGCGAAGCCAGCGTGAAGGGGCGCATCCGCCCGTGGAACGCGATGATGCTGATCTCCAACGACATCATGCGCTACGCCGAAGAGAGCGATGACGGCAATATCCAGAACATTGACGTCAATGCCATGGAGAAACACGCCAACCAGTACATATCCCAGCAGATCTTCAACATCCTCACCGCCCAGGCCGTGACCACCGACTACGACCAGAACTACTTCCGTCGCGCCGGCATCGACATCGGCGAAACCATCCGCCTGGATGCCAATGACCTGTTCATGAGCCTGGCCGGGCCGGTGGCGATTGCCTACGCCGAATCCGTCGTACCGGAAACCCCGGTGCCGTCCAATGACAAGTTCAAAGTCTTCGAGAAAGAGCCTCAGCGCCTGAACATCGACGACCTGTTCTTCCGCTCCATCGACCTGCCGCACTTCAACAAGGTCACCCAGGCCATCGAAGGCATCAGCCTGTTGCCGATCGAGTCCAAGCGCTACAAGGCGTCCCTGGAGCAGTACAAGAACTCCGGCTACGACGCGGCAGCGCTGCATGACCTGCACTTCTTCAAGAACTGCTCGTCGGTGGTGTCGATCGTCTCGCTGCCCAAGGACTACAAGCTGTCCTACATGGACCTGAACCGGCTCAAGACGCACCTCAACAGCCTGTTCCCCAACACCACCCTCAAGCGCTATGCCCTGGTGATCGGCGCCTCCGCCAACCTGTCGCTGACCACCCTGATCGCCAAGAGCCCGTGCCTGTCGGATGACTTCCTCACGCTGATCGTGGCCTTTATCAAGCGTTGCTTTGCGCGCAACCCGTACCGCTTCGATGACACATTGGACAATTCGATCCTGGACTTCATCATCCACGAGGACTTCGACGAAGACCGCATCGACGAGTTGCTCAACGAGTTTGAAAACCCGGCGAAGATCCTCGATACCAACTGGTACGCGATCAAGCCGATGTATGAGAAGAAGTACCGCGAGTTGATCAACGACAAAGAGAAGTTCGTGTCGATCAATGACATTCGCCTGTCACGGGATTGTGTGAAGAAGGCGATCAAGTACTTGCGCGAGATCTACCGTCACCGCATCGGCAAGACCAAGGTTATTTCGTTGAATAACCACACCGGCAAGACCGCCTAGCCCAGTGTGACGGCGCCGCCTGGCGCCGTTGCAACCTCAGTGCGTCATGCGTTGACGCAGGAACGCGATGATGGTCTTTTCGTCGGCGCGTCTTGCAGGCCGGGGCAAATGCTTCGGCCAGCCGGAATTTTTTGCGCCGAAGAACCGCTTCTGCTCCGCCTCATCCCAGCCACGAATCTCCCGCGAAGCCGATTCCCACCACCCGTGTCGGCACACGTCGTAGTACGGATGCGCAGGCGCCGAACTGCCGTAGAGCAAGTCACGACCGACCTTTTTCAGGTGCTTGCGCTGATTGCGCAGCTTCCACTTGATGCGCAGCCGCTGCCAGGGCGAGGGCACCGGCTTGACTCGCGGCACATCCCTGCATCGCGCTACCAGCTCAGGGCCGAATGCCTCACCGTGAAGGGTGAAGAAGTGCGCTTGCATGGCATGGAAGAAGCGCTTGTCGGCGAAGTAGTGATGAACGAATTTATGCGCCTCGCGCACCTTCTGGTCGCGCATCGCGAAGGAAATCGCGATTTGCTCGATGGTGTGAATATCGAACGAGTTCCGCGTCCACTCGTCGATCAGGCGGATGGAGGCTTCGAGCAGCGGCGCATCGCTGGCACGCACGCCGCACAGACCACTGTTATAGAGTTTGAAGCTGTTATCCGCAGAGATGCCATGGGCCTGCAGGTGCTCGCCCAACTTGAGATAGTCAGGGCGCTTGCAGACATAGCTCCAGTCGTATTCGAAGCCGTCCATCACATACTGGCCCGGCTCTATCAGTTCGAACACACGATGGGGGGACTTGAGGAACAGCGTGTCGGTGTCAACGAACAGGGTCTTGTCCGCCAGCGTAAGCCCATGGGCGATCGCGCAGGCCTTGCGGCGATGGGGGTAACCGTTTTCACCCTGCCATTGGGCCAGGGTCTGCTCGTCCAGGGCGATGGTTTCAACCGGCCAGCCAATGTAATCCTGGGGGCGATCGGTCATGACCCGGATGCACAGCGACTCGCCCGGTTTGAGTTGGGACAGGGCGGTGAGGATGCTGAACTTGGCTTCGCGCCGATAAACGTCCTGGTGACCGTAGATAAGGTAAAGCAGTTGGTGCGAAGGCTTCGCTAAGGGGGACAGCGCTGACGGCATGACTAGCTCCGGGTGACAAGCGGCGAACTTTACCGGAATTCGCCGTTTCCTACGCCGCGATCTGACAGCCACCACCCTTTTATTCACACTGAGAAACAATTCTCCCGCCTATTCACCGGCGAGAAAACTGTTCCCATGACGTGCGCGTCACCCAGCGCTGTGACCTTTCTTCACGGCAAGATGCCATCACGGCGCCAGCGGTTACTCAGCTACACACTTTTAAAACGGAAAATCACGCACCTTTTCAGTGCAACCCTTGATCACGCCGCCCTTTCCTGGATCAGTATCCACGGCGAAACCACCACCGCCCACAAGCTCGGGTCGCGTTCAACCAGGTCCAATGCCCGCGTCGCAGACACTTCGCAAAGGCTGCCAGCGGCCAACCAGGCAGCGACTTTATCGCGGTTGTCTTCAGCCATTCCCTCGGCGGCCTCGATCAAATCCAGGCCGGCATCGACCCACAATAGGGCACCCTTGGCAAAGAACGGCTCAAGCTCCTTCCAGGAGATTTCGGCGGTTTCACCGAGCAGCTTGGCATAGAGGGTGCTAGGTTCTTGAGTCATGGGAATTCACCTGGGGAAAAATCGGCGCAATCATAGCGCCCCCTCTCCGGCAGAAAAACCCAGTTGCAAATGAGTCATCGATAGAAAGTGTCAGGAAAGCCAAGGATTGCCCGGAACGCTGGCATCACCCCGCCGCAATTCTGTCTTTTTCTTTCATTTAAGCGACACACCCGGCTTTTGCCCCCGGCAGCCAGCTTTTCAAGCGATCAACCGGCGCTCTACACTGTACCGGTACAGTTGCCAGGGCACTGCCGGGGGATATCCGAGATATCCGATCCGGTTCTGCAGCTCACAAGGCCGCTAGAACTATAAAAAATACAACAGTAAGAGTGGAGCACTATGAATAAGGCTACTAAGCAGATTTCCAAACTGTTTGCCGCTATGGTCCTGGCTGGGGTTGCCGGCCATTCGTTCGCAGCCGACACCATCAAGATCGGCATCGCCGGTCCAAAGACTGGTCCTGTAACGCAATACGGCGACATGCAATTCATGGGTGCCAAGCAGGCCATCGCCGACATCAACGCCAAGGGCGGCGTCGACGGCAAAATGCTCGAAGCCAAGGAATACGACGACGCTTGCGACCCTAAACAAGCCGTGGCCGTAGCCAACAAAGTGGTCAACGACGGCGTCAAGTTCGTGGTCGGTCACCTCTGCTCCAGCTCCACTCAGCCAGCGTCCGACATTTATGAAGACGAAGGCGTGATCATGATTACCCCGGCAGCCACCAGCCCGGAAATCACCGCCCGTGGCTACAAGCTGATCTTCCGCACCATCGGCCTGGACAGCGCCCAGGGCCCGGCGGCCGGCAACTACATCGCCGACCACGTGAAGCCGAAAATCGTTGCCGTCCTGCACGACAAGCAGCAATACGGCGAAGGCATCGCCACCGCCGTCAAGCAGACCCTCGAGAAGAAAGGCACCAAGGTTGCCGTCTTCGAAGGCCTGAACGCCGGCGACAAAGACTTCTCCTCGATCATCCAGAAGCTCAAGCAAGCCAACGTCGACTTCGTCTACTACGGCGGCTACCACCCGGAGCTGGGCCTGATCCTGCGCCAAGCCAAGGAAAAAGGCCTGAACGCCAAGTTCATGGGCCCGGAAGGCGTCGGCAACGACTCCATCTCGCAAATCGCCCAGGGCGCCTCCGAAGGCCTGCTGGTGACCTTGCCTAAATCCTTCGATACCGACCCGGCCAACAAAGCCATCGTTGAAGAGTTCGCCAAGAACAAGCAGGACCCAACCGGTCCGTTCGTGTTCCCGGCCTACTCGGCCGTTGAAGTCATCGCCGAGGGCATCAAGACTGCCAAGAGCGAAGACACCGCCAAAGTGGCCGCAGCCATCCACGCGGGCACCTTCAAGACCCCTACCGGCGACCTGAGCTTCGACGCCAAGGGCGACCTGAAGGACTTCAAGTTCGTGGTCTACGAATGGCACTTCGGCAAACCAAAAACCGAAGTTTCCCCTCAGTAAGCCAGGCGTTACTGGTCCAACAAGCCCACTGTGAGAGCAGTGGGCTTTGTTTTACGAGGTTTATGGGCCTGTCACCCGCGATCCGGGCGCTGGCTCACCTGAAAATCTTAAAACCGTCACCAGCGGTTCGCTGGCAAACGCTTTGTGCAAATGTGCTCACAGAACACAGCACGGGCCGGAACATGACTCCACCAGTGAAATGCGTATCGGGTTTTTAGGAGCGCTGTAATGCCTGAGATCTATCATTTTTCCCAACAGCTGGTTAATGGGCTGACCATTGGCAGCACCTATGCCTTGATAGCCATTGGCTACACAATGGTTTACGGCATCATTGGAATGATCAACTTCGCCCATGGCGAGGTATACATGATTGGTTCCTACGTGGCCTTCATTACCCTTGCCGGGCTGGCCATGATGGGTATCCACTCCCTGCCGCTGTTGATGACCGCCGCGTTCCTGGCGTCGATCGTCGTAACCAGTGCCTATGGCTACAGTATCGAGCGCGTTGCCTACCGTCCCTTGCGTGGCAGCAACCGTTTGATCCCGCTGATTTCCGCCATCGGCATGTCGATTTTCCTGCAGAACACCGTATTGCTGTCCCAGGACTCCAAGGATAAATCCATCCCCAACCTGATCCCGGGGAGCTTCTCCTTCGGTCCGGGCGGTGCGGAAGAAGTGTTGATTTCCTACATGCAGATCCTGGTCTTCGTCGTCACCCTGGTGGCCATGCTGGGCCTGACCCTGTTCATCTCCCGCTCCCGTCTGGGGCGCGCCTGCCGGGCCTGCGCCGAAGACATCAAGATGGCCAACCTGTTGGGCATCAATACCAACAACATCATCGCCCTGACCTTCGTGATCGGTGCCGCACTGGCAGCCGTCGCGGCGGTACTGCTGAGCATGCAGTACGGCGTGATCAACCCCAACGCCGGTTTCCTGGTAGGCCTCAAGGCTTTTACCGCAGCGGTATTGGGCGGCATCGGCAGTATCCCGGGCGCGATGCTCGGCGGCCTGGTGCTGGGGGTGGCCGAGGCGTTTGGTGCCGATATTTTCGGCGACCAATACAAGGACGTCGTCGCGTTCGGCCTGTTGGTTCTGGTGCTGTTGTTCCGTCCGACCGGCATCCTGGGCCGTCCGGAGGTTGAGAAAGTATGAGCAGATATCTTAAATCGGCGTTTTTCAGCGCCTTGCTGGTGTGGGCGGTGGCCTTCCCGGTACTCGGCCTCAAGCTGAGCATTGTCGGCATCAACCTGGAAGTGCATGGCACCGGCCCCGTGACGCTGACCATCATCGCCTTGTGTTCGGTGCTGATGTTCCTGCGCGTGCTGTTCACCCAGCAGGTCGGTGCCCTGTTCAAGGGCAACCGTGGCCCGTTGGTCTCGCCCAAGGTCAGCCAATTCCTGACCCTGCCGCGCACCCAGCGCTACATCATCATCGGCCTGATCGTGGCCGCGCTGATCTGGCCGTTCTTCGGCTCGCGCGGTGCGGTCGACATTGCCACCCTGATCCTGATCTACGTGTTGCTGGGCCTGGGCCTGAACATCGTAGTGGGCCTGGCCGGCCTGCTCGACCTGGGTTATGTGGGCTTCTACGCCGTGGGTGCCTACACCTACGCGCTGCTGTCGCACTACCTGGGCTGGAGCTTCTGGATCTGCCTGCCGCTGGCCGGCATGGCGGCGGCCACGTTCGGCTTCCTGCTGGGCTTCCCGGTATTGCGCCTGCGCGGTGACTACCTGGCCATCGTGACCCTGGGCTTCGGGGAAATCATCCGTCTGTTCCTGCGTAACCTGACCGACATCACCGGTGGCCCCAACGGCATCAGCAGCATCCCCAAGCCGACGTTCTTCGGGCTGTCGTTCGACCGCACCGCTGCCGAAGGCATGCAGACCTTCCACGAGTACTTCGGGATCGACTACAACCCGGTGAGCAAAGTGGTGTTCCTGTACCTGGTGGCGCTGTTGCTGGCGCTGGCGGCACTGTTCGTGATCAACCGCTTGCTGCGCATGCCGATCGGCCGTGCCTGGGAAGCGTTGCGCGAAGATGAAATCGCCTGCCGTGCCCTGGGCCTGAACCCGACCATCATCAAGCTCTCCGCCTTCACCCTGGGTGCCGCGTTCGCCGGTTTTGCCGGCAGCTTCTTCGCCGCTCGCCAAGGCCTGGTGACCCCGGAGTCGTTCACCTTCATCGAGTCGGCGATCATCCTCGCCATCGTCGTGTTGGGTGGCATGGGCTCGCAGCTGGGCGTGATCCTGGCGGCGATCGTGATGATCCTGCTGCCGGAAATGATGCGTGAGTTCAGCGAATACCGCATGTTGATGTTCGGCGCCATGATGGTGCTGATGATGATCTGGCGACCTCAAGGCCTGCTGCCCATGCAACGTCCACACATGGAGCTGCGCAAATGAGCCGCGAGATCCTGAAAGTCGAAAACTTGAGCATGCGCTTCGGCGGCTTGCTGGCGGTCAACGGCGTCGCCCTGACCGTGAAAGAGAAACAGGTGGTTGCGCTGATCGGCCCCAACGGTGCCGGCAAGACCACGGTGTTCAACTGCCTCACCGGCTTCTACAAGCCGAGTGGCGGCAGCATCCTGCTGGACGGCCAGCCGATCCAGGGGCTGGCCGGCCACGAGATCGCCCGCAAGGGCGTGGTGCGCACCTTCCAGAACGTACGGCTGTTCAAGGACATGACGGCGGTCGAGAACCTGTTGATCGCCCAGCACCGTCACCTGAACACCAACTTCTTTGCGGGCCTGTTCAAGACCCCGGCGTTCCGCAAGAGCGAGCGCGAGGCCATGGAGTACGCTGCGTACTGGCTGGACAAGGTCAACCTCACCGAGTTCGCCAACCGCCCCGCCGGCACCCTGGCCTACGGTCAGCAACGTCGCCTGGAAATCGCTCGCTGCATGATGACCCGTCCGCGGATCCTGATGCTCGACGAACCGGCCGCCGGCCTGAACCCCAAGGAAACCGAAGACCTCAAGGCGCTGATCGGCGTGTTGCGTGAGGAAAACAACGCCACGGTGCTGTTGATCGAACACGACATGAAACTGGTCATGAGCATTTCCGACCATATCGTGGTGATCAACCAGGGCACGCCGCTGGCGGACGGGACGCCGGAGCAGATCCGCGACAATCCTGAAGTGATCAAAGCCTATCTGGGGGAAGCGTAAAATGCTGCAATTCGAAAACGTTTCCACTTTCTACGGCAAGATCCAAGCCTTGCACAGCGTCAACGTCGAAGTGCGCCAGGGTGAGATCGTCACGCTGATCGGTGCCAACGGCGCCGGCAAGTCGACCTTGCTGATGACCTTGTGCGGCTCGCCGCAGGCCCACAGCGGCAGCATCCGCTACATGGGTGAAGAGCTGGTGGGCCAGCAGTCGTCGCACATCATGCGCAAGAGCATTGCCGTGGTGCCGGAAGGCCGGCGGGTATTCTCACGCCTGACCGTGGAAGAAAACCTGGCCATGGGTGGGTTCTTCACCGACAAGGGCGACTACCAGGAGCAGATGGACAAGGTGCTGCACCTGTTCCCTCGACTCAAGGAGCGCTTCAGCCAGCGCGGCGGCACCATGTCCGGCGGCGAGCAGCAAATGCTCGCCATCGGTCGCGCGCTGATGAGCAAGCCCAAGCTGTTGCTGTTGGACGAACCTTCACTGGGCCTGGCCCCCATCATCATCCAGCAGATCTTCGACATCATCGAACAACTGCGCAAGGACGGTGTAACGGTGTTCCTGGTGGAGCAGAACGCCAACCAGGCGCTGAAAATCGCTGACCGCGCCTACGTGCTGGAAAACGGCCGGGTGGTGATGCAGGGCACTGGCGAGCAGTTGCTGACCGATCCGAAGGTGCGTGAGGCGTACCTGGGCGGCTAAGAGACGGTGGCTGGATAAGCCGGATCTCATGTGGGAGGGAGCAAGTTCCCTCCCACATTTTTTTGCATTGTTTGAAATTATTTAGTCTGACCTTGTAACGAACATCCCCCTCCCGCCTCTAGTGGTGCAAGCAGGCATTCAAGCCCGCTCCTCAACCTACTGCTGGAGATCCATCATGACCACCAAACTGTCCGCTGCTAGCCTCGTCCTCGCCCTGAGTTCGGCCTTGAGCCTGTCCGCCCTGACCACCACCGCCCACGCTGCCGACGACATGCAGAAGTGCTTCGGCGTCGCTGAAGCCGGCAAGAACGATTGCGCCGCCGGTGCCGGCACATCCTGCGCCGGCACCTCGAAAACCAAGGATCAGGCCAACGCCTGGAAACTGGTCCCGGCCGGCACCTGCACCCAAACCCCAAGCTCCACCTCGCCGACCGGTTTCGGCCAGGAAGCCGCCTTCACCGCCAAGTCCTGACCCCTCCCCGGCCGGAGTACGGATGATGACGCTTTCACGCCTGTCCACAGTCTCACCGGTTCAGGTGCCAAGGCTCCCCAATCGGGCCGGATTGGGCCTGAAGAACGAGCACTTCAAGGAAGTGCTCGATACTTCGCCCGATATCGGTTTTTTTGAAGTGCACGCCGAAAACTACATGGTGGCCGGCGGCCCGTTTCATCACTACCTGGGGTTGATTCGCGAACGTTACCCCCTGTCGTTGCACGGCGTGGGCCTGTCCATCGGCGGCGAAGGCCCGCTCAACCGTGAACACCTGGGGCGCTTGGCCGCACTGATCGAACGCTACCAACCCCACTCCTTTTCCGAACACCTGGCCTGGTCCAGCCACGGCCCGGCGTTTCTCAACGACCTGCTGCCCCTGGCTTATGACGCCGCCACCTTGAGTCGAGTTTGCGAGCACATCGACCAGGTACAGTGCACCCTCAAGCGGCCGATGCTGCTGGAGAACCCCTCGACCTACCTGCAGTTCCAGCGCTCGACCCTGGACGAGACCGACTTCATCGGCGAGATCATCCGCCGCACCGGCTGCGGCCTGCTGCTGGACGTGAACAACGTCTACGTGTCGTGCATCAACCACCAGCGCGACCCACTGGCCTATCTCAACGCCCTACCGTTGCGCGCCGTGGGTGAGATTCATCTGGCCGGCTTCGCCGAAGACACCGACAGCCTGGGCGATCGCCTGCTGATCGATGACCACGGCGCACCCATCGATAACGCGGTATGGCTGCTGTATGAACACGTGCTCGCGCTGACGGGTCCGGTCGCGACCCTGATCGAGCGCGACAACCAAGTGCCGGCCTTCAGCGTGCTATGCGCGGAAGCCCAGCACGCTGAACGGTACTTATCGCAGGTCCGCCCATGAGCCTTCACGACGCCTTTTCCAGCGCCTTGCTGGCGCCCGGTCTACCTTGCCCCGACGGCCTGTTCAGCAGCAACGGGGCCGACCCGGCCAGTCGTTTTGCGGTGTATCGCAACAATGTTCACAACTCGTTGATCAATGCGCTGGCAACCGCATACCCCGTAACCGCGCAATTGGTCGGCGATGAATTTTTCCGCGCCATGGCCGGCATTTTCGTCCAGGCCTACCCGCCCGCCAGCCCGTTGATCAGCGAGTACGGCGGCACATTCGCCGACTTTATCCAAGGGTTTGAACCGGCCGCCAGCGTGCCCTACCTGGCCGATGTCGCCCGATTGGAACGCTTGCGGGTTCGCGCTTATCACGCAGCGGATACAACCGTGGTGGATCCGCAAGCCGTTCTGCAACAACTGCAGGCCCACACGAAGCCGGGGGCGCTGCATCTGCAACTGCACCCGTCCGTTGGCACATTGAACTCCGCCTACGCCGTGGTGGCGGTGTGGGCGGCACACCAGACCGAGGGCGCCCTGGCCACCCTGGATCCCTGGCATGCCCAGAGCGCACTGGTGTTGCGCCAAGGGTTGAATGTCAAGGTCTTCGCCATCGACGGCGGCTCGGTCGCCTTTATCAATAGCCTGAAACGCGGCTCGGCGCTGGAAATGGCCGTCGCCAATGCCCTCGAGGCCAGCGCCGAGTTCGACCTGCACCAATGCCTCACGCTGCTGATCAACCACGACGCCCTCACTCATCCGCTCCCAGAACAACAGGTATCGCCATGAACACGTCCTCTTCGTGCCTGATCAGACAGGCCATCGCACTTTTCGAGAAAATCCCCTACAGCCTGCTGGCGTTTGTCGCGCGCTTCTCCATTGCGGCAGTGTTCTGGAAATCCGGGCAAACCAAGGTCGAAGGCATTGCCATTGACCTGATCAACGGCACGTTCGAACTCGGTACCCCCAAACTCGCCGCCTCGACATTGCCGCTGTTTCGCAGTGAATACCACGTGCCATTGCTGTCACCGGAAGTGGCCGCGCACATGGCGGCGTTTGCCGAGCACTTTTTCCCGGTGCTGATCCTGGTGGGCCTGGCCACGCGTTTCTCAGCCCTGGCCTTGATCGGCATGACCCTGGTCATTCAGTTGTTCGTCTACCCGGACGCCTACCCCACCCACGGCACCTGGATTGCGCTGCTGTTGCTGTTGCTCGCCAAAGGGCCGGGCAGCCTGTCCATCGACCACCTGATTGCGCGCCGCTACCGTTAAAGCCGATCCAGTGCCTCACCGCTGCGCTTGAACCAGTCCACCAGGTAGTCGGCCAATACCTGGGTGCGGCGCGGCAGCCCGCCCTGGTAAGGATGGACCAGGTACATCGGCAGGCTCCGCGTCTGATAATCGCGCAGCAGCCAGCATAATCGGCCGTCAGCCAGTTCCGCCGGCAAAACGTAGGACGGCAGGCGTGCGATGCCGGCCCCCACCAGGGCGGCCTTTTTCAGCAGGTTGTAGTGGTTGGAGGCGAAGGTGCCGCTGACCCGCACCCGCAGCAATTCGTGCTGCTGGTGGTACAACCATTCCTCACGCCCGCTGTAGTGGCTGTTGAGCAGGCAGCGGTGTGCGGCCAGGTCTGCCGGGGTCTGGGGTTCGCCATATTGCTCGAGGTAAGCCGGGCTGGCACACGTCATCTCTTTCCAGGCCAGCAACGGCTTGGCCACCAGGCGCTCGTTTTCAATCGCCCCCGAGCGCACACCCAGGTCAAAGCCGTCCCGCGCCAGGTCCCGGTAGCTGTTATTGAGCTCCAGTTCGATCTGCACCTGCGGGTATTGCTTGGAAAACTCCAGCAACAAGCCATCGAAGAAGGTTTCGCCCAGCGACACCGGCACCGTCATGCGCACCGGCCCGGCCAGGTCGTCCTTAAGCCGCGCCAAGGCCTGGCGGGCGCGATCCACTTGCACCACCAACGCCTGGGCCTGGGGTAATAAGGCCGCACCGGCAGCGGTGAGGCTGAGCTTGCGCGTGGTGCGGTGCAACAGCACCACGGCGTACTGCGCTTCCAACTGGCTGATTCGCTTGGACAATTGCCCCTTGCTGCAGCCCAACTGCTCGGCAGCCACGGTAAAACTGCCCGCCTCGATCAGTACTGCGAAGGCCGCCAGATCATCCATCTCGCTCATGGATTGTTTCCATTTGAAAACCAAAGGTTGCCTATTAGCGCGTTTATCCATCAGAAAAGCCACACTAGACTGAACCTTCACTTACCTCTGGAGGAACAGCACCATGAAAATCCTTTTGATTGGCGCCAGCGGCACTGTCGGCTCTGCGGTCAACGCAGAACTGGCCCAGCGTCACGACGTGATCAGCATCGGTCGCAGCAGCGGCGACTTCCAGGTGGACATCAGCGACAGCGCCTCGATCCGCCGGCTGTTCGAACAAACCGGCAAGTTCGATGCATTGGTCTGTGCGGCAGGCAGCGTGAACTTCGTGCCGCTGGGTGACATGCACGACAGCGACTTCGAACTCGGCCTGCGGGACAAGCTGATGGGCCAGGTCAACCTGCTGCTGATCGGGCGTGAATACGCCAACGATGGAGCCTCGTTCACCTTCACCAGCGGCATTCTCAACCGCGATCCGATCCGTACCGGTGCCTCGGCGGCACTGGTCAATGGCGCGCTGGATGCGTTCGTCAAAGCCGCTGCAATCGAATTGCCACGTGGCCTGCGCATCAACTCCGTCAGCCCGACGGTCCTGCTGGAAGCCATGGACAGCTACGCACCGTACTTCCGTGGCTACAAGCCGGCGACCGGCGCCGACGTGGCGTTGGCCTACGCCAAAAGCGTGGAAGGCTTGCAGACAGGTCAGACCTACATCGTCGGTTGAGACGCGACGGCCTCACGTGAGAATTGAGACATCCATTCATTCACCAGCGCGCGCGGGGCAGACATCACGAACTCCCCGCCCAGCTGGCCTTGAACCCTGGACGTATTCAGCCGGTAGCCGTCCACATAGAGTGTCAGGTACTTCTGATACGCCAGCAGCGTAATGGATTGGGTCCTCGCCCTGGCCTCTGGACTCAACGTGACACTGACTTCAACGCGAGACGGGTCGGGGTCTTCAGGTTTTTTCAGCGTCACCGAGATCTTCGTGAAGTCGGTGGCCGACCAGTAGACGAGCCGGGCGGGCTCGTCTGCACAGGCCGCACTCGCCCAGAGCAGGAGAACGCACAGGCTCCATTTGATGTTCATGGCAATCTCCGACCCAAAGATCTCGACTTTCTCACGACGTATCTGCCCTAACTATAGGAAACATCCCCCTTTGCACCGCCTGATTTCCCAACGCGCGGAGAACAGGTATTCAAACTGTGTCCCGTACTTGTGATGCAGCGCCAGCCTGCGTAACGTGGCGGCACTTGTCTGGAGACCCGATATGCGCGCCGCCCGTACCCTCGCCCTGTTTGCCTTGCTCCCCCTGTTCGCCGCCTGCCAGATGTTCGAAAGCGAGCCGGCCAAGCCGTCTCTCGCCGGGATGACCCGCATGCAGGGTGAACTCACCGCAGTGGGTGGCAAGCTGCTGTTCCAGCCGTGCAACGATAAACGCAACTACGTGGTCAACGACACCGGCGGCACCAGCATCCTGCAGGAGGCCGCCTCCCTGGCCGGCCAGCAGGGCGCGTTATTTGCCGACCTGCGCGGCCAGTTTTCCGGGGTCGCCAGCGGCACCCAGGGTTCGGTAGACCTGCAACAGCTCTACCGCATGGAACGCTCGACCTCGGCCTGCGACGACCCGGACTTCAAGCGCATGATCCTGCGGGCCAACGGCCACAAACCGGCCTGGGCGATGAATGTCACGGCCAAGGGTATGGTGCTGGAACGCGAAGGCCAGCCACCTCTGGCGGTGCCGTACGTCGAAGAGCAAATGGGCGACGGCCGTTTCAACCTGATGACCGAAGCCAATAACCAGCACATCGAACTGTGGGTGGCCCCGCAGCGTTGCATCGACAGCGTCAGCGGCAGCTTGCAACACATGACTGCCGAGTTACGCGTCAATGGCCAGGTACAGCGTGGTTGCGCGTCGTTCGGCGGCTCGCGGGACGACTGATTAGACCCTGCGCTGTTTTAACATGTCGGAAAACCGCCATTGAGGCTTATAATCGCCGGTTTGCAAAACAGCCGGCCTCTCTGCCCGCCGCCTACCGGATCCCGTCATGTTACGAATCACCGAACTCAAGCTGCCCATCGACCATCCCGAAGAAGACCTGCGGCCTGCCATCGTGCAGCGCCTGGGCATCGCCAGTGATGACCTGCTCGATTTCACCCTGTTCAAACGCAGCTACGACGCACGCAAGAAGTCGTCGGAGCTGTGCTTCATCTACACCATTGACCTCAATGTGAAGGGTGAGGCCGCCCTGCTGCTCAAGTTCGCCGATGACCGCAACGTCAACCCGGCGCCGGACGTCAGCTACAAGGTCGTGGGCCAGGCCCCGGAAGGCTTGGTCGAACGGCCTGTGGTCGTCGGTTTTGGCCCGTGCGGTATCTTCGCCGGGCTGTTGCTGGCGCAGATGGGCTTCAAGCCGATCATCCTCGAACGCGGCAAGGAAGTACGCCAGCGCACCAAGGACACCTGGGGCCTGTGGCGCAAAAGCGTGCTCAACCCCGAGTCCAACGTGCAGTTCGGTGAAGGTGGCGCCGGGACCTTTTCCGACGGCAAGCTCTACAGCCAGATCAAGGACCCGAAATTCCACGGTCGCAAAGTCCTGCACGAGTTCGTCAAGGCCGGCGCGCCGGAAGAAATCCTCTACGTCAGCAAACCCCACATCGGCACCTTCCGCCTGACCGGCGTGGTGGAAAACATGCGCGAGCAGATCATCGCCCTGGGCGGTGAAGTGCGCTTCGAGCAACGGGTGACCGACGTGCTGATCGAAGACGGCCAGTTGAATGGCGTGGTCATCGACGGTGGCGAACAGATCCTCTCCAAACATGTGATCCTGGCCCTCGGCCACAGCGCCCGCGACACCTTCCGCATGCTCCATGGCCGTGGCGTCTACATGGAAGCCAAACCGTTCTCGGTGGGGTTCCGGATCGAACACCCGCAATCGCTGATCGACGCCGCGCGCCTGGGCAAATATGCCGGGCACCCGAAGCTGGGCGCCGCCGACTACAAGCTGGTGCACCACGCCAAGAACGGCCGTTCGGTCTACAGCTTCTGCATGTGCCCGGGTGGCACCGTGGTGGCAGCGACCTCCGAGCCGAACCGTGTCGTGACCAACGGCATGAGCCAGTACTCGCGTAACGAGCGCAATGCCAACTCCGGCATCGTCGTCGGCATCACGCCGGAAGTGGATTACCCAGGCGGCCCGCTGGCGGGTATCGAGTTGCAGGAGCGCCTGGAGTCCCACGCCTACATCCTCGGCGGCAGCAACTACGAGGCCCCGGCACAGTTGGTCGGCGACTTTATCGCCGGCAAGCCGTCCACGGCCATCGGCAGTGTGGAACCGTCCTACAAGCCAGGCGTGGCCCTGGGCGATCTGGCCCTGGCCTTGCCGGACTTCGCCATCGAAGCGATCCGCGAAGCACTGCCGGCGTTCGAGAAACAGATCAAGGGCTACTCGCTGCACGATGCCGTGTTGACCGGTATCGAGACGCGCACCTCGTCGCCGCTGCGGATTACCCGTGACGAATCGATGCAGAGCCTGAACGTGAAAGGCCTGTTCCCGGCCGGTGAAGGCGCTGGGTATGCGGGTGGGATTCTGTCGGCCGGTGTCGACGGTATTCGGATTGCCGAGGCGTTGGCGCGGGATATGTTGGGTATCGAGGCCTGAGAACAGCGCAAATTAAATGTGGGAGGCGGCTTGCCCCCTCCCACATTTGGTTTGCGTCGGGTCAGATATTTGCGCGCAGGATGCTGGAGGGTAATGGCTCGCCCTGCTCCACACTGGCCGCCACGGCCGCGATCAACCCCTCGAGCGCATAGCCCTGACCCGCCAACCACGCTTGGTCGTAATAGGTCGTTGCATACCGCTCGCCCCCATCACACAAGATCGCCACGATCGAACCTGACTCCCCAGCCGCTTTCATCTGCTGCGCCGCCATTAATGCGCCAATCAGGTTGGTCCCGCTGGAACCACCGACACGTCGCCCCAGGCGCTCAGCCAGGTAATGCATGGCCGCCAGCGACAGCGCATCCGGCACCTTGACCATCGCATCAATCACCTTGGGCAGAAACGACGCTTCGACCCGTGGCCGGCCAATGCCTTCGATCCGCGAACCACAGTCCAGGCGCAGGCTGGCGTCACCGCTCTGGTAGAAATCGAAAAACACCGAGCGCTCGGCGTCGGCACACAACACGCGGGTACAGTGCTGGCGATAACGCACATAGCGACCCAGCGTGGCAGTGGTGCCGCCGGTACCGGGGCTGGAAATCAACCAGCTCGGTTCCGGGTGCCGCTCAAAGCGCATCTGTTGGAAGATCGACTCGGCGATGTTGTTGTTCGCCCGCCAGTCGGTGGCACGCTCGGCATAAGTGAACTGATCCATGAAATGACCGCCGCTTTCCTGGGCCAGACGTTCGGACTCGGCGTAGATCTGCGTGGGATCCTGTACCAGATGGCTTTTGCCGCCGTAGAAGGCAATCTGCGCGATCTTTTCCTGGGATGTCGTGGCGGGCATCACCGCAATGAACGGCACCCCGAGCAGCCGGGCAAAATACGCTTCGGAAATCGCCGTCGAGCCGCTGGATGCTTCAATGACCGGCGCGCCTGGCTTGAGCCAGCCATTGCACAGCGCGTACAGGAACAGCGAACGGGCCAGCCGATGCTTCAGGCTGCCGGTAGGGTGGCTGGATTCATCCTTGAAGTACAACTCGATGCCCTGCAGGCCCGGCAGCGGTAACGGAATCAGATGCGTGTCAGCACTGCGCTGGAAGTCCGCTTCGATGATGCGAATGGCTTCGCGGGCCCAGGGACGGTGGTCGCTCATAAGGAAGAACTCTAAGGATTTCAGTACCGATCTTAGGATGTTTCCTACACTGCACACAGATACAGTGACGACTTAATTGGACACACAATTGCTAGGCTTTGGCGCTACGCCACCCTACCCCTTCTCTTATAACAAATAAGAATATAACTTTTGTTTTAACAACTAACGGTACGGGTTAGGGTACCCACCTATTGAACCTGGATTGGAGAGCATCCCTTGCCTCTGCGTAGCACTTTTACCCGTTTCTTCCAGCTGGAAGCCGCCAGCGGCCTGTTGCTGATCGCCGCTGCCGCCTTGGCGCTGATCATCAACAACTCTCCCTTGTCGCACCTGTATGGCGCGTTTCTCGACGTGCCGGTGGTGGCCCAGATTGGCGCGCTGCAAATCGCCAAGCCCGCGCTGCTGTGGATCAACGATGGCCTGATGGCCCTGTTCTTCCTGTTGATCGGCCTGGAGGTCAAGCGCGAGCTGCTTGACGGCCACCTGTCCAAGCCTTCGCAAGTGGTGCTGCCCGGCGCAGCCGCCATCGGCGGCATGGTGGTGCCGGCGCTGATCTACTGGGCGATCAACAAGGACTACCCCGCCGCCCTCTCCGGCTGGGCAATCCCGATGGCCACCGACATCGCCTTCGCACTGGGCGTCCTGGCACTGCTGGGCAAGCGGGTGCCGGTGTCGTTGAAGCTGTTCCTGATGACCCTGGCCATCATCGACGACCTGGGCGCGATCATTGTTATTGCAGTGTTCTATTCCGCCGACCTGTCCGGTGCGGCCCTGGCCGGCGCGGGCGCCTGCCTGGTCGCCTTGATTGCAATGAACCGCCTGGGCGTGATCAAGCTCGGTCCCTACCTGATCATCGGCCTGATCCTGTGGGTGTGCGTACTCAAGAGCGGCGTGCACGCCACCCTGGCCGGCGTGACCCTGGCGTTCTGCATCCCGATGCGCACCAGGAATGCCGAGCCCTCGCCGCTGCTTACACTGGAACACGCCCTGCATCCGTGGGTGGCCTACGGCATCCTGCCGCTGTTCGCCTTCGCCAACGCCGGGGTGTCACTCACCGGGGTCAGCCTGGAAAGCTTCACCCACCACGTGCCCATGGGCATTGCCGCCGGCCTGCTGATCGGCAAGACCGTCGGCGTGTTCGGCCTCACCTGGCTGGCCATCAAGACCGGCCTTGCCGCGCTGCCCAGCGGCGCCAACTGGGGCCAGGTCTTCGGCGTGGCGATCCTGTGCGGCATCGGCTTCACCATGAGCCTGTTCGTCGGCTCCCTGGCGTTTGTGCCGGGTGCCAGTGAGTTTGCCGGGGAGGATCGAATGGGGATCCTGACCGGATCGATACTTGCGGCGTGTATCGGGTATGGGGTGACGGCGATGGCGAGTCGCAAAAAAGCCTGAGCCGACTGAAACACAGCCCATAAAAAACCCCAACCGGTCACCCGGTTGGGGTTTTCTTTTGCCTGCTGCTTACCGGTCAGCGAGTAACGCGGCTGGTGCCATCAACGGTCATGATGCGGACGCGATCACCGATGCGGAAGATTTCATTTTCCTGCACGGCTTGCACGTAGGCACGCATGCTGCCGTCGTCTTCGCGAACGGTGATTTCCACGCCCTGGGTGCGGGTCAGGCCTTCTTCGGTGGCCGAACCCAGCAGGCCGCCGGCAACGGCGCCGATCACGGCAGTCACGATACTGCCACGGCCACCGCCGATGGCGCTGCCGCCAACACCACCGATGACCGCGCCGGCAGCGCCGCCGATTGGGGTCTTGGTGCCTTCGATTTTTACCGGACGCAGGGATTCAATGGTGCCCATGCGAACGGTCTGTACACGACGCGCTTCGTCACGGGAGTACGAGTCGCCGGTCAGACTCGAGGCGCAGCCACCCAGCAGCAACGACAGCGTGGTAAAGCAGGCAACCAGTAAAACGGACTTACGCATAGCATCAACTCCAAAGGACAGGTATTCATTAGACGCTGCAGCTTGACGCCTGTCACGACAAGCCCGGCAGGAAATTGCTTTCATTCAGCCTCAGTACAGACTGCCCGTAGCCAAAATACCGACCAACGGTAGCACTCTCATCGTAACCAGGAACTTCATGGACTATTTCATCATTGTAGTCACTACCGTCGCCGGCCTGTACTTCCATGGCTGGCTGTACCTGCGGATCAGACGCTGGATAGACCGCGACCTGGCACTGTCCCTGGCGGGAGACGACCTGCACAAGCGTGCCTTTATGCTGCAACAACTGGAGCAGGCGCGGATCTCGAAGATCAAGCGAAACGAGTTGCCGCAGTGGCTGACGAACGCCGCACAACAGTACACAGCCGAAACCTCTTCAACAGAGACTTCGGTGTGATCGATATCATTCCAGTGGGGTGACGAAAGGTGCCGCTCAGGGCGCCAGGCGTTCGCGGGACCATGCGGCCCCTTGCAGGCGGTAGTTCAGGCGATCATGCAGGCGGCTGGCGCGGCCTTGCCAGAACTCGATACGCTCCGGCAGCAGGCGATAGCCCCCCCAATGCTCGGGGCAGTCGGGCTGGGTATCGCTGAAACGCTGTTCGGTGGCCTTGAGCAGGTCCTGCAGTTCTTCACGGTCACGAATGACCTGGCTCTGCGGGGAAGCCCAGGCGCCTAAACGACTGCCCAGGGGGCGGACCTGATAATAAGCGTCGGATTCCTCAGGCGTCACCTTGACCACCCGTCCTTCAATACGCACTTGGCGCTCCAGGGTCGGCCAGAAGAAGGTCATGGCCGCAAACGGCCGCGCCGCGAGCTGTTCGCCCTTGGCGCTCTGATAGTTGGTGAAGAAGGTAAAGCCCTGTGCATCCAGGCCCTTGAGCAGCAGGATGCGGCAGTGCGGGCGACCGTCCTGGTCGACCGTAGCCAGGGTCATGGCATTGGCTTCCACCGGTGGCTGCTCGGTCTTCACCGCATCGGCAAACCACTGGTGGAACAACGCAAACGGCTCATTCGGGGCCTGGGCCTCGCTCAAACCGTCCCGTGTGTAGTCACGGCGCATATCGGCCAGTGCCTGGGTCATGCGGCTTTATCCTTCTGGTTCAGCGGATCAGTTTTTTGCCTGGTCATTCGCAGCCGGTGCAGCAGCCTTGGCCTTGGCCGGGGCCGGTTTCTTCGCAGCGGGCTTGGCCGGGGCTTTTTTAGCCGCGGGCTTGGCAGCCGCCTTTTTAGCCGCGGGTGCCTTTTTAGCCTGGGTCTTGGCGGCGGGGGCCGGGGCTGGAACGTTCTGCACCGCAACCATTTCGGCTACAGGCGGGGTCTTGCCCGATTGATACTTGCTCAACAGCGCCAGCATGGTAGTGCGCTGGGTGAACATGATTTCCATGCGGCGGTTCAGCGCGCGGCCCTGGGTGCTGTCGTTGGCGGCACGTGGCATCAGGTCACCCATGCCACGCAGCATCAGGCGGTCCTGTTTCAGGCCGCTGAGGCTGAAGATCGAGGCAATGGACTGCGCACGCTCCTTGGTCAACGCCTGGCTGGCAGGCGCGGTACCGGTGGCATCCACGTGGCCCAGCACCAGCACGGCGGTTTTTGGATCGGCTTCAACCGCCTTGGCGACGCGAGTGAACGGCCCCAGGGTAACCGGCAGCAGCATCGCCGGGCGTTTCGGGTTGTAGGAGCCGTCTACCGGAGCAATCACCACGAGTACGTTATCGCGACGTTCCAGTTGCAGGTTGCTGTCCTTGATGGCGGCGCGCAGGCGCGGCTCGTAGTCGTCCAACCAGGCCTGGGTGATTTTCGGGTCAGGCATTGGCACATTGGTCACGTCGACCTTGGCCAATGGCTTGGGTTTGCTTTCGAACGGCCACCACCAGTGGGTTTCGCTGTCGGTCTTGGCGACGGCAGGCGCGGCGTCTGGAGCCGGGGTCGCGGCCTTGAGGTCGGCTTTCAGGTCAGCCTTGGCATCAGCGGCCTTCTCGTCGGCGCTCTTGGAGGAGAACGGCCACCAGCTGGAACCGGTCTCAGCCTTGGCGGCCGGCGCTGGCGCGGAGGCGACAGGCGCAGCAGCAGCTACAGGTGCGGCAGGCTTGGCGCCGGCAGCGGGTTTGGCATCCGGCTTGGCGTCGGTTTGGGTCACTGCGTCCTTGGTCGTGGCCTTATCCGACCCAAATGACCACCAATGCCCACCCTCGGCATCATTTTGTGGAGTTTGTGCGCAACCGGTAATAGTGAGGCAAAGCGCCAGTGCCAAGGACTTGTTCGATAACATGAGATATCCACAAAATGAGAAAAGAAACGGGGGTCTCGATGACCCATTAAACAGACGCTTACAGAACATTAAAGTTACGTCATTTCGTTCAGCGTCTTCTTATAGTTGCCTTTGTAACAAAAAAATGTGAAACAGCAAGGGGTTTACAGACAACCGGCCAATATTCTGACCAACTTCTGTGCCCGTGGGTCCATAAGTACATAAGGCCCCAATGTATTAGTCACGAAACCAAACGCTACATCATGCTCAGGGTCGGCAAAACCCACCGAACCGCCCGCGCCTGGATGCCCGAACGCACGGGCGCCAAGGCCGAACGTGGCATTGGGCAATTGCGGCTGGTCCAACATGCAGCCCAGCCCGAAGCGGGTTTGTGTCAATAATGTTTTATCCGGCCCGATACTGTGTTCACGGGTCAATTCTTCGAGCATGTCGGCTTCCAACAAACTACCGTCCAACAAACCACTATAAAAACCCGCCAGACTACGCGCATTACCGTGACCATTTGCCGCCGGCTGCTGCATGCGTCGCCATTCAGGTTTATTAGTACTGGTGAGAATAGACGGCGGGTTGGCAAATGCCCGCGTCGTCATGGCGGTGGGCTCGCGCATCATTACTTGCAGTAAACGCTGCGCGGCTTCATCGCCCATATTGCCTTTGCTGCGCGCGATATGTGCAACACGATAAAACTCTTCGTCGGCCAGGCCCACGTGGAAGTCCAGCCCCAGCGGCCGTGCCACCCGCGCCACAATGGACTCACCCGGCCCACGCCCATCGGCGCGGCGCAGCAATTCGCCGACCAGCCAACCGTAGGTGATCGCCTCGTAGCCATGGCCCTGGCCCGGCGTCCACCAGGGGGCTTCGGCTGCCAGGGTGTCGACCATCAATTGCCAGTCATACAAGGCTTCGGTGGGCAGCATCTCGCGGATGGCCGGCAACCCGGCCTGATGGCAGAGCAACTGGCGCAGCGTAATGGTTTCCTTGCCGGCAGCAGCGAACTCAGGCCAGTACCTGGCCACTGGCGCGTCCAATTGCAACTTGCCCTCGGCCACCAGTTGCAGGGCCGTGACAGCGGTGAAGGTTTTGGTGCAGGAAAACAGGTTGACGATGGTGTCGCTGTGCCAGGCCTCGGTACCGTCCTTGTCGGCGGTACCGGCCCACAGGTCAACGACGGTTTCGCCGCCGACCTGGATGCAGAGCCCGGCGCCACGCTCCTGCGGGTCATCGAACAACGCGGCAAACGCTTCACGTACCGCTTCGAACCGGAGCTCGTAATGACCCTGAACCTGCACCTAAGCCCCCTCGGAAAACACCGTAAAAAGTGGCCGACATTGTTCCAGCCATTGTTGGATTTGTGAACCCGTCAACAAGGAATCAATGACCATTTCCCGAATGCCCACCGGCGTGTCCGGCGCCCTGCCCCGGGCCTTTGCCCTCGCGCCCAGGCTTGCTGCCTTCGCTTTCACGCGCGGTGCCGGCGGCCTTGGCCTTTTCCGCTTCCTTGCCCAGTTGATCCACCGCCGCCAGGTTGCTTCTACGCACACTGTCGACAAACCCCTGGAACGGTACGTCAGTGATACCCACCAGGCCGAAGTGGCCGTTTTCACCGTCCAGCAACCGGCCGGTCACCGGCTGGTCCAGGTACTGGAACCAATGCACACCGACAATGGACGGCTCGGCCATGGCTTGCTTGAGGAAGTTGGCATATGCCACGCCACGCTCTTCTTCCCTGGCCAACTGGGTCACGCCGCCCCAGAACGGGCCACGGTCCGCAGAGCCGAAGTTGAATTCAGTGATCAACACCGGCTTGTCCAGTGCACGAAGCGCGGCAAAGTCATAGCCGTCCTGGGGTTTGAGCGTGTACATGTTGAAACTCAGCACATCGCAATACTGCGCGCACGACGCCACGGCCTCCGGCGTACTTACCGCATAACGCCCGCCCAGCAGCAGTTGGTTGGGGGCGTGCCATTTCAGCGAGTCGGAGATGGTCTTGAAGTAGGCATCGGCGAAGGTCTTCTGGAAGTATTTGAAGTCAGCTTCGATTTCCGGGTGCTCAGGGTTGGGCACCGGCGGCTCGAAGCCCGGGTCTTCCATCAGTTCCCACCCCGCCAACTCGATGCCCCAGGCTTTCGACAGGCCTTGTTCGTTGCGGTACTTGTCACGCAATTGCTTGAGAAACGCGCGCTTGGCCGGCACGTCGGTGGTCATGCGCAAGGTGCCGTAGGCCAGGGCGTAGCGGGATTTCGGATCATCGCCGGGGCCGGCCCAGGCCAGTTCGTTATCGGCAAAGAAGCCGATCAGCCACGGGTCGTCGCGGTGGTCGCGGGCGGCAATGGCCACCGCGCGCTCGGTCGCCATGGCGAAACGCGGATCGAACGGATCGGGCATGCCGCCCCACCAGTCGGTGCCGGTGCTGATGCTGGCGTAGTCGCCGACAATCGACAACGGCAAGGTGTACGGCACACGGTCGGCAGTGGCCAACGCGTCGTCGCTCCAGTTGCCGACGGTGTTGAAACCCCAGGCTTGCAGGCGATCGAGGGTATGGGTCACCCAGCGTTTCTGGTCAAACCCTTCGCCGCCATAAGTGCGCTGCAGGTTGGCGCCGTAGAAATCGTACCAACGCCCGGCAGCGAAGCCACGACCTTCACCCGCACCATTGCCGGTGCGGTTATCGCCGCTGCCGTAGTACTTGTCGAAGGGTTCACCGGCCTTTGGCAGCGCCGCGAACATCCACTCACGACCGGCCACGTAGGTCTGGCTGTTGTCCGGGGCCACGGTATTGACCCCCAGGGAATAGAACGGATGGCCTTCCGGGGTCACGAGGTACCAGCGACCGTCGCGCTTTTCGGTACGGAAAAAGCCACTGGCCTTGAACGCCGGCCCTTTGTTCCAGCCGCCGAACGTGTCCAATGCGGATTTATCACGCGCGGCCAGCCAGCCCTGCAGTTGGGTGTGTTCCTTTGCCGCAGCCGCCTTGAGCTGTTCGTCGCTGCTGACCTTTTCCGGCCAGCGCGCACGGGTGGACTGACCATAGGTATCCACCAGTTCGCTGTAGGCCGCCTTCAGCACCGGCTCACTGTCCTGCACACCAAAGCGTTCCAGCAGAATGCTTTGCGCGGCGTTGGGCTTGATCATCGACAGGGTCACCGAGACCACCTGGCTACGGTCGATCTCGCCGGCGCTGCTGGCCAGCAACACACGCTGGCCATCCACGGTGATCGGCATCGGCGGGCCGGCCTTCATGCCCTGGCTCAACGGCGAGTTGGCTTGCAGCGGGATCAGCAAAGTCTGGGCGGGGCCGGCCGGCAGGTCGATGCGGCTGACCAGGGTCTTGCCATCGCTGCTCTGCACCTTGACGTAGAGGGTCAGCGCCCAGTCCATGGCACTCTGGATACGCAGGCTCATGGCGCCGGACTGCGACCAGTCCCAGGCACCGGCCTGTGGGCTGAGCACCAGGCTCGGCTCGGCGGCCGGGTTGAAGGTGATGCGACGCAACACCTCGCCTTCGGGGGTTTGTTCGGCGTTGTATTGCGGCAGGCTGGCGTCCTGGGTCGCCACCTTGACCACATCGGCAGGCCGGACGAAGTTGAACAATGTCTGTTGCCCCGCGGGCGCGGCCATCAAGGGCGCAGTGAACAGCAGGGCAAAAAGGGCGGGCAGCGTGCGAATCATACGAACAAAATTCTCCCAAACGGCCGGTAAATAGCCTGATGACATAAATCGATAGCAGTGAGATAGACCACGAAGTGGGCGAATTCGCCCACGATGGCTTAAGAAATTTCGCGCCGGAACGGCGGCAACGCATTCAGGATCGCCTTGCCGTAGCGCTGGGTCACCAGGCGGCGGTCGAGCAAGGTGATGGTGCCCCGGTCTTCCTCGGTACGCAGCAAGCGACCGCAGGCCTGCACCAGCTTCAAGGAAGCATCCGGCACCGAAATCTCCATGAACGGGTTACCGCCCCGCGCTTCGATCCATTCGGCCAGCGCGGCCTCGACCGGATCATCCGGCACGGAGAACGGGATCTTGGCGATCACCACGTGTTCGCAGTAGGCACCGGGCAAGTCCACGCCTTCGGCGAAACTCGCCAGGCCGAACAGCACGCTGGAATCCCCGCCATCGACCCGCGCCTTGTGCTTGTTCAGGGTTTCCTGTTTGGACAGGTTGCCCTGGATAAACACCTGCTTGCGCCAGTCGCGGTCGAGGCCGTCGAACACGTCCTGCATCTGTTTGCGCGACGAGAACAACACCAGGGTGCCGCGCGAACCTTCCACCAGGGAGGGCAGGTCGCGGATGATCGCCGCGGTGTGCGCCGGTGCATCCCGTGGGTCGGCCTTGAGATCGGGTACCCGCAGCACGCCGGCGTCGGCATGATGGAACGGGCTTGGCACCACCGCCGTGACGGCTTTTTTCGGCAAGCCCGCGCGCATGCGGAAGCGGTCGAAGGTGCCCAGGGCGGTCAGCGTGGCGGAGGTCACCAGGCAGCCATACGCCACGTTCCACAGGTTGCGGCGCAGCATCTCGGCGGCGAGGATCGGGCTGGCGTTGACCTCGATATCAAACAACGCACCGCTTTCCGACAGGGTCAGCCAACGGGCCATGGGCGGGTTGTCTTCCGGGTCTTCGACGGTAAACGCCGTCCACAGCTCCCAGTTGCCCTGGGAACGGGACAACAGGCTGCCGAACAGCGGATACCATTCCTCGGCCTGGTTGCTGGCGATGCCGATGTTGACCTCACCGTCCATGCCTTCCTTGAGCAAGTCAGTCAGGCGGGTGAACAGGTCGGTAAGACGGGAAAAGCCTTTCTTCAGCTCGATGCCCATTTCGCGCATATGCTCGGGGATCATCCCACCGACAAAGCGGTGGCGCGGGCGCTCACGGCCTTCCACATCTTCACCGGGCTTGAAGTCGGCCACCTGTTCGCAGGCGCTGAACATGAACTGTTGCTGGGTCTTGATCTCCCGCGCCAGCTCCGGCACCTGCTCGATCAACTTGCCCAGATCGCCGGGCAGCGGGTGCTGGGCGAGCAATTTGGTCAGATTCTTCGCGGTGGTTTCCAGCCAGTCGGCGGTGGAGCGCAGGCGCGTGTAGTGGGCGAAGTGGCCGATAGCCTTGTCAGGCAGGTGATGGCCTTCGTCGAACACGTAAAGGGTGTCACGCGGGTCCGGCAGCACGGCACCGCCGCCCAGGGCCAGGTCGGCCAGGACCATATCGTGGTTGGTAACGATCACGTCGACCTTGCCCATGCCTTCGCGAGCCTTGTAGAAGGCGCACTGGCCGAAGTTGGGGCAATGGCGGTTGGTGCACTGGCTGTGGTCGGTGGTCAGGCGTGCCCAGTCGGCATCTTCGAGGGCGGTGGGCCAGCTGTCGCGGTCGCCGTCCCATTTATTGCCGGCCAGTTTCTCGATCATGCTGGTAAACAGCTTCTGGCTGACCTCATCCACCTCGATCTTGAAGCCTTCTTCCTCGAACAGCGACGCCGTGGCGGTTTGTGCGTGGCCTTCCTGCAGCAGCACGTCGAGCTTGGACAGGCACATGTAGCGGCCACGGCCCTTGGCCAGGGCGAAGGTGAAGTTCAGGCCGCTGTTGCGCATCAGGTCGGGCAGGTCTTTGTAGACGATCTGCTCCTGCAGGGCGACGGTGGCGGTGGCGATCACCAGGCGCTTGCCGGCGGCCTTGGCGGTCGGGATCGCAGCCAGGCTGTAGGCCACGGTCTTGCCGGTACCGGTACCGGCCTCGACGGCCACGACGGCGGGCTCACCTTCGCGGCGGCCTTCGTCATCGGTGTCGATATCCCCGAGGACCTTGGCCACTTCGGCGATCATCAGGCGTTGGCCGTAGCGCGGTTTCAAGCTCTTGGCTTCGAGAAAACGCGTGTAGGCGCCCTGGATCGTGGTTTTGAGTTCAGTGCTGATCATGGATAGTCGGGCGCAAAAAACGCTGGATAAATTTTCAGTGGTTCGGATCGGCAGCTATCATACCCCGCTAATTAATCCCGCGCAGAACGGAGTACCACAATGACCGCGTTTAGCCTCGTTTACACCCTGCATGTATTGGCCGCCCTGATCTGGGTCGGCGGCATGTTTTTCGCCTGGATGATCCTGCGCCCCGCCGCTGTGGCGGCCCTTGAGGGCCCTGCCCGACTCAAGCTGTGGGCCAATGTGTTTCAACGTTTTTTCGTGTGGGTATGGGTGGCAGTGCTGGTTTTGCCGATCAGCGGCGTCGGCCTGCTGCACCTGCGCTTCAGCGGGTTTGAAAGCGCACCGCGCTATGTGCAGGTGATGATGGGTTTGTATCTGGTGATGACGGCGTTGTTTATCCGTATCCAGGCGCTGAAGTTTCCGCAACTGAAGGCGGCGGTGGCGGCTGAGGATTGGCCGGCGGGTGCGGCTGCACTGGGGCAGATTCGCAAGCTGGTGGGGATCAACCTGATCGTGGGGTTGGTGGTGGTGGCGATTGCATCGGCTCGGCCGATGTTCTGAGTACAGCCGCAAGCTGCAAGCTCGAAGCTTGCAGCTATTTAGAACTTAGAGCCGCTGAATAGTCACGGTACCCGCAGGCCCAGCTGGCCCCGGCTGCCCTTCCAACCCTGGGCGCCCCTTCTCGCCACCGTCGGCGCGGTACACCAGGCAACCTTTGGACTCCCCGCCCTTGCCCGGCTTGCCGGCCGTGCCGGCCAAACCGCCAGCACCGCCATCCACCCAGACCTTGATGTGTTCAGCCGGGAAGTCCTTCGGCAACTCCACGCGCACCTGTGCACCCGCCCCACCCGGCAAGCCATCGCCGCCGTTATCGCCATTAAAACCTCGCCCCGCCGAGCCCCAGGTGCACCCAGGATCCACGCCATTGGCGCCATCCAGCCCGGCATACCCTTGGGCACCGGCGCCGCCACGGGCATCCACCGACAGTGCTTCAGCCGTCAGCGAGTTGATGCGCAAAGTCAGGTCACGCCCGGCCTTGGCCGGTTTTTCATGGGTGCCGGGAGCACCGCGCGAGGTGATCTGGCTGCCCTGCTCAAGTTGTGCATGCCGCACCTGCAATTGCAGCGCGGTATTGCCAGGCACAATTGCGATGCGTGCGTCGCGGCCCAGGTGCAGTTCATCCACCGTGACCTGGCTGATGGTGGCCGGAATCAGCAACGTACCGTAGTCCGCCACGTCCAGGCGCTCCAGTTGCAACACGCTGGTGCTGGAGGGAAGGCGCATCAATGAGTTGGTTTCGACACTGACGCTCTGGGCCAGGGCAACGGGGCTGACCAACAGGGCCAACAGAAAAACCTTACGCATCATGGGGCTCCTGAATGTTTTCAAATTTTTCTTTGGACGCACAGTAACGACTTCTACAGGCGATTTGCCAGTGAAGGTTCAAAAAACTTGAGCAGGGAGCGGTTCAAGCGAGGGTGGCCGGCAATGCCCCTGTGGATCCCACAGGGGCAAGGGCTGTCAGCGGTTGATCTGGATTTCCGTGCGGCGGTTCAGGGCGCGGCCTTCAGCGGTCTTGTTGTCGGCGACCGGATGGCTTTCGCCCGCCCCGGTGACAGATACAAAGGCACTGCGGGGCACCCCGGCGCCGATCAGGTAATCGGTGACCGAATGGGCACGTTTTTCCGAGAGTTTCTGGTTGTAGGCGTCTTTACCGACGCTGTCGGTGTGACCACTGACCCGTAGCTGGGCGCTCGGGGCTTCCTGTTTCAGGCGCGTGGCAATGGTGTCGAGTTTGGTTTTATCCGCTGCCGTCAATTTGGCCGAGTCGAACTGGAAGTGCACATCGCGGATCACGATGGTTTCTTCCTTGACCACGACCACCTCCTCAACCACCGCCGCTGGCACTGGCGGTGCCGGTGGGCAACCATTGGCGTCGACCTGCACGCCTTTCGGGGTGCCCGGGCACTTGTCGCGGCTGTCCGGCACGCCATCGCCATCTTCGTCGCCATCGCCGTGCACCCAGCAATAGGCGCCGGCCATACCGCCGACCAGCAACGCGCCATAGCCTGCGTAGGCCGAGCTTTCAGTCGCACCGATCGCCGCACCGGTCACACCGCCGACAGCGGCACAGGTAGGCCAATCGGTTTTTTGCAAGCCTGCGCAACCTGTCAATACTCCGGTTAGCAGAACCAAGGGTAGAGCTGTCCGCATGATGCTCATCTGACTTTCTCCTGAGGGGATCGGCGGGGGCCGATGGGTGGAGTAAAGACCGCTCTTTTCAACTGCGCCACTACGCCAAGCCCCCGTATTCATTGGGTATCGCCGCCCACGTAGGACTTTTCGCAGCCACCCGCTCTAGGCCCGCACGCTCAGCCGCGCTAGTCTCTATGGTCCTGATGTGAGGATCTCTGATGACCGCTGGTATTTCTGCCCGTACTCCCCAGCAAGCGCTGGCCGCCTTGCTCGATCTGCACCAGCCCAAACGCCTGTTGCTGCTGGGTGCCAGCCAGTTCCCGGCGCTGGACGCATTTAAAGCCGCACACCCGGAGACCCAGGTGTTTTGCGCCGACCCAGGACCATTGCCGCAAGCACTGGCGGCCCAGCGGTTTGACCTGGCGCTGGTGGTCGATTGCCTGGAGCACCTGCCAAAACCCCAGGGCCTGACCTTGCTCGGCGGTATCCGCAACCTCAACGCCAGCCGCATTGCGGTGCTGGTGGACCTGGGCGCCTGCGGCTGGAAGGAAACCGACTTCTTCTCCCTGGCGCTGCAGGCCGGCGAGCGTTTCCAGCGCGATGAGCAGGTGCTGACGCTGTTTACCTACGATCTGCTTGACTATAAACAGGTGCCGGACTGGCTCAACGCCCGTTTCTGGGCTAACCCGGAAAACTTCGGAAAGTATTGGTGGTAATTTATGAGTACATCCATTTGCCCCTGCGGCAGTGGCAACCTGCTGGATGCCTGCTGCGGCCATTATCACGCCGGGCACCCGGCACCCTGCGCCAGCGCCCTGATGCGTTCACGCTACAGCGCCTATGTGCTGGGCCTGGTGGACTATCTGGTCGCCACCACTTTGCCCGCGCAACAGGCTGGCCTGGACCGTGAGGCCATCGCCGCCTGGAGCGCCCAGAGCACCTGGCTCGGCCTGGAGGTTGAAAGCTCCGAAGTGTTCGGCGGCCAGCCGGAACACGCCTTCGTGACCTTCACCGCACGCTGGCATGACAGCACCGGCGAACATAGCCACCGCGAGCAGTCTTCTTTCGTACAGAATGAAGGGCGCTGGTACTTCATCGACCCCACGGTGGAAGTGAAAACCGGACGCAACGATGCGTGCCTGTGCGGCAGTGGGCAAAAATTCAAGAAGTGTTGTTCCAGCTATCTCTAACTACCACAGGACTCACGCCATGCTTCGGATCTACAGCTTGATGCTGGCGTTAACCTTCGGCCTGACCGGTTGCGCCTCCTGGTTCGCAGACGATTCGCCCCCGCCCCACGTTTCCCTGGTGAAAGTCGAAGTGGTGCGGGCCAAGCTGCTGGAGCAGAAATTCAAGCTGTACTTTCGCGTGGATAACCGCGACGACTCTGACTTGACCGTGCGTGGGCTGATCTACAAGGTCACCCTGGATGATTTTGTGCTCACCGAAGGCGAGTCCAATGAATGGCTGACGGTACCGCCCAAGGGTCATGCATTTTTCAAGGTATCGGTGCGCACCAACCTCTGGCCGCAGATACGCGACGTGGTGCAACTGCTGAAAAAACCCGACCAGCCTGTGCCGTATCGCCTGGAGGGTGAACTGAAAACCGGATTATTCATCGGTTATGACGTGCAGGTGAACCACAATGGCGAGATAATCCCCGGCGATTTTATTCCGGAGCGACATCGATGACTCAGCAACCCCATGTCCATGGTCCTGACTGCAACCACGATCATGATCACCATGATCACGACCACGGCCATGTCCACGGCCCGAACTGCGGCCACGCTCACCAGGAGCCGGTGCGCAATGCGTTGAAGGACGTTGGCCGCAACGATCCTTGCCCGTGCGGCAGTGAGAAAAAATTCAAGAAGTGCCACGGCGCGTAAATCGCGCTGAGGGCCCACGTGTGTGTGAGGGAGTTCGCTCCCTTCCACAGCTGCATCGCATTCCAAATCGAAAGCGTCTAAGGGTAGACGCAAATGTTTGATTGAATTTCCACCCTCCCACCTTTACCTATACCTACAGGCATTCGCTCAAGCATCACCACTTTTGGAGAGCTTCATGATCGACCTGTATTACTGGACCACCCCCAACGGTCACAAAGTATCGCTGTTCCTGGAAGAAGCCGGCCTGCCCTACAACGTGCACCCGATCAACATCGGCCAGGGCGACCAGTTCAAGCCGGACTTCCTGAAGATTGCCCCCAACAACCGCATCCCGGCCATCGTCGATCAGAACCCGAGCGACGGCGGCGCGCCGATCTCGCTGTTTGAATCCGGCGCGATCCTGCTGTACCTCGCGGAAAAAACCGGTCAATTCATTCCAAAAGACCTGCGCGGTCGCCAGGAAGCGCTGCAATGGTTGTTCTGGCAAATGGGCGGGCTCGGGCCGATGGCGGGTCAGAACCATCATTTCAGCCAGTTCGCACCGGAGAAAATCCCCTACGCGATCAAGCGCTACGTAGATGAAACCGCCCGTCTATACGGTGTGCTGGACCGACGTCTGGCGGACCGTGCGTTCGTGGCGGGTGAGGACTACAGCATTGCCGATATGGCGATCTATCCGTGGATCGTTTCCCACAAGTGGCAGAGCCAGCGCCTGGAAGATTTCCCACACGTTCATCGCTGGTTCAATAGCATCAAGGAACGGCCAGCGACGGTTCGGGCGTATGAATTAGTCCAAAAGGTCAATCCGCCTAAATCCTGACCTGAAGTCGTGCGCGGTCAACAGGTGGGAGGGGCGGTGCGACTCAAGATCTAACGCTTTACCCAAACTCCTGCTTGCGTCGTTTCACCGCGCTCACTAACGTAGCGCCTTTACTGACGCTACCCCCCGCAGGAGCTTTGCCATGGCCTCGCCAGCCCTCTCACATTTTCTTCCCCGGTTCGGCGTTGCCGCGGCAGTGGCCAGTGCATTAAGCCTGGCCGGTTGCCAGCTCCAGAGCACCCAGGACACCCTGCCGCCAGTGGCCGGCGTGCAGCCGATCAAGGGCCTCGCACAGAATGTTTCGATACGCCGCAACGCCCAGGGCATGCCGCTGATCGAAAGCAACACTTTCCACGACGCGCTGTTCAGCCTCGGTTATGTACACGCCAGTGACCGTATCACCCAGATGGTCACCCTGCGCCTGCTGGCCCAGGGCCGCCTGGCTGAAATGTCCGGGCCTGAGGTGCTGGATGTTGACCGCTTCATGCGTGCGGTCAACCTGAAGAAAAGCGCGGGCGAGCTGTATAACGCCTCGTCGCCGCGCCTCAAGCGCTTCTTCGAAGTGTATGCCCGTGGCGTCAACGCCTACCTGTTCCGCTACCGCGACAAGCTGCCGCCGGACTTGGCCCAGACGGGCTACAAGCCTGAGTACTGGAAGCCGGAAGATTCGGCGCTGCTGTTCTGCCTGCTGAATTTCAGCGAGTCGGCCAACCTGCAGGAAGAGCTGGCGTCGTTGCTGCTGGCGCAAAAGGTCGGCGTGGACAAACTCGCCTGGCTGACACCAAGCGCGCCGGATGAGCCGATCCCCCTGGCCGAAGCCGAGAAACTCAAGGGCGTGAACCTCAGCCAGATCACCGGCCTGGCCGGGCTGGACGCGGTCAGCCAGCAATTGAGCAGCCTCAACTCGCTGGCGGTTACCACGTCGAGCAACTGGGCCATCGGCCCGCAACGCAGTCGCAGCGGCAAGAGCCTGCTGGCAGGCGACCTCGCCGCCCAGCCGCAGGCGCCGTCACCGTGGAACTACGTGCAGATTCGCGCACCGAAATACCAGGCCGTCGGCGCCTCGATTGCCGGCCTGCCGACCCTGTTGTCCGGTTTCAACGGCAACGTGGCGTGGAGCATGAGCACGGTCAAGGGCGATACCCAGGACCTGTTCCTGGAGAAGGTCAAACGCCAGGGCAGCGCGTTGTACTACGAGAACAACGGAAAATGGCTGCCGGCAGCGGTGCGTAATGAAACCTTCTTCGTCAAGGGTCAACGCTCGATTCGCGAAGTGGTGTACGAAACCCGCCACGGCGCCCTGCTCAACAGCAGCCAGGCCCTGACCAGCGGTTTTGGCCTGGCCCTGCAAACCGCCGACTTCAAGGATGACAAGAGCCTCGACGCGTTCTTCGACCTGTCCCGCGCGCAAAACGCCGGCAAGGCCTCGGACGCAACCCGCAACATTCGCGCCATTGCCTTGAACATGGTCTTCGCCGACGCCGGCAGCATTGGCTGGCAGGTCACCGGCCGTTTCCCCAACCGCCGCGAAGGCGAAGGCCTGCTGCCCTCGCCCGGTTGGGATACGCGCTTTGACTGGGACGGTTACGCCGACGCGATGCTGCACCCCTATGACCAGGACCCGGCCCAAGGCTGGATCGGCACCGCCAACCAACGCACCGCGCCGCGCGGCTACGGCATGCAGCTGTCCAACTCCTGGGATGCGCCGGAGCGCAGCGAGCGCCTGGCGCAACTGGCCAATGCGGGCAAGCACGACAGCCGCAGCATGATCGCCATGCAATACGACCAGACCACCACCTTTGCCGCCAAGCTCAAGACCATGTTCCAGGCGCCGGGTATGGCCCAGCCCTTGAAGCAGGCGATTGATGCGCTGCCAGCCCCCGAGCAGGCCAAGGCGCGGGAAGCACTGAAGCGCCTGATGGCGTTCGATGGTCGCCTGGTATCGACGTCCGCCGACGCGGCGCTCTACGAACTGTTCCTGCAGGAAAGCACCCGGCAGATCTTCCTCGACGAACTGGGGCCGGAAAACAGTGCCAGCTGGAAAGCCTTTGTCAGCAACGCCAACCTGTCTTATGCCGCCCAGGCCGACCACCTGCTGGGCCGCGAAGACAGCCCGTTCTGGGACGACGTGCGCACCGCGCAGAAAGAAGACAAACCCGCCATCCTCGCCCGCAGCCTGGCCGCCGCGATCAGCGCTGGCGACAGCCAACTGGGTGCTGACCACAAGGCCTGGCAGTGGGGCAAGCTGCACAGCACCACCTGGAAAAACACCAACGGCCAAGTGATTCGCGGCCCGCTGGCGTCCGGTGGCGACCACAACACCTTGAACCCGGCGCCGTACAGCTGGGGCCAGGATTTCACCACCACCCAGGTGCCTGCGCTGCGCATGATCGTCGACTTCGGCCAGGTGGAACCGATGATGGGCCAGGGAGGCATCGGCCAGTCCGGCAACCCGGCCAGCCCGAACTACGCCAATGGCATCGACCCGTCGCTCAAGGCGCAATACCTGAGCTTCCCGATGCAGCCGCAGAACTTCGAGAAAGTGTATGGGAAGGCCAGGTTGACCCTGACCCCAGGCAAGTGACCTGACTTCTACCTGACAAAACCTGATCCAAATGTGGGAGGGGGCTTGCCCCCGATAGCGGTGTGTCAGTCACCGATGTTTTGACTGAACCACTGCTATCGGGGGAAAGCCCCCTCCCACATTTGGACGGCATGCATTCCGATAGAACTTCTGCGCTCGCCCCCGCCTCATACCTGATAAGCCCATCGCCCCGGTCACCCCATGGACCTTGTCATCGCCCGGCCCGAAGGCCTCTACTGCCCCGCCGGAGATTTCTACATCGATCCCTGGCGTCCCGTGGAACGCTCCGTCATCACCCACGCCCACGGCGACCACGCCCGAACGGGCAATCAACACTACCTGGCCGCCGCCCCTGGCGAAGGCATCCTGCGCTCGCGCCTGGGCCAGGACATCAACCTGCAAACCCTGGCCTATGGCGAAAAACTCGTCCACCACGGCGTGACCCTGAGTTTTCACCCGGCCGGGCATGTACTTGGCTCGGCCCAGGTGCGCCTCGAGTACCAGGGCGAAGTCTGGGTGGCGTCCGGCGACTACAAAGTGGAACCGGACGGCACCTGCGCGCCCTTCGAACCGGTGCGTTGCCATACCTTCATCACCGAATCCACCTTTGGCCTGCCGATCTACCGTTGGCAGCCCCAGGCGCAGATCTTCGCCGGGATCAACGATTGGTGGAGGAGCAATATTGCCGCCGGCAAAGCCAGTGTGCTGTTCTGTTATTCCTTCGGCAAAGCCCAACGCATCCTGCATGGCATCGACGCCAGCATCGGGCCGATCCTCAGCCATGGCGCGGTCGAGCCGCTGAACCGGGTGTACCGCGAGGCCGGCATTTATATTCCCGAAACCCTCTACGCCGGCGATTTCAAAAAGACCGACCCATTGCTGCGCCAGACCCTGATCATCGCGCCGCCTTCCGCCGGTGGCAGCAGTTGGATCAAGCGCTTCGGCGACTACAGCGATGCCTTCGCCAGCGGCTGGATGCGCCTGCGCGGTACGCGACGGCGGCGCGGAGTGGACCGAGGCTTTGTGCTGTCGGATCATGCGGACTGGCCCGGGCTGCTGTGGGCGATCGAACAAACCGGCGCCGAACGGGTGATGGTCACCCACGGCTCCGTCGGGGTATTGGTACGCCACCTGCGGGAAAAAGGCCTGGATGCCCAGGGCTTCACCACCGAATACGGTGATGACGAAGAGGAGGCCACGGCATGAAAGCCTTCGCCGAGCTGTACGCCAACCTCGACGCCACCACCTCCAGCAATGCCAAGCTCGCGGCCCTGCAAGCCTACTTCCTGCAAGCGCCGCCTGAAGACGCTGCGTGGGCGGTGTATTTCCTGTCCGGCGGACGACCGCGACAATTGGTACCGACGCGTCTGCTGCGGGACATGGCCACCGAAGCATCCGGCATCGAGCCGTGGCTGTTTGAAGAAAGCTACCAATCGGTAGGCGACCTGGCCGAGACGATTTCCCTGCTCCTGCCGGAATCCACCTACACCTCCGAGGACGGCCTCGCCGTGTGGCTGGAAGAAAAACTCCTGCCGCTGCGTGGCCTGTCGCCCCTGGACCTGGCCGAACGGTTGCCAGCGTTATGGGCGCAACTGGACCAACCGAGCCTGATGGTGTGCATCAAGTTGATCACCGGCAGCTTTCGCGTCGGCGTGTCCAAATTGCTGGTCACCCGCGCACTCGCGGCCATGGCCGACCTCGACAGCAAGCGCGTCGCGCAGCGATTGGTGGGCTACACCGATTTATCCAACCGACCGACAGCCGAAGGCTACCTCAAGCTGATCGCCGCCGAATCATCCGACGAGCATGCGCAACGGGGCGGACAGCCTTATCCGTTTTTTCTTGCCCACGGGCTGGCGCAACCGGTGGAGCAATTCGACGCCTTGCTCGGTTCCCCCGCGCACTGGCAGGTGGAATGGAAGTGGGACGGCATTCGCGCGCAGATGGTCAAGCGCGAAGGCCGGCTGTGGATCTGGTCGCGGGGCGAAGAGCTGGTGACCGAACGTTTTCCCGAACTGCATAGCCTGGTCAGTGGCCTGCCCGATGGCACGGTGATCGATGGCGAGATCGTGGTGTGGAAGGACTCGGTACAACCCTTTGCCCTTCTGCAGCAGCGCATCGGTCGCAAGACCCTGAGCAAAAAAGTGCTCGACGATGCCCCGGTTGCGCTCCTCGCCTATGACCTGCTGGAACATCAGGGCGACGACTGGCGCAACCACCCCCAGGCCGAACGTCGCGCCCAACTGGAACAGGTGATTGCCCAGTGCAACCAACCCGTGTTGCAGCCCTCGCCCCTGCTGACGGGCGCCACATGGCAGGACCTCGCACTGCAACGCGAAGCCTCCCGCAGCCTCGGCGTGGAAGGCATGATGCTCAAGGCTCGCGACGGCCTGTACGGCGTGGGCCGCACCAAGGACATGGGCCTGTGGTGGAAGTGGAAAGTCGACCCCTTCAGTGTCGATGCGGTGTTGATCTACGCCCAACGCGGCCATGGCCGGCGCGCCAGCCTCTACAGCGACTACACCTTCGCCGTATGGGATGGCCCGCCCGGCAGTGAACGCACGCTGGTGCCCTTCGCCAAGGCCTATTCAGGGCTGACCGACGAAGAAATGCGCAAGATCGACGCCATCGTGCGCAAGACCACCGTGGAGAAGTTCGGCCCGGTCAGCAGCGTGACGCCCAGCATGGTGTTCGAGCTGGGGTTTGAAGGCATTGCCCTCTCCAAACGGCACAAGAGCGGGATTGCGGTGCGCTTTCCGCGGATGTTGCGTTGGCGCCAGGACAAGGCGGTGGATGAGGCGGATAGCCTTGCCACCCTGCAGGACTTACTGGCCTGACCCAGAACACCGCCCCTCCACAATTGGATCGCCAAATGTTCCGAAATAGTGCGCTCGATTTTCAATGCCCATTTTCGGGCATCTCCTACACTCATGACTCCCTTGTCCCACCTTTTAAAACGCTCATTCGGAACTATGGTGCAGAAATTGCTACTCGTGATCCGTCTGACACCGTTCAGTAACAGTCCTAAAACGCGCCACAAGCGCTTATCTTGGTTTCCAGGGATTAAATAATGAAAAAAGCATTGCTGACCCTTTCTGCACTGGCTCTGTGCATGGCCGCCGGTACCGCGCTGGCCAAGGAATACAAGGAACTGCGTTTTGGTGTCGATCCGTCCTACGCGCCGTTCGAATCCAAGGCGGCCGATGGCAGCCTCGTGGGCTTCGATATCGACCTGGGCAATGCGATCTGCGCCGAACTGAAAGTGAAGTGCAAGTGGGTCGAAAGTGACTTTGACGGCATGATTCCAGGCCTCAAAGCCAACAAGTTCGACGGAGTGATTTCGTCCATGACCGTGACCCCGGTGCGCGAGAAGGCCATCGATTTCTCCAGCGAACTGTTCTCCGGCCCGACCTCGCTGGTGTTCAAGAAAGGCGCGGGTTACTCGACGCCAGAGTCCCTCAAGGGTAAATCCGTGGGTTATGAGCAAGGCACCATCCAGGAAGCCTACGCCAAGGCGGTACTGGATAAAGCCGGTGTGACCACCAAGGCCTACGCCAACCAGGACCAGGTTTACGCCGACCTGACCTCCGGTCGTCTCGACGCTTCCGTGCAGGACATGCTGCAGGCCGAACTGGGCTTCCTGAAGTCTCCGGCCGGTGCCGGCTATGAAGTCAGCGCCGCCATCGATGACCCATTGCTGCCATCGAAAACCGCCATCGGTATCAAAAAAGGTAACACTGAACTGAAGGCCCTTTTGGATAAAGGTATCAAAGCGTTACACGATGATGGCACCTACGCCACCATCCAGAAGAAACATTTTGGCGATCTGAACCTGTACAGCGGCAAATAATGCCTGGGGCGCCCCTTCTCTCAAGGGGCGCTTTTTTATCGCCATAGGTCCTGATTTATGTTCGAAGAACTGTTGCAAACCCTCGGGCTGAGCGCACTCAGCCTGAAGGGTTTCGGCCCGTTGTTGCTGCAAGGCACCTGGATGACCATCAAGTTGTCGGTGCTGTCCCTGATCGTCAGCGTATTGCTGGGCCTGCTCGGCGCCAGCGCCAAACTTTCCAGCCTGCCCTTCCTGCGCATCCCCGCCCAGCTCTACACCACCCTGATTCGCGGTGTACCCGACCTGGTGCTGATGCTGCTGATTTTCTACAGCCTGCAAACCTGGCTCACCGGCCTGACCGACTTCATGGAATGGGAATACATCGAGATCGACCCATTCAGCGCCGGGGTGATTACCCTGGGCTTTATCTACGGTGCTTATTTCACCGAGACGTTTCGCGGCGCGATCCTCGCCGTCCCCCGTGGCCAGTTGGAAGCCGCCACGGCCTATGGCCTCAAGCGCGGACAACGCTTTCGCTACGTGACCTTCCCGCAGATGATGCGCTTTGCCCTGCCGGGTATCGGCAACAACTGGATGGTGATGCTCAAGGCCACGGCCCTGGTGTCGATCATCGGCCTGGCGGACCTGGTCAAGGCCGCCCAGGATGCCGGCAAAAGCACCTACCAACTGTTCTACTTCCTGGTACTCGCCGCGCTGACCTACCTGTTGATCACCAGCGCGTCCAACTTCGTCCTGCGTCGTCTTGAACGTCGCTACTCCGCAGGCTCACGGGAGGCGGTGCGATGATCGAACTCTTGCAGGAATACTGGCGCCCCTTCCTCTATAGCGACGGCCAGCACATCACCGGCCTGGCCATGACCCTGTGGTTGCTCAGCGCCGCCCTGGTGATCGGCTTTGTGGTGTCGATCCCGCTGTCCATCGCCCGTGTATCGCGCAACCCGCTGGTACGCTGGCCGGTGCAGTTCTACACCTACCTGTTCCGTGGCACGCCGCTCTATATCCAGTTGCTGATCTGCTACACCGGCATCTACAGCATCGCCGCCGTACGCGAACAACCGCTGCTGGATGCGTTCTTTCGCGATGCGATGAACTGCACGATCCTGGCCTTCGCCCTCAACACCTGCGCCTACACCACGGAGATTTTCGCCGGGGCCATCCGCAGCATGGCCCACGGCGAAGTCGAGGCGGCCAAGGCCTACGGTTTAAGCGGTTGGAAGCTGTACGCCTACGTCATCATGCCGTCGGCGTTGCGCCGCTCGTTGCCCTACTACAGCAACGAAGTAATCTTGATGCTGCACTCGACCACGGTAGCGTTTACCGCGACGATCCCGGACATCCTCAAGGTGGCGCGGGACGCCAACTCGGCCACGTTCATGACATTCCAATCATTCGGCATCGCCGCGCTGATCTACCTGACCGTGACCTTTGCCCTGGTCGGTCTGTTTCGTCTGGCGGAGCGCCGCTGGCTGGCGTTTCTCGGGCCCAGCCATTAAGGAGCCTTCATGCGTCATCAGGTACACGATCTGGTCGCGCCGGTGCCAGGCACGGCGCGGCAGATTCACAGTTTCCACTTCGGCCCCGAACATGCCGAAGGCAAGGTCTATATCCAGTCATCGCTGCATGCCGATGAACTGCCGGGCATGCTGGTGGCCTGGCACCTGAAAGTGCGCCTGGCCGAGTTGGCGGCAGCCGGGCGGTTACTGAGCGAGATCGTGCTGGTGCCCATCGCCAATCCGGCAGGCCTGGAGCAGGTGTTGATGGACACCCCGCTGGGCCGCTACGAGTTGGAAAGCGGACAGAACTTCAATCGCCTGTTTGTCGACCTCAGTGATACCGTCGGCGATCAGGTCGAGGGCTCGCTCGGCGATAACCCGCAACAAAACGTCGAACTGATCCGCGCCGCCTTGAGCGCTGCCCTGGCCGTGCAAATCGCCGAGACCCAGTTGCACTCCCAACGCCTGGTGCTGCAACGCCTGGCCTGCGATGCCGACATGGTGCTGGACCTGCATTGCGACTTCGAAGCCGTGGCGCACCTCTACACCACGCCCGAGGCCTGGCCGCAGGTGGAACCGCTGGCGCGCTATATCGGCTCCGAGGCCAACTTGCTGGCCACAGACTCCGGCGGACAATCCTTCGATGAGTGTTTCACCCTGGTGTGGTGGCAGTTGCAGCAACGCTTTGGCGCGCGCTTCCCGATCCCCATGGGCAGTTTTTCGGTGACCGTCGAACTGCGTGGCCAGGGCGACGTCAACCATGGGTTGGCCGCCCTCGACTGCCAGGCAATCATCGACTACCTGATTAACTTCGGCGCGATTGCCGGCGACGCCGCACCGCTGCCCGAGTTGCCCTACCCCGCCACGCCGCTGGCGGGCGTCGAACCTGTGGCAACGCCGGTGGGCGGCCTGCTGGTGTTCAGCGCCCTGCCCGGTGAATACCTGGAAGCCGGGCAACTGATCGCCGAAATCATCGACCCCATTACCGACCGCGTAACGCCCGTGCACTGCCAGAAGGCCGGCCTGCTTTACGCCCGTTCGCTGCGCCGCATGGCCACTGCCGGGATGGTCGTCGGCCATGTCGCCGGCACCGAGGCCTACCGCAGCGGCTATCTACTTTCGCCTTGAGGATGCACGCCCCATGTACAAATTGACCGTTGAAGGCCTGCATAAAAGCTATGGCGACAATGAGGTGCTCAAAGGTGTCTCGCTCAAGGCCAGGACCGGTGATGTGATCAGCCTGATCGGCGCCAGCGGCTCGGGCAAGAGCACCTTTTTGCGCTGCATCAACTTCCTGGAAACCCCCAACGACGGCGCCATGACCCTCGACGGCCAGCCGATCCGCATGGTCAGCGACCGCCACGGCATGCGCGTGGCCGACGATGCCGAGCTGCAGCGCCTGCGCACGCGACTGGCGATGGTGTTTCAGCATTTCAACCTGTGGAGCCATATGAGCGTGCTGGAAAACATCACCATGGCCCCGCGCCGGGTGCTGGGTTGCAGCAAAAAGGACGCCGAAGACCGCGCCCGTCGCTACCTGGACAAGGTGGGTTTACCGGCACGGGTGGCGGACCAATACCCGGCGTTCCTGTCCGGTGGCCAGCAACAACGGGTGGCCATCGCCCGCGCCCTGGCCATGGAGCCGGAAGTGATGCTGTTCGACGAACCCACCTCGGCCCTCGACCCGGAGCTGGTGGGTGAAGTGTTGAAGGTGATCCAGGGCCTGGCCGAGGAAGGCCGCACCATGATCATGGTGACCCACGAAATGAGCTTTGCACGCAAGGTATCCAGCCAGGTGCTGTTCCTGCACAAGGGCCTGGTGGAAGAGCAAGGCGCGCCGGAGGATGTGCTGGGCAATCCGAAGAGCGAACGCCTGCAACAGTTCCTGAGCGGCAATTTGAAGTAAACCTTTGCGACGCCTGGAGGGTCTGTGGAATAGGCCCTCCAGAGCGTTCGCCGCCCCATGGCAAAACCCCTCGACTTCGCCAAAACGTGGTTTGCCGCCAAAGGCTGGAAGCCGTTCGCTTTCCAGAAAGACGTATGGACGGCGGTCAAGGACGGCCGCTCGGGCTTGCTGCACGCCAGCACCGGCGCCGGCAAAACCTACGCCCTGTGGTTTGCCGCCCTCAACCGTTTCGCGATCACCCGACCGCCCGCCGCCGGTAAACGCAAACCGCCGGCTGAGCCACTGACCGTGCTGTGGATCACGCCCATGCGTGCGTTGGCCGCCGACACCGCACGCGCCCTCGAAGCGCCGCTCGAGGCCTTGCAGATTCCCTGGAGCGTCGGCCTGCGCACCGGCGATACCAGCAGCAGCGAGCGTGCCCGGCAAACCCGACGCCAGCCCACCGCCCTGGTCACCACCCCGGAAAGCCTGACCCTGATGCTCGCCCGCGCCGACAGCGAAACGAGCCTGGCGCACCTGCGCATGGTGGTGGTGGATGAATGGCATGAACTGATCGGCAACAAGCGCGGCGTGCAGTTGCAACTGGCGTTGGCGCGGCTGCGGCGTTGGCATCCTGAACTGATGGTGTGGGGCATTTCGGCCACCCTCGGTAACCAGTCCCACGCCCTGGAAGTGCTGGTCCCACAAGGGGACGGGATTAATGTGCAGGGACAAACGGCCAAGCAGTTGCACGTCGACACCTTGCTGCCGCCCATCGCCGAGCGGTTTCCCTGGGCCGGGCATATCGGCTTGAAGATGCTGCCGCAGGTGGTGGCCGAGGTCGACGCCAGCAGCAGTTGCCTGGTGTTTACCAACACGCGGGCGCAGTCGGAAATCTGGTATCAGGCGCTGCTCGATGCACGCCCGGATTGGGCCGGGGTGATTGCCCTGCACCATGGTTCGCTGGCCCGCGAGACCCGCGACTGGGTGGAGCGGGCGTTGAAAGACGGTCAGCTCAAGGCGGTGGTGTGCACATCCAGCCTGGACCTAGGGGTGGATTTCTTGCCGGTGGAGCGCGTGCTGCAAATCGGCTCGGCCAAAGGCGTGGCGCGCCTGATGCAACGCGCCGGGCGCTCCGGCCATGCACCCGGGCGGCCGTCGCGGGTGACCCTGGTGCCGACCCACAGCCTGGAACTGGTGGAAGCCGCTGCGGCCCAGGACGCCATTGCAGCGCGGCGCATCGAAGCCCGCGAATCGCCCCACAAGCCGTTGGATGTGCTCGTACAACATTTGGTGAGCATGGCCCTCGGCGGTGGCTTTACGCCGCAGGCGCTGCTGGCGGAGGTGCGTGGCGCCTGGGCCTATCGTGACCTCAGCGAGGCCGATTGGGCCTGGGCCCTGGGTTTTGTACGGCATGGCGGCTTATCGCTGACCGCCTACCCGGATTACCGCCGCGTCGAACCGGACGAGCACGGCATCTGGCGCGTCCCGGATGCCCGGCTTGCGCGCCGCCATCGCATGAGCGTGGGCACCATTGTCAGCGACGCCAGCATCCAACTGAAATTCTGGAGCAAGGGCGGCGGTGGCAAGAACCTCGGCAGTGTCGAGGAAGGTTTTATCGCACGCCTCAAGCCGGGTGATGGCTTCTTGTTTGCCGGACGCCTGCTGGAATTGGTGCGGGTGGAAAACATGACCGCCTATGTGCGCCGCAGCAGCGCCAAAAAAGCTGCCGTACCCCGCTGGAATGGCGGGCGCATGCCCCTTTCCAACGAGCTGGCCCAAGCCGTGGTGGAGCGCTTCGATGCGGCCGCGCACGGGGTCTACGAGGGGCCGGAAATGCGGGCTGTGCAAACCCTGCTGCAGACACAGTTGCGCTGGTCCGGCTTGCCGACACGCGAACACTTGCTGGCCGAGGCCTTGAAATCGCGGGAGGGCTGGCACCTGTTCCTCTACCCGTTTGCCGGCCGCCAGGTGCACCTGGGGCTGGCGAGTCTGCTGGCGTGGCGGATCAGCCAGCAGCAGCCTGTGACCTTCTCGATTGCCGTCAACGATTATGGTTTGGAGTTGCTCAGCGCCACCGAGGTGGATTGGCCACGCTTGCTGAATGGGGCGCTGCTGAGCCCGAAGCAGTTGCTGACAGACGTGGCGGCCAGCCTGAACGCCGGGGAACTCGCCCTGCGCCGCTTTCGCGAGATTGCGCGTATCGCCGGACTGGTGTTTGCCGGTTACCCCGGCGCACCGAAAAGCACGCGCCAGGTGCAGGCGTCCAGCGGGTTGTTCTTTGAAGTGTTCAAGCAATATGACCCGCAAAACCTGTTGCTGGCCCAGGCGGGGGAAGAAGTCCTACGCGACGAATTGGATATTCGTCGGTTGGAAGAGACCTTGCTTCGCCTCTCGGCTCTGACACTGGACGTGCATAGGATCGAACGTCCTACGCCCCTGGCCTTCCCACTGCTGGTAGAACGGATGCGCGAAAGCATGAGTTCGGAAAAACTCTCGGAGCGCATTGCGCGGATGGTCAAGGACTTGGAAAAAGTCGCCGATAACGGCAAACGCTGATGGTGTGCTCAGTGACCCTGGAGGGCGAAGAGCTGTGGCTGTTGGCGGATAAGGCGCTCTATTGGCCCGCGCGCCGGTGCCTGCTGATCGCCGATGCACACTTTGGCAAGGCATCGGCCTATCGCAGCCTGGGCCAGCCGGTGCCGCAAGGCACCACCACCGAAAACCTGCAGTGCCTGGACCGGCTGCTAGCGGCTGTGCCGTGCGCCCAGGTGATCTTTCTCGGCGACTTCCTCCACGGGCCCGGCTCCCACGCCAGCGGCACCCTCAGCGCCTTGAGAGCCTGGCGAGCACGTCATTGCGACCTGTCGATGACCTTGATTCGCGGTAATCACGATAAACGCGCAGGCGACCCACCGGCTGACTTGAACATCGAAGTGGTCCCGGAGCCCCTATTGATGGGCCCTTTCGCCCTGCAACACGAACCGCACGCCCATGCCAGCCACCATGTGCTGGCGGGGCATGTGCACCCGGTCTATCGCTTGCGCGGCAAGGGCCGGCAGAGCCTGCGCCTGCCGTGTTTCCAGTTCGGCACGCGCGTCAGCCTGCTGCCGGCGTTTGGGGCGTTTACCGGGGGGCATACGGTGGAGCAGGACAATGACCGCCGAATCTTTGTCATCGGCGATCACCAGGTGTGGCAGGTTCGCTGACCGGCCTTGCGGGTATCAGGCGACCGGTGCGGGAGGCGGCTCGTCCGGAAGGGTCGGCTCACCGGGCTCGGTGGGCTGCTGTGGCCAATCTTCATCGGGTTGGCCGGGGATGCCGCCTGCATAGGCGGGATCAGCCATCAGGGACCAGGCCAGAACGCCAATCTGGTTGGGTTCAAGCCGGGCAAGTTCTGCGCTGATTCGCGGGTCAATCTTCATAAGGCACTCCTCAAGCGTGGCTCGGTGCGTTTTGCACGCACCGAGGCAGTACACCCAATAGAGTCACTTTCTGCGGACTAATTCCCTTTACGCGTAGGACCTTTCGATCAAGCGCGTGGCAAGGTGACGCCGCGCTGGCCCTGGTACTTGCCGGCGCGGTCTTTGTAGGACACTTCACAGGCCTCGTCAGACTGCAGGAACAGCATCTGCGCCACGCCTTCATTGGCGTAGATCTTCGCCGGCAGAGTGGTGGTGTTGGAGAACTCCAGGGTCACGTGGCCTTCCCACTCAGGCTCAAGTGGCGTCACGTTGACGATAATGCCGCAGCGCGCGTAGGTGCTTTTACCCAGGCAGATGGTCAGCACGTCGCGGGGAATACGGAAGAATTCCACGGTGCGTGCCAAGGCAAAGGAGTTCGGCGGGATAATGCACACGTCGCTTTTCACATCGACGAAGCTCTTTTCGTCGAAGTTCTTCGGATCGACGATCGCCGAGTTGATGTTGGTGAACACCTTGAACTCATCGGCGCAGCGCACATCGTAGCCGTAGCTGGAAACACCGTACGAGATCACACGGTCATCGCCTTCGCCACGAATCTGGCGCTCGACGAACGGTTCGATCATGCCGTGCTCTTGCGCCATGCGGCGAATCCACTTGTCCGATTTGATGCTCATGGCGGGTGTCCTGAATAGCGAGGTGGAAAAATTCTGTGGGGCATCTTACCGGGGCCGGCGTTGGGGTTCAAAGGGCGTCGGGCTTTTCTTGATGAACGCACCGGCTGCCATAAGGCGCAGCCAGCGGGGCCGGGACCCGCGTTGCCGCAACCGGTGTGTGTAAATACCACCGCCAGTCACGAAAATAGAGAAACCTTCGGAAATACCATTGGCACGTTCCGGAAAAAGGGTTAAGGTGGCGCCACTGTGCTGCTTGTGTCACTGAGAATCTCTACACGATATGTTGAATTTCGATCCAACCATCTCCAAGAATTTTTCCTGCTCTTTGCACTCAGTCTCGGCCAGGGCTTTTCCTGAGTCGCAGTTAACTTTGTCCAAGGAGATACACCATGTCTAATCGCCAAACTGGTACCGTTAAGTGGTTCAACGATGAAAAAGGCTTCGGCTTCATCACTCCACAATCCGGTGACGACCTGTTCGTTCACTTCAAAGCTATCCAATCCGACGGCTTCAAAAGCCTGAAAGAAGGCCAACAGGTTTCTTTCATCGCTACCCGCGGTCAGAAAGGCATGCAAGCTGAAGAAGTTCAAGTTATCTAACTTGTACTGACTCAGTCGAAAAGACCCCGCCCTTAAAAGCGGGGTTTTTTTATGCCCGGGATTTGGGCATATATGAATAAAATGTCGTGCGCAAAAAATATGGGAGGGGGCTTGCCCCCGATGGCGGTGTAGCAGTCGATACTTGAATTGACTGACAGACCACTATCGGGGGCACGCCCCCTCCCACATTCAAGCATTCAAGCGGCGTCGTTATTGAAACAACGACTCACTCGACAAGCCATTCTTCTCCAGGATCTCGCGCAAGCGCTTGAGCCCTTCCACCTGGATCTGCCGCACCCGCTCACGGGTCAGGCCAATCTCCAGGCCTACGTCCTCCAGCGTGCTGCTCTCATGGCCACGCAGGCCGAAGCGGCGTATCACCACCTCACGCTGCTTGTCCGTGAGCTCCGACAGCCACTGGTCAATGCTTTGGGAAAGATCATCGTCCTGCAGCAGCTCGCAAGGATCCGTAGGACGATCATCCGTCAGAGTGTCCAGCAGGGTTTTATCCGAGTCCGGACCCAGCGAGACGTCGACCGAAGACACACGCTCGTTAAGACCCAGCATGCGCTTGACCTCTCCTACCGGCTTTTCCAGCAGGTTGGCGATTTCTTCGGGCGAGGGTTCATGATCGAGTTTTTGAGTGAGCTCACGTGCCGCCCGCAGGTAGACGTTGAGCTCCTTGACCACATGGATCGGTAACCGGATCGTGCGGGTCTGATTCATGATCGCCCGTTCGATGGTCTGGCGAATCCACCAGGTGGCATAGGTCGAGAAGCGGAAGCCCCGCTCAGGATCGAACTTCTCCACCGCCCGGATCAAGCCCAGGTTGCCCTCCTCGATCAGGTCCAACAAGGACAGCCCACGATTGACGTAGCGTCGGGCGATTTTCACCACCAGGCGCAGGTTGCTTTCAATCATGCGCTTGCGCCCAGCCGGATCACCCTTTTGCGACAAGCGCGCAAAATGGACTTCTTCTTCGGGAGTCAGCAGAGGGGAAAAGCCGATTTCATTGAGGTACAGCTGGGTCGCATCGAGCGCCCGCGTGTAATCAATGTATTTGTGTTGCTTTAACGCGGTGGAGTTCTTGGATTTGGTGCGAACTGAAGGTACAGCAGGTCCCTCATTCGACATCGATTCCGTAGCGATGCCGGTCTCCATAAGGAGAACCTCATCGTCGATGTCAAACTCCGGCGCTTCTTTACTGAGAGCCATTGTTATAGTCCTTTGGTGAGTTCGACCTCAAGCTCAAGCGACGCCTTTATCCTTGGCAACGCTGGAGCCTGTTCCTTCTACGTGAGGAACAGGCTGTGCAACATATCAACGACGGGGTAGGAATTGCAGTGGATCTACAGGCTTCCCTTGACGGCGAATCTCAAAGTGCAGTTTCACCCGGTCTGTACCAGTTGATCCCATTTCGGCAATTGTCTGTCCGACTTTGACCTGCTGCCCCTCCCGAACCAACAGCCTACGGTTGTGGCCGTAAGCACTGACGTAGGTATCGCTGTGTTTGATGATGACCAGCTCGCCGTAGCCCCGCAAACCACTCCCGGCGTACACCACCGTCCCATCAGACGCAGCTAAAACAGGCTGTCCCAAATCCCCGGCAATATCAATGCCTTTATTCAAACTGCCGTTTGAAGAGAATTTTCCAATTAACACTCCATTTGAGGGCCATCCCCAACCGGTCGGCGCAGGCCCTGCGGGGGGCAACGGCGCGGGTGCCGGCTTGTTCGCAGCACTCGGCGCAGCGGTACCCGCAGGCCGGGTAATGATGGTGGTTTTGCTCGAAGACGACGGCGAAGATCCGGTGTTTGTCACAACTGCCGTAGGGGTAGAACCGGTGCGACCGTCAAAGCGAATCGTCTGACCCGGATGTATCGTGTAGGGCACAGGAATATTGTTACGGGCTGCAAGGGCCTTGTAGTCCCAGCCATAACGGAAGGCAATCGAGAACAAGGTGTCGCCCTTGCGCACGACATACTGCCCGGTGGTCACCGTCGGCTTTTGTGGTGCAGCGTTATTGCGGTCAACGACCCGTGCACCGCTGCTTGGCGAGCTGGAACACCCTACCAGAAGGGAACCAAAGACAAGGCCAAGCACCAGTCGCTGAAAACTTGTTTTACTCATACGCTGCGCAAGACCTGTGAGACTCACCCGCCGCTCCCTTTGTGGTGGCTGAACATGAATGCCTGTATCAGGCTTGAAATATGACGCAAGTATAACTGGGCATTGAAGTTTTACCGTCACGCGACTGAAACGAATCATTCAGCGCGTTGAATCGCCCCGCCTATCATGTTGACTTGATAGACCCCGCCGTAAGACACATCCTCACCAACAGAATTCACTGCCCGCGAAAAATGATCAGGCCAGCGGGCCATTGAGCAACGGCACAAAGCGTACGGCGCCAAGTACGTGCCGGGAAAAACCGTCGTCTTCACGGACAATAAGCATCAATTGTTGCACTTCACCGGAACCCACCGGAATGACCAGCCGCCCACCCGGGGCCAGTTGATCGAGCAGCGCCTGCGGCACATCGGTGGCCACGGCAGTGACGATAATCCCGTTGTAGGGCGCCAGCGCCGGCCAACCTTCCCAACCATCGCCCCAGCGGAATACCACGTTGCGCAGGTTCAGCTCCACCAGGCGTTCCTTGGCGCGATCCTGCAGCACCTTGATGCGTTCCACCGAGAACACCCGCTCCACCAGTTGCGACAGCACCGCTGTCTGGTAGCCGGAACCGGTGCCGATCTCCAGCACCTTGTCCAGCGGCCCCGCCGCCAGCAGCAGCTCGCTCATGCGCGCAACCATATAAGGCTGGGAGATGGTCTGGTTATGGCCGATGGGCAATGCCGTGTCTTCGTAGGCACGATGGGCCAAGGCTTCATCGACAAAGAGGTGCCGAGGCGTACGCCGGATCACTTCCAACACCTGGGCGTTGGAAAGCCCCTCTTCGTACAGGCGCTGGATCAAACGCTCACGGGTACGCTGGGAGGTCATCCCGATGCCCCGGCGCAGCAGGTCGTCTTGTTCACGAGCCATCAGCGCAGCCCCTCCAGCCAGCCATCGAGACTACTGAAGGCATCACTGAAGGTGCGATCAAGTTGCAACGGGGTAATCGACACATAGCCTTGCATCACCGCGTGAAAGTCCGTGCCTGGGCCACCGTCTTCGGCATCGCCCGCTGCCGCGATCCAGTAGCCTTCCTTGCCACGCGGGTCGACGACCTTCAACGGCGCTGCCGCGCGGGCGCGATGGCCCAGGCGCGTAAGCTGGATACCGCGAATGTGGTCGAGGGGCAAATTGGGAATGTTGACGTTGAGCACCGTGCGCGGCGGCAGATCCAGGGCGCCATGGGCCTCCACCAGCTTGCGCGCGAAATAGGCCGCGGTGGGCAAGTTGTCCAGTTGCCGCGATGCCAACGAAAACGCAAACGAGGTGCGGCCGAGGAAGCGTCCTTCAAGCGCCGCCGCCACCGTGCCGGAATACAGCACGTCGTCGCCCAGGTTGGCGCCGAGGTTGATGCCCGACACCACCAGGTCCGGCTCCTGGTCCAACAAACTGTTGATCGCCAGGTGCACGCAGTCGGTGGGGGTGCCGTTCACACTGATAAAGCCATTGGCCAGAACCTGCGGGTGCAGCGGACGGTCGAGCGTCAGCGAACTGCTGGCGCCGCTCTTGTCCTGGTCGGGGGCAACCACAACGCACTCGGCGTAATCCTGCAGCGCAGCATAGAGCGCGGCAAGGCCGGGTGCGGTGGCACCGTCATCGTTTGATATCAGAATACGCATGGGCTGTCCGTCTGCCCCACCGGCACCAGATCAACAAGCTCGCGCACCAAGACAGTGGCGAAGCATCCGGCCGGCAGGACGAATTCCAATTGCAGAATGTCAGGCCCGGGATAATGCCACGTCAACCCGCCAATGGGCAGTCGCAGAATGCGACGTTCCTGGCTCATGCCGGCACTCGCCAGCCAATCACGCAGGTCGGCTTCACCGGCGGCAACCGCCTGCTCCAACTCAAACGTGGCGCCTGTCGCCGGAGAATCACCCTCGCCCCACTGCGGGCCGGTGGGGTGCAGGTCCAGGATCGCCAGGCGCGGGTCGCTGCACTCAGCCTCCCCCGCCGGAAAAAAGCTGCGGCTGTCGGTAAACGCCAGCAGATCACCCACTTGCGCGCGCTGCCAGGAACCGTCGGCGACACGTGCCGCCAACACTTTGTTGAAGAGGAAGCTACGCGCGGTGGACAACAACCGCGAACGCACGTTGCGCTGCTCCGGCAAGGCCTTGCGCGCGGCCCATTCGCGGGCGTCGACGACATTGCCACCGTTGTGGCCAAAACGCTGGGTGCCGAAATAGTTGGGGATGCCGTGCTGGGCAATCAATTGCAACCGAGCGTCAATGGCGGCGGCATCACCGGCCAATTGGGTCAGGCGCAAGGTAAAGCCGTTGGCCGAGTGCGCGCCACGTTGCAGCTTGCGCTTGTGGCGGGCGGTTTTCAGGATCCTGAGGGTGTCGTTTTCCGCACCGCTCATGTCCGGATCGGCCTTGCCAGGCAGTTGAACGCTGAACCACTGGCGGGTCAACGCCTGACGGTCCTTGAGCCCGGCATAGCTGACAGTGCGCAACGGTACGCCAGCCGCCTTGGCAATACGGCGCGCGGCTTCCTCAGTATTGAGCCCGCGCTTCTCAACCCACAACCACAGGTGCTCGCCTTCGCCGCTGAGCGGAATATCGAGCACTTCGTCGACCTGGAAATCTTCAGCCGTGGCCTTCAGGACCGCGCTGCCCAGGGCCTCGCCATAGGCACGCGGGCCCAGCAGTTGCAGGTCGTTCATGCGCGCAGCAACAAGGCGACGGAGTGCACCGCGATGCCCTCTTCACGACCGGTGAACCCGAGCTTTTCGGTGGTGGTGGCTTTCACGTTGACTTGATCCAATTCAATTTGCAGGTCTGCGGCAATCAGTGCGCGCATGGATTCGATATGCGGGGCCATTTTCGGCGCCTGGGCCACGATGGTGTTATCGACATTGCCGATCTTCCAGCCCTTGGCATGGATCAGGCCGACCACATGGCGCAGCAGGACACGGCTGTCCGCGCCCTTGAAGGTGGGATCGGTATCCGGAAAGTGCTTGCCGATATCGCCCAGCGCCGCCGCGCCGAGCAAGGCATCGCTCAAGGCATGCAGGACAACGTCGCCGTCGGAATGAGCCAGCAACCCATGGTGGTGTGCAATGCGCACGCCGCCCAGGGTGATGAAATCGCCTTCAGCGAAACGGTGCACATCGTAGCCGTGGCCAATACGCATAAAAAAACGCCCCGATTTAATTCAGGGCGTGATTCTACCTACTTTTGCCTCACATTAACCGAGCAAAGCACGACCATGATGTCGCAAATGGTCTTCGATGAAGCTGGCGATAAAGAAGTAGCTGTGGTCGTAGCCGGGCTGCAGGCGCAGTTCCAGCGGATGGCTGGCCGCCTTGGCCGCTTGCTGCAAGGCTTCGGGCTTGAGCTGCACGGCAAGGAAATCGTCGCGGTCGCCCTGGTCCACCAGCAACGGCAGCTTTTCCGAGGCTTCGCCGATCAGCACACAGGCATCCCATTCACGCCATTTGGCGCGCTCTTCACCCAGGTAACGGGAGAAAGCTTTCTGGCCCCACGGGCAATCCATCGGATTGTTAATCGGCGAAAACGCCGACACCGACAGGTAACGCCCAGGGTTGCGCAGGGCACACACCAACGCACCGTGGCCGCCCATGGAGTGGCCGCTGATACCGCGTTTGTCCGAAGCCGGGAAATGCGCCTCGACCAATGCCGGCAATTCCTGCACCACGTAGTCATGCATCCGATAGTGCTTGGCCCACGGTTCCTGCGTGGCATTCAGGTAAAACCCTGCGCCCAGGCCGAAATCCCAGGCATTGTCCGGGTCGCCTGGTACACCTGGCCCACGCGGGCTGGTGTCCGGCGCCACGATGATCAACCCCAGTTCCGCCGCCATGCGCTGGGCACCGGCTTTCTGCATGAAGTTCTCATCGGTGCAGGTCAGGCCGGACAGCCAGTACAGCACCGGCAGCTTGCCGCCCTGCTCCGCTTGCGGCGGCAGGTAGACGGCGAAGGTCATGTCGCAGCCGAGCACATCGGAGTGATGCTTGTAGCGTTTATGCCAGCCGCCGAAGCTCTTCTGGCACGACAGGTTTTCCAGACTCATGGCCGACCTCAGAAGTGGATGACGGTACGAATGCTCTTGCCTTCATGCATCAGGTCAAACGCTTTGTTGATGTCTTCCAGGCCCATGGTGTGGGTGATGAACGTGTCCAGCGGAATCTCGCCGGTCTGGGCCATTTCCACGTAGCTTGGCAACTCGGTACGGCCGCGTACGCCACCGAACGCCGAGCCACGCCAGACGCGACCGGTCACCAGCTGGAATGGTCGGGTGGAGATTTCCTGGCCGGCACCGGCAACGCCGATGATCACCGACTCGCCCCACCCCTTGTGGCAGCACTCGAGCGCGGCACGCATCAGTTGCACGTTGCCGATGCACTCGAAGGAAAAGTCCACGCCGCCGTCAGTCAAATCGACAATCACGTCTTGGATCGGGCGGTCATAGTCTTTCGGGTTGATGCAGTCGGTAGCGCCCAGTTGCCGGGCGATCTCGAACTTGGCCGGGTTGATGTCAATCGCGATGATACGGCCGGCCTTGGCCTTGACCGCACCGATCACGGCCGACAGGCCGATACCGCCAAGACCGAAGATGGCCACGGTGTCACCCGGCTTGACCTTGGCGGTGTTGATCACCGCACCGATGCCGGTGGTGACGCCACAGCCGAGCAGGCAGACCTTCTCCAGCGGCGCTTCTTTGGGAATTTTGGCGACGGAAATTTCCGGCAGCACGGTGTACTCGGAGAACGTCGAGGTGCCCATGTAGTGGAAAATCGGCTGACCCTTGTAGGAAAAGCGCGTGGTGCCATCCGGCATCAGGCCTTTGCCTTGGGTGGAACGAATGGCCTGGCACAGGTTGGTCTTGCCCGACAGGCAGAATTTGCACTTGCCGCATTCCGGGGTGTACAGCGGGATCACATGGTCGCCCACCGCCACCGAAGTCACGCCCTCGCCGATGGCTTCGACCACCGCACCGCCTTCATGACCAAGGATGGACGGGAAGATGCCTTCCGGGTCGGCGCCGGAGAGGGTGTAGGCGTCGGTATGGCAAACCCCGGAGGCGACCACACGCAACAGCACTTCGCCCGCCTTGGGCATGGCCACATCGACTTCCACGATCTCGAGGGGTTTCTTGGCTTCAAAGGCAACGGCAGCGCGGGACTTGATCATCCGGGTTTCTCCAGGGCGTTAAAAATGATGGAGAGAGTGTAAAACATGGCTCCATGATTAATAATCCAGGCAAAAGCAAAACTTTATTGCTGTACAGGGATAATCGCCATGCTGGAGAACCGCTGGGAAGGCATTGATGAATTCGTTGCCGTCGCCGAATGCAGCCAATTTACGGCGGCTGCCGAGCGGCTGGGTGTGTCTTCGTCCCACATCAGCCGCCAGGTGGCACGCCTGGAAGAGCGCCTGCAAACGCGGTTGCTATATCGCAGTACCCGTAAGGTGACCCTGACTGAAGCGGGTCAGACATTCCTGCAACATTGCCAGCGCCTGCAGGACGGCCGCGAAGAAGCCTTGCGCGCCGTGGGTGACCTCACCAGCGAACCGAAAGGCATGTTGCGCATGACCTGCGCGGTGGCCTATGGCGAGCGTTTCATTGTGCCGCTGGTGACGCGGTTCATGGGCCTGTACCCACAATTGCGGGTGGATATCGAATTGAGCAACCGCCAACTGGATCTGGTGCACGAAGGCCTCGACCTGGCGATTCGCCTGGGGCGCTTGCAGGATTCGCGCATGGTCGCCAGTCGCCTCGCACCTCGGCGTATGTACCTGTGCGCGTCGCCGTCCTACCTGGCCCGGTACGGACGGCCCCATAGCTTGTCGGAATTGAGTCGACATAACTGCCTGATCGGCAGCTCGGATATTTGGCAACTGGCCCAGGACGGGCGCGAATTTTCCCAACGGGTACAGGGAAACTGGCGCTGTAACAGTGGGCAAGCGGTGCTGGATGCGGCGTTGCAAGGGGTGGGGCTGTGCCAACTGCCGGACTATTACGTGCTGGAGCATCTGCACAGCGGCGCATTGGTGTCGTTGCTGGAGGCGCATCAGCCGCCGAATACGGCGGTGTGGGCGCTGTATCCGCAACAACGGCACTTGTCGCCGAAGGTCAGGAAGTTGGTGGATTTCTTGAAAGAGGGCTTGGCCGAGCGGCCGGAGTACAGTGGTTGATTAACGACGATTCGCCCAACGCAGTCGCAGCCACTCCAGGTCTTCCGGCCGGGTCACCTTGATATTGTCCGAGCGCCCTTCGATCAAGCGCGGCGCCTGCCCGGACCACTCCATGGCCGAGGCTTCATCGGTGATCACTGCATCGGCCACCAGGCTGTCAGCCAATGCGCGGTGCAAGGCCCCGAGGCGGAACATCTGCGGCGTATAGGCTTGCCAGATCAAGCTGCGGTCGACGGTTTCCACCACCCGCCCCTGCTTGTCGACGCGCTTGAGGGTATCGCGAGCCGGCACCGCCAGGAGGCCGCCTACCGGATCGTCCGCCAACTCGGCCAGCAACTTGTCGAGGTCATCACGGCTCAAATTAGGCCGTGCCGCATCATGCACCAACACCCAATCGTCATCGCCGGCGCCCAGGGCATTGAGTTGCAGCAGTGCATTGAGCACCGAACCCGAGCGCTCCGAACCACCGTCCGCACGTTGGATACGCGGGTCAGCGGCACACGCCAGGTCGGGCCAATACGGATCATCAGCAGCAAGACTGACCACCAACCCCTTGAGGCTGGGATGGTCGAGAAAACAGCCAAGGCTGTGTTCGAGAATAGTGCGCCCGCCCAATTGCAAATATTGCTTGGGACGGTCCGCGGCCATACGGGCACCGACGCCCGCGGCAGGTATCACGGCCCAGAAGGCCGGCAAACGGTAACTCATTGGGCCAACTGGTAGAGGGTTTCGCCCTCCTTGACCATGCCCAACTCATGACGGGCCCGTTCTTCAACGGTCTCGGTACCCTTTTTCAGCTCAAGCACTTCGGCATCGAGGACGCGGTTGCGCTCCAGCAGGCGTTCGTTCTCGGCGTGCTGGTCGGCAATTTGCTGGGTCAGGTCTTTTACCTGCGCAAAGCTGCCATTACCTACCCATAGGCGGTACTGCAGGCCAGCCAGCAACAAGAGCAAGACGAGGAACAACCAATTGGGACTGCGCATCGAATATCGGGTATCCAGTGGAAAAACACGCCATGCAAAACTTTTACAGCAACTGATAGCACGAAGCCTGGAAGAACCAGGCTTGTGCTTGATCGCCATCAGATTAGCGCCGAAATGTTCACTATCGTGAATTTTCCGACGCAATCCGCCGACTTTTTACCACGCTTTACTCTTAACTAGCGATCAGCCACGAAACTCGCCGCGACCGTTGTACTTGGCTTTGCCGGCCAGTTGCTCTTCGATACGCAGCAATTGGTTGTACTTGGACACACGGTCAGAGCGGCACAGGGAGCCGGTCTTGATCTGGCCCGCCGAAGTGCCCACGGCCAGGTCGGCGATGGTCGAATCTTCGGTTTCGCCGGAGCGGTGCGAGATCACGGCGGTGTAGCCCGCAGCCTTGGCCATCTGGATGGCTTCCAGGGTTTCGGTCAGGGTGCCGATCTGGTTGAACTTGATCAGGATCGAGTTGGCGATCTTTTTGTCGATGCCTTCTTTCAGGATCTTGGTGTTGGTCACGAACAGGTCGTCGCCCACCAGCTGGACTTTTTCGCCGATCTTGTCGGTGAGGATCTTCCAGCCATCCCAGTCGGACTCGTCCAGGCCGTCTTCGATCGAGATGATCGGATAACGCTGGGTCAGGCCCTTCAGGTACTCGGCAAAACCTTCGGAGTTGAACACCTGGCCTTCGCCGGACAGGTTGTATTTGCCATCTTCGTAGAACTCGCTGGCGGCGCAGTCCAGGGCCAGGGTCACGTCGGTGCCCAGTGTGTAGCCGGCGTTGGCCACGGCTTCGGAGATCACTTTCAGTGCATCTTCGTTGGACGCCAGGTTTGGTGCGAAACCACCTTCGTCACCTACGGCAGTGCTCAGGCCACGAGCTTTCAGCACGGCTTTGAGGTGATGGAAAATCTCGGTGCCCATGCGCAGGCCTTCGGAGAAGGTCTTGGCGCCGACCGGCTGCACCATGAATTCCTGGATGTCGACGTTGTTATCGGCATGCTCGCCACCGTTGATGATGTTCATCATCGGAACCGGCATCGAGTAGACACCCGGCGTACCGTTCAGGTTGGCGATGTGGGCGTACAGCGGCAGGTCCTGGTCCTGGGCGGCCGCCTTGGCAGCAGCCAGGGACACGGCCAGGATGGCGTTGGCGCCGAGGCTGCCTTTGTTTTCAGTGCCGTCGAGCTTGATCATCGCGTGGTCCAGGGCTTTCTGGTCCAGCGGGTCCTTGCCCAGCAGCAGGTCACGGATCGGGCCGTTGATGTTGGCTACAGCCTTGAGGACACCCTTGCCCAGGTAACGGCTCTTGTCGCCATCACGCAGTTCCAGCGCTTCGCGCGAACCTGTGGAAGCACCGGACGGCGCGCAGGCGCTGCCGATGATGCCGTTATCGAGAAGCACGTCGGCTTCGACGGTGGGGTTGCCACGGGAGTCGAGAACTTCACGACCTTTGATGTCGACGATTTTTGCCATTGTTGTAAACACTCCAAAGTTGACGAAAACGACGCAGCTGAAGGAAATCTTTTGACCGACCGCAAGGGTGGAACAACGGGGCAGGCTTGCAGGCGACAAGGCTCAGGCCCATAGGCCTGAGCGTAAAGCGTGGGAAAGTCTACCGGAGAATCAACGCTTACGCGGTCTCTACCGTCGGAAAACTCTTGACCAGTTCGTCCAACTGCTTGAGCTGGGCCAGGAATGGCTCCAGCTTGTCCAGGCGCAGGGCGCATGGGCCGTCGCATTTGGCGTTGTCCGGGTCCGGGTGGGCTTCGAGGAACAGGCCCGCCAGGGACTGGCTGATGCCGGCCTTGGCCAGGTCCAGTACCTGGGCACGGCGCCCACCGGCGGAGTCGGCGCGACCACCGGGCATTTGCAGCGCGTGGGTCACGTCGAAGAACACCGGGTATTCGAACTGCTTCATGATGCCGAAACCGAGCATGTCCACCACGAGGTTGTTGTAGCCGAAGCTCGAACCGCGCTCGCAGAGGATCAACTGGTCGTTACCCGCTTCCACGCACTTGTTCAGGATATGTTTCATCTCCTGGGGCGCGAGGAACTGGGCTTTCTTGATATTGATCACAGCGCCGGTCCTGGCCATCGCGACCACGAGGTCGGTCTGGCGCGACAGGAAGGCCGGCAACTGGATGATGTCGCACACCTCGGCGACCACGGCAGCCTGTTCAGGCTCGTGGACGTCGGTGATGATCGGCACGCCGAAGGCTTGCTTGATGTCCTGGAAGATCCGCATGCCTTCTTCAAGGCCCGGGCCGCGATAGGAGGTCACGGACGAACGGTTGGCCTTGTCGAAGCTGGCCTTGAACACGTAGGGGATACCCAGTTTCTCGGTAACCTTGACGTACTCTTCACAGACCTGCATCGCCATGTCACGGCTTTCCAGCACGTTCATGCCGCCGAACAGCACCATGGGCTTGTCGTTGGCAATCTCGATGTCGCCTACGCGAATGATCTTCTGGGCCATCAGGTTTACGCCTTCTTCTGGTGTTGCGTCAGTGCAGCCTTGACGAAACCGCTGAACAACGGGTGACCGTCGCGTGGAGTCGAGGTGAACTCAGGGTGGAACTGGCAAGCGACGAACCATGGATGATCCGGGGCCTCGACCACTTCAACCAGCGCGCCATCACCGGAGCGACCGGAGATTTTCAGGCCAGCCTCTTTGATCTGCGGCAGCAGGTTGTTGTTCACTTCGTAGCGGTGACGGTGACGCTCGACGATCACGTCCTTGCCGTAGCAGTCGTGAACCAGAGAACCCGGCTCCAGCAGGCAGTCTTGCGCGCCAAGGCGCATGGTGCCGCCCAGGTCGGAGCTTTCGGTACGGGTTTCGACGGCGCCGGTGGCGTCTTCCCATTCGGTGATCAGGCCCACGACCGGGTGGCCGCTCTTGCTGTCGAACTCGGTGGAGTTGGCGTCTTTCCAGCCCATCACGTTACGGGCGAACTCGATAACGGCCACTTGCATGCCCAGGCAGATGCCCAGGTACGGCACCTTGTTCTCGCGGGCGTACTGCACGGCAGTGATCTTGCCTTCCACGCCACGCAGGCCGAAACCGCCTGGAACGAGGATCGCATCGACACCTTCGAGCAGCGCGGTGCCCTGGTTCTCGATGTCTTCGGAATCGATGTAGCGCAGGTTGACCTTGGTACGGTTGCTGATGCCCGCGTGGCTCATCGCTTCGATCAGCGACTTGTACGCGTCCAGCAGCTCCATGTACTTGCCGACCATGGCGATGGTGACTTCGTGCTCAGGGTTGAGCTTGGCGTCAACCACGGCTTCCCACTCGGACAGGTCCGCGCCGTTGCACTGCAGGCCGAAACGCTCGACCACAAAATCATCCAGGCCTTGCGAATGCAGGATGCCCGGGATCTTGTAGATGGTGTCGGCGTCTTCCAGGGCAATCACCGCACGTTCTTCAACGTTGGTGAACTGCGCGATCTTGCGACGCGAGGAAATGTCGATCGGGTGGTCGGAGCGGCATACCAGTACGTCCGGCTGCAGGCCGATGGAACGCAGTTCCTTGACCGAGTGCTGGGTAGGCTTGGTTTTGGTTTCGCCGGCGGTGGCGATGTACGGCACCAACGTGAGGTGCATCAGCATCGCGCGCTTGGCGCCGACTTCGAAACGCAGCTGGCGGATGGCTTCGAGGAACGGCTGGGATTCGATGTCACCCACGGTGCCACCGATCTCGACCATCGCCACGTCGGCATCGCCTGCACCCTTGATGATGCGGCGCTTGATTTCGTCGGTGATGTGCGGGATCACCTGGATGGTTGCACCCAGGTAGTCACCACGGCGCTCCTTGCGCAGCACGTGCTCGTAGACACGGCCGGTGGTGAAGTTGTTGTTCTGGGTCATGGTCGTGCGGATGAACCGCTCGTAGTGGCCCAGGTCCAGGTCGGTCTCGGCGCCGTCGTGTGTGACGAACACTTCACCGTGCTGGAACGGGCTCATGGTGCCCGGGTCGACGTTGATGTACGGGTCCAGCTTGAGCATGGTGACTTTAAGCCCCCGCGCCTCCAGGATGGCCGCCAATGAAGCGGAGGCAATGCCTTTCCCCAATGAAGAAACAACACCGCCCGTGACGAATATGTAGCGCGTCATGAAAAACCCTAGAAGTCTGCGTTAAAGCGGTCCGAGCCGCCGGGGAAAGCGAAGAGAGGCCGAAGCCCCCGATCACCTGCATTAATCACAGTGCACCTTTCAAAAAAACCGCCGCGTTGTGACAGACCAGCAGTGAAACTGCCGGTACGTTGATCGCTACACATTTTTTGGAATCGCCCAGCAAAGACTGCTTGGTAATCGGCAACTGCTGCGATTCAGGCGAATCCACAGAAGTTGTATCAAGAAGGGAGCGTAGTCTACCGGAAAGGCTCTATCAGCTCAAACCTTGATCGCAGGTCTCTGGCATCCAATGTAATTGCCAAGCTTCACTCGGTGCGGCCCAGAGTCCAGTGAGGAGGGGCACGCCGAGCAATTGCTCGCCCCGATACAGCAGCGGCAATCTGCCACGGACGAAGCCCGGCACACCATGCTCATTAAGCAGGCGCTTCAAGTCACGCCGGCCCCGGCCGGGCACTTCAAGCATTTCGCCGCCCTGGCGATAACGCACCTCCAGCGGGCCTTCGGGCACCTTGCCGCTCATTTCCAGCAGGCCATTGCCGGGTAACTCTAGTGGCTTTTGCGGATCAGGCCAGCTCACCGATGCGTGGGAAAACTCCGACCAGGCGCGAGGCAACCACCAGATGCGTGCGCCGCAACGCTGCAAATCTCCATCAGCCAGACGCCATAAGGGATGCGCGTCGCCCTTGGCGTCGCGCAGGGCATACCAGCCAGCCCAATGGTCGCTGTCAGGTAAACGGGTCAGCGGCGCCAGCCAATGGCGCAGGACATTGCGCTGACGGGCATCGGAAAGTTCGCGCAGTGGACCAAGGTCCAATGATGGCAACACCAACCAAGGAAACCGCGAAGGCTGATCGGCGGCTTGCAGGTCCATGCAGGCCAGTTCACCCAGCAGCGCCTGGGCTTCACCGAGGTGTTCGGCGGTGCGGGCCAGGCTGGAGACAGCTTGGGGCCAACGCGCCGTCAGCGTCGGGATCACGCGGTGACGCAGGTAATTACGGGAGAAACGTGGATCGGTGTTGGAAGGATCTTCAACCCACTTGAGTTGATGCTCATCAGCGTAGGCTTCCAGCTCGGCGCGCGAGACCTCCAGCAACGGCCGCACCAGGAAACCACCTGCCAACGGGCGGTGCGCAGGCATTGCGGCGAGCCCTCGCACCCCGGCACCGCGCAGCAGGCGGAATAGCAGCGTTTCGGCTTGATCATCGCGATGCTGGCCGGTGAGTAACACTTCCCCTGCCCCGATCACCTCGGTAAACGCCCGGTAACGTGCATCACGCGCTGCACGCTCAAGACTGGCGCCAGGCTGCACGTGCACGCGCATGACCCGCAAGGGTACGCCCAGGCTGTCGCACACCGACTGGCAATGACCTGGCCAGACGTCGGCGACAGCCTGCAGGCCATGGTGGACATGAACAGCGCTTAGAGGCGGAAGGGCTTCGGCGTTGGCCAGGAGATGCAACAGGACAGTGGAATCAAGACCACCAGAGAAGGCGATATGCCAAGCCGGGGCGTTGCGCCAGGGGGCCAGGGCGTGCAGGAGTTTGGCGGATAAAGTCGGTTTCATCACAGGTTACCGCCGCAAATCTGGAATACCCAAGCCAAGCATACACAAAGCAAATGTGGGAGGGGGCTTGCCCCCGACAGCGGAGCATCAGCCAGTGAATACAGTGACTGACACTCAGCAATCGGGGGCAAGCCCCTCCCACATTAGTGCTGCTGCGATCTTAGAGACCGTAGCTCATCAGGCGCTCGTAGCGACGGGCCAGCAGCGCTTCGTTATCCAGCTTCTTGAGCATCGCCAGTTGCGACCCCAGCTCGGCACGGATAGTGGCAGCGGCGGCGGCCGGATCGCGGTGGGCGCCGCCCAATGGCTCGGCGATCACTTTGTCGACGATACCCAGGCCCTTGAGGCGATCGGCAGTGATGCCCATGGCTTCGGCAGCGTCCGGCGCCTTCTCTGCGGTTTTCCACAGGATCGAGGCGCAACCTTCCGGCGAGATCACCGCGTAGGTCGAATATTGCAGCATGTTCAACTGGTCGCAGACGCCAATGGCCAGTGCACCGCCGGAACCACCTTCACCAATCACAGTGGCGATGATCGGGGTTTTCAGGCGGGCCATCACTCGCAGGTTCCAGGCAATCGCTTCGCTCTGGTTGCGCTCTTCGGCGTCGATACCCGGGTAAGCACCCGGGGTGTCGATGAAGGTCAGGATCGGCATCTTGAAGCGCTCGGCCATTTCCATCAGGCGGCACGCCTTACGGTAGCCTTCCGGACGCGGCATACCGAAGTTGCGGCGTACTTTCTCGCGCACTTCACGGCCTTTCTGGTGACCGATAACCATGACCGGCTGGTCGTCCAGGCGAGCGATACCGCCCACGATGGCCGCGTCGTCGGAGAAATGGCGGTCGCCGTGCAGCTCGTCGAACTCGGTGAAGATGTGCTGAATATAGTCCAGGGTATACGGACGGCGCGGGTGGCGGGCCAGGCGCGCGATCTGCCAGCTGGTCAGCTTGCCGAAGATGTCTTCGGTGAGCGTGCTGCTCTTGTCTTGCAGGCGAGCGATCTCATCGCCGATATTCAGCGAATTGTCATTGCCGACCAGGCGCAGCTCTTCGATCTTGGCTTGCAGGTCAGCGATCGGCTGTTCGAAATCAAGAAAATTCGGGTTCATAAGCGTCCGTCTTGGGTCGACGGCCAAGGGTTGCCTGGCCAGCCGGTTGTCTATTCGCGCCCTACCTTAAGGGAGAGGCGCGTTTAGGTCGAGATTAAATGTTCAGCCGAGGTCAGGCGTCCTGACCGTCAACGGTATTGGAGGAAGACGTTGTCACGACCGAACTGGTCACGCAAAGCTTGAATCAAGCCGTCAGCGGGATCAATTCGCCACGTCTCGCCAAACTGCAACATGGCCTTGGCGTCGTTGCCGGTGTACTCCATGGTCACCGGGCAGGCGCCACGATGGCGCTTGAGCAGGTCACCCAACCAGCGTAGCTGATCGCCCTTGAGGGCTTCGGTCTTCACCTTCAGGCGCAGGCTTTCGGCCAGGTTGGTGCGCGCATCTTCCATGCTCATCACCCGCTTGATCCGCAGGCGCAAGCCGCCGGAGAAGTCATCGTTGCTGACCTCCCCTTCCACCACCACCATGGCGTCGGTCTGCAGCAGCGACTGCGCGGAATGAAAGGCGTCGGCAAACAGCGACGCCTCGATCCGGCCCGAGCGGTCGTCGAGGGTGATAAAGCCCATCTTGTCGCCCTTTTTGTTTTTCATCACCCGCAGGGCGATGATCATGCCGGCGACGGTCTGGGTATCCCGCGCCGGTTTCAGGTCGATGATGCGTTGACGGGCGAAACGACGGATCTCGCCTTCATATTCGTCAATCGGGTGACCGGTGAGGTACAGGCCCAAGGTGTCTTTCTCACCCTTGAGGCGTTCCTTGAGGGTCAGCTCCTTGGCTTTGCGGTGGTTGGCATACACGTCCGCATCTTCTTCGACGAACAACCCGCCAAACAGGTCGGCGTGGCCGCTGTCGTGGGTGCGGGCGGTCTGTTCGGCGGCCTTGATCGCTTCTTCCATGGCGGTGAGCAGCACCGCGCGATTGCGATCGATATTCGCCTGATACGCCTTCGGCTCATCGTGGAAATACGGGCCGAGACGGTCGAGCGCGCCGCTGCGGATGAGGCCATCGAGGGTACGTTTGTTGATGCGCTTGAGGTCGACCCGTGCGCAGAAGTCGAACAGATCCTTGAACGGCCCGTCCTGGCGCGCTTCGGTGATGGCTTCCACCGGGCCTTCGCCCACGCCCTTGATCGCGCCCAGGCCATAGATGATGCGACCTTCATCGTTCACCGTGAACTTGAACTCCGAGGCGTTCACGTCCGGCGCGTCGAGGCGCAGCTTCATGGTGCGCACTTCTTCGATCAAGGTCACGACCTTGTCGGTGTTGTGCATATCCGCCGAGAGTACCGCAGCCATGAACGGCGCCGGGTAGTGGGCTTTCAGCCAGGCGGTCTGGTACGACACCAGGCCGTAGGCGGCGGAGTGGGATTTGTTGAAGCCATAACCGGCGAATTTTTCCACCAGGTCGAAAATGTTACCGGCCAGGTCGGCATCGATATTGTTGGTGGCGCAACCCTCAATGAAACCGCCGCGTTGCTTGGCCATTTCCTCGGGCTTTTTCTTACCCATGGCCCGCCGCAGCATGTCCGCGCCACCGAGGGTGTAGCCGGCCATCACCTGGGCGATCTGCATCACCTGTTCCTGGTACAGGATGATGCCGTAGGTCGGCGCCAATACCGGCTTGAGGCCATCGTACTGGTAGTCGGAGTGCGGGTACGCCAGTTCGGCACGACCGTGCTTACGGTTGATGAAGTCATCCACCATGCCCGATTGCAGCGGGCCAGGACGGAACAGGGCCACCAGTGCGATCAAGTCTTCCAGGCAGTCGGGCTTGAGCTTTTTGATCAGCTCTTTCATACCGCGGGATTCAAGCTGGAACACCGCCGTGGTTTCGGCTTTTTGCAGCAAGGTGTAGGTCGGCTTGTCGTCCAGCGGGATGAAGGCGATATCCAGCGGTTCTTCGTTGACCTTGGCGCGGTCGCGGTTGATGGTCTTGAGTGCCCAATCGATGATCGTCAGGGTGCGCAGGCCGAGGAAGTCGAACTTCACCAGGCCGGCCGCCTCCACATCGTCCTTGTCGAACTGGGTAACCAGGCCGCCGCCCTCTTCATCGCAATAGATCGGCGAAAAGTCGGTGAGCTTGGTCGGCGCGATCACCACACCACCGGCGTGCTTACCGACGTTACGCACCACGCCCTCAAGCTTGCGCGCCATCTCCCAGATTTCGGCGGCTTCTTCATCGACCTTGATGAAGTCGCGCAGGATCTCTTCCTGCTCGTAGGCTTTTTCCAGGGTCATGCCGACTTCGAACGGGATCATCTTCGACAGGCGGTCCGCCAGGCCGTAAGACTTGCCCTGCACCCGCGCTACGTCACGGATAACCGCCTTGGCCGCCATGGAACCGAAGGTGATGATCTGGCTCACGGCGTTGCGGCCGTATTTCTCGGCCACGTATTCGATCACACGGTCGCGACCGTCCATGCAGAAGTCGACGTCGAAGTCGGGCATGGAGACCCGTTCCGGGTTCAGGAACCGTTCGAACAGCAAGTCATATTCCAGCGGATCAAGGTCGGTGATCTTCTGTACATAGGCGACCAGCGAGCCGGCACCCGACCCCCGGCCCGGACCTACCGGCACGCCGTTGCTCTTGGCCCACTGGATAAAGTCCATCACGATCAGGAAGTAACCGGGGAACCCCATCTGGATGATGATATCCAGCTCGAAATTCAGCCGATCGACATAGACCTGGCGCTTGGCCTCGTAATCTTCGGTGGTGTCCCTGGGCAGCAGGACGGAGAGCCGCTCCTCCAGACCATCAAACGACACCTTGCGGAAATACTCGTCGATGGTCATGCCATCGGGAATCGGGAAGTTGGGCAAAAAGTGCTTGCCCAGCTTCACTTCGATATTGCAGCGCTTGGCAATCTCGACGGAGTTTTCCAGGGCCTCGGGCAGGTCGCTGAACAGCTCGGCCATTTCGTCCGCGCTCTTGAGGTACTGCTCTTCGCTGTAGTTCTTGGAACGACGCGGGTCATCCAGGGCCCGGCCTTCACCGATGCACACGCGGGTTTCGTGGGCCTCGAAATCTTCCTTCTTGATAAAGCGCACATCGTTGGTCGCCACCAAGGGTGCGCCCAGCTTGTCGGCCAGGGCTACGGCGGCGTGCAGATGCTCTTCATCGTTGGGACGGTTGGTGCGCTGGACTTCCAGGTAGAAACGGTCGGGGAAGACCTGCATCCACTCCCTCGCCAGCACTTCGGCTTCATGGGGATTACCGCCCAGCAGCGCGATACCGATCTCGCCTTCTTTGGCGGCCGACAGCATGATCAGGCCTTCGCTGGCCTCGGCGACCCATTCGCGCTCGATGATGATCGAGCCGTTGCGCTGGCCGTCGATAAAGCCACGGGAAATCAATTCGGTGAGGTTGCGATAACCCACGCCATTCATCGCCAGCAGGCTGATGCGGCTCAGGGGGTTATCCGGATCTTTGTTGGACAGCCACAGGTCAGCGCCGCAGATCGGCTTGATGCCGGCGCCCATGGCGTTCTTGTAGAACTTGACCAGGGAGCACATGTTGTTCTGATCGGTAACCGCGACCGCAGGCATGTTCATGCCCACCAGGGTCTTGACCAGCGGTTTGATCCGTACAAGGCCGTCGACCAGGGAGTATTCAGTGTGCAGGCGCAGGTGAACGAATGAAGCCGGCATAGTGATCCTGTCCAGAAACTTAGAAACAACAAGGCCCGGGATTGTACCGGGCCTTGGCAAAAACATCAGCCTTGCGACTAAACCTCGCTGAGGTTCTCGCGCAGCTCATAAGCCTGGCGCACCGGGGCAAACGAGCGCCGATGGATCGGCGTTGGGCCGAGACGGGCCAGGGCTTCCAGATGAACGGGCGTCGGATAGCCTTTATGGCCCCCGATGCCGTAGCCGGGGTAAATCAATTCGAAGGCAGCCATTTCACGGTCTCGGCTGACCTTGGCCAGGATCGACGCGGCGGCAATGGCTGGAACCTTGCTATCGCCCTTGACCACCGCTTCAGCCGGCATCGCCAGCTTCGGGCAACGGTTGCCGTCGATCATCGCCAGTTTTGGGGTGATATGCAGGCCTTCAACGGCACGCTGCATGGCCAGCATCGTGGCGTGCAGAATGTTCAATTCGTCGATTTCTTCAACTTCGGCCCGGGCGATATGCCAGCTCAGGGCCTTTTCACAGATTTCGTCGTAGAGTTTTTCACGGCGCGCTTCGGTGAGTTTTTTCGAGTCGTTGAGGCCCAGGATCGGGCGGTTCGGATCCAGGATCACGGCCGCCGTCACCACCGCGCCACACAGCGGGCCGCGCCCCACTTCGTCAACACCGGCCACCAGTTCGTGGGCTTGGGCAACGAGGCTGAAATCCAGGCCTATTTGCGTGCTCATAAAGCTTCCTGTTTTTGGCCGATCAAGGTCAATACGGCGTCGGCCGCCTGGTTCGATGCATCACGGCGCAGGGTGCGGTGGATGTCGTCAAAACCACGGGTCTGTTCTTCGCCGCCGTCGATCAAGGGTAGTAGGGTTTGCGCGAGGGCTTCGGGGGTTGCATCGTCCTGCAATAATTCCGGCACCAACAGGCGCTGGGCCAACAAGTTGGGCAAGGAGATGTAAGGGCTTTTGACCATGCGCTTGAGAATCCAGAACGTCAGCGGCGCCAGGCGATAGGCCACGACCATCGGGCGCTTGTAGAGCAGGGCCTCCAAGGTCGCGGTACCCGAAGCGATCAGCACCGCATCACAGGCCGCCAGGGCCAGGTGCGACTGGCCGTCGAGCAGGGTCAATGGCAGATTGCGACCGACCAGCAGTGTCTCGATTTGTGCACGCCGTTGCGGGCTGGCGCAGGGCAACACGAACCGTACGCCGGGCTTCAAGGCTTGCAGGCGCTCGGCAGCATCGAAAAATACGCTGGCAAGACGGCCCACTTCGCCACCTCGACTGCCCGGCATCAGCGCGACGAGCGGGCCGTCGGGCAGGCCCAGTTCGGCGCGCGCGGCTGCACGATCAGCCTGCAAAGGAATGCTGTCAGCCAGGGTATGCCCGACAAACCTTACCGGCACGCCCTTCTCCTCGTAGAACCTGGCCTCGAACGGCAACAGGGTCAACATCAGGTCGCAGCCTTCGCGGATCTTCAACACACGCTTCTGCCGCCATGCCCACACGGAGGGGCTGACGTAGTGGACGGTCTTGATTCCGGCCTGACGCAACTTGAGTTCGATATTGAGGGTGAAGTCCGGCGCATCGATGCCGATAAACACGTCGGGCTTTTCTTCGATCAGCGTCTGGATCAGCAGCTTGCGACGAGCCAGGAGCTCACGCAGGCGACCCAGCACCTCGACCAGGCCCATGACCGACAGACGCTCCATGGGGAAGTACGACGTGAGGCCTTCGGCCTGCATCAGCGGCCCGCCGACGCCGATAAACTCCACCGCAGGGTGCCGGGCCTTGAGTGCCCGCATCAGACCTGCGCCCAAAATGTCGCCGGAAGCTTCTCCGGCCACCAGCGCGATACGCAGAGTAGCCATGATCAGCGGGTGATGCCGCGGGTCGACGCCTGGATCGAGTCACGGAACACCGCGACTTCCGGAAACAAAGCTGCCGGCTCGGCCAGTTGGATCAACGCCTGGTCCACCGTCAGACCCTGCCGGTAGACCACCTTGTAGGCACGGCGCAGGGCGTGGATCGCCTCTTCGCTGAAACCACGACGGCGCATGCCTTCGAAGTTCATGCTGCGGGCTTCGGCCGGGTTGCCGAACACCGTGACGAACGCCGGAACGTCCTTGCCGATGGCGGTGCCCATGCCGGAAAAGCTGTGGGCGCCGATATGGCAATACTGATGCACCAGGGTAAAGCCGGACAGGATCGCCCAATCGTCAACGTGTACATGGCCAGCCAACGCCGTGTTGTTGACCAGGATGCAGTGGTTGCCGATCACGCTGTCATGACCGATATGGGCATAGGCCATGACCAGGTTGTGATCACCCAGCGTGGTCTCGGCACGATCCTGCACGGTGCCACGGTGAATGGTCACGCCTTCACGGATGATATTGTGATCACCGATTACCAGGCGGGTTTCTTCACCCTTGTACTTCATGTCCGGGGTGTCTTCGCCTACCGAGGAAAACTGGTAGATGCGGTTGTGTTTGCCAATGCGGGTCGGACCCTTGAGGATCACGTGCGGCCCGATGACAGTCCCCTCGCCGATTTCCACACCTGCGCCGATGATCGACCAGGGGCCGACCTCAACGTCGGCGGCCAGTACGGCCGACGGATCGATGATTGCGCGAGGGTCAATCAAACTCATAGTTTGCGTTCCGCACAGATGATCTCGGCAGAGCACACCGGCTTACCATCTACCGAGGCCTGGCATTCGAACTTCCAGATCTGGCGCTTGCAGCTGATGAACTTGGCTTCCAGGATCAACTGGTCACCCGGGGTAACCGGGTTGCGAAAGCGCAACTTGTCGGAGCCCACGAAATAGTAAAGCGTGCCGTCGGCAGGCTTGAGGTCGAGCATTTTGAAACCAAGGATACCGGCAGCCTGGGCCATTGCTTCGATGATCAATACGCCCGGCATGATGGGATGCGCGGGAAAGTGACCGTTGAAGAACGGTTCGTTGATGCTGACATTCTTGTAGGCACGAATGCGCTTTTCCTCAACATTGAGGTCCACTACACGGTCCACCAGCAGGAACGGGTAACGGTGGGGCAGGTATTCGCGAATCTCGTTGATGTCCATCATTTCGGGGGGAAGCCTGTAATAAAGATTGGGGGCGGGCGACTAAACGCACGCCCCGCTAGCAAATCAAGGAGGCAGTCTAGCGGCTGTGCACACTTGATATGGAAATGGTATCAGCCTTCTGATGAAGCATTACCGCCAGGGGTCACGTCCCCAACACGCTTTTCCAGCTGTTTGAGACGTCGAGCCATGTCGTCGAGCTGCCTCAAACGTGCTGCGCTCTTGCGCCATTCAGCTGCGGGCTGCATGGCGGTACCAGATGAGTAGGCCCCCGGTTCGGTAATCGAGTGGGTGACCATGGTCATGCCGGTGATGAAAACGTTGTCGCAAATATCGATATGCCCCACCAGCCCTACGCCACCGGCGAGCATGCAATGCTTGCCGATCCGGGTGCTGCCGGAAATGCCTACACAGGCGGCCATGGCGGTGTGATCGCCAATCTGCACGTTGTGGGCGATCTGGATCTGGTTGTCGAGCTTCACGCCGTTACCGATCACGGTATCGGCCAAGGCCCCGCGATCGACCGCCGTGTTGACACCGATTTCCACGTCGTCGCCGATCAATACGCCGCCGACCTGGGCAATCTTGTGCCAGACGCCTTTCGAGTTGGCAAAGCCAAAGCCTTCACCGCCAATCACGGCGCCCGACTGAATGACCACACGTTCACCGATACGCACGTCGTGGTACAGGGTCACGCGAGGTGCCAGCCAACCGTCGGCGCCGATTACACAGCGAGCGCCGATAAAGCAATGCGCACCGACCGTTACACCGGCCGCGATGCGTGCACCGCTCTCGATCACCGCAAACGCACCGATGCTGGCCGCAGGGTCAACCTGGGCATCATCGGCGATAACCGCAGACGGATGAACACCACCTGCTGCCTTGGGCTTCGGGTCGAACAGATGAGACGCCTTTGCGTACGACAGGTAGGGGTCAGCCACTACCAGGGCATCCCCGGCGTAACCCTCGGCGTCAGCGGCCTTCAGCAACACGGCTGCGGCCTGGCAGTCGACCAGGTATTTACGGTATTGGGGGTTTGCGAGGAAGCTCAACTGAGCTGGGCCAGCCTCCTGCAAGGTGGCTAGCCCAGTGATTTCCTTCTCCGGGGAACCACGCAAGGTGGCTCCCAGGAACTCGGCCAACTCGCCGAGCTTGATAGTCGCGGTCATGGCTTACTTCAGCTGGTTCATGCGCTCGATCACCTGACGGGTGATGTCGTATTGAGGCTTGACGTCAATCACTGCGCCACGCTCGAACACCAGGTCAAAGGCACCTTTCTTGATGACTTCTTCCACGGCGCTGTCGAGTTTAGGCTTCAGCTGTTTCAGCATTTCACGGTCGGCAACAGCCTTGGCTTCGTTCAGCTCCTTGGACTGGAACTGGTAGTCACGGGCCTTTTGCTTGAACTCAAGCTCCAGACGCTCGCGCTCGCCTTGCTGCATCTTGTCGCCACCCGCTACCAGACGGTCCTGGATACCCTTGGCGCTGCTTTCCAACGTCTTGAGCTTGGTCAGTTGCGGACCGAATTTTTTCTCGGCATCCACGGCGTATTTCTTGGCCGCATCGGATTCCAGCAGGGCCATCTGATAGTTCAGGACGGCGATTTTCATTTCGGCGAAGGCCGGGGTGGCTACCAGCACGGTGGCCAGCAGTACCAATTGAGTCAACTTACGCACGATGTACTCCTACAGAATCCGTTGTCGTTATCTTGGGTCAGACGCTTAGAACGTCTGGCCGAGGGAGAATTGGAAAATCTGGGTTTCAGCGTTATCCGGTTTCTTGATCGGCATGGCCAGAGCAAAGCTCAACGGGCCAAGCGCAGTCACCCAGGTCACACCGACACCCACCGAGCTCGCCAGGTTGCTAAGGCTCACGTCGTTGCACTCAGTCTTGGACTTCACGCCACTTGGGTTAGTGATCTGTTCGCACTTGGAGTCGAATACGTTACCCACATCCCAGAAGACCGAAGTACGCAGGGACCGCTGATCCTTGACGAACGGCAGCGGGAACAGGATTTCCGCACCACCCTGGATCAACACGTTACCACCGAATGGCAGCGGGTCGTTGTCGGAGTCAGCGACGGTGCCCTGGTTACCGGTCACACCAACGCCACGGCTCGGTGTACCACGTGGACCCAGGGTGCTGTCCTTGAAGCCCCGCACGGAGTTGAAGCCACCCGCGTAGTAGTTCTCGTAGAACGGCAGCCCATTGGTGGAACCATAACCGTCGCCATAGCCCAGCTCGGTGTGCAGGCGCATGGTGTAGTTATCGCTCAACGGCTGGAACAACTGGCCACGGTAGTCGAGCTTGAAGAACGACAGGTCGCTGCCCGGCGTCGTTGCTTCCAGCGTCAGGCTCTGGGAATGGCCACGGGTGGCAAGCACGCCTTTGTTCAGGGTCGACTCGGACCAGCCGGCGGACGCCTTGAAGTTCAGGAACTTGTCGCCTTCCTTGCGAGTGAAGTCGAAGATCTCGTCCACGGTGTACACACCGGTCTTGATCTCATCCTGTTGCGCAGTCAGGCCGAAGGTCAGGCGCGAAGTCTCGCTGATCGGGTAACCGATGTTGGCGCCTACGCCCAGGCTGTCGATTGCATAGCTGGCTACGTCGACGTCGAGGTCTTTGTAGTCGGTGGTGCGATAGAAGGCGTTGTAGCCCAGGCTGACACCGTCCGCGGTCCAGTAGGGGTCGACATAACCGAAGTTATAACGGCTCTGGTATTCGCTTCGGGTCAGGCCGATGGACACCTTGTTACCGGTACCCAGGAAGTTGTTCTGGGTGATGGAACCACCGAGGATCAGGCCGGCACTCTGTGCGAAACCGACACTGGCGGTGATCGAACCCGACGCTTGCTCTTCCACGGCGTAGTTCACGTCAACCTGGTCATCCACACCCGGTACGGCTGGCGTTTCGACGTTCACTTCCTTGAAGAAACCCAGGCGCTCAAGACGGGTCTTGGACTGGTCGATCAGGTAAGTTGATGCCCAGCCACCTTCCATCTGGCGCATTTCGCGGCGCAGCACTTCGTCCGCGGACTTGGTGTTGCCACGGAAGTTGATGCGGTTCACGTAGGCACGCTTGCCTGGATCGACGACAAAGGTGATGTCCACGGTGTGGTCTTCATCGTGGGGGGTAGGCACGCCGTTGACGTTGGCGAAGGTATAGCCTTCGTTACCCAGGCGACGGGTGATCAGTTCGGACGTGGTGGTCATCAGCTTGCGCGAGAACACCTGGTCTTTCTGCACCAGCAACAGGGCCTTGACCTGGTCTTCAGGCACTTTCAAGTCGCCGCTGAGCTTCACGTCACGAACCTTGTACTTCTCGCCTTCGTTGACGTTGACAGTGATGTAGACGTGTTTCTTGTCCGGGGTGATAGACACCTGGGTCGAAGCGATATCCATGTTGATATAGCCACGGTCCAGGTAGTAGGAACGCAGGCGTTCCAGGTCACCGGAGAGTTTTTCGCGGGCGTACTTGTCATCGTTCTTGAAGAACGACAACCAGTTGGTGGTCTTGAGCTCGAACAGGTCGATCAGGTCTTCATCAGCAAACTTGGTGTTGCCCACCACGTTGATGTGCTGAATGGCCGCCACGGTACCTTCGTTGATGTTGACCTTGAGGCCGACACGGTTACGAGGCTGCGGCACGACTTCCGTTTCCACGGTCGCGGAGTAGCGACCCTGGGCAACGTACTGGCGCTGCAGTTCGTTACGCACACCCTCAAGGGTGGCGCGCTGGAAGATCTCGCCCTCGGCCAGGCCGGATTGCTTCAGGCCTTTCATCAGGTCTTCAGTGGAGATCGCCTTGTTGCCTTCGATCTCGATACTGGCGACGGAAGGTCGCTCGACGACGGTGATAACCAGGACATTACCTTCGCGACCCAGTTGGATGTCTTGAAAGAACCCGGTTTTGAACAGCGCACGAGTGGATTCCACCAGGCGACGGTCATCAGCCTGTTCCCCGACGTTCAACGGCAAGGCACCAAAGACGCTACCAGCGGAAACCCGCTGGAGGCCGTTGACGCGAATATCGGAGATGGTGAAGGACTCGGCGTGAACTTCGGCGATCATCAATACGGTGAGAACCGCAGTTAGCAGCAGACGTTTCATGAAGTCCTTTCTTATTCCAACTGGCAATAAACAAACTGCCGCAAAATGCGGCAGATTCGCAATTCAGCGAAGCGTTACAGTCGACCCAGATCGTTGACCAAGGCTAATAACATCACCCCGACCACCAAGCTGATACCGATCTGTATCCCCCAACCCTGCACCCGATCCGACAAGGGGCGACCACGCACCCACTCGACCAGATAAAACAACAGATGCCCCCCATCCAATACCGGAATGGGCAGCAAATTCAGAACACCCAGGCTGATACTCAGATAAGCCAGGAAATTCAGGAAATCCGCGACACCCGACTGGGCAGAAGCGCCCGCCACTTTAGCAATGGTTATCGGTCCACTCAAGTTTTTTACCGAGAGCTCGCCGAACAACATTTTCTTGAGGGATTCGAGGGTCAGCACACTCATGGTCCAGGTGCGTTTTGCACCCTCGCCAATGGCCGCCAGCGGCCCGAAACTGACCTCACGCACCATCGAGGGCGGCCACTCCGGACTCTTGACGCCTGCACCCAGGTAACCCCCGGCTGCCTTGGCTTCCCCACGTACCGCCAGGGTCACGGGGACGTCGATTTGAGCACCGTCACGCTCAATTTTCAGCACAATCCTTGTATCAGGGCGTACGCGCACCAGGTCGACTACCTGCTGCCACTCACTCAACGCCTGGCCATCGAGGGCCAGCAAGCGATCGCCGGTTTTCAGACCCGCGGCCTGGGCCGGCCCCTTCGGATCCAGCTCGGCAAGCACTGGCGGCAGCGCAGGACGCCATGGACGGATGCCCAGGGACTTGATCGGATCAGGCTCGTCAGCGCCCTTGAGCCAATGGTCCAAGGCCAACGTGCGCGGGGTCTCGGCACTGGAATCCTGCTCACGCACCACGACGTTGACGGTGCCGCTTTCACCCAAACGACGGACCAGTTGCAAATTGACCGCGCCCCAACCCGTCGTCGGCTCACCATCAATGGAAACAATTTCCTGCCCTGCGACCAGACCTGCCTTGGCGGCGATACTGTCCGCCTCGACCGCGCCGATGACAGGACGCACCTGCTCGCTGCCGAGCATGGCCAGGACCCAGAAAAACAGCATCGCCAGGAGGAAGTTGGCGATCGGACCGGCCGCAACAATGGCGATACGCTGACGAACGGTCTTGCGATTGAAGGATTGGTCCAACTGATCAGCCGGCACTTCGCCTTCACGCTCATCGAGCATCTTGACGTAGCCACCCAACGGGATAGCCGCGATCACGAACTCGGTGCCGTGCCGGTCGTGCCAGCGAACCAGCGGCATGCCGAAACCGACGGAAAAGCGCAGTACCTTGACGCCGCAACGACGTGCCACCCAGAAGTGGCCGAATTCGTGGAAGGTAACCAGCACACCCAGAGCAACCAGGGTGCCGACAATCATGTAAAGCGCACTCATCTAATTTCTCCGCATTCCAATCCAGTGCCCCAAGGCTCAATCGCGCCCACAAGACTAACGCGCGTTGCGGTCCAACCATTGTTCGGCCAAGGCGCGCGCCTTGGTGTCCGCCTCGAATACCGCGCCGAGGTCGTTGACTGCCACCACGGGCTCAAGACTCAGGACGTCCTCGATGATACTCGCGATCTGCGGAAAGCGGATGCGCCGTTCGAGAAACGCCGCCACGGCCACTTCATTCGCCGCATTGAGCATCGCCGGCGCGCTGTTACCCGCCTCCGCCGCCTCACGTGCCAGACGCAGGCACGGAAAACGTTGCTCGTCCGGCGCCTCGAAGTCCAAGCGGGCAATGGCAAACAGGTCCAGTGGCGCCACGCCGGAATCGATTCGCTCCGGCCAGGCCAGGGCATTGGCGATCGGGGTGCGCATATCCGGATTGCCCAATTGGGCCAATACCGAGCCATCCACGTAGTCGACCAGTGAATGAATCACACTTTGCGGGTGAATCACCACCTCGACCTGCTCCGGTCGCGCATCGAACAACCAGCACGCCTCGATCAACTCCAGGCCTTTATTCATCATGCTTGCCGAGTCGACGGAGATCTTGCGCCCCATCGACCAGTTAGGATGAGCGCACGCCTGGTCCGGAGACACCTGCTCTAACTCCGCCAAAGGAGTTTGCCGGAAAGGACCACCCGACGCGGTCAGCAGAATCCGACGCACACCCACCTGGCCCAGGCCACGAGCAAAGTCGCCGGGCATGCATTGGAAGATCGCATTGTGTTCACTGTCGAGGGGCAGCAGTACGGCGCCGCTCTTGCGCACCGCCTGCATGAAGAGCGCGCCGGACATCACCAGCGCTTCTTTGTTGGCCAGCAGGATTTTCTTGCCCGCATCCACGGCAGCCAAGGTCGGACGCAAGCCGGCGGCACCGACGATAGCGGCCACCACCGTATCCACCTCGGCATCGGCCGAGACCTGGCACAACCCCTCCTCCCCCACCAGTACCTGAGTGGCCAGCCCGGCAGCCCGCAGATCATCCTGCAGGCTCCGTGCCGCCGAACGCCCAGGTACCACGGCAAAGCGCGGCACGTGGCGCACGCACAGTGCCAGCAGTTCGCTGAGGCGGGTGAACCCGGTCAAGGCAAACACTTGATAGCGGTCAGGATGACGAGCGATCACATCCAGGGTGCTCAACCCTACCGAGCCGGTTGCACCCAGCACGGTCACTTGTTGCAGGCGGCTCACGAAGCGGTCATCCACAACAGTACGGCAAAGATCGGGATGGCAGCGGTAAGACTATCGATACGATCCAGCACCCCGCCATGACCCGGCAGCAGGTTGCTGCTGTCCTTGATCCCGGCCTGGCGCTTGAACATGCTTTCGGTGAGATCACCGACCACCGAGATAAATACGACAATGGCCGTGCCCAGCAGGGCCAGGACAATCTCCTTCACCGACCAGTCGCGCACCAGCCCCACCACCAGGGTGATCGCCAGCGTCAACGCAAGGCCGCCATACACGCCTTCCCAACTCTTGCCCGGACTGACTGCCGGCGCCAGCTTGCGCTTGCCGAATGCCCGGCCAGAGAAATAGGCGCCGATGTCTGCGCCCCAGACCAGCACCATCACCGCCATGATCAGCCAGTTACCCATCGGCGAATTCTTGATTTCCACCAACCCTTGCCAGGCGGGCAACAGAATCAGCAAGCCAATCACCAGCTTGCTGGCGACACTGGACCACTGGCCACTGCTGCGCGGAAAAGTCAGCACCAGGTAGGTCGCAAGCGCCCACCACAGCACCGCCGCCCCCAACACCCAAGGCACGATGATGCTCGACAGGGTGTGCATCAGAAACAGCAGCACCGCCACCACAAGGGCATACACCACACGCGGCAACTGTGCGTTGAAACCTGCCAATCGCGCCCATTCCCAGGCACCCAGGGTTACCACCAGGCCGATAAACAGCGCAAAGCCGGAGCCATCCAGCAGGAAAAACCCGCACAAGGCAATCGGCAACAGTATCAGCGCGGTGATGATTCGTTGTTTAAGCATTTAAACCCGGGCCCCAGCTTCGATCTGCTCACTCGTTTTACCGAAGCGACGCTGACGGGAAGCGAAATCGGCCAGCGCAGTGCGCATGGCATCGTGTTTGAAGTCCGGCCAGAACAGGTCGGAGAAGTACAACTCGGTATAGGCCAATTGCCATAAGAGGAAATTGCTGATGCGATGCTCACCACCGGTACGGATACACAAGTCAGGTAACGGCAGGTCGCCGGTCACCAGGCAGGTCTGTAACAGTTCAGGCGTGATGTCGTCCGGCCGCAGGTGACCGGCCTGCACTTCGCGGGCCAGTCGCTGCGCAGCCTGGGCAATGTCCCACTGGCCACCGTAGTTGGCCGCGATTTGCAGCACAAAGCGGTCAGTACCGGCAGTGATCGCCTCGGCTTCACGCATGGCCGCCTGCAGTTCCGGGTGGAAGCGCGAGCGGTCGCCGATGATGCGCAGGCTGATGTTGTTGTCATTCAGGCGCTTGGCCTCGCGACGCAGGGCCTTGAAGAACAGATCCATCAAGGCACTGACTTCTTCGGCGGGCCGCTGCCAGTTTTCACTGGAGAACGCGAACAGGGTCAATACCTCGACCTTGGCCTCGGCACACACCTCAATCACGGCCCGCACCGCATCGACACCCGCCTTATGCCCGGCGACACCCGGCATAAAGCGTTTCTTCGCCCAGCGATTATTCCCATCCATGATGATCGCGACATGGCGCGGCACCACGGAGGGCACAGTCTGCTTGGTCTTTTCCATGAAGGCGTCCTGACCCCTTATACGGCCATCAGGTCCTTTTCTTTTTCGTCGGTTGCCTGGGTGATCTTCGCCTCGGCCTCCTTGGTCAGCTTGTCGATATCGGCGACGGCACGACGCTCTTCGTCTTCGCTGATTTCCTTGTCCTTGACCAGCTTCTTCAGCTCGCCCAAGGCATCACGACGAATGTTACGCACTGCAACACGTGCATCTTCAGCCGCGCTGCGGGCCTGCTTGGTGAAACCCTTGCGGGTTTCTTCAGTCAGGGCCGGCATGGAGATCAGCAGCAACTCACCCAGGTTGGTGGGATTGAGGTTCAGGCCAGCGCTCTGGATGGCCTTGTCGACTGCCGCGAGCATGTTGCGCTCGAAGGCCACGACTTGCAGGGTGCGCGAATCCTTTACGGTAACGTTGGCCACGCCGCTCAGCGGGGTATCAGTGCCATAGTAGGGCACCATCACGCTGCCCAGGATGCTCGGGTGCGCCTTGCCGGTACGAATCTGGCCGAATGCGTGGCTCAGAGACTCCAGGGATTTCTGCATACGCGCTTGGGCGTCTTTCTTGATTTCGTTGATCATTGTTGGCCTTCCTCGATCAGAGTCCCTTCCGCGCCGCCGTGTACGATATTCAGCAGGGCACCGGGTTTGTTCATGTTAAATACGCGCAGCGGCATCTTATGGTCGCGGCACAGGCAAATAGCCGTCAGGTCCATCACGCCCAGCTTGCGATCCAGCACTTCATCGTAGGTCAGATGATCGAACTTCTCGGCATGCGGGTCTTTGAATGGGTCTGCGGTGTACACGCCATCTACCTTGGTCGCCTTGAGCACCACGTCGGCATCGATCTCGATGGCGCGCAGGCAAGCAGCCGAGTCCGTGGTGAAGAACGGGTTGCCGGTACCGGCAGCGAAGATCACCACCTCTTTGGCGTTCAGGTGGCGCATGGCTTTGCGACGATCATAGTGATCGGTCACACCCACCATGGAAATAGCCGACATCACGATAGCCGAGATATTGGCACGCTCCAGGGCGTCACGCATGGCCAGGGCGTTCATCACAGTGGCCAGCATGCCCATGTGGTCGCCGGTGACCCGATCCATGCCGGCCGCACTCAGTGCCGCGCCGCGGAACAGGTTACCGCCACCGATCACCAGGCCGACCTGCACGCCGATGCCGACCAACTGGCCGACTTCCAGCGCCATGCGGTCGAGTACCTTGGGGTCGATCCCGAACTCTTCCGAGCCCATCAGGGCCTCGCCGCTAAGCTTGAGTAGAATGCGTTTATAGCGAGCCTGATAACCACTGCCCTGCTGAGCCATTGCGAATCTCTCCTGCGGCGTATTTTTAAAAAATTCTTGGCGAGCCGTTTACGGCTTGCGTTCACTCTAGCTGGACGCTCTCACAGCGCCATCGGAACACGGCTTTGTAAGCCAGTTCCGAGGGTAAGCCAAATTAAATCGGCCTGCCCATTTGAAAAGAGGCTGCGCGCGTGAGCGGGCAGCCTCTTTCGGGCGACAGTTGAAAACTGTCTTATTGCTTGGCGGCAGCCAACTGGGCAGCAACTTCTTCAGCGAAGTTGTCGACCGGCTTCTCGATGCCTTCGCCTACTTTGAAGTAAGTGAAGGAAACGATTTCAGCACCGGCTTTCTTGGCCAGTTCGCCAACCTTGATTTCAGGGTTCTTGACGAACGCCTGCTCAACCAGGCTTGCCTCAGCCAGGAACTTGCTGATACGGCCCTTGACCATGTTCTCAACAATGTTTTCTGGCTTGCCTTTGATTTTTTCTTCGTTCAGCTGCAGGAACACAGCTTTTTCACGCTCGATCGCTTCGGCAGAAACTTCCGAAGGCAGCAGGAACTCAGGGTTGCTGGCCGCTACGTGCATAGCGATGTCTTTGGCCAGCTCAACGTTGCCGCCCTTCAGGACCACTGCAACGCCGATCTTGTTGCCGTGCAGGTAACCACCGACAACATCACCTTCAACGCGCACCAGGCGACGGATGTTGACGTTTTCGCCAACCTTGCCGACCAGTACCAGGCGATCAGCTTCTTGAGCGGCGATCAGCGGAGCGACGTCAGTCAGCTTGTCGGCGAACGCTTTTTCAACGCTGGCAGCAACAAATGCCTTGAAGTCGTCCTGCAGGGCCAGGAAGTCGGTCTGGGAGTTCACTTCCAGCAGAACAGCAGATTTGCCGTCTTCTTTCAGAGCGATAGCGCCTTCAGCAGCCACGTTGCCTGCTTTCTTGGCAGCCTTGATGGCGCCGGAAGCACGCATGTCATCAATGGCTTTTTCGATGTCGCCGTCAGCCTTTTCCAGGGCTTTCTTGCAATCCATCATGCCTTCGCCGGTACGCTCACGCAGTTCTTTAACCAACGCTGCAGTAATTGCTGCCATTTTCAAATTCCTCTTGGATAGGTTTTCAACCATTCCACCCGATCGAACGGGGGATCAATTCTTCCCGAACCACCCTTGTTAGCCGCTGCACGTTACAGGTGATGTAGCTGCGCTGCTGACAAATGGTTTTCGAGGTGGCAAAAAGGGGGCCAAGCCCCCTTTTTGCTTACTGAGTCAACGCCAGGGCGTCAATTACTCAGCTGCGGCTACCGGAGCTTCTTCAACGAACTGCTCGGTGCCACCAGCAACGTGGTTGCGACCACGGATGACAGCGTCAGCCATCGAACCCATGTACAGCTGGATGGCGCGGATGGCGTCATCGTTGCCTGGGATGATGTAGTCAACGCCTTCCGGGCTGCTGTTGGTATCGACTACGCCGATAACAGGGATGCCCAGCTTGTTGGCTTCGGTGATCGCGATGCGCTCGTGATCAACGTCGATAACGAACAGTGCGTCAGGCAGACCGCCCATGTCCTTGATACCACCCAGGGAACGATCGAGCTTTTCCAGGTCACGAGTGCGCATCAGCGCTTCTTTCTTGGTCAGCTTGGCGAAAGTACCGTCTTCGGCCTGCACTTCAAGGTCACGCAGACGCTTGATGGAAGCACGGATGGTTTTGAAGTTGGTCAGCATGCCGCCCAACCAGCGGTGATCGACGTACGGCGAACCGCAACGTGCTGCTTCTTCAGCAACGATCTTGCCAGCGGAACGCTTGGTGCCGACGAACAGGATCTTGTTTTTGCCCTGGGCCAGGCGCTCTACGAAAGTCAGAGCTTCGTTGAACATTGGCAGGGTTTTTTCAAGGTTGATGATGTGGATCTTGTTACGCGCGCCGAAAATGTATTTACCCATTTTCGGGTTCCAGTAACGGGTCTGGTGACCGAAGTGCACACCGGCCTTCAGCATATCGCGCATGTTGACTTGGGACATGATAGTTCCTTAATAAGTCGGGTTTGGCCTCCACGTATCCCAATGACCAACCAGCGGCATCAAGGCCTCCGGCACCCAGGTCATCGTGTCGACACGTGTGTGGATTTAAGCTTTTCGGGGTATCCCCGGAAAGCGGCGCATTTTATACCACACGAAGGGCGAAAACGAAACACGCAATCACATTTGGCCTGGGCGACGTATACGCAACCCTTTGAATAGAGCCGATATAACCCCATCTGATAGAGAGAAGCGATCGTCGGGAGCTCATGATTTGCCGCCCGCGTCTGTTAGAATCGCGTTTTTTGGCGCTTGTGCGAATTCTGCAACCTTTTGTCGCACGCCCGTAAACCGTATTGATTTCAGCGCATCGCGCTAGAGAGAGCCTGTATGACCGTTAGTTTGAAAACCGCCGAAGACATCGCCGGCATGCGCATTGCCGGCAAACTGGCTGCCGATGTGCTGGAAATGATTGCCGAGCACGTCAAGCCCGGCGTTACCACGGAAACCCTGAACCAGATCTGCCACGACTATATAGTCAATGTGCAGGGCGCCATTCCTGCGCCGCTGAACTACAAGGGCTTCCCCAAGTCGATCTGTACTTCGGTCAATCACGTGGTCTGCCACGGGATTCCGGGCGACAAGCCGTTGAAGGACGGCGACACCCTGAACATCGACGTCACCGTGATCAAGGACCGCTACTTCGGCGACACCAGCCGCATGTTCCACGTCGGCACCGTGCCGGTGTGGGCCGAACGCCTGTCCCAGGTCACCCAGGAATGCATGTACAAGGCCATCGAGATCGTCAAGCCTGGCTGCCGCCTGGGCGACATCGGTGAAGTGATCCAGAAGCACGCCGAAAAGAACGGTTTCTCGGTGGTGCGCGAATTCTGCGGCCACGGTATCGGTACGGTCTTCCACGAAGAACCGCAGATCCTGCACTACGGCCGCGCCGGCACCGGCATGGAGCTCAAGGCAGGCATGACCTTTACCATCGAGCCGATGATCAACCAGGGCAAGGCCGACACCAAGGTGCTGGGCGACGGCTGGACCGCCATCACCAAGGACCGCAAGCTCTCGGCCCAGTGGGAACACACCCTGCTGGTCACCGAGACCGGCTACGAGATCTTCACCCTGCGCGCCGACGACACGATCCCACGCGTTTCGGCGTGAAGGGCTGCCAAGGTTTTCCCAAACTGTGTTGTGACTGACTGATAGATAGAAAGGAAAGCCGATCAATGCCCCAGGTGGATCCCGAACTCTTCGACCGTGGCCAGTTCCAGGCCGAGCTGGCACTGAAAGCGAGCCCCATCGCCGCGTTCAAAAAGGCGATCCGCCAGGCCCGCGAGGTGCTCGACGAGCGCTTTCGTAGCGGCCGGGACATCCGCCGGCTGATCGAAGACCGCGCCTGGTTCGTCGATAACATCCTGCAAAAGGCCTGGGAACAGTTCAGCTGGAGCGAAGACGCCGATATTGCCCTGGTGGCGGTCGGCGGCTACGGTCGTGGCGAGCTGCACCCCTACTCCGACATCGACCTGCTGATCCTGCTGGACAGCGCCGACCATGAGATCTTTCGCGATTCCATCGAGCGCTTTCTGACACTGCTGTGGGACATCGGCCTGGAAGTCGGCCAGAGCGTGCGCTCGGTGGATGAGTGCGCCGAAGAGGCCCGCGCCGACCTGACCGTCATCACCAACCTGATGGAAAGCCGCACCATCGCCGGCCCCGAGCGCCTGCGCCAGCGCATGCTCGAAGTCACCAGCACCGCACACATGTGGCCGAGCAAGGATTTCTTCCTGGCCAAGCGTGCGGAGCAGAAGGCCCGGCACCACAAGTACAACGACACCGAATACAACCTCGAACCCAACGTCAAAGGCTCGCCGGGCGGGCTGCGCGACATCCAGACGATTCTGTGGGTCGCACGTCGCCAATACGGCACCCTGAACCTGCGCGCCCTGGCCGGCGAAGGCTTCCTGGTGGAGAGCGAAAACGCCCTGCTGGCGTCGTCCCAGGAGTTCCTGTGGAAAGTGCGCTACGCCCTGCACATGCTCGCCGGGCGCTCCGAAGATCGCCTGCTGTTCGACCACCAGCGCTCCATCGCCACCCTGCTGGGGTTTGAAGGTGAAGACGCGAAGACCAGCATCGAAAGCTTCATGCAACAGTACTACCGGGTGGTCATGAGCATTGCCCAACTCAGCGACCTGATCATCCAGCATTTCGAAGAAGTGATCCTCGCCCCGGAAGACGAAGCACCGCCGCAGCCGATCAATTCGCGCTTCCAACTGCACGACGGCTATATCGAGGCACGCAACGACAACGTGTTCCGCCGCACGCCGTTCGCCATGCTGGAAATCTTCGTGCTGATGGCCCAGCAGCCGGAAATCAAGGGCGTACGCGCCGACACCATCCGCCTGCTGCGGGAAAACCGTCACCTGATCGACGACGACTTTCGCAACGACATTCGCAACACCAGCCTGTTTATCGAGCTGTTCAAGTGCAAGATCGGCATCCACCGCAACCTGCGGCGCATGAACCGCTATGGCATCCTCGGGCGTTACCTGCCGGAGTTCGGGTTTATCGTCGGGCAGATGCAGCACGACCTGTTCCACATCTACACCGTGGACGCCCACACCCTCAACCTGATCAAGCACCTGCGCAAGTTGCAGTACACCCAGGTGTCAGAGAAATTCCCGCTGGCCAGCAAACTCATGGCCAAGCTGCCCAAGCCGGAGTTGATCTACCTGGCCGGCCTGTACCACGACATCGGCAAGGGTCGGCATGGCGATCACTCGGAAATCGGCGCGGTCGATGCCGAGGCGTTCTGCCAACGCCACCAGTTGCCGTTGTGGGACAGCCGCCTGATCGTGTGGCTGGTGCAGAACCACCTGGTAATGTCGACCACCGCCCAGCGCAAGGACTTGTCCGACCCGCAGGTGATCCACGACTTCGCCGGGATTGTTGGCGATGAAACCCGCCTCGACTACCTGTACGTGCTGACCGTTTCCGACATCAACGCCACCAACCCGACGCTGTGGAATTCCTGGCGCGCCAGCCTGTTGCGCCAGCTCTACACCGAGACCAAGCGCGCGCTGCGCCGTGGCCTGGAAAACCCGGTGGACCGCGAAGAGCAGATCCGCCGCACCCAAAGCGCCGCCCTGGACATCCTGGTGCGCGGCGGCAACGACCCGGACGACGTCGAGCAACTGTGGTCGCAATTGGGGGACGATTACTTCCTGCGCCACACCGCCGGCGATGTCGCCTGGCACAGCGACGCGATCCTGCAGCAGCCGGCCGATGGCGGCCCGTTGGTGTTGATCAAGGAAACCACCCAGCGCGAATTCGAAGGCGGCACGCAGATCTTCATCTATGCGCCCGACCAGCACGACTTCTTCGCCGTGACCGTGGCGGCCATGGACCAGCTCAACCTGAACATCCACGACGCACGGGTCATCACCTCCAGCAGCCAGTTCACCCTCGACACCTATATCGTGCTCGACACCGAAGGCGAGTCCATCGGCGATAACCCGGCGCGGGTGAAAAAGATCCGCGAAGGCCTGACCGAAGCCCTGCGTAACCCCGACGACTACCCGACGATCATCCAGCGCCGGGTACCGCGTCAGCTCAAGCACTTTGCCTTTGCGCCCCAGGTGACCATTTCCAACGATGCGCAGCGCCCGGTGACCGTGCTGGAACTCAGCGCGCCGGACCGGCCAGGCCTGCTGGCACGGATCGGCGGCATTTTCCTGGAATTCGATTTGTCACTGCAGAACGCCAAGATTGCGACCCTCGGCGAGCGCGTGGAGGACGTGTTCTTTATTACCGATGCCGATAACCAGCCGCTGTCCGACCCGGAGCTGTGCCTGCGCTTGCAGGCGGCGATCGTGCAGCAGTTGAGCGTGACCCAGGAACCCGGTGTCGAGCTGACGCGCCTGACGATTTGATACCAGGAGCGGCCCACCGCTCCCTCCCAGTTTTTAACGCCTTGCACGAGATCCACCGATGAACAACGCCCTGAACCAGCTCCAGCCCTACCCGTTCGAAAAGCTGCGCGCCCTGCTGGGCAGCGTCACGCCGAACCCGGACAAGCGCCCGATCGCGTTGTCCATCGGCGAACCCAAGCACAAATCGCCGCAGTTCGTTGCCGATGCCCTGGCCAACAACCTCGACCAGATGGCGGTCTACCCCACCACCCTGGGCATCCCGGCCCTGCGCGAGGCCATTGGCGCCTGGTGCGAACGCCGCTTCGACGTACCCAAGGGCTGGCTGGATCCAGCGCGCACTATCCTGCCGGTCAACGGCACCCGTGAAGCGCTGTTCGCCTTCACCCAGACCGTGGTCAACCGGGGCGACGACGCGCTGGTGGTCAGCCCGAACCCCTTCTACCAGATCTACGAAGGCGCCGCGTTCCTGGCCGGGGCCAAGCCGCATTACCTGCCATGCCTGGATGAAAACGGCTTCAACCCGGATTTCGACGCGGTATCGCCGGACATCTGGAAACGCTGCCAGATCCTGTTCCTGTGCTCCCCCGGCAACCCGACCGGTGCACTGATCCCGGTCGAGACCCTGAAAAAACTCATCGCCCTGGCCGACGAATATGACTTCGTTATCGCCGCCGACGAGTGCTACAGCGAACTGTACTTCGACGAACAAACCCCGCCACCGGGCCTGCTCAGCGCGTGCGTCGAGCTGGGCCGCCAGGACTTCAAGCGTTGCGTGGTGTTCCACAGCCTGTCCAAGCGCTCCAACCTGCCAGGCCTGCGCTCCGGTTTTGTCGCGGGCGACGCCGAGATCCTCAAGGGTTTCCTGCTGTACCGCACTTACCATGGCTGTGCAATGCCGGTGCAAACCCAGCTGGCAAGCATCGCGGCCTGGCAGGACGAGGCCCATGTGCAGGCCAACCGCGACCTGTACCGCGAGAAGTTTGATGCCGTGCTGGCGATCCTCAAGCCGGTGCTGGACGTACAGGCCCCGGACGGCGGCTTCTACCTGTGGCCGAATGTGCAAGGCGATGATGCCGCGTTCTGCCGCGATTTGTTCGTGGAGGAACACGTGACCGTGGTGCCGGGTTCTTACCTGTCCCGGGAAGTGGATGGCGTGAACCCCGGCGCCGGGCGCGTACGCCTGGCGTTGGTTGCGCCACTGGCCGAGTGTGTGGAAGCGGCTGAACGGATTCGCGATTTCATTCAGCGTCGTCGGTAAGCAACCGGGTCATTTCATCTGGCCCAGATTCGCCTCACTCATATCCAGCTCCGCCAACACTTCCCTCAAAACGTCATCACCAATTTGGTGATGACGGCTCAAACTGTACAACTCCAAGCGTTGCGCACGCAGGGCCTTGAGCCGCAGTTTTCGCTCAAGCAGGTCCATCTGCATCGCGAGCGCCTGGGCTTCGGCTGAGTCGTTGAACACTTCCAACTGATGGCGGTATTCCGACATCAACCGTGCCTTTAGCTCCGTAGCCAGCGCCGCCTGGGCGGCGTCGGACGTTTCCGACTCTACGGGCTCTTCCGCCTCCAGTGCGTGAATCGCTGCCACTGCGGTTTTTTTCCAGGCCTCGCGCACTTCGTTATGGCGCTTTTCGTCCGGACTTTTTTCAACGCCCCGCAAGAGCAGCGGCAGGGCGATGCAGGCGGCGATCAGCGACAGCAGGATCACACCCGCTGCGATAAAGATCAGCAGGTCGCGCTCGGGGAAATCCTGGCCTGGCACCAACAGCAATGGCACCGACATTACACCGGCCAGGGTCACCGCACCGCGCACACCGCCCACGGTCAACAGCCAGCAGGAACGCGCAGTGGGCACCAGGGTCAACTCACTTTTCCCACGTAGTCGCCGGAGCAAACCCGATAGGCGCCAGATGCTCTGCACCCAGATAAAACGCAGCACCACCAACACCAGGAAAATCGCAATCACATCCAGGCAGCGATACAACAAGGTGGGCCACAGCGTCGGCTCATGACTGGCCACGGCCTTGATGATGTCCGGCAATTGCAGGCCCAGCAGCAGGAAGATCAGGCCATTGAAGGCAAATTCCAGCAATGACCAGACACTGCGATTGAGCAGGCGCGTGCTGGTCTGGCGAGGCAGCAGGTCGAGCCAGCTTTGCATCATGCCCGCCGCGACCGCCGACAAGATGCCCGAGGCGCCGAGGCGTTCGGCCAACACGTAGGCCGCAAACGGCAGCAGCAACATGAACACCACATGCGTTGCCGGGTCATCCCAGCCCCGGGCAATCATCCAGGCGCGCAGGCGGCCGACCAGCCAACTCAGCGCCACCCCCACCGCCAGGCCGCCCAAGGCCACCAAGACAAAGGTCAGGCTGGCATCGGCCAACGAGAACACACCGGTCAACGCGGCCGCCAAGGCGAACTTGAAGGTCACCAGGCCCGAGGCGTCATTCATCAACGCTTCGCCCTGGAGCATATGCATCAGCGGCGTCGGCAAGCGGTTCTGGGCAATTGCCGACACGGCCACGGCATCGGTGGGCGACAACACGGCCGCCAGGGCGAAGGCCACCGGCAGCGGGATCGTCGGCAACAGCCAATGAATGAAGTAGCCGGCACCGACCACGGTGAACAGCACCGACCCGACGGCGAGTGTCAGGATCGGCCCACGCAGGCGCCACAATTCGCGCTTGGGCATACGCCAGCCATCGGAGAACAGCAGCGGTGGCAGGAACAGAAACAGGAACAGCTCCGGGTCCAGCGCCACATGCAGTCCCAGCGTGGGCCAGGCCAGCAAGGCGCCGGCGGCAATCTGCACCAGCGGTAACGGCAGGGGGATGACACGTCCGACCAGACGCGAAACGCTGACCAGCATCAGCAGGATAAGAACGGTGTAGGCGGTTTGCATAACGCGGGTTTCCCGGACGATCGGCTTGCAACGACACACATCAGGCAACAACTGGCCGTTGAAGTGCCATATTACCCGGCTATCTTACCGGCCTATGCTGCGCGCTGGCTTTTGCACAAAAGTCGCACGCTGCTGACGAGCGGCACCCAAAATCTCTGGGCGTGGCATAATCCGTGATCTTTCATTTTCATTGGCACTTGCATCAGTAAAGCAGGGGGGCAATTCCTTGACCGCTTCAAGCAAAACGTTGCACCTTTTCGGCATCAAAGCCTGCGACACCATGAAAAAGGCGCGCACCTGGCTCGACGAGCACGCGGTGAGCTATGAGTTCCACGACTACAAAACGGCCGGTATCGACCGCGAACACTTGACCCAATGGTGCAACGAGCACGGTTGGCAGGTGGTTTTGAACCGTGCGGGCACCACCTTTCGCAAACTCGAAGACGAACGCAAAGCCGATCTCGATCAGTCGAAAGCCATTGAATTGATGCTCGCACAACCTTCGATGATCAAGCGCCCGGTGCTTGATCTCGGCGACAGAACCCTGATTGGCTTCAAGCCAGATAGTTATTCGGCGGCCCTCAAGTAGGCCAGCCCTTCCATTTTTGTAGAGGTAACAGCATGTCCAATTCCCTGTTCAGCCTGGGCTTCGGCGTCGGCACTCAGAACCGCCAAGGTGCTTGGCTGGAAGTGTTTTACGCACAACCCCTGCTCAACCCATCGGCTGAAATCGTTGCCGCCATCGCGCCGATCCTCGGCTACAGCGAAGGCAACCAGGCAATCACCTTCACCGTCGCCCAGGCCCTGCAACTGGCCGACGCGCTCAAAGGCGTCGACGCTACCCAGGCCGCCCTGCTGAGCCGCCTGGCCGAAAGCCACACGCCGCTGGTCGCCACCTTGCTGGCCGAAGACGCCGCACTGACGTCCACCCCAGAGGCCTACCTCAAGCTGCACCTGCTGTCCCATCGCCTGGTCAAGCCGCATGGCCTGAGCCTCGCTGGTGTGTTCCCGCAACTGCCGAACGTGGCGTGGACCAGCCAGGGTGCAATCGACATCAATGAGCTGGCCGAACGCCAACTGGAAGCCCGCCTGCGTGGCGAGCTGCTTGAAGTGTTCTCGGTGGACAAGTTCCCGAAAATGACCGACTACGTGGTACCGAGCGGCGTGCGTATCGCGGATGCCGCGCGTATCCGCCTGGGTGCCTACGTGGGCGAAGGCACCACCGTGATGCATGAAGGTTTCGTCAACTTCAACGCCGGCACCGAAGGCCCGGGCATGATCGAAGGCCGTGTATCGGCCGGCGTGTTCGTAGGCAAGGGTTCGGACCTGGGCGGCGGTTGCTCGACCATGGGCACCCTGTCGGGCGGCGGCAACATCGTGATCAAGGTCGGAGAAGGCTGCCTGATCGGCGCCAACGCCGGTATCGGTATCCCGTTGGGCGACCGCAACACCGTGGAGTCGGGCCTGTACGTCACCGCCGGCACCAAGGTTGCGCTGCTGGACGAGTCGAACCAACTGGTCAAGGTGGTCAAGGCCCGTGAGCTGGCCGGCCAACCCGACCTGCTGTTCCGCCGTAACTCCGAGACCGGTGCCGTGGAGTGCAAAACCCACAAATCGGCCATCGAACTGAACGAAGCGCTGCACGCTCACAACTAAGCAGCCACTCGATGCCACTGGCGGGCCCCGACCCTGGGGCCCGCTTATACGAGTCTTGAACACCATGCTTGTGCCCTCCCCCTGGCGCGCCGACTTTCCGGCCATCGCCACCCTGCAACGGCAAGACCAGACTTATCTGGACAACGCCGCGACGACGCAAAAACCCCAGGCCCTGCTGGATGCCATCAGCCATTACTACGCCAATGGCGCCGCCAATGTGCACCGTGCCCAGCATTTGCCGGGTGCCCATGCGACCCAGGCCTTCGAGGACAGTCGCAGCAAGGTTGCGCAGTGGTTGAATGCAGGTGACAGCGGGCAAATCGTGTTTACCCACGGCGCGACGTCAGCGCTGAACCTCCTGGCTTATGGCCTTGAGCACTTATTCAATGCGGGCGATGAGATTGTCATCAGCGCCCTGGAACACCACGCCAACCTGTTGCCGTGGCAGCAACTGGCCAAGCGTCGCGCGCTCACCCTGGTGGTATTGCCACTCGGCGATGACGGCGTGATCGACCTGCAAGCCGCCGCCGAGTCGATCGGCCCGCGTACACGCCTGCTGGCGGTGAGCCAACTGTCCAACGTCCTTGGCACCTGGCAGCCGCTGCCGGCCTTGCTGGCGCTGGCCCAGGCCCACGGCGCCCTGACCGTGGTCGATGGCGCCCAAGGCATCGTCCACGGCCGCCACGACGTGCAGGCCCTGGGCTGCGACTTCTATGTATTTTCCAGCCACAAGCTGTACGGCCCGGACGGCGTCGGCGTGCTCTATGGCCGCAACGAGGCCCTGCATCACCTGCGCCATTGGCAATTTGGTGGCGAGATGGTGCAACAGGCCGACTACCACAGCGCCAGTTTCCGCCCGGCACCGCTCGGGTTCGAAGCCGGCACCCCGCCGATTGCCAGCGTGATCGGCCTGGGCGCGACCCTGGACTACCTGGGTTCGCTGGACCCACAGGCGATTCTCACCCACGAAGCGGCTCTGCATGACTACCTGTTGCGCGGGCTGAACGCGCGCAATGGCGTCCGTGTGCTGGGCTCGCCGCAAGCAGCGCTGGTCAGTTTTGTGGTCGAGGGCGTGCACAACGCCGACCTCGCGCACCTGCTGACCGAGCAAGGCATTGCCGTACGCGCCGGCCATCACTGCGCGATGCCGCTACTCAAGGCGATGCACTTGTCGGGGGCGATCCGTGTCTCCCTGGCGCTGTATAACGACTCCGATGACCTGGAACGCTTCTTTGAAGCGCTGGACCGGGCGCTGGATATGCTGCGATGAGCCTGCCGGTAGATGCGGTAGCTGCGCTGGAGGCCTTCCAGTCAGTCGGCAGTTGGGAACAGCGGGCACGCATGCTGATGCAGTGGGGTGAACGCCTGCCCGTATTGGCGGATGAGGAGAAGGTCGATGCCAACCTGGTGCAGGGCTGTGAGAGCCTGGTGTGGTTGGTGGGGCGCTTCGAGCACGGTCATTGGCAGTTCGCCGCGAGCAGCGATGCGCGGATGATTCGTGGCTTGGTGGCGTTGCTGCTGGCGCGGGTCAATGGGCTGTCGGCGGACGAGTTACAGGCGGTCGACTTGCCGGATTGGTTCAATCAGCTGGGACTTTCCCGTCAACTGTCGCCGTCGCGCAGCAATGGGCTGAATGCAGTCCTGCAGCGCATGCGCGAACTCAGTCATACCCACATTTGAACCGTGAAACGTTCTGAGACTCAGGCGGGCTTGACCCGCTCCGAAGGCCTGCGCACCCCGGCCACAATCTTGTCCACCGCCTTGGTCGCCGCGACCATGCCGAAGGTCGCCGTCACCATCATCACCGCGCCAAACCCGCCGGCGCAGTCCAGCTTCACCCCATCACCGACAAAACTCTTCTGCAGGCAGATGCTGCCATCCGGCTTGGGGTAGCGCAGTTGCTCGGTGGAAAACACGCACGGCACGCTGTAATGGCGGGTCACGGTGCGGGAAAAGCCGTAGTCACGGCGCAAGGTGGAGCGCACTTTCGACGCCAAGGGGTCATTAAAGGTGCGGTTCAGGTCGCAGACCTGGATCAGCGTCGGGTCGATCTGCCCACCGGCGCCACCAGTCGTGATGATCTGGATCTTGCGGCGCTTGCACCAGGCAATCAGTGCGGCCTTGGCGTTAACCGCGTCGATGCAGTCGATCACGCAGTCGATAGTGGGCGTGATGTACTCGGCCATGGTGTCGCGGGTGACGAAATCCGCCACCGCATGCACCGTGCAATCCGGGTTGATCGCGCGCAGGCGCTCGGCCATCACCTCGACCTTGGGCTTGCCCACGGTGCTGTCCAAGGCGTGCAACTGGCGGTTGCTGTTGCTGACGCAGACGTCGTCCAGGTCGAACAGCGAAATCTCGCCCACTCCGCAACGGGCCATGGCTTCCGCCGCCCAGGAGCCGACGCCGCCGACGCCGACGATCGCCACATGGGCCGCTTTCAAGCGCTCCAGGCCTTCAATGCCATACAAGCGGGCGACGCCTGCAAACCGCGGATCTTCTGTACTCATGACCATTACCCCAAAAACCGGCGCGCATTATAGGACTACGCAGCGACAAGTTTTAAGCTACAAGCTACAAGTTAAGAACTTAGATGTACTTTCGCTGCCCAATGTCCGGTTTTTCTCGGCTTGCTGTACGGTCAGGGAAAGGCCGGTGTAGGATGCGCGCCGTTCGGTGCAGGCCGACACCTCTTTTCGTTCCACACCCTTTGGAACCCGACATAACCATGGCATCGCGTAAATTTGGACTCAACCTGGTGATAGTGCTGGCAATTGCCGCGCTGTTCACCGGCTTCTGGGCGCTGATCAACCGCCCGGTCACTGCTCCCAACTGGCCCGAGCAGATCTCCGGTTTTTCCTACTCGCCGTTCCAGCAAGGCCAGTACCCGCAGAAAGACCAGTACCCCACCGACGAGCAGATGCGTCGCGATCTGGAGATCATGAGCAAGCTGACGGATAACATCCGCACCTACTCGGTCGACGGCACGCTGGGGGACATTCCCAAGCTGGCCGAAGAGTTCGGCCTGCGCGTAACCCTGGGGATCTGGATCAGCCCGGATCTGGAGCGTAACGAGCGCGAAGTCCAGCGGGCCATCGAGATCGCCAACAGCTCGCGCAGTGTCGTGCGGGTCGTGGTCGGTAACGAGGCGCTGTTCCGTGAAGAGATCACCCCTGAAGCGCTGATTGTGCTGCTGGACCGAGTGCGCGCCGCCGTGAAAGTCCCGGTGACGACCTCCGAGCAATGGCATATCTGGGAAAAGAACCCGCAACTGGCCAAGCACGTCGACCTGATCGCCGCGCACATCCTGCCGTTCTGGGAATACATCCCGATGGACAAGGCCGGCCAGTACGTACTCGACCGCGCCAGGGACCTGAAGAAATTGTTCCCGAAAAAACCGCTGCTGTTGTCGGAAGTGGGCTGGCCAAGTAACGGCCGTATGCGCGGCGGTAATGAAACGTCCCCGGCAGACCAGGCCATTTACCTGCGTACGCTGGTGAACAAGCTGAACCGCCAGGGCTACAACTACTTCGTGATCGAGGCCTTCGACCAGCCGTGGAAGGTCAGCGACGAAGGCTCGGCCGGCGCGTATTGGGGCGTCTACAACGCTGCGCGCCAGCAGAAATTCAACTTCGAAGGGCCGGTGGTGGCAATCCCGCAGTGGCGCGTCCTGGCGATCGGCTCGGTGGTGCTCGCCTTGCTGTCCCTGACCCTGCTGATGATCGACGGCTCATCCCTGCGCCAGCGTGGCCGCACCTTCCTGACCTTTATCGCGTTCCTCTGCGGTTCGGTACTGGTGTGGATCGGCTACGACTACAGCCAGCAATACAGCACCTGGTTCAGCGTGACCGTCGGCATCTTGTTGGCCCTGGGCGCCCTGGGCGTGTTCATTGTGTTGCTGACCGAAGCCCACGAACTGGCGGAAGCGGTATGGACCCACAAGCGCCGGCGTGAATTCCTGCCGGTGGAAGGGGAATCGGATTACCGCCCGAAAGTGTCGATCCATGTGCCGTGCTACAACGAGCCGCCAGAGATGGTCAAACAGACCCTCGACGCCCTGGCCGCCCTCGATTACCCGGACTACGAAGTCCTGATCATCGACAACAACACCAAGGACCCGGCGGTGTGGGAGCCGGTGCGCGACTACTGCGAAACCCTGGGCCCGCGCTTCAAGTTTTTCCACGTCGCGCCCCTGGCCGGTTTCAAGGGCGGTGCACTGAACTACCTGATCCCGCACACCGCCAAGGATGCCGAAGTGATCGCGGTGATCGACTCGGACTACTGCGTGTCGCCGAACTGGCTCAAGCACATGGTGCCGCACTTCGCCGACCCGAAAATCGCCGTGGTGCAGTCGCCGCAGGACTACCGCGACCAGAACGAAAGCACCTTCAAGAAGCTATGCTACGCCGAATACAAAGGCTTCTTCCATATCGGCATGGTCACCCGTAACGACCGCGACGCGATCATCCAGCACGGCACCATGACCATGACCCGTCGCTCGGTGCTCGAGGAACTGGGCTGGGCCGACTGGTGCATCTGCGAAGACGCCGAATTGGGCCTGCGGGTATTCGAGAAAGGCCTGTCGGCGGCGTACTACCACGACAGCTACGGCAAGGGCCTGATGCCGGATACCTTTATCGACTTCAAGAAACAGCGTTTCCGCTGGGCCTATGGCGCGATCCAGATCATCAAGCGTCACACCGCCAGCCTGCTGCGCGGCAAGGACACCGAGCTGACCCGTGGCCAGCGCTACCACTTCCTCGCGGGCTGGTTGCCGTGGGTGGCGGACGGCATGAACATCTTCTTCACCGTCGGCGCGCTGTTGTGGTCGGCGGCGATGATCATCGTGCCGACGCGGGTCGACCCGCCGCTGTTGATTTTCGCGATCCCGCCGTTGGCGTTGTTCGTGTTCAAGGTGGGCAAGATCATCTTCCTCTACCGCCGCGCGGTAGGTGTGAACCTCAAGGATGCATTCTGCGCCGCCCTGGCTGGCCTGGCGTTGTCCCACACCATCGCCAAGGCGGTGCTGTATGGCTTTTTCACCACCAGCATTCCGTTCTTTCGTACACCGAAAAACGCGGATAACCACGGCTTCTGGGTAGCGATTTCCGAAGCCCGCGAAGAAATGTTCATCATGCTGCTGTTGTGGGGCGCGGCGCTGGGGATCTACCTGGTGCAGGGCCTGCCGAGCAATGACATACGTTTCTGGGTGGTGATGCTGCTGGTGCAATCGCTGCCGTATGTGGCGGCGTTGATCATGGCGTTCCTGTCGTCGCTGCCGAAACCGGCCGTGGCACCTGAGCCTGCACCTGTGGCTTAAAAACTTGCGCAATGCACTAAACGGCGGCCTCTGGTCGCCGTTTTGCTATAAGATAACGGCCGTTTTGTCCGCCCGCCCCGCTCTTCCAGACATGCTTTCCGGAGTTTTCCCATGACGGCCCATGCCGACCTTTCGCCGACCCTTCAACTTGCCATCGACCTGATCCGTCGTCCCTCGGTCACGCCGATCGACGCCGATTGCCAGAAGCTGATGATGCAGCGCCTGGGCGACGCCGGTTTTGCGCTGGAGCCGATGCGCATCGAGGACGTGGACAACTTCTGGGCCACCCATGGCAAGCATGACGGCCCGGTGCTGTGCTTCGCCGGCCACACCGACGTGGTCCCCACGGGCCCGGTGCAAGCCTGGCAGAACGACCCCTTCGACGCATTGATCGACGAAAACGGCATGCTCTGCGGGCGTGGCGCGGCCGATATGAAAGGCAGCCTGGCCGCCATGCTGGTGGCGGCCGAGCGCTTCGTCAGCGACTACCCGGACCACAAGGGCTCGGTCGCGTTCCTGATCACCAGCGATGAGGAAGGCCCGGCACACCATGGCACCAAGGCCGTGATCGAACGCCTGGCTGCGCGCAAGGAGCGCCTGGACTGGTGCATCGTCGGCGAACCGTCGAGCACCACCCTGGTGGGTGACGTGGTCAAGAACGGCCGTCGCGGCTCCCTCGGCGCCACCCTGACCGTGCGCGGCGTGCAGGGCCATGTGGCCTACCCGCACCTGGCGAAGAACCCGATCCACCTGGCCGCGCCGGCCCTGGCCGAACTGGCCGCCGAGCACTGGGACAACGGCAACGCCTTCTTCCCGCCGACCAGCTTCCAGATCTCCAACCTCAACTCTGGCACCGGCGCCACCAACGTGATTCCGGGTGACCTGACGGCGGTGTTCAACTTCCGTTTTTCCACCGAATCCACGGTCGAAGGCCTGCAACAGCGCGTTGCGGCGATTCTCGACAAGCATGGCCTGGACTGGCATGTGGAGTGGGCGCTGTCGGGCCTGCCGTTCCTCACCGAGCCTGGCGCGTTGCTCGATGCGGTGTCGGCCAGCATCAAGGCGATCACCGGGCGTGAGACCCAGGCCTCCACCAGTGGCGGCACCTCCGATGGGCGCTTCATTGCGACCCTCGGCACCCAGGTGGTCGAGTTGGGCCCGGTGAACGCGACGATCCACCAGGTCAACGAGCGGATCCTGGCCAGCGACCTCGACGTGCTGACCGAAATCTATTACCAGACCCTGATCAAGTTGCTCGCCTGATGCTGGCCTGCCCGATTTGCAGCGCCCCGCTCAACGCGGTGGACAATGGCGTGGCGTGCCCGGCCGGGCACCGTTTCGACCGCGCGCGCCAGGGTTACCTGAACCTGTTGCCGGTGCAGCACAAGAACAGCCGCGACCCGGGCGACAACCTGGCGATGGTCGAGGCGCGCCGTGACTTTCTCAACGCCGGGCACTACGCCCCGGTGGCCAGGCGCCTGGCCGAGCTGGCCGCCGAACGCGCACCGCAGCGCTGGGTAGACATCGGTTGCGGCGAGGGTTACTACACCGCGCAAATCGCCGCGGCCCTGCCCCATGCCGATGGCTACGCCCTGGACATTTCCAAGGAAGCGGTCAAGCGCGCGTGCAAACGCAACCCGGCGCTGACCTGGTTGATCGCCAGCATGGCCCGCGTGCCGTTGGCCGACGCCAGCTGCCAGTTCCTCGCCAGTGTGTTCAGCCCGTTGGATTGGCAAGAAGCCAAGCGCCTGCTCAGTCCCGGCGGCGGCCTGATGAAGGTCGGCCCGACCAGCGGCCACCTGATGGAACTGCGCGAGCGCCTGTACGACGAAGTGCGCGAGTATACCGACGACAAGCACCTGGCCCTGGTGCCGGACGGCATGAGCCTGGCCCACAGTGAAACCCTGGAATTCACGTTGAGCCTGGCCGAACCCCGGGACCGCGCCAACCTGCTGGCCATGACCCCCCATGGCTGGCGTGCCAGCGCCGAACGCCGTGCCGAGGTGATCGAGGCGGCCGAGCCGCTGCTGGTCACAGTATCGATGCGCTACGATTATTTCGTGCTTCAATAACCGACGTTTAACCATCCGCGAATGGATTTTCGAATCCCGCAACGAGGAATATCCATGCGCCAACCCGATATCGAGATTTACCTGAAGGACGCCGACGTCGACTACAAGGCCATCGCCGCCTGGCTGGGCGCTGCCCTGGGCCCATGCAGCGACTGGGTCCAGCGTGGCCAGACCTACAAGTGCAAGGCCGGCAATGTGCCCGTCACCTGGCTGCCGAAAGCCGTAGGCAAGTGGAACAGCCTGTACCTGGAAAGTGACCAGACGCCGTGGGAAGACGACATTGCCTGCGCCCGCGCTGCGTTTGCTGCGCTGAACGTGGAAGTGCGCTGCGCACCGGGGAGCTGGGTCGAGGAAGAAGGTGAGGACAGCGCCGACACCTGGATCCGCATCAGCGCGGACGGTGAAGAGCAGATCACCTGGAAAACTGCCTGAGCCGAACTGTTAACCCAATCAAATGTGGGAGGGGGCTTGCCCCCGATAGCGGTGTATCAGCCAATATATTCAGTGACTGGCACTCCGCAATCGGGGGCAAGCCCCCTCCCACATGGGTTCTGCGGTGTAACAAATCCGCATTACAAACCGACCACATCCTCCGCCTGCAGCCCCTTCTCGCCGCTTACCACGGCGTATTCCACCTGCTGGCCCTCGGCCAATGAACGGTGGCCGTCGCCGCGAATGGCGCGGTAGTGCACAAATACATCCTTGCCATCTTCACGCTGGATGAAGCCATAGCCCTTGGCGTCGTTGAACCACTTCACATTGCCTGTCTCGCGCGTTGCCATCTGTTCACTCCCACTTGATTGTTATTGTTGAGCCGATCGCGTTGAACTGCCGAGTATAAGACAGGCTCAAAAACGATCAACTCAAGTTTACATCGCTGCTTTTTTGCCGATTTTCGGCGAATACGGCACACTACCCGCCCGAGCGCCTGCTCGGTTTTTCCCACTTGAAGCAGCTCGCCTATGACCCGCTCCCCGTTCCGCCGTCTGGTGTTTGGCACCTTGCGCCGACTGTTGTACCTCTGGGTTCGCTCGGAGACGATCAACCAGTCGTCCCTTACCCTCAACCTGGACCGCAGCCGGCCGGTGTTTTACGTCCTGCAATCGCCCTCCCTCACCGAATTGGCCGTGGTCGATGCCGAGTGCACCAAGGCCGGCCTGCCGCGCCCGGTACTGCCGGTATCGGTAGGCCCGTTGATGGAACCCGCGGCGTTCTTCTACCTCACGCCCGAGCCGGACTGGCTGGGGCGCCAGGACAAGCGCGGCGCGCCGCCGACCCTGACCCGCCTGGTCAACACCCTCAGCGAACACGCCGAAGAGAATGCACAAATCATTCCGGTCAGCGTGTTCTGGGGGCAAACCCCTGCGAGCGAGTCGAGCCCGTGGAAGTTGCTGTTCGCCGACAGCTGGGCGGTCACCGGGCGTCTGCGCCGGTTGTTGAGCATCCTGATCCTGGGGCGCAAGACCCGTGTGCAATTCTCCGCGCCCATCAACCTGCGTGAATTGATCGAGCACAATAAAGGCCACGAACGCACCGTACGCATGGCCCAACGCATCCTGCGCGTGCACTTTCGTAACCTGAAGACGGCGGTGATCGGCCCCGATTTGTCCCACCGGCGCAATCTGGTGAAAGGCCTGGTCAACATGCCGCTGGTGCGCCAGGCCATCGTTGACGAAGCCGAGCGGGAAAAAATCAGCCCGGAAAAAGCCAAGGCCCTGGCCCTGCGCTACGGCAACGAGATCGCCTCGGACTACACCTACACCGCGATCCGCTTCCTGGAAGTGGTGCTGAGCTGGTTCTGGAACAAGATCTACGACGGCATCAAGGTCAATAACATCGAGGGCGTGCAACAGGTTGCCCAGGGCTACGAGGTGATTTATGTGCCTTGCCACCGCAGCCATATCGACTACCTGCTGCTGTCCTACCTGCTGTTCAAGAATGGCCTGACCCCGCCGCATATCGCCGCCGGCATCAACCTGAACATGCCGGTGATCGGCAGCCTGTTGCGCCGTGGCGGTGCGTTTTTCATGCGCCGCACCTTCAAGGGCAACCCGCTGTACACCTCGGTGTTCAACGAATACCTGCACACCTTGTTCACCAAGGGCTTCCCGGTGGAGTACTTCGTCGAAGGCGGGCGCTCGCGCACCGGGCGCATGCTGCAGCCGAAGACAGGGATGCTGGCGATTACGCTGCGCAGTTTCCTGCGCTCCTCGCGCATGCCGATCGTGTTCGTGCCGGTGTATATCGGCTATGAGCGCGTGCTCGAAGGCCGCACGTATCTCGGCGAGCTGCGGGGTGCGAGCAAGAAGAAAGAGTCGATCTTCGATATTTTCAAAGTGGTCGGCGCGCTCAAGCAGCGCTTTGGCCAGGTCGCGGTCAACTTCGGCGAGCCGATCAAGCTGGCCGAGTTCCTCGACGCCGAGCAACCGGACTGGCGCGCCCAGGCACTGGGCCCGAACTACAAACCGGCCTGGCTCAACGAAACCACCAATCGCCTCGGCGAACAGGTGGCCCGCCACTTGAACGAAGCCGCCGCCGTGAACCCGGTGAACCTGGTGGCCCTGGCGCTGCTGTCGACCACGCGCCTGGCCCTGGATGAACAGGCCATGGCCCGCCAGTTGGACCTGTACCTGGCGCTGCTGCGCCGCGTGCCTTATTCGCCCCACACCACCTTGCCCGAAGGCGACGGCCTGGCGCTGATCAAGCACGTCAAGGACATGGACCTGCTGTCGGAACAGAGCGATGCCCTGGGCAAAATTCTGTACCTGGACGAGCAGAACGCCGTCCTGATGACCTACTACCGCAACAATGTGCTGCATATCTTCGCCCTGCCGGCGCTGCTGGCCAGCTTCTTCCAGAGCAGCTCGCGGATGAGCCGCGAGCAGATCCTGCGCTATACCCACGCGCTGTACCCGTACCTGCAATCGGAGCTGTTTATCCGCTGGTCGCTGGAAGAGCTGGATACGGTGGTCGATCAATGGCTGGACGCGTTCGTCGAACAGGGTCTGCTGCGCTTCGAAAACAATGTGTTCCTGCGCCCTGCACCAAGCTCGCGACACTTCGTACTGCTGACCCTGCTGTCCAAGACCATCGCCCAGACCCTGCAACGCTTCTACATGGCGATCTCGCTGCTGCTCAACAGCGGCCAGAACAGCATCAGCGCCGAAGAACTGGAAGATCTGTGCACGATCATGGCCCAGCGCCTGTCGATCCTGCATGGCCTCAACGCCCCGGAATTCTTCGACAAGAGCCTTTTCCGACATTTCATCCAGACCTTGCTGGAGCAAGATGTGCTGCGCCGCGACGAGGCCGGCAAGTTGAGCTACCACGACCTGCTCGGCGAACTGGCCGAAGGTGCGGCCAAGCGCGTGTTGCCCGCGGAGATTCGCCTGTCGATCCGCCAGGTGGCCTTGCACCGTGTGGATGGCGCGGCCGAAGCGCCGGTGGAAGCGGAAGAAACACGCTAGATTGAACAAGGCGCCAGTTGGATGCTGGCGCCGTTGAAAAGGAGCTGCACCATGAAAAAGATCATTCTCCTGGGCCTCACCGCCCTGCTCGGAGCCTGCCAATCCATGCATCCAGCGCCCAAGGCCAGCCTCGACGGCGAAGTGTTCTACCTGCAACGCATTGCCCTGCCGCCCGCTGCCACCTTGAGCGTGAGCCTCCAGGACGTGTCCCTGGCGGATGCGCCCGCGGTGACGCTGGCCGAGCAGAAAGGCCCGGTCAAAGGCCAGGTGCCGCTGCCGTTTCACCTGACCTACGACCCCGCACAGGTCAAGCCGGGCCACAGTTATTCGGTGAGCGCTCGCATCGAGCTGGACGGCAAGCTACTGTTTATCACCACCGAACGGCACACGGTGCAGCTCAACGGCCAGGATCCACAGCCGCTGCGCGTGCGCGTGAACGCCGTAGCACCCTGAACTCGAACATAAGGAAGCGCCCATGCTCCGCAACTCCCTTCGCCTCACTGCCCTGTGTGCCGGCCTGCTGCTCGGCGCCAATGCCGTGGCCCTGGACCTCAGTAGCCTGTCCCAGGGCGACGCCAGCGGCGGCCTCAAGGACGCCCTGACCCAAGGCGCACAGATCGCCGTGAAACAACTGGGTGTACCCGGTGGTTTCAGCAACAACCCTGAAGTGAAGATCGGCCTGCCGGGCAAGCTGGGCAAAGTCGCCGACAAGCTGAAAATGTTCGGCATGGGTGACCAAGTCACGCAGTTGGAAGACAGCATGAACAAAGCCGCTGAAACCGCCGTGACCCAGGCCCAGCCGATCCTGGTCAACGCGGTGAAAAACATGAGCGTGACCGACGCCAAGGGCATCCTCAGCGGCGGCCAGGACTCCGCCACCCAGTACCTGAACAAGAGCAGTCGCGAACAGATCCGCGCCAAGTTCCTGCCGATCGTCAAGGCCGCCACCGACAAGGTGGGCGTGGCCCAGCAGTACAACGCCCTCGCAGGCAAGGCCGCCGCGTTTGGCGCCGTGGATGCCAAGAGCGCCAATGTGGAAAACTACGTGACCGAACAGGCGCTGGATGGTTTGTTCAAGATGATTGCGCAGCAGGAAGAGACGATTCGCAAGAACCCGGCGGCGGCGGCCACCAGTCTGGCGAAGAAGGTGTTTGGCACACTCTGAATAATGGCTGGAGCACCTCACCCCCTACAAAAAACGCCCCGACTGTTTCGGGGCGTTTTAGTGTGAAAGCACTTAGTAGAGTCGGTGCGTTGGGAAGTAACCTGTTACTGGGCCATTAACCGTTGTGGTAGTCGTTGTTGTAACACTGTGGGGTGAAGGTATAGGTCGAGCAGGTTCAGGCTCAGGTGGCCTACAGCACTGAGGACGACCAAACCCACCGAAAAGAAGCGGAAGAACGAGAGGGAAGAAAAGCACATTGAACTCCTTGCGTTTCAATCACTCCTGCTTCTACCCTACGCAGAAACAGGTACCTGCCAATCAGGTAACGTTAAGTGGCAATCACATAAGATTGGTTCCACACCTCCTGTAGGCGTCATCCCTACTGCAGGAGCGTCTCGACCAAGCGCCCCATCATGAGCGTGGCAAAGCCGCAGATGGCCACAGAGGTGACACGATTGATCTTCAAGGGGGTCAACCAGGTCTTCTGAAACCCTTCGAATTGGCTGCCGAGAATGATCCAGGCACAACCGACGGGTATCACCACCAAGGCAAGAGCGGTCATGAACCCCACATAACCTTGCAGCGTGATAAAGGCGCCGGCCGGCGCGATGAACGACACGATCAACAGCCCCTTGGGGTTCATGACCGTCAACCAAAAGAAATACAGCCCGGAGAATCGATCCCTGTTCAGGTCGATGGCAGCACCTTTGCGCTGCCACAGGTTGTAGGAGACGTACAGCAAGTAACAGGCCGCGGCCAGTTGCGTCGCCTTCAATGCCCACGGCGAATACATCGCCAGGTAAACCAGCGCTACGCCCCACAGTGAGACCTGCAGCAGGTAAGCCAGACACTCGATAAAGGCCAGTTTCCACGAAGCCCGGAACCCGAACAGCAGCCCGGCACGAAACAGCAGGGTATTGGTCGGGCCGGGGGCGACCAGCAACAACATCAGGGCAGAAACAGTGGCCAGCATGATTACGCGACGTCCTTCCTCACTCGGAACCACGCAGCATACAGGGCCGGAAGGAACAATAGGGTCAACGCCGTCGCCACGATCAAGCCGCCCATGATCGCCACCGCCATCGGCCCGAAGAACACGCTGCGTGACAGCGGGATCATCGCCAGCACCGCCGCCAGGGCAGTCAGCACAATCGGGCGGAAACGCCGAACGGTAGCTTCGATAATTGCCTGCCACGGCGCCAGCCCGGCCTTGATGTCCTGCTCGATCTGGTCCACCAGGATCACCGAGTTGCGCATGATCATCCCCGACAACGCGATGGTCCCGAGCATGGCCACGAAGCCGAAGGGCTGGCGGAACACCAGCAGGAACAGCGTCACGCCAATCAGGCCCAACGGCGCGGTCAGAAACACCATCGCCGTGCGTGAAAAGCTGCGCAGTTGCAGCATCAGCAAGGTCAGCACCACCACGATAAACAACGGCACGCCGGCCTTCACCGAGTTCTGCCCGCGGGCGGAGTCTTCGACGGTACCACCGACTTCCAGCAGGTAGCCATCCGGCAGTTCGGCGCGCACACCCTCAAGGGTTGGCAGGATTTGCTGGACCAACGTTGCCGGTTGTTCCTTGCCGTAGATATCGGCGCGCACGGTCACCGTCGGCAAGCGGTTGCGGTGCCAGATAATGCCCTCTTCGAAACCGTATTCGAGGGTGGCGATCTGCGACAGGGCCACGCTTTTACCGTTGTCGGTCGGCACCGCCAGGCTGGGCAGCAGCGATAACTCGGTGCGCTCGTGGACGGTGCCGCGCAGGAGGATTTCGATCAACTCGTTGTCCTCCCGGTATTGACTGACGCTGGAACCGGTCAGTGAGCTTTGCAGGAATTTCGACAGGTTGGCGGTACTGACGCCGAGGGCGCGGGCGCGGTCCTGGTCGATATTGAGGTAGACGATCTTGCTCGGCTCTTCCCAGTCCAGGTGCACGTTGACGACGTGGGTATTTTCGCGAACCTTGGCCGCGACCTTCCGTGCAAGGGCGCGGACTTCCTCGATGTGTTCTCCGGTTACGCGAAACTGCACCGGATAGCCGACGGGAGGGCCGTTTTCCAGGCGGGTAACCCGCGAGCGCAGGTCGGGGAATTGTTCGTTGAGGGTTTCGATCAGCCAGGTGCGCAGGCTCTCGCGGCCCTCGATGGTCTTAGCCAACACCACGAACTGCGCAAAACTGGCCGCTGGCAGTTGCTGGTCCAGGGGCAGGTAGAAACGCGGCGAACCGGTGCCGACGTAGGCCACATAGTTATCAATGCCGGCGTGTTCCTTGAGCAAGGCTTCCAGGCGCTTGACCTGGTCGGCGGTATTGCTCAGGGAAGCGCCTTCAGCCAATTTCAGGTCGACCATCAGCTCCAGGCGGCCTGAGGCCGGGAAGAACTGTTGCGGCACAAAGCGAAACAACGCCACCGAGCCGATAAACAGTAGCAACGTCAGGACAATCACGGTTTTGCGCCGACGCACGCACCACTCCACCAAACGTCTTACACGTTGGTAGAACGGCGTGCCGTAGGGATCCGGGCCATCGATGCCGTGTTTGGCCGCGTGAATCTTCGCCAGGTCCGGCAGGAGTTTTTCCCCCAGGTACGGCACAAATACCACGGCGGCGATCCATGAGGCGAGCAACGCGATCGTCACCACCTGGAAGATCGAGCGTGTGTATTCACCTGTGCTCGACTGCGCGGTGGCAATCGGCAGGAAACCGGCCGCCGTGATCAGCGTACCGGTGAGCATCGGGAAGGCGGTGCTGGTCCAGGCAAAACTGGCCGCTTTGAGCCGGTCGTAGCCCTGCTCCATTTTGATTGCCATCATTTCCACGGCAATGATGGCGTCATCCACCAGCAAGCCGAGGGCCAGCACCAACGCACCGAGGGAAATCTTGTGCAGGCCGATACCGAGGTAATACATGGTGGCAAAGGTCATTGCCAGCACCAGCGGAATCGCCAGGGCTACGACCATGCCAGTGCGTATGCCGAGGGAGAAGAAACTCACCAGCAAGACAATTGCCAATGCCTCGGCCAACACCTGCACGAATTCGCCGACACCGGTTTTCACCGCTGCCGGTTGGTCTGACACCTTGCGCAGCTCCATGCCCGCCGGAAGGTTCTTTTGCAAACGTGCGAATTCGCCTTCGAGGGCCTTGCCCAGCACCAGGATATCGCCGCCATCACGCATGGCCACGGCCAGTCCGATAGCATCCGCCCCCATGTAACGCATGCGCGGTGCCGGTGGATCGTTGAAGCCACGGTGAATGTCGGCTACATCGCCAATCCGGAAGGTTCGATCAGCGACACGAATCGGAAAGTTGCGGATCTCTTCCACCGTCTTGAAGTTGCCCGACACGCGCAGTTGCACACGCTCGCTCGGGGTTTCAAAGAAGCCGGCAGTGGACACCGCGTTCTGCTCCTGCAACGCCTGCTGTACAGCGGCCAACGGCAGGCCAAGAGTGGCGAGCTTGAGGTTGGACAGCTCGATCCAGATCTTCTCATCCTGTAGGCCAAGTAACTCGACCTTGCCCACATCCGCCACCCGTTGCAGTTGAATCTGGATGCGGTCAGCGTAGTCCTTGAGCACGGCATAGTCGAAGCCGTCGCCGGTCAGGGCGTAGATATTGCCGAAGGTGGTACCGAACTCGTCGTTGAAAAACGGCCCCTGGATATCCGGCGGCAAGGTCTGCCGGATGTCGCTGATCTTCTTGCGCACCTGGTACCACAACTCAGGAATCTGCACAGAGTGCATGGAGTCGCGCGCAATGAAGGTGACGGTGGACTCACCCGGGCGAGAGAACGAGACAATGCGCTCGTATTCGCCGGTCTCCATCAGTTTTTTCTCGATACGCTCGGTGACCTGGCGCGAGACTTCCTGGGCCGTAGCGCCGGGCCAGTTGGTCTTGATCACCATGGCCTTGAAGGTAAACGGTGGATCTTCGCTTTGCCCCAGCTTGGTGTAGGACAAGGTGCCGACCACAGCCAGCAGGATCATCAGGAACAGTACGATCTGGCGGTTACGCAACGCCCATTCGGAAAGATTGAAAGCCATCGGGGACTACTCCTTGGCCGCCAGGTTCACTACACGGTTGGAGCCATCCACCGCGCGCACTTGCTGGCCCTCGTGGAGCACATGCACGCCTGCTGCGACCACCCAGTCGTTGGGGGTCAAGCCTTCCAGCACCGGTACGGTTTTTTCACCGAAGGCGCCAATGCGTACCGGTGTGCGCTTGAGGGTGTTGTCCGGCTGTACACGCCAGACGTAGGACGCACCGTTCTCCGCACTCAGGGCAGACAGCGGTACCGACAGCGGAACAACGCCGTCGGCCTGTATGAATACGCGAGCGCTTTGCCCCAGTTCCGCCGGGACTTTGCCGCCGGTGAAGGCAACGCGAGCGGCGAAGGTGCGCGATTTTGGATCAGCCGCAGGCGACAGTTCACGGATGCGCCCGGTAAAACGCTGGCCCGGCTGGCTCCACAACTCCACCGCGACCGGTTGACCGATCTTGAAGCGACCAAACCCTTGTTCGGGCAGGCTGATGAGCACTTCGCGCTCGCCATCGGTAGCCAGGGTGAACACGGTCTGGCCAGCGGAGACCACTTGGCCGACTTCCACCGCGCGCTTGGCTACGACGCCATCCTGGGGGGCGCGCAATACGGCGTAGCCGGCCTGGTTACTGGCCACGTCGAACTCGGCCTTGATCTGCTTGAGGCGCGCTTCGCCGGAACGGTAAAGGTTTTCGGAATTGTCGTACTGGGAACGGCTGACCATCTGGCGGTCCATCAGGGTCTTGTAGCGATCACGCTCAGCGCGTACCAGGCGCAGGTTGGCCTCGGCAGCGGCGACCTGGGCACGGGCGGCCTCCAGTTGCAGGCGCACATCCTGAGGGTCAAGTTCCGCCAGCGCCTGGTTGGTCTTGACCCGCTCGCCCTCCTCCACCAGACGCTTGCTGACTTTGCCACCGATCCGAAAGGCCAGGTCAGGCTCATAGCGAGCGCGTACTTCACCGGGGTAGCTGTCCGTCGACTGCGCCGAGGGTTGCGGCTGCACCACCATGGCCGGGCGGACGGTGGTCTGGACCGCTTCTTCATGGCCGCAGGCGGCCAACAGGAAGACCAGGCAGACAGGCAACGCAAAGGGCAGGACAGTGCTGCGCATGCTGAAGGACCTTTCGCAAATGGAGCTAGGAATAATTATACTGGCCGGTATGTTATTAATACCAAACTCGCCAGTCCAGTATTAAAGGTGAAAATGTCCGACAATCGTGTAAACACCAATAGCCCCGGGCGTCCCAAGGACATGGCAAAACGCCAGGCAATCCTCTCGGCAGCAAAAACCCTGTTCTTGAGCAATGGCTACGCCAGTACCAGCATGGATGCCGTGGCCCTTGAGGCCGGCGTGTCGAAGCTGACCGTCTACAGCCACTTCACCGACAAAGAAACCTTGTTCACCGCCGCCGTGGTGGCCAAGTGCGAGGAACAGTTGCCGGTGATGTACTTCGAACTGCCCGAAGGCATGCCGGTGGAAACGGTATTGTTGAATATCGCGCGGGGGTTCCATCGGCTGATCAACAGTGAAGAGTCGGTGAACCTGCATCGCCTGATGATGACCACCGGCAATCAGGACGTGAAACTCTCCCAAATCTTCTTTGAAGCCGGGCCCATGCGCATGCTCCAGGGCATGGAGCGCCTGCTCGGCAAGATCGATCAGAGCGGTGCGCTGAGCATCGACAGACCGTTTACGGCGGCCGAGCACTTCTTCTGCCTGCTCAAGGGCACCGCGAACTTCTGCCTGCTGTATGGCTGCGGCGGACAGTTGAGTGAGGAAGCCGCCGAAGCCCATGTGCAGGAGGTGGTGGGGTTGTTTATGCGGGCCTATAGGAGAGATGCAGCTGCAAGTGGTTAGCTGCAAGCAGCAAGTGAAAAGCGCTTTTGCTTGCAGCTTGTGGCTTAAGACTTGAGCGCTTTCTTGGGATAAATGTCATACCGACTGGACTTGCCATCCAGCGCATGGCTCGGCTTGGGCCCTTCGATGCAGGGGGCCTTGCGCGGGCGCTTGACCACCACGCGGTGGCTGGCCAGGGCCAGGGCGGCGGCCAGCAACGCCGGTGCGTCCGGATCATCGCCCACCAGCGGCCGGAACAGGCGCATTTCTTTCTTCACCAGGGCGGTTTTCTCACGGTGAGGGAACATCGGGTCGAGGTAGATCACCTGGGGCGGCTCCCCTTGCCAATTGAGCATCACGTCAATGGAGTTACCCTTGAGCAGCTTCATGCGCGCCACGATGGGCGCCACGTCGAAATCCTCCGCGCCGCGTGCCAGGCCATCTTCGAGCAGGGCGCCAATCAGCGGTTGGCGCTCGATCAGGCTCATCTCACAGCCCAGGCTGGCCAGCACGAACGCATCCTTGCCCAGACCGGCCGTGGCGTCCAGCACACGGGGACGTACGCCCTGGGCAATGCCCACGGCCTTGGCGATCATCTGTCCGCTGCCGCCACCATACAGCCGCCGGTGAGCCGCGCCGCCTTCGACGAAGTCCACCCGCACCGGCCCCGGCGCGTCGGGCCCCAGCTGTTGCAGTTGCAGGCCATGCTCGCCTACCTGCAGGGAAAAATCCGCATTCGCGAGCTGTAAAGGCAAGCCGAGCTGTTCAGCCCACTGCTCGGCCCGGGCCTGGAAACCTTCGCCCAAGGCCTCGACCTGGATGCGGCTGGCCGCTGGTTGTTCGCTCATCAATCGCTACGCTCAAAAATATTAAGGATCGGCAAACAACGGCCGATAAAAACAACAGTCAGGTATTTTGCCAGAGCTGAGCGTCGACCGAGAAAAATGTCAGACATTCTCCCCCTAACCATCGGTGTACTGCCGACCCATAACCACTACGGCCTGCGCAATACCCAAGCGCTGGCCGGGGTGAGTCATGTGTGGCAGGACTTCTTCGCCCGGGCGCTGGCCGAGCAGCTCGGTGAAACGCCGGACGTGCTCGCCGCCAAGGCGCCGGCACCGGCGGACCCAACGGTAGAGCCCAGCGCCGGTGCCGACCTGTTGTCGCAGATCCTCACGCAGCGCGAGTGCGACGTCAAAGACACCGAGATCGCCCCACCTGAGCCGCTGTTCCTGCCCATCGCCGAATTCGAAACCGAGTTGCTGCCACCGGCCGCCGAGCCGTTCCCACAGGATGAAATCGTCGCCCAGCAGCGCCAGCAGAATTTCGAAAGCGCTTGGGTTCGCCCCATCGTCCTGACTGCCGGCCAGCCATTGCCTGAGCCCGGCCCGGCGCCGGAACCACGCCCTCTGCACTTGCCGATTGCCGAGTTCGAACTGGACCTGTTGCCACCACCCGCCACGCCTTACCCAACCGAAGAACTGCTGGCGCAACAGAAGGCGCTGGACTTCGACTACCACTGGGCACGCCCACTGATCACCCACAACCTGCGCCTGGCGGCCTAGCGACACACCCACCAACGCCCCATGTCCAGATGGAAATGGTTGCGGTGCGCGGCGTTGTAGTCCGGGCTCAACACCACATTGAAGTCATCACAGGCGCCATCGCGCACCTGGCGCAGGAACCGCGCGCTGTCGCCCTCCCCGGACCAATCCTTGAGCACGCTGATACTGCGCCCATCCGCCAGGCGAAACCCGGCGATATCCAAGGCATTGGCCGACGCATGCTGGCTGAGCCGCCCTTCGGCACGGTTATACATGTTGCGACAGGCAAAGCTGCCCAGGTGATCGACCCGTGTCACCGCCTGACCGAACACCGCCTGGGCTGCCGGTTGCAGGCTGTGGCGCTCGAACAGCGCGAACGCCACGGCCAACGGGCAACTGGCGAGAAAGCTGCTGCTTAATACCACGTCCGCACCCTGCACGCGCAAGGTATTGCGCAGCGGACAGGCAGCGTCGGCGGGCGTGTCAGCCTGATGGCTAACCCGCAGACCCGCAGTTTTCAGCACTTGGTCGCACAGCACAGGGTCATCCTGCAGGCGCCCCAGCTTGTAGCGGGTCAACAGGTTAGGACTGGACCTCACGTCCAGCGGCGACCAGGGGTTCCATTCAGCCGGCAGCGGCAACCAGGCACGCCACACACCCACGGCAAATGCACCACTGAGCACCAGCAGTGCACCCAGCAGTTTGAAAAAACGCACGGCTCAGTCCTTGAAGAACTGATTGGCCTGGCTGAAGAGCATCGAGCGCTCGGTAAAGCTGAACGTGCCCAGCTCATAGACTTCCTGGGCCGCTCGGTAGAATTCACCATAGGCCGCCAGTGCCATGGCCGAGCCCACGCTGATGCGCTTTACCCCCATCGCGCTCAATTGCGCCACGCTGAGTTTGAGGCCGCCGGACATCAACACGTTCACCGGCTTTGGCGCCACGGCCTTGACCACCGCCAGCACGTCCTCGGCACTGCGCAGGCCCGGCGCATAGAGCACGTCGGCGCCGGCTTCGGCGTAGGCCTGCAAGCGGCGAATAGTGTCGGGCAGATCCAGGCGACCATGCAGGAGGTTTTCGGCGCGGGCCGTCAGCGTGAAGGGGAATGGCAAGCTGCGGGCAGCGGCGACGGCGGCTTCCACGCGCTCTACGGAAAGGTCGAAGGGATAGATCGGGTCGACGGCAACGCCGGTGGCATCTTCGATAGAGCCCCCCACGATACCGCTGGCCGCCGCCCGCAAGATGGTTTCGGCACACCCTTCGGGGGTATCGCTGAAGCCGTTTTCCAGGTCGGCCGCCACCGGCAGCGCGGTGGCCTTGGCAATCATGCTGGCATTGCGCAAGGTGTCTTCCAGGGACAACGCCCCTTCCGCGTCCGGGCGTCCCAGGCTGAACGCATAACCCGCGCTGGTCGTGGCCAGGGCTTCAAAGCCAAGGCTGGTGAGCATCACCGCAGAGCCGGCGTCCCACGGGTTTGGCATCACGAAGACGCGGTCGCGCTCATGCAGGGCCTTGAAGGTTTCGGCGCGAAGGGTTTGGGCATCCATGACTGACTCCTGGCGGAAAAAGGAGCCCTAGAGTAACCCCAGTTGCTCGGCTTCGGGTTCCCGATGCAAGGTCGGCAGCGCCGGCAGGCCGGGCAGGCGCGCCATGAGTTGCGTGTGAAAACGCAGGGCCAGTTGCGCGGCAAGACGATTATCCGAGGTGTGCAGGAACATGTAGGGTGTGCGGCCTTCTTCGATCCAACCCGCGATTTTTTCCACCCACGGCACCAGGAACGGGTCATTCGCCTCAAGCTCCGGATGACCGATAAAACGCACTTGGGGAAACCGGGTCAGCGCGGCCGGACGGGGCGGCACCTTGGGCTTTTTCGATTGTGCGTGCAGCACCGCCGCCGAGGTCGACGTGCAACTGAACAAGGCGCGCGGGTCGAGGCAGATGCGCTCGACACCACGATCACGCAACAAACGGTTGAGCATGCGCTCGGCATCGCCCTTGGCGAAGAACTCAGGGTGGCGCACTTCCACCGCCATCGGGCGTTCCAGACCATCGATAAAGCCGGCCAGTTCAGCCAGGCGTTGCGGCGAAAAACTCGCCGACAGCTGCAGCCACAGCGGCGAAACACGTTCACCGAGCGAGCTCATCAAACCGACAAAACTTTCCGCTGCCGGCAATTGCTCACGCAAGTCGCCACCGTGACTGATGTCACCGGGGAACTTGGCCGTGAAACGAAAATCGTCGGGCATGATCTCAGCCCAGCGCTGCACAGTAGCGGCCGAAGGGCGAGCGTAGAACGTGGTATTGCCTTCGACGGCGTTGAAGACCTGGGAATAAAGGGCAAGGTAATCGCCGGAGCGGGCGTCGGCTGGGTACAGGTACTCGCGCCAGGCGTTTTCACTCCAGGACGGGCAGCCGAGGTAGTAAGGCAGGCGCATCAGATGTGGATGTCGAGACCCAGCACTTCCATATCCCATTCGACAAATCCGGCGGTGGTCAGGTAGCTGGCCAGGGCGGTGGCAACGCTTTTGCTCATGGAACGCGGGAAGACCATGTCTTGCTGACGGGCGGGAACGCCGCTGATGCGGGCTTGTGAACTGGCCTGCGCATCGGATTGGACCTCGATGAAGTCCGGCGAATCCTCGACGGAGTCGTCCACCGTGGCGTTTGCCCTACGCGGCTTGCGCTTGATCGGGTACGACTGTGAGGAAAATCCATCTATACGCATAGGCGCGAACTCGCTATCAGTAATGGCATTTTAGTGGCGCAATCCGTAGCGCGCAAATGCTCTGGTGATAACTAGAACACATAATTTGAAAAAGGTTTAAAAACCCGGGGAAATTCTGACGATTGGCGACTTTTGCCTCAAATTGCCATCATTTTTGGCGTCAAATAATCCCTCTTTCCGCCTTGGTCTGCGCGACTTTATCGCGCAGGTAAACCGGTGCGGCCTGATCCGCAGGAATCGCCTCGCCACGTTCGAACGCAAAGCGTGCCAGGGTCAGCAGATCTTCGGCGTGAGGCAACAGGGTTGCGTCCTGCCCAGCCGGTTGAACACCGATACGCTCGCCATACCCCCAGCCGGTGCCAGCGCCGAACCAGTCACCGCTGGCATCGCCCGGCAATACCGCCGATTCCGGTGGCTGCACCGCTTCCACGCCGACAAGGCGCATTTCGCCAGCCGTTTCGCGGTAGCACCCCCAATACACTTCGTCCATACGCGCATCGATCGCGGCCGCCACCTGCTGGGCGCCGTGTTCGCGCAAGGCACGTTGGGCCAGTACGGCAAGGTTGGAGACCGGCAGCACCGGGCGCTCCAACGCAAAGGCCAGGCCCTGGACCACGCCAATGGCGATGCGCACCCCGGTGAACGCTCCCGGGCCACGGCCAAAGGCGATGGCATCCACGGCCGACAGGGTGGTGCCCGCGTCTTCAAGCAGCTGCTTGATCATCGGCAACAGCTTCTGCGCATGCAGGCGCGGGATCACCTCGTAGTGGCTTGTGACCTTGCCATCGTGCAGCAAGGCAACGGAGCAAGCTTCAGTCGCGGTGTCCAGGGCCAGCAGGGTGCTCATCGGTGTGGGTGTCCAAGTCAAAAAAAGTGCGCCAGTATAAACAACAACGGCCCGCAAGCGGGCCGTTGTCTATCAAGCCGATAAAGGATCAGCTCAGTGCTTGCAGGACCTTGGCGGTGATGGCTTCCACCGAGCCGACGCCAGGGATATGGCTGTACTTCGGCTTGCCCTGGGCTGCGGACAGCTTCTGGTAGAAATCCACCAGCGGCTTGGTCTGGGAATGGTAGACAGACAGGCGATGACGCACGGTTTCTTCAGTGTCGTCCTTGCGCTGCACCAGGTCTTCACCGGTGACATCGTCCTTGCCTTCAACTTTAGGCGGGTTGTAGACGGTGTGGTACACGCGGCCGGAGGCTTCGTGGACGCGACGACCGGCGATACGCTGGACGATTTCTTCATCTTCAACCGCGATTTCCACCACCGCGTCCAGCTCGACGCCGGCTTTCACCAGGGCTTCGGCCTGGGGAATGGTGCGTGGGAAACCATCGAACAGGAAGCCGTTCTTGCAGTCTTCCTGGCTGATGCGTTCCTTGACCAGGTTGATGATCAGGTCATCGGAGACCAGGCCACCGCTGTCCATCACGCTCTTGGCGATCAGGCCCAGCTCGGTGCCGGCCTTGACGGCAGCACGCAGCATGTCGCCAGTGGAGATTTGTGGAATGCCGAATTTTTCAGTGATGAACTTTGCCTGAGTACCTTTACCGGCCCCGGGAGCTCCCAGCAGAATGACGCGCATCGATGTGCTCCTCAATTTTTTATAGAGATGACGCTCGGATTCGCCGCGTGGGGCCAATCTCGTAAAAATAATATAGGGCTCATGAAACTATGGGCCCAGGCCGCCCAAACGGCCAAAGGCTGATCAAGATACACAGCGGGCCCTAACCACACAAGCCGCCAAAAGTCGCAGGAACCCGCGCCACGCGTACGTCATAGGTAGGGTGTGCTTGAGTGCAACCCGCGCTGTAAACGCCGACCACCCCTTTCGGGGCGGCCGTCGTGGTTTATCCGCAAGCCTTTGAGAACACGCAAAAAACCTCAGCCGGTGTTGCGCAGGCCGGCGGCAATACCGGCCACGGACACCAGCAACGCCTGTTCCAGAGGGCTGTCTTGCGCGGCTTCCTGGCGACGCGAGCGCGCCAGCAACTCGGCCTGCAACAGGTGCAAGGGATCGAGGTAGGTGTTGCGCAGGCGGATGAACTCCAGGGTGTCAGGGCTATGGGCCAGCAGTTGCGACTGGCCGGTCAGGCCAAGCACCACGTCGCATGCCTGCGACAATAGGTCGCGTAAGTGCGCCCCCAGTGGCAACAGGTCCGGCTGCACCAGGCGCTCGTCATACAGGCGTGCAATATCGGCATCGGCCTTGGCCAGGACCATTTCCAGCATATCGATGCGGGTGCGGAAGAACGGCCACTGTTCGCGCATCTGTCCCAGCAGTTCACCTTCGCCGCGCTCCAGGGCCTTGCTCAATGCGGCTTCCCAACCCAGCCAGGCCGGTAGCATCAGGCGAGTCTGGGTCCAACCGAAGATCCACGGAATGGCGCGCAGGCTTTCTATACCACCGGCGCGGCGCTTGGCCGGGCGACTGCCCAGAGGTAGCCGGCCTAGCTCCTGCTCCGGGGTGGACTGGCGAAAATACTCGACGAATTGCGGATTTTCCCGCACCACCGCGCGGTAAGCGCTGACGCCGTCGGCCGCCAATTCATCCATCAAATGGCGCCACGCCGGCTCCGGTGGCGGCGGTGGCAGCAACGTAGCTTCCAACACGGCGGCCAGGTAGAGATTGAGGTTCTGTTCGGCAATGTCCGGCAAGCCGAATTTGAAGCGAATCATCTCGCCTTGTTCGGTGGTACGGAAACGCCCCGCCACCGAACCCGGTGGCTGCGACAGGATCGCCGCGTGAGCCGGGCCGCCGCCACGCCCGACGGTGCCGCCGCGACCATGGAACAGCAGCAATTCCACCTGTTGCTCCCGGCAGATATCCACCAGCCGCTCCTGGGCCCGGTACTGCGCCCAGGCGGCGGCGGTGGTGCCGGCGTCCTTGGCCGAGTCGGAGTAGCCGATCATCACTTCCTGCGGGCCCTGCAAACGCGCCCGGTAGCCCGGCAGCAGCAACAGTTGTTCGATCACGGGACCGGCGTTATCCAGGTCGGCCAGGGTTTCGAACAGCGGCACCACGCGCATCGGCCGTTGAACGCCCGACTCTTTAAGCAGCAGTTGCACCGCCAATACGTCCGACGCGGCACCGGCCATGGAGATGACATACGAGCCTAACGAGGCGCCAGGCGCGGCGGCCACTTCCTTGCAGGTGTTGAGCACTTCGGCGGTATCGGCCGACGGCTTGAAATAGCCCGGCAACAGCGGTCGACGGTTGGCCAGCTCCTTCATCAGGAAGCTGATGCGCATGTCTTCGTTCCAGTCCTCGTAACGGCCCAGGCCCAGGTAATCGGTGATTTCGGTCATGGCCGCCGAATGACGACTGGAATCCTGGCGCACATCCAGGCGCACCAGGAACAGGCCAAAGGTGACCGCCCGGCGCAGGCAATCGAGCAGCGGGCCGTCGGCGATCACGCCCATGCCGCACGCGTGCAGCGACTGGTAGCACAGCTCCAGTGGCTCGAGCAGGTCGCGGTTGTTCTGCAACACCTCGGCAGGCGCCGGCGTGCTGCTGCTCAACGCGGTATGGGCCCATTGGCGCGTGGCGCGCAGGCGTTCGCGCAGTTGCTTGAGCAGGGCACGATAGGGTTCGACGCTGTCACCGACCTTGGCCTGCAACGCCGGGATGGCCTGTTGCATCGACAGTTCGGAGGCCAGGTGGTCGATATCGCGCAGGTACAGGTCTGCCGCCATCCAGCGCGCCAGCAGCAACACCTCGCGGGTGACCGGCGCGGTGACATTCGGGTTGCCGTCACGGTCGCCGCCCATCCACGACGCAAAGCGGATCGGCGCGGCTTCCAGCGGCAAACGCAGGCCCGTCGCCGCGTGTAACGCCTGGTCGGCCTTGCGCAGGTAATTGGGGATGGCGTGCCACAACGAATGCTCGATCACCGCGAAGCCCCACTTGGCTTCATCCACCGGGGTGGGTCGGGTGCGGCGGATTTCTTCGGTGTGCCAGGCTTCGGCGATCAAGCGCTGCAGGCGCTGGCGGATCTGCTCGCGCTCGGCAGTGGTGAGGTCGCGGTGATCCTGCAGCGCCAGTTGCGCGGCGATGGCGTCGTATTTCTGGATCAGGGTGCGGCGCGCCACTTCGGTGGGGTGGGCGGTGAGGACCAGTTCGATGTCCAGGCGTCCCAACTGGCGGGCCAGGGACTCATTGCTGTGGCCCTCGCCCTGCAGGCGCGCCAGTAACTCCGGCAATACGCGGGACTCGAACGGCGCCGGTTGCGACTCGTCGCGCCGGTGAATCAACTGGTACTGCTCGGCGATATTGGCCAGGTTGAGGAACTGGTTGAAGGCCCGCGCCACCGGCAGCAGTTCGTCTTCCTGCAACTGATTGAGGCTGGCGCTCAGTTCATCACCCGCGGCTTTGTCCGGGGCGGCTCCGCGGCGGTCGGCCTTGGCGCCTTTGCGGATCTGTTCGATCTTGGCGAGAAAATCATCGCCGTACTGCTCTCGAATGGTGTTGCCCAACAGCTCACCCAGCAGGTGAACATCCTCACGCAAGCGTGCATCGATATCACTCATCAGCCAATCTCCAGCCAGAAATCCGGGACGCGCAGGTGTGTCAGAGTGCCGCCGGCATCGTTTTATGACAAGACTTTAAACCTTGTGACTTGCAGCTAGTCTCAAGTGTGAGCCGCCGCGTTTATCCACGCGCACGGCTGGTCACTCATCACCGCCTGCCACCGCAGGCTTTATTGAGGTTGCCATGAAAATTCGAGAACTGGCCCAGCATTGGGAAGAGAACGCCAAGGGTCGCCTGACCAAGACCGAGTACGCCATCCATCTGGATGTGGAGGCGGCTGCACGGCTGGCAGCCATCGCCGAGATGTACCCCAAGCGCCACACCGAAGAACTGCTCGGCGAGCTGATCGGCGCAGCCCTTGAGGAGCTGGAAGCGAGCTTTCCCTACATCAAGGGACAACAGGTCATCGCCACCGATGAAGAGGGCGACCCGCTCTATGAGGACGTCGGGCCAACGCCTCGGTTCCTGACCTTGTCCCGTCGCTATCTGCATGATTTGTCTGCCAGTGCCGACGACCAAAAGCACTGACGGACTCGATTGACACCCATCAGAACCCCGTATTCCGGGCCTCTACCGAGGCTCTGAGTACCCCTGCACGGGGCAAAAGTTCCAATTTTCTACCCTGACCAATCAGTCAGATATTTTTTTAGGCAAATCGCCATCTCTTCTGAACTTTTGAAAAAAGCCTCCGGTCACAGCCAGTAAGCCATCACTTGGAACGGTCGTTTGAAAGGGCCCGTCGTGCTTTACCGCCGCGCCCCGGCCGTTCATCGACCGCGATGGATTTTGATGTTTTTAGGAGCTATCCAATGGAGTTGAAGACGATGAAGACCAGCACTGCCAAATCCACGTTTAACCACCTGCGCGGGCTTAAATTGGCCGCGCTGGCAATCGGCACCAGCTTCGTTTTGGCTGGCTGCGCCGGCAACCCGCCCACCGAGCAATACGCGGTGACTCAGTCCGCCGTCAACAGCGCAGTGAGCGCCGGCGGCACCGAGTACGCAGCAGTTGAAATGAAATCGGCCCAGGACAAGCTCAAGCAAGCCGAAATCGCCATGCACGACAAGAACTATGACGAGGCGCGTCGCCTGGCCGAACAGGCTGAATGGGATGCTCGCGTTGCAGAGCGCAAGTCCCAGGCCGCCAAGGCCGAACAGGCTGTGAAGGATTCCCAGAAAGCTGTTCAGGAGCTGCGTCAGGAAGGTATGCGCCCGGCTGCTATCCAGCAGAAATAAAGCGCCGCGCCTGATTGCACTGCACCCGATATCGAATTGAAAGGACGACACGACTATGCGTAAACAATTGATGATCCCTGCCCTGCTGGCAATGAGCGTTGCCCTGGCGGCCTGCTCTACCCCGCCCAACGCGAACCTGGAAAACGCACGGACCAACTTCTCGTCCCTGCAAACCAACCCGCAAGCCACCAAGCTTGCCGCGCTGGAAACCAAGGACGCCAGCGAATGGCTGGACAAGGCTGACAAGGCCTACCGCGACAAGGAAGACCAGAAGAAGGTCGATCAACTGGCCTACCTGACCAACCAGCGCGTTGAAGTGGCCAAAGACACCATCGCGCTGCGCGAGTCCGAAGCCAAGCTGAAAAACGCCGGCGACGAACGCGCCCGTGCCCTGCTTGAGGCCCGTGATGCGCAGATCAAACAGCTGCAGGACAGCCTGAATGCCAAGCAAACCGATCGCGGTACGCTGGTGACATTCGGCGACGTGCTGTTCGCTACCAACAAGTCCGACCTGAAATCCAGCGGCCTGGTGAACATCACCAAGCTGGCGCAGTTCCTGCGTGACAATCCGGATCGTAAGGTGATCGTCGAAGGCTACACCGACAGCACCGGTTCCGACTCGTACAACCAGAGCCTTTCGGAGCGCCGCGCGGCCTCGGTACAACGCGCACTGGCTCAGCAAGGCGTGGATATCTCGCGCATCGTGACCCAGGGTTATGGCAAGGAATATCCGGTTGCCGACAACGGCAGCGTCTCGGGCCGAGCCATGAACCGCCGCGTTGAAGTGACCATCTCCAACGACAACCAGCCGGTCAAGCCACGTTCGTCCATGGCGAACTGATTGATTGATGCTGGATAAAAAACCCACCTCACGGTGGGTTTTTTTTCGGGTCGCCGAACTGGATAGTGCGATGTGTATCCTCGGCGGGCAATTCGACCTTCGAGCCGTACGTATTTTGCGAGAGCTTATCCATCAGCTGCTCAAGCTCATGATTGCGAGCGTCTCGCCTTACCAGCGCCTCATGCCCCCTGATCATGTCCAGCATGTTGTCGATTGCAGCAATGCGTATCGCCACCTTTTCAGCCTCGATCTGTGTAAGCAACTCCGCCTTCTGTGGTTTTATGACGCGCTATGGTTCCAGATAATCCCGTCGCCAATGACTGCCGCAAGTGCCGATGTCCTCATCGACTATCGCCCCATGCCCGGTGAAAAAACCCGCCTATGACAGACGGGTTATCCACGGGTGGGCAATCAGGCGGAGGCGGAGACGGGGCCTGAGCTTTGGTAGTTTGGCGGCTGGATTTGCGGACCACTCTGTCCTTCACCTTTTTCGCCACCTTCGCCGCCTTGAGCGCCCTGCGGAGCAGTTGATTGCAGCAGTTGTGCAAGCTCCTTCTTCAGCCTCTCCAGCAACTTCTCCAAATCCTCGAGAGTGTCTCCTCCTCCGGCCCCACCGCTTCCTTGCCCGCCCTGGGAACCTTTTGCCTTCAATTCGTTAATTTTGTTTTCTGTGTCATTAATCTTCCCCCTGAGGTCTTGCTCGTTGCCTCCGCTGGCACCAAAGCTGTCCGCATTCATCTGAGGCCGTATTGCGCTGATACCGCTCATAAATATTAGCTCCACAATAAATTGGATAAGGACCGATCAGTCATACCGATCAGCCCATAGTCTGTGGCGGACAAATAGAGATGGTTCCGGCCTGCGAAGACTCGGACCTGCACCAAGGGACGAATCCTCAGATTGAGTGGCACTTTCCCACGAACTCGACGCGCTGGCTTACTGTTGCAGTTGCGGCGTTTCCTGCCCCATGCAACGCACCGCCTGCTTCTTATTATTGACCAACACCCCACTCAAGCCTTTCTGCTCAGTATCGAACATGACCAGCACGCCATCGACGCACTGCGCCACTTGAGCGGCCGGGGTCAGGGAGATCTTGTAGTCCTCGCCCGGCACGGTCTTGAGCATGGTGAAGTCGCTGAGCAGCAGCGCATCCTCAGGCTTGGCGAAGTGCAAATAGCCGTAGTACCACAGGCAGCCGACGGTGCCGATGATGGTGCCGATACCGGTGAGGATCAGCGGGATCATGTTGCGTTCTTCGCTCATTGCGGGCTCTCTGATGGATCAGCTTTAGGAATGGGGTAATTCGGAATCTCGCCCAGGCGGCGCAGGCCGTTGAAGTGCTGCGGGTCGTCCAGGTAGCGCAGCATCACGGTTTGCCAGGTCTTGTCGGCAAAGGTCTGCACATGGCCGCCGCGGGTCAACTGCAATACCCTTGGCGGCGGCGCGGCCTGATACAGGCGGATACCGTTGGCCACGGGCACGATCGGGTCATCCAGGCTGTGGAACAGCAATTTCGGCACGCCGGTCAGTTGCGGCATGGCGTTGATCGCGCTGTCGGCGTCGGGCACCAGCCAAGACAAGGGCACCTGCAAGGGCCATGTTAACCAGGAGGTGCTTAGGGCGAATTGTCCTACGTCACGATAACTGGCGGGCACGCCGTCCAGTATCAGGGCCTTGAGTTGGGACTGACGCTGCGGGTGTTCCGCCAGGTAATGCACCGCCAGCGCGCCGCCCAGGCTTTGGCCAAGCACAATCAGCGGCTGGCCCTGGGTTTCGGGCGCCCGGTCGAGCCAGTTGAACGCCGCGTCCACATCCTGATAAATCGCCGGCAGTGAGGGCTTGCCTTCCGACAGCCCGTAACCGCGATAGTCCAGCAGCAGTACCTGGTAGCCCTGCTCCGGCAACCACCAGCTGCCGCCCAGGTGCCAGGCCAGGTTACCGCCGTTGCCGTGCAGGTGCAGCACCGTACCTTTGACGGGTACTCCGGCCTTGGCCGGCAGCCACCACGCATGCAGCTTGACGCCGTCGGCCGTGGTGAGGGTGACATCGCGGTATTGCAAGTGCGCTTTTTCGGGCGTGAATGGCAGGCCGGGTTCGGGGTAGAACAGCAGGGAGCTGCAACCGTTCAATGTGAGTAGCAGGCACAGAATGCCGAGGATTCTCATCCGTTGAAGCCTCGTGAATAACAGCGTTTAAAGGATATTGGAGTAATCCGCCTCGATCCGGTCCAGGCTCAAGTGGTTGAGGAAGTTGGAGAAACACATCCACGCCGCCAGTGCGTTCATGTCGCGGAACTGTTCAGGCAGGTACTTGGGCGGCACCACCAGGCCTTCGTCCACCAGTTGGCGCAAGGTGCGCATGTCTTCCAGGGTGGTCTTGCCGCAGAACAGCAGCGGCACTTGCTCCAGCTTGCCTTTGCGCACGGCCAGCTGGATGTAGTTGTAGACCATGATAAAGCCCTTGAGGTAGGACAGATCCTTGGTAAACGGCAAGCCGTTCGGCACCGAGCCACGGAATACCCGGCTGGCGTTGCCATAGCTTTCGGCCATTTCAAAGCCTTGCTCGCGGAAGAACTCGAACACCTGTAGGAAGTCGGCCCCCTCTTCCACCATGTGAATGGCACGGGTGCGGTTGGTCAGCTTGCGCAAGCGGCTCGGGTAGGAGGCGAACGTAATGATCTCCATGAGGATCGCCAGGCCTTCCTGGGTCACGGTGGACGACGGCGGGCCCTTGGACAGGAAGGTGCAGATCGGCTGGTTCTGGCCGTTGAGCGTGGTACCGACATGCACCAGGCCTTCGTGGACTTCCAGCGCACGCACGTCGCGGTCGTTGAACATCGCGTCGGCGCGGATCTTGATGTAGTCGGCACCCGCTGCGGCATCGGCAACGATACCGTCGGACTCAAACACCCGGATGGTCTCTTCGGCTTCGCCAAATACCTTGTTCAGGCGGGTTTGCAGCAGGGCCACGGCGTCTTTGGCGGTCAGGGTCTTGGCTTCGTCCTTGAGGTCGCCACGGCCGTCGATATTGTTCAGGTAGTCGGAGAGCATCAGGCCCAGGTCAGCCAGGGTCGGGTCGCCGGCGTGGAAGGCATCGGAGGCGGCGCCGTACAGCTCCTGGGAAATCAGGCCGAAGTCCTCGGTGCCGCGGGCTTCGAGCATGCGCACCACCATGCGGTATTCGCGGCACATGCGACGCATGATCTGCCCCACCGGGCTGAACTGGCCGAGGCGGCGAGTGATGTCGCGTTCGATGTTCTGGAATTCCAGCTTTACCGCACTGGAGTCGAACGACAGCGGTCGGTTCAGGTAGTAGTCGCGATCCACGGCGGGCATGGCCTTGCCCTTGGCCTTGAGGAATCCCTGGCGAATGTTGTCGTCCCACTTCACGGCGTCGAGGACGCGAATCGGTGTTTGCGCCAGCACAATGCGATCGGACAAGCTGCGTATCGTCTGCTGGTAATCGTCCACCCGGTGCTTCCTCTCTAAACGTTATTTGCCCGCACGCTGGTAGCGCACGGCTTCAACGAACACATCGGCATTGGCCGGATCATCCAGGTAGGCAAACACCTGGCTCATGGAACTGTCGACCCGTACGCCGGCGCCTTCGACGGTCTCCACGTTGCTGCCCTGCAGCACCTGTTGCCCGATGGCCTGGTGAATCTGTTCGAGGTCGAGGTTATAGACCACCAATTCGTGCTTATCGTCGAACTCGAACCCCGCCAGGAAGTAATGCCCTCCGAACCGGGCCGGCAACGGTGCCGACAGGTACCAGCGGTTGCCATGACGCGAAACGGTAAACAGGTACTCATCGCGCTGGGCCGGCGTGGCTTTAGGGTAGCTCACCGCCTTGTAGCGGTGCTCACCGGCACGGCTGATGCGCAGATTGAGCGGTTCGCCCCAGGCATTCCTGCTGGTCCAATGGCCCAGCAACTCATCCGGCGCCGCCTCATGGGCGGGCAACGGGTCCTTGAACGTGACCAGGCAACCGCTGAGCAACAGGAACGACAAGGCGATTACCGCCACACGCCAGGTTTTCATTGGACTCCCCCGGTGTCAGACCGAGGCCAACACCAAATGCATGTAACGCTTGAGGATCTCAAGCATCTCTTCACCGGTCAGAGGCTCTGCGCCGCCCAGCAGGCCCTGATATTCCATCCGACTGATAATCGCCGTCAACACCTTGGCGTCCTGTTGCGGCTCGCGGGAGCCCAATACCTGGAAAAACTGCCCCGTGCCCTGCAACAGGATCTGCTGGTGGGACCGCACCAGCTCAGCCAGGCGCGGGTTGAGCAAGGCTTCCTGGCGGAAGGCCTGTTCGGCCATCAAATGTTCGCGGCGGTTGGTCAGTTGGCGCAGCACATAGTCGGCGGTCAGCCGCGCAATGTCATCGGCCAGTTGCGAGCGCGATTCCGGGCTGCCATCGCCATAGGCGACCATCTCACGCAGCAGGCCTTCGTTACGCACCCATAGCTTGCCCATGAAGGCCGCGCTGCGTTCAACATACTGGGCGAAGGTATCGGTGAGCAGGTCATCGATGTCCTTGAAGTAATAGGTAGTGGCTGACAACGGCACACCGGCCTCGGCCGCCACGGCCCGATGGCGCACGGCGCGCACGCCATCGCGCACCACGATGCGCATGGCTGCATCGAGAATGTCTTGCCTGCGTTGCTCGCTGCCCCGACGGCTGGCCTTACGGCCCTGGTACTGGACGCTTTCAGCCACGGCAGCGGCAATGCCGGCGGCGCCTTCTTGAGCGGTTACGCGGTTCACGACACACATCCTTGAATAGATCAAAACCTGGCGCTGTTTGCTTGACGCTTAAAAACGCCACATAAAAAAGCCGCCTTATAAAAGGCGGCTTCGGATTTCGCTACGCTTACGCTTGTGGCCGCATGTGCGGGAACAAGATCACATCGCGGATCGACGGCGAGTTGGTCAACAACATCACCAGGCGGTCGATGCCGATACCTTCACCGGCCGTTGGCGGCATGCCGTATTCCAGGGCACGTACGAAGTCGGCGTCGTAGTGCATGGCTTCGTCATCGCCGGCGTCCTTGTCGGCCACCTGGGCCATGAAGCGCTCGGCCTGGTCTTCCGCGTCGTTAAGCTCGGAGTAGGCGTTGGCGATTTCGCGACCGCCGATGAACAGCTCGAAACGGTCGGTGACGTTCGGGTTGTCGTCGTTGCGACGGGCCAGCGGCGACACTTCGAACGGGTACTGGGTAATGAAGTGCGGCTGTTCCAGCTTGTGCTCCACCAGCTCTTCGAAAATCATCACCTGCAGTTTGCCCAGGCCTTCGAAGCCCAGCACCTTGGCACCGGCTTTCTTGGCGATGGCGCGGGCCTTGTCGATGTCATTGAGGTCGTCGGCGGTCAGCTCAGGGTTGTACTTGAGGATCGAGTCGAATACCGAGAGACGCACGAACGGCTCGCCGAAGTGGAACACCTTGTCACCATACGGCACGTCGGTGCTGCCCAGGACCAGTTGCGCCAGCTCGCGGAACAGTTCTTCGGTCAGGTCCATGTTGTCTTCGTAGTCGGCGTAGGCCTGGTAGAACTCCAACATGGTGAATTCCGGGTTGTGCCGGGTCGAGACGCCTTCGTTACGGAAGTTGCGGTTGATCTCGAACACCTTCTCGAAGCCACCGACCACAAGACGCTTGAGGTACAACTCAGGCGCGATACGCAGGAACATTTCCATGTCCAGTGCGTTGTGGTGGGTTTCGAACGGCTTGGCTGCGGCGCCCCCCGGGATGGTCTGCAGCATCGGGGTTTCCACTTCCAGGAAGTCACGCTGCATCAGAAAGCTGCGGATATGCGCGATGACCTGCGAACGCACGCGGAAGGTCTGGCGCACGTCTTCGTTGACGATCAGGTCAACGTAGCGCTGACGGTAGCGTTGCTCGGTATCGGTCAGGCCGTGGTGCTTGTCCGGCAACGGGCGCAGGGACTTGGTCAGCAGGCGCACGCTGGTCATTTCCACGTACAGGTCGCCCTTGCCGGAACGGGCCAGGGTGCCTTCGGCGGCGATGATGTCGCCCATGTCCCAGGTTTTCACCGAGGCCAGGGTTTCTTCAGACAGGGTCTTGCGGTTGACGTAGACCTGGATACGCCCGGTCATGTCCTGGATCACCATGAACGAGCCACGGTTGAGCATGATGCGACCTGCCACCTTGACCGGGATCGCCGCTTCTGCCAGCTCTTCCTTGGTCTTGTCCGCGTACTGCTTCTGCAAGGCATCGCAGTAGTTGTCGCGACGGAAGTCGTTGGGGAAGGCATTGCCCTTGGCGCGCTCGGCAGCCAGCTTTTCCTTGCGCAGGGCGATCAGGGAGTTTTCTTCCTGTTGCAGGGCTTGCGGGTCGAGTTGTTGGTCGCTCATGTCTTTAAATTTTCCATCAGGTTCGTGGTCCCCGGCCTGCGGCCGGGGATCGCCGGCAAGGACTGGGCGTCCCCCCGGTTCCTACAAGGGGTTACAGGCCAGATTTCAGGCTGGCTTCCAGGTATTCGTCGATGTCACCGTCGAGCACCTTGTCGCAGTCGCTGCGTTCGATGTTAGTGCGCAGATCCTTGATCCGCGACGCATCGAGCACATAAGAGCGGATCTGGTGACCCCAGCCGATATCCGACTTGGTGTCTTCCAGGGCCTGGGAAGCGGCGTTGCGCTTCTGCATTTCCTGCTCGTACAACTTGGCCCGCAGCATTTTCATGGCGGTGTCCTTGTTCGCGTGCTGGGAACGTTCGTTCTGGCAGCTCACCACGGTGTTGGTCGGTACGTGAGTAATACGTACGGCCGAGTCGGTGGTGTTTACGTGCTGACCACCGGCACCGGAGGAGCGGTAGGTGTCGATACGCAGGTCAGCCGGGTTGATCTCGATTTCCACCTTGTCATCGATCTCGGGCGAGACGAACACCGCAGAGAACGAGGTGTGGCGACGGTTGCCGGAGTCGAACGGGCTCTTGCGCACCAGGCGGTGTACGCCGATCTCGGTACGCAGCCAGCCAAAGGCGTATTCACCCTTGATGTGCACGGTCGCGCCCTTGATGCCGGCGACTTCACCGGCCGACAGTTCCATGATGGTGGCGTCGAAACCGCGCTTGTCGGCCCAGCGCAGGTACATGCGCAGCAGGATGTTGGCCCAGTCCTGGGCTTCGGTGCCGCCGGAACCGGCCTGGATGTCCAGGTAGGCGTTGTTCGGGTCCATTTCGTGGCTGAACATGCGACGAAATTCAAGCTTGGCGAGGTTTTCCTCGAGACGGGCCAGCTCGGCGACGACATCGCCCACTGCGCCTTCGTCGTTTTCTTCGACGGCCATGTCCAGCAGGTCGCGGCAATCGGCCAGGCCGGTGTTCAGTTCGTCGAGGGTGTCGACGATCTGCGCCAGCGCAGCGCGCTCGCGTCCCAGTTCCTGGGCGTATTCAGGTTTGTTCCAGACACTCGGATCTTCAAGCTCGCGATTGACTTCGGTCAGACGCTCATGCTTTTGATCGTAGTCAAAGATACCCCCGAATAGTTTCGGAGCGCTCGGACAGGTCCTTGATGGTGTTAAGGATCGGGTTGATTTCCATGGCGGGCAGCACTCGTTGGCGAACTTTTGAAAGCCGGCGAGTATAACGGCAAACGGGGGGGAACGGCAGTCCGCTGGGCGAAAAGGCATGTTTCATGCCCATTGAGGTGACCTGTTAGTTTTCACAGGTTACACAATATTGAAAGGAGCGTTGAATTGCGATGAACCACCGATCTCGGTGATCTGCTATCAAACCGATTTGGAACGACGTCCATGAAAATCAGGCCCCACATCGCAATTGCCACCACATTCATCGCCGCCTGGATGCAAACCGTCATGGCGGAAGCCGAAAGCAACCCGGACAACCTCCCCTCCGGCCAGGTTTTTGTAGCGCCCGCACAAGCGCCAGCCGGGTCCCCTACGCCAACGCCCGAGCGGTCAACTACTTCGGTCGAAGTCGTGAATGCCAGTGAAAGGCCGGTTACCCTGATCCAGACAAAGTTGAAACCGCAAACACTGCCCTCCAAACAAAAGAGTTCCGATCTCAACTCCGATAAAGACCCAACTAAGAAGTTAAGCCTGGACCTCGCCGAGGGAGCTATCACCGTGACTCCCACCGAGAAAGATGGGGCCATCAGGTTTGTCACGCTGACCAAGTCAATCGGTCCGTGTACAGGCGTGGAGTACTGCCTGATTGTCCAATAGTGGAGTGGCCAGCCTTACCGATCGGGCAATGCATGAGCCACAAGCCCCTGCATAACGGATGGGATCGAACCATTTATTGTCCATCGAGGCGAACGTTTGCAGGCGCTTGCTCGGTATCTCATCGCCCCCCGAAGTAACTGTTAGGGCCACACTGGATCTGCGGTGTTTCTCACTCGATCCCCACCTGATTACGTCCGTTATGCTTGGCCGTATACAAACCCTTGTCCGCTGCCATGATCAACTGGCGGCAATCGGTACCCTGTACCGGCGTCATGGTCGACAGCCCGATGCTGATGGTCAGGCTGGAACCTTCGGCCGGGGCGATATGCGGGATTTTCAGTGCGGCGACGGCCATGCGCAGCTTTTCCGCCACCAGGCGTGCCCCACCCGGCGAGGTGTTCGGCAACACCAGGGCAAACTCTTCGCCGCCATAGCGCGCAGGCAGGTCCGAGGGGCGGCTGCTGGCTTCGCGGATGGTGTTGGCCACTTTGCGCAGGGCTTCGTCACCCTCGACGTGGCCGAAGCTGTCGTTGTAGGTCTTGAAGAAATCCACGTCGATCATCAGCAATGACAACTGGGTCTGGTCACGCATGGCGCGGCGCCATTCCAGCTCCAGGTATTCGTCGAAGTGGCGACGGTTGGACAGCCCGGTCAGGCCATCGGAGTTCATCAGCCGTTGCAGCACCAGGTTGGTGTCCAGCAGCTGTTGCTGGCTGACCCGCAGCGCACGGTAGGCGGCATCGCGTTGCAAAAGGGTCATGTAGGAGCGCGAGTGATAGCGGATGCGCGCCACCAGTTCGATATTGTCCGGCAACTTGACCAGGTAGTCATTGGCCCCCGCCGAGAACGCCGCGCTCTTGATCAGCGGGTCTTCCTTGGTGGAAAGCACGATGATCGGGATGTTCTGCGTGGCCGGGTGGTTGCGGTATTCGCGCACCAGGGTCAGGCCGTCGAGGCCGGGCATCACCAGGTCCTGCAGGATCACCGTGGGTTTGATGCGGATGGCCTGGGCAATCGCCTGGTGCGGGTCGGCACAGAAGTGGAAGTCGATGTTTTCTTCGTGGGCCAGGCCACGCCGTACGGCTTCGCCGATCATGGCCTGGTCGTCGACCAGCAACACCATGGCGGCGTTTTCGTCGGTCTTGATGTCGTCGATCTGTAAATCATTCATGTGCAGTCACCTGAATTACTACCTGCAAGCCAGCCGCGGGAGGTGTGGATCATTTTGCAAATACCTCCAGCAATCGGGGCGCAATTCTATCCAGTGGGCGAATTTCAACAGCAGCATCAATCGCCGCCGCCGCTTTGGGCATGCCATACACCGCCGAGCTTTGCTGATCCTGGGCGATGGTCAAATAACCTTGTTCACGCATTAGCTTGAGCCCCTGGGCCCCGTCACGGCCCATACCGGTCAGCAGTACGCCGACGGCATCGCCATTCCAGTGGCTGGCCACGCTTTCGAAAAACACATCGATGGAAGGCCGGTAAATCTCGTTCACCGGCTCTGCGGTATAGGCTAGCGTGCCATTCTTCAATAAACGAATGTGGTGATTGGTGCCGGCCAGCAGCACCACCCCGCTTTGCGGCGGTTCGCCTTCGCGGGCCAGGCGTACCGGCAGGCCGGAGGCGCTGCTCAGCCACTCGGCCATGCCGGCGGCGAAGACCTGGTCCACATGCTGCACCAGCACAATGGCGGCCGCAAAGTCCCGGGGCAACCCCTTGAGCAGGATTTCCAGGGCAGCCGGGCCACCCGCCGAAGAACCGATCGCCACCAGGCTCTGGCGTTTGCCGGTGCTGCGCTCCGGCGTGGTTTCGGCGCGCACACGGCTGCCACGCTGGCCGATCAGCCAGCCGATGTTGAGGATCTTGCGCAGCAACGGCGCCGCCGCATCCTTGGGGTTGCCCACGCCGAGCGCCGGCGTGTCCACCACATCCAGGGCGCCGTGGCCCATGGCTTCGAACACCCGGCTCATATTGGCCTGGCGGTCGACGGTCACCAGCAGGATCGCGCACGGGGTCTCGGCCATGATCTGCCGCGTGGCCTCCACGCCGTCCATCACCGGCATGATCAGGTCCATCAGGATCAGGTCCGGGGTCAATTCGGCGCAGCGCTGCACCGCCTCCAGGCCATTGCTGGCCACCCACACCACCTGGTGCATGGGCTCGAAGCTCAAGGCACGGCGCAGGGCCTCCACGGCCAGGGGCATGTCATTGACGATCGCAATCCTCATGAGCGCGCGCCTCCGATCAGCTCCACCACAGCATCCAGCAGCGCGTCATCGTGGAAACTGGCCTTGGCCAGATAATAATCGGCCCCAGCATCCAGCCCACGACGGCGGTCTTCTTCACGGTCTTTGTACGACACCACCATCACCGGCAACGATTGCAGGCGACTGTCACGGCGCAGGAGTGTGACCAATTCAATACCGTCCATACGAGGCATATCGATATCAGTGATAAGCAGGTCGAAGTCTTCGGAGCGCAAGGCGTTCCAGCCGTCCATGCCGTCGACCGCGACGGCCACTTCGTACCCGCGATTGAGCAGTAACTTGCGTTGCAACTCCCGCACAGTGAGCGAGTCGTCCACCACCAGTACCCGCTTGCGCGGTGCCTCGGTGGCCTGCTGGCTGCGCCGGGCGATGCGCTCCAGGCGCCCGGTGTTGAGCAGCTTGTCCACCGAGCGCAGCATATCTTCCACATCGACGATCAATACCACCGAGCCGTCGTCCAGCAAGGCGCCGGCGGAAATATCCTGGACCTTGCCCAGGCGATCATCCAGCGGCAGCACCACTAGGGTGCGCTCGCCGATAAAGCGTTCCACGGCGATCCCGTAAACCGCATCGCGCTCGCGAATCACCACCACCTTCAAGGTTTCGTCATTGCTCTGCCCCGATGGGCGCTGCAACAACTGGCTGGCGGCGACCAGGCCGACATGCCGACCTTCGTGCCAGAAATGCTGGCGGCCTTCCAACTGCACAATGTCGTCGGGGGCCAGGTCGCACATGCGCTCGATATGCGCCAGCGGGAACGCATAGGCTTCCTCGCCGACTTCCACCACCAGGCTGCGCACCACCGACAGGGTCAGCGGCACCTCCAGGTGGAAGCGACTGCCCTGCCCTGCCGTCTGCTCCAGCACCACCGCGCCGCGCAGTTGGCGGACCATATGCTGCACCGCATCCAGCCCGACACCGCGCCCGGACACTTCGGTGACCTTGTCGCGCAGGCTGAACCCCGGCAGGAACAGGAACGTCAGCAGTTCCTCTTCGCTCAGGTTCAAGGCCGTCTCCCAGGTTGAAAGATGCCGATCGACGATGGTGCCGCGCAGGCGCTCCAGGTCAACGCCATTGCCGTCGTCACTCAGCTCCAACACCAGCAGGCCGGCCTGATGGGACGCGCGCAGGCGGATCAGGCCTTCGGCGGGTTTGCCTGCCAGCAGGCGTTGCTCGGGCATTTCGATGCCGTGGTCGACGGCGTTGCGCAATAGATGGGTGAGTGGCGCTTCGAGCTTTTCCAGCACGTCGCGATCGACCTGGGTCTTTTCCCCCTCGATCTCCAGGCGCACTTGCTTGCCCAGGCTGCGGCCGAGGTCGCGCACCATGCGCACCTGCCCGGCGAGTACATCGGCAAACGGGCGCATGCGACAGGCCAGCGCAGTGTCGTAGAGCACCTGGGCACGCTGGCCGGCCTGCCAGCCAAACTCATCCAGCTCGGCGGTCTTTTCCGCCAGCAGCGCCTGGGCTTCGCTCAGCAGGCGGCGTGTATCGGCCAGGGCTTCCTCGGCTTCGAGGCTCAAGCCCAGGGTCTTGAGCTGGCCATCCAGGGTATCCAGGGCGCGTACGCTCTGGCTTTGAATCCGTTTGAGACGCTGCATGCTGGCCAGGTAGGGCTTGAGCCGCTGGGTTTCCACCAGGGACTTGCTCGAGAGGTCCAACAGGCTGTTCAAGCGCTCGGCGGTCACGCGCAATACGCGTTCGCCACCTTCGGTCATGCGTCGGCCCTGACGCGGCGGATCGCTGGCGACGGGCGGTGCGGGCTCGGGCTCCGGCGGCAGCTCTTCGATGAGCGGCGCCGGGGCGGGCTCAGGCACAGCGGGCAGCGGCGCGACGTAGGTGCTGGGCTGGGATGGATCCAGCAGGCGCTCCATCAACGCCACATAGGCGTCGATGTCCGCCGTGCCGACATCGTTGCCAGGGGTGGCGATACGCATCAGCAGGTCGGTGCCTTGCAGCAACGCGTCGATATGTTCGGGTTGCAGGTACAGGCGGCGTTCCTGGGCGCTGACCAGGCAATCCTCCATGACGTGGGCCACGCTGACCCCGGCGTCCACCCCAACGATGCGCGCCGCGCCCTTGAGCGAGTGTGCGGCACGCATGCAGGCTTCAAGCTGGTCGGCCTGGGTAGGGTTGCGCTCCAGGGCCAGCAGGCCCGCGCTCAGCACCTGGGTCTGGGCATCGGCTTCCAGGCTGAACAGCTCCAGCAGCGAGGCGTCGCGCATCTGGTCGGGGGTCATGTGAGGCTCCGGGTTACGGCGGACAACAATTGCGCCTCGTCCAGCCACCGCAGGCTACGGCCTTTCCACTGCAACACACCCTGGGTGTAGCGCGCGCTGGCCTGGGTACCCGAGGCCGACGCCGCCTTCAGGGTGCGCTCATCGATGGCATGGATACCATCCACTTCGTCCACCGGCACCACCACCGGGCCATCCTGCGCGGCGATGATCAGCATGCGCGGCATGATCCGCCCACCGCTGGCGCCCTGATGGGTTGTTTCCAGGCCAAGCAACTCCACCAGCGACAGGCACGCCACCAGCGCACCACGCACATTGGCCACACCGAGTAAGGCACGGGAGCGCTGGTGCGGCAGCGAGTGAATCGGTTGCAACGGGGCCACCTCCACCAGGCAACGGGTGGCGATGCCCAGCCATTCCTCGCCGAGGCGGAACATCAACAGCGAGCGGGTGACGATCTTTTCGTCAACCTCGGCAGCCGCCACCGGACGACGGTCGTCCTGCTGCAAGGCATAGCGGTCCAGCAAGCGCGTGGCGGCAGCCGAGTACACCGAACAGTTGCGGCAGTGGATATGCTCCACCAGCAGCGGGCACGACTTGTCGCCATGGATACCGATACGGTTCCAGCAGTCGTCGATGGCTTGGGTGTCGGCCAGGGTCAAGTCCAGGCCTGCGGTGTTGAGCGCCTCGGTGCTACTCATCGTTTGGACTCACTGTCTGCTCGCTCGCTGCGGGCGGCCCGCGCCTGTAAACGGCGCGCCCCCGCACTGTCGCCCTGGGACTCGAGCAAGGCGGCCAGGTGCATCAAGGCCTGCGGATGCTGGGGTTCCAGGTACAAGGCTTTTCGATAAAACCCCTGGGCTTCCAGGGCGCTGCCGGCCACGTCGCTGAGCAACCCCAGCCAGTAGAACACCTGGGCGGCCGGCGGGTGACTGTTCAGATACTGCTCACAGGCGGCGCGGGCCTCGGCACTTTTACCTTCGTTGGCCAGGCTGGCGATGCGGCTGAGCAAGGTGCCCGCATCGGAGGGCGGCGCCTTGATCGGCCCCGCCTGGTTGCTGGCCGTGCTGAACGGTCGCGGCTTGACCGGGACCGGCGCGACGCGGCGCGGTGGCGTCGGCATGGGCACGAATACCGGCTCAGGCGTCACCGGCTCGGCCTGCCGGCTGAAGGCAAATGACTGCGGCACCCCAATCGAGCGCATGCCGTGGCGCCCCAGCAAGCTGCCCTCCGCGGGGCCGATAAACAGCACGCCGTCCACATGGGTCAGGCCCTTGAGTACGTCGAAGACTTGCTTCTGGGTCGGCTGGTCAAAGTAGATCAGCAGGTTGCGGCAAAACACGAAATCATAGCTCGCCTCGTTCGCCAGCAGCGCCGGGTCGAGCAGGTTGCCGACTTGCAGGCGCACCTGTTCGCGCACGCGGTCGGCGATGTGGAACCCGTCGCCGCATTCCGTGAAGTGGCGGTCGCGAAAGGCAATATCGCCGCCGCGAAACGAGTTCTTGCCGTACACCCCGCGCCGGGCGCGCTCCACAGACAGCGGGCTGACATCCAGGCCCAGGACCTTGAACTGGTGCGGCGCCAACCCGGCATCCAGCAAGGCCATGGCAATGGAATAGGGTTCTTCGCCGGTGGAACACGGCAGGCTGAGAATGCGCAGGGCGCGCATCTGCTTGATCTCGGCCAGGCGTGCAAGCGCCAGTCGGGCCAGGGTCGCAAAGGATTCGGGGTAACGAAAAAACCAGGTCTCGGGGACGATCACGGCTTCGATCAGCGCTTGTTGCTCGTCCTCGGAGCTTTGCAGGTGCTGCCAGTATTCGCCTGGTGTTTGTGCCTGCACGGCCTGGCTGCGCTGGCGTACGGCGCGCTCGATGATGGCCTCCCCGACCGACGCGACATCCAGGCCGATACGCTCTTTCAAGAAGGCAAAGAAACGCGGGTCGCTGCTCATAGGCTCAGCTCGGCAGAAAACAACAGGGCGCGCACATCATCGGTGAGCACGTCATTCACGCCAATCCACTGCATCAGGCCCAGGGCATCCTCCCGCACCGGCCCCAGGTACCGCGCCTGGCGGTTATCCAGGCCGTAAGGCTGGAATTCCGCCGGGTCGCACCGCAGGGTGTCCGTGGCCTGCTCGAGGATCAGCCCGAGCCAGCGCGATTCGACCCAGGTGTGCGGCTGGTAATTGACCAGCACCAGGCGCGTACTCGTCCGCGCCTGGGCCGCTGTGCCGAAGGTCAGCGCACTCAGGTCGATGACCGGCACCAACGCCCCGCGATGGGCAAAGATGCCCGCCACCCACAGTGGCGCATGGGCGATGGGCTTGAGCGGCAGGCGTGGCAACACCTCGGCCACCTCCGTGGCCTTGAGCGCAAAGCGTTCGCTGCCGATGTGAAACACCAGGAACAAGGCTTTTTTCGCTGCCGGAACGGCGCCGCGTTTAGCCGCGAGATCGCTCATCAGACTTTGAAACGCGACACGCCGCTGCGCAGACCCACCGCAACCTGGCTCAGTTCATCGATGGCAAAGCTGGCCTGGCGCAGGGACTCCACCGTCTGGCTGCTGGCATCGCCCAGTTGCACCAGGGCATGGTTGATCTGCTCGGCGCCGGTGGCCTGGGCCTGCATGCCTTCGTTGACCATCAACACCCGCGGCGCCAGGGCCTGTACCTGATGGATGATCTGCGACAGCTGCTCGCCCACTTGCTGCACTTCAAACATGCCTCGACGGACTTCTTCAGAGAACTTGTCCATGCCCATCACGCCCGCCGAAACCGCTGACTGGATTTCACGCACCATCTGCTCGATGTCGTAGGTGGCCACGGCGGTCTGGTCGGCCAGGCGCCGCACTTCGGTGGCCACCACGGCAAAACCGCGCCCGTATTCACCGGCCTTTTCGGCCTCGATGGCGGCATTCAGGGACAGCAGGTTGGTCTGGTCGGCGACCTTGACGATGGTCACCACCACCTGGTTGATGTTGCCGGCCTTTTCATTGAGGATCGCCAGCTTGGCATTCACCAAGTCGGCGGCGCCCATCACCGAATGCATGGTTTCTTCCATGCGCGCCAGGCCTTGCTGGCCGGAACCGGCGGCCACCGAGGCCTGGTCGGCGGCGGTAGACACTTCGGTCATGGTGCGAACCAGATCCTTGGAAGTGGCAGCGATCTCCCGCGAAGTGGCACCGATCTCAGTGGTAGTAGCCGCCGTTTCAGTGGCAGTGGCCTGTTGCTGCTTGGAGGTGGCCGCAATCTCGGTGACCGAGGTGGTGACCTGCACCGAAGAGCGCTGGGCCTGGGACACCAGGGCCGTAAGCTCGGTCATCATGTCGTTGAAGCCGGTTTCCACCGCGCCGAACTCGTCCTTGCGCTCCAGGTTCAAGCGTTTGCTCAGGTCACCGGTGCGCATGGTTTCGAGGATCTCGACGATACGCTGCATCGGCGCCATGATCGCGCGCATCAGCAGCAGGCCACACAGGCCGGCGGCGAGGATCGCCACGGCCAGCGACAGGAACATGCTGACCTTGGCAGAGGCAACGGCGTCGTCAATGGCGGCCGTCGCGTTGTCGGACACGGCCTTGTTTTCCGTGATGATGTCATTGAGCTTCATGCGCCCTTCGGTCCAGATCGGCGTCAATTGCTCTTCCAGCAGCTCGCGCGCGGCCGGCAGGTCATTGGCTTCGACGCGATCGAGTACCTGGGCCAGAACCTTGTTGTAATTGATGTGGGCGGCCTTGAAGTTGTCGAACTCCATGCGATCGGCCTGGCTATGCACGGTTTTTTCGTAATTGGCCATCTGCTGTTCGATACGCGATTCGAAGGCCTTGTAGTCCGACTTATCGCTATTGGTGAAGGTTTTATCCTCGCGCAGGCCAATGATATCGATGGTCTGCAAATAACTGTCGACCCATGCGCTGCGGATCATCGAACTGAGGTAAACCCCCGGCACCGCGTCGTCACGCACCGATTCCTGGCTGGCTTCAATCTTCAGCAACCGTGAGTAGGACACCACAACCATCAGCAACATGATCGCGATAATGACCGCAAAGCTCGCCAAAATCCGCTGGCGCAAGGTCCAATTCTTCACAGTGTTTCCTCGAAGGGCCATTCAAATGGAGGGGAGTATAGCTGAGCAGAAGCCCTCATTTATCAATGGGTTTCGATGTGGCACACACACATTGCAAAAACACCTGTGGGAGGGGGCTTGCTCCCGATTGCCGTGGGTCAGTTGCAGAGATTCGAACTGGACCACCGCTATCGGGAGCAAGCCCCCTCCCACAGGTTGGATTTGCCCGGCCCCGTTGGTTACTGGTTAAGCCGTACCTGCTTTTCCAGTTCCAGCTTCAAGCCCGGTTCGAGCTTGAGTTGGCGGGCCAATTCGTCCAGATACGCCTTTTCCATAAAGTTCTCCTCATCCACCAGCATCACGCTGGCGATGTACATCTCGGCGGCCATTTCCGGGGTGCCGGCGGCGCGGGCGACGTCGGCCGGGTCCAGCGGCTTGTTCAGCTCGGCGTGCAGCCAGCTTTGAAGTTCGCGGTCGTTGTCCAGCTTGGTGAATTCACCTTCGATCAGTGCGCGCTCGCGTTCATCCACATGGCCGTCGGCCTTGGCGGCGGCGACCAATGCCTTGAGGATCCCCTGGCTGTGCTGCTCGACCTGGGCCGGTGGCAGGCGGTCGATGGTTTGCGGTTCGCCCTGAGGAGCGTTGGCCTGCTTCGCTTGCCAGTTGCCGTAGGCTTTGTAGGCAATCACGCCCAACGCGGCCAGCCCGCCATAGGTCAGGGCTTTGCCGCCAAACTTGCGCGCCTTCTTGTTGCCCAGCAACAGGCCCATCGCCCCCGCCGCCAGGGCGCCACCGCCCGCACCGCCGAGCAGGCTGCCCAGACCGCCGCCGCCGAGCAGCCCGCCGAGGGCGCCTTTATCGTCCTGCTTGCGCTGGCCGCCGGTTTTATTCTGCAACATGTCCTGGCCGGACTTGAGCAACTGATCGAGCAATCCACGGGTATTCATTCGTAGCCTCCAGACACTAGGGTTCATAGGACCAATAGGCCCTCAGCGTAAAACTAAGTGCCAAAAAGCCGCGATCTAGAGTGCTTCCAGATGTAACGCCACTGCCCTTCGCTAAAACCGATATACACTCGGACAAATCTATAAAAACACCCCACTGGTAATTCCAGCATGATGACCTTGCGTCAAATCCGGCATTTTATCGCCGTGGCCGAGACCGGCTCGATCTCCGCCGCCGCGCAGACCGCGTTCATTTCCCAGTCCACCCTGACCCTGGCGATCCAGCAACTGGAGCAGGAAATCGGCGTCACCCTGTTCAACCGGCACGCCAAGGGCATGACCCTCACGCACCAGGGCCATCAGTTCCTGCGCCAGGCGCACTTGATCCTCGCCACCGTCGACAATGCCAAGCGCAGCCTGCAACAGAGCACCGACCAGGTCGCCGGGCAGTTGATCATCGGTGTGACCAGCCTGGTCGCCGGCTACTACCTGGCGGATTTGCTCACCCGCTTCCAGCGCGCCTACCCCAACGTGGAGATCCGCGTGATGGAAGACGAACGCCCGTATATCGAGCATTTGCTGGTCAGCGGTGAAATCGATGTGGGCGTACTGATCCTCTCCAACCTGGAAGACCGCCACGCCCTGCAGACCGAAGTCCTCACCCACTCGCCCCACCGCCTGTGGCTGCCGGCGCAACACCCGCTGCTGGAGCACGACAGCATCAACCTCGCCGACGTGGCAAGGGAGCCGTTGATTCAGTTGAATGTCGACGAAATGGGGCATAACGCCCAGCGCCTGTGGGCCGCTGCCGGCCTGCAGCCGCGCGTGACCCTGCGCACCGCCTCCACCGAGGCGGTGCGCAGCCTGGTGGCCGCGGGCCTGGGCGTGTCGATCCAACCGGACATGACCTACCGCCCCTGGTCCCTGGAGGGCGACATTATTGAAGCGCGGCCGATTGCCGACCTCAGCCAGACCCTGGACGTCGGCCTGGCCTGGCGTCGGGGCACCGCGCGGCCGGCCTTGGTGGATCCGTTCCTCACCGTGGCGCGGGAACAACCACACCCACGCAAGCCATCTATTTAATCGAATGCTGCATTCAGTATTTAGTATTTGTTGACCTCGCGCCTGACCTCTAGTCTCTGTCTATCCATAAGAGAAGGTCAGGCGCCTTGTAAGAGAACGCCCATGACCACACAAGAAAAGAGTTCACGAAAAATGTCCGGCGCGCCCACCCCGCTGCTCACTGCGTTGCTGATCGACGGCGAACTGGTCCAGGGCCAGGGCGTTGCCGAGCCGATCCTCAACCCGGCCACCGGCGAAGTGCTCACCCAGATCGCCGAGGCCAGCACCGAGCAGGTCGAAAGTGCGATCCTCGCCGCACACCGCGCTTTTGCCGGCTGGTCGCGGACCACGCCGCAACAACGCTCGAACGTCCTGCTGGGCATCGCCGACGCCATCGAGAAACACGCCGACTACCTCGCCCGCCTGGAATCGCTGAACTGCGGCAAGCCGTTGCACCTGGCACGCCAGGACGACTTGAGCGCCACCATCGATGTGTTCCGCTTCTTCGCCGGCGCCGTGCGCTGCCAGACCGGCCAGCTCAGCGGCGAATACCTGCCGGGCTACACCAGCATGGTGCGCCGCGATCCGATTGGCGTGGTGGCCTCGATTGCGCCGTGGAACTACCCGCTGATGATGGCCGCGTGGAAGATCGCTCCGGCGCTGGCGGCCGGTAATACCCTGGTGTTCAAGCCGTCGGAACACACGCCGCTGTCAATCCTCGCATTGGCCCCGGTCCTGAAGGACGTGTTACCACGCGGGGTCATCAACATTCTGTGCGGTGGCGGTGAGGGCGTGGGCAGCCATTTGGTCAGCCACCCCAAGGTGCGCATGGTCTCGCTGACCGGCGACATCGTCACCGGCCAGAAAATCCTGCAGGCCGCCTCCAAGACTCTCAAGCGCACACACCTGGAATTGGGCGGCAAGGCGCCGGTGATCGTGTGCAACGATGCCGACCTGCAAGCCGTGGTCGAAGGCGTACGTGCCTACGGTTACTACAACGCCGGCCAGGACTGCACCGCGGCGTGCCGCATCTACGCCCAGGCGGGCATCCACGACAAATTGGTCGCCGAACTGGGCGCAGCCGTCAGCAGCCTGCGCTTCGCCGGCAAGCGCGATGCCGATAACGAACTCGGCCCGCTGATCAGCACGCGCCAGCGCGACCGCGTGGCCAGCTTTGTCGAGCGCGCCCTGGGCCAGCCGCATATCGAGCGGGTCACCGGCGCGGCCGTGCATTCCGGGGCCGGCTTCTATTACCAGCCGACGCTGCTCGCCGGTTGCAAGCAGAACGATGAAATCGTCCAGCGCGAAGTGTTCGGCCCGGTGGTCACCGTGACCCGCTTCGACGAACTGGAACAGGCGGTGGACTGGGCCAACGATTCCGAATACGGCCTGGCCTCCTCCGTCTGGACCCAGAACCTGGACAAGGCCATGCAGGTCGCCGCGCGCCTGCAATACGGCTGCACCTGGATCAACAGCCATTTCATGCTGGTCAGCGAAATGCCCCACGGCGGCTTGAAGCGCTCGGGGTATGGGAAAGATCTGTCCAGCGATTCGCTACAGGACTACAGCGTGGTGCGCCACATCATGGCCCGCCACGGCCAGCATCTTTAAAACAACAACTAAGCTCATGCGTCACGGCTTCACACACTGCCCCGACCATAATTAAAGAAGAGGGAATCCCCATGTCTGCGCATAAGACCGCACTGCTCAGTGCCTTGACCACCGCGCTGCTGGCCAGCGTCAGTATCCAGGCCGCCGAACCGCTCAAGGCGGTGGGCGCTGGTGAAGGCCAGCTGGATATCGTCGCCTGGCCCGGCTATATCGAACGTGGCGAAAGCGACAAGGCCTACGACTGGGTCACAGGCTTCGAGAAGGAGACCGGCTGCAAGGTCAATGTGAAAACCGCCGCCACTTCTGACGAAATGGTCAGTTTGATGGCCAAGGGCGGTTATGACCTGGTCACCGCGTCCGGGGATGCGTCGCTGCGATTGATCGTCGGCAAGCGTGTGCAGCCGATCAACACGGCGTTGATCCCCAACTGGAAGAACATCGACCCGCGCCTCAAGGATGCGCCGTGGTACGTGGTGGGCCAGCAGACCTACGGCACCCCGTACCAGTGGGGGCCGAACGTGCTGATGTACAACACCACCGTGTTCAAGACCGCGCCCACCAGCTGGAATGTGCTGTTCGATGCGCAAAACCTGCCGGACGGCAAGCCGAACAAAGGTCGTGTGCAGGCCTATGACGGTCCGATCTACATCGCCGATGCGGCGCTGTACCTCAAGAGCACCCAGCCGGAACTGGGGATCCAGAGCCCCTATGAACTGACCGAAACCCAGTACAAGGCCGTGCTCGACCTGTTGCGCGCGCAGCAGCCGTTGATCCACCGCTACTGGCATGACACCACCGTGCAAATGAGCGACTTCAAGAACGAAGGCGTGGTGGCCTCCAGCGCCTGGCCGTATCAGGTCAACGGCCTGCAAAACGAGAAGCAGCCGATTGCTTCGACCATTCCCAAGGAAGGCGCCACCGGCTGGGCCGACACCACCATGCTGCACAGCGAGGCCAAACACCCGAATTGCGCCTACAAGTGGATGGACTGGTCGCTGCAGCCCAAAGTCCAGGGCGATGTCGCCGCCTGGTTCGGCTCGCTGCCGGCGGTGCCCGCAGCCTGCAAGGAAAGCGAACTGCTCGGCGCCGAGGGTTGCAAGACCAACGGCTTCGACCAGTTCGACAAGATCGCCTTCTGGAAAACCCCGCAGGCCGAGGGCGGCAAGTTCGTGCCATACAGTCGCTGGACCCAGGACTACATCGCGATCATGGGCGGCCGCTAAGACCATGCAGACGGCATAGATCCCCTGTGGGAGGAGGCTTGCCCCCTCCCACATCGACCGCATTCACGGATGTTTTGTTTTTTCAGCAGTCCAGGCCGGGCGCTGCGACCACCCGCGCCTTTTTGGAGCACCGCACCATGACGCTTGCAGTCCAATTCACCCACGTTTCCCGTCAGTTCGGCGAAGTGAAAGCCGTTGACCGGGTTTCCATCGATATCCAGGACGGCGAGTTCTTTTCCATGCTCGGCCCATCCGGCTCGGGCAAGACCACCTGCCTGCGCCTGATCGCCGGTTTCGAGCAGCCGAGCGCAGGCTCGATCCGCATTCATGGCGAGGAAGCCGCTGGCTTGCCGCCGTATCAGCGTGACGTAAACACGGTATTCCAGGATTACGCACTGTTCCCCCATATGAACGTGCGCGATAACGTCGCCTATGGCCTCAAGGTCAAAGGCGTGGGCAAGACCGAACGCCTCAACCGCGCCGAAGAAGCCTTGGGAATGGTCGCACTCGGTGGCTACGGCGAGCGCAAGCCGGTGCAACTCTCCGGCGGCCAACGCCAACGGGTAGCCCTGGCCCGTGCCCTGGTCAATCGCCCCCGTGTGTTGCTGCTCGATGAACCCTTGGGCGCCCTCGACCTCAAGCTGCGCGAACAGATGCAAAGCGAGCTGAAGAAGCTGCAACGCCAGCTCGGCATCACCTTTATCTTCGTGACCCACGACCAGACCGAAGCGCTGTCGATGTCCGACCGTGTGGCGGTGTTCAACAAGGGCCGCATCGAACAGGTCGACACCCCGCGCAACCTGTACATGAAACCGGCCACCGCGTTCGTCGCCGAATTCGTCGGCACCTCCAACGTGATTCGCGGCGAGTTGGCCCAACGCCTCAGCGGCAGCCCGCAGCCGTTCTCGATCCGTCCGGAACATGTGCGTTTTGCCGAGGGCCCGCTGGGCGCCGGCGAAGTGGAAATCAGCGGCTTGCTGCACGACATCCAGTACCAGGGCAGCGCCACCCGCTATGAGCTGAAACTGGAAAACGGCCAGGCGCTGAACATCAGCCAGGCCAACAACCAGTGGCTGGACATCAGCAGCGGCCATCAGGTCGGCCAGTCCATCACCGCCCGTTGGGCGCGAGAAGCCATGACGCCGCTGACTGACCGCGCAGGCGAGGTGTGACATGAGCCTGGCCCCTTCCCAACCGCCGATGCGCAGGTTTTCCAACCTGCTGTACCGCAAGCCCAACCTGTACCTGGCGATGCTGCTGGTTCCGCCGCTGATCTGGTTCGGCGCGATCTACCTGGGTTCGCTGCTGACCCTGCTGTGGCAAGGCTTCTATACCTTTGACGACTTCACCATGGCGGTCACCCCGGACCTGACTCTGGCCAACTTCGCCGCGCTGTTCCAGCCGTCGAACTTCGACATCATCCTGCGCACCCTGGGCATGGCGATCGTGGTGTCGATCGCCAGCGCCATCGTCGCCTTCCCGATCGCCTACTACATGGCGCGCTACACCACGGGCAAGACCAAGGCGTTCTTCTATATCGCGGTGATGATGCCGATGTGGGCCAGCTACATCGTCAAGGCGTATGCCTGGACGTTGCTGCTGGCCAAGGGCGGCGTGGCGCAGTGGTTCGTGCAGCACCTGGGCCTGGAACCGGTGTTGCAGTTCGTGCTGGGCATTCCCGGCGTGGGCGGCAGCACCTTGAGCACCTCGCACCTGGGGCGCTTCATGGTGTTCGTCTATATCTGGCTGCCCTTTATGATCCTGCCGATCCAGGCGTCCCTGGAGCGCTTGCCGCCGTCGTTGCTGCAAGCCTCCGCCGACCTCGGCGCCAAGCCGCGCCAGACCTTCATGCAGGTAATCCTGCCGCTGTCGGTGCCGGGGATTGCCGCCGGTTCGATCTTCACGTTTTCGCTGACCCTGGGCGATTTCATCGTGCCGCAACTGGTGGGACCGCCGGGGTACTTCGTCGGCGGCATGGTCTACGCCCAGCAAGGCGCCATCGGCAATATGCCCATGGCCGCGGCGTTCACCCTGGTGCCGATCGTGCTGATCGCGGTTTACCTCTCCATCGTCAAACGCCTGGGGGCCTTCGATGCACTCTGAGAAATCATCATTAAGCTTGAAGATCGCAGCCTGGGGCGGGTTGGTATTCCTGCACTTCCCGATCCTGATCATCTTCCTCTACGCCTTCAACACCGAAGAAGCCGCGTTCAGCTTTCCGCCCCAGGGCTTTACCCTGAAGTGGTTCAGCGTGGCCTTCGCCCGGCCGGATGTGCTGGAGGCGATCAAGCTGTCGTTGCAGATCGCCGCCATCGCCACCCTGATTGCCATGGTGCTGGGCACCCTGGCCTCGGCGGCGCTGTATCGCCGCGAGTTCTTTGGCAAGCAAGGCGTGTCGCTGATGTTGATCCTGCCGATTGCGCTGCCGGGGATCATCACCGGTATTGCGCTGCTGGCGACGTTCAAGACATTAGGCATCGAGCCGGGGATGTTCACCATCATCGTCGGCCACGCGACGTTCTGCGTGGTGATCGTCTACAACAACGTCATCGCCCGCCTGCGCCGTACGTCCCACAGCCTGATCGAAGCCTCGATGGACCTGGGCGCCGACGGCTGGCAGACCTTCCGCTACATCATCATGCCCAACCTCGGCTCGGCGCTGCTGGCCGGCGGCATGCTGGCGTTTGCGCTGTCGTTCGACGAAATCATCGTCACCACCTTCACCGCCGGCCACGAACGTACGTTGCCGCTGTGGTTGCTCAACCAATTGAGCCGGCCACGGGATGTGCCGGTGACCAATGTGGTCGCGATGCTGGTGATGCTGGTGACGATGTTCCCGATCCTGGGTGCCTATTACCTGACCCGCGGTGGTGAAAGCGTGGCGGGGAGCGGTGGTAAATAATTTTTTATTGAAGACACCGAGCTCAAATGTGGGAGGGGGCTTGCTCCCGATAGCAGTGTGTCAGTTGTAGATGATGTGACTGAAAGACTGTCATCGGGAGCAAGCCCCCTCCCACATTTAGAGCCGGTTTATTCAGTGACATAACGATCGCTTTTTGGAGGACTGAACCATGCAAACCAAACTCTTGATCAACGGCCATCTGGTCGAAGGCGAAGGCCCGGCGCAAGCGGTGTTCAACCCGGCATTGGGCCGCGTGCTGGTGGAAATCAAAGAAGCCAGCGAAGCCCAGGTCGACGCCGCCGTGCGCGCCGCCGATGCGGCCTTCGAAGGCTGGTCGCAAACCGCGCCCAAGGATCGCTCGCTGTTGCTGCTGAAACTGGCCGACGTGATCGAAGCCCACGGCGAAGAACTGGCCAAGCTGGAATCGGACAACTGCGGCAAGCCCTACAGCGCCGCGCTGAACGACGAGATCCCGGCAATTGCCGACGTGTTCCGCTTCTTCGCCGGTGCCAGCCGATGCATGAGCGGTTCGGCCGGTGGTGAATACTTGCCCGGCCACACCTCGATGATCCGTCGCGACCCGGTGGGCGTGATCGCGTCCATCGCGCCGTGGAACTACCCACTGATGATGGTCGCCTGGAAAATCGCACCGGCCCTGGCCGCGGGCAATACCGTGGTGCTCAAGCCGTCGGAGCAAACCCCGCTGACCGCGTTGCGGATGGTCGAGTTGGCGTCGGAGATTTTCCCGGCCGGAGTACTCAACCTGGTGTTCGGCCGTGGGCCTACCGTGGGCAGTCCGCTGGTGAACCACCCGAAAGTGCGCATGGTGTCGCTGACCGGCTCCATCGCCACCGGCGCGAATATCATCTCCAGCACCGCCGACAGCGTGAAGCGCATGCATATGGAGCTGGGCGGCAAGGCGCCCGTGATCATCTTCAACGATGCGGATATCGATGCAGCGGTGGAAGGCATTCGTACCTTCGGCTTCTACAATGCCGGCCAGGACTGCACCGCAGCGTGCCGGATTTATGCGCAGGCGGACATCTACGATGCGTTTGTGGAGAAGCTCGGCGCGGCGGTCGCCAGCATCAAATATGGCTTGCAGGATGACCCGGCCACTGAGCTGGGCCCGTTGATCACCGCGCAACACCGCGACCGGGTTGCCGGGTTTGTCGAACGCGCCGTGGCGCAGCCGCATATCCGCCTGGTCACCGGTGGCAAGGCGGTGGAAGGCAATGGTTTCTTCTTTGAGCCGACCGTACTCGCCGATGCGCAACAGGACGATGAAATCGTGCGCCGCGAGGTGTTCGGGCCGGTGGTGTCGGTGACCAAGTTCACCGATGAGGTGCAGGTACTGGGCTGGGCCAATGATTCGGACTACGGGTTGGCGTCGTCGGTATGGACCGCCGACGTAGGACGCGCCCATCGCCTGGCCGCGCGTTTGCAGTACGGCTGCACCTGGGTAAACACCCATTTCATGCTCGTCAGCGAAATGCCCCACGGCGGTCAGAAACTGTCGGGGTATGGCAAGGATATGTCCATGTATGGCTTGGAGGACTACACCACGGTTCGGCATGTGATGTTCAAGCACTGATCGCCGTCGCACCCTTTGCAGGAACCGGCGCCCTCATCACAACGCCGGCGCCTGCCGGGGCCTCATAACAATAAACTTCAGGTTCCCCCCATGGACATCACCCGCCGCGACTTCCTCAACGGCGTCGCCATCACGATTGCTGCCGGCATGACCCCGCTGCAGATCCTCCAGGCCGCTCCGGATGGCCGCTACTACCCCCCCGCCCTCACCGGCCTGCGCGGCAGCCACGTCGGCTCGTTCGAAGTGGCACACCAGATGGGCTGGGAAAAGAAGGTCTTCAACAGCGAAAAATTGCCGATCTCCGAGGACTACGACCTGGTGGTGGTCGGCGGTGGCCTGAGCGGTTTGTCGGCGGCCTGGTTCTACCGTGAGAAGCACCCCAAGGCAAAAATCCTGATCCTGGAAAACCACGACGACTTCGGCGGCCACGCCAAGCGCAATGAGTTCCAGGCCGGTGGCCGCATGATCATCGGCTACGGCGGCAGCGAGGCGTTCCAATCGCCCAACCATTTGTTCAGCAAACAGGTGAATGGCCTGCTGAAAAAACTCGGGGTGAATATCAAGCGCTTCGAGACCGCCTTCGACCGCCAGTTCTATCCGGGCCTGGGCCTGTCGCGCGGGGTGTTCTTCGACAAGGAAAACTTCGGCGAAGACAAACTGGTCACCGGCGACCCGACGCCGATGGTCGCCGACGACATCGCGCCGGACCAACTGCATGCGCGCTCGATCAGCGACTTCATCAATGACTTCCCATTGCCACTCGCTGACCGCCAGGCGTTGATCGAGCTGCACACGGCGCCCAAGGACTACCTGCCGGGCAAGACCGCCAAGGAAAAAGCCGACTACCTGGCGGCCACCAGCTATCGCGATTTCCTACTTAAAAACGTCGGTTTATCCGAAGGCGCGGTGAAGTACTTTCAGAGCCGCACCAATGACTTCATGGCCTTGAGCATTGACGCGGTGGCGTCATCCGACGCCTACAACGTAGGGTTCCCAGGCTTTGGCGGAATGAACCTGGCGCCCATCAGCGAAGAAGCGGCGGCAGAGATGGAAGAGCCCTACATCTATCACTTCCCGGATGGCAACGCGTCAGTGGCACGGTTGCTGGTGCGCAGCCTGATCCCGGGCGTGGCACCGGGGCATACCATGGACGACATCGTGCTGGCAGCCTTTGACTACGCCAGGCTCGATCAACCCAAGGCGCCGGTGCGGCTGCGCTTGAACAGCACAGCGGTCAGTGTGCGCAACGCAGGGGATGGCGTGCACATCGGCTACAGTCGTGGCGGGCAACTCGCCCAAGTGCGTGGCAAGCGCTGCATCCTGGCCTGTTACAACATGATGATTCCGTACCTGTTGAAAGACCTGTCGGCTCCCCAGGCCCATGCCCTGAGCCAGAACGTGAAGTTCCCGCTGGTGTACACCAAGGTGGTGATCCGCAATTGGCAGTCGTTCCAGAAACTGGGGGTGCATGAAATTTATGCGGCGACCCAGCCGTACAGTCGGATCAAGCTGGACTATCCGGTGAGCATGGGCGGCTACGACCACCCGCGCGACCCGACGCAGCCGATTGGCCTGCATATGGTTTACGTGCCCACCAGCCCCAACAGCGGCATGAACGCCCGCGACCAGGCGCGGGCCGGACGCGGACGCTTGTATGGGCAGACATTCGAACAACTGGAAGTGCAGTTGCGCGACCAACTGCAACGCATGCTCGGCCCGGGCGGGTTCAATCATGAGACTGACATCCTGGGAATCACGGTGAATCGCTGGTCCCATGGCTATGCCTATTTCTCCAACAGTCTGTTTGATCAGGCCGACGAGAGTGAAGCGCTGATGAACCTGGCACGCAAGCCGGTGGGGCATGTGAGCATCGCCAACTCGGATGCGGCGTGGAGCGCGTATGCCCATGCAGCGATTGACGAGGCGTATAGGGCTGTGGTCGAAGTGGCCTGAAAGACACTCTGACAGGCAATACAAAACCAAATGTGGGAGGGGATTGCCCCCTCCCACACTTGGATCTTCATAATTGGTGGGTAATGTGTCCACTCAGAGCGCCGGAAATGTCTTGTCGCATTTGCAATGCTATCACCCCGCCATCAATCAATTTTCCTACGTCATCGAACCGCTTAAGCTATCCGGCGTCTGTTTAATGTCCGTTGCGTTTGGCCGAAGGCATGTCCGAACCGTAATTTCTGATCCAGCACGTGCCAGGAACGGCGCGGGATTTGCTCACGACAGGTTGTCTCTATGCACCGCAGGAATTTGCTCAAAGCCTCCATGGCCATTGCGGCCTACACCGGTTTATCGGCCAGCGGCCTGCTTGCCGCGCAGGCCTGGGCCGGGAACCGTGCCGCCGATGGCAAGGCCGTGGCGTTCGATTTTGAAACGCTCAAGGCCCAAGCCAAACAGCTGGCCGGGACCGCGTATAAAGACACCAGACAGGTGCTGCCGCCCACACTGGCGACCATGACCCCGCAGAATTTCAACGCCATCGGCTACGACGGCAACCATTCGCTGTGGAAGGAATTGAACGGCCAGCTCGACGTGCAGTTCTTCCACGTCGGCATGGGCTTCAAGACACCGGTGCGCATGCACAGCGTCGACCCCAAGACCCGTGAAGCCCGCGAAGTGCATTTCCGCCCTTCACTGTTCAATTATGAAAAAACCACCGTCGACACCAAACAGCTGACCGGCGACCTGGGTTTCTCCGGCTTCAAGTTGTTCAAGGCGCCGGAACTGGATCGCCATGACGTGCTTTCGTTTCTCGGCGCCAGCTACTTCCGCGCGGTGGATTCCACCGGCCAGTACGGCCTCTCCGCCCGTGGCCTGGCGATTGATACCTACGCAAAAAAACGCGAAGAGTTCCCCGATTTCACGCAGTTCTGGTTCGAGACCCCGGACAAGAACGCGACCCGCTTTGTGGTCTACGCTCTGCTCGACTCGCCGAGCGCCACCGGTGCCTACCGCTTCGATATCGACTGCCAGGCCAACCAGGTGGTGATGGCCATCGACGCCCATATCAACGCACGTACCGCCATCGAACAGTTGGGCATCGCCGCCATGACCAGCATGTTCAGTTGCGGCACCCACGAGCGCCGCATGTGCGACACCATCCACCCACAGATCCACGACTCGGACCGCCTGGCGATGTGGCGGGGTAATGGCGAGTGGATTTGCCGCCCGTTGAATAACCCGGCCAAGCTGCAGTTCAACGCGTTCGCCGACACCGACCCGAAAGGTTTCGGCCTGGTGCAGACCGACCATGAGTTCGCCAGCTACCAGGACACCGTCGACTGGTACAGCAAGCGTCCAAGCCTGTGGGTCGAACCGACCACCGCCTGGGGCGAAGGCTCGATCGACCTGTTGGAAATCCCCACCACCGGCGAGACCCTGGACAACATAGTGGCCTTCTGGACGCCGAAAAAGCCTGTGGCGGCCGGCGATTCACTCAACTATGGCTACAAGCTGTACTGGAGCGCCCTGCCCCCGGTCAGCACACCGCTGGCGCAAGTCGATGCGACCCGTTCCGGCATGGGCGGCTTTACCGAAGGTTGGGCGCCGGGGGAGCACTACCCGCCAGTGTGGGCGCGCCGGTTTGCCGTGGACTTCAAGGGCGGCGGCCTGGACCGCTTGCCGGCCGGCACCGGGATCGAGCCGGTGGTGACCTGCTCCCACGGCGAAGTGAAAGACTTCAGCGTGCTGGTGCTCGACAACATCAAGGGCTACCGCATCCTGTTCGACTGGTACCCGACCAGCGACAGCGTGGAGCCGGTGGAACTGCGACTGTTTATCCGCACCCAGGACCGCACCCTGAGTGAAACCTGGTTGTATCAGTACTTCCCGCCGGCACCGGAACAGCGCAAGTACACCTGATCCAGATCGTTCCCACGCTCGCGTGGGAACGATCCTCGCGCACGCCGTCAGAACCGCGACACACTCTTCATCGCTCCAATCAGATACCGCATCGCTACCTGATCGCTTTCGGTCAGGGCGCGATACTGCGCCAGTAATTCGGCTTCGTCCGAACTCAACCTGCGGCCACGCAAGGACACCCTGCGGGTAAAAAAAGACACCACCGCACCCGCTACACCATAGGACTTGGCCATGGACTGTTTCTCCTGATATCGATCAAAAACTCCTGTGCCCACAAACCGTTTCCCGGGGAACGCAATGCCTCGGTGTACAAACAGACTGACTCCCTGGGCCAGAAATCAGTCGTACCCTAAGCGTAGAAACAATCTCGTTACGCGTGGGATTTTTTTAGAGTATTCACTTAAAAAATCACTTCGGTAACAAATACCTACAACCCCATCCCACAGCAGCAGGCAAAAAAAACCCACCGGTTCAAGGTGGGTTTCGACGGCGCCGACGCAGGATCAATCCCTCAAGTCAGACTCATGGATCGGTTGGTCCCGGTGGGTCGCTCGTTGGTACTGAGCCGGCCAAATAGCCTTGCGCCCGCCCAGATCATCATCGGCATGCAACGGCCAGTAAGGGTCACGCAGCAGTTCACGCGCCAGGAAGATGATGTCGGCCTGGCAGGTACGCAGGATGTGCTCGGCCTGGGCCGGTTCGGTGATCATGCCGACGGTGCCGGTGGCGATGCCCGACTCCTTGCGTACACGCTCGGCAAAGCGCGTCTGGTAACCCGGGCCGGTGGGGATTTCGGCGTTGGCGGCAGTGCCACCGGAAGACACGTCGATCAGGTCCACGCCCAGGTCTTTGAGGCGACGCGCGAGTTCCACGGTTTCATCAGGGTTCCAGCCATCTTCCACCCAGTCGGTGGCCGACACCCGCACGAACAGCGGCAGCTCCTGGGGCCAGACCTCGCGCACCGCTTCAGTCACTTGCAGCACCAGGCGGATACGGTTCTCGAATGAGCCGCCATATTGGTCCTGCCGCTGGTTGCTGATGGGCGAGAGGAATTGATGCAGCAGGTAACCATGGGCGGCGTGGATTTCCACCACTTCAAAACCGGCGGTCAGGGCGCGCCTGGCGGCGGCTACGAAGTCGGCGATCACTTGCTGGATCTGCGCCTCATCCAAAGGCTTGGGTTGGGTGTGCTGCGGGTCAAAGGCAATCGGCGACGGCCCCACCGGCACCCAGCCACCGTCTTGCGGCTTGACGCTGCCGTGCTTGCCGATCCATGGGCGGTGGGTGCTGGCCTTGCGCCCGGCATGGGCCAGCTGGATGCCCGCCACCGCGCCCTGGGCGGCGATAAACCGTGTGATGCGCCGCAGGGGTTCGATCTGTTCGTCGTTCCACAGGCCCAGGTCTTCGGCCGTGATGCGGCCATCGGCGGTTACGGCGGTGGCTTCGGTGAATATCAGCCCGGCGCCACCGACCGCGCGGCTGCCGAGGTGGACGAGGTGCCAGTCGTTAGCCAGGCCATCGACACTTGAGTACTGACACATCGGCGACACCGCGATACGGTTGAGCAGGGTCAATTGGCGCAGGGTATAGGGTTCGAGCAGCTGACTCATGGCGCACCTCTTCTGGGGTCTGTGGGCACTATTCAAACAGTGCTTAGAGCCTAGTCGACAACCGTGGATTGCACAGGGTTCAGACGTAAAGCGGGAGCCGATTGCCGGCTCCCGTACCGCGCAGGCTTACATTTCGACCTGGGTGCCCAATTCGATCACTCGATTGACCGGGAGCTTGAAGAACCGCAGGTTGCCGTTGGCGTTCTTGAGCATGAATGCAAACAACGCTTCGCGCCAACGGGCCATGCCCTTGATGCGGGAGGCGATGACGGTTTCACGGCTGAGGAAGTACGTGGTGCGCATCGGACTGAAATCCAGGCCGTCCAAATGGCACAGCTTCAACGCTTCGGGGACGTCCGGCTCATCGGTAAAGCCGAAGTGCAGGATCACGCGAAAGAACCCCTCGCCGTAGGAATCCACCTCGAAGCGCCGTGAGGCCGGGACACGCGGGATGTCTTCGTAGACCACCGTCAGCAACACCACCTGTTCATGCAGCACCTGGTTATGCAGCAGGTTGTGCAACAGCGCATGGGGCACGGCGTCCGGGCGCGCGGTAAGGAACACCGCCGTGCCCTGCACGCGATGCGGCGGCTGCACGCGGATGCTGCTGATAAAGATCGGCAACGGCAGGCCACCTTCATCGAGGCGGTCCACCAGCAATTGCTTGCCGCGCTTCCAGGTGGTCATCAGCACGAACAGCACAATCCCCGCCAATACCGGGAAGGCGCCGCCCTGAATGATCTTCGGCACGTTGGCCGCGAAGTACAGCCCGTCCACCAACAGGCAGCAGACCAGGACCGGCACGGCCAGAATCGGTGGCCATTTCCACAGCAACAGCATGACTGCCGACACCAGGATGGTGGTCATCAACATGGTCCCGGTCACCGCCACGCCGTAGGCCGACGCCAGTGCGTTGGAGGACTCGAAACCCAGCACCAGCAGGATCACGCCGACCATCAGCGACCAGTTCACCGCACCGATATAGATCTGGCCCTGTTCGGCGCTTGAGGTGTGCTGGATATGCATACGCGGGATATAACCCAACTGGATCGCCTGGCGCGTCAACGAAAACGCACCGGAAATCACCGCCTGGGACGCAATCACCGTGGCCAGGGTGGACAGCACCACCAGCGGGATCAGCGCCCAACTTGGCGCCAACAGGTAGAACGGGTTGCGTGCGGCTTCCGGGTCGCCCAGCAACATGGCGCCCTGGCCGAAATAGTTGAGCACCAGCGCCGGCAACACCAGGATGAACCAGGCGCGGGCGATGGGCTTGCGGCCGAAGTGACCCATGTCGGCATACAGCGCCTCGGCACCGGTCAACGCCAGCACTACCGCGCCGAGGATCGCCACGCCAATGCCAGGGTGGGCCTCGAAGAAACGCACGCCCCACATCGGGTTCAGGGCATTGAGCACTTCAGGGTGCAGGGTAATGCCATACACGCCGAGGCCCCCCAGCACCAGGAACCAGGTCACCATCACCGGCCCGAACAACTTGCCGATGCGGTCGGTACCGTGCTTCTGGATCAGGAACAGCGCCACCAGCACCACCAGGGCGATCGGCACCACCCATTTTTCCAGGCCGTCGAACGCCAGTTCCAGGCCCTCAATGGCCGACAGCACCGAAATCGCCGGGGTAATCATGCTGTCGCCATAGAACAACGCCGCACCGCACAGGCCACACACCACGAGGAAACTGCGCAACTTCTTGCGCTCCCCCGCCGCCCGTCGCGCCAACGCGGTCAGGGCCATGATGCCGCCTTCGCCCTGGTTATCGGCGCGCAGCACGAACAGCATGTACTTGATCGACACCACCCAGATCAACGACCAGAAGATCAGCGCCAGGATCCCCAGCACACCGTCATGGTTGACCTGCACCCCATAACCACCGTTGAACACCTCTTTGAGGGTATAGAGCGGGCTGGTACCGATATCGCCGTAAACCACCCCGACCGCTGCCACCAGCATGCCGATCGGCTTTGCGTTGGAATGCTCGGCACCTGCTGCCTGACTACTTGCCTGACCCATCAACCACTCCTGCCCTTTGACCTGAGGTCTCTTATAAACAGCGCGTCTAAGCTGACCCTAGCATGCGCTGTTTTACTTCTCGTAACAGACGTTTTATTGACCCAAGGGTTTTCCCCGTGCGCAACGGCGCGAAGCATAGCGCAGCGGTCGTCGTATTTCCCTGCTCAAGTGATTCGGGTATCGATTTACACCGTCAGTCGTAGATGAAGCGGCATTTTGGAGCCTTTTTGCCTGCATTGATCACATTTACGGCCAACCGTATATTTTCCGCCCGGCTCAGTAGCGCAGCCTCAGCGGTGTATGCGCAAGCTCCTTGGCCACCTTGCCTGATCAATAAATCGCGCGCCTGCATCACGTGCGTAGTCGATATAAAAACTCAATCATTGCCCTGTCTCTTTTAAGGTACATTCCGCATGTACGAAGTGAAACACGTACTTTCAGTCAACGGGGTGGATATCTACCAGGCTTGGCTGGACACCGTGCAAGACACGCGTTCAAAGGCAAGAATCACCACCAGAGTGGATCGAGCTTCCCTTGGCCACTTTGGTGTTACCGAGTCGGTGGGTGACGGGGTCTTTGAGATGAAACTCGACTTCGGGCCTGGGTTTCGTGTGTATTACGCAATCCAGGATCGAAAAATTGTTTTCCTGTTGGGCGGCGGCTCAAAGGCCAGGCAGCAGAACGACATTGATCAGGCCAAGGCCCTCTGGAAATCTTACAAGGTGCAGCAAAAATGACCATTCGTACTCGTTCTCATGAAGATAGTGTTCTTGAAATGCTCCGAGACGACGAAGCATTTGCCTTGGAATATCTATCTGTCGCGCTTGAGGAAATCGATGAAGCGGGTGGGGAAGACGCATTCCTTGTCGCTATCCGTCGAGTGGCGGACGCTCGCGGCGGGATGCTCAGTCTGTCGCAGAACACGGGCCTCAATAGAGCAAATCTCTATAGGTCCCTCGGCGTCGGCGGCGACCCAAAGCTTTCCACTCTCCTGAAAGTGCTTCAGGCGTTAGGTGTGGGCATGTCTAAAGTTGTAACGCACCGCACAGAGCAGGACGTCCGGGCTTAAGAACGTGTAAGGGCTGGGCGATTCACCCAACACAGCACTCGTCGCATTTCCCTGCATAAAGCTGGTCAAGTGCGTTGCCCGTCGCTAGAATTGCGCACTTTTTGATCAGAGGCGCAGCAAGCGCCCGTCCGCAGCCCTGTCGTGCCCGACTGGCGGCGTCATTCAATACCGAGGTTAGACATGTCCACCACCACCGCAAAAGCCAACCCCAAGGTTGGCTTTGTTTCCCTGGGTTGCCCGAAGGCTCTGGTCGATTCCGAACGCATCCTCACGCAACTGCGCATGGAAGGCTATGACGTGGTGTCCACTTACCAGGACGCCGATGTGGTGGTGGTCAACACCTGCGGCTTTATCGACTCGGCCAAGGCAGAGTCCCTGGAAGTGATCGGCGAAGCCATCAAGGAAAACGGCAAGGTCATCGTGACCGGCTGCATGGGTGTGGAAGAAGGCAATATCCGCAACGTGCACCCCAGCGTACTGGCCGTGACCGGCCCGCAGCAGTACGAGCAGGTAGTCAATGCCGTGCACGAGGTGGTGCCGCCGCGCCAGGATCACAACCCGCTGATCGACCTGGTGCCGCCCCAAGGCATCAAGCTGACCCCGCGTCACTATGCGTACCTGAAGATTTCCGAAGGCTGCAACCACAGCTGCAGCTTCTGCATCATCCCGTCGATGCGTGGCAAGCTGGTCAGCCGCCCGGTGGGTGACGTACTTGACGAGGCCCAGCGCCTGGTCAAGTCCGGCGTCAAGGAGCTGCTGGTGATCTCCCAGGACACCAGCGCCTACGGCGTCGACGTGAAATACCGCACCGGCTTCTGGAACGGCGCGCCGGTAAAAACCCGCATGACCGAACTCTGCGAAGCCCTCAGCAGCCTGGGCGTGTGGGTGCGCCTGCACTACGTCTACCCGTACCCGCACGTGGACGAGCTGATCCCGTTGATGGCCGCCGGCAAGATCCTGCCGTACCTGGACATCCCGTTCCAGCACGCCAGCCCGAAAGTGCTCAAGGCCATGAAACGCCCGGCCTTCGAAGACAAGACCCTGGCGCGCATCAAGAACTGGCGCGAGATCTGCCCCGAGCTGATCATCCGTTCGACCTTCATCGTCGGCTTCCCCGGCGAAACCGAAGAAGACTTCCAGTACCTGCTGGACTGGCTGACCGAAGCGCAACTGGACCGTGTGGGTTGCTTCCAGTACTCGCCCGTGGAAGGTGCCCCGGCCAACCTGCTGGACCTGGCCGTGGTCCCGGATGACGTCAAGCAGGACCGTTGGGAGCGCTTCATGGCGCACCAACAGGCGATCAGCTCGGCGCGCCTGCAACTGCGTATCGGCAAGGAAATCGAAGTGCTGATCGACGAAGTCGACGAGCAAGGCGCAGTCGGCCGTTGCTTCTTCGATGCACCGGAAATCGACGGTAACGTGTTTATCGACGATGCCAGCGGCTTGAAGCCGGGTGACAAGGTCTGGTGCACCGTGACCGACGCTGATGAGTACGATCTGTGGGCTGAAAAGCGCGACTGATCGAAAAAACTTGAAAAGCCCTGCTTCTGGACAAGATGCGGGGCTTTTTTAGGTCTATCGTTTTGCCCATCAGCGCCAATCATCGCAAGGGGCAGCGGGCATGCGTCAGCATTCGGTTATCCACACACCTAAAACCAGCGACTACGCGGAGTTGGCGCGCATCTGGGAGGCCTCGGTGCGGGCCACCCATGATTTTTTGCCGGACAGTTACATCATATTGCTGAAAAACCTGCTGCTGACCCGCTACCTGGATTCGGTGATGCTGATCTGCACCAAAGACGCACGCCAGCGTATTACCGGGTTTGCCGGGGTGGCGTGCGGTAAGGTGGAGATGCTGTTTATCGACCCGCAATACCGCGGGCAAGGCCTCGGCCGGCAGTTGCTGCGTTATGCAATCGAGCGCATGAACGCCGACGAACTCGACGTCAACGAGCAGAACCCCCAAGCCTTGGGGTTTTATTTCAAGCAGGGTTTCGAAGTGGTCGGACGCACCGAACATGACGGCCTGGGCCAGCCCTATCCGTTGCTGCACCTGCGCCTGCGCCAGCAACAACAAAACGCCCGTCAGGGCTAAATGAAATGGGGCCGGGATTAACCGCGCCCACACAGGTACAATAGCCGCCCCCTTTTGTTACGGCCCTTGTCATGACTGACCCCATACGCCTCTCCAAACGCCTTATCGAACTGGTCGGTTGCTCCCGTCGGGAGGCTGAGCTGTTTATCGAAGGCGGCTGGATCTCGGTGGACGGTGAAGTGATCGACGAGCCGCAATTCAAGATCACCACCCAGAAGGTCGAACTGGACCCGGAGGCCAAGGCCACTGCGCCAGAGCCGGTGACCATCCTGTTCCACGCCCCGGCCGGTGTCGATGCCGAGACGGCAATGGCCTCGATCAGCGCCGAAACCCTCTCGGAGGAACACCGCTTCAGCAAGCGTCCGCTCAAGGGCCACTTCCTGCGCCTGACCGCCAGCGCCGACCTGCAGGCCAAGGCCAGCGGCCTGCTGGTGTTTACCCAGGACTGGAAGATTCTGCGCAAGTTGACCGCCGATGCCGCCAAGATCGAGCAGGAATACGTGGTGGAGGTTGAAGGTGACATGGTTGCCCACGGCCTCAACCGCCTGAACCACGGCCTGACCTACAAAGGCAAAGAGCTGCCAGCCGTAAAAGCCAGCTGGCAGAACGAAAATCGCCTGCGCTTTGCGATGAAAAACCCGCAACCGGGCGTGATCGCCCTGTTCTGCGAAGCCGTTGGCCTGAAAGTCGTCGCTATCCGCCGCATTCGCATCGGCGGCGTGTCCATCGGCAAAGTGCCGGTTGGCCAATGGCGTTATCTGTCCGGCAAAGAAAAGTTCTAAACAGCCTCCCCCTTTCCAGGCACCGCCCCACCCGGCGGCGCCCACCGTTGAAAACCAGGATTGCCCACCATGATTCACAACGACGTACTGCGCAGCGTGCGCTACATGCTCGACATCAGCGACAACAAGATGGTCGAGCTTATCAAGCTCGGCGGCATGGACGTGACCAAGGAAGACCTGCAGACCTACCTCAAGAAAGACGAGGAAGAGGGTTTTGTGTTCTGCCCGGATGACGTCATGGCCCACTTCCTCGATGGCCTGGTGATTTTCAAGCGCGGCAAGGACGAAAGCCGTCCGCCGCAGCCGATCGAAACCCCGGTGACCAACAACATCATCCTCAAAAAACTGCGTGTGGCCTTCGAACTGAAGGAGGACGACATGCACGCCATCCTCAAGGCCGCCGAATTCCCGGTGTCCAAGCCTGAGCTGAGCGCACTGTTCCGCAAGTTCGGCCATACCAACTACCGCACCTGTGGCGACCAGCTGCTGCGCAACTTCCTCAAGGGCCTGACGCTGCGGGTTCGCACGTAAGCCATGGGTTACCAGGTCTCGCCGGTCGGTTTCGTACGCTCCTGCTTCAAGGAGAAGTTCGCCATCCCGCGCCAACCGCAACTGGCGCCTGCCGCGCGGGGCGTGCTGGAGTTGGTGGCGCCGTTCGACCAAGGCGAGGCGGTACAGGGCCTGGAGCAGGTCAGCCACGTGTGGCTGTTGTTTCTGTTCCACCAGGCCCTGGAAGACAAGCCCCGCCTGAAAGTGCGCCCGCCCCGCCTGGGTGGCAACACGTCCATGGGGGTGTTTGCGACCCGCGCGACTCATCGGCCCAACGGGATTGGCCAGTCAGTGGTCAAGCTGGACAAGGTCGAGCCGGGCCGGCTATGGATTTCCGGAATCGATTTGCTCGATGGCACCCCGGTATTGGATATCAAGCCGTATGTGCCCTACGCCGACATCATCGACACGGCCACCAACAGCATCGCCAGTGGTGCGCCGCAGCTGATTCCGGTGCAGTGGCTGAAGAGCGCACTGCAGCAGGCACAAGGCCATGCCCAGCGCCTTGGGGAGCCGTTGGTGGAGTTGATCGATCAGTGTCTGGCACAGGATCCACGCCCGGCCTACCAGACGCCAGGGCCCGAGCGCGAATACGGGGCGCAGTTCTGGGATGTGGATGTGCGCTGGCACTATCCTGAAGCAGGGATGATTTGTGTGTTGGAAGTGGTGCCAGCGGGATAAACCGGTAACCCAATGTAGAAGGGGGCTTGCTCCCGATGGCAGTGGATCAGTCAACGTGTATATCGACTGACCCATCGCCATCGGGAGCAAGCCCCCTCTCACATTTTTTACCGCAGTTATTTCTCGACGAACGCGCGCTCGATCAAGTAATCACCCGGCTCACGCATGCGTGGCGAAACTTTCAAGCCGAAGCTGTTCAGCACTTCGCTGGTCTCGTCCAACATGCTTGGGCTGCCGCACAACATGGCGCGGTCGTCCTCGGGGTTGATCGGTGGCAGACCGATGTCGCTGAACAGCTTGCCGCTGCGCATCAGGTCGGTCAGGCGGCCTTCGTTTTCGAACGGCTCGCGGGTCACGGTCGGGTAGTAGATCAGCTTCTCACGCAGGGCCTCGCCGAAGAATTCGTTCTGCGGCAGGTGCTCGGTGATGAATTCGCGGTAAGCGACTTCGTTGACGTAGCGCACGCCGTGGCACAGGATCACTTTTTCGAAACGCTCGTAGGTTTCCGGGTCCTGGATCACGCTCATGAACGGAGCAAGGCCGGTACCGGTGCTGAGCAGGTAGAGGTGTTTGCCCGGCTTCAAATCGTCAAGCACCAGGGTGCCTGTCGGTTTTTTGCTGATGATGATCTCGTCGCCTTCCTTCAAGTGCTGCAATTGGGAAGTCAGCGGGCCATCCGGCACCTTGATGCTGAAGAACTCCAGATGCTCTTCCCAGTTCGGGCTGGCAATGGAGTAAGCGCGCATGAGCGGGCGGCCGTTGGGCTGTTGCAGGCCGATCATCACGAACTGACCGTTCTCGAAGCGCAGGCCCGGATCGCGGGTGCACTTGAAGCTGAACAGAGTGTCGTTCCAGTGATGAACACTGAGGACACGCTCGTGGTTCATGTTGCTCATGTACGGGGGACTCCTGGAAATGGGTCTGCGCCAAAGATGAAGTGCGCAATTGCACAGCATTCTAATGGCGGCGACAATATCTGTTAACTGGATTATTAAGATAAGGGTTATCGGTTATATCGATATGCGATTTACTCTCCGTCAACTGCAAGTCTTCGTCGCCGTCGCCCAGCAGGAAAGCGTCTCTCGCGCTGCCGGCCTTCTGGCCTTATCTCAATCCGCCGCCAGCACCTCGATTACGGAGCTGGAGCGTCAATCCAGCTGCCAATTATTCGACCGTGCCGGTAAACGCCTGAGTCTCAACGCCTTGGGCCATCAGCTGTTGCCTCAAGCAGTGGCGCTGTTGGACCAGGCCAAGGAGATCGAAGACCTGCTCAACGGTAAGTCCGGGTTCGGCTCCCTGGCGGTCGGCGCTACCCTGACCATTGGCAATTACCTGGCCACCCTGCTGATCGGCAGCTTCATGCAGCAGCACCCCGAAAGCCAGGTGAAGCTGCATGTGCAGAACACGGCCAATATCGTGCATCAGGTTGCGCACTACGAAATTGACCTGGGTCTAATCGAAGGCGACTGCAGCCACCCCGATATCGAGGTGCAAACCTGGGTGGAAGATGAGCTGGTGGTGTTTTGTGCACCTCAGCACCCCTTGGCCAAGCGCGGCGTGGCCACCCTGGAAGAATTGACCCATGAGGCCTGGATCCTGCGGGAGCAAGGCTCCGGCACGCGCCTGACCTTTGACCAGGCCATGCGCCATCACCGCAGCGCGCTGAATATCCGCCTGGAGCTGGAGCACACCGAGGCGATCAAACGGGCGGTGGAATCGGGTTTGGGCATCGGGTGCATTTCCCGGCTGGCGCTGCGCGATGCATTTCGCCGTGGCAGCCTGGTGCCAGTAGAAACCCCGGACCTGGACCTGGCCCGGCAGTTCTACTTCATCTGGCATAAACAGAAATACCAGACCTCGGCCATGCGCGAGTTCCTGGAGCTGTGTCGGACCTTCACCGCCGGGGTTCAGCGCAGCGACGAGATCGTGCTGCCGAGCATTGCCTGATCGTCAGATCAGGATCACGGCCCACACCAGGGTGATCATGGTCAGCGCCACGAATTGCGCGGCGCTGCCCATGTCCTTAGCGTTTTTCGACAAGGGATGGCGATCGAGGGAAATACGGTCGATCGCCGCTTCTACCGCCGAATTGAGCAATTCAACGATCAAGGCCAACAGGCACACTGCAATCAGCAGCGCCCGTTCAACACGGCTGACGTGCAGGAAAAAACTCAGCGGGATCAGGATGACGTTCAACAAGACCAGTTGACGGAACGCCGCCTCACCGGTGAAAGCCGCGCGCAGGCCATCCAGGGAATAGCCCCCTGCATTGAAGATACGTTTGAGACCGGTTTGACCCTTGAAAGGCGACATAGACGTAGGCAACTGAACCAAAGAAGTGGGGAAACTAGATCACGCAAAGTCAAAAAAGCGTGAATCGGTAACAACTTAATGCTGAGCAATTGACTCAAGTTGTTGCAAGAGCAGCGCCGCCTGGGTCCGCGTGCGCACCCCCAATTTGCGAAAGATTGCCGTGACATGCGCCTTGATGGTCGCTTCCGACACACTCAGCTCATAGGCGATCTGCTTGTTCAGCAAACCTTCGCAGACCATGGTCAGCACCCGAAACTGCTGGGGCGTCAAGCTGGCCAAGCCATCACGGGCGGCCTTGGCTTCGTCGGACACGTTGATGTGTTCGAATGCCTGCGGCGGCCAGGACACATCACCGTCCAACACTGCGCGCACGGCCTTCTGAATATCTTCCATCGCGCTGGACTTTGGAATGAAGCCGCTGGCGCCAAACTCCTTGGAACGCACCACCACGTCGGCGTCTTCCTGGGCAGAGACCATCACCACGGGGATCTGCGGGTATTGCCCACGCAGGAGCACCAGCCCCGAGAAACCGTAGGCGCCGGGCATGTTCAGGTCGAGCAGCACCAGGTCCCAATCGGATTTTTCGGTAAGGCGGGTTTCCAGCTCGGCAATGCTGGCCACTTCAACCAGGCGCACGTCGGGGCCAAGGCCCAGGGTCACGGCCTGATGCAGCGCACTGCGAAACAGCGGGTGGTCATCGGCTATCAGGATTTCGTATGTGGCCATTGATTAAATGATCCTGTTTTTTATGGCAGCCCCGATGGGTTCGGGGTTCACCAATACACAAGGCGACGGCCAGGCAGCCATCGCCACAGGGTACGTTCAACGTCAAAAGCACTTGGAACGACGTCGAAAACTCACGGTTGCCCCCCAATCGGCGCTCAGCATGCCCAGCGCAGCCTGGGGGGTCAAGCACTACGCCCATGGGCATTTTAGCGGGGTGCAGGTTTACGGTGCCATCATGCAAACGTCGTCTGGCTATAGCGTGGGTATATAGGGTGCAAGACGAGTATGGACGCTGTCGGTCGGGTCCAGCGGCAGCTGGAACTTGGCGGCCAGGTAATGGGTGCTGAATACGTCGAGGTAGGCGTCCAGCACTTCGCTTGCTGCGGCGTCCTCGGCCAGCTCCAGGCACAGGGCGGCGACTTCGGCGGTGCAGAAATGGTCATCACGCTTGGAGCGGCGCAGTTTGTAGCGCGAAAGCTGCTCAGGCGCCAGGCTCAATACCGGCAGATGCTCCAGATAGGGACTCTTGCGGAACATCTTGCGCGCTTCGCTCCAGGTGCCATCCAGCAGGATGAACAGCGGGCGCTTGCCTTCTGCCACCGCCACGGTACTGACAACACGCTCGGGCGCCACGAATTCGCCGGGGAACACGATGTAGGGCTGCCACTGCGGGTCAGCGAGCAGGGTGAGCAAATCCGGGTCGACTTCGGTGCGCGACCAGGCGAATGCCGTGGTGTCCTCGACCACGTCGGCGATCAGCCAGCCGGTGTTGCTGGGTTTCATCGGTTCGACATCGTGCATCAACAGGCACATGGCGGACCTGGCTGCGACCTGGGGGCGCCAGGCACACAGGCAGTATTCGGGGATGACCCGGCAGCCGGGGCAGCGCTCGGCACGGGAGCCTCGATTGACGAAGGGTTTGATCGCGCGTGCCAGGCGCTGTGTACGCAGGCGGGAGACGGCGTGGCTCATCGGATGCGCCGTACAGAGGGGTAGATCGACACGGAGAAAACTCGTGGAAGGCTGAAGTGACCGCAGTTTACCAGCGATACGCCTGGCTGTAGTGGCAAGGGGTCACCTATAATTGCGCGCCACTGAACGCACAGCGCAGTGGCTGGTCTATGCACCAGTAACCGAATCAGGAGAGTTTCATGCTGCGTTCCATGCTGCGTCTTGCCGCCCCATCCATCGCACTTGCGCTGGTACTGCCCGTGGGCGCCCAGGCGGCCTCGCTGCTGGAGGCCCAAATGAACCGGAAGCTGCAAAGCGTCGCGACTGAAAGCAACAAGGACCTGCCCCGGGAAATCGACGAAAAAACCCTGGAAGTGGCCTACACCGTTGAGGGCATGCAACTGATCGATCACCTCAGCGTATTGCCTGATCGCGCCGAACAGATGCGCGCCAACCCCAAGGCGGTGTACTTCCAGCTGGGGCAAAGCGTGTGCCTGAACAAAGGTTATCGCGAGCTGATGGCCAAGGGCGCAGTGATGCGCTATGAAATCACCGAGAACAAGACCAACCGCCCTGTGGCATCGGTGAAATTCGTGGAAGCGGATTGCCCGGCACCGGCTGCCGCCAAGAAGAAAAAGTAAACCTCGCTTGCCCTTCGCGCGCTGCTGCTCAGTAGCGCGCACGCCCCTGCTCCGTTTCCCTGCAGTTCAGCTGAACTCCCTGTCGAGTGACCAATAAGCGGTTGCCAGCCAAGGGTTTTTCGGCCCATGATCAAGTCATCCCGACCGCCCGTTCATCACGGCTTCCACACCGTTCTGTAACATTTCCAGGGCAAAAGAGGGTTGCCCTCCTGCGTCATGCAGTGCAAAGGTTTTTTAAATCACAAGGAATATACAGAGCCCGTTTGCTGCCTGGCGAACACGTGCAATGCCTTGGTATGCAGCGACACATGCAGTGTCGTGGCCCCCGGACGAATCTCTCGCCGCTGGCCCAGCCTCTGTGAAGAAGGAGAAGTTGAATGCCTTACGAACCGAATGACCGCCTGCTCCGGCATTTTGAAGAAAACGGGGCCGACCTTACGCAACAGGTTGAAGCTCAGCTCCAGCAGATCGCCCCCAACAGCCCGAATATCCCCCTGTATCGCGACATGATCCTGACCGTGCTGCGCATGGCCCAGGACGACCGCAACCGCTGGAACGCCAAGATCACCTTGCAAGCCATTCGCGAACTGGACCACGCCTTCCGCGTACTCGAACAGTTCAAGGGGCGCCGCAAGGTCACGGTGTTCGGCTCTGCACGCACCCCGGTGGAAAGCCCTCTGTACGCCTTGGCCCGCGAGGTGGGTGCCGCACTGGCCCGTTCGGACCTGATGGTAATCACCGGCGGCGGCGGTGGGATCATGGCGGCGGCCCATGAAGGGGCAGGCCTGGAACACAGCCTGGGATTCAATATCACCCTGCCGTTCGAACAGCATGCCAACCCGACCATCGATGGCACCGAGAACCTGCTGTCCTTCCACTTCTTCTTTACCCGCAAACTGTTCTTCGTCAAGGAAGCCGATGCGCTGGTGTTGTGCCCCGGTGGTTTCGGCACCCTGGATGAAGCCCTGGAAGTATTGACCCTGATCCAGACCGGCAAAAGCCCGCTGGTGCCGGTAGTGTTGCTGGATGCGCCGGGTGGCGGTTTCTGGCAAGGCGCCCTGGACTTTATCCGTAGCCAGCTGGAAGCCAATCGCTACATCCTGCCCACCGACCTCAAGCTGGTACGCCTGGTGTACAGCGCTGAAGAGGCAGTGGAAGAGATCAATCAGTTCTATGCCAACTTCCATTCCACGCGCTGGTTGAAACGTGAGTTTGTGGTGCGCATGAACCACCCGCTCAGCGATCGAGCTCTGGCTCATTTGCAGAGTGAATTTGCCAGCCTGCGATTGAGCGGAGAATTCCAGCAGCTTGCCTATACGGGCGAGGAGCATGATGAGCCGAAGTTCAGCCATTTGACGCGGTTGGTGTTCAACTTCAATGGCCGCGACCAGGGCCGGTTGCGGGAGCTGGTGGATTACATCAACTTGCCGGAGAACTGGGCGCAGGCTCAGGGGAAGACGCAACAGCGGGTAGCGCCGCAGCCGGCGTGAAATCCAGAAATGCAGAATCCAGAAACGCAAAAAGGCCCGCTATTTTCATAGCGGGCCTTTTTTGGGGGCTTCAGGTTTGGTGTTTCAGGTTTAGATCGAAGGTGAGGCCATTGGGGCTGCTTCGCAGCCCAGCGCGGGGCAAGCCCGCTCACCACAAACAAGCCCGCTCACCACAACAAGCCCATTCACCACAACAAGCCTATTCACCACACAACAAGGCCGTTCACCGCACAACAAGGTGTTCAGTCATCCATGTCTCGGCCACTTAATAAGCGGCTGATCATTTCCATCGAAAAACCGCGATAACTTAAGAAGCGCCCCTGCTTGGCGCGTTCCCTGGCATCAATGGGGAGATGACCCGAGAATTTGCGGCGCCAGGTGTCTTCCAGTTGTGCCTGCCAACTGATACCGCACTCACGCAAGGCAAGGTCGATATCGGCTCGCTGTAAACCGCGCTGGCTCAGCTCTTCGCGAATACGCGCCGGGCCATAGCCGGAACGGGCTCGGTAGGAGACAAAACTTTCGAGATAACGGGATTCAGAAAGCAGCCCCTCTTCCGTCAACCGGTCAAGGGCGGTTTCGATCATCTCAGGTTCCGCGCCGCGCTGACGCAGTTTACGCGTCAGCTCGACTCGACCATGCTCGCGGCGAGCGAGCAGGTCCATTGCGGTGCGCCGAACGGCGACGAGTGTATCCAGTACAACGGTCATCGTTTACTTCAGATGTCAGTGTCGGCTTCTTCTACTTCTTCAACCGGCTCGCGGTTGGCGGCAGCTTTCACGTCTGGTGTTGGGGTCAGCAGTTTGTCGCGGATCTGCTTCTCAAGCGTGGCAGCGATATCCGGGTTGTCCGCCAGGAACTTGGCCGAGTTGGCCTTGCCCTGACCGATCTTGCTGCCATTGTAGGCATACCAGGCACCGGATTTTTCAACGAAGCCGTGCAGCACGCCCAGGTCGATCATCTCGCCGTTCAGGTAGATACCCTTGCCGTAGAGAATCTGGAATTCAGCCTGGCGGAAAGGCGGAGCCACTTTGTTTTTCACGACCTTGACGCGGGTTTCGCTACCGACCACCTCGTCACCTTCTTTCACCGCGCCAGTACGGCGGATGTCCAGGCGAACCGACGCGTAGAACTTCAACGCGTTACCACCGGTGGTGGTTTCCGGGCTGCCGAACATCACGCCGATCTTCATGCGGATCTGGTTGATGAAGATCACCAGGCAGTTGGCGTTCTTGATGTTACCGGTGATTTTACGCAGCGCCTGGGACATCAGGCGGGCTTGCAGGCCCACATGCATGTCGCCCATTTCACCTTCGATTTCAGCCTTGGGTACCAGAGCTGCCACGGAGTCGACCACGATCACGTCGATGGCGTTGGAGCGCACCAGCATGTCGGTGATTTCCAGGGCTTGCTCACCGGTGTCCGGCTGGGACACCAGCAGGTCGTCAACGTTGACGCCCAGCTTGCCGGCGTATTCAGGATCCAGGGCGTGCTCGGCGTCGACGAATGCGCACGTAGCGCCCATTTTTTGCGCCTGGGCAATCACCGACAGGGTCAGGGTGGTTTTACCGGAAGATTCAGGACCGTAGATTTCAACGATACGGCCTTTTGGCAGGCCGCCAATGCCGAGCGCGATGTCCAGACCCAGAGAGCCAGTGGAAATAGCCGGGATCGCCTGACGGTCGTGATCGCCCATACGCATTACGGCACCCTTGCCGAATTGACGTTCGATCTGACCCAGGGCCGCAGCCAAGGCTTTCTTCTTGTTGTCGTCCATTAAAGTCCTCACGTAATCAATAAGGCCTGACGGCCAACACCTGTATAAGTAGACAGTATTGTTCCACAAAGATCGGAGATCGCCTACCCCTGATTTTCTATTTCTGCTGCAGCTCGTCGCAACAAGCCCTCCAGCGCGGCCTTCACCGTTTGTCGGCGGACCTCATCGCGGTTGCCGGGGAAGTGCTGAAGCTCGGCCGTGACCTCCTCGCCAACGCCAAAGGCCAGCCACACGGTGCCCACCGGCTTGTCCACCGAACCACCATCGGGCCCCGCCACACCGCTGACCGCCACGGCAAAGCGCGCCAGGCTTTTCTCCTGGGCGCCGCGCACCATGGCCTCCACCACTTCCTGGCTGACCGCCCCAACCTTTGGAAACAAGGTTTCCGGCACATTCAACTGCCGGGTCTTCTGCCGATTGGAATAGGTGACATACCCCGCCTCGAACCAGGCCGAACTCCCCGGGATCCGCGTAATGGCCTCGGCGATACCGCCACCGGTACAGGATTCGGCCGTGGTGACGTGGGCATTGAGCACCTGCAGGCGGCGGCCCAGGTCAGCGGCAAGTTGAGTGATTTCCTTCACGACGGTCTCCAGAAGTGGGCGGGGGTTTGCCTACCCTACAGGAGCAAATCGCTCGTGCAAGCGACAGACTGGAACAAGAGATCAGCGGGCGACAGCGCGCACATACGCCTGGCAAGCGCGCAAGGCGATCAGTCCTTGGTCGCCGGCATCGGTGATGCCGATAATTCGCTGAGCATGCGCCGGGTCAAGTCGGGCTCGTGCGGCTGCATGAACCAGGCCGCCGGTGGTGGTGGTACTTGGCACTGCGCAGCCATCGGCGGCTTCGGTGGCGTCGAGAAGGACTGACAACCGCACATCAGCAGTGGCCAGACGGTCGCGCAGAGCAGCCTGGTTATGTTGGGCATCGCTCAACTCCCGAGCATGGTGTTGGTCGCTGGCACTGAGCTGTTGCTCCAGGGCCATCCGTTTATCTTGTTCAACCTGTTGTTGATGCAAGGCCGCCTGGCGTTGCTGGCTGAACGCCTGTGCATGGGCAGAAGCCTGGCGCTCAAGCTGTCCCCCAAGCGCCAGGCCTGGACCTGCCAGGTCACCGCCACCAACAGGCAAGCACCGATCAGTTGGTAGGTCCCTAGGAAACGCATAACACCGCCTTCGCCCGCGCCCACAGCCGCAAGCGATCCTCCAGCCCATTCAGCCCGCCATTGATGCGCCGTGTAATGCTGGTGAACTGGTCCTTGTCGGCCAGCTCATTCAGGCCATTGACCTGCCAGAACCAGGCGGCCGACTCAACCGCCCATTGCGGTTGCTCCAGCAACATCGGCTCCCGTAACAGACGGTCATCACCAAACAGCGCCTGGCTGCATGCCAGGTAATTGCGCCGACCGGTGATCTGGATCAGTCCTCGGCCGCGATACAACTGGCCGTCGCCATCCGCTTCGAGGCTATTGCCCAGGCGTGCGGCCAGGCTGCCGGTGTCGTATTTGCCCAGGTAGTGATCGTTGCCCAGTTCGCGCACGTAACGCAGCTCACTGGATTCGTGGCCGATCTGGGCGAGGAAGGCGGCTATGCGCTTGGCACGGTTAATCTCGAAGCGAACGAACGCCGCATTCAAGGGCATTAAAAAAACGCCCGCTCTAAGGCGGGCATCCGGCATAACGCCAAGCAGTTGGGGGAGTGTTATCACCATTGGTTTTACTCTCGAAAAGTAGCTATATCGACAACCCACCGGCCGTGATCGAACTGCGGTATCCCGCCACCGGATCGCCGACATGAACCACCTGCTTTATCGACCAGCGCCCCTGCATATAGGATGGCCAGCTCTCATCCAGCACTAACAGGCCTTCCGCTGCCAACAATGGATTGCCCGGGCAATCGATCAGCAACTTCAAATTTTCACGCCCCACACGGCGTAGCTCGCCTTCGGCAACGGCGCGGGCCTCGGCTTCGTTCTGATAGCGTTGGCGCAAGGTTTTGAACGGCGCGTTCCCCACCTGGACGACGCGCTGCTTGCCGGCGGAGACATCCCACCAACTGGCACGGCAGCCTTCGTATTTCGAGCGGGATTTTTCGTCGAGCTTGGCGGTGATAAAGCTTTGTTCACCGGGGCGATTGTCATCCGTCACGGACAGCTTCACTTCCGGCAACAGCTGGCCGGAGAGCGATTTGGCTTGGCCGGCTTCGGCCAATACATAGAGTTCGTTGAACGGTTTGGTGACTGCACTATAAAGTCGGGCAAGGCGCGAAATGAACGCCATATCACTTTCGTTGGACTGGTCAATGTGCGCGATCGCAATCCCCTCCAGCGCCGGCGCCACTCGCGGTGAATAGCCGTGACGACTGACCAGTTGGCGAAACAGCGCGCCCAGGGTGGTCGGACCGTAACTGGCGGATCGACGCTGGCGGTAACCCGTTGCATCGACCACGCTGAAGGGCGCTGCGGTGGCCACGATCATCAAGCGCATGGGAAACAGCACCGGTGTGCGTTGGGTGACGACAAACTCGCCCTTTTCCACCAACCCCGACTCCAGGTAACCGGCACGCAAGCCGATCTTGCCGTTCAGCGTGGGTAGGCCGTCCAGGCCCTCGATATTCAGGGTCAGCTCCAGCCGGTCGGTCTCAATGCACGCGGCGTCGATGAGGCGCACGCAGTAAAAATGATTCGGTGCGCCTTGGCGGGGAGCGGTGATCCAAATAGGAAGTCAGGTGTTAACAGCACGCGCGGGCTGCCGGTATTTTTCCGTAGCGCTGCACTACCGGCTTATCCGCGTCCAGGCATCCCCCGAAGGGCAACCCTGGCTGTGGCGAGCCTGAATCAGAAATGAAAAAGCCCAGCGCGACGGCTGGGCTCTATTACGCAAGGAGATAGAAGATCATGGAGTCCAGTAAGCAATCTTGCCGCCTGCACCAACAGCTACAAAATTGCCGTTGCCGTAGGCGACGCTCCGGATATCGGTTCCTGCGAAAGTGTTGGCTTGCTGAACCCAGCCGATCCCATCCTCGGAAACGGCTGTCTTGCCGCCGTCGCCGACAGCTACATACTTGCCATTACCGTAAGCAATGTCGCGGATGATGGTTCCACCGAAACTGGTATCTTCAACAGCAGTCCAGGTAAGCCCATCGGATGAATATGCCATCTTGCCATCCGCACCAACGATAAACATTTTCCCGTTGCAAAGCTTCATGGAAAGGATGGTGCTAGTGCCGAAGGTGCTGGTTCTGGTCGCAAATGATTGCGGATTTTCCGTCGCCATCTTCACAGCGCTAAGCAGCTTCCCATTCGATCCCGCAACCAACACAAAAACGCCAATGACGTTGACGCAGTACACAGTCTCGCTAGAGTTGAAGGTCGTAGTGCGCTCCACCTGGCCTGACCAATCGCCATAACGGGAAAAGACTTTACCGTTAGACCCAACCAGTATCCAGGTCGTGTCAATGCCGGAAATTGGCTGATAATACACGATGCCTTGCAAGTCTCCGGACGCGCGAGCAGTTGCCGTAATGTCTGTCCAAGCCCTTTCAGGGCGTGCTGTGCTGCCGTAGACCACATTGCCGGATTGAGAAAGGGCTTGAAGCTGTGTCCCAAGACCGTTCCAGTACAGGTCGTTGAGGACCTTTCCGCTATCAGAGGTGACGACGCCCTTAAGCTTGGTCCACGCTGTACCAGTTGCGTCTCCGCTGACAAGCTGAGTGGTTGTGGGAAGACCGTTGCCACCAGCCGCATAGAACTTGCCTTGCGCAAAAACTACGCGCCTAAGCATGCCGGTGTTATCCACCGGTTGTACTTGAGTCCAAAGATCTTGCAAGGTTTGAGACGCCGAGTTTGCGCTTTCCATTTTAAACTCCGTTACTTAGCTGATTTAAGTTCAGGCCTCTGTATTGGGCGTATGGCGCTCATGGGCGATTGCTCGAGGCTCGCGGCCTTCACATGATTCAGCGTCCCGCATCGGGAACATTTGATCTGGAGCTCTGTAAACCCACCCGTACGGGCGAGAAGTCTTTTGCAGTTACCGCATCTGAATTCTTTCAACATCTGCAAGTCCGTTTATTTATCTGCTAGGCCCCCTCCCGCTCGCGCGAGCAGTGAGGGCCCTGGCTGGCTACATCTGCGATCTGGCGTCTCCTGAGGGTGTTACAGCACCCTCTGGAGTCGCCCTCTCTTTTTTCGACCCCAACAAAAAGCCCTGAACTTGTCGGGGCTTTTTGCTTTCTTCCGGGCACAAAAAATCCGACACAATGGCCGTTTTTTGTGAATCATCATGATCGGCCTCAAGGGCTCGAGTATCTGCAGTTGCGCGCACCGGCGCTGTGGAACGCATAGTCGATTCAACTTGGGTTCACGCGGCCGTCCAAGCAAGGGCAGGAGTCGGCGTAGGTTTGCAGCAGTTGTTGCGCGGCCGCTTGGGTCAGCAGCTCGCTTTCGTTGTCGAGGCTGACCTTGAGTCTGGCCGCGCTTTGCGGCGCACGGGCGGCGACGTAGTCGACAACAAACGCCTTGAACTCCGCCAGCAGCGGTTCGAACTCATCGACCGCGATAATCGCCGGCTCCGCCAGTTGGTTCTGGCCTGGGATCAGCATGCTCATGTCACGACCTCGAAGGATTGTTGGCGGTTTTTCCAGGTGCCGGCAAAACGCAGCAATAACCCGGCGCCCTGGCGGGTGGCGACGATGACCTGGGGCTGGAAGTCGGCAATGCCGTTCTGGCGGTTGTAGAACGCTTGCGCGGCGTGGCTTTGGGCGAGGATCAACAGGTCGTCGCCAAGGTTCTGGCCAAACAGTTGCGGGATCATCGAGCCGTACAACGGGCGCTTCTAGCGAGTGCCCAAGGGGGTGGTCAGCGCTCGGGTGGCACGCTGTACGAATTGCAGCCAGTCATCCACGGCTGCCCCGGTGTTCCTATCGATTCCGATCATGGCAACTCCTTATGCGCGGCTGATCACGCGCCCCTGGTGATCCGCCACCGGGCCGCTCAAATGCACGCCGGCAGCATCCAGCGAAAGGCCGGTGGCACCGAGTTGCAGGGTGATGCCCTGGGCGCTCAGGGTCAGGCTGGCAGCACCGACCTTGACGTCGACCTGTTCGCGGGATCCGCTGAACGTGGTTGGGCCGTTAATCCAGTTGAAGGTATGGCTGGCATCGTCGTAGTCGCTTTGGGTGCCATCCTGATGGCGCCGCCGGATCAGCGAGGCCACGCTGGACACCGGTGGAAACAGGCTGCTGTTCAGCCCGAACAGCGCCACCGACTGCGCGCCCCCTTCCCCGCCGCCATAGTTGAGCAGCAGGCATTGTTCGCCCACCGATGGAATGGGTTTCGGTCTGCGCACCGGCGCTGGGGTTGAAGAACCGAATCGCCGGGGTAAGCAACTCACCATGGCTGACCTTGCAGGTATTGCTGGCAGCGTCGACCTCCTGGCACACGCCAATGCGGCAGAAACTGTCCGCGCGGCGATACAGGTCTTCGAGCTGGGCTTCCATTTCCGCCAGGCGCTCGACAATCGGCCCCAGTTGCATGCGTAACAATGCGTCGAACATGACCTACTCCTGCAGGGGCCGATATTGATCCGGATCGTCGATGTCCGAGACTTCCCAAGCGCGGGCAAACAGCGGTGTGCCGGTGGGGTCTTCGAGCAACGACGGGCCGAGATAAAGGGTTTGGGTGAAGGAAACGATCCAGGTGTCGTAGTCCGTTTCGGCGCTGGCGAGTCCAGAGGGCGCCGCAACGACGGCCGTGGGTAAATCGCACTGGTCCGACGGCAGGCCCCAGCGGTTATCCAGGGCCAGGTCCATCAATTGGCTGGCCAGGTCGCACGCGTCAAAAGGTGCCGCCGCGCTGGCGACCGTAACCCTGAGTGATACCGACAAGGCATGTGCCTTGCGCCCTTCACGGGAACGAACGCCGGGGCCGTTGCGTTCCACGCTGATCAGCACGCCGGTGTGATCCCCGGCGCCGGCAACGTCCTGGTGATTGCCTACCTGTAGTTGTGGGAAGGTACGCTTCAGCGCCTCCTCAATTGCTACAGGCAGTTGGGAGGGTTTTTCGATAAGTGTCATCAGTTGCGTCCTTGCAGCAGTTACTGCTGATCCGAGCGGGATGTCGGCGCTTCGTTGACCCCGATGCGCTTGGCCGCCCAGCGTTCATAAAGGCCGATGGCGACGTCCGCGCCGGCCATGGCCGTCAGGCAACCAATGGCGCCGGCGGTCCAGATCGACATGCCGGCGGCGTAACACAGCATCAATGCCGAAACCCCGCAGACCATGCACGCCCCGGACCGCAGGGCCAGGCGCCGGACCAGCGACCAACCGCGGGCGCCCTCCTTGTCGGCGCGCCACATTTCGCCGGATACACCGCCAATCAGCGCCAATGCGATCACCAGCCAGATAGGCATTTCCGCTAACGCTTGCTGCTCGTTTGTCATGTCACGCCTCCTGGCTGAGCAATGCCGGTAAGCACCGGCTTTTGGGTAAATCCATGTATAGGTAGGCATTCCAAAAAGCCCGGTTGCCCAGGCTTTTCAGTAATGCGGTCCAGCTTCGATCTTTCGGCGCTACTGGCGCGGTACGGATCTTTCCTCGATGTTTTTCCGACCACGATCCCTGTCTGCCGGATAACTGCTTCTGGTGCTTTACGCTGCACACCCGGGTCAGTTGCCAACCCTCTGAACCGTCAAGGCCGGTTCATCGCTGCCTGTTGCTGAAGCGGTGTCACTAAAGAGCGTCGGCATCCTTGCCGGTGTTGCCTGGCGTCCCTGCCATCGCTCTGATGGCGTCCTTGCCGATGTTGCGTGCCTTCCTTGTCTTCCTTGGCAGCATCCTTGCCGCCTCCACCAGACCTTATTGGCTGGCTTGGGATGAAGAATATGCATGTATGCATATACAGTCAATGCGTAAATGCATTTATTTTCACCTTGCTAATGCACTGATGCATTTCAGGCCTTTCGGGTAAATGGTTGGGCGATTTTCCACGGGCGAAAAAAAGCCCGCTCGATGGCGGGCTCCCTCTTACGCAAGGAGGTTAACGGGCGTACATCCCCCACCAGAACACATGACCGAGGATGCTGATCTGCTCATCCTGGATATCCTGGAAGCTGTAGTCTTCATCCGGGTGTTCATCGCGATTGAAACTGCGCAGGCGAATCCCGGAAGGCAGGCGATAGAGCTGTTTAACCCGCAGCTGGCCATTGTGATTGATGGCATACAAGTCGCCATCGACGATGTCGCCGATGCCACTTTTGCCAGCATTCACGCCGACCGTCGCGCCGTCGCGCAGTACCGGCAACATACTGTTGCCGCGCACCGTCACACACTTGGCCTGGTCGAACTGCACACCGTTATGCCGCAGGCTGCGCTTTCCAAAACGCAGGCTGGCCTTCTCGCTTTCCTCGATGACGAATCTTCCTGATCCAGCAGCCAATTCAACCTCGCGCAGAAAGGGGATCGACACCTCGTCATCATTAACGGGCGTGTCATCGTCCCACAGGCTTATATCCTTGAGTTCCGAATGCATCGGGTCGCGCCCGTCATCGCGCAAAGCCCCCACCGCCGCGCGCCCGCGCAGTTGATCGGTGCTGACGCGGAAGTACTCGGCGATGCGCGAGATGTGTTTATCCGACGGATCAACAATCTTGCCGCTGAGAATCCGGGACAACGTGGATTGAGGCACGCCAGTACGCCGGTGAAGCTCCGTGGGGGAGATCCGGTCGCGGTCCAGCAGTTCTCTTAAGACGATAGAAACGTTGCGTTTTTGCATAGCGGCGATAGTGACGGGAGTTTTTGGGGTTGGCAAATGCTAATTTGCATATTCCATGCACATCAGCGGAACTTCCGGGCAAAATAATATCAATTTGGCATGATCACCGCGGTACTTGATGCGGTGCGCTCAAACAGCGCCAGGCTGATTCCTGGCGAGCCAAGGAAGAAAGCAATGAAACTCGTGCTTGCCATTTTGTTGATGTTCAGTGGGTACATCTTTGCGGCAAGTTGCACCAGCATCAGCGACTCTGACCAACGAGCCTACTGCAACGCCCAGCAAAGTGGCTCCAGCTGCGAAAACATCAGCAATAGCGATTTGCGCACTCAGTGCAACGCAATGAAGCGTTGATCAGGATGGGCTAAGGGACAAAAAGGGTCGCCCGCACTTTTATTTACGTTCTACCTATCCGTTCATGACCTGCGAAGCCCCCAACCTTGCGTGCTAACCTTGCCGCCAACGCCCATTCACCTCAATTTAAAGCGGTATGCGGAAGACCACGAATGACCGAATGGAGAAATCAGAGCTTCTGGGGCAAGGCGTGGATATACGCCGTGCTGGCGCTCCTAATGTTGATCTCCGACGGCGCAGACTTCAGCTCGCTGGGCGGCGGGGGCTCTAATCGCAAGCGGGTCTTCAGCCCCGGGTTCATTGTGCTGTGCTGTTTCGTCGCGGTGATTGAATTGATAGCGCTGAACCATTTCTATGGGGCGAACTGATGAGTCGAGAGCACAGCGTTAAAAACCACCCCGTCAAGCATGGCAACCCGCCCCAGTGCCGACGGCGCCTTATATCTGCAAAGTGACCAGCTCTGCTATCGTGCCCCCCTCTTATAGAAATGGAAGCTTCGAAGAATGGACTCATGGAAGACTCTGGCAATCGCTGCCATGGTATTGATCGGCGCCCCAGCAGTGGCCGCAGAAAACGCCAACCCTTTCGATAAAGCGCTGATGTATACGACGTTCGTGCCCACCATCCTGGTTGCGGGAACCACCGCTCTCACGACCGATGCGCCAAAGCTTTTCACATCGTCCAAAACCGATGCCCTGGCCTTTATCGGTTCGGACGGCGAGATCCGCGGTGCTGTGTTCGAACAGGCATCTCGGTACTATCGCGCGACCTACGCCTCGCCTCTTATGTCCGATATGCAACTGGCCAAGGCGATCGCCTCATCGTACTGAGGGAGGCATTTTCGGCTGCGTGCCAACAGCGACACGTCCCTGCAGAAGCCTTGCGCATTTAAACAAATGCGCCATCCCACTTTGCGTTTTACCTATCCGTTTGCGACCTGCGAAGGGCCGACCTCGCGTGTTAACCTTGCAGCCATTGCAAAATCAGCAGGGCCGAGCGCCCCCCCTTTGCCCCACTCCTTTCAACGAATTTGCCTATTATCCAATGAGTAAAAACACGTCCGATCTGTCCTCTCACACCCCGATGATGCAGCAGTACTGGCGCCTGAAAAACCAGCACCCTGATCAGTTGATGTTCTATCGCATGGGCGACTTCTACGAGATCTTCTATGAAGACGCGAAGAAGGCCGCCAAGTTGCTGGACATCACCTTGACCGCGCGCGGGCAGTCGGCGGGGCAGTCGATTCCGATGTGCGGGATCCCTTATCACTCGCTGGAGGGTTACCTGGTCAAGCTGGTGAAGCTGGGCGAATCGGTGGTGATCTGCGAGCAGATCGGCGATCCGGCCACCAGCAAGGGCCCGGTGGAACGACAGGTGGTGCGCATTATTACCCCGGGGACGGTGAGCGATGAGGCGCTGCTGGATGAGCGTCGCGATAACCTGATCGCCGCGGTGCTGGGCGATGAGCGCTTGTTCGGGCTTTCGGTACTGGACATCACCAGCGGCAATTTCAGCGTGCTGGAGATCAAGGGCTGGGAAAACCTGCTGGCGGAGCTGGAGCGCATCAACCCGGTGGAGCTGTTGATCCCGGATGATTGGCCCAAAGACCTGCCAGCGGAAAAACGCCGTGGGACCAAGCGTCGTGCGCCGTGGGATTTCGAGCGTGACTCGGCACTGAAAAGTCTATGCCAGCAGTTCTCGGTGCAGGACCTTAAAGGCTTCGGTTGCGAAACCCTGACCCTGGCCATCGGCGCTGCGGGTTGCCTGCTCAGCTACGCCAAGGAAACCCAGCGCACCGCCCTGCCGCACCTGCGCAGCCTGCGCCACGAGCGCCTGGACGACACCGTGGTGCTCGATGGCGCGAGCCGTCGCAACCTGGAACTGGACACCAACCTGTCCGGCGGGCGCGATAACACCCTGCAATCGGTGGTCGACCGCTGCCAAACCGCCATGGGCAGCCGTCTGTTGACCCGCTGGTTGAACCGTCCGTTGCGGGATTTGACGGTGCTGCAGGCGCGCCAGACGTCGATTACCTGCCTGCTGGACGGCTATCGCTTTGAAAAGCTGCAGCCGCAGTTGAAGGAGATCGGCGACATCGAGCGCATCTTGGCGCGGATCGGCCTGCGCAATGCGCGGCCCCGTGACCTGGCGCGTCTGCGCGATGCCCTCAGCGCCCTGCCGCAACTGCAAGTGGCGATGACCGAACTGGACACGCCGCACCTGCAACAACTCGCCGTAACGGCCGGTACCTACCCGGAACTGGCCGCGCTGCTGGAAAAGGCCATTATCGACAACCCGCCGGCGATCATCCGTGACGGCGGTGTACTCAAGACCGGCTACGACAGCGAACTGGACGAACTGCAGTCCCTGAGCGAAAACGCCGGGCAGTTCCTGATCGACCTGGAAGCCCGCGAGAAAGCCCGCACCGGCCTGGCCAACCTGAAAGTGGGCTACAACCGCGTGCATGGCTACTTTATCGAGTTGCCGAGCAAGCAGGCCGAGTCGGCGCCCATCGACTATCAACGCCGCCAGACACTCAAAGGTGCCGAGCGTTTTATCACCCCGGAGCTGAAGGAGTTTGAAGACAAGGCGCTGTCGGCCAAGAGCCGTGCCTTGGCCCGGGAAAAGATGCTCTACGAGGCGTTGCTGGAAGACTTGATCAGCCAGTTGGCGCCGCTGCAGGACACCGCCGCCGCCCTGGCGGAGCTGGATGTGCTGAGCAACCTCGCCGAACGGGCGCTGAATCTTGATCTGAACTGCCCACGGTTTGTCAGCGAGCCGTGCATGCGCATCGTGCAGGGACGTCACCCGGTGGTGGAGCAGGTGCTGACCACGCCGTTCGTCGCCAACGACCTGTCGCTGGACGACGATACGCGCATGTTGGTGATTACGGGGCCGAACATGGGTGGTAAATCCACCTATATGCGTCAAACCGCGTTGATCGTACTGCTGGCGCATATCGGCAGTTTTGTGCCGGCAGCCAGTTGCGAGCTGTCTCTGGTGGATCGCATCTTCACCCGGATCGGCTCCAGCGATGACCTGGCCGGTGGCCGTTCGACCTTTATGGTGGAAATGAGCGAGACCGCCAATATCCTGCACAACGCCACCGAGCGCAGCCTGGTGCTGATGGACGAAGTGGGTCGCGGCACCAGTACGTTTGACGGCCTGTCCCTGGCGTGGGCGGCGGCCGAACGGTTGGCGCACCTGCGTGCCTATACACTGTTTGCCACCCACTACTTCGAACTGACGGTGCTGCCGGAAAGCGAGCCGCTGGTGGCCAACGTGCATCTGAATGCCACCGAGCACAACGAGCGCATCGTGTTCCTGCACCACGTGCTGCCAGGGCCGGCCAGCCAGAGTTACGGGCTGGCCGTGGCGCAATTGGCCGGCGTGCCGAACGACGTGATCACCCGTGCCCGCGAACACCTCAGCCGCCTGGAAACCACGGCCTTGCCCCATGAAACCGTGGTGGCCAGCCCTGCCAAGGCCAGCCGCAAACCTGCTGCGCCGCATCAGAGCGATATGTTCGCCAGCCTGCCCCATCCGGTGCTGGATGAGTTGGCAAAACTTGACCTGGACGACTTGACGCCGCGAAAAGCGCTGGAAATGTTATATGCACTGAAGACTCGGATATAACGCTCACGCTTGCAAGCTGATAGACTCTCGCGCGGTTTGGGATGCTGCTGGCTCTTAGCCTGGCCTGCAGACTATCGCTCCCGAACCTCGCGAGCCCTACCACAAAGGGTTTCGCTGCCGCCGCCTGAGGAGAGAATTAGAAATGACCTTCGTCGTCACCGACAACTGCATCAAGTGCAAGTACACCGACTGCGTAGAAGTGTGTCCGGTGGACTGCTTCTACGAAGGCCCGAACTTCCTGGTCATCCACCCGGACGAGTGCATTGACTGCGCCCTGTGTGAACCTGAATGCCCGGCCGTCGCCATTTTCTCCGAGGACGAAGTCCCGGCGGGCATGGAACAGTTCATTCAGTTGAACGTTGAATTGGCTGAAATCTGGCCAAACATCACCGAGAAGAAAGATTCGTTGCCGGATGCCGCCGAATGGGATGGCAAACCCAACAAGATTGAGCAACTAGAGCGCTAAAAGCGCCGTTGCCCAACAAAAAAAAGGCCCTTCAAGGGCCTTTTTTGCGTTCCGGGGAACGCATTCACTTTTCTATAGACGAAAAAAGGGGCGGTATGACCCGCCCACATTTTTTCCCTAGTCCCTGTGTTCCTTTTCATCATCCTGATGAATCGCATCCTGCGACGTTCCTTCAACCATCGTTCCTTGATGGCTGTGTCAATCCGTGGACACAGGGCTGATGTTAGAGAGTTCCAAGGGAAGTTCAACGGGATCCAAACCGGGCACTGACAGGCTCCATCCCCCAGACAAAGATAATTAATTGTTATCTTTCAAACAGATAGAAAACTCCTTCAAAGATTCGAGACGCACACACCTAACAAAAAAACCAAACACTTACGAGAAAGTAAGTGAATGCTTACGCGCGCCATTGCGTAAAAGCGTAAAAGAACCCCATTAACCGATCTCCAGACAAGAAAAAGCCCCGACAACGTCGAGGCTTCTTGTCCTTCAGCGAGGTCAGTCGTCGCTGACCGTAATGGTCGGCATTGCCGGGGCCGCCGCTTCCTGCAGGACGATCCGGGCCCCCACATGACGAGCCAATTCCTGATAGATCATGGCGATCTGGCCATCGGGCTCTGCCGCTACCGTGGGCTTGCCGCCGTCGGCCTGTTCACGAATGCCCATCGACAATGGCAACGAAGCCAGTAGTTCAACGCCGTACTGGGTCGCCAGCTTCTCGCCACCGCCTTCACCAAACAGATGCTCTGCGTGGCCGCAGTTGGAGCAGATGTGCACCGCCATGTTTTCCACCACACCCAACACTGGAATGTTGACCTTGCGGAACATCTCCACGCCCTTCCTGGCGTCCAGCAAGGCCAGGTCCTGGGGCGTGGTCACGATCACCGAACCCGCCACCGGGACTTTCTGTGCCAGGGTCAGCTGGATATCGCCGGTGCCTGGCGGCATGTCGATCACCAGGTAATCCAGGTCGCCCCAGGCAGTCTGGGTGACCAACTGCAGCAACGCGCCGGACACCATCGGCCCGCGCCACACCATCGGCGTGTTGTCATCGGTCAGGAACGCCATGGACATGACCTCCACGCCCATGGACTCGATCGGCACGAACCACTTCTGGTCCTTGATCTTCGGCCGCGTGCCTTCGGCGATACCGAACATCACGCCCTGGCTCGGGCCGTAGATATCGGCGTCGAGAATACCCACGCGCGCGCCTTCACGGGCCAGGGCCAGGGCCAGGTTGGCTGCTGTTGTGGATTTGCCCACGCCGCCCTTGCCGGAAGCGACTGCCACCACGTTCTTGACGTTGGCCAGGCCCGGGATCTGCGCCTGGGCCTTGTGCGGGGCGATCACGCACTGGATGTCGACCTTGGCGGCACGCACGCCGTCGAGGCCCTCGATGGCCATTTGCAGCATCTGCGCCCAACCGCTCTTGAACAGGCCGGCGGCATAACCCAGCTCCAGTTGGACCGAGACCTGGTCACCCTGGACCTCGATGGCGCGTACACAGCCGGCGCTGACCGGATCCTGGTTCAAATAGGGGTCGGTGTACTGGCGAAGAACGGCTTCCACCGCTGCGCGATTGACGGCGCTCATGGGCAACTCCCGAAAAAAGACTGACTGAAACAGGCGGCTATCCTAACCGTTCCAGCCGCGTTACGGCATGCTTTCGCAGGTGCGGAAGATTCTGAAACAGCACCACGGGGTGAAATAAATTTCCTGGCGCTTTATAGTGGCCGACCTCCGTTTCATCAAGTAGCCGAGCCCCATGTCCGAGCCACGCAAGATCCTCGTCACCAGCGCCCTGCCCTATGCCAATGGTTCCATCCATCTTGGCCATATGCTTGAGTACATCCAGACCGATATGTGGGTGCGCTTCCAGAAGCATCGCGGCAATCAATGCATCTATGTCTGCGCGGACGACGCCCACGGTTCGGCCATCATGCTGCGCGCCGAAAAGGAAGGCATCACCCCGGAACAACTGATCGCCAATGTGCAGGCTGAACACAGCGCCGACTTTGCCGAGTTCCTGGTGGACTTCGACAACTTCCACTCGACCCACTCCGCCGAAAACCGCGAGCTGTCGAGCCAGATCTACCTGCGCTTGAAGGACGCCGGGCACATTGCCACGCGCTCGATCACGCAGTATTTCGACCCGGAAAAGAAAATGTTCCTGGCCGACCGCTTCATCAAGGGCACCTGCCCGAAATGCGGCACTGAAGACCAGTACGGCGACAACTGCGAGAAGTGCGGTGCCACCTACGCACCGACTGACCTGAAGAACCCACGCTCGGCGATCTCCGGCGCCATCCCGGTACTCAAGGATTCCCAGCATTTCTTCTTCAAGCTTCCGGATTTCCAGCAGATGCTGCAAACCTGGACGCGCAGCGGCACCCTGCAGGACGCCGTGGCCAACAAGATCGCCGAATGGCTGGATGCAGGCCTGCAACAGTGGGACATCTCCCGCGATGCGCCGTACTTCGGCTTCGAGATCCCAGGCGAGCCCGGCAAATACTTCTATGTGTGGCTGGACGCGCCGATCGGCTACATGGCCAGCTTCAAGAACCTCTGCGACCGTACGCCGGAGCTGGACTTCGATGCGTTCTGGGGCAAGGACTCCACCGCCGAGCTGTACCACTTCATCGGCAAGGACATCGTCAACTTCCACGCCCTGTTCTGGCCAGCGATGCTCGAAGGTTCGGGCTACCGCAAGCCAACCGGCATCGCCGTACACGGCTACCTGACGGTCAACGGCCAGAAGATGTCCAAGTCCCGTGGCACCTTTATCAAGGCACGCACCTACCTGGACCACCTGTCGCCGGAATACCTGCGCTACTACTACGCCTCCAAGCTGGGCCGTGGCGTCGACGACCTGGACCTGAACCTGGAAGACTTCGTCCAGAAGGTCAACTCGGACCTGGTCGGCAAGGTGGTCAACATCGCCAGCCGCTGCGCCGGTTTTATCCACAAGGGCAACGCCGGCCTGCTGGTGGCCGAGAACGCCGCACCGGAACTGACCGACGCGTTCCTGGCTGCCGCACCAAGCATCGCCGACGCCTATGAAGCCCGCGACTTTGCCCGCGCCATGCGCGAGATCATGGGCCTGGCCGACCGCGCCAACGCCTGGATCGCCGACAAGGCGCCCTGGTCGTTGAACAAGCAGGAAGGCAAGCAGGCTGAGGTCCAGGCGATCTGCGCCACCGGCGTCAACCTGTTCCGCCAGTTGGTGATCTTCCTCAAGCCCGTGCTGCCATTGCTGGCCGCCGACGCCGAGGCGTTCCTCAATGTCGCTCCACTCACCTGGAACGACCACACCACGCTGCTCAGCAACCATCAGTTGAATGAATTCAAGCCTCTGATGACCCGGATCGACCCCGTCAAGGTCCAGGCCATGACCGACGCCTCGAAAGAAGACCTGGCCGCCAGCCAGACCGATACCGGCGAATCGAAACCAGCCGGTAACGGCGAGCTGGCCAAGGACCCGCTTTCCCCGGAAATCGACTTTGACGCCTTTGCTGCCGTGGACCTGCGCGTGGCGCTGATCATCAAGGCCGAAGCCGTGGAAGGGGCTGACAAACTGCTGCGCCTGACCCTGGATATTGGTGACGAACAACGCAACGTGTTCTCCGGAATCAAGAGCGCCTATCCGGACCCGTCCAAGCTCAATGGTCGCCTGACCATGATGATTGCTAACCTCAAGCCGCGGAAAATGAAGTTCGGTATCTCCGAAGGCATGGTGATGGCGGCCGGTCCCGGCGGTGAAGAAATCTATCTGCTGAGCCCGGACAGCGGCGCCAAGCCGGGTCAACGTATCAAGTAAGCGCTGCAAAACAGCCCCGTCGTTTCCGCGACGGGGCTTTTCAACTAGTCCCCCTTTCTCGCTTGCCGGATAATCAAACCCTGTTTGTCCAACCGGCACGCCAATGACCACTCCATGAATCTGATTCAACGTATCGACGCGCTGCTACCGCAGACACACTGCGGCAAGTGCGGGCACCCGGGCTGCAAGCCTTACGCCGAGGGTATCGCCCGGGGTGAGGCAATCAACAAATGCCCGCCTGGAGGACAGGAGACAATCACTGGCCTTGCGCGATTACTGCGAGTCCCCATTCTGGAACTGGACACCAGCCGCGGGGAAGCTCCTGCCCAGGTGGCCTACATTCGCGAGGCCGAGTGCATCGGCTGCACCAAATGCATTCAGGCCTGCCCGGTGGACGCAATTGTCGGCGCCGCCAAGTTGATGCACACCGTCATCGTCGATGAGTGCACGGGTTGCGACCTGTGCGTCGCGCCCTGCCCCGTCGACTGCATTGAGTTGCGCCCACTGGTCACAGGGCTGCCGATCGTCGGCGGCCTGGCAGCGAACGAAAACGAACGCCGTGAACGAGATTTCAAGCGCGATCGTGCCCGGCAACGCTTTGAACAACGCAATGCGCGACTGCAACGGGAAGAAGAGCACAGGATTGCCCAGCGTGTGGCGCGGCCTCAGCGTTCAGCACCAACTCCCCCTTTGCAACTTGACGCAGCGCGGGCCGCCCAGGATGCGGAGGTAAAAAAAGCCAAGATCAATGTGGCCATGAGCCGAGCCCAATTGCACAAATCCTTGAAGGCTTTCGGGCACCCGCCGACCTTTGAACAACAATCCCAACTGATCGCCCTGCAACAGCAGTTCGAGGCAGCGGAGCAAGCATTGGCAGCACTGGACCAGAATCACGCCGCGCCAACACCGCTGCCTGCCGCCGTCAACAACGCCGACCTCAAGCGCGCCAAAATCCAATTGGCGATGCGTCGTGCCGAGTTGAAGAAAGCCCTGGACCAACAGGCTGATCCGCAACAATTGGCCGACGCGCAACACAAGCTCGATGATGCGCAGCGACAAGTAGCCACCCTTGGTACATGACCGATAATCCTGCTTGCAGGGCTTCAGGCCTGGACCCACTATTCGAAACTACGCTGACTGCCCGAAAGGAACCTTCCGCCCCATGAACGCCGCAAAACGCCTGGAAATTTTCCGCAGGCTTCACGAAGACAATCCGGAACCCAAGACCGAACTGGCCTACTCCTCGCCGTTCGAGTTACTGATTGCCGTGATCCTGTCGGCCCAATCCACGGACGTCGGCGTCAACAAGGCCACGGCCAGGCTGTATCCCGTGGCAAACACGCCAGAGGCGATTTATGCCCTGGGTGTGGACGGGTTGTCGGAGTACATCAAGACCATCGGCCTGTACAACAGCAAAGCCAAGAATGTCATCGAGACCTGCCGCTTGCTGATAGAACGGCACAATAGCGAAGTGCCAGAAACCCGCGAAGCGCTGGAAGCCCTGCCGGGGGTGGGCCGTAAAACCGCCAACGTGGTGCTCAACACCGCATTCAGGCAACTCACCATGGCCGTGGACACCCATATTTTTCGGGTTAGTAATCGAACCGGCATAGCACGCGGCAAGAACGTGGTCGAAGTGGAAAAGCAGCTCATGAAGTTCGTGCCCAAGCCATACCTGCTTGACTCCCACCATTGGCTGATCCTGCACGGACGCTATGTTTGCCAGGCCCGCAAGCCGCGCTGCGGCAGCTGCCGCATTGAAGACCTGTGCGAATACAAGGACAAGACGTCGGACGATTGAGGGTTCATTGGTTTTCTCGATCAGTCGATTGAAAAAATCTTTTTTACCCATTCATGGATTATCGTTATAAGGAGCGCCAACGGCAGTCTTACTCCGGAGTTAACGTTATGAGCACTGACAAAGAACAGTTGGATGTGGAAGACGACCTCGTTGAATCGGAGGACGATGGCGTGGAAGCACCTGTGGCAGAGGTCGCCAAGACCAATCTGAGCAAACGCCGTACTATCGACAACCTTCTGGAAGAACGACGCTTGCAAAAACAACTGGCCGACTACGACTTCGACCTCTGATCAAGCGGTCGACGGCCGGAAGCCTCCCTGACGGAGGCTTTTTTCTGCCGGTTACGCGGCCTGTATGCAGTGCTATGCCCTCACCTATACCAAGCCGTTACGCTGGGCCAGTTCGATCAGGTCCACGAGAGAGCGGGCATTGAGCTTGAGCAGCAGACGAGTCTTGTAGGTACTGACGGTCTTGTTGCTGAGAAACATCCCGTCGGCGATTTCCTTGTTGGTTCTGCCCCGAGCCAATTGCTGCAACACCATCATTTCCCGGCCGGACAGACGCTCGACCATATCGGCCTCACTGGCATTACCCATGGTGGAGCGTACCGAGTTGAGTGCCTGGTTTGGAAAATAGCTGTAGCCCGACAACACCGCCTTGATCGCACTCAGCAACTCGGTCAGGTCCTGTTGCTTGCACACATAGCCCGCAGCGCCCGCCTGCATACAACGCATGGAAAAGTGACCGGGGGCCTGGGAGGTGAGCACCAGGACCTTGAACGGTACAGCCTGTTTGGTGGACGAAAGCCGGCAAATAACTTCCAGGCCATCGAGCTTGGGAATCCCAATATCCAGTATGACAATATCCGGCATATGCTCCCGCGCAAGTTGCAATGCATCGACACCGTTATTGGTCTCGGCAACGACCTCATAACCATGACGTTCCATTAGCATACGCACAGCAAGACGAATGACGGGATGATCATCTACGATCAGCACTTTATTCATGAGAAAGTCCAATTTCGCTGTTCGAATTATTTAGAGCAAACACAATAGCCTAGTCGTTTCATAGTTGGCATAGCGCTCCCCCCCGAGCAACAGCAAGCAGAGACCCACCCCACAGCGATAAAGGAAATTCCCTACAAAAAAACACCGATTCAGATGTTTCCAGTTTTATGGAGCCTTTCAGAACTTTCCGGGGCATCACATATTTTGAGTGAAATTTCCAAGCCCCCCAGGGGATAAGGTAAACGTGCCGCACACCACTATCAGGAAATGCCCCTTGCCCGCCGACTGCAGGTACCGGAGCTGGCAGAGAAAAATCGGTAGTTTCAGTTCCATTCAACATATTTATTTACTTCCATATTTCCTACAGTATTTTTTACTTCTTACGTACTCCTCGCACCTATATGAGTGAATTATCTGTAAGACTGGTTCCTACATAAATGATAAAAAATCATTCGCCCGGCAAAAAAAACCAGCAATCCAATAGTTGGATCACCAATTAAACAAGTTTAAACAGCGTGGACTTAATCAAAATACCAGGCCAAAAAAATGGCCCCTTGAAAAAGGGGCCATTTTTTACAACGAGCTAAACACTCAGAACAACGAGCGACCTTTGTTGGCAGCAATGCGCATGCGCAATGCATTCAACTTGATAAAGCCCGCTGCGTCGGCCTGGTTGTAGGCGCCGCCATCTTCTTCGAAGGTGGCGATGTTGGCGTCGAACAGCGAGTCATCGGACTTGCGGCCAGTAACAATCACATTGCCCTTGTACAATTTCAGACGCACAACACCGTTCACGTGGGCCTGGGAGGCGTCGATCATCTGTTGCAGCATCAGACGCTCAGGGCTCCACCAGTAGCCGGTATAGATCAGGCTGGCGTACTTGGGCATCAACTCGTCTTTGAGGTGAGCCACTTCACGGTCCAGGGTGATGGACTCGATGGCGCGGTGAGCACGCAGCATGATAGTGCCGCCCGGGGTTTCGTAGCAGCCACGGGACTTCATGCCCACATAGCGGTTCTCGACGATGTCGAGGCGGCCGATACCGTGCTCGCCACCGATACGGTTCAAGGTCGCCAATACGGTGGCCGGGGTCATTTCCACGCCGTCCAGCGCGACGATGTCGCCATTACGGTAGGTCAGTTCCAGGTACTGCGGCTTGTCTGGAGCGTTCTCCGGGGAGACGGTCCATTTCCACATGTCTTCTTCGTGCTCGGTCCAGGTGTCTTCCAGCACGCCGCCTTCATAGGAGATGTGCAGCAGGTTGGCGTCCATCGAGTACGGGGACTTCTTCTTGCCATGACGCTCGATCGGGATCGCGTGCTTTTCAGCGTAATCCATCAGCTTTTCACGGGACAGCAGGTCCCATTCACGCCACGGGGCAATCACTTTCACACCAGGCTTGAGCGCGTAGGCACCCAGTTCGAAACGCACCTGGTCGTTGCCCTTGCCGGTAGCGCCATGGGAAATGGCATCAGCGCCGGTTTCGTTGGCGATTTCGATCAGGCGCTTGGCGATCAGCGGACGTGCGATGGAAGTACCCAGCAGGTACTCGCCTTCGTAGACAGTGTTGGCGCGAAACATCGGGAAGACGAAATCGCGGACGAACTCTTCGCGCAGGTCGTCAATGTAGATCTCTTTCACGCCCATGGCTTGCGCCTTGGCACGTGCAGGTTCGACCTCTTCGCCCTGACCCAGGTCAGCGGTGAAGGTCACCACTTCACAGTTATAAGTATCCTGCAGCCACTTGAGGATCACCGAAGTGTCCAGGCCGCCGGAATACGCGAGAACGACCTTGTTTACGTCGGCCATGCCATCACTCCACGGGGTTGTACGGAAAGGCGTCGATTCTACCGATCAAAACCGTGAATTTACAGGGGCGCGACAGCAAATGAAGATAAAGCGACAGATTATGTCGAACGAGCGACCGATGGTCGCACGTCAGGAGGTGTGTGCCGGGTTGCTCGGACCCGTGGCCTGGGGGGCCGGTTTCTCAGGGGCAGCCACGCGTTCGAGCTGAATATTCACACGGCGGTTACGGGCCCGATTGGCGGCAGTGGTGTTAGGCGCCAAGGGGTAGCTTTCACCATGGAACCGCAGGGTAATCTGGGACTCCGGGATACCGTTGGCCTTGAAGTAGTCCATCACCGCCAGCGCACGACGGCGTGAAACATCACGGTTGCTCAGGCGATTGCCGCTGTTGTCCGAGTGGCCGTTCAATTCGATATGGTTGACGGTAGGGTCCGCCTTCATGAATTCGAGAATCACCGCCAGCTTCTGCTTTGCCGCAGCGTCCAGCTCGATGCCGCCACCGGGGAAGCCCACTTCGGTCTGCTTGACCTGATCGTAATTCATCGGCAGCAGCTTGGCCGTGCACAGCTGATAGTCGCTGTAGGCCTTGTTGAATTTCACCGGCAGCAGGCGAATCTCCGAATAGCCACCCTCGCGTCCATAGTGCCGCACAGTGGGCGAGCGTCCATCGAGCAAACCGTTGAAGAGACGCCCGGCCTGGGCCTGAGAGCTGTTGAACAGCACATCACCGCTGCCGGCACGTACGGCGCCGAGATTGATGTCACCCCGGCCGGGCTGCCAGGGGGCTGCGGCAGCCAATAAGGTGGCCGACCCTGCGCCCAGCGACCCGTTATAGGCTTTCAGACGAAACGTCGCCTGCTCGCCGGCCCGGCGCACGAACTCACCCGAACCGAAGTCGGTGATCGGTTGGGTCAGGCGGCACTCGAACTTGTCCCCCTCCACCTTCCACTCAATGTTCTCCAGACGTGTCTGGAACGTGAGGGCCATAGCAGGCAGGCTGGCGAACACACTGAGCAGGGCTAGATAATGCTGGCGCACGGGAGGCTCCACTGGTTTCTACAACACTTCAAAGCGTCATACATCGATAAGGCATACGAAAGGCTATCGGATGCATCCTGCAAAACTTGATAGCGAGTGCCTGCAAGAGTCTTTTCCGGTAGCATTCCCACCAGATTGACCCGCCTGGAATCCCCAATGTCCGACCGCCTGACCCTGCTGCGTCCCGACGACTGGCATATTCATCTTCGCGATGGTGCTGCGTTGCCCCAAACCGTGGCCGATGTAGCGCGTACGTTTGGCCGCGCCATCATCATGCCTAACCTGGTACCACCGGTGCGTAACGCCGCCGAAGCCGACGCCTATCGCCAGCGCATCCTCGCTGCACGGCCGGCCGGCAGCCGCTTCGAACCGTTGATGGTGCTCTACCTCACCGACCGCACCCAGCCCGAAGAAATTCGCCAGGCCAAGGCCAGCGGTTTCGTGCACGCCGCCAAGCTGTACCCGGCCGGCGCGACCACCAACTCCGATTCCGGCGTGACCAGTATCGACAAGATCCTGCCGGCCATCGAAGCCATGGCCGAAGTCGGCATGCCGCTGCTGATCCACGGTGAAGTCACCCGTGGCGACGTGGATGTGTTCGATCGCGAGAAAATCTTCATCGACGAGCACATGCGCCGCGTGGTCGAGCTGTTTCCGACCCTCAAGGTGGTGTTCGAGCACATCACCACGGCCGATGCCGTGCAGTTCGTCACCGAGGCCTCGGCCAACGTCGGCGCAACCATCACCGCCCATCACCTGCTGTACAACCGCAACCACATGTTGGTGGGCGGGATTCGGCCGCACTTCTATTGCCTGCCGATCCTCAAGCGCAATACCCACCAGGTGGCCTTGCTGGATGCCGCGACCAGCGGTAATCCGAAGTTCTTCCTCGGCACCGACTCTGCGCCCCACGCCCAGCACGCCAAGGAAGCCGCCTGCGGTTGTGCCGGTTGCTACACCGCGTTTGCCGCCATCGAGCTGTATGCCGAAGCGTTCGAACAGCGCAACGCCCTGGATAAACTCGAAGGTTTCGCCAGCCTCAATGGCCCGCGATTCTATGGCCTGCCGGCGAATACCGACCGTATCACCCTGGTCCGTGAAGACTGGACCGCCCCTGCCAGCCTGCCATTTGGCGAGCTGACCGTTATCCCGCTGCGCGCCGGTGAAACACTGCGCTGGCGCCTGCTGGAGGAAAGCAAGTGAGTGAAGACCATTACGATGACGACCAGGAACACGGTGGCGGTGGTGGTTCGCGCCACCCGATGGCCGAACGTTTCCGCGGCTACCTGCCTGTCGTTGTCGACGTAGAAACCGGCGGCTTCAATTGCGCCACCGATGCACTGCTGGAAATCGCCGCAACGACTATCGGCATGGACGAACAGGGCTTTGTGTATCCGGAGCACACCCACTTCTTCCGCGTCGAGCCGTTTGAAGGTGCCAATATCGAAGCGGCAGCCCTGGAGTTCACCGGGATCAAGCTCGATCACCCTCTGCGCATGGCCGTCAGCGAAGAAGCGGCACTCACCGATATCTTCCGTGGCGTGCGCAAGGCCTTGAAGGCCAATGGCTGCAAGCGCGCGATCCTGGTCGGGCATAACAGCAGCTTCGACCTGGGTTTCCTCAACGCCGCCGTGACGCGGCTGGACATGAAGCGCAATCCGTTCCACCCGTTCTCCAGTTTCGACACCGCCACCCTCGCTGGCCTGGCCTATGGCCAGACCGTATTGGCCAAGGCCTGCCAGGCGGCCGGCATCGACTTCGACGGTCGCGAAGCCCACTCGGCCCGCTACGACACCGAGAAGACCGCCGAACTGTTCTGCGGCATCGTCAACCGCTGGAAGCAGATGGGCGGCTGGGAAGACTTCGGCGACTGAGGTCAAATCCCGCGCACAAAAAAACCGGCCTTCTCAGACCGGTTTTTTTGTCCCGCGAATCCGGCTTACAGCTTGCCAGCGTTCTCGGTCAGGTAAGCCGCAACGCCTTCTGGCGAAGCGTTCATGCCTTTGTCGCCTTTTTTCCAGTTGGCAGGGCAGACTTCGCCGTGCTCTTCGTGGAATTGCAGGGCGTCGACCAGGCGGATCAGCTCTTCCATGTTACGGCCCAGCGGCAGGTCGTTGATGATCTGGGAGCGCACAACGCCCTTGTCATCGATCAGGAACGCGCCACGGAACGCCACGCCGCCTTCGGATTCAACGTCATAGGCCTTGGCGATGTCGTGCTTCATGTCGGCAGCCATGGTGTATTTGACTTTGCCGATGCCGCCATCGTTGATGGCCGTGTTACGCCAGGCGTTGTGGGTGAAATGGGAGTCGATGGAAACGGCAACCACTTCAACGTTACGTGCCTTGAAATCGTCCATGCGGTGGTCCAGAGCGATCAGCTCCGAAGGGCAGACGAAGGTGAAGTCCAGCGGGTAGAAGAACACCAGGCCGTATTTGCCTTTGATGGCTTCAGACAGTTTGAAGCTGTCAACGATTTCGCCATTGCCGAGCACGGCAGGTACGTCGAAATCCGGGGCTTGTTTGCCGACGAGTACGCTCATTGGGTATCTCCTGATGTAAGGGTGACGATTGAAGTAAAAGGACCGGCCTTGAGTCTGCCGCATTCAAGCGACAGCCCTGTGACGCAGTCACGCTTCGTGAAGACCGACCATCATACACTGAAAAAACCGTTCGTCAGCGTGAGGGCGGTGCAGGCGAATACCCTACGAATCTACTTTGACAATCATTCTCGTTAACATTAAGATCCATCGCACTTAAGCCTTAAACCCGCGACGGTTCTCCCTTATGTATGTGTGCCTGTGTACCGGCGTCACCGACGGACAAATCCGCGAAGCAATCTATGAAGGTTGCTGCAGCTACAAGGAAGTGCGTGAAACCACCGGCGTTGCCAGTCAATGTGGTAAATGTGCTTGCCTCGCCAAGCAAGTGGTACGGGAAACCCTGACGCAGCTGCAAACAGCCCAGGCCGCTGTTCCCTACTCAGCAGAATTTACACACGCTTAAATAGGCGTGTTTTGAAGAACCGGACCGAGTGTCCGGTTTTTTTATGCCTGTAATTCAATTAGTTAGCGCTAAGACGCGGAACACAAACATTCTTATTCCGATTAATTTTCATTTATTATTCAATAACTTAGGTTTGACACTAGGGTTTTCGCCGCTCAAACTCCGCCTTATACACAGCTACTACAGGGCAGGCCCCCAGTCATGAAAGGCGACATCTCAGTCATCCAGCAACTCAACAAAATCCTTGCCAATGAACTGGTCGCGATCAATCAGTACTTCCTGCATGCGCGCATGTACGACGATTGGGGCCTGGAAAAACTCGGCAAGCGTGAATACAAAGAATCCATCAAGGCCATGAAGGACGCCGACGCGCTGATCAAGCGCATCCTGTTCCTCGAAGGCCTGCCGAACGTACAGGACCTGGGCAAGCTGAACATCGGCGAGCACACCCAGGAAATGATCAGCAGCGACCTGGGCTTTGAACGCAAGAGCCACAGCGACCTCAAGGCCGCCATCGCACATTGCGAGACCAAGGGCGACTTCGGCAGCCGTGAGCTGCTGGAAGATATCCTCGAAGACCAGGAAGAACATATCGACTGGCTGGAAACCCAACTGGGCCTGATCGATAAAGTCAGCCTGGAAAACTACCTGCAATCGCAGATGGGTGAATAACCCCGGCGCCCACAGGTACAAAAAAGCCCCGCTCTCTCACGAGAAGCGGGGCTTTTTATTGCAGGCGAATCAAGCGTCGGTCTTGGCCGCCGCGTTTGCCGCTGCATCTTTGATCAACGCCTGCAACGAACCATCAGCCGCCATTTCGGTGATGATATCGCTACCGCCGACCAGCTCGCCGGCTACCCACAGTTGCGGGAAGGTAGGCCAGTTGGCGTACTTCGGCAGGTTGGCGCGGATTTCCGGGTTTTGCAGGATATCCACGTAAGCGAACTTCTCGCCACACTGCATTACAGCCTGGGAAGCCTTCGCGGAGAAACCGCACTGAGGAGCGTTAGGTGCGCCCTTCATGTAAAGCAGAATGGTGTTGTTGGCAATCTGCTCTTTGATCGTTTCGATGATATCCATGGAACACCTCGGCTGGAACTTTGCGACTCACAGGTCGGCACGGTGGCGCATTGTAACGCAAAATTCCAACGCGGTGCTCGGGCTCCTTATGCGGCAGCGACTTGGACCGGTACGCCATTCAATGCCGCATTGCCCGATAACTCATCCAATTGCCGCTCGTCGGTCAAGTCATTCGCGCTCGCCCCCGGTTGCCCGCTGGCGATGCTCATCTGCACCCCCGGACGGGCGTGACCCCAACCATGGGGCAGGCTGACCACGCCGGGCATCATGTCGAGGCTGGCGACCACCTCCACCTCGATCATGCCGATACGTGAACTGACGCGCACCCGCTGCCCATCTGCCAACTGGCGACTGGCCAGGTCGTCGGGATGCATATGCAACTGGTGCCGAGGCTTGCCCTTCACCAGCCGGTGATAGTTATGCATCCAGGAATTATTACTGCGCACATGGCGACGGCCGATCAGCAGCAACTCGTCAGCCACAGGCATCGGCTGCGCCGCAAAGCGCGCCAGATCCGCCAGAATCACTGCCGGTGCCGCCTGAACCTTGCCATCCACGGTTTTCAACCGCGCTGCGAGATTTGGCTGGAGCGGCCCCAGGTCCATGCCATGGGGATGATCCGCCAGCTTCGCCACCGACAACTGATGGCTCGACGCATCGCCATAAGCGCCGGCGCGCAGGCCGAAGTCGATCATTTGCGCAGGCGGCATGGTGGGCTTGAGCGCCCTACCGGTGTGCGCAGCGAATGCCGTGGCCAGGCCGACAAAGATCTCCCAGTCATGCAAAGCCCCCTCGGGCTTGGGCAGGATCGCGCGATTGAAACGGGTAACATTGCGCACAGCGAACATGTTGAACGTGGTGTCGTAGTGGTCGTTCTCCAGCGCCGAAGTGGACGGCAGGATCAGATCGGCATAACGCGTGGTCTCGTTGATATAGAGGTCGATGCTGACCATGAACTCCAAGCCGTCCAGCGCCTGCTCCAACTGGCGGCCATTGGGGGTCGACAGCACCGGGTTGCCCGCCACCGTCACCAGCGCGCGGACCTGCCCTTCGCCGCCGGTGAGCATTTCTTCGGCCAATGCAGACACCGGCAACTCGCCCCCGTACTCCGGGCGCCCGGACACGCGACTCTGCCAGCGATTGAAATGCCCGCCACCGGTGGACGCGACCAAGTCCACCGCCGGACTGGTGCATAACGCACCGCCCTCGCGGTCGAGGTTGCCAGTGACCAGGTTGATCAACTGCACCAGCCAATGACACAGCGTACCGAACGCCTGGGTCGACACCCCCATGCGCCCGTAGCAAACAGCTCTATCCGCAGCAGCGAAATCCCGTGCCAACTGGCGAATCTGCCCGGCGGGTACGGCACACTGGCGGCTCATGGCTTCGGCGGTAAAGCCGAGGATCACACGGCGCACATCCTCAAGGCCCTCTACCGGCAAATGACTGTCACGCGTCAGGTTCTCGGTGAACAGTGTGTTGAGTACCCCGAACAGCAACGCCGCATCCCCGCCAGGCCGCACGAACAGATGCTGATCAGCGATCGCCGCCGTCTCACTGCGCCGAGGATCGACCACCACCACCTTGCCGCCCCGGGCCTGGATACCCTTGAGACGCTTCTCCACATCAGGCACGGTCATGATGCTGCCGTTGGAGGCCAGCGGGTTGCCGCCCAGGATCAGCATGAAGTCGGTGTGGTCAATGTCCGGAATCGGCAGCAACAGGCCGTGGCCGTACATCAGGTGGCTGGTGAGGTGATGGGGCAACTGGTCTACGGAGGTGGCAGAAAATCGGTTGCGCGTCTTGAGCTGGCCGAGGAAGTAGTTGCTGTGGGTCATCAGCCCATAGTTGTGCACGCTGGGGTTGCCCTGATACACCGCCACCGCATGCTGCCCATGCCGCGCCTGGATGCCCGCCAGCCGCTCGGCGACCAGGGCAAACGCCTCATCCCAAGGGATTGGCTGCCATTCGCTGCCCACCCGCAACATGGGCTGGTGCAGACGGTCAGGATCATTCTGGATGTCCTGCAACGCCACGGCCTTCGGGCAGATATGGCCGCGACTAAAGCTGTCCAGTGCGTCGCCCTTGATCGAGGTGATCGCCAGGCTGCCGTCTTCGGCTTGGGTGGTTTCCAGGGTCAGGCCACAGATGGCTTCACACAGGTGGCAGGCACGGTGGTGGAGAGTCTTGGTCATGGCCAGTCTCTTTATTGGGCTTTGGCCTGACTATGGGCCGTGACCATGACAGGCGCCAGCATCGTTCGTCCTGTGAATCGATAGCCATCAGGCCAGGCCATGCGCAAACATGAGCAAATGTTACAGAACCTGTCATCAACCTCTGAAACCGACGCAGCCTGATCCAGGCCCGCCCCCGCGCATTGCAAAAGGTGATGGCGTCAGTGTACAAATGGCCCGCTGCTGTCAGGAAATCGTCTTCAAAAGCGCTCTCGCGCCCTTCTTGAACACCCCTAAAAACGTAGCCCTATTGGTAAGACGCGACATTTAATGTCAATATCGCGCCTTCCCCTATTTCGTCGCCCCGTGCGGCTTTCGCCGCAGGTCTCGCCCGTTGTCACAATAAACAAGGCTTTGAGTATCTGCGGTCTGTTGCAAAAAGGTAGTTAATGATGAGCGCAAGGCACTTTCTCTCCCTGATGGATTGCACGCCCGAAGAGCTGGTCAGCGTGATCCGTCGAGGCATTGAGCTTAAAGACCTGCGTAACCGCGGCGTACTGTTCGAGCCTTTGAAAAACCGCGTGCTCGGGATGATTTTCGAGAAGTCGTCGACCCGCACTCGCCTGTCGTTCGAAGCCGGCATGATCCAGCTGGGTGGCCAGGCCATCTTCCTGTCGCCGCGTGACACCCAACTGGGCCGTGGCGAGCCGATCAGCGACTGCGCGATCGTCATGTCGCGCATGCTCGATGCGGTGATGATCCGTACCTTCGCCCACAGCACCCTGACCGAATTCGCCGCCAACTCGCGCGTGCCGGTAATCAACGGCCTGTCCGATGACCTGCACCCGTGCCAATTGCTGGCCGATATGCAGACCTTCCTTGAGCACCGTGGCTCGATCCAGGGCAAGACTGTGGCCTGGATCGGTGACGGCAACAACATGTGCAACAGCTATATAGAAGCGGCGATTCAGTTCGACTTCCACCTGCGCATCGCCTGTCCGGAAGGCTTCGAACCGGCCGCCGAGTTCCTGGCCAAGGCCGATGGCCGTGTGCAGATCCTGCGCGATCCAAAGGATGCAGCGATCGGCGCCCACCTGGTCAGCACCGACGTCTGGACCTCCATGGGCCAGGAAGACGAAACCGCCAAGCGCCTGGCCCTGTTCGCGCCCTTCCAGGTGACCCGCGCCCTGCTCGACATGGCCGCGCCGGACGTGCTGTTCATGCACTGCCTGCCCGCCCACCGGGGTGAGGAAATCAGCCTCGACCTGCTCGATGACCCACGCTCCGTGGCCTGGGACCAGGCAGAGAACCGCCTGCACGCGCAAAAAGCCCTGCTCGAATTCCTCGTCGAACCGGCGTACCACCACGCATGAGCCAGCCATTACTGCTGAACTTGCGCAATCTGGCATGCGGTTACCAGGATCAACGGGTGGTGCAGAACCTCAATCTGCACCTCAACGCGGGCGATATCGGCTGCCTGCTGGGTTCTTCGGGCTGTGGCAAAACCACGACCTTGCGCGCGATTGCCGGGTTTGAGCCGGTGCATGAAGGCGAAATCAGCCTGGCGGGCGAAGTGATCTCCAGCGCCGGTTTTACCCTGGCGCCGGAGAAACGTCGTATCGGCATGGTGTTCCAGGACTACGCGCTGTTTCCCCACCTCAGCGTGGCCGACAACATCGCCTTCGGCATTCGCAAGCACCCGCAAAAAGACCGTGTGGTCGCCGAACTGCTGGAGCTGGTCAACCTCAAGAACCTGGGCAAGCGTTTCCCCCACGAACTGTCGGGCGGCCAGCAACAACGCGTCGCCCTCGCCCGCGCCCTGGCACCGGAGCCGCAGCTGTTGCTGCTGGACGAACCGTTCTCCAACCTCGACGGCGAACTGCGGCGCAAGCTCAGCCACGAGGTACGAGACATTCTCAAGGCACGGGGCACCAGTGCGATCCTGGTCACCCATGACCAGGAAGAGGCATTCGCCGTGAGTGATCATGTCGGGGTGTTCAAGGAAGGCCGCCTGGAGCAGTGGGATACCCCCTACAACCTCTATCACGAACCCCTGACGCCGTATGTCGCCAGCTTTATCGGCCAGGGTTATTTCATTCGTGGCCAGTTGAGTTCGCCCGAGTCCGTCCACACCGAACTGGGCGACCTGCGCGGAAACCGCGCCTACACCTGGCCTACGGGGGGTGCCGTGGACGTCTTGCTGCGCCCGGACGACATCGTCTACGCGCCGGACAGTGCCTTGAAAGCTCGGATCGTCGGCAAGACCTTCCTCGGCGCATCGACCCTGTACCGCCTGCAACTGCCGACCGGTGCGCAGTTGGAGTCGATTTTCCCCAGCCATGCCGACCATCAGGTGGGCGCGCAAGTGGGCATTCGCGTGGCCGCTGAGCATCTGGTGCTGTTCCAGGCCTCAGGCAGCGTCGCGGCGCAGGTTCCTCACGCCGAATCCGGCGTACGACGCTACAGCCCGGCTGGCTGAGTCAATGATCAACGTGTGGGAGGGGCAAGCCTCCTCCCACATTGGTTATCCAGGATACCGGGACTACGCCCGGCCAATTTCTGCGAATTTGGCCTGGGTATGTTCCGCCAGCACTGCGGCGGACAACTCCACTTCCAGTCCCCTTCTCCCCGCACTCACAAAAATTGTCGCAAACGGCTGTGCCGTTACATCAATAAATGTGCGCAGCCGCTTTTTCTGCCCCAGTGGGCTGATGCCTCCCAGCAGGTAACCGGTGGAGCGCTGCGCCGCTGCCGGATCAGCCATTTCGACTTTTTTCACACCCGCCGCATGAGCCAGGGCTTTGAGGTCCAGACTTCCGACGACCGGCACCACAGCCACCAATAATTCGCCTTTTTCACTGCTGGCCAACAAGGTCTTGAACACCTGCGCCGGGTCGAGGCCCAATTTTTCTGCGGCCTCCAGGCCATAAGAGGCGGCCTTGGGATCGTGTTCATAACTGTGGATGCGATGTTCGGCGCGAACTTTTTTCAACAAATCCAATGCGGGGGTCATGACCTCTCCGAGCGTGGCAAACAGACGGCCAATTCTAGGCCAAGCCCGCATAAAACGCTCTAGTCCGCCCTCCCCATCCACAACACTTAACGTCGCGAGCGTGATCATTCATCAAACCAATAGTTGGAAAGTGACCGACAGTTCACTTTCGACCTTTGACAGCCGTCATTCTTGTCTATATTTTTTCGTTTACGAATACTGTAGGAATACACCTGCAGCGTTCCAGCAGTAAGCCGTGCCTTGGATGGGGATCCTCGTCACGGTGAAAATCGCGCAACCGTCCGTTGAGGCAGTGCGCCAGACAAGAACAACAATCGAGGTTTTCCATGACAACTGCTCTTCAACAGCCTTCACTTTCGAGCCAATGCATGGCCGAGTTCCTGGGGACTGCGCTTCTGATCTTCTTCGGTACAGGCTGCGTTGCTGCGCTCAAGGTCGCGGGTGCCAGCTTCGGGTTGTGGGAAATCAGCATCATCTGGGGGATCGGCGTCAGCATGGCGATCTACCTGAGCGCCGGTATTTCCGGGGCTCACCTCAATCCGGCAGTCAGTATCGCCCTGTGTATTTTTGCCGACTTCGACAAGCGCAAACTGCCGTTCTACATCTTGGCCCAAATCGCCGGTGCCTTCTGCTCGGCGGCGTTGGTGTACACGCTCTATAGCAATCTCTTTTTCGATTACGAACAAACCCACCATCTGGTGCGCGGCACCCAGGCCAGCCTGGAATTGGCCTCGGTGTTCTCCACCTACCCCCATGCACTGCTGAGCACGGCGCAGGCCTTCCTGGTGGAAATGGTCATTACCGCGATCCTGATGGGCGTGATCATGGCCCTCACCGATGACAACAACGGCCTGCCGCGCGGCCCGCTGGCGCCACTGTTGATCGGCCTGCTGATTGCGGTCATCGGCAGTGCCATGGGCCCGCTGACCGGCTTTGCGATGAACCCGGCGCGGGATTTCGGGCCCAAGCTGATGACCTTTTTCGCTGGCTGGGGTGAAATGGCCTTTACTGGCGGCCGCGATATTCCTTACTTCCTGGTTCCGATTTTCGCGCCGATTGTCGGCGCATGCCTCGGTGCTGCGGCCTATCGCGGGCTGATTGCTCGCCACTTGCCGAGCGCCGCACCTGCTATAGCGGAAACAACTGACACGGCTGTCAACGGCAAGACTCGTATTTCCTGAAAGCGCCAGCCTGGTCCTCTGCCCTTCGCGGCCCCGGCTGATTTCTGACTTCCTTATTTCGTCCAAGGCAATTGACATGACCGATATCGAGAATAAGAACTACATCATTGCCCTTGATCAGGGCACCACCAGTTCCCGGGCGATCATCTTCGATCGCGACGCCAACGTGGTCTGCACCGCCCAACGTGAATTCACCCAGCACTACCCGCAAGCCGGCTGGGTCGAACATGACCCGATGGAAATCTTCGCCACCCAGAGCGCGGTGATGGTCGAGGCCCTGGCACAAGCCGGCCTGCACCATGACCAGGTCGCCGCCATCGGCATCACCAACCAGCGTGAAACCACCGTGGTCTGGGACAAAGTCACCGGCCGCCCGATCTACAACGCCATCGTCTGGCAGTGCCGCCGCAGCACCGAGATCTGCCAGCAGCTCAAGCGCGACGGCCACGAGCAATACATCAACGACACCACCGGCCTGGTCACCGACCCGTACTTCTCCGGTACCAAGCTCAAGTGGATCCTCGATAACGTCGAAGGCAGCCGCGAGCGTGCGCGCAACGGCGAGTTGCTGTTCGGCACCATCGACAGCTGGTTGATCTGGAAATTTACCGGCGGCAAAACCCACGTCACCGACTACACCAACGCCTCGCGCACCATGCTCTTCAACATCCACACCCTGGAGTGGGATGCGAAGATGCTGGAGATCCTCGACGTTCCGCGGGAAATGCTGCCGGAAGTGAAGTCTTCCTCCGAGATCTACGGCCGCACCAAAAGCGGCATCGCCATCGGCGGTATCGCCGGTGACCAGCAAGCGGCACTGTTCGGCCAGATGTGCGTGGAGGCCGGCCAGGCCAAGAACACCTACGGCACCGGCTGCTTCCTGCTGATGAATACCGGCGACAAAGCGGTCAAGTCCAAGCACGGCATGCTCACCACCATCGCCTGCGGTCCCCGTGGCGAAGTGGCCTATGCGCTGGAAGGCGCGGTGTTCAACGGCGGCTCCACTGTGCAATGGCTGCGTGACGAGCTGAAAATCATCGCCGATGCCACCGACACCGAATACTTCGCCGGCAAGGTCAAGGACAGCAATGGCGTGTACCTGGTCCCGGCCTTCACCGGCCTGGGCGCCCCGTACTGGGACCCGTATGCCCGTGGCGCACTGTTTGGCCTGACCCGCGGCGTACGCGTGGATCACATTATTCGTGCCGCCCTGGAGTCGATTGCCTACCAGACCCGCGACGTGCTCGACGCCATGCAACAGGACTCGGGCGAACGCCTCAAGGCCCTGCGTGTGGACGGCGGTGCGGTGGCCAACAACTTCCTGATGCAATTCCAGGCCGACATCCTCGGCACCCAGGTCGAGCGCCCGCAAATGCGCGAAACCACTGCACTCGGCGCCGCCTACCTGGCAGGCCTGGCCTGTGGCTTCTGGGGCAGCCTCGACGAGCTGCGCGGCAAGGCCGTGATCGAGCGCGAATTCGAACCGCAACTGGAAGAAGCCGCCAAGGAGAAACTCTACGCCGGCTGGCAAAAAGCGGTGAGCCGCACCCGTGACTGGGAGCCCCACGAAGGCGCCGAATAAGCCAAGCGCCAGCCCTATATCGGGTTGCAACTGGCAGGGAGCAGATTCCTGCGTCATCATGGGCCACTTTTGTATGGCAGCCCAAAGGACGCCCCATGAATCTGCCTCCCCGCCAGCAGCAAATCCTCGAACTGGTCCGCGAACGCGGCTACGTCAGTATCGAGGAAATGGCGCAGCTATTCGTTGTCACCCCGCAAACCATCCGCCGCGACATCAACCAGCTGGCGGACGCCAATCTGCTGCGCCGCTACCACGGCGGCGCGGCCTATGACTCCAGTGTCGAGAACACCGCGTATGCCATGCGGGCCGACCAGATGCGCGATGAGAAACAACGCATCGGCGAAGCCATCGCGGCACAAATTCCCGATCACGCCTCGCTGTTCATCAATATCGGCACCACCACCGAATCCATTGCCCGTGCGCTGCTCAACCACAACCACCTGAAAATCATCACCAACAACCTCAACGTCGCCACCATGCTCAGCGCCAAGGACGACTTCGATGTGTTGCTGACCGGTGGCAATGTGCGCCGTGACGGCGGCGTGGTGGGTCAGGCCAGTGTCGACTTCATCAACCAGTTCAAGGTCGACTTCGCATTGGTGGGTATCAGCGGCATTGACGAGGACGGCAGCCTGCTGGACTTCGACTACCAGGAAGTGCGGGTTTCCCAGGCGATCATCGCCAATGCACGCCAGGTGATCCTGGCGGCGGACTCCAGCAAATTCGGACGCAATGCCATGATTCGACTGGGGCCGATCAGCCTGGTGGACTGCCTGGTGACGGATCAGGAGCCGGTGCCGGCCTTGGTGCAGTTGTTGAACCAGCATAAGGTTCGCCTGGAAGTCGTATAGCGCCTGCACTGACGCCATCGGGGCGACGATTCGACTTGCCCCCGATGGCGATCTATCTGACAGGCCATTTCTTAAGCCTGCCTCGGTTTCATGTTCACAAATTTTCCTTTTCCCGCCCTTCGATGAGTTTTTTCAATCGAAGTCGACTGGCTGTGCCCACGTTTATCAGCTACCATTTTCGCAAATGAACATTAATGTTCGAATTCAAATACGAAAAAGCTCCCGAGGCCAGTCGATGAACCCTTCTACCTTGCCTGCTCCACCGCTTGCCGAAGTCTATGACGTTGCCGTAATCGGTGGCGGGATCAACGGCGTCGGCATTGCAGCAGACGCAGCCGGTCGCGGTTTGTCGGTATTCCTTTGCGAAAAGGACGACCTGGCCAGCCACACCTCCTCCGCCAGCAGCAAGCTGATCCACGGCGGCCTGCGCTACCTCGAACATTACGAATTCCGCCTGGTACGCGAAGCCCTGGCTGAACGTGAAGTGCTGCTGGCCAAGGCCCCGCACATCGTCAAGCAAATGCGCTTCGTCCTGCCACACCGCCCCCACCTGCGCCCGGCGTGGATGATTCGTGCCGGCCTGTTCCTCTATGACCACCTGGGCAAGCGCGAGAAACTCGCCGGCTCCAAGAGCCTCAAGTTCGGCCCTGACAGCCCGCTGAAAAGCGAAATCACCAAAGGCTTCGAATACTCCGACTGCTGGGTCGACGACGCCCGCCTGGTCGTCCTAAACGCCATGGCCGCCCGTGAAAAAGGTGCGCATATCCATACCCAGACCCGCTGCATCAGTGCCCATCGCAGCAATGGCATGTGGGACATGAACATGGAACGCGCCGATGGCAGCCTGTTCTCGATCCGTGCCCGCGCCCTGGTGAACGCCGCCGGCCCGTGGGTCGCCAAGTTCATCAAGGACGACCTGAAGCTGGACTCGCCCTACGGTATCCGCCTGATCCAGGGCAGCCACCTGATCGTGCCGAAGCTGTATGAAGGCGCCCACGCGCACATCCTGCAGAACGAAGACCAGCGCATCGTCTTCACCATTCCGTATCTGAACCACCTGACCATCATCGGCACCACCGACCGCGAATACACCGGCGACCCGGCGAAAGTGGCGATCACCGAAGGCGAAACCGACTACATGCTCAAGGTGGTCAACGCGCACTTCAAGAAACAGCTGAGCCGCGACGACATCGTCCACACCTACTCGGGTGTGCGCCCACTGTGCAACGACGAGTCGGACAACCCGTCGGCCATTACCCGTGACTACACCCTGTCGCTGTCCGGTGGTACGGGCGAGGCGCCGATCCTGTCGGTGTTCGGCGGCAAGCTGACCACCTACCGCAAGCTCGCCGAATCGGCGATGGCGCAACTGGCCCCGTACTTCACGCAGATGCGTCCCAGCTGGACCGCCACCGCCAGCCTGCCCGGCGGCGAGGACATGACCACCCCAGAAGCCCTGGCCGAGGCCATTGGCAGCAAATTCGACTGGTTGCCGAGCGAGATCGCGCGCCGCTGGTCCACCACCTATGGCAGCCGCACCTGGCGCCTGCTCGAAGGCGTGCAATCGCTGGCTGACCTGGGTGAACATTTGGGCGGCGGCCTGTACACCCGCGAGGTCGACTACCTGTGTGCCGAGGAATGGGTAACCCAGCCCCAGGACGTGCTGTGGCGCCGGACCAAACTCGGCCTGTTCACCACCCCACAGGAACAGGATAACGTGCAACGCTACCTGTCCAAGGTTGAGCAGACCCGCAGCAAGATCGAAGCGGCCTGACAGGCCCATCGCACAAAAGCCCCTGCGCCGTAAGGCCCAGGGGCTTTTTTGTATCGCCAGGCATTCGGTTTTCCGAACGCCACAGGCAAGCCTATTCGGTTTACCGGATCAAACGGTTACATATTTGTAGTCATACAAAATTAATCCTCATATAAATCAACTTGTTAAGCTTTTATTTCCGGTCTGGCACGACTCATGCTCTACACTCCCAGACGATTGCCTGGGACGCTTCAGGAGCCGTCACGGGCATTCGCTGTACAAGAGAGCCGTCTAGCCGGCTTCATAAAAAAAACAAATGTCGAGGAAGTATTGATGCGCATCGTTCCCCATATCCTGGGCGCAGCTATCGCTGCTGCTCTGATCAGCACTCCAGTTTTTGCCGCCGAACTCACCGGCACACTGAAGAAAATCAACGACTCCGGCACCATCACCCTCGGGCACCGCGACAGCTCCATTCCGTTTTCCTACATTGCGGATGGTTCGGGCAAACCTGTGGGCTACTCCCACGACATTCAGTTGGCCATCGTCGAAGCCCTGAAAAAAGACCTGAACAAACCCGATCTGCAGGCCAAGTACAACCTGGTCACCTCGCAGACCCGTATTCCGCTGGTTCAGAACGGCACCGTCGACATCGAGTGCGGTTCCACCACCAACAATGCCGAACGCGCCCAGCAAGTCGCCTTCACCACCAACATCTTCGAAATCGGCACTCGTCTGCTGGTCAAGAAAGATAAGGAAGGCAAGCCTAGCTACGCCGACTTCGCCGACCTGAAAGGCAAGAACGTCGTGACCACCGCCGGCACCACGTCCGAGCGCATCATCAAGGCGATGAACGCTGACAAGCAGATGGGCATGAACGTCATCTCCGCCAAAGACCATGGCGAGTCCTTCCAGATGCTGGAAAGCGGCCGTGCCGTAGCCTTCATGATGGACGACGCCCTGCTGGCCGGTGAAGAAGCCAAGGCCAAGAAGCCGGATGACTGGGTCATCACCGGTACTCCACAGTCCTTCGAAGCCTACGCGTGCATGGTTCGCAAAGAAGACCCTGCCTTCAAGAAAGCGGTGGATGACGCCATTGTTGGCCTGTACAAGTCCGGCGAAATCAACAAGATCTACGCCAAGTGGTTCGAAAGCCCGATCCCACCAAAAAACCTGAACCTGAACTTCCCAATGAGCGACAAGGTTAAGGAACTGATCAAGAACCCGACCGACAAGCCGGCGCCTGAAGTAAAAATCTGATTCCTGACTAACCTTATCGTCTGAGGGAGCCTACCCTCCCTCAGGCGTCTGTTACTACCTGCTGGCTATACTTTGGAACACTCGACCTGGCGGTTTTCGAGCCGATCGCGTGTGCCTGGCGTTCATCGCCGGGCGGGAATGGACTTTCCCCAAGCGGGTGCTTGTACATCGATCGATCTCGAGGGGAGACCCTAATGAATTACAACTGGGACTGGGGCGTGTTCTTCAAGTCCACCGGCGTGGGCAGCGAGACTTATCTCGACTGGTACATCGCCGGCCTGGGCTGGACCATCGCCATCGCTGTCGTGGCATGGATTATCGCCTTGCTGCTGGGCTCCATTCTGGGGGTCATGCGCACCGTGCCAAACCGCCTCGTATCAGGCATCGCGACCTGCTACGTGGAGCTGTTTCGTAACGTGCCGCTGCTGGTGCAGCTGTTCATCTGGTACTTCCTGATACCCGACCTGCTGCCGCAGAACCTGCAGGACTGGTACAAGCAGGACCTCAACCCGACCACCTCGGCCTACCTGAGCGTTGTCGTGTGCCTGGGCCTGTTCACCGCTGCCCGTGTGTGCGAGCAAGTGCGTACCGGTATCCAGGCGCTGCCACGTGGCCAAGAGGCCGCTGCACGTGCCATGGGCTTCAAGTTGCCGCAGATCTACTGGAACGTGCTGCTGCCCCAGGCCTACCGGATCATCATTCCGCCGCTTACCTCGGAATTCCTCAACGTCTTCAAGAACTCCTCCGTGGCGTCCTTGATCGGCCTGATGGAACTGCTGGCGCAAACCAAACAGACCGCCGAGTTCTCGGCCAACCTGTTTGAAGCCTTCACCCTGGCCACGCTGATCTACTTCACCCTGAACATGAGCCTGATGCTGCTGATGCGCGTGGTCGAGAAGAAAGTCGCCGTGCCCGGCCTGATCTCCGTGGGGGGTAAATAATGGAACTCGATTTCAGCGGCATCATCCCCGCCATCCCGGGCCTGTGGAACGGCATGGTCATGACCTTGAAGCTGATGGTCATGGGCGTGATCGGCGGTATCGCGCTGGGTACGATCCTCGCACTGATGCGCCTGTCGTCCAGCAAACTGCTGTCCCGGGTGGCCGGCGCCTATGTGAACTACTTCCGCTCGATCCCGCTGCTGCTGGTGATCACCTGGTTCTACCTGGCGGTGCCGTTCGTGTTGCGTTGGATCACCGGCGAAGACACGCCGATCGGTGCGTTCACCTCCTGCGTCGTGGCGTTCATGATGTTCGAGGCGGCGTACTTCTGCGAGATCGTGCGGGCCGGCGTGCAGTCGATCCCCAAGGGCCAGATGGCGGCGGCACAGGCAATGGGCATGACCTATGGCCAGACCATGCGCCTGATCATCCTGCCCCAGGCGTTCCGCAAGATGACCCCGTTGCTGCTGCAACAGTCGATCATCCTGTTCCAGGACACCTCGCTGGTCTACACCGTGGGCCTGGTGGACTTCCTCAACTCCGCCCGTTCCAACGGCGACATCATCGGGCGCTCCAATGAGTTCCTGATCTTCGCCGGTGTCGTCTACTTCATCATCAGCTTTTCCGCCTCGCTGCTGGTCAAGCGTCTGCAAAAAAGGTTTGCCGTATGATCTCGATCAAGAACATCAACAAGTGGTATGGCGACTTCCAGGTGCTGACCGATTGCAGCACCGAGGTTAAAAAAGGCGAAGTGATCGTGGTGTGCGGGCCATCGGGCTCGGGCAAGTCCACCCTGATCAAGTGCGTCAACGCGCTGGAACCGTTCCAGAAAGGCGACATAATCGTCGACGGCACGTCCATTGCCGACCCGAAGACCAACCTGCCGAAACTGCGTTCGCGCGTGGGCATGGTGTTCCAGCACTTCGAGCTGTTCCCGCACCTGACCATCACCGAAAACCTGACCATCGCACAGATCAAGGTACTCGGCCGCAGCAAGGAAGAAGCCACCAAGAAAGGCCTGCAACTGCTTGAGCGCGTCGGCCTGTCGGCGCACGCCCACAAGCACCCGGGCCAGCTTTCCGGTGGCCAGCAGCAACGTGTGGCGATCGCCCGCGCCCTGGCCATGGACCCGATCGTCATGCTGTTCGACGAACCGACCTCGGCCCTCGACCCGGAAATGGTCAACGAAGTACTGGACGTGATGGTGCAACTGGCCCAGGAAGGCATGACCATGATGTGCGTCACCCACGAAATGGGCTTTGCCCGCAAAGTGGCCGACCGCGTGATCTTCATGGACGCCGGCAAGATCATCGAAGACTGCCCGAAGGAAGAGTTCTTCGGCGACATCAGCGCCCGCTCCGAGCGCGCGCAGCACTTCCTTGAGAAAATCCTGCAGCACTAAGTACCACCCAGCAGTGGTGAAGGGGCCACCCCCTTCGCCACAACTGGTTGACCCAAGGCATCTGTGATGAAATGCGACCCCAACCTCTATCGCGCCGCACCGCCATCACTTGCCGTGAAACCTCGTCTGATTCGCCAACTGTTCCTGCCGCCGTTGATCATCGCCCTGATGATCGGCCTGGGTTATATCGGCTTCTGGATCAGTGAGTACTACGGCATCCGCACCCTCAGCGACAACGGCGAACGCCAGCTGGAGCTGCATGCCCGCACCGTCGAGAGTGAAATCAGCAAATACACCTACCTGCCCAGCCTGCTGGAGCTGGAGTCGAGCGTCTCCAAGCTGCTGGCCGAGCCGAACCAGGAAACCCGAAAAACGGTCAACGACTACCTCGAAGGCCTGAACCGACGCAGTCGCAGTCGGGCCATCTACGTGATGGACACCACCGGCCGCGTGCTGGCCACCAGTAACTGGCGCGATGCCGACAGTTACCAGGGTGAAGACCTGTCCTTTCGCGCCTATTTCCAGAATGCCGTGCGCGGCCAGCCCGGGCGTTTCTACGGCATCGGCAGCACCAACGGCGAACCCGGCTACTACCTGGCCCACGGCCTGGAAGAGCACGGCAAGATCATCGGCGTGGCGGTGGTAAAAGTGCGCCTCGAAGCCCTGGAAGAGCGCTGGCAACGCGCGCGCCTCGAAGCCTTTGTGAGCGACGAGAACGGCATCATCATTCTCTCCAGCGACCCGGCTCGACGCCTTAAGGCGGTGCGACCGCTGAGCGACGAGACCAAGGATCGCCTGGCCCACAGCCTGCAATATTACTGGGCCACGCTCAACGAACTGGAACCCCTGGCCCGTGAGCGCTTGAATGAACGCAGCGAGAAGCTGACCTTCCCGGCCAACACTGAAGTGGTCAACGACGAGCACGAAGTCAGCTACCTGGCGCAAACCCGTCCACTCAATGACACACCGTGGAATTTCACCCTGCTCACCCCGCTCAACGACCTGCGCCGCGCGGCGATCAACCAGGGCATCCTGGTGGCAGTCGCGTTTGGCCTCGTCGCGTTTTTGCTGATTGCCTGGAACGAGCGGCGCAAAGTCATCGCCACCCGCCTCGCTGCGCGGGAAGCCTTGCAGGAAGCCAACAGCCAGCTGGAACGGCGGATCGCCGAACGCACCGCCGACCTGCGCGCCAGCAACGAGCGGCTCAAGGGCCAGATCCGCGAACGGCGCCAGGCCGAGGAAACCCTGCGCCGCGCCCAGGATGAACTGGTACAGGCCGGCAAGCTGGCGGCCATCGGCCAGATGTCCACCAGCATCGCCCATGAACTGAACCAGCCGTTGGCCGCGCTGCGCACCTTGTCCGGCAACACTGTGCGCTTCCTCGAACGCGGCGCGCTGGACACCGCCAGCGCCAACCTCAAGACCATCAACGAACTGATCGACCGCATGGGCCGTATCACCGCCAGCCTGCGCTCCTTTGCCCGACGCGGCGATGACCAGGGCGAAGCCAGCCTGGCCAAGGCCGTGGACGCCGCGTTCCAGGTCCTCGGCCCACGCCTGGACAGCCTGCCGCTGAGCCTGCACCGTAACTTTGCCCCGGCCCAATTGCAGATCGACCAGACGCGCCTGGAACAGATCCTGGTCAACCTGATCGGCAACGCCCTCGACGCCATGCAGGCACAACCGGCTCCCGAGTTGTGGCTGGAAGGCAGCGCCGCCGAGGGCAAATACCGCCTGCTGGTGCGCGACAACGGCCACGGCATCGACGCCGAGGCGCGCAAGCATCTGTTCGAACCCTTCTTCACCACCAAACCCGGCGAGCAAGGCCTGGGCCTGGGCCTGACCCTCTCCGCCAGCCTCGCGGCAGCCACCGGCGGCACCCTCGCCGTGGAGCACCCGGCCGGCGGTGGCACTGCCTTTGTCCTGAGCCTGCCGCTGGTGGGCGCTCAACAAGCTGAGTCGACATGAATATTGATCCTCAAGACCTCACCGTGCTGATCGTCGAAGACGACCCCCATGTGCTGCTCGGCTGCCAACAGGCCCTGGCGCTGGAAGATATCCCCAGCGTGGGCGTGGGCAGTGCCGAGGAGGCATTGAAACGTATCGGCGAGAACTTCGCCGGCATCGTGATCAGCGACATCCGCCTGCCGGGCATTGACGGCCTGGAACTGCTCACCCGTCTCAAGGCCCTGGATAAAAGCCTGCCGGTGGTGCTGATCACCGGGCATGGCGACATCTCCATGGCGGTAGGCGCCATGCGCAATGGCGCCTACGACTTCATGGAGAAACCCTTCTCCCCCGAGCGCCTGGTCGACGTCGCCCGCCGCGCCCTGGAACAACGCGGGCTGGCGCGGGAAGTCTGGTCGCTGCGCCGCCAGTTGGCTGAGCGGGATTCGCTGGAAGGCCGCATCATCGGTCGCTCGCCGGCCATGCAGAACCTGCGCGAGCTGATCGCCAACGTCGCGGACACCTCGGCCAACGTGCTGATCGAAGGCGAGACCGGCACCGGCAAGGAACTGGTCGCGCGTTGCCTGCATGATTTCAGCCGCCGGCACGCCCACCAGTTCGTCGCCCTCAACTGCGGCGGCCTGCCGGAGAACCTGTTCGAAAGCGAGATTTTCGGCCACGAAGCCAACGCCTTTACCGGCGCCGGCAAGCGCCGTATCGGCAAGATCGAACACGCCCATGAAGGCACGCTGTTCCTCGATGAAGTGGAAAGCATGCCGATCAACCTGCAGATCAAATTGCTGCGAGTGCTGCAGGAGCGCACCCTGGAACGCCTGGGCTCGAACCAGAGCGTGGCCGTGGATTGCCGGGTGATCGCCGCCACCAAGTCCGACCTCGACGAACTGAGCCGCGCCAGCCAGTTCCGCAGCGACCTGTACTACCGCCTCAACGTGGTGACCCTGGAACTGCCGCCCCTGCGCGAACGCCGCGAAGACATCCTGCAACTGTTCGAACACTTCCTGCAGCAGTCGTCGCTGCGTTTTGACCGCACCGCGCCGGAACTGGACAACCAGACCCTGTCCAGCCTGATGAGCCACGACTGGCCCGGTAACGTACGCGAACTGCGCAACGTCGCCGAACGCTTCGCCCTCGGCCTGCCCGCCTTCAAGAAAAGCGGGGCCAGCAGCGGCAGCCAAGGCCTGGCGTTTACCGAAGCGGTGGAAGCGTTTGAACGCAACCTGCTCAGCGACGCCCTGCAACGCAGCGGCGGCAACCTGACCCAGGCCAGCCAGGAACTGGGCATGGCCAAGACCACCCTGTTCGACAAGGTCAAGAAATACGGGTTGAGCCACTGATGGATCTTTTTTTGAAAGCCGCCCTGGGCGCGGCGGTGGTGCTGATCCTGGCGGCGCTGGCCAAGACCAGGAACTACTACATAGCCGGGCTGGTGCCGCTGTTCCCGACCTTTGCGCTGATCGCCCACTACATCGTCGGCAAGGGCCGCTCGGTGGAGGACCTGAAGACCACCATCCTGTTCGGGATGTGGTCGATCATTCCGTACTTTGTGTATTTGGGGACGTTGTATGTGATGGTGGACCGCATGCGGCTGGAGGCCTCTTTAGCCGTCGCAGCGGTAGCGTGGCTGATGGCCGCGACGGTGTTGGTGAGCGTGTGGGTACGCGTCCACGCCTGACACCACTCAATCCAAATGTGGGAGGGGGCTTGCCCCCGATAGCGGTGTGTCAGCGGACAATCTTGTCGACCTGGATGCCCAGCTTCTTCAAGCGATACCAGAAACTGCGCTCAGAAATCCCGATCTTCGCCGCCGCCGCAGCCTGCACGCCGTTGCTCTCCTGCAAGGCGGCCAGGATGTAGGCTTTCTCCACCTCCGCCAGCGCCGCATCCAGGTCCTGGGGAATCCCCGGCCCGTCGCTGAGGATCGCGGTCACGCTACCTTCGCTGGGTTTGGAAGCAAACAGATAGCCCGGCAAATCAATGTCTTCGATCACAGGCGTGGCGGCCACGATGGTCGCGCGCTCCACACAGTTTTGCAGCTCACGGATATTGCCCGGCCAGTGATACGCGGCCATGGCCTGCAACGCTTCAGGGCTGAAGCCGGTAATACGCTTGCCGGCAGTGGCGCTGAGGGTCCGGGCAAAGTGACGGGCCAGGGGCGCGATGTCTTCCACGCGTTCACGCAGGGCCGGCAGCGGGATTGGGAACACATTGAGGCGGTAATACAGGTCTTCGCGAAACTCCTTGTTGGCCACCGCCTCCAGCAGGTTCTTGTTGGTGGCGGCGATCACCCGCACATCCACCTTGCGCTCGCGGGGTCGCCCACCGGCTCGATCACCCGCTCCTGCAAGGCGCGCAGGATCTTGGCCTGCAATGCCAGGGGCATATCGCCCACTTCATCGAGAAACAGCGTGCCCTTGTCGGCCTGCTGGAAGCGCCCGACCCGGTCAGACACGGCGCCGGTAAACGCGCCCTTGCGATGGCCGAACATTTCGCTTTCCAGCAGCCCTTCGGGGATCGCCGCGCAGTTGACCGCCACAAACGGCTTGTCGGCACGGCTGCCGTGCTTGTGGATGGCGCGGGCGACCATTTCCTTGCCGGTGCCGCTTTCGCCGGTCAGCAGGATGGTGGTGCTGCTGTCGCGCACCGAATCCACCGCCTGCAGCACCTTGCGAAACGCCGGGCTGTCGCCCACCAGGCTGTCGAACTGCGCCTGTTCATCCAGCTCGGCGCGCAGGCGCGCGTTGTCGCGCATGATGTCGCGAAACTGCAGGGCCTTGGCCACGGTGATGTCCAGCTCGTCGATATCGAACGGTTTGGCAATGTAGTCGTAGGCCCCGTTGCGCATCGACTGCACGGCGTTTTTCACCGTGCTGTAGGCGGTCATCACGATCACCGGCACATGGGGGTAACGCACCTTGATCTCGGCCAGCAAGGCCGGCCCGTCCATGCCCGGCATGCGCCAGTCACTGATCACCAGGTCGATGTCTTCCTGTTCCAGCACCTTGAGCGCATGCAGGCCGTTGCCCGCAATGAACACCTGCACGTTGTTCTGACCCAGGGCCGACGCCAGCAGGTCGCAGAGCTTGGGTTCGTCGTCGACTACCAGAATGTTATGCGTCATGACTCTCCTCGTCGTCTTCGCCTGTCGCTGGAATGTACAGGCTGAAGGTGGCGCCGGCATCGTTTTCGCTGGCGCATTCGATGCTGCCGTCGTGACTTTCCATGATCGAATAGACTTTGGCCAGGCCCAGGCCCGTGCCCGAGGCCTTGGTGGTGACGAATGGCGTAAAGATGCGCTCGATCATCTCCGGCGCGATGCCCTGGCCGGTGTCGGCGATGGCGATGACGGTGTTGTCGCCCTCGCTGCGAATCCCCAGGGTCAGGCGCCCGCCTTCAGGCATGGCATCGATGGCGTTGAGAATCAGGTTGAGGCAGGCCTGCTTGAGTTGCTTGGCATCGGCGTAGATCGTCGCCCCCGGTGCCTGGTCGTCGATCTGCGCGTCGATGTTATGGGTGGCCAGTTCCGGCGCGCAGAAGCCCAGGATCTCCTCCACCAGCGGACGGGCCGGCTGCAGCACGCGCAACGGTGGGTTGGGTTTGGCAAAGTCGAGGAACTCGGTGATCAAGTCATTGATGCGGCTGACTTCGCTGATCACATATTCCAGGTGGCGCTTGTCGGCGTCCGGCAGGTCAACGCGGCGGTGCAACAACTGGGTGGCCGTCTTGATGATGCCCAACGGGTTACGGATCTCATGGGCCAGGCCCATGGCGACTTCGCCCAGGGCATGCAGGCGATCGCGCCGGCGCAGTTGGGCTTCGAGGTGGTGCAGCTCGCCCAGGCGCTCGGTCATATGGTTGAAGGTGCTGCTCAATTGCGCCAGTTCATCGCCGCCACTGACCAGCACGCGGTGCGTGTAGTTGCCTGAGATCACCGCACCCACGCCTTCGGACAAGTCCCGCAACGGCTTGGTCAGGCGCCGTGACACCAGCACCCCCGCCGCCAGGGACAGCGCCGAGCTGAGCAGGAAAATCAGCACGAACAGATTGCTCTGGTTCACCAGCCCCACCAGGCTGGTATGGCGCAGCAGGCCGCTGAAAATCACGCCTTGGAGGTCACCGGCGTCGTTGAAGATCGGCCAGTACAGCCCGCTGTAGCTGTTGGTGAACTGCTCGCTGGGCTGCTTGGTACTGCGCATCGCGGTCTCGACACTTTTCGGAATGCGCGCAGGATGGTCCACGAAGCGCTGGGTCGAAAATATCTCCGAGAACCCCTCGGGGTTGGCCAGGTACAGGCGCAGGTCGAGGGAATGCACATCGGCCACGCTGGTGAGAAAGCTGCTGTCCAGGTAGGTCGCCACCAACAGGCGGTAGTCGACCCCGTCCTGGCTGGTTTCGAAGGTCGAGACCACAATCCCGGTGCTCACCCCCGCCACTTGTACGGTCTGCAGCACCGCATTGCTGGTCAGGCTGATCTGTTTGACGATGTCATCGGAGGCCGTGCTGAACACCACTTTTTGATCGCTGGTGCGGATCAGCGCCACCACGTCGATGTCGGTGGCATCGGCGATGTCTGCGGTCAGCCGGTCATGCTTGGCCGCCTGCCGGCTCGAGGGCGGGCTGGTGTAACGCAGGAACAGCTTGGCCATGCGCGCGTTGTCGTGAAGGATGTCGCCGATCTCGTCCTTGACGATCTTGGTCGATTCCTGCAGCCAGATACGCACGTTGCTGTCGAAAATCTGCGACAGCGTGGTCGCCGCCAGCTCCGCCGCGATCATGGTGGGAATCACGCTGACCAGCCAGAACGCCAGCACCAGCTTGCGCTGGACGCTCCAGCGCGAAATGGCAAAGGGGCGGGCTTTCTGGCGGGTCTTGGTGATCATCAGGTTTCGCTTATCGCAGCAGCCATGGCAGGGTCGGAACGATCCGGTCGAATAAACAGTTTTACAAGCGCGAGCAGGCCGTTGACCAGCCGGTTGCGGTGGCGGAAAAACACACTGTTGCCCTGGAACTCGCAGCCCAGGCGCAGCTTACTGGCATAGCCGGCCTGGCCGCACTCATACACCGCAATATTGTGTTGAATACAGTAGTCGACGTTGGTCAGCCAACTGCGGAAGTACAGGTTGTAGTCACGGGTGAACGCAACGTCATGGGCGAAAAACTTGTCCACCAGCCGGTGCTCGTCCAGCAGCAGCAGGTTGAACGCCACCAACTGCTCGTCGACCCAGTAAAGAACACAGACGGCGCGATCGCCAAGACGTTCCAGCACGCCGGTGAAATAGCCGGCAGGCAGGCGTTCGAACTGCAACTCGGCGCGCGTCAGCGTGGCTTCATACAGGCGCATGATCTCGGGCAGCACGTCGTCGATATTGCCGCGCCACTCCACCCGCGGTCCAGGTGCACGCAGCTTGCGGCGCAAGTCCTTGCGGGTGGATTTGCCCAGCGAGCCGAGGTAGGCGTCCACCGAGCCGTATGGCAGCGGCAACACCCCGGTGGGCAAGCCCGGCATGCTTTGAAAACCCGCCCCCCGGCAACTGTCGAGCCAATGGGGATCCTGGCTGGGTGCATCCTTGACCGCCAGCAGGCCGATACCGAAGTCATCGGCATCCTGGCGCGCGGCTTCCAGCAAGTGTTTGAGCAACAACGGACGACGCGACTCGGGTACGCCACTGGCCACCCCGGCGTCGCAACGCTCGGCCACCGGGGAGCCAATGGCATACAAGCCCAATTGCAAAACACCCGGCCACAGCCGCTCCACACGTTCGGCCAAACGCTTGCCGGCGCCCGACACCGTGGTGTCGAGGCGATAATGGGTGATGAAGGCGGCGGCCACGGCCACCAGCGTTCCATCGTCGTAAACCGCCAGGTAGCGCCATTGGAAATCATCGATGGCGGCGTTTTCCACGGCGACGTAATAATCCCAGTCTTCCAGGGCACCGGGAAAACAGTCGTTCCAGGCGCTACGCTGGAGGGCCCGGATGGACGGGAAGGCTTGGGTGGTGATCACATCGTTTCCCTTGTTATGGCTGGCGAGCGACATCTTGTGGTGAGCGGGCTTGCCCCGCGCTGGGCGGCGAAGCCGCCCCAAACCCAGGCACCTCAGTTCTAACTGGACGCATGCAGTGTCAGTGATGGGGCGGCTTCGCCGCCCGGCGCGGGGCAAGCCCGCTCACCACAACAAGCCCGCTCACCACAAAGTAAGCCGGCGTCCACAAACGCGGTGTGCCGTTCGACAAAGTCGGCACTCAACTCGATCACCCGGCGGTATTGCAGGTCGACGGTGATCATGTGGTAGCAGTTGTCCAGCAGGATCTTGGTCACCGGGCCGCCCAGGTGGCGCTCCACGTAATCGGCGTTCCAGCGGCTGGTGATGTCGTCCTCGAGGGAGTGCAGCACCAGGGCCGGCACCTTGACCTTGGGCATGCGCTTCCTGACCACGGCGTTCATGCGGTGCAATTCGCGCACCGTGATGCCTTCCATGGTCAGCAAACCGGCTTCGCTGCTCTGCCCTTCCTTCATCTGCCGCTCGACGATTGCCCGCAGACGTTCGTTCTTGATGCCGTAGGGCGGCTTCTCTTCGAAGCGGCAGATGTGCACGCCGAACGGAATTTTCATCAGCAACGGCGTGAGGAACGCCAGCTTGTTGATGCTCCAGCCGTCGTACTTGAGGGTGGTGGAATACATCAACAGCCCGGCAACTTGCCCAGGGTGCTCGGCGGCCACGTACATCGACATCACCGCGCCCATGGACAAGCCACCGACAAACACCTGTTCATGACGTTGCCTGACCTGTACGAAGGTCTTGCGCACGCCTTCGTACCAGTCCAGCCAGCCGGTGGCCTGCAGGTCGCTGTTGTCACCACAGTGCCCGGCCAGGGTGGGCACGTACACCGTGCAGTTACCCGCCTTGGCCAGGCCCTTGGCGACCTGGCGCAATTCCGTCGGGGTGCCGGTCAGGCCGTGGATCAACAGGATCCCGACCGGACCTTCACCGAGAACGAAACCGGCGCTGCCTTCACCGAGGTCGATCCCGGCGGCGCTCACCGTTGGGTCGCCCGTACCAGCAGTTGCTCGAGCAGCTTCAGGCCCAGTTCGATTTCCGGGTAGCTGATTTCCAGGGACGGTGCCAGGGTGATCACGTTTTTGTAGTAGCCGCCCACGTCGAGGATCAGGCCGAGTTTGCGGCCATCGACGACCATGTCGCCTTTCATGCCTTCTTCGACCATGTAGTCCAGGGTCGCCTTGTCCGGCGTGAAGCCGTCCGGGCCGCAGATTTCGCAGCGCAGGGCCAGGCCCAGGCCATCGACATCGCCGATGATCGGGAAACGTTTCTGCAGGTCCTGCAGGCCTTCGAGGAAGAATTTGCCCTTGGCCATGACCATCGCGCCGTAGTCGACTTCGTTGGTCATCTTGAACATTTCCAGGCCCACCGCCGTGCCCAATGGGTTGGAGGCGAACGTGGAGTGGGTCGAACCTGGCGGGAAGATCTTCGGGTTGATCAACTCTTCACGGGCCCAGATGCCGCCCAGTGGGTTGAGGCCGTTGGTCAGCGCCTTGCCGAAGACGATCACGTCCGGTTGGACGTCGAAGTGCTCGATGGACCAGAGTTTGCCGGTGCGGTAGAAGCCCATCTGGATTTCGTCGGACACCATCAGGATGCCGTGCTGGTCCAGTACCTGCTTGAGTTCGCGATAGAAGTTCATCGGCGGGATCACATAGCCGCCGGTGCCCTGGATCGGCTCGACGTAGAACGCAGCGTATTCACTCTGGCCGACTTTCGGGTCCCACACACCGTTGTATTCGGTCTCGAACAGGCGCGCGAATTGCTGCACGCAGTGGCTGCCGTACTCTTCCTTGGTCATGCCCTTGGGACCGCGGAAGTGGTACGGGAACGGGATGAACTGCGCACGCTCGCCGAAGTGGCCGTAGCGGCGACGGTAGCGGTAGCTGGAGGTGATCGACGAGGCGCCGAGGGTCCGGCCGTGGTAGCCGCCTTCGAAGGCGAACATCAGGCTTTTGCCGTTGGTGGCGTTACGCACCACCTTCAGGGAGTCTTCGATCGACTGCGAACCGCCGACGTTGAAGTGCACGCGACCGTCGAGGCCGAATTTCTTCTTGGCGTCCACGGCGATCATTTCCGACAGCTCGATCTTGCCTTTGTGCAGGTACTGGCTGGCGATTTGCGGCAGGGTGTCGATCTGCTGTTTCAGCGCGTTGTTCAGGCGCGGGTTGGCGTAGCCGAAGTTGACGGCCGAGTACCACATTTGCAGGTCGAGGTAGGCCTGGTCTTCGGTGTCCCACACGTAGGAGCCTTCGCAACGGCTGAAAATACGCGGTGGCTCGATGTAGTGAACGGTGTCGCCGTAGGAGCAATACTTGGCTTCTTTATCCAGAAGGATCTGGTCTTCGGCGGTAGCGATGCGGATATCAGACATGATGGAAGAGTTCCTGATTGTCAGAAGAGGTGTTGAAGGTGGTGGCGTTGGCGGCGATGCCCTGAGGCAGGCGGGCCAGCAACGCAGGCACTTCGGCGAAGGTGTCGAAGCGCGCGTGAGGGATGTTGTTGGCCGCGCAGTACTGGGCGAGGCTGCCTTTGGCAAATACGAAGTCGGCGGTGGAGGCCACGCACATGTCCGACTTGCCGTCGCCGATCACCAGCACGCGCTTGTTGCGCGGGGTGGATTTGCACTTGCAGTTGCCGGACGCCGCACGGCAGGCATCGCTGGCATACGGGAAGTCGATGCGCCAGCTGTTCTGGTCGACCTGGCGCAGGCGGTTGGCAAGGATCGGCAGCAAGGTCACGTAGTTGCGCGACAGGATCCGCGCAATACCCTGTTCGATGCCGTCGCTGACCACTTCGAGGGAAGCGCCCAGGCCGAGCACGTGATCGACGAAGTCGGGGAAATCCGGGTCGATCTCGACACTGTCGAAATACGCCAGCAGTTCACTTGGGGTGGCCTTGATCAGCGCCAGTTGGCGGCTCAGGCATTCGCGGGAACCGATATGCCCATCCAGCCATTCCTGTTCGATGGTTTCCCACTCGGGGCCGGCGAAGCGTTGGAGGACGTTGTCGATGACATCGGTGGGGGTAATGGTCCCGTCGAAGTCACACACGATATGCCAGTGGATCATCTGCGTTTACCTTGAGGAGCGCGCTGTGTGCGCTTGCACAAGGGGTAGAGCAGGGAGTGTGCCAACTGGCTGAAGTCCAGCCGGGCTGGGGGTTCTGGCGTTAGCGGTGGAGATATGTGTCGTGCAAGCTACAATTTTTGTAGCTCGCTACAAACAAGATGAGTGCTTGCGCAAGGGATGCCCTTCGCGCGTTCATGCGCGCATGTCCAGATAAGGAAACCGCTCCATGTTCAAGGTTACAGCGACTGTATTTGCCGGCTTACTCGGACTATGGGGCTTTTCCAGTAGTGTCCTGGCGGACCCGATCACCGGTGAAGTCGGCGCAGGCCTCAGTTATCAACCCCACGACCCCACCGGCAGCCGCTACGAAACCCGCCCTGTGCCCTACCTGGACCTGGACTGGGGCCCTGTCAGCCTGAGCACCGATGACGGCCTGACCTGGAGCGCCCTGAACAGCAACGGCTTTACCGCCGGCCCCTATATCAACTACCTGCAGGGGCGTACCTCCAACGGCGAGCTGCAAGGCCTGCGCAATGTGTCGGACATGGCGGAAGTGGGCGGTTTCATCCAATACGCGCCGGCCGACTTCTGGCGCGTGTACGCCCGAATGGGCCAGGCCGTGGGCGGCGGGCATTCGCAGAGCGGCGCGCTGGGCAAGGTCGGCGGCGAGCTGGGCTACCCCCTGGGTGGCGGGATTATCGGCAGCAGCGGCCTGGCGGCGAATTTCGCCGATGCGCGCCAGACTCAAACCTATTTCGGGGTAGACGCCAATGAATCCGCGGCCTCCGGCATTCGCCCCTACAACGCCAGCGGCGGTTTCCAGAACCTCACGCTGACCCAGAGCTTCGAGTTCCCCCTGGCCTCCCACTGGTCGCTGCTGACCAGCGCCAGCTGGATCCACCTGGTGGGTTCGGCGGCCAACAGCAGCATCGTCAAGGAGACGGGCGACGTGAATCAGGGCCAGGTGCAGACGGCGATCAGCTACACGTTCGATTGATCACTTCGGACAACATGTGGGAGCAAGCCCCCTCCCACATGGGTCCGTGTTTCAGTTTTCCTCGCCCTCGGCCAACAGCGCGATTCCGCCGATAATCACCGCCACCCCCACCCAATGCAGCGGGCTGATGTGCTCCCCCAGCCCCAGCCACGAACCCAGCAACACCACCACAAACACCAGCGAACTCAGCGGAAACGCCAGGGACAGGCTGCTGCGCCGCAGGATCAGCATCCACACGAAAAACGCGCCGATGTAACTGGCGATCGCCGCCAGGATCCCCGGGTTGCGTGCCACCTCGGACAACCACTGCCAGTTGAAATCCATCTGCCCCAGCTGGTCCCCTGCAACTTTGGTAAACAGCTGCCCGGCACTCTCGGTGCAGATCAGCAAGGCCCACAGCACCACAGTGCCGAGGCGCCCATGCAACCAACCGGTATGCATCGTTTGCGTACTCATGCCTGACTCCCAGCAATCGCTACCAGCATCACACCCAAGGTAATCACCAGCGTGCCCAGCCAACGACGGCGGCTGACGGTTTCGCCCAGTACCACCTTGCCGGCCAGCACCACCCCGCAATAAGCCAGCGCTGCTGCCGGGAACAACAGGCTCAACGGCGCACGAGACAGCGCTTCGAGCCACACGAAAAACTCGATCACATAGGCGGCGATCCCCGCCCACAGCAACGGCGCATTGAACACCTGGCCCCAGAACGCATTCAGGCGAAAACCGCCCTCCAGCTCCGGCAAGCGGTCCAGGCCGAGCTTGAAACACAGTTGGCCGATCACATCGAGCACGATGGAAAAGGCCACGAGCAACACCACAGTCAAGGTCACGGGAACAGCTCCTCAAACAGGTCGATCAGGGCTTCATTGGTGGCGGCGTTGCGCTGCAGATCCTCCGGGCTCCAGCGCTCCGCGGGCGGCTGGTCGGACTTGGCTTCCCAACGCTTGAACGCGTTGCTGAACGCCGGCGTGGCGAACTCGCCGCACACGTCGATGCCGATGATGCGCTTGCGCGCCGCCAACGCCCGCAGGGCTTGCAGCAGGTGGGTCAGGCGCATGCCGCCCTGGTCCCAGTTGGTGGCGGCGTCTTCACTGGCGAGCACGTCTTTGTCGATGGTGATCCAGATCGCTTCGGTGGGCAGGCTGCCGATCATCTGCTCGAGAAACGCCGGCCAGTCCAGCTCCGCCAGGTTGCGCCAGTGCAGGTGGTTTTCCTGCTGCTGGTGGCCGGCGCCATCGCCGACCCGGCCCCAGACTTTCGACGGCGGGTGCTGCCAAGGGAACAGCTGCAAACGCCCGCGCTTGAGGGCACCGAGGTTGCCGCCACGCAGTTGCGGGTTATGCAGGTCATCGCTGCACGGGCCGAGGGTGACGATGCGTTTGATCGCCGGCATGTTCAGTGCGCGGTTGACCCACGAGCCACAGTGGCGCCTGGGCGCAAAGCGCACCCAATCGGGATGGTTGTCGAAGTGGATCAGGCTGATGGGTTCTTTCAGGTCGGCCAGAAATGCCGGCGTCAGGTGGTGATAATCGCCGGAGCCGACGAACAGGATCTCCGGGCGCGCGTCCGTGGGCCGAGGCCGCCGGGCCAGGCGTTCGGCGAAGCGCTTCCAGGTTTTTTCGGTGGACCACAGGCGCAGCTTCGGGCCCAGGTCCAGCAGGTCGATACGCGTGGCACGGCCACTGGCCAGACGCCGGGCAATCGGTGCCTGACCGGTGAGGCTGTGGTCGAGGTCGAGAATGTTCAAGGTCATGTTTCCCCTATGGCTTTAGGGGGTCGATGCAAGGGGCGGGCCAGCGCTTACCTCAAGGACAGTGAGAAACAAATGTGGGAGGGGGCTTGCTCCCGATAGCAGAGTGTCAGTCAACAAAGATGTTGAATGTGCACCGCTCTGGGGGGCAAGCCCCCTCCCACATTTGGATCAGTGTTCGATTTTAGTTTTTAGCTTCGTTGATGATCTGGCGAATCGCCCCCACAAAGGCTTCCGCCGGCTGGCCACCGCTGACGGCGTACTGGTCGTTGAACACGATGGTCGGCACCGAGCTCACCCCACGGGATATCCACAACTGCTCTTGCTCACGGACTTCGGCGGCGTATTCATCGCTGGCGAGAATCTCGGCGGCGCGCTTTATACCCAGGCCGACGCTTTCGGCGATGATCGCCAGGGTGGCGTGATCGGAAGGGGCCTGGCCGTCGCTGAAATAAGCCTTGAACAACGCTTCCTTGAGGTTGTACTGCAAGCCCTCGAGCCCGGCCCAATGCAGCAGGCGGTGTGCGTCGAAGGTGTTGTAGATACGGCTCTGGCCGTCGGTGCGGAAGGCAAAGCCCAGCTCGGCGCCCATGTCACGGATACGCGCACGATTGGCCTGGGACTCTTCGGCGCTGGAGCCGTATTTCTCGGTGATGTGTTCGACGATATTTTGCCCTTCGGCGGGCATGTTCGGGTTCAGTTCGAACGGCTGGAAATGGATCTCGGCCTGCACCTCGCTGCCAAGCTGGTCGAGGGCTTCGGTCAGGCCGCGCAGGCCGATGATGCACCAGGGGCAGGACACGTCGCTGACGAAATCGATTTTCAGGGGAGTACTCATGACAGGCAACCTCGCAGGCTTCAATACGCCGTAAAGGGTGCACGATACACCAATGTCACAGCAGCTTCGAAGGCCCGACCGGATCGATCTGCGCCCAATGGGCGGCATCTTCACGATGCGCCTGCAGGTAAGGCAGCACCGCCGTCAGCAGCGGCACCTTGAACGCTTCCTGGAAACGATGGGCCATGCCGGGAATCAACTTCAACTGGCTGCCCTGGATATGCGCCGCCAGGTGCACGCCGTGCATCACCGGCAGCAAAGGGTCGGCGGTGCCGTGGACCACCAGTGTCGGCACGCGCAGCTGGTTGAGCAGCGGCACACGGCTGGGTTCGGCGAGGATCGCCATGATCTGGCGCTTCACGCCGTCCGGGTTGAAGGCGCGGTCATAGGACAGCGCCGCCTGGTGCAGCAACACCTGGCGATCATCCTTCACCGTCGGGCTGCCCAGCGCCGCGAGCAAATCGGCCTGCTGCTCCAGCGCCACTTCACGATTCGGCGCACTGCGTCGCGACAATAACTGCACCAGCGCCGCATTCGGGGCCGGCAAGCCTTCGGCGCCGGAGCTGGTCATGACCAGGGTCAGGCTTTCCACGCGCTGGGGCGCCATCGCCGCCAGGTGCTGGGCGATCATGCCACCCATGCTTGCGCCCAGTACGTGGAACTGTTGGATCTGCAAGGCGTCCATCAGGCCCAGGGCGTCATCGGCCATATCCGTCAGCGTGTACGGCGCCGATACCGGCAGGCCGAGCTTGTAGCGCAGCACTTCAAAGGTCAGGTTGGCGTTCGCCGGCGCCTGGCGCCAGGTGGACAGGCCGACATCGCGGTTGTCGTAACGGATTACCCGGAAACCCTGCTGGCACAGGGCAACGACGACTTCGTCGGGCCAGTGGATCAGTTGCCCGCCCAGGCCCATCACCAGCAGCAAGGCCGGGTCGGACGCACGGCCGATACTCTGGTAGGCGATACTCACCTGGGCCAGGTCGACCGTTTGGGTCGGGACATTGACATCACATCGAGACGCCGCAAAAGACGGCAGGCCGAACAGTAGAGCGGCCAGTAAAAGCAACACGCGCATGAAAAACACCGAAACGCAGAACCCCAGTAGAGCGCGAGTCTGATGAAGTTTGTTCAATGGCGCTGCCACAGTTCCATGACAGTTTGATGAAGAGTGCCCGGCGGTCGTGGTCGACACAGCTTGCAACATGAGACAAACTCACGCTATCCCGCTTCGTCACAAATTGTCTTCATGGAGAGCCCGTGCTCGAGATCCGTCACCTCAAGACCCTGCATGCCTTGCGCGAGGCCGACAGCCTGGTGGAGGCCGCCGAGCGTCTGCACCTGACGCAATCGGCGCTGTCCCACCAGTTCAAGGAGCTGGAAGAGCGCCTGGGCATGCCGCTGTTCGTGCGCAAGACCAAACCCGTGCGCTTCACCAGCGCCGGCCTGCGCCTGCTGCAACTGGCCGACGCCACCCTGCCCCTGCTGCGTGGTGCCGAGCGCGATATCGCGCGCCTGGCCGGTGGCACCGCCGGACGCCTGCACATGGCGATCGAGTGCCACAGTTGTTTCCAGTGGCTGATGCCGACCATCGACCAGTTCCGCGATGCCTGGCCGGAAGTCGAGCTGGACCTGGCCTCGGGCTTTGCGTTCGCGCCGCTGCCGGCCCTGGCCCGTGGCGACCTGGACCTGGTGGTGACATCCGACCCGCTGGAGCTGCCGGGCATCACCTATGTGCCGCTGTTCACCTACGAAGCCATGCTCGCCGTGGCCAACCAGCATGCGCTGGCGAACAAGGCGTACATCGTGCCCGAAGACCTGCTGAGCGAAACCCTGATCACCTACCCGGTGGAGCGTGACCGCCTGGACATCTTTACCCGCTTCCTGGAACCGGCCGACGTGGAACCGGCCCAGGTGCGCACCTCGGAACTGACGGTGATGATGATGCAACTGGTCGCCAGCGGCCGCGGCGTGTGCGGCATGCCCCATTGGGCCCTGCATGAATACAGCTCGCGCGGCTACGTGAAGGCCAAGCGCCTGGGCGAGAAAGGCTTGTTTGCGACGCTGTATGCGGGGATTCGTGCGGATATGCTGGATGCGCCGTATATGCGCGATTTTTTGCTGACGGCCAAAGACACGTCGTTTTCAACGCTGGATGGCGTGAGCGCGGTGCGCTGAAACACTACGGTTCTAAATGTGGGGTGCTTGCCCCCTCCCACATTGGCTCTCAGTCAGCGTTGAGTTCGCGCCACATGTAGATTTTGTCGAAGTAGTCCACACCCACCCGCACCGCCAACGGTTCCAGGCCGTACTGGATAAACCCGCAGCGTCGGTACAGCGCAAACGCCGCGTCGTTGCCGGCGGTGACGGTCAGTTGGATCACTTTCAGGCGCGGATGCTGGCGTGCCTCATCCAGCGCGGCCTCGACCAATCGCCGGCCCAGGCCTTTGTGCTGGTGCGCCCGGGTCACGTACATGCCGAACAGGGTCACTTTGTGCCGCGCCTTCTCCCGAGGCTCGAAGGCCAGGCCAACGATGCCGGCCAGCTCCCCGTCGACGTACGCGCCGAGCAAACGATCCAGCGGACTCTCCAGGCGTTTTTCCCACCAGCTCAACGGCATCGCCGCACGCTCGGCCACGCTGGAAGTGAACGCCTGGGGATAGGCGCCGTAGGCTTCCAGCATCAACGCCCGATAAGCCTCGGCATCGCTGGCCCCCAGCGCACGCACGTTCATTCGCGTCAGGCCGGCGTGGTCAGTGACGCGCGGTAAAACGGCAGGATCAGGTCACGGGTCAAGGGCGCCAGCACCAGGCCGCCATCACCGGCCGGGTCGATCCAGCGCACCTCTTCGATTTCAGCGGCCGGGCTGACCGGAACATCGATCTGCACCTGGAACAATTCAGCGTCCACGGTAAACCCCGGTTCGTTGGCCGCGGGGGCCGAGAAGTGACCAAGGTAGACCGCGTCGCCGGGCTCGATGCGCAGGTTCAGCTCTTCGTACAGCTCGCGGGCCAGGGCCTCGGCGGGCTGCTCACCGGCGTCGATCTTGCCACCGGGTTGCATAAAGGCCTGGGTGCCGCGCTTGCGCACCAGCAAGGTGTGGCCGTCGCTGCCGATCAGCAGGGCAGCGGCGATACGGATAGTGCTAGGCATAAACTGAAAACCTTGAACTCAAACAATGAAAATTAATGGAGCACCCCTTCGCTCTCGTCCGGCTCCTTGATGAACACGCTGTACTTGGCGCCTTCCATCGCCTCGAACGCAATCAGCTTGTCCACCAACGGCAGGTTCAGCACCTTGCCGGCGTTAAGCAGCAACATGCCGTTATCGGCGTTGAGGTTACGCGCCAGGACCATACCGTCTTCCAGCTCACGGGTGGTGAGCACCTTGACCGAGGGATCGCCCAGGGTCACATCACTGAGAAACGCAGCGCACGCCAGGATGAAGTCCTCGACCAGGTCCGGATCGTAGAGGCGCCCGGCATACTTGCGGATATACAACAGCGCTTCATCGCTGTTCAGGTGCCGCTCAAGAATCAGGCCTTTCTGCAACTCGATGAAGTCCACCGCCAGTTTCAGCAGGCGTGAACCGAACGGAATCGCATCGCCCTTGAGGTGGTCGGGGAAGCCACTGCCGTCCCAGCGTTCCTGGTGATGACGGATGATCCGCGCCGCATCCTTCATCGGCTCCAGGGTCATCAGCAGCGATTCGCTCTGGGCCGGATAGCCACGGTAGCGCTCGCGATCGGTGCTGTGCAGCTTGTCGGCCGGCTCGATCAACATGCTGTCGCTCCAGCTCAGCTTGCCGATGTTGTACAACGCGGCGGCCATGGCCATGTCGCGGGCGCTGGCTTCGTCGATGGACTGGGCGGTGCAGTACACCCGCACCAGTTCGATCAGTGCACGGTTGGTCTGTTTGTTCTTGGGCAGGCGCAGGTTGGCCAGCAACGAAAACACTTCGGTGCCGGTCACGTAGCTGCGCTTGAGCTCGTCGTAGGCCAGGTCGAGCATGTCGGCGGTCTGTTGCAACTCACTGGTGCGTGCTGCCACGCGTTTTTCCAGGGTCGCGTTCAACAGCTTGAGCTGGTCGTTCTGCTGATGGGCCAGGCGCTCCAGCCGCTGAAATTCCAGGGCCTGCTGCAGGATCAGCTTCAGTTCGTCGTCGTTCCAGGGTTTGCCGATATAGCGGTGGATCGCCCCTTCGTTGATTGCCTTGATGATCGTCGGCAGGTCGGCGTAGCCGGTGAGCAGGATGCGACTGGTGGCGGGATAAAGGCGATGAACCTCGGCCAGCAGTTGCGCGCCGTCCATGCCGGGCATGCGCGCATCGCTCATCACCAGGTCGATGGGCTGGGCGGCCATGATCTCCAGGGCCTGGGCGCCGCTGCCCGCGAGCACGACATCGAAGGGTTGGCCGCGCAACAGGCGACGCAAGCTGTTGAGAATCGACTCTTCATCGTCGACCAGCAAAATAGTGGGTTTCGTCGCAAGTTGTTCATCCATGCCTGCTGCGCCTTCACATTGAACTGAATTGAGCTGATTTGAACCCGTGTGCCAAGCCGTCTTCCCTCGCTTAAGGCGCGGGGTTGATTTGACGCCAACTGGCCGCCGAATTCAAGGGACCTCGACTACACTGTCACGGCAGGCCTGCGCCCCGCTCAGCCACGGAACCAAGGAAGGAATGGTTATGCCGTCGAACCGTTTGCAGATAAGGCGCGCACTATGAACCCGAACCCTGAGCGGGCCAACCGTCGCATCCTGATCGTCGATGATGTCACGTCCATCCACCTGGACTTTCGCAAGATCCTGTGCGCCGACGCCGACGCCGAGCCCTCCCTGGATACCCTTGAGCAGACCCTGTTCGGCACCACCACCGTCGCTCGCCAGGCGTTTATCCTCGATTCCGCCTACCAGGGCCAGGAAGCCTTGGATCTGGTGAACCGGGCCCTGGCAACCAACACCCCCTACGCCATGGCGTTCATCGATATGCGCATGCCGCCCGGCTGGGACGGCCTGCAAACCATCGAGCAGTTGTGGAACGTCGATCCCAACCTGCAGATCGCCCTGTGCACCGCCTATTCCGACTATTCCTTTGAAGCGATCGAGGCGCGATTGAAGTACAACGACCAGTTGCTGATCCTGAAGAAGCCCTTCGACCACCTGGAAATCCGCCAGATGGCCAGCGCCCTTACGTGGAAATGGCAGCTCGCCCAGGATGCCGCCCTCAAGGTGATCGGGCTCGAACGCACGATTGAGGAACGCGTGCAGGAGTTGCTGAAAGTCTCGCACCTGCTGCAATACGACGCGCTCACGGAGCTGCCCAACAGCACGCTGCTGGGCGACCGCCTGACCCAGGCCATTGCCCTGGGCCGGCGCCATGACACGCAACTGGCGGTGATGTTTATCGGGCTCGACCGCTTCAAGCGCATCAACAACGCCCTGGGTTATCCGGTGGGGGATGAGGTGCTCCAGCAGGTCAGCCAAAGCCTGGTGGCGGCCGTGCGTGAGTCGGACTCGGTGTTTCGTTATGGTTCGGACGAGTTTGTGATCCTGCTCAATGATGTCCAGCATCCCCAGCAAACCCAGCACATCGCCCAGAAGGTGCTCCAGGCCATCAGCGTTACCCGGCATGTCGCGGGGCACGACCTGAGCGTCACCGCCAGCCTCGGCATCAGCATCTACCCGAACGACAGCAGCACTGCGGTGGAACTGATCAAGCACGCCGAAACCGCCATGCACACCACCAAGGAGCGTGGCCCGGACGACCTGAGTTTCTACACCGAAGACATGAACCTGCGCGCCCGGCACCAGCAGAACCTGGAAAGCGCGATCCGCCAGGCCCTGGAGCACGATGAGTTTGCGCTGCACTACCAGCCCAAGCTGGACCTGAAAACCGGGCGGATCCTCGGCGCAGAGGCGCTGATCCGCTGGTTTCAACCGCGCTCGGGCTGGGTCCACCCGGCCGACTTCATTCCGGTGGCCGAAGACAGCGGGCTGATCGTGCCCTTGACCCAATGGGTGCTGCGCCACGCCTGCGAACAGGCACAGGCCTGGCGCGCCATGGGCCTGGCGCCGCTGCGCATCTCGGTGAACATCTCGGCCATCGACTTCCGCCAGCGGGAGTTTGTCGACAACCTGGCCGCCATCCTCAAGCAGACCGGCCTGCCGCCCAACCAGCTGGAGCTGGAAATCACCGAAAGCGTGCTGATGCAGAATGTCGACGATACGGTCGATATCCTGAACCGGATCAAGGCCATGGGCGTGCGCCTGGCCCTGGATGATTTCGGCACCGGCTACTCCAGCCTCAGCTACCTGCGACGCTTTCCCATCGATGTGCTGAAGATCGACCAATCATTCGTGCGCGGGCTGCACGAAAATAGCCAGGACGCGCAGCTGATCAGCGCTATCATCGGCATGGGCAAGAGTCTGGAGCTGAACATCATCGCCGAAGGGGTGGAGACCGTCGAACAGCTGGACTTCCTGAGAGCCCAGCACTGTGAAGAAGGCCAGGGCTTTCTGTTCAGCAAGGCCGTGCCTGCGAAGGATTTCGCCCAGTTGCTGCAGGTGGGCAGCCCCACACTGATGCCCGACCAATAGCCCTATGCCTGCAAGGAGTGCTCGCTTGAGCGACGTTTCAACCTACCGTTTCGGTTCCATCCTCGCGTTGGGGCTGTGCCTGGGGACGACCGTGACGGCCGCGCCGCTGGACGAAGCGCTCAAGCCCCTGCCGCCGGCGCCGCACCTGGATGCGGCCAAGGTCGAGCTGGGCCGCCAGCTGTTCAATGAGCCGCGCCTGTCAGTGAACAACACGCTGTCTTGCGCCAGTTGCCATCACCTCGAATCCGGGGGCGCCGACACCAGGCCCTTCTCTCTGGGTTTCGACGGCAAGCCCGTGGAGATCAATACGCCGTCGGTCTTCAACGCCAGCCTGAACTTCAAACAGTTCTGGAATGGCCGCGTGGACACCCTGGAAGCGCAGGTCGAGCAAGTGGTCATCAGCCCGGTGGAAATGGGCAGCGACTGGAACACCGTGGTACAGAACCTGACCGCCCTGCCCGCCTACCAGGCAGCGTTCAAACAGGCCTACCCCGATGGCGTCACCGCCGCCAATGTGCAAAACGCCCTGGCCACCTATGAACGCACGCTGCTGACGCCCAACTCACGGTTTGACCAGTACCTGCTGGGCAACACGGACATCCTCACGATCCAGGAAAAGTACGGCTACCAGCGCTTCAAGGATTATGGTTGCATCGCCTGTCACCAGGGCATCAACATCGGCGGCAACATGTTCCAGAAATTCGGCGTGATGGGCGACTACTTCAAGGTGCGCGGCAACCCCGTCGAGTCGGACCTGGGGCGCTACCTGCTGACCAAGGATGAGGAAGACCGGCACGTGTTCAAGGTCCCCAGCCTGCGTAACGTCGCGGTCACGGCCCCGTATTTTCACGATGCCTCGGCCAAGACCCTGGAAGAAGCCGTCGACGTGATGTTCAAGTTCCAACTGGGGCGCAACCCTTCGCAGGAGGATAAAGACCTGATCATCCAGTTTCTCAAGACCCTGACCGGCGAATGGAAAGGCAAGCCTTTATGAGCAGACCGTCATGACCCTTTCTCGCCGCCGCACCAGCCAGTTGGCCTTGGGGTTGATCACCCTGTTGCTGGCCTCGACCCTGATCTTTCTGTACATCAAGTCGTCCAGCGACCAGGCGTCTTCCTACACCCACTCCCGGGATCTGATCCGGCAGTTGCAGCAACTCAATGCCCAATGGGACAGCGAAGTCCTCAAGGCCAGGATCGCCATCACCCACAACTACGACCCCCTGGTGACGCCCCTGACGGAAATGACCCGGTTGTGGGCCGAGCTGGAAGCACGCGGCTCGTACCACAGCCCGCAAGACCTGCCCGCCTGGCAAGCCAGCCAGCAGGCTTATCAAGCGGCCATCCAGGAAAAGGCCCGGCGCGTCGACCAGTTCAAGTCCCATAACGCGGTATTGCGCAACTCCCTGGCTTTCCTGCCGACCGCCGAAGACGATATCCAGGCGCAGTTCAACCAGGTAAACGACGATACAAAAGCGCAACTGCAAAGCGTGGCCACCGACACCTACGACCTGCTGCTCAGCAGCCTTGAATTCGCCCAGGTCACCAGCGACGAGCGCGCCGCCGACATTCTTGTCGGCCTGGGCAAGCTGGCCGTCAACCAGGAACTGCTGCCCAGCGAATTCCGCGGCCCGGTGGAGATCCTGAGCAATCACATCGAACTGATCCTGCGTGAACAGCCGGTGGTGAACACGTTGCTCGACCAGATCGCCGCCATTCCGGTAGCCGAACGCCTGGATGACCTGACCACCCACCTCAACCTGGACCAACAGGCCCTGGACCGGGTCGAGCAGCAATACCACCGTTACCTGCTGGTGTTCTCCACACTGCTGGTGGCCCTGTTGCTGTACCTGACGATTCGCCTGCTGCGCAGTTTCGCCGAGATCAACCGTGTCAACCGCGCCTTGCAGGCGGTGAACGAAACCCTCGAACAGCGCGTGGAACGGCGCACCCGACAGCTCAAGGATGCCCAGAGCGAGCTGATGGACAGTGCACGTCAGGCCGGAATGGCGGAGATCGCCACCAACGTGCTGCACAACGTCGGCAACGTGCTTAACAGCGTGAACATCTCCGCCGACCTGGTCACCCGCAAACTGCGCAGCAGCAAGGCAATGGGCCTGGGCAAGGCCATGCAGTTGATCAACGAACGCCAGGGCGACCTGGGCACTTTTATCACCGAGGATGAGAAGGGCAAGTTGCTGCCCGGCTACTTGAACCAGTTGGTGGACGCCATTGCCGTCGAGCAGCAAGGCCTGATCGAGGAACTGGGGCAATTGAGCAAAAGCGTGGACCACATCAAGGACATCGTCTCCACCCAACAATCCTATGCGGGCGCGCCCTCGCTCAGGGAGCCGGTGCAGATCAGCACCTTGATGGAAGACGCCCTGCGCATGAACGCGGGGGCCCTGAGCCGGCACAATGTCACAGTGGTCAAGCACTACGGGCAGGTGCCGGAAGTCCTCGCGGACAAACACCGCTTGCTGCTGATCATGGTCAACCTGATCAGCAACGCCAAGTACGCCATGTCCAACCTCACTGACCGGCCACGGCAGATGACCCTCACGGTCCAGTCGCTGGAGGACAACAGGTTGCAGATCAGCGTGAAGGACGAAGGCGAAGGCATACCTGCCGAGAACATGACCCGGATATTTACCCACGGTTTTACCACCCGCAAGGAAGGCCACGGTTTCGGGCTGCACAGCTGCGCGCTGGCCGCCGTCGAAATGGACGGCCACCTCAGCGCCCACAGCGACGGGCCGGGCCTGGGCGCGCTATTCACCCTGACGATCCCCCTCATTCCTGCCGGAAGCCTCGTATGAACCAGCCTCCCAACCGGCGCATCCTGTTGATTGATGACACGCCGTCGATTCATGAGGATTTTCGCAAGATCCTGATGCCGCCCACTGAATCCAACCAGGAGCTGGATGACATGGAGTCGGCACTGTTCGGTGAAACCAGCAAACCCACGGCTCCCCCTTTCGACCTGCACTCGGCCTACGGCGGCGAAGAAGGCCTGCAGCTGCTCATCACCGCCATGGCACACCAGCAGCCCTATGCCCTGGCGTTTGTCGACATGCGCATGCCCCAGGGCTGGGACGGCGCGAGGACCATAGAAGAGCTCTGGAAAGTCGCCCCCGACCTGCAAGTAGTGGTGTGCACCGCGTACTCGGACTATTCCTGGGAGGACCTGCTCGACCGCCTGCAAGGCCATGATCGCTTGCTGATCCTGAAAAAACCGTTCGATAACATCGAAGTCCAGCAGATGGCCAACACCCTGGCCAATAAATGGGACATGGCCCGTCGCGCCACCCTGCAAACCACTCATCTGGAACGGCTGGTGGAACAACGCACCCACGCGCTGCAGCTTGAAATCGAAGAACGCAAGCACCTGGAAAGCCAGCTGGTGCAGTCGGAAAAACTCGCCTCCCTGGGGCAACTCGCCGCGGGCGTGGCCCATGAGATCAATAACCCGGTAGGCTTTATCTCGTCCAACCTCAGCACCCTCGACGGCTACTTCACCCAGTTGCAACAGATGCTGGAGGCTTACCGGCAGGCCGAAGAAAGCCTCGCCACGGGTGAACAGCACGAGCAGCTCAAGGCCTTGCGCACCCGCCTGGAACTGGAGTTTCTACAGGAAGACATTCCGGTGTTGATCCACGAGTCCAAGGAGGGCATCGGCCGCGTGGTGCAGATCGTCAAGGACCTGAAAAACTTCTCGCGGGTGGACAACGACCAGACCTGGCAATTCGCAAACCTGCAACAGGGCATCGATTCGACGCTGAACATCGTTGCCAGCGAACTCAAGTACAAGGCCGATGTGGTCAAGCACTACGCACCGCTGCCAGAGATCGAATGCCTGGCCTCGCAGCTCAATCAGGTGGTGATGAATCTGGTGATCAATGCCGCTCAGGCCATGGGGCCGGAGCGCGGCATCATCACCATCAGCAACGGTGTGGAAGGCGAGCACGTGTGGCTGGAAGTGGCGGACAACGGCTGCGGGATTGCCCCCGAGGCGGTGCAGAAAATCTTCGACCCGTTTTTCACCACCAAGCCGGTGGGGGAAGGCACTGGGTTAGGACTGTCACTCTCCTACGGCATCGTCAAGAAACACCATGGCGATATCTCTGTCAGCAGCGAACTGGGCAAGGGCACGAAGTTTCGCGTGGTATTGCCGATTCGGCAGACGGCGGCGTAGGGCACGCCGTCCGCGCCGTTAAGGACATCGCTCGGACGAGGGAAGTCAAATCCCGGTCGGCGTTGTTTTCAGCGTTCCTGCAAACCCAGCAGCGGCAGTGAACGTGCCCCCCAGCGCCTGGGTCAGCCCCAACGTCGACTTGACCGACTTGGGTGTGGATTCGTTATGGGCGACCGCTTGTCCGTATCCGTTTAGAACCGACACCCAATCGCCCTTCGCCGCCCCCGCAATCGCTGTGGCCAAACCCGTCTTCAGGGTTTTATCCAGGCCGCTTTTCAACCCGTCCATCATCCCGTCTACACTGCCATCTGACTTTTCCAGCCCATGAAGCATGTTGCTCAAGCCGGGAATAAACCAGGTGTGCCGAGCGATGTCGCCACTTGCCTTTTGGACCCAGCTGCGGTCGGCGGCTACGGGCGCTTGCGCCGATAATGACGGTGCCATTTGCTGATAGAGCCTGGACTTGACCAAAGGGTTGCCATTGGCCATGAAGGGGGCAGATTCGCGGGGTGTCGACGTAAAGAACCGCGCGCTGTCTGGCACAGGATGAGGCGTGGTAGAAGGCATCTGCGACGACGAGGCAAAGCGTGTCAGCAGATCCACTGCGGTCAGGGCAGTATTGATATTGCTAATCATGGTCGGCTCACTTTGGGAAAGGTTGGGGAACTCCCGTTTAAGTGGCCAGGGGCGACCGATGAGTTCCGCACGCCAAGGCCTCTGAAATGGACACCTGCATGGCCAACCCTTGGCCACGATTTCGCCGCGGACGCAGCAGAACGATCGACCTTTTCAAAACCTGCTCAGATCATTGATCTGCCTGCCCTCGCAACCTGTTATTTCTGACAGTAGACAGACCCTTTTCCCGACTCGACACTCCACACAAGCAACACGATTGCATGCCGGTGGCGTGCTGAACGTGAGGCCTGGGCTCTCATCGTCGAAGGAAATGACACCATGTCTACGCGCCGCGAGTTCCTCACATACGCGTCACTGGGCGCCTTGCTCATGCCACTGGGCAGGGACGCCCCGGCGGCCGATACAGCCGACCCGTCCAGTACTTTTTCCTTCGAAGGCTTGATCGAACAGGCACAAGCCGATGCCTTGAAACCCTACACCTACCCCAGCACTGCATCGGCCGCGCTGCTGGCGCGGCTCGACTACGCCGCCCACGGCCAAATCCGCTTCAAACCCGAGCACGCCCTGTTCGCCAAAGGCCCGGGCAAGTTCCCTGTGACATTCTTTCACTTGGGGTCGTTTTTTCGCACGCCCGTCAGGCTGTATGTGCTGGACAACGGCATCGCCCGCGAGATCGTCTACGACCCGGCGCACTTTGATATGCCGGGCGACAGCCCGGCCCATGCCCTGCCCCGTAACAGTGGATTTGCCGGCTTTCGTATCCAGGAAAGCCGCCTGGGCGACCAGGCCAGGCTGGCGTGGCAACAAAACGACTGGGTGGCCTTTCTTGGCGCGTCGTACTTCCGGGCCATCGGCGAGTTGTACCAGTACGGCCTGTCGGCACGGGCGATTGCCCTGGATGTGGCACAAGCCGGCAAGGCCGAAGAATTCCCCGACTTCACCCACATCTGGTTCGAGCCGCCAAAGAACCAGCACACAAACGCCATGACCCTCTACGCGCGGCTCGACGGCCCCAGTATCTGCGGCGCCTACCGTTTCGTGATCCACCGTACACAGGGCGTGGTCATGGACATCGACTGCACGTTTTTCCTGCGCAAGAACGTCAGCCGGCTGGGCATTGCGCCGCTGACCTCGATGTTCTGGTTCAGTGAAACCGCCAAGCGCACCGCCGCCGACTGGCGCCCTGAGGTCCACGACAGTGACGGCCTGGCGCTGTGGACCGGCAACGGAGAACGTATCTGGCGGCCCTTGAACAACCCGCCACGCACCCTGGTTTCGGCGTTCAGTGATCGTCAACCGAAGGGCTTCGGCCTGCTACAGCGCGACCGTAATTTCGACCACTACCTCGATGGGGTGAATTACCAACGGCGCCCCAGCCTGTGGGTCGAACCGTTGGGCGATTGGGGCGAAGGCAGCGTGCAACTGATGGAAAACGGCACCGACGACGAGATCCACGACAACATCGTCGCGATGTGGGTACCCTCGGCCCCGGCGGAAGCGGGCAACCGTTATGCGCTGCGTTATCGCCTGCACTGGCTGGCCCGGGAACCCTACGTTTCGCCACTGGCGGCGTGCGTGGCCACACGCCTGGGCAAAGGCGGCTCACCGGGCGAGCCGCGCCCGCTGGGGGTACGTAAATTCGTGGTGGAATTCCAGGGCGCCCCCTTGGAAAAACTCGCACCGGGGGTCAAGCCCGAGGCCGTGATCAGTTGCTCCAGGGGCGCCCTCAGCCGGGTCTTTACCGAAGCGGTGCCGGACGGCGTCGCCGGCCATTGGCGAGCACAGTTCGACCTGAGCGTCGACGGCAAGGACCCGGTGGAATTGCGCCTGTTCCTGCGCCTGGACGGCCAGCCGCTGTCAGAAACCTGGCTGTATCAGTACCATCCCTTCCACTCCGAATCGACGGCAATCGGTACCCCTTCAACGGCTGACACCGGCAATATTCCATGAGGCTCGGCGGCCAATGGGCGCTGTTCTGCGTGGTGTTCAGTGTCAGCGGCAACGCTCTCCACGCCGGCGAGCAGGACCGCGTAGAGGCCTTGTTGCAGCAAATGACGCTGGAAGAAAAAGTTGGCCAACTCAGCCAGCTCGGCGTCCAGGACACACCTACCGGCCCGGTCATTGACCCAGGCGAGCTGGCGCAACTGCCCATGAACACCGTGGGCTCGGTCCTTGGCGCCTACGGCGTCGAACAGACCCGCCGGTTGCAGGAACACGTCGTCACCCGTTCGCGTCTGCCTATACCGTTGTTGTTTGCCTTTGATGTGATCCACGGGTTTCGCACCGTATTTCCCGTGCCGTTGGCGGAAGCCGCTGCCTGGGACCCTGACCTGGCACAACGAACCGCTCGCGCGGCGGCCGTTGAAGCGACGGCCAGCGGCATACACTGGACCTTCGCGCCCATGGTCGACACTGCCCGCGACCCGCGTTGGGGCCGTGTGGTGGAAGGCACCGGCGAAGATCCGTTCCTGGGCGCAGCGCTGGCCAGCGCCAAGGTGCGGGGGTTCCACGGCGCCGGGCCTGCCGACCCGTCATATATGCTGGCGACCGCAAAACACTTCGTGACCTACGGTGCCGCCGAAGGCGGGCGCGACTACAACGTCGCCGACGTGTCGGAACGCACCTTGCGGGAAGTGTACTTCCCGCCTTTCCAGGCCGCCGTGGCGGCTGGCGTCGATGGAATCATGCCTTCGTTCAACGAACTGGCCGGAACGCCCCTGCACAGCAACACCGCGCTGTTGACCGGTGTGCTGCGCAATCAGTGGCGGTTCCGTGGCCTCATTGTCAGTGACTTCAACGCCATTTGGGAGCTGAGCCAGCACGGCATCGCCGGCAGCCCGGCCGACCGGGCACGGCTGGCGTTCAGCGCGGGGGTGGACATCGACATGGTCAGCCAGACGTACCGCCAATACCTGCCCACCCTTGTGCGCACTGGCCAGGTTCCCCTGACCGCCGTGGATAATGCGGTGCGCCGTGTACTCCAGGCCAAGCAGCGCCTGGGACTGCTTGACGATCCCTACCGCTACAGCGACGAGGCGCGGCAACGGGCCAATGTCCTGACCCCGCAGCACCGGGCACTGGCGCGCGAGGCCGCGCAGAAGTCCATCGTATTGTTGAAAAACACCGACGCCCTGCTGCCGCTGTCCAAGCACCTGCGCAACGTGCTGGTGGTCGGCAGCCTGGCCAAGGATGCCGAGGCCACGCTCGGTCCCTGGGCCTTGGCGGCTCGTCCGGAAGATTCGATCACGGTCTTGCAGGGCATACGCCACGCCGTCGCCCCTGGCACCGAGGTGGTTTACCTGCCCGGCGCTTCGCCCATCAGCACCGAGACTCAGAACCTCAACGAGGTCCGGCAGGCCGCCCGCCGCGCCGAAGTGGTGGTCGCCGTGCTCGGCGAGCGCGCCGATCAGAGCGGCGAGGCCCGCAGTCGCGCGGACCTGGGCCTGCCGGGTGCCCAGGAGGCGCTGTTGCGTGCCCTGCTGGACAGCGGCAAACCCGTGGTCATCCTGTTGATGAATGGCCGCCCGCTGGTGCTCTCGCAAAACGTGCGCCAGGCGCCGGCGCTGCTGGAAACCTGGTTCCTGGGCAGTGAGATGGGCCATGCCGTGGCCGACATTCTGTTTGGTGACGTCAACCCCAGCGGCAAACTGCCGATCACGTTCCCCCGCAGCGTGGGGCAGATTCCCCTCTACTACGCGCACAAAAACACCGGTCGTCCGCCCAGCGGCGATGGTCATTATGCCTCCGCCTACATCGATGAACACTGGACGCCGCTGTATCCCTTTGGCTTCGGCCTGAGCTACACCTCGTTCAGCTACTCCGCACCGCGGCTCAGCACACAGCGGCTGGCGTCCACCCAAGTGCTGAGCGTGGCGGTCACCGTCACCAATACCGGAGCGCGCCCAGGCGAAGAAATCGTGCAGTTATACCTGCGCGATGATGTCGCCAGCGTGACCCGCCCGGTTCGCCAATTGCGCGGTTTCCGCAAAGTGCAGCTGGCGCCCGGCGAGGCGCGGGAGCTGACCTTCACCCTTGACCAGGCGGACTTTGCCCTGCTGGACAGCAACTTTTCGCCGGTGATTGAGGCCGGCACGTTCACCGTCTTCGTCGGGGCAGATTCGACCACCGAAAACCAGGCCCGGTTTGAACTGACCGATAGCCGCGCCTTGTCTATTTCGGACCAGTCCGTCCCATCACCGGGATCAAACTGAGTCCACCTGCAGGTTGTCTGGCGTTTCATTACTGGCGCAGAATGCCGGATCGACCTGAGAGTCCGAACCCAAGGAAACCGTATGAGCCTGTCCTTGCTAAGCCGTTACGCCTTCTTTGCCGTGTGCGTCATTTTCACCCTCGCCAGCCTGCCCTTTATCCAACACGAATGGCTGTGGCCCATCACCCTGGTCACCGGCGTGTTGAGCCTGATCGGTATTTTCGACCTGTTGCAAAGCCCCCATGCGGTGCGCCGCAACTACCCGATCCTGGGCAATATCCGTTACCTGGTAGAAGCCATCCGCCCGGAAATCCGCCAGTACCTGCTGGAGTCCGACAGCGACGCCCTGCCCTTCTCGCGCTCGCAGCGATCCCTGGTGTACTCGCGGGCCAAGAACGAAACCGCCGACAAACCCTTCGGCACCCTGATCGATGTGTACCAGCTGGGTTTCGAATTTATCGGCCACTCCATGCGCCCCGCGCCGCTGAGCGACCCCAGCGCCTTTCGCGTGATGGTCGGCGGCCCGCAATGCACGCAGCCGTATTCGGCGTCGGTGTTCAATATCTCGGCAATGAGCTTTGGCTCGTTGAGCGCCAATGCGATCCGCGCGCTCAACCAGGGCGCCAAGCTCGGCAATTTCGCCCATGACACCGGCGAAGGCAGCATCAGCCCCTATCACCGCGAAAACGGCGGCGACCTGACCTGGGAACTGGGCAGCGGCTACTTCGGCTGCCGTACCAGCGATGGCCGCTTCGACCCGGAGCGCTTCGCCGCGCAGGCGCAGAACCCGCAGGTGCGCATGATCGAAATCAAGATGAGCCAGGGCGCCAAACCCGGCCACGGCGGCATCCTGCCCAAGCACAAGGTGACTCAAGAGATCGCCGAAACCCGCGGCATCCTGATGGGCGAAGACTGCATCTCGCCGTCACGTCACAGCGCGTTCTCCACGCCCATTGAGCTGATGCAATTCATCGCCCAATTGCGTGAACTGTCCGGCGGCAAGCCGGTGGGCTTCAAGTTCTGCCTGGGCCACCCGTGGGAATTCATGGGCATTGCCAAGGCCATGCTCGAAACCGGCATCCTCCCGGACTTTATCGTCGTCGACGGCAAGGAAGGCGGCACCGGCGCCGCGCCCGTGGAGTTCACCGACCATATCGGCGTGCCGCTGCGCGAGGGCCTGCTGTTCGTGCACAACACCCTGGTGGGCCTGAACCTGCGCGACAAGATCAAGCTCGGTGCCAGCGGCAAGATCGTCAGCGCCTTCGACATCGCCAGCGTGCTCGCCATCGGCGCCGACTGGGCCAACTCGGCGCGCGGCTTCATGTTCGCCATCGGTTGCATCCAGTCCCAAAGCTGCCACACCAATAAGTGCCCGACCGGCGTCGCCACCCAGGACCCGTTGCGCCAACGTGCTCTGGTGGTACCGGACAAGGCCCAGCGGGTGTTCAACTTCCACCGCAACACCCTCAAGGCCCTGGCCGAAATGCTCGCGGCGGCAGGCCTGGATCACCCGTCGCAGCTGTCGGCCAAGCATCTGGTACGACGCATGTCGGCCACCGAGATCAAGCTGTTCTCGCAGTTGCATGTGTTCCTCAAGCCTGGCGAGTTGCTCACCGGCGAAGTGAATGGCGAGTTCTATTCGCGCATGTGGCAGATGGCGCGGGCGGACAGTTTTGAGCCCCATGAGGTGGTGGCTGCATAACCTGCACCCCCCTTTCCTGCTGAACCGGACCACCGACGGCATCGTAGAAACAAGGAGATTCACATGCCGTTACTGGACTTCGCTGCAATCGCCGGGCAACTGCCTGACAGCTGGAAATCGATACGCCTGGGCCAGGTCGGCCCGGCGCGGATCAAGGTGTTGCGCATGGATGAGCAGGCTTACGAAGAAGAAGTGCACGACTACAACGAAGGGCTACTGGTGATCAGCGGCCATTTGCGCCTGAGCATCGCTGATGAAGAGATCCACGTAGAGACCGGCCAGATGTACCTCGTGGAAGCGGGCACCGCTCATGCCGTACTTCCAGGTAGCCAGGGCACCCTGGTGATCATTGACGCCTAGAGACATTCAGTAATACCCAACCTTTGCAATTGCTTACAAATACCGCCAACCTGCGCCCGCCCGACGTGCGGCGTACGACAACCTGCACGCTCGCCAGTCATTACTAAACCTTTTGTTCAAGAGCCCGCTGCCATGCTGAACGGACGCGACCCACGCATCGATTTTTTTCGGGGCCTGGCGTTGATCTTCATTTTCTGGGATCACGTCCCCCACAATCCTCTCGGCCAGATCACCCTGCGCAATTTCGGTTTCAGCGATGCGGCCGAGGTCTTTGTATTCCTCGCCGGATACGCCGCAGTGCTGGCCTACGGCAAGATCCTGCAACGCGACGGCTACTGGATTGCCTCGCTGAAAATCCTGCGCCGCGCCTGGGTGTTGTACGTGGTGCATATCTTTTTGCTGGCGATGCTGATGGGCATCGTGTTCTTCGCCAACAGCCATGTGGAAACCCGCGATCTGGTTCAAGAGATGGGCCTGACGCACTTCGTCACCCACCCGCAACAGGCCCTCACCGATGAGCTGCTGCTGCGCTTCAAGCCCAACCTGATGGACCCGCTGCCGCTGTATATCGTGCTGCTGGCGGGGTTGCCGCTGGTATTGCCGCTGCTGCTGCGCCACACCTGGCTGGTGGTGACCGCGTCGGCGACGGTGTATCTGCTGGCGCCGTGGATGGGCTGGAACCTGCGGGCGATTGCCGACGGCGTGTGGTACTTCAACCCGGTGACCTGGCAGTTCCTGTTTATTCTCGGTGGCGCGGCGGCGCTGCAGGCCAGTCAAGGGCGACCGCCGGAACAGCGCCCGCTCAAGCGCCAGCCGTTGTTCATGGCGGCGGCGGTGTACACCGTGGTGGCGTGTGTGCTGACCCTGTCATGGCGCTGGCCCGAGGTGCATGACGCGTTGATGCCGTCGTGGCTCAGCGACCTGATCTATCCCATCAGCAAGACCGACCTGTCGCCGCTGCGCCTGCTGCACTTCCTGGCCCTGGCCTATGTCACCGCCAAGCTGTTGCCGGGTCGCGGCTGGACGCAAACCTGGTGGGCGCAACAAAGCTGCCGCATGGGCCGTTACTCCCTGGAGGTGTTCTGCCTCGGCGTGCTGCTGGCACCGCTGGCGGACATGCTCAACGCCCAGGTCGAGGATGCCTGGCCGATGCAGGTTTTCAGCGCGTTGCTGGGGCTGGCGCTGATGGCCGGGCTGGCAGCGTGGCTGGAGTTCAACAAGCGCCTGGACCTGGCGCTGCGCGGCGAGGCGCCGGCCCTTAAATAGATAGCCCCAGCGCCGGTATGCGCGGTGCTTCCATCTGCCTTCCACTTATCGTGAAAGGTAGAGCGCATGCCGACTCATCAATTACTCAACGGCCTGTCCGGCAATCTGCAATCGAGTACCACCTGGGCCCAGCAACAGGCGCTGGAGCTGATCCAGCGCAATATCCTGCAAGCCCTGGAAGGCCTGGACGCCGAGGAAAAACCCCGCTTCCTGCGCCTGCAACGCAATGCCCTGGCGGCCATGGCGGCGGTTGAAGCCGAAAAGGAACGGGTGGTCCGCAGCTTCAAGGCCGATGGCCTGGCGCAGTTGCGTGACCGGATCGGTGGGCGCGATCCGGAGCAGTATCGCTTCGAAACCACCTACCTGGAAAAGATCGAGCAACCGCTGCCCTGGGACCGGCAGCCGGGCAGTCACGTGCGGGTACCGCGGCGCTCCGACAAGGATCTGCGCTTTATCGAACACATCAAAAGCCTCTCGTTGTGGGAGGCCGCCTGCCTGAATTTCGGCTTCACCGCCTCGGTCCGCCAGGACTCCGGCTACAGCCTGGTGGACGCCAGCCGTGTGGTCGGGCCGGGTGGCGATCGCAGCCTCACGGCGCAGGCGTTCATCGCCATCGCCCGTGAGCTGGACCTGGGCCACCAGTTACAGGTGAAGATCACGGCCAGCCTCGATGAAAACGGTACGCTGCGCCGCTTGATGGGCGAGGCGGCGCTGGCGCTGCTGCAGTTCGATGTGCTTGACGCCTGGCGCAACCGCGCCCGCAACGGCCTGACCCGCGAGATGTATGACAGCCTCACCGCATCGATCGACGGCAGCGGGCCGCAACTGCCGGTCGACAGCCTGAGCCTGACCTCGGGCGTCACCCCCGTCATCGCCGTGCCCTTCGTCGCCTGGGAGAGTGCCATTCCCGTACCGCTGCTGCTGATCAGGGTCGCCAGCCTCGGGGTGCTGTCCTATTTTCCGTTCCGCCCCGGCGGCGCGCTGCGTTACCACAGCGATGCGCGCGCGGCAGAGGTGGATTTTCGCCAGCAGTTGCTGGACAGCCACCAGCAAGGCGACCTGGGCTGGTTTTCCCGGCAATTGCCCCTGGTGGGGTTGTCGGTGTTCCAGTCGTTGGTGACCCGGCAACCCCGCCCCGAGGGCATGAGCTGGCTGGCCGAGCGGCTTTACGATGGCTTTCACGCGGCCTTCCCGGAGCGCACCCTCAACGACATCCGCTTCTCCACCGACCCACACACCGGCCCCGCCGTAACCCTGGTGCAAGCCCTGACTTACCGGCAGATCCAACGCTGCCAGGCCGACCTCGACACCCTGGCCAACAGCCGTTCCGAAGCCGACTGGCAGGCGGTCCAGGACGCCACCGCCGCCGTTGCCGCCGAAGTCTTGCAAGTGCTGCTCACGCCCTTGCCCGGCGGGGTCACGGGGATGAACCGGGTGATGCAACTGGCCGTATTGGGCAGCATGACCTACAGCGTCAGCGTGGGCCTGAATGAAGCGGTCAAGGGCGATGCCAGCAGCTTCGCCTCGACCCTCAGCGATGTCGCCGACCTGGCCATCAGCGGCCGCTTGATCAGCGTCGCCGGCAGCGCCCATCGCCAGCGCATGCTCGGGCACCTGCAGCGGCTGGGCAATCCGCGCAAAGTCACGCGTCCCGACGGGGTGGAAGAGCTGTGGAAACCCGACGCACGTCCCTACGCCCATCGCCAGCAGTACCTGCTCGAGGGTAAACGCGCCGACGCCCTCTGCGTATTCACCGTGCAAGGCCAGCAATACGTCAAGCTGCACCATGACAGCCAGACCCTGGTGGCCGAGGTCGCCCACGACCAGGCCACCCAGCGCTACGTTCTCAAAAACGGCAGCAGCCCCTACAAGCCACCGATTGTCTTCAACCCGGCGCTGCAAGCCTGGACCTTCGACCTGCACAACACCCAGGCCCTGTCGGATGCCCAGTTGCTGCAACAGATGCTGCCCGATGGCTCATCGCTGATCGCGCGGGCCGACCTGGAGCGGATGCTGCGCAGCACGGCCACCTCCCGCGCCACCCTGGAGCACGTGTGGCAAGGCGAGCCGGCACCGTTGAACCTGATCGAAGGCGTGCGCCGCCTGCAAGCCGACCAGGTGATCGAGCACATCATCAACCGCTTTCATGAAGCCGGCTATCTGCCCCCCTATGGCGACAGCGTGGTGTTATGCCTGCTGACCCAACTGCCCGATTGGCCCGCCGCAACCTTGCTGAGCATCAGCGATCCGCAACGCAGCGTGATCGAAACCTTCGGCAAGACCGAGCCGACGATGCCGGGCCCGACGACGATCACCCTCGTGCGCGGCGCCGACAACCGCTACCAGGCCGAAGGCGACGGCGGCCTGCCGCCTTATCGGGCCGACCCGTTGTTGAGTCTGGTCATCAGCCTGCAACCGAGTACCTCGCTGCTGGGTCTCACGGACCAACTCGACGCCACGCTCGAACAGCGGATCCTGGCAGTACGGCGCGACGTCGCCGCCCTGGCGCGGCGCGAACGCCTAGCCCTGTTCGCGGCCCTGGTGAACTACGCCGGCTATGAAAAACATGAGCTATTGCCGCCCGCCAATGTGCGGCGTTTCCTGCCGGTCAAGGCGTCGATGCCCTTGGTGGCGGTTACGCCGCTGCTGAAAAAACTGCGCGACCTCAACAGCCCGCTGTCACCGGCCTTGCTGGAACGTCTGTTGGCGCAGCATCCCCTCACCCCACGCCAGCAGCAGGCCTATCTGCGTGAAGGCGGGCTGCCCACGGCCTTTGCCGAACTGTTGGACAACCACCGCACCGCCCTGCGCATCGACGCTGCGATCGATGCGCTGTACCACCCGCGCCAGTTCAACAACGATGCCGATCAATGGGCGCGGGAATTCGCCTCGGCGTTGATACGCCGAAGCCTCAAGCGCGACTTCCTCATCACCGAAGTGGTCGTGGGACGCATCGCCAAACCCTATCGCTCCAGCGGCCCCGAGGACCTCACCGTGGAGCTGCGTCACTACGGCGAGGGTGTCTATGAAGCCTATGACATGCGCAATGCCGGCACGATTGCAGTGACGCCGGCGGTGGACAGTTTCTACCTGGCCATCGGTTCGGTGCTGCAACCCCACGAGCGGCAACAATTGGGCATGCACAGCGCCACCGACGCCAAGGGCCTGCGCATCACCCTGGGCGACTACATGAGCAACCAGCGCGGCCCGGAAGGCTTTGTAAGACTGGCCGACGGTTCACTGGCCCAGTACGAGCACACCCTGGCACTGCCGCCCAGCCTGCGGCCGGATGCCGAGGGTATTTTTCCTCTGGCCGGCGACCACTATCTGCCGCTGTTCGGTTCCTGGTACCGGATCGTCTATGACAAACGGCTGTTCAAGTGGCGGCTCAAACACCCGCAGAAGATCGGTGTCGACACCCCGACCCTGGAGCACAACGGCGAGGGCGCATGGCGCCTGTCCAGCGAGAACCCCATGGGCTGGGACGACCACAGCCTGCTCTATCGCCTCGGGGGCGACCATTACACATTCCCCCAGGACACTGCTCGCAGCATTCTCGCCCTGACCGACACCCCGCCCCACGTGCTGCGCCAGATACACCGCAGCGGTAGGGCGTCGCCACCGTTGTTGGCCGATACCTGCAAGCGCTTGCGCATCGATCAGGAAATCAACCACTTCATCGAGGCGATGTATGAGCTCCCCAATACTTCCGCCAGCGCTCCAGACCCGAACCTGCAACTGCTGGTGGTCTCCAGCCTGCCCGGCTGGCCCGATAGCCACGTACTGGAAATTGTCGACCGGGATGCCCCGCTCAGATACCCCGCCCGTCATCGGACCGATGCCAAGGTGGTGAGCGCCACCGATAAAGACCTCGAGTCGGCCGGGCTGCTGGAGAAATTCATCGCTGACGACGACCTGACCCTGGCACTGCTCGGCACGCTGCCGCAGACCCAGGAACAGCGGCTGTTCCAGCTGATCACCCGGATCGTTGACTACACCGACCGCGAGCGCTCGCAAATCCTCGAGTCCTTGTACATGCGCAGCGAGTCGGCGGGCAGCGAGCCCGAGCGCCGCTTCAAGACCAAGCACCCGGACCTGTCCACCAGCACGGTCAAGGCGATTCTCGGCCAAGCCTCCAAGCGCGAGCTCAAACAGCTGCATGAGCATGACCGCCTGAGCCTGCGCCTGGCCGAACAGGCGCGCCTGAGCGGCCACGAGTTACGTTTGAACCGGGCGTTCGAAGGCCTGTATGTGGATGCCTGCGCCAACGCCGACAGTGACCGGATCACCCTGTACCTGCTGCACAACCTGCCCGCGTGGCCGAAGACCCTGCGCATCGATGTGCGTGAACGGGACAATCAGGGGCGCCTGCTGGAAACCGCCGGCCATCGGCAGGGCTCCTCGCGCCGGACCGTGGCCAGGACCAACCGCGGTTACCAGGCCTACACCCCGCAGGGCGAGCCGCTGGGCGAGCCCTCGAACCGATTGCTGCGGGTGATTCTCAGCAGCTTGTCCGCCGACGAGCGGGCTTTGCTCGAGGTGGACAGCGAAAGCGGCATCGCCCAACTGCGCACCCAACTGGCCGAACTGGCCTTCGCGCGCCGCGTGGAAATCAAGGGCCTGCTGGATATCCCCCATCTGCAACCCTGGATGCAACCGGCCATGGGGGTGGATCGTTCGTTCCTGGTGTATCCGTTCTGGCAACGTATCTGGCCGTTTCGCGGCCCACGGCCGCCGGATCTGGTGGCCAAGGTCCAGGAGCTTTACCCGCATTTCAACAATGACGATGCACGGCGGATGCTCCAGTCCCTGAACATGACCGACCCGGAAAAACTCATCGAGCTGGAACGCCGCCAGGCCGAGTACCAGGCCATGGATGTGGAGCTGTCACGCTGGAGCGAAACCCTGCTGCCGGCCGACGACGAACTCAATGACCCTCTGGGCATGAACCGTGGCCGGCGTCGCCATATCGCCTACCAACTGCGGGGCGCATGGCGGCGCGAAAACGCGACGTTCTACATCGCCGGCCTGTTCAACGTGCCGTCACTGGAGTTGCAGCTGGACGACGAAGGCCTGCCGCCCGGCTCGTTCCTGACCGGCACCAGCGGCTTCAGCCACATCGAGTACCTGCGGATTTCCGGTAATGCCTTCCCGACCACGGGGGCAGAGTTCCTGGGCAAATTCACCCAGCTCAAGGCCCTGCGCATCGACTGTCGCCTTACCGACTTGCCCAGCGCGATCACCGACATGACCTGGCTCACCCACCTTGACTTGAACGACAACGACCTGCGCTTGACCGAAGAGTCGGTACAGCGCCTGGCCACTATGGTCAACCTGCAGAAACTCGACCTGAACGACAACCCGGACCTGACCCTCACCCCGGATGTCAGCCGGATGCTGCAGCTCAATACCCTGCACCTGGCCAACACCGGCATCACCCAATGGCCCATCGGCGCCAGCGCGCTGCCGGTGCTGACCGAGCTGCACTTGCAGGCCAACGGGATCAGCACCATTCCCGACGAAGTCTTCAGCAACCCCTGGCTGCAAATGGCCAATCGCAACACCCTGCTGCACGAAAACCCGCTGTCCGCCGAGACCCTGGCAAGCATAGACGCCTACCGTATCGCCACGGGTATCCGCCTGGGCGGTCAACTGCGCACACCGGCCCATGCCCCCGTGGCGCCGAATGACTTCGATACCTGGCTGACCGGCGTCGCAGCGCAGGACGTGGCGGCCCGCCGACAATTGTGGGAGCAACTGCAGGCCAATGAAACGGCGAGTGCCGATGATGTGTTCCGGGTCCTGCGCGACCTCAAGCGGACCCACGCCTACCGCAGCAACACCTCAAGAACGCGGCTGACCGAGCGGGTCTGGAGCCTGCTGATGGCAATGGGCGAGTCGACGCAACTGCGCAACACGATCTGCCTCAATACCTACGGCTCAGGCAATTGCGGCGACAGCGTGCTGCTGGCCTTTACCAACATGGAACTGCATCACCGTATCCACCAGGCCAAGCTGCAACCCAGGAGCTACCTGGCCGACCGGGCCTTGCTGGAACTGGCCAAGAGTTGCTTCTACCTCAATCAGCTCGACCACTTTTCCGACCAGTTCGTGCTGGCGCGCGAACGGGCCGAGCTGGATGCCGACCCCGCCGAGGTGACCATTTACCTGCGCAGTAAACTGGCGCGGGAATTCAACTTGCCGTTTTATCCGCTGGAGCTGCTGTACAGCGTGGATGACTATGTGACACCGGCGGTGATCGACGAGGCGCGCCGGACCCTGCGCAGGCTCGGCCAGTCACCGGCCTTGCAGGAAGCGATCCTGGCCACCGAGTTCTGGGTCGAGTACCTGGCCAGCAGTGAGCCGGAGGCGTTTTTCACCGTCAAGGACACCATCACCTACAAAGTCAGTGTGCTGGATCAGGAATTGCCGGACAGGCGTTCGGATGAATACCTGGAGCGTCGCCAGCAACTGGCCGACGATGAAGCCAACGAACACAACCGCCTGGTGCGGCAGTTGACCGAGGGCACGCAACGCACGTTGCAGCGGGTCTGAGACCGTGCGGGCCGACCTGTCGTAAAACAGGCCGGCCCGCGCTCAAGGGATCACGCCGACGGCTGTGAACCCTGGACGACCGGGGTCGGCTGCAGCTTGAACACGTAGAACAACACGATCAGCAGCACCAGGAAGGCCGGCCCCACATACAGTGCCACGCGGGTATCCGGGAAGTACGCCATCAGGCCCACCACCAGCACCAGGAACCCCAGGGCCAGGTACGAACTGAGCGGGTACAGCCACATGCGGTACTTGAGGGCTTTCTGTTCGGCCGGGCTCAGGCTCCTGCGGAACTTGAGCTGGGCCAGCAGGATCATGACCCACGTCCAGATCGCGCCGAAGGTGGCGATGGACGTGACCCAGACGAAGACTTTCTCCGGTACCAGGTAGTTGAGCAGCACGCCCAGCAGCAAGGCGAAGATCGACAACAGCAGCGCCTTGCGCGGTACGCCGTTGCTCGAGGTGGTAGCGAACGCGGCCGGTGCCTGGCCGTTCTGCGCCAGGCTGTAGAGCATGCGCCCGGTGCTGAAGATGCCGCCGTTGCACGACGACAGTGCCGCAGTGATCACCACGAAGTTGATGATGCCGGCGGCGGTCTTGATGCCCAGGCGCTCGAAGGTCATCACGAACGGGCTGCCCTGGGTGCCGATTTCATTCCACGGGTAGATCGACAGGATCACGAACAACGCGCCCACGTAGAACAGCAAAATGCGCCAGAACACCGAGCCGATGGCGCGGGGAATGGTCTTCTGCGGGTTCTTCGCTTCACCGGCGGTGAGGCCGATCATCTCCACGCCCAGGTAGGCGAACATCACCATTTGCAGGGACATCAACACGCCCTGGACGCCATTGGGCATGAAGCCGCCGTGGCTCCACAGGTTGGAAATCCCCAGGGCCACGCCGTCGTTGCCAAAGCCGAAGGCAATGATGCCGACGCCGCCGATCACCATGGCAATGATGGTGACGATCTTGATCAGCGCGAACCAGAATTCGAACTCACCGAAGGCCTTCACCGCAATCAGGTTGATGGTGCCCATGCTGATCAGGGCTGCCAGGGCCCAGATCCAGCGCGGCGTATCGGGGAACCACACGCCCATGTACACCGCCACCGCGGTGATCTCCGCCACGCAGGTCACCAGCCACAGGAACCAATAGTTCCAGCCGGTCAGGAAGCCCGCCAACGGGCCGAGGTAATCCTGGGCATAGCGGCTGAACGAGCCGGCGACCGGGTTGTGCACGGCCATTTCGCCGAGGGCACGCATGATCACCAGGATGGCCAGGCCACCGATGATGTAGGACAGCATGATGGCCGGGCCGGCCATTTCGATGGCCTTGGCCGAGCCGAGGAACAGGCCGACACCGATACAGGCGCCGAGCGCCATCAGGCGGATATGCCGTTCGCCCAGTTCGCGTTTGAGCGGGCCGCCCGAAGCGGTCTCGCCATGGGGCAGGTGGTTGCCGACTGGCATAGGGATACAACCTCGTCTTGTTATTGGATATGAGCCTCCGAGTCCGGCACGCCACGGCGGGTCAGCCATGGCATGCCGTCTCCAGTGGACCTTTTGGGTCAACCGGTCTGGCCGGGCCAGATCAGGGGGGTGCAGTATAAAAAGCTCAACCCAGTGATTTTCACTCTATAAACGGCAATATTCAGCGGGAACTCCCGGAAAATTCCGATTGCGCGGTGGGAGTATCGCACGGAGATGGTGCGCGGCTTAAGCCCATTGCCCTGCGTACTGACCTTGGCGGCGCACGCATCGGCGCGTCGAAGAACACCGTGCGGGCCATGGGCAGGCTGATTTCGTCGCGACGAATCTCCAGGGGTTGCACGCGGTCGCCCGCACGCCGACAAATTTCTCGACGGTGCCAATCAGCGTCTACGCTTGAATCAAGTCCGATCAATCTGCCGGGATGGATCAATCGACTATGGGCGCTTTATGGCAAACCGATTCAACCAAGGCTGCGGCTCCCACCGACAGCATGGACGAACAGCCATTGCCACGACGCTCCCGCAAACGGCTGTACCGGTGGCGAATGGCGTGGCTGTTGCTGGTGATCGGCCTGATCGCCGCCGGGTTCGCCGCCCAGCGCGAAATGCGCACGTCCCATTGGCAGGCCCGGGAATTGAGCCGCCTGGCCGCCACCTTGAACTACCGGCTCGAACCCGGCCCCAGCGATGCCGTGGTCTATCCCGGTGACGGGCCTTTCGACAAGCGCCTGGGTTACAGCGACCTGGATGAATTCCTGCCGCGCCTGCTCAAGCGCAACTACCTGGTCCAGAGCCAGGTGCGCTTCTCCGCCCCCCTGATGACCTATGCCGAGCGCGGCCTGTTCGTGCCCTATGGGGAGAAAATCCAGGCCGGTTTGTCGATCAGCGATTGCCGCGCCGAGCCGTTGTACCGGTTCACCTACCCACAGCAGTCCTACCAGCGTTTCGACGCGATCCCGCCGGTGGTGGTCAACAGCCTGCTGTTCATCGAGAACCGCGATTTACTCGACCCGGCCCAGCCCCAGGCCAACCCGGCGGTGGACTGGCCGCGCTTCGCCAGGGCGGCGTGGTCGCAAGTTGCCAAGCTGTTGCACTTGCCCGGGCAGACCGCCGGCGGCAGTACCCTGGCCACCCAGCTGGAAAAATACCGCCACTCCCCTGATGGGCTGACGCTGTCCGGCGGCGAGAAACTGCGCCAGATGTTTTCCGCCAGCGTGCGCGCCTATCGGGATGGCCCGCAGACCTTGCAGGCGCGCCAGGACATCGTGCGCGACTACCTCAACAGCGTGCCGTTGTCCGCCGTACCCGGTCACGGCGAAGTGCATGGCATGGCCGAAGGGTTGCGCGTGTGGTACGGAGCCGACTTCGACCGCACCAACGCGTTGCTCGCCGACACCAGCCCGCAGGACCTCGCGCAAAAGGGCCTGGCCCTGCGCGAAGTGTTGTCGTTGATGATCGCCCAGCGCCGGCCTTCCCATTACCTGTCCAAAGGCCACGCGGAACTTTCGAACCTGACCGACAGCCACCTCCGCCTGCTGGAGCGGGACGGGATCATCGACCCTGCCCTGGCAAGGGCCGCCCTGACCAGCACAGTGAGTTACCGCGACTGGCAGCAACAGCCGACGCTCCAAGCGATTGACTCCAACAAAGGCATCAGCATGGCCCGCAGCCGCCTGGCCGCCCTGCTCAACCGCCCGCTGTATGACCTGGATCGCCTCGACCTGTCCGCCACCAGCACCTTGCACAATGACCTGCAAACCCAGGCCACGGCCTACCTCAAGCACCTGGCCGATCCGGCCTTTGCCGGGCAACTCGGCCTGCTCGGCCCGCGCCTGCTGACGCCCGCCAGCACCGCGCAAGTGCGCTACAGCTTCACGCTGTACGAGATGACCGGCGACGGCGCGCGGGTCCGGGTGCAGACCGACAACACCGACCAGCCCTTCGATATCAACGAGAGCAGCAAGCTGGAACTGGGCTCCACCGCCAAGCTGCGGGTGCTCACCACCTACCTGCAAATCATCAGCGAACTGCACCAGCGCTACGCCGGCCAGACACCGGCTGCGCTGAGAAAAGTCGATGTCGATGAGCAGGATCGCCTGTCGCGCTGGGCCGTGGATTACCTGGCGCAAAACAGCGACAAGAGCCTGTCGAAGATGCTTGACGCCGCGCTCGACCGGCCGTATTCCGCCAGCCCCGGCGAGAGCTTCTTTACCGGCGGCGGCCTGCATCGCTTCCATAACTTTCGCAATGAAGACAACGGCCGCAACCCGACATTGCGCGACGCCCTGCGTGAGTCGATCAACCTGCCATTTATTCGCCTGATGCGTGACTTGGTGCGCTACAGCACCTATCACGCAGACAACAACAGTGCCGAGTTGCTCAAGGACGACAGCAACCCACGGCGCCAGGAATACCTGGCCCAGTTCGCCGACCGCGAAGGCACGACCTTCCTGCTGCGCTTCTGGAAAAAGTACCGCAACAAGGACACCCAGGCACGGCTCGACACCTTCCTCGACGGCATGCGCCCTACGGCCATTCGCCTGGCCGCCGTGCACCGTTATCTGCTGCCCCAGGCCAACCAGGAGAGTTTCAACCGTTTTGTCCGGGCGCATCTGAACAGTCAAAAAACCTCGGAAAAACTCACCGACGAACGCCTGGCCAGGCTCTACACCGATTACGGCCCCGGCACCTACGACCTGCCGGACCAAGGCTATATCGCCAAGGTCCACCCCCTGGACCTGTGGCTGCTCGGCTACCTGTTGAACCACCCCGACGCCACCTTCACACAGGCCGTCGCCGCCAGCGAACATGAGCGCCAGGAAGTCTATGGTTGGCTGTTCAAGAGCCGGCACAAGAGCGCGCGGGACAGCCGCATCCGCACCATGCTGGAGGTCGAGGCGTTCCTGGATATTCACCAGCGCTGGCAGGCGGTCGGCTACCCGTTCGACCATCTGGTGCCGTCGCTGGCCACCGCCATCGGCAGTTCCGGCGACCGCCCGGCGGCCCTGGCGGAACTGGTCGGCACGATCCTCAACGACGGCGTGCGTGAGCCGACCCTGCGCATCGACAGCCTGCACTTTGCCGTCGACACGCCCTATGAAACCCGCCTGGTGAACAACCCCGACAAAGGCAAGCGGGTGATGCCCAGCGAAGTCGCCACCGCCTTGCGCGGTGCGTTGTCCCAGGTGGTGGATGCGGGCACGGCCAAACGCGTGTCGGGCAGCTTCAAGTTGCCCGACGGCACACCGCTGGCCATGGGCGGCAAGACCGGCACCGGGGACAATCGCATCGAAGCCATCGGCGCCGGTGGGCGCATCCTCAGTTCCAAGGCGATCAACCGTACCGCGACCTTTGTGTTCTATATCGGCGACCGGCATTTCGGCACGCTGACGGCCTTCGTGCCCGGCAGCGGCGCGCAGAATTTCACCTTTACCTCGGCGCTGCCGGTGCAGGTGCTCAAGGGCATGGCGCCGGTGCTGATGCCGTACCTGCAACCGGGCGGCCATACCCTGTGCAACCCGCCTCGTGCCGTGACCTCAACAGACTAACCGTTGATTTCGATGATGCGTTCGGAGGTACCCTCCACCAGATAGAACCGATACGTCCGCCCGGGCTGTTTTTCAAAGCTGAACACCCGGCCAGGGAAGATATGGTTCTTGGTGGTCGGGGCGCAGGATGTACGGTCCTTTGCCGCGCAATCCTTGAACTCATCCACCACCACCACGGTGTTGCCGGCATTGCGCAAGGTGTAACGCTGCCCGCCGTTTTCGACCCGGGTGTCGAAGCGGCTGTCCTTGGGCCGCACGAAGAACACCGTGCCGTAGCCGGCCATCACCTGCACGCCTCCCACCAAGGTCTCTTCGTAGGCTTTGCGCTCTTCGTCGCTGAGGCCAAAGCCGTCTTCGGTCTCGGGCGCGACCGGCAGGTAGCGTACCCGGAAGTAACGCTCGCGGTCGCGATCACCGATAAACACAAAGCGCGTGCTCTGCATGCCGTCCGCCGGCACGATCAGCCGCGCCGGGCTGGCCACCAGGCCGTTGCGCACGCTGCCGTCGGCTTCGAGCTTGAGCGGCACCTCGTCGTAGCTGCCGTCGGGCTTGTAGAGCATCTCGGTGACATTGACCTTGACGAAGGCCGTCTTGGTGCCGCCATTGAATACCCGCTTAAGGTAGGTGCTTTTATCGCCGCGCAAGTAATCGTAGAAGTCACCGACGTTGATGTTCGGCCCGGCCTGGGCATTGAGTGAACACAGGATCAAACCCAGCATTGCATATAAAGCCTTCATAACTACTCCTCTGCCCATCATCACGGCCGTACCGCATCGAACAGCAGCTCGACGCTGCCGTAGTACTCACCTGGGGTAAAACCATCCGCCGGCTCGACCGCCGAGATATCCAGCAGCACGCGCTTGCCCTGGCGCGCCTCGTCGTGCGGCACCACCAGGGTGTCATCGAGGCCCAGCACCTGGCCGTTGAAGGTGACGTTCAAGTCGATATAGGTGCGCCCGCCATTGAACAGCGTGGGCAGCGCGCCCAAGCGGGCGTTGATGCCGCCGGCGGAACTCTTCACGTCAAAGTGCTCGCGCAGCGGGCGCAGACGCCCGGGTACCAGGTCCCAGACCATTTTTTGCTCGCGCTCCAGGAACCCGGGGTTGATCGGCAGGACGTAAAAGTCTGCAGTCGGGATGGTCACGGACACATCGAACACCTGCTCTTCACGGATCGCCAAGGCCTGGGTACTCAGCAATGCGCCCACCATCAGCAGCAGCGCCGCCAACACGAGTTTGCAATGTCTGCACGACTGGCGCGCTCCCCCTTGGGCTATTTCACTGACCATCAGCCTTTGACCTCATATGGTTTTTTTTCGCTGCCCTCGATCAGGGTGAAGCGGTAGGTACGCCCGGCCTGCCTGGCAAAGCTGAAGGCACGCCCCGGCAGGATGTGATGCTTGGTGACGGGCAGGCAGTCCTGGCTATCGCCACTGGCGCAGTCCTTGAACTCATCGACCACCACCACGCTGTTGCCGTCGTTATGCAGCCCGTACTCAACCGGCTGCTCATCGATGCGGGTGGCAAAGCGGGTGTCCTTGGGCCGCACAAAAAACACCGTGCCGAACCCCGCCAACACCGTGACCCCGGCTGACAGTTGGTTCTTGTAGGCCTCGCGCTCTTCGCTGGAGACCACGAAATCGTCCTCGGGCTCGGGCATCACGGGCACGAAACGCAGGCGGAAATAACGCTCGTTTTGCCGCTCGCCCAGGTACAGCAGGCGTGTGCCCTGCATGCCATCGGGCGGCACGATCAGGCGGGCCGGCGTGGCCATCAGGCCATCGCGCGCGGAGTTGCCGGGGGTGTTCTTGAGCTCGACCTCCTCGGCGCTGCCATCGGCGTTGTAGAGGATCTCCATCACCGAGACCTTGATGAACGCCGTACTGTCGCCACCGTTGAATATCCGTTTCAGGTAGGTACTTTTGTCACCGTCGAGGTAGTCATAGAACACCCCGACGTTGATGTTGGGAGCCGCTGGCGCCGACAACGGCAACCAGCACAGCGCACACAGCGCCAACAGATGTTTCATCGCCATAAATCCCCGTTAGAGTTCCGAATCCCAGACCACCGTGACCTGGCCCGAATAGGTGGTGCCACCGCGCTCGACCATCGCTTCGGCGTAATCCTTCTTGACCTCGAAATGCAAGGTGCCGGGCCGGCGATTGACGTAGAAATCGGGCTTGAACAGCTCGGTGCCAACACCGCTGAGCAGCAGCGGCTGGCGGCTCACGGCGGATCCATCCTCACGGGTCAGGCCATTGGGCAGGCTGACGCTGACATCCAGCGGCACTTCGTGGTCATCGGTGGTGTTCTTCAAGGCGCAGGTGTCGCCGATGACCCGCTCGCAGCTCATTTGCATTTTGAAACGCGATGAGGACGAGATGTTGAAGGTCTGGTCACGGAACAGCCGTGCTGGTTTGCGGCCCTGGTTCACCCAGGCTTGCCAGCCACCTTGAGGAACCAACTCAATACGGTTTGCACCGGGAGGGACTTCGACTTTCAGTTCATGCTGTACAGACAGAGTGAAGTTGAGGGTCAGCGTAGGACTACTGGGCATCATCAAGTTGCCCAAATCAAAGTCCTGCCCAGGCCCCACAGTGTATTGGTGACTGCCGAAGTACTCCCCTGAAGACATGCCTAAAGGGTTAGGCGTGATGAGTTCGTAGGCAAATTCCAGATAGTTGTAGCGCATCGTGGGAATATCGAACCTGGCTTGTTTGGCACACAGGGAGTCCACAGGGGTTCTCCAGAAAAATGTATACGATATCGACCCATAAGCACTGATTCCGGTGCCCAGGCAGGAGCTAGGGGGGTACACCCAACTGGAGCCGGTCCATAACCGCTGATGCGCCTGCCCAGGGGTGACGTCTCCTCCTACCAGGTTGACCAGATTGGGGACTGAGTACGTCGACCCAACCCCCATTATCCGGACTCTGACCGTCTCCACTTCCTGAGTCTGTCGATGGATAACAGTCAGGTCCTGCCACTGTGTCGGAACTTTAAACATTGCTCCTTGCCGTGGATCCGTATGAAAAGCAGAAATCGGCCCAATGGAATTAGATGAGATGCCGGCCCTGAGACTGAATATATTCAATGCGGCACATTGCGCAGGAAACCCCAGACAGTAACCAAAGCTCGGGGTTTTATTCTCGAACTTATTCAAATGTGGCTTCGCAGGATCCGGTCGAAACTCAGCCTGGATGTTCATCTGCACCGCTATTGCGGGCATTGCCAGCAACGCCAACAGCGTATGACCTGCAACGCTGAAGCACTGTCCCATCCGTTTCAATACCTTCATATCTCTACTCCCACCACATGATTGGCGCAAGGGACAGCGCCGTGAAGTTGGTGTCCCGCAGGCTGAAAATACCCAACGCCTTGCAGCGCGCCGGAATATGCGCGGCGCAGATCGAGCTGATCGGCGTGGTGTTTTCGAATTTGTTCACCATGGGGTTGGACGGGTCGGGGCGGAACCGCGCGGTGATGTTCTCGTCGGCCGTTGCAGCAGCGCCACACAGCAGGACGGCCATGCCTAGGGCGAAACAGTGAGGCGCGCGGGCCCTGGGGTTTTTCATAACGTTGTTTAGTCTCGTCATCATGTTCAACCGGCAATCTGTTCGGCGGTGGTGGTGTCGGCCAACGTATCCGGCGTGCAACGCAAGTCACCGATCATCAGCACGCTGTTTTCGCTGCGCGCCTTGGAGGGGTCTAGCCGGAACTGGCAGAGCAACTGGTTGTTGCGACGCACTTCCAGGGTGGGTGAACTGGCGTTCATTTCCAGCGAGAAGAAGCCGTCGACCTCGCTCACCCCACGGGTGGCGTGATTGATCACGTGCAAGCCCTTGAGCGGCTTGCCCTGGGGGTCCACCAGGCGGCCGAGCACGGTCACGGTTTGCATCACACTGATCTTGCGATACTCCACGCCCCCCTTGTTCAAGTGGTAGCGCGTGCGCGGCGGCTGGATCGTGGCCGAGGGTGCATGGTTGCCTTCGAAGTCGAAGCTCACCGAGCTGCCCTTGTAGGCGGTGATCGGGATGAAGTTGCGGCCGGGGCGCAGGGCCGTGCTGCCGCCGCTCAGGTCGTCGGCGCGCAGGGCGATGTCATCGACGTCGGTCTCCACGTCCACGATCAGGCCGGAACCGGTGCCGTGGTACTGGCTGGTGAGCACCATCTTCTGCTGGCCCAGGGCGAAGGTGCTGTCCAGGTTGAGGCCGCCGGACAACTCGTTGTTGAACGACGAGCGCTGGGCATAGCCGTCACCACTGACAAACTCGTTTTCGAAACTGGCCATGCCGGACAAACCGACGCCGTAGGTATCGGTGGTTGCCGTGGCGGACACGCTTTGCAGCAGGTGGTCCTGCAGGTCCTTGCGGTAGGTCAGCGAGGCATTGTTGTCACGGGTCCCGTCGCGGGAAGTCCGCGTGCCGATACTGGCGGACCATTGCTCGCCCGGCGCGCCAAGGGCCAGGCTGACGCTCAGGTCAATCCCGCGGTTGCGCCGGTCGCCCGTGCTGGCGCTGGCGGGCCGGTCGAACACCGACAGCCGCCAATTGGCGTCGTTGCCGAACAGGTGGGTGCGTTCGGTCCACCCCAGGTCCAGGCCGACGCCTTCGTTATTGCCCTCGCTGTAGAACAGCCGGCCGTTGATCGAACGCAGGTTGCTCAGGCGATGGTTGACCGAAATCGACGAACTGCTGGTCTGGCCGACAAAGATGTCGCGCTGGCGAATACGCGTGCCATCGGGCAGGGTTTCGTAGGTGTTGCGGGTGTCGAGCCAGCTGCGGGTGTGGTTGAACACCACGCTGCCCAGGCCGTAGTTGTATAAGCCGTTGAGGTCGAGGCCGGTGCCGTACTTTTCCGTCCAGTACACGTTGGCGTACAGGCTGGCCTGATCGGCCAGGGTCCAGTCGATCGAGGAGCCGTACTGCATGTTGTCCTTGACCTGGCGCCCGGATACACCCAGCACCACACGGGGATGCGCCAGGTAATTGAGGGAGACGCCGGCAGTCGGACTGCCGCTGCTTTGTTCGTCGAAGTTACTCAGCAGTTTGCTTTCCTGGCCGGCGAACAGGTTGTAGCGCCAACGCTCGTCGTGGTTGCGCCAGTTGTTGGGCTTGTACACCAGCTCCTGGGTGGTGCTGGTGATCTGGCCGTCTTCCACCAGGCGCACTTCCACTTCATAGATGCCGCCGGGCAGTGGTCGGGTGTCCAGGCTGTGCAGGCCGCTGCCGACCGGCTGGGTGTTGATCAGCAGGCCGTTGCGGTAAATCTCCACCGATGCCTGGCGGCTGGCGGTGACATAGATCGGGTAGACCGCCGGTTTGGAATTGTTGATCACCAGACTGTCGGAACTGCCGTACATCACGCCGACCGCGGTATCCGGACTGGCGCCGAAGGTGCGCAGCTGACGGGTCAGGCCTTCGGCGTTGGGGGTGAAGTAACCCAGGCGCAGGAAGTTGCCCTGCAACTCGCGCTGGGTATAGAGCGCATACACCGCGTGGTTGAGGTCGTCGTCATCAGGACCGCCGAGGCGCGAGAACTGCATATTCAGGGTCTGGCTCCACAGGCCCAGGCTGCTGCTGGCGTCAATGCCGAAGCGCCCGCCCAGGTCCTGGCCTTCGCCGCCGCTGAGGTTCAATTGGTTGCGTACGATCAGGCCGGTGCTGCCGCCGGTGGGCAGGAAGTAGTAGCGCTGCGCCTGCTCATCGCGCTCGGCGTTTTCGGTCAGCAGCGACACCGTGGAGTTTTCCAGGTTGTAGTGCACGGCCATGAGTCCGTCCGGGCAGTTGCTGGCGCAGGTCCCCAGGGCCACCCCCTGCTTGAGGTAATCGGCCCACTGATCGCGTTCCTCATCCTTGATCACGCTGCCGTCGTGGTCGGTAAAGTCGAGCAGGGTCAGGCGGTCATCGCGGGTCAGGACAATCATCGCTTCGGAGACAAACTCCTGATCCAACTCAACCCTGACCGCAAGCGGCACGTCGAAAAAGTGCTCTTCAAAATCCGCCGGCAATCCCTTGGCCTGGGACAGCAAACTACGAGGGGTTGTACCGTCGGCGGTACCTGCCGCCAACGCGCCCGCACAAAACAACAGGGCGAGCGCTGCCGCGATGGGAGTCATCGGGAACATGAACGGAATACTCTGGATTCGGACGTCAAAACAGGGAGACCGATCGACCGACAAATGCTGCCTGCCGACCGGTACCGCTACCCAACAATAAGCCGCTGCTTATTGAGTCAACGGGCTTGGCGTTACGGAGTAACGCGTGGCTCGTGGTCGAACACGATGGTGTAGTTAGTGGTGAAGAGGCCGGAAATGCCATCCGCCGGCTTGGCTGCGGCCACGACCAGATCTGCCTGGGTACCCGGGGTGGAACTGGCGTCGTCGACCACTTCCAGCGGCGAACCGGTCAGCACCACACCGTTGAAGGTGTTCGTCAGTGCGATCGACGCAGTGCCGTTGGTCAACGAAGCAGGACCGCCTTCGATGTAGGCCTTGATCGAGCCATCCGTGTTCTTCACATCGTAGGTGGCGCGCAACGAACTCAGTTCACCGCTAACGGTGTTGTAGGCCATGGTTTCATCACGACCGAAGTTGGGATCACGCGGCTGGACATGAAACTGCTTGGTAGGAATGGTGGCCTTGATGTTGATGACGCTGCTGGCTTCGCCGGCAGCGAATACGCTGGATGAGCCGAAAGCCAATGCGATGAATGGCAGGACGAAAGCGGTCTTCTTAAGCATTTTAAGTACCTGTAGTGGCATCAGTATTTAGTTGAGAAGCGGTGTTCTCTGGCGTCAAGAAAACGCGTAATGCGTGTCTTGCGACGCCGGTAAATACTCCCTTGAAAAACCACTTGGCGATGCCAGCACTTTCGTTTAAGCGCGTAATTAATCACGACTGGGCAACACAGAAAAAAACAATATTATTCAATAAGTTGAATATTAACTGTCATCCACGTATTACCTTTACAAGTACTCAACACTACTTAATTTATTCGCTTATCTGTAAGACATTAACTACACGCTCTGCAGACGCCCACTATTCAAGCGTTTCGCTTAAAGACGTACTTAATAAGTTTATTCCGCATTCATAAAGTTGCCATTTAACTGTCAAATAAATAATGGTAGCGCCGGAACGGATTGTGGGTCGTGGCGCCCCTTCGAAGCAGCTCTCGCCTGCCGGCACCGCTCGTCAGAAGATTTTGCATCCTTCGTAAGATATATCTTAAGTTGTATCGAAATCAGACAGGAGAACAGCACCATGAGAGACCCTCATCACCACCGAGACCACGGTGACCGCCACGATGGCTTTGAAAAGCGCGCCGGCCGCGAACGCGGTGGGCGTGGCCCGCGTGTCTTCGCGCCGGGTGATCTGAAACTGCTGCTGCCGGCGCTGATTGCCGAGCAGCCGTGCCACGGCTATGACTTGATCCGCCGCATCGAAACCCTGTTCGACGGCGCCTACAGCCCCAGCCCCGGGGTGATCTACCCCACGCTGACTTTCCTGGAAGAAAGCGAATTGATCGCCGGCGACGCCGAAGGTGGAAAAAAACGCTACACAATCACCGAGGCCGGTCGTCTCTTCCTAAGCGAACAGGCGGTGGCCCTCGACGGTATTCGCCTGCGCATGGACGTGAGCAAACGCTCGCTGCGCGGTCATGACCGCCCTGCGGAAATCCACGAGGCCGTGCACAACCTGCGCCATGCCTTGCATTCACATCACGGGCGCTGGAGCCCGGAAGAAATCGTTCGTGTCGCGGCGCTGCTCAACGGCGCCGCCCAAGCCATTGCCGACGGAACAGCCCAATGAATACGCAAGCCATCCACCGTGTCACCCACGAAATCAAACGCCGCCGCCTTGAAGTATTGCGGGTAGTCGACCTCACTCCGCGCATGCGCCGCATCACCCTGGGCGGCCCGGAACTGGCGGGCTTTATCAGCCTGGGCAGTGACGATCACATCAAGCTGCTGTTCCCGCAGAACGCTGCCGAACAAGCGGCGCTGGAAAGCCCGACCTTCAACATCAAGGGCGACGGCCCGCAGCCGGCGATGCGCGACTACACGCCACGCCGCTTCGACCTGGACATCGGCGAACTGGACATCGACTTCGTGCTGCACGGCGACGGCCCGGCCTCCACCTGGGCCGAACAGGCCAAGGTCGGCCAGCACCTGTACATCGGCGGGCCACGGGGCTCGATGATCGTGCCGGATATGTTCGACAGCTATTTGCTGATCGGCGATGAGACGGCGATCCCGGCCATTGCTCGGCGCCTGGAAGAATTACCGGCCGGGCGCAAGGTGCTGGCGGTGATCGAGGTCGCCAATGCGGCGGAACGACAGGCACTGGCAAGTGCTGCCGATGTGGAGGTGAAATGGGTCGTGCGCGGCCAGGACGACCTGCTCGACACCGTGCAGAAACTGACGCTGCCGAGCGGTTCGTTGTACAGCTTTGTCGCCACCGAAACCAGGCTGTCGCGCCAGGTCCGCCGGGTGCTGCTGGACACCCACAAGGTCAATGAGGCGTTCCTCAAGGCGGTGGGTTACTGGCGTGCGGAAGGCAGCGAAGAGGAGTAAGCCTCAGGGCACACCCATTACGAGGACACCGCTGCCGCTGACAACCCCAGCGGCAGGCAGTGAACCGGCACGCCTTACGAGGGAAAACGTTACATCGTCGCTCCCCACACTGTTGGTGATTTGGGTCAGGAATGAACCACCGACTTGAACCGCGCTTGCGCCACGAACCAGGGCCGTGCCCACGTCCGGGTTGGTCATGCGCAGCAGGCGCGTGTCAAACGACGAGGCAGTGCCTTTGTAGGTGATGGTGATCGGCGTGGTAATCCCACCGTCCGGGCATGAATAGGTGAGCCGGCGGTTGCTGCGGATGGTCGTGGTCAGCGGATCGGTACCTATTGCTCTTTGGTGCACATTGCCGAAGTCGATCTCGATCGGGTTGTTATTGTTGATCGTGCAGGTTGACGGGGAGATGGTGAAGTTGTTGGCAGCCGTATAAGTGACAGTGAGTTGCGGCCGTGTCGCGTCGTAATTGTTCGAGCTGGTGAGACGCAACAGGCCGAGGGTATCTCCTGTTCGTATATCGATCGGATTGGAGGGACTGTGACGCACCAGAATGTAGGGGGTGATATTGATCGGATAGCCAATACCGTTGTTGGGCATGGTAGCCACCCGTATACCCGCCGGAACCGGGGTATTGAGGAAAGCGCCATTGATACGCAAACCACTCCGTTCACTGACGAACTTGGGGCCGGATGTCCAAGGTGTCCCAGAGGCATTGCCGGTTTCCCAATAGTCCGCCCCCCAAACGGGGCCTGCGCCAGCCGTAAACCGACACTCGAGCCGAGCACCTTCCATCAGAATCCTCGTGCGATCAGTATCAAGTCGTACCGTTACGGGGACGGTCAGATGAGTGACGCGCGCCCACTCACCACCATTGACCCGACAGTCTACGGCCTGCGCGGTCGTGCTGACGCCAATCAGCAGGAGAAGCACAATGGCGCTGTCATATAGTCGTTTCATGTTGATCTCTCGTTGCTTATCTACACAGGCGCCATCCAGTGAACAATCAGTTCGTGCAGACCTGATTGATCTGAAGACCAATGCGTATGCGCCCGGTTGTTGAGCGTGTGAATTACGGATAGTCCAGCGTAAAAGTAGAGGTCGCGGTATAGCTGCCGTGCCCTATGGTCTGGTCCCTGATGGCCGTCGGCTCCCCTTGCACGTAGGCTTTGAGTTCGATGACATTGCTGCCATTACTCAGTACCTGTTCGTCGCTGGTTTTATTCAGCGGCAAGGGCTTGTTACCCGGCGTCTCTATACCGATCCCGATACCGGAGGCACCGCTTCCACCATCGAGTGCGAGCAACCCCGGAAGCTCCCGGTTTTCTACGCCGCCGAACGTGATGGTCACCGTGTCGCCGATGGTGGTGTCGCAGTCCTCCAGGTGCAGCTTGAAACCTTTGCCCACCGAACGCGTATTGATGTAGAGGTGCTTGCTGGTCAGGTCCCAGAGTTCCAGGCTGATTGCCTCGTCACCCGGACGGATGGTGCAGGCTTCTTCAACCAGGTTGCCCTTGAAATTCAGGTTATCCGCCGCGTGTGCTTCGCAGATCAGGCCCAGGGCCGGCAGGCACGCCAGCACGGCGTACAGCCTGGCCCTCTGAACAGTTTCATGTCCCATATCCAACTCCTACTGGTACTCGGCCAACAACGTCGCCACCGCGGTAAACCTGGCGGGGGCAAGCGTTGCACCGGGCTGTTTGACCGGCACGACTTCCAATACCGGCGGGGAAGACAGGGTGATGTCCAGTGGCGTATTGAGTCGAAACGGCAGGTTGTTTTGGAATATCCGAATACCCAGGTCAGGTGCACTGGTCTGCAATGCCGCGCCGTCGAACGTCGTGGGGGTACCGTTGACACTCAACTTGAGTACCCACGGGAGCGTGTCGACGCCACAATTGATGGTGTAACCCACCCCCCGGCGATATTTCACCCCATCGACCCGCTTGACCCCCACATCCCCAAAGTCGACTTCAATCTTGTTGCCCGCATCAATGGTGCAGGGCGGGGGCTCGTTAAGCGTTCCGCTGAACGTTACGTTGGCCGACGCACTATGGCAGAGGCCGATGGAACACAAAGCGAGCAAGGCTCGCTGCTGCCAGCATGTCATTGCGCGCTCCTCATCACTGGTAATCGATCACGAAGGTGGCGGCAGCATCGAATGCGCCTCCCACCAGCCGGCTGCCCGCGCGCTTGACAGGCACCGCCTGCACCACGGGAAAGTTCGGATAGGTAAAATTCACGCTCGAATTCAGCGCCCAGTCAGCGCCATTGAGCGACAGTTTGACCCCCAGGTCCGGGTTGCGGGTCGAGAGCACACGCCCATCAAACGAAGCCCCGGTCCCCCTGAGCTGAAGGGTCATCGCGTTACTGAACGGGGCGTCACAGGTGACGGTGTAAGGCACGTCGCGACGGTAGTTGACCCCGTCGATCCGTGACGTAAGAAGGTCATTGCCAAAAGGCACATTGAGCGTACCGCCGCCATTGATGACGCAGGGCGGAGGCGCAATGATGACCGCGCGGATGATCAGGCTGGTCTCGGCCTGCGCGCCTTGACTGACCGCCCACAACAGGCCCCCCGCGATAAGAATGGCCCGCGAGCCGACTGACTTAGCCATTGTTTTGCCCTTACTCATAACTGAGCCTGAAATCCACCACCGCCCGAAACGCTCCGCTGGTCAACGGCGCGGCGGTACGCGTGGGTTGAACATTCCACGTCTGGGTCGTGCTGCCCTCGCTCAGATACAACGGTTCGCCTCTGGAGCCCAGCTGTACATCGCGCCCCAGGGCATCGGTCAACCGCAGTCCCATCCCGGTGATGCCTTGCACTTTGACCAGTCGTGGGTCGTCGGCATCGGCAGGGGCAACAAACGTCACCGACAACACCGGTTGGTGAGCGCTCCATGCCAGGTTCCCGGTACGTTCGCTGCGGATACTGCCTGCGGTGCGCTGGCAATCCTGAAAACGCAGTTGAAACGGCTTCGATGGGGCCTGATCGCCAGGTCGTTGCAGCTGACTGGCAGACACGGCGCCCAAGTCGACCGTTTGATGCAGCGATGTCATCTCCAGCGTGCAAGGGGACTCATGCATGGATCCGGAAACGTTCAACCGGCCACGCTGGCCATCGATTCCATCGTCATCCTCGGCGCCCGCGCGCGTTGCCAGGACCAGTAACACACAGCCCAGGACTTTCACGTTGTGCAACTTCATGACGCTCTCCCGCTGCAGGCTGCTACTCATTAGGCGTCGAGACTTGCAAGTTCACCTTGCATGTTTCGCCCGTGCAGGTGAACGCCAGTAATGGACGCCCGCCGTAGTCATTCACGTAGGCCAGGTAGGGTGAATTGCCCAGCGCCTTGGCCGTCGGCCCCAGGGTTTGCGTGCCTTTAGGCGGGATCATCACGGGCTCGAAACCCGGCACGGTCTTGCCGTCTTTGCTGCTGCGAGCATCCACCAGAGACACGTAGTAAGGCGTAGGGTTGTTCACCTGGTAACGGTCGCCCTGGCGGGTCAGGGTCAGCTTTTCCTGCCAGGGGTTGGACAGGTCTTGCTGACTGGGAGCGATGGCCTGCGGTCGGTAGAACAATTTAATCCGGGTCTGCAGCGCGATTTGCAGGGTGTTGGATTTGTCGCTGCGCGGTGGAATCTCCCGCAGGTTGAAGTAGTAGACCGTCTCGCGATCCTGCGGCAACGACTTGGCCGCCGGCAACGCCTGCACTTTCACCTGGCTTTGCTTGCCGGGCTCCAAGCGTTGAACCGGCGGCAGCACGATCAAGGGCGAGGTGATCTTGTTGCCCTCCTCGTCCTCGATCCAGCCTTGGGCCAGGTACGGCAGTTGGGTGTTGTTATTGGTGATATTCACGCTGGTCGCATCCTTGCCACCGTCAAAAATCACCCGGGTTCGGTCCAGGCCAACCGCGGCGCCGGCACTCTGGGTCAGGCCCAGAGCCAGCAGTGCGAAAACCAGGAGTGTGGGGTGCGTATTGAGCATCATGAGGCGTTGTTCTCCGTATCGGTACGCTTCCCGGTCAGCGCTGCTGGCTCGGGTGAGGATTGATCAGTGGCTACGCTCTGGCAGCGCAATTGCAAGGCATCGGTCAAGCTGTCTGCGGGCAGCGCGACGGGCAGCGTGAGCAGGCAGCGCTCGATGCCGCCCCAACTGACGATCATCTGCTCACCGGCCTGAATACCGCTCAGGTAAACAGCGCCACCGTCGTTCACAATCCCGGTGTCCTGCTGTTTGGTGTTCTTCACCGTCGCGCCGAAGGGCGGTGCGCTGCCATCCGGCAGGCGCAGGACAGCCATGGCCTTCTCACCGGCAATCACGTCCAGGGACCGATAACCAATGGCCCCTTCGGTAAGGGTCAGTTGGGTCACCGATTGAGTCGCTTCAACGTTGCTCGGCAGGTTCTCCAGGTCGACACTGGCGGCCGTACGCTGGTAGCTGCTGATATCGGAAATCACTGCCTTGCCGAACGCGTTGGTGCGGGTCGATGTGCCGTAACCACGCACAGGCACATCGGGCACACCCCCGGTGTCGAGCATCAGGCGGGTGCCACCGGTGCCATTGGTTCGGTGCAGCGCCGCACCGTAGGGCGTGAGCGTGCCGCCGCCGCGAATGGATGCACTGAGGGTCCTGCCACTGCCTTCCTGGGTGCTGGCGCTGAGATCGATGTCGGCCTGGTCGCCGATATGACTCAGGTAGCCGCTGACGGAGCGGTCGCTTGCATTGAGCTGGTAGCTGTTGCGCTCATCGAGGCGATCGCTGTAGCGCGTCGAGAAACTCTCTTTACCCGAGGTCCTGTTGGCGTCCAGCGACAGGGTGCCGCTGCGCCCCAACGGCAGGCTGACCGTCAGCGCCATTCCGTTATCCTTGTAGGCATACTCCTGGGTGCGAAACATGTTCAGGGACAGGCTCATGTTCCTGACGGTTCCCACATTGAAGTAGCGCGACATCGACAGGTTCCAACGCTGGGTGTCCGGGCGCCCCCAGTACGTCTGCTTGTTGTAGCTGGCGTAGACGGTCGCCCCAAGGTCACGAAACTGCTTGTTGAGCGTCACCGTATACAGGGCCTTGCTGTCGCCAATCGGCTTCCAGCCCTCGATGTATTCACCGCGCTCGATCCCGCCGCGCTCACCGTTCAACCCGTAATGACGGGCGTCCAGGTACTCGCTCATGCTCAAGTAGTTTTTCTCGGAAAACCGGTAACCGGCAAACGTGACCTGGCTGTCGTACTGCTCGAAGTGCTTGGAGTATTGAAGGCGGTAGGATTTGCCCGAGAGTGTCTGGTTCCACACACTGGCGTGGGACTGGGTGGCATCCAGCGATACGGCGCCGAACGCCAGCAGGTCGCGACCGACCCCGACAGACAATGCGCGGTAGTTGTTATCCGTTATCCCGCCGCCAAACAGCGACCAACCATTGCTGATCCCCCAGGAGAATTCGCCGGTGCCGAAAACGCTGCCGTTGGCGCCGTACTGAAGATCGGACGGGCGCCCGGTCGCCAGCTTGTATCGAACGTGCCCAGGACGTGTCAGGTAGGGAACGCCTGCCGTATCGATCTGGAAGGTCTGAACCGAACCATCCTGCTCCTCGACCCGCACATCCAGAGTGCCACTCACGGCGTCGCTGAGGTCCTGAATGCGATAAGGGCCTGCGGCAACCAGCGTTTCATACAGCACGCGGCCCTTCTGGCTGATGATGATTCTTGCGTTGGTCTTGGCGACCCCGACGACTTCCGGTGCGTAGCCACGCAGGTTGGGTGGCAGTTGGCTTTGATCCGAGATCAGTGAAGCACCGGTAAAACGGAAGCTGTCGAAGATGTCCGAGTACAGGTAGTCCTCTCCGACCGTCAAGCGTGCCTTCAGTGCAGGCACTGCGCGATAGGCGTAGTAACGACTCCACTCCAACTGTTGTTGATCCCTGGGTGCCCCCTCCACGCCTTTCTCGATCCGCCCCTGCCAGTCGGCCCTCAGGCGCCAGGCCCCGGCATTGGCGCCAAGGGTTCCGTTACCACTGAGGTTGTTGCGGGTGCCGTCATTCTTTTGATAGCTGGACTGCGCCGTCATGTTGTAGTCAACCAACAGCCCCGGCACACCCTCATCCCACCGGGACGGCGGATCCCAATGAATGGCGCTGTACTCGAGGTAGGCCTGGGGCAGGTTGATGTTCAGTGTGGAGGTGGCCAGGTCGCCACTGACCTCCATGCCAGGCAAACTTTCGGTATCCAGGCACTCGCCGTTTTTCCACCATTTGAGTTTGGCCGCGTCCGACGCCTTGAGACCCAATTGATCGACAAGATCCAGCGATAAACATGCCTGGCTGCCTTTAGGGTCATTATCGGGGGGATAGAAAGCCACCGATTGCTCAGCAATAGGCTGGGCATTAATCTGCACTACCATCGAATAGGTGCCCGGCAGAATAAACCCGCTGCGGGCAAACTGAGACAAGTCAATATTAGTGCGATCACTCAGATCAAGAACATCAGTATTAAACTCAATATCCCCAGCAGCCAGTGCAGTGCCTGCCAATGATATCAACCCGCCAAAAAGGCTTGGGCGCAGCGTATTTTTGACCTTCGCTGTATTTAACATGCAAGCAACCCATCAACGTTCAAAAATATTCCAACTTGAACCGCACGGCAGTACGGTGGGCTCCGGCCACTATGGGCAATCCGTTACCGACAAAATGAAGCGTGTAGTGCAGCGTCATATCGCCTTCCGTTAACGGATGTGGAGTCATCGGCTGACCCGGAACACTTAACTGGCCAGCGGAATCCTCAATATTCAGCGCAACGCCTTGGGAGCCACCAAAGACCGCAAAAGAACGACCACCTCTATCCGTGGGGCCGTCAAACGTCACCCGAAGGTGCTGCCAGTCGGGCAGCGTCACCCCTGGACGGGATGGATCGGTACGACTCAAGGTGCAATTGACCAGGCGCAACTGGAAGGACTGGTCCTGGCCCCTGGCGCGCCGCAGGAACCGGCCAATGGGCTCGGGGTCCATATCGATGGTTTGATCGACGCTGACCAACTCCAGCCCGCAGGCCGAGTCGACGACCTCTCCTCCCAGCGTGACAAGCCCATCACCTTGAGCAGGCTCCTGGGCAACCACCCCAGGGCTGATGAACATCGCCAAAGAAGAGGAGATAGCGAGACTTATGAATGTTTTCACCTGTGCCTCCACCAGCCTCCCCCGCCACGCTGGGTGGCGGGGGAAAACGCTTACTGATAAGCCAAGGTGAAGTTGGTCACCGCGCTGAAGTCGCCCGGTACGATGTCGCCCGTGGCAGCGCCTTGTACATAGGCACCGAACTCCAGCGTGTTGTCACCGGCGGCAATCACTTGCGGCGTGGTAGCCACGCCCAATTCAACGGGTTTACTGCCATGGGTCATCATGATGCCCACATTGCCCGCGCTCCCGACGGTGCCCAGCGCACCCGGCACAACGCTCGATGGCGCTCCGGTGAAGGTGGTGGTCACGGTGTTATCGGTGAGACCCGCCAGGTCGCAGCCCTCCAGTTCAATCAGCAGACGACGCGGCTCGGACTTCCCGCCCGCTTGCAATTGATGTTTTGCGATCGCGCCAAGGGGAATGGTCTGATCGACCGAATCAGGCTTGATAGAGCAGGCACCCGAATGGACCGACCCCAGAAACGTGACAGTTCCGTCCGCCGCCTGGGCAACGGACATCGACCCCACCAACAGCCCGATAGAGAACAGCGCGGTTTTCATTTTAGCTTTCATTTATAGATGCCCACATGAGTAATAAACGTTGTTTAAGTGATTCCGCCGCCGTGGCGCACAGAATCCCTCTATTTATTCCAATTACTTGTATTGCAAACCAGCTCATTTGAAGCCAGGCGATTATCCCGGCCAATTTCAAAAAACATAAGTCGGCCAGTTCTTCTAATTGCGTAGCCTTGCAACACTCGGACACATAGGAAAAATATGGCAAATTGCCAAAACTTTAAAATTACCCGTAAGAATTGGACTACATCAGCTTTAGTTGCAGAAACTCGTCTTCAGATATCACTGTAAGAGAGGGATTACACTCAACGAAAAATAACAACGTTTACTGGAGCACATCAACTAACATGTTGATAAGTGCGCGACGTGGTGAAACACCGTTCAATGGAAAACCATGGACGGTGCGCAGCGGGGGGAATGAAGAGGCTTAAAGCCTGGGAGAAGGGAATTGCTCCCTGCTCAGAGATCTGTACAGGTTAAATTCGGGGTGACTTCAAGGTCTTGTCCAGGCCGACCGCCGCCAGGGCAACCAGCACGAACCCCAGCAGGATCCCCCCGGCATTCACAAACACTTGTGGATAACCCAGGGTGCCGACATCGATGAACGGGTACTGGTACTGCCCAAGCAAATCCCCGCGCAGCAGCACATAGCCGAAGTACACCAGCGGGTAGATGACCCACAGGCCAATGTGCTTGAGGCGCAACTGGCCCTTGGGCACGCAGCGCCACCAGTACAGCACGAACAGCAGCGGCATCACGTCGTGCAGCAGTTCATCGGCGATCCATTGAAAGCCTTCGGGCTGCCACAGATGCCTCAGCAACAGGCTGTAGGCCAAGCCGACCACCACGATGCTGACGGCGATGCCGCTGCTGACGCCGGGGGCGAGGAAAAACCGCCTGGCTGCAGAATCGCGCTTCACCCACGCATAGCTCAGCACCACCGCTGCCAGGGTATTGGTCAGCACCGTGAAGAAACTGAAGAAGTTGATCAGCCCGCCGAGCAGGCTGGCGCCGGACTCCCAGCGCGAATAGAAAATCAGGTATTGCTGAATCGCCAGGCCCACCCAACCGGCCAGCGCCGCTGCCGCCACATACCGCTTCATGAGGTCAATCCAGCGGGCGTTTGGTGCGCATCAGCTTGACGTACAAGCCTTCGACCTTCTCCCGCGCCCATGGGGTCTTGCGCAGGAACGTCAGGCTCGACTTGATGCTCGGGTCGCTCTTGAAGCAACGGATATCAATGCGTTCGGCCAGGCCTGCCCATTCGTAGTGTTCCACCAGGGTGGTGAGGACGTGTTGCAGGGTCACGCCGTGGAGGGGATCGTTGTTTGTCGCGGTCATGCCGGGCCTATGAAAAAGTGCTCACGAAGGCGCACACCTTATCACTCCGCCCTGGCAGGTAAAAAAAGTTCCCGCTCTCGGCAAAAAAGAGATGTTATATTGTAACGATACATCTCAAATCTTTTCGTCGTTTTGCCAAGGAATGTCCGATGTCCCTCTCCTCCCTGTGGCGCTTGTCGCCGCTCGCCGCCGCCCTGCTGATCAGCTCGGAAGCCCACGCCCTGGAACTGCAACCCCAAGTCATCACCGGCAACCCGCTGGGCAGCGAGCAACTCGCCTCGCCGACCACCGTGCTGGAGGGTGATGAGCTGACCCTGCAACAAAAAGGCAGCCTCGGCGAAACCCTGAACAAGCAGCCGGGCGTGTCGTCTTCGTACTTTGGCCCGGGCGCCAGCCGGCCGATCATCCGTGGCCAAGACGGCGACCGCATTCGCATCCTGCGCAATGGCGTGGGGGTGTTGGATGCCTCGTCACTGTCCTACGACCATGCGGTACCGCTGGACCCGGTGAATGTCGAACGCATTGAAATCGTACGCGGCCCGGCAGCGCTGTTGTATGGCGGCAGCGCCATCGGTGGCGTGGTCAACACCTTCGACAACCGCATCCCCACCGAAGCCATCGAGGGCATCCACGGCGCCGGTGAACTGCGTTACGGCGGCGCCGACACCACGCGCAGCAGTGCGGGCAAGCTGGAAGCCGGCAATGGCACCTTCGCCTTGCACCTGGATGCCAACGCGCGGGAATTCAACGACCTGAAAATCCCCGGTCAGGCCCGCAGCCGCCACGCCCCGGACAGCGACGACGCACCCGGCAGGAACGGCCGCCTGGGCAACAGCGACGGGCGCCAGGACGGCGGCGCGGTAGGCGGCTCTTACACCTGGGACGACGGTTACGCCGGGCTGTCCTACAGCAACTACGACAGCAACTACGGCTCCCCGGCCGAACAGGATGTGCGCATCCGCATGCAGCAGGATCACTACGGGTTCGCGTCCGAAATCCGCAACCTGCAAGGCCCGTTTACCTCGGTCAAAGTCGACGCCGGTTATACCGACTACGAGCACCGCGAAATCGAAGGCGGCGAAACCGGTACGGTCTTCAAGAACAAGGGCTACGAAGCCCGCGTCGAAGCCCGTCACCAGCCGCTCGGCCCATTCGACGGCGTGGTCGGTGCGCAGGTGACGCGCAACGAGTTCTCGGCCTTGGGCGAAGAAGCCTTCGTGCCGCAGACCGACACCAACGCCGGCGCGCTGTTTATCCTCGAAGAAATGCAGGCCACCGACCGCCTGAAACTCAGCCTCGGCGGGCGCCTGGAACACACCCGCATCGACCCCGACGCCAAGGGCAACGAACGCTTCGCCGGCGCCGACAGGAGCAACCACTTCACCGCCGGCAGCCTGTCGTCGGGCGCGGTGTATACCCTCACGCCGATCTGGTCCGTGGCCGCGACCCTGGGCTACACCGAGCGCGCACCGACCTTCTACGAGCTGTACGCCAACGGTGCCCACGTCGCCACCGGCACCTATGAGTTGGGCGACGCCCATTTAAAGAAAGAGAAAGCCGTGTCCAGCGACCTGGCTCTGCGCTTTGACACCGGCACCCACAAGGGCAGCTTCGGCGTGTTCTACAGCCACTTCTCCAATTACATCGGTTTGCTGGGCACCGGTCGTACGCTGAACGACGAAGGCGAAGAAGACGCTGGCGGCATCCCCGAGTACGAATACTCCGGTGTGCGCGCACGTTTCGCCGGCTTCGAGGCCCAGGATCACTGGAAGCTCAGTGAGGGCGCCTACGGCAAGTTCGCGCTGGAGCTGTCAGGCGACTACACCCGCGCCACCAACCTGGACACCGGCGAAGCCTTGCCACGCATCGCGCCGCTGCGCTTGAACAGCGGCCTGCTGTGGGAACTGGATCGCTGGCAGGCGCGCATCGACGTCGAGCACGCGGCCGGGCAAGGGCGTGTGCCGGATAACGAGAGCGGTACCGATGGCTACACCACCCTGGGCGCGAGCGCCGGCTATCGCTTCAATGTCGGCGGCAGTCAATGGTTGGCGTTTGTGAACGGTGAAAACCTGACCAACCAGACCGTGCGCTATGCCAGCTCGATCCTGCGCGATATCGCGCCGGCACCGGGGCGCAGTGTGCAATTGGGCATCCGCACCACCTTCTAAACACACTGAAAGCCCCAGTGGGAGGGGGCAAGCCCTAATACCAGTCAGTTAAGGAGGAACACTGTAACTGTGGCGAGCGGGCTTGCCCCGCGTTGGGCTGGAAGCAGCCCCAATAAGAGCGCTGCAGTGTGCCAGGCAGCTCCGGGGCTGTGCTTGGGGCTGCTGCGCAGCCCAACGCGGGGCAAGCCCGCTCGCCACAGGTTACTGTTTGCCCGTTCTATCTCTTAACTGACTAGCATTGGGGCTTGCCCCCTACCCTCTTACTTGGCAGCGACGATCTGTCACTGTTACCAAATCTGAAATGATGCATCTTGCGATTCGTGCTTTCTCTTGGTGCGCCAGCGCTTTATCCTTGTCGGCAATAACCTGAAACGTTTCACTCCCCCGGCCGACCCCACTTTGCTGATTATTCCTACCCGCCAAGACAGCGCTGTCTTACGCCGACCTGCGCACGGGAATAAATCGCCCACCTGTGGATAAGTCCGTTATCCACAGAAAAACGTAATTAACGCTGAACCAAGCCCGTGTCGAATCGTCATCTACAGTGAAGAAACACGGGGATACATAATTCCAACGTAACGGAGAAACACAACTATGAGCACTGACGGTGCTTCACGTCCGAGCCGCCTGCTGCCGAGGCTGCTAGGCGTCTTGCTGCTGATCATGGGCCTGGCCTTGCTGGCCGGCGGCGTCAAGCTGAGCCTGCTCGGCGGGTCGCTGTACTACCTGCTGGCCGGTATCGGCATCACCCTGACCGGCCTCCTGCTGCTGGCCACCCGCCGCGCCGCGCTGGGCCTGTACGCTCTGGTGCTGTTCGCCAGCACCGTATGGGCCTTGTGGGAAGTCGGCCTGGATTGGTGGCAGCTGGTGCCGCGCCTGGCGCTGCTGTTCGCCCTGGGCATCGTCATGCTGCTCCCGTGGTTTCGCCGTCCGTTGCTGCGCGGCCAACCTGCCCCGCTGGGCACTGGCGCGCTGAGCGTGGCCGTGGTGCTGGCCGGTGCAACCGCCCTGGCCAGCCAATTCACCAACCCCGGTGAAATGGTCAAGACCGGCCAACTGGACCGCGACGCGGTACCGGGCATGGCCAGCGCTGCACCGTCCCAGGCCGATGGCGACTGGAACTCCTATGGCCGCTCGGCCTACGGTGATCGTTACTCGCCGTTGGCGCAGATCACTCCGGAAAACGCGCACAAGCTGGTACCGGCGTGGACCTATCGCACCGGCGACATCCCCGGCCCGAACGATCCAGGCGAGACCACCGCGGAAAACACCCCGCTGAAGGTCAACGGCATGCTCTACGTGTGCACGCCCCACAGCCAGGTGATTGCGCTGGACCCGGACACCGGCAAGGAAATCTGGCGCTTCGATCCGAAGATCAGCAGCCAGGGTGCCGAGAACTTCAAGGGTTGGGCGCACATGACCTGCCGTGGCGTGTCGTATCACGATGACGCCGCCTACGCTTCCGAGCAGAGCCCGACCGGCAGCGCCAGCCCGGCCGCCGCACCGAATGCCTGCCCGAAACGCATCTTCGTGCCGACCGCCGACACCCGCCTGATCGCCCTGAACGCCGACACCGGCAAGATGTGCGAAGACTTCGGTGATAAAGGCCAGGTCGACCTGCGTGCCAACATCGGCAGCTTCGCCCCAGGCGGTTACTACTCCACTTCGCCACCGGCCGTGACCAAAAACCTGGTGGTGATTGGTGGCCACGTCACCGATAACGTCTCCACCGACGAGCCCAGCGGCGTGATCCGCGCGTTCGATGTGCACACCGGCAAGCTGGTGTGGAACTGGGACAGCGGCAACCCGGACGACACCACCCCGTTGGCCGAAGGCAAGACCTACACCCGCAACTCGCCGAACATGTGGTCCATGTTCGCCGTGGATGAAAAACTCGGCATGCTCTACCTGCCGATGGGCAACCAGATGCCCGACCAGTACGGCGGCGACCGTACCGACGATTCCGAGAAATACGCTGCGGGCCTGACCGCCCTGGACATCGACAGCGGCCACGTGAAGTGGACCTTCCAGTTCACTCACCATGACCTGTGGGACATGGACGTGGGCGGCCAGCCGTCGCTGATCGACATCAAGACCGAAGCCGGCGTGAAGCAGGCGGTGATGGCATCGACCAAGCAAGGCAGCATCTACGTGCTGGACCGCGCCACCGGCCAGCCGGTGGTGCCGATCCACGAAGTGGCCGTGCCCCAGGGCGCTGTCGCGGGCGACCGTACTTCCCCGACCCAGCCGAAGTCCGAGCTGAACTTCATGCCTCCGCCCCTCAAGGAGCGTGACATGTGGGGCGTGACGCCGTTCGACCAGATGCTGTGCCGCATCGATTTCAAATCCATGCGCTACGACGGCCCGTTCACCCCGCCCTCGCTGCAAGGTTCGATCGTTTACCCAGGTAACTTCGGCGTGTTCGACTGGGGTGGCATCTCCGTCGACCCGGTACGTCAGATCGCTTTCGTGAACCCGAGCTACATGGCGTTCAAATCCAAGCTGATCCCGGCGGCCAATATCGCCAAGCAAGGCCCTCGTGTCAGCGAAACCCAGGGCGTGCAGCCGAACAAAGGCGCGCCGTACGGCGTGATCCTCGAAGCACTGCTGTCGCCTCTGGGCCTGCCGTGCCAGGCACCGGCGTGGGGTTACGTGGCCGCGGTCGACCTGACCACCCACCAGACCATCTGGATGCACAAGAACGGTACCGTGCGTGACAGCTCGCCGGTTCCGGTCCCGCTGACCATGGGCGTACCGAGCCTGGGCGGCACCTTCACCACCGCCGGTGGCGTGTCGTTCCTCAGCGGTACCCTCGACCAGTACCTGCGTGCCTATGACGTGAAAAACGGCAAGCAGTTGTGGGAAGGCCGCCTGCCCGCCGGCGCGCAAACCACCCCGATGACCTACACCGGCAAGGACGGCAAGCAGTACGTGCTGGTCATGGCGGGTGGTCATGGTTCCCTGGGGACCAAGCAGGGTGACTACGTGATGGCGTTCAAACTGCCGGATTAAGCTTTATCGGCGGCAAAACCAAGGCGGCTACCCTCACAGGTAGCCGCCTTTTTTGTGCCTTCCATAGCAGCTGCGGATTTGCGCGGTGTTGGATTATGCGGTGCTTCAGAGCGGCTTGCGTTCCCGCCGCATCCACAACTCGAACGCCATGGCATTGAGCGGACGGCTGATCAAGTAGCCCTGGGCCGTATCGCAGTTCCACTGCTTGAGCAGCTTGAGGCTGGGCTCGAATTCCACACCTTCGGCCACCACCTTGAGCCCCAGGTTGTGGCTCATTTCGATGGTCGAACGCACGATCACGCCGTCGCCGCTGGTGCTGTCGAGGTTGCGCACGAAGGATTGGTCGATCTTCAACTCCTGCACCGGCAGGCGCTGCAGTTGCGCCAGGGAGGAATAGCCGGTGCCGAAGTCATCCACCGACAGGCTGATGCCGCAGCCGCGCAGTTGCTCCAGCACGCTCAAGGCTTGCTGCGCGTTGTGCATGATCGCGCTTTCGGTGATTTCGAAAATCAGCTGCCGGGCCGCCACGCCGTACTGCATCAGCAAGGTGCTGACGCGGATCGCCAGGTCGTCATCGGCCAGGTCATCCACCGAGATGTTCACCGACAATTGAATGTGCATGCCGCGCTGCGACCACTCGCCGATCTGGCGGATGGCTTCTTCGATCACCCACAGGGTCAGGCCGCCCATGCTGCCGGTGCGCTCGGCCAGGGGGATGAACTCGGCGGGCGACACCAGCCCCAGGGTGGGATGCTGCCAGCGCAGCAGGGCTTCGGCCTGGCACACCTCGCCATGCTTGAGGTCGAGCTTGGGCTGGTAGCACAGGTACAGCTCGCCTTCGACGACGGCCCGGCGCAGGTCGCGGATCAGGGTGATCTGGCGCTGGTGGGCGAGGTCGCGGTCCTGCTGGTAGATCTGCAGATAACCCGGCAGCGTCGCCGCATCGTGGCGGGCGATGGCGGCGCGACTGATCAACTCTTCCACCTGCTGGCCATCGGCGGGGTAGGCGGCGATGCCGATGCTGACTTCGTGGCGCACTTCATCATTGCCGATGCGCTGGGGCTCGGTAAGCAGCGCGTAGAGGCGGTCGGCGCGGGCGACGGCGCGGTCGATCTCGGTGTTTTCCAGCAACAGCAAGAACTCGCTGCCGGTGATGCGCGCCGCCGTGTCGCTGGCCAGCAGGCTCATGGACAGGCAGCGGCTGGCTTCGCGCAGCATGTCCTCGACCCCCTCCGGGCCGAAGCCTTCGTTGATCACCCGGTAGTTCTCGATGCCCAGGTACAGCAATACCACCGGCCGCCGTGCACTGATCGCACTGCCCAGGCGCTCCATGGCCAGGGCTCGGTTAGGCAGGCCGGTGAGCGGATCATGCAGGGCGTTATGGGCCAGTTGCCGTTCGCGCACGGCGATGCCGCTTTGCATGGCGTTGAAGGCGCGGGCCAGCAAACCGAACTCATCGTGGCTGCGTGCCCGCACCGGCGTGCGGTAATCACCGGCGCCGATGCGCCCCGCCGCCTCCACGAGGGCGTTGAGCGGGCGCGACACCCGCCGCGCCAGGAACAGCGCGCCGGCCAGCGACACCAGCAGCACCGCCAGGGCAATCCCGAGAAACTGCCGGTCCAGCGGCGCAAAGGATTCCAGCGCATGGTCCAGCGGGCTTTGCAGCAATACGCGCACGTCATCGCCGTCGCCGGTATTGGCCAATGGAAGCACGCGGCTGAGCACGCGCTGACCGTGGAACCCATGGATCTGTGCCTCAGGGTTGAGCGGAGCGTCGTGCAGCAGGCTGAGGGCGGTGGCCCGGTACGCGTCGGGCTGGGTGCTGAACAGCGGGCCGGGCGTGCCGTCCTGCACACTGAGAAACGACACTTCCAGGTTGCTCATGGAGCGCAGTTCATAGGCGAACAGTTGGTCCATGGCAAAGCCCATCACGATGCGCGCGATGGGCAACGGGTCGCGCACTTCATCCTGCACCAGCAGGTAAGGCCGCCCATCCAGGGCCACGATCACCATGTGCAGGCCACTGCGCCGCGCATGACGCAAGGCGGCGTCATAGGGGAACAGCTGGCCGCGGGTGAGGATGGGGAGTGTGCTGACCATGACCTTGCCATCCAGGCCCAGCACAAACACTTCGCTGGAACGAATGCCGGTGCCGTGGCGCCGCAGTGCCGCCAGGATCGGTGCGGGCTTGCCTCCGGCCACGGCCTGCTTGAACGGACCATCGCCGGCGAGCCAGTCGAGCCCGTATTGCAGGCGCCGCCCGCGCAGGTCCAGCAGACGCTCGAATACCTGGGTTCCGGTTTTCAGTTGGACTTGTGCCTGGTTCTCCACGGCACGGCGGGTGGCGCTCTTGACAGCGAAATAGGTGGCGGCGACCACCACCAGCAGCAACAGCGCCAACACCCCGGCAATACGGGTTTGAAAGGTATGGCGCCATGTCATGGCAGTGCCCTCCGGCAGCGTTCGCCGCTCGCCGCCGCGTCCCTTAGTCATGTGCACTCCTTGCGCCCTGACCTGCTGTCAAAAAAACATCCATTTAGACTGGACTTTTTGTTTTAGCAGATTAGCTGGGACATCGCATAAGCGCACCGAATAAAACCGGGGTTTTAACTGTCATTTTATTGGCGACAACCGCTTGGCCATATCCGCCTGTCAGCTGCGGGCGCGCATGAAGTCCCCCCAACGCCGCACCAGGTAGTTGTGCTCATCCATGACCGAGTTCCACACCGCGATATGCCCCATGCGCTGCTCATAGGAGCCGCCATCGCGCACCTCGCCGATATCGATCAACGGCAACCCATCACTGCCGAGCAGCTCCTCCCGCGCAGGCTTGCCGGCGTACCAGTAATCCCACTCGGCACTGCTCAGGTGATCACGGCTGCGCGCCGGGTTGCCGATGTAGTAACCCTGGCGCGCCATCACCGCGCCCGGCCAGCCGGACAACCACCAATTGAGGTACGCGTAGGCCGCGTCCAGCACCGGCCCCTGGGCATGGCGCGACAATGACAAGCCGCCGAACCAGGCGCGATAGCCTTCGCGGGGCACCGCCAGGCGGTATTTCACTCCGGCGCGGTGCAGGCGCATCAGGGTTGGCGACCACAGGCTCTGGATATCGATGCTCGGGCTGAGCATCAGTTGCGCCGCCTCTTCATCGTCGGACCAGAACGCGGCGAAATGCCCTTCCTTCTGCTTGCGCACCAGAATATCGGCGAGCACGTCGATCTCTTCGATGCTCATATTGCCGATGTCGTTGAAGCGCGCCAGCCCCGCGCCCTGCACCGCCAGCGCAGCATCCAGGGCGCCGATGGCGGCATCGCTCTGCAACGCCGTGCGGGCGCGCCAGGCCGGGTCCAGCAGCCAGCCCCAGCTTTCGTTACCGTGGCAAAAACCCTCGGGCAGGCGCTCGGGGCGGTAGGCGAAGCTGTCGGCATTGTGGGTCAGGGGCAGCATGCTGATGCGCTCGGTGACGGTGCTGCCGAGGCTGCCGTCGTGCTGCACGAACAGGCGTTCGCTGGGCACGCTGCCGCTGCCCAGGCGGTCATTGGGCGACAGCCGACCGCGCTTGGGCAGGTCGTTGATCTCGTGCCACAGCGCGATGCGCCGCGTGTCGATGGGCTGGATCGCCCGGGCCGGCCACACGAAGTCGACGTTGTGAAACCATTGGTCGTAGAGGTCGTAGCTGTCGGGCTGCATCACTGCGATGCGCTGGGCCTGCTCCACATCGTGCACCTGGTACACCAGGCGAATCCCCAGTTCCTGTTCGGCGCGCACCCGCAGGCATTCGAGCAAAGTGACCGAGGTGCCGAGCACCCGTAAGGTGATCATCCGGCGAACCGCCGTGAGAACACCTCAAAGGAACGCCGCAGCAACGCTGGGTCGAGACCGCGCAGGATAAACACCAGGCGCGATTGCCGCTCGGTGCCTGGCCACGCGGGCAGATGGACCGGGGCATGCAGGCAATGCTGCACGCCATGAATGACGATGGGGGCGTTACTGGCGTTCACGTTGAGCAGTCCTTTGACACGAAGGATTCGTTCGCCGTGGCATCTTAACAGCATCGACAACCACACCCCGAAGCCGACCCAGTCCAGCGGCCGGTCGAAGGTCATACTGCACACCTGGGCCGTACCATGGGTGGCGCTGGTGGTCTGGTGCAATTGCCAGCGGCTGACTTCCAGGGCGGGCTCGGCACTGCGCAGGCCTTCGCCGAGCAACAGTTGGTCGCCGCTGTGGATGGCGTGGGTATCGAGGATCGGCGTACCGGCGTTGAGCGCCTGCAGGTGCGCACGCAGCGGTTCACAGTCATCCACAAGATCAGTCTTGCTCAGCAGCAAACGGTCTGCCGCCGCGACCTGGGCCAGCCATTCCGGGTGCAGGCGTTCCTGCAACGCGGCGTGGCTGGCATCGACCAGCGTCACCACCAGGCCGATATGAAAACGCCCGCGCAGCTGCACGTCGTTGTTCAAGGTGGCGAGGATCGGGGCCGGGTCGGCCAGGCCGGTGGTCTCGAGGATCACCCGTTTGAACGCGGGGATTTCGCCACGCTCGCGGCGTTGCAACAGGCCGAGCAACGCGTCCTTGAGCTCGCCACGGATGGAGCAGCAGATGCAGCCGCTGGGCAGCAGCACGGTGTTCGGCGCGACTTCTTCCACCAGCAGATGGTCGATGCCGATATCACCGAATTCGTTGATCAGCAGTGCCGTGTCGCCCAGGCTTTCGCCTTGCAGCAGACGCTTGAGCAAGGTGGTCTTGCCGCTGCCAAGGAAGCCGGTGATGACATTCAGGGGCATGCTCATGGGGCTGACTCCAAGTGATCGAGCAGTCGCGGATCAAGGGGATCCAGCGGCCGGCCGAGCATGGCTTCAGCCGCCTGCCAGAGTTGATCCAGCCCGCTCGCCAGTGCCTGTTTACCGGTGGCGCCCACCAGCAGATAGGACGCGCCCTGGAAGTCTTCGACCTTGAGCCGGAACACCGCCAGGACCTGGTTGATCGCGGCGATACGGCGCAGGCGTTCGCGGCGCCTGGGCAGTTCATCGCCCAGGGGATCGCTCCAGTGCAGGTCTTCCCCGAGCAGTCCGCAGAGTCCGCACATGGCTACACCCCACTCATGGCATGACATCGCCGGAGTTCGGGCCCAGAGTCTGACCGACGAACAGGTTGCCGCCCGGCTCGCTGGCCAGCAGCACGGCGGTGGGCGCCACTTCATCCGCCAGGCCGAAGCGTCCCAAGGGCAATTCAGCGGCCTTGGCACGCTTCCAGTCGGCGCTGATACCGCCCACTAACGGCGTCTCAATCGGACCGGGAGCGATGGCGTTGACCAGCACATTGTCCTTGGCCACTTCCAGGGCCAGGGACTTGGTAAAACCGATGACGCCGGCCTTGGCGGCCGCGTAGTGGGTGAGTTCGGCGCCGCCCTTGATGCCCAGTTGCGACGCCACGTTGATGATCCGCCCCCAACGCTGCGCCAACATATGCGGCAAGGCGCGCTGGCTGGCGACGAACACACTGGTGAGGTCGACGCGCAGCATGTCGTTCCACATCTCGATGGACAGGTCGACGCAACGCGCCTGGGTGAGCATCCCGGCATTGTTGACCAGGATATCGATGCCGCCGAAATGTTCGACGCAACGGTCGACACTGGCCTGGGCGCCTTCGACCGTGCCCACATCGGCCACGCACTCGACCACCTCGGCGCCCAGGTTACGGCAGGCGGTCGCGGTTTCGGCGAGGCTGGCGGGGTTGCGGTCGGCCAGTAACAGGCGCGCACCTTCAACGGCATAGGCGCGGGCGATGGCGGCACCGATGCCGCTGCCGGCGCCGGTGATCACGGCGCGGCGGTTATTCAGTTGAGGCATATGAAAATCTCCTGAAACAAACACAGTTCCAATGTGGGAGGGGGCAAGCCCCCTCCCACATTTGGATTGAGTACATCAGTCAGTCAGGCCAGCGCACGGTGAGGCCGCCGTCGATGACGATGCTCTGCCCGGTCAAATAACTCGACGCTTCACTGGTCAAGAACTGCACCAGCGACGCCACTTCATCCGCGCGCCCTACCCGCCCCAACGGAATCGCTCGAGCAGCCTTTGCCAGACCTTCCGGCCCCAGCGAGTTCTTCGCATCCAGCGATTGCGGCGTCTCGATCAACCCCGGGATCACCGCATTGCAGCGAATGCCCAGGGGCGCCAATTCCACCGCCAGCGAACGGCACAAGCCCGGCACACCGGCCTTGGCCGCCGCGTAGTGGCTGTGGTCCTGCCAGCCATACACGCCGCCGGCAATCGAAGAGATCGCCACCAGCGCGCCGCCTTCGTTCATATGCCGCGTCGCCGCGCGGAAGGTACGCATCACCCCGGTCAGGTCGACATTGAGCATCTCGTTCCATAACTCGTCGGTCATTTCCAGCAGCGGCGCACGGCGCAGCAAACCGGCGTTGGCCACCGCGTAATCCAGCCGGCCGAAATGCTGTACCGCCTGCTCGGCGAGGGCGTCCACCGAGGCGGTATCGCCCACGTCCAGCGGCAACATCAGGCACTCGCCCCCCGCCTCTTCCACCAACGACACGGTGGTGCCCGGGTCGTGGGGATCGGCCGGGTAATACCCGCCCACCACCGCCACGCCACAACGTGCATAGGCCACGGCGAGGGCTTGGCCGATGCCACTGGCGGCACCGGTAATCAGGGCAACTTTACGGCTCATCACATTCTCCTTACTGAACGGTTTCCGGACGCACATGGCGTGCGGCAAACATCAGCGCGCCGGACAAGAAGCATGGCAGCGCGCCGAACCACAGCGCGGCGGTCTGCCAGTCACTGCCGGCGGACAACACCTGGGTCGCACCAAAGCCCGCGACCACGGCACCAATCGGGCCCATGGCATGGATGATCGCGCCGCCGGTGGCGCGGATGCTGGTGGGGAAACTTTCACTGATAAAGAACAGCGCCGCCGAGTACGGCCCGATCAGGAAGAACAGGCCCAGGCTGTACAGCCCGACCACCATCGGCATATTGCTTGGGCCAAACAGCATGCCGGCAAACGCCAGGCCGCCGAGCATCCAGCCCAGGCCGATCACATTGCGGCGGCCGATCTTGTCGCCCATCCAGCCGTGGCTGAGGTAGCCGCAGTAACCCACCAGGTTCGACAGCACGAGGATGATCAGCGAGTTCTCGAACGAAATGTGGTGCACGCTGACGATCACCGAGGTGCCAAGCACGCTGAACACCTGGATCGCTGCCCAGTTGAGCAGCAGCGCAGCGCCGATCACCAGGGTGGCGCGACGGGCCGGGCCACGGAAGGCCGCCTTGAGACCGGCCTTGCTGTGTTCGTCGTAATCCACGCCGTAGGTCACGGCAACGTTTTGCGCTTCGGTCACCGCACCGCTTTTACGCAGTTGGCTGATGCGCTGGTGGATCTGGAACTGCGGGCTCTCCTTGAGCTTGCGCGCCATGATCGCGATGACGATGGCCGGGATCGCGGCGAAGATGAAGCAACCCTGCCAGCCGATGATCGGCAGCAACAGCGCGGTCAAGCCGGCGGCGATCAACGCACCGACCGGCCAGCCGCCCTGCACCAGGCTGTAGATGAAGCCGCGGCGCTTGGTCAGGCGCGGGTCTTCCGAGGCGCCATACAGCTCGGTCAAATAAGTGGCGTTGACGGTTTCTTCGGCATACCCCAGGCCGCCCAGCGAACGGATCAGAATCAGCGGCGACTTGCCCCACGCGCCGCCAATGGCGGTCAGCGCCGAGCACAGTGCGGAACCGGCCACGGTGAAAATAATCCCTTTGCGCCGCCCCAGCTTGTCGACGATCGGCCCAATGGCCAAGGCGACAACGGCGGTACCCACCGCCACCCAGGTCGCGATTTCAGCCTGCTCCACTTCACCCCAGCCAAAGTGTCGGCCGATCTCCGGCAGCAAGGTGCCGAACAGGATGAAGTCGTACACCGCAAACACCCAGGCGAAAAACGCGATCCAGGTGGCGAAGCGCACTTCCTGGGACGTCAGTTGCCGGGGTTTCCAGCCAGTCAGGTCAAGCTTGTTGTAGATGGACATAATCGCGCCTCGGGAGGTGGGGGCTGCTTGGGTTGGGATCAGGTACGCGGTTGGCGGCGGATAAAGTCGTCGGCGATTTCGTCGAAGGTGACGAAGCGCACGCCGGCATGGCTCTGGATGTGTTCGATCAAGCGCTCGAGCATCAGCAGCACTTGCGGGCGGCCGGACACGTCGGGATGGATGGTCATGGTGAACACCGCGTGTTCGTGCTCGCGGTAGACCCAGTCGAACTGGTCGCGCCACATTTCTTCGAGGTGGCGCGGGTTGACGAAGCCGTGGCTGTTGGGGGCTTTCTTGATGAACATCATCGGCGGCAGGTCGTCGAGGTACCAGTTGGCCGGGATCTCCACCAGGTCGGTTTCTTCGCCGCGCACCAGGGGTTTCATCCAGGTGTCGGGGTGCTGGCTGTAGTCGATCTTGGTCCAGCTGTCGCCCTTGCGTACGTAGTAGGGGTGGAAGTCGTTGTGCATCAGGCTGTGGTCGTACTTGATGCCTTTTTTCAGCAACAGCTCGTTGGTGACCTTGCTGAATTCCCACCACGGCGCGACGTAGCCGGTGGGGCGTTTGCCGGTGACTTGGGTGATCAACTCGATGGATTTATCGAGGACGATTTCTTCCTGCTCGGCGGTCATCGCAATCGGGTTTTCGTGGCTGTAGCCATGCACGCCGATTTCGTGGCCGGCGTCGGCCACGGCCTTCATCTGCTCGGGGAAGGTTTCCATCGAGTGGCCGGGGATAAACCAGGTGGTGCGCAGGCCGTAGCGTTCGAACAGTTTGAGCAGGCGCGGCGCACCGATTTCACCGGCGAACAGGCCGCGGGAGATGTCGTCGGGCGAGTCTTCGCCGCCGTAGGAACCGAGCCAGCCGGCGACGGCGTCGACGTCGACGCCAAATGCACAGAGGATGTCTTTAGCCATGGTGTTTCTCCTTAAAGGTTGAGGACGGATTCGACGGACAAGGCCGCGCGCAACAGCCGCGCGTCTTCTCCGCTCGGGGCGCTGAGCAGCAGCCCGGTGGGCAGGCCCTGGGCATCGCGACCGCTGGGTAAGCTGATGCCCGGCATGTCGAGAAAACTGCCGGGCATGGTCAGGCGCAGAGTGGCGAGGTTGGTTTTGACGAACAGTTCGTCATCGGCCTCAAGCGGTGCCAACGCCGGGGCGACATGGGCAACGGTGGGGGTGATCAGGATCGCGCCGTCAAGCGCATCGAGCAGTTGCTGTTGCAGGCGGCGGCGTGCGTCGGTCAGGTGGATCAGTTGGCTGGCCGGCAATCCGCGCGCGGCTTCAAGGCGGCGGCGCACGCGGGGGTCGAGGTGTTCGGCGTCAGCACTGTCGAGCAGGGCCTGGTGCAGGGCGAAGGCTTCGAACGCGCCAAGCCAGCCTTGGTGCTTGATCAAGTCCAGGGTGGCCTGGAACGGGGTGCTTTCACGCTCTTCAATCAGCGCACCTTCGGCCTTCAGTCGCTCAACGGCACGCAGCAGGTTGTTGCGCACCGCAGGCTCCACGTCGGCCAGCACGCCTTGTTCCAACACAAAACGCTGCCCTTTCAGGCGGCGGGCACTGTGCTGCCGGGCACGGCCATGGAGCAGGTCGTCGATGGCCAAGGCATCGCGCACGCTGCGGGTCAACGGGCCAAGGCTGTCGAGGGAACGGGCCAGGGGAAACACACCGTCGCGGCTGTAGCGTCGGCTGCTGCTGCGGTACCCCACCAGGCCGTTGAGCGCTGCCGGAATGCGGATGGAGCCTGCGGTGTCGGTGCCCATGGCGATCGGCACGATACCGGCCGCGACCGCCACCGCCGACCCGGACGACGAGCCCCCGGGAATGCGTGCCTGGTCGGTGCCATGGGGATTGTGCGGCGTGCCGAAATGCGGATTCAGGCCCAACCCGGAATAGGCGAGTTCGCTGAGATTGGTCTTGCCGACGCTGACCATCCCGGCACGGCACAACAGGCCCACGCTGGGAGCATCGAGCAACGCGGCGGGCGCAGTGCGGCGGTAGGCGGCACCGGCGGTGGTGATGCTGCCGGCTACGTCGAACAGGTCTTTCCAGGCCAGGGGCACGCCATCGAACACGCTCAAGGGCTGGCCGGCACGCCACCGGGCGGCGGACGCTTCGGCTTCACGGCGGGCGCGTTCGGCGGTCAGGGCAATAAATACGCTGGTCGCGCGGCTCGCTTGATCGAGTGCCTGTTCAAGGGCTTGCACCGGGTCGCTGCGACCGCTGGCGAAATCCTCGGCCAGTGAAGTGGCGTCTGACATCACGGAAACCTCATAAAACGTACATATTAATAAAATGTACATTTTACAAAGGCAGCTTTCGTGCCAGTCTCTGCGTAGCGCTTGTGGCGCGATTACGCATTCTTACCCAGAGCTACGGGATAGATGGTGTTGATCGATGGAAAAAAATGTGCGCCCCACTTGCGAAGCGCTCCCAATGAAATAATGTATCTTTTATTAATAAGTACATTTTGGTGCAGAAAAGTAACATTCCTACATTCAAGGCCCCAAAAAAGTGCCACCGACGTGGCGCAGGGTGACAGGCGCAACTTATGAGAGAATCCCCGGCCATCGTCCTACATGCCTTTGAGAAATCGATGAAAGCAGTGTCCGCCTCGGCCTCCCGTTACGCGATGATTCACCAGGTGTTGCGCGACGCGATCGTCAATGGCACCGCCCGCCATGGCCTGGTATTGCTCGAAGCGCCCCTGGCCGAGCTGTTCGGCACCAGCCGCGTTCCGGTGCGCAAAGCGCTGGACCTGCTGCACGCTGAAGGCCTGATCTGCCGCTTCAACGGCCGGGGTTACCTGATCAACCCCGAAGGCCTGACCATGGAGCCGCTGCGCCTGCCCCTGAGCCATGCGCATCTGGGCCTCAATGGCGAGGCCGAACTGGTGGACACCCGGCCGCTGGGCGAGCGCATCGTCGAGGAAATCGGCGCGGCGCTGTCCACCTGCATCGCCTTTGGCCATTACCGCCTGGATGAGCAAGCCGCCGCCGACCACTACGGCGTCAGCCGCGCGGTGGTGCGTGAAGCGCTGATGCGCCTGCGCGACCGCGGCCTGGTGGAAAAAGAGCCCTATTCCCAATGGTTGGCGGGGCCCTTGACCGCGCGGGAAGTCACCGAAGATTACGAACTGCGCGCCTGCCTCGAACCCGAAGCCCTGCGCCAGAGTGCCCCGAACCTCGACCGCGACATGCTGGAAGCCATGCTGCAGCGCGTGCTGGATGCCCAGGACAGCCCCCAGTGCAGCCTGGAAGCCATCGAGCAGATCGAAGAGGACCTGCACCAGCGCTGCCTGGCCGGCCTGCAGAACCGCAAGATTGCCGCGCTGATTCGCCAGGGCCAGAGCCCGATGATCATCAGCCGGATTTTTTACCGATTGCTGGGGATCGGCGCCGATCCGGCGATGCTCGCCGAACATCGCTTGATTCTGGAGCTGCTGCTGCATGGCGCATTCGATGCGGCGGCGTTGAACCTGCGCGAGCATCTGCAACGAGCGCGGCAACGGATGTTGCAGCGCTTGAAAGTCCTGTCGGTGCTGCCAGAACAGCCACTCCCCGCTTACCTCCACAAAATCAGCTGACCCATATTGACCAATGTCGCCGCAGTAATTTCCTGCAATATGTTGCTATCTCACCCCCACCATTGAAACCACTGCTACCCCGCCCCATCTAAGCTGCATACTTCCTGATGCAGGTGCCCCATGAGCGACCAGCAAGAATTCCCTGATTACGACCTCAACGATTACGCCGACCCCGAAAACGCTGAAACCCCTTCGTCCAATACCGGCCTGGCCCTGCCTGGGCAAAACCTGCCGGACAAGGTCTACATCATCCCGATCCACAATCGGCCGTTCTTCCCGGCGCAAGTGCTGCCGGTGATCGTCAACGAAGAGCCATGGGCTGAGACCCTGGAGCTGGTGAGCAAATCCGACCATCACTCCCTGGCCTTGTTCTTCATGGACACGCCACCCGAAGACCCGCGCCATTTCGACACCTCGAGCCTGCCGCTGTACGGCACCCTGGTGAAGGTACACCACGCCAGCCGCGAGAACGGCAAGCTGCAATTCGTCGCCCAGGGCCTGACCCGCGTGCGCATCAAGACCTGGCTCAAGCACCACCGCCCACCGTACCTGGTGGAAGTGGAATACCCGCACCAGCCGAGCGAGCCGACCGACGAGGTCAAGGCCTACGGCATGGCGCTGATCAATGCGATCAAGGAACTGCTGCCGCTCAACCCGCTGTACAGCGAAGAGCTGAAGAACTACCTCAACCGCTTCAGCCCCAACGACCCGTCGCCCCTCACCGACTTCGCCGCCGCGCTGACCTCGGCCACCGGTAACGAGCTGCAGGAAGTGCTGGACTGCGTGCCGATGCTCAAGCGTATGGAAAAAGTCCTGCCGATGCTGCGCAAGGAGGTGGAAGTCGCACGCCTGCAAAAAGAACTCTCCGCCGAGGTGAACCGCAAGATCGGCGAACACCAGCGCGAGTTCTTCCTCAAGGAACAGCTCAAGGTCATCCAGCAGGAACTGGGGCTGACCAAGGACGATCGCAGCGCCGACGTCGAACAGTTCGAGCAACGCCTGGAAGGCAAGGTGCTGCCGGCCCAGGCGAAAAAACGTATAGATGAAGAACTGAACAAACTGTCGATCCTCGAAACCGGCTCGCCGGAATACGCCGTCACGCGCAATTACCTGGACTGGGCCACCTCGGTGCCCTGGGGCGTGTATGGCGAGGACAAACTCGACCTCAAGCACGCACGCAAGGTGCTGGACAAGCACCATGCCGGCCTGGATGACATCAAGAGCCGCATCCTCGAGTTCCTCGCGGTGGGCGCCTATAAAGGCGAGGTCGCTGGCTCCATCGTGCTGCTGGTGGGCCCGCCGGGCGTGGGCAAGACCAGCGTGGGCAAGTCCATCGCCGAGTCCCTCGGGCGGCCGTTCTATCGCTTCAGCGTCGGCGGCATGCGCGACGAGGCCGAGATCAAGGGCCATCGCCGCACCTACATCGGCGCCCTGCCGGGCAAGCTGGTGCAGGCGCTTAAAGATGTCGAAGTGATGAACCCGGTGATCATGCTCGACGAGATCGACAAGATGGGCCAGAGCTTCCAGGGCGACCCGGCTTCGGCACTCCTGGAAACCCTCGACCCGGAGCAGAACGTCGAATTCCTCGACCACTACCTGGACCTGCGCCTGGACCTGTCCAAGGTGCTGTTCGTGTGCACCGCCAACACCCTGGACTCGATCCCCGGCCCGCTGCTGGACCGTATGGAAGTGATTCGCCTGTCGGGCTATATCACCGAAGAAAAAGTCGCCATCGCCAAACGCCACCTGTGGCCAAAACAGCTGGAAAAAGCCGGCGTGTCGAAAAACAGCCTGAGCATCAGTGACGGCGCCCTGCGTGCACTGATCGACGGGTACGCCCGTGAAGCCGGGGTGCGCCAGTTGGAGAAACAACTGGGCAAACTGGTGCGCAAGGCGGTGGTCAAGCTGCTGGACGAGCCGAACTCGGTGATCAAGATCGGCAACAAAGACCTGGAAAGCTCCCTCGGCATGCCGGTGTTCCGCAACGAGCAGGTACTGTCGGGTACCGGCGTGATCACCGGTCTGGCCTGGACCAGCATGGGTGGCGCGACCCTGCCGATCGAGGCGACCCGTATCCACACCCTCAATCGCGGCTTCAAGCTCACCGGGCAGTTGGGTGAGGTGATGAAAGAGTCCGCCGAAATCGCCTACAGCTACATCAGCTCAAACCTGAAGTCGTTTGGCGGCGATCCGAAGTTCTTCGACGAGGCCTTCGTGCACTTGCACGTACCGGAAGGCGCCACGCCGAAGGACGGCCCGAGCGCCGGGGTGACCATGGCCAGCGCGCTGCTGTCCCTGGCGCGCAACCAAGCGCCGAAAAAAGGCGTGGCCATGACCGGTGAACTGACGTTGACGGGGCATGTGCTGCCGATTGGCGGGGTACGCGAGAAGGTGATTGCGGCGCGGCGCCAGAAGATCCACGAGCTGATTCTGCCGGAGCCGAACCGTGGCAGTTTTGAAGAGTTGCCGGAGTACCTGAAAGAAGGCATGACCGTGCACTTTGCCAAGCGCTTTGCGGATGTGGCGAAGGTGTTGTTCTGATAGAGCGCTAGCGCCTGAACTGGCCTCATCGGGGGCAAGCCCCCCTCCCACACTTGAATGTGTTCACACATCAACATGTGGGAGGGGGCTTGCCCCGGTACAAACCGGGGACATCGTTTACATTTCTAACCGGGGACATGGTTTACAGGCTAATACGCATGATCAGGAGGTAACTGATCATGCCCTGGAACCAAGAGTCCCCCATGAATCAAAGAATCAAGCTGGTAGCTGATTGGCTTTCTGGCAACTTCACTAAAAGCCAGTTGGCACGCCGCTTTGACGTTAGCCGACCTACCGTCGATAAGTGGATTGCCCGGCACGACGGCGATTTGAGGTCTTTATCCGAACTGTCCCGGCGACCTCACAACAGCCCAAATAAAACCGACGACGAGATTTTGGCCCGTGTAGTCGCGATGAAGGAGGCTCACGATAAATGGGGGCCGAAAAAGCTTCTCGAGCTATTACGGCTGGAAGATCCCTCCGTCACCTGGCCCTCTCCAAGTACGGCCGGTCAATGGCTTGACCGACTTGGGCTCGTCAAAAAGCGGCGCTTCAAACGCCGACACAGCATCTCCCACGCACAAATGCGAAAGGCCGACGAACCTAACAAGACGTGGTGTGCTGACTACAAAGGGCAGTTCAAGATGCTTAATGCTCAGATGTGCTTCCCTTTGACCGTCACAGACCATGCGTCGCGGCTGATTTTAGCGTGCAGGGCCCATCCCAAGATCATGACCCAGCCTGTAAAACAGGCCTTTGAGAGGCTTTTTCAGGAGTACGGCATGCCGGAAGTTATCCGTTCGGACAACGGGGTACCGTTCGCCTCTCCTGGCCTGGCAAGAATCTCCACACTGGCAGTTTGGTGGATTCGGCTGGGTATTTATCCCGAGCGAACCATGCCGGGAAGACCCGCCCAGAATGGTCGCCATGAACGAATGCACCGTAGCTTGAAACTTGAGTTGCCCTTGGGGAAAAACTTAGTCGAGCAGCAGCTTTTGCTGGAGCATTTCAGGCATGAGTTTAATTACGTACGCCCTCACGAAGCGCTCGGCATGAAAAGTCCGGGAGACTTGTATGTGCCGTCCACCCGAATTTATCCAGGATGCTTGCCCGATGTGGAATATCCGGCAGAAATGAAAGTTCGAAGCGTCAGGCAGGACGGATCGATCAAGTGGAACGGCAAGTTGGTATTTATCAGCGAGGCGCTGTCCGGGGAAAGGATAGGGCTCAAAGAAGCTGAAGATGATGCTTGGGATTTGTACCTGTGTGATTATCCCTTGGGGAGGCTTGGACGAGGTATGACCCGCGTCCAGGCCTCAAATGTGTAAACGATGTCCCCGGTTTCAGATGTAAACGATGTCTACGGTTCTACACCCCGATGGCGTGAGTGGCCGCAACCTGTATCCTGCTTGTAACACCCTGTCTTATCTTCGGTTATGCTCGGTCTTCGTCGCCAAACAACGGAGCCTCCATGACCGCTGCCCGCCTGCTTCTCCCCCTGAGCCTTTGCCTGCTCGCCGCCTGCGCCAGTGCGCCGAAGCAAAACGTCACCGTGGAAGAACAGGGCGCTTGCCCGCTGCAACTCAAGACCGGGCAAAACCTGATCCTCACCCTGCCAAGCAACCCCACCACCGGCTACCGCTGGGCCATCCAGGATTCCGCCGGTGGCGTACTGCGTGCGCTGAGCCCCGAGGTGTACAGCAGCTCGGAATCCGGTGTGATCGGCGGCGGTGGCCAGTCCACCTGGCGCTTCCAGGCATTCACGGCCGGCCAGGGTCGTTTGCGCCTGACATCCCAGCAACCCTGGGAACCGGAAGCCGAGCCCGCCGAGACCTTCGATTGCGCCATTACGGTGAACTGATATGCCATGGCTGATTCTTGCGTTGATGGGCGCAGGCACCTTTATCTACGGCCTGAGCACCCATGCCACGTTGCTGTGCCTGCTGGTCAAGCCGCTGCCGGTGCTGGCGCTGCTGGGCTGGCTGCATGATGCGCCGCCGACCGACTACCGACGCTGGATCAGCCTCGGGCTGATTTTCTCCCTGGTCGGCGATGTATTGCTGGCCTGGCCGGGCGACCTGTTTATCTTCGGCCTCGGCGCCTTCCTGTTTGCCCACCTGGCCTACCTCAAAGCCTATTGCAGCGACTGTCGCCGTCTGGCGCTGCTGCCGTTGGTATTGGCGCTGGGCGTGGGCGCGATCCTGCTGGGCATCCTGATCTCCCACGGCCTTGGCGAACTGCTGGTACCGGTGGTGATTTACGCACTGGTGATCAGCGCCATGCTCTGGCGCGCGCTGGCACGCGTGGGCAGCGATGTACCGAAACGCTCGGCGCTGCTGGCGGCGGCGGGCGCGGTGTCGTTTGTGTTTTCCGACACGCTGATCGGTATCAATCGGTTTGTGCTGTCGTTCGACGCCGCGCCGTATTTGTTGATCGTCACCTACTGGCTCGGACAGTGGGGCATCACCGCCTCGGCTTTCCATCAGACAACCCGCGCACACGAGGGCCAACTTGGCTAAAATGCCGGCCTTTCCCCTTCGTCGCCGGAACAACCGTGAGCAAAGAACCCGATCGCCTATTCGCCCAGCCCCTGCCCCAGGTGCCGGACTTCGCCTTTAACGAGGACGTGGTGCGGGTGTTCCCGGACATGATCAAGCGTTCGGTGCCCGGTTACCCGACGATTGTCGAAAACCTCGGTGTACTTGCGGCGCAGTTTGCCCAACCGCACAGCGTGCTCTACGACCTGGGCTCGTCCCTGGGCGCAGTGACCCAGGCCTTGCGCCGTCATGTGCGCACCGACGGTTGCCGCGTGATCGCGGTGGATAACTCGGCGGCCATGGTCGAGCGCTGCCGCGAATACCTCAATGGCCAGGACTCGATGTTCCAGGAGCTGCTGCCGGTCGAGGTGATCGACGGCGATATCCTCGCGTTGCAGTTCCAACCGGCCTCGGTGGTGGCGTTGAACTTCACCCTGCAATTCATCGCCCCGGATGAGCGCCTGGCGTTGCTCGGGCGTATCCGCCAGTCGTTATTGCCCGGCGGCGCACTGATCCTTTCGGAAAAGCTGCGCTTCAATGACCTGGAAGAGCATGCGCTGCTCACCGACCTGCATATCGCGTTCAAACGCGCCAACGGCTACAGCGAACTGGAAATCGCCCAGAAGCGCAGCGCCATCGAAAACGTCATGAAGCCCGACAGCCTCGAAGAACACCGCGAACGCCTGCTGGCGGCCGGGTTCTCGAAAGTCGTGCCGTGGTTCCAGTGTCTTAACTTTGCCTCGTTGATTGCCCTGCCATGATTGATCTGTCCCCCCTCGCCCGCCATCTGGTCGGTACCCCGCTGGCCGTATGGGCCCAAGGCCTGCAAGCGCAGCTCGATAGCAAGATGGAAAAGGGTCATGGCGACCTGGAGCGTTGGCAGAGTGCCCTGGACGCGCTGCCAAAGATCCAGCCCAGCGAAGTCGACTTGCTCAAAGGTTTGGTGCTGGACACCGATTGCGACGACACCACCCGCGCGCAGATGCACACCGCGCTGATGGGCTTGAGCCCGTGGCGCAAGGGCCCGCTCCACCTGTTCGGCGTGCATGTGGACACCGAATGGCGCTCGGACTGGAAATGGTCGCGTGTGGCCCCGCACCTGGACCTGAAGGGCAAGCGTATTCTCGATGTCGGTTGCGGCAACGGTTACTACATGTGGCGCATGCTCGGCGCCGGGGCCGACAGCGTGATTGGCGTCGACCCGAACTGGCTGTTCTTCTGCCAGTTCCAGGCCGTACAGCGTTACCTGTCCGAACCCAAGGCCTGGCACCTGCCGTTCCCGTTTGAAGACCTGCCGGCGAACCTGGAAGGCTTCGACACGGTGTTTTCCATGGGGGTGTTCTATCACCGCCGCTCGCCCATCGAACATCTGCTGGCGCTGAAGGACACCCTGGTCAAGGGTGGCGAACTGGTCCTGGAAACCCTGGTGGTGGAAGGCGACCAGCAACAGGTACTGGTGCCGGAAGACCGTTATGCGCAGATGCGTAACGTGTGGTTCCTGCCGTCGGTGCCGGCACTGATGCTGTGGCTGCGGCGTGCGGGGTTCAGTGATGTGAGGTGCGTGGATGTGAGCGTGACCACGGTGGAGGAACAGCGCGGAACGGAGTGGATGAAGTATCAATCCCTCAGCGACTTCCTCGATCCGCAGGATCACAGCAAGACGATTGAAGGGCTGCCGGCGCCGATGCGGGCGGTCATCATCGCCACGAAGTAAGTTTTCCGTCTTGTTATGACTACCTAGGCGATAGTTGTAAAAACGCTCAAAAATTCTTATGAAATTCTGATAGTTTCGTACAGGTCAGATGAGTCAACAGGGCGTAACAGAGATAGGAAAAACGCGAAATATCGCGATATCGTATACATACAGGGGACGTTCATCGTGAAAATAAAAGAGCTGACGCTGACAAATTATCGTCGTTTCAGTGATTTCAAAATAGACTTCCACCCCCAAATTACGGTGTTAGTAGCACGTAACGGGGCGGGTAAATCGAGCGTATTGGATGCTCTTGCAACAGCATTTGGCCTTTTTCTTTCGCGGCTTCCCGGCGTATCCGGCATAAGTCCTCGGGATGCCGACTTTCAGGTAAACCCCGACGGAAGCAAGCCCCCTTACATGCGAATCAAATGTGAAAGCACTGAGGGATTGTTGTGGGACCGGACCGAAAAACGAGACCAAAGTAAAAAAACAGCTCAGCAGATTCCACCGGCTGTCGGGCAAAAAAACCTAATGGATCATGCAGACCAATTTATTGATGCCACCAATGAGGGTCGAGACTTCGCGTTACCAGTATTTATCTATTACGGCACTGGCAGGGGTGTTTTCGGCGTACCGCAACGCAAGAAAGACTTCAAAAAGACATTCAACCGATTTGACGCTTTTGATGGCGCCCTGCAGAGCCACACCAACTTTAAACGCTTCATCGAATACTTCTACTATCTAGAAGACCGCGAAACTCAGGTACATAAATCTCAACGTTCATTTGAGTTCGAACAACCTGAACTAAGAGCGATTCGAATGGCAATTAAAAGGTTGATGCCAGGCTTCAGCAATCCTCGTAGCGTTTACCCCGCAGGCCTTATGGTGGACTGGTCAGTGGCCGGCGTAATAAAGCCACTGAGGATCGAGCAACTAAGCGATGGTTATCGCACCACGTTAGCAATGGTAATGGATATTGCAGCCCGCATGGCGGAAGCCAATCCTAATAGGCCCGACCCTCTAAATACCGAGGGTGTCATACTTATTGACGAAATAGATCTGCATCTACATCCTGGTTGGCAGCAGACCATTTTACCGGACCTGATTGAAACATTTCCAAATATTCAGTTTATTGCCACTACCCACAGCCCTCAGGTGGTAAGCACAGTCCCCGCCGAGTCCCTACGCGTCATTGACTGGATTGGCGATAAACCACAAGTTTTTCCCGTCGAGTTTTCCGAAGGCGCAGAGGCCCAACAGATGCTCAAAGATGTACTGGGCGTGCATCCAAGATCGCCCAGAGTGGAAATCGTAGGTGATTTGGAGGAGTATCAGCGTTTGGTTGCCAATGACCAATGGGATACGCCTGAGGGAAGGATACTGAAACAAAAGTTGGATGAGTGGGGAGCAGAATATGAACCTGAGCTTATACGACTGCAGATGGATATCCGACTAAAGGAAATGGACTTGAACAAATGAAAAAAACCCTAAAGGATAGCGTGACACCTCCACTACTAGAAGCTTATATAAATACGAAGCCCCAAAACGAATGGAATCAATTCACGAAAAACTCTGCGCGCCGTGACCAAATCCACAAAGCACTGAGATCAGATCAAGGCAGTGTATGCGCCTATTGCGAAATCGACTTAATACCAGCTAACAGTAAAGGGTCGGCGGACTTCAGGGTTGAACACTTCCACCCAAAATCCGACAAAACCACGACTCGCAATTGGGGACTAGAGTGGAACAACCTTTTAGCAGTTTGTCACGGAGGTTCCAGAAAAGATGTCGTAGATGCTAAAGCACGTCATACAAAGCCCTATACATGCGACGTCCCCAAAGCAAACAATATTTGGGATGACGTTATACTAAACCCCCTAAATCTCAAGTCTGGCCCATGTCTCTTCAAATTTGACCGTAGCACAGGGCTATTTCTGTTGATGTCAATAACTGCGCGCAATCCATTATTGATCCAGCCAGAGCACAGGCTACCATCGACAAGCTCAATCTCGATAGTCCTAGGCTTCAAAACATGCGCAGAGTCGCGCTCAACACAATTAATGAAAGCTTCACAAAATACGTTAACGCTGGTATCTCGGACGAACACACCAGGGCTACTCTAGCCAGGATATTCATGAGACGGGATAAAAGTAATAATTGGCAGCCATTCTTCTCGGCAATCCGCGGCTATCTTGGAGACGCTGCGGAAGACCAGCTCAAAGCAGACAGTTTCGAGGGTTGAAGTGTATTTTAATGCTGTCGGCGGGCCTTGAAGAATTCGCTCAGCACCGCGCCGCACTCCTCGGCCAGCACACCGCCTTCAAACAACACCCGATGATTCAAAAACCCCTGGGTAAAGAACTGCCCCTGGCTTTGCACAATCCCCGCCTTCGGCTCCAACGCGCCATACACCACCCGCGCGATGCGTGAATGCACGATCAGCCCGGCGCACATACTGCACGGTTCCAGGGTCACGTACAGCGTACTGCCCGGCAGGCGGTAGTTGCTGACAGCCTGCGCGGCGGCGCGGATGGCGACCATTTCGGCATGGGCACTGGGGTCATTGCCGCTGATCGGGCAGTTGAAGCCGCGACCGATGATGTCACCGTCCTGCACCAGCACCGCGCCCACCGGCACTTCGCCCAGCGCCGCGCCTTGGGCGGCAAGTGCCAGGGCTTCGCGCATGAAATCCTGGTCGCGGCTGCGGTCGATGATCGCCGTGGGGCGAAACTGGCGCATCACGCCACCTCGATGGCGGCCATCAGGCCGGTTTCCATATGGTCGATCACGTGGCAGTGGAACATCCACACCCCGGGGTTATCCGCCACCAAGGCCACGCGGGCGCGTTCGTTCTTGCCCAGCAGGTAAGTGTCGGTGAAATACGGGATCACCTTGTGGCGGTTCGAGGCGATCACCTTGAAGCTCATGCCGTGCAAGTGGATCGGGTGCTGGTACTGGGTCATGTTCTTCAATTCGAAAATGTAGCTCTTGCCTTTTTCCAGCTTGGCAATCGGGCGGTCGGCGCAGGTCTTGTCGGTGATGTCCCAGGCCTGGCCGTTGATCTGCCAGAGGCTCGGCGGCTTGCCATTATCGACATTCACCGACACTGAACCGACCCACTCGAAATTGAAGTTGAGTTTCTCCGCATTGGCCAGGTCCGGCTCGGCAATCGGGTTGGCGGGCAATGCCGGCGGCCATTCGGTCGGTGCATCGGTGTTGGCGACTGAGCGGAAAGTGCCCAGGCGCACCGGGCCGTTGCGGATCGACAGTTCTTCACCCGCCGGCGGCGCCTTGATCGCCAGGCAGATGCGCATGCCCGGACCCAGCCAGTATTCCTTGCCCAGCGGGCGTGGTTCGACGGGGTTGCCGTCCAGCGCGTAGATCTGCGCTTCGACGTCGGGGATGTTGATGCGATAGGTCAGGGTGTTGTCGAGGTTGAGCAGGCGCACACGGGTGATCTGCCCGGCAGGCAGGTCGATCACCGCCTGGGATACGCCATTGATGGTCGACAACCGCCCGGCCGTACCCCCGCGCGCGGCCTCACGGGGAATGCTGAAGGCGACAAAGGTGCCCTCTTCGTCCACATGCCAGCTCTTCAGGCTGAGGGTGCGTTCGTGTTTGAACCCGGTGGGTTCGCGTTCTTCAATGATCAGCGGGCCGACCAGGCCGCGGCCGAGTTCTTCGCTGCTGTTCACATGGGGGTGATACCAGTAGCTGCCGGCGTCGGGCACGCGGAATTTGTAGTCGAAGTATTCGCCGGGCAGCACCGGCAGTTGCGAGACGTAGGGCACGCCGTCCATTTCCAGCGGCAGGCGAATGCCGTGCCAGTGGATCGTGGTAGCGACCGGCAGGTGGTTGATAAAGCGCACCCGCAGCCACTCACCCTGGCGCACGCGCAACTCGGTGCCCGGTGCCGAAGGGCCGAAGGCCCAGGCCTGGGTCTTGTGCCCCGGCACCAGTTCTACGTCGAGCGGCGCGGCGATCAGTTCGTAATCATGCCCCGCTTCGGCTTCGGCGACTTTCCCCAGCCAGTAGCGGTAGGCGCCACCGGCACCGACGCCCACTACGGCCAGGCCTGCAAGACCACCCAGGATTTGTCGACGGGAAAAGGATCGGGACACAACAACCTCACGTATCTGCCGCAGGCACAGGGCCTGCAAAGGGCAGATACGATACACCTGCATTGGCTAAACAGTAAGGCTTCGCATTGCCGCAGTTGCTGATTTCATTGGGTCGCGGGGCGAGCACGCTTTTTGTGGTGAGCGGGCTTGCCACAGGAAGCACAGCAGAGCTTGCGCTGCGGTATCAGGCCTTGGCAGCAGCCAGAATCAGCGCCTTCATCTCGGCCACGGCACCTTTGAACCCGACAAACAGCGCGTGGGCCACCAGCGCGTGGCCGATGTTCAGCTCGTTGATGCCCTTGATCGCAGCCACCGCTTCGACGTTGTGATAGTGCAGGCCGTGGCCGGCATTGACGATCAGGCCTTCATTAAGGCCGCAGTTCACACCGTCAATGATGCGCTGCAGTTCATCCGCCACTTCGGTCGGTGTGGTGGCGTCGGCGTAACGGCCGGTGTGCAGTTCGATGGCCGGCGCGCCGACACGGCGGGACGCTTCGATCTGGCGCTCGTCGGCGTCGATGAACAGCGAGACTTCGCTGCCGATCTTCGACAGCCGCTCCACGGCGGCCTTGATCCGCGCTTCCTGGCCGGCGACGTCGAGGCCGCCTTCGGTGGTCAGTTCCTGGCGGGTTTCCGGGACCAGGCAGATGTGCGCCGGGCGAATACGCTCGGCGAAGGCCATCATTTCTTCGGTGACGCCCATCTCGAAGTTCATGCGGGTTTGCAGCACGTCCTTGAGCAGCAGCACATCGCGCTCCTGGATGTGGCGGCGGTCTTCGCGCAGGTGCACGGTGATGCCGTCGGCACCCGCTTCTTCGGCGTCCAGCGCAGCCTTGACCGGGTCAGGGTAACGGGTGCCCCGGGCCTGGCGCAGGGTAGCGACGTGGTCGATGTTGACGCCAAGAAGAATGCGATTGCTGGTGGTCACGGAAGCGCTCCTGAAAAGGGGAAGAAACGCTGCACAGCATACACGGGGATGTCAGGGCTTTCGAAACAACTCGCGACTGACCAGCGGCCGTCCGCCCAAGTGCACGGCCAGGGCCTGGCGCATCAAGCGCTTGGCGGCGGACAAGGCGCCGGGTGCGCTCCAGTCGGCCTCGCTCATGGCCAGCAGCTCGGTGCCCTGGAACAGGCCCGGTTGCAGCAGGTACACACGTTCCAGACCCGCATCCACCTGAAGGCGGTACATGCCGTCGGCGGCGATGGGGTCGCCGTGCAGGTCGTTGTGCAGTTCGAAGCCGTAGCCCAGGTCGTCAAGCAGGCGCCATTCGAAGGCGCGCAGCAGCGGCTCCAGGGGGCGACCTTCTGCCAGGGCCAGCAAGGTGGCGGCGTAGTGATCGAAGACCGCCGGATGCGGGTCTTCGGCGGGCAACAGGCGGATCAGCAGTTCATTAAGGTAGAGGCCGCTGAACAGTGCATCGCCATTGAGCCAGGCGGACGTGCCGACGCTTTCCAGGCGGCCGACGTTTTTCAGCTCGCCCTTGCCGCGAAACTCCACGTCCAACGCCACGAAGGGGCGCGCCAATGTCCCCGCCTTGCCCCGCGCGCTGCGCAACACCGCGCGCAGGCGGCCTTGGGGCGTGAGGAAATCCACCAGGGCGCTGGTCTCGCGGTAGGCGCGGCTGTGCAGCACATAGGCGAGTTGGCTGGTGGGTGGGGATTGGGACATGGGTTCTCTATCTTGAAAACAACACAAACCTAATGTGGGAGGGGGCTTGCCCCCGATGGCGGTGGTTCAGTCACTTATCTATTAACTGACCCACTGCTATCGGGGGCAAGCCCCCTCCCACATTTTTTGCCCTGCGGTGCCCTTACAGGTCGCCGTAGCCGAGGGAGCGCAACGCGCGCTCATCATCGGACCAGCCGCCTTTAACCTTCACCCACAGGTTGAGCATGATCTTGGAATCGAACAGCAATTCCATGTCCTTGCGCGCTTCGGTGCCGATGCGTTTGATGCGCTCGCCCTTGTCGCCGATGATGATTTTCTTCTGGCCGTCACGTTCGACGAGGATCAGTGCATGGATATGCAGGGTCTTGCCCTGCTGCTTGAACTCTTCGATTTCAACGGTGATCTGGTACGGCAGCTCGGCGCCCATCTGGCGCATGATTTTCTCACGCACCAGTTCGGCGGCGAGGAAACGGCTGCTGCGGTCGGTGATCTGGTCTTCCGGGAAGAAGTGCTCGTTCTCCGGCAGGTAACCGGCGATCACGCGCTCCAGGGCTTCGAGGTTGTGCCCGTGCTGGGCCGAGATCGGCATGATCTGGGCGTTCGGCAGTTGCTCCTGCAGCCAGCTCAGGTGCGGCATCAGCTCGGCTTTGTCTTCGATACGGTCGGTCTTGTTCAACGCGACGATCAAAGGGCCGGTGACGTACTGCACACGCTCGAGGACCATCTGGTCTTCGTCGGTCCACTTGGTGCGGTCGACCACGAAGATCACCACGTCCACGTCTTTCAACGCCGCCGAGGCCGTCTTGTTCATATAGCGGTTAAGGGCTTTCTCGCCGCCCTTGTGCATGCCCGGGGTGTCGACGTAGACCGCTTGCACGCTGCCTTCGGTCTTGATGCCCAGCATGTTGTGGCGGGTGGTCTGCGGCTTGCGCGAGGTGATCGCAAGCTTCTGGCCGAGGATATGGTTCAGCAGCGTGGACTTGCCCACGTTCGGGCGGCCGACGATGGCAACATAGCCACAGCGTGTTGCGGTTGAATCAGTCATGGCCATTCTCCACGCCCAGGGCAATCAGTGCTGCAGCGGCCGCTACCTGTTCGGCAATACGACGGCTCACACCCTGACCTCGGCTTTTTTCATTCAGTAAGGTGATTTCACATTCCACGAAGAACACGCGGCAATGGGGCTCACCCTGGATATCCACCACTTCGTAGCGTGGCAGGTCGCAACCGCGCGATTGCAGGAATTCCTGCAGGCGGGTCTTCGGATCCTTGTTGGTGTCGACCAGCGTGAGGCTTTCGATCTCGGAGGTCAGCCACGCGGTGACGCGCTCCTTGGCCGCTTCCATGCCGGCATCGAGGTAGATCGCGCCGATCAACGCCTCAAGCGCATCGGCCAGGATCGACTCACGGCGGAACCCGCCGCTCTTCAACTCGCCGGAACCCAGGCGCAGGTACTCACCCAGGCCAAAACCACGGGCCAGTACGGCCAGGGTCTCGCCCTTTACCAGGCGTGCGCGTAAACGCGACAGCTGACCTTCACGGGCTTGGGGGAAGCGCTCGAACAACGCTTCACCGGCGACGAAATTGAGGATGGCATCACCGAGGAATTCCAGGCGTTCGTTATTACGCCCTGCAAAGCTGCGGTGTGTGAGGGCAAGGACCATCAATTCCTGATCCTTGAAGGTGTAGCCGAGCTGGCGCTCGAGACGACTTAGAGAAACGGTCACGGTTTACCCATATCTGTGTGGTGGCACCGGCGGCCATCGACGATTGACGCAGTGTTCAAATTCAAATCCTGTTGGTATTGCACGGGGACGGAAAATGTCCAGGCCCCAGAAAAGCATTCGGCGCTGTGTGCACAGCGCCGCTTGTATTACTTGATCAGCCCGACCCGCGAGAAGTTCGGCAGGTGGCTGAGCTTGGGTTCCGGCCAGCTCATCCAGACCGCAAAGGCCTTGCCGACGATATTCTGGTCGGGAACCATGCCCAGCAGGTCCTTGGGAATGCTGGGGTCATCCCAGTAACGGCTGTCATTGGAGTTGTCGCGGTTGTCGCCCATCATGAAATAGTGCCCGGCCGGCACTTTCCACTCGCCATCAGGCATGGCGCGGTAGCGGCTCATTTCCTTGCGGATTTCGTGCTCTACCGCACCGAGTTTTTCCTGGTACAGCTCGGCACTGCCCAGGCTGTTCGGTTCGGAACCGATCAGCTTCTCGGCCACCGACTCGCCGTTGATGAACAGGCGCTTGTCGCTGGTGTAGCGAATCACGTCGCCCGGCAGGCCTACCACACGTTTGATGTAGTTGACGTTCGGGTCGCTCGGGTAGCGGAACACCATCACATCGCCGCGCTGTGGATCACCGACTTCGATGACCTTCTTGTCGATCACCGGCAGGCGAATCCCGTAGGAAAACTTGTTCACCAGGATGAAGTCGCCCACGTCCAGGGTAGGTTTCATCGACCCCGACGGGATCTGAAACGGCTCCACCAGGAACGAGCGCAGCACCAGCACGATGAACAACACCGGGAAGAACGACTTGCCGTATTCAACCAGCAAAGGCTCTTTGTTCAGCTTCTCGATCACCATGCCGTCGGGCTGGCTGACGCTGCCCTGATAGGACGCGATAGCCGCCCGTCGACGCGGGGCGAAGAACACCAGATCGAGCAACGCCAGGAGACCGCAAACGGCAACGGCGATGACCAGCAACAGCGGGAAATTTAGCGACATAGGACCTAACTATCCAACCTGAGCACCGCAAGGAAGGCTTCTTGTGGAATTTCCACGTTGCCCACTTGCTTCATGCGTTTTTTACCGGCCTTTTGCTTCTCAAGCAGCTTGCGCTTACGGCTGACGTCACCACCGTAGCATTTGGCCAGTACGTTCTTTCTGAGTGCCTTGACGGAGGTTCGCGCAATGATCTGCCCGCCAATGGCGGCCTGGATCGCGACGTCGAACATCTGGCGCGGAATCAGTTCTTTCATCTTCTCGGTCAACTGGCGACCTTTGTAGTGCGCGTTGTCCTTGTGCACGATCAGTGCCAGGGCATCGACCTTGTCGCCGTTGATCAGCACATCCAGTTTCACCAGATTAGCCGATTGGTAACGGTCGAAATGGTAATCCAGCGAAGCATAGCCGCGACTGGTGGATTTGAGACGGTCAAAGAAGTCCAGGACCACTTCGTTCATCGGCAAATCGTAGGTCACTTGCACCTGGGTACCGAGGAACAGCATGTCGTGCTGCACGCCACGCTTTTCGATACACAGGGTAATGACGTTGCCCAGGTGTTCCTGCGGCACAAGGATATTGGCCCGCACGATCGGTTCGCGCATGTCTTCGATGGAAGACAGGTCTGGGAGCTTGGACGGGTTGTCGACGTAAATCGTTTCACCGTTTTTGAGCAGCAGCTCGAAAATAACCGTCGGCGCGGTGGTAATCAGGTCCAGGTCGTACTCGCGCTCCAGGCGCTCCTGGATGATTTCCATGTGCAGCATGCCGAGGAAGCCGCAGCGGAAGCCGAAGCCCAGGGCGTCGGAGCTTTCCGGGGTGTACTGCAACGACGAGTCGTTGAGGGTCAGCTTTTGCAGGGCTTCGCGGAAGTCTTCGAAGTCGTCGGAGCTGACCGGGAACAGGCCGGCGTAGACCTGCGGCTGGATGCGCTTGAAGCCCGGCAGCACGTCGACGTCAGGGGTGGAGCTCAAGGTCAGGGTGTCACCCACCGGCGCACCGTGGATGTCCTTGATGCCGGCGATGATGAAGCCTACTTCACCGGCTTTCAGATCAGTGGTCGCGGTGTGCTTGGGGTTGAATACACCGACGCTGTCCACCAGGTGGATCTTGCCGGTGGACTTGACCAGGATCTTGTCGCCCTTCTTCACACGGCCGTGGCGCACGCGTACCAGGGACACAACCCCCAGGTAGTTGTCGAACCAGGAGTCGATGATCAACGCTTGCAGCGGATCTTCGTAGTTGCCGGTGGGGGCTGGAATGGTCTTGACCAGACGCTCGAGCACTTCGTCGACGCCCAGGCCGGTCTTGGCGCTGCACTCGACGGCGTCGGTGGCGTCAATGCCGATGATTTTTTCGATTTCTTCTTTTACGCGGTCCGGATCGGCCTGTGGCAGGTCGATCTTGTTCAGCACCGGCATGACTTCCAGGCCTTGCTCGATGGCGGTGTAGCAGTTGGCCACGGACTGGGCTTCAACGCCCTGGCCCGCGTCCACCACCAGCAGCGCACCTTCGCAGGCCGCCAGGGAGCGGCTGACTTCATAGGTGAAGTCCACGTGGCCCGGGGTGTCAATGAAGTTCAGCTGATACTTGATACCGTCTTTGGCGGTGTAGTACAGGGTAACGCTGTGGGCCTTGATGGTGATCCCGCGCTCGCGTTCGAGGTCCATGGAGTCCAGCACCTGGGCTTCCATTTCACGCTCGGCAAGGCCGCCGCACATCTGGATGAATCGATCGGCCAGCGTCGACTTACCATGGTCAATGTGGGCGATGATGGAGAAATTGCGGATATGACTCAAATCACTCACGGATCAACACTCAAAAAGGCTGCAGGCAGATTGCCCGCTGAAAAATAGCCGGGAATTGTACCTGATGCTCAGGCCGGGCGTCATCTTTGCTGACCAGAACAAAAATGCCCCACTCATCCGAGCGGGGCATTTTTTTATCCATCGGTGCGCTATCAGCCCGCTCGGCGCAGCAGCCAGAAGCCGGCCAGGGCGCAGATAGCCGTCGGCACCAGCACTGCAAACAGTGGCGAGAACCCGAACACCAGGCTCGACGGGCCGAGCAGGTCCTGGGCAATGCGGAAGGTGAAACCTACCAGCACGCCCGTGAATACCCGCTGGCCGAGGGTCACGGAGCGCAAGGGACCGAAGATGAACGAGATCGCCATCAGCACCAGTGCGGCGGTCACCACCGGCTGCAACACCTTGACCCAAAATGCCAGCCAGTAACGACCGTTATTCAAGCCTTGATCCTTGAGGTAGTGGATATAGCCCCACAACCCGGAGATCGGCAGGCTTTCGGGGATCATCACCACCGTATTGAGCAGTTCCGGCTTGAGGGCGATATCCCACTCTTCACTCGGCACATTGATCACTTCGGTGCTGGCCTTTGTGCCTTGGCCGACATTGCGGAAGTAAGTCGTGGTGACGTCGGTCAGTTGCCACTTTTCGCTGCTGTACTGCGCGCGTTTGGCGAAACTGGACGACAGCATGTGACGTTCCTTGTCGAACGTGTAGCGCGTCACACCGATCAACAGCCCGCCCGGTTGCACGGCGTTGATGTGGATGAACTCATCACCCTGGCGGTGCCACAGGCCATGCTTGGCGCTTTGTGCATCGCCCGAGCCCTGGGCCAGGGCGCGATTGGCCTGGGCGGTGGTTTCGGCCGGCGGCGCGACGTATTCACCGATCAGCACGCTGCACAGCATCAGCAGCAACATTGGCTTCATGACCGCCCAGACGATACGCCCGATGGACACACCGGCGGCGCGCATGATGGTCAGTTCGCTGTTGCTGGCCAGGCTGCCCAGGCCGATCAGGCAACCGATCAGCGCGGCCATCGGCATCATGTCGTAGAGACGACGCGGCGCGGTCAGTGCCACGTAGCTGAGCACGTCCCATACGGTATAGGTGTCGCTGACGTTGCCGACTTCATCGATGAAGGCGAACAATGAGGCCAGGCCCAGGATAATACCCAGTACCGCCAGGATGGCGATCAGGACGCTGCTACCAATGTAGCGATCGAGCTTAGCCACGAGCCAACTCCTTCTGGCCACGACGGCTCATCATTTTCAAACGAATAGGCTCCCAATACAGCAGCCCCAGGCCGATCACCAGGAACATGCCGTGCACCCACCACAGGCCCAGGACCGGCGACAGCTTGCCTTTCTCCAGGGAGCCACGGGCGGAAATCAGGATGGTGAGGTAAGCCATGTACAGCAGGATCGCCGGCAACAGCTTGAGGAAACGGCCCTGGCGCGGGTTGACGCGCGACAGCGGCACGGCCATCAGGGTCACGATAAACACCAGCAGCGGCAGGGAAATCCGCCATTGCAGCTCGGCGATGGAACGCAATTCCTTGCTGCCGAGCAGGTCCGCCGTGGGGATGGCGTCGCGGTCGGTGACTTCGTCGCTGATGTCCGGGCGGGCCAGCATCACGCCATAAGTGTCGTACTTGATCGCGCGATAGTCAGCCATGCCTGGACTGCCATCGTAGCGATAGCCATTTTCCAGGATCAGGTAGCGGCTGCCGTCAGGACGCACTTCCTGGCGGCCCGAATCGGCCACCAGCACGGAAATGCCCCGGTCTTTCTTGTCCTGGCCAAACCGTTTCTCGGAGATGAACACACCGCCCAGGTTGGCGCGGTCGTCGGTCAGGGTTTCCGTGTAGGTCACCCGTGAACCGTCATTGAGTGCCTGGAAACGGCCCGGCTCGAGGGTGTCGAACTCGGTCATCGCGTCCTGCTTGTTCAGCACCAGCTGGAACTGCATGGCGCCCTGGGGAGCCAGGCTCAGGCTCAACCAGGCCACGATCAGCGCAACGCCGGCCGCCGGAATCATGGTCATGCCCAGCAGGCGCTGCTGGCTCATGCCGGTGGCCGAGAGCACGGTCATTTCACTTTCAAGGTACAAGCGGCCATAGGCCAGCAAGATGCCGAGGAACAGGCCCAGCGGCAGGATCAGTTGCAAGAATCCCGGCAGGCGAAAGCCCATGATCAGGAACAGCGAGCCTGGGTCCAGGGCGCCGGAGGCAGCCTGGGCCAGGTATTTGACGAAACGACCACTCATGATGATGACCAGCAGGACCGCACTCACGGCACTCAGGGTCAACAGGACTTCGCGGGACAGATAACGGAAGACGATCAAACCAGACACTCCAGGGTTGTCAGGCTAAGGCGGCCAAACAAGCAAGCATACCGAGTCAGCCCGTTTGCACCGGGCCGGCTAAAAAGATGGCGCATTATCCTGTGATTGACCGCGCCTGTCACTGCGCAACCTCATGCGCACGCACAAAGCTGGTGGCAAGGGTTGTCAGGCTCCGCCGGCGAGGTTCAAACTGCGGCCTTTGTCGCTGGCGGTTTACACAGCCGCCAAGCTTTAAAGCCTGCGTACAGACGCCAGGCTCTCAGACCTTATATAAGGGACCCGAAAATGGAATTGGTTGTAAAAAGCGTTAGCCCCGAAACGTTGAAAACCGCCACCCTCGTGGTCGCCATCGGCGAAGGCCGCAAGCTCGGCGTAGCCGCCAGGCAGCTCGACGAACTCAGCGGCGGCGCGATCAGCGCGGTCCTCAAGCGCGGCGACCTGGCCGGCAAAGTCGGCCAAAGCCTGCTGCTGCAAAGCCTGCCCAACCTGAAAGCCGACCGCGTATTGCTGGTGGGCGTGGGCAAGGACGCTGAACTGGGCGACCGTCCGTTCCGCAAGATCATCAGCGGCATCCTCAACACCCTCAAGGGCCTGGGCGGCAGCGATGCGGCACTGGCGCTCGATGAAATCGTCGTCAAAGGCCGTGACAGCTACGGCAAGACTCGCCTGCTGGCCGAAACCCTAGTGGACGGCGGCTACATTTTCGATCAGTTCAAGAGCCAGAAAACCGAACCCCGCGCCTTGAAGAAAATCACCCTGCTGACCATCAAGGCCGCCCAGGCTGAAGTCGAGCGCGCCGTGACCCACGCCCAGGCCATCGCCAATGGCATGTCGTTCACCCGCGACCTGGGCAACCTGCCGCCGAACATCTGCCACCCGACCTACCTGGGCGAACAGGCCAAGGCATTGGGTAAAGAGTTCAAGGGCCTGAAAGTCGAAGTCCTGGACGAGAAGAAGATCAAGGAACTGGGCATGGGCTCGTTCTATGCCGTGGGCCAGGGCAGCGACCAGCCACCACGCCTGATCGTGATGCAATACAACGGCGGCAAGAAGTCCGAGAAGCCTTACGCCCTGGTCGGCAAAGGCATCACCTTCGACACCGGCGGCATCAGCCTCAAGCCGGGCCTGGGCATGGACGAGATGAAGTACGACATGGGCGGCGCCGCCAGCGTATTCGGCACCCTGCGCGCCGTGCTGGAACTGAAGCTGCCGATCAACCTGGTGTGCATCCTGGCCTGCGCCGAAAACATGCCGAGCGGCGGCGCGGCCCGTCCGGGCGACATCGTCACCACCCTCAGCGGCCAGACCGTGGAAATCCTCAACACCGACGCCGAAGGCCGCCTGGTGCTGTGCGATGCCCTGACCTACGCCGAGCGCTTCAAGCCACAGGCCGTGATCGATATCGCCACCCTGACCGGCGCCTGCATCGTGGCCCTGGGTTCCCACACCTCGGGCCTGCTGGGCAATAACGACGAGCTGATCGAGCAACTGCTCAGCGCCGGCAAGGCCGCCGACGACCGCGCCTGGCAACTTCCGCTGTTCGATGAGTACCAGGAGCAGCTGGACAGCCCGTTCGCCGACATCGCCAACATCGGCGGCCCGAAAGCCGGCACCATCACGGCTGCGTGCTTCCTGTCGCGCTTCGCCAAGAACTTCAACTGGGCACACCTGGACATCGCCGGCACTGCCTGGACCAGCGGCGGCAAGGACAAGGGCGCCACCGGCCGTCCGGTGCCATTGCTGACCCAATACCTGCTGGACCGCGCCAAAGCCTAAACACCTGCCCGGCTGCCTGCCGCGGTCAACTGTAGGAGCGAGCTTGCTCGCGAAGAGCGTCAACGATAACGCGTTCATCCTGGATGAACGCATTGTTCTCAGGTTCTTCGCGAGCAAGCTCGCTCCTACATTATGACGGCGGCAGGCGCGGCAGCCCAGGAACCGCAATGACCCAAGTCGACTTCTATATATTGCCCAGCGCCGATCCGCTCGCGCGCCTGGACTTCGCCTGCAAACTCACCGAGAAAGCCTGGCGCATGGGCCACCGCATCTACCTGCATTGCAGCGACGCCGCCCAACGCGACGAGCTCGACGCCCGCCTGTGGCGTTTCAAGGGCGAAAGCTTCGTGCCCCACGGCCCCGCAGAATCAGAACCCGAAGGCCAGGTTGTCCTGGGTTTGGGGGACAGTTGCGGCAATCACCAGGACCTGCTGGTCAACCTGGACCTGAAAGTACCGACTTTTGCCAAGGCCTTCGCCCGTGTGGCGGAAGTGGTGGTGGAAGATCCGGCTATTCGTCAGGCCGCGCGGGAGAGTTTCCGTTTCTACCGCGAACAGGGCTATCCTTTGCAAGATCACCGGCTACAACGACTTTGAGTACATGATGGACACTCCCAACCCGACAAAAAAAGATGACCACCTGCTGGACGACCTCGAGTCGATTCGTCAGTTGCTGGGTGATGATGACTTGCAACCGCCGCTATTGACCGAACAGGCCGATGGCGAGGTACAGATTCCGCTGTTGTTCGACATGGTCGGTGGCAAGCAGGTTGCCCCGGAACCGGTTGTCGAAGCCCCCGCTGTCGTGGACGCTGCCCCTGCTGCGGCTGAAAAGGGCCCCGACGCCCTGCTGCTGCACTTGGACAACGAACTGCGTGCCGCTGCGCAATTGATCATGCAAGACGTGATCGACGACTTTGCCCCCCATATCGAAACCGAGATCAAGCGCCGGATGGATGCGCGGATGGAGCGGCTGCTCAGCCAGTACCAGTCTTGAACCGTCCATAGATCCCCTGTGGGAGGTGGCAAACTCCTCCCACATTTGATTGCCTGCACCTTAAGCCCGCCTTCGCCTCGCCCTGCGCCCTATCCCCCGTTATACTTGCCGGCTTTCCTGAATATATGCCAACTAGGGTCCCGCCGCGCATGGATAAGACCTACCAGCCGCACGCTATTGAAACTTCCTGGTACAACACCTGGGAGTCCGAGAACTATTTCGCTCCGCAAGGCGCGGGCGAGTCCTACACCATCATGATCCCGCCACCGAACGTCACTGGCAGCCTGCACATGGGCCATGGCTTCAACAATGCGATCATGGATGCGTTGATCCGTTTCCGCCGCATGCAGGGCCGCAATACCCTGTGGCAACCAGGTACCGACCACGCCGGTATCGCCACCCAGATGCTGGTGGAGCGCCAACTCGAAGCCACCGGCCAGAACCGTCACGACCTGGGTCGCGAGAAATTCCTGGAAAAAATCTGGGAGTGGAAAGACCAGTCCGGCGGCAACATCAGCCGTCAGATCCGTCGCCTCGGTTCGTCCGTCGATTGGAGCCGCGAGCGCTTCACCATGGATGACGGCCTGTCGGAATCGGTGAAAGAAGCCTTCGTGCGCCTGCATGAAGACGGCCTGATCTACCGCGGCAAGCGCCTGGTCAACTGGGACACCAAGTTGCACACGGCAATTTCCGACCTTGAAGTGGAGAACCACGACGAGAAAGGTTTCCTGTGGAACCTCAAGTACCCACTGGCGGACGGTGCCAGGACCGCTGAGGGCAACGACTACCTGATCGTCGCCACCACCCGTCCGGAAACCATGCTTGGCGACGCCGCCGTCGCGGTCAACCCGAACGACGAGCGCTACCAGGCACTGATCGGCAAGTTCGTCGAGTTGCCGCTGGTAGGCCGCCGCATCCCGATCATCGCCGACGATTACTGCGACCCTGAATTCGGCACCGGCTGCGTGAAAATCACCCCGGCCCACGATTTCAACGACTACGAAGTCGGCAAGCGCCACAACTTGCCGCTGTTGAATATCTTCGACAAGAATGCCGCCGTGCTGCCGGCCTGCCAGGTGTTCAACCTGGACGGTACGCTGAACGAGAGCATCGACGGCAAGATCCCGGCCGAATACGCCGGCCTCGACCGTTTCGAAGCGCGCAAGCAGATCGTTGCCGCCTTCGACGCTGCCGGCCTGCTGGTCAGCGTCGATGACCACGGCCTGAAAGTGCCGAAGGGCGACCGTTCCGGCACCGTGATCGAGCCGTGGCTGACCGACCAGTGGTACGTGTCCACCAAGCCCCTGGCCGAGCCGGCGATTGCCGCCGTGGAAGACGGCCGTATCCAGTTCGTGCCCAAGCAGTACGAAAACATGTACTTCTCGTGGATGCGCGACATCCAGGATTGGTGCATCAGCCGCCAGCTGTGGTGGGGGCACCGCATTCCGGCCTGGTACGACGAGTCGGGCAAGGTCTACGTGGGCCGCGACGAAGCCGAAGTACGCGCCAAGCACAACCTCGGCCCGGACGTGGCGCTGCAACAGGACAACGACGTACTGGACACCTGGTTCAGCTCGGGCCTGTGGACCTTCTCCACCCTCGGCTGGCCGCAGCAGACCGAATTCCTGAAGAAATTCCACTCCACCGACGTGCTGGTCACCGGCTTCGACATCATTTTCTTCTGGGTTGCCCGGATGATCATGCTCACCATGCACTTGGTGAAGAACGAGGACGGCACGCCGCAGGTACCGTTCAAGACCGTGTACGTGCACGGCCTGGTGCGGGATGGCCAGGGCCAGAAGATGTCCAAGTCCAAGGGTAACGTCCTCGACCCGCTGGACATTATCGACGGCATCGACCTGGAAACCCTGGTGCAGAAACGCACCTCGGGGCTGATGCAGCCGAAACTGGCGAAGAAGATCGAGAAGCAGACCCGCGACGAATTCGCCGACGGCATTGCCAGCTACGGCACCGATGCGCTGCGCTTCACCTTCTGCTCGCTGGCGTCCACCGGTCGCGACATCAAGTTCGACATGGGCCGCGTCGAAGGCTACCGCAACTTCTGCAACAAGATCTGGAACGCCGCGCGCTACGTGCTGGACAAAGGCGAAGACTGCGGCCAGAACGGCGAGGCCATCGAGCTGTCCCTGGCGGATCGCTGGATCATCTCGCAGCTGCAGCGCACCGAAGCCGAAGTGACCCGTCAACTCGACCAGTTCCGTTTCGACCTGGCCGCACAGGCCTTGTACGAGTTTATCTGGAACCAGTATTGCGACTGGTACCTGGAACTGTCCAAGCCCGTATTGTGGGACGAAAACGCGCCGATCGAACGTCAGCGCGGCACCCGTCACACCCTGGTACGCGTGCTCGAAGTCGCCTTGCGTCTGGCGCATCCGTTCATGCCGTTCATCACCGAAGAAATCTGGCAACGCCTCGCGCCGCTGGCCGGCAAAGACGGCAAGACCATCATGCTGCAACCTTGGCCGGTGGCCAACGAAGCACGTATCGATGAGGCGGCCGAGAGCGATATCGAGTGGCTCAAGACCCTGATGCTCGGCACGCGCAACATCCGCGCCGAAATGAACATCGGCCCGGGCAAGCCCCTGGCGGTATTCGTGAAGAACGCCAGCGCCGAAGACCAGCGCCGTCTCACCGAGAACGATGCGCTGCTCAAGAAGCTGGCGAAGCTGGAATCGATCACCGTATTGGCGGATGGCGCCGAAGCGCCACTGTCAGCGACCGCGCTGGTCGGCGACATGGAAGTGCTGGTGCCGATGGCCGGCTTGATCGACAAGGGCGCGGAACTGGCCCGTCTCGACAAGGAAATCCTGCGCCTGCAAGGTGAAGTGGCGCGGGTGGGCGGCAAGCTGTCCAACGCGGCATTCGTCGACAAGGCACCGGCTGAAGTGATCGATAAGGAACGCGCCAAGCTGGCCGAGGCCGAACAGGCTTTGGGCAAGCTGGCGGAGCAACATGCGCGGATTTCCAGCCTCTAAGGGGCAATCCGTGTGAAAAAAAGAGACCTTCGGGTCTCTTTTTTTGCCTGGTGTTTCCCAATCCCTTGCTGGCAATACAGTCAATGTGGGAGGGGGCTTGCCCCCGATGGCGATCTGTCAGCCAGGCTAGTCTTGACTGATCCACCGCTATCGGGAGCAAGCCCCCTCCCACATTTGACCGAGTTATCCTCGGGAATGTGTGACAATGGCCGCCACTTTGAGCCAACACCAGAATCATCATGACCGCCCCCACTACGCCCAAACCTCCACGCAAGAAGCCTAAGACCGCAGCCACGGCCAAACCCGTCGCGCCGCGCAAAGAGGCTACCCTGCACCCACGCAACCGCCACACAGGCCGTTACGACTTCCCGGCGCTGATCAAGACCACGCCGGAATTGGCGCAATACGTGATCATCAACCCCTATGGCAAAGAGAGCATCGACTTCGCCAGCCCGGACGCGGTGCGGGTGTTCAACCGGGCGTTGCTCAAGGCCTTCTATGGCATCCAGCATTGGGACATCCCGGCGGATTACCTGTGCCCGCCGGTACCGGGACGTGCCGACTACGTGCACTTCCTCGCCGACCTGCTGGCCAGTGTCAACGAGGGCAAGATCCCGCGCGGTTCAATCGTCAAGGTGCTGGACATCGGCATGGGGGCCAACTGTGTCTACCCGCTGATTGGCTATATGGAGTACCGCTGGAACTTCCTTGGCTCGGAGGTCGACCCTATCGCCGTGGCCGCCGCCAAGGCCATCGTGCAGTCCAACGACCTGAGCAAGGTCATCCAGTTGCGCCAGCAGGAAAACCCCAAGCACATCCTGCTGGGCCTGCTGGAACCGGGTGAGCGTTTTGACCTGACCATGTGCAACCCACCGTTTCATGCATCCATGGACGAAGCCACCAAGGGCAGCGAGCGCAAGTGGCGCGCCTTGGGCCGGGCCGATCCTAAGCGCAAATTGCCGGTGCTCAACTTCGGTGGCCAATCGGCCGAGCTGTGGTGTGAAGGCGGTGAAGCACGCTTCGTGACGCAGTTGATCGCCGAGAGTGCGCACTTTGCCCACAAGGTGTTGTGGTTCAGCACCCTGGTGTCAAAAGCGTCAAACTTGCCCGCGATCGAGACCGCCCTGAAAAAAGCCGGCGTGCTGGAAAGCCAGGTGGTGGAAATGTCCCAGGGCCAGAAGCAGAGCCGTTTCGTGGCCTGGACCTTCCAGACCAAGAACGAACAGCAGATCTGGCGCCAGCGCTGGGTGAGATAGAGACAAATCCCAGGCAACAAAAAACCGTGCCCGGATCGCTCCGGAGCACGGTTTTTTTTTGCTGCGTCTTACTTGTTAACAGCGTCGGTCAGGCCTTTGGCCACAACCAGCTTGATAACTTTCTTGGCAGCGATTTCGATGGCAGCGCCAGTCGAAGGGTTACGGCCAGTACGGGCAGGACGCTCGGTCACTTTCAGTTTGCCAACGCCTGGCAGAGTGATTTCGCCGCCGTTTTCCAGCTGGTCAGCAACAACTTGGCTCAGTTGGTCCAGCAGTGCGCGCACGGTGGTTTTTGGTGCGTCTACTGCTTCAGCCAGGTCAGCGATCAGTTGGTCTTTAGTAATAGCCATTGTGGTGTTCCTTCCCTATCAAATTCATATGGATTGCAGAGTGCAGTGTCAGCCGTCGAGCCCGACCGTCATGGCCTGGCACCCCCGGCTATAACCACGGAGATCGGGGTTATAGATGCTTGAAACGGGGATTGGTTCGACCTGACAGATGCTGAATGCACGCTTATCGCCGAGACTTGGCGTAAGACGGGGCAAAACTAGCACAGAGACGGGGAAATATCCGCTTCTACCTACCCATTTGGTCAGCTTTATCGCTCTAAACCGTGAAAAAAAGGCATATGCCTCGTCGGAGAGCATCCAAAATGCCCTTCGACGCGTGTCTTGACCAATGGGTGCGGTACACTGGGCGACTTTTCGGGGAGGCCGACCGCTCCCCTTCAACCAGCCGAGAAGCCCATGCCGATCCGTCATTGCATCGTCCACCTGATCGACAAAAAACCCGACGGCACACCCGCAGTTCTCCACGCCCGCGACTCCGAGCTTGCCGAGTCGGCCGCCATCGAGAACATGCTTGCCGACCTCAACGAGAGCTACAACGCCAAACAAGGCAAGGCCTGGGGTTTCTTCCATGCCGAATCCGGCGCGCACCCGTTCAGCGGCTGGTTGAAGGAATATTTCGAGGGTGGCCAGGATTTCACCACGTTCAGCCGCACCGCCGTCGAACACCTGCAAAAACTGATGGAGGAGTCCAACCTCTCCACCGGCGGCCACGTGCTGTTTGCCCACTACCAGCAAGGCATGACCGACTACCTCGCCATCGCCCTGCTGCACCACAGTGAAGGCGTGGCGGTGACCGACGAGTTGGACGTGACCCCGTCGCGCCACCTGGACCTGGGCCAGTTGCACCTGGCAGCGCGTATCAACGTGTCCGAGTGGCAGAACAACAAACAGTCCAAGCAGTACATCTCGTTTATCAAAGGCAAGAACGGCAAGAAGGTCTCGGAATACTTCCGCGACTTCATCGGCTGCCAGGAAGGCGTCGACGGCCCGGGCGAGACGCGCACCCTGCTCAAGGCCTTCAGCGACTTCGTCGAAAGCGAAGACCTGCCGGACGAATCCGCCCGCGAAAAAACCAAGACCCTGGTGGATTACGCCAGCAGCCAGGCCAAGCTCGGCGAGCCCATGGGCCTTGAAGAGCTGTCGGGCTTGATCGATGAAGATCGGCCCAAGGCGTTCTACGACCATATCCGCAACAAGGACTACGGCCTGTCGCCGGAAATCCCGGCGGATAAACGCACCCTCAACCAGTTCCGCCGCTTCACCGGGCGCGCCGAGGGCCTGTCCATCAGTTTTGAAGCGCACCTGCTGGGCGACAAGATCGAGTACGACGAGGCCGCCGGCACCCTGATCATCAAGGGCCTGCCGACCCAACTGACCGACCAGCTCAAGCGCCGTAACTGATGCTTGGCGGGGTCCTCAAGAAAGTCCTGCTGGTGTTGCTGGTGGTGGTGGTTATCCAGAACTGGGGCAAGGTCGAGCGGCTGTTCAACCCGTCCCAGGTGGTGCCGGAGCAGACGCGAGCGTCGGCGCGGGTCGTGCTGTATGCCACCGAGTGGTGCGGCTACTGCAAGCAGATCCGCCGCTTCCTCGACCAGAAGGGCATTCCGTACCAGGCCGTCGATATAGAGAAGGACGCCCAGGCGCGCAAGGCGTATGAAGCGCTGGGCGGTGGCGGGATTCCGTTTGTGGACGTGAACGGCACGCTGATTCGCGACTACAACCCTGGCGCGATCATGGCCGCTCTGAAGTAATCAGCGCACCACGATTACCCGCCCCAACAGACTGTGCTGCTCGAACCCCAGCACCGCTTGCAAGGCGTTGAGTACCGCCTGGGGGTCGTTGCTCGGGAAGCTGCCGCTGACGCGCCTGGCGCCCATCGCTTCGTTGAGCAGCAGGATGCGGCCAGGGTAGTAACGCCCCAGGTCCTTGACCACCTCCGCCAGCGGTGCCTTGTAGTAGTTGAGCCAGCCATCCCGCCAGGCCAGGCGGGATTCGCTGTCGACCGCGTGCAAGGGATCGGCGCTGCCATCGGCGTAGGCCACTTGCTGGCCCGCCGTCAGAATTTGCTGCGGCCCCTGTTTCGACGCGGTCACGCCCACCCGTCCCGACAACACCGTCACCTCGGCCCCCGCCGGTTGCAGACGCACTTCGAACTGCGTCCCCAGCACCCGCGCTTCGCCGCCGCCCGCCTCGACCACAAAGGACTCGCCGGTGTGGGTGACGCTGAAAAACCCTGCACCGCGGCGCAATTGGATATGTCGCTCACCGTGGCTGAAGTCCACGGCAATGGCGCTGTCCGCATCCAGCGTGACCTTGGATTGATCGGCCAGGGTGACGGTTTTCACTTCTCCCGGTGCGCTCACGTAATCGGCGCCGAAGTCATCGATCCACCGCGAAGGCTGCCAACCGGCGCCCATGGACACCATCAACACCAGGCACGCCGCCATGGCTAATGCGCCGGACCAGCGCACCACCCGCGAGCGCGTCGGGGTGTTCATCGCATTGAGGTAGCCCCGCAGTGCCAGCGCGTCCTCATCCGCCAGTTGGCGTGCCGGCACTTCGCTCAACTCCCAAAGCACCTGGGCCTGGGCATAGGCTTCGACGTGCGCAGGATCTGCCCTTAGCCAGCGACTGAACGTGGCCTGGTCGCCACTGCTGGGCTGGTCGTGCAACAGGCTCAGCCAGGCCAGTGCGGCTTGTTCCTGGTCTGGCGTGGGGGTCGGATTCACGGTGCTTTCCCTGGCGTGCGCGATGGCGATGGTTCGCGAAGGCTGGCTTTGCAGGCTTCGAGGGCACGCATCATATGTTTTTCTACGGCGCTTTGGGACAGGCCCATGGCCTTGGCGATTTGCGCGTACTTGCGCCCATGAATGCGGTTGAGCAGGAAGATCTGCCGGGTGCGCTCCGGCAGGCTGCGCAGGGCGGCTTCGACATGCCGCAGGTCGTTGCCCGCCTCGAGCGCCGCCTGGGGCTCTGAGCCCTGGTTATCCTGCTGCTCCGGCAGCCAGCCTTCACTGCTGCGCACCCGCGCGCCTTCGCTGCGCAGGTGGTCGATGGCGATATTGCCGGCGCAGCGCAACAGGTAGGTGCTGAGTTCTTCGACCTGCACCAATGGCCGCCGCCAAAACCGCAGGAACAGGTCCTGCACCAGGTCGGCCGCCGTGGCGCGGCACCCGACACGGCGGCTCACCAACGCTTCCATCTGCGAACGCTGGGACAGGAACACCTGCAGGAAATGCGCACGCCCACCCGCCGCGTCAGCCTGCGGGCTGTCCTGGGAGTCGGGTGGGGTGCTGATCATCATGGCCGCGGCTCAGAACGTTGCGAAGGCGGCAACAGGGCTGGCCAGCAGGCCGACGCCTGCCAGGATCAAGGCCAGCCTTGGCCGATACGGCAACAACAGCACCAGCAACAGGGCGCTGAGCATCAACACCGCGCACCACTCCACCAGGCCCTGGCCCCAACCGGCGACAGCCACGGCGGGCCAGATCGAGACTGTCAGCAGCAGCCAACCGATGACGCGCAAAGCAAGACGCCGCCGAGGCGCTGGCTTGCTGTGCAGCAGTTCGCCGTGGTGACGGTCGGTGGACAGGCACAAGGCGGTGAACCCCGCGTAACACATCAGCAGCGCGAGGAGCATTCAGTTCGCCTCCGGCTTGAGCTGCGGCGGCCGCGCCCGTTCGGTCTGGGGCTGCGGGGCCTTGCGGTGCTGCATCTTCCAGGCTGCCCAGGCGAGGAATAGGCCGCTGGCCAGGCAGGTCAGGTCGAAGCCGGCCATGGCCCAGTCGCCACGGGCCAGGGATACGCCCAAATGTTGATGGGTGGTCAGCGCATTGAGCAACGGGATTGCGGCAAACAGCAGTGCTGCGAAGCTCAATTGCTCAACCCAACCCTGGCGGCCCCGGCGCAGGATCGCGTGCAACAGGCTCAGGCCCCAGGCGATAAAGAAGACCTGCACTTCCCAATCGGAGCGCTCGGCAAAGCCCACCGGGAATAAACGGTTGGCCCAGAAGAAGGCTGCAATGGCGATCAACAGCCCGGACATGCTGGCGATGTTCAGCACGTCCACCAACCGCAGTTCAAACGGCATCACGCCGCTTTTTGCATGTTTGAGTTGCCGCTTGCCGAGCCAGATCACCAGCCCCGTGCCGATCATCGCCGTGCCCGCCAGGCCGCAGATAAAGTACAACCAGCGCAGCACCGGACCGGCGAAATGGCCCATGTGCAGGCCATAGAAGCTGCCGCCGATCGCCGCCGGCAGCGATTGTTCAGCACTGACCCGCAACAACTCACCAGTGTTGCCGTTGAACGACACGGTACTGCCGAAGTCATGCACCACGCGGTCGGAACTGGCACGGGACAGGTTCACCGAAGCGTTTACATCACTCGGGTTGTTCACCGCCAACCGCCCGACATGCCCACCCGCCCACTGCGCCCTCGCCTGCTCGTACATCGGCAGCAATGACAGCAGTCGGCCAGGCTGACCCAACGCCGGCGCATTATTGGTGGCGGGGAACACGTCATTGAAGAAGGCCCGGGTGTCGTTGCCATAGGAAGCCACGATCGGCGCCGGCATCACCATGCTCATGAAAATCACCAGGCTGCTGTAGGTGATCATCAGGTGAAACGGCAGCACCAGCACACCCACCGCGTTATGCCCGTCGAGCCAGGAACGCTGGCCTTTGCGGGGCGGAAGGTGAAGAAGTCCTTGAAGATTTTCTTGTGGGTGATGATGCCCGTGATCAACGCCACGAACATCACCATCGCTGCAATGGTCGACAGCCAGCGGCCCCACGGGTAAGGCATTTGCAGCTGGAAGTGGAAACGGTAGAAGAAATCCCCGCCCATGCTTTCCCGGGCCTGTACGGCTTGACCGCTCACGGGGTCGAGGGTTTTCTGAATGAAATTGCCGCGTTTGCCGGGGTCGACTTTGTCTTGCCACATCACAGACAGGCCAGGGTCGCGGCTATCCGGCAAGGTGATGAACCAGCGTGCGGCCGTGGGTGCGACCTTCTGCAGGTAGTCCTGGGCGACACTCAGACTGCGCGCGTCATCCAGGGGATGGGCCTGTACTTCGGGTTGCATCCAGTGAGTGATCTCATCCTTGAAATAGGCCAGGGTGCCCGTCAGGAAAATCGCAAACAGCAGCCAGCCAAAGATCAGCCCGGCCCAGGTGTGCAACCAGGCCATGGCCTGGCGAAAGCCCTCTTTCATGTGCGTACCATCCACAAGCCCACGCCTGCCAGGGTGGCAAACGCCGCACTCGGCAGCATCACGCCGCACCACGCGCGCCATGCCGTACGACAGGCGAAGCACCAGAGCACTGCCAACAGGTAGAACACGAACGAACTCATCATCCCGGTGATCACCGCATCGGCGCGGGACGTTGGCATCCACAGTGCCAGGCAGATGCTCGCCAGGGACGCCATCAGGTAACCGCCGACCACAGCGGCGAGCACCCGCGATGTGACGGCGAGACGATAGGAGGCGGGCAGTGAGGTTTTGCTTTTCATGCAGGAGGCGCCAGGTTCATCAGCGCGCAATATTAATGATAAATATTCTCATAAGCAAAACAGAACGGATGAAACACCTGCCTTCACGCATTGCCGAACGGTTGGCGGCGCCCTACAATGCGAACAATTCTTGTTCTCTAAAGCATGACCATGCTTGTGGAGTGTTTGCGTTGCAGCCGCCCAACCCTGTCGAAGTGCTCTACAACGACCATCACCACTGGCTCACCAGCTGGTTGCGACGCAAGCTCGGCTGCCCGGAAAGTGCGGCAGACCTGGCGCAGGACACCTTCATCCGGGTCCTGACCGCACGGGAGGCGCCGACGCTGATCGAGCCCCGCGCGTTCCTCACCACGGTCGCCAAGCGCGTGTTGTTCAACTTCTACCGCCGCCAGGACCTGGAACGCGCCTACCTCGACGCCTTGGCGCAGATGCCTGAGCAGGTAGCGCCATCAGAAGAAGAGCGCGCGATCATCCTGCAAACCCTGCTGGAGCTGGACCAGTTGCTCGACGGCTTACCCACGCTGGTCAAACGCGCATTCCTGCTGGCCCAACTCGACGGCCTGACGTACGCGCAGATCGGCGCCGAACTGGGCATCTCCATCGCCACCGTCAAGCGCCACCTGAATAAAGCCGCCCTGCGCTGCTACTTTGCCCTATGAATTTTTCCACCCAGGTTGCCGAACAGGCCGTGCACTGGCTGATGGAAATGCAGCAAGGCGCGCTCAACCCACGCCAGCAGGCGGCCTGGCAACAATGGCTGAATGCCCATAGCGAACATCAGCGCGCCTGGGACCATATCCAGCGCGTCAACCAGCGCCTGCGCGGCATGCCCTCGCCCCTGGCCCACGCGGCGTTGGGCGCGCCGACCGCCACCAGCCGGCGCCAGGCGCTGAAGTTGTTGCTGATCCTCGGCGCCGGTTCGGCCGCCGCCTGGAGCCTGCGCCAGCAGCATATCCTGCCGCCGTTGACCGCCGACTACCGCAGCCCCGTCGGCCAACGGCGCAAGGTGCAATTGGCCGACGGCAGCCAGTTGCAGCTCAATACCGGCAGCGCCGTGGATGTGCACTTCGACGGCCGGCAACGGCTGATCCGCCTGCTCGAAGGCGAGATCCTGCTCACCGCCAATGCCGGCAGCATGCCGCTGCAGGTGTTGACCGGCCAGGGCCTGCTCAGCAGCCAGGCGGCGCGCCTGAATGTGCGCCAGTTCAACGACCACACCCAACTGGCGGTCTTCGACGGCCGCGTCGAGGTGATGCCCAACACCTACAGCGGCCTGCCCCTGACGGTCGACGCGGCACGCCAGGTCAATTTCACCCGTAAAGGCTGGGACACCCCGCGACCTACCGATGCCAACAGCGGCGCCTGGGCCGACGGCATGCTGGTGGCCGCGCATATGCGCCTGGAGGACTTTCTCGCCGAACTGGGCCGCTACCGCCGTGGCCAGCTCCATTGCGATGCGCGGGTCGCCAACCTGCTGCTGTCCGGCAGCTACCCGCTGGACGACAGCGAACGCATCCTCGACCTGCTGGAGGTCAGCCTGCCGGTCAAGGTGCGGCGTTTTACCCGCTATTGGGTGAGCGTCCAGGCCCGTGCATAAATTATTTTCAGCCACCGTGAGCCGTTTTCCGCACCTCGCGTGACAGAGAAGGAAAGCCACCTTGATCCTTCCTTCTCAGGACCGCTCTTCATGCCCCAGCAACCCACCCTTCTCGCCCGCACCTTGCGCCAACTGCTGCTGGGCGCCAGCCTCAGCCTGACCGTACTGCCTTGCGTGATGGCGGCCGATACCAAGCCGTATCACATCGCCCCAAGCTCGCTGGAAGCAGCCCTGAACCAGTTTGGCCGTGAAGCCGGCGTGTTGATTTCCTTCGGTTCCGAAGTCACGGCGGGCATGCAGAGCCGTGGTTTGTCCGGCAGCTACAGCGCCGCCGAAGGCCTGCAGAAGCTGCTGGAAGGTACCGGCCTGCAAGCCCGCGCCGAAGGCGACAACGCCTACAGCCTGCAACCGGCAACGGCGCCGGCGGCTGTCGAGTTGGCGACCTCCAGCGTGGTCGGCGACTGGCTCGGCGATGCGGCGCAAACCAATGTCTTCGAACACCCCGGCGCCCGTGACGTGATCCGCCGCGAAGAGTTCGAACGCCAGGGCGCCACCCAGGCCAAGGACGTGCTCAACCGCATCCCCGGCGTCAACGCTCCGGACAATAACGGCACCGGCAGCCACGATATGGCGCTGAACTTCGGCATTCGCGGTCTCAACCCGCGCCTGGCCTCGCGCTCAACGGTACTGATGGACGGCATCCCGGTGCCCTTCGCACCGTACGGCCAGCCGCAGCTGTCGTTCGCACCGATCAGCATGGGCAACATGGACGCCGTGGACGTGGTGCGTGGCGGCGGCGCGGTGCGCTACGGCCCGCAGAACGTCGGCGGCGTGGTCAACTTCGTGACCCGCGCGATCCCGGATGCACCCACCGTCAAAGGTGGCTTGCAGACCGAAACCAGCCCGTCTTCCAGCCATGACGGCTTCAAGACCACCGGCAACCTGCTGGCCGGCGGTACTGCCGAGAATGGCCTGGGCGGCGCGATTTTGTATTCCGGCACCCGTGGCGGCGACTGGCGCGAAAACAGCAACACGCGCATCGACGACCTGATCCTCAAAGGCAAATACCAGCTCGACGACGCCAACAGCTTCAACGCCATGGCGCAGTACTACGAAGGCCAGGCCGATATGCCTGGGGGCTTGAACGTCGCGGACTACAAGGCCGATCCGTATCAGTCCACCCGCCCCTACGACAAATTCTGGGGCCGCCGTACGATGTTCAACGTCGGCTATCGCTACGAGCAGGACCGCCGCGAATTCACCGTCAACAGCTTCTTCACCAAGACCCTGCGCAGCGGCTACCTGGACCAGGGCACGTTCCTGTCGCTGTCCCCGCGCGAGTATTGGGTGCGTGGCGTGGAAACCCGTTTCGCCCAGGGCTTTGACCTCGGCCCGACCAGCCATGAAGTGGGCGTCGGCTACCGCTACATCAACGAAGCCGGCCACGAACTGCGCTACCGCACGCCGATTTCCGCCAACAACCAGCAAATCCCCAGCACCGACAGCCGCAACGACCGCGACACCCGTGGCGGCACCGAAGCCAATGCGTTCTTCGTCGATGACCGGATTGATATCGGCAAATGGACCATCACCCCGGGCATTCGCTACGAGATGATCGAATCCCAGCAGAGCAACAACCTGACCAACGTCAAATACAAAGGCGACTACAACACCGCGCTGCCGGCGTTGAACGTGCTCTATCACCTGACTGATGACTGGAACCTGTACGCCAACACCGAAGGTTCATTCGGCAGCGTGCAGTACAGCCAGATGCCCAACCGTGTGACCAGCGGTGAAGTGAAACCGGAAAAAGCCCGCACCTGGGAACTGGGTACCCGCTATGACGACGGCACCTTGCGCGCAGAGATCGGTGCGTTCCTGATCAACTTCGACAACCAGTATGAAAGCAACCAGACCAACGACTCGGTGATCGCCCGCGGCGAAACGCGCCACCAGGGCATTGAAACCAGCATCAACTACGCCCTCGATGGTTTGAGCCCTGCGTTGGCCGGTTTCGATGTGTACGCTACCTACGCCTACGTCGACGCCACCATCCGCGAAGACGGCCCGAACAAAGGCAACCGCGTGCCCTTCTCGTCCAAGCATAAGGGCACCCTTGGCGTGGGTTACACCGAAGGGCGCTGGAAACTCAATGTGGACAGCAGCTATCAGAGCAGCCAGTTCGCCGACAACGCCAACACTCAGGCAGAAAGTGCTGACGGCGCCAACGGTCGAATCCCCGGCTACATGCTGTTCAGCAGCCGCGCAGCCTATGACTTCGGCCCGCAACTGTCGGATCTGAATGTGGCGGTCGGCGTGAAGAACATCTTCAACACGCAGTACTTCACCCGCTCGTTCGACGACAACAACAAGGGCAAATACGTGGGTGAGCCGCGTACGCTGTACGTGCAGACCTCCATCGCGTTCTAACTGCCCGCCAGGCAACTGGGAGTGGCGGCGACCAGAGCGTCGATTGCACAACGGGTCTTGGCCGGCATATGCACGGCTGTCGGCCAGATCACATGGATCGGCGCGGGTTGCTCGCGATAGCCGGGCAACACCGCGACCAGTTGCCCACGCAGCACATAGTGCGCAATCAACCAACTCGGCAACCAGGCCAGGCCGACGCCCGCGATGGCGGCATCGGCCACCGCCTGGAGGTCGTCCATCATCAACGGCGAGGCCACGGGATTGCGCTGCGGGGTCGTGCTGCGATAGGCGATGCCGCGATGGCGGGCGAGGTCTTCGATGCATTCAATCGGCCCGACGCGCTGCAAGTACGCCGGTGACGCCGCCAGCCCAACAGCCTGTTCGCCCAGGCGACGTGCACTGAGGCGGTCGGTGTCGGGCAGCGGGCCGATCCGCACGGCGACGTCGAAGCCTTCCTGTGCCAGGTCCACCAGCCGATCGGCGAAGCTGATCTCGATCTCCAGTTCCGGATAGCGCGCCATCAACCCCCACAATGCCGGGGCTGCGTAGTGATGCCCGAAGGCCAGTGGCAAGCTGGCCCGCAAACGACCGCGTGGCTGTTGCCGGCCGCTTTCCAGTACCGATTCGGCCGCCTCGAGTTCCGCCAACGCGCGCAGGCAATGTTCGTAGTAGGCCTGGCCGTCCTCGGTCAGCCGCTGGCGGCGGGTGGAACGCTGCAACAGGCATGTGCCCAGGCGTGCTTCCAATCGTGCCAGGCCCTTGCCGACCGCAGAGCGGGTGAGGTTCAGCCGTTCGGCGGCCTCGGTCAGGTTGCCGCTTTCGACGATGTGCAGAAACAGCTCAACGCCATCAAAACGCGGTGTCGTCATGGCTCGATTGTCGCCCCAAATTCCCTTATTAGCGGAAAACTTATCACGAATAACGAAACAGATTCCCCTGAAAATAACGCGACACTTCATCCACAGGAGAATCCCATGCCACCCGCCGCCACGCTAACCACCGCCAGCCCCCCGCGTACCGCCAGGAATGGGCTGGCCCTCACGGCCGTGTGCCTCGTCGCCCTGATGTTCGGCCTGGAGATTTCCAGCGTGCCGGTGATCCTGCCGACACTCGAGCGAGAGTTGGGCACGGGCTTTCAGGACGCCCAGTGGATCATGAACGCCTACACCCTGGCCTGCACCAGCGTGCTGATGGCGGCGGGCACATTGGCCGACCGCTTTGGCCGTCGCCGCATGCTGGTGCTGTGCCTCTGGGTGTTTGGCCTGGCCTCGCTGGCCTGCGGGCTGGCCGAGGATGCCTCGCTGCTGATCACGGCGCGGTTTATCCAGGGCATCGGTGCCGGGGCGATGATGATTTGCCAATTCGCCATCCTCTCGCACCTGTTCCGCGAACCGGCAGCGCGGGCACGGGCGTTTGCGATATGGGGCGTGATTGCCGGCGTGGGCCTGGGCTTCGGGCCGATGATCGGCGCATTGATCCTGGCGGTGGCGGATTGGCGTTGGGTGTTCCTCGTACATGTGCCGCTCACCCTGTTCACCCTGGTGCTGCTGCGCATCAGCGTGCAGGAGTCCCGCGACCCGGCCGCCCATCGCCTGGACATCGCCGGCATGCTCACCCTGACCCTGTCGGTGTTTGCCCTGGTGTACTTCATCACCCAAGGCAGCGAGCACGGTTTCGGCACACCGGCCATGCTCGGTTGGGCGGCGCTGTCGGGGCTCGGCCTGCTGCTGTTCATCACGGTCGAGCTCCGCAGTGCGCACCCGATGTTCGACTTCTCGGTGTTCCGCATCCAGCGGTTCAACGGCGCCTTGATGGGTTCGATCGGCATGAACTTCAGCTTCTGGCCGTTCATGATCTACCTACCGTTGTACTTTCAGGCGGGCCTGGGTTACGACACCTTGACCACCGGCGCCGCGCTGCTCGCCTATACCCTGCCGACCTTGCTGGTACCGCCGCTGGCCGAGCGCCTGGCCCTGCGCTATGGCGCCGAACGCATCATCCCCCTCGGCCTGGGCCTGATGGGCGCGGGCTTTCTGGCCATGGCCGCCGTCAATGGCGCCGAGCACCCACGTATCGGGCTGGTGCTGCTCAGTTGCGTGATCGCCGGCGCAGGCCTGGCGCTGACCAACTCGCCCACCACCAATACCACCACCGGCTCGGTGTCGGCCGACCGCGCGGGCATGGCCTCCGGCATCGACCTCAGTGCGCGGCTGATCACCCTGGCGCTCAACATTGCCCTGATGGGCCTGGTGCTGTTGCTGGGGATCAGCCATCAGTTGGCCGAGATGCTACCCGCCACCACGTCAATGGAGTGGCCGGCCATCAGCCAGAACATTGCCGCAGGAAAGTTGGAGTCGATGGGGCTGGCAGCCAACGATGCTAAGGCGGCACTGCGCCACGGCGCCGGTTGGGCGATGCTGTTTGCCGGGTTGGGGGCTGGGGGGCTGGCGCTGTTGAGCCTGTATTTTTTCCGACGCGGCGCCTGAACGAAAACGGGCCTGCAGATGCAGGCCCGTTTGCAGGGGGTGAAAAGAACGTCAGCCGTTGATGACCGCGTTTTCGTTTTCCAGGAATTCCTGTTCCAGCGCGTCTTCGTTCACTTTGTTGATGGGCTGGTTTTTCGCGGCAGCGCGGGGCTTGCCTTGCAGTCGACCAAACAGATGTTCCAATGCGTGATCCAGCTTGGTGGCCGCGCTGTCAATCGCTTGTTCCAGGGTATCGCCCTTGGCGGACACCGACAGCGGTTGATGGCCTTTTGGCCGCGCTTCCAGGCGGCAACTTAAATCGTGGGGACCGGGCTTGTCGCCGTTCTCATCCCGCAGGTAGACCTCCACTCGGGTCAGGTCTTCTTCATAACGTTCGAGCGTGCTCTCAATGGTAGTACGTACCCACTCCTCCAGTCGGATGCTGCTTTCAATATGGTTATCGCTATTGACTTGGATTTGCATAGTTCTTCCCTTATTTCAGCTAGCTCGCGAGAGGTCACAAACTGCAACACCGGGGTGGTGAAACCATGACCTCTTGATTACACAATTGAGCAGTCAGAGAAACATTTCAACCCCTTTGCAAAGATAAATCCCACATTACAAATTAACCCTGACGATAAGCAGAAACACTGTTAGGGTGGGGAGTTAGTTACATCTTCTTACGCCCCGCGCCCCTCATAATTGCCCCTCCCCCAGCGGGTGCAAGGCGCGAAAAATTCCTGCTTCCTCCACCAGCCAGTCATGCACCGCGCGCACGCCGGGATGGTTCAGGGCACCCGGCGCATACAGCAGCACATAACGTTTGTGGTTGGGCACCGCGAGGCCGAACGGCACGATCAAGGTGCCGCGTTCCAGCTCATCATTGAGCAAGGTGCGTCGTGCAATCGCCACGCCCATGCCGGCGATGGCGGCCTCGATGGTCAGGTGGTTGCGGTTGAAGGTGTGGCCACGGCGTACATCGGCGACGTGATAGCCGATGGCATTCAGGTAGAACTCCCACTCCGCATACTCGTAACTCCCACGCCAGGCGGTAATGTCATGCAGCAGCGGGAAATGCATGAGATCGGCCGGACCGTGCAAGGGCGGTCGCCCCCGCAACAGGCTGGGGGCGCAGACCGGGAAAATCTGCTCATCCAGCAGGGCTGTGGATAACAGTCCAGGGTAGCTGCCGTCATTGAGGTCGATGGCCAGGTCAAAGTCGCCTTCGTGCAGGGCGATGCTGCTGTCCTCGGCGACCATGCGCAGTTGGATATCCGGGAAGCGCTGCTGCAAGCGCGGTAGGCGTGGGGTCAGCCACTTGCCGAGAAATGATGGAATCGAGCGCAGGCGAAGCGTGCCGCTGATCATCCCCGCATCCAGCCGCTGCAACTCGGCGTCGATGCTGCCGTAGGCCTCCCCCACCGTTGCCGCCAGGCGCTGGCCCTCGGCACTCAGCTCCACCCCTCGTGCCCGTCGATGAAACAGCCGAAACCCCAGGCGCTCCTCCAACTGGCGGATTTGCTGGCTCACCGCCCCCGGCGTGATGTGCAGTTCTTCGGCGCAGCGGGTGAACGACAGATGCCGGGCAGCGCAGGAAAACACGTGCAACCAGACGTAAGTCTGGCCATGGAGAGGGCGAGCCATCGGGTTTAGTCCTGCTAAAGGGTGTCTTAGGATAATTCGTTGGTCAGTGCCGATCCAGAAGCTCAGTATCGCGCCAATTGCGCTCGTCCTACAAAACATGGCAGCGATTCCTACTCCATTGCTTGTAAGGGTTTAGCATGGCTATCAGCGTTTTCGATCTATTCAAAGTGGGCATCGGCCCGTCCAGCTCCCATACCGTCGGCCCCATGCGCGCGGCGGCGACCTTCGCCCAGGCCCTGAGCGACCAGCACTTGCTGAGTGAAACGCGCCGGATCGAAGTACGCCTGTATGGCTCGCTGTCCGCCACCGGTGTCGGCCACGCCACCGACCGCGCCTGCGTCATGGGCTTGATGGGCGAATGGCCGGATCAGGTCGATCCCGCCTCGATCAACACGCGAATCCAACAGCTGCGCGAGTCCGGACGGTTGTTGCTGGCCGGTCAACAGGAAATTGCCTTCAACTGGCACAGCGACCTCCTGCTGCTGGACGAAAGCTTGCCCTACCACCCCAACGCCATGTCCCTGCACGCCTACGGCGACAACGGACTGCTCAGCGAGCAGACCTATTACTCGGTGGGTGGCGGTTTCATCATCGAAGCCGCTGAAGCGGCTTCGGGCATCGCGCCGGCCAGCGGTGTGCAATTGCCTTATGACTTCTCCAGCGCCGTCGAGCTGCTGGCCCTGTGCAACCAGCACGGCCTGCGGGTTTCCGAATTGATGATGGCCAACGAACGCGCCTGGCGCAGCGATGAACAGATCCGCAGCGGCCTGCTGCATATCTGGTCGGTGATGCGCGAATGCGTGGAACAAGGCCTGCGCCACGAAGGCCTCCTGCCCGGAGGCCTGGACGTGCCACGGCGTGCAGCGAAATTGCACCGCAGCCTGTTGGAAATCGGCAAACCCAATGTGATCACCTCGACCTTGTCGGCCATGGAATGGGTCAACCTGTTCGCCCTCGCCGTCAACGAAGAAAATGCCGCGGGCGGGCGCATGGTCACGGCGCCGACCAATGGCGCAGCGGGGATCATCCCGGCGGTGCTGCACTACTACATGAAGTTCAATGCCGACGCGTCTGACGACGATGTGATCAATTTCTTCCTGGCCGCCGCAGCCGTCGGCATTCTGTGTAAGAAAAACGCCTCGATCTCCGGTGCCGAAGTCGGTTGCCAGGGCGAAGTCGGTTCAGCCTGCGCCATGGCCGCCGCCGGCTTGGCCGACATCCTCGGCGCCACCCCCGAGCAACTGGAAAACGCCGCCGAAATCGGCCTGGAACACAACCTCGGCCTGACCTGCGACCCGGTCGGCGGCCTGGTGCAAGTGCCGTGCATAGAGCGCAATGCCATCGCCGCGGTCAAGGCCATCAACGCCACGCAAATGGCCCTGCGCGGTGACGGCAAGCACTTCATTTCCCTCGACCGGGTGATCCGCACCATGCGCGATACCGGCGCCGACATGCACGACAAATACAAAGAAACTTCACGGGGCGGCCTGGCGGTCAACTGGGTGGAGTGCTGATTGCGCTGTCTGCGATCGTTTTTTCCGTGTTGCCCTGAAACGGATCACCAACCTCAATAACAACATAGAACCCATGTGGGAGGGGGCTTGCTCCCGATAGCGGTGCATCAGCCAAGTATTCATTGACTGATGCACCGCTATCGGGAGCAAGCCCCCTCCCACACAAGGAGCTCATTGTTTGACAGATCGCTGTACGGCACGCCCTTTGCTGTACAGCTCATGAGGTAAACGGAATTTGTACCACCTCAGCGACGGAGTGGCCGGTTGTCAGGCAACGCGAACTAATCACGACACCGGTCGTCAATGACTGCATGTTCTTATCAGGCGGTAACGCACCATGGACAATCCTTTTCAGATCATCACCGACACCTTCACCCCAAAATACCGCGTCAACCTGAGCATCCAACGGCTCGACGGCAGCATCATGCTCACTCTCTCGGACGAGACGGGCGTAGTGGCCAAGCGCATGATCAGCGCCGAACAACGCAACGACCCGCAACGGCTCAAACGCCTGGTGCAAAGCATTCAATTCGGCATTGCCATCGAGCAGGGCCACAGCGCCATGGAGATCCTGGCGGTGATGACGGACGGCGACAGCCACAAATTGTTGCAGCGGCCGCCGACCCGTGCCCTGCCCTTCAGCGTCGGGCTTTAAAGCTCACCCTTCTCGGTCTCCAGGCTCGCCTCGCCCTTGCGACGCGGGCCTTCGACCTTCACCGACGGGAACGCCGACGACGCGTAGCGCACCACCAGAATCGCAAACGCCAGCAGCAGAATCCCGCCGCACAGGTAGATGATGCCGAGGTCGGGAGGATTGTGGTGGGACACGTTGGAGATTAACAGGCGCGTGAGCGCGGTGATCGCCACGTAGATCAGGAAACGCACCGGCATGTGGTTGGTCTTGAAGTAAATCCCAACCATCGCGCCCAATTCCAGGTAGATGAACAGCAGCAGGATGTCATCGATCTTGATGTGCCCGTTCTCCAGCATCCCCAGGAATTCCATCACCGCTGCCCAGGCGGTCACCGCACCGATGGCGAACAACGCCAGGTAGTGGAACGACTCGACAAACAGGTTACCCAGGGACTCGGCCAGCCCATGGACTTGATGGCGCAGCTTTTCGGCCCAATTAAATTTCACGATGGTGCTTCCTTAGGTCGGTTCGACCGGATAATGCGGGTTGGACGTGACGGTTGTTCTGCATGCAGAAAAAAGGCCAGAGGCGGGTATAAGATGATGGCGGGGTGACATGAGGCACGCCTGACCTGTATTTACGGGCTACATTAAAAAACTGCTACCCAAACCCCACGGTTTGGCCTACCCTTTTAGCTGTATATAAATACAGTAGTCGCAAAAGACAACTATCGTGAAGGCATGTGAGGTGGTGAATGGCCGTCGAAGTGGTATACCGCAGCAGCCGAGATCTGGAGCGTTTGTTCATGGATAAAGCCGAAGCTGACCGTCATGACAAGATGCTTGAACTCGCTGAGTTGCTCGCAGAAGTGTTGCAAAAAGCCGTGCCGTCCCTGAGCGAGCAGCAGGTGGAAGAAGCCGGGATCTACATGGCGAAGAATCGCGATGTGTTTGCCAAGGCGTTCAAGAGCCAACCGGATGCGTTGTCCGAGTTGCTGAACGCACCGGCGGAATAAAGCCCGAATTGAACAGGCCCTGAGTCCATGATTCAGGGCCTTTTTAATGCCTGGCCTATTTGTAGAGCAGGCGCTCGGCCAGTTCGTCCGCGACCCGTGCGGGTGAGCGTTTTTCAGCCTGGGCGTGGGCGAATATTTCCGTCAGGCGCGTGCCGATGTTGGACAGGTGCGCGGTGATGGTTGGCAGTTCGGCACCGCTGTGCTTGAGGGCGACGTAGATCAGGCCGCCGGAGTTGATCACGTAGTCCGGGGCGTAGAGGATGCCGCGACCTTCGAGTTGGTCGGCCACTTGCAGGTTGGTCAGTTGCGCACTGGCGGAACCGGCGACGGCAGCGCAGCGGAGCTGGCCGACGCTCTGGCGGTTGAACACGGCGCCCAGACCGCAGGGTGCGAGGATGTCGCACGGAGTGCTGAGCAAGGCGTCGTTAGCGATCGGGTGCGCGCCGAGCTGTTCCATGGCCAGCTGCACCTTGCCGTGGTCGATGTCGCTGACCAGCAGTTCGGCGCCGGCGGCGTGCAGTTGTTCGGCCAGGGCGAAGCCCACGTTGCCCAGGCCCTGGATGGCTACGCGCAAGCCTTCGAGGTTGTCGCTGCCCAGGCGGGCCATGGCGGTGGTGCGGATACCCGCGAACACGCCCATGGCGGCATGGGGCGAGGGGTCGCCGGCAGCGGTGGTGCTGGTAACGAAGCGAGTGTGTTGGGCGATGCAGTCCATGTCGGCGACCGAGGTGCCGCTGTCGGTGGCGGTGATGTAGCGACCGTCGAGTTGCTCGATGCAACGACCGAAGGCTTCAAACAGTGCCGCGCGGTTTTCCACATGGGCGGGGCGCAGGATCACCGCCGTACCGCCCCCCACCGGCAACCCGGCCAGGGCGGCCTTGTAGCTCATGCCCTGGGCCAGGCGCGCGGCGTCCGCCACGGCGCTTTCATCGTCGGGGTAGGCAAGGTAGCGACAACCACCCAAGGCAGGGCCCAGGCGGCTGTTATGGATGGCTATGACCGCCTTCAACCCCGTCACCGGGTCGATGCTCAGGTGCAGCGATTCAAGGCGGGTGCTGTGCATGAGAGCAAACATCGTCGAGCTCCCGAATCACTTCTTGTGTCGCCAAGTATAGGCTTGCGGCAGAAAACTGCCGAAGTGCGCTGGAATAAGCCGTCCGGTTTTGTAGGTCTTGTGACATAAGCGGATAGGATATTTCTTAAGCCACTGGACGAAATTTCCCAGCAAGGCTAAAACGGGGGCATTCGCCGGAGAATGCAATGAATCCCCGTCACGCTTTTTTCGCCTGCCTGGAACGTTCGCCCCCCGCGCTGTTTGAAGCCGCGCTGTGGATTGCCGCCGAGCATGACCCGGCGGTGCAACCGGCGTTGATCATGCAGGACCTGAAATTGCTCGAGCAACAGGTCAGCCTGGGCATGCCCCTGCTGCCGGCGGATGAACTGGGCCAACCCTTGCTGCGACGCATGAATGACCTCGGCTTCGCCCAGGATGACTTCACCCCGCTGCGCCCCGCCGCTGCCCTGCTGGACAAGGTGTTGCAACGCAAACGCGGACAGCCCCTGGCCATGGGGTTGATTGCCATGGAGCTGGCGCGACGCCTGGGCATTCCCATGGTCGGCGTCAACTTCCCCGGCCACTTCCTGTTGCGGGTGCCCGGTGCCGATCACTTGCTGGACCCTTGCGGCGGGCGACGCCTGTACCCCAACGACTGCCGCGAGCTGCTGCAACGCCAGTATGGTCCCAACCTCAAGTTGCAAGCCGATCACCTGCACACCGCCGAACCCCGTTCGATCCTGCAACGGTTGTCCCGCAACCTGCGCCAGTTGCACCTGGCCAATGACAACCCCCTGGCCGCGCTGATCGACGCCGAACGCGTGCTGGAACTGGGCAATGCCAGCGCTGCCGATTACCTCGCACGGGCCAGCCTGTATCAACGCCTGGACTGCCCCAACGCCGAACGCTTCGACCTGGAACACGCGCTGATGCTCAGCGAAGACCCGATCCAACGCCTGCGCCTGACTGAGCGCCTGGGGCATCTGCCGCCCAACTCCGTGGTGCATTGAACCCACTGCTCTCAAGCGCCTATTTCCCTGTGGCAAGCGGGCTTATGTGGTGAGCGGCCTTCTGTGGTGAGCGGGCTTGCCCCGCGCCGGAGTGCGAAGCGCTCCCACGATTTTTGGGGCCGCTACGCAGCCCAGCGCCGGGCAAGCCCGCTCACCACAGTGATCCTGCTCGATGTAGATGCAACATCTTCAGTGATTGGCCGGTACCTTGAGGATATCGCCGTGCAAAGGGCCCTTCGGCGCGTCAGTCGCGGGCGAGCGCACTTGAATGATCAACAACGCCGCGATCACCGCCGGAATCGCGCAGAAGAAGAAAATCTGCTGCACCGGAATATGCATCGCCAGCAGCATGCTGCCCAGCAACGGGCCCAGGATCGAGCCGAAGCGCCCCACACCCAATGCCCAACCCGTACCGGTGGCGCGTACATGCGCCGGATAAAAATTGCTGGCGAAAGCATTAAGGGTCAGTTGCCCGCCGATGATGCAAAACCCGGCGGCAAACACACAGGCCACCAGATAGCGCGGATTGTCGTGGTTCAGCCCCAGCAGCACGGTACACACTGCAGCCGCGGCCAGCACGCCGGACAACAGCCGCACCTTGTGCTTCAATCGATCGGCAAACCAGGCCATGCCGATGGCACCCAAGGTGCCGGCGAACAGGAACATTGAGGTCACCAGGTTGGCTTCACTCAACGCCAGGCCACTTTCCAGCAGCAGCGACGGCAACCAGCTGATCATGAAATACAGCAGGATCAGGCTGACAAAAAAGGTCGCCCAGATCAGCGCGGTCGGGCGTGCATAGCCATAGCGAAACAGCTCCACCACCGTCAATGGGTTGCCCTGCTCGCGGCGGTTTTCGTCCTCGCTCGCCAGCGGCACACGCCACCCAGGCAACATGCGCGCGGTGACCCTATGCAAGCGTGCATACGGCGGCGCATCGCGCAGCAGGCGCGGCAGGGATTCCGGCAGCAGCCACACCAGGAAAGGGAACAGCAGCAGCGGCGTCACGCCGCCGGCAAGAAACACCGCCTGCCAGCCAAAGCCGTCGATAAATCCTGCGGCCACAAACCCACCGGCTGCGCCGCCGAACGAGAAGCCGCACGCCGCCAACGTCACCATCAAGGTGCGCAAACGTGGCGGGGAATAGTCCGACATCAACGCCATGGCACTGGGCATCGCGCCGCCCATGCCGATACCGCAGATAAAGCGCGCCGCCATCAGCGTGGTCAGCGAGCTGGCGAAGACCATCAACACCGTGAGGCTGGCGTAGATCAGCACGCAGCCCAGCAGGATGCGGCGAACGCCAAAGCGGTCGGCCAGGGGAGTCACCAGCAGCGAGCCCAGCGTGAGCCCCAGCAGGTTGGCACTGAATACCGGGCCGAACGCGGCCTTTTCCAGCCCCCAATCCGACGCCAGCGCCGGCACCACATAACCCAGCACCTGGGCATCGTAGCCATCGGTTACCAGCAACAAGGCCAGCAACAGGAGAATCAACCACTGGTAGCGCGACACCGGACGGGCATCGAGTGCCGCGCGAAAGCTGGCAATCTGATTGTGCATCGCAAGGTACCTGTTTTTATTATTGTGCTCACGCTCTGCGCGGGCACGATCACTCAGGAGTGTCGGGTTGATTGGCAGGGTGGGCCTGGATAAATGCCGGATGCTGCGCTGCCAACGCCGCCACCCTGCCGATGCGTGGATACGCCCCCAGCGGCACCTTGAAGCGCTCCGCCGCATACAGCTGGGGAATCAGGAAGGCATCGGCCATGCCCGGCTGCTCGCCGAAGCAATAGCCCTTATCGCCAATCAACTGTTCCACCGCCCCCAGCCCCTGGCTGATCCAATGCCCGATCCACTCCAGCACCTGCGCCTCGTCATGTCCCCACTGACGCAACAGGTTCTGGGTGCTGGAGTTGTGCAGCGGGTGAATATCGCAGCCGATGATCGACGCCACTGCGCGCTCATGGGCACGGGTGGCCATGTCCTTGGAAAGCAGCGGCACCTGTGGATAACGTTCGTCCAGGTATTCAATGATCGCCGCGGACTGAATCAGCAGCTCGCCGTCATCGGTGCGCAAGGCCGGCACACGACCTTGGGGGTTGATGGCCAGGTACTCCGGCTGGCGATTGGCGCCACCCGCCGGCACCAGCAGGTTGACGGGCACCGCAGTGAAATCCAGGCCCTTGAGCGCAAGGGCGATGCGCACCCGGTATGACGCAGTAGAGCGGTAGTAGGTATAGAGCTCCATCACCCTGCCCTCCTAGCGCGCCGCAACCACGGTGCCACGGCATTCGCCGAAGCCGATGGAGGCGAAGCCTTCACGGTTGCAACGGGCGCGCAGGATCACCTCGTCACCGTCCTCAAGGAACCTGCGCACTTCGCCGGAAGGCAGTTCGATGACCTTCTTGCCGCCCTCGGTCATCTCCAGCAGGCTGCCGAACTGCCCGGCCTCAGGGCCCGACAACGTCCCCGAACCAAACAGGTCGCCGGCCTGCAGTTGGCAACCGTTGACGCTGTGGTGCACCACCAACTGCGCGACGGTCCAGTACATATGCAGGCTGTTGCTCAGGGCCAGGCGATGGGCCGGCAGGTTCTGTTCGCGCATGGCGGCGGTGGTCAACAGCACCTCAAGCTCGATATCCAAGGCGCCAGCGGCCTGGTCACGCTTATCCAACAGGTACGGCAGCGGCTGCGGATCGCCTTCGGGCCGCGCCGGCTGGGCTTTGCGAAACGGTTCCAGAGCTTCGGCCGTGACCACCCACGGTGAAATGCTGGTGATGAAGCTCTTCGACAGGAACGGGCCCAGCGGCTGATATTCCCAGGCCTGGATGTCCCGCGCCGACCAGTCATTGAGCAGGCAGAAACCGGCGATATGCTCGGCTGCATCGCCGATTGCAATCGAGTCGCCGATGGCGTTGCCCTGGCCAATCCAGATGCCCAACTCCAGCTCATAGTCCAGGCGTGCGCAGGGGCCGAAGGTTGGTTCGGTCTGGCCAGCCGGCAAGGTCTGGCCTTTGGGGCGAAGGACGTCGGCACCCGAGGGGCGAATGGTCGAGGCGCGGCCGTGATAACCGATCGGCACGTACTTGTAGTTCGGCAACAGCGGGTTATCCGGGCGGAATAGTTTGCCGACGTTTTGCGCATGCTCGATGCCGACGTAGAAGTCGGTGTAGTCGTTGACCTTCGCCGGCAGGTGCATCTGGCAATCGGCGGCGCGGTGCAGCACCTGCGCTTCACGGGCCTGCAGCTTGCTGCCCTCGGCAAGCAGTTCCAGCAGGCGCTCGCGCAAGGCCACGCGCGGGCCACGGCCCAGCTCGAAAAAGGCGTTCAGCTGGCCGCCCGCAGTCGCGTCAACGGCGCGGCGGGCTTCGCCTTCAAACTCATCCAGCGCGGCGTGCAGGTCGAGGATCGCGTCGCCAATCGCCACGCCACTGCGCGGGGCAGAGCCGTTAATGCTGAACACGCCCAGCGGCAGGTTTTGCAGGGGGAAATCGCGGTGACCATTGGCGGAGGCTACCCAACTGCGGGTAGGGGTTGGCTGCGTCATGGGTTATCTCCAGTTCGGGTTGAAGGTGACGGGCAACGAGGCCCAGCACGCGTCGTAGGAAGGTTGCAGTTGCGGGCACTCCAGGGCGAACTGGGTGGGACGCAGCACTTGGCTGGTCTCGAACATGAAGGCCATGGTGTTATCGATCTTGTGCGGCGCCAGGTCCACGTTGATGGCCTTGGTGCAGGTCTCGCCGTCCGGGCCGTGGGCGCTCATGCAGCTGTGCAGCGACGCGCCGCCGGGCAGGAAGCCTTCGGCCTTGGCATCGTAGGCGCCCTGGATCAGGCCCATGTATTCGTTCATCAGGTTGCGGTGGAACCACGGCGGACGGAAGGTGTTCTCGGCCACCATCCAGCGCGGCGGGAAGATCACGAAGTCGAGGTTGGCCAGGCCGTGCACGCTGGTGGGCGAGGTCAATACGGTGAAGATCGACGGATCGGGATGATCGAAACTCACGGTGCCAAGGGTGTTGAAGCGGCGCAGGTCGTATTTGTACGGCACGTTGTTGCCGTGCCAGGCCACCACGTTCAGTGGTGAATGGTCCAGCTCGCACGCCCACAGTTCACCGAGGAATTTCTGCACCAGCGTGGTCGGTTGCCTGAGGTCTTCGTAGTGGGCCACCGGGGTGAGGAAGTCACGCGGATTGGCCAGGCCGTTGCTGCCGATAGGCCCCAGGTCCGGCAGGCGCAGGGGCGCGCCATGGTTTTCGGCGACGTAACCGCGCGCCTGTGCATCCAGCAGCTCGACGCGAAATTTGAGGCCACGGGGCAACACGACAATGTCCAGCGGCTCGACGTCCAGCACCCCCAGTTCGGTGGCGATACGCAGGCGGCCCTGCTCGGGCACGATCAACAGTTCGCCGTCGGCATTGAAGAACACGCGGTCCATCGAGCGGTTGGCGCGGTAGGTGTAGATGCTGATGCCTGAGGGTTTTTCCGATCCTGAGTTGGCCACCATGCCGACCAGGCCGTCGATAAAGTCCGTCGGCTCAGCCGGAATATCCAACGGGTTCCAGCGCAGGCGATTGGGCGTCACCGCGCCCAACGGGCCGCCGGCCAACTGCCGCTCCAGCTTGATAAACGCGGGGTGATTGGCCGATGGCTGAATGCGGTACAGCCAGGTGCGGCGGGCTTCGCTGCGCACCATGGTGAAGGCGGTGCCGGAAAACAGCTCGGTATACAGCCCGTAGGGGGCTTTTTGCGGGGAGTTCTGGCCGACAGGCAAGGCGCCGGGCAGGGCTTCGCTGGCGAATTCATTGCCGAAGCCCGACAGGTATTCGAGGTTCATGGATCATCCTCAAGGCGGAAGTTGTTTTTATCGTAATCCAGTTACGCATAACGTAATTTGATCACTATCGACCGTCAAGCTATAAAGACGCCCATTCATCTCTCGGATTCTCGCCCCTCCATGGAAAAGCCCCGCGACACCGGTAAACAGAAAGTCCGCTCGGCCGAAGTGGGCACCGATATCCTCAAGGCCCTGGCCGAACTGTCGCCCTCCACGTCGTTGTCGCGACTGGCCGACCATGTGCAGATGCCGGCGAGCAAGGTGCACCGTTATTTACAGGCGCTGATCGCCTCGGGTTTTGCCGAACAGAACGCCGCCACCAACCATTACGGCCTGGGACGCGAGGCGTTGCGCGTGGGCCTGGCCGCGCTGGGCAGCATGGACGTGCTGAAAGTCGGCGCAATGCCCCTGGCGGAGCTGCGCGACGAGTTGAATGAAACCTGCTTCCTGGCGGTATGGGGCAACCAGGGCGCGACGGTGGTGCAGATCGAACCGGCCGTGCGCGCCGTGACGGTGGTGACGCAATTGGGGTCGGTGCTGCCGCTGCTCAGCTCATCCACCGGGCTGGTGTTCAGTGCCTTCCTGCCGTCGCGGGAAACCGTCGAATTGCGTGAGCGTGAAATCCAGGCCGGCACCGCCCATGCCCTCGCCGACGACCAGGCTTACGCCACCACCTGCGAACAAATCCGCAACCGTGGCCTGCACTTTGTGCATGGCCTGCTGATGCCGGGGGTGGATGCGCTGTCGGCACCGGTATTCAACGCGGTCGGGCAAGTGGCGGCGGTGATGACCGTGGTCGGCCCCACCTCGCTGTTCCACGCCGACGAAGATGGCCCGGCGGCGCAGCGCCTGCTGGCGGCGACCCGGGCCGTGAGCTGGCGAATGGGCTACCAGCCCTGAACTAGTCGTGCCACTGGGCCAGGGCCAGCGCCACGCGGTTCTCGAGGGTGCGGAGAGGGGCTGCGTCGCTGAGGTAGTTGTTGCTGATCATCGAAAATACCAGGCGTCGTCCCTCGGCGTCGGTGATATAGCCGCTCAACGATGACACGCCGGCCATGGAGCCGGTCTTGGCGTGCAGGTTGTTTTCCGCAGCCGTCCCGCGCAGGCGATAGCGCAGGCTGCCGCCGGTCATACGGTCGGCATTGCCGGCAATCGGCAAGGCGTTGTACCAGGCGTCGAACCAGGGTTGCTTGGCGGTGACCAGCAGCAGGTCCGTCAGGTTCTGCGCCGACACCAGGTTGCGTCGCGACAAGCCTGAGCCATCTACCTGGTTGAGTGTCGCCGGGTCCAGGCCCTGGCGCTGCATGAACGCCGCCACCGCCGCCACGCCCGCTGCCGCAGTGCCCGCATTGGCGGTTTTGCGGCCCATGGCCTTGAGCAGGGCTTCGGACATGTTGTTGTTCGAGAGCTTGAGCAGCGGTGTGATCAAGTCCTGCAACGGCGCCGATTGATGCTCTGCCAACACCGTCGCCGTCGCTGGGCTGGCCCCTCCGATCACGCGCCGCCCGAGCACCTGGATACCCTGCTGCGCCAGCGCCTGCTCAAACAGATTGGCCACCAGTTGCGTCGGTTCCCACACACTCACCCACTGCCGACTTTGCTTGCCCGGGGCGAGCGTTCCGCTGAGTTGCAGCAGGTTGGTACCGTGCTGGCGGGTAATCGCGTAGCTGTTGCCGGGGCCGCTGATGGCGCGGTTACTCAGTTGCACGTAGTCGGTGGACGGGCTCACCACCACGTTCACTGGCTGGCCGAGGGCGACGGGAGCGTTTGCCGTGACGAGTAAGGTGCCTGCGTCAAAATCCGCATTCGGCGACACCGTCAACGCCGAAATCTGCGCACCGTAGTAGGTACTTTCATCGTCTTGAGCCCAGTCCACGCCCAGGCGCTCGGCATCGAACCAGGTGTCGTCGAACACCAGGTCGCCTTGCACCTGGCGCACGCCCCGGCTCGCCAGCTGGGCCGCCAATGCCTGGTAGTCGGCGAACTGCGTGGTCGGGTCGCCGAGGCCACGCAGGTACAGGTTGCCGGCCAGGCGCTCGCCTTGCTGGGTGCCGTTGCTCAACAGTTGGGTGGAGAAGCGGTATTGCGGCCCCAGCACATCCATCGCCGCAGCGGTGGTGAGCAACTTGAGGTTGGACGCCGGAATCAGACGGGTGCGCGGGTTGTGTTGATAGAGGGTGCTGCCACTGCGGGCGTCGCGCACCATGACGGAAACCGTGGCGCCGTTGAGGACTGGATCGGCCAACAGCTGATCCAGGGTTGAAGGCGTGGATGGCTGCGGAACACTCGCGCAGCCGCCCAGTAAAACGCTCAGGCACAGCAGGTGTAGCCATCTTCCAAAGTGCATCAGTACTGTGTTCCGCAAAGCCATTAATGGCCGCAACGCTAACAGCTCCGTACCTTTGTGGCGAGCGGGCTTGCCCCGCGTTGGGTGGCGAAGCCGCCCTTACTGATGCCGTCGTGTTTTTTCAGGAGCACCGCAGAGTCTGTTTTGGGGCTGCTTCGCAGCCCAACGCGGGGCAAGCCCGCTCACCACAGGAAACCCACTCACCAGAGGAAGCCCACTCACCAGAGGAAGCCCGCTTACCAGAGGAAGCCTGTCCACCACAAGGAGCACACTTGCCATAAGGAGCCCGCCAGGTTTTAGAACTCCAGGGTGCTGGACACCGATACCTGCCGCGCATCGCCCATGGACACAAACAGGCGACTGGCCGCCGAGGTGTAGTAAACGCGGTCGAACAGGTTCTTCACGTTGACCTGGAACTTGACCTTCTGCCCATCGATCCTGGTGTCGTACGTGGCGAAGGCGTCCGCCACGGTGTAGCCCGGCAGGTTGAAGTCGTTGGCGGCGTCGCCTGCGCGCTCGCCGACATAGCGCGCACCGGTGCCCACGCGCAACTGATCGCCGCCGAAAATGTTGCCGAAGTCGTAGGCCACCGACAGCGAGCCGGTGTGCTTGGCCACGTTTTGCAGGCGGTTGCCTTCCAGTGTCGGGTCGTTGTCCTTGATGTCTTCGGCGTCGGTGAAGGCGTAGCTGCCGATCAGGCTCCACTTGTCGGTCAACTGGCCGCTGGCGTCCAGTTCCAGGCCACGGGAACGCACCTGCCCTGCGATGCTGTAGATGGTGTTGGCGCCGGAGCCCACCGACACCAGCACATTGCGTTTGTCGATAGTGAACAACGCTGCGCTGGCGGTGATGCGCCCGGGGATGTCGAGCTTGGCGCCCAGCTCCCACGACTTGGATTCCTCCGGCGTGAGGTCGCCGGTCAACGTGCTGCCATCGGCCAAGGCGGCGATGGTGGAGTTGGGCTTGAACGACTCGGTGTAGCTGCCGTAGAACGACAACTCATCGGTGTAGCGGTACACCAGGCCGGCACGTGGCACCCAGGCCTGGCCATTGCCGTTGGTGTTGGCCTTGAACGGCACGCCTTTGCCGGCGTACTGGTCATACATCTGATAGCGCGCACCGGCCACGAAGATCCACTGGTCAGTCAGGTGAATCGCGTCCTGGAAGAACAGCGAATCGCTGCGCAGCAGGTCGGTCTGGGCGCTGTCGGCGGCACTGACGGTAGTGCCCGCGACTTCGTTGCCGTACACCGGGTTGTTGTAGTTGAAGGTGCCGCGCGAGTTCTGGCGAATCAGGTCGGCGCGGTAGATCTTGCGGTACTCGTCGTCCAGGCCGAACACCAGGTCATGCTGCATGCCCAGCACATTGACCTTGCCTTCCAGGCTGGCTGTGGCGAAACGGTCAGTGGTGATCGCGCCCTTGGTCCCGTCCATCTTGCGGGTCAGTGTGCCGTTGGTGTTCACCGCGCTGACACGCACCTGGCTGGCGTCGTAGGTTTCACGGTTCCAGCTGTAGCCGAAATGGGCTTTCCAGTCGTCGTTCAAATCGTGGTCGGCTTCAAAGCGGTACAGGTCGGAACGGCCTTCCATGTTGTTGAACGGCTCGTCCAGACGGCGAGTGGCCGGGATGTCCAGCGGGTGGTTGGACTTGTCGATGGCCGTGCCGCGGTCGAACGGCGAGAGAAATTCGCGGTGTTCGTAGGCGAACAACAACTTGGTGGTATCGCCGTACCAGGCCAGGGACGGCGCCACCAGCGACTCGCGGTGGGTGCCGAAATTGCGCCAGTAGTCTTCGTCTTCATGGTCGACGATCAGGCGATAGGCCAGGCCCGAATCACCAATCGGACCGGTGGTGTCGAGGTTGCCGCCGCTGCCGTTCTTGCCGTCGCCGAAGGTGGAGCCGCGCACGGTCAGGGACGTGGCCTGGGTCAGTTGCGGCTTTTTGCTGACGATGTTGACCACGCCGCCCGGGTCCTGGATGCCATACAGCAGCGACGACGGGCCCTTGAGCACTTCGACCCGTTCTGCGGTTGAATTCAACGCCCGGCCCTGCACCACCGGCATGCCATCGCGCATGATCGAGCCGTTACGGTTATCGCCGAAGCCGCGCAGCATCACCGCGTCCTGGGTGCTGGCCAGGGTGTTGGCCTGGGTGATGCCGCTGATATTGGCCAGGGCGTCATCCAGGTTGCGCGGGGTCTGGTCGCGCAGCACTTGGGCAGGAACCACGTTGACGGTCTGCGGGGTTTCCAGCAGCAACGCGCGGGAACGCATCACCGAGCTGGTGGGCGGGGGCTGGTAGCTGGTGCTGTCCTCGGTTTGGCCGACCCCGCTGATGGTGGTGGCGCCGAGGTTCACCGCGCCATCGGTGGGCACCGGTTCCAGAGCCAGGGTGCGGGCGTCGATCTGGCGGAAGGTAAAGCCGGAGTTGCCCAGCAGACGTTGCAGGGCCTGGGTCGCACTCATTTGCCCGCTGACCGCCGGGGCACTGAGGCCATAGGGCGCTTCATCGGTGTAGACCACGCTGATCCCGGTAACCCGGCTGAAATCGCTCAAGGCCTGGGGCAACGGTTTGGCAGCCAGGGCAAAGGTGAACTGAGCGCTTTGCTGCTCCTGCGCCTGCGCCACGCCGAGGGGCAGCAACGCCAGCCCCGACACCGCCAATACCGAGGCTCCCAGCCACTGTTTAACCCAACCGCCCGCCGTCGACTTCATGCTGTGAAAACCCGTGTAGAAAACGCTGTTAATGCGAATAGATCGCAGTTTCAAGCACTACACGGATGGGCTGACGGTTTACCTCACCTTTATTTGCAAATATTTTTATTTATTGCGCCTGAATGCAAAAACCCAAGCGTGGGAAATGCACATGCACAGTGCCGGCGCGTTCATCGGTACGGCGCAGGATCAGCTCTTCGCGCCCGGCAAACAGCAGTTCACCGGCCACGGGGTCGGTGCCGTAGTCAGTGGCCGAGATGGTCACCTGCTGGCCGGGTTTGAAGCCGTTCAAGTCCTCGAAAACCTCATCGGACAGCGCAGTGGGCGTAGCGTTACGCGCCACTTCCAGCGCTTGCTCGGCGCTGATCTCACTGGCAGTGCCATGGCCAAAGCTCAATACGCGGTCCAGCCACGCCGCGACAGCGGGATACGCATCCACCAACGGCGCAGTCACCGATGAGCCCTTGAGAAACCACAGCGGATGGGCCAGGGCAAAGTCGGCAATCGACGGCTCACCGAACAGGAAGTCCCCCGTCGGGTGCTGCAATTGCTGATCGATACGATGGATGATCGCCGGCCATTGATGCTTGGCCTGGTCCAGTTGCACGCGGGCGGCGGTGCCACCGCTGAACAATTTACTGCGGTCAGCCACCAGCACCTGGAGCATCTGTGGCGGTACCTTGGCAAATTTGACGGCTAGGGATTCAGGCTGGAACACCAGCGCCACGGCATGGGAAAACACTACCGAGTCGGCCCAGGCGGCGAAGCCTTGGGTGACCAGCTCCAGGCCTTGGGGAAACAGCGCCGGGGCGGATTTTTCCTGCTCCAGGCGTCGGGCGATCAAGGCGGTGTCACAGTAGATGTCGGCACCGACCTGCAGCACCGGCGTCTTGCGATAGCCGCCGGTCAGGGCCGTAAGGTCAGGCTTGGGCATCACCGGCGAGATGCGCACGGAGTGCCAGGACAAGCCCTTGAAGCCCAGCATCAGGCGGGCTTTTTCAGCAAAAGGGGACTGCGGGTAATGGTGGAGAATCAACTCAGACATGCCAGGCTCCGCTCGATAGGTGAGCGGCTAGCTTAGCCTGCAAAACCCCAGGCGGGGACGATGGCAACCCATCAGTCAAATCAATGAGCCGCTCGCCGCCAGGCACTCCTTGGCGCTTTTCTTCAACCTCTTGATCAAGCGCTCCTGGCGCAACGCCTCGCCTTTGCTCGCGCATTGCTCCGTGTACACCAGGGCGACCGCCGGGCTGGACAGGAAAAACCGTGCGCCCTTGCCGCTCTGATGAGCGGCAAAACGGCGCACCGGGTCATTGCTGATGCCGCAATACAGCGCGCCATTGGCAGCGCGTACCAGGTACACAAACCAGGGTTTGGGTTCAGAAGGATCAGTCACGGGTCGATTCGGCAAACCAGAAGAGCGCCAAGCTTATCAACGACCGGCCTGGAATGCCCTGAGGCCTTTGAGCGCCTGGGCACGCACGGCGTTTTTCAGGGCCGGCGACCAGCCCAGCAACAGGCCCTTGAGGCCCAGGGCCTGGCGCGACCAGCGCCACAAATCGAAGTGGTCGTGGTGTTCGCAGATCTTGCCATCGCGAAACACAAACCGCGCGCCGATATCGTTGACCACCGTGTTACCGGTGGCGCTGAACAGGTAGGTCGCGACCCAATGCGCGCTGCCGGTGGTTTCATCGCTGCGCACATGATCGAACGTCAGGGAGAAATCCTTGGCCCGGGTGGTAAGCATGCGCCACATATCGCCGGCGTCACGCCCGCGCAACTCACCGAAGGCCGGGTCGCTGAACAGCACATCCTCGGTGTAGCAGGCCGCCATGGCCGCGGCATCCAGCCGCTGGAAAGCGCTGTAGAACTCGGTGATCAGGGCGTTGTGTGCGTCGCTCATGGGCAGGTTCCAGACCAGGGGTTGTAAGCCGTCCAAGATAGTCCGGGCGCCGGTAAAACTCTATCGCCATTTACACCGGGAATGCCCCACCCGGCGCTACGGCACCATGCCGCAGCTGCGTGCGTAGGCAAACAGGTCCACATCGGTGGAGATGCACAGCCGGCTCATGGCCGTGCTTTTCTGCTTGCTGATCGTGGAAATACTGCGATTGACCCGGGCCGCAATCTGGCTGACGGTCATGCCGCTGGCCAGCATCCTGACCACTTCGCGCTCCTTGCTGGATAACTGCGGCTGTTGCAGCTGATCGCCGGTGCCCGCCTCCACCAACTGCGCGCGCAGGCATTCACTGACAAATGTCTCGCCCTTGATCACGGTACCGATGGCGGTAGGCAGCTCCCGGGCCGAGGCACTCTTGGCGACAATCGCCCGTGCCCCGTGGGCAAAGGACGCACGCAGCGTCGCCACATTGGCAAACATGGTGACCAGAATCACCGGCAATGTCGGGTACTGGCGCCGCAACAGCCCCAGCAGTCCGTAGCCGTCGGCCTGCTGGCCGCCGGGCATGGCGAAGTCAGTCACCAGCACGTCACACGCCACGCTGCCCAGCAACTTGAGCAATTCATCGGGACCGTCGGCCTCACCGACCACTGTGCATCTACCGCCCGCCTCAATCACCACCCGTTGCCCGATGCGCACAATGGGATGATCGTCGGCAATAATTACACGCAACATAAATACCCACGAATGATGGCAACTTGGAATTAGCGCAAAATACCTGTGTCCTCTTGTTTCAACAACCACTCTACACAGCCGGCTCCGGATTGCGCCCAGCGTTTGATAGATGGCAACTTTACGCCTACAAAATAAAAAGAAATTACCTACATCCAAAACTTCCAACCAAAAGTAATAACTTCCTACAAACCTTTGAGTCCCGAAGACTCATAACCGGCTCAGATAAGCAATGTATACCCGCAAGTTGCGCTGGAAGGCTTGCAACCGCGGCGTATTCGCCACCACACCATCGGCCTGGACCCGCGCAATCAACTGTTCGCCGCAATGCTCCAGGTCGACTCCGCCGACAAAGGCCAGACTGCCCACCAAACGGTGCAATCGCTCCACCAGCAAGGGCGCATCGGCGCGGGCCTGCGCCAGGTCCAGCCAGGCATCGTCCTCCCGTGCTTCCTCAATCAGGCTGGCCACCGCCCGGTTCACCATCTCATCACTGCCGAAAATTTCGATCAGGCTGGCCCGCGTCGGCCATGCGATCACGCCTGGACGACGAGCCGGCGCCTCCACCAACGGTGGCAAGGGTGAGGGTGCCAACTTCAGGACAGGTACTTGCTTGGAAAATACCCTTGTCACCATGGTCACCTCATTGCGCTTACAGTAATGGGTCAGCCCATGAGCTCATCAAAACCCAAGGCACTCACATGACTGTCTACAAGCGACCATGAATATCCTTCCGGATATAAAAGTGGCGATACAACAACTACGAAAAATCCAACTTTCCTACAAAATATGAATATAAATTCTCACGCGCTTACGCCTGAATTCTGGCCCCCTCGATTGTCGTAATAGTTGTATTTCCCCCGCAGCACCGCGCGGCTAAATTGCCGCCACTCCGCAAAGACGGAACGGGCTCGCGGCCTTCTGCGACCCCAGCCAAATACAACCCGCCGCCTTGCTCGCCGCCTTCCCGCAAAGGCCGGACGATGCTGTGCGCGCTTCTATCAGCCAGCCCTGTAGTGGAACGTATTGAAATGAGCAAGTCCCTGACCCTGTCGAGCATCGCCCTGTTACTCGCCAGTGCTGCACCCGCCTTTGCTGCCAGTAACGTTGACCTGACCGTCAAAGGCCTGATCACCCCGAATGCCTGCACCCCGACGGTCTCGGCCGGCGGTGTTGTCGACCACGGGAAGATAGCCTCCAAGGACCTGGTCCAGAACAACCCGACGACATTGCCCCGAGTGACGTTGCAGTTGAGCATTGATTGCGATGCAACCATTCCCTTCGCCATCAAGCCCATCGATAACCGCAGCGGCTCCTCAATCAGCAGCACTAATTTCGGCCTGGGCTTTGTCAATGGCAACAAGAAATTGGGCAGGTTTTACCTGACACCAAAAAACATGGTCGCCGACGGCGTCGCAGTCCAACCCATTGCCTCCAGCGACGGCGGCCGCACCTGGTATGACGAGTGGGCCTGGGAACTGCAGACTCTGTGGGGCGCAGGCGCCATGGACGACGCCACCACGCTGCTGCCGATCAAGAACCTGGTGATGGGCCTGGAGGTCGGTACCCAGATCAACCGCGCAGACCAGTTTGATTTCAGTAACGAGACGCCCATCGACGGCTCCGCAACGCTGGAAGTGGTGTACCTGTAACTCAACCCCGTCCACACGGAAGGTTCTAACCATGCATTTTGCCCACGCGATTCCACTGACGGCGTTGTTACTCGCCGCCTCGCCACTGACACTGGCCGCCAGCACCACCGACCTCGCCGTCAAAGGCACCATCACCCCCAGCGCCTGTGCGCCGCTGATCGGCGGCGGTGGCACGATCGACTTCGGAAAAATGGCAGCCAAGGATCTGGAGGCCGATCAGTACACCTCGCTGCCCCACCAAAGCCTGCAGTTGAGCGTGCGCTGTGAGTCGCCGACGTTCTTCACCCTGACCACCGTCGACAACCGCGCCGGCTCCTCGGCCAACCACGCCAACTGGCACGGCCTGGGCATGACGTCGGAAGGGGAAAAACTCGGCGGCGCCGCCTTCCACCTGTATGCCCCGGTGGCGGACGGCGTTGCCGCACGCACCATTACCTCAGTCGATGGCGGCGTTACATGGGTACCCACCAGCATGCTCACCCACACCATGCTAACGGCAATCGCGGTAGGCAACCGACTGGTCCCCATTGCCGTGCAAGACTTCGATGCGCAAATCCGCCTGTACACCCACATCGCCCCCGCCAGCAGCCTGACCCTGACCGACGAAGTCCCCGTAGACGGGCACGCCACGGTCCAAGTCAACTACCTGTGACGCCCCCCAGACTCAATTGAAAGGAACTCGCCCCCCATGAAGCCCCTGTTTAACGCATTCGCCACCGGCCTGATACTGCTCGGTTCTACCACCGCTTACGCCGCGTCCACCGTCGACCTGACCGTCAAGGGCCTGATCGTACCGAGCGCCTGCACCCCCGTGCTGTCCAGCGGTGGCGTGATCGATCACGGCAAGATTTCCGCCAAGGACCTGAACACAAACAGCAGTACGGTTATTGGGAACCACACCTTGACCATGGTCGTCAGCTGCGACAGCGCGATCACCTTTGCGCTGCACTCGGTCGACAACCGGGCCGGGTCGTCCATCGCCTACTACGGCCTGGGCCTGATCAACGGCAACCAGAAGCTCGGCTCGTTTGATTTGATGCTCACCAACCCGATCGCCGACGGTGTTGCAGTGCAGCCGATTGCGTCCTTCAACGGCCAGGACAACTGGTTCAGCGAAAAATTCTGGGACCCGGGCCTGTACATGTCGGTGGCCAGCATGGCGGACGACAGTCAACCGGTGCCGGTCAAGGACTTGTCCCTGGAGTTGGTGGTTCAAACCTCCATCGCCCGCACCGACAGCCTGGACCTGAGCAACGAGGTCACCCTCGACGGCTCGGCCACCTTGGAAGTGAAGTACCTGTAACGCCCTGGGCGCCCATGCCTGGCAATCCATCACGGGCATGGGCGCTGTTTCTGTACCGCCCGTATTCAACTCGACCCGTGGCGCTCCCCATGAACACGCTCACTCAACGCCTGGCTGTATTGCTCTTGCTGACGACGACTCCTGCGGTGTTCGCCGCCGCCTTCGTCGACCTCACGGTGACCGGGCGGCTGACGCCGGACGCCTGTCACGTCACGCTGTCAGACCAAGGCACGATCGATCACGGAAAAATCCCCTCGCACACCTTGAACGCCAAAGAATTCACGGTGTTGCCCAGCCAGTTGCTGCAACTGAATGTGCAATGCAGCAGGCCGATGCTGTTTGCCCTGGTGGGGCTCGACAACCGCGCCGAGTCGTCACTGGCCCCCGGTTTTTTCTATGGCCTGGGCAGGAACATTCATGTGCCGGCCGAGCGCCTGGGATCCGTGGCCTTGTCCTACCGCAACCCCATCGGCGATGCGCAGTCCATGCAGGTGCTGGCCTCCAGTGACAACGGTGAAACCTGGTCGCCGGAACCGAATGCCTATCCCAAATCCTATGTGGGCTTCGCCCCACCCGGTGATCGCCAGCCCGACTTCATCGGCCAGTTGAGCGCCCAACTGCGCATCGACACCTCCATCAACTTCAGCCAGTACCTGACCCTGAACCAGGAGGTGCCGCTGGACGGTTCCATCGTGCTGGACCTGCGCTATCTCTGACCTTTTCATGCTGCCCCAATGGAAAACCCCGTCATGACGACGACATTGCTCAAAACCTCAACCTGCCTCATTGCCCTGACGCTGCTGTTTGGCAAGGGAGCGCAGGCCGACGGCATGATCCCGGACACCTCCGTGGTCATCGTCTACGAAGCCGAAGGTGAAGCGGCCGTTTCGGTCACCAACACCGACAGCCAACTGGCCCTGCTCCACGTCACCCTGGAAGACATTCCCGAAGACCGCGAGCCGTTGCTCGTCGTCACCCCGCCCCTGTCGCGGGTGGAGGCGTCCAAATCGCAACTGGTGCGGTTCATCCTGCAACGCCAACAACCGCTGCAGACCCAGCGGCTCAAGCGCGCGATCTTCGAAGGCATGCCCCAGGGTCGCCCGGCCACCGAAGCCGGGCATGCCCGGGTAGGCGTGACCGTGCGCCAGAACCTACCGGTGATCATTCATCCCAAGGGCCTGGCCCTCAATCGCACGCCCTGGACCCGCCTGGCCTGGTCGCAGCACGGCAACACGCTGCAGGTGCGCAACGACAGTCCGTACGTGGTACGTCTGGCCCAGGAGTTGCGCCTGCTGCCTGGCGACGGCAAGGCCATGTTGCCGCGCACCTACGTGTTGCCGGGGGAAACCCTGAGCGTACCGGCCACCGGTGGCACCGCCAGTAAAGTCCGGCTGCAGCCGGCCACGGTGTATGGCTTTGCCGTCGCCGCCTACGAAGCCCCCCTCACCTGACCAACACGACAGGCGCCCGGCGCCTGCATAACGAAGTGACGGCTCGAAGACCGTCACCGGGCGCACAGACGCCATTATTCGAGTGCCTTTCGTGAAAACAGTATTGAACTACCGTGACGGCGATGCCCTGCCCGACATTCCTAACCGCAGCGCCCTCCCCGCGCTGCTGCTGGCGTGCAGCCTGTTGCCCGCCGAAGCCTGGGGCGCAGAACGCACAGGCTTCGATGCGACTACCCTGCACCAACGCGGCATCGACCCGCAGCTGGCCAGCCTGCTGCTGGACGCACCGCGCTTTGCCGCCGGCCGGCACGCGGTGAGCCTGCGGGTCAACGGCCTGCCCCGGGGGAGGCTGGAGGTCGGTTTCGATCAACAGGGCCAACTGTGCTTCGATCAGGCACTGCTGGACGCCGCCAACCTGATCCAGCCCGGCGACAGCGGTCCCTGCCACGACCTGCTCGCGCTGTACCCCCAAAGCCTGGTGGAGCCCGACCCGGCCAACCTCACCGTGTCGCTGGTGGTGCCCACCGAAGCCCTGCGGCCACTGCAACAGGACATCTCCGGTTATCAGACCGGGGGGGTTGCCGCCCTGCTCAATTACGACCTCACGGGTTTCTATAACCGCTTCGAGGACGACGACAGTCGTTTCGGCTCCGCCAACACCGAGGTGGGCTTCAACGCGGGCGACTGGATCGTGCGCAGCCGCCAGGTGCAGACCTGGCAGGATGGCCTGTCGCGCAGCACTCATCTTGAGGCGTATGCCCAACGCACCTTTGCCAGCCAGCAGGCGGTGCTGCAAGCCGGGCAGATCAATCTCTACAACCCGGTATTGTCCGGTGCACAGATCACCGGGGTGCAGGTACTGACCGAACAGGCCCTTCAAGAACAAGGCCAGGGCGCGACCATCGAGGGTATCGCCAACAGCCCGGCCCAGGTCGAAGTGCGGCAGAACGGAGCGTTGATTCACTCCACCGTGGTGCCAGCCGGGCCGTTTTCCCTGACCGACGTGCGACGCCTGAACTCACGCTCGGACGTCGAAGTCACGGTCAAGGAAAGCAGCGGTGGCGAGCGCCGTTTCACCGTTCCCGCCGCCATGCTCGGCCTGGGACTGGCGGCGCCGGGGTACTCGGTGGCGGCGGGCCGCGTGCGCAATATCGGCGATGCCCAGGGTAATGATCCGTGGGTGGTCAGCGCGGGCTGGACCGGCGCCGTGCACCCGCAACTGTCCCTGGGCAGCGGTGTGCTGGCGGCCAGTGAATACCGTGCGGTGGGGCTGAGCCTGGGTTGGCTGCCATGGCTGGACAGTCAGGTGCAACTGGGCACCCAGGTCGCCGATACCCAGGCACGGGACAAGGTGCGTGGCGTGCAGACCGACCTGTCATGGTCTCAGCGCCTGAATGATCAATGGTCGTTCAGTGTGGCCAACTCCTGGCGTACGCCAGGCTATCGGGAGCTGGAAGAATCCACCTACGAATCCGACTCCACCCAGCAGCGGCGCTCCCGCTATCGCGATCAACAGAGTGCCACCCTGGGCTGGTCGCACCCGTGGCTGGGAGCGTTCAGTGCGGGCGTGTCGCGCTCCAGCAATTTTGATGGCGACAGCAGCAGCCGGGGCCTGGCGTCCTGGGGCACCAGCGTCGGGGGCGTGTCGTTGTCGGCCAGTGCCGAGTGGCAAATGGGCGGACGCCAGCAACAGGACAACGCGGTGTACCTGAATGTCAGCCTGCCCCTGGGCGAGAGTCGTCGCGTGCGCGCCTGGGTGCGCAACTCGGGCGGCGAACATCGCACGGGCCTGGGGCTGAACGAACAGCTCGACGATCAATTGAGCTATCGCGTCAGCGCCGAACACGACACCCGCGACCAGCAGGTGGAAACCACCCTCGGGCTCTCGGCCCTGCCGCGCTACAGCCAGCTCGATGTCAGCTACAGCCGCTCCGATGCCGAGCGGTCGAGCTATCAAGGCAGCGCCCGGGGTGGCGTGGTAGTGCATGGCGACGGTGTCACCTTTTCGCCCTATCCGGTACGCGACACCTTCGCCGTGGTCTCGGTGGGCGATATGGGCGGCATCAAGCTGAGCACCGCCAGCGGTCCGGTATGGACCGACTGGCAAGGCCAGGCCGTGGTGCCCCAGGTGAACGCCTATGGTCGCAGCCCGGTGGAAGTGCAGACCCGCTCACTGCCGCGCAATGCCGATATCAACAACGGCCTGGCAATGATCTCGGCAGGGCGCGGTGCGGTGGATCGGGTCGAGTTCGGGGTGACGTTGACCCGCCGAGTGTTGCTCACCGCCCGCACCGAACAAGGCGCACTGCTGCCCCGTGGTGCAGCCGTGAGCACCGCCGGCGGCGAGTTCGTGACCCTGGTGCAGGACGGCGGCCAGGTGTTCCTGCCCAATGTGCTGGAGCAATCCGGATTGTGGGTCAGCGCGCCAGGCTTGACCCGCTGCCGGTTGCAGTTCGAGCTGCCGGCCAAAGGCGATCCCCAGGTGTATTTCGAAACCGCGCCTGCGCGCTGCCACCCCCTATGAGGAAGATCGCCATGCCCCTTTTCCGCGCGCCCTGGCTGACGGCTGCATTGATGAGCGTCAGCCTCGTCACAGACGTCTTGGCCAACGACGAGTGCCAGTTGAACATCAGCGAGTCGTTGCTCGATTTCGGCCTGATGAAACGTCTTGCGCAAAACGACAGTGCCCCACAGCGCCTGCTCGGTGAACGCCGCTTGAGCCTGAACCTCAACTGCCCACAACCGGCGGACATGAGTGTGTTCTACCGCGCCCTCGCGGCCAGTGCCCAACGCCTGCAACTGACCGAGCACGGCACCTACGCCCTGCAGGTCAGCGACGGCGTGCTGGATGGCCAGGCAGTAGAGTTGGGATTGCTGCCCGCAGCCGGCCAGGCACCGGCCGTCGTCGGCACGGCATTGAATTGGCGACCCGGCCATGGCGTAGCACCGGTGCAAGGCGCCAGCGTGGTGCAGGGCAAGCATTTCGCTTTGCAGGTGAGCCTGAGCGCCTGGGCCGACATCGCCGCAACCCGGGTGCGCGAGGCGACCACCTGGGAAGTGTCCGGGACGTTCGACGCCCACCAGGGCAGCCGCTCGCGGGAACTCACCCTGCGCGCCCACTTCGCCCCTGCCGCCTGCACGCCGCAGCTGTCCAATGGCGGACTGGTGGACTACGGCACCCTGCTGGCCAAGGACCTGAATGCCACCAATGAAACACCACTGCCCACCCGCACCTTGCAGCTCTCGGTGAGTTGCGATGCCGCCACGCCCTTTGCCCTGAAGATGCATGACAACCGCAGCGGCTCGGCCACCGGCGGTATCGATGAAACCGCCTACGGCCTGGACCTGGACGCCAGCCAGAACAAGATCGGGCGCTACTACCTGAACATCGACCCGGCCGAATTCAGCGCCGACGCCCTCGGCACCCTGTATCGGACCGATTCCACCAGTGGCGGCGCAGCCTGGAGCAGCTCCAGTGCCCGGCAGATCCCCATCGCCGCCAACAGCCTGATGGGGTTTACCGACAGCCTCGGCAACACCCGTGGGCCGGTGCCGATCCAGCAACTGGCCGGGACAGTGCGCATCAAGGCCTACCTGGCGCCGACCCAGTCATTGGACCTGCGCAACGTGGTGTACATCAACGGCTCGGGCACCCTTGAAATCATCTACCTCTGACCTCTGGAGTTCGCCTTATGAACACGTACCGCATTGCCGTTTGCGCCCTGGTTTTACTGACCGGTGCCCCACATACACTGGCCGCCTCCAGCGTGGACCTGAGTGTCAAAGGCCGGCTGACACCCACCGCCTGCACGCCACTGCTGTCGAGCAACGGGTTGATCGACTACGGCAAGATTTCCCAGCAGGACCTCAACCTCGAAAAAGGCACTCGATTGCCGGTCAAGCACCTGCAAGTCAGTATCGGCTGCAACGCGCCGAACCGCTTTGCCCTGCGCATGCGTGACAACCGCGACGGCACGGCCATGGTCAACAGCGAGATTTACTACGGGCTGGGACTGGACAACAGCGGCAACCGTATTGGCCTCTATTCCCTGACTTTCGACCCTCGCCAGACCCAGGCGGACAGTCTCGCGACGGCCTACGGTACCGAATCCACCACCGGCGGCCTGGCCTGGCGCACCGCCAACCTCAACCCGATCGACATCGGCGCCAACAGCTACCTGGGTTTCACCGACACCGAAGGGAGTACCACCGGCCCCACGGCGATCCAGGCGTTAACCAGCACCGTCAAGATCGAGGCGGTGATCAATGCCAAGCAGAACCTGGACCTGAGCAGCGACACCTTGCTCGACGGCTCGGCGACCCTGGAAGTGCTGTACCTCTAGACTTTCTCGCTGCTGACCTGCACATACTGCGCCCGCCCCGCCCCGAGCCCGGCAACGATGGCGCCCAGGCCGATGACCGCGAAAATCCAGCCGATGGCCGACCAGCCGCCCGTCCAGTCGTGCACCAGGCCCACCGCAAATGGGCCAATGGACGCCAGGGTATAACCGAAGCCCTGGGCCATGCTCGACAGGTTGGCCGCCACATGGGAGTCGCGCGAACGCAGCACGATCAGGGTCAGCGCCAGGCTGAACGTACCGCCCTGGCCCAGGCCGAGCAGGATCGCCCAGCCCCACAGGCCGTCCAGCGGTGCATACAGGCAACCGAACAAACCGCCGAGGGTCAGCAACATCACCACTACGATCGCCAGGCGCTGGTCTTTGCCACGGGTGGCGAGCCAGGGTGCGGCAAGGGAACTGAACAATTGCATGACGATCGAGCCGGACAACGCCAACCCGGCTTCGGTGGCGCTCAGGCCACGACCGATCAGGATCGACGGCAGCCAGCCAAACACGATGTACGACAGGGACGATTGCAGGCCCATGTACAAGGTGACTTGCCAGGCCAACGGATCACGCAGCAGGCCCTTCACTCGGTAGGCGACCTGGTGGGTGGCGTGTTTGCGGCCGACCTGCGGTAACCAGAACAACGCCGCCGCCAACGCCGGCAGAATCCAGAAGCCCAGGCCGATGGTCCAGCGGTCGCCGAAGTAATGACTCAGCGGCACCGTGGCACCGGCGGCCAACGCCGCGCCCAGGCACAGGGCCATGGTGTAGACGCCGGTCATGGCACCGGCCTGCCTGGCGAAATCACGCTTGATCAAGCCCGGCAGCAAGACGCCGATGATGCCGATGCTCGCACCGGCGATCAGGCTGCCGGCGAACAATCCCACTTCGCCGAAAGCGCTGCGCAGGATGATGCCGGCGGCCAGGGTCAGCAAAATCCCCAACACCACCCGCTCGGCGCCAAACCGTCGGGCCAGGATCGGCGCCGTGGGTGCGAACAGGCCAAGGCACAACACCGGCAGGGTGGTGAGCAAACCGGCCTTGGCCGCCGACAACCCCAGGCTGCTGGAGACGTCGGCCAGCAATGGCGCCACGCTCGACAACGCCGGACGCAGGTTCAAGGCCACCAGGATCAGGCCCAGCAGCAACAGCCAGGGGCGACTCACCACCGGGTGGCTGCTTTGCACCACTTCGTCGTCGGCCTCGGCGTCGATCAACAGTTCGTCCAACTCGCTCGTACGCTTGGTTTCAGGGTTCATTGATCAACTGCCGGCAAAGGGATTTGGCGCGTTCCGGGTCCTGGTGTTCCACGGCTTCGAGCAGGGCGATATGCAGGTCGAACACCGCCTGGCGACGCGGCGAAATGTTCAGGGTCTGGCGCAACTGCGCGCCGACGATGGCGGAAAAGTACTGGTACAGCTCGCTCAATGCCGGGTTGTGCGCGGCGTCCACCAGGCGTTTGTGGAACACCAGGTCGGCGCTGATATAGGCCTCCAGGTCACCGTGGTACAGCACGGCACTTCTTTGCAGGGCCTCATGCAACCCCTGCAAGTCTTCCTCGGTTCGGCGCAGCGCTGCCAGGCCGATCGCCTCGGCTTCAAGGATCTGCCGCGTCTCCTGCGCCTGCTCCAGGGTGCAGTGGGATAACGCGCGCATGGCCCCCAGCGGGTCGGTCATCGAGCGCAGGTAACTGCCGTCGCCCTGGCGGATCTCGATCAACCCGGAAAACGCCAGCACGCGCATGGCCTCGCGCACGGTGTTGCGGCTGATGCCCAGCTCGGCGGCCAGCTCCGGCTCGGTGGGCAGGCGTTCGCCAATGGCCCACCGGCCTTCGCTGATGCGCCAGCGCAATTGCTCAAGGGCCTGGTCCACCAGGGAGCGTTTGATCAAGGGGGCGATGTCTGTCATGGGATGCAGGCTTTCGTCCAATCATAGGATGAATTTTCCTACAGCCTATTCAGAGTTGCCTACAAAGGCAACGCACTACGGTTCTTAGGCAGCAAAAGGAGCAGTATTTTCGATTGGTAAAATTACCCTCAAAGGGTAATTATTCGGCTCAGGTGTCTTATGGAAAAGCACACACCTCATTACGATCTGGCGGTGATCAAGGCGGATGTCAGGCGGCTTGGAGGCCGGGCATTTACGCTCGCAGCAAAGCAAACAGGCGCGCGGCTCGGCCTGAATATCAAGGAGATGCAAGAGGTCGTTTTCGAACTACAAAACAGGATGTTGTACAAATCGATGACCACGTATGCCGATCACCGGGTGTGGCAGGACGTGTACCACATCAATTCATACGGTCTGGAGATTTACATCAAGGTCACTTACTGCACAGCCGGTAACCCTCCAGTGATCTCCTTCAAGAAGAAGAGCTCATGAACACTCAACATTGCTTCATTTGCGGTGCACCCGACGCCATGACGCGCTTCGAAAGCCGCAGCGAAACCCTCCGTGTCAACGGTATGGAACGGCGTGTCGACGACCTGTCTGGCTGGGAATGCCAACTGTGCGGCGACGGCATGCATGACCCTGACAGCTCCGACCGCTATAGCGCCGCCAGCGATGAACTGGTCCGCACCGCGCGGACAATGATCGGCAACGACATGAAACGCATCCGTCGCAAGCTGCACCTTACGCAGAAAGAAGCCGTACAACTGCTGTCCGGTGGCGGTCACAACGCTTTTTCACGTTATGAACGCGGTGAGCTCCTGCCACCGAAGCCACTGGTTCTGTTGATGCGACTATTGGACCGTTACCCTCACCTGCTCGCCGACGCCAGGGTATTGGCCGAAGGCGCTGACCTGCGGGGCTTCACCCATACCGCGAACACAGGGCAGGAAGCGCTCAAGGCCTCCTGAACAGACAAAAATAAACCCGGCCAGGCCGGGTCTATTTTTTCAGGCATCGATCAATGCAGGATCTGGCTCAAGAACAGCTTGGTCCGGTCATTCTGCGGGTTGTCGAAGAAGTCATTCGGCGCCGCCTGTTCGACGATCTCGCCCTTGTCCATGAAGATCACGCGGTTGGCCACGGTGCGCGCGAAGCCCATTTCGTGGGTTACGCACAACATGGTCATGCCGTCTTCGGCCAGGCCGATCATGGTGTCGAGCACTTCCTTGACCATTTCCGGATCGAGGGCCGAGGTCGGCTCGTCGAACAGCATGATTTTCGGCTTCATGCACAGGGCACGGGCAATCGCCACACGCTGTTGCTGGCCGCCGGACAACTGCCCCGGAAACTTGTGGGCCTGCTCCGGGATGCGCACACGCTCCAGGTAGTGCATGGCGATTTCCTCGGCCTTGCGCTTGGGCATCTTGCGCACCCACATCGGCGCCAGCGTGCAGTTCTGCAGGATGGTCAGGTGCGGGAACAGGTTGAAGTGCTGGAACACCATGCCGACTTCACGGCGGATCGCTTCGATCTGCTTGAGGTCGTTGGTCAGCTCCACGCCATCGACCACAATGCGGCCCTGCTGGTGCTCTTCCAGGCGGTTGAGGCAACGGATGGTGGTGGACTTGCCCGAACCCGACGGGCCGCACAGCACGATACGCTCGCCCTGCTTGACGTTGAGGTTGATGTCTTTCAACACATGGAACTGGCCATACCACTTGTTGACGCCCTGCATCTGGATAATGCCTTCAGGGCTCACAGGCTGTTTGATCGCTTCGCTCATAACATCAACTCCTAACGCTTGTGGCCTGTGTCGAGCTTGTGTTCCAAATGAATGGAATAGCGCGACATACCAAAACAGAAAATCCAGAACACCAAGGCGGCAAACACATAGCCTTCGGTGGCCATACCCAACCATTTAGGGTCGGCGGCGGCTTGCTTGACGCTGTTGAGCAGGTCGAACAGGCCGATGATGATCACCAGGCTGGTGTCCTTGAACAACGCGATAAACGTGTTGACGATGCCCGGGATCACCATCTTCAGTGCTTGCGGGAGGATCACCAGGCCCATGCTGCGCCAGTAACCCAGGCCCATCGCCGCGGCCGCTTCGTACTGACCTTTGGGAATCGCCTGCAAGCCACCGCGCACCACTTCGGCCACGTAGGCCGACTGGAACAGGATCACGCCGATCAGCGCCCGCAGCAGCTTGTCGATGCCCATGCCTTCAGGCAGGAACAACGGCAGCATCACCGAGGACATGAACAGCACGGTGATCAACGGCACGCCGCGCCAGAACTCGATGAAGGTCACGCAGACCACACGAATCGCCGGCATGTTCGAGCGCCGCCCCAGCGCCAGCACAATGCCCAGAGGCAAGGCGCCGGCGATGCCGACGGTGGCGATGACCAGGGTCAGCATCAGGCCGCCCCATTGGCTGGTCGCCACATTGGTCAGCCCGAAGATCCCGCCGTGGAGCAGGAAGTACGCGATGATCGGGTACAGCACCAGGAAGCTCAGGCCATAGATCGCCTTGCGCGGGAAACGCGAGATGAACAACGGCGCCACGCCGACGATGGCCAGCCACACGGTCAGGTCCACACGCCAGCGCAGGTCGCCGGGGTAGTAGCCGTACATGAACTGTCCGAAACGCTGTTGGATAAACACCCAGCACGCGCCTTCCTTGGTGCAGTCGGCGCGGGTGGTGCCGACCCAGTTGGCATCGAGGATGGCCCACTGCAGGATCGGCGGCACCACCAGGTAGATCAGGTAAAACGCCAACAGCGTCAGCAAGGTATTGAGCCAGCTGGAGAACAGGTTGGCGCGCATCCAGGCCATCGGTCCGAAGACTTTGCTCGGCGGCGGCATATCAGGTTTGAAAGTATGCGAACTCATGTGCGTTTCCTCACCGCTCGATCAGCGCAATGCGCTTGTTGTACCAGTTCATCAGCAGGGAAATGCTGATGCTGATCGCCAGGTACACGCTCATGGTGATGGCAATGACTTCGATGGCCTGGCCGGTCTGGTTGAGCACCGTGCCGGCAAACAACGAAACCATTTCCGGGTAACCGATACCGGCGGCCAACGACGAGTTTTTCGCCAGGTTCAGGTACTGGCTGGTCAGCGGCGGAATGATCACCCGCAGGGCTTGCGGGATGATGACCTTGCGCAGCGTCGGCCCAGGGCGCAGGCCCAGGGAGCGCGCAGCTTCGGTCTGGCCGTGGCTGACGGACTTGATGCCCGAACGCACGATCTCGGCGATAAACGCTGCCGTGTACACGGTAAGCGCCAGGGTCAGGGCCAGCAGTTCAGGGATCAATACCCAGCCGCCGACAAAGTTAAAACCTTGCAGCTTTGGCATTTCCCAGTGCAGCGGCGCGCCGAAGATCAAGGCACACAACGCCGGGATCACGATAAACAGCGCCAGGCCCGCCCAGAACTTGTGGAAGGGTACGCCGGTCGCTTCAAAACGCTTGTTGGCCCAACGCGCCATCAGCACGATTGCCACGATGGCAACCACGATACTGGCCACAAACGGCCAGAACCCGTCAGCGGCCAGCGCTGCCGGCATGTTCAGGCCACGGCTGCTGACAAAGAAGGTGTCGCCGAAGTTATGGCTGTTGCGCGGCCCCGGCATGGTGAGGAACACCGCGAAGTACCAGAACAGGATCTGCAGCAGCGGCGGAATGTTGCGGAATACTTCCACATACACGGTCGCCAGCTTGTTGATCATCCAGTTCGGTGACAGGCGCGCCACGCCGATGATGAAGCCCAGCAGGGTCGCCAGGATCACCCCGATAAAGGTCACCAGCAAAGTGTTGAGCAGCCCGATCACAAAGACACGGGCATAGCTGTCCGATTCGGTGTAGTCGATCAAATGCTGCGCGATGCCGAAGCCGGCACTGCGCTCAAGAAAGTCGAAACCCGAGGTAATGCCCCGGTGCTGAAGGTTGGTCTGGGTATTGTCGAAGAGGTACCAGCCCAGCGAGATCACCGCCACAATCGTGATGATCTGGAAGAGCCACGCACGCACTTTGGGATCGCTGAAGCTGAGCTTCCGATTTGGTGCGCCGATTTGTTTTTGCATGAAGTGCCCCGGAAAGAATGGAACAGAACATCACCCGGCGGTTGGCCCACCGGGTGACAGAACCATCAGCGATCAGCGCACAGGCGGTGCGTATTGAATGCCGCCGTTGTTCCACAGCGCGTTCAGGCCGCGGTCGATTTCCAGCGGGGTGCTCTTGCCCAGGTTGCGCTCGAACACTTCACCGTAGTTACCGACTTGCTTGACGATCTGTACGACCCAGTCTTTCTTCACTTTCAGGTCTTTGCCGTATTCGCCGTCAGCACCGAGCAGACGCGCAACGTCCGGGTTCTTGGTGGACTTGGCTTCAGCTTCAACGTTTTTGGACGTGATGCCGGCTTCTTCAGCGTTGAGCATGGCGTAGCCCACCCAGCGCACGATGGCCAGCCACTCGTCATCACCGTTACGCACGACCGGGCCCAGCGGTTCCTTGGAAATGGTTTCCGGCAGAACCACGTAGTCCTTTGGCGAGGCCAGCTTGCTGCGCTGGGCGAACAATTGGGACTTGTCGGAGGTCAGTACGTCGCAACGGCCGGATTCCAGCGACTTGGCGCTTTCATCGGAGGTGTCGAAGGTGATCGGGGTGTATTTGAGGTTGTTGCCACGGAAGTAGTCGGAAACGTTCAGCTCGGTGGTGGTACCGGCCTGGATGCAGATGGTTGCACCGTCCAGTTCCTTGGCACTTTTGACGCCCAGCTTGTTGTTAACCAGGAAGCCGATGCCGTCGTAGTAAGTGATGAAGCCCGGGAATTTCAGACCCATGCCCGCATCGCGGGAGCTGGTCATGGTGGTGTTACGCGACAGGATGTCGACTTCGCCGGATTGAAGCGCGGTGAAACGCTCCTTGGCGTTCAACTGGCTGAATTTGACCTTGGTGGCGTCGCCGAAAACGGCAGCGGCCACGGCGCGGCAAACGTCAGCATCGATCCCGAGGATCTTGCCGCTGGCATCCGGTACCGAGAAGCCCGGCAAGCCGTCACTCACGCCACATTGCACAAAGCCTTTCTTCTGCACAGCGTCCAGAGTAGCGCCGGCTTGGGCGAAACCGCTGACACCCAGTACAGCCGCCGCGCAAACGATGGCCAGGGTGGATTTCAATACCTTCATTCAAACCTCCAGTTGCTCTTGTTGTGTCGAAGCTCCAACCTCAGCGCACCCTTATGAGGCGATATCGACCCGTGTTGGCTTTTTTTAGGGTCAAGCGGCATGAGGCTTTCGCGGTAATTCCAGCGGCTATCCCAGAAGCGGCAGTCACTGATAGTGTTACCGTCCAGGGAAAGTTCTGACATCGACCTACACATAGCAAGGCGCGTACCAGAGTGGTCGCTGAGTCGTTTCAGCCCATGGTCAATAGAAAAAGATTCAACCTTGCGACATTCTCTTAACAGATCAACCTGTCGCGCACCGTTCCGACGCACCCAATCGGAGCGCACGCACATATATGGAGCAGACATGACCGAACCCTTGATTCTTCAGCCCGCCAAGCCCGCAGACGCCTGCGTCATCTGGTTGCATGGCCTGGGTGCCGATCGCTACGACTTCCTGCCGGTGGCCGAGGCATTGCAGGAAAGCTTGCTGTCCACCCGCTTTGTATTGCCCCAGGCACCGACCCGTCCGGTGACGATCAATGGTGGCTACGAGATGCCCAGCTGGTACGACATCAAGGCCATGAGCCCGGCCCGCTCGATCAGCCTGGAGGAGCTGGAAGTGTCGGCAAAAATGCTGACCGATCTGATCGAAGCACAGAAGAGAACCGGAATAGACGCCTCGCGAATTTTCCTCGCGGGCTTTTCCCAAGGTGGCGCCGTGGTCTTCCACACCGCATTCCTGAATTGGGAGGGGCCATTGGGCGGCGTCATCGCCCTCTCCACCTACGCGCCCATCTTCAGCGATGAGCTTGAATTGTCGGCCAGCCAACAACGCATTCCAACGCTATGCCTGCACGGCCAGTACGACGAGGTGGTGCAGAACGCCATGGGGCGCACGGCGTATGAGCATCTGAAGAGCCGTGGTGTCACCGTGACATGGCAGGAATACCCAATGGGCCACGAAGTGTTACCCCAGGAGATACACGATATAGGGACTTGGTTGACCGCTCGCCTGGGCTGAACCCCACGTTTATGTAGCCGTATGACAGACGCACTACGCCGCGCCCGATTCTTGCATTACACTGGCCGGCGTACATTCCTTAACCAATTAATGAGATCACCGTGCTCAAAGCACTCAAGAAGATGTTCGGCAAAAGCGAGGCTGAGCCGCTCGCGCCTGTTCCCAGTGCTCCTGTCCCCTCCTCCGGCAGCCGCAATGACGGTCAACAGCCAGGCCGGACTGCACCTGTCGCCCAGCCGAAGACGCCGACGGTGACACCGCCCGAACAGGCAAAACCCGAGACGCAAGCCGCACCCGCCCCCAAGCCTCGCCGGGAACGCGCGCCCAAACCGCCGGTGATCCCGTGGAAACTCGAGGATTTCGTCGTCGAACCCCAGGAAGGCAAGACCCGCTTCCACGATTTTGATCTGGCCCCGGAACTGATGCACGCCATCCAGGACCTGGGGTTCCCGTACTGCACGCCGATCCAGGCGCAGGTACTGGGCTTTACCCTCGCCGGCAAAGATGCCATCGGTCGTGCCCAGACCGGCACCGGCAAGACCGCCGCGTTCCTGATCTCGATCATCACCCAGCTGCTGCAAACGCCGCCGCCGAAAGAACGCTACATGGGTGAACCGCGTGCGCTGATCATCGCGCCGACCCGTGAACTGGTGGTGCAGATCGCCAAGGACGCCGCCGACCTGACCAAGTACACCGGTCTCAACGTCATGACGTTCGTGGGCGGCATGGACTTCGACAAGCAGCTCAAGCACCTCGAAGCCCGCCACTGCGACATCCTGGTGGCGACCCCCGGCCGCCTGCTGGACTTCAACCAGCGCGGCGACGTGCACCTGGACATGGTCGAAGTGATGGTGCTGGACGAAGCCGACCGCATGCTCGACATGGGTTTCATCCCACAAGTGCGTCAGATCATTCGCCAGACCCCGCCAAAGGCCGAGCGTCAGACCCTGCTGTTCTCCGCGACCTTTACCGAAGACGTGATGAACCTCGCCAAGCAGTGGACCACCGAGCCGTCCATCGTCGAGATCGAAGCGCTGAACGTCGCCAGCGAAAACGTCGAACAGCACATCTATGCCGTGGCCGGTGCCGACAAGTACAAGCTGCTCTACAACCTGGTCAACGACAACGGCTGGGAACGCGTGATGGTGTTCGCCAACCGCAAGGACGAAGTGCGCCGCATCGAGGAACGCCTGGTGCGCGATGGCGTGAATGCCGCGCAGCTGTCCGGCGATGTGCCGCAACACAAGCGCATCAAGACCCTGGAAGGCTTCCGCGAAGGCAAGATCCGCGTGCTGGTGGCCACCGACGTGGCCGGGCGCGGGATTCACATCGACGGCATCAGCCACGTGATCAACTTCACCCTGCCGGAAGTGCCGGACGACTACGTGCACCGCATCGGCCGTACCGGCCGTGCGGGGGCTGCGGGCGTGTCGATCAGCTTTGCCGGGGAGGATGACTCGTATCAGTTGCCGTCGATCGAGACCTTGCTGGGCCGCAAGATCAGCTGCGAGACTCCGCCGACGCACTTGCTGCGGGCTGTAGAGCGCAAACGCCCGTAAGCTGAAATGCGATAAAAATGTGGGAGGGGCGGTGCGACGATTCGACTTGCCCCCGATAGCAGTGGATCAGTCGATACATAAATTGACTGACACCCCGCTATCGGGGGCAAGCCCCCTCCCACATTTGGTTAAGTGTTCGGCTGGTTATTTCCAGCGATCCGCCGCAGCGTGGTCGCTGTCCCGCCCTTCCACCCAGCGCGCACCCTCACGGGTATTTTCCTTCTTCCAGAACGGCGCACGGGTTTTCAGGTAGTCCATCACAAACGCACAGGCATCAAACGCGGCCTGGCGATGGGCACTGGCGGCGGCCACGAACACTATCGGCTCGCCAGGCTCCAGCGCACCGATACGATGCAGCACTTCGAGCTTGAGCAGCGGCCAGCGTTGCTCGGCTTCGACGGCGATCTTGGCCAAGGCTTTTTCAGTCATGCCCGGATAGTGTTCGAGGAACATCCCGTATACCTCTCGGCCCTCGTTGAAATCGCGCACATAGCCGACAAAGCTCACCACCGCGCCCACGCCCACATTCGCCGCGTGCATCGCGTTGACTTCCGCGCCGGGGTCAAAAGCCTCGACCTGTACACGAATGGCCATGCTCAGCCTCCGGTCACGGGCGGGAAGAACGCGACTTCATCACCGGCCTGCAACGGCTCGTCGAGAGCGCACAACTCCTGGTTGCGAGCACACATCAAGCTGGTTTCGTTGAGCACTTCAAAGCCCGGATCAGCGGCCAGCGCCTGGCGCACGGCATCGACAGTGGCGAATTCGCCTTCCATCTCAAGTGAATCCAGGCCTATTTTTTCGCTGTAACGCGCGAAAAACAGTACGTTGATGCTCATTGTCCATCCGCCTTGAAATGCCCGCTCTTACCGCCAAGCTTTTCCAGCAGGCGAATGTTTTCGATGGTCATGCCGCGATCCACGGCCTTGCACATGTCGTAGATCGTCAGCGCCGCGACACTGGCCGCCGTCAACGCTTCCATCTCCACGCCGGTCTGCCCCGAGAGCTTGCAGCGGGCAACGATGTGGACGGTATTTTCCCCTTCGGCGGCCAGCTCGACCTTGACGCCCGTCAGCATCAGCGGATGGCACAGGGGAATCAGATCACTGGTCTTTTTGGCCGCCTGGATCCCGGCGATGCGGGCCACGGCAAACACGTCGCCCTTGGGATGGGCGCCGTCGACAATCATTTGCAGGGTCTCGGGCAGCATGCGCACCCGCGCTTCGGCCACCGCCTCCCGGAACGTCACGGACTTGTCGGTGACGTCGACCATATGGGCGCGACCTTGGGAATCGAGATGAGTCAGCACAGGGATACTCCTGATCAGGAGCGGCGATTGTAAACCCAACACGCAATAAATGTGGGAGCAGCGGTGCGACGCACCGCCGCTCCAACGGTTACAGGTGCGACTCTGCGTATTCAGCCAGAATCGAGCGAGGCACCCCTTGCAGCGCGATATGCACGCCGTTCGGGAAGTCCTTGAAGCGTTCCGTCAGGTAGGTCAGCCCGGAGCTGGTCGCGGACAGGTAAGGGGTGTCGATCTGTGCCAGGTTGCCCAGGCACACCACTTTGGAACCGGCGCCGGCACGGGTAATGATGGTTTTCATCTGGTGCGGGGTCAGGTTCTGGCATTCATCGATCAAAATCAGGCTCTGCTGGAAGCTGCGACCTCGGATGTAGTTGAGGGATTTGAACTGCAACGGCACTTTGCTGAGGATGTAGTCGACGCTGCCATGGGTGTTTTCGTCATCCATGTGCAAGGCTTCGAGGTTGTCGGTGATCGCCCCCAGCCACGGCTCCATTTTTTCCGCCTCGGTACCGGGCAAAAAGCCGATTTCCTGGTCCAGGCCCTGCACGGAGCGGGTGGCGATGATGCGGCGATAGCGCTTGGTCACCATGGTCTGCTCGATGGCGGCAGCCAGGGCGAGGATGGTTTTACCGGAACCGGCAGCGCCCGTCAGGTTGACCAGGTGGATGTCCGGGTCGAGCAGCGCATACAGCGCCAGGCTCTGGTAGATGTCACGCGGTTTCAGGCCCCAGGCTTCCTGGTGCAACAGGGGTTCCTGATGCAGGTCGAGGATCAGCAGCTTGTCGACCTGGATCTCTTTGATCCAGCCCACGAAGCCCTGTTCGTCGACGATGAATTCATTGATATGCACGGCCGGCAGGTTGTCGATCAGTTGTACCTGGTGCCAGGTACGGCCATGGTCCTGACGGGTTTCGACCTTGCTGACACGGTCCCAGAACGAGCCGGTCATCATGTGATAACCACGGGACAGCATCGACACGTCGTCGACCAGTTGGTCGGTACTGTAGTCCTCGGCAGCGATCCCACACGCTCGTGCCTTGAGGCGCATATTGATGTCTTTGGTCACCAGCACCACGCGCAGGTCCTTTTCGCGAGCGTGCAGGTCGATCAATTGGTTGATGATTTTGTTGTCGTTCAGGTTTTCGGGCAGCAGGCTGTTGGGCTCGCTGCGCTTGCTCATCAGGATCGACAGCAAGCCCTTGGGCCCGCTTTTGCCGCGCTGGATCGGCACGCCGACCTCAACGTCCTCGGGTGACGCTTCGCCCAGGGTCTTGTCGATCAGGCGGATGGCCTGGCGGCACTCGGCAGCCACGCTGTGGTGCCCGCTTTTGAGTTTGTCGAGCTCCTCAAGCACGATCATCGGGATGGCGACGTGGTGTTCTTCGAAGTTAAGCAGTGCGTTTGGATCGTGGATCAGTACATTGGTATCAAGCACATAAAGGATTGGCTGGTCGGAAGAAGGGTTACGTCCATGATCATCCATACTCGGTCACCTTTGTGGGAGCCAGTCGACGCAATACCACAACAGTGCTGCGCCTCGATTCGACCACCGACTGCACCTGAGTGACGTCAAGCGCAGTGCCCACATGAGGAGTCTTGGAAGACGCCACCTGTGTTGCAGGTTTCGGCGATCTGACTTCGTAATACCGCAAAACCCATGACAGGAAAAAGTACTTTGACGCTTTTTTGAAGTTTATTTTTCAGGATGACGAATAGCACTAGCCGAGTGCCCCATGCACCGTTAAAGTCGGAAGTCCGCCTGCATCGAAATGTCGCACAAAATCAGCGTAAAAATGCCTCGCACCCAACAGGGCCGGGCACTTCATCCTTTTAACGAAACGCCTCCCGGCAGTCCTGCCAACCCAGCCCACTTTGCGCCGTTGCCTGCAGCAACATCGGCAATGCCACCCGCGCCTTGTCCTGGGTGTCGTGAAACACAATCACGCCTTTGCGCCACAACAGCATCAACGTCAGCACCCGTTGCGCCGACTCATCGGCCTTGAGCTTACCCGGCTCGTCCTGGGAATCGATGTCCCATAACGCCACCTGCAAGCCCTGGGACTGGAAGAACCCCTGGCTGTCCGCGCGCCGCTGCCCGTAAGGCGGACGGAACAGCGGCACGTAGTTTTCCGGCATCAGGTTCTGCACCAACTGCGCGCTGCGGGTGATGGAACTCTGCCAGTCCACCCAATGGCTGTGGGAACGGTACTGCCAGCCCTGGGTGCCGACGCACTGGCCCTGGTACAACGCCTCCACCTCAGCGGCGGAACTGCGCTCCACACGGTTTTGCAGGCTGCTGCCGAGGACAAAGAAGGTGGCGTTCATCTTCTGCTTGCGCAGGTAGTCGGCGAGCCAGTCGGTGTTGCCGCTGACCGGTGCAGGACCGCCGTCGAAGGTCAGCAGGAACAGGCGGTCGTTGAACTCGTCGCCGTTGCGTTCATGGTCGCCAAAGCGCGCGACTTCGCTGCTGATCTGTGGAAACAGCGCGGCCTTGCGCAGCAGTTCGTCCAGATAACGCTCATGGAAGGCATGGCTGGGTGCGGCCCAGCCTATATAGAAGGAGTCTTCACTGATCGCCAGCTTGCCGGCCTGCTCGCGCAGGTCGTCCATGTTCTCCACGAGGTAGCAGAACGAGGCGTCGACTTCGCAGCTCTGCTGGGCGAACGTGTAGTTCTCCAGCAGGCGCTGCCAAAGCTCGCGACGCAGGTCGTCGATGGCGGCCAGGTTGATGATCTTCAAGCCCAGGCGCTGCTTGAGTGCGGTTTCATCCTGGGACTCACTGGCCAGCAGGCTGTGGGCGAACATCAGGATTTCCGCACGCGAAGCCACATCGAACAGCGCCGGGCTACTGAGTTTTTCCGGCCAGGTGCCACGGTCCAGGCTGGCTACATCCACCGGCGCCGCCTGGGCATTCAGGCACAGCAGGCACGCCGACAACAAAAGCGCTATTCGCACACAGGGTCTCCCTCTCCAGAGTCACCGGCCATCATAGCGGATCGCGCCTATCGCCATCATAGGTGGAGTCAAATCGCCCAAGCCCCTAGAATCCCCGCACGATTTACAGGAGACGACTTCATGCTGATGGTGATTTCCCCCGCCAAGACCCTCGATTTCGAGACCCCAGCGGTGACCCAGCGCTTTACCCAGCCACAGTACCTGGACCATTCCCAGGCGCTGATCGAGCAACTGCGCGAACTGAGCCCGGCGCAGATCAGCGAATTGATGCACGTGTCCGATAAGATCGGCGGCCTCAATGCCGCCCGCTTCGGCAGCTGGACCCCGGCCTTCACCCCGGAGAATGCCAAGCAGGCCTTGCTGGCGTTCAAGGGCGACGTGTACACCGGCCTCAACGCCGAGACCTTCACCGATGCCGACTTCAGCTACGCCCAGGACCACCTGCGCATGCTCTCGGGCCTGTACGGCCTGCTGCGCCCCCTGGACCTGATGATGCCGTACCGCCTGGAGATGGGCACCAAACTCGCCAACGCCCGTGGCAAGGACCTGTACGCCTTCTGGGGCACGCGCATCAGCGAATGGCTGAACGAAGCCCTGGCCGAACAAGGCGACGACGTGCTGCTCAACCTGGCCTCCAACGAGTACTTCTCGGCGGTCAAGCGCATGGCCCTGAACGCGCGGATCATCAACACCGAGTTCAAGGACCTGAAGAACGGCCAGTACAAGATCATCAGCTTCTACGCGAAAAAGGCCCGGGGCATGATGAGCCGCTTCGTGATCGAAGAGCGCATCAACGATCCGGCCAGGCTCAAGCAGTTCGATGTGCAGGGTTACCGCTTCAATGCGGAGCAGTCCAAGCCGGACAATCTGGTGTTCCTGCGCGATCACGCACCGGAATAAGGCCGTACCAACCTCTTTCAGACAATGACATCCAAATGTGGGAGGGGGCTTGCCCCCGATTGCGGTGGTTCAGTCACGAATCTATAGACTGATGCACTGCCATCGGGGACAAGCCCCCTCCCACATTTTGTCCGCGCTCCACACCAAAAATCGTCATTTATTTGACGTCAAAAAATATCCACACACATCCCTAACATTTCTTTCACTCGACATTTCCAAAATTTTTTCGTAGTGGCACCACTTTTTTAAAACACTAGTGGCACAAAACTATCCCTTCGCGCCAACTACCTGTAACTACTGGCCCAAATAGCAAGTGCTATCAATATAGTACCAGTGCCATCTTTGCCTATATTTCAAGAAATTTCGGGAAACAGGATGAGCGGCCAGGAACTTCGTCCTGAAGCGCCGCTCATACCACCGGTAACGAAATTCTCTGTTTCTGTAGGAGATGACTTACAAGGCGGACCAACGGAAGTAGCGAAGTTGTCATATTGAACTTTGACTCAGTGGTCACATTACCAACCGATTAGTTGAGAGCGGCGATAAGGATCCATTGCCACGAACTATAAGGCCAAGGCTGTGCTTACCCTAATGGGTCAGTGAGACAACCCAAGGCATTGATATGTAAAGGCTTACAGCCTCTATCAAGGCCCTGCGGCACTGGCGCCAGGCCCTTCTCCCAGGAAGGCTGGCTGCATTTCAGGGCAGGCCCCAATAACAAGGCCAAGTTGCGCACAACTTGAGTGCAATAGTTAGTCACTCGTTATTCAACATGCCTGTACGCGGTAAGTCGGCGTCTATTCGCCCAACTTTCGCGGCATTTGTGACGCTTGCAAACATGAACTCCGGCCATCTAATGGCATGATTTAAATACAGAGGTAATTGCGATGCGCATCAGCATATTTGGTTTGGGTTACGTTGGCGCAGTGTGTGCCGGTTGCCTGTCTGCCCGTGGCCACGAAGTGGTCGGCGTAGACATCTCCAAGGAAAAGATCGACCTGATCAACGCCGGCAAATCGCCGATCGTCGAGCCGGGTCTGGGCGAACTGTTGAGCCAGGGCATCGCAAACGGTCGACTGCGCGGCACCACCAACTTCGCCGAAGCCATCCGTGATACCGACCTGTCGATGATTTGCGTCGGTACGCCGAGCAAGAAGAACGGCGACCTGGAACTCAATTACATCGAATCGGTATGCCGCGAGATCGGTTTTGTCCTGCGTGACAAGACCACCCGCCACACCATCGTGGTACGCAGCACCGTGTTGCCGGGCACCGTCGCCAACGTGGTGATCCCAATCCTCGAGGACTGCTCCGGCAAGAAAGCCGGCGTCGACTTCGGTGTTGCGGTCAACCCGGAATTCCTGCGCGAATCCACCGCCATCGCCGACTACGACCTGCCACCGATGACCGTCATCGGCGAATTCGACAAAGCCTCCGGCGATGTCCTGCAGTCGCTGTACGAAGAACTCGACGCCCCGATCATCCGCAAGGACATCGCCGTAGCCGAGATGATCAAGTACACCTGCAACGTGTGGCACGCCACCAAGGTCACCTTCGCCAACGAGATCGGCAACATCGCCAAGGCGGTCGGCGTCGACGGTCGCGAAGTGATGGAAGTGGTCTGCCAGGACAAAACCCTCAACCTGTCCCAGTACTACATGCGCCCAGGCTTCGCGTTCGGCGGCTCCTGCCTGCCTAAAGACGTGCGCGCCCTGACGTACCGCGCCGGCTCCCTGGACGTGGAAGCACCGCTGCTCAACTCGCTGATGCGCAGCAACGAGTCCCAGGTGCAGAACGCCTTCGACATCGTCGCCGGCCACGACAAACGCAAAGTTGCCCTGCTGGGCCTGAGCTTCAAGGCCGGTACCGACGACCTGCGCGAAAGCCCGCTGGTCGAGCTGGCGGAAATGCTGATCGGCAAGGGCTACGACCTGAGCATCTACGACAGCAACGTCGAGTACGCCCGTGTCCACGGTGCGAACAAGGACTACATCGAAGGCAAGATCCCCCACGTGTCGTCCCTGCTCAACTCGGACTTCGATGATGTGATCAACAACTCCGACGTGATCATCCTCGGCAACCGCGACGAGAAGTTCCGTGCCCTGGCGCAGAACGCGCCGCACGGCAAGCAAGTGATCGACCTGGTGGGCTTCATGTCCAAGGCCACCAGTACGACAGGCCGTACCGAAGGCATTTGCTGGTAACAGCAACGGTAAGTTTCGAGCTGCAGGCGTACCAATCCCCAGCGCTTGCAGCTCGAAGCCTTCTTCACCTTCGGATGACGCTTATGTCCAAGTTAAAACACGTACTGCTCCAATCCGCCGGCTGGCTGTTCTTTCTGAGCCTGCTGATGGGTCTCGCCCTGCTGTTGCCGGCGAGTACGTTCGACTCCGAGTCGAAGAATTTTATTTTCCTGATTGGCGCCGTCGGTATCTGGCGCTACTCGATGGGTGCTACGCATTTCTTTCGCGGCATGCTGTTCCTGTACGTGGTCTACCCGCACCTGCGCCGTAAAGTGCGCAAGCTGGGCAAGGCTGCCGACCCGTCCCACGTGTTCCTGATGGTTACCAGCTTCCGTATCGATGCGCTGACCACCGCGCAGGTCTACAGCTCGGTGATTCGCGAGGCCATCGAATGCGGCTTCCCCACCACCGTGGTCTGTTCACTGGTGGAAATGTCCGATGAGCTGCTGGTCAAGAGCCTCTGGGAACGCATGAACCCGCCGGATCACGTCAAGCTCGACTTCGTGCGTATCGCCGGTACCGGCAAGCGCGACGGCCTGGCCTTCGGTTTCCGCGCCATCTCCCGCCACCTGCCGGACGACCGCGCCGTGGTTGCCGTGATCGATGGCGACACCGTGCTCGCCGAAGGCGTGGTGCGCAAGACCGTGCCGTGGTTCCAGCTGTTCGGCAACGTCGGCGGCCTGACCACCAACGAATTCTGCGAAGTGCGCGGCGGCTACATCATGAGCGAGTGGCACAAGCTGCGCTTCGCCCAACGCCACATCAACATGTGCTCCATGGCCCTGTCCAAGCGCGTGCTGACCATGACCGGCCGCATGTCGGTGTTCCGCGCCAACGTCGTGACTGACCCGGGCTTTATCGCCGACGTGGAAAGCGACTCGCTGCAACACTGGCGCCTTGGCCGCTTCAAGTTCCTCACCGGTGACGACAAGTCCAGCTGGTTCAGCCTGATGCGCCTGGGCTACGACACCTTCTACGTGCCCGACGCCGCGATCCACACCGTGGAACACCCACCGGAAAAGAGCTTTATCAAGGCCAGCCGCAAACTGATGTTTCGCTGGTACGGCAACAACCTGCGCCAGAACTCCCGAGCCCTGGGCCTGGGTGTGCGTCGGCTGGGCCTGTTCACCAGCATCGTGTTGTTCGACCAGCGTGTGTCGATGTGGACCTCCCTGCTCGGCCTGACCGTGGCAATCATCGCCACCTTCAAGTACGGCGGCGCGTTCATCCTCGCGTACCTGCTGTGGATCGGCATCACCCGCCTGATCCTGACGCTGCTGCTGTCGTGCTCCGGCCACAAGATCGGCCCGGCTTACCCGGCGATTCTCTATTACAACCAGATCATGGGCGCGTTGGTGAAGATCTACGTGTTCTTCCGCCTTGATCAACAGTCCTGGACCCGCCAGGACACCAAACTGACCCGCGATTTGGCCAGCTTTCAACGTTGGTTCAACACCTGGTCGTCTCGGACCATGACCTTCTCCGCCGGCAGCATCTTCGTTGCCGTGTTGCTGATGATGGTCTGACCCTGCCAAGCCTGAATTAACCAAGGAATTACACCGTCATGAACAGCCAAGTAAACGCCAACGTTGTCCACGAGTCCGAAGCCCAGCGCCAACATGCCCGGGTCAAAATCCCGGCCAAGCTGCGCTTCTTCAACACTGACCGCACCCAGACCGAAGCGCGGGTGATCGACCTGTCCGCCGGCGGCCTGGCGTTCACCGCCACCCAGCCGTTGACCGTGGGTGAAGTGCACAAGGGTCGCCTGCAGTTCGTCATCGATAACCTCGGCCTGGCCATGGACGTAGAGCTGCAGATCCGCTCCTACGACCGCCAGACCGGCCGCACCGGTTGCCAGTTCCAGAACCTCGACGCCCAGGATATTTCCACCCTGCGCCACCTGATCACCTCGCACCTGTCCGGCGACATCGTGACCATGGGTGACGTGCTGGCGACCCTGCAACGCGACAACTTCACCAAGGCGCGCAAGGTCAAGGACAGCGGCAGCAACATGAGCGCCTTCGGTCGCCTGCGCGCCGTGACGTTCAGCCTGGCGATCTTCCTCGTCGGCCTGGCAGCCTTCGGTTTCGTGTTCAAATCGGTGTACGGCATGTACTTCGTCAGCCACGCCCAGGCGGGCCTGGTCAGCGTGCCCGGCATGAACGTGACCATGCCCCGCGACGGCACCGTGCAAAGCCTGCTCAAAGGTGACGCGGTGGCGGCCAAAGGTGCACCACTGGCGACCTTCAGCACCAGCATGCTGGATGTGCTCAAGGGCCACCTGGACGAAGACCAGCTGCAGCCGGCCAAGGTCGAAGAGCTGTTCGGCAAGCAAATGACCGGCACTCTCACCTCGCCGTGCGATTGCGTGGTCGCCCAGCAACTGGTCGCCGACGGCCAATACGCCAGCAAAGGCGACGTGATCTTCCAACTGGTGCCACGCGGCAGCCAGGCTAACGTCGAAGCTCGCTTTACCTATCGCCAGTTCGGTGACGTGCGCCCAGGCACCCCGGTGAGCTTCCAGGTGGCCGACGAAGAACAGACCCGCACCGGCACCATCGTCAGCAGCACCAGCCTGAACAGCGCCGACCTGTCCTCCGACATCCGCGTACAGATCAAGCCTGACGCCCCGCTGGACAGCGCCTACGCCGGCCGCCCGGTGGAAGTGACCAGCGACCGTGGCCCATCCCTGAACTGGCTGATCGATAAAGCCATGGCTGCGGGTCTTTAATCATGAGCGCCCTTCGAACCCTGCCGGTGCCCCTGGCGCTGGCCATCGCCCTCGCCGGTTGTGCCGGCCTGCCCGACCAACGCCTGGCCAATGAAGCGCTCAAGCGTGGCGACACCGTCACCGCGCAGCAGAATTACCAGCAACTGGCAGAACTGGGTTACAGCGAGGCCCAAGTGGGCCTGGCCGATATCCAGGTAGGCACCCGCGATCCGGCGCAAATCAAACAGGCCGAGGCCACTTACCGTGCCGCGGCGGATACCTCGCCGCGCGCCCAGGCCCGCCTCGGTCGCCTGCTGGTGGCCAAGCCAGGCTCCACCGAAGCCGAACACCATGAAGCCGAAGGCCTGTTGAAAAAAGCCTTTGCCAATGGCGAAGGCAACACCCTGATCCCGCTGGCGATGCTGTACCTGCAATACCCCCACAGCTTCCCCAACGTGAATGCCCAGCAGCAGATCAGCAAGTGGCAGGCCGCCGGTTACCCGGAAGCCGGCCTGGCCCAAGTCCTGCTGTATCGCACCCAGGGCACCTACGACCAGCATCTGGATGATGTGGAGCGCATCTGCAAGGCCGCGCTGAACACCACCGATATCTGCTATGTCGAGCTGGCCACGGTCTACCAGAAAAAAGCCCAGCCGGAAAAACAGGCCGAACTGCTCAAGCAGATGGAAGCCGGCTACAGCCGCGGCACCGTCACCGCCCAACGCGTCGACAGCGTCGCCCGCGTATTGGGCGACGCCACGCTGGGCAAGACCGATGAGAAAACCGCCCAGGCCCTGCTGGAAAAAATCGCCCCCGGCTACCCGGCTTCCTGGGTCAGCCTGGCGCAACTGCTCTACGACTTCCCAGAACTGGGCGACGTCGACCAGATGATGAAGTACCTGGACAACGGCCGCGCCGCCGATCAGCCGCGCGCCGAGCTGTTGCTGGGCAAGCTCTACTACGAAGGCAAGTGGGTGCCGGCGGACGCCAAGGCGGCTGAAGCGCACTTCCAGAAAGCCGTGGGCCGCGAAGTGGCTGCCGACTACTACCTCGGTCAGATCTACCGCCGTGGTTACCTGGGCCAGGTCTATTCGCAAAAAGCCCTGGACCACCTGCTGACCGCTGCGCGCAACGGCCAGAACAGCGCCGACTTCGCCATCGCCCAATTGTTTTCCCAAGGCAAGGGCACCAAGCCCGACCCATTGAATGCCTATGTCTTCAGCCAATTGGCCAAAGCCCAGGGCACGCCAGAGGCCAATGACCTGGCCACGCAGCTCGAAGCCCCGCTCACACCGGAACAACGCGCCCAAGGCCAACGCCTGGTGCAACAGGAACTGGCCGCCCGCGGCACCCTGGCCCAGAGCACGCTGCAACTGCACGCCCTGGAAGAAGAAGACGGCGAGGAATCCCTATGAAGCTCAATCCATTCGTGCAGGCCGGCATCGGCCTGACCTTCGCCCTGCTGTGGTCGTGCCCGACCCTGGCCGCGCTGACCGAAGCCAAGAATTTCGGCCTGGAAGTCAAAGTCACCGGCCAGTCCGAAGATGACCGCGACCTCGGCACCCAGAAAGGCGGCGACGTCAACGGTATCGGCCTCGACCTGCGCCCGTGGATCTACGGCGAAAGCGGCAACTGGAGCGCCTACGCCATGGGCCAGGCGGTTGCTTCGAGCGACATCATCGAGACCGACACCCTGCAACAGTCGGCGGATGACGAAAACCAGCAAACCACCAACAACGACCGCAAGACCAAGAAAAACTACCTGGCCATGCGCGAGTTCTGGGTCGGCTACAGCGGCTTCACGCCCTACCCCGGCGAGATCCTCAAACTTGGTCGCCAACGCCTGCGCAACGACGACGGCCAATGGCGCGACACCAACATCGAAGCGCTGAACTGGACCTTCGACACCACCCTGCTCAAGGCCAACGTCGGCGTCGCCGAACGTTTCAGCGAATACCGTACCGACCTCAAGGAACTGTCGCCCAAGGATAAGGACCGTCAGCACCTCTACGCCGACGCGTCCTACCAGTGGACGCCGGGCCAGTGGATCGGCCTGCGTGGCCACCACACCCATGACAACGGCAAGCTCGACTACCCGGAACCGGGCGTCGCCACCGACTCCCTGGACAAGCGCGAGAACGGCGACCTGACCTGGCTCGGCATCGAAGCCAACAGCGACGCCTACAACTGGCGCAACACCAACACCGTCAACTACTGGGCCAGCGTCACCGGCATGAAAGGCGACCGCGACTCGGTCAATGCCTTGAACGCCGACGGCACCCGCCCGACAGAGGCCAAGCGCAGCGATGACGTGAGTGGCTGGGCGACCGACCTGGGCATCCGCCTGCGCCTCGACCCGCAGTGGCAAGTGGGCGCGGCCTACTCCCGCGCCAGTGCCGAGTACGAGCAGAACGGCCTGCAAAGCAACCGTTCGAACTGGACCGGTACCCAGTCCCGCGTGCACCGTTTCGGCGAAGCGTTTCGCGGCGAGATGAACAACATGCAGTCCATGAGCCTGTTCGGTTCCTGGCAGCTGCGTGAGGACTACGACGCCAGCCTGGTGTACCACAAGTTCTGGCGCGTCGACGGCAACAAGCCAGTCGGCAGCAACGGCATCGACGCCGTGCAGAACAACACCGATGACGTCACCGGCGCGATCCTGTCCAGCACTTCCCTGCCCCTTGAAGACGGCAAGAAAGACCTGGGCCAGGAGATGGACCTTGTAGTCACCAAGTACTTCAAGACCGGCCTGCTGCCGGCCGCGCTCAGCCAGTCGGTTGACGAGCCATCAGCCCTGGTGCGGTTCCGTGCCGGTGTGTTCAAGCCAGGTGATGCCTATGGCAGCCAGGTCGACTCGTACATGCATCGCGCGTTTGTCGACGTGATCTGGAAATTCTGATGGGAGCCTGCGCAATGAATGCTCAAAGCCTACTCGTCGCGGCAATGCTGATGGCCAGTGCCACAGCGTTTGCCGATACGGCGGCCAAGGCGCCGACCATCGCCAAGGAACTGCAACAGGCCAAGACCTACACCATTTCCAGCCCGCCGACCGCGCCGCTGGAAATGGCCAAGCCTGCCCTGCCTGACCTGTCGGGTTATACCGCCGCAGCGATGGAAAAGAAGATCGTACGCACCAGGCCCGGCAAGATCAGCATCCGCCGCATGATGCAGGAAGACGCCCTCAAGGACTTTATCGGTGGCGACAACAAGATGGCCGAATGGGTGGTGCGCCAGCACGGCATTCCCCAGGCGATCTTTGTCGACGACGGCTACATGAACCTCAAGGACCTGCTCGGCAAAGTGCCCAAGCAGTACTTCAGCGAAACTTCGTCGGGCGTGTTCCTGGCCAAGTTGCCGATCGTGGTCGGGCGCAAGGGCATCCTGGACATCGATAAAAACACCCAGGAGCTGCGGCTGTCCCAGGAAGGCGGTTCGTTCCTGATCAACGACGGTCAACTGTTCGTGCGTGACACCAAAATCACCGGTTGGAGCGAAAAGGCCAATGGCCCGGCGCTGTTCAAGTCGCCCAAGGAATTCCGCCCGTTCCTGCTGGCCTGGGGCGGCACCGAGACTTACGTCTCCAAGACCAAGATGGCCAGTTTCGGCTATGCCAACAGTAAATCGTACGGGGTGAGTATTTCCCAGTACACGCCGAACATGGCCAAGGTGCTCAAGCGCCCCGAGCCGACCGGCTGGATCATCGATTCCGAGTTCTCGGACATGTGGTACGGCTTCTACTGCTACGAGACCACGGGCTTCGTGATCAAGGGCAATACCTACAAAGACAACATCGTCTACGGCATTGACCCCCATGACCGTTCCCACGGCCTGATCATCGCGGACAACACCGTCTACGGCACCAAGAAGAAGCACGGCATCATCATTTCCCGTGAGGTGAACGACAGCTTCATCTTCAACAACCGCAGCTACGACAACAAGCTGTCGGGCCTGGTGATCGACCGTAACAGCGTGAACAACCTGATCGCCGACAACGAGATCTACCGCAACCACACCGACGGCATCACCCTCTATGAGAGCGGCGACAACCTGCTGTGGGGCAACAAGGTGATCAGCAACCGTCGCCACGGCATCCGCGTGCGTAACAGCGTGAATATCAAGCTGTACGAAAACACCTCGATGGCCAACGGCCTGACCGGCGTGTACGGCCACATCAAGGACTTGACCGACACCGACCGCGACATCGCCCTCGACCCGTTCGACGCCAAGGTCTCGCTGATCGTGGTCGGCGGTGAACTGGCGGGTAACGGCAGCGGGCCGTTGTCCATCGACTCGCCACTGAGTATCGAGCTGTACCGCGTATCGATGCTGGCGCCGACCAAATCCAGCGGCATCAGCTTTTCCGGCGTGCTGGGCGATCGCCAGGAAGAAATTCTCGACCTGCTGGTGCGCCAGCAGAAAGCCGTGCTGATCGACCCTGTCGAACGCCAGACCGAAATGCAGGACTGAGGATGACCCTTATGCACCCACACATGATCAAACTGCTGAGCCTCTCGGGTCTGACCCTCGGCCTGCTCGCGGCCAGCCAGGGCGTGCGCGCCGACGAAATCAAGGCGCCGACCTTCACCGCCGAGCCCTGCTGCAGCCTGTGCCCGGCCGCCCATGACGCGAAGAACTACACCACGCGCTACCAGCAGAACTTCACCACCCTGGTGCAAGCCCAGGGCGACTGGCTGTTCCGTACCCAGGAAGACCTGCGCACCGAATTCGACACCAGCCCGGCCGGCTACAAGCGCATGCAACAACTGCACGACGCGTTCAAGGCCAAGGGCGTGGAACTGGTGGTGGTCTACCAGCCGACCCGTGGCCTGGTGAACCGCAACAAACTCAACCCCGCGGAAAAAGCCTCGTTCGATTTCGACAAGGCCCTGGGCAACTACAAGACCATGCTCGGCCGTTTCGCCAAGATGGGCTACGTGGTACCGGACCTGTCGCCGTTGACCAACGAGCAACTGCCGGACGAACTGCCGGCCCATGATTTCTACTTCCGCGGTGACCAACACTGGACCCCGTACGGCGCCCAGCGCACGGCGAAAATCGTCGCGGCCAAGGTTAAGCAGATGCCTGAATATGCCGAGATTCCCAAGCGCGAATTCGAGACCAAGCGCTCCGGGCGCATGGGCAAGACCGGCACCCTGCATAACATGGCCGGGCAATTGTGCGGCACCAGCTACGCCATCCAGTACATGGACCAGTTCACCACCGAGCCGAAAGGCGAAGCCGGCGACGGCGACCTGTTCGGCGATTCGGGCAACCCGCAGATCACCCTGGTGGGCACCAGCCACAGCGGCAAGAACTACAACTTTGCCGGGTTCCTGGAAGAAGAAATCGGCGCCGATATCCTCAACGTCGCCTTCCCCGGCGGTGGCCTGGAAGGCTCGATGATCCAGTACCTGGGCAGCGACGAATTCCAGAAGAGCCCGCCGAAAATCCTGATCTGGGAATTCTCGCCGCTGTATCGCCTGGACCAGGAGACCATCTACCGCCAGATGATGGCGCTGCTCGACAACGGCTGCGAAGGCAAGACCGCCCAGATGAGTGCCAGCACCTCGTTGAAACCCGGCAAGAACGAATTGCTGGTCAACAGTTCGAATAAAGACCTGCGCAACGCCAACCATCAGGTTGATATCCGCTTCGCCGATCCGTCGGTGAAAACCTTGCAAGCCACCCTCTGGTACATGAACGGGCGCCACGAGGACATCAAGATCGAGAAACCCGAAACATCCGAAACAGACGGGCGTTTCGCCTTTGAACTGCGCACCGATGAAGACTGGGCCTCGCAGAACTTGCTGGCCGTGGAAGTGCAGGGCCCCGAAGCGGGCGCTGCCGCGCAGAAGGTCGAAGCGAAAATTTGCACACGCAACGTATTCCCAGCGGGTGGTCAACAGACTGCCTCGACAGGGCAATGAGGTTACTTATGCAGAAGTTATGGATTCCATCGTTGCTGGGCCTGGCGATCTTCGCCGGTTCGGTCAACGCCGCCGCCCCGCTGCGTCCGCCCCAGGGCTACTTCGCACCGATTGAAGCGTTCAAGACCGGCGACTTCAAGGAAAACTGCGACACCATGCCGACGCCCTACACCGGGCCTCTGCAATTTCGCAGCAAGTACGAAGGTTCCGACAAAGCCCGTTCGACCCTGAACGTGCAGTCGGAAAAAGCCTTTCGCGACAGCACCGCCGACATCACCAAGCTGGAAAAAGACACCAGCAAGCGCGTGATGCAATTCATGCGCGACGGTCGCCCGGAACAGCTCGAATGCACCCTGAACTGGCTGGTGTCGTGGGCCAAGGCCGATGCGTTGATGTCCAAGGACTTCAACCACACCGGCAAGTCCATGCGCAAATGGGCCTTGGGCAGCATGGCGTCGGCCTATGTACGCCTGAAGTTCTCCGACTCGCACCCGTTGGCCAATCACCCGCAGGAATCGCAGCTGATCGAAGCCTGGTTCAACAAACTGGCCGATCAGGTGGTGAGCGACTGGGACAACCTGCCGCTGGAAAAAACCAACAACCACTCCTACTGGGCCGCCTGGTCGGTGATGGCAACGTCTGTCGCCACCAACCGGCGCGACCTGTTTGACTGGGCCGTCAAGGAATACAAGGTTGGCGTCAACCAGGTCGACGACCAAGGCTTCCTGCCCAACGAGTTGAAGCGTCAGCAGCGTGCCTTGTCGTACCACAACTACGCGTTGCCGCCGCTGTCGATGATCGCCAGTTTTGCCCTGGTCAACGGTGTCGACCTGCGCCAGGAAAACAACAGCGCGCTCAAGCGCCTGGGCGACAAAGTGCTGGCCGGGGTCAAGGACCCGGAGATCTTCGAACAGAAGAACGGCAAGGAGCAGGACATGAAGGACCTGAAGCAGGACATGAAATTCGCCTGGCTCGAACCCTTCTGCACCCTCTACACCTGCGCGCCGGATGTGATCGAACGCAAGCACGGGATGCAGCCGTTCAAGACCTTCCGCCTGGGGGGTGACCTGACCAAGGTCTACGACCCGACGCATGAAAAAGGCAACAAAGGTTCCTGAGCAAACTCGGTAAAAAATGTGGGAGGGGGCTTGCCCCCGATAGCAGGGTGTCATTCAACACAGATGGCGACTGTTACACCGCCATCGGGGGCAAGCCCCCTCCCACATTTTTGAGCCGGTTTCGTCAGTAGGAATGTTGTACCGCCCTCCCCGTTTTTTCGTGGGGGGTTTGGGGGGCTCTGGCCCTTGACTGTTGGTTAAACATGGAGAGATCGGGATGGTTTTCTCGTCCAATGTGTTCCTGTTTCTGTTCTTGCCGATCTTTCTCGGCTTGTACTACTTGAGCGGGCAACGCTATCGCAATCTGCTGCTGCTGATTGCCAGCTACGTGTTCTACGCCTGGTGGCGAGTGGACTTCCTGGCGCTGTTCGCCGCCGTCACGCTGTGGAACTACTGGATCGGCCTCAAGGTCGGTGCCGCCGGCGTGCGCACCAAGCCGGCCCAACGCTGGCTACTGCTGGGCGTGGCGGTCGACCTGTGCATTCTCGGCTACTTCAAGTACGCCAACTTCGGCGTCGACAGCATCAACGTCATGATGAAGTCGGCCGGCCTGGAGCCGTTCATCCTCACCCATGTGCTGCTGCCGATCGGGATCTCGTTCTACATCTTCGAGTCCATCAGCTACATCATCGACGTATACCGTGGCGATACCCCGGCGACCCGCAACCTCATCGACTTCGCGGCGTTCGTGGCGATCTTCCCGCACCTGATCGCCGGCCCGGTGTTGCGTTTCCGCGACCTGGCCGACCAGTTCAATAACCGCACCCACACCCTCGACAAGTTCTCCGAGGGCTGCACGCGGTTCATGCAGGGTTTCATCAAGAAGGTCTTCATCGCCGACACCCTGGCGGTGGTGGCCGACCATTGCTTCGCCCTGCAAAACCCCACCACCGGCGATGCCTGGCTCGGCGCGCTGGCCTACACCGCGCAGCTGTACTTCGACTTCTCCGGCTACAGCGACATGGCCATCGGCCTCGGCTTGATGATGGGTTTCCGCTTCATGGAAAACTTCAAGCAGCCGTACATCAGCCAGTCGATCACCGAGTTCTGGCGGCGCTGGCACATCAGCCTGTCCACCTGGCTGCGTGACTACCTGTACATCACCCTGGGCGGCAACCGTAAAGGCACGCTGACCACCTACCGCAACCTGTTCCTGACCATGCTGCTCGGTGGCCTGTGGCACGGCGCGAACATCACCTACATCGTGTGGGGTGCCTGGCACGGCATGTGGCTGGCGATTGAAAAAGCCATCGGCCTCAACACCGCACCGCGCAGTTTCAATGTCCTGCGCTGGGCCTTCACCTTCCTGCTGGTGGTGATGGGCTGGGTGATCTTCCGCGCCGAGAACCTCCACGTCGCCGGCCGTATGTACGGTGCGATGTTCAGCTTCGGCGAGTGGTCGCTGTCGGAACTCAACCGCGCCAACCTCACCGGCCTGCAAGTGGCAACCCTGGTGGTGGCGTACGCAACATTGGCGTTCTTCGGCCTGCGCGACTTCTACACCAACCGCCCTGCCGAGAAAACCAAGCCGGCCGACCCGAGCCTGATCAAGGCCGTGCCGGGCGACAACCCGGGCAGCATCCACGAGCCAGGTTTCACCGTTGGCCGTGACGCTGCCGTGCAACCGGCCTACTGGACCGCTGACTGGCCACGCTACGCCATGCGCGCTGCGGTGCTGCTGCTGTTCGTGGCGTCGATTCTCAAACTGTCGGCGCAGAGTTTCTCGCCGTTCCTTTACTTCCAATTCTGAGGGAGCCGACCATGACCCGTTCATTACGCGTCCTCTATATCGGCCTGTTCCTGGTGCTGCTGCTGGCCCTGGGCGCCTGGTCGCTGCGCAGCTTCCTGGGCTTCAGCACCAACGCCGACGCGACCGTGCTCAACGGTCGCTGGACCAAGGCCGTCGAGACCCATTACGACGAGGAGTTCCCGATCAAGCGATTGGGCACCAACCTCTGGGCCGCGCTGGACTACAAGCTGTTCAATGAAGGCCGACCTGGGGTGGTGCTGGGCCGCGATCACTGGTTGTACAGCGACGAGGAGTTCAACCCCGCCGTCAACGAAGACCAGAACCTTCAAGGCAACTACGCGCTGGTCGAAGGCGTACGCCAGAAGCTCAAGGCCCAGGGCATCCAACTGGTGATGGCGATCGTGCCGGCCAAGGTGCGCCTGTACCCGGAACACCTGGGTGAAGTGAAACCGGCGAGCATCCACGCCAACCTGTACCAGGACTTCCACGCCCGTGTGGCCGCCGACAAGATCATCGCCCCGGACCTGCTCGGCCCGCTGCAACAGGCCAAGCTGGGCGGCAAGCAGGTGTTCCTGCGCACCGACACTCACTGGACCCCGGACGGCGCCGAAATCGCCGCCAAGCAGTTGGCTAAAACCATCGCCGACAAGACCCCGCTCCACGGCGAGCCGCAGCGTTTTGTCACCGAGGCCGAGAAGACCGAGCCGCATAAAGGCGACCTGCGTCTGTTCCTGCCCCTGGACCCGCTGTTCGAAAACCTGATGCCACCGAAAGAGCCGCTGGAAAAACGCGTCACGCACCTGGCCGAAACCAAAGGCGACGACGCACTGTTCAGCGACAGCGAAACCCCGGTGGCCCTGGTGGGCACCAGCTACAGCGCCAACCCCAACTGGAACTTCGTCGGCGCCCTCAAGCAAGCCCTGGGCAGCGATGTGGTCAGCTACGCCGAAGACGGCCACGGCCCGATCCTGCCGATGCTCAGCTACCTGAAAAGTGACGACTTCAAGAACAGCCCGCCACAGGTGCTGATCTGGGAGTTCCCTGAACGCTATCTGCCCGTGAACAACGAAATCGGTGATGCCGACCCATCGTGGGTTGCGCAACTTAAACAAGCCGGTTCGCGCCAACAAAACATGGCACTGAACACCCCAGCTAAAAACCCAAAATCCGAGACGCCCGACCGGGCGCAAAACTGAAAGAGAGGTAACTCACATGACTTTCACTACTACTCCGCGTCGTCTCGCTAAGACTCTGGCCCTGGCTGCCGGTATGAGCTTGGTATCCCTGTCCGCCTTCGCCGGTGACGCTGCCTTGTACGGCCCAGTCGCACCGAAAGGCTCAAGCTTCGTGCGGATCTACAACGCCTCCAACCAGGAAGTCAGCGCCACTGTCGGCAGCACCAACCTCAGCGACGTGGCCCCGCTGGCCAGCAGCGACTTCAGCTTCATGCCCGGCGGCGACTACAGCGCCAAGGTCGGCAGCCAGACCGTGCCGGTCAAGCTCGCCCCGGACCACTACTACACCCTGGTCAACAACAACAGCGGCCAGCCGCAGCTGATCGAAGAGCCACCGTTCAAGAACAAGCAGAAATCCCTGGTGCGCGTGCAGAACCTCAGCGACAAGGCCCTGACCCTGAAAACCGCCGACGGCAAGACCGACGTGGTCAAGTCGGTGGCCGCCAAAGGCCGTGGCGAACGTGAGATCAACCCGGTGAAGGTGAGCCTGGCGCTGTATGACGGCGACAAGAAAGTCGGCGACGTGAAGCCAGTGGCCCTGGAGCGCGGTGAAGCAGCGGTGCTGTACGTCACCGGTTCGGGTTCGAGCATTTCGCCAGTCTGGGTAAAACGCCCGGTGTCGACCCGCTGAATGAATTTTCCGGGTCGGCTGCGGCCGGCCCGGACACGAGACAAAAACAAGAGTGAAACGACAAACCTTCGTAGCTCTGACCCAAATTGATTCAAGGAGAAACACATGATCCCAGTAATCCTTTCCGGTGGTAGCGGCTCACGTCTTTGGCCGCTTTCCCGCAAACAGTTCCCCAAACAATTCCTGGCCCTGACCGGCGAGCACACGCTGTTCCAGCAAACCCTGGAACGCCTGGTGTTCGAAGGCATGGACTCCCCGATCGTGGTCTGCAACAAGGACCATCGCTTCATCGTCAACGAGCAACTGGCCAACCGTAAACTGGAGTGCCAACGCATCCTGATGGAACCCTTCGGCCGCAACACCGCGCCGGCCGTGGCCCTCACCGCGATGATGCTGGTCAACGAAGGCCGTGACGAACTGATGCTGGTGCTGCCGGCCGACCACGTGATCGACGACCAGAAAGCCCTGCAACGCGCCCTGGCCCTGGCCACCGTGGCCGCCGAGCGTGGCGAGATGGTGCTGTTCGGCGTGCCGGCCACCCGTCCGGAAACCGGTTATGGCTACATCAAGTCCACCAACGATTCGCTGCTGCCCGAAGGCGTGAGCCGCGTACAGCAGTTCGTGGAAAAACCCGATGAAAAACGCGCCGTCGAGTTCGTCAAAAGCGGCGGTTACTTCTGGAACAGCGGCATGTTCCTGTTCCGCGCCAGCCGCTTCCTGGAAGAGCTGAAAAAGCACGATCCGGACATCTACGACACCTGCGTGCTGACCCTGGAGCGCAGCCAGCAAGACGCCGATACCGTGACCTTCGACGAAGCCACCTTCGCCTGCTGCCCGGACAACTCCATCGACTACGCCGTGATGGAAAAAACCCAGCGCGCTTGCGTGGTCCCCCTGAGTGCGGGCTGGAGCGACGTGGGTTGCTGGGCTTCGCTGTGGGCGGTCAACGATAAAGACGCCAACGGCAACGTCACCAAGGGCGACGTGGTGATCCAGGACAGCAAGAACTGCATGATCCACGGCAACGGCAAGCTGGTGTCGGTGATCGGCCTGGAAAACATCGTGGTGGTGGAAACCAAGGACGCGATGATGATTGCCCACAAGGACAAGGTCCAGGGCGTCAAGCAGATGGTCAACACCCTCAACGAACAGGGCCGCAGCGAAACCCAGAACCACTGCGAAGTCTATCGTCCGTGGGGCTCCTACGACTCGGTGGACATGGGCGGCCGCTTCCAGGTCAAGCACATCTCGGTCAAGCCGGGCGCGTGCCTGTCGCTGCAGATGCACCACCACCGCGCCGAACACTGGATCGTGGTCAGCGGCACCGCCGAAGTCACCTGTGACGAGAACGTGTTCCTGCTCTGCGAGAACCAGTCCACCTACATCCCGATCGCCTCGGTGCACCGCCTGCGCAACCCGGGCAAGATCCCGTTGGAGATCATCGAAGTGCAATCGGGCAGCTACCTGGGCGAAGACGATATCGAGCGGTTTGAGGATATCTACGGGCGCTCGACCCCGGTTGAACGTGGCGTGTCGGTGAAAACTATCGCGCAGTAAAACAGTCGTACAAGAAGCCCTCACCCAGCCCATTGCGTCCCCTATCCGCAGTGGGTTGGGTGGGGGCTTTTTCGTTCAATACCCGTCAAGGCGTACCGACGAACCAAGGCATGCTCTCATGCCTGGTTCTTAACGAGCCCAGTTACGCGGAGCAAAGGCGTTATAGTTGCCATGTTCTTTGGGCTCAGCATTTTTGTACGTGTTCTTGCCAATTTTCTCGGCAGCTTTGCCCCCCACATAAGAGCCGAACCGGCCACTTTCGAGGTAAGGCCGCCCGAGCCTGCCAGTTGCTTACCGGCCACTTTTGCCGCCGCCCCACCCACCGTCAACACGGCCCCAAAAGCTTTATTTTTAGTCGAGTCATTCATGTGAAGCGCCATGGATGGCAAAAAATGCGAACGGACTTGATCATTGATCCCTTGCAGTACAGTTTGCTTCAAGCTCGTGAGCCCCAGACTTTGCATTCGAGGTCCCGAGCGCGATTCGCCGGGGTCGGCCCCCGTTTGAGTGGCGCTTGCTGAGTGACTGGGCGCCGCAGAGGAAGCGGATACATTGAGAGGGGTGGACAGGCTTAAAGCAGCGTCTGAAACGTTCATAAAATAGTTCACCTGATATAAGTGTGAAGTGAGTTCCCTCTTGGACCAGCCAGACCTCCTTGCACAAACTCTGTGGAAAATTATTCAAGTCAGTTCCCAGTATCATCGGATGTAAATACCTGACCACGAGGAAAAAGCCCCCCCACGATAGGCAATCGGGTGAGCCCGCGAGTAGGATGTTTTATCCCTGTGCGAGGTTGTTGTTATGTTCTTCGGTGTTTTGCTGATCATCACCTGGCTGATCCTCCTGCTGCGCTACCCGGCCAAGGCCCTTCCAGTTTCCCTTGCTGCCTTGGCAGGCCTGGGTTGCGTGGCCGTCTGGGTGGTCTGGCTGGACAGCCGCGAAGCCTCGCAATTGGCGCGCCTGGAACTGCGCATCACCTACGCCCCGCAGGAGTGCCCGGCCGACCGCCCGCTCAAGCTGACCCTGAACAACGGCAACGACGTACCCCTCACCGAACTGCGCTGGCGCGTCGCCGCCTATGCGCCGGGCGATACGGTCAACCTGGCCGACAACGTCTACGCCGCCCCGCGCTATCGTGGCCCCGGCGAGTTGCAGGCCGGCGCCACTTGGGACGACTGCCTGCCCACCCCGCCCCTGCGCCCCGGCTACCGCGCGCAAACCCTGGAATTTCGCGCCGAGCACCTGCAAGGCAGCTTCTCGGACTGACAAAGGACTGATCCATGCCCAACGTACTCATCACCGGTTGCTCCAGCGGTATTGGCCGCGCCCTGGCCGAGGCCTTCAAATCCGCCGGTTTCAACGTGTGGGCCAGCGCCCGCCGCCCGCAAGACGTCACCGCCCTCGCCGCCGCGGGTTTCAATGCCGTCGAACTCGACGTCAACGACAGTGCCGCTTTACAGCGCCTGGCCGAACAGCTGGGCGAGCTGGATGTACTGATCAACAACGCCGGCTACGGCGCCATGGGCCCGCTGCTCGATGGCGGTGCCGAGGCGATGCAGCGCCAGTTCGAGACCAACGTATTTTCCATCGTCGGCGTGACCCAGGCGCTGTTCCCGGCCCTGCGCAAGCGCAAAGGGCTGGTGGTGAATATCGGCAGCGTTTCCGGCGTGCTGGTCACGCCGTTTGCCGGCGCCTACTGCGCGTCCAAGGCGGCGGTGCATGCGTTGAGTGATGCACTGCGCATGGAGCTGGCGCCGTTTGGCATCCGAGTGATGGAGGTGCAGCCAGGCGCCATCAATACAAGCTTCGCAAAAAACGCCGGCGCCCAGGCCGAACTGTTAATCAACGAAAAATCGCCGTGGTGGCCGTTGCGCGAGGGCATTCGCGCACGCAGCCAGGCCTCTCAGGACAAGCCCACCCCGGCCAGCGTGTTTGCAGCAGATGTGCTCAAGGCGGTGCAACAACCACAGCCACCGCGCCTGTTGCGTTCGGGCAATGGCAGCCGGGCGTTGCCGTTGATGGCTGCGTTGTTGCCCAAGGGATTATTGGAAGCCGTGTTGAAAAAACGCTTTGGTTTGAATGGGAGTTTGTAAATGATCGACTACAGCGATTTTTTTGAAGAAGTGATCCAGACCCACGTCGAGATCGAGCAATGGTTTGCCGGGGTTGCGCCAGAAGGCACCCTGCAAAGCCTGCTTGCGCGCTTCTCGCCCGAGTTCAGCATGATCGCCCCCGCCACCGGCACACGCGTCAATGCAGCCGGGGTCAACGCGCTGTTCACCCGCCTGGGCGGCATGCGCCCGGGGTTGAAAATCACCTTGAGTGAAATGACCGGGATTGACCGCCATGCGCGCGGGGCCACGGTGACTTATCGCGAACATCAGATCGATGCCAGCGGCACGCAGACGGATCGTCGCGCCACGGTGGTGTTTGAAAAGCAGGCCAGCGGCGCGTTGCTGTGGCGTCATCTGCATGAGACTTTTGTGCCTCAGGCTCGCAGCCAATAATGGCCAACTAGCACCTGTCAGATCTGACAGTAGACGCGGTATCACACCAAGACCAGACTGAAAACGTCGCCCGATTTGAACACTCAAGGTATCCACGCGGCAGACTTTCCTCTCCAACCAAAGAAGGAACGCGTTGATGCGTACGTCCAAAAAAACCTCAAAGACGCAACCCGGCACGCTGGATCCCGACTTCGGTATTGGAGGGGTGCAAGCCCTGGAAAAAATTCTCGAAGATCATGGTGATCTGAACGTTCGCTTTCGCTTCGGAGGACTTGCAACCGCGAAGGATGGCAAGCTTTTGTTCAGCGCCAGCGTGTATAGAAACCACGACGACCAGTACCTATACGGCTTGGGCCGCCTGAGCGCCGACGGCAGCCTGGATAAATCGTTTGGAACGAACGGGCTGGTCACCGGTGATTTTTTACCCTCGCTACCGGCCGGTGGTTCAAGGCTGACCGTACAATCGGCCGGCAACATCCTGATGCTGGGCTGGACATGGCGCAGTGCATCCAATGGCTGGGCGAACTTGGTGATTGCACGTTTCAACAGCGAAGGTAAGCCCGACACGAATTTTGCCGAGCAAGGGCGGCGCATTCTGCCCACCAAGGACTACGAAGAACTCATAGGAGAATCAGCGACAGTACACGTCCAGAGTGACGGACGTATTTTAGTGAGCGCCAACTATGTAGCCCACGACAATCCGGACCAGACAGTGGGTGTGCTGTTTCGCCTGCTGCCCAATGGTGCACTGGACGAAAGCTTCAACAAAACTGGCAGGCTGGAGTTCAAACTTGCCGGCTCCAATGTGGCCACGGCGGTCAACGCGTGTATCAGCCAGGGCAGTGATCACAAAATAGTGTTTGTTGGACATGCCCGGTTTATCCCCACCCTCAAGACCGCCCTGTTTGCCCGCCTCAACCCTGACGGCAGCCCGGACGCCGGCTTTGGCAGTCCCAAGACGCCGGGGTTTCATCCCATGGACAGTATCAAGGATCACACCACCTTCAACGCTCTGATCGAACGTGCGGAGGACAACAGCCTTGTTGGCGCCGGTCAAATTGGGCAGGGCGGCGCCGAAAGCACAAAAGGTCTCATGCAGGCCATTACCCCAAACGGCGCGGTGCACCAACTGTTCAATAACGGTAAACCCCTGATCAGCCATTTTGATGGCAGCCACGACAATGGCTGGCAATGCATCATGCAAACCAGCACAGGCAACCTGGTGACGGCCTCAACCGGCAACTGGATCTTCATCGCTCGATTCAAAACCCACGGCGTGCTGGACCTGGCCTTCAACAACCGGGGTTACAACGACATGCAGTCCGAACCCAGATCCCCCCCTGTGCTGCTGACCGAACGGGGTGACCAGCGAATCATTGCCGGTGCGAACGTCTTGGGTATCGATGAAAAGGGTGTAGGCCAGCTAAGGTGCTTATTCGGCTAAGGCACGCTATCGACAATCACCGTGCAGGTAATCCCCGCCGCCAACAACACCCCCTGCGGCACTTCATCAATATGAATCCGCACCGGCACGCGCTGGGCCAGGCGCACCCAGTTGAAGGTCGGGTTCACATCGGCGATCAGTTCGCGGCTCTCGGGGTTGTCGCGGTCGTAGATGCCGCGGGAGATGCTTTCTACGTGCCCCTTCAACGTCTCGCCGCTCATCAGCTGCATGTCGGCTTTGTCGCCGACTTTCACATGGGGCAACTTGGTTTCTTCGAAGAAGCCATAGACCCAGAACGAGTTCATATCCACCACGGCCATCTTGGCTTCGCCGATGCGCGCGTAGTCGCCGCGATGCACGTTGAGGTTGGTGACGTAGCCGTCCACCGCCGCCACGACCTGGGTGCGTTTCAAGTTGAGTTCGGCCGCTTCGAGTTGCGCCAGGGCGTGCTGGTAATCCGCCAGGGCCGAGTCGGCGATGTTGCTGGCGTCGTCGCGGTTTTCCCTGGAGATCACCAGGGCATCGAGATCGGCGCGGCGGTGGGCGTTGACCTTGCGCATTTCCCAGGTGGCCTTGCGCGAGGCGACCAGGGACTGCGCCTGCTTGACCGCGATGCGGTAGTGCTCGGGGTCGATCTGCATCAGCAGGTCGCCCTTTTTCACCAACTGGTTATCGCGCACCGGCACGTCGACCACTTCGCCGGTGACGTCGGCGGCGACGTTGATGATGTCGGCACGCACGCGGCCGTCGCGGGTCCACGGGGTTTGCATGTAGTGCACCCACAACGTGCGGCCAATCCAGATCGCCAAAGCCAGTACCAGCAAGGTCGCGAGCAGGCTGAAAAACTTTTTCATCGGGGCATTCTCAACGGTAGACGGTCAGCGCCAGGGCGCCGAACAGGCAAACGAACAGGCTCAGACGCAGCAGCGCCGGGTGCCAGAAAAACCGGTACAGGTCGAAGCCAGCCAGGAAGCGGTCCAGGGCCCAGGCCAACGCGGCCGCGATCAGGAACATCAGGGTCATGGTCGGCATGTAGATGCCGTGGAATGCTATTTCACGAGGCATTCGGGGTTCCTTTTAGGGCCGCCAGCGGTGATTGCGGGTCCAGCAACGAGGTGCGGATAAAGTGCAGGTAGCTTTTCACCCGGCGCAGGGCCGAGGTGTCGAAGTGCGGGGCAAAGGGTTCGTCGGTGGCCTGCACGCGGCTGATCGCGTGGTCGACGGCGATCAGGCCACGCTCCAGGTTACTGGCGCTGGGTTGCAGGAACAGGCGCACCAACGAACGCCCCATGACCCGGATCGCCTGGCGCCACGGCTGGGATTCGGCATAGGCCGGGTGCACCGGCAGGATCGCCTGTTCCTTGCGCAACTCGATGATCGCGTGACCGACCTCCAGCACCACGAACATCCAGCGCAGCAGGTCGCGTTGCACTTGCGGCTGGCCGACAGCGAGGCCATAGGCCTGGTGCAGCAGGTCTCGGGTGCGACTTTCGAAACTCGACGCCAACCCCTTGAGCTTGCCGCTGATGGCATACACCACCTGCTCGCGCAGGTCCTGCTCCAGGCGGCGCCACAGCCAGCGGCTGTTGGGCGGCAGGATGATCGCCCCCGCCGCCGCGCACACCAGCATGCCAATGATCATGGCGATGTAGTCGTTGATAAAGGTGTAGGGGTTGTAGACCGTGAGGTTGTCCGGCACCGAACCGGTGCTGAAGAAAATCAGCAGGCCCACGCCCACACCGGCGTATCGCGGGCGTGAGGCGAGGAACGCGCCGAGGATGATCACCGGGGCGAGCATCACGCACAACAGCGGGAAGCCGTCGATCCACGGGAACACGAAGAACATTTCCACAAAGCCCACCAACGCGCCGATCAAGGTGCCGCAGGCCATCTGGAACGCCATGCGCTTGGGGTTGGGCGTGGCGGCGGACAGGCCGACGGTGGCAGCGGCGATCAGGGTCATGGTGGCACCGCTGGGCCAGGCCGTGGCCACCCAATAACTGCCCAGCACAATCAGGATGAACGACGCGCGAATCCCCGAAGCGGCGCAGGCCAGCCAGTTGGTTTTCGGGCTGAAGGTTTCGTCCCATTGCTCCCGTGCATGGCTGTGATCGGCCAGGGAGGCATGGGTTTGCGCGTAGTTGTGCAGGTCATCGACGAAGCGGTAGAGCAGTTCATAAGCGGTGTGAAAATCCAGCTGTTCGGCCTCACTCGGGTTGCCCTCCTGGAAGGTCGCGCGCAGGCTGCGGACTTTGGCGGGCAGGCTGTCCTTGTAGGCGCTGAGTTGGCTGACCAGGCGCCCGGCGTCGGGGCTGGTGAGGGCGCGGCCGGAGAAGCCGTCAAGGACTTCGGCGAGGTCCTGCAGGCCCGGTTTGATCGCCGCCACCACGTGATCCGCGGCGTCCGTGCGCAGGCGTTCGAGCAACTGGTGCAAGGCATTGAAGCGGGTGGTGATGCTCATGAACTCGCTGTTGAGGCGACTGAGCCGACCATTGCGCCGGCGCATATGCGGGTCTTCGAACACCGTGAGGCTGCGCAGCCCTTCCAGGCCCACGGCCTCGGCGATAAAGCGCACATTGCTGGCCTCGAACCCCTCACGCTGGCTGCGCCCGCGCAGGCCATCGGTGACGAAAAGCGCGAACACGCCAAAGCGCTGATAGAGCGCGTTGCGCATCGCGGCACTGGAGGTCTGCGGCAGGATCGCCGCGCTGACCAGGGTGGAACACAGGATCCCCAGGGAGATTTCCAGCACCCGCCACACCGCCGCCATAAAGGCGCCGTCCGGATGGGCCAGGGCCGGCAGGCCGACCATCGCTGCCGTGTAACCGGCCAGCACGAAGCCGTAGGCGCGAAAGTTACGGTTGCGTGTCGCGCCAGCGGTGCAAATGCCGACCCAGATGGCCAGTGCCCCCAGGAACAACTCGGTGTTCTGCGCAAACAGCGCGATCAACACCACCATCACCGCCGACCCCGCCAGGGTGCCGAGGAAACGATAGAAGCTCTTGGCGAACACCTGGCCGCTCTGGGGTTGCATCACGATAAATACGGTGATCATAGCGGTGCGCGGTTGCGGCAGTTCCAGGCGCATGGCCAGCCACAGCGTGAGGAACGCCGCGATCAGCACCTTGAAGATGTACACCCAGGTCACGCCGTCGCTGCGTGCCCAGTCGAAAAAACCACGGCGCCACTCAAGGGAATGCAGCCAGCGCAGCGGTGCAGGCATTGGAGTCATTAAATCCTACTCAGTGACCAAACTATTCAGTGATCAAACATGGCAAGCGCCGCCGGGGTCTTGCTCGGGAGGGTCTTGGCGTCCTGCGGTAGGTCTTTGCCGGCGTCGAGACCGCCACCCAGTGCGGTCACCAGTTCGGCATGGGCGCCAAGCCGCGCAGCCTGGACCTGCTGCTCAATCTGTTGTTGGCGAAACAGCAGGGTCTGCGCGTTGAGCACATTGAGGTAATCGGTCAGGCCGCGCTGGTAGGCGATCATCGCGATATCGTAGGTCTTCTGCGCCGAGGCCACCGACTGCGCCGCAAATGCTGCTTGTTTGTCCATGGATTCACGGCGAATCAACTGGTCGCTGATGCCCTTGAGCGCATTCACCAGGGTCTGGTTGTAGCGCGCCACGGCGATGTCATAGCCGGCGCTGGCCTCACCCAGCTCCGCCCGCAGGCGGCCGCCGTCGAAGATCGGCAAGGTGATGGCCGGGCCGACGTTGTAGTTGAATTTCTTGCCGGCGAGAAACGCCAGCATGCCGCCGCCGGTGGCCATGTAGCCGAGGCTGCCGACCAGGTCGACGTTGGGGTAGAAACCGGCGTGGGCCACATCGATGCCACGGGCTTGCGCCGCGACCTGCCAACGGCTGGCGACCACATCCGGGCGCTGGCCGAGCAATTGCACGGGCAGGCTCGAGGGCAGTTTCAGTGGTGCGGCAAGGGACAGCGTCGGACGCTGCAACGTGGCCCCCTCCCCCGGACCTTTACCGGCAAGCGCCGCCAGTTGGTTACGGCTCAGGGCGATTTCTTCGTCCAGGGCATCCAATTGACGATGGGTTTCCGGCAGCGGCGTTTCGGCCTGGCTCACGTCGAAATGGGTGCCGATCCCGGCATCCAGGCGTTTGTTGGCCAGGTCGAGGATCTGCTGTTGCTGGGCCAGGGTCGCCGCGACGATATCGCGGTTGGCGTAATGCAACGACAGCTGGATATAGGCGCGCACCACGTTGTTCTGCAGTTCAAGCTGGGCCTGGCGGGCTTCGGCCGCGCTCATGTGGGCCAGGTCGACGGCACGCTCAGTGGCGTTGCTTTCGCGGCCCCACAGGTCGAGGGCGTAGCTCAGACCCAAGGACGCATTGTTGTCCCAGGTGTTGGCACCGCTCAACTCACCCGGGCCGTAGAACTGATCCTTGGGCCAATTGTGGCGTTTGAGGGTGGTATCAGCGTTGATCTGCAGCGACTCGGCCGACTCGGCAACCCCGGCCATGGCCCGCGCCTCCCGCACCCGCGCGGCCGCCATGGCCATGCTCGGGCTGCTTTGGGTGGCGAGGTCGACCCAGCGGTTGAGCTGGGGGTCGCCATAGGCCTGCCACCATTGTGCGGTGGGCCAATGGGCGTCCTGGGCGGCGCTGCGGATCGCTTCGTCGGTGGCCAGGGTAGTGGCATTGAGCGCCTGGCCTTGGGGGGCGATTCCTCCGGTTCCGATGCAGCCGCTGATTGCTAACGATAAAGCACAAACACTGAGAGCCTTCAGCCCTCTGTTAATGAGAGTCTTCAGCTCTCTGCTGATGCGACGCGGCACGGCGAACGAATTCCTGAGGTGGTGTTGCGGGGAGAAGTGGCGCAATTCTAGGCGGCGGCACGGAGCGCGATAAGCAGGTGTTCCTGTGAATCTTTATTACCGTTCCAGCGACAATCCCGGTTCGACGGGCGTGAGGTTCGGATATTTATCCCGGCATCTGCATCCTTGCCCTACATCGATCCGCGTAACCGGGCACCAGAGTAGTCAGCCGACTGCCCCCGGAGAGCGCCTCATGCTTTCAGCCCTCAATACGCGGTTGCCGACACAAGAGAGCGTCGATGCTCTGCGCAGGCAGCTGCACCTCGACCCTGTGGCTCTGCGTCCTGGGATGCGGCCTCTACAAAGGGATGTGCTCTGGATCGCCGACAGGGTCCTGGAAAAGCTGAGCCCTCTTGCAGGCGACCCTCGCGACCAGTTGGCAATAGAGGCACTCCACCACAGACTGTCCAACGGCCCACCAAGCCTGGAAGTGTCGGTTGAGGCGTTACCTGACTTGTACGCGTTTTTCAAAAAAGCCGAACACATGCTCAGCCGCCATCGATCACCTCAAAACCCGGACATCGAGGCCGATTACACACTGTGTCGTGCGCTCAAATGGCAGTTTCGCGCAGCCGTCAGCGAGGGAAACCACCAGCGCCTGACGCACAATCTGCTGCAGTCGCTGAGCTATATCCGCGATGGCGGCGAACGGATCAACCATCGTCATATCGGCTACGACATTGCCCTGGAATCGACGCGACAGATCAGTATCGGGCCACATCTGGCTGCCGACTCTCGCTTGGCAACCACGGCAGATCAGCGGATCAAGAGCACGCGCATCATTGCCCTGCAGGGCAAATTCAAATCAACGCTGTCACAACCGAGCGAGTCCCGGTCTCGTGCCCAACTTGGCCTCGGCTATGTATCGTCTCGTGAGTACTCGAGCCTGGAGCACTACGCCGATGCCCGCAGCCATTCTGTACGCACGTCGCTGAGCGAGAGCATCGGGCGCACCGCCAATAACTTGCGCAACCTGGTGAGTGACAGCTGCAATCTGCACAGGCACCGCGCTTACTCAACACAGAGCCAACCTTATGTCAGGGACACCCTTGCCCGCGCAGGCCTGGTCGACGTTGAACTGCCCTGCCTGCATAGTCCCTCCCAACCCATCATGACCGAAAGGGGCATCGCACTGACCATGCGAGGCAAGGTGGCGGTCGACTTCTTCAATTTCCTGAATGTGCACACCACGATCGAACTTACTTTGCAGCGCACCCGGCAACATAAAGCCCTGGATATTCTCGGCTTGCACGAAATGTCCCCGGCGCTGGCGAAGCAGCAAATGATCGCGCTCAAGCATCCCGATGACAGCCCCACGGCACTGTTGAATGACATGAAAAACCATGTCATTTCCAGCAGCCGGCAATTCACCCGGAGCGTCAGCAAGCCCGTGCCGGCGTCCGAGTTGAACGCCACCCTGCACACCAGCAACCGACAGGCAAGGTCACTGCTGGAGCGATATGTACTGCTCAAGACCGACTCACGCCTGGAGACGCACCTGGACAGCGAAATACGCGCGCTGATCGAGCGCAACCCTGCGCTGCTTCGCCCCGAAGCGTTAAGGACCTACACGCTGACAGCCCAGGCGCAAACACTGTCAGGCTCAGCCGGGGTCACGGCTTCGTCACGGGCCGAGGCAGGCGGTAAAGGGGTGTCCATCGAGTTCAGCCACCGCAAGAGTGATGATCCGCATCTGAGTGGCGATTACCTGACGATCGACATCGCAGCGCTCAAGTCCGTGGCGGTGGTACAAAAAACGCTGCGGCACGCATTGTCATCCATCGGAGACCAGGCGTTCGACTGGGAAAAGCTGGTCCGTTCGATCAGTGAATCGCTGCTCGACCCGGCCAGACCTTCGTCTACCCAGGTGCTGGTAAAGATCAAGCACGGCGAACCCGTGGTATTACTCACGCGCCATACGATGAACAAAGCGCGCAACCTGGGGCTGCCCAAGCCCGTTGAACAGTTCAGCGGCATTGATGTCCAGTCTTTGCGCACACGGCAAACCTTGCGCACAGAACGGTTGGGCACCGATTCGCTGGACCATCTTTTGCCAATCGCTCGCCGCTACCTGGGAAGCCCTGGTGAGCAGTCGGGTTGGGACGACTACATACAGCACCACGTCGATGACATTCATGCACTACTCGACGCCCTCGGCCGGCAGACACACGGTACGACACTGGCGGCCGATCTCGACGCGATCAAACGCATCAGCCCGGCACTCGAACGGGCGGCTGAGGACCTGACCCGGCAGGCCAACACCGCCCTTGAAGCGCCGACCGCCGAACACCGCGCCAGCGCACGGGAGGCATTCAATCACCTGCTGCGGGAATACCTGCCGCACTACCAGGCCAAAGTCAGCCAGGCTTGGACCTTGTCCTGAGCCTACGCCATCAATGTCCAGGCGGAGCGCGCCCAGCGGATACACACCTGCGCGCAACTTCATGTCACAATTTGGCATCTCCCCTGAGAACTCTCCATGGACACTTTGCAAAACATGCGCGCCTTCAGTTGCGTGGCCGAAGCCGGCAGCTTCACCGCCGCCGCCGCGCAACTGGACACAACCACTGCCAACGTCTCGCGCGCGGTCTCCAATCTTGAGGCCCATCTGCAAACCCGCTTGCTCAACCGCACCACCCGCCGCATTGCCCTCACCGAGGCAGGTAAACGCTACCTGCTGCGCTGCGAGCAGATCCTGGCCTACGTCGAAGAAGCCGAAGCCGAAGCCAGCGACGCCCACGCGCGCCCCGCCGGGCAGCTGAAAGTGCACACCATGACCGGTATCGGCCAGCATTTCGTCATCGACGCGATTGCCCGCTACCGCCGCACCCACCCGGACGTGACCTTCGACCTGACCCTGGCCAACCGCGTGCCGGACCTGCTGGACGAGGGCTACGACGTGTCCATCGTGCTGGCCAGCGAGCTGCCGGACTCGGGCTTCGTGTCCCAACGCCTGGGCATCACCTACAGCATCGCCTGCGCCTCGCCGGACTACGTCAAGGCCAAGGGCTGCGCGCAACGGCCCCAGGATTTGCTCAACCACGCCTGCCTGCGCCTGGTCAGCCCGGTGATCCAGCTGGACAAATGGACCTTCAACGGCCCAGAAGGCCAGGAAAGCGTGGCGATCAATACGTCGCCGTTCCTGGTCAACTCCGCCGACGCGATGAAAACCGCGATCACCAGCGGCATGGGCGTCGGCCTGCTGCCGGTGTATGCAGCCATCGAAGGCCTGCGCAACGGCACATTGGTGCGGGTCATGCCCACCTATCGCTCCCAGGAGCTGAACCTGTACGCCATCTACCCCTCGCGCCAGTACCTGGATGCGAAGATCAAGACCTGGGTGGAATACCTGCGCGGCTCGTTGCCGGAGATCCTGGCGGCGCACCAGGCGGAGCTGGTGGCGTATGAGTTGAGCGGCAGCCTCAGCGGTGCACGGCTGGCGAACTGATTTCTACCAGGCGATACAAGTCTTTAAATGTGGGAGGGGCGGTGTCCTGACAATTGCCGGCAGGAATGTTAGCGTGCTTGGCATTCTTCCGTAGTCGATGAGCCCGCCTGCAATGAAAAAGACCGTCCTCGCCTTCAGCCGTGTCACCCCGCAAATGATCGAACGCCTGCAACAGGATTTCGAGGTGATTGCGCCCAACCCCAAGCTGGGCGATATCAACGCTCAATTCAATGAAGCCCTGCCCCACGCCCACGGTTTGATCGGCGTGGGTCGCAAGCTGGGCCGCGCGCAGCTCGAAGGCGCGGGCAAGCTGGAGGTGGTGTCCAGCGTGTCGGTGGGCTACGACAACTACGATGTGCCGTACTTCAACGAGCGCGGGATCATGCTCACCAACACCCCCGACGTACTGACCGAAAGCACCGCCGACCTGGCCTTCGCCCTGCTGATGAGCAGCGCGCGCCGGGTGGCCGAGCTGGACGCCTGGACCAAGGCTGGCCAGTGGAAAGCCAGCGTCGGCGCGCCGCTGTTTGGCTGTGACGTGCATGGCAAGACCCTCGGTATCGTTGGCATGGGCAATATCGGCGCGGCCGTGGCCCGGCGTGGGCGCCTGGGCTTCAATATGCCGATCCTGTACAGCGGCAACAGCCGCAAGACCGCGCTGGAACAGGAACTGGGCGCGCAATTCCGCAGCCTCGACCAGTTGCTGGCCGAGGCGGATTTCGTCTGCCTGGTGGTGCCGTTGAGCGACAAGACCCGCCACCTGATCAGCACCCGCGAATTGGGGCTGATGAAGTCCAGCGCAATCCTGATCAATATTTCCCGCGGCCCGGTGGTGGACGAACCGGCGCTGATCCAGGCCCTGCAAAACCAGACCATTCGCGGCGCCGGGCTGGATGTGTATGAGCAGGAGCCGTTGGCCGAATCGCCACTGTTCCAGTTGAGCAATGCGGTGACCCTGCCGCACATCGGCTCGGCGACTCATGAAACCCGCGAAGCCATGGCCAACCGCGCGTTGGACAACCTGCGCAGCGCCCTGCTCGGCCAGCGTCCGCAGGATCTGGTGAACCCGCAGGTGTGGAAGGGCTGACACGGGCCCAGTCCGATACAAAATCGGGTTAAAGCCTGGCTCTCCCGAGTCGATAACCTTCAATAGAAGTTCGTCATCCCTGATCCACAGAAGGTTTTTATGTCCACCACCAAAGCCCGCGCAGACTCACTCTCGCTTCTGCTCTTTACCTTGCGCAGCGGTAAGCTGATGGCCATCAACCTGCTGAAAGTCAGCGAGATCATCCCTTGCCCGCCGCTGACCAAGCTGCCGGAGTCTCATCCCCACGTCAAAGGCATCGCCACCCTGCGCGGCAATTCATTGGCGGTGATCGACCTGAGCCGCGCCCTGGGGGAAATGCCCCTGGAAGACCCGAACGGCGGCTGCCTGATCGTCACCGACGTGAGCCGTTCCAAGCAGGGCCTGCATGTGCAGGCCGTGAGCAAGATCGTGCACTGCCTGACCACCGATATTCGCCCACCGCCCTACGGCTCCGGCGGCAACCGTGCGTTCATCACCGGGGTGACCCAGGTGGAAGGCGGCCTGGTGCAGGTGCTGGACATCGAAAAAGTCATCCATGGCATCGCCCCGGCGCCGATTGAGGCGGCGCCTACCGACCTGACCATGGAAGAGGCGGAAGTGCTCGGCAATGCGCGGATCCTGGTGGTGGATGACAGCCAAGTCGCCCTGCAGCAGTCGGTACACACCCTGCGCAACCTTGGCCTGACCTGCCACACCGCGCGCAGCGCCAAGGAAGCCATCGATGTGCTGCTGGAGCTGCAAGGCACCGCCGCGCAGATCAATGTGGTGGTGTCGGACATCGAGATGTCCGAAATGGACGGTTATGCCCTGACCCGCACCCTGCGTGAAACCCCGGACTTCCAGGATCTCTACGTGCTGCTGCATACCTCCCTGGACAGCGCGATGAACAGCGAAAAGGCGCGTCTGGCCGGTGCCAACGCGGTGCTGACCAAGTTCTCCTCGCCCGAACTGACCAAGTGCCTGGTGGTCGCCGCCCAGACCGTGGCGCAACAGGGGCTGTAACCGGTGGCGGAGCATTTCCAGCTGCTGCGCCGCGACCTCACCGGCAGCCTGCCTGCACCGCAATGGCCGGCCCATACGCAGTTGGATCATTACCGCGACGAGCTGGCCCCGGCGATCCATGCGGTGCTGCGCATGACCCAGGAGCAAGGGGGAGGCCGCGTTCCTCATCTGCACGCCTGGCAGCATCTGTTCGTCAGCGATGCCGAATTCGATCCCACGCTGTGTCTGGTGGTCAGCAACGGCGATGGCATTCTCGGCGTGGCGCAGTGCTGGACCAGCGCGTTTATCAAGAACCTGTCCGTGCATCCTTGCGCTCAAGGCCAAGGCTTGGGCCGCGCGTTGCTGCTGCACTGCTTCCAGGTGTTCAAGCAGCGTGGCGAACCCTATGTCGACCTCAAGGTGCTGGAGAGCAACCGGCGCGCCCGACAACTGTACGAAAGCGCGGGCATGGTCTTTGTGTTGCGGGATGTGGTCGCCGACGACTGACAGGCGCTGGCGCATAACTTGCTTCCAGAGCAGCACAACGGTGGATAGAGGTAAAAACCCGTCACTGTTCCTGCGTGCCCTCTGACCTAGCCTGGTGACAGATCCGCCATGAACACCCATTTTTCCTGCGTCGGTTGCGGCAAATGCTGCAGCGATCATCACGTACCCCTGACCCTCCAGGAAGCCCGCCAATGGGCGGCTGACGGCGGTAACGTCATCGTTCTGGTGGAGGGTTTCCTGAGCAATGGCCTGGGCCTGCCTCAACTGCAGCGCGAACATGCCGAGCGGCGTTCGGTGGTGGTGCCCAGCGGCAGCACCGAGGCGTTTGTGGCAATCACCTTTGCCGCCTACAACGCCGGGCGCTGCCGGAATCTTGACGCCGACAACCTATGCCGCATCTACGAGCGCCGCCCGTTGGTGTGCCGCATCTACCCGATGGAGATCAACCCGCATATCCCGCTCAACCCCGCCGCCAAGGATTGCCCGCCGGAATCCTGGGAACAGGGCCCGGTGTTGATCTTCGGGGGTGAATTGATGGACCCGGAGCTGGTGGAACTGATCCAACGCTCGCGCCAGGCCGACCGAGACGACGTGCAGACCAAGGAGGCGGTGTGCGCCTTGCTGGGCATTCGCACCACGGCGCTCAAGGGTGATGGGTTTACCGCGTACCTGCCGGACATGGGCGCGTTTGCCCAGGCGATTGAGCTGGCGGTGGACCGGCCGGCCGTGGCCAATGAGTGGGTGTTTCATGTGTCGGGGATGGACATCGCCGAACAGTTGCTGGATGCCGGCGCGCAGATTGCCACCGAGGTGCCGGCCAACTATGCGTTTATCTCGCTGCGGGCAGCGTAGACCTTGAAGGCCGCCGATCAGTGCTCGGCAGGAACGGCGTCAAGGCGGTAGGGCTGGATGATCCGCTGGTACTCGCCGCTCTGCTTCAGTTGTTCAAGGGCGCAGTTGAGTTCGTTGCGCAATGCGGTGTCAGGTTTGCGCACTGCGATGGCCACACCGTCGCCCAAAAGCTCGGACGAAATGGCAGGGCCGACGAAGTCGAAATCGTGGCCGTCTTCGGTGTCGAGCAAGGCTTCACGAATTTCTACCGTGCCTTGCAGGGTCGCATCAATCTCGCCGGCCTTAAGGCTGCTGACTAATTCATTGTTGAGCCAGAAACTCTTGACGATGACGCCATTTGGCGCCCACATCGAGCGGGCAAAAGCCTCACGATTACTTCCCAGCAACACGCCGACTCGCTTGCCCTTGAGCGACTTTACCCGCGGCTGCAAGTTGGACATCCGGCGCGCCACCAGGCGCGTGGTGAAGGGGTAGAGGTTATCGGTGAAGCCCACCCAACGTTGCCGCTGCGAGGTCGGCGCCATCCCCATGATCGCGTCGAATTTCCTGGCTTCAAGGGAGATGAAATCTTCGACAAGCACCTGGTCGACCCAGATGCAGCGTGCATTCAACTGCACGCACAGGGCGTTGCCCAACTCGATATTCAAGCCGACCAACTGCCCTTGCGGGTCGCGGCTCTGGAACGGGGGGAATTGTGCAGCAACGGCGAAACGGATTTCACGCTGCGGTGGATCATCGGCCGCAGAGGCATCCGCCGCAAGCAACAGGGCAAGCACTACACAGATGTGTATCAGAGCCAAGGGAGACGTCCTTTTCCGGAAAGACCAGCATCGCCCTGCTCCCCCCTGAAATCACAGGGGCAGAGCAAAGGCTGTGCAAGCTTTCAAGAAACGGTCGCAGGCCTACAATCAGAAATTTCAGCAGAGGCTGTAGGCAATAATCGACACGGTGTGCGACTTGTTAGTCTCAGCGTTTACCCATCGAACGACGAGTCCCCGGCGGAGCCATGCCTGGCGACTTGGTATGGCCGTTCTTGGCGCCGTTTTTGTACCACGGTTGGGCCGCATTCCTGGCCCCAGCCAGCTCACCCGGCTTGAACGGAAACTTGAACGCCGGGATCTCGGCTTTTTCAACGCCTTCGGCGCTGGCCGGATCGACGATGTCGGTCGCTTCAACAGGGGGTTGTGTCGGGGAAGTCATGAAAGCTCCGGGGCGTGCAAAAAATGATGCGGGGCCGGCTTGCGGGCCACACTGGCGCGCAGTATACCTGCGAGCTTCAGATCTTTAACCACCACCGGTACGAATGGTCGGAGTTTGCTGACAGCGCTGTCAGTTAGCCGTCACCGTGCTGACCGGGTTGAAGGGCTATAAAGGCCGCTCACTCTCCCCATCCTTTGCCCCGGCGCCTCCCCCATGCACATTCAACGAAAAACTGCCCTGATCGTGGGTGTCCTCGTGGTCGTGGCGGTTGCAGCCTGGGCGCTGACCCGCCCAGCCAAGGCCAGACTGGCAGCACCCACCGCGATCCCGGTGCGGGTGGTGAGCGTAGCGCAGCAGGACATTCCACGCTTTGTCAGCGGCATCGGTACGGTGTTGTCCCTGCACAGCGTGGTCATTCGCCCGCAGGTCGACGGCATTCTCACCCAATTGCAGGTCAAGGAAGGCCAGTGGGTCAAGGCCGGCGACCTACTGGCCAGAATCGATGATCGCTCGATCCGCGCCAGTCTCGACCAGGCCAGGGCGCAACTGGGCGAGAGCCAGGCGCAGTTGCAGGTGGCACTGGTCAACCTCAAGCGCTACAAGGAATTGAGCGTCGACGACGGCGTGTCCAAGCAGACCTACGACCAGCAACAAGCCCTGGTCAACCAGCTCAAGGCCACCGTCCAAGGTAACCAGGCCGCCATCGATGCAGCCCAGGTCCAGCTGTCCTACACCCAGATTCGCTCACCGGTCAGTGGCCGCGTCGGTATTCGCAATGTGGATGAAGGCAACTTCCTGCGCACCAGCGATACCCAGGGCCTGTTCTCCGTGACCCAGATCGACCCGATTGCCGTTGAGTTCTCTCTGCCGCAACAGATGCTGCCGACCCTGCAAGGCCTGATCGCCGCGCCTGCCAAGGCCAGCGTCGACGCCTACCTGGGTGCCGACACCGACGGCCAGACCGGCGACTTGCTCGGCGAAGGCCACTTGAGCCTGATCGACAACCAGATCAGCTCCACCACCGGCACCGTGCGCGCCAAGGCCGAGTTCAACAACGCCTCGCAACGCCTGTGGCCGGGGCAGTTGGTGACCATCAAGATCCAGACCGCCCTCGACAAAAATGCCTTGGTGGTGCCGCCGACCGTGGTGCAACGCGGCCTGGATTCGCACTTCGTGTACCGGGTCAGTGGCGACAAAGTGGAGGTGGTGCCGGTGCAGGTGACGTACCAGGACAGCGACGTCAACATCATCAAGGGCGTACAGGCCGGCGATGTGCTGGTCAGTGACGGCCAGTCGCGGCTCAAGGCCGGTGCCCAGGTGGAGGTGCTCAAGGAGCCACCGCAGGTGGTCCAGACCGTCGACGCCAAGGTGCAGCCATGAACGGCAGCCGTTCGCCCTCGGCCTGGTGCGTCGACCACCCGGTCGCCACCCTGTTGTTGACCTTCGCCCTGGTGCTGCTCGGGATCATTGCCTTCCCGCGCCTGGCCATCGCGCCACTGCCGGAGGCGGAATTTCCGACGATCCAGGTCACCGCACAATTGCCCGGCGCCAGCCCGGACACCATGGCCTCCTCGGTGGCGACGCCGCTGGAAGTGCAGTTCAGCGCCATCCCCGGCATGACCCAGATGACCTCCAGCAGTGCCTTGGGCTCAAGCCTGTTGACCCTGCAATTCACCCTCGACAAGAGCATCGACACCGCCGCGCAGGAAGTGCAGGCAGCGATCAACACCGCATCCGGCAAGCTGCCCAGCGACATGCCGAGCCTGCCCACCTGGAAGAAGGTCAACCCGGCGGACAGCCCGGTGCTGATCCTCAGTGTCAGCTCCGACAGCATGCCCAGCACCGAGTTGAGCGACTATGTGGAAACCCTGCTGGCGCGGCAGATCAGCCAGATCGACGGCGTCGGCCAGATCAACATCACCGGCCAGCAACGCCCGGCGATCCGCGTGCAGGCGTCCCCCGACAAACTCGCGGCCATCGGCCTGACCCTGGCCGATATTCGCCTGGCCATCCAGCAATCGAGCCTTAACCTGGCCAAGGGTGCGATCTACGGCGAGAACAGCGTGTCGACCCTGTCGACCAACGACCAACTGTTTCACCCGGAGGACTATGCCCAACTGATCGTGTCCTACAAGGATGGCGCCCCCGTTCAACTGCGCGATATCGCCAACGTCATCAACGGTTCGGAAAACGCCTACGTGCAGGCCTGGTCCGGCGACACTCCGGGGGTCAACCTGGTGATCTCGCGCCAGCCCGGCGCCAACATTGTCGAGACGGTGGACCGCATCCAGGCCGAACTGCCGCGCCTGCAAGGCATGCTGCCGGCTTCGGTGCAGGTCAGCGTGTTGACCGACCGCACCAAGACCATCCGCGCGTCCCTGCATGAAGTGGAAGTCACCCTGCTGATCGCCATCCTGCTGGTGGTGGCGGTGATGGCGCTGTTCCTGCGCCAGTTGTCGGCGACGCTGATTGTGTCCAGCGTGCTCGGCGTGTCGCTGGTCGCCAGTTTTGCGTTGATGTACCTGATGGGCTTCAGCCTGAACAACCTCACCCTGGTGGCAATCGTGATCGCCGTGGGCTTTGTGGTCGACGATGCCATCGTGGTGGTGGAGAACATTCACCGCCACCTCGAAGCGGGGCTCGACAAACGCGAAGCGGCGATCAAGGGCGCCGGCGAGATTGGTTTTACCGTGGTGTCCATCAGCTTCTCGTTGGTGGCGGCGTTTATTCCGCTGCTGTTCATGGGTGGCGTGGTCGGACGGCTGTTCAAGGAATTCGCGCTGACGGCCACCTCGACCATCCTGATTTCGGTGGTGGTCTCCTTGACCCTGGCACCGACATTGGCCGCGCTGTTCATGCGCGCCCCGACCCATCCGGCCCACGACAAACCGGGCTTCAGCGAACGCCTGCTGGCCGGCTACGCGCGCAACCTGCGTCGCGCGCTGGCCCATCAGCGCAGTATGGCCGCGCTATTCGTGGTGACCCTGGCCCTGGCCGTGGCCGGCTACGTGTTTATCCCCAAGGGCTTCTTTCCGGTACAGGACACCGGTTTTGTGCTCGGCACCAGCGAGGCGGCGGCCGACGTGTCATACCCGGACATGGTCGCCAAGCACAAGGCCCTGGCTGAGATCGTCAAGGATGATCCGGCGGTGCAGGCGTTTTCCCATTCGGTGGGCGTGACCGGCAGCAACCAGACCATCGCTAACGGGCGCTTCTGGATCGCCTTGAAAGACCGCGGTGATCGCGACGTGTCCGCCAGCCAGTTCATCGACCGCATCCGGCCCAAGCTCGCGAAAGTGCCGGGCATCGTGCTGTACCTGCGCGCGGGCCAGGACATCAACCTCAGCTCCGGCCCCAGCCGTGCCCAGTACCAGTACGTACTCAAGAGCAACGACGGCCCGACACTCAACACCTGGACCCAGCGTCTGACCGAAAAACTGCGCGCCAACCCGGCCTTTCGCGACCTGTCCAACGACCTGCAACTGGGCGGCAGCATCACCCATATCAGCATTGATCGCCAGGCCGCCGCGCGCTTTGGCCTGACCGCCACCGATGTCGACCAGGCGCTCTACGACGCCTTCGGCCAGCGCCAGATCAACGAGTTCCAGACCGAGATCAACCAGTACCAGGTGGTGCTGGAGCTGGACAGCCAACAGCGCGGCAAGGCCGAAAGCCTGAACTACTTCTACCTGCGATCAAAGCTGACCAATGAGATGGTGCCGTTGTCGGCAGTGGCCAAGGTCGACCCACCGACCCTGGGGCCTCTGTCCATCAGCCATGACGGCATGTTCCCCGCCGCCAACCTGTCGTTCAACCTGGCACCCGGTGTGGCGCTGGGCGACGCAGTGATCATGCTCAACCAGGCCAAGAATGAAATCGGCATGCCGACCACCATCATCGGCAACTTCCAGGGCGCGGCCCAGGCGTTCCAGAGTTCGCTGGCCAGCCAGCCGTGGCTGATCCTCGCAGCGCTGGTGGCGGTCTACATCATTCTGGGTGTGTTGTATGAGAGCTTCGTGCACCCGCTGACGATTATCTCCACCTTGCCCTCGGCGGGGCTGGGCGCGCTGATCATGCTGTCGCTGATGGGCCAGGACTTCTCGATCATGGCGCTGATCGGCCTGGTGCTGTTGATCGGGATCGTGAAGAAGAACGGCATCCTAATGATCGACTTCGCCCTGGAAGCCCAGCGCGTCAGAGGTATGTCACCGGAGGATGCGATCTACGAAGCCTGCGTGACACGGTTCCGCCCGATCATCATGACCACCCTCGCCGCCCTGCTCGGCGCGGTACCGTTGATGCTCGGCGCAGGCCCGGGTGCGGAAATGCGCCAGCCCCTGGGCATCGCGGTAGTCGGCGGCTTGCTGGTGAGCCAGGCGCTGACGCTGTTCACCACACCGGTCATATACTTGTACCTTGAGAAATTCTTCCACCGGCCCAAACCAGCGGCTGAGCTGGCGACCACACACTGAGGCCAAGGCACCGCCCTGGAGCAAAAGGCTCATGCGCGTACTGATTGTTGAAGATGAAGAAAAAACCGCCGACTACCTGCACCGTGGCCTGACGGAGCAAGGCTACGCCGTCGATGTGGCGCGCGAGGGTGTCGAGGGCCTGCACCTGGCGCTGGAAAACGATTACGCGGTAATCGTGCTCGACGTGATGCTGCCCGGCCTCGATGGCTTTGGCGTGCTGCGGGCGTTACGTGCGCGCAAGCAGACGCCGGTGATCATGCTCACCGCCCGCGAGCGCGTGGAAGACCGTATCCGCGGCCTGCGCGAAGGCGCCGACGATTATCTTGGCAAACCGTTTTCCTTCCTCGAACTGGTGGCGCGCCTGCAAGCCCTGACCCGCCGCAGCGGCGGCCACGAGCCGGTGCAAGTGACCGTCGCCGACCTGTGGATCGACCTGATCAGCCGCAAGGCCAGCCGCAATGGCGTGCGCCTGGACCTGACCGCCAAGGAGTTCTCGCTGCTCAGCGTATTGGCGCGGCGCCAGGGCGAAATCCTCTCCAAGACCTCGATTGCGGAAATGGTCTGGGACATCAATTTCGACAGCGACGCCAACGTGGTCGAGGTGGCGATCAAGCGCCTGCGCGCCAAGCTTGACGGGCCGTTCGAACACAAGCTGCTGCACACCATTCGCGGCATGGGTTATGTGCTGGAGAATCGCAGTGTCGGCTAACTCCATTGCCCTGCGCCTCAGCAGCATGTTCACCCTGGTGGCGGCGCTGATATTCCTGTTGATCGGCGGCGCGCTGTATCAGCAGGTGGACCGCAGCCTGGGCTTGCTGCCAGGGGCGGAGCTGGATGCGCGCTACAGCGTGTTGGAATCCTCTGTGAACCGCTTCGGCACACCGGACCATTGGGTAAAGATTCAAGCCAAGCTCAAATTACTCGGCGAGGAAGACAAGCGCATCCGCTTCTGGGTCGTCAGCAGCGATCCGACGTACGAGTACGGCAACCCCGATGCGCAGATCCGCGCCTTCGCCGAGGGCCCGACGGGCAAACGGGATCTGCGCCTGCCGGGGCGCGAGTACCCGTTCAAGGTGCTGGTCAGCCAGTTCCCGGCCAAGGACCAACGCCCGCCGCTGCGCTTCATGATCGCCATCGACACCGAAAACTTCCGCGCCACCCAACACCACCTGCTGGTGGCGCTGGTCAGCCTGGCGCTGGTCGGCGTGGTGCTGGCGGCGCTGCTGGGGTTCTGGGTGTCGCGCATTGGCCTCAAGCCGCTGGGCAAACTCTCGGATGAAGCACAGAAGCTGGCGCCGCCGAAGCTCTCCGGGCGCCTGCAACTGTCGCCGCTGCCGCCGGAGCTGAGTCAGTTCGTCAACTCGTTCAACTCCACCCTGGACCGCGTGGAACAGGCCTACTCGCGCCTGGAGTCGTTCAACGCCGACGTCGCCCACGAACTGCGCTCGCCGCTGACCAACCTGATCGGCCAGACCCAAGTTGCCCTGACACGCGGGCGCTCGGCCGAGCACTACTTCGAGGTGCTGCAATCCAACCTCGAGGAATTGGAACGCCTGCGTTCGATCATCAACGACATGCTGTTCCTCGCCAGCGCCGACCAGGGCAGCAAGGCCACCAAGCTGAGCGAAAGCTCCCTGGCCGATGAAGTGGCGACCACTCTCGACTACCTGGACTTCATCCTTGAAGACGCCCAGGTTCAGGTACGCGTGCACGGCGACGCCCGGGTGCAGATCGAAAAAGCCCACTTGCGCCGCGCCCTGATCAACCTGCTGAGCAATGCGGTGCAGCACACCGCGCCCGGGCAGGTGATCGACGTGAACATCGACATGCTGGAGCATCAGGTAGCAATCGGCGTGACCAACCCTGGTGACGTGATTGCCAGCGAACACCTGCCCCGGCTGTTCGAACGCTTCTATCGGGTGGATGCGTCACGCAGCAACAGCGGGGCGAATCACGGTTTGGGGCTGGCCATCGTCAAGGCGATAGCCTTGATGCACGGCGGTGATGTGTTCGTGCGCAGCGATGTGAGTGGCAATACCTTTGGCATTACCCTGCCGGTCTAGACATCTCCCCCATGGCCCCTGCATCACTGTTGCTGTTTTGGCAACAGTCATTATCTTGTTACACTCTGTATCGCAGCGCTCGCCTGCGTTAATTTGACGCATCGATGAGCGCGACGGCAAAGGCAGCTGACCCGCTTACCCGAATTTCCCTCGACTTATTTCCAGGGCTCTACACTGGGAATCTGTCTTAAAGCCGCTGACTTCAGCGGCTTTTTTTTGCGGTAAAAAAAGGCCAGGCACACCCCCACGACACTGGCCGTTTTCGATTGACCAAAGGAGCTCCACCGGTGAAGAACTCGCTGACGTTCACCCCGTTATTCCTCGCGATTGCAGCAACGATCGTTCCCCTTGCCCACGCGGCAGACACCACCCCCGCCGACGGATTCGTCGAAGGCTCGCACCTCGACATCAACACCCGCAACTACTACATGAACCGCGACCGGCGCGACCTCCACACCGATGACAGCAAGGAATGGGGCCAAGGTTTTATTGGCACCTTCGAATCCGGCTACACCGAGGGCACCGTCGGCTTCGGCCTGGACGCCCACGCGATGCTTGGCCTCAAGCTCGACGGCGGTGGCGGCACCGACGGTTCCAGCATCCTTCCCTACGGCAGTGCTGACGGCAGCGGCAAAGCGCCCGGTTCGTTTTCCACCGCAGGGGGCACCTTGAAGATGCGCGCCTTCGACACCGAGTTGAAGGCCGGTGACCTGTTCCTCAACAACCCGGTGATCGCTGGCGGCATGACGCGCATGCTGCCGCAGACTTTCCGTGGCGTGAGCCTGAGCAACCACAGTTTCGACGGCTGGATGCTCGAAGGCGGCCAGGCCAGCTTCACCAAGCTCTACAACCAGAGTGGCCACCGACGCATCGGCACCAGCTATGGCGCATTGCCCAGCAACGCTGACAGCCAGCACATGAATTGGGCGGGCGTGTCGTTCAGCGGCATCCCGGGAGTGACCAGCAACCTGTACGCCTCCGAACTCAAGGACGTGTGGCACCAGTACTACTACGACCTGGACTACACCTACGCGCTGAACGACCTGGTCAGCCTCAACCCGGGCCTGCACTACTACCACACCCAGGACACCGGCCAGTCGCTGCTCGGGGATATCGACAACAACACCTACAGCCTGCACTTCACCGTCGGCGTGGGCCACCACAGCGTCACCGCCGCCTACCAGCGGGTCAACGGCAACACACCGTTCGACTACATCAGCCAGGGCGACAGCGTGTACCTGGACAACTCCCAGCAATACTCGGACTTCAACGGCCCTAATGAGCGCTCATGGAAGCTCAAGTACGCCTACGACTTCGCCGGCCTCGGCATGCCCGGCCTCACCTCGGCGGTGTCCTACATCAGCGGCAAGACCGACCTGACCAAGGTCGACCCGCAAAGCCGTGGCTACAGTGCCTGGTACAGCGCCGATGGCAAGGACGCCAGACACTGGGAGCGGGATATCGATGTGAAGTATGTGGTGCAGGGCGGCAAGGCCAAGGATCTGGCGGTGCGCCTGCAATGGGCGACCAATCGTGGCAGTCATGGCTACTCGGCGGTGGACCGGGATGTGGATGAGTACCGAGTGATCGTCGACTACCCGGTCAACGTGTTCTAACGCGCAAATCTTTCTTTTTAACCGAGTATTTAATTTTCATCGGGTAGAACTAAACTGCCAGCATCCACATCGCTGAAGTCTGCCCGATGAGTCAACGCCGTGTCCTTACCCTGGCCGCACGCCCAGAACTGTTAATGGTTCTGGGCAGCGGTATCACTGTTGTCTTGATCGTGGTCATCGTCGCCGCGTTGCTGATCCGCGAACACGCCAGCACCCTGCAGGCCGCTACGCGCTCAACCACCAATATTGCGCAGTTGATCAATGCCGACGTGCTGCGCAACGTCGAACTCTACGACCTGGCCCTCAAGGGGTTGATTGCTGCCAGACAACGCGATGACCTGTCCCAGGTTTCCGCGAATATCCAGCACCTGGTGCAGTTTGACCTCTCCACCGCCGCGCCTTTCAAAGGTGAAGTGCTGTTGTTGGATGCCAATGGCGCGGTGATCGCTGACTCTTCGACCCTGCAGCCGACCCCGCGTAATTTTGCCAACCGCGATTACTTCCAGGTGCATGCCAAGGACGCCCAGGCCGGCTTGTTTATCAGCCGGCCGTTCAAGATTCATTGCAACTGCGAGCAGGTCTGGCGCATGGCATTCAGTCGGCGAGTGTCGGGGCCCAATGGTGAGTTTGCTGGCGTTGCGGTCGCGACCATGCGCCTGGCGTATTTCGACCAGTTGTTCAACACCGTGACCATCGGCAACGGCAGCAGCGTCAACCTGCTTAATAACCAAGGCTTTTTATTGGCCCAACAGCCGCTGCTCGAAAGCGACATGATCGACAAGGACCTGAGCGAGCGACCGAATTTCAAGAGAATACTGCGTGAAGGCAGTGGCACCTTCCAGGCCATCTCCGCCATCAGCGGCAAGGAGCGCCTGTACACCTTCACCAATGTCGGGGACCTGCCGCTGATTGTGGTGGTGGCCCTGTCCAGTGAGGATGTGTTCGCCCCCTGGAAGCGCGCCGCACTGCTGACCAGTGGCGCCACGGGCATCCTGTGTATCGGCTTGTTATGGCTGACCTGGATGCTGCGCCGGGAACTGCGCCGCCGTTATCGCGCAGAGCGCGTCCTGTCAGAACTGGCAGCCACCGACGCCCTGACCGGCCTGGCCAACCGCCGCATCCTCGACGAACGCCTGCGCCTTGAATGGGACCGGGCGCAACGTTCGCTCGAACCACTGACTGTGCTGATGATCGACGTGGACCACTTCAAGGCCTTCAACGACCGCCACGGCCATCATGGTGGCGATGCAGCACTGCGCACGGTGGCCCAGGTGATCAACAGCAATATCCGCCGCCCTGCCGACCTCGCGGCACGTTACGGCGGCGAGGAGTTCGCGGTTGTACTGCCCAATACGGACGCCAAGGGCGCGCGGGTCATCGCCGAGCATATCCGCAGCAGCATCGAACATTTGCCGCGGGTGGCGGGGGATGAGCGGCCGATCACGGCGAGCATCGGCATGAGCACCCGGGACAAGCGCAGTCGGATGTCCCTGGAGGCTTTGCTGCTCAGCGCGGACCGGGCGTTGTATGAGGCCAAGCACACGGGGCGCAATCGGATTGTGGATGCCAGTGAGGGTTCATGATCGATTCGACGCTGCGCGTGGGAACGAGGGACGCGCATCACAGGCACATAAAAAAAGGCCACCCGAAGGCAGCCTTTAAAAACTAAAGAAAGAGAGTTGTTACTTACACCGCCGCAACGGGACGCATGTAAGAGATCGGTGCGGTGCTGGCATCTTCGAAGGTCACGACTTCCCAAGCGTCTGTCTGCTCAATCAACTTGCGCAGCAGCTGGTTGTTAAGGGCGTGGCCCGACTTGAAGCCTTTGAACTCGCCTATCAGGCTATTGCCCAGCAGGTAGAGGTCACCGATTGCATCGAGGATCTTGTGCTTCACGAATTCGTCTTCATAGCGAAGGCCGTCTTCGTTCAGTACACCATCCGCGTCGACCACAATGGCGTTTTCAACGCTGCCGCCGAGTGCGAGGTTGTGCTTGCGCAGGTACTCGATGTCACTCATGAAACCAAAGGTACGGGCGCGGCTGACTTCTTTTACGAACGAAGTGCTGGAAAAATCCACGCTTGCACTTTGGGTGCGGTCACGGAATACCGGGTGATCGAAATCGATCTCAAAGCTCACTTTAAAGCCTTCGAACGGGACGAAGGTGGCGCGCTTGTCGCCGTCTTCTACTGTCACTTCCCGCAGAATGCGTATGAACTTCTTGGCTGCGTCCTGTTCTTCCAGGCCGGCAGATTGAATCAAGAATACGAAGGGTCCAGCGCTGCCATCCATGATCGGGACTTCGGACGCGGAGAGCTCGACGTAGGCGTTATCGATGCCCAAACCGGCCATGGCCGAGAGCAAGTGCTCCACCGTGTCCACTTTGACGTCACCGTTGACCAACGTGGTCGACATCGTGGTTTCGCCAACATTTTCCGCGCGAGCAGGAATCTGCACCACAGGGTCCAGGTCGGCACGCACAAACACGATGCCGGTGTCGACAGGTGCAGGCTTGAGGGTCAGGTATACCTTCTCCCCGGAGTGCAGACCTACACCTGTGGCACGAATAATATTCTTCAGGGTGCGTTGTTTAATCATGGCTTGGACCGCTTCAGCGCAAATTGCGAACTGGTATCAACAAAGGCTGGCGATAATAGCAGACCAGACCTTTGCTGAACACCAATCACCTTCATAGCCCTGATACATTCCATTAATCGGCCTGACGACGCAGGAATGCCGGGATGTCCAGGTAGTCCAGATCATCTTGCGGATTCGGGCTACGGGATGCCGCAGCACCGGCCTGAGCCTGGTTGCGCATCACGGTCGGACGATCCAGGTCACGGTAGTTCACCGACGGCAGTTCCTGGCGCGAAGGCGCAGGAGCGGCAGCCGCTTGGCTCGCGTGGCTGGCCTGGCTGTTATGCAGGGTGTTGTCGATGACCTTCACAGGCTTCTCGATTTTCGCGCCCAGGCCGGTGGCAACCACGGTCACGTGCAGCTCGTCGCGCATGTCCGGGTCGATAACGGTACCGACCTTGACCATGGCGTGCTCGGAAGCGAAGGCTTCGATGATGCTACCCACGTCGGAGTACTCACCCAGGGACAGGTCAGGACCGGCGGTGATATTCACCAGGATGCCGCGTGCGCCTTGCAGGTTCACGTCTTCCAGCAACGGGTTGCGGATGGCCGCTTCGGTGGCTTCGCGTGCACGGTTCGGACCGCTGGCGCAGCCAGTGCCCATCATCGCCATGCCCATTTCGCTCATGACGGTACGGACGTCGGCAAAGTCGACGTTGATCATGCCCGGGCGCTTGATGATGTCGGAGATACCGCGAACGGCACCGGCCAGTACATCGTCAGCCTTGGCGAATGCGGACAGCAGGCTCGCGTCCTTGCCCAGGATGGTCAGCAGCTTCTCGTTGGGAATGGTGATCAACGAGTCGACGCTTTCAGACAGCAGACGGATACCTTCGTCGGCGATCTGCATGCGCTTGCGGCCTTCGAACGGGAACGGACGGGTCACGACCGCAACCGTCAGAATCCCCATTTCCTTGGCCACTTCGGCAATGATCGGCGCTGCACCGGTACCGGTACCGCCGCCCATGCCCGTGGTGATGAACACCATGTTGGTGCCCTGCAGCACTTCGGCGATACGCTCGCGGTCTTCCAGGGCGGCTTGACGGCCGACTTCCGGATTGGCGCCGGCGCCGAGGCCCTTGGTCACGGCTGTGCCCAATTGCAGGATGGTCCGCGCGCCGATGCTTTTCAGCGCCTGGGCGTCAGTGTTGGCGCAGATGAATTCAACGCCTTCAATGTTGCTCTTGACCATATGGTTGACAGCGTTGCCGCCGCCACCGCCGACACCGATCACTTTGATGACCGGGCTGGCGGGGATGTTGTCTACGAGTTCGAACATGTTCCCTCTCCTTTCGTTTTCTCTAGTTTTTTCGCCTACTACTTGTTTCGGTGCTGCGGTGTTGCGGTAAATCTTTAGAAATTGCCTTTGACCCACGCCTGCAGCCGCTCGAACAACGGCGCCTTGGCCTCGTCGTCGCTGCGGTAGCTGTCACGGTTGCTCGGGCCCGACAGGGAAATGCCGTCGGTCTGCTTTTGCAGCCCGTACAACAGCAAGCCCACACCGGTGGAATAAATCGGGTTGCGCACCACGTCGCCCAGGCCTTTGACGCCATGGGGAACACCCAGGCGGACCGGCATGTGGAAGATTTCCTCGGCCAGTTCGACCGCGCCTTCCATCTTCGAGGTGCCACCGGTCAGCACGATGCCGGCCGGGATCAAATCTTCGTAGCCGCTGCGGCGCAGTTCAGCCTGGATCAGGGTGAACAGCTCGTCGTAGCGCGGCTCGACCACTTCGGCCAGGGCCTGGCGCGACAACTCACGCGGTGGACGGTCGCCCACGCTTGGCACCTTGATGGTTTCACCGGCACCGGCCAGCTTGGCCAGGGCGCAGGCGTAGCGGATCTTGATTTCTTCGGCGTACTGGGTCGGTGTACGCAGCGCCATGGCGATGTCGTTGGTCACCTGGTCGCCGGCAATCGGGATCACGGCGGTGTGACGGATCGCACCCTCGGTGAAGATCGCGATGTCGGTGGTGCCGCCGCCGATGTCCACCAGGCATACGCCAAGCTCTTTTTCGTCGTCGGTCAGTACCGAATACGCGGAAGCAAGCTGCTCGAGAATGATGTCGTCGATTTCCAGGCCGCAGCGGCGCACGCATTTTTCAATGTTCTGCGCGGCGTTGACGGCACAGGTCACCACGTGGACCTTGGCTTCCAGACGTACGCCCGACATGCCCAGGGGCTCGCGGACGCCTTCCTGGTTATCGATCACGTAGTCCTGCGGCAGGGTATGCAGCACGCGCTGGTCAGCCGGGATCGCCACGGCCTGGGCGGCGTCGAGGACGCGCTCAAGGTCGGCGGCGCTGACTTCGCGGTCGCGAATCGCCACGATGCCGTGGGAGTTCAGGCTGCGGATATGGTTGCCCGCCACGCCGACGAACGCCGAGTGAATCCGGCAACCGGCCATCAGCTGCGCTTCTTCGATGGCGCGCTGGATCGATTGCACGGTGGACTCGATGTTGACCACCACGCCCTTCTTCAGGCCACGGGACGGATGCGTGCCAATACCGACGATTTCGATCGTGCCGTCTTCCCCGACCTCGCCCACCAGCGCCACCACCTTGGAGGTGCCGATATCGAGACCGACGATCATTTTGCCGCTTTGCACGTTTGCCATGGGTCCTGCCTCTTCTTAATTCTTCGCGACAGCGGGTTGCGCTGCCGTGGGCGCAGCCGGTTCACGCCAGCCGACGGCAAGGCCGTTGGCGTAACGCAGGTCGACGCTCGCAATGTTCGTAATCTGTTCTTTCAAGGTCTTGTCATAGATGGCGATGAAACGGCGCATCTTTTCCACCAGGCGGTCGCGTCCCAGCAACAACTGGATGCCCGGGCCGGAACTGCCTGCCCCGGTCGTCAAAAACCAGCTGCCCCGTTCACGCAGTTCCAGGCGTGCAATGGAGAAGCCCATTGGCCGCAGCATCTGGCTCAGGGCCTGGTACTGCTGCATCACTTGCTGCTGCGCCCGCTGCGGCCCGAACAACTGCGGCAGGTGCTCGTAGTTGGCCAGCTCACGCGGGGTGAACGCCTGACCCTGGTTGTTCAACAGCGCCTCATCGCCCCAACGGGCCACGGGCAGTTGCTCTTCCAGGCGGATCGTCACCTGGTCCGGCCAGACGCGGCGGACTTCGGCGTGGGCGATCCACGGCATCTGCTCCAGCTCCCGACGCATACCGGCCAGGTCAATGGTGAAGAAGCTCGCGGCCAGGAACGGGCCGATACGCTGCTGCACCGCTTGCTGGCTGATGTAGCTCAGGTCGCCCTGCACGCTGATCTTGGTGATCGGCCGGTCGGCGTACGGCAATAGACGCTGCGCGCCCTCGTAAGTGCCGAAGCCCAACACCACCAGCATCACCGGCCAGAACAGCGCCTTGAGGAAACCAAAGTTGGCTTTCGGCAGGCGCGCCGACATCGGCTCTTTAGCCACCATTCGACTGGCACCCCGTGGCACCGGCTTGCGGCTCGGTGCTTGTGGGGGCTGATGACGAAGCGATGCGCCTTTCATGTCCTTAGCCTCTTGGCTCGATGCTGGCGGCCAGAATCGCCAGCACCAACTGCTGGAAATCCAGGCCGGCTGCGCGAGCGGCCATCGGTACCAGGCTGTGGTCGGTCATGCCCGGTGCGGTGTTGACTTCCAGGAACCAGAAATTCCCTTGGTCATCCTGCATCACGTCTGCCCGTGCCCAACCGGCGATACCCAACGCCTCACAGGCTTTCGCCGTGAGGTCCATCAATTCCTGTTCTTTGGTTGCGTCAAGGCCGCACGGGATCCGGTACTGGGTATCGGAGGCCAGGTACTTGGCGTCGTAGTCGTAAAAGGTGTGGGGCGTGCCCAATGCGATGGGCGGCAATACCTGGCCACGCAGGGTGGCGATGGTGTACTCGGGACCCTGGATCCACTGTTCCACCAACACTTGCGAATCGTAGGTACTTGCCGCTTTCCATGCGTCGATCAATTCGGCGGCCGAGTTCACTTTAGCCATGCCGATACTGGAGCCTTCATGGGCAGGTTTGACGATCAAAGGCAGGCCCAGTTCCTTGGCTGCAGAAATACAATCGTCTTCGCTGCACAGAACACTGTGACGCGGGGTTGGAATACCCAGGCTGTGCCACACCTGCTTGGTGCGCAACTTGTCCATGGCCAGTGCCGAAGCGAGGATGCCGCTGCCGGTGTAAGGGATACCGGCACACTCCAACAGGCCCTGCATGCTGCCGTCTTCACCGCCACGGCCGTGCAGGATGATGAAGGCACGGTCGATCTTCTCGGCCTGCAGGCGGGCGAGGAAGTCATCGCCCACGTCGATCCCGAACGCATGCACGCCGGCACTTTGCAGCGCTTCGAGCACGGCGTTGCCGGACTTGAGCGACACTTCGCGCTCGGCGCTCTTGCCGCCGAACAGCACGGCCACGCGGCCGAAGTCGGCTGGCGCGATTGTCGAAAACAGGGAGCCGTAGTCAGCAGTCATTTCGACGCCCCCTTCTTGGCGGCCGCAAACAGCGGGCTCGCCAGCAACTTAGGCGCAAGGCCGCCGATATCACCGGCGCCCTGGCACAGCAGGATGTCGCCGGCGCGCAGCAGCGGCTTGACGATCGGCGCCAGGTCCACACCGCGCTCGATGTAGATCGGGTCCAACTGGCCGCGCTGGCGGATGCTGTTGCACAGCTTGCGGCTGTCGGCGCCGGGGATCGGCTCTTCACCGGCCGGGTAGACTTCCATCAGCAGCAGCACGTTGGCATCGGCCAATACATTGACGAAATCGTCGTACAAATCGCGGGTGCGGCTGTAGCGGTGCGGCTGGTAGACCATCACCAGGCGACGCTCCGGCCAGCCACCGCGCACGGCCTTGATCACCGCGGCGACTTCGGTCGGGTGGTGACCATAGTCGTCCACCAGCATCACGTCACCGCCTTCCACCGGCAGTTGGCCGTAGACCTGGAAGCGCCGGCCAACACCGGCAAAGCGCGACAGGCCCTCGACGATGGCTTCATCGCTGACACCCTCGTCGGAGGCGATGCAGATGGTCGCTAGGGAATTCAATACGTTGTGGTTGCCCGGCATGTTCACCGACACATCCAGCGGCTCGCGGTCGGGACGCAGCACGGTGAAGTAGGTCTGCATGCCTTCCTGGCGCACATTGATCGCGCGCACGTCGGCGTCTTCGCTGAAGCCGTAGGTCACGGTCGGACGCTTGACCTGGGGCAGGATTTCACGCACCACCGGGTCGTCCAGGCAAAGCACGGCCAGACCGTAGAACGGCAGGTTGTGCAGGAACTCGACGAAGGTTTTCTTCAACTTGTTGAAGTCCCCGTCGTAGGTGGCCATGTGATCTTCGTCGATGTTGGTGACCACAGCGACCAGCGGTTGCAGGTGCAGGAAACTGGCGTCGCTTTCGTCGGCTTCGGCGATCAGGTAGCGGCTGGTACCGAGCTGGGCATTGGTACCCGCTGCATTCAGGCGGCCACCGATGACGAAGGTCGGGTCCAGGCCACCGGCGGCGAACACCGAGGCGATCAGGCTGGTGGTGGTGGTCTTGCCATGGGTACCGGCGACTGCGATGCCGTGGCGATAGCGCATCAACTCGGCGAGCATCTCGGCGCGAGGTACCACGGGAATGCGGCGCTCAAGGGCAGTGGCCACTTCCGGGTTGGAGGTGTTCACGGCGCTGGACACCACCAGCACGTCAGCCTCGGCAGCGTTCTCGGCGCGGTGACCGATAAAGATCTGCGCGCCAAAGGACTTAAGGCGCTCGGTGACCGGCGACTCTTTCAAGTCCGAGCCGGACACCTGGTAGCCCAGGTTCAGCAACACTTCGGCGATGCCGCACATGCCCACTCCGCCGATACCGACGAAGTGGATGCGACGGATGCGGCGCATTTCCGGTTGTGGCATGGCTTTCTGATTCTCAACCATGGGCCACCTCCAGGCAGATATCGACCACGGTGCGGGTTGCGTCAGGTTTGGCCAGGCGGCTTGCGGTGCTCGCCATGTTGTTGAGTCGTTCCGGTTGCATCAAAACCTCAGTCAGGCGTGCGGCCAAATCGGCGGCGCCAGTCGTTCTTTGCGGCAGCAGGAAGGCAGCGCCCTCCCCGGCCAAATATTCGGCGTTGCGGGTCTGGTGATCGTCGATGGCGTGGGGCAAGGGCACCAGCAAGGACGGCAGACCGGCAGCAGCCAGTTCACTGACGGTCAGCGCACCCGCGCGACAGACCACCAGGTCGGCCCAGCCATAGGCATGGGCCATGTCTTTGATAAAGGGCTGCACATTGGCCGCCACACCGGCGTCGCGATAACGCGTGGCGGTGACTTCATCGTGGTTCTTGCCGGCCTGGTGGAAGATCTCCGGGCGCAATTCCACAGGGAGTTGCGCCACGGCTTCCGGCAGCAATTTATTCAGTGGCTCGGCGCCCAGGCTTCCGCCCAGGATCAGCAGGTGCGCCTTGCGCCCTGCGAGTGCTTCACGGGCGATGTCCATAAACAGCTCGGTGCGCACCGGGTTGCCGGTGGTACGGCGCTTATCCGAGACGCTGAAGGTGTTGGGAAACGCTTCGCACACCCGCGCAGCCAACGGCACCAGCAAACGGTTGGCGGTACCGGCCACGGCGTTCTGCTCGTGCACGATCACCGGCACGCCGGCAAGTCTGGCGGCGACGCCACCGGGGCCGGTCACATATCCGCCAAAACCGAGCACACACACCGGCTGCAATTCACGGATGACCTTGCGCGCCTGCCACACCGCCTTGAGCAACACGAACGGTGCCTTGAGCAGGGACAACTTGCCCTTGCCGCGCAGGCCCGTGACGTTGATCAGGTGCAACGGCAAGCCGGCATTCGGCACCAACTCGTTTTCGATGCCGCGCGGTGTACCCAGCCAGTGCACGGTGTAGCCACGGTTCTGGAATTCCCGCGCGCACGCCAGGGCCGGGAACACATGGCCCCCGGTGCCGCCGGCCATGATCAGCACGTTAGCGCCCATGGGTCGGCTCCTCGGCGAAGTCGCTTTCGCTGAACTCCATCTCTTCGCTGCCCAGGTGGGTTCGACTCTCCCACTCGATGCGCAGCAACAAGCCAAGACAGGCGCAGCAGATCACCAACGAACTGCCGCCATAGCTGAGGAACGGCAAGGTCAGGCCCTTGGTCGGCAGCAGGCCGACGTTCACCCCGATGTTGATCAGGAACTGGCCGATCCACAGGAACGACAAGCCGTAGGCCACATAGGCGGCGAAATACTGCTTGGCCTTCTCGGCCCACAGGCCGATGTACATGCCGCGTACACACACGAACACGAACAGGGCGACGGTGCACAGCGAGCCGACCACGCCGAGTTCTTCGGCGAGTACGGAGAACACGAAGTCGGTGTGCGCTTCCGGCAGGTAGAACTGCTTCTGCACGCTGTTGCCCAGGCCCACGCCCAGCCATTCGCCACGACCGAAGGCGATCAAGGCCTGGGTCAATTGGTAGCCGGAACCGAACTGGTCGGACCAGGGGTCGGTAAAGGTGATCAGACGCGCCATCCGGTACGGTTGTGCCTGTACCAGGATGGTCACCGCCGCCACCGCCAGTACCACCATCAAGCTGAAGCGGAACAAGCCCACGCCGCCGAGGAACAGCATCGCCGCCGCCGCGCCCATCATCACCACAGTGGCGCCGAAGTCAGGCTCCATCAGCAACAGGCCGGCCATGGGCAACAGCACGATGAATGGCTTGAAGAAGCCCATCCAGCTTTCGCGCACTTCCTTCTGGCGACGCACCAGGTAACCGGCCAGGTAGATCACCACGAACACCTTGGCGATTTCCGACGGCTGCACGTTGAACGCACCGAAGCCGATCCAGCGCATCGAGCCGTTCACCTCGCGGCCGATGCCGGGCAGGATCACCATGATCAGCAAGCCGAACGCGCCGATCAGCATCAGCCAGCCCAGGCGCTGCCAGGTAGCGATGGGAATCATCATGGTGACGATGCACGCGCCCAGGCCGATGATCAGGTACACCAGGTGACGGATCATCATGTACAGGGTATTGCCCGATTGCACGGCGGCCACTTCGGAAGAAGCCGAGGTGATCATCACCAGGCCCAGGCCCAGCAGCGCGAGGCAACCGGCGAGCATCGGGAAATCAAGGTCGATGCCACGCCCGGTGATGATCGGCGACGGGTACGGCTTGATGATGTTTCTGAAATCAATGCTCATGCCAAGCCCTCCACGGCGCGGGCGAACAACTGGCCGCGCTCTTCGTAGTTCTTGAACATGTCGAAACTGGCGCACGCCGGCGACAGCAGTACCGCATCGCCTGGTTGGGCCAGGGCTTGGCACTGGGCAATGGCGTCGTCCAGGGAGGTGGCACGCACCTGTGGCACGGCATCGCCAAGCGCGGCGGCGATCAAATCGGCGTCGCGGCCCATCAACACCACGGCGCGGCAATGAGCAGCCACCGGTGCCTTGAGGTCCTTGAAATCTGCACCCTTGCCGTCGCCACCGGCGATCAGCACCAGCTTGCCTTCGATATCGGCGCCCAGGCCTTCGATGGCGGCCAATGCGGCCCCCACGTTGGTGGCCTTGGAGTCGTTGTAGTAACTCACACCATTAAGGTCGCGGACCCACTGGCAGCGATGTTCAAGGCCGCCGAAGGTGCGCAGGCTCGACAGCATAGCGTCGAACGGCAAACCCACGGCGTGTCCCAACGCCAACGCGGCCAACGCGTTGGATTGGTTATGGGCGCCGCGGATTTTCAGCTCGCGCACCGGCATCAGGTTCTGGAATTCGAAGGCCAAGTATTTCTCGCCATTCTCTTCACGAATGCCGAAGGCCTTGAAGTCGGGTTTGCCCAGGCCGAAGGTCCAGCACGGCATGCCCTCGCCCATCAGCGGACGGCTCAGCGCATCCTGGCGATTGACCACAAATTGCCTGGCACCGCGGAAAATCCGGTGCTTGGCCAGGTGGTACGCCGGCAGGCCGCTGTAGCGGTCCATGTGGTCTTCGCTGACGTTCAACACGGTGGCCACTTCAGCACCCAGGTCGTGGGTGGTTTCCAGCTGGAAGCTCGACAGTTCCATCACGTACAGCTCGACATCGTCGCTGAGCAGGTCCAGCGCCGGCGTGCCGAGGTTGCCGCCCACGGCCACGCGCTTGCCGGCCGCCATGGCCATCTCGCCGACCAGGGTGGTCACGGTGCTTTTCGCGTTGGAACCGCTGATGGCCACGATCGGCGCCTTCGCATTGCGTGCAAACAGGTCGATGTCGCCGGACAGCTTCACGCCACGGGCCGCTGCGGCTTGCAGGGCCGGTGTCGCCAGGGCCAGGCCGGGGCTCACGTAGAGCTCATCGGCGCGGCACAGAAACTCGACATCCAGCTCGCCACAACGCACTTCCACGTGCGGGTAGTCACGGCGCAGCGTGACCAGCTCCGGTGGATTTTCCCGCGTATCGGCCACGGCAAACGACGTGCCCCGGTTCGCCAGGAAGCGAACCAGGGACATGCCGCTCTTGCCGAGGCCGACAACGATGCGGAAGTGGTCTGAAGCGATCAGGGACACTCGTTTCTACCTCAGTTTCAGGGTGGCAAGGCCGACCAGGACCAGAATCACGGTGATGATCCAGAAACGGACAATCACACGCGGCTCAGGCCAGCCCTTGAGTTCAAAGTGGTGGTGAATCGGCGCCATGCGGAACACGCGGCGCCCGGTCAACTTGAAGGACGCCACCTGGATGACCACCGACAGGGTTTCCATCACGAACACACCGCCCATGATGAACAACACGATTTCCTGGCGAACGATCACCGCGATGGTGCCCAGGGCCGCGCCCAGCGCGAGTGCGCCGACGTCGCCCATGAAGACTTGTGCGGGGTAGGTGTTGAACCACAGGAACCCCAGGCCGGCACCGATCAAGGCACCGCAGAACACGATCAGCTCACCCGCGCCCGGTACGTAGGGGATCAGCAGGTATTCAGCGAATTTCACGTTACCCGACAGGTAGCAGAAGATACCCAGGGCGCCGCCTACCATTACCGTAGGCATGATCGCCAGGCCGTCGAGGCCGTCGGTCAGGTTCACCGCGTTGCTGGAGCCGACGATCACGAAGTAGGTCAGCACCACGAAGCCGATGCCCAACGGGATGCTGGCATCCTTGAGCATCGGGATGATCAAGGTGGTTTCCACCGCGCTTGGCGCCGTGGTGTAGAGGAAGATCGCGGCGGCAAGGCCGAACACCGACTGCCAGAAATACTTCCAGCGGCTTGGCAGCCCCTTGGAGTTTTTCTCGATCACTTTGCGGTAGTCATCGACCCAGCCGATGGCGCCGAACAGCAGGGTCACCAGCAGCACCACCCATACGTAGCGGTTGTGCAGGTCGGCCCACAGCAAGGTGCTGATACCGATGGACGACAGGATCAGCGCGCCGCCCATGGTGGGGGTGCCGGACTTGGACAGGTGCGACTGCGGGCCGTCATTACGAACCGATTGACCAATTTGCAGGTTCTGCAGGGTGCGGATCATCCACGGCCCTAAAAACAGCGACAAAGACAGCGCGGTCAGCACACCCAGGATCCCGCGCAGGGTCAGGTACTGAAAGACCGCGAAGCCTTTGTGGAACTGTTGCAGATACTCAGCCAGCAGCAGCAGCATTAATGTTTCTCCGTACTTGAGCCACACAAGGCCGCGACGACGTTTTCCATCACCGCGCTGCGCGATCCCTTGATCAAAATGGTTGTGTGTTTGTCTTGTTCTGCCACGCCCAGCGCCTGGATCAACTCGGCCTGGGTGGCGAAATGTCGCGCACCGGGGCCGAAGGCAGCCACGGCATGGGCCATGTTCGGGCCGACGGCGTAGAGGGCGTCGACTTTGCCTGCGGCATACGCACCGACTTCGCGATGACCTTGTTCGGCCCAGTCGCCCAACTCGCCGATATCGCCCAACACCAGCACCTTGCGCCCATCGAAACCTTTGAGCAGGTCGACAGCGGCGTTGACGGACGACGGGTTGGCGTTATAGGTGTCATCGATCACACGCATGCCGTTGCTCGCCAGTTGCGCAACAGTACGGCCCTTGACCGGCTGCACCGCGCCCAGGCCCGTAGCGATACCGAACAGCGACACGCCCAAGGCGCCAGCCGCAGCCGCAGCGGCCAGGGCATTGGCGACGTTATGGTTGCCGAGCAAATTCAGTTGCACGTGCTCGCTACCTTGCGGGGTATGCAACGTGAAGGACGGGCAGCCACGAGCATCGACGGTGATGTCGGAGGCATGGAAATCAGCCGCAGCGTTAAGCACGGCAAACGTCAGGACCTTGCGACCGGCGGCGCGTACACGCCAGGTATCGAAGGCCTTGTCGTCCAGGTTCAAGACTGCAGTGCCCGATGCAGCGAGGCCCTCAAGGATTTCCCCCTTGGCCTCGACGATTTTTTCCGGGCCACCGAACTCGCCGACGTGGGCCGTACCGGCGTTATTGATAATGGCGACGTGGGGCTTGGTCAGCGCCACGGTGTAGGCGATTTCGCCGATGCGCGAGGCACCCAGTTCGATTACCGCCGCCGTGTGTTCCGGGGCGAGTTCGAGCAGGGTCAGCGGAGCGCCGAAATCATTGTTCAGGTTGCCACGGGTGGCCAGCACGGGGCCGCGCGTACGCAGGATACCGGCAAGCAGTTCCTTGACCGTGGTCTTGCCGCTGGAGCCGGTGATGGCGGCAACGGGCTTGTCGAACGCGGCGCGGTTCAGCGCACCCAATTGACCGAGGGCCAGGCGGGTATCGGCGACCAGCAGTTGCGGCAAGGTGGAATCAGCCACTTCGCGCTGCACCAAGGCACCTGCGGCGCCTTTGGCGGCGACTTCGTTCAGGTAGTCGTGACCGTCGAAACGCGGGCCGGCCAGGGCGACAAACAGTTGCCCCGGCTGGATCGCGCGGCTGTCGATGCTCACGCCGCTGAAGCTGCAATCGCTCGACAGTACGCGTGCCGACAGGGCCTGGGTCAGTTCGCTGAACGTCATCGCCTTAAGCATGGGCAACCTCCCAGGCGGTCAAGGCATGATCGGCCTCGACCAGATCGGAGAAGGCATGACGCTCGCCGTTGATTTCCTGGTAATCCTCATGCCCCTTACCGGCCAGCACAACCACGTCGTCAGCACTGGCGCTGGCGATCAACCGGGCGATTGCCGCGCCGCGACCGGCGACGAAGGTGGCCTTGGATGCATCTTTGAAGCCGGTGCGAATGTCATCGAAAATCCGGCTTGGGTCTTCGCTGCGCGGGTTGTCGTCGGTGACGAGCACACCATCGGCCAGGCGTTCGACGATCTCGGCCATCAACGGCCGCTTGCCGCGATCACGATCACCGCCACAGCCGAACAGGCAGAGCAACTTGCCCTTGGCGTGAGGGCGCAAGGCTTCGAGGACTTTTTCCAGCGCATCCGGGGTATGGGCGTAGTCAACCACCACCAGCGGCTGCGTACCGCCACCCAGGCGCTGCATGCGACCGGCCGGGCCTTCCAGCTTCGGCAGCACCTTGAGAATCTCGTCCAGTGCGTAATCCAGGCCGAGCAGTGCGCCGATGGCGGCAAGTACATTACTCAGGTTGAAACGCCCGAGCAGGGTGCTGCGCAAGTGGTGCTCGCCCTGAGGCGTGACCAGTGTGGCGCGCACGCCTTCGTCATTGAACTGGGCTTCGCGGCAATACAGGTAAGCGCCGGCGTCTTCCAGGCTGTAGGTGATCAGGCGCGCTTCGCTGTCTTGGGCCGCCAGTTGGCGACCAAAAGCGTCGTCCAGGTTGATCACCCGGCACTTGAGGTCATTCCAGGCAAACAGCTTGGCCTTGGCGGCGGCGTACGCCTCCATGGTGCCGTGATAATCCAGGTGATCGCGGGACAGGTTGGTCATCACTGCCACATCAAAGGCCAGGGCGGTGACGCGGCCCTGGTCCAGACCGTGGGACGACACTTCCATGGCAATCGCCTTGGCACCGGCCTTTTTCAGGTCGGCCAGGGTCGCTTGCACGGCGATGGGGTTCGGCGTGGTGTGCAGGCCGCTTTGCAGCGCACCATAAAAACCGGTACCCAGGGTGCCGACGATGCCGCAGTGCTGGCCCAGCAGGTCAAGGGCCTGGGCGACCAATTGGGTCACGCTGGTCTTGCCGTTAGTGCCCGTCACGCCCACCAGATTGAGGTGGCGGCTCGGGTCGCCGTAAAAACGCCCGGCAATATCGGACAGTTGCTTGGCCAGCCCCTTGACCGGGATCAGCGGCACGTCGGTGATCGGCAGCACCGTGGCGCCTTCGACTTCATAGGCCACGGCAGCCGCGCCGCGCTGCAACGCGTCGGCGATGTGCGCACGGCCATCGAACTTGCCGCCCGGCACTGCCAGGAACAGGTCGCCAGCGCGCACGTTACGGCTGTCCAGGGTCAACTCGCGAATCAGCAGATCGCGGCCGGCGTGGGCAAAAATCTTGTTCAGGCTAAGAGACATCAGCCGCGCCCTCCATTGGCTTTTACTGCTGCGGCCGGTGGTCCGGCATTCGCTTGTTGGGTCGGCGGCAGGTTATCCGGGGTGATGTTCATCAGGCGCAGGGTGCCGGACATCACTTTGCTGAACACCGGCGCCGATACCAGGCCACCGAAGTAACCGGCTTTGCTCGGCTCATCGATCACAACGACGATGGCGTAGCGTGGATCGCTCATCGGGCCGAAGCCGGCGAACAGCGAGCGGTAGGAGTTTTCGGCGTAGCCCTTGGTGCCGACCGACGTCTTACGTGCGGTACCGGACTTGCCGGCCACGTGATACGCCGGCACCTGGGCACGGAATACGCCGCGCGGTGCTTCGATCACTTGTTGCAGCATGCCCTGCATGGTCTTGGCGACGTTTTCCGGGATCACCTGGGTGGCTTTCGGCGCTTCGTCGACGTGGATCAGGCTCAGCGGCACCATGCGCCCGTTATTGGCCAGCACGGAGAAGGCATGGGCCAGCTGGATGGCGGTCACCGACAGGCCGTAGCCGTAGGAAAGCGTGGCGGTCTCGGCTTTTTTCCAGTCGCGGTAGTTAGGCAGGTTGCCGACGCGCTCACCCGGGAAGTCCAGGCCGGTGGGTTGCCCCAGGCCGATTTTCTGCGCCAGGTGGTAGATGGTTTCACCACCGATATCGAAGGCGACCTTACTCATGCCCACGTTACTGGAGTTGATCAGGATACCTGTCAAATCCAGCACCGGACCTTCTGTACGGGACACGTCGCGAATGGTGTATTTACCCAGCTGCAAGGTACCCGGATACACCTCGACCTTGTCGCTGGGCTTCCAGCGTCCGGTTTCCAGGGCGGCACTCATGGAGATGGCTTTCATGGTCGAGCCCGGCTCGAACACGTCGATCATTGCGCGGTTACGCATCATCGCCGGTTGCAGGTTGCGACGGTTATTCGGGTTGTAGGTCGGCTGGTTGACCATGGCGAGGATCTCGCCGGTCTTCACGTCCATGATCACCAGGCTGCCGGCCTTGGCGCCGTTCTCGATGATCGCGTTACGCAGCTCGCGGTTCGCCAGGTATTGCAGGCGCAGGTCAATCGACAACGCCAAGGGCTTTCCGGCCTTGGCGTTTTTGGTGACTTGGACATCCTTGATCAACCTGCCGCGCCGATCCTTGATGACCTGTCGTTTTCCCGGTACCCCGGCCAACCATTCATCGTAGGCGAGTTCCACACCTTCACGACCATGATCGTCAATGTCGGTAAAGCCGACCATATGGGCAGTGGTTTCACCGGCCGGGTAGAAACGACGGAACTCCTCGATGCCGTAGACACCGGGGACTTTAAGGTCGAGCACCTGCTGGCCTTGTTCGGGGGTAAGGCCGCGAACGAGGTAGATAAATTCTTTATTTGCCTGGGCCTCGAGGCGCTCAGCCAAGGCTTTCGGATCCTGGCCCAGGGCGGCAGCCAGTTGCGGCCACTTGTCCTTGGCAACCTGCAATTCCTTGGCGTTGGCCCACAGGGTGGTCACCGGCGTACTCACCGCCAACGGCTCGCCGTTACGGTCGGTGATCAGGCCACGGTGCGCAGGGATCTGGATGTGACGCAGGCTACGGGCATCGCCCTGGCCGATCAGGAAGTCACGGTCGACCACTTGCAGGTCGATGATCCGCCAGGCAATCGCACCCACCATCAATGCCAGCAAGCCGAGCATCAGGCGGAAGCGCCATGGGTAGAGTGCGCCTTCGAGTTTCATCATGGCGCCACCATGCGCACTTCGGCCGCGCCCGGGATGTGCATTTTCAGCTGTTCGGTGGCCAGCACTTCGATACGGCTATGGGCCGTCCAGGTGCTTTGCTCGAGGATCAACCGGCCCCACTCCGCCTGCGCCTTGTCACGCACGCTCAATTCCCCATAGAGGGTATTGAGCAGTTGGCGGTTGTAATGGGCGCTGTAGGACACCGCAATTGCGGACACCAGCACGCCGACAAACAGCAGCAACATAAAGAAGCTGCCGCCCGGGAGGGGCTTGGCGAAAAGCTTGCTCACCGCAGCTTCTCCGCGACGCGCATGACGGCGCTACGGGAACGTGGGTTGGCCTTGAGTTCGGCTTCGGAAGCGAACTGCGCTTTGCCATGGATTTTGATTTTCGGCACAAAGGCTTCGAAACGTACCGGCAGGTTGCGCGGCAGGTTGTCGGACTCGCCCTTGACCAGGCGGCGCATGAACAGCTTGACGATGCGATCTTCCAGGGAATGGAAGCTGATCACCACCAGGCGACCACCCACTTCCAGCGCCTCGAGGGCAGCCTCGAGGCCAGCCTCCAGGTCGCCCAATTCGTTGTTGACGTGGATACGCAGGCCCTGGAACGCGCGGGTCGCCGGGTTCTTGCCCTTTTCCCACGCGGGGTTGGCGACTTTCAGCACTTCGGCCAGGTCGGCGGTGCGCTCGAACGGCTGGATTTCGCGACGCTCCACCACGGCACGGGCCATGCGGCCGGCGAAGCGCTCTTCACCGTATTCCTTGAACACACGGGCGATTTCTTCCACCGGCGCGGTGGCAATGAACTGCGCGGCACTGACGCCACGGGTAGGGTCCATGCGCATGTCGAGGGGGCCGTCGTTCATGAAGCTGAAGCCGCGCTCCGGGTCATCGAGCTGCGGCGAAGACACGCCCAGGTCGAGCAAAACCCCGGCCACCTTGCCCGCCATGCCGCGCTCGGCGACTTCGGCACCCAGCTCGGCAAAGCTGCGCTGCACAACGACAAAGCGGCCGTCTTCGGCCGCTAGCGCTTGCCCGGTGGCAATCGCTTGGGGGTCTTTGTCGAACCCGAGGAGTTTGCCGTCGGGCCCGAGCTGACTGAGGATCAACCGGCTATGCCCGCCCCTGCCAAAGGTACCGTCCAGATAGCAGCCATCCGCACGTACGGCGAGAGCCTCGACGGCTTCGTCAAGCAGTACGGTGATGTGGTTAAAGCCGCTATCAATAGTCACAGGATCAAATCACGCAGTTCATCAGGCATGGCGCCCGGTTGTTGAATAGCAGCCAGGTCAGCTGCAGAAACAGCATCCCAGGCATCTTCGTCCCACAATTGGAACTTGTTCAGTTGGCCGACCAACATTGCGCGCTTATCCAGCTTGGCGTACTCGCGCAAACGCGGGGGCACCAGGAAACGACCACTGCCATCGAGCTCGAGGTCGACGGCATTACCAATCAGCAAACGCTGCAGACGGCGGTTTTCTTCACGCAATGAAGGCAAGGCACGCAACTTGGTCTCAATCAACTCCCACTCATCGAGGGGGTAAACACATAAACAAGGGTCAACGGCATCGATTGTGATGATCAACTGTCCGGAACTTCGCGAAATCAGCTCGTCACGATACCGGCTCGGCATGGCGAGACGGCCTTTTGCATCGAGACTGATAGCGTTAGCTCCGCGAAACACAGATGCGTTTCTCCAAATTTTAGCGTTTTACGTTCAAAAAACCCACTTTGTGCCACTTTCCGCCACTTGCGCACACTATAGGAATGCGCCCACCACACCGTCAAGGCGCGGATTCAAGGAAAAGCCTTACAGATCGGAGATTTAGGAGCGTAAAAGGAGGAGAAACCAGAGTTCGGCGGTGTTTTTGGCTCGACAAGCACAAATAGCTCAATGAGCTACAGATCAAAGTTAAAGTGATTTATTAAGAGTAAGATTTTTTTGGTATTACGAAGATGCATCTGCCAATGATTTGGCAGGGAGGGATTCTTGCGTTACTACCGGTTTTCTGCCCGAGATTCAGACAGAAGGAAAAAGGTGGAGAGTCGATCTGTAAGCCGGGTTCTGTCTTGAACAGTCATTCGTCTACGATGGCCATCACTGGACATCTTTAGCAACCTACCCGGTCCCAGCGCGGGCCACGCCTTGGGACCCTATTTGGTCTTGCTCCAAGTGGGGTTTACCTAGCCACGAACTGTTGCCAGTCGTGCGGTGCGCTCTTACCGCACCTTTTCACCCTTACCGGCACCGAAGTGCTTAGGCGGTTATTTTCTGTGGCACTTTCCGTAGGCTCACGCCTCCCAGGCATTACCTGGCACTTCGCCCTATGGAGCCCGGACTTTCCTCCCCCCCCTAATTTTCATAGAGGGCAGCGACTGTCCAATCGACTCTCCGCCGCGCAGGTTAACGGCACGACGGCCTCAGGACAAGTATTAAAAGTGCAGCATTGCCATCACGTTCGGACGGAATACCGGTTTACCCCCGGAACTATTCGGCTTTCTGTTTATCCAGCGCGACTTGATACAACACATTCTTGCGTACCCCGGTGATTTCCGCCGCCAACGCCGCAGCGCGCTTGAGGGGCATCTCCTTGAGCAGCAGATCGAGGATACGCATGGCCTCGCTGCCGACGGCCTCTTCATTTTCCGGCGCGGTCCAGCCCGCCACCAACACCACACACTCGCCGCGCTGCTGATTACTGTCGCCCTCGACGAACGCGCGCAGCGCTTCCAGCGGCAGGCCCTTGAGGGTTTCGAAGGTTTTGGTCAGCTCACGGGCCAGCAGGGCCAGGCGCTCGCCGCCGAACACCAGTTCCATATCCTGCAGGCATTCAAGAATACGATGAGGCGCTTCGTAGAAGATCAGCGTGCGCGGTTCCTCTTTCAATGCCTGTAGACGCGCACGACGCCCCACGGCCTTGGCCGGCAGGAAACCTTCGAAAATAAAACGGTCCGACGGCAGGCCTGCCGCCGACAATGCAGCGATCAGCGCGCACGCGCCTGGAACAGGCACTACATTAATACCTGCGGCACGTGCCTGGCGGACCAGATGGTATCCAGGGTCGGAGATCAGCGGCGTACCCGCGTCCGAGATCAGTGCCACATCGTCGCCCGCCAACAACCGCACGATAAAGCGGCTGCCTTCTTCGCGCTCGTTATGCTCGTGACAAGCCGCCAATGGCGTGCTGATACCAAAATGCTGCATCAAACGCTGGGAGTGTCGAGTGTCTTCCGCCGCAATCAATTTAACCTCGCGCAACACTTTCAGCGCCCGGGCACTGATGTCGTCCAGGTTGCCAATGGGCGTCGCCACGACAAAAAGCGAGCCTGCAGTGGAATTCAAAGGACCTGGAGCAGTCAAAACGCACACCTCGATGGTTGGCAAAAGCCATAGTGTAGCGCGTAGGCGCCCCGGAAATATGCCATCACGGCCGATGGCTTTTCAGCCGTCCCTGGCTGATCGCAACATTTGCACGACCTAAATCGACGGTTTCACGCCAGTAACATCGCGCCTGGGCCAGTGCTTGGGTACAATTCCACGCTAATTTGATCGGTATCAGGAACACTTACATGATCGCTTGCCTGCGGCTGCTCTCCGCCCTCTGCCTCGCTGCCTTACTGGCCGCTTGCGCCAGCTCGCCCTCGTCCAGCCTTGGCGACCTTCCACGGACCCCGGACGCCAGTATCGAGCAACTGCTCGAACAGGCCACCACCGCCAAGACACCAGAAAAGGCCGCGTTGCTGCGCCTGAGTGCGGCAGACATGGCCTACCGCCAGAACAACCCTGGCCGCTCGTCGCAGATTCTTGCGCAAGTGTCCCTGGATGTCCTCAAGCCAGCCGCGCAAGTCTTTGCCAGCACCCTGGCTGCCGAATTGGCCATGACGCGCAACCAGCCCAAGGCCGCGTTGACCGCCTTGAACCATCCGAGCCTGCAAAGCCTGAAGGAGCTGCCGACCGAACAGCAGATCCGCACTGGCACCGTGCACGCCCGCGCTTATGAAGCCGATGGCCAGACCCTGGCCGCTGCTCGCGAGCGCGTTGCCATGGCGCCATTGCTCAGCGGCGATGCCGCCAAAAGCAATCACGAAGCCATCTGGACCTTGATTGCCGCACTGCCTGCAGAACAACTGCAAGCCAGCGGCAACCCGACCCTGGACGGCTGGATCACCCTGGCCCAAGCCGTCAAGGGCGCCGGTACGCTTGAGCAACAGCAGGCCGCTATCGACACCTGGCGCGCACAAAACCCGGGCCACCCGGCCGCCGTGCAACTGCCAACCCCGCTGACCAAGCTCAAGGAGCTGGCCAGCCAGCCCCTGAACAAGATTGCCCTGCTGCTGCCCCAGGATGGCCCGCTGGCCTCCGTCGGCAAGGCCCTGCGCGAAGGTTTCATGGCGGCGCACTACCAGGCTGAACAAGCCGGGCAGAAGCCACCGGTCATCGAGTTCTATGACAGCTCTCGTCTGGCCTCCATCGACGACTTCTATGCCAAGGCCCAGGCTGCAGGCGTGCAACTGGTGGTTGGCCCGCTGGAGAAGCCATTGGTCAAGCAGCTCAGCACGCGTCCTCAGCTCCCCATCACCACGCTGGCGTTGAACTACAGCGAAACCGATCAGGGTCCGGCGCAATTGTTCCAGTTCGGCCTGGCCGCTGAAGACGAAGCCCGGGAAGTGTCGCGCCGCGCCCGTGCCGATGGCCTGCACCGCGCCGCTGCCATGGTGCCCCGTGGCGAGTGGGGCGAGCGTGTCTACAAGGCCTTCCGCCAGGATTGGGAAGCCAACGGTGGCACGGTTGTCGGTGTCGAGTATGTCGACCAGCCGGTCGCCCTCGCCCAGCAAATTGCCGACCTGTTCCAACTGCGTAAAAGCGAAGGTCGCGCCAAGAGCCTGCAAAGCACAGTGGGCACAGACGTAGCGGCACAGCCGTCACGTCGCCAGGACATCGAGTTCATCTTCCTGGCCGTTACCCCGCAACTGGCCCAGCAGATCAAGCCGACCCTGAACTTCCAGTACGCCGGTGATGTGCCGGTGTACGCCACGTCCCACGTATTCAGCGCCAGCGGCGACAAGAACCAGTATCTGGACATGACCAACGTGATGTTCTGCGAAACCCCTTGGCTGCTCAACACCACCGACCCGCTGCGTAACCAGGTTGCTGCACAATGGCCGCAAGCCAATGGCAGCCTTGGCCGCCTGTATGCGATGGGCGTCGACGCCTACCGCCTGGCCCCGCGCCTGGGCCAGTTGAAGGCACTGCCGGATACACGGATTGACGGCCTCTCGGGCAACCTGGGCATCAGCACCAACCAGCGCGTCGATCGCCAGATGCCATGGGCGAAGTTCGTCGGTGGCGAGATCCAGCGCCTGCCGGACACCCCGCGCTGATGCCGGAGCGGTCTACTGCACAAAGCGGCAAGGATGCCGAACTTCGAGCATTGAAACACTTGCAACAACAGGGTCTGCGCCTGCTGGCGCAGAACTGGTTGTGTAAACGCGGCGAGCTTGATCTGGTCATGCTTGACGGCGATACAGTAGTATTCGTCGAAGTCCGCTACAGAAAACACGCACAATGGGGTGGCGCGCTCGCCAGTATCGACGGGCGCAAGCGTCAGAAGCTGATACTCGCTGCGCAGTTTTTCCTGCAAGAAGAGCATCGCTGGGCCGACGCCCCCTGCCGTTTCGATGTGGTTGCCATGGAAAGCACCCCGTCTGGTCAGGTTGATCTGAACTGGCTGCAAAATGCCTTCGACAACTGATTCACCGGACATCTTCACCACACACTTTTGCTCTTTGCTTTGCGGGCTGCACATTCCTGTGCCAAACAGCCGCGCTACTTAAGGTCACACAGATGGACATGCAATCCAGAATTCGCCAGCTTTTCCAGGCCAGCATCGACACCAAGCAACAGGCGATGGACGTACTTGCACCGCACATCGAGCAAGCCAGTCAGGTCATGGTCAATGCCTTGCTCAACGAAGGCAAAATGCTTTCGTGCGGCAACGGCGGTTCGGCCGGCGATGCCCAGCATTTTTCGTCCGAACTGCTCAACCGCTTCGAACGTGAGCGCCCGAGCCTGCCGGCCATCGCCTTGACCACCGATTCGTCGACGATCACCTCGATCGCCAACGACTACAGCTACAACGAAATCTTCTCCAAGCAGATCCGCGCCCTGGGCCAACCAGGCGATGTGCTGCTGGCGATCTCCACCAGCGGCAACTCGGCGAATATTATTCAAGCGATCCAGGCCGCACATGATCGCGAAATGATTGTCGTAGCATTGACCGGACGCGACGGCGGCGGCATGGCCTCGCTGCTGCTGCCCGAAGATGTGGAGATTCGCGTCCCGGCCAATGTCACCGCACGTATTCAGGAAGTCCACCTGCTGGCGATCCATTGCCTGTGCGATCTGATCGACAGCCAACTGTTTGGGAGTGAAGAATGACCGTTAACCGCCTCGGCCTTTTGGCCATTACGTTGTGCCTCGGCATCAGCGGCTGCAGCACGGCAATCACTGCGACACGTGACACCCCTATTCAGGATGACAAGGGCACCCGCACCTTCGGCAGCAAGATTGATGACTCGCTGATCGAAACCAAGGTCGAAGTCAACATTGCCAAAGCCGCCACGGACCTGGGCAACGGTGCTTCACGCATCGTCGTGACCAGCTTCAACGGCGTGGTACTGCTCGCAGGCCAAACGCCACGCGCCGACCTCAAGGCCCAGGCCGAACAGGCGGCATCGGCCGTACAGCGGGTCAAGAAGGTCCACAACGAATTGCAGGTCATGGACCCGATCACCCTGCTGGCCATCAGCAACGATGCCCTGCTGACGACCAAGATCAAGGCGCAGATGCTGACCGACAACGCGATTCCCGGCTCGCGGATCAAAGTGGTCACCGATAACGGCATCGTCTACCTGATGGGCCTGCTGACCCAGGCGGAAGCCACGCGCGCAGCCAACCTGGTGCAGGGCGTGTCCGGCGTACAGAAGATCGTCAAGGTGTTCGAGTACATCGATTGATGTAAGCGACAGCCATAAAAAAGGGCGCCATGCATTCACTGCATGGCGCCCTTTTTAGTGGTCAGCGTTTATTGGTATTGCTGGTACGGGTTGCCCTGGAACTGGTTGTTCTGCTGCGGCGCTTGCTGCTGCGCGCCAGGTTGGCCGTACTGCTGGCCGGGGATCGGGCCGAGGTTAACTTCAACGCGACGGTTCTGCGCACGACCGTTCACGTCGGCGTTGCTGGCAATCGGGTTATCCGGGCCGGCACCGCGTGCGCTGAGGTTCGCACCGTTGACGCCTTGGGACGTCAGGTAGTTGGCCACGCTCTGGGCACGGCGCTGGGACAGGTCCATGTTCAACTGGCGGCTGCCGGTACTGTCGGTGTAGCCGACGATCTGGATAGTGTTCTGGTTGAACTGCTTGAGGGAGTTGGCCAGGTTGTTCAGCGGCTGGTAGAAGCTGCTGGAGATCGCGTCGGAGTTGGTGGCGAAGGTGATGTTACCCGGCATGATCAGCTTGATCTGGTCGCCCTGGCGCTGAACTTCAACCCCGGTGTTGGCCATGCTCTCACGCAGTTTCTTTTCCTGCTGGTCGGCGTAGTAGCCGTAACCCGCGGCGCCGGCACCCGCAACCACTGCGCCGATCAGCGCGCCCTTGCCACGGTTGTTATGGTCGATGGCAGCACCCGCCAGTGCACCGGCCAGGGCACCCAGGCCACCGTACTTGGCGGTCTTGCTCATACCGCTGGATTCATTATTCGCCTGTCCCTGGCTGCCACCGCCATAAGGATTAGGTGAAGCGCAGCCGGACAACAGGGCTACGGCGGTAGCGACAACAAGCAGACGACGCGGAGTGAACATGAAGGGAGCTCCTACTTTTGCATTCTGTGGTGCAAAGGACATTGGCAATGGACCCGTGCCGAGTTTGGAACGCGACAAACGGTAAAAATTCCGTGGGCGCGCCCCGAGCTGTAACAAAACATTCGGGGCTTGCGTTGCTACATAAACCGTAGCAGACACATGCTGAACGCGGCCTGAGTTTTTGCTACAGCGGATTGCCGTTCGAACCATTGCTTCACGCCCGCACAAACGGGTTTTCACGCATCTCGTCACCCAGGCGCGTGTCCGGGCCATGGCCGGTCACCACCGTCGCGCCCTCGTCCAGCGTGTAGAGCCGTTGCTTGATCGAACGCACGATCGTCGCCTGGTCCCCGCCCCACAAGTCCGTACGTCCAACACCGCGCCGAAACAGCGTGTCCCCGGCAATCAGCAGCTTGGCATCGGCAAACCAGAAGCTCATCGAGCCTGGCGTGTGCCCCGGTGTATGCAGCGCCACACCGCACCCACAGGCCAACTCCTCATCATCGGCCAGCCAGCGATCCGGCGACGGCACCGGCGTGTAGGGCACACCAAACATCTGGCACTGCATCTCCAGGTTGTCCCAGAGAAACTGGTCTTCCTTGTGCAGGTGCAGGGTTGCACCGGTCTTTTCCTTCAATTGCCCCGAGGCCAGGAAGTGATCGAGATGGGCATGGGTGTGGATGATGCTCACCACTTTCAGGCCCAGGGCATCGAGGCGCGCCAGGATCAGTTCATGGTTGCCACCCGGGTCGACCACGATGGCCTTTTTGGTGATGGGGTCGCCAATGATCGTGCAGTTGCACTGCAACGGGCCGACCGGGAAGGTTTCGCGGATCAGCGTGGGCTTTTCGGCTTCCATGGGTGCTCCTGTAAAGTTAATGGCACATTTTTGGCACTGTGTGAAAAGCGATGACGAGTGATGTCAGCTGCTTTGTAAGCATTGAGCGCATGCCCGAGGAATGCGTTCATGTGCTCGCGGTCATGATCGTTGGCTGACAGTTTTTCAGAATGTGTTCCTATTGGATTGGCTACTGTAAGCCGAAGCTCAATGTAAGACGCTCGATATAGTCCCCCATGGCGCCTTTCAGTCCGATGGCCTTGAGATCGATCTCTTCGTTCGCCAAGAGCGCCAGAAACGCCCTCATGTCGGCCTGAATGCTTTCTGGCAGGTCGACGGGGTCATCCGTCAATTGGCCGCTCAGATTCAGTACATCATTTCGATGTTTTTTGAGGTTCTTGCTATCGACCTGTTCGCCAGCCTCCTTTCGCGCTGACAAATTGAGCCAAGCGTGCGCCTTGAGTGGGATCAGCCGGTCGGCACCGATGAAGGTCAGAACGTCATTGCGCTGCCGGCCCTCAAGGAGGAAATGATAGTAGGGGTCATCGAGCAAGATGGCGGACAGGCTTGATACCGATTCGTCTGTAGGAATAGGGGTCAGCGTGGCGTCCGCTGGGAGCGCGACACCCTCGGGAGCACGCGAGAACAATTCGATCTGGACGGGATAGGCCTCGTCCTCGGGGTGCTGGAACCGATAGAAAACAGGCCGCTGACCGTCAATCCCACCAACCTGCCGGATGGCGTACCGTCCGGCACGTATGAAAGCCCAGAACGCCCCGGCAAACTCGGCATTGAGCGCTTCGATAACCAGCACGATATCGAGATCCTTGGTTGCGCGGAACGATTGACCCGCCGCATCCATCGTGAGCCAGGAGGCAACACCGCCAATCAGCACATACTGATCACGAAAATCGCTGAAGTGTTGTCCGAATACATCTAGTCCTCTGATTTCAGCCAAGTCACTGCCTCCTTAAGTTCGTCTAAAGCCAACTGGACACGTTCGTCCGGGACGTTTTCCAAGCTCAGAAGCAATGACGCCTCATCTGCGATGTTTTTTCCTTCCTTTAGGCTTCGATAAGACCATATCTCCACCCATGCCCGGATCTCATCAACCGAGTCGGTTACCTTGAATGCCAGTTCCTGGACCATGTCGTCGAACTGCTTTTTGGTCATTCCAAAAACCGGTTGTATGGGACCCGCCAGCATCGTGCATTTGGCCAGAGCGGTCTCGCCGGCGAGAAATACGCCGCCGCCTGTGTGAAGCACTCGGTCGATCGCAACCTTCCGTTTAACGGGAGAGCGCATAAAGGGGCGAACATTTTTGAAGACACTGGCCGGAGGTGCAGCGAACGAATAGCAATTTTTGAACCCCTGACTTTGTGCAGGATGGACGATACCCAGCTTCAGTAACTGATCGATCACTTTGGCAAGTGTGACGCGGCTGTATTTGAAACCGTTCATGATGCCGTTGGAGTTGAAGATCGTATCGCTGTCCCATCCCTCATACAGGCGAGCCAAGACCATCGCTTGTGCAGCAGGAAGCAGGGCTGAAACGTCTTCCTCGTTTCGGCGCGTCCGAACGCTCTCGCGCAGGTCCATCGCCAACTCCGGGATGAACATCTGATAGCCAGGCTGGATGAAATTGATGTGGTTGGCGATCAGGCTACGCCGCTCCGGCACCGACAGTGACTGGCATACGTACACAACCACCTTGTCCGTGTTTTTTTGTACCTGAGCGATGTGCTTCCCAAGCGTTACGGCTCCCGGGTACTTATTTTCCACTGGAAGCAGTAGGAGCATCGGGAGCGTTTGTTTCGCCTTCGGCCCGACCACAAGGGCCAGATAGACGAGTTTGTAGGCATCGTTGATATGAAAGGGAACCTTCAGGCCTGAGGCTGCTTGAAGGTGCACCTCCAAGCCCACAGTGGATTCGAGGTAACCCTTAATATCATCCAGTAAAACCGGCATTTCACGCCACCTTGTTAACCACTTTTTCACACCGTAAACCATGACGATTAACAAGTCAAAAAAGTGGTTAACACTGCAGGAGGATTACCCACCCGGTCCTCTGTAGATCAACGTGAAGGCCAGTCACTCGTCATTGCAGTTGCACTGCAACGGGCCGACCGGGAAGGTTTCGCGGATCAGCGTGGCTTTTTCAATATTCATCGATGCTCCTGCGGGCGCTATGGCATATTCCACACAGTATGGTTGACGCGGTGCCAGACCTGAAGAGCAGCGACTGCTAAGCTTGCCCACGCCATCGAAAAACAACCCAGGCCCCCGCCACCGTGCCGCGTTGGAGCGATCCCCATGGCGAATCAACTGATCATCTGCGAGCACTGCGACTGCGTGTACGAAAAAGTCACGCTCGCCAGACATCAAAAAGCCCACTGCATACGTTGCGCAGGCGTGCTCCAGCGCTACAACGGCCTGACCGTGCAACAGCGTCTCGCCCTGACGCTGACGGCGGCGGTGCTGTGGACGTTCGCCAATTTCTATCCCGTGATGAGTATCAGCCTGCAAGGCCTGAAAAGCAGCGCCACGCTATGGGACTCGGTGGTAGCGCTGAGCCTGGGGCCGATCACGTTTATCGCGTTGGTGGCGGCCATTTCCATCATCATCGCGCCGGTGTTCCAGTTGCTGCTGCTGATGTGGGTCTTGAGTTTCGCCCTCGCGGGCAAGCGCTCACCGGCGTTCCGATTGTGCATGCGTTGGCTGGAGGCACTCAGGCCCTGGAGCATGCTGGAGGTGTGCCTGCTCGGGGCAATGGTGGCGGTGTTCAAGCTGGCCGGCATGCTTGATGTGATCCCCGGCACCGGCCTGTTTGCCCTGGCCGTGCTCAGCCTGTTGCTGATCCGCATTGCCGGGCGTGATGTGCGCGACCTGTGGGACAGCGTATGAGCACACCGCCGACGGCCAGCGAGCTCGGCCTGTGCCTCTGTCACAGTTGCGGATTGTCCTGCGACCTGCGCGCCGGGCCGACCGAATGCGAGCGCTGCGGCGCGCCCTTGCACCGGCGCAAGGTCAGTTCCCTGACACGCACCTGGGCCTACATGCTCACCGCGCTGGCGTTCTATGTGCCGGCCAATCTCCTGCCGGTGATGAACACCACCATGCTCGGCTCGGGGGCGGACAGCACCATCATGAGCGGGGTGCTGGAGTTCTGGCAGCACGGCGCGTGGGACATCGCGCTGATTATTTTCATCGCCAGCATCGCAGTGCCCGGCATCAAGTTTGTGTCCCTGGCCCTGCTGCTGGTCACCGTGCAGCGCAATAGCCTTTGGGCACGCAAGGAACGTTCGAAGCTGTTCCGCTTCGTCGAACTGATTGGCTACTGGTCGATGCTGGATGTCATCGTGGTCGCGCTGGTGGCCGCACTGGTGAAGTTCCAGGCCCTGGGCACCATCGAGCCGCGCCTGGGTATCCTGTTTTTCGGCCTGGTGGTGGTGTTTACCATGCTGGCCGCCATGAGCTTCGACCCGAGGCTGATCTGGGAAACCCCACACAACAAGGAGACCGCGGATGCCGTCACATCCCACTGACACCCCGCAACCCCCAGGATCGCCTGCGATCAAGACACGGCGCTTCAGCGTTTCGCTGGTGTGGATCGTGCCGATCGTCGCGGTGTTGGTGGGGATTTCGCTGGTGGTACACAGCGTCCTCCAGCAGGGCCCGACCATCACCCTCAATTTCAAGACCGGCAGCGGTCTGACCGCGAACAAAACCGAGGTCAAGTACCGCAACGTGGTGATCGGCCAGGTGACCGACGTCGCCTTGAGTGACGACCAGAAGAGCGTCAACGCCACGGTTCAACTGGCCAAGCAGGCCGAAAGTTTCACCCGCGCCGATTCGCAGTTCTGGGTGGTGCGCCCGCGTATCGGCGCCGGCGGCGTATCCGGCATCGACACCCTGCTCTCCGGCGACTACATCGGTGCCGACATCGGCCAATCGGAGACCCGTGCCAAGCAGTTTAAAGGCCTGGAAAACCCGCCGCCCATCACCTACGGCGAGCCTGGCAAGCGTTTCACGCTGCACACGCAGACCCTTGGTTCGCTGGATATCGGCTCACCGGTGTACTACCGCAAAATCGAGGTCGGCCAGGTGGTGGCCTACGAGTTGGATGCCGAAGGCAAGGGTGTCAATGTCGAGGTGTTCGTGCATGCGCCCAATGATGCCTATGTCACCGAAAACACGCGTTTCTGGAATGCCAGCGGGGTTGACCTGAGCGTCGGCGCCAATGGCTTCGCGCTGAAGACCGAATCGCTTTCGTCCATGCTGGTCGGCGGCATCGCCTTTCGGGCGCCGCCGTACAGCCCCAACGACAAACCGGCCGACGAAGCACGTACCTTTGAGCTCTTCGACGACCAGGACAGCGCCCTCGCCCCACCCAATGGCGAGGGGCAATACATGGCCCTGCGATTCGACCAGGCATTGCGCGGGCTCAAGGTCGGGGCGCCGGTGGAGTTCCTCGGCGTCGAGTTTGGCAAGGTGGTGTCGATCAACCTGGACTTCGATGCCAGTAAACGCAGCTTCCCACTCAACGTCGGTATCGTGATCTATCCACAGTTGCTCGGGCAGGCCCACACCAAACTGCTCAAGGTCATGAACCATGACCCCAACGATGAGGCCGCCGGCGTACGGCTGATCGGCTCGTTCATCGAAAATGGCCTGCGCGCCCAGGCACGCAGTGGCAACTTGCTAACCGGCCAGTTATACATCGCGCTGGACTTCTACCCGAAAGCCGAGAAGGTCAAATTTGACCCCAGCCTGCGCCCGGTCAGCATTCCAACCATTCCCGGCAACCTCGAGCAGCTGCAGGAAAAACTCGAGAGCATCGTCAACAAGATCAACCAACTGCCGATCGAACGCATTGCCGGCAACCTCGACAGCAACCTGGTCGAGCTGCGCAAAGGCCTGACCCAATTCAATGCCAAGACCCTGCCCGGCGTGCAAAACACCCTCGCTGACGTGAGCAAGACGCTGCAATCGGCCAGTTCGACCCTGGCCGAGGATTCACCGCAGCGCGAGCAACTGACCCAGACCCTGGATGAACTGGGGCGCATGTCGCGTTCCCTGCGCGAACTGTCGGACTACCTGGGCCGTCACCCGGAATCGCTGATTCGCGGCCGCCCCGACAACGCCGCGCCCCTGGACCTGCAAGGACCACCGCGCAAATGACCCCTGGAGCAAACGCCATGACGTTTCCGTTGAAAATCACAGTGGTCGGTATGCTGCTGTTGCTGGCGGCGTGCAGCAGTACGCCGATTACCTTTCATACGCTGACACCGGCGCACTGGAATACGGCCACGGGAGCCGACGCAGGCAGCATCCGGATTGAAAGCATCACCGTTCCCCCCCAGGTCGACCGACCGCAGATTGTGATCCGCCAGGGCGATAGTGGCGTGGCGATCCTGGAAACCCAGTGGTGGGCCGCGAGCCTCGCGGATGAGCTGAGGAGTGCGCTGGTGGACCAACTGGCCAGCAGCAACCCTCGACAATCGATGTTGTTGCGTCTTGAAGTGCAGCGCTTTGACTCCGTGCCCGGCCAATACGCATTGCTCGACGTCAAATGGCGCCTGCGCCCGGCCGGTGGCACCGAGCGCCCACCGCTGACCTGCCGGACCACGTTGCAGTCGCCCGCCGGGCCGAGCATCGACAACGTGGTGCTCGCCCATCAAAACAATCTCAAGCGCTTTGCCGCGCAGGTCAGCCAGGTGGTCGACCGGTCAGCCGGCCAGTGCCCGACAGCACCGTAAACCGACCGGCACTTACGCCAGCAAGCCCATGGCCTTGGCGCGCGCCACGGCTTGGGTGCGTCGCTCCACCCCAAGTTTGCTGTTGATGTGGCTGGCGTGGGTCTTGACGGTGTGCAGGGAGATAAACAGCTGGTTGCTGATTTCCTGGTTGGAGCAGCCTTGGGCGATCAGTTGCAGGACCGCCAGCTCGCGCGTGCTCAGGGTTTCGTGGCCAGTCGTGACCTCGGGCGTCACGACCGCCGGGAGAAGCGCGAGCAGGCTCTGGTGCAACACACCTTGCGGGTCTTTGCCCAATTGCTCACGCATCCAGTCCGGATGCCCGTCCAACAAGCGCTGGAACGGCTGTAACGCGCCCCCGGCGCCCGCCTCAAGCGCCTGGGCCAGCACCGGCCGCGCCCTGGCTTCCTGGCCGCACTCGAGCAGCAACTGGGCCTGCTGGGTCAGCGCCATCAGGGCAATCATCTGGCGCCCGCTGTTGCGGGCCTGTTGCGCCAGTGCTTCGAGCCGCTCCAGCGCCGCCTGGGGCTGATGGCGCACGGCATCGAGGGCGGCTTGTTGCAGCCCGATATGTTGCGGCAAGTGCAGGTGGAATTCCGGTGCAGCGGCGGCCTGTTCCCCGTGGTAAGTCTGCCCCAGGCGCGTCAGCCAGGCATCCGCGAGATCGGTGCGCCCCTGGGCCAGCCACAGTTCGCATTTGATCAGGGTAATCATCGCCAGGTAGTAGATCGGCGGCACATCCCAGATATGCATCAGGCGCTCGGCTTCGGCGAGTTCGGCGAAGGCTTTGGGAAAGTCATGGCGCCGCCCTTCGAAGCTGGCAATCACGCAATGGCCGATCAGCACGCTGATATCGCGGCAGGCCCGCGCCTCGGCCAGGCCTGCGCGCAGGAGGGCAATGCCGGCTTCGGGCTGGTTGCGCATCAACAGCAAATAGCCTTCGTAGAGCGACAGTCGCGCACGCACCGCATACAGTCGTTGCGGTGCCAGGCCGTGCAGGCGCTGCTGGCCCTGGCGCACCTCGTCGAGGGCGCGCAGGATTTCGCCACGGGCCTGCAGCACCCGTGCACGGTCGTAATGGGCCAGGGCTTCGAACAGCGGGTTGCCGACGCGCTGCGCCAGTTCCAGGGATTCGCGGTTCAGGCCACGGGCGCGCCACAAATCGCCATCGGCAATGGCCAGGTTGGACAGGGTCGACAGGCACACCAGGCGCTGGCCGTAACGCCGTTGCGGCAGGCTGTCCAACGCCTCGCTGCAATAGCGCTGCGTCAATTCACGGTCGCCGCGACCGCGGGCGATAATCCCGCTCAGCGCCAGCCATTGGGCCAGCATCGACTTTTGCGCGGTGGCAGACGGCGCCGGCAGGAAGCGACTGAGGTACGCGGACAGCTCCTGCGCCGCATCCAACTGGCAGGCCAGTGCCAATGCCCAGCTGTACAGCACAATCAGGCGCGGCGTACTGATCAGCAGGCTGTCGGGCAAGTCCATTTTCCAGCGCAGCAACATGCCGACATTCTGCTCGGCCAGCAGTTGTTCTTCGGACAGGTTCTGCACCAGGTTGGCCGCCACGTCGAGGTGCCCGGCGCGCAATGCCTGCTCCACCGCCTCGTCGATCAAACCCTGGGCGTTGAACCAACGGCACGCGCGCAGATGCAGGCTGGCGGCCGGCAATACATTGCTGCTCGCGCGGCGGGTGCGCAGCAGGTCGGAGAACAAATGGTGATAACGGTACCAGTGCCCCTGCTCATCCAAGGGCACCAGGAACACCTGATGGGCTTGCAGGTAACGCAGGATCTCGGCGCTGTCATGGGCTTCGCGCACGGCATCGCACAACTCACTGCAAAAACGCTCCTGGGGCGCGGTGTCGAACAGGAACGCCTGCACTTCGGGTGGCAGGCAGTCGATCACTTCTTCCAGCAGGTAGTCGCGGATCAGCCCTTCCCCACCGTGCAGGCTTTGCGGCAAGGCGTCCTCGCTGCCGGCTTCGGAAGCCGCCAGCAGCCAAAAGCGCAGGCCGGCCACCCAGCCTTCGCTGCGGCGGATGAGGTTGTCGAGGGCTTCACCACTCAAGGAACTGCTGTGGCGATCCAGTAACGCCTGGGATTCGGCATGGGTCAGGCGCAGGTCTTGCTCGTGCAACTCCAGCAAATGCCGTGACAACCGCAATCGCGCCAGATGCCAGTCCGGGCGCTGGCGGCTGGTGACCAGCACCACCAGGCCATCGGGCAAATGGTTGAGGAAGAATTGCAGGCAACGGTCCAGCACCGGTCCCTGGGCCAGATGGTAGTCATCCAGCACCAGCAACAATGGCGCACGGGTGGACAGGTGAACGGTCAGCTCATCGAGCAGGCCGTCGAGCCACTCTTCAAACGCAAAGGGTTGGTGACGCTGGCGCATTTTCAGCAAGCCCAGGGATTGGGCGCCGAGTGCCGGGAAGTAGTGCTGCAACCCTTCGAGCAGGCGCTCAAGAAAACGCCCCGGGTCGCTGTCTCGTGGGCTCAGGCCCAGCCACAGGCTGTGCCAGTGAGCCGGCAGGCCCTGGCAGAACTCCACCGCCAACGAACTCTTGCCGAACCCGGCCGGTGCGCAGACCAGCAGCAACCGCCCCTCCAGGCCGGCGCCCAGCCGTTCACACAGGCGCGGGCGCAGCACGTAGCCATCAGGCAGCGGAGGCCTGTAGAAGCGACCTTCCAGGGTCGGGATTACCCGGCTGGCAGGCCCTTGGATTCGGGACAGATCAGTCATCGCCGGGCTCTTGTAGAAGGCTGTTGTCGGCATTGCAGATGTCCGCAGACTAGCGGTAAAAGCGGTGGGTTTGTAGATCTTTGCAACATTTGCCTGAAAAAGAACTGAGACAAGAAATATCGCTGCAAACAAAAAGTGGAAGGGGGCTTGCTCCCGATAGAGGCGGATCAGTCAATGCTGCGCTGACTGTCACATCGCTATCGGGGGCAAGCCCCCTCCCACCTTGAGTTACTCGTGCAGCTTAGCGAACACCGTCCTGGCGCAGGGCCGCCGGGGTGAAGTCGCTGGTAGTGGCGGTGAAGCCGAAGTCATAGGCCTGCTTTTCTTCGTTCTTCATGCCCAGGGCCAGGTAGCGGCCGGACTGGAGGTCGTAGAGGGTTTCCAGGGCGTACCACGGCACTTGCTTGTCGTAGTAGTTCTCGGCATGGGCTTCGGCGACACGCCACAGTTGGCCACGGCCGTCGTAGTGGTCGATCACTGCGGCTTGCCAGGTGTCTTCGTCGATGTAGAAGTCACGCTTGGCGTAGATGTGGCGCTGGCCTTCCTTCAAGGTCGCGACCACGTGCCAGACACGGCGCAGCTCGTAGCGTGCCAGGTCCTGGTTGATGTGGCCGGCCTTGATGATGTCGGCGTACTTGAGCTTCGGATCGTCGATCTTGTAGCTGTTGGAGGCGATGTAGATTTCCTTCTTGCCTTCCAGTTTCCAGTCGTAGCGGTCCGGCGCACCGTTGTACATGTCGAGGTTGTCGGAGGTACGCAAGCCGTCGGCGGCGGTACCCGGCCCGTCATAGGACACTTGCGGTGCCCGGCGCACGCGGCGCTGGCCGGCGTTGTAGACCCACGCCGAACGCGGCTCCTTCACCTGGTCCAGGGTTTCGTGCACCAGCAGCACACCACCGGCCAGACGTGCCGGGGCGGTCACTTGCTGCTTGAAGTAGAACAGCACGTTACCCGGGTTCTTCGGGTCGAAGTCCTTCATCTTGTCGCGGAACACGAACTGATCGCGGAAGTACACCAGGCTGTAGGAGCCGTTGGTTTGCGGCGTGGCCTGGGTCACCAGGCGGGTCACGCTGCCACCGCGATAACGGGTGATGTGGTTCCAGATGACTTCCACGCCGCTTTTCGGGATCGGGAACGGTATGGCGGTTTCGAAGTTTTCCAGGCCGTTGCCGCCAGACACCAGGTTGGTGGTGGTGGCGTTCTTCTTGATGGAGGCGAACACATCGGCCGGTACGGTAGCGCCGCGATGGGTCGGATAGACCGGCATCTTGAAGGTTTCCGGGTAACGCTTGAACATCGCGTACTGCCCCGGTGCCAGCTTGTCCTTGTACTGCTCGACGTTCTGCGCGGTGATGGTGAACTGCGGTTGTTCGCTGGCGTACGGGTTGGCTAGGAACCCACGGGCGTCGACGGCACCGGCGTTGGTAGGCATTGGCGACCATTTCGGGATGGTGCCGGCCGCATTACCGGCCATTTCCGCACCCATCGGCGTCAGCGTCGTGCCCAGCTTGGCGGCTTCATCCGCCGACACTGCCGCCATGACATTGCTCGCCAGGATCGACAGCCCAAGCACACCCACGTGCAACAGACTTTTGGTTATTTTCATGTTCTGGTCTTCCTGAAAATACAGTGTGCTTAGAAGTTGGCGCCGAAGCTCAGGGCGACGAAGTCGCGGTCATTCACCGTAGTGAACTCGCCACCAAAGAAGTTGGTGTAAGCCAGGCTGGCGGTGTAGGTGTTCTGGTATTCGGCATCCAGACCCAGGCTGACGGCTTTACGGCCCTCTTCGAAGTTGGCGCCAGGGCCAGGAGCATAGCCCTTGACGTCATGGGACCAGGCCACGTTTGGCTTGAGGTTCACACCCGCGAAGACGTCCGGGTACTCCCAGATAGCCCGACCGCGATAGCCCCAGGAAGTGGCAGTGGTGAAACCATCATTGTTGCAGTTGGTGCTCAGGCCGTTGGCGTTGGCCAGCCCGGCCCCTTGTGCGGTTGAGGTGTTCAATGCGTTACAGGCATTGTTCGGCAGCGTGCCTGGACCAAAAACAGGGTCACGGCCATAGCGCACGTCCGACTTGCTTTCCAGGCCTCCCACGTGGGTCACGCCGACTTCGCCCACCAGCGTCAGACGGCTGGCGCCCATGACCTGGTCGAAGAAATGGGTAAACGTGGTTTGGAACTGGCTGACTTCCTTACGACGATAGCCATGCAAATCCTGGCCTGGAGCCCCGTTAAGCAACGAGGCATTTCCCAGCACCGGACCACCAAGAGGCTTCACGCCTGCAAACAGAATGTCGGTGGAGTTCAACTGCACAGGAGCGTTCGGGCGATAGCTCAACTCACCGCTCCAGGCCGTCCCTGTAGGCAAGGTGGTGGAAAAGCTCAAACCATACAGACGGATATCTTCCGGGTATTCGATGAAGTAGTTGGAGTTACCTGCTACTACCAACGGCGCCAATTGCCCGACTTGCGCCGCACTGGCGAATGCAGCCCGAGAAGCACCCTGCGCGCTGAAAATCGGCGCTCGACTATGGTAGTTCATGAAATACGCGCCGAACTCGGTGTCGAGCGGCTCGAAGTTGTAGTGCATCGCTGCACCCCATTGACCGCTGTCACGCGCGTCACGATCAGGGCCGCGTTTTACCAGGACACCTTCATTGTTGATATCAACTCCACGGGCTGCCAACGCGGGCAAGAACTGCGCCGGCACAGCGGAGCGTTTATTCAACACCCTCAAGTTGTCTTTGCAGCCATCGGACACGATATCTGGCTGCGAGAAGAACGTCCCACAGTTGTCCGTGACGGTCTGGTCCCATTCCAGTTGATAGAACGCTTCTGCCGACAGGTTATCGGTCAAGGTTTGCGACACATAGAACATGTTGACCGGAATCAAGCCTTCCTTGATTTCCGCACCCGGACGACGAAACGCAGACACGTCAATCGGGTTGATGGAGTTGATACCACCGCCGATGAAGGTACTTTCGCCCCAACTCACCACCTGCTTACCGAACCGCACGCTGCCCGGCTGATCGGCAATGGCATAGTTGTGATAGACGAAGGCGTCGAGAATCTGCCCGCCGGAAGACTTGGCGCCTTCCTTGCGATTGTTATCGCTGATGTCCTTGAACTCACGGCTTTCGTCCTTGAGTTCGAAGTCATACCAGTACTTGCCGCGCACGAATACGCCGGTGTCGCCGTATTTCAATTCCAGGTCATGGATGCCCTTGAAGATCTTCGAGAACGTTTCACCGCGCTTGAAGTTCAAGTGCCCATCATCGGAGGTCTGGGACAGACCTTTGCCACCGTTGTTGGCACCGATCAGATCCTGGTTCGGCTTGGCCGTCGACCAGCTCGCCCCCACAGACAGCGACGAGTCAAAACTCCCTTCGATTTCACCGATATTGAAACTGACGCCGAATGCGGGCCCGGCGAGCGTAGAAGCGAGACTGACGGCCAGGGGCAGTCTTGCCCGGCGCCAGAACTGGTTTACTGAGGTCATCGACGCTACTCCATGTGCATTATTGTTATGGCAGTGAGTTTGTTCTGTGATGCTTGTAACGGCCGGAATACAACGATTCCAATGCCGCCTGGCAACTGAACCTCCATGGCCCGAAGCGATGCATCCTTGAAAAACTCTGGGTGGGACTATAGCCAGCAGGGGGTACCGCTTGATCCCTCTAAAGTGTGATTTGCATCACCAACCCGTCTGCCACAGCCCTTTCGCCATGTCGGCGAAGGCCGACGCGGCAAGAATGGCTGAAAATTGGCAAATCACAAGTGAAGGCGCGAGATAGAGCATCGCCGTGCCACAAGGGCACGGCAAATCAGCTCAGAGGGTGGACAGGAAGGTGCTGTTGTTGGCCTGCCATTCAATGATGTCAATACGGATACGTTTTTTGTCGAGCTTGCCGACACTGGTCTTGGGAATTTCCGTAACAACGGCGATCTGGCTCGGAATCGCCCACTTGCTCAAATGGCCCAGTTCGACAAAAGGCTTGAGGTGTTCCTTGAGCTCGCGGGCCCCAATCTCATGGCCATCACGCACCACCAGCAACGCAAACGGGCGCTCGCCCCACTGCGGGTCGGCGATGCCCACCACCGCTACTTCGCGTACCGCCGGGTGACGGCTGACCAGGTCTTCGAGGGCCAGGGAGGAGATCCACTCGCCGCCGGTCTTGATCACGTCCTTGATGCGATCGCGGATATCGATCACCCCAAATGCATCGAGGGTGGCCACGTCGCCGGTGTGCATCCAGCCACCCGCCCACAGCTCGGCGCCCTTCTGCGGCTCGTTGTAATACCCCTCGGTCAGCCACGGCGCGCGCAGCACCAACTCACCCTGGGACTCGCCGTCGGCAGGCAGGAAATTGCCCTCGGAGTCCATGATCGCCGCTTCCACCAACGGCCCGGGCACGCCGGCCTTGATGCGGTAGCTGATGCGCTCGTCCTCGGTGCCGGCCATCAGCTCCTCGTTGAGGTGGGCGCAGGACACCAGCGGGCCGGTCTCGGACATGCCGTACGCGGCGGTGAGCTGAATCCCACGGGCCTTTGCCGCCTCATACAGCGTGCGGTTGAGCGCACTGCCGCCGATGACGATTTTCCAGCCGCCAAAATCGACGCCTTGGGCAGCCTTGGCGTTGAGCACCATTTGCAGGATGGTCGGCACGCAGTGGGAAAAGGTGACCTTCTCCTTGCGCCACAGCTCCACCAGGTATTCCGGGTCGTAGCGGCCGGGGTAGACCTGCTTCAGGCCAAGCATGGTCGCCACATACGGCAGGCCCCAGGCATGCACGTGGAACATCGGCGTGATCGGCATGTACACGTCGTTGGTGCCCAGCAGGCGCACACTATCGACGCTGCCCATGATGGTCGCCACGCCGATGGTGTGCAGCACCAGCTGGCGATGGGTGAAGTACACGCCCTTGGGGTTGCCGGTGGTACCGGTGGTGTAGAAGGTGGTGGCGACGGAGTGTTCGTCGAAGTCCTGGAAATCGTACTTCGGGCTGGCGGCGGCCAGCAGGGTTTCATACTCACCGACCAGGTTGGGCAACTCGGCGGTCTTGGCTTCGCCGTCGGTGAGCAGCAGCGTCTTGTCGACGGTGGTGAGCTGCCCGGCAATGGCCTGGTAGAGCCCCACGAACTCGCTGTTGACCAGCACGAAGCGGTCCTCGGCGTGGTTCATGGTGTAGAGAATCTGTTCCGGCGACAGGCGCACATTGATGGTGTGGATCACCGCACCGATCATCGGGATGGCGAACATGCATTCCAGGTAACGATGACTGTCCCAATCCATCACCGCCACGGTGTCACCGGCCTTGACCCCGGCTGCGGTGAGCACGTTGGCCAGGCGCGCAACGCGCTCGATCAAGGTCGGGTAGGTGTAGCGCAGCTTGTCGCGGTAGACGATTTCCCGGGTCTTCTCGTAACGGGTACCGGACATCAACAGGCGCTTGATCAACAGCGGGTATTGATACGCACCTTCGGCGGGCGGAATAACACGGGTCTGCAACATACGAATCCCTTTTATGACTGCACGGTCTTGGCTTGAAGACCTGCACTGTAGAGACGTTATGTGTCAGACAAATCAGCCAAAGGAATGATTTGCAGAGGCTGGGGAATGCTAGCTTTGAGCCATTATTCAGGGACAATGGAGGTCAAATGTGGGAGGGGGCTTGCTCCCTCCCACACTGGATTGTGTTTACTTGAGAACAGCGTTTATTTCGCGCTGGTAAACGCCAACTTCACCCCAATCGCAATCAACACCGCTCCCATGGTCCGATCAAACCAATGCCCCATCCGCGCAAACCCGGCGCGCACGCGCTGCTGGCTGAACAACATCGCCACCAGGCAGAACCACAACGCCGTCGCCACCGCCAGGTACACGCCGTAGCCGGCCTGGATCGCCAGCGGTGTGTGCGGGTTGATCACCACGGTGAACAGCGACAGGAAGAACAACGTCGCCTTGGGGTTCAGGCCGTTGGTGACGAAGCCTGCGGTAAACGCGCCGCGCGGGGTGCGCTCGCCCGCTTCGCGGTGCAACTCGCCCTCGACGGCAGGCTTGGCCGGTTTGGCGCGCAGGGCCTTGAAGCCGATGTACAGCAGGTAGGCGGCGGCGGCCCATTTCAGTGCGTTGAACAACACGATGGACTGGGACACGATCAGGCCGATGCCGAGCAACGAATAGCCCACGTGCAGGAAAATCGCCGAGCCCACGCCCAACGCGGTCCAGGTTCCAGCGCGGCGGCCGTGGGTCACGCTCTCGCGCACCACCACCGCGAAATCCGGGCCGGGGCTGGCCACCGCCAACAGGTGAATCAGGGCTACGGTCAAAAACTCGGCGGCGTACATACTCACTCCATTAAGTAACGGATTATTTCATCTGATAGGCTCGGCAGATTACGCCTTCGAACCCTGTCGCAAAAGGTACAGTTGATGACGAACAATCGCCGCGCCGTCTTCCTTGATCACCCGTCCCTGGATCTGGGCGACCTCGACCTCAGCGAGTTGCACGGCCGCTTCAGCGACTTGCAGTTGTTGACGGGCACCACACCGCAGAATGTGGTCGAGCGCCTGCAAGGCGCGCAGGTGGCGATCAGTAACAAAATCCCGCTCAACAGCGAGACCCTGGGGGCCTGCCCGGAACTCAAGTTGATCCTGGTATCGGCCACCGGCACCAACAACATTGACCTGGAAGCCGCCCGCGCCCATGGCATCACCGTGAGCAACTGCCAGGGCTACGGCACACCGTCGGTGGCGCAGCACACGATCATGCTGTTGCTCAACCTGGCGACGCGTTTGAAGGACTATCAACGCGATGTGAGCGCCGGCAAATGGCAAGAGGCCAAGCAGTTCTGCCTGCTGGACCACCCGATTGTCGAGCTGGAAGGCAAGACCCTCGGCCTGCTGGGCCATGGCGAGTTGGGCAGTGCCGTGGCGCGCCTGGCCGAAGCCTTCGGCATGCGCGTGCTACTCGGCGCGATCCCCGGGCGCCCTGCCCGTACCAACCGCGTGCCCCTGGATGAACTGCTGGCGCAGGTGGACGCACTCACCTTGCACTGCCCGCTCAATGAACACACCCGTGACTTTATCGGCGCCCGTGAATTGGCGCTGCTCAAGCCCGGCGCGTTTATCGTCAACACCGCGCGCGGTGGCTTGATCAACGAGCAGGCCCTGGCCGATGCCTTGCGCGGCGGCCACCTGGGCGGCGCGGCGACCGATGTGCTGAGTGTTGAGCCCCCGGTCAATGGCAACCCATTGCTGGCCGGCGATATTCCTCGACTGATCGTCACACCCCACAACGCCTGGGGCAGTCGCGAAGCGCGGCAGCGTATCGTCGGCCAACTGGCGGAAAACGCCCGGGGCTTTTTCAGCGGCGCCCCGCTGCGCGTCGTCAGTTGATAAACTGCGCCCCTTTTCAAGGAGCAGACCATGGATCCGCGCAGTGAAGTACTGCTTCGTCAGGCCGAACTTTTTCAAGGCAACCTGCTGCTGGTGGGCCTGCCCGCCGACGACCTGCTGGGTCGCCTGCCCAACGCCCACGGCTGGTGCTGGCATGCCGGCGACCAGGCGGCGCTCGACGCGCGCTTCCCGGAGCGCAGCCACTTTGGGGTGAATGCGCCCGAGCGCGGGTTCGATGCGGCGGTGATCTTCCTGCCCAAATCCAAGGACCTCACCGATTACCTCCTCAATGCCGTGGCAGCGCGACTGCCCGACGCCGAACTATTCCTGGTGGGGGAGAAAAAAGGCGGTATCGAAAGCGCCGCCAAGCAGATGGCGCCGTATGGCAAACCGCGCAAGCTCGACAACGCGCGGCATTGCCAACTGTGGCAAATCACCGTGGCCAACGCCCCGCAAGCGGTCGAGCTGGAAAGCCTGGCGCAGGTGTTCGATGTGCCGCTGGCCGAAGGCCCGCTCAAGGTGGTGAGCCTGCCGGGTGTATTCAGCCACGGCCGTCTGGATCGCGGTACCGAGCTGTTGCTGGAGCACTTGGACAAATTGCCGAGCGGCCATTTGCTCGACTTCGGTTGCGGCGCCGGTGTGTTGGGGGCGGCGGTCAAACGTCGCTACCCGCACAACAGCGTAACGATGCTGGACGTGGACGCCTTCGCCGCCGCCAGCAGCCGCCTGACCCTGGCCGCCAACGGGCTGGAAGCCGAGGTACTGACCGGTGACGGCATCGACGCCGCGCCGATGGGTTTGAACGCGATTTTGAGCAACCCGCCGTTCCATGTCGGCGTGCACACCGACTATTTCGCCACAGAGAACCTGCTGCGAAAAGCAGCGAAACACCTGGCAAAAGGTGGCGAACTTCGCCTGGTGGCTAACAGCTTCCTGAAGTACCAGCCGTTGATCGAAGAGCATCTGGGCGTGTGTGCGGTCAAGGCCGAAGGCAATGGTTTTCGCATCTACCGTGCCAAGCGCGGCTGATGGCCGTTTGAAAAAGAACGCTTGCCGAATGGATTTTGCCTAGGCAGAATCCGCTCCGTCCTAGGGGAGTAGTCTCCCACGAGCGCCACGCTCGTCCGGCATACGTCAACATACTTGGTCAACAGGCCATGGCGTATGCGACCCAGGAGTCCGCACAGACGGACCGGGGTTTGACAAGACCTATGACACGCACACCTTACCCGGGGCGGGAAGGCTGTACGTGTCATAGCCGTGTCGACCCGCCCCTGGAAACCTACCTGATGCTGGATTCATTGCTCGTTCCTACCGCAATCGTTGCCTTGGCCGAAATCGGCGACAAGACGCAACTGCTCGCGCTCATCCTTGCCGCACGCTTTCGCAAACCCTGGCCGATCATCGCCGGCATCGTCGCTGCGACCCTGGCCAACCATGCGGCCGCCGGTGCCGTGGGGGCCTGGTTCGGGAGTTTCTTCTCGGATGCGGTATTGCACTGGATTCTCGCGGCCAGCTTCTGCGCCACCGCGCTGTGGACCCTGGTGCCAGACAAACTCGACGATGACGAAGCCAGCACGACCCGCAAGTTCGGGCCGTTCCTGACCACGCTGATTGCCTTCTTCCTCGCGGAAATCGGGGACAAGACCCAGATCGCCACGGTGATGCTGGCGGCGCAATACCCGGAACTGTGGCTGGTGATTATCGGCACCACCCTGGGCATGTTGATTGCCAACGTACCGGTGGTTCTGGCGGGGAATTTCGCGGCGGAGAAATTGCCACTGACGTTGATTCGCCGATTGGCGGCAACGGCGTTCTTTGTCCTGGCGATTGTGGCGGTGTACAAGGCCATGCAGAGCAGTGGCTGGATCTAGCTGCAAGCTTCAAGTTGCAGGAAAAAGCAGTGCTTTTTCCTGCAGCTTGAAGCTTGCTACTTGTCGTTGAAGTCTTAGGACTTCTTGGCCTGCTGGTAGAGCGGCATCACCTTCGGAATCGCCGCCTGCAACGAGGCGATCCGGCTGTCGGAGGCCGGGTGAGTGCTCATGAACTCCGGCGGCGCGCCTTCCGAAGCCTTGGCCATCTTGTTCCACAGCGTGATCGCCGCGTTCGGGTTGTAGCCGGCGCGGGCCGCCAGTTCCAGGCCGATCAGGTCCGCTTCGTTTTCATTGCTGCGGCTGTTGGGCAAGGTCATGCCGTAGTTGGCCACGGTATCGGCCAGCGCCAGGCCGTCCTGGCCCAGGCCGAACAACGCGCCGGCGCCCTGCTTGGCCATCTCGATGCCGTAGGCCTTGGACATGGCTTCGCGGCCGTGCTCACGCAAGGCGTGGGCGATTTCATGGCCCATCACCGCGGCGAGTTCATCATCGGTGAGCTTGAGGTTGTCGATCAACGCGCTGTACACGAAGATCTTGCCGCCAGGCCCGCAGTTGGCGTTCATCTCATCGCTCTTGATCAGGTTCACTTCCCACTTCCACTGCGCCGCATCCGGGCGGAAGGTCGGCGCCTGGGCGATCAGTCGATTGGCGATCGCCTGCACACGCTTGGCATTGGCACTGGTCTTGTCCAACTGGCCTTTGCTGCTGGCCTCGCCCAGGGTCTGCTGGTAGGACTGGGCGTACATCTGGTCGACTTCCTGGCTCGACAGCATGCTGAACATATATTGCTTGCGCTCAACCCCAACGGCGCCGCCGCTGGTGGTGTTGACCGACTGACACCCGGCCAGCAACACGCCTGCCGCCAATACACTTACGACCAATGATTTCTTCATCAATACACTCTCCCTGAAAAGACGCCCTGAAAACATGGCGCGTATCGTAGGCGCTCATTTGTATCGGCGCCAGATACAACAGACGTGTAACCGATGAATTTCGGACACATCTCACACGCCCGGCAACTTCAGTGAGCAACCGGCCTCAGGCTCAGGCCGGGGTCAGGCACTCCGGCCCGTTGAGCTTGGGATCATTGACCATGTTGGCCAGGACTCGCTCGCGCAATGGGACCGGCTCACTGGCCAGCAAGCCTTGCAACACATGCAAGGGCGTCTCGGGATCGAGCCAGGCGGCCTGCCCCGCCGTGTCCAGAATCAACGGCCGGCGCTGACTCTGGGCGGCCTGGGTCACCACTGCCGTACTCAGCCACACCTGCTCCTGCACCGGGTACGCCTCCCAGATCGCGGCAAAAAACAGGGTCGAGCCCTCCCCCGGCGTCAGCCAGTACGGACGCTTGCGCTGGGTGCCGCGCCATTCGTAAAAGCCGTTGGCGGGCAGCAGGCAACGACGCTGGCGAAACGCTTCGCGAAACATCGGTTGCTCGGCCAGGGTTTCGGCACGGGCATGGGCCGGGGTGCGGGAAAGGTCAGTCAGCCAGGGCGGCGTCAGGCCCCAGCGCGCCCGTGCCAGGGTGCGCTGGCCGTCATTGAGGCGCTGGATCAGCACCGAATCATTCGGGGAAATGTTCCACTGGGCCTGCTGGTCGGCCGGAAAGCCCGGCAGGGCAGCAAAGGTAGGGTTCCAGCGAAACAGGGCATAACGTCCACACATGGGGCAACACGACTCTTGGGTAAACCGACCGACAGCCTAACAGACCAATACGTCGGGAAAGCTGTCGGGTTCATCACCGGGCAGGGGTTGCGCACCGATATAGGCGGTAATCAGCTCGCGGGCTTCAGCCGCCCGGTCGTTGTCCACTTCCAGCCCCAGCAGGCCGAAGATCGGCAACTCCCCCGTGCCGCCGAGCAAATGGCGCCCTACCAGGTGCGCCTCGATGCCCTCGCTGGCGAGCATTTGCTGCAGCAACTCGCCTTCCATCAGGTTTTCCGGTTCGTAGATTCGCTGCATGGGCGTACCTGTTATTCGTTTTCACTGCGGGTTTCGAGCATCCACTCTTCACCATGGACCTGCAGGTTGAAAATGATCGGTCGGCAACACACCTGACAGTCCTCGATGTAGGTCTGATCACCGCCGGATAAATCCACCGCGGTCTCTACCGCTTCACCACAATAAGGACAATCGTACAGCGCAGTTTCCAGCATCGCAGTCTCCCAGGTGACTTGTGCGTATAATCGCCGGTCTATTTACAGGGCTATTTTCCGGCCGGGCCAATTGCCCGGACCGCACCCTGGCATTTCCTTTACTTACCCTAGCCGTTTCTAACAAGAGAGCATGATGGGCGAATTCGATACCATCCGACCTTACAACGACAGCGAAGTCCCGGCAGTGCTGGCCCGGCTGTTCAGTGACAAGGCCTTTCTGGACATCCTGACCCACTTCCGCTTCCCGCGCTTTGCCGGCGCCCTGGGCTGGCTGCTCAAGCCGATGATCGCGCGCAAACTGCGCCGCGAGTTCGCCGGTGTCACCACCGTGGCCACGCTTCAGGACAAAGTCGAGTATTACGTCGACCACACCATTGACCGGGCGACCGACGGCGTGACCTACACCGGCGTCGAACAGCTCAAATCCGGCACCGCCTACCTGTTCCTGGCCAACCACCGCGACATCGTGATGGACCCGGCCTTCGTCAACTATGCCGTGTACCACGCCGGCCTGCCGACGCCACGCATCGCCATCGGCGACAACCTGCTGCAAAAGCCGTTTGTCAGTGACCTGATGCGTCTGAACAAGAGCTTCATCGTGCACCGTTCGATCACCGGGCGAAAGGAGAAGATGGCGGCGTTCAACCTGCTGTCGGCCTATATCAACCATTCGATCCGCAACGACTGCCAGTCGATCTGGATCGCCCAGGCCGAAGGCCGCGCCAAGGACGGGGATGACCGTACCGAGTCGGCGATCCTCAAGATGTTCCATGTCAGCCGCAAGGACGAGCCGTTTGCCGAGGTGATCCAGTCACTCAACCTGACGCCGGTGTCCATCAGCTACGAGTACGACCCGTGCGATGCCGCCAAGGCCCGCGAACTGTATATCCGCGCCACCACCGGCACCTACGTCAAGGCGCAAGGCGAGGATGACGTCAGCATTGCCCTGGGCATCACCGGCTACAAAGGCCGCGTACATATCAACTTCGCGCCGCCGATTACCGAGCGTTTCGAAGACACCAAGGTCCTGGCCGTGGAAATGGATCGGCAGATTCTCGGCGGCTACCGGCTGTTCCCGGTGCACTACCTGGCGTACGCCCAGTGGAGCGATGCCGACCCGCAGTTGCAGGTGCCGAAGGCAGCCGACGTGTTCCCGGCGGATGAACTGGCCAAGGCGAAGGCGGAGTGGGAGCGGCGCTTGAACGAATGCCCGGCCGAGCACCGGCCTTTCCTGGTGGTGCAATACGCGACGCCAGTGCGCAATCAGTATCGGGTCAAGGCCGGGATCCCGCTGTAACCACCGATCAAAAAAATATGGGAGGGGGCAAGCCCCTCCCACTTTGGTTCTGCGGTTTTTTAGATTCGGGTGCTGAGCCAGGAAATAGCCAGCGCCAGTCCAAGGCAGGCGAACCCGATGCGGTAAGCCACACGGTGCGCCCGCTCGGTGCGCACATCCAGGAACAGCATGGGCTGGTCGATTGCGCGATCTTCACTTTGCGCAGTCAACTCAGCCATCGCGCGTCGCTCGCGCAGGCGAGTGATGAACAACAGCGCAGCGCCTGGGCAGGCCACTGATAAAGCCACGGCATTGATCAATAGTGCGGGCAGCGCCATCGCAAACCTCGATGAAACAGTGTCTGGGTATCGGTTCAGATACAAACCTGAACGGTAGTGGCATCGAACGCCAAAACCGCTCCGCCCCCATGGACGGCTAATGTATCCAGTAATTTACGCCGTCACCTGAACGTCACCTTAACAAGCCACTCTGTTGCCCTTCGAACACTCAGGAGCTTGTCATGCTGCACGCGCACAACCAGGATCGGCTGTATCTGATTGCCCAAAGCGACGAGCAAGAGGCGCTGATCGGCGGCCTGGCGTTCAACGTGCAGGACCGCCACTGGCTGGTGTATTGCGCCCTTGGCGGGCACCAGCATGCAGACTTGCCGGAGGCCGATCTGTTGACGGGGGTGAGCATGCTGGACTTTTGCATCGACACGGCAGCGTGAAACTGAAGGCATAAAAAAACCGGGCTCATCGCTGAGCCCGGTTTTTTGTTTGAGCGATTACTGCGAGCTGAGCAATGAACCGATGCTTGGGTCCTTGAACAAGCGGGTCAAGGCGTCGCTCAGGACGTCGCTGACCAGCTTGGTGTTGGTTTCCTGGTTAGGCGACATGCCGAAACGCTGGTTCAGCGACGCACCGTAACGGCCGCTGTAGCGACGGGTGCCGGCGGTGACGTCGGACTTGAAGGTGGCGCCAATGGACGCCTCGGTCACGTAAAGACCGTCTTTAGGCGACTGATACTTCAACTCGGCCAGGGTGATCGTCAACTGCGGAGCGCCCGGCGCGTTGGGGCTGGGGGTAAACCCCAGCAGGCGCACGGCCGCTTCGGCCTGGGCCTGCAGCTTGGGCAGCACGTCTTGAGCGTTCACCGACACCAGGGCGGTTTCCGGATACAGGCCACCGCGCGAACCGAGTGTCGGCGACGGACGACCGTCCACCACCCGTACCGACACCGGCTGGCCATGGCCCACCGGGGCCAGCTGCGTGGTGATTTTCGGTTCCGGGGTCAGTTGCTGCGGGCTGTTGGCGCAGCCAACCAGGGTCAAGCTGGTCACAGTGATCAAACCGAACAACAGGCGTTGCAACATGCGCTTCTCTCCAGAAATCAGGTACCGACAGGCCGGCAGTATAGCGGGGCGCCCCTGCTGGGAACTAGCGTCAGTTACAACCTGTGACCCGGGGCTTCGCCTGCGGTTCGATGTCACCGATATGTCATAGCCGTTACATGGGCTCGTCATCCGAAGCAGGCATGCTTGGCCTCAATCTCAGGAGGTTGATCGCCATGCATTTTCTCTGGTCGCTGTTTACGCGCAAGCCCGCCCTTCGCCAGTTCGCCCTGCTCGATGCGCAAGGCCGCTGCCAGGCCTTCAAAGCGTGCTGCCACCCTCCCGTCGGCGAAGGCTGGGTAGAAATCGAAGAAATTCGCCTGAGCTGGATGCATCATCCGTTGCCGGCTCGCGCCCGTGTAAGCCCACGCCCAGCGCGGTCGCCACGTCACCAGGCGTTGGCCGCCTGACCGAACGCCTAATAAAAGTCATAAAACCCGCCCATTTCCCCGGCGTTCTTCGCTACAATCTCCCCCCGATTATAAGGACGTCTCCTGATCGGGCCTCGCAGCATCGTTAATGCCTCGGTATTAACCCCAAGAATCGCCCACAGAGAGCCGCCCACACAGATCGAGTGAAGCTGGCGCGCTTGCTGTTTCCTTTGCAAACCACCCGCCTTTACCGAATCTGCCAGAGCTGCCATTGCGCTCGGCCACTTGAGTTGTTTGCCCGTTTTGCCGCGTGTCGGCGGAGGTTTGCGGGCCAGGTGCCAGGCTGGGGCAGCCCTTTTTTGAGGTTCACGTCTTCAAAAGAGCGTGAAAAAAACGGGTTTTCACAACTTCACAAGAGTGTGGCGAGCAAATGAATAGTTTGGCGTTTGTACAAGCACCATCAGCGTCTGGAACAGCCCAACCACACAGGACCGAGTACTCCGCAAACACCGGAGCTTGAGCCTGTCCGCTACGGATTGATTGCACGAATCGCACGCTTTGACCATAAGTCGAATTGCCACAGGCGCCCATGAATGCGTTCATAGGCAGATCAGGCCGGGCAGGAAGCGTGTGCTGAATGTGCAAGGAATTGCGAAACGGACATGGCGATCCTGGCCATGGGTAATCTGGGGCAACACGTGAAACGCCCCGTCACTCCTGGCAGCCATGCCGTCAATTTGGTGCTGCAGATTTTGGAGACGCGTTAAATGGCGCATAACGAAGCAGTCGACGTAGTACTGGTAGGGGCCGGCATCATGAGTGCCACCCTGGCCGTACTGCTCAAAGAGCTCGACCCCGGCCTCAAGCTGGAAGTCGTTGAGCTGATGGACTCGGGTGCCGCGGAAAGTTCCAACCCGTGGAACAACGCCGGTACCGGCCACGCCGGGCTGTGTGAGCTGAACTACACGCCCCAGGCCGCCGATGGCTCCATCGACATCAAGAAAGCCGTGCACATCAACACCCAGTTCGAGGTGTCGAAGCAGTTCTGGGCCTACCTGACCAGGAAGGGCACCTTTGGCTCGTCCAAGTCCTTTATCAGCCCGGTGCCGCACCTGAGCTTCGTGCAGGGCGAAAAAGGCGTGGAGTTCCTCAGGAAGCGCTTTGAAACTCTCAGCCAGCACCATGCGTTCTCGGACATGCACTACACCGAAGACCGCAGCGAAATGGCCGAGTGGATGCCGCTGATGATGCCGGGCCGCCCGCTCGACGAAAAAATTGCGGCCACCCGTGTGATGAACGGCACCGACGTCAACTTCGGCGCCCTGACCAACCAGTTGCTCACTCACCTGACCAGCTCCCCCGACGCCCAGGTCAAGTACAGCAAGCGCGTGACCGGCCTCAAACGTAACGGCGCGGGCTGGACCGTGAGCATCAAGGACGTCAACAGTGGCAACAGCCGCGAAGTGGACGCCAAGTTCGTGTTCCTCGGCGCCGGTGGCGCGGCCCTGCCGCTGCTGCAGGCCTCGGGCATCGAAGAAAGCAAAGGGTTTGGCGGTTTCCCGGTCAGCGGCCAGTGGCTGCGTTGCGACAACCCGGAAGTGGTCAAGCACCACCAGGCCAAGGTCTACAGCCAGGCCGCCGTGGGCTCGCCGCCGATGTCCGTGCCGCACCTGGACACCCGCGTAGTCGACGGCAAGAAATCGCTGCTGTTCGGGCCATACGCCGGCTTCACCACCAAGTTCCTCAAGCACGGTTCGTTCCTCGACCTGCCGCTGTCGGTTCGCGCCGGCAACATTGGCCCGATGCTGGCCGTGGCCCGCGACAACATGGACCTGACCAAGTACCTGGTCAGCGAAGTGATGCAGTCCATGGAGCAGCGCCTGGAATCCCTGCGTCGCTTCTACCCTGAAGCGAAAGCCGAAGACTGGCGCCTGGAAGTGGCCGGCCAACGGGTGCAGATCATCAAGAAAGACCCGAAGAAAGGCGGCGTGCTGCAATTTGGCACCGAGCTGGTCGCGGCCAAGGACGGCTCGCTGGCTGCGCTGCTGGGTGCCTCCCCGGGCGCCTCGGTGACGGTGTCGATCATGCTGGAATTGATCGAGCGTTGCTTCCCGCAGAAAGCTGCCGGTGAATGGGCGACCAAGCTGCACGAGATCTTCCCGGCGCGGGAGAAGGTCCTGGAGACTGATGCTGAGCTGTATCGCAAGATCAACGCACAGAACAACATCAGCCTCGAACTGGTTGAGCAGAGCAACGAGGCCGAGAGCTACGCCTAAGGCATTGCGGCCATGAAAAACGCCCCGTTCTCGCGATGAGAACGGGGCGTTTTTTATGCCCAGGAATAATCAGCCGCGGGCGTTGTTGATCAGCTCGATATAGTCGGCGGCGTTGCGCTGGTCCTTGATCAGGTCGACAAACGTCTGGCCGTGCTCATCCTTGCCATCCAGGTCCAAACCGGCCGCCTTGAAGAAAACCAGGAAGCGTTCGAAGTCGTCGATACGCAGGCCACGGTAGGCCTTGATCAGTTTGTGCAGGGACGGGGACGTCGCGTCAACCGGCTCGAAGTCCAGGAACAACTTGATCTGGTCGTCGCCGATCTCGTCACCAATCACCTGTTTCTTATCTTTACGCATTACCGACTCCAGCCAGCAGACATTTACACGGGGTTTGAAGTCTACCTGCGAGGCGCAGGCTTCGAAAGCGGTGAAGAACCAATGTGGGCGGGGGCAAGCCCTTCCCACACTGGTTCTTCAGTGTTTTTGCTATTTGCTACGAACAGCACCGGTATGCACATCCGCCCAGACATGCCCGTTGGCGTAACTGAGGAACTGCACATACACCGTGTCATTGCGCAGCAGGTCGACAATCACTCGGTACTGGGCCACCGGGTAGGACAGGGTCAAGGTTTTGCTCTTGTCATCGTACACCGGCTTTTTCAGGCTTTTGCTCTCGGCATCGAAGTTGAGCACCACCTGGCTGATGGTCGCGCCTTTGTTCAGGGACTTGCCCTTGAGGCGGATCATCAGCGGCGAGGTCACCGGGATCGGTTGTTGCGTGGATTGACGCTGGTTGCCCACCACCACCGCATATTCGGTGACTTGCAGCAGTTGCTGCTGGTCAGGGGCTTCGGCGCGCAGGGTCAGATCGTCCGGCGGCAGGAACTGCGCATGCATCGGCGCAGGCGCCGCAGCCAGCGGCAGACTGAGGGTCAACGCCAGGGCGGCGCAGGTGCGTATCAACAGGCTCATGGGCCGCTCCGCAAGAGGTGACCCAGCACTGTAGCTCAATCGAACTGGGCAAGCATCCAGCGTTGATACTCGGCCACATTGGCGTCGCCTTCACGGGGCGCCCAATCGGCCAGTTCGCCTTCGCCCACCGGCCGATAAGGCCCGGCCTTGCACTCGAACATCACCGTGTCGGGCGCCAGCACCACCAGGCCATGGAACACGCCGGGCGGCAGGTCGACGCCCGAGCATTCGCCGCCGGCCTGCATCACGCGCTTGGCGAGCACCTCGCCGGTGTCGCTGAACACCAGCAAGCCCAAGCGACCCTGGAGGACCAGCAAGGTTTCCGCCTTGTCCGCGCTCAAGTGCCGATGGGGCGGCACGTAGGTGCTGGGCTGCAGGCCCACGGCCAGGCGATGGCACGGCTCTTCCATCTGATGAAAGTTGTGATGATGCCGGCCACGGAGGCTGGCGCCCGCTTTCTCGGCCAACTCGGCAAACAGCGTCTGATCAAGAAAGCGAGTCATGGGTTACATACCTTTGACGGCGTAGATTCCATTGGCGTTGCGCCAGTAGCCCTTGTAATCCATACCGTAACCGAAGATGTAGCGATCGATGCACGACAGGCCGACGAAATCGGCTTTCAACTCGGGACGGGCCTTGCGGTCGTGGTCTTTGTCGATCAGCACGGCAGTGTGCACCTTACGTGCGCCTGCGTGTTTGCAGAAGTCGATGATCGCGCCCAGGGTGTGGCCCTCATCGAGGATGTCGTCGATGATCAGCACGTCGCGGTCGATGAACGAAACTTCCGGCTTGGCTTTCCAGAACAGGTCGCCGCCGCTGGTTTCGTTGCGATAGCGAGTGGCGTGCAGGTAGGACGCTTCCAACGGGAACTGTAGGTAAGTCAGCAATTTGCCGGCGAAGATCAGACCACCGTTCATCACGCAGAAGACCACCGGGTTGGTGTCGGCCATTTCGCGGGTGATGTGTGCGCCAACCTTGGCGATCGCTGCTTCGACTTGCGCTTCGGTGTACAGGCAGTCAGCCTCGCGCATGATTTGACGGATATGCTCGAGATCAGCGGACATGGCGCTCTCCAAGGGGTGCTGTGGCAAGAAAAGCGGGCGAAGGTACGCTTCTCGTGCGCTCCGAGCAAGCCTTAATGGACTAACGTACTAGATGTCTATAGGACAACACCCTCGGATAGATTAATCTAGGCCGGTTTTTTTGCCCGCCGCCGGAGCCTTTCCCATGCCCACTCGCGAGATCCGCCACCCGCTGATCCGACACAAACTCGGCCTTATGCGCCGCGCCGACATCAGCACGAAGAATTTCCGTGAGCTTGCTCAGGAAGTTGGAGCGCTGCTCACTTACGAAGCCACCAAAGATTTGCCCCTGGAAACCTACGACATCGAAGGTTGGGCTGGCACTGTCCAGGTCGAGAAGATCGCCGGTAAGAAGATCACCGTGGTGCCGATCCTGCGTGCCGGTATCGGCATGCTCGAAGGCGTGCTCAGCCTGATCCCGGGCGCCAAGGTCAGCGCCGTCGGCGTCGCCCGCAACGAAGAAACCCTGCAGGCCCACACCTACCTGGAAAAACTCGTACCGGAAATCAACGAGCGCCTGGCCATGATCATCGACCCGATGCTCGCTACCGGCAGCTCCATGGTTGCCACCATCGACCTGCTGAAAAAAGCCGGTTGCCGGGACATCCGTGCCATGGTGCTGGTGGCCGCGCCCGAAGGCATCGCCGCCGTCGAGAAAGCCCACCCGGACGTGCAGATCTACACCGCCTCCATCGACGAGCGCCTGAACGAACACGGTTACATCATCCCAGGCCTGGGCGATGCCGGTGACAAGATCTTCGGCACCAAGCAGAAGGACGCGTGAGCATGCAGGATGAGTTCAACGACCCGCTTTGGCGCCAGATCCTGTCTGGCGCACAGATGCTCTTCGTAGCATTTGGCGCGCTGGTGTTGATGCCACTGATCACAGGTCTTGATCCAAACGTCGCCCTGTTCACCGCCGGCCTGGGCACGTTGTTGTTCCAGGTGGTGACAGGACGGCAGGTGCCGGTCTTCCTGGCGTCGAGCTTTGCCTTCATTACCCCGATCATTCTTGCCAAGGGCCAGTTCGGCCTCGCGGCGACCATGGGCGGGGTGATGGCGGCCGGTTTTGTCTATACCTTCCTCGGCCTGGCCGTGAAGATCAAAGGCACCGGTTTCATCGACCGCCTGCTGCCGCCCGTGGTGATCGGCCCGGTGATCATTTCCATCGGCCTGGCCATGGCACCGATTGCCGCGAACATGGCGATGGGTAAATCCGGCGATGGCGCCGAGTTGATTCATTACCAGACGGCGATGATGATCTCGATGCCGGCGCTGCTGACCACGTTGATCGTCGCGGTGTTCGGCAAGGGTATCTTCCGCCTGGTGCCGATCATCTCCGGCGTGCTGGTGGGCTTTGCCATGGCGTTCTACTTTGGCGTGGTCGACACGGCGAAGATCGCCGCCGCCCCGTGGTTCGCTTTGCCCCACTTCACCGCGCCGGAGTTCAACTGGCAGGCGATCCTGTTTATCGTCCCGGTGGCCCTGGCCCCGGCGATCGAACATATCGGCGGCGTGATTGCGGTGGGCAGCGTGACCGGTCGCGACTACCTGAAGAAGCCTGGCCTGCACCGCACCCTGCTCGGTGACGGAATCGCCACCACGGCCGCCGGCCTGTTTGGCGGCCCGCCGAACACCACCTACGCCGAAGTGACGGGCGCGGTGATGCTGACCAAGAACTACAACCCGAAGATCATGACCTGGGCGGCAGTGTTTGCCATCAGCCTGGCGTTCATCGGCAAGTTCGGCGCACTGCTGCAAAGCATCCCGGTGCCGGTGATGGGCGGGATCCTGTGCCTGCTGTTCGGCTCGATTGCCGCGGTGGGGATGAACACCTTGATCCGCCACAGGATCGACCTGGGCGAGGCGCGCAATCTGGTGATTGTGTCGGTGACCCTGGTGTTCGGGATTGGTGGGGTGCTGGTGGGAACCGGGACCGGTCCGGATGACTTCGGCCTGAAGGGCATTGCCCTGTGTGCGGTGGTAGCGATTGGCCTGAACCTGTTGCTGCCGGGCAATGATGGCTGGAAGAACAAGAAGCCGGATGAGCCGCTGATCTAACTGCCAACGCAAAAACCAATGTGGGAGATTCTATGTTGCAGGACAACCCTGCAACGGCCGATTCGGTTGGTATTCGCTCTGGTTTTTCATCAGGGCGAACGCCACCCGTGCGAGTTTTCGGGCAAGAATTACCAAGGCCTGAGTCTTCTTGAATCCTCTGGCCAGGTACCCTTCATAAAATGGTTTCCAGGTCGCTGAACGACAGGCAGCCATGGCCGAGTTGTGGGCCAGACGCCGTATTTCCGGATCCCCTTTCTTGGTCAGACTGCGACTCCCCGTCTTTTTTCCCGAGTCATCGACCCTCAAGTCCATGCCCAAAAAAGCGATGAAGGCATTGCTATCCTTAAACTCGCCACGCAAAAAAGCCGTCGCAAATCCGGTTGCCGTCAGTACTCCGACGCCTTCAATGGCCTTGCAACGCTCAATATTTTCGGCGACTCCAGCCTCTTTGCTCAGGTCGCGCAGCTTTTTTTGAATGGCCAAATCCGAGTGCTTAAACGTCTCCATCAGACATTTCAGCTCCTCTTCCAGGCGCGGCTCATCGGCCCAGCTCTGAGCCAGACTGACGCGCGCCTTGATCAGTGCTGCCCGTCGATGAAGCAGACTTTGCAGGGCCTTGTAAGCCTTGGGTGGCGGGCTCCAAGCGCGTAATCCACCCTGTTCATGCGCCAGGTACCGAGCTAGAAGACGAGCATCGCACGGATCATTTTTAGCTCGTTGGCCGACACCGCGACGGTAATGACTCAAGCGATAACCGTCCACGACGTAGACCTGATGACCCAACTCATGGGCCAACTCAACCGTGTCCAAGTGGTAAATATTGGTGGCCTCGACGGCAATGCCACTTTGGGCGGGCAGCGTCTTGAGCCAGCGTTTGAGTGCTGTTCGATTATTGGGGATGGCTTGTGTGGTTTGCAGATCGGCACGATAGACGAGCACCTCAGCCTTGGCCACATCAACACCCACGACCGTTTGCGAAGTAAGGATTGTCATGACGAATCCTCGGAGCTAGGGTTTAAGAGCTTGTTGGGGTCTACCGTTGCGCTGACTTGTCTCTATCGTCGGCCTTGCCGATGAATTCCTTATTGGCGCTTTTGGGTAGAAGGGGTGGGACGAAGTCTCCCACGGTCTGTACTGGTTAGAGTCAGAATCGGGCTTTTAGTCCCACCCACCCCTTCAAGTCTAAACATACAAGGGGGCTTGCCCCCTCCCACATTTGATTTCAGCGCCCGTTAAAGCTCGCCGAGACCATCAATCAGCGCCTGGTTCTGCTCCGGCGTACCGATGCTGATCCGCAGGAACTGGGCAATCCGCTCCTGCTTGAAGTGCCGCACGATCACCCCTTGCTCACGCAGCTTGGCCGCCAGGCCGGCTGCGTCGTGTCGTGGGTGGCGGGCAAAGATGAAGTTGGCCGCTGACGGCAACACTTCAAAGCCTTTACCTTCCAATTGCGCGACCACCTTGTTGCGGTTGTCGATGACCAACTGGCACGTCTTGTCGAAGTACGCCCGGTCCTCGAACGCCGCCGCCGCGCCGACAATCGCCAGGCGATCCAGCGGGTAGGAGTTGAAGCTGTTCTTGACCCGCTCCAGCGCTTCGATGAGGTCAGGGTGGCCCACGGCCAGGCCCACGCGCAAACCGGCCAGTGAGCGCGATTTGGACAGGGTCTGGGTCACCAGCAGGTTCGGGTAACGGTCCACCAGGCTGATGGCTGTTTCGCCGCCAAAGTCGATATAGGCTTCATCGACCACCACTACCGAATCCGGGCTGGCCTTGAGGATCTGCTCCACGGCGTCCAGCGCCAGCACACAGCCGGTGGGCGCGTTCGGGTTGGGGAAGATGATCCCGCCGTTGGGCCTGGCGTAGTCCGCTACGCGGATCTGGAACTGCTCATCCAACGGCACCGGGTCGGACTTGATGCCGTAGAGGCCGCAGTACACCGGATAGAAGCTGTAGCTGATATCCGGGAACAGCAACGGCAGCTCGTGCTGGAACAGGCCGTGGAAAATGTGCGCCAGGACTTCATCGGAGCCGTTACCGAGGAACACCTTGCCGGCGTCTATCCCGTAGTACTTGGCCACGGCCTGCTTGAGCAGGTCGCTGTTGGGGTCCGGGTACAGGCGCAGGTTGTCGTTCAACTCGGCCTGCATCGCAGCCAGCGCCTTGGCCGACGGGCCGTAGGGGTTTTCATTGGTGTTGAGCTTGACCAGCCTGGTCAGCTTCGGTTGCTCGCCGGGCACGTAAGGCACGAGGTCCTTGACGAAGGGGCTCCAGAATTTGCTCATGTGTTATTTCCCCTCTTCCAGAATTCGATACTCAGCACTACGGGCGTGGGCGCTCAGGGATTCACCACGGGCCAGCACCGAGGCGGTCTTGCCCAATTCGGAAGCGCCTTGTGGCGAGCAAAAGATGATCGACGAACGCTTCTGGAAGTCATACACCCCCAGCGGCGACGAGAAGCGCGCGGTGCCGGACGTCGGCAGCACGTGGTTGGGACCGGCACAGTAGTCGCCCAGCGCTTCGCTGGTGTGGCGGCCCATGAAGATCGCACCCGCATGGCGAATCGACGGCAGCCAGGCCTGTGGATCGGCCACAGACAGCTCCAGGTGCTCCGGCGCGATACGGTTGGCCACTTCGATAGCCTGCTCCATGTCACGCACCAGGATCAGCGCGCCACGGCCATTGATCGACTTCTCGATAATCTCGGCGCGGTCCATGGTCGGCAGCAGCTTATTGATGCTGGCGGCGACCTTGTCGAGGAACTCGGCGTCCGGGCTGACCAGGATCGCCTGGGCGTCCTCGTCGTGCTCGGCCTGGGAGAACAGGTCCATGGCGATCCAGTCCGGATCGGTCTGGCCGTCACACACCACGAGAATTTCCGACGGGCCGGCGATCATGTCGATACCGACCTGGCCGAACACGTGGCGCTTGGCAGTGGCCACGTAGATGTTGCCGGGGCCGACCACCTTGTCGACCTTCGGCACGCTTTCGGTGCCATAAGCCAGGGCGGCAACCGCTTGGGCACCGCCGATGGTAAACACGCGGTCGACACCGGCAATGCAGGCGGCAGCCAGTACCAGTTCGTTGATTTCACCGCGCGGGGTGGGTACCACCATGACCACTTCGGTGACGCCGGCCACCTTGGCGGGAATCGCGTTCATCAATACCGACGAGGGGTACGAGGCTTTGCCACCCGGCACGTACAAACCGGCACGGTCCAGGGGCGTGACCTTCTGGCCCAGTACAGTACCGTCAGCCTCGGTATAGCTCCAGGAATCCTGCTTCTGTTTTTCGTGGTAGCTGCGCACTCGGGTCGCGGCGACTTCGAGGGCCTGGCGCTGGGGCGCGGTGATGCGCGTCAGGGCCAGTTCCAGGCGTTCGCGGGGCAGGATCAGGTCGGACATGGACTTGACGTCCAGACCGTCGAACTGCCGGGTGAAATCCACCAGCGCCGCATCACCGCGCTCGCGCACCGCCTTGATAATGTCGAGGACCCGCTGGTTGACCGAGTCGTCGGACACGCTTTCCCAGCTCAGCAGATGATCCAGATGATGGGCGAAATCCGGGTCGGCAGCGTTGAGTCGGGCAATTGCAGTGGACGTGGTCATAGCGAGGGCCTCAATAGAATTGGCAAAAACTCAGGCGCCCTAAACTAGCAGTCGTTTCCGCTTGGGCACCTGAGAATTCTGGCTATGAGGCGGATAGACGGGCGCAGCTTTTCAGCTACGCGGATGAGTCAACCGCGGTGTCGAGACTCCACTGCCTTGCGCAGGGTGTCGATCAACGCCTGGATACGGGCGTGCTGCATCTTCATCGACGCTTTGTTGACGATCAGCCGAGAGCTGATGTCGGCGATAAAGTCCTGTGGTTCGAGACCGTTGGCACGCAGGGTGTTGCCGGTGTCGACCACGTCGATGATCTTGTCGGCCAGGCCGATCAGCGGCGCCAGCTCCATCGAGCCGTATAGCTTGATGATGTCGACCTGGCGGCCTTGCTCGGCGTAGTAGCGCTTGGCGACGTTGACGAACTTGGTGGCCACGCGCAGGCGACCTTTAGGCTCGACATCACCGACACGGCCGGCGGTCATCAGCTTGCACAGGGCAATGCGCAGGTCCAGCGGCTCGTACAGGCCTTGGCCGCCGTATTCCATCAGCACGTCTTTACCGGCGACACCGAGGTCGGCCGCGCCATGTTCAACATAGGTCGGCACGTCGGTAGCCCGTACGATCAGCAGGCGAACGTCGTCCTGGGTCGTAGGGATGATCAGCTTGCGGCTCTTGTCCGGATTCTCGGTCGGCACGATGCCCGCTTCAGCCAGAAGCGGCAAAGTGTCGTCAAGGATGCGGCCCTTAGACAGTGCGATGGTCAACATGGGAAACGTCAGTCCTTCATCAGGCTATTGCTGTCCGGTCGCAAACGACGCCAGACACAGATCGAGGCCATGACAGCCTCGATTTGAAACAAATTCAGCTAACAGCAAGCACAGCCCTGTGGCGAGGGAGCTTGCTCCCGCTGGGTCGCGAAGCGGCCCCAAAAATCTTGGGAGCGCTTCGCACTCCAGCGCGAGCAAGCTCCCTCGCCACAGATCACTCCGGGGACTAGCCCGGAACGCGGCGGATTTTCGCGCCGAGCATCTGCAGTTTCTCTTCGATGCACTCGTAGCCACGGTCTATGTGGTAGATGCGGTCGATCAGGGTATCGCCTTCGGCGATCAGCGCCGAGATCACCAGGCTGGCCGAAGCGCGCAGGTCGGTGGCCATGACTGGCGCGCCCTTGAGCTTCTCGGTGCCGGTCACGATGGCAGTGTTGCCTTCGACCTGGATCTTCGCGCCCATGCGGTGCAGTTCGTACACGTGCATGAAACGGTTTTCGAAGATGGTCTCGATCACGGCACCCGTGCCTTCGGCAATGGCGTTCAAGGAGATGAACTGCGCCTGCATGTCGGTCGGGAACGCCGGGTATGGAGCGGTACGCACGTTAACGGCTTTTGGCCGCTTGCCGTGCATGTTCAGCTCGATCCAGTCTTCACCGGTGGTGATTTCGGCACCGGCTTCGCGCAGTTTTTCCAGGACCGCTTCCAGGATGGTCGGATCGGTGTCCTTGACCTTGACGCGACCACCGGTGACGGCGGCAGCAACCAGGTAGGTACCGGTCTCGATGCGGTCCGGCATCACTTTGTAGGTGGCCGGGTGCAGGCGTTTCACACCGTCGATGGTAATGGTGTCGGTGCCGGCGCCGGTGATGTTGGCACCCATGGCGATCAGGAAGTTGGCCAGGTCGACCACTTCAGGCTCGCGCGCAGCGTTTTGCAGCACACTGCGGCCATTGGCCAAAGCAGCAGCCATCATGATGTTCTCGGTACCGGTCACACTGACGGTATCAAAGAAGAAGTTGGCGCCACGCAGGCCGCCTTCCGGCGCCTTGGCCTTGATGTAGCCGCCTTCGACGTCGATGGTCGCGCCCATGGCCTCAAGGCCACGGATGTGCAGGTCCACCGGACGCGAGCCAATGGCGCAACCGCCAGGCAATGCGACTTCGGCTTCGCCGAAACGAGCGACCATCGGGCCCAATACCAGGATCGACGCACGCATGGTCTTCACCAGTTCGTACGGGGCGATCAGGGTCTTGATGGTGCGCGGATCGATTTCGACGGACAGCTTCTCGTCGATTACCGGCTCAATACCCATGCGACCAAACAGCTCGATCATGGTGGTGATGTCGTGCAGGTGCGGCAGGTTGGCCACGGTCACAGGGCCATCGCACAGCAGGGTCGCAGCCAGGATCGGCAAGGCAGAGTTTTTCGCACCGGAAATGCGAATCTCGCCATCAAGGCGGGCACCGCCGGTAATAATCAATTTATCCATAAGAATCTCGACGCCTTGGGGGCTCAGGTGCGCTCGGCCCAGGCCGCGCGGCTGAAAAATTTCATAGTGACCGCGTGGATGCTGCCATCGGTGATCCACGGGTTCAAATGGGCATAGATCTGCTGCTGACGCTTGACCGGGCTGAGTGCCGCCAGTTCATCGCTAATCACGTTCAGCTGGAAGTTGCAGCCTTCGCCTTCAACTTCTACGTTCGTATCCGGCAGCTTTCCTTCGAGAAAGCTCTTAACTTCTAGGGCCTGCATGATCAACCTCTATCGGCGCCCAGTGCGCACGGGTCGCACATCATACAAAAAAGCCCCGCGCCTGCGAACCCCGCATAGCAGGACTCTGACGGGGGGCTTTATCGATAATGTGTATTAAGGATGCGCCAACAGCTCGGTCAAACCGGAAACTTCGGCGATTTCACGCATGTCTTCGGGCAATGCACGAAGGGTGACCGACTTTTTGGCCGCTTCGGCATCACGCATGAAACACAGCAGCAACGACAAGCCGACACTGCTGGACTTGGTTACCGCCGAGCAATCCAGCACTAGCGCAGGGGCCGTGCTGGTCTTGATCAGCGCCTGGCCCTGCTTGCGCAGGTCAGGCCCGGTGCGGTAATCGAGCACGCCGCTGAGGAACAGCTCGCCCGCGTCGCCGAGACGAACAGCCGACTCGGTCATTGCACAGGTTTCCCGGCGGCTTTATCGGTCTCTTCCTTGGCCTTGGCGACTTCACCGGCCCAACCATTGATGGTTTTGTCCAGGTCGTTGCCATTGCGCTGCATCGCGTCGGCGAACTGGTCACGGAACAGCTTGCCGATGTTGATGCCGTTGATGATCACATTGCGCAGTTTCCACTCGCCATTGATCTTCTCCAGCGTGTACTGCACAGGGTAGACGGCACCATTGTTGCCCTTGACGCTCATGTTGACACTGGTGCGGTCACCCGACTCATCCCCGGCGGGAGCGACGGTAATGCCCTGGTTGTTGTACTCGAGCAAAGCGTTGCCATAGAACTGGAACAGGCCGCGCTTGAAGTTCTCCTGGAACGTCTGCATTTGCGCAGGTGTGGCCTTGCGCGAATATTTGACCGTCATGATGCTGCGCGAAATACCTTCAGCATCGACGACCGGGCCCACGATGCTGTTCAGCGCCTCGTAGAATTTGCTCGGATCTTGCTTGTACTGCTCTTTATTGGCAGTCAGGTCAGCCAACATCTTGTTGGTAGTGTCCTGCACCAGTTCGTGCGCAGAACCCGCTGCGTTGGCCATCAACGGCAGCGCTGCCAGCAGTACCAGGAGGCCACGTCGCAAGGTAGAGATCATGTACAGATTCCTCATTTGGCGTCTTTATTGACCGTATTGAGCAGGAATTTACCGATCAGGTCTTCAAGCACCAGCGACGACTGCGTGTCGTGGATGGTCGAGCCATCCTTGAGCAGGGCTGTTTCCCCGCCCACACTGACACCGATGTACTTCTCGCCCAGCAGGCCCGCAGTGAGGATAGATGCAGTGGAGTCGGTCGGCAGATTATCTACCTTCTTGTCCAGTTGCATCGTCACTCGACCGGTGAAGCTGTCGCGATCCAGATCGATTGCCGTGACCTTGCCGATGGTCACACCGGCCATGGTCACTTTAGCTCTGACAGTCAAACCGGCGATATTGTCGAAGTACGCGTAAAGTTTATAAGTATCGGCGGTGGGGCTGGCCGAAAGGCCGCTGACTCGCAGGGCCAGCAACAGTAAAGCCAGGATGCCAGCCAGCAAGAAAAGGCCGACACCGATTTCCACAGTGCGGTTTTGCATCAGAAATCTCCAAACATCAAGGCGGTCAAAATGAAGTCAAGGCCCAGTACTGCCAACGAGGCGTACACAACGGTCTTGGTGGTGGCGCGACTGATCCCTTCTGAAGTGGGCTCACAGTCGTAGCCTTGGAATACGGCGATCCAGGTCACTACAAAGGCGAAGACGATGCTCTTTATGATGCCGTTGAGCACGTCACCGCTGAAGGTCACGCTGTTTTGCATGTTGGCCCAGTAGGAGCCGTCATAGACGCCCAACCAGTCCACCGCCACCCACGAGCCGCCCCAGATACCGACCACGCTGAAGATCATCGCCAGCAACGGCAGGGAAATAAAGCCGGCCCACAGGCGCGGGGCAACAATGTACTTGAGCGGGTCCACGCCGATCATTTCCAGGCTGGACAACTGCTCGGTGGACTTCATGTTGCCGATTTCGGCGGTCAACGCAGAACCCGCACGCCCGGCGAACAGCAACGCGGTCACGACCGGCCCCAGCTCACGCAGCAGCGTCAGGGCAACCATCTGCCCTACCGCCTGCTCCGAACCGTAGCTGGACAGGATATTGAAGCCCTGCAACGCCAGCACCATCCCGATGAACACCCCGGAGACCACAATGATCACCAGGGACATCACGCCCACCGAATGCAACTGCTTGATCAACAGGCCGAAGCCGCCGCCGATGCCACCACGGCCGAGCAACGCGTGAAACAGGAAAATCGTCGAGCGGCCCAGCACTTCGACGATGTCGATACCGGATCGACCGAAAAGGCGAACCTTCTCGATGAGAGATGTCTTGCGCATCAGCGCTTCCCCAGAAGGTCTGAGCGGTAATCCGCTGCCGGAAAGTGAAAAGGCACAGGGCCATCGGGATCGCCGGTCATGAATTGGCGAATACGCGGGTTGTCGGCGTTCATCAGTTCTTCAGGCGTACCCTGCCCCAGCACCTGGCCATCGCCGACTACATAAAGGTAATCGGCAATGCTCGCGGTTTCTGCAAGGTCGTGGGAGACCACGATACTGGTGATACCCAGCGCATCGTTGAGCAGACGGATCAGGCGTACCAGCACGCCCATGGCAATCGGATCCTGGCCGACGAAGGGCTCGTCGTACATGAGGATCTGCGGGTCGAGGGCAATGGCACGCGCCAGGGCCACGCGGCGCTTCATGCCGCCGGACAGTTCGTCGGGCATCAGGTCGATGGCACCACGAAGGCCCACGGCCTGCAGTTTCAGCAACACAATGTCACGAATCATTTCGTCGGACAGCTGGGTATGCACCCGCAACGGAAACGCCACGTTCTCGAACACATCGAGGTCGGTAAACAGCGCACCGCTCTGGAACAGCACCCCCATATGCTTGCGCGCATCGAACAGATCACTGCGCGACAGCGTCGGCAGGTTCTGGCCGTTGACCCATACTTCACCGGCGCTGGGGCGCAATTGCATGCCCATCAGACGCAGCAGCGTGGTCTTGCCGCAACCGGACGGACCCATGATGCCCGTGACCTTGCCGCGGGGAATGCGAATATCGACGTTATTGAAGATGCTGCGCGTCCCGCGCTTGAAGGTCAGTCCCTTCAGCTCGACCGCGTAGGCGTTATCGGCACTCATCTAAACTCCTTGGGATGCAGCCTCTCACTCAGACACCATGCATGCGACAAACGTTTGCAACGGTGACGCATATAGATAGCCACATGGGCTGGGCGGACCGAACTGGCGGCGAACTATATCACTGCTGGTACAGGGCGCCCAAGGCCGGAACTGCGCTAGTTCAGTTTAGGGACAGGGAAAAAACGTTGCTGGCTATGTTACTGAGGATGGTTCTCAGGCATTCGTTGAATAAAGCCTGACGAACTTGCGTGAGGGAATTGATCATTACCGCTATAATCGCCGACTTTTCGTCAGGCTATACGACTTCAGACATGAGCCAATCCAGCGACCTTATTCAATCCGCGCAACGCACCATCCGCCTCGAAGTTGAAGCCGTAGAAGGCTTGCTGGCCCATATCGACGCAGATTTCGTACGCGCCTGCGAGATGATCCTGGCCAGCAAGGGCCGTGTTGTCGTGGTCGGCATGGGCAAGTCAGGCCACGTCGGCAACAAGATCGCCGCCACCCTGGCCAGCACCGGGACCACCGCATTTTTCGTGCATCCGGCCGAAGCCAGCCACGGCGACATGGGCATGATCACCAAGGATGACATCATCCTGGCGCTGTCCAACTCCGGCACCACCAACGAAATCGTGACCCTGCTGCCGCTGATCAAGCGCCTGGGCATCAAGATGATCAGCGTCACCGGCAACCCGGAATCAACCCTGGCCAAGGCCGGCGATGTGAACCTGAATGTTCACGTGGACCACGAGGCCTGCCCGCTGAACCTGGCGCCGACCTCCTCCACCACCGCCGCCCTGGTCATGGGCGACGCCCTGGCCGTGGCGCTGCTGGAAGCCCGCGGATTCACCGCTGAAGACTTCGCGTTTTCCCACCCGGGTGGTGCCCTGGGCCGTCGCCTGCTGCTGAAAGTGGAAAATGTCATGCATTCGGGCGAGGAATTGCCCCACGTCCAACGCGGCACCCTGCTGAAGGACGCGCTGATGGAAATGACCCGCAAAGGCCTGGGCATGACCGTGATCCTGGAAGCCGACGGGCGCCTGGCCGGGGTATTCACTGACGGCGACCTGCGCCGCACCCTGGACCGCACCATCGATATCCGCACCGCGACCATCGACGCCGTGATGACCCCCATGGCAAGACCGCACGCCCTGAAATGCTGGCGGCCGAAGCTTTGAAGATCATGGAAGACCACAAGATCGGCGCACTGGTGGTGGTCGATAGCGACGACCACCCGGTTGGCGCCCTGAACATGCACGACTTGCTGCGTGCGGGAGTGATGTAAATGACCAGCGACCTGTTGCAACGCGGCAAACACATCAAACTGGCGATTTTCGACGTTGACGGCGTGCTGACCGATGGCCGCCTGTACTTTCTCGAAGACGGCAGCGAATTCAAGACGTTCAATACCCTCGACGGCCAGGGCATCAAGATGCTGATGGCTTCGGGCGTGCAAACGGCGATTATCAGCGGCAGGAAAACCCCCGTTGTGGAACGCCGCGCACAAAACCTCGGTATTCCTCACCTGTATCAGGGCCGCGAGGATAAACTGGTGGTTCTGGACGAGCTTCTTGGCCAACTCAACCTAAGCTATGAGCAGGTTGCCTATCTGGGCGATGATCTGCCCGACTTGCCGGTCATTCGCCGAGTGGGCCTGGGCATGGCCGTCGCCAATGCGGCGACGTTTGTTCGCGAGCACGCCCATGGCGTCACCACCGCCCGTGGCGGCGAAGGTGCCGCCCGCGAGTTCTGTGAACTGATCCTGCGAGCCCAGGGCAGTCTTGAAGCGGCCCACGCCGCCTACCTATAGAGCGTTTTATGCTGAGTAAAAAGATTCGCAACTTCCTGCTATTCGGAGTCATTGCCGCGCTGTTTCTGGCGGTGGGCTACTGGAATATCAGCCCGGGGCGCTTCCTCGACCAGCCTGTTGCGCAGGTTGACGAAGGGGCTATCGACTATTACGCAACCAATGCCTACAGCGTGCAGTTCCTGCCCGACGGCAAGGTGCAGTACGAGATGACCTCGGACAAAGTCGAGCATTTGAAGGCCACCGAAGTCACCCTGCTGACCAACCCGGACCTGAACCTGTACCGCGGCACCGAGTTCCCATGGCATGTCACGAGCAAGCGTGGCGAGGTGAACCCGGACGGCACCGAGGTAGAACTGATTGACTCGGTACGCGTTGCGCGCACTGACGCCAAAAACCGTGACACCGTGATTACCAGCAGTCGCATGACCGTATTCCCACAGAAGCAATATGCGCAGACCGAGCAAGACGTTAGAATCGACGGCGCTGGCGGTGTATCGACTGGCAAGGGAATGAAAGCGTATTTGAAAGAAAGCAGGATACACCTGCTATCGAACGTAAGAGGACAGTATGAGGCTCGTTAAAACTCTCCCTATTTTGCTCGGTCTGGGCGCAGCACTGGGAAGCGTGAGCGCCTGGGCTCTGCCGAACGATAGCCAGCAACCGATCCACATCTCGGCTGACGATGCGCAACTGGATGACAAGCAAGGCGTCGCCACCTATACCGGCGGCGTGATCATCACCCAGGGTTCGATGAAGATCACCGGCAACACGGTGACACTGACGCGCACCCAGGCGGGCGATATCGACGTAGTGACTTCGGTGGGCAACCTGGCTTACTTCGAACAGAAGCAGTCGGCTACCGACACCGGCCCGATGAAGGGCTACGGCAAGACCATCCAGTATCACGCCCAGCAGAATCGCATCGTGCTGATCGACCAGGCCAAGGTACTCAGCCCCGATGGCAACTCCACGGAAGGCGAGAAGATCACCTATGACACCGTGAAGCAGATCGCCAACGCCGGTCGTGCCAATGGCAGCAAGGTCACCGCGCCACGCCCACGCATCGACATGGTTATCCAGCCGAAGAAGAAGGCCGAGTAATGGCAACCCTGAAAGCCCAGCATCTGGCCAAGGCCTATAAAAGCCGTCAGGTCGTGCGCGACGTCAGCCTGTCGATCGACAGCGGCCAGATCGTCGGCTTGCTTGGCCCTAACGGCGCCGGCAAGACCACCTGCTTCTACATGATCGTCGGCCTGGTCCAGGCGGACCAAGGTCGCGTATTGATCGACGACCTGGATGTGAGCCACCAGCCAATGCACGGCCGCGCCCGTGCCGGTATTGGCTATCTTCCGCAGGAAGCGTCGATCTTCCGCAAGCTGTCAGTATCCGACAACATCATGGCCATCCTTGAAACCCGCAAGGAACTCGACCGTGACGGCCGCCGCAAAGAACTGGAAAGCCTGCTGCAGGAATTCCACATCAACCACATTCGCGACAACCTTGGCATGAGCCTGTCCGGTGGTGAGCGTCGTCGCGTGGAAATCGCCCGCGCCCTGGCCACTGCCCCCAAGTTCATCCTGCTGGACGAACCGTTTGCCGGCGTCGACCCCATCTCGGTCGGCGACATCAAGCAGATCATCCACCACCTCAAGGCCAAGGGCATCGGTGTACTGATCACTGACCACAACGTGCGTGAGACCCTCGATATCTGCGAAACCGCGTATATCGTCAACGATGGCCAGCTGATCGCCGAAGGCGACTCTGCCACCATCCTGGCCAACGAACTGGTCAAGGAAGTGTACCTGGGTCACGAGTTCCGCCTGTAAGGCCGCCTGCAACAACAAGGCGGTGGCAGGTCGTTTGCCCGATGCGCGGGAGTCAATGAAAACCTCCGGATTTTTATTGTTACCGCGCTCTAGGCAAAGCCCCCGATATCAGGCATATAATTTGCTTATGTTTGGCGCTCACGCGCCCTGTCGTGGATGGCGCATTGCGCCGGCGAATAAGGTGTTAAGCCCCTGCCATGAAACCATCGCTAGTCCTGAGAATGGGCCAGCAGCTGACGATGACACCGCAGCTGCAACAGGCCATCCGCCTGCTCCAATTGTCGACCCTGGACCTGCAACAGGAAATCCAGGAGGCCCTGGAGTCCAATCCGATGCTCGAACGCCAGGAAGAAGGCGACGACTTCGATAATGCAGACCCATTGGCCGACAACATCGAGCAAAAACCCAATTCCGACGTACAGGAACCCTCCTACCAGGAAACCGCCCCCACGGTGGATAACCTTGAGGAAGGCGATTGGAACGAACGCATTCCCAACGAACTCCCGGTAGACACCGCCTGGGAGGACGTCTACCAGACCAGCGCCAGCAGCCTGCCCAGCAATGACGATGACGAGTGGGACTTCACCACCCGTACTTCCGCCGGCGAGAGCCTGCAGAGCCATCTGCTGTGGCAACTGAACCTCGCGCCGATGTCGGACACCGATCGCCTGATCGCCGTGACCCTGATCGACTGCATCAATAACCAGGGTTACCTGGACGAGACGCTCGAAGAGATTCTCGAGGCCTTCGACCCGGAACTGGACATCGAGCTGGACGAAATCGAAGCGGTCCTGCACCGCATCCAACAGTTCGAGCCCGCCGGCATCGGTGCGCGCACCCTGAGCGAATGCCTGCTGCTGCAACTGCGCCAGCTGCCCGCCAAGACCCCATGGCTCGCAGAGGCCCAGCGCCTGGTCACCGACTACATCGACCTGCTGGGCAGCCGCGACTACAGCCAGTTGATGCGGCGCATGAAGCTCAAGGAAGACGACCTGCGCCAGGTCATCGAGCTGGTGCAAAGCCTCAACCCGCGTCCAGGCTCGCAGATCGAGTCCAGTGAAGCCGAATACGTCGTTCCCGACGTGATCGTGCGCAAGGACAACGAGCGCTGGTTGGTGGAACTGAACCAGGAGTCGGTGCCGCGCCTGCGGGTCAACCCGCAATATGCCGGTTTTGTGCGCCGTGCCGACACCAGCGCCGATAACACCTTTATGCGAAACCAGTTGCAGGAAGCGCGCTGGTTCATCAAGAGCCTGCAAAGCCGCAACGAAACCCTGATGAAAGTGGCCACCCAGATCGTCGAGCATCAGCGCGGCTTCCTGGAATATGGTGACGAGGCGATGAAACCGCTGGTCCTGCACGACATCGCAGAAGCGGTGGGCATGCACGAATCGACGATTTCCCGGGTGACCACACAAAAATTCATGCATACCCCACGGGGCATATATGAGCTGAAATACTTTTTCTCCAGCCATGTCAGCACATCCGAAGGCGGCGAATGCTCGTCCACGGCGATCCGCGCAATCATCAAAAAACTGGTTGCTGCGGAAAATCAGAAAAAGCCGTTGAGTGACAGCAAGATCGCTGGTTTACTGGAGGCACAAGGCATTCAGGTCGCCCGTCGAACCGTCGCCAAGTACCGCGAGTCCTTAGGGATCGCGCCTTCCAGCGAGCGTAAGCGTTTGATGTGACGGGCGGGCCACAGCGTTCCAGTGGCGGGTATTCCTACCCGCCGCTTTATGCACTGGCAACGAAGGAGAAGCTGTATGCAAGTCAACATCAGTGGACACCAACTGGAAGTTACCAAGCCCCTGCGCGAGTACACCGAGAGCAAGCTGAACAAGCTTGCGGGGCACTTTGACAAGATCACCAACGTGCAGGTCATCATGGAGGTCGACAAGCTCAAGCAGAAAATCGAGGCCACCCTGCACGTGCCGAATGCCAAGCTCGTTGCCAATGCGGAACATGAAGACATGTACGCGGCGATCGACTCGCTCTACGACAAGCTGGACCGCCAACTCATAAAGCATAAGGAAAAGAATCTGCACCTGATGCAAGGTACAGGTCGTTAACTCTCCCCCCATGATCCGACTTGAAACCATCCTGACCCCGGCCGTTCCCTCGTGAACGTGCCGGGCGGCAGCAAGAAGAAAGCCCTCGAACAAATTGCCAACCTGATCAGCAGCCAAGTGCCTGAGCTGGAGATGCAAGATGTCTTTGAGGCTCTGATTGCCCGTGAAAAACTCGGCTCCACCGGTTTTGGCAACGGCATCGCCATTCCCCACTGCCGCCTCAAAGGCTGCGAGACCCCCGTCAGCGCCCTGCTGCACCTGGACGCACCTATCGATTTCGACGCGATCGACGGCGCCCCGGTAGACCTGCTGTTTGTTCTGCTGGTCCCACAGGCCGCCACCGATGCACACCTGGAACTGCTTCGGCAGATCGCAAGCATGCTCGACCGCAAGGAAGTACGCGACAAACTGCGCAGTGCCAGTAGCAACGAGGCGCTGTATCAAGTTGTCCTGGATGAACAAAACGGGCAGTAATCATGCGTTTGATCATCGTCAGCGGCCGCTCCGGCTCGGGTAAAAGTACCGCCCTCAACGTCCTTGAGGACAACGGCTTCTATTGCATCGACAACCTGCCCGCCGGCCTGCTCCCGGAATTGGCGGAACGGGCACTGATCCATACCGAATTGGCCCAGCCCTTGGTCGCCGTTTCGATTGACGCCCGCAACCTGCCGAGCCACCTCACGCGCTTTCCGGAATTGCTCGAAGAGGTGCGCGCCAAGCACATTCACTGCGATGTGCTGTATCTGGACGCCGACGAAGAAACCCTGCTCAAGCGCTTCTCAGAGACCCGCCGACGTCACCCCCTCAGCAGCCCGCACCGCTCCCTGGCCGAAGCCATCGAGGATGAAACCAAGCTGCTCGGGCCGATCATTGACCTCGCTGACCTCAAGATCAACACCACCAGCCTCAACCTGTACCAGTTGCGCGATGCCATCAAGCTACGCCTGCTGAACCAGCCGGAGCCCGGCACGGCATTCCTGGTCGAGTCCTTTGGCTTCAAGCGTGGCATGCCGGTGGATGCCGACCTGGTGTTCGACGTGCGCTGCCTGCCCAATCCTTATTGGAAGCCGGAACTGCGTGACCAGTCGGGGCTGGATCAGCCAGTGGCCGATTACCTGGCCGCGCAACCGGATGTGGAGGAGATGTTCCAGGACATTTCCAGCTACCTGCTCAAATGGTTGCCGCGCTTTGCCGCGAGCAACCGAGCCTATGTCACCATTGCCATCGGCTGCACCGGCGGCCACCACCGCTCCGTCTACCTGACCGAGCGCCTGGGCCAGGTGCTGCAACAAACCCTCAAGAACGTCCAGGTTCGCCACCGCGACCTTAGCTGAAAGGAACACCCCCGCGATGCCCGCTCTGGAAATTGAAATCATCAACAAGCTGGGTCTGCATGCCCGCGCCTCGGCCAAATTCGTCGGTATTGCCGGGCAGTTCCCTTGCCAGATCCGCGCCGGGCGTACACCTGAGAGCATGGTCGATGGCAAAAGCATCATGGCGATGATGATGTTGGCAGCCGGCAAAGGCACCAAGATTCATTTGAGCACCGAGGGCGAGCAAGAGCAGGAAGCCATGGACGCCCTGGTGGCGCTGATCAACAACTTCTTTGATGAGGGTGAGTAACCCCTCCCCCGTTGAGGCGGGTGTGAAGCAAGAGGCCTCACCCCAAGGCGGTATCCATCACCATCATCAAGCAGAACCCCATACACAACCCCAAGCTGGCGAGCTTTTCGTGACCGTTGCGGCGCGACTCCGGGATCACTTCGTGGGTGACCACCAACAACATCGCACCAGCGGCCAGCGCCAGGCCCAAGGGCAACAGCACCTCAGCCAGGGTCACCAGCCAGGCGCAAAGCACGGCGAACACTGGCTCCACCAAGCCTGAGGCAGCGCCAATCAGGAATGCCCTGACCCGCGACATCCCTGCCCCAGCCAATACCAGCGCAATGACCAGGCCTTCGGGCACATCCTGCAAAGCAATGCCCATGGCCAAGCTGTCGGCATCCGACATGCCGCCGCCGGCTGAGACGCCAACGGCCATGCCTTCGGGGATGTTGTGGGCGATGATGGCAAACACGAACAGCCAGATACGCGGTGGAATCACCGGTTTATCCGGCGTGCCCACCAACATCTCCGGACTGGCGCCGGATACCTTGCGGTCCACGAGATACAAACCGAATGCGCCCAGCATGATGCCGAAGCTGATCAGCCCACCTGCACCCCAGGGCGAAAGACCAAGGGCTTCGGCCGCAGCAATTCCCGGCACGACCAGCGAAAACGCGGTCGCCGCCAGCATCACACCGGCACCGAAGCCCAACAAGGTATCGCTCAACGCCACCGGCATCCGCCGAATCACCAAGACCGGAACCGCCCCGAGCGCCGTGCCAAGCGCGCAAATCGCCCCGCCCTGCAAGGCGCGCATGATGCGCGGTGCCAGATCCAGCCAGGCCAGCCCGTGGGCCACCAGCAATGCAGTACCTGCCAACAGCAACAGCGAGCCAAACGCATAACGAAACATTCGCACGCTGCTGATCGCCAGTGTTTCAGTGCCCATAGTCGGCCTTAGATCTTGTTATGGAAGTGAATGTCAGGCCAACGCGGCCTGATAGCGTGCGGCGACTTCCGGCCAGTTGATAACACTGTAGAAGGCGTTGATGTATTCAGGCCGACGGTTCTGGTAGCGCAGGTAGTAAGCATGCTCCCAGACGTCCAGGCCGAGGATCGGCGTGTTGCCATTCATCAACGGGCTGTCCTGGTTGCCGCTGCTTTCCACTATCAGCGTCTTTTGCGGCGTGATACTCAACCACGCCCAGCCGCTGCCGAAACGGGTCAAGGCGGCTTTGGTGAAAGCCTCCTTGAAACTGTCGAAACCGCCAAGTTGCTCTTCAACGGCTTTTCCCAACGCGCCGTCGGGCTTGCCGCCGCCTTTAGGCGACATCACCGCCCAGAACAGCGAGTGGTTGGCATGGCCGCCGCCTTGGTTGATGACGGCCGCACGCAGTTTTTCCGGCAGCTGCTGCACACTGGACACCAGTTTTTCCACCGGCCAGCCCGCAAATTCGGTGCCCTCGACCGCAGCATTGAGGTTATTGATGTAGGTCTGGTGGTGCTTGGTGTAGTGAATCTCCATGGTTTGCGCATCGATATGCGGTTCCAGGGCATCGTAGGCATAGGGCAAGGCTGGCAAGGTGTAGGTCATATCAATGTGCTCCGTATTGAGACGGGGTCGGCTGCACCGCAGTACCGCCCAGCAAGCGATGGGTGCGCGGGTACTCACCGTGATCGCTGATGAAGTTCAACAGTTCGACGTAAGTCTTGCTGCTCTGGCGCAGCGCCGCTTCCCGCAGCTGCGGGCTAAGGCGCACGTCCTGCATGGCCTGGAGCAAGCGCTGGTGAATGGCGCAGAGGTATTCGGCGCTTTCCTCGGGCTGATTCAGGCGCAGGTGCAAATCCGCCAGGTTGTGATGGGAAATGACGCAAGCCGCCACTGCTTCGTCGGCATTCGCCCAGCGCTCGAACAACACTTGAGCCAGGGCCAGGGCTTGCAGATAGGCCTCGCGAGCGTCAACCAATTCGCCCTGCATAAAGCAGCGATTGGCCCGTTCGATCGTGCGTTTCCAGTGCTCCATGGTGAGCCTCCAAAGCAGGGTCGGTGATTACACGCCGCCAGCCGTGAGCTTTTCCGGATCCAGCAGGACTTCCAGTTGGCTACGGGGCAGGTCGGTGTGCTCAAGGGCCACCTCAATCACCGGACGGCCCTGCTGATAGGCCTTCTTGGCAATCTCAGCGGCCTTTTGGTAACCAATGATCGGGTTGAGTGCGGTGACCAGGATCGGGTTGCGCGACAGCGCTTCCTTGAGCTTGGCTTCGTTGACCTTGAAGCTGGCGATGGCCTTGTCTGCCAGCAGACGGCTGGAATTGGCCAGCAATTCGAGGCTGCTGAGCAGGTTCTGGGCAATGATCGGCAGCATCACATTCAGCTCGAAGTTGCCGGATTGGCCAGCGACGGTGATCACCGTGTCATTGCCGATGACTTGCGCAGCCACCATGGCCGTGGCCTCCGGGATCACCGGGTTGACCTTGCCTGGCATGATCGAGGAGCCAGGCTGCAGGCCCTCCAGTTCGATTTCGCCCAGGCCGGCCAGCGGGCCGGAGTTCATCCAGCGCAGGTCATTGGCGATTTTCATCAGCGACACGGCGGTGGCTTTCAACTGGCCGGAGACGGCGACAGCAGTGTCCTGGGAGCCGATCAGCGCGAACAGGTTCTTGCCGGGGGTGAATTTCACGCCGGCCAGGCTGCTCAGTTGCTGGCTGAAACGCGCCGAAAACTCCGGATGTGCGTTGATCCCGGTGCCCACCGCCGTACCGCCCTGGGCCAGAGCCTGCAGGGCCGGCAATAAATCCTGCAGGTGACCGATATTGGCCTTGAGTTGCTGCGCCCAGCCATTGAGGACCTGGCTCATGCGCACGGGCATGGCGTCCATCAGGTGCGTGCGGCCGGTCTTGATGAATGGGTGAACCTCTTCGGCTTTCTGCTCGATCACCTGCACCAGGTGCAGCAGGGCCGGCAGCGTTTGCTCGTGCAGCACCAGCGCAGCACTGACATGGATGGTGGTCGGAATGATGTCATTGCTGCTTTGGCCGCAGTTCACATGATCGTTAGGATTGACCGCTTCGCCGAGCAAGCGGCTGGCGAGCGTCGCAATCACTTCGTTGGCATTCATATTCGAACTGGTGCCGGAACCGGTCTGGAAGATATCCACCGGGAAGTGCCGCATGTAATCGCCTTCGAGCAAGCCTTGGGCGGCATCGACGATGGCTTTGCCCTGCCCTTCGCTGATCTGCTTGAGGTCGACGTTGACCTTGGCAGCCGCCGCCTTGGCCAGGATCAGTGCGCGAATGAATTGCGCCGGCATACGTTGGTGGCTTATCGGAAAGTTGTTCACCGCGCGCTGGGTCTGCGCACCGTACAAGGCCTCGGCGGGGACTTGCAGTTCGCCCATGCTGTCGCGTTCGATACGGGTGTTACTCATCGGAAGATCCTTGCACCAGGTCAGAAACGGAAATGGAGGGAAGCAATTCGCAGGTCGCCAATTGCCAGGCAAAGGTCTGCCAGCGCTTGAGGCGGCAGGCACAGTGAGAGAGTTTTTCCAGGTCGCGCAGTGGGCGCCAGGCTTGGTCCAGACACAGGGATCGCCAATGCCACGGCAGTGCAATATCGCTGGCGGTGTCGATCAGCAGGCGGAATGAGGTTTCAGCGATGGTCCACGGATGGGTCGCGGTGCAACACGCCAGGTATCGGCCCTCGTTGAGGTAATGTTCGATCAGGCGAGGCTCATTGGGATCCAGACCACAGCGAATCTGGCGACTCATCCAGCGCCAGCTTTCCAGGTAAGGATCCTCATGCAGGACAGAACTCATGATCCACACTCATCCGGTAATGATATTTATTATTAAATGATATTGAGAATCAAAACAAGAGCGGCACCTCAATCCCCCTGAAACACGCCCACAAAAAAGGCGCGCCCTCCGTAAGAGGGCGCGCCTTTTTGTGCCGCTGTAGCGGGATTAGCTGCCTGCGACGGTCATCCGCTCGATCAGCACCGAGCCTGTGCGAATATTGCTGCGCAGTTCCAGGTCATTTCCCACAGCAACGATCTGCTTGAACATATCGCGCATATTGCCGGCGATGGTCACTTCCTGGACGGCGAACTGAATCTCACCGTTTTCCACCCAGAAACCCGCCGCACCACGGGAATAATCCCCAGTGACCATGTTCAGGCCATGGCCCATCAATTCGGTTACCAGCAGGCCACGCCCCATGCGACGCAACAGCGCCGCCTGGTCTTCGTCGCCATGGGTCACGAACAGGTTATGCACGCCACCGGCGTTGGCAGTGCTTGGCAGGCCGAGTTTGCGGCCTGAGTAAGTGCCGAGCACGTAAGACACCAGCTCACCGTTTTCGACGAACGGCTTGGCATACGTGGCCAAACCGTCCCCATCGAACGCCGCACTGCCCATGGCCCGCATCAAGTGCGGACGCTCATCGATGGTCAGCCACTCGGGAAACAACGTCTGGCCGATCGCCCCTTCAAGGAACGACGACTTGCGATACAGGTTGCCGCCGGAAATGGCACTCAGGAAACTGCCGAACAAACCGCCTGCCAGCTCCGCCGAAAACAGTACAGGCACTTCACAGGTCGGCACCGGGCGCGCGCCCAGGCGGCTCGCGGCACGTTGTGCGGCACGCTGACCAATGCTGACCGGGTCTGCGAGCAATTCACCCTGACGACTTACGTCGTACCAGTAATCACGCTGCATCTGGCCATTGGCCTCGGCGATCATCACGCAGCTCAGACTATGGCGCGTGGACGCATACCCGCCGATAAACCCGTGGCTGTTGCCGTAGACACGACAGCCCTGATGCGTGTTCAACGTGGTGCCATCAGCGTTCTTGATGCGGGTATCGGCATCGAACGCCGCCGCTTCGCAGGTCAGCGCCAGCTCGATGGCCCGCTCGGGCGTGATGTCCCAGGCATGGAACAAATCGAAATCCTTCAAGTCCTTGGCCATCAGCGCCTTATCGGCCAAGCCCGAGCTTTCATCCTCAGAGGTGTGCTGGGCAATCGCCAACGCGGCGGCAACCGTTTCGCGTATGGCCTCCGGGCCGCTGGCCGACGTACTGGCCGAACCTTTGCGCTGCCCCACATACAAGGTGATGCCAAAGCCCTGGTCACGGTTGAATTCGACGGTTTCCACTTCCCGTTGACGTACCGACGTCGACAACCCCTGCTCCAGCGACACCGCCACTTCACAGGCACTGGCCCCCTGGCGCTTGGCCTCGGCAAGGATCTGCTCGACTTGTTCCTGCAGGGCCGGTAACGCTTGCGGACCGACGCTTTGGGCTGCACTCATGGTTTTCTCCACTCAAATTCTGCTTTCGGCTAAGGCCATCGAGCGACCGGGCCGGACAAGCGGCCCCCGACTGGTTATCATGGCGGCGTTTCTTTGCGGACTGCCACCATGGTTGATTCTTACGACGACTCCCTCGATGGGGAGAAAAGCAAAACCCAGGTCAAACGTGAGCTGCATGCTCTGGTTGACCTGGGCGAGCGCCTTACAACGCTCAAGAAAGACTTGATTGCAAAACTGCCACTGACCGACGAGATGCGCCGGGCGCTTGCGGACGCACCCAAGCACACCGCGAATATCGCGCGTAAACGGCACATCATGTTTATCGGCAAGCTGATGCGCGATCAGGACACTGACGCCATTCTCGCCTTGCTTGATCAAACCGATGCCTCCACTCGCCAGTACAACGAACGTTTCCACAACCTGGAACGTTGGCGTGACCGCCTGATCTCGGGCGATGACGCGGTGCTGGAGAAATTCGTGCTGGACTACCCGGACGCGGACCGCCAGCAACTGCGCTCCCTGATCCGTCAGGCCCAGCACGAGCAGGCGCATAACAAGGCGCCGGCCACCAGCCGTAAAATCTTCAAATACATCCGTGAGCTGGACGAGACTCAACGCGGCCTGCGTTGAGGCCCTTCCCCGGGTGGCGATCTTCGCCACCCGAAGCTCCACCCCTTACGACCCCGTGCCACCCACGGTGATCGCGTCAATTTTCAGCGTTGGCTGGCCGACACCTACCGGCACCGACTGCCCATCCTTCCCGCACATGCCCACACCACTGTCCAGGGCCAGGTCGTTGCCGACCATCGACACCTTACTCATGGCTTCAGGGCCATTGCCAATCAACGTTGCCCCTTTGACCGGCGCGGTAATCCTGCCGTCTTCGATCAGGTATGCCTCGCTGGTGGAGAACACGAACTTGCCGCTGGTGATATCCACCTGGCCGCCGCCGAGGTTGGCGCAGTAGATACCGCGTTTCACCGAGGCGATGATCTCCGCCGGGTCGCTTTCGCCACCGAGCATGTAGGTGTTGGTCATGCGGGGCATCGGCAGGTGCGCATAAGATTCGCGACGGCCGTTACCGGTGCGCGCAACGCCCATCAGGCGAGCATTGAGCTTGTCCTGCATGTAGCCCTTGAGCACACCGTTTTCAATCAAGGTGGTGCATTCGGTTGGCGTGCCTTCATCATCGACGCTCAGCGAGCCGCGGCGACCGGCCAGGGTGCCATCATCGACAATGGTGCAGAGCTTGGACGCAACCATCTCGCCCATGCGCCCGCTGTAGGCGGAACTGCCTTTGCGGTTGAAATCGCCTTCCAGGCCATGGCCCACGGCCTCGTGCAGCAATACGCCGGACCAGCCCGGGCCCAACACCACCGGCAACGTGCCGGCCGGCGCAGGAATGGCTTCCAGGTTCACCAACGCCTGGCGCAGAGCCTCACGGGCATAGCCCATGGCACGGTCGTCGGTGAGGAAGTAACGGTAGTCGGTACGCCCGCCGCCGCCGTGGCCGCCACGCTCGCGGCGGCCGTTCTGCTCGACGATCACGCTGACATTGAAACGCACCAGCGGCCGTACGTCCGCCGCCAGCCCCCCGTCGGTGGACGCCACCAGGATGCGTTCCCACACACCGGCCATGCTCACGGAGACCTGCTGGATACGCGGGTCCAGGGCGCGGGTGGCCGCATCGATACGCTTGAGCAACTCGACCTTTTCCGCGCGGCTGATCACTTCCAGGGGGTTGTCCGGCGCATACAACTGCGCCACGTCCTGGGTACTGAACGCCTGTACCGTGCCATGTTGACCGGCACGGGAGATCGAACGCGCGGCACGTGCGGCCAGGCCCAACGCCTCCAGGGTGATCGCGTTACTGTAGGCAAAACCGGTCTTTTCCCCGGATTGCGCACGAACGCCTACACCTTGGTCAAGATTGAAACTGCCTTCCTTGACGATGCCATCTTCCAGGGCCCAGGACTCGGAGATCTGCCCCTGGAAATACAGGTCGGCGGCATCGATGCCTGGCCCGGCCAGATCGCCGAGCACGGTTTGCAAACTTTCGATGGTCACGCCACCGGGTGCCAGGAGGTGTTCACTGACTGAGGACAACAACTCGCTCATAGGTTTGGCCTTAAATTCATCGTTCTGAAGCAGGCCGCTGGGCGCCCTGCGAGAAAAAGCGCCGATGGTTGACCACCGGCATGCGCGCCCGTATCGACGCCTGTTCACTGCTATCGCGTTCGGCCAGCAACACTGCTTCACCTTGATCCTGTTGGGTCAGCACGCGACCCCATGGGTCGACGATCGCCGCGCGACCATAGGTTTCCCGTGGCCCTGGATGCACACCGCCCTGGGCGGCGGCCAGCAGGTAACACTGGGTTTCGATGGCCCGTGCACGAATCAGCACATCCCAGTGGGCGGCACCGGTCACGGCGGTAAAGGCCGAGGGCGCGGTAATCAATTCAGCCCCCGCCGCGCGCAGCTCGCTGTACAGCTCGGGGAAGCGCAAGTCGTAGCACACCGTCAGGCCCAAACGGCCGACCGGCGTATCCGCCACCACCACGTTGCTCCCGAAAGCATAGTCATCGGACTCCCGATAGCGACCCCGGGCGTCCGCCACGTCCACATCAAACAAATGCAGCTTGTCGTAACGGGCGACGACTTCGCCGCGATCATCGATCAGCAGCGAGCAGGCATTGGATTTGGCGTGCGGTTGATCCTTGGGCGGCAACGGCAGTGTGCCAGCCACTATCCATAAGGTGAGGTCGCGGGCGGTCTGTTTCAACCATGGCAGGATCGGACCTTCACCCAGCGCCTCGGCGCGGCCGATATCCGCCACGTCGCGGCGGCCCATGGCGGCAAAGTTTTCCGGCAGCACCGCCAGCTTCGCACCGCCGGCCGCCGCTTGTTCCAACAAGCGCCGGGCCTGGACCAGGTTGGCCAGCACATCGCTCTGACTGACCATTTGGATTACTGCAAAGGACATGGGCCGATACTCCGTAAAAGGCATGGGGCCATGCTACTCCACAGGCTCTCAGTTTGGTTTTTCAAAGGGCTTGTCGAAGGTGATTTTTGGATCCTTCCATGGGCCTTCCACCTTGTATTGCACGCTGGCGAAACGCGAAACACGGTCACCGATCAGCTTGTCGATCAGGAACAGTGCGCCACCAATCGCCGGCGCGCCCACGATCAGCGCGGCAATCGGCAGGTTGTTGGTCACCGGCAACGTCACCAGCAACTTCGCATCGACACGGTCAGCCACCAGGTCCAGGGTGCCGTTGAGCTCCAGGTTGCTCGACGGGCCGGTCATGGTGATCGGCTCGCGCGTCACGAACACGCCATTGCTGGCGACCAATTGACCCTTGACCCGGTCATAACTCAAGCCTTTGCCCAGCAGGTCGGAGAAGTCCAGGCGCAGGCGGCGCCCGATGGAGTTGAAGTTGAGCAGGCCGAACACCCGCAGCGCCTGGGCACCACCTTCCACCTCGACAAACTGACCTTTACGGAACGTCGCATCCAGGCTGCCGGAGAAACGTTTAGGCCCGACCCAGGCCGGCGAACCCGGCCAACGCCCATCCACATCCAGGTGGAAATCCTCGCTGGTGACCGTGGGCGCATAGCCCCAGCCTTTGAGTACATCGGCGATATTCTTGCCGTCCAGGCGCCCCTTGTACCAACTGCTGCTGCCACCCGGAACACCTTCCCATCCGCCGGCGCCCTTGAGTTGCATGCCCTTGAGGCCCAGGTCCAGCGTATTGAAGGCCAGGCCTTTGACCGTTGGCCGGATCTTGAGTGACCAGGCGCCAATCAGGTCCGGCCCCTGGAACAGCTGGTCAATGGCGATATCCAACGCCGGAATATCCTTGGGATCGATACTGGCCAACGGGTCCGGTGCGTTTTCATCAGCCTGTACCGTCGGGTCCACCGCCGGCAGCTTCACGTATTGCAGGTTGACCGCAATCGGCGCGCCCTTGGCATCCGGCAGGTTCACGGCCCCCTTGGCTTGCTGGCTGTCAAAGCGTAAACCCCAGGCAGCGGGCTTGCGATCCAGCTGCAGGTTGACCTGATCGAACTGCGTGCCCAGGCCAGTGAGCTTGCCAATCTTGAATTCGGCACCGCTCAGCAGCTGCTTGGCACTGCCACCCGGGTCATTGCCAGCATACTGGTTCACCAGTTTTTTCCACGGGTCAATATCCAGCTCCGAGAGTACGCCACGGATGCGCAAACCCTTGGCGCCTGGCAGCACGGCATCACCATCGCCGAGGAACAACTCGCCACGGCCGTCATTGAGTTTGTCCGGCGGCGCGGCAAAGGTGAAGTTGGCCAACTCACCGTAATCAAACCAATAGCGGCGCTCAGCCCCCTGCAAGGTCATGCGGAATACGCTGTCACGCCCCTGGCTGGCCGGCATGCCGAACGGCGCCGGCAAATCCACCACAACGCCCTTGAGGTTGGAGCTGACCATCAGTTGACTGTCGGCACCGTCCAGATTGAGCTGCAACTGATACGAAATATCGCCGGACACCGGCAACGGCTGACTGACTTTCAACCAATCCGTCAGACGCTTGACCGTCACCTGCCCCTTGGCGGCGACACGGGTGCTGATATTGCCCGGCTTGCCATCGGCAAAGATCTGCGCGGTGATCGGCCGGTCAAATGCCTGGGCGGTAATTTTTTCGCCGCTCAAGCCCTTGGCGCTGTCGAAGCGGAAATTGCCCTTGAGCTGCGTCAGGTCCAGGGGCGGTTCCGCCAACTGCAGGCGTGCCTTGTCAGTCTGGAAATCCACCACGATCCTGGGCTCGATGCCCTTGACCAGCGGAACGTCCAGATCCAGCGAGCCCTGCAGGTCTCCTTCGCCTTTCCAGCCGGCGAAGGTGGAGGCCGTGCCGATTGGCGCTTCCTGGAGAATCTTCAGCCCATCGCCCAGGCCACCGGCAAAACCACCGGTAAGCAGCAGATGGCTTTCCTTGCCGGACGGTGCGTGGGGAATATTGACGTAGACGTCCTTGACCTTGGTGTCGAGCAACTGCCCCTTGCTGGCCAGGATGCGTACGCCCGTCTCTTCGACAAACACTTCGCCATTGACCTTGTTCACATGGGGCCAACCCGGCTGGAACGCCAGTTCGGCGTCATGCACCTTGAAGAACAGGCTGATATTGCGCGCGGCGGGCAACGCATCGTGGTTCAGCGAGCCTTGGTACTGGAAGAACCCCTGCTCCACCGCGCCCTTGAGAATTGCCGTGCGCAGCCACTCATCCAACGCGGGACTCAGCACGGCCGGCAGGTATTTAGGGGTAAAGCGTCCATCGCCATCGACCATACCGACCCGCAGGTCCATATAGTCTTCCTGGCTATGGTCGAAATGCAGGCGAATCAGGAAATCGGCGGCGATCTTGCCCTCTTCCCCCAGCACCTTGATATACGGGGCGATCAGGGTGAAGCCTTGTTTATCCAGCTTCCACGTCAGGCGTGCATTGGCCTGGAGGTATTGCCAGGGCTTGGCGAAGATCGGATCGAGGTGCAGGGAAAAATCCTTGCTGTCCATGCGCAACTCGCCCTGGCCCAGGTCGCCGCTGATGCTGCCGGAAACATTGCGTGCGGCCGGCGCACCGAAGTAGGCGTCAAACCCGACCCGCTCCAGGTTGGCGGCAAAGCTGACTTTTTGATCGGTGGTGTCTTGAGGACGGAAATCCACCAGTACATTGCGCAACAGGCCAGTGGCCTTCAGGTGCTCGACGGTCTTGGCGACGCCTTCCGGCAGCGGCGCCAGGGCGTTGAGCAACGGTGTGATGGGGGTCAGGTCAAGGCGGTCAGCCTGCAGCTTCCAGGCTTCCAGGGCCGTGTCGGTCGCCAGGGTCTGCTGCAATTGCAGGCGCGATTCCCATCGGGTCTCGCCCAGGTTCATCGCCAGGGAGTCGAACAACACCTTCAAGCCGGTATCACTGCGTTGCAGATAGGCCGTGAGTGCAAGGTTTTCGATATGGACCGGCTTGCGTTCGGCGTAGCTGCCCTTCACCTGCGGCGAGTTGAGGCGCACGACCGCACTTTGCACCGTGCCTTTACCCCAGTTCAGCCAGAACTCACCGCCGGCCTTGAACTGCGTGAGTTTCCACTGCTGGGTCAGCCTGGCGGGGATCCACTTGGCCCAGTCGCTCTGCGGCAGGCTCAGGTAGGCCTCGACTTCAGCGTCCTTCCACTGGCTCGCGCGAATGCGGCTGCGCAGGCTCAGGGCCAGGGGCTGGCCGTCGGGCAAGGTAAGGCGGGCGTCCAGGCGCTGGCGGGTGACGCCCGTGTGCAGGCTCAAGCCCACATACGTGAGGGTCAGCGGCGCCTGGTCGAACGGTTGCAGGGTGACCTGGCTGTCGAGCAGCGATACGCGCTTGACCATCTGCATGCGCTTGAGCAATTGCTCCGGGTCCAGCGGCTGGTCGTCCTGTATCGGCAAGCCTTGCAGCGCCCAATGGCCGTCCTTGTCTTCCTTGGCGCTCAGTTGCAGGCCACTGACTTCCAGGTGCGCAATACGCACTTCGCGCGCCATCAGGCTGGCCCACATGTCCGGCACCACTTCGACCTGATCCAGGCGCAAGGCACTGCTGCCCTCGCCGACCATTACGTCGTGGGCCAGCAACACGGGCGCAAAACCGCTCCAGCGGCCTTCAAGGCTGCCGATGTGCACAGGCATGTCCACCGCAGCCTGGGCCTTGGCTTCGATTTCCGCGCGGTATTCGGCCACCAGCGGGGTCAATTCACGCCCCAGGCTCACGTACACCGCCGCCAACACCAGCAGCAAGGCGCACAGCCCAAGGCCCCAACGGGTCAAAGCGGCAAAAAAGCGTGTCAGACGCTCCATGTCAGGCGACCCTCAAGGCAGTAGTCGGACTGCAGATCAAAGTCTGCGAGTCGCGTAAAAAGAAAGCGAATGGGGATCAGAGCAGCACCACGTCATATTGTTCCTGGGAATACATGGTTTCGACCTGGAAGCGAATCGTACGCCCGATAAACCCCTCCAATTCAGCCACGTTACCGGATTCTTCATCCAGCAAGCGGTCGACCACTTTCTGGTTGGCGAGCACTCTATAACCTTCGGCCTGGTAGGCCCGTGCCTCTCGGAGGATTTCCCGGAAAATCTCGTAGCAAACCGTTTCCGGAGTCTTCAACTTACCGCGGCCCTGGCAACTGCTGCAGGGCTCGCACAGCACCTGCTCCAGGCTCTCGCGGGTGCGCTTGCGGGTCATCTGCACCAGGCCCAGCTCGGTGATGCCGATGATATTGGTCTTGGCGTGATCGCGCTCCAGCTGTTTTTCGAGGGTGCGCAGCACCTGGCGCTGGTGCTCTTCATCTTCCATGTCGATGAAGTCGATGATGATGATGCCGCCCAGGTTACGCAGGCGTAGTTGACGAGCAATCGCCGTGGCCGCTTCGAGATTGGTCTTGAAGATGGTCTCTTCAAGGTTGCGATGGCCTACGAACGCGCCGGTGTTGACGTCGATGGTGGTCATCGCTTCCGCCGGGTCCACCACAAGGTAGCCACCGGACTTGAGCGGCACCTTGCGCTCCAGGGCTTTCTGGATTTCGTCCTCGACGCCATACAGGTCGAAGATCGGCCGTTCGCCAGGGTAATGCTCCAGGCGATCGGCAATTTCCGGCATCAGCTCGGCAACAAATTGCGTGGTGCGCTGGAAGGTTTCCCGCGAGTCGATGCGAATTTTCTCGATCTTGGGGCTGACCAGGTCGCGCAATGTGCGCAGGGCCAGACCCAGGTCTTCGTAGATCACACTCGGCGCGCCGATGGTCTTGATCTGTGCGCCGATCTGGTCCCACAGGCGCCGCAGATAGCGAATGTCCATGAGGATTTCGTCAGCGCCGGCGCCCTCGGCGGCGGTGCGCAGGATAAAGCCGCCCGCTTCCTTGATACCTTCGGCGGCCACGCAGTCGCTGACCACCTTTTTCAGGCGCTCGCGCTCGGCTTCGTCTTCAATCTTCAGGGAAATGCCGACATGGGCGGTGCGCGGCATGTAAACCAGGTAGCGCGACGGAATCGACAGCTGAGTCGTCAGCCGCGCGCCCTTGGAGCCGATGGGGTCCTTGGTGACTTGCACCACCAGGCTCTGCCCTTCGTGCACCAAGGCGCTGATGCTTTCCACCGCCGGCCCTTCGCGCAGGGAGATCTCCGAGGCGTGGATAAATGCCGCACGGTCCAGGCCGATATCGACAAATGCCGCCTGCATCCCCGGCAACACCCGCACCACCTTGCCCTTGTAGATATTGCCGACGATCCCGCGTTTCTGGGTGCGCTCGACATGCACTTCTTGCAGAACACCGTTCTCTACCACCGCCACGCGCGATTCCATCGGCGTGATATTGATCAGAATCTCTTCACTCATGGCTGGGTCTCGTTCAGGCGTTTTCACAATAGTGACCGGTCGCTTAAGGCTGGGCGCTGGAGTCACGTGCTCAGCGCGCGGTAAGGTTTTGCCAACAGGGTATGCCGAATTGGGCAAGCAGTTGCGCGGTTTCGCACACCGGCAGGCCTACCACGGCGGAATAACTGCCATTGAGCCCGGCCACAAACACCGAGCCAAGCCCTTGGATAGCATAGCCGCCCGCCTTGTCCTGGGGTTCGCCGCTGTGCCAGTAGCTTGTAGCCTCCTCGACAGAAATCCCACGAAAAAGTACACGACTGCTTACACATTGGGTTTCACAGCGCTGGCCGTCAGTCAGGGCAATCGCAGTCAGAACTTCATGTTCACGCCCCGCCAGTGCCATTAACATCGCCAACGCATCGGCTTGGTCTACGGGCTTGCCGAGGATCTTGCCGTCCACGATCACTGCGGTATCGGCGCCCAGGACGCAGGCGGCCGAGCTTTGCCCGAGCGCAGCAAAACCCGCTGCGGCCTTACCGCGAGCGAGACGCTCGACGTAGGAAACAGGGGTTTCGTTTGTAAGAGGGGTTTCATCAATGGCGGCGCTGACCACGGTGAAAGGCACACCGATCTGGGTCAGCAGTTCACGCCGCCTCGGGGAGCCCGAGGCCAGATATAGCGAATTCATTGCAGACTCTCCCTGTGGGGTTCGATAACCAGGCAGAGCCTCGCAATCCATTCAATTGATTTTATAGCGACGACGTAACCCACGCAGGCCGAAGCTGATCCACGGCCACAGCAGCGCACTGACCAGGGCCGGCAACACCAGCGCCAGGGTTGGCTGGCGGTTGCCGGTCAGGGCACTGAGCCACAACTGTACCAACTGCGCCAGGCCGAAGATCACCAGGATCACCAGGCATTGCTGCCACATCGGGAACATGCGCAGGCGCTGCTGCAACGACAGCACCAGGAAGGTAATCAGGGTCAGGATCAACGCGTTCTGGCCCAGCAAGGTGCCATACAGCACATCTTCCGCCAAGCCCAGGAACATCGCCGTGACCATGCCCACTTTATGGGGCAGGTTCAGCGACCAGAATGCCAGCAGCAATGCCAGCCACAGCGGACGCAGGATCTCCATGAACTGCGGCAGCGGCGAAACGCTGAGCAGCAAGCCGATGGCGAATGTCAGCCAGACGATCCAGCCATTGCTCGAATGAGTACCGGCCATTATTCCTCCCTCTGCCGTGTGGTGGCCGGGGCTGCGACTGGAGGCTTCGCAGCGGGCGTCGTAGTGGCAGGCGTGGTGGCCGGCGGTTTCGCTGTCGGTTTCACCGCGCGCGCGCTATGGGCCGCTGGCTTGACCGGCGTGGCCACAGGCGCAGCAACTGCGGGCGTTGCCGCCGGTACAACGGGGGTAGCCGAGGCAGGCTTGGGCACGGTCGCGGGAATGATCGGCGCAGTGCCGTTCTTCTTGTCTTCCGCTTCCTGGGCCTGGGCGGCGTCGTTGGCGCGCTCTTCCGGAGTCCGATTGTCGCTGAACACCAGCAACAGGTAGCGGCTGCGGTTCAGGGCGGCAGTGGGCACGGCACGCACAATGGCGAAGGGCTGGCCGGAATCGTGGATCACTTCCTTGACCGTTGCCACAGGATAGCCTGCCGGGAACCGCTGGCCCAGGCCGGAGCTGACCAGCAGATCGCCTTCCTTGATGTCGGCCGTATCCGCGACGTGACGCAATTCCAGGCGCTCAGGGTTACCGGTACCGCTGGCAATCGCGCGCAGGCCGTTACGGTTGACCTGCACCGGAATGCTGTGGGTGGTGTCCGTCAGCAGCAGGACCCGCGAGGTGTAGGGCATCAACTCGACTACCTGGCCCATCAGGCCACGGGCATCGAGTACCGGCTGACCAAGCACCACGCCGTCGCGCTCACCCTTGTTGATGATGATGCGATGGGTAAAGGGGTTGGGGTCCATGCCGATCAACTCGGCCACTTCGACCTTTTCGTTGACCAGCGCGGAAGAGTTAAGCAACTCGCGCAGCCGAACGTTCTGCTCGGTGAGGGCCGCCAGCTTTTGCATGCGCCCCTGCAACAGCAGGTTTTCGGTCTTGAGTTTTTCGTTCTCGGCAACCAGCTCGGTGCGGCTGCCAAATTGGCTGGCCACGCCCTGGTAGAGACGTTGCGGCAGGTCGGTGATCCAGTAGGTCTGCATCAACACCAGCGACATTTGGCTACGCACCGGCTTGAGCAGCGCAAAGCGGGCATCGACCACCATCAATGCGACCGAAAGCACGACCAGCACCAATAAGCGCACGCCCAATGAGGGGCCTTTGGCGAAAAGCGGTTTAATAGGCCGCTCCTCCCAGGCAAATGTTCTCTTTATTCATACGGCATCTAACCGGCCTGGATGCAGATTGAAGAAGATAAACGCCAACAGGCAGCACTGCAAAGTGCTGCCTGCGGGCGAAACATGGTGCAACCAACGGTCTTATTCGCTGGAGAGCAGGTCCATGGTGTGTTTATCCATCATTTCCAGTGCACGACCACCGCCACGGGCAACGCAGGTCAGCGGATCTTCGGCGACGATCACCGGCAGGCCGGTTTCCTGGGCCAGCAGCTTGTCGAGGTCGCGCAACAGGGCGCCACCACCGGTCAGCACCAGGCCTCGCTCGGCGATGTCGGAAGCCAGCTCCGGCGGCGATTGCTCCAGGGCGCTCTTCACAGCCTGAACGATGGTGGCCAGGGACTCTTGCAGAGCTTCCAGCACTTCATTGGAGTTCAGGGTGAAGGCACGTGGAACGCCTTCGGCCAGGTTGCGACCGCGAACGTCGACTTCGCGAACTTCGCCGCCCGGGTAAGCGGTACCGATTTCCTGCTTGATGCGCTCGGCGGTGGACTCGCCGATCAGGCTGCCGTAGTTGCGACGTACATAAGTGATGATCGCTTCGTCAAAACGGTCGCCGCCTACACGTACGGATTCGGCATACACCACACCGTTCAGGGAAATCAGGGCGATTTCAGTGGTACCACCACCGATATCCACCACCATCGAACCGCGCGCTTCTTCAACCGGCAGGCCGGCACCGATCGCAGCAGCCATCGGCTCTTCGATCAGGAACACTTCGCGAGCACCGGCGCCAAGGGCCGATTCACGGATGGCACGACGCTCCACCTGGGTGGACTTGCACGGAACGCAGATCAACACACGAGGGCTGGGCTGCAGGAAGCTGTTTTCGTGAACCTTGTTGATGAAGTACTGCAGCATCTTTTCGCAGACGCTGAAGTCGGCGATCACGCCGTCTTTCATCGGACGAATGGCAGCAATATTGCCTGGTGTTCGGCCGAGCATGCGCTTGGCCTCGGTGCCGACGGCAACGACACTTTTCTGATTACCATGGGTCCGAATGGCCACAACCGATGGCTCATTCAGAACGATACCGCGCTCGCGCACGTAAATAAGGGTGTTGGCAGTGCCCAGGTCAATGGAAAGATCGCTGGAAAACATGCCACGCAGTTTCTTGAACATGGGGAAAGGACCCTAGGCAACGCGTGGGTAAAAAAGTGCGGCAAACTCTAACAACGACAGGGATTTTGGGCAAGGCGCCAATGTGCTAAATTGGCCGACTTTCTGTGCACCAACCCCCACAATCGCGGCCGTAAGACCGTAGAAATGCGGTAGTGTTCCGACAATCTAACACACGGACAGCCTCCGTTCTGTTTTCCACTGGAGATTCCCATGGCGCTTGAACGCTCCGACGTGGAAAAAATCGCTCATCTGGCCTCGCTTGGCCTGAATGAAGCCGATCTTCCACAGACCACCGCAGCCCTGAACAGCATTCTCGGGCTGGTTGACCAAATGCAGGCGGTGAATACCGACGGCATCGAGCCCCTGGCTCACCCGCTGGAAGCCAGCCAGCGCCTGCGCGCAGACGTCGTGACCGAGCGCAATAATCGCGAGGCCTACCAGTCCATCGCGCCAGCGGTCGAAAACGGCCTGTACCTGGTTCCGAAAGTCATCGACTAAAGGGAAAGAGCCTTTCATGCATCACATGACTCTGGCCGAGATCGCCCGCGGTCTCGCCGACAAAACGTTTTCTTCCGAAGAGCTGACCAAGACCCTGCTGGCGCGCATCGCCGAGCTGGACCCCAAGGTCAACAGCTTCATCAGCCTCACCGAAGAGCTGGCCCTGAGCCAGGCCAAGGCCGCGGATGTACGCCGCGCCAACGGTGAAAACGGTGCCCTGCTGGGCGCACCGATCGCCCACAAGGACCTGTTCTGCACCCAGGGCATTCGCACCAGCTGCGGCTCGAAGATGCTCGACAACTTCAAGGCGCCCTACGACGCCACCGTGGTCGCCAAGCTGGCCGCTGCCGGGGCCGTGACCCTGGGCAAAACCAACATGGACGAATTCGCCATGGGGTCGGCCAACGAGTCGAGCTACTACGGCGCGGTGAAAAACCCGTGGAACCTGGAACACGTGCCTGGCGGTTCGTCCGGTGGTTCGGCTGCGGCCGTTGCCGCGCGCTTCCTGCCGGCCGCCACGGCCACCGACACCGGCGGCTCGATCCGCCAGCCGGCGGCCTTCACCAACCTCACCGGCCTGAAACCGACCTACGGTCGCGTTTCCCGCTGGGGCATGATCGCCTACGCCTCCAGCCTCGATCAGGGCGGCCCACTGGCCCGCACGGCCGAAGACTGCGCGATTTTGTTACAAGGCATGGCAGGCTTCGACACTCAGGACTCCACCAGCATCGATGAGCCGGTGCCGGACTACAGCGCCAGCCTCAATGCTTCGCTCAAGGGCCTGCGCATCGGCGTGCCGAAGGAATACTTCAGCGCCGGTCTCGACCCGCGCATTGCCGAATTGGTGCACAACAGCGTCAAGGAGCTGGAAAAGCTCGGCGCGGTGATCAAGGAAATCAGCCTGCCGAACAACCCGCATGCGATTCCTGCCTACTACGTGATCGCGCCGGCAGAAGCCTCTTCCAACCTGTCGCGTTTCGATGGCGTGCGCTTCGGCTATCGCTGCGAAAACCCGAAGGACCTGACCGACCTGTACAAACGCTCCCGTGGCGAAGGCTTCGGTGCCGAAGTGCAACGCCGGATCATGGTCGGTGCCTACGCCCTGTCCGCCGGCTATTACGACGCGTACTACCTCAAGGCGCAAAAGATCCGTCGCCTGATCAAGAACGACTTCATGGCTGCCTTTGAAGAAGTCGACGTGATCCTCGGCCCAACCACGCCGAACCCGGCCTGGAAGATCGGCGCCAAGACCGGCGACCCGATTGCCGAGTACCTGGAAGACCTCTACACCATCACCGCCAACCTCGCGGGCCTGCCGGGCTTGTCCATGCCTGCCGGTTTCGTCGATGGCCTGCCGGTGGGCGTGCAATTGCTCGCCCCGTATTTCCAGGAAGGCCGCCTGCTCAATGTGGCGCACCAGTACCAGTTGAACACCGACTGGCACACTCGCACCCCTACCGGCTTCTGAGGAGAACACTATGCAATGGGAAGTTGTGATCGGGCTGGAGATTCATACCCAGCTCGCCACCCAATCGAAGATTTTCTCCGGTAGCGCCACCACGTTCGGCTCCGAGCCCAACACCCAGGCCAGCCTGGTAGACCTGGGCATGCCCGGCGTACTGCCGGTGCTGAACCAGGAAGCCGTGCGCATGGCGGTGATGTTCGGCCTGGCGATTGACGCCGAGATCGGCCAGCACAACGTGTTCGCACGCAAGAACTACTTCTACCCGGACCTGCCCAAGGGTTACCAGATCAGCCAGATGGAATTGCCGATCGTCGGCAAGGGCTACCTGGACATCCCGCTGGAAGACGGCACCATCAAGCGTGTCGGCGTCACCCGTGCGCACCTGGAAGAAGACGCCGGCAAGAGCCTGCACGAAGAGTTCAACGGTGCCACCGGTATCGACCTGAACCGTGCCGGCACCCCGCTGCTGGAGATCGTGTCCGAGCCGGACATGCGCAGCGCCAAGGAAGCCGTGGCCTACGTCAAGACCATCCACGCGCTGGTGCGTTACCTGGGCATCTGTGACGGCAACATGGCCGAAGGCTCGCTGCGTTGCGACTGCAACGTGTCGGTGCGGCCAAAAGGCCAGGCCGAGTACGGCACTCGCTGCGAGATCAAGAACGTCAACTCGTTCCGCTTTATCGAGAAGGCGATCAACACCGAAGTGCGGCGCCAGATCGAATTGATCGAGGACGGCGGCAAGGTGATCCAGCAAACGCGCCTGTACGACCCGAACAAAGACGAAACCCGCGCCATGCGCAGCAAAGAGGAAGCCAACGACTACCGTTACTTCCCCGATCCGGACCTGTTGCCGGTGGTGCTTGAGGACTCGTTCCTCAATGAGATCCGCGCCACCCTGCCGGAATTGCCGCCGCAAAAACGCGAGCGCTTCCAGGCGCAGTTCGGCCTGTCGGTCTACGATGCCAGCGTGCTGGCTTCGAGCCGTGAGCAAGCCGACTACTTCGAAAAGGTCGTGAGCATTGCCGGTGACGCCAAGCTGGCGGCCAACTGGGTGATGGTCGAGCTGGGCAGCCTGTTGAACAAACAGGGCCTGGAGATCGACGAAGCGCCGGTGTCGGCCGAGCAATTGGGCGGCATGCTGCTGCGCATCAAGGACAACACCATCTCCGGCAAAATCGCCAAGACCGTGTTCGAAGCCATGGCCAGCGGTGAAGGCAGCGCCGACGAGATCATCGAGAAACGCGGTCTCAAGCAAGTCACCGACAGCGGCGCCATCTCGGCCGTGCTGGATGAAATGCTGGCGGCCAACGCCGAGCAGGTCGAACAGTACCGTGCGGCAGACGAAGCCAAGCGCGGCAAGATGTTCGGTTTCTTTGTCGGCCAGGCGATGAAAGCCTCCAAAGGCAAGGCCAACCCGCAACAGGTGAACGAACTGCTCAAAAGCAAGCTCGAAGGCTGATTGCGATGAATGGTCCGGGCGAGACTTCCTGCCTGACTCGGACCTCCTGTGGGAGGGGGCTTGCCCCCGATAGCAGAGTGTCAGTCACTGCTGTTTTGACTGAATCACCGCTATCGGGGGCAAGCCCCCTCCCACATTTGTGATGGGGGGCACCTTGATAATGAAGCGTCTATTAGGTCTATGGGCTCTATTTTCACTGCTGGCCGGCTGCGCCAGCGGCCTCATCGACCCCAACGGCTACGACGAAACCGGCACCGCCTCTTATTACGGCGCCAGGCACCATGGCAAAAAAACCGCCAGCGGTGAACCCTTCAACCAGAACGCCCTGACCGCGGCCCACCGGCGACTGCCCTTCGGCACCCAGGTCAAGGTCACCAATCTCGACAACGACAAATCCGTCGTGGTCCGCATCAACGATCGCGGCCCGCATACCCGTGGGCGCTTGATCGATCTGTCACGCAAGGCGGCCGAGCAACTGGGCATGCTGGGCAGCGGCACTGCGCGGGTTCGCGTGCAAGCCCTGAGCAATTGAAGACGGAGCCCTGGCCATTTTCGGATTAACCGCCCTCTCGCCCTGGAGCCTGCTCGAACTGGTCAGCGGCCTGGTGCTGCTGATCCTCGGCGCCGAAATCCTGGTGCGCGCCGCCGTGCGCCTGGCCGCCAGCCTCAAGGTGCGGCCGCTGATCATCGGCCTTACGGTCGTCGCCTTCGGCAGCAGCGCGCCACAGATGACCGTCAGCCTGCAGGCCACCCTGGCCGGCAATACCGACATTGCCGTGGGCAGCGTGATCGGCAGCAGCATCTTCAACATCCTCGTGACCCTGGGCCTGTCGGCGCTGATCATCCCCTTGCGCGTCTCGCGACAGCTGGTGCGCGTGGATATTCCGGTGATGATCCTCGCCGGGCTGCTGGTGTTTACCCTGGCGGCCAATGAAGAACTGACGCCGGTCGATGGCCTGCTCCTGCTGATTGCCCTGCTGGCCTACCTCGGCGTGCTGCATTACCAGACCCGCCATTCGCGCCGCCCGCGCACCCTGGATACCGTCGCCCGGGCGCCCTGGCTGAGCAGTGTGCTGCAGATGCTGGGCGGGCTGTTGATCCTGGTGCTGGCCGGGCACTTGCTGCTCGGCGCGGCGGTGGATGTGGCGGCGGACCTGGGCCTGTCGGAGCGCATCATCGGCCTTACGCTGATCGGCGTCGGCACGTCGCTGCCCTGCCTGGCCACCTCACTGATTGCCGCCCTGCGCGGCCAGCGGGAAATTGCCGTGGGCAACGTGATCGGCAGCAACCTGTTCAACCTGCTGGGCGTATTGGGGCTGACCGCGCTGCTCGCGCCTTCGCCGCTGTCGGTGTCGCCCAACGCCCTGGACTTCGACCTGCCGGTGATGCTCGGCGTGGTGGTGCTGTGCCTGCCGGTGTTTTATACCGGCTACCGCGTCACCCGCGCCGAAGGCCTGGTACTGCTGGGCCTGTACCTGGCGTATGGGCTGCACGTGATGTCGTTCACCACCGGCATGCCCCTGGCCAACAAGCTTGAACAACTGATGCTGTATTACGTCCTGCCAGTGCTGGTGGCTTTTCTGTTGTTCAGCACGCTGCGAGCCTGGCGCCGCCAACACAAGAGGGAATCGCAATGACCGATCAGAAAAAGCCCGGGGTTGAAATGCGTCGCCAGGTGATGGGCGATGTGTTCGTCGACCGCGCCCTGGGCAACGCCACCGAATTCACCCAGCCGCTGCAGGACTTCGTCAACGAACATGCCTGGGGCAGCGTGTGGACCCGCGAAGGCTTGCCGCTGAAGACGCGCAGCCTGATCACCCTCGCCGCCCTCACCGCACTCAAGTGCCCCCAGGAGCTCAAGGGCCACGTGCGTGGCGCGTTGAACAACGGCTGTACTGTGGAGGAAATTCGCGAAGCGCTGCTGCATTGCGCGGTGTATGCCGGCGTACCGGCGGCGATTGATGCGTTTCGGGCGGCGCAGGAAGTCATCGACACCTATCAGAAAGAAGGCTAGATCCAGCCACCCGCCTGCAACACGAAAATCCCGATGTTCGTGGTCACCGCCGCCATCAGCGTGGTGATCACGATAATCGCCGCCGCCAGTTCATGATTGCCCTCGGCCGCCCTCGCCATCACGAAGCTCGCCGCGGCGGTCGGCGCACCGAAGTACAGGAACAGGATCCCCAACTCCGGCCCGCGAAAGCCCAGCAGCCACGCGCCCAGGGTCGCGACCACCGGCAGCCAGACCATCTTCATCAAGCTCGCGCTCAGCGCCATATTGCCGCTCTTGCGCAACGCCGCCAGGGACAGGGTGCCGCCAATGCAGATCAATGCCAGCGGCAAGGTGGTGTCCGCCAGGTACTGCATGGATTTTTCCAGCCAGCCCGGCAGGCCAATCTGAAAATACGCGAACGGCGCCGCCACGATGACGCTGATGATCAGCGGGTTAGCCACCACACTTTTGCAGATGCTCCACGGGTCGGACTTGATCACCGGGCTGTACACCGCCAGCACAATGGTCGACAGCGTGTTGTAGAACAGGATCACCAGCGCCGCGAGGATCGCACCGAGGGAAATGCCGTAGTCGCCATACATGCTGGCCGCCAGGGCCAGGCCGATCACCCCGTTGTTGCCGCGAAACGCGCCCTGGGTGTAGATGCCCCGGTCTTCCCGCTTGCAGCGAAAAATCGCCCAGCCCCAGGCCAGGGCAAAGCTCAGCAGCGTGGCCACGGCAAAATAGATCAGCAACCCCGGCTTGAGCGCCGAATGCAGGTCGGCGTGCAGGATGCCGAGGAACAGCAGCGCCGGCATGGTGACGTTGAACACCAGGGACGAAGCCGTGTGGATAAAGTTGTCGTTGATCCAGTTGATGCGCTTGAGCAGCACACCCAGGAACAGCATGGCGAATACCGGCGCAGTGATGGTGAGGGTGGTGAGGAAGATAGCCAGCATGCCGGGGAGAACCTTGGTGAACGTCGTCAGGTGGCTAATGATAAGCCATACAGCCCAACGGCGTCTGATAGACCGCTATCGGGGGCAAGCCCTCTCCCACACTTGAAAGTACTCACAATTCAAACTGTGGGAGGGGCTTGCCCTCGATGGCAGGCGACGCGGTCTCAGGTAATCGGCGCCGGGTTGAACAAGGTGATGTCGTTATGCAGCTTGTGATGCTCCGCCCAGGTCTGCTTCTTACCGCTGGCCACGTCCAGGTAGAAGTGGAACAACTCCCAGCCCAACTCTTCGATGGTCGCGCGCCCGGTGGCAATGCGCCCGGCGTCGATATCGATGAGGTCCGGCCAGCGCTGCGCCAGCTCCGTACGCGTCGAGACCTTCACCACCGGCGCCATCGCCAGCCCGTAAGGGGTCCCACGCCCGGTGGTGAACACATGCAGGTTCATCCCCGCCGCCAGTTGCAAGGTACCGCACACAAAATCACTGGCCGGCGTGGCACAAAAGATCAAACCCTTGCCCTTGAAGCGCTCGCCAGGGCCCAGCACGCCGTTGATCGCGCTGCTGCCGGACTTGACGATGGAGCCCAGGGACTTCTCGACAATGTTCGACAGCCCGCCCTTCTTGTTGCCTGGCGTGGTGTTGGCACTGCGATCCGCTTCACCCTTGGCCAGGTAACGGTCGTACCAGTCCATTTCCCTGACCAACTCTTCGGCAACTTCCTTCGTCTCTGCGCGCGAAGTCAGCAGGTAAATGGCATCCCGCACTTCGGTGACTTCGGAAAACATCACCGTTGCCCCGGCCCGCAGCAACAAATCCGAGGCATAGCCCAGCGCCGGGTTGGCGGTGATGCCGGAAAACGCATCACTGCCGCCGCACTGCATGCCCAGGATCAACTCGGACGCCGGCACGGTTTCCCGGCGACGCTGGTCGAGCTTTTTCAGGCGCACTTCGGCCAGTTCCATGATCTGTTCGATCATTTCGGTAAAGCCATGGCTGGAATCCTGCAACCGATACAGCCACGGCTCGCTGAGGTCGACGGAGCTGTCGTTGTCATGCATCACCTGCCCGGCCTGCAATTTCTCGCAGCCCAGGCTGATCACCAGGGCTTCGCCGCCCAGGTTCGGGTTGCGCGCCAGGTTACGCACGGTACGGATCGGGATGTAGGCATCCGTCGCGGTGATCGCCACCCCGCAGCCGTAGCTGTGGGTCAGCGCCACCACGTCATCGACGTGGGGGTACTTGGGCAGCAATTCGTCCTTGATGCGCTTGACCGCATGGTCCAGCACGCCCGTCACACACTGCACCGTGGTGGTGATGCCGAGGATGTTGCGCGTGCCCACGGTACCGTCGGCGTTGCGATAGCCCTCGAAGGTAAACCCCTCCAACGGTGCCTGGGTTGCAGGCACCTCGGTGGACAGCGGCAAGCTGTCCAGCGGTGGCGCGGTGGGCATGCGCAGTTGATCTTCCTGGACCCAACTGCCGCGCGGAATCGGCGCCAGGGCGTAACCGATGGTCTGTCCGTAGCGAATAATCTGACCGCCTTCGGGGATGTCTTCCAGGGTCACTTTGTGGCTCTGGGGGATGAAATCCACGGTCACCAGGCCGTCCGGGAACTCCGTCCCGGCCGGTACGCCCTGGTCGTTGACCACGATCACTACGTTGTCGCGCTCGTGCAGGCGGATGGAGCGCGGCGAGTCGGCATGTTCAATCAACTGCATCACGGGGCCTCTCAGGAATGCGCTTCGGTTAGGTTGGTCAACTCAGGCCCCTTGCTTGGCGGCTCTTTGAGTACTACACGCTTGATCGGGCCGACGATGACCAGATAGCTGAACACCGCCACCAGCGCGTTGGCGCCGACAAATACCAGGGCCCACTTGAACGAGCCGGTGGTGCTGATGATGTAGCCGATGACAATCGGCGTGGTGATCGACGCGAGGTTACCGAAGGTGTTGAACAAGCCGCCACTGAGACCGGCGATTTGTTTCGGCGAGGTGTCGGACACGACCGCCCAGCCCAGTGCGCCAACGCCCTTGCCGAAGAAGGCCAAGGCCATGAAGCCCACCACCATCCATTCAACGTCAACATAGTTGCACGCGATGATGCTGCTGGAGACCAGCAGGCCGGCAATGATCGGCGCCTTGCGGGCGAACGTCAGCGAATGGCCTTTGCGCAGCAGGTAGTCGGAAATCACCCCGCCCAGCACGCCACCGATAAACCCGCAGATCGCCGGCAACGAGGCGATGAAACCGGCCTTGAGGATGGTCATGCCGCGGTCCTGCACCAGGTACACCGGGAACCAGGTCAGGAAGAAGTAGGTAATACCGTTGATGCAGTACTGGCCCAGGTACACGCCAAGCATCATGCGGTTGGTCAGCAACTGACGGATGTAATCCCACTTCGGACCGTCGGTTTTCTTACCCTTGCCCTTGTCCTGATCCATATCGACCATCGCGCCATTGGCGGCGATGTGATTGAGCTCGGCTTCGTTGATCATCGGGTGCTGGCGCGGGCTGTGGATAACTTTCAGCCAGATCAGCGAGAACACGATGCCGATCACGCCCATCACGATAAACACGTGCTGCCAGCCGAAGCGGTAGACGATCCAGCCCATCAACGGCGCGAACAACACCGTGGCGAAGTACTGCGCCGAGTTGAAGATCGCCGAGGCCGTACCGCGCTCGGCGGTCGGAAACCAGGCAGCAACAATGCGCGCGTTACCCGGGAAGGACGGCGCCTCAGCCAGGCCCACCATGAAGCGCAGCATGAACAGTGCAACCACTGCGGTGGAGACACCGAACTCACCGACGTAGCCTTGCAGCACGGTGAACAGCGACCAGGTGAAGATGCTCAGGGCGTAGACTTTTTTCGAGCCGAATCGGTCCAGCAGCCAGCCGCCGGGGATTTGCCCGGCCACGTAGGCCCAACCGAATGCGGAGAAGATATAACCGAGGGTGACCGCGTCGATGCCGAGGTCTTTTTGCAGGCTGGAGCCCGCGATTGCGATGGTGGCCCGGTCGGCGTAGTTGATCGTGGTCACGAGGAACAGCATGAGCAGGATCAAATAGCGGACATGGGTCGGCTTGGTCGCTTGCATGTAGAAGTACTCCCACTAATTATTTTTTTTGCGGGTAATGGTTTTCTGTTTTTGTCGTGGGGACCGGCAGGCCTCCGGCCCCACTGGGTGTTGCGTATTACGAACCGATGTAGCTGGTTTTCACCACGGTGTAGAACTCCTGCGCATAGCGACCCTGCTCCCGCGAGCCATAGGACGAGCCTTTACGGCCACCGAATGGAACGTGGTAATCCACACCTGCCGTCGGCAGGTTGACCATCACCATCCCCGCCTGGGAATGACGCTTGAAGTGGTTGGCGTACTTCAACGACGTGGTGGCAATGCCCGCCGACAAACCGAACTCGGTGTCGTTGGCCATGGCCAGTGCCGCCTCGTAGTCCGCCACGCGCACGACGTTGGCGACCGGGCCGAAGATCTCTTCACGGCTGATACGCATGGCGGCTTCGCTGTCGGCAAACAGCGTCGGCGCCAGGTAGTAGCCTTCGGTGTCGCAGGTGACCAGGCCGCCACCGCTCACCAGCCGCGCACCTTCGCTTTGGCCGATGTCGATGTACTTCATGTCCTGGTCCAGTTGGGCCTGGGAAACCACCGGGCCGATGTCGGTGCCGCTTTTCAGCGCGTGGCCGACCTTGATCGACTTCATGCGCTCGGCCATGGCCGCGACGAACTGGTCGTGGATACCGGCGGTGACGATCAGGCGGCTGGACGCCGTGCAACGCTGGCCGGTGGAGTAGAACGCGCTCTGTACCGACAGCTCGACGGCCTGCTTGAGGTCAGCGTCGTCAAGAATGATCTGCGGGTTCTTGCCGCCCATTTCCAACTGCACTTTGGCTTGGCGCGATACGCAGCTGACAGCGATCTGGCGACCCACACCGACGGAACCGGTGAAGCTGATGCCGTCGACTTTCGGGCTGTTGACCAGCACATCGCCCACCACACGGCCGCTGCCCATCACCAGGTTGAACACACCGGCAGGGAAGCCGGCGCGGGAGATGATCTCCGCCAGGGCCCAGGCGCAGCCCGGTACCAGTTCAGCCGGCTTGATCACCACGCAGTTGCCGTAGGCCAGGGCCGGGGCGATTTTCCAGGCTGGAATGGCGATCGGGAAGTTCCACGGGGTGATCAGGCCGACCACACCCAGGGCTTCGCGGGTGACTTCCACGTTGACGCCCGGGCGTACCGACGGCACGTAGTCGCCGGACAACCGCAGGCATTCACCGGCGAAGAACTTGAAGATGTTACCGGCGCGGGTCACTTCGCCGATGGCTTCCGGCAGGGTCTTGCCTTCTTCACGGGCCAACAGGGTGCCAAGTTCTTCGCGACGGGCGAGGATTTCACTGCCGACTTTATCCAGGGCATCGTGGCGAGCCTGGATCCCGGAAGTGGACCAGGCCGGGAATGCGGCGCGGGCGGCGTCGATGGCGGCGTTGACCTGGGTGACGTCGGCCTTGGCGTATTCACCAATGACATCGGACAACTCCGACGGGTTGAGGTTGACGCAGTAGTCGGCGCCGGCAACCCATTCACCGTTGATGTAGTTCTCAAAACGCTTTACTTGGGACACGAATCTTCTCCTGACGCAAAAGGCCGCTGATTGCTCAGCGGCCTTGTGGATAATTTATTGCGGACCTTGCTTGTCGATCAGCGCGGCCAGGGCTTCGTATTCTTCCGGCAGCAGATCGGTCAGCGGCGTGCGCACAGGGCCTGCGTCATAGCCGACGATTTTTGCACCCGCCTTGACGATGCTCACGGCATAACCGGCCTTGCGGTTACGGATGTCCAGGTACGGCAGGAAGAAGTCGTCGATGATCTTGGCGACGGTAGCGTGATCGTCCTTGGCAATGGCGTGGTAGAAATCCATCGCGGTCTTCGGGATGAAGTTGAACACCGCCGAGGAGTACACCGGTACGCCCAGGGCCTTGTAGGCAGCGGCGTAGACCTCTGCGGTCGGCAGGCCGCCGAGGTAGCTGAAACGATCGCCCAGACGACGGCGGATCGACACCATCAACTCGATGTCACCCAGGCCATCCTTGTAGCCGATCAGGTTCGGGCAGCGCTCGGCCAGGCGTTCCAGCAGTGGAGCGGTCAGGCGGCACACATTGCGGTTGTAGACCACCACACCGATCTTGACCGATTTGCACACCGCCTCAACGTGGGCGGCAACCCCGTCCTGGCTGGCTTCGGTGAGGTAGTGCGGCAGCAGCAACAGGCCTTTGGCGCCCAGGCGCTCGGCTTCTTGCGCGTACTCGATGGCCTGGCGGGTCGAACCACCGACACCGGCGAGGATCGGCACGCTGGTGGCGCAGGTATCAACGGCGGTCTTGATCACTTGGGAATATTCGCTGGCGGCGAGGGAGAAAAACTCACCAGTGCCACCCGCTGCGAACAAAGCAGTGGCGCCGTAAGGGGCCAGCCATTCCAGGCGCTTGATGTAGCCCGCTTGGTGGAAGTCACCCTGGGCGTTGAAATCGGTCACCGGGAAAGACAGCAGACCGTGGGAGAGGATGGACTTCAGTTCTTGTGGATTCATTATTCGAACACCCTGGGCGAAGACTTTCTATTGAAAGGTTGTTGGTTTTGTTGATGTCGTACGTCATCGTACAACTATAAATAATTTCGTCAACTGCAATTCATCGGCGTTGTGCACTTGAGGGCGTTGAAAGGCTTGGGCAGCGCTGTTCTTGACGTAGGAAATTATTCCTCTATGCTCGGCATAGCTGTATATACATACAGCATCCAAGGAAGATTCCTACGACATAGCAAGGAGCTAACATGTCAGGTCCTGAACTCGCAGCACCCGCAAAAAAACCGCCTACCCTGCGCTTCGAAGGCGGTGAACACACCGCCATCGGCGACGATACGCTGTTGCGCTTCAGCAAGGACGCCCCGGCAATCCCCGCGCGGCAAGTCGAACTGCACCTGCCCAACGGGCTGGCACTCACCTACGGCCAAGTGATCGCCCTGGGCGGTGACTTTTATGGCATCCCCGGCCAGCCCATCAACGAAGGCACCTCACCTGCCGATCGCATGCAACGTTTCAGCGCCGCGTTCAACTCACTGGCCGTGCTGCCAGCCTCGCGGGACGAAGCGCCGAAGATCCTGGCGGTGATGCAAAAAGAGATCAACGCGGTCAACCAGGCGATCAAGGACGGCAAGCAAGCCCATGAAGCCTATGATGCCCTGGGTGATACGTTGTCCGAGGAATGGAACCGCATCACCGGTGGCGGCAGCGCGGTGTCGGCACTGATCCCACTGGGGCGTTACCTGAAACTGGCGGCGGACAACGCCGACCACTTCGGCGAATGGGCGCTGGCGGCCTACCTGGCGGGGCATGCAGCCGCCTTGCAACAGGCTGTAGTGGCCCACCAGACCGGTACCGATCAGGCATTGGAACTGGCCTACGCCATGAACGGCTTTGCCGATCACTTCTTGACCGATCTATTTTCTGCCGGCCACCTGCGCGTGCCGCGCAAACAGCTGGCGGCGGTCGTCACACCGGGCGAACTGGGCTCGCTGATCAGCCGCTTCATGCACGATGAAGACAGCAAATTCGGGCTCAAGGTGCGCAATGCGCTGGGGGATGAGTGGCATGCCTATGGGGATAAACGCTACTTCGACGCCATTGATGCGGCAAATCGGTTGCAGGTCAAACGTGCGGTGCAGGTTTCGGCGGATGAGATCTTCGAAACCTTTATCAGCGGCGCGGCGCGCTCCCCAGCCGACTTCAAGGCGCCACTGTATGTGCCGGATCTGAATGCCGCGCAGAACCCGGCGAATAACTTTTCGCCACTGTTCAAGATGGAGGGAGACAAAGTGCTGCGTCGCAAGGAGGTCAGTGACCTGAACGACAAGCACTGGACCAATGACTGGTGGGGGTGGAGTACGTATTTGTTGCTTAAGGACTACAAGCCGAATACGCCAGCTTGATCAACGCCGTTTGTCGCGACTGTGATTTCTAACAGTTTCGGACAATGCCGTAGCGGTGGATAAGTTTGCTCAGGAGCCAGAAACACGGCTCCTGAATTGATCCGCTACTGTGTGGCAGCCACGGAGGTTTCATCATGGAAAATCCAGTCCCCGGCCTAAACATTCCTGTTACAGAGCCTTTTTACCAAGCGGAGGTTAGCCTTTCCAAATTCACAGGGCCTCTGGTAGCCAGTATTCCAAACGATGCCAAGCTCTTTCCGGAGGGCACTGTATACGCGATTCTGGGTGCAGATCCGGAAGAGCCTGCCTGGAGGGGAGCCAAAGTCAATGCAGGCAGATGGCAGGCGAGCACGGGGCAATATCAACAATCTGCGAATCTGAAAGTCGAGATTCCAAAAGAAGCCTTAGAGCGATTCACGAACCAAACCACATTGCTACGCTATCAAACCATCGGTGAATCCAGCATGTCGGTCAGCTCTGAGCCAATTTCGCTGACCATCAGCAAATAGCTCAACCGCGCTGCGCCTCCGCCTCTTCATGAGCATGGCGCAGCCGCTCACGGCTATTGGTCAGGTGCAAACGCATCGCCGCCCGCGCCGCATCCGAATCCTGGCGGGCAATCGCCTCATAAATCTCTTCGTGTTCGCGGCTCAGGCGCCCCATGTAGTGCTGGTGATCATCATGGGCCAGCCGTGCCGAGTTCAGGCGCGTACGCGGGATGATGCTGGTGCCCAGGTGGGTCATGATGTCGGTGAAATAGCGGTTGCCGGTGGACAACGCAATTTCCAGGTGGAATGCGAAGTCCGAGGCCACCGCATCACCGGCGTGCGCCGCGCTTTCATTCAGGGCATCGAGGGCCGCGCGCATGGCGGCCAGCTGTTCATCGCTACGGCGCAGTGCGGCCAGCCCGGCGGATTCCACTTCCAGGCTGATCCGCAGTTCGAGAATCGCCAGCACGTCACGCAGGGTCACTACGGTGGCCGGGTCGATGCGAAAGCCGCTCGGGCTCGGCGTGTCGAGCACAAAGGTGCCGATACCATGACGGGTTTCCACCTGCCCCGCCGCCTGCAAGCGGGAGATGGCCTCGCGGACCACGGTGCGGCTGACGCCATGGGCGTCCATGATCGCCGATTCGGTGGGCAGCTTGTCGCCACGTTTGAGTTGACCATCACGGATCTGCTCGGACAGCACCGTGACCAATTCCTGGGCAAGGCTGCGGCGCTTGCGGGGAAGACGAGGGGCGGTGCTGGCGTTTTCCATGTGGAATCATCTATCTCGGTGGACTAAAACAGCATCATAGCCCATGGCGGTTGTACGATCACCGTTTGTACCGCACTTTCATGTACAAGCGGGCAGCTTTCAGCTCCCGCCGTATAGGGCTCCCGTGAAAAGGGGGGGCAAATTCGAACATAACGCGTGGCTACTTCACGCCTGGGTCTTAGTGCCAAACGTTCTCGCCCACCTGGCAATTATGACAGCAGACAGTTTTCCATCCCCGTAGCAGATTAAAGCCTGTTCCAGCAAACAGGTGACGGGTGATGAAACGCACAGGCTGGTATTGCACAACGATTGTCTGGCTGCTGGCATGCGCCGTCCACGCTGCGTCGCCGAGTGTGCGCAATGGCGGTGGCGAAGACATCCTGCTGCAGGGTTTCCACTGGAACTCCAGCCGCAATACTCCGCAGAAATGGTATGAGGTGCTGGCACAAATGGCCCCCACTATCGGCCAGGACGGCTTCACCAAAATCTGGCTGCCGCCCGCCTGGACCGATCAATCCAGTTGGAGCGACGTGCCATCGGGAACGTCCGGGGCGGTGAAGGTTACTTCTGGAGCGACTTCGACAAGAACAGCCAATACGGCAGTGACAGCCAGCTCAAACAAGCGGTCGCTGCCTTGGCAGGTGCCGGCGTGCAAGCGATATACGACGTGGTGCCCAACCATATGAACGACAAGCTGCCAAGTAAACAGATACGCTTTCCCAGGGGGCTCAAGCTGTGGCGCGATGACTGCACAGCCCCCGCGGTCTGTGATGAGGGCGACGCGTTCATGAGCGGCTCGGCCGACCTCAACACAAGCAACTCGGAAGTCTCGCAGCGCTTCATGCAGGAATTCAGGAACCTGCGGGACAACTACAGCGCCAAAGGCTTGCGCTTCGATTTTGTGCGCGGCTACGCGCCGGAGCGGGTCGATGTGTGGATGAAAAACTTTGGTGACCAAGCGTTCTGCGTCGGCGAGCTGTGGAAAGCCCCCGGCGAGTATCCGGCGAACGACTGGCGCAGCCAGGCCAGTTGGCAGGATGCGTTGAAGGACTGGTCGGATCGGTCCCACTGCAGCGTGTTCGATTTTGCCCTCAAGGAGCGCATGCAAAATGGCAGCTTGGCCGAGTGGCGTCATGGCTTGAATGGCAATCCCGAACCGGCATGGCGGCAAATCGCGGTGACCTTTGTCGACAACCACGACACCGGTTATTCGCCAGGGCAATACGGCGGCCAGCATCATTGGCCCCTTGCCGACCCGCAACGCAATATCGCCTATGCCTATATCCTGCTGAGCCCCGGTACGCCGACTGTGTATTGGCCCGACATGTACGACTGGGGCCGCGGCGACCTGATCCGCAAGCTGATCAGCCTGCGCAAGGACGCCGGCATCAGGGCCGATTCACCCATCAGTTTCCAGACCCACTATTCCGGATTGGTGGCCACCATCCAAGGCAGCCGCAAGCGCCTGCTGATCGCCTTGGACTCCGACCTTTCCAAGGTGCCTGACGGCTTCAGCCCGGCCCTGTTTGCGGACGGGCAGCGCGTCCGCTCGTGGCAGGCCGCCCCGGCACCTTCCGACACCACGACCACCTTGCACTGCGACAACGCCAGGCAGGAGCTCGGCCAGGCAGTCTACGCAGTGGGGTCGCCTATCGAACTCGGCGCCTGGGACCCGGCCCACGCCATCCCACTGCAATCCGGCGCATCCAATCGTTGGAGCGGCACTGTCGTATGGCCGACGCAGCAAGACATCAAATGGAAATGCCTGATCCGCAGCCTGAGCAATGTCAACGAGGTCTACTGGCAAGGCGGCTCCGACAATCAGTTCACCACGGGAGCCGCCAGCGAAACAGCGGGGAGTTTTTGACAAAAAAATGCCCCGGCAGAGCCGAGGCATTTTTTAACGCAGGCCCGAAGACTTACGCATTTTACTTCACCACTTTCAGACTCGGCCGACCGCTTGGACGCGGTGGCTCGGTATCCGGTGGCGGCACATCATCGCCGTCTTCGTTTTCAATCGCTTCGTCGTCCTCGAAAGGCGACTCCAGATCGAACACCATGCCTTGGCCGTTCTCCCGGGCATAGATGCCGAGGATAGCGCCAATCGGCACGAACAGCGTATGCGGCACACCGCCGAAACGCCCTTCGAAGCTGACCGCTTCATTGTCCATGTGCAGGTGGCGCACGGCGCTGGGTGATACGTTCAACACAATCTGCCCGTCACTGGCAAAACCCTGCGGTACCTGAACCGCAGGAAATTCGGAATTGACCAGCATGTGCGGGGTGCAATCGTTATCCACAATCCACTCATAGAGCGCGCGGACCAGGTAAGGTCGACTGGAGTTCATCAACGGCTCCTTAAGCCTTAGCGCATATCGCGTTCGACACCAGACAGACTTGCCTGGAAAGCCTCACGCGCAAACTGGCGCTCCATGTAATCAAGCAACGGCTTGGCCGGCCGTGGCAGTTCAATGCCCAGAATCGGCAAGCGCCAGAGTATGGGTAATAGGCAGCAATCCACCAAGCTTTGTTCCTCACTGAGGAAAAAAGGTTTATCGGCGAACAACGGCGAAACACCGGTCAGGCTCTCGCGCAATTCCTTGCGCGCCTGCACCCGAGCGGCTTCTTTGCTGCGGGTATCCAGGATCAAATCCACCAGCCCGCACCAATCTCGCTGGATCCGATGGATCAGCAGGCGGCTGTTGGCACGGGCCACCGGATATACCGGCAACAAAGGCGGATGCGGGTAACGCTCATCCAGATATTCCATCACCACGGTTGACTCCCACAACGCCAGGTCACGATCGACCAGGGTGGGCAAGCTGCCGTAAGGGTTCACTTCGATCAGTTTCGGCGGATGACGACCCGCCTCCACACTGATGATCTCGGCGCTGACACCCTTCTCTGCGAGTACGATGCGTACTCGGTGGGAATAGTGGTCGGCGGGGTCGGAGTAACAGGCCAACCGATTGGTCACGCCCATGGCGGTCCTCCTCGCTTGTTGAAATTATGGAAAGCTCAAAAACGAGCGCGCCCAGAAAGCATCTCTGCAGCCTCTGGAAAGTCCAGGTCGCTACGGGTTAGAGATGCCGCTGGGCGCGCAAGATTAACAGCAATTGCTTACGGTTGGATCAATGCACATCCTTCCAGTATTCGCGTTTAAGCAGATAAGCGAATACGAAGAAGAAAGCCAGGTACAGCAAGACATACGTCCCGATGCGCTGGTGTTGCAGTTTGACCGGGTTGGCCGAATAGGCCAGGAAGGTCACCAGATTCTTGACCTTCTCGTCAAACTGCTCGTCAGTCAACGAACCAGGGGTTTCTATCTTCAGTTGATCGCACGCTTCATGAGTCAAAGGCGTACCGGTCAACGGATCATATTGCTTCTTGCCGTCTTCGACGACCTGAACCTGCTTGCATCCTACCACTTGCTTGCCTTGCAGGCCGACCAGAACGTTAGGCATGCCGACGTTCGGGAACACACGGTTGTTCACGCCATAAGGGCGCGCCGGGTCCTCGTAGAAGGATTTCAGGTAGCCGTAGAGCCAGTCGGTGCCGCGTACACGTGCCACCAGAGTCAGGTCAGGCGGTGCTGCACCGAACCAGGTCTTGGCGTCGGCAGGCTTCATGCCGATATTCATGTGGTCGCCGATCTTGGCACCGGTGAACACCAGCTTCTCCAGCATCATTTCATGGGGGATACCGAGGTCATCGGCCACCCGCTCGTAACGCTGGAACTTGGCACTGTGGCAGCCCATGCAGTAGTTGGCGAACGTACGCGCGCCGTCTTGCATAGCCGCCTTGTCAGACACGTCGATATCGACTTTTTCCAGTTCCGGGCCGCCGTGCTCGGCAGCGAAGGACAGTAGCGGCAGCGCCGCAAGCATCAATGCAACGAATAATTTTTTCATCAGCCAGTCACCCTTTCCGGAACCGGTTTGGTCTTCTCGAGCCGGGTGTAGAACGGCATCAGAATGAAGTAGGCGAAGTACAGGAAGGTGCAGACCTGCGACAGCAGCGTACGCTCCGGGGTCGGCGCCAATACGCCCAACACGCCCAGAATCACGAATGCAATGCAGAACACCCACAGCCAGATTTTGCTCAGCCAGCCTTTGTAGCGCATGGACTTGACCGGGCTTCGGTCGAGCCACGGCAACACGAACAGCACCGCAATGGCCGCGCCCATGGCGATGACGCCCATGAGTTTGTCGGGGATCGCCCGCAAGATCGCGTAGAACGGCGTGAAGTACCAGACCGGGGCAATGTGCTCAGGTGTCTTGAAGGCGTTCGCCTGTTCGAAGTTAGGCTTCTCGAGGAAATAACCACCCATTTCCGGGAAAAAGAACACGATCGAGCAGAACACGAAGAGGAACACGACCACGCCGACAATGTCTTTCACGGTGTAGTACGGGTGGAACGGAATGCCATCCAGCGGGATACCGTTCTCGTCCTTGTGCTTCTTGATGTCCACGCCGTCAGGGTTGTTGGACCCCACTTCGTGCAGCGCCAGGATGTGCAGCACCACCAGGCCCAGGATCACGATCGGCAGCGCCACGACGTGCAAGGCGAAGAAGCGGTTCAGGGTGATGCCGGAGATGAGGTAGTCACCGCGGATCCACTGGGTCAGGTCGTTGCCGATGACCGGGATCGCACCGAACAGCGAGATGATCACCTGGGCGCCCCAGTACGACATCTGGCCCCATGGCAGCAGGTAGCCCATGAAGGCTTCCGCCATCAGCGCCAGGTAGATCAGCATGCCGAACACCCACACCAGCTCGCGGGGCTTCTGGTACGAACCGTAGAGCAAACCACGGAACATGTGCAGGTAGACCACGATAAAGAACGCTGAAGCGCCGGTGGAGTGCAGCAGGCGCAGGATCGAGCCGTACTCGACGTCACGCATGATGTATTCGACGGAAGCAAACGCCTCTTCCGCCGACGGGGTGTAGCTCATCGTCAGCCAGACACCAGTAACGATCTGGTTGACCAGCACCAGCAGTGCCAGGGAGCCAAAGAAGTAGAAGAAGTTGAAGTTCTTCGGGGCGTAATACTTGCTGAGATGGTCTTCCCACATTTTAGTAGCAGGGAAGCGTGCATCCACCCAATCCATGAACTTGCTCATCACGCGTTCTCCTTATCGAGGCCAATGACAATGAGGTCGTCAGTTTCGTAGGTATGCGGAGGCACGGGCAGGTTCAAGGGAGCGGGCTGGGACTTGTAGACGCGTCCCGCCAAATCGTAGTGGGAGCCGTGGCAGGGGCAGAAATAACCACCGACCCAGTCTTTACCCAGATCGACTGGGGCAACTTCCGGGCGGAAAGTGGGTGAGCATCCCAAGTGGGTACACAGGCCGACCAGCAGCAGAATCTCTGGCTTGATCGAACGTGCTTCGTTTTTGGCGTAGGCGGGTTGGTCGGATTTCTCAGATTTGGGGTCAGACAACTGGCCTTCGATCTTTTTCAGATTTCCCAGGATTTCCTCCGTACGACGAACAATGAATACCGGCTGGCCGCGCCACTCAGCAATCATCTGCTGGCCTGGTTCGATCTTGCTGATATTCACCTTCACCGGTGCACCTGCGGCTTTCGCCTTGGCACTGGGAAACCATGACCCCACGAACGGGACCGCAGCCCCCACCGCTCCTGCAGCACCCACCACGGATGTGGCTGCTACCAAGAAGCGACGCCGGCCTGCATTCACGCCGTCATTGCTCATTCAGTCCTCTCCCATCAGCTTTTTGGCCTGTTAAATCAGGCGTCTACTAAGTATTAAATCTGAACTTATAAAAATTTTGCCGAATGGTAATGAAAAGCCCCACGTCTGACAAGGGAATTGCCCGGGGCTCCGCCTCCAGGCCTTGTAGTATAGGGGGTCTACGGATGTGGCAAGTTGTCACGGTGAAAAATGTGCATAAATCGCAGGCAATAAAAAACGCCCAGCTCCGTAAGGAGGCTGGGCGTTTTTGTGGAACGTAAAGCGAATTAACGCTTCGAGTACTGCGGACGCTTACGCGCTTTACGCAGACCGACTTTCTTACGTTCAACTTCACGGGCATCGCGAGTCACGAAGCCAGCTTTGCGCAGAGCGCCACGCAGGGTTTCGTCGTACTGCATCAGAGCGCGAGTGATACCGTGGCGGATTGCGCCAGCTTGACCACTTACACCGCCACCGATAACGGTGACGTAGATGTCGAACTTTTCAACAGTCTCGGTCAATTCCAGCGGCTGACGAACTACCATGCGGGCAGTTTCGCGACCGAAGAAGTTATCCAGAGTGCGGTTGTTGATCGAGATGTTGCCAGTGCCCGGACGCAGGAAAACGCGTGCGGTTGCGGTTTTGCGACGGCCAGTGCCGTAATTTTGAGTCGCCGACATAATGAACTATTCCGTTAAAACTTCAGTTCTTGGGGCTGCTGAGCAGCATGAGGGTGTACAGCGCCCGCATAGACTTTCAGCTTGCGAAACATATCGCGACCCAGTGGGCCCTTCGGCAGCATGCCTTTGACCGCGATTTCGATCGGGGCTTCAGGCTTCTTGGAGATCAGGCCTTCAAAGTTGGAAGACTTGATACCGCCTGGGAAACCGGAGTGACGGTAGTACATTTTGTCTTGCGCTTTGTTGCCGGTAACACGTACCTGCTCAGCGTTGATGATCACGATGTAGTCACCGGTGTCAACGTGAGGGGTGTACTCAGGCTTGTGCTTGCCACGCAGACGGCTGGCGACTTCAGTGGCCAGACGACCCAGGGTCTGACCAGCGGCGTCGACGACAAACCAGTCGCGCTGAACTGTTTCCGGTTTTGCAGTAAAAGTTGTCATTCTTTAATAGCCTCAGGGGCCGCCCTGTAAATTAGACGGCGGATCTTACTGAATAGTGCTTACTTTGACAAGTCAAAGGCAGCCGGATACAGACGCTATCGGGGGCTCGGGTCGGCGCGTCCGTTCAACGGCAAGATTCTTCGGCAGACGGCGCATCACTTCCACTGCAGAAAGAGGTGGGCAATTATGCAGATTGCGAAAAAAAATTCAACCTGCTTTTATGATTGTTTTCCCTGAAGGAGTACCCGATGGATTATCGACAGCTGGGCCGTACGGATCTGAACGTGAGCGCGATAGCCCTGGGCACCATGACCTGGGGCGAGCAGAACAGCGAGGCAGAGGCCTTCGCGCAGATCGAAAGGGCCAAGGCGGCGGGGATCAACTTCCTCGACACCGCAGAAATGTACCCGGTGCCGCCCAAGGCCGACACCTATGCCACCACCGAGCGTTACATCGGTAATTACTTCAAAAGCCGCGGTGACCGTGCCGACTGGATCCTTGCCAGCAAGATCGCCGGCCCCGGCAACACCATCGACTACATCCGCGACGGCCACCTGCGCCACAACCGCAAGCACATCGTCGAGGCACTGGACGCCAGCCTCAAGCGCCTGCAAACCGACTGGATCGACCTCTACCAGTTGCACTGGCCGGAGCGCAGCACCAACTTCTTCGGCCAACTGAGCTACAAGCACAAGGACGAAGACGACCTCACCCCGCTGGAGGAAACCCTCGAAGCCCTGGACGAGCAGGTCAAGGCCGGCAAGATCCGCCATATCGGCCTGTCCAATGAAACCCCGTGGGGCACCATGAAATTCCTGGCCCTGGCCGAAGCCCGTGGCTGGCCCCGCGCGGCATCGATCCAGAACCCCTACAACCTGCTAAACCGCAGCTTTGAAGTGGGCCTGGCCGAAGTGGCCATCCGTGAGCAATGCGGCCTGCTGGCTTACTCACCCCTCGCGTTCGGCATGCTCAGTGGCAAGTACGAAGGTGGCGCACGCCCGGCCAAGGCGCGCCTGACCGAGTACAGCCGCTTCAGCCGCTACTTCAACCCGCAGTCGGAGGCGGCGTGCAGCCGTTATGTGGCACTGGCGCGGGAGCATGGCCTGGATCCGGCGCAGATGGCGTTGGCGTTTGTGACCCAACAACCGTTCGTGACCAGCAACATTATTGGCGCCACGAACCTGGAGCAACTGGACAGCAACATCGCCAGTGCTGATCTGAAGCTGTCGAAGGAAGTACTGGAAGGGATTGAGGCGATTCAGAAGGATCATCCGAATCCTGCGCCTTGATTGATCTGTAGAGCGCTATCGGGGGCTTGCCCCCGATGACGCATTCAAGACCCGCAAAAATCACAGCGCCCGCGCAATGATCTCCTTCATGATCTCGTTGGTCCCCGCATAAATCCGCTGCACCCGCGCATCCGCCCACGCCCGCGCAATCGGGTATTCCCACATGAAGCCGTAGCCGCCGTGCAACTGCACGCACTCATCCAGCACCTTGCATTGCAGGTCCGTGGCCCAGTACTTGGCCATCGCGGCAGTGGGCACATCCAGCTTGCCTTCCAGGTGCAACGCCATGCATTTGTCGACGAACACGCGGCCGATCTGAATCTCCGTGGCCATCTCCGCCAGCTTGAAACGGGTGTTCTGGAAGTCGGCAATCGCCTTGCCGAACGCCTTGCGCTCACGGGTGTATTCCAAGGTCCACTGCAACGCCGCCTCGGCAGATGACAGCGCGCCAATTGCCACCGTCAGCCGCTCCTGGGGCAACTCCTGCATCAAGTAGGCGAAGCCCATACCCGCCTGGCCCAGCAGGTTTTCCTTGGGCACCCGCACGTCCTGGAAAAACAGCTCCGAGGTGTCCTGGGCCTTCATGCCGACCTTCTCCAGGCGCTTGCCCTTGGCGAAGCCGGGCGTATCGGCTTCCACCAGAAACAGGCTGGTGCCCTTGGCACCGGCCTTGGGATCGGTCTTGGCGACCACGATCACCAGCTCAGCCAGGTACCCGTTGGTGATAAAGGTCTTGGAGCCATTGATCACGTACTCATCACCGTCCAACACGGCGGTGGTCTTGACCCCTTGCAAGTCGGACCCGGCACCCGGCTCGGTCATGGCGATGGCCGTGACCATCTCACCGGAGATCAACTTGGGCAGGTACTTGTGTTTCAGCGCTTCACTGCCGTAATGCAGGATGTAGGGCGCGACTATGTCCGAATGCAGGGAAAAGCCGATGCCAGTCAGGCCCAAGCGACTGATCTCTTCGATCACTACCGCGCTGTAGAGAAAGTCCGCGCCCAGCCCGCCGTACTCCTCCGGCAGATGGGAACACAACATCCCCGCCTCCCCCGCCTTGCTCCACAGGTTACGGTCGATGTAGCCCTGTTTCTCCCATTGCCCGTGAAACGGTGCAGCGTCTTTTTCAAGAAAGGTGCGCACGCTCTGGCGGAAGAGTTCGTGCTCCGGGCTGAACAAGGTTCTCGGAATCATGGGTCACCTGCGTGGATTGTCGGACAAGGACGAGCCCACAGAGCCTATGCCCCGATGGCGTCACAGGACACTGGACACATGCGACAAAAAATAAGACGATCCAGCCGTCTGGTGACCACTTTCCCCTATAAGAATAAATGAAATTATGTCTAACCAAATCTCCACGCCGTTGCGGCGCGTCAGCATTTTGGCCATTGATCGGGTATTCGCTTCAACCCTGATGCAAGCCAAGGACTTCTTCCATCTCGCCAGCCTGCGTTATGGCAAACAGCAAGGCCTGGGCCTGACCCCAGCGTTCGAAACACGCCTGGTGAGCCCCGACGGAAAATCGGTGCGCAGCTTCAGTGATGTGATCATGCCGGTGGACGGCGGCCTGGAAGACGCCGACATCATTGTGCTTCCTGCCTTCTGGGATGACTTCGATGCCCTGTGCGCGCGCTACCCGCAAGTGCTGCCATGGCTGCGCGAACAGCATGCACGGGGCGCGGTACTCTGCGGCGAAGCCACCGGGGTGTTCTGGCTGGCTGAAGCCGGCCTGCTCGACGGCAAGGAGGCGACCACCTACTGGCGTTTCTTCAACGCCTTCAGCGAACGCTTCCCCAAGGTCCAGCTCAACCAGGACAAGCACCTCACCGACGCCGACAACCTGTATTGCGCCGGCGGCACCACCTCGGCGTGCGACCTGTATATCTACCTGATCGAACGTTTCTGCGGCGCCAACATCGCCCAGGCCGTGGCCCGCGACATCCTCTACGAAGTGCAGCGCAGCTATTCACCCGGGCGTATCGGTTTTGGCGGCCAGAAGCTGCACCAGGACGTGATCATCCTGCAGATCCAGCATTGGCTCGAGGAGCACTTCGCCGACAAATTCCGCTTCGAAGACGTCGCCCGGGAACACGGCATGAGCATCCGCAACTTCATGCGCCGCTTCCAGACCGCCACCGGCGACAAGCCGCTGCACTACCTGCAACGGCTGCGTATCGAGACGGCCAAGGGCCTGCTCTCGGGCAGCCGCAAGAGCATCAAGACCATCAGTTATGAGGTGGGTTACGACGATGCGAGTTTCTTTGCGCGGTTGTTTCGCCAACACACCGAGTTATCGCCGAACCAATACCGCCAGCAATTCCAACAGGCTGCGTAAGCAAATGTGGGAGGGGGCTTGCTCCCGATAGCGGTGGATCAGTCAGTGCATCTGTTACTGAAAGACCGCTATCGGGGACCTACATCGGTCTCAGGGTTTGTGCCCGCGCGACAGGAACTCGTGGGACTGCATTTCGAGCAAGCGGCTCAATGTCCGTTGGAATTCGAAGTTCAAGCGCCCGCCGGTGTACAGGTCCTTGAGTTCAACTTCCGCCGAGATGATCAACTTGACGTTACGGTCGTAGAACTCGTCGACCATGTTGATAAACCGTCGGGCGATGTCGTCGGTGGTGACGCTCATCTGCTCCACGCCGCTGAGGATCACCGCGTGGAAGATCTTGCCCAGTTCGATGTAGTCGTTCTGGCTGCGCGGGCCGTCGCACAGTTGGCGGAATTCGAACCAGGCCACGTCATCGCAGGTACGCAGGGCGATGATTTCGCGGTTCTCGATCATCAGCTTGTCGTTTTCCACCGCCTGGGTGCATTCCGGCGTAAGGGCGCGGAAGCTTTTGCGCAGGCTTTCATGCGCCGCTTCGTTCAGCGGGAAGTGGAACAACTCCGCTTGCTCGAGGTGACGCAGGCGGTAGTCGACGCCGCTGTCGACGTTGACGATCTCGGTGTTCTGCTTGATCAGCGCGATGGCCGGCAGGAAGCGCGCGCGCTGCAGGCCGTCCTTGTACAAGCCGTCGGGCACGATGTTCGAGGTGGCGACCAGGGTCACGCCGTTCTTGAACAACTCTTCCATCAGGGTGCCGAGGATCATGGCATCGGTGATGTCGGAGACGAAGAATTCATCGAAGCAGATCACCCGCGCTTCATCGGAAAAACGCTTGGCGATGATGGTCAGCGGGTTTTTCTCACCCGGCAGGGTCTTCATCTCTTCGTGCACGCGCTTCATGAAGCGGTGGAAGTGTGTCCGTACCTTTTCCTTGAACGGCAGCGCTTCAAAGAAGGTATCGACCAGGTAGGTCTTGCCCCGGCCTACACCGCCCCAGAAATACAGGCCCTTGACCGGCACGTGGTCTTTCTTGCCGAACAGCTTGCTGAGCATCCCCGGCTTGCTCTGTGAGGCCGCGACCAGGTCGTCGTACAGGCGCTGCAAATGACGCACCGCCGTTTCCTGGGCCGCGTCATGGAAGAATTCAGGGCGTTTCAGATCAGCTTGATATCGTTCTAGGGGCGTCATAATTTCGTTAGCAAGGCAACAAAAACGGGCCGTCACTGTAACGACGGCCCTGGATAATGGCAATCAACCCTTGGTCGGGTTAATCCTCGATTGGGGTCAACGCGATGCGCAAGGCTTCGATGGCGGCATCACGGGATGCGGCATCGGCGAACTCGGCGCTGTCGGCCACTGCGGCGCCGTCCAGCCATACGCTGAAGCTCAGGGCTTCGCTGCGTACGTCCAGCGCAGCGCCACTTTGCAGTTGCTTGGTCACCGCGCCGGCCGCCTTGCCATCGGCAAAATTGCGCGACAGCAGCAGCTGCTCGCCATCGGCGGCCAACAGGCGGAAGCGGAAGCTGCCGTCGTCTTCACGGAAGCTCACGAAACGCGCGGCTTTCGCGGCTTTCTTCTTGGTCGCAACCGGCGCCGCAGCCTGGTTGACGAACGAACGCAGGCCCACCGCTTCACGCAACTCGGCCAGGAATGGCGCGGCCACGGCACGGGCTTTCCTGGCGCCGACCTGCAACAGGTCCTCCATGTCCGACGGGCGTGACATCAACTGGTGGTAACGCTCGCGCGCTTCGCCGAGCTGACCATCAAGCAGCTGGAACAGACGGTTCTTCGCCTCGCCCCAGCCCAGGCCTTGCAGCAGGTCGACGCGGAACGCTTCTTCCTGGGTCTTGCTGGCAAACGCCTGGTAGAGGGTGAACAGGTGCGAGTTGTCCGGATCCTTGGGTTCGCCGGGCGCGCGGGAGTCGGTGACGATCCGCGAGATGGCGTCTTTCATGTCCTTGGCGCTGGTGAACAACGGGATGGTGTTGTCGTAGCTCTTGGACATCTTGCGACCATCCAGGCCCGGCAAGGTGGCAACGCTTTCCTCGATCAACGCCTCGGGCATGGTGAAGAATTCTTTACCGTTGCCGAACAGGTGGTTGAAGCGCTGGCCGATGTCGCGGGCCATTTCCACGTGCTGGATCTGGTCGCGGCCCACCGGCACCTTGTGCGCGTTGAACATCAGGATGTCCGCCGCCATCAGCACCGGGTAGCTGTACAGGCCCATGGTGATGCCCGCATCCGGGTCCTCGCCGGTCTCCACGTTCTTGTCCACCGAGGCCTTGTAGGCATGGGCGCGGTTGAGCAGGCCCTTGGCGGCGACGCAGGTCAGCAGCCAGGTCAGCTCGGGGATTTCCGGGATGTCGGACTGACGATAGAAGGTCACCCGGTTCACATCCAGGCCACCGGCCAGCCAGGTCGCCGCGATTTCCATACGCGAACGCTGGATGCGCTGCGGGTCATCGCATTTGATCAGGGCGTGGTAGTCGGCCAGGAAGTAGAAGGAATCGGCATTGGCATCCTGGCTGGCCAGGATCGCCGGGCGGATCGCACCGGCGTAGTTGCCCAGGTGCGGCGTGCCGGTGGTGGTGATGCCGGTGAGGATACGGGTACGAGTCGTCATGGGTAATCGCTTATCAGACTGCTATCAATTCGAGAGGCGCGGCAGCACCAGATCCTTGAGATCGGTGAGCTTGCCATGAAAAAAGTGCCCGCATTCTGCCACTTTCAGCAGCTCATGGGGGCGTTTCAAGGCGGCGGACCAGTCGTAGACGGTTTGCGGGTCGACCACTTCGTCGGTTTCCGGCTGGATCAAGGTCAACGGGCAGCTGTGGGGCAGCACATCGGTATCGCGCAGGCGCATCACCGCCGCCGCGACCATGAACAGGTGCGCGAGCTTTTCGCCTTTGGCTTCCAGGCGGCCGCCGAGGCTGGCCGCCACGTAGCCGCCAAAGGAAAAACCGAGCAGGGTGATCGGCAGGTCGGGGTGCTTTTCACGCAGCCAGGTGGCAGCCGCTTCGGCATCGTCCACTTCACCGGTGCTCATGTCGTGGGTGCCAGCACTCGCGCCGACGCCGCGATAATTGAAACGCAAAGTAATCAACCCGGCATCGCGAGCCGTGCGTTGCAGGGTCGAAACGACTTTATTGAGCATGGTCCCGCCCTGCACCGGATTAGGGTGGCAGATCAGCGCCAGGCCACGTGGCTCGGGGTGATCCAGGTACAGGGCTTCCAATTGGCCTACCGGGCCATCGATCAAAACGGGGGTTTCACGCATGAGCAAGGAATGAACTCCGTGACCTCTCAAAGGGTCGACTCGTCTAGCTAAAAGTCTGTGCATGGCATCATTGCGAGCTTAATCGCGGTATACAGCGCAGGTTTGAGCCGTTAACGTAAAGCAAAGCCGTTTATAGAGGAAGGACTCGTGGAACACTCGCTCTTAGTTTGGTTGTTGCCGACTCTCGCCTTGGTTGCCGGTGTCGCCATTGGATTCCTGGTTGCCCGCCTGCTGCCGAATGCCGCGCCTAACCGCACGCAGCGTCAGTTGGATGACATTCAGGAACGTTTTGACAGTTATCAGAACGAGGTTGTTACCCACTTCAACAGCACCGCGACCCTGGTCAAGAAACTCACCCAGAGCTACCAGGAAGTACAGGATCACCTCGCCGATGGCGCAAACCGCCTGGCCCTCGACGACATCACCCGCCAGCGCCTGCTGGCCGCGCTGCATTCCGATGCACCGCAAACTCCACGGGAACGCCTGACTCCCCCCGGGAAAACCAGGAGCCGCCACGGGACTACGCGCCAAAAACGCCAAACGCCCCAGGCATGCTGGATGAGCATTACGGCTTGAAGAAGTAAGTTATTTTCAAGCAATAGAAAAGCCCGGTTGATCGCTGATCAACCGGGCTTTTTGTTGGGCACCATTCTCCAGAACAAGGGGCCTCAGGCCACAGGTTGCTCTTGAAGCCACCCACCCTCGATCCGCACATGCCGCCCATGGAAGCGCTTGAGGCTGCTGCGATGGCCGACGCTGACAATGCTCAACCCCGGCAATTCATCAATCAACGCCTGATACAACGTCGCCTCATCTTCTTCATCCATCGCCGACGTCGCCTCGTCCATGTACAGCCATTGCGGCGCGAACAACAAGGCACGGGCAAAGGCCAGGCGCTGTTGCTCGCCGGGCGAGAGCATGCGTTGCCAATGGTTGGCTTCGTCCAGGCGCTCCACCAGGTGCGGCAGGCGACAGGTTTCCAGGACCTGTGCATAACGTTCTGCCGAATAGACGCTGTCGTCCTGTGGGTAACTCAACACCGCCTTGAGTGTGCCGATCGGCAGGTAAGGCTTCTGCGGCAGGAACAGGTAACGCCTGGCCGGCAGGCGGATGCTGCCGTGACCAGCCGGCCACAGATGCCCCATGGCGCGCAGCAAGGTACTTTTGCCGCTGCCGGAACGGCCGCTGAGCATGACGCGCTGGCCCGGTTCAACGATCATGTTGGCGTCGGTCAGCAGGTGGCGACCATCCACCAGGTTCAAACCCAGGCCTTGCACCACAAGACGCTCGCCTTCAGCGCTGACGTCGATGGCAGCTGGGCGCTGCTCGTTTTCACGCATGGCCTGCTGAAAACTCAGTAGACGATCGCTGGTCGCGCGCCAGCCGGCCAGGTCGGCGTACGCGCTGATAAACCAGCTGAAGTTGCCCTGCACGTTGCCGAACGCCGAGTTGATTTGCATCAGCTCGCCCAGTTCGATCTTGCCGGAAAAGTAGCGCGGGGCAGCCACGATAAACGCAAAGACGATCGCAATCTGTTCGTAGCCGGCAGTGAAGAACGTCAGGCGCTTGGACACCTTCATGATGTCCCAGTAGTTATGCCAGACCTTCCCGAACCGCGCGCTCAAACGCTGATTCTCATTGGGTTCGCCGTTGTACAGGGCGATGCTCTCGGCATTCTCCCGCACTCGTACCATGGAGAAACGCAAGTCCGCTTCGAAGCGTTGCTGCTGGTTGCTCAAGCCGATCAAACGACGACCGATCAGATGGGTCAGCCAACTGCCGACACCGGCATAGACCAATGCACACCAGAACATGTAGCCGGGGATGGTGATACCGAACACTTCAATACTGCCGGACACGCCCCACAGGATGATGGAGAACGACACCAGGCTGACCACATTGCGCAACAGCCCAAGGCCAAGACTCAGGGTGTTCAGGGTAAAGCTGTTGAGGTCTTCGGAAATCCGCTGGTCCGGGTTATCGGTGTAGCCGCCCTGCTCGAGCTGGTAGTAGTTCTTGTTGCCAAGCCAGCGGGCAAAATACTTTTCGGTGAGCCATGCACGCCAGCGAATGGTCAGCATCTGGGTGAGGTAGAGACGGTAGACCGCGCCGAGAATCGCCACCGTGGCGATACCGCAGAAGTAAACGATCTGTTGCCAGAAGGCCGCGGTGTCCTTGTTTTCCAGGGCGTTGTAGAAGTCCTTGTACCAGTGGTTGAGCCACACGGAAATGGCCACGCTGAACAGCGACAGGCCAATCACCACGGCGAGCAACAACCAGGCCTTGCCCTTCTCTTCACTTCGCCAATAAGGCGTGATCATCCCCCAGGTTCGGCGAAAAAATTGCCCACGCACAGCGTCATTGACCGCAGAGTACTCAGCGTTCTGATTCATCGTTCAGGCTCGTAGGGAGGAAGGCAGGCGTTTGAACCGATCATAGGTGATCGGTTCAGGGTTCCGTGCGGCCTGAAGCAGGCTGTTCAGCTTAGGTTCAGCGTCGTACCGGACGCTTCTGCAGCTTGCGTTGCAGGGTGCGCCGGTGCATGCCCAGGGCGCGGGCAGTGGCGGAGATATTGCCTTCGTGTTCGGTGAGGACGCGCTGGATGTGTTCCCACTGCAGGCGGTCCACCGACATCGGGTTTTCCGGCACCAGGGTGTCGAGGTCGGCGTGCTCGGACAGCAACGCAGCCAACACATCGTCGGCATCCGCCGGTTTGCACAGGTAGTTGCAGGCACCGCGCTTGATGGCTTCGACAGCCGTGGCAATGCTGGAGTAACCGGTGAGGATCACCACGCGCATTTCCGGGTCGAGTTCCAGCAGCTTGGGCAACAGCACCAGGCCGGAATCGCCGTCCATTTTCAGGTCGAGCGCGGCGTAGTCCGGCAAGTCGGCCTGGGCGATGGCCAGGCCTTCTTCGGCGGAGCCGGCGGTGCTCACGCGAAAGCCGCGACGGCTCATGGCGCGCGCCATCACGCGGGTAAACGTGGCGTCATCATCTACCAGCAACAGGTGCGGCAGTTCTTCGCCTTCGACTTGGATCTCGTCACTCATCGATATCTCCTCGTGCGACACGGGGCAGGCGCAGCTCGGTGAGCGTACCGCCTTCCTCATGACTATAGAGCTTCACTGAGCCGCCCGCGCGGGTCACGCTGGCCTTGCTCAAAAACAGGCCCAGGCCGAAGCCTTTGCCCTTGGTGGTAAAGAAAGGTTTGCCGATCTGCTCGGCGATGGCCAGCGGCACGCCTGCGCCGTGGTCGCGAATGCTGATCGTCAAGTCATCCACATCCCAATCCAGCCGGACTTCCAGGCCTTCGGGGCAGGCGTCGGCGGCGTTGTTCAGTAGATTGAGCAAGGCTTGGGTCAGGTCCGGCGGAGGCGCCAGGCGCGGCACGGCCCCCTGCCCCAGCAGATGGAAACGGTAGCTGGCTTCGGGGCGCATCAGGTGCCAGCGGTTCAGGGCTTCGTCGAGCCACTGGGTCACGTCCTGCATCTCGACCGCCAGGCGGCGATTGGCTTCAGCCGCGCGTACCAGTTGCTGCAAGGTTTGCTTGCATTGCTTGACCTGTTCGCGCAGCACGCCGAGATCCTCTTGCAGCGCCGGGTCGTGATGGTCCTGGGTCATTTCGTTGAGCAGCACGCTCATGGTCGCCAGCGGCGTGCCCAATTCGTGAGCCGCGCCGGCGGCCTGGGTGGCGACGGCGAGCAGTTGCTGGTCACGCAGGCCTTCTTCGCGGCGAATGGCGCGCAGTTCTTCCTGGCGGCGCAGCTCTTCGGCCATGCGCGCAGCAAAAAAAGTGATCACGGCGGCAGACAGGGCAAAGCTCAGCCACATCCCGTAGATCTGCAGGTTTTCGCGGGCGATGGGGAATGTCTGCAACGGATAGAACCGTGCCAGCAGCAGGGTGTACAGGGTCAGGGCGATACCCGACAGCACCACCGAGTAGCGCCACGGCAAGGTCACCGCAGCGATGGTCAGTGGCACCAGGTAATAAGACACGAACGGGTTGGTGGAACCGCCGGAGAAATACAGCAACACACTGTGGATAAACAGGTCGCAGGCCAATTGCAGGGCGTATTCCAGCTCGGTCACCGGCCAGGTGGTGCGCAACCGAATGGCGGTAAACACACACAGCACGATGGAGAAACCCAAGGTCACGCCCAATTGCAGCCACGGCAGCGGCAGCAGGTCGAACCAATAGGCGAGCCCGACCGAACCAGCCTGCGCGGCCAGTACCAGGGTACGAATGAACGTCAGGCGCCAGAGGTTCTGGCGAGTGGCGGAAGTCAGTTTTACGGCGGCGAGCATGAGCTCTCCCGATGAGCGCTGCAGGCGGATCGGCAGGAGTATAAACGAAGCGGGCACGCTGGCATGGCGCGTGTGGCTCTTTGCCGCAGGCCGGGCGAACGACCGTTCGTCGGCGGCCGCACAATGTGTAGCGAATATGTAAACCCGAAGAACCCGACACCACCGTCTACAGTCATACCGATACGAACACCCTAAGGAGCTTCCATGTCTCGTTTCACTCGCAGTGCAGTTGTTCTCACCCTCAGCGCAAGCGCCCTGGCCAGCCTTCCGGCACTGGCCGCCGATGCACTGAATTACAACCAGATTTCCCTGCGCGCCGAGGTCAGCCAGGAAGTGGCCCGCGACAAAATGATCGTCACCCTCTACACCGAGTCCCAGAACGCCGACCCGGCCAAGCTCGCCGCCGAAATCACCACCACCATGAACAAGGCCCTGGGCCAGGCGCGCGAAGTCCAAGGCGTGACTTTGCGCCAGGGCAGCCGTAACAGCTACCCGATCTACGACAACAAGAACCAGAAGATCACCGGCTGGCGCGAGCGCGCCGAACTGCGCCTGGAAAGCGCGGACTTCCCGGCGCTGTCCAAACTCACCGGCGAGTTGCTCAATACCCTGAAAATGGAAAACATGGACTTCGCCATCGCCGACACCACGCGCAAGACCAGCGAAGACGCCCTGCTCAAGGACGCGGTCGCCGCCTTTAAAGCACGCGCACAACTGGCCACCGATGCGCTGGGCGGCAAGGGTTACAAGATCGTCAACTTGAACTTCAACACCAATGGCTACCCACAACCTTATGCCCGTGGCGGAATGATGATGAAGGCGGCCATGATGGATTCAGCACCGACGCCGGAAGTGGAGGCAGGTACCAGCCAGGTCAGCATGAGCGCCGATGGGGTGATCGAAGTGCAGATGCCGTAACCCCTACCCGGCAAACCTGAACGGCGGTAACCTCGGTGACCGCCGTTTTCGTTTGGGCAGCGTTTATATGCCTGCCACTTCTAGGGGTCTCCATGGAAAGAACCACCTTCAAACCGCTCCTCCTTGCCGCAAGCCTGCTGGCCTTTATGCCGATGGCCCATGCAGCCAGCACCCTGGTCTACTGCTCCGAAGCCAGCCCCGCCGGTTTCGACCCCAGCCAGTACACCAGCGGCACCGATTTCGATGCATCCGCCGAAACCGTGTTCAACCGCTTGACCCAATTCAAGCGTGGCGGCACCGAAGTCGAACCGGGCCTGGCCACACGCTGGGAGGTGTCCAAGGATGGCCTGGCCTACACCTTCCACCTGCGCGAAGGCGTCAAGTTCCACACCACTGACTTCTTCAAACCCAGCCGCGATTTCAACGCGGATGACGTGCTGTTTACCTTCAATCGCCTGCTGGATGCCGAGAGCCCGTTCCGCAAGGCCTACCCTTCCGAATCACCGTACTTCACCGACATGGGCCTGAACACCACGATCAAGAGCGTCGACAAACTCGACGAGCACACCGTGCGTTTCAACCTGAACAACGTCGATGCCTCGTTCGTGCAGAACCTGGCCATGAGTTTTGCCTCCGTGCAATCGGCCGAGTACGCCGCCCAGCTAATGAAGGAAGGCAAGGCCGAAGACATCAACCAGAAGCCGGTAGGCACCGGGCCATTTGTGTTCAAGCGCTACCAGAAAGACTCGCAGATTCGCTACGTGGCGAATAAGCAATACTGGAAACCCGAGGATGTGAAACTCGACAACCTGGTGTTCGCCATCACCCCAGACGCTGCGTCACGCCTGCAAAAACTCAAGGCCGGCGAATGCCAGGTCAGCGGCTACCCGCGCCCGTCGGACATCGAGGTGATGAAGCAGGACCCCAACTTGCGCGTGCTGCAGCAAGCCGGTTTCAACCTGGGCTTCCTGGCTTATAACGTGACCCACCCCCCGCTGGACCAACTCAAGGTGCGCCAGGCCCTGGACATGGCCATCGACAAGCCGGCGATCATCAAGGCGGTGTACCAGGGCGCCGGACAATTGGCGCAGAACGCACTGCCACCGGCGCAGTGGTCTTATGACCCGACCATCAAGGATGCCCCGCACGATCCGACCAAGGCCCGCGCGCTACTAAAAGAAGCAGGGGTTGCACCGGGCACCACCATCAACCTGTGGGCAATGACCGTCCAGCGCGCTTCCAACCCGAACGCGCGCATGTCGGCCCAGATGATCCAGCAGGATTGGGAGAAAGTCGGCATCAAGGCCAATATCGTCAGCTATGAGTGGGGCGAATACATCAAGCGCGCCAAAAATGGCGAGCACGATGCGATGATTTATGGCTGGACCGGCGACAACGGCGACCCGGATAACTGGCTCGGCGTGCTCTACAGTTGTGCTGCGGTCAAGGGCAGCAACTACGCCAAATGGTGTAACCCGGCCTACGACAAACTGGTGCAGCAAGCCAAGGTCAGCAGTGACCGCGAGCAGCGCATCAAGTGGTATCAACAGGCACAAAAAATTCTTAAAGAACAAGTACCTATAACGCCCATTGCAAACTCGACGGTTTTCCAACCCCTGCGCAAGGAAGTGAAGGACTTCAAGATCAGCCCCTTTGGGCTGACACCGTTCTACGGCGTGAGTCTAGATAAGTAACAGCAATGCCCCAACCGAGTGCGCCAGACGCCTCGGTTGACCCTCTCTGGTGCACCTTATGCACCGAAAAAAACCCATAAATACGTTCAAATATGTCAAAACTTTCATAATTGCGACATTCCTGTACGTTCGTACCACTCTTTCCGCCTTGCGACGGTTCAGCATCTTGCAATGGGTATGGCGCCTGCATAAGTATCCGCAGGCCGACTCACGAGGTCGCCCTCACCACCAAAAATGACAACAAATCATGAGGCCAACATGCTTAAACACGCAGTCCTTCCGTTATTAGTGAGCGCTGGCCTTATGGCCGCGGCCCCATTCGCCCAAGCGGCGACTAACCTGGTGTTCTGCTCCGAAGGGAGCCCGGCCGGTTTCGATCCAGGCCAGTACACCACCGGAACAGACTTCGATGCTTCGGCCGAAACCATGTTCAACCGTCTGAGCCAGTTCGAACGAGGCGGCACCGCCGTTGTTCCTGGCCTGGCCACCAGCTGGGACGTGTCCCCGGATGGCCTGACCTACACCTTCCACCTGCGCGAAGGCGTCAAGTTCCATACCACCCCATACTTCAAGCCGACTCGTGAATTCTCGGCTGACGACGTCCTGTTCACCTTCAACCGGATGATCAACAAAGACGATCCATTCCGTAAGGCCTACCCCACCGAGTTCCCGTACTTCACGGACATGGGGATGGACACCAATATCAAGAACATCGAGAAGGTCGATGCCCACACCGTCAAGTTCACCCTTGGCACCGTGGACGCCGCATTCATCCAGAACCTGGCCATGAGCTTCGCTTCCATCCAGTCGGCTGAATACGCAGCCCAGCTGTTGAAAAACGGCACGCCCCAGGACATCAACCAGAAGCCGGTCGGTACTGGCCCGTTCGTATTCAAGAGCTACCAGAAAGACTCGAACATTCGCTACACCGGCAACAAGGACTACTGGAAACCTGAGGACGTGAAGATCGATAACCTGATCTTCGCCATCACCACCGATCCGTCGGTGCGTATCCAGAAGCTGAAGAAAAACGAGTGCCAGATCACCTTGTTCCCACGTCCGGCCGACCTCAAGGCGCTGGGTGAAGACAAGGACCTGAAACTGCCGCACCAGGCCGGTTTCAACCTGGGCTATGTCGCCTACAACGTCATGGACAAGGTCAAGGGCAGCGACCAGCCCAACCCACTGGCTGACCTGCGCGTGCGCCAGGCGCTGGACATGTCGGTGAACAAGCAGCAGATCATCGACTCCGTCTACCAGGGCGCAGGCCAACTGGCGGTCAACGCCATGCCGCCAACCCAATGGTCCTACGACACCACCATCAAGGACGCCAAGTACGATCCCGAGAAAGCCAAGGCGCTGCTCAAGGAAGCGGGTGTCAAGGAAGGTACCGAGATCGTTCTGTGGGCGATGCCGGTTCAGCGTCCGTACAACCCGAACGCCAAGCTGATGGCTGAAATGCTGCAAAACGACTGGTCCAAGATCGGCCTGAAGGTCAAGATCACCAGCTACGAGTGGGGCGAGTACATCAAACGCTCCAAAGGCGGCGAGAACCAGGCCATGATCATTGGCTGGAGCGGCGACAATGGTGACCCGGACAACTGGCTGAACGTGCTGTTCGGCTGCGACTCCCTGGCCGGTAACAACTTCTCCAAGTGGTGCGACAAGAAATTCGACGGCGTCGTGAAAGAAGCCAAGGCTACGTCGGACGTCGCCAAACGCACCGAGCTGTATAAGCAGGCGCAACATATCCTCAAAGATGCAGTCCCGATGACACCTATCGCGCACTCGACGGTGTATCAACCCATGCGCAACACCGTACAGGACTTCAAGATCAGCCCGTTTGGCCTGAACTCCTTCTATGGCGTGAGCGTAAGCGGCAAGTAAGGACCAATGACGGCGACGTTTAATAACGTCGCCGTCATTGCATCCGCCTGGACCGTAGGCAATAGACCACGCTCGTAATCGCCGCTTCCTACAGCTGCGAACTGCGACAAGTAGCTCTTTTGCCTACAAGGTCAGTCCAATTTGGCGCATTTACTGCGCAGTCCGCGACCCATACCGTCGTAGGACAGCAGAGGCTCCAACCTGGGAAAGGCACTTGCTGTGTGTGGGATCAGTAATGTCCCCCTGGCCGTACGCCAGGGTGATTGCTTGCTGATGACAACTACAAACAAGGATCGGGATCGTCATGCGCCATACCACCGTTCTATCCGCAATTTTTGGCACCAGCCTGCTGGCCGTAGCCACGATGGGCCAGGCGGCCGACAAGAAGAGCCTGGTGTTCTGCTCCGAAGGCAGCCCGGCAGGGTTCGACACCGCGCAGTACACCACCGCCACCGATAACGATGTGGCCGAGCCGCTGTACAACCGCCTGGTTGAGTTTGAAAAGGGAGCGACCAACGTCGTACCTGGGCTGGCGACCAAGTGGGACATTTCCGAAGACGGCCTGACCTACACCTTTCACCTGCGTGAAGGAGTGAAGTTCCACAGCAACAAGGAATTCAAGCCGACGCGGGATTTCAACGCCGACGACGTGCTGTTCACCTTCAATCGCATGCTTGACCCCGACCATCCATTTCGCAAGGCCTACCCCACCGAGTTTCCGTATTTCAACGGGATGAGCCTGAACAAGAACATCGCCAAGGTCGAGAAAACCGACCCGCATACCGTGGTGATGACGCTGAACTCGGTCGATGCTGCGTTCGTGCAGAACATCGCCATGAGCTTTGCCGCCATCCTGTCGGCCGAATACGCCGAGCAGTTGCTCAAGGAAGGCAAGCCCAGCGACATCAACCAGAAGCCGATCGGCACTGGCCCCTTTGTCTTCCAGCGCTATCAGAAGGACTCGCAGATCCGCTATGTGGGCAACAAACAGTACTGGGACCCGAGCAAGGTCAAGCTGGACCAGCTGATTTTTGCCATCAACACCGACGCTTCGGTGCGCGTGCAAAAACTCAAGGCCGGCGAATGCCAGGTCACCCTGCACCCGCGCCCGGCCGACGTCGACGCGCTCAAGGCCGACCCGAACCTGCAACTGCTGACCAAGCCGGGCTTCAACTTGGGCTACATCGCCTACAACGTGCGCCACAAGCCCTTCGACCAGCTCGAAGTGCGCCAGGCGCTGGACATGGCGGTGAACAAGCAGAGCATCCTCAACGCCGTGTACCAGGGCGCGGGGCAGTTGGCAGTCAATGCCATGCCGCCGACCCAGTGGTCCTACGACGACAGCATCAAGGACGCCGCCTACAACCCGGAAAAAGCCAAGGAACTGCTCAAGGCCGCCGGCGTGAAGGAAGGTACCGAGATCACCCTGTGGGCGATGCCGGTGCAACGGCCGTACAACCCCAACGCCAAGCTGATGGCCGAGATGCTGCAAAGCGACTGGGCCAGGATCGGACTGAAGGTCAAGATCGTCAGCTACGAGTGGGGCGAATACATCAAGCGCACCAAGAACGGTGAGCACGATGTCAGCCTGATCGGGTGGACCGGCGACAACGGCGATCCGGACAACTGGCTGGGCACCCTCTACAGCTGCGACGCCATCGGCGGGAACAACTACTCCATGTGGTGTGACCCGGCGTACGACAAGCTGATCAAGCAAGCCAAGGTCGTGACCGACCGCGAACAAAGGACTGTTCTGTACAAACAGGCACAGCAACTGCTCAAGCAGCAGGTGCCAATCACACCCGTCGCCCACTCGACGGTCAACCAGCCGTTAAGCACCAAAGTCGAAGGCTTCAAAGTAAGCCCCTTCGGCCGCAACGTGTTCTCGGGCGTCAGCATTAACCCATAAGAAAATAACCGGATTGCAGGGAGCGAAGTTGGCTCTCTCGCAAACGTGCAGCCTTTTATTGGGAAATTTCCTACGGCAAACGTTTGCAACAGCTTGATCGAGTTACACACCCAATAGCCGGATCACCAAAAAAGACCGGCATTAAAAAGAGAACCAAAGGAGCTTCAACCCATGAAACTGAGCAGCAAAGCGCTTCTGGCCTTGGCCATCAGCAGCATCACGGCCACCGCCTATGCTGAGCCCGCCAGCCAGGACTTCGTTCCGACCACATTGGCCGGCGCCAGCGCCCAAAGCGAGGCCAAAGGCTTTATTGACGGTCAAAGCCTGGGCGGTACAACCCGTAACTGGTACTCCAGCGAGAAGAAATTCCGTGGCCAGCGTTTCTCCTATGAGAAACACAATCAGACGCGCACCGACGCAAACCGCACAAACTGGGTACAAGGCACCATCCTCAATTACTCCTCGGGCTTCACCCAAGGCACCGTGGGGGTGGCGACCGAAGTCGCGGCTTACAACGCCGTGGTCCTGGACCGCAGCAAGCGTGATATCAAGGGCGGTTCCAACCGTACCCTGGCTGACTCCGACGGCGATGCAGTAGGCCAGTGGAGCAAACTGGGCCTGGCGAACGTCAAGTTCCGCGTGTCCAACACCACCTTGACCGCCGGTCGCCAGAACTTCAGCAGCGGAATCGTCGATACCATCGGCAACCGTGCCCTGCCTTCGAGCTTCGAGGGTGTGAGCTTCAACAGCGAAGAGTTCAGCAACTTGTCGTTCCAGGGCGGCATCTTTGATCGCGTTTCGCCGCGTACCGAACAAAGCCTGTCGAAATTCCGTTCCGAGTACGGCAATGGCCAGGAAACCGACAAGGTCAAGACCCTGGGCTTCAACTACCAGCCGTTCAAGAGCCTGAAAACCAGCGTGTTCGCCGCTAACGTCGAAGACTTCTGGAACCAGTACTACTTCGGTGCCACCCACGAATTGGGTGATGCACAGACCCTGGCACTGACCACCGGCCTGAACTACTACAAAACCACCGACACCGGCAGCAAGAAGATGGGCAACATCGACAACGACACTTACTCGTTGTCCCTGGGGCTGACCCACCAGGCCCACAGCCTGACCTTCTCGTACCAGGAAGTTAACGGTGACGAGTACTTCGACTACCTGCACGAAACCAACGGCATCTACCTGGCCAACTCCCTGACCTCCGACTTCAACAGCCCGAACGAGAAGTCCTTCCAGATCGCCTACGGCATCAACATGGCTGAATACGGCGTGCCGGGCCTGAAGTTCAACGTCTACTCGGCGCGCGGCTGGGGCATCGACGGTACTCACTACAACGGTACCGCCTACGGTGAAGCCGGCGCTTCGCGTAGCGACCTGCGCCTGATGGACGGCGAGAAACACCAGGAATACGGGGTTGGCACGTCCTACGCGATTCAGAGCGGCCCACTCAAGGCCACCACCATCCGTGGCACCTACGTGACTCACCGCGCCAGCGCACAACAGGCTGACGGCAACATCAAAGAGTTCCGCCTGGTTACCACCATCCCGTTCAACATTCTTTAACTAGCACCAGGTAGACGGCAGGCTCAGGACGAGCCTGCCGTCTACGCTTGTCTGGTCCCATCGATTGCAGAGGGCTCTGAATGAAAATGCTCCCGCTACAAGCTGCCGTTGCCGCTGCGCTGTTAAGCGTGGCTATCGGCGTATCGGCCAAACCCCTGGTGGTCTGCACCGAAGCCAGCCCGGAGGGTTTTGACCCGGTCCTGTACACCACGGCCGTCACCGCCGATGCCGCCGCCGAAACCATGTTCAACCGCCTGGTGGACTTCAAGCCCGGCACCACCGAGATCGTGCCAGCGCTCGCCACTTCCTGGGAAATCAGTGACGACGGCCTGACCTATACCTTTCATCTGCGCGACGACGTCAAGTTCCACACCACCGACTACTTCAAACCCACGCGCAACATGAATGCCGACGACGTGCTCTGGAGCTTCCAGCGTCAACTGGACCCGAAACACCCGTGGCACAACAAATCCAGCGTGGGCTACCCGTACTTTGAAAGCATGGGCTTCAAGGAACTGCTCAAGAGCGTGGAGAAGACCGATGACCATACCGTGGTCTTCACCCTGACCCGCCCTGAGGCACCGTTCCTGGCCGATGTCGCGATGCCGTTCACCGCCATCCACTCCGCCGAGTACGCCGACAAGCTACTTGCCGCCGGCAAGACCGAAGAGCTCAACAGCAAGCCGATCGGCACCGGCCCGTTCATTTTCACGCGCTACCAGAAGGACGCTCAGGTGCGCTTCAAGGCCAACCCGGAGTACTTCCGTGGCAAGCCTCCGGCCGATCCGTTGATCCTGGCCATTGCGGTCGACAACAACGTGCGCCTGCAGAAGCTCAAGGCCAACGAATGCCAGATCGCGCTGTATCCCAAGCCCGACGACCTTCCCAGCATCAAGAAAGACCCGAACCTGAAGGTCGCCGAACTGGCGGCGATGACCACCGCATACACCGCCCTGAACACCACCCACAAATACATGAGCGACGCGCGGGTGCGTCACGCGATCAACATCGCGTTCGACAAGAAAGGCTACAACGAATCCCTGTATGGCAAAGGCAACGCAGTGGATGCCACCGGGCCGTATCCGCCGACCCTGCTGGGCTTCAACGACAAGCTGAAAAACCCTGAACGCGACCTGGACAAGGCTCGTGCCCTGCTCAAGGAAGCCGGTGTACCGGAAGGCACCGAGTTCACCCTGTTCACCCGTAACGGCGGCGGCCCGACCAACCCGAACCCGATGCTCGGCGCCCAGCGCATGCAGGCGGATTTGGCGCAGATCGGCCTGAAGGTCAATATCAAGGTCATGGAATGGGGCGAAATGCTCAAGCGCGCCAAAGCCGGCGAGCACGACATGGTTTCCGCCGGCTGGGCCGGTGACAACGGCGATCCGGATAACTTCCTTACGCCGAACCTGAGTTGCGATGCAGCGAAAAACGGCGAAAACTACGCCCGCTGGTGTAACAAAGAGTTTCAGGACTTGATCGATAAGGCCCGCGCCGACGCTGAACCCCAGCAGCGGGCCGCACTCTATCAACAAGCCCTGGAGGTTTTCGACAAGGACCAACCGTGGATTCCCATGGCGTACCCGAAAATGTTCACCGCCATGCGCAAGAACGTCGAGGGTTATACCCAAAGCCCTCTGACGAACAATAACTTCGCCACCACCCAGGTGAAGTAAATAAGAGAAACGCTCGGCACCGCCCACCAGGACGGTGCCGAACCTGCCTAACCGGCTGATTGAGGTACACCACAAGATGTTTAGTTTTATTGCCCGCCGACTGGGGTTATTGATCCCCACGTTTTTCGGCATCACGTTGCTCACGTTTGCGTTGATACGCATGATCCCTGGCGACCCTGTCGAAGTCATGATGGGCGAGCGGCGCGTCGACCCCGAGATGCACGCACAGGCAATGGAACGCCTTGGCCTTAACAAGCCGCTGTACGCGCAATACCTGGACTACGTCGGCAAGCTCGCCCACGGCGACCTTGGCGAATCCCTGCGTACCCGTACCAGCGTGTGGACCGAGTTCACCGCCCTCTTCCCGGCGACCCTGGAACTGTCCATGGCCGCCCTGTTGTTCGCCGGCATCCTGGGCCTGTTGGCCGGGGTGATCGCGGCACTCAAGCGAGGATCCCTGTTCGACCACGGGGTGATGGGCATCTCCCTGGCGGGCTATTCGATGCCGATCTTCTGGTGGGGCCTGATCCTGATCATGTTCTTCTCCGTGAGCCTGGGCTGGACCCCGGTGTCCGGGCGCATCGACCTGCTCTACGACATCGAGCCGCGCACCGGCTTCATGCTGATCGACACCCTGCTGGCCGACGAGCCGGACGCGTTCTGGGATGCGCTGCACCACCTGATCCTGCCGGCCATCGTGCTCGGTACCATCCCGTTGGCAGTGATCGCGCGGATGACCCGTTCATCCATGCTCGAAGTGCTGCGTGAAGACTACATCCGCACCGCCAAGGCCAAGGGCCTGTCGCCGGCGCGCGTGGTGTTCGTGCACGGCCTGCGTAACGCGCTGATCCCGGTACTCACCGTGGTCGGCCTGCAAGTCGGCACCCTGCTGGCCGGTGCGGTGCTGACCGAAACCATCTTCTCGTGGCCCGGCATCGGCAAATGGCTGATCGAAGCCATCGGCGCGCGGGACTACCCGGTGGTGCAAAACGGCATCCTGCTGATCGCCTGTCTGGTGATCCTGGTGAATTTCGTGGTGGACATCCTCTACGGCTTCGCCAACCCACGCATCCGTCACCAGCGCTGAGATCATGACCATGACCACACCTACTCAAGTGTCAGCAGTCGATCAAAGCCTGCTGTACCCGTCGCCGTACAAAGAATTCTGGCAAGCCTTTTCCAAGAACAAGGGCGCGGTTGCCGGCCTGCTGTTCATGTTGCTGATCGTGTTCTGCGCGATCTTCGCCCCCTGGGTAGCGCCGCATAACCCCAGCGAGCAATACCGCGATTTCCTGCTGACCCCGCCGTCATGGCTGGAAGGCGGGCAGATCCAGTTCCTGCTCGGCACCGACGAACTGGGCCGCGACCTGCTCTCGCGCCTGATCCAGGGCTCGCGCCTGTCCTTGCTGATCGGCTTGTCGTCGGTGGTGATGTCGCTGATCCCGGGCATCCTGCTGGGTCTGTTCGCCGGGTTCTTCCCGCGCCTGCTCGGCCCGACCATCATGCGCCTGATGGACATCATGCTGGCCCTGCCCTCGCTGCTGCTGGCGGTTGCCATTGTCGCGATCCTCGGCCCTGGCCTGATCAACACCGTGATCGCTATCGCCATCGTGTCGCTGCCGTCCTACGTACGTCTGACCCGCGCTGCGGTGATGGGCGAGCTGAACCGTGACTACGTGACTGCCGCCCGCCTCGCCGGCGCCGGCCTGCCGCGCCTGATGTTCATCACCGTGCTGCCCAACTGCATGGCCCCGCTGATCGTACAGGCCACCCTGAGTTTCTCCTCGGCGATCCTCGATGCCGCGGCCCTGGGCTTCCTTGGCCTTGGCGTACAACCGCCAACCCCCGAGTGGGGCACCATGCTGGCTTCGGCCCGTGACTACATCGAACGCGCCTGGTGGGTGGTGAGCCTGCCTGGCCTGACCATTTTGCTCAGCGTGCTGGCAATCAACTTGATGGGTGACGGCCTGCGCGACGCGCTGGACCCGAAACTCAAGAACGCCGCCTGAGGAGATTCCCATGTCACTGTTAGAAATCAAGAATCTCAACGTCCGCTTCGGCGACAAGACCGCCGTGCCGGTGGTCGATGGCCTCGACATTGCCGTCGACAAGGGCGAAGTCCTGGCGATCGTTGGCGAGTCGGGCTCGGGTAAATCCGTGACCATGATGGCGCTGATGGGGCTGATCGAGCACCCTGGCATCGTCACCGCCGACGCCCTGAACTTCGACGGCAAGGACATGCTCAAGCTGAGCAACCGCCAGCGCCGCCAGATCGTCGGTAAAGACCTGGCGATGGTGTTCCAGGACCCGATGACCGCGCTGAACCCCAGCTACACCGTGGGTTTCCAGATCGAAGAAGTGCTGCGCCTGCACCTGAAAATGTCCGGCAAGCAAGCCCGCAAGCGCGCCATCGAGTTGTTGGAAAAAGTCGAGATCCCCGGCGCCGCCAGCCGTATGGACGCCTACCCGCACCAGTTGTCCGGCGGTATGAGCCAGCGTGTGGCCATCGCCATGGCGATTGCCGGCGAGCCGAAACTGCTGATCGCCGACGAACCGACCACGGCATTGGACGTCACCATTCAAGCGCAGATCATGGACCTGCTCCTGGCCCTGCAAAAAGAGCAGAACATGGGCCTGGTGCTGATCACCCACGACCTGGCAGTGGTGGCTGAAACCGCCCAGCGCGTGTGCGTGATGTACGCCGGCCAAGCCGTGGAAGTCGGCCAGGTGCCGCAGTTGTTCGATATCCCGGCGCACCCGTACAGCGAAGCGCTGCTCAAGGCGATCCCCGAGCACAGCCTCGGCGCCACGCGCCTGGCCACGCTGCCGGGTATCGTGCCCGGCCGCTATGACCGCCCGCAGGGTTGCCTGCTGTCGCCACGCTGCCCGTATGTGCAGGAAAGCTGCCGTGCCCAGCGGCCCGGCCTTGATCCGAAAAGCAACAGCCTTGCGCGCTGCTTCTACCCCTTGAACCAGGAGGTGGCGTAATGGCCGTCGTTCTTACCGCCCGCGACCTGACCCGTCATTACGAAGTGTCCCGTGGCCTGTTCAAGGGCCACGCCACCGTGCGTGCCCTCAACGGCGTGTCCTTCGAACTGGAAGCCGGCAAGACCCTCGCGGTTGTAGGCGAGTCAGGTTGCGGCAAATCCACCCTGGCCCGTGCGCTGACGCTGATTGAAGAGCCATCCTCGGGCTCGTTGAAAATCGCCGGCCAGGAAGTCGCCGGTGCCGACAAGGCCCAGCGCAAGCAATTGCGCAAAGACGTGCAGATGGTGTTCCAGAGCCCGTATGCCTCGTTGAACCCACGCCAGAAGGTCGGTGATCAACTGGGCGAGCCGCTGCTGATCAACACCAACCTGTCCGCCGCCGAACGCCGCGAGAAAGTGCAGGCGATGATGAAGCAAGTGGGCCTGCGCCCTGAGCATTACCAGCGCTACCCGCACATGTTCTCCGGTGGCCAGCGCCAGCGGATCGCCCTGGCCCGCGCGATGATGCTGCAACCGAAAGTGCTGGTGGCGGATGAACCTACCTCGGCGCTGGACGTGTCGATCCAGGCCCAGGTGCTCAACCTCTTCATGGACCTGCAACAGGAATTCAACACCGCCTACGTGTTCATCTCCCACAACCTGGCGGTGGTGCAGCACGTTGCCGACGATGTGATGGTGATGTACCTCGGTCGCCCGGTGGAAGTTGGCCCCAAGGAAGACATCTACGCGCGCCCCCTGCATCCGTACACCCAGGCGCTCCTCTCGGCCACCCCGACCATTCATCCGGATCCGAACAAACCGAAGATCAAAATCGTGGGCGAGTTGCCCAACCCACTGAACCCGCCGCCGGGCTGCGCTTTCCACAAGCGCTGCCCGTATGCGACGGCACGTTGCAGCAGCGAGGAACCGCAACTGCGCGCCTTGGATAACCGCCAGGTGGCGTGCCACTACGCGGAACAGTTTGTGGCCTGACCCAGCAATAAAAATGCCCTGGAGGTTCAGTCCAGGGCATGACATGAGTTCTACCGCCCCACCCGTCGGATTGCGCATCAGTCCGGTAGGTGGGGCTTTTTTTCAGCTCGACTCAGGTATCGCTGTCACCCTCAGTGTCATCATCGTCCGCAGGGGCCTGTTGGTCATCGTCATCCTTGGAGCCGCCCTGGTCCTCATCACCGGGCTCCGACTCGCTCTTGGCCAGTTGTAAACCGCCCGCCTGCGCCGTTTTCGCCGCCACAAACCCTGGGACCTGGCTCTGCACTGCGGTATTGGCCCATGCAGAGGAGATCCCCAGCGATAACATCACCAGCACTTTTAGCAACATCACTAAACGTTGAAAAATACTCATGGTCAATTTCCGTCCAGTCAGTGAATCACTCGCGCCGGCGTTCGACCGTCGCTGTGAATTAAGCTAGTTCCGATCCTGGTTTTATGCCACTCGCGCGTCAGGTGTCACCATCGTCATAGGTTTCGCTGTCTTCCCCTTCGTTATAAGGGTTTTCTGCATCCTCCTTGGGCGCAGGCTGGGCCTGGGGTTGCCAACTGCCGGAGTTGACCTCGTTCTGCTTTTTCTTGGTGACCGGCCCCGTGTCCTTCCACTGCGGCGCTCCTGCGCCCGCCAGTGCCGGAAGGGACGTCAGCCCCAGGACGGCCAGCAACACCAGAGGGATGGCGCGTTGAGCATTTCGCACGGTGATCTCCTTTGCAGTCGGTGGTTAAACGCTAGACCCGATGCCGGATTCTCGCCAATCCCATGCCTGGAGGAGAAAAAAATGTGGGAGGGGGCTTGCTCCCGATAGCGTACTGTCTGCCCCGAATATATTGGCTGACACACTGCTATCGGGGGCAAGCCCCCTCCCACATTTTGTTTTGCAGCGCTCAGACCTTAGTGGTGCTCGCGGGTCGCGCGGAATTTCACATCAGGCCAGCGCTCTTCCATCAGCGCCAGGTTGACCCGGGTCGGGGCCAGGTAGGTCAGGTGACCACCGCCGTCGAGCGCGAGGTTTTCCACGGCCTTGTTGGAGAACTCTTCCAGCTTCTTCTTATCGGCGCATTCAATCCAGCGCGCGGAGTACACGGTGATCGGCTCGTAGGAGCATTCGACCTTGTATTCCTCTTTCAAGCGGCTGGCGACCACATCGAACTGCAGCACACCCACGGCGCCGAGGATGATGTCGTTGCTGCGCTCGGGGAAGAACACCTGGGTAGCGCCCTCTTCCGCCAGTTGCTGCAGGCCTTGACGCAGTTGCTTGGATTTCAGCGGATCGCGCAGGCGCACGCGACGGAACAGTTCCGGGGCGAAGTGCGGGATACCGGTGAAGCCCAGCGTTTCACCTTCGGTGAAGGTGTCGCCGATCTGGATGGTGCCGTGGTTGTGCAGGCCGATGATGTCGCCGGCGTAGGCCTCTTCGAGCTGTTCACGCTCGGAGGAGAAGAACGTCAGGGCGTCGCCGATGCGCACGTCCTTGCCGGTGCGCACGTGGCGCATCTTCATGCCTTTTTCGTACTTGCCCGAGCAGATGCGCATGAAGGCAATACGGTCGCGGTGCTTGGGGTCCATGTTCGCCTGGATCTTGAACACGAAGCCGGTGAATTTCTCTTCCACCGGTTCCACGGTGCGCTCGTTGGCGACACGGGCCAGCGGCTTCGGTGCCCAGTTCACGACGGCGTCGAGCACGTGGTCGACGCCGAAGTTGCCCAGGGCGGTGCCGAAGAACACCGGGGTGAGTTGGCCGTCGAGGAATTCCTGCTGGTTGAACTCATGGCAGGCGCCCTGCACCAGTTCCAACTGGTCGACAAAGCGGTCGTACTCGTCACCCAGGTGGGCGCGGGCTTCGTCGGAGTCGAGCTTTTCGATGATTTTCACATCGGTGCGCTCGTGGCCATGGCCGGCGGTGTAGACAATGATGTAGTCGTCGGCCAGGTGGTACACGCCCTTGAAGTCGCGGTAGCAACCGATCGGCCAGGTGATCGGCGCAGCCTTGATCTTCAGGACGGCTTCGATTTCATCCAGCAATTCGATCGGGTCGCGGATATCACGGTCGAGTTTGTTGATGAAGCTGACAATCGGCGTATCACGCAGCCGGCATACGTCCATCAGCGCGATGGTACGCGGCTCGACGCCCTTACCGCCGTCGAGGACCATCAGTGCCGAGTCCACCGCGGTCAGGGTGCGGTAGGTGTCTTCGGAGAAGTCTTCGTGGCCCGGGGTGTCGAGCAGGTTGACCATGTGGTCGCGATACGGGAACTGCATGACCGACGTGGTAATGGAAATACCCCGTTGTTTTTCCATTTCCATCCAGTCGGAGGTGGCATGGCGGTCGGATTTGCGCGACTTCACCGTGCCGGCCACTGCGATCGCCTTGCCCATCAGCAGGAGCTTCTCGGTGATGGTGGTTTTACCGGCATCGGGGTGGGAAATAATGGCGAAAGTGCGGCGTTTCGCGACTTCGGCGGCCTGGTGGGTCATGGGAAATCGCCTGGCAGGTGAGTCAAAAAAGGGCGGCGAGTATAGCGCAAACCGCAGGTGCCGGACCACCGTTCACCCCATTGGGGGTGGCTAAATGCTGCCAAGTATGGAACCTTTTAAAAGGTAGAGACGTCCACTCCCCTGCTACCGCACTCGTAACAGGGGCTGAAAAATCAGCAAGTTAGCCTGACGAGGCTGCGCTCATGGCTCGATTTGATACCGCGTTGCCGGTATTGGCGAGCTGCTTTTCGCGACCCTATTCGCCGACAGCCAGGAATGGCATTGCCGCTCGGGAATGTGGTCGCCGACAAAAGAAAAAAGGAGTCCGCCTGTGGCTATTCGCTATGGCAAAGGGCTGATAGGAGGAGTGGTTGTCGTCGCTCTCCTGGCCCTGCTGGTCCACTGGATCGGCATCAACACGATCGAACTGTACCGCGACGATTTGTTGTTTTACCTGCAAGCTCATTTGATCCTGGTTCTAGTCTCCATGCTGGCCGCCCTCGTTGTGGGCATCCCCGCCGGTATCCTGCTCAGCCGACCGAACATGGTCGGGCGCGCAGAACGCTTCATGCAGATCTTCAACATCGGCAACACCGTCCCACCCCTGGCCGTACTGGCCATCGCCCTCGGCGTCCTCGGCATCGGCAGTGGCCCGGCCATCTTCGCGCTGTTCCTCGCCTCCTTGTTGCCCATCGTGCGCAACACCTACGAAGGCCTCAAAAACGTTCAAGGCTCGCTGAAAGAAGCCGCCACCGGCATCGGCATGACCCCGCGCCAGGTGCTGTTTCGCGTCGAATTGCCGAACGCCGTGCCGATCATCATCGGCGGTGTGCGCGTGGCCCTGGCGATCAACGTCGGTACCGCGCCGCTGGCGTTCCTGATTGGTGCCAATAGCCTGGGCAGCCTGATTTTCCCCGGCATCGCCCTGAACAACCAGCCGCAACTGCTGCTCGGCGCCGCGTGCACCGCGTTGCTGGCGTTGCTGCTCGACGGCCTGGTGACCATGGCCAGCCGCCTCTGGCTGGAACGCGGGTTGCGTCCGTCTTAAGGCTTGGCAAAGGAATACACATGAAAAAATTCACCTTGATACTGAGCTGCGTCCTGCTGTTTGCAGGTTTTGCGCAAGCTGCCGAAAAACCCGTGATCCGCATTGGCGCGCGGGTGTTCACCGAACAGACCCTGCTGGCCGAAATCACCTCCCAGTACCTGCGCACCAAGGGCTATGACGCCCGCGTGACCGGCGGCCTGGGCAGCAACCTGGCGCGCAGTGCCCAGGAAAGCGGGCAACTGGACCTGATCTGGGAATACACCGGCGTGTCGCTGGTGGCCTACAACCATGTGGATGAGAAGCTCGACAGCGAACAGTCCTACGCCCGAGTGAAAGAACTCGACGCGAAAAAAGGCCTGGTCTGGCTGTCGCCGTCGCGCTTCAGCAACACCTACGCCCTGGCACTGCCCGAGAAAGTGGCCGAGGAGCATCCAGAGATCAACAGCATCAGCGACCTCACCAACGCCATGGCAGACGACACCAAGGAACACCGCCTGGTGGCCCTGGACACCGAGTTCGCCAACCGCTCCGACGGCTTGGCCGGCATGGTCAAGCTGTATGACATGAACCTGACGCGCAAAAACACCCGGCAGATGGACGCGGGCCTGGTCTACACCGCCCTGCGTAACGGCCAGGTGTTTGCCGGCCTGGTCTACACCACCGACGGTCGCCTCAACGCGTTCAAATTGAAGCTGCTGGCCGACGACAAGCACTATTTCCCGGACTACACCGCCGCCCCCGTGGTGCGCCAGGTTTACCTCGACGCGCACCCGCAGCTGGCCGCAGACCTTGCGCCTCTGGCCGCGCTGTTCGACGACAAGACCATGCGCGAGTTGAACGCGCGGGTCGACGTCGACCATGAAAGCCCATCCGCTGTTGCCGCCGATTTCCTGCGCCAACATCCGATCAACTAAGAAGGAGAAGACATGGAATTCCTGAACGCCTTTTCCCATCTTGATTGGGCCCAGGTCCTGCACCTGACCTGGCAGCACATCACCCTGGTCGGTATCGCGGTGATCCTGGCGATTGTCGTCGGCGTGCCCCTCGGCGTGCTGATGACCCGCTTCCCGACCCTCGCCGGCCCGTTGCAAGCCAGCGCCACGGTGCTGCTGACCGTGCCGTCCATCGCCCTGTTCGGCCTGCTGCTGCCGTTCTACTCCAAATTCGGCCAGGGCCTGGGGCCGATGCCGGCGATCACCGCCGTGTTCCTCTACTCCCTGCTGCCGATCATGCGTAACACCTACCTGGCCCTCACCGGCGTCGAACCGGGCATCCGCGAAGCCGCCAAAGGCATCGGCATGACCTTCGGCCAGCGCCTGCGCATGGTCGAACTGCCCATCGCCGTGCCGGTGATCCTCGCCGGCGTGCGTACCGCCGTGGTGATGAACATTGGCGTCATGACCATCGCCGCCACCATCGGCGCCGGTGGCCTGGGTGTACTTATTCTGGCTTCCATCAGCCGCAGCGACATGTCGATGCTGATCGTCGGCGCCGTGCTGGTCAGTCTCCTGGCCATCTTCGCCGACCTGCTTCTGCAATGGCTGCAACGCTCGCTGACTCCAAAAGGACTGCTCAAATGATCGAACTTCAAAACCTGACCAAGACTTTTCAAAGCAACGGCAAAACTGTTTCGGCCGTGAACGACGTAAGCCTGACCGTCAATGAAGGCGAGATTTGCGTATTCCTCGGCCCTTCGGGCTGCGGCAAGAGCACCACGCTGAAAATGATCAACCGCCTGATCAAGCCGACCTCGGGCAAGATCCTGATCAACGGCGAAGACACCACCGACCTCGATGAAGTGACCCTGCGTCGCAACATCGGCTACGTGATCCAGCAGATCGGCCTGTTCCCGAACATGACCATCGAGGAAAACATCGTGGTCGTGCCCAAGCTGCTGGGCTGGGACAAGCAGAAATGCCACGACCGCGCCCGCGAGTTGATGAGCATGATCAAGCTGGAACCCAAGCAGTACCTGCATCGCTACCCGCGTGAACTGTCGGGCGGCCAGCAACAGCGCATCGGCGTGATTCGCGCACTGGCGGCCGATGCCCCGCTGCTGCTGATGGATGAGCCGTTCGGCGCGGTCGACCCGATCAACCGCGAGATGATCCAGAACGAGTTCTTCGAGATGCAACGGGCGCTGAACAAGACCGTGATCATGGTCAGCCACGATATCGACGAAGCCATCAAGCTGGGTGACAAGATCGCCATCTTCCGCGCCGGCAAGCTGCTGCAGATCGATCATCCGGACACCCTGCTGGCCCATCCGGCCGACGAGTTCGTCAGCAACTTCGTGGGCCAGGACAGCACCCTCAAACGCCTGTTGCTGGTGAAGGCTGAAGACGCGGCGGACAACGCCCCGTCGGTGAGCCCGGAAACCCCGGTGGCCGATGCCCTGGAGCTGATGGACGAAACTGACCGCCGCTATGTGGTAGTCACGTGCGCCGAGAACAAGGCGCTCGGCTATGTACGCCGTCGCGACCTGCACCGTCAGACCGGTACCTGCGGCCAGTACCTGCGCGAGTTCAACGCCACGGCGGCGTATGACGAGCATTTGCGCATCCTGTTGTCGCGCATGTACGAGTTCAACCGCTCGTGGTTGCCGGTGATGGATGCGGAACGGGTGTTCCTGGGTGAAGTGACCCAGGAGTCGATTGCCGAGTACCTGAGTTCCGGTAAGTCCCGTGGGGGCAAGACCAGTATTGTCTCCCCCGCCGAGACCGCCCTGGCCTGATCTTATGTGGGAGGGGGCTTGCTCCCGATGGCGGTGTGTCAGTCACTTCATCTGTCACTGATCCACCGCTATCGGGAGCAAGCCCCCTCCCACATTTCCCTTCGGTGAGTCAGGGAAATCGCCTCGATTACCACTCAGCGGGGAACATCATTCCGTCACACGTGTCGGTTACATAAGTAGCTGCGCGCGGTCCCGCGACGAACGCGTGCAAAAACGCGACATTTTTAGTTGATCTATGGCCCCTCACGTCCTAAAGTTCGCGCCGAACGTCCATGCTGGAAACGATCCATCCGGCTCAAGTACTGACGACGAGACAGCAAGGCCAAGGGAAGCGACTATTCCCATGGCCTTTTTGCTTTCGGCGACATGCCTTGGGAAGTAGGCGAACCAAAGTGGGGATACGGAGGACGTTCATTTGCACCCATTGATCAATTTAGTTTGCCCTTAGGAGTTCCCAGCATGTCGATCAACGTCGAAGATTATTTCGCGCGCGCCACTTTTGACAAAATGAAGGCGTTCGCCGACAAACAGGAAACCCCGTTCGTGGTGATCGACACCGCGATGATCAGCCAGGCCTACGATGACCTGCGCGCCGGTTTCGAATTCGCCAAGGTGTATTACGCGGTCAAGGCCAACCCGGCCGTGGAGATCATCGACCTGTTGAAAGACAAGGGCTCGAGCTTCGACATCGCCTCGATCTACGAGCTGGACAAGGTCATGGACCGCGGCGTCAGCGCCGACCGTATCAGCTACGGCAACACCATCAAGAAATCCAAGGACATCCGCTACTTCTACGAGAAGGGCGTGCGCCTGTTCTCCACCGACTCCGAAGCCGACCTGCGCAACATCGCCAAGGCCGCGCCGGGTTCGAAAGTGTATGTACGTATCCTCACCGAAGGCTCGACCACCGCTGACTGGCCTTTGTCGCGCAAATTCGGCTGCCAGACCGACATGGCCATGGACCTGCTGATCCTCGCTCGTGACCTGGGCCTGGTGCCCTACGGCATTTCGTTCCACGTTGGCTCGCAGCAACGCGACATCAGCGTGTGGGACGCGGCAATCGCCAAGGTCAAGGTGATCTTCGAACGCCTGAAGGAAGAAGACGGCATCCACCTCAAGCTGATCAACATGGGCGGCGGCTTCCCGGCCAACTACATCACCCGCACCAACAGCCTGGAAACCTACGCCGAAGAAATCATCCGCTTCCTCAAGGAAGACTTCGGCGATGACCTGCCGGAAATCATCCTCGAGCCAGGCCGTTCGCTGATCGCCAACGCCGGCATCCTGGTCAGTGAAGTGGTATTGGTTGCCCGTAAATCCCGTACCGCCGTCGAGCGCTGGGTGTACACGGATGTGGGCAAGTTCTCCGGCCTGATCGAAACCATGGACGAAGCCATCAAGTTCCCGATCTGGACCGAGAAGAAAGGCGAGATGGAAGAAGTGGTCATCGCCGGCCCGACCTGCGACAGCGCCGACATCATGTACGAAAACTACAAGTACGGCCTGCCGCTGAACCTGGCGATCGGTGATCGCTTGTACTGGCTGTCGACCGGTGCCTACACCACCAGCTACAGCGCGGTTGAGTTCAATGGCTTTCCGCCGTTGAAGTCGTTCTACGTGTAAGACGCCCACGCACAAAAAACCCATGACATGTCATGGGTTTTTTTATGCCTCAGGCAAGGCTCACGGCCCGTTGGCGGAAGGCCTCGGCCAGCGCTCGAACCCGCGGATCACTCGCCGCCGCCAAGGCCGTGTGCGCTGTTAGCAGGAACTTCAGATTTCCGCCCGCCAGCGCCTTGCGCAACCACTCCAGCGCCGCCTCGACCTGGCCCCTGTCGGCCAACACCGCCGCGTAACTGAACTGCCCGCGAAAATCCCCGGCCTCGGCTGAAAGTCGATACCACTCCACAGCCGCCTCCAGGTCCCTCGGGCAAACCTGAGCGTCTTCCAGGTAGCGCCCCAGCAGGTTCATCGACTTGGCATGCCCCTGCTCTGCGGCTTGCCGATACAAGGCCAGCGCGTGCTGCGGGTTCTCGGCAACACCCCGGCCCGTCGCCAGCAGATTGGCATAGTTGTACTGGCCCCAATCCAATCCCGCGTCTGCCGCCAAACGATATTCCCGCGCAGCCGCCGCTTCGTCGATGGCACACCCCCAGCCATGCTCCAGGCAACGCCCGGCCATATTGCGCGCCATTAAATGCCCGCCCTGCGCCGCAATCTGGAACCAACGCAGCGCCAGCGCTTCATCGCGCGCAATACCGCGGCCTTCCAACAGGATTTGCCCGAGCAAGGCCTGGGCATCCACCAAGCCCTCCTTGGCCGCGATCAGAATCGCCTGGGCCGCACGCACCGGCGAGTCGTCGAGCATGCCCTGCAGTTGCTCAACGTTGAGCACTTCTTCGCGGCGCAATAAAAAGCCCATGTCAGACCTCGACCCAGCGACGCAACAGGTTGTGATAGGTGCCGGTGAGCTGGATCAACCCAGGGTGGTCGGGCACATCACGGCTCAATTGCTGGATGGCGCCGTCCATCTCGAACAGCAGGGTGCGCTGGCTGTCTTCACGCACCAGGCTTTGGGTCCAGAAAAACGCGGCATAGCGCGCACCTTGGGTCACGGCGTTGACTTTGTGCAGGCTGGAGCCTGGGTACAGCACCATATCGCCGGCCGGCAACTTCACGCGCTGCAGGCCGAAAGTGTCCTGGATCTCCAGTTCGCCGCCGTCATAGTCATCCGGATCGCTGAAGAACAGCGTGGACGACAGGTCCGTACGCACCCGCTCATGACTGCCCCTGGCCTGGCGCACGGCATTGTCGATATGGAAATCGAAGCTGCCACCGGCCGTGTAGCAATTGAGCAGCGGCGGGAAGACCTTGTGCGGTAAGGCCGCTGACATAAACAGAGGATTTTTCCACAGCCTTTCGAGCATTGCCGCGCCGATCTCCTTGGCCAGCGGGTGGCCTTCGGGCAATTGCAGGTTGTGCTTGGCTTTGGCGGACTGGTGCCCGGCGGTGATTTTGCCATCGGCCCAATCGGCGGTTTCCAGGGCGTGGCGGATGCGCTGCACTTCCTCGCGAGAGAACAGGCCGGGAATGTGCAGCAGCATGGGGCAATACCTGTAGGCAAAGAGGCGCCAATGGTATTGATTCTTATCCGCCCTGTAAAACGCCGGAGACGAACGAGAACGTAAAAACCGTAAGGCAAAAGTGTAAAGAATGTAAATTCAGTGCGAATAGTAATGTATCGCAATTGATAGAAAGTCTTGTTCGCCCTATATTCCGCGGCCTCACCTCCTTGGGGAAAGGACACGTCATGTCGCGCACCACCACAAAAACACCTGTTGGCTCACCCCGTATGCTGGCTTCGGCCATCGGCGTTGCGCTCAGCGCCAGCTCTGTCGCCCATCTGGCGCAGGCGGCCGAAGACACTGAACAAAAAGGCCAGCGCAACAGCATCGCCCTCGGCGCCACCAGCATCACCGGCGAAGAACAGGACAACACCGCGTACCAGGTCGAAAAAGCCTCGTCGCAAAAATACACCGCGCCGCTGGTGGACACGCCGCGCTCGGTGACCGTGGTGCCACAACAAGTCCTCAAGGACACCGCCGCCACCTCGTTGCAGGATGCCCTGCGCACCGTACCGGGGATTACCTTCGGCGCCGGCGAAGGCGGCAACCCACAGGGCGACCGTCCATTCATCCGTGGTTTCGACGCCCAGGGCGACACCTACCTGGACGGCGTGCGCGACACCGGCGGCCAGAGCCGTGAGATTTTCGACATCGAGTCCATCGAAGTCAGCAAAGGCCCGAACTCCTCCTTCGGCGGTCGTGGCTCGGCCGGTGGCAGCCTCAACCTGGTGAGCAAGACCCCGCAAGCCCGGGACTTCACCAACGGCGGCTTCACTTACGGTTCCGACCAGACTCGTCGTTATGTACTCGACGTGAACCGTCAGTTCCTCGACGACAGCGCCGCGTTCCGCCTGAACCTGATGAGCCACGAACAGAACGTGGCTGGCCGTGACGCAGTCAATTACGACCGCTGGGGCGTGGCCCCATCGCTGACCTTCGGCCTGGGCACGCCGACCCGCGTCAACCTCAGCTACTACCATATGGAAAGCAATGACCTGCCGGATTCAGGCATTCCGTATGGCTACAGCTCTTCGACCGCCACCACTCACGCGCACGACAAACCCACCGACGGCGGCGACAGCAATAACTTCTACGGTCTCAAGGACCGCGACTTCCGCAAGACCCGCGCGGACATCAGCACGTTCTCCATCGAGCACGACCTGAACGACGACATGACGCTGAAAAACACCCTGCGCCATGGCAGCACCGGCCAGGACTACGTGCTCACGCAGCCGGACGATAGCCAACGCAACGTCAACCGTTTCGGCACCGTGTGGCGTCGCGCGAACACTCGCGTTTCCACCACCACGACCACCACCAACCAGACAGATCTGTTCGGCAATTTCCAGGCGCTTGGCTTCAAGCACAGCTACTCCACCGGCCTGGAATTCACCGGCGAAGAAACCCGCGTCAGCGGTTACACCGTCACACCGAACAGCAACCCGACGTGCACCGTGGCCGGCGGCGGCCGGGGTGGACAGTGCACCTCGCTGAGCAACCCGAATCCGGACGACGCCTGGACCGGCAGCATCGCGCGCAATTACAACGGCACCAACACCAAGGCCACCAGCCGTGCCGCCTATGTGTTCGACACCATCGAACTCGATCCGAAATGGCTGCTGAACGTCGGCCTGCGCTACGACACCTTCGACACCGAAGCCAACACCAACGCCGTACCGACCTCGACGGTCAAGGCGCGCAGCAAGGTCAAGGACGACAGCCAGTTCTTCAACTGGCAGGCCGGCCTGGTCTGGAAGCCTTTGGAAAACGGCAGCATCTACACCTCCTACGCGACCTCGGCCTCACCGGCAGGTGGACTGGTGGGCGAAGGGGTCGACAACAATGCGATTCCTACCGGCATCAACACCAGCGACCTCAAGCCCGAAGAAACCGTCAACTACGAACTGGGCACCAAGTGGGACCTGTTCCACAACCGCCTGTCCCTGTCTGCCGCAGTGTTCCGTACCGAGAAGAAAAACACCCGCATCCTGGTGGACTCCAACACCTACGAAACGGCGGGCGAGTCGCGGGTCGATGGCCTGGAACTGTCCGCCAGCGGCAAGATCACCGAACAGTGGCAAGTCTTCGCCGGCTACAGCTACCTGAAAGCCGAACTGGTTGACCCAGGCAAAAACGGCAACCGCCAGGGCGTCGTCCAGGCCGGTTCCAACAAAGGCAACCAAATGCCCAACACGCCGGAGCACTCGTTCAGCCTGTGGACCACCTATAACGTGACCCCGAAGCTGACCATCGGCGGTGGCGCGTTCTACGTCGATCAGGTTTACGGCGATGCGGCCAACACCGTGTATGTGCCCTCCTACACTCGCTACGACGCCATGGCCAGCTATAAGCTGAGCAAAAACGTCGACCTGCAATTGAACGTGCAGAACCTGACAGACAAGACCTACTACGACAAAGCCTACGCCTCGCACTTCGCCAACCAGGCGGCGGGCCGCACGGCGCTGCTGTCCACGAGTTTCCACTTCTAAACGGTCAGCAGCCCACAAAGCCCCACGCATCGGATGCGTGGGGCTTTTGCGTGTCAAACAGAATGTTTCTCGACAACCCACGGCATAATGCGCGCCGTGCCCTACATATTCAGATAGACGAGGCGGTCCGACGTGTTGAAGAAAACCCTGTTCCAGTTGCACTGGTTCTTCGGCATCACTGCCGGGCTGGTGCTGGCCTTGATGGGGATCACCGGGGCTGCGGTCTCGTTTCAGGATGAGATCCTGCGGGCGCTCAACCCGAGCGTGTTGAGCGTGGAGAAACGCGAAGCCGGCGTGCTGCCGCCCGCCGAGCTGGTGCGCAAGCTGGAAGCCACCGAAGGCAAGGCCGTGTCCATGCTGTGGGTGGAAAGCGAAAGCGGCAACGCCGCCCGCGTGTTCTTCACCCCGCCGCCGGGCGAGCGCCGTGGCCAGATGCGCTATTTCGACCCCTACACCGGCGACTACATGGGCGACGCGGTCGGCCAGGATGTACTCGGCTTTATCCTGCAACTGCACCGATTCCTGGCCATGGGCGAAACCGGCCGGCAGATCACCGGCGCCTGCACGCTGATCCTGGTGTTCTTCTGCCTGTCCGGCCTGTACCTGCGCTGGCCGCGCCAGGTTGCCAACTGGCGTGCCTGGCTGACGCTGGACTGGCGCAAAAAGGGCCGCAGCTTCAACTGGGATTTGCATTCGGTGTTCGGCACCTGGTGCCTGCTGGCCTACCTGCTGGCGGCACTGACCGGCCTGTCCTGGTCCTACGACTGGTACAGCCAGGGCCTGACCAAACTGCTGTCCGACGCGCCGCAGAATGAACGGATGCGCAAGCGCGGCCCACCGCCCGAAGGCCCAACACCGGTGGCCAACTACGACGCGATCTGGAGCAGCATCTACAGCAACGCCGGCCCAGGCTTGAGTGCCTATAACATCCGCATGCCAGCCGTCGCCGGGCAACCCGCCATCGTCTATTACCTGCTCAAAGACTCCCCCCACGACCGCGCACTGAACCAGATCAACCTGGACCCGGCCACCGGCGAGGTCAAATCCCATGACACGTACGCCGGCAAAACCTTCAAGTCGCAGTTACTCACCAGCATCTACGCGCTGCACACCGGCAGTTATTTCGGCCTGGCGGGGCGCATTATCCTCACCGTCAGCTCGCTGCTCATGCCGTTGTTCTTCATCACCGGCTGGCTGCTGTACCTGGACCGTCGGCGCAAAAAACGCCAGGTACGCGACGCACGCAAAGGCCTCAGTGCCAACCGCAGTGATGCCCCGGCCTGGCTGATCGGCTTTGCCAGCCAGAGCGGGTTTGCCGAGCAACTGGCCTGGCAGACCGCCGGACAATTGCAGGCGGCTGGCCTGCCGGTGAAGGTGCAGCCTCTGGGCAGTGTCAGCCAGGACGACTTGCGCCAGTCGGAAAATGCGCTGTTCGTAGTCAGCACCTTCGGCGACGGCGAAGCCCCCGACAGCGCCCGCGGTTTCGAGCGCAGCGTGCTCGGCCAGGATCTGTCACTCAAAGGCCTGAACTACTCGGTACTGGCCCTGGGTGATCGCCAGTACCAACACTTCTGTGGCTTTGCCCGGCGCCTGCATTTCTGGCTGACCCACCAGGGCGGTAACCCACTGTTCGCCCCGGTGGAAGTGGACAGCGGCGACAGTGCCGCCCTGCTGCACTGGCAACAACAGCTTGGACAACTGACGGGCCAGGCCCCCGTCGCCGCCTGGCCGACCGCCCAGTATGAAAACTGGACGCTGAGCCAGCGCACCCTGCTCAACCCCGGCAGCGCCAGCTCGGACGTCTACCTGCTGGGCCTCACATCGCCATCGAAACAAAACTGGCTGGCCGGCGACCTGGTGGAAATCCTGCCGCGCAATTGCCCGTGGGCCATCGAGCACTTCCTCGAAGGCCTGGGGCTGATCGGCACTGACGGCGTGCTGATCGACGGCCTGCCACACACCCTCAACCAGGCCCTTGCGACCCGCCAACTGCCGGACAACCGGGCGCACCTGGTCGGCCTGCACGCTCAAGCGCTGGTGAGCGCGCTCGCGCCCCTGGGCATGCGCGAATACTCCATCGCCTCGATCGCCAGCGACGGCGTGCTGGAATTGATCGTGCGCCAGGAACGCCACCCCGACGGCAGCCTGGGTGTGGGCTCGGGCTGGCTCACCGAACATGCGGCCATTGGCTCGGCAATCAGCCTGCGCCTGCGCCGCAACAGTGGCTTCCACCTGCCGGAGGCGCCGGTGCCATTGATCCTGCTGGGTAACGGCACCGGCCTGGCCGGTTTGCGCAGCTTGCTCAAGGCGCGCATTGCCGATGGCCAGCAGCGCAACTGGCTGCTGTTCGGCGAACGCACCCTCGCCCACGACTACCTGTGCCGGGACGAGCTGCAAGGCTGGCTGGCCAGTGGTGACCTGGCCCTGCTGGACCTGGCGTTTTCCCGGGATCAGGAGGAGAAAATCTACGTGCAGGACCGCCTGCGTGAATCCGCCGATGTCCTGCGTAAATGGCTCGCGGACGGCGCGGCGATTTATGTGTGCGGCAGCTTGCAGGGGATGGCGACGGGCGTGGACCAGGCACTGGTCGACATCCTCGGGAGTGAGGCAGTGGAGCGCTTGATCGAACAGGGGCGCTACCGCCGGGATGTCTACTGATGTGATCCAATGTGAGAGGGGGCTTGCCCCCTCCCACATTTAGATTGCATTTCAAGTCAGACCGGTTGCAGCTTCTGTTCGAATACCGAGACCCCATCCAGGTCGCGCAAAATCACGGTCAACTCCGCTGTCTGCCCGTCAATCTGCACTTCGCCAAAAAACTGAAACCCGGCAAACGGCGAGGTGTTCTGCGCAGGCGGGGCCTTCTCGAACACCACCTCAGGGCCAAAGGTTTTATCCAAGGGATTCGGACCGAAGCTGCCCGCATTCAGAGGCCCGGCGACAAACTCCCAGAACGGCTCGAAATCCTGGAACGCCGCCCGATCCGGGTGGTAGTGATGGGCCGCGCAGTAATGCACATCCGCCGTCAGCCACACATGGTTGCGCACTTTCTGCGCGCGCAGAAAGCCGAGTAATTCGGCGATTTCCAGCTCGCGGCCCTGCGCCGGGCCAGGGTCATTGTTGGCGATGGCTTCCCAACGCGGTACGCCGGGGCTGACTTCGCCGTCGGGTACACCGAGGCCGATAGGCATGTCGGCGGCGACCACCTTCCACTGGGCCTGGGAGGCCTTGAGTTCGCGCTTGAGCCAGTCCAACTGCTCGCGGCCGAGGAAGGGTTTTTCACCGCCCAGGTTGTCATCGTTGGGGCCGCGATAGCTGCGCATGTCGAGCACGAATACATCCAGCAACGGGCCATAACTGAGCTTGCGATAAATCCGCCCGCCGCCGTCTGCGCTTTGCCGGCGCATGGGTGAATACTCCAGCCAAGCCTGGCGTGCACGACCCACCAAGGTGTTGATGTCCTTGGTCTGGTAGCGCTCGTCGAGTTGCTTGCCGGGCGACCAGTTATTCACCACTTCATGGTCATCCCACTGCCAGATCTGCGGCACTTCGGCATTGAAGCGACGCACGTTTTCGTCCAGCAGGTTGTAGCGGTAGTTGCCGCGATATTCGTCGAGGGTTTCGGCGACCTTGCTCTTGGCTTCGGTGGTGATATTGCGCCAGATGCGCCCGCCCTCGGTAGGCAATTGCGCGGGCACCGGGCCGTCGGCGTAGATGGTGTCGCCGCTGTGGATAAAGAAGTCCGGCAGGCGCAGGCGCATGGCTTCGTAGATGCGCATACCACCGATGTCCGGGTTGATGCCAAAGCCTTGGCCGACAGTGTCGCCGCTCCACACAAAACGGATGTCGCGGCGTTGGTGCGGCACGCTGCGCAGGTGGCCGAACCACGGCTCGCTGGCGACGCCGGTCTGGGCGTCTTCAAAGTGCACGCGGTAGAAAATCGCCTGGTCGGCGGGCAGTCCGGTGAGTTCGACACGGGCGGTAAAGTCGGTGCGGTTGTCGGCCAGGGGCGAGACGAATTTGCGCGGGTTGCTGAACACGCTGCGGGTGTCCCACTCCACCACCATCTTCGCCGGGCGGTCGCTGCGGCTCCAGATCATCGCGCGATCACCGAGCAGGTCGCCGGACTGCACGCCGTCAGTGAGTTGCGGCCGGTCCTTGACCGACGCGATCACCGCCGGGGCCAGGCCCGGTAGCAACAGGCCGGCGCCGACGGCTTGCATCACACGGCGACGGCCGAGATCGAAGTGGCTCATGCAGGTGCCCTCTTGAGTATCAAAAGGGCCACTAAAGCATGCGCTTATGACACCGGTGCGACAGCCAGCTCCACCGCTTCCGGACGCTTGATCAGCGCATACACCAAACCGGTCAGCAGGCTGCCGGCAACGATTGCCAGCAGGTACAGCAGCGCGTGGTTCATCGCATTCGGGATCACCAGAACAAACAGGCCGCCGTGGGGCGCCGCCAGTTTGCAGCCGAAGTACATCGACAGCGCCCCGGTCAACGCGCCACCGGCGATGCTGGCCGGGATCACGCGCAACGGGTCCTTGGCGGCAAACGGGATCGCGCCTTCGGAGATAAAGCACATGCCCAGGATCATCGCGGCCTTGCCGGCCTCGCGTTCGGTCTGGGCGAACTTGCGTCGCGCCAGGAACGTGGCGATGCCCATGCCGATTGGCGGCACCATGCCCGCCGCCATGGTCGCGGCCATCGGTGCGCCGCTCTGTGCCGCCAGCAAGCCGACGGAAAACGCATACGCCGCCTTGTTGATCGGCCCGCCCAGATCGACACACATCATGCCGCCCAACAGGATGCCCAGCAGCACCGCATTGGTGGTGCCCATGGTCGCGAGAAAATCGGTCAGGCCTGTGAGCATGCGCGCCACCGGCGGCCCCACCAGGTAGATCATCGCCAGGCCCGTGAACAGGCTCGCCAGCAACGGGATGATCAGGATCGGCTTGAGTGCTTCCAGGCTTTGCGGCAACTTCACCGCACGGGTGATCAGCTTGACGCAATAACCGGCGAGAAACCCGGCGAAAATCCCGCCGATAAAACCGGCTCCCAAAGTGCCCGCCAACAGACCACCAATCATGCCGGGGGCAATGCCTGGGCGGTCGGCAATCGAGTAGGCGATATAACCCGCCAGCAGCGGCACCATCAGCATAAAGGCGCGGTCGCCGACGGTTTTCAGCGCGGCCGCCAACGTGCCTTCCTGCTCAAACGCATGGATGCCGAACACGAACGACAAGGCGATCAGCAAACCGCCTGCCACCACCATCGGCAACATGAACGACACACCGGTCAGCAGGTGTTTGTAGACGCCGGTTTTTTCCTTTTTGGCCACTGTGCTGCTGCCCGCACTTTCCACCGCGCCTTCGGCCAGGGCCTTGTTGAGGGTCGCCTCGGATTGCTTGAGCGCAATACCGGTGCCGCAACGGTAGATCTTCTTGCCGGCGAAACGCTCGGTGGCCACTTCGATGTCGGCCGCCAGCAGTACCACATCGGCGTTGGCGATGGCCTCGGGGCTCAACGGCGTACGCGCACCGACCGAGCCTTGGGTCTCGACCTGCAAGTCATAGCCCAGGCGCTTGGCGGTCTGCTGCAGGGCTTCGGCGGCCATAAAGGTATGGGCCACGCCGGTGGGACAGGCCGTGACGGCCACGATACGCGGCGCATTTTGAGCCGCCTGTGCGGTCGCAATGTAGACCTCGGCCTCCTGCGCGCCCCGGCGCAACACCGCCTCGACATCCGCCAGCGCCTGGGCCGGTGTGCTCTGGAACACCCGCTTGCCGACAAACCGCTGCATATCCACCACCGTGCTGCTGACCAGCAACACCCATTCGGCGTCGTCGATGGTGGCCTGGGACAACTGGCGCTCCGGGCGCTGTACATCCACCACCTCGACGCTGGTGCTCCAGCCCTGGCGTTGCGCGGCAGCGTCCAACAAGCGGGCGCACAGCACACTGGTGACCATGCCGTTGGGGCAGGCAGTAACAATGGCTAACTTCATGACAATCCCTCTTATTGTTCTGTCAGCGGGCGTACAGCGACGCCGCTTTCAAGACGCGCCAGCTGCGCGGCGTCGCGGATGCCGAAACCGATCTGTGTCACCGCCATGGCGGCAATTGCCGTGGCGCGACGCAGGGTTTGTTCAGGCGCTTCAGACTCAAGCAAACCATGGAGCATCCCGGCCAGCAGCGAATCGCCGGCACCTACCGTACTGGCCACCGTCACCTTGGGCGGCGTGGCATGCAGAGTGGTGGCCCGGCTGTACCAGCTCACGCCCGCGGCACCGTCGGAGACGACCACATGCTCAACACCCTGCTGATGCAGTTGGCTGATGACGTTCGTGGCATCGCCCAGGGCATCGGCGAGCTCTTCGGTATTGGGTTTGATCAACCATGGGGCCGCCTTGAGACCGGCACGCAGCGCCTCGCCGCTGGTGTCCAGGGCGACTTTCAAGCCCAGACGCTTCAGGTGTTCCAACAGCCCCTGCAACCACTGCGGGCTGACGCCACACGGCAAGCTGCCGGCGACGACCACCGCATCATGGCCCGGCGCAATGCGCGTCAATTGGTCGAGCAACGCTTGCTGCGCCTGCTCACTGACCAACGGCCCTGGCGCATTGATATCGGTGACGCGGCCGTCCTGCTCGGCAATCTTGATATTGCTGCGGGTTTCGCCGGGCACGCGGATAAACGCGTCGGCAAAACCACGTTGTGCAATCAGCGCCTCGAAGGCTTGGGGGTTGTCCTCGCCGAGAAAACCGCCCACGGTCACTTGATGGCCCAGGTCGGCCAGGACTTGCGCCACATTCACGCCCTTGCCGGCGGCATGGGTGAGCAGGGTTTCGCTGCGGTTGACTTCACCCGGTTCCAGGTGCGCCAGGCGTACCGTCAGGTCTAACGCCGGGTTCAGCGTCAGGGTCAGAATCCTTGCCATCTACACGGCCTCCACAAGGGCACGCACCTCGGCGGGCGAACCCACCGCCAGTGCTTTTTGCGCCAGGCCCTGGGCCTCGCTCAGACTGAATTCACGCACCCGCGCCTTCACTTCGGGAATGCTGCGGGCCGACACGCTCAACTCATCCACACCCAGGCCGACCAGCACCGGCACCGCCAGCGGGTCCGCCGCCAGTTCGCCGCACACGCCGACCCATTTGCCATGGGCATGGGCCGCACGCACGGTGATGTCGATCAGTTGCAGCACAGCCGGGTGCAGGCCATCGGCCTGGGCCGACAAGGTCGGGTGGCCGCGGTCGATAGCCAGGGTGTACTGGGTCAGGTCGTTGGTGCCGACACTGAAGAAGTCCACTTCCTTGGCCAGCACCGGCGCCAACAGCGCGGCGGACGGCACTTCGATCATGATCCCCAGTTGCAGGTCGGCCACCGGGATTTCCAGGCGCAGGCGTTCGGTCATATCCCGGGCCGCACGCCACTCATCCACGCTGCCGACCATCGGGAACATGATGCGCAACGGGCGGTTATCCGCCGAGCGCAGCAGTGCGCGTAATTGCGCTTCCATGATCTGCGGGCGCTGCAGGGTCAGGCGAATACCGCGTACGCCGAGGAAGGGGTTTTCTTCCTCGGCAATCGGCCAATACGGCAGCGGTTTGTCGCCGCCCACATCGAGGGTGCGCACCACCAGCGGGCGACCACCGAGGCCGTCGAGCACACGGCGGTACTCGGCTTCCTGGGTGGCTTCGTCCGGGGCTTGGGGGTGGGCCATGAAAATCAGTTCGGTGCGCAGCAAACCAATGCCTTCGGCGCCCTGCTCCACGGCGCTGGCCACACCGGCGCTTTCGCCGATATTGGCGAACACTTCCACGGCGTGACCATCACGGGTCAGCGCCGGTTCGTGGCGCTGGGCCGAGGCGGCCTGCAAGCGTTGCTCACGGGTATCGCGCTCGATGGTGGCGCGTTGCAGGGTGGCTGCGTCGGGGTCTACATGCAGGCGGCCACGCTGGCCATCCAGCAACAACGGCGTGCCGGCGGCCAGCAGCAACACCGCCGGGCCGGCACCGACCAACGCGGGAATACCGAGGGCCCGCGCGACAATTGCGCTGTGGGCGGTTGCGCCGCCACGGGCGGTGAGGATGCCGGCGACGCGGGCCGGGTCCAGGCGCGCGACGTCGGAAGGGCCGACTTCGTCCATTACCAGGATGTAGGGTTCGCTCGGCTCCTGGGCGGTTTCAACACCGCACAGTTGCGCCAGCACCCGGCGACCGATGTCGCGCAGGTCGGCGGCGCGCTCGGCGAGCAAGGCGTCCTGCAACGATTCCTGCTGCCTGGCGGCGGCTTCGATCACGCTCATCCACGCCGCTTGTGCGCTTTCACCTTGCTTGAGACGAGTGTCGACTTCGTCGGTGAGTTCCGGGTCGTCGAGCATTTCCTGGTGGGTGATGAAAATCTCGCGGATGGCTTTGGCCTGGCTGCGTTCGATCAGGCCCTGGATATCCCGGCGCACCTCGGCCAGGGCATCTTGCAGGCGCTGGCGCTCAATGGCCGAGGACTCACCGCGCAAGGGGTAATCGAACACCTGTTGAATCTGGATATGTGCAGGACCAATGGCAATGCCCGGCGCCGCGGCGATGGCCTGGAGCTGGCTGCCGGCCTGTGGCGCGCTGATCACTGGCGCAATATCAAGGGCTTCGGGCTGTGCGCTCATGGTCGGCAGTGGCTCGACCTCTTCGCCCAGGCCCTCTTCGACGGCGGCCAGCAGCGCGGGCAACGCATCGCCGGCAATCGTCGGTTCAGCAACAAATTCCAACACCTGGCCACGCCGGGCGCCAAGGCTCAGCAGCTTGCTCAGGCTCTTCACCGACACGGCGCCCACCGGGCCGTCAACGATGCGCACGCGGATGTCGCCTTCAAAACTTTTGGCCAATTGCGCGAGGATCTTCGCCGGCCGTGCGTGCAGGCCGTGGGCGTTGGCCAGGGTGATGCGGGCGCTGGGCCAGTCAGGTGGCAGCTCGCCGCCGAGCACTTCGAGCACCGCGCGGCTGCTGGTGGCGCGGCCCAATTCCTGGCCGCGACCTTCAATCAACAAGGCGCACAAGCGTTCAAGCAAGGCCTGATGGGCTTCACCCAGGCTGGCCAGGCAGAACAGACCGTTAAGGGGCTGGCCGAGATAGCGCATGGGCTTATCGGGCGTGACAAACGCCAGGCCCGGGCGCTTGACCGTCTGTTCACTGTGCAGCCACCACAGGCCGTCACCCAGGGGCAGCGCATCGACCTGTTGCAACACAGCGGCAAACCCATTGCTGACGCAATCGGCCTGGCGCAACAGGCGTGCGCCTCTCCAGACAAGCTCTTCGAAGTCATCGGCAGACACGCCCAGGCTGATCATCTGCGCGTCCAGCGCCAGCTCCTGGGGTGCGCCCTGCAGCAGTTTCAGCAAGGCTTCAGCCGTGCCCGCGCGGCGCAGCGCCTGGCCCAGGTCGGTTTCACCGAGGGCACGGGTGAGCAGTTGCAGCAGGCGCAGGTGTTCGTCGGATTTGGCGGCAATACCAATGGCCAGGTACACAATCTGCCCATCGCCCCAGTCCACGCCTTCGGGGAACTGCAACAGGCGCACGCCGGTGGAAAACACCTGGTCGCGGGTTTCGGGGGTGCCATGGGGGATGGCAATACCTTGGCCAAGAAAGGTCGAGCCTTGGGCTTCACGGGCTTGCAAGCCGCTGAGATACCCCTCGGCGACCAGGCCATCAGCCACCAGTTTGTCAGCGAGCAGGTGCAGGGCAGCAGATTTATCCACAGCCACCTGGCCCATGGAAATCTGCTCTACAGTGAGCTCAAGCATGCCGTTCTCCTAGTTAGTGCGCTGGACGCACTAGGTATTGTTTTGAATAAAACAGTGTAATGGTGTTCCGGACTAGCTGACTGAGCAGTCAATTGGCAGTAGGCACTCAGTGGCTAACGTCGTAAAAATACGCTGGCTGAAACGTTTAATCTAGAATTTATGGCAGGTTACGCGTTAATTGCGCATCCTTGAAGGACCACTCGGCACTTGAGCTGGGACATTAGTCGCGTGCAGGAATCGGTTACGATTGGACAAAATGTCGGGGCGAGCTCCAAAAAACAAGGAAATCCCGGTTTGAAACTCAGTGATATCGCACGTCTGGCCGGTGTGTCCGTGACCACCGCCAGCTATGTCATCAATGGCAAAGCCGCACAGCAACGCATCAGCAGCGCGACCGTCGAGCGCGTGCGTGCCGTGGTTGAAGCCCATGGCTTTACGCCCAACCCCCAGGCCGCAGGGCTGCGCAGCCGGCACACCCGTACCCTGGGGTTCATCCTGCCGGATCTGGAAAACCCCAGTTACGCACGCATCGCAAAGCTGCTGGAGCAAGGTGCACGGGCCCGCGGCTATCAGTTGCTGATCGCCAGCTCAGACGATGAAGCCGACAGCGAGCGCCAACTGCTGCAACTGTTCCGCGCCCGCCGTTGCGACGCGCTGTTCGTCGCCAGTTGCCTGCCGGCCAGCGATGACAGTTACCGCGAGCTGCAAGCCAAGGGTTTGCCGGTGATTGCCATCGACCGGGTAATGGGGGCGGACCAGTTCTGCTCGGTGGTCAGCGACGACCGCCAGGCCTGCCAGCAATTGACCAGCAGCTTGCTGCAACCGTTGCCCAAGCAGATCGTGCTGATTGGCGCGCGGCCCGAGCTGAGCATCAGCCAGGAGCGTGCGGCTGGCTTCCGTGAAGCGCTTGACGGTTTCACCGGCGAGGTCATCGTCGAACACGGTGAAGCCTTCAGCCGCGACTGTGGCCGACAGCTGATGGAGCAACTTCTGCATCAACTGGGGCACTTGCCTGACGCCTTGGTGACCACGTCCTACGTGCTGCTGCAAGGTGTGTTCGACGCATTGCATGACTTCCCGCTCAAGTCACGCCCGCTGCGCCTGGGCACGTTTGGTGACACCCAGTTGCTGGACTTCCTGCCGCTGCCGGTCAACGCCATGGCCCAGCAACATCAGCTGATTGCCGACACCGCCCTGCGCCTGGCCCTGGCCGCCATTGAAGAAGAACAGTACCAACCGGGCGTGCACGCCATCGGCCGGACCTTCAAGCAGCGTATCCACGAGGCCTGAGCGTGGAGCTGATCGACACCCACACCCACCTGGACTTCCCGGACTTCGACAGCGATCGCCGGGAAGTCCTCGCCCACAGCCGTGAGTTGGGCGTGCGGCGCATGGTGGTGCTGGGGGTGTATCAACAGAATTGGCAGCGGCTGTGGGATCTGGTGCAGGCGGATGCCGGTTTGTTCGCGGCCTTTGGCCTTCACCCGGTGTACCTCGATGAGCACAAGCCCGTCGACCTGACGGAGTTGGGCGACTGGTTGACCCGCCTCCACGGCCATCGACAGCTCTGCGCGGTAGGTGAGATCGGCCTGGATTACTTTCTCGAACAGCTGGATCGCGAAGGCCAGCAAAGCCTGTTCGAAGCCCAACTCAAACTGGCGGTGGACTTCCAACTGCCGGCGCTGCTCCACGTACGCCGCAGCCACGCGGCCGTGATCGCCACACTCAAGCGCATCCGCCTGCCACGGGGCGGCATCATCCACGCGTTTGCCGGCAGCCGGGAAGAAGCCCACGAATACATCAAGCTCGGGTTCAAGCTCGGCCTGGGCGGCGCAGCCACATGGCCCCAGGCCCTGCGCATGCATAAAGTGCTGGCACAGTTGCCGCTGAACGCGGTCGTACTGGAAACCGACGCCCCCGACATGGCGCCGGCCATGTACCCGGGCCAGCGCAACAGCCCACAGCACCTGCCGGCGATCTGCACCGCCCTGGCCGAGCGCATGGGCACCAGCCCCCTAGCGCTGGCCGAGGCGAGCACACGCAATGCGTGCGAGCTGTTCAAGTGGTAGTACCGGGGTCACCGCTTGCAGGTTCAAAGTCATGCGCTGCCGATGGCGGACGTAGCGCAGCACCAGGAAGTGCACCAGCAGCACCACCAATGACACGTTGAGCTGCCCGACCACACTGATCAGGCCAATCCACTCCGTCACCAGCGCCACGATCAGCACCACGCAGGTCAGCACAGCCATGCTCGGGCGTACCAGCGCCCAGTGGTCCAGCGCCTTGAAATGCCGCAACTGCCGGGGGCAGTTCAACTCCAGGACGCGCTGGCAATACGGGCAATCAAAGGGTTCTTCAATGGCGATGGCATTCAACTGCCAAGGCTTGAGTTCAAACGTGATGTCGCAATGGGCGCAGTGCCCCTTGATGCCGACTGCAATGCTCATCGTCGTGCCTCTCTTGGACCTGATTGAGTGACACAAATTTTCACTCATTCACCCGCGCATAAAAGGCACTTCAGGAAATCAGGACAGGCACTACACCAACCCAAGACCAATCCTACGCCATCGACTTACACACGAAAGGCCCCGATCAGTTGCTTCAACTCGATCACCTGTATCGACAGCTGCCGGCTCGCCGCTTCAGTCTGATGCGCGCCTTGGGCAGCATGCTCGCCGGCACGATTGATTTCGACGATATTCTGGTCGATGTCATGGGCAACGGCGGTCTGCTGCTCCACCGCTGCGGCGATCTGCTGATTCTGATCGACGATCATGCCCACGGCACCGAGGATATTTTCCAAGGCTTGCTGGACCTTGTCCGACTGTTCCACGGTGCCGCTGGCCATTTCATGGCTGGTGCCCATGGCCTTCACGGCTGCGGCCACGCCGCTGTGCAGGCGGCTGATCATTTGCTCGATTTCTTCGGTGGAATGCTGGGTCCGCCGGGCCAGGGTTCGCACCTCGTCGGCCACCACGGCAAAGCCGCGTCCCTGCTCACCCGCCCGTGCGGCCTCGATGGCCGCATTGAGTGCCAGCAGGTTGGTCTGCTCGGCGATGCTCTTGATCACCTCCAGGACGCTGCTGATGGACTGGCTGTCGGTGGCCAATTGGTTGATCACCCTTACCGACTGGTCGATCTCCGAGGCCAGCCGCGCAATGCTGCCCTGCTGGGATTGCACCAGGCCGCGGCCATTGACGGTTTCATCGTTGACGCTGTGGGCACTGCTGACCGCCGCTGCGGCACTGCGCGCCACTTCCTGGGCGGTGGAGGACATTTGATTCATGGCCGTCGCCACCTGCTCAATCTGCATGCGCTGGCCAGAGACCGCCTGATTGCTCCGGGCCGAGACCGTTTCCACTTGGCTGGCCTGCAACTCGACCTGGCTGACGGTATGCCCGACGCGCTCGATCAAGTCATGAATTTTCGCCACGGTGCCGTTGAACACTTGGCCCAGGTCGCCCAACTCATCGCGGCTTCGGGCTACAAAGGTAACGGTCATGTCGCCGGCGGCCACCTTGTCCATCATCGCCCCCAGGCGCCGCAACGTAGTGCGCGTAGACGCGTAGAACCCTGCATACAGGTAAAAGATCAGCAAAAACACCGCCGTCAGCGCCGAGACCAGCACCACCATGTGCGTACGGTTCTGCGCCAGGCGCTGCTCCAGTTGCTGCCCGAGGAACGTCAGGGTGGCGTCATCGAGCTGATAGGTCTGCTCCATCAATTGGCTGACGCTGTCATAGAAACCCTGCCAGGGCGCATCAAGGGTTTCGGCCATCACCACCTGTTCTTCGAACAACTCGCTGCCGTGCTTGAGGCTGGCGTTGCTGGTCTTGGCCAGGCTGTCGAGTGCTGCATGCGCGGCGTTGCTGGAGCCCAGGACGTCCTGCAATTTCAAGGCGTATTCGGCCTGGAGCTTTTCCAACTGTTGCAGCAGTTCGTCGAAGCGGGTACTGGAAGATGAGTTGAGAAAACCCTGGCCCAGGGAGTAGGCCCCCATCGCCCGGCCTTCTCCCAAGGTCTGGGTGACCTGCGGGGTGACGCTGGTGATCAGCTCGCTGAGCTGGCGCAAGTCACTCTGGGGATCGCGGCTCAAGCCGGACTGACTGGCAACGATCTGGCTGAGCATCTGGGCCTTGTTGAGCAACTTGCCGATCAACGCACTTTTGCTCTGCAGCGAGCTTTCCTGTTGCTGGGCCTGGAAGGCGGTGATCAGTTCGTCACGCTTACCTTCAAAGGCGGCGATTTGCTCAGGTTCGGCAGCCATCGGGGTGAGGCCTTGCAGACGGGCGAGCACGCTCTGCTCCAAGGCGCTGATCTTGCCCTCAAGGTCAGCGGCCTTGCCGGACTGGCCAAGTATTGCGTTGATCTGCACCTGGTTATTGAGGGTTTCCAGGTCACGGCGCAGGACCAGGCTGCTGCCGAGCAAATCCAGACTTTGCAGCTCGACACGGGTGCCCTGGAATTCGCGCCAGGAATCACGCACCAGGTAATAGTTGGTAGCCAGCATCGGTAGCAGGAACAGCACGCTGATCAGGCTGAACTTCATGCCGAAGCTAAGACGGTTCATCAGCGCGACGGCGGGATAGAGCAAGCTCTTCACAGGTGACCTCCCTTTTCTTTGTTTTATTTTTATTCGGGCGCAGGGCGGCGGCAGAAAGCCACTATTTGGCGCTCTGTCTGTATAGCTCAATTTGAAAGGGAGTTTTGTAACGTAAAGTTAACGGACGAGGATTGCAGCGGGCTGCTAAGCAGCCCGGCGCGGGCGGTGCGACGATTCGACAAGCCCGCTCAGCACAGGAGTCAGGGCAACACGGTCCAAATGGCAAAACCGGCATACCACAGCACCGCTGCACGCAGCAGCAGTTCCCACAGGTGATCCAGGCTATTGATGCCTTCGGCACCCAGGGCCGGAGGGGGGATTTCAGCGGCGACCAGGCCGACTTTTTCCACCAATTGCGCCGCGCTGATGTCCCAGCTCAACAACTCGTGAAGCATGACACGGCTGACCGCGACGAAGTTGCCCACCAGGGCAAAACTGGCCGCCAGCAGGCGCACCGGCAGCCAGTCGAACGCGTGACGCAATTGCCCGGCGCGCTCGGCCACCAGAGGGTTGTGGCTATGCTCACTGGCGAGCGCCAGCAGCCGATAGGCCAACGCAGCGACCGGTCCTAACAGGAAGTACCAGAAAATCACGGCGAAAAAACTCTGGTAGGCCTGCCACAACAGATGGCCCTGGACGCGCTCCAACAGTTGCTCGCCGCTGTCGGCGCCCAGCTTCAGGTCGCGCTCGGCCACATGTTCGGCCGCCTGCAGGTCACCACGGCGCCAGGCATCGCGAAATGGCCCCAGCCCAGCCAATAGATCGCCACGGCCCAGGCTGTAGATCACCACCAGCAAGTGCACCGGCAGCGCCAACAAACCATAGGCCACCGGTTCCAGCACCAGCAACAACAACGCCAGCAACGCCACCGGCAGCAACACCAGCAGGACCAGAATCAGCCACGGCTGCTTGCCCATGCGCGGGCTCGACTCCAACTTGGCCAATTCGCGCAACCAGCCGCCATCACGCTGCAACCGCTGGCGCAGGGCCGAGAACTTCTCGATCCACACGGCCAGCACCAACACCAGAAAACTCATCGTGCGTGTCCTCCATCCTGCAGGGCGCTGCGAAAGCGCACCCAATCAAAAGCGGGGCCGGGATCGGTCTTGCGCCCCGGAGCGATATCGCTATGGCCGCAGATACGCTGCGGCGTAATACCTGGATAGGCTGCCAGCAACTGCCGTGTCAGGTCGATCAGCGACACATACTGGGGGTTGGTGAACGGCAAATCATCCGTACCTTCAAGCTCTATGCCCAGGGAAAAGTCATTGCACGTCTCACGCCCTTCGAAACACGAGACCCCGGCATGCCAGGCCCGGTCTATGCAGGACACAAACTGCGTCACCGTGCCATCGCGCTCAATCAGAAAATGCGCAGACACCCGTAGGTCGGCAATCCCTTCAAAGTAGGGATGTTCCGTGACGTCCAAGCGATTCTGGAAAAACTCCTGCACTTTGCCGGTAGCGAACTGCGCGGGTGGCAGGCTGATGTTATGCACCACCAACAGTGAGATTTCGCCTGCCGGGCGCTCGTTGAAGTTGGGTGAAGGGCAATGGCGAATGCCCTGGCACCAGCCGCTGGCGGGGTCCAACTGCATACAGGATCCTTGAACATGACTAAGTGTGACCAGTATGCCGCGTTCGACCCCGTGGTTGCGATCACTTGCCGCGATTGAGTTGACGCAGCTTGCCCACCACCGCCGCCAGCGCCCGCTCGAACAGCGGCTCATCGTCGAGGTTATGCAGCGCGCCACGCTTGAATGCCATCGCCAGTTGGCCGGCACTCTTCTCCAGGACCTTGAGCCCGGTACGGCCGACGAAAATATAGGTGTTGGCCGGCGCCATGATCGCCGTCAGCTTGCACCGCAGGGTGCCTGCCGGGCCCTGCTGGAACACGACCCAGTCACCGACGCGCAATTGGTGCACCTTGGCCAGGTCCGGATCATCCTCCGGCAGGCCCTCGAGGGAATCGAGTGGCAGTACGCTGAACACAAAGGGTTCACGCACTTCGAGCCATTCATCGCCCCCCTCGGGCGGCCGGACATGCAGGGTCTGCAAGCGCACAAAAAAATCACGGGTGCTGAAGGGGTCGAATGCAGCGCTGGTCAACCCGTCGCGCAGTGCCTTGAGCAACCCGGGCAACTGCTCCAGCAAGTGCACCCCGGCTTCAGTGTCTGCCGGCAGGCTGACACTCCAGATCAGCTCATCCATGGTGCGCAGCCCTGCTTGCCATTGCACCGACTGCTCGCCGTGCTTGAGGCTGGCCAGCAACAGCACCTGGCTCCAGGCCTGTTGCAGGAACTGCACTACCGCCTGCGGTAAAACCTTTCCCAGCATCCGTCGATTCAGTACCTCGGCCACCCGTGCACGCGCCGCTTCAGTGTGCACGCGCCCTTCTTCAGCATGGCGGGTGTGCTGTTCAAGCAATTCGCTGCGACGACGCTCATCGGCGGTGAACGCAGTGAATTCAGTCAGCAATTGGGAAAAAATCGCCGGATCTTCAACAAACTCATTGAGTAAACGCTGAACCACCTGCTCTATGCGCAGGTACAGGCTGTCGCGCTGGAAGTCATCGACCGGGCTCCAGCCCATGGCGGTGGTCGCGATTTCATTCAACAAGCGCCGAGCCGGGTGGCCGGGGCGACTGAAAAAGCTCTTGTCCAGCACCGCCACTTTCAGCATCGGGATCTGCAGGCGGCCGATCAAGGCCTTGAAGGCGTCCGGCACTGCGCGGTCATTGAGGATGAATTCGAACAGCAGGGCGATCAGGTTGATCACATCTTCATCCGCATCCTCCACCACCCGCGACTTCCCACTCTTGACGCTGACACGGGTGAGCAACTGCTCGAGCTGGTTACACAGGTCGAAATCATCCTCGGCTTCCGGCTCCGGGACGTACTGCTGCAAGTGGGATAACAGCCGCAGCAGATCGCGGGTGGCGATGGGCTGGGGTTCGGCACTGGCTTCAAGGGTAGGCGACACGCTACCACGCACGACGGTCAACAACGCCTGCAAGGCGCTGAAGGCTTGCTGGCCATTTTCGTCGATGGGCTGGTCGGTGCTCGGCAATACCTCTTCACGCTGATGATCACGGGTGGCACGGCCACAGGGACGACGGGATGGAGCAGCCTTGAGTTCCGGCAACACGCCGGTCGCGACCAGCAGTTGATTGGCTTCACCGTACAGCTGGTCAGCATCACTGAGGACGTATTTTTCAAACAGCTTGAGCATGATCAGCTTGACGCGGATCTCCACGCCCAGGCTACGCCCGGCACGCAGGAAAAACTCGCACAACAGCGCCGGGCCCAGGGGGTTTTCACGGTCGTCCAGGCGATTGCCGAGCAAGGCACTCAAGCGTGCCGTGAGTTGCGACAGCGCCAGGCCGTCGCGGTGGCGCACCCGGCCCAGCATGGCCTCAAGCGCGACGGCTTTTTCCAGGTCATCCTTGGACGTGCCTGAGGCCGCGTCATAGGACACCACCGGCACCAACTGAAGTTCACCACGGCCCGCCAGCCCCAGGTTGCCAAAGGCTTCGAACAGCCGCTCCATGAACACGCGCTCGAAATTCTTGCGCTTGAGGCGCAGGTCGCGCATGGCCTCAAAGAAGATATGGTGGTCTACGTTGCTGCGGGCCTTGTCGGCCATTTCGAACAAGGTGTCGTCGGCGTTATCGAAAAGTTCCTGTAAACCCTGCTGCAACTGCTGCGCCGCCTTGTCGCGAACCTGCAGCAGCACCACCGGCAGGCGCGCGAGCGGCGATGGCGTGGCTTGTGCCTTGTTGATTGGCACCACCTTTCCGTCATTGTGCATCCTGGCCTCCTGAAACGGCGGTAAAGCGTTGGGGAAAGATCGGGTACTGGCCCAATAAGGCTGTGGATAACCGGTTATCACCAGGACGTCAAAGCTATGACGCCAATTGCAAGGCGCGAGATTATCTTGCAAATGAGTGCCGTTGCGCCAGCAAACTCTGACATTGCGCTGTAAATGAGTGGTGAGCCTGGGTTCAAACGCACGCTGCCCCTATAATCGGGACACTTTGTTTGTGGAGCCTGTTATGCCGAACCTCCGTCTTGCCGACCTCACCGCTGAAATCGAAGCCAACGTGCGCCGCGCGCTCCTGGAAGACATCGGCAGCGGCGACATCACCGCACAGTTGATCCCGGCCGAACGGCTGGCCACGGCCACCATCATTACCCGCGACGCCGCAGTCATCGCCGGCACTGCTTGGGTGGATGCCGTATTCCGCCAACTGGACCCACGGGTCGCCGTGCACTGGCAGGTGGCCGACGGCGAACGCGTCAGCCCCAACCAGGCACTGTTCCACCTGGAGGGGCCGGCGCGTTCGCTGCTCAGTGGCGAGCGCTCTGCCCTGAACTTCCTGCAGTTACTCTCCGGGGTCGCCACACGCGCCCGGTTCCTGGCGGATTTTGTCGCCAGCACCCAGGTCAAGCTGCTGGACACTCGAAAAACCCTGCCCGGCCTGCGCCTCGCGCAGAAATACGCGGTGACCTGCGGTGGCTGCCACAACCACCGTATCGGTTTGTATGATGCGTTCCTGATCAAGGAAAACCACATCGCTGCCAGCGGCGGGATTGCCCAAGCCATCAGCGCCGCCCACAAGATCGCACCCGGCAAGCCGGTGGAAATCGAAGTGGAGAGCCTGGACGAACTGCGCGAAGCGCTGGCGGCGGGCGCCGACATCGTCATGCTTGATGAGTTGAGCCTGGAAGATATGCGTGAAGCCGTGCGCCTGAATGGCGGCAAGGCCAAGCTGGAAGCCAGCGGCGGGATCAATGAAAGCACCCTGCTGCCTATCGCGGAGACGGGGGTGGACTACATTTCCATTGGTGCGATGACCAAGGATGTGAAGGCGGTGGATTTGTCGATGCGCCTCAGTATCTGAGCACCTTAACTGTAGGAGCGAGCTTGCTCGCGAAAAACCTGAGAACGCCGCAGGGAACCAGGCAGCCCGCGTCATCGTTAGCGATTTTCGCGAGCAAGCTCGCTCCTACAAGCTGCTTTTAAACGACCAGGTCGTTCATCTCGCAGTATTCTTCCCATTCGACACCCAGCACCTCGGCCGCCTCTTTGTGCAAGGCCAGCCGTGCCGCTTCGAACTCTTCCGGCGTCGAGGTGTACTTGAGGGTCAGTTCCCAAGGCTGGAAGCCCTGGCTCTCGGCCTCGTCCTCAAACGCCCACTGGATCTGGTCGCGCTGATCATCGGCGCTCAGGTCCTTGATCTCTTCTTTGAGCTGCGGCGATTCCTCAAGGTATTTTTCGAGGGCTGCTTGATGCCGAACTTCTTGGGTCATTTCAGTCGTGGTCATGTCGTTCTCTTAGATCGAGGAATGGGGATGCATCTGGGTCATCAAGGTTGCGCAGATACAAAAGAGCCGGCACACGTGCCAACTCGTCTGGCCTTCAGAACCATTCTGGGATCATCTGAAAACATTGCCTTTGAAGCAGTATTGCCTTTTTGCCCGAGACAGGAATCGAACCTGCGACCTTCGCGTTACGAGTGCGCTGCTCTACCAACTGAGCTACACGGGCGGTGGGCTAAAGCTAGCACCGCATCAGGCGTCCGGCAACTTGCGCCCTTCAACGGGCAATCACCCCCTGGGCCCAAAAGCGTGGTTGCAGGTGACGACCTTCATCGCCCAGGTACTGTTTTTGGGCTTGCTGGAGGTGAGGCACATCGCGCACCGCGATAAACACCAACAGACCAATGGCCAACACAGCCAAGGCTTTCCATAGCCTGCGGGCAAACGGCAGCGCAGCGCTTGCTGGCGTGCGCAGCTCATGCAGCGCCATCAGCCAGCCCACCACCAGCGCCAACCAGACCTGGGAGTTGGGCATCACTATCACGCCATCGACCATGGACTGCACCAGCGCCCCCACCAACGCCGCGAACAGGCACAAGCGCAGCAGGTCAACCCGCGCGGCGGACAGCGCTCGCTCGCGCAGCACAGCCAACACGGCCCAGCCGCCTCGCCATGCCAACACCGCCACGCACAGCGCCGAGGGCACACCCCATTCGCTGGCCCATTGCAGAATCGCCTGATGGGGATGAGCGGCAATCCTGTTGGCAATATCGGCAAAATGCATCGGCCCAAAACCAAGCCACGGGCGCTCGATGAGCATGTACCACGCCTGCCACCAGATCGGGCCCCGTCCCGACAGCGAGGTGGTGAGGCGATCTCCAGCATCACTGGTGAGCGCAATCCCCAGGTAATCCGACAGTCCCGTGAATACCAGCCAATACAGCCACAGCCCAATCAACGCTGCGGCCGACTGCCAACCCAGCCAGCGACGCCCCCAGGGCCCAAGCAGCGCCAACATCACGCCCGCCACGCCCATGCCAAGCCAGGTACCCCGCGTACCGCCGCTGATTGCGATCATCCACCAGACACACAGCAACGCAAACACCATCCCCCGCAAGGCGCGGGAGACATTGGGTATCAGTAAAGGCAGCGCCAGCAATGGCAAGGTAAATGTCTGAAACTGTCCGTAGAAACGCTTGTTGGAAAAGCCGGAGAGCAGTCGGTCAGGATCCAGCATGCGCTCGCCGCTGGTGAACGCCAGCGTACCGGCATACAGATACTGGAGCGACTTGATCAGGCACAGCAACACCACAACCAGGATCAGCACGCGATCCAAAGGCTCGCCGCCGTGACGACGAAGCTGGGCAAAGGCGACAGCAATCGCCGCGCAGCTGACAAACAGCGCCACTTCGGTAAGGGCCCAAAGCGGCTGATGGGCCCGCGCCGACGACAGCAGGCCCAGCACCACAACCAGCACCACGCCCCAGGCAGTGGGCCTGTCTACCCAAGGTTCAGTGGAGGTAACCGATAACCCATACAGCACCGCGCAAAACCCGATGGCAATTTGCATGACACGCTGTAGATCATGCCCGCCGAACGGCGCACAAATCCCGACACTCAACAGGCACACCGCTGCTACCAGGAAAACACCGCCTCGCTGCTGTACGGATAACACCATCGGCCACCTCTACTTCCCTGTGGATGGTTTAGCAGTTACGCGCCGTCGGTGCCGCAGCCCTTGCTGGCATATTTCGCTTCAGCGGTCGTCGCGCACTTCCAGCCGGTGACGCTGCGGACCAGGGTGATGGTCTTGCCCAGCACCGGTGCCGGTGCGTCGAGTATTTCACAGCTGATGGAGCCCGCCCCCGTGGCCACATCGCCTGCCACATCGATCCTGCAGTTGGCCGTAGGGCTGGTGCCGCCGATCAAGGCCACGGTAGGTACGGTGCCCTGGTTGATGGTGTCTTCGTAACCGGCCTTCAACGCGGCAATTTCTGCCAGGCCGGCAGTGAACTTGGCCTTGGCCTGGTGGGTGGTGTACATGGGCAGGCCGATGGTGGCCAAAATGCCGATGATTGCCACGACGATCAACAACTCGATCAAGGTAAAGCCTTTCTGACGTATCACATTCACTCTCCCGAATAGAACTCATGACAAGGCGCGTCCTGCACCCCGTTTTTGCAACGGCGCCAGTGTACTCACCCGCAAGCGGCCAATCGCGCTCAAGACGCACATTCTGACATTTTTATCCCCCGCCATCGGCATGCCCGAATCCGTCACCTGACTAAGCTATAAATCTTCGACAGCCTGTATGCGGAACCGCGACATGGACAACGCTTCAACGATTTACGCCTGGGAAGGTATCAACCGTAAAGGGCGCAGGGTGTCCGGGCAAACCAAGGGGCACAACGCTGCCCTGGTCAAGGCACAACTGCGCCAGCAAGGGATCAGCCCCGGTCGTGTGCGCAAGCAATCCCCGCTGCTGCCAAGCCTCACCCCATCAGTCAAAGCGGCTGACATCACGCTGTTCACGCGCCAACTGGCTGCATTGCTTAAGGCTGGAGTTCCACTCCTGCAAGCCTTCGACATCATCAGCGAAGGCGTCGACAATCGCGCTGTGCGTGAGCAGGTGCTGGGACTTAAACAGGCGATCGCCGCCGGCAGCAGCCTGGCTGAGGCATTACGCAAACAACCGCGTCATTTCGATGAGCTGTACTGCAACCTGGTGGCCGCCGGCGAACAGGCCGGGGCGCTTGAGACACTGCTGGAGAGGGTGGCGATCCATCGGGAAAAGAGTGAGCAGCTCAAGGCCAGGATCAAAAAGGCCATGACCTACCCCATTGCTGTCCTGGTGGTTGCCAGCCTGGTCACCGGCATACTGCTGGTCCACGTGGTGCCGCAGTTCCAGGCCCTGTTCGCCGGAGTCGACGGCAAACTGCCGGCATTTACCTTGCACGTGATCGCCCTGTCGGCGTTCATGCAGCACGCATGGTGGATGCTGGTATTGGGCATCGTCGCGGGAGCCGCTGGACTGCGCCAGGCCTATCGGACCTCGTCGGGGTTTCGCTGCTGGCTGGACACCGGTTTGTTGAAAGCGCCCCTGGCAGGCAAACTGCTGACAAAATCCTCCGTGGCCCGCTACGCCCGCACGCTCTCCACGACCTTTGCCGCCGGTGTTCCACTGGTACAGGCATTGGACTCAGTCGCGGGCGCCGTGGGAAACGGCCCGTTCAAACAGGCAATCGAACATATGCGTCACGATGTATCCAACGGAATGCAACTGAATCAATCCATGCTCAACAGCGGCCTGTTTCCCGGCATGGCGATCCAACTGACGGCGATCGGCGAAGAGTCGGGCACGCTGGAACACATGCTGGAAAAGGTCGCCAGCCATTATGAGGCTGACGTGGACCACCTGGTCGACAACCTCACCAGCCTGATGGAACCGTTGATCATGGTGGTGCTGGGGGGCATTGTCGGCGCGCTGGTCATCGCCATGTACTTGCCGGTCTTCCAACTGGGGAGTGCATTTTGAGCCTGCTGCTGAACGAGCACCCATTGGCCTTTGTCACAGTCGCGCTGGTACTGGGGCTGATCGTCGGCAGTTTCCTCAACGTGCTGGTCTGGCGCCTGCCAAAAATGCTCGAACGGGAATGGCGTGCCCAGGCCCATGAAGTGCTCGGCTTGCCTGCCGAACCTGGCGGGCCGACCTACAACCTGATGCACCCCAACTCATGCTGCCCACACTGTGACCATCCCATCCGGCCGTGGGAAAATATCCCACTGCTCAGCTACCTGATGCTCAGGGGGCGCTGCGCCCATTGCCAGGGAACCATCAGCCCCCGCTACCCTTTCACGGAACTCGCCTGCGGGTTGATCTCGGCCTGGGTCGCCTGGCATTTCGGCTTTGGCTGGCAGGCCGCAGCGGTGCTGGTGTTGAGTTGGGGGTTGCTGGCAATGAGCCTGATCGACGCAGACCACCAGTTGCTCCCGGATGTTCTGGTGCTGCCATTGCTGTGGCTGGGCCTGATCGTCAACAGTTTTGGATTACTGACGACATTACCCGACGCACTATGGGGCACCGTGATCGGCTACATGAGCCTGTGGAGCGTGTTCTGGCTGTTCAAGCTGGTCACCGGCAAAGACGGTATGGGCCACGGTGATTTCAAGTTACTGGCCTTGCTCGGCGCCTGGGGCGGCTGGCAGATATTGCCGATGACACTGTTGATGTCGTCGCTGGTGGGGGTGTTTGTCGGGTTGATCCTGATGCGCCTGCGCAAGACCCTGGCGTCCACGCCGATGCCGTTTGGTCCGTATCTGGCAATTGCCGGCTGGATTGCATTGCTCTGGGGTGGTCAAATAACCGACTTCTATTTGCAGTCTGTCGGTTTCAGATGACCACTCCTGTTGCAACACCTTGGATTCTTGGCCTCACCGGTGGCATCGGTAGCGGCAAAAGTGCGGCAGCCCAACACTTTATCGACCTGGGCATTGACCTGGTGGACGCCGATCACGCCGCGCGCTGGGTGGTCGAACCCGGCCGGCCGGCGCTGGTCCGCATCGCCGAGCATTTTGGTGCTGGCGTATTGCAGCCTGACGGCCAGTTGGACCGCGCTGCGCTGCGCAAGCTGATCTTTGAGGTGCCCGAAGAGCGCCGCTGGCTGGAGGCCCTGCTGCACCCGTTGATTGGCGAGGAGATTCGCAGTCACCTGGCTCGCGCCCGCTCGCCTTACGCGATCCTGGTGTCCCCGCTGCTGATCGAATCCGGCCAGTACAGCATGACCCAGCGCATCCTGGTGATCGACGTGCCGCAATCGCTGCAGATTCAGCGTACCCTGCAGCGCGACGGCATCAGCGAACAACAGGTTCAGGCAATTCTCAAGGCACAGTCCAGCCGTGAAGACCGCCTGAACCATGCCGATGACGTGCTGGTCAATGACCAGGATCTCGCCTGGCTGCACAGCGAGGTCGAGCGACTGCACCACTTTTACCTTACTTTGCGTGGAGGCCGATCATGAGCCAACCCTTGACCGTCGACTGCCCAACCTGCGGTGCACCCGTGGAATGGAATGCAGCCAACCCTAACCGGCCGTTCTGCTCGGACCGTTGCAAGCTCATCGACCTGGGCGCGTGGGCCGCCGAGGAACACAAGATCCCCGTGGCGCCGGATGCCGAAGACGAGCTGTTTTCCGAAGACCTGCCGCCGCGCCACTAAGGCCGCATAAAGGCGTATTCCTGCTGGTCGTCGAGGTTTTCTGCGAGGTATTGCAGCTCGTCGGCCAGGTCTTCGAAACTGCGTACGCCCTTGCTCTGCTGCACCACCGCGCTGAGCATCGCGCGCAGAGTCAAGCCCGGGTCGAAACCGATTTCCTGCGCCGCATCCTGGCTCCTGCGCAACTCCTGCCGTGCCCACTCGTACACACTCATGATTCGTGCTCCCGCCTTGCCTAGGAAAATTTCGCAGAGCATGGGCCTGCTCGGCTGCGCGGGATTTGATCTGGGTCAACGCTGCGATTCGTCATCCTTCCAGGGCGCCGAGAGGTAGCGTGTGCGGTTGAATGTCTCTAGCCATTCCGGACAAAACACCACCAGGGCGCTGATCACCATGCCGTTGATAAAGGCTTCGGGGAAGATGATCAACCACAGGTAGCCGACGAAATCCTCCAGCCATTCCGGCATGGCAAAACGACCGTCGAACCACAACAATCCCAACCCCAGCAGCAGGCAAACCAAGGCCGACAGTGCGGCAGCAAAAAAACCGGAGCAGAAGATATACATGAAGGGATTGCGTGGCTGCGCTCGCTCGACCACAAGCGCACAGCCCTCGGTGACCAGCACCGGCAGCACGACCAGCAGCAGGCCATTGATGCCAAGGGCTGCCAGGTCCTGGCGCCCAAGCAGCATCAACCCGATCTGGGCGGCAAAACCACCGACGATGGCCAGGGGCCAATCCAACAGCAGGGTTACGGCGGTCATACCGATAAAGTGGTAGGACACGCCGGTATCGAAATCCCGTCGTACCAGCCACAACATGAACAGTGCGAACACCGTACCGAACAGCAAATGCTGGCGCCGCCGGTCGGCAAACAACTCGACCCAGGGCGAACGCAGGATCGCCCACAGCAGTACCGGTGCATACAACAGCCAGCCGATGCCGAGGGTTGTGGGCGCCAGCACTGCGGCACTGATCACGGCTTCACCTGCTCCAGGGCCTGGCGCAATTCGACAGCGGTGCCGTATTCATGTTGGGAAACCAACTTACCGTTATCCAACTGCAGCCACAGCACTTTATCCGCCGCCGCGGGATAACGCGGGGCGATACGTGCGTCACGGTCCAGCATGACCCGGTAGTTGTAGGATTGCATGGCCGGCACCGCGAACAATTTGGCGATCAGTCGAGGCATGCGCTGGATGTCAGCGACGAACACGGCATGCCGCGCTTCGAGGTAGCCTGCAGGTTGGCCTTGCAGCGCCGCGTCGACCAGCTTGGCCGCGTCCATGCTGCGCGCCACCAACAGAATCCGTGCCTGGTTATCGAGGGTATAGGCTTGGTCGAATTGATCGAGCAAGGTCCAGGGAGCGAGGCGTTCGCCCACTTCAACAGCCTGTGCCCATACCGGCAAAAGACTCAGCAACAGCACCACCAGACACTTCACTGCACGCTCCTTATTCGGGGGAATTACGCTTGAAAGGCCAGTCTACACCCTGGCCTTTGCAGCAGGACTTCCTGCGGTCATCATTTGGACGCTAAGCTGCAGGTATGGATGACTCAGATTATTTGCGCCTGCTCACCGTAGCGGCCGAACAAGCCAATGCGTTCCTGTCCAATGCCCGCAAATGGGAACGTGAGCGTTGGGTCTGCCAGCGCCTGTTGCAAGGCTTGAATGTGCCCTATCGCGCCGAAGAGTTTCACCCCGCCGGGCAAGAACCGCCCGATGTGTTGTTTCGCGATGCCAGTTTCGAGGTGTTTTTCGTACTCGATGAAGGGCGCCGCCTGAACGACGAATGGCGTGACGAACTGTTGCGTCGACGCAGTGCATTCTCCCTGAGCCAGCTGGTGCGGCGCGAAGCCAAGCCGCGGCGCATCCCCGCCCATGAATTCCTGCTGCGCCTGGCGCCCACATTGCGCAAGAAGGCCCACAACTACAAAGAGCGTGGGATGGACCTGGGCGAATTGGATATCGTCGCGTTCACCAGCCTCAAGCGCGAAGTGCTCGACCTCAACAGCCACTTTCCCCCACCCACCGAATACTTGCGCCAGGGCTGGCGCTCGCTGTCGCTGGTGGGACCGACGTTTGCCCGGGTGCTGTTCGCCCACCCGGACGCGCCGGATTTCTTGCGCAACAACCTGGGGCGCAGCATAGTGTTCGACGTGGGCATCAGCCTCTGATCCCCTCGCTGTAACGTGGCGCCCCTTTGCAACGTCTACCTGACGAGGCCTTATATGACCAGCCGCCTGAACCCCGACGACCAACAGCATGTCGAAGAGTACCTGCAACTCTCCCAGAACCGAGTCGAGCGCAGGCCTTTCCGGCCGTGGCTGCTCCTTGGTGTGGTGCTGGTGGTGGTGATCGGGCTCGGCCTGCTGAGCCGCCTTTTGAGTTACCTGACGCTATGAGCTGCCTGGCGCTCGCGGGGGTAACTGCTCCGATTTCCTTTAGCCTTGCGAGATACCCCCATGACCCATCGTATTATTATCGTCGGCGGCGGCGCCGGCGGCCTGGAGTTGGCTACCCGCCTGGGTAAGACTCTGGGCAAGCGCGGCACCGCCAGCATCACGCTGGTGGACGCCAACCTCACCCATATCTGGAAGCCTTTGCTGCACGAAGTCGCTGCCGGCTCACTGAACTCTTCGGAAGACGAACTCAATTACGTCGCCCAGGCCAAATGGAACCACTTCGAGTTCCAACTGGGGCGCATGAGCGGGCTCGACCGCGAACAGAAGAAAATCCAGCTGGCCGCCACCCTCGACGAAGAAGGCCGCGAATTGGTGCCTGCACGCGTGCTGGGCTATGACAGCCTGGTGATTGCGGTAGGCAGCACCACCAACGATTTCGGCACCGAGGGCGCGGCGCAGCACTGCCTGTTCCTCGATACCCGCAAGCAGGCCGAGCGTTTCCACCAACAGCTGCTCAACCACTACCTGCGCGCCCATGCCGGGCAGACCGATGTGGTGGAAAAGATCAGCGTCGCCATCGTCGGTGCGGGCGCAACGGGCGTCGAGCTGGCCGCAGAGCTGCATAACGCGGCCCACGAGCTGGCGGCGTACGGCCTGGACCGCATCAAGCCGGAAAACATGCACATCACCCTGATCGAAGCCGGCCCTCGTGTACTGCCTGCCTTGCCGGAGCGGATTGGCGGGCCTGTACATAAAACTCTGGAGAAGCTCGGGGTGACGGTGCTGACTAACTCAGCGGTCAGCGAAGTGACCGCCGACGCATTGATCACCAGCAGTGGCCAGGTGATTCCTGCCAGTCTCAAGGTGTGGGCCGCCGGGATCCGTGCCCCGGCTTTCCTCAAGGACATCGATGGCCTGGAAACCAATCGCATCAATCAACTGCAAGTGCTGCCGACGCTGCAAACCACCCGTGATGAAAACATCTTCGCCTTTGGCGACTGCGCCGCGTGCCCGCAACCGGGCACCGACCGCAATGTGCCGCCACGGGCCCAGGCCGCGCACCAACAGGCCTCGTTGCTGGCCAAGTCATTGAAACTGCGTATCGAGGGCAAGGACCTGCCGGCGTACAAGTACACCGACTATGGGTCGCTGATCTCGCTGTCGCGGTTCTCGGCGGTGGGTAACCTGATGGGCAACCTGACCGGCAGCGTGATGCTGGAGGGCTGGCTGGCGCGGATGTTCTATGTGTCGCTGTACCGCATGCACCAGATGGCGCTGTATGGTTTCTTCCGCACAGCGATGCTGATGCTGGGCAGCAAGATCGGACGCGGGACTGAACCGCGCCTGAAACTTCACTAACAACAGGATCCCTTGTGGGACTGGCCAATGTGGGAGGCTTGCACCCTCCCACATTGGTTGTGTGTTGGACTTGAGATAATTCCAGGCAAAAAAAATCCCCGTATCTTTCGATACGAGGATTTTTAATATGGTCGGGGTAAGGGGATTCGAACTCCTGACATCCTGCTCCCAAAGCAGGCGCGCTACCGGACTGCGCTATACCCCGGTAAAAAAAAGGCGACCTTTCAGTCGCCTTCTTCGATCAGCGCTTTTGGCCTCTGATCTTAAGATTCGATTCCAGCGTTAACTGGTCTCAAAAATGGTGGGTCGTGTGGGATTCGAACCTACGACCAATTGGTTAAAAGCCAACTGCTCTACCAACTGAGCTAACGACCCAAATATGGTCGGGGTAGGGGGATTCGAACTCCCGACATCCTGCTCCCAAAGCAGGCGCGCTACCGGACTGCGCTATACCCCGGTTTGAAATTGGCTCCGTGACCAGGACTCGAACCTGGGACCCAATGATTAACAGTCATTTGCTCTACCGACTGAGCTATCACGGAACTACATATTTCAAAGTACAACTTTTACTGCTGTGTAACCTTCTCTTCGACCCTGTCCGTATCGCTACGTTAGCGTCTCTGAGGCGCGCTATTCTACAATCTTAAAAACCCCTGTCAACCCTTTAAATTGCTTTTAAGACAATGATTTGCGCTTCTTTCTGATTTCTTCTTGGGGAGAAGAAACCCGTGGGCTGACGTTGCTGCGGGGCGCACTTTACAAGCCTTTGCCTTACAGTTCAACGCCCTATCGAAAAAAAAGGCCCTGGGATACAGGGCCTTCTCTTATTGCAGTGCAATCCGGGCTCAGTGGAAGACGATTTCGTCGTTCTCCACAGTCGCCTCGACGCTGGTGCCCGGCATAAAGCTGCCCGACAGTATCAACTGCGCCAGCGGGTTCTCGATCCAGCGCTGGATCGCACGTTTCAGAGGCCGTGCGCCATACACCGGGTCGTAACCAACCGCGATCAGCTTGTCCAACGCCTCGCGGCTCAGTTCCAGCGACAACTCGCGCTCCGCCAGGCGACCGCGCAGACGCCCCAGCTGGATCTCGGTGATGCCCGCGATCTGATCCCGCGCCAATGGCTCGAAGATCACCACTTCGTCGACCCGGTTGATGAATTCCGGGCGGAAGTGCGTGGTCAACGCATCCATTACAGCAGCGCGCTGGGCCTCACGATCACCTACCAGTTCCTGGATCTGCGCCGAGCCCAGGTTGGAGGTCATGACGATCACCGTGTTGCGGAAGTCCACAGTGCGCCCGTGGCTGTCCGTGAGTCGTCCATCTTCCAGCACTTGCAGCAAGATGTTGAACACGTCCGGGTGAGCCTTCTCGACCTCATCCAGCAGGATCACCGAGTAAGGCTTACGCCGCACGGCCTCGGTCAGGTAACCGCCCTCCTCGTAGCCCACATAGCCTGGTGGAGCCCCGATCAGGCGAGCCACCGAATGTTTCTCCATGAATTCGGACATGTCGATCCGTACCATGGCCTCTTCGGTATCAAAGAGGAACTCGGCCAGGGCCTTGCACAGCTCGGTCTTACCCACACCGGTCGGGCCGAGGAACATGAACGAGCCGCTCGGACGATTCGGGTCGGACAAACCGGCGCGGGAACGCCGTACCGCGTTGGACACCGCCACGACCGCCTCTTCCTGGCCGATCACGCGCTGGTGCAACAGGTGCTCCATCTTCAGCAGCTTGTCACGCTCACCTTCAAGCATTTTCGACACCGGGATGCCGGTCCACTTGGAAACGACTTCGGCGATTTCTTCCTCGGTCACCTTGCTGCGCAACAGCTGATTTTCAGCCTTACCGTGCTGGTCGACCATTTGCAGGCTGCGTTCCAGGTCCGGGATCACCCCGTACTGCAACTCGGCCATGCGGTTCAGATCGCCTTTACGACGTGCGGCTTCCAGCTCCTGGCGCGACTGCTCGATCTTTTGCTGGATCTGCGCAGAGCCCTGTACTTCGGCTTTTTCCGAGGTCCAGATTTCTTCGAGGTCCGAATACTCGCGCTCCAGGCGGAGAATTTCTTCCTGAAGTTTCTCCAGGCGTTTCTTGGCCGCGTCGTCCTCTTCTTTCTTAAGTGCCTGGGACTCGACTTTCAGTTGAATCAGGCGACGATCCAGGCGGTCGAGCACTTCCGGCTTGGAGTCGATCTCCATGCGAATGCGGCTGGCCGCTTCGTCGATCAAGTCGATGGCCTTGTCCGGCAATTGACGGTCGGTAATGTAGCGATGGCTCAATTTGGCCGCCGCAATGATCGCGCCGTCGGTGATCGCCACTTTATGGTGGACCTCGTAGCGCTCTTTCAGGCCCCGCAGGATCGCGATGGTGTCCTCTTCGCTCGGTTCTTCCACCAGGACTTTCTGGAAACGCCGCTCAAGGGCCGCATCTTTCTCAATATACTGGCGATATTCGTTAAGCGTGGTAGCACCGACACAATGCAACTCACCCCGCGCCAAGGCGGGCTTGAGCATGTTGCCAGCATCCATGGAGCCCTCGCCTTTACCGGCGCCGACCATGGTATGCAGCTCGTCGATAAACAGAATGATCTGCCCTTCCTGCTTCGACAGTTCATTAAGCAGGGATTTCAGGCGCTCTTCGAATTCACCGCGGAACTTGGCACCGGCGATCAATGACCCCATATCCAGGGACAGCAGGCGCTTGCCTTTAAGGCCGTCCGGCACTTCACCATTGATGATGCGCTGGGCCAGGCCTTCGGCAATCGCGGTTTTACCCACGCCAGGTTCACCGATCAACACCGGGTTGTTCTTGGTGCGACGCTGCAGAACCTGGATGGTGCGACGAATTTCATCGTCACGGCCGATCACGGGGTCAAGCTTGCCCTCTTCGGCACGCTTGGTCAGGTCGACGGTGTACTTGTCCAGGGCCTGGCGCGACTCCTCGTGGTTAGGGTCGTTAACCGCATCACCGCCACGCAGGTTGTTGATGGCGTTTTCCAGGGCTTTCTTGCTGACACCCTGGCCAAGCAACAACTTACCAAGCTTGCTGTTCTCGTCCATGGCGGCGAGCAACACCAGTTCACTGGAGATGAACTGGTCACCCTTCTGCTGGGCCAGGCGGTCGGCCTGGTTAAGCAGGCGCGCCAGATCCTGCGACATATTCACGTCGCCGGTAGGGTTTTGGATTTTCGGCAGTTGGTCGAGCTCTTTGCTCAACTCCTTGCGCAGGCTGTTGACATCAAAGCCCACCTGCATCAGCAAGGGCTTGATAGAACCACCTTGCTGTTCCAGGAGTGCCTGCATCAAGTGCGCAGGCTCAATGGCCGGGTGGTCAAGCCCCACCGCCAAGGATTGGGAGTCCGATAAGGCCAACTGCAATTTGCTGGTTAAACGATCAATACGCATTAGTCACCTTCCTTTTGAGCAGGCCGGAGCTATAAAACATCCTGAATGAAGAAACCTGCCAGATACCCTTATAGATGGGGTGGATTCTGGAAGATTCAAGCGAGCGGCGGTTGATATGGATCAGCGTTGACCCAGATCAGCAGAGTCTAGCGTTCAAGCCAGACAAGGGAGGCAAAACGTCCGGTGCGGGGGCTGCGCCGGTACGAAAAGAAGCGTGGGTCGGTCACGGTGCAGAAGCCACCACCATAAACAGCGGTGACACCCCGCGCAGCAAGGCGCAGGCGGGCCAACTGATAGATGTCGGCCATGAATTTGCCGGGATTGCGACTTGGCGCGAAGGCTTCGGCAGTTGTCGGCAGTTGCTGCATGAACGCTTCACGCACTTCAGGGCCAACCTCAAAGGCTTGCGGGCCAATCGCCGGGCCCAACCATACCAAGACGTCCGAGGGCTCTGCATCGAGGCTTTCGAAGGCTGCCTCCAGCACGCCCGCCGCCAGCCCACGCCAACCGGCATGGGCCGCAGCCACACGAGTGCCGGCACGGTTGCAGAACAACGCAGGCAGGCAATCGGCGGTCATCGCGGTGCAGGCGATGCCGGGGGTGCTGCTCCAGCTACCGTCGGCTTCGGCGGTGCGGCCAGGGTCGGCCTCGACCACATCCACGCCATGGACCTGGCGCAGCCAGGCCGGCTGAATATCGAAGGCTTCGGTAAGGCGACGACGATTCTCAAGGACGGCCTCAAGGCTGTCCTCAACGTGATCGCCCAGGTTAAGGCTGTCGAACGGCGCCTGGCTGACGCCGCCCGCACGGGTAGTCACACAGGCTTTCACCCCGACAGGCGCGGGCCAGTCAGGAATCAGCCAGTCATTCATCCGACAAACGCCTCGCGATCCTGCTTGAGTAGCGACAGCAACCAGACAAAATCGTCTGGAAGTGGCGATTCCCAGCTCATGCGCTTACCGCTCGTCGGATGGTCCAGCTCCAGGAAACGTGCATGCAAGGCCTGGCGCGGGAACGTCTTGAGCGATTCGACCATGGTCTGGCTCGCAGCAGGCGGAATGCGGAAGCGGCCACCGTAGGCCGGATCGCCCACCAACGGGAAGTTGATGTGGGCCATATGCACGCGAATCTGGTGGGTACGACCGGTTTCCAGCTTGACCCGCACATGGGTGTGGGAACGGAAACGCTCGAGCACGCGGTAGTGGCTCACCGCCTGCTTGCCACCTTCCATCACCGCCATACGCTGGCGCTGCTGGCCGTGGCGACCGATCGGGGCATTGATCTTGCCGCCCGCCACGACCACGCCGATCACGATGCACTCGTAGATACGGCTGACACTGCGGCTCTGCAATTGCGTGACCAGTTGCGTCTGCGCCTGAATGGTCTTGGCCACCACCATCAAGCCGGTGGTGTCCTTGTCCAGACGGTGCACGATGCCGCAACGCGGCACGTTGATAATGTCGGGGATGTGGTGCAGCAGGGCATTGAGCAAGGTGCCATCAGCGTGCCCGGCCGCCGGGTGAACCACCAGGCCTGCGGGTTTGTTGATGACCAGAATGTCGTCGTCTTCATAGACGATATCCAGCTCGATGTCCTGGGCAACCCATTCTCCCTGGGCTTCCTGCTCGGCAGTCAGCTCAAGAATCGCACCGCCATGGACTATGTCTCGCGGGCGGATAACCGCTCCATCCACAGTCAGGCGGCCGTCTTTGATCCAGGCGGAAAGGCGCGAGCGCGAGTGCTCAGCGAATAATTGTGCGGCGACTTGATCGAGGCGTTGGCCGCCCAATTCGGACGGCACCTCTGCGCGAAGTTCAATTTTATCGGACATGCTCAGACTAGGCGTGGCACAGCCTTTGGTTTCGGCTGCGCGCTTGTGGTTAAATACGGCGTCTTTTGCCCCGAGGCTTTCAACGGGGCGCTCATCATAACAGGACGGCCCCGCCCAAGACAGCGGCCGTCATAGGGACGCAAGCCGCCATGCAAGTGAAACACCTGCTGCTGATCGCCATCCTCGCCATGACTGCTGCTTGCTCGTCAACAAAGGAAGTCGTCGACGAAAACCTGAGCGAAGTCGAGCTGTACCAACTGGCACAGAAAGACTTGGACAATAATAGCTACACCAGCGCCACAGCGAAGCTGAAGGCCCTGGAGTCGCGCTATCCGTTCGGGCGCTACGCCGACCAGGCCCAGCTTGAGCTGATCTACGCCAACTACAAGAACGCCGAGCCGGAGGCTGCCAAGTCCGCCGCCGAGCGCTTCATCCGCCTGCACCCGCAACACCCGAACGTGGACTACGCCTACTACTTGAAGGGCCTGACCTCGTTCGACCAGGATGTCGGCCTGCTGGCGCGCTTCCTGCCGCTGGACATGACCAAGCGTGACCCGGGCGCCGCCCGTGACTCCTACAACGAGTTCGCCCAGCTGACCAGCCGCTACCCAAACAGCCGCTACGCACCAGACGCCAAGCAGCGAATGATCTACCTGCGCAACCTGCTGGCTTCCTACGAAATCCACGTGGCCCACTACTACCTGACCCGCCAGGCGTATGTAGCTGCCGCCAACCGTGGTCGTTATGTCGTGGAAAACTTCCAGGAAACCCCATCCGTGGGTGACGGCCTGGCGGTGATGACCGAAGCTTACCAGCGCCTGCATCTGGATGAGCTGGCCAGCACCAGCCTGGAGACCCTGAAGCTCAACTACCCTGATCACCCGAGCCTGAAAGACGGCCAGTTCGTGCCTCAGGTGGCCGAAGCGGACAACCGCTCGTGGCTGAGCAAGTACACCCTGGGCCTGATCGAGTCGCGTCCGCCGTTGCCGCCGGGCGAAACCCGCGCCAACCAGGACGTGATCAAACAGTTTCAGGATGCCAAGGACGCCATTCCTTCAGACCTCAAGCCGCACGACGAGAACGGCGACGTGATCGAAGAAGAAGAGCCGCAGGCCCTGGGCAACAACCAGGACCGCTCATGGTTCAGCTACATGACCTTCGGTGTGTTCGACTGAGTCTGTCGACGCAACGTAAAAAAGGAGCCTTTCGGGGCTCCTTTTTTATGGACAAGGATTATTGCGCTGTGCGCCTGCCACGTCCTTGGCTAAACTGGCGCATTCCTTATCGAGAAACCGCCCATCATGCTTCGTCTTCTGTTCTGGATTGCCGTTATTGCTGCCGCGGTATGGTTCTGGCGCAAATTCAAAAGCCCGACCGCCAGGCAACAACGCACCAGCGAGCCCGGCGCAGCGTTGATGGTGCGTTGTGCACACTGCGGCGTGCACTTGCCGCAGGATCGCGCCCTGAGTTCGCGCCAGGAGTGGTATTGCACCCAGGCGCATCTGGAGCAAGGACCGAAGTCTATCCAGCGTTGATCCGACCTTCGGGGGCATAGGGTGCCGGGTCGATAATCGGCGCACGCTCCAGGAGTAAATCGACAAATAACTGGCACGATGCCGGCGCCAGGACCAACCCGTTGCGGTAATGCCCGCAGTTGAGCCACAGCCCGTTGAAGCCGGGCACCCGACCGATATAGGGGATGCCCTCCGGCGAGCCGGGCCGCAAGCCGGCCCAATGCCCCACCACTTCGGCGTCGGCCAGGGCGGGAATCAGTTCCACAGCCGAGGCCTTGAGGCTTTCCAGCGCGGTGTCGGTGGGCGTCTTGTCGAACCCCTCATGTTCCAGCGTGCTGCCGATGAGGATGTGCCCGTCGCGCCGAGGGATCGCATAACGCCCTTTGGCCAGGACCATGCTCGACAGGAAGTCCGAGGCGCACTTGTACAAAATCATCTGCCCCTTGACCGGTTCCACCGGCAGCGCCAAGCCCAAGGTGCCGAGCAACTCGCCGCTCCACGCCCCCGCTGCGAGCACCACCTGGTCCCCCAGAATCGGCCCCTGTGCCGTATCCACGCCCACCACGTTGCCGCCATCCAGAACAAAACCGGTCACTGCGCACTGTTCGTGAACGGTCACGGCAGGCAGGGCCAATAGCGCGGCCTTCAGGGATTTGACCAGGCGTGGGTTGCGCACGTTAGCCACGTTGGCCATATAGATCGCCTGGGAGTACCCGCCACCCAAGACAGGAACCGCATCATGGGCGGCAGATACATCGACCTTGCTCAGAGGCCGACCTTCACGAGCAGCCCAGTCCAGCGCCTCGGTTTCATCGTCCAGGTCCAGCCAGTACAACCCCGTGGTATGGACCTCCGGATCGACACCGGTAGCGGCAAACAGCCGCTCAGCCAGTTGCGGATAAAAATCCTGGGACCAATGAGCCAACGCTGTGACTGCCGGGCTATAGCGCCACGGATACAGTGGCGAAACAATCCCTCCGCCCGCCCATGACGACTCCTGCCCCACACCGGCACGCTCCAGCAGGATCACAGCCTGCCCCTGGGTCGCCAGATTGAACGCCGTCAACAAGCCGATGACTCCGCCACCGACAATCACCACTTGCTGTTGCTTAGCCATCATTTGATCCAGTCGATAAATAGGAATAAACGCGCCCGGCGCCCAATCATCCAGCACCCGCATCACTGCCCCCAGCATGTCTGGCGCGACATTTCAGGTGCCGCCCCCGGATTGCCCCGCGCACCGCTGCTGTCCAGGCTGAAGTCACCGCAAGGGTCGCCAGCCATCAACGAATCGGCGCCCGGTGTAGCAACCAGGTAGAAATCCTGGGGGTTCAACGCTGCGGTGATTCTATAGCGATCATTGCCCGTACTGACGCCGCTTGCGTCAATAAAAGTGCCGTTCCTCATATGAAACCGCTCCAGGTGTTGAGCCTGCTCGGTCAACAGTGCGACGATTTCCGCGCGATAGACCTTTTTCACATGGCCGGTGTACCCGGGGTAAGCGATTCCGGCCAGAAACGCGATGATCGCTACGGCGATCAATAGCTCGATCAGGGTAAACCCCTGGCTGTCCATGCCCATTCCATTGCTCCTTATTGAAGTTGCCGCCACGAAACCCGCCGAAACCGCGCGCCACTCTCCTCCTCCACTCGCGCATATACGCTCTCCAAAACCGTGCGCGACTGGCCGCTGAGCCCGACCGCTGTTATCCGGTACAACGTCGCCAGGGTTTGCGTCGGCACATGCGGCAGCCCTACACCCGGCCCCAGGGACTGAATACCGTAGAGCCCACCCTTGATGGCAACCCAGTTAACCGATGACACTGGATGGGGCCCGGCACCCACCACCGAAAACGCTTCATCCGGTGGCCCACAGGCAGCGATCGACTGACACTGCGGCAAGGCCGCGCCCTTTCGCCTCACACCTTGCTCTCCCAGCCTCAAACCACTTTCTGCGGTTTGCAGCGACTGGTTGCGGTGCCACAGGCTACCGGCGATCTTTTGCTGGGTGACCGCCCCCTGTATCGAAGACAGGCCGATCAACGACAACAGCAGCAAAAACACCAGGCTTATCAGCAGGACCATTCCTCCCTGCCGCAAAGAAACACCCTCAGCAAGCACCATGGTCGCCCTACCCCACACGGTTTCGCAGCGCCGCCACGACGCTGTAGGTTTGATCTTTTACCCGCCCCGTCGGGTCTTGCAACGTCATGCGGATGCGCACACTGCGGATCAAGGACTCATCGGTCGGGATAGCGTCATAACGCACAACCCGAACTGACGCCGGGCTGGCAGCCACGCCGAAACTGATATCGAAAGCCTTTACGTTATCCACCAACACAGCCTTGGCCGGCGCGGCAAGCGTGCTGACTTTCAACTGGCCCGCCTCGAAGGTGTAGGTCAGTTGCCGAATCGCAAAACGAATCTGCCCGGGAGCAGGCGCAGGTGAGCTGCCTGAATAGGCTTGAGCGGTAGCCGTGCAGTCGGAGAGCACCGTCCAATCAGGCCTGCCGTCGCCGACATCGGCGGTGACCAGCGTCAGCGACTTTGAGCTGCCCCCGGCATTCCAGCTGACAGGCCTTTCAAAGGCTGGCGGGGCGTTCTCGATAAAGGCCGTGGCCAAACAGCCAAACATGCCCGTCTGGCGAATGTCCTGGATCATCTTGCCCAGCACAAACCGCGCATCATCCTGCAGCAACATGGCCGCCTGCTGGCTGGCGTCGGTCGCTCGTGAATTGATCAGCACCTGACTCCCGCCAAGCACCAGCACCAAACCGACGGCCAGGGCCAGCAACAATTCCACCAGGCTGAAACCTCTACCCCGATGCCTCATTGCATCACCCCCGGCTCATTGTCGAGGCGACTGGTCAGGGTGAAGGTTTCCCTCGCGCCGGGGGTGTTTGCACCCCGGCTGTCATCCCAACTGATACTGACGGTCACTTCATCTGCACTGACCACCACAGAGCCTTTGCCGCTCTCCCCGGCAAAACCGCGAATATTGGCTTCAAAGTCATGCAGATCCACATCACGTACGTTGGTGGTTGCGGTACTGGCCGACGCTCGAGTGCCACGGCGCAACGAGTAGTCGGCACCGGAATTGGCACGGATTCGGTCGAGCATATCGTAGGCGATGAAACTGGCCTGGCTGGTCATTCTCGAACTGTCTGTGTATTTGAGGGCGTTGAGCTGGAGCATCACGGCCCCTAACAGCCCGACGGCGAGAATCAGCACCGCAACCAGCACTTCGATCAATGTCATGCCGATTTGGTACCGAGGAAAAATCAGGGGAAAACAGGTTTTCAGGCAAGCGGGCATTACCGTCGTCATCCGTGTCGAAGGCCGAAAAAAGCAGGAAAACCCTGCTGTGCGAACCAAGACTAGCGTCAGTTTTTCGACGGTGCAGGTCACGGAACAAAGGGAAATACTTTGGACATGAAGGCCATCATTCGACACGTCGAACCGGACGCTATACCTATGTTTCAACCCGATATGTACACCCGTCCACGGAGGGACGACCTATGAAACAACGAGGTTTCACCCTGATAGAACTGCTTCTCGGATTGATCGTGAGCGGCATCCTGGCGCATCTGGCTACGCCCAATTTCATCGGCCTGCTGGAATCACAGCAGCGACAAAGCGCGGCGCAATCACTGACGAGCGGATTTCGCTTCGCGCGCACTGAAGCCATCACGCGTAACCGGGCGGTGGTCATCCACGCACTGGACGATGACTGGAGCCAGGGTTGGCGGGTCGTGCTGGATGTTAGCGGGCGTGGCCATCTGGACGACGACAACCCGGTGTTACTGGAGCGCCAGGGCAGCGGTCGGGTACCGATCGTCGGGAATGGACCGGTCAAAAGCCAGGTACGCTTCAGCGGGTTGGGCGAACCGGTATTTGTTGGGGGAGGTTTTCGTGCGGGCACTGTACATATATGCGCTACGGACTCGGTGCAGAGCCTGTACCAGGTGGTGCTGGCGCCCAGTGGGCGCATCAGCCTGCGCAGCGATAGAGCCGAACAGGCGTTGTGCCGAAGTTACTCCGGCACCCTGGCATTCAGAGCAGCGAGCGAACCCGCAGCTCCTTGGGCATGGAGAAAGTGATGTTCTCTTCACGACCTGCCAACTCATCGGCGCCCGTAGCACCCCACGCATGCAACTGCTGGATGACGCCACGCACCAGGACTTCCGGGGCCGAAGCGCCCGCCGTGATACCAATACGCTCGACACCATCGAACCAGCTGCGCTGCATATCTTCAGCGCCGTCGATCAGATACGCCGGTGTCGCCATGCGTTCGGCCAATTCGCGCAGGCGGTTGGAGTTGGAGCTGTTAGGGCTGCCGACCACCAGCACTACATCGCATTCATCGGCTAACTGTTTGACTGCATCCTGGCGGTTTTGGGTGGCGTAGCAGATGTCGTCCTTGCGTGGCCCACCAATGGCGGGGAAACGGCTGCGCAGCGCGTCGATCACGCGGCTGGTGTCGTCCATGGACAAGGTGGTCTGGGTCACGAATGCCAAACGCTCTGGGTTGTGAACCTGCAAGCTGGCGACGTCTTTTTCGTCTTCCACAAGGTAGATGGCGCCACCATTGCTGCCGTCGTATTGGCCCATGGTGCCTTCGACTTCCGGGTGGCCGGCATGGCCAATCAGGATGCATTCGCGACCATCACGGCTGTAGCGCGCGACCTCGATATGTACCTTGGTGACCAGCGGACAGGTGGCGTCGAATACTTTCAGGCCACGGCCAGCCGCTTCGGTACGCACGGCCTGGGAAACACCGTGGGCGCTGAAGATAACGATGACGTCGTCCGGCACCTGCTCCAGCTCTTCGACAAAGATGGCGCCACGTGCGCGCAGGTCTTCGACCACGAACTTGTTATGGACGACCTCATGGCGCACATAGATCGGCGGCCCGAAGACTTCCAGGGCGCGGTTGACGATTTCGATCGCCCGGTCCACGCCGGCGCAGAAGCCACGGGGGTTGGCGAGTTTGATTTGCATGCTGTGCCTCGTGTCTGGCGCTTGGGCCAGAGTTGATGCTACTGAACTGACAATGACGACCAAACGCGGGAGCGGGCTTGCCCCCTCCCACATTTTAGATCGGGGCGTTGGTCAAAGAGCTTTAACGTCGATGATTTCAACGTCGAACGTCAAGGTTTTACCGGCCAACGGGTGGTTGAAGTCGATGGTTACCTGCGCGTCATCGAAGGTTTTGACCACACCGGGCAGCTCGGTATTCGCCGCATCATTGAAAATCACCAGCAAGCCTTCCGACAGGTCCATGTCCTGGAACTGCGAACGCGGGATGATCTGCACATTTTGCGGGTTGGGCTGACCAAAGGCGTTTTCCGGCAGGATCTGCAGGGTGCGCTTGTCGCCAGCCTTGAAACCGAACAGTGCCGCTTCAAAACCTGGCAACAGGTTACCGTCGCCGACCTTGAAGGTCGCCGGGGCTTTGTCGAACGTGCTATCGACCGTGTCGCCATTCTCCAGGCGCAGTGCGAAATGCAAGGTGACTTCCGTGTTCTGGCCGATGCGTTGCCCAGCCAATACCTGATCAGTCATTGACGGTCTCTCCGGTTTTCTTACTTTTGAACATGTCCAGCGCCAGCATGATTGCACCGACGGTGATGGCGCTGTCGGCAAAATTGAACGCCGGGAAGTAATGGCGGTTCTGCCAATGCACCAGGATGAAGTCGATCACATGGCCCAGGGCAATGCGGTCGTACAGGTTGCCCAACGCGCCGCCCAGCACCAAGGCCAAGGCGATGGCCAGCCAGGTGTCATCGCGGCCCAGGCGCTTGAGCCAGACCACAAGCACCGCACTGACCACTACGGCGATCAGGGCGAACAGCCAGCGCTGCCAGCCACCACCGTCAGCCAGGAAGCTGAAAGCCGCGCCGGTGTTGTAGGCCAGGGTCCAGCTGAAGTAATCCGGGATCACCACGATTTGCTGGAACATTTCCAGGGAGCCCTCGAAGTGAGCCTTGCTGACCTGGTCGATGACCAGGACCAGCACGCTCAGTACGAGCCAGCCCAGACGTCCGAAACGACTGGCTGCATTAGGCATAGTGGCGAACCTCGCCTTCACCGGAAATGTTGTCGACGCAACGACCGCAGATTTCCGGATGTTCAGGGTTCACCCCGACGTCTTCACGGCAGTGCCAGCAACGGGCGCACTTAGGGAAGGCCGACTTGACCACTTTGAGCTTGAGGCCCGGCACTTCGGTGGCCACGGCATCCGCCGGTGCCTGGGCAAACGGTGCCAGGCTCGCAGTGGAAGTGATCAATACGAAGCGCAGTTCGTTGCTCAGCTTGGTCAGGTCAGCGGTCAGGCCTTCCTCGGCAAACAGGGTGACTTCGGCCTGGAGGTTGCCACCGACGGCCTTGGCCGCACGCTGAACCTCCAGCTCCTTGTTCACCGCAACCTTGACGGCCATTACGCCCTCCCAGTACTCGCGGCCCAGTTCGAAGTCGGCCGGCAGTTCGGTCAAGCCTTCATACCAGGTGTTGAGCATGACGGACTCATTACGCTCGCCCGGCAGGTATTCCCACAGTTCGTCGGCGGTGAAGGCCAGGATCGGTGCGATCCAGCGCACCAGCGCTTCGGAGATGTGATACAGCGCGGTCTGCGCCGAACGGCGGGCCTTGCTGTTGGCACCGGTGGTGTACTGCCGGTCCTTGATGATGTCGAGGTAGAAACCACCCAGCTCCTGCACGCAGAAGTTGTGGATCTTCGAGTACACGTTCCAGAAGCGGTATTCGCCGTAGTGCTCTTGCAACTCGCGCTGCAACAACAGGGTACGGTCCACGGCCCAACGGTCCAGGGCGAGCATGTCCTCGGCCGGCAGGATGTCGGTGGCCGGGTTGAAACCGGTCAGGTTCGACAGCAGGAAGCGCGCGGTATTACGGATACGGCGGTAGGCATCGGCGCTGCGGGCCAGGATCTGGTCCGACACGGCGATCTCGCCGGAGTAATCGGTCGACGCCACCCACAGGCGCATGATGTCGGCGCCCAAGGTGTCGTTGATCTTTTTCGGCTCGATCACGTTCTTCAGCGACTTGGACATCTTGCGGCCCGTCTCGTCGACGGTGAACCCGTGGGTCAGCAGCTCGCGGTATGGCGCGTGGTTGTCGATGGCGCAACCGGTCAGCAGCGACGAGTGGAACCAGCCCCGGTGTTGGTCGGAGCCCTCCAGGTACAGGTCGGCACGCGGGCCGGTCTCGTGACCCATCGGGTGCGAGCCGCGCAGCACGTGCCAGTGGGTGGTACCCGAGTCGAACCACACGTCGAGGGTGTCGCTGATCTTGTCGTACAGCGGCGCTTCGTCACCCAGCAACTCGGCGGCGTCCAGCTTGAACCAGGCTTCGATGCCTTCCTGTTCGACACGCTGGGCCACCACTTCCATCAGTTCGACGGTGCGTGGGTGCAGCTCGCCGCTTTCCTTGTTGAGGAAGAACGGGATCGGCACGCCCCAGTTACGCTGGCGGGAGATGCACCAGTCCGGACGGTTGGCGATCATCGAGTGCAGGCGCGCCTGGCCCCAGGCCGGGACGAACTGGGTGTCTTCGATAGCCTTGAGCGAGCGCACACGCAGGGTGTCGCCGCTGGTCGGCTCTTTGTCCATGCCGATAAACCATTGCGCGGTGGCGCGGTAGATCAGCGGGGTCTTGTGGCGCCAGCAGTGCATGTAGCTGTGCTTGATGGTGTCGGTTTGCATCAGCGCACCGACTTCACGCAGCTTGTCGATGATCGGCTGGTCGGCCTTGAAGATGAACTGGCCGCCGAAGAACTCCAGCGAAGGCACATAAACGCCGTTGCTTTGCACGGGGTTGATGATCTCGTCGTTGACCATGCCGTACTTCTTGCAGATCACGAAGTCGTCCACGCCATAGGCAGGCGAGCAGTGAACAATGCCCGTACCCGAACCCAACTCGACGTAGTCAGCCAGGTACACCGGCGACAGACGGTCATAGAACGGGTGACGGAAGTTGATCAGTTCCAGCGCGGAACCGGTGGTGGTGGCAATTACCGAACCCTGCAGTTCGTAGCGAGCCAGGCACGCTTCGACCATTTCCTCGGCGAGCACCAGCAGGCGATCACCGACGTCCACCAGGGCGTAGGTGAATTCCGGGTGCACATTCAGCGCCTGGTTGGCGGGGATGGTCCACGGGGTGGTGGTCCAGATCACGATGGCAGCCGGTTTGCTCAGGCTTGCCAGGCCAAAGGCCTCGGCCAGCTTGGCGTCGTCGGCGATCGGGAAGGCCACGTCGATGGTCGAGGACTTCTTGTCTTCGTATTCGACTTCCGCTTCAGCCAGGGCCGAGCCGCAATCGAAGCACCAGTTCACGGGCTTGAGGCCCTTGAACACGAAACCGCCCTTGACGATTTCGGCCAAGGCACGGATTTCACCGGCCTCGTTCTTGAAGTTCATGGTTTTGTACGGGTTGTCCCACTCACCCAGCACACCCAGGCGGATGAACTCGGACTTCTGCCCTTCGATCTGCTCGGCAGCGTAGGCACGACACAGTTCACGGGTTTTATCCGCGCCCAGGTTCTTGCCGTAGGTCACTTCGACCTTGTGTTCGATCGGCAGGCCGTGGCAGTCCCAACCCGGGACATAAGGCGCGTCGAAACCCGCCAGCGTTTTCGAGCGCAGGATCATGTCCTTGAGAATCTTGTTCAGCGCATGACCGATGTGAATCGTGCCGTTGGCATAAGGAGGGCCGTCGTGCAGGACGAATTTCGGACGATCCTTGCCAATTTCGCGCAACTTTCCGTACAGGCCAATACTGTCCCAGCGCTGCAGGATCTGCGGTTCGCGCTGTGGCAGGCCGGCCTTCATTGGGAAGGCGGTGTCCGGAAGGTTTAGCGTGGCTTTATAGTCGGTCATTTAAGGCTCTTCGGTTAGCGATGGGCGCTAGGTGCGGCTAGTGCACGGGCGGCGGCGACATCCGCATTGATCGCCGTTTTCAACGCCTCAAGCGAGGCGAAACGCTGCTCTTCACGCAGCTTCTGGTGGAAAACCACCGTCAAACGCCGGTCATACAGATCACCGGCAAAATCCAACAGATGAACTTCCAGGTGGGCCTTGCCATCACCTGCAACCGTGGGCCTGACGCCTATGTTGGCGACTCCCGGCCACGATTGGCCGTCGATGTCGACGCTCACCAGGTAAACCCCGGTCAGCGGCACACGGCGGCGCTTGAGTTGCACGTTGGCGGTTGGCGTGCCCAGTTGGCGCGCCAGCTTCTGGCCGTGCAGTACCCGCCCGGCAATGCGGAACGGGCGACCGAGCAAACGCTCGGCCAAGGCGAAGTCGGCAGCGGCCAGGGCGTTACGCACCTGGGTGCTGCTCACGCGCAGGCCGTCCAGTTCGACGGTTTGCGCGGCTTCGACGGTAAAGCCCTGGGTGATACCGGCGTGTTGCAGGAACTCGAAATCCCCGACCCGATCGCAGCCAAAACGGAAGTCGTCGCCGACCTCCAAATGCTGTACGCCCAGGCCGTCTACCAGTATGCGGTCGACGAACTCGGCAGCGCTGAGACTTTGCAAACGCTGGTTGAAAGCCAGGCAGAGGACGCGGTCCACGCCTTCTTCGGCCAGCAGTTGCAGCTTGTCCCGCAGACGGGCCAGACGTGCCGGTGCCGTTTCCGGGGTGAAATATTCCCGCGGCTGCGGCTCGAAAATCACCACGCAGCTGGGTACGCCCAACTCGACCGCACGCTCGCGCAGCCGGGCCAGGATAGCCTGGTGGCCACGGTGAACACCGTCAAAGTTGCCAATAGTGGCGACGCAGCCCCGATGCTCAGGGCGCAGGTTGTGGAGACCTCGAACCAGCTGCATAACGCGCTTCTTGCTCATAAAGTGGTCGATTATAACCACACCCGGCCCCGGGCGACAGGCAACAGCGCAGGGCAAATGGATCGAATCGATAAAACAACGGTTTTATCGCGGCAAACTCTCTAGCTCAACGACTTGCGATTGAAATCCCGCAGGCGGAAGCCTTGCAGCAGCAACATCCCGAAGTACACCACCACGCCGGCCACGACCAGCACGCCCAGGCGCATGAAGCGCTCCAGCATATGACCTTCATCCCAGGCTGGCATGAAGTGCATCAGGCCGAGTAATACCGCGGACATCATCGCAACGGCCACCAGCAACTTGAGGGCGAACATGCCCCAGCCAGGCTGAGGCTGGAACATCTGCTGTTTGCGCAGTTGATAAAACAGCAGGCCGGCATTGATGCAGGCTCCAGCACTGATGGCCAGGGCCAGGCCGGCGTGGGCCAGAGGACCGATAAACACCAGGTTGAGCAGTTGCGTGACGATCAGGGTGAAGATCGCGATCTTTACCGGCGTGCGGATGTTTTGCTGGGCATAGAAGCCAGGCGCCAGCACCTTGATCACGATAATGCCGAGCAGGCCGACGGAATAGGCCACCAGCGCATGCTGGGTCATCAACGCGTCATGTGCATCGAATTGCCCGTATTGGAACAGTGACACTGTCAGCGGCTCGGCCAGGATCCCCAGCGCCAGGGCGCACGGCAGCACCAGCACGAAGCACAGGCGCAAGCCCCAATCGAGGATGCGCGAGTATTCCTGGCGATCCTTGCTGGCATAGGTGCGTGCCAGCGTCGGCAGCAAAATGGTGCCCAGGGCCACGCCCAGCACACCGGAAGGCAACTCCATGAGACGGTCGGCGTAATACATCCACGACACCGAGCCGGATACCAGCAGCGAGGCGAACGCGGTGTTGATGATCAGGGAAATCTGGCTCACCGACACCCCCAGGATCGCCGGCAACATATTGCGCATGACGCGCCAGACGCCGGTGTCCTTGAGGTTCAGGCGCGGTAATACGAGCATGCCGATCTTTTTCAGGTGCGGCAGCTGGTAGAGCAACTGCGCCAGGCCACCAGCCAGCACGGCCCAGCCAAGGGCCATGACCGGCGGATCGAAGTAAGGTGTCAGGAACAGGGCAAAGATAATCATGCTGACGTTAAGCAGCGTCGGTACGAACGCCGGCACCGAGAAACGGTTCCAGGTGTTGAGGATCGCACCGGCCAGGGATGACAGTGAGATCAGCAATATATAAGGAAAGGTCACCCGCAACAGGTCAGTGGTCAGCGCGAATTTTTCCGGCGTATTGGCAAAACCCGGCGCCGTGGCCCAGATCACCCAGGGCGCGGCGAGCATGCCGACGAGGGTCACCAGCATCAACACCAGGGTCAGCAGGCCCGAGACGTAGGCGATAAAGGTCCGGGTCGCCTCCTCACCCTGTTGAGTCTTGTATTCGGCCAGAATCGGCACGAACGCCTGGGAAAATGCGCCCTCGGCAAAGATCCGCCGCAGCAGGTTGGGCAGTTTGAAGGCAATAAAGAACGCATCCGTGGCCATGCTGGCGCCAAAAATACGCGCCAGCAGGGTGTCACGCACAAACCCCAGAACCCGGGAGATCATCGTGATAGAGCTGACGGCGGCCAACGATTTGAGCAGATTCATTGAAAGAGTTTGCGCCTATAGATAAAGAGCAGGCGAACTAAGCGCCTACTTATGCGATACTGCGCGCCTGCAACAGCACAGCGCCAAAGCTCGCGAGTTTACAGGTCAAGCGCCGGAAATAAATCACCCGCCTCTTCAGATCGACCACTCAGCAGTTCGCATCAGCCGGCCTTGACAACACATCAAGTCATCGGCATGATTCGCGGCCTATTTTGTTTGCTATTTCCTAAAAAGTCTTTCGAGGAGCTCGACGGTGGCCAACACACCTTCCGCCAAAAAACGTGCAAAACAGGCTGAGAAGCGTCGCAGCCACAACGCCAGCCTGCGTTCCATGGTTCGTACCTACATCAAGAATGTAGTTAAAGCCATCGACACCAAAGACGCTGAAAAAGCTCAAGCAGCTTACGTTCTGGCTGTGCCAGTTATCGACCGTATGGCCGATAAAGGCATCATCCACAAGAACAAGGCCGCTCGTCATAAGAGCCGCCTGAATGGCCACATCAAGGCTCTGAGCGTTCCTGCTGCTGCCTAAGTGGTAACAACTGCCACGCAGCCCAGGTTGCGAAACAGTTAAGAAATGCCCCGTACCGAAAGGTCCGGGGCATTTTTGTTTGTGCGGGCTTTTTGTGGTGAGCGGGCTTGCCACAAAAGCCCGGTGCATAAGAGTCCGCTGGAGCAAACTGCTGTGCTCGGCTGGATTTTCAGGCACAAAAAAAACGCCCCGAACCAGTCGGGGCGTTTTGCTACCTATTGATCAAACATCAATCAATGGTGATGACCGCCTTCACCGTGGACGTGACCGTGGGCCACTTCTTCCTGGGAAGCATCGCGGATGGCAACGATCTTCACTTGGAAGTTCAGGCGCTGGCCAGCCAGAGGGTGGTTGCCGTCGACGGTGACGTCGTCGCCGTCCAGATCACGGATGGTGACGATCTGCATTTGACCGTCCGGCGCGGAAGCGTGGAACTGCATGCCCACTTCCAACTCATCAACACCTTCGAACATGCTGCGGCTCAGGGTGCTGACCAGTTCGGCGGAGTATTCGCCGTAGGCATCTTCAGGTTCTACGGCAACGGTCAGCTCATCACCAACGCTCTTGCCTTCCAGAGCCTTTTCCAGGCCTGGGATGATGTTACCTGCGCCTTGCAGGTAGACCAGCGGCGCGCCGCCGGCTGAGCTGTCGATGACCTCACCAGCGTCGTTGGTCAGGGTATAGTCGATGGAGACAGCCTTGTTAGCGGCGATCGTCATGGGGCGAGACCTTTTGCATAAGAATGAAGAACGGACAAGTCTAAACAAGGATTTGCCCGAAAGCGAACAGAACCCGGACGGACGGGGCCGATCAACGGCATCCTTGGTCATCGGTTTCCATCAGGACGAGGAGGGTCACTGGGTTGCCGGGCTGTCCTGCGGCCACACCCAGCACCTGCGCCACCAGCCGCCATGGCAGTCTCGCGCCTGGGTACTCGACCCTGCGCAGCGCCTGGAAAAAATAGGCCAGCCCTTTGCCTGCGGCTGGTGTGCGCAAGTGCCCGAATAACGATAACCTTGGCGCCTGATTCCCGGTAGGCACTCAACCATAGGGCGCCACCGAAGCCATGCACCTCCAGAGAATTCGCATGCAGACTTTTTTTATCGCGCCCACCGATTTTGGTGTGGGTCTGACCTCCATCAGCCTTGGGCTGGTGCGCACCCTTGAGCGAGCCGGCCTGAAAGTCGGTTTTTTCAAGCCGATTGCCCAGCCACATCCCGGCGATACCGGCCCCGAGCGTTCCACCGAGCTGGTGGCTCGCACCCACGGCCTCAAGCCGCCACAGCCGCTAGGCCTGGCTCACGTGGAACGCATGCTCGGCGACGGCCAGCTCGACGAGCTGCTCGAAGAAATCATCACCCTTTATCAGCAGGCCGCCGTGGGCAAGGACGTGCTGATCGTCGAAGGCATGGTACCGACCCGCAGCGCCAGCTATGCGGCCCGGGTCAACCTGCACCTGGCCAAGAGCCTGGATGCGGAAGTGATTCTGGTCTCGGCCCCGGAAAACGAAGTGCTCACCGAACTCTCCGGCCGCGTGGAACTGCAGGCCCAGTTGTTCGGCGGCCCGAAAGACCCGAAAGTGCTCGGCGTGATCCTGAACAAGGTGCGCACCGACGAAAGCATGGAAGCCTTCTCGGCACGCCTCAAGGAGCATTCGCCCTTGCTGCGCAGCGGTGATTTCCGCCTGCTCGGCTGCATTCCTTACCAGCCGGAACTCAACGCGCCGCGCACCCGCGACGTGGCCGACCTGATGGGCGCGCAAATCCTCAACGCCGGCGACTACGAAACCCGGCGCATGACCAAGATCATCATCTGCGCCCGCACCATGCGTAACACCGTGGAGCTGCTCAAGCCCGGCGTGCTGGTGGTGACCCCCGGCGACCGTGACGACATCATCCTCGCCGTCAGCCTGGCCGCGATCAACGGCGTGCCCCTGGCCGGCCTGTTGCTGACCAGCGACACCCTGCCCGACCCGCGCATCATGGAGCTGTGCCGCGGCGCCTTCCAGGCCGGGTTGCCGGTGCTGTCGGTGAGTACCGGTTCCTACGAGACCGCCAACCTGCTCAACAACCTCAACAAGGAAATCCCCATCGATGACCGCGAGCGCGCGGAGATCATCACCGATTTCGTCGCCAGCCACCTCGATGCGCGCTGGCTGCACCAGCGTTGCGGCACGCCACGGGAGATGCGCCTGTCGCCGGCGGTGTTCCGCTACCAGTTGATCCAGCGCGCCCAGGCGGCCAACAAACGCATTGTGCTGCCCGAGGGCAGCGAGCCGCTGACCGTGCAAGCCGCCGCTATCTGCCAGGCAAGGGGCATTGCGCGCTGCGTGCTGCTGGCCAAGCCGGCTGACGTAGAAGCGGTCGCGCGCGCCCAGGGCATCGAATTGCCCGAAGGCCTGGAGATTCTCGACCCGGACCTGATTCGCCAGCGCTACGTCGAGCCCATGGTTGCCCTGCGCAAGAGCAAGAGCCTGAATGCGCCGATGGCCGAGCAGCAACTGGAAGACACCGTGGTGATCGCCACCATGATGCTCGCACTGGATGAAGTGGACGGCCTGGTCTCCGGGGTTATCCACTCCACCGCCAACACCATTCGCCCGGCCCTGCAGTTGATCAAGACCGCACCGGGCTGCACCCTGGTGTCGTCGGTGTTCTTCATGCTGTTCCCCGAGCAGGTACTGGTCTACGGCGACTGCGTGATGAACCCGCACCCCAGTGCCGCCGAGCTGGCGGAAATCGCCTTGCAAAGCGCCGACTCGGCCGCTGCCTTCGGTATCACCCCGCGTGTGGCGATGATCAGCTACTCCAGCGGCGACTCGGCCAGCGGTGAGGAAGTGGAGAAAGTCCGCGAAGCCACCCTGCTCGCCCATGAACAGCAAAGCTCACTGCTGATCGACGGCCCGCTGCAATACGACGCCGCCGCCAACGAAACCGTCGCCCGCCAACTGGCCCCCGACAGCCTGGTCGCCGGCAAAGCCACCGTGTTCGTGTTCCCGGACCTGAACACCGGCAACACCACCCACAAGGCCGTGCAACGCAGCGCCGATTGCGTCAGCCTGGGGCCGATGCTCCAAGGCCTGCGCAAACCGGTCAACGACCTGCCACGCGGTGCCCAGGTCGACGACATCGTGTACACCATCGCGCTGACTGCGATCCAAGCCGCCAACCGACCTATGGATATCTAAATGCTGGATTTTCTACCTGCCGCCGTACGCGGGGTGATCGCGTCCTTGTTGCTGGCGCTTAACACGATCCTGCTGTGCTCATTCCTGTTCATCGTGGCGCTGTTCAAGGCGCTGCCCTTCGCCAAGCGCTTCAGCGAATGGCTGATGAACCACACCCATGAAGCCTGGGTCACCAACAACAAGGGCTGGATGAATCTGGTGCGCCATACCCGTTGGCACCTTAAAGGTCTTGAAGGCCTGGACTACCAGCACTCGTACCTGGTGACCAGCAACCATCAGAGCTGGGTCGACATCATGGTCCTGCAATACGTGCTCAATCGTCGGATTCGCCCGCTGAAGTTCTTCCTCAAGCAGGAGTTGATCTGGGTGCCGGTGATTGGCCTGGCGTGGTGGGCACTGGGTTTTCCCTTCATGAAGCGCTACACCAAGGCCTACCTGGAAAAACACCCGGAGAAGAAAGGCAAGGACCTGGAAACCACTCGCAAGACCTGTGCGAAGTTTCGCGACAACCCGGTGGGTATTTTCAACTTTGCTGAAGGCACACGCTTTACGCCGGGCAAGCATGCGCAGCAGAAGTCGCCGTTTCGTTACCTGCTCAAGCCCAAGGCGGGTGGTATCGCGTTTGTGCTGGATGCCATGGGGGAACAACTCAAATCACTGGTCAACGTGACCATTCACTACCCTGGCGGACGTCCTGGGTATTGGGACTTGCTGTGCGGGAAGGTGCAGGACGTGGTGGTGCAGTTTGAAGAGGTACAGATTCCGGCCGAGTTTATCGGCAGGAATTATGAGCAGGATGGGGAGTATCGACTGGCGTTCCAGGGGTGGATCAACCAGCTGTGGGAAGAGAAGGATGCGTTACTGGACACGCTGCATAAAGACTTCCCAGACAAACGATGATCAAAATGCGGGAGAGGGCTTGCCCTCGATAGCAGTGTGTCAGTCAGTACATCTGTCACTGATCCACCGCTATCGGGGGCAAGCCCCCTCCCACATTTGACTGCGCGAGACTTAGATCGCGCCGCGCTGACGCAACAGTTCCAGCACTTGCTTGACGCTGTCTTCCAGCGACAGGGCCTGGGTGTCGATTACCAGGTCGGCATTCAACGGCACGTCGTACGGGAAGGATTCGCCAGGGATGTTATCCCCACCCGCCGCGTACAAGCCCTGCGGATCACGCTCGGCGCACACCTGCGGGGAGGCCTGCACGTAAACGGTCAGCAGGCGGTCGCTGCCAATCAGCGCCTTGGCCTGTTCACGGCCTTCGGCATCCGGGGCAACGAATGCCGCCAGGGTCAGCAGGCCGGCTTCGTTGAACTGACGCGCCACGTGAGCGGCACGGCGCCAGTTTTCGGTACGCCCGGCACGGTCCTGGGGCAAGCCCTTGTTCAGGTCGTGACGCAGGTTCTGGCCATCCAGCACGAACACCGCACGGCCCATGTCGAACAGCTTGCGCTCGACCGCATAGGCCAAGGTGCTCTTGCCCGCGCCTGACAGGCCGCTGAACAACACGGTAGCCGGTTGCTGACCGAAACGCTGGGCGCGCTCCTCGGTGGCGACATGGGCCAACTTGCCGTGATGCGCCGCACTGCCGTGGGTGACCGGCGGCGCGATGATCATGCCGGCGCCCACGGTGCCGTTGGTCAAGCGGTCGATGACGATAAACGCACCGGTGGTGCGATTGCTGTCATAGCCATCCAACGCGATGGCGGCGTCGAGGCTGACCTTGACCCGGCCGATCTCGTTCAACTGCAGCGAACTCGCCGGGCCTTCGGCCAGGGTGTTCACGTCCACACGGTGCACGATGCTGGTGATGGAACCCGGCACGTAGCTGGTGGCGCGCTTGATGTCGTATTTCTTGCCCGGCAGCATCGGTTCTTCGGCCATCCACACCAGCATGGCGTCGAAGGCGTCGGTCACTTGCGGCACGTTGTCGGCATGCACCAGCAGGTCGCCACGGGAGATGTCGATCTCGTCTTCCATGGTCAGGGTCACGGCCTGGCCTGGGCCGGCGTGTTCCAGCTCACCTTCGAAGGTGACGATGGATTTGACGCGGCTGCTTTTGCCCGACGGCAGCACCACGACTTCGTCGCCCTTGTGCACGATGCCGCTGGCCAGGGTGCCGGCGAACCCACGGAAGTTCAGGTTCGGACGGTTGACGTACTGCACCGGGAAACGCAGGTCGGTGTAGTTGCGATCGTTGGCGATCTCGACGGTCTCGAGGATCTCCATCAGCGACTGGCCGGTGTACCAGGGCGAATGCTCGCTCTTGTTCACCACGTTGTCGCCCTTGAGTGCCGACATCGGCACGAATGCCATGGTGCTCGGCTTGAAGGCGATGCCTTCGGCGAACTTCAGGTAATCGGCCTTGATCGACTCGAACACGCCTTGGTCAAAGCCATTGATGTCCATCTTGTTGACGGCGATCACGATGTGCTTGATGCCCAGCAGCGAAGCGATATAGCTGTGGCGACGGGTCTGGGTCTGCACGCCGTAGCGCGCGTCGATCAGGATGATCGCCAGGTCACAGGTGGATGCACCGGTGGCCATGTTGCGGGTGTACTGCTCATGGCCGGGGGTGTCGGCGATGATGAATTTGCGCTTGGCGGTGGAGAAGTAGCGGTAGGCGACATCGATGGTGATGCCCTGCTCACGCTCGGCCTGCAGGCCGTCGACCAGCAACGCCAGGTCGATGTCATCACCGGTGGTACCGGACTTTTTCGAGTCACGGGTGATGGCTTCCAGGTGATCTTCGTAGATCATCTTGGAGTCGTGCAGCAGGCGCCCGATCAGGGTGCTCTTGCCGTCGTCGACGTTGCCACAGGTCAGGAAGCGCAACATTTCCTTGCGCTCGTGCTGGCCCAGGTAGGCGAGGATGTCCTCGCTGATCAAATCAGATTGATGCGACATGACAGCCCCTTAGAAATAGCCTTGACGTTTTTTATCTTCCATCGAGCCGGCACCATCGTGGTCGATGACACGGCCCTGGCGCTCGGAAGTTCGCGTCAGGAGCATTTCCTGAATGATGTCCGTCAGCGTCTCGGCTTCAGACTCCACCGCGCCCGTCAACGGGTAGCAGCCAAGGGTACGGAAACGTACTTTCTTTTTGACGATTCGGGCTTTGTCTTCGTCGGACAAGTGCTCGAGGATGCGGTCGTCGTCGATCATGATCAACGTGCCGTTCTTCTCGATGACATCGCGCTCGGCGGCGAAGTACAGCGGCACGATCGGGATGCCTTCCAGGTAGATGTACTGCCAGATGTCCAGCTCGGTCCAGTTGGACAGCGGGAACACACGGATCGACTCGCCCTTGTTGACGTTGCCGTTGTAGACGTTCCACAGCTCAGGGCGCTGGTTCTTCGGGTCCCACCGGTGCTTGCTGTCGCGGAACGAGTACACGCGCTCTTTGGCGCGGGATTTCTCTTCATCGCGACGGGCACCGCCGAAGGCCGCGTCGAAACCATGCTTGTCCAAGGCCTGCTTGAGGCCTTCGGTCTTCATGATGTCGGTGTGCTTGGCGCTGCCGTGGGTGAACGGGTTGATGCCCTGCGCCACGCCATCCGGGTTGACATGGGTGATCAGGTCCAGGCCCAGTTCCTCGACCATTTTGTCGCGGAACTTGTACATCTCCTGGAATTTCCAGCGGGTGTCGACGTGCATCACCGGGAACGGCAGCTTGCCCGGGAAGAAGGCCTTACGCGCCAGGTGCAGCATCACGGCGGAGTCTTTACCGATCGAGTAGAGCATCACCGGGTTATCGAACTCGGCGGCGACCTCGCGGATGATGTGGATGCTTTCCGCCTCCAGCTGTTTCAGATGCGTCAGTTTGTCGACCATGGTTACTCACGGAAAAACGATCTTATGGACGGCCAGCGGGCCGTGTTCGAGCGGGGCATGCTAGCACAGCACCTTCTTCTATTCAGGGCGCCAGCTAGATCGAAACGGTATATCAATATGCCCCAAGGTTTGGCCATCAAATCGGGTTGGGGCAATCGATGAACAGATGCTCCAGGGCGAAGCGCCGCGCCAGGTAATCGCCCAGCGCCTGTACGCCGTAACGCTCGGTGGCGTGGTGCCCGGCGGCGATAAAGCTGATGTCGTTTTCCCGGGCACTGTGGAAGGTTTGCTCGGAGGCTTCACCGCTCAGGAACAGGTCGACGCCCGCGGCGATGGCGTTGTCGATGTAACCCTGGCCACCACCGGTGCACCAGCCGACGCGGCGGATCATCTGGCTGCCTTCGATCAGCAGCGGCTCGCGGCCCATCACGTCCTGCACACGCCGGGCGAAGTCGCGGGGCGACAGCGGTTCGGCGAGCGAGCCGACCAGGCCGACGATCCTGGGGTTGTTCGGGTCCAGTGGGCCTTCGACGGTGATGTCCAACTGGCGGGCGAGTTGCACGTTATTGCCAACGTCGGGGTGCAGGTCCAGCGGCAGGTGGTAGGCCAGCAGGCTGATGTCGTGCTTGAGCAGGGTTTTCAGGCGGCGTTGCTTCATGCCGGTGATACAGGGGCTTTCGCCTTTCCAGAAATAACCGTGGTGCACCAGGATCAAATCGGCCTGGGCTTCGACGGCCGCGTCCAGCAGGGCCTGGCTGGCGGTCACGCCGCTGACGATGCGCATCACTTGCGGCCGCCCCTCGACCTGCAGGCCATTGGGGCAGTAATCGGCAATCTTTGCGCTGCCGAGGTAGCGGTCCGCTTCCTCGACGAGGGTGGTAAGGGGGACGGCCATAAAAGACTCCTAAATATCCCGTTCCGAGGCGCTCGCAGCCTCGTATAATGCGCGACATTATGGGCGCTCTCCCGCCCCCTGCAACCTGTCAGGACTTACTTGATGCTCAAGGCACTGCGTTTTTTTGGATGGCCATTGCTGGCTGGCGTGCTGATCGCGATGCTGATTATTCAGCGTTATCCCCAGTGGGTGGGCTTGCCCAGCCTTGATGTCAACCTGCAACAGGCACCCCAGACCAGCTCGGTGGTGCAAGGCCCGGTGACTTACGCGGACGCGGTGGTCATCGCCGCTCCTGCGGTGGTCAACCTGTACACCACCAAGGTCATCAACAAGCCGGCCCATCCGTTGTTTGAAGACCCGCAGTTCCGCCGCTATTTCGGTGACAACGGGCCCAAGCAGCGCCGCATGGAGTCCAGCCTGGGTTCCGGGGTGATCATGAGCCCCGAAGGCTACATCCTCACCAATAACCACGTGACCACCGGCGCCGACCAGATTGTGGTGGCCCTGCGTGACGGCCGTGAAACCCTGGCCCGCGTGGTGGGCAGCGACCCGGAAACCGACCTCGCGGTCCTGAAGATCGATCTGAAAAGCCTGCCGTCCATCACCCTCGGCCGTTCCGATGGGCTGCGGGTGGGTGATGTGGCACTGGCCATCGGCAACCCGTTTGGAGTGGGCCAGACGGTGACCATGGGCATCATCAGCGCCACCGGGCGGAACCAGCTGGGGCTGAACAGCTACGAGGACTTTATCCAGACCGACGCGGCGATCAACCCGGGCAACTCCGGCGGCGCACTGGTGGACGCCAATGGCAACCTGACCGGCATCAACACGGCGATTTTCTCCAAGTCCGGCGGCTCCCAGGGCATCGGCTTTGCGATCCCGGTAAAGCTGGCGATGGAAGTGATGAAGTCGATCATCGAGCACGGCCAGGTGATTCGCGGCTGGCTGGGGATCGAAGTACAGCCGCTGACCAAGGAGCTGGCCGAGTCGTTCGGCCTGACCGGGCGCCCAGGCATCGTGGTTGCCGGGATTTTCCGCGATGGCCCGGCGCAGAAAGCCGGCCTGCAGCTGGGGGATGTGATCCTCAGCATCAACGGCGAACCGGCCGGTGATGGGCGCAAGTCGATGAACCAGGTCGCGCGGATCAAGCCGACCGACAAGGTGGCGATCCAGGTTATGCGCAACGGTAAAGAGATCAAGCTGCTGGCGGAAATCGGCCTGCGCCCACCGCCTGCGCCGGTCAAAGAAGAGGAATAAACCGCCTCCACAGGTACCCGTTCGCGGGTACCTGTAAGCATATATTTCAAAGCAAAAGCATTCTCATTAGACATGTTATATTGTTTCAATATCGCTATTGGAACGCTCTATCATGCCGTCTCGAACGTTTGCCCCCTTGGCTGGCCTGGCCTTGGGTTTGCTGCTGGATCCCGCCTTTGCCGAAGACAACACCGTTGAGCTGGAGACCATCAGCGTCAGCACCGACGCCTATGAATCCGCTACCGGCCCGGTCAAAGGCTACCGTGCCACCCGCTCTGCCAGCGCGACTAAAACCGACACCGCCCTGCGCGACATCCCACAGTCCATCAGCGTGATTCCCGCCTCGGTACTCACGGACCTGGGCAGCACTAACGTGGAACGCGCCCTGGAGTTTGCCGGCGGGGTGTCCAAGCAGAACAACTTTGGCGGCCTCACGCTCTACGAATACAGCGTGCGCGGCTTCACCACCTCGGAGTTCTACCAGGACGGTTTCAGCGCCAACCGCGGCTACCCGAGCACACCGGACGCGGCCAATATCGAACGCATCGAAGTGCTCAAGGGCCCCGCAGCCAGCCTGTATGGCCGCGGTGATCCCGGTGGCACGGTGAATATCGTCACCAAAAAGCCCCAGCCCGAAGCCTTCACCACCGTGCAAACCAGCGCGGGCAGTTGGGACCGTTATCGCACTGCCGTCGATATCAATACGCCGCTGGACAGCGAGGGCGACCTGCTGTCGCGGGTCAACCTGGCAGTGGAGGACAACAACAGCTTCCGCGATCACGTCGAGAGCAAGCGCATATTCGTCGCGCCCTCATTCAGCTGGCAGCTGGACCCGGACACCCACCTGCTGGTGGAAAGCGAACTCGTACGCCACAGCTCCACCTTCGACCGGGGCATCGTCGACGCCCCAGGCGTATCGCGCTCCACCTTCCTCGGCGAACCCAACGACGGCGATATCGACAACCACAACAACCGCATCCAGGCGACCCTCGAGCATCATCTCAACGACGCCTGGAAACTGCGCCTGGCCAGTCATTACAAACAAGGCAGCCTGTGGGGCGACGCCTCGGAAAACCGCGCGCTGAACACCGACGGCCACACCCTCAACCGCCGTTACCGCGAACGCTCCACGGGGTGGCACGACAGCATCACCCAGCTGGAACTGCGCGGCCTGTTCGACCTTGGCAGTTGGCAGCATGAATTGCTGGTCGGCACCGAATACGAGGACTACCGCAAGAAGGAGCGCGTCACCGCCATAGCCGGCAGCCCCTACGCCATCGACCTCTACAACCCGGTCTACGGCCAGCCCAAACCCAATGGCGCACGCTCCGGCACCGACTTCTTCGAACAGACCAAAAGCCAGGCGCTGAACCTGCAAGACCAGATCATCTTCACCGACCGCCTGCGCGGCATGGTCGGCGCTCGCTTCGAGCATTTCGAACAAAGCACCGACGACTTCACCCGCAACCACGCCAAGAGTCGGCAAACCCACGACGCACTTACCCAGCGCGCCGGTCTGCTGTATCAACTGACGCCAGAGGTCGGCGTATTCGCCAACGCTTCCACCTCGTTCAAGCCCAACAGCGGCCTGGACGCCAGCGGTAACACCTTCAAGCCCGAAGAAGGCGTGGGCTATGAGGTGGGGATCAAGAGCGAGCTGTTCGACGACCGCCTCAGCACCACCCTCGCCGCCTTCCATATCGAAAAGGAAAACGTGCTGGCCCTGGACCCGGCCACCAATACCAACCGCGCCATGGGCAAGGCACGCAGCCAGGGCTTCGACCTGCAACTGACAGGACAACTGACCGATGCGGTACGCGTGATCGGCGCCTTTGCCTACATCGACGCCGAAGTGACCAAGGGTGATAAAGCCATTCCTGCGGGCAGCCGCATCCTCGGCGTAGCCAAGCGCAGTGGCAGCCTGTTGGGGGTGTATGAATTCCAGGACGGCGCGCTGCGCGGTTCAGACCTGGGCGCGGCGTTCACCTATGTGGGGGATCGCTCGGGTGAAGCGGGCAGCCGCTTTGAACTGCCCGCTTACCACACCGTCGATTTGCTGGCCCATTACAAGGCCACGCAGAACGTCACCGTGGGCCTGAACCTCAACAACTTGTTCGATGAAAAGTACTACGAGCGGTCCTATAGCAATTACTGGGTCAATCCCGGCGAGCCGCGCAATCTCACCGTCAGCCTGACCCTCAACCTGTAACACAATCAAAAACGTGAGAGGGGTTAAGCCTCTCTCACATTTGGATGACGTGATTACAGCGAAAGCGGGGCTCTTTCACACAAGGTATTGAGCGCTGCCGCCCACTGCGGATCGTCATTCAAACACGGCACCAGCACCAACTCCTCACCGCCCGCCTCGCGGAATTGCTCCCGACCACGATCACCGATCTCTTCCAGGGTCTCGATGCAGTCGGCAACAAACGCGGGGCACATCACCAGCAGCTTTTTCACCCCTTGACGGGCCAGCGCCTCCAGGCGTGCCTCGGTGTAGGGTTCGATCCACTTCGCACGGCCCAGGCGCGATTGGAACGCCACTGACCATTTGTCGTCGGGCAAGCCTAGGCGCGCGGCGAAGTCGCGGGCAACGCTGAAGCATTGTGCGCGGTAGCAGGTCGCGAGCACCTCAGGCGAGGCGTTCTTGCAGCAGTCCGCATCCTTGAAGCAATGCTGGCCGGTCGGGTCGAGCTTTTTCAGATGGCGCTCGGGCAAGCCGTGGAAGCTCAGCAGCAAGTGGTCGTAATGCGCGTCTATATAAGGTCGGGCGCTGGCTGCCAACGCGTCGAGGTATTCCGCCTGATCGTAGAATGGCTGCAGGATCGAGAACTGTACGTTGAGCTTTTTCTCACGCACTACCCGCTTGGCTTCTTCAATCACTGTGGTCACGGTGCTGTCGGCAAATTGCGGGTACAAAGGCGCCAAGGTGACCTTTTGAATACCTTGGGCGGCCAACCGCGTGAGGGTCGTTTCCAAGGAAGGCTCGCCATAACGCATCGCCAACTCCACTGGCCCCTGGGTCCACTGCGCGGTCATCTGCTGCTGCAGGCGACGACTGAGCACCACCAGCGGCGAGCCCTCGTCCCACCAGATCGAGGCGTAGGCGTGGGCCGATTGCTCGGGGCGCTTGATCAGGATCAGCGACACCAGCAAGCGCCGCACCGGCCACGGCAGATCAATGACATAAGGGTCCATCAGGAACTGATTGAGGTAGCTGCGCACATCGGCCACCGAAGTGGACGCCGGTGAACCCAGGTTGACCAGTAACAACGCGTGATCCGTCATGCAACATCCTATCTCTTAGCGGCGGCTGGAAACGTCGTCCAAGGCCGCACGCAACTCAGTGAACTGAAAAGTGAAACCGGCCGCCAGCAGGCGTTCGGGCAATGCTTTCTGGCCGCCCAGCAACAAGCCGGACAACTCGCCCAAACCCACCTTCAACGCAAAGGCCGGCATCGGCATGAACGCCGGGCGGTGCAGCGCCTGGCCCAATGTCCTGGCGAACTCGCGGTTACGCACAGGGTGCGGCGCGCAGGCATTATAGGTACCGCTGGCGTCATCCTTGTGCAGAAGAAAATCAATCAGGGCGATTTGATCCTTGATATGCACCCACGGCATCCACTGCCGCCCGTTGCCGATAGGCCCGCCCAGCCCCAGTTTGAACGGCAGCAACAGGCGCGACAAAAAGCCGCCCTCGGCCGCCAGTACCAGGCCGGTACGCACCAGCACCACGCGGATGCCCATCGCTTCGGCACGTTGGGCGGTTTCTTCCCAGGCGATGCACAGTTGGCTGGGAAAATCGTCCTGTACCGGCCCGCTGGCTTCGGTCAGTTCGCGCTCGCCACCGTCGCCGTACCAGCCCACCGCCGAACCGGAAACCAGCACCGCCGGTTTCTGCGCCTGGCTTTCGAGCCAGGCCAGCAGGGTTTCGGTCAAGCCGATGCGGCTGCTCCAGAGCAGCGCCTTGCGTTTGTGGGTCCAGGGACGGTCAGCTATCGGCGCGCCTGCCAGGTTGACCACCGCGTCCACCGCGCCAATCACCTCCTCCAAGCGAGCCACCCCGAGCACCGTTGCACCGCATAACCGGGCGACGTCTTCAGGATGGCGGCTCCACACCGTCAGGCGATGACCTTGGGCAATCCAGTGTTGGCAGAGTTGGCGACCGATCAGGCCGGTACCGCCGGTCAGCAAAATATGCATGGGACGCTCCTCATGTAACGTTCGCCGCCGATCACTAGTCTATTTTATAAGCAGGGATCAATTTGTAATCGAGCGTGACTTTTGTTTAAGCCTCATGCTTAACCATAGGTCACGCCAAGCGATCAGGTACGCCAAAACTTATACCAAAAAATAATATTGTACAGCTATTGGTGTCGGCGTAGCCTGTACCCAACGGTAAAACGAGGCCTCCCATGACTGTCCCCATCGCGATCATCGGCACCGGCATCGCCGGTCTCTCCGCCGCCCGAGCGTTACAAGACGCCGGGCACGTTGTACAACTCTTCGATAAAAGCCGCGGCAGCGGCGGCCGCATGTCCAGCAAGCGCAGCGACGCCGGCGCACTGGACATGGGCGCCCAATACTTCACCGCCCGCGACCGACGCTTCGTCAACGAAGTGCAGCGCTGGCAAAGCAACGGCTGGGCCGAGCAATGGAAGCCCCAGCTGTACAACTTCAAGTCCGGCCAACTCACGCCCTCCCCCGATGAACAGATACGCTGGGTCGGCACGCCGCGCATGAGCGCCATCACACGCGCCCTGCTCGATGACCTGCCGGTGGAGTTCGGCTGCCGGATCACCGAGGTGTTCCAAGGCAAGCAACACTGGAACCTGTTGGATGCCGACGGCGAAAACCACGGCCCGTTCAGCCATGTGATCATCGCCACGCCCGCCCCCCAGGCCACGGCGCTGCTGGCGGCAGCGCCCAAATTGGCGAGTGCCGCCGCCGGCGTGAAGATGGACCCGACCTGGGCCATTGCCCTGGCCTTCGACAAGCCCCTGGATACCCCCATGGAAGGCTGCTTCGTGCAAGACAGCCCGCTGGACTGGCTGGCGCGCAACCGCAGCAAGCCCGGGCGCGACACGACCCTCGACACCTGGGTGCTGCATGCCACCAGCACCTGGAGCAAGGCCCACCTGGACCTGTCCAAGGACGCGGTGATCGAACACCTGCACGGCGCCTTCGCCGAATTGCTGCACAGCGCCATGCCCGCACCGTCCTTCAGCCTGGCCCATCGCTGGCTCTACGCACGACCGTCCGGCGCCCATGAGTTCGGGGTGCTGGCCGACGCCGACCTGGGCCTGTACGTGTGTGGCGACTGGTGCCTCTCGGGGCGCGTGGAAGGGGCGTGGCTCAGTGGTCAGGAAGCCGCGCGACGGTTAATCGAGCACCTGCAATGAACCGCATCAACCCGGCCAAATTGCTGCTGTCAAAGTGGACGGCAGCCCGGCCCCGCAACAAGGAAAAACACTTCCTGGTGACCGAACTGTTTCGTGACGAGGACGGCACAGTGCTGGAAATCGAGTTGCAAGCCGTGATGACCCTGCGCGCCGAGCGCCTGGCCTGGCAAACCCTGCAAAATGCCGAGGCTTGGCAAATCGGCTGGAAATAGCCCCGTGCAAATACTTGTACAAAATATTTGACTTGTACAGCATCAAACCTATGATGAGATTTAGTTGTACAGATTTCAGATCTTGTACATGAATCTTGCAGAGGTTTGGCCATGCCCAGCACACCGTCCATCAAGCCGAAGATTGGCATCAGCGCCTGCCTGCTGGGCGAAAACGTGCGTTTCAATGGCGGTCACAAGCAGTCCCAGCTATGCAGCGAGGTCCTCGCCGAGTACTTCGACTTCGTACCGCTGTGCCCGGAAGTGGCGATCGGCCTGGGTATCCCCCGTGAAACCATTCGCCTGGTGGGCGATGCCGAACAGCCCCAGGCCGTCGGCACCGTACACCACGAGCTGAATGTCACCGCGCCGCTGGACGCATACGGCCGCAAAATGGCCGCCGAACACACTGACCTGTGCGGCTACATCTTCATGCAGAAGTCGCCGTCCTGCGGCCTGGAGCGCGTCAAGGTCTACCGTGAAAATGGAGCGCCGGTGGAGGGCGGCGGGCGTGGCATCTACGCCCAGGCGTTCTGCGCGCGTCACCCGAACCTGCCCGTGGAAGAAGACGGCCGTCTGAATGACCCGGTACTGCGAGAAAACTTCCTGACCCGCGTCTTCGTCTACGCCAGTTGGCAGCAACTGCTGACCGAGGGCCTGACCCGCCACCGCCTGCTGGCGTTTCACGCGCGCTACAAGTATTTGCTGATGGCCCACAGCCTGATGCATTACAAGAGCCTGGGCCACCGCCTCGGCAGCATGGCCAGGGACGTCAACCTCGACGAGGTGGCCGCCTGCTATTTCAGCGACCTGATGACCGGCCTGAAAAAGTGCGCCACCCGCGGCACCCACACCAACGTGCTGCAACACATCAGCGGTTACCTCAAGCAGGCCATCAGCGCCGATGACAAACAGGAAATGCAGACAGTCATCAGCCAGTATCACCAGGGCATCGTGCCGCTCGTGGTGCCGTTGACCCTGCTCAAGCATCACTTTCGCCAACACCCGGACCGCTACATCGCGCAGCAGGCCTACTTGCAGCCGCACCCGGAAAATCTCAGCCTGCGGAATGCGATCTAAACCATGAAAAGCGTCATGACCGCTATCTTGCAAGACGAACCCGGCGCAGACATCGCCCAAGCCCTCGAAGACGGCTGGCTGCCGATTCGTGAAGTGGCGCGCCAGACCGGCGTCAACGCCGTGACCCTGCGCGCCTGGGAGCGCCGTTATGGCCTGATCGTGCCCCAGCGCACCCCCAAGGGCCATCGGCTGTTCAATGCCGACCATGTCCAACGCATCCACACCATCCTCACCTGGCTCAATCGCGGCGTACCGGTCAGCCAGGTAAAAGGCCTGATCGATTCCGCCCAGGCCCTTCCCGATGCCGTCGAGAACGAGTGGCACGCCTTGCGCCAGAACCTGGTGCAGGCCGTCAGCGAACTGGCCGAACGCCGGGTGGACGATGTGTTTAACCAGGCCATGGCGCTGTACCCACCGCGCACCCTGTGCGAGCAATTGCTGCTGCCGTTGCTGCAGGAGCTGGAACAGCGCTGGCAAGGCCAGTTCGGCGCACAGATGGAGCGGGTGTTTTTCCTGTCCTGGCTGCGCAGCAAGTTCGGTGCACGCATCTACCACAACAACCGGCAGTTGCACGGTGCGCCGCTGCTGCTGGTCAACCACTCCGACCTGCCCCTGGAGCCGCACCTGTGGCTCAGCGCCTGGCTGGCCAGCAGCGCCGATTGCCCGGTGGAGGTCTTTGACTGGCCGCTGCCCACCGGCGAGCTGGCCCTGGCGGCGGAACACCTGCAACCGCGCGCCGTGCTCCTGTACTCGAGCAAGGCCCTGCAATTGCCGGCACTGAGCAAGCTGCTGGCTGGCGTCAATTGCGCAAAACTGCTCGTCGGACCCACGGTCTGCATCCACCAGGCCGAGCTGGCCGTATTAACCCAAGACATCGTGCAATTGTTCGTGGCCGAAGACCCGTTGTCGGCCCATCAGCTCCTGATCCAGCGTGGACTTATTTAAATGCACTTGATCTGGCTGCGCACCGACTTGCGCCTTCACGACAACACCGCCCTGGCCGCGGCCTGCCAGCGAGGCCCGGTGGCGGCCGTGTACCTGGTCACGCCCGAGCAATGGCTGGCCCATGACGATGCCCCCTGCAAAGTGGATTTCTGGCTGCGCAACCTGCAGCACTTGAGCCAGGCCCTGGGCGCCCTGAACATTCCCTTGCTGATCCGCCATGCCGCTACCTGGGATCAGGTTCCCGCCGTGTTGAGTCAACTGTGCCGGGAACTGGCCGTAGAGTCGGTACACGTCAACGAGGAATACGGCATCCATGAAAGCCGTCGCGATGCAGCTGCCGCTGAGACGCTGGAAGCCGGCGGCGTGACGTTCCATAGTTACCTGGACCAACTGCTTTTCCAACCGGGCAGCGTGCTGACCAAGACCGGCACCTACTTCCAGGTGTTCAGCCAGTTCCGCAAGGTCTGCTACGCGCGCCTGCACAGCGCCCTGCCGCGACGGGTCGCAACGCCCGAGGCCCAAGCCCCGCTCACGCTCAAGAGCGATCCGATTCCCGAACAGGTCGACGGCTTCGAACCGCCCAGCGACACCTTGCGCGCCCTCTGGCCCGCCGGCGAAGACGAAGCCCGCCGCCGCCTCGACGCCTTCGCCGACCAGCAGATCAGCTACTACAAAGACGAACGGGATTTTCCGGCCAAGCCCGGCACCAGCCAGCTCTCCGCCTACCTGGCCGCCGGCGTGGTTTCGCCGCGCCAATGCCTGCACGCCGCCCTGCAAACCAACCAGGGCGAATTCGAAAGCGGCGACATCGGCGCCATCACCTGGATCAACGAGCTGCTATGGCGTGAGTTCTACAAGCACATTCTGGTCGGCTACCCACGGGTCTCCCGTCACCGCGCTTTCCGCCCCGAGACCGAAGCCCTGGCCTGGCGCGATGCGCCCGAGGACCTCGCCGCCTGGCAACAGGCGCGCACCGGCCTGCCGATCATCGATGCCGCCATGCGCCAGTTGCTGGAAACCGGCTGGATGCATAACCGCCTGCGCATGGTAGTGGCGATGTTCCTGACCAAGAACCTGTTGATCGACTGGCGCGAAGGCGAGCGCTTCTTCATGCGCCACCTGATCGACGGCGACCTCGCAGCGAACAACGGCGGCTGGCAATGGAGTTCATCCACCGGCACCGATTCGGCACCGTATTTCCGGATTTTCAGCCCGCTGAGTCAATCGGAAAAATTCGACGGCGACGGCGTGTTTATCAAGCGCTGGCTGCCGGAGCTGGCCACGCTGAACAAGAAGGAAGTGCACAACCCGCAGGCGCTCGGCGGCCTGTTTGGCGTGGCGGATTACCCGCGCTCGATTGTCGACCTGAAAAAATCCCGCGAACGCGCCCTGGCGGCCTTTCGCAACCTGCCTTCACGCCAGGAGGTCGCTGAACATGAGTGACTTCCTGCGCCGCTTCGCCCAGGCCTTTGCCTCGCTGGACAAGCACAACCTGCAACTGCTCGACAGCCTCTACAGCCAGGACATCGCCTTCACCGACCCGCTGCATGAAGTCCATGGCCTGACCGCGCTGCACACGTATTTCGCCGAGTTGTACAGCAACGTCAGCCAGCTGCGCTTCGACTTCCATGGTTTCGACCAGGTGGCCGAAGGCGAAGGTTACCTGCGCTGGAACATGAGTTTCTGCCACCCGCGCCTGGGCAAGGGCAAGGTCATCCGCGTGGAGGGCTGCTCGCATTTGATGTGGCGTGACAAGGTGTACCGCCACCGCGATTACTTCGACGCCGGCGCCCTGTTGTACGAACACCTTCCCGTGTTGGGTGGGGTCGTCAGTTGGTTGAAAAGGAGAGTGGGATGAACGCACTGCCGCCCCGTCGTTATTGGCTGACCGGTGCCAGCAGTGGCATCGGTGCCGCGCTGGCCGTGGAGCTGCTCAACAGCGGCGCCCACGTAGCCCTCAGTTCACGCACCAAAGGCCCGCTGGAAGCGCTCGCCCAACGTTACCCCGGCCAGGTGCTGGTGGTGGCCGGCGACCTGACCAACAGCCAGACCGTGCGCGAGATCGGTGAGCACATCGGCGCGGCCTGGGGCTCGGTCGACACCGTAATCCTCAACGCCGGCACCTGTGAATATGTCGACGCCAGGCAATTCGATGCCTCGATTATCGAACACGTGGTGCGCACCAACCTGCTGGCCAGCAGTTACTGCATTGAAGCGGCGCTGCCGTTGTTGCGCGCCGGGCGCACGCCACACCTGGTGGGCGTCGCCAGCGCCGTGACCTACCTGCCGATGCCACGGGCCGAAGCGTATGGCGCGTCCAAGGCCGGGCTGCGCTACCTGTTCGAATCCCTGCGCATCAGCCTGTCGACCGAAAACATTGATGTCACGGTGATCAGCCCGGGCTTCGTCGACACTCCACTCACCGAGCGCAATGACTTCCCGATGCCCCTGAGCTGGCCCGCCGACAAGGCCGCGCGGCATATCTTCGCCAAGCTGGAAAAACGCCCGCTGGAGATCGCCTTCCCCGCACTGTTTATCGCCACGCTGTGGCCGCTGTCGAAACTGCCGAACCGCGCGCAATTGATCATCGGCAAACGAATGCTGCGCAGCCCGCCACCGAAAAAGGACGACCTGTGAAGATCGCCATTATCGGCAGCGGTATCGCCGGCCTGACCAGCGCCTACCTGCTCAGCCGCCGCCACGACATCACCCTGTTCGAGGCCGGCGACCGTATCGGCGGGCACACCCACACGGTCAACGTCACCGTCGAGGGCAAACCCTATGCGGTGGACACCGGCTTCATCGTGTTCAACGACTGGACCTACCCCAACTTCATCCGCTTGCTGGGGCAGATCGGCGTGACCTTCAAACCCACCGAGATGAGCTTTTCGGTGTGCGACCAGGGCAGCGGCTTCGAGTACAACGGCAACAACCTCAACAGCCTGTTTGCCCAGCGCCGCAATATCCTCTCGCCAGGCTTCTGGGGCATGTTGCGCGACATCCTGCGCTTCAATCGCGAGGCGCCGCGGGACCTGAAAGAACAGCGCATCAACGCCGGGATGACCTTGGGTGACTACCTCGAAGCCGGGGGCTACGGGCCTCGGTTTATCCGGCATTACATCGTACCGATGGGCGCGGCGATCTGGTCGATGTCCCTGGCGGACATGTTGGATTTCCCGTTGCAGTTCTTTGTGCGTTTCTTCAAGAACCACGGTTTGCTCTCGGTGAACAACCGGCCGCAGTGGTGCGTGATCGAGGGTGGCTCCAGCCGTTATATCGAACCGCTGACCCGCAGCTTTCGCGAGCAGATCCGCCTCGACTGCCCGGTGCATCTGGTCGAGCGTGACGCAGAGGGCGTAATCATTTACAGCGCCGCCGGCACCGAAGCCTTCGACAAGGTGGTGTTCGCCTGCCACAGCGACCAGGCACTGGCCCTGCTCGGCGACCCGAGCCAGGCCGAGCAGGAGATCCTCGGCGCCCTGCCCTACGCCGACAATGACGTGGTGCTGCACACCGACACGCGCCTGCTGCCCGAGCGCAAACTGGCCTGGGCCAGCTGGAACTACCGGCTGAGCGGCGACACGCAGACCCAGGCCGCTGTCACCTATGACATGAACATCCTGCAAGGCATCGACAGCGCCACCACCTTTTGCGTCAGCCTCAACCAGACGTCGATGATCAACCCGCTGAAGATCCTTGCGCGCTATACCTACGCCCACCCGCAATACAGCCTGGCCGCCGTGGCCGCACAAGCACGCTGGGAAGAACTGAACGGCACCCGCCATACCTGGTACTGCGGCGCCTATTGGGCCAACGGCTTCCATGAAGACGGCGTCGTCAGCGCCCTGCGCGTGGCCGAAGCCTTTGGGGAAAGCCTGTGAACAGCGCCCTGTACAGCGGCTGGATCGCCCATCGGCGGTTTGCCCCCAAGGCCCATGCCTTTCGCTACCGCATCGGCCTGCTGTACCTGGACCTCAGCGAACAAGACGAGGTGCTCGGGCTATCGCCCCTGGCCGGTGCAAGTCGCCTGGCGCCCTTCGGCTTTCGCGAGCAGGACTACCTGCGTGAATTTACGCGTCACGGCATGAGTTTGACCGATGCCGTGCGCCAGGAAGTCGGCAAGGCCCTGGGGCATACACCCTTGGGCGTTATCTGCCTGCTGACCCAGGCCCGCAGTTGGGGCCTGGCTTTTAATCCGGTGAGTTTCTTTTACTGCTTCGAGGCCGACGGACGACTGGCCGCGATCCTGTGCGAAGTGACCAACACCCCATGGCGCGAGCGCTATCACTACGTGCTGCCGGCCCAGGCCCTCGGTGCGGACGAACACCAGCACTTTGCCGTGGCCAAGGCGTTTCACGTGTCGCCGTTTTTGCCGCGCGACCTGGAATACCGCATGAGCTTCAGCCCGCCCGCCACCAAGCTCGGCGTGCACATGGCCGATTGGCAGGGCGAGGTGAAAGTCTTCGACGCCACCTTGAGCCTGCACAAAGAAACGCTGAACCGCGCCAGCCTGCACCGTTACCTGTGGCGCTATCCGTGGATGACCGCCAAGACCTGCCTGGCCATTTATTGGCAGGCCCTGCGCCTGTTGCTCAAGCGCACACCGATTTTTTCCCATCAGGCCGCCGACGGCGCCTCTCGCACATCAGTCGGGTACACCAAGGATCGCCGCCATGAAATCCCCTAGCTTATCGGTCAAGACCCACCGCCTGAACATCAACGGCATGACCAGTGCGCTGCTGCGCAAGGGCGTGCTGCGCCAACTCAGCCAACTGCGCCATGGCCAGTTGGTGGTGATCGAGGACGGTGAGCGCCAGGTATTCGGCGCACGGGAAGCGCACCTGCTGGGGGAAATCCAGATTGTCGATTCGGCGGTATGGGGGCTGGTGGCGGCCAACGGTTCCATCGGTGCGGGCGAAGCGTTTATCCACGGCTATTGGACCAGCCCGGACCTGACGGCGGTGGTGCGGGTGATGGTGAGTAACCTGGATGTGCTCGATGCAATGGAGGGTGGCCTGGCCAGATTGGCCCGGCCGTTCACCCAAGGCCTGCACTGGCTCAACCGCAACACGCGCAAGGGCTCGCAGAAAAACATCGCCGCCCACTACGACCTCGGCAATGAGCTGTTCGCAGAATTCCTCGACCCGACCATGATGTATTCGGCCGCGCAGTTCCTGACGCCCGACGACAGCCTGGAACAGGCGCAACTGAACAAACTGCAACGCATCTGCCAGAAGCTCGCGCTCAAACCCACCGATCATCTGCTGGAAATCGGCACCGGCTGGGGCAGCATGGCGCTGTATGCGGCGCAGCAGTACGGCTGCAAGGTCACCACCACGACCTTGTCCAAAGAGCAGTTCGCCTACACCGAAAAACGCATCGCGGCCCTGGGCTTGCAAGACCAGGTCACGTTGTTGCTGCAGGACTACCGCGACCTGACCGGCGAGTACGACAAGCTGGTGTCCATCGAGATGATCGAAGCGGTGGGCCATCGCTTCCTGCCGACCTACTTCAAGCAGTGCGCGCGCCTGCTCAAGCGTGATGGCCTGATGTTGCTGCAAGCCATCACCATCCGTGAGCAACGCTTCGAGCAGGCGAAAAACAGCGTCGACTTTATCCAGCGCTATATCTTCCCCGGCGGTGCCCTGCCCAGTGTGCAGAACATGCTGCACATCGTCAGCCGCGACACCGATATGAACCTGCTGCACATGGAGGACTTCGGCCTGCACTACGCGCGAACCCTGCGCCTGTGGCACGAGAACTTTCGCCACGCCCACGGCCGTCTGACGGAGTTGGGCTACGACGAATATTTCCTGCGGTTGTGGGAGTTCTACCTGTGCTACTGCGAGGGCGGCTTTATGGAGCGCACCATTGGCACCGCGCAATTGCTGTTGGCCAAACCGTCGGCCATCAACCCTCCGTTGCTCGGGCGCTTCAGTGCTTAAACCACTGGCCAATGCCGTGCTGTTCCAGTGCGGGTGGTTTGCCTGCGTACTCGGTGGCGATGGCCCTTGGTTGCTGGTGGGGCTGGCGGTGCTGGCAATCCACCTGCTGTGGATAAGTTCGTGGGCCACCGACGGCGCGCTGATTATCCGCGTGACGCTGCTGGGCACGGTACTGGATACGTTGCTGCGCAGCCTGGGGGTGTTTCACTTCAGCGAGCCCGGACCGCTGATTCCGTTATGGCTGATCCTGCTGTGGGCGGTACTGGCCACCACCCTGCGCCATTGCCTGGCCTGGAGTGCACGGCCCTGGTGGCGTGCGGCAGCATTGGGTGCGCTCGGGGGCCCGCTGTCGTATTACGCCGGCAGCCAGTTGGCGGGCGTGCATTTTGGCTACCCACTGTTACCCTCCATGGCGGGGCTGGCGCTGCTTTGGGCGGTGGTGTTCGTCGGACTGCATCGGCTGGCGCGCTGACGTCTGTCAGAGCATTCACACGCACAGCATCCGCTTGCCTTACACTGCGCGCCTATGACCAACATCCCCCACACCCAGATCACCGAACCCGCCGTCACCTGCTCGACCTGCGCGGCCTGCTGCTGCCAGCTGGAAGTGATGCTGATCACCGACACCGGCGTGCCGGAGCGCTATATCGACACTGACGATTGGGGCGGTGAAGTGATGCTGCGCCTGGATGACGGCTGGTGCGCAGCGCTGGATCGGGACACGATGATGTGCACGATTTACGAACGTCGGCCGCTGATCTGCCGGGAGTTCGAGATGGGCGCACCGGAGTGCCTGACCGAACGCGAAGGCATCGCCACGGCCTACCGCTGATCTCAGGCCAGTGAGGACCTTAATGTGGGAGGGGGCTTGCCCCCGATAGCGGAGTGTCAGTCGCGGAATTTGCCAACTGATCCATCACCATCGGGGGCAAGCCCCCTCCCACACTGTTTTTCAGCGTTCCTGGGAATTACAGCGGCATGGTGTAGTGCAGCGAGTAACTTTCTACACCATCGTTGTTGCTGCTGATCCCGGCATTGGAGTAATGCGTAGCGCGAATGCCGACTTCATGCCCACCGGTGAAGCGCAGGCCAAAGCCCAGGCGGTCTTCGAACTGGAAAGCCTGGCCGATGTTGTTGTCTTCCAGCTTGGTACGCGAGAACACCGCCACGCCAATCCCGGCTTCGATGTAGGGCTTGACCGACTGGCCGGCAAACTCATACACAAATACCGGCGAGAACGACAGGCTGCTAGCGCCTGCACGATCATCACCTTCCCAATAGGTATAGGCGCCGCTCCAATAGCCGGTCAGGCGACCGACGTCACTCTGCATCCAGCTTTTATCCCAATCCGAGGTCAGGCCCAGTCGATAGGTCAACGTCGAATCGCTGGTGCTGCCCACCCCAAACTCCAGGCCTGCAGCCTGGGCCGAAACAGAGTGTCCCACCACTACGGCCGCAATCGCGGCCAAACAGAACAAGCGCTTCATAAGAAACAGTCCTTTGAAAACAAAGTTTGTATGAATTTTTACAGGCCATCTCGCTATAGAAGCTGACGCACACTCAGAAGTTCAGCGACATTTCACGAAATTTTCACGACCCGAAGCTTCGCACAACTGCAGAATGTTTCCATAGTGTCGGTAGGATATTTCTTAGGTGATACACATCGCCACTGGTCCAGAACTGTGCAGGCTCAGGATCGCCGAGGGCCAGCAGGTCGCGTTCGCCCAGCAAACGCTTGAGCTGACGTGCGACGGCAGCGCCGGTGTCGATGAGGATGATGCTGGCGGGCAGCATCTGCGCCAGTAGCGGCTTGAGGAAGGGATAGTGGGTACAGCCGAGGATGATGGTGTCGCAGCCAGCGCTGAGCAGCGGGTCGATATAGCCCTGCAACAACTGACGCAGGGCCGGGCTGTCCAGATCACCGGTTTCAATCAGCTCCACCAGGCCCGGGCACGGCTGGGTGATCACCCGCACATCGGTGGCAAACCGATCGAGCAACGCGGCGAACTTGGCGCTTTGCAGGGTGCCGGTAGTGGCGAGCACCCCGACCACGCCACTGCGCGTGGCCGCCGCGGCGGGTTTGACCGCAGGCTCCATGCCCACCAGGGGCCAATCGGGGTAGTCCTGGCGCAAATCCGCGACGGCCGCCACGGTTGCGGTGTTGCAGGCGATCACAAAAGCCTTGGCGCCCTGCTCACGGAAAAACCCGGCAACTGACCGGGAACGCTCAAGAATGAACGCCGGGGTTTTCTCGCCGTAGGGGATATGCCCGCAATCGGCCACGTACAACAGGGACTCATGGGGCAGTAATTGCTGAATCTCAGCCAGCACCGACAAGCCGCCGACACCGGAATCGAACACACCGATTGGCGCGTCCTTACCCATGTTGCGTCCCGCAGACACTGCAAGCGGGATCACGCTTGACCCGCAGTTCGCGAAAACGTGTGGTCAACGCATCGATCAGCAACAAGCGGCCTACCAGCGGCTCGCCGAAACCAGCCAGCAGTTTCAGGGCCTCCAGGGCTTGCAGGCTACCGACCAGGCCCACCAGTGGGCCGACCACGCCCGCTTCGCTGCAGGTCAGTTCAGTGTCGCTGCCGTGCCCGTATAAACAGTGATAGCACGGGCTTTCGGCGCGACGTGGATCGAATACCGACAGTTGCCCTTCAAGCCGGATCGCCGCGCCGCTGATCAATGGCCTGGCCGCCGCCACGCAGGCGGCATTGACGGCCTCGCGGGTGGAGAAGTTGTCGCTGCAATCGAGCACCACGTCCACACCCGCCACAGCCGCCGCCAAGGTATCGGCATCCAGCGCGACGGGATGGGCGACCAAGGTGATTTCGGGGTTGAGGGCACTCAGGCGGCGCATGGCCGAATCGACCTTGGCCTGCCCGACGCTGTCGGTGTCATGGATGATCTGGCGTTGCAGGTTGGTGAGGTCGACGGTGTCGAAATCCGCCAGGTGCAATTCACCGACACCGGCGGCAGCCAGGTACATCGCCACCGGGGCACCCAGGCCACCGAGGCCGACGATCAACGCGCGGCCGTTTTTCAGGCGCAATTGGCCGTCGATGTCGACATGCTGCAACAGAATCTGTCGGCTGTAGCGCAACAGCTCCTGATCGGTCAGCACGGCCGGCGTCCCAGGGAAATGCGTTCGTGACCGCCAAGGTCGATGCGGCTGTGCACCTCCTCGAAGCCTTGGCTCAGCAACAGGTCGCGCACCGCGCCAGCCTGGTCGTAACCGTGCTCCAGCAGCAGCCAACCCGCCGCGTTCAGGTGGGCCGAGGCCTGGGCGATGATCAAGCGCAGGTCATCCAGGCCATCATGGCCCGCCACCAGGGCGCTGGCCGGCTCGAAACGCACATCGCCCGCCACCAGGTGCGGATCGTTGGCGGCGATGTAGGGCGGGTTGCTGATGATCAGGTCGTAGGCATGACCTGCCAGGGCGCTGAACCAATGGCTGTTGAGCACCGTGGCGTTATGGAGGTGCAGGCGCTGGCGATTGCGCTCGGCCAGCGCCACGGCTTCCAGCACGCGGTCGACGGCCGTGACGTGCCAGGCCGGACGCTCGCTGGCCAGGGCCAGGGCGATGGCGCCGCTGCCGGTGCCCAGGTCAAGGACCTTGACCGGTGTGGCCGGTAACAATTCCAGGGCCGCTTCCACCAGCAGTTCGGTGTCCGGACGCGGGATCAGCGTGTGGGGCGCGACCTCCAGGTCCAGCTTCCAGAAACCTTGCTGACCGAGGATATAGGCCACCGGCTCGCCGGCGCGGCGGCGTTGCAGGTAGCCGGCAAACGCCAGGGCGTGTTCGCTGCTGACGATTTTTTCCGGCCAGGTGTGCAGGTAGCTGCGGGACTTGCCCAAGGCCGCCGCCAGCAATAACTCGGCATCCAGGCGCGCCGTGGGCGAGTCGGGCAGGTCGGCGGCGCGCAACAGGCTGGCGATAATGGTCATTTATTCACCTATCGCCGCCAGCTGATCGGCCTGGTATTCGGCGAGCAGTGGCTCGATCACCGCATCCACGCCACCGGCGAGAATCTCGTCCAGGGAATAAAGGGTGAGGTTGACCCGGTGGTCGGTGACCCGGCCCTGGGCAAAGTTGTAGGTACGGATGCGCTCGGAGCGGTCCCCCGAGCCCACCAGCAATTTGCGCTCGCTGGCAATCGCGTTGGCGGCGGCGCTGGTCTGCTGGTCATTCAGCTTGGCCGACAGCCAGGACATGGCCCGTGCACGGTTCTTATGCTGGGAACGTTCTTCCTGGCACTCCACCACGATGCCCGACGGCAAGTGGGTGATACGAATCGCCGAGTCCGTCTTGTTGACGTGCTGGCCACCGGCGCCCGACGAGCGGTAGGTATCGACCCGCAGGTCGGCCGGGTTGATCTCGATGGCTTCCTGCTCGTCCGGCTCGGGCAACACGGCCACGGTGCAGGCCGAGGTGTGGATGCGGCCTTGGGATTCCGTCGCGGGAACCCGCTGCACACGGTGGGCACCGGACTCGAACTTCAGCTTGCCATAGACGTTGTCGCCTTCGACCCGCGCGATGACTTCTTTATAGCCGCCATGCTCACCTTCGTTCTCGGACAGGATCTCGACCCGCCAACCGCGACGCTCGGCATAACGCGAATACATGCGGAACAGGTCGCCGGAGAAAATCGCCGCTTCATCACCGCCGGTGCCGGCACGGATTTCAAGGAACACATTGCGCCCGTCGTTGGGGTCCTTGGGCAGCAGCATGCGCTGCAGGTCACCTTCCAGTTCGGCCAACTTTTCCTTGGCCTCGCGGACTTCTTCCACGGCCATTTCACGCATGTCCGGGTCGCTGTCCTTGAGCAGCGCCTGGGCGCCTTCAAGGTCTGCCTGCACTTTGGTGAGATTTTTGTACGTGGCCACAATGGGCTCAACTTCGGCGTATTCCTTGGAATAGGCGCGGAACTTGGTTTGATCGGAAATGACTTCGCCGTCGCCGAGCAAGGCGGTCAGTTCTTCGAAACGGTCCTGGAGCACGTCCAGTTTATTGAGCAGTGACGCTTTCATTGCGATTTTTTATCCGAAGAGCTGGGCGCGCCCTCACCGAGGGCAAAGAGTTCCTGGGCCATGGCCAGCGCATCAAGGCGGCCTTCGGCAGTCAGTTTTTTTAATTGTACGCTGGGCGCATGCAGCAATTTGTTGGTCAGGCCGCGAGCCAGTTGCATCAGCACCTCCTCGGCGCTGCTGCCGTTGGCGAGCAGGCGCTGGGCCTTGATCAACTCCTCATCACGCAGGCGTTCGCCCTGCTGACGATACGCCTTGAGCACGTCCACCGCCGCCAGCTCACGCAGGCGCACCATGAACTCTTCAGCGCCGATGCCGACCATCTCTTCAGCCGCCTGGGCAGCGCCCTGGCGACTCTTGAGGTTTTCGGCCACCACTTCATGGAGATCGTCGACGCTGTAGAGGTAAACGTCGTCCAACTCGCCGACTTCGGGCTCGATATCCCGGGGAACGGCGATGTCGACCATGAAGATCGGCTTGTGCTTGCGCAGTTTCAGCGCGCTTTCCACCGCGCCCTTGCCGAGGATCGGTAGCTGGCTGGCGGTGGAGCTGATGACGATATCGCTGCGCACCAGTTCGGCCGGGATGTCCGACAGCAGCACCGCATGGGCGCCGAACTGTTCGGCGAGGATGCTGGCGCGCTCCAGGGTACGGTTGGCGACCACGATGCGCTTTACGCCCAGGTCATGCAGGTGGCGGGCAACCAGGGTGATGGTCTCACCGGCACCGATCAACAGCGCCTGGCTGCGCTGCAGGTCGCTGAAAATCTGCTTGGCCAGGCTGACGGCGGCAAACGCCACGGACACCGGGTTTTCACCGATGGCGGTATCGGTGCGCACCTGCTTGGCGGAATTGAAGGTGGCCTGGAACAGACGGCCCAGCAGCGGACCGACGGTGCCGGCCTCGCGCGCCACGGCGTAGGCGGATTTCATCTGACCCAGGATCTGCGGCTCGCCCAACACCAGCGAATCGAGGCCGGATGCCACGCGCATCATGTGACGAACTGCCGCATCGTCTTCGTGCACATAGGCGCTCGCGCGCAGGTCGTCGAGGCTCAAATGGTGATAATCGGCCAGCCAGCGCAGTACCACATCCGCTGAAAGATGTTCCTGCTCTATATAAAGCTCACTGCGATTGCAGGTCGAAAGGATCGCAGCTTCGCGGCTGTCGGTGAGACGGCAGAGCTGCTGCAAGGCCTCAACCAACTGCTCTGGCGTAAACGCCACGCGCTCGCGCACGTCTACGGAAGCAGTCTTGTGGTTAATACCGAGTGCGAGGAAGGCCATTCAATATCGCTGATGATGTCGGGAAGCCGACAATTGTCCTACTTCGAAAGATTCAGAACAACCACCGTCGTCTATTGTCCTAATGCCTTGTGTCTATAAAGGCATCAACTGAGACTCGGTTATGTTTGGCCGAAGGCTTGTGTCATGATGATCCGACCGCAGGTTAGTCGTCCTCTTCCTATATGAATAGATCTTCCGCGTTGCTCCTTGCTTTTGTCTTCCTCAGCGGCTGCCAGGCCATGGCACCCGTGTCGCCGGACGGTACACCGCCGGTGGAAGACAGCACACCCGCCCCTGAAAAGCCCAAGGTTTATTCCTCGTTCAGTGAAGAAACGGTGTTCAGCCTGCTCAGTGCGGAACTGGCCGGCCAGCGCAATCGCTTCGATATTGCGCTGGATAACTACGTGACCCAGGCCATCAACACCCAGGATCCGGGAATTTCCGAGCGGGCGTTCCGCATTGCCGAGTACCTCGGGGCCGATCAGGCCGCGCTGGATACCTCGCTGATCTGGGCAAAGAACGCGCCGGACGACCTGGAAGCCCAGCGGGCAGCCGCCATTCAATTGGCGCGGGCCGGGCGTTATGACGACTCCATGGTCTATATGGAGAAAGTCCTGCAAGGCAAGGGCGACACCCATTTCGACTTCCTCGCGCTGTCGGCTGCCGACACGGACCAGGACACCCGCAATGGCCTGATGAAGAGTTTCGACCGCCTGCTGCAAAAACACCCGAAGAACAGTCAATTGGTGTTCGGCAAGGCCCTGCTGCTGCAACAGGATGATGAAGCCGAAGCCGCATTGAAGCTGCTGGAACAGAACCCTCCGGAAGACGGTGAGATCGCGCCGATTCTGCTGCGCGCGCGCCTGCTGCAGAACCTCAACCGCGGCAAGGAAGCGATTCCACTGCTGGAAAAAAGCATCAAGAAATACCCGGACGACAAGCGTCTGCGCCTGACTTACGCGCGCACGCTGGTGGAGCAGGACCGTATGGAGGACGCCAAAGTGCAGTTCGCCAACCTGCTCCAGCAATACCCGGATGACGATGAACTGCGTTACTCCCTGGCGCTGGTGTGCCTGGAAGCCAAGGCCTGGGACGAGGCCAAGGGTTATCTGGAAGAGCTGATCGAGCGCGAAAGTCATGTCGACTCAGCGCACCTGAACCTGGGCCGCATCGCTGAAGAGCGCAGCGACCCACAGGCCGCCCTGCTCGAATACGCACAGGTCGGCCCAGGCAACGACTACCTGCCGGCCCAACTGCGCCAGGCCGACATCCTGATGAGCAACGGGCGTACCGATGAGGCAGAAAAACGCCTGGCCGCTGCACGGGATGCCGAACCGGACTACGCGATCCAGCTTTACCTGATCCAGGCCGAGACCTTGTCAGCCAATAATCAGGGCGAGCGCGCCTGGAAGGTGCTGCAACAAGCCTTGCTGCAATTCCCCGACGATTTGAACCTGCTGTACACCCGCGCCATGCAGGCGGAAAAACGCAATGACCTGGCGCAGATGGAAAAAGACCTGCGCCTGATCATCAAGCGCGACCCGGACAACGCCATGGCCCTGAATGCCCTGGGCTACACCTTGTCCGACCGCACCACGCGCTACGACGAAGCCAAGGCGTTGATCGAGCAGGCGCACAAGCTCAACCCGGAAGACCCGGCCGTACTCGACAGCCTGGGCTGGGTGAACTATCGCCTGGGCAACCTCGACGAAGCCGAACGCTTGCTGCGCCAAGCCCTGGAGCGCTTCCCCGACCAGGAAGTCGCTGCACACCTGGGCGAGGTGCTGTGGGCCAATGGCAAGCAGCGCGAAGCCCGCCAAATCTGGGAAAAATTCCTCAAGGAACAACCCGAAAGCCCCATCCTGCGCGGCACCATCAAGCGCCTGACCGGATCCGAGACCCTTTAAGCTTATGTTCTTGCGCCACGTTATCGTTTTCAGCTTCATCGCCCTGCTCGCCGGTTGCGCGGGCTTCGGTGCCCGCGAATCCGTTGAGGGCCAGGGCAACCCGGCGCAATGGAAGCAGCACAAGGATCAGCTCGGCAGCATCGACGGCTGGCAGATCGAAGGCAAAGTCGGGGTTCGCGCACCGAAAGATTCCGGCAGCGGCACCTTGTTCTGGCTGCAACGCCAGGATTACTACGACATTCGCTTGTCCGGCCCCTTGGGGCGTGGCGCCGCGCGCCTGACCGGCCGCCCGGGACAAGTCAGCCTCGAAGTCGCCAACCAGGGTCGCTACGAGGCCACCTCGCCCGAAGCGCTGCTGGAAGAGCAGATTGGCTGGAAACTGCCTGTCTCGCACCTGGTGTGGTGGGTCCGCGGCTTGCCCGCGCCGGACAGCAAGAGCCGCCTGAGCCTCAACGGTGACAGTCGCCTGGCCACCCTGGAACAGGATGGCTGGCAGGTCGAGTACCTCAGCTACGTGGAACAGGGCGGTTATTGGCTGCCAGAGCGCATCAAGCTGCATGGCACCGACCTTGACGTCACGCTGGTGATCAAGGACTGGCAACCGCGCAAGCTGGGGCAATAACGTGGCCGTACAAAAACTGACCCTGCCCTCGCCGGCCAAACTCAATCTGATGCTGCACATTCTCGGTCGCCGTGAAGACGGCTATCACGAGTTGCAGACGCTGTTTCAATTTCTCGACTACGGCGATGAGCTCACCTTCGCCCTGCGCGACGATGGCGTGATCCAGTTGCACACTGAATTCGAAGGCGTGCCCCACGACAGCAACCTGATTGTGAGGGCCGCGAAAAAACTCCAGGAGCAGTCCGGCTGTTCCCAGGGCATCGATATATGGATCGATAAGATTCTGCCCATGGGTGGCGGAATCGGTGGTGGCAGCTCGAATGCCGCGACCACACTGCTGGGTCTGAACCATTTGTGGCAACTGGGCTGGGACCATGATCGCCTGGCTGCGCTGGGCCTCACGCTGGGCGCCGACGTCCCGGTTTTCGTGCGTGGACACGCCGCTTTTGCTGAGGGCGTGGGGGAAAAACTCACCCCGGAATACCCCGAAGAGCCGTGGTATGTCGTGCTTGTCCCGCAAGTATCTGTAAGTACAGCAGAAATTTTTTCAGATCCGCTGTTGACACGTAACTCTCCTCCCATTAAAGTGCGCCCCGTTCCCAAGGGAAACAGTCGAAATGACTGCTTACCGGTTGTAGCAAGGCGTTATCCAGAGGTACGTAACGCTTTGAATTTGTTAGGTAAATTTACCGAAGCAAAATTAACCGGAACTGGAAGTTGTGTGTTTGGGGGCTTCCCAAGCAAAGCTGAAGCTGATAAAGTCTCGGCCCTTCTTACAGAGACCCTTACAGGGTTTGTAGCAAAGGGAAGCAACGTTTCGATGTTGCATCGCAAGCTGCAAAGTCTGCTCTAAAAGGAATCGAGTACTGGGTACTCGTTGCAACAGATACAGGGGCGTCGCCAAGCGGTAAGGCAGCAGGTTTTGATCCTGCCATGCGTTGGTTCGAATCCAGCCGCCCCTGCCATTTTCTAATACTCATCCAGGTTACCCTCAGCCTCTAGGTACTGCGCGTGTCCAAGATGATGGTCTTTACGGGGAACGCCAACCCCGATCTGGCTCGACGTGTCGTACGTCAGCTGCATATCCCTCTCGGTGACATCTCTGTCGGTAAATTCTCCGACGGCGAAATTACAGCCGAGATCAATGAAAACGTCCGCGGTAAAGACGTCTTCATTATCCAGCCGACCTGCGCTCCGACCAACGATAACCTGATGGAACTCGTCGTGATGGCTGATGCCTTCCGCCGCTCCTCAGCGACTCGAATCACAGCTGTAATCCCTTACTTTGGTTATGCCCGCCAGGATCGCCGTCCGCGTTCCGCACGTGTGGCTATCAGCGCGAAAGTCGTTGCTGACATGCTGACCGTGGTAGGTATCGACCGTGTACTCACGGTTGACCTGCACGCTGACCAAATCCAGGGGTTCTTCGATATTCCGGTAGATAACATCTACGGCTCCCCCGTATTGGTGGATGACATCGAAGACCAGCGCTTTGAAAACCTGATGATCGTGTCCCCGGACATTGGTGGCGTCGTGCGTGCACGGGCTGTCGCCAAATCCCTGGGCGTGGACCTCGGGATCATCGACAAACGCCGCGAGAAAGCCAATCACTCTGAAGTGATGCATATCATCGGTGATGTCGAAGGGCGTACCTGTATTCTGGTTGATGACATGGTCGACACCGCCGGCACCCTGTGCCACGCGGCCAAAGCCTTGAAAGAGCACGGTGCAGCTAAAGTCTTCGCCTACTGCACACACCCTGTGCTGTCGGGCCGAGCGATCGAGAACATCGAGAACTCCGTGCTGGACGAACTGGTGGTGACTAACACCATCCCGTTGTCCGCCGCCGCTCAAGCCTGTGCGCGTATCCGTCAACTGGATATCGCACCGGTAGTTGCCGAAGCGGTTCGCCGCATCAGCAACGAAGAATCGATCAGCGCGATGTTCCGCTAAGGGTCAAACCTTCGGAACATCTCACTGACGAAAAGCGCCCCGCCCCAGCATACTGTTGGGGCGGGGCTTTTTTGCCCATATCGCCTTTAGCGCTGGTCGCAAACGCTGGGGCGAATGTGGTTATTTTGGAGATACAACATGAACGATTTTACTCTGAATGCTGAAGTGCGTTCCGACCTGGGGAAAGGTGCGAGCCGCCGCCTGCGTCGTCTCGCAAGCCTGGTTCCAGCTGTAGTTTACGGTGGCGACAAAGCCCCTGAATCCATCAGCATGCTGGCTAAAGAAGTTGCCAAACTGCTCGAAAACGATGCGGCCTACAGCCACGTTATCGAACTGAACGTTGGCGGCAAAAAGCAAAACGTCATCATCAAAGCCCTGCAACGTCACCCATCCAAGGGTCACGTTCTGCACGCTGACTTCGTACGCGTCGTAGCCGGCCAGAAACTGACCGCTATCGTGCCTGTGCACTTTGTTGGTGAAGAGGCTCCGGTCAAGAAAGGCGGCGAGATCTCTCACGTCCTGAACGAAATCGAAGTGACTTGCCTGCCGAAAGATCTGCCTGAGTTCATCGAAGTCGACCTGTCGGCTCTGGAAATCGGCGCAATCATCCACCTGTCCGACCTCAAGGCTCCTAAAGGCGTTGAGTTTGTCGCACTGGCTCACGGTGATGACAAAGCTGTTGCAAACGTACACGCTCCACGCGTTGCTCCAGAAGCTGAAGAAGGCGCTGCAGAGTAATTCACTCTGTATTGCCGGAGCTTGAGGAAACATCGCGGACCGAAACGTAGCGAGAAAGCGGGCGATAACGCGGCGTTTACTCTTGAGTAAATGATCTCTTGTCGTCCACTTTCGCCGCACGCGGGTGTAGCGATGTTATCCACAACTCCAAAGGAAGGGCCCCTGTCGTGACTGCCATTAAACTGATCGTTGGCCTGGGAAATCCAGGCGCCGAATACGAACAGACCCGGCATAACGCGGGGCCCTTTTTGTTGAGCGTATCGCCCACGCCCAAGGTGTAAACCTGGTGGCCGATCGCAAATATTTTGGCCTGACCGGACGTTTCTCCCATCAGGGTCAGGATGTTCGTCTATTGATTCCCACCACCTACATGAACCGCAGCGGCCAGGCTGTCGCGGCGCTTGCGGGCTTCTTCCGGATCAAACCCGAGGAAATCCTGGTGGCCCATGACGAACTGGACCTGCCACCCGGCGTTGCCAAGCTCAAGCAAGGCGGCGGGCATGGCGGGCACAATGGCCTGCGCGACATCATCGCGCAGTTGGGCAATCAGAATACTTTTTACCGCCTGCGGCTCGGCATTGGCCACCCAGGCGTCGCCAGTATGGTTTCAAATTTCGTCCTGGGTCGTGCGCCACGCGCCGAACAGGAAAAACTCGATGCCAGCATCGACTTTGCCCTCGGCGTGCTGCCGGATATCTTCGCCGGTGAATGGAACCGCGCGATGAAAAACCTGCACAGCCAGAAGGCCTGACTTTTTTCCGAGGGGAAACACCATGGGATTCAATTGCGGCATCGTCGGCCTGCCCAACGTCGGCAAATCCACCTTGTTCAACGCTTTGACCAAGTCCGGTATTGCGGCGGAGAACTTCCCCTTCTGCACCATCGAACCCAACAGCGGCATCGTGCCGATGCCCGATCCACGCCTGGACGCACTGGCGGCCATCGTCAATCCCAAGCGCATCCTGCCGACCACCATGGAGTTCGTCGACATTGCAGGCCTGGTAGCCGGCGCGTCGAAAGGTGAAGGCCTGGGCAACAAGTTCCTGGCCAACATCCGTGAAACCGATGCCATCGCCCACGTGGTCCGCTGCTTTGAAGACGAGAACGTGATTCACGTCTCCAACAGCGTCGACCCGAAACGCGACATCGAGATCATCGACCTGGAACTGATCTTCGCCGACCTCGACAGCTGCGAGAAGCAACTGCAGAAAGTCGCGCGCAACGCCAAAGGCGGCGACAAGGACGCAGTGGTCCAGAAAGGCCTGCTGGAACAGTTGATCGCACACTTCACCCTGGGCAAGCCGGCACGCAGCCTGATGAAGACCATGGGCGCTGACGAGAAGGCCGTGATCAAGGGTTTCCACCTGCTGACCACCAAGCCAGTGATGTACATCGCCAACGTCGCTGAAGACGGCTTCGAGAACAACCCTTTGCTCGACGTGGTCAAGGCCATCGCCGACGAAGAAGGCGCCATCGTGGTGCCGGTGTGCAACAAGATTGAAGCGGAAATCGCCGAGCTGGATGACGGCGAAGAGAAAGACATGTTCCTTGAGGCCCTGGGCCTGGAAGAGCCTGGCCTGAACCGTGTGATCCGCGCCGGCTACGAAATGCTCAACCTGCAGACCTACTTCACCGCCGGTGTCGAAGAAGTCCGCGCCTGGACCGTAAAAGTCGGCGCCACTGCGCCACAGGCTGCCGGTGTGATCCACACCGACTTTGAAAAAGGCTTTATCCGCGCGGAAGTGATCGCCTACAACGACTTTATCCAGTTCAAGGGTGAGGCCGGTGCCAAAGAAGCGGGAAAATGGCGTTTGGAAGGTAAGGAATACATTGTTAAAGATGGCGATGTGATGCACTTCCGTTTCAACGTGTAAGTATTACCCGCGATTTAAATAGTAAAAAAGCCGATGCTTCGCATCGGCTTTTTTATGGTCGAACATTTATATATTTTATCAATCAATAGTTTTAGCCAAACTCCAGAAAACTTCAGATTTCTCCTAGCCGCTCTTTCGCACTTAGCAAAAACATCAAACACCAACACCAACACCAGAATAAAACTTATCTTACACACCCCTGGCAAATAACGACTCCAAGAGTACGTGACAACAGCTATAGAATTTCACCTACTGAGTTAGCTTGCGACAGTACTCCCTGCGATGAAGCAATAGCGCTTATGGAGCTATAATTCGATGTCGGCGTTCGACCACATGGAAAATGAGACGGAGTCATACCTGATTGACGATCCAGAGATTAAAAGCATGTTGGGTAGCACTGCTACGTTTAACATTGATATCTTGTTGCTAGGGGAAACCGGAACTGGCAAGGATACATTGGCTCAGCGAATCCATCATCTATCCGGCCGGCGGGGTAACTTCGTCGCCGTAAACTGCGCAGCTATTCCTGAAAGCCTCGCCGAAAGCCAATTATTCGGCGTCAACAGCGGCGCTTATACCGGAGCGATACAATCACGCGCTGGTTTTGTCGAGGCCGCCCACTTGGGCACATTGTATCTGGATGAGATCGACAGCATGCCTCTAAGCTTGCAAGCAAAATTGCTGCGCGTACTAGAGTCACGCGGTGTGGAGCGCCTAGGCTCGACCCGTTTTATCCCGGTGGACATGCGGGTCATAGCATCAGCCCAGCATTCTTTGCACGAAATGGTCGAGCAATCCACCTTTAGGCGCGATCTGTACTTCCGCTTGAATGTCGTCAACATTCAGCTGCCCACCTTGCGTGATCGACGTGACTGTATCATTTCGTTATTTCTGGAGATGGTCCAGAAAGAAGCAGAATATTTCAAACTTCCTACCCCGCCTCCACCTGAGAGTCTGCTGCATCAGCTGCTTGTTCACACTTGGCCGGGCAACGTTCGCGAGCTACGTTCGACGGCGAAGCGATTTGTATTAGGACTGCCAGTGCTCTCAAGCCCGCCCTCCGCCCACCAGGGCAAAAAAACAAGCCTGAAGTCAAATCTGCAGCAAATCGAAAAAACGCTGATTGAGGAGTCTTTGCGCCGCCATGACTACTGTGTAAATGCAGTGGCCATTGAATTAGGTACTTCCAAGCGCACGCTATACCACAGGATCAAACATCTGGAAATTTCTTTGACATAAAGCCATGTTTCTGTTTTTTACTTACTAAAAGACCACATCGCTTTATTCATAAACATTCCTTGCGAGGCCAGTCCTATCAATACACTGGCAGGATACACAGATAGGCCTTCCAACATACACAATTAGAAACATTTAACCTCGACGCTCAGGGAACGCATTTTTCACGATAGCCACACAGGTAGCACCTAAGCAAATATATGCTAGGTAAAATAAACTCAAATTTACGTTTGGAGCTTATATGTCTAATTCAATCGGTCAAAACCCGACTAGTTCCCCTTATTCAAACTATGGGAGCTCTAACGAAGCAGAAGCCAAAGCGATATCAGCTAAGCAACAAAGAGATATTTTAGATAACGGTTGGCTAGGCGCCGAAATGAAGAACGTTAACGATATGCTACAAAAATCCAAAGGCCAGTAACTAATCAGCTGATATATAGGTTACCTCTTGCACCTGGCCATCAAGAGGTAACCATCTTGCCAGCCTGAAGATCACTTCATCTGCCCTCATAGAAAGTCACTATGATTAATCAATGAGCCCACATGCCATGCGAATAGAAGAAACTGAACGTTCAAATCAGTCCGACAGAGGCAACGTTACCTACTCAGCACCTGAGCATCCAGCGTACAGTAGGGATGCCAGTTTTTTTTCATCAATGCTCGAAGGTTCAGGCGTTACAAAGACAGTGTCTTCCAGGGCTACCGTCCCCCAGCTTTTTGTGGAGGCGTCCAATCAGCTCAGCGCCTCAATGAACCGTTTTTCCAAACTCGTCCGTGCGCCTAAAAAAGAGCTAGACTTTGAAGTCTACAAAACTTTCCCTCGCGATTTTTTTAACGCACAACTTACTCCACATCTGTTGACAAAATGTCTCGCCAAGACGACCCAAGGCGTCGACAAGATATGTAACTTGCAGTAATGAAAATAATACCCCCTCTCTTTGCCGTCATCTTCATTGGCATTGCATCCCTCTTGGGCGGATGCAGCGACAGCGTAGAACTTCATCGCCAGCTTTCCGAACAGGAGGCCAATGAAGTCGTAGCCGAATTGGCTGATAAAAATATTCGCGCCAAAAAAATTCCCGCCAAGGACGGTGTTGTCATCACGGTTAATGCGGTTGATATCGGGCGAGCTGTACGAACGCTGGAAGCCGTAGGTCTACCCAGAGCTACTCGGACCACGCTAGGGGATACCTTTCGCAAGGAAGGGGTAATTTCAACGCCATTGGAAGAGCGCGCGCGCTATATCTATGCCTTATCCCAAGAACTTGAGGCCACTTTGTCCAACATTGACGGCGTCATCGTCGCACGCGTGCACGTCGTGTTACCGGAACGCGTCGCTCCAGGGGAGCCAGTACAACCGGCATCGGCTTCGGTATTCATCAAGCACGACCCACGGTTAGACCCCGATAACATCAGAGCACGAATTCGCAGAATGGTAGCGAGCAGTATCCCTGGCATGTCTATGGCAGTGGACAACCTGCAAAAACTCTCGGTGATATTCGTGCCCGCGACGATTTACCAGGAGCAGCAACGGCTAGTGTATTTCGGTCCTTTCCTGGTGCCTGGCGATGATCTTGGGTTCTGGCGAACCAGCGTGATCGTTTTACTGCTCAGCGTGATCGTCCTCACGGTCGCCTTATTGCTCCTGTACAAACGACGTCAGAGTGGCCTTCAAGAAACGGGCTCCACGGGCAGATCAACGGTTTCTGTTCATGACAACTAGACTGGATCATCAGTTTCATGAATACCTGTCGTGGGCACGATGGTGGGTATTTCCCTGGGAGACCGCCCACGATGACTGGAAGGGCGCAGATTACCCAGTGATTGAAACGCTTCTTCGCAGTGGACAGTCAGTACCAGACAAACTACTAGGTTATGCAGCCTGCTTGCCCGCTAACCCGCACCCCACAGTGATCCGCCTGGCGCTGGCCTCGAGGGAACAACTGAACCTAATGCTGGCATTGGTTCACCACACCTTCAATCCCCAGGACTCAGCCCTCTTGACCGACATTCATCACCAATGGTGCGTGCGTCTTTCCAAGGCGTTGCCCCGCGTGATACTGCCGCCCGATTCTGACCTGCTACAACTGCTCCATAGCTGGATTGAACCCGCGACTTGGCAGCGTCTTAGATTGCGATTCCCCCGCAAATGTGTGGTTGAGGTTGAAACAACAAACCTTCCGCACGGAATCACAGGTAATCGACTCGACACACTCTGGCAGGCAGTCGTATGGCGCGCTACTACATTGACGAGTGATGACATGCCCACAGCTGGCACAACTGAGGAGTTCAACAATGTTATGCCGTTACAACATTGAGTTATCCGGGCCCTCGCCTAGCGTGCCACGTAGCATAATCCCCCGGGAAGAGCTTGCAAACTGGAAGCATGCTAACCAACTCTTGCGTGACGCAAACGCTCAAGCTGAAGAGTTGATCAGGTTGACAGAGGAAAAATGTGAGGTGTTGCTGGAAAAGGCTTCGTTTAATATCTGGCAACGCGTCGATGCTCAGCTCAAGCGGTGGGAACGTAGTAGGCAAACGATGTGCGACAACTTGGAACATTACGCCACCCAGATCACCAATCAGGCTATACATAACCTGCTTGACGAGATAGTAGCCCCCCAACGAGTGGCAGCTCTTATCAAACAATTACTGAAAAGCCAAGTCGACGAAATCTCCGCAACACTGGTGTGCCACCCACATGACCTTAAAGAGGTAACGCACTGTTTAGCCCGCTATGGAAGTACAGTATGGAAGCTTAAAGCCGACACTTCAATCGACTCCCAAACCCTTGTATTGAAGACAGATGAAGGAGATTTCAGAATCAGCTGGAACGACATGCGCAACGCTCTTTACGAACAGGTTAGGGATCGTCGGATCGATGTCTGAGCTCGATCTTCTCTAGCGTTTATTAATGTTCCCTATTTAGTAATGAATCCCCCCTCAACGACATCCGCCATAAAGGTAGATCATGGACTTCTATAACACCTTCACTTCAGAAGTTATAAGAAACCGGAAGAACGCTGACAGAGAGTTTACATCTTTTTTCAGGGAGGCATCGCCAGACAATTGGGATGGCGAACTTTTTTTTAAGTTGGCACTTAACAAAGAAATGGCCAATTCTTTGGATCAGGATCACGCCAAGATTGTAAATCAGTCGCTCAGAACCACAATTGACTTTTTCAATTAAATGAAAGATTTAATTTGTGACTGGCTGCGTAACAAAGAAGAACAAATGACATTACTTGAAGAGGATGGCGAAGTCACATTGATATATCAGGAAAGCGTTTTGTTACTTGCCGCCCAACTGACGTCAACTCGAGCTGACGGCGTGGCTCTACAGTATTGGGCACGTCTGGGCGCCGCCAGCCTCGTGCATTTCCAGGGTGCACTGGCTCAGAACCCAGACACTGGTGTGCTTTGGCTTACTCAGAGTCTGAAAGGCAAACTGAGTGAGCCACATGTGCTCGACTCTCTGGCAGCCTTACTCAATCAACGCGATGCATGGCGAGCTATCTTCGCACGTCTTTGGCGCCCTCCCCTGAGCGTCAAGCCTCTCCCGCTTCGTTCACAGCTGTGCTAACCAGAGTACTCCCATGAATAACAAGACCCGCGAGCGCAGGAGTCTGCGTTTTGATTCGCCCATCGTTTTATCCAAACGCGTCCGTTGGTGCCGTATCGGCCTGCTTTGCTCGCTATTGATCCCGCTAAGCAGCACGTTGGCTGCCATTCCCTCAGAATGGAAAAACACCGCCTACGCCTACGAGGCGGAACACAAACCCCTACGAGACGTACTCGAAGACTTCGCTCAGACCTTTGGCACGCGACTGCAAATCGAGGGCCTGCTGGAAGGCAATGTCAATGGCAAGATCCGCGCGAATACCCCGCAGTCAATGCTGGACAGGCTGGCCGTTGAGCATCGTTTTCAGTGGTACCTTTATAACAACACCCTGTTCGTCAGCACCCTGGACCAGCAGGACTCCGCGCGCCTTGAAGTCTCTTCCGAAACCATCGCCGACCTCAAGCAGGCCCTGACCGATATCGGACTGCTCGATAGCCGCTTCGGCTGGGGCGAGTTACCGGAAGACGGTGTGGTACTCGTCTCCGGCCCCAAGCGCTACATCGAACAGATCAAGCACTTCAGCAGTCAACGCCGCACACCGGATGAAAAACAAAGCGTGCTGAGTTACCCGCTGAAGTTCGCAAATGCGGCGGACCGTCATGTGGATTACCGCGGCGAAAAGCTCGCTGTCCCAGGTGTTGCCAGCATTTTGCGCGGGCTGCTGGAACCGCGGTCCACCTCGAATATCTCGAATCTCTCGAGGCTGAGCCAGCGTCCCACCTCACCACCCGCGCCACTCACTCCCAACATTCCCCGGCTAGGCAACCCGTTGCTGGGCCAGATGCTCGGTGCTAACGCCAACCCGGCATCACTGGACATCGGCCCCGCGGTCACCCCACGCGCCCCGGTCTCCAATAGTCGGATTCGCGTCGAGGCCGATATACGCAATAACGCAGTGCTGATTTACGACTTGCCGGAACGCCAGGCCATGTATCGCGAGCTGATCACTCAACTCGATGTCGCGCGCAAACTGGTGGAAATCGACGCGATCATTCTCGATATCGAACGCACGCAATTGCGAGAATTCGGGGTGAACTGGGGTTTTCAGAACAGTCGCTTCCGTGGCGGTGTCAATATGGCACCGGGCACTTCGTCGCAGGTGTCGATTGAAAACCGCGAGCGTTTCTACGCGGATATACGTGCGCTGGAAGCCAAGGGGCTGGCGAGCATGGTTTCCAATCCCTCGGTGCTCACGCTGGAAAACCAACCGGCGGTGATCGACTTCAACCGCACACAATACCTGACGCCCGGTAGAGAGAATGCAACCATCTTGCCGGTCACCGTGGGGACCAGCTTCCAGGTTGTGCCCCGCGTAATCACCAGCCGGGGCGACCACCAGATCCATCTGGCAGTGGATATCGAAGATGGTAACTTCGACGAGAGCAACCCCCTCCCCGGCAACCTTGACGTACGCCGAGGCAAAGTCAGCACCCAGGCGGTCATGGCGGAAAAGCGCTCGCTGGTGGTCGGTGGCTTCCACGTCACCGAAAGCAGCGACAAGCGCAACAAAGTCCCCCTGCTGGGTGATATCCCGCTACTGGGCAAGGCGCTGTTTTCCTCGACCGAACGGCAGAACAATCGGCGTGAACGCCTGTTCATTCTCACCCCACGTGTCATCGGTGACCAGGCCGATCCGTCGCGCTACCTGCCCCAGGACGACCAAGTCGAATTGCAGGCAGCCCTCGCACCGTTGGCGCGGCGCTATAGCCCTCACCAACCGGTGATCAAGCGCAGCGATATCATCAGCACCCTGGCGCATTTGGTCAGCGGTGAAGTGCCCAAGGCGTTCAAGGCTGCACCGATGCCGCTGGGGCTGAATACCCTGTGCAACACCCGCGACTTGCTGGCGCTGAACACCGAACGCAGCCAGTGGTATGCAGGCCCTGAGTACAACGTAGCGGTGGTGGTGTTGCGCAACCAGTTCAAACGCAATGTGCGTATCGACGAAAAAGAGTGCAGCAACTCCCAGACCCTGGCCGTCAGCGTATGGCCGCGCGCCTGGCTCAAGCCGGGTGAAGAAGCCGAGGTATTTATCGCCATGCGCCCAGTGGTGAAGGATGAACACCTCAGTGTGCCCCGCCCCTCCTTGATCTCTCCTGCTCAAAAGGCTACGCCATGAAACACCGCTTATTTTGCGTCACCCTGATCGGCACCGCGCTGCTCGTCGCCGGCTGCACCCCCACCTGCAAGGGCGACTCGTGCTCGCGCCCGCAATCGGCCAAGGACAAAATGGTGATCTGGTGGCCACCGCAGATGCGTGTCGAGCCGGGCCCCGCCGGGGAGCGAAAAGACTACCAAACGGTATCACTGGAACGATGAGCGTGAAGGAAATGCCCGACGCACAACGCCAGGTGTTTCTGGACAGTCTGGTGAGCGGCGCTGCCGCTCACCTGCCGCTCGCTCCCGGCATCAAGGTGTGTGCGCTGCAAGGCGGCAATCAGCGGGGGATGGCCTTGCATATCGCCCGTGAAGCGCAGCAAACCGGGCAACTGCAATGGGTGCTGGAGCGACGCTTTGAATACGCGTCGTTATACGATGGCTTTTTCATCTACCTCGATGCCCAGTACGCCCTGGTGATCTGGCACGCGCTGCCGGCAGCGCGTAACACGCTGGACAAGACTCTCAGCCGAATGTTATCGCTGGCCAACCTCGGTGCCCTGGACGCATCTTCCAGTCGCTGATCAACGCCGCTCAAGCTCCGGCAACTCCAGGGTTTCGCGCTTGGCTTCGTCATCCAGCTCGCGCAAGGTGCGGTAGATCAGCGCAACGGCCTGCAAGGTTTCGCGAGGAATGCTTGCACCGAGCTGTTTCGTATATAGCGTGCGGGCCAGCCACACACACTGGATCACCGGCACCTCGGCGGCCTTGGCTCGTACGATCAACGTGCGGGCCTCGGCGTCGGTGCCTTTGCTGATCAGTAACGGCAGCGGCGTCTTACCGGGCCGGTAGTACAAGGCGACCGCAAAGTGCGTCGGGTTGACCACCAACATATCGGCCTCCTCTAGTTTGGGCAGCTTGACCTTCGGCTCCTCCTGGGCCAGTTGGTACGCCAACGAGCGGCGCTGGCCTTTCACATGGGGGTCACCTTCCATGTCCTTGTACTCCTTGACGACCTCGACCTGGGTCATGCGCATGCGTTTGGCGAAGAAGTACTTCTGCAAGGCCAGGTCAATCAGGGCCAGCACCAGCAGCAACCCAAGGCAGGCGTGCAGCAGATGACGGAACAGGGCGATCAGCGCCAGCAGGTAACTTTGCAGATCGCTGTTTGCCAAGTTGATCAATACCCCCAGCGAAGGCCAGACCACCAGGTAAACAATCAGGCCGATAAGGAACGCCTTGGCGATGCTCATCAACAGATTCATCACCGACTGGGCAGAGAACATCTGCTTGAGCTGGCTGACCGGGTTGAGGCGATTGAAATCGAGCTTCAGCGCTTCCGGGGCGAACAGCAACCCGAATTGCATCCAACTGCTGATCAGCTTCGTCGTGATCGCCACTCCGACCATCAACAGGGCAAACGAAGCAAACATGACCAGCCCTTCAACCAGCACCTCTTCCAACGCGCGTACAAACGGCTGGCTCAAGCGCGACATCGGCAACACCATCAATTGCTGGAAGCGCTGAAGGCTGGTCTCGGCGGTTAACAGGGCGATCTCACTGATAGCCGTGAGTACCAGTAACTTGGGGACGTCCTGACTCTGGGCGACCTGGCCTTTCTTGCGCTGGTCGCGCAGCTTCTTGGCAGACGCCGGGTGTTTTTTTTCCCCCGAATCACTCATGGCAATGAGGCCTTGAAGAGAAGCCCCAGCGAGTGTTTCAGGTCACCCAACTGGAGCATGCGCCCGACGATCAGGTCCTGCAGCAGGGCAAAGTACAACAGCACAATACCAATACCTGCCAGGCTCTTGACCGGCGGCGCCAGCGTACTCACCTGCAATTGCTGGCTGTAGACCCCCAGCAGCGCAATACCGAACTCCAGCAACAACAGCACCGCAATGAAAGGCGCGGCATACAGCATCATGTGCGTGAAGGTATCGCCCAGCAGACCGACAAATACACTCATGCCATTAGGCGCAGGCAGCGGAAACCACACGGTGGGGGGCCAGATCAGGTAGCTGTCCCAGATCACCTGGGTCAACGCGCCCAACCCCAGGCTGACCATCAGCAGAAAAATCGCCAGTTGCTTGAACAAGTGCCCGATGGGCGTGGCATCCGGCCCCAGTGAAGGATTGAGCTGACCACCGGCAAGTGCACCGCGCTGGTTATCCAGCAATGCCCCCACTGCTTCGAACATCCAGAACGGCATCGCCAGCAACACTCCCAGCAACAATCCCAGCGCCACCTCCTTGAGTACCAACGCACCGAGCATGAGCGCGGAGTAGTCCTGGCCCTCCAGCGCCGCATGGATACCCGGCGCGGGCAGCAATGCCATGACCATCACAATGGTGTGCCGAAGCATGCCGCGTATGTGTTGAAAACAAAACGCCGCCACCAGGATGGCACATGGGTAGATACGCGCCATGCCGATCAAGAGGCTGGGCAGGAATTCGAGATAGAGCAGCACAGGCGAGGCCTCAGTTCAGGGCCGAGCGGCCGATCATCTCGAAGGTGAGGTTGATCAGTTGGATCAACTCCACGCCAATCCAGCGCCCGGTCATGATCAGCGTGATACCCACCGCCACCAGCTTGATGCCAAAGGGCAGCGTCTGGTCCTGTATCTGCATCAGTGCCTGCACCAGGGATGTCAGCACACCCACCACCACCGCCACGATCAACGGTGGCGCCGACAACACCACCACCAGCAACATGCCCTGTTTGAACAGCACGATCGGTTCCATAAGCCACTCAGAGATAGGAGAGGAACAGGCTGTCGAGCAGCCGCGACCAGCCGGATACCAGCACGAACAACAGCAGTTTGAGCGGCAGGGAAATGGTCATTGGCGAGACCATTTGCATGCCCAGCGCCAGCAGCAGGTTGGAGACGATCAGGTCGATCACGATGAAGGGAATGTAGATCAGGAAGCCGATCTCGAACCCTGCCTGCAACTGCGACAGCACGAAGGCCGGAATCAACAGAATCAGATCCTCGCGCTGCACCTCCTGCGCCATCTGTGCGGGCCACAGCCGCGCGGTATTTTCCAGCAGATGCGTCAGCACATCCGGGTCCACGTTGCGCAGCATGAAGGCACGCAACGGCTTGATGGCCTCTCCACCCGTCTGCAGTACCGTTTGCACATTGCTCATGTCCAGGGGCGAAGCCTTGACGCTCTCGGCGATCTCGTAACCCACCGGCGCCATGATGAACAACGTCGCTGCCAACGCTATGCCATTGATTGCCATGCTGGGCGGCACCTGCTGCACGCCGATGGCATTTCGGGTAATCATCAGCACAATCACGATTTTCAAAAACGATGTGCAGATGACCAACAGCAGGGGCATCAACGTCAGTGCCCCAAGAAAAAGCGCGAGAACGAGGGGGTCGAGCCCTTGGAGTATCATCGGCCGAACATCACGCGGGACAACTGCAACCCCAGGCGCCCGTCGACTTCCACCAACTGTCCCTGGCCTATGGGGCGGTCACCATAATAAAGGCCCGCCATACCGGGGGCGTAACCGGCGATACCCAGCACCGAGCCGGGTGCGAGATTACGCAGTTCACCCAGCGTAAGGTTCAGCGTTCCGCAGCGCACATTCAGCGCCATGCTCAACTCATCGAACGGCTCATTGCCAAATACATCCTCCACGGGCTCCCCTTCCTCGTATTCCGAATAATGGGGCGCTGCAAAATCTTCGTCCATGGACGTGTCCTCGATAGAAGTAAGGGTCAGGCACAAAGCACCAGTGGCATCGTCAATGCAGCCATGCAGCCGCTGTTTGCCAACCTGTATGTAGCCGCTGCCCTCGGCTTGAAAAAAGGTCTGTTCAAGCACCAGCACATCACCGGTACGCAGGCTACGAGCCTGCGCAATCGGTAACTGCAAACGCCCAAGGGTCACGGCAATTGCCAATTGGAACCGCGCCGGCATCGGCCCGGCAGTGGCGTGCCATGGCCCGGCGTCGCACAACGCCAGGAACGTTTCAGGGGCCAGCCACAGATAGCCCACAACCCGCGACTCCCCCAGGGTTACGCTGAGCCGGCAACCAAACCCCTTGGGCCGGTCGGTCTCCAGCAATCGGATATCCCCCAATAACGCACTCACCTGCGGGCTCAGGTGATGCTGGAACAAAGCCCAGAACCAGGACTCCGGATCGTTGCCGGACGGGGCCAATGTCACCGGGCATTCGCCCAGCAGGCTGAGCAACGGCCCCGCTTCTGCGAGCGCCAGGACACCACACACGGTTTCGAAGCAGAACGCCTCGGCACCTGCTGGTGCCCGTCCAGGTTCCAGCCGCAGCTCGCCGTCCTCGCTGGCGACCTGAAACGCCAGGCGCAAGCCGCGCCCCAGTCGACGGCGTGCGGCAACCGTGTCGCTCTTGATTAAGGGAAAGGTCAAGTGCGGCACTTTCATGCGCAACCGGTACTAGGCACAAGCAGGTTGACCGGCAACCCCAGCACTGCCGAGAACCGGTCCTCACACTGTTGCCGCACACCGTTGAGCCAACGCGCCGTGGCGTCATGTTCCGCTTCCAGTTCAATGCTCCAGGCACTCTGTTCACGGCGAACGCTGGCATTGATCCGCCCCAGCCGAGGCAAGTACAACACCGCCTGCAGCGGCCACTGGGAACCAGCCTGTATGCGAGGAGCTAATTGCTCGGTAAGGGCCTCGACCATGGAGGCACCGGTCGACGCCTTGATTCCCGATAAGGAAGCTCCCGATCCAGTGCCTTCATCGTTATCGGCAAACAGTTGAGCGAACAGTCGCCCTTGTTCCCAAGACACTACGCCCGTAGCGCCCGGCTCCCGCTCCTCGCGCACCTCACGCGGACGTGGGCGCTCAACGGGTTTATTTGAAACCTGGGTCATGTCGGCTCCTGGGCCAGAAGAAGGGATAACTCCTGAAGCTTCTCCACCTGCCGCAGACACGCGGTGACGTGTTTCTGAGCACTCCCGACGCGGCTTTCCTTTTCGTCTTGCTGGCCTTGTAATTGCGCCAGTTGGCCTTGGTCCCGCCGGGTACTGGCAGATAACGTTCGCTCCTGTGCGCCCCAGGATTTCAAGGCCTTCAGGCTCAGCACCTGCCCCTGATGCTGACTGAGCAATTCAGCACTTTGCCGAGCCTCCTCCTGCCGAGTCTGCTCAAGCACATCCTTAGCCTGCTGGATATCCACGAGCAGGGCCTGCTGGGCGCGCTTGGCCTCACGCAGGGCACGCTCGGCGCGGTCAGCCCTGTGCCTGCGCAGGCGCCGCAACGTCTCGACCTCGCCGAGAAGCACATCAGAATGGGACATGGGCGGTCAGCTCCTTAAGTTGCTCCAGCGTCGTCAACATCGGCGTAGGCTCACGCAGGTCCTGACGCAGGAACCCGTCGACCGCCTGACGGCTGTCCACCGCCAGATCGGTCAGGGCATCGCTGCCGGGTTGATACTCCCCCAGCTTGAGCATCAGCTCGATCTGTTGGTACGCCGACAACAACCGTCGCAATGCCGTACCCGCCTGGATGTCCTCCGGCTCCGCGACGTTGCTCAAGATCCGTGAAAGACTTGCCAACACATCCACCGCCGGGTAGTGCCCACGCTCGGCAAGCTTGCGGGACAGCACGATATGCCCATCGAGCAGCGAGCGAACCTCATCGGCCACCGGATCGTTCATGGAGTCCTGCTCAATCAGCACCGTATAGATGGCGGTGATCACTCCGTCACGCGTCAACCCGGCACGCTCCACCAGCCGTGGCAGTAGGCTATATACCGAAGGAGGCAAACCTCCGCGCCCCAGGGGTTCGCCGGCAGCCAGGCCGATCTCACGCTGGGCCCGGGCGAAACGGGTCAAGGAGTCAATCAGCAGCAATACCCGCTGCCCCTTGCGCCGAAACCCTTCGGCCAATGCCGTGGCCGTGAACGCAGCTCGGGCGCGCTCCATGCTGGAGCGATCGGAGGTGGCGCACACCAGGACCGCCTTGGCGCGCAACTGGTCATCGAGCTCATGGTCGAGAAACTCACGCAGCTCCCGCCCCCGCTCGCCGATCAGCCCGAATACGATGACATCGCACTCGACGTTACGCGCGATCTCGGCCAGCAAGGTGGTCTTGCCACAACCGGCCCCGGCGAACAGGCCTACTCGCTGCCCCTCGCCAATCGTCATCAGGCCATCGATCGAACGCACGCCGGTGGCCAGTGCACGGTTAATCCTCGGCCGCTCGGTGGGCAGCGGCGCTTCACACAACACCGCACTGGTATCCGGTAAGTCAGCCTCGACAAACGCACTCACGCCCTGCCCCGTAATCGGCCGTCCGAAACCATCCAGCACCTGGCCCAACAGGGCCTCGCTGACCTGGACTCGATGCGATACCCCAAGGCGCTCCACTCCAGCGCCTACCCGCACGCCTTCCAAATTACCCAAGGCGCTGAGCACCGCATCCTGCTGATCGAAGCCGATGATCTCGGCGAGCATGTAGTCGCCCGGACTTTTTTCCACCTGGCACAAATCGCCGATACGCGCCTGGGGTAGCCGGCACTGCAGCAGCATGCCGTTGACGCGCTGGATTCGGCCACGCATCGTCACCGGCGCAAAGTTGCTCAATGACTGGGACTGGCGCTGCTGCCAGGCTTCAAGACGCGCTTGCAAATCCGCACTCACCAGCGCACCTCGTAACGCTGCGCGCCGTCGAAAACCACCTTGCTGTTGTCGATCAGCACCAATCGCAGCCCTTCCACTTCGTCGCCCACAAACAGTCGGCCGCCCTCTTCCAGGACCACGTGACCGTTCGGCCCGCCGACGATCTGCACAATCCTAAATGGCAGTGTGCCGTCGCGCGCACGCACACGGCTGATCACCGGTACCGAGCTGTCGAATTGCTCACCAAAACGGCTGAGCATGCGCGCTACCAGCTCCACGTCGTCCTGGGAAACATCTCCGCTGAGCGCCACCTGGCCATTGATCACTTGCAAGGTGACCCGCTGACTCAACTCACGTTCGCTGAGCATCTTCAATAGCTGCTGGCGTACTTCAAAAGGCGAAGCCAGCTCCTGTTTCTGAACCACGGGCGGCATCAGCGAAGCCTGCGCCTCACGCTCCCCTGTAGAGACCGTGCCCACGGCCACGAGGATTGCCGTCACCACCAACACCAGGCTGATCAGGCGCTTTTGTTGCGACTGCGAGATTGACGATAACTTCATCGCTTGCGCAGGCTCATGGGCCGGCGGCGGCGCTACCGTCACAGGGGCTGCGGGTTGGGGCCAAGGCTCCTCGGCCAAGGTGACGCACAGACGCACCCCTCCTACTGAAAACGGCACATTCAGTTCCAGCTTGGCGATCTGCGCCAGTACCTGGCCTTCGGGGTCTCGCAACAGCCCCGCTTCGGCCTGCACCAACCAGTTGGAGTCAATAAGCCGCAGGCGCGCATGCTGCTCGACGACGCCCGGGTCGTTCAACATCAGGTCGGCGTCTGCGTGAGCGCCAATGCTCCACTGCTCCCCAAACAACGGCAACGCAGCGCCCTGGCGCAGCCCGTCAAGCACCCTTAACTCAAACATCAGCGAGGCCTCCACGCTGGTCATGGCCGAATACTCATGCCACTGCACCACGCATCAGCTCGTCCTGGCCAAGGTCAATGCGCCCCAGCACTTTGACCTTGGAGGTGTTCCCCAACTCGGCAAACGACAGCACCGGAACATGGTTGAACTCTTCCACCAGCAAAGTACGCAAGGGACTACGCAGGTCCTGCGCCACCAACAGCACACTCTTGCTCTTGGCCCTTAAGGTAAAGGCCTGGTTAAGCAGGGTGATCAACGCGGCGCTGTGGTCGTCGTCAAGCGCGAAAAACACCCCGGTCTGGGTCTGGCGCAATGCCTCACGCAGGATGTTTTCAGAGTGCGGTGACAGCAGCCAGGCATGGAGGCCGTCGGCCTCGCTGTACTGATGGAAAATCTGCGCCTTGAGCGCAATACGCGCGTAGTCGGCCAATGCTTCCGGCTCACGCTCATGCTGGCCATACTCGATCAGCGATTCGACAATCAACCGCACGGCGCGCAGCGGCACGCCTTCACCGGCCAGGCGTTGCAATACTGACGAAAACCGCGACAGCGGCATGATTCGTTGCAGTTCCTGCACCAGTTCCGGCTGGTTGTGCTCCAGCCAGCTGAGGATCGACTTGCTCTCCTGGATCCCCAGGAACTGCGGTCCGCTGAGCATCATGGCCTGCTTCATGCGTTCGATGATCAGACTGGTCGCGGTAAAGCGTTCCAATTGCGGGTCATCGAGCAATGGATCATCCGGTGCCAGCCAGACCCAGTCCTGTTCATCACGCTCAGCCAGCCCGGGTATTCCGTGCTCAGGCTCGACCGTCAAGGCGTTACGCTCAACGGCCAGATAGTTGACAACCGAGGCCTTGACCATCGGCACTTCATGCACACAAAAACGCATTTCGTCGGCGGCCAGCGAGTCATCGAGTTCGACTTCGAAGGGCGGCAGGGTCAGACCGATATTGGCAACCAGTGCATTTCGGGCCTGACGAATTCCATGAATAAGCTCCGTCACCTCAGGCGTCCCACGCAAAACCGGGGGGAACAGCAACAGGTAAGGGCGCGACGGATCAAACCCGCGCAAGTCCTCTTTTCCGTTTTCTTCGGGACGCACGGCTTCGGCGACTGCGGCCGCGGGCTCTGCCTGTCGCTGACGCTGGCGCATCAGGTAATACCCCAGGCTGCCGGTTATCAGCGAAATAAGGATAAATACCCCGGTCGGCATACCGGGCACTATCGCAAACGCGAGCATGCCCACCGAAGCGATGACCCAGCTCTTGGGCTCGCTGGTCATTTGCCGGGCAATTTCGGCACCCATGTTACTGATGCCCTTACGCCCCTCCGGCGCCACGCGGGTGATGATCATGCCGGCGGTCAGAGAGATCAGCAGCGCCGGAATCTGTGCAATCAGACCGTCGCCGATAGTCAGCACCGAATACAACGTCATTGATTCAGCAGCGCTCAAGCCGTGCTGGAACATGCCCGTAGAGAAGCCGCCCAACAGGTTGACCACGACGATGATCAACCCCGCGATAGCGTCGCCCTTGACGAACTTCATGGCCCCATCCATCGCGCCGAACAACTGGCTCTCACGGGACAACTGCTCGCGCTTGTCCCGCGCTTGTGTGCCGTCAATCAGGCCGGCACGCAAGTCACTGTCGATGGACATCTGCTTGCCAGGCATCGCGTCCAGGCTGAACCGCGCCGCGACCTCGGCAACCCGTTCCGAGCCTTTGGTGATCACCAGGAAGTTAACCAGGGTCAGGATCAGGAAAATCACCATCCCCACTGCCAGGTTGCCTCCCACAACGAAATTACCGAAGGCCTCGACGATGTCACCCGCATCCTGCTCCAGCAGGATCAGACGCGTGGTTGCAATCGACAGGGCCAGTCGAAACATGGTGGTCAACAACAGGATCGACGGAAACGACGAAAACGCCAGGGGGCCCGGCAGGTAGAGCGCAAGCACGATCAACAGGCACGAAATGCAGATATTGAGGGCGATCAAAATGTCCACCAGCCAGGTGGGCAGCGGCACAATAAAGATGAATACGATGGCCATGACCACCACGGCGCCCAACACTTCGGCGCGTTGTGCCACTTTGAGCAATACACGGTTGATGGCCGACAGAGCGGTCACGTCATGGTCCTCGGCTCACCGGCATGTCGTGTAGGCCCGCGCATATGCCGGTCCATTTCGTCCACCACCGTCACAAGCCGAGCCAAGGTATCCCGTCGTACTTGATTGTCAGACCACAAGGCCAAGGGCAACTGCTTGAACAATGGGTAAATCGCCTGGAGGGCTAACAGTTGCTGGAGGGATGAGACCCCTCCCAGATCATTCACCAATCGCAGGGCCTCAGCAGCCTCAATGCCACCGCCGGCATAAGCCAGCAGACGCTGCAACAAGCCTACCGCGTCATGTTCGATGCCCAAGCGCCCGATCAACTCATTGCACCCAGCCAACACGGAGCTCAACTGCCCGCAGTCTCGCAGGCCCTGCAGCAAAGTGCGCAACAGGGGCGTGGGCATTGACGACACCTTGGCCGCAATGTCATCCGCCAACGCCTTACGCATCACCTGGAGCCCGATGTGGAACTGCTCACCACCGTATACACCCAGCAAAGCCTGCATCATCGTCGACAGGGATTGGCGCGTGACCACATTGGCGTAGTAGAGCATACGCAGTGCCTGGCGCTCCTGCGGGTCGACCCCGGCCGACTGCAACGCCAAGGCAATGTTCAGGCCTGCCTGGATCTCCCCTTTGAAACGGGCTTCAAGCTGGGCAATGGCATCGCGCGCCAACGTAGCGTCGGACTGACGGACCTCGCTGCCAGCCTTGGCAGCCACATGCTTGAGCACCACAAACGCACGCGCCGGGTCCCCGTCCGCAAGCTTCAGCAATTTTTCGACAGTAGGTCTGCCCTGCAATTGCTGCCTGAAGAGTAGCGAAAGGAACGCCAGCGTCTTCTTGGCCGGATGGCCCAACTGATCATAAAGTTGCGCAAGCTGCTCGACGGGGGGCACGCGCAACGTCATCCGCCGGCCGCTCAGCGCTCGGCTGTTGAGCTCCACCTCCTGGCCGAACAGATGTGCAAGCTCATCGATTCCCTTCGCGGGTGCGGGAACTGAGGCATGACTGATAGCCGCCTGATCCAGGGGCGGATTGTTTGCACATCGTTGTTGGATTCGACTTTCATGGACACGCCAGTACAGGAAGAGTGTTTCCCTGTGTGGCAATGGCTCCCCATGCAGTTCCATCGAAATCCTTTCTCAATACGAATTTGAAAAAACTTGCAAAAGCCTTCAGTGCTCCGTGCAAATCACTGCACAAAAACGCATCAATTCAAAATATTTATACATATAAATCATAAGGTTACGAATTTTTTCCGCTTGGCACAGGGAGTGCTAAAGGGACCTGTCGACACCCGCTCGACTGCGTCTACCCTAAGGAAAAAAAACATGAATCTCCCCATTGAAGCTTTAGCTCACCTCGTTGGCAGCTCGCCTCAATTCATGCATCACCTGACAGACGACCAGCAGAAAAAACTCAGGCGCTTCATTCACAAGCGCGTACTCAACCCGGAAGATGCGGATGATCTTCTGCAACTGACCTACCTGGAAGCCTGGCGCAACCGCGAGCGTTTCTGCGGTAACGCCTCGCTCAGTACCTGGATGTGCGGCATCGCACAGAACCTGATTCGCAATCACTTCAGGCGCATGTATGCCAAACCCGTGCATTGCGAATTTGATGAATCGTTGTGGCATGGGCAGGAAGAAAACAACAACCTGGATTGGGAGTTTGAGATCAACCGCCGCCTGGAGAACACCCTGAGCGCCATTGACCACCTGCCGACGGAAATGCGCAGGACGATGTACGCCTCGCTGGAAACCGACGGCAGCTACCAGGACACCGCCGATGTATTGGACATCCCCATCGGTACCGTTCGCTCACGCCTGTCGCGAGCACGCGAGCAGCTCAAGCGCACCACCCAGAACCCGTTTCAATCGTAAAACCGGCTGACTGGCCAAGCGTTGGGCGACAGGGATATCTGCCCAACCGAATCAGACCTTTTTCGTACGTGCCAGGAAGATCACCAATCACCCTGACAGCGTCGCACCGCTCCCGCCAAAACCGAACGTCAGCCCCAAGCCCCTTGAGCGATCAGTCCCGTTGCAAGCAGGGTCAACGAGCTGCTTTGCCCAGCAGCCGAGGGATTGCCTGGCGCCAGGGGCGTCTCTTCACAGAAGCAGCGAATCATCAACCACTCGTCGCCCAACTCGCGCGTTTCCGATAAACAATTGAAAGCGTAGATAAAAATTCAAAATAAATGCTTGACGCATTCCCGTTCTACGCGAATAATGCGCGCCACTTGGCTACATAGCTCAGTTGGTTAGAGCATAGCATTCATAATGCTGGGGTCCGGGGTTCAAGTCCCTGTGTAGCCACCAAGTACCGATCCATAGATGTCTACAGCAGTCTATGAATCACCTCAAGAAGCCCGCCTAGTGCGGGCTTTCTTGTGTCTGGCCGTTTATCTCTGCCTATCCCTATCCCTATCCCCTCCCCCCGCACCATCGCTGCCCACTGGTATGCCGGACATCTATACCTGTCCTTTTTAACCAAACGGTTGTCCATTCGAACCAAGCACACTTCATCTCCCCTAGATAATGTTCACTCCATGCCGTGTCCCTAAAAACACAAATGACGAGGTGTCTCATGCATCTACGAGAACAGCAGCGACTATCCGATTCATCCTGGTTTTTACACAGATGGGACATGGCACCCGAAGAGTTTGCCACTTACCTGCTGCAACTCGGGACCTTGGTGCTGCAACGCCGATGGAATGGGAGCAATCGTAAAACACCAACGTCCACGGCGATCTAGAACAGCGAACCGTCCGGTCAAGACAGAAATAAAGGAACCCCAGGCACGGACCATATCTACCCCCATGGCCGCAGGACCAGTTCCGATGTCAGCATTCTGCGTCTGCCACAAGCACGGTTTTTCTAAGCCGTTGTCCGTCCAGACCAAACGATTGTCCTTGCCAGCAAAGCGTGCGCTCGACAGCAGCTCTAATTTTGTATTCGTCGCAAGTTCTCGCGCCCTTTATCAACCGTGCGGAACACGACATTGAGCGAATGAGATCGTCCCCAGCCGAAACGGAGAAACCGCATCATGACCGACCAGCAACCATCCGTGGAACAACAGCCCTCCCTCTATGCGCGTCTTGGGGGCTACGACGTCATTTATCAGTTCGCAGGTGCAGTTTTGAGGAAGACCATGGGACATCCCGCTATCGGCCATATCTGGGCCCACATGTCCGAATCAACATTCCAGAAGGAACACATCAACTTTGTCGATTTCCTTTCTGAACACTGGGGTGGCAGCGCCAAATACCGAGGTAGGGACATGGTCACCGCGCATCGCGGAATGGGTCTTACCGAGGTGCACTGGCAAGCCGTGCTCGATTGTCTTGAGGAATGCTACAACGACTACGATCTGGCGCCGGACCTGCGCAAAGAGGTCAATGACTTTCTGATCAAGTTTAAACCCGCCGTGATTGGTAGCCCCTCCTACCGCGACGTAGTACTCGCACACCCCGAAATGGACCCCGCCAAAGGAATGAAAAGCGTTGGGGTAATTTGGCCGAAACGAGGGAAGTAACCTGTGAAAAAGCTGGCGCCGAATACTGGTATTGCTGCACTCGTCGAGTAATGCAGGGAGCGATTTCACCAACTTCAGAGGGGGCAAAGACATGAGTCATACGCACGAACATCATCACGATCACGACCACACCGAGCCACCGGAGGCCATAGCGCTACGCGTCAAAGCGCTCGAGTCCCTGCTGACGGAAAAGGGCCTGGTCGATCCCGTAGCCATGGATGCTTTGGTGGACACCTACCAACACAAGGTCGGCCCGAGAAACGGCGCCCAGGTCATAGCGAAAGCCTGGTTCGACCCTCTGTACAAACACAGGCTGCTGGAAGATGGCACTGCAGCCATCGCCGAGCTGGGCTTTTCTGGGGTTCAGGGCGAAGACATGGTGGTAGTGGAGAACAGCCAGACCGTGCACAACGTGACGGTATGCACACTGTGCTCCTGCTACCCGTGGCCGACCCTGGGCCTGCCACCGGTCTGGTACAAGTCCGCACCTTATCGCTCGAGGATAGTCATTGACCCGCGCGGCGTGCTGGCGGAGTTCGGTCTGACGATTCCTGATGACAAGGAAGTTCGCGTCTGGGACAGCAGCGCTGAGCTGCGCTATCTGGTATTGCCGGAACGTCCGGCGGGTACTGATGGCTGGAACGAGGAACAACTGGTCGAACTCGTGACTCGCGACGCCATGATCGGTACCGGACTGCCTAAGAATCCGGATCAAGTAGCCTGAACCTGAGAAGGAGAAAACCCATGAATGGTATACACGACCTGGGCGGCATGCATGGTTTCGGCCCAGTGCTCACGGAAGAGCACGAACCCATCTTCCATCATGATTGGGAGCGCAGGGTTTTTCCGCTCTTCGCCTCGCTCTTCGTCGGCGGGTACTTCAACGTCGACGAATTCCGCCACGCCATCGAACGCATGAAGCCGGCCGAATACCTGCAGTCGAGCTACTACGAGCACTGGCTGCACGCCTTCGAGACCCTGCTGACAGAGAAGGGCGTCATCAGCACCGCCGAACTGCAGGGTACGGCCAAACCAACCCCACCGACACAGCCCGTCACGGTGTTAACACCGGACATCGTCGACGCCGTAGTGCTCGGCGGCGCCTCGTCGCGGGCAAAAGAAGATGTCCCCGGCCAGTTCCGAGTCGGTGACCGGGTGCGAACGAAGTGCCTCAACCCAACCAATCACACCCGGCTGCCACGCTACGCGCGCGGTAAGGTCGGCACAATCGTGATCGCGCATGGCGCGTTCGCTACCCCGGACACGATGGCCCACGGTTTGGGCGAACAGCCGCAGCAGGTCTATGCCGTACGCTTCAGTGCCGAAGAATTGTGGGGAGTACGGCGACCAGACAGTGTGTGCATCGACCTATGGGACAACTACCTGGAGGCCGTATGAACACGAGCATGCGCCACGACTACAAGGCCGTCGGCCTCCCTCTCGACGATGAAGGCCCGGTGTTCGACAAGCCTTGGCAGGCTCAGGCTTTTTCCCTGCTGGTGCACTTGCACCAAGCCGGCGTGTTCCCCTGGAAGGACTGGGTGCAGGTATTCAGCGAAGAGATCAAGGCTGCCCCGGCGCAACCCGGAGAAAGCGTCAATGACGCCTATTACCGGCAATGGATCACGGCCATGGAAAGAATGGTCACCACCCTAGGCCTGACCGGGATGGAGGACATCGTCCAACGGGGCGAGGAATGGAGGCAGGCCTATCTGAATACTCCCCATGGACAACCCGTGGTTTTGCTCAATGCAAGTTGTCCACCGGCCCACGGGCACACCGGTGAGCATCTGCCGCATCGCGAGCCCGTGGCGATCAGCCGAGCCTCTCACTGAGGGCGGAGCAGTTTCTTGTTGTCCTTTTTTACCTAGCAAGCCGCAGAGGCGGCCAAGGAGTCATCGTCATGCATATCGAACCTGGCCTCGTGGAAGCCGGAAAACTCTGGCTGAGCTATGTTACCGCCGCAACCGTCGGCACCTACACCGTCAAACTCGTTGCGGACGCCATTGGCGAACGCGGTGCCGTCTCGCTGGTAGTTCGCGCCGCCGCCGCCACGGCGCTGGTGTTTGGCTTCTTTGAACTGCTACCGCATCATCCGGTTGGCGTCTCGGAGGTGCATCTCATACTCGGCTCGACGCTGTTCCTGTTGTTCGGTGCAGCACCAGCAGCAGTAGGTCTCGCTTTGGGGCTGTTAATCCAGGGTCTGTTCTTCGCCCCATTCGACCTGCCGCAGTACGGCATGAACGTCACCACCCTTTTGGTACCGTTGTTGGCAGTTGCTGCCCTGGCGCGGCGTATCATCGCGCCAAACACGCCCTATGTTGATCTGGGCTATCGCCAGGCACTGGGCCTGTCGACGGCCTTCCAGTCAGGCATCGTCGCCTGGGTTGCCTTCTGGGCCTTCTACGGGAAGGGCTTCACGGCAGAGAACGCACTGTCGGTCCTGACCTTCGGCAGTGCCTACATGACCGTCGTCATCCTCGAACCGCTGTTGGACCTGGCCGTGCTGGCCGGTGCCAAGGCAACGCATCGCCTGCGTAACAGCCGGCTGGTCGAGCGCCGTCTGTATCAGGCTGCCTGAGTCGACAGACGCCAGTCCAAGCCAGACTGTCCCCGGGCATTCGAAGACCGCGATGCTCGGGGCATCAAGAGCGAGAACGACCTCAACACCTCGTGAGCAAAACTGGAGGTAGTTGATGCTTTTCAGAAATAGCCCCCGCAAGGCAGTCCGGGGAGTACCGCTGGCTCCATATTCATGGCGAAACGCGCCGTGATGAACGGGGACTACCGACAGATGACCCCAGGTCACCCTGCGCCGCATCCCATCCCGGCACCTCGCACCGTGATCGCCTTTGTAGTTCCTGAACCTTGTCTTCACCTGATCAGAAGATCCTGGAACGATCCACAACTGTTCGTTCCTGATTTGGCTTCACCTTCGACGCTGGCTGCGAGTCCGCGTGGGGAGATCCCGAACCGCTGCTTGAACAACCGGGAGAAATGCGAGGCATCGTTAAACCCCCAGCGCAGCGCTACGGCGAGCACGCCAGGATGGCCGGAACTGCAGAGATCGCGCGCGCTGTGCCGCAAGCGCAGCTCCCGGATCAGGCCACTGACGGAAAATGGCTCTTCCTCGAACAGGCCATAGAGTGTCCGGCGCGAGACCTTGAATCGCGCCGCAAGCAGGTCCGGCCCGAGCCCGGGTTCAGATAAATGATCGGCTATATAGGTCTCGACCGCCTGGCGGAAGGCTGTCCGCACCGGCACCCGGTCCTGCTCCTGCGCCTCCAGCGTGGCGCCCAACGCAATGGCGATGACGCCGTTAAGCGCGGCGCTGAGCCCGTGCTGCGCCTGTAGCCCGACGCTGGCGTCCATCTGTTCAAGTGAGCGGGCGAAGCGAGCCGCGACCAGTCCAAGTCCCGCTTGTCCGCTGACGCAGCGCGCTGTCGCCTGGCGCGGTGCCGCGAGCCTGGACACCAGTTGCTCCCTGGGTATACGGAATGACAGCACGCGCCAATCTTCCCTGAAATCGAGAAAGTAGGGACGCGTGGAGTCCACGACGGAGAAGTCACCGGGCAACACCAGTGTCTCCTGCCCATCCTGACGTACCACGCATGACCCTTCCAACTGGAAGTTCGCGAAGCAGAACTCGACCGGGTTGCGGCGGATTTCATCCCAGCGTCGTTGGACGAACTGCGCACGGGAAAACACGCGGGTCTGCGCACTCATGGAGAGGGGCCGGGAGCTCACCTCGCCCGTGAAGTCCGATCCTGCATGCTCTTGCTTGAGGATGGGATTGAGCGAGACGAAGGCTTCACAGAGGACCTCACGCCAGTAGCTGAATCTTTCGCGCTGCACGCACGCTTCGGTAGTCCAGATTTGCATCCTGCGGTCACCCCTCAGTGGCGCAAAAGACAATCATCGCGAGCGCAAGCCAGCGACTGATTTCTGAGCCAATGTCACGGTATGGCGGGCCGCTCAGACGTGTCATGTGGTCCTCCTGTTGCACAGATCGTCAACTGGTCTTGCACGCAAAGGCAAGTCGTCGGTTGATGGGCTTGCAGGCACCCTGGCACGGCATTTTCGGTTGTGCCTGCGCTGTGCACGGCGGGAATGCGAATGCGTCATGCCGGTGCAGTTTTCGCCGGATAAACAGGCGCAGGACTGACCCCATGTGACCTGCGGTAGAAAGACGCAAAGTCCGCGCCAGAACCAAGGGGGCATTCACCCGCTACAGGCTCTTTCTGCAGAAGGCACAACCTCAGTCGGGAAAGCCCTGCGCCCTTGCGCAAATCGTCAATTGGGCTTGCACGCTCCAGCGAGACCGAGGCAGTCCGGCTGCCTACGATGGGTTGTCCGTTACCTAACCCACCGCAAGAAAGGTCGCTTCCCATGGCTATCGATTTCCAGCTCACCGAATCACAGAAGGCTTTACAGGCAAGCGCGCGCGCCTTCGCCGCCGAAGTCCTCAGCAAGGTCGCCCCCACCATCGCCCCAATCGCGCGACCGGAAGACCGGTTCTACGCCACGCGGCCGTTCTACGATGCAATGGTCGACGCCGGCTTCATCAAGGCGTTGCTGCCAACCTCGTTCGGCGGCAGCGCCCTGACCACGCTGGATTTTGCCTTGGCTGCCGAAGAACTCGCCGCCGCCGACGTCAACTTGCCTTCGGCCTTGCTGGGCACCGGCCTGGGTTTGCACGCGGTGCTGCACCACGGCACCGAGGAGCAGAAGCGCCGCTTCCTGCCGGACTTCGTCGAAGATGGCTCGCGCCTGGCCGCCCTGGCCTTCACTGAGGTCACCGGCGGCGCTAACTACGACAGTCCCGACCCCTCCGCCGGCGTGCAGACATTCGCCCGCCTCGAAGGCGACGAATGGGTCATCAACGGCGCAAAGCACTACACCACCAACGGTACCGGTTGGGACGGCAACGGCGCGCACCTGTACAGCGTCATATGCCGCACCGATGCGGCCCTGCCGCCGCAGCAATCGCTGGCGGTCATCATGGTGCCCGGCAGCGCCCAGGGCATCGAGATCGCGGGCTTTCTCGATACCGTCGGCCATCGCGCGACGATCTCGCCGCGCATCCATTTCAACAATGTGCGCGTGCCGGCGGCCAATATTGTGGGCAAGCCGGGCGATGGCATTGCCATGGTGGAAGATGCCTTCTCCTGGACTGCGGCGCTCATCGGCGCGGCCTGCGTAGGTGTGATGCGCGCGGCCTTCGACGTCGCCTTGAAGTTTGCCCGCACCGACAAGCGCTCCGGCACGGTGCCTGTGATTGAGCACCAGAACGTTGGCTTCATGCTGGCCGATATCAAGATGCGCATCGAGGCCGCGCGCTACCTGACCTGGAAAGCCTGTCACCAGCTCGATATCACCCAGGGACGCAGCCGCGAACTGGCCATCATCACCAAGGTTCACTGTTCGGAACTGTGCGTTCAGGCTGTCTACGATGCCATGCGCGTTGTCGGTGTCGATGCCTACACCGACCTCTACCCGTTGGCCGGCCTGATGCAGGACGCGCTGTGTTTTCCCCTGTACGACGGCGGCAACATGGGGGTCCGCCGCCGGCAACTCCATGCGCTGCTGCGCTCGCCGGCCTACGACGCCATGGCCGGCGCAGAGGCACGCAGTTGAAGCGGCCCCCGTGCCACGAGGCGTAAGCGCCGAGCAGCTGTCCTTCCCAGCACAACGAATGACCGCCCCAACAAAGCGACTTGGGGCGCGTCCCCCCTATCTTTGTCATGCGCACTGCCGCGTTGTCCTGTGTCGCCGCACTTCGCCGGCCGATCAATGACAGATGACTACTCGAGAGAGGACTTCCGTAATGACCCAAGCATTCTCCAGCGTCGCCCGCAGGACCGGCCACGTGTCAAAGGCCGGTACCCACTCGCCCCTGAGCAGCATGAACAAGGTATTGGCCTTGGCCTGTCTACCGATGGTCACGATGGTGCCGATGACCGCGCGCGCCATCGATGTGGACATCGGTGATTTCGTCCCGGCGCCGGAGGGTACGACGGCGGGGTTGCTGTACCTGCAGCATGCCGAGCGCAACAAACTCTATGCCCAGGGACGGCAGACGGCGCGGGATCCTCGGCTGGTCTCGGATGTCGGTATCGGGAGGCTGGTGCACTACACCACGATTGGCGGGCTGACGGTAGGCCCCCAGATCCTGGTACCGTTCGGCCGGCTGGATGCCGGGCGCGACACGAGTGCACTGGGCAAGACCAGCGGGGTAGGTGACGTTATCCTGGCCGCACCAGTCTGGTTGATCAACGACTCAGCGTCTCGCACCTATCTAGCCATAGCGCCCTATCTGTACCTTCCAACGGGTAGCTATAGCCACGACCGCCCGCTCAATCTGGGGGAAAACCGCTGGAAGTTTGATTTACAGGTAGGTTTCGTCAAAGGGCTGACCGACAATTGGTATGTCGACTTGACCGGCGACGTCATGTTCCACGGCAAGAACGACAACTACGGCGCTGCCGGCGACACGCTCAAGCAGAAACAGCTCTACCAGGGGCAGGGATATTTGCGTTACCAGTTCACCCCCGGAGCCAACGCTTTCGTCGGCCTGTCACAGACCTGGGGCGGTGAGACCCGGGTCAATGGCGTTGACAGCGACGACGAAGCTCGGCAACGAAAAATCAGCGTGGGTGGCAGTTACTTCATCCGCCCGAAGACGCAACTGCTGGTGGCGCTCGGGCGCGACCTTGAGGTTGAAAATGGCTTCAAGGAAAGCGCCCGCATCAACGTTCGACTGTTGCAGGTGTTCTGAGCAAAAATCTCATTCAGGGCTACTCGATAACGCCTGGCGTTAAAACATATCCGGGCATGGGGCGACCAGGCGTAATCGAACAGCATTTGCCCTCAATTGACGCGTAACCCGGTACTGATAACGGCTTACCGAAAGGTAGACCGTTTTTTTATGCCTTGAAGAAAGTGCCTGGGGCATACTCGCAGCCCCCCTCCTGGGTACAGAACTGAGCCAATAGGACGTTCCTTCATGAGCCTTGATGTGTTCGCAATCATCATGCTGGGCGCTGCGTTGCACGCCACTTGGAATGCCGTGGTCAAGGGCGGTGACAACAAGCTGCTGACCACCTGCATGATCGCGTCCATTGCATCGCTGATCGCAGCGACGGTCATTCCGTTTCTGGAGCTGCCGGCCAAGGAAAGTTGGCCCTTCATCGGTGCGTCGGTGATTTTGCAGGTGGTGTATTTCGTGCTGGTCGCCTCGACTTACCACATTGCCGACATGAGCCAGACCTACCCGATCATGCGCGGCACCGCGCCGTTACTGGTGGCGACAGCGAGCGTGGGACTGTTGTCCGAATCCTTGTCCTCATTCGCCTGGCTCGGCATTGCCATCATCTGCATCGGCATTCTGAGCATGGCTGCCGCCCCCAGCATCGGTCAGCGAAAAGGCATGCTCCTGGCGCTGGTCAACGCGGCAGTCATCGCCGGCTACACCCTTATCGACGGTGTGGGTGTGCGCAAGTCCGGCGCCCCGGCGGCCTATACGCTGTGGATATTCCTGCTCACCGGCCTCGCGCTTGCCGTATGGGCATTTGCCGTCAGGCGGCGCGAATTCTGCCGCTATCTGGCGCGCCACTGGCGCCCAGGTGTTATCGGTGGCTTCGGCACCGTCGTGTCCTACGGACTGGCACTTTGGGCAATGACGGCGGCACCGATCGCCACGGTTTCGGCGCTCAGGGAGACGTCGATCCTGTTTGGCGTGGTGATCTCGGCACTGGTGCTCAAAGAGCAACTGACCGGCCGCCGCATCATGGCTGCATGCATCATTGCCTGTGGGGCTATGGTATTGCGACTGGGCTGACGCGCGGTCGAACCCAGGAGATGCCTGGCTGGACTGGCCACCGAACAAATCCCCCACCACCCTATCAAATGAGACAACTTCTCATTAGTATGCCTGCTATTCGAGCAACGCCGCATCAGGGTATCGGGGCCATGGAGACAGGGACGCCAGGGGATCAGGAAAAACTCAGCGCCGTTTTTATCGGGCAGCGCAGTGCGTTAATCCGTATGCTGTCGCGCGTCGTCGGCTGTTCGAGCCAGGCGGAGGACCTGGCCCAGGAAACCTACCTGAAGGTGGCGAAAGCACTGTACGCTCGCCCTATCGAACACTTGAAGCCGTTTCTTTATCAAACTGCGCAGTACCTGGCCTTTGATCATCTGCGCAGTGTGCGCAGTAAAAGGCGCTATGAGTGCCATCTGGCCGAAAGCCTGATTGTCGAGGTGCCCACCACGGCACCCGGTCCGGAGAGCCAGGCCCAGGGCCAACAACAACTGCTGCAGTTTCATCAGGTGCTCGCTACCTTGCCCAAACGCCAGCAACAAATCCTGGTATTGCATCGATTGCATGACCTGTCCCAAAGCGAGATCGCCCAACGCCTGCAGGTGTCGTTGAGCACGGTGGAAAAAGATCTGCGCCAAGCCCTCACTGCCTGCGTCAAGCAAACGACCTACCATGATTGATCGCGCCGACACCCCCGATGTCATACGTAAGCAGGCGACCGACTGGTTCGCCCAGCGCGATGAGACGGTGCGCAACCCCATCACCCGCCAGCGCTTTGAGCAGTGGCGCGACGCGGATCCCCGGCACGCCACGGCGTATGCGGAACTGGCCGCGCTGTGGGAAAGCCGCGCCTTCGAGCAAGCCTTGAAAAACCTCGCCGGCGACCTGGAATTACCCCCTGCCCCGCAAGCCGCCACGCACCGCAAGACACGCTTTATGGCTGCCGCCGCTGCCGTATTGATCACGCTGGGCATCGGTTGGATGACCGATGTGCCGATGCGCCTGCAGGCTGACCACATGACCGACGTTGCGCAATTGGAACGCTTTGACCTGGAGGACGGCTCGCACATCGTGCTGGGCAGCCACAGCGCCATCAGCATCGCTTTCGACGGCGCCCATCGCCGCATCAAGCTGCTGCGCGGCGAGCTCTACGTCGAAGCCGCACACGACTCAGAGCGCCCTCTTAGCATCGAAACCGCCGAGGCCAGCGTGACCGTAGTCGGCACGCAATTCAGCGTCAGCCAGCGCGACGCGGGCGTCACCGTCGCCGTGCGACAAGGCCGCGTGCGCTTCGCCAACCGCAAGGGCGAACAGAGCCTGTTGCAGGCGGGCAACTGGCAACAGTTGCTGGGTGGGCACCTGCAACCGCTGTCCCTGGAAGGTGGCGAACAGCAGATGGCCTGGATCAACGGACGGCTGTCGTTCCAGAACGCGCCGCTGGCACAGGTGTTGTCAGAGATCCGTCGCTATTATCCCTCACCGATCCTGCTATTGAACGATACCGCTGCCGGTGAGCGGGTCAGCGGCAATTACCAATTGGATGACCCCCAGGCGATCGTGCAGGCGTTGAGTAGAGTCACTTCCACCCACATCCAACGCCTGCCGGGTGGCATCCTGATTATTCGCTGATACAGAGCCCCTGACCCCGTCGCAAAAAGTTTTACGGCTTTCGAAGCTTCAACCCGTCAAGAACTTTGCCTTTGCAAATCATTCCTATTTCTAACGGGACTCACATGCACTTTCCAGCACTCAATCCGACCCACGCCCGTAGCATTCTTGCGCTTGCCGTCTGCCTGGCGTGCAGCACTGCGGTTGCCGTGGAACCGGCGGGCAAGCCGGCCATTCGTGAAGCAGCAGATACCCGCAGCTTTGCCATAGCGCGTCAGTCGCTGGTCAATGCCCTGGATCAATTGAGTGTGCAGAGCGGGCTGCAAATTGCCTATGCGGCGGACTTGGCCCAAGGCGTCGAGTCGCCTGGCGTCAGCGGCCGCATGACCGCCCTGGAGGCGCTGGCCCAGTTACTCAAAGGCACGCCCCTGAGCTTCGAGCTCAATGGTCCCAACGCGGTCATACTGACCCGCACCGAACAACCCGGCGCGGCCCTGCAACTGGGCACCACCACCGTGATCAGCAACCAGTTGGGCACCGTCACCGAAGGCACCGGCTCCTACACCCCGGGCACCATCGCCACGGCCACGCGCCTGGTGCTGACCCCGCGTGAAACGCCGCAGTCCATCAGTGTCGTCACCCGCCAGCACATGGATGACTTCGCCCTCGACAGTGTCGACGACGTGATGCGCCATACCCCTGGCATTACCGTGTCGGCCTACGACACCGACCGCAGCAATTACTACTCACGCGGTTTTTCGATCAACAATTTCCAGTACGACGGTATTCCTTCGGCCGTGCGCAACGTGGCCTATTCGGCGGGCAACACCCTGAGCGACATGGCGATCTATGACCGGGTCGAAGTGCTCAAGGGCGCCTCCGGCCTGCTCAGCGGCGCCGGTTCCCTGGGCGGCACCATCAACCTGGTGCGCAAGAAACCTACGGCGGAATTTCTCGGCCACATCACCACGGCGGCGGGCACCTGGGATCACTACCGCACGGAAGTGGACGTCAGCGGCCCGCTGACCGAAACCGGCAATGTGCGTGGGCGTGCCGTGGCGGCCTATCAGGACAACAAGTCGTGGATCGACCGCTACTCGAACAAAAGCTCGGTGTTCTACGGCATTCTCGAATTCGACCTGTCACCCGACACCTTGCTCACCGTGGGCGCCGATTATCAGGACAGCAAACCCAAAGGCTCCACCTGGTCCGGCAGTTTCCCGCTGTTCAACCATGCCGGCGAGTTGAACAATGCCAAGCGCTCCTTCAGCAATGCCACTGACTGGAGCAGTTGGCAGCAATACACCCGTACGGTGTTCGCGAACCTGGAGCACGACCTCGGCGACGGCTGGGTGACCAAACTGCAACTGGACCACAAACTCAACGGCTACGACGCCCAGATGGGCGCGATCCAGTTCTACCAGCCGGCGGCGGACGGCACCGCCAATATCAACGCCCAGCGCTACAAGGGCGAAACCACCAGCGACTCGGCCGACCTGTATATCAGCGGCCCGTTCAATTTCCTCGGGCGTGAACATGACCTGGTGATCGGTGGATCCATCAGCACCGCCCACTGGAAGGGCAAGGGCTATTGGGACGAAACCTTCCCCACCATCAACCTGGTCGACTACGTCAACTGGCATGGCAACCTGGCCAAGCCCGACTGGGGCGTGGCCTCCCAAGTCACCGACGACACCATTCGCCAGACCGGCATGTACCTCACCACCCGCTGGAACCTCACCAACGACCTGAAACTGTTGCTAGGCGGGCGCGTGGTCGACTACACCCTGACCGGCAGCACCGATACCTACCGTGAAACCGGACGCTTCATTCCCTATGCCGGAGCCATCTATGACCTCACGGACAACCTGTCGGCCTATGTCAGCTACACCGATGTCTTCATGCCCCAGGAAAGCTACAACCTCGACCGTAACCGCAAGCTGATTGACCCGGACGAAGGCGAGAACTATGAAGTGGGCCTCAAGGGTGAGTTCCTCGACGGACGCCTGAACGCCAGCCTGGCGTACTTCGAGGTGAAGGAAAGCAACCGCTCCCTGCCCGACGATGCGTACAACAACCAGACCCCGACACCGCCCAACTTTGCCTTCAAGGGCACCGACGCGACGACCAAGGGCTACGAACTGGAGCTGTCCGGCGAAATCGCTCCAGGCTGGCAGTTGCAGGGTGGCTACACCCACAAGGTGGTACGCGACGACGCCGGCAAAAAAATCTCGACCTTCGAGCCCGAGGATCAAGTGAGCATGTTCACGATCTACAAGCTCAAGGGCGAGTTGGACAAAGTCAGCGTCGGCGGCGGCCTGCGCTGGCAGAACACGGTGTGGCAGGACATCTACAACAGCCCCAAAGACACCACCGAGAAATTTTCCCAGGAGTCCTACTGGGTGGTGGACCTGATGACGCGCTACCAATTCACGAAAAACCTGTCGACCACGCTGAACCTCAATAACGTGTTCGATAAGCCGTATTACACCAACGTGGGCTTCTACAACTCCGCTATCTACGGCGCACCGCGTCACTTCATGCTGACCACGCGCTGGGACTTTTGATTGCCTGAGCCACACGGCCTATCCCGAGGGTAGGCCGCTTTTGACGCACTCCCTTACCACTGTTAGTGTCCAGCCTCCCCCCACACACGGAGTGCTTCACGGTGAAACTGGACATCTACCAAGTCGACGCCTTCAGCCAACATGCCTTCGGCGGCAACCCTGCCGCGGTGTGCCCGCTCACCGAGTGGCTGCCCGATGAGCAACTGCAGCATATCGCCGCCGAAAACAACCTCTCCGAAACCGCCTACTTCGTGCCCCGCGATGGGTTCTACGAGTTGCGCTGGTTTACCCCGCAAGTCGAAGTCGACCTGTGCGGCCATGCCACGCTGGCGACGGCGTGGGTGTTGATTCACGCACTGGCGGATGCACCCCAGGTGCTGCGCTTTGCCACCCGCAGCGGCGAGCTACGGGTGACGCGCAATGGCGATGAACTGGCGATGGATTTCCCCGCCCGGCAACCACAGCGCTGCGAACCGCCCGCCGGAATGTTGAGTGCCCTGGGGATCGAGAGCGCCGACGTGTTCGGCACCGATGACTACATCGTGCTGGTGGACGACGAAGCCCAGGTCGCCGCGCTGACGCCTGACTTTGCGCAGCTCAAGGGCCTGCCAAAACGCGGGATTGCAGTCACTGCCAAGAGCACCCGGTTTGATTTTATTTCACGCTGGTTCGGGCCGAATGTGGGGATCGATGAAGACCCGGTCACCGGCTCGGCACACACCTCGCTGGCACCGTTCTGGGCCGAGCGCCTGGGCAAATCGCACTTGACGGCCGAACAAGGGGGCCAGCGCAAGGGTCAGTTGCACTGCGAGCTGCAGGGCGACCGCGTGATTATTTCCGGCAAGGCAGTGTTGTACATGCAAGGCACGATTTACCTGTAAACCGCAGCGCCCCACGGACAACAGATCATTCGCACAATGAACGGAGTTCAGCACGTGTTTTCGATTTCCCGCCGCCAACTGCCACTCATGGCCGCAGCCCTTGCCCTGGCTGCCTGCCACACCCCGGTCAACGACCAGCCACCGGCACCGGAGTTGGGCTCGGGCTATCGCACCGACCTCAGCACCCGCCATGCCGAGCGCCATATGGCCGCCGCCGCCAACCCGCTGGCGGCCGAGGCCGGACGCGAAATGTTGCGCCAGGGCGGCTCGGCCATTGACGCTGCCATTGCGATGCAGGCGGTGTTGACCCTGGTGGAACCACAATCCTCCGGCATTGGCGGCGGTGCGTTCATCATGCTGTGGGATGGGAAAAACGTGCACGCCTATGACGGCCGGGAAACGGCTCCGGCCGGGGCGACCGAGCGGTTGTTCCTGAACGCCGACGGCACGCCGATGGCCTTCACCGACGCGCAGATCGGCGGGCGCTCGGTGGGCACGCCAGGGGTGCTGCGGGCCCTGGAAATGGCCCATAGGAAGACCGGCCGCCTGCAATGGGCCCAGTTGTTCGAGCCGGCGATTCGCTTGTCGGAGCAGGGCTTCGCAATTTCACCGCGCTTGCACAGCCTGATCGCCGCTGACCGCTTTATCCCGCAATCGCCGGAGATGGCGGCCTATTTCCTGAATGCCGATGGCACGCCTAAAGCCACCGGTACACGGCTGAAAAACCCGGCGCTGGCCGCTGTGTTCAAACGCATTGCCAAGGAAGGACCGGACGCCCTGTACCACGGGCCGATTGCCGACGAGATTGCACGCAAGGTGCAAGGCAACCGCAATGCCGGCAGCCTGACTCAAGCAGACCTCAAGGGCTACGTCGCCAAGGAACGCGCGCCGTTGTGCACCGATTACAAGCGCTGGAAAGTCTGCGGCATGCCGCCGCCGTCCTCAGGCGGGATTGCGGTCGCGCAGATGCTCGGCACATTGCAGGCCCTGGAAGCCCGCGACCCGCACCTGGCCATCGCGCCGATGACACCGATAAACAGCGCCTCGCCTGCCGGGCTTGAGCCCACGCCCGAGGCCGTGCACCTGATCGCCGAAGCCGGTCGCCTGGCCTTTGCCGACCGCGCGCAGTATGTGGCCGATGCGGACTTCACACCGGTGCCGGTGGCCGGCCTCGTGGCCCCGAACTACCTGGCACAGCGTGCCACGCTGATCGGCGAGCGCAGCATGGGCATCGCCAAGCCAGGCCGACCGGCCGGTATTCAAGTCGCATACGCACCGGACCGATCGCCGCTGCGCATCTCCACGTCACAAGTCGTCGCCGTAGATGACCTGGGCGGTGCCGTGTCGATGACCACCACGGTGGAAGCCGCGTTTGGCTCCCATGTGATGGTCCAGGGCTTTTTGCTCAATAACCAGATGACCGACTTCTCCTTCATCCCCGAAGAAAACGGCCAGCCGGTCGCCAACCGTGTACAACCCGGTAAACGCCCGCGCTCGGCGATGGCGCCGACCCTGGTGTTCGACCGCGAGAGCGGTGAGTTGCTGGCCACGCTCGGTTCGCCGGGCGGCTCGCAAATCATCGAGTACGTGAGCAAATCCCTGGTGGCGATGCTCGACTGGAACCTCGACCCGCAAGCCGCCATCAGCCTGCCCAACTTCGGCAGCCGCAATGGGGCTACCGAGCTGGAGGCGGGCTTGTTCAGCCCAGGCCTGAAGCAAGTGCTGAAGGACAAGGGCCATGAGCTGAGCGAGATAGACATGACCAGCGGCATCCAGGCCATCGTGCTCAAGCGGGACGCCCAGGGTAAGGTGTCGCTCAGCGGCGGCGCCGACCCTCGGCGCGAAGGCGAAGCGCTCGGCGACTGATTTTATTGAACGGAGGTAAGCCCTTGCATCAGGCTGAAAATCTCGCTGCCATCCCTGGCATCGACCACGGTTTCTGTTCGATCGACGACCCACTGCGCCCAGATGAAGTGTTCATCTGCAAGCAAGTGCACAGCGCCTCGGTGATTGAATGGCAGGCGGGCCAGGTGGCCAATACGATCGAGGCCGATGGGGTGTTGACGCACCACGCTCACCCGATCGCGGTGATCACCGCAGATTGCCTGCCCATTCTGTTCGCGTCGAAAACCGGCGAACGGGTGGCCGCAGTCCATGGCGGCTGGAAGGGGCTGCAACGCGGGATTATCGCCAACGTCATGCAGCGCTTTGCCGCCGAAGGGATTGCAGCCGACCAGCTGCAAGTGGCTATCGGCCCATCGATCAAGCCGTGCTGTTATGAAGTGAGCGAAGGCTTTATCGCCGAGTTCCAGAGTGACCAAGGGCACCTGTGGCAACACGCCCAGGCACCGTGGAGCTACGTGCAACCGGCACCGTTGCGGTCCCCGCAAATCAATCCGCCCCATGCAAGGCAAGCAGGCAGTGCGTGGTTTGACTTGAGCGGGTATGGGTTGTTGTTGCTGCAAGCGGCAGGTGTCAAGCGTGAGCAGATCGACGTGAGCGAGGTGTGCACCTACTGCACGTCGCCGACGTTTGCCAGCTACCGCAGAAGGACGCATCAGCCGGAGGAAGCGAAGACGTTGATTTATTCGTGGATTGCTCGCACAGACCGATAGGAGAAGGCCTACAACACTCTTTCTCAAATCCTCTACATGTCTTCAGAGATTTACGGCAAGGGCGCTACGGAGAATATTCCAGCGCACATCCTGTACAAAATTGCGAAGGAGATGAACCATGCCTCTCACTGATAAACAACTGCAGGAACGTGACGCCAAACGCAATATCGGCGAAGAATTACTGAGCGCTGTTCAGGATGTTAAAGCAGGACGCTACGGCGCCGTGCAGCAGATCGAAATCACTCAAGCTGCCGAAGCAAGAAGCAAGACAGGACTGTCGCAACCCAAATTTGCCGAACTTTTGGGGGTTTCGGTAAGGACCCTTCAGGAGTGGGAACAGGGGCGTCGTTCCCCCTCCGGCGCAGCACGCTCACTGCTGCATATTGCGGCCATAAGACCAGACGTTTTTCGGGAAGTCCTCAGTAACGCCTGATGGCGTTACTGGCCACTCCATGAGGATCAACGGCTGATCTTCAAGCCCTTACGCCCCGCATGCCGCTCCAACGCCAGCTCGATCAACCGGCTCACCAGCTCGCTGTAGCTCATGCCCGCTGCCTGCCACAGCTTGGGGTACATGCTGATGCGAGTGAAGCCGGGCAGTGAGTTGATTTCGTTGATCAGCACTTCACCATCGTCGGTCAGGAACACATCGACCCGCGCCAACCCTGCGCACCCCAACACCTCAAATGCCTCAAGGGCCAAGCGGCGAATCCGCTCACTGGCTTCATGGCTGATGTCGGCCGGCACCACCACCTGGGCCGCCTGGCCGTCGATGTATTTGCTGTCGTAGGAGTAAAAGCCGCTGTTCACCACGATCTCGCCGCAGCCGCTGGCCACAGGGTTTTCGTTGCCCAGCACGGCGCATTCAATTTCGCGGCCCTGAACCGCCGACTCCACCAGCACCTTTTGATCAAAACCCAGGGCCAGTTCAACCGCGGCGTGGTACTCAGCCTCGTTGCCAACCTTGCTCACGCCCACCGAAGAACCCTGGTTGGCCGGTTTGACGAACATCGGCAGGCCGAGTTTATTCACCGCTGTTTCAAAGGAAGTACGCCCGGCGTTGCTGCGGGTCAGGGTGATGAACGGCGTCACGGCAATGCCGGCATCGCGCAGCAGGCGTTTGCTGATGTCCTTGTCCATGCACACCGCCGAGCCGAGCACGTCGGAGCCAACGAAAGGCAGGTCAGCCATGCGCAGCAGGCCTTGCAGGCAGCCGTCTTCGCCGAGGGTGCCGTGGACGATGGGGAAGATCACGTCGATGTGTGCCAGCAGGCCGTTGCCGGAGGTTTCCACCACCTGCTGGCTGGCCTTGCCGGGCACCACCGCCAGTTCGCGGCTGGATTGGTTGAGGGCGATGAGCGCCGGGTTTTCCTGGTTGATCAGGAAGTTCGAGGTGTCGTTGAGGTGCCAGTGGCCGGCCTTGTCGATGCCGATCAAAACCGGCTCGAAGCGGGTGCGGTCGAGTGCATCGACAATATTGCGCGCCGACTGCAACGAGACTTCGTGCTCGGCCGAACGGCCACCAAAAATAATCCCTACCCGCACCTTGCTCATGACCCGGCCTCACTGTTGAAAGTAAGGCTTCTTACCACGGACAGTCAGCGATTCGCTACCAGGTGTGCGCCGAACAACAAGTAGCAACCGCCGGCAAAACGGTCGAGCCATTTGCGCGAGCGGCTGTAGAGGTTGGCCATGTGTGCACTGGAAAACACCAGGGCCACGCAGGAATACCAGCTGAACGACAGGGTGGCCATGGTAATCACCGCCAGGGTCAGCAGCATCGGCGACGGCGACGGCGGCATAGTGGAGGCGAAGATGGTGGCGACGAACAACGCGGCCTTGGGGTTGGACAGGTTGCCCAGCAACCCCAGGCGCCAGGCGGAAAACAACGAGCGGCGCGCTTCGTCTGGCAACAGGCCCTGGCCCATCGCCGGTGCCGAGCGCTTGAACAGTTTCAGCCCCAGGTAAATCAGGTAGCAGCCGCCGATGATCTTGAACGCCAGGTACAACATGGGCGCGGCGGTAAACAGCGACTTGATGCCCAGACCACCCGCCAGCCCCCACATGATCGTGCCGGTAGCCACGCCCGCCGACGCCACCACGCCATGACGGCGCGAACAACTGGCGGCCAACTGCGCGGTGTTGAAGAAGTTGGGTCCAGGCGTCACCACCGCCACCGTCCACAGCAGGGCCAGCGAGACCAGAGGCGCCACATAGGTGGGGTTGATAAATTCCATGGGGCGGCTCCATCAGCGCAGGGCACGAGCAGGGAGCATAGACCTCGCCCGCCACCTGCACAATCGTACAAGACCCCGGCAGACAAGGGATGCAGACTGGGTTAACGTGTTTCCACCTCTTTTTGTGACAAGCCACCATGGGCAAACCGACCCGCAACTTCGACTGGCTGCACCGTGCCCCCCATGCCAGCGGCCTGGACCGTATCGAGGCGTACTTTGCAGGCTTTGCCTTCGACCCCCATCGCCATGACACCTATGCCATCGGGCGTACCTTGTCTGGCGTACAGAGTTTTCACTACCGCGGCGACATGATCCACAGCCTGCCCGGCACGACCATGGTGCTTCACCCCGATGAGACCCACGACGGCCACGCCGGCAGTGACGAGGGTTTCAAGTACCGGATGATTTACGTGGAGCCGTCGCTGATCCAGCAGATCCTTGGCGGCAAGCCGTTGCCGTTTATCCCCGGCGGCTTGTCCACTGACCCCAGGCTGTTCCGCGCCAGCGATGTGCTGCTGCAAAACCTGGATAACCCCATCGACCCATTGCAGGAACAGGACGCGATGTTCGACCTGGCCCACGCGCTGAGCAACGCCGCGGGCGCCATCGTCAGCCGCAAGGCGTTCGATTACGTCGCCGCCGAGCGCGCCCGGGAGTTTATCCACAGCGCCCTAGGCCGCAGCATCACCCTGGACGAAATGGCCGACCACGCCGGCCGCGACCGCTGGGCATTGTCACGGGACTTTCGCGTGCTGTTCGGCACCAGCCCCTATCGCTACCTGACGATGCGCCGGCTGGACCTGGTGCGCAGTCTGCTGGCGCAGGGGCAGTCGCTGGTGGACGCGGCGCTGACCGCCGGCTTCACCGACCAGAGCCACATGACCCGGCAATTTCGCAGCACCTACGGTATGCCGCCGTCGCGATGGGTGAAGATGCTCGGGCGCTGAGTGCGCTTATAGCGAATGCCCATCGATGGGCTCGCCGATGCTCAGGAAATGCCCACCCGCTACATGGTGCAAGGTGCGTAACTGATCATGCCCTTCGAAGTGCCAGCGGCCTTCGCTGAACACACGTTCGTCGGCATAGGCTGCGACCACTTCGCCGAGGAACAGGTCATAGGCCTGCTGGTTGTGGGGCTCGGGGAGCAAGCGGCATTCCAGCCAGGCTACACAGCCTTCCAGCAACGGCGCCTCCGTGTGTTCACCGTTGAAGGTTTGCAGGTCATAAGCAGCGAACTTGTCACGCTGGGTGCCGGTGGTATTGCCGACCGTCTGCACGAGGTCGACCTGGGCCACACAGGGCACCTGCAGCACGAAGCTGCCGGCACCTTCCAGCAATTGGCGAGTCCAGGTGGCCTTGTCCAGCACCACGGCGACTTTCGGCGGTTCGAAATCCAGCGGCATGGCCCAGGCGGCTGCCATGATATTGCGCTGGCCGTTGTGGGCCGCACTCACCAGCACGGTTGGCCCGTGGTTGAGCAAACGATAAGCCTTGGGCAACGGAACGGGGCGGCAGTGGGTAGGGCTCATGGAGGATCGGCTCTTCAAACGAAAAAACCTACGATACCTCAAGCATCAGCCCCATGGATCAGCTCGACAGTTGGTTAGCGAATTGTCCTACGGCGCTGACCACCTTCTGTGCGCCGTCCTGGATCTCCACGATCACCGTGCCCGCTTCCGCCGCCAGGGCCAGGCCTTGCTCGGCTTGCAGGCGGCCGTCGGTCATCAGGGCCACCGCGTCGCGGGCCATATCCTGGTTCTGACGCACCACACCAACAATTTCCTCGGTGGCTTTGCTGGTCCGTGATGCCAACTGGCGCACCTCATCGGCCACCACCGCAAAGCCCCGGCCTTGCTCGCCGGCACGTGCCGCTTCGATGGCCGCGTTGAGCGCCAGCAAATTGGTCTGTTCGGCAATGCCGCTGATGGTCTTGACGATGGTGCCGATCACTTGGGATTGCGCGTTCAGTGCCTCGATGCCTTCACCCGCCGCCTGCATGTGCGTGGCCAGGTCGCGCATCACCTCCACCGCCTGCGTCACCACGGTGGTACCGCGCTGGGCGCTGTCGTCGGTATGCAACGAGGTGCTGTAGGCAATGTTCGCGGCCTCGGCGACGGCTTGCTCCCGATTGACCTGATCGGTAATCACCGTGGCGAACTTGACCACTTTGTACAAACGATCATTGGCGTCCAGCACCGGATTGTAGGTGGCTTCCAGCCACACCACGCGGCCATGGCTGTCCACACGTTTGAAGCGCGCTGCGACGAATTCTCCGGCGTTCAGGCGTTTCCAGAAATGCTGATACTCGGCGCTGTTGTACTCCTGCGGTTCACAGAAGATACGGTGATGCTTGCCCTGGATCTGCGCCAGGCTGTAGCCCATGCCGTTGAGGAAACGGTCGTTCGCGGTCAGCACATGCCCATCCAGGTCGAACTCGATCACGGCGGTGGAACGCACCAGCGCGGTGATCAGGTTTTCATGCTCGCGCGACGCTTCGATGGTGCGAGTGAGGTCGCTGGAGTAAATCGAAAAGTGCTTGATGCGCCCATCGGAACTGCGCACCGGCTGCACAATCGAGCGCAACCAGGCTTCCTGCCCGTTGCCGCGCATCAGGCGTACGGCGCCGGCGAAATGCTCACCGCGCAGCAGGGCGTTCTTGAAGCGCTGCTGGAATTCGTCCTGGCGCACATGGGCGGGCACCAGGTCTTCGATGGGGCGCCCCAGCAGCGTGGAACTCTGGTAGACCAGTTCCTGCAGAAAGTTGGCATTGGCCCATTCAACCCGACCTTCTGCGTCCAGCGTCAGGCAGAGCATTTCGCTTTCCAGGCTCTCCCTGACCTGTTGCAAGCTGGACAGTTCTTCGCGAAGAGCGGACAGCTCCTGCTTCAAGCGGGTGTTAAACATAGGGCACCGAGGTCGATGGGAGAGAAGTATCAGAGCTGCATCGGCCCTATGGGCTGTTTCTGAAGCGAACTCAGGTGCTACACCCCACTCTTTTTTTTGACGCCATTAACTGCCGTTATTCCGGCACACCCCCATGACTTGATACTCCAGCGTAGTGAGCTTGCCGCTGGAGTCTTCATAGGTCATGCGCGAAGGCACGGTACTGCACGCGCGGATCGGCGGCGTCACGTTGACCACCTTGGCAATGTCCAGGTCCATGCCATAGCGATACACCTGGACCTGGGGCGCCGGCTTACCGTTTTTCTCGGCGTAGGCGGCCATGGCTTTTTCATTGCGCTCCATCATCAGGGCAAAGGTCCGGTCACCCCCGCCTTCGGCCAATGCACCGAATGACAGGACGGCCGTTAGTACACCCACGCCTGCGGTAGAAAAGTTCATCACCTGTTCCTCGACTGAAAGTTCAGTACCGAGACTAACGAACCAACCCTGACGCGATGTTCACCAGAACATTACTTATTTGTTAGGTGGCGACGAGCTTCCAGAATTGTAATGTTCACGCCACCCAATCGTTATCCACGGTTTGCAACTATCAGCCCGGGCCAGATCAATAAAAACGCCCGCCTCCATAAGAAGCTGATAACTGCCAACACCGAGGAGCGAAACATGCGGATCCGTTATTACACCCTTCCCCTTTCACTGATCGCCACATTGCCCCTGGCAGCCGTGGCCGCGGAAGACAAACCTGAAGGGTTTATCGAAGGCAGCAGCGTGAACGTGCTGGCGCGCAATTTTTACTTCAACCGTGATGACCGCAAAGGCCAATCCAGCCCCACCGGCAATGGCTATTCCGAAGCCTGGGCCCAGGGACTGATCGGTAAATTCGAATCCGGCTTTACCCAGGGCACCGTAGGGTTCGGCCTGGACGCCTTCGCCATGGTCGGCGTGAAGCTCGACTCGGGCACCGGCCGCAGCGGCGGCAAGGGCTCGTTCGGCGTGCTGCCGGTGGACAGCAACAACCATCCCGAAGACAACTACAGCAAGGTCGGCGGCGCGGCGAAACTGCGGGTATTGGACACGGTGATCAAGGCCGGCGACGTGTTCCCGCTGACCCCCGTGGTGGCCTACGGCGATTCGCGGGTGTTGCCGGAAAGCTTCCGTGGCGTGACCCTGCAGAACACCAGCCTGGAAGGCCTGACCTTGCAGGGCGGGCGCCTGAGCGGCATGAGCCAGCCCAACGAAAGCGGCATGAACAAGGGCTTTGCGACGTTTTACGCAGGCCCCGTGGACTCGCCCTGGATCGGCTATGCCGGTGGTGATTACCAACTCAACAAACACCTCAGCCTGAGCCTGTACAGCAGCCGCCTGAAGGACGCCTGGGACCAGTACTACGTCGGCAGCGCCGCCAGTTACCCGCTGAACGAAGACGTCTCGCTGTTCGGCGACATCAACTACTACAAGGCCGTGGACGAAGGCAAAAAGCTGCTGGGTGAATTCGATAACAGCATCTGGAGCGCCCGGCTCGGCGTGAAGGTGGGCGCCCACAGCCTGGCCGTGTCGCACCAGCGCAACAACGGCGATGACGACTTCGATTACCTGCGCCAGTCGGACTCGATCTTCCTCAACAACTCGATCCAGTACAGCGACTTCAACTCGCCCAAGGAGCGCTCGTGGATGCTGCGCTACGACCTGGACATGCAGCCATTCGGCATTCCCGGCCTGTCGTTCATGACCCGCTACGGCAAGGGCACCGGCGCCGACTACAGCAACGCCAACGCAGTGTATATGCGCCGCGATGCCGCCGGCGATCCGCTCACCGACCAACGCCGTTGGGAGCGGGATATCGAAGCCAAGTACGTGGTGCAAAGCGGCAACTTGAAGGACTTATCGCTGCGGCTGCGCCAGGCCACCGTGCGCTCGAGTTCATTCGAGTCCGACCTTGAAGAAGTCCGCGTCATTATCGAATACCCACTGGCGGTGCTTTAAGACGCGCTTACATTCACTTGCCGATGCCCTACATCTCTTCACAGGTTGAAGTCTGTCAGAACTGTAATATCGGCCTCACCTTCTCGTTAAGTTGCACTTTTTATACTGCGCATCGAACACCTCTCATCTCTGCGGCTTTTGTGTAGCTCCTTTGGAACAGAGATGAATTTTATACGCCCCAGCCGGGGCGTTTTTTTTGCGTGCCCGGTCAGTGACGAATCGTCGCACTGGCCTGACGCGGCTTGACCCTAAAGCTACTTCAGGCTTCAGAGTTTTCCTACAGCCTATTCAAGCCTCTATGAGGCCATCTCCTTTCGTTTTCCTTGAAGGTAAATCCCCATGCGTATCCTTGTGGTTGAGGACGAGCAGAAAACCGCCGATTACTTGCAGCAAGGCCTGACCGAAAGTGGCTACGTCGTCGATTGCGCCGCCAGCGGCATCGACGGCCTGCACCTGGCCCGGCAGCACACCTACGAACTGGTGATCCTCGACGTGAACCTGCCCAACACCGACGGCTGGGAGGTACTGGAACAACTGCGCCGGGACGGCAACCAGCGCGTGATGATGCTGACCGCGCGTGGCCGCCTGGCCGACAAGATCAAGGGCCTGGACATGGGCGCCGACGATTATCTGGTCAAACCCTTCGAGTTCCCCGAGCTGCTGGCCCGAGTGCGCACCTTGCTGCGCCGCAGCGAACATATCCCGCTGCCGGATGTGCTGCGCGTCGCGGACCTGGAGCTGGACCCGCGCCGCCATCGCGCCTATCGCGGCAGCCGGCGCATCGACCTGACCACCAAGGAGTTCGCCCTGCTGCATGTGTTGATGCGCCAGGCCGGCGAGGTAATGACCCGCACGCAGATCATCTCGCTGGTGTGGGACATGAACTTCGACTGCGACACCAACGTGGTCGAGGTCTCCATCAGCCGCCTGCGGGGCAAGGTCGATGACCAGAGCGAGGTCAAATTGATCCACACCATTCGCGGCGTGGGTTATGTGCTGGAGGCGCGCCAATGAGGACCAGCAGCCTGTCGATGCGCCTGGGGCTGACGGTCAGCCTCATGGGCGCCGGGCTGGTGGTGCTGCTGGCGACCCTGGCCTACCTGGCCTTGACCCATGAGCTGGAAAAGCTCGCGCGCAAGGGCCTCGAAAGCAAGATGGAACAGCTCCAGCACAGCCTCGCGCTGGGCCTGGACACCCAGGCAATCAAAGCCCGCCCCCACTCGTTGCTGGACCTGGTGATGGGCCACGACAATTTCTACCTGACCATCGTCGGTACCGCACCCGATAACGCGGTGCTGCTCAGTGTCGGTGCCAAACCCCAGGAACCGTTGCTGACCGACTTCTCCCCCCGGGAAACCCTCGGTTATCTCAACTGGCAAGACCAGGACGGCAACCAGGTACTCAGTGCCTCCAGCCTGATGCGCCTGGCCAGCGGCGAGCGCGTACGGGTGTTGCTGTCGCTGGACCGCAGGGATGACCAGGCGCTGCTCAGTGCCTACCTGCGCGCTACCCTCATCGCGCTGCCGATGCTGCTGGTCCTGATCGGCATGGGCGCCTGGTGGCTGGTGCAGCGTGGGTTGGCACCGTTGAAGCAGTTCAGCCATGTCGCGGCCCAAGTGACGACCCAGGACCTGACCCACCGCTTATCCATCGATAACCTGCCCCAGGAGCTGGGCGAGTTGGCGCAAAGCATCAACGTAATGCTGCGTCGCCTGGACGCCGGTGTGCAGCAGCTGTCGCAGTTCTCCGACGACCTCGCCCACGAGCTGCGCGCGCCGCTGACCAACCTGATGGGCAAGGCCCAGGTGACCCTGTCCCGCGAACGGCCCTCGGAGGAATACAAGGCGGGGCTGGAATCCTGCACCGAGGAAATGGAACGCCTGTCGCGCATCGTCTCCGACATGCTGTTCCTGGCCCAGGTCAGCCATCCGGCGGCGCGGGCCGGGTTTGGCCCGGTGTCATTGGGTGAAGAAGCACAACGGGTGATGGCGCTGTTCGCCCTCAGCGCCGAAGACAAACACGTGACCCTCAACCTGCGCGGCGACGCCTGGGTGACGGGCGATCGCCTGATGATCCAGCGGGCGATTTCCAACCTGCTGTCCAATGCCATCCGCCATACGCCCGAAGGCTCCAGCGTGCTGCTGCTGGTGGAGACCTACGACCAGAGCGTGGCGTTGTCGGTGGGCAACCCCGGGCGTGGCATCGAAGCGCACCACCTGCCGCATCTGTTCGAACGTTTCTACCGCGCCGACAGCAGCCGTACCCGCGCCGAAGGTGGCACGGGGCTGGGGCTGGCCATTGTGCAGTCGATCATGCAGCTGCATCAGGGGCACGCCGACGTCAGCAGCCAGCCCGGGCGGTTCACACGGTTCAACCTGGTGTTTCCTCTGCGCCTGAAAACAACGCAGGTCTAGGGTGGGAGGGGGCTTGCCCCCTCCCACATTGTTTTGCGGTGTTTTTGAAGAACTCAGGCAGCCTCCTCTTCACGGCGATGGGCCCACTGGTACAACGCCGGCAGCACCAGCAAGGTCAGCAAGGTAGAAGAAATGATCCCGCCGATCACCACCGTCGCCAACGGACGCTGCACTTCGGCGCCGGTGCCGGTGGCCAGGGCCATGGGGATAAACCCCAGGGAGGCCACCAGCGCGGTCATCAATACCGGGCGCAGGCGGGTCAGCGCGCCCTCGTGGATAGCCACCGACAGCGAACGCCCTTCCTCGCGCAGGTTGCGGATGAAGGCAATCATCACCAGGCCGTTGAGCACCGCCACGCCGGACAAGGCGATAAAGCCCACGCCTGCCGAGATCGACAGTGGAATATCGCGCAACCACAGCGCCATGATCCCGCCGGTCAACGCGAACGGAATCCCGGTAAACACCAGCAGCCCGTCCTTGAGGTTGTTGAACATCATGAACAGCAACCCGAACACCAGCAGCAACGCCACCGGCACCACGATCTGCAAACGCTCGGCGGCTTCCTTCAACTGTTCGAACTGGCCGCCCCAGGTGGTCCAGTAACCCGCTGGCACTTTCACTTGCGCCGTGAGTGCAGCCTCGGCCTCTTCCACGAACGACCCCATATCCCGCCCGCGCACGTTGGCACTGACGATCACCAGGCGCTTGCCGTTCTCGCGGCTGATCTGGTTCGGGCCGAGCACCAGGTCCAGGCTGGCGACCTGGGACAACGCAATGAACCCCAACTGCCCCGCCGCATTCCCGGCCAGCGCCGGCACTGGAATCAACAGCCGCGACAAGCCGTCGATATCAGTACGCAGCGCGTCGGACAAGCGCACGACCATGTCGAAACGCCGGTCACCTTCATACAGGGTACCGGCCTGGCGCCCACCGACGGCGACGGCAATGGTGTCCTGCACATCGCCGACATTCAGGCCAAAGCGCGCGGCTTTGTCACGGTCGATATTGATGGTCAGCACCGGTAGGCCGGACGTCTGTTCGACCTTCACTTCCGACGCGCCATCGAGGCCTTGCAGGGTCTCGGCAATGTCCGCGGCGGTGGTGTTGAGCACCGCCATGTCGTCGCCGAACACCTTCACCGCCACATCACTGCGCACCCCGGAAATCAGCTCGTTGAAACGCAGCTGGATCGGTTGCGACAGCTCGTACGCACTGCCCGGCACAATCGCACTGGCGCGCTGGATATCGGCGATCAGGGTTTCGCGGGATTTGTTCGGGTCCGGCCATTGCGCCTTCGGTTTAAGCATCACGTAGCTGTCGGAAATATTCGGCGGCATCGGGTCGGAGGCGATTTCCGCCGTACCGGTACGGGCGAATACCCGTTCGATTTCCGGCACCTGGGCCATCAGGTTTTTTTCCAGTTGCTGCTGCATCTGCACCGATTGCGTCAGGCTGGTGCCGGGCACGCGCAGGGCCTGTTGGGCGAAGTCGCCCTCGCTGAGGCTGGGGATAAACTCACTGCCCATGCGGCTGGCCACCACGCCCGACGCAACAATGGTCAGCACGGCCAAGCCGAACACCAGTGGCCGGCGCGCCATCACCCAATCCAGCACCGGCCCATAGGCCCGGCGCGCGGTACGCATCACCAGGTTTTCTTCTTCCTTGACCTTGCCGGTCACGAACAGCGCAATCGCCGCAGGCACGAAGGTCACCGACAAAATCATCGCCCCCAACAACGCGATCACCACGGTGAACGCCATGGGGTGGAACATCTTCCCGGCCACCCCGGTAAGGGCGAAGATCGGCAGGTACACGACCATGATGATCAGCTGCCCGAAGATCAGCGCACGCCGCGCTTCCTTGGCCGCCGCGAACACCTCGTGCAGGCGCTCGCTGCGGGTCAGCAGGCGGCCATGGCGCTGCTGCGCATGGGCCAGGCGGCGGATGGCGTTCTCGACGATCACCACCGCGCCGTCGACGATGATGCCGAAGTCCAGCGCGCCGAGGCTCATCAGGTTGGCGCTGACTTTGTGGGTGAACATGCCGGTAAAGGTGAACAACATCGCCAGGGGAATCACCATCGCGGTGATCAGCGCCGCGCGGATATTGCCGAGGAACAGGAACAGCACCGCGACCACCAGCAGCGCACCCTCGAAGAGGTTTTTCTTCACCGTGGCAATGGCTTTTTCGACAAGGTTGGTGCGGTCGTAGACGGTCACCGCCACCACGCCTTCGGGCAGCGAACGGTTGATTTGTTCGAGCCTGGACGCCACCGCCTGGGACACCGTGCGGCTGTTTTCTCCGATCAACATAAACACCGTGCCCAGCACCACTTCGCGGCCGTTTTCCGTGGCGGCGCCGGTCCGCAGTTCACGACCGATCTCGACCTGGGCGACATTGCGCACGCGGATCGGCGTGCCGTCGGACGTGGTGATGACGATATTGGCGATATCGTCGATGGACGCCACCTGCCCCGGCGCGCGAATCAACAGCTGCTCGCCGCTGCGCTCGATGTAGCCGGCGCCGACGTTGGCGTTGTTGCGCTCCAGCGACGTGACCAGATCGTTCAAGGTCAGGTTATAGGCCGCCAGGCGCTTGGGGTCGGGGGCGATCTGGTATTCCTTGGCGAAGCCGCCGATGGTGTTGATCTCGGCCACACCAGGCACGTTGCGCAGTTGCGGCTTGATGATCCAGTCCTGGATCACCCGCAGGTCGGTCGGCGTGTAGGGCGTGCCGTCGTCCTTGCGTGCGCCCTCCTCGGCCTCCACGGTCCACAGGAAAATTTCCCCGAGGCCGGTGGAAATCGGCCCCATCGCGGTTTCAATCCCCACAGGCAATTGCTCGCGGGCCACTTGCAGGCGCTCGTTGACCAACTGGCGGGCGAAGAACAGATCGGTGCCGTCCTTGAAGATCACCGTCACCTGGGACAAGCCGGAGCGTGACAGCGAACGGGTCTGCTGCAGGCCCGGCAAGCCGGCCATCGCGGTTTCGATGGGAAAGGTAATGCGCTGCTCGGTCTCCAGCGGCGAAAAACCGGCCGCCGCCGAGTTGATCTGCACCTGCACATTGGTGATGTCGGGCACCGCGTCGATGGGCAGTTTCTGATAGCTGGCAATGCCGACACCGGCCATCAACAGCACCGCCAGCAGCACGATGATGCGCTGCTCGATGGCGAATTGGATAAGGCGCTCAAACATGGGAAATCACTCGCAGGATCAATGGGCGTGCTCGGCCGAGCCCTTGCCCAATTCGGACTTGAGGATGAAGCTGCCGGTGGTGGCCACCTGAGCTCCGGCCTCCAGGCCTTGGCGCACTTCGACGTAGCCGTTTTCACTGGCGCCAAGCTCGAGATGGCGGGTGATAAAACCGTCAGGCGTGCGTACGAAGACCGAGGGTTTTTCCTCGACGGTCTGGATCGCCGTTTGCGGCACGGCGACCTTGGCCTGGTAGGTATCGGTGGCCAGTTGCACGGTGACGAACAGTCCTGGGCGCCAGGCGTCGTCGGGGTTGGGCACCGTCACACGTACGGTGGCGGTGCGCGTTTGCTCGCCGAGCAAATTGCCGACATAGGCCACGGTGCCCAGCACGTCGGTGCCCATTTCCGTGGAGCTGACTTTCACCGGTTTGCCGAGCCGGACCTTGTTCAAATCCTTGGGAAATACGCCGAAGGTGACCCACACCTGGGACAGGTCAGACAGCGTGAAGGCGTTACTGGTCTCGCTCACCACCTCGCCGACACCGAGGTGCTTTTCCACCACCACGCCCGCGAACGGCGCACGCAGTTCGTAACGATTGCCGCCGGCCAGCACGGTGTTGCCGCTGAGCGCGGTCATTTTTTGGCGCGCATTGTTCAGCGCGATTTCGGCTTCTTGCAGGGTTTGGCGCGCCAGCAGGTAATCCTGCTCGGCGGAAATCTTGTCCTGCCACAGCTGGCGTTCACGCTGGAAGGTAATACGCGCCAGTTCAACCCGACGCTCGCTGGCCGCCAGCTCACTGCGCTGGTCGGAAATCTGCTGGCTGGCGATCACCGCGAGCAACTCGCCCTTCTTCACCGCCTGGCCAAGATTGACCTTCACGGATTCCACCACACCGGCCGCGCGCGGGACGATATGCGAGGTGCGGTCTTCGTCGAAACGCACCTCCCCCGGCAGCGTCAGCAATGTGCTGATCGACCGGGGTCGGGCCTCGGCGAGCTCGATGCCGGCGGCCTGGATTTGTTGTTCAGTCAGCTCGAGGGTGCCTTCTTCTTCCTCGGCGTTGGCCACGCCGGACAGCATCAGGCCCAAGGCGACGGCAAGCGCCACGCCGTGTCGTTTATTCATAAGGCACTCCAGAAAAAATCAAAACCGGGCGAGGTCGCCGTAAATCCGTTCGATGCGCAGCCAGGCATCGGTGGCCTGGGCGGTGGCCGCGAGGTATTGGGTGCGCGCCGCGATCAGGGTGCGCTGGGCGTCGAGCACGTCGAGGAAGCTGAACTTGCCCATCTCGAAGCCGCGGGTGGCGCTGTCCACCGCGCCTTGGGCGGCGGGCAGGATCTGCTGGTTGAATGCGCGGACTTCGCTGTTCGCGGCTTGCCACAGGTCCAGGGCCTGGCGGGTTTCGGTGCGCAAACGCAATTCAGCAGCGTTGCGCTGGTCGCGGGCCTGATCGACACGGCGCGTGGCGGCGAGCACGTTGCCCTGGTTGCGGTTGAACAACGGAATCGGCATCGACACGCCGACCAGGTTCACCCGCTCGCGCACACTGGCGTCGTACTGACTGCCGATGGACACATCCAGGTCGGGGATGCGCTGGGCTTTTTCCAGGCCCACGCTGGCTTCGTTCTGCACGATCTGCAGTTCGGCCAGGCGCAGTTCGGCGGTCTGTTCAAGGCGCGCCAACAGGTGCGTGGCGGACGGCAACGGCGGTGTGGAGTGGCTTGGCGTGGTGACGGCCCGGAAGTCGGTCGCCGCGCTGCCGGTACTGGCGGCCAGGCGGCGATAGGCGTCGGTGAGGCCCATTTGCGCGCGGTTGAGTTCGAGGCGGATCTCCGACAACTGCACCTGGGCCCGCATGGCTTCCACCGGTGAGGATTTGCCGGCAGTCACGCGGCCGTTGGCGACCACCAGGCCGCGCTCGGCCAACGCCAGGGAGCGTTGCGCCAGATCGAGACGTTCCTGGGCACGCAGGGCACCGTAGTAGCCGTCGATCACCTCGGCGCGCAGCGTGTTGCGGCGCTGTTCCAAGGCCAGTGCGGCGGCGTCCTGGGCACGCGTCGCCACGTCAATGCGGGCACCGCGCTTGCCGCCCAGTTCCAGGGTTCGGCTGAGCTTGAGGGTGGTGGTGCGCGTATCGCGACGTGTGTCTTCGGCATCCCAGGACGCCACCGGATTGGGGATCAACCCGGCCTGCTGGCGACCGCCCGCGGCGATCTCGATGTCCCATTGCGCAGCCGCCAGGTCGGGGTTGTTGGCGAAGGCAGTTTGCAGGGCGGTGTCGAGGGTGAGGGTTTGTGCCTGGGCAACGCTGGCGGCGCCCCACAACAGCGTCGCCCCCAGCAGCTTTCTAACGGAAATTGCCATAACGAGAGTTCCACGCCCATAAAGTAAAAGCCGGGAGAATGTAGCGGGCGCGACTTATCAGGGCAGTGGAGCAAAGATTACAAATCCGACAGCAATGGCTCTGGGGCGGGCGTTATCAGGTATGCTTTTGGGACAGGAAACAAAAAGAAACAATTTTCCCAACCTGTTCGATAAGGAGTCTCGCCTTGGCGTTATCGACTGCCGCGTGGATGGTTCACGACACCCGTCTCATGCTCTGCGTATTGCTGGCCATCGCCAGCATCATCGTGCTGATCAGCGCGACTAAGTTGCCGCCGTTCCTGTCGATCCTGATCGGCACCTTTATCGCCGGGGTCGGCGCCGGGCTGCCAGCAGAAGAAGTGGCCAAGGCCTTCAGCAAGGGCGCCGGGGCGATCCTCGGTGAGGCCGGGATCATCATTGCGCTAGGCTCGATGCTGGGTGCGCTGATGGCGGAATCCGGCGCGGCCGACCGCATCGCCACCACCCTGCTCGGGCTGGGCAAGGGCAAGTCGTTGCCATGGGTGATGGCGCTGGTGGCGATGGTGATCGGCCTGCCGCTGTTCTTCGAAGTGGGCCTGGTGATGATGGTGCCGATCATCTTTGTGATGGCCAAACGTTCGAACCAGCCGCTGTTGAAAATCGCCATCCCGGCGCTGGCGGGCATGACCACCTTGCACGCCTTGATGCCACCGCACCCGGGGCCGCTGATTGCGGTGGGCGCGTTGCACGCCGACCTGGGCCTGACCATGTTGCTGGGCTTTTGCCTGGCGGTGCCGGCGGTGATCCTCGCCGGGCCGCTCTATGGCAACTGGCTGTCCAGGCGCCTGCATGTGGATGAGCCGGCCGACATCGGCGCGCTGTTCAGCGCCCCGCCCAAGGCCCCGCGCCAGCCGAGCTTTGGCGTGTCATTGCTGATCATTCTGTTGCCGGTGATTCTGATGCTCGGCAGCACCCTGGCCAAAGTCGCGCTGCCAGCGGAAAGCAGCGTGGGCCTGACCCTGAAGTTCCTCGGCGAACCGCTGATCGCCCTGGGCCTGGCAGTGATCGCCGCCGTGATCTGCCTGGGCTGGGCCGCCGGGATGCCGCGCGCTGAGGTCGGCAACACCCTGCGCAAGGCCCTCGCGCCCATCGCCGTGTTGCTGCTGACCATCGGCGCCGGCGGCGGCCTCAAGCAAACCCTGCTCGACGCCGGCGTCAGCCAGACCATCAGCAAAGTCGCCGAAGGCGCGCACATGCCGTACCTGCTGCTGGCCTGGTTGATCGCCGTGGCACTGCGCCAGGCCACTGGCTCGGCCACGGTCGCCACCACCACGACCGCCGGCATCCTCGCACCGATGATGGCCGGGTTGGCGGCGACACAAAGCTCACTGGTGGCACTGGCGATCGGCGCCGGCTCGGTGTTCTTCTGCCACGTCAACGATGCCGGGTTCTGGATGGTGCGCGAGTACTTTGGCTTGCAGCTGAAACAGACGATTTGGGTGTGGTCGGTGTTGCAGACGATTGTTTCGGTGGTCGGGTTGGTCGGTACGCTGGTGCTGTGGCACTTCTTGACCTGATCTTCAGGCCGCCAAGGTGTGGCGCTTGCCAAACAGCGTCACACACCCCACCCCAACCGCGCCCATCACCACGCAATACCCCACACAAATCCACGGGCTGGTCGGCATCAGCGCGATCAGCATCAGCGGCGTGGTACTTGCCCACAGTGCATAGGCGATGTTGTAGGTGAAGGAAATGCCCGACACCCGCACCTGCGCCGGAAACAGGCCGACCATCACCGACGGCACCGCGCCCACCACCCCGCAACTCAAGCCCGCTACCGCGTACGCCGCACCAAGCCAGATGCCGCCGCTGATCAGGCTTGCGTACAGCAGGAAAATACCCACCGGCAGCAGCAGGCTGTAGACCAGCACCGCGCGCCAGGCGCCGATGCGGTCCACCAGCAGGCCGGCGAGGACGCAGCCGATATTCAGGAAGACGATGCCCAGGGCGCTCAAGGCAAAGGTGTGGCTGGGACTCATGCCGAAGGTTTTCTGCATCATGGTCGGGGTGATGACCACCAATACCACCACGGCGGAGGTAAGCACGCAGGTGAGGATCATCGCCGGCAACAGTACGGCGCGATGGTCACGCAGTACGGTGCGCAGCGGCAGCTCGGCAGCGGCCTGGCGGCGGGCCTGCATTTCGAGGAAGACCGGGGTTTCGCTGAGCCAGCGCCGCAGCCACACGCCGATCACGCCGAACACACCGCCAAGCAGGAAGGGGAAGCGCCAGGCATAGTCGAGGATTTCGGTCGGGGTGAAGACCTGTGCCAGCAGCGTGGCAGTCAGCGCACCGAGCAGGTAGCCGAAGGTCAGGCCGGCTTGCAGGAAACCCAGGGCATAACCACGATGGTTGCGCGGTGCGTGTTCGGCGACGAAGGTCCAGGCGCTGGGGACTTCACCGCCCACCGCCGCACCTTGCAGCACGCGCAGCACCAGCAGGATCAGCGGTGCGAAATAACCGATCTGTGCGTAGGTGGGCATGATCCCGATCAGCAGGCACGGCAACGCCATCATCAGGATGCTCAGGCTGAACACACGCTTGCGCCCCAGGTGATCAGCGAAGTGCGCCATCAGGATGCCGCCCAACGGGCGCGCCAGGTAACCGGTGACGAAGATGCCGAAGCTTTGCAGCAGGCGCAGCCACTCGGGCATTTCCGGCGGGAAGAACAGTTGGCTGAGGGTCAGCGCAAAGAACACGAAGATAATGAAGTCGTAGATTTCCAAGGCGCCACCCAGGGCGGCCAGGCCCAGGGTTTTGTAATCGGAGCGGGAAAAACGCTGCGCCTGTGGAACAGAGGTGGCAGTCATGTTGAGGCTCGGCAGACAAACAAAATGGCGTGCAGGTTATGAGCTGAGCCGGTTGATGGCAATCGCGGCAGATATATTTGTTTTCCTCATGGATCGATGAAGATAACTGCATTCCCATATCAATGGCCGTGGAGGAACATGCCGAAAAATTGCCGACACCATAATAAATACAAGAGGAAAGACTCGTGGCCGATGCTATCGAAGAAAGCCGCTATGCCCGCTTTGCCCTGCGCTGCTCGAACTTTGCCGAGCGCTGGTTCCCCGACTCCTGGGTGTTCGCCGCCCTCGCCGTGATCATCGTCGCCGTGGCGACCCTGGGCATGGGCGCCGCGCCGACCGAAGCCGCCAAGGCCTTTGGCGACGGGTTCTGGAGCCTGATCCCGTTCACCATGCAGATGGCCTTCGTGGTGATCGGTGGCTACGTAGTCGCCAGCTCGCCACCGGCGGTCAAGCTGATCGACCGCCTGGCGCGTATCCCGAAGAACGGCCGCTCAGCCGTGGCGTGGGTCGCGTTGATCTCCATGGTGGCGTCATTGCTCAACTGGGGCCTGTCCCTGGTGTTCGGCGGCTTGCTGGTGCGTGCGCTGGCCCGTCGTACGGATTTGCGCATGGACTACCGTGCTGCGGGTGCGGCGGCCTATCTTGGGTTGGGCGCGGTGTGGGCGCTGGGGCTGTCGTCGTCAGCCGCACAATTGCAGGCCAACCCGGCCAGCTTGCCGCCGTCGATCCTGTCGATCACCGGGGTGATCCCGTTTACCGACACCATCTTCCTGTGGCAATCCGGTGTGCTGTTGCTGGCACTGATCGTGGTGTCGCTGATCATCGCCTACGCCACCGCGCCCGGCCCCAACAGCGCCCGTGACGCCAAGGCCTGTGGCGTCGACCCGGCCTTCAACCTGCCCAAGCTGCAACCACCGGGCCGCCCCGGCGAATGGCTGGAACACAGCCCGTTGCTGACCATTCTGCTGGCATTGCTGGCGGCGGGCTGGTTGTTCCATGAGTTCTCGACCAAGCCGGCGATCAGCGCGATTTCGGGGCTGAACACCTACAACTTCCTGTTCATCATGGTCGGCGCCCTGCTGCACTGGCGCCCGCGCAGCTTCCTCGATGCGGTGGCCCGTGCAGTGCCGACCACCACCGGCGTGTTGATCCAGTTCCCGCTGTACGGCTCGATTGCGGCGCTGATGACCGTGGTCAAGGGCGGCGACGGCCAGACCCTGGCGCACCATATCTCGACCTTCTTCACGTCCATCGCCTCCCACGACACGTATGCACTGCTGATGGGCGTGTACTCGGCAGTGCTGGGCTTCTTTATTCCGTCAGGCGGCGGCAAGTGGATCATCGAAGCGCCTTATGTGATGCAAGTGGCCAATGACCTGCAGTACCACCTGGGCTGGGCGGTGCAGATCTACAACGCGGCCGAGGCGCTGCCGAACCTGATCAACCCGTTCTACATGCTGCCGTTGCTGGGAGTGTTGGGGTTGAAGGCGCGGGATTTGATCGGGTTTTCGTTTGTGCAGTTGCTGGTGCACACACCGTTGGTGCTGTTCCTGCTGTGGGCGCTGGGGACGACATTGAAGTATCTGCCGCCCGTCATGCCGTAGGATCAGTTGCAAGCCTCAAGCCTCAAGCTTGAGGCTTGAGGCTTGAGGCTCATAGCTTGCAGCTGTCTTCGTTCCGTCACATTGCATTGCTACCGTCCTGCGAAATATCTTGCAACATCTCGCCAGCAAGGACTCCCCGCAATGAGTGATGATCAAGAAGACCGCCCCTCCCCTGATTCCATGGCCCAACCGCCGGTAGACACCGGCCGTCGGCGCTTCCTGGGGGGCGCGGCGGTGTTGGGGGTTGGCGCGACCTTGAGTGCCTGCGGCAACAGCAGTGAGGCGCCCGGCAAGCCAGTGGCGCGGCCGCTCACGCCCCAGGAGCTGGACAAGGCGTTGCACGACCAGGTGAAGACCGTGGTGGTGATCTATGCCGAGAACCGCAGCTTCAACAATCTGTTTGCGGACTTCCCAGGCGTTGAGAAACCCCTGTCGGGGCTTTCCGCCGCCGACACGCAACAGCGCGACCGCGACGGCAGCCTGTTGACCACCCTGCCCCCGGCCTGGGGCGGTGTGCTGCAAGTGGGCCCGCAAAGCGTGGACGGGGTGACTTACCCCAGCGAAGTGCAATTCCAGGAAAACCTGCCCAACGCCCCGTTCGCCCTCAAGGGCCCGAACGCCGAAGACCTGCCGTTGAGCCTGGTCACCCGCGACTTGTGGCACGTGTTCTACCAGAACCAGATGCAGATCAACGGCGGCAAGAACGACGGGTTCGTCGCCTGGGCCGACGCCGGCGGCCTGGTCATGGGCCATTACGCCCAGAGCCGTTATTCCCTGCGCCTGTGGGATGTCGCCAAGGAGTTTGTGCTCTGCGATAACTTCTTCCAGGGCGCGTTTGGTGGCTCGTTCCTCAACCATCAATACCTGATCAGCGCCACCGCGCCGTTCTACCCGAATGCCGCGCAGTCGGTGGCCAAGGCACAGATCGCCACGCTGCAAAGCGATGACCCCACCGACCCGCGTCTCAAGCCCCTGGATAAATCCCCGGCGAGCGCCATGACCGGCCCGCCGCAGTTCGGCCCCAGCACGCTGACCCCGGACGGTTACGGCGTGAACACCCTGGCGCCGCCGTATTGGCCGACCTGGATTCGTGACCCGGAAAACCCGGACTACGCAAAAGCCGACCTGCCCAACGTGCTGGTGCCGCAAACCCACGAACATATCGGCGACAAGTTGTCGAAAAAGAACGTCGACTGGGCGTGGTACGCCGGGGCGTGGCAGGCGACGCTGGACCAGTTCAAGGATTCGGGCGGTATCCCGAAGATCCCCAACTTCCAGTACCACCACCAGCCGTTCAACTATTTCAAGCAGCAGGGCCCCGAGAACCGTGCCGAGCGTGACAAGCGCTTGCGCGATGGCGGTTTGGGCGATGAGGCGAGCACCAATAAATTCTTCGCCGATGCCCAGGCCGGCAAGCTACCGGCGGTGAGTTTCTACAAGCCCCAGGGCAACCTGAATATGCACGCCGGTTACGCCGACGTGGCGTCGGGCGACCGCCATATCGTCCGCGCCTTGAAGGTGCTGCAGGAAAGCCCGCAGTGGAAAAACATGGTAGTGGTGGTGACCGTCGATGAAAACGGCGGCTGGTGGGACCACGTCGCCCCGCCCAAAGGCGATCGCTGGGGCCCAGGCACACGGGTTCCGGCGCTGGTGGTCTCGCCCTTCGCGCGCAAAGGCACCGTGGACCATACGGTGTACGACACCGCATCGATCCTGCGCTTGATTACGCGGGTCTTCCAGCTGGAGACCCTGGACGGGCTCAAGCAACGCGATGACGCCATGATTGCCCGGGGCCAGAAACCCATGGGGGATTTGAGCAACGCGTTGCAGTTCAGCGTGTAGGACGCTTATCCAATAGCGACATGCCTGGCGATTTAGCACGCGGTTTTCCTGGCCAACCGCTACTGTGAGGAGGTGGGCTTTCACCCCGCGCAGACGGGCTTTCGCTGACAAGGAATCAAGTATGTTCAAACCGACCAGGTTGTCCTTCACCCTGGCCGCACTGATGGCCAGTGCGGTCGTACACGCCGACATCGAAGTACCGCTGGGCAGCACTCAACGGGTTACCCAGTTGTTTGCTTACCCCAATAACTGCAATGTGATCTGCTTTCGGCCATGGACGCTGGAGCAGACCGCCGAGCACTACCTGAACCAAAGCCTGCAGCGCGATGGCTACAGCCGAGCCAAGGTCAGCGTCAAGAACCATGAAGGGCAGCTCGCCGCGACCTTCAGCGGTGTACCCGACAGTTACGGCCAGCCCCTGACCGCGCTGCTCAATACCGCTGACCTGGCCTACCAGGGCGCGAGCAGACTCAACAGCGACGGCAAGTGGGCGTACAACTGGTACCTGTTCCTGCCACTGGGCATGGCCCTGGAAAACCGCAAGAGCATCGAGTTGCTGCATTTCCCGCCGGATTATTCGCTGACCCAGGCCCAGGATTACCTGGAGTCGGCCACCACCGACCGCTGGGCCAGCCTGCTCACCGATAACGGCGTGCCGGCCACCGAAACCCCGGCCTACCAGACCATCATCGATATCGCCCCCATCGCCGCACCTTCCAATGCGGGCAAGGACCTGGAGAACGTCTACGGCTACTTCACCGACTACCAGACCCGCATGGTCAGCGAACTGAGCCTGTACCCCAACGGCTCGCTGCCAATGGTCGCGTTCGGCGCGCCGGTGCGCAGTTGGATCAAGCAGCAATACGGGCAAACCGTGGGTGTGCTGGGCCTGGCGCAGATCAGCCCTGCCGCGGGCAGGACCGTCTCGGTGCTGGGCGCCAACCACCCCAGCTACATCTGGTACGCGGCCAGCCCGGACACCTATGACGGTAACGAGCAGAAAGCCGACGAAGCCGGCTTGAAAGTGATGGGCCAGGACTTGAGCGCCGCCTGCTGGCAGGCCGGAATGGGCCAGAAACCGGCGAGCGATCCGAATGTGCTGCTCAAGGCCTGCATGAACACCTGGCAGGTCACGCGCAAAGAGCAGACCTGCGAATTGTTCTACACCTCGGTGCGCAACCTGACCCCGGAACAGGCGAACGCCAAATGCGCCACGCCTTCGATCAAGACGCAGCTCAAGCAGCTGAAGAACGCAGCACCCGCCCCCAGCATCACGGCGCCTGCGCTGTAGACAACAAAAAAATCCGATTTCTACTGTCAAAGTTGACAGTAGAAATCGGCTCCACGTTCAGCGAGTCTTGAGCCGGGCCCATCCGCTGCAAGACTGGTAGTCAGCCACCACCCGCAGGTCGATGCAGCCTAACCAAGGAGAGTTATGAAAACTCAAGCCATGGACCAGGCTAAAACCGCTGTGAGTGATGGTTTGTACCCGTTCAAGACACTGCTCGTTGAACAGGGCTATCCCTCGGCCAAGCACTTTAAGGTTGAGCGCGACGGCGGCGTCAGGGCTCGCGTGGATTTTGACGGCCGCGTGCGCATTGCCCGGGTGTCCGGTTACGCCGTGAACGAGCGGCGCCCACGTACGCTGCAGCTGTCCGCCCGCATCCACCTGTATGACAGCTGGTTCTGCGGTCTGCTGCGACACTCCTGCAACCCGAATGTGTTTTTCGACACCACTTACCTGGAACTCTGGACCGTACAGCCCATCCTCGCCGGCGCCCCGCTGACCCTGGACTACGCCAGTACCGAGGACACCTTGTTCCGACAGTTCGCCTGCCAATGCGGCGAGCTGAACTGCCGGGGCTGGATCACCGGCAGCACAGAGTGTTTGAACGCCGAGGGCCAGGCGTTCATGACCCATTGGCGCGAACGCAAACGGCCTTAGGCTTCGCCCAGCGGACGCAGGCGATACTGCGGCGGCAGTTGCTCGAAGCCACTGATGGTGGTGTTCAAGCTCTTCCAACGGCCGTCCTTGATGCCGTAGATACAGCCGTGGATCGACAGGCTCTGCCCACGGTGCCAGGCATTTTGCACAATGCTGGTGTGGCCGACGTTGGCCACCTGCTGGATCACGTTCAGCTCGCACATGCGGTCCACACGCTCCTCTTCGGTCGGCAGTTGGGCCAGCACGTCACGGTTTTCATAGTAGAGATCGCGGATGGTGCGCAGCCAGCCGTCGATCAGGCCGAACTGGCGGTCCTGCATCGAGGCGCGCACGCCGCCGCAGCCATAGTGGCCGGTGACGAGGATATGTTTGACCTTGAGTACATCCACCGCGTACTGGATCACCGACAGGCAATTGAGGTCGGTGTGCAGCACCACGTTGGCCACGTTGCGGTGTACGAACAGATCACCGGGCAGCATGCCGACGATCTCGTTGGCCGGTACCCGCGCATCGGAACAACCGATCCACAGGTATTCAGGGGTCTGCTGGCGGGCGAGCTTGGCGAAGAATTCGGGATCTTCCTGTTTGATCGCATCCGCCCAGCGTTCATTGTTATCAAGCAGGTCTTGTAGTTCGTTCATCAGGGAAAGCCTCAGGAATGATGCGCAGCTTTGACAGACGACCGCCCGTCCGGGTCACGCCGATCATAAAGATAGCCGGCGGCCAATTACTTGAATCTTGGGGGGCCATGCCTGTCCACACACTATAAGCCCCACAGTATGAGGATTGGCCATGACTGAATCACGACGTCCCTACGGCGCTACACAGCCCGAACCGATTGACGACAACGAAGATCGTATGGGCTCGATGCGCGAGCTGGATTTTGACGAAGACGAGCCGACGGCGGAGATCGGTGATGAAATACCTCGTCGCGAGCGCGAGCACCTGATCCCCGACGAACGGGTGCGCGAGGCCGGACTGACCGGGGCTTCAACGGCTGATCATGAGTCGACCGATGATGATATGAGCCCGGAAACCCTGATCCATGAAGACGGTGCGCGGGATGCTCGGGAGGCGGGTGAAGACAACCCGGCGGATTTTGACCTGAGCATTGTCGATGAAGATGACATTGGCGGCGGCAATGGCCTGGATGAAGCGGAACTGGCTGATCTGGACCCGGTAGACGGAAACCGCTGACACTGCGCAAATCCAAATGTGGGAGGGGCGACCTGCCCCCTGCCACGTTGGCTTGTGTGTTTAATCGACCAGGGTACAGGCCATCACGACTGCATCCTCACGCCCCCCCACGGCTGGGTAATAGTCCCGACGACGCCCGATCTCGTTGAAGCCATAGCGCTCATACAGGCGGAACGCGCCGGTATTGCTGTCGCGCACTTCCAGGAAGCATTCCCGCGCGTTGGCGGCATAGGCGCGGGACATCAGGTGTTCCAGCAGTGCCAGGCCCAGGCCACGGCCCTGGTTTTCCGGCTTGACGGTGATGTTCAGCAAATGCGCTTCATCGAGGATGATCTGCACCACGCCGTGGCCCACCTGCTGCTCGCCTTCGAACATCAGCCAGATCTGGTACTTGCCCAGCCCGTCGAGAAAGATCCCGCGGGTCCAGGGATGGCTGAATGCCGCGTATTCGATTTTCAGCACGGCGTCGAGGTCGGCCTCGGTCATCGGGCGGAAGGATAAAGCCTCACTCATCGGTTGTTTTCCAGCGCGCCATCAGCCGGCGCATGGCTTGCCAGACATCAGCCTTACGCTGTGGCTCTTCCATTAATAATTCCAGGCCCGGCAGGGCCCATACAGAACCCAGGCCCTCGACCTGCAGTTCGCGGTACCAGGCTTCGGCGTTCGCTTCACCGGCAAACCGTACGGCGGGCAGGCCGATCAGCCACAGGCACACGCAGGGTTCGTCCTCCAGGCGTGCCGAGACGAAGCCTTGCACGAAATCCCGCGCCGCTTCCGGGCCCTGGTCCATGGTGCCGCGTACCAGCAGCGGCCAACGGACAGGGTCGCCGACGATTTGCGGGCTGTCGGGCAGGCCGGCGGCGCGCAGCATGTCCTTGAGCAGCATGTAGGCGGGGTCGCGGGTCTGGAAGCGTTCGCCGGTGGGTAACTCCACCAATAGCAGGCAACGCCCGGCCCGCAATAACTGCAGGGCAAAGCGTGGCGGCGGCACCACGGGGGCCTTGGCAACCGGCGCAGCCGCTTCGGCCACCACGGGCTTGGCCATTGGCCCCGGGCGCGGCACCTCGACCTTGACGCGTTCAACCGCAGGACGAGCTTCCAGTACCGGTTTGACCACGGCCACCGGTGCAGCCGCCTCCTCCCCCGAAACCTCGAACGCCTCATAGGGCTCAAGCGCCTCTAACAGCTCGGGCCGCGACGGGGCGGCGAACGGCAGTTCGGTGCGGGGCAGCCAGTTGACCACCTGCATGGCGGTCAAGTAAGCGCGACGTCGGGACTCGATAAGCACAGCTCGGCCACTTGTGGATAAGTAAAGAGCGGGGATTCTACCGCTGTTCGGTAACAATCGCCCACTGTGCACTGACCGGCTGTGGATAAATCCCGCGCCTGATGCAGTACAATCGCGACTTTTAATCGCCAACCAGCCGGCCATTCCCATGATCGAACCCAAGCGCGTCCTGCGCGCCCTCGCCGAACACTGGGCCTTACTTGAGCCACTGTGCGAACACTTCGACCAAGGCACCCTGAGCCTCGGCGAGCTGCGCGCACAACTGGCCGCCCAACAACTGGACAGCACGCCCCAGGACATCACCAGCCTGCTGGACGTGTGGATTCGCCTGGATATCCTGGTGCCTGTCGCCAAGAGCCCGAACCGTTTCGAGCTCAACGCGCAGATCCACGACTTCCTGGCTTATCTTCGCAAGGAGCACCGGCTTGGCCTGTGCCTGGAAATCGAAGCCTACCTGCGCCATCTGGAGCGCCTGGCCGGTTATATCCAGGATGCCTTCGACATCCGTGATGGCCACGACCTGGCCCGCCAATTGCGCCTGCTGGACATGCGCGTACGCGACGTACTGAAAAAACTCGCCAACGACGAACAGGCCCTCGCGGCCGTGGCCGACCGTGCCAAGACCAGCGACCGGCAGATCCCGCTGCGCCAGCGTTACGCTGAAGTCCTGGCGACCTGGGACGAGTACGTCGAACCGATGATCCAGTTGGTGAACGCCGACGGTGCCTTCGAACAAGGCGTGCGCAAGGTGGAAAACGTGCTGCTGCGCATGCTCACCGAGCAACAGCGCCTCGGCCACCTGGTGGACGACGACATGCTGCTGCGCACCCACGCGCGCATCCTCGAAATGCAGACCAGCGCCCAGTTGACCTTGCGGCATGCCCGCGAACTGCTGTTGCCGCTGCGCGAAGAAGCGCGTCGGCACAACGCCGTGACCCGCGGTGCGGCGCTGGCGCTGTCGGCCATCCGCCGTAAGGGCCTGGACGCGGTGCCGCAGGCGGCGATGCCGATGTTTACCCGACCGCAAAGCACCTTCCTCGGCAGTGCCAGCCAGGTCGAGGCCTATGTGTATGCCCTGGCGAACTTCGAGCCGAAACCGGCCCGGTTCCCCAAGGCGCACAAGTCCCACAAGGGCGAAGCCCAGCGCGCACCACGGACGGTCAAGGAAATGCTCGAGCGCTGCGAAGACGCGCTGCCGATGCCGGACCTGATGACCTGGCTGCTGGAGCAGGAACCGGACGGTGCCACCGACGAATTGCTGTACTGGTTCTCGCGGCTCTCGCGGGAGAAACGCTTCAAGCGCGAGCGCCTGGAACGCCGCGATTACCACACACACGAGCACCAGGTCAGCCTGCGCTCATTCGCCCTGCTCCCGGCCGGCACCGACGCCGCCGAGCATTCTGCGAGTACACCTCATGCATCTTGATCTATCCGAACTGTCCCAGCTGGCGCCGATCTTTCGCGAGCTGTTCAAGGGTTACCACGTCAGCCGCCGCGACCCCGAGCTGTACGCGCAACTGTCGAACTTCCAGGACCAGTACCGCACGCTGTTCAAGGCCCTGGGCTTTGAGCTGGTGTGCGATACCCGTGGCTTCTACTACTTCGTGCCGGACTCCGCGATTGCCAGTGCGCAGGTCAACAAGACCGCCCAGCGCCTGGCGCTGTTCACCTTCATCATTGTCGAGCACCTGGCCGACCAGGGCCGCGATCCGATCGCCGTGCTCGACGGTGGCAGCCTCGGCCGCGATGAACTGCCGTCCCTGCTGGAAAAGTACCGCGACCTGTTTATCCAGGCCGAAGTGCAGACCCAGGAAGAACTCGAAGAAAAAATCATGCGCCGCATGACCCAGCTGGGCTTTGCCAGCGAAGACAACGGCATCTACCGCTTCCTGCCGCCGATGCACCGCTTCCTCGACGTGTGCCTGTCAGTGCAGCAAGACCGTGACCTCGCGGCCAGCGTGCACAGCGTGTTGCCGTTGCCGGCACCGGTGATCATCGACGAAGACAGCGATGAAAAGCTGCTGAAAACCGATGACCCGCTGGATTTGAGTGACTTCGCGGAAGAAAGCGAAGAAGACGCCCTGGCCCGCGCCATTGCCGAAGAACAGGAGACCGACGCATGAGTAAGGAACGCTACGGCATCCGCCGCTTCGCCCTATTGAACACCGCCGGCTACAGTTTGGGCTTGTTCCCGCTGGAAGAGCCGCTGTCGGTGTATGGCGCCAACAACCTGGGTAAATCCGCGTCGATCAACGCCTTGCAGTTCCCGATCCTGGCGCGCATGTCGGACATGAGTTTCGGCAAGTACACCCTGGAGCAATCGCGACGCTTCTACTTCGCCACCGACACCAGCTACATCCTGGTGGAAGTCTCCCTGCCCCATGGCCCCCACGTAATCGGCGTGGTCGGGCGCGGCCCGGGCGGCGGTTTCGGGCACCAGTTCTTTGCCTACGCCGGCAAGCTGGACCTGGCCCACTATCAGAAAAACGACACCTGCCTGCGTCAGAAAGAGCTGTTCACCAACCTTGAGCGCGAAGGCCTGAAAGCCTACGAACTCAAGCCGGATGAACTGCGCCGTTTGCTGGTGGGTGGTCATACGTCGATCCCGCTGGACCTGACCCTGATCCCGCTGCGCTCCACCAGTGAGCAAAGCCTGAAAACCTTCCGTGCGTTGTTTATCAACCTGCTGCACATGCGCGAAATCACCGCGGCCAAGCTCAAGCAGCTGTTCCTGGATGCGTTCGAGCATAGCCTGCGTTCGGGTAGTGTGGATTACATCGCAGCGTGCGAAGAAGCCTTCCGCGACGTACGACGTATGGAGCAGGACTACAATTCCCTGGTCGCAGCCGGCCCGCTGGTGGAAGCCCTGGCCAACGGCGTTCGCCAGCGCGACGTCCTGCGCGGCAAGCTGCATCGCCTGTCGCCGCTGCTGGATTCGCTGCTCGGCACCTGGTCGGACTATGCCAGTGCGCGTAAGGAAGAGCTGACCATCCAGGCCGAGCACTACCGCAACGAGCAGGACGCACTGCAGAACGACCAGCGCGGCGGCACCCAGGAGCTGATGCGCCTGGAGCGGGAAATCAGCGGTATCCAGCGTTGGCTGGGCGAGTTGTCGGTGCTCAAGCATCGCTTTGCCCTGGTGGATGACGTCAAGGTCCTGGAGCAACAACTGCTGGCGGCCAAGGATGCTCACGATGAGCTGGCGGGCGCCCTGGCGCAGTCGCGGCAGTTCAGCGCCGAGGATCTGGACGAGCGTCTGCGTGACCTGGAAAAACGCTTGAAGTCGGTCAAGCAGCAGCTTGATCACGCCGACAACAACAGCTATGCCAAGCTGCGCGAAGAGTTTTCGCAGCAGGACGTCGAGCGCCTGATGCGCTTGTTCAACAGCTCGTTGTTCAGCCTGCCATTGGGTGAACACGGCATCACCCTGGACGAGGACGGCCAGTGGGTCAAATCCCTGGAGCAGATCCTCGATGGCTTCAAGGGCGAGCGCTTTGAAGTGCCGGGGCTGTCCATCGACATCTCCCACATCGAACCACCGGCGCTGCAGGCCCTGGCGGATCGCGCGGCGTTGCGCGACCAAAAGGAACGCCTGGAGAAAGAACTCAAGCAGCTGAAAACCCAGCAAGCCGTGGCCTCCGACCGCGCGGCGAGCAAGACCCAGACCGAAGCGCTGTACCAGCAGGTGCTGGACGCGCAAAAGGCGCTGGAAGACTTCCGTCGCGCGCAAACCCTGAGTGCCGAAGAAGGCGAAAAACTGGAAAACCTGGCACAGATGGAAGCAGCCCAGGATGAGTTGAAACGCTCCAGCGATGCGTTTACCGAACGCGTGCAGCAACTGTCCGCCAAGCTGCAACTGGTGGGCCGCCAGATCGGCGATATGGAAGCCAAGCAACGTACGCTGGATGACGCCTTGCGCCGCCGGCAGCTGTTGCCGGCCGACTTGCCGTTCGGCACACCGTTCATGGACCCGGTCGATGACTCCATGGACAACCTGCTGCCGCTGCTCAATGACTATCAGGACAGCTGGCAGGGCTTGCTGCGTGCCGATGGCCAGATCGAGGCGCTGTACGCGCAGGTGCGCCTCAAGGGCGTGGCCAAGTTCGACAGCGAGGATGATGTAGAGCGTCGCCTGCAATTGTTGATCAACGCTTATGCGCACCGTACAGATGAGGCGCTGACACTGGGCAAGGCGCGCCGCGCGGCGGTCACTGACATTGCGCGAACCTTGCGCAATATCCGCAGCGACTACGACAGCCTGGAACACCAGCTGGCGCTGTTCAACCGCGAGATCAACAAGCGTCAGGTGTCCAACCTGCAGAGCTTCCGCATCGTGCTCGCGCCGAACAAGGAAGCCCTCAAGCATATCGACCAGATCATCCACAGTGCTGGCCAATATGAAGAAGGCGAAACCCTGTCGGTGTTCGACCTCAGCCAAAGTGCCGAGCAGGACAACAAGAACGAAGAGGCCAAGGAATACCTGGCCCGCCTGGTGGCCGCCAACCATAACCAGTTGGGCCTCAAGGACCTGTTCGAGCTGGCCTTCGAGATCACCAAGGTGCACGGCCAGCCGGTGATCCACACCGACATCGATGGCGCGGCGTCCAACGGCACCACCATGACCATCAAGGCGCTGACCAACATGTACCTGTTGCTGCACTTGATGGACCGTGACCAGGCCGGGCGTGTGCGCTTGCCGTACTACCTCGACGAAGCAGCGGATATCGATGAGAAGAACCAGGCGGCGTTGCTGGAAACCAGTTTGCAGCTGGGCTTTGTGCCGATCCTCGCCAGTGTGAAGCCGCAGGTGTCTGCCCAGGTGGCAATCGACCTGGAAGGCGGCAGCGGGCCGAACGGGATCTACATTGATGAGGCGGACTGGAAGTACATCCGTCGCCATGATGTGGTGAAGGCAACAGTGAATGTGCAGGCGGATGAGCCGGAGCTGGATGAGGTCTGACGTTTTGCGCTGAAATGCAAAAAGGCCGCGATCCGATGGATCGCGGCCTTTTTTGTAGCTTTATTTGCCGAGTGGGATTTTCGGTGCCCAGGTCAGCCATTCCTCTTCGAATTTGTCGAACAGTGGGAAGGTTTGCTGCGGCCGCGCGGCGTTGCCCATACGCTCACCGTCTGGCGTGGCAAAGGCGATACCTCCGGCCACAAGAGTCTCCAGGGACTCGGTGCGCACCGTCGCCCCCTTGAACAGACCGAAGTCGAGGCCAAAGCCGCTGGTGTTCCAGAAGCGGCTGCCACTGCGTACCAGCGGTGCGTACTTGGGCTCGATGAGGATATGGATCAGCACGCGATCGGCGGTCTGGCCCAACTCGTAGCCGGTCACTTTGCCCACGGTGACTTCACGGTAGGTCACCGGTACACCTTCCTTCAACGAGCCACGACGTGCGGCGCTGAGTGTCAGGCTCAGGCCAGCCTCCTGACGGACAGCTTCAGGGGGTTGGGTCAGTGCGACGAAGCTCTTCTGCGGACCGGCGTTTTTCGCAGCCGGCTGCACCTCGATGTATTGCCCGGTGACCAGGGTTTCCAGGTTGGAGGTTTTCATCAGGCCCAGTTCTGGCTTGACCACCCAGAACTGGCTGCCGACGCGCGCGATGCGATCCGCTACTTGGGTAATACGTGCGCTGAGCAGCACCGATTGCATATCGGCACTGAGGTCTACGCTCTCGATCTTGCCCACATCCAGGCCTTTGAAACGTACCGGTGTGCCTGGACGCATACCGTCAGCACGGTCGACCTTGATGGTCACTAGGGTGCCATGCTGATTGGCCGCCTCACGGTCGGCAAACAAACGGAAACGTGGAATGCGCTTTTTCAGCGGTACGTTCGGCTGCGGCGTTTCGAAGGCAATTCCGCCGGCCATCAGGCTGGCCAGGGACTCACTCTTCACCTGGATACCACCGGTAAGGCCGCCGGTCAGGGTCACGCCGCTGGCATTCCAGAAACGTGTCGAACCGTTAACCAGGTTTTCGTATTCCTTCTCGATATGAACGCCGATCACCAACTGCTTGTTCTTGCGCGAGAACTGGTAGCTCTGCACCGAGCCGACCTTGACCTGTTTGTAGAGGATCGGGCTGCCGACATCCAGGGAGCCGAGGCTGTCGGTGAACAGCACCATGTGCAGGCCAGGGGAACGCAGGTCCAGCGGCGGCGCCTTGGCGCGGGCGACGAATTCGCGTTGCGGGGCGCTGCCTTTGTCGCCAGGACGAATGGCGATGTAATTACCCTTGACCAGAGCTTCCAGGCCGGTAATGCCGGCCAACGAGATGGAAGGTTTGACCACCCAGAACTGGGTGTCTTGAACCAGGTAGTCTTCGGCCAATGGGTCGAGGGTCAGCTCGGCGTTGGCGCTGGACAGGTCCGGGTCGATCTTCAAGGTTTTCAGGCTGCCCACCTGAATGCCTTTGTACATCACCGGTGTACGCCCGGCCTGCAGGCCTTCGAAGTCCGTGAGCTTGACCTTGGCCTTGATACCGGCAGCGGCCGCGTCGAAATCTTCGTACAGTCGGAACGGCAGGCTCGGATCGGTCGGCGGGCTGTCCTTGCGATTCTCCGGCGTGGCGAAGGCAATGCCGCCTGCGACGATGCTGGAGAGGGATTCACTTCGCACCTTCACGCCGGAGAGATTGGCATCGATGCTGATGCCGCTGGCGTTCCAGAAACGGGTGTGTTTGCGCACAAGGTTGGCGTAGGTCGGCTCGATGTAGACCTTGATCTCGACGGTGCTCTGGTCCTCGGAGAGCAAGTAGCTTTTGACCTGGCCGACCTGTATCTGCTTATAGAACACCGGACTGCCACGGTTGAGCGAGCCAAGGCGGTCGGCCTTGATGGTCAGGTGCAGGCCAGGTTTGGCGTCGGACAAAGGCGGCTCTTCGGAGAGTGCCTTGAATTTGCGTGTGGGCTCACCGTCACCGGGGCTGGCGGCGATGTAGTTACCCGAGACCAGGGTTTCCAGGCCGGTGATACCGGCAAGGCTGACACTGGGCTTGACCAGCCAGAAGCGCGTGTTGGTCTTGAGGTATTGCTCGACATCCTTGTTCATCTCAATGGTGGCAATCACCCCGCGATTATTGCCCTCGTCGTCAAGGGCAAGGGTCTTGACCTTACCCACGGACATGCCTTTGTAGACCACTTCGGTTTTGTTGGCCTGGATGCCTTCGCCGCTTTCAAAGCGCACCTGGATCTCAATACCCTGCTGGGAATAGGCACGCCACCCCAGCCAACCGCCGATGATCAAGGCAATCAGGGGAAGAACCCAAATGGCTGACCAATTGGAGGCCGGGCGGGTTTTAGCTTTAGGCAAATCACTCATGGTCGTCGTCCGACTCCGTGTTATCCCAAATCAGTCGGGGATCAAAAGTTACTGCGGCAAGCATCGTAAGGATCACCACACTGGCGAACGCTGCGGCGCCGAGGTTGGCCTCGACGCTGGCAAGCCGTCCAAAGTTTACGACCGCCACCAGGATGGCAATCACGAAGATATCCAGCATGGACCAGCGGCCAATGAATTCGATAAAGCGGTACATGATAATGCGTTGCTGCGCGGAAAGCGGTTGGTGACGCTGAACCGAGAACAGTAAAAGGCCAATGCCCACCAGCTTGAACGTTGGCACCAGGATGCTGGCGATAAACACCACAGCCGCAATCGGGAACATGCCGTGCTGCACCAGTTGGATAACTCCGGCCATGATGGTGCTGGGCTCGCCTTGGCCAAGAGAGTTGACGGTCATGATCGGCAACAGGTTGGCGGGGATATACAGAATAGCCGCCGTCATCAGCAGGGCCCAGGTACGGGTGAGGCTGTTGGGGCGACGGGCATGGATCAGCGCACCACATCGGGTGCAGGTTTGCTCATCGGTGTCAGGCTCTTGTTTGTTCAGCTCGTGGCATTCAGTACAAATCAGAATGCCCGCATCAATCGCCCGCATGATCATCCTCTCCTGACAGTGCTTGCCAGATCTGGTGCGGCGACATCACCACCTCAAGCAGAACCTGAACCATTAATAGGCTGACAAAGCAGACCAGACCCAGGCCGATGGTGATTGAGGCCATGTCGGCGAGTTTCACGATCGCCACCAGTACGCCCATCAAGTAGACCTCCAACATTCCCCAATCTTTCATATGGTGGTAAATGCGGTACAGCAGCAGGCCGTAACTACGGCCGATCTTCCAACGAATACTGAGCAGCACCGCCAGCTGGCAAAGCAGCTTGAGCAGCGGAATACCCATGCTGCATAGGAACACCACGGCGGCGACGCCTTGCATCCCGGTATCGAATAGACCGACTACGCCACTCCACACGGTGTCTTCTGAGGACTGTCCAAGTAGATTGAGCTGCATGATGGGCAGAAAGTTCGCCGGGACGTACAGCAACAGCGCGGCGAGTACCAGGGCGAGGCTGCGCTCAACGACATTATGGCGGTGGGCGTAGAGTTCATAACCGCAACGCGGGCATTGGGCTTTCTCACCGAGGGCGAGCACGGGTTTGCGCATCAGCAAGTCGCACTCATGGCATGCCACCAAGTTGTCCAGTGGTAAATCCGACACCTCAAGGGCATCAACCGGATCCGGCATAGATAGGGCTCTGACTCTAAAAAAGGTTAGGTGCCTATTCTAGTGGTCTGGTTCAGAAATAACTGTGCAAATTTGTCGTGCATCTTTCCGCACTTTTCGAGCGCCCAAAACAAAACCCCATCTGCTTTCGCAAATGGGGTTTCGGAATTTAATCTTGACGATGACCTACTCTCACATGGGGAAACCCCACACTACCATCGGCGATGCATCGTTTCACTGCTGAGTTCGGGATGGGATCAGGTGGTTCCAATGCTCTATGGTCGTCAAGAAATTCGGGTACTGAGTCGTGGCCGGCTGGCCTCGCTTCAGCAAATTGGGTATGTGACAGCTGTCGGTGTTTTGTAAGATCTCGAACTTTCGGTTCATTGCGTCTTCACACACCGCAATCTGGCCTTTCGACGCAAATTGCTTGGGTGTTATATGGTCAAGCCTCACGGGCAATTAGTATTGGTTAGCTCAACGCCTCACAGCGCTTACACACCCAACCTATCAACGTCGTAGTCTTCGACGGCCCTTCAGGGGACTCAAGGTCCCAGTGAGATCTCATCTTGAGGCTAGTTTCCCGCTTAGATGCTTTCAGCGGTTATCTATTCCGAACATAGCTACCCGGCAATGCCACTGGCGTGACAACCGGAACACCAGAGGTTCGTCCACTCCGGTCCTCTCGTACTAGGAGCAGCCCCTCTCAAATCTCAAACGTCCACGGCAGATAGGGACCGAACTGTCTCACGACGTTCTAAACCCAGCTCGCGTACCACTTTAAATGGCGAACAGCCATACCCTTGGGACCGGCTTCAGCCCCAGGATGTGATGAGCCGACATCGAGGTGCCAAACACCGCCGTCGATATGAACTCTTGGGCGGTATCAGCCTGTTATCCCCGGAGTACCTTTTATCCGTTGAGCGATGGCCCTTCCATACAGAACCACCGGATCACTAAGACCTACTTTCGTACCTGCTCGACGTGTCTGTCTCGCAGTCAAGCGCGCTTTTGCCTTTATACTCTACGACCGATTTCCGACCGGTCTGAGCGCACCTTCGTACTCCTCCGTTACTCTTTAGGAGGAGACCGCCCCAGTCAAACTACCCACCATACACTGTCCTCGATCCGGATAACGGACCTGAGTTAGAACCTCAAAGTTGCCAGGGTGGTATTTCAAGGTTGGCTCCACGCAGACTGGCGTCCACGCTTCAAAGCCTCCCACCTATCCTACACAAGCAAATTCAAAGTCCAGTGCAAAGCTATAGTAAAGGTTCACGGGGTCTTTCCGTCTAGCCGCGGATACACTGCATCTTCACAGCGATTTCAATTTCACTGAGTCTCGGGTGGAGACAGCGCCGCCATCGTTACGCCATTCGTGCAGGTCGGAACTTACCCGACAAGGAATTTCGCTACCTTAGGACCGTTATAGTTACGGCCGCCGTTTACCGGGGCTTCGATCAAGAGCTTCGCGTTAGCTAACCCCATCAATTAACCTTCCGGCACCGGGCAGGCGTCACACCCTATACGTCCACTTTCGTGTTTGCAGAGTGCTGTGTTTTTAATAAACAGTCGCAGCGGCCTGGTATCTTCGACCGGCATGGGCTTACGGAGCAAGTCCTTCACCCTCACCGGCGCACCTTCTCCCGAAGTTACGGTGCCATTTTGCCTAGTTCCTTCACCCGAGTTCTCTCAAGCGCCTTGGTATTCTCTACCCAACCACCTGTGTCGGTTTGGGGTACGGTTCCTGGTTACCTGAAGCTTAGAAGCTTTTCTTGGAAGCATGGCATCAACCACTTCGTTACCTAAAAGGTAACTCGTCATCAGCTCTCGGCCTTAAGATCCCGGATTTACCTAAGATCTCAGCCTACCACCTTAAACTTGGACAACCAACGCCAAGCTGGCCTAGCCTTCTCCGTCCCTCCATCGCAATAACCAGAAGTACAGGAATATTAACCTGTTTTCCATCGACTACGCTTTTCAGCCTCGCCTTAGGGACCGACTAACCCTGCGTCGATTAACGTTGCGCAGGAAACCTTGGTCTTTCGGCGTGGGTGTTTTTCACACCCATTATCGTTACTCATGTCAGCATTCGCACTTCTGATACCTCCAGCAAGCTTCTCAACTCACCTTCACAGGCTTACAGAACGCTCCTCTACCGCATCACTTACGTGATACCCGTAGCTTCGGTGTATGGTTTGAGCCCCGTTACATCTTCCGCGCAGGCCGACTCGACTAGTGAGCTATTACGCTTTCTTTAAAGGGTGGCTGCTTCTAAGCCAACCTCCTAGCTGTCTAAGCCTTCCCACATCGTTTCCCACTTAACCATAACTTTGGGACCTTAGCTGACGGTCTGGGTTGTTTCCCTTTTCACGACGGACGTTAGCACCCGCCGTGTGTCTCCCATGCTCGGCACTTGTAGGTATTCGGAGTTTGCATCGGTTTGGTAAGTCGGGATGACCCCCTAGCCGAAACAGTGCTCTACCCCCTACAGTGATACATGAGGCGCTACCTAAATAGCTTTCGAGGAGAACCAGCTATCTCCGAGCTTGATTAGCCTTTCACTCCGATCCACAGGTCATCCGCTAACTTTTCAACGGTAGTCGGTTCGGTCCTCCAGTTAGTGTTACCCAACCTTCAACCTGCCCATGGATAGATCGCCCGGTTTCGGGTCTATTCCCAGCGACTAGACGCCCTATTAAGACTCGCTTTCGCTACGCCTCCCCTATTCGGTTAAGCTCGCCACTGAAAATAAGTCGCTGACCCATTATACAAAAGGTACGCAGTCACCCAACAAAGTGGGCTCCCACTGCTTGTACGCATACGGTTTCAGGATCTATTTCACTCCCCTCTCCGGGGTTCTTTTCGCCTTTCCCTCACGGTACTAGTTCACTATCGGTCAGTCAGTAGTATTTAGCCTTGGAGGATGGTCCCCCATATTCAGACAAAGTTTCTCGTGCTCCGTCCTACTCGATTTCATGACTAAGAGATTTTCGCGTACAGGGCTATCACCCACTATGGCCGCACTTTCCAGAGCGTTCCGCTAATCTCAAAGCCACTTAAGGGCTAGTCCCCGTTCGCTCGCCACTACTAAGGGAATCTCGGTTGATTTCTTTTCCTCAGGGTACTTAGATGTTTCAGTTCCCCTGGTTCGCCTCTTGCACCTATGTATTCAGTACAAGATAACCATCTTATGATGGCTGGGTTCCCCCATTCAGACATCTCCGGATCAAAGTCTGTTTGCCGACTCCCCGAAGCTTTTCGCAGGCTACCACGTCTTTCATCGCCTCTGACTGCCAAGGCATCCACCGTATGCGCTTCTTCACTTGACCATATAACCCCAAGCAATCTGGTTATACTGTGAAGACGACATTCGCCGAAAATTCGATCATACTCAATTAAGAGCCGCTCACAAATTTTACCTTAGCCTGATCCGTTACCAGTGAAAGTAACGTTCAGTCTATCTTTCTATCACATACCCAAATTTTTAAAGAACGATCTAATCAAAGACTAGAAATCAACATTCATCATCATACCGATGGAATGCTCATTTCTAAGCTTTCATAACGCAGAAGCAGTAGTGGTGGAGCCAAACGGGATCGAACCGTTGACCTCCTGCGTGCAAGGCAGGCGCTCTCCCAGCTGAGCTATGGCCCCGTATTTCTACAGGCGTTTCCCACACAAAATTGGTGGGTCTGGGCAGATTCGAACTGCCGACCTCACCCTTATCAGGGGTGCGCTCTAACCAACTGAGCTACAGACCCAATTTCGGGCTGCTTCTTATCGTCTTCTTCAATGAATCAAGCAATTCGTGTGGGAACTTATGGAGCAGCTGATGTCGTCGATTAAGGAGGTGATCCAGCCGCAGGTTCCCCTACGGCTACCTTGTTACGACTTCACCCCAGTCATGAATCACACCGTGGTAACCGTCCTCCCGAAGGTTAGACTAGCTACTTCTGGTGCAACCCACTCCCATGGTGTGACGGGCGGTGTGTACAAGGCCCGGGAACGTATTCACCGCGACATTCTGATTCGCGATTACTAGCGATTCCGACTTCACGCAGTCGAGTTGCAGACTGCGATCCGGACTACGATCGGTTTTCTGGGATTAGCTCCACCTCGCGGCTTGGCAACCCTCTGTACCGACCATTGTAGCACGTGTGTAGCCCAGGCCGTAAGGGCCATGATGACTTGACGTCATCCCCACCTTCCTCCGGTTTGTCACCGGCAGTCTCCTTAGAGTGCCCACCATTACGTGCTGGTAACTAAGGACAAGGGTTGCGCTCGTTACGGGACTTAACCCAACATCTCACGACACGAGCTGACGACAGCCATGCAGCACCTGTCTCAATGTTCCCGAAGGCACCAATCCATCTCTGGAAAGTTCATTGGATGTCAAGGCCTGGTAAGGTTCTTCGCGTTGCTTCGAATTAAACCACATGCTCCACCGCTTGTGCGGGCCCCCGTCAATTCATTTGAGTTTTAACCTTGCGGCCGTACTCCCCAGGCGGTCAACTTAATGCGTTAGCTGCGCCACTAAGAGCTCAAGGCTCCCAACGGCTAGTTGACATCGTTTACGGCGTGGACTACCAGGGTATCTAATCCTGTTTGCTCCCCACGCTTTCGCACCTCAGTGTCAGTATCAGTCCAGGTGGTCGCCTTCGCCACTGGTGTTCCTTCCTATATCTACGCATTTCACCGCTACACAGGAAATTCCACCACCCTCTACCATACTCTAGTCAGTCAGTTTTGAATGCAGTTCCCAGGTTGAGCCCGGGGATTTCACATCCAACTTAACAAACCACCTACGCGCGCTTTACGCCCAGTAATTCCGATTAACGCTTGCACCCTCTGTATTACCGCGGCTGCTGGCACAGAGTTAGCCGGTGCTTATTCTGTCGGTAACGTCAAAACCATCACGTATTAGGTAATGGCCCTTCCTCCCAACTTAAAGTGCTTTACAATCCGAAGACCTTCTTCACACACGCGGCATGGCTGGATCAGGCTTTCGCCCATTGTCCAATATTCCCCACTGCTGCCTCCCGTAGGAGTCTGGACCGTGTCTCAGTTCCAGTGTGACTGATCATCCTCTCAGACCAGTTACGGATCGTCGCCTTGGTGAGCCATTACCCCACCAACTAGCTAATCCGACCTAGGCTCATCTGATAGCGCAAGGCCCGAAGGTCCCCTGCTTTCTCCCGTAGGACGTATGCGGTATTAGCGTCCGTTTCCGAACGTTATCCCCCACTACCAGGCAGATTCCTAGGCATTACTCACCCGTCCGCCGCTCTCAAGAGAAGCAAGCTTCTCTCTACCGCTCGACTTGCATGTGTTAGGCCTGCCGCCAGCGTTCAATCTGAGCCATGATCAAACTCTTCAGTTCAAACATCTTTGGGTTTTTAAGAAACCCTAAACTTGGCTCAGCAATCGTTGGTTACATCTTTGATTTCTCGCGGAGCAACTTGTGATGCTGATAATCTTGTTGACTATCAGTCTGACTCCACAAGCACCCACACGAATTGCTTGATTCAGTTGTTAAAGAGCGGTTGGTTAAGAGCTTTCGTCTCAACCGAGGCGCGCATTCTACAGCAGCCTCATTTGCTGTCAAGTGATTATTTTCAGAAGCTTTCGAAGATTTCTTCAACAACTTCAACCACTTGCGCTTGCGATGTCTCGTCAGCGGGAGGCGAATTCTACAGCGTTACACGCTGCTGTCAACACCTCTTTTCTCCACTTTCGACCGAGAAGATCGAATCGTTAATAGCGTCAAACAACACGACCCTACCAACTCCTTCTGAGCTTCGATGAACTGAAGAAATTCGCTGCCTTATTCTGCATAACTCATTGTTTACCAAGGAGTTTTACGTTTCGACTGCGCCGGAAGTGGGGCGAATTATAGACGTCCAGGATCTGCCGTCAACCTTCTTTTTCATCTTTCTGTCATATAAGTCAAAAACGCCCAAAAACGCAAAAGCCGGCCCCAAGGGGCCGGCTTTCTGCTTGCTGAGCCTTACAGGCTAGGGAACGCGAATTGCGACGCTTCATGGCTGGCCCGCTGCGGCCAACGCTGGGTGATCGCCTTGCGGCGGGTGTAGAAACGCACCCCATCCGGCCCATAGGCGTGCAAGTCGCCGAACAACGAACGCTTCCAGCCACCAAAGCTGTGATAAGCCACTGGCACAGGCAATGGAACATTCACACCGACCATCCCCACTTCAATTTCGTCACAGAACAGACGCGCTGCTTCACCGTCACGGGTGAAGATGCACGTACCGTTGCCATACTCGTGATCGTTGATCAGTTGCATCGCCGCTTCCAGGCTGCTCACCCGGACCACGCACAATACCGGCCCGAAGATCTCTTCCTTATAGATGCGCATCTCAGGCGTCACACGGTCAAACAAACTCCCCCCGAGGAAGAAGCCGTCTTCATTCCCGGCAATACTCAGTCCACGACCATCAACCACCAACTCCGCACCAGACGCAACACCGTCTTGTATATAGCCGCTGACCTTATCCCGCGCCTGGCCCGTCACCAGTGGCCCCATATCCAGCCCACAGGTAGTGCCCGCACCGATCTTCAGCGCCTTGATCTGCGGCACCAGCTTGGCGATCAACGCATCCGCCACCTGGTCACCGACGCACACCGCCACCGAGATCGCCATGCAGCGTTCGCCGCAGGAACCATAGGCCGCGCCCATCAAAGCACTGACCGCGTTATCCAGGTCAGCATCCGGCATCAGCACCGCATGGTTCTTCGCCCCACCCAACGCCTGTACGCGCTTACCGCGCTTGGTCGCTTCGGAATAGATGTACTCGGCAATCGGCGTCGACCCCACAAAACTCAGGGCCCTGACTTCCGGCGCCTCGATCAACGCATCCACCGCGCCCTTGTCGCCATGCACAACACTCAGCACACCTTTGGGAAGACCGGCTTCCTGCAGCAGTTGCGCGATCAGCAACGTCGAACTCGGATCACGCTCCGAAGGCTTGAGGATGAAGCAGTTACCGCAAACAATCGCCAGCGGATACATCCACAGCGGCACCATCGCCGGGAAGTTGAACGGGGTAATACCCGCCACCACACCCAACGGCTGGAAATCAGACCAGGCATCGATATTCGGCCCAACATTACGGCTGTACTCGCCCTTGAGAATCTCCGGCGCCGAGCACGCATACTCCACGTTCTCGATCCCGCGCTTGAGTTCGCCGGCGGCGTCTTCCAGCGTCTTGCCGTGCTCTTCACTGATCAGCTGCGAGATGCGCGCTTCGTTCTGCTCCAGCAATTGCTTGAACCGGAACATGACCTGGGCGCGCTTGGCCGCCGGCGTGTTGCGCCAAGCCGGAAAGGCCGCCTTGGCCGAGTCGATAGCACGTTGAATGGTTTCGCGGCTGGCCAGTGGCACTTGGTGAATCACCTGGCCGGTGGACGGGTTATACACATCGGCAGTACGGCCGGACTCACTGACCAACTCACCGTTGATCAAATGCTGGATAAGGCTCATGCAGGGCTCCTGAAAAGTTGTTCTATATAGAAGGAGAAATCAGTCGATCTTGTTCAGCACTTCGCCGACCGCATCGAACAGACGATCCAGGTCCTGCGGTTTGCTGTTGAAGGTTGGCCCGAACTGCAGCGTGTCACCACCAAAGCGCACATAGAAGCCGGCTTTCCACAGAGCCATGCCGGCCTCGAATGGACGCACGATGGCATCACCGTCACGTGGGGCGATCTGGATCGCACCGGCCAGGCCGTAGTTACGGATGTCGATCACATTCTTGCTGCCCTTCAAGCCGTGCAGCGCATTCTCAAAGTGCGGCGCGACTTCGGCCACGCTCTGCACCAGGTTTTCCTTCTGCAGCAGGTCCAACGCCGCCAGGCCGGCCGCGCAGGCAACCGGGTGCGCCGAGTAGGTGTAGCCGTGGGGGAATTCCACAGCGTACTCAGGCGTCGCCTGATTCATGAAGGTCTGATAGATCTCGCTGCTGGCAATCACCGCCCCCATGGGGATCGCACCGTTGGTGACTTGCTTGGCGATGCACATCAGGTCCGGGGTCACGCCGAAGCTGTCAGCGCCGAACATCGAACCGGTACGACCAAAGCCCGTGATCACTTCGTCGAACACCAACAGAATGTTGTGCTGGTCGCAGATCTCACGCAGGCGCTTGAGGTAACCCTGTGGCGGCACCAGCACGCCAGCGGAGCCGGCCATTGGCTCGACAAACACCGCGGCGATGTTCGACGCGTCGTGCAGTTCGATCAGTTTGAGCAACTCATCGGCCAAGGCGATACCGCCCTGCTCCGGCATGCCCCGGGAGAACGCATTGCTCGCCAGCAGGGTATGCGGAAGATGATCAACATCCATCATCGCCTGACCAAACAGCTTACGGTTGCCATTGACGCCGCCCAGGCTGGTACCGGCGATGTTCACACCGTGATAACCACGGGCGCGGCCAATCATCTTGGTCTTGGTGGCCTGGCCCTTCAGGCGCCAGTAGGCACGCACCATCTTCACCGCGGTATCGGCGCACTCGGAACCGGAGTCGGTGAAGAACACGTGGTTGAGGTTGCCGGGGGTCAGATCGGTGATCTTTTCCGCCAGCTGGAAGGACAGTGGATGGCCGTACTGGAAGCCTGGAGAGTAATCCAGCGTGCCCAGTTGCTTGGCGACCGCCTCCTGGATTTCCTTGCGCGTATGCCCGGCGCCACAGGTCCACAGGCCCGACAACGAGTCGTAGACCTTGCGCCCCTTGTCATCGGTCAACCAGCTGCCTTCGGCGGCCACGATCAGGCGCGGGTCACGCTGAAAGTTACGGTTGGCGGTGTAAGGCATCCAGTGCGCGTCCAACTTCAGTTGGCTGGCCAGGGACGATGGGGCGTTTTCGGGCATGTTCATCAGCAAAACCTCGCAGGGCAACAGGCAGCGTCGGGATTGAAAAAGCGTTGTTGCAGCTAAATTGCCACGGGGATAAAGTCGGTGAAATCCAACTCTTCTAACCTTCAGTCAGGCCTTCACTAAACTATGAGCAGCCGTCGACCCGATCCCCTGGCCCAAGTCAGCGACTTCGATATTCGCCTGCTGCGCATCTTTCGCAGCGTCGTGGAGTGCGGCGGCTTCTCGGCGGCGGAAACCGTGCTCGGCATCGGCCGTTCCGCCATCAGCCAGCAAATGAGCGACCTTGAGCAGCGGCTCGGATTAAGGCTTTGCCAACGCGGCCGTGCCGGTTTCTCGCTGACCGAAGAAGGCCGCGAGGTCTACCAATCGGCCCTGCAACTATTAAGCGCCCTGGAAAGTTTCCGCACCGAGGTCAACGGCCTGCACCAGCACTTGCGCGGCGAGTTGATCATCGGCCTCACCGACAACCTAGTCACGCTGCCCCACATGCGCATCACCCACGCCCTGGCACAGTTGAAGGAACGCGGACCGGACGTACAAATCCAGATCCGCATGATCGCCCCCAACGAAGTCGAACAAGGCGTACTCGACGGTCGCCTGCATGTCGGTGTGGTGCCCCAGGCCAGCGCCCTGTCCGGCCTGGAATACCAGGCGCTGTACAGCGAACGCTCACTGCTTTACTGCGCGGTTGGCCACCCCCTGTTTTATGCCGACGACAAGCAACTGGGCGACGAGCGCATCGACGCCCAGGACGCCATCGCCCCCACTTTCCGCCTGCCCGCCGAGATCCAGGCCCACTATCAGGCGCTCAACTGCACCGCCAGTGCCTCGGACCGCGAAGGCATGGCATTCCTGATTCTCACCGGTCGCTACATCGGTTACTTGCCCGACCACTACGCCAGCCTATGGGTGCAACAAGGCCGACTGCGCGCACTGAAACCGGCTACGCGCTTTTACGATTTAAGCCTGGCATCGGTCACGCGCAAAGGCCGTCGCCCTCATTTGGTGCTGGAAAGCTTCCTGGAAAGCCTGGCAGCAACGCGCTAACTCGGGCTTCGCGCAAAAAGCTGAGCACCTGGACAGCTTTTTGCAAGGACACGAGGACCTAGAACCGTCCGCCTCGAGTTTGCTTGCCATGCCACCAGAATCCTCCAGCCCCAGCGACCTGATCTACGGTCTCAATGACCGCCCCAAACCCGCCCCTGCATTGCTGGCCGCACTGCAACATGTGCTGGCCGCCTTTGTCGGCATCATCACGCCACCGCTGATCATCGGCTCCACCTTGGGCCTGACCGCACACTTGCCCTACCTGATCAGCATGGCGTTGATGGTGTCCGGTGTCGGCACATTCATTCAGGCCCGTAGGCCATTTGGGATCGGCGCCGGGATGATCTGCCTGCAAGGCACCAGCTTTGCGTTTCTCGGCGCGGTGCTGTCGGCCGGGTTTCTGGTCAAGCAACGCGGCGGCAGCCCGGAAGACATCATGGCGATGATCTTCGGCGTGTGCTTTTTCGGCGCTGCCGTGCAGATCATTCTCAGCCGCTTTATTGGTCAGCTGCGCCGAGTGATCACCCCGCTGGTGACCGGGATTGTCATTACCCTGATCGGCATCAGCCTGATCAAGGTCGGCATCACCGACCTGGGCGGCGGTTTCAACGCACCGGACTTCGGCGCACCGGCCAACCTTGCGCTGGGCCTGTTCGTGGTGCTGACCATCATCTTGCTCAATCGCTCCAACACACCCTGGGTGCGCCTCTCGGCAATCATCATCGGCCTGGCCCTCGGCAGCCTCGCCGCCTGGTTCAGCGGCAAGCTGGTGCCCCAGGCCCTGGGCGACTTGCCTTTGGTCAGCCTGCCGATCCCGTTTCGATTCGGCTTCAACTTCGACTGGAGCGCCTTCCTGCCGATCGCGCTGATTTATCTGATCAGCAGCATCGAAACTGTCGGCGACCTCACCGCCAACTGCATGATCGCGCGCCAGCCCATCAGCGGCCCGTCTTATATAAGCCGGCTCAAAGGCGGCGTCCTCGGCGATGGCGTCAGTTGCATGATCGCCGCCACGTTCAGCGCTTTCCCCAACACCACCTTTGCCCAGAACAACGGCGTGATCCAACTGACCGGCGTGGCCAGCCGTTACGTCGGCCTGTACATCGGCGTGGTGCTGTTCTGCCTGGGTTTGTTCCCGTTGATCGGTGCCGTGCTGCAACAAATCCCCAAGCCCGTATTGGGCGGCGCAACCCTGGTGATGTTCGGCAGTGTGGCCGCCGCCGGCGTACGCATCCTCGCCCAGGCACCACTGGACCGTCGCAGCATGCTGATCATCGCCACCTCGTTCGGCGTCGGCCTGGGCATCGCCGCCCAACCGAACCTGCTGCACCTGATGCCGACCCTGGTGCAGAACCTGTTCGACTCAGCCATCACCAGCGGCGGCCTGACCGCCATCGTGTTGTGCCTGTTGCTGCCGGAATCCAAGGTGCTCGCTCCTGCCGCAAACCAGGCGCCGGAAAGCGACACCCTGGAACCGCTTTGACGGTTTTATTGCATCGGGACTTGTCTGGGGCTTGAGGGTGGGTTATCTGTGCACACGTCGTCTCTATCGATCAGCACGGAAACCTCCATGAGCCTCGAAGTTCCTGCCCACAGCAACCACGCCGGTAAGCCCGCCAGCCGCATTCGGCAAAAGAACGAACAAGCGATTCTCCAGGCTGCTGAAGACGAGTTCGCGCGCCATGGCTACAAGGGCACCAGCATGAACACCATTGCTGCCAGTGCCGGGCTGCCCAAGGCCAACTTGCACTACTACTTCACCAACAAGCTGGGCCTGTATATCGCGGTGCTCAGCAATATCCTCGAACTGTGGGACAGCACCTTCAACACGCTGACCGCCGAGGACGACCCGGCCGTGGCCCTCTCCCGCTACATCCGCACCAAGATGGAGTTTTCGCGGCGCCAGCCCCAGGCCTCGCGAATCTTCGCCATGGAGATCATCAGCGGCGGCGAATGCCTGACCGAATATTTCAGCCAGGATTACCGCGCCTGGTTCAGTGGTCGGGCGGCGGTGTTCCAGGCCTGGATCGACGCGGGCAAGATGGACCCCATCGACCCCGTGCACCTGATCTTCCTGTTGTGGGGCAGCACTCAGCACTATGCCGACTTCGCCACCCAGATCTGCCGCGTCACCGGTCGCACCAAGCTGACCAAGCAGGATATGGAAGACGCCGGCACCAACCTGATCCACATCATTCTCAAGGGCTGCGGCATCAAGCCGGCCCTCTAGACGAAGCCACTTATGTCTTTCACGCTTACCGGCCTTTGCGAGTTCCGCGAAGAAATTCGCAAAAGCCGCTTCATTACCCTGGCCGCACCGATCACCAGCCCGCAAGAAGCCCAGGCATTTTTCGAGCAGCACAGCGACCTTAACGCCACGCACAACTGCTGGGCCTGGAAGCTGGCCGATCAATACCGCAGCAGTGACGACGGCGAACCCGGCGGCACCGCAGGACGGCCCATCCTTGCGGCCATCGAGGCCCAAGGTTTCGATCAGGTCGCGGTGCTGGTGATTCGCTGGTATGGCGGCATTCAACTCGGTACCGGCGGCCTGGCCCGCGCCTATGGCGGCGGTGCGAACAAGTGCCTGCAAAATGCCGAGCGCATCGAACTGATCAGCCGCGTGCCGCTGAGTTGCGCCTGCGGATTCTCCGAGCTGAACCTGGTCAAATTGCGCGTCGCCGAGTTGGGCGGGCTGGTGCTGGAAGAAACCTTCACCGCCAATGGCGTGGAGTTACAACTGGCCCTGGGCGAAGCCCACATCGACACCCTGCAAACCCAGCTCGCCGACCTGAGCCGTGGGCGCATCCTGCTGCAACGCTGAAACTGCTACTGTTGTTCGCTGAACACCCTGAACCGCGACTTTTAAAGGAAGCCTTCATGTCTACGCCAAAAACCGCACTGATCATCGGCGCCTCACGCGGCCTGGGCCTCGGCCTGGTCAAGCAATTGCTCCAGGACGGCTGGGACGTGACCGCCACCGTGCGTGACCCGAACAAGGCCGATGCCCTTAAAGCCGTGGGCCCGCCGGTACAGATCGAGAAACTCGACATGGACGATCAGCAAGCCGTGATCGCCCTGAACCAGCGCCTCAAGGACCGCACCTTCGACCTGTTGTTCGTCAACGCAGGCGTCAAGGGCCCCGCCAATCAAGAACCTGGCCATGCCACCCTGGCGGAAGTCGGCCAGCTGTTCTTCACCAACGCCGTGGCGCCGATCAACCTGGCCCAGCGCTTCGTCGGGCAGATCCGCAAGGACAGCGGCGTGCTGGCGTTCATGAGTTCAGTACTGGGCAGCGTGACCATCCCCGATGGCTCGGACCTGGCGCTGTACAAGGCCAGCAAGGCCGCACTCAACTCCATGACCAACAGCTTCATTACCCAACTGGGCGATCACAAACTTACCGTGCTGTCGCTGCACCCGGGCTGGGTGAAGACCGACATGGGTGGCGAAAACGCGCACATCGATGTCGACACCAGCGTGCGCGGCCTGGTGGACCAGGTGAACGCCTACACCGGCAAGGGCGGCCATCACTTCGTGGACTACAAAGGCGACACCATCGCCTGGTAAGCCGCACAGGGTCGTTATCGAGCGATTGCCGTCGATAACGATCCACGCGTAGACTGCCCACCTCGCCCTCACCGGCGACCCTGGATCAGCAGACAGGGCATCACTGAGCTGGCAAACCTGAACCCATCATTCAGAGGAGCCGGCCAATGCCTGCGACCCGTATCTGGTTAAAAAACCCCCTCGCGATTTTCACCGCCAACAGCCTCGACGCCCGTGGCGGCCTGGTGCTGCAAGACGGAGTGATCGCCGAAGTGCTGGCACAGGGTCAGGAACCCGCACAGCCCTGCGCCCAAGTGTTCGATGCGCGTGAGCATGTGGTCCTGCCCGGGCTGATCAACACCCACCATCACTTCTATCAGACCCTGACCCGCGCCTGGGCGCCGGTGGTCAATCAGCCCTTGTTTCCCTGGTTGAAAACCCTGTACCCGGTCTGGGCGCGACTGACTCCGGAAAAACTCGCCCTGGCGTCGAAGGTGGCGCTCGCGGAGTTGCTGCTCTCGGGCTGCACCACGGCGGCAGACCATCACTATCTGTTCCCCGACGGCCTGGAAAACGCCATCGATGTACAAGTCGACAGCGTGCGCGAACTGGGTATGCGCGCCATGCTCACCCGCGGTTCCATGAGCCTGGGCGAAGCCGACGGCGGCCTGCCACCGCAACAGACCGTGCAACAGGGCCAGGTCATCCTCGACGACAGCCAGCGCCTGATCCGCGAATACCATCAACGCGGCGACGGAGCGTACATCCAGATTGCCCTGGCGCCCTGCTCACCGTTTTCCGTCACCCCGCAAATCATGCAAGCCAGCGCCGAACTGGCCAACAGCCTGGATGTGCGCCTGCACACCCACCTGGCCGAAACCCTCGACGAAGAAGATTTCTGCCTGCAGCGCTTCGGCCTGCGCACAGTGGATTACCTGGACAGCGTCGGCTGGCTCGGCCCGCGCACCTGGCTGGCCCATGGCATTCACTTCAACCCGGATGAAATTGCCCGCCTTGGCGCCGCCGGTACGGGCATCTGCCATTGCCCAAGCTCAAATATGCGCCTGGCCTCCGGCATCTGCCCGACCCTGGACCTGATCGCTGCCGGCGCGCCCATCGGCCTGGGTGTGGACGGCTCTGCCTCCAACGATGCGTCGAACATGATCCTCGAAACCCGCCAGGCCCTGTACATCCAGCGCCTGCGTTACGGCGCCGAAAAGATCACCCCCGAAGGCGTGCTGGGTTGGGCGACCAAGGGGTCGGCGCAGCTACTCGGGCGTACGGATATCGGTGAACTGGCCGTAGGCAAACAGGCTGACCTGGCGCTGTTCAAACTGGATGAGCTGCGTTTTTCCGGCAGCCACGATCCGATCTCCGCACTGCTGCTGTGCGGCGCGGATCGGGCGGACCGGGTGATGATCGGCGGCAAATGGCGGGTTATCGACGGACAGGTGGAAGGCCTGGACCTGAAAGGCTTGATCGCCGATCACAGCCAGGCGGCACGGCGGCTAATCGCCGGAACCTAAACCAGACACCGCTCGACATGTGGCAGGGCAAGCGCCCTTCCACTTGGAGTGCACGGTGCTTACAAGCCCAACAGCGACAACATGATAAAGGTCGCAAACAACACAAAATGGGTCATCCCTTCGATGGCATTGGTTTCGCCATCGTTGAGGTTGATCGCACTGACGATCAGCGTGATAAACACCATCACCGTTTGCACCGGCGTCATCGCCATCTGGAACGGCTGGCCGGTATAGAGTGCCATGGCTTCCATCACCGGCACCGTCAGGATCACCGTCGACAACGACGCGCCCAGCGCGATGTTCACCACCGACTGCATGCGGTTGGCCAATGCGGCGCGCAAGGCCGTCAGAATCTCCGGTGCCGCCGAAATAGCCGCCACCACAATCGCCGTGATCACCGGCGGTGCGCCCGTGCCTTCCAGGCCCAGGTCGAGGGTCTTGGACATCACCTCGGCCAGCGCACCGATCACAACCACGCCAAACACCAGGGTGCCGATGGAAAACGCCAGGTTCACCGGCGGCGACTCTTGTTCCTCCGGCAGCTTCTTGCGGCGCTTTTCCGGATAGCTGTAGCTGAAGAAATAACTGTGGGGCCCTACCTGCATGCGCAGGAACAAGGTGTAGAGCACCACCATCGCGCCGATGGTGAAGGCCGAGTAAATTTTCCAGTCGGCTTCGGGGATAAATTCCGGCACCACCATCGACACGCCCATGGCGGTCAGGATCATTACACTGTAGGTCCGCGCCGAATCATCATTGTAGGACTGTTCGCCATGCTTGATGCCGCCCATCAACGCTGCCAGGCCGAGGATGCCGTTGATATCGAGCATCACCGCCGAATAGATGGTGTCCCGCACCAAGGTGGGTGATGGCTCGTTGCTCATCATGATCGCCAGGATCACCACCTCCACCAGCACTGCGGCGAGGGTCAGGATCATGGTGCCGTAGGGATCGCCGACTTTTTCCGCCAGTTGCTCGGCGTGGTGGGCCACGCGCATCGACGCCACGACGATAAAACCGATCAACACCACGCCGGCCAACAGTGCCACCATTTGCCCGCTGTGCAGCATCCAGTGCTCCAGCGGGTAGGCGGCGATGGCGGCAATCAGCGCCAGCAGCATGAATTTTTCTTGCTTGAGGGATGTGAGCATTCCGGGCCTTTTAGTGCGGCAAATCAGTCATTGATGGGGTACAGACTGCGCCAAGCCGCTAACGTTTCGTTACACCTTAGTTCACACGGTCCTTGCGTGAACAAATCGAATACTCTCCTGCTGGTCAGGTTTTGCCGATTATTTCAGCCATGGCCTGTAGAATGCCGCCATTGCACCTGATGAGAATTTAGAAAATGTACGATTGGCTCAACGCCCTGCCCAAGGCTGAATTGCACCTGCACCTGGAGGGCTCGCTGGAGCCTGAGCTGCTGTTCGCCCTGGCCGAGCGCAACAAGATCGCGCTGCCGTGGAACGACGTCGAAACCCTGCGCAAGGCCTATGCCTTCAACAACCTGCAAGAGTTTCTCGACCTGTATTACAAGGGCGCCGACGTGCTGCGCACCTCCCAGGATTTCTACGACCTGACCTGGGCTTACCTGCTGCGCTGCAAAGCCCAGAACGTGATCCACACCGAGCCCTTCTTCGACCCGCAAACCCACACCGACCGTGGCGTGCCGTTCGAAGTGGTGCTCAACGGCATCGCCGCGGCGCTCAAAGACGGCGAACAGCAACTGGGCATCACCAGCGGTTTGATCCTCAGTTTCCTGCGCCACCTGAGCGAAGCAGAAGCCGAGAAAACCCTCAACCAGGCGCTGCCGTTCCGCGATGCGTTTGTGGCCGTGGGTCTGGACAGTTCGGAAATGGGTCATCCGCCGAGCAAGTTCCAGCGTGTGTTCGACCGCGCCCGCCACGAAGGCTTCCTCACCGTCGCCCACGCCGGTGAAGAAGGCCCGCCCGAGTACATCTGGGAAGCGATCGACCTGCTGAAAATCCAGCGTATCGACCATGGCGTACGCGCCATCGAAGACGAGCGCCTGATGCAGCGCATCATCGACGAGCAGATCCCGTTGACCGTCTGCCCGCTGTCCAACACCAAGCTCTGTGTGTTCGACGACATGGCCCAGCACAACATCCTCGACATGCTCGAGCGTGGCGTGAAGGTCACGGTGAACTCGGATGACCCGGCGTACTTCGGCGGCTATGTCACCGAGAACTTCCACGCGTTGTACACCTCGCTGGGCATGACCCAGGACCAGGCCAAACGCCTGGCGCAGAACAGCCTGGATGCGCGCCTGGTAAAACCCTGACTGGACGGAAAGTCGTCATCGCCCGGCCCATGGAATCAAAAAGGGCCAGGGCGAGGATGGCAAACCCTCAAGGCTAAGGTTGTTCGGACATGGCCAATCGGGTGATTTCTGCCAGCCCGTTGTCGTTGAGCTGCACCGCCTGGGACTCGTTGACCAGGCTGATCCAGTTCGATTGCAGGAACAACTGCAACAGCCCCGCACCCAACGCGCCGCCCAGGTGCGGTCGCCGCTGGCTCCAATCGAAGCAGTCGCACACCAGTGGCGACGCCAGCGCCTGGGTGTAAATACCCAGGCCCGCCAGGTGCTGCGCGCCCTTGATCGTCACCTCAATGCGTTGTTCATGACGCTCGATCCACCCCGCCACCAACATCCGCTCATGCAGATCCGCCGCCACTTCGCCGCCGAGGTGGCCCTGGCACAGCCGCGCATGTCGCAACAATGGCGGCGCCACCAACACCGGCGGTGAAGCATGCGGCGCACTACGTGCGGCGCTGGCCAGGGTCGTACTGGCCAAGGCATCGATGGCGACGCTGACATCGGCCGCCGCCATGCGAAACAGCCGCTTGCCACGCCGGCCCTCGGTACGCAGCAAGCCACTCCCCGTCAGCCGTGCCAGATGGGCATTGGCCGAGGCAGGTGACAACCCGGCAAGCAGCGCCAGCTCCTCCGAGGACTTGGCCGAGCCGTCCATCAGGGACCAGAGCATGGCGGTGCGTTTGGGTTCGGCGAGCAAGCTGGCGATCTGACTGATGCATGGTGCTTCTTCCATCGATTCACTCCCTGTCGAATTATTTTTCTGCTGTGGTGGGCGCCAAAGTATAGGTGCGTAAATCAGCGGTTCCGCGGCGTCTGACAGCATGAATAGGGACATGAGCTGAGTGAAATTTCCTTGTGTGATGGAGGCTAATACGTCGTACCCAATCGCTCCGGCAATTGAGCGGTCAATGTCGCACAGCGCGACACGAGCATTTCCCGCAGCAGGTTGATGGGTTTGCTCAACTGGGCCCGATGGGCGCACAGCAAGTTGAGTGGTGTGCGCTCGCCACGCAATTCAGGCAAGACCAGGCGCAAGCGCCCGGCCAGCACATCGGTGCTCACATCCAGCCAGGATTTGTAGGCAATGCCCACGCCCGCCACCGCCCAGCGGCGCACCACATCGGCATCGTCGCTGAAGCGATCACCACCGACCGTGAGGCTGACTTCGCGTTTGCCATCGTGGAAGGTCCAGTGGTCATGCACTCGGCTGCCAAGCATGTAAAGCAAGCAATTGTGCTGGGCCAACTGCTCCAGCTGTCGCGGCTCGCCATAACGCGCGAGATAGCTGGGGGCTGCGCACAACACGCGAACGTTGTGCGGCGCGACGGGCAGGGCGATCAGGCTGGAGTCTTCGGGCTCGCCATAGCGCAGGGCAATGTCCACCGGCTGGCGGAACAGGTCGGCAATCCGATCGCCCAGCAACAGGCGCACGGTGAGTTGCGGGTACTCGTGCTGAAATTCGTCCAGCCAGGGCAGTAATTGGTTACGGCCAAAATCCGAAGGGGCCGAGAGTTGCAACACCCCGCTGACATGGTCCTGGCCACTGGCCAATAAGCGCCGTCCTTCGTCCAGGGCGCTCAATGCAGTTCGGGCATATTCCAGGAAACCCTCACCTTCGGCGGTCAGGCGCAGGCTGCGGGTGGAGCGCGCCAGCAAACGCGTGCCCAGCTGCTGTTCGATACGCTTGAGCGCCGCGCTGGCCACGGCGGGCGACAGGTCCATCACCCGCGCCGCCGCCGACAAACTGCCCAGGTCCGCGGCGCGTACAAACAACTGCAAATCATCAAAACGCAGCATTCAACCACCCATTATCAAAATATTATTGAAACAGAGTGCTGTTTTAGCCGCTTTTATCTTGCAGGGAAATGGCCAATCATCTGCCCATCCCGTTATCACGTGTCTGGAGTTGAATATGTCCACAGCCTTTAACGTCATCGCCACGCTGATCGCCAAACCTGGCCAACAGGCCACCTTGGAGCCGCTGCTGCGCGACCTGCTGGAACCCACCCGTCTTGAAGCCGGCTGCGAGCAATACGACCTGCACCAGGACCTGCAACACCCTGAGACCTTCTACATGCTCGAACGCTGGAGCGATGACGCCGCACTCGCCGACCACGACCAGAGCGCGCATATCCAACGTTTTCGCGCTAAAGCCGCTGATGTCATCGAATACTTCGAACTCAAGCGCCTGAAGTTTCTCGCCTGATCACTGCCTTTTTCCGGAGCTCCCATGAAAGCCATTGCCTACTACGCATCACTGCCGATCAACGATGAAAAATCCCTGCAAGACATCCAACTGCCGGAGCCCGTCGCCGGCCCCCGTGACCTGCTGGTAGAAGTCAAAGCCATCTCGGTCAACCCGGTGGACACCAAGGTGCGCCAGAACGTCGCCCCGGAGAACGGCGCGGCCAAAGTGCTGGGCTGGGACGTGGCCGGTGTGGTCAAGGCCGTCGGCAGTGAAGTGAGCCTGTTCAACGTCGGCGACAAGGTGTTCTACGCCGGTTCCCTGGTCCGCCCGGGCGCTAACAGCGAACTGCATACCGTGGATGAACGCATCGTCGGCCATATGCCCAAGAGCCTGGGCTTTGCCGAAGCCGCCGCGCTGCCGCTGACCGCCATCACCGCCTGGGAGCTGCTATTCGAACGCCTGCAAGTGCGTGAAGGTAAAGAGGCTGAAGGCCAGAGCCTGCTCATCGTCGGTGCCGCCGGAGGTGTGGGTTCGATCCTGACCCAACTGGCCAGCCAGCTCACCGCCTTGACGGTGATCGGCACCGCGTCGCGCCCGGAAACCCAGGAATGGACCAAGGCACTCGGCGCCGACCTGGTGATCGACCACAGCCAACCGCTGAGCGAAGCGCTGAAACAAGCCGGCCACCCGCAGGTGACCCACGTCGCCAGCCTGACCCAGACCGAGCATCACCTGGACCAACTGGTCGAAGCGCTGCAACCCCAAGGCAAGCTGGCGCTGATCGACGACCCCAAGGCGCTGGACGTGAGCAAACTCAAGCGCAAGAGCCTGTCGCTGCATTGGGAGTTCATGTACACGCGCTCGATGTTCGAGACCCCGGACATGATCGAGCAGCACAACCTGCTCAATCGCGTGGCCGAACTGATCGACGCCGGCACCTTGAAAACGACGGTGGGCGAGCACTTCGGTGTGATCAATGCGGCGAACCTGCGCCGTGCCCATGCCCTGCTGGAAAGCGGCAAGGCCAAGGGCAAGATCGTGCTTGAAGGGTTCTGAAGATAACGTCTGTCAGTGTCGTCCGTTATTCGTGTGAGTGATGGACGACACCGCTAGTCAGAGAGTTGATCTTTGTCATATTTGTGAGCGTATTCGGGTTTATATTGGCCGCCTTTGCCACGATTCTTTTACGTGAGGAAGTCAGCAATGAAAATCCTGATAAAAGCGTTAGCAAAATCCCCCGGCAATAAATGGCAGGTTCGCCTCGACGGCGATGCGTTCACCTTCCGCAGCGAGGCCGAGGCCCGCGCCTTCGCCGATACCCTGCAAGCCCGTATCCAGGCTCCTCACCGTTTTCCACTCAGCCAGCAACGCTCCGCCGCTGGCTGACCTGCATTTCAGCCCTGCGCCTGCGTGGCCCTTGCCCGTTGCAGGCGCTGGGTCGACATCGCAATCGTCACCGCCAACACACCGCACAAGCTGATGACCATCGCCATCGGCATCGCCGTGCCGTCGTGCAGCACGCCCACCAACGAAGCCGCCCCTGCCGCCACGCCAAACTGAATGCAACCGAGCAAGGCCGACGCGCTGCCGGCCCGGGCGCCCTGCCCGCTCATGGCGCAGGCCGAGGTGTTGGGCAGAATGCAGCCCAGGCTGGCGATACAGATGAACAGCGGTACCAGCAACGGCCATAACGCTTCGGTGCGCAAGGCCGCGATGCCCAACAGTGACAGCGCCGCCAGCAGATAGACCCACACCGTGCGCGACAGCAGAAACGCCGGGCCACGCTTGGCCAGCAGCCGCGCGTTAACCTGTGCAACCAGGATGAACCCGGCGGCGTTGGAGCCGAACAGCCAGCCGTAATGCTCGGCGGGCACGCCATAGAGTTTGATAAATACGAACGGGGAGCCGGCGATGTAGGCAAACATCCCGGCAATCGAAATGCCCCCGGTCAGGGCGTAACCGAGGTAGACCCGGTCTGACAACAGCGCGCCATAGCGGCGCAGCGACCCGGACAAGGGTTGACGCGGCTGGTGCGCCGGAAAGGTTTCCGGCAAACCGACCGCCACGGCAATCGCCGCCATCACGCTGAAGATCGACAGTGCGAGGAAAATCGACTGCCAGCCCCATAACCCGACCATCACCCCGCCTGCCAACGGCGCAAGGATCGGCGCCAGGCCGGTCACCAGCATCAGTTGCGAATACACCTTGGCCGAGCCCACCGCATCACATTTGTCACTGACCACGGCACGGGAAATCACCATGCCCGCACAACCGCCGAGGGCCTGCACGAAACGTGCGCCAATCAGCCATTCCAGGGACGGTGCGTATGCGCAGGCAAAGGACGCCAGGGTAAACAGGGTCACGCCGCTGAGCAGCGGGCCGCGTCGACCAAAGCGGTCTGCCAGTGGGCCGTAGATCAGTTGGCCGATGGCCAGGCCGGCGAAATACACCGCCAGGGTCAGCTGGATATGTTTTTCGTCGGTCCCGAAGGCCGTCGCCATGGCAGGAAAGCCCGGCAGGTAGAAATCGATCGCCAGCGGCGCGAAGGCGCTCAAGGCGCCCAGAATCAGGATTATGCGAAGGTTCATCAGGCACCCAAGTGTGTCGGCAGCCCGACAGTTTAGCCGCGCTTGGGTGCATTGAATACGATAGCTCGCTAACTATTTGAATGGGTCAGGCGAGCTTGGCGCTGTAGCCCTCTTCGCTGATCAGGCTGATCACTTCCTCGGCAGACAGGCGGCTTTCGACGCCCACCTCTTTCGCCGCCAGGTCGACCTTCACGCTGGCCGCCGGATCCTGGCTCTGCACCGCCTGGGTCACGGCCCGAACGCAGTGGCCGCAGGTCATTCCTTCAACGCTGAATATTTGCATGACATGACTCCTTTGATGAGGTTGAACCCAGTCTTGACCTTGCCACGATGGCAAGGTCAAGTTCTGAAACTTTCGGCCGGGCTGGTATTACACCGCGGCGTCGGCCAAGCTTCACCCATCTTCGATTGAAACCACGGAGCATTCGCCATGCGCTGGTCGTTTTTTGGCCTTGTCGGCCTGATGAGCTTGTCTGCCGCTGCGCCCCAGGCCCTCGCCGCAGAAGACTATGCGGTGCTGATCATTTCCCGCGAACGCCTGGAAGTACCGACCAATTGCGAGATCGGCCTGTACATCCAGGACCAGTTGGCCGGGCGCCTGTTCCAGGAACAGTCCACCTCGTTCAACCTGCCCGCCGGCAATGTGTCGCTACGCCTGAAACTGCTGCCGGGCCAGTCACCGGGTTGCTTGCCGGGCCTGCTCGCGCCGCCGGCGCAGAACATCACGCTCAAGGCCGGTGACGTACGCAAGTTGCGCATTGCCCAGGGCCCGGAAGGCATGTACCTCAAACCCGCCGCACTGGAATACTGAAGACGCTTGACCTTCCCCGCAGGTCAAGGTTGATCCTAGGGGCAACTTCTCTGGAGGACTGCCCCATGAATGGATCCACCACCTTTGACCTGCCCATCGGCGGCATGACCTGCGCCAGTTGCGCCGGGCGTGTCGAGCGCGCGCTGGGCAAAGTGCCGGGGGTGCAAAGCGTCAGCGTCAACCTGGCCAACGAGCGCGCCCACGTTGAAGTGCTGGGCCAGATCGACCCGGCCGTGCTGATCGCCGCCGTCGACAAAGCCGGCTACACCGCCAGCCTGCCGCAAAGCGAAACCAGGACCGAGGCCGATCAGGCCCAACGCCTGCACCGCGAGCGCTGGTCGCTGCTGCTGGCGATTGTGCTGGCATTGCCTCTGGTTCTGCCGATGCTGGTGCAACCCTTCGGCCTGCACTGGATGCTGCCGGCCTGGGTGCAGTTCCTCCTGGCGACCCCGGTGCAATTCATCTTCGGTGCACGCTTCTATATCGCAGCCTGGAAGGCCGTGCGGGCCGGCGCCGGCAATATGGACCTGCTGGTGGCCATCGGCACCAGCGCCGGTTACGGCCTGAGTCTCTATGAATGGCTGACCGCGCCCGCGGGCACCATGCCCCATCTGTACTTCGAAGCGTCGGCCGTGGTGATCGCCCTGGTGCTGCTCGGTAAATACCTGGAGAGCCGCGCCAAACGCCAGACCGCCAGCGCCATCCGCGCCCTGGAAGCCCTGCGCCCTGAACGCGCGATGCGTGTACAGGCTGGCCGCGAGGAGGATGTGGCCATCAGCGCGCTCAAACTCGATGACCTGGTGCTGGTCAAACCCGGCGAGCGCTTCCCGGTGGACGGTGAAGTGGTAGAAGGCCAGAGCCATGCCGATGAGGCACTGATCAGCGGCGAAAGCCTGCCGGTGCCGAAACAGCCCGGCGACGCCGTCACCGGCGGTGCCATCAATGGTGAAGGTCGCCTGCTGGTGCGCACCACCGCGCTCGGTGCCGAAAGCGTACTGGCGCGCATCATCCGCCTGGTGGAAGACGCCCAGGCCGCCAAGGCACCGATTCAGAAGCTGGTGGATAAAGTCAGCCAGGTATTCGTGCCGACCGTGCTGGTCTTGGCGTTGATCACGCTGGTGGGCTGGTGGCTGTACGGTGCGCCGCTGGAGACCGCGATCATCAACGCCGTGGCGGTGCTTGTGATCGCCTGCCCGTGCGCACTCGGGCTGGCTACACCGACCGCCATCATGGCCGGCACCGGCGTGGCCGCGCGCTACGGCATCCTGATCAAGGACGCCGAAGCGCTGGAGCGTGCCCATGAAGTAAGCACCGTGGTGTTCGACAAAACCGGCACTCTAACTTCCGGCACCCCGAAAATTGCCCATTTGGCGGCAGTGGATGGCGATGAAGCCACATTGCTGCAACAGGCCGGTGCGCTGCAACGCGGCAGCGAACACCCGCTAGCCAATGCCGTGCTGGATGCATGCAGCGAGCAAGGGCTGACGGTGGCGCACGTAAGCACCAGCCAATCCCTGACTGGACGTGGCATTGCCGGCACCCTCGACGGGCGCCAACTGGCCCTGGGAAATCGGCGCCTGCTGGAAGAAAGCGGCCTGGACGCGGGTGGGCTGGCCGACTCTGCCACGGCCTGGGAGGCCGAGGGCCGCACCTTGTCCTGGCTGATCGAGCAAGGCGCGCAACCCCGTGTGCTCGGGCTGTTTGCCTTTGGTGACACGCTCAAGCCTGGCGCTCTGGAAGCGGTGGCACAACTCAAGGCCCGGCACATCGGCAGCCACTTGCTCACCGGCGATAATCGCGGCAGCGCCCGCGTAGTCGCCGAAGCGCTGGGCATCGATGACGTACACGCCGAAGTCCTGCCCGCCGATAAAGCCGCCACCGTCGCCGAACTGAAAAAAACCGGCGTGGTGGCCATGGTCGGCGACGGCATCAACGACGCCCCGGCCCTGGCTGCCGCCGACATCGGTATCGCCATGGGCGGTGGCACGGACGTGGCCATGCATGCCGCCGGTATCACCCTGATGCGCGGCGACCCACGCCTGGTCCCGGCCGCCCTGGAGATCAGCCGCAAGACCTACGCCAAAATCCGCCAGAACCTGTTCTGGGCCTTTGTGTATAACTTGATCGGCATTCCCCTGGCCGCATTCGGCCTGCTCAATCCGGTGCTTGCAGGTGCGGCCATGGCCTTGTCCAGCGTCAGTGTCGTGAGCAATGCCTTGCTGTTGAAAACGTGGAAACCCAAGGAATTGGAGGATCAACACCCATGAACATCGGCCAAGCCGCCCGGCAAAGCGGGCTGAGCGCGAAGATGATTCGCTACTACGAATCCATCGGCCTGTTGAAAGCCGCCCATCGCACCGACAGCGGCTACCGCATCTACGGCACCGACGACCTGCACACCCTGGCGTTTATCAAACGCTCGCGGGACCTGGGGTTTTCATTGGAAGAGGTGGGCAAACTGCTGACCCTGTGGCAGGACCGGCAACGGGCCAGCGCCGATGTGAAAGCCCTGGCGCGCCAACATATCGATGAGCTGAACCAGAAGATCCTGGAGTTGGGGCAACTGCGCGATACGTTGCAGGACCTGGTGGAACACTGCCACGGGGATGACCGGCCGGATTGTCCGATTCTCAAGGAGTTGGCGTCGGGAAGCTGCTGCGCGTGAGGCTCTAACTGACTAACTACAAAACCAATGTGGGAGGGGGCTTGCCCCCTCCCACATTTTGATCCTCATCCAGCCACGGATCACTGCATCCAGGGCGGCGGCGGCGGTTCTTCCGACGCTTTGCTCGGTGGCGCATCATCCGCCGCCCGAATGGCCTGGCGCCGTTCTTCGTCCAGCCTTGCCGCTTCGATCTCGCGGATCACACCGCCCACGTCCGCCAGCTCTTCCGGCTCGTCGAACTCGCCGGTCAAGACGCTGGCCGGGTGCAAGGTGCCGGCTTCGTAGAGTGCCCACATTTCCTTGGCGTACTTGGTCTTCTTCAACTCCGGGGCAAAACGCCCGAAGTAGGAAGCCATGTTGCCCACATCCCGCTCCAGCATGTTGAACGCGTGGTTGTTGCCCGCCGCATCCACCGCCTGGGGCAGGTCGATGATGACCGGACCGGTCGGCGTGAGCAGCACGTTGAACTCGGACAGGTCACCGTGCACCAGGCCGGTACACAGCATCAGCACGATCTGGGAAATCAGGAAGGCGTGGTATTCACGCGCCTGATCCGGCTCCAAGGTCACGTCATTCAGGCGTGGCGCGGCATCGCCGTACTCGTCGGCCACCAGCTCCATCAACAACACGCCTTCGAGGAAGTCGTATGGCTTGGGCACGCGAACGCCCGCACCGGCCAGGCGGAACAACGCCGCCACTTCGGCGTTCTGCCAGGCATCTTCGGTTTCTTTCTTGCCGAATTTCGAGCCCTTGGCCATGGCCCGGGCCTGCCGGCTGTTACGGACCTTACGGCCTTCCTGGTATTCGGACGCTTGACGAAAACTTCGTTTGTTCGCCTCCTTGTAAACCTTGGCGCAACGCAATTCATTGCCGCAGCGCACCACATAAACAGCTGCTTCTTTACCACTCATGAGTGGGCGCAGCACTTCGTCGACCAGACCGTCTTCGATCAGGGGTTCAATGCGTTTAGGAGTCTTCATCAGCTTTTATTGTGGGTCCTTTATTACCAAATACGCGTATGGCACTCGTTATACGGCAATCGGCTCGCCGGTGGGAGGGGCTACCGACCTCTGACCACTCAAGAATGCATCCAATATGCCAATTTCGGCGAATTCACCGTTCGATGATCGCCGTCACGCCCTGGCCGCCGGCGGCGCAGATCGAAATCAGCCCGCGCCCCTTGCCCGCCGCGTCGAGCAACTTGGCCAGGTTGGCGACAATGCGCCCACCGGTGGCGGCAAACGGATGCCCGGCCGCCAGGGAACTGCCCTTGACGTTCAGGCGGCTGCGATCGATGGCCCCTAACGGGGCGTCCAGCCCGAGGCGCGTCTTGCAGTAGTCCGCATCCTCCCAGGCCTTGAGCGTGCACAACACCTGGGCCGCGAATGCTTCGTGGATCTCGTAGTAATCAAAGTCCTGCAGCGTCAGGCCATTCCTCGCAAGCAAACGTGGCACCGCATACACCGGCGCCATCAGCAGGCCTTCGGCGCCGTTGACGAAATCCACCGCCGCCGCTTCGCCATCGCGCAGGTACGCCAGGATCGGCAAACCACGCGCCTGGGCCCACGCCTCGCTGCCCAACAGCACCAGGGATGCACCGTCGGTGAGCGGTGTGGAATTGCCGGCCGTGAGCGTGCCTTTTTCGCTGCGTTCGAACGCGGGCTTGAGTGCGGCGAGTTTCTCCAGGCTCAGGTCGGGGCGCAGGTTGTTGTCGCGGGTCAGGCCAAGAAACGGCGTGAGCAGATCGTTATGCCAGCCTTCGGCATAGGCAGCGGCCATTTTCTGGTGGCTCTCTAGGGCGAGCTGGTCCTGCTCGGCGCGGGGAATCTGCCAGGTCTGTGCCATCAATTCGCAATGCTGGCCCATGGACAAACCGGTGCGCGGCTCGCCATTACGCGGCAGCTCAGGCTTGAGGTGCTGGGGACGAAGTTGTAACAGGACTTTTAATTTATCCGCCATGGACTTGCTGCGATTGGCTTGCAGCAGGATCTTGCGCAGCCCTTCATTCACGCCGATAGGCGCGTCGGAGGTGGTATCCACCCCTCCGGCAATCCCGCATTCAATCTGGCCCAGGGCGATCTTGTTGGCCACCAGCAATGCCGCCTCCAGCCCCGTGCCGCACGCCTGCTGAATGTCATAGGCCGGGGTTTGCGGCGACAGGCGTGAACCCAGCACGCATTCACGGGTGAGGTTGAAGTCGCGGGAATGCTTGAGCACCGCGCCGGCGGCCACCTCGCCCATGCGCAGGCCGTGCAGGTTGTAGCGCTCGATCAGGCCCTCCAGGGCCGCGGTCAGCATCGCCTGGTTGCTCGCCGTGGCGTAAGGGCCATTGGAGCGGGCGAACGGAATGCGGTTACCGCCAATGATCGCTACACGGCGCAATTGAGTCATGGAAAGCTCCCTGTCGGTTGTGGTCTGGATAACTGAGCCTAGTCGAACGACTGCTACCCTGGGATGGTCAACCCTTTGAACCCCAGCCTTCGGAGAGCGTTCCATGTCTGACCGTTATATCGACTTCGCCAACTCAAGCCTCGGCCATCGCCTGGTCGCCGCCCTTGGCCTGCCGTCACCGGTACGCCTGGAACGCTGGCAAGCCGGGCGCCTGCGCCCGGTGGAAGGTGCGCTGTTACTGGGTGGTGGCGCGCTGGCAACGAACGTGAAAGCGTTTGCCAACCGGCTCACCGACGCCATTTACACCTACGGCGCCGACACTTCGACCTGGATTCCCGGCCATGGCCCCAAGCTCAAGGCCGTGGTATTCGATGCCAGCGACCTGCAACACACCGACCAGCTCAAGCAACTGCGTGAGTTTTTCCAACCGTTGCTGAAAAACCTGGATAACAGTGCACACCTGGTGATCCTCGGCCGCGCGCCGGAAAGCCTCAGCGACCCATTCGCCGCCAGCGCCCAGCGCGCCCTCGAAGGTTTCAGCCGGTCACTGGCCAAGGAACTGCGCAACGGCGGCGTGCTGCAATTGCTCTACGTCGGCGACGGTGCCGAAGACCAACTGGAAGGCGCGCTGCGCTTCTTCCTCTCACCGAAAAGCGCCTATATCTCCGGCCAGGTGATTCGCCTCAAGGCCTGTGCCACGCCCGTCGAAGACTGGACTCGCCCCCTCGCCGGGCGCAAGGCATTGGTCACCGGCGCAGCCCGTGGCATTGGCGCGTCCATCGCCGAAACCCTGGCCCGCGACGGCGCCGAAGTGATCCTGCTCGACGTGCCCCAGGCCAAGGCCGACCTCGAGGCCCTGGCCGCACGCCTGGGTGCGCGCACCGTGGTGCTGGATATCTGCGCCGAAGACGCCGCCGGCCAGTTGATCGAACACCTGCCCGACGGCCTCGACATCCTGGTGCACAACGCCGGGATCACCCGTGACAAGACCCTGGCCAACATGACCCCGGAATACTGGGACGCAGTGCTGGCGGTCAACCTCAATGCCCCGCAAGTGCTGACCAAGGCACTGCTGGACAGCGGCACCCTGCGCGACAACGCCCGTGTGGTGGTGCTGGCCTCCATCAGCGGCATCGCCGGCAACCGTGGGCAAACCAACTATGCCGCGAGCAAGGCCGGCTTGATCGGCCTGGTGCAGGCGTGGGCGCCGTTGCTGGAGGAACGCGGGATCAGCATCAACGCCGTAGCCCCCGGCTTCATCGAAACCCAGATGACCGCGCATATTCCATTTGCACTGCGTGAAGCCGGGCGGCGCATGAGTTCCCTGGGCCAGGGCGGTTTGCCGCAGGACGTCGCCGAAGCCGTGGCCTGGCTGAGCCAGCCGGGTTCCGGGGCGGTCAGCGGGCAAGCGCTGCGGGTATGTGGGCAAAGTCTATTGGGAGCGTAAGCATGGATTGGCAAACCTTAGGCAATACGCCGTTTCTGCCACCGCTGTATTGGCGGGCAGCGCTCAAGCGCAAGATCACCGGCAACACACTGCCCGAGCAAGGGCTGCGCTGCCGGGTCGGCGTCAACCCCAGGGACGTAGCGGCCTATCGCAAGGTCTGCGGTTTTGTCGAGAGCCCCATCCTGCCGGCGACTTATCCACACATCCTGGCGTTCGGCTTGCAGATGCAGTTACTCACCGCCAAGGCCTTTCCCTTCCCGCTGCTGGGGCTGATTCACCTGAGCAATCGCATCCGCATCCATAGGCCCCTGGGCAGCATCAACGAAATGTTCATCGGCGTACACGCGCAAAACCTCCAGCCCCACGCCAAGGGCGCAACGTTTGACGTGGTGACCTGCGCCGAGGATTCTCTGGGCGTGTTGTGGGAAGCCGAGAGCCGGATGCTCTGTCGCGGCGTGAAACTCGACGGCGACGCGGCGGATGACACGCCCCCTGCACCTGTACCTGCACAGGTCAGCGAGCTGACGCGCTGGGCAGCCCCCGCCGATATCGGCCGCCGCTACGCGCGGGTATCCGGCGACTACAATCCCATCCACCTGAGTGCGCTGACCGCCAAAGGGTTTGGCTTTCCCCAGGCGATCGCCCATGGGTTGTGGAACAAGGCACGCACGCTGGCGGCCCTCGGTGAGCACCTGCCCGCCGCGAATGTGGAAATAGAGGTGGTGTTCAAGAAACCGGTGCGCCTGCCCAGCGAAGTGATACTGCACAGCAGCGCTGCCGGTTCCAGTGGTGAATTGTGGTTGAAAGGGGCGGGTGACATTGAACATATGGCCGGTAAGTGGCGGCCCATCGGGTAAAAACCCTGATTAATTGTATATATATGCCCTAAGTAATAGCGGACGTGTTCACGTCCGCTATTTTTATTCAACCCGTTGAATCAAAACATATATATATCCTGATACACCCTCTCCCTACACCCTTCTCATTAATCACTAAGCGGATGTTTCGACCCTTCTATATAAATCGTTAATACCAACTTGAGCATTGAGAGAACGCCAACCTGGGTCTGTGATGAACACACGGACAAACGCATCGCTATCCAAGAAATAACGAGCGTTTGATGACAACCAAGGTTGTACAGGTGCAGGGAACTCAATCATGAAAACTCAAGTAGTGTTTTGGAGAGCAAGTACCGCGCTGGCCCTGGCAATAGCAATGACGCTGGGCGGCTGCAGCAGCGGTGGCGGCGGGCATCACAGCAGCGGCTCTGCGTCCTCGGACCCTGCTGCCACGGGTGGCACGGACGGCGGGACCGGTGGAGGAACAGGTGGCACTGGTGGCGGCACAGGCGGAACCGGTGGAGGAACCGGCGGCACGGGCGGCGGCACAGGCGGAACCGGTGGAGGAACCGGCGGCACGGGTGGCGGCACAGGCGGAACCGGCAGCACGCTGGTCACCGCAGGCGTGGTCGACACCGTCGGCAGCACCGTAACCGATCTCGGCGGCACCGTCAGCAGCCTGGGTACCACCCTCGGCAGCCTGCCGATCGTAGGCGCAACCGCCGACGGCCTGGTGACCGCGACCGGCACCGCCGTGGGCAGTATCGGTGATGGCCTGTCGGAAGGCCTGGGCTCGCTGGGTACCGACAGCAACGCTTTGGGCACAACCCTCGCCGGCGTGGGCAACGGCGTTTCTGACCTGGGCGATGGGGTAAGCGTCACAGGGGACAACGTCGCCACCTTGCTCGGGAGAGTGCCGGTGGTGAGAACCGCCGCCCCAGCAGTGGGCGGCGTGGTCAATAAAGTCGGCAATGCCGTGACCATGCTCGGCGATACATTAAGCACTGCCAGCACTACCGGCCCGTTGGGTTCGGTCACGGATACCGTTGGCGCACGAGTCCTGGTACCCGTGGTGTCCCTGTTGGAAAACACCACCGGCAAAGTCGGCAGCACGACCGGCCTGGGCAGCCCGGTCGGCGGCCTGCTGCAAAAAGTCGGCGGTACTGTCGACGGCCTTGGCGATAAAGTCGCCAGTACCGGCAACAATCCTGTGACTGACGTAGTAGGCAACGTGCTCAATGGCGTGGGCACCACGGTTGGCACGGCCAGCGGTTATGTCGCCTCGAACGGCGGCGGGACGGGTGGCAGTCCTAACTCACTGGGCCTGGCGGAACTGGTCGGCGGCGTGATCGCAGGCGCCAGCAGCGGCCTGAATGCGGGCAGTACCAATGGAGTGGTGAGCGCTACCGGCGTCACAGGCGTCAAGGCCGGCGGCACCGTGGCATCCCTGGGTACCCTGCTCGGCGGCAATGGCGTACCGAACGCAACGGCCGGTGCGGCGGTTGCCCCGATCACCAACACCCTCGGCGTCGCACTCAACCCTGTCACCAGCGGTGTACAGAGCCTCACCCAAACCGTCGGCGGGGCCACGGGCCTGGGTGCGCCGGTCAACGGGCTGGTCACCAACGTGGGCGGCGCGGTCGGCAGCCTGGGCGGACAAATCAGCGCTACCAACGCCAACCCGGTCACCAACGCCTTGGGCGGCACCGTGAGCGCAGTGGGTGGCACCGTGGCGTCGGTCGGCGGCCTTGTGACCGGCGGCACAGGCAGTGGTGGAGGCCTGCCCGGCGGCGGTCTCAGCGTGGGCGCCAACACAACGACCAGCGCAGGCGCCACGGCAAACGGTGGTGTACTGGGCGGGATTCTCGGTGGCCTGACCGGCACAAAATAGAATTGCACCTGGCCGATTAGACGGCCTCATCTACAGCGCCTACGCTTGGTTGAGACGAGAGATCCCATCCATCTCTCGTCTTTTTTATGGGCCATCGAGAGGCCTATGAAAAACACCCGAACCGCGCCCCAGAGCCCGGCGGGCGTCTGCAAAACGCCGCTGCAGTTTTGACCATGGAGTGTCCTATGCGCGCTTTGACACCGTTGTTATTGCTCACCCTCAGTGCTTATGCCCACGCCGATACTCTTCCCAGCTTCCTCAACAGCAACGACACCATCCGCAACCTGCCCGTACCCAACCTGCCCGCCGATGCCTACCGTCCGGCTCCCACGCAGACCCAATTGCCGGTGCCCGCCGACACAGCGGCGCAGCCCTTGCGGATGGACACCAACGTGACCATCCGCAAACTGCAGATCGACGGCGGCACGGTCTATCCGCTCAAGGACGTGGCCCAGGTCTTCGAGCCCTTGATTGGCCACGAAACCAACCTCGCGCAACTGATCGAGGCCACGCGCCGCATCACCCTGCGCTACCAGAAGGATGGCTATCTGTTGTCCTACGCCTTCCTGCCGGAGCAACGCTTCGAAAACGGCCTGGTGCGCGTGGTGCTGGTGGAGGGTTATATCCGCGATTACAACGTGCAGGGCGATATCGGTTCGGTGTCGTCCTACGTCGACAAGCTGGCACAAAAGCTCAAGGCCGAACGCCCGCTTACCCGCAAGACCTTCGAGCGCTATACCACCCTGATGAGCAGCATCCCCGGGGTGACGCTGCAGGCTCAGGTACCACCGCCCGGCACCACCGATGGCGGCACCCACATGCAAATCAGCGCCAGCCGCAAACCCTTCACCACCAGCATGAGCCTGAACGAGAACAGCCGAGGCGGTACCCAGGCGCTCCTGACGGCCACCAGCAACGCGTGGACATCCATGGGCGAACAATTGAGCGTCAGTGGCCTGTTCCCACCGGGAGACGATAAAGAACATTACTACCGTGCCGCCTACAGCCAGTTCATCAATGCCGAAGGCACCCAGTGGGTGCTGTCGGGTGAACGCTACCGCGCCGATCCACGTACCCGCCTGCAACTGGGCGGCGGCTTCGAACTCAAGCCACACCAGGCAATTGACCGTTACTCCATCGGCCTCAGCCACCCGTTGATCGCCTCGCCCAATGAATCTCTGAACCTCGGCGCGCGCTATTACGCCGTCGACCAGACCACTCGCTACCAACTGGTGGGGTTCCCGCAACGCCTGGCGCTGCAAACCGACCTGCGCGCCCTGGCCGTCGAGGGCGACTGGCGCAAGGCCGACACCACCCAACTACGCATCCTCAGCGCCGGGCTCTACCAAGGCACCCACGCGATGGGAGCCAAGGCCCGCAGCGACTTCGGCGGCCTCAAGCCCGACCTCGACTTCTTCCGCCTGCGCCTGTCCGGCGTGCAAAGCAACACGCTGTTCGGTAACTGGCAAGGCGTGGTTTCCGGCGCCCTCTACTGGAGCGACGACACCTTGCCCGACAGCGAGCGCGCCACCTTTGGCGGGCAGAACTTCGGCCGTGGCTACCCCGATGATCAAGGCTCCGGCGACAAGGGCTGGGGCATGGCCTACGAGATCAACTACAGCTACAACCGCGCCGGCGACTGGGTGCGCATCCTGCAACCCTACGTGGTGCTCGACCGCGCCCGGACCTGGTTCAACGACTTGCCGATCAAGCACAACGACATGTCATCGGCCGCTGTGGGAATGCGCTTTGGCGACGCCAAGTACTACAACATCGCCCTCGAAGCGGCCAAGCCGATGTCAGACGTGGCACTCGACAACTTCAATCGCAAGCCGCGCTATATGTTGAGTTTCAGCTATCAGCTGTGACGCAGGCGCCTGTAGGAGCGAACGTGTTCGCTCCTACAGATAGCGTTTGGTTATGGGAAACAGACTGTTCAACGTATCGATCAACCGCACCAGGTAGATCGGCTTGCGAAACAGGTCCAGCACCTGCAGGCGCAGCATATCGCTGACGTCATCCATCTCGGCATGACCCGACATCACAATGACCGGCAGGTGCGAGCGTGAGGTGTGTTCGCGCAGGCGCTTGATCAAGGAGATACCACTTTCCTCGGGCATGCGCAGGTCAGTGATGACCAGGGCGATATCAGGGTTGAGGGTGAGTTCCTGCAGAGCCTCGGTGACGGAGCTGGCCGTGAAACAGACGAACCCTTCATTCTCGAGGGATTCGGCGAGCTCGATAAGGGCGTCCTCTTCATCGTCCACTAACAGGATTTGTTGCCGGGTCGGCGAAGAGGAACTCATGGGAAAAGTCCTGACACTGGTAATGCACTCAGGGTAGTCACACCACAGTATTGATCAAGTGCCGATGCCTGTCTGGATCGAAGTAAAAATAGCCTTAACTTTGGTACTGATGGGCGTCATGAACAGCCCGATCACCGCCGCGCACATCGCCGCGACAATTGCATATTCGATACCGGAAGCCCCTTCTCTTTCATAGGAAAAAATCTGGATTTTGATAAACACCTTGCGAATGACATCAAGGAACATATGACTTCTCCTGCGCGCTCAAAGCGCCGATATAGAGGGCCTACGACATGATTCCGCCTTGCTGTTAGAGCATTGTCGGCAAATGCACTCCCAACAACTGTAATAAGCGACTAATCACAAAGTATTAGCCAACTCCATGGCGCCAAATCCGGGCTGTTTCCAACTGAAGTACAGAATATTTCCCAGGGGGTAATGGCATTTCGTCCTAGCTGAACTACCTTCAAATAGCGAAATAGTTAGATGTTCAGCGTGAACTCATTGCGCAGTGACTGGATGGACCAGCCGGCAGGTTCTGCAGTAGGAAAGGGAGAGCCTTTATGAGCAGTCGCATCAGTATGATTCTGGCCGGATTACTGTTGGTGGGTGCGCTGATTGCCGGCTATTGGGGCCTCGTGCTGAGCCGTACGGAACCGGCAACCGCCGTCGTCACCCAACCGCTTGCCAGCGCTACTGCGGTCGCGCCCGCCGAAGACCCCACACGTCAAGCCGTGGTGGTGCTGACCCATGACGTGCCGCCCTTCGTAGCCCTCACGGCTACCGACCTGGCCCTGGAAAAGCTGCGTACGGCCCCGGCAGGCAGCCTCACCACACTGGAACAAGCCATCGGCCGCGTGCCCTGGCGCAGCCTTGAGGCCGGCACGTGGTTGACCGAACAGAGCTTCGACGCCGGCGGGAGCCTCGCCCGCATGATCCGCCCCAATGAGCGCGCCCTGGCCGTTGCCGTGGATGAAGTCACCGGTGCCGGCGGGCAATTGAACCCCGGCGACTATGTCGACGTGATGCTGTACCTGCGCCAGGAAAACGGTAACCCGCAACCTTCGGCGCAAACCGTAATCCCTGCACTTCGCCTGCTGGGTGTGGGCGACCAACTGGGGCTGACCAATGACGGCAAACCCGGCTCCCCCGTGGCAACCACGGCGCAAGACAAAGCCAGGCAACAACAGAACCGCGCCAGCGCACGCACGGTGTTGCTCGCGGTTCCAGAGCAATTGATGACTCGGCTGGTGCTGGCGACCCAGGCAGGCGCATTGCGCCTGGCCGTGCGCAGCGCCGACGAACAACGCTTGAGCCTCTACTGGGCGGGCGACAATGACTCCCTGGTAAACCTCGACAATGCCAAGCGCGATCTCTACCAGTTCAATCAGTTGGCCTTTACATCCACCCCCACCAACAACGTCAGTCCATCGGCGGCCAACGGCACGCCACGTCGCTCGAGTATCGAGGTGATACGCGGCAACCAGGTTACTCAACAAACGCCCTGATAGCGCTAAGGATGCCTTGAATGAGCAGTCGTTCCGTGCGGTTTTTTTCACGCGCTTTCTGGGCCCTCGTCATCCTGCTGGGGAACGGCAGCGCACAGGCGGCAACCGGCAACTGCAGCAGCCTGGGCCAATTGCCCGCTACGCTTGAAGTCGGTGAGGGCATGCAACAAGCCCTGCAATCCCCGGTGGCCATTACCCGTCTGGCCGTTGGTGATCCAAAAATCGCCGACGTTCAAGTCAACGGTAACCAGGCGTTCCTGCTCACCGGCGTCTCCCAAGGGGCCACCAGCCTGATGATCTGGACGGCATGTTCGAGCAGCCCACGCCAGAGCATCGTGTTCGTCAAAGGCAAAGCCACCTCGGCGCTGACCAGCCTGTCGCTGTCGCCCTCGGAAGATCCCTCGTTGCCCAGCCAGGTGCAGACCGACATCCGTTTTGTCGAAGTCAGCCGCTCCAAACTCAAGGAAGCGAGTACCTCGATCCTGGGGATCGGCAAGAACTTCCTCATCGGCAGCCCCAACCTGACCGTGCCCAGTGCCGGCACGCTGGCCCTGCCAGTGAGCGCGTCCAACTTCAATATCGGTTTCGGCGGCGGGCGAGTCTCGGCCATGATCAACGCCCTGGAAAGCAGCGGCTTTGCCTATACCCTGGCGCGCCCCAGCCTGGTCGCCCTGAGCGGGCAAAGTGCAACCTTCCTGGCCGGTGGTGAGGTGCCGATTCCGGTGCCCAGCGCGGGCAGCGACACGATCTCCATCGAATACAAAGAGTTCGGTATTCGTTTGACCCTCACCCCCACGGTGGTCGACCGAAACCGCATCACCCTCAAGGTGGCCCCTGAAGTCAGCGAGCTGGACTACAGCAACGCGGTGCAGATCCAGGGTATCCAAGTCCCCGCCCTCACCGTGCGGCGTACCGACACCAGCGTGTCGCTGGCCGATGGTGAAAGCTTTGTCATCAGTGGCCTGATCAGCACCAACAACCGCTCCACCATCAACAAGTTTCCCGGGCTGGGCGATATCCCGGTGTTGGGGGCATTCTTCCGTGACGCCAACATCAGCCGAGAAGAGAAAGAGCTGCTGATGATCGTCACCCCGCACCTTGTGCAACCCCTGGCCGCCGACGCGCAGTTGCCCTCCCTGCCCGGCGAAAAACTGCGCAGCTACGACCCGAACTGGTACCGCCTGTTCTTCCTCGAAAATGGCAACTTCGACCGGCGCACGGGGCTTTCCCAATGAGCGAGAGCCTGAGCCAGACATTCCTGGCCATCACGCGCAACAGCACAGACCTCGAATGGCTTCAGGGCGCTCTTGCACCGCTGGGCCAAGTGGTCAGCGCAGGGGGCAGCCTCGACGAGTTGCTGGCGCTGGTCGACGTGACCTTCGCCAACCTGGTCTTCATCGGCCTGGACCGAGAAAACGTCACCACACAGTGCGCCCTGATCGAAGGGGCACTGGAAGCCAAGCCCATGCTGGCCATCGTTGCGTTGGGCGACGGCATGGACAATCAACTCGTCCTCAATGCCATGCGCGCCGGCGCACGTGACTTTGTCGCCTATGGCTCGCGCTCCAGCGAAGTCGCGGGCCTGGTGCGACGCCTGAGCAAACGCCTGCCGGCGGTCACCCATACCACCCACCTGGGCGGTCTCACGGTGCTGTATGGCACTCAATGCGGTACCGACGGCGCATTGCTCGCTCTCCACCTGGCTCAGGTGGTGCAAAAAAGCGGGCAGCAAACTCTGGTGCTGGACCTGGGCCTGCCCCGGGGCGACAGCCTGGCGTTGCTGGGCCTGGAAAGCTCGTTTCACTTCGGGGATGCCCTGCGCCACTTGCGGCGCCTGGATGCGACCCTGATCAACAGCGCCTTCACCTCAACCGAAGCCGGCCTGCGCATCCTGGCCTACACCGACGGCGACGAAGCACTGGAGCAAACCAGCGCCGCCGAGCTGTATATGCTGCTCAGCGCACTGCGCCAACACTTTCAGCACATTGTGGTGAACCTTGCCGGGCAACCGGACAGCGAAGCGCTGCGCACCTTTGTCAGCCACTGCGACAAGCTGCTGTGGTGCACCGATCAAAGCGTGCTCGACTGCCGGCGCAACCTCGCGGTGCTCAATCGATGGCGCGAAAAAGGCATGAAACTGGAGCACGGACGCCTGCTGGTCGACCGCTATATCAAAGGCGCCGCTCCGGAGGCCGAAGCGCTGGGCAAAACCTTCGGCCTGGAGGTGATTGCCGTACTGCCCCTGAGCGCAGAAATCCGCCTGAATGCCAAAAACCAAGGCCAGACCTTGTTTTCCCTGTCGCCACGGGAGCCGTTGACCCAAGGCCTGCGCACCCTCGGCGAGCGTCTGGCCAAACATTCCGAGGGCCTTGAGAAACCACCAGCCAACTGGTTCACCCGGCTCTGGAGCACAAAATGAGCAGCGAGAAACTGTTCGGCGTGCCGTTACGTGGCGCGCCAGGCACCACCGATCACGACGGCCTCAAGCTGGTCCTGCACCGCTATATCATCGATGCCATCGAGGAGTCGGGAAAAAACCTGCTGGAAGGCACCCGCCAAACCCTGGCGCAATTTGTGACGGATAAGGTCGCCGAGTACATCACCCGCATGCACCTGGCGGTCTCCCGCTACGAAATGGAGCGTCTTGCAGAAGAGCTTGTCGATGAACTCACCGGGTTCGGGCCTCTGGAGGTGCTGCTGCGCGACGCGTCCGTCACCGAAATCCTGGTCAACGGCCCCCATCGCGTGTTCATCGAACGCGATGGCCTGTTGCACCAGAGCGACCTGCGCTTTATCGACGACCATCACGTGGAGCGGGTCATGCAGCGCATCCTGGCGCCGCTGGGGCGGCGCCTGGACGAGTCGTCGCCGATGGTCGATGCGCGGTTGCCGGACGGCAGCCGGGTCAATGCGATCATTCCGCCGATTGCCCTGGACGGCCCCTGCCTGTCGATCCGCAAATTTCGCAAGGACATGCTCAAAAGCACCGACCTGATGGCCATGCAAACGATCGACCAGGCGATTTTCGAGTTCTTCCAGGAGTCCGTCGGCAAGCGCTGCAACATTTTGATCAGCGGCGGTACCGGCACGGGAAAAACCACGCTGCTGAACATCCTGAGCCAACTGATCAACCCCCATGAGCGGCTCGTCACCATCGAAGACGTGGCCGAACTGCAACTGGGCCACCCCCACGTGGTGCGCCTGGAAACCCGTCCGCCGAATGCCGAGGGGCACGGTGAAGTGAAGGCCAGCGACCTGATTCGCAACGCCCTGCGGATGCGCCCGGATCGCATCATTCTGGGTGAGATTCGTGGCGTGGAAGTGCTCGACGTCCTCACGGCGATGAACACCGGCCACGACGGTTCGATGAGCACCGTGCACGCCAACAACGCACAGGATGCGTTGCTGCGCCTGGAGACGCTGGTGGGTCTCACCGGTCGCGTGATCGCGGAAAAAACCCTGCGCCAGATGGTCTGCGCGGCACTGGATGTGGTGATTCAACTGACTCGCCTGCCCGACGGCCGCCGTTGCGTCAGTGAAGTGGTGGAAGTGGTGGGAGTGCGTGATGACGTGTATGTCACCAACACGCTGTTCCGCCATGACAAACGCACCGGGTTCGGGTTCCTGCGCGACGCCGTCAACCCCGCCGGCGACAAATTGCGCCGCGAAATCCCCATGCCACTGTAGGAGACGCCTGATGATCGGTCCGATCCTGCTCGCGTTGATCTCCCTGGGCATGCTGTTGCTGGCCACGCGCCTGATGCGCAGTGGCTTGCGCCAGGCCCGGACCGATCGTGTGATGGAGCGTCTCGGCCAGGGCCAGCCCCAGGCGTTGAATGACAAGACCGTGGTGAGCAGCCTTGAGCGCATGTTCATTCGCGCCGGCTTGGGCAAACCCACCGAACGCCTGGGGCTATGGCTCACACTATGGGGCTTGGGCGTGGTGCTGGGTGTGCTCGCCGCTCAATGGCTGGGCCTGCTGGCGATGCTTTTGCTGCCGCCGCTGATCCTGCGGTTCTACCTCGCCCTGCGCTACCAACGCCGTTTGCGTCGGATGATCGAGCAATTGCCGCAACTGCTGGACCATGCCGTGCGCAGCCTCAAATCCGGACGCACGCTGGCGGATGCCGTACTGGGTGGCATAGAGGCCAGTGACGACCCGCTGAAGAGGTCCATGGGGCGTATCAAGCGCAACGTCATCCTCGGGGTCAGCCTGCCGGAAGCCGTGCACGACTTTGCCGAGTTTTATGAACAGGATGAACTGCGCCTGTTTGCCCTCGGCCTGAAGGTCAATCATCGCTACGGCGGCAACGCCAGCGAACTGCTGGAAAACCTGATCAAGCTGATCCGCGAACGGGACCAAGGCGCCCGTCAACTGCGGGCGATGACCGGGGAAACCCGGGTGACAGCGGTGGTGCTGGCGCTGCTGCCGGTCAGCGTTGCCGGCTACTTCCTGTTGACCAACCCGACGTATCTGGTGGGGATGTGGACGGATGACAGTGGCCGCTGGATGCTGGTCGGTGCGTTCCTCATGCAGGTCTTCGGTTGCGTCGCGCTCTGGCGCATGCTGAGGAGCGTCTGACATGGCCCTGCTGCTCAGCGCATTATTATTTTTTGCCGCGCTGTTGCTGGTGGTCGGCAATATCCTGGCGCAACGTCGCCAGCAGCGCCTGGTCACCTCCCGATTGCAGGGCGAAACCACGCGCGAAGACAAGATAAGCCAGTGGTTGCGCCAGTTAGGTAACACCCGGATTGGCCAACGCACCATCAGCCTCGATAACGAAACCCAAACCCTGCTCAACCGACTCGGCTGGCGCAGGGCCGGTCAGCGCTCGATGTTTGCTGCCTGCCAAGTGGCGACGCCGCTGTTGCTGCTGGGCCTGACACTGTTGATACAGGGCGTGTTTTTCGCGGAGGCCGACCCCGTATGGCTCGCGCCATTCCTGGGGCTGGCCACGGGTTACTTGCTGCCCAAGCGCGTGCTCGCGGCGCTGGCCAAACGTCGCCAGGAACAGATTGCCCAAGAGGTCTCGACCTTTATTCCGCTGCTGAGGATCCTGTTTGAATCAGGCATGGCCGTTGAGCAAACCCTGCGGGTGATGGCCCATGAAGCACAAAAACTGCTGCCGGTGCTCACCTCGGAATTACGCATTGTGCTGGCCCGGGTAGACTCGGGCCTGGAGCTTGGCGAAGAGTTGAGCAAGGCCAGCCTGATGCTCGGCGTCGATGAATTCAGCGATACCTGTTCGATTCTGCAACAGCTTCTGTACCAGGGTGGCGGCGCCATGAAATCGTTGCAGGCGCTCAAGCAACTGCTGGACGACCGTCGCCTGACGCGCATGCAGGAATTCATCTCCAAGATGTCGGCGAAGATGTCCGTGGTGATGATGGTTTTTCTGTTTCCGGCGTTGCTGATTGTATTGGCCGGCCCCGGTTTTATCGCCATATCGAAGGCCATGGGGCCTTGAAAGGACACACGATGAAAGCACTGATTGCTGCATGCGGCTTGTTGCTGTTGGGCGGTTGCGCAAACCTGGGCCAGACGCCCTGGGCGGGGTTCACCGCTCACGGCAGTTGTTCCAAGCCCAGCGCCGACCAGGAACTTTCGCTGAACCTTGCCGACGACATGGTCAACGACGGCAAGCTGCACGCCAGCCTAGCCAATCTGCAAAACATGTCGGACAGCCTGCCCCAGGTACGCCTGCGCAAGGCCAAGGTCTACCGCCTGCTTGGGCGTAACGAGGCAGAGCCGCTGTACAAAACCCTGCTGGGCACATGCTTGTCGGCGGAAGGCGAACACGGCCTCGGGCAATTGGCCGTCGCCAGGGGTGACAACGCTCAAGCCATGGCGCATCTGCAACAGGCCGCCAGGCTGTCGCCCACCGATGAAAAGATCCGCAATGACTTGGGCGTGGTCTACCTCAACCAGCTGCGCATGAACGATGCACGTTTCGAATTCCTCACCGCCATGGAACTCAACCAAGGCAATCAGTTGGCCGCCGTCAACCTGGTGACCCTGCTGATTTACCAGGACAACTGGGGCCAGGCGGCACAAGTGGCCGGACGCATGGGGTTGAGTCCTGATCAAGTCACCCAGGCCCAGGCCCGGGCGCAGCAGCTCAAACGTTCACCGGTATCGCCATCCAAGGCTCAGATGGCGACGGTCAGCAAGGCCTTGCCGGCGCCTATCCAATAAGTCATCAGGGAGTGCCCCTATGAAACTCACACTGCTCGCCAACCTGCTGCTGGCAACGCTGCCCCTGGCCGCCCAGGCCATCGAGCCCGGCCCCTCCTCACCGCAGCAGCAACAGACCGAACACTGGCTACAGCTGCAGCTCAGCGGCCAAATGGCCTCCTCCACGCCGCAGAAGGCCACCCCCGCTGAGCGCGAGAACGCCATGCAGCGCCTGATGGACAGCTACAAACACGCGATTCCCGAGTATTACGAGCAGAAACAAGGCGGCAACTCAGCGGGCGGTGGTAGCAAATAGTCAGTGGGCGCTCACCCGTTGGCGTATCGAAGCACCACTGGGTGACAGCGCCAACGCCAGTTGCGTGCGGTTATGCATGTGCGTCAGGCGCAGCACCTGGGACACATAGAGCTTCACGGTGTTTTCCGTGATGCCCAGCTCACAGGCAATCTGGTAGTTGGTCTGCCCCTTGCCCACCAGCCTGGCGACATCCAGTTGGCGCGGTGACAGTTGTTTGAAAATCACCGGAATCTCGACGTCGGCGGCTTCGCCGTCCTCAACGCTCGAGACAGCCAAGGGCTGAGGGCTGCTGCGTACTTTGTCGAGATCGTGATACAGATCATCGATAGACGCCGAGAGGTACTGCAGTTTCTGGTTCAACTGCCCCAGTTCCAGGTTTTTGTGCTGCTCTTGCAGCACCGCCTCCTGGCGCTGCAAACCTTCGAGCAGTTCATTGAGGTTGATCGGTTTCTGATAGTAGTCCGCAATTCCCGCGCGCAACGCCTTGATGACATCCTGCTTGTCGGCGCGCCCCGTCAGCATGATCGCTTCGAACACGCGCTGCTTGCCGGCCAGGCGCTGCAACTCCTGCACCAACTCGATACCGTCCATGTCCGGCATATGCAGGTCGCACAGCACCAGGCCGATTCCGGCGTCTTCGCGAAAACGCTCGACCGCATCAAGGCTTGAGTGACAAGGGGTGCAACGATAACCGCTACTTTCCAGAAACTCGCAGAGTTCTTCCACAATCAGAGGCTGATCATCGACAACCAGCACTTTCACTTCAGAGGTAAGCTTGTTCACGCGCAACTCCATGCCTGGGCAAGCCAAAGACCAACCGATCCATTGCTCCGCTTAATTTTTCCGAACAACGTAACTACAAACGTAGACGTACTTTCTGACTATGTACATAGCACCAACCTACGTCACGACTAATGGATCCAAACCCATGCCAGGGCGAATCCCACAAACAGAAAAGGCGCAAAGGGCTGCTTGTTTGACGCCTGCGGCTGAAGGGACTGCAAAGCGTTTCTAACCCCCTGATTCATCAGCGGCCACGCCCTCGGCGCCAATAACAGCCACGCCACACTTGCCGCCCCCGCACCGACAAAAGTGCCCAGCAAGTAGTCGCTATTGGTCGCCACCCCCAGAGCCGCCAGTAATTTCACATCCGCCGCCCCTAACCGGCCCAAGGCATAGCCGGGCAGGCTCAACAGCAGCGCCAAGCCAAACGCCCACCCACCCTCGGCAGCCGAAGCGCCAAGCCAGGTAGTACCGCTCCAGAGCACGTAGAGCCAAGCCAGCAGCAACCCACCCAGGGTCAGGCGGTTGGCGATCTGACGTTGACGGACATCCTGCACCGCACACAACGCCAGCCAAACAAACAGCAACAGGCTCTGAATCACGTAAAAAAAATCCCTTTCCGCTGAATGATTCTATGCTGACATCAGGTAGTGGTTGTCAGGGTAGACGCAGTCATGAAAAAAGGCCTCCCTCGAAAACAGAAAGGTGCCGCCGCGCTTGAGTTCGCGATGGTATTCATGATTTTTTTTGCCGTGTTTTACGGTTTGCTCAGTTACAGCCTGCCACTGCTGCTGTTGCAGTCATTCAACCAGGCAACGGCGGAAGGCGTGAGGCGCGGCGTGGCCCTGGACCCCACCACCCCAGGCTACGCCGATGCCCTGAAAAACCGCGCAATCGCCGCCGCCCAGGCACAACTGCAATGGCTGCCCCCCGCCTTCAAATTCGTGCCCGCGTATGTCACAGCCACCTATTCGGGCACCGGCATGCTGACCGTACAAATCAACTACCCCTCCGACAACCTTAAGAGCGTCTTGCCCTTTCTGGTCCTGCCGGGCCTCGGCACCGTGCCCAACTTGCCTGCGACACTCTCCGCCCAAGCGAGCCTGCAGTTTTGACCGCCGGGGAAAGGTTTTTCGATCGACTCCTGGGCCGCCCTCCTGGCCTCCATGCCTCGTCGGCCCAGCCACCCATGCATGTCGGCCTGCACATCCAGCTGGACAACCTCGGTCGGGTGGTGCAAACCCACGGAACGCTACGTCATCGTTTGGCAAAGACGCCTGACCCGCAACACCCGGTGCCGCTGCTGGACTATGTGCAAGACCACAGCGCCGTCGTGATCGAGGGCAACCCCGGCGACTGGCAGGGGCAGAGCCTGGACCTGGATTTCAAGGGGTACGGCGGGCGGCCCGTGCAAACCCGAGGCTGGATTGAGCCCCAAGGTGATGGGTGGCTGCTGCAGCTGTTGGACATCGGCGACTTGATCGCCCACCGGCATTTGGCTGAAGGCATCGAGCAGAATCAGTACCTGAGTGACCAGATCAGCGAGCGACTGCGGGTTTGCAGCCTGACGCGCTTGCCCGAGGTGCTGCAGGACAACCTGCAAAATATCGCCCAGCACTGGCAGATTCCCTGTGTCGCCATTGCCCTGCTCGACGAAAACGACCAGGGCTGGCTGGTTCATAGCCATTATCGCGCCCACCATGCACCGCCGCTGTGGCACGACGGGCAATCCCTGGGAACGGCCTTGGATAGCCTGGACGGTAAGACCCCCTTGAGCCTGACCCTGAACCAGGGCCTCAGCGAACATCCACGCCTGCAAGGGGTTTTCGCCAATGCCGAGGGCTTCCTGGTGCCCTACCGTGACGAGCATGGCGTTGCCGCCTGGCTGCTCTGCGGTTTTTATCGTGACGAAGAACAAGCCAGTGAACGCGCCTGGCTACAGCTGACTGCGGCCCTCGCGGCACCTCTGCTCAGCCGCCTTCGCGAGCAGCGTCATCAGCAGCAATTGGAGCGGCTCGAAGCCCTGCAAGGTTTACTGGGCACCGGCTGGTGGGAGCTGCCGGCAGACACTGAAGACATACAGCTGGCCCCGCAGTTGCTGCAGCACCTGAGCCCCCACCACAGCACCCCACGTATGGCCCTGACAGACTGGCTGACGCTGATCCACCCCGCTGATCGTCAGGAGCTCGCCAGCCGCCTGCTGGACTTGCAGACCCTGAGCAAGCCGGTGTCTGCCAGCGTGCGCCTGCATCGCCTGGACTCGGCCCAAAGCCCCATCTGGTATCGCGTTCAAGGCCTGGCATTGGGCGCAGGACACAGCCGTCGAGTGATCGGCTTCATGCTCGACATCAGCGACATAAAAAACCAGCAGCAACAGGCCGCCGCCGCCCACGCACGGCTGGATAACCTGATCGCCAGCTCCCCGGCAATCATCTACGTGCAACGGTATGTAGAAGGCACCCTGCAGCCGCTGTTTTTCAGTGACAGCCTGCTGCCTCTGCTCGGGCGCACCCTCGCCGAGTGCACGCCGGCCACCCTCATTGAATGGATCCATCCCGAGGACCGCGACCTGTACTTCGAACGCACCCGCCAACTGCTGCGTGAAGGCAATGTGCGCAGCCGCTACCGCGTGTGTGACAAACAGGGTCATTACCATTGGCTGCTCGACGAAGCCAAGCTGCTGCGCGATGACCTCGGTTTACCGGTCGAAGCCGTCGGCCTTTGGCTGGACGTCACCGACGCGACCCTGGCCGCCGAGCACATCAAGCAAAGCGAAGAACGCTACCGCATCCTGGTGGAAGACTCGCCGGCGATGATCTGCCGCTACCGCCCGGACCTGACACTGACCTTCGGCAACACGCCACTGGCCAACTACCTGGAATGCCTGCCCACACAACTGCCGGGGATGAACCTTGGGCATTGGCTGTCGGAGGAACAGCGCCAGGCCTTTGTGCAACGCATCCGCCAGCTGACCCCGGAATTCCCGGTCAGCACTGCTGAAATCAGCCTTGAACTGCCTGGGCGCGAGCATGCCTGGTGGGTGTGGTCGGACCGCGGCGTGTTTGATGAGCATGGCGCGCTGGTGGAAGTACAAGCGGTGGGTCGCGACAACACGGAAGTGCGCCGCTCCCAGCAACAGCTGACCCAAAGCGCCAAGATGGCCACCCTCGGCGAAATGGCCACGGGCCTGGCCCACGAGATCAACCAACCGCTGAACGTGATGCGCATGGCCATCGTCAATGTGCTCAAGCGCCTTGGCGACGGCAACGCCGAGGTCGATTACCTCACCGAAAAACTCCAGCGCATCGATGCCCAGGTGCAACGCGCAGCGCGGGTGGTGGACCATATGCGGGTATTCGGCCGGCGCTCGGAAATGGAGCAACAGCCCTTCGACCCGACGCAGGCTGTCGAGGGCACGCTGTCCCTGCTCAACGAAGGCTTGCGTGGCAAGGGGGTGGATGTGCGTGTCACCCTGTCGGACACACGGGTGCAGGTCAAAGGCTATGTCGATCAGTTGGAACAAGTACTGATCAACCTGATGGTCAACGCCCGCGATGCCCTGTTGAGCCAGCGCGAAACAAACCCGGCGCTGCGCCCCTGGATCGCGCTGCGTTGCGAGCAGGACATGCGGCATGTGCGGATCTGGGTAGAGGACAACGGCGGCGGTATCGACCCACGCCTGCTGGAGCGAATTTTCGAACCGTTTTTCACCACCAAGCCCATTGGCGTGGGGACAGGACTGGGCTTATCAGTGAGCTACGGAATTGTGGAAAACATGGGCGGCCGCTTGAGTGTCGTCAATGGCGAAGCAGGCGCCAGGTTTTGTGTGGAGTTACCCATCGTGGACGCTTAAATCACCAGTGCCGCCTGCCCGTGGGGTTTGCAACTGAGGTTGGCACCGACTTCCACCTGGTTCAGATTGATGCCCAGCGTGGACAGCAAGCCATTTACCAGCGGGTCGACAATCGGGCTGAGCACCGTACCGATAACGTTGCCCAGGGTGGTATTCACGTCGTTGAGCAGCGTGGCACTGGTTGTCAATAACCCGCCGAGCAGGTTGAAGCCTGTGGGTTTGTAAACCTGGAACTTCAACCGTCCTTGCAACGCCTGCCCGAGGGACGCCACCAAACTAGCGGTCGAGAGCCCATGGTAGAGCGGTGGCTGCTTGATCTCCGGTGGCTGGTTGTAGGTGTAGGCGCTACCAGCGGCGGTGATCGGTCCCAAGTCCGGGTCGATAAGCATCCCAATCCCACCGCCATAAAACGCCTTGCGGTTAGGGTAATCGCAGGTGGTCGGGCCAAGCCCCAACAACGGCTTGAGGCAGGTCACCGCACCGATGTCGATCACCGGCAGCGGTGGCACCGTCGCCAGCGGCGGACTGGTACCCAACGAATTGATCAGGGTGGGGCTCTGGCCGATTTTGATGGTCACCACCGAGGCGTTGGTTTGGGTGGTCAGCGTTTTAGTCGCGTCACTCGCACAGGTGAACCCGGTGACATAGCTTTCGGCGCTGCCCAGTTCCAGAATCACATCGACACTGGAGACCGGTGGGTTCGTCGCGGAAGACAGCAGCCTCAAGTCGGTGGTCTGGCAAGGAACGCCGCCCACCGCACAGAGGAGCGAGCTGACGGTCCCCGCCAGGTTCAGGCTGAGCAGATTGTTCAACACGTCCGAAAGCGGACTGACCAACCCGTTCAAGACCAGATTCACCGCAGGTGTGTTAAGCAGCGGAAGCGCCACCGTCAGCCCCAGGCTGAGCTGAGCCGTGCGCACGTAAATCCGCGTGCTCGCGTCGGTTTTATTCTTGGCGTAAGTGGGATCGCCGATTGCCGACAGTTGCGGCGGCTCGATCACTTTGAGCTTGACGCTCGCATTGACCAGGCCCGGGATAGTCACCGGCACTTCAGCGACCACCCCGTTTTTCTTGTTGGCCAGTTGCACAAAAGCTTCAGCCAGTTGGAACACATTCAACGTGGTGTTGAGCCCGGCGGCCACCGCCCCCGTCTGCAACTGCAGCACGTTGCCCAACGTCACGTCGAGGTTGCCCACCAACGCATTGATCTGCGTAAGCCCTGAGGCGGCCACCGTGGCGGTGCCGGTGCCGGCCTGCAAGACGATGACCGCCGCATCGATCAGTTGACCGAGCTTGAGGTTCTTGGCCAGCAACTCGTCGTAATTACCCGCCTGTACCCCCACGTTCACAGCCAACTGGTTCAAATAACCGAGCAGGTTGATGTTGTTGTCGACCAGGCCCTGCCAGCTGGCAACATCCAGTGACAGGTTACCCCCCAACAGTTTGCCGAACACCAGGTTCAACGCCGCGGAATCGTTGGAATTGACCGACACCAGGGTGGACTTGATGGTCAATTGCGCCTGGGGCGGCAGAATCTTCGGCGCGGCCACAGCCCTGGCCGTCAACAGCGTGTTCAGGCTGTAGGCACCGCCATTGAACAGCGACCACACGCCACCGGCGACACTGGTCAACACCGGGCGCGAAGCGATCACCTGAATGGCATCGCGCTGGGTGGCGTCTGCGGAGAATACCCGTAAATTCGAGGCCGCCGTGGTCAACGAGCCGCAGCGAACATCCAGTGCATTGGCAGGCGGGATGATGTAGCCATTGCGCGCAGCACTGGCGCCAGCAAAGGTGCTGGCGGTGTTGTTGCTCGCCGCCAGGCAATCGCCGTTGCGCTGCACCGCTTCCAGTGCGGCCATGTCGGCAATGCCTTGCAGTTTGCGTTTTTCAAGATAAAGCCGGCCGCTGTCGACCACCAGCAGCAGGAAAACCAGCGCCAAACCCAGCGTCAAGGCCGCCATCAAGCCAATCGCACCACGCTGCCTGCAACGAAGTCGGGGAGACATCGAGCACTCCTTCGCGCTTACTCTCCGTAGATGCTGTGGAGTGTAGACAAGGCTTCATAGGAGCGCTGGCAAGTCGCCACAAATCAACCTGATGGCAAACAGGCGCAGTCGGACGGACGCAAGCACAGCGCTCCGGCAGAGGGTCAATGCGGGGGATAGCTGGAGAGGATGCGGGTCACCGTCGTGCGAATCGCGTTATTACGATCCTGGGGGTTGGGCGTGCTGCTCATCATCTGTTCATCACTGCCGCGCCACACCAACTTGCCGTCCTTGCCGTCGAGCAGGTCGATCTGGATGGTCGCCACCTTGTAGGTGATGTTGCGTGTTTCGTTGTACATCGGCCCGCCCCAATAGCCGTTCCACGGGCCGCCCCAGGCGCCGCCATAGTTGGTGGTGACTTGTTGCTGGCGGTCTTCGACGATCAGGTAGGCCTGCACGTTCAGGTCAGCCCGGGTGCCTGCGGCTGCCGGGCGCAGGCCGCGCTGGTCAAGCTGTTCACCCACGGCCTGGCGGATGCGTTGTTCGGTGAGGTCGCTCTTGATCCGCGGATCATCAGGGCGGTATTGCAGCGCCGGGTCTTTCCAGGCCCAGTTGCGGTAGGCGCCGAAGTCGCGGCTGGCATCAAAATCGTGGTTGACCTGGCTGGTCTGGCAACCGCCCAGCAGCACAACAAAAGCTAGCGTAGCGATACGACGAAACATGGTTGATCTCCAACAAGGGACCGGGCTTTAGATGAGAATAGCTGTTAACTCGGAGGATAGGCGGTCATCGCCTTTTGCACGGCCTGGCGCAACGCATCCGCACGCTCGCTGAGGCTGCCCTGGCTGCCGGTTTCCGCACTGGCACTCCACACCGGCTGGCCGCTGCGGGCGTCGAACAGGTTGACGCGCACCACCACCACTTGAACTTCATAGGTGCGCACGATCGGCACCGAGTTGTACATACCGTAGCCCGGGCCGTAGCGGTTATAGCCGCCGTATCCGTAGCCGTAATCGTCCTGGACCTGCTTGAGACGCTTCTCCAGGCGCACATCGGCGCTCACCAGCAGGTCCGCCGGGCGGTTGTCGTGCAAGGGCCGCAGGCCGCGCTGGTCAAGGGCGCCGCTGACCGCTTCGGCGATCTGCGCCGAGTCCGCCCAGGCCGTGCCGGCCGGGAGCTGGCCGTTGCGCCAGGCCCAATTGCGGTAGGCGCCATAGTCGCGCACCGGCGCCGGGTAGGCGCTGGCATCAAAGGTCGTGGCCGCCTGCGCGGGCGCAGGTGGCATCGGCGCAGAAGCCGCCACATAAGGGTTGGGGCTGGAGCAGGCGCCCAGCCCGAGGGATAACAGGATCAAACAGAGACGACGCATTTCGACCTCCGCAGACTGGGCCGCTTATACCGGACGGCAGATCCAGTGCAAATAACGCCCAAGTCCGGCAAAGCTTGGGTGACGACGGTGAGCGAGTTCCATCTCTATAAGGTCCTTCAAGTCGGCGCGGGCCTGGAATTCCACCGGCATATAGTCGTGGAATACCCGCACGCCACTTTGGCTTTCGACCTGCCAAAGCCCTTCGAGTTGCGCCGCCAATTCCCGCGGGTCGAGGGGCTGTTGCGGGGTCAGGCTCTGCTTTTCGCCGGCCATGTCATTCTTGCGCATCTTGCGGAAATGGCCTTTGAGCAGGTTGCGATAAATCAGCGCATCGCGGTTGTAGAACGCCAACGACAGCCAGCCCCCGGGCAGCGTCAGCTGATGCAGCACCGGCAGGATCCCGTGGGGTTCGGCCAGCCATTCCAGCACCGCATGGCACAGCACCAGGTCGTAGGGCTCGGTGAGCTGGCCGAGCAGGTCTTGCCACGGCGCATGGATAAAGGTAGCGCTCTGCCCGGCCTCGGCGAAGCGCTGGCGCGCGCCTTCGAGCATCGGCTCGGCGGGTTCGGCCAGGGTCACCTGATGGCCGCGTTCGGCCAGCCACAGCGACATATGCCCCAGGCCCGCGCCGATATCCAGCACGCGTAACGGGCGCTCCGGCAGAGCCTCAGCCAGGTCGGCCTGGAGCACTGCCAGGCGAATCGCGCCTTTTGCACCGCCGTAGATTTTCTCGGCGAAGCGCGTGGCCAACTGGTCGAAATGCCGGTCACTCATGGGTAAACCGCCGCTCGCTGTCGGCCAGTTTGGCGCGCACCACCTCGTTCATGTCCAGGCCCAGCTCGCTGCACAGCAACAGCAGGTACAGCACGATATCGCCCACTTCCTGGCCGGCGTGGGCGAGTTTGTCGGCGGGTAACTGGCGGGACTGGTCTTCGCTGAGCCACTGGAAGATTTCCACCAGTTCGGCCATTTCCACGCTGGCGGCCATGGCCAGGTTCTTCGGGCTGTGGAAAGGCTTCCAGTCGTTGGTATCACGGATGCGGTGCAGGCGTTCGGTGAGGTGTTCGAGGTTCATGGGGGCTCCTGAATGGGTATAGCTTCAGGGGGATGGAGAGTGAAGGCAAGTGAATAGCGGTGGTGCGACGATTCGACTTGCCGCCGATGAGGCCCTAATCCACCACGCTGAATTCGAGCCGGGCGGTCTGGCCGGCTTCGTCGAGGACGCTGAGTTGGTAGCGGCCCAAGCGCTCGAAACTGGCATTGATGCTGTCCTGGTTGGCGCTGTCGCCCAGAGGGGCGCCGTTGAGAAACCACCAGCGCCGGCCGCTGCCGCCCAGGGCGGAAAGCTTGAGGCGCAGGGTTTGCTGGCTGGCGGCGGGCAGGCGCAGTTGGTCGCCTTCGCGCACGCCGACAATCGACAGCGGCGAAGACGCCGCCAGCGCCGGTGGCGGGCAATCGGGGTCGGCGGCGGGAATCCGCGCTTCACGGCGCTCGATCCTGGGCAACCATGGCTCCAGCGGTGCGGGCCACAAGGCGATATTTTTAGACACCGCGCCAGGGCAATGGGCATCCACCCTCAAGCCCTTGGCGTTGACCCAGACACTTTCCATCAAGCCGACGCTCAATGGCTGATCCAGCGCCTGCAAGGTCGGCGGCGTGGTGTTGTCCAGGGTCCAGGCAAAGCGCTGGCGGCGGCAATTCGGATCGCTGCGGTTCATGGGCTGGCCCAGCGGCCAACAAATCGCCGCCACGCCGACATTGGTCGGTACCGCCACCACCTGCGCGCTGATACCGCGCTGGCTGTCGCGATTGGTCAGCACGTCATGCACCTGCAACATCAGCGGCGCCGCCGAGGCCAAACCGAACTGCCCCGGCACCGGCGTGCCGTCCGGGCGACCGATCCACACACCGATCAAATAGCGCGGCCCCACGCCAATCGCCCAGGCATCGCGAAAACCGTAGCTGGTCCCGGTTTTCCAGGCCAGGACCGGGCGCTGCACCAGTTCGGCACGCGGGTCGCGATCAGGCCGCGCCTGGCCACTGAGGATGCGCCGAACAATCCAGGCGGACCCTGGCGACAGCAAGGGCCGTTCTCTCAGCGTATCGTCCGGCTGTAATCGAAGGGTGGCGCTCCTGCCGTTGCGGGCGAAGGCGCTGTAGCCACTGACCAGATCCTCCAGGCGGCTGCCCGCGCCGCCGAGGATCAGCGCCAGGTTGGGCTCGGCCAACGCCGGCAGGGCCAATGGCACGCCGCCGATGCGCATCTGCGCGGCAAACCGCTTGGGCCCGTAGGCTTCCAGCAACTGCACCGCCGGCAGGTTCAGCGAACTGGACAGCGCCGTGCTCGCCGGCACTGCGCCGGTAAAGCCCATGGAAAAGTTGCCCGGGCGATAATCGCCATAACGCCGGGGCACATCCTGCAGCAGCGATTCGGAGTGAATCAGGCCCTCGTCCAGGGCCATGCCATACAGGAACGGCTTCAAGGTAGAGCCCGGCGAACGCAGCGCGCTGATCATGTCCACATGGCCAAAGCGCTTGGCGTCGTTGATGTCCACTGACCCCAGGTAAGCGCGCACGGCCATGTTTTCTTCTTCCACCACCAGGATTGCGGCCGAGGTGTATTCCGGCAACCGCGCACGCCAGCCCAGCAACAGGTCTTCAAGACGGCGTTGCAGGGTGGCATCCAGCGTGGTGCGAATCAGCGGCGGGCTGTCCGGACGGTTCAGGCGGCGGGCAAGCAGCGGCGCCAGGCTCGGCTCCAGGCGCGGGGCGAGCAGCAACGGCTCTTCCAGCGCTTCGTCGACGGCCGCTTGTGGCCACACCTGGAACTCGGCGAGGCGGCGCAGTACTTTGTCGCGGGCCTCCTGGGCGCGCTGCGGGTGGCGATCCGGGCGCAGGCGGCTCGGCGCCTGGGGCAATACCGCGAGCAAAGCGGCTTCGGCGTGGGTCAGTTGCGCCGGGGACTTGCCCAGGTACGCCCAGCTGGCGGCCGCCACGCCCTGCAACGTGCCGCCGAACGGCGCGCGGTTCAGGTACAGGTTGAGAATCTGTTCCTTGGACAGGTGCCACTCCAACTGCGCCGTGCGCCACAGTTGGCGCAACTTGCCGTGGAAGGTCCGCGAGTGAGGATCCAGCAGACGCGCCACCTGCATCGACAACGTACTGCCACCCGACACCACCCGCGCGCCCGTCAGGTTCTGCCACGTCGCCCGCACCAGCGCCAACGGGTTAACACCGGGATGCTGATAGAACCAGCGGTCTTCGTAGGTGAGCAGTGCATCCAGGTAATAGGGCGACACTTCGCTGGTTTGCACCGGATAACGCCACACGCCGTTGGCATCGGCAAACCGCCATAACGGAGTGCCATCCTCGGCCAGCACCACCCGCGCCAGGTCGTCCTTGGGCAACGGCAACGGCCAGATACGATCGGCCAGCCACAACAGGGCAATCATCAAGACCAGGCTCGCCAGGGTCCAACGGAGAAGTAAACGCAAATTCAAACGGCGAAACCTCTATGCTTCACAGGAACTCGCCTGGTTGATAAACAACCAAAGGCTCAGTGCAGGCAATTTCGTCCACTCTTTCATCGAGACACACCTATGCAAGTAGACTTTTTCGGATGGTTGGGTCACACACTCGGTCTGATCATCCACTACATCGTCGAATTCTTCAGCGGGCTGTTCAATATGCTCTCCAACGCTGGCGGCGACTTTGTCGGTGGCATGTCCCGAGCATTGGGCATGGACACCTCGATCATCAGCATCCTCACCCTGATCGTCGGCCTGCTGTTTCTGTATTCGGCCGTACGCGCGTTCATGCGTGCCTCAATCATCATCGGGGTGATCTGGCTGATGCTTGGGCTGTGGCTGCTCAGTTGGGTTGTGCACTGAACCCATCTCCTCATCCGTAGATACCGTCTTATCCAACACCGCACAAATCCGTAGGGTTTGCGCGGTGCGGATAAGACGGTATCTGCCAGCGCCGTCTCAGCGTCCTTTGATCACCAGATCCGCCGGCGTTTCCCCCACCGCCTGCCAGTTCGGCCGGTACATCGACTCCACCTGTGGCGGCGGCACGCGGTAAGTGCCCGGTGTCACGGCACGGGCCAGGTACAGCAAGTGCGTGGTGCCATCGCCGTCGAGGTTGATGGCCGCCACGTAACGGTCATCACGAAACTCCTGATGCTTGAGCGCCGCGTTCTGCATCGACTCGCGCCATTCCTTCACCTGGCTGCTGGCGTTTTCCAGGCTGGCCGCGCTTTGTGCAAGGTTCTGGTTTTCCAGCTCCAGGCCCGCCGGCAGCAGGTCTACCACCAAGGCATCCGGCACGCGCTGCCTGGCGCTCACCGCCAGGTGCACCAGCACCAGGTCGCCGCTATTGAGGTTGCGCAGGTTCAGCGGTTGGCCATTCATGCCCAGGTATTCCCGGCGGATGCTCAGGTTGTCGCCACCCGGTGCCGGTGGCACCTGGGGATAACCCGAGATCGTCAGTTGCTGGTAGACCGGCACATCGCCCTGATTGGTCAGGTTCAGATCGCCAGAAAGCAGCTTGCCTTCCAGGTCCAGCGTCGACTGTTGATTGTTCAGCTCGTGAGCCCCACCGCTGCCATTGAGCAGGACCTTCCAGGCAGACTCGGGCTGGGCGAACCCCAGGCGCCCGGCCAGGAACAGCGAATTGCGCTCCTGGGTCGACAGGTACGGGCTGGCCGCCAATTGGTCCGACAGGGTAAACAAGCGCTCCTCACGCTTGCCCTTGGCCAAGTCGTTTTCTTCCAGCAATGCCAGGATCATCGCCTGATCGCGCAGAGAGCTGCCGTAGTCAGCCAGCCATTCCTTGGCGCTGCGTTGCGCCGCCAGGCCGGCCAGCAAGGCTTGATCCGCGCGGGGCTGGTCACCCATCTTTTGTAATGCGATGGACAACTGCACCAACGGCAACCCGGAACGCGCGTCGCTGCGCCGCTCGAAAATACTGCGCAGCGCCCCCAACGGCGCCTGCTGACTGCGCGCCAATACCATGCCGGCGTAGGCCTGCACGGCAAAGCGCGTGTGGTCAGCGTTGTCGCTGTAGTCGACTTCGATCAGGTTGCGCTCCTGCACATAGCGCAGCAGGCGCTCGCTGGCTTTCTTCAGCGCTTCGGGCGGTACCGCAAAGCCCTGGTCACGGGCACGCAACAGGAAGTCGGTGACATAAGCCGTCAGCCAATATTCCTCTTCGCCATCGGCGCCCCACAAACCGAAGCTGCCGTTGTAGCGCTGCATGCCCAGCAGGCGCTCGATGCCCAGCTCGATCTTGCGTTTGCGCTCGGCATCCGGCTCGCCCTTGATGCTCAAGCGTTTGAGCAGCGCGTCGTCGGCGTACAGCGACGGGTACAGACCACTGGCGGTCTGCTCCAGGCACCCATAAGGATAGGCCTTGAGCGCCGAGATCTGCGCGCCCAGGTTCAGCGGCGGCCGGCTTGACAGGCTCAGCAGCGCCTCACGCCCAGAGGCATCGAATTGATCCAATGCGCCGGCGGGCAGGCTCCACGGCTCGCCCTTGAGCACCGCGCGGTAATGCTTGAGCAACGCCGGGTAGGCCGGGCGCACACCCAGGGTCCATTCGCGGCTGAACGGCGGCAGGTTCTCACCGGGCAGGTCCAGGCCATTGACCGTGACCTTCACCTTGCCTTGACCCAAGCCACCCCAGGCTTTCACCGGGATACGCAGGGTGGCGCGCTGGCCTTGCTTGAGCTCGACGGTTTGCGCGCCGCTGTTGACCAGCTCCAACTGCCCTTCGGCACTCAGTTGCACATCGAGTTTCTGCGCCTTGCCCGACAGGTTGGACAGGTCCAGGGCCAACGTCGTCTGGTCACCGCCGGCGAGGAAGCGCGGCGCCGACAGCTCGGCGATCAGCGGCGCGGCGATCACGGTCTTGCCTTCGGCCATGCCGTAGCGGTCGTCGCTCCAGGCCTGGGCCATCAGGCGCAGTTCGCCGTTGAAGTCGGGGATGTTGACGCTGACTTCACCCTCGCCCTGCTCATTCAAGGTCACCGGCGCGCTTTGCAGGGCGACGATGGTCACACTGGTGTCCGGACGCTTGCCGCCCTTGGCCAGCGCGGCGTCACCCCCAAAGGCCAGGCTGGCCAGGCGGCCCTGCCCGGCTTCGATCAACTGGCCGTAGATATCGAACTGGTCCACGCCATAGGCCTTGCGGCCGAACAGGCTGGAGTACGGGTCCGGCGTCGGGTATTCGGTGATATTGAGGATGCCCACGTCCACCGCCGCCACCAGCACGTGCACCTGTTTCGGCACGCTGCCATCGGCGTTTTTGGCGGCGATCTTCACCGTCAGCGGTTGCTTGGGGCGCATTTTTTCCGGCGCGGCCAGGGTCACGCCAAGCTTGCGTTGGGTGCGATCCAGCGGCAGATGCAGCAGGCCTACCGCGCGCTTGGGGGTGATATTGGCTTTGCGCTCGCCGGGACGAATCACCAGGGCGCTGACGTACAGGTCATGGCGCGACCATTTCGGATCAAGCTTCACGGCAAAACTTTTGCCTTCGGCCGGCACGTCGATTTCCTGCCACCACAGCGGCCCTTCGGCGGACTCCACCAGCAGGTAGCCTTTACCGGCCGCCGGCGGCGTGACCGTGACGTTGGCGGTGTCGCCGTCGCCATACGCGGGCTTATCCAGTGCCAGCTTGACCTGATCGGGGCGCACGGCGCCGCCCTCGGTGTTGTCCTGGGCCTGGTAGCCGGCCCAGAAGCGCAGGCTGCTGACCAGACCGGTCTGCGGGTCTTCGACCTCGACGCGGTACGGGCCCCACTCCACCTGGAAGCTGACCTTGGCGGTATCGCCGGCCTTGATGTCCAGGGTCTGTTCGTCGAGGTTGAGGAATTTCTCGTTGTAGTGATAGCTCCAGCCATCGCTGTCCGAGTAATTCCAGTAGTAGTCACGGCGCTCGCGTACCAGGCGGACCTTGAGGTTTTGCGCGGCAAGTTTCTGCCCGTCCTGGTTGGCCAGCAGCACTTCGAATTCTGCCGGGCCGTCGCCATTGGTTTCCTTGCCGTCAAACAGGCCACGCAGGCCCGGCAGTTGCTCGGCGGGCCAGATCGGCTGTACCAGGCGCCGGGTGATCGGCCGCCCGCCCGACTCGTGCAGGCTGGCTTGCACGATCAGTTGCAGGGGGGATTTGGCCTCGGCCCATTTGCTTTCCAGGGTCAGTTCTTCCTGGCCCTTGGCGTCGAGCACGCTTTCGTCGAGCTCGAAGTCCTGGCTCAGTTCCTCTTCGGTGACGGAGCCGAATTGATAGCCCGGCAGCGACTTGACCGCTTCGCGCAGGGGGCGCACATAGACTTGTCCGCTGACGCGATTGCCCGACGCCGGCGCACCATAGAGGTAGCGACCGTTGACCTTGATCACCGGGTTATCCGCCGGGCTCAATGCCGTGTCGCTGCCCTTGAGTTCCAGCGCCAGGCGCTCGGGCAGGAAGTCTTCGACGAGGAACTCATACAGCTGCGGCTTGCCATCGCCCAGGTCGAACACCAACTGCCAGCGTCCGGTCGGGGCTTCGCCGGCCAGCTGCAGTTGATATTGATAGAGGCCGGAGGCGTCGGCATCCCAGACGAACTTGCGGCTCACCTGTTCATCCGGGCGACGCACTTCGACGCTCACTGGCTGCGGCTTGACCGCGTTGCCGTCCTTGTCCCGCAGCAGTGCGTTGAGCAGCACGGTTTCGCCGGGGCGATACAGGTCGCGCGGGCCGAACACAAAGAACTGCAACGGATGGGAAGGTTGGCCGCCGATATCGAACTCGGCCAGATCCAGCGCAGCACTGTCCAGGCGCAGCAGACTGGTCTGCTCACCCTGTTTGGCCAGCAGCACCTGGGCCTTTTTCGGCAACGGCAACTCAGCGTGACCGCCCTTTTCGGTCTTGCCCTGGCCCAGCACACGGCCGTCGGCGTCGAGCACTTCGAGGTCGACGCCATCCAACGCCTTGCCACCTTCCAGCGCCTGGGTAAACACATCCAGGCGATTGGCGTAGCGGTGCACCGACAGGCCGATATCGCTCAAGGTAAACAGCGTGGCCGGTTGCGAATAGTTGTAGGTGCCCGAGGCACGCATCACCGCCAGGTACACGCCCGGTTGCTGCAATTGCTTGAGGCCGGCGATCGGCAGCAGCAGGGTTTCACGGGTATTGCGCGCCGGGTTCAGGTCGAAACGGCCGCCGTAGACCAGGTCGGCCAGCGGCAGCAGTTCGCGGGATTCATAACTTTGCAGGCTGGTATTGCGCCCCCACTGTGCCAGGAACGACGGCAGGGATTCGGGCTTGATCCGGAAGAATTCAACGTCGATCTTGTCGACGTTCAGCGCGATCACCGGCAGGCCTTCGGCCAGGCGCGTCGGCAGCAATGTGCCACGGCTGGCGAAGCCCACGGTGGCTTGCAGGTCACGGGTTTCCAGGCGGGCGATGTACTCGGCGGCGAGCGTGTTGGCGTTGACCGCCTTCACCCCGGCATCCACCGTCAGCACCAGTTTGCGCTGGGGCTCCAGGTGACGCAGGCGCAGTTCCATGAGGTTATCGGACAGCTCCCAGGCGCCATCGACCTTGCCGGACTTGCTGTCGACCAGATGGAGTTTGTCGGCAAACTTCTGCTCCGGATCCAACGGAATGGAAAAACTCACCGACAAGGTGCTGGCGCCGTCCAACTGCACCTCGGACACGTCCACCACACTCAACTCACGCCCGGCATAACGCTGCTTGAGCGCCGCCACATCCACCGCGGCCTTGGCCGGTTTCGGCGCCGTCGCCACGGTGGGCGCAGGCGGTGCTGCCGGTTTATCGGAAGAATCGCAGGCGCTCAGCAGGGCCAGCGCGCAGGCCAGGAACAATCCTTTGTTAAGCATGGGGCACTCGTAGTCAGAGGGAACCGAGGGGTGAACTATATATCAGCGCCGGCCAAGCCGATGTGGCGCTGGTCACATTGACCGACGGAGGGTGAGTTGGTTCTCAACGGTCTCAAGTCCCAGCCAAATCCCACAGGCATAGGGCTCCATTCCACATTGGCCCTGTTGCGCTGCCAATGGGCGGTTACAATGCCGCTCCCCCAAGGAGCTTGCATGTCCACCTTACTGACCGACTGGCGCGACCGCCCTACCCATCGCCGCGTATGGGCTTTGGCTGCGCCGATGATCCTGTCGAACATTTCGGTGCCGCTGGTGGCGTTGGTCGACAGCATGGTCATCGGCCACCTGCCCCACGCCCACCAACTGGGCGCCGTGGCCGTCGGAGCCAGCTTGTATACCTTCCTCGCCTGGGCCATGGGTTTTCTGCGCATGGGTTCCACCGGTTTCGCCGCCCAGGCCGCCGGGCGCAAGGATGGTGCGGCACTGCGACAGATCCTGCTGCAAGGCTTGCTGCTGGCGCTGGGGCTGGCGATGGTGCTGGGCACCGTCGGCATCCCCCTGAGCCATCTGGCCCTGGAATGGATGCAACCGTCCCCCGAACTCAACCAATTGACCCGTGAATTCTTCCACACCCGCCTGTTCGGCCTGCCCGCTGCGCTGGCCAGCTACGCGCTGGTGGGCTGGTTCCTCGGCACGCAAAACGCCCGGGCGCCATTGGCAATCCTGTTGACCACCAACCTGGTCAACATCGCCCTGAACCTGTGGTTTGTACTGGGCCTGGACTGGGGCGTGGTCGGCTCGGCCCGCGCATCGGTGATTGCCGAATGGACCGGCGCCCTGCTTGGCCTTGCCCTCACGCAAAAAGCCCTGCGCGCCTACCCCGGGCATATTGCCTGGGCCGCGTTGAAACGGTGGCAAAGCTGGCGCCCGTTGCTGGCGGTGAACCGCGACATCTTTATCCGCAGCCTGGCGCTGCAGTCGGTGTTTTTCATGATCACGGTGCAAGGCGCACGCCTGGGCGATGCCACCGTGGCGGCCAATGCTCTATTGCTCAATGGCTTGTTGCTGACCGCTCACGCGCTGGACGGCCTGGCCCACGCGGTCGAAGCCTTGTGCGGACACGCCATCGGCGCCCATGACCGCGCCGCGCTGCGCCGTTCGCTGGTGGTCGCCGGCGGTTGGTCGCTGATCGCCAGTGTGGGGTTTGCCCTGCTGTTCACCCTCGCCGGTCACCTGTTTATTGCCATGCAGACCGATATCCCCAGCGTGCGCGAAACCGCCGATCTCTACCTGCGGTACCTGGCGGTACTGCCGTTGATCGCGGTCTGGAGTTATCTATTGGATGGGTTGTTTATCGGCGCTACGCGCGCCAAGGAGATGCGCAATGGCATGTTGCTGACGGTGCTGATGGTGCTGCCCTTTGCCTGGGCACTGCAAGGCCTGGGCAACCATGGGCTGTGGATGACGTTCCTGCTGTTCATGGCCTTGCGCAGCCTGACCCTGGGGGTCATTGCCTGGCGGCTCAAGCAGCGGGGGGAGTGGTTCGGTACCCGTGCCGACTGAACCTACCTGTTAGTTCTGACAGGTTACAGACCGACATTCCGGGCGTTGAATGGCCATGGGTAAAACCCATCCCATAGATTCAAGGAGAGTCGGATATGAACATCACGAAAGCACTGTGGATCGCTACGGCTTGCACACTGACGAGCATCGCGGGATGCACCAATGGGCAAGGGCCGACCAACATCCAGGGCACACTGCAGGTCACGAACAGCAGCCGGTCCAATATGACGGTGATCCAAGGGGCCGATATACACAGCCTTCGTCCAGACAACGGTATTGAGCTGCCAATTAATACCCAAAGAGTCACGGTGACGCCGACCAACAGTAATGCTGACAGGATTGACCGGGTTGAGCTTGAGTTCAACCCGGGTCAATGCCCCTACAGTCTGTGCCTCAGGGCGCGCTGAACCGCCCACCGATACGACCCGCGAGAAACCCCGCGCGTCGTTCAACCCAGCATCAGGACGACAGGTATGACGAACGCGTCAGGCCCAGACGCAAGGCGTCGAGGAACTGCGTACGCTCACTGGCACTGATCTTCGCGCTGGCGCACTTGTCACGGTAGTGAGTCATCAACTCCTCCGGCGACAAGTGCACATAGCGCAGCATGTCTTCGATGGTGTCGTGGGTCTCGATACCGGCGCTGTACACCGAACCGTCTTCGCGCTGGTAGATGTTCACCGAGTCGGTGTCACCGAACAGGTTGTGCATGTCGCCGAGGATTTCCTGGTAGGCGCCGACCAGGAAGATGCCCAGCAGGTAGTCCTCGCCTTCGTTCAAGGCGTGCACCGGCAGGCTGGTCTCGATGCTCTGCTCGTCGACGTACTGCTTGATCTTGCCGTCGGAGTCGCAGGTCAGGTCTTGCAGCACGGCGCGGCGCAGCGGCTCTTCGTCGAGACGGTGCAGCGGCAGGATCGGCAGTACCTGGCCGATGGCCCAGGTATCCGGCAGGCTCTGGAACACCGAGAAGTTGCAGATGTACTTGTCGGCCAGCTTGTCGTTGAGTTCGTCCAGCACCTGGCGATGCGAGCGCTGGCGGGCTTTCAACGAGTTGTGCAGGCGGCGGCACACGGCGAAGTAGCACTGTTCGGCCAGGGCTTTCTCGGCCAGGGTCAGTTTGCCGTCGGCGTACTGGGTGGCCACATCGCTCATGTAGTGAGTGGCGCGCCAGTAGGTTTCGGTGACCATTTCGATATCGGTCGGACCGAGCAGGTCCACCAGCCATTGCACGGTTTCGGGCAGGCTTTCCTTGTTTTCGATGACCGGGATTTCGTCGTTATGCTTCTCGACGTCGGTGACCTGCACCACCAGCATGGCGTGGTGGGCGGTCAGGGAGCGGCCGCTTTCGGAGAAGATATTCGGGTGCGGCAGGCTCTGGGCGTCGCAGAATTCCTTGAGCATGCCCACGACCACACCGGCGTAGTCGTCCATGTCGTAGTTGATCGAGCTGGCGTTACGCGAGTGGGTACCGTCGTAGTCCACGCCCAGGCCGCCGCCCACGTCGATGTGGTCCACCGGCAGGCCGAGGTTGCGCAGTTCGCCGTAGTAACGAATGGCTTCCTTGAACCCATGCTGGTAGTCGGCCAGGTTGGCGATCTGCGAACCCATGTGGAAGTGCAGCAGACGGATGCCCTGGTCCAGGCCCGCCGCGCGGAAGCGCTCGACCACCGACAGCAGCTGCGCCGCCGACAACCCGAACTTGGACTTCTCGCCACCCGTATCCGCCCACTTGCTCGACGCCAGGGACGACAGGCGCACGCGCAGGCCCACCTGTGGCTTGACCTTGAGGCTGGCGGCCTCTTCGATCACCAGTTCAACCTCGGATTCTTTCTCGATCACGATAAATACGTTGTGGCCGAGCTTCTGGCCCATCAGCGCCAGGCGGATGAACTCGCGGTCCTTGTAACCGTTGCAGACGATGGTGCCGCCCTTCGGCGCCAGGGCCAGCACGGCCAGCAGCTCAGGCTTGGAGCCGGCTTCGAGGCCGATGGAAACGTTCTGGGTGGCGATGATGTTCTCGATCACCGCTTCCTGCTGGTTCACCTTGATCGGGTACAGCGCGGTGTACTTGCTCTGGTATTCCAGGCGCTCGATGTTGGCGTCGAAAGCGCCGGTCAGCTGGCGTACACGGTCTTGCAGGATGTCGGGAAAGCGCACCAGCAGCGGCAGGGAAAGGCCGCTCTTGCGCAGCTCGTCCACTTGCTCGTAAAGGTCGACGGGTGTGCTGTTCGGGCCGTTCGGACGGACTTCAACGCGACCGGCATCATTGATCGCGAAATACCCGGCCCCCCAATGGCGAATCCCGTAAACACTGCGGCTGTCCGCAACTGTCCATTGGCTGCCATCGTCTTTGCGTGTGCGTCGTACGGACATCGAAGTCCCCTATAAATGAAGGCGAAGGCGCCGCCTCGCGTTCGAGGCTGGCGCAGTCTAAAGAATGAAAATGACGATTTGCCTGTAAGCAAGGTAGACCCCACTCGCAGGACAGAGTTTAGACACAGGTTGGGAAGAGGCTTTCAGCCGCCGGACTTCTTGGCCTTGTAACCCAGCCTGATCAGCTCGGCCAACAGCAGTTCGACGTGATCGCCCTGGATCTCGATGACACCGTCTTTCAACGCGCCACCGGTGCCACAGCGCTTTTTCAGCGTGGTGGCCAGTGCCTTGAGCGGCTCTTCGGCCAACGGCACGCCGGTGATGGTGGTCACCGTCTTGCCGCCACGGCCTTTGCTTTCGCGGCGCACGCGGGCAATACCGTCGCCTTCGGGGATCAGGGTCTGTTTGCAGGTACACGAATCCACGGGCTGACGACAGTCCGGGCAGTGTCGACCTGCGTCGGTGGAAAATACCAGGCCGCCGAGGGCGGCGAAGGATGCGGCTTTTTTGGCCACCGGCAATCCTCTCGGGAGGACAAAGACTGATCGGCCTCCGCTAAGGGACGACCGACCGCGAAGCCCCACTCAGGCAGGGGCAGCGCTACCGAGCCGCCAAGGCGGTTCGGGTGAAAAGTCGCGCAGTGTAACGGCAAAAAGCCCACTTGCTAAGAGCCAAATGGCGCCAATTTATGCAGCTTTAGCGACGTGAGGCCAGATAGCGCCGCAAGCCCTCCTGGGCGTCCGGGCAGTAAGGCTTGTGCTCGGCTTCCCGCAGGACCGTTTCCACGGGCAAAAAGCGCGCTTCCATGACTTCTTCAGGCTGCAGGCGCAATGGCCCATCCCAGGTCGCCGAGTAGGATTTGCACCAGAGCCGGCTGTCGCCATCCTCAAAGTAGAAATGGTCATGCTCGGTCAGTTCCACCCCGCCAACACCCAGTTCCTCTTCCAACTCGCGGGCTGCCGATAACGCGTAGGATTCGCCCGCCGCGACCATCCCGCCCGCCGCCGTATCCCAGAACCCCGGGTACAGGGCCTTGCTCAGGGTGCGCCGATGCACGCACAGCTCACCCTTGGAATTGAACAGGAAGATAAAGGTGCAACGGCCGATCAGGCCGCGCTGGCGCAAATCGGACCTGACGAGGTGGCCGAGCAGGTTGTCCCGCTCGTCGACCCAGCAGATCAGTTCGGCATCAGAGGCCGCACGGTGCGCGGCCTCGTTTTGAGCTGCGTCCATCATCAACCTTGGTTGAGCAGTTGACGCAAATCGATCACCGCCGCGTTGGCCCGGGAAATGTAATTGGCCATAACCAGCGAATGGTTAGCCAACACGCCGAAACCGCTGCCGTTGAGGATCATCGGGCTCCAGACAGGCTCTTGCGAAGCCTCCAGCTCACGAATGATCTGGCGCACGCTGACGGTGGCGTTTTTCTTGGCCAGCACGTCGGCAAAGTCGACTTCGATGGCACGCAACAGGTGGGACAGCGCCCAGGCCTGGCCACGGGCCTCATAGAACACGTTATCGATCTGCATCCATGGGGTTTCCACCACTTCTTCGTCGACCTGCGGCACTTCACCCGGCGCCAGGGCCTCGGTTTTCAGTGCGGTGTTCAATTTGACCCGACCCACGCTGGCCGACAGGCGTTGCGACAGCGAGCCCAGGCGAGTGGCCACATCGCCCAGCCAGTTGTTCAGGTTGTCGGCGCGGGCATAGAACAAGGCGCCACGCTGGTTCGGGTCGGACAGGCGCGCTTCATAGCGGCTCAGGGAGTTGATGCCTTCCTGGTACTCCGACTCACTGGACGGCAGCACCCAGCTCTTGTTGTCGAAGTTGAAGCGCGGCTCGGCCTTGGCCAAGTCGGCGTCTTCGGCCGACTGCGACTGGGAGCGGGCGAAGTCTTTACGCAGGGCGCGGGTCAGGTCGCGCACCTGCACCAGCACGCCGTATTCCCAGCTGGGCATGTTGTCCATCCACAGGCCCGGCGGGAAACGGTCGTTGGAAATATAGCCACCGGGCTTGTTCAGCAACGTGCCGACCACGGTCTTGAGGGTTTCGACGGTGGTATAGCCCACCACCATCTGCTTGCCTTCCTTCTCGGCGGCAAGCTGCGCATTCTGCTGGACCGGGAACAGCGCCGGCTCTTCGCTCCAGTACCAGCCCAGGGCGCCGGTGACCAACAGATACAGGCCGAGCACGCTGAGCACGGCTCGGCTCATCAGCAGAGTACGAAAATAGCTGCGGTTGGCCGACTTGGGCTCAGGGGCAGGGCCTTTGGCACTGCCCGCACGGTTTTTCCAGTCCAGCATGGCGATATCCTTTCAATCACTTGAGTTCATGCACTTGAATTGAGGGCGTGCGTTCAAACACTCCGACCACAACCCTACCCCATCGTGCCCGCCCATGCGGGGCTTTTCAGCAAACGTGCATACGGCAAGCATTCGACTATAAAGGATGCACGCTTTTTAAGCTGCGCGACCGTCAGGTCACCAACTGAATATCAGGGACACACAGTTAATTGACATATGACACTCATCCCATTGAAAAGAGGTGCTAGCATAGAGCCATCAGTTCGACCTCAGCATGCACCCTCACTAGTAGTCAGGATATGACCGAGCCAGAAGACCCCAGCCGTGAGCGTCTCAAGCAGCATTTTGCCCAGCGGGTAATTCATCAGGCACGTCAAATTCTTGAGATCTGGCAGCGCCTGCAACGCAGCGAATGGTCAGGCGCCGACCTCTCCGAACTCAGCGAGGCCAACCTGCGCCTGCAGCGCTTCGCCGAGCGTTTCGAACAGCCCGAGCACGGCCAGCTGGCCCGGCACATCGGCGAATCGCTCAAGGCCGTGGACGAAAACCGCGGGCGCCTGAGCAGCCAGTTGATCACCGAGCTCAACCGCTTGATGCAGCGCCTGTCCCGCACCGGCCTGCGCCAGGGCGACCAACTGGAACAAACCTTCCTGCCGCCGATGCGCAAGCCGATCTACGTGATGCTGGCCGATCACGACCGCGCCGAGCGCCTGGCCAAGCAGCTGGAATTCTTTGGCATGAGCGCCCAGTCCCTGGACAGCGTCGCGGCGTTTCGCGCGTCCATGGCCGAGCGCCTGCCGTCGGCGATCGTGATGGACGTGGACTTCTGCGGCACCGGCCTGGGCCTCGAGCTCGCCGCCGAAGCCCAGGAAGGCCTGGAGCATAAGCTGCCGCTGTTGTTTTTCAGCCTGCACGAAACCGACACCCCCACTCGCCTCGCCGCCGTGCGCGCCGGCGGCCAGGAATTCCTCACCGGCACGCTGGAAGCCTCCAGCCTGCTGGAAAAGATCGAAGTGCTGACCTGCGTCGCCCAGTACGAACCGTACAAAGTGCTGATCATCGACGACTCGCGCGCCCAGGCGCTGCACACAGAGCGGCTGCTCAACAGTGCCGGCATCGTCACCCGCACCTTGATCGAGCCGATCCAGGCCATGGCCGAGCTGGCAGACTTCCAGCCCGACCTGATCATTCTCGACATGTACATGCCGGCCTGTACCGGCACCGAACTGGCCAAGGTGATTCGCCACAACGACCGTTATGTCAGCGTGCCGATCATCTACCTGTCGGCCGAAGACGACCTGGACAAGCAACTGGACGCCATGAGCGAAGGCGGCGACGACTTCCTCACCAAACCGATCAAGCCGCGCCACCTGATCACCACGGTGCGCAACCGCGCCGCCCGTGCGCGCAACCTCAAGGCGCGGATGGTGCGCGACAGCCTGACCGGGTTGTACAACCACACCCATATCCTGCAACTGCTCGAAGACTGCAGCTTCCGCGCGCGCCGCGAGAACAAGCCGTTGAGCTTTGCCATGCTCGACATCGATCACTTCAAGCGGGTCAATGACAGCCATGGCCACCCCATGGGCGACCGCGTGATCAAGAGCCTGGCGCTGTTTCTCAAGCAACGCCTGCGCAAGACCGATTACATCGGCCGCTACGGCGGTGAAGAATTCGCCATCGTGATGCCCGACACCGACCTGGACTCGGCCTGCAAGGTGCTGGATGAGATTCGTGGGCGCTTTGCCGAGATTCACTACCCGGCGCAACCGCAGGATTTGTGGTGCACCTTCAGCGCTGGGGTGGTGGAGCTGTGTGACGGCTCCGACAGCCTGATGATGGCCGCCCAGGCCGACGAGGCGCTGTACCGCGCCAAGGATGCCGGGCGTAACCGCGTGCAAGCGGCGCGCACGTCAAAGCAAAGTGCCACCTTTTCACCAGAATCCACTGATTCCGTCATAACGCTGTAATGAAAACGCAATAACTTCAGGCACTTACCTTTTGCTGTCGGTTGATACCCCGCATGCGCCTGAAGCTGCTGACCAATCTCAATACCCTCCTGCTGGTGGCCGTGTGCCTGGCACTTGGAGCGACGCTGTGGTGGTCGCAACGGGCGCTGGAACGGCCTTATTTGCTGATGGAACGCTACCTCGGCCTGTCACAGGCCTTCCAGAACCAGGCCGCACGCAATATCGACGACTACCTGGGCAGCGGTGATGCATTGCGCTTGAGCAGCGCCAGCCAGAGCCTGGAAAGCCTGTTGCAGCACCTGGATGAACTGCCCGCCGACCTCGCGCAGAACCTGCGCCCCAGCCTCGCGGACCTGGATGCCTTCAGCAAGACCGACCTGCTGGCGGCCGGTAAGTTGGCAGGTGACCCACAGGCCCTGTTGCTGCAGGCCGAGCGGGAGCTGGGCGCCAACCTGGAGCAGTTGAGCCAATACGCCATGGGCGTCAACAGCCCCGAAGCCGCGCGCTACCTGCCGCCGCTGCTGGCAGCCTCACAGCACCTGGGCAAGCTGTCCCTGGCCCGCGACAAACTGGTGAGCAGCGGCCGCGCGGAACTGGCGGACGATGTGGAACGCGAAGTCGGCAATATGCGCAGCCAGGCCGACCTGCTGGAGCAACTGCCATTACTCGGGATAAAGGCTAGCGCAGAATCCAACACCGATGACTTTTCGGCCTTGATGGGCCTGGAAAACAGCGCAAAAACCGAAGCCCAGGACACCGGCGTCGACCTCAAGCGCGAACTCAACGGCCTGCTGGCCCGCTACCCCGCCGAACTCCAGCGCACCCGTACGCAGATCCAGCAGCGTGCCGACCTGGCCGCCGCCACCCACTTGAAAATCGCCGCCGTTCAGCAGGCCATCGCCGGCCTCGAGCCGGTGGTGCGCGCGCAACACGGCAAGATCCAGGGCGAAGTGCGCCTGATGCAAGGCGTGATGATCGGCCTGATTCTGCTGATCGCCCTGCTGATCGACACCCTGCAACGGCGCCTGGCGCGGGTGCTGACCAACCTGGCACCAGCCTTGTCGACCTGGGGCGAGGGCAACTTCAGCCAACCGATCACCTTGGGCAAGACCAACCGCGAACTGCGCGACATCGAAGCGTCCCTCAACCGTCTACGCGCCTACCTGGTGGATCTGGTGGGTACCATCCGTGGCAATGCCGAAGAAGTGGCCGGCAGCAGCCGCGCCCTGGCCGAACTGAGCAGTGGCCTGCACGACGGCGCCGAACGCCAGGCCGGGGATACCGCGCAGATTCGTGACTCCCTGGGCGAACTGGAAGCCACCATCCAGCAAGTCGCCGGTGATGCCAGCCAGGCGGCCGGCGCCAGCCGCAGCGCGGGCCAGGCGGTTGAGCAAGGCCAGCGCGTGATCGGCCTGAGCCTGACCGGCCTGCACGCGCTGGTGGGTGAAGTGCAGCAAAATGCGCAGATGATCGAGAAACTTGCCGAGGAGTCCGCCACCATTGGCGGCGTATTGACCGTGATTCGCTCGATTGCCGACCAAACCAACCTGCTGGCGCTCAACGCCGCCATCGAAGCCGCACGCGCCGGTGAGGCCGGGCGCGGCTTTGCCGTGGTCGCCGACGAAGTGCGCACCCTGGCCCAACGTACCGCTGGCGCCACCGCCGAGATCCAGGGCTTGATCACCGGCCTGCAAACCGCCGCGCACCAATCGGTGCAGGGCATGCGCGCCCAGGTCGAACACGCCGAAGCCACCGCCCAGCAAGCCCAGGCGGCGGATGGCGCGCTGGATGAAATCGTCGGCGCGATCCAGACCATTTCCGCCACCGCCGTGCGGATTGCCGATGTAACGGCGCAGCAGAGTGGCGCCGTGAGTGAGATTCGCGATAACAGCGAGCGGATTCATCAGTTGGGTGAGGATAATTTGCTGCGCATCGGCCAGGGCCGCAGCCAGGGTGAGCATTTGCTGGTGCTGGGTGGGCAGCTCAATACGGCAGTGCAGGCGTTCCGTGTCTGACACGCCCGATGAAGATCCAAAATCAAATGAAGATCAAAATGTGGGAGGGGGCTTGCCCCCGATAGCGGTGGATCAGTTACAGATGTCGATACTGACACACTGCAATCGGGAGCAAGCCCCCTCCCACATTTGATCTCCACAGTATTCAAGGGCGTATTACCAATGACCGGATCCCAGCCCCCAGTCATAAATTTTGCGCAATCCTCGCTAATCGTGCCGCCTACTGCATAGAACTGGACAGTCACAAAGGCTTTGCGGCATAGTCGCCGGGTTCTGCCTTGCCCACATCAATAACAAGGAACAGCCGATGGCGACCTTACTGGTTCTTCACGGACCCAACCTGAACCTGCTCGGCACCCGTGAACCGGGCGTCTACGGGGCAGTGACCCTCGATCAGATCAACCTGGATCTGGAGCGACGGGCACGTGAAGCCGGCCACCATTTGCTCTACCTGCAAAGCAATGCCGAGTATGAATTGATTGATCGCATCCATGCCGCCCGTAGCGAAGGCGTGGACTTTATCCTGATCAATCCCGCCGCTTTTACGCACACAAGCGTTGCATTACGTGACGCGCTGCTGGCGGTGAGCATCCCATTCATCGAAGTGCATTTATCGAACGTGCACAAACGCGAACCTTTCCGCCATCACTCTTACTTCTCCGACGTTGCGGTAGGAGTGATCTGCGGCCTTGGCGCCAGCGGTTACCGACTGGCCCTGGAGGCCGCCCTGGAACAGCTTGAACAACCGGCCAAGCGCCCCTGACCGACCCTTGGGAGTTGATGATTCATGGATATCCGTAAAGTTAAGAAACTGATCGAACTGCTGGAAGAATCCGGTATCGACGAGCTGGAAATCAAGGAAGGCGAAGAGTCCGTACGGATCAGCCGCCACAGCAAGACCCCGGCCCAACAGTTCTACGCACCCCAGATGCAAGCACCGGCTCCAGCTGCTGCTCCGGCCGCCGCCGCGCCTGCCGCTGCCGCTGCACCTGCCGCACCGGCTGCCCCAGCGCTGAACGGTTTCGTGGTCAAGTCGCCAATGGTCGGTACGTTCTACCGCACCCCGGCACCGACCTCGCCAGCCTTCGTTGAAGTGGGCAAGACCGTGAAAGTGGGCGACACCATCTGCATCGTTGAAGCGATGAAGATGATGAACCACATCACGGCCGAAAAAGCCGGTGTCATCGAATCCATCCTGGTAGAAAACGGTCAGCCGGTTGAGTACGACCAGCCGCTGTTCACCATCGTTTGAACCGCGGAGCGCCTTCGATGTTGAAACCTGCGAAGAAACTGCAAAAAGTCCTGATCGCCAACCGCGGCGAGATCGCGCTGCGTATCCTGCGCGCCTGTAAGGAAGAGGGCATCAAGACCGTCGCTGTTTACTCGACGGCCGATACCGAATTGATGCACGTGAAACTGGCGGACGAGAGCATCTGCATCGGCCCGCCACTGGCCACGAACTCGTACCTGAAAGTCTCGAACATCATCGCCGCCGCTGAAGTGACCGGCGCTGATGGCATCCACCCAGGCTACGGCTTCCTCGCGGAAAACGCCGATTTCGCCGAACAGGTGGAAAAATCCGGGTTTGCCTTCATCGGCCCGAAAGCCGAAACCATTCGCCTGATGGGCGACAAGGTCTCGGCCAAGGACGCCATGATCGCCGCCGGCGTGCCCACCGTTCCTGGCTCCGACGGCCCACTGCCTGAAGACGAGGAAACCGCACTGCGCATTGGTCGCGAAGTCGGCTACCCGGTGATCATCAAGGCCGCCGGTGGCGGTGGTGGTCGCGGCATGCGCGTGGTGCATAAGGAAGAAGAGCTGATCGAAGCCGCCAAGCAGACTCGCTCCGAAGCGGCTGCCTGGTTCGGCAACCCGATGGTCTACCTGGAGAAGTACCTGACCAACCCACGTCACGTGGAAGTGCAGGTACTGTCCGACGGCCAGGGCCACGCCATCCATCTGGGCGACCGCGATTGCTCGCTGCAACGTCGTCACCAGAAGGTGTTGGAAGAAGCCCCGGCACCGGGCCTGGATGAAAAAGCGCGTCAGGAAGTCCTGGCTCGCTGCGTCAAGGCGTGCATCGACATCAACTACCGTGGCGCCGGTACCTTCGAGTTCCTCTACGAGAACGGCCGTTTCTACTTCATCGAGATGAACACTCGTGTGCAGGTAGAGCACCCGGTGTCGGAGATGGTCACCGGTATCGACATCGTCAAGGAGATGCTCAGCATCGCCGCCGGCAACGTGCTGTCCTTCACCCAGGACGACGTGAAGCTCCACGGCCACTCCCTGGAGTGCCGGATCAACGCCGAAGACCCGAAGACCTTTATCCCAAGCCCTGGCCTGGTCAAGCATTTCCACGCGCCCGGCGGCAACGGCGTACGTGTGGATTCGCACCTGTACAGCGGCTACAAGGTTCCGTCCAACTACGACTCGCTGATCGGCAAGCTGATCACCTGGGGCGCGACCCGCGACGAGGCCATGGCCCGTATGCGCAATGCCCTGGACGAAATCGTGGTCGACGGTATCAAGACCAACATCCCGCTGCACCGGGACCTGGTTCGTGATGAAGGCTTCTGCGAAGGTGGTGTGAACATTCACTACCTGGAACACAAGCTGGCCAACCAGTAAGTGCTCCACCCAACAAAGCCGCCTTCGGGCGGCTTTGTTGTTTCTGCACACCTGTTTTCCAGGATGCACACAGTCCAAATGTGGGAGATTCTATGTTGCAGGACAACCCTGCAACGGCCGATTCGGTTGGTATTCGCTCTGGTTTTTCATCAGGGCGAACGCCACCCGTGCGAGTTTTCGGGCAAGAATTACCAAGGCCTGAGTCTTCTTGAATCCTCTGGCCAGGTACCCTTCATAAAATGGTTTCCAGGTCGCTGAACGACAGGCAGCCATGGCCGAGTTGTGGGCCAGACGCCGTATTTCCGGATCCCCTTTCTTGGTCAGACTGCGACTCCCCGTCTTTTTTCCCGAGTCATCGACCCTCAAGTCCATGCCCAAAAAAGCGATGAAGGCATTGCTATCCTTAAACTCGCCACGCAAAAAAGCCGTCGCAAATCCGGTTGCCGTCAGTACTCCGACGCCTTCAATGGCCTTGCAACGCTCAATATTTTCGGCGACTCCAGCCTCTTTGCTCAGGTCGCGCAGCTTTTTTTGAATGGCCAAATCCGAGTGCTTAAACGTCTCCATCAGACATTTCAGCTCCTCTTCCAGGCGCGGCTCATCGGCCCAGCTCTGAGCCAGACTGACGCGCGCCTTGATCAGTGCTGCCCGTCGATGAAGCAGACTTTGCAGGGCCTTGTAAGCCTTGGGTGGCGGGCTCCAAGCGCGTAATCCACCCTGTTCATGCGCCAGGTACCGAGCTAGAAGACGAGCATCGCACGGATCATTTTTAGCTCGTTGGCCGACACCGCGACGGTAATGACTCAAGCGATAACCGTCCACGACGTAGACCTGATGACCCAACTCATGGGCCAACTCAACCGTGTCCAAGTGGTAAATATTGGTGGCCTCGACGGCAATGCCACTTTGGGCGGGCAGCGTCTTGAGCCAGCGTTTGAGTGCTGTTCGATTATTGGGGATGGCTTGTGTGGTTTGCAGATCGGCACGATAGACGAGCACCTCAGCCTTGGCCACATCAACACCCACGACCGTTTGCGAAGTAAGGATTGTCATGACGAATCCTCGGAGCTAGGGTTTAAGAGCTTGTTGGGGTCTACCGTTGCGCTGACTTGTCTCTATCGTCGGCCTTGCCGATGAATTCCTTATTGGCGCTTTTGGGTAGAAGGGGTGGGACGAAGTCTCCCACGGTCTGTACTGGTTAGAGTCAGAATCGGGCTTTTAGTCCCACCCACCCCTTCAAGTCTAAACATACAAGGGGGCTTGCTCCCGATAGCGATGGATCAGTTACAGATACTGAGGCTGACACACTGCAATCGGGAGCAAGCCCCCTCCCACATTTGGTCCGCATTCACTCAGTAATGTCGTCTTATGCTGTTCGCTCGCGTAAACTTGCGCGCTTTCGCAGCCTACCCCGCTGCACACTCATTTTTTTCAAAGGTGCCCGCCATGCCTTGGCTGCAAGTCCGTCTCGCCATCAGCCCAGAACAAGCCGAAACCTACGAAGACGCGTTCCTCGAAGTGGGCGCCGTCTCGGTGACCTTCATGGATGCCGAAGACCAGCCGATCTTCGAACCGGAACTCAACACCACCCCGCTGTGGTCCCATACCCATCTGCTGGCCCTGTTCGAAGACGGCACCGACGCCGCCGCCGTGCTGGCCCATATGGAATTGCTCACCGGCAGCCCGTTGCCCGAGCATCACAGCGAAATCATCGAAGACCAGGACTGGGAACGCAGCTGGATGGACAACTTCCAGCCGATGCGCTTCGGCCAGCGCCTGTGGATCGTGCCGAGCTGGCATGCCGCCCCGGAGCCGAACGCGGTCAACCTGCTGCTGGATCCGGGCCTGGCATTCGGCACCGGCACCCACCCCACCACCGCGCTGTGCCTGGAGTGGCTGGACGGCCAGGACCTGACCGACAGCCACGTGCTGGATTTCGGCTGCGGCTCGGGGATCCTGGCGATCGCCGCCCTGTTGCTGGGCGCCAAGGAAGCCGTGGGCACCGACATCGACGTGCAGGCCCTGGAAGCGTCCCGCGATAACGCCGGGCGCAACAACATTCCTGAAGGCAAATTCCCGCTCTACCTGCCGCAGGATTTGCCCCAGGTGCAGGCCGACGTGCTGGTCGCCAATATCCTCGCCGGCCCGCTGGTGTCCCTGGCGCCGCAACTGTCGAGCCTGGTCAAGCCGGGCGGGCGCCTGGCGCTGTCGGGCATCCTCGCCGAGCAGGGCGAAGATGTCGCCGCCGCCTACGCCAAGGATTTCGAGCTGGACCCGATCGCTAACCGTGATGGCTGGGTACGCATCAGCGGACGTCGGCGCTAGAATGAGCGCTTGCCTGAATCGGATGGCCGCATGACCGACAGTTTCGTCACCCAGTGCCCGCATTGCCAAACCCGCTTTCGCGTCAACCACGCCCAATTGAGCGTGGCTCGCGGCGTGGTTCGCTGCGGCTCGTGCCTGCAAGTCTTCAACGCTGCCCGCCAGCTGCTGGAGCAGCGCGCCCAGGCGCCTGTGCCGGAGCAGCCGGCCACGATCGAGCCCGTGCGCGAAGCCGCGCCTGAGCCACAGCGGGCAATCAGCCAGAAGCAATGGAGCGCCGAAGAGCTGGACCTGGACAACCTGGACCTGGACCAGGAACTGGCCAAGCTGGAACGCCGCGAGATTCAGCACACGCTGCCCGTAGGCGCGGAACGCCGCCAGCCTGGTGCCGACCGCCGGCAGAAAGAAGACGCTCTCAGCGCCAGCCGCGAAACCGTCAAGGCCGAAGAAGAAAAATGGGCCGCCAGCCTGTTCAGCGAACCGCCTGAAGAACGCGCCAACGCTTCCGAAGACGAACCTGAACCGACCAAAGCCCCCGCGACCCGGCAGCGCACCGAGCCCTCCATGTCGTTACACCTCGACGATGAGCCCGCGCTGCGCTCACCCTCGGAAGATGAACACATCGACCCGCCGTTCACGCCCCTGACAGCGGCAGCGGAGCCCGAAGAGCGCGCGCAATCCCGTCGCAAGCGCCCACGCCCCGAGGCCGGCGTCCATGACGACCTGCTCCAGGACCTGGAAGACGACCCTCTGCACCTGTACGCGCAAAAACGCCCGCAGGGCCTGGGCCGTCGCCTGACCTGGATGCTGCTGGTACTGATCGCCGCCGCCGGCCTGGCCGCGCAGTACATTGCCTATCAATTCGACGACCTGGCCCGCCAGGACGCTTACCGCCCGTGGTTCCAGCAACTGTGCCCAACACTGGGCTGCACAGTGCCGTCGCGGGTCGATATCGCCCATATCAAGAGCAGCAACCTGGTGGTACGCAGCCACCCTGAGTTCGCCGGGGCGCTGGTGGTGGATGCGATCATCTATAACCGCGCGACGTTCTCCCAGCCCTTTCCGCTGCTGGAACTGCGTTTCGCCGACCTCAACGGCAACCTGATTGCCAGTCGTCGCTTCAAGCCCGCCGAATACCTGAGCGGCGAGTTGGCCGGGGTAAGCGAAATGCCATCACAAACCCCGATCCATATCTCCCTGGATATCCTCGATCCGGGCAATAAAGCCGTGAATTACAGCCTGAGCTTCCACTCGCCCGAGTGAATCGGCCTACGCACCGTCGCTTGACGGTGGAGTATTGACTGGGCACCGCCCATCCAAACCGGCGGCGATAAAGAAATAACTGTTCAGATTTTATCCAATTCAGCCTTTATCCAGTCATCGAGAGCGGGTATCATGCCAACCCTTTTTCGAACTCTAATGATCCGGCCCCACAACAGGGAAGTCCTATGTCGGCGGTACGCATCGGCCCATATACATTGCAGAATGGCTTGATTCTCGCCCCGATGGCGGGCGTCACCGACCAGCCCTTTCGTCAGCTGTGCAAGCGTTTGGGCGCGGGTCTAGTAGTCTCGGAAATGGTCACCAGCGACATGAGCTTGTGGAACACCCGCAAATCGCGGATGCGCATGATCCACGAAGGTGATCCCGAGCCCCGCTCGGTCCAGATCGCCGGCGGTGATGCGCAGATGCTGGCGGATGCGGCCCGGGCCAACGTGGAGTTGGGCGCACAGATCATCGATATCAACATGGGCTGCCCGGCCAAGAAGGTCTGCAACAAGGCCGCCGGTTCCGCGCTGTTGAAAGATGAGCAGTTGGTTGCCGAGATCCTGCAGGCCGTTGTTGCCGCAGTGGATGTGCCGGTGACCCTGAAGATTCGTACCGGTTGGGACCGGGACAACAAGAACGGCCTGACGGTGGCGAAGATCGCCGAACAGGCAGGCATTACAGCGCTGGCGGTGCATGGTCGCACCCGCGCCGACCTTTACACCGGTGAAGCCGAGTACGACACCATCGCCGCGATCAAGCAGGCGGTGTCGATGCCGGTATTTGCCAATGGCGACATCGACTCGGCCGAAAAAGCCCGGCGCGTGCTGCACGCCACCGGTGCCGATGGTGTGTTGATTGGCCGGGCCGCCCAGGGGCGGCCGTGGATTTTTCGTGAGGTCGAGCATTTCCTGCGTACGGGTGAAGTCCTGCCGGCGCCGGAACTGGTCGAGGTGGAACGTATTCTGCTAGAGCATCTGGCTGCACTTCACACCTTCTATGGAGAGGTGATGGGCGTGCGTATTGCTCGCAAGCATGTGGGTTGGTATCTCGCAACCCTGCCAGGCGCCAGGGAGTTTCGCGCCGGGTTCAATCGTTTGGATGAAACGCAAGCACAGGTCACCGCCGTTCGTGAGTTTTTTGCCGAACGAGACAAGAGCCTGAGAGCAGGGGACGGAGAATGGGTGGCCGCATGACGATGATGACCGAGACTTTAGTGAGTGGAACAACACCCGTGAGCGACAACGTCAATTTGAAACAGCACCTCAACACGCCGAGCGAAGAAGGCCAGACCCTTCGCGGGAGTGTCGAGAAGGCGCTGCATAATTATTTCGCCCACCTTGAGGGCGCTTCCGTCACGGACGTGTACAACCTGGTGCTCTCCGAAGTCGAGGCGCCCCTGCTCGAAAGCGTGATGAACTACGTCAAGGGCAACCAGACCAAAGCCAGTGAGCTGCTGGGCCTCAACCGTGGCACCTTGCGCAAAAAGCTCAAGCAATACGATTTGCTGTAAGCATTCAATCAAACCAGAAAGGCGCCCGCGTAAAACCGGTCGCCTTTTTTGCTGACTCCTTTGCTTTTGATGGAAATTGAAATGACCGACCAGACTACCCGCCTGCCGATCCGCCGCGCCTTGATCAGTGTCTCCGACAAGACCGGGATCCTCGAATTTGCCCGGGAGCTGGAAGCCCTGGGCGTGGAAATCCTCTCCACGGGCGGGACCTTCAAGCTGCTGCAGGACAACGGCGTGGCCGCAGTGGAAGTGGCGGACTACACCGGTTTCGCAGAAATGATGGACGGTCGCGTCAAGACCCTGCACCCGAAAATCCACGGCGGCATCCTCGGCCGTCGCGGCATCGACGACGCCATCATGACCGAGCACGGCATCAAGCCGATCGACCTGGTGGCCGTCAACCTCTACCCGTTCGAAGCCACCATCAACAAGCCAGGCTGCGACCTGCCGACCGCCATCGAAAACATCGATATCGGCGGCCCGACCATGGTTCGCTCGGCGGCCAAGAACCATAAAGACGTGGCCATCGTGGTCAACGCCGGCGACTACGCCCAGGTGCTGGAAAGCCTGAAAGCCGGCGGCCTGACCTACGCCCAGCGTTTCGACCTGATGCTCAAGGCGTTCGAACACACCGCCGCCTACGACGGTATGATCGCCAACTACATGGGCACCGTGAACCAGGCCGCCGACACCCTGAGCACAGAAGGCCGCAGCCAGTTCCCGCGCACCTTCAACAGCCAGTTCATCAAGGCCCAGGAAATGCGCTACGGCGAGAACCCGCACCAGAGCGCGGCGTTCTACGTGGAAGCCAAGCCTGCCGAAGTGGGCATCGCCACTGCGACCCAACTGCAGGGCAAAGAACTGTCCTACAACAACGTGGCCGACACCGACGCCGCGCTGGAATGCGTGAAGAGCTTCGTCAAGCCGGCCTGCGTGATCGTCAAGCACGCCAACCCGTGCGGCGTGGCCGTAAGCCCGGACGCTGAAGGCGGCATTCGCCAGGCGTACGAACTGGCCTACGCCACCGACACCGAATCCGCGTTCGGCGGCATCATCGCGTTCAACCGTGAACTGGATGCAGAGACGGCCAAGGCCATCGTCGAGCGTCAGTTCGTCGAAGTGATCATCGCCCCTTCCGTGAGCGAAGAAGCCCGCGCGATCGTAGCGGCCAAAGCCAACGTGCGCCTGCTGGCCTGCGGCGAGTGGTCGGCTGAACGTGCCGCTGCCTGGGACTACAAGCGCGTCAATGGCGGCCTGCTGGTACAGAGCCGCGATATCGGCATGATCGGCAGCGCAGACCTGAAAGTGGTGACCAAGCGCGCCCCGACCGAGCAAGAGATCAACGACCTGATCTTCGCCTGGAAAGTGGCCAAGTACGTTAAATCCAACGCCATCGTCTACGCCAAAAACCGCCAGACCATCGGTGTCGGCGCTGGCCAGATGAGCCGCGTGAACTCGGCGCGTATCGCCGCGATCAAGGCCGAGCACGCCGGTTTGCAGGTGGCCGGCTCGGTGATGGCGTCGGATGCATTCTTCCCGTTCCGTGATGGCCTGGACAACGCCGCGAAAGCTGGCGTGACTGCCGTGATCCAACCGGGCGGCTCGATGCGTGATGCCGAGGTAATCGCCGCTGCCGATGAAGCCGGCATTGCCATGGTCTTCACCGGCATGCGCCACTTCCGTCACTGATCCACTGCCGAGAAGCGGCAAGGTTCAAGCTGCAAGCAGCACGTAAAAGCAAAGCAGCGTCGCTTTTGCTGCTGGTTGTAGCCTCTAAAATTCATAGCTGCATGCTGCCTTCAGAGCGATACAGATTGCTCTTAACCTGCAGCTTGCAGCTTGTAACTTCCTCCGAAGGAGTCTGACTTGAACGTCCTCATCATTGGCAGCGGTGGCCGTGAACACGCCCTGGCCTGGAAAGTTGCCCAGGACCCACGGGTCCAGAAAGTCTTCGTCGCCCCCGGCAACGCCGGTACCGCCATCGAAGCCAAGTGCGAAAACGTCGCCATCGACGTACTGGCCCTTGAGCAACTGGCCGACTTCGCCGAGAAAAACGTCTCCCTGACCATCGTCGGTCCGGAAGTGCCATTGGTTGCCGGTGTCGTAGACCTGTTCCGCAGCCGCGGCCTGGATTGCTTCGGCCCAACCGCCGGCGCCGCCCAGCTGGAAGGCTCGAAAGCCTTCACCAAGGATTTCCTGGCGCGCCACAAGATCCCGACGGCCGACTACCAGAACTTCACCGAGATCGAGCCGGCCCTGGCCTACCTGCGTGAAAAAGGTGCGCCGATCGTGATCAAGGCCGACGGCCTGGCCGCCGGTAAAGGCGTGATCGTCGCCATGACCCTGCAGGAAGCCGAAGACGCCGTGCGTGACATGCTCGCCGGTAACGCCTTTGGTGACGCGGGTTCGCGCGTCGTCATCGAGGAATTCCTCGACGGCGAAGAAGCCAGCTTTATCGTGATGGTTGACGGCAAGAACGTGCTGCCGATGGCCACCAGCCAGGACCACAAACGCGTCGGCGACGCCGACACTGGCCCGAACACCGGCGGCATGGGTGCCTACTCCCCTGCCCCGGTGGTGACCGCCGACGTGCACCAGCGCGTGATGGACCTGGTGATCTGGCCGACCGTGCGTGGCATGGCCGATGAAGGCAATGTGTACACCGGTTTCCTCTACGCCGGCCTGATGATCGACAAAGCCGGCAACCCGAAAGTCATCGAGTTCAACTGCCGCTTCGGCGACCCGGAAACCCAGCCGGTGATGCTGCGCCTGCAATCGAGCCTGGTGCTGCTGGTGGAAGCCGCGCTGGCCCAGGCCCTGGACAAGGTTGAAGCGCAGTGGGATCCACGTCCGAGCGTAGGCATTGTGCTGGCCGCCGGTGGTTACCCGGCCGACTACGCCAAGGGCGATGTGATTGAAGGCCTGGACGCGGCTGCTACCCTGGAAGGCAAGGTGTTCCATGCGGGCACCGCGCTCAAGGACGGCAAGGTGGTGACCGCCGGAGGCCGTGTGCTGTGCGCCACCGCCATGGGTGCCAGCGTCGACGCCGCACAGCAACAGGCGTACAAGCTGGCTGCAAAAATCGACTGGAAAGGCTGCTTCTACCGCACGGACATCGGCTACCGCGCCATTGCCCGTGAACGTGGCGAAAGCCAGTAACGCTAGCTATCCGTTCGGTTAGGCAAGGGCTTCTGGCCCTTGCCGTATACAGGCCTCCCCGCGCATAGTTAACCGTGCATCAACCTACGAAGGGATTTCGCCGTGCGCTGGCTCAGGATCGCCATAGGTTTCACTGTCAGTCTGCTGACGCTGCTCTGCCTGTTCCCGGCCCAGGCCGCCGCGCAAGGCAGTGGCTGGGCAGTATTGCTTGATGAACAGGCCGACCTGCAGCTGAGCGACATCCGCTCCTCGCGCTACACCAATCAATTCAGCCCCATCGAACTGGACCGCATTACCGCCGCGGAACCGGACGGTGCGTTGTGGGTACGTTTCAAGCTGCAACCTGGCAAGCACGAGCAGGTGCTGCGGGTATTCGCCCCGGACCTGGCACACCTGAGTCTCTATGTGCTGGACGGCGACACCCTGATCGAGCAACAAAGCAGCGGCAACCGCCAGCCCCAGGCGGAACGCCCGCTGCCCAGCAACGATTTCATGCTGCCGATGCCCCAGAGCCAAAAGACCCTCGACGTCTACCTGCGCCTGGTTTCAGAGCACGAACTGCGCCCCTATATCACCTTGGAGTCGGCCGTGCTGGCCGCCGCCGACCAGACCCAGACATTGATCTACGGCCTGCTGTTCGGCTGCCTGCTGATGCTGATCCTGCACAACCTCACGCGCTTCGCTTACCACCGCTCGCGTAGCAGCCTGTGGCTGGCGGCCTGCGAACTGCTGTTGATGCTCAGCCTGGCGCTGCTGCTCAACCTGGTAGGCCCATGGCTGCCGAACTGGCACGCGGTCCAGACCCCCGGCGCCTACCTGGCCCTGCTGCTGACTGCGCCGTGCGGGCTGATGTATGCCTATCGCTTCTTCATGCCCCTGGGTCCGCACCCGCTGAACAAGCTATTGATGGCCGACATCCTGTTTATCGTGCTGTGCGGCCTGCTGCTGTTGTTCGTCAGTACCCTGCCGCTAAACATCATCACCTACGCGCTGGTGGCCCTGGCGGGCCTGAGCATGCTGTTTGTCTCGGCGTATCACTGGCAGAAAGGCTACCGCCCGGCGCGCTTGTTCGTGGCGGGCATGGTGGTGTTCAACATCGGCACGCTGATCATTCTCCCGGCCTTGCTGGGGCTGACGATGGTGTCGCCCCAGGGTTTGATCGTCACATTGCTGGCCTTCATCTGCCTGAGCGGCCTGTTGATGAGCCTGGCCCTGGGCGAGCGCCAGCGTGCGATTGTCGAGGCCCGCTTCAGCCTCAGCCGCGACCTGGCCGCCAGCAATGCCGAGATCGCCGCCAAGGCCGAATTCCTGGCCAAGATCAGCCACGAAATCCGCACCCCCATGAACGGCGTGCTGGGCATGACCGAACTGCTGCTGGGCACGCCACTGTCGGTGAAACAGCGCGACTACGTACAAACCATCCACAGCGCCGGCAACGAGCTGCTGACCTTGATCAACGAGATCCTCGACATCTCCAAGCTCGAATCCGGGCAGATCGAGCTGGATGACGTGCAATTCGACCTCAATGCGCTGATCGAAGACTGCCTGAGCATCTTCCGCGCCAAGGCCGAGCAGCAGAACGTCGAGTTGATCAGCTTCATCCAGCCCCAGGTGCCCCGCGTCATCAGCGGCGATCCGACCCGCCTGCGCCAGGCGCTGCTGAGCCTGCTGGAAAACGCCCTGCACAAAACCGACGAAGGCGAAGTGCTGATCGTCGTCGCCCTGGATGACCGCAGCACCAAGCCGCGCCTGCGCATTGCCGTGCAGGACAGCGGCCTGCCAATGGAAGCCGCTGAACGTGAGGCCCTGCTGCACAGCGAACTGCACAGCAAGAACTTCCTCTCGGCCACCCGCTTGAGCGGGCACCTGGGCCTGGTGATCGCGCGCCAGTTGATCCTGTTGATGAACGGTGAGTTCGGCATCAAGAGCGGCAGCCATCAGGGCAGCACGTTATGGCTGACCCTGCCGCTGGACCCGGAACGCCTGGAACACCCCACCTCCGACCTCGACGGCCCGCTCAAAGGCGCGCGCGTGCTGGTGGTGGACGACAACGATACGTGCCGCAAGGTGCTGGTGCAGCAATGCTCGGCCTGGGGCCTGAATGTCAGCGCCGTGCCTTCCGGCAAAGAGGCCCTGGCCTTGCTGCGCACCAAGGCGCACCTGCGCGATTACTTCGATGTGGTGCTATTGGACCAGAACATGCCCGGCATGACCGGCATGCAACTGGCGGCGAAGATCAAGGAAGACCCGAGCCTGAACCACGACATCCTGCTGATCATGCTCACCGGCATCAGCAATGCGCCGAGCAAGATCATCGCGCGTAATTGCGGGATCAAGCGCATCCTCGCCAAGCCGGTTGCCGGTTACACCCTCAAGACCACCCTGGCCGACGAGTTGACCCAACGCAGCAAAGGTGGCGTGCAGCCCCGTCCGCCCCTCAGCGTCCCGGCGGCGGTGACCGTGCCCAGCGATTTCAGGATCCTGGTGGCCGAAGACAACAGCATCTCCACCAAAGTGATTCGCGGCATGCTCGGCAAGCTCAACCTCAACCCGGATACCGCCAGCAACGGCGAGGAAGCCCTCGAGGCGATGAAGGCCCAGCGCTATGATCTGGTGTTGATGGACTGTGAGATGCCGGTTCTCGATGGTTTCTCGGCTACCCAGCAACTGCGGGCGTGGGAAGTCAGCCACCAGCGCATTCGCACACCCGTGGTAGCGCTCACGGCGCATATCCTCTCGGAGCACAAAGAACGCGCACGCCAGGCGGGGATGGACGGGCACATGGCCAAGCCGGTGGAGTTATCGCAATTGCGTGAGCTGGTGGAGTTCTGGGTGGCGCAGCGTCAACAACGGCCTGAACACGCCCCGTCCTGACTTTAAATGCAATTCCAATGTGGGCGGGGGCTTGCTTCGGCCAAGAGCGAACACTGTAACTGACTGGCATTAGGCCGAGCCCCCTCCCACATTTGATCTCTAGCGCCTGATAGACTCTCCACACTTTCCCCGCCCGCGAGCCACCCCCATGCTCCACGTGTTATTCAGCGTTTACCTGAAGATGCTGGTGCTCTACAGCCCGTTCTTTGTGCTGTCCTGCTTTATCAGCCTGACCCGTGGTTATTCGAGCAAAGAGCGGCGGCGCCTGGCCTGGAAAGTAGCGCTGGCGACCCTGGTGTCCAGCGTGTTGCTCTACCTGTTCGGCCGGGTGATCTTCAGCGTGTTCGGCATCACCGTGGATGCCTTTCGCATCGGCGCCGGGAGTGTGCTGTTTATCTCCGCCCTGGGCATGGCCCAAGGCAAGTCGGCCGTGCAGACCGACAATGTGCAGCAGGACGTGACCATCGTGCCGCTGACCATCCCCCTCACGGTCGGCCCCGGCACCATCGGTGCGCTGTTGGTCATGGGCGTCAGCCAACCGCACTGGGATGACAAGATCACGGCCATTCTCAGCATCGCCCTGGCCAGCCTCACGGTCGGTGTGGTGCTGTACCTGTCCAACCGTATCGAACGGATTCTCGGTGACCAGGGCTTGCAGATTGTCAGTCGGTTGATGGGATTGTTCGTGTGTGCCCTCGCCGCGCAAATCATCTTTACCGGGGTGCGCGGCTACCTGGTGCCTTAGATCCGGTATTTGGCAATCGCCGACTGCACCTTGTCGCCCGCGCTCTCGCGCATCAGTCGGATGGTTTTTTCGTTGACCACCGAGGTATTCAGCACCAGGCAGGTTTGTCCGCTGAAGGCCTCGAACTGGGTACTGTCCCATTCCAGAAATGGCAGCCCAACCTGCTTGCTCACGCCATGGGTACTGTAAGTCACCAGCACCATCGTCAATTCGCCGTCCGTTTCGGCGCATGACGCCAGGCCAAAATCACCGCCCTCGTGCACGCTGCTATTGCGCTTGAACAGCTCGAAGGATGCCGGCTGCTGCTTCAGGGCCTCCAGCGCATCGGCGGCCAGTTTGGGCAGCACAGTGAGCAACGGCCCGGTCAGTGACGTCGACGCCAACAGGCTGGCGATGATATTCAGCGCCGCAAGTTGCACCGTCAGGCCCTTGCCGGAGCTTGAAACCCGCTCGAATCGACTGCGCACCGGCAGCCAGCCCAAACCGACCATCACCTTGATGAATTCGTCGTACCAGGCCTCGGTACCTCGATGGATATTCAATACATCGCTGACGTAGCTGCTGGCCAGCAGATAGCTTTTACGGATGTATTCCCGGTTCAGCCCGGACAGCCCCTCGGCAAACGAAATCACACTGTTGTTGACCACCGCCGCGTTGCTGTCGTCCTCCATGTCGAGCGGCGGCAATGAGGGCTGCGCGCCTGGCGCCCTCGGCAATGTATAGGCAGCAATCAACTTGCGCCGTTTTGTGTTGTTGATCCTTCTGTGATGTCGCTCCATTTTCAGTTCTCCACAAACACCCCGACTCGGGGCTTGTGTCCACACTAGTCCAGCCACCGGCGGCTCTTCCATGCCACAAACATCGCTTGCCGGCACACGGCAAAAACCCCTGCCCAGCAATGACGGGGCACTCCTCGAGCCCTTCCGGTTTTCGCGGTAAAAAAAAGAAAAAGCCCCGAGCGACAATAGGCAATCACCCATTGTCATTCGGAGCTTTCGTGCAGCCACCCAGGCGTTTTCAGGAGGCGGGTTTTGCACCGTACCAGCGCGGCGTGTACACCCATTCACCGCCACCAGCGCGAGGGAATGTGCAGGTAGTGGACGAGCCGACCAGCACCATGGTGCGCATGTCCACCTGGTCTGGCGTGAGTTGCCCGAGGGTGGTGACGCGCAGGGTCTGGCCGGGGCGACCGATATCGCGGCCCAGCACCACCGGGGTTTCAGGCGTGCGGTGTTGCGCGACGATTTCCAGGGCGCGCCCCAGCTGCCAAGGCCGCGAACGCGAGATCGGGTTGTAGAACGCCAGGGCCAGGTCGGCCTGGGACGCGAGGTCCAGGCGCTTTTCGATGATCGACCAGGGCTTGAGGTTGTCCGACAGCGACATCACGCAAAAGTCGTGGCCCAACGGCGCGCCGGCCTGGGCCGCGGTGGCCAGGGAGGCCGAAACCCCCGGCAGGATTTCCAGGTCGACCTGATGCCACGCCGGATCGCCGGACTCGTGCAACGCCTCGATCACCGCCGCCGCCATGGCGAAGACGCCCGGGTCGCCGGACGACACCACCACCACCGAACGCCCCTGGGCGGCCAGCTCGAAGGCGTGGCGGGCGCGCTGCATCTCTTCGCGGTTATCGGTGCAATGCTGTACCTGATCGTCACGGAACGGCCCGGCCATGCGCACGTAGGTTTCATAGCCCAGCACATCGGTGCAGCGTGCCAGCTCGGCCTTGACCGCCGGCACCATCAGCTCGGCGGCGCCAGGGCCCAGGCCGATCACGGCAAGGCGGCCACGGCGGCGGCCGACCTGGGCCAGGTCCAGCGGTTGGTCAGCCACCTCGATGACAATATCGGCAGCCTGGGTAACACCCCCAAAGCGCAGCGGCACACCCAACGCCGACGCGGCTTCGTGCAACGACGGGTCAGCCATCTGCGTATCGCTGGCCAACAGGCACGCCAGGGATTGCACGGCAATGCCCGCCTCGTGCAAGGCCGTGCGCACACGCTCGGCCAACTGCGCACCCGGCTTGCAGGTCACGCACACCGTCTTCGGATAGATCAGCAACTCGTTGGCGGCGGGCACACGCTCGGCACTGCCCACGTGAATGGCTAGATGCGCCTGCTGGTCCTGGGACAAATTCGCCTGGTCCAACCACGGTGCCGCACCTTCGATGCGCACGCTTTCGCCGGCCAGCAGATCGGACACGAAGCGCTTGCCCAGTTCCAGGTCCGCCAGCTCATAACCCGCCGGCGGGTTGAGCAGGCAGGTGCCGAAACGCAACTCGCCACTGGTGGTGATCGCCGCAGCGACACCCAGCGCCGCCGCGATGTCCCGTGCCATGACGTTCACCCCGCCAAGGCCACCGAGCAACGGCACCACGGCGCTGCCGTCTTCCGCCACGGCCAGCACGGCGGGTTCTTCGCCTTTCTCCAGCAGCAGCGGCGCCAGGGTGCGGATCACGATGCCGGCCGCACACAGGGCGATCAGCGGCGTGCCCTGCTGGTAGAGCTGACGCAGGGTCGCGCCGAATTCGCCGTAAGGCTGGTCCGCCCCCTCAATCCGCCCGGCCAGGCCGTGGATCAGTGCCCCAGGGTAAACCTGCTGGATCCTGCGCGCGGTGGCCAGGCTGCCCTGGCCCAGAATGACAATCGCCGGGTTCATCAACCTTGCCACCGTTCACCCGGCACGATGATCAGCGAGAAGTACGGCGAAGACATCGGCTCCACCTGGTCCAGCGCCACGATTTTCTGGTTGGCCATGGTCGCGCGTTCCACATACAGCGCGCGCTCGGCCAGGCCGAGTTCTTCGAGTACCTGGCGCACCTTGGGGAAGTTGCGCCCCAGCTTCATGATCACCGCCGCGTCGGCATCCGCCAGGCGGCGCTTGAGGTCTTCGTGGGGCAATACGCCCGACAGCACCGACAGGCTCTGATTGCGATACACCAACGGTGCACCCAGCACCGAGGCGCCGCCAAGCATCGAGCACACACCGGGGATAACCTGGGCTTCGTAGCGCTCGGCCAAGCGGTCATGCAAATACATATAGGAGCCGTAGAAGAACGGGTCGCCTTCACAGATCACCGCCACGTCGCGACCGGCGTCCAGGTGCACGGCCACCTCGACACTGGCGGTGTCGTAGAAGTCGCTGATCACTTGTTCATAGGACAATGGCGCCGGCAGCGCTTCGGTGGTCACCGGGTACACCAGCGGCATCAGGGTTTGCTGTGGCACCAGGTGGTCTTCGATGATGCCGAAGGCGTTACCCTTCTTGCCCTTGGCCACGAAATAGGCCACCACCGGCGATTCGCGCAGCAGGCGCAGGGCCTTGAGGGTGATCAGTTCCGGGTCGCCGGGGCCGACGCCCAGGCCGATCAAGCGTCCGCGTGCCGGCATCATTCGACCTCCGTGGCGAGCGCATTCACCGCTGCGGCGGCCATGGCACTGCCGCCCAGGCGGCCCTGCATGATCACGAACGGTACACCGCGGCTGTCCGCTGCCAACATCGCCTTGGATTCGGCCGCGCCGACAAAGCCGACCGGAAAGCCGAGGATCAACGCCGGTTTCGGTGCCCCCGCGTCGAGCATTTCCAGCAGGTAGAACAACGCGGTCGGCGCGTTGCCGATCACCACCACGCTGCCTTCCAGGTGCGGACGCCAGAGTTCCAGGGCCGCAGCGGAACGGGTATTGCCCAGCTCCCGCGCCAATTCCGGCACGCTGTCGTCGCGCAGGGTGCAGATCACCGGGTTGTTGGCCGGCAGGCGCGCACGGGTCACGCCTTCGGAGACCATCCGCGCATCACACAGAATCGGCGCGCCAGCGGCCAGCGCATCGCGCCCGGCCTTACCCGCACCTTCGGAGAACTGCAGGCCGTCGATGGCCTCGACCATGCCGCAGGCATGGATCACCCGCACCGCGAGTTTCTCCAGGTCGGCCGGGATACGCTCCAACTTGGCTTCCGCGCGAATAATGGCGAAGGAGTTGCGATAGATCTCCTGACCGTCGCGGATGTAATCAATCATCGGTGTTGCTCCGTGGGTGAGCGCGCAGCAAGGCGCCCGCCGCTTCAATGGAAAGGGTGCGTGCGTGCAGCCGGCCGAAACCGGGATGGGCTGCATCGCGGAAATACAGGTCGTAGTGGCCGGGGCTCACCGCCAGCAAGGTGACCGGCGCGATATGTGCGGCGGCGCAGGAGCGCGAGCAGCCGGACAGGTGCACGTCATGGCCGGGATGCAGCGCGGCCAAGTGCACGGCGTCGGCCTTGGTGTCGGCGAGGGCCTTGCCGCAACCGCTGGAACCGGTGCAGGCGATCACGCGGGCCAAGGGTTGATCGACGGTGCAGAGGAAGCCCAGTTGCGCCAGGCGTTGGGTCACGGCGTGAGGTTTTTCGACATTGGGCAGTAACACACCTTGCCAGGGGGTGAAGCGCAAGGTGCCGTCGCCATATTCGCTGGCGAGCTGCGCCACGCCTGTGAGCATCGTCGAATCCAGGCGCCCCAAGGGTGCGATGGCCGCGACGTAGAATTGATTGTTTTGAGCCTGTGGGTAACTACCGAGGTGCAGCAAAGCGCCGCTGGGCGGGCGTTTGAAACCGTCGACCGGCAGCAGCGGCAGGCTGAGGCGGCTCAACAACTTATCCACAGCCAGATGGCGCATGCGGGTTTGTTCCGGGGTGGCGAGATCAAGAAACGCCTCCAGCACCGCCACCACCAACCCATGACCCTGTGCCAACGGCACGGCGGCCAACGGTGCATCCCGCCCTGGACAACCCGCCAGGCCGAACGCAAGGAGCGTCTCGCCATTGCGTACGAACGCCGACAGCCACAGATCATGATGATGCTCGAGCATCGCCAGGGCCTCGCCGCCGTCCAGTTGCACGGCGAACTTGGCCGACAGCTCATGCAAACGCGGACGGTTTTGCAGGGTAGCGAGGATCTGCTCGGCCAGCGGCCGGGTGTCGAACAGCATCTGCGGGTCGATACCGGCGCTGGGGCTGAGCATCAGGTTGCGCACGTCATCGCCGGCAGCGGTACTCGGGCCCAGATCGGCGGCCAGCAGCATGGCGATCAAGGCGTCTTGCTCGGCACCGATCCCACGTATCTGCAGGTTGGCGCGGTTGGTCGCCTCGATCACCCCGCCCGCATAGGCCTGGGCCGCGTCCGCCACGGCACGGGCCTGGGCGGCGCTGATCGAACCACCAGCCAGTTTGATCCGGCAGATGCCGCCATCCAGCGCCTGGACGATACGCAGCAACCCCGGACAAGCCGAGGGGCGCAAGGTATTCACAGCGGGCGTTGGGTTCACGGGGCTACCGGTTGACGGGTAAAGGCGCGGTATTATGCCTGCTTTGTCCGGCGGCATGAAAAGCCTGCCCGTCGGATGTCGCTCAAGGAATTGATATGTCGCCCTGGCTGACGGTTGTAGGCATCGGTGAAGACGGCTTCAAGGGGCTGGGCAGGAATGCCCGGCATGCCCTGTTGCGCGCTTCGCGGATTATAGGTGGTCAGCGCCAGTTGGACCTGTTGCCGGTGTGTATTCGCGGTGAGCGCCAGGTGTGGCCGAGCCCGTTCTCCCTGGAACCGGTACTGGCGCGGCGTGGCGAGCCTGTGTGCGTGCTGGCCAGTGGCGATCCGATGTTTTATGGGGTGGGGGCCAGCCTGGCACGACAGGTGGCGGCTGAGGAACTGCTGATTTTGCCGGCGCCGTCGTCGGTGTCGTTGGCGGCGGCGCGGCTGGGCTGGCCGTTGCAGGAGGTGGTGACGCTGTCCGTAGTGGCACGGCCAGTGGCGGCGATCAATGCGCATCTGGCCACAGGTGTGCGTTTATTGGTACTGAGTAATGACGGCGGCAGTCCCGCGTTGATTGCTTCGTTGTTGGCTGAATCCGGGTTTGGGCCCAGCCGATTGACAGTATTTGAACACCTGGGCAGCGCAAATGAGCGGCGCATCGACGGTTTGGCTGAGGATTGGCAGCACGCCTGTGTCGCCGATTTGAACCTGGTCGCCATCGACTGCGTGGCCTCCAGCGACACACCACGTCTGTCGCGCCTCGCTGGCTTGCCCGATTCCGCCTTCCAGCACGACGGCCAACTGACCAAACGCGATGTGCGCGCCATGACCCTCGCCCGCCTCGCCCCGATGCCCGGCCAACTGCTGTGGGACGTGGGTGCGGGCAGCGGCTCCATCGGTATCGAATGGATGCGCGCCCATCCGAGCTGCCGAGCATTGGCAATTGAAGCAGACGAAGGCCGACAGGGCCTTATTGAACACAATCGCGACGCTCTCGGCGTGCCCGGTTTGCAGTTGATTCGTGGCAAAGCCCCGGAAGCGTTGCACGGCCTTACAGCTCCCGACGCCATCTTCATCGGCGGCGGCGTCACCCGCGACGGTGTGCTCGACACCTGTTGGCAACACCTGCGCCCCGGCGGTCGGTTGGTGGCCAATGCCGTCACCCTGCAAAGTGAAATGACCTTGATGCACTGGCGCGCGGAGCATGGCGGCGAACTGACGCGCATCCACGTCGCTCAGGCGCAGCCACTGGGTGAGTTCGATACGTGGCGCCAGGCGCTTCCAATCACCCTGCTGGAAGTGGTCAAGCCGCGATGAAACGCATCCTGCTGCTGGGCGGTGTGACCGAAGCACTGGCTATCGCGCGCACCTTGGGGCCTGCGCATATCTACAGCCTGGCGGGTGTGGGGCGTGTGCCGACCGATCTCACCTGCCAGGTCCGTGTCGGCGGGTATGGCGGCGCCGAAGGGTTGGCGCAGTTTGTTCGCGATGAACAGATCAGCCTGATCCTCGACGCGACCCATCCGTATGCGGCGCAGATCAGCCAGAACGCCGCGCTGGCGGCGCAGTTGTGCGGTGTCCCCTGCTGGGCGTTGCGCCGACCGGCGTGGCAGCCGCAGGCCGGTGACGATTGGCGTGAGGTCAGTGATTGGGCCGAGTTAGTTGCGGCGTTGAAACCCTTCAAGCGCCCATTGTTCACCTTGGGTCGCGAGCCGTTGCAGCACCTTGATGAAATCCCGCCCGAGCAGTTCTGGACGTTGCGCGCGCTGGACGTGTATCCCGGCAATGATCGCTGTGAAGTGATTGGCGCACGCGGTCCGTTTCTGCTTGAAGATGAACGCGCGTTGTTTGAACGGCGCGGGATCGATGTGCTGATCAGCAAGAACAGCGGCAGCACCGCCACCGAGCCGAAGCTGGAAGTGGCGCGGGAACGGGGGGTGCCGGTGTTGGTGTTGAAGCGGCCGGTGTTGGCGGCGGTGGATCGGGAGCTTTGGTCGCCCGCAGAAACAATCGATTCGTTGGCAGATTTCATTCGATAGATCAGGATCATCCGCCACCCTCTATCCAATCCATTTGTTACCTCAAGGGACGGCGATGAACCCACAACACGAAGTGCTAAACTCCAGGAACAGTTCAAGCCAGGCCCAACGGCATTCAGGAGCTGACATGATAGAAGTTAAAGAAGCCGTACAAGTTGCCAAGGCGGTCGCAAACGACTTTCTCGGGCAAGAAACAGCACTACAAGACCTGATGCTTGAGGAAGTAGAGTTAGACCCAGACAATAAAACCTGGGCAATAACACTGGGCTTCAATGTCCCCAACCCTAATAACTATGAAAGGCTAGGCGCATCTTTAGCCGGACAAATGCATGCAAGAAAATACAAAACATTCATCATCGACTCGGAGACTGGCGAGTTCCGCTCCATGAAGATTCGCGAAGTATGATCGAAGCCTACATCAAGCAATACCGAAGAAAAGGAATCATCGTTGATACTAACTTGCTGCTCCTGGCACTGATAGGAGGAACGTCCAGCATCGTGGAGTTCAAGAGAACACGCGGCTACAGCGATGCAGACTATCAACTTTTGCTCAAAGTGATTGACCAGTTCGAAAAACTTGTTTCAACCCCTCACATTCTCGCTGAAGTCAGCAACCTGACAAATGGACTTCATGGGAACAAGCTGCGCGATTTTTATGCAACGTTAAAAAACTCACTATCAACAATAATCGAGGTCCATCATCCAGCCTTGGATATAAGTCGCGATTATGAGCTTTCACCCTACGGCCTTACCGACGTTGGCATTGTTGCCGCAGCAAAAGATAACTATCTGGTTTTGACTGACGATCTCAGAGTCGCTGGGTTTGCTCATCAGCACTGCGTAGATGTCGTCAACTTCAATCATATACGGGAAGCCAGCTGGGAGGTCTAAGACCTGCCACACGATCATTCCCACACATATGCGCAGGAACGATCGCTCATCGAACTTGTTAACTACTCGCGGCGGTTGCCTGCCCTGCTCCTTCGTGCACCCTGTCAGCGAGCAATTGTGCCAGCTCGATCAACTGCGCAACGCCCAGTAATTCCTCGCGTGGTGCGCCTTCCAGGTTAAAGGCAAGGTCGCAACTCAGCGCGTTGGCCGAGGCAAGTGTTTCGCTGAGGTTGACCAACAGGTCTTCGGTGCTGATGCCATCGGCCACGGTGAACAGCCGGACGGGGGATTGAGGGTGGGTTTGATCATTGTGAAGCTCCTTAATCTAAGTGGAGCTGCCGCTGATCGCCGCGATGCGATGGGGGTGGCAGCTGTGCGCAGGTTCGCGGACCGGAGATCAAGGAAGCCGGCATACCCGAAGGTATCCCGCGCACAGCCACCATAGCGCCACACAGTAGACGATAAAAAAGCGTCGACTGAAAGGAGGCATGCTTAATCAATCCGGGCCGCGACGCCCGTCCGCTGCGTTTACAGCGGTGTACGGAGACTAGAGATTGAGTTTCCTACCGACAACCTCAAAGAGTTGTCGGAAGTTTCTGTGGAACGACCTCATATTCGGGCTGCGCGGCGGATCAAGGAGAATTTACCTACATGCGTAACGGAACCCGCTGACTACCTAGAACCGCATACCCTTGGCGATGATCCTCGACGCTTTGTCCTACGGCGTAAACATGAGGTTCACATGACTAACAAACCCCGTACGCAGCACCTGACTCGACCTGCTGAAAGCACAATTATCGAGCACATAATCGCGAACCCAGAGTTCGCGCACGCGCTAAGCCTTGAGGCCGACGAACTAAAATTGGATGAACCCGAAGTCGCAGCTCGATTAAACCAATGGCTGGAAAAAGCCCAATACCTATCTGACAGAAAGACAACGTTCACAGTTTTCGACGCTGCTGACCATCTCCACACACAAGAAGAGATGGATGCTTTCCTTGAAGCCTGTATCGAAGAAGACCCAGGCGATGGCTCATTGATCAAGGTGGCGCGAGCCGACATTGCCCGCGCGACTCGCAGGCTCAACGCCAAGCAATAGCCAAACACAATCCAAAATGTGGGAGGGCCGTTGACTTGAAGATCGGCATCCCCTCGATTCCCCGTCTATCCTCAAACCCAGCACTGCGACACCAAACCACACCACCACTTTTTACTTATCCCCCCGATCAGGCTAAATACCCGCCTGATCGTTTAACCCTACGGATTGTCCGCCATGGCCCGTCAACGCTTTGCAATTGCCTGGATCGCCTGCCTTGCAGTGCTGTTCAACGCCTTTGCCATGCCAATGGCCAGCGCGATGCAGCAGTCCAAGGACCCCGTGCAGCAATTGCTGTGGGGCAGTTTCTGTTCGTCCAATGGCGCCAGCCTGAAGACCATTGCCCTGGGCAAGCTGGAGATTCCGGCGCCGCAGCAGGACGATCATTCCACCATGCAGCATTGCTGGTGTTGCTCGGGCTCGGCGCCGTTGGTGGCGTTGCCGGGGCATGTGCCGCAGTTGTATCTCACGCAATTCGAGACGGTACAGCGTCAACTACACACCCCATTGCAAACCCCCACCCCGCGCCAGCAATGGCCGAGCCTTAACCCCCGCGCCTCTCCGACGGCCTGATCTTCTTCGCAAGTGAACTGCGTTTAGAACCGTTCTGGAGAACTGCCATGCTTAAATCTTCCCTGCTTCTGGCTGCGTTGCTGCTGCCGGTGTTCAGTGCTGCCAATGCCGAAGACTACAAGGCCGGCGACCTGCTGGTCAGCGATCCCTGGTCCCAGGAATTGCCGCCCAACGCGCCCACCGTCGCCGCGTATTTCGTGATTCATAACACCGGCGCTACCCCGGACCGCCTGCTCAGTGTCGACACACCAGTGGCCGATAAGGCCGAACTGCATGAGCATGTGATGCAGGGCGACTTGATGAAGATGCAGCAAGTCCCCAGCGTTGCCGTACCGGCCAAGGGTGACTTGACCTTCGCGCCCATGGCGTATCACGTCATGTTGCTGGGCCTCAAGGACCGCAGCCTGCTGGCCGATGGCAAGCAATTCCCGCTGACCCTGACCTTTGAAAAAGCCGGCAAGCTCGAGGTGGAAGTGTCGGTACAGAAAGTACCGCCGATGGCCGGCCACGCGCACAAGCACCCTCAATAGACTGACTCCAGATGGGCGCCCCTCGCGCCAGGCTATCCCCACACCGCCGCGTGAAGCGCGGCAGTTGGATCAGCCTGTTCGCCATGCTGATGATCTTTATCGGTCCGCTGATTTCCCAAGCGATGCCGATGGATCATCACGCCGGTATGTCGATGAACATGTCCATGGACATGCCCGGCGACCACGGCGACGCCCATCACAAGAAAGCCCCTGACGAACACCACGCGCTCTGGTCCAAGTGCGGCTATTGCGACTTGCTCTACAGTTGCCCGGCCCTGCCCGGCAGCGTGTCATTCACGGCCATCGGTACCCCGCCGCCGGCCAATGCCCTTACCCCCGCACCGCGCCTGGGCCATGCCCGGCAGAGCATTTTCCCCGGCGCGCGCAGCCGCGCCCCGCCCATCGCCTCGTAAGCACCTGACACCGTTACTTCACCCCGGCCGACTTTAGACAGACAGCCGCAGGCTGCTGGCCGTGTTGTTTACGATTGATTGATGGAATTTGTCATGTCCAGGTTTACTGCTGACTCCCGTTTGGGAAGCACCTCTGTGCTCGCTGCCCTATGCGGCGCCCTGCTCGTTCCCCACGCCCAGGCCGATGAACACGCCGAGCATGAGCTGACGCCCACCGTGATCACCGCCATTGCGCCCAGATCGCCGCTGACCGTGATTACCAACCCCAAAGACCCGCGCCAACCGGTGCCCGCCAGCGACGGCGGCGACTACCTCAAGACCATCCCCGGCTTCGCCCTGGTACGCAACGGCGGCACCAATGGCGACCCGGTACTGCGCGGCATGTTCGGCTCGCGCCTGAACATCCTCACCAACGGCAGCATGATGCTCGGCGCCTGCCCCGGCAGGATGGATGCGCCGACCTCGTACATTTCGCCGGAAACCTACGACAAGCTCACCGTGATCAAAGGCCCGCAGACCGTACTCTGGGGCCCGGGCGCGTCGGCCGGCACCATCCTGTTCGAGCGCGAACCGGAGCAGTTCGGCGAGTTGGGCACGCGGCTCAACGCGAGTGTGCTGGCCGGCTCCAACGGGCGCTTCGACAAGGTCATCGATGCCGCCGCCGGTGGGCCGCTGGGCTATGTGCGGGTGATCGGCAACCAGGCCCATGCCGATGACTACAAGGACGGCAACAACGACACCGTCGCCTCGCGCTACGACAAATGGAATGGCGACGTCGCCGTCGGCTTCACCCCGGATGCCGACACCCTGCTGGAGCTCACCGCCGGCCGTGGCGACGGCGAAGCGCGTTACGCCGGGCGCGGCATGGACGGTTCGCAGTTCCTGCGCGAAAGCCTGGGCCTGCGCTTCGAGAAATCGAATATCGGCGAAGTGCTGGATAAGGTCGAAGCCCAGGTCTACTACAACTACGCCGACCACGTGATGGACAACTACAGCCTGCGCACACCCTCGGGCACCGGGATGATGGCCGGCCCCATGGCCTCCAACGTCGACCGCCGCACCCTCGGCGCGCGCATCAAGGCCACCTGGCGCTGGGCCGATGTGCAACTGATCAGCGGCCTGGATGCGCAGACCAACGAACACCGCCAACGCAGCAGCATGGGCATCGACACCTACAAGGATTTGCCCAAGGTCAAGGACGCCAACTTCCACAACTACGGCGTGTTCGGCGAACTGACCTGGTACGCCGCCGACCGTGACCGCCTGATCAGCGGCGCGCGCCTGGACCGCGCCTCGGCCAAGGACTTCCGGCAAACCACCGGCTCCGGGATGAGTGCACGCGCCAACCCGACCGCCGACGACACCCGCGCCGATACGTTGCCCTCGGGTTTTATGCGTTATGAGCACGACCTGGCCGACAGCCCGACCACCCTCTATGCCGGCCTGGGCCACTCGGAGCGCTTCCCGGATTACTGGGAGCTGTTCTCGCCCAACACTGGCGCAGTCGGTTCGGTCAACGCCTTCGACGGCGTGAAGCCGGAGAAAACCACCCAGCTCGACGTCGGCGCGCAGTACAAAGCCGACAACCTCGAAGCCTGGGCTTCGGGCTACGTCGGCCAGGTGCGTGACTTCATCCTGTTCGACTACCGGGCGGGGATGATGGGCACCACCTCCCAGGCGCGCAATGTGGACGCGCGCATCATGGGCGGTGAACTCGGCGCGGCCTACAAACTGACGCAGAACTGGAAAGCCGATGCCACCCTCGCCTACGCCTGGGGCAAGAACAGCAGCGACGGTAAGGCCCTGCCGCAAATGCCACCGTTGGATGCACGCTTCGGCCTGACCTACAGCGAAGACGACTGGAGTGCCGGCGCGTTGTGGCGGGTAGTGGCGGCGCAGAACCGCATCGACCAGAACAAGGGCAATGTGGTCGGCAAGGACTACGACAAGAGCGGCGGTTTTGGCGTGTTCTCGGTCAATGGCGCCTATCGCATCAACAAGAATTTCAAGGTCAGCACCGGCGTCGACAACCTGTTCGGCAAGGCCTACGCCGAGCACCTGAACCTGGCCGGCAACGCCGGGTTCGGCTACCCGGCCAACGACCCGCAGGCCATCAAGGAGCCAGGGCGCACCCTTTGGACCAAGGTGGATATGAGCTTCTAAAAGCATCAGGGGCAAGCCCCCTCCCACAGTTGGAATGCATTCCACATGTGGGAGGGGGCTTGCCCCCGATAGCGGCCTGACCAACGACAAAAAATTCAAGCTTTGCGGAGCATCCCCAATGACCACTCAAAAAGTTTCCTTCTACAACCTGGCCTGGCGCTGGCACTTCTACGCCGGACTCTTCGTCGCCCCTTTCATGGTGCTGCTGGCCCTGACCGGCATCATCTACCTGTTCAAACCCCAGCTCGATCCGCTGATGTACGGCGACCTGCTCAAGGTGCAAAGCGCCGAGCACGCCTTGAGCGCCGACGAGCAGTTGCAACGCGCCCAGGCGGCCTTTCCCCAGGGCAAGATCAGCAAATACCTGCCACCCGTCGACGCCACCAGCAGCGCGCAGTTCGTGATGCACGACGGCGGGCGCGAAGTGACAGTGTTCGTCGACCCCTATCGCGGCACCGTACTCGGTGAGCAGGATGCGAAAAACAACCTGCAAGCCATCGCCCGCGCCCTGCATGGCGAGCTGATGATCGGCACTGTTGGCGATCGACTGGTGGAGCTCGCCGCCGGTTGGGGCGTGATGCTGGTGGTGTCCGGCCTGTACCTGTGGTGGCCGCGCGGCAAAACGTCGGCCGGGGTGTTATGGCCGCGTTTCACGAGCCGTGGCCGCGTGTTCTGGCGTGACCTGCATGCCGTCGCCGGCTTCTGGGGCGCGGCGTTTCTGCTGGTAATGCTGCTCAGCGGCATGACCTGGACCGGCTTCTGGGGCAAGCAATACGCCGACCTCTGGAACACCTTCCCGGCGGCGATGTGGAACAACGTGCCGCAGTCCGATCAGCAGGCGCGAGTGCTCAATACCGCAACGCAACAGACCGTGCCCTGGGCCATGGAAAACACGCCGATGCCGATGTCCGGCGACCATGCCGAACACATGAACCACGGCGCCATGCACGCTGCTCCCGCCGCGCCCACGGTGCGCCTGCAACAGGTGGTGGACCTGGCCACGGCACGCAAGGTCGAGCCCGGCTACAGCATCACTTTCCCCACCACCGCCGAAGGCGTGTTCACCGTCGCGGTGTTCGCCGACGACCCGCGCAACGACGCCACCCTGCACGTGGACCAGTACACCGGCAAGGTCCTCGCCGATGTGCGCTGGGCGCACTACAACACCGTGGCGCGGGCCACCGAGACCGGCGTGATGCTGCACGAGGGCAAGATGTTCGGCTGGGTGAACCAGCTGATCGTGCTGCTGATCTGCCTGATGATCCTGCTCAGCGCGGTGAGTGGCGTGGTGATCTGGTGGAAGCGTCGGCCCCAGGGCGGCCTGGGAGTTCCGCCGTTGCGTCATGACCTGCCGAAGTGGAAAACCGCGATGGTGATCATGCTCGGGCTGGCGCTCCTGTTCCCGCTGGTGGGCGCCTCGTTGATCGCGGTCTGGGCGCTGGATCGCCTGGTGTTGTCGCGGTTGTTCAGCCAACGTGAATCCACCTCAGGTTCGCTATGAAGTAGGCGAGATGCCCTACATAGAGGCGTTAGGTAGTCTTACGCGGGCTTTCGCCAAAGACGCAGTAAGTGTTAACTTATAACACTTACTGCATACCTCAGCTCGCCGCGCCCAGCGGCGAGCACCGCCTCGAAGAAGCGATTTTCCGCCCAATGAACAAGTACCTAGTGTCCGGCCTGTGCCTGCTCGCCCTGCATGACAGCGCCCAGGCCCTGACCCTGCCCGCCAGCCCGGTGACCGCTGCGGCCGTGGATGACCAACACGTCGACCTGAACACACCCACCACCGCAGGCTCGCGCCTGAATCTCAGCGCGCTGCAAACCCCGGGCAGTGTCGAAAGCCAGACCGGCACGCAGATCCGCGCACGTGGCGACGCCAGCGTGCAGGACGCCATTTCCCGTGCCACCGGCATCAGCCGCACCGGCACCCCGGGCGATGGCGGCACCTCGCTGTCGGCCCGTGGCTTTACCGGCCAGGGCTCGGTGATGCAACTGTACGACGGCACCCGCATGTACATGGGCATGGGCACCTCGACCTTCCCGGTGGACACCTGGGCGGTGGAACGCGTAGACGTTTTGCGCGGCCCGGCCTCGGTGCTGTACGGCGAAGGCGCCACCGGTGCGGTGATCAATACCGTGCCGAAAAAACCCTTCGAAGGCGAGATCGAAAACCACCTCCGCCTCGGCTACGGCGCCTACGATCGCCAGCAACAGGCCCTGGACAGCGGCGGCTCGCTGACCGACACCCTGAGCTATCGCCTGAACCTCAACCGTCTGCGCAGCCACGGCTTTATCGACCGTGGCGACTCCAGCAGCGACTTCGTCAGCGGCGCCCTGCGCTGGCAGGCGGCGGACAACCTGAGCTTCACCCTGGCCAGCGACTATGGCGACCAGCGCCCGCAGAACTACTTCGGCACGCCGCTGATCAATGGCCAGTTGCACAAAGGCCTGCGCGACAAGAACTACAACGTCAGCAACGACACCCAGCACTACAACGACCAGTGGACGCGCCTGACCAGCGAGTGGCAGATCAATGACAACATCAGCGCCACCAATGAACTGTTCTACCTGAAGAACCAGCGTCGCTGGCAGAACGCCGAGAACTACAACGTCACCAACGGGCAACTGACCCGCAGCGGCAACTTCGGCATCAAGCACAACCAGGAACAGGTCGGCGATCGCCAGACCTTCACCTTCAAGCACAGCCTGTTCGGCCTCGACAGCCAGACCGTGACGGGCGTGGAATACAACCGCATCCGTTTCCGCCTGGCCAGCAACTCACCGTTCAACGACGTGCTGCCCGGCGGCCAGCCGGTGGATATCAACGATCCGGCGCCCGCTCGGTTCGACAGCCAGAACCCGTTCAAACCGCTGTTCGCCACCACCACCAAAACCGTTGCCGGTTTCGCCGAAAACCGCCTGCAACTCACCGACCAACTGGCGCTGGTCACCGGCATCCGCCGCGACTATGCCCACGTCGAGCGCGATGATTTGCGTGACGCCAGCCAAAGCGACAAGACCCTCACCGGCAATAACTGGAAGGCCGGCCTGGTCTACGCAATCACCCCGGACACCTCGGTCTACGGCCAGTACGCCACCAGCACCGACGGGGTCGGCGGCCTGATTTCCCTGAGCCCTGGCCAGCAGCAGTTCGACCTCTCCACCGCCAGGCAAACCGAGATCGGCCTCAAGCAGGCCTTCTGGGATCAACGCGGCGAATGGACAGTGGCGGCCTACCATATCGTCAAGAAGAAACTGCTCACCGACGTCCCCGGCAACCCGGACCTCAAGCAGCAAGTCGGCCAGCAATCCTCCAGCGGCCTGGAAGCCAGCCTCGACCTGCAACTGCCGCACGCCTGGGCGCTGCAAGCCAACGCAGCCATCGTGCGGGCGCAGTACGACGACTTCAAACAGGATGTCGACGGTGTACAAGTGTCCCGCGACGGCAACCGCCCGGTGGACGTGCCACGCCGCACCGCCAACCTGTGGCTGAGCAAGGCCCTGAGCGACGACATCCGCGCCGGTGCCGGGGTGCGCTATGTCGATGCACGGTATGCCGACATGGCCAACCAGAACGAGCTGCCGAGCTACACCGTGGTCGATGCCACGCTGTCGTGGAAGGCGATGCGCAACACCACCCTGGGCCTGCAACTGAACAATCTGTTCGACCGCACCTACGCGGTCAGCCAGTACAACGACGGCCAGCAATGGATCCTCGGTGAACCGCGCTCGTTCTTCGTCACGGCGGACTACACCTTCTAACTGACCCAAACACCGTTGGATCCCTGCAGGCCTTGAGAGACTTGATGACTTCACTCACCCTCACCCGCATCAACTGGGCCCCGGCGAACCACAGCCAACACCCGTTCCAACTGCGTGACGCTGGCCTTCACGTCGCTGCGGGGGAGTTCGTCGGGCTGATCGGCCCCAACGGCAGCGGCAAGACCAGCCTGTTGCGCTGCGCCTATCGGTTCACCCAGCCGCAACGCGGCGACGTATTGCTCGCCCACCGGAACCTGTGGAAGCAAGGCGCCAAGTGGTGTGCGCAACGTATCGCCGTGGTGTTGCAGGAGTTCCCGGATGCCTTTGGCCTGCGAGTCGATGAAGTGGTCGCCATGGGCCGCACGCCCCACAAGGGCCTGTTCGACAGCGACACCCTGGAGGATCGGCAGTTGGTGCAACAGGCGCTGGTATCGGTGGGCATGCAGGGCTTTGAAGCGCATGCCTTCGCCACCCTCTCGGGCGGTGAAAAACAGCGCGTCATCCTCGCCCGCGCCCTGGCCCAGCAACCGCAATTACTGATCCTCGACGAGCCGACCAACCACCTCGATCCACGCTACCAGCTTGAGCTGTTGAGGCTGGTCAAGCGCCTGGGTATCGGCACCCTGGCCAGCATCCACGACCTCAACCTGGCCGCCGCTTTTTGTGATCGGCTCTACGTGATCGACCACGGGCGCATCGTCGCCAACGGCACGCCTCACCAGGTGCTGACCACTGAACTGCTGCGCGATGTGTTCGGCGTCGAGGCGCTGATCGACACTCATCCCCTGGCCGACCATCCCCGCATCACCTGGATAACCCAACCATGATCCTGCGCGCCTTCGCCCTTGTGGCCCTGCTGTTCGGTGCTTCACCAGCCTTCGCCGAAGCCACCCATTACCCGGTCACCGTCAAAAGCTGCAACCGCGACGTGACCTTCCAGGAGGCGCCGAAGCATGCGGTGAGCCATGACATCAACATGACCCAGATGATGCTCGCCCTGGGCCTCAAACCGCGGATGGCCGGCTATAGCGGCATCACCGGCTGGAAGTCGGTCACCCCGGACATGGCCCGGACCCTCGACGGCCTGCCGGAGCTGGCGAGCAAGTACCCGTCGGTGGAAACCCTGCTCAATGCCAATGTGGATTTCTTCTTTGCCGGCTGGGACTACGGCATGCGCGTGGGCGGCGACCTGACGCCGAACACCCTGCAGCCGCTGGGGATCAACGTGTACGAGTTGACCGAGTCGTGCGCCTTCGTGATGAAGCGCCCGGCCGCTACCCTGGACGACACCTATAACGACCTGCGCAACCTGGGCAGGATCTTCGACGTGCAGGACCGCGCCAATGCCTTGATCGCGCAGATGCAGGCACAGGTCGCCGAGGTGCAGACAGACCTGCCCGCCGACAAGCCGCGCGTGTTCCTCTACGACAGCGGTGAAGACCGCGCCATGACCTCCGGCCGCCTCGGCATGCCCCAGGCGCTGATCGACGCGGCCGGCGGGCGCAACATCCTCGATGACGTCGACGCCAGCTGGACCCGCGTCAACTGGGAGATGGTGGTGGAGCGCAATCCACAGGTGATCGTGATCGTCGACTACAGCGAAGTCACCGCCGATCAAAAACAGCAGTTCCTGCTCAACAACCCGGCGCTGCAAGGGGTGGACGCGATCAGGAACCAGCGCTTTATCGTGATCCCGTATGTACAAGCCACGCCGGGCATCGATAACGTGCTGGCGGTGGAAACCCTGGCCAAGGGGTTCCACGGCGAATGATCACCCGTCGTTACGCCCTGCTGCTTACCGCCCTGGGCGCATTGCTGCTGGTGTCCTGCGTGATATCCCTGGGCTTTGGCCCGGCGCGGGTACCGGCGGACGTGGTGTGGCGCATCCTGCTGTACAAGGTCTTCGGCATCGGCGAAGTGAGTTGGGCGGCCGGGCAGGTACCTATCGTCTGGCTGATCCGCGTGCCGCGCATGCTGCTGGGGGCATTGGTGGGGGCCGGGCTGGCGTTGATCGGTGCGGTGTTGCAGGCGGTCACGCGTAATCCGCTGGCCGATCCGCACCTGCTGGGTGTCACTTCCGGCGCGACCCTGGGCGCGGTGATCGTGGTGCTGCATGTGGGCGAAATCATCGGTCTGCTGACCTTGCCCATCGCCGCCTTTATCGGCGCACTGTCGAGCATGATCGTGGTGCTCGCGGTAGCCAGTCGCAATGGCCGGCTGGAGAGTGATCGCCTGTTGCTGTGCGGCGTGGCCGTGTCGTTCGTGATGATGGCGGCGGCCAATCTGCTGCTGTTCATGGGCGACCATCGCGCCGCCTCGGCGGTGATGTTCTGGATGCTCGGCGGCCTCGGCCTGGCACGCTGGGAACTGCTGGCGATTCCGGGCGCCAGTGTAGTGCTCGGTCTGCTGGTGTTGGTGGGCATGGCCCGCCCGTTGAACGCGCTGATGGCCGGCGAACAGACCGCCGTGACCCTTGGCCTGAACGCCCGCAATGTACGGCTGAAGGTGTTCCTGGTCGCCTCGTTGATGACCGGCGTACTGGTGTCCATCAGCGGCTCCATCGGCTTTGTCGGGCTGATGGTGCCGCACATCGCCCGGCGCCTGGTGGGCGCCGAGCATCGTCGGTTGCTGCCGGTATGCGCATTGCTGGGCAGCCTGTTCCTGGTCTGGGTCGATGTGGCGGCGCGCACCTTGATCGCCCCCGAAGACCTGCCGATCGGCGTGGCCACGGCGGCGATCGGCGGCCTGTTCTTCATCGGCCTGATGCGCAAGCGCTGACGTTTACAGCTCGTCGCGGTCGCGCAGGCTCAGCGGTTCGTCGACCTCGGGCACGGCGACTTCCAGACCATTGGAGCGCTCCACTTGCTGCTCGGACAGTAGCCCCTCGTTCATCCAGAAGCCGTCCTTGTCCAGCACAAACAGCTTGCCAGTCCTGGCCACGCCCTTCAGGAACACGGTGGGATACACGTCGGGGCCGTCCACCAGGACCAGGCTTTCCTGCGCCGAATAACTGGGCAGGTACTTCAACAACGCACCGGCCTGGCTCGACAGATAAAGACCCGGCGACGGCCGCGACAGCCCGCGCAACACCCTGATGAAATAGCTCAGGAAGGTCGGCGCCACGAAATGACGCGTCAGGGCGATATCCTTCGGCGCCCGGCTGTCGGTGGCCGGCATGCTGCTGTAGAGCAGATGGACACCCGCAACCGCATAGTGCTGCGGAAAGTCCGGCAGGGGCGCTGGCGGCACCGCCGGTTGTACAGGGCCCAGCGGCCCGCTGTAGAACAGGCGCAGAATCAGCGACTGGTCGGCCCCGGCCGCTACCGGCAAGGTGGCCAGGAACGACGTGCCCGCCGCGTTGGCGAGTATCGCCGAGAGGTACTGTTTGCCCTGATACGGCGAAAGCTGGCGCCGGAGATAGCGCGCGGCATCATCCCCATCGGAAAAAACCGGACCGCAGGCCGCACGCCAAGGCGGCACAAACACCTCATCGACACCGGGCTGCCAGAACTTGTCGACACGATTGCGCGTGGTCCAGACCTCACCTCGGATCAACGTATCCAGAACGCCTTTATCGAGCAGGTGATGGACGTAACTGAGCATCGTCATCCGACCTGCGTGTAACTGCTGCCTGATTTCAAGCAGCGCGCCCCACGAATCCAGCTGCGCATCCGTGCCCAGGTATTGATACCGGAGCAGGGCACCGTCCGCGCATGACAGGTAAAACGTGAGTTGCTTGCCCCTGATGCCATGAATCGAGAAGCGGATGCCGATGTCCATGTCCGTGGGCGAAAAAAATGCCTGGTGCAGCGGGTCCGTGGCCGGCGTGACGCTGTCGCTGCTGGCACATAGGTAGAAGCCTTCCAGCCCATAGCCCTGGGGGAAAAGACCGTCGGGAAAGACTTGAGTAAAGTCACGATAGCTCTGGCGCACCAGCGGCATGCTGACCATGTAGTGCCCGTTTTTCTGCGATTTGAACACGTAGCCGAACTGCAGGTGTTCGCCATGCCGACGATGCTGATGGGCATACCGCACCGCGTCCTGCTCCTGGGTGAACAGCGGGCTGAACGCCGGGTCTGCCAGTGCGTTCCGGATCGCCAATGGCGTGGGGCGGTCGCTATTGACGATGAAGGCGCCAAGGATCCGGCGTGGCGTGCCCCACGTCGGGCTGCCCTCTACCACCCGCAAGACACCCGCATTGGCCAGGCGCGTGACAAATTCGCCAGGCGCCAGCGCGGCGTTGCGAATCTGACGTTCGAGCAGGTTTTCCAGGCGATCGAGTCGTGTCTCGTCGAGGGGCAAAAGCTGTTTTCTCAGCGCTTCCTCCAGCGCGGAGTGGCTGCGTGTGTAGCTCACCACACAGCCATCGGAACCCAGCAGGTACTCGCGGTTCAGGCGGGCGTCCTGGCCTGCGAGGGTCGATGAAATCACGCGGGTGGACAGCATGTTGCGATAGAGGCCGGCCTGCGCCAGTTCGAGTACGAAGGGCAACTCCCGGGCCGGGCTGGAGCGGTAACGTGCAACCACCGTATGGGCCGCCGGGAAGCCACCGGTACTGACCACCTCATCCGGGAAAATCCACTTGGGGTCGAAGTCTTCCTGGGGCACCTTGAGCGGTTCGGTGGCGACAAACAGGCCATCGGGACGCTGCAGAATCAACCCGCCCAGCAGACCATTGCCCTGCAGCAGCGAACGGGCGTGCCGGGCCGCATCGTCCTGGGAATGAAAGGCCGGGCCCAGGCGACGGCGGATGAAGTTGGCGTAGGGGCGCCAGGCCACGCCCCCCTGGCCCACCGCTCCCCGGCGGTCCCAGCACTGGCTGGTGTAGAGCACCCGCAGGTCCGCAGGCCGGGCGACCTGTGACACATAGCGCTGGACGTCCAGCGTCCCGTTGTGCAGGTTCATCCCGGCGATGATCACGCCCGTGCCGTCGGTGGTTTCCTTGAGCAGGGAGGTTGCCGGAGGTTGGTAGCGCAACAAGGCGCCATCGTGTGTCGACACATACACCGGCAGTATCGCAGTGGCTGCCGGGCGCGGCAGATGCCGGGCATCCTGTTCGGCGCGCAGCAGCACCTCGGGGGTGATGAAGAACCGCGCAAGCCAAGCCTCGGTGGTGGGCAATCCCGCCGGCACCCATTGCTGCGAAAACAGCAGGCCGGCCAGCTCGAACCCCTTGGCGAATTCGCCACCGGCCAGATAACCGACGCCCCTGGAGGAGTCACTCAACCAACGCCCGCCGGAGGTGATCGCCAGCAGTTCACTGACCACAAACTCATCGCGCTGCGGATGCTTGAGGATGTACGCCGTGCAGCGTTGCGCATCCAGGTTCCTGCCGTACCAGCGCACATGGGCATTGAGTGCCGCGGCATCGAGACTGCCGAAGATCGCGCCGAACGCCGGTGCCTGCAGATCGACTTCGGCGTAGTCGAAGTTGGGCGTCCAGTCGTTGTAGACCCGGCCGCGCGGCCCCCACAGCGCGCTGCGCACCAGCACGCTCAAGGTGCCGGCATCGGCCAGCCGGGCGACGATGTCCACCGGTTTGAGCTGGCCGCTCTCCAACCGTTCGAAATAGCCATGCTGGCCGGGCTCGCGCTGTGTATTGCTCAGTACCAGCAGCTCATTGGCAGAACCACTGGGGCGATAGCTGATCAGGTTATTCGGCGAACCGCTCAGATAGGCCGGCAGCCGCGATTCGATCACCGAACGGATCTCCACATCGGAGAACAGCGTGGCGTTGACTTCCAGATCGGCCAGCGTCCAGCCAAGACGCCGTTGACGCTCCAGGTCAGCCACGGATAACGCGGTATGCGAACTGTAGCGCGCATAGAGCTGATGGTCCGCAGGCGGCACCAGATAAGCGCTGCCGTTGGCAGGGCGCAGCAGGTCGGAGGCGAAGCCGTCGCCGGAAATGGCCACCGGTTCGGTGAACACGAATCGCCCATCGTCCCGCTTGAGGACATACCCGGCATAGGCATTGCTGCGGCGAACGCCGATGCGTTCATGGGCATGCCGCGCGGCGTCGTCCGCGGTCAGGAACATCCCGCTCAAGGGCAGCGCGCCTGAGCCGAGCGGCAAGTGCTCGCTGTCATACAACGGCCCGAGGGTGTTCCACAGGCCGCCTTGCTGGACCACCGACAACTCCCCCGCGCGCATCACGCGGCGCACGAAATCCCGCGGCGACAACGTGCCGTCGAGCAGGGCCGCCTCATTACCATTGTCCGCTACGGTTTGACCATCGACGACAAACAGCTCGTTAACGGACCCGGCGCTCGGTACCTGCCAGTGCAGCAAAGCGTTATCGGCGGTGCGCAGATACAGCTTGAGACCGAGCGCGGCGATCTGCATACCGGCGCTGGCGATCGACTGCCTCATGGCATCCACCAGCACCGCCGGCGTAGCGAAACGCTTATAGAGCCATGCGTCCCTGGGTGGCAGCCTCTGCGGCGCCTGTGCTGATTGGGCGTGATAGAGGCCCACCAGGCGATAGTTCGGCACCAGCCTTGGCTCGTCCCGGTCGCCCACGGGAAACAGGCTGGCCAGGGTCGTCCCCAAGGGCGCCGGCAGCGTGGCGATGTAATTCGACGTGGTGCGGTGTTTCAGCACAACGCCCACCGCCCCCTGCCCCAGCAAGTCGACGCTGCTCAGGGCGACCAGCACTGCACTGTGCCCCATCGACAGCAGCGGGGTAAAAAACGGCATGTCCTGCACCGAGGTGACAGGGCTGCCCAGGGTCCAGCCGTGCAGCACACGCCCCCGCCCCCCACCCCAGACCTTGCTGGCCACCACGACCCGCAAGTCCCCGGCCTGCGCCAGGTTCCACACCGCCCCCTCGAACGCGGTGAGAGGCTGCGCTGGCTCGACCCCCGTCAACTGCCGCAACAGGGACTGTTCCTGCTGGGAACCGCTGCTCGTGTACTTGAGCAATGCGCCGTCAGGACCGGACAGATAATGCACCGGGGTGAAATCACGGTGGGACAGGGCAAACACCTGATCGGCATTCGAGAAGAAGCTGCCGGTCAGCGCCACCTGGTCCGGGTTGAAGCCCGGGTTGTAGCGCTCCACCTCGCCAGGCTCGGCCGGATAGGAACGGTAGAAGCCCTGGCATTCATAAGAGGGCGGAGCAATGAACTGGGCGCGATCATCCGTGGCCAGGAGGGTGAGGAAGTCGAACCGCGCGCCGGTGCTGACTTGCGGCTCGGTGGCAAAGAAATGCCCGCCAGGCTTTTTCAGGATGACCCCACCGAATTCACGCTCGCGTCGCGCCCCGATACGCCGGTGAGCCCACAGTGCCGCATCATCCGCAGACACAAACGCCGGGCTCAAGGCCGGCAGAGTGGCCGCGGCGGTCGCGCCGCTCGGCAGGGACGGCGCGGCGGCAAACGCTCGCCAGTGCCGGTCAATCACGCCAGGCGGCCCCCATAGCGCATTGCCCAGGACCACCCGCAGGCGACTGACCCCAGCCAATTTGCGCACGCCTTCGGCAGGCGTATAGGTACCGTCCGCCAGGTCTCTGGTAATCAGGCTGCCGCCCGGCGCCGGCGCGAACAATCGCGTGAATGCGGCCTGGTCCGCCCCTTCCGGCTCCAGCACAAGCAGGCTGTCTGCAGCGCCGGAGAGGTAGCCCGGCACACGCAGTTGATGAATCCTGTGGGCCTCGACGTCAGTAAAGCCCTGGAAGTAGACGCTGGCATCGTCGCGGGTCCACTTCGTCTTGAAACCGGCATCGAGGTTCTCCCATGACAACGCCATGTGCGAGCCGAACCAGGCGTGCAGTTGATAACCACCGGGCAACGCCAACTGTTTGCTGTAAGCGTCCCACGGGTAGAACCCCTGGAACCCATAGGGGTTGATGCCCGCCTGCAGCAATTGCGTCAGTACAAAGTGCTGGTCGGGGTGCTTCAGAATCAGCGCCACATAGGCGCGGTCACGGCGCTCGCCCACCTGCGCATGGGCAAACTGTGCGGCCTTGTCGGCCGACGAAAATGCCTGGCCGAGGCTGGCCTGCTTGAACGGGAAGCGTGCATAGGGCGTCCAGTTGTTCTCGACCACGCCTTCCACGTCCCACAGCGGGCTGGTCTGTTCGACGCTCAACTCACCGGCTTCGGCCACCTGTTTCACAAACTGGCGCGGGGTCAGGGTTCCCGCCGCGAGGGCCAGGTCAAGGCTGGGCTCATCGGTGGTGAACAATCGCGTTTCCGCCGGTGAGCCGCTGAACCGGTAGCGCAGCAAGGCATTGTCCTTGGTGCGCAGGTACAGCGAGATGCCCAGCACGGAGGGCGCCGTATGCATGTAGCGGCGGGCCTTGGCGATGTAGGCCGCCAGCTCTCGCGGGCTGAAGAACTGCTGGTACAGCCACGGTTCCACCGTCGGAAACTGCGCCGGCACCGGCCGCGACAGATAGAAGAAACCCTGCAGGTGAAAGCCCTCCGGCAAGGGTGGCCCGCCCGCCAGCAAAGGCAGGTGGTTGTCGGTGGGCAACTGCTCGGCACTGCTGAGTACGAAGGGATGGGTGGCGGCGAACTCATCGCGCAGCTCATGCTTGAGCAGCAGGGCCATCTGGCTGACATTGGGCATGCGCCGCATGCGCGCCTGCACGGCGTTGAGCGCCTGGGTGACCTCGGGATACACCGCCCCGCAGGCGATGGTGGGCTGGCCGCTGTTCAATGGCAGATAGGGCCGCCAGCGCTGATCGATGACACCGGGCACCCCGCCCCAGTCATCGCTGGCGACCAGCAACGACAAGCGGCCTACCGACGCCACTTTCCTGATAAAGCCTTCGAGCGTGCCATCGTAACCATCGGCGGGCACGGCCGTGCTGACGTCGTCGATCCAGTCGACAAACTTGCGCTCGGCCTCGGAAAAACCCGGCTGGTACTTGAGCAATACGCCCTGGGGGCCCGACAAGTAGGCGGTGCCGAACGCACGCCCTTCGTAGTGGTTGAAGACCACATCGCGGGTGGAAAAAAAGCTGTTGAAGATACGCACCTGGCGATCCCGATAACCGGGATTGAGGGCCTTGAGCTGGGCAAACTGGTCAGGGTGAGAATGCACCCCGCCCACCAGTTTGTAGCCCGCAGGATCGAGGAACTCGTTCTGCGCCCCGCGCTCCAGCAACAGCGAAAAGTCGAACGTCGCCGCCTTGCCGGGAATCGGCTCGGTGGCAAACACTTTGCTATCGGCCAGGCGCTGGAGAATGACACTGCCGTACTCGCGGTCGCGCTTGTCGCCAATGCGCTCGTGCACATAGCGTGCAGCATCGTCGGCACTGATAAACCCAGGGCTGAGGGTGTATCGAAGGCCCCTCGCTGCCGCGCGCTCCTCTCTGGATAAATGCTCTTGCATGACACTCCCTTGATCATGTTCGTCGTCGGTGCCCATGGGCACCGGGCTCGCACAATGCTTGCCATGCAGAAGCGTCCTCGCTTGAACCGCCAGCAGGGCGCTGCATAGTTATCGAGGCCCCCAGGCACTCTTTGGGCGCATCCCCTGCACCGCTAACGCCTGCACGCTCCGCATTGGTGCGTCAACGCCAGGCACCGGGCTCCACCCCCCGCAAAACCGGGCGTTTGGCCATCGGGCACAGCCCTTGCTAGTACCCCTTCAGCGTTCACATCGGCCTATCAAAAAAAACTAAACGTTTACGGAGACCGCACCATGAAGCGTCGCAGCTTGATCAAGGCTTTCACCCTGTCCGCCTCCATTGTCGCCATGGGCCTGACCTGGACCGTGCAGGCCGCCGAGACCATCAAGGTCGGTATCCTGCACTCGCTGTCCGGGACCATGGCCATCTCCGAAACGTCCCTCAAAGACATGGCGCTGATGACCATCGACGAGATCAACGCCAAGGGCGGGGTGAACGGCAAGATGCTTGAGCCGGTGGTGGTGGACCCGGCGTCGAACTGGCCGTTGTTCGCGGAAAAGGGCCGGCAGCTGCTGACCCAGGACAAGGTCGCCGTGGTGTTCGGCTGCTGGACCTCGGTGTCGCGCAAATCGGTATTGCCGGTGTTCGAAGAACTCAACGGCCTGCTGTTCTACCCGGTGCAATACGAGGGTGAAGAGATGTCGCCGAACGTGTTCTACACCGGTGCGGCGCCGAACCAGCAGGCGATCCCGGCGGTGGAATACCTGATGAGCGAAGAAGGCGGCAGCGCCAAGCGTTTCTTCCTGCTCGGCACCGACTACGTGTACCCGCGCACCACCAACAAGATCCTGCGCTCGTTCCTGCATTCCAAAGGCGTGGCGGACAAGGACATCGAAGAGGTCTACACCCCGTTCGGCCATGCCGATTACCAGACCATCGTTGCCAACATCAAGAAGTTCTCCGCCGGTGGCAAGACAGCGGTGATTTCCACCGTGAACGGCGACTCCAACGTGCCGTTCTACAAGGAGCTGGCCAACCAGGGTTTGAAAGCGACCGACGTACCGGTGGTGGCCTTCTCCGTGGGTGAAGAAGAACTGCGCGGCATCGACACCAAGCCGCTGGTGGGCAACCTCGCGGCCTGGAACTACTTCCAGTCAGTGGAGAACCCGGTGAACAAGAAGTTTGTCGCCGACTGGAAAGCCTACGCGAAGAAACACAACCTGCCAGGCGCGGACAAAGCGGTGACCAACGACCCGATGGAAGCCACCTACGTGGGCATCCACATGTGGGCGCAGGCAGCCGAGAAAGCCAAGTCCACCGACGTCGACAAAGTGCGCGAAGCCCTGGCCGGCCAGACCTTCGCCGCGCCATCGGGCTTTACCCTGACCATGGACAAGACCAACCACCACCTGCACAAGCCGGTGATGATCGGCGAGATCCAGTCCGACGGGCAGTTCTCGGTGGTGTGGCAGACCCAGGAGCCGATCCGGGCACAGCCGTGGAGCCCGTACATTCCTGGCAATGACAAGAAGCCGGACTATGCGGTGAAGAGCAACTAAGTCTCACGACAGATCAAAAATGTGGGAGGGGGCTTGCCCCCTCCCACAATTGACCGCGTACGATCAGGACAATTTGTATGCCCACTGCCCTGCACCGTTTCATCCTCACGGCCCTGCTATTGCTGCCTTTGGCGGTACATGCCGGCGACGCCGAAGACTTCCTGGCCGCCAACCCGACGCAACAAGCCAAGCTCCTCCAGGACTGGGCCGCCCAGCCCGATCCGGCGCGCATCGAGTTGGTGGACGCCCTGCAACAAGGCCAGCTCACGCTCAACGGCGAGACCAAGACCGTGCGCCTGAACAACCGCCTGCGCGGCTTGATCGACAACGTGCAGGCCAGCCAGCAACTGCTCGCCGCCGACCCCAAGGTGCGCCTGGCCGCGGCACGCACCCTGCAAAAAAGCGCGCAACCGGCGCAACTCAAATTCCTCGACCAACAGGTCGCCGCCGAGACCAATGAGGACGTGCACTCCGCCCTCAGCCTGGCCCTGGCCAACCTGCAACTGGTCGACACCGACCCGGCCGTGCGCCTCGCCGCCGTGCGTCTGCTCGGCAGTACCGGCGACCCGCTGGCCCGCACACGCCTCGAAGCGCTGCTGGCGCCCGGGGTGGAAACCGACGCCGCCGTGCACACCGCCGCCGAGACCAGCCTGGCCCAGGTCAAACGCAAACTGATGCTGGGCGAGATCCTCGGCCAGGCCTTCAGCGGCATGTCCCTGGGCTCGATCCTGCTGCTGGCGGCCCTGGGCCTGGCGATCACCTTCGGCCTGCTCGGTGTGATCAACATGGCCCACGGCGAGATGCTGATGCTCGGCGCCTACTCCACCTATGTGGTGCAGTTGCTGATGCAGCGCTATGTGCCCCAGGCCATCGAGTTCTACCCGTTGATCGCACTGCCGGTGGCGTTCTTCGTCACCGCCGCCATCGGTATGGCCCTGGAGCGTACGGTGATTCGTCACCTGTACGGGCGCCCGCTGGAAACCCTGCTCGCCACCTGGGGCATCAGCCTGATGCTGATCCAACTGGTGCGCCTGGTGTTCGGTGCGCAGAACGTCGAGGTCTCCAACCCTGCGTGGCTGTCCGGCGGGATCCAGGTGCTGCCCAACCTGGTGCTGCCCTACAACCGCATCGTGATCATCGCCTTCGCGCTGTTTGTGGTCGTACTCACCTGGCTGCTGCTGAACAAGACCCGCCTGGGCCTGAACGTGCGCGCCGTCACCCAGAACCGCAACATGGCCGCCTGCTGCGGCGTACCCACCGGGCGGGTGGACATGCTCGCATTTGGCCTGGGCTCCGGTATCGCGGGCTTGGGCGGCGTGGCCCTGAGCCAGATCGGCAACGTCGGCCCTGACCTGGGCCAGAGCTACATCATCGACTCGTTCCTGGTAGTGGTGCTCGGCGGTGTCGGACAGTTGGCCGGCAGCGTGATGGCAGGGTTCGGCCTGGGTATCGCCAACAAGATCCTGGAACCGCAGATCGGTGCCGTGCTCGGCAAGATCCTGATCCTCGCGCTGATCATTCTGTTTATCCAGAAGCGCCCGCAGGGACTCTTCGCACTGAAAGGACGGGTGATCGACTGATGAACCAGCCATTGATGCTTACGGCCACGCAAAAGGCCGGCCCCCAGGTGACGATTGCAGTCGGCGCGGTGGTGCTGTTGCTGTTGCTGGCCCTGCCGTTGTGCTCGCTGCTGTCGCCGGAAAACCCGCTGCATGTATCGGCCTACACCCTGACCTTGGTGGGCAAGATCCTCTGCTACGCCATTGTCGCCCTGGCCCTGGACCTGGTGTGGGGCTACGCGGGGATGTTGTCCCTGGGCCACGGCCTGTTCTTTGCCCTCGGCGGTTATGCCATGGGCATGTACCTGATGCGCCAGGCCGCAGGCAGTGAGCTGCCGGCGTTCATGACGTTTTTGTCGTGGACCGAATTGCCCTGGTATTGGGTCGGCACCGAGCACTTCCTCTGGGCCCTGTGCCTGGTGGTATTGGCACCGGGCGTGCTGGCGCTGGTGTTCGGTTTTTTCGCCTTCCGCTCGCGGATCAAGGGCGTGTATTTCTCGATCATGACCCAGGCGCTGACCTTTGCCGGGATGCTGTTGTTCTTTCGCAACGAGACCGGGTTCGGCGGCAATAACGGCTTCACCAACTTCCGCAGCATCCTCGGTTTCGGCATCACCGAACCAGGCACGCGGGCCGTGCTGTTCGTGGCCACGGTGGTGCTGCTGGTGGCGAGCCTGTACATCGGCTGGCGCCTGGCCCGGAGCAAGTTCGGCCGGGTGCTGACCGCCCTGCGCGATGCCGAGAACCGCCTGATGTTCTGCGGCTACGACCCGCGCGGCTTCAAGCTGTTCGTGTGGGTGCTGAGCGCGGTGCTGTGCGGCCTGGCAGGCGCGTTGTACGTGCCGCAGGTGGGCATCATCAACCCGAGTGAAATGTCGCCGACCAACTCCATCGAGGCCGCCGTGTGGGTGGCCCTGGGCGGGCGTGGCACGCTGATCGGGCCGTTGCTCGGCGCCGGCGTGGTCAACGGCATGAAGAGCTGGTTCACCGTGGCCTTCCCGGAGTACTGGCTGTTCTTCCTCGGGGCGCTGTTCATCATCGTCACCCTGTACCTGCCCAAGGGCGTTATCGGGCTGTTGAAGAAATGAGGAACGTCATGCTCGAACCTATTTTCGATGCGGGCAGCGGCCGCGATGCCATCGGCATCGGCCAGGCCGCAGGCACCGGCCTGAACACCCGCCACGGCACCATCCTGACCCTGGAAGATATCAGCGTCAGCTTCGATGGATTCAAGGCGCTCAACGACTTGAACCTGTACATCGGCGTCGGTGAATTGCGCTGCATCATCGGCCCCAACGGCGCGGGCAAGACCACCCTGATGGACGTGATCACCGGCAAGACCCGGCCCAGCCACGGCAAGGCCTGGTTTGGCGAAACCCTCGACTTGACCAGCATGAGCGAAGTGCAGATCGCCCAGGCCGGCATCGGCCGCAAGTTCCAGAAGCCCACGGTGTTCGAAGCCCTGAGCGTGTTCGAAAACCTGGAGCTGGCGCAGAAGACCGACAAGTCGGTGTGGGCCAGCCTGCGTGCGCGCCTGAGCGGCGAGCAAAAGGATGGAATCGATGAAGTGCTCGACACCATCCGCCTCACCGCCTCAATGCATCGGCCCGCCGGCTTGCTCTCCCACGGCCAGAAGCAGTTCCTGGAAATCGGCATGCTGCTGATGCAAGACCCGCAACTGTTGCTGCTGGACGAACCGGTGGCGGGCATGACCGACGCCGAGACCGAATTCACCGCCGAACTGTTCAAGCGTCTGGCGGGCAAGCATTCGTTGATGGTGGTGGAACACGACATGGGCTTTGTCGGCTCGATTGCCGATCACGTCACCGTGTTGCACCAGGGCAGCGTGCTGGCCGAAGGGTCGCTGGAACAGGTGCAGGAAAATGAGCGGGTGATCGAGGTGTACCTCGGTCGCTAAGGAGAACTGAACATGCTGCAAGTCGACAAGCTGCACCAGTACTACGGCGGTAGCCACATCCTGCGCGGGCTGTCCTTTGACGTGAAGATCGGCGAAGTCACCTGCCTGCTCGGCCGTAACGGCGTGGGCAAGACCACCCTGCTCAAATGCCTGATGGGGTTGCTGCCGGCCAAGGAAGGCGTGGTGAACTGGGAGGGCAAGGCCATCACCGGCTTCAAGCCGCACCAGCGGGTGCACGCCGGCATCGCCTACGTGCCCCAGGGCCGGGAGATTTTCGGGCGGCTGACGGTGGAGGAAAACCTGCTGATGGGGCTGTCGCGTTTTCCCGGTTCCGAAGCCAAGGAAGTGCCGGCGTTTATCTATGAACTGTTCCCGGTTTTGCTGCAAATGAAGCACCGGCGCGGCGGCGATTTGTCCGGCGGCCAGCAGCAACAGTTGGCCATCGGCCGCGCCCTGGCCAGCCGCCCGCGCCTGTTGATCCTCGATGAGCCCACCGAAGGCATCCAGCCCTCGGTGATCAAGGAGATCGGCGCCGTGATCAAGAAGCTCGCGGCGCGCGGCGATATGGCAATCCTGCTGGTGGAGCAGTTCTACGACTTTGCCGCCGAACTGGCCGACCAGTACCTGGTGATGTCACGCGGTGAAATCGTGCAGCAGGGCCGTGGTGAAAATATGGAGAGTGAGGGTGTGCGCGGTTTGGTTACCATCTAACCTGTAGCGTCCTGACGATAAGCACAAGAAACCATGAACCTGCCCGTTTCCCCTGCCCTGTTCACCCCCAGCTGGCACGCCGAGCTGGACCTCGGCTACGCGCGTTTCGGCGACACCACGCGCCCGGTGATGCGCCGTCACCTTGGCCCGCTGCGGGTGCAAAAGCACCTGTACGCCGAAGGCCCCGAGGTGTGCCAGCACATCATCGTGCACCCGCCTGGCGGGATTGCCGGCGGCGACCGCCTGGACATCCGCGCCCATGTCGCCGAGGGTGCCTGGGCGCAATTGACCAGCCCCGGCGCGGCGAAGTGGTATCGCGCCAGCGGTCCGGCGTATCAGCAACTTGATCTCACGGTGGAGGCCGGCGCGACCCTGGAATGGCTGCCCCAGGAAACCATCGTGTTCAGCGCCGCCCAGGCCGAACTCAGCACCCGCATCGACCTGCACGGCGATGCCCGGCTGTTCTACTGGGACGTGATCGCCCTGGGGCGCCCGGCCAGTGGCGAGCGCTTCGACCTGGGCCACTTTCAATCGCACCTGGATATCCGCCGCGACGGCCAGTTGCTCTGGCACGAGCGCCAGCGCATTGTGGGCGCCGACGGCCTGCTCGACTCGCCCATCGGCCTGGATGGCCAACCGGTGTTCGCCACCCTGCTGGTGACCGGCGACATCGAGCCCGAATTACTCGAACGCTGCCGCGCCCTGCCCCACGCCGTGCGCGGCGACCTGACCCAACTGCCCGGTTTGCTGGTCGCCCGCTGCCTGGCCAGTGAAGCGCTGCTGGCGCGGGGGTGGTTGATTGATTTATGGAAACTGTTACGCCCGGCGGTGCTAGGACGGGAAGCAGTCTCACCACGAATATGGAGCACATGAAGATCAAAATGTGGGAGGGGGCTTGCTCCCGATGGCGGTGGGTCAGTGAAAGATGTATTGCCTGACACCCCCCATCGGGGGCAAGCCCCCTCCCACACTTGATCTCTGTTGTATTTAAGAATGCATTCTTTGAAGGACCTTGAACCATGGACCTGACCCCACGGGAAAAAGACAAACTGCTGATCTTCACCGCCGGCTTAGTCGCCGAACGGCGCCTGGCGCGCGGTGTGAAGCTCAACTACCCGGAAACCATCGCCTATATCTCCGCCGCCTTGATGGAAGGCGCCCGCGATGGCCGCACCGTGGCCGACCTGATGCACTACGGCACCACCCTGCTCAGCCGTGAACAGGTGATGGAAGGCATCCCGGAAATGATCCCGGATATCCAGGTGGAAGCCACCTTCCCCGACGGCACCAAGCTGGTGACCGTCCACCAGCCGATTGCGTGAGGGCCGGCCATGATTCGTGATGCAACCGAGCAAGACCTGCCGGCGATCCGCGACATCTACAACGACGCGGTACTCAACACCACGGCAATCTGGAACGAACAACCGGTGGACCTGGCTAACCGCCAGGCCTGGTTCAATGCGCGCCAGGTCCAGGGCTATCCGATCCTGGTCGCGGTGGAGAACGATGAAGTCACCGGCTACGCCTCATTCGGCGATTGGCGCCCGTTCGAGGGCTTTCGCTACAGCGTCGAACACTCGGTGTACGTACGCAACGACCAGCGCGGCAAGGGCCTCGGCCCACGGCTGATGCAAACCCTGATCGAGCGCGCCCGCAGTGGCGGCAAACACGTAATGGTGGCGGCCATCGAAAGCGGCAACCTGGCCTCGATCCGCCTGCACGAGCGCCTGGGTTTCGTCACCACCGGGCAAATGCCTCAGGTGGGCATCAAGTTCGGCCGCTGGCTGGACCTGACCTTTATGCAACTGACATTGAATCCGGGCGCGCAACCGCCCAAGGAGTGAGTTCGATGAACGCCGCGCAACTGCGTCGAGTCAATGCTGAAAGTTTTGCCCACTACCGTCGGGGCCTGATCGAGCTGTTGCTGGATGCGGTCAAGCACGGTGCGTCGGTGGGTTTCATGGCCGACTTCGATGAAGCCCAGGCCCGTGCCTATCTGGACGGGGTACAGGCGAGCATTGAAGACGCCAGCCTGTTGCTGTGGGTGGTGGTGCGCGATGAGCAGGTGATCGCCAGTGTGCAGTTGGCGCTGTGCCAGAAAGCCAACGGCCTGAACCGCGCAGAAGTGCAAAAGCTGCTGGTGCACAGCAACGCGCGGCGCCACGGCCTGGGCCAACAATTGATGAACACCCTGGAACTCGCCGCGCGTCAGCACAAGCGCGGCCTGCTGTACCTGGACACCGAAGCCGGTTCGCCTGCCGAAGCCTTCTACCAGTCGCTGCGCTACACCAAGATCGGTGAACTGCCCGACTACTGCCAAAGCCCGGACGGGCGCTACAGCCCGACCGCCATCTACTTCAAGACCCTGGGGCAACCTGCATGATTCCTGGCGAATATCAGATCCAGCCTGGCGAGATCGCACTCAACGTCGGCCGCCGCACCGTCACCCTCAGCGTGGCCAACAGCGGCGACCGGCCGATCCAGGTGGGTTCGCACTACCATTTTTTCGAGACCAATGACGCGCTGACATTTGACCGCCCATTGAGCCGCGGCATGCGCCTGAATATTCCGGCGGGCACGGCGGTGCGGTTCGAGCCGGGGCAGAGCCGTGAGGTCGAGCTGGTGGATTTGAGCGGCGGTCGGCGGGTGTTCGGGTTTGCCGGGCGGATCATGGGTGACCTTTAGGGCCTCATCGGGGCAAGCCCCCTCCCACAGGGGAACGCATTCCAAAGGTGGGAGGGGGCTTGCCCCCGATAGCGATTTCACATTCAACACAAATATTTCAGGGCACACACATGAAAATCAGCCGCCAAGCCTACGCCGACATGTACGGCCCCACCGTCGGTGACAAGGTCCGCCTGGCCGACACCGAGCTGTTCGTCGAAGTCGAGCAGGACTTCACCGTCTACGGCGAAGAAGTGAAATTCGGCGGCGGCAAAGTGATCCGCGACGGCCAGGGCCAGAGCCAATTGCTCGCCCATGAAGTCGTCGACACCCTGATCACCAACGCGCTGATCATCGACCACTGGGGCATCGTCAAGGCCGACGTCGGCTTGAAGAACGGCCGCATCCACGCGATCGGCAAGGCCGGTAACCCGGATATCCAGCCCGGCGTGACCATGGCCATCGGCGCCAGCACCGAAGTGATCGCCGGCGAAGGCATGATCCTCACCGCCGGCGGCATCGACTCCCACGTGCATTTCATCTGCCCGCAGCAGATCGAAGAGGCGCTGACCAGCGGCGTCACCACCATGATCGGCGGCGGCACCGGGCCGGCCACCGGCACCAACGCCACCACCTGCACCTCCGGGCCCTGGCACCTGGCGCGCATGCTGCAGGCCAGCGACTCGTTCCCGATGAACATCGGGTTTACCGGCAAGGGCAACGCCAGCTTGCCCGAGCCGTTGATCGAACAGGTCAAGGCCGGCGCCATCGGCTTGAAGCTGCACGAAGACTGGGGCACCACGCCCGCCAGCATCGACAACTGCCTGAGCGTCGCCGACCAGTACGACGTACAGGTGGCGATCCACAGCGACACCCTCAACGAATCCGGCTTTGTCGAAACCACCCTGGCCGCGCTCAAGGGCCGCACCATCCACACCTACCACACCGAAGGTGCCGGTGGCGGCCACGCGCCGGACATCATCAAGGCCTGCGGCTTTCCCAATGTGCTGCCCAGCTCCACCAACCCGACGCGGCCGTTCACGCGCAACACCATCGACGAGCACCTGGACATGTTGATGGTCTGCCATCATCTGGACCCGAGCATTGCCGAAGACGTGGCCTTCGCCGAAAGCCGCATCCGCCGCGAGACCATCGCCGCCGAAGACATCCTGCACGACCTCGGCGCGTTCTCGATGATCAGCTCCGACAGCCAGGCCATGGGCCGCGTCGGTGAAGTGATCACCCGCACCTGGCAGACCGCCGACAAGATGAAAAAACAGCGCGGCGCCCTGCCCGGTGACGGCCCGGGCAACGATAACTTCCGCGCCAAGCGCTACATCGCCAAGTACACCATCAACCCGGCGATCACCCACGGCATCAGCCATATCGTCGGTTCCATCGAAGTAGGCAAGTGGGCTGACCTGGTGCTGTGGCGTCCGGCGTTTTTCGGCATCAAGCCGACCCTGATCCTCAAGGGCGGCGCGATTGCGTCCAGCCTGATGGGCGATGCCAATGCATCGATCCCCACCCCGCAGCCGGTGCACTATCGCCCGATGTTCGCCAGTTTCGGCAGCTCATTGCATGCCACCAGCCTGACCTTTATCAGCCAGGCAGCCCTGGACGCAGGCTTGCCGCAAGCCCTGGGACTGAAGAAACAGATTGGGGTGGTGAAAGGGTGTCGCGATGTGCAGAAAACCGACCTGATCCACAACGATTACCTGCCGGACATCGAGGTGGACCCACAGACCTATCAGGTCAAGGCCGACGGGGTGCTGCTGTGGTGTGAGCCGGCGGATGTGTTGCCGATGGCGCAGCGGTATTTCCTGTTCTGACTTGAAACCTGTGGTGAGGGAGCTTGTGCCCTCACCACAAATCCCCTTAGAACTGCTCGCGCGGATTGAACGCGGCTTTTTTTGCCAGCTCCTGCCACAACGCTTTCACGTCTTCATCGCCTGCCGGCGGCATCACCGCCTTGAGCTGCACGTACAGGAAGCCGCGCTGCCCGGCCTTGTTCAGCAAGCCGTGGCCCTTGGCGCGCATGCGCTGGCCGTTCTGGCTGCCGGCCGGCACCTTGAGGTTGATCTTGCCGGTCAGGGTCGGCACGGCCACTTCCGCGCCCAGAGCCAATTCCCATGGTGCCAGCGGCAGGTTGATGATCAGGTTTTCGCCGTCCACTTCGAACTTGGGGTGCGGCGCAAACTTGACGATCAGGTACAGGTCACCGTTGGCCCCGCCGCCAACACCCGGTGCGCCCTGGCCTTTGAGGCGAATACGCTCACCGTCGGCGACACCGGCGGGGATCTTCACGTTCAGGCTCTTGGTGGTGTTGCTGACATGCCGGCCCGAGGCGTCGTATTGCGGCACCTGGAAGCTGATCTGCTTGGACTCGGTGGACAGTGTCTCTTCGAGGAACACCGACAGCTGCATCTCCACGTCCTGGCCCTTGCGCCCGGTTGGACGGCGCTGGCCGCCACCGAAGGCATCGCCACGCCCGCCAAAGATCGAGCTGAAGAAGTCGGAAAAGTCCTCGGTGCCCTGGCCACCGCCAAACCCGCCACGGCTCTGCCAGCCTGGCGGGCCCTGGAACGGTTGGCCATGTTGGCCGTATTTGCGCAGTTCGTCGTATTCGGCGCGCTTGTCGGCGCTTTTAAGCGCTTCATAGGCTTCGGACGCGTCCTTGAACTTGGCTTCGGCGTCTTTTTCCTTGCTCACGTCCGGGTGATATTTGCGTGCGAGCTTGCGATAGGCAGCCTTGATTTCCTTGTCATCGGCGCTCGGCTCGACACCCAGAATCTTGTAGTAGTCTTTGAAATCCATCGGCGGTTCACCATCCTTAATCGAGATCGCACAGCCCGGGGCACAACGTGCGCTGGTTTGCACCTGTTGAGTCTTGTGGCCTGGGGGTGCGTCAAAGTGTTATCGGCGCTTGCCGTATGCACCAGATGTGGGGGCGAATGCCGAACTTTCAAGCACGATTTAACGGATGGTCGGCCTACGCATCCGCCCTCGACTGGCATACACTGCGCGGCCGTTTTTCAACCGGAACCCGATAGACATGAAAAACCCATCCCCAGCCCGTGCCTGCGGTATCGACTTCGGCACGTCCAACTCCACCGTCGGCTGGATCCGCCCCGGCATGGAAACGCTTATCGCGCTGGAGGACGACAAGATCACCCTGCCGTCGGTGGTGTTCTTCAACTTCGAGGAGCGCCGCCCGGTCTACGGTCGCCTGGCCCTGCACGAATACCTGGAGAACTACGAAGGCCGGCTGATGCGCTCGCTCAAGAGCCTGCTGGGTTCCAAGTTGATCAAGCACGACACCAGCGTATTGGGCACGGCGATGCCGTTCACCGATCTGCTGGCGCTGTTTATCGGCCAGCTCAAGAGCCGCGCCGAAACCACCGCCGGCCGCGAGTTCGAAGAAGTGGTGCTGGGCCGCCCGGTGTTTTTCGTCGATGACGACCCGATGGCCGACCAGGAAGCCGAAAACACCCTGGTCGACGTAGCGCGCAAGATCGGTTTCAAGGACATTTCGTTCCAGTACGAACCGATTGCCGCCGCGTTCGACTACGAGTCCACCATCGAGAAGGAAGAACTGGTACTGATCGTCGACATCGGCGGGGGTACGTCAGACTTTTCGCTGGTGCGCCTGTCCCCGGACCGCCGCCACAACGACAACCGCCAGGACGACATCCTCGCCACCGGCGGCGTGCACATCGGCGGGACCGACTTCGACAAGCAACTGTCCCTGGCCGGCATAATGCCGCTGTTCGGCTATGGCAGCCGCATGAAAAGCGGCGCCTACATGCCCACCAGCCACCACATGAACCTGGCGACCTGGCACACCATCAACTCGGTGTACTCGCAGAAATCCCAGCTGGCCCTGGGCAGCATGCGCTATGACATCGAAGACACCGGCGGCATCGATCGCCTGTTCAAGCTGATCGAACAGCGCGCCGGGCACTGGCTGGCCATGGAAGTGGAAGAGACCAAAATCCAGCTCACCCACGAAGACAACCGCCACGTGCTGCTGGACCGGGTTGAGCCGGGGTTGAGCGTGGACCTGAGCCGCGCACTGTTCGAGTCGGCCATCGATGGCTTGCTGGAGCGCGTGCGCAACAGCGTAACGCAGTTGCTCACCGATGCTTCGGTGGCAGTGGCCCAGGTGGACACGGTGTTCTTTACCGGCGGTTCCAGCGGCATCCCGGCGCTGCGCCACAGCATCTCGGCCATGCTGCCGAATGCGCGGCATGTGGAAGGCAATATCTTCGGCAGTATCGGCAGCGGCTTGGCGATTGAGGCGAGCAAGCGCTACGGCTGCTGAGTTTCACCTGAAATACCGTGGCGACTTCATCGGGGGCAAGCCCCCGATGGGGCCCGCCCAGGCAACACACGCCTTAAACCATCCCGCCGAGCTTCAGCTCACTCTTCAGATACGCATAGTAAATCGGGCCTGCCACCACCCCCGGCAAACCAAACGCCGCTTCAAACACCAGCATCGCCAGGAGCAACTCCCAGGATTTGGCACTGATCTGCCCGCCGACGATGCGCGCGTTGAGGAAGTACTCGACCTTGTGGATCACGATCAGATACCCCAGCGCCGCCACCGCCACCCAGATCGACAACGACAGCGCGACGATGGTGATCAGGGTGTTGGACATCAGGTTGCCGATCACCGGTAGCAGGCCGAGCAGGAAGGTCAACACGATCAGGGTCTTGGTCAGCGGCAGGTGAATACCGCACAACGGCAGCACCACGGCCAGGAAGATCGCGGTGAAGGCCGTATTGAGCGCGGCGATCTTGATCTGCGCGAAGACGATATTGCGAAAGGCCTGGACCAGCAGGTGCAGGCGGTCGAACAGCGCGGCTGCCAGGGGTTTGCGCTTGGTCAGGTCGGGCACCCGCTGCAGGGCGATGATCGCGCCGAGCACCATGCCGATCAGCAGGGTAACGAACATGTGGGCGGCGTCTTTGCCGACCAGTTGCAGTTCGCTCAGGTGCTTGCTCAGCCAGTCGCCGATGGCCACGCGGAACTCGGCCGCGCTGGCGGGCAGGTAGGCATCGAGGAATGGCGGCAGTTGGCCGCGCGCGCGGTCGACTACGCCCATGAATTTATCCAGGGAAGCCCCGGGGTTTTCCGCCTCATGAAGCAAGAAGCTGATGGCGCCGGCGAAGATCAGGGCCAGCACGCTGACGATCAGGGTGCCGAGCAAGGCCACCGCCAACCAGCGCGCGCGGCGCCCTTCGATCAACCGTTGCAGTTGGGGGGTGAGCATGTTGACCAGTTCATAGACCAACAGGCCGGCCAGCAGGCTGGGCAGCAATTTCAGCGGCAATACCAGCAGCAACCCGCCGAAAATGATGATGTAGCTGGCCAGCAATAACACGTGACGCTGAGAAAACGTTGGCATACAGCCTCAAAACGAACGGCGTTAAAGGATGGGCAGTCTGCCAGCCTTGAGAGAATCAAGCGAGTGGATAGGTTGCGAATACGATCAAGTGTGGGAGGGGGCAAGTCGAATAGTCGCCCCCTCCCACAAGGGGATTCGCGTACTCAACTGCCCTTGAGGCAGGTGCTCATGAACGTCTTGCGCGCATCGCCGGTCAGCGCCTTGGTTTTCGCCGACGCATTGCAATCCTTCATCTTCTGCTGTTGCGGGGTGAGCGTCTTCGCATCATTGGCCGCCGGCGCCGACAGGCAGGTTTTCATGAAAGCCTTGCGCTCGTCGCCCTTGAGCGTCTTGGTGGTGGCTTCGGCATTGCAGGTGGTCATCTTGTTTTGCTGGGCGGTAGCGGCGAAGCCCTGGGAACACAGCAGCAGGCCCATCATCAACAGCGGAATACGCAGCATCTTCATGGAGTTTTCTCCCTGTTACCGTGCCGGGAGGCACGGCCTACCCAGCAGTGTAGCCAAACCTTGTTACATCTTCATCGGCTGCGAATATTCGTCCGCCGGTACTGCTCCGGGGTGCAGCCGGCCTGGCGCTGGAACATCGCGATAAACGCCGAGGCGCTGCTGTAGCCGAGGTCAAACGCCACATTTTGCACACTGCGCCCGCTGTCGAGGGCTTCGATGGCGGCGAGGTAGCGCAGGCGCTGGCGCCATTCGCCAAAGCTCATGCCCAGCTCACGCACAAATTGCCGCGCCAGGGTGCGCTCGCTGACATGCACTTGTTCGGCCCAGTGCGCCAGGGGACGGTTGTCAGCGGGGTCGGCCTGCATGCCTTCCAACACGCCGAGCAGCCCGGGGTGGCGGGCGTAGGGCAAAAAACCCTCGTGGATCGGCGCCTGCCTGAGCTGATCGACCAGCACCTGGGCCAGGCGGATGTCGGCCTCGGTGTGCGGGATGTTGACGTCACGCTGGGCGAAGTCGCTGAGGATGGCCTTGAGGATGTCGCTGATGGCCAGGGTGCAAGGCTGCTTGGGCAAGTGCTCGCAGAGCGGCGGCGAAAGGCCCACCGAACGGTAGACAATCGCCTCGGCGTTGTAGGAGCTGTGTTCGGTACTGGGTGGGACCCACACCGCGTACTGCGGCGGCGATATAAAGCGTTTGCCGGCCACTTCCATGCGCATCACGCCGCTGGCGGAGTAGTCCAGTGAGCCCCAGACATGCTGGTGCGGGGTGCACTCCGTGTCGGGGGCAAAGTCGGAGTAGCGGAAGTACACGGGGCTTGGCAGGCGGGCAAAATCCGCGAGGCGTACGGTGTGTCTGGCCATATTGTCTGGATATAGAGGTCGTTTGTCTGGATCGCAGTATAGGCTTCGATCCAGACAAGGGATAATCCGGCCTTATCAACACACTTGGTTTCTTTCGATGCAATACGCGTATCCCCTGCTGGCCATCTTTATCTGGGCCGGCAATACCGTGGTCAACAAATTGGCCGTGGGTTCGATCTTCCCGGCTGAAATCGGCTTTTATCGCTGGTTGCTGGCGGCCCTGCTATTTACACCCTTCATGCTCAAGCCGGTCATCGCCCACTGGCCGCTGATCCGCCCGAACCTGGGCAAGATCGGCATCCTTGGCGTGCTGGGCATGGCGGTGTACCAGAGCCTGGCGTACTACGCTGCCTCGCTGACCAGCGCCACCAACATGGGCATCATCCTGTCGTTGATGCCGTTGATGGCCCTGACGGCGGCCATCATCAGCCTGGGTCAGCGCCTGACCTTTGGCGCGCTGACGGGTGCGGTGCTGTCATTCGCAGGGGTGGTGGTGGTGGTGTCGGCCGGCAGCCTCGGCGCGTTGCTGCAGCACGGCGTGAACCTGGGCGATGCGATGATGCTGGTCGCGACCCTGGCGTACGCGGTCTACAGCACCCTGTTGAAAAAATGGCAGCTGCGCCTGCCGCCGCTGGTGCTCCTGTATTTGCAGGTGCTGGTGGCGGTGGTGGTGCTGTTTCCGCTGTTTTTGTTCTCGGCAAAAGCCGGCCTGGGCTGGACGAATATTCCGCTGGTGCTCTATGCATGCTTGCTGGCTTCGATGCTGGCGCCACTGGCGTGGATGCACTCGGTGAAGACCCTGGGCCCCAGCCGCACCACCTTGTTTTTCAACCTGCTGCCGTTGATTACCGCATTGATTGCGGCCGTGGTGCTCAGGGAGGAATTGGCGTTGTATCACCTGGTGGGCGGTTTGCTGACCTTGGGCGGGGTGATTTTGTCGGAGCGTTGGACCACGCCAGTGCGCCGCCAGGCTTAAACCCCGGCCGCCTTCAGGCGCTGGGCATGCTCGACGAACAACCGAATCGGCTCGGCGCCCTTGCCGACCAGGCCCATGGATTGGTTGACGATGTCGAAGTGGTCCAGGGCGTAGTCATCGCCGATCACCCGCCCCAGGTGCGAGCTGCAGCGCCCGACCATGCCGTCGCACTGGCCCTTCTCGCGCACGAAGCTGCGGGCGAACAATCGGCAACTTCGATTCGTCCCGTCCAGCAGGTTGCGTCCGCGATCGGTCTTGCCCGGTTGCAAGATGCCAGACCATGAGTAGTAGCGCACGCCATTGTCCACCTCCGCCCCGTGCCCGCCCCAGGTATGCGGCAACCCTTGGGGATACTTGCGGTTGAACAGCGCCACGCCTGCGCTGGTCAGGGAATGGTGGGACGCCTGCAAGTCCGCCTTGAAACGCGGGCCGCGATAGCCGGTTTCCAGCAGGCTCATCACCGTTGCAACCAGATGAAACAGCGCGCTCATCAGCCGGCCCTTCACGCTGTCGGCCGGATAATGGGCGTGGATATGGTCCGCCAGTTCCGAACCGTGGTTGGGCCCGGCCACCGACGTCACCGACGCCACCCACTCCGGGCGCTTGGCCGCCGCATAACGGGCGGTCAGCGCGCCCTGGCTATGGCCGATCAGGTTGACCTTGTCGGCGCCGGTCTCAAGGCGAATGCGCTCGATCTGCGCCAGCAACTGCTCGCCACGCACCTCGCTGGAGTCCAGCGGCGCCACCTGGATGGGAAACACCTGCGCCCCACCCGCCCGCAGTGCCGGGACAATGCCATACCAGTAGGGGAAGAACCCCAGGCGCACGAACCCCAGCATGCCGGGCACCAGCACCAAGGGATAACGCGTGGCTAACGACTGCGACATGAAGCGAACGTCCTTGATCAAGAGAGGATGATGGCAGGCTAGCCCAATTCCGGCGACGCGCTGATGACACGCCTGGCAAATCCAATAAAACTTTTTGCTGCGCCCGTGACTCACAACTGGGAGCGATCACGCCGACAGAGCGTGGCGTAAAACCGGATTAGCCCCAGGAGATTGAGATGACTGAAGCAAACTTGACTGACGTTGCGACCCTGCGCAGCCGCGCCCGCCAGAACGTCGAAAACGGTGCCGTGACCGAGGGCTATGACGCCGACCGCGAAGAGATCATCCGCCTGCTCAACGGCTCCCTGGCCACTGAACTGGTGTGTGTGCTGCGCTACAAGCGTCACTACTTCATGGCCAGCGGCGTTAAAGCGGCCGTCGCCGCGCAGGAATTCCTCGAACACGCCACCCAGGAAGCCGAGCACGCCGACAAACTTGCCGAGCGTATCGTGCAATTGGGCGGCGAGCCGGAATTCAACCCTGACCTGCTGTCGAAGAACTCCCACGCCCAATACGTGGCCGGTAACAGCTTGAAGGAAATGGTCTACGAAGACCTGGTGGCCGAGCGGATCGCGGTGGACAGCTACCGCGAAATCATCCAGTACATCGGTGATAAGGATCCGACCACGCGCCGTCTGTTTGAAGAGATCCTGGCTCAGGAAGAAGAGCATGCGGACGATATGGCCGACATCCTAGAAAGCCTGTAAATAGCGGCGCAAAAAGGTGGGGGAGTTGGTTAACCGGCTCTCCCCACTTTTTTCTGCCATGACCGTTATCCAGTCAGAAACCAAGACAGGGCCATTCCAGCGAAGGAAGACATAGTGAGCAGGTAGGGAACTACAATCCAAAGTTTGAGACTTCTTGGCATACGTTTCACATCCTCAACGAGTGCGAGGTATCTCCATTGAAAAAGCCTCGGCATAAGGATGACAGGTGCAATAGCGAAGAGACGTTTCAACTTCCCACTAAACGGTCCGAATCCAAACCTGTATTTGAACGTCACTATGAATGAGCTGAACTTGAGATAGTCTTCAGCCTCTTCCAGCCTTGTATAGATGACATATAAATTTAAGGGAACGCTCAGCAACATCAACACACCCGACCACATACCGATGGACTCTGGCATCATTCCCCCCCTGAAACTTCATAAAGGCGGGTTCCTATTTGCTCACCCGTGTGGCTTCCTAAAGCACCCACGGCGAGGCCACCAATGGCCCCACCCACTATGGCGCAGCCTAGCGCACTCGCTCCGGCGGTAGGTATGGCAAAAACTGCTGCACATACGGCAACCCCAAGTCCCACTCCTGCGTATCCCCCGTAAGCGGCGCCACCAACTCCTAACACCAACTTCCCTCCCTCCACAAACTTCGCCCGAGTACATTCCTGCTCGCGTCCGGTGGAACATGCCTCCGTTATTTCCAACGCCGTCGCCCCAACATCCAGTGCGATACCGATATAAGTACCCTTTTTCAACATCTGTGATGCCTTGGCGATGCGCTTGACTGTCTCTTCGTACTTACGAATCTCACCGTGATGCCAATAGCTTTTAGTAGAAATGCCCAACATCTTTTTGATCGACCCTTCATTTTTCAAGCCCGTACCCAAACGAGCCATACCCGAGAGCTGCCCCTCCAGCTTTGCAAACAACACCCTGCGTTTTGCCAGAAACCCATCCCTCGCGGCCGTTGTACCCTTGCTCAAGTACTGCTTATGCAAAGCCTCGATGTCGTGGAGTGTCCTCTCGACTGCCGCAAGATGTTTACTCCAGGCACTGCTGGCACTCCCGACACCGATCGAAGCGTTGGTCATGATGATCTGTAGTAGATCGTAGTTTTTGATCAAAAACTGATCGGTTGCGGAATGCGCCAGCAACGCCTGTTTTATGTTCTGCGCTGAGCGCATCAGTTGCGCTTCTTCAGCGGTGCAAGACGCCGTGCGCGCATCAGGAATGATCACCAACTGCCCTGGCAGTACCACGACATTGCGGATGTGCTGGTTGACGATGTCGAACTTTGTTTGTGTATGGGGGGTAAGAGAAAGGCTGAGCTTGAGCAGTGGATAAGGCTGCGGTCGCTCATTGATAAATGCGTAGGCTCCCTGCATGGATTAAGCCTCCAAGTGACTGTGGCGGCCGACTATAGGAAGGCAACCCAGGAGGCGTAAGGGGAATCAGGGGCGGTTTTAGCGCTTCAGAAATGAGCTACACAAGACTAGGATCATACTTACGGCGCCGTGATAAAAAAGGCGACCCGAGGGTCGCTCTTTCTGACAATTTCGACGATCAGCCTTTAACCGTCTTCGGCGCCTTGCCTTCCTTCATCTGCTGCAACAACGGTGCGCACTGGTTCGGCGCATCGGCGCTCGGTGCCACCAGCGCCAACAGGCCCGCTGCCGGGCCGGCGATCACGCCCAGTGCCACCATGCCCGCGCCACGCAGGGCCAGGGGAATGGCTTTTACACCCGCGTTGGGCTTGATGAACGGGCCGTTGACGTACAACGGCGAACGCAGGGAAAACAGGCGGAAACCCTTGGATTCTGGGGTGATGGTCAGGTCGAGCTGTTCGGTGGCCATGTTGGCGGTGCCATCGATATAGATGATCGCGTTCTCGGTATCGAACACAAACAAGCGCGTGGTTGCCAGGCCGGTCTTGATCCCGAAGTCCGCCGCCGCGCAGTTGATCTTCACTTCCTTGTCGCCGAACAGGCGCCCCACCACGTAGTTGCCAACGTTGAGCCCGGCAATTTCCATCAGGCCACGGCTGATGGCGCCGTCGTTGATCAGCATCTTCAGGTCACCGTTGGAGGTGCCCAGCAGCGCCGCGACAGAGTTGCCACGCCCGGAAAGATCGGCATCGCCGTTGAGTTCACCAAAGCTGGTTTTCATCGGTTCGAAGGTCGGGAACAACTGCTTGAGCTTGAAGTTGCGCGCAGTCAGTTTGGCGCGGCCTTCCATCGGCGTGGTGCGGCCGTTCAAGCGAATCTGCGCATCCAGCTTGCCGCCAGCGACGCCGAATCGCAGCGGTTCCAGGCTCAGTTCGCCGTCGTTGAGCACCAGGTGGGTGTACAGGTCGGTGAAGGGCAACTCGGCACTGTGCATGATGCGTTTGCCGGTGAATTCCACATCGGCATCCATGTCGCGCCAGCGCTCGGTGCGGAACTCTTCCACCGGCAGCACTTTGGTCGCCGGCTGTTTGCTCTCACCGCCACGCGCTTTTTGCTTGGCGTTGGAGTCGGCACCGATCAGGGGGGCGAGGTCGCTCATCAGCAATTGGTTGGACACCAACGCACCGCTGAGCTTGGGACGTGGCTGGCTGGCGACATAGGCGAGGTTGCCGTGGATATCGCTGTTGCCGATCTTGCCGTTGAAGTTTTCGTAACTGAATGACGCGCCGCTGGCCTCGTGCAACTTGGCGATCAAGTGGCCGTCAGTGGAGTAGGCCGGCGAATCCGGCAAGGTGACGCCGGTCAGCGGGTAGAGGTTACCCAGGCTGCTGCCGGACAGTTTCAGGCGCAGGTCCAGGGCGCCGAGGTTCAACGGGTCGATCAAGGTGCCTGCCAATGCGATGCTGGTATCGGCAATCCTGACCTGGGCTTGCAGCGGAAACGGCTTGGCCGCGTCCTGCAAGGCCAGCAGGCCGCCGATCTTGCCGCTGCCGTCGAGCTTCTGGCCGTGGTACTGGCCCTTGACCTTGAGGGCGAACGCATAGTCCTGGGGCGCGGAGCCTTTTTCCAAGGCCTTCCTGGCATCGGCGTCACCGACGATTTCACCGAACGGGATCGGCTTGCCCAGGGGGTCGATGATCACGTCCAGCTGAGTCTTGAGGGTCTGGTCGTCGAGGGTCACGTGGCCCTTGTCGAACCCGATGGCGCCGATGTCCACCACCCAGTTGGAAGGTTCGGCGTCGGGGTCCTTGGGGTCGAACGTGAACGTCCAGTTGGCGCGGCCATCGGCCAGGCGCTGCAACTCGGCACTCGGCTCGGTGAGGTCGATACGCGGGATCACCACGCGCTGCACCAGCAACGCCAGCGGCGAAATGCGCAGCTCGACCTTTTTCAGCGTGACCATCTGCGGTTTTTTCGACCAGTCGGGGTTGCCCAGGGTCAGGTCCTCGGCAATCACATGGGGCCACGGCACCCAGGCGCGCCAGCCGCCTTCATCGGGCTCACGCGCCCACACCACCGCCAGGTTGCCGTTGATGGCAAACGGGCGATGCAGTTCTTCAGAAACTTTGGCATTGAGCGGGGGCTTGATGCGGTTCCAGTCGAAGAACACCAGGACCAGTACCACCACAGCGATTAACACAACGAAGCTGGCGCAGCTCCACATGACGATTTTACGAGTGCGCGTCATTGCACAGGACTCCTGAATACGACCGGCTGAACCAACACCTGTAGGACAGCTTATAAAACTACGACTGGCAAACCGCTCGTGGGTTTAACCCAATCTCCGATTTACCCTTGAAAACCTGCTTTCCTGACCGTTTCGACAGATTCGATCATCCACGGCGCACCATTGTTACCCATGTTCGTGTCGAAAATACCCACCTCGGTGCAAAACCGCGTGCTTGAGAGGCCCGATCTAGAGCCTCCCTGACGAACAATCAATTCTGTTGATTATTACCATTGTGTTTATGAACTTTTATATCGACTTATCGAGAGTAGCATTAGCCCTGTACCCACTTTATCGCCCTCCCAAGGAGCAACCCATCATGAAACGCCAAGTACTCGCTACAGTCCTGTTATCCATCCTGGCTTCCAGCGCCTTTGCCCTGCCAGCCGCCGAACAGGTTACCCCACAAGCCAAGGCCGACGCCGTTCACTTCAACCAGACCCTGGCCCGCAGCGGTTCGCAAGAAGACGAGAACCGTGACTACGCCAAAGGTGCTGTCGCTGAAAACGGTTCGGAACACGCCAACAAGCGCGCCTACGCTGAAGGTGTTGCCGAAGGTGGCCGTGATCGCCTGGAACAGAAAGGTCTGGTTGAAGGTGGTGCGGAACAAGCCAACGAGCGTGCCTACGCCGAAGGTGTTGCCGAAGGTGGTGCTGATCGCCTGCAAGAACTGCATCAAGCTCAGAGCTGACCCCGTGGTGGCCCAGAAAAAAGCCCGATCTGCCGACCGGGCTTTTGACTTTTTGTAGAGCCTGTCACGCAACATCCTCACCTATCCCCCGCCAAGTTCGACGTCAATGAAGCTGTTTTGCTAGAGTGCGTCGCTGTACTTGCCGACAAAGCCCGCCCGCCCATGCTGCCCCGTGCCGAACAGAAGCAACAAACCCGCCTCGCCCTGATGGACGCTGCCCGCCATCTGATGGAGTGTGGCCGTGGGTTTGGCAGCCTGAGCCTGCGTGAAGTGGCCAAGACCGCAGGCATTGTCCCCACCGGGTTCTATCGCCACTTTGCCGATATGGACCAGCTTGGACTTGTATTGGTGAGTGAGGTGGGCCAGACCTTTCGCGCCACCATTCGCCTGGTGCGTCACAACGAATTCGTGATGGGCGGCATTATCGATGCCTCAGTGCGGATTTTTCTCGATGTGGTCTCGGCCAACCGCTCGCAATTCCTGTTCCTGGCCCGCGAGCAATACGGCGGTTGCCTGGCGGTGCGCCAAGCCATCGGTGCCCTGCGTGAAGACATCACCCGCGACCTGGCGGCCGATCTGACGCTTATGCCCAAACTGCAGCACCTGGACGCCGAAGGGTTGCACGTGATGGCCGACCTGATCGTCAAAAGCGTGTTTGCCACCCTCCCCGACATCATCGACCCGCCCGCCCAGGCCTTGCCTGCCCACCTCACGCCCCAGGCGAAAATCACCCAGCAACTGCGCTTTATTTTTATCGGCCTCAAGCACTGGCAAGGCCTGGGCAGCACCGAATAGGCCGTCAACCCGCGGTGTGAAAACGCTTGGCGGTGGTGTAGTGCTTGTTCCAGTAGCTGTTGCTCAGTGAATCGATGCGGATGCTTTTGCCGGTGCGCGGTGAATGAATGAATTTACCCCCGCCGATATACAGGCCGACATGGCTGACCTGGCCGCGCCCATTGCCTTTGAAAAACACCGCATCCCCTGGCTTTAAAGCCGTGCGCTGGATCGTCGGGGCCGTTGAGCGGTGCATCGCCACCGTGGTGCGCGGTATCTGGATATTGGCTTGGGTCTTGAACAGGTAAACCAGGAAGCTGCTGCAATCGAACCCCTGCTCTGCTGAAGAACCACCCCATTTATAGGGGGTGCCCAGCAGCTCGTGAGCGCGGTCGATCACATCATTGATAGAGGCCTCCTTAACCGAAACTGTAAAGGTCGAACGCGGCTGCAGATTGGCCGAGGCCGATGAAATGGCCAAAGACAGACTGACAATAGCCAAGCAAAAAAATGACTTGAACATGATAAACGTCGCAGTGGATTAAACACGGCGCATAGCCTAAAGACACGGCACGTAACGTTTTGAACGCCAATTCCTGATCGAGCGTAGGACAAATCCGAAAACGCTCGAGAGCAGTGCACGCATAAGTTAATCGCACCATTTTCGACCACTCATAAACCCTTCCCACGCCCCGTTCAGTAGCACAGCCCTGTCTGCCGACAGGTAATTCCTACGCCTGACCGGATTGGCAAGCCCCTTGCTCTAGCACTTCCATCGCTCATAGCTGGAAGCTTCCTGATGCTGGTGATCCACCGCCGAATCGCCCCCCAAGCCCTCTGGGCCGCTGAGCTGCTGCTAAATTTCGAAGCACGCAGCAAGAGCCGCCTGCGCTGTTTCAGTGCCGACGGCGAAGACGTCGGCCTGTTTCTGGAGCGCGGCCAGCCGCCGTTGCACGATGGCGAATTCCTACAAGCCGAAGACGGACGTGTCGTACGCGTGTGCGCCCGCCCTGAACACCTGTTGCACGTCACCTGCAGCAACGCCTTTGAACTGACCCGCGCCGCCTACCACCTCGGCAACCGCCATGTGGCCTTGCAAGTGGGGGATGGCTGGTTGCGCCTGCTCGACGACTACGTGCTCAAGGCCATGCTTGAGCAACTGGGCGCCCACACCGAAACCATCGAGGCGCCGTTCCAACCGGAACACGGCGCCTATGGCGGCGGCCACCACCACTCCCGGCATGGCGATGAAGATTTCAACTACCCGCCCAAGCTGCATCAGTTCGGCGTACGTCTATGAGCCCAGCCTGGGCGCTGTTGCGTCTGGCCAGTCCGCAGTTGCCGATTGGCGGCTACAGCTATTCCCAAGGTTTGGAAATGGCCGTGGAGAACGGCCACGTCAACGATGCCGCCAGCGCTCGCCGCTGGATCAGCGACCAATTGCTGCTCAACCTCGCGCGCTTCGAAGCCCCGCTGTTGCTCGCCCATTGCCGCGCCGCCGCAGAGCAGGACTGGCCGGTGTTGGCGCAGCTGTGCGAAGCGCATCAAGCCAGCCGCGAAACCCGGGAGCTGTATCAGGAAAGTCGGCAGATGGGTTACTCCCTGCAGCAGTTGCTCAATGGCCTGCCGGAACTGGACAGCGACGCCCGCAGCTTCCTGGAGCAACGCCGCGAACCGCACTTGGCCCTCGGCTGGGCACTGGCCGCGCGCGCCTGGGCGATCAGCGCCGACGACGCCCTCGCCGCCTGGCTCTGGAGCTGGCTGGAAAACCAATTGGCCGTGCTGATGAAAACCCTGCCCCTGGGCCAGCAAGCCGCGCAACGCCTGACCAGCGAGCTGCTGCCCCTGCTGCAACAGGCCCAGCACGACGCCGCCCGCATCGACCCCCAGCATTTCGGCAGCGCCGCCTTCGGCCTGTCCCTGGCGAGCATGGCCCACGAGCGCCAGTACAGCCGCCTGTTCCGTTCCTAAGGCTTTTTTGGAGATTCAGACATGAATACACAACCCCTGCGTGTCGGTATCGGCGGCCCGGTCGGCTCCGGCAAGACCGCCCTGACCCTGGCCCTGTGCCTCGCGCTGCGCGATCGCTACAACCTGGCGGTGGTCACCAACGACATCTACACCCGCGAAGACGCCGACTTCCTGGTGCGCAACCAGGCCCTGGCGCCGGAGCGCATCATCGGCGTGGAAACCGGCGGCTGCCCGCACACGGCGATTCGCGAGGACGCCTCGATCAATCTGGAAGCGGTGGACCAACTCAACCGCCGCTTTCCCGGCCTGGACCTGATCCTGGTGGAGTCCGGCGGCGACAACCTCTCGGCCACCTTCAGCCCGGAGCTGTCGGACCTGACCATCTACGTGATCGATGTGTCCGCCGGCGACAAGCTGCCGCGCAAGGGCGGGCCGGGTATCTGCAAATCCGACCTGCTGGTGATCAACAAGATCGACCTGGCGCCGCTGGTGGGCGCCTCGCTGGAGCTGATGAACAGCGACACCCAGCGCATGCGCAACGGCAAGCCCTTTGTGTTCAGCAACCAGAAAACCGGAGTCGGCCTGGATGAAATCGTCGCCTTTATCGAACGCCAAGGCCTGCTGACCGCCGCCTGATCAACCCATAAGGAACCTGCTCATGAGCCTCAATAAACTTCTCGCCGCAGCGGCCCTGCTGCTCACACCCGCCCTGGCTTTCGCTCACCCTGGCCACGGCGACAACGGCCTGGTGGCCGGTATCAGCCACCCGTTGGGCGGCCTCGACCACTTGCTGGCCATGGTTGCGGTCGGTCTGTGGGCCGCACAACAAAAAGGCGCCGCGCGCTGGGCCCTGCCGTGCACCTTTGTCGGCACCATGCTGATCGGCGGGATGCTGGGTTTTGAAGGACTGCAATTGCCCGCGCTGGAAAGCGGGATTGCCGCCTCGGTCCTGGCCCTGGGCCTGGCCGTGGCACTGGCGGTGCGTCCGCCGTTGTTCATGGCCATGGGTGCAACGGCGTTGTTTGCGTTGTTCCATGGTGTGGCCCATGGCTTGGAGTTGCCGGAGATGTCGAGCCCTTGGGCGTATGCCGCCGGTTTTGTCGGCGCGACCGCTGCACTGCACGCAGCCGGGTATGCGCTGGTGCGCTGGTTGCCGGCCGCAGCGGCGCCGCTGGTGCGGATTGCCGGAGCGGCTTCGGCGGCGACTGGGGTGTGGTTGCTGGCAGGCTAAGATTTGCAGCGCTTATAAGGCCCTTATCGGGGCAAGTTCCCTCACATTCGACCGAGTTCCACCTGTGGAACGCAGTCAAAAGTGGGAGGGGGCTTGCCCCGGTACAAACCGGGGACATCGTTTACATTTCTAACCGGGGACATGGTTTACAGGTTAATACGCATGATCAGGAGGTAACTGATCATGCCCTGGAACCAAGAGTCCCCCATGAATCAAAGAATCAAGCTGGTAGCTGATTGGCTTTCTGGCAACTTCACTAAAAGCCAGTTGGCACGCCGCTTTGACGTTAGCCGACCTACCGTCGATAAGTGGATTGCCCGGCACGACGGCGATTTGAGGTCTTTATCCGAACTGTCCCGGCGACCTCACAACAGCCCAAATAAAACCGACGACGAGATTTTGGCCCGTGTAGTAGCGATGAAGGAGGCTCACGATAAATGGGGGCCGAAAAAGCTTCTCGAGCTATTACGGCTGGAAGATCCCTCCGTCATCTGGCCCTCTCCAAGTACGGCCGGTCAATGGCTTGACCGACTTGGGCTCGTCAAAAAGCGGCGCTTCAAACGCCGACACAGCATTTCCCACGCACAAATGCGAAAGGCCGACGAACCTAACAAGACGTGGTGTGCTGACTACAAAGGGCAGTTCAAGATGCTTAATGCTCAGATGTGCTTCCCTTTGACCGTCACAGACCATGCGTCGCGGCTGATTTTAGCGTGTAGGGCCCATCCCAAGATCATGACCCAGCCTGTAAAACAGGCCTTTGAGAGGCTTTTTCAGGAGTACGGCATGCCGGAAGTTATCCGTTCAGACAACGGGGTACCGTTCGCCTCTCCTGGCCTGGCAAGAATATCCACACTGGCAGTTTGGTGGATTCGGCTGGGTATTTATCCCGAGCGAACCATGCCGGGAAGACCCGCCCAGAATGGTCGCCATGAACGAATGCACCGTAGCTTGAAACTTGAATTGCCCTTAGGGAAAAACTTAGTCGAGCAGCAGCTTTTGCTGGAGCATTTCAGGCATGAGTTTAATTACGTACGCCCTCACGAAGCGCTCGGCATGAAAAGTCCGGGAGACTTGTATGTGCCGTCCACCCGAATTTATCCAGGGTGCTTGCCCGATGTGGAATATCCGGCAGAAATGAAAGTTCGAAGCGTCAGGCAGGACGGATCGATCAAGTGGAACGGCAAGTTGGTATTTATCAGCGAGGCGCTGTCCGGGGAAAGGATAGGGCTCAAAGAAGCTGAAGATGATGCTTGGGATTTGTACCTGTGTGATTATCCCTTGGGGAGGCTTGGACGAGGTATGACCCGCGTCCAGGCCTCAAATGTGTAAACGATGTCCCCGGTTTCAGATGTAAACGATGTCTACGGTTCTACACCCCGATAGCGGTGGCGCAGACACCACAGTTCCCAAGCCTGCTACCATGCGCGCCTACACCCCTGCCGTGACGACGCCAGCCGATGCCCATCGCTCCAAGCTCCGCCCCCCAGCCTTCGTTGAATGCCGTGCTCACGCACTTCCACACCCTGATCGTGCCGCTCTGGCAGGGCCCGGGCTGGAATGCCGAATTGGCGTTGCCCTATGAGGCGCTGGACGCCGATCACCACCCACTGCCGCCGCAACGCTACCGCGCCATGGCCTGCGCGCGACAGTTGTACCTGTTCGCCAGCCTGATCGGCGCGCCAGGGGCGGCCTTCGCTGAAGAGCGCGCGGCGGTGCTGTTCCGCTCCCTGCAACGGCACTTCCACGATGGGGAACACGGCGGCTGGTTCTACAGCATCGACCCCGCCGGCCAGCCGCTGGACAAGCGCAAAGACCTCTACACCCACGCCTTCATCATCTTTGCCTGCGCCCATTATTGGGCCAAGGTGCGTGAACCGCTGGTGGAATCGGTGCTTAACGCTGCCCTCGAAGTCGTCGCCCAGCGCTTCGCCACCGAGGACGGCCTGTACGAGGCGGTGCTGGAACGCAACTGGTCGTCCCTCCAGTCCGGCCCGCTGCAAAACCCGTTGATGCACCTGGCCGAAGGTTTCCTCGCCACCCTCGCGGTGCGCGAGGATGCCCCTGTGCAAGCGGCCCTGCTGGCCTTGGCGACGGCCATGCAGCAGCGTTTCATCGACCGCCGGCACGGCGTGATGATGGAAAAACCGCTGGGCGCTGTGGATAACTGGTTTGAGCCGGGGCACCAGTTCGAGTGGTTCTTTTTGCTCGAATCGTCGCCCGTGCTGCGCGGCACGCCGCTGCATGCGTCACTGACGCGGGCGTTTGCCTACGCAGAGCACAAGGGTGTGGACAGCGCGACCGGAGCGGTCAGCGGCATGTTGGCACTTGATGGCAGCGTACGCGACGGCACCCAGCGTATCTGGGCCCAGGCCGAGTACCTGCGGGCGCTGACCTTGCGCCCTGGCAGTGAGGCGGTGCTGCAGCGCCAACTGCTGGCGCTGCAACAGCATTTCCTGCATGAGAAAGGCTGGCATGAATGCCTGGATGCCAACGGCGCGGTGAGCCGACGGGATATGCCATCGACCACACCGTATCATTTGGCAACCTGCTACCAGGGGCTGATCCAGCATCTTGGATGACCTGCAGGGCCTCGGTCTAACGACCCATCACGCAATCCACTTGCGATCCCCGGTAAAGCTGATCGTCAGCCAGCGCGCCGCATCCGGTGCGCCCAGCCCTGTGGATATCTCTTCACGCAGCCCATCCAGGGTCGCGACGTTATCCACCGGGTAATCCGCCGGCAGCACCACATGGATTTCGATAAACCGCGCCCGACCGTGCTTTTGCACGTAGGACACGTAGTCATCGAACCCATGCCTGGCCTGCGCCGCGTCCATCACCTCGCGCACTTTGTCATCCAGGTGATCCGGCGCGATCCCCAGCACCTCGCGCAACGCCGGGCGCAGGATCTTGAACGCCGGTGCCAGCATGCTCAGGGCCAACAGGATCAGGATCAATGGATCGACATACACCGCCCACTCGCCATAGCCCTGGGACTTGAGCAACAGCGCGGCGAGAAAGCTCACCAGCAGGCCCACCGAGAGCATCGCGTCCACCAGCCAACTGATGTTGTCGAACTGGATCAGCGAGGATTTCAGCCTGCGGTTGCGATAGCGCACATAGAAGAAGTAGGCGAACTCGACCACGGTAAACACCGCCGCGTAGATGATCACCAGGCCCAACTCGATCTCGCGCCCGCCATTGATAATGCCGAACACACCGTTCAGGAACGCATAGATGGCGATCAGCAGCAGGAAGCTGCCTTCGATCAGCAGCACCATGGGCTCCAGGTGCCAATAGCCGAACTGGAAACGCTCGTTGCTTTTCTTGGCGATCAGCTTGGCCGTGATCAGCATCAACACCTTGATGGCGGTGGCGATCAGCGAGAAAAAGCCGTCGAACAGAATGGATTGGGCGCCAGATATCACACCCGTGACAATCCCGGCGATCGCTACCGCGAACATCAGGATCGTCGATTGTTTGAGCAGTGACTGCTCACCTCGGTTACTCACATTTCCTCCCGTCAAAACCTTTAAACCGCAGGGTGCGGTGGGGTTTCAGGGGTGGAGTGTACCTTATGGCCTGTTTTGGCCGATTTGACGCCATCGGGGCGGTGCGACGATTCGCCAAGCCCCCGATGGCAGCAACGCGGTCTAGAGCCTTACTTGGCCCCCCGCTCAATCGCAAACCCAGCCCAGGTCTGGCTCACCGGCATCAGTTCCAGGCGGTTGATGTTGATGTGCGCCGGCGTGTTCAGCACCCAGAAGATGGTGTCGGCAATGTCCTGCGGCTGGATCGGCTCGGCACCGGCGTAGGTGGCGTCGTAGCGCGCCTGGTCACCGCCGAAGCGCACCAGGGAGAACTCGCTTTCGCACAGGCCCGGCTCGATGTTGGTCACACGCACGCCGGTGCCCTGCAGGTCACAGCGCAGGTTCAGGGAGAACTGCTTCACGAACGCCTTGGAACCGCCATACACATGGCTGCCCGGGTACGGGTAGCTGCCGGCGATGGAGCCCAGGTTGATGATCCCGGCGCCACGGCCGTGGGCGATCAAACGCGGCAACAGCAGGCTGGTGGTGGTCAACAGGCCTTTGATGTTGGTGTCGACCATGGTTTCCCAATCGTCGAGGTTGCACTTGGGCGCCGGGTCGGTGCCCACGGCCAGGCCGGCGTTGTTGATCAGCCCGCGCAGGGTGGCGAACGATGGCGGCAGGTTGGCGATCGCCTCTTCCATGCCTGTGCGATCCCGTACGTCCACCACCAGGCCGTGCACTTCGGTCTGCTTGGAAAGCTCCTCGACCAGCGCATTCAAACGCTCGGCACGACGACCGGTAAGCACCAGTTTCCAGCCGGCCTCGGCAAACCGACGGGCGCAGGCTTCGCCGAAACCTGAGGTGGCGCCAGTAATAAACAGCGTGTTGGACATGGTGTTCTCCTTGCGGGCATCGGGAAAAAAATCAGCCAGCAGAATGCCCTTACGCCGCGGTTGCGGCAACCGCCATGCACAGAACTTCATGCACGGCTGGTCATTTTTTAATCATTCAGAGCAAAGCCTTATGAGCCGTGGCTTGCAGCCATATGCGCGCAGGTTATCCACAGCTGCGCCCACAGTCTCTGGGGGCAAGTGCAAAACGCTTCAGGCCGCTGTGTACAAGGCTTCCAGGCGATTTTAGAAAGTTTTTTGCTTGACCTGGGCGAAAGCGTATGTAGACCCATGGGCATCGGTGGAAAACGAACGATGGCTCGAGGCCAGTCATTCCGGCCTCTGCGGCCGTCTTTCCAGAGTTTAGTCACAGACTTATCCACAGGCCGGCGGGACATATTTCAGTCATATACCTGTGTCTTTAAACAGGTTGACAAACCCCTCGATCGGCCGCGAAAAAGCCGCTGATCAAAAAACAACCACGTCGCTGAAGGCCACGGTTTTAAAGGGGTTCAGCCAGCTACTCCCACGTTACCCACAGCCGGTTCCACAGTGGATGGGGACAAGTCAAAAGTGTGACAAAACAGGGATTTGCGGCGGCTATATGTCGCGCTTTGGAGGGGGGCTGGATTTGTTTTCCACAATTTGGGATCGGTCTTGCGGGCGACACAAAACAAATGTGAGAGGGGGCTTGCCCCCGATGGCGGTGTGTCAGTTTCAGGTGTGCTGACTGATACAACGCCATCGGGGCAAGCCCCCTCCCACAGGGGTACTGCGTCGTTATTTAGATCAGTGGCCACCGAGATAAGCGTTGCGCACTTCCTCGTTCACCAGCAATTCCTTGCCGGTGCCGGTAAGGCGAATCTCACCGTTGACCATCACATATGCCCGGTCCGACAAACGCAGTGCATGGTTGGCGTTCTGCTCCACCAGGAAGATGGTCATCCCGGTGGAGGCCAGCTCGCGCAGGGTGGAAAAGATCTGCTTCACCACAATCGGCGCCAGGCCCAGGCTCGGTTCGTCCAGCAGCAACAGCTTGGGTCGGCTCATCAGCGCGCGGGCGATGGCGAGCATTTGCTGCTCACCACCGGACATGGTCATGGCGCGCTGGTTACGTCGTTCCTTGAGCCGTGGGAACAGCTCGAACATGCGTTGCATATCGTCCTGGGCGAACTTGTCGCCAATGGGGATGGTGCCCATCAGCAGGTTTTCCTCGACGGTCATGTCGGGGAACACCCGCCGCCCTTCCGGCGACTGCGCAATGCCGTTGGAGGCGATGTAGTGGGACGACTTGTGGGTAATGTCGACGCCGTTGTAGAGGATCTGCCCCGACTCGGCCCGTGGCTGGCCGAAGATCGACATCAGCAGCGTGGATTTACCCGCGCCGTTGGAGCCGATCAGGCTCACGGTTTCGCCTTCGTTGATGTGCAGCGAGACTTTTTTCAGGGCCTGGATCGGGCCGTAGAACACGTCCAGGTCCTTCATTTCGAGGATAGGTGCACTCATACCAGCTCCTCTTCGTCAGCGCCCAGGTAGGCGGCAATCACTTTCGGGTCGTTGCGGATCGCTTCCGGCCCGCCTTCGGCAATCACGTTGCCGTGGTCCAGCACCACAATGTGGTCGGAAATACTCATCACCATGCCCATGTCGTGTTCGATCAGCACCACCGTCAGGTCGTGTTCGTCGCGCAACAGGCGAATCATCGCGCTGAGGGCTTCGGTTTCCTGGGGGTTGAGGCCCGCTGCCGGTTCGTCCAGGCAGATGATCTGCGGCCGGGTGCACATGGCGCGGGCGATTTCCAGGCGGCGCTGCTGGCCGTAGGAAAGCTCACCGGCCAGGCGGTTGGCGCAGTCCACCAGGTCCACGACTTCGAGCCAGTAGAACGCGTGGTCGAGGGCATCGCTTTCGGCCTTGCGGTAGCCCTTGGTGTTGAGGATGCCCGCCAGCATGTTGCGGTTGACCCACATGTGCTGGGCCACCAGCAGGTTTTCCAGCACCGACATTTCCTTGAACAGGCGAATGTTCTGGAAGGTCCGCGCCAGGCCGGCGCGGTTAACCAGGTGGGTGCCGCCGAACATCTTGTAGTACACCCGGCTCAAGAAGCTTTTCGGCGATACGAAGTCGACGGCCTTGAAGCGCTCGCCGAGCAGCTGGATCACATTGGTCTGCTTGCCACGGATGTTCAGTTCGATCTTGCCGCCGCTGGCTTTGTAGAAGCCGGTGAGGCAGTTGAACACGGTGGTCTTGCCGGCACCGTTGGGGCCGATCAGGGCGAAGATCGAGTTGCGTTCGACCTTGAGGCTCACATCGCTCAAGGCCTTGATGCCACCGAAGTGCATCATCAGGTGTTCCACGGAGAGGACGATTTCCTTGCTCATGGCGCTACCCCCTTGCGTGGTGTCACACCGGTGCGGCTGATCCGGATCAGGCCGCGCGGTCGCCAGATCATCATCACCACCATCAGCACGCCAAACAGCAGCACGCGGTATTCGCTGAAGCTGCGCAGCAGTTCAGGCGCAACGGTCAACACGAACGCCGCGATCACCACGCCGACCGTCGAGCCCATACCGCCCAGTACCACGATGGCCAGGATCAGCGCCGACTCGAAGAAGGTGAACGACGACGGGTTGACGAAGCCCTGGTAACTGGCAAAGAACACCCCGGCCAAACCGGCCGTGGACGCGCCGATGGTGAAGGCCGAGAGCTTGACCAGCACGTGGTTCAGGCCCATGGAGCGGCAGGCGATCTCATCTTCGCGCAAGGCTTCCCAGGCGCGGCCGACCGGCATGCGGGTCAGGCGGTGCTTGATGTACAGCACGGCCAGCACCACCAGGAACAGCACGATGTAGATGAACATGAACTTGATGTTGGGGTTGTAATCGATGCCGAAGAACTCGTGGAACGGAACCCCGCCCTCCTTGGCCTTGCGCCCGAACTCCAGGCCCAGGAAGGTCGGCGAAGGCACCGGCATACCGTTGGGGCCGCCGGTGAACGACAGCCAGTTGTTGAGCACCAGGCGAATGATTTCACCGAAACCCAGGGTCACGATGGCCAGGTAGTCACCGTGCATTCGCAGCACCGGGAAGCCGAGTATGCACCCCGCTAAAGCCGCTGCGATGGCTGCCAGCGGCAACACGCTCCAGAAGCCCAGGCCGAGGTATTGATAACCCAGCGCCAGGCCGTAGGCGCCGATGGCGTAGAACGCCACGTAACCCAGGTCGAGCAGCCCGGCCAGGCCGACCACGATGTTCAGGCCCAGGCCCAGCAACACGTAGATCAGCCCGAGGATCACCACGGTCAGCAGGTACTTGTTGGCGAAGATCGGGAACACGATGGCGATCACGATCAGCGCCGGGATGATCCAGCGCAGCCGCGACTTGTAGTCCGGTGGCAGTACATGCACGCCGGAGCCGCTGCTCTCGAAGCCCTGCAGAATCTTCAGGCCCTTGGGGGTTTGCAGGAACAGGCTGAGGGCAAAGCGCCCGGCCATCACGATGGCGACCAGGGTAGCCACACGGGCCGGTTCCAGGTTGAAGCTGTAGCCGTCGAGGACCACGCCGACGATCGGACCGAACACGATCAACGAAATCAGCCCGGCAAGGACCGTATCGACCACACTTTTCTTGATATCGATGGGTTTGGCAGCAGACATGTTTACACCTTAGCCACGAGTGGGCGACCAAGCAGGCCCTGGGGACGGAAAATCAGAATCACCACCAGCAGGGAGAAACTGAACACGTCTTTGTAGTCGGAGTTGATCAACCCCGAGAACAACGACTCGGAAATACCCAGGATGATCCCGCCCAGCATCGCCCCAGGCAGGGAACCGATGCCGCCGAGTACCGCTGCGGTAAACGCCTTGATGCCGATGATGAAGCCGGCGTAGAAGTCGAACGTGCCGTAGTTGAGGGTGATGAGCACGCCGGCCAGGGCCGCCATGGCGGCACCGATGACAAACACGTAGGAGATCACGCGGTCGGTGTTGATCCCCAGGATCGAGGCCATCTTGCGGTCTTGCTGGGTGGCGCGGCACATGCGGCCGAGCTTGGTGTACTTGATGATGTAGGTGAGCAACGCCATGCCGGCAAACGCCGCCACGAGGATGAAGACCTTGGTGTACGTGAGTTGGACGAACCCACTGCCGATATCGACGCGCCAGGCGCCGGCCAGCAGGGTTGGAATGCCTTGTTGTTTCGCGCCCTGGGCGATCTGCGCGTAGTTCTGCAGGATCAGGGAGATGCCGATGGCGCTGATCAGCGGAGCCAGGCGGGTGGAGTTGCGCAACGGTTTGTAGGCGACCCGTTCGATGACCCAACCGTACACGCCGGTGACGACCACGGTGAAGATCAGGGTGCCGAGAATGAGCAGCGGGAAGGATTCGATGCCGAAGTAAGCCAGCAGTGCCAGACTGATCGCCGCGAGGTAAGCGGAAATCATATAAACCTCGCCGTGGGCGAAGTTGATCATGCCAATGATGCCATAGACCATTGTGTAGCCGATGGCGATCAGGCCATAGACCGACCCGAGGGTCAGGCCGTTGACCAGTTGCTGCAGGAAAATACCATCCATAACGCAATCTCACGCGGTGAGCACCTGCACACCAGTCGGTGTGCGGCGCTTCTGGAGGAAAAGACAGATCTCAATAACAACGCTGCCCCAATGTGGGAGGGGGCTTGCTCCCGATGCGGTGGGTCAGCTGAACAACTGTTGACTGACCCACCGCTATCGGGGGCAAGCCCCCTCCCACATGGATTACTTCTGCTTTTCCAACTGGTGGTATTTGCCGTCTTTATCCCACTGGTAAACCACGTAGTCGGAGACTTTCAGGTCGCCCTTCGCGTCCCAGGCTTTTTCACCCATCACGGTTTTCACCGGGTGCGCCTTGAGCCACTTGGCGGCGTCTTCGCCCTTGTTGGACTTGGCGCCATTGAAGCCAGCGGCCAGGGCCTGGATCGAGGCGTAGGCGTACAGGGTGTAGCCTTCTGGCTCTGTGCCGTTTTTGCGGAACTCTTCCACCACGGTCTTGCTGTCTGGCAGCAGGCGCGGATCAGCGCCGAAGGTCATGTACACGCCATCGACGTACTGCGCACCACCCGCGGTGGTCACCAGTTCGTCGGTCACCACGCCGTCATCGGACATGAACTTGACGTCTTTCAGCCCGGCTTCACGAATCTGGCGAACCAGTGGACCGGCTTCCGGGTGCAGGCCGCCGAAGTACACGACGTCAGCCCCGGTGGAGCGGATCTTGGTGACCAAGGCGCTGAAATCTTTCTCGCCACGGGTCAGGCCTTCTTCCAGCACCGGCTTGACGCCGCGCTTGGTCAGCTGCGCCGCGGTGGCGTCTGCCAACCCTTTGCCGTAGGTGTCCTTGTCGTTGATAACCGCGACTTTCTTGCCCTTGAGCACGTCGACGATGTAGTCGCCGGCGACGATGCCTTGCTGGTCGTCACGCCCGCACATACGGAACATGGCGCTCAGGCCGCGTTCGGTCACTTGTGGGTTGGTGGAGCCTGGGGTGATCGCGATGATGCCCGCCTCGTCATACACCTCGGACGCCGGGATGGTGTTGGACGAGCAGAAGTGCCCGACCACGCCGATGACTTTGTCCTGGTCTGCCAGGCGGTTGGCCACGGCTACGGCTTGCTTGGGTTCGCAGGCGTCGTCGCCGGCGACCAGCACGATTTTCTCGCCGTTGATGCCACCGGCCTTGTTGATCACCTCGGCTGCCGCCTGGGCACCCTTCATGTACTGCTCACCGAAAGCGGCATTGGCGCCAGTCATCGGCCCCGCTACGCCAATCTTCACATCAGCTTGAACAAACGTAGAAACACCCAGCGCCGCTGCAACGGCGAGGGCCAGAAAACCTTTCTTGTAAAACGTCTGGGACATGAGTGGTGCTCCGATATTTTTGATTTTTGGCACGACAACTTGCGTTCAAACTTTTCACTGAAAGCCCAGAGCAAGCCTCGTGCCATTACGTTTTTATTCTTCAAAAAGACACGGTGTCATTGTTATTGCAGGCGTTTCGGCTCCGCTCGCCAGGACGTGCAACCCTCTAGCATCAATAGGTGCAACCCGCAGGCCGAAAAAGTACAACCCTGACGGGTCGCACCTGCAACCAAAGCAATAAACGACAGTTCCTACAGCTGTAACAGCCTGCGTAACGGAACTGCACATTTACAGTGCGCAACTGCTACGACCTGCACCAATACAGATTAGTAGCCGGCTAAGAAAATGCAGGCTTCTGAGCGGTATTTCGCTGATCAGATCACGATCCTCAGGCATTGCCCGGCGTGATACAGCGAAAATCCGGCTTCATACAGGCAACTGCGCAGCCCAACCCCGGCCAGCGGTTGCATGGGTGCAAACGGAATCGGCAAGGCTTGGGGATTCTGGTGACATAGATAGTCGGCGAACGCCTTGCCGACCACGCTGCCGGTGGTCACGCCACGCCCGTTATAGCCGGTTACCGCCACCAGGCCGGGGGCGGGCTCGAACAGGCGCATCAGGTGATCGGGGGTGAACGCGATGCAGCCGGTCCAGGTGAACTCCCATTGCACCGATTTGAGGTACGGGAAGTAATGTTGCTGCACCCGATCAGCCCACGCCTTGAGGAACCACGCCGGTTTCTGGTTACCGTTGCCCAGGCTGCCAAGCAACAGGCGGCCATCGGCATCGCGGCGGATGCTGCTCAGTACCTGGCGCGTGTCCCATGAGCCTTGGCCGCCGGGCAGAATCTGCTCGGCGGCGGCGTCGGTCAGCGGCGCGGAGGCGACCTGGTAGTAATAGCCGGGGAAAAAATTGCGCCGCAGCTCGGTCCACTCACCTTCGGTGTAGGCGTTGGAAGCGATGACCACTTGTGCAGCCTGCACCGAACCGCTGGCGGTCTGAACGGACCAGCTCGTACCTTGGCGCTCTAACCGGGTGACCGGCGAATGGTCGAACAACTGCCCGCCAAGTCCCACGGCGGCATTCGCCAAACCGCTGGTGTAGGCCATCGGGTTCAAGGTACCGGCACGCCGATCCAGCAAGGCGGCGGCGATTTTCTTGGTGCCGGTGGCATGTTCACAGGCCTGTCCGGTGAGCAATTCCACCGGCGCGCCACGACGCTTCCATTGTTCTTCACGACTGCGCAAATCCGCCTCGCCACGGGCGTTATGTGCCATGTGCAAAGTGCCCTTGCGGCGCAATTGGCAATCGATGTTGTATTTGTCGATCAGGCTGAACACCAGCGACGGTGCCGCGCCGAGCATGCGGTTGAGCTGGCTGCCCACCGTTTCGCCGAACCCGGCTTCGATTTCGTCCGGAGGGATCCACAGGCCGGCATTCACCAGCCCGACGTTACGCCCCGAACCGCCGTGGCCGGTGCGATGAGCCTCCAGCACGGCGACGCTTTTACCCTGTTCCAGCAAATGAATGGCGGCGGACAAACCAGTGATCCCGGCGCCGATCACGCACACATCGACCTTGACCTCGCCCGCCAGCGCCGCACGCTCCGGTCGGCCGGGGGTTAGGTGTTCCCACAAACATGTTTCGCGTAGTGCCATTGCCAGACTCCGGTGAGACCTAACAAACAACAATCTTGATGTGCAATGCGGTCACATGTGGGAGGGGGCTTGCCCCCGATCGCAGTGTGTCAATCAACAGATGTGCAGCTGACCCACCGCTTTCGGGGGCAAGCCCCCTCCCACATGTGACCGCATTCCGTCTTGAGGAGGTCAGTCGAAGGTGATGCCTTGGGCCAGCGGCAACTCCAGCGAGTAGTTCACCGTGTTGGTCTGGCGGCGCATGTACCCGCGCCATGCATCCGAACCCGACTCACGCCCGCCGCCGGTCTCTTTCTCACCGCCAAACGCGCCGCCGATTTCCGCACCACTCGGGCCGATGTTGACGTTGGCGATCCCGCAGTCGCTGCCCACTGCCGACATGAATTGCTCAGCCTCGCGCACGTCAGTGGTGAAGATGCACGACGACAGGCCTTGGGGCACGGCGTTGTTGAGGCGCAGGGCTTCGGCGAAGTCCTTGTAGCCGACGACATACAGAATCGGCGCAAAGGTTTCGGTGCACACCACATCGCTCTGCTCAGGCATTTCAACAATGGCCGGCGACACGTAGTAGGCGTTGGGGAACTTGTCTTCCAGCTGGCGCTTGCCGCCGAACACCTTGCCGCCTTCACTCAAGGCCTGCTCCAGGGCGTCCTGCATAGCCTCGAAGCCATGCTTGTCGATCAGCGGGCCAATCAGGTTGCCCTCCAGCGGGTGGCCGATGCGCACTTTGGAATAGGCGGCCTTGAGGCGGGTGACGATTTCTTCCTTGACCGACTCGTGGGCGATCAGGCGGCGCAGGGTGGTGCAGCGCTGGCCGGCGGTGCCGACGGCGCTGAACAGGATGGCGCGCACGGCCATGTCCAGGTCGGCGCTCGGGCCGAGGATCATGGCGTTGTTGCCGCCCAGTTCGAGGATGCTGCGGGCAAACCGCGCGGCGACTTTCGGCGCCACTTCGCGGCCCATGCGGGTGCTGCCGGTGGCGCTGATCAGGGCCACGCGCGGGTCATCCACCAGCGCAGCGCCGGCATCGCGGCCGCCGATGATGACCTGGCTCAGGTACTGCGGCGCGTCCTTGAAATTCTTCAGCACACGCTCGAACAGCGCCTGGCACGCCAGGGCGGTGAGCGGGGTCTTTTCCGACGGTTTCCAGATCACTGCGTTACCGCACACCAGCGCCAGTGTGGTGTTCCACGCCCACACGGCCACCGGGAAGTTGAAAGCGCTGATCACCCCGACCACGCCCAGCGGGTGCCAGGTTTCACGCATATGGTGGCCTGGGCGCTCGGAGGCGATGGTCAAGCCGTACAACTGGCGCGACAGGCCCACGGCGAAGTCGCAGATGTCGATCATTTCCTGCACTTCACCCAGACCTTCCTGGGTGATCTTGCCGGCTTCCCAGGACACCAGCTCGCCCAGATCGGCCTTGTATTGGCGCAGTACATCGCCGAACTGGCGCACCAACTCGCCGCGACGGGGTGCCGGCACGTTGCGCCAGGCCTCGAATGCATGCTCGGCGCGACTGACCTGTTGCTCCACCTCGGCGGCACCTTCCCAGTGCACACTGCCGATACGGCTGCCATCAATGGGCGAATGCACGGGTTGTTTACCCGCCTGGTACAGCGCCGGGTTTACCCCGAGACGATCAAGCAATGCGGCAACCATGGGTCACTCCTTTAATCTTCGAACAAAAAATCGCACCGCGGCACGCACGGCGATCCAAGCCTTATTTGTAGCTGGCCCAAGACTTGCCAACAAACGACGATTAGGCGAGATATCATTCCGTTTATTCATGCAAAGAATAAAAAGAGGCATGCCGTGCTGAACAAAAGACATTTGCCCTCGATCACCGCCCTGCAGTGTTTCGAGGCCGCCACCCGCCACCTGAGCTTCACCCGCGCCGCCGAGGAGCTGAACCTCACGCAAAGCGCAGTGAGCAAACAGGTCGCGCAGTTGGAGGAATTACTCCAGCACCTGCTGTTCCGCCGCGTACGCCGCCGCTTGCAGATGACTCCGGCAGGTGACCTGTACCTGGTGGAAGTACGCAAGATCCTCACGCAGGTGGAGATGTCCACCCACTACCTGCGCTCCTATGGCGGCGAGACCGAAGTGTTGCGCGTATCCACCCCCTACACCTTTGGCGCGCGCTGGCTGGTGCCGCGCCTCAAGGGCTGGCGCCTGCGCCACCCGCAGATCCACCTGGACCTGTGCAACGAACAGGAGCCGGACGAACTGCTGCAAGGCAAGGCCGACATGGCCTTCTACTTCGGCCAGGGCTCGCGCCCCGGCACCGAGAGCCTGAAACTGTTCAGCGAAGAGCTGGTGCCGGTGTGCGCCCCGGAAAGCCTGCCGGCGCAGCCGTTCACCGATCCCACGCAACTGAGCGACCTGGTGCTGCTGCAAAACGCCTCGCGCCCCCAGGGCTGGCACGACTGGTTTGCCGACCAGGGTTATCACACCGAACACAGCTACCACGGGCCGCGTTTCGACACCTTTTATATGTGCATTCGTGCGGCGCAGGTCGGTTGCGGCGTGGCGTTGTTGCCGCGCTTTCTGGTGGAGGAAGAACTGGCCGACGGCAAGCTGGTGATCCCCTGGCAGCATGCAATGCCCAGCCACGACGCTTATTACCTGGCCTTCCCGGAACACGCGGCGGAGGTGCCCAAGGTGCGGGAGTTCGTGAAGTGGATGATGGAGCAGGTTATTTAGCGCCTGGAATACCGCTATCGGGGGCAAGTGGCCTAACCGAAAAAAACACTGGCAAAACCCCACAGGTCTATGCGCCACTAGCCCCCTTCCTTAATTGTGCGTAAAGGTCGGCGCCCATCGCCCGACCTGTCTGGAGATTCCCGTTATGAGCGAGAGTGTGTTTGCCGATCGCATCGTGCAGAACTTGCTCGACACCGACTTCTACAAGCTGACCATGATGCAGGCGGTGCTGCACAACTACCCCAACGTGGAAGTTGAATGGGAGTTTCGTTGCCGCAACAGCGAAGACCTGCGCCCGTACCTGGCGGAGATCCGCTACCAGATCGAGCGCCTCGCCGAGCTGAGCCTGAGCCCCGACCAACTGGGGTTCCTGGAACGCATCAGCTTTATGAAGCCGGATTTTTTGCGCTTTCTCGGGCTGTTTCGCTTCAACCTGCGCTATGTGCAGACCGGCATCGAGAACGGTGAGTTGTTTATCCGCCTGCGCGGGCCGTGGCTGCATGTGATTCTGTTTGAAGTGCCGATGCTGGCGATCGTCAGCGAAGTGCGCAACCGCTACCGTTACCAGACGGTGATCCTCGAACAGGCCCGCGAGCAGCTGTACCGCAAGTTCGACTGGCTGACGGCCAACGCCAGCAGCGACGAGCTGGCCGAGCTGCAAGTGGCCGACTTCGGCACGCGCCGACGCTTCTCGTACCGCGTGCAGGAAGAGGTGGTCAGCGTGCTCAAACATGACTTCCCCGGGCGTTTTGTCGGCACCAGCAACGTGCACCTGGCCCGCGAGTTCGATATGAAGCCACTGGGCACCATGGCCCATGAATGGATCATGGCCCACCAGCAACTCGGCCCGCGCCTGATCGACAGCCAGATCGCCGCCCTCGACTGTTGGGTCCGCGAATACCGTGGCCTGCTGGGTATCGCCCTGACCGATTGCATCACCACCGATGCCTTCCTCGGCGACTTCGACTTGTACTTCGCCAAGCTGTTCGACGGCCTGCGCCACGACTCCGGCGACCCGGTGCAGTGGGCCGAAAAAGCCATAGCCCACTACCACAAGCTGGGCATCGAGCCGATGAGCAAGACCCTGGTGTTCTCCGACAGCCTGTCGTTGCCCAAGGCCTTGGAAATATTCCGCGCGCTGCGTGGTCGCATTAATGTGAGCTTCGGCATCGGCACCAACCTGACCTGCGATATTCCAGGGGTGGAACCGATGAGCATCGTGCTTAAAATGACCGCCTGCAATGGCCAGCCCGTCGCGAAGATCTCCGATGAAGCGGGCAAGACCCACTGCACCGACCCGAATTTTGTCGCCTATTTGCGTCATGTTTTCAAAGTACCTGCCATCTCTAGCAAGGAGTGAATCATGCAAGCCGTACAGCGTGAGATTGCTGAACAGCTCAAGGTCCAAGCACCGTTCAAGGACCAGGCCGCCCTCGAGGCCGAGGTTGCCCGGCGCGTGGCGTTTATCCAGGACTGCCTGCGCAATTCCGGGCTCAAGACGTTGGTGCTGGGCATCAGCGGCGGCGTCGACTCCCTGACTGCCGGCCTCTTGGCCCAACGCGCGATGCAGGAATTGCGCTCCCGCACCGGTGACGAGGCCTACCGCTTTATCGCCGTGCGCCTGCCCTACGAAACCCAGTTCGATGAAATCGATGCCCAGGCCTCGGTGGACTTTATCGACCCGGACGAGCGCCACACCGTGAACATCGGCCCGGCGGTGAAAGCCCTGGCCAATGAAGTGGCGGCGTTTGAAGGCAAGGCGGCGGTGTCCCGCGACTTCGTGCTCGGCAACACCAAGGCGCGCATGCGCATGGTGGCGCAGTACACCATCGCCGGCGCGGCCAGCGGCCTGGTGATCGGTACCGACCATGCGGCGGAAGCGGTGATGGGTTTTTTCACCAAGTTCGGTGATGGCGCCTGCGACCTGGCGCCGTTGAGCGGCCTGGTGAAAAACCAGGTGCGCGCGATTGCACGGTTCTTTGGTGCGCCGGAGTCGTTGGTGGAGAAGGTGCCGACGGCCGATCTGGAAGACCTGTCGCCAGGCAAACCGGATGAAGCGTCACATGGCGTGACCTATGCCGAGATCGATGCGTTCCTGCACGGTGAGCCGGTGCGGGAGGAAGCGTTCCGGATCATCTGCGAGACGTACCGCAAGACCGAGCACAAGCGGGTGATGCCGTTTGCGCCTTGAGGTGAGCCAGATAGTGGTGTGTTGATTGGCAGGCAGTCATCGGGGGCAAGCCCCCGATGAACGATAACGCGGTCTTACTTCAGGACCACAGTGCCCTTCATCATCGAGATGTGGCCTGGGAACGAGCAGAAGAACGCGTAATCCGTACCGGCCGCCAGTTTCGAGACATCGAAGGTCACCGAATCCTTCTCGCCGGCACCAATGATCTTGGTGTGGGCGATGATGCGATCGTCACCCTCTTTCAGGTAGTTCTTGTCGATGCCAGCAGCCATGCCATCAGTGGCAACCGGCTGCATGTTGGCGGCGCTGGTCAGCACCCAGTTATGACCCATGACGTTTTTCGGCAGGCTGCCGGAGTGAGTCAGCTCGACAGTGAACGTCTTGCAGCTCTTGTCGATCGTGATTTCCTTGGTGTTGAAGGACATCTGGTCAGTGGAGTCGACGGTGACCTTGCACTCTGCAGCAAGCAACTGGCCGCTGGCCAGAGTCAGCAGGGAAACAGCAACGAGTTTGGCAAACATGTGAATCTCCAAGGCAGGGTTTAAACAACGCGTAATGCGACAAGGGTGCCTGAGGCAGGCAGAAATGCTTATGACCTGAATCAACAGATTGTATACAACTTTAGGCTATCAGACTTATCGACACAATCAACCAGCCAAAGTGCCGCAGGCTGTCTATGATCGGCCCATCACCCACTGGAGCCCGAGCCATGCACCTCAACCAACTGTTCAATGGCCTCCTGGCCGCGTACGCCTGCGGTAAGTGAAGGCCAAGCGCCCCTTGAAGCTGCTACCATGTCGTCCCAAGGCAGCTGCGCGCCGCCACCCTCACCTTCGACCCTAGAGGATCGCCCATGGCCAAACCTAATTACTCCTTCGCCAAACGTCAGAGAGACTTGGCCAAGGAACAGAAGAAAGAGGAAAAGCTGCAACGCAAGAAAGCCGCGGTAGATGAAGAAGCCGGCGCACTCAACCCGGATGCTGATGGTGAAGTAACGAACGACGAGACTGAAACACCAAAAGATCCAGCTGAATAATTTTCGTTGTGGTGAGCAGGCCACCCCGGCTCACCACGCTCCCCTGTTATTCCAGCGGCATCACCGTCACCCGCACCTCCGGGTCATGGCTCCCTCCCCCCAGAATCACCCCCCGCAACGGCGACACATCGGAGAAATCCCGGCCCCAGGCCAGGGTGATGTGCTCCAGTGCCGGCTGCACATTGTTCGTCGGATCGAAATCCACCCAGCCCGATACCGGGCAATACACCGAGACCCACGCGTGGGAGGCATCGGCGCCGATCAGCCGTGGCTGGCCGGGCGGTGGCTGGGTGAGCAGGTAGCCGCTGATGTAACGCGCCGCCAGGCCGCGCGAGCGCAAGCAGGCGAGCATCAGGTGGGCGAAGTCCTGGCACACGCCGCGGCGGCGCTCCAGCACTTCCACCAGTGGCGTGGCGACCTGGGTGGCTTCGGCATCGAAGGTGAATTCACTGAAGATCTTTTCCATCAGCGCCTGCACACCCAGCAGCAACGGTTTGCCAGGAGGAAAACAGCTTTTGGAAAATTCGACGAAGGTTTTCTTCAAGTGCACGTAGGGCGATTCGAAGCGATAGCGACAGGCTTCGATCAACTCGAGCGAAAGCGGCTGGCTGCTGTAGGTCAGGCTGTCGCGGGTCTGGTCCCAGGCGGGCGACTGCTGGAAATCCAGCACCGGCCGCGCCAGCACTTCCACGGTCAGCCCGGCGTTCACCAGTAATTCATCATGGGGCCGCTCGAACGCCAGGCGGGTGATCGGGTTGCCGAACACGTCCAGCTCATCCCGGCGTGCGGACGGCGGCGGGCTGATATCCAGTTGCTGGTCGCTGCAACGCTGCCAGGCGCACGGCCTCGGCCATAAATGCGCGAGCTGCTGGGCCAGGGACACCGGGCTGTCGTAGTGGTAATGGGTATCGTGGAAAATCTGGTAGCGCGCACTCATCACACCGACACCGTTTGCTGACTGACATCATCCACATGGGCAAAGTGGCGCAAAGCCAGACGATCCGACACTTGCCCACTCTCATCGGCGACCGCCTGCAGCAGGTCGGCCAAGCCTTCCAGTGCGGCACGCACGCTGGATTCGCCAAACAACGGGTTCTCCAGGCAAGCCAGGTCGAAACGCGCCAGGCGCTCCACCAACGGCGCCAGCCCGGTCTCCCGTGGCACACCGAAATCATCGTTGAGGCGGCGCAGGGTACGGCTCACCAGTTTCAGCTGGAACAGCACCGCGTGGGGGTTCTGCTCGTCCAGCAGCAGCAGGTCGAGTACCGGGATCAACTGCGGCACCGCCAGGTAGCGCGAGCGGTAGGTGATGCTGCTGTTGCCGAGCTCCAGCAACCACTCCAGGCCCGCTTGATCGAACACCGCCACGCCGCGCAGGAATGCCGCCAGGCTGCTGCTGAGAAATTGCAGACGCTCGATGCGCCGGCCCATCATCAGGAAGCGCCAGCCCTCGTCGCGGGTCATGTCGTCGAGGGCAAACCCGGACAGCGCCGCCAGAGACATCACCAGGCGGTTGAGAAAGTCCAGCAACTCACCAAAATCCGGGCTTTCGCTCTCCAGCTCCAGGGCTTCGCGCTGCAACTCCACCAGGGCCTGCCAGTTCTCACGGGACAGCTTGCCGCGCACCTGGGACGCCGCCCACTGCAAGCGTTGCAGGTTGGCGCGCAGGCTCGACGGCCAGTCATCGCCGAGCAAGGCCGCCTGCAAACGCTCGGGCAATTCGCCCTCCTCCGGCAGCAGGCGCAGGTTTTCACCCAACTCGACCGCCGCCTGCAAGGCCAGGGGGTCGTCGCCGTCGACATAGCGCGCCAGCACGATGCGCAGCCAGCGTGCGCTGTCGTCGCAGCGTTCGCAGTAGCGGCCGAACCAGAACAGGTTTTCCACCACGCGGGACGGCAGATAAGGGTCGCGGCGCACCAGGTCGTGTGCACCAATCGCACGCTGGGCACGCCAATGCTCGCCACTGCTGGCACGTTCGCCCAGCACCCAGGTGTCCTTGCTGGCGCCGCCGCGCTGCATCGATACCACTTCGGCATCGGCGTCGGCCGCCACGCGGGTCAGGCCGCCGGGCAGTACGCGGTAGCCCTCCGCGCTGGCCACGGCATACACGCGCATGCCGATGGCGCGGTGTTGCAGGTGATCCTCCACGGTGTGCCACACCGGTGCCTGGGACAGTTGCGCCAGCTCCTGGGCGACGTAGGCGTAAGGCCGCGCGCGCATGCGTTCGGCCAGGGCCTGGCGTTGCTCGTCGTTCAAGTCGCGACCGAATACCGGGGCAAAACTTTGCGACGGAAACGCCGGTTTGATCAGCAGTTCCGGCAGTTTCTCCAAGGCCTCGGCGAGCACCGGCGCCTCACCGCACCACCAGGTGGCGATGGACGGCAGGATCAACTCTTCGCCAAACAGGAACTGGTTGATCCTGGGCAGAAAGCCGAGCAAACCGGGGGATTCCAGCACGCCGCTGCCCAGGGCATTGGCCACCAGTACATTGCCCTGGCGCGCGGCGTCGAGCAGGCCGGGTACGCCGAGGGCGGAGTCGGTGCGCAGCTCCAGCGGGTCGCAGAAGTCGTCGTCGAGGCGACGCATGATCGCGTGCACCCGGCGCAGGCCACTGAGGGTTTTCAGGAACACCGTGCTGTCGCGCACCGTGAGGTCGCCGCCTTCCACCAGCGGGTAGCCGAGCTGGCGCGCGAGGTACAGGTGTTCGAAATAGCTCTCGTTGAAACGCCCAGGGGTGAGCAGCACGATCAGCGGTGGCTGGTCGTCGCTCGGCGCCTGGCGGGCCAGGGTTTCCTGGAGCGTGCGGAAGAAACCGGTGAGGTGCTGCACCTGCAGATCACGGTACAGGTCCGGGAAGGCGCGGGACACGATGGTGCGGTTTTCCAACGCATAACCGGCGCCCGAAGGCGCCTGGGTACGGTCGGCAGTGACCCACCAGCGACCATCCGGGGTACGCGCCAGGTCCACGGCATACAGGTGCAGAAACGCACCATCAGGCGGTTGGATGCCCTGGCACGGCCAGAGGAAATTGTTATGCCCAAACACCAGTTCGGCCGGTAGCAGGCCTTCCTTGATCAAGCGTTGCGGCCCGTAGAGGTCCGCCAGCACCGCGTTGAGCAGGCGCCCACGCTGGGCGATACCGGCTGACAGCTGCTGCCATTCATCGGCCGCCAGCACATGGGGCAGCAGGTCCAGTTCCCACGGGCGATCGGCGCCCTTGGGGTCGGCGTAGACGTTATAGGTGACGCCGTTTTCCTGGATCTGCCTTGTCAGCAGCGCCTGGCGCTGGGCCAGTTGCGCGGGTGTGCTGCGTTGCAGGTGATCGAGCAAGCGCTGCCAATGGGCGCGTACTGCGCCACTGTCGTCCAGCAGTTCGTGATAAGTACCCGCGGTCAGCGGGTATTGGTCGAGCAAGTCGGGCATGGAACGCTCGGCAGAGGCAAAGGGGCTCAGTTTAATTCAAATTCACTGCAATCTAATGTGGGAGGGAGCAAGCTCCCTCACACATCTGGATCGCTTTTAGTCATTCTTATTGGGGTGACGCCGCAGATCCAGGGTCATCGGCAATTCGTCATTGATCACAACACTCGGCACAGTGAGCTTGCCAGGCGTGTGGCCGAGACGGAAAAACCGCGCCATGCGCCGGCTCTCCGCCTCATTGGCGTTTACCGGCAAGCTGTCGTAGTTACGCCCGCCCGGATGCGCAACATGGTACTGGCAGCCGCCCAGGGAGCGTTGCATCCAGGTGTCCAGCAGGTCAAACACCAGCGGCGCATGCACCGGGATGGTCGGTTGCAGGCAGTTGGCCGGTTGCCAGGCGCGGTAACGCACGCCGGCGACGAACTCACCGATGCGCCCGGTCGGTTGCAGCGGCACCGGGATGCCATTGCAGGTCAGCAGGTAGCGTTGCGGCGGCAGCCCGCTCACCTTCACCTGCAAGCGCTCCAGGGACGAATCCACATAGCGCACCGTGCCGCCCACCGCGCCCTCTTCGCCCAGTACATGCCAAGGCTCCAGGGCCTGGCGCAGTTCCAGCTCGATCCCGCTGACGGCGTAATCGCCCACCTTGGGGAAGCGGAACTCCAGGTGCGCGGCGAACCATTCGGCCCGCAATGGGTAACCGGCGGCGTTCAACTCGACGATCACATCGGCAAAGTCCTGCTCGATAAAGTGCGGCAACAGGAAGCGGTCATGCAGTTCGGTGCCCCAGCGCGCCAGTTTCGGCGGCGCATAGGGTTCACGCCAGAAGCGCGCGACCAAGGCCCGCAGCAGCAATTGCTGGGTCAGGCTCATGCGTGCGTGGGGCGGCATTTCAAAGGCCCGCAACTCGAGAAGGCCCAGGCGGCCCGTGGCACCGTCGGGCGAGTAGAGTTTGTCGATACAGAATTCGGCGCGGTGGGTATTGCCCGTCACGTCGATCAACAGGTTGCGCAGGAGGCGATCCACCAACCACGGCGGGCATTCTTCACCCGGCTGCGGCATTTGCGCAAAGGCGATTTCCAGCTCATACAGCGCGTCGTTGCGAGCTTCGTCCACCCGCGGTGCCTGGGAGGTCGGGCCGATAAACAGGCCGGAAAACAGGTAAGACAGCGAGGGGTGGTTATGCCAATAGCTGATCAGGCTGCGCAGCAGGTCGGGCCGGCGCAGGAACGGCGAGTCCTTGGGCGTCGCGCCCCCCAGCACAAAGTGGTTGCCGCCGCCGGTGCCGGTGTGGCGGCCGTCGATCATGAACTTCTCGGTGGTCAGCCGGGTTTGCCGCGCCTCCTCGTAGAGGAATTCGGTGCGTTCCACCAACTCGTCCCAGGTCGCGGACGGCTGTACGTTGACCTCGATCACCCCCGGATCCGGCGTGACGCGGAAGTTGCTCAGGCGCATATCGAACGGTGGTTCGTAGCCTTCCAGCAGCACCGGGCAGTGCAGTTCCTCGGCGGTGGCTTCGATGGCGGCCACCAGTTCCAGGTAATCCTCGACGCGTTCCAGGGGCGGCATAAACAGGTACAGGCGCCCTTCCCGCGCTTCGGCACACAGGGCGGTGCGGGTCAGCCAGTCGGCGGACTCGTCGACCTCGGGCACTCGCTCGTCGCTCGGCGCGGGTTCGCCATGGCTTTGCAGTTGCGCACTGGTCGGCAGTTCCGGCTGATCCTGGTTAGGGTCGGTGGGGTGCACGAACGGATACTCCGCCGCCGTCACCCACGGCTGCGAGGCCAACGGCAGGCGATAGCCCAGCGGCGAATCCCCCGGCACCAGGCGGCAATGGTTATCGCGCAGGTACCAGCGCCCGCTCTGCCAGCGGTCATTGGCCGCCGTACGCGCCAGCGGCAGTACCTGCCCGATGACTTTATCCAGGCCCTGGCTGAACACCTTGCGCAAGCGTTCGCGCTCCAGCTCGTCACTCAAACGCGGGTCCTGGGCAGTGACGTTTTGCGGCAACGCACCTTCGCGCCACAGGTAGTAGAAGTTGTCTTCGAAGGCCGGGAATACAAAGCGCGCCGGCAACTTCAGGCGCTCGGCGACGCTGGCCAGGAAGCGCCCGGCCATTACGCCATCGGCGCCGTAGTCCTGTTGTTCATCGGCGATCAGCGCGCTGTTGTGCCAGATGGGCACGCCGTCACGGCGCCAGTAGCAGTTAAGCGACCAGCGCGGCAATTGCTCGCCGGGGTACCACTTGCCCTGGCCGAAGTGCACCAGGCCCTTGGGTGCGTAGTGCTTGCGCATGCGCTGGAACAGCTCGGCGGACAAGCGCCGCTTGTCCGGCCCGAGGGCTGCGGTGTTCCACTCGGCGCCGTCAGGGTCGTCGATGGAGACGAAGGTCGGCTCGCCGCCCATGGTCAGGCGTACATCATCCTTGAGCAGGTCGCCATCGATCTGCCGGCCCAGGGCCTGGATCGCCAGCCATTGCTCTTCGGTGTAGGGCTTGGTCACCCGTGGCGCTTCCCAGATGCGCTCCACCGACATCTCGTGGGTAAATTCGCACTCGCAGGGTTCCACCAGCCCACTGATCGGCGCGGCGGACGATGGATCAGGACTACAGGCCAACGGTATATGCCCTTCACCGGCGAACAGCCCGGAGGTGGCATCCAAGCCGATCCAGCCGGCACCGGGCAAATACACTTCGCACCAGGCGTGCAGGTCGGTGAAGTCGACTTCGGTGCCGGAGGGGCCGTCGAGGGCTTTGACGTCGGCGGTCAGTTGGATCAGATAACCGGACACAAACCGCGCCGCCAACCCGAGGTTACGCAGCAATTGCACCAGCAGCCAGGCCGAATCACGGCAGGAGCCGGAAGCGTTTTCCAGGGTGAATTCCGGGGTTTGCACCCCCGGTTCCATGCGGATCAGGTAGCCGATGTCGGCGGCCAGGCGCTGGTTGAGACCTACCAGGAAGTCCACGGCTGGCAGCGGCGTGCGGTCGATACCCGCCAGGTAGGCGGCAAACCTCGGCGTCAGCGGCAGGGTTTCCAGGTACGGCGCCAGCTCGCGCTGTTCATCGGCGGCGTAGCTGAAGGGGATTTTTTCGGCGTAGGGCTCAAGGAAAAAGTCGAACGGGTTGAACACCGCCATCTCGGCGACCAGGTCAACCTCGATGCGCAGTTCATCGGTCTTTTCCGGGAACACCAGACGCGCCAGGTAATTGCCCTGGGGGTCCTGCTGCCAATTGATGAAGTGCTGCTCGGGCAGCACTTTGAGTGCGTAGGACAAAATCCGCGTGCGGCTATGGGCCGCCGGGCGCAGACGCACAATCTGTGGGCCGAGTTCGACCGCGCGGTCGTAGCGGTAATGCGTAACGTGGTGCAACGCGACATGAATCGACACGGCGGCCTCCTGCGAGCCAGGGCATGGACACAAAGCGCGCAAGACTTATGCCAGAGCGGCGGTCATTGCGCTTTATCGTAAGACCCGGTGCAGTACAGCACCAAAACGGCGCCGACGGTGGTGTCGTGGTGCAGGCGCCGCACATATTTGTGGCGTTAATGTGAGGATGGGTGGCGAATCTACCCAATCAACGGGTTTTGCGCTTTGCGATTACGGCTGGTTTAACCGCCTGCCGAATGCGACGGATTCCCACGAGTTTCATGCGCATCTCTCGTTGAACCTTGCTGTTAAGTGTCAATAATCCGAGCAATGGGAATAACAGCGCCAACCCATAAAGGACTTTGTGAGGCTGGAATTGAACCATCGGAACTACAAACAGTAGACAGGCGACATAGATACCGACCATTACCCACACCCAGGAGGGTCGGCCCCGCAAAATCATAAAGTTGCTATGGACCGTCAACAGAATGAGCAGCGCCCCGGCAGACATGATCTTGAGCCCCACTTGAGCCATCGGCGCATCACGAAAATAGGTGATGAACGCCAGCGCCACAGCCAACGCTAAAGAAAAACACGCAGCAAATACGCCGCCCATAAACGTCAGAAAGTATTGTCTGAAAAAGTCGCGTAGCGTCATCAATTCGCTCATTCGCTTACCTCCTCGTACAGTCCAATCGCGATGGTGTTGACGTTTCCGGAGTAGGCACTCCCGCCAAACCCAACGCTTGCGCCCAGGACGTCTTTGATCTGGGTAGTGGTGCTGTGCTTGAGCTGCGTAGGGGTGAAACGCTTGGTGAGTTCGCCCGACGCCTGCCTCAATTTGATCATCTTCGCGGTCAAGCTGGGATGGTTGATGCTCAGCAGCTCTTTCGTCAGCTTGGCTCTTTCCTGGCGATTCAAACCGCGAAGCACATCACGCAGGCTCTTGCCCGTCGATGCTTTGGCGGCCCTGACCAGCTTGACCGTCGTCAGGGCCGAAGCGCCCACGCCTGCCAGTGATACGGCGTCCAGCACGATGGACGCATTCTGGTACCAGCCTTCACTGTCGAGCGAATCCTTGACCTCAGGTTTGGCGACTTCCAGCGCTGTTCGGGCAATGCCGTTGAAACACTGAAGCGTACTTGCGCCGGCAGCCGCATACCCCACTACAACGATGACGGAACTGGCGCCAGCGCTGAAAGGCACCAGAATTGTTCCACTGGCGATCGCAGCCCAACTGATGACCGCCCCCAAGCAGGAGACTCCGGTATTCACGGCTTCGCCAATCAGTCGCGATTCTCGAGGATTGCTCACGACATGTTGAGCAAACTGTGTTGGCGCAATGTACTTCTGCGCTTCACGCAAAATGATGCGTTTGGGCTTGATGCTGCAGATGGGCTTGAATTCGCGCAGGGTAATGACATTGAAGTCAGCATCGATATACACCACCCCCGCGCCGACGATGCTGGGGTCGGCGTCGATGGCCGCGAACAGCCGTGGCAGGTTGATCTGGCTTTCGATGCGCTGGCGCGCCATGAACTGGGAGCGGTTGGAGTCCATGCCGATGTTGAGCAGGGGGTTGCTCATGGGGTGATCTTCCTTGAAGGGGTGGAAACTGGACTGACGCTATCGGGGGCAAGCCCCCTCCCACATTGGATTGCGAATACGGTCAAGTGTGGGAGGGGGCTTGCTCCCGATAGCGATTTAATGGGCGCCACCTTACCAAACAGCCTCACCCGCGACCAGAAAGCAAAACGCCAGCACGAGGCTGGCGTTTTGCATATTCAGGCTACGATCAACGTGGCACGACCGGCTTGCGGGCCGGCTTGCCGCCCTTGCCCTTGGCCGCATCGCTGCGTTCCTTGGCCGCCTGCTTGTTACGCGCCTGGGCCGCCGCCTTGGCTTGTTCGCGTTTGTCCCACGGGTTGCTGCCGTCGCTGCCACGGGGCGGCAGGCCGGTGTGCTGGGTGAGGATCCTGGTGGTGGTTTCCTTGGCGACCTTGTGGCTGCCAGCCGGCGTCGAGTTCTTGCGACGGGCGCTCTGGTAGCTGTCGGTGCTCGGCTGGTGCAGCGGGATCAGTTGGTCCTTGCCCGACCCGATCAGGTCGGCACGGCCCATGCGGGTCAGCGCTTCACGCAGCATCGGCCAGCCCTTCGGGTCGTGATAGCGCAGGAACGCCTTGTGCAGGCGGCGCTGCTCTTCGCTCTTGACGATGGTCACCGCGTCGCTCTTGTAGGTGACCTTGCGCAGCGGGTTCTTGCCCGAGTGATACATCGCGGTGGCAGTGGCCATCGGCGACGGGTAGAACGCCTGCACCTGGTCGGCGCGGAAGCCGTTGCCCTTGAGCCACAGGGCCAGGTTCATCATGTCTTCATCGGTGGTGCCCGGGTGAGCGGCGATGAAGTACGGGATCAGGTACTGCTCCTTGCCCGCTTCCTTGGTGTACTTCTCAAACATGCGCTTGAACTTGTCATAGCTGCCGATGCCCGGCTTCATCATCTGGTTGAGCGGACCTTCCTCGGTGTGTTCCGGGGCGATCTTGAGGTAGCCACCGACGTGGTGGGTGACCAGCTCCTTGACGTATTCCGGCGACTCGACCGCGAGGTCGTAGCGCAGGCCGGAAGCGATCAGGATCTTCTTCACCCCCGGCAATGCACGGGCGCTGCGGTACAGCTGGATCAACGACGAGTGGTCGGTGTTCAGGTTCGGGCAGATGCCGGGGAACACGCACGACGGCTTGCGGCACGCGGATTCGATTTCCGGGCTCTTGCAGGCAATGCGGTACATGTTCGCGGTCGGGCCGCCGAGGTCGGAGATCACACCGGTGAAGCCTGGAACCTTGTCGCGGATCTCTTCGATTTCGCGAATGATCGACTCTTCGGAACGGTTCTGGATGATCCGCCCTTCGTGCTCGGTGATCGAGCAGAAGGTGCAGCCGCCGAAGCAGCCACGCATGATGTTCACCGAGAAGCGGATCATGTCGTAGGCCGGGATTTTCTCCTTGCCGTACGCCGGGTGCGGGACACGGGCGTACGGCATGCCGAACACGTAGTCCATTTCTTCGGTGGTCATCGGAATGGGTGGCGGGTTGAACCACACGTCCACTTCGCCGTGCTTCTGCACCAGCGCGCGGGCGTTGCCTGGGTTGGTTTCCAGGTGCAACACGCGGTTGGCGTGGGCATAGAGCACGGCGTCGCCACGGACTTTTTCCACCGAGGGCAGGCGGATCACGGTCTTGTCGCGGGTCATGCGCGGGCTGGCCAGGATCTGCACGACCTTGGCTTCTTCCGGATCATCGACCGGCCCCTTTTCCTGCTCGATGGCGCAGGCCTGGGTGTCCTGGGTGTTGACGTACGGGTTGATGATCTTGTCGACCTTGCCCGGGCGGTCGATACGTGTGGAATCCACTTCGTACCAGCCGGCTGGGGTATCGCGACGGATGAACGCGGTGCCGCGCACATCGGTAATGTCTTCGATCTTGTGGCCCCACGACAGGCGCTGGGCGACTTCGACGATGGCCCGCTCGGCGTTGCCGTACAGCAGGATATCGGCGGTGGCGTCGATCAGGATCGAGTTGCGCACGCGGTCCTGCCAGTAGTCGTAGTGGGCGATGCGGCGCAGGGATGCTTCGATGCCGCCGAGTACGATCGGCACGTTCTTGTAGGCTTCCTTGCAACGCTGGCTGTACACCAGGCTGGCGCGGTCCGGACGTTTGCCGGCCATGCCGCCAGGGGTGTAGGCGTCGTCGGAACGGATTTTCTTGTCGGCGGTGTAGCGGTTGATCATCGAGTCCATGTTGCCGGCCGCGACGCCGAAGAACAGGTTCGGCTCGCCCAGTTTCATGAAGTCGTCTTTGGACTGCCAGTTCGGCTGCGCAATGATCCCGACGCGGAAGCCCTGGGACTCCAGCAGCCGGCCGATGATGGCCATGCCGAACGACGGGTGGTCCACGTAGGCATCACCGGTGACGATGATGATGTCGCACGAATCCCAGCCAAGCTGATCCATCTCCTCCCTGCTCATCGGCAGGAATGGCGCAGGGCCGAAACATTCGGCCCAGTACTTGGGATAGTCAAATAACGGCTTGGCTGTTTGCATGACGGTGACCGGTGTTGAGATGAAAAATCGCGGGCGCGGAATATAGCACAAATTTTGACCAATTCCGACGGTAATGGTCGGAATTGAGCAGACGGGTTATTCGTCGTCGTCGAAGTTGTAACTGCCCGGCGCCAGGTTCTCGAAGCGCGTGTATTTGCCGATGAATGCCAGGCGAACAAAGCCGATCGGGCCGTTACGCTGCTTGCCGATAATGATCTCGGCAATGCCTTTGTGCTCGGTCTCGGGGTGATACACCTCGTCGCGGTACACGAACATGATCACGTCGGCATCCTGCTCGATCGCTCCGGATTCCCGCAGGTCGGAGTTCACCGGGCGCTTGTTGGGACGTTGTTCCAGGGAGCGGTTGAGCTGGGACAGGGCGACTACCGGGCAGTTGAATTCCTTGGCCAGGGCCTTGAGGGACCGGGAGATTTCGGAAATTTCGTTGGTGCGGTTATCGCCACTGGAGCCCGGGATCTGCATCAGTTGCAGGTAGTCGATCATGATCAGGGCGATGTCGCCGTGCTCACGTACCAGGCGGCGGGTACGTGCCCGCATCTCGGACGGGCTGATACCGGCGGTGTCATCGATAAACAGCTTGCGGTCGTTGAGCAGGTTGACCGCCGAGGTCAGGCGCGGCCAGTCGTCGTCTTCCAGGCGACCGGCACGCACCTTGGTCTGGTCGATACGGCCGAGGGACGACAGCATACGCATGATCAGCGATTCGCCTGGCATCTCGAGGGAGTACACCAGGACGGTCTTGTCGCTGCGCAACACGGCGTTTTCCACCAGGTTCATCGCAAAGGTGGTCTTACCCATGGATGGACGGCCGGCGACGATGATCAGGTCGGACGGCTGCAGGCCGCTGGTCTTCTCGTCGAGGTCGGTGTAGCCGGTGGAAATACCGGTGATGGCGTTGTCGGTGTTGAACAAGGTGTCGATGCGGTCGATGGCCTTGGTCAACAGGTCGTTGACGCTGACCGGGCCGCCGGTTTTCGGGCGCGCCTCGGCGATCTGGAAGATCTGGCGCTCGGCTTCGTCAAGGATTTCGGCGGCGGTGCGGCCTTCGGGGTTGAAGGCGCTGTCGGCGATTTCGGTGCTGATGCCGATCAACTGGCGCAGGGTGGCGCGCTCGCGAACGATCTGGGCATAGGCCTTGATGTTGGCGACGGACGGTGTGTTTTTTGCCAGTTCACCCAGGTAGCCCAGGCCACCGACCTGGGAGGTCTGGCCTTCCTTGTCCAGCTGTTCAGCCAGGGTCACCACGTCGATTGGGGAGTTCTGGTCGGCCAGCTTGGCGATGGCACGGAAGATCAGGCGGTGGTCATGACGATAGAAATCACCGTCCGAGACTTGATCCAGCACGCGTTCCCAGGCGTTGTTGTCCAGCATCAGGCCACCGAGCACGGCCTGTTCGGCCTCGATGGAATGCGGCGGCACCTTCAGGGCAGCGGTTTGCAGATCGTATTGCTCAGGAGCTGAAATATCGTTCATGGCCACTTGGAATTAGGGGATTGTAGAAAAACAAAAGGCACGACCTGTAAACAGGATCGTGCCCGATGTTAACTGCCCGGCACACGAGGTGCCAGTCAGTTAGGTGCGACTTAAGCTGCTACCACGACAACGCGTACGGTGGCTTCAACTTCGGCGTGCAGGTGCACGGCTACGTCGAATTCGCCTACGTTGCGGATGGTGCCGTTCGGCAGACGAACTTCGCTCTTCTGCACTTCAACGCCGGAGGCGGTCAGTGCATCAGCGATGTCGTGGGTGCCGATCGAACCGAACAGCTTGCCTTCGTCACCGGCGGTGGCAGTGATAGTCACTTCCAGCTCAGCCAGTTGGGCAGCGCGAGTTTCGGCCGAAGCTTTCTTGTCTGCTGCTGCTTTTTCCAGCTCAGCGCGACGCTCTTCAAACGCAGCCAGGTTGGCAGCGGTTGCAGCGGTGGCTTTGCCGTATGGCAGCAGGTAGTTACGACCGTAGCCGGCCTTAACGTTCACTTTGTCGCCCAGGTTGCCCAGGTTGGCGACTTTTTCCAGAAGGATCAGTTGCATGTGAAAATCCTCTAACTTTTAACCTTCACCGTTCGCGTTATCGGCGTCTTTCGGCGCAGAACGTCCGCGAAAATCAATCAGGCTGTCGACAATGGCCAAGACCACGAGTAACGGACCGATCAAGTGCATGAGCGGCAGGACGGTGACGTAGATCCCCACCAGCCAGAAACTGGCCAGTCTTTTCTGCGCGACCAGCCCGTGAATCAGGGACAAGCCAGCGAAGAACAGCGGTACACCGCACAACGGCAACAGGATCAAGGTGTGCCACCCGATAAACGGGGCAACGCACATGACGGCCAGCAGTGACAGCGCAACGCGCTTGGGGATCCGGATTGCGCGAAACTCGCTTCCGAAACCACCGGGGTTATACAACAACGCCTGCCAATAGCGCCCAAGAATCAGGCACAACACACTAAAGACCTGCACCGAAACCGCTGTCGAAATGATCAACATCGGAACTGCCAGTGAAGCGAGTGCTGCTTTCTGGTCTGCCGAGAACTTCTCGTAAGACTCACCCATCACCAGCGGCAAGACGTGTTGAAACGTCTGCGCCAACGACTCGATGAAGGAACCGAAGACGGTCCCCAGGCTCACCGCACACAACAACCCCACGGCCGCGCTGACCAGCAGCACGCGATTCCAGGAATGCCCGGCGCGCAAAACCAACGCCAGGCTGCAACTCCCCAACAGCACCAGAAGCGCTGTCGGGTCTTGCAGGAAATGCCAGCTCACCAACACTGACAACAACCCCAGACCCAGGACGCTCAAGGCGTCCGAACCGCGCCGCAGGAGCACAAGGCAACCCGCGGCAGCACCCAACCAGAACAACAACGGCAACACTGCACATCCAGCCACTACCAGAGTGGCCTGCACACGACCGCGCATGATGAACTCAGCTAAGGCGCGCATGCATTCAATCCCTTACTACTTGTCGACTGCCCGGTCTCAGCGGCCGTGGCTGTCGGTGTAGGCCAGCAGGGCCAGGAAGCGGGCGCGCTTGATAGCGGTAGCCAGCTGACGCTGATAACGTGCTTTGGTACCGGTGATACGGCTTGGAACGATTTTGCCGGTCTCGGATACGTAGGCTTTCAGAGTGTTGAGATCTTTGTAGTCGATCTCCTTCACTTCTTCAGCGGTGAAGCGGCAAAACTTACGACGACGGAAGAAACGTGCCATTTGATAGGCTCCTTAATAAGGTCCGTGGATTACTCGTCAGCGTTATCGCTGCTGTCGCTGTCATCACTATCAGCGCTATCAGCGCCTTCGTGCTCAGGACGGTCGCGACGCTCACGGCGCTCACTGCGGTTTTCTTCAGCCTTGAGCATCTCGGATTGGCCGGTAACGGCTTCTTCGCGACGGATGACCAGGTTACGGATCACTGCATCGTTGTAGCGGAAGTTGTCTTCCAGCTCGGCCAAGGCCTTGCCAGTGCACTCAACGTTCAGCATCACGTAGTGAGCCTTGTGAACATTGTTGATTGCGTAGGCCAGTTGACGACGACCCCAATCTTCCAGACGGTGGATTTTGCCGCCGTCTTCTTCGATCAGCTTGGTGTAACGCTCAACCATGCCGCCGACTTGCTCGCTTTGATCCGGGTGGACCAAAAAGATGATTTCGTAATGACGCATGAATGCTCCTTACGGGTTGTAGCCTGCCGCTCAAAAACGGTCAGACAAGGAGTGAATGACACTTATGGATCTTGCCGCAGGGAGGCACATCGGTGCCTGCCAGGAAGGCAAGGGGCGCAATTGTAGAGAAGGGGAAGAACGGGCGCAAGGTGATTGGTGATTATTTGAACAATCGCCCAGGCACCAAAAAAGCAAATGTGGGAGGGGACAGCCCCCTCCCACATGTTGGTTCTACGCCAGGCTTGGAGTTACTTCTTCGCCTTGGCCTTGGCACCACGCTGACGCTGGGCCTCAAACAGGCAAACGCCGGTCGCAACCGACACGTTCAGGCTGCTGACGCTACCGGCCATCGGCAGGTGCACCAGATAATCGCAATGTTCACGGGTCAGGCGACGCATGCCCTTGCCTTCGGCCCCCATGATGAGGATGGTCGGACCGGTGAGGTCCTGGTCATAAATGCTGACCTCGGCCTCTCCCGCCGTGCCCACGACCCACAGGCCGCGCTGCTGGAGTTTCTCCAGGGTGCGCGCCAGGTTGGTCACGGCCACCAGCGGAATCACTTCCGCCGCGCCACAGGCGACTTTACGCACCACCGGCGTCAAGGTAGCCGACTTGTCCTTCGGCACAATCACCGCCAGCGCACCCGCAGCATCGGCCGAACGCAGGCACGCGCCGAGGTTGTGCGGATCGGTCACGCCGTCCAGCACCAGCAGCAGCGGTGCACCTTCGGTACGGTCGAGCAGCTCATCGAGCATCGCTTCGCCCCAGACCTGGCTCGGACTCACGTCCGCCACCACACCTTGGTGAACGCCTTCGACCCACACGTCCATTTCACGCCGTTCGGCCTGGCCGATGGCGACTTTGTTTTGGTTGGCCAGCTCGACCAACGCCTGTACGCGCGGCTCGCTACGGCCTTCGGCCAGCCACACTTGCTTGACGCGCTTAGGGTGGTGACGCAGCAGTGCTTCTACGGCGTGGACGCCGTAGATTTTTTCCAGACTCATGACTTGGCCTTAGGTTTGCGCGACCCGCCGCTTTTCGCGGGGGCCGAACCCGCTTTTGGCGGGCCTTTACGGTGTTTACTGGGCTTGCTCGACGGCTTTTCCGCCCCTTGGGACTTTCCCCCAGACGCCGCTTTACCACCGCTTTTGGCTTCGTTGAGCAACTGCTGCTTCAACTCACGGCTCTTGCGCAGTTCGGCGTTTTTCGCCGCCGCGTCGCTTGGGCGGTAGGCCTCGGGCGCTTTGTCCTTGGCTGCAGGACGGCGCCCGGCCTTGGCTGGAGCGGGCTCTGCCACTGCCGCTTTGGCGGGAGCGCCTTTGCCTTTGCTTGCAGGCGCGGTCGTTTCGCTGCCACGCTTTTTACGGCCCGGCGCTTCGGCGGGCTTGTCAGGCATGCCAAAGTCGATCTTGCGCTCGTCGAGATCGACGCGCATGACCTGCACTTCCACGGTATCGCCCAAACGGAAGCTGCGACCGGTACGCTCGCCCGCCAGGCGGTGGTGCACAGGGTCGAAGTGGTAGTAGTCACCCGGCAAGGCGGTGACGTGCACCAGGCCTTCGACGTAGATGTCGGTCAGCTCGACGAACAGGCCAAAGCCGGTCACGGCGGTGATCACGCCTGGGAACGACTCGCCCACGCGGTCCTTCATGAACTCGCACTTGAGCCAGTTCACCACGTCGCGGGTGGCTTCGTCGGCGCGGCGCTCGCTCATGGAGCACTGCTCGCCCAACTGTTCCAGGGCCGCTTCGTCGTACGGGTAGATCCGCGCCTTCGGAATGGTCATGGCACCCGCGCGCTTGACGTGCGGGGTGTTCTGCTTGGAATGGATCACGCTGCGGATTGCGCGGTGCGTGAGCAAGTCCGGATAACGGCGAATCGGCGAGGTGAAGTGGGTATACGCCTCGTAATTCAGGCCGAAGTGGCCCTGGTTATCGGCGCTGTACACCGCCTGGCTCAGGGAGCGCAGCATCACGGTCTGGATCACGTGGTAATCCGGACGGTCCTTGATGCTGGCCAGCAGTGCCTGGTAGTCCTTCGGCGTCGGGCCGTCCTTGCCTTTGTGCAGGGACAGGCCCAGCTCGCCGAGGAACGCGCGCAGTTTTTCCAGGCGCTCCGGTGGCGGACCATCGTGCACACGGTAGAGCGCAGGGATTTCGTGCTTTTTCAGGAATTCAGCGGTGGCCACGTTGGCCGCCAGCATGCATTCCTCGATCAGCTTGTGCGCATCGTTACGGGTGGTCGGGGTGATCGCGGCGATCTTGCGCTCGGAACCGAAGACAATCCGGGTTTCCTGGGTTTCAAAATCGATCGCGCCACGCACATGACGGGCACCCAGCAACACTTTGTACAACGCGTACAGCTGCTTGAGGTGCGGCACCACATGCCCGTACTCACCACGCAAAGCCTTGGCTTCGCTGGTTTTCGGCTGTTCCAGGATGGTGCTGACCTTGTTGTAGGTCAGGCGCGCCTGGGAGTGGATCACCGCTTCATAGAACTGGTAATCGGTCATTTCGCCGGTTTTCGAGATAGTCATCTCGCAAACCATGGCCAAACGGTCGACTTTCGGGTTCAGGGAGCAAAGGCCATTGGACAGCTGCTCAGGCAGCATCGGGATCACGCGCTCAGGGAAATACACGGAGTTGCCGCGTACCTGGGCCTCGTTATCCAGGGCCGAGCCGATCTTCACATAGCTGGAAACGTCGGCAATCGCGACGAACAACTTCCAGCCGCCGGAGAACAGGCGCAGCTTGCCGGGCTTGGCTTCGCAGTAGACCGCATCGTCGAAGTCGCGGGCATCTTCACCGTCAATGGTGACGAACGGCAGATGGCGCAGGTCGATGCGTTTTTCCTTGTCCTTCTCTTCGACTTCCGGCTTGAGCTTGGCGGCTTCCTTGAGCACAGCCTCAGGCCAGACGTGAGGAATATCGTAGGTGCGCAGCGCGACGTCGATTTCCATGCCCGGCGCCATGTAGTTGCCGACCACTTCAACAATATCGCCCTGGGGCTGGAAGCGCGCAGTGGGCCAGTGGGTGATTTTCACCTCGACGAACTGACCGACCTTGGCAGCGCCATTGCGGCCCGGGGTGATCAGCACTTCCTGCTGGACCTTCGGGTTATCCGGCACAACAAAGCCGATACCGCCTTCTTCGAAGTAGCGGCCGACGATGGACTCGTGGGCACGGGACACCACTTCGACGATCACGCCTTCACGGCGACCGCGACGGTCCAGGCCGGAAACCCGCGCCAGGGCACGGTCGCCATCGAACACCAGGCGCATTTGCGCCGGGCTCATGAACAGGTCATCACTGCCATCATCCGGGATCAGGAAGCCGAAGCCGTCACGGTGGCCTGCAATGCGGCCGAGGATCAGGTCGAGCTTATCCACAGGTGCATAGGTGCCACGGCGGGTGTAGATCAGTTGAGCATCGCGCTCCATGGCACGCAGGCGGCGGCGCAGGGCTTCGAGCTGGTCTTCGGTGGTCAGACCGAACTCTTCGACCAGCTGCTCACGGCTAGCAGGCGAACCCCGATCGGCGAGGTGCGCCAGGATCAGTTCGCGGCTAGGAATAGGGTTTTCATATTTTTCCGCTTCACGAGCGGCCTCGGGATCGAGGGACTGCCAATCGGCCATTAGAGATTTTTCACCTTGTCTATATGCGGGTTAGTTTGGCATACGCGTATTGAAACGGGAAATTTCAGACATCAACAAGCGTTTAAAAGCCTTTTACAGCCCTCGCCGCGCACCTTGCACGACCATTGGCGAAATTTTCCAGGTTTTTTTCATAGCGGGGGTTTACAGCTAAAAAACTGCTCCGTATAGTGCGCGCCATCGACGACGGCAACGTTGTTGATGTTGCCCAGGTGGTGAAATTGGTAGACACGCCAGCTTCAGGTGCTGGTGATCGCAAGGTCGTGGAAGTTCGAGTCTTCTCCTGGGCACCAAATTCAGATCAAACCCGCGAAAGCGGGTTTTTTCGTTTCAGGCTTCTGATTTTTAACGAGAAAATCGATTTATATTTTTCGAATCAGGGGTTTACAGATTAAAAAGCCCGCCGTATAGTTCGCCCCATCAACAGCGGCAACGTTGCTTGATAATGCCCAGGTGGTGAAATTGGTAGACACGCCAGCTTCAGGTGCTGGTGATCGCAAGGTCGTGGAAGTTCGAGTCTTCTCCTGGGCACCAAATTCAGATCAAACCCGCGAAAGCGGGTTTTTTCGTTTCCGGGGTTTGAAAACTCCACCAGCAATTTCCCCTCTTCGGCGCACTTGAGAAGTTTTATCGTTTATCCTTGCAATGATTTGTTGCACTCAAGTGAGGAAAACCCCGGATGATGATCCGCGATACCCGTCTCAAGACATCCCTTCTGCGTGGCCTGACCATCACTCTGCTCGGCCTGACCCTACTCTCCCCCGCCGCCTACTCCGCCGACAAAGTCTCCCTGACCCTGTACAACGGCCAACACAAAGAAGTCGGCGATGAACTCGCCAAGGCCTTCGAAGCCAGGACCGGCATTCACGTCAACGTACGCAAGGGCAGCAGTAACCAACTGGCCAGCCAAGTCGTGGAGGAAGGCGACCGCTCCCCTGCCGACGTGATCTACACCGAAGAATCGCCGCCATTGAACAAACTTGGCGAGCAAGGCCTGCTGGCCAAGATCGATGCAGGCACGCTCGACGTGCTGCCCAAGGATTACGTGGGCCGTAACGGCGACTGGATGGGCGTGACCGCACGCACCCGCGTCGTAGCCTTCAACCCCAAACTGATTGCCGAGAAAGACCTGCCCAAGTCGGTATTGGATTTCGCCGGCCCCGAGTGGCAAGGCAAGGTCGGCTTTGTACCTACCAGCGGCGCCTTCCAGGAACAGGCCGTGGCGATCATCAAGCTGCACGGCCGTGAAGCCGCCGAAGAATGGCTGACCGGCCTGCGTGCCTTCGGCAAGGTGTACAGCAACAACATGGTCGCCCTGAAGGCCGTGGAAAACGGCGAAGTAGCCACCGTTCTGGTGAACAACTACTACTGGTTTGCCCTGAAGAAAGAAAAAACCAACCTCGATTCCCAACTGCACTACTTCACCGATGGCGATGCCGGCGGCCTGATCACCGTGTCTTCGGCGGCCGCGCTGAAATCCAGCAAGCATCCCAAAGAAGCCCAGCAACTGCTGGCGTTCATGGCCAGCGAAGAAGGCCAGCGCGTGATTACCACTACCTCGGCCGAGTACCCGCTGCGCAAAGGCATGGAATCCAACCGCGGCCTTAAGCCCTTCAGCGAACTGCAGCCGCCGAAAGTCACGCCTGCCGACCTGGGCAACGCAGAAGAAGCCCTGGACCTGGAACGTGAGGTTGGCTTGAACTGATGAACCCATCGCTACCCACACCCGCCCTGCGCGGGGGGTTCAGCCCGCGCCGCAAGCGCCCTTCGATCTGGCTGCTGCTCCCCGTCCTGCTACTGGTTGGCCTGAGCCTATTGCCACTGGTGTATGTCGGGCTGAAGGCCTGGCAGGCGGGCTGGGAGCAGGCGGTGCATCTGCTCTGGCGCCCCTATGTGTTCGGGCTGCTGCGCAATACCTTGGCGCTGATGGTCGGCGTGACGGTGGCGTGCGGCGTGATCGGCCTGTCCCTGGCCTGGCTGCTGGAACGCAGCAATCTGCCAGGGCGCCGCCTCTGGGGCGTGGTCCTGTGCCTGCCGTTCGCGGTGCCGGCGTTTGTCAGCAGCTTCACCTGGGTATCCCTGAGCGCCAACTTCGAAGGGCTCGGCGGCGCGATCCTGGTGATGACCCTGTCCAAATACCCGCTGGTGTTTTTGCCAGTGGCCGCAACCTTGCGCAACCTGGACCCTTCCCTTGAAGAATCGGCCCGCACCCTGGGGCTGAATCGCTGGGGCATATTCCTGCGGATCACCCTGCCCTTGCTGTGGCCGTCGCTGCTGGCCGGGGCACTGCTGATTGCCCTGCATATGCTGGTGGAGTTCGGCGCGCTGTCGATCATCGGCCTGCAAACCTTCACCACCGCGATCTACCAGCAATTCGAACTGGAGTTCAGCAATGCCAATGCCGCGATGCTTTCGGCGGTATTGCTGGTGATGTGCCTGACCCTGCTGTGGCTGGAACTGCGCGTGCGCGGCAAGGGCCGGCACGTGCGCATCGGCCAGGGCGCGGCGCGGCATGCGGCGCAGGTTCGCTTGGGCAAGTGGGCGCCACTGGGCCAGCTGTATTGCCTGGCGCTGGCGATCATCGGCAGCGGCATCCCCTTGGGCATGCTCGGCTATTGGCTGGCGGTGGGTTCATCGGCGGCATTTCCAGTGGCCGAGATTGGCGAGGCATTGCTGTCCTCCCTGGCGCTGTCGCTGGGGGGCGCGGCGCTGTGCCTGGCGCTGGCGGTACCGGTGGGGCTGCTGGTGGTGCGCTACAAGGGCCGACTGGCAATCTGGGCCGAGCGCCTGCCGTACCTGCTGCACGCCCTGCCCGGCCTGGTGATTGCGTTGACACTGGTGTATTTCGCCCTGCATTACGTGCCGGCGCTGTACCAGACCTCGGCGTTGCTGCTGATCGCCTATGGGTTGTTGTTTCTTCCATTGGCCCAGGCGCCGATCCGCACGGCCTTGAACAAAGCCGCACCGCAGCTGGAAGAGGCTGCGCGCACGCTGGGGGCATCGTCGTTCAGTGCGTTTTGCCGAGTGACGCTGCCGATTATTTTTCCGGCATTGGGTGCGGCATTTGCGCTGGTGTTCCTGGACGCCATGAAGGAATTGACGGCGACGTTGCTGCTCAGCCCCACCGGGCTGAATACCTTGGCGACTGCCGTGTGGGCGCACACCTCGAATGTGGAGTTTGCGGCGGCGGCGCCTTATGCGGCGTTGTTGATAGTGGTGTCGGGGTTGCCGGTCTATCTGCTGACAACTCGGATGTACTTGAGCCGCTGAGATCGCTATCGGGGGCATGCCCCCGATGAGACCAGAACAGACGACGCTAAGCCCGGAACTGCCCCAAGCTCGCCTTCAACTGCGCCGCCAACCCATCCAGCACCTTGCCACTGGCGGTAGTCTCCACCACCGCCTGCGCCGCACGCTCGGCCTGGGCATGGATCACCTCGACCCGGCCTCGTACCGCATGGGCGCCCTGGGCCTGATGCTCGGCGGCGCGGGTCGCCAGACCAATCGCTGCATGCACCTGCTCCACCGAGGCCTGCACCGTCTGCTGCAAGCGCACGCTGTCGCGCAGCACCAGCAAACCTTCGCTGGCCTGGCGCCCGGCCTTGCCGATGGTTTCCACTGCCTCCCGCGCGCCCTGCTGCAACGCGACGATATGCGCCTGGATATCGCCGGTAGAACTTTGGGTCTTACTGGCCAACGCGCGTACTTCGTCCGCCACCACCGCAAAGCCCCGCCCGGTCTCGCCCGCACGCGCGGCTTCAATGGCCGCGTTGAGCGCCAGCAGGTTGGTCTGCTCGGCGATACCATGGATGACCGTCAGCACCACTTCGATCTGCTCGCTTTGCTGGGCCAGGCGCTCGATAACCTGGGACCCGGCCTGGACCTGCCCCGCCAACGCCTCGATCAAACTGCCAACTTCGGCCGACGTGCGCGAGTTCTCGTCCGTCGCCTGACGAATATCCACCACCTGCTGCAACGCCGCCTGCATGGCGTGGCTTTCGGCCTGGGCCTCGTCGGCCATTTGCGACAGCGCGCGCAAACTCTCCGCCACCTCATCACGCTGCAAGCCAGCGGCCGCATCGGCGCCGGCATTGCGCAAGGTCATGGCGCCGATTTCCACGCCGGTACGCTGGGCCACATCGCCCGCCTCGCGCACGATGGGTTGCAACTTATCCACAAAGCGATTGACCGCCGAGGCCATGTCGCCGATTTCGTCCTTGCTGTTGATCTGCACGCGCTTGGTGAGGTCGCCCTCGCCTGCTGCCAGGTCATCCATGGCCGCGATAAGCAGTTTCAGGCGATTGACCACACGACGACCGAGAACCACGGCGATCAGCAGCAATACGCCGAAACCGACCAGCGCCAGCCCCATACCGATGCGCCAACGCAAGGTGCCGGCAGCCTCCTGCACGGCGCCGGTGGTGTTGACGGTCATCTGGGTCGCAGTGGCTTGCGCCGACTGCAGGCGAGCGCCCATGGCCGCCGCGCTATCCGCCGCGGCACCTTTGAGGCTGTCGCCGACCAACTGATCACCGCTGGCTATCAGTGCGGCAAAACGCTTGTCCAGCGCTTGCAGATCGGCCTCGACCGACGCGGTCGACACCCCCATGAGCACCTTGCCAATCTCCACGCCGTTAGGGCTGATGGACGCCTCGACGTAGAACACCGAAGGATCGTTCTTCGCGGCATTCAGGACCTTGTCCAGGGCGCGATCGCCTTGGCCTTTTTCCAGCAACGCCTTGTTGATCGGATTTTCGCGATTCAGATAACGAGTCAGGTGCTCACCCGCCGCGTCGTCATAGACCACGAACAGCACGTTGGGATTGCGCTGGGCGCGCCGGGCAAACTCGGACAGCGTTGGCACATCGCTGTCCCACATGGCGCGGGGCGCCACCGAGGCCAGCAGTTGCGCCATATCGTTGGCGGAGTCTTGCAGGTCTTTTTCCAGAGTCGCACGCAACTGTTTCTGCTCTGCCTGCAGGCGCTCGGAAAGCCCGGCGGTCAGACGCTGACGGGTACTGGTGGACAAGCTGTCCAGGCTCGACGTGACTTCCTTGCCGGCCTGGGCCAGTTCACCGGACAGCTTCTGGCTGTCGATGCCCAGGCGATTGCCTAAATCGGCCTCCAGCGCCGTGACTGTGCTCCGGGTGAGAGCGACCGCCACCAGCACTTGCACCAAAAGAGCGATACCTAGGGTAACGAACACCGGCCGCAACAGACGGCTTTGTAACAATGAGAGAACGGCAGACATCGGGAATCCCTCCATCACGGGTGCCATTAATTTGATAGCACCGCGAAAGAAAGAAACATAGCAAGGGTCGTGCCGCTTGGCATGCAGATACGACAAAGGGCTCCCGAAGGAGCCCTTTGCTTTTTACATCAATAGCTTATTAAGCGAACGGGTGACGCAGAACGATGGTCTCGTTGCGATCCGGGCCCGTCGAAATAATGTCAATCGGCGCACCGATCAGCTCTTCAACGCGCTTGATGTAGGCACGGGCATTGGCTGGCAACTCTTCCAGGGTCTTGGCACCCACGGTCGACTCGCTCCAGCCCGGCACTTCTTCGTACACAGGCTGCAGGCCCACGTAGCTGTCGGCGTCAACCGGGGCAACGTCCTTGCCTTCGGCATCTTTGTAGCCGACGCAGATGTTGATGGTTTCCAGGCCGTCGAGTACATCCAGCTTGGTGAAGCAGATGCCCGAGATGCTGTTCACATCGATCGCGCGACGCAGGATAACGGCGTCGAACCAGCCACAGCGACGAGCACGGCCGGTAGTCGCGCCGAATTCGTGACCTTGCTTGGCCAGGTGAGCACCGACTTCGTCGAACAGTTCGGTCGGGAACGGGCCCGAACCTACACGGGTGGTGTAGGCCTTGGTGATGCCGAGGATGTAGTCCAGGAACATAGGACCAACGCCCGAACCGGTAGCAACGCCGCCAGCAGTGGTGTTGGAGCTGGTCACGTACGGGTAGGTACCGTGGTCGATGTCCAGCAACGAACCCTGGGCGCCTTCGAACATGATGTCCTTGCCGGCGCGACGCAGGTCGTGCAGCTCGGCGGTCACATCCAGCATCAGCGGCTTGAGCAGCTCAGCGTATTCCTTGCACTCGGCCAGGGTCTTGTCGAATTCGATGGCTGGCTCTTTGTAGTAACCCACCAGCATGAAGTTGTGGTAATCCACCAGTTCACGCAGCTTGTCTTCAAAGCGCGGCATGTTGAGCAGGTCGCCCACACGCAGGCCACGACGTGCGACCTTGTCTTCGTAGGCCGGGCCGATGCCGCGACCGGTGGTACCGATCTTCAGCTCGCCACGGGCCTTTTCACGGGCCTGGTCCAGCGCGACGTGGAAGGACAGGATCAGCGGGCAGGACGGGCTGATACGCAGGCGCTCGCGCACCGGTACGCCTTTCTCTTCCAGCTTGGTGATCTCACGCAGCAGGGCATCCGGCGCAACCACGACGCCGTTGCCGATCAGGCACTGCACGCCTTCGCGCAGGACGCCCGATGGGATCAGGTGCAAGACGGTTTTTTCGCCATCGATGACCAGGGTGTGGCCAGCGTTGTGACCGCCTTGGTAGCGCACTACGGCGGCAGCATGTTCGGTCAGCAGATCAACGATCTTGCCTTTGCCCTCATCACCCCATTGGGTGCCCAGGACTACGACATTCTTACCCATAACACTTGTCCTCATTCGCGCAAACTTGGTGCCGGCGATGGCCGGCAGGAAAACTCAAGAAGCCAGTGGCGATACTTGCCAAAGCCCGTTCTGCAGAATCAATTGCCGGTCGCAGTCCGCTTCACGGGCGGCGGCCAATGGCTGCCCAGGCAATGCCTGGACAACACGCTGACCCTCACTGCGCAACTGGCAAACCTGCTGCCAGAGTGCTGCGTCCGTACTGTCGGGCATCCAGATGCCACCAGACGGCAGCTCGACCTCAGCACGCCCCAGGGTCACCAGGGTTTTCAAATCGGTGGAAAATCCGGTGGCCGGACGCGCACGACCGAAGTCGGCGCCGATGTCGTCGTAGCGACCACCTTGGGCGATGGCCTGGCCAACACCCGGCACAAACACCGCGAACACCACACCGGTGTGGTAGTGGTAACCGCGCAGCTCGCCCAAATCAAAATACAGCGGCAACTGCGGGAACCGCGCCGACAACCGCTCAGCAATCGCCAGCAGGTCATCCAGTGCAGCCAATACCGGCGCCGGCGCCTTGGCCAGGCGTTCACGTGCAGCCACCAGCACTTCACGGCCGCCACACAGGTTGACCAGTGCACGCAGCATCTCGGCCAGATCCGCAGGCACCCCAGCGGTCAAGGCGATGATTTCATCGATCGCCTTGCGCTGCAGGGCATCGAACAGCTGTTGCTCGGCTTCACCGGACAAACCGGCCGCACGGGCCAGGCCACGGTAGATACCCACGTGACCGAGGTCCATGTGGACATCTGGCACATCAGCCAGTTGCAGCATGGCCAGCATCAGGCTGATCACTTCAACGTCGCTGCTCGGGCTGGCATCACCGTACAACTCCGCGCCCAATTGGATCGGGCTGCGGGAGGACGACAAGGCACGCGGTTGAGCATGCAGCACGCTGCCGGCGTAGCACAGGCGGCTCGGGCCTTCGCGGCGCAGGGTGTGCGCATCGATGCGCGCCACTTGCGGCGTGATGTCGGCACGGAACCCCATTTGCCGGCCCGATTGCGGGTCGATGACCTTGAAGGTGCGCAGATCCAGGTCCTGGCCCGCGCCGGTCAGCAGGGATTCCAGGTACTCGATATGGGGGGTCACGACAAACTCGTAACCCCAGCTCTGGAACAGATCCAACACCTGGCGACGCGCTACTTCAATGCGCGCAGCTTCTGGTGGCAGTACTTCTTCGATGCCATCTGGCAGCAGCCAGCGGTCTACCGTTGCCATTACGCCATTCCCCTATGATCCGGGCGGCCAGCCCTCGGCCGAGCCTTGAGTGAAGCAGAAAATACCCGCCCCCTGCATAAACCACGCGCAAGAGCGACGTGACGAACGACCTGTTAACGGCCTCGTCGGGCACTTTCCTCGAAAAACCTGTCACGCCTGCCGAATCAAACATGCAGACGCAAAAAAGCCGGGAATTTCCCGGCTGCCGCATCATACACCCGTTTTCTGAAAGGATCACCCCGCCAGGCGTTTTAGCCGCCCGACGGAGCTCGTCCTACAAAATCACGGCTGGTTACTTGGACTTTTCCAGGTAGCGGAAGAAGTCGCTGCTTGGGTCCAGCACCATGACGTCGGTTTTGTTCGCGAAGCTTTCACGGTAGGCACGCAGGCTACGGTAGAACGCGTAGAACTCCTGGTCCTGGCCATAAGCCTTGGCGTAGATCGCCGCAGCTTGAGCATCACCGTCACCACGGGCCTCTTCAGACTCGCGATAGGCTTCTGCCAGCAGTACACGACGCTGACGGTCGGCATCCGCACGGATACCTTCAGCCAGCTCGTTACCCTTGGCACGGTGCTCACGGGCCTCACGCTCACGCTCGGTGCTCATGCGCTCGAACACGCTGCGGTTCACTTCCTTCGGCAAATCGATGGCCTTGACCCGAACATCGACAACTTCGATGCCCAGCTCTTTTTCCGCCATCGTGTTCAACGAACGGGTGATATCCGCCATCAGCGCATCACGTTCACCAGACACCACCTCGTGCAGGGTGCGCTTACCAAACTGGTCACGCAGGCCCGATTCCAGACGACGCGACAAACGCTCGTCGGCAATCTGCTTGAGGCCGGAGGTCGCAGTGTAGAAGCGCTCGGCGTCCTTGACGCGCCACTTGGCGTAGGCGTCAACCATCACGGCTTTCTTTTCTAGGGTCAGGAAGCGCTGTGTCGGTGCATCCAGGGTCATCAGGCGGGCGTCGAACTTGCGCACCTGGTTGACGTAGGGGACTTTCACATGCAGGCCCGGCTGGACATCCGCCTGGACCACGCGACCGAATTGCAGCAGCACCGCACGCTCGGTCTGAGCCACGATGTAGAAGCAGTTCCAGGCAGCGATGACCACGACGACGCCCACAATCAGGGCGGTCAGCGATTTATTGCTCATCAACGACTCTCCCTGGTACGTGTTTGCTGTTGCAGCAAGTCAGCGGCCGCACGGGCGCTCGCTTCATTGGCAGCGGCATTGGAACCGGTGGACGGTGCACTGGAGCTGCTGCGACCACCTTCGATCATCTTGTCCAGCGGCAGGTACAGCAGGTTGTTCTGCCCACCCTTGCTGCCGGTCACGAGGACCTTGCTGGTATTGCTGAAGACTTCCTGCATGGTGTCCAGGTACAGACGCTCACGCGTCACTTCAGGCGCCTTCCGGTACTCGGCGACCAGCTTGGTAAAGCGATCCGCTTCACCCTTGGCACGGGAGACCACTTCGTCACGGTAACCGTTGGCATCCTCAAGGATACGCTGGGCCTGGCCACGGGCTTCCGGCACGACGCCGTTGGCGTAGGTTTCAGCCTGGTTGCGCGAACGCTGTTCGTCTTCACGGGCGCGGATCACGTCGTCGAACGCTTCCTGCACTTCACGCGGTGCCGCTGCGCTCTGTACGTTCACCTGGGTGACGGTGATACCGGTGCGATAGGTATCGAGGAAGCGTTGCAGGCGCTCCTTGATTTCGCTGGCCATCAGTTCACGGCCTTCGGTCAGCACCTGGTCCATGGCGGTGGAACCCACCACGTGGCGCAGGGCGCTTTCGGTTGCGTGTTGCAGGCTGATTTCCGGCTGATCAACGTTCAGCACGAAGTCCTGCAGGTTGCTGATCTTGTACTGCACGGTCAGCGGCACTTCGACGATGTTCTCGTCTTCGGTCAGCATCTGGCCCTGCTTGGTGTAGGCACGCTCACGCGTGACGTTCTCCATGTACTTCTTGTCGATCGGCGGGAAATAGATATTCAGGCCAGGACCGACAGTCTCGTAGTACTTGCCGAAGCGCAGCACCACGGCTTGCTCCTGCTCGTCCACGACGTATACGGCGCTGTACAGCCATACGGCCGCCAACACGACAAGACCCAGGCCCAGCAGGCCGTAGCCGCCGCCCTTGCTGGTGCGACCACCTTCATCACCACCACGTTTTTTTCCACCACCGAACAACCCATTCAGGCTTTCCTGCAGCTTTCGGAAGGCCTCGTCGAGATCTGGTGGCCCCTTGCGGTCGCCATTATTGCGGCGCTTACCACCCCAAGGATCCTGATTATTCGAGTTGCCACCCGGCTCATTCCAAGCCATAGCGCTCTCCATCTGATAAAGCAAAGACGCACCCACGGCGCGCCGACCAATGCTACAGAATGCCTGCTACTGCGGCACAACCGCTTTCGGAGGCTTTTATTGCAAAGTGTGTTGTTCGATGAACTCTGTCGGTACTACGCCTTCACGGCTGACCAGCCGATTGAGCTCCGAGCGCGGCAATCGAACGGCCAGCAAGCTGACACCTTCTTCGTCGTGTTCTTCTTTCTGTACCGCGCCCAGCTCGAAAAACTGTGCACGCAGTCGAGCAAAACGCTGAGGCAAGCGCAAGGTGCCGACGAACAAATCGCTGCCGAGCAATTCGGCAATGGCTTGTTCAAGCAGCTCCAAACCACTGCCATCGCGCGCCGACAGCCAGACCCGCTGGGGCTTGCCGTTCTCGTCGCGCTGGATTTGTGGCTCAACGCCTTCAAGCAAATCGAGTTTGTTATAGACCTCGAGGATCGGCAAGTCCTGGGCACCAATCTCACCCAGCACGACCATCACCTGTTCAATCTGCAACATGCGATCCGGTTCGGCCGCATCGATCACGTGCAACAACAGGTCGGAATTGCTCGACTCTTCGAGCGTAGACCGAAATGCCTCGACCAGCTTGTGGGGCAGGTGCCGAATGAAACCCACGGTATCGGCCAGGACAATCGGCCCCAGGTCGTCAATATCCAGACGGCGCAAGGTCGGGTCGAGGGTAGCGAACAGTTGGTCAGCCGCGTACACGTCCGATTTGGTCACGTTGTTGAACAGCGTGGACTTGCCGGCGTTGGTATAGCCCACCAGCGATACGGTAGGGATATCGGCACGCGAACGGCCACGTCGCGATTGCTCGCGCTGGCTGCGCACCTTCTCCAGTCGGCCCTTGATCTGACGCAGGCGAACCCGCAGCAGGCGCCGGTCGGTTTCCAACTGGGTTTCACCCGGCCCCCGCATGCCGATACCGCCACCCTGACGCTCAAGGTGAGTCCAACCGCGAACCAGCCGGGTGCTCATATGGTCAAGCTGGGCCAGTTCTACCTGGAGCTTGCCCTCATGGGTACGGGCGCGTTGGGCGAAAATATCGAGAATCAGACCGGTGCGGTCGATCACGCGACACTCGAATACACGTTCGAGGTTACGTTCCTGACTGGGCGTGAGGGTGTGATTGAAGATTACCAGATCGGCTTCTTCGGCATGGACCAGGTCGCGCAGTTCCTCGACCTTGCCGCTGCCAATCAGGAATTTGGCGGTTGGCCGATGACGCGGCACGTTAAAAAACGCAACGGTCTCGGCGCCGGCCGAATTTGCCAACTCCTGAAACTCCTGCGGATCTTCGCGCGCCTCAGGGTCCTGTCCATCCAAATGAACGAGGATGACTCGCTCACCACCACCGTGGCGCTCAAAGAACAAAGGAGACTCCTATCAGGCGTTACCTGGCTCAGCGTCAGCTGCATCATCACCGGCGGCGCTAGGCAGACGGATTGGACGAACTGGAACCACTGTCGAGATAGCGTGCTTGTAGACCATCTGGCTGACGGTGTTTTTCAGCAGGATCACGAACTGGTCGAACGACTCGATCGTGCCTTGCAGCTTGATACCGTTGACCAGGTAGATGGAAACCCCCACTTTCTCTTTACGTAAAGTATTCAAGTAAGGGTCTTGTAGCGAATGCCCTTTTGACATGTGCCGCACTCCTTTAAGGATCAATAATAAAAAATCGGAAAATAGATAGCTTATGGCCGTCACACCCCCAAGGATAGACGGCAATTGCAAGGACTCAGCTCAATATGGAGACCGTTCCCAAGTATTTCAAGGCGCGTGACAGATTGTCGCTGTCCAGGCTGTCCAACCAGTGCAAATCGCTCCAGCTGCGCAGCCAGGTGAACTGGCGCTTCGCTAATTGGCGCGTGGCAATGATGCCGCGCTCCTGCATTTCGGCTGACGTCAGCTTGCCATCCAGATGATCCCAGACTTGGCGGTAGCCTACAGCACGGATCGAAGGTAACCCTGGATGCAGGTCACCTCTTGACCGCAGTGCTACGACCTCGTCCACAAACCCCTGTTCCAACATAATTGTGAATCTTTGTGCAATTCGTTCATGCAGCACCTGGCGATTTGCCGGAGCGATGGCCAGATTCGCCACAGTATAGGGCAATTGTGACTGTCCAGATGCGCCTGCATCAGCACTTTGCGCAGTTTGTTTCAGCCGCAGTTCAGTCATGGTCTGCCCGCTGACCCGCCAGACTTCCAGGGCGCGGCTGAGGCGCTGGGGATCATTGGGGTGAATGCGCGCGGCGGATACCGGGTCAACCGCTGCCAACTGGTCGTGCAGGGCTTGCCAGCCAAGGCGTGCAGCCTCTTCTTCGAGTTCGGCGCGCACCTGGGCATCGGCGGGTGGCATGTCGGCCAGCCCTTCCTGCAAAGCCTTGTAGTAGAGCATCGTGCCGCCCACCAGCAAGGGGATGTTGCCCCGCGCGGTGATTTGCGCCATGGCGGCCAGGGCGTCGGTGCGGAAATCCGCTGCGGAATAGCTCTCGGCCGGGTCGATGATGTCGATCAACCGATGCGGATACTGCGCCAGCAGCGCTTTGGAAGGCTTGGCGGTGCCGATGTCCATGTCCCGGTAAACCAGGGCAGAGTCGACACTGATCAGCTCGCACGGCAGCACTTTGGTGAGCTCGATGGCCAGGTCGGTCTTGCCGGCGGCCGTGGGGCCCATCAGGAAGATCGCGGGGGGCAAGGCACTCATCAACGGCCGCGCAAGAACAGTTTGTCCAGATCATCCAGGCCCATCTGGGTCCAGGTCGGACGGCCATGGTTGCACTGGCCACTGCGTTCGGTGTTTTCCATGTCGCGCAGCAGGCCGTTCATTTCCGGCAAGGCCAGGCGGCGATTGGCGCGGATAGCGCCGTGGCAGGCCATGGTGCCGAGCAGTTCGTTGATGTGTGCCTGGATACGGTCACTGGTGCCGTACTCCATCAGGTCAGCCAATACATCGGCCACCAGCCGGTTGGCCTCGGCCTGCTTGAGCAGCGCGGGAATCTGGCGAATCGCCAGGGTCTCCGGGCCCAGGCGCTGCAACTCGAATCCCAGTTTCTGGAACACACTGTGATGCTCTTCGGCGCAATCGGCCTCACGCTGGCTGACGGCCAGGGATTCCGGCACCAGCAACGGCTGGCCACTCAGGCCTTCGCTGGCCATGGCGATCTTCAGGCGCTCGTACATGATCCGCTCGTGGGCGGCGTGCATGTCCACCAGCACCAGGCCATGGGCATTTTCCGCGAGGATGTAGATGCCCTTGAGCTGCGCCAACGCGTAGCCCAGGGGTGGGATATCACCGCCACCTTCCGGCAAGGCCGCTGCGCCCGGCTCGGCACCCGGCAACGGCGCAAAGAACTCACGATAGGCAGCCTGCGCTTCGGCGACCGGCACGGCCGATTGCGGACGCGGTGTGTATTGGTACTGATAACCCGCTCCCGAGCCAGAGCCCGGCGCCGTATAGCTCGGCTGGGGTTGCGGCGATTGCAGCAGGTTTGCCGCCAGGCTCATTTCGCCCTGAGGGCCAAACTCGCCCGCTTCGGGGCCGCTCGGCCGCACCACCGCCGTCACGATGGGCGCAGACAACTGGTCATCCGGGCGCACATCGCCCAGGGCACGGTGCAAGGTGCCATAGAGGAAGTCATGCACCATGCGCCCGTCACGGAAGCGTACTTCGTGCTTGGTCGGGTGCACGTTGACGTCCACTACCGAAGGGTCGACCTCGAAAAACAGCACAAAGGTCGGATGCCGGCCGTTGAACAGCACATCGCGATAAGCCTGGCGCACCGCGTGGGCCACCAGTTTGTCGCGTACCGCGCGGCCATTCACAAAGAAATACTGCAAGTCCGCCTGGCTGCGGGAGAAGGTCGGCAAGCCCACCCAACCCCACAGGCGCAGGCCATTGCGTTCGATCTCAATCGGCAGCGCCTGCTCCAGGAACCCCGCACCGCACACTGCCGCGACACGGCGAGCACGCGCGGCGTCGTCGTTGGCTTCGTGCAGGCTAAGGATGGTCTTGCCGTTGTGGCGCAGGTGAAACGCCACATCGAAACGCGCCAGGGCCAGGCGCTTGATGACTTCTTGCAGGTGATCGAATTCGGTTTTTTCGGCCTTGAGGAATTTGCGCCGCGCCGGGGTGTTGAAGAACAGGTCGCGCACTTCCACCGAGGTGCCCACCGGGTGGGCAGCGGGCTGGACCCGAGGCGCCATGTCGCGGCCTTCGGTTTCCACCTGCCAGGCCTGCTCGGCATCACGGGTGCGCGACGTCAGGGTCAGGCGCGCCACGGAGCTGATGGAAGCCAATGCCTCACCGCGAAAGCCCAGGCTCATCACCCGCTCCAGGTCTTCCAGGTCGCGGATCTTGCTGGTGGCGTGACGGGCCAGGGCCAGCGGCAGGTCATCGGAGGAGATCCCACTGCCATCGTCGCGGACGCGCAGCAGCTTGACGCCGCCCTGCTCCACATCGACATCGATACGCCTGGCGCCGGAGTCGATGCTGTTCTCCAGCAACTCCTTGATCACCGAGGCCGGCCGTTCAACGACCTCGCCCGCCGCAATCTGGTTGGCGAGGCGCGGGCTGAGCAATTCAATGCGCGACCCGCTGTTCAAGACTGATTCGCTCATTACTGTGCCGCCAATTCAGTGCCGGGGATGGTCAATACCTGGCCGATTTTCAACTCATCGCTCTTCAGGTTGTTGGCGCTGCGCAGGGACGCGGCCGAGACCTGGAAACGCACGGCCAGCATGGCCACGGTGTCGCCGGGCTGCACGCGATGGTCGCGCGGGCCCTGGGCGATTTTGCCGGAGTCACGCAGCCAGGCAATGTAGGTGCCCGGCGGCGGGTTCTGCTGGAAGAACTGGCGCACGCCAGCACTGATGGAGCGCGCCAAGGCCTGCTGGTGGCTGGCACTGGCCAGCTTCGAGGCTTCGTTGGCGTTGGAGATAAACCCGGTTTCCACCAGGATCGATGGGATGTCCGGCGATTTCAACACCATGAACCCGGCCTGCTCCACGCGCTGCTTATGCAACGAGGTCACCCGGCCGATGTTGCTCAACACCTTCTGGCCGACGTTCAAGCTGGAGGTCAGCGAGGCCGTCATCGACAGGTCAAGCAGTACACCGGCGAGCATCTTGTCCTTGTCATCGAGGGACACGTTGCCGGCCCCGCCGATCAAGTCGGAACGGTTTTCGCTGTCGGCCAGCCAGCGGGCGGTCTCGGACGTGGCGCCGCGATCCGACAGAGCAAACACCGAGGCACCGAAGGCGGCAGCCGAAGGTGCGGCGTCGGCATGGATCGAGACGAACAGATCGGCGCCCTTCTTACGGGCGATTTCGGTACGGCCGCGCAACGGAATGAAGTAGTCGCCGGTACGGGTCAGTTCGGCGCGGTAGCCTTTCATGCCGTTGACCTGGCGCTGCAGCTCACGGGCGATGGCCAGCACCACGTCTTTCTCATGCTGGCCGCGCGAACCGGAGGCGCCCGGGTCTTCACCGCCGTGGCCGGCATCGATCACCACGATAATGTCGCGCTTGCCGGCCGGTGCTGGCGGCGGCGGTGGCAGCTTGACCTGGGGTTGGGACGGGTTGACCGGTACGGCCGGCACTGTCGCCACGGCCGGGGTTGGCGCCGGCGGCGGCGCGGCATCGGCGGCGTTGTCGAACAGATCGACCACCAGCCGGTTGCCGTATTGGGCGTTTGGCGCCAGGGAGAAACTTTTCGGGGTCACGACCTTTTTCAGGTCGATCACCACCCGCAGGTCGGTCGGCGTGCGCTGCGCCGAGCGCATGGCGGTAATCGGCGTGTTGGCGGTGGACACGTTCAACGGCGCGGCCAAGGTCGCACCATTGATATCGATCACCAAGCGATCGGGCGCCGTGAGGGTAAAGACACTGTGCTGGACCGGGCCAGACAGGTCGAACACCAGTCGCGTGTTATCCGGCGCCCGCCACAGGCGAACACTCTTCACCTGTGAAGCAGCCAGAGCATTGACAGTCATTGCCGCAAGCAACACCCCTACGACAGCAACCAACGCGCGAAAGCGCATACCTAACCCCACCAATTATTTGAATTCCAAAGCCAGAGCGACGCACCACGACTCACCGCGCGCACCCTGGGGCAACAACTTCAGCTGACGTCCGTGACCATGCGGCGTAATGGTAATGGTCAGGTCCGGCTTTGGCAAAAAGCCTGTGCCTTTATCTGGCCACTCGATCAGGCACAGCGCGTCTTCATCGAAGTAATCACGGATGCCCATGAACTCGAGTTCTTCGGGATCCACCAGGCGGTAGAGGTCGAAGTGGAAAGCCCGCACTGCGCCGATCTCGTAGGGTTCAACCAGAGTGAACGTGGGACTCTTGACCGCCCCCGTGTGGCCCAGACCGCGAATGATCCCCCGGGACAGCGTGGTCTTGCCCGCCCCCAGGTCGCCTTCAAGAAAGATCAGGCCTGACCCGGCCGTAACCTGGGCAATACGCTGACCTAACGCCACCATGGCGTCTTCATCGGCCAAGAAAAGAATTACTTCAGACACGGCGACTGTTCCTCCAGCAATTGACGAATGGCGGGTATCAGGTCGCTGGCGGCCAGCCCGCGACCAAAGCTGCCCTGACGATCCCCCGCCGTGGCGTGCAACCAGACAGCCAGGCAGCTGGCTTCATAGGCCGGCATGCCCTGGGCCAGCAGCGCACCTACCAGGCCGGCCAAAACGTCACCGAGGCCCGCCGTCGCCATCGCCGGATGGCCTTGGTCACAGCGTGAAACGCGCCCGTCCGGGCTGGCGATCAAACTGCCGGCACCCTTGAGGATAGCAACTGCCTTGAATTTCTGACTCAACGCGCGCGCCACCTTAAGACGGTCGGCCTGAACCTCGGCTGTCGAAATTCCCAACAAGCGCGCCGCCTCCCCCGGATGCGGAGTGATCACGCAATGGGCCGGCAGGCTCACGCTGCCAGTCGCCAGTTGATTGAGCGCATCGGCATCCCAGACCTGCGGCAGTCGAGCATTGGCTGCGACTGACAACAGGCTTTTGCCCCAGGCGGCTTCGCCCAGGCCGGGGCCAATGACGATTACCGAGATTTTTTCCAGCAAGCCCATCAACTGGTTGGCCGAACTCACGCCGACGCTCATGACTTCCGGCAAACGGGCCAGCGCGGCCGGCACGTGCTCAAGGCGAGTGGCCAGGGACACCATGCCCGCGCCACTGCGCAGGGCGCTTTCGGCACTCAACAGCGCGGCACCGCCAAAGCCACGGTCGCCGCCAATCATCAGCAGGTGGCCGAACTGGCCTTTATGGGCGTCCGGGGAACGCGCAGCCAGTTGCGGCAAATGGCCGTGCAACAAAGGCTGAACGTCGGTTATTTCGTGTTTTGTCTGCGGCATGCGTCTTCAAGCTCCGATGTCTGGCAGAATTATACGCATCTAACCTGTGGTTTCCCGTGTCTCATGCCCGCTATTACCTCCGATCTGCCCGCCCTCGCCCAATCGATCAAAGACTGGGGCCGCGAGCTGGGCTTTCAACAAGTCGGCATCAGCGGCCTGGACCTGGCCGAGCATGAACAACATCTGCAACGCTGGCTCGACGCGGGCTACCACGGCGAGATGGACTACATGGGCGCCCATGGCAGCAAACGCTCGCACCCGGACGAACTGGTGCCGGGTACCCTGCGCGTGGTGTCGCTGCGCATGGATTACCTGCCCGGCGACACGCAGATGGCGCAACTGCTGGCAAAACCGGAAAAAGCCTACATCTCCCGTTATGCCCTGGGCCGCGACTACCACAAGCTGATCCGCAAGCGCGTGCAGCAGTTGGCCGACCGCATCCAGGCGCAGATCGGCCCTTTCGGCTTTCGCGCCTTTGTCGACAGCGCGCCCGTGCTGGAAAAGGCCATTGCCGAACAAGCCGGCCTTGGCTGGATCGGTAAAAACACCCTGGTGCTCAATCGCAAGGCCGGCAGTTATTTCTTCCTCAGCGAACTGTTTGTCGACTTGCCGCTGCCCGTGGATCCCCCCCACGCCACCGAGCACTGCGGCCGCTGCACCGCTTGCCTGGACATCTGCCCGACCAATGCGTTCGTCGGTCCCTATGTACTGGACGCACGACGCTGTATTTCCTACCTGACCATCGAACTCAAGAGCGCAATCCCGGAAGACCTGCGCCCGCTGATCGGCAATCGGGTATTCGGCTGCGATGACTGTCAGATCGTTTGTCCGTGGAATCGTTTCGCACGCCCCACTGCCGAAAGCGATTTCAAGCCACGGCACAACCTGGATAACGCGGAACTGGCGGAGCTGTTCATGTGGGATGAGGATAAATTCCTCAGCAGTACCGAAGGCTCACCGTTGCGCCGTGCCGGTTACGAGCGCTGGCTGCGCAACCTGGCGGTGGGCCTGGGCAATGCGCCGTCTAGCATTCCGGTGCTGGAAGCCTTGAAGGCACGTCGGGATTACCCGTCGGAGCTGGTGCGTGAACATGTGGAATGGGCGCTGAACCAGCACGCATCGCGCTAGTGCACGTCGTCGTTGTAGATGAACTTGGGCATTTCCCAGTGAAAACGGATCGCCAGCAGGCGCAATAGAAAGCCGCTGAACAGGGTCAGTAGAATCGCCTGCTCGCTGGGCAGTTCCAGGTAGAGGCACAGCAGGTAGAACCAGGCGGCGAGGAATGACACGCTGGCATACAGTTCACGGCGGAAGATCAGCGGAATGTCGTTGCAGAAGATATCCCGCAGAATGCCGCCGAAGACGCCGGTGATCACCCCGCTGACCGAGGCCACCAGCATGCCGTGGCCCATTTCCAGGGCGGTCATGCAGCCGATCAAGGTGAACGCGACCAGGCCCACGGCATCCAGCGCGAGGAACAGCGAGCGCAGGCGACGCATCAAGGGTGCGATAAAGATCGTCACCAGCGCCGCGATGGAGGTCAGCACCAGGTATTCCGGATGCTTGACCCACGTCAGCGGGTAGTGGCCGAGCAATACGTCGCGTACCGAGCCGCCGCCCAATGCCGTCACGCAGGCGATCAGCACCACACCAAACCAGTCCATGCCGCGCCGGCCGGCGGACAACGCGCCGGTCATGGCTTCGGCGGTGATGGCGATGAGGTAGAGCATCAGCAGCATGAAGGCGATCCTTGTAGTGAGCGGGCTTGCCCCGCGCTGGGCTGCGCAGCAGCCCCAAATACTTGGCGATGATATCTATAGGGAAAAATGCGGCAACAGCAGTGGGGCCGCTACGCAGCCCAACGCGGGGCAAGCCCGCTCACCACAGAAAGCCCGGACACAGCAAGAAACCGTTTCAAGCCTTGATGAAATGCTTGCGGTAATGCTGCAGCTCGGCGATCGACTCGCGAATATCATCCAGCGCCAGGTGGGTGCTGCCTTTATGGAAGCTGTCCTTGACCTCCGGCGCCCAGCGCGCAGCCAGTTCCTTGAGCGTGGACACATCCAGGTTGCGGTAGTGGAAGTAGCTTTCCAGCGCTTTCATATGGGTATAAAGGAAGCGACGATCCTGGCAGATGCTATTGCCGCAGATCGGCGATTTGCCCTTGGGCACCCACTTCTCCAGGAAGGCAATGGTTTCGGCTTCGGCTTCGGCCATGCTGATGCGGCTGTCACGCACACGCTGGGTCAGGCCGGAGTTGCCGTGGGTGCGGGTGTTCCACTCGTCCATGGTGGCGAGCACGGCGTCGCTGTGGTGGATGGCGATCACCGGACCTTCGGCCAAGGTGTTGAGGTTGCTGTCGGTGACAATGGTCGCCATCTCGATGATGACGTCGGTGTCAGGGTTCAGACCGGTCATTTCCAGATCGATCCAAATCAGGTTCTGTGGGTTTTGCATGGCTTGATTCTCTTGGCACCTTGGCGTAGCTGCGCAGTTTAGCAGGCGGGGCCGTGCTAGACTCGCGACCGTTTTACCCAACCTTTGCATTATCGACACGGAACACCAATGGCCAAACGCCAGCTCAATCGTCGCCAAAACTGGCGCATCGAAAAGATTCAAGGTGAACGCGCCGCCCGCGCCGCCAAACGTGAATCCTCCGCCGTGGAAGCGCTCGAGGGCGGCGACCTGGGCCCCGAACAGACGGGCCTGGTAATCGCGCACTTCGGTGTGCAGGTCGAAGTCGAGGCGCTGGAAGGCGAACTCGCGGGCCAGGTGTTCCGCTGCCACTTGCGTGCCAACCTGCCTGCGCTGGTCACCGGCGACAAGGTGGTCTGGCGCGCAGGCAACCAGGGCATCGGCGTGATCGTCGCCCAACTGCCGCGCAACACCGAACTGCGCCGCCCCGACAGCCGTGGCCAGCTCAAGCCGGTAGCGGCCAACGTCGACATGATCGTGATCGTGTTTGCACCGCTGCCCGAGCCCCATGCCAACCTGATCGACCGCTACCTGGTGGCAGCCGAGCATGCCGGCATTCGCCCGTTGTTGCTGCTGAACAAATTCGACCTGATCGACGAGCAGAATGCCCCCGCGCTCAACGCGCTGCTGGCGGTCTACCGCACCCTGGGCTACCCGGTGCTGGAAGTCTCGGCCCATCACGGCAATGGCATGGAACAGCTGCAACAGCAGTTGGACGGACGTATCAGCGTCTTTGTCGGCCAGTCGGGCGTGGGTAAATCCTCGCTGGTCAATAGCCTGCTGCCGGAAGTCGATACCCGCGTGGGCCCGCTGTCGGAGCTGTCCGGCCAGGGCACCCACACCACCACCACGGCGCGGCTGTTCCACTTCCCGGGCGGCGGTGAGTTGATCGACTCCCCGGGCATCCGTGAATTCGGCCTCGGCCACGTCAGCCGCAGCGATGTGGAAGCGGGCTTTATCGAATTCAACGACCTGATCGGCACCTGCCGCTTCCGCGATTGCAAACACGATCGCGAGCCGGGCTGCGCCCTGCTCAAGGCCCTGGAAGACGGCCGCGTGCAGCAGCAGCGAATGAACAGCTACCGGTCGATTATTGCGAGCTTGCCGGAAAGCAGTTACTAAACTGGCGAAACAACAAGGCCGCGATCATCGCGGCCTTGTTGTATATGGCTTAGGAACCCGTCCCCGGCACCGTAGGATCTTTCACCCCACCATCATCAAACAGGTTCAGCTTCTGCCGCAGTTCATGGGCCGGCAATGGCTCCTGCCCTGGCGGGATGGCGTTAGGGTCGGCCGGCACTTCACCTGGCCCGCCCGCTCCCTGGGTTGGCACCGGCGGCGCGACATGTTGGTCACCTTCAATCGCACGCTGGGCCTTTTTGGTCAGCACGACGATATCGATGCGGCGGTTGATCGGGTTGAACGGATCCTTGGGATCAAACAGCTGCGAAGACGCAAAACCCACCACCCGTGCCACTTGCGGGTCCGGATAGCTGCCGGCCACCAGTGCTCGACGCGCCGCGTTGGCACGGTTGGCGGAAAGCTCCCAGTTGCCGAAGTCACCCTGGCCCGCGTAAGGCTTGGCATCGGTGTGGCCGCTGATGCTGATCTTGTTCGGCACCGCCTTGATGGTGTCGGCCATGGCCAGCAGGATGTCTTCAAAGTACGGTTTCAAGCGTGCGCTGCCAGAGTCAAACATCGGCCGGTTGGCGGCGTCGGTGATCTGGATACGCAAGCCATCCGGGGTGATCTCGAACGAAATCTGGTCCTTGAACTTCAGCAGTTGCGGGTTTTCCTCGACCTTGGTCTGCAACTCTTGCAGCAACAGTTCAAGACGCTCCTGCTCGACCTGCTCGGCCATGGCTTCGACGGTATCGCGCTCGATCGGGATTTTTTCCTGCGGTGCTTCGGTCTTGACTTCCGGGTTGATGGTGCGCTCAGGCGCCAGCTGCGGCGAACCGCCCAGGTCGATCACAAAGGGCGTGCCGCTTTCCGAGAAGCCAATCGGGTCTTTGAAGTAGCCGGCAATGGCAATCTTCTGTTCGGGCGTGGCGGTGGACATCAGCCACAGCACCAGGAAGAACGCCATCATCGCCGTGGCAAAGTCGGCGAAGGCGATTTTCCAGGCGCCGCCGTGGTGCCCCGCAGCGAAGCGCTTGACGCGCTTGATGATTATCGGCTGGTTGTTTTCCATGGCTTAGCGACCGCGAACCGCTTGTTCCAGCTCGGCGAAACTTGGGCGATGCTTCGGGTACAACACCTTGCGACCGAACTCCACCGCCAACGAAGGCGGCATGCCGGAAGCGGACGCCACCAGACTGGCCTTGATCGATTCGTACAGGTTGATTTCTTCCTTGGCGTCGTGGGCCAGGGAGGTCGCCAGCGGGCCGAAGAAGCCGTAGGCCGCGAGAATACCGAAGAAGGTACCCACCAGCGCCGCACCTACGTGCATGCCGATAGCCGCCTGGTCACCTTCGCCCAGGGAGGCCATGGTTACCACGATACCCAGTACCGCCGCGACGATACCGAAGCCGGGCATGCCGTCGGCTACACCGGTCACGGCATGGGAAGGATGCTCCAATTCTTCCTTGAGGCTGAACAATTCCATGTCGAACAGGCCTTCAAGCTCATGGGGAGCCATGTTGCCGGAGGACATGATGCGCAGGTAGTCGCAGATGTAGGCGGTCATGCGCTCATCTTTGAGCACGGCCGGGTACTTGGCGAAAATCGGGCTGGCCGCGGCGTCTTCGATGTCGGCCTCGATGGCCATCATGCCTTCGCGGCGGCTCTTGTTGAGGATCTCGTAAACCAGGCCCAGCACTTCCAGGTAGAACGTGTGGGTGAAGCGCGAACCGAACATGCTCAGCGACTTCTTGATCACGTGCATGGTCATGTAGCCGGGGTTCGCCTGCAGGAAGGCACCCAATGCCGCACCACCGATAATCATCACCTCGAAAGGCTGGATCAGTGCCGCAATTTTACCGTGGGACAGGACGTAGCCGCCGAGCACGCTCGCGAAGACGACGATAATGCCGATAATTTTAGCCATAGGAGATGAGTACTTGCGCCGTCGGGTTCATGGACATATTTGGGGGAACTGGAAAACTCTTGTTCTACTTATCGGCAAAACTGCGCCAGACTATAGCCCGTTAAGGCGAAAAGCCAGTTCGGCCCGCTCCGGGTGTGTTGACCGCAAGTGATGATCGCGCCCCAATCATGGCTAATGAAACGACAGTCCCAACTGCAAAACCTGCTTCTCTAGCCGCTTGGATCAAGCGCCTGGACGAAGTGCTGCTGCCTGTTCCACAGGCCAGCCATGACCGCGTGTGCAAAGCCATCCGCGATAGCCGCAGTTCGTTGCGAGATATTGCCGAGCTGATGCAAAACAGCCCGGCCCTCGTACTCAGCGTCATGCGCGAGGCCAACAGCCACACCCATGGCAGCCTGACGGCGCCGGCGGAAAACCTCGAAGTGGCGCTTAACCGCCTGGGCCTCAAACGCGCCGAGGAACTGCTGGCACGCCTGCCGTCGGTGCCGGCCCATGAAATTCCCGTAGCGCTGCGCCAGCTGTTGCTGGTCAGCCAGCACGCCTCGCAACAAGCCAATGGATTGTTCGGCAGTCGCCTGGCGCGGCTGTGGCAGGACATTCACTGGGGCAGCCTGCTGTTTCTTTCACCGCTGTGGCCGATGGCCGTTGCCTACCCCAAGCTCCTGGAAGAATGGGAACTGCGGGTCATCCACAAGGGCGAGTCGGCACGCAAGGTCGAACAGGCATTGTTCGGCGTGCGCCTGCTGGACCTGTGCCTCGGCCTGACCGAGACCTGGCACCTGCCGATCTGGGTATCCCAGGGGTATACCTTGCTGCGGACCGAGCAGCGCTTGCTGGTCAAGGCCCTGCACATCGCCCGCGAAGACGACCCTCTTCGTCACCAGCAATTGCTCGACGCCGATCCCAACCTGCGCCGCTGGTTGAATCAGCCAGCCAATACGGTGCTGCTGGCCAACGGCCTGGCGATGTCGGCCCAGGAGTCCTGGACCTGCCCGCACACCCAGCGCTGGCAGTACCTCACCGCGTTGTACCTGCAACAGCCCCTGGGCGAGGTGCAGCAACAGGTGCACCAGCAAGCCGTCACCAGCGCTCGCAGCACCTTGATGCCCGACCTCTGGCACCCGGCGCTGTCGCTGATCTGGCCGTGGCATGTGCACAAGATTCATCGCGGCCTGCTGCCTGCACCACCGCCCACCGCCGAAGCCCTGGCTGTCTGGCGCAAGCGTTGTACCGAACTGCTGGTAGAGCCGAGCCGCTTTGCCAACGCCATGCATTTGACCACGTGCGCCAAGGAGGCCCTGGTGGCCAGCGGCATGCAGCGCGTCATGCTGTTCATGGCCGATCGTGCCCTGAGCACCTTGCGCGTACATCAGGCCGACGGCCTGCCGAAGGACGCCGCCAACCTGAGCCTGGATGTGGTCAACAGCACGCTGCTGCAGCGCCTGCTGGAAAAGTCCGCCCAGGTGCGCCTCACACCGGAAAACCACGCCCAGTTCTCGGCACTGCTGCCGCCGATCCTGCGCCGCCTGTTCACCGGCGAGCACCTGTTGTTGCGGTCCATGAGCTGCAACGGTCGCGTGGTGATGGTGATGGTCGCCGACCAGGGCGGCGGGCCGTTCTCGGAAACCACCGTGCAGGCCTTCGGTAAAACCGCCCAATGCATCGAGAAAGCCCTGCACAGCTTTACCAACCGCAGCGCTTGATGCTTGCGCTACAATCGCCGTCCTTTAATCGCCAACATTTGTGCCCAGGAGACCTCACATGCCTGACTTCTCTGGCTTGCCGCTGGTGATCGAGTCCAGTGACCTGCTCGCTCAACTGGATGCCGAACACCTGATTCTGGTGGACCTCACCAGTGCCGCCCGCTACGCCGAAGGGCACATCCCCGGCGCGCACTTCGTTGACCCCAAGCGCACCCAGCTGGGCCAGGCGCCGGCACCCGGCCTGCTGCCCGGCAAGGCCGAGCTTGAGAAACTGTTCGGCGAACTGGGCCACACGCCCGACGCTACCTACGTGGTCTATGACGACGAAGGCGGGGGCTGGGCCGGGCGTTTCATCTGGATGCTCGACGTGATCGGCCACCAGAAATACCACTACCTGGATGGCGGCCTGCTGGCGTGGCTGGAGGGCAAGCACCCGCTCTCCACCGACGTGCCCGCCCCGGCCGGCGGCCCGGTCAGCCTTACGCTGCACGATGGCCCCACCGCCACCCGCGAATACCTGCAAAGCCGTCTTGGGGCTGCCGACCTGGGCATCTGGGATGCCCGTGGCCCGCTGGAATACTCCGGCGAGAAAGTCCTCGCGGCCAAAGGCGGCCACATCCCCGGCGCGGTGAATTTCGAGTGGACTGCCGGCATGGACAAGGCGCGCAACCTGCGCATTCGCCGCGACATGCCGCAGATCCTCGAAGACCTCGGGCTGACCAAAGACAAAGAAATCATCACCCACTGCCAGACTCATCATCGCTCTGGCTTCACCTACCTGGTGGCCAAGGCGCTCGGTTATCCGCGAGTCAAAGGTTATGCCGGTTCCTGGGGCGAATGGGGCAACCACCCCGACACCCCCGTCGAGATTTAAGGTTTAAGGACAGTTAATGAAAAAGCAGTTGTTTATCCTCAGCCAGTACCTGCTGCCGCACCACCTGCTGTCGCGGTTGGCCGGCTGCATCGCCGAGTGCCGCGTGCGCTGGTTCAAGAATGCCTTCACCACGTGGTTCGCCAAGCGCTATCAAGTGGACATGTCCCAGGCCCTGGTGGAAGACGTGACCGCTTACGAGCACTTCAACGCCTTCTTCACCCGCGCCCTGAAAGACGGTGCCCGCCCACTGGACCAGACCCCTGGCGCCGTATTGAGCCCAGCCGATGGCGCAGTCAGCCAGCTTGGCCCCATCGAGCACGGTCGTGTGTTCCAGGCCAAAGGCCACAGCTTCAGCGTGCTGGAACTGTTGGGCGGCGATGCAGCGGTCGCCGCGCCGTTCATGGGCGGTGATTTCGCCACCATCTACCTGTCGCCGAAGGACTACCACCGTGTGCATATGCCTCTGGCCGGTACCCTGCGTGAAATGGTCTACGTACCTGGGCGGATTTTCTCGGTGAACCAGACTACCGCCGAAAACGTGCCGGAGTTATTTGCGCGTAACGAGCGCGTTGTCTGCCTGTTCGACACCGAACGCGGCCCGATGGCCGTGGTATTGGTCGGTGCGATGATTGTCGCGTCGATTGAAACCGTATGGGCCGGCCTGGTGACTCCGCCGAAGCGCGAGCTGAAAACCTTCCGCTATGACGAAGCTGCGCGCGCGCCGATTCACCTGGAGAAGGGTGCGGAACTGGGTCGCTTCAAGTTGGGCTCCACTGCGATCGTGCTGTTCGGGCCGGATCAGGTGAAGTGGGCTGAAGAACTGGTGGCGGGTTCGCCGGTGCAGATGGGCCAAGGCATCGCTTTACCTAAAGCCTGACGCCGAACCCAATGTGGGAGGGGGTTTGCTCCCTCCCACATTTAGTCAGTTACAACTGACCGTCGCGGTCGCGAAAACCCAGCAGATACAGCACGCCATCCAACCCCAGGGTAGAAATCGCCTGCTTGGCCGATTGCTTGACCAATGGCTTGGCACGGAACGCCACACCCAAACCGGCAATGGCCAGCATCGGCAGGTCGTTGGCGCCGTCACCGACCGCAATGGTCTGCTCCAGACGCAAACCTTCCTTGTGGGCCAGCTCCTTCAGCAGGTCCGCCTTGCGCTGCGCATCGACAATCGGCTCAACCGCGACGCCGGTCACCTTGCCATCCACCACTTCCAATTCGTTGGCGAACACATAGTCGATGCCCAGCTTGGCTTGCAATTGCTTGGCGAAGTAGGTGAAGCCACCCGACAGGATTGCCGTCTTGTAGCCCAGGCGCTTGAGTTCGGCAAACAGGGTTTCGGCGCCTTCGGTCAGGCGCAGCGACGCGCCGATGGAGTCCAGCACGCTCACGTCCAGGCCCTTGAGCAAGGCCAGGCGCTCCTTGAAGCTGGCGCGGAAATCCAATTCCCCGGCCATGGCGCGCTCGGTGATTTCGGACACCTGCTCACCCACGCCGGCCGCCTTGGCCAGTTCGTCGATGACTTCGGCTTCGATCAGCGTGGAGTCCATGTCGAACACCGCCAGACGGCGGTTGCGGCGGAACAGCGAATCTTCCTGGAAGGCGATATCGACATTCAGTTCCTGGGCCACGCTGAGGAATTCGGCGCGCAGGGCTTGCGGGTCGGCCGGCTCACCGCGCACGGAGAACTCGATGCAGCCCTTGCCCTTGTCGGCCGGGGTGTCCAATGGCATGCGCCCCGACAGACGGTCGATATGGTCGATGTTCAAACCATACTGCGCGGTAATGGAGCTGACGCGCTGCAGCTGTTCGGCGGTGACCTTGCGGGTCAGCAGCGTCACGATATGGCGCTTCTTGCCCTGGCCGGCCACCCACTGCTGGTAATCCGCTTCGGACACCGGGGTGAAACGCACCTGCTGATCGAGCTTATACGCCGTAAACAGGATGTCCTTGAGCACCGATGAGGCCTGCTCGGTGCTGGGGATTTCCACCAGGATGCCGAACGACAGCGTGTCGTGGATCACCGCCTGGCCGATGTCGAGAATGTTCACACCACCCTGGGCCAGAACGCCGGTAATGGCTGCGGTAAGACCTGGGCGGTCTTCACCAGTGATGTTAATCAGGACAATTTCGCGCAAGGCGCACCCCCAGGCTGGAAAAAAACCGCATTCTACCCACTTTCAGTGACCATCGGGCACAGCCAGCGCTTTGCCGGTCTGGGGCCTGTCGCTATACTGCGCGTCAACTTCACGGACCAAGAGCCGAGCTCAAGTGAACCGGCCCACGCCAGTAAAAACCGACAACTTCTTCCTGCTGATCTTCCGGGCACTGCGCCACCGCCGTGTACCGATCGCATTACGCATCGCCAGCCATAACGTGATCCTGGTCGCATTGGCCCTGGTGATCTACGCCTGCGTGATGGGTTTGCAATTCAAGCAGGCCATGCACGAGCAAGCCGACGCCCTGGGCGAGAGCCTGACCACGCAGACCGCCACTTCGGCGACTGAGCTGCTGGTGTCCAATGACATCCTCAGCCTCAACGTGCTGCTCAACAACCTGACCAAGAACCCGTTGGTGGCCCATGCCGCCATCTACAGCGTGGACAACCGCATCATGGCCGAAGCCGGGCAGCGCCCGAAAAACGGCCTGTTGGGCGAAGCCGAAGGCCTGTACCAGAGCAATATCACGTTTCAGGATGTTAAGGCCGGCCAACTGCGTATCAGCCTCGACATGCAGCAGTTCCAGCAGCCGATGACCATCAGCCTGCAAAGCATGGGCATCCTCAGCGCCATCCTGCTGGCATTGGCCCTGGCCCTGAGCCTGCGCCTGGGCCGGCATATCTCCACGCCGCTCATGCAACTGCGCATCTGGCTGCGGGACATCGACGAGCACACCCCGGCAACCGACCGCCAGGATGAAATCGGCGACCTTGCCCGCCAGCTGCACGCCAGCTTCGCCCCGGAACCGGTGGTGCCCGAGGTCGAGCCAGAGCCTGAATACGACGACACCGATTACGACGAAGAGCCCGAGTTCGAAGTGCGCAACCTGCGTGACCCGGGTTTCGACGAGCGTCCGCCGGTGGCGGGCCTCAAGCCTGCACCGCGCCATGCCTTCAAGGCCGAAGAAGACGAGCTGGACGATGAAGACCCCTTCGCCGACCTGCGCGATACGTCAGCCGACAGCCCCGCAATAGCCCCCAAGGCGGCGCCGGTACGCAGCAGCGAGCCGCAGTACAGCGCTGTGCTCGCCGTGCAATTGGGTGCCCAGGACCAATTGCGTCGCCTGCCCCGCGCACGCCTGACCGAACTGCTGGAGCGCTACCGCGACTGCCTCGACCAGGCCGCCTCCCTGTACCAGAGCGAACTGCACACCTTGAACGATGGCAGCACGCTGATGCTGTTCCACAGCGAAGACAGCGGCGAAGACTACCTGACCAATGCGATTTGCTGCGGTGAGTTGCTGCGCGCCCTGGGCCATGAACTGCAGATCGAAGTCGCCGACAGCGGCATCACCCTGCAACTGCAACTGGGCCTCACCGTGGGCGACGACCTGTTCGGCATGAGCCAGATCGACCTGCTGCTGACTGAAAACGCCCAGGATGCACTGGCCTTGTCCCAGCACAGCCGCAACCTGCTGCTGGTGGAGCGCAAGATCAGTGAAGACACGCTGATCCGCCAACGCGCGCGTATCCGCCCGATTGCCAGCCCCGAGGGGGCAAGCTGCGTGGAGCGGTTGATGGAACCGTATCCATCGATGCTGGAGCGGCAGTTGGCGCGGATGCATGAGACCCGCACAAAGCCCTGAAGCACACCGCCGGACTAATGTCTCCTGTAGGAGCGAGCTTGCTCGCTCCTACAGGAGACATTAGGGCTTGCCCCCTCCTACATTTGGATCTCAACAAGCCTCAAGTCAATCGCAGATAAGCAAAAAGGCCCGCTGAATCAGCGGGCCTTTTGTTTATCTTCGATTCAGATCAGAACCTGAACACTTCCATATCCGTACGGATCGGCGTAGCCATCGGCATCTTCGGCTTTTGCGGCTCTGCCGGCTTGGCCTGTACCGGGGCCGACTTACGAGGCGCTTCGGCGATGGGGGGCTGGTTGGCCAGGGGCTTGAGGGCCACCGACAACTGTTGCGCCAATTGCTGCAGCAGCACGCCCTGGGCCTGAACCTGGGACGCGGTGGTGCCGGCATGTTCTTCCTGCAGGTGCACGATGCGGTTATCACGCACCTGGCCGCGACGGTCGATCAAGCGCCATTGCGCATCGAGGATCGCCGGTTGCGATTTACCGGAGTCGAGCCGGGTAATGGTCAGCAAGACCTGCACATCCGGGCTGAAGCCGGTGGGCGCAGGTGCCAGGACCACACGCTGGCTGTCCAACTGACCGGCCACCTGACGTAACATCAACTGGTTGATGTCAGACGATAAACTGCCTGCCCAACGACCATCGGTGGAACCTTGCAGGCTTCCATCGTTCTGACGTTGCAGCAGGGTTTCGCGTTGCAGGTAGTCGGCGACGACCACCGGCCCGAGCAAAACGGCCATGCCAGCGGTCTGGGCTGGCTGAGCTGGACTTCCGCTGTCCAGCTGGTACAGCGACACAGGCTGGTGTGTGCTGCAACCCGCCAACCCCAAAAGGCCAGCGAGCATCAAAAATAGAGGAACGCGTGGAGCAGTCATCATCCCATCCAGGTGGCTGCCACAAGGCGAACCACAATGTAATACTAAAAATAACCTAAACACGCTCGGCCACGCCGGCGCTGGAAAGGCCATATCATCCGTGAATATGCGCCATGACTCCAGCGCCAAAGCGTCGATCTACGCTTTAAATCGTAGATCGAGGGCTCTAATACGCCTTAAACCGGCGTCTCCACCAGCAAAGCATCCACACGCTGGAAGCCGCGGGGCAGTTTATTACCGCGACGACCACGCTCGCCCTTGTAGTGCTCGAGGTCGTCAGGACGCAAGGACAACGTGCGTTTGCCGGCCTGGAGCACCAGGGTGGCACCTTCCGGGATCACCGCGATGTCGGTCACGTACTCTTCGCGACTGGCCACCCGCTCGCCGGGAATACCAATAATCTTGTTGCCCTTGCCTTTGCCCAACTGCGGCAGATCGCTGATCTTGAACACCAGCAAGCGCCCTTCGGTGGTCACCGACGCCAGCCAGTTGCCTTCGCGGTCTTCCACCGGACGCGGCAGGATGACCTTGGCGTTGTTCGGCAGGCTCAACAATGCCTTGCCCGCCTTGTTCTTGGCCTGCAGGTCTTCACCCTTGACCACGAACCCGTAGCCCGCGTCGGAAGCGATCACGTACAGCGACTCGTCATCCGGCAGCAGCACACATTCAAAATTCGCCCCAGGTGGCGGCGTCAGGCGACCGGTCAACGGCTCGCCCTGCCCCCGCGCCGATGGCAAGGTATGGGCCGGCACCGAATAACTGCGCCCGGTGGAGTCAATAAACACCGCAAACTGGTTGGAACGCCCGGCTGCAGCAGTTTTGAAGCCATCACCGGCCTTGTACGACAGGCCAGTGGCGTCAATATCATGCCCTTTGGCTGAACGAACCCAACCCTTTTCCGACAGAACGACGGTAATTTTCTCGTTCGGCAGCAGTTCGGTCTCTGTCAGCGCCTTGGCTTCGGCACGTTGCACGATTGGCGAACGGCGGTCGTCGCCATAGGTCTCGGCGTCCTTGATCAACTCGGTGCGCACCAGCTTCTTCAGCTTGGCTTCGCTGCCCAGCAGGGCTTGCAGCTTGGCTTGCTCCTTGAGCAGTGCGTCTTGCTCGTCGCGCAGCTTCATCTCTTCCAGGCGTGCCAACTGACGCAAGCGCGTGTCGAGGATGTAGTCGGCCTGGATCTCGCTCAGCTCGAAGCGCGCGATCAGCTCGGCTTTCGGGTGCTCGGCGGTACGGATGATGTGGATCACTTCATCCAGGTTGAGGTAGGCAATCAGCAAGCCGTCCAACAGGTGCAGGCGCCGTTCGACCTTGTCGAGGCGGAACTGCAGGCGGCGGCGTACGGTTTGTATCCGGAACTCCAGCCACTCGACCAGCAGGTTGCGCAGGTTCTTCAACTGCGGCTTGCCGTCCAGGCCGATGATGTTGACGTTGACGCGGTAGCTGGACTCCAGGTCCGTGCTGGCAAACAGATGCTGCATCAGCACTTCGTGGTCGACCCGGCTGTTGGTCGGGATGATCACGATGCGGCAGGGGTTTTCGTGATCGGACTCGTCACGCAAGTCAGCGACCTGGGGCAATTTCGATGGCTTGGCCTGCATCAGCGCGGCAATCTGTTCCAGCACCTTGGCACCGGACACCTGGTGCGGCAGAGCGGTGACGATAATGTCGCCGTCTTCGATGTGATACACGGCACGCATGCGCACTGAGCCCTTGCCGGTTTCGTACATCTTCAGCAGGTCGGCGCGCGGCGTGATGATTTCGGCTTCGGTCGGGTAATCCGGGCCCTGGATATGCTCGCACAACTGCTCGACCGTGGCCTTGGGCTCATCCAGCAAGCGTACGCAGGCGGTGGCGACTTCGCGCAGGTTATGCGGAGGTACGTCGGTGGCCATGCCGACCGCGATACCGGTGGTGCCATTGAGCAGGATATTCGGCAAACGTGCGGGCAACACCAGGGGCTCGTCGAGAGTACCGTCAAAGTTCGGCCCCCAGTTCGCGGTACCCTGGCCCAGTTCGCTGAGCAACACTTCCGAATAGCGCGACAGGCGCGCCTCGGTGTAACGCATGGCCGCAAACGACTTGGGATCATCCGGCGCACCCCAGTTACCCTGGCCGTCGACGAGGGTGTAGCGGTAGCTGAACGGCTGGGCCATCAGCACCATGGCTTCGTAGCACGCCGAATCGCCGTGGGGGTGGAACTTACCGAGCACGTCACCGACGGTACGCGCCGACTTCTTGTGCTTGGAATCGGCGTCCAGGCCCAACTCACTCATGGCGTAGATGATGCGCCGCTGTACGGGCTTGAGGCCGTCGCCGATATGCGGCAAGGCACGGTCCATGATCACGTACATGGAGTAGTTGAGGTAGGCATTTTCGGTGAAGTCAGCCAGCGACCGGCGTTCTACGCCATCTAAGCTGTCTGCGAGGATGTCACTCATGCGGGCCTCATCATTGTTTGGTAAGGCGCAGCGGAAATGCCGCCGCGCCGGATCGATTCAAAAAAGTAGCGGCTCATGGCTGGGCGCTCCAGCCGCCGGCGGGGGCGGCGAAACGATAGACCATGGGGCGTTTTTCACCATCGGCGCGGGGGCCGAAATTATTGTCGATGCCCAGCCAGGCACCGTCTGCGTCCACCACCAGGGCTTCGGCCAGGCCATAGGGCTGGGCGTAACGCCGCTCGGGCGTCAGGGTTTCGTCGGCGAACGACCAGCACAGCTCGACCTTGGCCGTAACCGTATCGCGCCGGCAGATCTGGAACGCATTGCGCTCCAGGGTAAACAGCTTGCCGTTGAACAGTGACAGATCGGCGAAATCCTTGGACACCGCCTTGGCACCGACGAACTTGGCCGGCTGCATCTCCTGGCCGGCCTCGCTCAGCAACACGCAAGGGCCGTCGCAATCCCACAGGCTTTGCGGGCGCTTGATGGAGATGAGGCCGCGCCGCTCACGCTCCGCAGCCAGCCAGAGCTGATTGCCCTCGGGGTTGATTGCCAGGCCTTCGAACAACGCATTGAAGTGCAGCAACATGCCACTGGCCCGGGCTTCACGCACCATGCCCGGGGCGATCTTCAACCATTCAGGCGCACCGCTCACCGGCACTTGCAGCACCGCCGCATGGGCTTCGCTGACAATGTAGCGATTGCCGACGGCATCGCAGGTGATGCCTTCGAAATCCAGGTCGCCGCCGCGAATGAACGACGCAGCCTTGGTGCGCGAACGCAGCCCCCAGGGCAACCCGGATTCCGGCACCGGCGGCACATCGATGCTTACCGCTTCGGCTTGCCAGGTCGGCGTACGGGTATCGAGACGGTAGATCTGGTCGTCATCGCGGTCGGAAACCGTCCACAGCTCCTTGCCACACAGCGCCAGGCCCGAGAGGTTCCCGCCGCGCATGCCGTCCACCGGGTGTTCGGACACCAGCTTGAGCTCAGCCACGGGCGCGGCAACTACCGAAGTGGCCGCCAGCCCGCTCAACATCAGGATCGCCAGGGCGAAACCTGTGCGCATCAGCCCAGGACCTCAGCGAGGTTGCCCTTGGATTCCAGCCAGGACTTGCGGTCCGGCGCGCGTTTCTTCGCCAGCAGCATGTCCATCATTTCCGAGGTGGCGGCGAAGTCTTCCAGGGTCAACTGCACCAGGCGCCGGGTGTTGGGGTCCATGGTGGTCTCACGCAGTTGCGGCGGGTTCATTTCACCCAGGCCCTTGAATCGGGTGACCTGCGGCTTGCCACGCTTCTTCTCGGCCACCAGGCGGTCGAGAATGCCATCGCGCTCGGCTTCGTCCAGGGCGTAGAAAATTTCCTTGCCCAGGTCGATCCGGTACAGCGGCGGCATGGCGACGTAGACGTGACCGGCATCCACCAACGGACGGAAGTGCTGTACGAACAACGCGCACAGCAGGGTCGCGATATGCAGGCCGTCGGAGTCGGCGTCGGCGAGGATGCAGATCTTGCCGTAGCGCAGCTGGCTCATGTCGGCTGCGCCTGGGTCGACGCCGATGGCCACGGCAATGTTGTGCACTTCCTGACTGGCAAGGACTTCGCTGCCATCGACTTCCCAGGTATTGAGGATCTTGCCGCGCAACGGCAGGATCGCCTGGAACTCCTTGTCCCGCGCTTGCTTGGCGGAACCACCGGCGGAGTCACCTTCGACCAGGAACAGCTCGGAGCGCATCGGGTCCTGCCCGGCGCAATCGGCCAGCTTGCCCGGCAATGCCGGGCCCTGGGTAATACGCTTGCGCTCGACCTTCTTGCTGGCCTTGAGGCGACGGCCGGCGTTGTTGATCGCCAGTTCCGCCAGGGCCAGGCCCAGCTCCGGGTGCTCGTTGAGCCACAGGCTGAAGGCATCCTTGACCACACCGGAGACAAACGCCGCCGCTTCGCGGGACGACAGGCGCTCCTTGGTCTGGCCGGAGAACTGCGGCTCCTGCATTTTCATCGACAGCACGAACGCAATGCGCTCCCACACGTCTTCCGGCGCCAGCTTCACGCCACGGGGCAGCAGGCTGCGGTATTCACAGAATTCGCGCATGGCATCCAGCAGGCCCTGGCGCAGGCCGTTGACGTGGGTGCCGCCCTGGGCGGTGGGGATCAGGTTGACGTAGCTTTCCTGCACGCTGTCGCCGCCTTCGGGCAACCACAGCAGCGCCCAGTCGACGGCTTCCTTGTTGCCGGCCAGGCTGCCGCAGAACGGCTCATTGGGCAGGCGCTCGAAATCGCTGACGGAATCTTCCAGGTAGGAGCGCAGGCCGTCTTCGTAATGCCACTCGACTTTCTCGCCAGTGCCTTTGTCTTCAAAGGTCACCAGCAGGCCCGGGCACAATACGGCCTTGGCCTTGAGCACGTGTTTGAGGCGGCTGACGGAGAATTTCGGCGAATCGAAATACTTAGGGTCCGGCGCGAAGTACACGCTGGTGCCGGTGTTGCGCTTGCCGACGGTACCGATGACCTGCAGGTCGGTGGCTTTATAGCCATCGGCGAAGGTCATCTCGTACTCGTTGCCGTCGCGCTTGACCTTGACCCGCACCAGCGTGGACAGGGCGTTGACCACGGAAATACCCACACCGTGCAAGCCACCGGAGAACTGGTAGTTCTTGTTGGAGAACTTGCCGCCGGCGTGCAGCTTGGTGAGGATCAGCTCGACGCCCGACACGCCCTCTTCCGGGTGAATGTCCACCGGCATGCCGCGACCATCGTCGGACACTTCCAGGGAGTGGTCGGCGTGAAGAATGACGTGCACCGACTTGGCGTGCCCGGCCAAGGCTTCGTCGACGCTGTTATCGATGACTTCCTGGGCAAGGTGGTTCGGCCGACTGGTGTCGGTGTACATGCCGGGGCGTTTGCGCACCGGGTCGAGGCCCGAGAGGACTTCGATGGCGTCGGCGTTATAAGAGCTAGCGCTGGGAGTGGCCATGGGGTCTCGTCGTGAGTCGTTCGATTAAAAAGTGACCTGCGGCTTTACAGTGCTGCAAAGTCGAAGGATTGATACTGATCTGCGCCAATGCCGGCAAAACTCAACAGCGCCGGCAATTGCCGGGCGAACCCCTGGTAACCATGGTCGCCACCGGCCTGGATGCGCAAGGCACAGGCACGGTAATACCCTTGGGCGAGGCGATAATCCAGTGTTTCATCGCCGGTCTGCAACCACACCTGGTAACGCGCGGCGTCCTGGGGTGCCGGTACTTCCAGCTCGGCCAGCGCCGTGACATGGTCGTGGGTCAGTTCCCAGGTTTCATCGGTGTAGAGGTTCTTCTGGGTGCCCAGGTAACCGTCGAACATCCGATGGGGGCTGACCGCCGGGTTGACCAGCAGTGCCTTGAGGCCATGGCGCTCGGCAAGATGGGTTGCATAGTAGCCGCCGAGCGAGCTGCCGACCAGCAGCGGCCGCCCCAGCTGGGCAATGGCCTCCTCCAATTGAGGAATTGCCTGACGTGGATGGTGATGCAGGGCCGGCACACGCAGTTGGTCGGCCAGGCCGAGGGCATCCATCACGGTCACCAGTTGGCAGGCCTTGTTGGACGCGGGCGCGCTGTTGAAACCGTGGATATACAGGATCGAAGCGGACATGCCGGGCTCTCCGTGCTTCAGCCAAAGAGGCGCAGTTTACAGGTAAATCTCAGTAGCCGTTGCTACCGTAATCCACCGTAAACGCGAAGCCGACCAGGCGCTCTACCCCGGTTTCCAGCCGTCCGTCGGCATGCAGACGCAACCAGCGATAACCCGGCGCTTGCTCGCTGACGCTGAAATCCTCACTGCCGGGCGCGAACTGGATGCAGGTGGACGGCGAAGCCAGCAGGCGCACGCCGTTGCGCTCGCGGTCGATCTCCTGGTGCACATGGCCCCAGAGCACGGCCTTGACCTGGGGGAAGCGGTCGAGCACGGCAAACAGGGCGTCGGGGTTGCGCAGGCCGATCGGTTCCATCCAGGCACAGCCGATGGGCACGGGGTGATGATGGAAGCACACCAGATGGTGCCGGCTCGGCGCCTCGCTGAGCGCTTGGGCCAACAGTTGCAGTTGCTGGTCCTGCAGGTAGCCGGGCACGGAACCGGGAACGGCGGAGTCCAGCAGGGTAACGCGCCAGTTGCCGACATCCACCACCGGCTCGAGCAAGTCACTGTGTACCGCGGCGTGGGCCATGATCTGCGGCTCGTCGTGGTTGCCGGGAATCCAGCGCATGGGAGCGCCGATAGCCGCGGTCAGAGCGCGAAACTGCTGGTATGACTCCAGCGTGCCGTCCTGGGACAGATCCCCAGTGGCCAGCATCAGGTCGATGTGCGGCTGCTGCCGGCGCACCAACTCAACCACCCGCTGCAGGCTCTCGCGGGTGTTCATGCCCAGCAGCGTGCCGTCGGCCTCGGCAAACAGGTGGCTGTCGGACAATTGCACCAGCAACGCCGGCGCATCGGGGTTCACGGTGGATACGCTCGGCAAGGCGCTCTCCCAGGGCAATCACAGGAAAATGGAGGTAGGGCGATTATGCTGGGGCAGGATACAAAGAGGAAACCCAGGAAGCAGACGCAGTTCACATCTACCGCACGACTTCGAACTCATGGCCCAGGGCCAGGCAATGGCTCAACCATTCACCGAGGAACACATTGAGCTGTGCTTTCTCATCGGGCTGGTGCATGAACACATTCGGGTAAGGATAGATGCTGCGAAAGCGCCGCGCATGTTCGGCGCTGATCACTTCGGCCATCCGCGCATCGTGGTACACCTGCACTTCCAGCTGCGGCACCGGCAGCCACGGCAGGCTGTGTTCCTGGCGCACCCGCAGGGTGGTGGTGTACGGGCAATTGACGATGACCTCCAGGGCCAGCACGCCCAGCATCTGGTCGCCATGGGTCACGCCGATGCGGCGCGCCTCCGGGGTGTGGCGCATGTCGGGCAACAGGCGCATCAGCCGCGCATAGTTGGCCTCGCAGGCGGCTTGCAGCCCGATCAGGTCGACTCGATAACGTTCCCGTGCCTTTACTGCCATAACCCCCTCACTTCCGCGCGATTAAGCGCAAGCCATTGCAGGGCGATAATGCTGGCTGCGTTGGAAATCCTACCGTCGCGCACGGCCTGCAGGGCGTCTTCAAAAGCCCAGACCGAGACGCGGATGTCTTCTGCCTCTTCTTCCAGTCCATGGACACCACCGGCCCCCGAGCTGTCGCAGCGACCCAGGTACAAGTGGACAAATTCGCTACTGCCACCGGGCGACGGGAAATACTTGGTGATCGGCCACAGTGCGGAGAACGTCAGCCCAGCTTCCTCCTCGGCCTCGCGGTGTGCAACCTCCTCGGGCTGCTCATCCCTGTCGATCAGGCCGGCGACCATCTCGATCAACCATGGGTTGTCGGTACGGCCCATGGCCCCCACGCGAAACTGCTCGTTGAGCACCACTTCATCACGCTGCGGATCGTAGGGCAGAACACACACGGCGTCGTGACGGACGAAGACTTCGCGATTGATCACTCGGCTCATGCCGCCAGCGAACTTTTCGTGGCGCAGCTGCACGCGATCGAGCTGGTAGAAGCCCTTGTAGGCATTGTCGCGCTGAACAATCTCGATCGTACTCGGCGTCGATTTCGCAATGTCCGTCATATCCTTCCTCATCATGTCCCATGCATTTCGCGCCATCCTAACGCGCTCGTGCCCCTTGGTGCAGCCCCTTTGCGGTTGCCGGGCCAGACGGAGGAGGTCAAACTCACGCTCAATCAGCTTAGTGGCGAACTGACTGCCTTGCTGGTAGTCGAAGCTGCACAATTTCGCTCTTATCGATAGACGAAGGACATCCATGTCGCTTTTAAAAATCGCCTCCGTGGCCTGCATCGCCCTGACCCTCGGCGCCTGCCAAAGCCTGTTCCAACCCAGCTACCGCACGCCGCTGGAAGCCACCCGCGACGCCAGCGAGCAGAGCAAGCCGGGCTGCGCCGCCAGTGATTGCCCGCTGGTGAATATCGACACCGTGCACTTTGCCAAGGAACCCAAGCTGGATGCCTTGATCGAACAACGCCTGCTGGAAATGACCCGTACCAACGCGGGCGACCCGCTGCCGTCGAGCCTTGAGTCTTATCGCGAGCAATTCCTCGGCACCGCCGCCCCACGCAACAGCATGTACTTGCAGGCCAAGGTACGCGAGCAGCATGACGGTTTGGTAATCATCGAGCTGTCCAGCTACCTGGACCAGGGCGCCACCCACGGCGAGCCTGGCCGCGCGTTCATCAACTATTCGCGCCAGCAGCAAAAGGCCCTGTGGCTGAGCGATATGCTGCTGCCAGGCAAGGAAGACGCGTTCTGGAAAGCCGCCCAGGTGGCGCACAACAGCTGGCTGATCAGCACCCGCCTGAGCCTGGAACCGGAGTTCGTGAAAACCTACCCGTTCCAGAAAACCCCGAACGTGGCGCTGACCTACGGGGGCGTGATCCTCAAGTACCCCACCAGCACCATCGCGCCGTACGCCCTGGGCCATGTCGAGTTGCAGATCCCCTACTCGCGCCTGGAAGGCATCCTCAAGCCTGAGCTGGTGCCCGCGCGCCGCTGAAGGCCCGTCCGAGGATGAACTGCAACAACCCTGCCAACACCAGCGCCGGCAGGGTTGCGCCGATGTCCGGGTACAGGTTGGCCAACAGGTGATACGTGCCGATGCCACCCAGCCAGGCCAACAGAGCCGGCCAACGCAGGCCGGCGAGCGTGCCATGGCCACGACGGCGCAGGATGAAATGATCCACCAGCACCACGCCGAACAACGGCGCAAACACTGAGCCGATCAGCAACAGGAAGTTCTGGTATTGCGCCAACGGGGCAAAACAGGCGATCAGGGTGCAGATCACACCAATGGCCAGGGCCAGGTGCTCGACCTTCAAGCGCAACAACATCCCACTGGACACCGCCGCCGAGTGAATATCGGCAAAGGCGTTTTCCGACTCGTCCAACAGGATCAGCAGCAGCGGAATCCCCAGGCCGGCCCCGGCCAGCGCCAGCAGCAGCGCATTCACTTCACCGCTGGGCGCAAACGCCAGGGTGTAGGCCACACCCAGGCTCATCAGCCAGAAATTGCCGATAAAGAAGCCCAGCGCCGTGCCGCCAAACACGTTTTTGGCGCGCTTACCGAAGCGGGAGTAATCGGCAATCAGCGGCAACCACGACAGCGGCATGGCGATGGCGATATCAAAGCCCACCGCAAAGGGCATCGAACCGTCACCGGCCCGAGCCCGGAGTGCGCCGAGGTCAGCCTTGGCGAACAGGTTCCAGGTCAGCCACAGGCAGGCCGCCAGCAGCAGCCAGATCCCCCATTTGCGCAGGATCTGGCGTACGAACGTCAATGGCCCGCTGACCGCCAGCAAGGTCGCCAAACCACCGAAGAACAGTGTCCACAGCAACGGGCTGGCCAACAGGCTGCCGTCGCTGAACGCGCGCACGCCCAACAGACTGGCGGCATCGCGCATCACAATGATCTCGAACGAGCCCCAGCCGATCAGTTGCAACAGGTTCAGCAACGCCGGCAGGCTCGCGCCCTTGGTACCGAGGCTGAGCTTGAGTGCGGCCATGGCGGACAGGCCGGTGTCGCTGCCGATCACGCCGACGGCAGCCAGCAACAGCACGCCGACCAGGGTGCCGAGGAAAATCGCCAGCAAGGAACCGGACAAGCCCAGGCCCGGCGCGAGCAAGGCACCGGTCTGCAGGACCATCAGGCCGATCCCGAGGGAGAACCACAGGGAGAACAGGTCGCGGGCGCCGAAGACGCGCTTGTCAGCAGGCACCGCGATGTCGGGGGAGTAGGTGCTGGGTTGAATGCTCAAGGGTGTTATCTCTGAGGGGCATTTTTTTGTTTGAAAGATTGCTATCGGGGCGGTGCGACGACTCGACAAGCCCCCTCCCACACTTGAATGTGTTCGCAATTCAAAGGTGGGAGGGGGTTTGCTCCCGATGACGGCGGTACAGGCACCGCCGTCTCTGGATCAGACCTTCTTGTACAACTGACTGCCTTCCTGCTTGAACCGCTCCGCCTGCTCCGCCAAGCCCTTGGCGACGTCCACATCCACCGCGTCAATGCGCTGGTTGGCCGCGTACTCGCGCACTTCCTGGGTGATTTTCATCGAGCAGAACTTCGGCCCGCACATGGAGCAGAAGTGCGCGACCTTGGCTGAGTCCTTCGGCAGGGTTTCGTCGTGGTACGAACGCGCGGTGTCCGGGTCCAGGCCGAGGTTGAACTGGTCTTCCCAGCGGAACTCGAAGCGCGCCTTGCTCAAGGCGTTATCGCGGATCTGCGCGCCCGGATGCCCCTTGGCCAAGTCCGCCGCATGGGCGGCGATCTTGTAGGTGATGATCCCGGTCTTCACGTCATCCTTGTTCGGCAGGCCCAGGTGCTCCTTGGGCGTGACGTAGCAGAGCATGGCGCAACCGAACCAGCCGATCATCGCCGCACCGATGCCGGAGGTGATGTGGTCATAGCCCGGCGCGATGTCGGTGGTCAGTGGGCCGAGGGTGTAGAACGGCGCTTCGTCGCAGCATTCCAGCTGCTTGTCCATGTTCTCCTTGATCAACTGCATCGGCACGTGGCCGGGGCCTTCGATCATGGTTTGCACGTCGTGCTTCCAGGCGATCTTGGTCAGCTCGCCAAGGGTTTCCAGTTCGCCGAACTGCGCGGCGTCGTTGGCGTCGGCAATCGAGCCCGGGCGCAGGCCGTCGCCGAGGGAGAAGCTGACGTCATAGGCCTTCATGATTTCGCAGATTTCGTCGAAATGCGTGTAGGTGAAGTTCTCTTTGTGGTGCGCCAGGCACCACTTGGCCATGATCGAACCGCCACGGGACACGATGCCGGTGACGCGCTTGGCGGTCAGCGGCACGTAGCGCAGCAGCACGCCGGCGTGGATGGTGAAGTAATCGACGCCCTGCTCGGCCTGTTCGATCAGGGTGTCGCGGAACAGCTCCCAGGTCAGGTCTTCGGCGGCGCCGCCGACTTTTTCCAGGGCCTGGTAGATCGGCACGGTACCGATCGGCACCGGCGAGTTGCGGATGATCCACTCACGGGTTTCGTGGATGTGCTTGCCGGTGGACAGGTCCATCACGGTGTCCGAGCCCCAGCGAATGCCCCAGGTGAGTTTCGCCACTTCTTCTTCGATGGACGAACCCAGGGCGCTGTTGCCGATGTTGCCGTTGATCTTCACCAGGAAGTTACGGCCGATGATCATCGGTTCCAGTTCGGTGTGGTTGATGTTGGCCGGGATGATCGCGCGGCCACGGGCGATTTCTTCACGCACGAATTCGGGAGTGATGATTTTCGGCACGCTGGCGCCGAAGCTGTGGCCGGCGTGTTGCTGGTCGAGCAGGCCACTGGCACGGGCCTCTTCCAGCTTCATGTTTTCGCGGATGGCGACGTATTCCATCTCGGCGGTGATGATGCCTTTGCGCGCGTAGTGCATCTGGGTGACGTTGGCCCCGGCCTTGGCGCGGCGTGGGTTCTTCACATGGGCGAAACGCAGCGCGGTCAGCTCGGCATCGCTCAGGCGCTGTTGGCCAAAGTGCGAACTCAAGCCCGACAGGCGCTCGGTGTCGCCACGCGCTTCGATCCACGGCGAGCGTACATCGCCCAGGCCTTTGCGCACGTCGATGATCACATTCGGGTCGGTGTACGGGCCGGAGGTGTCATAGACCACCACGGGCGCATTGATTTCGCCGCCGAAGTCGGTGGGGGTCACGTCCAGGCTGACTTCGCGCATGGGTACGCGAATGTCCGGGCGAGTGCCCTGCACGTAGATTTTTTGCGAGCGGGTAAACGGCTGCACGGAGCCGGAGTCGACCTTGGCCGATTCACTCAAGTGCACGGTGTTTTTCAGTTTTGTACTTTTTATTTCTGTGCTCATCACGGGCTCTCCAACTATCCAGGCGGTGGATTTTTTGTCGGAGCGAACCTGTGACGGACGGATGCACTGAAACCAGTGCTGTGCTTGGTGCACGAGGGTTGTTCGAAGGTCGAACAACATCCCGGACGAAGCACAAGAGGACTCGCCGGGGGACGAGAAATCTTGTTCCCTACGCAGGCGTTAACCTGATCAGGTTCAACGGGATCCGGTATTTACCGATCTCAGCCTTCCAACAAGGCACCCCGACAAGAACTCGGCCAGTCTAGACCATGCCGTGGGCAAATTGCCAATAACGGTGCATTCAGCGTGATGAATGGCGTGATTGCGGGATTGTTGCGCCGAGTCAGCGCCACTACACTCGATTGCCGCCACAATGCTTGACGCCAGGAATGGCCCGTCTTAGCCTTGGGCGTTAAATTATCGCCGTAATATTCACACTAGGGATCGCCTCATGCTGCGCAAACTCTCACTGGCTCTCGCCGTGTCTTGTGCGACCAACGGAATGGTCTGGGCAGCTGAAGCGCCCTTGTCCGCCAAAACCGACCTGGTCAGCGTCTATCAGGAAGCGGTGGATAACAACGCCGACCTCGCTGCCGCCCGCGCCCAATACGGCGCGCAGAAAGAAGTCGTGCCCCAGGCCCGCGCGGGGTTGCTGCCGAACCTGTCGGGCGGTGCCGACATCAATAACGTGCGCACCCAGATCGACACGCCCGCCGCCACCGCCAACCGCGATGCCCACTCCTGGCGCGCGACCCTGAGCCAGCCGCTGTTCCGCGCCGATCGCTGGTTCCAGCTGCAAGCCGCCGAAGCCACCAACGAACAGGCGGCGCTGCAACTCTCGGCCACCGAACAGAACCTGATCCTGCAAAGCGCCGAGAGCTACTTCGCGGTGTTGCGCGCCCAGGACAACCTCGCCTCGACCAAGGCCGAGGAAAATGCCTTCAAGCGCCAGCTGGATCAATCCAACGAGCGCTTCGACGTGGGCCTGTCGGACAAGACCGATGTGCTGCAATCCCAGGCCAGCTATGACACTGCACGGGCCAACCGGATCCTGGCCCAGCGCCAGGTGGACGATGCCTTTGAAGCGCTGATTACCCTGACCAACCGCCAGTACAACTCGATCCAGGGCATTGTCCACACGCTGCCGGTGTTGCCGCCGCTGCCCAACGACGCCAAGGCCTGGGTCGAGACCGCCGGCCGCCAGAACCTGAACCTACTGGCCAGCAACTACGCCGTCACGGCCGCCGAGGAAACCCTCAAGCAGCGCAAGGCCGGCCACGCGCCGACCCTGGACGCCGTCGCACAGTATGAAAAAGGTGACAACGACGCCCTCGGCTTCAGCAACCCGAATGCCTTCGGCACGCCCTACCGTGGCGATGTGGAGCAGCGCACCATCGGCCTGCGCCTGAACATCCCGATCTACAGCGGCGGCCTGACCAGCTCGCAGGTGCGGGAGTCGTATTCGCGCCTGGGCCAGACCGAGCAGCAACGCGAAGGCCTGCGTCGCCAGGTGGTGGAAAACACGCGCAACCTGCACCGCGCGGTAAACACCGACGTGGAACAGGTCCAGGCGCGCCGCCAGTCGATCATCTCCAACCAGAGCGCCGTAGAAGCCACGGAAATCGGTTACCAGGTGGGTACGCGCAATATCGTCGACGTGCTGGACTCACAGCGCCAGCTCTACGCGTCGGTGCGCAACTACAACAACAGCCGCTATGACTACATCCTCGACAACCTGCGCCTGAAACAGGCGGCGGGCACCTTGAACCCAGGGGACCTGCAGGACCTGACGCGCTACCTCAAGGCCGACTACAACCCGGATCGCGACTTCCTGCCGCCGGACCTGGCCAAGGCGGCCGCCGAGCAGCTCAAGGCTCGCCCGGGCTACTGAGCGCACCACAAAACCAATATGGGAGGTGGCTTGTTCCCTCCCATATTGATAACGGTGTTAAGTCAGTGAGCTATCAGTCTATCCAAACCATCCAGCAGACGCTTAAGCGCGCCCTGGTTAGCCTGCATCACCTTGAGCCCCGCCTGCGCCATCCGGCGTGCATCCTGCGGCAGTTCGAACAGCTGGCGTACGGCCTCAGCCAGCCCTTCTGCGTCCTCCACCTCTCGCAACGCCCCCGCTTCGCGCATCATCGCGCTGATTTCGAGGAAGTTGAACACATGAGGTCCCATGATCACCGGTTTGGCCAGCGCCGCCGGTTCCAGCGGGTTGTGCCCGCCGGTCGCGACCAGGCTGCCACCGACAAAGGCGCTGTCGGCCAGGGCATAGAGAAACAACAGCTCGCCCATGGTATCGCCGAGCAGTACCGAGGTTTGCGCGGTCACCGGCTCGCCGCTGGAGCGACGCACCGTGGCAAACCCTTGTTGCGCGCACAACTCGAACATCGGGCCGAAGCGCTCCTGATGACGCGGCACCAGGATCAGCAGCGCGTTGGGATAGCTCTCGAGCAGTTGCCGATGGGCCGCCAGCACCACTTCATCTTCGCCTTCGTGGGTGCTGGCAGCGATCCATACCGGGCGCTCAGCGGCGCCCCACTGTTCGCGCAGGGCGGCGGCGCGCAGAGGCAGCTCGGGGTCGATGGTCAGGTCGAACTTGATCGAACCGGTGACTTCGACGGTTTCCGGGCGTGCGCCCAGGCTCAGGAAACGCTGGGCTTCGGTCTCGGTCTGTACCGCGAACAGGCTCATTTCCGATAGCATCGGCGCCGTCAGCCTGGCGAAACGCGCATAGCCCTTGGCCGAACGCGCCGACAGCCGCGCATTGGCCAAAGCCACCGGAATACCGCGCCGGGCACAGGCGTGGATATGGTTGGGCCACAACTCGGTCTCCATGATCACCGCCAGCCGGGGCTGTACACGATCGAGAAAACGCCTGGCTGCACAGGGCAAATCGTAAGGCAGGTAGCAATGCTGAATGCGCGGCTCGTTGGCGAACAACGCCTGGATGCGCTCGGAACCGGTGGGCGTCATGCAGGTGACGGTGACCGGCAGCTGTGGATAACGCGCCAACAAACCGCGGATCATCGGCGCCGCGGCAATGCTTTCGCCCACCGACACCGCGTGCACCCAGATCCCGCCCGGTTGCATCACCGGCAAGCCATAGGAAAACCGCTCGCCGACGCGCCGGGCATAGGCCGGCGCCTTGCGTGCACGCAACCAGAGACGTAAGGCCACCAACGGCAGCGCCAGGTAAAACAGACAGCTGTAGAGAGTTCTATTCATGGCGGCGGAGTTTATCGGCTTTTTCAGTCGATCGCCTGCAAGCACTCGGCAAAACGTTTGGCGAGAAAGCGCGCGGCGGGGCCCAGGTGCTCGTCGCGCCGCCAGACCAGCTCCACCACCAAGGCCGGTGGTGTCCATTCGCAGTCCAACTCAACCATCTGCTGCTGATAGGTCGGGTACTGCACGATATGCCGTGGCAGCCACGCCCAGCCCAGGCCGCTCATAAGCCACTCGGCCAGTACGTAGAAGCTGTCGGCACGCCACACCAGCGGGCTGGCTGCTTCGCTGCCGGGGTAGACGCTGGTCTGGGTCGACATCAACAACTGGCGAAACTGGGCCAGGTGCTGGCAGGTCACGTACGACTCCTTGGCCAGCGGGTGGTTCACGCCGCACACCGTGACCATCTCCACACTGCCCACCACCCGCCGCTCCAGGGCTTCGGGGATCTGATCGTGATAGAACAACAGGCCCAGGTCGGCCTTGCGCTCCACCAACTTGCGCGCCACATCGCCCTGGGCGGCGCTGGACAGTTGCACTTCCAGCAACGGGTACTGCCCCGCCAGCGCCTCAAGGCTGTCGAGTACCGGCTGGAACAACATGGCTTCATCCTGGGCCAGGCGCAGGCAGGCTTCTTCACCGCGGGTCAGTGACAGTGCCCGGCCATTCAGGCGCTCACATTGGCGCAGCACTTCGCGGGCCTCCTCCAGCAACACACTACCGGCTTCGGTCAGGCTGGGCTGGCGGCCGCTGCTACGCTCGAACAGACTCACGCCAAGGTCCGTCTCCAGCATCGCAATTGCGTTGCTGACTGCCGATTGCGCCTTGCGCTGCCCGCGCGCCACCGCTGAAAACGAACGCTGCTCGGCGACGCTGACAAACAAACGCATCTGCTCCAGGTTCCATTGCATGCTCACCCCACAACCCATCTTAATTTCGGATAGGTAATGACTTTACCCCATCTGATAAAACTCTAGAATGCCGGCCTTATCAGATTGCTTTACACCGAGGACTCACCCATGAACGCCGCCTACTGCTACCTGGCTATTGCCATCTGCTCGGAAGTGATCGCTACCGTTTCCATGAAAGCCATCAAGGGCTGGAGTACTCCCATCCCGCTGTTGCTGGTGATCGTCGGCTATGGCGTGGCGTTCTGGATGCTGACCCTGGTGGTGCGTACCGTGCCCGTCGGCGTGGCCTATGCGGTATGGGCCGGGATGGGCATCGTGATGGTGAGCATTGCCGCGCTGTTTATCTATGGGCAGAAGCTCGATGTGCCGGCGATGCTGGGGATGGGCCTGATTGTGCTGGGCGTGGTGGTCATCCAGCTGTTTTCGAAAACTGCCGGGCATTGAGTGTTCACTTGAGCCTCCATTGCATCCAGGACTCGCCGCCTCGCTAAAGCGCGACAGCGCCTACGGTGTGCATGGTGCGGGATGTATACTTGCGGCCTTGTTTTGAAATGAGGTCGCCCATGCCATCCGTTATTTCCACCGACGTCCTGATTGTCGGCGCCGGAGTTGCCGGCCTCTGGCTGAATGCGCGCCTGCGCCGCCAGGGGTTTTCCACGGTGCTGGTGGAAAACGCCACATTAGGTGGCGGGCAAAGCGTGAAATCCCAGGGGATTATCCACGGCGGTGCCAAATACGCCCTGCACGGCGCCCTCACCGGCGCCTCCGAAGCGATTGCCGATATGCCGCGCCGCTGGCGCGAAGCCCTGGCCGGTGACGGCGAGCTGGACCTGTCCGGCGTGCGCGTGCTCTCGCAAGCCCATTACCTGTGGTCCCCAGGCACGATCGCCGGCAACCTCACCAGCTTTTTTGCCAGCAAGGCCGTGCGCGGCCGTGTCGATCAGGTCAAGGGCGACGACCTGCCGCCGGCCCTGCAAGACCGTGGCTTCAAGGGCAAGGTCTATCGCCTGGCCGAACTGGTGGTGGACGTACCCAGCGTGATCGAACGCCTGGCGCAACTGGCCGGTGACGGCTTGCTCGCCGGGCAGCGCATCGAACCACTGCGCGAAGGCGACACCCTGGTGGGCCTGAAGGTCGATGACCGCGAAATCCGCGCCCAGCGCATCGTCCTGAGCGCCGGCGGCGGTACCGCTGAGCTGCTGGCCGCCCTGGGCCTGAGCCAGCCGGCCATGCAGAAACGCCCTTTGCATATGATCATCGCCAAGGGCCCAGGCCTGAAGCCGCTGTACGCCCACTGCTTGGGCGGCGGTACCAAGCCGCGTATCACCGTCACCACGCACCCGGCTGCCGATGGCAATTGGGTGTGGTACATGGGCGGCGACATTGCCGAGGCCGACGGCGTGGCACGCGCGCCCGAAGAGCAGATCGCCACCGCCCAGAAAGAGCTGGCGCACCTGCTGCCCTGGATCGATATGAGCCAGACCCGCTGGGCCACGCTGCGGGTCGACCGCGCAGAGCCCCTGCAATCGGGCCTGAGCCGGCCTGACAACGCCTTCGTCGCCGAAGAGGGCCGCCTGCTGGTGGGCTGGCCGACCAAGCTGGCGCTGGCGCCGGATTTCGCCGATCGCGTGCTCAACAGCCTCGAACGCGACGGCATCCGCCCAAGCGCATCCGAGCCTTTGCCCGACCTGCCAAAACCCGCCATCGGCGTACCAGCCTGGGAGCAACTGTTGCCATGAGCCTGCCGACCCTACACGACCTGCACCGCCCCTTGGGCAGCACCGGCCTGCTGGTATCGCCGCTCGGCCTCGGCACCGTCAAGCTGGGCCGCGACCAGGGTGTGAAATACCCCAACGGCTTTACCATTCCCGATGACGACGAAGCACGGATGTTGCTGCGCCAGGCCCGCCAGCTGGGCATCAACCTGATCGATACCGCACCCGCATACGGGCGCAGTGAAGAACGCCTGGGGCCACTGCTGCGCGGCCAGCGCCAGGACTGGGTGATTGTCAGCAAGGTCGGCGAGGAGTTCGAAGCAGGCCTGTCCCGCCATGATTTCAGCGCTGCCCATACACGGATGTCGATCGAGCGCAGCTTGAAACGACTTGAAACGGATTTTATCGATCTGGTGCTGGTGCACTCCGATGGCAACGACCTGCACATCCTCAACGACTGTGAGGTGTACCAGACCCTCGCGCAGTTGAAACAAGAGGGCAAGATTCGCGGTTTCGGCTTCTCCGGCAAAACCGTCGAAGGTGGCGTGAAGGCTCTGGAACAAGGGGATTGCGCGATGGTCACCTACAATCTGAACGAACAGGCGGAAAAAGCCGTCATTGAGTATGCGGCGGCCCATGGCAAGGGCATCCTGGTCAAAAAGGCGCTGGCCAGCGGCCACGTCTGCCTGGAACCGGGAATGGATCCAATACACGCCAGTTTCATGCTGTTGTTTGCGCAAACGGGCGTCGCCAGTGCTATTGTCGGGACCATCAATCCGCTGCACCTGGCCCATAACGTGGCGACCGCTGCCAAGGTCATTCGTCAACTCTGATGCCGCCGACGCGGCCGACCCCGTCGCAAGAAGGAGCCGACATGCCGCGAACGCTCATAAGAAAAAACCCCAGCAACTTCAAGACACTGCCGCTGCACGTCGAAGCCACCCCGGAAGGCCTGAGCTACCAGAGCGTGGGTATGCCGCTCAACTTCGCCCAGACCCTGCAACGGCGCAAGCCGGTAGAGGTGCCGGATGCCGAACGCTTCGCCCTGGAACTGGCCAACCTCGGCGTATCGGTGCGCCTGACCCTGCACTGGCAAAACAAGGATTACTGGGTATTGGTGCGCCAGCGTCGCCAGGACCGTGGCGATGTGGTGCTCAAGCTGATCTCCGGCTACGTGCCCGCCCATGAACTGAACCTGCCGCTGCACACCGCCATCCAGGAGATTGCCGAGGAGTGCCTGTTGGAGACCCCGGAAGGCTGGCTCGGCGGGCGCTTCAACGACACCTGGTTGCCGGCCCCCTACTCGGCCGCGCTGCATTACCGCGAAGCCTTGCCGTTTCGCTTGAGCCCTTTGTCAGGCGCTGCACGCCCGGTGCGCTGCGCAACCACCCAACTGATCGAGCGCCCGCGGGCCTATGTGCATGTGCCGACCGCGTCGCTGCAACTGATTTATGACTTGCGCCTGGAAGTGCCGAAGGAAGCCAAATCCCTGAGCCTGTTCCATGTGGATGAGCGGCTTGAAGGCGACCAGCTGGTGGCACGCCTGGACCGCCAGCGCCCGGACCTGTACCTGATGCCATTGAAAGACGGCCAACCGCTCGCCGAGCTCTACACCGTCAAGAAAGACCAGCTCTACCCCGCCAGCACCCGCGGTCTGTACCTGGCGGAAAGCTTCGCCCAGCAGGAAGGTTGGCTGGTGCGCGACGAACGCATTCGCTGGAAGGATTGGCTGCGGCAGCAAGGCCTGGCAGAGCCTGAGAAAGAATCGAAATTGAAGCGCTTGACCGGCAAGGCGCGCCAAATGCTGCGCAAGATCGTGCCAAAGAAAAAAACCAGCCGCTGAGGGCTGGTTTCTGCTGGATCAGCCCTTGAGCAACCGCGCCAGGCCAACCGTCAACGGGGTCGGCTCAGGCAGCTTGAAGCTGGCCAGCAAACGCTGGTTATTTGCCCGCGAATGGCGAATGTCTCCCGAGCGTGCCGGGCCGTAAGTCACGGCAGGCAACGTACCAATGGCCTCTTCCAGCGCCTGCAGCACCTGCTTGAGGGTAGTCGTGCGGTTCCAGCCGACGTTGATCGCCCCCAACGGCGCGTCCGGGGCTTCGATGGCCTGCACCAGCACGTCCACCAGGTCTTCCACGTACATGAAGTCGCGGGTCTGCTCGCCATCGCCGAACACGGCAATCGGCAGGCCTTGCTGAGCCCGTTCACTGAAGATGCTGATCACGCCGGAGTACGGCGATGACGGATCCTGGCGCGGGCCGAAGATATTGAAGAAGCGGAAAATCACCGGTTCCAGGCCATGCTGCCGCCGGTAGAAGTCGAAGTAATGCTCGCCGGCCAACTTGTCCGAGGCATAGGGCGTCAACGGCGCCTTGGTGGTCTCTTCGTCAATGGAAGCGCCTTCGCCGTTGTTGCCATACACCGCCGCGCTAGAAGCGAATACCACCCGCTTCACACCGGCTTTGCGCATGGCTTCGCAGACATTCAGGGTACCGACGAAATTGCTCTGGTGCGTGCTGACCGGGTCATCCACCGAGGCCTGCACCGAAGCGACCGCCGCCAGGTGCACCACCGCCGTCGCACCGACAGCGGCACGCGCCACCATCCCGGCGTCGGCGACATCCCCCTCAAGCAGTTCGACCCGCGGGTTGTCCAGCGGCAGGTTGCTGCGCTTGCCCGTGGACAGGTTATCCAGCACACGCACCGCATAGCCCTTGGCAAGCAGCGCATCGACGAGGTGCGAGCCAATAAAGCCCGCGCCACCGGTGATCAGTACCAACGGATCAGCCTTAATCATTGTTGCGGATCTTCTCGACAATGGCGGTGGTCGAGCTGTTCTCAACCAGGCCCAGCACTTTGACCTTGCCGCCGTAGGCGCTGACGATGTCGGCCCCGACCACCTGGTCGACGGAGTAGTCGCCGCCCTTGACCAGCACGTCCGGCTTGACCTGGGCCAGCAGGTTTTCCGGGGTGGCTTCAGGGAAGCTGATCACCCAGTCCACCGCGCCCAACCCGGCCAATACCGCCATGCGTCGGTCGACGCTGTTGATCGGCCGGCCAGGGCCTTTCAGGCGGCTGACCGACGCATCATCGTTGACCGCGACGATCAGGCGATCACCTTGGGCGCGAGCCTGCTCCAGGTAGGTCACATGGCCGGCGTGGAGGATGTCGAAACAGCCATTGGTGAACACAATGCTTTCGTTGTGGGCACGGGCATCGTCAATCGCCAGCAGCAATTGCTCGATGCTCAGCACACCACGTTCCGAACCTTCGGAGCGCTGGATCGCACGGCGCAGTTCAGGCGCGCTGATCGCGGCCGTCCCCAGCTTGCCGACCACAATGCCCGCCGCCAGGTTGGCCAGGGCCACGGCGTGGGGCAACTCTTCGCCGGCCGCAATGGAGGCCGCCAGGGTGGAAATCACGGTGTCACCGGCACCGGTGACGTCAAACACTTCACGGGCACGCGCCGGCAGGTGCATCGCCGGGTGACCGGGACGCAGCAGGGTCATGCCGTGCTCGCCTCGGGTCACCAGCAAGGCGCCGAGGTCAAGGTCGGCCATGAGTGCCGCGCCTTTGCTCACCAGGTCGTGCTCATCGGCGCAACCGCCGACGATGGCTTCGAACTCGCTGAGGTTCGGCGTGATCAGGCTGGCGCCTCGATAAATCGAGAAGTCCTTGCCCTTGGGATCGGCCAGTACCGGAATGTTCCGCGCCTTGGCGGCCTGGATCAGTTCCTGGTGGTTCTTCAGGGCGCCTTTGCCGTAGTCAGACAACACCAGCACCTTGATACCTTCGAGCAACGCGTCGACCTGGCCACTGAGGGCCAGGGCGTCGGTGGCGAAGGGTTCTTCGAAATCGATACGCAGCAATTGCTGGTGACGGCTCATCACCCGCAACTTGACGATGGTCGGCTGATGGGCAATGCGCTGGAACAGCGCGCGCACGCCGGCGCCGCGCAGGCTGTTGGCCAGGCTGTCGGCGGCTTCGTCGTCGCCGGTCACACCGACCAGGGAGGCCGGGGCGCCGAGGGCGGCAATATTGAGGGCAACGTTGGCAGCGCCACCTGGACGGTCTTCGATTTGCTCGACCTTGACTACCGGTACCGGCGCCTCAGGGGAAATCCGTGAGGTACCGCCATGCCAGTAACGGTCGAGCATGACATCGCCGACCACCAAGACAGGGGCTTGATCGAATCGCGGCATGGACAACTTCATGGAGCAACCCACATACAAAATGAACAGGGGCGCGATATTAGCACAGGGTGAGCGCCGCCTAGTTCGAGAGCTTTATCCGCGATGCATCAGGCACTGAAACTGATCACTTTTTAAACAGTGCCGCCAGGATCTGCTCCACGGCTTCGGCCAACTCGACCTCATCGGTATTGATTTCGCAGTCGGCCGCAAGCGGCGCCTCATAGGGGCTGTCCAACCCGGTGAAGGCCTTGATGCGCCCGTCCAGTGCCGCACGGTACAAGCCCTTGGGGTCGCGCCGGGCGCATACGTCAAAGGGCGTGCTGACATAAATCTCAAAGAACTGCTCCGGCCCGAACAGCGCCCTGGCGCTCGCCCGATCGACGCTGAACGGCGAGATCGCCGACACAATGACAATCAAGCCGGCGTCCACCATCAGGCGCGCCACTTCGCCGATACGCCGGATATTTTCCTTGCGGGCCGCATCGCTCATGCCCAGGTCATTGCACAGCCCCGCGCGCAAATTATCGCCATCGAGCACGAAGGTGTGCCGTCCCTGCTCATTGAGTTGCACCTCCAGGGCATTGGCCAGGGTCGACTTGCCGGACCCGGACAGCCCCGTCAACCATACGCAGCAGGGCTGCTGGTGCTTGAGCGCCGCCCGCGCGGCCACCGACAGCGATAGGGCAAAGGGACGGATGGCAGCGCAACCGCCGGCCAGCAACTGGCTATTCATAACCCAACACCTCGTAGTCACGTTGATAGGCACGCCTGACCAATCGGCGCGTGCGCGAGGAGCAAAAGTCCCTGACCGGCTCGTGGCGACGCCCCAGTGAAACATTCAGATGAGGCAGGGATGAGTCCACCCCGAGGCGTTCGCACAGGTGCTGGAAGTCTTGCTGCAAAGACTCCTGGCGCCCGAGAAAGTCCATGGCCATCTGGCCCATGTGGTCGACCAGGAAGTCGGTCTGGGGAGCGAAGTGCAATTGGCGTCGCAGATTGTCCGGGTGCAGCCAGCCGGCAACGAAATGGTCGAAGTCACGGTAGCTGGAAACCAGCGCCTGGGCTTGCAGGTCGCGAGGGCCCATGGCGTTGCCGCGCAAATAGGTGTAGGCCGAGTAGGCCCGCTCGAGCGGGTCACGCACGAACGCAAATTTGAAGCTGCACTCGCAGTGCTGGGGAAATTGCTGCTCATACCAGTAATACGGCAAATGCCCCGGCCAGCGCCCCTCGAGAAGTGCCGAGCACACACTGCTGCCGGCGCATTTGGGCACATGGATAAACACGCACCGGTGGCGCTCGAAAGCCGGGTTGAGCGTTGCGACCCCAGACAGGGATTTGTTTACCGCCTGACGATCCACCACCGACAAACGCCCCAGCAGAAACACCCTCTGGTGTTTGGGCAGCAGTTTCCACAGTAGATGTTGCAGCATTCCAATACCCACGCAAGAAGGTTAGCCCTCTCGTTCGTCATTCGAATCGAGAAGGCCAACATAACAAACGACAGGCAGTGGATTATTTGGCTTTGGTCAAGCCCTGTAACGGGCCGGATACAAACACCGGGGCGCATTGCACGCCCCGGCGGGTCAGGTGATGTTTGCCGTGGCCGGCTCGTCCAGCCCCATGGCGTGCAGGCGCGAGTAATAGCCGCCCATGGCCAGCAGTTCGAGATGTGTCCCGCGCTCGACAATTTCACCGTGGTCCATCACCAGAATCAGGTCGGCTTTCTCGATGGTGGACAAACGGTGTGCAATCACCAGGGTGGTGCGACCTTTCATGACCTTGTCCAGTGCAGCCTGGATATGCCGCTCGGACTCGGTATCCAGGGCCGAAGTGGCCTCATCGAGGATCAGCAGCGGGGCATTTTTCAGCAGGGCCCGGGCGATCGCCAGGCGCTGACGTTGACCACCGGAAAGCAGCACGCCGTTTTCACCGACTTCGGTGTCCAGGCCTTTTGGCAGCTCGGAAATGAAGTCCATGGCGTAGGCGTCGGCGGCGGCTTTCTCGATGTCGGCACGGGGTGCATCCGCGAGGTCGCCGTAGGCGATGTTGTTGGCCACGGTGTCGTTGAACAAGGTCACATGCTGGGTCACCTGGGCCACGTGACGACGCAGGTTACGCAGGCGGTAGTCTTCGATCTCGACCTCGTCCAGCAGGATTTCGCCGGTTTCGTGATGGTAGAAACGCGGGATCAGGCCGGCCAGGGTCGACTTGCCGCTGCCCGAGCGACCGACCAGGGCGATCATCTGCCCAGGGGCTGCGCTGAAGCTGATGTTCTTGATCACCTCACGCTCCGTACCCGGGTAGGTGAAGCTCAGGTTGCGCACGTCCAGGCGACCGCTGACGCGATCACGCTCCACGGTGCCGCTGTCGACTTCGGGCTCTTCATCCAGTTGTTCGAAGATGCTCTCGGCGCCGGCCACGCCTTTCTGGATCGTCGAGCTGACTTCCGACAGCTGGCGAATCGGCTTGGGCAGCAGGCCCGCCGCAGTAATGTAGGCCACAAGGTCACCCGCCGTGGCTTCACCGCGCAACAGCAGCACCAGGAACATCAACGCGGCCATGGCCGTGTAGATCACCAGTTGCAGCATCGGCGTATAGACCGCACCGGTCTTGTTCATGCGCAGCTGCTTGTCGGTATTGCCCTGGCTGGCAGCGGCAAAGCGGCGCTCCTCGTAGCTTTCGCCACCGAAGCTGCGCACCACGCGGTACCCCTGGATGGTTTCCGAAGCGACGTGCGTCACATCGCCCATTGCCACCTGGATCTTCTTGCTTTGCTTGCGGAATTTCTTGCTGGTGCTGCCGACCATGATCGCGATCAGCGGCAGGATCGCCAGCATCACCAGGGTCAGCTTCCAGTTCATCCACAGCAGGTAGCCGAACAGGAACACCACCGTGAGGCCTTCGCGGATCACCACCTTGATCGCATCAGTGGCCGCACCGGTGACCATGGTCACGTTGAAGGTGATACGGGAAATCAGGTGCCCGGAGTTGTGGGTATCGAAATAGCGGTTAGGCAACACCAGCAGCTTGTTGAACAGCTGGACCCGCAGGTCATGCACCAGCCCCAGGGAAACCTTGGCCAGGTAGTAGTTGCCCAGGAACGACCCCAGCCCCTGCCACGCGGCGATCAGGATGATCAGCAGCGGCACGGCCATCAGCAACTTCAGGTCCTTGAACAACGGGATCTTGGGCAGGAACACCACATCGGGGTTGCTCAAGCCATCGACGAAGTACTTGAGAATCCCGGCGAGCATTGGCTGGGTCGAAGCGAAGATCACGAAGCCCACGATACTCAGCAGGAACATGCCGAGGTACGGTTTCACATAGCCCAGCAGCCGGAAATAGATTTTCAGGCTGGATTCCTGGTCCGCTTTGGGCGGTGCGTCACTCATGTGTCGAGCTCACTGATTGGGTAGGACGCGAACTTTATCACACGCGTCGGGTTTGGCCCGAGCCCAGACCAAAACACTGGCCAGGGCAATCGGCAGCCAGGAGATAAACCACTCGGCCCGCGGCGTGCCGGTCAGGCTGGCGGCATCGAATTGCATGGCCAGGAACGAAAACACCCACATGCCGATGATGCCCTTGCCATAGAGCGTGTCGCGGGCCTTCCAGGCTTGCCACAGCACACCGAACCACAGGCCGCACCACAGCAGCAGGCCCGGCAGGCCCAACTCGATGCTCACGTGGGTGAACAGGTTGTGGGAGTGATCGAAAAAGAGGTTGTCGGCAAATACCTTGTAGTCCCCACCCAGCCCCAGGCCGGTCCACGGGCGCTCGCTGATCATCTGCACGGCGGCCATGAAGATCTGCGGGCGGTAAGACACGCCACGGGCCAGCATCAGGGATTGCATGGCGAAGAACACCGCCAGCGCCGCAATGACCGCGCCAATCGCAATCACCGTGCTACGGCGGTCTCGGCACCAGGCGGGCATCGCCACCACAGTCAGCAACAAGGCCAGTGCGGCACCACGACTTTGGCTCAACACCACGAAAAGTCCGAGAAAACCGATAGACAGCACCCACGCCACTTGCATCCAACGACCACGGGGCAACCAGTGCAACAGCCAAACCGCAGCCAGGCCAATCACGTAGGCGCCCAGGATCGGGTGGGCCAACTGCCCTAAACCTTCGAGGCGGGCAGTCCAGGCATTCTGCTCAACACCATAGAACCTGATGATCGCCACCAGCGACGACAAGGCAAGCCCGAAACCGCCCCACTGCATCACACGAATGACGTGTTCGGTTCGACCACACGCAAACACAGGAAAAAACAGCAGGAACACACCGATATACAGCAGGCGCTTGGCCTCGCGCGACGGGTCTTCGACATTGGTCCACGACAGACTGACCAGCCCCCAGACGGCGAGCGCAGCGACCAGCAGGCACAGCCAGCGCTGTTCGCGCCAGACCTCCTTGAGACGCTCACGCGCCGACCAGGCAAACACCATTGCCGGCAACCACAGAAACAGCGTCAAGCCTTGTTGATAGATCTTATTGGTCGGCGCGAAGGCAATAGCCAACAAAAACCAAAGTAACCCGAAAACCATCCATACCTGCGCCCAACGACTTGCTTGCATCACCCGCTCCTGAATACGTTCAACCCACCAACCCGGCATGGTTAAAACCCAAAACTTTCGGCATTATTACCGATCACTGTGCCCGCGACCCCCACAAGGCTTTCCGACGATGCAATGTTCAAGGCTTTCCCAAGCCGATTTAACCGCGATGATTGAAGGTGCCAAAATCCTGGAACAGGACAGCTATGGCCCCAAAGTCTACCTGCTGACCGACGGGAATATCCTCAAACTGTTTCGCCGCAAGCGCCTGCTGTCGTCCGCGCTGTTTCGCCCGTACTCCAAGCGTTTCATCGACAATGTGGCGCAGTTGCAACAGCGCGGCATCCCGACCATGACCGTGCTCGCGTTCTTTCAACTGACGACCCCCGGCATGACCGCCGTACTCTATCGTCCTTTGCCGGGCGAAACGCTGCGCCAGATTTCCAGCCGTGAAGGCTTTGACTGGCGTACGAACCTCGACCCGCTCGTGGCCCTTATTCGCCGCTTGCATGGCGCGGGCATCTACTTCCGCTCGTTGCACCTGGGCAATATTGTCGTGACACCGGACAATGAAATGGGCCTGATCGACGTGGCCGACATGCGCTTCCTGCGCGCGCCCTTGAACCCTGAATTGGCAAGGCGCAACCTGCAACACTTCGCGCGCTATATTGCGCGCGAGAAGCTGAACGAACGCTTTCCAATGCAAGCACTGGAGCAAGCGCTGTTAGCGGCATGAGAACAGCCGCCGGGTGGTTTCGGTGAAATCATTCCAGGCTTGCTCCGGCGCCAACGCCCGCGACTGAGCCTCGACAACCTGTGCACTGGAACTCATGAACGCACGGTTCAGGAGGTCGGCCCAGGACGCGGTGCTGTCTACGGGCGCGTACCAGCCGGCATCACCCAGTTGTTCGCGGAACACCGCCAGCTCACTGGTCAATACCGGCACGCCGGCCATCACCGCCTCTTGCAGGATCAACCCCAGGCCCTCTTCCGTGGACGGAATGGCAACCCAGTCAAATGCCCGATAAAGGGTCGCCGCCTCAGGAAAATGCCCCGGCAGGGACACCTTGTCGCGCAAGCCAAGCGCCTCGATACGCGCCTCGAGCCTGGGCCTCGCCGGCCCCTCGCCGATGATCACCAGGCGCGCATCCGGCTGATCGGCCGTCGCACTGGCAAAGGCCTCCAGCAAACAGCCAAACCCCTTGCCGTCTACCAGTCGGCCTACCGCACCCACTGCCAGCGAGCCATCCAATGGCAGTCCCAGGTGGGAGCGCGCCTGCTCACGGGTAAGCACTGCGGCACGGAACACAGTAGGATCGAAGGCACTGCGCAGCACCGCCACAGGCCGTTGCAGGTAACGCTCAAGGGAGCTGGCGAGGGTTTGCGACACGGCCGCCAGGGTCAGTTGCGACGCTGGAAGCTGCTCGACGAGCTTGCGATCAGCTTTGCGCAAGCGCGTGACACCATGAAAAATCACCACGGCGCGCACCTGCGGCAAATGCTTTAGCACCGGTAAAAGCACGCGTGCGACACCGATGCCATCAAGCAACACAACCTGCACATCTTCAGGCAGGGCCTTCTGGAAACGCGCACGCATCCAGGGCATCAGCCACTTCCACAGGTGCCGCCCCTTGAGCCTGGCAGATGAGAGGTTCCACTCGAAGGCCTCTTTGACCAAGCCATCGTTACCCTCGGCGCTGCCCTGAAGCAACCAGGTGTGCACCCGTACATCGCTGTCGGCCTGGGACAATATCTGCTGATGAACCTTCTGCACCGAAGCGAATGCAGAGCCACCAGCCCACATGATGTTGAGAATACTCATCGAAAAAACCTTATGCGGTGTGGGTGCGGCTCGTCGTACTTACTAATGGATCAACCAGCCGATACCGACCCCAAGGATCAGCATGACGGCCAGCTTGACCCGCTCTCGTCGCTTACGCCGCTCCTTGGTCAAGCGCTCTCCTGCCGTCGCCACATGCAAACCAAAACCGGTGTGCAAAACGGCATCACCTTCCAGGGTAACGGCGGCCAGGTTCAGCTGCGCGTAACGCCTGGAAAGCCCTTTCTCACCTTCAAACCCGGCATAGGGCGCGCACAACCAATATTCCTTGATACGCCGCAGGCCCGGGTTCAGCGAGAACCCCTGCCAGTCAGGCTTATCGGACAGCAAAGGATAACAAGGCACCCCACCAATCACCTCACGCGCCCCCAGATGAATATAGGGACTGTGCACCTGCAAATCGTAGACGTAATTACGCAACCAGACTTGCAGAATATCGGGACGCTGCTCCAGGACCGTCTTGGAATCCTCGACAAAACCGGGTCGATAAAACGCCCAATCATCTTCGCAATGGAATATGTACGGGGTCTTGACCGACCCGTAGGCCAAGTCGATGGATGCCAATTGCCCCAGCTTCGGGCGGTTGATCAGGAACGTGCAATGGCCGAGCCAATGCTCAGGAATCGCCAGGCGGACCGCGTCATCGCCAGAGTCTTCGGTAATGAAGACTTCGCGAATGGCCGCTGTATTGAACAGATCGAAGCTCGTGAGCGTGCGCTTCAACAAATCGAAGCGACCACAACTGGTCACGACGAGCGTTATATCGCTTTGAGCGGAGAATTGCATTCAAGCCTCAAAATATCATAAGGCCACTAAGTGCGGCCACTTGGCAGATATCAAACGCCCAGTTTCAAGCGCAACTTTTCCAGCAAACTCAACGGGGCTCGGGGACGCAGCGGCGGCTTCAGCGCTTCGACAATGCGCTGTCCGATGCGCGCAAAGCTGAACTGACTGACCGCGAGGTCTTGCCCGTTGCGCGCAATCTCGGCCGCCAGTTGAGGATTGGATCGCAATGCAGCGAGTTTTTCCTGCAACTGGGGAATGTCTTTGTAGAACACCACATTGACCATGTCCTTGAAGCCAAGGGCCTGGTTTTCCGCAGCCCCCTGGTCAAACGCCAGCAGCACACAACCACAGGCCATGGCTTCGAAGTTCTTGATCATATACTCGCCCATGCCCACGTCGGCACTGACGAAAAAACGAATCCGGTTGAGGGTTGCGCAGTATTCCTCACCGGATTTGGTGCGCGTGACCACCAAAGGTTCAACGCGGGCCAATTCATCGAGCAATGCCTTGCGACCACTGTAGGCCACGCTGTTGGTGCTGCCGACAAAGGCCAGCTCAATGTCGCGCTCCAGCCCCTGGGCCTGCAACAGCGCCTGATCGTAGCCCTTGGGCACGAACACCGCATCGAAGCCTTCGGCGCGCAGGCGTTCGGTCACCATATGCCCCGAACTGATGACCCGCGCCCACGGCAACCGACGGTAGTGGGCACTGAACTTGCCCGTGTACTTGCAGGGAATGTAGTTCTGGTAGGCATCGTGTTCGAGGATCACCAGGTTCGGGATCGTACGGATAAAGCCGGCCTGGCGAATCTCCTGCTTGAACCGCAGGAAGAACACGATGCGGTCATAACGGGTCACGTCGACTTCACGCTTGAAGTAACCGCGCAGGTTGCGCTGCTCAGCACTGCTCAGCCAGCGGGTATCACACTCGCAGTGCTCGGCAATGCCTTCGTACAGGCGATCGAGAATCGCGCGCTGTTCTTTCTGTACCAGAAACAAAACTTTCATGACCTTCCCTTTCACAAATGCCGTCACAGACGCCAGAACAACTCATGCCGTCGTACGGCTTTGCGGAAAAACTCGTTCTCACCATAAGGCGACCGCGCCCGCCCCGCCAAGACCCGTTGCAGCCAGCGCCGCACACGACGCTTGAACGGTGGGGCGGGTTGCAGGTCATGCATCATGCCCAGCGCCATGGCCTTGTCGCGCTGCCGGGCCGGCGACAGCGACAGGCTGCACGGCCACAGTTCCAGCGTGTCATCGAACAGCGGCGGCAGGGCAATACCGGCGCCCGCGTCGCCCATGGGCCAGCGGTCGTTGTCATGCAGGTGGTTGGCGTAACCGAGCACGGTGGTCGGCTGCCATTCCAGACCTTGCAAGGCTTCGATCACCGCTTGCTGCGCACAGATGTGGTCCGGATGAGGGTCCAGGATCGGATGGGGCAAGACGATCACTTCAGGGCGCGCGGTCAGCAGCAACTGACGCAGATCGGCGAGCAGGTTCTGCCAGGTCGGCAGGCCATCGGCATCCGCCGGCAACGGGAAAGGGTTGAATTGACGGAACAGGCGGGTATCCGACAGGTCGGCCTCGCGCGAAGCGATCGGCTGATCAGGCGCAGCGCGCATCGCCGGCAGTTGCAGGCAGAAGTAACCCAGCTGCACGCAGTGCGCCTGTGGTACGCCGGCCCAAAGCGGCACGGCAATGCTGTCCCAGGCACGCAGGCGCCCTTTGGTCCGCGCAGCCTCGACCGGATCCAGGCCCATGCGTTGATAGTGCTCGGCTTCGATTTCACCGGCGGTAAGGGTCACGATCCACGGCTTGTCGGCCTGGCTGTAAAGACCGAAGGCAGCCAATTCGGCATCGTCGGCATGAGGCGCGATAACCATGACCCGCTGCGCCGAATAATCCGGCGTGCCCCAGGCCCACAGCCGAGGAGCGCCCTGCACAGTACAAAAACGCCCGCGCAAGCGCAGCTCACCGGACATCAGGGCCGGCGCCCAGCCACTGAGGTTCAGGTAGCGAACGCCATTCACCCCGCGCTCGAAGGCCTGTCGGTCAGTGCTCTCGCCGCCCAGAATCTCAATGGCCGGATCCAGGAAACGTCCCAACCAACCACTCTTGACCTTGATAGCCAATACCAGGGTCGCCTCGGCCTGCAGCGGCGAATCCACCCTTAGCCGGTCACCGTCGAAGCGAACCCCGGCCACCTCGGCATCCGTCGAAAACCGGTATTGGTAGTCTTCGTTGGGCGCATAAAACAGATGGTCGGCAAACCATGCTTCGTGGGCGACCCAGGCCAGCACACCGAGCACCAGCGGCAGCCACCACGCCACCCAGATACCAATCACCACCAGCAGCAGCAAGCCGATCAGCAAACCGACCCGTTTGTTGCGCCGATGGCGCTTGAGCAATTGCTGTTTGCGGCTCATACGGTCAGCACCGGCACAGGGTTGCACCAACGGTCCTTGTACTCGCGGTCGGCACGCCCGAAGGAGAAACGCAGCGGCTTGCCCATCTCACGGGCCTGTTCCCAGGCGCCCTGGGTGTTGAGGAAGCTCAGGACACTGCCCGGACTGAATGCACGGGTTTCAGGGTCGACGCCGCCATTGACGTACTCCACGCTGATCCACTCCGGCGACTCGACCCGGTACACCAACTGGACCGCGATGGGCACGTCATTGAGGAAAATCACCGAGCCGATCAGCCATTCGCGTAGCAGCTCGATCACCTCGGCCATGCGTTCGGCGCCGGTGGCGACAAAGCCCCAGCGGCGCAGGAACAGGTCGCAGTAGATCGCGGCCAATTCCCCACTGGAAAACTCGCTCACCGGTCGCACCACCCCACCGGCCTCTTCGAGCAAGCGCAGTTCGCGACGCTGGTTGTAGCGAAACTTCTTCGACAGTTCTTCCGGGGTGCGGGCCATGGCCAACTGTTCGGCCTGGGGCTTGAGGCCGCTGAAACGGCCTTCATTCAGGGCCGACAAATAGCGTGCACGGTGCCGCAAGGGCGCCTGGGCTGCAGGCGCGGCGGGCAGGATCAACTCGGCGTTACCCAGGTCGAACAGGCCTTTTTTGCCGCGCTGCTTGAGCACATCCTTGGATAAGGCCAGGTCGCGCCCCCAGGTCGCGATGCAGGCTTGAAGCTCGCCGCCCTGCTCCCAGGCCAGGTAACGCACCGGGATGTCGGCCAGCCCGGCCAGACGTTCGATCACTTGCGGGTGGGTCGCGACACTGCCGCCAAAACGTTGCCAGGCATCGCTGTAGACCGGCGCGTCGACGACGGACCAGCCACGCTCGCGCCAGCCTTGGAATCGATTGAGCATCAAGCCCCCGCGGTCAGTTCAATAACGTGCGGCAATTGCCAGAAGGTATCGCGTACCGCCTGATCCGAGAAACGCTCGCGCAGGCGCTCCAGCATCATCTCGGCGCACTGCCGTTGCTGGTGTTGGTCCATCGCTGCCAGGTGCCGCAGCCCCTGGGCAAGGTGTTCGGCATCGCCGAAGGGAAACAGGATACCCACGCCTTCGACCACTTCCTTCGCGCCGCCACAGGCCGTGGCCAGCAACGGGACGCCGGCCGCCATGGCTTCCAGCAGCACCATGCCAAAGGGTTCATGGTCGGAGCTCAGGGCAAACACATCGAAAGCACGGAAATAGCGGCGCGCCTCCGGCACCTGGCCGAGGAACAACACCTTGTCGGCAATGCCCAGCTCCCGCGCGAGGGCCTTGAGGTCCTGCTCCAGGCGCCCGCTGCCGAGGATCGCCAGGCGGCTTTCGGCCGGCAAGTGCGCCAGCGCCTGGGCAAAGCCCTTGAGCAGCGTGGCCTGGTCCTTGTCCGGGTGCAGGCGACCGACATTGCCGACCACCCATTCGTCCGGCGACAACCCCAACGCGTCACGCGCCTCATGTGCAGGCACCTGGGTGGCCTGCAAGGCGTCGACGTCGATGCGGTTGTACAACGTCTGGATGCGCGCCGCCGGCCAGGTCGGCAGGCAGCGGCGCATATCGTCACGCACCGCGTCGGAAACCCCCAGCAGGCTCAGGCGCTTGCGGAAGATCCCGGCAAACAGCCTGCGACTGCGACGCTGGTAATCCCCAAAGGCGTGATGCACGCCAATCACCGGCAGCCGTGTGCCGAGCAAGGCGATGTAGATCGGCTTGAAACGGTGGGCGATACAAAAGCTGAAGTTGCGCGACGCGGCGATCTTGCGCAGTTCACGAATGGCACCCAGCTTCAGGCCACGAATGGCCTTGGAGCTGAATTCCATGAACAACACTTCATCGGACGCACAACCGGCGGCCACGTGCGGGTCGGCGACCCCGGTGAGAAACACCGTGGTCACCTTGTAGCCGGAGCCTGCGAACAAGCTGGCGTACTGCCGCGCGCAGTCCAGGAACGGACCGTCATAGCCATGGCAGAACTGCAGGACGTGGCGTTCAGCCGAGCGCGTCATAAGGGTCCACGCCGTCTTTGACGACCAGGATGTCTTCCATGATCAGGTACTGCAGGTCGGAGCCGAAGAACATGTTCAGCGCGTCGGTCGGCGAGCAGATCATCGCTTCGCCACGACGGTTGAGCGAAGTGTTCAGGGACACGCCGTTGCCGGTCAGTACTTCCAGCTCTTTCATCATGTCGTAGTAGCGCGGGTTGTATTCGCGCTTGAGCACCTGGGCGCGGGAGGTACCGTCTTCATGCACCACTTCCGGCACGCGGGTCTTCCACTCTTCCGACACTTCAAAGGTGAAGGTCATGAACGGCGCCGGGTGATCGACCTTGATCATCTGCGGCGCCACTGTGTCGAGCATCGACGGGCAGAAAGGCCTCCAGCGCTCGCGGAACTTGATCTGGTGGTTGATGCGGTCGGCCACGCCGGTCGCACTTGGGCAACCGATGATCGAACGACCGCCCAGGGCGCGCGGGCCAAACTCCATGCGGCCCTGGAACCAGGCCACCGGGTTGCCGTCGACCATGATCTTGGCAATGCGCTTGGGCATGTTCTCGATCTTGCGCCAGTTCGGCTTGCTCTCGTGCTTGGCGCAGGCGGCGATTACGTCTTCGTTGCTGTAGGACGGACCGAGGTAGACGTGTTCCATCTTCTCCACCGGTACACCACGGGCGTGGGACACGTACGCGGCGGCACCGACAGCAGTGCCGGCATCGCCGGACGCCGGCTGCACGAACAGCTCTTTCACGTCGTCACGGGCAATGATCTTCTGATTCAGCTTGACGTTCAGCGCGCAGCCGCCGGCGAAGGCCAGCTTGCCGGTGTCCTTGAGGATATCGCCCAGGTAATGGTCGATCATCTGCAAGGCCAGCTTTTCAAACAGCGCCTGCATGCTGGCGGCGTAGTGGATGTACGGCTCGTCGGCGATGTCGCCTTCGCGCTTGGGGCCCAGCCACTCGATCAGTTTCGGCGAGAAGTAGAAACCCTTGCCCTTCTCTTTATAACGGCGCAGGCCGATGACGTTGGCGTAGTCGGTGTTGATCACCAGCTCACCGTTTTCGAACGAGGCCAGGCGCGAGAAGTCGTACTTGCTGGCATCGCCGTACGGCGCCATGCCCATGACCTTGAACTCGCCGTCGAGCATCTCGAAACCGAGGAACTCGGTGATCGCGCCGTACAGGCCGCCGAGGGAGTCCGGATCGTAGAATTCCTTGATCTTGTGGATCTTGCCGTTCTCGCCGTAGCCGAAGAACGTGGTGGCGTACTCACCCTTGCCGTCGATGCCGAGGATCGCGGTCTTCTCCTGGAAGCCGGAGCAGTGGTAGGCGCTGGAAGCATGGGCCAGGTGGTGTTCAACCGGTTCGATCTTGATTTTCTTCGGATCGAAGCCCAGTTGCTCCAGGCACCAGACGATCTTGTTGCGGTAGCGCTTGTAGCGACGGTTGCCCATCAGGATCGCGTCAAGCGCGCGGTCCGGGGCGTACCAGTAACGCTTGGCGTAGTGCCAGCGTGCCTCGCCGAACAGGCTGATCGGGGCGAACGGGATCGCCACCACATCAACGTCGGAAGGCTTGATGCCGGCCTGTTCCAGGCAGAACTTCGCCGACTCGTAGGGCATGCGGTTCTTTGCATGTTTGTCGCGTACGAAGCGCTCTTCTTCGGCGGCCGCGATCAGCTTGCCGTCGATATACAAGGCTGCGGAAGGATCATGGCTAAGGGCGCCGGACAGGCCAAGAATCGTCAATGCCACAGGGGTCTAGCCTCTTTTAGTCTGCATGCAGGCGGGTTGCGCCTGAAAAAAGTGTGCTTCCCGCCTGGGCAGGAAACAGCTAAAGGGCGGGATTATAGCTCAAAAGCAGTGGGAAGCTGTTAGCGGCAAGCGGCAAGAGGGGCTAGCGGAAGATCTCGATGCTGCCGTCCTTGTTCTGGCGGTAGATCGTATAGGGCAGCATCAGCGTGTCCAGCACCCCGGAGGCCGCGAATTCGATGGCGATGATCGGCAAGGCACCGGGCCCATGGTCGATCAGGCTGATGTCGCTCAGGCTTTTATCAGGCTTGGGCTCGCCATTGAGGGTGCAAAACCCGTACATCACCCCGCTGTAGATACGCGGCACGTTTTCACAGTGGCTGCGTGAATCCTTGAGGTTCTTGCTGGTCACGACATCAGGGCGGAACACGGTATTGATGCTTCCGCAACCGGCAAGCGCCAACCCGGCGACCAGACACAAGACTTCCGATGCAATCCTCACGAACCACTCCTTTTGACCCAGGCCATTGTCATTTGCCGAAACGGATCACGCTAACATCGACAAACCTGGAGCCCCAGTGTAGTAACACCGACTTGCAACGTAGGCGGATTCCTAAATGATAAAAATCGCCCGAGTCACTAAACTCGCGGCCTTTTGCGCGCTTACACACTAAGCGCCACGGATTCCGGCCGACTCATGAACCACCTCACCCGCCTCACCCTGTTATTGCCCGGCCTGTTCGCCCTGTGCAACACCGTCCAGGCAGACGACACAGCCCTGACCCTCGACCCCAGCGTCGTCACCGGCTCGCGCAGCGCCAGCCCGACCTTCGACCTGCCGTACTCGGTGGACGGCATCAGCCGCGCGCAGATCAGCGACGGCCAATTGGGCATCAACGCCTCCGAAGCGCTGGCCCGCGTGCCCGGCCTGGTGGTGCAGAACCGCCAGAACTATGCCCAGGACCTGCAGATTTCCTCTCGCGGCTTCGGCGCCCGCTCGGCCTTCGGTGTGCGTGGCATCAAGCTGATCGCCGACGGCATCCCCGCCAGCACCCCGGACGGCCAGGGCCAGGCCGCCACGTTCAACCTCGACACCGCCGAGCGTATCGAAGTGCTGCGCGGCCCGGCCGCCACCCTGTATGGCAGCAATGCCGGCGGCGTGATCCAGATGTTTTCCCGCGATGGCGAAGGCCCGCCACGCATCGGCGCCGAAACCCTGGTGGGCAGCGACGGCCTGAACAAGAACCACCTGAGCGCCGAAGGCGCGGCGAACGGGGCAGGCTTTGTACTCGACGCCTCGCGCATGGACACCAACGGCTACCGCGACCATAGCAGTGCCCGTCGCGACCAGACCTTCGCCAAGCTTAACTTCCAACCGGATGACGACAGCAAGCTGGCGCTGATCTACAGCAGCCTGGAGCAGAACGGTACCCAGGATCCACTGGGGCAGACCTGGGACGCCTACAAGGCCGACCCGCGTTCGGTGAGCAGCAATGCGCTGACGTACAACACGCGCAAAAGTATCGATCATCAGCAATTGGGCATGAATTATGAGCGGTACTTCGGTGATGCGACGCTGCAGGTGAATGGCTATACCGGGCGGCGGAGTGTGGTTCAGTATCTGTCGATCCCGGACAGGTTCGGCAGTGGCGCCGCCAACCCGGCTAACGCTCGCGGCGGTGTGGTAGCTTTCGACCGCAAGTTCTATGGCGGCTCCCTCCATTGGCTGCAACCCATCACCAGCGCACCCGGCGACCTGACCCTGATCACCGGCCTCGACTACGACCGCAGCCAGGATGATCGCCAAGGTTATTCCAACACCGTCAATGGGGTGCATGGTGTCAAAGGGGCCTTGGGCCGCGATGAAATCGACACCGCCACCAGCCTCGACCCGTTCGTGCAAGCCAACTGGCTGCTGGGTGACTGGACCCTGCAAGCCGGCCTGCGCCACAGCACCATGGAAATGGACGTAGACGATCACTTCCTCAGCGACGGCAACGACAGCGGCAGCAAGACCTACCAGAAGAACACGCCGTCGGTCAGCGTCATGTACGCCTTCACACCTGACTTGCACGGTTATGTAAGCGCGGGCAAAGGTTTCGAAACCCCAACCCAGGCCGAGTCCGCGTATTCCAGCACGGCGAACGGCTTCAACTTTGCGCTCAAGCCATCGGTCAGCAAACAGTATGAAGTTGGCCTGAAAGCTCGCATTGGCCAGGACACCCGCGTGAATGCGGCCCTCTTTCAGATCACCACCGAGGACGAACTGGTAGTGCAGCAATCCAGCGGAGGGCGCACCACTTACCAAAACGCCGGCCGCACCCTGCGCCGCGGCTTCGAACTGGGCATCGAAAGCCAACTCGCCGAACACTGGAGCACCAACCTCGCCTACACGCGCCTGCAAGCCACCTACGACAGCGACTTCACCAGTGGCACAACTCCCGTGGACAAAGGCAACTACCTTCCCGGCGTGCCGCAAACCACGCTGTTCGCCGAGCTGAACTGGAAACCCCGGGACTGGGTCAGTACCGCTGTCGAAGGCCTGTACCGCAGCAAGGTCTACGTCGAAGACACCAACAGCCAACACGCCGCGCCGGGCTACAGCGTGTTCAACTGGCGCGCACGGTTCGAGCAGAAGGTCGAACACTGGACCTTCCACCAGACCCTGCGCCTGGACAACCTGCTGGACCGCCAGTACGTCGGTTCGGTGATCGTCGGCGACAGCAATGGCCGCTACTACGAGGCGGCGCCTGGGCGCTCGTGGTATGCCGGGGCGGGTGCGGCGTATCAATTCTGAACGCACCACACCTTCAATGCGGGAGGCCCCGCGCCGTTGCGCAGCAAACCGGAACCCCTGTGGCGAGCGGGCTTGTCCCGCGTCGGGCTGCGCAGCAGCCCCAAAACCGGGCGCAGAGGAGTACCTGATACCCCGCATTCGTCTTCATCAGGGGGGCGCTTCGCACCCAACGCGGGACAAGCCCGCTCACCACCGGAATGCGGTCGCCTGAAATTGTTTATGTAATAAGGGGAGTTTGCTCATGCCCCCAAGCGTCGGATGAAGTCCGCCTTTGGGGTGCAACACTAGACGCGCTCAAGCATCCGCCGGCTGGCAAAACTGAAGCTCAGCACGATAAAGATCAGCACTCCAGTCGCCACCTGCTGCCAGTAGAAATTCCAGCCGATCAGCAGCAGCCCGTTGGCGATCACGTTGATAAACAGCACTCCGAGCAGCGTCCCGGGAATGTTTGCCCGGCCCTGTCGGCTCAAGGTGGTGCCGATAAACACCGCGCCAATCGCATTGAGCAAAAACGCGTTCCCGGACAGCGGCACATAGGCGCTGACTGTCGAGCTGAGCAACACACCGGCCACCCCACAGGCCAGGGCGGTAGCCAGGGCCACGACGGTGACGATCCGCCGCACCGACAACCCCGAGTAATACGCCAGCAGCGGCTGGGTGCCCTGGGCCAGCAACTCACGGCCCAGGCGTCCGCGCGCCAGGGCCAGGCCGTAGAACAGCGCCAGCCCCACTACCACCAGCAGCGGTGTCAGCCCAGTGAGCTCAGGCTTCAAGCCTTGGCTGATATAGATCGGCTGGCCGCCGTCCGAGAGCAGTTGCTGGGCGCTGGTGCCGATAAACAGGGTGCCCAGGGTGGCCAGGAACGGACTGATTCGCAGCCCGGCAATCAGGCCGGCGTTGACCAGCCCCACCAGCAGCGCCGCCGCCAGCGCGCCCGTGGCCGCCACCGCCCAGCCATGGCCGCCATTGAGCAGCACCACAAAGCTGAAACTGGCAAAGTCCAGCGCCGTGCCCACCGACAGGTCGATGCCACCGGCCGCCACCGCGTAGGTCATGCCGATGGCGACAATCGCCAGCAGCACGAAGTTGTTCAGCACCAGGCTTTGCAGGTTGCCCGCACTGAGGAAGCCCGGCGCTTGCAGCGCAAACACCACGACAATCAGGGTGAACACCAGTGGCAATGTCAGCGGCAATACTGCGCGTGCGTTCATGCCGTCGCCCCTCGGTTCACGGCACTGGAGGCTGCGACGACCAGCAGGATCAACACGCCCTGCACACCATTGACCCAGAAGCTGGAGAGGTTAAGCAGTTGAAAGCCATTGATCAGAAAACCGATCAACAGCGCCGCCAGCAAAGTCCCCGGAATGCTCGCCACCAGCCGGCGGGAAAACACCACCCCGAGAAAAGCGATCGCCACCACCGACAGCAGCATGTCGCCGGAACCGGTGGTGCTGCCGCTGAAGAACGCCGCCGAACACAGCGCAGCCACGCCGGCACATAGACCGGACAGCAGATAGCTCGACAACACATAGACGGGCACCCCAATGCCCGCCGCTTCGGCCGCCTGGGGGTATTCGCCCACCGCATGCAGGCGCAGCCCATAGGCCGAGTGCTGGATCAGCAGCGTCAACACGCCCGCCGTCACCAGCAGCACCCAGGCCAGGGCCGGTACGCCCAACCAGGCGCCGCCACTGAGCAGGTCCAGCAGCGGCGAGTCCGTGGAGACCACCGTGTTCTCCGTCAACACCAACTCCAGCCCCGCCAATACATTCATACTCGCCAGGGTCGCCAGCAACGGCGGCAAGCGCAGCACCACCACGGCCAGCCCATTCAGCAAGCCGACCGCGAAACCGCAGCCCAGGGTCAGCAGCAACGTCAACCCGAGATCCAGGCCGGCATTATTGAGGCGGCTGAATACCGCCGCGCACAACCCCAGGTTGGCCGCCAGCGACAGGTCCAGTCCTCCGGACACCACGTTCGAGCCGCCGCCGATAATCACGCAGGTGAGCCCGAAGGCCAGTACACCTAGGATCGCCGACTGGCTGAACACATTGGCCAGATTGCCCACCGACAGAAAATTCGGCGCAGCCACGGCGAACCCCAGCAGGATCGCCATAAAAACCCCCACCGACCCACGGCGCAGCACCAGCACCCACAACCTCTGCGATAACCCAGGCGTCGGCGCTTCAAGCATGTTCCACCTCGCGAGCATTTGAAGCCGCAGCAGCCACGGCCCCCGTCGCACAGGCCAGCAACTGATCGCTGTCCGCCTCCCCGGCACGGAATTCACCGGCGATCTCACCCCGATGCAGCACCAGGATTCGGTCACTGATCCCCAACAACTCCGGCAAATCCGACGACAACACCAACACCGCCGCGCCCTCTTCCACCAAGCGTCCGATCAAGCGATAGATCTCCACCTTGGCCCCCACATCCACGCCCACACAGGGTTCATCCAGCAGGTACACCGCCGAGCGGCGACTCAGCCATTTCCCCAGGGCGACCTTCTGCTGGTTACCGCCACTGAGCTGGCTGACCGCCGCTTGGGGCCCAGGCGCCTTGATCGCCAATTCGTCGATCAGCCGCAGGCTTTCCACCTGCTCCTTGCGGCGGCTCAACAAGCCCCAGCGGCTGAACCGCCCGAGCCCCGCCAGCGTGAGGTTTTCCAGCACCGAAAGCACTGGCGAAATCCCCTGGCTGCGCCGCTCTTCCGGCACCAGCGCAAGGCCTTCGGCAATCGCCTGGCCCGGCGAACGCAGGCGCAGCAAACGCCCGTCCAGATGCACACTGCCGCTGTCGGCGCGCTCGACACCGAAGAGTGTCTTGAACAACTCCTTGGCTCCCGAGCCAACCAGCCCGGTCAGGCCGACGATTTCTCCGCGCCGCACGTCCAGGTCGATCTGCCGATAGCGCCGCGCCAGGCTCAACCCGCGTACCTGCAACAACGGCGCTCCCAGTGCAACCTTGGCCTTGGGGTACATCTCCTGCACTTCGCGATTGACCATCAGCCGCGCAATCTCGGCGCTGGACGTATGCCGGGGCTGCACCACCGCCACGTCCCGACCATTGCGCAGCACCGTGACTTCATCGCAGAGGCTGTCGATTTCCTGCAGGTAATGGGAGATGTACAGGATGGATAAACCCTGGTCGCGCAGGCGCTTGACGATGCGCAGCAACTGGTCGACTTCACGCTTGACCAAGGCCACGCTGGGCTCGTCGAACACCAGGATCTTCGGCTGGCGAATCAACGCCCGGGTGATTTGCAGCACCTGGCGTTCGGCGCTGTTCAGCTCGCTCACCAGCGCACCGACGGGCAATTGCAGATCAAAATATTCCGCCAGCAAGCGCTCGGCTTCACGTTGCTGCCGACGTCGATCCACAAAGGGCCCGCGCCGCAATTCATGCCCGAAAAACAGCGCCTCGCCCACGGTAAAACTGGCGGGCAACAGACGCTCCTGATGGATGAACTGCACGCCCAGCGCATCCACCTGGCGCGGTGACAAGGCGGCATACGACTGGCCGTCGATACTCACCTGCCCCGCGTCCGCCTTGTGGATGCCGGCCAGGATCTTGATCAAGGTCGACTTGCCCGCACCGTTCTCCCCCACCAGGCCGTGGATGCTGCCGCGTTCGACTTTAAGGCTTGCGTCATCCAGCGCCAGGGTGGCCCCAAAGCGTTTATGCAGGTGTTGCAGGTGCAATGCCGGCATCAGTCACCCCGCAGTTGCTGAACCTGGTCCAGGTTGGCTGCGGTGGTCAGCAGCGTGGCCACATGGGTTTCCTTCGGCAGGTCACGTTGCCCGGCCAGGTAGCGCGCCACGTTCTGCACAGCGGTCTTGCCGATCAACGCCGGTTGCTGCGCCACCACCGCCCCCACCGGCGAATTTGCCTGGCCGAGCAGCGCCAGCACTTCCGGCGTACCGTCGACGCCGTAAGTCTTGATCTCGGTGCGCTTGGCATCGATCAGCGCCTTGCTCGCGCCCAACTGAGGAATGTCCCACGCCGACCAGATCGCCGAGACGCTGCCCGCCGGGTACTTGTTGAGCAGCGCCGAGACTTGTGAATAAGCATCCTGCACGGTGTTGGGGATCACGTCGCGAAGTTCCGGCTGGATGATTTCCAGCTGGGGGTAATCCTTGAGCGCCAGCTTCAACTGGTCATAACGGATCGCACACACCGGCACGCCGTAGAAACCGTTGAACACCAGGATCTTGCCTTTACCGCCGGCGTCCTTGATCAATTGATCGGCCAACGCCTTGCCGGTGGCGACGTTGTCGGAGGTGGTGTTGTTGAGGCTGTACTGGGACGGTGCATCGATGGTGAACAGCGGGATGCCGGCCTTGCTGATGCGCTTGAGCCAGGGGTCGATCACGCTGAGGGTGCCGAGGGTCTGGATCACGGCGTCGGGTTTCTGGGTGACCACGGTTTGCAGCTGGGTCACCAGGTTCTTGTCGTTACGCCCGGCATCAAGGGTTATCGGCGTGCCGCCCAGGCGCTTGATCTCATCGACCTGGGCCTGGAACGCCTTGATATCGAAATAGTGACTGGTGCCGGTCATGCTCACGGCAATGCGCTTGCCGGCCAGGGACGGCACGGCCTCATCGCCCTCGGCGGCCTGGACACTGACGACATGGCCCAGCAACAGCGCGGCGCCAAAGCAGATCAAACGGGAAAGCGAGGAAAAGCTGGAAGGCATACAGGGCTCCGCTGCGACCGGTGAAAGGGTTCACCAGGAGGCATTGCAGAGCCCGTGCCAGGATTTTTATTGCATTAAATCAAGGGGGTAACGTTTCCGCATGAAGGAAGACTGTCGTTCTGGGGCAACAACTGTCTGTTAACTGTTGTTCAGGCAACAGTTCTTACTATTGAACGCGTCAGTAGACTCGCACAACCACGGCCGTCGGTTACTCAGGTGCTGCGCGTTGACACTCTAAAATCGCGGACATAGAATTTGCCGCAAATGGACTGGGGGATCCCGGTCGGCGTTATAGCCTCGGTGAGTCTCACCGGGGCTTTTCGCTTTCAGCAGTAGGGAAAATTTTCAGCCCCCAATTTTCAAAGCCCTCTCCCACCTTGCTCCGCCCTCCACTGCAATAAAACTTGCGTTTGAGCACGTCAAAGGCACGATTTTCCTGGCCCGGTCGTAAAACGCTGGCGGTTTCGCTGCCACAACTTCTGCAACACGCTCCGCCTCACTCTCACTTTCAAAGAGCAGAAACTGCGGAGGGGTTAGTTTTTCATCTGCCATGGGATATTTAATCCTAGGTTTTAGATTCTTCTGGGTCGCCCCTCTACGTTCATATTGCCCTCAAGCTCTGCTACAGAGGGCCACCAGTCTGGACCCCTTTCGGCAAACGCTGATCAATCAGCTGATACAACGCACTACTCTCAGGCCAGTTCCGCATAAACCGCGCACGGTCCCTGGCATACGCCGGGGCGAAGCTGGCGGCAGAGCTGTGTTGGCACATCGCGTCGAGGTCGATCAGCGACCAGCGATCCTTATCCCAGAACAGGTTATGGCCCTTGAAGTCGCCATGGCTGATGCGCTCGCGAATCAGCTCGGCGAACAACTGGTCCAGCGCCAGCAGTTCGTTTTCCGGCGCGTCACCCTGTTCGATATAGGGCGCGAAACGCTCGATGATGTCCGGGCCCGGCAGGTATTCGGTAACCAGGTAAGCGCGGCTGCGCAGCCAGAAAAAACGCTTTTCCAGGACGGCCAATGGCTTGGGCGTGGCGATGCCGAGGAAGGCCAGGCGATTGCCTTCGCGCCAGGAATGCCAGGCGCGGCTCGGGCGCCAGAAGCGCTTGAGCCAATGGGCGAAGCCCTTGATGTTGTAGCGTTTGATTACCAAGGGCCGACCGGCCACATCGACCTTGGCCACGCTGGCCGCACCACCGGTCTTGTACAGGTGGCCCTGGTTGAGCAACGCATCCGCCTGCTCCAGCACCGGCAGCATCGCCGGCTCTTCCTCGCGACGGATCGCGCGCAAGGCAAAGGCGCCACGCACCACGCTGAACAGCGTGCAGTCGCGGCCCACCTTGTTCAACAAGTCCTTCAGGCGCCAGGCGCTGACCTTGCGCACCTGTTTTTCCAGGGCTTGCAGGGGCAAGGCGTGCTCGCCGTTGCTCAGCAGGTAGTACACCAGCAGTTCTTCGGTAAACGGCTCGAGGTTTTTCGGCAACTGGGCGAAAAACACCCCGAGGTTTTCCAGCACGCGGTTGCGCGACAGGGGCTTGCCCGCCTCCTCCACACGAATGCCGGCGCCATCGATCAAGTACAGCTTGCCGTCCCGGCGCAGCAGGTTGTCCAAGTGCAGGTCTTCCTGCCACAGGCCCTTGGCATGCATCTGGCCGATCGCACCCAGGGCCTCGGCCAGCACGGCGGTTTGCTCGTCGGCCAGTGGCGGTAGCGCTTCAACGGCGTGCCAGGCATCGGCCAGGCTCTCGGCACCTTCGATAAACTCGAACAGCAGCCAGCCGCCCTCGCCGTCCTGCAAGCCATCGGCGAGCAACAGCGGGGTGGTCAGGCCTTGCTCGGCCAGCAGGCGTACGCCGCTGAGTTCACGCTGGAAATGCCGCGCGGCCTTGCCGCCCACCAATAACTTGGCCAACACCGGACGCCCGCGCCAGATCGCCGCGCCCACATAACGCTCGCCCGGCAACACCCGCAACAGGCTCAGCAGTTGCAGTTGGCCTGGGCCGGCGGCATCCGCGAGGTCGACAGTGAGGGGCAGGCTCGGCGTGCGACCGGCGCTTTTCAACTCGGACAGGCGCATCAGCGGTTCTCCTTGTGGCTACGCCGCTTCGTCAGGCGTTGCAGCCAGGTGGTGACGAGTGCGCTGCCCTCGGGCTGATCGAGGTAAGCCGCCAGCAGTTGACGCACCTGGGCGTCGGACCACTGTGGCGCACGGCGCAACAACGGCTCCAGGTCCTTGACCCGGTCACGCCAGCCGAACAGCAGCGGGCGGGTTTTCTCCAGGTCGATCAACTGCGCGGCGTAGCCGTCTCCGGTGGCCTGCAGGAAAATATGCTTGGGGTAGAAACAGCCATGCACCTGGCCGACGCTGTGCAGGCGGCGCGCCAGTTGACCGCAGGCCAGCAGGATCGCGCGGTGCTGGGCATCGCTGAGTTGCGCCCATTGCTCCAGCAATGAATCCAGGTCATTCCAACCGTCCAGGGCACGGGTCAGCAGCATCGCGCGGTGCTCACCGGCGACTTTGCGCTCGCCGTAGAACGCCGCCTGCAACGCCGGGATCCCGAGCTTGCGGTAACGGCTGATGTTGCGGAACTCGCGGGAGAAACTGGGCTCGCCCAATGGCCGGTGCAAGCTGCGCGTGAGGTAGTTGCTCTGGCGCTTGAGGTAATAGCCGTGGCCGTCGAGCTCCAGGCGAAACACGCTGCTCCAGCCGCCACGGCTGGTGTTCGGCTCGTCCACCGCGTCCAGTTGCCGGGCCCACAGGGCGTCGAATGTCGCGAGGCCGTGGCGCTCCAGCAGGGCGCGATCTTCAGCCGCCAGGAAATCACTCATTCACGTCCCTCGAAAAACTTCACTACGTGGCGAATCCGCCGTTTGTCCGACTCACTCAGGTGCCGACACCCACGGTACTGCATGTAGAAGCGCAGGCGCTGAGTGGCCGACAAGTGATACTTGGCTACCTTGTCCAGGCAGGCGAGGTCCTTGGTGATGCGATACTTGAGCCAGAAACCGCGCCAGAAATCGCCGTTGGGGCAATCGATCAGGTACAGGGTGGCCTGATCGTCGATCAGCAGGTTGCGCCACTTCAAGTCGTTATGGGTAAAGCGATGATCGTGCATGGTGCGCGTGTATTCGGCGAGCTGGCGGCTGACCGCGTTGACCCACTTGGGGTCGCGCAGGCGCGCATCCTTACGTTCGGCCAGTACCGAGAGGTCTTCGGTCCTCGGCAACTCGCGGGTGATCATCGCGCCACGATCATAGGCCAGGCCGCTGCGCTCCAGGCCCCAGGCGACCACATCGGCGGTGGGAATGCCCCACTTGGCGAAGCGCTTGAGGTTCTGCCATTCGGACTTGACCCGCGGCTTGCCCAGGTAGCGCCGCAGGCCCTTGCCGGCGCCGGTGTAGCGTTTGACGTAGTAGTTGACCCCGCCACGCTCCACCCGGATCACTTCCGACAACGGGTCGCGGGTCAGCCGCTCGCCTTGCAGGGCAAACACCGCTTCGAGGCTTCCAAAATCATCCGCCAGGGCGGCGTAGGCAGGCTCCAGGTTCCAACCCGCCATCAGATCGCATCCCCATAACGTTGCTTGCGCGCGTAGAGCTTGTCGGCCTTGCGCTGCATCAGGCTCAGGGACGCCGACTGCTCGGCCAGGACCTGGCGCAGCGGCTGGCGGAAGTAGCCCTTGAGGAAGCGCAATTTATCGCGCCGGGTCAGGCCGATGTCCAACGCCGAGTAATACAGCGCGGAGAGGTCCTTGTCGCGCCAGCGCAGCGGCAGATGGGCGCGCATTTGCGCCCGGTGCAGGTCGATCACCGAGAGCTTGATGTTGCGTGCGTCGATCGGCCTGGACGTGTCCAGCAGGAAATGGCACAGGTAGCAGTCGCGGTGATTCACGCCGCCCCGGTGCATGTCGCCGACCATGCGCGCCAGTTCGGCCGTGAGCGCATGACGCAGTGCAGGTGTGGGCGGTTCGGCGACCCAGTTGACGGTCAGGTCTTCAAGGCTGATGGTCGGCGCCAGCTCTTCGGTGATGATGAACGAGTGCTGGTCCGCCGGGTTGCTGCCTTTTTCGCCGAAGGCCACGCCGGTCATGGTCGGCACGCCGATCGCCTGCAAGCGGTGAATGGCATCCCATTCCAGGCCGGCGCCGAGCACCGGCAGCTTAGCGGTGATCAGGTTCTTGAAGATTTCCGCCCAGCCGATGCCACGGTGGATTTTGACGAAATACGGGCGGCCGTCCACCTCGGTGCGCAGCGTGCGACGCGCCGCCAGTTCACGGAATACCTGGCCTTGCAGTTTCTCGACTTCGGCGAAGGCATCACGCCCGGCCCATAACGTCTTGAACGGTTCGGCAAGAATCAACTTCATCGTTTTGGCTCCGCCAGAATCACATCCGCAGCGTGCTGCGGCATGCTGTAGAGGTCGGCCGTCTCGGCGAAGGCCAACCCATTGCGGCCCCAGGCCGCGCGCTGTGCAGAATCGGTCAACATCTGCGCCAGGTACTGGTTCAACTGAGCCTGCTCAAACGGCTCGTCCAGCACCAGGCCGCTGTCGGCTTCGGCGATGTAATGGGCATAACCACACACCGCCGAGACCAGCACCGGCAGCCCGGCCACCAGGGCTTCGAGCAACACGGTGCCGGTGTTTTCGTTGTACGCCGGGTGGATCAACAGGTCGGCGCCCAGCAGGAAGCGCGGAATATCGCTGCGCCCCTTGAGGAACTGCACGTTATCGCCCAGCCCGAGGGTGGCGCTTTGCAGTTGGAATACCTTGGGGTCGTCCTGGCCGATGACAAACAGGCGCGTGCGTTTTTTCAGCTCGGCCGGCAACGCCGCCACGGCCTTGAGGCTGCGGTCGACGCCCTTGGTCTTGAAGCCGGAACCGATCTGCACCAGCAGCAGGTCGTCATCGCCCAGGTTGAACTCCTTGCGGAAGCCTTCACGAATCTCGGCCGCATTCGGCGGCGCGCGGCGATCCTGGGCAATGCCCGGTGGCAACAGGTGAAAGCGCTCCAGCGGCGTGTCGTAATGCTTGATGAACAGCGGCTGCTGCACTTCGGAAATCATCAAGACTTCGGTCTTGGCGTCCTTGGCAAACACCGCGCGCTCGTACTCGGCAAAGTGGCGATAGCGGCCAAAACTGCGGTACAGCGAATGGCGCAGGTTTTGTGCCTTGTCTTCGAAGCAGCCGTCAGCGGCGTAGTACACGTCCAGGCCAGGCATCTTGTTGAAGCCGATCAGGCGGTCCACCGGGCGCTTGGCCAGGTCGGCCTGCATCCAGGCGCTGAGCTTCTCGTTGCGCCGATGGTTGAAGAACGCCTTGACCGGCGCCACCAGCACTTCGAAGCCGGGCGGAATGTCGCCCTCCCAGATCAGCGTGTAGACACGAATCTGATGGCCGCGCTGCTGGCACTCCAGGGCGATGCGCATGAAATCGCGCTGGAGGCCGCCGAAGGGGAAATATTTGTACAGAACAAAAGCCAGTTGCATCAGTGCAGCTCCTCAGCCAGTAACAACGTGCTCAGCCGGGTTGCCACACGCTCAGGGTTCAGGCGCGTGAAACACAGGGGCGACTCGCGCTTGATGTCGAACCGACGCAGGTCGTCGGCCGTCGGTTGATAGGTACATTGTTTTTGCAGGCACGGCGCACAGGCAAAGTCGCTGGCCAGGTGAATCTGGCCCTTGCCGTAGGCGCCGGTCAGGCCGGGGTTGGTGGGGCCGAACAGGGAAATGGTCGGCACATCCAATGCCGCCGCCAAATGCCCGAGTCCGGTGTCCACCGCCACACAGGCGCGGGCGCCGGCCAATACCCGGGCCACGCCGGCCAGGTTCAGCTTGGGCAGCACTTCGGCGTTGTTAAGGCCTTGGGCCAGGCGCTCAGCCCGGGCCTTTTCGGCGGCGTTACCCCAGGGCAACTTCACGTCCACACCCAGGCGGCCCATGCGTTCAGCCAATTCACGCCAATAGGCTTCGGGCCAATGCTTGGTGTCCCAGGTGGTACCGTGCAGCAGCAGGACGAAGGGTTTTTTCGGCGGCAGGCCGAGCAGTTTTTCGGTGCTGAGGCCGTAGTCACCCAAGCCTTTGGGCAAGTCATAGCCGAGGGCCACGGCGAACAGTTGGCGCAAACGCTCCACCGCATGCTGCCCACGGGCCACGGCCAGGCGCCGCGAGTAGAAGCGCGCCGCAATCGGCTCACGGGCCGAGTGTTTATCGAAACCAGCCACCGGAGCCCGTACGTAGCGGGTCAGCCAGGCGCTTTTGAGCAGGCCCTGGGCATCGATCACCAGATCGTACTTGGTCGACTGGACTTGCTGCTTGAAGCGCCGCCACTCGCCGCTCTTGAAGGTTTCCCAGAGATTCTTGCGCCAGCGGCGGATCGCCACCGGGATCACCTTGTCCACCGCCGGATGCCACGTGGGAATTTCGGCGAAGCCTTCTTCCACCACCCAGTCGAAGCGAATGCCGGGGATCGCCCGTGCCGCGTCGGTCAGGGCCGGCAAGGCATGGATCACGTCGCCCAGGGATGAGGTCTTGATTACCAGTACCCGCAACTCAGTGAACCTCGACCACGTCGCCCTGCAATCGCTGCAAGGCATCGGTTACCGGCTGCGGCAGCAATTGGCGCAGGCAGTTGTAATGGCCGAAGCGGCAGGTGCGATCAAAGCACGGGCTGCACTCCAGCCCCAGGCGCACCACTTCGACCTGGTCGGCCAACGGCGGGGTGAAGCCCGGCGAGGTGGAGCCGTACACCGCCACCAACGGGCGGTTCAGCGCAGCCGCGACGTGCATCAAGCCGGAGTCGTTGGACACCACGGCGTCAGCACAGGACAGCAAGTCGATGGCCTCGGCCAGGGACGTGTCGCCACTGAGGTTGACGGCCTCTTCGCGCAGGCCCGGGATCAGGCGCTGGCGAATGTCTTCACCCACCGAGTGATCGTTTTTCGAACCGAACAACCACACCTGCCAGCCTTCGCGAATCTTCATCTCGGCGACTTTGGCGTAGTGGTCCGACGGCCAGCGCTTGGACTCGCCAAACTCCGCACCGGGGCACAGGGCCAACACCGGACGATCCAGGGCCAGGCCGAACTTGGCCAGTGCCGCATCGCGGGTCACCGGGTCGATCTGCAGGCTGGGGCGCGGGTACGGCTTGGGCAGCTCGGCGCCCGGCGCATAGGCCAGGGCCATGAAGCGTTCGATCATCAGCGGGTAACGCGCCTTGTCCAGGGTGCGCACGTCGTTGAGCAGGACGTAGCGAAACTCACCGCGCCAGCCGGTGCGCTTGGGGATGCCGGCAAAATACGGCACCAACGCCGACTTGAGCGAGTTGGGCAACAGGATCGCCTGGTCGTACTGGCCCGCCAGGGATTTGCCGATGCGACGGCGTGTCGCCAATTCCAGGGCACCGTGGCCGAGCGGAAAGCTCAAGGCCTTGCGCACTTCGGGCATGCGCTCGAGGATCGGCCGGCTCCACTCGGGGGCGAGCACGTCGATCTGGCAATCTGGATAGCGCACGCGCAGGCTCTGGAACAGTGTCTGCGCCATCACCATGTCACCGACCCAACTGGGCCCAACGATCAGAATATTCATGTAGTTTCCACAAACGATGCGGGGAGGCTTATGCCTCCCCGCCCTAATAGTGTTTCAACCCAACCCCAGCGCCTGCCAGATTCGCATCACCTGGCGCCGTTCGTCAGCGAACTGATCACCGGGTACCGTACCGGCCTCGTTCTGCAAGGCCTGGCGATGCGCGGCGGAACGGTAGGCCTTATACACCTCGCGCAGCAGATGGGCATCGACGGCGGGCATCAAGCCCACCTGCTCGAGGCCTTCCAGAATGCGGATATTGTCGGTATAGCGCAGCAACGAAGGATGTTGCGCAGACCACGCCAAAGCCGCGTATTGCACCATAAATTCAATATCGACGATACCTCCGGCGTCCTGCTTGAGGTCGAACAGCACCGTGGCGTCGAAGGCATTGGCGCCGGTGCCGGCCGCCGTGGCCTTGGTGCCCAGGTTGTCACGCATCTTGGCGCGCATCTCGCTGACCTCCTGGCGCAACTTCGCCAAGTCGCGCTCACGCCCCAGCACTTTAGCCCGTACCTGCTCGAATGCCTGGCCCACATCCTGGCTGCCCACCAGCACCCGCGCGCGGATCAGGGCCTGATGTTCCCAGGTCCATGCTTCATTTTGTTGATAGCGGTCAAACGCCCCGAGGGAACTGACCAGCAACCCGGATGCGCCGGATGGTCGCAGGCGCATGTCGACTTCATACAACTGGCCGGAGTTGGTCTGGGTGGTCAGCAGGTGAATGATCCGCTGGCCCAGGCGCGTGAAGAACTGCGCGCCGTCGATCGGCTTGGCACCGTCGGTCTCGGCCTGCGGGTCGCCATCGTGGATAAACACCAGGTCCAGGTCCGAACCATGCCCCAGTTCGATGCCGCCGACTTTCCCATAACCGACAATGATGAACCCAGGATCGCACAAGGTACCGTCCAAGCGCTGCGGCGAACCATGGCGCGCGACCGTCTGGCGCCAGGCCAGGGCCAGCACTTGTTCGAGGATGGCTTCGGCGAGCCAGGTCAGGTAGTCGCTGACTTTCATCAACGGCAGGCTGCCAGCGATTTCCGACGCGGCCACGCGCAGGCGGTGGGCCAGCTTGAAGTGCCGCAGGGCTTCCATCTGCTGTTCAAGGTCATCCTCGGGGATGCGCGTAAGGCGCTCGCGCAACTCAGCGGCAAGTTCCGGCGCCAGCGGCGGCTTGAACAAACGGCCTTCGTTGAGCAATTCATCCAGCAGCAGCGGGAAGCGCGTGATCTGCTCGGCGATCCATGGACTGGCGGCGCACAGGGTCAGCAGGCGGCGCAGGGCGTCGGGGTTTTCCGTCAGCAGCACCAGATAGGCGGAACGCCGGGCGACGGCCTCCACCAGCGGCAGTACACGCTCCAGCACCAGGTCCGGGTTGGCGTGCTCGACGGCCTGGGCCAGCAAGCGCGGGATAAAGGCATCCAGGCGTTCACGCCCCAGGCGCTGCATGGCCCGCAGTTGCGGGCTGTTGCGCAGGCTGGCCAAGGCTTTAAGGGCCTTGGTGGCGTCGGTGAAGCCACCTTCAGCCAATTGGCGGCAGGCGGCCTCTTCGTCCTGGGACTCTTCCCACAGCGGCAACCACTCCCCGCCTACGACCAACTCGCTTTCCGCGCCTTCTTCTTCATCGGGATCCGCAATCACCTGGCGGAAGTGCCAGTCCACACGGCCACGCCAATACATCAGGCGCTCATGGAAGGCCGCCCAGTCGGCAAACCCGAGCATAAAGGCAATGCGCACCTGGTCTTCAGGGCTGTCCGGCAGCATTTGGGTCTGGCGGTCGGCAATCGCCTGGATCGCATGTTCGGTGTAACGCAGGAATTCATAGCCATTACGCAACTCGGCGATCACCGCCGGCGGCAGGTAGCCCTGGCCTTCCAGGGTGCCGAGCACCTTGAGCAGCGGCCGTTGCTGCAGGCTGAGGTCGCGGCCGCCATGGATCAGCTGGAACGCCTGGGCGATAAATTCCACTTCGCGGATGCCGCCCGAGCCCAGCTTGATATTGTCGGCCATGCCTTTGCGCCGGACTTCCTGCTGGATCAGCTGCTTCATGGTGCGCAGCGCTTCGATGGCGGAAAAGTCCAGGTAGCGGCGGTACACGAACGGCCGCAGCATATCGAGCAGTTGCGCACCGGCCACCTGGTCACCGGCGACCACACGCGCCTTGATCATGGCGTAGCGTTCCCAGTCGCGACCCTGGTCCTGGTAGTACTGCTCCAGCGCGTTGAAGCTGAGCACCAGGGCACCGGCCGAACCGTAAGGGCGCAGGCGCATGTCGACACGGAACACAAAGCCGTCGACGGTCATCGGGTCGAGGGCCTTGATCAATTTTTGACCAAGGCGAATAAAGAACTCCTGGTTATCCAGAGAGCGCTTCACGCCCACGGTTTCGCCGCCCTCGGGGTAGGCGAAGATCAGGTCGATATCCGACGAGAGGTTCAGCTCCACCGCGCCGAGCTTGCCCATGCCGAGGATGACCATGTGCTGCGGTTCGCCGCTGCGCCGCCCGGTCGGCGTGCCGAATTGCACACAGTGGCGCTGGTACAGCCATTGGTAGGCCTGGTCGATACTGGCGTCGGCCATGTCGGAGAGGTCACGACAGGTTTGCACCAGGTCGGCCTGGCGGGTCAGGTCGCGCCAGATAATGCGCACTTGCTGACGGGTACGCTGGCGACGCAGTACGCGGCCCAGCTCATCTTCTGTTTCGGCCTGTTGCACGGCACCGGCAATCTGCCCGCACAGCTCGCCCGGCGCAAAGCCGCGGTCCAGCTCGCCCCAGGCCGCCAGTTCGAGCAACATCAAAGGGTCACGAACACTCTGTTCAATGACGAAATCACTGGCGGCGCACACCCGGGCGAAGTCGGCCCACCGTTGCGGCGTCCACGCAGAAAGGCCATGATCGTCCTCCAGCGCGGCCACGGCGTCACGAAATGACTGCTCGGCCCGCTGGGCTTTTGGCAACAGAATGGCCGGCAGTTCGGCCAGCGTTGGAAGGCTCATGGTCTATCCTTGGTCGGCGTGTAAATGGCCTGCTGCTGTGAAGGCAGGCACCGCACTCGATGAAGGACTGTCGAACAAAGGTGATAAATAGCTGAAAATATGTAATTTTTGGCAGGCAACATTAAACTTCTACCTTTTCTTGTTCGCAAAAGATCAACAATAACGATTATGCTCACCAGCCAGACCGAGCAATCCGCTCGGTCTTGTGTAGTTTTACTACTCGTATATACATTCGAAAGGCTGAAATGGCCGACGATTTGTAGTAAAACTACAGGACGCCGAAGCAACCTTCGGCCATCCAAGAATTTATGTCGTCTGCCCACAAGGCCAGTCGCAAACTTCAGGCAACCGATTCTGGTAGCCTTTCCGCCCTGGAGCAAGCCATGCAAGACCTCGATCCCGTCGAAACCCAGGAATGGCTGGACGCCCTGGAATCGGTTCTCGACAAAGAAGGCGAAGACCGTGCTCACTACCTGATGACCCGTATGGGCGAACTCGCGACCCGCAGCGGCTCGCAACTGCCCTACGCCATCACCACGCCATACCGCAACACCATCCCCGTTACCCACGAAGCACGCATGCCTGGCGACCTGTTCATGGAACGCCGCATTCGCTCGCTGGTACGTTGGAACGCCATGGCGATGGTAATGCGCACGAACTTGAAAGATTCTGACCTGGGCGGTCACATCTCCAGCTTCGCTTCCAGCGCAACCCTGTATGACATCGGCTTCAACTACTTCTTCCAGGCCCCGACCGAAGAACACGGCGGCGACCTGATCTACTTCCAGGGCCACACCTCGCCAGGCGTCTACGCCCGTGCGTTCATGGAAGGTCGCATCAGCGAAGAGCAAATGAACAACTTCCGCCAGGAAGTCGACGGTCAGGGCCTGTCGTCCTACCCGCACCCTTGGCTGATGCCTGATTTCTGGCAGTTCCCGACGGTATCCATGGGCCTTGGCCCGATCCAGGCGATCTACCAGGCACGTTTCATGAAGTACCTGGAAGCCCGTGGCTTCATCCCGGAAGGCAAGCAGAAAGTCTGGTGCTTCCTGGGCGACGGCGAGTGCGACGAGCCGGAATCCCTGGGCGCCATCTCCCTGGCCGGCCGCGAGAAGCTGGACAACCTGATCTTCGTCATCAACTGCAACCTGCAGCGCCTCGACGGCCCGGTTCGCGGCAACGGCAAGATCATCCAGGAACTCGAAGGCGTGTTCCGCGGCGCCCAGTGGAACGTGACCAAGGTCATCTGGGGCCGTTTCTGGGACCCACTGCTGGCCAAGGACGTCGACGGTATCCTGCAACGTCGCATGGACGAAGTCATCGACGGCGAGTACCAGAACTACAAGGCCAAAGACGGCGCGTTCGTACGTGAACATTTCTTCAACACGCCTGAACTCAAGGCGATGGTTGCCGACCTGTCCGACGACGAGATCTGGAAACTCAACCGTGGCGGCCACGACCCGTACAAGGTCTATGCTGCGTACCACGAAGCGGTCAACCACAAAGAACAACCGACCGTCATCCTGGCCAAGACCATCAAAGGTTATGGCACCGGTGCCGGCGAAGCGAAAAACACTGCGCACAACACCAAGAAGGTTGATGTTGAAAGCCTGAAGCTGTTCCGCGACCGCTTCGACATCCCGGTCAAGGACGAAGAGCTGGAGAACCTGCCGTTCTTCAAGCCTGAGGCAAACAGCGCCGAAGCCCGCTACCTGAGCGAGCGTCGTACCGCACTGGGCGGTTTCGTGCCACAGCGCCGCGCCAAGAGCTTCAACATCCCGACACCTCCGCTGGATACCCTCAAGGCAATCCTGGACGGCTCGGGCGACCGTGAAATCTCCACCACCATGGCCTTCGTGCGGATCCTCGCGCAGCTGGTCAAGGACAAGGAAATCGGCTCGCGTATCGTGCCGATCATCCCGGACGAAGCCCGTACCTTCGGTATGGAAGGCATGTTCCGTCAGTTGGGCATCTACTCCTCCGTCGGCCAGCTCTACGAGCCAGTCGATAAAGACCAGGTGATGTTCTACAAGGAAGACAAGAAGGGCCAGATCCTCGAAGAAGGCATCAACGAAGCGGGCGCCATGAGCTCCTTCATCGCTGCCGGTACTTCGTACTCCAGCCACAACCAGCCGATGCTGCCGTTCTACATCTTCTACTCGATGTTCGGTTTCCAGCGTATCGGCGACCTGGCTTGGGCAGCGGGCGACAGCCGTACCCGTGGTTTCCTGATCGGCGGTACCGCCGGCCGTACCACACTGAACGGCGAAGGCCTGCAACACGAAGACGGTCACAGCCACATCCTGGCTGCCACCATCCCGAACTGCCGCACCTTTGATCCAACCTACGGCTATGAGCTGGCGGTGATCATCCAGGACGGCATGAAGAAGATGACCGAAGAGCAGCAGGACGTTTTCTACTACATCACCGTGATGAACGAGTCCTACCAGCAGCCAGCCATGCCGGCCGGCGTGGAAGAAGGCATCATCAAGGGCATGTACCTGCTCGAAGAAGACACCAAGGAAGCGGCGCACCACGTGCAGCTGATGGGCTCCGGCACCATCCTGCGTGAAGTCCGTGAAGCGGCGAAGATCCTGCGTGAAGAGTTCAACGTCGGTGCCGACGTCTGGAGCGTTACCAGCTTCAACGAACTGCGTCGCGACGGCCTGGCCGTAGAGCGCAACAACCGCCTGCACCCGGGCCAGAAGCCTGCGCAGAGCTATGTCGAAGAGTGCCTGGCCGGCCGTAAAGGTCCAGTCATTGCCTCTACCGACTACATGAAACTGTTTGCTGAACAAATTCGCCAGTGGGTCCCGTCCAAGGAATTCAAAGTCCTGGGCACTGACGGTTTCGGTCGCAGTGACAGCCGCAAGAAGCTGCGTCACTTCTTCGAAGTCGACCGTCACTTCGTGGTGTTGGCAGCCCTGGAAGCCTTGGCTGACCGCGGTGAGATCGAACCCAAGGTGGTAGCAGACGCTATCGTCAAGTTCGGGATCAACCCGGAAAAACGCAACCCACTGGACTGCTGAGGAGACTTTTTGTGAGCGAACTCATTCGCGTACCTGACATCGGCAGCGGTGAAGGTGAAGTAATCGAGCTGTTTGTAAAGGTCGGCGACACCGTCGAAGCCGACCAGAGCATCCTGACCCTGGAATCGGACAAGGCGAGCATGGAAATCCCTGCTCCCAAGGCCGGCGTGGTCAAGAGCCTGAAAGTGAAGCTGGGCGACCGCCTGAAAGAAGGCGACGAACTGCTGGAACTGGAAATCGAAGGTGCCGCTGATGCGGCCCCTGCGGCGGCTCCTGCTGCCGCTGCTGCTCCGGCACCTGCCGCGGAAAAACCTGCCGCTGCAGCCGAGGCTCCTGCAGCCCCGGCTGCCGCTCCGGCCGAAGCCACCGTCCAGGACATTCATGTTCCGGACATCGGCTCGTCGGGCAAGGCCAAGATCATCGAGTTGCTGGTCAAGGTCGGCGACACCGTCGAAGCCGACCAGTCGCTGATCACCCTGGAGTCCGACAAGGCCTCCATGGAAATCCCATCGCCGGCTGCCGGCGTGGTGGAAAGCATCGCGGTCAAGCTGGAAGACGAAGTCGGCACGGGCGACTTCATCCTCAAGCTGAAAGTACAAGGCGCTGCGCCTGCCGCTGCTCCAGCACCGGCTGCTGCTCCGGCGGCCAAGGCTGAAGCCGCTCCGGCCGCTGCCGCCCCTGCACCGACTGCAAAAGCCGAGGCCGCTCCGGCCCCTGCGGCTGCCGCACCGGCGCCAAGCGGTGCCAAGGTTCACGCAGGCCCGGCGGTTCGCCAACTGGCGCGTGAATTCGGCGTCGAGCTGAACGCTGTGTCGGCCACCGGCCCCCACGGTCGCGTACTGAAGGAAGACGTGCAGGTCTACGTCAAAGCCATGATGCAGAAAGCCAAGGAAGCTCCGGCTGCCGGCACTGCTACTGGCGGCTCGGGCATTCCACCGATCCCGGTGGTGGACTTCAGCCGCTTCGGCGAGACCGAAGAAGTGCCGATGACCCGCCTGATGCAGATCGGCGCGTCGAGCCTGCACCGCAGCTGGCTGAACATCCCGCACGTGACCCAGTTCGACCAGGCCGACATCACCGACCTGGAAGCTTTCCGCGTTGCGCAGAAAGCCGTGGCCGAGAAGGCCGGCGTGAAACTGACCGTGCTGCCGCTGCTGCTCAAGGCCTGCGCGCACCTGCTCAAGGAGCTGCCGGACTTCAACAGTTCGCTGGCGCCAAGCGGCAAGGCGATCATCCGCAAGAAGTACGTGCACGTAGGCTTTGCCGTCGACACGCCGGATGGCCTGCTGGTACCGGTCATCAAGAACGTCGACCAGAAGAGCCTGCTGCAACTCGCTGCCGAAGCGGCTGCACTGGCGGCCAAGGCCCGTGACAAAAAGCTGACTGCAGACGACATGCAAGGCGCGTGCTTCACCATCTCCAGCCTCGGTCACATTGGCGGTACGGGCTTCACGCCAATCGTCAACGCGCCGGAAGTGGCGATCCTGGGTGTTTCCAAGGCCACCATCCAGCCAGTCTGGGACGGTAAAGCGTTCCAGCCGAAGCTGATGCTGCCACTGTCGCTGTCCTACGATCACCGTGTGATCAACGGCGCGGCCGCCGCACGCTTCACCCAGCGCCTGAGCCAGTTGCTGAACGACATCCGCACCATCCTGCTGTAAGCCACTGCGGCCTCCCTTTCATCGGGGAGGCCTGGTTGCACCGATTTCCGAGCGCCACGCTCGTACCTCAACCCCGTCAATTTGGCGGGGCTTTTTTTGCTTTTCTCTACAGACAGAACAGGGTTGTACACCTTCTGTCATCCTGACTGAAGAATTCCCCCGCCCGGCCGATAACCCCCTTATAGCACTTAGCCTTCATCCTCTCTTGTCAGCCCGCGCCGCATGATGCAACCTTGCCGCAGGCAACAGTAAAGAGGGCGTGAGCCCGGCGCCGTGCGCGTTATTTGAAGTGAGTTCCCCCCATGAAAAGCCAACCCGATGTCGCCCGTATGGCGGCCGAGGTAGTGACGCAGTTACCGGTGCCTTCGCGCCTCGGTATGCTGCGTTTCGAGCGGCTTAATGAGGCAAGCTGGGCCCTTCTGTACCTCGACCCTAACTGCGAGCGCCAATTCGGCCTATCGGCGGTCGAGCTGTGCGCGCTGCTCGGCACCCCCTTCGCCAGCCTGATGGAGCCTCAGGCGCGCTACCAACTGCACGACACCATCCAACAGCAACTGAGCGACAGCCCTCACTACCTGGTGCGCTACACCCTGCACACCAACGATGGCCCCCTGAGCCTGCTGGAAATGGGCGAAGCCTACAAACAACACAATCGCCATCTGCTGCGCGGCTACCTGATGGTGGTCGACGGCCTGTTCAACGAAGTCTCCCTGCCCGCCCCGACGGAGGACCTGGAAAGCCAGAACAGCCGCCTGCAGATCGCCCTGGAGCTCAACCAGCGCGCCCAGCAGGAACAACTGCAGCACCTGGAGCGGGTGCGCGCCCAGCAGGAGCTGATCCTGTTGCTGGCCCGCCAGCGCTACACCGCCAACAATTCGCTGCAGGAAGCCGCAGAGCTGATCACCCGCAGCGCCTGTGACATCTACCAGATCGACTGCGCCAGCATCTGGAACCTCGAAGGCCAGCGCCTGGTACCGATCTCGGCCTACCACCGCGATGACCAGCAGCACCACCTGCCCGAGCCCATCGACGCCAGTTGCTTTCCGGATTACCTGGAAGCCCTGCACACCAGCCGCGCAATCGACGCGACCAACGCGATGCGCGACCCGCGCACCCGGGAAATGGCCGAGAACCTGCGCGCCAAGGATATCCACGCCATGCTCGATGCGAGCATCCGCGTCGACGGCCAGGTGGTCGGTGTGCTGTGCCTGGAACAGGGTGGCAGCTCACGTGTCTGGCAGGCCGATGAAATTGCCTTTGCCGGCGAACTGGCCGACCAGTTCGCGCAAGTGATCAACAACCACAACCGCCGTACCGCCACCAGCGCCCTGCACCTGTTCCAACGTGCCGTGGAGCAAAGCGCCAATGCCTTTTTGCTGGTCAACTGCGACGGCGTGGTGGAGTACGTCAACCCAAGCTTTACCGCGATTACCCAATACAGCGCCGAAGAGGTCCACGGCCACCGCCTGGCCCAGCTGCCGGCCCTGGAAAACCTCAGCGAACTGCTGTTCGACGCACCGTCGAGCCTGGCCAAGAGCAACAGCTGGCAGGGCGAGTTCAAGAGCCGACGTAAAAACCTCGAGCCCTACTGGGGCCAGCTGTCGATTTCCAAGGTGTATGGCGACAACCGTGAGCTGACCCACTACATCGGCATCTACGAAGACATCACCCAGAACAAGCTGGCCCAGCAGCGCATCGAACGCCTGGCCTACACCGATAACCTGACCAACCTGGGCAACCGTCCGGCATTCATCCGCAACCTCGATGAGCGCTTTGCCCGCGACAGCGACAGCCCGATCAGCCTGTTGCTGGTGGACATCGACAACTTCAAGCGCATCAACGACAGCCTCGGCCACCAGACCGGCGACAAGCTGCTGATCAGCCTGGCCCGCCGCCTGCGCAACAGCCTGAGTGCCAGCGGCAGCCTGGCGCGTTTTGCCAGTAACGAGTTTGCGGTGCTGCTGGACGACACTGACCTGGAAACCGGCCAGCAGGTGGCCAGCCAGTTGCTGGCGACCCTCGACAAACCGATGTTCGTCGACAACCAACTGATCAGCGTCACCGGCTCCGTGGGCCTGGCCTGTGCGCCGCTGCACGGCCGCGACCCGCAGACCCTGATGCGCAACGCCGGCCTGGCGCTGCACAAAGCCAAGGCCAACGGCAAACACCAGGTACAGGTGTTCACCGAAGCCTTGAATGCCGAGGCCAGCTACAAGCTGTTCGTGGAGAACAACCTGCGTCGTGCCCTGACCCAGAACGAGCTGGACGTGTTCTACCAGCCCAAGCTGTGCCTGCGCAGCGGCCGCTTGCTGGGCATGGAAGCGCTGTTGCGCTGGAACCATCCGGAAAAGGGCATGATCCGCCCCGATCAGTTCATCAGCGTCGCCGAAGAGACCGGCTTGATCATCCCGATCGGCAAATGGATCGCGCGCCAGGCCTGCCGCATGAGCAAGCAACTGAGCGCCGCCGGCCTGGGCAATCTGCAGGTGGCGATCAACCTGTCGCCCAAGCAATTCTCCGACCCGGACCTGGTGGCCTCGATCGCCACGATCCTCAAGGAAGAACAGCTGCCGGCCAACCTGCTGGAACTGGAGCTGACCGAAGGCCTGCTGCTGGAAGCAACCGAAGACACGCGCCTGCAACTGGACCAGCTCAAGAGCTTCGGCCTGACCCTGGCCATGGACGACTTCGGCACCGGTTACTCGTCGCTGAGCTACCTGAAAAAATTCCCCATCGACATCATCAAGATCGACCGCAGCTTTATCCACGAAATCCCGGACAACCAGGACGACATGGAAATCACCTCGGCCGTGATCGCCATGGCCCACAACCTCAAGCTCAAGGTGGTGGCCGAAGGCATCGAGACCGCCGAGCAACTGGCGTTCCTGCGTCGGCACCGTTGCGACGTTGGCCAGGGCTACCTGTTCGACCGGCCGATCCCCGGTGCAGAGCTGCTCGAGAAGCTTAGACGCTATCCACGCGGGCCAATCGCCTGACAGCGCTGTAACACTCGGGCACACTGGCTGTCTGAAATTTACCGCTAACCCAACCTGACGAGAGGACTGCCCATGGTCTTGCGCTCGGAAATTCTGGTGAACAAAAACGTGCTGCCTACTCAAGAACAAGCGTTGCCCGGTCGTGAAACCCCGATGAACCTGCCGCAGACGCACTTCGTCAACGGCAACCCGCTGCTGGGCCCATTCGTCGACGACGTCGGCTTCGCGATCTTCGGCCTGGGTTGTTTCTGGGGCGCCGAGCGCAGGTTCTGGCAGCGCGATGGCGTGGTCAGCACCGTGGTCGGCTATGCCGGTGGTTTCACGCCGAACCCGACGTATGAAGAAGTCTGCTCGGGCCTGACCGGCCACAGCGAAGTGGTGCTGGTGGTGTATGACCAGGCCAAGGTGAAATACGAAGACCTGCTGAAGATGTTCTGGGAACTGCACAACCCGACCCAGGGCATGCGCCAGGGCAACGACATCGGCACCCAGTACCGCTCGGTGATCTATGCGACCACGCCTGAACAACTGGCGGCGGCGAAGGCCAGTGCCGAGGCGTATCAGGCTGAACTGACCAAAGCGGGCCTGGGTGTGATTACCACCGAGATCGACGAGGCGCCAACGGTGTACTTCGCCGAGGCGTATCACCAGCAGTACCTTGCGAAGAATCCACAGGGCTACTGTGGGATCGGCGGTACCGGGGTGACTTGCCCGATCTGAAGATCGGAGCTGCGAGTTTCAAGCTGCAAGTGGTGTTTTCTGCTCTCACTTGCAGCTTGAGGCTTGAGGCTTACAACTACTCAGCTATGAGCCAATCCATCTGCCACCCACCCTGGGTCTGGCCAAGCTTCTTGGACAGCCACGGCAGCAGCTCGCGCAACTCCTCTTCCAGGCCCCACGGCGGGTTGGCAATCGCCAGGCCCGAGCCGGTCAGGGTGTTGGGCGTGTCCAGCGGATGCACCAGCAATTCCACGCGCAGCAACTTCGGCGCACCGGTGCCGGCCAGGTCCTGGTAGAAGCGGCGCAGCATGCGCTGGTCCTTCACCGGGTACCAGATCGCCGCGACGGTCTGGCGCATACGGCTGACGGCTTCCTTGAGGGCGGCGGCGCAGCGCTGCATTTCGTCGAGCTGTTCAAACGGCGGATCAATCAGCATCAACGCGCGCTTTTCCGGCACCGGTAACAGGGCACGCGGCACATGCCAGCCTTCGCCCAAATGAACCTTGACCCGACGATCGCCCTTCATGTTGTCCTTGAGCAGCACGCCATCTTCCGGGTGCTTTTCATTGAGCAGCACGCGGTCCTGGGGGCGCGTAAGGCGGCGCGCCAGCTCCGGCGAGCCCGGGTAGTAGCGCAACTGGCCATCGGGGTTCATCTCGTGCAGCACGCGCATGTAATCGGCGGTCAACGCTGGTAGATCGTCGGCGCCCCACAAACGCGCGATACCTTCCAGGTACTCACCCGTGCGATTGGCCTGATCACCTTGCAGGTCGTACAGACCAATCCCGGCATGGGTGTCGAGGTAGGCGAACGGCTGCTCCTTGCGCGACATCAGGGCGATGAGGCGGGTCAAGGTCAGGTGTTTGAAGACATCGGCGTGGTTGCCGGCGTGAAAGGCGTGACGATAATTCATGGTTGCTCCTGCGCAGGGGGCGAAGTTTACCTTCTACGGGCGCAAAGGTGCAGGGCCGCATGCCGGGCGGTGCTTATGCCGCAAACACAGGCAGCCCGTTGAAAAAAATCTAAATGTCGACGGCGAGGCGGATTTATTGTGGCCATCCACCACTCCAGGGAGGTCAATAACAATCATGAAAGACGCCACCATCGCACTGCACCACGGTTTCAAGTCGGACCCAACCACCAAGGCGGTCGCCGTGCCGATCTACCAGAACGTCGCCTTCGAATTCGATAACGCCCAACACGGCGCCGATCTGTTCAACCTGGACGTACCCGGCAATATCTACACGCGCATCATGAACCCCACCAACGATGTGCTAGAGCAGCGCATCGCCGCCCTTGAAGGCGGTATCGCAGCGCTGGCCGTCTCGGCCGGCAGCGCGGCGATCCACTATGCCATCCAGACCTTGACCCGTGCGGGTGACAATATCGTCACCACACCGCAACTCTACGGTGGCACCTACACGCTGTTCGCTCACCTGCTGCCGAGCTTTGGCGTGGAGGTGCGCTTCGCCCGGGACGACAGCGCCGCCGCCATCGCCGAACTGATCGACGACAACACCAAGCTGGTGTACTGCGAAAGCATCGGCAACCCGGCGGGCAATATCATCGACATCGAAGCCCTGGCCGACGTCGCCCATGCCCGCGGCGTGCCGCTGGTGGTGGACAACACCGTGGCCACGCCGATCCTGTGCAAGCCGATCCAGTTCGGTGCCGACATCGTGGTGCACTCGGTGACCAAATACGTCGGCGGCCATGGCAACTCCCTGGGCGGTGTAATTGTCGACAGCGGCACGTTCCCGTGGACGAAATACGCGGATAAATTCCCCGGCCTCAACCAGCCCGAGCCGGCCTATCACGGCGTGGTCTATACCGAAAAATTCGGCCCCGCCGCCTTCATCGCCCGTGCCCGCACCGTACCGCTGCGCAACACCGGTGCAGCGTTGGCGCCGATGAATGCCTTCCTGTTGCTGCAAGGCCTGGAAACACTGGCGTTGCGCATGGAGCGCCACACCGAAAACGCCCTGAAAATCGCGCAATTCCTGCAAGGCCATGCCCAGGTGGAATGGGTCAGCTACGCCGGCCTGCCGGACCACCCGCACCACGCATTGGCGCAGAAATACATGCAGGGCAAACCGTCGGCGATCCTGTCCTTCGGTTTGAAAGGCGGCTTTGATGCCGGTGTGCGCTTCTACGACGCCCTGCAAATCTTCAAGCGCCTGGTCAACATCGGCGACGCCAAGTCCCTGGCCTGCCACCCGGCTTCCACCACTCACCGACAGATGAACGAACAGGAACAGGCCAAGGCCGGCGTAAAGCCGGAAATGATTCGCCTGTCGGTGGGTATCGAAGCGGTCGAAGACCTGATCGACGACCTGCAACAGGCGCTGACCTCAACTCAGCTCTGAGTCCAGGTAGCCCGCCAGCGCTTCAGCGCTGATGTCCGTACTGCGCGCGAAGTAGGCGACCTTGTGCTGCAAGGTCGCCGGCGTAAAAGCGGCATACAGGTCGGGGCGCTGCTCTTCCAGCCACTGCAGCAGGTTGTCGATCAGGGTCTGCGGCGACTGCGCGGCCAAGTGCGCCAATAACGCATCAGGCACGCGCCACCAAGGGCTGGCCTTGGCCGCAGTGACCGATGGCGTCGCCACGCTCAACGGCTGGCCATTGATCAGATAGCGCTGGAACACGGGCAGTACTGCGCCGATTTCATCGCCCAGTTTCTGCACAATCGGCAGAAACTGGGCGCCATCCCAGAAGCGCAGGAACACGCTCCGCTTATCGGGAAGCACTATCTTGGTCAGGCCTTGCAGGTGAGCAACGACGACTTCCAACGGGCTGGACGATACCGCCAGCCAACCCCAGTCCGAAGCGTCAGTGGTAGCGATCCAATCGAGGAAGGCATTGTCGGGTTCGACAACCCCTGCGTAGGGCATCACCTCATCCCACCCGGCATAGGCCGTGCCTGCCCAGAGCGCTTGAGGCAACATCCCGCCGGCCGAGACTTGCCACGCAGCCAGCGGCTTCGCGTCGCTGGCACTGCTCAGTACCACGTAAAGCCGCTCATTGGGGAGTAGAGGGAATTGTGCCAGCCAGTCATCGGGGCTCAAGGGTTGGGACATCAGGGTAAATTCCTTTTAAGGTTGAATGGAATGGGAGGGCACACTGCCCGTCACTGCAGCGTTGGCACTCTTCACAAAACGGCGCGCTCCGTTTCAGGCTGGCGACCTGTATCCGGCTCAGCGGTGCGGGTATAACCGCCAGCAACGCCGCTTTCACCCCAGGCATCAATGGCGACGCCGCCGGAGCAGGCGCGCCTCCCAGTTGAATGGGCGTGCTGCTGAAAATCCCCTCTGCCGACAGCGTGATCGACTGCCCACCGGCCTGGATTGTCACGCTCGCGCCCGCATCAATGACAACACTCTGCCCGGCGCCCATCCGGATGGTCCGTCCGGCCCGCATCTGCTGCGAACCGCCGACCACCAGATGGTCGTCCTGCTTGAGTTCCGTCAAACGGTTGCCATGGGTGATGCGCTGCTCTTCGCCTTGCACTTCATGGTGCGACTCACCGCCCACCCTGATGCGGCGCTGATGGTCGATCTGCACCTGCTGGTCATGCAGCACATGCTGGGTCCAATCCCGCTGGGCACGCAGGTAGATCTCCTCGGCGCCCTTGCGGTCTTCGATGCGCAGTTCGTTGTAGCCACCACCACCGGGGCTGCTCTGGCTACGGAAAATGCTGCGGGTCTTGTCTGCCGGCAGGTCGAGGGGGACCGGTGTCGCCGCGTTCGGCAGGCAGCCCATTACCAGCGGCATGTCCATATCGCCATTGGCGAACCCCACCAGTACTTCCATGCCCACTCGCGGGATAAGTACCGAGCCATAGCGGTCATGGGCCCAACCGCTGGCCACCCGCAGCCAACAGCTGGAATGATCGTCATGCGCCCCAGCGCGATCCCAGGCCAACTGCACCTTGACCCGGCCGTATTCGTCGCAGTGGATTTCACTGTCGACGGGGCCGGTCACCACCGCGCTTTGATAACCCGACAACGCCGGCCGCGCCTGCTCAGGCAAGGGTGGGCGGAAGATCACGTCCCACGGAGTCGCCACACATTCATTGCGATACCCCTGAAGAAAATCTCTACCGCCAACCTCGGTGACAGCCTCCTCCAGAACCTGGGGCTGTCTGCCTTCGTGGGTCACTTGCGTCACCAGCCACACGTCATTCCATTCGTCCCGCGGATGCTCGGTCAACTTGAAGAACCGGCCGCTGCTCAATGCAGGGTCATCGCCGCTGGCACGGGCTATTCGATAGTCGCTACGGTGCCGCTCCAGGCCACGTTGCGCGAGGTATTTGCCGTGGGAGCGATCGGAAAAGTGACCGGGGTAGGCCTGCGCGTCAAACCGTGGAAGCTGTTCGCCGACCACGCCACTCTCCAGCACCAGGCTCGGCTTGAGAAAGTCGTAGTCACGCAGGTTGACCGCAGTGGTGCGGGTTTCCAACCGCAGCGCAAAGCGCTTGATGGCCGGCGTATCCGCCACCATCCCGGAGCCCGGCATGTAGGGCGTAGGCTGATCTGGCGAGGCGAAAACGGTCTGGTCATCGCCAAACACCAGCAGGTGCCCTTCGTGCGAATGCTGGAAGTGATAGTGAATCCCCTGCTCGGCACACAGGCGCTGAATGAAGGCCAGGTCGCTCTCGCCAAACTGCACGCAATACTCGCGTTCGGGATAGGCACCACTGAGGTGAAATTCGAATTGGTCCGCATGGAGCCGCTGCTCCGCCAGCACCTGCGCAATGATCTGCGGCACCGTCTTGTGCTGGAAGATCCGCTGGTGACTGCTGTGCGCGAGATAGGCCAACTGCGGCACAAGGCTGATCTGGTAACGCGTCAGCCGCCGCCCGGAATCGCCCTGCGCCACCCGATAAACCAGGCCGTGGACACCACGGCCGTGAGCGTCGAAGCCCAGGTATGCCGGGCGATGCAGCAGGCTTTCCAGGTCCAGGTCGGGCTGTTCGCTGACCAGTTCAAGATCAAAACGATACGGCTGGCTGATGGCTTCGCGGCCCTGGAACTCAAACACCTTGAGTTCACTTGGCACACCGTCGAGGGTCAGGGTAAAGGCACTTTGATTGGCAGGAGCGAACATCCGGTGTTTCTCTGCGAGGGGTGGGCGGGAGATTCTGTACCAGTCACTTATCGAACCGACCGCAGCGCGAACAAATCAGTAAATCCTTACGCGCCGGGTTTCCAATTCCTAGCTTCACTCTTTCATGGCTTTTCGGCAGGTAATTGCACACCGAGCCTCAGTAAAAACACACGCGTCTGACAGAACTCAGAAGCAGCTCTGTAGCCCTTTTCCTAAAGACAAAAAACCACCCGAAATTCATCCGCCATAACCAAGACACCCTCCAGGTGGCTATTTAAATTGTGCAGCCATGTTCATTCACAAAAGAATGTTTTCATGGCATGCAATCACCTCGCTTCAAGCCAATCTGCATCACGGGGAAGTGTGTAATGCCTCCCCCCTATGCATTCATCAATGACCATCGACAAACCTCAGTGGAGCTCAAGGCAAAACTACGATTGAGCAAACACGCCGAAGCGAAGTTTGATGCCCTCAATACTCATATTCGCAATGTTGTTGTACTGCCAGGGCAGTTAGTCATCATCGGGGACGAAAGCACTGCGAGCTGTACCTTGGAAGAGTCACGCTTGATGCGCGCCGCCTGGGACATTCGTCATAGCGTAATGGCCGAAGGCGCAGATGCCTTCGCTCTGCACAACTACGACCTGCTACAAAAACTGCTGGGTTACGCATCACTAGGGATAGGTACTGCAGGCGATGCTTGGAGCCGACACTTACAGGCAATAGTGAACACGCTCGATGAAATTGATGCACTGCACAAACAATCATTGCGTCGTGGAGGAGGTGCTGCAAGAGATGATTTCCTGGCTCGACGCCAAGTTCTATTTGCCAAGCTGGAAGCACAGATGCGCAGCTTTGCGCGTTATGGAACAGGCCTGAGGAATGAAGGCTCGATCAAGAAAATGCTGGGAATTTCGACTAAGAGCTACTTGCATAGTGGGGAGATAAATCAGTACAGCAAAACTATTGCGCGGGTCTCCAAGACAGCAAAATTGCTTAAAAACGGTACACCGCTGGGAATAGCACTGAGTACGACAGCGACGGCGCTGGAGATCAAGGAGGCGTGCTCTACTGGGAGAGATCAGCAATGCAGAAAAGCGAAGTATGTGGAGGCAGGTAAATTAACGTTCGGGGTCGCAGGGGGAATCATCGGAGGCCAGATGGGAATGGGTTTGTGTATAGCCGTAATGGCCCCGACAACCGGGCCGTTTGCCTTGGGCTGCCTTCTGATAGCAGGGGGAGCAATGGGCTTTGCTTTAGGTAACTTGGGAAGCGAGGTCGGCGCAGCCGCCGGAGAAGTCCTGTATGAGTATTGAGTACGTCCTCAGCCTCCCCGCAAAAGATCAAGTAGCGCTGGTCTCGGCGGGCTCAATGCTTACAGCGGTCATTCTCGATATTTTCCTGGCCTATCGAAAATTGGAAAGGATGGAAGATTTGTTGGACCAGTGCAGCCTGGTAAACAACTACAGGCGTATTTTTGGTGACAACCTAACAGGAAGATTAGGCAGACTATGTGCCGTCTATATAGCAATCGCGCTGCCGAAGTGGAACGCAAAACGTGGCGTTATTAACGCAAAACAGGTCAAGGAGTTTCCGCGCAATCTGAAACTCGCACTTCACGGAATGGCCCTCACAGGTCTAGTTGGAGCTGTCGGTGCGATGATCTTTCATTTCGGCAATCAGCTGAGCCTGTGATCCGCGCTGTTTGACCTCAAAACTTTAAAAAAAACGGCCCCCGTCCAAAGGACGCGAGCCGTTTTTTATCTCGACAGGCGCTCAGCGCCCGGCGAATCACTTGTTGAGGTTGTAGTCTTTTTCCGCCGCATCAAAGCGCTCGACCATACCCGCTGTCGGTGCGCCCAGCTTGCTCACGACGTAGATCGCCAGGCTGGCGAAGATGAAGCCTGGGATGATTTCGTACAGGCCCAGCAGTTCGAAGTGCTTCCACACGATCACGGTGACCGCGCCGACCAGGATCCCGGCCAGTGCGCCGTTACGGGTCATGTTCTTCCAGATCACCGAGATCAGCACCACAGGGCCGAATGCAGCGCCGAAACCGGCCCAGGCGTAGCTCACCAGGCCCAGCACACGGTTGTTCGGGTTGGCGGCCATGGCGATGGCAATCAAGGCCACCAGCAGTACCATCAGGCGGCCGACCCAGACCAGTTCAAGCTGGGAAGCGCTTTTGCGCAGGAAGGTCTTGTAGAAGTCTTCGGTCAGGGCGCTGGAGCACACCAGCAACTGGCAGCTCAGGGTGCTCATGACCGCAGCCAGGATGGCCGATAGCAGTACGCCCGCGATCCATGGGTTGAACAGCAACTTGGCCAGTTCGATGAACACGCGCTCGTGGTTCTCGTTGACCGGGCCCGCCACTTCCGGGTGCGCCGAGAAGTAGGCGATGCCGAAGAAGCCCACGGCTACGGTGCCGCCCAGGCACAGGATCATCCAGGTCATGGAGATGCGACGCGCGTTGGCGATCGACTTCACCGAATCCGCCGCCATGAAGCGCGCGAGGATGTGTGGCTGGCCGAAGTAACCCAGGCCCCAGCCCATCAGCGAGATGATGCCGATGAAGGTGGTGTTTTTCAGCATGTTGAAGTTGTCGGGGTTCTTGGCTTCGATAGCCAGGAACGTGGTGTCGACACCACCGGTGGCCAGCAGCACGATGATCGGCGTAAGGATCAGCGCGAAAATCATCAGCGTGGCTTGTACGGTGTCGGTCCAGCTGACAGCCAGGAAACCACCCACGAAGGTGTAGGCAATCGTCGCCGCAGCGCCGGCCCACAGCGCGGTCTCGTAGGACATGCCGAAGGTGCTTTCGAACAGGCGGGCACCGGCCACGATGCCGGACGCGCAGTAGATGGTGAAGAACACCAGAATCACGACCGCAGAGATGATCCGCAGCAGGCCGCTTTTATCTTCGAAACGGCTGGAGAAGTAGTCCGGCAGGGTCAGAGCGTCGCCGTTGTGCTCGGTCTGTACCCGCAGGCGACCGGCCACGAACAGCCAGTTGAGGTAGGCACCGACGATCAGGCCGATGGCGATCCAGCTTTCCGACAGGCCGGACATGTAGATCGCGCCCGGCAGGCCCATCAACAACCAGCCGCTCATGTCGGAAGCACCGGCTGACAAGGCAGTCACCACGCTCCCGAGGCTGCGACCGCCGAGGATGTAATCGGAAAGGTTGTTCGTGGAGCGATAGGCCATGAAGCCGATCAGCACCATTGCTGCGATGTAGATCACGAACGTGATCAGGGTTGGATTACTAACGCTCATAGGAGTGACGCCCTGGCTTTGTTTTTATGTAGCGGCGGTCTGTCAGACGGCCACCTACTGGAAGTAGGTAAACGTAACTGCGTGCCGCGCATTTATGACTGACGTTTCCCCAGGAAAGCCGCCAGCCGATGAACCAAACCCTAAAGCCGGTTGCACCTTGGGCGCGAATGCTATTCAACAAAGCAAATAAGGTGCAACCAGTTTCTTGGGAATAAGTTGCACCCAAGTGTAAAACACGCAAAACGCCCCTTTTTTGCTCCTTTTCGGAGCAAGAACAGCCGATCTCAGAAGCAAATGCACCAAGCCGAAGCGGATTCCGTCGGCGGCCATTTTTTTCCGATCAAGCGACGAAAAATTCATCAACAAAATGGGTTGCACCCGGTTGCACCTCTCCCTGAGCAAAGCTAATCTTGCCGCCAGCTGATGCCACTCGGTAGTGGCACCCATGAGGATAAGAAAATGGCTACGACCACCCTTGGGGTCAAACTCGACGACCCGACCCGCGAACGCCTCAAGGCGGCCGCGACCTCCATTGATCGCACGCCGCACTGGCTGATCAAGCAGGCGATTTTCAATTACCTGGAGAAACTCGAGGGTGGTGCAACCCTGACCGAGCTCAACGGTTTGAGCAGCAAGGACGCTGACGACGCAGGCGAAGTCCAGAGCGACCACGCCCACCAGTGCTTCCTTGAGTTCGCCGAGAGCATCCTGCCGCAATCCGTACTGCGCGCTTCGATCACCGCCGCTTACCGTCGCCCCGAGCCGGAAGTGGTGCCGATGCTGATCGAACAGGCCCGCCTGCCGGTGCAAATGGCCGAAGCCACCAACAAGCTCGCCGCGTCGATTGCGGAAAAACTGCGCAATCAGAAGAGTGCCGGCGGCCGTGCCGGGATTGTTCAGGGCCTGCTGCAGGAATTCTCGCTGTCGTCCCAGGAAGGCGTAGCCCTGATGTGCCTGGCCGAAGCGCTGCTGCGGATCCCGGACAAAGGCACCCGCGATGCGCTGATCCGCGACAAGATCAGCACCGGCAACTGGCATCCGCACCTGGGCAACAGCCCGTCTCTGTTCGTCAACGCCGCCACCTGGGGCCTGCTGCTGACCGGCAAACTGGTCGCTACCCATAACGAAGCCGGTCTCACCTCATCCCTGAGCCGCATCATCGGCAAAAGCGGCGAGCCGATGATCCGCAAGGGCGTCGACATGGCCATGCGCCTGATGGGCGAGCAGTTCGTGACCGGCGAAACCATCGCCGAAGCCCTGGCCAACGCGAGCAAATTCGAAGCCAAGGGTTTCCGCTACTCCTACGACATGCTCGGTGAAGCCGCCCTCACCGAACACGACGCGCAGAAATACCTGGCCTCGTACGAGCAAGCCATTCACTCCATCGGCAAAGCCTCCCACGGCCGTGGGATTTATGAAGGCCCGGGCATCTCCATCAAGCTGTCGGCCCTGCACCCGCGTTACAGCCGTGCACAGTACGAGCGCGTGATGGATGAGCTGTACCCGCGCCTGCTGTCCCTGACCCTGCTGGCCAAGCAATACGACATCGGCCTGAACATCGACGCCGAAGAAGCCGACCGCCTGGAGCTGTCGCTGGATCTGCTCGAGCGTCTGTGCTTCGAACCGCAGTTGACCGGCTGGAACGGCATTGGCTTCGTGATCCAGGCCTACCAGAAGCGTTGCCCGTATGTGATCGACTACGTCATCGATCTGGCACGCCGCAGCCGCCATCGCCTGATGATCCGCCTGGTAAAAGGCGCGTACTGGGACAGCGAGATCAAGCGCGCCCAGGTCGAAGGCCTGGAAGGCTACCCGGTGTATACCCGCAAGGTGTACACCGACGTTTCCTACATTGCCTGTGCACGCAAGCTGCTGTCGGTACCGGAAGTCATCTACCCGCAGTTCGCTACGCACAACGCCCATACCTTGTCGGCGATTTACCATATCGCCGGTCAGAACTATTACCCCGGCCAGTACGAGTTCCAATGCCTGCACGGCATGGGTGAACCGCTGTACGAGCAGGTAGTAGGCAAGGTTTCCGAAGGCAAGCTGAACCGTCCGTGCCGCGTATACGCACCGGTCGGCACTCACGAAACACTGCTGGCCTACCTGGTGCGTCGCCTGCTGGAAAACGGCGCCAACACCTCGTTCGTCAACCGCATCGCCGACCAGTCCATCTCGATCCAGGAGCTGGTGGCCGATCCAGTGGCCAGCATCGAGCAGATGGCGACGCTGGAAGGCGGCTTCGGCCTGCCGCACCCGCGTATCCCGCTGCCCCGTGACCTGTACGGCGGCGACCGTGCCAACTCGGCCGGTATCGACCTGGCCAACGAACACCGCCTGGCATCGCTGTCCTGCGCCCTGCTCGCCACCGCGCACAACAACTGGAAGGCCGCGCCGATGCTCGGTTGCGCCGCCAGCGAACAAGCGGCGACCCCCGTACTGAATCCGTCCGACCTGCGTGACGTGGTCGGTCACGTGCAAGAAGCCACTGTCGAAGACGTCGACAACGCGATCCAGTGCGCCATCAGCGCCGGCCCGATCTGGCAGGCCACCCCGCCCGCCGAACGCGCCGCGATCCTGGAACGTGCCGCCGACCTGATGGAAGGCGAGATCCAGCCGCTGATGGGCCTGCTGGCCCGCGAAGCCGGCAAGACCTTCGCCAACGCCATCGCCGAAGTGCGTGAGGCCGTGGACTTCCTGCGCTACTACGCGGTGCAGGCACGCAACGACTTCACCAATGACGCCCACCGCCCACTGGGCCCGGTGGTGTGCATCAGCCCGTGGAACTTCCCGCTGGCGATTTTCAGTGGGCAAGTGGCTGCCGCACTGGCCGCCGGTAACCCGGTACTGGCCAAGCCAGCCGAACAAACCCCGCTGGTGGCTGCACAAGCCGTGCGCATCCTGCTCGAAGCCGGTATTCCCCAAGGCGTGCTGCAATTGCTGCCGGGCCAGGGTGAAAGCGTCGGTGCGCGCCTGGTGGGTGATGATCGCGTCAAGGGCGTGATGTTCACCGGCTCCACAGAAGTCGCGCGCCTGCTGCAACGCAATGTCGCCGGACGCCTGGATGCCCAGGGCCGTCCGATCCCGCTGATCGCCGAAACCGGCGGCCAGAACGCAATTATCGTCGACTCCTCGGCACTCACCGAACAGGTGGTCATCGACGTGGTGTCCTCGGCCTTCGACAGCGCCGGTCAACGTTGCTCGGCCCTGCGCGTGTTGTGCCTGCAGGAAGATTCGGCAGACCGCGTGATCGAAATGCTCAAGGGCGCCATGGCTGAATGCCGCCTGGGCAACCCGGAGCGCCTGTCGGTGGACATCGGCCCGGTAATCGACGCCGAAGCCAAGGCCGGCATCGAGAAACACATCCAGGCCATGCGCGACAAAGGCCGCAATGTGTACCAGGTGGCGATTGCCGACGGTGAAGAAATCAAGCGCGGCACCTTCGTGATGCCCACCCTGATCGAGCTGGAAAGCTTCGACGAACTGCAACGGGAGATCTTCGGCCCGGTGCTGCACGTGGTGCGCTACAAGCGCAAGGAGATCGACCAGCTTATCGGCCAGATCAACGCTTCCGGCTATGGCCTGACCCTGGGCGTACACACCCGTATCGACGAGACCATCGCCAAGGTGATCGACAACGTCAATGCCGGTAACGTCTACGTCAACCGCAACATTGTCGGTGCCGTGGTCGGCGTGCAGCCGTTCGGCGGCGAAGGCCTGTCGGGCACAGGCCCGAAAGCCGGTGGTCCGCTGTACCTGTACCGCTTGCTGTCGACCCGTCCTACCGATGCGATCGAGCAATCCTTTGTACGTGGCGACAAGCTGGCGGCACCGGATGTACGCCTGCGCGACGCCATGAGCCAACCGCTGACCGCCCTGAAAACCTGGGCCGACAGCAATAAGTTCAGCGAACTGAGTGCGCTGTGCAGCCAGTTCGCCGCGCAATCCCAAAGCGGTATCACCCGTCAGTTGGCCGGCCCGACCGGCGAGCGCAACAGCTACGCCATCCTGCCCCGCGAGCACGTACTGTGCCTGGCGGACGTGGAAGGCGATCTGTTGACTCAACTGGCGGCGGTATTGGCCGTCGGCGGTTCGGCGGTATGGCCGGAAACCGACCTGACCAAGGCCGTGTTCCCACGCCTGCCGAAGGAGATTCAGGCGAAAATCAAGCGCGTGGCCGACTGGACCAAGGACGAGGTGGTGTTTGACGCCGTCCTGCACCACGGCGATTCCGACCAACTGCGTGGGGTGTGCCAGCAAGTGGCGCAGCGTGGCGGGGCGATTGTCGGGGTGCATGGTTTGTCCCAAGGCGAGACCACAATTGCCTTGGAGCGCCTGGTGATCGAGCGTGCGTTGAGCGTTAACACCGCAGCGGCAGGCGGTAATGCCAGCCTGATGACCATCGGCTAACTGAATGTGGGAGGGGGCTTGCCCCCTCCCACATTTGATCGCATTTCAATTCCCCTCCCCGCGTTCTGCCTCTTCATCACCCAGATCAATCTTGCTATCCCGTCTTTATTCGCGCACTTAGACTCAGGCCAATTCCTCCAAAGGTAAGCCGCCATGTCCGAGACGCTGCTCAGTTCCCGCAATCTGGCTTTCGAGCTGTATGAAGTCCTCGATGCCGAGGGCCTGACCCAGCGCGAGCGGTTTGCCGAGCACAATCGCGAAACGTTCGATGCCGCGATCAGCACGGCGCGCAGCATCGCCGAAAAGCACTTCGCCCCCCACAACCGTAAGAACGACGAAAACGAACCGCGCTACGAAAACGGCGCAGCCATCCTGATTCCGGAAGTCAAACCGGCGGTGGATGCGTTCCTGGAAGCCGGCTTCCTCAATGCGGCCCGCAGCTTCGAAGCCGGTGGCATGCAGTTGCCGACCCTGCTCTCTCAAGCCTGCTTCGCTCATTTCCAATCTGCCAACGCGGCCTCGACGTCCTACCCGTTCCTGACCATGGGCGCCGCCAACCTGATCGAAAGCTTCGGCACCGAGGAGCAAAAACAGCGCTTCCTGCAACCGATGATCGAAGGCCGCTTCTTCGGCACCATGGCCCTGACCGAGCCCCACGCCGGCTCATCGCTGTCGGATATTCGTACCCGCGCCGAGCCCGCGGCTGACGGCAGCTATCGCCTCAAAGGCAACAAGATCTTCATCTCCGGCGGCGACCACCCGCTGTCGGAAAACATCGTGCACATGGTGCTGGCCAAGCTGCCGGACGCGCCCGCTGGGGTGAAGGGTATTTCGCTGTTTATCGTGCCCAAATTCCTGGTCAACGACGACGGCAGCCTCGGCGCGCGCAACGACGTGCTGCTGGCCGGGCTGTTTCATAAGATGGGCTGGCGTGGCACCACGTCCACGGCATTAAATTTCGGCGATAACGGCAACTGCGTCGGCTATCTGGTGGGTAAACCGCACCAAGGCCTGAGCTGCATGTTCCAGATGATGAACGAGGCGCGCATCGGTGTCGGCATGGGCGCGGTGATGCTCGGTTACGCCGGCTATCTCTATTCGCTGGAGTACGCCCGCGAACGCCCGCAAGGCCGCTTGCCCGACAGCAAGGACCCAGGCACCGCGCCGGTCTCGATCATCCAGCACGCCGATATCAAGCGCATGCTGCTGACGCAAAAAGCCTACGTCGAAGGTGCCTTCGACCTGGGTTTGTACGCCGCGCGGCTGTTCGATGACACCACCACACTGGAGACCGAGGCCGAACGCAGACAGGCCCACGAACTGCTGGACCTGCTCACCCCCATCGTCAAATCCTGGCCCTCGGAGTTCTGCCTCAAGGCCAACGAACTGGCGATCCAGATCCTCGGCGGCCACGGTTATACCCGCGAATACCCGGTGGAGCAGTACTACCGCGACAACCGCCTGAACCCGATCCACGAGGGCACCCATGGCATCCAGTCCCTGGACCTGCTGGGGCGCAAGCTGGCGCAGAACGGCGGCGCGGGCCTGAAGCAACTGATTCGGCTGATCGCCGACACGGGCGCGCGGGCACAGGAATATCCAGGCCTGACGGCATTGAGAGAACCGCTGGAGCACCTGGTCAGCCGCCTGCAAAGCGTGACCATCGGCCTGCTGACGGATCTCGCCCAGGGCAAGGTCAACAGCAGCCTGGCGAACTCGGCGCTGTACCTGAAGGTATTCGGGCATACGGTGATTGGCTGGCGCTGGCTGGAACAGGCGATTCGCGCCGAAGAAGGGCTGGCCAAGGGCAATGCGGCCGATGTCGCCTTCTATAAAGGCAAGCTCCAGGCTGCCCGGTACTTCCTGACTTGGGAGATTCCGGGCTGCCATCATGAACTGGTGATTCTGGAGGCACGGGATGATACGTGCCTGGGGATGCAGGATGAGTGGTTCTAAGGCTGGATCGCCTTGGAAATCACCTCGACCGTGGCGCTGACTTGCTCTTGGTAACGGTCGAGTTCCTGCTGGTGAGCCTGCTGCATTTCGATCTGCTCGGCGCACAGGTTCAGCGCCGCCAGCACCAGTAGCTTGTCACCGATCAGGGTCGGGTACTTTTTCTTGGTGGTGGCCAGGGAGGCCTTGAGCATAGTCACGGCGTGCATCAGGGTTTTATCTTCCCCGGCCGGGGCCTTGATCGAGTAATCCTCTCCGAGAATCGAAACGACCTTTATCCCTTCATTCATGCGCTGACAGGGCCTGCGCTCACGCGCTCAACCAGCGCCTGGATACGCGCTGCCGTCGCGCCGTGCTTTTCTTCCTGTTCCATCAGGTTCAGTTGCAGGCTGTCGTTCTCATCCTTGGCGCGAGCCAGTTCGGCCTTGAGGGATTCGTTGCTGCCCAGTAGCTCCTGATTCTGCTGTACCAGGTCGCTGACCAGTTGTTCCAGTTGGCTGAGGGATGCTTCTAACATTTTGATTTCTCGGGCTTTTTCAAAGGGCGGTGACGATAAAGAAAATTCACCTCGGATGCCAGGGTTATCCCTGGCGCGCAGCCCGTTTTTCAAGGGCCGGGCCACGCTTTCGAGCCTTAGTGACTGCATTTCCCCCATCTGGTTCCTGAATCCGCGCATCCCCTCGTCAGATGCGACAAAAACGCACAGCCCCCTTTAGACTTTAGTCGTACGCCCGATAGAGAGGCACACCCCGTCTCATGACCGCACGGATCGCGCCTCTCCCAGGATTTCCGCATGTCGCTTCGTAATATGAATATCGCTCCGAGGGCCTTCCTCGGCTTCGCGTTTATTGGCGCGTTGATGTTGTTTCTAGGCGTGTTCGCCCTGAACCAGATGAGCAAGATCCGTGGCGCCACTGAAGACATCACCCTGTCCAGCGTGCCAAGCATCCGCGCCCTGGATGAGTTCACCCAACTGACCCTGCGCCTGCGCGTGTTGTCTTACCGCTTGCTGACCAACCGCGAGCCGGATGTGCAGCAAAAGACCCTGGAAGCCTTCGAACTGCGCAACCAGCAGATTCGCGCCGCCCAGGGCGTCTACGAGAAACTGATTGAAAGCAGCGAAGAACGTAGCACCTACAACGAATATGTAAGCCTGCTGGGCCAGTACCATCAGATTGAAGAGCGCATGAAGAGCCTGTCACGGGCCAACCAGGTGGATGAGCTGCGCAGCCTGCTTAACACCGAATTGCTGAGCAACTCCGAGCAGGTCAACGCCGTGCTGACGCGCCTGCTGGACCTCAATAACAAGATGGCCCTGGCCACCAATCAGGAGGCCGAAGACCAGTACAACGCGGCCTTCAACCTGGTCGTGGGCCTGCTGGTGATCGCCACGCTGCTGACCCTGCTGTTTGCCTGGCTGCTGACCCGCAGCATCACCCTGCCGATTTCACAGGCACTGGAAGCGGCGGAAGAAGTCGCCGAAGGCAACCTGACACGGCCGATCAAAGTCGACGGCAGCGATGAGGCCGGGCGCCTGCTCGCCGCCATGGCCAAGATGCAGGACAAACTGCGCGACACCCTGCAACGCATCGCGGGCTCCGCCACCCAACTGGCTTCCGCCGCCGAGGAACTGAACGCCGTCACCGACGAAAGCGCCCGTGGCCTGACCCGGCAAAACAACGAAATCGAGCAAGCCGCCACCGCCGTCAATGAGATGACCAGCGCCGTGGAAGAAGTCGCACGCAATGCGGTAAGCACCTCTGAAGCCTCGCGCAACGCCACCACGTCTGCTGGCGACGGCCGCGACCTGGTGCAGGAAACCGTCAGCGCCATCGAGCGCATGAGCGGCGACGTGCAGGCTACCGCCACCCTGATCGGCGAACTGGCCAATGAGTCGCGCGATATCGGCAAAGTGCTGGACGTGATTCGCGGCCTGGCCGACCAGACCAATTTGCTGGCCCTGAACGCGGCGATTGAAGCCGCACGTGCCGGTGAAGCCGGTCGCGGGTTCGCGGTGGTCGCCGATGAAGTGCGGGCCCTGGCCCATCGCACCCAGCAGTCCACCAGCGAGATCGAGCGGATGATCGGCAGTATCCAGGCCGGCACCGAGCACGCGGTGGACTCGATGCGCAACAGCACCGAGCGGGCGGAGTCGACGCTGAACATCGCCAAAGGCGCCGGGATGTCGCTGGATACCATCAACACCGCGATTGTCGAGATCAACGAGCGCAACCTGGTGATCGCCAGCGCGGCGGAAGAACAGGCGCAGGTGGCGCGGGAAGTGGACCGCAACCTGGTGAACATTCGTGATCTGTCGGTGCAATCCGCTACGGGCGCCAGTCAGACCAGCGCCGCGAGCAGCGAATTGTCACGCCTGGCGGTAGACCTGAACGGGATGGTAGGCCGCTTCCGCCTCTAACGCCCTGCACTGGCTTGAAATGTGGGAGGGGGCTTGCTCCCGATAGCGGTGGATCAGTTACAGACAAGCTGACTGACATACCGCCATCGGGGGCAAGCCCCCTCCCACATTCAGATCTGCGCCCGACGTTAAAAGCTTTTTGACAGCACCGCAATTCAACAGGTTAGAATCCCTGGCACGCAGACTGCATGGTCAGTTTGCGTCCCGTCTTGTTTGCCCATGGAGTACTGCCTTTGAATGCGACGACCATCAACAGCCTGTTCTTGATCGGCGCGTTGCTGGTGAGTGCGAGCATTCTGGTGAGTTCTCTTTCCTCGCGCCTGGGTATCCCGATCCTGGTGATCATCCTGGCCGTGGGCATGGTGGCCGGCGTTGATGGCGGCGGCATCATTTTCGACAATTACCCGACTGCCTACCTGGTGGGCAACCTCGCGCTGGCAGTGATCCTGCTCGACGGCGGTTTGCGTACACGGGTGGCGAGTTTCCGCGTGGCACTCTGGCCGGCATTGTCCCTGGCCACGGTGGGGGTGTTGATTACCACCGGCCTCACCGGCATGGCGGCGGCCTGGCTGTTTGACCTGAATATTATCCAGGGCCTGCTGATCGGTGCGATTGTCGGCTCGACCGACGCCGCAGCGGTGTTCTCGCTGCTGGGCGGCAAGGGTCTGAACGAACGGGTGACCGCCAGCCTCGAGATCGAATCCGGCAGTAACGACCCGATGGCGGTGTTCCTCACCGTCACCCTGATCGACATGCTCGCCAGCGGCCAGACCGGCCTGCACTGGAGCCTGCTGACCCACCTGGTGCGCGAGTTCGGCATCGGTGGCATCGTCGGCCTCGGCGGCGGCTGGTTGATGCTGCAAATGGTCAACCGCATCAACCTGGCCACCGGCCTGTACCCGATCCTGGTAATCGCCGGCGGCCTGTTCGTGTTCGCCCTGACCAACGCCTTCCATGGCAGCGGCTTCCTCGCCGTGTACCTGTGCGGCCTGGTGATCGGCAATCGCCCGGTGCGTAGCCGTCATGGCATTTTGCATATGCTCGACGGCATGGCCTGGCTCGCTCAGATCGGTATGTTCCTGGTGCTGGGCCTGCTGGTCACGCCCCATGATTTGTTGCCGATTGCCCTGCCGGCCCTGGGCCTGGCGCTGTGGATGATCCTGTTTGCGCGGCCGCTGTCGGTGATGGTCGGCCTGCTGCCGTTCAAAGCCTTCCATGGCCGCGAAAAGGCCTTTATCGCCTGGGTCGGCCTGCGCGGCGCGGTGCCGATCATCCTGGCGGTGTTCCCGTTGATGGCCGGCCTGCCCCATGCGCAGCTGTACTTCAACCTGGCGTTCTTTATCGTGCTGGTGTCGCTGCTGGTACAGGGCACCAGCCTGCCGTGGGTGGCCAAGCTGCTCAAAGTGACCGTTCCGCCGGACCCGGCGCCGATCTCCCGCGCAGCCCTGGAAGTGCACGTCACCAGCGAGTGGGAGCTGTTCGTCTACCGCCTCGGCGCAGAAAAATGGTGCATCGGCGCGGCCCTGCGCGAGTTGAAAATGCCCGAAGGCACGCGCATCGCGGCCCTGTTCCGTGGCCAGCAACTGCTCCATCCGTCGGGTAGTACGGTGCTGGAAGTCGGCGATCTGCTCTGTGTGATCGGCCATGAACACAACCTGCCGGCCCTGGGCAAACTGTTCAGCCAGGCACCGCAACGCGGCCTCGATTTGCGCTTTTTCGGCGACTTCGTCCTCGAAGGCGACGCCCAGCTGGGCGCGGTTTCGGCGCTGTATGGCCTCAAGCTCGAAGGGATCGACCCGGACATGCCGCTGAGCCGCTTCATCACCCAGAAAGTCGGCGGCGCGCCGGTAGTGGGCGACCAGGTGGAGTGGAACAACACCATCTGGACCGTCGCGGTCATGGACGGGAACAAGATTGGCAAAGTCGGCGTCAGATTCCCCGAAGGAAGTCGCCCGGGCCCCGGACTCTTCCTCTAAACTGCGGGGCGACAGCACGCCCCCGATTCTTCACCTTGCTCGATCGGTCTCTATGCCAACCCTGCGCACTTTTCTCGCCACTGCCCTGCTGGGCCTGACCCTTTGTGTCGGCAGCGTCTACGCCGCCGACCCGCCCAGCGCCGACGCCATCCAGCAAACCCTGGACAAGCTGCCTGATCGCAAACTGCCCGACGCCGACATGAAGGCGCTGCAGTCGATCCTGCAACAGACCCTGACCTACCTGGGCAACAAGCAGGATTACGAGCAGCGCCTGGTCGACCTCAAGCGCCAGCTGGAAGACGCGCCGCGCCAGACCAGCGAGAACCAGCGCGAACTGACCCGGCTCAAGGCCACCAAGGTCATTCCGGTGGCCCAACGCTACGCCACCCTGCCGGTGCCGCAGCTCGAGCAATTGCTGGTGCAGCGCAGCACCCAGCAAGGCGACCTGCAAAAGGAACTGGCCGACGCCAACAGCCTGACCATCGCCGCCCAGACCCGTCCCGAACGCGCCCAGACCGAAATCAGCAGCAGCCAGACGCGCATCCAGCAGATCAATGCCACCCTCAAGGCCGGCAAGGACAATGGCAAAGCCCTCAGCGGCGACCAGCGCAACCAACTGAATGCCGAACTGGCCTCCCTGAATGCCCTGATCCCCCTGCGCCGCCAGGAACTAGCCGGCAACAGCCAACTGCAGGACCTGGGCAACAGCCAGCACGACTTGATCCAGGAAAAAACCGCGCGCCTGGAACAGGAGATCCAGGACCTGCAAACCCTGATCAACCAGAAACGCCTGGCCCAGTCCCAGCAGACCGTCACCCAACAGTCCATCGAAGCGCAAAAGGCCGGCGGCAGCAGCCTGCTGGCCACGGAAAGCGCGGCCAACCTGAAGCTCTCCGACTACCTGCTCAAGAGCACCGACCGCCTCAACGACCTGACCCAGAAGAACCTGCAGACCAAGCAACAGCTGGACACCGTGACCCAGAGCGATTCGGCCCTGGACGAGCAGATCAACGTGCTCAAGGGCAGCCTGCTCCTGTCGAAGATTCTGTATAAGCAGAAACAAGCGTTGCCCCGCCTGACGGTGGACCGCGACCTGGCGGACGATATCGCCAACATTCGCCTGTACCAGTTCGAGGTCAACCAACAGCGCGAGTTGATCAGTTCCCCCAGCACCTATGTGGATAACCTGCTGGCCAACCAGCCGCCGGCCGACGTCACCCCGCAACTGCGGCGCACCCTGCTGGAACTGGCGATCACCCGCAGCGACTTGCTGGAGCGCCTGAGCCGCGAGCTGAGCGCGCTGCTCAACGAATCCATCACCCTGCAACTGAACCAGAAACAACTGCTCAGCACCGCCACCACCCTGCGCGCGACGCTCGATGAACAGATGTTCTGGATCCCCAGCAACAAGCCGCTGGACACCGAATGGCTGGAAACCGTGCCGGCGCACCTGAGCAAGCAGGTCACCACCCTGCCCTGGGCCTCCAGCGTCAGCGAGTTGTACGACGGCCTGACCCAGCGTCCGCTGCTGTTTTTGCCGTTGCTGCTGTTGATCGGTGCCCTGTTGTGGCGCCGCAACGCGCTGTACGCACGCCTGAAAAGAGTCCATCTGGACATCGGTCACTTCAAACGCGACAGCCAATGGCACACGCCTCAGGCGATCCTGGTGAATATCCTGTTGGCGATGCCGGTAGCACTGGGCCTGGCGCTGTGCGGCTACGCGCTGCAGATCGACGCACGTGGGCAGAACGCCAACCTGGGTGCGGCGCTGTTGCAGATTGCCCAGGCGTGGCTGGTGTTCTACACCGCCTACCGCATCCTGGCGCCGGGCGGCGTGGCCGAGTTGCACTTCCGCTGGGAAAAGCCCCAGGTCGAATTCCTCCAGGGCTGGGTGCGCAAGCTCGGGCTGGTGGTGCTGGCCCTGGTGGCCGTGGTGGCGATTGCCGAGCATCAACCGGCGGCGCTGGCCGACGACGTGCTGGGCATTGGGGTGGTCCTGACCTGCTACGCCCTGATGGCCTGGCTGCTGGGACGCCTGCTGCTGCACAGCCCGACCCACGAAAAAGCCTCGCTGTTCCGCAAAGCCGTGGGCCTGCTGTTTACCGCCCTGCCTATCGCGCTGTTCATTGCCGTGTGCTTTGGCTACTACTACACCGCACTCAAGCTCAGCGACCGGCTGATCAACACCTTGTACCTGCTGATGTTCTGGCTGGTCATCGAAGCCACCTTCGTGCGCGGCCTGGGCGTTGCCGCCCGACGCCTGGCCTATTCCCGCGCCCTGGCCAAACGCCAGGCTGCCAAGGAAGCCGGCGAAGGCGAAGCGGTGATCGAAGAGCCGACCCTGGATATCGAACAGGTCAACGAACAATCGATGCGCCTGATCCGCCTGGCGCTGCTCGGCGGCTTTATCGCGGCGCTGTACTGGGTATGGTCGGACCTGATCTCGGTATTTTCCTACCTGGACAACGTCACCCTCTACGAATACACCAGCGGCACCGGTGCCAATATCAGCATGGTGCCGATCAGCATCGGCGACCTGCTCGGCGCGCTGATCATCATCGGCATCACCTTCGCCCTGGCGCGCAACCTGCCCGGCCTGCTGGAAGTGCTGGTGCTGTCCAAGCTGGACCTGGCCCAGGGCAGTGCCTACGCCACGACCACCTTGCTGTCCTACATCATTGCCGGCGTGGGCTTTGTCTCGACCCTGTCCACCCTCGGCGTGAGCTGGGACAAGTTGCAATGGCTGGTGGCTGCGCTGTCGGTGGGGTTGGGCTTCGGCATGCAGGAGATCTTCGCCAACTTTATCTCCGGCATCATGATCCTGTTCGAGCGCCCGGTGCGGATCGGCGACACCATCACCATCGGCAACCTGTCGGGCACGGTAAGCAAGATCCGCATCCGCGCTACCACCATCACCGACTTCGACCGCAAGGACATCATCGTCCCGAACAAGACGTTCATTACCGGGCAACTGATCAACTGGTCGTTGACCGACACCATCACCCGCGTGACCCTCAAGCTGGGCGTGGACTACGGCTCCGACCTGGACCTGGTGAAGGAATTGTTGCTCAAGGCCGCGCGAGAAAACCCAAGGGTGTTGAAGGAACCGGAACCCCATGTGTACTTCCTCAACTTCGGCGAAAGCACCCTCGACCACGAACTGCGCATGCACGTGCGCGACCTCGGCGACCGCAACCCGGTGATCGACGAAGTGAACCGCTTTATCAATCGCGAGTTCAAGAACCACCACATCAACATCTCGTTCCGGCAGATGGAGGTGTACCTGAAAAACCTCCACGGCCAGGAGTACAAGCTGGTGCCGGTGGAAGACGAGAAGAGAACCATCGTCGGACCGGCCGAAGCGCAAGATGTGCCGGAGCCGCCGGACGGCAAAGTGGCGGATGCACCCGAGCCACCGCCCAGCAAACTCGACTAAACGCCCTATCCCCAGCAGAATGCTCGGACATTCTGCTGGAGATGGCCGGTGAAAGCCCTCGACGAACTGACCTTCGACAACCGCTTCGCACGCCTGGGCGACGCGTTCTCAACCCACGTATTGCCCGAGCCCCTCGACGAACCGCGCCTGGTGGTGGCAAGCAATGCCGCCATGGCCCTGCTCGACCTCGACCCTGCCGTGGCGCAAACGCCGGTGTTCGCCGAGCTGTTCAGCGGCCATAAGCTGTGGGCCGAAGCCGAGCCGCGGGCAATGGTCTACTCCGGGCACCAGTTCGGCGGCTACACCCCGCAGTTGGGCGATGGTCGGGGATTGCTGCTGGGCGAGGTATACAACGAGGCCGGCGAACATTGGGACCTGCACCTCAAGGGTGCCGGGATGACGCCCTACTCGCGCATGGGCGACGGCCGCGCGGTGCTGCGCTCGTCGATTCGGGAGTTCCTGGCCTCCGAAGCGCTGCATGCACTGGGCATCCCCACCAGCCGTGCGTTGTGTGTGATCGGCTCCAGCACCCCGGTCTGGCGTGAGAAGCAGGAACGTGGGGCGATGGTGCTGCGCCTGGCGCCCAGCCATGTCCGTTTTGGTCATTTCGAATATTTCTATTACACCAAGAAGCCCGAACAGCAGGCCGAGCTGGCCGAGCACGTGCTGAACCTGCACTACCCTGAGTGCCGTGAACAGCCCGAGCCGTACCTGGCGATGTTCCGCGAAATCGTCGAACGCAATGCCGAGATGATCGCCAAATGGCAGGCCTATGGTTTCTGCCACGGGGTGATGAACACCGACAACATGTCGATCCTCGGCATCACCTTCGACTTCGGGCCGTTTGCGTTTCTCGACGACTTTGACGCGCACTTCATCTGCAATCACTCGGACCATGAAGGACGTTACTCCTTCAGCAACCAGGTGCCCATCGGCCAGTGGAACCTCAGCGCGCTGGCCCAGGCGCTCACGCCATTTATCAGCGTCGATGCCTTGAAAGAAGCCCTTGGCCTGTACCTGCCGCTGTACCAGGCCCACTACCTGGACCTGATGCGCCGCCGACTGGGGCTGTCCACTGCCGAAGACGACGACCAGAAGCTGGTGGAGCGGTTGCTGAAGCTGATGCAGAACAGCGGCGTGGATTACACCTTGTTCTTCCGGCGCCTGGGCGACGAATCGGCAGAGATGGCGGTGGCGAAGCTGCGCGATGATTTTGTCGACCTCGCCGGCTTTGATGCCTGGGCAGGACTTTACAAGGCTCGTGTTGAGCGGGATGGGGATTACAGCGAGGAACAGCGCCGTGAGTGGATGCACGCAGTGAACCCGCTGTACATCCTGCGTAACTACCTCGCACAGAACGCTATCGCTGCCGCCGAATCAGGCGACTACAGCGAAGTGCAGCGGTTGCATGAGGTGCTTTCCAAACCGTTCGAGGAGCAGGCGGGGATGGAGCAATATGCCCAGCGACCGCCGGATTGGGGCAAGCATTTGGAGATCAGTTGTTCGTCGTAGACTTATGCATATGAGGGGCTAATTAAAATAGGATATACATCCTTGAAATTTAAAATATCCGCACGCCCCTAAAATTTACGCTTATATGATAAATGGCCAGGACTTTCGATACCATGGCCACATAAAAATCAAAAACCGCTGCTCTTAAACCTCAATTTTAGTGGCCGAGTTCAATAGCTCACTGAAATGTTCTTGATAGGTTTGCGCATCGTCGATTTTTGACGGATTTTTAATTTCTTTCTGAACTAACGCCATTTTCCCCTTTATCTCATTGAAAGATATCTGACTTAAATCCTCGTAAGAGTATCTTTGCAGTATTTGAAACAATATATAAAAATCAACCAAATAGCGTTTATACGTTGATTGCTCTTTATTAATCAACGAATTAAGCGATGCCTTAAAATCGGCCGGGTCAAGCTTAGACTTTAGCAAATTAATGTATTTTTCAATACTTTCAAGACTGCCCATAAAAGAACGTTTAAGTTCTACATCCATTGAGATACGCTCTAGCAGGTTAGAGACATCTTTCTTCTCACTGATTCGGCAGTTGATTTTTTTATCACGAAGATAAAATCCGATACTCTTAAAGTCCTTCCGGTGCTCAGTGCAGTGTGCGATGTAAGACAGCAGAGCAATAAGCTCTTCATTCAGCATCCGATCCACACCAGAGCTCGTATCCCTTTGCTTAATAAAAAGCCAAGAGATATTTTCATCTGTTATGTCTCTGATTTTCTTTATCACATCTCGATCCATGAAAGAATTCCACATTTCAAAGGAGTTCTCTTTGATGGGATAAGGCTTATTGTTCAAACGAATAAACAAATCTACAGGTTCGAAATTATTGTTTAGAGCATAGTCAATTTCAATAACACTAAGTTTAAAGTCAAGAATTTTTTCTTGAGTATTCACATCTAGAGCGGTGTAAGACTTCCCATCTAGCTCACTCAAAATTTTCAAACGATTTAATTTGTAATTAACATTCTTAGGATATACAAAATCCCCTACCTCATTCTGATACTGCTTCCCTAAAAAACCCAGAATAGATAGCAAGCGCTGTTGCCCATCGATAACTTCTTTCACACCAGACTTATTTTTAAAAATAAATATTGGTGGCAAATTAATCCCCAATATGACACTTTCGATGATTGCAGAGGCCTTATACAGATTTATTTTTTCTTGCCGCTGGTAAGTGGGCCTCAACTGGTACTTATTCGTACTAATCTCGCTAATTATTTCTTCAATCGGGATAAGAGAGGGCTCTGGCTTCTGAACGCGAAGTGAGGATAACTCTGCGATTTTGAGCTTAGCTTCTTTCTCACTCTGCCTTAAAGTTTTAACGACGCCTTTGAAATTTTCATCTTTAAAAAACGAAGAAAAACTGAAAGAAAAAGCATTTTCATAAGCTTTAGCAGCAGCTTGATGCCTATTTATTATTGACTTGTAATGATGGCTATTTTCAGAAATAAATTCCGGAAGTAGCTTTTTTATGGACGCCTCGATAATTTTTGACTTGGACTCTTCGAGAATAGCCTCTCGGGGAATATCGTTTTCAACAAGAATACACAGCCCCCAAAGTAGTGATTCATTTACAAGCTTGTTAGCTTTGATTGATTCATCAGCAAAAGAATTAATCAACGAAGCGCAGGCTTTCAAATTCAAAGCCAAAAACTCACAAAGCTCATTCACATCATCGGTATTACTACTCTTCACATTATATAAGAGATCGATAATTTCAGATCTATTCACACCTGTCGCATAGGTGTTTATTGGAAACGAGGACAACACTAAATACTTACGTAGAAATTGGAGAACCGTCGCGTTATTTGGCGACATATCTGACAATTGCCTACCAATAAATTTCTCCGCCACATCACTAATTAGCTCTTTATCAGTGCCTAACAGCTCCTTTAGTCTATTAGTAATATCATCATCATCGTATGTAGCATTATCAATTTCCGCACTATTTAGCGGAGTAATACCAGAGTTATAACGTCGGAAAATTTCTTTCTTTATTTTATCTTCTAAAATTGTTTCGAGCTTCGGTTCATTTATGACTTCAAACTCAAATATACGTATCTTCGCATTATCCAATATACTCTTAATATCTTCATCAAGCTTAGAGTAAGTCTGATCTCTGAGTTGGGTAAGCTTTGTCAAACCATTCAGATTCAACTTGATGTCACCCTCTCGAAAACGCTTAATTGTTTCATAGCGTTGGCGACCATCTATAACCTCAATTGATGCTCCGCTTAGAAAAAATATGAGGGGAGGAATATCAGTACCAAGCAAAATGCTTTCTATAAAGAACGAGGCTTTAGCTAAGTCCCAAACATAATTGCGCTGATAATAAGGTTTATAATTTATTTTGCGAGTCATCCGCTCGCCAAACAACGTCTTGATGGACAAGGAATATACACTTGTCTTAATATGTTTTTTAAATACATTCTCAAACTGATCTTTATTCAAATACAAATTTGGATTAGACATTTTTTACCCCATCAGCATCGCTATTTAAACGCAGAATATTTTGACTAACAATTATAAAAGAAACATCATTCTCACCAACACAGACCTTTACGAAATCAGAAAACGGTTCGTTTTGATATCGAGAACAAACAAAAAAGTCGTATAAAAGAAAGCTCATGTAAGAAGAGAAATCCTCAACATTAAAGTTCAATATTTGCATTTCCGAAGAAGGTAATGGATATGAGAAATCAATTTGCATCTCATTCAACTCACTAGCCCTTACCGAAAGCGTAATATTATTCTGCTCTATAATAGAGAAAGAAACCTTTTCCTCTTCAAAGTCTTCACCTCTTATCGACACCTCCAGCTTCTGGACGACCTCCGATATTACGGAAAATAACGTAGTATTGAACCCCAACAAGTCAGAAAAATTAATCTGACCTGTTAGATAGCCTTTAAACTCCGGCTTTGATATTGATGGCAAATGCTTTAGGAAGTTATATCTAAGTATAAACCTGTAGAGCTGTTCACCATACCGAGACTGTGAATTATAGTATATCGCAAGCATCTCATTCTCCGACAGCTGAGATCGCAAAATTGTTATATACTGAAACTTATCACTTTCATCCAAATCAGACTCATCAACAACCTTAAAAATTCTATATATAATTTTATAATAGTGCGACAATTCTTCTTTTCGTGAATAGTACAACGTCACATAATGCTCTTTTGCCTTTTTATGACAGCTATCAGGATTAACGCACCAAACAAAATCATCTAACATCGACCGCCTAAGGGTTTTAAAGTAGTTTCCTTCAGCGCATTGCTCATTTAGGCCATCCACGATTTTTCTATACAAATCGATTAAAGAAAAATACATCGACGACATTCTCTGCTGTTTAAGTGTCCGCGATTGTTCGATAAACACCTGCCTTGACTGGTATAGCTCATCGCGCTGGAGACGAAATTCTTCAATCTGAAGATCTAAGGCCTCAGCTTGCTTTACAAAAGCATCTTTATTAGTTTTAAAATCATCACGCTGTTCTTTCAAAGCAATATAAAATATTAAAACACCGCAAAGAGACCAAATAGAGCCCAGTACTCCGCCAATAAAATCCCCAAATGTGCCAAACTTGGCACTATCTATCTGAAGAGAAGTATCCAAATCAATCTTCCACAAAAATAAAACCGTCAGTGGAACAATTAAAAAGAAACTATAAAGTGCAAATTTAACTACCCTATCAACGTTTACCGAACCCAAATCCATGGAAGCTTCACCAGTTATCTAATTTATTACCTGAGCTAGTGATAAGCAGAACATATGCAGACCACATACACCGAATACTGGCAATATAGTGCCACAACACCTCAAAAAGCTAGCAAGACATACTCGAACACCGCGCAATGGCTTGCTACCAGCTGCAACCGCCACGCCCCGCGGCAGATTCGTTATGAGTAGATGGGCGTCGCCGGTTAGCCCTTAGACCTAGATAAACGTTCTCACTGAAACTCCAAACCGTCCCGCCAACCAGCGAATTTGCCCTCTATTGAGCTGGCGCTTCCCATTCAAGATCTCAGAAACGACCGGCTGCGTGCCGCCCCCGGAAGGTCGATTTGAGTAAGATTATGCCCACACACCATGTAGCGCAGCACATCGACGCCACTGGCGAGGGGCATTGGGTGATGCTCACGATCGTAGGCTTCGATCCAGTCGTTGATGATTTCCTCAAGCTCATTTAGTAGGTGAGCTTCGTCCTTTCCAAGGATATCCAGTAACAGATTGAGGGCCATGACCGGCCTGTCATAGTCCGCCTCAGTTTGAGGTTTGGTCAGCAGTGGTGAAACAAAGGGCCAATGTGCAATGGCCCGTTTGAAGTCGTCGCCCATCAGTCATCCTTTATTTTGTTATTGATAAACAGCATTGTGGGCTCCAGATTGAAACTTTCGGCTACACCTTGAGGCCCCCTATGTCCGACCCTCTCGTTATCCCCTGCCCCCATTGCAACGGCCTCAACCGCATCCCCGACGAACGCCTGGGTGATACGCCCAAGTGCGGGCGTTGCAAGCAACCGGTTCTACTGAGCAAGCCTTTCGAGCTGAAGCAAGGCGACTACGCCAGTCAGATCAAGGGCGATTTGCCGTTGCTGGTGGACGTGTGGGCCGATTGGTGTGGGCCGTGCAAGTCGTTTGCGCCGGTGTTCGAGCAGGCGGCCGGGCAGTTGGAAGGCAAGTGCCGGTTGGCCAAGCTGGACAGCGAGGCCAACCAGCAGCTGTCGGCGCAACTGGGGATCCGGTCGATCCCCAGTCTGATTCTGTTCAAGAACGGCCGCGAAGTGGCGCGCCAGAGCGGGGCGTTTCCGTTGCCGCAGTTGATGAGTTGGTTGCGTAGCCAGGGGGTGTAACCGGGCCTTGAGAACAAGGCTGGACAGTGTGGGAGGGGGCAAGTCGAATCGTCGCACCGCCCCTCCCACATTTGACCGAGTGTTATCTTCAGGCCACGGGGGCTTCGCGGTCCATTATCTGGCCGACCAGCATTACGCCAAGTTCGCTCAATTGGTGGATAGCCAGGGCCACGTCGCGGTGTTCGCCGGTGAGGTCGTTGGACAGGTTGAGTAACAGGGTGCGGACGGAGGAGAAGGTTTCGTAGCTGTTGAGCACGAGCGCTTCGGTGGGGAGGTTGGGTGTAACGGTATAGAGGTTAACCATGGATCGTCTCCGAGTAGTGGAGCCGCAACCGGCCGCTACTAAACGGAGGGTGGCAGCTGTACGCAGGTTAGTAGACCGGGGAGACGCAACCGGCGCGCTCGAAAGCGCCCTCCGTACAGCCACCATCAAATTCAGGAAGCTCCTGATCGACGAATTGCCGTACGTCTCACCTCGGGCTACTAAACCCGATCACTGAACATTCAGTGACCGCAGAACCTTAGAGATGCCCATCCAGACGCACAAGCCGGCGGATTCTGGCGTACCTGTAGGCAACGATACAAGCCACACCCCCTCTAGCCAGACCCTTCCTACAGCCTCTGTGGGAAAAATCCAATCCCCGACTGAAATGCAATTCAAATGTGGGAGGGGGCTTGCTCCCGATGGCGGTGAGTCAGTCAAAGTATTCGTGACTGATACACCGCAATCGGGAGCAAGCCCCCTCCCACAGGGATTCTTTGTTGCCTTCGAGGTCAGGCGTTTTCCAGCAGGTTATGCAGCTCCACAAATTGCAGAGTGAGCTTGTGCCGTGGGTCCAGGTGGATCAGCGGCTTGTTCTCCTGGTGCGACTCGCGCATGCGCACCGAGCTGGCCAGGTAGACCGGCAGCACCGGCAAGCCTTCAGCAATCAACTCATCGAGCATTTGCTGCGGCAGGCTCGCCCGCGCCTGGAACTGGTTGACCACGATACCTTCGACTTCCAGGCCTTCGTTGTGGTCTTCCTTCAATTCTTCGATTTCAGCCAGTAGCCCGTAAAGAGCCTGGCGCGAGAAGCTGTCGCAATCGAAGGGGATCAGCACACGATCAGCGGCAATCAGCGCCGAAACCGCATAAAAGTTCAGGGCTGGCGGGGTATCCAGGTAGATCCGGTCGTAATCCTCGCTCAGCTCATCCAGCAGCTTTCGCAGCTTGTTGATCTTGTGCTTGGCCTCCAGCTTGGGCTGCAGATCGGCCAACTCGGCGGTTGCGGTGATGACGTGCAGGTTGTCGAAGGGTGTTTCGTAGATATCGACTTTGTTTTTCTTCGAAAACGGCCCGGAAGACAGGGTTTGCTTGAAAAAGTCCGCGATCCCCATGGGGATGTCGTCGCCAGTCAGCCCCGTCAGGTATTGGGTTGAATTGGCCTGTGCATCGAGGTCCACCAACAGGGTTCGATAGCCTTCGCTGGCGCTGACCGCCGCCAGGTTGCAGGCGATGCTCGACTTGCCAACACCGCCTTTTTGATTGAACACCACGCGCCGCATGGAAAAACCTCCGTGTATCAATGAATGTCCGAGTGTAGAGGGCAAAAGCGCCTGTTAGCTACCTCGTTCATCGATGCATTGCTGCATTGCATCGGGTCTGTCATAGGTCGCGTACAAATGAAAAGGAAGTGTCCGACGATCCAAGTTGCCCCTCGTTGAAGGACAATCTGTAAACCTTCCCGACTTATTTGTAATCGGCCTTGCACAATTCTTTACCAAAGTTTGCTAGAACCCCGCAGCACCGGGATAATGCGCGCCACTCGGCGATTGCTCCTTGTCCCGGTATTCGGGGCCAAAAGCCGCACATGGAAGCCCGCAGGGGCGGGATAACTTCTCAGTGATCAACTTCAACATCGCCCAATGGCGCGCCTGGGCCCCCGGCCTGGAAAGCGCGGACGACTGGCACGCCTGGTGCCAGGCCCCGGTGTTGCTGCCTGCCAGCGATGCCTCGCCCGACGTGTCGTTCCTGCCGGCCATGCAGCGCCGCCGCCTGAGCCGCCTGGCGCGCATGGCGTTCAGCGTAGGCTGGCCGCTGGCCGACGGCCTGCAAGACTTGCCGCTGGTGTTTATTTCCCGGCATGGCGAAACCCCGCGCACCCTCGACATCCTCAGCGACCTGGCCAACGACCAGCCGCTGTCGCCGACCCAATTCAGCCTGTCGGTGCACAACGCAGTGATTGGCCTGTGGTCGATCCTGCGCAATGAAACCAGCGAAATGACAGCCCTCGCCGCCGCCGGCGATGGCCTGGAGCACGGCATGCTCGAAGCCGCGGCCCTGCTCAACGAAGGCGCTCCGGCGGTATTGCTGGTGATCACCGAAGAACAGCCGCCCGAAGCCTACGCCAGCTGGATCGTTGACGTACCCTTTCCCTACGCCCTCGGCCTGCTGCTGACACCAGGCGACGAGTGGCAACTGGAACTCAGCGCCGGCACTGTCCAACCCACTCAAACCCAGTGGCCCCACGCCCTGAACCTGCTGCGCGCCCTGCTTACCGAACAGGGCGCCTGCCAACATGCCTGGAAGAACCGTGTATGGAACTGGCAACGCAAGTCGTGAACGATAAGCCACGGGATGCCTACTACTGGCGCCTGTTCGCCACTGCCGCGAGCTTCTTCGTATTCGGCGTCGGCGGGTTGTGCCTGCGCTTGCTGGTCTTTCCCCTGCTCAGCTGCCTGCCGGGCAACGTAGAAAGGCACCAGCGCCGCGCCCGCCATACCATCAGCAAGCTGTTCTGGTTCTTTATCCGCCTGATGCAGCGCGCCGGCGTGCTGACCTACAGCGTCGAAGGCGCCGAACGGCTCGGCCAGCCAGGCCAGATGATCATCGCCAACCATCCGTCGCTGATCGACGTGGTGTTCCTGATCGGCCTGATGCGCCAGACCAATTGCGTGATCAAGCAGAGCCTGTTTCAAAATCCGTTCACCCGTGGCCCGGTGCGCGACGCGGGTTACATAAGCAACGACGGCAGCGCAGACATGCTCGACGCCGCCGCCGACGCCCTGCGCCAAGGCCAGACGCTGATCATCTTTCCCGAAGGCACCCGCACCACACCCGGCGTGGCGCCCGCCTTTCATCGCGGGGCCGCCGCCATTGCCCTGCGCGGTGCGACAATCATCACCCCGGTAGTGATCAAGGTCAGCCCCACCACTCTGACCAAGGCCGAACCCTGGTATCGCATCCCTAAATGCCGTTTTCACTTCAGTTTGCGCGTGGGGGCCGATATAGAACCACAGGCGTTCGCAACACTGGGGCCCGCGCCCCAGGCCTCACGCAAGCTCAACGATTACCTGCACCACTATTTCATTAAGGAGCTCGCCGAAGATGAGCGACCAACACCGCCTTGAGCACGACATAAAGCTGTTGATCATCGAGGCCCTGGGCCTGGAAGACATCAGCGCCGACGACATCGGCAGCGACCAAACCCTGTTCGGCGAAGGCCTGGGCCTGGATTCGGTAGACGCCCTGGAATTGGGCCTGGCGATCCAGAAAACGTACGGCATCAAGATCGATGCCGACGCCAAGGACACCCGCAATCACTTCACCAACGTGGCCAGCCTTGCGGCGTTCGTCACGGCCAGACAGGCAGCTTGAGACCGGACCATGCAAACTCGTGACGATATTTTCAACACCCTGCGCGATGCCTTGGTGGAACTGTTTGAACTGCCCCCGGAGCGCGTCACCCTCGACGCCAACCTGTATCAGGACCTGGAGATCGACAGCATCGATGCCGTGGACCTGATCGACCATATCAAGCGCCAGACCGGCAAGAAGATCGCCGCCGAAGAGTTCAAGGCCGTGCGCACCGTCAACGACGTGGTTGAGGCGGTGTACCGTCTGGTCCAGCCTGCCGCATGAGCCGGCTGATCGGCCTTGGCCTGTTATTGGCGGGGCTGCTGTACCCGTTTGCGGTGTATTACGGCACCGAGCACTTTGCGCCCTGGCAATTCGGCCTGCTGCTGGGCAGCCTGTGGCTGCTGCGCGCGGTCACGGGTGCGACGCGCCCCGGCAGCCGCTGGATGGCGTTGGCGGTAATCGTGTTTTGCCTGGCCCTGGCCTGGTTCGACAACCCGCACCTGTTGCGCTGGTACCCGAGCCTGGTCAGTGCGTTCATGTTGGCGCTGTTCGGCCTGAGCCTGAAATACGGCCCGCCGATGGTGGAGCGTCTGGCGCGCATGACCGACCCGGTGCTGCCGCCGCACGCGATTGTGTATACGCGCCAGGTCACCGTGGTGTGGTGCGTGTTTTTTCTGTGTAATGGCCTGCTCGCCGCCGCCCTCACCCTATGGGCGCCGTTGAGCTGGTGGACGTTGTACAACGGCTTGATCGCCTACGGGCTGATGGGGCTGTTGTTTGCCGTGGAATGGCTGGTACGACAAAGGGTTCGAGGCCGCGTATGAATGGGTTGAATCTTGAGCATCTGTTGCTCGAGCCGCTGGAACAGCGTTTGGTGACCACCGAACCTGCGATGAATCACGCCCAGCTGTGGGAACACTCCCTGAGCCTGGCCGCCGGGCTGCAAGCCCGTGGCATCCAGCGCCTGGCCCTGCACCTGGAAGACGCCGGCCTGCTGGCGATTGCACTGCTGGGCGCCTGGCGCGCCGGGGCCAGCGTACTGCTGCCCGCCGATCTGCAACCCCAGACCCGCCAACGCTGGGACACGGTTGTCGACGCCTGGCTGACTGAAGCGGCAGACCTGGACGCGCTGTATCAAGCACCGTTGAGCCCGGCTGCCCTCGACCTGGACACCTGCCAACTGAGCCTGTGCACCTCCGGCTCCAGCGGCGAACCCAAGCGTATCGACAAGACCCTGCGCCAGCTCGCCAATGAAGTCCAGGCCCTGGAAGCGCTGTGGGGCGCCGACCTGAAAGACGCCTGCATCATCGGCAGTGTCGCCACCCAGCACATCTACGGTTTGCTGTTCCGCGTGCTGTGGCCGCTGTGCGCCGGGCGCAGCTTTGTGCGCCGCCAGCTGGCGTTTCCGGAAGACATGCAACGCGCCAGCCGCGAACACCCGCAATTCGCCTGGGTCGCCAGCCCGGCGCTGCTCAAGCGCATGGGCGACAACCTCGACTGGCCGGCGCTGAGCCAGGTATCGCGGGTGTTCTCGTCGGGCGGCGCCCTGCCCATCGAGGCGGCCGGCAGTCTATACGAGCGCTTGCAGCAATGGCCGACCGAGATCCTCGGCAGCTCGGAAACCGGTGGCATCGCCTGGCGCCAGGGGGCGCAACCCTGGCAGCCGTTCGCCGATGTACACCTGAGCCAGGACGCCGACGGTGCCCTGCGCATCGCCTCGCCATACTTGCCCGTCGGGCACATAGAACAAACCGCTGACGCTGCGCGCATCCATGCCGATGGTCGCTTCGAGCTGCTCGGACGCCTGGACCGTATCGTCAAGCTGGAAGAAAAACGCATCTCCCTGCCCATGCTTGAGCAGGCGCTGATGGCCCACCCGTGGGTCGTCGAAACGCGCCTGGGGGTGGTGCAGGAAAACCGCGCCTCCCTCGGCGCGCTGGTGGTACTCAGTGCCGACGGCCTGCACGCCTTGCGCAACCAGGGCCGACGGACTGTCACCCAGACCCTGCGCCAGCATTTGAGCCAGCATTGCGAAGCCCTGGCGCTGCCACGTCGCTGGCGGCTGCTGCGCCAGCTGCCGCTGAATGCCCAGGGCAAACTGCCCCAGGCCGATGTGGCCGCGCTGCTGCTGGCGCCCCGGCCCAAGGCGCCGGAAGTGCTGGAGCAAGTCGAAGTCGATGGCGAATGGACCTTGCAACTGAGCGTGCCGCCGGACCTGGCCTATTTCAGCGGCCACTTCCCGGTCACTCCGGTATTGCCCGGCGTGGTCCAGGTGGAGTGGGCGTTCAACCTCGGCCAACAACTGCTCGATCTGCCCGCGACCTTTGCCGGCATGGAAGTGCTCAAGTTCCAGCAACTGGTGCGCCCCGGCGACCGTATCGAACTGCACCTGCGCTTCGACCAGGAACGCGGCAAGTTATATTTCGCCTACCGCAACGGCGTCGCGGCCTGCTCCAGCGGCCGCATCCAATTGGAAGCGGCCCATGCATAAGCTTCTGTGGCGAGCGGGCTTGCCCCGCGTTGGGCTGCGAAGCGGCCCCAAAACCTGCGCCGGAGGTCTGTCTGACACGCCTCGGTTACCTTACTGGGGCCGCTCCGCGGCCCAACGCGGGGCAAGCCCGCTCACCACAGGTTATTTACCAGACGGTGAGGGACACCATGCATAACCCCTGCGCCCTGATCCCGGTCTATAACCACGAAGCCGCCGTGCCCGCCGTGGTCCACAGCCTGTTGGACAGTGGCCTGCCGTGCCTGTTGGTGGACGATGGCAGCAGCCCGGCCTGCGCAGCGGTGCTGGCGCAACTGGCGCGGCTGGACAATGTCACCCTGCTCACCCTGCCGACCAATCAGGGCAAGGGCGGCGCGGTGATGGCCGGGTTTCGCGAAGCGGCACGCCTGGGCTTCAGCCACGCCTTGCAGGTCGACGCCGACGGCCAGCACGACCTGCGCGAAGTCGAGACGTTTATCGACGCGTCCCGCAGGCAGCCCAACGCAATCATCTGCGGCTATCCCGAATACGACGAAAGCGTGCCCAAGGGCCGTTTGTATGCGCGCTACCTGACCCACGTGTGGGTGTGGATCAACACCCTGTCGCTGCAGATCCGCGACTCGATGTGCGGCTTTCGCGTGTACCCGCTGACACCGGTGCTGGCGCTGATGGACTCGGCCTATATCGGCACGCACATGGACTTCGACTCCGACATCCTGGTGCGCCTGGCCTGGCGCAACCAGCCGATGCGCTGGCTGCCGACCCAGGTGCATTACCCGGCCGACGGCCTGTCGCACTTCCGCCTGTTCCGCGACAACGTGCGCATCAGCGCCATGCACACCCGCCTGTTCTTCGGCATGTTGGTGCGTGCGCCGCTGATCCTGTGGCGACGGTGGCAGGCATGAGCGACAGCACCAAGCACTGGGCCGACCGCGAAGAGCGCGGCAGCTACTGGCTGATGAAATTCACCGCCCTCGCCGCCAAGGTCCTCGGCCGCCGCCTGCTGAGCCCGGTGCTGTACGGCATCGTGCTGTACTTCTTCCTGTTCGGCCGCACCGCGCGCCAGAGCGCCAGGCAATACCAGCAGTGCCTGGCCGACTGGAGCGGGCGCGATGAACTGCGCCCCAGCCAGCGCAGAGTCTTTGCCCAGTTCATGGCCTTCGCCGATGCCCTGCTCGACAAACTCGACGTGTGGAACGGCAAGCTGCGCCTGGAACAGATCGACATCAACGACCCGGCAAAACTGCGCGGGCAACTGCGCGGCGGGCGCGGGCAGATGCTGGTGGGCGCCCACCTGGGCAACCTCGAAGTGTGCCGCGCGCTGGCGGAAATCGGCGAACAGGTCACCATGAACGTGCTGGTGCACACCAAGCACGCCGAACGCTTCAACCGCCTGCTGGGCGAAGCCGGTGCCACCCACTTGCGCCTGATCCAGGTCAGCGAGCTGGACCCGGCCACCATGCTGCTGCTCAGCCAGCGCCTGGACGACGGCGAGTGGCTGGCGATTGCCGGCGACCGCGTGCCCTTGCATGGCGGGCGCACGGTGCGCGTGGATTTCCTCGGCCATGACGCCGCGTTCCCCCAAGGCCCGTGGCTGCTGGCGGGCCTGCTGAAATGCCCGGTCAACCTGCTGATGTGCCTGAAACACCAGGGCCGCTATCGCCTGACCATCGAGCCCTTCGCGCAATTGATCGAATGGAAACGCAGCACCCGCGAGCAGGTCATCGCCCTGTGGACCGCGCGCTACGCCGCACGCCTGGGCCAGTTCTGCCTGGAAGCGCCCCAACAATGGTTCAACTTTTACCCTTTCTGGAAGACCGATGACGACGCATCTTGAGCCGGTAACCTTTGGCGAACGCCCCCTGCGCATCGAAGACGTGCTGGCCCTGGCCAACCGTCAGGTGCCTACCCAGCTGCAAGGCGATGCCGCGTATCGCCAACGCATTGCCAAGGGCGCGCAGTTCCTCGACTCGCTGCTGGACAAGGAAGGCGTGATCTACGGCGTGACCACCGGCTACGGTGACTCCTGCGTGGTCGCGGTGCCGTTGCAACACGTCGAGGCCCTGCCCCGTCACCTGTACACCTTCCACGGTTGCGGCCTGGGCAAGTTGCTCGACGCCCAAGCCACCCGTGCGGTGCTGGCGGCGCGCTTGCAGTCGCTGTGCCACGGTGTCTCTGGGGTGCGCGTGGAACTGCTGGAGCGCCTGCATGCCTTCCTCGAACACGACGTACTGCCGCTGATCCCGGAAGAAGGCTCGGTGGGCGCCAGCGGTGACCTGACCCCGCTGTCCTACGTGGCCGCGACCCTGTCCGGCGAGCGCGAAGTGCTGTTCCGTGGCGAGCGTCGCCAGGCAGCCGACGTGCACCGCGAACTCGGCTGGGAGCCGCTGGTACTGCGCCCCAAGGAAGCCCTGGCACTGATGAACGGCACCGCGGTGATGACCGGCATCGCTTGCCTGGCCTTTGCCCGTGCCGACTACCTGCTGCAACTGGCCACGCGCATCACCGCACTCAACGTGGTGGCGCTGCAAGGCAACCCGGAACACTTCGACGAGCGCCTGTTCGCTGCCAAGCCGCACCCGGGGCAGATGCAAGTCGCCGCCTGGCTGCGCAAGGACCTGGCGATCGACGCGCCGACCGCGCCGCTGCATCGCCTGCAGGATCGCTACTCGCTGCGCTGCGCGCCCCACGTCCTCGGCGTGCTGGCGGACAGCCTGAACTGGCTGCGTTCGTTTATCGAGATCGAACTGAACAGCGCCAACGACAACCCGATCATCGACGCCGAAGAAGAACGCGTGCTGCACGGCGGGCATTTCTACGGTGGGCATATCGCCTTTGCCATGGACAGCCTCAAGACCCTGGTGGCCAACGTCGCCGACCTGCTCGACCGCCAGCTCGCCCTGCTGGTGGACGTGCGCTACAACCACGGCCTGCCGAGCAACCTGTCCGGTGCACCGGCGGACCGCGCGATGATCAACCACGGTTTCAAGGCGGTGCAGATCGGCACCAGCGCCTGGACCGCCGAAGCATTGAAAAACACCATGCCGGCCAGCGTGTTCTCGCGCTCCACCGAGTGCCACAACCAGGACAAGGTGAGCATGGGCACCATCGCCGCCCGCGATGCGATCCGCGTGCTGGAGCTGACCGAACAGGTCGCCGCCGCCACCCTGCTCGCTGCCAACCAGGGCGTGTGGCTGCGCGCCCAGGCCGACGACGCACGCCCGTTGCCGCCGGCGCTGGCGGCCATGCATGCAGAGCTGGCCCAGGACTTCCCGCCGGTCATCGAAGACCGTGCCCTCGAAGGCGAACTGCGCCTGTGCCTGCAACGCATCGCCGAGCAACACTGGAGGCTGCATGCGTAGCCCTGGCGTATTGCACAGCGACACCGAAATCCTGGTGCCGTTTTTTGACGTCGACACGATGAACGTCGTCTGGCACGGGCATTACGTGAAGTACCTGGAAATCGCACGCTGCGCGCTGCTGGACAAGATCGGCCACAACTACACGGCCATGCTCGACGCCGGCTACGCCTGGCCGGTGATCGACATGCAACTGCGCTATGTACGCGGTGCGGTGTTCGGCCAGACGATCAACGTGCGCGCCAGCCTGGTGGAATGGGAGAACCGCTTGAAGATCAATTACCTGATCACCGACCTGGCCAGCGGCGAGCGCCTGACCCGCGCCAGCACTGTGCAGGTGGCGGTGGACATCGCCACTCGCGAGATGCAGCTGGCGTCCCCCAAAGTATTCACCGACGCCGTCGACAGGGCCTTGTCATGAAACTGATCACCTTCCTCGGCGCGTTGCTGCTGTCGCTTCAAGCCCAGGCCTTCGACCTGCAACAACTCAGCGACCAGTTGGCCAAACCCTCAGTGATCCACGGCAGCTTCATCCAGGAAAAACACCTGCGTGCGCTGCCGCAGCCGTTGGTCAGCAAAGGCACCTTCGTCCTGGCCAAGGACCACGGCCTGCTGTGGCTGCTGAAAACCCCGCTGCAACAGGACTACCGCATCAGCGCCCAAGGCATTGCCCGCCGTGACGCCAACGGCTGGCAACTGCTGCCGAACAAGAGCGCCGGTGCCGAACAGAACCGCCTGTTCCTCGCCGTGCTCCAGGGCGACAGCAGCGGCTTGCAGCGTGACTTCGAGCTGCAACTGCAAGGCGAAGCCCGGCAATGGAAGCTCACGCTGATCCCGCGTTCACTGCTGCTCAAGCAGGTATTCACCCAGATCAATATCGACGGTGGTGAGCTGGTGCACACCATCGAACTGCTGGAAACCCAGGGCGACAGCACCGTGCTGCGCATGCAGGACAGCAGCGCCGACCAGCCATTGAGCGACGCGGAGCAACACGACTTTGCCCAGTGAGCGCCTGCTGCCCCGCCTGTTCCTGATCCTGCTGGTGGCCGTGCTGGCCCTGGCCGGCTGGCAGTGGCGCCACGGCGCACCGCTGTCGGCCAACCTGATGGAGCTGGTGCCGGGCAGTACGCCGGACGCCCTGGAACTGCAAGCCGAACAGCGCATGCAGGAGCCGCTCAACCGCGAAATGCTGGTGTTGGTGGGGCACGCCGATCGCCAGCAAGCGGTGGCCGTGGCCCAGCAATTGGGCGAGCGCTGGCAGGCCAGCGGCTTGTTCGAGAAGGTGCAATGGAACCTGCAAGCCGACCTGCCGGCGCTGCGTGAGCAGTTGCTGCGCGGACGGCTGGCGATGCTCTCGGCCAAGGACCGCGAACAGCTGATCGAGCACCCCGACGCGTTCATTCAGCAACGGGTGCAGTCGCTGTTCGACCCCTTCACCGGCTTCAGCCTGGTGCCGAGCCAGGACGACTGGCTGGGCCTGACCGGGCGCATCCAGAACAGCCAGCCGCAGCACGGCTCGGTGCAACTGGACATCGGCAGCGGCGCCTTGATCGCCGATGCCGACGGCAAGAGCTGGGTGCTGCTGCGCGCACGTACCACCGGCAATGCATTCGACATGAAACTGCCGCTGCAAGTGGCGGATCTGCTCCAGGCCAGCCGCACGCAGGCCGGCGAATACGGCGCGCAATTGCTCGCCGCCAGCGGTTTGCTTTACGCGGCGAACGGCCAGCAACAGGCCACGCGGGAAATCACCTGGGTCGGCGGCGGCGCCACCGTCGGCATTCTGCTGTTGCTGTTGCTGGCGTTCCGCCGCTGGCGAGTGCTGCTGGCGTTTGTACCGGTGCTGGTGGGCATGCTGTTTGGTGCCGTCGCTTGCGTGGCGCTGTTCGGCCATATGCATGTGATGACCCTGGTGCTCGGCTCCAGCCTGATCGGCGTCGCGGTGGATTACCCGCTGCACTACCTGTCGAAAAGCTGGAGCATGAACCCCTGGCGCAGTTGGCCGGCATTGCGCCTGACGCTGCCAGGGCTGAGCCTGAGCTTGGCCACCAGTTGCATCGGCTACCTGGCTCTGGCCTGGACGCCCTTCCCGGCCTTGACGCAAATCGCGGTGTTCTCCGCCGCGGGCCTGGTCGGCGCCTACCTGTCAGCGGCGTGCCTGCTGCCGGCACTGCTCAAGGGTGTCGAACTGCGCCCGGCACAATGGCCGCTGCGCGTCGCCGAATGCCTGTGGCGGGTGCGGGCCGCCTTGCTCAAGCGTGTGCCCAGTCCGGTGCTGCTGGTGTGGGTGTTGCTGTTCTGCGCCGGCGGCCTTTGGCAGTTGAACAGCAAAAACGATATCCGCCAGTGGATCGGCGCGCCGCCGCAGTTGCTGCAAGAGGCACAGGCCGTGGCGCGCATTACCGGTTTCCAGCCCACCAGCCAGTTTTTCCTGATACGGGCCGACAACCAGCCGCAGTTGCTGGAGCGCCAAGCCGCCCTGGGCCAACGCCTGGACCAGTTGGTGAATATGGACAAGCTCCAGGGTTACCTGGCGCTCAACCAACTGGTCAGCCTGCCCGCCGAACAGCAGCAACTGCGCGACGCCCTGAGCACACTTCCACAGCATTGGCAGCCGCTGCTGGACCTCGGCGTGCCCGCCGGCGCCCTGCACGCCGAAGTCGCGCAACTGCAAGCGCTGCCCACCGAAGACATCGACGCTGCGCTGGTGGGCCCCTTGGCCGAACCTTGGCGCACCCTGTGGCTGGGCCCGGTGGACGGCGGCGTGGCGGCCATGGTCAGCCTGCAGGGCTTGAACAACCCGGCGCTGCTGCGGGTACAAGCCGTGGACCTGCCCGGCGTGCAGTTGGTGGATCGTCTCGGGGATTTGAACCGTGTATTCGCCGACACGCAGATCAGCGCCGCCGAATTGAAGTTGATGTCCTGCGTGCTGATCGTGCTGTTACTGATCCTGCCGTTCGGATTCGGCGGGGCCTTGCGCATCGTCGCCCTGCCGTTGCTGGCTGCACTGTGCAGCCTGGCCAGCCTGGGTTGGCTGGGCCAGCCGCTGACCCTGTTCAGCCTGTTCGGGTTGCTGCTGGTCACGGCCATCAGTGTCGACTATGCGATTTTGATGCGCGAACAGATCGGCGGCCCCGCGGTCAGCCTTTTAGGGACGCTGCTGGCAGCGCTGACGACCTGGTTGTCGTTCGGCCTGCTGGCGGTGTCCAGTACCCCGGCAGTGAGTAATTTCGGCCTGTCGGTCAGCCTGGGCCTGGCATTCAGCTTTATGCTGGCCCCCTGGGCCGGCCAACGGAAACACGCCTCATGAATGTAGTTATCGCCAAAGCGGCAAGGAGCCCTCGTGCCCATAGTTGAAATGGAACGTCGCCAGGTCGTGGTGATTGGTGCCGGGCCATCCGGCGCGATTGCCGCCGCACTGCTTAAACGCAAAGGGCATGATGTATTGATCATCGAGCGCCAGCATTTTCCGCGCTTCTCGATCGGCGAAAGCCTGCTGTCGCACTGCATCGATTTCATCGAAGAGGCCGGCATGCTCGACGCCGTGCAGGCGGCGGGATTCCAGGTAAAAACCGGTGCCGCGTTCGCCTGGGGCGAGCGTTACAGCGCGTTCGATTTCGGTGACACCTTCAGCAACGGCAAGCCCACTACCTTCCAGGTGCAGCGCGGCGAGTTCGACAAGTTGCTGGCCGATCAGGCAGCCCAGCAAGGCGTCGACATCCGCTACGGCGAAACCATCGTCGGCGTGGATTTCTCCGGTGAGTGCCGCTACCTGCATGTGCGCCGCGAGAACGGCAGCGAGTACCACATCAAGGCCAAGTTCGTGCTTGATGCCAGCGGCTACGGCCGCGTGCTGCCGCGCCTGCTCGACCTGGAGGCGCCGTCGAATTTCCCGCTGCGCCAGGCGGTGTTCACCCACGTTGAAGACCGCATCGAACACCCAGGCTTCGACCGCACCAAGATCCTGGTCACCACGCACCCTACGAAACGCGATATCTGGTTCTGGACCATCCCGTTCAGCAACGGTCGTTGCTCGGTCGGCGTGGTCGCGGCCAAGGAGCATTTCGACGGCCGCGACAGCGACCTCGACGCTTGCCTGCGGGGTTTTATCGATGAAACCCCAAGCCTGTCCGGTGTACTGCGCCACGCTGTGTGGGATACCCCCGCGCGCACCATCGGCGGCTACTCGGCCAACGTCAAAACCCTGCACGGCCCCGGCTTTGCGCTGCTGGGCAATGCGGCGGAATTCCTCGACCCGGTGTTCTCCTCCGGCGTGACCATCGCCATGCGCTCGGCGAGCATGGCCGCCGGCGTGCTGCACCGTCAGCTCAAAGGCGAGACCGTGGACTGGCAAACCGAGTTTGCCGAGCCGCTCAAGCGCGGTGTCGACACCTTCCGCTGCTACGTCGAAGGCTGGTATGCAGGCACCTTCCAGGATGTGATCTTCCACCCCGGCAGCTCACCGGACATTCGGCGGATGATCAGTTCGATCCTCGCAGGTTACGCGTGGGACGAACGCAACCCGTTTGTCAGCGAGCCCAAGCGGCGCTTGCGGATGTTGTCGGAAATTTGCGCGAGTGAACCGGTATGACGTCTCAATACCTGAGTAAAAACTACGTCGAAGAAACCCGCTTCGGCTTCTGGTTCCTGCGCAGCCATACCTGGCAGCACCATGTATTGCGCGTGGCAATCAACGACCTGCGCGGCCTGTTCACCGACCCGTTGCCCCAGGCGCCGGTGCTGCTGGACGCCGGTTGCGGCCAGGGCAAGTCATTCCAGTACCTGCAGCAGGTGTTTGCCCCCGCGCGCCTGATCGGCCTGGATGCCGACCCCCACAGCCTGGAACTGAGCAAGGCCGAAGCCGCGCGCCAGGGCCTGGCCATCGAATTGATCGGCAGCGACTGCGCCACCCTCGATGTGCCGGACGCCAGCGTCGACATCCTGTTCTGCCACCAGACCTTCCATCACCTGGTTGAACAGCATCGCGCACTCAAGGAGTTCTACCGGGTGCTCAAGCCGGGCGGTTACTTGCTGTTTGCCGAATCCACCGAAGCCTATATCGACACCTGGGTCATTCGCTGGCTGTTCCGCCATCCCATGCATGTGCAGAAAAGCGCCGAAGAGTACCTGCAGATGCTCCGCGAGCAGGGCTTTGAGTTCGGCCCGCAGAACGTTTCGTACCCCTACCTGTGGTGGAGCCGTTCCCGCGACTTCGGCCTGCTGGAGCGCTGGGGCCTGCGTAACCCGCCGCCGGTGGGCCAGCGTGAGGAAACCCTGGTCAACTGCGTGGCGCGCAAACCCCTGGCGAGCGCCGCACCATGATGCGCAGCCTGTTGATCGGTTGCCTGTTGCTGCTGAGCGCCTGCGCCAGCCAGCCGCCGCTGCCTGAAAAAACCCCAACCCTGGCCTTGCCGCTACAGCTGCATGTGCAGCGCCTGGCGGACGGCCAGAGCCAGGACTGGCTGCTGGTGATCCAACGCGAAGGCGGCGCACTCCGCTGGTCGATGATGGACCCCCTGGGCATTCCCCAGGCCCGGCAGAAACTGATCGATGGCCAGTGGCAGGCCGACGGCCTGCTGCCGCCCAATCCCCAGGCGCGCGAGCTGTTTGCCGCACTGTTGTTTGCCTTGACCTCGGCCGATGACGTACGCGCGCTCTACCCCGGCGCCCAGGCGATGGACCTCACGCGCACCCTGCCGGGCCATTGGCAGATCGTCTACCAATCGTCAGAAGTCTTCAGTGTGAACATGAGCGGCCAGCCCTTGAGCTACCGCATCACGCCACTCGGTGCCGCCCGATGAGCGCCTACCTCAATGCCCTCGGCGTGATTTGCGCCCTCGGCCGTGGCCAGGCCGCCGTCAGTCGCAGCCTGTTTGCCGGCGACTGCTCGGGGATGCGTGCCGAAAGCGGCTGGGTGCCGGAGCGCACGCTGCCGGTAGGCAGTGTGCACGGCGAGCTGGCGACCATTCCGACAGAGCTCGGCCAGCAAAGCAGCCGCAATAACCAACTGCTGCTGGAGGCGGCGCTGCAGATCGAGGGCGAGATTCGCCAGGCGATCCACCGCTATGGCGCCTCGCGGGTCGGGGTCGTGCTCGGCACCAGCACCTCCGGCATCGACGAAGCCAGCCGTGGAATCGCCCAGTACCTGCGCGATCAGCACTTCCCCAGCGACTACGACTACCAGCAACAGGAACTCAGCGCCCCGGCGAATTTTCTCGCCGACTGGCTGCAACTGAGCGGCCCGGCCTATGTGATTTCCACCGCCTGCACCTCCAGCGCCCGGGCCTTGATGAGCGCACAACGCCTGCTCGACCTGGGAGTGTGCGACGCGGTGCTCTGCGGCGGCGTCGACAGCCTGTGCAAGCTGACCCTCAATGGGTTCGGCGCGTTGGAAGCCGTGTCCAATGAACGCTGCAACCCGTTTTCGGTGAACCGCAACGGCATCAATATCGGCGAAGCGGCGGTGCTGTTCCTGATGACTAAAGCGCCTGCGGCGATCGCCCTGCTGGGCAGCGGTGCGAGTTGCGATGCGCACCATATCTCCGCGCCGGAACCCACCGGCAAAGGTGCGTTGCAGGCGATGCGCAAGGCCCTGGCCAGTGCGAACGTGCAGCCCGGGCAGATCGGCTACCTGAACCTGCACGGCACCGCCACCCAACACAACGACGCCATGGAAAGCCTGGCCGTCGCCAGCCTGTTCCCCGACGGCGTGACCTGCTCGTCGACCAAACCCATGAGCGGCCACACCCTGGGCGCGGCCGGCGCGCTGGAAGCCGCGTTCTGCTGGCTGAGCCTGGCCCATGGCCGGGTGCCGCCCCATGTGTGGGACGGCCAGGCCGACCCCGCGCTGCCCGCCCTGCAATGGGCGCAGGCGGGGGACACCTTGGAAAAACGCTGCCTGATGAGCAACTCGTTTGCCTTCGGCGGCAACAATGTCAGCCTGATAATCGGAGAGGCCCCATGACCGATTGGCCACTCGCCGAACTGCTGCCCCACGCCGGCGACATGATCCTGATCGACCAGGTGCTGTCGTTCGATGAAGAGCAGATTCACACCCGCCTCACCGTCAAGCCCGGCGGCCTGTTCAACCGCCCTGACGGCAGCCTGCCGGCCTGGGTCGGCATCGAGTTGATGGCGCAGAGCGTCGCCGCCTACGCCGGCTGCCGCGCCCGTCAAAAGGGTGAAGCGGTGGAACTGGGCTTCCTGCTCGGCACACGCAAGTTCGAGTGCAACGTGGAACACTTCCCGGCCGGCGCCGAGTTGAACATCCACGGCCTGCGTTCCCTGGAAGACGACAACGGCATGGGTGTGTTCGAATGCCACCTCACCGGTAGCGGTATCCAGGCCAGTGCGCGCTTGAACGTATTTCGACCGCCCCAGGCGGCCAACTATTTAGATGAATCGAAGGACGAAACGCCATGACTGAACCCGTACTGGTCACCGGCTCCAGCCGTGGCATCGGCCGCGCCATTGCCCTGCGCCTGGCCCAGGCCGGGCATGACATCGTGCTGCATTGCCGCAGCGGTCGGGCCGAAGCCTGCGCGGTACAGGTCGAGATCGAGGCCCTGGGCCGCCAGGCGCGGGTGCTGCAATTCGATGTGGCGGACCGCGCCGCGTGCAAGCAGATCCTTGAAGCCGATGTTGAGCAACACGGTGCTTATTACGGCGTGGTGCTCAACGCCGGCCTGACCCGCGACGGCGCCTTCCCGGCCTTGTCGGAAGACGATTGGGACGTGGTGATGCGCACCAACCTGGATGGCTTCTACAACGTGCTGCACCCGGTGATGATGCCGATGATTCGTCGTCGCGCAGCAGGGCGTATCGTGTGCATCACCTCGGTCTCCGGGTTGATCGGCAACCGTGGCCAGGTCAACTACAGCGCCTCCAAGGCCGGCCTGATCGGTGCGGCCAAGGCCCTCGCCATCGAACTGGGCAAGCGCAGGATCACCGTCAACTGCGTCGCCCCCGGTTTGATCGACACCGCCATGCTGGATGAAAACGTACCGGTGGAAGAACTGATGAAGATGATCCCGGCGCAACGAATGGGCACCCCGGAAGAAGTCGCCGGTGCAGTGAATTTCCTCATGTCGGCCGAAGCCGGCTATATCACGCGCCAGGTCCTGGCCGTGAATGGAGGCCTGTGCTGATGAAACGCGTCGTCGTCACCGGCATGGCCGGCGTGACCTCCCTGGGCAGCGACTGGGACACCATCGCCGCCAACTTCCGCGCCAACCGCAGCGGCATCCGACGCATGGACGAGTGGGAGCGTTTTACCGAATTGAACACGCGCCTGGCCGGGCCGGTCGATGATTTCGTCGTGCCCGCCCATTGGACGCGCAAGCAGCTGCGCAGCATGGGCCGTGTCTCGCGCCTGGCGGTGTGGGCGGCGGAACAGGCGTTGCAGGACGCGGGCTTGCTCGGCGACGAGTCGATCAAGGACGGGCGCATGGGCGTGGCCTGTGGCTCGTCCACCGGCAGTACCGACGAGATCAAAGCCTTCGGCAATATGCTGCTGAACTCGGTGGCCGAGGGGCTCAATGCCAACTCCTACGTGCGCATGATGCCCCACACCACGGCGGCGAATATCAGCATCTTCTTCGGCCTCACCGGGCGGCTGATCCCCACGTCCAGCGCGTGTACCAGCGGCAGCCAGGGCATCGGCTATGCCTATGAAGCGATCAAGTTCGGCCGCCTGCCGTTGATGCTCGCCGGTGGCGCCGAGGAGCTGTGCCCCACCGAAGCCATGGTGTTCGACGCGCTGTATGCCACCAGCCTGAAGAACGATGCGCCGCAGACCAGCCCACGCCCCTACGACAGCGGCCGCGACGGCCTGGTGATTGGCGAAGGCGGCGGCATGCTGGTGCTCGAAGAACTGGAACACGCACTGGCGCGGGGCGCGCATATCCATGCCGAGATCGTCGGCTTCGGCAGCAATGCCGACGGCCAGCACACCACCCGCCCAGAACAGAAAACCATGCGCCGCGCCATGGAGCTGGCCCTGGAAGATGCGGGCCTGGAGCCTGCCGCCATCGGCTACGTCAACGGCCACGGCACCGCCACCGACCAGGGCGATATCGCCGAAACCCAGGCCACCAGCAGCCTGTTCGGCAGCCGCATGCCCATCAGCTCGCAGAAAAGCTTCCTCGGCCACACCTTGGGCGCCTGCGGTGCACTGGAATCGTGGTTCAGCATCGAGATGATGAACCGCGACCAATACGTGCACACCTTCAACCTGGACTCCGTCGACCCGCAATGCGGCGAGCTGGATTACCTGCAGGGTGAATTCCGCGAGATGCACCACGACTACGTGATGAACAACAACTTTGCCTTTGGCGGCGTCAATACGTCGCTGATCTTCCGCCGCTGGTCCTGACTTTTAATCGATTGGAGAATACGGAATGTCTTCTTTGCTACGCGCTACGCTGATCACCCTGGCCCTGCTGACCACCGCCGGCTGTACCAGCAAACCGATCCTCAACACCCAGCACGACCTGCCGGCCGACGCTCAGCTCAGTGAAGAGAAAATGAAAACGGTGATCGTCAACGCTCTGCAAAAACGCGAATGGACGGTGCAACGCCTGAGCCCGCAGCTGGTGCAGGCCGAGATCACCGTGCGCAACCAGTACTACGCGGCCATCGACATCCGCTACACCCGCAACAGCTACGCCATCACCTACCGCGACAGCCGCCAACTGGGCTACAAGGACGGCAAGATCCATCGCAACTACAACCGTTGGGTGAACAACCTGGACAGCGACATCATGGCGGGATTGCGCAGCAATGGCGTGAGTGGTGAGGCAGGGTCGGCGGCGCAGTTGTTCGAGCAGACGGGAACGTCGAAGTAAAACCAAGGCCGGGCACAACCTCTGTGGCGAGCGGGCTTGTCGAATCGTCGCACCGCCCGCGTTGGGCTGCGTAGCAGCCCCATTAAGATCACCGCGTTTTTTCAGGCAGATCACAGCGTCAGATTTGGGGCTAGCCCGCTCACCACCAACAACTCCACAAACGCCTTCGCCATCGGCGTTTGTGCGCCTTTGCGCTGCACCAGCCATACCGCCGTCACCGCCTCCTGATCCAGCAAGGTGCGATAGACCACGCCATCGATGCGTATCCGTTGGTATGACGCTGGCAGCACCGACACGCCCAAGCCCGCCGCCACCAACCCGATGATGGTCATCGCCTCCCCCGCTTCCTGGGCGAAGTGCGGGCTGAAGCCGGCATCACGGGCCAGGTTGAGCAGTTGGGCGTACAGGCCACTGCCGTAGGTGCGAGGGAAAAATACAAAGGGCTCCTCCGCCAGTTGCGCGAGGCGCAGGCCACGCTCACTGCCCTCCACTAAGGGGTGGTCAGCGTTTAATACGGCAACCAGCGGTTCGCGCATCAGCTCAATCACACTCAATGAGTCCGGCAACGGCAGCGGCCGCATCAGCCCAACCTGGATCGACTCATCCACCAGCGATTCGGCCACTTCGGTGCTGCTCATTTCCTGCAGGTTCAGGTGCACCGCCGGGAAGGCTTGGCGAAACGCGAAGATCGCCTGCGGAATCGTGGAGTTGAACGGCGCCGACGAGGTGAAGCCGATCTTCAGCTCGCCCAGCTCCCCCAACTGTGCGCGGCGGGCCACATCCGCCGCCTTGTCGACCTGGGCCAGTACCAGCCGCGCCTCGTGCAGGAACAGGCGTCCGGCCTCGCTCAGTTCGACCCGACGATTGGTCCGCTCGAATAACCGAGCCCCCACCTCCTGCTCCAGCGCCTGGATCTGCTGGCTCAACGGCGGTTGCGAGATGCCCAGCACCTGCGCCGCGCGACCAAAGTGCAGCTCCTCGGCGACAGCGATGAAGTACCGCAGGTGACGTAATTCCATGCCAGCCTCATTAGGTCGTAAAAGCTATCAAACGGGTCGAACAATATATTGGAAAGAATCATTAGCCAGCTATATTCTTTTTTGCATTGCCAGTCCTGGCAGGCTTTTCCTCCCCGAGGTCTCCGTGAAATCTGCTGTCGCTCCATTCGCCCAAGAAGTCCCGCCCACCGCCCTGGATGAGGTGGTGGCGCAGCTCAATGACGCATACATCGAAAAAGGCACGCCGATGTTCATGCGCACGGTGCTGGCGCTGTTCTCCGGCGGCTTCGCCACGTTCGCCCTGCTGTATTGCGTGCAGCCCATGATGCCGGCGCTGTCCCACGAGTTCTCGATCAATGCGGCACAAAGCAGCCTGATCCTCTCAGTGGCGACGGCGATGCTGGCGCTGGGTTTGCTGATCACCGGGCCGATTTCCGACACCCTGGGCCGCAAGCCGGTGATGGTCGCCGCGTTGTTTTGCGCCGCGCTGGCGACCATCGCCAGCGGCCTGATGCCGTCCTGGGAAGGGATTCTGCTGATGCGTGCGCTGGTGGGCCTGTCCTTGAGCGGCCTGGCTGCCGTGGCGATGACGTACCTGAGCGAAGAAATCCACCCCCAGCACATCGGCCTGGCTATGGGCCTGTACATCGGCGGCAACGCCATCGGGGGCATGAGCGGACGCCTGATCATCGGTGTACTGATCGACTTCGTCAGCTGGCACACCGCAATGCTGATCATCGGCGCCCTGGCGCTGATTGCCGCCACGGTGTTCTGGAAGATCCTCCCCGAATCGCGCAACTTCCGCGCCAGCAGCCTCAAGCCGCGCAGCCTGGTGGATGGCTTCGTCATGCATTTCAAGGATGCCGGCCTGCCGTGGCTGTTCCTTGAAGCCTTCCTGCTGATGGGCGCGTTCGTGACGATGTTCAACTACATCGGCTATCGCCTGCTGGCCGACCCGTATGACCTGAGCCAGGCCGTGGTGGGCCTGCTGTCGCTGGTGTACCTCTCGGGCATCTACAGCTCGGCAAAAATCGGCTCCCTGGCCGACCGCCTCGGCCGCCGCCGCGTGCTCTGGGCCACCATCGTGCTGATGCTCGCCGGCATGGCCCTGACCCTGTTCACCCCGCTGTGGCTGGTGGTGCCGGGCATGCTGATCTTCACCTTCGGCTTCTTTGGCGCCCACTCGGTGGCCAGCAGCTGGATCGGGCGCCGCGCGGTGAAAGCCAAGGGGCAGGCGTCGTCGCTGTATCTGTTTTGCTATTACGTAGGCTCAAGCATCGCCGGGACAGCGGGCGGATTCTTCTGGCACTTCGGCGGATGGAACGGCATCGGCGCGTTTATCGTGGCGCTGTTGATGGGTGCGTTGCTGGTGGCGTTGAAGTTGGCGAAGTTGCCACCGCTGACCGCCCCTTGAACAACCGGCGCCTTGAACAACATCCGCGCCATCACCCGCTTGCCTCGTCGCTCATGCATGACTACGGCGCCGATATGCAGGACCAGCATCAGCAGCAACCCCACACACGAGAGCACATGCACACGGGTATACAGGGCGATGCGGGCCGGGTCGTGCTCGAGGGGGGCGATGGAGAGCAGGTTAAAGATATTGATCGGGCGATCCATCATCAGCACGCCGGTCGCCAACACCATGGCGAGCACCAGGTACATGGCCTTGTGAACCAGCAACGCCAGGTATTCCTGCAGTGTTCGCTTGACGGAAAAGTCCAGGCCGTGGGCAAAGGAACAATAGACCCGCAAGACAAACACCGGAATATAGACAGTGGTCAGCGACACATTGAAGAACGCCACCCACGCCTTGACCGAGGCGGGCACGCTGAATACCGCCACGAAAAAACCCGACAATAACGCCCACACAATAATGACAGCCGAAACCCAATGCAGCAGTTTCTGGCTCGTTGAATACGCTGAAGTGTTCATCCTGAGATCACCTGACAATGAACGCCATGCACTGGCGAGAGGAAGAGTCGGGTAGGATTTTTACCGAGGCAAGTTACCGGGGGCTGTAGGAGAAATCCCAAAGCACCCACACTACCAAGGCAGGACTTAACGAACGCTGAAACGCAGCGAATCCCCCTTCGCCAGGCAAAGGGGGATCCGATTCAGGCGGGAGTATTACGGGTGGTATTGCGCAGACAGCTCGTGCACGGCCTGCAGGAACGCACCCGCATGGTCCGGGTTCACTTCCGGAGTGATGCCATGGCCGAGGTTGAACACGTGGCCACTGCCTGTGCCGTAGCTGGCCAGGATGCGGCTGACTTCGGTGCGGATCGCTTCCGGCTTGGCGTACAGCACGGTCGGGTCCATGTTGCCTTGCAGCGCGACCTTGCCACCGACACGACGACGGGCTTCGCCGATATCGCAGGTCCAATCCAGGCCCAGTGCATCCGCGCCAGCGTCGGCGATGCTTTCAAGCCACAGGCCACCGCCCTTGGTGAACAGGATGACCGGCACTTTGCGGCCTTCGTGTTCACGGATCAGGCCGCTGACGATCTTGCGCATGTAGGCCAGGGAGAATTCCTGGTACGCCGCCGCGGACAGGTTGCCGCCCCAGGTATCGAAGATCTGCACGGCTTGCGCACCGGCCATGATCTGGCCGTTGAGGTAGGAGGTGACCGACTGGGCCAGCTTGTCCAGCAGCAGGTGCATGGCTTGCGGGTTGTCGTAGAGCATGGCCTTGGTCTTGCGGAAGTCTTTCGACGAGCCGCCTTCGACCATATAGGTGGCCAGGGTCCATGGGCTGCCGGAGAAGCCGATCAGCGGCACGCGGCCGTTCAGCTCGCGGCGGATGGTGCTGACGGCGTCCATCACGTAGCCAAGGTCTTTGTGCGGGTCGGGGATCGGCAGGGCTTCGATATCGGCCAGGGTGCTGACGACTTTCTTGAAACGCGGGCCTTCGCCGGTCTCGAAGTACAGGCCCTGGCCCATGGCGTCGGGGATGGTGAGGATGTCGGAGAAGAGGATGGCCGCGTCCAGCTGTGGGTAGCGGTCCAGTGGCTGCAGGGTGACTTCGCAGGCGAACTCCGGGTTCATGCACAAGCTCATGAAGTCGCCGGCGTGGGCGCGACTGGCGCGGTATTCCGGCAGGTAGCGACCGGCCTGACGCATCATCCACACGGGGGTGACGTCCACGGGTTGCTTGAGCAGGGCACGAAGGAAACGGTCGTTCTTGAGGGCAGTCATGTCGGCATCCGCAAAAAAAGTGCGGGCATTTTCTCAGAGCGCGACGCAAAAGGCACGGCAAGAGCGGTGCCTTTTGTCTATCGGGTCAATTTGTCGCGGTAGCTTGAACACAGCACAAAACAAATGTGGGAGAGGGCTGGCTGTGGTGAGCGGGCTTGTCCCGCGCCGGGCTGCGAAGCAGCCCCTTTGATCTGCGGTGAACCCGACGGGGGGCAAGCCCCCTCACCACAGCCAGCCCCCTCCCACATTTTGATCCCATTTCAACCTGGGATCAGGGTCAGACTTGCAGGTAGTCCAGGATCCCTTCGGCGGCATTGCGGCCTTCGAAGATCGCCGTCACCACCAGGTCAGAGCCGCGCACCATGTCGCCACCGGCGAAGATTTTCGGGTTGCTGGTCTGGTGCTTGTACTGGCCTTGTTCCGGGGCGACAACGCGGCCCTGGCTGTCGGTCTGGATCTCGAACTGCTCGAACCACGGCGCCGGGCTTGGACGGAAGCCGAAGGCGATGACCACGGCGTCGGCAGGGATGATCTCTTCGGAGCCCGGGATCGGCTCGGGGCTGCGGCGGCCACGGGCGTCCGGTTCGCCGAGACGGGTCTCGACCACCTTCACGCCTTCGACGCGGTCTTCACCGACGATGGCGATCGGCTGGCGGTTGTAGAGGAATTTCACGCCTTCTTCCTTGGCGTTCTTCACCTCTTTGCGCGAGCCGGGCATGTTGGCTTCGTCACGGCGATACGCACAGGTCACCGACTTGGCGCCCTGGCGGATCGAGGTACGGTTGCAGTCCATCGCGGTGTCGCCGCCGCCGAGGACCACGACCTTCTTGCCTTTCATGTCGACGAAATCTTCCGGCGACTTTTCAAAGCCCAGGTTGCGGTTGACGTTGGCGATCAGGAAGTCCAACGCGTCGTAAACGCCCGGCAGGTCCTCACCGGCAAAGCCGCCCTTCATGTAGGTGTAGGTGCCCATGCCCATGAACACGGCATCGTATTCGGCGAGCAGCTGCTCCATGGTCACGTCTTTGCCGATTTCGGTGTTCAGGCGGAACTCGATGCCCATGCCGGTGAAGACTTCGCGGCGATTGCTCAACACGGTCTTTTCCAGCTTGAACTCGGGGATGCCGAAGGTCAGCAGGCCGCCGATTTCCGGGTTTTTGTCGAACACCACCGGGGTCACGCCGCCGCGCACCAGCACGTCGGCACAGCCCAGGCCCGCCGGGCCCGCACCGATGATCGCGACACGCTTGCCGGTCGGCTTGACCTTGGACATGTCCGGACGCCAGCCCATGGCGAACGCGGTATCGGTGATGTACTTCTCCACCGAACCGATGGTCACCGCGCCGAAACCGTCGTTCAGGGTGCAGGCACCCTCGCACAGGCGGTCCTGCGGGCACACCCGGCCGCAAACTTCCGGCAGGGTGTTGGTCTGGTGGGACAGCTCGGCGGCGGCGAGGATGTTGCCCTCGGCCACCAGCTTGAGCCAGTTGGGAATGAAGTTGTGCACCGGGCACTTCCATTCGCAATACGGGTTACCGCACCCCAGGCAGCGGTGGGCCTGATCGGCCGAATGCTGGGGTTTGAAGGGCTCGTAGATTTCCACGAACTCTTTCTTGCGTTGACGCAACAGTTTCTTCTTCGGATCTTTGCGCCCGACATCGATGAACTGGAAGTCGTTATTCAGACGTTCAGCCATGTTAAAACCTCATCAAACTCTTCAGGCGCATATCACTGCGGGTTGGCACGGATGCTGGAAAGCAACGATTTCAGGTTGGCAGCCTTGGGCTTGACCAGCCAGAAACGACGCAGGTAATCATCGAGGTTTTCGGCGAGGTTACGACCCCATTCGCTGCCGGTCTCCTCGACGTACTCGTCCAGCACGTGCTGCAAGTGGTTCCGGTAGGATTCCATGGCTTCGCCGCTGATCCGCTGGATCTCGACCAACTCGTGGTTGACCTTGTCGACGAAGGTGTTGTCCTGGTCGAGCACGTAGGCGAAACCGCCGGTCATGCCCGAACCGAAGTTGTAACCGGTCTTGCCCAGTACCGCGACAAAGCCACCGGTCATGTACTCGCAGCAGTGATCGCCCGTGCCTTCCACCACGGTGTGGGCACCGGAGTTACGCACGGCGAAACGCTCACCGGCCGTACCCGCGGCGAACAGCTTGCCACCGGTGGCGCCGTACAGGCAGGTGTTGCCGATGATGGCACTGTCCTGGGTCTTGTAGACGCTGCCTTTGGGCGGAACGATGACCAGTTTGCCGCCGGTCATGCCCTTGCCTACGTAGTCGTTGGCGTCGCCTTCCAGGTACATGTGCAGGCCGCCGGCGTTCCACACGCCGAAGCTCTGGCCCGCAGTGCCCTTGAAGCGGAACGTGATCGGCGCCTTGGCCATGCCCTGATTGCCGTGCTTGCGCGCGATTTCGCCGGAGATGCGTGCGCCGATGGAACGGTCGCAGTTGCAGATATCCAGGGCGAATTCGCCACCAATGGCGTCGTTGATCGAGGAACCGGCCATTTCGACCATCTTCTCGGCCAGCAGGCCTTTGTCGAACGGCGGGTTGCGATCCACCTGGCAGAATTGTGGCTTGTCTGCAGGGATGTGATCGCTGCCCAACAACGGCGTCAGGTCCAGGTGCTGTTGCTTGGCGGTCTGGCCTTCGAGGATGTCCAGCAGGTCGGTGCGCCCGATCAGCTCTTCCAGGGAACGCACGCCCAGCTTGGCCAGCCACTCACGAGTTTCTTCGGCGACGTAAGTGAAGAAATTCACCACCATGTCGACGGTGCCGATGTAGTGATCCTTGCGCAGCTTTTCGTTCTGAGTGGCGACGCCGGTGGCGCAGTTGTTCAGGTGGCAGATGCGCAGGTATTTGCAGCCCAGGGCGATCATCGGCGCGGTGCCGAAGCCGAAGCTCTCGGCGCCGAGGATGGCGGCCTTGATCACGTCGAGGCCGGTTTTCAGGCCACCGTCGGTCTGCACCCGCACTTTGCCGCGCAGGTCGTTGCCGCGCAGGGTCTGGTGGGTTTCCGCCAGGCCCAGTTCCCACGGTGCGCCGGCGTACTTGATCGAGGTCAGCGGCGATGCGCCGGTGCCGCCGTCGTAGCCGGAGATGGTGATCAGGTCGGCATAGGCCTTGGCCACGCCGGCGGCGATGGTACCGACGCCCGCTTCTGCGACCAGTTTCACCGAGACCAGGGCCTGCGGGTTGACTTGTTTCAGGTCGAAAATCAGTTGCGACAAATCTTCAATCGAGTAGATGTCGTGGTGCGGCGGTGGCGAGATCAGGGTCACGCCCGGTACCGCATAACGCAGCTTGGCGATCAGGCCATTGACCTTGCCGCCCGGCAGCTGGCCGCCCTCACCGGGCTTGGCGCCCTGGGCCACCTTGATCTGCAGCACTTCGGCGTTGACCAGGTATTCCGGGGTCACACCGAAACGGCCAGTGGCAACCTGCTTGATTTTCGAGCTCTTGATCGTGCCGTAGCGCGCCGGGTCTTCACCGCCTTCACCGGAGTTGGAACGCGCGCCCAGGCGGTTCATGGCTTCGGCCAGGGCTTCATGAGCCTCAGGCGACAAGGCGCCCAAGGAAATACCGGCGGAGTCGAAGCGCTTGAGGATCGATTCCAGCGGTTCGATTTCGCTGATGGCCAGCGGCGTATCCAGGGTCTTCACCTTGAACAGGTCGCGGATCATCGACACCGGGCGGTTATCCACCAGCGCGGTGTATTCCTTGAACTTGGCGTAGTCGCCCTGCTGCACGGCGGCTTGCAGGGTGCTCACCACGTCCGGGTTGTAGGCGTGATATTCGCCACCGTGCACGAACTTGAGCAGGCCACCTTGCTGGATCGGCTTGCGCGCGCTCCAGGCTTCGGCGGCCAGGGCTTTCTGTTCGGCTTCGATGTCGACGAAACGCGCACCCTTGATGCGGCTCGGCACGCCACGGAAGCTCAGCTCGCAAACTTCTTCCGACAGACCAATGGCTTCGAACAGCTGCGCGCCACGGTAGGAGGTGACGGTGGAGATGCCCATCTTCGACAGGATCTTCAGCAGGCCCTTGGTGATGCCCTTGCGGTAGTTCTTGAACACCTCGTAGAGGTCGCCCAGCACTTCACCAGTACGGATCAGGTCACCCAGCACTTCATAAGCGAGGAACGGGTACACCGCCGAGGCGCCGAAGCCGATCAACACCGCAAAGTGGTGCGGGTCGCGGGCGGTGGCGGTTTCCACGAGGATGTTGGAGTCGCAGCGCAGGCCTTTTTCGGTCAGGCGGTGGTGCACCGCGCCGGTGGCCAGGGACGCGTGGATCGGCAACTTGCCCGGAGCGATATGACGGTCGGTCAGCACGATCTGGGTACGCCCGGCGCGCACGGCTTCTTCGGCCTGGTCGGCGACGTTGCGCACAGCGGCTTCAAGGCCGAGGCTCTCGTCGTAGTTCAGGTCGATGATCTGGCGGTCGAAACCCGGGCGCTCCAGAGTCATCAGCGAACGCCACTTGGCCGGGGAAACGACCGGCGAGCTGAGGATCACACGGGAGGCGTGCTCAGGCGACTCCTGGAAGATGTTGCGCTCGGCACCGAGGCAGACTTCCAGGGACATCACGATGGCTTCGCGCAGCGGGTCGATCGGTGGGTTGGTCACCTGGGCGAACTGCTGGCGGAAATAGTCGTACGGCGTGCGCACGCGCTGGGACAGCACAGCCATCGGCGTGTCATCGCCCATGGAGCCGACCGCCTCGTAGCCTTGCTCGCCGAGCGGACGCAGGACCTGGTCGCGCTCTTCGAACGTGACCTGGTACATCTTCATGTACTGCTTGAGCTGGTCGATGTCGTAGAACGCCGAACCGTGGTCGTTGTCTTCCATGGTCGCCTGGATGCGCAGGGCGTTCTTGCGCAGCCATTGCTTGTACGGGTGACGGGACTTCAAGCGGTTGTCGATGGCATCGGTGTCGAGGATCTGGCCGGTTTCGGTGTCCACGGCGAGGATCTGGCCAGGGCCTACACGGCCTTTGGCGATCACGTCTTCCGGCTTGTAGTCCCACACGCCGATTTCCGAGGCCAGGGTGATGAAACCGTTGGTGGTCGTAACCCAGCGGGCCGGGCGCAGACCGTTACGGTCGAGCAGGCACACCGCGTAGCGACCGTCGGTCATGACCACGCCGGCCGGGCCGTCCCACGGCTCCATGTGCATCGAGTTGTACTCGTAGAATGCACGCAGGTCCGGGTCCATGGTCTCGACGTTCTGCCACGCAGGCGGAATGATCATGCGCACGCCACGGAACAGGTCGATGCCGCCGGTGACCATCAGTTCGAGCATGTTGTCCATGCTGGAGGAGTCGGAGCCCACACGGTTGACCAGCGGGCCGAGTTCTTCCAGGTCCATCAAATCGTTGGCGAACTTGGTGCGACGGGCCACGGCCCAGTTGCGGTTGCCGGTGATGGTGTTGATCTCGCCGTTGTGGGCGAGGAAGCGGAATGGCTGGGCCAGCGGCCATTTCGGCAGGGTGTTGGTGGAGAAGCGCTGGTGGAACACACAAATGGCGGTTTGCAGGCGCTCATCGCTCAGGTCTGGATAGAAGGCGGTCAAGTCCGCCGGCATCATCAGGCCTTTATAAATGATGGTCTTGTGGGAAAAGCTGCAGATGTAGTGGTCGGCATCGGCGGCGTTGGCCACGGACGAGCGACGACGGGAGGTGAACAGCTTGATCGCCATGTCCTGGTCGCTCAGGCCGTCGCCTGCGATGAACACTTGTTCGATCTGCGGCAGGCGCTCCAGGGCCAGGCGGCCGAGCACGCTGGTGTCGATCGGCACTTTGCGCCAGCCGACAAGTTGCAGGCCGGCAGCGACGATCTCGCGGTTCATGTTCTCGCGAGCAGCTTCGGCTTTGGCCGGGTCCTGGTTGAAAAACACCATGCCCACGGCGTACTGCTTGGGCAGGTCGACCGCGAAATGCTCTTTGGCGACCGCGCGCAGGAACTGGTCGGGCTTTTGAATCAGCAAGCCGCAACCGTCACCGGTCTTGCCGTCGGCGTTGATCCCACCGCGGTGGGTCATGCAGGTCAGGGCCTCGATGGCCGTTTGCAAAAGGGTATGACTGGGCTCGCCCTGCATATGGGCTATCAGGCCGAAACCGCAGTTATCCTTGAATTCATCGGGTTGGTACAGACCTGCTTTCATAGACACTTTCTCACCAGGCTGCCTCTTGTAACGAGGCAAATTTCTTTTCAATTCAACCGGTTACCTTCCACGCCGAACGTACGCCGGCTTAGCGGGGGCAAAAGGGAGGTCATTGTACACACCGACACGAACGCTCACAAATTTAGCGACGAAATGTCGCAAATCTATGTCGCATTTATGAAAGGTTTAAAGCGATATGCTGTGCTAGTCAAAACTTTTTTAATTCTGACCGCTACGACTCAAAAGCTACTGTAACGCAGACACCACAAAGCGCGCGGCCTGGAGGGGCTGCACGCCTTGCGATCTTTTTTGAGGTGCCGGGAGGGCGGCCTGGGTAAGGCCGCCGGATCTTCAGCGAGTTGCTGCCAGTTCTTGTTGAACGCTGGCGACAGTGCGAGGCCAAGGTTTACCAGCCTGAACCTTCGCTGGCAAGGCTTTGATGGCGGAATCAGCTGCGGCACGGCTTGGGAAGCTGCCGTAGGTGATCACGTAGAGAGGCTTGCCGTTGAGCACTTTCTTGAAATAACGGTATTCGCCGCCCTGCTCTTTCACGAACGCCTGGGCGTTGGCTTCGGAGCTGGTGCCGAGGATCTGCACGACAAAGTTGCCGGTGGGCTGGCTGCTGTACCAGCTGCTGCCGGCCTTGGCGACGGTGGCTGCCGGCTTTTCGGCCGATTTGGCGGCTGGCGCCGGAGCCGGAGCCGGCTTCGCCACTGGCGCCGCAGGCTTGGCAGTGGCAACGGTCGGTGCCGGGGTCGGCTTGGCGGCTGGCGCAACAGGGGTCGCTGGCGTACCTGCGGGGACGCCGGCAGGTGGCGCAGTAGTGGTCACGGTCGGCGGTGTGGCGCTGGAGCCTTCCACCGGCACGCCGTCGTCGCCTTCAGAGATACCACCGGCTTCTTCGGCGAGCGGGCCACGCATCACCGGCTGACCCACCATCGGCAGGTTGGTCGGCTGACCGGAATTGGCGAACTCGACATTCGGCGTGGGCTTGCCCAGTGGCAACTGCGCCTGTTCGGTTGGCGCACCTGCGGTAGTCGGTGCCTTGCTGCGACCCGGAATCAACCAGGCGGCGGCAACAGCAACCACGACAACGGCGGAAATTGCCAATACGTGCTTCTTAGGCATAGTGAACCCCATCTTTGGACGCTTGACCGCAGAGCGGCTGGCAATCATGGCTTCGATCATGGCATCGCGGGCGACCTGGTTGATGGTGCCAGGCCAGCCGTCAGAGCTTTCGTGAATATCAGAGATCTGCGCAGCAGAGAAAAGTTCGATGCCCTGCCCTGCGCCTTCGAGGCGCTGAGCCAGGTATTCCCGGGTTTCTTCCTCTTCGTACGGCTGCAGTTCGATAACGTGGAACAGCTCCTGATCACCGCTGATCTGCTCCAGATCGGCGATCAACGACGATTCACCGAACAGGAACACATGGGGGCGACCTTCCGGCGTGCCCGCCGCCAGCGCCAACAGCGCTTCCAGGGCGGATTCGTCGAGCTGCTCGGCGTCATCCACCAGCAGGTAGACTTCCTGGCCGGTCAGACCCAGTTGCACCACCTGCTTGAGGATCGCATTCGGCTCGGCAGTGGCGACATCCAGCGCCTGGGCTACCTGACGCAGCACGCCCGCCGCATCACCGGCGCCACGGGCAGACACCACCACGCTCTGTACGGACTGTTTGTTGGTACTGGCCACCAGGGCCTGGCGCAGCAAGGTCTTGCCGCTGCCCAACGGGCCCGTGACGACCAGCAGCAGCTGGCTGTAGCGCGCGAGATGGTGCAGTTGCCCCAGCACCGGCTTGCGCTGGGCCGGGAAAAATTTGAAACCAGGCACCCGTGGAGCAAAAGGGTCGTGGCTTAACTGGTAGTGGCCGAGGAACGCCTCGTCGGCATGCAAACTAGTCATCGGGATCTTATTAACCTTTCAGCTGAGCCAGGGCGCGGTAATCCGCTCCCAGCGTGGCCTGTAAAATCTCTTTCGGATAATCGTCGGTCACTACCGCTTCGCCCATATGGCGCAACAGCACCAGTCGCAGGCGACCGTCGATCACTTTCTTGTCTATTGCCATATGTTCGAGGAAGTCCGCCTCGGTCATCTCTTCCGGTGGGATAACCGGCAAACCGGCACGCTGGAACAGGCGGATACCGCGATCACGCTCCTGGGCGCTGATCCAGCCCAGACGTTGCGACATCTCCAATGCCATCACTGTGCCAGCCGCTACGGCCTCTCCATGCAACCACACACCATAGCCCATGTGGGTTTCGATCGCATGGCCGAAGGTGTGGCCCAGGTTCAAGGTGGCCCGCACACCGGACTCCCGCTCGTCGGCATTCACCACCAGCGCCTTGGCGGCGCAGGAGCGGGAAATCGCCTCGGTGAGCGCCACCTGGTCGAGTGCGCGCAGGGCGTCCACATGTTCTTCCAACCAGGCCAGGAAGGGTTCGTCGCAGATCAACCCGTACTTGATGACCTCCGCCAGGCCCGCCGACAGCTCCCGCGGTAGCAAGGTGTTGAGGGTCGCGGTGTCGATCAGCACGGCCTGGGGCTGGTAGAACGCGCCGACCATGTTTTTGCCCAGGGGGTGGTTGATGCCGGTCTTGCCGCCCACCGACGAATCGACCTGGGACAACAGGGTGGTCGGCACCTGGATAAAGTCCACGCCGCGCTGGTAGCAGGCCGCCGCAAAGCCGGCCATGTCGCCGATCACACCGCCGCCCAGGGCAATCACGGTGGTTCGGCGGTCATGGCGTGCGGTCAGCAGGCCATCAAAGATCAGTTGCAGGGTTTCCCAGTTCTTGTGGGCTTCGCCATCGGGCAGAATCACGGAGATCACTGAGTACGCCGCCAGGCTGCGGCTCAGACGCTCAAGATACAGCGGCGCGACCGTCTCGTTGGAGATGATTGCCACTTGCCGCCCGGCGATGTGCGGGGCCAGCAATTCGGGCTGGTCCAGCAGACCTTCGCCAATATGGATCGGGTAGCTGCGCTCGCCTAGATCGACCTTAAGTGTCTGCATGTGTCCCCGCGTTGAAGATGTATTGACGACCGGCAACGTCAAGATCTGACGTTGCCTGATGGCTCTACGCCACACCCCGCAGGGTGATAGCGCGCCGCCGAGAATAGCGCATTTCGGGCCTGGCTTTAACGGGGTGGCAGCCGTTGCAGGCGCTCGAGAATATCGAGAACCACCATCCGAGGCGGCCGCTCATCGGTTTCCACCACCAGATCGGCGATTTCCCGATACAGCGGATCGCGCAGCGCGAGCAGGTCGCGCAAGGTTTTTTCCGGGTTTGCCGTGCGCAGCAAAGGACGATTGCGATCACGGGCGGTACGCCCCACCTGCTGCTCGACCGACGCATGCAGATAGACCACCCGACCACCGGCATGCAGCGCCCGCCGATTTTCATCGCGCATCACCGCGCCGCCGCCGGTGGCCAATACCACGCCGTCGCAGCTGCACAGCTCGGCAATCATCGCCTGCTCGCGGTCGCGAAAGCCCAGCTCACCTTCCTTATCGAAGATCCATGGGATATTGGCACCCGTGCGCAATTCAATTTCCTTGTCGGAATCTTTGAATGGCAGGCGCAGCTCTTTGGCCAGCAATCGGCCGATGGTGCTTTTTCCAGCCCCCATCGGTCCTACAAGAATCAAATTTCGCACAGAATCAACGACTCACAGCAATCGCCTGGTTATTCATAATACGCGGAGTCAGGAATACCAGCAGCTCGGATTTTTTCTCCGCCAGCACATCGCGCCGGAAAAGGCGGCCAAGATACGGCACATCGCCCAAAAATGGCACTTTATCTACCACTTTGCTTTGGGTATTGGAGAAAACCCCGCCGATGACGATGGTCTCGCCGTCCTTGACCAGCACCTTGGCATTCACCTCGTTTTTCTTGATCGGCGGTACGTCGTTGAGTTTGTTGAGATAGTCGGGCTCGTCCTTGGTGACCTTGACCACCATGATCACATGGTCATCGGGGGTGATCTGCGGCGTGACCTCCAACGACAGGGACGCCTCCTTGAACGACACCGAGGTAGCACCTTGAGAAGTGGATTCCTGATAGGGAATTTCGGTGCCCTTTAGAATGCGCGCGGTTTCCTTGTCGGAAGTGACCACCTTGGGCTGCGAGACGATTTCGCCATTGCCGGTTTTCTCCATGGCGGTCAGTTCCAGGTCCAGCAGGAGGTTATCGGCGATGAAGGCGATGCCCAGGCCTGATGTACCCGTGAGTGAACCCAAGTCGACAAATGGCGAGCTGGGCACGTTTTCCGGCGCCTGGGCACCGTCCGGCAAAGGCTTCTGGATCCCCCCGGCAGCCCAATTCCCGCGATTGAGCCGCCCACCCCAGCGTGCGCCCAGGCTTTTGTCGTAGTCGACATTGGCCTCTACAATCCGCGCTTCGATCATCACCTGGCGCACCGGCACATCCAGTTGCGCCACGATCCGCCGCAACTCTTCCAGGCGCTCGCCGGTCTGGTAGGCAATGATGTTATTGGTGCGGTCATCCACTGCCACTGAGCCACGTTCATCGGTCGTGCCTTCAAAGCCGCTCACCGACTGAAACAGCTTGGCCAGGTCTGCCGCCTTGGCGTGGTTGACTTGCAGTAGCTCACGGCGCAGCGGCGCCAGGTCGGCCATCTGCTTGCGTGATTCCAGCGCCAGCAGTTCGCGCGCAGCCAGCTCCTCGGCCGGCGCCACCAGCAGGACGCCAGCCTTTATCCGCTTATCCAAGCCTTTGGTTTGCAGCACCAGGTCCAGCGCCTGATCCCAGGGCACGTCTTTGAGCCGCAGGGTGATAGAGCCCTGTACGTCATCGCCGACCACCAGATTGAGGCCCGCCACGTCGGCGATTTGCTGCAAGGCAGCGCGCAGCCCGATGTCCTGGAAGTTGAGGTTCAATTTGTCCCCGCCATAGGCGCCCGAAACCGCGCTGCCGGGAGGCGGTAGCTGGATCAGGTCCACACGATTGGGCACAGCAGCAGCCATCGGTGCCGTGAACGCTATCCATAGCGCCACACCGAAGGACGAGAAAGTCCTTTTCATTGTTTGATTCCGTTATGAGTTGACGTTTAGCACGAGGGTTCGCGGGCGCTCCAGCCATGCCCCCTGTTCATCGGGAAATAACTCGATCAGTTCGATATGGCCGTCATGAATCGCTGTGACTCGACCATGATCCGGCCCCAGATAGTCACCGACTGCCAGGCGATGCACGGTTGAAGCCTGGCGCAGCAAGGCGAAGGTCTGCGCCCCACGGGACAACGTGCCAACCATCTCGAACTGATCCACTGGGTGGCCTTCCAAGGCTTCACGCCGGCGAGCGAGGTCCGGGGCAGCGGCCGTCCGCCCTGGCGCGCGGTCGACTTGCAGGGCAATGGGCTGGAACGGGTCACGAATACCAGAAGCGCCGTATACAAAGGGTTGCCCTTGCATGACAGCCGCGTCCCGCTTGATGCCTTGTCGCTCATGCCAGTACGTCTTGGCCAGCAGATCAAGGTGCAGCAGCTTGCCATCCCGTCGCATGGCAATATCGTGCGCCGTGGCGATTCGCGAAAGGCCGCCCAGGGCACTCACAAACGTCGCCAGGTCGTGATAGGTACCGGTGGCGCCGATGCGAACGGGCTGTTCGTGATAGAACGACCTAGACAGCTTATCCAGCGGAGTGACGCTCTCAATCACCAAACCGTTGGCCAGCGCCATCCTGGCGATGTCTTCAAGAAAGCCGGGCATTTCGGACTCTTCGGGCATTTGCTGCAAAAGCTCGCTGACCTTCTCCTGCATAAGCTGGACCTGGCGAGCCCGCTCTTCAAGGTCCGCAGCCAGGACGGCTTTTTCCGCAAGTTGCTGCTGCAAGCTCACTTCCTGCACCTGGACCTCGTGCAAGCGCTCCCGCGACGGGCTGAGGCACACAAAGTCGCCCACCAACAGCACCAAGCCGGCCAGCGCACAGCCCAGCAAGATCCTGCCAGGTAAGGGCCATTTGGCAGCATTGTGAGTCAGCGCGGAAAATTCGAGCCTGGGCCGGCTCATGGCTGGGCCTCGGAAGATTCTCCCTGGCGCACCATCAACTGGAATTCAGTGTTGCCGCGAGCGCCTTCGGTTCGTACATGCTGCAGGCGAGTGGCGTGGGCGCCTTCGGATGCCTCCAGGCGACGCATCAGTTGGGCGATATCCTGGCTGGACTCAGCACTACCGCTGATACTCACCGTATCGCCTTTCGCCACGACCTCATGCAAATGCACACCGTCGGGCACCGCACGGGCCAACTGATCCAGCAGCTGTGCACCGGCGGAGCGATTATCGTGCAGGTCCTGCACGACTTTCATGCGCTCCGCCAGTTGCTGGCTTTGCACCTGGAGGTCATCAATGGTCTGGATACGCGAGTCCAGGACGCCGACGTCCTTGCGCACATGATCGTTTCGCGTCACCTGCCGGTCGATCGCCTGGTCGATCACCTGGTCCGCCAGCCACACCGTCGCGAGCGCGACACAGGCAAACGCCACCAGCAGTATCAGGAAATATTTACGCCTGCGCTCCGCCAGCGCCTGGCGCCAAGGCAAAAGATTGATTCGTGTCATCCAGCGAAACTCCTCAGGGCCAACCCGCAAGCGACTCCCATCCCAGGGGCATCCACGATCCACTGGGCACCATCGACTCGATGGCCCGGTGTAAAGCTGGCGAAATCCTGACGGCAAGCGCGCGCCAATGCAAACCCTTCGACATCCACCACCCTGGGCACCAGCCCCGCCAGGGCCAACACGGCTTCACGGACCTCCACGTGCTCCTTGAGACACGCCGCCAGCAACACCTCGACCCGCGCGGGATCCTGCGTCGACGGCCCCTGGACCTGAAAGTCCAGCGCCACCTCGTCCAGCGGGTAGGGAATGTATTGCTCTGCCTCCACCTGGATCCTCCGGGCCATTTCGTCGTCGCCAAGCCCAGCCTGCATTTCAATGACCCGTGTAATGACCGAAGGACCGGAAACGGCGACCGCCGCCTGCCTGGCCGACGTGCCCAGCCGGGACAGCGCCGTGTACAGCGCATGGCCTATGCCTTCCAGGTCCAGCCAGACGCCGTCGACCACCGCCTGGGCCGGCAGCGCCTGTATGGCGTAGCCCTGCACGGTGTAACGGTTGGCCGAACAGCTCAGTTCTACCAGCTTGATCCCTGCTTCATTGATGTCGACGCCAAGAACGGTGTCGACTTTGCGCCTGAAAAATCCCTTTCCCATAAAACTCCCCAAAGCTTTCCCTGTCTTAACGCCTGATTGCCGCCGGAAGCCCTGCATTCGGTCGACTTGTTGAGCCGGCGCGAATGACGCCCCAAGGCGAAAAATGCTTTAATGCCCAGCGTTTTTCCCCGCTTTTTATCCGCAGCTCGGGTCGATCCATCGTTTGCCATGCATGCCCCGACGCGTAACCCATTCTTTTCTCTGGAAATCCAAAAGCCTTGATCCGTCTGCTGAAGTTTTTCGGGTACTCCATTGTCGCGATCGTCTGCGGGCTGCTGCTCGTACTCAGCGGGGCCTACCTCTACCTTAGTCCGGGTTTACCCTCCGTAGAGGCCCTCAGAAGTATCCAGTTGCAGATTCCTTTGCGGGTCTACAGCAGCGATGAAAAGCTGATCGCGGAGTTCGGCGAAATGCGCCGCACACCGATCCGTTTTGCCGACATTCCACCTAATTTCATCAGCGCATTGCTGTCGGCCGAAGACGATAATTTTGCCAACCACTATGGCGTCGACCCCAGCAGCCTGGTGCGTGCGGCCACGCAACTGGTAAAAAGCGGACACATTCAATCCGGCGGCAGCACCATCACCATGCAGGTGGCGAAAAACTTCTTCCTCACCAGCGAGCGCAGTTTTTCCCGCAAAGCCACTGAAATCCTGCTGGCATTGCAGATCGAACGTCAGCTGACCAAGGACGAGATCCTCGAGCTGTACGTCAACAAGATCTACCTGGGCAACCGTGCCTACGGAATCGAGGCGGCCTCGCAGGTCTACTACGGCAAGTCGATTCGTGACGCCAGCCTGGCGCAGATGGCGATGATTGCTGGCCTGCCCAAGGCCCCTTCGCGCTTCAACCCCCTGGCCAACCCGGCGCGCAGCAAAGAGCGCCGCGACTGGATCCTGGGGCGCATGTACAAGCTGGGCAAGATCGACCAGGCCGCCTATGAAAGTGCGGTGGCGGAGCCGTTGAACGCCAGCTACCACGTGCCGACGCCGGAAGTGAATGCCCCGTATATCGCAGAAATGGCGCGTGCCGAGATGGTCGGCCGTTACGGAAGCGAGGCCTACACCGAAGGCTTCCGCGTGACCACGACGGTTCCGAGCGACTTGCAGGAGATCGCCAATGACTCCGTGCATTCCGGCCTGATCACCTACGACCAGCGCCACGGCTACCGAGGCCCTGAGTCGCGCCTGCCAGGCAAGACCCTGAGCGCTTGGACGGCCGAGCTGGGCAAACAGCGCGCGATCAGCGGCCTGGAACCGGCCATCGTCACCCAGGTGAAGAAAGATGGTGTGCAGGTACTGACCCGCACCGGCGAAGCCCACGTGGCCTGGGACAGCATGAAATGGGCGCGCCCGTTCCTGAACACCAACAGCATGGGCCCGATGCCGAAGCAACCGTCGGATGTCGCGCAAGTGGGCGACCTGATCCGCGTGCAACGCCAGAAGGACGACAGCCTGAAATTCAGCCAGGTGCCGCTGGCCCAGGGCGCACTGGTATCGCTGGACCCGCAGAACGGTGCAATCCGCGCCCTGGTGGGTGGCTTCGCGTTCGAACAGAGCAACTACAACCGGGCCACCCAGGCCAAGCGCCAGCCAGGCTCGAGCTTCAAGCCGTTCATCTACAGCGCCGCCCTGGATAACGGCTACACCGCCGCCAGCCTGGTCAATGATGCACCCATCGTGTTCGTCGACGAGTACCTGGACAAAGTCTGGCGCCCCAAGAACGACACCAACACTTTCCTTGGCCCTATCCGTATCCGTGAGGCGCTGTACAAGTCACGCAACCTGGTGTCGATCCGCCTGCTGCAGGCGATGGGTGTCGGCAAGACCATCGACTACATCACGCGCTTTGGCTTCAACAAGTCGGACCTGCCGCCGAACCTGTCCCTGGCCTTGGGTACCGCGACCCTCACGCCGATGGAAATCGCCACCGGCTGGAGCACCTTTGCCAACGGCGGCTACAAGATCGCGCCGTACCTGATCGACAAGATCGAAAGCCGCAACGGCGACACCCTGTTCACCGCCAACCCGCCACGCGTGCCGGGTGATGTGGTCAACGGCATCGCTGCGACGGATGGCTTGGCGGCGCCAGGCAATGGCGGTATCACCATCGAGCCGACCCCAGGAACCGCGCCAGCCACCAATCCCGCTGCAACCGAACCGCAGGCACCCGCCGTGGCCGAGCGCATTGTGGATGGCCGTACCACCTATATCCTCAACAGCATCCTGGAAGACGTAATCAAGAAAGGCACCGGCCGTCGCGCCCTGGCCTTGGGGCGCGCGGACATCGCGGGCAAGACCGGTACCACCAACGAATCCAAGGATGCCTGGTTCTCGGGCTATAACGCCGACTACGTGACCACCGTGTGGACCGGCTATGACCAGCCGGAAAGCCTTGGCCGCCGCGAGTTCGGCGGTACAGTAGCGCTACCGATCTGGATGAGCTACATGGGCGCGGCCTTGAAGGACAAGCCGCTGCACACCCAACCGGAGCCGGAAGGCATCCTCAGCCTGCGGATCGATCCGGTCAGTGGCCGTGCGGCCTCGCCGAGCACGCCGAATGCGTACTTCGAACTGTTCAAGAGCGAAGATACGCCGCCGTCGGTCAATGAACTGGGCAACGGCGTCGTACCGGGCAGCCCGTTGCCGGCGGATGAGGCGGCGCCGATCGATCTGTTCTAACCTGGACCTTAAGCCCCCTCCCACATTTGATCTCCACAGGACACAAGTTAATCGCCACACCCACAAAAAGCCCCGACTCGCGAGAGCCGGGGCTTTTTGTTGGTGCGCTACAACGGCTTAGCCGTTGAACACATCATCCACGCTTTGCAGCGGGTAGTTTTTTGGATACGGCAGGGTGGCCACACCGGTCTCGATCGCGGCCTTGGCCACGGCATCGGAGATCAGGGTGATCAGGCGCTTATCCATTGGTTTCGGGATGATGTACTCACGACCGAATTCCAGCTTGGCGCCACCGTAGGCGTCGCACACGTCCTGAGGCACGGGCAGCTTGGCCAGTTCACGCAGGGCGTTGGCGGCAGCTACTTTCATCTCTTCGTTGATGCGCTTGGCGCGAACGTCCAGGGCCCCACGGAAGATGAACGGGAAGCCCAGCACGTTGTTGACCTGGTTCGGGTAGTCCGAACGACCGGTGGCCATGATCACGTCGTCACGGGTGGCGTGGGCCAGTTCCGGGGCGATTTCAGGATCAGGGTTGGAGCAGGCGAACACGATCGGGTTGGCCGCCATGGACTTCAGGCCTTCAGCGCTCAGCAGGTTCGGGCCGGACAGGCCGACGAACACGTCAGCACCGTTCAGGGCGTCAGCCAGGGTACGCTTGGAGGACGGGTGGGCAAACATCGCCTTGTACTGGTTCAGGTCGGTACGCTCGGACTGGATCACGCCCTTGCTGTCGACCATATAGATGTTTTCTAGCTTGGCGCCCATGCTGACGATCAGCTTCATGCAGGAGATGGCCGCAGCGCCGGCGCCCAGGCAGACGATCTTGGCGTCAGCCAGGGTCTTGCCGGCGATTTCCAGGGCGTTGATCATGCCGGCCGCGGTGACGATCGCGGTGCCGTGCTGGTCATCGTGGAATACCGGAATGTCGCACTGCTCGATCAGGGCCTTTTCGATCTCGAAGCACTCAGGTGCCTTGATGTCTTCCAGGTTGATGCCACCGAAGGTGATGGAAATGCGCTTGACCGTGTCGATGAAAGCCTGCGGGCTCTCGGAGTCGACTTCGATATCGAAAACGTCGATGCCGGCGAAGCGCTTGAACAGCACGCCCTTACCTTCCATGACTGGCTTGGAGGCCAGTGGGCCGAGGTTACCCAGGCCGAGAATCGCGGTGCCATCGGAAATCACTGCAACCAGGTTGCCTTTGCCGGTGTACTTGTACGCCAGTTCGGGGTCGCGGGCGATTTCACGTACGGGCTCGGCCACGCCAGGGCTGTAGGCCAGCGACAGGTCGCGGGCGGTGGCGGTGGCTTTGGTGAGCTCTACACTCAGCTTTCCTGGACGAGGATGGGCATGATATTCGAGAGCGGCAGTTTTCAAATCAGACATATCGGCATTCCGCTTTTACTGTTGGTCGACGGACCGCCGAGGATACTCGTGTCGTAAAGTCCCTACAAGACTGGGCAGTCACAGGTGTCAAGGGCCCTGCACTAAGACTTTCGGCCAAGAGCCACGGGATACAAGGGCTCAACTGTTCACAATCGACTCAAAAAATGTCTACAATTTTTTCTCAAGGCGTCGATTTGAGCATGCCCGGATCGGTCAACGGCAGAAGCCAGCGCGCCTGACCTTTTTTCAGCCCGCCGCGTCGCGAGCGATCCTGTACCCAGCCCCGCGCCTCAACAGTGCGGCCTTGCAGACCATTGAGCCCGGCAGCATCGAATTGACTGACCAGAGCAGGCGAGACGCGTAATACCAGTGATCCCCGCATTTCAATCCAGATACCGCCACGATTGCGCTTTACCTGGCTGACCCGGCCGCTGACCACGGCAAAACCTGAGCGCTTGAGTTGCACCACAGACCGCACCGGCGATTGGCGCCACAGGCCCAGGCGCGCTTTACGGGCGCTGTTTTCAGCCGCCTGCTGACAGGCGACGAGATCGACATTCGGGGCCACGCCGACCTGGAACCCCAGGCCCTCGGCCAACAGTTGCGCCTCCAGGTTCTCGCCGTTGGCACCATAGAGGTGGGCCAGGGTGCGACCGTAATGATCCTTGCGATCACGCCCCGGCACCAGGCCGACACGACCACCGCTGGCAGCCACCAGCGCCTGCAGGCGCTGACGAGCCGCGACTGCAAATGGCTCGTCGGCGCGCCCTTTCTTGCCGGTTTCCGGGGCATTGATACCGATCATCCGCACACTGCGGCCATCCTTGAGGCGCACCGTGTCGCCATCCACTACCCGCTGCACTTCCACGCGGGCCAGGGCCGTCGGCGCGGGGCAGAATACCTCGGCCTGCACGGCCGCCACCCAAATCGCAGGCACAAAAAAGGCGCCCGCAAGGGACGCCTTTTTCAACAGCTGGCAAAAGCCCATAAGGCTTTTGAGCCTTACTCTGCTGGAGTAGCAGCAGGCTTCTTGCCGAAAGCACCAAAGCGATCTGCGAAGCGCTGTACACGGCCGCCGGTGTCCAGAGTTTTCTGCTTACCGGTGTAGAACGGGTGGCACTCGTTGCATACGTCAGTACCCAGTGGCTTGCACAGGTTCGAGCGAGTTTCGAACTTGTTGCCGCAGCTGCAGGTTACTTCGATGGTTTCGTACGCTGGATGGATATCGGCTTTCATGGTGACTTCCTCGGGCTAGCGTGCCGCCACTCGACACTATTGTCGAATACCGCACGTAATTAGGCCGCGGATTCTACCAGACCTTTTTAAACGCGCAAGCGGCGACACCCATCGCGTGTCAACATAAAAGCACCTTTCATCAGAAAACTGGCGGCTACCCCAAGCCTCCCCCGGTCTGCTAGGCTCCCGCCCCTGCGCCACCGCCTGCCTTTATAGATGAGACCTCTCGCGTGCCCGACGCCATTTTGCGCCTAGCCCTGCCCTCGCCCCTGCGCCGCCTGTTCGACTACCGGGCCCCGGCCGGTGTGCTGCGCGCGCAGTTGCAGCCGGGCATGCGCGTGCGCGTGCCGTTTGGCCGTCGGGAGATGATCGGCATCCTGGTGGAAGTCGCCGACCACAGTGAAGTGCCGGCCGAGAAGCTCAAGCCGGCCATCGCCCTGCTCGATGCCACCCCGCCGTTGCCGCCCGCGCTGTTCAAGCTGTGCCTGTGGACCGCCCAGTATTACCAGCACAGCCTCGGTGACACGCTGAGCTGGGCACTGCCGGTGCTGTTGCGCCAGGGTGAACTGGCCGAAACACGCCAGGAGCGCTTCTGGTCGACGGTGCCCGGCGCACACCTCGACGACCCGCGCATCGCCCGCGCCCCGCGCCAGCGTGAAGCCCTGGCAACCCTGGCCCAGCATCCCCATGGCGTCGCCCATCAGCTATTGAGCAAGCTGATGCTGAGCAAGGACAGCCTCGACCTCTTGCTGGCCAAGGGCTTGGTGCAGGTGGAAATCCGCAGGCACGCCCCCGACCCGCGCCACGAACACTGGCTGGCCCAGCCCGAACTGCCGCTGAACCCTGAACAACGTGCCGCCTATGAAGCGATTCGCGCGGGTTTCGACAGCTTCCATGCGTTCCTGCTGGCGGGCGTCACCGGCAGTGGCAAGACCGAAGTCTATTTGCAGTTGATCCGCGAAACCCTGCAGGCCGGCAAACAGGCACTGGTGCTGATCCCCGAGATCAACCTGGGCCCGCAGACCCTGGCGCGCTTCGAACAGCGCTTCAATGCGCGCATCGCCCTGGTGCACTCGGCGGTCAATGACCGTGAGCGCCTGGAGTCATGGCTGGCGGCGCGGGACGGCGAAGCCGACATTATTATCGGCACCCGCTCGGCGCTGTTCACGCCGATGAAAAATCCCGGGCTGATCATCATCGACGAGGAGCACGACGGCTCCTATAAACAGCAGGAAGGCCTGCGCTACCACGCCCGCGACCTGGCGCTGGTGCGCGCGCGCCAGGAAGACATCCCGATTGTGCTGGGCTCGGCCACACCGTCCCTGGAAAGCCTGCACAATGCCTACACCGGCCGTTACGGGCTGCTGCGCCTGAACGAGCGCGCCGGCGGCGCCAAACAACCCCGTTTCCTGCGCCTGGACGTGAAAAGCCGGCCGCTGGACAGCGGCATTTCCGGGCCGATGCAACAAGCTATCGGCCAGACCCTGGCGGCCGGCCAGCAGGTCTTGGTGTTTCTCAACCGCCGGGGCTTTGCGCCGACGCTGCTGTGCCATGACTGCGGCTGGATGTCCGAGTGCGAGCGTTGCGATGCGCGCATGACCGTGCACCAGCGCCATGGCGAACTGCGTTGCCACCATTGCGGCCATGTGGAGCGTGTACCGCGCCATTGCCCACAATGCGGCAAGGTCGACCTGCGTCCGGTGGGCGCTGGCACCGAGCGCGCCGAGGAGCGCCTGGGCATTCTGTTCCCGGACTACCCGGTTTTGCGGGTCGACCGCGACAGCACCTCGCGCAAGGACGCCATGAACCAGCTGTTCACCACCATCCAGAAGGGCCAGCCGTGCATCCTCGTGGGTACGCAAATGCTCGCCAAAGGGCACCACTTCCCCCGGGTGACCCTGGTGTCGATCCTGGATGCCGACGGCGGCCTGTTCTCCGGCGACTTCCGCGCCAGCGAGCGCATGGCACAGTTGATCGTGCAGGTCGCCGGGCGTGCCGGGCGCGCGGAGGAGCCGGGCAAGGTGATTATCCAGACCCACCTGGCCGACCATCCGTTGCTGATTCAACTGACCGAACAAGGCTACTTTGCCTTCGCCGAACAGGCGCTGAGCGAACGCCGCTCCGCCGGCCTGCCGCCCTTTGCGCACCTTGCGCTGTTGCGCGCCGAAGCCCATAAACCGGGGCAGGCCGAGGGTTTTCTGGATGAAGCCTGCAGCGCCGCCGAACGCTTGCTCGGCGAGCTGGGGCTGAGCGGCATCGAATTGCTCGGCCCGGTACCCGCGCCCATGGAGCGTCGTGCCGGGCGTTATCGTGCCCAGCTACTCTTGCAGGCCACGTCCCGCGCACCGTTGCATCGGCTATTAAGTAGCTGGTTACTTGCGCTGGAGCAAATGCCCAGTGGCCGCCAGGTGCGATGGTCGTTGGATGTAGACCCGGTAGATTTGTATTAAGCCTGGCCACAGGTCCTGCGAAGGTTGGCAAGCCCGCCCTCGCCACGGATAATGTCCAGTTTTTCCACCTGCGCATCGCGCGCCGCCGCTTGCGGTCGAAAGAGAACACCATGAAAGACACCATTCGCCAGCTGATCCAACAAGCCCTCACCCAACTCGTCAACGAAGGTGTGTTGCCTGAAGGCCTGACGCCGGCGATCCAGGTGGAAAACACCCGCGACAAGACCCACGGCGACTTCGCCAGCAACATCGCGATGATGCTGTCCAAGCCGGCCGGCATGAAGCCGCGCGACCTGGCGGAAAAAATCATCGCCGCGCTGCCTGCCGACGAGAGCGTTACAAAGGCCGAAATCGCCGGCCCGGGCTTTATCAACTTCTTCCAGAACACCCAGGCCCTGGCTTCACGCCTGGATGCGGCACTGGCCGACGCCAGGATCGGCGTGCGCAAGGCCGGCCCGGCTCAGCGCGTGGCCATCGACCTGTCGGCGCCCAACCTGGCCAAGGAGATGCATGTCGGTCACCTGCGCTCGACCATCATCGGCGACGGCGTGGCCCGGGTACTGGAGTTTCTCGGCGACACCGTGATCCGCCAGAACCACGTAGGCGACTGGGGCACCCAGTTCGGCATGCTGATGGCCTATCTGCAGGAAAACCCGATCACCAGCAACGAGCTGTCAGACCTGGAGAACTTCTACCGCGCCGCCAAGAAGCGTTTCGACGAATCCGAAGAGTTCGCCGATCGCGCCCGCGGCCTGGTGGTCAAGCTGCAAGCCGGCGACAAGGAATGCCTGGAACTGTGGGGCCGCTTCCGCGAGATCTCGCTGTCCCACTGCCAGGAAATCTACGAACTGCTCAACGTCAAGCTGACCATGGCCGATGTAATGGGCGAAAGCGCCTACAACGACGACCTGATCAACGTGGTCAACGACCTCAAGGCCAAGGGCCTGCTGGTCGAGAGCAACGGCGCGCAGTGCGTGTTCCTCGAAGAATTCAAGACCGCCGACGGCGAGCCGCTGCCGGTGATCATCGTCAAGGCCGATGGCGGCTACCTCTACGCCACCACCGACCTCGCGGCCGTGCGCTACCGCAGCGGCGTGCTCAAGGCCGACCGTGCGCTGTATTTCGTCGACCAGCGCCAAGCCCTGCATTTCCAGCAGGTGTTCGAAGTGGCACGTCGCGCCGGTTTCGTCACCCATCCGATGCACATGGAACACATGGGCTTCGGCACCATGAACGGCGCCGATGGCCGCCCGTTCAAGACCCGCGACGGCGGCACCGTCAAGCTGATCGACCTGCTCAACGAAGCCCAGGACCGCGCCTACAACCTGGTGAAGGAAAAGAACCCGGAGCTGGCCGAGGCCGACCTGCGCAATATTGCCCGCGTGGTGGGGATTGGCGCGGTGAAATACGCCGACCTGTCCAAGCACCGCACCAGCGACTACAGCTTCAACTTCGAACTGATGCTCAACTTCGAGGGCAACACCGCGCCGTACCTGCTGTACGCCTACACCCGCGTGGCCGGTGTGTTCCGCAAGCTGGGCAAGGACTTCAGCGAAGTCGAAGGCCGGATCGTGCTGGACGCGCCCCATGAACAGGAGCTGGCCGCCAAGCTCGCCCAATTCGGCGAAGTGCTGAACAGCGTCGGCGAGAAAGGCACACCGCATATCCTGTGCACCTACCTGTACGAAGTCGCCGGGTTGTTCTCCAGCTTCTACGAGAATTGCCCGATCCTCACCGCCGACGACGAAGCCCAGAAGCAAAGTCGCCTGCGCCTCGCCGCACTGGCTGGACGGACCCTCAAGCAAGGCCTGGAACTGTTGGGCCTGGAAACTCTGGAGCGTATGTAAGTTGGCTGCCAAGAAAAAACCTGCACCCAAGCGCGGCGCCAGCCGCTACCAGGCCCCGGCGAAGAAGCCGATCCCAGGCTGGTTGTGGATGGCGATCGGCCTCACGGTCGGCGCGTTTATCGTGTTCCTGATGAAGCTGGATCCAGGCCAGGGCGATGACGTCAAACGGGTCAAGCAGGAACAGCAGAAGGCCACGAAAATGGCTGAAGCCAACAAGACTGCACCGAGCCCGACAGCTCCGGTAAAGCCGAAGTACGACTTCTATACGCTGCTGCCGGAATCGGAAGTGATCGTGCCGCCTGACGCCGTGCCGGAGAAAACCCTGCCGACGCCGCAAGTGCCGACCACCCCGGTAACCCCGGCAGAAGCAGCGAAAATCGATACCGCCCGGGCCCAGGCAGCACTGGCCGGGATTACTCCGCCGCCAGCACCACCGGTTGCCGAAACCAAGGCCGCGCCGGTGACCAAGTTCTTCCTGCAGGCAGGCTCGTTCCCGAAGCAGGCCGATGCGGATCGCGTGCGTGCGCAGATCATTCTGTTGGGCCAGACGGTGACGGTGGAGTCCGGCACGGTGAAGGACGCGACCTGGTATCGCGTGCTGGTGGGGCCGTTCAGCAACCGCGAACAGCTGACCGTGGCGCAGAAGCAATTGGCCGGGGCCGGGTTTAGCAACCTGTTGTTACAACAGCGCCAGAGCCGCTGACCCCAGCCAACACCGAGCAAAATGTGGGAGGGGGCTTGCCCCCGATGGCGGTGTATCAGTCGCCGAAAATATTGACTGATCTACCGCTATCGGGGGCAAGCCCCCTCCCACATTTGGTATTGCAGCCCTCTGAAATGGGTGTCAGACCGATAAACACCACTCGTCCGCCATAAACCCCCATGGTTGAAATCCCCCCCGCCACCCCCATATGAGTTTCCATCAGGGCATTTTCGCCCCGCTGCGTGGAGACTCTCCCTTGACCACCATCGTTTCAGTACGTCGCCACGGCAAAGTCGTCATGGGCGGCGACGGCCAGGTTTCCCTGGGCAATACCGTGATGAAAGGCAATGCGAAAAAAGTGCGTCGCCTGTATCACGGCCAGGTCCTCGCCGGTTTTGCCGGCGCCACCGCCGACGCCTTCACCCTCTTCGAGCGTTTCGAAGGCCAGCTGGAAAAACACCAGGGCCACCTCGTACGTGCCGCTGTCGAACTCGCCAAGGAATGGCGCACCGACCGTTCCCTCAGCCGCCTGGAAGCCATGCTGGCCGTCGCCAACAAAGATGCGTCCCTGATCATCACCGGTAACGGCGATGTGGTTGAACCTGAACATGGCCTGATCGCCATGGGCTCCGGCGGCGGTTATGCACAAGCCGCAGCCAGCGCACTGTTGAAGAAAACCGACCTGTCGGCCCGCGAAATCGTCGAGACCGCCCTGGGCATTGCCGGCGATATCTGCGTGTTCACCAACCACAACTTCACCATTGAGGAGCAGGACCTCGCCGAGTAAGCCGTAGGCTTATTCCCGCTTGAGGCCGCCAAACACTATGTCCATGACTCCCCGCGAAATCGTCCATGAACTCAATCGCCATATCATCGGCCAGGACGATGCCAAGCGCGCGGTTGCCATCGCGCTGCGTAACCGCTGGCGCCGGATGCAACTGCCCGAAGAATTACGCGTTGAAGTAACGCCCAAGAACATCCTGATGATCGGCCCGACCGGCGTCGGTAAAACCGAGATCGCGCGACGCCTGGCCAAGCTGGCCAACGCACCGTTCATCAAGGTCGAAGCCACCAAGTTCACCGAAGTCGGCTATGTGGGCCGCGATGTCGAGTCGATCATTCGTGATCTGGCCGACGCTGCCCTGAAACTGCTGCGCGAACAGGAAATGACCAAGGTCAGCCACCGTGCCGAAGACGCCGCCGAAGAACGCATCCTCGACGCCCTGCTGCCACCGGCGCGCATGGGCTTCAATGAAGACGCCGCACCGGCCTCGGATTCCAACACCCGCCAGCTGTTCCGCAAGCGCCTGCGTGAAGGCCAGTTGGACGACAAGGAAATCGAGATCGAAGTCGCTGAAGTCTCTGGCGTCGACATCTCCGCACCGCCTGGCATGGAAGAAATGACCAGCCAGTTGCAGAACCTGTTCGCCAACATGGGCAAGGGCAAGAAGAAAAGCCGCAAGCTCAAGGTGAAGGAAGCGCTGAAACTGGTGCGCGACGAGGAAGCCGGGCGCCTGGTGAACGAGGAAGAACTCAAGGCCAAGGCCCTGGAAGCGGTTGAGCAGCACGGCATCGTGTTTATCGACGAGATCGACAAGGTGGCCAAGCGCGGCAACGCCGGCGGCGTCGATGTATCGCGCGAAGGTGTGCAGCGCGACCTGCTGCCGCTGATCGAAGGCTGCACCGTCAATACCAAGCTTGGCATGGTCAAGACCGACCACATCCTGTTTATCGCTTCGGGTGCGTTCCACCTGAGCAAGCCAAGCGACCTGGTGCCCGAGCTGCAAGGCCGCCTGCCGATTCGCGTAGAGCTCAAGGCGCTGACCCCCGGCGACTTCGAGCGCATCCTCAGCGAACCCCATGCGTCGCTCACCGAGCAGTACCGTGAGCTGCTGAAAACCGAAGGGCTGGGCATCGAGTTCCTGCCGGACGGTATCAAGCGCCTGGCGGAGATTGCCTGGCAGGTCAACGAGAAGACCGAGAACATCGGCGCGCGTCGCCTGCACACCCTGCTTGAGCGCCTGCTTGAGGAAGTGTCCTTCAGCGCCGGCGACATGGCCGGGGCGCAGAATGGCGTAGCGATCAAGATCGACGCCGACTACGTCAACAGCCACTTGGGCGAATTGGCGCAGAACGAGGACTTATCGCGGTATATTCTGTAAGCCTCACACAGAACTGCTTTGCTTCAAATGTGGGAGGGGGCTTGCCCCCGATAGCGGTGAATCAGTCAGCTTATCTATAGCTGACCCACTGCAATCGGGGGCAAGCCCCCTCCCACATTTTTAAGCCGGTTTATTCAAGAGCACCTCATATGGCCAAGTTTCCTACCGCTGTAAACCTGCACAAAACCTCCAACACCCTAGGCCTCACCTATGGGCCCGACGAGGTCTACCAGTTGCCCGCCGAACTGCTGCGGGTGCATTCGCCTTCCGCCGAGGTCCAGGGCCACGGCAAGCCTATCCTGCAATTCGGCAAGCTCAACGTGCGGTTGACCAAGATCGAACCGGCCGGCCAGTACGCACTGAAATTGACCTTCGACGACGGGCATGACAGCGGACTGTTCACCTGGGACTACCTCTACCAACTGGCCGTGCGTCAGGAGGCGTTGTGGGCCGATTATCTCGCCGAGCTCAAGGCAGCCGGCAAAACCCGCGATCCGAGCGAGTCGGTCGTGCGGCTGATGCTCTAGTCCAGGCTTCTTGCTCTTTAGAGGGCATTTTCTAATTTCATCTGCTTGAATGCCCTGTCGCGTGGCCAACGATTGGCCCGCTTGCGAAAAAAATTAAACTCGGGTAACCAATGGAACTGGCAAGTTCCCTGCATTTGACGATGCGGTATCAACGGTCACCCGAGTCGCAGTACCTGGCTTGTGTTGTGTATCGAAACCTGGTGCGCAGCGGTACCCGGTACTCGTCTTTCGGACAATGGAGCGTCGTAGATGAGTAACAAGAACAACGATGACTTGAAACGCCAGGCCTCGGAAAACACCCTGGGGCTCAACCCGATCATCGCGTTACGTAAAAAGGATTTACTGGCCTCGGCCAAGATGGTGCTGACCCAAGCCATCAAGCAACCGTTGCACAGCGTCAAGCACGTCGCCCACTTTGGCGTTGAATTGAAGAACGTGATGTTCGGCAAATCGCAGCTGCAACCCGAAAGCGATGACCGTCGCTTTCACGACCCAGCCTGGAGCCAGAACCCGCTCTACAAACGCTACCTGCAAACCTACCTGGCGTGGCGCAAGGAACTGCACGACTGGATCGGCGACAGTAACCTGTCGGAACAGGACATCAGCCGCGGCCACTTCGTGATCAACCTGATGACCGAAGCCATGGCCCCCACCAACAGCGCAGCCAACCCGGCGGCGGTCAAACGCTTCTTTGAAACCGGCGGCAAGAGCCTGCTCGACGGCCTGTCGCACCTGGCCAAGGACATGGTGCACAACGGCGGCATGCCGAGCCAGGTCAACATGGGCGCGTTTGAAGTGGGCAAGACCCTGGGCATCACCGAAGGGGCGGTGGTATTTCGCAACGACGTTCTGGAGCTGATCCAGTACAAGCCGATCACCGAACAGGTGCACGAACGCCCGTTGCTGGTGGTACCGCCGCAGATCAACAAATTCTATGTATTCGACCTGAGCCCGGAGAAGAGCCTGGCGCGCTTCTGCCTGCGCAACGGGCAGCAGACCTTTATCGTCAGTTGGCGCAACCCGACCAAGGCCCAGCGCGAGTGGGGCCTGTCGACCTATATCGAGGCGCTCAAGGAAGCGGTCGACGTGGTCACCGCGATCACCGGCAGCAAAGACGTGAATATGCTCGGCGCCTGCTCCGGCGGTATCACCTGCACCGCCCTGCTGGGCCACTACGCGGCGCTGGGGGAGAAGAAGGTCAACGCCCTGACCCTGCTGGTGAGCGTGCTGGACACCACCCTGGACACCCAGGTCGCGCTGTTCGTGGATGAGCAGACCCTGGAAGCGGCCAAGCGCCACTCCTACCAGGCCGGTGTACTGGAAGGCCGCGACATGGCCAAGGTGTTCGCCTGGATGCGCCCCAACGACCTGATCTGGAACTACTGGGTCAACAACTACCTGCTGGGCAATGAGCCGCCGGTGTTCGACATCCTGTTCTGGAACAACGACACCACGCGCTTGCCGGCGGCCTTCCACGGCGACCTGATCGAACTGTTCAAAAACAACCCACTCGTGCGCGCCAATGCCCTGGAAGTGTGCGGCACGCCCATCGACCTCAAGCAGGTCACGGCCGATATCTATTCACTGGCCGGCACCAACGACCACATCACGCCCTGGCAGTCGTGCTACAAGTCGGCACAGCTGTTTGGCGGCAAGGTGGAATTCGTACTCTCCAGCAGCGGGCATATCCAGAGCATCCTCAACCCGCCCGGCAACCCCAAGGCGCGCTACCAGACCAGCGACAGCCTGGCGGGCAAGCCACTGGAGTGGCAGGAGAATGCGACCAAGCATACTGACTCGTGGTGGTTGCATTGGCAGGCGTGGCAAGCGGAACGGGCGGGCAAGCTGAAGAAGGCACCGACGACTTTGGGTAACAAGACCTATGCCGCAGCAGAAGCAGCCCCCGGGACTTACGTACACGAACGCTGAATTGAAATGCGTTCAAATGTGGGAGGGGGCTTGCTCCCGATGGCCGTGTGTCAGCCATCTGATCAATTGCAATCGGGGGCAAGCCCCCTCCCACAGTTGGCCTGCATTCCAACCGTCACATCTCACAGGGCTTGAGCATGCCGCAACCGTTCATCTTTCGTACCATCGACCTGGATGGCCAGACCATCCGCACGGCGGTACGCCCGGGCAAGCCCCACTTGACGCCGCTGCTGATCTTCAATGGCATCGGCGCCAACCTTGAGCTGGTGTTTCCGTTCGTCCAGGCCCTGGACCCGGACCTGGAAGTGATCGCCTTCGATGTGCCGGGCGTGGGTGGCTCCTCGACGCCCAACCGGCCTTATCGTTTTCCCGGCCTGGCCAAGCTCACCGCACGCATGCTGGACTACCTGGACTATGGCCAGGTGAATGCGGTGGGCGTGTCCTGGGGTGGCGCCTTGGCGCAGCAGTTTGCCTACGACTACCCGGAGCGCTGCAAGAAGCTGATCCTGGCCGCGACCGCGGCCGGTGCCTTTATGGTGCCAGGCAAGCCGAAGGTGCTGTGGCTGATGGCCAGCCCCCGGCGCTACATCCAACCGTCCCACGTGGTGCGCATCGCACCGATGATTTATGGCGGTTCGTTCCGCCGCGATTCGAAACTGGCGGCCGAGCACGCGAGCAAAGTGCGCTCGGCCGGCAAGCTGGGCTACTACTGGCAGCTGTTCGCGGGGCTGGGCTGGACCAGCATCCACTGGCTGCACAAGATCCGCCAGCCGACCCTGGTGCTGGCCGGGGACGACGACCCGCTGATCCCGCTGGTCAACATGCGCATGCTGGCCTGGCGCATTCCCAACGCACAGTTGCACATCATCGATGACGGCCACCTGTTCCTGATCACCCGGGCTGAAGCCGTGGCGCCGATCATCATGAAGTTTCTCGAGGAGGAGCGCATGCGGGCCGTGATTCACCCGCGACCAGCGGTGTAAGGACCACACCGCCGCGCAACTTGCCGAGAACCGACTATGGTTCTGAATTGGCGTGCCTGTTGATGGCTTGACGAAGGAGTGTTGGCTCATGCGAGAAAGACCCGTGACGAACCCGGCGCCCACCCCTGCCGCGTTCATCAACGCACAAAACGCGATCACCGGCCTGCGCGGTCGGGATTTGCTGTCGACCTTGCGCAGCGTTGCCGCCCACGGCTGGCGCAACCCGGTGCATACCGCCCGCCACGCCCTGGCCCTGGGCGGTCAGCTGGGTCGTGTGCTGCTGGGTGAGACCGTGCACGAGCCCAACCCACGGGACAGCCGCTTCAGCGACCCGACCTGGACGCTCAACCCGTTCTACCGACGCAGCCTGCAAGCCTATTTGAGCTGGCAGAAGCAGACCCGCCAGTGGATCGATGACAGCTCACTGAGTGACGACGACCGCGCCCGCGCGCACTTTGCCTTCGCCTTGATCAACGACGCCGTGTCGCCCTCCAACACCCTGCTCAACCCGCTGGCCGTCAAGGAGCTGCTCAACTCCGGCGGCAACAGTGTGGTGCGCGGCGTGAGCAACCTGTTCGACGACCTGCTGCACAATAACGGCCTGCCACGCCAGGTGAGCAAACAGGCCTTCGAAGTCGGCAAGACCGTGGCCACCACCCCAGGCTCGGTGGTGTTTCGCAATGAGCTGCTGGAGTTGATCCAGTACAAGCCCATGAGCGAAAAACAGTACGCCAGGCCATTGCTGATCGTGCCGCCGCAAATCAACAAGTACTACATCTTCGACCTGAGCCCGGCCAACAGCTTCGTGCAGTACGCCCTCAAGAACGGCCTGCAGACCTTTATGGTCAGCTGGCGCAACCCGGATGTACGCCACCGCGAATGGGGCCTGTCCACCTATGTGGCGGCGCTGGAGGAAGCACTCAACGTCTGCCGGGCCATCACCGGCGCCCGCGAGGTCAACCTGATGGGTGCCTGCGCCGGTGGCCTGACCATCGCAGCCCTGCAAGGCCACTTGCAAGCCAAGCGCCAGCTGCGTCGTATCTCCAGCGCCAGCTACCTGGTGAGCCTGCTGGACAGCCAGATCGACAGCCCCGCCATGCTGTTCGCCGATGAGCAAACCCTGGAAGCCGCCAAGCGTCGTTCCTACCAGCAAGGCGTGCTGGACGGCCGCGACATGGCCAAGGTGTTCGCCTGGATGCGTCCCAACGACCTGATCTGGAACTACTGGATCAATAACTACCTGCTGGGCAAGGAACCGCCGGCTTTCGACATTTTGTACTGGAACAACGACAACACGCGCCTGCCCGCCGCACTGCATGGCGACCTGCTCGATTTCTTCAAGCACAACCCGCTGAGCCATCCCGGCGGCCTGGAAGTGTGCGGCACCCCCATCGACCTGCAGAAGGTCACGGTGGACAGCTTCAGCGTGGCCGGGATCAACGACCACATCACGCCGTGGGACGCGGTGTATCGCTCCACACAATTGCTCGGTGGCGAGCGGCGCTTCGTGCTGTCCAACAGCGGGCATATCCAGAGCATCCTCAACCCGCCGGGCAACCCCAAGGCCAACTACGTCGAAAATCCCAAGCTGAGCAGCGACCCGCGTGCCTGGTACTACGACGCCAACCACGTCGAGGGCAGTTGGTGGCCGCAGTGGCTGGCGTGGATCCAGCAGCGCTCGGGCGTACAGCGCGAAACCCTCACCGCCCTGGGCAACCAGAACTACCCACCGATGGAAGCGGCGCCCGGCACCTATGTGCGAGTGCGCTGAGCTCAACGATCAGATTAAGAAGACTGGATGAAGACCCGCGACCGTATCCTTGAATGTGCCTTGCAGTTGTTCAACCAGAAGGGCGAGCCGAACGTGTCGACCATGGAGGTGGCCAATGAAATGGGGATCAGCCCCGGCAACCTCTACTACCACTTCCATGGCAAGGAACCGCTGGTGCTGGGGTTGTTCGAGCGCTTCCAGGGCGAGTTGGCGCCGCTGCTCGACCCGCCGGCGGACGCGCAACTGCAGGCCCAGGATTACTGGCTGTTCCTGCACCTGATCATCGAACGCATGGCCCAATACCGGTTTTTGTTCCAGGACCTGTCGAACCTGGCGGGGCGCCTGCCGAAACTGGCCAAGGGCATTCGCCACCTGCTGACCGCACTCAAACGCACCCTCGCGTCCTTGCTGGCGCGTCTGAAGGCGGACGGGCAACTGGTCAGTGACACCCAGGCGCTGGGCCAGTTGGTGGAGCAGATCACCATGACCCTGCTGTTCTCCCTGGACTACCAACGCATTCTCGACCGTGAGGGCGAGGTGCGGGTGGTGGTGTATCAAGTCATGATGCTGGTGGCACCACACCTGCTGTTGCCGGCGCGACAGGCGACGGAACGATTGGCGCTACGTTATCTGGACGATCAGGGCTGACTACCCGAGTTTTCCGAACTGGTGAGTAAACTTGAACAGTTCACTGTCGTTCCTGATTCCCAACTTTCGATAGGCGGATTGTTTTTGCGTGCTGATCGTACTTGCACTTCGAGAAAACTTAGCCGCAATGGAATTCACGGACATGCCGTCCAGAAAACACCGCAATACTTCCTGCTCTTTTGGCGTCAGGCATTCGTTAAACTGCAATGGCTTCGAAAAGTCTCTGTCCGATTTAATCTTTCCCTCCTTCAATACGGATTGCACACCCTGCAGCGCAGGCACCATGCAAAGCTGCAGGTAAATCCGTCCCTGGGCGACGGTTCGGATTGCCGTGATCAACTCCGTCAGGTTTTGGGTTTTTCCCATGATCCCCCTGCAACCCGCCTTCAACGATAAAGAAACAGTGGCGGGCGTGTAGTGCGAACACACAATCAAGAGCCTGCAGGTGCTGAAACGCCGGTGCAGCGCCTCGATCAGGCTGAGGCCATCGCTGTCCGATGGCGCGAGGCTAAAGTCCATCACCACGACATCGGCCGGCCGCCGCGTAAGAGCCTCCAGCAGTTCCTTGCCGGTTCCGAAGGAACCGATCACCGCGAGGTCGGCTTCCTTGCTCAACCCCAACTCGATGCCCTGCCGAACCATCTCGTGATCATCCAGCAGCATGACGGTATGCGTAGTGGACATTGAAGTAGCCATAATTACACCCATACAAGTGAATACAGCACCACACCCATAATCGCTCTGGTTAAATACACGGTATACCCAGTTACAGGCGAGGATCAATACGACAATTCAATAAGAAAAAACCCTTCAGGTATAACTTACAGATATTTCCCAGTACTACAGAAAACACCTACAAAAGTTAAATTAACTTATCGAACGATCACGAGATAAGTCTCGCTGATTCTCTATGGATACCACTCGGCAAACGCGACAAATTAGGGCACCCCGCCATTCGAAAGATCAGCGATCTTCATCGGCGACGGGCAAGACCTATGAATGACGACTGGAAATATCATGAACGTTAACCCCCTCTCCACGATTACAGCCGCGCTGGCCTTGACCTTCGCCGCTTCACAACCGGCGCACGCAGCAGATGGCATCATCAAGTTCAGTGGTCTTGTGACAGACCTGACGTGCACGGTCGAAGGTGCAGCCCCCGGCACTGGCGCAGTCGTCAAGGACGTCAACCTGGGAGGCGTCTCGGCGGCACGCCTGGCAAGCGCGGGCAGTCGTGCCAACCCGACGGGCTTCACCATCCGTATCGGCGCGCCGGGTGAAGGCAGCTGCAGCAACGGGCGTACCGCCATGGTCGCGTTCGATCCAACCAGCCCGGCCATTGATGTGGCGACCGGGCGCTTGAACATCGACGGCTACGATGACCCGTCCGACACCAGCGCCGCCAAGAACGTACAGGTGGAAGTGACTCAACGCGATGGCACGCCGATCAACGTCTACACCGAGAAATCGGCCGGCGCGGTGATCGTCGACAACCAGGCCGTGATCCCACTCGCGGCGCAAATGTATGCCAGTGGCCCTGCCACCGAAGGCAAGGTCAACACCCGTGTGGGCTTTTTGATCGAGTACGCCGAGTAAGGCAATCCAGATGAAAAGAATCGCCTGCCTGATGTTGGTTGCCACCGCGGCTTGCGCGTGGCTCTGGCTGTTGCCGCTTCCTGCCCGCGCAGGCGTGATCATCCATGGCACACGTGTGATCTACCCCATGCAGCAGCAGGAAGTCGTGGTGCGCCTGGAGAACAAGGGGCCGCTTCCGGCGCTGGTGCAAACCTGGCTGGACACGGGCGACCGGCATTCGACACCGGTAACGGCCCACACACCGTTCATTCTCTCGCCACCGATCTTCCGCATTGAGCCGCACCAGCAACAGGCTTTGCGCCTGCGCTATGGCGCAGGCGCCTTGCCGGCCGACCGTGAAAGCCTGTTTTGGTTGAACGTATTGGAAGTACCACCGCTTGCCGCTGACGCTGCACACAACAACCAGATCGAATTGTCGTTCCGCACCCGTTTGCGTGTGTTTGTGCGCCCGCCGGCATTGCCCTACTCCGTCGACAGCGCCCCGGAAAAACTGCAGTGGAAGCTGGTGGCCCATGAACAGGGTTTCGCCCTGCAAGCCACCAACCCCACGCCGTACCATATTTCCATCGCCTCGATCGAGTTGCTGAACGACGGTAAACGGTTCAGTAAAGCCGCCAACAAAGACGCCAACGACAGTCTGCTGATGCCGGCCGGTGACGTGAAACTGTTTGTGCTGCCCCTGCTGCGCCATCACCCCGTCGATGCAGCCACGGTCGAATTCACCACCGTCAGTGACTTTGGTGCCCGAGTCCGTCACTCGGCCCGCCTTACCCTTCAACCGCAGGATGATCGATGACATGAAGGCCGCTACCCGCTCACACCTGCCGACCCGGTGCATGGCGTTGGTGCTTGCGCTGTTGAGCACCCTGCCCGTGCAGGCGAGTGTGGTCATCAATAGCACCCGAATTGTCTACCCGCAGGACGACAAGGAAGTGACGATCAGGCTGCACAGCAAGAACCAGGCACCGGTGCTGATCCAGGCGTGGCTGGACAGCGGCGATGAGCAATCAACACCGGATCTGACGACAGCGCCCTTCGTCCTCACGCCACCGATCTTCCGCATGGAGCCAGGCAAGCAACAGGTGGTACGTATGGCCTACACCGGCGAAGCCTTGCCCACGGCACAGGAAAGCCTGTTCTGGTTCAACGTGCTGGAGGTGCCCTCACGCTCCCAGGGCGGCCAGCAGGGCGATCAGGTGCAGTTCGCCTTCCGCTCGCGCATCAAGGTGTTTTTGCGCCCATCGAACCTGCCTTACCAGGTCGAGGAAGCACCCGGGAAGCTGCAGTGGCGGTCTGTCCCGGGCGAACATGGCCAGGCGCTGGAAGTCTTCAATCCGACGCCTTACCACGTGACGTTCGAGCGCATCGAAGTGCAAGTGGCAGGGCAGCACCATGTCCGCGAACCGGCGGCGTCGGGTACGGAGAATATGGTGACGCCCGGTGGGCGCGCCCGCTTTGAGTGGCCTCGCCTGAAAACCCCGATGGGCAGCGCTGCAACCGTCGAGTTCCAGACGCTCGACGATTTCGGGGTCAAGACCCACCACAGCATCGAGGTCTCTCTATGACGACCGTTCTTCTGTAGCAATCCCACTTCGCCTAATTGAACGCACCGTCGATTGATACCCCATTCAGTGGGTAGGGATGCCCTTTGCCGACATTCGGGGAGCCCATTTATGGAAACGCGAAAAATGAGTTTTTACACGCCTGCCAGCCTCGTAAGCCGGCCCCGTTTAAAGCAGACGCTGCGTGGCATGCTGTTGGTAAGCGGAGCCCATGCCATGGCCGCCAATAGTGCAGAGCAGGCCGAGTTCAACCCGGCTTTCTTTACCGGTGGCCGGGGCGGGCTGCAGATCGATATTGCACGGTTCAGCCAAGGCAACGTCGTGCTCCCGGGCAACTATCGCACCGACATCCACCTCAACGGCCAATGGGTCGGGCGTGAAACCCTGACGTTCATTGCGGTGGAAGGTCAGCAGGTCACGCAGTTGTGCCTGGAGCGTGATGTGCTGCTCAGGTTTGGCATTGACCTGCAAACCACTGAAGCCAATCAGGCGTCCCGTACGCCGTTTGCGCGCTGTGCGGATATCGGCACCTACCTGCCGGGAGCCAGCAGCCAATTCGATTCAGGTGAAAACCGTCTGGATTTGCAAGTGCCGCAGGTTTTCCTGGTGCGCAAGGCGCGGGGCTATGTCGACCCGCAGCACTGGGACAGCGGGATCGATGCCGCCTTTGTGCGGTACAACGTTAATACGTTCGCCACCCAGACCGATACGCGCGCACTCGGCTCCAGCTACCTGGGCCTGAACACTGGGCTCAATCTGGGCGATTGGCACTGGCGGCATAGCGGCAGCTACAGCCATTCAGAGGCTGCCTCGAGCTATCAAAGCAGCGCCACCTATGTGCAGCACGAAGTGGACACGTTGCAATCCCAACTGATGGCGGGCGAAATCTACACGCCAGGCGAACTGTTCGATAGCGTGCGCCTGCGGGGTGCCAGCCTGTCCAGCGACGATCGGATGCTGCCCGACTCATTGAGCGGATTTGCACCGGTAGTGCGTGGCGTTGCCGAGACCAACGCGCGGGTCAGCGTGCGCCAACGCGGCGTGTTATTGGACGAAGTGTCTGTAGCACCCGGCCCGTTTGTCCTCAACGACCTGTTTCCCACCGGGTATGGGGGCGACCTGAGCGTCACCATCACCGAGGCCGACGGCCGCCAGCGTGAGTTCATCGTACCGTTCGCCGCCAACGCCAACCTCTTGCGTCCCGGCCACAGCCGCTATGCATTGAGCGTCGGCCAGCTGGATGAAGTGGGCCTGCACCATCCGCCCGCGCTGGTGCAGGCCACTTATCAGCATGGCCTGAGCAATCTCCTCACGGGGTACACCGGCGCGACGCTCGGCGACGACTACCAATCGCAGTTGCTGGGTACGGCGTTCAATACCTCAGTAGGTGCGTTGTCGTGCGACCTGACGCATTCGAGCGCGCATCTGCCGGGGCATGGTTCACGCCAGGGGCAAAGCGTACAACTGCGCTACAGCAAGAACTTCACGGACACCGGCACCCACTTTGCCCTCGGGGCGTACCGCTACTCCACCGAAGGTTTCCTGAATGTGGCTGATGCCGCACGCATTCGCGACCTGGCCATCGACGGACTGAACCCCGATAACCTGTCGCGGCTGCGCAACAGAATGGACATCAGCCTCAACCAGAGCCTGGGCAACGGTTCGGTGTACCTGACCGGTTCTTCGCAGCACTATTGGAACCGCACCCATGGCAACCTGACCTTTACCGCCGGGTACAGCGGCACGTGGCGAGGCCTCCACTATCTGCTGAGCGCACAGCGCAGCCGTGATCTGCGCAGTGAGCACGGGGACAAGCAACTGGAGCTCACCTTGAGCCTGCCACTGGGCAGCCACGCCCATTCGCCGACATTGACCACCACCGCCTATGGCGGCGATCAAGGCAGCGGCGAGCGCGCCAGCCTGGGCGGAGGCCTGGGTGAGCACAATCAGTTCAGTTACAGCGTCAGTGCCAACCGGACCCAGGGTAGCAGCAACGCCACCAGCGCCGACATGAGATACCACACCCGCCATGGCGTACTGTCCGCCAGCCATGGCCAGAGCAGCACTTACCGTTCCACATCGCTTGGCATGGCCGGAGGCATTGTCGCCCACGCAGACGGTGTGACCCTCGCCCCAGAACTCGGCGATACCATCGGCATCGTCCAGGCGCCTGACGCCCAAGGCGCGCGCATCAATGGCAATCACAGCGCGCAAATCGGCAAAGGCGGCTTTGCCGTGGTGCCGCACCTCACCCCTTACCGCCAGAACATCGTGGAACTGGACCCGAAGGATCTGTCCACCGATGTGGAGCTCAAGACCGCTGCCCGGAACGTGGCGCCGCGCGCCGGTGCAGTGGTGAAACTGCAGTTCGAGACGACCAGCGGCCAGGCCTTGTTGATCACGGCACTGCGCGAGGATGGCAGCCCGTTGCCGTTCGGTGCGGATGTGTTCGATGAGGACGGCGCAAGCGTCGGAGTGGTCGGGCAGGGCGGTCAGGCTTTTGTGCGCGTGCCCCGTACACAGGGGCCATTGACGATCAAGTGGGGTCCCCATGCCGGTGCCGCATGTCAGTTGCATTACGACTTGGCTACACAGTCGAACACTGCCGGCACCCAGCGCTTACTCAATCTGGACGCAGGCACCTGCCGGCCCGATACAGCACAGCGCATGACACCCTCGAGCGAGAGCAATGCAAGCAGTTGATCCGGCGCAGGCGAGTAATGCCATTGCACTGCTTGCCTGCAAACGCCCTACTTCTTTTGCGGGACTGAAGATGAAACGCGCCATACAACTCATATCAACAGTGCTGATCCTTGGCTCGCCAATCGCGGCTCAAGCGGCGTGTGACAGGTATCAGAACGACACATTCACACTCACCCTTCCTTCCACAATCGTCGTACCGGACAGCCTCCCGGTGGAGTCTGAAATTGTCATTAAGGAGTTCACTGGCACGGCCCCCTATTTCACTATGTACTGCAGCAACACTTTATTAACGATTACCGGACGCTACCGCGCAAGGTCCCACGCAAAGTACTACGAGACCGAAGTTCCGGGTGTGGGCGTACACATGCGCATCCGGCATTCCGGCGCGTTTTACCCTTTCTTTGGCATGCATAGCCAACAACGCACATTCAGTGGCCCCCTCACCAGCTTCATGGCCGCGGAGTTGAGGTTTTATAAAGCCGGGCCTGTAACAGACGGGACAGTGCCTGCCGGAGACATTTGGGTACAGAGACTGGATAACCGCCCGGAGAGTTTTACCCTGAGGCTCGGCAACGCAGTGCGCTTTGTCAGGCCCGCCGCCACCTGCGACCTGGCAGCCGGCGACGCCAACCGCACGATCTCCCTCGATCCGGTGCAAGTCGGCGCATTCGAACACTCCACCACCGTCGGCGCCCGCGAATTTGAGCTGTCGGCGCAGTGCACCAACGCCTCCAACGTCACCTTCAGTTTTTCTGGCACCCCCGCACCAGGCAATGACCGGCTGTTCGCCAATACCGGCACCGCTGGCGGAGTGGCCTTATGGCTTTACTCACGCCTCGATGGGGGCGTCCAGAACATTCTCGCCAATGGCACCGAGAATAGCCGCACGGTACCGGTTTCCGGCAACCGTGCAGTCTTGCCGCTTGGCGCGGCGTACCACCTGAACGGCACGGTCAGCCAGGGCACGCTCGCCAGTACCGCCACCGTCACCATTACCTACAACTGAAACCCTGAGCACTCTTTGATGAAGATCCGAACGCGCGCCCTGCTGCTGACAATGACTGCGAGCCTGGCCTCCCTGCCTGCTGTGCACGCCGATACCACCGGCACTTTAAACTTTACCGGCCAAGTCAACGCCGGTACCTGCGACCTGGCCGCAGGTGACCTGAACCGCAGCCTCGCCCTGCCGGCCATCAAGATTTCGGACTTCGATGCGACCTCCACGGCAGGCTCGCTTGATTTTGAGATTTCTGCCGAATGCGACTCGGATATACGCAAGGTGGTTTTCCAGTTCGGGGGCACACCCGCAGAGGCGAACCCCTTGTTGTTCTCCAATACCGGAACGTCGAAAGGGACGGCCCTGGCGTTATCACACCGCGCGGCCAAGGCTTACGCCATCCCTGCGAACGGCACGGTCGAGCAGCGCAGCCGTACGATTGCAACAAAAGGCAAGAAGGCCGTGATACCACTCACGGCGGCCTATCACAAAACCGGCGTAGCGATCACCCAAGGAACCCTTGCCAGCGCGGTGACTGTCTCGATCACCTACAACTGAGGCACTGACAACGCACAAAAAAAATGCCCCACCTTCGCAGGTGGGGCATTTTTTGTGTCCCGGAAAAATCAGGACTGACTGGTTGGCGTCGGGGTGACCGGCGTTGCAGTCGGGGCGGCAGCAGGCGTGGGTGCCGACACCGAGTTGGCTGTCGAAGCAGACGGTGCGGTGGTTGCCGGCTTGGCGGCAACAGCAGGCTTAGGCGCTGCCGGTTTTTTCGCTGCAGCTGGCTTCTTCGCCGCAGCAGGTTTGGCGGCTGGCTTGGCCACCGGTTTCGCGGCAGCAGGCTTGGCTGCAGGTTTAGCAGCGGCAGGCTTGGCCGCGGATTTGGCGGCTGCGGTTTTGGCTGCGGGCTTAGCGGCCGGTTTGGCTGCTGGCTTGGCCGCAGGTTTGGCAGCGGCTTTCGCAGCCACGGGTTTAGCGGTGGCCTTGGCAGCCGGTTTGGCCGCTGCGGTTTTGGCAGCCGGTTTAGCGACTGCTTTTGCAGCAGCCTTGGCCGCAGGTTTGGCAGCTGGCTTGGCGGCAGCTTTCACCAGAGGTTTGGCAGCCGTTTTAGCCGCCGGTTTGGCAGCGGCCGTTTTTGCAGCAGGCTTGGCAGCCGGTTTAGCGGCAGCCGCTTTCACTGGAGCCACTTTGGCACCGGTCAGTTTTTCGATTTGCTTTGTCAGGGTATCGACCTTGCTGTGCAGGGTCTTCAGCTCAGCTTTACTCGGCACGCCCAGGCGCGAAATAGCACTGTTGAGGCGCTTGTCCAGAGCCCCTTCGAGTTCGCCCCAAGTACCCAATACCTGTTTCTTCGCATCACTGATGCGCGAACCGGCAGTCGCTTTGGCAGCACCTACTTGTTTACCCACTGCGCTCTTGGTCAACTTCTCGGCTTTCTCGCCGTCTTTAACCAAGGTCTCGAAGAGTTTACTGCCGTCACTGTCGATCTTCGAGTAAACGCCTAAACCAGCCAGCCAGATCTTGCGGGAATACTCTTCAACTTTCCCGACCCACGAGCTGCCTTCTTTCTGAGTAGTCTTTTTAACAGCCATCCCGATGTCTCCTTAGTGTTTACGCGCGACACGTTCGAGCAATGCCGTCAGCTCTTCGAGCTTAGCAGAGAGTGTCTCCACGTCATGTTTAGACGCAATGCCAATTCGATTCAAGGCACTGGCAACGCGAGTATCAAAAGCTTTTTCAACTTTATCCAGCTGAACTTCTACCAGACCTTTGACCGCGGAGACATTACTCTTTACTTGATCAATCTGACTGTTGGCCGCATCAAGTTGTTCCACCGCAACTTTTTTGCCTTTACTTTCAACATGTTGACCGGCTTTTACCAGCTCTTTGAAGTAGTCGCCGCCCTCGCTGCCGACCTTCGCGTAGGCACCAAGACCCGCCAACCAGATCTTGCGGGCATAGGTTTTAACGTCACTCAACGCGCCGGTCTGAGCATCGATTTTTTTCTTCAGGATAACTTTGGCCATGGTGCACCTCACGCAGAAAGGGGGGGAGGAACGGCCCGCAGGAGTTGAGGACCTGGGCACAAAGTAGGCTGGAAAATTAGAATCGGCACCCTAAGTACTCGCGGATCAGGCCAAGGCTTTATCCAGGGCTTTCTCGATTTCGGACTTGATAGTGCCACTCATGGCCGACATCAACAGGCCCAGTTCCACATCAATGCGCAGCGAATCATCCGCCACCAACACGGTGCCTTTAACCCCCGAACGCTTGAGGTTCAAGGTATCGCCGGACCACGAGGGCTCCAGGCCATATTGCTCCTGGAGTTTATGCGCCAACTTCTCGGCCTTTGCGCGTGCCCCTTCTTTACCCAGGGAATGTGCACGCTCAACGGTTATACGGGCCATTACGATGACTCCTCTTTATAGGGATTTGAATACCTTGAATGCGGCAAAAGGTCTCGGTGCGTGCCTATCTTACCTGCAGCCTTGCCAAGACAAAGCAGGCCTTGGGGATTATCATGTCCTGCATTCTCTTTTGGTGACAGCGATATGACTGATCAGCGCAAAGGCAGCGATGCCGAACCCACCACTCACTTCGGTTTCAAGAACGTCCCGGAAAGCCAGAAGGCGGAAAAAGTCGCTGAGGTGTTCCACTCCGTGGCGGCCAAGTACGACCTGATGAACGACGTGCTCTCCGGCGGCATGCACCGCCTGTGGAAACGCTTCACCATCGAGCTGTCGGGTGTACGCACCGGCAACCGTGTGCTGGATATCGCCGGCGGTACGGGTGACCTGGCGGCCAAGTTCTCCAAGCTCGTCGGCCCTACCGGCCAGGTGGTGCTGGCGGATATCAACGGCTCGATGCTCAAGGTCGGCCGTGATCGCCTGCTCGACAAGGGCGTGGCCGGCAATATCGAATTCGTCCAGGCCGACGCTGAAAAGCTGCCGTTCCCCGACAACCATTTCGACTGCGTGACCATCGCCTTCGGCCTGCGCAACGTGACCCACAAGGAAGACGCGATCCGCTCGATGCTGCGCGTCCTCAAGCCGGGTGGCCGCCTGTTGGTACTGGAGTTCTCCAAGCCGACCAACGCGCTGATGTCCAAGGTCTACGACACCTACTCCTTCGCCTTCATGCCGTTGATGGGCAAGCTGATCACCAATGACGCCGAAAGCTACCGCTACCTGGCCGAATCGATCCGCATGCACCCCGACCAGGAAACCCTGAAGTCGATGATGGTAGAGGCCGGTTTCGACCGCGTGACCTACCACAACATGACCTCGGGCATTGTCGCCCTGCACCGTGGCATCAAGCCCTGATGCTGCTCAAAGGCCTTCTCGCCAGCGTCGAACACGGTATCAACCGTGTACTGCGCCTGGACAGCACCGCCCTGGCACGGCTGGCGCACTTGAACGGCAAGGTCATCGCCGTGGACTGCACCAGCCCCGCCCTGCAGCTGTTTATCCTGCCCAGCGATGAAGGCCTGCTGCTCGCCACTCAATGGGCCGCCGAAGCCGACTGCACCCTGCGTGCACCGGCCTCCAGCCTGTTGCACCTGGCGCTGAGCCGCAACAAGACCGCCATCCTCCACGGCCCCGACGTGCACCTGGAAGGCGACAGTGCGGTCCTGATGGACCTGGCCGCCGTGCTGCAGGACCTGGAGCTGGACTGGGAATACGAGCTGTCACGCTGGATCGGCCCCGTCGCCACCCAACTGATCAGCGGGCACCTGCGCAGTCGTACGCGCTGGTACCAGCAGGGGTTCGCCAGTCTCAACCAGAACCTTGCCGAATACCTGAGCGAAGAATCGCGCACCCTGGTCGGAGAACGCGAAGCGCAAGCGCGCTTTCGTGAACTCGACAAGGCCAAAATCGACCTGGAACGCCTCGAGGCCCGCTTCGAGCGCCTGAGCCGTTCCCTTGATCCAAGCGATAACGCATGAAGCTGCTCGCCGTCCGCCGTTTGTTCCGTATCCAGCGCGTCGTAATCCGCTACCGCCTCGATGACCTGCTGTTCGCCCTGCCCTTGCCATGGTTCCTGCTGGCGGTGCGCTATGTGCTGCCGTGGCGCTGGTTCCCGCGCAAACAGCTGGAGTTGAGCCGAGGCGCGCGCCTGCGCCTGGCGCTGCAGGACCTGGGACCGATCTTTATCAAGTTCGGGCAGATCCTCTCCACGCGCCGCGACCTGCTGCCCGAAGACATCGCCGACGAACTGATGCTGCTGCAGGATCGCGTACCGCCGTTCGACTCCCAGCAGTCGATGAAGCTGATCGAAGAGCAACTGGGCAAGAAGATCAGCGAGGTGTTCAGCCGCTTCGACGTCGAACCGCTGGCCTCGGCCTCGGTGGCGCAAGTGCACGCCGCGCAGTTGAAGAGCGGCGAAGAAGTGGTGGTGAAGGTGATCCGCCCGGGCCTCAAGCCGATCATCGGCCAGGACCTGGCGTGGCTGTTTATCCTGGCCCGCGCAGCCGAACGTTTCTCTGCCGATGCGCGCCTGCTGCACCCGGTGGACGTGGTCGCCGACTACGAAAAAACCATCTACGACGAACTCGACCTGCTGCGCGAAGCAGCCAACGCCAGCCAGCTCAAGCGCAACTTCGAAGGTTCGCCGCTGCTGTACGTGCCGCAGGTGTACTGGGACTGGTGCCGCCCGAAAGTGCTGGTGATGGAGCGCATCTACGGCGTGCAGGTCACCGACCTCGCGACCCTGGCCGACCAGCGCACCGACATGAAGATGCTTGCCGAGCGCGGTGTGGAGATTTTCTTCACCCAGGTGTTCCGCGACAGTTTCTTCCACGCCGACATGCACCCCGGCAATATCTTCGTCAGCACCGTCAACCCGTGGAGCCCGCAGTACATTGCGATCGACTGCGGCATCGTCGGCAGCCTGACCCCGGAAGACCAGGACTACCTGGCGCGCAACCTGTTCGCCTTCTTCAAGCGCGACTACCGCCGCGTGGCGCAGTTGCACATCGATTCGGGCTGGGTGCCGGCGGAAACCAAGCTCAATGAATTCGAAGCGGCGATCCGCACCGTATGCGAGCCGATCTTTGAAAAGCCACTGAAAGATATCTCCTTCGGCCAGGTGCTGATGCGCCTGTTCCAGACCGCGCGGCGCTTCAATATGGAAGTGCAGCCGCAACTGGTGCTGCTGCAAAAAACCCTGCTCAACATCGAAGGCCTGGGCCGTCAGCTGTACCCGGACCTCGACCTGTGGAACACCGCCCAGCCGTTCCTGGAACGCTGGATGCGCGAGCGGGTCAGCCCGAAAACCCTGCTGGGCAACCTGCACAGCCAGTTCGAACAGCTGCCGCACCTGGCCAACATGACCCGCGACCTGCTGGAGCGCATGTCCCAGCCCCATGCCAAAGACCCCGCACCGCCCTGGCAGAAGCGCAAGGACGACTGGTTCCTGCGCCTGCTGGGGGCCGCGCACCTGGTCGGTGGCGTGATGCTGGCCATTGGCGGGCCGCTGAACCAACTGGGCCACTGGCCGGCCGGCATCATGGTCGCCGTGGGTGTTTATCTGATCGTGCGTCGATAGCCAATCCGGTTATACACTGTCGCAAATTGCCGGAGCCGAAGATGAAAGACTGGCTGGACGAGATCAAGTGGGACAGTGACGGCCTGGTGCCGGCCATTGCCCAGGACTACAAGACCGGGCGCGTGCTGATGATGGCCTGGATGAACCGCGAGGCCCTGAGCCTCACCGCCACTGAGCAGCGCGCCATTTACTGGTCACGTTCCCGTGGCAAACTGTGGCGCAAGGGCGAAGAGTCCGGGCACGTGCAAACCCTGCACGAGATGCGCATCGACTGCGACGCCGACGTGGTGATCCTGAAGGTCGAGCAGATCGGCGACATCGCCTGCCACACCGGCCGCCACAGCTGCTTCTATCGCGTGTTCGAGAACGGCGAATGGAAGGTCGTGGAGCCGGTGCTCAAAGACCCGCACGCCATCTACTCGGCAGGACACTGACCATGAGCGATACCCTCAACCGTGTGGCCCAGGTGCTGGAGGACCGCAAAGGTGCGGACGCCGACAGCTCCTACGTCGCCAGCCTGTACCACAAGGGCCTGAACAAGATCCTGGAAAAACTCGGCGAAGAGTCCATCGAGACCATCATCGCCGCCAAGGACGCACAAATCAGCGGCGATTGCAGCGATGTCATCTATGAGACCGCCGACTTGTGGTTCCATAGCCTGGTCATGCTCGCCCAACTGGGGCAGCATCCACAGGCCGTGCTGGATGAACTGGACCGTCGCTTCGGCTTGTCCGGGCACGCCGAAAAGGCCTCGCGCCCGTCCGCTTGAATAACTTTTACTAGAGGATTTGCAGCATGGGCATTTTTGACTGGAAACACTGGATCGTCATTCTGGTGGTGGTGGTACTGGTATTCGGCACCAAGAAACTCAAAAACCTCGGCACCGACGTGGGCGAGTCGATCAAGGGCTTCCGTAAAGCCATGAACGACGATGAGAAGCCTGCCGACCCGGCCGCCAACCCGGTGCCACCGGCCCAGCCTGTACACCCCCAGGCCACCCAGCCGATCACCGAGCGTCGTACCTTCGACGTGCAGGCTGAAAAAGTCGAAGAGCCGACCCGCAAAGACTCGTGAGCACTGACTAATGTTTGGTATCAGCTTCTCTGAACTGCTGCTCGTCGGCCTGGTTGCCTTGCTGGTACTGGGGCCGGAACGCCTGCCCGGTGCCGCACGCACGGCCGGCCTGTGGATCGGGCGCCTGAAACGCAGTTTCAACGCCATCAAACAGGAAGTTGAACGGGAAATCGGCGCCGACGAGATCCGTCGCCAACTGCACAACGAACATATTCTGTCGTTGGAACAGGAAGCCCGGAAGATCCTGTCGCCGGTGCAGGAGCCCGCCAAACCGGTGGAGCCTGTGGCCGAGCACAGCATCGCGCCTGCGCCTGCGCCTGCGGTGGATACCCCGCCAGCCGCCCCGACCCCGACCCCGACCGCTGCAACCGAGCCTGCGCCGACGCCCGCTGCGTCGCCCGCGCCCCATGACCCTACATTGCCGCCGCGAGCCCCATGAGCGCTGATAAACCGGAAAACGACCAGCATATGCCGCTGGTCTCGCACCTGACCGAGCTGCGGACCCGCCTGCTGCGTTGCGTGGCCGCGATCTTCGTGATCTTTGCCGGGCTGTTCGCCTTTACCCAGCAGATCTACACCTTCGTCTCCACGCCGTTGCGCCAGTACCTGCCGGCCGGCGCGACGATGATTGCCACCGATGTGTCGTCGCCCTTCCTCACACCGTTGAAGCTGACGATGATGGTCTCGCTGTTCCTGGCGATCCCGGTGATCCTGCACCAGATCTGGGGCTTTATCGCGCCGGGCCTGTACAAGCATGAGAAGCGCATCGCCGTGCCCTTGCTGGTGTCGAGCATCCTGCTGTTCTATACCGGCATGGCCTTCGCCTACTTCCTGGTGTTCCCGTTGATCTTCAAGTTCTTCGCCGCCGCCACCCCGGCCGGCGTGGAAATGATGACCGACATCACCAGCTACCTCGACTTCGTGATGACGCTGTTCTTCGCCTTTGGCGTGGCGTTCGAAATCCCCGTGGCCGTGGTGCTGCTGGTGTGGATCGGCGTGGTCAACGTGGCGTACCTGAAGAAAATCCGCCCGTACGTGATCATCGGCTGCTTCGTGGTCGGCATGATCCTCACGCCGCCGGACATCTTCTCCCAGACCCTGCTGGCCGTGCCAATGTGGATGCTGTTCGAGATCGGCATCCTGTTCAGCGGCCTGATCAGCAAGCGTGGCGATCACCCGGATGACCAACCCGCCGACGACGACCAGCCGCCAGCGACCCAGCCGTGAACCTGCTGCTGCTGTTCGATGCCGACTTTATCGCGGCCGACCGGGTGATCCTGCGTGATCGGCGCCTGGTGCATATGCAGGAAGTCCACCGCGCCGCCGTAGGCGACAGCCTGCGGGTCGGGCGCCTTGGCGGGTTGATGGGCAACGCGCAATTGCTGCGCCTGGAAGCCCGCGAAGCCGAACTGCAAGTGAGCTTCGACCAACCACCGCCGGCCAAATTGCCCCTGACCCTGCTGCTGGCCCTGCCACGTCCGAAGATGCTGCGCCGGGTCCTGCAAACCGTGGCGGCCATGGGCGTGCCGAAAGTGGTGCTGGTCAATAGCTACCGGGTGGAAAAAAGCTTCTGGCAGACCCCCTTCCTGGAGCCCGAGGCCATTCGCGAACAACTGATCCTCGGCCTGGAACAGGCACGGGACACGGTGCTGCCGCAAATCGTTATCGAAAAGCGCTTCAAGCCCTTCGTCGAAGACCGCCTGCCGGCCATGACCGAAGGCACCCTTGGCCTGATCGGCCATCCCGGCGACTACCCACCCTGCCCCCGTGGGCTGGATGAACCGGTCACCCTGGCCATAGGCCCGGAAGGTGGCTGGATCCCCTATGAGGTGGACCTGCTGGCCAAGGCCGGCTTGCAGCCGGTGCAATTGGGCGCCCGCATCCTGCGCGTCGAAACGGCCGTCACCGCCCTGCTCGCCCGCCTTTTCTAACCACACCGCATATCCCTGTGGGAGGGGGCTTGCTCCCTCCCACAGGGTAGAGCGTCGCTACAGAATCCCGTATGCAGGCCGATAACCCGTGAATAAGTCCAAGCTTTGTTCCAGGGGAGTTCGCAGCATGTATCGTTGGTTAGCCGAAAAACTGGGGAATGTCAGCGTCAAAACCAAGCTGGCGGTGGGCTTTGGCCTGGTATTGCTGTTGACACTGATGATCACCTTCACCGGCTGGAGCGGCCTGGGCAGCGTGATCAGCCGGGGCGACAAACTGGGTTACATCTCCAGCCTCAATGAGCTGACCAAGGACCTGCGCCTGGCGCGCCTGGACTACGAAATGCGCCGGGGCGAACAAGGCCCGACGGCGGTCAACGAGCTGATGAGCAAGCTTGAAAGCGGCCTGAAAACCGCCGACACCTTGATCGATCAACCCGCCGACAATCTGCTGGTGGACGAGCAATTGGCCGCGATCGCCCAATACAAGCATGCGTTCGACGATATGGTCCAGGCCGGCGCCAACCGTGAAAACGCCCGTAGCAAGCTGGGCGATACGGCCGACAATGCGGTGCTCAAGATCGGCGAGATCGAAAAATCCCTGTTGCAAGGCGACAGCGTCACCCAGTTCAACAGCGTGGTCGAGCTGAGCAAGCTGATCCAACAGGCGCGCTTCCAGGTGCGCGGCTACACCTACAGCGGCAAGGTTGAAGCAGAACAGCCGGCCCTGGACGCCATTGATAACGCCCTGAAGAAAATCACCACCCTCAACGGCACGCTGCCTGAGCAGTACGCAACCAACCTGCAGCAGGCCAGCGTTTCGCTGCAAGCCTACCGCGCGGCCGTCAGCCAATACCGAGACTCCCAGGTCGCGAGTACCGCCGCCATGAAAAAGATGGGCGAGCAGGGCGACATCTTGCTTGAGCGCAGTAAAAAACTGACCCTCTCCCAGACCGTCGTGCGCGATACCGACGCAGCCCAAGCCAAGAGCCTGTTGCTGCTGGCCACCGTGCTTGCCTTGGTCTTCGGACTGGTAGCGGCCTGGGCCATCACGCGGCAGATCATTCTTCCGCTGAACCAGACCCTCGAAGTGGCCGAGCGCGTCGCCTCGGGTGATCTGAGCCACAACCTCATTTCACTGCGCCAGGATGAATTGGGCCAATTGCAACGCGCCATGCAAAGCATGACCGTGGGCCTGCGCGAGTTGATCGGCGGCATCAGCGAAGGGGTCACCCAGATCGCCAGCGCCGCCGAGCAACTGTCGGCCGTCACAGAACAAACCAACGCGGGGGTCAACAGCCAGAAAGTCGAGACCGACCAAGTGGCCACCGCCATGAATGAAATGGCCGCCACCGTGCAGGAAGTGGCGCGCAATGCCGAGGAAGCCTCGGAAGCCGCAGTGGCCGCCGACCAGCAGGCCCGCGAAGGCGACAAAGTGGTCGGCGAAGCGATCGCCCAGATCGAACGCCTGGCCACTGAAGTCGGCAACTCTACGGTCGCCATGGCCGATCTGAAGCGCGAAAGCGACAAGATCGGCAGCGTGCTCGATGTGATCAAGTCCGTGGCCCAGCAAACCAACCTGCTGGCGCTCAACGCGGCCATTGAAGCGGCGCGGGCCGGCGAAGCCGGACGCGGTTTCGCGGTGGTGGCCGATGAAGTGCGCAGCCTGGCCCAGCGCACCCAGAAGTCCACCGAAGAGATCGAAGAGCTGATCGTCGGCCTGCAAAGCGGCACCCAGCAGGTGGCGAACATCATGGACAACAGCCGTGGCCTCACCGACAGCAGTGTCGAGTTGACGCGCCGCGCCGGCAGCGCCTTGGAGAACATCACACGTACGGTCTCGACCATCCAGGCGATGAACTCCCAGATCGCCACCGCCGCCGAGCAGCAAAGCGCCGTGGCGGAAGAGATCAATCGCAGTGTGTTGAACGTGCGCGATATCTCCGAGCAGACGGCTTCGGCCAGTGAAGAGACCGCCGCATCGAGTACCGAACTGGCGCGCCTGGGCACTCATCTCCAGGCGCTGGTCGGCCGCTTCCGGGTCTGACCCCTTCCCCGCGTGGCGACCCGCCCTGGGTCGCCGCCTGCAATCTGTGAAATTTCCTACGCGTTTATCAGCCCCACCTCTGCGCCGAGAGAACTAGCGTTCAATTCAGCTCAATGTGCCTGCGCATGTTGAGAACGCCCACTGTTCACTTGTCGGAGGTTGATCATGCTTCGTCGAATGACTTACCTGTTGGGTGACGCCAGTGTCACTCTCAAACTGGCCCTGGGCTTCTCCCTGGTCCTGGCCTTGAGCCTTGTGATTGCCGTGACTGGCTGGCAGGCGCTGGCCGCGTCCCTTTACCGCTCGCAGACCCTGACCGTGCTCGCGCAATTGGCCGTGACGGGTGAAGAACTGCGGGCCGACCGAATCGTTTACCGCACCCTGGACGATACCAACAGCCTCAACAAATTGAGCGTGAGCATAGAAAAAATAGACGGGCTCCTGAGCGAGCTTTCCAACCGCCTCAAAGCCCCAAAACCCATTCAGTACCTGCAGGAGATGACCCGCCTTTCTGCAACGTTCAAAGCCACGCTCAAGGAGGTGCCCGCGCTGGTCGAGACACGTGAGAGTGCCCGTGAACAGCTCAAGCAGAGCTCCGTACGCACCGGCGATGTACTGGCACAACTGGCCAGCGACTTACCCGACCAGGAGGATGAAAAAGCCCTCGATGCCATCGAAAACCTGCGCCAGGCCATAGAGCAGGCGGAGGATCGTGCCCAAACCCCTGCCTGGGCCGCCAGCTCGCTGGATGCCTACGCCCAGGCCGTCAGCGACGCCGAGCGCAACCTCGAACTCGCCCAGGCGGGCGTAGCAAAATTGCCGGTCGACAGCGGCGCCCTGAAAAATACCGTGCTCAGTATCCGCACCCACCTCACACGCCTCAAGGACACGCAACTCACAACCGAGGGCGCGCAAAATCAATTGGAACAGCAACTGGACCAACTGCTCGCCCAGAGCGATCTCTTGAGCCAGGACCAGACTCAACGGCGCGAACGCGAAGCCGAACAAGCCCGCACCCAAACCCTTGGTACAACTGCTGCCGCCTTGCTGCTGGGCACCCTGGCGGCCTGGCTGATTGCCGGGCAAATCGTGAAACCGCTGCGCAAAGCGCTGTCCGCTGCCAATCGCATTGCGCAGGGCGACCTGAGCCACGACGTGCAGTCCCGACGGCGTGACGAGTTGGGCCAACTGCAACGCAGCATGAGCCAAATGACGCTGAACCTGCGGGGGCTGATTGGCAACATCAGCGACAACGCTCGGCAAATTGCCAGCGCCGCCGAAGAGCTTTCCGCCGTGACCGAACAAACTCGCGCCGGGGTGAATCATCAGCGCGATGAAACCGAGCAGGTCGCCGCCGCCATGAACCAGATGCTCGCCACCGCCCAGGAGGTTGCGCGCCACGCCGAGCAGGCTTCGCTCGCCGCCGGACAGGCCAATCAACAGACTGAGCTGGGCGATCAGGTGGTGACGGATGCCGTGGCGCAAATCGAGCACCTTGCCCATGAAATGGCGCGCGCGGGTCAGGCCATGGTGGGGCTGCAACGGGAAAGCCAGAAAATCAGCAGTGTGCTGGATGTGATCAAGTCCGTGTCACAGCAGACCAACCTGCTGGCGCTCAACGCCGCGATAGAAGCCGCACGAGCCGGCGAGGCCGGTCAAGGCTTCGCGGTGGTCGCCGATGAGGTGCGCGGTCTCGCCCAACGGACCCAGCAGTCCGCCGAGGAAATCGAAGAGCTGATTGGCGGCCTGCACAGCGGAACCCAACAAGTGGCCGACATCATGGACTACAGCCGCACCCTGACCGACAACAGTGTCGGCCTGGCCCGCAATGCCGGGGACTCCCTGACGGAGATCGCCCGCACGGTGTCGGTCATCCAGGAAATGAACCCGCAGATCGCCGCTGCCGCCGAGGAGCAAAGTGCGGTGGCCGAAGAGATCAACCGCAGCGTATTGAAAGTACGCGACGCCTCGGAGCAAACCGCCGCCGCCAGTGAACAGACGGCAGCGGCCAGTATCGAACTGGCGCGGCTGGGAACGGATTTGCAGCAATGCGTGGGGCGGTTCAAGGTATGAACGCCCCGCGCCCTATAGCACCTGGCGCAGGAACGCCTGGGCGCGCGGGTCTTTGGGCGCTGCGAAGAACTCGGCCGGGGCCGCATCTTCCAGCAATTTGCCATGATCGAAGAACAGCACCCGATCCGCCACTTCACGGGCAAAACCCATTTCGTGAGTGACGCAGACCATGGTCATGCCTTCCAGGGCCAGGGTCTTCATCACGTCCAACACCTCGCCGACCATTTCCGGGTCGAGGGCCGAGGTGGGCTCGTCGAACAGCATCACCTTGGGCTCCATCGCCAACGCCCGGGCAATCGCCACCCGCTGTTGCTGGCCGCCGGAAAGCCGCGACGGGAACTCGTTGGCTTTCTGCGCAATGCCGACCTTTTCCAGCAGCGCCAGGGCCTTGGCTTCGCGCTCCTTCTTGCCGCGCTTGCGCACGACTTTTTGCGCCAGGCACAGGTTTTCCAGCACCGTCATGTGGGGGAACAGGTTGAAGTGCTGGAACACCATGCCGACTTCACGGCGATAGGCATTCACATCGGTTTTCGGGTCGGCCAGTTGCAGGCCATCGATACTCACCGAGCCGGAATCGAACTCTTCCAGGCCATTGAGGCAACGCAGGAACGTGGACTTGCCGGAGCCGGACGGGCCGATCACCACCAGCACTTCGCCCTTGGCCACCTGGGTGGTCACATGGTCCACCGCGCGCACCACATGCCCGCGGGTATCGAAGACTTTCACCAGATCGCGGACTTCAATCACTTTGGGCGAGCCTCCGCTCAAGCCGGCTGGCCATTTTCGACAGCGGCAGGTTGATCAGCAGGTACAACCCTGCGACGCAGAACAGGATTTCAAACGGCGAGAACGAGGTGGTGATCACTTCGCGACCGCTTTTGAGCAGCTCGGTAATCGCGATCACCGAGACCAGCGAGGTGTCTTTCACCAGGCTGATAAATTGCCCGGCCAGCGGCGGCAACACGCGCTTGAAGGCCTGCGGCAGCACCACATGGCGCATCGACTGGCTGGCGCTCAGGCCCAGGGAACGAGCCGCCTCGTTCTGGCCACGGGTGATGGACTGCACGCCGGCGCGGACGATTTCCGCCACATACGCGCCCGTGAACAGTGACAGCGCGGCGATCCCGGCAAACTCCCGAGACAGGTTGAGCACCGTGCCGATAAAGAAGTAGAAAATGAAAATCTGCACCAACAACGGCGTACCACGCACCAGTTCGACGTAGATCGTCGACAGATCGCGCAGGGTCGGATTAGTGGAGAGTCGGCACAACCCCGTGGCCAGGCCAATCGCCAGGCCGAGGATCCCGGACACCACCGACAGCCACAACGTGGTCCACAGGCCCCACATCAAGGGGCCCAACGCCCAATGGCGGTTAACCCCGATGACATCGCCTTCGGCCACATCATCGCCGCGCGCCACTTGCAGGCTGTTGTCGGCCACGCTCACGCGCTGTTCGACGCCGGCATCGTTGCGCAGGGTGACTTCGGCCACATCGCCCTTGCGGACCAGCTCCACGACAGTGGAGATGTCCGCAGCGCGCTGGGACTCTTCGGCCTGGTAGGCGAAGTATTGCGGGACCCGGTTCCAGCGCCATTCGTAGGACATCAGCGAGGTGGCGTAGTACAAGGCGCCAGCCAGGCCGACCAGCACGACGACGGTTAGCAGGTGCCAGGGCCATTGGGCTTTTTTCTGTTTCATCTACTCAGCATCCAAAAAAAATCGAGGCCCGCACACCTCATGTAGCGAGCGGGCTTGCTCTCATGCCGTTCAGTTAAGAGCGAACACCATACCTGTGGCCCTTTCTGCGTCTTGACTGAACGGCATGAAGGCAAACCCGCTCCCCGCTTTATTCCATGTCCTTGAGCCACTCGGAGCTCTTGAACCACTTGTCATGGATGCGATCGTAGGTGCCGTCGTTCTTGATCTGGTGCAGGAAGTTGTTGATGAAGTTGATGCTGTCGTAGTCACCCTTCTTCAGGCCGAACGCCAGCGGTTCAAAGGTGAAGGGTTCTTCGAGGAACACCAGCTTGCCGTTACCGACTTTTTTCTCGGCGACCACGTTATACGGCGCGTCATACACGAAGGCATCGGCCTTGCCGTTGACCACGTCCAGCACACCTTCCTGCTCGTTGTCATAGCCGTGGTACTTGGCCTTGGAGATCAGCTTCTTGGCGACCATCTCACCGGTGGTGCCGAGCTTGGAGGTCAGGCGGTACTTCTCGTCGTTCAGGTCTTTATAGGACTTGATGGTGCCTTCCAGGTCCTTGCGGATCAGCAGGGTCTGGCCAACCACGATGAAGGGCTCGCTGAAGTTCAGGCGCAGGTTGCGTTCCTGGGTCAGGGTCATGCCGCTGCCGATCATGTCGAACTTGCCGGTGAGGAACGCCGGGATGATGCCGTCATAACCGGTGGACACCAGCTCGAGCTTGACGCCCATGGACTTGGCCATGGCCTTGAGGATATCGACCTCGAACCCAATGATTTCGCCCCGTTTGTCGGTCATTTCGAACGGCATGTAGGTCGGGTCCATGCCGACTTTCAGCGTGCCGCGCTTGACCGCATCATCGATGGCACCGGCCTGGGCGGCATTGGCCGCAACCAGCGCGGCAACGCCGAGCAGCAGCATCGAAAGATACTTTTTCATCATCAAGTCCCCTGAACGATTCTTATACGGTCGGCGCGCAAAAGGGCTGCACCAATTCGGGGTGCGATCCTAACCCACTCATTGCCTGTCACAAAGGTTTCACGGGTATTTGTTATCTGCGTATGTCGGAAAAGTCCCACAACAACGCAGCCAACTGCTGGGATAGACGCTTGCGTTGGCAGCGCTGGCAACGGGTTGATGTGTAAGAAGTTATGACTTCCAGTCGACCTCTACCAGCCAGTCCATGTCCTTGAACCACTTGTCGTGCAAGCGATCGTAGGTCCCGTCCTGGGCGACTTGATTGAGGAAATGGTTGATCCAGTTGAGGCTGTCAAAATCGCCTTTTTTCACGCCAAATGCCAAGGGTTCAAAGGTGAATGGCTGTTCAAGCGCCAGCAGCTCGCGGTTTTCCGGCAAGCTCAGGGCGATCAGGTTGTAGGGCGCATCATAAATAAAGGCATCGGCGGCACCGTTCACTACTTGGTGCACAGCCTCCCGGGGCGTTGCAAAACTGCTCAAGCGCGCCGCCCCCAGGAAGCGTTGCGCCGCCGCCTCGCCAGTGGTGCCCTGGACGGTGGTGACGCGGTAAGTGGCGTCGTCCAGGTCTTCGACACTGGTGACCTTGCCCCTCAGGCTGGGGTGCAGCAATACGGTTTGCCCCACCACGATAAAGGAGTCGCTGAAATTCAGCTTCAGGTTGCGCTCCTGGGTGACGGTCATGCCGCTGCCGATCAGGTCGAACTTTTTCGCCTGCAGCCCAGGCAGCAACTCGGTATAGGGCACGCTGACCAATTCAAGCTCAACGCCCAGGGCCTGGCTCATCACCTTGAGCAGGTCGATTTCAAAGCCAACGATACGGCCCTCTTTATCGGTCATTTCAAAGGGGACATAGGTGGGCGTAGTACCCACTTTCAACACACCACGCCGAACCGCATCGTCGATGGCACCGGCCTGCACCAGACCACTGTGAATCAATGCGATAACGCCGATCAGCAATGCCGAACAATACCTTTTGATCATGAATCCCCCTGTGATCGAGTCAAATTTGGGGGGCGATCCTACCCCACTCGCGGGCACGCAAATATGCCTCGAACAAGGGACTTTTGTTTCGAAATAACAAGGAGTTAGGGCGGTAGAAAAACGCTGTAGGACCAGCGCTTCGAACGCCCCCGAAGTGAACCCTCGGGGGCGCCTGAATCAGGCCGGTTGGGCCTGGGACGACAGCGGTTGCAGCGGCAGTAACGGCGCGTGCGGGTCGGCCTTGATCGAATTACGCCAGGCAGCGAGCCACTCGGCGTGCCCTTCGCTCCAGATCTGCTCATGCAAGCGGGCCAGGGCTACCGGGTCGCTGAGCAACGCCAGGCGTTCGCCGTTGTTGAGGCCGGCAGGGCCGACTTTCAACGCGTGGCGCACACGTTCGGTACGCAGGTACTCGATCGGCTCGGCCTGACCGTGACGCGAGGTCGCCAGGGCACAGGCCAGGGCGTTCTGCTGCGGGTCGACCACCGAGCGCACGAAGCCGTCTTTCAGCGCGTGCCAACGGTTTTCGTGGGTGTACTTGTCGGTGGACAGCAACGCTTGCGGCGGATTGTATTCCTCAGGGATCAGGAACAGGCTCTCATCGCGGGACTTCAGGCCAAGGTTGACCCGGCTGGAGATCACCGACACCGGGATCGACAGCATCAACGAACCCACGATCGGTACCAGCCACCACAGGAAGCTCGGGTTCAACCACACCACCAGCAGGGCCCAGAAGAAGCCCAGCAGGGTCTGCGTGCCGTGACGCTTGATCGCTTCGCCCCACGGGGTGGAGTCGTCGTCACGCTGCGGCGAGTTCCAGGTCGCGGCCCAGCCGAGGAACGCGGCGAGCACGAAACGGGTGTGGAAAATCATCCGCACCGGCGCCAGCAGCATGGAGAACAGCATCTCCAGCAGCATGGACATGGTTACCTTGAACTTGCCACCGAACTCTTTCGCGCCCTTGGCCCAGATCAGGATGATGCTCAGCAATTTCGGCAGGAACAGCAGCACGATGGTGGTGGAGAACAGCGCCACCGCCTTGTCCGGATGCCATTGCGGCCACAGCGGGTACAACTGGCGTGGCGCCATGAAGTACTGCGGCTCCATCAGGGTGTTGACCGCCAGCAAGGCCGTCGACAGCACCAGGAACAGGAACCACAACGGTGCCGACAGGTAGGACATCACGCCAGTCAGGAACACCGCGCGGTGCACCGGGTGCATGCCCTTGACCAGGAACAGGCGGAAGTTCATCAGGTTGCCGTGGCACCAGCGACGGTCACGCTTGAGTTCATCCAGCAGGTTCGGCGGTAGTTCTTCGTAGCTGCCCGGCAGGTCGTAGGCAATCCACACGCCCCAGCCGGCACGGCGCATCAGCGCCGCTTCAACGAAGTCGTGGGACAGGATGGACCCGGCGAATGCCCCTTTACCCGGCAATGGCGCCAAGGCGCAGTGCTCGATAAACGGTTTCATGCGGATGATCGCGTTGTGACCCCAGTAGTGGGATTCACCCAGCTGCCAGAAGTGCAGGCCGGCGGTGAACAGCGGGCCGTACACGCGGGTGGCGAATTGCTGCATGCGCGCATACAGGGTGTCCATGCCCGACGCACGCGGCGCGGTCTGGATAATCCCGGCATCCGGCGTGGCTTCCATCAGGCGCACCAGGCTGGTCAGGCATTCGCCGCTCATCACGCTGTCGGCGTCGAGAACCACCATGTACTTGTAGTCGCCGCCCCAACGACGGCAGAAGTCGTCGAGGTTGCCGCTTTTACGCTTCACGCGTCGGCGACGGCGGCGATAGAAGATCTTGCCGAAGCCACCCGCCTCACGGCAGACGTCGAGCCAGGCTTGCTGCTCGGCGATGCAGATGTCGGCCTCGTTACTGTCGCTGAGCACGAAGAAGTCGAAACGATCGAGGTCACCGGTGGCGGCCACCGATTCGAACGTCGCGCGTAAACCCGCGAATACCCGCGGCACGTCTTCGTTGCAGATCGGCATGACCAGCGCAGTGCGCGCGTCTTTCGGGATCGGCTCGTCGCCGGCACTTTTACCGGAAATCCGGTATTTATCGTGGCCGGTGAGCAGTTCGAGAAAGCCCATCAATGCAGTCCAGAAACCGGCCGAGACCCAGCAGAACAGGATCCCGAACATGATCAGGATGCTGGTCTGCAAGGCGTAAGGCAGCACCTGGGTGGCGGTTTGCAGCAGGGTCTGGTTGCGGATCTCGTCGAAGTCGACCAGCGACCAGCCCTGGTACGGCATGATGCCTTTCATGTACCAGCCGGCCACGATGGTCTGGCCGAGCATCAGCACCAGCAGGATGTAACGACGAATCGAACCCACGGTACGCCAGCGGGCTGCCGGCAATACGCGCTCATCCTTCGGCGGGGCCGGCGGGTTGCTGCGGCCGGTGATCCGCCGCCAGCCGCGCACCAGGATATTGGTGCGCCACGGCTCAGGCACCACGCGGGTACGGCGGATGGGCGGCGTGGCCTTGAGGCACACGCGCCCACTGGCGTCGAGCCCGAGCATTTCGGCGTCTTGCAGCTCTTCGGCCGTGCTGAGGGTCAAGCGGCGACCCACCGACGCCTGGGCGGCGTCGACGGGTGCATCGAACGCCTTGGACGACAAGCGCTCGTGCAACTCGGTGAAGGATGTGCAGCCCGCCAACTCGGCGCGCTGCTCAGCGGTCATCGGAAGATGCGCCAGGTACTCGGAGAGAGTCTCTGGCTGGACTTGAGAATTACTCATCGGCAGGCAACTGATAGCTCCAGGTTTCGGTCAGGACTTGCTCGGTCTTGATCGGCTCCGGTGTGGCTGGGGCAGCTTCTGGCTGCTTGGCTTCCTTGTCTTTCGCGTCTTTCTTGGCCTGTTTCTCGTGTTGCTTGGCCAGAACCTTATCGGCCTTCAGCACCTGGGTCGAAACATGCTCAGGCTCAGGCGGCGTGATGTCCTGGACCAGGGCTGCACGCATCTCGGTCGGCTTGCCTGCGTCCTTGATCTTCATACGCAGTGTCAGGCGCCAGCCTTTGGTGTGTTCGTTGTAGCGCACGCTGTTTTCTACCAGCTCGGCGTTGTCACTCACGCTCACCTGGCTACGCACCGGGGCGTCCGGCAGCAGTTTCTTCAAGGACGGGCCCTCGAAGTCCACCAGGTACGCCACGCTGCCATCCGGCTGACGGATCAGGTTGGATTGCTTCACATCACCGGTGGAGCGCAGGGTCTGCTTGACCCAGGCACTGTCCGGCGAATGGAACGCGGCATCATCGAGGGTCCAGTGCAGGCGGTAGGCCACTTCCAGCGGCTTGCCGACTTCCGGCAACTCGGCCGGACTCCAGAACGCAACGATGTTGTCGTTGGTTTCATCGGCAGTCGGGATCTCCACGAGGTCGACGGAACCCTTGCCCCAGTCGCCTTCAGGCTCGATCCACGCACTCGGGCGCTTGTCGTAGTTGTCGTCGAGGTCTTCGTAGTGGCTGAAGTTGCGACCGCGTTGCAGCAGGCCGAACCCACGCGGGTTCTCCACGGTGAAGTTGCTGACCGACAGGTGTTTAGGGTTGTTCAGGGGGCGCCAGATCCACTCGCCGTTGCCGGCATGGATCGACAGGCCGCTGGAGTCATGCAGCTCGCGACGGTAGTTGAGCACCTTGGACGGCTGGTTGGCGCCGAACAGGAACATGGAGGTCAACGGAGCAACGCCCAGTTTGCTGACCTTGTCACGCAGGAACATCTGGGATTTCACATCGACAACCGTGTCGGTGCCCGGACGCAGGATCAGGCGATAGGCACCGGTCGCACGTGGGGAATCCAGCAGGGCAAAGATCACCAGGTGCTTGTCACCCGGTTTTGGACGTTCGATCCAGAACTCGGTGAAGCGCGGGAACTCTTCACCCGACGGCAGCGCGGTATCGATCGCCATGCCACGGGCGGACAGGCCATAGACCTGGTCCTTGCCGACGACGCGGAAATAGCTGGCGCCGAGCATGGTCATGATTTCGTCTTGCTTGTCGCCCTTGTTGATCGGGTACAGCACACGGAAACCGGCATAACCCAGCTGTTCGGTGGCTTTAGGATCAAACTTCACGTCGCCGAAATCGAAGCGAGTCGGGTCGTATTTGATTTCCTGGACGCTGTCGGCGGTCACTTCGTTGATTTTCACCGGTGTATCGAAATGCATACCCTGATGATAGAAGGACAACTTGAACGAAGTGTTCTGATCGGCCCATTCGGCTTTTTCGTTGCGGAAACGAATCTTCTGGTAGTCCGCGAACTTCATTTCGCGGAATTCGTTCGGCAGATTGCTGCGCGGAGCTTCGTATTTCTGCCCGGCCAGCTCTTTTGCCTTGGCCGACACATCATCCAGACTGAATGCCCACAGTTGACCCGCGCCGAACAGGCAAAACAGGGCGGAGCCCGTCACCAGTGCGTTTCGTAACCGTTTGGCAGACAATTTTGGTGCATTACAGGGACTAACAATCACGAGCAACCCTCGCCGAAAACAGATCAAAAAACCAACGGCCAGCTATCTATATGCCAGGTTGGCGAGCATTGTTCCGACTCCCCTGGGTCAAAATGATTCCCCAGTGGTTATCGGACAAGTCTCTACCTAAGTCAAAAATGGACCAAACAACGCTGATCCCCGTAGCGCGCGATTATCTAGTAGCCCGCGAGACAACGCATCAGGGACAACGAAGTATTTGTAGCGAAACCCTACGTTTTTAGGCATTAAAGTCGTTTTTAATACATTCATGTCTGTAAGAGAAAGGTCACAGGGCCATCATTGACCAAATGCACCTGCATATCCGCGCCAAAACGCCCCGAGGCCACCTTGCCATGCAATTGTTGCGCTTGTAACAGCAAGTGATCAAAAAGCGCCGCTCCCAGGGCCGGCGGGGCAGCGGTGGAAAAGCTCGGCCGCAGGCCGCTCTTGGTATCCGCCGCCAAAGTGAACTGCGATACCAGCAGCAATCCCCCATCGATATCCTTCAACGACAGGTTCATCTTGCCCTCGTCGTCGCTGAACACCCGGTAGTTAAGCAGCTTGTGCAGCAGTTTGTCGGCGCTCTCGGGCGTATCTGAAGGTTCGACGGCCACCAGCACCAGCAAACCCTGGTCGATCGCCCCGACAATTTCGCCCGCCACTTCGACCCGGGCGCCGCGCACCCGTTGCAGCAAGCCCTTCATGCTTCTTCTGGCGGCAGATCAAGCAGGCGCCGCGCCATTTCGCCAGTCGCGCGTACCAGTGCATCGGTAATCCCGGGCTCGGACGCCGCATGGCCCGCTTCACGGATGACCTGCAGTTCACTGTTCGGCCAAGCCTGATGAAGCTCCCAGGCGTTATCCAGCGGGCAGATCATATCGTAGCGGCCATGGATGATGACGCCAGGCAGATGGGCGATCTTGTGCATATCGCGAATCAGCTGGTTGGGCTCCAGGAAGGAGTTGTTGGTGAAGTAGTGGCACTCGATACGCGCGATGGACAGCGCGCGCTGAGGCTCGGAAAAGCGCTCCACGTGCTGCGGGCTCGGGCACAGGCCGAGCATGCGCCCTTCCCAGCCGGACCAGGCCTTGGCGGCGTGCATCTGGGCGATCTGGTCGTTGCCGGTCAGGCGCTTGTGGTAGGCCGCGATCATGTCGTGACGCTCATCGGCGGGAATCGGCGCGATGTAGTCCTGCCAGTAGTCCGGGAACAGGCGGCTGGCACCGGCCTGGTAGAACCATTCGATGTCCTGGGGGCGGGCGAGGAAAATACCGCGCACGATCAGGCCATGCACACGTTCGGGGTGGGTTTGCGCGTAGGCCAGGGCCAGGGTCGAGCCCCAGGAGCCGCCGAACAGCACCCATTTGTCGATGCCAAGATGTTCGCGGATGCGCTCGAGGTCGGCGACCAGGTCCCAGGTGGTGTTGTTTTCCAGGCTCGCGCGCGGGGTGGAACGGCCGCAGCCACGCTGGTCGAAGGTGACGATGCGGTACAGGTTGGGATCGAAATAGCAGCGGCTCTGGGCATCGCAACCGGCGCCAGGGCCACCGTGGATGAATACGACAGGCAAGCCTTCGGGGGAGCCACTTTCATCGACGTACAGCGTGTGGGTGTCATCGACGGCCAGATCGTGCCGGGCGTAGGGTTTGATCTGCGGGTACCAAGTCTGCATTGCGCGCTCCGTAGGGGGTCGGGTTCATCCCTGGGGGGACGTCTTTTATTTTGCCGTCTGGCACTATAAACCCGAATTGTGCAATGAGCATGTCCTTGAGCGCTTAGAGCTGCGTCAGTAGTTCGCTCCTCAGGTAATCCAACAGGTAGCCGTACAGCCGATCCACCTCCGGGGCCTGGCCCTTTGCGCGTAGACAGCCGTGGACCAGGCCTTTGCCCGGATACAACAGTGCAGGCACACCGGCCTGTTGCAGGCGCTCGGCGTACAGCATGCCGTCGTCGCGCAGCGGGTCGAATTGGGCTACTGCGATCAAGGCCTTGGGCAAACCACTGAAATCATCGGCCAGCAGCGGCATGGCATAGGGCGATGGTTTAGCCAAATCGCGCAGGTAGAGCGCCAGGTAGTAGTCGGTGTCGGCAGTGCTGAGCAGCGGTGCATCCATGCAGTCACGGCGCGAGGGCAAATCGGCCGGGCCGCCCAGCCCGGGGTAAATAAGGACCTGGGCCCGCGGCATAGGCTGGCCATCATTGCGCAACCCCAGGCACAACGCCGCCGCCAGGTTGCCGCCTGCGCTGTCACCGACCACCGCCAGGCGTTGCCGATCGATGGCGTGCGGGCCCTCCTCTGCCTGGATCGCCTGCCACACCGCGCGACAGTCGTCGTATGCAGCCGGGAATGGGTGCTCGGGCGCCAGGCGGTAGTCGATGGCGATCACCAGCACCCGGAGGGCATTGGCCAGCTCGAAGCAGATGAAGTCGTGGGAATCCAGGCCGCCGACCACCCAGCCACCGCCGTGTATATAGAGGAGGCATGGCCAGCCATCGGCGGGCGGCGGTGCGGGGGGCAGATAACTGCGCACGCCCACGCCAGCCAGGGTGAAGTCCCTGAGCTGCAAGCCTTCCGGTTTCGGCGGGGTGAATGCCTGGCACATGCGCTGGTAACTTTGGCGCTGGCTCGTCAGGGAAGAGTCGGCGCAGGTGAAGGACTCGGTTTTTGCGACGAAGGCGGCGAGTTGCGGGGATATCGGGTACATACGCGATGATCTCTGGCGCGGCAGGTTCAAGGTCGGGGGTTTCCGATTGCGATGGATCAGTCACTTGATAGGTTGCCCGGCATGGCGCTATCGGGGCAGTCGTATCTACACATCTTCGGTGAAAGAATAATCTAAGGTAATGAAGTCCTTGTGGTGAGCGGGCTTGCCCCGCGCTGGGCTGCGAAGCAGCCCTAAAACCCCACACGCTGAGTACTAACAGAAAATCCCGGCGCCTTTATTGGGGCTGCTTCGCAGCCCAGCGCGGGGCAAGCCCGCTCACCACAGCGTTATGCGTCAATCCTTAAGATACCCATGGCTATCGGGGCTGCACTTGGCTTAGGGTTTGAGGTAGGCCTGGAGCGACGCCAAGCCATCGCTGCCATCAAATGCTGTAACCCCGGCCAACCAGCGCTGCAAATCCTCAGGGTGGTCGCGCAGCCACTGCCTGGCCACGTCCTGTGGTGACTGGCGCTCCATGATCGGCACCATGAGCTGGCTTTCCTGGGCGGCGGTGAAGGTCAGGTTTTCCAGCAATCGGTTAGCGTTGGGGCAGCGTTCGGCGAAGTCCGGCGCGGTCACGGTGGAGACCGTGGCGCGCCCTTCGTCAGGACCGAACACGTCTTCGCTGCCAGTGAGATAGGCCATTTTCATATTGATGTTCATGGGGTGCGGGGTCCACCCGACAAATACCACGAACTCCTTGCGGTTCACCGCGCGCTGCACCGCCGCCAACATGCCAGCCTCACCGGAAGCCACCAGCTTGAAGCCGCCCAGACCGAAGTGGTTGGTGTCGATCATTTTCTGGATATCGGTATTGGCGCCACTGCCGGGCTCGATGCCGTAGATCTTGCCGCCCAGCTTGTCCTTGAAACGGGCGATGTCGGCAAAGGTCTTCAGCCCGGCGTCAGCCACGTATTGCGGCACGGCCAGGGTGGCCTGGGCATCGGCGAGGCTGGGTTTATCAAAGACCTTGACCTGCCTGGCGGCCAGAAACGGCGCGATGTTGTTGTCCATCGCCGGTTTCCAATAGCCGAGGAACACGTCCAGGCGTTTATCGCGGATACCGGCAAAGATGATCTGCTGCACGGCGCTGGTCTGCTTGCTGTCATAGCCCAGGCCGCTGAGCAGCACGTCGGCCATGCCCGAGGTGGCGACCACATCGGTCCAACTGACCACGCCCATGCGCACGGTTTTGCAGGAGGCCGGTTCGGCGGCCATGGCTTGGGCACTGAGGAGTGCGGCGCCGGTGAGGGTCAACAGGTAACGGTTGAACAGCCTTTTCATAAAAGAAGTCTCACTCGGCAGCTTTTATTATGGGAAGTGGCGTCTGGTGCGCCATAACCACAACCTTACCGAGCGAGACCTCTCCCAACACGACCTGTGGCGACTGTGAGTTGCACAGGGGCGACCGTTCGTCACTCGTAGCGCTTGCGCCCCCACGCCAGCAAGCCTTCCAGCAGCTGCTTCAACACCACTTGCGTCGGCTCGGCCAGATCCGGGCGATAGCGGAACGGCTCGAACTCTTCCATATACGTGCTCTGGCACAACTCCAGCTGCACCGCATGGATATCCTGCGCAGGATTGCCGTAATGACGAGTGATATGCCCGCCCTTGAAGCGCCCGTTCAGCACATGGGTGTACTGAGGATGGGTGGCACAGATGGCCTCGAGCTGGCTGGCCAGTTCCGGATCGCAGGCGGCGCCGTTGAAGGTGCCGAGGTTGAAGTCCGGCAGCTTGCCCTCGAACAGGTGCGGGATCACTGAGCGGATCGAGTGCGCATCGAACAGCAGCGCATAACCGAACTCAGCCTTGAGCCGCGCCAGTTCCTCTTGCAGCGTGCGGTGATACGGGCCCCAGATCTTTTGCAGGTAACTGGCGCGCTCTGTCTCGCTCGGCTCCAGACCTTCGCGGAACAACGGCACGCCCTCGAACAGGGTCGCCGGGTACAGGCCGGTGGTGGCACCGGCGTACAGCGGCTTGTCGTCCGAAGGCCGGTTCAGGTCAATGACAAACCGCGAGTACTCCGCCGACAGGGTGCTGGCGCCCAGTTCATCCGCGAAGTCATACAGCGTGGGGATGTGCCAATCGGTGTCCGGCAGGCTTTGCGCTTCGGGGATCAACCCGGCTTCCACCGCAGGCGTCAGGCGCAGGCCGGCGTGGGGCATGCTGATCAGCAGCGGCACACGGCCTTGTTTGAAGTTCAGAACCTTATCCACAGCAGTGCTCCTTATACAGTGACGTCGACGCCGTGGCGCACGACGCGTTTATCCAGCTCACCGCCCAGCCAGTAGGCGAGGTCGGCGGGGCGATCAATCTGCCAGGCGACAAAGTCGGCCACCTTGCCCACTTCCAGGGCCCCATGGGTGTCGCCCATGCCCAGGGCGGTGGCCGCATGTTGTGTGACACCGGCCAGGGCTTCTTCCGGGGTCATGCGGAACAGGGTGCAGGCCATGTTCAGCATCAGGCGCACCGACAACGCCGGCGAGGTGCCGGGGTTGAGGTCGCTGGCGATGGCGATCTTCACACCGTGCCTGCGCAGGGCGTCCATCGGCGGCAGCTGGGTTTCGCGCAGGAAGTAGAACGCCCCCGGCAGCAACACGGCGACGGTGCCGGCAGCGGTCATGGCGATGGCGTCTTCTTCGGTCATGAATTCCAGGTGATCCGCCGACAGCGCGTGGTAACGCGCCGCCAGGCTGGAGCCGTGCAGCGACGACAACTGCTCGGCGTGCAGCTTCACCGGCAGGCCGAGTTGCCGGGCGACCTTGAACACGCGCTCCACCTGCTCGGTGGAAAACGCCAGGTATTCGCAGAACGCATCCACCGCGTCCACCAATCCTTCCTCCGCCAAGGCCGGCAGCATCTCGGCGCAGATGTGCTCGATGTAATCATCGGCGCGATCCTTGTACTCCGGCGGCAATGCATGGGCCGCCAGGCACGTGGCACGCACGCTGACCGGCAGCGCTTCGCCCAGGCGCCGAGCCACCCGCAACATCTTGCGCTCGTTGGCCAGGTCCAGGCCGTAGCCGGACTTGATCTCCACGGTGGTCACGCCGTCACGCAGCAGGCTGCGCAGGCGCTTATGGGCGCTGGCGAAGAGTTCATCCTCCGTGGCGGCGCGGGTGGCACGCACGGTGCTGGCAATACCGCCGCCCTTGGCCGCGATGTCGGCATAGCTCACGCCCTCGAGGCGCTGCTCGAATTCGCCGCTGCGATTGCCGCCAAACACCGCGTGGGTGTGGCAGTCGATCAGCCCGGGGGTGACCCACGCGCCTTGCAGGTCATGCACCTGGGCGTAATCCGCCGTCGGTACTTCGCTGCGCGGACCAATCCACTCGATGAGCGAACCAGTGGTGACCAGGGCGGCATCCTCGATGATCGAGTATTTGCCCTGGGCCATGGTTGCGACGTGGCAGTGTTGCCAAAGCGTTTTCATCAACGCCTCCCTAAGTTATCGATGAGACAAGGCCGGGTCGTAATGGACCTTGGCCGCTTGCCCGGCGGCGGGCTTGACCCACAGCAGATAGGCAACGACCAGCAACACGATCCACACCGCACCGACCAGCAAGGCCGCCTGGGTGTCCGGGAAGTAACCGAGCACGCCAAACACAAACAGCATGAACACAATGGCCGCAGCCGGCGCGTAGGGCCAGAACGGCACCGGGAATTTCAATTCGGCGACCTGCTCTTTCGTCATCGATCGGCGCATAGCGACCTGGGTGAACAGGATCATCAGCCACACCCATACGGTGGCGAAGGTGGCAATCGACGCGATCAGCAGGAACACGTTTTCCGGGATCAGGTAGTTGAGCAGCACACCGCCGAGCAAGGCGGCGCCCATCACCACCACCGTCATCCACGGTACGCCTTGCCTGGACAACCGGGCAAAGCCCTTGGGCGCCTGCCCTTGCTGCGCGAGGCCGTACATCATGCGGCCGGCACCGAAGATGTCGCTGTTGATGGCCGACACGGCCGCCGAAATCACCACGATATTGAGGAGGGTCGCCGCCGAGCCTATCCCGAGGTTGCTGAAGATCTGCACGAACGGGCTGCCCTGGCTGCCGATCTGCGGCCATGGGTAGATGGCCATCAAGACAAACAACGTCAGCACGTAGAACAACAGGATGCGCAGCGGCACGGCGTTGATCGCCTTGGGGATCACGCGCTGCGGGTCCTTGGCTTCACCGGCGGTGATGCCGATGATCTCGATGCCGCCAAACGCGAACATCACCACGGCAAACGAGGCGATCAGCCCACCAATGCCGTTGGGCATGAAGCCGCCGTGGGCCCACAGGTTGCTCAGGCCGCTGGCCTGGGTTTCGCCGGCAGAATGAATGCCGAACAGCATGATGCCGAAACCGCCGAGGATCATCGCCACGATGGCGCCGACCTTGAGCAGCGACAGCCAGAACTCCATCTCGCCAAAGACCTTGACGTTGCACAGGTTCAGGCCGCCGATCAAAAACACGATGCCGAGCACCCAGACCCAGCGTGCGACCTCGGGAAACCAGAAGCCCATGTAGATGCCGAAGGCGGTGACGTCGGCGAGACAGACGATGATCATTTCAAAGGCGTAGGTCCAGCCCAGGATAAAACCGGCCAACGGGCCCAGGTAGGTGCTGGCGTATTGGCCGAAGGAGCCGGAGACCGGGTTGTGCACGGCCATTTCACCGAGGGCGCGCATCACCATGAACACCGCGGCGCCGCCGATCAGGTAGGCCAGCAGCACGGCGGGGCCAGCCATCTGGATAGCCGAGGCGGACCCGTAGAACAGCCCGGTACCGATCGCGGAACCGAGGGCCATGAAGCGAATATGTCGGGCGCTCAGCCCGCGTTTCAAACCCTTTTCTTGCTGGTGCATTTCTCGTCCCTAATTATTTTTATCCTGAGAAAGTTGTTTGTGGTGAGCGAGCTTGCTCGCGCTCGAGTGCGAAGCGCTCGCGGCCTTTTTTGGGGCTGCTGCGCAGCCCGGCGCGAGCAAGCTCGCTCACTACAGAGAGCCATGCCGTCCTCTGAACCGCTTACAGGCTCGGCAGCAACGTGGCCGGCACCAGCTCATTCAGGCAGCGGCTGGCGAGCAGTTCGCTGGCGGCGATGATGTCCGGGGCGAAGAAGCGGTCCTTGTCGTAGAACGCCACTTTGGCGCGCAGGATGCCACGGGCTTTTTCCAGCTTCGGCGAGGTTTTCAGGCCTTCGCGCAGGTCCAGGCCCTGGCACGCGGCCAACCATTCCACCGCGAGGATGCCGCGGGTGTTCTCGGCCATTTCCCACAGGCGCTTGCCGGCCGCCGGGGCCATCGACACGTGGTCTTCCTGGTTGGCGGACGTCGGGATGCTGTCGACGCTATGGGGATGAGCCAATGCCTTGTTCTCACTGGCGAGGGCGGCGGCGGTCACCTGGGCGATCATGAAACCGGAGTTCACCCCGCCATTGCCCACCAGGAACGGCGGCAGTTGCGACATGTGCTTGTCCATCATCAGCGAGATACGACGCTCGCTCAGGGAGCCGATTTCGGCGATGGCCAGGGCCATGTTGTCAGCGGCCATGGCCACCGGTTCGGCGTGGAAGTTGCCACCGGAGATCACGTCACCCTCAGCGGCAAATACCAACGGGTTATCGGACACGGCGTTGGCTTCGACCACCAGTACCTCGGCCGCCTGGCGCAACTGGGTCAGGCAGGCGCCCATGACTTGTGGCTGGCAGCGCAGGGAGTACGGGTCCTGCACCTTGTCGCAGTTCTGGTGCGACTGCGACACCTGGCTGCTCTCACCCAGCAGGTCACGATAGGCCGCCGCCGAATCGATCTGCCCACGTTGACCGCGAGCCGCATGAATACGCGCGTCGAACGGCGAGCGCGAGCCCAGCACCGCTTCCACGGTAAGGCCGCCGCACGCCAGGGCGCCGGCGAACAGGTCTTCGCCTTCGAACAGGCCACGCAGGGCATAGGCGGTGGACACCTGGGTGCCATTGAGCAGCGCCAGGCCCTCCTTGGCGGCGAGGGTCAGCGGCGTCAGGCCGGCGACTTTCAGCGCGTCGGTGGCTTCCAGCCACTCGCCCTTGTAGCGCGCCTTGCCTTCGCCCAGCAGCACCAGGGACATATGCGCCAACGGCGCCAGGTCACCGGAAGCACCAACGGAGCCTTTCAGGGGAATATGCGGGTACACCTCGGCATTGATCAGCGCGATCAGTGCGTCGATCACCTGCCGGCGAATCCCGGAGAACCCACGGCTGAGGCTATTGACCTTGAGCACCATGACCAGCCGCACCAGCGCATCGCTGATCGGCTCACCGACGCCGGCGGCGTGGGACAACACCAGGGAACGCTGGAGGTTTTCCAGGTCTTCGCTGGCGATGCGGGTCGAGGCCAGCAGGCCGAAACCGGTGTTGATGCCGTAGGCGGTGCGGTTCTCGGCGAGAATCTGTTCCACGCAGGCCACACTGGCTTCGATCTGGGCCGAGGCACTGTCATCCAGGCGCAGGGTTACCGGCTGCTGGTAGATGGCCCGCAGTTGGGCGAGGCTCAATTGGCCTGGAATCAGGTTTAGCGCAGTCACATTCATACTCCTTGTGAATTATTCTTTTGAAATAAGTGTTCAGTGCAGATTCGGTAATGCGGTGTCCTTGAGCACCTTGGCGGCGGCCGCAATATCCGGCGCCAGCCAACGGTCCTGCTCATAGGCCGGCACCACTTCACGCAACAGGCGCCAGGCGCGATCGGTGCCCACGCCGAAGCGCTGGTCTTTCAGGAATTCGAAGGCCTGGGCCGCCAGCAGGTACTCGATGGCGAGGATCTGGGTGACGTTGGCCACTACCTGGTGCAGCTTGAGCGCGGCGTTGGTGCCCATGCTCAGGTGATCTTCCTGCAGCCCCGAGGTGACGAAGTTGTCGAGCACCGCCGGTTGCGCCAACTGGCGGTTCTGTCCGCACAGCGAGGCGGCGACGTACTGCACGATCATCATCCCGGAGTTGACCCCGGGGTTGCTCACCAGGAACGCCGGCAGGCCGCTGACGTGGGGGTTGATCAGGCGGTCGAGGCGGCGCTCGGCCACCGAGCCGATTTCGGCCAGGGCAATCGCCAGCAGGTCGGCGGCCAGGGCGACGGACTGACCGTGGGGGTTGGCCTGGGACACCACGCGGTAGTGGTCCGGCGTGCCGAGCACCAGCGGGTTGTCGGTGGCGCTGTTGAGTTCGGTCTCGATCTGGCGAGTGGCGTGTTCCACCTGGTCGCGCGCCGCGCCGTGAATCTGCGGGATCGAGCGGATGCTCAGGGCGTCCTGTGTGCGGATGCCTTTGCTGCTCGCAATCACCTCACTGCCATCGAGCAACGCACGCAGGTTGCGGCCGACATGCTGCATGCCCGGGTGCGGCTTGAGGGCGATGATTTCTTCGTCGAAGGCATCGATCTGGCCGCGTTGGGCCTCGAAGCTCATGGCGCCGATCACGTCGGCCCATTGCAGCAAATGATGGGCGTCGGCCAGGGCCAGGCAGCTCAGGCCGGTCATGCACGGCGTGCCGTTGACCAGGCACAGGCCGTCCTTGGCGCCGAGGACCACCGGCTGCAAACCTTCTTCGTCCAGGGCTTGTTGCGCCGGCACGATCCGGCCGCGATAGCTCACATGCCCGACACCCAGCAGCGCCACGCCGACATGGGCCATATGGGTCAGGTAGCCCACCGAGCCCTGGGACGGTACTTGCGGCGTGATGCCGTGGTTGAGCAGCGCCAGCAGCGAATGCACCACCTGCGGATGCAGGCCGGATTTGCCGTGGCTGTAGTTGATGACCGCCGCGCAGATGATTGCGCGGGTCTGCTCGTCGCTGAGGACCGGGCCGACGCCACAGGCGTGACTCAACAGAGTATTGCGCGACAGCTGGCTCAGTTGCTCGCCTTTAAGCGACACGTTGCACAATGCGCCCAACCCGGTGTTCACGCCGTAGGCACGTTCGCCGCTGGTAACGATGCGCTGCACGATGGCCTGGGCATTGTCGATCCGCGCCCAGGCCTGGCCCGAGAGTTCGAGCACCGCACCTTGACGGGCCACGGCGACCACGTCCTGCCAGCGCAGCGGAGTGTCGGCGATGATGATTTTTACTGCCTGGGACATTGTTGACCTCTTCATATTCTCTACAGCTTTGCCGGCCTCACCACAGAACCTGGGTCAAACCACCGCCGCACGCCGCTGGACAAACCGGTCCACGTACTCATCCGCCGGCGAATGCAGGATCTCCCTCGGCGTGCCGACCTGGATCAGCTTGCCGTCCTTGAGGATCGCGATGCGGTTGCCGATACGCACGGCCTCGTCGAGGTCGTGGGTGATGAACACGATGGTCTTGTGCAGGGTCTTTTGCAGCTCGAGCAACTGGTCCTGCATCTCGGCGCGGATCAGCGGGTCGAGGGCGCTGAAGGCTTCGTCCATCAGGATGATGTCGGTGTCAGCGGCCAGGGCGCGGGCCAGGCCGACACGCTGGCGCATGCCACCGGAAAGCTGGTGCGGGTATTTGTTTTCGTAGCCCTTGAGGCCCACGGTTTCGATCCAGTGCAGCGCGCGTTCGGCGCAGACCTGCTTGGTTTCGCCACGCACCTTGAGGCCGTAGGCGACGTTGTCGAGTACGCTCTTGTGGGGCAGCAGGCCGAAGCTCTGGAACACCATGCTGATCTTGTGCCGACGGAACTGGCGCAGGGCGTCCATGTCCAGTTGCAGGATGTCTTCGCCGTCCACCAGGATCGCGCCGCTGGTGGGGTCGATCAGGCGGTTGAAGTGGCGCACCAGCGTGGATTTACCCGAGCCCGACAGACCCATGATCACGAAGATCTCACCGGTGCCGATGCTCAGGGACAAATCGTTCACGCCGACCACGCAGCCGGTCTCGGCCAGCACCTGGTCCTTGGTCTTGCCTTGGCCGACCATCGCCAGCGCCTCCTTGGAGCGGGCGCCGAAGATCTTGAAGACGTTTTTAACTTCGATTTTGCTGACAGTAGTCATTTGCTCGCCTCATGCCGTGGACGACCATAGGCCTGGGTAATGCGGTCGATGACCACGGCGAGAATCACGATCGCCAGCCCGGCTTCGAGGCCACGGCCGACGTTGAGGGTCTGGATGCCGACCAATACGTCTTCACCCAAGCCACGGGCGCCGATCATCGAGGCGATCACCACCATCGACAACGCCATCATGGTGGTCTGGTTGATACCGGCCATGATGCTCGGCAGCGCCAGCGGCAATTGCACGCCGAACAGCTGTTGCCAGCGGTTGGCACCAAAGGCGTTGATGGCTTCCATGACTTCGCCGTCAACCTGGCGAATCCCCAGGTCGGTCAAGCGAATCAGAGGCGGTGCGGCATAGATCACCGTGGCGAAAATCGCCGGCACCTTGCCCAGGCCGAACAGCATCAGCACCGGGATCAGGTACACGAAGCTGGGCATGGTCTGCATGATGTCGAGCAGCGGCATCAACACCGAACGCAGGCGATTGCTGCGCGCCGACAGGATGCCCAGCGGGATGCCGATCAACACCGAGATCACCGTGGCGACCATCATCAGCGCCAGGGTCTGCATCAGCTTGTCCCACAGGCCGACCGCGCCCACCAGGAACAGCAGACCGACGATCACCGCCGTGGTCAGCACCTTGCGGGTGGCATGCCAGGCAACGGCGCCGACGATGGCCAGCATCAGCCACCATGGGGCGGCGCGCAGCAGCCCTTCCAGGTTGACGATGGCCCACAGCAGGGTGTCGGAGATGTGCCGGAACACATCGCCGTAATTGGTAACCAGTGAATCCACCCAACCATTGACCCAGTCGGCGATGGAAAACGTAAAACTCTCAGGAAACATAGCGTGCTCTCGATCCAGTGGGTTGTGGCCAGGCGCCCGGCCACCCCTGAGGGTAGCCGGGCACACTTGACCTACAAGGCCGCGTCGATTTTCTTGGCTGCCTCGTCACTCACCCAGGCGTGCCAGACTTCAGGATGTTCCTTGAGGAAAATTTTCGCCAGTTTCGGCGACTCAATGCGCTCCTTGGCCATGCGCCCCAGGTTCTGGTTCAGCAGGTCGATGGGCAGGTTGACTTTTTCCAGCACGGCCACCAGTTCCGGGGCTTGCTCGTGGAAGGTCTTGGACAGGCCGACCTTGATGCTCACGGTCTTATCCACACCGGGTTTTTCTTCCAGCTTGACCAGGTCGACCTGGCCCATCAGCGGGGTTGGCGACCAGTAGTAGAACAGGATCGGCTCGCCACGCTTGTAGCTCGACAGCACCGCCGCATCCAGCGCCGGGCCGGTGCCTGGGCGGAAGTTGGTGTAGGTGCTTTCCAGGCCGTAGCTCTTGAGCATTTCGCTGTTGTCCAGCTCGCAGGTCCAGCCGGCCGGGCAGTTGTAGAAGCGGCCCTTGGACGGTTCTTCCTGGTCCTTGAACACCGCGGCGTACTTGGCCAGGTCGGCGATGTTTTTCAGGTCCGGCGCCTTGGCTTCCAGCTTGCGCTTGGCGTCGCCTTCGATCACGTAGCGCGGTACGTACCAGCCTTCGACGGCGCCCACCACCGGGGCACCGACACCGACGACTTTGCCGGCCTTCTCGGCCTTGTTCCAGACTTCGCTGCGGCCGACCCATTCTTCGGCAAACACTTGGATGTCGTTGCTGCTCAGGGCGTTTTCCATGGTGATGGAGTTGCCCGGCAGGCTGTCGGTTTTGCAGTCGTAGCCTTTTTCCAGCACGGTTTGCAGGATGTCGGTGAGCAACATGCCGCTTTCCCAGTTCAGGCCGGCGAATTTCACCGGTTTGCCGGATTCACACCAACCGGCCGCCTGGGCGCCAGCAGTGGCCAGCAAGCCCGCGGAAAACACGGTGGCCAACAGGGTCTTATGCATTTTCATTGTTGTGACGCTCCCAAATCTTGAAATGGATTACGGCAGTCAGTAGGCATCCTGCCCTGTCCACGTCCCATCAGGCCTGTGCAACCAGCCCGTTTGTCGTCGTCGGTGCAGCGCCCTGCTCTGTCGGCAGGGTCAGGTGTTCAGGCGTTGCGCGAGGCCACTTTTTCGCCGCCCAGTAATAGAGCGCGGCGGGAAGAACCAGGCCGATGATCCAGGAAATATCCACATCCCCCAGGGCCGCCACCAAGGGACCGGTGTAGAACTTGGTGGAGATGAATGGCAATTGCACCAGCACACCGAAGACATACACGCTGATACCGAGCAGGTTCCAACGGCCATAGCGCCCGTTCGGATCGGCCAGCGCCGGCACGTCGTAGCGATCGCGGGTGATGCAGTAGTAGTCGACCAGGTTGATCGCGCTCCATGGGGTAAAAAACGCCAGCAGGAACAAGATGAAGGACTTGAACGCCCCCAGGAACGAGTGCTGCCCGAGCAAGGCGATCAGGGTCGCCGTACCGACGATGGCCAGTACGAAAAACAGGCGCTGCAAGCGCGTGACCTCGAGGCGACCGCGAAAGCCGCTGATGATCGTGGCAATGCACATGAAGCTGCCGTAGGAGTTCAGCGTGGAGATGGTGACCTTGCCGAACGCGATGCTGAAATACAGCAGCGCTGCGGTGGCTCCGGTACCGCCCAGGCCGACGATATAGGCCACTTCGTGACCGGCAAATTGCCCGTTGGACATGGCCGCCGCGAACACGCCGAGGATCATCGCCACCTGCGCGCCAACCACCGAACCTGCACCTGCGGCAAGAAAGGTTTTCAGCGAGGACGTGTTGCTCGGCAGGTAGCGTGAATAGTCCGCCACGTACGGGCCGAAGGCGATTTGCCAGGATGCCGCGAGCGACACCGCCAGCAGGAAGCTGCTCCAGCTGAAGTGGCGGATTTGCAGGAGTGCGCCAACGTCGGCCTGGCTCATCAGACGGCTGAACAGGTAGACAAAGGCAATCACGCCAATGACGCTGGCAACGCGGCCGATGAAGTGGATCACCCGGTAACCGAGCACCGTGACCAGCACGATGACACTGGCGAAGATCAGGATCCCGACGCTGTCGCTGACACCAAACAACTGGCCCAGGGCCTGGCCGGAAAGCACGGTGCCGGTTGCGGTGAAACCAAGGTACATCAGGCAGACCAGCACGATCGGAATCGCCGCGCCGTACACACCGAACTGCACCCGGCTGGAGATCATCTGCGGCAGGCCCAGCCTGGGCCCTTGCGCCGCATGCAACGCCATGACGCCGCCGCCCAGCAGTTGACCGATCAACAGACCGAGCAACGACCAGAACACATCACCGCCCAGCACCACGGCCAGGGCCCCGGTGACGATCGCGGTGATCTGCAGGTTGGCACCCAGCCACAGGGTGAACTGGCTCAATAGACGACCGTGTCTTTCCGCTTCCGGGATGTAGTCGATCGAACGCCTTTCGATCAACGGGGTGGTGTCGTTTGCAGCCATGTGTATTCAACCTCTGATGGATTGTCCTGGGTTCGCCGCCATCGGGGGCAAGCCCCCTCCCACATCGGGTTACTTGATCATTGGAAGATTGAGGCCCTGCTCTTTGGCGCAGTCGATGGCGATCTGGTAACCGGCGTCCGCATGACGCATCACACCGGTGGCCGGGTCGTTGTGCAGCACGCGGGCAATGCGCTCGGCCGCTTCGTCGGTGCCGTCACAGACGATCACCATGCCGGAGTGCTGGGAGAAGCCCATGCCCACGCCGCCGCCGTGGTGCAACGAAACCCAGGTCGCGCCGCTGGCGGTGTTGAGCAAGGCGTTGAGCAGTGGCCAATCGGACACGGCGTCGGAACCGTCCTGCATGGATTCGGTTTCGCGGTTGGGGCTGGCAACCGAGCCGGAGTCCAGGTGGTCACGGCCGATCACCACCGGCGCCGACAGCTCGCCGCTGCGCACCATCTCGTTGAACGCCAGGCCGAGCTTGGCGCGCTGGCCCAGGCCGACCCAGCAGATACGCGCCGGCAGGCCCTGGAAGCTGATGCGCTCGCGCGCCATGTCCAGCCAGTTGTGCAGGTGGGCGTCGTCGGGGATCAGCTCTTTGACTTTGGCGTCGGTCTTGTAGATGTCCTGCGGGTCGCCCGACAGCGCAGCCCAGCGGAACGGGCCGATGCCACGGCAGAACAGCGGGCGGATGTACGCCGGTACGAAGCCTGGGAAGTCGAAGGCGTTTTCCACGCCCTCTTCCTGGGCCATCTGGCGGATGTTGTTGCCGTAGTCGAAGGTCGGGATGCCTTGCTTCTGGAATTCCAGCATGGCTTTGACGTGCACCGCCATCGACTGCTTGGCGGCCTTGATCACGGCAGCCGGTTCGGTCTTGGCGCGGGCGCGGTATTCGTCCCAGGTCCAGCCGGCCGGCAGGTAACCGTTGAGCGGGTCATGGGCGCTGGTCTGGTCGGTAACCATGTCCGGGCGTACGCCACGCTTGACCAGTTCCGGCAGGATTTCAGCGGCGTTACCCAGCAGCGCAATGGAGATGGCCTTGCCTTCCTTTGTGTACTTGGCGATGCGGGCCAGGGCGTCGTCGAGGTCGGTGGCCTGCTCGTCGACGTAGCGGCTGTTGAGGCGGAAATCGATGCTGACCTGCTGGCATTCAATGTTCAGCGAGCACGCGCCGGCCAATGTCGCGGCCAGAGGCTGTGCACCGCCCATGCCGCCGAGACCGGCGGTGAGGACCCAGCGGCCCTTGAGGTTTGAATCGTAGTGCTGGCGACCGGCCTCGACGAAGGTTTCGTAGGTGCCCTGGACGATGCCCTGGCTGCCGATGTAGATCCAGCTGCCGGCGGTCATCTGGCCGTACATGGCCAGGCCCTTGGCGTCCAGTTCGTTGAAGTGTTCCCAACTGGCCCAGTGCGGCACCAGGTTGGAGTTGGCGATCAGCACGCGTGGGGCATTGCTGTGGGTCTTGAACACGCCGACCGGCTTGCCGGATTGCACCAGCAGGGTTTCATCGTCATTCAGGTGGGTGAGGCTCTCGACGATCTGGTCGTAGCACTCCCAATTGCGCGCTGCACGGCCGATACCGCCGTACACCACCAGTTCTTTCGGGTTCTCGGCCACTTGCGGGTCGAGGTTGTTCATCAGCATGCGCAGCGGCGCTTCAGTCAGCCAGCTTTTGGCGGTGAGCTTGTTACCGCGGGCGGCGCGGATTTCGACGTCACGGTATTTTGTAGGCTTGGTCACAACAAGAACTCCTCGGCGATCGATGCGCGAACATGGATGGTGCGAAGGAGAGTCTTACGCACACATCTTTACTTGTACATACAAGCATATGCAATCAAGCGGCCAACTTTCTGAGGAAGGTATTCGGATTTTTCTGAAAAGCGCGTACGAGCCTTGGAAATCAGGGCTTCGAGGCATGATGAAATTTCTTGCGAAGGGGTTGTATAGCGAAGGGGGTTTGTCACGACAGCGCAGTTTTGCGCCACGCTGGGGCGTTCGGTAACAAATTGGTGCGAGACCTGGAAACAGATCGCAAGAACCGTGAGAAACAAATGTGGGAGGGGGCTTGCTCCCGATTGCGGTGTGTCAGCCCAGGATATACCCACTGATCCACCGCTATCGGGAGCAAGCCCCCTCCCACATTTTTTAACCCCGCGGGGTCAGTTCGATGATGCAGCAGCGACCCGTGACGGAAATATCCAGCAGACCGCTGTTACCGTCCACTTGCAGGCAATCGTGATGGCCCAGTACCTCGTCCAGCACCTTCACTTCATCCGCCACGCTGAACACCAGCACCGTCTGCGCCGTAGTAAAGAACTGCTGCACACCATCCACCCACTGCAACCGCGCATGGTAACGCTGGGGTGAGTAGATCAGGTTGAAGTCGCGGATAGGCCCGGTAATCAAGCGGCATGAAACCTGGCTGTCGCCTTTGAAGGCGAACGGTTGCAACGGTAACAACCCGCGCTGCTCCTCGCCATCCACCGTCAGCACCATGCCTGCGCCTTTGATCACGGTGATCACGCGCTGGTAGCCGGCAAAGGTGGAAAACCCGCCAGACTCGCCGATATCGGCAATCGACAGGCGCCAGCCGAAGCCTTCCAGGCCCTCGCCGGCATCGCGGGTGATTTCTTCGGTGCTGCCGCCGCCGTTTTTCCACGGCATGCGCACGTAATCGGCGGCGCGCCAGACTTTCACTGCACTCATTTACTGAACCGTCCTTCCAGGCTGTGGCGGGAACCGGGGTGGATCAAACGCGCGGCCGTCACCGGCTGACGACCGGACCAGGTACGCCGGCGAATCAACAGGCACGGCTCGCTCGGCTCGATCTGCAGCAACTTGCACTCGGTAACGTCGGCGAGAATCGCTTCGACCACGTGCTCGCCTTCGGTCAACGGCGCCACCTGGTTGAGATAGGCATAGGGGGTTTGCAGGGTGAAGTCCTGTTGCAGGTATTCCGGCGCGACCAGGGCGTTGACGAAACGGTCCTCGATTTGCACAGGAATATCGTTTTCGTAATGCACGATCAGCGAGTGGAACACCCGCCCGCCTTCGCGCATTTCCAGGGCGACAGCGCGCTCGGAACCGGCAGCCTCTTCGCCCAGGGTGATGACCTGGCAGGTATGCCGATGACCGCGGGAGGCGATCTCATCGGCAATGTTGTGCACTTCAAACAGCGCCGACTGGCTCTTGGGCTCGGCGACGAACGTGCCGACACCTTGCATGCGCACCAGCAAACCTTCGGCGGTAAGCTCGCGCAGGGCACGGTTGATGGTCATGCGGCTGAAGCCCAACTGGCTGACCAGTTCGCTCTCCGACGGTACGCGGTAATGGGGCGGCCAGTTGCCGTTGAGGATCTGCTGGCTGATCATCTGTTTGACGCGGGCATACAAGGGCGCCGGACTTTCGTCCATGTGGGCAGCCAGTGAAGACTTGGCGGGCGGAGTCGGCACAGGGAATCCTTGCAAGGGGAAAAGATGCATAGATTGCCGGAGTTTACCGAGCAGGCAAACGTCTGTATATGTATATACAAATAAACACACGACCGGGGTGCTCTAATCATGTCCGCTTTCTTTGCCGAACGCGCGCTGCTGCCTAGTGGATGGGCCAACGATGTACGTCTTGAAGTCAGCGCCGATGGCCTGCTGACACAGGTTGAGGCCAACGCCAGCGCAGCCGGTGCCGAACGGCTCAGGGGCCCGGTGCTGGCGGGCATGCCGAACCTGCACTCCCACGCCTTTCAGCGCGCCATGGCGGGGTTGGCCGAAGTGGCCGGCAACCCGAATGACAGTTTCTGGACCTGGCGCGACCTGATGTACCGCATGGTCGGCAAGATCAGCCCGGAGCAACTGCAGGTGATCGCGCGGCAGTTGTATATCGAGATGCTCAAGGCCGGCTACACCTCGGTGGCCGAATTCCACTATGTGCATCATGACGTCAGCGGCCAGCCGTACGCCGACCGTACGGAACTGTCGCGGCAGATCAGCCAGGCCGCAGCGAGTAGCGGCATCGGCCTGACGCTGGTGCCGGTGCTCTATACCCACTCAGGGTTTGGCGGCCAGGCGCCGAATGAGGGGCAGCGACGGTTTATCAACAGCACCGAACATTACCTGGACCTGCAAGCGCACCTCAAACCGATCCTCGCGGCGCAACCGGCGCAGCAACTGGGCTTGTGCTTCCACTCCCTGCGCGCGGTTACGCCACAGCAGATCAATGAGGTATTGGCCGCCAGCGACAAGACGTGCCCGGTGCATATCCATATCGCCGAACAGCAAAAGGAAGTCGACGACTGCCTGGCCTGGAGCGGCAAACGCCCATTGCAATGGCTGTACGACTACGTCGAGGTCGATGAACGCTGGTGCCTGGTGCACGCCACCCACGCTAACCCGGAAGAAGTGACGCGCATGGCCAAGAGCCGCGCAATTGCCGGTTTGTGCCTGACCACCGAGGCGAATCTGGGCGACGGGATTTTCCCGGCCGTGGATTTTCTCGCCCAGGGCGGACGCCTGGGCATCGGTTCCGACAGCCATGTGTCCCTGAGCGTGGTGGAAGAGCTGCGCTGGCTGGAATACGGCCAACGCCTGCGCGATCAACGGCGCAATCGCTTGTATCGCAGCGACCAGCCGATGGTCGGCCGTACATTGTTCGATGCGGCGCTGGACGGCGGCGCACAAGCGCTGGGGCAGCCGATAGGTCGACTGGAAGTGGGCAAGCGTGCGGATTGGATCGTGCTGGACGGTAACGATCCTTACCTGGCGACAGCCACCGAAGACGCGATTCTCAACCGTTGGCTGTTCGCTGGGGGTGATCGGCAGGTACGGGATGTGCTGGTCAATGGCAAGTGGGTGGTGCGGGATGGGCGGCATGCCGGCGAGGAAGAGAGTAACCGGTCGTTCACGCAGGTCTTGAGGGATTTGTTGGGCTGATGAATGTGGGAGGAGGCTTGCCCCCCTCCCACATTTGATTGATGGGGTGTTCGCGTTACTGCGAAGTCTTCGCCATCTGCTTATCCGACGTACGCCAGATCAACCGCGTGGTGTCATACCCTTGCTGCCGCGCCCTGCTCAACAGGTCTTCGCGGGTGTCCGCGCTGACCGTCGGCGTGCGTGACAGGATCCACATATAGCGGCGGCTCGGGCTGCCGACGATGGCGGTCTTGTAGTCATCGCTGACGTACAGCACCCAGTAATCGCCCTTGGCGACGCCTGGCAGCAGTGACGTAAACCAGTTGTTGAATTCCACCCAGAGCTTGTCGGTCTTGCCAGGCACCTGCGGCGTGGCCGTGCCCTTGGCTTCTTCCCACTTCCACTCGGTGGTGAGGCAGCGGTTGAATACTGACATATCGCCATCAGGCAGCAATGTGTAGCGGGCTTCGGACTGCGCGCAGTTGCGCTGGAAGTACATCGGCAATCGAGCCAACTCATACCAGGTGCCCTGGTAACGCTTGAGGTTGACGTTGCTCGCTGTCTTGGGTTGCAGATCATCGCCAGAATGGCTGGCGCAGCCCGCCAAAAACAGGCTGGCGCAAAGGAACAAAACAAAACGCATCATTCTTCTTCTCCCGCAGGCTTTCGCCCCGGTTTACTTCAGGCCTTGCCCGGAAAACATCAGAACTTTGTCACCGGCATATTGAACGCTGATAAAGCTGTTTTTATCGCCCCATGTGCAGCTGGACATGCCCAGTGCGCCGGAACAATCGGTCGGCTTGCCCAGCAGCGACTCCACTTCGGCCTTAGGCATGCCGGCCGACAACTTTGCGTAGTTTTCTTGATTGACCTTGCTGCAAGCGGCCAACAGCACGCAAAAAGCCAGCAAAGCGAGACGGCGTAACGACATGGAATAACTCCTGGAGGGACGAAGCAGCTTGGGTATCTGCCAGAAGCTTAGAAGGGAAAAGAGGTGTCTGGTTCCCGACGAACGAAAACAAAAAAGCCCCGAAAACGCTGAAACGTTTCGGGGCTTCTTTAAGGGTGAACCGGCTCACAACAACGCCGCTCACTTATCGCCGCAGGTTACTTCTTGTGGTAAGCGGTCACACGCTCAACTTCTTCCTTGGAACCCAGGAACACCGCCACACGCTGGTGCAAGCCGTCGGGCTGGATGTCGAGGATGCGCTGGTGGCCGTCGGTGGACGCACCGCCCGCCTGCTCGACCAGGAAGGACATCGGATTGGCTTCGTACATCAGGCGCAGCTTGCCCGGCTTGGACGGCTCGCGGCTGTCGCGTGGGTACATGAACAGGCCGCCACGGGTCAGGATACGGTGCACATCGGCCACCATCGCCGCGACCCAACGCATGTTGAAGTTCTTCTTCAACGGGCCTTCTTCACCTTCCATCAACTCGTTCACATAGCGCTTGACCGGCTCTTCCCAGTGACGCTGGTTGGACATGTTGATCGCGAATTCCTGGGTGGAAGCCGGAATGGTGATGTCTTCGTGGGTGAGGACGAAGCTGCCCATTTCACGGTCCAGGGTGAAGCCCTTGACGCCATCGCCCAGGGTCAGCACCAGCATGGTCTGTGGGCCGTAGATCGCGTAGCCGGCAGCGACCTGCTCGGTGCCTGGCTGCAGGAAGGCCTTTTCGTTCAGGGCTTCGTTCTGGCTCAGGTATTCGTTCGGGCAACGCAGTACCGAGAAGATGGTGCCGACCGGGGCGTTGATATCGATGTTGGACGAACCGTCCAGTGGGTCGAACACCAGCAGGTAGGCGCCCTTCGGGTATTTGCCCGGGATCTGGTAGGCATTGTCCATTTCTTCGGACGCCATGCCGGCCAGGTGACCGCCCCATTCGTTGGCTTCGAGCAGGATCTCGTTGGAAATCACGTCGAGCTTCTTCTGCACTTCGCCCTGCACGTTTTCAGTGCCCATGCTGCCCAGGACACCACCCAATGCGCCTTTGGACACGGCGTGGCTGATTTCCTTGCAAGCACGCGCCACCACTTCGATAAGGAAGCGCAGATCGGCAGGCGTGTTGTTGCTGCGGGTCTGCTCAATCAAATAGCGACTCAAGGTAACGCGGGACATGGAAGGCTCCGATGAAGGGGGGCTAAAAACCCGCGCAGTTTAACGCGAGTCGGGGCGTATTTCCTCCTATCAGAGGATTTAAACCCAATAGAGTTCATGGACTTTATTTAACGTGCCTGCGGCGGCTTGCGCAGCAAACTGTAGGCCATGCCTCCCAGCGCCGCCACGCCGAGCAGTAATACGGCCCAGAGTCCGAGTTTTTTCCAGTTCGGCCCGGTGTCGACAGCCGCCGGGACCGGTGGCGAAGTGACCGCGACGGCCCCGGCCACCTTGGCCTGTCCCAAGGTGTTGAGGCGCTCGGCGGTGTAATCCGGGATCAGCGTCGACAACGGCAGGTTCGCCGCCTTCACCGAGGCATTCCCCAGCGCCAGCGTGAACGGCGGCTCGCCCCGCGCCAGGAACACCAACTGCGTGGCGCGCACCGCGAAGCGCAGGGCCGGCGCTTCGACGCCCAGGCCGCCGCCGCGCTCGTCGACCTGCAACTTGAGTTCGGTGACCGTCTGGCCGGGCAGTTGCAACTCGTCCTGCACCACGTCCTGGCCATTCTGGGTCAGGCGGTAGAGCAGACCATTGCTCAACGGCTGCCAGGCTTGATTGCCATCGCGCCGCCCCGCCAACGTCACCGGCGCCAGCGTATTGGCCTGCTTCAGCTCGACACGCAAGCGCTCGACACCCAGCCCGGTGGGCAACTTCCAAGTGTACTCACCCGCCTTGAGCCGCGTGCCCGAGAGCGGCTGCGACCATACCAGCGGCAGCGGCAGGCTGCTGCTGGTGGCACTGGCCAACCTGGCCGAGGTCAGCAACGGCGCCGCCTGCCCCTTCCACACCAGGCGCAGGTAACGCGCGGACTGGCCCGGCAAACTGACGTCATGCTGCTCGACCCGCTCGTCGGCAAACGACAAACGCGCCACTTGCCCATCGCCCCAGGATTGCCAGTGCTGCAAGTCATCACTGGCTTCAATGCTGAAGCGCTGGAAGCCCTCCTGCTCGCGGCTCCAGTCCAGGCTCAACTGCTGCAACGGCGCCTTGATTTTACTGGCATCGAGCACCCAGCCACGTAGCACCTGCTTGCCGGGCTTGGCTGCGGTGGACGGTTTGATTTCCACCAGGGTGCCTTCGGCCGTGGTTTTCATCACCACACCGGGCAAGGTTGCCTGGGTGTCGGCGGCATACAGCGGGAACCACTTCACGTCGGTGACTTCACGACTTTCGGCGCGTTGCGACGCTTGACGCGCCAGCGCGTAGGCCTGGGGTTCACCGGCAGCGTTAAACACGCGCACATCACTGAGGTCAGCCTGGCGCGCATTCAGTTGCACGGCCAAGGGCAACTCAAGGCGATACCAGGGGCCGTTGCCGCTGACGCTCAGCGCCACCTGGCTGCTGAAGTCGGCCGGCGTTTCCTGCGCCCACGCCGACAATGTCGTACAGATGCCCAGCACGACCACGCTCAACTTACCGATCAAGAGGATGCTCCTTCAGTTTCCAACACAGGTTCGGCACGCTTGGGCGGCAGCGGCGCAAAGTAGCCCACCACCAGCAACAACCCGCCGACGCCGATAAACGACACGATCCGCGCCAGGCCGCCACGGTTGCTCAGCTCGACAAAGAACAGCTTGGCCACCACCACCGCGATCAGCGCCGCGCCGATCAGCCAGACTTCGCGGCGATGGCGCAGGTGACCGCCGATCATCAGGCCGAGGGCTATCAGGGTCCAGACAATCGACAGGCCGGCTTGCACCAACATCGATTCCAGCAACCCATCCAGATGGAACGGTACGCCGCCCCAGTGGTGGGCGGTGCGCATCACCAGGGCCGTAAAGAACGCGAACAGCGAAATACCGGCAATACCTTGGGCGATCAATTCAGCCCGCGGCCCGCGCTGCGGCGCCACGCTGCGCGACCACAGGTACACGCCCAGCAGCGCAAACAGCAGACCCAGGTCCAGCGGGTTGAGCAGCGGCACATAGGGCAATGGCTCGGCCGTGCCGTCACTGAAGGTATTCGCCAGCCAGAACCAGCCCAGCATCAGTACCGCCAAGGGCAGTGCCGCCAGCACACGATATTCCCGTGGATACGCCGACAGCGGCCACGGCCAGTTGCGCGGTGCGGCAGCCAGCACCAGGTACAGGCTTGGCAGGATCGCCCAGCCCAGCCAGCGCCAGGCGTTGTATTCGCTCGACAGCAACAACAGGCCGTAGCGCAGTTCCAGCGCCAATACGCCGATCAGCATCCAGCCACCCAACACGTGAGCAATGCTCAGGACGGTGGCCGGCACCAACGTCGCCAAACGCCGCAGCGCGATGAAATGCACCCCGAACACCGCCAGCCAGGCCAGCCAGCCGTAGTGCGCTGCCGGGTGGTAATAATTATGCGCAGACACCAGCAAAACCATCCCTGCCGCCGGCATCAACAGGGTGCAGAGCATGCCCAGGGACGCCCAGCGCAGGCGCGTCGCGAGCAACGCCCAGATCGCCACGCTGACCGCGGCAATACCCAGCAGGCACGTACCCCGCAGTTCATCGGGTATAAACCGCAGCACTTCAGCGATCAACGCCAACGCCCACCACGCCGCGCTCCACACCAGCAGCAGGTCAGACAGGCGTTGCAGCTTGAGCACGGCAAACACCGGCGCATGGGGTTCACGCTGCAGGCGCCAGGCACCGATCAAGGCGGCCAGGCCCAGCACCATCGGTGTCCAGAAACCGCTGTGCCCCAGGGGACGCACGCCCTCGCTGGTCAAAGGCCCGAGCAGCTCCGGCACCGCCAGCAGGAACGACGCGCCGCCGATCACTTGCAGCAGTAACCCGAACACAAAACTGACGCGCTGTTGCAGGTACAGGCTCAACCAGATGATCAACAACCCACTGGCCGCCCACACACCGCTGGCGCTTTCCCATGGCAGTACAAACAGCACGGCGAGGTTGATCAGCACCAACCCGGCCAGCAGCACCACGGACAGCCCGCGCAACAGCCGTACATCGCTGCGCACCATGTCGTCACGCGCCGCCAGCAGCATGCCGCCGATCAACGCCAGGCCGATCAACGACGCGCTGAGCAGGCCGCTCCATCCGGCGTTGAATACCGCTGCCGAGTCGCCGCCTTGCAAGCGCAGCAGGAACAACGCCCCGCCCAGCAGTTGCACGGCGAACGCCGTGAACAGGAACGTGCGCGAGCCAATCCGCAAGCCGATGAACAGGGTCGCCAGGCCGGCGAGCGCCCAACTGATGGCAGTGCCTTGAGTCAGCAACAGCAGCGGCGCGAGCAGGTACACGAAGGTCAGGCCGAGGCTGGCCAGAACCGGCAGGCCCTTGCGCTCCCACTCCGCCGCCTGCTCCGTCGCGGCCCTGCGCAGTTGGTCGAAGCTGAACAGCAAGGCCGCGCCCAGCAGCAACGCCCCCAAGGGCGCCCCCTCCAGCAGCGTGTGCTCGCCGATGCGCAGCTCACTGACAAACGCCAGCGCCGAGCCCAATTGCAGCAACAGGCCAAATGCCCGCGCCAACGGCCGCTGCTGGCGCAAGCCGAGCCAGAAGATCCCGGCACCTTCCACCGCCCAGGCGGCTGCGGTCCAGCGTGCATCAAGGCCCAGGGGAATCGCCAGGCTGGCAAAGATCACCCCCAGGGCCAGGCAGGTTTCCGCCAGCAGCAAGGCGCGCCCGCCATTGAGTACGCGGGCCAGGCCCATGTAGAGGATGCCCAGGCCCAGCGCGCTGAATGCTGCGGCGAACTCAAGGTGCTGCACCAGCGCAAACTGCAGGCCAAACCCCACCAGCGGCGGGCCGAACAGCATGCTGCCATCGACGTAATCGCCTTTGGATGCCGACCAGCGCAACAACGCATCACGGCCTTCGGGCGCGTCGCCCATCTCCCGCAACTTGCGCCGGGCGAACAACAGGCCGATAGCCAGGTACATCAGGAAAAACAGGATCAGGAACGGCTCGGTACTCCACAGCAGTTCCGGCGTATAGGAACGCATGCCCCAGGCAAAGCCGATACCGAAGGTGCCGACAAAGCCGATCAGGTTGAGCAAGCGCCAGGCCTTGAACCAGGCGATGGCGAGGATACCGGCATTGAGCAGGGCAAAATAACTGAACAGCGCGACATGATTACCGGCGCCGGTGGACGTGAGGATCGGCGCCGCGAAGCCGCCGAGCGCTGCCGCACAGGCCAGTCCCAACGCATCCTGGGTAATCGCCAGGATCGCCGAGAACACCGTGACCGCCACCAGCAGGCCCAACGCCGCGCTTGGGTCGATCAACGGGTGCAGGCGCATCGCGGCAAACACCGTCAGGTACAGCACCGCGATCCCGGTGCCTTGCAGCATCAAGCCGTAGTTGCTGTTGCGCAACCGCAGCCACCAGCCCAGGCCCAACAGGCCAAGGGCCGCCGCGGCAACACCGGCGTAACGCAGTTCGATCGGCACCACCATGCCTTCGGTGGCGTAGCGCAACAGGAAGGCCAGGCCGAGAAACAGCAGCACCACGCCGACACGCAGCACGGTGTTGCCACCAAACAGCCAATTGCGTGCGCCGCCGATGGCGCGCTCGATCAGGTTGGGGCCACGGGGAGCGACAGGTTCTTGAGGCGGGCGTGGCGTCGGGGCAGGCGTCCAGACGTCATCCGGCAATGGCTGGCTCGGTTCGGCAACCATGGCGACAGGCGCCAATTCAACCGGCAGCTCCCACACCAGTTCAGGCGCCTTGGCGACAGGTGCCGCCTCAGGCACAGGCGGCTCGACGATGACAGTGCGTGTCGGCGTGGGTACTTCCAGTTGCCGCAGGCGCTCACCCAGGGCGATCAGCGCCTTCTGCGTGGTTTCCAACTGAACAGCCTGTTGCTGCGCCTGGGTCGCCAGCTTCGACAGGCGAATCGCCTGGCCGATGCCCAACCCCAACAGCGCACCGATGCCCGCATCATAGAACGACTCATCGAGCGTCCAGCCGAGCACCAGGCCAATCAGCATGAAAATCCATTGCATGGTCGATATTCCCTGAGCAAACCGGCGCTCAGTATATCGACGCGCAACCAATGTGGGAGGGGGCTTGCTCCCGATAGCGGTGTACCAGTCGACATATCTGCAAACTGACACTCTGCTATCGGGAGCAAGCCCCCTCCCACATTTGCTATCGCAGTGTTTAGTCCAGGGCTTTCCAGATCTCGGTAGCGTACTCGCGGATCGTCCGGTCCGACGAGAACCAGCCCATGCGCGCGGTATTGAGCACCGCCGAACGCCACCACGCCTTGGAATCATGCCAATGCGCTTCGACCCGCGCCTGGGCATCCCAGTAGGAATCGAAGTCGGCGCAGACCAGGAAGCGGTCGTAGTCGATCAACCCGTCGATCAAGCCCACATAGCGGCCCGGATCGTCCGGCGAGAACACCCCGCCCCGAATCGCTTGCAGCACATCGTTCAGACGATGGGACGCCGCAATATCGGGCCCGGCGTTGAATTCCCCGGCGTGTTTACGTGCCTCGACCTGCTGTGCGCTGAGGCCGAAGATAAACATGTGATCGGCGCCCACGCGCTCGTGCATCTCCACGTTGGCGCCGTCCATGGTGCCGATGGTCAGCGCGCCATTGAGGCCGAACTTCATGTTGCTGGTGCCCGAGGCTTCAAAGCCGGCGGTGGAGATCTGCTCCGACAAGTCCGCCGCCGGAATGATGCTTTCCGCCAGGCTGACGTTGTAGTTGGGCAGGAACACCACCTTGAGCAGGCCGCGTACGGTCGGGTCGTTGTTGACGGTGCGCGCGATATCGTTGGTCAGCTTGATGATCAACTTGGCCTGGTGATAGCTGGCCGCCGCCTTGCCCGCGAAGATCTTCACCCGTGGCACCCAGTCGGTACCCGGCTCGGCACGGATCGCCTGGTACAGCGCCACGGTGTGCAGCAGGTTGAGCAACTGGCGCTTGTATTCGTGGATACGCTTGACCTGCACGTCGAACATCGCCGCCGGGTTCACCGAAATGCCCAGGCGCTCATGGATGATCTCGGCCAGCGCACGCTTGCTGTGCAGGCGCTGGTCGGCAAAGGCTTTGCGGAAGGTCTGTTTCTCGGCGAAGGTTTCCAGCTCGCCCAGGCGGGTTTCGATGTTGTCGAGAATGTCCGGGCCCAAGGCTTCCACCAGCATATCGGTGAGCTTGGGGTTGGCCTGGTACAGCCAGCGGCGGAAGGTAATGCCGTTGGTCTTGTTGTTGATGCGCTCCGGGTAGAGCTTGTGCAATTCGGAGAACACCGTGCTGCGCATCAGTTGGGTGTGCAGGCCGGACACGCCGTTGACGCTGTGGGAGCCGAGGAACGCCAGGTTGCCCATGCGTACACGGCGGCCGTTGTCTTCTTCGATCAGGGACACGGCGCGCAGTACGTCGAAGTCATGGATGCCCTTGGCGCGCAGCGCATCGATGTGCTGGGCGTTGATCAGGTAGATGATCTGCATGTGCCGGGGCAGCATGCGCTCCATCAGGCCGACCGGCCAGGTTTCCAGGGCTTCGGGCAACAGGGTGTGGTTGGTGTACGACAGGGTTTCGACGGTCACATCCCACGCGGCTTCCCACGGAATGTCGTGCAGGTCGACTAACTGGCGCATCAACTCGGCCACGGCGATCGAGGGGTGGGTGTCGTTGAGCTGGATCGCCGCATGTTCGCCCAGGCTCAGGACCGAGCCGTGCATGTTCTTGTGGCGACGCAACAGGTCTTGCAAGGAGGCGGCGACGAAGAAGTATTCCTGACGCAGGCGCAGTTCCTGCCCCGCTTCGGTGCTGTCCGCCGGGTAAAGCACTCGGGAGATGCTCTCGGCGCGGGCTACTTCGGCGACGGCGCCCAAGTGGTCACCGGCGTTGAAGCGCTCCAGGTGCAGGTCTTCCACCGCCCGGGCACGCCACAGGCGCAAGGTATTCACGCTGGCGCCGCGCCAGCCGACCACCGGGGTGTCGTAGGCAACGGCGCGCACGGTTTCGTTGGGCGTCCACACCTGGATCAGCTTGCCGGAGGCATCCGGCAGGGTTTCGACGCTGCCGCCAAAGCCAATCGGGTAAATCACCTCGGCCCGCTCGAATTCCCACGGGTTGCCGAAATCCAGCCAGCGTTCGGTCTGTTCCTGCTGCCAGCCATCGACAATCGCCTGGCGGAACAAGCCGTGCTCATAACGAATGCCATAGCCGTGGCCGGCGATGCCCAAGGTCGACATGCTTTCCATAAAGCACGCGGCCAGACGGCCGAGGCCGCCGTTGCCAAGCGCCGCGTCGGGCTCCAGCAGGCGGATGCGCTCGAGGTCCACACCCAGCTCGGACAAGGCTTCGCGAGCGATCTCCAGCACGCCGAGGTTGCTCAGGCTGTCGTAGAGCAGGCGGCCGATAAGGAATTCCAGGGAGAGGTAATACACCCGCTTCTGGCCTTTGCGGTAGATACGCCGCGTGTGATCCATCCAGTGGTCGACCATCTGGTCGCGGGCGGCCAGGGCAATGGCTTCGAACCAGTCATGGTCGAAGGCATGGTCCGGGTCTTTGCCCACCGCGTAGGTGAGTTTGGTCAAGACAGCATCGCGGAATGCGGCTACCTCTGCTTCTCGTGCAAGCGGTTCCTGAGACATCGGTGTGACCTCGGGCGAGATTGAAGGAGTTGCTAGAGCCTAGTCGGTCTGACAGACGGTAGACGCTCTGGTTCGGCAGTTTTTTAACTCATTCACCTTTAATACGCTTTTGATGCAGGGGTCGTGCCCGATCAGCCCTCGTCCGCGCCTTTGAGCTGAAATCCGTAAAATATTGTTCAAAAAACCACCAATCCCGGTATGATCGCGCGCCCGGATACCGCCCCACCTTTTGGAACCCTGATGAAGCCTCAACTGATCGCCGCCGCGGAACTCGACCGTCTCGAGACTTGGCAGAAATACTCCGCCCATATGTGCGGCGGCTGCGTGTCCAGCTGCTGCACGCTGCCGGTTGAGGTGAAGATCAAGGACCTGATCCGCATTGGCATCGTCGATGAGTTCGAGCGCGGCGACCCGCCGAAGAACATCGCCAAGCGGTTGCAGAAGGAAGGCATCGTCGAGCGCTACAACAACAAATCCGAGATTTTCACCCTGCAGCGCATGAGCAACAACGACTGCCTGTACCTGGATCGTAAGACGCGCTTCTGCACTATTTATGACAAGCGCCCGGATACTTGCCGCAACCACCCGAAGATCGGGCCGCGCCCGGGGTATTGCGCGTACAAGCCGAAGGAAGTGGTGCGCGAGACCAAATTCAAGACCCTCGACAAGTTCTGATTCGGGTTTTGTGGGGCTCTCAAGGGCCCTATCGGGGGCAAGCCCCCTCCCACATTTTGATCTGTGAACACATTCAAAGGTGGGAGGGGCTTGCCCCCGATGAGGCCAGTACAGCTACCCTAAAACCTGCAGGCATAAAAAAACGCCCCCGGCCTTTCGACCGGGGGCGTTTTTCATTCAGCCTGAGTTAACTCAGTTCTTGGCTTTCTTGGCAGCGCGGGTGCGCTCGCCTTCGTCCAGGATCTTCTTACGCAGGCGGATCGACTTCGGCGTCACTTCGCACAGTTCGTCGTCCTGGATGAACTCCAGGGCCTGTTCCAGGGTGAAGCGAACAGGTGGAACCAGGGCGATGGTTTCGTCTTTACCCGAAGCACGCATGTTGTCGAGCTTCTTGCCTTTGGTTGGGTTGACGCCCATGTCGTTGTCACGGCTGTTCAGGCCAACGATCTGACCGTTGTAGATCTCTTGACCGTGTTCAACGAACAGCTTGCCACGCGCCTGGAGGGTTTCCAGGGAGTAGGTCAGCGCCTTGCCGGTTTCTACCGATACCAGAACACCGTTCTGACGGCCGGACATGTCGCCGGACTTCATGGTGTCGTAGCGATCGAAGATCGAGGTCAGGATGCCAGCACCGTTGGTCAGGGTCAGGAACTGGTTACGGAAACCAATCAGGCCACGAGCAGGGATGTTGTATTCCAGACGCACACGGCCTTTGCCATCCGGCACCATGTTGGTCAGGTCGCCCTTACGCAGGCCCATCTCTTCCATGACCTTGCCCTGGGATTCTTCAGGGGTGTCGATGGTGACGTTTTCGAACGGTTCCTGCTTCACGCCGTCAACCTGACGGATGATCACTTCAGGACGACCAACGCCCATTTCGAAGCCTTCGCGACGCATGGTTTCGATCAGTACCGAGAGGTGCAGCTCACCACGGCCGGAAACCTTGAACTTGTCAGCCGAGTCGCCTTCTTCAACGCGCAGTGCAACGTTGTACAGCAGCTCTTTGTCCAGACGTTCCTTGATGTTACGGGAAGTCACGAACTTGCCTTCTTTACCGCAGAATGGCGAGTCGTTTACCTGGAAGGTCATGGAAACGGTTGGCTCGTCGACGGTCAGAGGCTTCATCGCCTCGACATTGTCCGGCTGGCACAGGGTGTCGGAGATGAACAGCGAGTCCATGCCGCTGACGCACACGATGTCGCCGGCGAAGGCTTCTTCAACGTCGATACGGTGCAGGCCGTGGTGACCCATCAGCTTCAGGATACGACCGTTGCGCTTCTTGCCGTCGGCGCCGATTGCCACAACCGGGGTGTTCGGCTTGACGCTGCCACGGGCGATACGGCCAACGCCGATCACACCCAGGAAGCTGTTGTAGTCCAGTGCCGAGATTTGCATCTGGAACGGGCCGTCACGGTCAACTTTCGGCGCAGGTACGTTGTCGACGATCGACTGGTACAGCGGGGTCATGTCTTCGGCCATGTCGGTGTGGTCCAGACCGGCAATGCCGTTCAGGGCCGAGGCGTAGACGACTTTGAAGTCCAGCTGTTCTTCGGTAGCACCCAGGTTGTCGAACAGGTCGAAGATCTGGTCCAGAACCCAGTCCGGACGCGCGCCCGGACGGTCCACCTTGTTGATGCACACGATCGGACGCAGGCCGGCTTCGAACGCCTTCTTGGTCACGAAACGGGTTTGCGGCATAGGGCCGTCTTGAGCGTCAACCAGCAGCAGAACGGAGTCAACCATCGACATTACGCGTTCTACTTCGCCGCCGAAGTCGGCGTGGCCCGGGGTATCCACGATGTTGATGTGGTAGCCGTTCCAGTTGATGGCGGTGTTTTTTGCCAGGATGGTAATACCGCGCTCTTTTTCCTGGTCGTTGGAGTCCATCACGCGCTCGTCGTTGAGCTCGTTGCGCTCCAGGGTGCCGGATTGACGCAGGAGTTTGTCTACCAGGGTGGTTTTACCATGGTCAACGTGGGCAATGATGGCGATGTTACGTAGATTTTCGATCACTTGTGTATCTCGATCAGAGGATTCGGTGTGCTGACAGGTCGTGGCAGCGATTAACAGTAGAGTCAGGCCTTGCCGTTACAGCTTGACGGCAGAGTCGGGGGCCGGTGACGCAGGCCACAGGCAAACAGCCCCGGGCTCTTAGCTCGGTCGATAAACGCGCACATTGGCATGCCCCTCACTGAGCAAATGGTGGGCATGCAGGCGACTCATCACGCCTTTGTCGCAATACAGCAGGTACTGACGGCTGTTATCCAGTTCCTTGAAACGCGCGTTCAATGCATAAAACGGCAGCGTTTGTACGTCGATGCCGGCGATTTCCAGCGGCTCATCTTCAGCGGCATCCGGGTGACGGATGTCGATGACGATCTGGCCGGCCAGGGCTTCGCTGACTTCTTCGATCTGCACATCCTGGCCCAGTTCGTCGATAACACGATCGATCGGGACCAGCTTGGCGTTCTCGAGCGCACGCTCCAGAACCGCCATATCAAACTGTTGTTCTTCGTACTCCACGCGGTTGCGCTTGGCGTGGGTCTTGGGGTTCACCGAAATGACCCCGCAGTATTCAGGCATATGCTTGGCAAAGTCGGCGGTGCCGATTGCTTCTGCCAAGTCGATGATGTCCTGCTTGTGGCTGGCGATCAGCGGGCGCAGTACCAGCTTCTCGGTCACGCAGTCGATCAGCGACAGGTTCGGCAGCGTCTGGCTGGAAACCTGGGAAATCGCTTCACCCGTCACCAGCGCGTCGATCTGCAACTGATCGGCGATTCGGGACGCAGCGCGCAACATCATACGCTTCAAAACTACGCCCATATGACTGTTATCGACTTTACCGAGAATTTCGCCCAGCACTTCCTCGAACGGTACGCTCACAAATAGCACGCGCTGGGAGCTGCCGTACTTCTTCCAGATAAAGTGCGCAACTTCCATCACGCCCAATTCGTGTGCACGCCCGCCCAGGTTAAAGAAGCAGAAGTGGCTCATCAGGCCGCGGCGCATGATCTGGTAGGCCGCCACCGTGGAATCGAAACCGCCGGACATGAGGACCAGGGTCTGTTCCAGGGCGCCCAGCGGGTAGCCGCCGATGCTGTCGTGCTGGCTGTGAATCACAAACAACCGTTGGTCGCGAATTTCCATGCGCACTTCAATTTGCGGTGCCTTGAGGGAAATTCCGGCGGCGCCGCACTCGCGACGCAGCTTGCTGCCGACGTATTTCTCGACGTCCATGGAGCTGAACGGGTGCTTGCCGGCACGCTTGCAGCGCACCGAAAAAATCTTGCCTTCAAGGCTGTCGCCGAAGTGCCGTTTGCATTTTTCGGTGATGTCGTCGAAGTCCCCCAGCGGGTACTCATCCACCTGCAGGAAATGCGCGATACCTGGCATGCAGCTCAGGCGCTCGGTCATGTCCTTCAAGGCTTTGGCGTCGGTCAAGCGGGTTTCCAGCTCGAGGTTGTCCCACACACCGTTCACCACCACAGCCGGGTCCAGATCGCGGAGCACGGCACGGATGTTCTTGGCCAACTGACGGATGAAACGCATCCGTACCGGTCGGCTCTTGATGGTGATCTCGGGAAAGACTTTAACGATTAATTTCATGGAAACAGCGCGCGCAGGGCCTGCCGAAAAAGGGGGGCGCGGATTATAGCGGAAATCGCTCAAGGTTTAACCAGTTAATATGCACAACACTCGTCTCGCACTAAAGAGGTGCGTTTACGCTCACGCGCGCAACATTGCGGTGCGCTAATTTCGGACATTTGTCGCAATGCACCTTTATAGGGGCGTTTTTTTAGCAAAAAACCCATGTTGGCGCACTGGCATGCAATTTGCTCTCTTGTGAGGCAGGTTGCCATGGCGGACTATCCGCGCCGGCATCACCCACATTCTAAGGGCTAACTCCACTACCCCAGCCCGAAGCCACCCGGAGGACACTATGTCGAAGTCGGTTCAACTCATCAAAGATCATGACGTTAAATGGATTGATCTGCGCTTCACGGACACCAAAGGCACTCAGCACCACGTGACCATGCCGGCTCGCGACGCGCTGGATGATGCTTTCTTCGAAGAAGGCAAAATGTTCGACGGCTCCTCCATCGCTGGCTGGAAAGGCATCGAAGCCTCCGACATGATCCTGATGCCGGACGACAGCACTGCCGTCCTCGACCCGTTCACCGAAGACCCAACCCTGATCATCGTCTGCGACGTGATCGAGCCTTCGACCATGCAAGGCTACGACCGCGACCCACGTGCGATCGCCAAGCGTGCCGAGGAATACCTGAAGTCCACCGGTATCGGCGACACCGTATTCGTCGGCCCGGAACCGGAATTCTTCATCTTTGATTCGGTCAAGTTCAAGTCCGACATCTCCGGCTCCATGTTCAAGATCTTCTCCGAACAAGGTTCGTGGATGTCCGACCAGGACGTGGAAGGCGGCAACAAAGGCCACCGTCCAGGCATCAAAGGTGGCTACTTCCCGGTTCCGCCGTTCGACCACGACCACGAAATCCGTACCTCCATGTGCAACGCCATGGAAGAAATGGGCCTGGTCATCGAAGTTCACCACCACGAAGTGGCGACTGCCGGCCAGAACGAAATCGGCGTTAAGTTCAACACCCTGGTGGCCAAGGCTGACGAAGTCCAGACCCTGAAGTACTGCGTACACAACGTGGCTGATGCCTACGGCCGTACCGCTACCTTCATGCCTAAGCCGCTGTACGGCGATAACGGTTCGGGTATGCACGTTCACCTGTCCATCGCCAAAGAAGGCAAGAACACCTTCGCTGGCGAAGGTTATGCCGGCCTGTCCGACACCGCCCTGTACTTCATCGGTGGCATCATCAAGCACGGTAAGGCCCTGAACGGCTTCACCAACCCGTCGACCAACTCCTACAAGCGTCTGGTCCCAGGTTTCGAAGCACCGGTCATGCTGGCCTACTCGGCTCGCAACCGTTCCGCCTCGATCCGTATTCCTTACGTGTCCAGCCCGCGCGCTCGCCGTATCGAAGCTCGCTTCCCGGATCCAGCAGCCAACCCATACCTGGCTTTCGCTGCCCTGGTCATGGCCGGCCTGGACGGTATCCAGAACAAGATCCACCCTGGCGACGCCGCCGACAAAAACTTGTACGACCTGCCGCCTGAAGAGGCCAAAGAGATCCCACAAGTGTGCGGCAGCCTGAAAGAAGCCCTGGAAGAGCTGGACAAGGGCCGTGCGTTCCTGACCAAAGGCGGCGTATTCAGCGACGACTTCATCGATGCCTACATCGAGCTGAAAAGCGAAGAAGAAATCAAAGTACGCACCTTCGTACACCCACTGGAATACGAGCTGTACTACAGCTGCTGATCCGGTAGCGCTGCTTGACGCAGCGTGATGAAAAAGGCCTCCTTCGGGAGGTCTTTTTTTTGCCCGCACCCTAGGAGGTCACCTCTTGAAGCGTCTACTTGCATTCACTTTATTGTTCGCCAGCGCCAGTGCATTCGCTGCACCGCCGACACTGGAGCCATTGCTCAACAGCATCGCCGAACGCTTGGCCATTGCCGACCAGGTGGCCCTGAGCAAATGGGACAGTAAAAAACCGGTAGAAGACAAAAAGCGCGAGCAGGACGTGCTCGCCAGCGTCATTGCCCAGGCACCGAGTTACAAACTGGAGCCCGCCGCCGCCGAGCAATTTTTCTCGGCGCAGATCGAGGCAAACAAGCTGGTGCAATACACCCACCTGTCCGACTGGCAGTTCCAGGGCAAGGCACCCGACGACCCGCGCCCGGACCTGGTGAAGCAGATTCGCCCGCAACTGGATCAATTGCAAAAACGCCTGCTGCAACAGCTCGCGGACTTCACGCCACAACGCAGCGACCCGCAGTGCCCTCAATGGCTGGCTGAAGCGGTGCATGAGCCGCTGAACGACCCGTTGCGGCAGCTGGCGATGATTCGCGCCACGGCCGAGCTATGTATCCACAAAGACTGAATCTGTAACCCGAGCCGAACATGTGGGAGTTCCTCCCACATTGGATTTGTGTGAATTCGGCACTTCCTGAACAATCTTCACAAAACCGCACTATATTGGTGCGACATCCCGCACCCTTCCCACTGGCTCACACCATTTTGGTTCGAAACTTCCCCAGCAGGCTGGCAGAACGCCACAGTTTCGCGCCTTAACCCCTTATTTCAGGGGATTCACGCTTCTTTTCGGAGCCTTGGTTTGGTTTTTGCATTTTCCTTGTATCAGCGTGTGCCTCAAGCCCGCGCCTTGCTCCAAAAGAGGTCCCGATGACCATCAGCGATGCACTGCACCGTTTGCTACTCGACAACCTGACCACCGCGACCATCCTGCTCAATGACGACCTGCGCCTTGAGTACATGAACCCGGCGGCAGAGATGCTCCTGGCCATCAGCGGTCAGCGCAGCCATGGGCAGTTCATCAGCGAATTGTTCACCGAGTCGGCCGAAGCCTTGAGTTCGTTGCGCCAGGCGGTGGAGCAGGCACACCCGTTCACCAAGCGTGAAGCGATGCTCACGGCACTCACCGGCCAGACGCTGACCGTCGACTACGCCGTGACCCCGATCCTGAGCAACGGTGCCACGCTGCTGCTGCTCGAAGTGCACCCCCGCGACCGCCTGTTGCGCATCACCAAGGAAGAAGCCCAGCTGTCCAAGCAGGAGACCAGCAAGATGCTGGTGCGCGGCCTGGCCCATGAGATCAAGAACCCGCTGGGCGGCATTCGCGGCGCGGCGCAGCTGCTGGCCCGTGAACTGCCGGACGAGCACCTCAAGGACTACACCAACGTCATCATCGAAGAGGCCGACCGCCTGCGTAACCTGGTGGACCGCATGCTCGGCTCCAACAAGCTGCCGTCGCTGGCGATGACCAACGTGCACGAAGTACTGGAGCGCGTCTGTCAGTTGGTAGAAGCCGAAAGCCAGGGCTGCATCACCCTGGTGCGCGACTACGACCCAAGCATTCCCGACGTGTTGATCGACCGCGAGCAGATGATCCAGGCGGTGCTCAACATCGTGCGCAACGCCATGCAGGCCATCAGCAGCCAGAACGAGCTGCGCCTTGGCCGCATCAGCCTGCGCACCCGTGCCCTGCGCCAGTTCACCATCGGCCACGTGCGCCATCGCCTGGTAACCAAGGTCGAGATCATCGACAACGGCCCGGGCATTCCTGCGGAACTCCAGGAAACCATTTTCTTTCCCATGGTCAGCGGCCGCCCGGACGGTACCGGGCTGGGCCTGGCCATTACCCAGAACATCATCAGCCAGCACCAGGGTCTGATCGAATGTGAGAGCCATCCCGGCCACACCACATTCTCGATCTTTCTGCCTCTGGAACAAGGAGCCCCATCGACATGAGCCGTAGTGAAACTGTGTGGATCGTCGATGACGACCGTTCTATCCGCTGGGTCCTCGAGAAAGCCTTGCAACAGGAAGGCATGACCACCCAGAGCTTCGACAGCGCCGACGGGGTGATGAGCCGCCTGGCGCGCCAGCAGCCCGACGTGATCATCTCCGACATCCGCATGCCCGGCGCCAGTGGCCTGGACCTGCTGGCGCGGATTCGCGAGCAGCACCCGCGCCTGCCGGTGATCATCATGACTGCCCACTCGGACCTGGACAGCGCTGTCGCGTCCTATCAGGGCGGCGCCTTCGAGTACCTGCCCAAGCCGTTTGACGTGGACGAGGCCGTGGCGCTGGTCAAGCGCGCCAACCAGCACGCCCAGGAACAGCAGAACCAGGAAGCTCCGCCGACCCTGACCCGCACCCCGGAAATCATCGGTGAAGCGCCGGCGATGCAGGAAGTGTTTCGCGCCATCGGGCGCTTGAGCCATTCCAACATCACCGTGCTGATCAACGGCGAGTCGGGTACCGGTAAAGAGTTGGTGGCCCACGCCCTGCACCGCCACAGCCCGCGGGCGGCCTCGCCGTTTATCGCGCTGAACATGGCGGCGATCCCCAAGGACCTGATGGAGTCCGAGCTGTTCGGCCATGAGAAAGGCGCGTTCACCGGCGCAGCCAACCTGCGTCGCGGCCGCTTCGAACAGGCGGACGGCGGCACGCTGTTCCTCGATGAAATCGGCGACATGCCGGCCGACACCCAGACCCGCCTGCTGCGCGTGCTGGCGGACGGCGAGTTCTACCGCGTGGGCGGGCACACACCGGTCAAGGTCGATGTGCGCATCATCGCCGCGACTCACCAGAACCTGGAAACCCTGGTGCACGCCGGCAAGTTCCGTGAAGACTTGTTCCACCGTCTCAACGTGATCCGCATCCACATCCCACGCATGTCGGACCGCCGCGAAGATATCCCGACCCTCGCCCGCCACTTCCTCAGCCGCGCCGCCCAGGAGCTGGCCGTCGAACCGAAGCTGCTGAAAAGCGAGACCGAGGAATACCTGAAGAACCTGCCGTGGCCCGGCAACGTGCGCCAGCTGGAGAATACCTGCCGCTGGATCACCGTGATGGCGTCCGGCCGTGAAGTGCATATCGGCGACTTGCCGCCGGAGCTGCTGAGCCTGCCGCAGGATTCGGCACCGGTGACCAACTGGGAACAGGCGCTGCGCCAATGGGCCGACCAGGCCCTGGCACGCGGCCAGTCGAACCTGCTGGACAGCGCCGTGCCGGCCTTCGAGCGGATCATGATCGAAACCGCCCTCAAGCACACCGCCGGCCGCCGTCGCGATGCCGCCGTGTTGCTGGGTTGGGGTCGCAATACCCTGACGCGCAAGATCAAGGAGTTGGGCATGAAGGTCGATGGTGGGGATGACGATGAGGGCGACGACGCCTGATCTCCAATCTACCGAGGTCTAATGTGGGAGGGGGCTTGCTCCCGATGGCGGTGGATCAGTCAGATAGATATCGACTGACACTCCGCCATCGGGAGCAAGCCCCCTCTCACATTTGGCCCCCCACACGGACTCAGAACCGTGCACCGCTTCAATGCACCCTGTTCTAGCATCGCGCACACGTTCCAAGCCCGAAACATGCGTTTTGTTAAGAAAATGCTGAACCCCGAAAACACCAAAGCCCCGTATTCCGGGGCTTTGCGCTTTCTGGAGAATTTTTTTGGCACAACTCAGCCACTCTGGCACGCGCCCTGCAATAACCCCAGTACAACCCAGTTTCGGGGACCTTGGTACAGGCAGGCCGAGAATCCCCTCTTTACACCCGGGGTGCTTGATGCGAACCGCGTCGCGCTCCACGCCGCTTTCGGGAACCTCGGTACAGGCAGGCCGGGGATTCCCTCTTTAACACCGAAGCCTCTGGCTTCACCCCGTTTTGGGAGCCCTGGTACAGGCAGGCCGGGAACTCCCTCTTTTATTGCTCTTGGAGATGGATCTCCAGCCGCCAGCGGTCATCGACCTCCTCGCCCTTCCACTCCCCGCGCAGCGGCCGAGCCGCCACCAGGTTCAGCAGCAAGCCCGCATCGGTCTTGCGCACGCGCCAGTTCACATCCTTGTCGTTGACCTTGAGCTGCCCACTGGCGGCCTTGCCTTGCGCGTCGAACAACAGCGCCACGGTGCCGTCGATATGCTCACCGTGCAGCTTGGGTTCGCGGTTGAACCACACCACCACACCGTCCGCCGCCGTCTCTATCTGCTGCAACTCGACCGGGTCAGGGGTGGTCAGGCGGCCGATCATCAGGCCCACCATCAGGCCGACAATCGCCAATGAGCCCATCACCCTCGGCATTAGCTTCGGTCTTGGGTCTTCTTCAGGGGTAGAATGCAGCGCATCTTTGCCTTCGGAGCCGTGCATGTTTCACGTCATCCTTTTTCAACCAGAAATTCCGCCGAATACCGGCAACGTTATCAGGCTGTGCGCCAACAGTGGCTGCCACCTGCATTTGATCGAGCCCCTGGGCTTCGACATGGACGACAAGCGCCTGCGCCGTGCCGGCCTGGACTACCACGAGTATGCCACCCTGCAACGCCATGCCGACCTGGCCAGCTGCCTGGAAAGCCTGGGCCACCCACGGCTGTTCGCGTTCACCACCAAGGGTTCGCGACCGTTCCATGATGCCAGCTTCGCCGAAGGCGACGCCTTCCTGTTCGGCCCGGAAAGCCGTGGCCTGCCGGCCGACGTACTCGACGCCCTGCCGGACGGGCATCGCCTGCGCCTGCCGATGCGCGAAGGCTGCCGCAGCCTGAACCTGTCGAACACCGTCGCCGTTGCCGTCTACGAAGGCTGGCGCCAACTCGGCTTCAAGTAACACACATAACAAATGTGGGAGGGGGCTTGCCCCCGATGGCGGAGTGTCAGTCGACATCTACGTGACTGATCCACCGCTATCGGGAGCAAGCCCCCTCCCACATTGGGTTCTGCGTCGGGTTCGAGATTACTGAACCGTCGGCGCGCCTTCCTGTTGCATGCGCTGCAGCTCTTGGGCGTACAGGGCATCGAAGTTCACCGGAGCCAGCATCAACGCCGGGAACGAACCACGGGTGACCAGGCTGTCCAGGGTTTCGCGGGCATACGGGAACAGGATGTTCGGGCAGAACGCACCCAGGGTGTGGCTCATGGACGCTTCGTCCAGGCCCTGGATCAGGAAGATACCGGCCTGTTGCACTTCAGCGATGAAGGCCACTTCTTCGCCATTCTTGACGGTGACCGACAAGGTCAGCACGACTTCGTGGAAATCGCCTTCCAGTGCCTTTTGACGGGTGTTCAGGTCCAGGGCAACGCTTGGGGTCCATTCCTGGCGGAAGATAGCCGGGCTTTTCGGCGCTTCGAACGACAAGTCACGCACGTAGATACGCTGCAGCGAAAATTGTGGGCCTTGGGCTTCTGCTGCTTCGGTGTTCTGTTGGTCAGTCATCGCAGATCCTTCTTGATCTTGGGGTCTTTTAGGGGTTAGGAGTCAGACGAGCAGCAGCGCATCGAGTTTACCGGCGCGCTCCAGGGCAAACAGGTCGTCGCAACCACCGATGTGTTTAGCGCCGATCCAGATCTGCGGCACCGACGTGCGCCCCGCCTTCTGGGCCATTTCGGCACGCACCTGGGGTTTGCCATCGACCTTGATCTCTTCGAAGGCAACGCCCTTTTTCTCCAGCAGGGCTTTGGCCCGCATGCAGTAAGGGCACCAATCGCTGGAATATACGACGACCTGGCTCATATCACTTCACCAGCGGCAGGTTATCGGCGCGCCAGCTGCTGATGCCACCGGACAGCTTGGCGGCGGTGAAACCGCTCTTGAGCATCTCGCGGGCGTGGGTACCGGCGTGCTGGCCCTGGGCGTCGACCAGGATGATGGTCTTGGCCTTGTGCTTTTCCAGCTCGGCCAGGCGCGCGATCAGCTTGTCCTGAGGAATGTTCAGGGCACCGACGATGTGGCCGGCGGCGAAATCCTTGACTGGGCGGATATCCACCACAATGGCCTCATCCTTGTTGACCAGCGCGGTCAGCTCCGACGTGCTCAGGCTGCGGCCACCACGGCTCAATTCGTGAGCGATCAGCAGCGCAAGCAGGATGACGAAGGCACCCACGAGCAGATAGTGGGCAGTGGCAAATGCAATCAGGTGATCAACCATCAAGGAGGTTCCAGGGCGTTAAAATGGCGGTAAGTATACACAGCCGTCAGGGGGGCCAACCCCCGTAAGGCGGTGACGTGGTCGGAACTTCGCTTTAAACTGCCACTCCCTTTTCAATTGCCTTCCTTTATTACCGCCGCGAGAGGATCTATGACTACTACGCCTAAACCTTTGGTCCTGATAATTCTCGATGGCTTCGGACACAGTGAAAGCCACCACGACAACGCGGTGTACGCGGCCAAGAAGCCCGTACTCGACCGCCTGACCGCGACGGTGCCCAACGGCCTGATCTCCGGCTCGGGCATGGACGTGGGCCTGCCGGACGGCCAGATGGGCAACTCGGAAGTCGGCCACATGAACCTCGGCGCCGGACGAGTGGTCTATCAGGACTTCACCCGCGTGACCAAATCGATCCGCGATGGCGAGTTCTTCGAGAACCCGACCCTCTGCGCAGCGGTAGATAAAGCCGTGGCCGCCGGCAAAGCCGTGCACTTCATGGGCCTGCTGTCCGACGGCGGCGTTCACAGTCACCAGGACCATCTGGTGGCAATGGCCGAGCTGGCCTTCAAGCGCGGCGCCGACAAGATCTACCTGCACGCCTTCCTCGATGGTCGCGACACCCCGCCAAAAAGCGCCCAGTCCTCCATCGAGCTGCTGGACGCCACCTTCGCCGCCCTGGGCAAGGGCCGCATCGCCAGCCTGGTGGGCCGCTACTTCGCCATGGACCGCGACAACCGTTGGGACCGCGTGTCCCAGGCCTACAACCTGATCGTCGACGGCCAGGCCGAATTCCACGCCGCCACCGCCCAGGAAGGCCTGGAAGCCGCCTACGCCCGCGGCGAAAGCGATGAATTCGTCAAGGCCACTACAATCGGCGAGCCGGTCAAGGTCGAAGACGGCGATGCCGTGGTGTTCATGAACTTCCGCGCCGACCGTGCCCGCGAGCTGAGCCGTGTGTTTGTCGAAGACGGTTTCAAGGAATTCGAGCGGGCGCGCCAGCCAAAAGTCCAATTCGTGGGCCTGACCCAATACGCCGCCAGCATCCCGGCCCCCGCTGCCTTTGCTGCCGGCAGCCTGGACAACGTGCTGGGCGACTACCTGGCGAAGAACGGCAAGACCCAGCTGCGTATCGCTGAAACCGAAAAATACGCCCACGTCACCTTCTTCTTCTCCGGCGGGCGTGAAGAACCGTTCCCGGGCGAAGAACGCATCCTGATCCCTTCGCCGAAAGTCGCCACCTACGACCTGCAGCCGGAAATGAGCGCGCCGGAAGTCACCGACAAGATTGTCGACGCCATCGACCACCAGCGTTACGACGTGATCGTGGTCAACTACGCCAACGGTGACATGGTCGGCCACAGCGGCAACCTGGAAGCTGCGACCAAGGCTGTGGAATGCCTGGACCTGTGCGTCGGCCGCATTGTCGAGGCCCTGGAAAAAGTCGGCGGCGAAGCGCTGATCACGGCCGACCACGGCAACTGCGAGCAGATGTCCGACGAAACCACCGGCCAGGCCCATACCGCCCACACCACCGAGCCGGTGCCGTTCATCTACGTCGGCAAGCGCGATTTCAAAGTACGTGAAGGCGGCGTGCTGGCGGATGTGGCGCCGACCATGCTGATGCTGATGGGGTTGGAGAAGCCCAAAGAGATGACCGGGACCTCAATTCTGGTCTGATCTCAACAAACATGTGGGAGGGGCTTGTCCCTTCCCACATGGGATCTGCGGTGTTTGGCAGATGTCTTTTTGCCATACCACCGCCGCTCGGCACCTATCTTGCCTTCCAGGCCGAATTGGGCGTTTTTTTTGCAGCGCTTGGCGGGCATACTAGGCCGTCCCTTTCCCTGGTGTCGCCCGCCTCTATGCTTCGCGCCTTGATTACCCTCGCTCTTGTCTGCCTGCTCCAACCGGCGTTTGCCGACGAGCGCGCACAAACTCAACAACAGTTGGACGCTACGCGTCAGGACATTACCGAGCTGAAAAAACTGCTCGGCAAGCTCCAGGAAGAAAAATCCGGGGTGCAGAAAGACCTGCGCGGCACGGAAACCGAAATGGGCAAGCTGGAGAAGCAGGTCCAGGAGCTGCAAAAAGAACTAAAGAAGAGCGAGTCGGAACTGGAGCGACTCGACGCTGAGAAAAAAAAACTCCAGAGCGCACGCGTTGAACAGCAACGCTTGATCGCGATCCAGGCCCGCGCTGCCTACCAGAGCGGCCGCCAGGAATATCTCAAGCTGCTGCTCAACCAGCAGAACCCGGAGAAATTCGCGCGCACCCTGACCTACTACGACTACCTGAGCAAGGCCCGCCTGGAGCAATTGAAAAGCTTCAACGAGACCCTGCGCCAGTTGGCCAACGTCGAACAGGAAATCGCCAACCAGCAGTCGCAGCTGGAGGACCAGAAAGCCAGCCTCAACGCCCAGCGCGACGAGCTGGACAAGGTCCGCAAGGAGCGCCAGCTGGCCCTGGCCAAGCTCAATGACGACGTGAAGGCCCGCGACGCCAAGCTGCAGGCCCGCGAGCAGGACCAGGCCGACCTGGCCAAAGTGCTCAAGACCATCGAAGAAACCCTGGCACGCCAGGCACGCGAGGCCGAAGAAGCGCGACAGAAAGCGCTGATCGCCCAGCAGGAAGCGGAAAAAAAGCGCCAGCGTGAGGCCGAACTGGCAGCCACCAGCGATGCCCCGGCACCGCGTAAACCGGCACATGCCGCCCCTGGCCCGCTGGTTTCCAGTGCCGGCGAGTCGTTCGGCGGGCCTTTTGCTTCAGCCCGCGGCAAACTTCCATGGCCGGTTGATGGTCGACTGCTGGCACGCTTTGGGGAAACCCGAGGCGATGACACCCGCGCCAAGTGGGACGGGGTGATGATCAGCGCCTCTGCCGGCAGCCAGGTCCACGCCGTACATGGTGGGCGCGTGGTGTTTGCCGATTGGCTGCGGGGCGCCGGTTTGTTGGTGATTCTCGACCACGGTAATGGCTATTTAAGCCTTTATGGCCACAATCAGACGTTACTCAAGTCGGCAGGTGATGTTGTAAAAGCCGGTGAATCCATCTCCACTGTCGGTAACAGTGGTGGCCAGGACACCCCGGCGCTGTACTTCGCTATTCGTCAGCAGGGTCGCCCGAGCGATCCCGCACAATGGTGCCGGTCCCAAGGATAGGGTCGCATCTACATTAGGAGTTCGTTCGACATGCTGCATTTGTCCCGCCTCACTTCGCTGGCCCTGACGATCGCCCTGGTCATCGGCGCGCCTCTGGCTTTTGCCGACCAGGCCGCCCCGGCTGCACCCGCCGCCACGGCCGCGACCACCAAGGCGCCATTGCCGCTGGACGAGCTGCGCACCTTTGCCGAGGTCATGGACCGGATCAAGGCCGCCTATGTCGAACCTGTAGACGACAAGACCCTGCTGGAGAATGCCATCAAGGGCATGCTCAGCAACCTTGATCCGCACTCCGCCTACCTGGGTCCGGAAGATTTTGCCGAGCTGCAGGAAAGCACCAGCGGTGAATTCGGCGGCCTGGGCATTGAAGTCGGCGCCGAAGACGGCAATATCAAGGTGGTCTCGCCCATCGATGACACCCCGGCGTCCAAGGCCGGCATCCAGGCCGGTGACTTTATCGTCAAGATCAACGGCCAGCCGACCCGCGGCCAGACCATGACCGAAGCCGTCGACAAGATGCGCGGCAAGATCGGCCAGAAAATCACCCTCACCCTGGTGCGCGATGGCGGCAACCCGTTTGACGTGACGCTCACCCGCGCGACCATCGTGGTCAAGAGCGTGAAGAGCCAGCTGCTGGAATCGGGCTACGGCTACATCCGCATCACCCAGTTCCAGGTCAAGACCGGCGAAGAAGTGGCCAAGGCCCTGGCCAAGCTGCGCAAGGACAACGGCAAGAAACTCAGCGGCATCGTGCTCGACCTGCGCAACAACCCGGGCGGCGTGCTGCAGTCGGCGGTGGAAGTGGTCGACCACTTCATCACCAAGGGCCTGATCGTCTACACCAAGGGCCGTATCGCCAACTCCGAGCTGCGCTTCTCGGCCACCGGCAACGACCTCAGCGAGAACGTGCCATTGGCCGTGCTGATCAACGGCGGCAGCGCCTCGGCCTCGGAAATCGTCGCCGGCGCCCTGCAAGACCAGAAGCGCGGCGTGCTGATGGGCACCACCAGCTTCGGCAAAGGCTCGGTACAAACCGTGCTGCCGCTGAACAACGATCGCGCCCTGAAGATCACCACCGCGCTGTACTACACGCCGAACGGCCGCTCGATCCAGGCCCAGGGCATCGTGCCGGACATCGAAGTGCGCAAGGCCAAGATCACCAACGAAATCGACAGCGAGTACTACAAGGAAGCCGACCTGCAAGGTCACCTGGGCAATGGCAACGGCGGTGCCGACCAGCCAACCGGCAGCAGCAAGAAAGCCAAGCCGATGCCGCAGGACGATGACTACCAGTTGGCCCAGGCGCTGAGCCTGCTCAAGGGCCTGAGCATTACGCGCAGCCGTTGATATGCGTGTTGCCCTGATCATCGCTGTGCTGTGCAGCCTGGCAGGGGTCGCCCAAGCGACCCCTGTCGGCGAATCCCACAAAGCCTACCTGACCCTCATCATCGATGACCTGGGGCAAAACCTGCCCCGGGATCGTCGCGTGCTGGCCCTGCCTGGGCCGGTGACCACGGCGATCATGCCCGACACGCCCCACGCCGCCGAATTCGCCCGCGAAGCGCACAAGGCCGGCAAGATCGTGATCCTGCACATGCCCATGGACCCCGCCACCGGCCCGTTCGCCTGGCACCCGGAACTCTCCCTCGAAGAACTTGGCCAACGCCTGGACGCCGCCTTCAAGGCCGTGCCCTACACCGCCGGCATCAACAACCATATGGGCAGTCGCATGACTGCCCAGCCGGCCGCCATGGCCTGGCTGATGGCGGAACTGCAGCGGCGCAACAAATTCTTCGTCGACAGCCGCACCAGCGCACAGACCGTGGCCGCCGCCGAGGCGCAGAAGATCGGCCTGGCCCATGTCTCGCGGGATGTATTCCTCGATGATGAGCGCACCGAAGCGGCGATTGCCACGCAGCTGCAAACCGCGATCAAGCTGGCGCATAAACAGGGTTCGGCGGTGATGATCGGCCACCCCTATCCGCAGACGCTGGCGGTGCTCGAGCGCGAATTGCCCAAGCTCCAGGCCCAGGGCATCGAGTGGATTGATATCAAGCTGATGATCAGTGTGCGCAGCAATCAAGCCATGGCGGGGCACGGCAAGAACGGCGTCTACCGCTACAAATAGTCCGCCATGATCTGTTCCACCCGCCCTTCAGAGCGCAACTGATCCAACGCTGCCTGCAGCCTGGCCACCGTCTCATCCGGCACATCCTTGTTCAGCGCCAGGTACAACTGGGCACTGTTGAACCGCAGCACAGTCTTGAGCCCTGTCACACCGACCTGGCGCGCCAGGTAACGCCCGGCCGGATCGCCGGTGGCCCACAGGTCGATCTGGCCATCCACGAGCTTTTGCGCGTTGTCCTGGTCACGCAACACCACCACCGGGTTAAGGCCCTGCTTCTCCAGGGTCTCGGCGATGGCATCGCCTTTATAGGCGCCGATCCTGTAGCGGCGCGCGTGCTCCAGGTCGTCGAGCTGGATCTTGCTGTCGGCCTTGGCCAGCAGCACCCAGTCGTCCGGGCCGATGGGGCCGACCCACTTGAACAGCGCTTCCCGATCCGGCAGGCGCGCCATCACAAACACGCCATAGCCGGGTTTCTCCAGGGCGAGCTTGTAGATTCGCTCCCAGGGAAAACGCAGGGTGAGATTGTAGGAAATGCCGGCACGCTTGAAGGTTTCGCGCACGATGTCTACGGCGATGCCTTCGATGTTCTCGTCCCTGGCGAAGTTCTTGCCGTTCTTGGCCATGTTGTAGGGCGGGAAATTTTCCGTCAGCAATACCAGGGAGGCGTCGGACGGCTCTTCGGCGTGGGCTGCACTCACCATGAAGATGGAGGTGCTGGCGAGGGCAAGCAGCAGGGTCTTGAACATGAAGGCTACCGGAATCCATGGCAAGCGCAGAGAGTGCCGCGCGCCTGCCATGGTGTCCAGCAACGTTTAGCGAACGACGATACCGCGCGCCGCCATGTAGGCCTTGGCCTCGGGAACGGTGTATTCACCAAAGTGAAAAATACTCGCCGCCAACACCGCGCTGGCATGGCCTTCGATCACGCCGTCGGCCAGGTGTTGCAGGTTACCGACGCCGCCGGAGGCGATCACCGGAATACCCAGCGCATCGCTGATGGCGCGGGTCACGCCCAGGTCGAAGCCGTTCTTCATGCCGTCCTGGTCCATGCTGGTCAGCAGGATTTCCCCGGCGCCCAGGCCTTCCATCTTCATCGCCCACTCCACCGCGTCCAGGCCGGTCGGCTTGCGACCGCCGTGGGTGAAGATCTCCCAGCGCGGGGTTTCGCCCGGGCCGGAGACTTTCTTGGCGTCGATGGCGACCACGATGCATTGCGAGCCGAAGTGCTGTGCGGCTTCGCCGACGAACTCCGGGTTGAACACCGCAGCCGTGTTGATCGAGACCTTGTCCGCACCGGCATTGAGCAGGTTGCGGATGTCCTGCACGGTGCGCACGCCACCGCCCACGGTCAGCGGGATAAACACCTGGCTGGCCATGCGCTCGACGGTATGCAGCGTGGTGTCGCGGCCGTCGACGCTGGCAGTGATGTCGAGAAAGGTAATTTCGTCGGCACCTTGCTCATCGTAGCGACGGGCGATTTCCACCGGGTCGCCGGCGTCACGGATGTTCTCGAACTTGACGCCCTTGACCACGCGACCGTTGTCGACGTCCAGGCAAGGGATTATGCGTTTGGCCAGCGCCATGGTCAGTCCTCAGCCGTTATAGGCATCGCAGTAAGCCTGGGCTTCGGCGACGTCCAGGGTACCTTCGTAGATCGCGCGGCCGGTGATGGCGCCGATGATGCCTGGAGCCTTGGCGTCCAGCAGTGACTTGATGTCGCCCAGGTTGTGAATGCCGCCGGAAGCGATCACCGGAATCTTCGTCGCCGCCGCCAGCGCCGCGGTGAACGGCACGTTGCAGCCCTGCATCATGCCGTCTTTGGCGATGTCGGTATAAACGATGGCGGACACGCCGTCGGCTTCGAACTGCCTGGCCAGGTCGATGACTTGCACGGTGCTGATTTCAGCCCAGCCGTCGGTGGCGACGAAACCATCCTTGGCGTCCAGGCCCACGATCACTTTGCCTGGGAACGCGCGGCAGGCTTCGGCGACGAAGGCCGGGTCTTTCACGGCCTTGGTGCCGATGATCACGTAGCTCACGCCAGCCTTGACGTAATGCTCGATGGTTTCCAGGGAGCGGATACCGCCGCCGATCTGGATCGGCAGGTTCGGGTAGCGCCTGGCGATCGCGGTGACCACCTCGCCGTTGACCGGCTGGCCTTCGAAGGCGCCGTTCAAGTCCACCAGATGCAGACGCCGGCAGCCCCCTTCCACCCATTTGGCAGCCATGCTCACCGGGTCATCGGAGAACACGGTGGAATCTTCCATACGGCCTTGGCGCAGACGGACGCAGGCGCCGTCCTTGAGATCGATAGCGGGGATAATCAGCATCTGGCAAACCTTATTCGATATTCAGCAATGCTTGGGAAATCAGGGTTTCTCAAGCGACCACAGGTCGCTTTCGATGCTTTCGAACCTTTCTTTAAGGAGCGTCTGCGTATCGAAAATCGCCCGGTTGTAATAGTGCGGAGCCACTTCGGTGGTGAACAGCTCAAGAATCTCGGCGACCTCGAACGAGCCCAGCTTGAGCTCGAAGCGGTCTTCCATGAAGCGCTTGATCTTGAGGGTAGCCTCACTTTCCTGCTCCGGCGTGAGGGTCAAGATCGGCGGCTTCGGCTTCCTGGCCATTTACCAGCGCCCATCCCAGGCGGCGAAGTTCTGCAGCAATTGCAGGCCATGGGTATGGCTCTTCTCGGGGTGGAACTGCACGGCAAAACGCGAACCTTCGGCCAACGCTGCGGCGAAGTCGACGCCGTAGTGCCCACCACCCACCACCTGGCGCGGCTTACCGGCGGCGATGTAGTAGCTGTGCACGAAGTAGAAGCGCGCCATGTCCGGGATGTCGTGCCACAGCGGGTGATCCACTGCCTGGCTGACTTCGTTCCAGCCCATGTGCGGGACTTTCAGGTGGGCGCCGTCTTCGTGCAGGTCCTTGCCGAAGAACTTCACCTGGCCGGGGAACAGGCCGATGCAGTCAACGCCGTCGTTCTCTTCACTGCGATCGAGCAAGGCTTGCATGCCCACGCAGATGCCGAGGAACGGGCGATCCTGGCTGACTTCGCGCACCAGGCTGTCAAAGCCCAGGCGACGGATCTCGGCCATGCAATCGCGGATCGCGCCCACACCGGGGAACACCACGCGGTCGGCTTCGCGAATCACGTTGGCATCGCTGGTGATCAGCACCTTGCCGGCCCCTACGTGTTCGAGGGCCTTGGCCACCGAGTGCAGGTTGCCCATGCCGTAATCGATAACCGCGACCGTCTGCATTACAGGACGCCCTTGGTCGAGGGCATCTGCCCGGCCATGCGCTCATCCAGCTCCACGGCCATGCGCAGCGCGCGGCCGAAAGCCTTGAACACGGTTTCGATCTGGTGGTGGGTGTTGGTGCCACGCAGGTTGTCGATGTGCAGGCTGACGAGTGCGTGGTTGACGAAGCCCTGGAAGAATTCCTGGAACAGGTCGACGTCGAAGCCGCCCACGGTGGCGCGGGTGTACGGCACGTGCATCTGCAGGCCTGGGCGGCCGGAGAAGTCGATGACCACACGCGACAGCGCTTCGTCCAGCGGGACATAGGCGTGGCCGTAGCGACGGATGCCTTTTTTGTCGCCGATGGCCTTGGCAAACGCCTGGCCGAGGGTGATGCCTACGTCTTCCACCGTGTGGTGGTCGTCGATATGCAGGTCGCCCTTGCTGACGATATCCAGGTCGATCAGCCCGTGACGGGCGATCTGGTCCAGCATGTGCTCAAGAAAAGGTACACCGATATCAAATCGGGCCTTTCCGGTGCCATCCAGGTTGATCGAGGCTTTGATCTGGGTTTCCAGAGTGTCGCGCTCGACGGACGCCTTACGTTCGGCCATCACCAGCTCCGCAAAATCATTGGGCGAAAAAGGCAGCCATTATAGGGGCGCGGGCGCTAAACAGAAACATCGAAGGGGATAAGACTGACGAGTTGAGGCGGGTAATGTCGAGGATAGACATGTATACACAAGCGGGTGCTCCAGGATGGTGCACCCGCTTGTATTCAACTTAGTGGAACAGTACCGCCGTCTTCTGCAGGGTCACCCACACACCCCACGCCAACGGAATACCCACCACCAGCCAGGCCGCGATCGCCAACGGCACGGTGCCGGGTGCCGCTTTCCACTCCAGGGAAGTGCTGGCATCGGCACCCTTGTCATGGCCCAGCGCCTGCTCGGCGGCCAGTTCCGCGTCGGTCATGAAGTACTTGTCGGCCACCGGGCGGACCAGCATGTTGCAGATAAAGCCCAGCACCAGCAGGCCGGCGAGAATGTACAAGGTGATGTCATAGGCCGCAGCGCGTTCAACGCCGATGCTCAGTTGATACTCACGCAGGTAGTTCACCAGCACCGGGCCCAGCACGCCCGCCGCTGCCCAGGCGGTCAGCAGGCGACCGTGGATCGCGCCGACCATCTGGGTACCGAACAGGTCCGCCAGGTAGGCCGGGACAGTCGCAAAGCCACCGCCGTACATCGACAGGATGATGCAGAACGCCGCCACGAACAGCGCCACATTGCCCAGGTGCCCCAGGTTCGGGATCAGCGCATACAGGGCAAAGCCCAGGGCGAAGAACACGAAGTAGGTGTTTTTACGCCCCAGGTAGTCGGAGAACGACGCCCAGAAGAACCGGCCACCGATGTTGAACAGGCTCAGCAGGCCGGTGAAGCCCGCAGCGATGGCGGCAATCGACGCCAATTGCCCGGCGTCCAGTTGGCCAAACGGCACATCGACACCCAGCAGCTTGCCACCGAACACTTCCTGCAGCAGCGGCGAAGCCATGCCGAGGATGCCGATACCGGCCGACACGTTCAGGCACAGCACCAGCCATACCAAGCGGAATTGCGGGGTTTTCCACGCCACATTCACGTGCACGTGACGGTGGGTGATCATCGCGTTACTGGCTTTTTTCGCCGGTGCGGTCCAGCCCTCAGGCTTCCAGCCAGTGGGTGGAACGCGGTAGGACAGCGCGCCGCCGATCATGAACACGAAGTAGATCGCAGCCATGACCAGGAAACTCTGCCATACGCCCACGCTGGTCGGCGAAGCAAAGTGCCCCATCAGCGCAGCGGCCAGCGGGGCGCCCACCATTGCGCCGCCGCCGAAGCCCATGATCGCCATGCCGGTGGCCATGCCGCGCTTATCCGGGAACCACTTGATCAGGGTCGATACGGGCGAGATATAACCCAGGCCCAGGCCGATACCGCCAATGACCCCGGAGCCGATCCACATCAGCCAGATCTGGTGGGTATAGATACCCAGCGCCGAGATCAGCAGGCCGCCGCACCAGCACAACGCCGACACAACACCGGCCTTGCGCGGCCCGGCATGTTCCAGCCAGCCACCCCAGATCGCTGCCGAGCAACCCAGGAAGATGAAGAACAGGGTGTAGATCCAGCCCAGCATGGAGATGGGCCAGTCGCATTGGGACGAGAAGACTTGGGCGATGAAGCTCATGTCCGGCGCACAGGCAACCGGTTTAGTGATACCCAGCGCCTTGGACAGCGGCAGCCAGAACACTGAAAAGCCGTAGGCCATGCCGATGCACAGGTGGATGGCCAGGGCGGCCGGTGGAACCAGCCAGCGGTTGAAGCCGGGCTTGGCGATAATGCGCTCCTTGGACAGGAACGCAGGCTGCGGGGCGGTATTGCCCGCCACAGTGCTGCTGCTCATTGATGTATCCCCCAGTTATTAGTATGCGTTCGTCAGGCGCTCTCTCCCTCGGCCTTGCACGCAAAGCGTGGCCGTTTTTGTAGAGTGAAGCTCCATTTTGGCGCGACGATAAGTCGCAGAAGGCGAACGAACGGCTGAAGATTAGCATTAGCGGATGACAGAAAAATCAAAATGACATCATCTTTTTGCGATTTTTCGGTTTTATTGGCGTCAAAAACCCGCTTCCCGACCTGTGGATACAATGTAACGATCGGTGAACTGACGCAGGCCGTCGGGCGTTATACTCTGCGGCTAAATTTTGAAATCGACATACAAGGACTCGCCCATGAAAGCGTTCGGCAAAATCCTGGGTCTGGTACTTCTCGGGCTGTTGCTGATCATTGTGGCTCTGGGCTTTGCCCTGACCCATCTCTTCGATCCCAACGACTATAAAGACGAGATTCGCCAGATTGCCCGCGACAAGGCCCACATCGAGCTGACGCTCAATGGCGATATCGGCTGGAGCCTGTTCCCCTGGCTCGGCCTTGAACTGCACGAAGCCAGCGTGGCGACCCTGACCACGCCGACCCAACCCTTCGCCGACCTGCAAATGCTTGGCCTGTCGGTGCGCGTGCTGCCGCTGCTGCGTCGCGAAGTACAGATGAGCGATGTGCGGGTCGAAGGCCTGAACCTGCGCCTCAACCGCGACAAGCAGGGCCATGGCAACTGGGAAGACATCGGCAAGACCGCACCGGTGGCAACTGCCGGAACCCCCGCGCCAGCGCAAGCGCCTGCCGAGCCCGAAGCGGAAAAACCGTCCAAGCCGATCCGCCTGGATATCGACAGCCTGACGGTCAACAACGCCCGCGTCGAATACAACGATGAACAGACCGGCAAGCAATTCAGCGCCGAAAGCATCCAGCTGAGCACCGGCGCCGTGCACGAAGGCGCGAGCATCCCGGTGAAACTCACCGCCTTCTTCGGCAGCAACCAGCCGGTGATGCGCGTCAAGACCGAGCTCAACGGCAACCTGCGTATCGAACGCGCGCTCAAGCGCTACCAGTTCGAAGACATGAAAGTCACCGGCGAAGCCACTGGCGAGCCGCTGCAAGGCAAGACCGTGACCTTCTCCACACAAGGCCAGTTACTGGTGGACCAGGCGGCCAATATCGCCGAATGGACCAACCTTAAACTCTCGGCCAACCAGTTGCGCGCCCTGGGCGAGCTGAAGGTCAACGACCTGGACAAGACCCCGCAGCTCAGCGGCGCGCTGTCCATCGCCCAGTTTGACCTGGCCAAGTTCCTCGACAGCGTCGGCAACCCGTTGCCGCCCATGGCCGAGGGCAGCCTGAGCAAGGTCGAGCTGGTCAGCCGCCTCAAGGGCACGCCGACCAGCCTGGCGCTGGAAGACCTGAACCTGAAACTCGATGGCAGCACCTTTACCGGTCGCGTCGCCGTGGACGACTTTGCCAAGCAGGCGCTGCGCGTGCAGCTCAAGGGCGATACCTTCAACGCCGACAACTACCTGCCGGCCAAGTCCGAATCCGCCAAGGGCGCGACCGCCGCCCGCCAGGCCGAAGTGCAGAACAGCGAAGCCGGCGCCATGGCGGCCGGGGGCACCACGCCACTGCCGGAAGCACCGACCAAAGGCGCCTGGAGCACCGACAAACTGCTGCCACTGGCCCACCTGCGCAAGCTGGATGTGAATGCCGACCTCGCCTTCGGCCAACTGACCCTGAGTAAATTGCCGATCCAGAATGCCGTGCTGAAAGCGTCCGGCGTCGACGGCCAACTCAAGCTCGAGACCCTGAGCGGCGGGCTCTACAACGGCACCTTCCAGGCCAACGGCAGCCTCGACGTGCGCCAGGACATTCCACTGCTGGCCCTGCAAAGCCGGATCAAGCAGGTGCCGGTCGAACGCATCCTGCAGGCCCAGGGACAAACGCCGCCGGTGAAAGGCCAGGTCACCCTCGACAGCAACCTCAGCGGCCGCGGCAATAGCCAGAAAGCCCTGATCGACAGCCTCAACGGTACCGCCAGCTTTGTGATCAACAACGGCGTGCTGCTCAACGCCAACCTCGAGCAGCAACTGTGCACCGGTATCGCCCTGCTCAACCGCAAGACCTTGAGTGGCGAACAACGCGGCAAGGACACACCGTTCCAGGAGTTGAAGGGCAACCTGACCTTCCGTAACGGCGTCGCCAACAACCCCGACCTGAAAGTGCGCATACCCGGGCTGGCGGTCAATGGCAACGGTGACGTCGACCTGCGCGTACTGGGCATGGATTACCGCGTCGGCATCATCGTCGAAGGCGACCAGCGCGAAGTACCGGACCCGGCCTGCGAAGTAGGCGCCAACTTCCAGGGCATCGAAGTGCCGCTGCGCTGCCGTGGCCCGCTGGAACTCGGCGCCAAGGCTTGCCGCCTAGACAAGGACGGCCTGAGCCAGGTCGCGATCAAGGCGGCCGGCAACAAGCTCAGCGAGAAGCTGGAAGAGAAGCTCGACAAGGTCAACCCGCAGCTCAAAGATGCTTTGAAAGGCCTGTTCAAACGATGAAAAACGAGCAGTTTTCAACGGCGGTGCTGGACTGGTACGACCGCCACGGCCGCCATGACTTGCCCTGGCAGCAGGGCATCACGCCTTACCGGGTGTGGGTTTCGGAGATCATGCTGCAGCAGACCCAGGTCAGCACGGTGCTCAATTACTTCGACCGCTTTATGGCCTCCCTGCCAACGGTCGAAGCCCTGGCCGCCGCGCCGGAGGACGAAGTGTTGCACCTGTGGACCGGCCTGGGTTATTACACTCGGGCGCGCAACCTGCAAAAGACCGCGAAAATCATCGTGGCCGAGTACGGCGGCGAGTTTCCCAGGGATGTGGAAAAACTCACCGAGTTGCCCGGCATCGGCCTGTCCACCGCCGGCGCGATTGCCAGCCTGAGCATGGGCCTGCGCGCGCCGATCCTCGACGGCAACGTCAAACGCGTGCTGGCGCGCTTTACCGCTCAAGAGGGCTACCCCGGCGAACCCAAGGTGGCCAAGCAGCTGTGGGCGACCGCAGAGCGCTTCACGCCCCATGATCGCGTCAATGCCTACACCCAGGCGATGATGGACATGGGCGCCACCCTCTGCACCCGCAGCAAACCCAGCTGCCTGCTGTGCCCGCTGGAAAAAGGCTGCGAAGCCCACCTGCTCGGCCTGGAGACACGCTACCCGATCCCCAAGCCGCGCAAGACCATCCCGCAGAAGCGCACGCTGATGCCGATGCTGGCCAATGCCGAAGGCGCCATCCTGCTTTACCGCCGCCCTTCCACCGGCCTGTGGGGTGGCTTGTGGAGCCTGCCCGAACTGGACGACCTGCAAGACCTCGAACACCTGGCCAACCAGCACGCGCTCGAACTGGGCAAGCACCAGGCACTGCCGGGGCTGATCCACACCTTCAGCCACTTCCAGCTGGCCATCGAACCCTGGCTGGTGCAGGTCGAGGAATCCGCCCATCACGTGGCCGAGGCCGACTGGCTCTGGTATAACCTCGCCACCCCGCCGCGCCTGGGCCTTGCCGCCCCGGTAAAGAAACTGCTGAAACGCGCGGCCGATGTATTGAACGCAGGAGAGTCGTCATGACCCGCACCGTAATGTGCCGCAAGTACAACGAAGAATTGCCAGGCCTGGAACGCCCTCCGTACCCAGGTGCGAAGGGCCAGGACATTTTCGATCACATCTCCGCCCAGGCATGGGGCGACTGGCTGAAACACCAGACACTGCTGATCAATGAAAAACGCCTGAACATGATGAACGCCGAAGACCGTAAATACCTGTCAGGCGAAATGGACAAGTTCTTTTCCGGCGAGGATTACGCCAAGGCTGACGGCTACGTGCCGCCTGCTCAATAATTGATCAAAAACCGGGGTCGACACGTAAGCGACGGTAATAATTAAATATTTTTTGAAAACTTGCTTGACGCCCCCCTGAAAAACCCGTTTAATGCGCCCCGTTGCCCAGATAGCTCAGTCGGTAGAGCAGGGGATTGAAAATCCCCGTGTCGGCGGTTCGATTCCGTCTCTGGGCACCACTAATTAGTTTCAGGTGGTGCAAACGTCATCTGAAACACATAAGAAACCCGCCTAGTGCGGGTTTTTTATTGTCTGCAATTTGAGTGATCCAAGTCGCGATTTTGAGATGAGGCGGCTGATTCATTCCAGCCGAAACACCATCAGTGGGTTGTCATTCAAACGCCCTTCAAAACTTGGCACCTGATGCTCCAGAGGCGTGCCCTTCAGCAGCGCGGTTTCCTTGCGCGCCACAATGACCCACGACGGACGGGGCAACGCGCCCAAGCGCTCAACCTCTGTCGCACCGACAAACAGCGGTTGCTCGTCATGGTCCAGATTCATCATGTAGCGCACGGCCCAGGTGTCCCTGCCGAGGTTGAGGAATACCAACTGCCCGGGCTGCGATACGCGAAGCGCCTCCACCTGGCCGACAAACTGCCGGGTGTCGAACTGCAGGTCCTTGGCAGGCTCCACGACCGTCACCAGCACCAGCCATTGCGCACCCAGCGCGAACGCGCTGAGCCACACCAGCCGCCCCGCTCGCCGCCAGGCAAGCACGGCCGCCACTTGCAGGATCACCAGCGCCCCCACCAACAGCGGCAACGAGACGTCAGGCCAGTAACCGTGCTTCTGCCACCCATGCCGACAGACCAACACGGCAACCACGCACAGCGCCGGCAACGCCGCGACAAGCCACTCGTAGCCCCTGCGCACGCCCGAAAGCCAGCCTTGCGCCTGAAGCAGCCCATAGGCCGCGACAGCCGCAAACATCGGCACCATGGGCAGGATGTAATAGGCACGCTTGAAATGCGGCACCGACAAGCCAAGCAGGATCATCAACCCACAGGCACCGAGCCGCACCACCAATTGCACCGGGTTATCAAACCGCTCCGCCCAACGATAACGCAGCGCAACCAATGTGACCAACGCCAGCGGCACCACGGGGAAGTAACGGTACAGGCTCAGCTGGAAGTAGAAATAGAACGGCTCGCCGCTTTCATCAAGGCGCCCGCCCACTTGCATCTTGAAGACTTCATCGGCAAACCCATCGCCGCCGCTGATGCGCGCCAGCCTCACCAACAGCCACCAACAGGCCGCCAGCAACACCAGGCCGACGATGCCGTGGATCAACACCTGCCTGACCCGCTCTCCAGGGCTGCCCAGCGCCCAATACACACATACCACGCCGCAGACTTCGATCAAGCCCAGCGGGCCGCGTATCGCGAAACCCAGGATGAACAGCGGGAACACCGCAAGTTGCCTGAACCGTGAGCCCAGGCGCTCACCACTGTGCAGCAGGTAGAAACTGCCGACACACAGCAACGCCACCATCTGGTCCAGGCATACCGAGCGGGACTTCTCGAGCAATTGGGTAGTGAGCAACGTCAGCAGCACCGTGAGAAACGCCCACGGGCGACTCGCCGGGACCAGCAAGCGATAGATCAAGGCTACGACCCCGGCGGATGCAAGGGCAGTGGGCAGCACATTGGCCAAATGGTTGGGCGCACCGAACAACCGGGCAAATACGTAACTGAAGAAGGTCGCGGTACCAGGGTAGTCCGCGTAAGGCTGCCCATAGGTGGTGGGAAAAAGACTCGCGCCATGGCGAAACATTTCCTGCAGGAACAGCGCCCAGCGACCGTCAAAGCCCTGGGGTTGCTGGTCCCAGATACCCAGCGTGAACAGCAACAGCGCGAACAGGAAAATGCCCAGGGACTCCAGGCGGAAACGGTTGCAGTGATCCATGGGTTGGCCTGTCAGGTAGGGAACGCCGACCTAGAGTGCCGAACGTATCCCTAATAGCACCTGAACAAACCTGAACATTCACATTTCACCGGCCTGCAGGCCACACCAGCCTCGGGATCAGGCGCACGTAGATCAACTCGCCGACCAATTCGACCAGGGTTTGCAGGATCACCGCCGTCGCCGCCACGCCGCGCACGTCTTCTGGCAACGCCAGGGCCAGCGGCAACACCACCAATGAGTTACGCGTCGATGCGCTGAACGTCACCGCCCGTGCCGTCGCCGCCGGCAGCGCGAACAGCCTCGCAGACAACGCCCCGATCACCGGCGCCAGCAACAGGAACGCCACGTATACCGGAATCACCGGCAGCAGCAGGTTAATGTCACGCACCACCGAAGTGATTTGCGAACCGATCACCACCACCAACACCAGCGCCATCGCCGGCACCGGCAACCACGCCCAGGCATCACTCCAGGCGCTGACGCCCGATGAGCGCCGCGCCAGGAATGTGGTGATCACCGCCAGCCCCATGGGCAGCACGATCAACAACAGGAACGCCTCGATAAACGGCCCCGCCTGCACCACCACCCCGGACTGCGCCCCCAGCATCAACCCCAGGTACACCGGCAACAGAAGCAACTGCAGCAACAACAGCACCGGCGTCGCCGCCAGCATCAAGCGCGAGTCGCCTTTACCGATATGGGTAAACACCACCACATAGTCGATACACGGCGTCAGCAACACCAGCAATGCGCCCACCAGCAACGCAGGGCGCTCCACCAGGCCACGGGTCAAGGCCCAGACCAGCAACGGCACGAGGATGAAATTGGCCAGCAGCAGCGCCGACAGAAAGCGCTTGTGGCCCAAGCCCTGGCGCAGGTCCAGAAAAGGAATTTGCAGGAACATCGCATACATCAACACCGCGATGGCGGGCGTGACCAGCGCGCCGAGGCCCTGGGCCAACGAAGGCGCGAGCAGGCCGAAAGCACCAGCCAGGAGGACAGCGGCGAAGTAGACGGGGATCTGGTGGTGTTCGAGGGTGTCGCGGGTCATGGTCGAGCTCAGATCAATCGAAAGATCGTCAGCCTATGCACCCAAACGGCCAAGGTCGAGCGTCATGGCCATCTTCACACCCATGGCGCGCTAAATTTGTTAATTTCGACTCCCTATAAAAAGCGCGTGAGCCTCCAAGCACCACAAAAAAGCGCACGGATCGAGCGGACCTATGAACCTGCCAACCCGCCCCACCCAAGAAGCATTCCTCGAATCCGCCGCAGACGGCCATCCCCTCGGCGGCTTCACCTGGCGCCACCCGCGCACCGACCGCGAACGCCCGGTCGTCATCATCAACGCCGCCACCTCCGTGCGCTGCCGCCACTACTCACGTTTCGCCGACTACCTGTTTGCCAACGGCTTCGACGTGATCACCTACGACTATCGCGGCATCGGCGAGTCCCGCAGCGGCTCGTTACGCGGGTTCAAGGCGTCGTGGTCGGATTGGGGCACGTTGGATTTCGAAGCGATCCTGCTGCGGGCACAGCGGGAGTTTCCAGGCCAGCCGATTGATGTGGTCGGCCACAGTTTTGGCGGTTGTGCGGCGGGACTGGGGGCATCCGGCGCGGCGATCCGGCGAATCGTGACCGTGGGCGCGCAGTTCGCCTACTGGCGCGATTACGCCGCCGCCGGGCGCTGGCAGATGTTTGCCAAATGGCATGTGGTCATGCCGGTGGTCACGGCACTCTGCGGGTATTTCCCCGGCAAGCGCCTGGGTTGGCTGGAGGATACGCCGGCAGGCGTGGTGCGCGACTGGAGCACGCCAACGCCCAGGTATGAGACGCGGCCCAGCGGGCGGGCTCTCGCGCAGTTGCCATTCAGTCGCGTAAAGGCGCAGGTGCTGGCGATCAGCATCACCGATGACCCCTTTGGCACCGTGGCGGCGATTGAACGGTTGCTGGGTTACTTCGACGGCAGCGAGTGCACCCATCTGCGCATTGCCCCTGAAGACATCGGCGAAAAACAGGTCGGACATTTCGCGTTCTTTCGCAGCGAGTATCAGGATCGGTTGTGGCCGATTGCATTGGCATGGCTGCAACACGGTCAATTAACGGCGGATACCCTTGGGATTTCCCTCAACCTGCGCTTCAATACCCCACCCAGATCCTGACCCAAGGACGTGAGCCCATGGCCTCGCCGAACAAGCAGCAAAAACGTGCCCACCGGGCCAAGGCCAAGGCCAAGCAGAACCGCACCCAGCGCGCCGTCGCGAGCAAGCCGGATGCGTTTGCCGGCGACGACGACCGGATTGACCTTGAATCAGTGGATTTGACCGAGCTGTTCGTGGAGATGCGCACCGCCGGCGAGACCAGCCAGCAAGCCCTCTGCGCGGTATTCCTGGCCCACCCCCTGCTCGCGCTGGTGCTGGAGCAGGAAGGCGAAGAAGAAGCCACCGACTTTATCCTGGCGGCACTGATCGAGTATCGGCAGTGGGCCACCGACAGCGACGATGAAGCCGCCGCACTGGCGTGGATCGAATCGCCGCAGTTCCAGGCGGATTACGTCGCCGCATCCGAGGCTCTCACCAACGCCCAAGACTGACGCAAAACCAAATGTGGGAGGGGCTTGCCCCCGATAGCGTGGTATCAGTCAATTAGATGTCGACTGACGCACCGCCATCGGGGGCAAGCCCCCTCCCACATTTGAACTGCGGCGCAATCAAGCACCGCATTCCATCACATCAATTCAGCACCGCAGCGCCCACTCTCTGCGCCTTGCGACGGCTGGACACAATCAACCCCGCCGCCACTACCAGCAAGCTCAAGACCCCAGTCGCGATGATCTCGACCCGGTGCGCTTCCTGGAACAGCATGATGGTCAATGTGCCGACGATAAACACCATCACCGCGTAGGTCAGGCCTGGGAACAGCCACATCTTGAAGACAATTTTCTCGCCCGCCGCCATGCGCTTCTGGCGCATGCGCAGTTGCGACACTGCAATCACCAGGTACACCAGCAACGCGATGGCGCCAGAGCTGGCCAGCAGGAATTCGAACACCGCAGCCGGTGCCACGTAGTTGGCAAATACCGCCAGGAACGCCGCGCCGGTGGACAGCAGCACCGCCCAATAAGGCGTGCCGCTCTTGTTGGTGCGCTTGGCCACGGCCGGTGCATCGCCGCGACGACCCAGGGAGAACAGCATGCGCGAAGCGGTGTACAGCGCCGAGTTCAGGCAGCTGGTCACGGCAACCAGGACCACCAGGTCGACGATCAGCTTGGCGTTCGGGATACCCATGCGTTCCAGCACGGTCTGGTAGGAACCTACGGCCGCCAGGGTAGGATCGTTCCAAGGCACCAGGGACACGACGATGAAGATCGACAACAGGTAGAACAAACCAATCCGCCAGATCACCGAGTTGGTGGCCTTGGTGATTTGCTGGCCTGGGTTCTTCGATTCAGCGGCGGCGATAGTGACGATCTCGGTGCCCATGAAGGAGAACATGGTGGTCAGGATCGCGGCCAATACCGCGCCCATGCCGTTGGGCATAAAGCCTTGGGTGTCAAAGAGGTGGGAAACGCCGCTGACCTGGCTGGTCGGCAGGAAGCCGAAAATCGCCGCCAGGCCGAGGATCACAAAGCCCACGATCGCCACGACCTTGATCAACGCAAACCAGAACTCGAACTCACCGTAGTTCTTCACGCTGAACAGGTTGGTGGCCGTCAGCAGCAACGTGATGACCAGCGTGAAGGCCCAGATGGCCACATCCGGGAACCAGGCGTGGAGAATGGTCGCGGCGGCGTTGGCTTCCAATGGAATCACCAGCACCCAGAACCACCAGTACAGCCAGCCGATGGTAAAACCGGCCCAGTGACCGATCGCACGGTCGGCGTAGGTGGAGAACGAACCGGTGTCCGGCGACGCCACGGCCATTTCGGCCAGCATGCGCATCACCAAGACCACCAGCGTACCCGCTGCGGCATATGCCAGCAGTACCGCAGGGCCGGCGGCAGCAATCGCGTGGCCGGAGCCGACGAACAAACCGGCACCAATGACGCCGGCAATCGACAGCATGGTGACGTGACGCGGTTTGAGCCCCTGTTCGAGGTCATTGGAGCTTTGCGTACTACTCATTGACACACCTTTGCGAGGAATTGCGAAAACGGTCCGCCCGGCCTGGGATCTTCCTCGTGAAAAGAAACCAACAGGGCGTTCTTTATTTTTTACGCAAGATTTGCGCCAAAATGTTACAAAACCGCGATTGACGCGGCCTGCAGGACAATTCACCAGTCATCGCAAGTCATTGAGAACAATGGCATTCCGCTATAGCGTTACCGTGCGACTCACTTTCAAGACGAACAAGCGCACCAAAAACACACACGAAAAGTACACGGCGCGCCATAAAAGGGCCGATCGCTACCGTTTGCCCGTTTAACCCTTCCAACACCCGCCCAAAGCTGGCACCATCGCGCCCTTTTTCACGCGAAGCCTGCGGATTCACGGGTTAAAACGGTTGTTCGGTTGTTGATGGCGCGACACCCTGCCGCACACCGCCCGTTTACCGCCCGCCATGCTGTTGGCCGCCATCAGGACGCTATGCTAGCTTGGCGCCTCGCCAGGAAGGCGGCCCAACAGCGAAGATCGCAATGAACACAATGAGGACCCCACATGGCCGAGGCCACGCCCGCGCTTGAAATCCGCAACTTGCATAAACGCTATGGTGAGCTGGAGGTACTCAAAGGTATCTCGCTGACCGCTCGCGACGGCGATGTGATCTCGATCCTGGGTTCCTCCGGTTCCGGCAAGTCCACGTTCCTGCGCTGCATCAACCTGCTGGAAAACCCGCACCAGGGCCAGATCCTCGTGGCCGGCGAAGAACTCAAGCTCAAGGCCGCAAAAAACGGCGAGCTGCAGGCCGCCGACGGCAAGCAGATCAACCGCCTGCGCAGCGAAATCGGTTTTGTGTTTCAAAACTTTAACCTGTGGCCGCACATGAGCATCCTCGACAACATCATCGAGGCCCCTCGCCGCGTGCTCGGCCAGAGCAAGGCCGAGGCCATAGAAGTGGCCGAAGCCCTGCTGGACAAGGTCGGCATCGCCGACAAGCGCCATGCCTACCCCGCGCAATTGTCCGGCGGCCAGCAACAACGGGCGGCCATCGCGCGCACCCTGGCGATGCAGCCCAAGGTCATCCTGTTCGACGAACCCACTTCGGCGCTTGACCCGGAAATGGTCCAGGAAGTACTTAATGTGATCCGCGCGCTGGCCGAAGAAGGCCGCACCATGCTGCTGGTCACCCACGAAATGGGCTTCGCCCGTCAGGTCTCCAGTGAAGTGGTGTTCCTCCACCAGGGCCTGATCGAAGAGCAAGGATCGCCACAGCAGGTGTTTGAAAACCCGCTTTCGGCGCGCTGCAAACAATTCATGTCCAGCAACCGCTAACGGAGCAACATGCATGCAGAACTATAAAAAATTCCTTCTGGCCGCGGCCGTCTCGATGGCGTTCAGCGCCACGGCCATGGCAGAAACCTTGACCATGGGGATCGAAGCGGCCTACCCGCCGTTCAACAATAAAGACGCCAGCGGCCAAGTGGTCGGCTTCGACAAAGACATCGGCGACGCCCTGTGCGCCAAGATGAAAGTCGAGAAGTGCGACGTGTACGTGTCCGACTGGGACGGCATCATCCCGGCCCTGAATGCCAAGAAATTCGACTTCCTGGTGTCCTCGCTGTCGATCACCGACGAGCGCAAGCAAGCCGTCGACTTCACCGACCCGTACTACTCCAACAAGCTGCAGTTCATCGCGCCCAAGGCCACCGCAGACTTCAAGACCGACGCCGGCTACCTGAAGGGCAAGGTCATCGGCGCCCAACGCGCGACGCTCGCCGGCACCTACCTGGAAGACAAGCTGCCTGACACCGAAGCCAAGCTCTACGACACCCAGGAAAACGCCTACCTTGACCTGACGTCCGGCCGTCTCGACGGGATCCTCGCCGACAAGTACGTGCAGTACGAATGGCTCAAGAGCAAAGACGGTTCGGCCTACGAGTTCAAGGGCGACCCGGTTGTCGAGAGCGACAAGATCGGTATCGCCGTACGCAAGGGCGACCCGCTGCGCGAGCGCCTGAACAAAGCCCTGGCAGAGATCAAGGCAGACGGCACCTACAAGAAGATCAACGACAAGTACTTCCCGTTCAGCATCGAATGACCTGAACGACCTGCCCGGCGCGCTCACTTGAGCGCGCCGGCTTTCAGCAATGCCTGCCGCGATATGAAAACACCATGAATTTCGATCTCTACGGATTCGGCCCGGCGCTCGCTGCCGGCGCGCTGATGACCGTCAAACTGGCGCTCACGGCGTTATGCCTGGGGCTGGTACTCGGCCTCGCCGGTGCCCTGGCCAAGACTTCCCCGTACAAGCCGTTGCAATGGCTGGGCGGTACTTACTCGACAATCGTTCGCGGTGTGCCGGAGCTGCTGTGGGTGCTGCTGATTTACTTCGGCACGATCAACGCCATGCGCTCACTGGGTGAGCTGCTCGACATTCCCGACCTGTCCCTCAGCGCCTTTGCCGCTGGCGTGATCGCCCTGGGCCTGTGTTTCGGCGCCTACGCCACGGAAGTGCTGCGGGGTGCAATCATCTCCATTCCCAAAGGCCACCGCGAAGCGGGTGTGGCGCTGGGCCTGTCGAAGTTTCGTATCTTTACCCGGTTGATCATGCCGCAGATGTGGCGCATCGCCCTGCCGGGCCTGGGCAATCTGTTCCTGATCCTGATGAAAGATACCGCGCTGGTCACGGTCATCGGCCTCGAAGAAATCATGCGCCATGCGCAGATCGCCGTAACCGTCACCAAACAGCCTTTCACCTTCTATATGGTCGCCGCATTCATCTACCTGGGCCTGACGTCGCTGTCGATGGTGGCCATGCACTTCCTGGAACAACGCGCCGCCCGCGGCTTCGTGAGGACGACGTAATGGAATGGGAAGTCATCATCAAGTGGCTGCCGAAGTTTATCCAGGGCGCCATCCTGACCCTGGAGCTGGTGAGCATCGCTGTGATCCTCGGCCTGATCCTGGCCATCCCCCTGGGTATCGCGCGCTCGTCCAAGCACCTGTCTGTGCGCGCCCTGCCTTACGCTTATATCTTTTTCTTTCGCGGCACGCCGCTGCTGGTGCAGTTGTTCCTGGTCTATTACGGCCTGGCCCAATTCGACAGCATCCGCTCAAGTTTCATGTGGAAGTACCTGCGCGATCCGTTCTGGTGTGCCACCGCCACCATGACGCTGCACACCGCCGCGTACATCGCCGAGATCCTGCGGGGTGCCATCCAGGCCATTCCGCCTGGGGAAATCGAAGCCGCCCGTGCGCTGGGCATGTCCAGGCCCAAGACGCTGTTCTACATCATCCTGCCCCGGGCCGCGCGCATCGGATTGCCGGCCTACAGCAACGAAGTGATCCTGATGCTCAAGGCCAGCTCGCTGGCGAGCACCGTGACTCTGCTGGAGCTGACTGGCATGGCCAGGACGATCATCGCGCGCAACTACCTGACGGTGGAGATGTTCTTCACCGCCGGCGTGTTCTACCTGCTGATCTCCTTCCTGCTGGTACGCGGCTTCAAGCTGCTGGAACGCTGGCTGCGCGTCGATGCCTGCCAGGGACGTTGAAGCCCGCTTCGAGGCGTTGGATGCGTTTCTGATCGAGCACCAAGGGCTGTGGCGACCACGGCCCTTTGTGCATCGGCAGTTGCCTTGGGAAACCGAGCATCCGCAACTGGCCCGATGGCTGCGCCAACGCTCGTTGTCCGACGCGGAAACCAGCCACAACCATCCCCACACCCTACCGGGTCCGGCGCCTTTTCCCTCACTCGCCCGCGAAGCCCTGCGCCTCAGTGCTGTGGATAAGTTACCGACGCAGCCCCTGCAACCCGCGGCGCGCCGCCTGAATGTCGATGTACCCGGGCGCAAGTGGCAGCAAATCGAAGCCTTCGGCGCCGCGTTGCAGTTTGCGCAAACACCCCGGCATTGGCTGGACTGGTGCGCCGGCAAGGGGCACCTCGGCCGCCGCCTGTTGCACACCGGCCAGCAACTGACCTGCCTGGAATACGACCCGGCGCTGATCGCGGCAGGCCAGGCCTTGAGCGACCACCATGGCCTGCCCGTCACCCATCGCCTGCAAGATGTCATGGCGGACGTAAGCCTAGACCCCGAGCACACCCCCGTCGCCCTGCATGCCTGCGGCGACCTGCATGTGCGCCTGCTGCAACTGGCCAGTGCCACCGGCTGCAAGCAACTGGCCGTAGCGCCGTGCTGCTACAACCGCATCCACGCGAGCGCCTACCAACCGCTGTCCGAAGCGGGCCGTGCTTCCACCTTGCAGCTGTCGGTCGACGACCTTGGCCTGCCCCTCAGCGAAACCGTCACGGCCGGCAAACGCGTGCGGCTGCAGCGGGACACCTCAATGGCCCGCCGCCTGGGTTTCGATCAGTTACAACGCCAGTTACGCCATTGCGACGAGTACCTGCCCACCCCGTCCCTGCCCGCCGGTTGGCTGGACAAACCCTTCGCCGACTACTGCCAGGCGTTGGCCAGTCTCAAAGGGTTATCCACAGGTGAACAGGATTGGGCGGCGCTGGAGGCGCACGGCTGGCGACGTTTGGCCGAGGTCAGGAACCTGGAGTTGGTGCGTGGGCTGTTTCGGCGCCCACTTGAGCTGTGGCTGGTCCTGGACCGGGCACTGTTTCTGGCCGAACGTGGCTACAGGGTCGAGGTGGGCAGCTTCTGCGAAACCGCACTGACACCACGCAACTTGATGGTGCTTGCCGAGCGCGATTAAGGGGCAGGATTGTCGCACCCCGACCTGTGGATAACTCTGTTGATGGAATCTTTACAAAGCCTGTAGCCATCTACGCTACCGGCAAAAAGCCACGCTGTTCATTTTTTGTTCATACAATAAAACGCACGTAAAACAGGCAGTTGCGGCGTGTTGAGAACGGTTGCACAAAACAGCAGTTTCGTGACACCTGTACCCCACCGATTGTGCATAAGCATCTGGCGTCAAGCATATAACCCGTGCTTTAGGCGCGCTTTTTACGGGCGATCAATAACCGGCAAAGTTCACTGATATCGTCACCGGCCAGGCTCGGGACCGAGCCGGCCAGCGGGTCGGCCGCAAAGGCCAGGGCTTCGCTGATCGCCGGATCACGGTGGACGACTTCCAATGGGTATTCGCCTCGACGCAGCTTGAAGGCATCGAGCATATCCAGGTTGAACGCCGAGTTTTCGTCCAGTTGATTGATCACAAAGTGACAACGGGGTGGGCGTTCACGCTCAAGGTGGGGCGCCAGCAGTGCGTCCAATTGATCCAGCGTGCCGAGGCAAGCGGCATTCGGTTGGGCGACCACCAGCACAATATCGGCCACGCTCAACGCCTGATGGAGATAAACGTTGTTCCCTGCGGGGGTATCGACGATCACCGTATGCCCTTCACTCAGCCCCATTACCGACAGGCGCTGAGCCAGCCACTTCGGTTCACGGGTCAACCAACGTTGCAGGTTCTCCTTCTGTTGGGTGTCGGTGTCGCCAAAGGGGATAACCTGACATCCGGCGAACCCCGATTGCAGGATGCTCTGCCAGGGTCTGTTGAGCAGGCTGCTACGGCCCACGCCGGGTAGCTCACGATCGACACCGAAGTGCTGGTGCAAGGCATTCTGGGGATCCAGGTCCACCGCCACGACCGACTCACCCAGACGCTGCAGGCCGCTGCTCAAAGCCGTAGCCAGGGTGCTGCGGCCCACGCCACCATTGACTGACACCAACGCCACAACGGTCGGGCGCAGCGCGCTCAATGGTTCATTTTGTGGATGTTCATGGGCATAAGTCCCCTGAGCACTACTTAGGCGCGAACCCTCTTTGTGGTTTACCCGAGTGCCATCATCGAACGGAATGCTGCCAAAAAAGTGCAAGCGCGCATTTCTTCCCGTGGGGTCCCGGGAAACGCCCTTGCCGAACAAGGCAAATAGATCATCAGTGCGGCTCATAGCCGGAGCTCCTTAACAGCGCCATTTAAAGACGTGAAAGGGCGGCAAGGTGAGGCTTCACCGCAGGTCTTTTTGTAGGCGTCTTAGTTGCCATATTCTGTGACAGCGCTAACGAGGTGTCATTATTTTGATGAAACCAACACAACCCTTTCGGACGAGCGGAAAAAGGCCAATTTCCTGACGCATATTTACTCCAATTCAATGGCGGTGATTTCATCGTGCCATTGTTTTTTACCCAGTATCACCGCACCATTGCCGCACCTTCAATGCTGCAAGCTTGGGTAATCGCAGTGGCGTTACGCTTTAAACTCCCGCGGATTCTGTACGGTCTTGCCATCACGCTGTTGCTGGGTGGCGGCCTGCTGGGCGACTTGCTCGCCGATTGGGATTTCAGCCAGATCAGCCGCCGCGCCGAGTCGCTTTACGGGCCACTGGGCCCCGGGCGTCAGCGCATCGATGCGTGGCAACAATTGCTGTCGACGCAAAAGCAGGTAAGTGAGGCCGAGCAGCTCAAAGTAGTGAACTTGTTCTTCAACCGCCAGTTGCACTACGAGGAAGACATCGACCTGTGGCACGAGATTGATTATTGGGCGACCCCCATTCAATCCCTGTGGAAAGGCGCAGGCGACTGTGAAGACTACGCCATCGCCAAATACTTCAGCCTGCGGCATCTGGGCGTACCGGCCGAGAAGCTGCGCATAACCTACGTCAAGGCCTTGCGCCAGAACCGTGCGCATATGGTGCTGACATACTATGCAAGCCCCGAAGCCATGCCCTTGGTGCTGGACAGCCTGATGGACCCCATCCTGCCTGCCAGCCAACGTCCGGACCTGCTGCCCGTTTATGCGTTTAACGGCGAAGGGCTGTGGCTGCCGGGCGCTGCGGGCAACAAAAAAGTCGGTGATACCAAGCGCCTGTCACGCTGGCAGGACGTCTTGAAGAAAATGAGCGCAGAAGGGTTTCCGACCAGTTCGGATAATTAACAGGAGCTACGATGTCACTGTTCAAACAATTGCTGATCGCTATCTGCGTGTTCCTGGTGGTCGCGTTCAGCGGTAGCTTCATCGTCAGCCTGGAGAGTTCGCGTACCCAGTACGTCAACCAACTGCGCTCCCACGCCCAGGACGCGGCCACTGCGCTGGCACTGTCACTGACGCCGAACATCGACGACCCGGCGATGACCGAACTGATGGTCAGCTCGATCTTTGACAGTGGCTACTACGCAAGCATCCGCGTGGTGGACCTGAGCAATAACCAGGTGCTGGTGGAGCGTGCCGCCGAGCCGGACGCCAGCAGCGTACCGGCCTGGTTCGTGAAGATGATCGGCCTGGCGCCGGCCGGCGGCGATGCCATCGTCAGCCGTGGCTGGCAGCAGGCGGCACGGGTTGAAGTGGTCAGTCACCCGATGTTTGCCCTGGCAAAACTCTGGCAAAGCGCACTGGGCAGCCTGGGTTGGCTGCTGATCTGCGGTGCCGTAAGTGCGGTATTGGGCGCGCTGTTGCTGCGCCGCCAGTTGAAGCCGTTGGACTATATGGTGGAGCAGTCCCACGCCATTGCGCGTCGCGAGTTCCTCAGCCTGCCCGACCTGCCCCGCACCCCCGAATTGCGCCGCGTCGTGCAGGCCATGAACCAGATGGTGGAGAAGCTCAAGGCGTTGTTCCACGAGCAGACCGAGCGCAGCGAGAAGCTGCGGGTGGAGTCCTACCAGGACAGCCTGACCGGGCTGGCCAACCGTCGCTACTTCGAGATGCAACTGCAATCGCGGGTCAGCAATCTCGAAGAGTCCAGTTCGGGCTACCTGCTGATGTTGCGGGTCAACGATTTGAGCGGTCTCAACCAGCGCCTGGGCGGGCAGCGTACCGACCAACTGTTGCAGGCCGTCAGCCAGCAGCTGGTGCGAACCTGTGCCAAATACCCGGAAACCCAAAACCTGATCACCCGCAGTCGAGGTGGCGAGTTCGCGGTGCTTGCCCCGGGCCTGGTGCGGGACGAAGCGCTGCAACTGGCCCAGGCGCTGGAAAGCACCCTGCAAAGCCTGCACGAAACGGGCGCCACCGACCTGTCGACCGTGGCCTTCATCGGGCTGGCGCCGTACAACCCCGGCGATGCCTCGGCAGACCTGTTGATGCTGGCCGACCAGGCACTGGCCCAGGCTGAAGCCAGCGTTGGCCAAAGCTGGGTGTGCCTGGAACACCAGACCACGGGCACCACCAGCGACGACCCGCACAGCTGGCACACATTGCTCGACGACGCCCTGAACCAAGGGCGCTTCCGTTTGTTTTTCCAGCCCGTAGTAAGCAGCAGCGACACCCGACAGGTGCTGCATTACAAGGTGCTGTCCCGCCTGCTCGATAATCAGGGCCAGACCATCGCGGCCGGCCACTTCCTGCCTTGGCTGGAGCGCTTCGGCTGGACCGCGCGCCTCGATCAACTGATGCTCGACCTGGTGATCAAGCACCTGACGCAGCACACCCCAGCGGTGGCGCTGAACCTCTCGGCCGCGACCTTGAATGACCCACAGGCCCTGGAGCGGGTGTTCGAACGCCTGGCCCAGCACCCGGCTCTGGGGCCGCGCTTGACGCTGGAGATCGGTGAAGAGCAAGTGCCTGAGCAAACCCAGCTGGAGCGTCTTACCCGCCGTATGCGCAGCCTGGGGTACAGCCTCGGCCTGCAACGTTTCGGTGGCCGCTTCAGCATGATCGGCAACCTGGCGAACCTGGGCCTGGCGTACCTCAAGATCGACGGCAGCTACATCCGAGCCATCGACCAGGAAAGCCATAAGCGCTTCTTTATCGAAGCGATCCAGCGCGCCGCCCACAGCATTGACCTGCCGCTGATTGCCGAGCGAGTAGAAACCGAGGGTGAGTTGCGAGTGATTCGCGAGATGGGTATTGAAGGCGTGCAAGGCCAACTGGTCGGAGAACCGGCGCCCTGGAAGTGAAGCACTGACGCATCGTGCCTCCTTGACGGGTACGCCGTGAAGGAGGTGCGTGGGCGTCAGATCAAACCGGTTTCATCGTCATTGATCAACTCGCTCAAGCCACCCAACGCCGCCCTGGCCTGGGTACGCTCCAAAAACTTGGCCTGTGCTGCCGGCGGCAAGTCGGTGATGCTCATCACGTTCTTGGTGATCAGTACCTGGATCAAGTCATCCAGCACTCGAATCATCTCAAGGTCACTTTGCTTGAGCTGTTTGAGGCTGTTGTCGACCAGATCATCGGCAAACCACGCCTGAATCTCATGATGGTCAGCCGGCAGCGTCTCGGTGGCTTCCGCGTAGGCCTGCGCCTCGACGCGAATCAAAGCGTTGTGTTGATCGCGTTGCACGTAGAACATCAACGTTCTCCCAATAAAAAATCCCTGCAGGCGCCGCGCACGGCCCCCAGAGATTACACGCATTTTTCCGAAGCCGATGCCAACGGGGCGCCAATCTCGAAAGATTGACGCCCCGTGGGTGATCAGTCGTGGTGTTTGACGGTCAAGTCGCCACCCGCGATCAGATTGTTGATCGCGGAGCTGCCAGCCCCCCAGTTGGCGCCATCGACCTTGATGGTGACATCAGCCGTGCCGCCACCCGACGCCGTGAACGACCCGGTGCTGCTGACGCTCAACGTCGAATTACCCGCAGAGTCGGTGGTCAGCTTCAGGTAGCTGGACAAGTTGTTGTCGTTATTGCCCTGGAGCAAATCGGACAGGTCCAGCTTGTCGCCTTCGCCGTGCTTGAAGTCGGTGATGCGATCGAAGCCGCCACTGGTGTTGGTGTCGCCCTTGAGCCATACGAAGGTGTCTGCACCCGCGCCGCCGGTCAGGATGTCGTTACCCTTGCCGCCCACCAGGATGTCGTTGCCGGCACCGCCGGAGAGGGTGTCGTTGCCGCCCTGGCCGAACAGGATGTCGTTGCCGGCATTGCCGATCAGGGTGTCGCCGCCATCATTGGTGCCATAGATGTTCGACGCGTTGGCCAGTGCACCGACGTCCTGCACGTGCTCGGTGATGTACTGATGCAAGGTGCGATCATCGATCTGGTCGACGGTGGTGGACAGCTTCTCGGCGGCGAACGCCTTGAGTGCCGCACTGCCTTCCTGGCCTTTGTAGCTGATCAGGTCACCGAAGATGATGTCGTTGCCCGAACCGCCGGAAACGCTGTCGGCACCCGCATCGGCGGTATGGCCGGTGATGGTATCCGCCAGTTTCGCGGTGTCGATCGTGCTGACCGTCTTGTCGGTATCGAAGTACTTCTGGAGCATGTCCTTATCGACGTTGTTGCCCAGGCCGATGGCCTGTACTTCAACACCGCCCGAGACCGCAGTCGTCAACGCCGTGTAAGCGGCCTTGGCGTTTTCCAGCGCGTAGTCATAACGGCCGGAGTTGCCGGCAGCGCCCGCGACGTCGAAACCACCACGGCCATCGGACACAACATAACCTTCAAAGGTCTTGGTGCCGTACGAGTCGTACGAGTAGACCTTGCCATCCTTGTCGACGATGACCTGCGTCTGGCCGTAGATCGTTGCGGTGACCGGAGTCGTCTGGCCCAGGGTGTAGGTGTAGCCGTTGACCTTGTTGTCAAAGGTAACGTTGGACCCCCACCAGGAGCTGGTATACCCCAGGCTGATGTTGTCATACGTGGCGTTGTAGACATTCGGCTCACCGTCGGTAATGAAATACGTCAGGTTTTTTGCACCGGCGTTGCTGGTAGCGTCACTGCTCTTGAACCAGGCCGTCGCCGCGTTGAAGGCATCCTGGTAATTGGTCACGTCGCTCGGGTTGGAGGCCATATTGTTCAACACGACCTGCAGGGCAGCCTTGGCGGCAGCCTGGTCGGCCAGGTTGACCGACACTTGGGATTCAACCTTGGTATCGAAGTCGACCAGCAGCACTTTCACCACACCCGACCCCGCCAGCTTGGCGTTGGCGATCAAGGTATCGAAAATGCTGGAGAGCTGGGTTTTGATCGACGACATCGCACTCGACCCGATACTGCCCGAGGTGTCGACGATAAACGCGATGTTGTAGTTGCTGCCCGGGGTGGTGATACCGCCCTTGTCGCCGACCACGATGTTGTTGGCCGAGCTGGAGCCCAGGTCGATGGTATCCGCCGCCGCACCGCCTTCCGTGACAGGGGTGTAGACCTGGGGCTTGACCGTGATGGTCGTCGTCGCCACTGACGAACTCAGGCTGTTGCTGCCTTCATTGTCAGTCACGGCGATGTCGATGGTGCGGTCACCAATGGCCGGGTACTTGCTGGTGCTGGAATACTGGAACGACTCGAGCAGCGCCTTGTAGGTCGCTGCATCCGCCACACCCGACAGGGTCAGCACGATCTTGCCGCTGACGTCGGTGCCGACGCTGGTCACGGTGACGCCTTTGTAGGTACCGCCCACTGCCACCAGGTTGGAGCTGAGCACGTCACCCGAACTGGCGTTTTTCAGGGTGATGGTCGCACTTTGCATCTGGGTGCTGTCGACGTCAGCGATGGCCACATTGCCGGTAATCGCAACGCCGTTGGTGCCGCGTTCGGTGTACGAGGTGCTGAAGCCAGTGGCAACAGAGCCGTCGACGGTGCTCAGGTCCAGGGTTGGCGCGTCATTGACCGCAGTGACCACAATGCTCACTTTGCCAGTGGTCACCGCTTCAACGCCGGTGCTCAACTCTTTGGCCGTCGCTTTCACGGTCAGATCAAAACTGGCGGTGGAGTCCTTGAACGGTGTAACCGCCAGGGTTTTCAGGTTCCAGGTGCTGACATCGTACAGCGTGGTTGCGCCAGTCGAGGTGATGCTGTGCCCCGTGGTGCCGTCGGTAATCACGGTGCCTGCCGGCAAGCCGCTGATTTCCACCTTGTGGGATTCCGAACCGTCGTTGTCGACAAACGTGGTGGTAATCGGCGCGACCTTGATGGCGGTGTCTTCCGGCCCACGGTTGTAGACGTAGCCGGTGTAATAGCCTTCGCCATTGACCACGTGGCTGTCACCGAGGACCGCACCGGCCGCTTTCAACGCGTCCACGCTGGTGTAGGTCTGCACGCCGCTGTTGCCCAGCGACATCGACGGGCCATTGTTGATCGACACATTGACGTCGTAGTTGCCCGCGCCAGCCTGGTTGTAGTGGTAGATATCGAGGGTGTAATAGCCCGACTCGGTCGGCGTATAGGCCGTCCCGGTAATCGCGCTGCCCTTGCTCCAGGTCTCGCTGGCGACCAACTTGCCGCCTACAGTGATTGCCAGGCTGTCATCGGCGGTACCGGTGAAGGTATAGCTCTTGCCGGCTTCCAGGTAGATCAGGCCAGAGACCTTGGTCGCGGTGCCATCCGCCACATTGCTGTTGCTGACACTGCTGGTCACGCCCGTGGAGACAGCACTCGCAGCGGTCTTGGCGTCGATCACCTTGATCAGGTCACTGGAGTTGACCACACCGTTACCGTTGGTCCCCAAATCAGTGCGCAGGGTGCCGCCGGTCCAGGTTTGAATGGTCAAGCCTGTCGGCACAGCGCCGAATGCGCCGACCGTCACGACCGGAACGTCCGTCACCGGGTGGATATCCACAGTGATGGTCTTGGTGTCGCTGTAGGAGTTGCCATCGGTAGCCTGGAACTTCAGCTGGGTGTAATCGCCTTGCATGTTACCCACGCCGGTGCCGCCGAAGCTGTTGTCGCCCGACTCGTTGGCTGCCGGGGTGTAACGCACATTGTGGTTATCGAAGTCAGCCTGGCTGAACGACTTGCCCGCCGAGGTATCGGTCTTCAGATCGTTGGTGGTGAGTTTGACCCACGTGCCGTTGACGTTGTACTCGATGGCGCCGGCAGGCAGGCTGGTGAACACCACTTTCGGGTTAGCGGAGTCTTCATCCTTGACGCCGAAGGTGGCCCAGGTCAGTTCGACCGAGGTGTCTTCGTTGCTCTGGATGTAGCCGTTGCTGGCGGTTGGAGTGTCGTCGACCAAAATCACGGTCGGCTGCCCGGTGCTGTGGGAATTCAGGCCTTCAGGGTCGGTGACGGTCAGGTCGATCTTCGGCAGTTGATTGCCGGCGTTGACGAAGTCCGCGCCCTTCTGGGTCAGCACAATGTTGTTACCGGACAGGCTGTAGTAGCCGTCCGAGTTGCTGTTACCGGTGAAAGTGATCGTCAGACCCGCGCGCGGCGTTTCTTCGTCGGAGGCCGTGAAGGTACCGGCGACAGTGCCCGCTTTAGCAGCGTTCTCATCGAGGGTATTGGCCGCGATGCTGATCACCGGCACATCGTTGTGCAGGATGACAGTCGGCTGCCCAGTGCTGTGAGAGTTCAAGCCTTCAGGGTCGGTGACAGTCAGGTCTATCTTCGGCAGTTGGTTGCCGGCGTTAACGAAGTCGGCGCCCTTCTGGGTCAACACAACGTTGTTGCCGGACAGGCTGTAGTAGCCGTCTACGTTGCTGTTGCCGGTAAAGGAAACAGTCAGGCCCTCGCGTGGTGTTTCTTCATCGGTCGCGGTGAAGCGGCCAGCGACGGTGCCCGCAGTAGCGGAGTTCTCGTCGATGGTGACTGGCGCGACGCTGATGACCGGCACGTCGTTGTGCAGGATGACGGTCGGCTGCCCAGTGCTGTGAGAGTTCAAGCCTTCAGGGTCAGTGACAGTCAGGTCGATCTTCGGCAGTTGGTTGCCGGCGTTAACGAAGTCGGCACCTTTTTGCGTCAACACAACGTTGTTGCCGGACAGGCTGTAGTAGCCATCTACGTTGCTGTTGCCGGTGAAGGTGATCGTCAGACCCGCGCGCGGCGTTTCTTCGTCGGAGGCCGTGAAGGTACCGGCGACAGTACCCGCCTTAGCGGCGTTCTCATCGAGGGTATTGGCCACGATGGTGATCACTGGCACGTCGTTATGCAGCGTGACCGTCGGCTGGCCAGTGCCATTGGAGCTGAGCCCCTCTGGATCGGTAACCGTCAGATCAATTTTCGGCAGTTGATTGCCGGCGTTAACAAAATCAGCACCTTTTTGCGTCAGTACAACGTTGTTGCCGGAGAGGCTGTAGTAACCGTCTGCGTTGCTGTTGCCGGTGAAGGTGATCGTCAGACCCGCGCGCGGCGTTTCTTCATCGGTCGCGGTGAAGCGGCCAGCGACGGTGCCCGCAGTAGCAGAGTTCTCGTCGATGGTGACTGGCGCGACGCTGATGACCGGCACGTCGTTGTGCAGGATGACGGTCGGCTGCCCAGTGCTGTGAGAGTTCAAGCCTTCAGGGTCAGTGACAGTCAGGTCGATCTTCGGCAGTTGGTTGCCGGCGTTAACGAAGTCGGCACCTTTTTGCGTCAACACAACGTTGTTGCCGGACAGGCTGTAGTAGCCATCTACGTTGCTGTTGCCGGTGAAGGTGATCGTCAGACCCGCGCGCGGCGTTTCTTCGTCGGAGGCCGTGAAGGTACCGGCGACAGTGCCCGCTTTAGCAGCGTTCTCATCGAGGGTATTGGCCGCGATGGTGATCACTGGCACGTCGTTATGCAGCGTGACCGTCGGCTGGCCAGTGCCATTGGAGCTGAGCCCCTCTGGATCGGTAACCGTCAGATCAATTTTCGGCAGTTGATTGCCGGCGTTAACAAAATCAGCACCTTTTTGCGTCAGTACAACGTTGTTGCCGGAGAGGCTGTAGTAACCGTCTGCGTTGCTGTTGCCGGTGAAGGTGATCGTCAGACCCGCGCGCGGCGTTTCTTCATCGGTCGCGGTGAAGCGGCCAGCGACGGTGCCCGCAGTAGCAGAGTTCTCGTCGATGGTGACTGGCGCGACGCTGATGACCGGCACGTCGTTGTGCAGGATGACGGTCGGCTGCCCAGTGCTGTGAGAGTTCAAGCCTTCAGGGTCAGTGACAGTCAGGTCGATCTTCGGCAGTTGGTTGCCGGCGTTAACGAAGTCGGCACCTTTTTGCGTCAACACAACGTTGTTGCCGGACAGGCTGTAGTAGCCATCTACGTTGCTGTTGCCGGTGAAGGTGATCGTCAGACCCGCGCGCGGCGTTTCTTCGTCGGAGGCCGTGAAGGTACCGGCGACAGTGCCCGCTTTAGCAGCGTTCTCATCGAGGGTATTGGCCGCGATGGTGATCACTGGCACGTCGTTATGCAGCGTGACCGTCGGCTGGCCAGTGCCATTGGAGCTGAGCCCCTCTGGATCGGTAACCGTCAGATCAATTTTCGGCAGTTGATTGCCGGCGTTAACAAAATCAGCACCTTTTTGCGTCAGTACAACGTTGTTGCCGGACAGGCTGTAGTAGCCGTCTGCGTTGCTGTTGCCCGTAAAGGAAACAGTCAGGCCTTCGCGAGACGTTTCTTCATCGGTCGCGGTGAAACGGCCTGCGACGGTACCCGCTGTAGCGGAGTTCTCGTCGATGGTTTCTGGGGAAACGCTGATGACCGGCACGTCGTTATGCAGAGTGACAGTAGGCTGACCAGTGCCATTGGAGCTAAGCCCCTCTGGATCGGTAACCGTCAGATCAATCTTCGGCAGTTGATTGCCGGCGTTAACAAAATCCGCGCCCTTCTGGGTCAGCACAACGTTGTTGCCAGACAGGCTGTAGTAGCCGTCAGCATTGCTGTTACCCGTGAAGGAAACAGTCAGGCCTTCGCGTGGGGTTTCTTCATCAGTCGCAGTGAAGCGGCCAGCGACGGTACCCGCAGTAGCAGAGTTCTCGTCGATGGCGACTGGCGCGACGCTGATCACTGGCACGTCGTTATGCAGAGTGACAGTAGGCTGACCAGTGCCATTGGAGCTAAGCCCCTCTGGATCGGTAACCGTCAGATCAATCTTCGGCAGTTGATTGCCGGCGTTAACAAAATCCGCGCCCTTCTGGGTCAGCACAACGTTGTTGCCAGACAGGCTGTAGTAGCCGTCAGCATTGCTGTTACCCGTGAAGGAAACAGTCAGGCCTTCGCGTGGGGTTTCTTCATCAGTCGCAGTGAAGCGGCCAGCGACGGTACCCGCAGTAGCAGAGTTCTCGTCGATGGCGACTGGCGCGACGCTGATCACTGGCACGTCGTTATGCAGAGTGACAGTAGGCTGACCAGTGCCATTGGAGCTAAGCCCCTCTGGATCGGTAACCGTCAGATCAATCTTCGGCAGTTGATTGCCGGCGTTAACAAAATCCGCGCCCTTCTGGGTCAGCACAACGTTGTTGCCAGACAGGCTGTAGTAGCCGTCAGCATTGCTGTTACCCGTGAAGGAAACAGTCAGGCCTTCGCGTGGGGTTTCTTCATCAGTCGCAGTGAAGCGACCAGCGACAGTGCCCGCTGTAGCGGAGTTCTCGTCGAGGGTGACCGGTGCGACGCTGATCACCGGCACGTCGTTATGCAAGGTGACAGTAGGCTGACCAGTGCCATTGGAGCTGAGCCCCTCAGGATCGGTAACCGTCAGGTCGATCTTCGGCAGTTGATTGCCAGCGTTAACAAAGTCAGCGCCCTTCTGCGTCAGTACAACGTTGTTGCCGGACAGGCTGTAGTAGCCGTCAGCATTGCTGTTACCCGTGAAGGAAACAGTCAGGCCTTCGCGTGGCGTTTCCTCATCAGTCGCAGTGAAGCGGCCAGCGACGGTACCCGCAGTAGCAGAGTTCTCGTCGAGGGTGACTGGCGCGACGCTGATCACCGGCACGTCGTTATGCAAGGTAACGGTTGGTTGACCGGTACCGTTGGAGCTGGCGCCTTCTGGGTCGGTAACGGTCAGGTCGATTTTCGGCAGTTGATTGCCGGCGTTAACAAAGTCCGCGCCCTTCTGGGTCAACACAACATTGTTATCAACGATGGCGTAGTAGCCATCCGCATTGCTGCTGCCGGTGAAGGAAACAGTCAAACCTTCGCGTGGTGTTTCTTCATCAGTCGCAGTGAAGCGGCCAGCGACGGTGCCCGCTGTGGCAGAGTTTTCATCAATGGTGACTGGCGCGACACTGATCAGCGGCACGTCGTTTACCAACGTCACATCCGGCGTGGCAGTAGCGTGCGAGCTGCCTTTATCGGCATCGGTCACGGTCAGATCAATCGCAGGCAGCTTATTACCCGCGTTGACGAAGTTTGCACCCGCCAGGGTCAACACCACAGCATTGCCAAGAAGGGTGTAGTAGCCATCTTTGTTGCTGTCGCCGGTGAAGCCGACTTTCAGCTCAGCAACCGGTGTCTCGACATCGCTGACGGTAAAGTGACCGGCAACGGTGCCTTCCGCCACGGCACCTTCCTGCAGCGGGTTCGCCACGACATCTATGACGGGCAGATCGTTGACCGCAATCACATTGATCGGCAGCGTGATCGACTTGGAAACCGCAGCAGCATCGCCATCCTGCGCAGTGGCGGTCACCGTGAGGTTCACCAGGCCATTGGCGTTTTGTGCCGGGGTGAAGACCAGAGTGGCCTTGTCCCACAGGCTGATGTCGACACTGTGAACGTCAGCGCTGGCAGTAAACGTATGACCCGTTTTGCCATCGGTGATGGTCGCGCCTTCCGGAATACCGCTGATTTCCAGCTTGAGCGTCTCGGAACCATCCTTGTCGGTGGCGTAAGCGTCGATGGCCGACAACTTGATGGCGTGGTCTTCCAGGCCGGTGTTCAGCACCTGGGTGACGCTGATGTTGTCCAACACGCCGCCGAGGGAGTTGTTGGTCTCGCCGGCCGGGGCCTTGAGTTCAAGCTTGGCATCACCGTCAGCGGTGACCGGCACCACGAAGGTGTAGGTTTTCATGCCAACGACGGTGGTGTCCAGGGTGCCGACTTTGACGCCGCCCCAGAACACATCGATGACCGAATTGGTCTCAGCCCCGGCGCGCGGGGAGTAGTCCACCGAAATGCTGTACGCCGTGCCGCTTTCGGCCTTGATGATGGTGTACAGGCTGGCGTCGTCGCCGGCATTTTTCTCGAGTTCGATGACCTGGCTGTTGCCTGGGGTTTCTACGCCATAAATGCTGCTTTGGCCGATTTCGACTTTGCCGTCGCTATTACCGGTCAACCATTGGGTGGCTGGAGTGGCGCCATTGCCGACCGCATTGTTGGCATCGCCGACAGCGACGGTGCTCCACGAACCGTTGAGGTGCGCGCTGTCGAAGTTGATCGAGGTGACGGTACCGCCACCGAGCAGGTTCAGGTACGGCGCGTCGGTGACCGGAGCGATCGTCACTGGGGCAGTGGTTTCAGCGCTGGCTTTACCGCCGTTGTCGACCGCCGTGAAGGTGACCGACGTTGTGCCGCTCCAGTCAGCAGTCGGGGAGAAGTAGACCGCCGCCTTGCCATCGGCACCCGCGGGTACCGAATCGCCGACTTTGAGTTCGGTTGTCAGGCTGGCGTCACTGTACAGCTTGCCGTTATCCGGCAACGTCTTGATGACGAAGTTGGCGACGGAGCCGTCCACATCGGCGCCGCTCAGGACGATCGTGGCCGCATGGTCTTCGTCAGCACCGGCCGCGTTAGCCGATGCAGTCGGGGCGTCGTTGAACAGCTCGACGGTGACCTTGCCAGTGGCGCTGGCGATTTCCGGCTGCTCACGGTCGAGGTTACCGCCACCGTTATCGGTGACGTCGATAGTGACAGTGCGATCAGTGCCAACCGGATTGTTACCCGGGGCCTGGAAGGTGATCGCTTCAACCAGCTTGATGAAGTCGGCAGCGCTGCTACCGGCTGGCGAGTTGCTGGTCAGGGTATAGATGATTTTTCCATCGGCGGCGCTGCCGCTTTCGGTGATGGTGATACCGGCAATGGCGAGCGCCTTGAGCACGTCGGCGTTGCTGAGCAGGTCACCGGACACCAGGTGATCAACCGTGACCACCACTTTGCTGAAGGTTTTGTTGTCGACGTCTGTGATGCTCAGGTTGTCGACCAGTGCCACCGCCGCTTTTTGCTCGACAAACGTGGTGCTGTCAAAACTGACCACCGGTTTATCGTTGACCGGAACCACGTAGACCACGGAGGTCACCGGAGCCGAGTCCGAATGGCCGTCGTTCACGGTGATGGTCAGGTTGCGATTGGCCGGGCTCGGGTCTTCGCTTTCGCTGGCGAAGTGCACAGAACGCAGGACTTCCTGGTATTCGGCCTTCGTGGCTTCGCCGGACAGGGTCAGTACGCCGGTGCCCTTGTCATAGTTGACGGTGATTTTGGTGTTGCTGACATCTGCGATCAGTACGTCGTCGGTCAAGTGATTGACCAGCGTAACTTTGGCGCTTTTCAGGGTGTCGCTGTCGACGTCGGTGATGGTCAGGTTCGCGGCAACGTAGCCGCCTGGCTTGCCTTCGATGTAGGTGTCGCCAAATGCGTTGGTCGAACCGTTACCCAATACCGGGGCGTCATCGACCGCCTTGACCACGATGCTGATTTTGCCGGTCGTGACTTCTTCAACGTTGGTGCTCAACTCTTTGGCCGTAGCCGTCACGGTCAGGTCGAAACTGGCCGTGGAATCCTTGAACGGTGTAACGGTCAGGGTGCTCAGGTTCCAGGTGCTCACGTCGTACAGCGTGTTCGCGCCGGTCGAGACGATGCTATGGCCCGTGGTGCCATCGGTGAGTACGGCGCCTTCCGGCAAGCCGCTGATTTCAACCTTATGGGCTTCCGAGCCGTCGTTGTCGACAAACGTGGCAGTAATCGGCGCGATCTTGATCGCGGTGTCTTCCAGGCCGTGGTTGTAGACGTTGCCGGTGTAATAGCCTTCGCCATTCACCACATGGCTGTCACCGAGCACCATGCCGGCGGCTTCCAATGCTGCTGCACTGGTGTAGGTCTGCACACCGCTGCTGCCCAGCGACACCGACGGGCCGTTGTTGATCGACACGTTGACGTCGTAGTTGCCCGGACCGTTCTGGTTGTAGTGGTAGATGTCGAGGGTGTAATAACCCGACTCGGTCGGCGTATAGGACGACCCGCCAATCCCGTTGCCCTGGCTCCAGGTCTCGGAAGCGACCAGCTTCCCGCCCACGGTGATTGCCAGGCTATCGTCGGCAGTACCGGTGAAGGTGTAGCTCTGACCGGCTTCCAGGTAAACCAGGCCCGACACTTTGGTCGCGGTGCCTTCGGCCACATTCCCGTTGCTCACATTGCTGGTCACGCCTGTGGAGGCTGCGCTATCAGCGGTTTGGGCGTTGATCACCTTAATCAGGGTGCTGGACTCGGTGACGCCTTGGCCATTGGTGCCCAAGGCACCTGGCAGGTTGCTGCCGGTCCAGGTTTGAATGGTCAAACCGGTTGGCACTTGGCCGATGTTCAGGATTGGCACATCCGTCACCGGGTGGATATCCACGGTGATGGTTTTGGTCTCGCTGTAGGAGTTGCCGTCAGTCGCCTGGAACTTCAGCTCGGTGTAATCACCTTGCTTGTTACCCACGCCGGTGCCGCCGAAGCTGTTGTCGCCCGACTCATTGGCCGCCGGGCTGTAACGCACGTCGTGGTTATCGAAATCAGCCTGGGTGAAGGCCTTGCCCGGCGAGGTGTCGGTTTTCAGATCGGCCGTGGTGAGCTTGACCCACTCACCGTTGACTTTGTATTCGATGGAACCGGCAGGCAGGCTGGTGAACACCACTGCCGGACTCGTGGAATCCTCATCGTGTACGCCAAAAGTCCCCCAGGTCAGCTCGATTGGGGTGTCTTCGTTGCTCTCGATATGGTTATCGGCGGCGGTTGGGGTGTCGTCGACCAGGGTGACGGTTGGTTGACCGGTGCCGTTGGAGCTGGCGCCTTCTGGGTCGGTGACGGTCAGATCGATCTTCGGCAGTTGATTGCCGGCGTTGACGAAATCGGCGCCTTTCTGGGTCAGTACAACGTTATTGCCGGACAGGCTGTAGTAGCCGTCTGCGTTGCTGTTGCCGGTGAAGGAGACAGTCAGGCCTTCGCGTGGGGTTTCTTCGTCGGTCGCGGTGAAGCGGCCAGCGACGGTGCCCGCTGTAGCGGAGTTTTCATCAATGGTTTCTGGTGCAACGCTGATCACTGGCACGTCGTTGTGCAGAGTAACGGTCGGCTGGCCAGTGCCGTTGGAGTTCAGGCCTTCAGGATCAGTGACGGTCAGATCGATCTTCGGCAGTTGATTGCCGGCGTTAACAAAATCTGCACCTTTCTGAGTCAACACAACGTTGTTATCAACGATGGCGTAGTAGCCGTCGGCATTGCTGTTGCCGGTGAAGGAGACAGTCAGGCCTTCGCGAGGGGTTTCTTCATCGGTCGCGGTGAAGCGGCCAGCGACGGTGCCCGCAGTAGCGGAGTTCTCATCAATGGTTTCTGGGGAAACGCTGATGACCGGCACATCGTTGTGCAGAGTAACGGTCGGCTGGCCAGTGCCGTTGGAGTTCAGGCCTTCAGGATCAGTGACGGTCAGATCGATCTTCGGCAGTTGATTGCCGGCGTTGACGAAATCGGCGCCTTTCTGGGTCAGTACAACGTTATTGCCGGACAGGCTGTAGTAGCCGTCTGCGTTGCTGTTGCCGGTGAAGGAGACAGTCAGGCCTTCGCGTGGGGTTTCTTCGTCGGTCGCGGTGAAGCGGCCAGCGACGGTGCCCGCTGTAGCGGAGTTTTCATCAATGGTTTCTGGTGCAACGCTGATCACTGGCACGTCGTTGTGCAGAGTAACGGTCGGCTGGCCAGTGCCGTTGGAGTTCAGGCCTTCAGGATCAGTGACGGTCAGATCGATCTTCGGCAGTTGATTGCCGGCGTTAACAAAATCTGCACCTTTCTGAGTCAACACAACGTTGTTATCAACGATGGCGTAGTAGCCGTCGGCATTGCTGTTGCCGGTGAAGGAGACAGTCAGGCCTTCGCGAGGGGTTTCTTCATCGGTCGCGGTGAAGCGGCCAGCGACGGTGCCCGCAGTAGCGGAGTTCTCATCAATGGTTTCTGGGGAAACGCTGATGACCGGCACATCGTTGTGCAGAGTAACGGTCGGCTGGCCAGTGCCGTTGGAGTTCAGGCCTTCAGGATCAGTGACGGTCAGATCGATCTTCGGCAGTTGATTGCCGGCGTTAACAAAATCTGCACCTTTCTGAGTCAACACAACGTTGTTATCAACGATGGCGTAGTAGCCGTCGGCATTGCTGTTGCCGGTGAAGGAGACAGTCAGGCCTTCGCGTGGCGTTTCTTCGTCCGTAGCGGTGAAGCGGCCAGCAACGGTGCCCGCCGTAGCGGAGTTCTCATCGATGGTTTCTGGCGCGACGCTGATCACTGGCACGTCATTGTGAAGAGTAACGGTCGGTTGCCCGGTGCCGTTGGAGTTCAGGCCTTCAGGGTCAGTGACGGTCAGATCGATCTTCGGCAGTTGATTGCCGGCGTTAACGAAGTCAGCGCCCTTCTGGGTCAGCACAACGTTGTTATCAACGATGGCGTAGTAGCCGTCGGCATTGCTGTTGCCGGTGAAGGAAACAGTCAGGCCTTCGCGTGGGGTTTCTTCATCGGTCGCAGTGAAGCGGCCAGCGACGGTGCCCGCGGTGGCGGAGTTTTCATCGATGGTTTCCGGGGCGACACTGATGACCGGCACGTCGTTATGCAGGGTAACGGTTGGTTGGCCGGTGCCGTTGGAGTTCAGGCCTTCAGGATCAGTGACGGTCAGATCGATCTTCGGCAGTTGATTGCCGGCGTTAACGAAGTCGGCACCTTTCTGGGTTAGCACGACGTTGTTATCGACGATGGCGTAGTAGCCATCCGCGTTGCTGTTGCCGGTGAAGGAGACGGTCAAACCTTCGCGTGGCGTTTCTTCATCGGTCGCAGTGAAGCGGCCAGCGACGGTGCCCGCTGTAGCGGAGTTTTCATCAATGGTTTCTGGTGCAACGCTGATCACTGGCACGTCGTTGTGCAGAGTAACGGTCGGCTGGCCGGTGCCGTTGGAGTTCAGGCCTTCAGGATCAGTGACGGTCAGATCGATCTTCGGCAGTTGATTGCCGGCGTTAACGAAGTCAGCGCCCTTCTGGGTCAGTACAACGTTGTTGCCGGACAGGCTGTAGTAGCCGTCTGCGTTGCTGTTGCCGGTGAAGGAGACGGTCAGGCCTTCGCGTGGTGTTTCTTCGTCGGTCGCAGTGAAGCGGCCAGCGACGGTGCCCGCAGTAGCGGAGTTCTCATCAATGGTTTCTGGGGAAACGCTGATGACCGGCACATCGTTGTGCAGAGTGACGGTCGGTTGGCCGGTGCCGTTGGAGTTCAAGCCTTCAGGGTCGGTGACAGTCAGGTCGATCTTCGGCAGTTGATTGCCGGCGTTAACAAAGTCCGCGCCCTTCTGGGTCAGCACAACGTTGTTATCAACGATAGCGTAGTAGCCGTCTGCGTTGCTGTTGCCGGTGAAGGAAACAGTCAGGCCTTCGCGTGGCGTTTCTTCGTCGGTCGCGGTGAAGCGGCCAGCGACAGTGCCCGCTGTAGCGGAGTTTTCATCGATGGTTTCTGGCGCGATGGCGATCACCGGCACATCGTTGTGCAGAGTGACGGTCGGCTGACCGGTGCCGTTGGAGCTGGCGCCTTCTGAATCAGTAACGGTCAGGTCAATCTTCGGCAGTTGATTGCCGGCGTTAACGAAGTCAGCGCCCTTCTGGGTCAGTACAACGTTGTTGCCGGACAGGCTGTAGTAGCCGTCTGCGTTGCTGTTGCCGGTGAAGGAAACAGTCAGGCCTTCGCGAGGGGTTTCTTCATCGGTCGCAGTGAAGCGGCCAGCGACGGTGCCCGCAGTAGCGGAGTTCTCATCAATGGTTTCCGGGGTAACAGCGATCACTGGCACGTCGTTGTGCAGAGTAACGGTCGGCTGGCCAGTGCCGTTGGAGTTCAGGCCTTCTGGATCAGTGACGGTCAGATCGATTTTCGGCAGTTGATTGCCGGCGTTAACGAAGTCGGCACCTTTCTGGGTTAGCACGACGTTGTTATCGACGATGGCGTAGTAGCCATCCGCGTTGCTGTTGCCGGTGAAGGAGACGGTCAACCCTTCGCGTGGCGTTTCTTCATCGGTCGCAGTGAAGCGGCCAGCGACGGTGCCCGCTGTAGCGGAGTTTTCATCAATGGTTTCTGGTGCAACGCTGATCACTGGCACGTCGTTGTGCAGAGTAACGGTCGGCTGGCCAGTGCCGTTGGAGTTCAGGCCTTCAGGATCAGTGACGGTCAGATCGATCTTCGGCAGTTGATTGCCGGCGTTAACGAAGTCAGCGCCCTTCTGGGTCAGTACAACGTTGTTGCCGGACAGGCTGTAGTAGCCGTCTGCGTTGCTGTTGCCGGTGAAGGAAACAGTCAGGCCTTCGCGAGGGGTTTCTTCATCGGTCGCAGTGAAGCGGCCAGCGACGGTGCCCGCAGTAGCGGAGTTCTCATCAATGGTTTCCGGGGTAACAGCGATCACTGGCACGTCGTTGTGCAGAGTAACGGTCGGCTGGCCAGTGCCGTTGGAGTTCAGGCCTTCAGGATCAGTGACGGTCAGGTCGATTTTCGGCAGTTGATTGCCGGCGTTGACGAAGTCAGCACCTTTTTGAGTCAGTACAACGTTATTGCCGGACAGGCTGTAGTAGCCGTCTGCGTTGCTGTTGCCGGTGAAGGAGACAGTCAGGCCTTCGCGTGGTGTTTCTGCATCGGTCGCGGTGAAAGTACCAGCGACGGTACCCGCTGTAGCGGCGTTCTCATCGAGGGTTTGCGGCGCAATACTGATGACGGGCGCGTCGTTGACCGGTGTAATCGTCACCGTCAACGTGCTGCTCGAGCCGGTATTGGTGGTGTAGCCAATCTGCGGCACTTCGCCGCTGTAATCCTTGACCGGCGTAAACGCATACGCGCCATCGGCACCAATCGTGATGCTGCCCACGCCTGCAATGATCGCGGTCTGGCCCGCGTTGTAGGTGGTACCCGCCACGTTGAAGGTCGCGACAGTCAATACGTTATCAATGTCGCTGTCATTGCTCAGTACGTTGCCGGTAGCGACGCTATCTTCGACAATCGTGTTGGTATCGGCAACCAAGACACTGGGATCATCCACAGCAACAACAGTGGAAGTGGCCGGCGCAGGATTGATCGCCAGGTTCTCGTAATTACCACCGGTGGCACTGGTAATGGTGGCGCTGACGGTAAGGTCTTTGCCATCCGCCAGGTTGGCAGGTGTGTCGACACTGACCGTACCGGTGGTTTTACCGGCTTCGATGGTAATGGTCTGGTCGTTGGACAGCTTGATGACAACGTCGGTCTGCGCCGCGTTGGTCACCGTCGCGGTGTAGACGATCTTGCCGCCCTCATCCACCGATGCAGTCGCAGTCAGGGTGACGGTGGTGGTGTCGATGGTGTCGTTGATCTGCGTCACCGCCGGCGTCGGGTCGGTGGTGATGATCAGGTTGCCGCCGCCGGAGGTACCGGCGATGGTCGCGGAAATCGACGAAGCGTCCAGGTAAGGCGTGTCATTACCGGCAAACGTGACGTTCAGCACACCCGAGGTCTGGCCGGCGGCGATCACGACAGCGAGGCCGTTGGACAAGGTCACGGTGAGGTCGCTGGTCGGCGCCTGGGTGATAAACACCGTATAGGCCACAACACCACCGGCTTCGGTGATGGTTGGCGTGGCAGTCAGGGTGATGGTGACGTTGCGTGGGTCGACGCCATTATTGTCGGCGCCAGTGAGAACAGTGTTCACCGCATCAGCGGCATTCAAGCCGGTCGTCGGGTAGCCGATGGTGGGGTCAACCACGCCAGCCGTGGCGTCCAGCACAACAAAGCTGTGACCACCACCTACGGAACCGCCGTCTGAACCAGCAGCGGTTTGGCCGGCGGCAGTGGCTTCGAGATCTTGGGTCGGGTCGGCGCCGGCAGCGATGGCTTGCTGGAGTTCAGCAACAGACGGTGCGGCTTGAGCAGTGGCGGCGCTGAGGTCGGTCACCGAGTCAGGAGCGTTCGCGCTCCACTGACTGTCACGGCCCAGATCGAGAATACGGCCGTCGGCCAGTTCCAGAGACACGGCGCCTGCCGGGCCGGTGTCGACCTGCTCCCCAGCGAACAAGCGATCCCCTTCTACAAGCAGACGACGAATCCCTTCAGGGGAAACCGCAAACACCTGACCGACAATGCTTTTGACGACCGCAACGCTGCTCATAAAAAAGACTCTCCGTGTATTACCGTTCAATGGTATCCATCATGGAGACCGGCTTCTTTCTCTTTGCCGATCGATAGCTGGAGTACTTACATTTTGCGTGGTTATTTTGGCGTCAATAATTTGTTGTTTGGTTCATCAAATTACTTTTCCGTCAAGGTATTGACCTATTGGGCGTCATCCTAAACAATCCGCCCAGTAATGTCACATTGATATTTAAGCGGCCTCGCGACTTTCTGTTTACGCCCTTCGGCACCCAAGAAAAACGGGCGTTTCGAGTTGCCACTCCAATGCAATATTCCAATTTTGTTGCGGTTTTTCAGGCAACCAATCCCCGGGGAAACACCAAAATGCGTTTGCAACTTTTTAAAGCTATGCCTTTTGCTCTAGCCGCCAGTTTCGTCCAGGCGCAGACCCTGCCCGAGGCAATGCAAAGCGCTGTGGAAAACCACCCGGAGATCCAGGCAGCTATCAATGCGCGCATAGCCGCTGACTACCAGGTCAGAGAGGCCCAGGGCGGTTATCTGCCTAAAGTCGACGTGTTGGGCGGTTATGGCCGTGAAAGCTCCGACAACACCTCGACCCGCGCCGCCAGCAACAGCCATGATTGGAAAACCCTGAACCGCGGCGAATCGACCATCCGCCTGCAACAAAATTTGTTCCAGGGCTTTGGCACCATTAACGAAGTCGGCCGCCAACAAGCCACCGCCAACTCCCGTGGGTATGCGCTGCTCAATACGTCCGAGCGCACCGCACTGACGGTCGCCCAGGTTTATCTGGATGTCCTGACCCGTCGCGAGATGGTGCAATTGGCAGAAGACAACCTGAAAAGCCACGAACGCATTTTTGACCAGATCAAACTGCGTACCAGCCGCGGCGTGGGCAGGATGGCGGACATGGACCAGGCCGAGGCCCGCCTGGCTCAGGCGCAAAACAACCTGATCACCGAGCAGACCAACCTGGCGGACGCAAACACCAATTTCCTGAGCGTGGTCGGCAAAGAGCCGGACCAGTTGGAAAAGCCGATGGGTATTGTGACCGCCCTGCCGGCCAGCCTGGATCAGGCACGCCGTGAGATGATCGCGGACAGCCCGGTATTGCGTTCTGCCGAGTCAGACATCGCGGCTGCCGAAAAGCAGTACGAAGCCGCCAAGTCGACCTTCTACCCGCGCTTCGATGCGGTGCTGCAACGCTCGGCCAACAACAACATCGGCGGCGAAGAAGGCCATGACAATGGCTACTCCGCCATGCTGAACATGCAGTTCAACCTGTACAACGGCGGCAGCGACAAGGCCAGCCTGCAGTCCAAGGCCTCCCAGGCCACTCAGGCGCTGGACATCCGCAACAACGCCCTGCGCCAGTTGAACGAAGAGCTGGGCCTGGCATGGAACGCCTATAACAATGCCAGCCAGCAGGTGCCGATCGCACAGCAATACGTCGACCGCAGCACCAAAGTGCGCACGTCATACCAGCAGCAGTTCAGCCTGGGTGAGCGTACACTGCTCGACTTGCTCGACAGCGAGAACGAACTGTTCACCGCTCAACAGCGTTTGGCACAAATCAAAAGCCTCTATATCTACACCCAGTATCGAATCAAGGCCGACATGGGCCAACTGCTGAGAAGTCAGGGTGTGGTTGCCCCGCTGGCATCAGTTGTGCAGAACGATATTAAACCGTCGGTAAACCTGCCAGGGATGAACTGATTCTTGACGGCGTTGGACCACACAACCGTTTAAGAGAGAGTCAGCTTGGATTCTGAAATAGGTTTGGCGCAACTCAACCATGACCCGCGCACTCAGCATGACGACCCGTTGCTGGATGGGTTGTTGGCTCTCTGCTCACTGCATTACAAGCCCGCCAGCCGGGCCATGCTGACCACCGGCCTGCCCTTGGCAGGGCAGCGCCTGAGCCCAGACTTGCTGCCGCGCGCAGCAGCTCGGGCGGGTTTGCAGGGGCGGTTGCTGCAGCGCACGCTGGAAAAGATCCCATCTATCGCACTGCCAGCCTTGCTGCTGTTAAAGGAAGGACGCAGTGCGGTGCTGTTGGGATGGGACGGTGATACCGCCCGCCTGTTGCTCAGCGAAAGTGACGGCGGCGAAGTCCAGGTCAGCCGTGAGGTGTTGAGTCAGGACTACAGCGGCCGGGTTTTCTTCGCCCAACCGCAACATAAATTCGACATCACCAGCGGCACGCTGATCCCGCGCGCGCACTCGTGGTTCAAAGACACCCTCAAACGCTCGCGCTGGCTGTACGCCGACGCCATCGCCGCGAGCCTGGTGATCAACCTGATCGCCCTGGCCGCCCCCTTGTTTGTGATGAACGTGTACGACCGCGTGGTGCCGAACCAGGCCACCGCCACCCTGTGGGTGCTGGCTATCGGTATTTGCGGCGCCTACCTGTTCGACTTGCTGCTCAAGAGCATGCGTAGCCTGTGCCTGGACCTTGCGGGCAAGAAAACCGACCTGATCATTTCCGCGACGCTGTTCGAGCGCATCGTGGGCATGTCGATGAAAATGCGCCCGGCGCGCGTCGGCAGCTACGCCTCCAACATCCACGAGTTTCAGGGGATGCGCGACTTCCTCACCTCCCTGACCCTCACCAGCCTGATCGATTTGCCTTTTACCCTGATCATCCTCGCGGTGATCGCGCTGCTGGGCGGCCACCTGGTGTGGATTCCCATCGTCGCCTTCCCGCTGGCCCTGGGTATCGGCCATTTCCTGCAAAAACCCCTGACCGCGACACTCGAGCGCACCATGGCCCTGGGTGCCGAACGGCAGTCGAGCCTGATCGAAACCCTCGCCGGGCTGGATGCGGTAAAGGTCAACAACGCCGAAAGCGAACGTCAATACCAGTGGGAACAGACCATTGGCACCCTCAGCCGCCTGGAACTGCGGGTCAAGGTCTTGTCCGGCCTGGCGATGAACATCACGTTGCTGATCCAGCAAGTGGCGGGCGTGGCGATGATCATCTTCGGTGTGTACCAGATCATCGACGGCACCCTCAGCATGGGCGGCCTGGTGGCGTGCTACATGCTCAGCGGCCGCGCGCTTGGCCCGTTGGCCCAGCTGTCGGGCCTGCTCACCCGCTACCAGCAAGCCAAGGTGACGATGGTCTCGGTGGACCAGATGATGGAGCTCCCCCAGGAACGCAACTTCGACGAGCGCCCGCTCAGCCGCAAATCGCTGCAAGGTGCGATGACGTTTCGCGAGGTCGACTTCACCTACCCGAACCAGCAAACCCTGGCCCTGCGCGGCATCAACCTGAATGTTCGTCCCGGCGAGAAAATCGGCATCATCGGCCGCAGCGGCTCGGGCAAAAGCTCACTGGCCAAGCTGCTGGTCGGCCTGTACCAGCCGGACTCCGGCTCGTTGCTGGTGGATGGCGTGGACATCCGCCAGATCGACGTCAGCGAATTGCGCCACAACATCGGCTACGTTGCCCAGGACATCCAACTGCTGGCCGGCACCTTGCGTGACAACCTGGTCTCAGGGGCGCGCTACGTGGACGATGAGATGGTGCTGCAAGCCGCAGAACTCGCCGGCGTGCATGAATTCGCCAGGCTGCACCCGCAAGGTTACGAACTGCAAGTGGGCGAGCGCGGGCAAAACCTCTCCGGCGGCCAGCGCCAGAACGTCGCCCTGGCGCGTGCGCTGCTGCTGAACCCGCCGATTCTGCTGCTGGACGAACCCACCAGCGCCATGGACAACACCGGTGAAGAGCGCTTGAAACAGCGCCTGCAGTCGGTTATCGAAAACAAGACGGTGATTCTCGTCACCCACCGCGCTTCGCTGTTGAGCCTGGTCGACCGCCTGTTGGTGATCGACCGTGGCCAGATACTCGCAGACGGTCCAAAGGCGGCCGTTATGGAAGCGCTGAAAAAGGGGCAGATCAGTGTTGCTTAAGTCCGGCGCAGGCCGTTTGAAGGACGTCATCTTCCGCTATTTCAAGGGCCGCGACTCCCTCGATGACCAGCCACTGCCCGAGGTCGAAAAGGCCCTGATCGACGACGCACCCCGCATCGTGCGCCTGACCATCTGGGGCGTGATCGGCTTCTTCGTGTTCCTGCTGCTCTGGGCCCACTTCGCGATCATCGACGAAGTGACCAAGGGCGAAGGCAAGGCGATCCCCTCGTCGCGCATCCAGAAGATCCAGAACCTGGAAGGCGGCATCGTCGCGCAGATCTACGTGCATGAAGGGCAGATCGTCGAAGCTGGCGCGCCGTTGATCCGCTTGGATGACACCCGATTTGCCTCCAACGTCGGCGAAACCGAAGCCGACCGGGTGGCCATGGAACTGCGTGTGGAACGCCTCAGCGCCGAGGTCGACAATCGACCGCTGAACATCACCGATGCCGCACGTAAAGCCGTGCCCAACCAGGCCTCGAACGAAGAGTCGCTGTACCTCAGCCGCCGCCAGCAGTTGGCAGACGAAATTGGCGGGCTGCAACAGCAGTTGCTGCAACGCCAGCAGGAGCTACGTGAGTTCAGCTCCAAGCAGGACCAATACCGCAATAGCCTGAACCTGCTGCGCCAGGAAATCGGCATGTCCGAACCACTGGTACAGCAAGGCGCGATCTCGCCGGTAGAAGTGCTGCGCCTCAAACGCTCCGAGGTCGAAACCCGCGGCATGCTCGACGGCACAACCCTGGCCATCCCCCGCGCCCAGGCCGCCATCAACGAAGTGCAGCGCAAAATCGACGAGACCCGCGGCAAGTTTCGCAGCGAAGCCCTGGCTCAATTGAACGAAGCCCGCACCAACCTGAGCAAGGCCCAGGCCACCTCCAAAGGCCTGGAAGACCGCGTCAGCCGCACCATGGTCACCTCGCCCGTGCGCGGCATCGTCAAGCAGATGCTGGTCAACACCGTCGGCGGCGTGATCCAGCCCGGCAGCGACATGGCCGAAGTGGTGCCACTGGACGACACCCTGCTGGTGGAAGCGAAGATCCGCCCACAAGACATCGCCTTCCTGCACCCCGGCCAGGAAGCCATGATCAAATTCACCGCCTACGACTACACCATCTACGGTGGCCTCAAAGGCAAACTCGAGACAATCGGTGCCGACACCGTGATGGACGAAGAGAAGAAAAACACCTTCTACGTCATCAAGTTGCGCACCGACCGCAGCCACCTGGGCACCGATGAGAAACCGTTGCTGATCATCCCGGGCATGGTTGCCTCCGTGGACATCATCACGGGCAAGAAAAGCATCCTGAGCTACCTGCTCAAGCCGATCATCAAATCCCGCGCAGAGGCGATGCACGAGCGTTGATTTTTTGCTGGCGGCACGGAGAAATGAGGGGAGATGTGCGAAAACTTGGGTTTTCGCAAAAATAGTCAGATTTCAGGGGTTTACAGAACCTTAGCAGTCGCTATAATCGTCGCCCTAACACGCCGGTATAGCTCAGTTGGTAGAGCAACTGACTTGTAATCAGTAGGTCCCGGGTTCGACTCCTGGTGCCGGCACCATACAAAACAAAGCCCTCACAGAAATGTGAGGGCTTTGTTGTTTCTGGGTTAATACAACCCAGTCGCTCGCCTGTAATCCTTCCCCAAACCGACAAACCGCTATTGGCCGACTACCAGCCGAAGCATAGCGTCTGCATGCCGTGTACACAGCGTATACAAAAATGTATGGAGCAGCGTTATGGCAGCCTCCCGTTCTGTCTTTCCAAGTAAAGCTCGAACTTGCCAGCGAGTTGGATCAACTGGCGCAGGCGACCGACCGAGATCGTCAATACCACCTGCAGCGCGCTTTGAGTCGCTACTTGGCTGATGAATCCTGGCATTTCAAATCCGTGCAGGAAGGCATTGCAGATGCTAATGCTGGAGCGTTTCCCTCATGCAGGGAAAGCGTCTCCAGTACCCGATTGCCGGGAGCTGATTATGACCACGTATGCGTATCGAACGACCTATAGCTTGTCAGGTGACCGCGAAGCGCCCAGGTAATTGACCAACTGATTGCAAGTCAGTGGTCCAGACTCATCACCACAGCACAAAGCCCCATAACTCTGGGCTTTGTGCTGTTTGGCGTTTGAATGAATATCGGCAACTGCAAGAAAACAAACCCGGCCAGGGTAATTCAAAGGCCGTCAGGAATATGGACGAAGAATTCCACCCCATCAAACAGGTGTAAACACTGTACAACCATGCGCCCGATCAATACGATGAGAAGCATTATCATTCACGCAGTGCGAGCCTCACATGCAGGATGCCAGCCCAACATCGTCCGTCGAACAGTTGTACGAGAATCATCACGGCTGGCTGCAGGGCTGGCTGAACCGGCGGTTGGGGCACAGTGCCGATGCCGAGGATCTGGCCCACGACACGTTCATCCGTGTGCTGCGCGCCCCTCAGCAGGTGCGCGAGTTGCGCCAGCCCATGGCGTTTCTCGCGGCGATTGCCAATGGACTGCTGGTCAATCGCTGGCGCCGCCAGGAGATCGAGCGGGCTTATCTTGAAGCGTTGGCTGCTCGGCCCGAAGGGGAGGAATCGTCACCCGAGGACCGGTATCTGGTGATCGAAACCTTGTTGCAACTCGACTCGCTGCTGATTGGGCTTTCTGAGCGCATACGGCAGATTTTCTTCATGTCCCAGCTCGACGGCCTGACGTACCCGCAGATCGCTGCGCAGTTGGGTTTGACTGTGGCTCAAGTGCAACGGGCCATGGGCAAGGCATTCAGCGTTTGCTATGCGAGCCGTTTCGAATGAGGGCCGAGATTAATCCGCAGGTGCGCGATATCGCCATTGATTGGCTTGTCAGGACGCAGTCCGGGCTTATGAGTGCGCCTGATCTGGAAGCATTGCAGTGTTGGCGCGAGGCGAGCGATGAGCATGAGCAGGCCTGGCAACGTGTCGCCAGCTTGCCGCTGTTGCAGCAGCCCGGAGCGAATCTTTTGCGCGACGCCACCGCGCGCAGGGCACTGGCGTCGGCTGGGCCGGACATGCAGAAACGTCGGCAGTTACTCAAGCGTCTGTTGGTCCTAGGTGCTGTTGGCACAGTTGCCTGGCAAGGCGCGGGTTCCACGCCAGTGCGCGCCGCGCTGGCGAACCACCGCACAGGAACCGGCGAGCGTCGCCATTGGACCCTGGTGGATGGCAGCTCGCTATGGCTGAACACGGCCAGTGCGGTGAACCTGGATTTTAATGACCAGGTGCGGCGCATCCAGATGATAGAGGGCGAGCTGGCCTTGAATGTGCGAACAGAATCGCGCCCGCTGCAGTTGATCACGCCGGACGCGATCCTGCAGAGCCGCGATGCGCAGTTGCAAGTGCGCCATGACCGGCAGGGCACGCAGGTCACCGTCATGGGCGGCCAGGTACAGGTCCACTCACGCGGCCAGCCAACGTCCTCTTCACTTGAGGCCGGATGGCAGGCACGGGTGGACCGCCTGGGTATCGGCGTACCGAGCCGCCCCGACCTGCTGGTCGCCCAGGCCTGGCTGCGCGGGATTCTGCCGGCGGATCGCCTGCGCCTGGATGCCTTGGTGGCGGAACTCTCACGTTATCGCCCCGGTGTTTTACGTTGTCATGAGCAGGTCTCAGGGTTACGCCTCACAGGCAGTTTTTCGCTGGATGACACCGATGCAGCCTTGACCCTGGTAGCGCGCACGCTGCCGGTGCGAATCGAGCGCATGACGCGGTATTGGGTCTCGATCGTGCCCGCCTGAAATATTTTTTCCGCTGCACGATAGTTTTTTCGTACTCGCTTGGCCTATAGGGATCACCCACCCGCCAGAGGTGGGTCTTGACCCCTTAGGAGCCCAGTATGACTTCACCTTCCCGCGCCCTGCGTGCCCGTACGCTTGGGCTGTTGTTGCTCAGCGTGCAACCGCTTTGCAGCCTTCCAGTCTTTGCCGCGGGTAGTTCGCAGCATTACAGCATCGACGCTGGCCCCCTGGATTCCGCGCTGTCACGTTTCGGCGCACAGGCGGGGATTACCATGGCGGGCAGCTCAACGCTGACGGCCGGCAAGAAAACCCAGGGGCTGCAAGGCGATTTCAGTACTGAGGCCGGCCTGACGCAGCTCTTGCTCGGCTCGGGGTTGACCTATGAGCGCCAGGACGACGGTAGCCTGCTGCTGGTACCGAGCAACGGCGACGTGTTGGAGTTAGCGCCGACTGCGATCAGTGGCACCGCATACGACACCTCGTTGGGCCGCAACGATGGCCTGGTCGCCAGCCGGACCATGAGTGCCAACAAGACCGATACGTCGATCATGGAAACGCCGCAATCGATCAGCGTGGTCACCCGTAAGCAGATCGATGCCCAGCAGCCACAAAGCATCGGGCAGGTGCTGCGCTACACCGCCGGGGTCAATGGTGAAGCCAACGGTGTCGATACCCGGCGCGACACGATTAGTATTCGTGGCTTTGACGCGACGACTGGCGGTGGTATCTATCGCGATGGCCTGCGCCAGTACAGCTTTGCCAACCAGAGCCGTGCTGTGGGTGAAGTCTATGGACTGGAGCGCGTGGAGGTACTGCGCGGGCCATCGTCAGTGCTCTACGGTCAAAGCTCACCGGGCGGCATGGTCAACGTGATCAGCAAGCGTCCCACCGATGAGCCGCTGCATGAACTGGTGGCGCAGGCAGGCAGTTTTGATCGCAAGCAATTGGCTGCGGACTTCGGCGGGCCGCTTAGCGAGGACGGCGTCTTGACTTATCGCCTCACCGGGCTGTGGCGAGACAGCGGTACGCAAATCGACTACGCCCGTGATGACCGTCAATTCATCGCCCCGGCAATCAGTTGGCGCCCCTCGGACGACACCTCGCTGACGGTGCTGGCGTCCTTTCAAAAAGACCGCAATGTGCTGGGCTACTACGCGTTGCCACGGGTCGGCACCCTCGATAGCTCGCGTTACGGACGGATCGCTACGGACCGTTTTGTCGGCGACCCTGACTTCGACAAGTACGATGTAGAACAGTGGTCACTGGGGTATCAGTTTGAACATCACCTCAATGATATCTGGACATTCCGCCAGAACGCCCGTTACAGCCGTTCCTACCAGGAACAGCGCACGATTTACCAGTACGGCCTGGACGACGACCAGCGCACCGTGGGCCGCTTCGGTTATCTGGGCCACGAAAAGGTGAAGAATGCCCTTCTCGATAACCACTTCCAGGCCCAGTGGAACGCCGGCCGTTTCGAACATACAACGCTGGTCGGTATCGATTTGCAACACGCCAGTACCAACCAGTTGGGGGGTGGCAACGTGGTTGATCCGCTGGATGTGTATGCGCCGGTCTATCACCAGGATTACAGCGACCTGGACGCTTTTTACGACATCAACCAGCGTCGTCAGCTAGACCAGGCGGGTGTGTATCTCTCGGAACAGCTCAAGTTCGACGAACATTGGGTCTTCAACCTGGGCGGTCGCCAAGACTGGGCACGCTCGAAAACGGTCCATTACGCCACCGATACGGCGGCAGACCTCAAGCAGCGCGATCACGCCTTCACGTGGCGGACCGGTGTGATGTACCTGGCGGACAACGGCCTGGCGCCCTACGCGAGCTATTCGGAGTCGTTTTTCCCTAACATCACGGCGGTGGCGCGTGACGGCAGTGCGTTCGAACCCGAAACCGGCCGCCAGTACGAAGTCGGGATCAAATTCCAGCCCAAGGGCAGTGACAGCTACGTGACCGTCTCGCTGTTCGACCTGACGCGGCAAAACGTACTGACTGCCGATCCTGCCAACAATCGTTTCTCGGTGGCGACCGGAGAAATCCAGTCGCGCGGGATCGAACTGGAAAGCAAGGCGCAGGTGTCCGATGCGCTGGAGTTGATGGCCAACTACAGCTATTCACACCTTGAAATTACCCGCAGCAATACGGCCGATGAGAAAGGCAATCAACCTGGCAATACCCCTGAACAACTGGCCTCGCTCTGGTCGCAATACACCGTTCAGGGCGGCGCGCTATCGGGCTTGGCGATAGGGGGAGGAGTACGCTATGTCGGCAAGAGCTATATCGATTCGCAAAACAGCGAAGGCATCCCCCATTACACGCTGTTTGACGCCAGCCTGAGCTACGACCTGGGCAAGCTGTCTTCATCCTATGCAGGGGCGAAGCTGGCGCTCAATGCGTCCAACCTGACCGACGAAACCTATGTCTCCCAGTGTGGTTACACCGGCGACAGCTGCAAATACGGGTATCGCCGAAATGTGACCGGGTCGGTGAGTTACAACTGGTAAGCACCACCTTGGCGACCGGATCGGCACGTAGCGCAATTGCCAGACAAAACCGCGTTCGTACTCGATATTTCAACAGCGTCGGCCGATAGAGGGCGTTGACAGCGGACTGCTTTCGGCAGCCTGCTGCCTGCTGCCTGCTGCCACGGCAGCTTTTGGCGGATTCCTGCCTATTCTCTACGGAAGGGATGATCGACAACGTTCGAATTCAGGAGGTTTACCATATATTCATCCTCGATCATCCCCTCCACGCCTCACCTCCCCTCCCGTTGAATCACCTCTTTTCGCGCCAAAGCTCCGGATTTCATCCTTTATGCTAAATTATGTATTGGCAATAATTATGGCGTATCCATAAAAAGGGATAATTGCATGAGCAGCATATTTCAGCGCCCTGAACTGGCTGAATCGATGGCAAACCAGCTTCTCAATCCAGGCGTATTAGATGAAGGTCTACGCTCAGGTCTTTTTCTGTCTGGCCTGCGCCGTACAGGTAAAACGACCTTCCTGCGCAACGACCTTATCCCCGCCCTGGAAGCAGCAGGCGCCCTGGTGATTTACGTCGACCTATGGAGCGATACGCTGGCCCACCCGGCAACGCTCGTGCACAACGCCATCCACAAGACCCTGAAAGAACTGCAAACGCCGGGCTCTTCAATCCTGGAAACGCTCAAGCGAGTCAGCAATGTCGATCTAGGCGCAGCAGGATTCAAGTTCGGTTTCAAACTCGACAGCATCGGCAACGCCGACGGCCCCACATTGGCGCAAGCACTCGCAGAGGTCGTCGACCAAGCGAAGACCGATCTCGTGCTGATCATCGACGAGGTGCAACATGCCATTTCCTCCGACGATGGCAACCAACTGCTCCTGGCCCTCAAGGCTGCTCGTGATGCAATCAACCCGCGCCCGAATACGCCGGGCTACTTCCTCTTTATCGGCACAGGCTCCCACAGAGCCCAGGTAAGCGAGCTGACCGCCAAACGCAACCAAGCGTTTTCCGGCGCGACATCGGCCGCGTATCCACTGCTAAAGGGTGACTACGTTGAATTCCTGCTCCACCGACTGGCAATGACGGTGAAGAAGGAAAAGCTCCCCTCACTTGAAGCCGCTGTCGAAGCCTTCAATACCCTGGGCAATCGACCTGAGGAAATGCTCAAGGCATTGCGTCAGCTACTGCAACAGGGCGGTGATCCTGATCTTTTCCTCCCCGTGATTGCCAGCACCTTACGCTCAGCGGCGGCAAGTATTGAGCTTGAAAAAGTCGAACAGTTGGGCAGCCTGGCTCAGGCGATTTTCAACAAGATCGCAGCTACGGAAGGCAACGCTCGGGGGATTTTCTCTACCGATGCAGCAGCGGAATACTCAAAGACGGTAGGTCGCGAAGTGCGGGTTGAAGAGATTCAACCCGTGGTGATTGCGCTGGTGGCGGAGAACATCATCATGCGGCGAGGGCATGGGATTTATGCGATTACGGATCAGTTTGTTCAGGAGATTTGGCTGGAGGAGCGGGCGTTGATTGAGGGGCGGTAGGGACAAGCAATAAATTTTCCACCTTAGTCACATGCTTGGACTTTGTAGGTCAGCTCACGTTTCCGACTTGCCCCACGTTGCCAAGCTGCTCACCGAAGATGCAGCGATGACGAAGGAGACGGACCGTCATGCCTGGGCGTCGCATTACTTGCAGGAGATGAGCAAGGCGGTGATTGATGATGTGGTGAAGGTGTTGGAGTCGCCTGGGAATACCGGGCTGTAAGTAGGGCTGTGAAGCGGCCCCAAAACCAGGCGCTTAGTTTTAACAGAAAAATCTCAGTGTCTTTATTGGGGCTGCTGCGCAGCCCGGCGCGGGGCAAGCCCGCTCACCACAGAGTGGTGTGCCCGCATTTGAGAGTGGTGTAGATACCCAGGGGCGTTTTTTTCGGTATAAACCTGAACATCCCTGCGTCGTGAACGGACTCCCATGAACGCCCTCAAACTGATCTGCCTCCTCATCGTTTTCCCGCTGTTGCTGGCCACCCTCGGTGGCTGGGAGCGTCAGCGTGCTGACGAAACCACCACTACGGTGGCCGATTACCACGTCACGGTGACTATCGCTAAACAGCAACTCCAGGCGCTGGCGGCGAAGGAGCCGACGGCGACGGTCGACCTGGTCGATGAAAGAATCAGCGTGCAAACGGCCCTCTCGCGCCTGGAAAAAATCGAAGCCGAACTGCCCATCGCCCACCGCGTGAACGGTGCGATGCGGGTCCTGGCGCCGTGGGTGATGGGCTTGGGTCTGTTGGCGGCGTTGATTGGTGCGGCTGCGTTGGCAGGTACGTACTGGGCCGGGCGGCGGGCACGGCAATCACGGGAGAGGTTATTGCAGGTGTTCTCTCTGGGCAGCCGCCTGTTGCCCTACGTGCTGGTGGGCCATGTGGTGGCGGTGGCGGCGGCCGTCGCGTTGACGTTGAGTTTCGAAGGCTTGGGGATGTGGCATATCGGCCGGCTGGGCAGTGGCGAAGTCAAGCTGATGGCGGTGCTGGGGGTGATCGCGGCGTTCTGTGTGTATTCGATCTGGCAGTTGCTCAGACAGCTGCGCCCTATGCTGGGGATGTTCAAGCCCGAGCCGCTGGAGATGTTCGGCCAGGTGGTGACGCCCGCGCAGGCTTCAGGGTTGTGGCGCCATGTGGACGCGTTGGCGGGTCGGCTCGGCGCGCTGCCACCGGACCACATCGTGGTGAGCCTGGCCCAGGGCTTTTACGTGACGTCCAGCGCGGCCACTGTGCAACCGGCGAACACTTCGCTGCAGGGGCGCACCTTGCATGTGCCGCTGCTGTATCTGGGCCTGCTGAGCCGCGAGGAAATCGGCGCGGTGATCGGCCATGAGTTGGCGCATTTTGCGGGGCAGGACACGGAATACAGCCTGCGCTTTTTGCCGATCTACGATGGGGTCAATCGCAGCCTGGAGGCGCTGTTGAACACGATGCTGGCCAGCGATTTTATCCAGGGACGGCTGATGCGGCCGTCGTTCATGTTCGGTGTGTTTTTCATGCAGCGCTTTGATGACGCGGTGAACCACTGGAGCCGTGAGCGTGAATTGCTGGCGGACGCTGCCGGCGCGCAGTTGGCGGGCCGTGCGGCGGCGGCTTCGGCGTTGTTGCGGGTGTCGGTGTTGCAGCCGCACGTTGAGGATGCCTTGTTGGCGTTGTGTGAAGCAGGCGCGGCTACCGATCTGCCCGACGCCGTGTTCGCGAACTTGCGTGAGTGTGAATTGCAACCATCAGCCGAAGCCCTGGAGATTCATCAACCCCATCCCACCGACTCCCACCCCTCCAATGGCGAACGCCTGCAGGCGCTGCACGTGCCACTGGACGATACCCTGCGCGGCGCCACCCGCGTGGTGGATCGCGACATAGCGAATGCGCAGATGGATGCCTATTTCAGCGCCCCCCAGGCATTGCGCGAGCAGCTGTCTCGCGACGTGATGGACGTGGCCGTGTCGGAGAACAGCGCGCACACCCAACTGCTGGAAACCCTGGCTGCTTCGGCCGAGGGTGAGCGCAGCCTGCATGAAGGCGGCCAGTGGCGCGGGGTACTGATGGCGGTGTCGGGCCTGCCCTTTGTGCTGGCGGCCCTGTTTATCCTGAGTCGAGTCTGGCTCGCCCCGGAGCGTTTGAAAGGCACGCCGCTGTCCGCAGTCGGCGCGGGCGCGTGTCTGGGCCTTATCGGGCTGGGCCTGCTGTGGCTGGGCATCCGTCGATTCAAGCGTGCGCCGCAGACCGCGTTGCGCCTGACGCCGGAGCATTTTGTGTTCAATAACCTGGCGCATCCGCTGCCCATCGAACATATCGAGGAGATCACGTTGCAGTTTGTCCAGGGCATCTGGGTAACCGTTCAACTGACGCCCGAGGCGCCGTTACCGGCAATGCGCAAGACCGCGTTCGGCGTACCCGGCGTGCGGGTCAACAAGAAGAAACGCCAGGTACTGCTGCTGATGGCACAGCTGTGTATCGACAATAAAAAGATCGAACCCTATGAGGGGTTGTCCTTGATGCTCGACTACAAGAATGCAGCGTTGGCGCGCAAGATTTTGCAGAGCCGTGAGGACTGATGCCCGCCCATAAAAAAACCCCGAACCAGTCGGGGTTTTTTATCGCCTGGAATCAGGCGCGACATGCGATCACTTAGAAAACGTTGATCGGGTAGTCGGCGAACAGACGGATTTCGTTACCGCCTACGTTGTACTTGTCGGCATTGCTGGAAACGCGCAACCAGGACGCACGAGCACGCAGGCTCAGGTCTTTGGCCGGGCCGCTTTGGACGACGTATTTGAACTGGTTGAAGATCTCGCGCTCGGTGCCATTGCCACGGTTGGAACCGTCGTCAATGTTGGTGCCGCGCACGTAGGCCACGTTGTAGGTCAGGCCAGGCACGCCGAAGGTGCTGAAGTCCAGGCCGTAGCCAGCTTGCCAGGAGCGCTCGTCCTTGCCGTTGAAGTCGGACCAGTAGGAGTTGGCCAGCAGGATGGTGTTGCCACCGTCGCCGATACCGCCAGCGTTACGGTAGCCGCCGTACAGGTAGCCGGTGTCACCCGTGCTGCGCTGGTGAGCGACGGTGAAGCTGTGCGGGCCGACAGCCCATGTGGCACCCAGGCTCCAGATCTTGTTGTCGCGAGCGTCTTCGCTGCCTTGGTTTTCCAGGGCGAAGCTCTTGTCCAGCTTGGTCTTGTAGCCATTGAAGTCAAAGGTCAGCGACTGTTTCTCTGGCAGGGCCAGCACGTAGTTGACGTTGACGTATTGCTTCTTCAGCACGTCTTGCATGTCGGAGGCGTACAGCGCAGCCGACAGGCTTTCGGTAAATTTGTAGCTGCCACCGACGTAGTCGATGCTTTTCAGACGGCCGCTGTCAGTGCCTTCGGCGCTCTTGCGCGCTTCCTTGGTGAAGTGACCGGCGTCGAGTTGCAGGCCGGCGATCTCTTTGGAGACGATCGACGTACCCGTGAACGTTTCGGACAGCAGACGGGAGTTGTCGTAGGCCAGGACCGGAACGTTAGGGAACTGATCACCGTACTTGAGCACCGTGTTGGAGACGCGGAACTTGACCGCTGCGCCGCCTTTGGCGAGGTCGTGTGGTGCCGAGCCAGGGTTTGCCGAGCCATCAGGGTTGGTGGTGCCATTACCCTGTTTGAAGAAGTCGATACCCCCCGCACCGGCGCGACCTTGGCCACCGTCCAGACGGATAGCATATTGGCCGATCACGTCCACACCCACACCGACGGTGCCTTGGGTGAAGCCGGACTCGAACTTGCCGATGAAGCCTTGGCCCCATTCGGCTTTGTCTTGCTTGCCGTTTTTGTAGTCGCGGCTGATGTAGGCGTTACGGGCTGCGATGTTCAGGTGGCTGTCTTCAACGAAACCCTTGGATTGCTCCTGGTCGTTTGCCATTGCTGTCGATGCGCTCAAAATCCCCAGAGCGATCAGACTCATCCGTTGCTTCAACATTTTTTTGTATTCCTTATTACGGGTTGAGTACGCGCGATGACACCAGGCTCCATGTCGCTTTTCTGGTGTCGACTTTTTCCGAAAAAAGAAGGCCCGCGGACGACTGAACATGCCGCGGGCCTTTTCTTATTGGATGAGTCATGGCGGTTAGCCACAGGCGTTGGGCGCAATCCTAGTCGCGCGTTGAACTATGTGTCAATTTCGTGAATCGTCTGTATTTAGGCGAAATAATTCTAAGCAAAGGCCTACGGCCTTTCTGAAAACGACCAAATTCCGTCTTCAACGACCCAGGAAACACATCTCGTAACATATTTCAAAGCCGATACGTTTGGTAATGGATAACGCACGCAAATGCAAAGCATTACCATTAGCGCGCTTTTTCCTGCCAAACCCTTTGGATGCATTCCACCATGCCTGCCCTTCGCCTGACGCCCATGACCCTTGGGCTTTCTGTTCTGCTGTCTGCCGGTTTTGCCTGTGCCGCCACCACCTTGCCCGAAACCTCAATCAGCGCCGAAGCTGACGAAGACGACCCGCGCGTCAAGGAAACCAGCACCGCGACCCGCACCGCCACACCGGTACGGTATGTGCCCCAGGCCATCGACTCAGTGAAGACCGAAAGCCTGCGTTCCTACGGCACCAACGACCTGGGCCAGGCCTTGAGCGGCATCCCCAACGTCAGCAGCGGCGCCGACACGCGCTTCGACAGTTTGCGTATCCGTGGCTTCGACGCGAGCAACGACTTCTACCTCGATGGCATTCGTGACGACAGCCAGTACGTACGCGACCTGCACAACATCGAGCGCATCGAAGTGCTCAAAGGCCCGGCAGCCGTGCTTTACGGGCGAGGCGGCCAGGGCGGGATCGTCAACCGCGTGAGCAAACTGCCAACGGCCGGGCGCAAGTCGAGCATCGAGGCCCAGGGCGGCAGCAACGATTTGCGCAGTGTGTATGCCGACCTGAGCACCGATCCCACCGACAACATCAGCCTGCGCCTGAACATGGGCAATCAGGACAACAACAGCTTCCGCGACGACGTCAGCGGCAATCGCCAACTGTTCGCGCCGTCCATGAGCTGGCAGCTCACACCGGATCTGAACTGGCTGGTGCAATACGAATACAGCCGCTACAACCGCACGCCGGATCGCGGCATCCCCGGCGTCAACGGCCGCCCCGCCGACGTCAGTCGCAGCACCACCTACGGCGACAGCCGCGATTACATCGACGACAAGACCCAGTCCCTGCGCTCCAAGCTGGCCTACGAACTCAACGACAACTGGCAACTGCGCCAGACCCTAGGCGTGTTCAAGCTCGACAGCGATTTCGACAACACGTACCAGACCGGCTATAGCGCCGCGACCAATCGGGTGACGCGCCAACGCTGGCAGCAAGACCTGACCACCCTCAACGTCTTCAACAACGTCGAGCTGGAAGGAGGCTTCAGCACCTTCGGCCTCGAACACCGCCTGCTCACCGGCGTGGAGCTGGGCAGCCAGCGCCGCGATCCAAAGCTGTACAGCGCCCCCGCCTCGGCCGTGCCAGCCCTGGACCTCAACCAGCCCAACCGTCACCTGAGCCACACCGGGCGCATGAACGTATCGAGTAACAACCACACCGAAGTCGAAAGCCGCGCCCTGTATGTGCAAGACCAACTGCGCCTGAACGACCAGTGGCAAGTGCTGGCCGGCCTGCGTTACGACCGTTTCGAAGTGGACACCAAAAACAAACTGCTCAATACCCGACAAGACGTCAAAAGCCACAGCACCAGCCCGCGCTTTGGCCTGGTGTGGACGCCCCTGGAACACCACTCGTTCTATGCCTCGTGGAGCAAGACCTTCTCACCGGCCGGTGGCGGCCTGATCGGCATCACCCCGAACGCCGCCGGCAGCGTCAACGACCTGAGCCCCGAGCTGACCAAGCAAAAAGAGATCGGCGTGAAAAGCGACTGGCTCGACGACCGCCTGAGCACCACCCTGGCGGTGTACGAATTGGAACTCTACAACCGCCGCACCAGCGACCCGCTGGACCGCACCATTACCCTGCTCAGCGGCCTGCAGCGCTCCCGCGGCGTGGAGCTGACGGCCACCGGCAAGATCGTCGGCAACTGGTCTGTACGCGGTGGTGTCGGCCTGCAGGATGCCAAGGTCGAGAAGGACAACAACGGCTTTGAAGGCAAGCGCGTCAGCGACGTGGCCAAGCGCAATGCAAGCCTGTTTGTCACCTGGAAACCGGAGATGGGTTGGTACGCGGAAACCGGTTTGACCCTGGTCGGCGACCGTTATGCCGACAGCCTCAACACTGTGGTGCTGCCGGGTTATGGCAGTTGGGATGCGTTGGTCGGGTTCCGGCAGAAAGAATGGGATGTGCGCGCGGCGCTGAACAACATCGCCGACAAGACCTACTACGAATCGGCGACCAGTGTGGCGCAGATTCAGCCGGGCGAGCCGCGTAACCTGGTGGTGACGGGCACTTATAGCTTCTAAACGTAAACCCCCTTCTTATCGCAGCTGCCGAGCGCAAGCGAGGCAGCTGCGATGAAGCCAAGGCTATTTCGTTAGTTACTCATCAACTCGCACAACGCGTGCATTTCATCCTCGCTGAACAACCCCACCGGGTAGCGTTCACTCATCACACTGCGCAAATCCGGCTGCTGCCTGACTTGTCGCGAGCCGTTTTCCTTCAACCAGAGCCCCAGCGCATGGATCGCGTCACCGTCAACCCGCGAAGGGTGGAAGGTGCGCGTGTACATCGGGTTGATATTGGCATTCATTTCGGCGCTCTCTCCTGCTGCGTGAGCGGCTAACTTACTCAAGGTTTATGACAGAACTGTGCGGTCATCACCCTGGGCCACTGGAGCAACACCGATACAAGAGCTATGCCAATGTCGCGTGTTTATAGGTGGGCAGACGCAAAAAAGCCCGCGACCGTGATGGGCCGTGGGCTTGCTGTAGAGGCCGAAACCGAGGGGCGCCCGGTTGCCGGAAAGGCGTTGTTACAACTGCACTCAGTTTTTATGCGGGGCCGGCTGTTGTTGGGTCAGGCAATGGATATTACCGCCACCCAGTAACAGTTCACGGCCCGGCACCATCACCACTTCGTGCTGTGGGAACAGGTTCTGCAGGATAGCCTTGGCTTCAGCGTCCAACGGGTCGTCGAAACTTGGCGCGATGATGCCGCCGTTGACGATCAGGAAGTTGACGTAGGATCCCGCCAACCGCACGGTCGGATTACGTTCCTGTGTGCCATCCACCGGATCGACCCCTGCGCACTCTTCCTCAGTGGCATACAACGGCCCCGGGATCGGCATTTTATGCACTGTGAACGAGCGCCCCTGGGCGTCGGTGCTGCTTTGCAGGACAGCCATGGCGGCGTGGCAACGTGCGTAGTTCGGGTCTTGCGGGTCGTCGGTCCAGGCCAGCAATACTTCGCCCGGGCGCACGTAGCAGCAGAAGTTATCCACATGGCCGTCGGTTTCGTCGTTGAAAAGGCCATCCGGCAGCCAGATGATCTTATCCACAGCCAGGTTGGCGCTGAGCACCGCTTCGATTTCGGCACGGTCGAGGTGCGGATTACGGTTGCGATTGAGCAGGCATTCCTCGGTGGTAATCAGGGTGCCTTCGCCGTCGACGTGGATCGAGCCGCCTTCCAGCACGAAACCCTCTGTGCGGTAACGCGGCGCGCGCTCGATTTCGAGGATCTTGCCGCCCACCTGCGAGTCACGGTTCCACGGCGAGTACAGGCCACCGTCAAAGCCGCCCCAGGCGTTGAAATCCCAGTTCACGCCGCGTACTTCGCCACGGTCGTTGATCACGAACGTCGGGCCGGTATCGCGCACCCAGGCGTCATCGCTGGACATTTCCACCACACGGATATTCGGCAGGTCCAGGCGGGCGCGGGCGTTTTCGTACTGGCCGGCAGAAACCGCCACGGTCACCGGCTCAAACCGTGCGATGGCCTTGGCCACGGCCACGTGAGCGGCCTGCGCGGGCTTGCCGCCCAGGCGCCAGTTGTCCGGGCGCTCGGGCCACACCATCCAGGTTTGGGTCTGTGGCGCCCATTCGGCGGGCATGTGGAAGCCATCGGCGCGGGGGGTGCTATGCAGGGTGGTCATGGCGATCAGGACTCCGAATGGGGTAGAGGCCGACTTTATAATGGATAAAAATCGGCTTTAGAAGGGAATAAACAGCATGAATGAAAAATATGACAGCCAATCACCGATAACAATCGATTATCTACAGTTGCTCATCCAGCACCATCGACAGCATGTCGACAAAGAAGTCCACGCTACGTTTGGAGGTCACCATCGGCGGCTTGATCTTGAGGATGTTCAAATAATCGCCAGTCGGCTGCATGAAAATCCCCAGCTCCCGCAAGCGATCACACAACAGGGTGGTCTCTTCGGTGGCGGGCTCCAGGGTTTGCCGGTCACGCACCAACTCCAGGCCCAGATAGAAACCGGAACCGTGAACCGCGCCCACCAGTGGATGACGGTCGATCAGTGCTTCCAGCCGCGCCTTGAAATGCCCGCCGACCACCTGGGCGTTTTCCCACAGTTTTTCTTCTTCCATCACATCCAGCACCGCCATGCCGATCCGGCAACTCACCGGGCTGCCCCCCGACGATGAGAAGAAATACCCCTCGGCCTCCAATGCCTCGGCGATCTCACGACGGGTGATCACCGCGCCAAGTGGCTGACCATTGCCCATGCCCTTGGCCATGGTGATGATGTCGGGCACCACACCCTGCTCTTCGAAGCCCCAGAAGAAATGCCCCATGCGGCCGTAGCCCACCTGCACTTCATCGGCGATGCACACGCCGCCCTGGGCCCGCACCAACCCGTACACCTGCTGCAAATAACCCGGCGGCAAGGAGATACCACCGGCGTTGCCGTACACCGGTTCACAGATAAACCCGGCCAGTTGGCGCTTGCTCGCAGCGATTTTCGCCAGGTTGTGTTCCACGCTTCGTACGTAGTCCGGCGCACTGTCCTGCCCGCGGAACTCACCGCGATAGGTGTTCGGCGCAGTGACCGGGTGGACCCACTCCGGGCGGCTGCTCAGGGCCTGGGGGTTGTCGGCAATGGAGGTGGACACCGCATCCGCCGCCACCGACCAGCCGTGATAGGCCTCCAGCACACTGAGCATGTCGCGCCCGCCGCTGTAGGCCCAGGCCAGGCGGATGGCCAGGTCGTTGGCCTCGGTGCCGCTGTTGACCAGGAACACCCGATCCATGCCCGGCGGCGCCAGCGCCAGCAAGCGCTCGGAAAACTCGGCAATGGCGGCATAGTGAAACCGCGAGTTGGTATTGAGCAGCGACCATTGCCGCGCCGCCACAGCCGCCATACGCGGGTGACCGTGCCCCAGCACGGCGACGTTATTGAGCATGTCCAGGTAGGAACGGCCCTGCATATCGATAAGGTGGTTGCGCCAGCCGCGCTCGATGCGTGGCGGGTCGACGTAATAGTGCTTCTGCGAGCGGGCGAAACTGGCATCACGCCGGGCCAGCAGGGCATGGGGGTCGAGTTCCGGTTCGGCATCGCAGGCCAGCCCCAGTAACCCTGCAGGCGAGGGGCACAAGGCTTGCCAGGCCAAGGCCCGGGACGGTGTACAAAACAGCGGAGGTTCGAGGTCGGCACGGCACAGTTGCACGGTCAGAGGCCCATGGACCTCACCGAGAACCTGCCCCTCCACCAGCAATGAACCGTGCTTCAACCGGGTGTCCACGCCCCACAACCGCACGCTCAGCTCCACCCCTTGCACGCTCACAAGGCCATCGGCGTCCTGATGCAGCGTTCCGGCAAAAGGCGCCTCCAACACCGTGCCGTGGGGCAGATGCAGCTCTACGTGGAGGGGGAAAGTCTGCGGTTCGGTGGCACTGTCCGGGCAGGTACGCGACAGCCGATATTGGCCATAACGACTTGCCGCCAGCCCATGCACGGCCGCCGCCTGATCCAGCAGTTGCCGATCAATGCCGGGCAGTTCCCAGTTGCCGGCTTCGAAATGCGGGCTGAGCACACCCAGGTCGATCAGCGCGAACTCACGCCCCACCAGGCCCGGTAGCAACGGCGCGAAGTCCTGGCTGGCAATCGACGGCAGCGTCTCACCGACACTGCCGAGAATCGCAGCCTCCATCAGTTCAAACGGCACCGACGTCGCCACATGGAAAATTTCCCACTCGTGTTCGGCGTTTTTCAACAGGTAAGTGTTGTCCGGATCCAGGCGTTGCTGCTGTTCGCTGCTTAATACCAACACTGCCGCACGGGCGACGATCAGCGGCCACAACGCCTGCAACTCCTCGCGCTGCAGTGGGGTCACGGCATGGCAGGCCCGGACCGCCGGCAGGATGGCAAACGGGTCGCCCTCGGCATGGTGCAACAGGGCCGCGCAGGTCACCGACAGGTCGGCAATCCGCCAGGTGTGCACCAGGTCGCCGAAATCGATGACGCCTTGCAGTTGCCAGTGCCGTTGCGCATCGCGCTGCCACACCACGTTGTCATCGGTGATGTCCATGTGCACCGCTTGCCAGGGCAGACGGTCGGCCAGGGGGCGAATACGCTGCTCAACCTGCTCGGCCACCTGTTCCAGCGCGGCGCGGTGGGGCAGGTTTTCCAGGGTGGCCAACAGATGGGGGATCAGTTCCCGGGCATGGCGCGGGTCCCATTGCAGGGTGCGGTCCAGCCCTGGGTGCGAGAAATCAGCAAGCGCGAGGCTCATGCGCCCGCACAGGTCGCCGAAGCCTGCGATCACGTCGCGTCCCAAATGCGGCAGATGGGTCAACGGCTGGCCGTCGATATAGTCCAATAGCCGCACGTGCAGGGGCTGGCCATCGACCGTCACGCTCAGCAGCTCTTCACCGCTCAGGGCCTTGATGACCTTGGGCACCCGCACGCCCTGCAGGGTGTCGAGGGCCGCGTGCTGGGCCTGCAGCTCAATCGCCGCATAGTCGCCCCGGCAGATTTTCAGAACAAACCGACCGCGGGCACTGTCGATTTTGTAATTGAGGTCTTGCTGGCTGCCCAGTGATTGCAGTGTGCCCGTGAGGCCGTAGTGCTGCTCGAGCAATTGCGCTGCCTGGTCGGGGCCTACTTGCGGGCAGGGTAGACTGGCACGATGGATCAACGTGGCGAGCAGCATGGGGGATGACCTCGAATTTTTAGAGGTGTATATCGCCACTTTTCAGGGGGGTTACGCAACCCCCATACACATGCCGTCCTGCCCGTCACGCCAACACAGGCTATGCTGCACTCGCTAAACGTTCGTCTAAGGAAAGGGCCCCCGACATGCGCATTCTCATTACCGGTGGCGCCGGTTTTATCGGTTCTGCTTTGATACGTCACTTGATTCAGCATACTGAGCACGAAGTGCTCAACCTCGACAAGCTCACCTACGCCGGCAACCTGGAATCGCTGACCAGCATCGCGTCCAATAGCCGTTATGAATTCGTTCAGGCCGATATTATCGATCAGGCCACCGTCAGCGCCGTGCTCGCACGCTTTGAACCCCACGCGATCATGCACCTGGCCGCCGAGTCCCACGTAGACCGTTCGATTGACGGCCCGTCGGATTTTATCCAGACCAATATCGTCGGCACCTACAGCCTGCTGGAGGCCGCCCGCGGCTATTGGCAAACACTCGCCGAGCCAGAAAAACGTGGATTTCGCTTCCACCATATTTCCACCGACGAAGTCTACGGCGACCTCCACGGCGTGGACGACTTGTTCAGCGAAACCACGCCCTACGCGCCCAGCTCGCCCTACTCGGCCAGCAAAGCCGCGTCCGACCACCTGGTCCGCGCCTGGCACCGCACGTACGGCCTGCCTGTGCTGCTGACCAACTGCTCCAACAACTACGGGCCTTTCCACTTCCCCGAAAAGTTGATCCCGCTGGTTATCCTCAACGCCCTCGCGGGCAAACCATTGCCGGTCTATGGTGATGGCTTGCAAGTGCGCGACTGGTTGTTTGTCGAAGACCATGCCCGGGCACTGCTCAACGTCGTGACACACGGCGTGGTCGGCGAGACCTACAACATCGGCGGCCACAACGAACAGAAGAATATTGACGTAGTACGCAGCATCTGCACCCTGCTGGAGGAATTGGCACCGCAACATCCCCACGGAGTGGAGCAATACACCGACCTGATCACGTTCGTTAAGGATCGCCCAGGCCACGACCAACGCTACGCAATCGATGCAGGCAAGATCGAACGCGAACTGGGCTGGGTACCCGAAGAAACCTTTGAAACCGGGCTGCGCAAAACCGTGCAGTGGTACCTCGATAACCTGGAATGGTGCCGCAGGGTCCAGGACGGCAGTTATCAGGGTGAACGATTGGGCAATACCGACACGAGGGATCTGATCGCATGATGAAAGGAATCGTATTGGCCGGTGGCTCCGGCACTCGCCTGCACCCCATCACCCTGGGAGTGTCCAAACAGCTGTTACCGGTGTATGACAAGCCGATGATCTACTACCCGATCTCGGTGCTGATGCTGGCAGGCATCAAAGAGATCCTGGTGATTTCCACCCCGGCGGACTTACCGCAATACCGCAACCTGCTGGGCGATGGCAGCCAGTTTGGCGTCAGCTTCAGCTACGCCGAACAACCGCAGCCGGACGGCTTGGCACAAGCTTTTCTGATCGGCGAACAGTTCATCGGCAACAACCCCGTTTGCCTGATCCTGGGCGACAACATTTTCCACGGCCAGCGTTTCAGCGAGCAGTTGCATGCAGCGGTCAAGCGCGGCAAAGGCGCCACGGTATTTGGCTATTGGGTCAAGGATCCGCAGCGCTTCGGCGTGATCGACTTCGACAGCGAAGGCCGCGCCCTGTCCATCGAAGAAAAACCGACCACGCCCAAATCAAGCTATGCCGTCACCGGACTGTATTTCTACGACAACGACGTGATCAACATCGCTAAAGCCGTCAAACCCTCAGCCCGCGGCGAGCTGGAAATCACCGACATCAATAACGCCTATCTAAAGCGTGGAGACCTTCACGTCGAGCGCTTCGGCCGTGGCTTTGCCTGGCTCGACACCGGCACCCACGACAGCCTGCTGGAAGCCTCACAGTACGTGCAGACCATCGAACATCGTCAGGGCCTCAAAGTGGCGTGCCTCGAAGAAATAGCCTATGGCAACGGCTGGATCGACCGCGACCATCTGCTCGAACGCGCCAAATACTTCGGCAAGACCGGCTACGGTCAATACCTGTACACGTTGGCGGGAGACAACCGGTGAACGTCGTTGACACCTCACTCCCCGGCGTACTGATCATCGAACCCAAGGTGTTCGGTGACGAGCGCGGTTTTTTCTACGAAAGCTTCAATGCTCGCGCCTTTGCAGCGGCCACCGGGCTCAAGCGCGAGTTTGTCCAGGACAACCACTCGCGCTCGCAGAAAGGCGTGCTGCGGGGCCTGCATTACCAGTTGGAGCACACCCAGGGCAAACTGGTACGGGTTACCGCCGGTGAAGTGCTGGACGTGGCCGTGGACATCCGCCGCAGTTCGCCGAATTTCGGGCGATGGGTGGGCGTGCGTCTGTCGGCACAGAACCATCGCCAGTTGTGGGTGCCGGAAGGGTTCGCCCATGGCTTTGTGGTGTTGAGCGACTCCGCCGAGTTCTTGTACAAGACCACCGACTACTACCAGCCCAGTGCGGAACGCAGCATCCTGTGGAACGACCCGACGTTGGCCATCGACTGGCAACTGAGCGAACCGCCGCAACTGTCCGCCAAGGACCAGGCTGGAAAACTGCTGATGGACGCCGATCTATTCCCATGAAAATCCTGATCACCGGCCAATATGGCCAAGTCTCCCAGGCGCTGCAAACGCAGCTCCAGGGCCTGGACGAACTGATTGTGCTCGGCCGCGAGCAACTCGATCTGGCCGACGCCGAGCGCATCCGCCAGCAGGTGCGCGCTCACCGCCCCGACCTGATCATCAACGCCGCCGCCCACACGGCCGTGGATCAGGCCGAAAGCGAAGCGGACCTCGCCTTCGCCATCAACGCCACCGCCCCCGGGATTCTCGCCGAGGAAGCCAAGACCCTGGGCAGCCCGTTGATCCACTATTCCACCGACTACGTGTTCGACGGCAGCAAGCCTGGGCCCTACACCGAAGCTGACACGCCCAATCCCCTGGGCGTCTACGGCCAGAGCAAACTGGCGGGTGAACAGGCGATTGCCACAGTGGGAGGCCAGTACCTGATCCTGCGTACCAGTTGGGTCTACTCCAACCACGGCAAGAACTTCCTGCTGACCATGCAGCGCCTGCTGCAAGAAAAACCCCACCTGCGTATCGTCGCCGACCAGATCGGCGCGCCGACGTGGGCCGGGACCATTGCCGCCAGTACGCGCGCCCTGATCGAACGCTGGCAGGCGGGCAAGGCCGGGGAATGGGGCATCTACCACCTGACCGCCGAGGGTGAAACCTCGTGGTTCGGCTTTGCCCAGGCGATCGGCGAACACCTGCGCGCCAGTGGCCGCGCGTCTGCCGAACTGGAGGCAATCCCGTCCAGCGCCTACCCGACGCCTGCCCGGCGCCCGCTGAACTCACGCCTCGATTGCAGCCACCTGCGCCAGCAATGGCACGTCAGTCAGCCCTTGTGGCAAGACGCATTGCGCGAGTGTCTTGCCGGGCAGCACTAGGCATAATGCGCCTGTACCCACAGGCGCACGACTCCCATGACTCCACCCCTTCCGCGAAGACCCCGCTGGCGCAGCCTTGCCCTGCTGGCCCTGTGCCTGGCACCGCTGCTGTGGCCGCTGGAGCACTTGGCCGAGCGTTACTATCGCAGCGAACTGACCGGGCAAAACCGCCAGACCCTCGATCTGTACGTCGCCAACCTGCTGGGCACCCTGCATCGCTATGAAGTGCTGCCGCAGATCCTCGGCGACTTGCCGGCCTTGCGCACGGCACTGGGCGCACCGCAGGTCAGCACCAACCTGGTCAACGCCAACATGCTGCTCAAGGACGTCGCCGCCCAGGCCGGGGTGGAAGTGATGTATTTGATGGACACCACCGGCAAGACCCTCGCCGCGTCCAATTGGGACAAGCAGGACAGTTTTGTCGGGCGCAACTTCTCGTTCCGGCCCTATTTCAGCGAAGCCATGGCCGGGCGCCTGGGACGGTTTTTCGGGCTGGGCACCACCTCGGCCAAGCGCGGCTATTTCTTCGCCGCCGCCGTGCGCGATGGCGACACGATCATCGGCGTACTGGTGGTCAAGGTCGACCTGGACCACACCGAAAGCCTGTGGGGCAATACCCCGGAACAACTGCTGGTCACCGACCACAACGGCGTGGTGATCCTCACGTCGCGCCCGCAATGGCGCTTCCGTGCCACCCGGCCGCTGACCGCCGAGGAACGCCAGGCCATCATCGCCATCCAGCCCTACCCCACGCGCGACCCGCAACCCTTGAGCCTGAGCAGCAGCGCATGGCTGCGCCAATCCACCGCCATTGCCGAGACCGGCTGGAATGTGGAGATCCTTGCACCGCAATCCTTGATCAGCCGCCCGGTGCGCACGGTGGTCGCCGTGGGCGGCGCCACTCTGCTGGTGTTGATGCTGCTGCTGGGCCTGTTGATGCAACGCCGCCGCCACTACCTGGAACGCATCGCCTTCGAAGCCAAGGCCCGCCGCGAGCTGGAGATGCGCGTGGTCGAACGTACCAGCGATCTGGAAGGCCTCAACCGGCGCCTCAAACAGGAAGTGCTGGAGCGCGAACACGCCCAGCAGGAACTGGTGCGCGCCCAGGATGACCTGGTGCAGGCCGGCAAGCTGTCAGCGCTGGGCACCATGTCGGCGAGTATCAGCCACGAACTCAACCAACCCCTGGCGGCGATTCGCAGCTACGCGGAAAACGCCGAGATCCTGCTCGACCACGAGCGCACCAGCGATGCCCGGGGCAATCTCAAGCTGATCAGCGAACTGACCGGGCGCATGGCCTCTATCATCGCCCACCTGCGCGCCTTCGCCCGGCGCGACCGGCACGCGCCGGAGAGCGTGGCCCTGCAACCTGCCCTCGACGACGCCCTGGCACTCCTGGCCAAGCGGCGGCGCTCGATGGAAGTGGAACTGATCCGCGATTTGCCGGAAGCGACCCTGTGGGTGCAGGCCGGCGAAACCCGCCTGCGCCAGGTATTGGGCAACCTGCTGGCCAACGCCCTCGACGCCCTTACCGAAAAAGGCCCGCCGCGCAAACTGTGGCTGAGTGCCGAAACCACCGCCCAGGGCGTCAACCTGTACATTCGCGACAACGGCCCAGGCTTTTGCATGGAAGCACTGGGCCGCGCCAGCGAACCGTTCTACACCACCAAGACCCGCACCCAGGGCTTGGGCCTGGGCCTGGCGATCTGTGACACCCTGATGCGTGCCTTTGGCGGCGAACTGCTGTTTGCCAACCACAAGGAAGGTGGCGCGCTGTTAACCTTGAAATTGCGTGCCGGCTCGCCGGGCGTCAGTCTGCAACCGTCCGAGGACCGCAGTGTATGAGTATCGATAACCAGATTCAGGTGGTGCTGATCGACGATGATCCGCACTTGCGTCAGGCCCTGTGCCAGACCCTGGACCTGGCCGGGCTGAACGTCCTGACCCTGGGCGAAGCCACCGGCCTCACCGCGCGCCTGTCGCGGGATTGGCCGGGCGTGGTGGTCAGCGACATCCGCATGCCCGGCATGGACGGCCTGGAGCTGCTGGCCGAGCTGCACGGCCAGGATCCGGACCTGCCGGTGCTGCTGATCACCGGCCACGGGGACGTGCCGCTGGCGGTGCAGGCCATGCGCGCGGGAGCCTATGACTTCCTCGAAAAACCCTTCGCCAGCGACGCCCTGCTCGACAGCGTGCGCCGCGCCCTGGCCCTGCGCCGGCTGGTGCTCGACAACCGCAGCCTGCGCCTGGCCCTGAGCGACCGCCAACAACTGAGCACCCGCCTGGTGGGGCACTCGCCACAGATGCTGCGCCTGCGCGAGCAGATCGGCGCCCTGGCCGCAACCCGCGCAGATGTGCTGATCCTCGGCGAAACCGGCGCCGGCAAGGAAGTGGTGGCCCGCGCGCTGCACGACCTGTCGAGCCGGCGCAGCGGGCCGTTTGTGGCGATCAATGCCGGGGCGTTGGCCGAGTCGGTGGTGGAGAGCGAACTGTTCGGCCATGAGCCCGGCGCCTTTACCGGCGCGCAGAAACGCCGCATCGGCAAATTCGAATTCGCCAATGGCGGCACGTTGTTCCTCGATGAAATCGAAAGCATGAGCCTGGACGTGCAGGTCAAGCTGCTGCGCCTGTTGCAGGAGCGTGTGGTGGAGCGCCTCGGCGGCAACCAGCTGATCCCGCTGGATATCCGCATCATCGCCGCCACCAAGGAAGACCTGCGCCAGGCCGCCGACCAGGGCCGCTTCCGCGCCGACTTGTACTATCGCCTCAACGTCGCGCCGTTGCGTATTCCGCCACTGCGCGAGCGCGGTGAAGATGCGTTGATGCTGTTCCAGCACTTCGCCGACGAAGCCAGCAGCCGCCATGGCCTGCCGTTGCATGAGCTGCAACCGGGCCAGCGTGCCCTGCTGTTGCGTCATAGCTGGCCGGGTAATGTGCGCGAATTGCAGAACGCTGCCGAGCGCTTTGCGTTGGGCCTGGAGCTGGCGCTGGACAGCACCCCGGACAACCCCGCCAGCGGCGTGCTGACTTCCACGCCGGGCGGCTTGAGCGAACAGGTCGAGCAGTTCGAAAAAAGCCTGATCGCCGCCGAACTGACCCGCCCCCACAGCTCCATGCGCAGCCTCGCAGAAGCCCTCGGCGTACCGCGCAAGACCCTGCACGACAAACTGCGCAAGCATGGCCTGAACTTCGCCAACCCAAGCACTGACGACGAATGACCCTCCCCACCCACCAAGAGGCCGCCATGAGCCGCGACAGCCGTTACCTGGAATCCATCCTCCACCACGACATCCCCTGACCCGCGAAATGGGCCTCAAGGTACTCGACTGGCAAGACGGGCAACTGCGGCTGCACCTGCCCTTGCACGCCAATATCAACCACAAGAGCACCATGTTCGGCGGCAGCCTCTATTGCGGTGCGGTGCTGGCGGGTTGGGGCTGGATGCACCTGCAACTGCGCGAGGAAGGGATTGAAGACGGACATATCGTGATTCAGGAAGGGCAGATCAGTTATCCGCTGCCGGTGACGCAAGACGCGACCGCCATTTGCGCGGCGCCGGAGGAGAAGGTGTGGAAGCGCTTTTTGGCGACCTACAGGCGCTATGGCCGGGCGCGGCTGGCGTTGGACACCTGGATCGTGAATGAGGGCAGTGAAGAGCGGGCCGTTACGTTCACCGGCCAATACGTCTTGCACCGCTAGAAGCCAATACACAAAAAAATATGGGAGGGGGCTTGCTCCCTCCCACATTCAGATCGGCTGAGGTATTAAGAGCGGGCCAAGGTCAGCAACCGCTCACGCCACGCCGCCTTTGCCGGCAACGCCAGGAAAAACGGATTCAGCAACGACGCCCGCGCCGGATAGCTGAACGGCTCGCCACTCAACTCCAGCACCTCGCCGCCCGCCCCTTCCAATACACCCTGGGCCGCCGCCGTATCCCACTGCGAAGTCGGCGCCAGGCGCGGGTAGCAATCGGCACTGCCCTCGGCCAACAGGCAGAACTTCAACGAACTGCCGATATTCGCCAGCTTCAACTCACCCAACCCTTCGCTCAAACCGTCCAGCAGGCGCTCTTGCTCGGGGCTGGTATGCCGGCGGCTGGCGACCACGGTGAACGCCTCACCCACTGCCGGCGCCTCGCGCACCTGGATCTGCCTGGGCGCTTCGTTCACGTCGGAACGCCACGCCCCCAGGCCGGCACCACCGAAGTAGCAACGGCCACTGGTGGGCATGGACACCACGCCGAACACCACGCGGCCCTGTTCGACCAGGGCAATATTGACGGTGAATTCTTCGCTGCCGGCGATAAATTCCTTGGTGCCATCCAGCGGGTCCACCAACCACCAGCGCTGCCAGCCGGCACGTACGTTCTGGTCGATGTCGGCGTCTTCTTCGGACAGCACCGGGATGCTCGGGTCCAGTGCGGTAAGGCCCGCGAGAATCAGATGGTGGGCGGCCAGGTCGGCCGCCGTGACCGGCGAATCATCGGCCTTGGAGGTCACCGCCACATCGGCGCGCCAGTACGGCAGGATCACTTCACCCGCCTGGCGGGCCAGTTCGATCACAGGGGCGATAAACGGGTGGCCTAAAAACAGTTCGCTCATGGGGTAAACGCTCCACGCTGAATCAACAAATCTCGTACCAGGTATAACGCCGCCAGGGCGCGGCCTTCGCTGAATTGCTCGTTTTGCGCAAGCTGCGACAGCTCGCGCAGGTTGACCCGGTCCACACGCATCGGCTCGGGCTCATCGCCTTCCAGGCGTTCTTCATAGAGTTGGGTGGCGAGCACCACCTGGATTTTCTGGCTCATGTAGCCAGGAGACAACGACAGCTCGGTAATGTGTTCCAACTGCCGTGCGCCGTAGCCGGCTTCTTCCTTGAGTTCACGGTCTGCCGCCGCCAGCACGTCTTCGCCGGGTTCGATCAGGCCCTTGGGCAATGACAGCTCATACTCATCGGTGCCGCCGCAGTACTCCTCAACCAACAACGCATGATCTTCGTCGATCATCGCCACGATCATCACTGCGCCGTAGCCGGCACCGCGGCCCACCAGGCGCTCGTAGGTCCGTTCAACGCCATTGGAAAAGCGCAATTGCACTTCCTCCACGCGGAACAAACGGCTACTGGCGACTATTTCGCGGGCGAGGACGGTGGGTTTCTGGCGCATAAGCGGCTCCTTGGCGTGATCGGGTTACTATACCGTGGCTTTTCCGATTGTCTGTGTCGGATATCTTTACTTACATGAGACCGCACCATGCCCTCTTTGCCCTGGCACGCCATCGACACCGTCCTGCTGGACATGGACGGCACCCTGCTCGACCTGCATTACGACAACCATTTCTGGATGGAACACCTGCCCCAGCGTTACGCCGAGCTGCACGGGGTGAGCCGAGCCATGGCCGAGATGGAGTTGCAGCCTCTGTTCGAGCGTAACGCCGGACAGTTGCAATGGTATTGCCTGGATTTCTGGAGTGCGGAACTGAACATCCCGGTGCGCGAACTCAAGCTGGAAACCGCCCACCTGATCGCCCTGCGCCCGGATGCCGACACCTTCCTGGCGTCGATCAAACGGGCAGGCAAGCGCGTGATCCTGATCACCAACGCCCATCGTGATTCGCTGTCGTTGAAATTGGAGCGCATTGAACTGGCGCCGTACTTCGAGCGATTGATCAGCTCCCACGACTACGGCTTCGCCAAGGAAAACCCGCAGTTCTGGGATGCCTTGCAGGCTGACATCCAGTTCGATCCGGCTCGCAGCCTGTTTATCGACGACACCCTGCCGATCCTGCGCAGTGCCCAGGCGTTTGGCGTGGGGCATTTGCTGGCGGTGAAAGAACCGGACAGCAAAAAGGGGCCAAAGGACACGGCTGAATTTGCAGCAGTCGGTGACTACCGCGATCTCATTGTCGGGCTCTGAACCCTGTGGGAGGGAGCAAGCCCCCTCCCACCTTTTCGCCCGTGTATTACTCAGGAATACGCAGCGTCTGCCCTGGGTAAATCTTGTCTGGATGGGACAACAGCGGCTTGTTGGCCTCGAAGATCTTGTTGTACAGGTTGGCGTTGCCGTACACCGTCAGGGAAATCGCGCTGAGGGTGTCACCCTTTTTCACCACGACGAAACGGGCGGCGGCCACTGCCGGACCGGTTACGGTGATCTGGTCATCCACACTGGCCACGCCTTGAATGTTACCCAGCGCCAGCAGAATCTTCTCTTTCTCTTCCTGGGTGGCGACTTCACCGGTCACGGTCACTTTGTCGCCATCCACCGTAGTCTGTACATTCGGATTCCCCAGACCCACCTTCGCTACGTGTTCCTTCAACTGCTCACTCGCGTTGGCGTTACCCGGCGTCAACAGGTCGACAATCTTTTCGCCGGCTTCTTTGATAAAGCTGAAAATGCTCATAGTGCGCTCTCCTTGGTAGTTGATTTCCAGATGCCCAAGACTAGACCAGTCCGGCAGACTTGGGTTCCAGCCCGGCCAAAGACGCAAACGCGCTAGAATCCCCCCGCCATTGGAATAAGCCCTGGAGCGAAGATGGACATCAAGCAGCTGAAATTCCTCATCGCCCTCGACGAGACCCGTCACTTCGGCCAGGCCGCGGCGCGTTGCCACATCACCCAGCCAACCCTGTCGATGCGCCTGCGCAGCCTTGAAGAAGAGCTGGACTTGCCGCTGGTCAATCGCGGCCAGCGTTTCGAAGGGTTCACCGCACCCGGCGAGCGCGTGCTGGCCTGGGCACGCACGGTGCTGGCGGCCTATGACGGCTTGCAGGCCGAAGCCGCCGCCTGCCGTGGCAACCTGGTGGGTACGTTGCGCCTGGGCGTGGTGCCGTTGTCGAGCTTTGATCCGCTGGCGTTGATGCAACAACTGCACAAGGAGCATCCGAGCCTGCGCTTTGAGCTGTCGGCCCTCAGCTCCGAGCAGATCCTCGAACAGTTGGCGAGCAATCGCCTGGACCTGGGCGTGTCCTACCTCGACCGCCTGGACAACGAGCGCTTCGACTCCCTGGCCCTCGGCGAAACCCGCATGGGCCTGCTCTACGACCAGCGCTATTTCAGTTTTGGCGACAAGCCGCTGAGCTGGGAGGCATTGATCGAACTGCCCCTGGGCATGCTCACCAGTGGCATGCACTTCCGTCAGTCCATCGACCACAACTTCCACAGCCGGGGCCTGCACCCGCAGCCGCTGTTACAAACCGACGCCGTCCATCAGTTGTTACAAGCGGTGCATGGCGGACTCTGCTGCGCCGTCATGCCGTTGGACGGCGGCCTGGACGCCCTCACCGAACATTTGCGCCTGCAACCCATCGAAGACGCCCACACCCTGGCGCGCCTGGGCCTGATCATGCGGCGCAGCGCGCCGCGTTCGGCATTGGCAGAGGCGTGTTTCGCGCTGTTTCAGAAATCGCAAAAAGAGTCTTGATCGACGTCATCTATCGGTAGATCAGTACTGGCAATTAGACGCGACGCTTTGTCGCGCCTAGTCTAAACACTGATCAATCCGCCGGTGGTACTGCCCCATGAACGCCAAGCGCCCAGTCTGCGCGGCGCCTGCTCCGGAAGCGTCCGCGCCCGTCGCCAGCCAGAGCTACCAGTTTTGCAACCTTGAGCACACTGAAGTCGCCAGCACCGCCTTGGCCGAAGAAGTGGCGTTGGCGATTGCCTATAACGACATCAGCCAGGCAGTCATGCTGGTCACGCCCACGGACCTGGAAGACTTTATTGTCGGGTTCAGCATCGGCAGCGGCATTATCGCCGACGTCAGCGATATTTATGATCTCAAACTCAGCGGTTCGGGTTCGGCCCAATACGCTCAGGTGCAGATCTCCAGCCGTGCGTTCTGGAACCTCAAGCAGCAGCGCCGCCAGCTGGCAGGCACCAGCGGTTGCGGCCTGTGCGGAGTGGAAGCGCTGGAGCAGGCGCTGCCGGACCTCCAAGTGCTGCCCGGCGCGCCCTTGCCGCCTGCCGAATGGCTCGACGGCCTGCGCCAGCGCATCAGTGCGTTCCAGCCTTTGGGCCAGTACAGCGGCGCTGTGCATGCGGCCGTGTTCATGAATAACCAGGGCGAATTGCTGATGGGCCGTGAAGACATCGGCCGGCACAACGCCCTCGACAAGTTGATCGGTGCGCTGATCCGCCAACGGGTCCCCACCGACGGCGGGCTGGCGATTGTCACCAGCCGTTGCAGCCTCGAATTGATCCAGAAAGTCCTGCGCGCGGGCATTCAGACCCTGGTCAGCCTGTCGTCGCCCACCGGCCTGGCCCTGCAATGGGCTCGCCGGCATCACCTCAATCTCATCCACCTGCCGCAGAAAAGTGCGCCGCGGGTCTACAGCCCTGCGATGGAGAACCAGCCGTGAGCAATCATCATCAAGCCGACCAAACCCCAACCCCGCGCTACAAGCCCTACAAGGGCCCGGCTGGCGGCTGGGGTGCGCTGATCAGCGTGGCACAGGCCTGGTTGACCAGCGACAACGCGCTGAAAAACCTGCGCATGATGCTCAAGACCAACCAGAACGGCGGCTTCGACTGCCCGGGCTGCGCCTGGGGCGACTCGCCGGAAAGCGGCATGGTCAAGTTCTGCGAGAACGGTGCCAAGGCGGTCAACTGGGAAGCCACCAAGCGCCGCGTTGACGCAGCGTTTTTCGCCAAGCACAGCGTCACCGCGCTGCTGGAGCAAAGCGACTATTGGCTCGAGTACCAGGGCCGCCTCACCGAGCCCATGCGCTACGACGCCGAAACTGATCGCTACCAGCCCATCAGCTGGGAAGCCGCCTTCGACCTGGTAGGCAAACACCTCAACGCCCTGCCCAGCCCGGACATGGCCGAGTTCTACACCTCGGGCCGTGCCAGTAACGAAGCGGCGTACCTGTACCAGTTGTTTGTGCGCGCCTACGGCACCAACAACTTCCCGGACTGCTCGAACATGTGCCACGAGGCCAGCGGCGTGGCCCTGGCCCAGAGCGTGGGCGTCGGCAAAGGTACCGTGACTTTTGATGACTTCGAACATGCCGATGCGATTTTTGTCTGGGGCCAGAACCCCGGCACCAACCACCCGCGCATGCTCGAACCGCTGCGGGAAGCGGTCAAACGCGGTGCCCAGGTGGTGTGCATCAACCCCCTCAAGGAGCGCGGCCTGGAGCGCTTCCAGCATCCGCAGCATCCGCTGGAAATGCTCACTAACGGCGACAAGCCGACCAACACCGCATACTTCCGCCCGGCCCTGGGTGGCGACATGGCGATCCTGCGCGGCATGGCCAAGTTCCTGCTGCTGTGGGAGCGCCAGGCTCAGGCCGAAGGCAAGGAAGCCGTGTTCGATCACGACTTCCTCAATGAACACACGGCCAACGTGCTGGATTACCTGGGCCAGATCGACGATACCTCGTGGGATGAAATCGTCGAACAGTCCGGCCTGACCCTGGTCGAGATCGAGCAAGCGGCGCGCATGTACGCCAAGGGCAAGAACGTGATCATGTGCTGGGCAATGGGTATTACCCAGCACCGCCACTCGGTGCCGACCATCCAGGAAATCGCCAACCTGATGCTGCTGCGCGGCAACATCGGCCGCCCCGGCGCCGGTCTGTGCCCGGTGCGTGGCCACAGCAACGTGCAGGGCGACCGCACCATGGGCATCAACGAACGCCCTCCGGTGGCGTTCCTCGACGCCCTGGAGCGACGCTTCCAGTTCCAGGTGCCGCGCACCAACGGGCACAACGTGGTGGAAGCGATCCACGCCATGCTTGAAGGTCGCTCCAAGGTGTTTATCGGCCTGGGTGGCAACTTCGCCCAAGCCACGCCGGACAGCCCGCGCACCTTTGAAGCACTGCGCAATTGCGACCTGACCGTGCAGATCAGCACCAAGCTCAACCGCAGCCACCTGATGCACGGCAAGGACGCGCTGATCCTGCCGTGCCTGGGCCGCACCGACATCGACATCCAGGCCGAAGGCCCGCAAGCGGTGACGGTGGAAGACTCGTTCAGCATGGTCCACGACTCCAACGGCCAACTGCAGCCGCTGTCGAAGTTGATGAAATCGGAACCGGCCATCCTCGCCGGCATCGCCGCCGCAACCCTGGGCAGCAAACCGGTGGACTGGAACTGGTTGGTGGCCGACTACAGCCGCATCCGCGACCTGATCGCCGATACCATCCCAGGCTTCAAGGACTTCAACGAACGCCTGAAACACCCCGGTGGTTTCTACCTGGGCAACTCCGCAGGTGCTCGGCGCTGGAACACGCCTTCGGGCCGTGCCAACTTCCGCCCGAACATCCTGCCCAAGGACCTGATCCACGAGCGCACCCACGCCACGGGCCACGTGCCGGATCTGATCATGCAATCGATGCGCTCCCACGATCAGTACAACACCACCATTTATGGCCTGGACGACCGCTATCGCGGGGTCAAAGGCCAGCGTGACGTGCTGTTCGTCAACGAAGCCGACATCATCCGCCTGGGCTTCAAGCCGGGGCAGAAAGCCGACATCGTGTCGTTGTGGGAAGACGGCCGCGAGCGTCGGGTGAAGGGCTTCACCTTGCTGGCGTTTGATATTCCGGCAGGGCAGGCTGCGGCTTACTACCCGGAAGTGAACCCGTTGGTGCCGCTGGAAAGCACCGGGGATGGCAGCCATACACCGACGTCGAAGTTCGTGGCGATACGTTTGGAAGCTGCCAGTGACAATGGGCTGATCATGGCGCGTTCCGCCTGACTGATCATTTCGGGCACAAAAAAGGCCGCTTTTGCATAAAAGCGGCCGTTCCGAAGTAGCTAAAGACTCGCAAAAACCACTTAAGTTCCCGAGCTAAAACAGTAACTTAGAGAATTGTGTACAACTCGTGTTACTGGTCGGATTTCTATTGTAACCATGTCAATACAGCCTCAGGATCGCGCCGTCATCCTCTTGAGGTCTCTCTATGAAGTTCTCCTCGATTCTCTTGTTGTCCCTTGGCCTGGTCAGTGGCGCAGCCATGGCCGGTGGCACCACCGAAGCCGGTGTGGGCGGCGCATTGGGCGGGGTTCTAGGCTCGGTTGTCGGCCAGCAGTTGGGCGGCAACACCGGTTCGACCATCGGCGCGGCCCTGGGCGGCGCAGGCGGTAGCGCGGTCGGCGCAGACAAGCGCAGCCGCGGCGAAGCAGCCATTGGCGGCGCACTGGGCGCAGCCGGCGGCAACGTGGTGGGCCGCAGTGTCGGCGGCAGCACCGGGGCACTGATCGGTTCAGCGGCCGGCGGTGGCGCGGGCGGTGCGCTGGGCAACTACATGGGCAACAAGAGCGATGACGATGATCGTCGTAGTCGTGATAACCGCCGTTATGACCGCGACGACCACCGCGGCCGCGGCCATGCCTACGGGCATCGCAAGAACAAGCATCACTACCGTCACCGCTAAGCGCTAAAGAACACTGCAAAATCAATGTGGGAGGGGGCTTGCTCCCGATAGCAGAGTGTCAGCCACCCGTGTACTGGCTGACCCACCGCTATCGGGAGCAAGCCCCCTCCCACATTGGGTTCCGTGGTTCCTGCAACGCCGAAGTCAGACAACCAACCGCTGCAACGCCTCGCGCAACATCCCCGGAATCGTCACCGGCTGGTTCGTCCCCCGATCCACGAACACATGCACAAAGCGCCCCGCCGCACAGGCCTCCTCTTCGCCTGCCTTGAACACCGCCAACTCGTACTGCACGGAGCTGTTGCCCAGCTTGCCCACCCGCAGGCCGATGTCCAGGCGGTCGGGAAAGGCAATAGACGCGAAGTAATCGCACGCCGAACTCACCACAAACCCCACCACCTCACCGTCATGAATATCCAACCCACCCTGTTCGATCAGGTAGGTATTCACCGCCGTGTCGAAGAAGCTGTAGTAGGTGACATTGTTCACATGGCCGTACACATCGTTGTCGTGCCAGCGCGTGATGATCGGCTGGAAGTGACGGTAATCGGCGCGTTGCGGCATTGAGTCAGGCATGGGCACGTCTCATGAAAGTAGGGTTACAGGTCACTCAAGTGGGCTTGGGCCCACTCACGCACGTCGGCGTAGGGGTAGTCTTCCAGCGCTGCGAAACCGGGAATGCCCCGCGCCTTCAACTTGGTAAACAACGGCACGCTGATACCCCCCAGGAACCGTGTCAGCCGCTCAGCGCCCGGCAGTTGGCCGGTGTGCTCATGATGCCTGTGGATAAAATCACCGCACAGTCCCATGAAGTTTTTATCCACAAGTGGCGGCAGGCTCGGCGGCGCCGGCAAATGCGCGACATGGCCGTGGCACACAGAGCAGTGCCCGCAGCGCTGCGGTGCATTTTCATCACCAAAGTAATGCGCCAGGCGCTGCCCCAGGCAATGTTCGGTGGCGAACAGATCGAGCATGGCGTGGATCCGTGCCACCTCCGTCACCTCGTGCTGCTTGAAGCCTGTGTATAACTCGGCGCTCAACACCTGTGGATCAAACTCGGTATCCAGCAGGCTGTAGACCTCCGTCATCTGCTTGCTTTCCAACTCGATCAGGCCTTGTTCCTGGAAGTAATCCAGGGCCTTCACCACCCGGCTGCGTTCGGCATTGTGTTGCTGGTAAAGCGCGTCGAAATCCACGGTCGCCCAGGTTTTCGCACGCTTGCACACCTGGATGATCGCCGCGACAAACTGCTGGCGCTCGCCGGAAAAACGCGCCAGCAGAGCCTCGGGCTCGACCAGGTACTTGAAGCGGTATTCGGCATAAAACGCGTAGCGCGGCGCGATCACGCCCTTGAGCTCCAATTGCACCAGCAGTGTCTTCAGTGGCAGTTCGCGGATGTTGCTGTGGTCCGACAGCGACCTCAGCAGGAACTCCCACTGCCCTTCACTGCGCGCTGCCTGCAACTCTTCCAGCACCCGCCGAATACCGTCCTGCTCCGGCGTATCGCCGTACACGAAGTTTTCCAGCACATTGAGGCTGTCACGGTTGGCCAGCACCAGGCAGTCCGAGGGCTGCCCATCCCGCCCCGCGCGGCCGATTTCCTGGCTGTAGTTCTCGATGGATTTGGGCAGGTCAAAATGCACGACGTTGCGGATATCGCTCTTGTCGATCCCCATGCCAAACGCGATGGTAGCGACGATGCAATTGGAGCGCCCGCCCATGAATCGCTGCTGGATGCCCTCACGCCTGTCGTGGGGCAAGCCGGCGTGATACGCCTCGGCCTGGATACCGTTGCGGTTCAGGTGCTCGGCAATCTGCTCGGCGGTTTTCTGCAAGGTGACGTAGACGATGCTGGGCTGGTTGGCTCGCTCGCTCATCCACTGCACCAGGCGACGACGCTTCTCCGCACCGGCGACCGGCTCCACCAACAGGTTGAGGTTGGGCCGATAGAAGCCCGTGGTGACCACGTCATCCGGCGCAATGGCGAACTTGGCCTGCATGTCGGCAATCACCTTGGGCGTGGCCGTAGCCGTCAGCAGCAGCGCTTGCGGGATCTTGAACTGGCGCTGGTAGTCCGGCAGCTTCAAATAATCCGGGCGGAAGTTGTGGCCCCACTCGGAAATACAGTGCGCCTCATCCACCACCAGCAGCGAGATCTGCACACTTTGCAGGAAGTGGCGAAAACGCTCGTTCTTCAAGCGCTCCACGGAAATCATCAGGATTTTCAGCTCGCCCGACCGCGCGCGGGCCATCACGTCATTGGCGTCCTCGCGGCTTTGCGCCGAATCGATACTGCCCGCCGAAATACCGTGACGTTGCAGGAAGCCCAATTGGTCCTGCATCAATGCCAACAATGGCGACACCACCAGCGTCAGGTGCGGCAGCAACACCGCCGACAGCTGATAACACAGGGACTTGCCCGACCCCGTAGGAAAAATGGCCGCAGCCGAACGACCTGCCAGTACGGCGCTGACCGTTACTTCCTGGCCCGGACGAAACTGTGGATAACCAAAGACCTGCTGGAGGGTGTCGTGCATAGGCTGTCACTCCATTGACCGCTGAAGGTGGCTTAAAAACGTAGCCCAGCACGTTCAGCGAATCGAGAAAGGTCGCATGGAAAAAAGAGACAGGATGATACACAGGGTGGGGGACGGCCTAGGGCCGAATCGGGAATAAACTGAGGAGGTTGCAGGAAAGACACAGATCCAAATGTGGGAGGGGGCTTGCCCCCGATGGCAATGGATCAGTTACCAATAACTGACTGACCCACTGCTATCGGGGGCAAGCCCCCTCCCACATTTTCAGACCTGCGCTACAGCTGAATCAGCGGTTCTGCACCCGCTCAATCGCCGTGTCATACACCGGGTTGGCCTTCTGCTCCTTGGCCAACTGGTAGTGACGCAATGCATCCGGGAACTGCCCCGCCGCTTCGTAGATCCGCGCAATGTTGTAGTAGGCACCTGCACGTACGGTGGCAGCATTGGCACCAGTGGCGAGGGCGATAGCCTTGCGATTGGCCCAGATCGACTCGGCAGTGTTGCCGGCTTTCTGATACGCCAGGCCGAGGTTGCCGTAGGCCTTGCCGAAGCCATTGTCCAACTCGATAGCCTGGCGGAACAGGTCGATGGCCTGGTCCAGCTTGCCGGCCTGGTAGGCCGCTTCACCCTGCAGGTTCAGACGCTTCGCATTGGTTTGTACGGAAGAACTGACGGTGACGGCGGTGACCGCCACGCTGTCATCCAGCAGCGGTTTGACTTCGTTCAGCACATTCGCCGCATTCACGGTCACGCCACTGAAAGTGTTGATGTCCTGGAAGTCGCCGCTGCCGGTCATGCGGAACACCGTCCACAGGTTGCCGCTGCGGTTCTTGGGCACGTAGTAGGTACGCACCAGCGATTGGCCCATGTACACGAACACCTTGGCTTCGCTGTCGGATAACTGGCGCGAGCCTGGGTTGCCGCCATTGCTGTAGTCATGCACGGCATAAACGTAGCTTTCGCCGTAGTGTTTTTTCTGCAGGGTGATGGTTTCCGGGCCGTAGCTGTCGGTGTCATCCACATCCAACTCGGCATCGGTACCCTTCTGGTTCTCGAAGTAGATGTTATTGCCGGGGAAAATCATGTGGGAGTCGAGGTCACTCGGCGTCTTGCCCCACGTCAGCACCACACGCAGGCCATCGAGGTTTTCCATCACCGGGCTGATGGCGTAGGTCATGCCCGCGCAGGGGCACTTCACCACCAGGTTGGAGTAGCCAGGCTTCTTGATGATCAGCAGGTTGCTCGCATCATCGGCGGCCTCACTGGTCAGCGTCACTTGGCCCTGGGCGTTGGTGCGGCCCACCACGTTCTGTGCGCCGTTACGTTGCAGCAGCACTTCGGCATCGGCGATTTTCTGGTCCTTGACCACCGCACTGAGCACTTCGATCGGCAACTGCCCGGCCTGGACCGAAAAAGCCACCGCACACAATGACATCGCCGAAGCAACACGAAGCAAACCCATGCCTAACTCCCTTTAAGTCGCGGGCGGAAATCGCCCTGCAAGATTTTGCGGTGAAACATACGCTGAATTCCGGGTGTCGGCGGACTTTTTATACAAAATGTGACGTGGTTTTTATCCCGCCTGCCCATTGAAGCATTGCGCTACAATCAAACCTTGCTACCCAGGAGTACGCTGCGATGAGCGAACTGACGTTTGAGCAAAAACAGGATCATTACCACAAGATCCGCCGTTCCAATTACCTGGCCAGCCTGCGCCTGGAAGGGTTCGACACCCAGCCGGCCGACGTCGACAAACCCCTGCCGACCCGCGAAGCCGTCCTTGCCAAGTACCGCAACACCCCACGCTGATGCTCGACAAATACGGGGTGGGCCAGGATCCGTACTGCTATCCCGGTAGCAGCGTCCTGCGCAACCGCCTCGATTTGCTCGACGACGCCCGCCTGCACCAGGCCGAGCGGGAATTATCCGAAATCGCCGTAGGCAGCCTCCCCCTCTTCCCCCCGCCCTACAACCTCGACCGCCTGCAACACATCCACCGCACGCTGTTCGGTGACATCTACGACTGGGCCGGTGAGTTGCGCAGCGTGAACATCCAGAAAGGCGACACCCTGTTCTGCACCCCGGAGCGCATCCCCCCGGAAGCCGCGAAGATCATCCGGCAGATGGAAGAAGCAAACTGGTTTGTCGGTGCCAGCCAAACCGAGTTGATAAGCAGGATTGCCGAAGCCTATGGCGACCTCAACGTCATCCACCCCTTCCGCGAGGGCAATGGCCGGGCGCAGCGGATTTTGTTCGAACAGATCATCGTCAACGCGGGGTTTTCAGTGAACTGGTGGCTGGTGAAACACGCGGCATGGATACCAGCGAATATTGATGCGGTGGCGTGTGATTATCGGGGGTTGGAGGCGATTTTTGAGCGGTGTGTCAGCAGGCCTGCAGGGCAGTGATCGTTCCTCACGCTCTGCGTGGAAATGATCTTGATCAACGGCGAGGCGATGGACCAGAAGAAACAGAGCGCCCTTGAGTTTTTCGCGAGCAATCTCGCTCCTACAAGCACTGCCAAGCCACAAATGCCGGAAACCGTTGTAGGAAACCTCCAAACACCGCGACAGCCCCTTCCCAAACTGCTCCAAACACCCGCTTGACCCTCTACAGAAGTTACCCGTAGCTGAATGAAAATAGCGCGGTCTCAACTTTCTCGGCAGAAACCTGTGAACATCGAAAGGGCTCAACACATCGGCCACTATGGCGTCATCTTCACAGTGACTCGCTTCACTGTTGTGCCTGACAATCGGCATGCTTTGGCCAATCTATCCCTGTTTGAAATAAAAACGGCAGCGCGACAAGTGCGCGATCAGATACGTAGGCTGTACGAAAAAATGCTGGCCAGAGACTTGCCATGGGAAATGGCGGTCGCGATTTCCCATCCTTTGAGACGGAATCAGGCCGATCGGTTAAACGACCAAAACGTGCTCATCAAACAAATAATCTCCGGAGCGGTTAAAGCACCGGGGATTGCCATTTCAACCGTAACCGCCGGCTTCGCTGGCGATACGATTTCCGGCAAGCTTCGTAGATATCACGCTGGAGACATCATCATCGGTCTGGATGCCAGTGTGAGAGGAGGCATAGGGCCTCAGCGGTCAACACTCTCAATGCATGTCTACTCGGACGGGTCTTAGTGACATGGCCCTTTACCTTCAATCCGCTTCCTTTCTCCTTATCTATTTGATGCTGCACTACCAAATCACAGACCCAATGCTCAGAAAGCACTTCGCAGTCACATTTCTTACAACAGGCCTTATTTTGACGTTCCTACTACCCTATGTAGCGGTGATCCTCAGAATGCCCCTCCTACCTGTCTTTGTATTTTTGATAGGCTTGGCGCTCTTCATCACTCGAAACAAATACCGCCTCCAACGCAACCAGCCCCTTCATCAACTCCTGCGTGCCCCCACCATGAACCTCGCCCCCAACTTCCCCGAAGACCCCGTGATGCAGCAACTCCTGCAACTGCTGCACGAAGAAATCGGCCTGCCGAAACACAAGACCATCCGCCTGCAAACCTCACTCAATTTCGACCTGGGCTGTGACGGCAGTGAAGCCAAGCAACTCATGGAAGCGCTGGAGCAGGAGTTCGCCCTCGACCTCGGCGACTACGACACTTATCGTTACTTCAACCCACCGGTCTTTGACGTGTTCCTCAAGCGTCGGGGCAAGGGGCATGGCGACAAGGTCCCGCTAACCATCGGCATGCTCTACCTGGCCATCAAGACCCACAGCTGGGACACTCAGACGCTGGAAAACCTGAGCTGAACGAAGATCAGCTCCAGGCACACCGCAACTCAAAGGTGGAGGGGCAATGATTCTGCGTATCGTCGACTAACCCTTCGCGCACAAAAAAGCCGCCCACTAGGGGCGGCTTTTTAACAGCTTGCGAATCTTACAACTTCGGACCCGCAGCCTTGATCGCATCGCTTACTTCAAACTTCTTGAAGTTCTCGATGAACAGACCAGCCAGCGCCTTCGCTGCTTCATCGTAAGCGGCCTTGTCAGCCCAGGTGTTACGTGGGTTCAACAGGCCGGTTTCAACGCCCGGTACGGCCAATGGCACGTCGAGGTTGATGGTGTCGAGGTGTTCGGTTTCAGCACCGATCAACGCGCCGCTCTGGATCGCCGCGATCACGCCGCGCGTGGTCGGGATGTTGAAGCGCTTGCCAACGCCGTAGCCGCCGCCGGTCCAGCCGGTGTTGACCAGGTAGACCTTGGAGCCGAAGCCGCGGATGCGCTTGATCAGCAGCTCTGCGTATTCGCCGGCCGGGCGTGGGAAGAAGGGTGCGCCGAAGCAGGTGGAGAAGGTCGACTTGATGCCGCTGCCGGAACCCATTTCGGTCGAGCCCACCAGTGCGGTGTAGCCGGACAGGAAGTGGTAGGCCGCTTGTTCTTCGCTGAGGATGGACACAGGCGGCAGTACGCCGGTCAGGTCGCAGGTCAGGAAGATCACCGCGTTTGGCTCGCCGCCCAGGTTCTTCTCGGAACGCTTGGCAACGTGCTCCAGCGGGTAGGCGGCGCGGCTGTTCTGGGTCAGGCTGACGTCGGCATAGTCGGCGTGCTTGGCCTCGTCGATCACGACGTTTTCCAGCACGGCGCCGTGCTTGATGGCTTTCCAGATAACCGGTTCGTTCTTCTCGGACAGGTCGATGCACTTGGCATAGCAACCGCCTTCGATGTTGAACACCACGCCTTCGCCCCAGCCGTGTTCGTCGTCACCGATCAGGTAGCGGCTTTCGTCGGCGGACAGGGTGGTCTTGCCGGTGCCCGACAGACCGAAGAACAGGGTCACGTCGCCTGCTTCGCCAATGTTGGCGGCGCAGTGCATCGGCAGTACGTCGGAAGCCGGCAGCAGGTAGTTCTGCACCGAGAACATGGCTTTCTTCATTTCACCGGCGTAGCGCATGCCGGCGATCAGCACTTTTTTCTGGGCGAAGTTGAGGATCACGCAACCGTCGGAGTTGGTGCCGTCACGCTCTGGCACGCACTCGAAGTTGGCCACGTTGAGCACTTGCCACTCGTCACGACCGGCCGGGTTGTACTGGGCCGGGTTGATGAACAGGCAACGACCGAACAGGTTCTGCCAGGCAGTCTGGGTGGTCATTTTCACGGCCAGGTAGTGGTCTTCGGCCGCCCCTACGTGAACGTGGGAAACGAAATGCTCTTGCGCGTTGTTGAACGCCTCGACGCGGGCCCACAGGGCATCGAACTTGTCGGCCGGGAACTTGCGGTTGATCGGGCCCCAGGCGATGGAATCCTGGGTGGAAGGCTCTTCAACGATGAAACGGTCGACTGGCGAACGGCCGGTACGGTGACCGGTTTCCACGACCAGCGCGCCGGTATCGGCAAGCACGCCTTCACCGCGCTGCAGGGCTTCTTTGACCAGATCGTCAACACTCAGATCGGTGTATACGGCGTTATTGGCTTGCGTCATGAGGTTCCCCGTCGGCCTGTGGCCGAGTGCTCCAAACGTTTTGTAGTAGAAAGTTGCGCACTACTACCGCGAAAAAAGTGGGCCGGATTATGCCAGAAAAGCCCAAAAAGAGTAGGGCCCTCCCGTCAGAACGCCTCTAATCCGGCATTTGACAGGTGATTTACCTGTGCTTAAACGTTTTAGTGGCGGGTGTCGGAAGGCGTGTCGATACCTGCGCCGGCGAACAATTGCGCTACATCGGCAGCGTCGAACAGGTAGCGCTCGTTGCAGAACTGGCAGTCGATCTCAATATTGCCACCGTGTTCCACCACCAGGTTCTGCGCATCTTCCAGGCCCAGGCTGACCAGGGCGTTACCCGAACGCTCGCGGGAGCAGCTGCAGTGAAAGTGCAAGGTCTGCGCGTCGAACAGGCGCACGGGGTCTTCGTGGTACAGGCGGTGCAGGATGGTTTCGTTGTCCAGGCCCAGCAGTTCTTCGGCTTTCAGGGTATCGGCCAAGGCAATGCAGTGCCGCCAGCTTTCAGCGCGATCTTCGTCGTCCTTGATACGGTCGGCCGGCAGTTGTTGCAGCAACATGCCACGGGCGCGCTTGCCGTCGGCGTTAAGCCAGAACTTGGTGCCCACTTGCTGGGACATCACGAAATAGTTGGTGAAGCATTCCGACAGCGTTTTGCCGTCGAGGTCGACGATGCCCTGGTAACGCTGGCCTGAGGTCGGGTCGACGGTGAGCGCCAGGACGCCGTTGGGCATCAGCTCGGCCAGGCTGGCGTCCGGGGCAATCTGGTCGGCTTCATAACGGGCCAGGCCACGGATTTCGCGCTCGCTGGAGCACTCGATCATCAGCAGCGGAATCGGCCCTTCGGAACGGGCTTGCAGGATCAGCAAACCGTCGAACTTCATGGTGCCCACCAGCAACGCAGCAGCAGCCATCAGCTCACCGAGCAGTTGTGCGACCGGCTCCGGATAGGGGTGCTTGGCGAGGACTTCGGCGTAGCTGCGCTCCAACGAAACCATTTCGCCGCGGGCGTCGCTCTCGTCGAAGATGAAGCGTTGGGTGAAGTCGGTATCCGGTAGATCAGTCATAGGTCTGGGTATCTGAATTGATGACAAATTGGTTACAAGGTTTATAAAATTAAACGCTTTAGCACCATCTTGGTGCGGCTTTCTCCTGGAAACAGAGAGCTTATTTAGAGCGAAGAGGGACAGTTTATGAACAATCCGGGTTTGTTCCAAGCCAAGTGGAACCTCCGGCGATGGGCTCTGTGCAATCTACTCGCTATCGGGCTGCTGTGTTTTTGGCTGTGGCCCACGGGGCAGATGCTGTGTGTGATTTTCGACGAGTGGCTATTTCACCTTCTCAACGACCCGCTGACGAGCAGCGCGACATGGCTGCACGTGTGGGCCGTGGCCAGTCTGCGGCCGTTTGATGCGGTGGTCGGGGTGATCCTGCTGATGCTGCTGATTCGCGGCGACTGGGTGTTCAAAGCCGCGCAGGCACGCCAGGCCCTGTTAGGTTTTGTCGGTATTTTGTTGCTCTTGCTGTTTATCCGCACGCTGTTTTCCAAACTCGCGGCGCAGATGGGCTGGCAACACAGCAGCCCGTCGATGGTCATCGCCGGGGCGATCCAGATGAGTGACTATTTCCCGGGGCTGGAGAAGACCTGGGAGCTGAAGGACCGCTCAAGCCAAAGCTTTCCGGGGGATCACGCCTCGGTGTTGCTGATCTGGGCAATGTTCATGAGCGTGTTCGCCAGACGTATCGGCCAGGTGCTGGTGATCTGGGGCCTGGCGCTGTTGTTCATGATGCCGCGGCTGGTGGCGGGCGCGCATTGGGGGCAGGACGATTATATCGGCGGGGTGCTGCTGGCACTGTTGGCGTTGGGCTGGGGTTATTACACGCCATTTGCGGCGAAAGTGTCGGCCGCGTTGTTACACGTGACGACGCCGATCTTCAGGTTACTTGGCAAGCTGCCAGTGATCAGTGGATTGAGCGTCGTGCGTACATCCCCTTAACGCTGCAAGCCCCCTCCCACATTTGAATGGGCCGCTGCGCAATCAGTCATCATTGCCACTGCCGCGAAACTTGAACAGGTCGCGGCGCTGCTTCTTGCTCGGCTTGCCATCGGTGGTCATCCCCGTGGCGCCCGCCTTGCGCAGGGCAGCCGCATTTTCGCGCCTGGCAATGCTGGCTTCGGTTTCGGTGTACATCGCCTGCGCTTCGGGGGCGCCACGGCGCACAGTGGAAAGTGCCTGAACCACCACGGTCTTTTCGTCAAAACCTATCCGAATCTGCAGCTCATCACCGACACGTGGCTCCTTGCCCGGTTTACAGCGCTCGCCTCGATGATGCACCTTGCCGCTCTCAATCGCGGCCTTGGCCAAGGCACGTGTCTTAAAGAAACGCGCCGCCCAAAGCCACTTGTCCAGACGGACCTTTTCTTCCTCTTCCTGCTTTTGAGCCACTTGAATTCCTCGCTCTGACAAATGTCGCAACTGTAACGTTGAAACCCTTCGACGCATAAACCTCAAGGCTCACCTAAGATACGCCAGGTAGCACCCTGTTTTCGCGAGGATACGCCGTGACCGACTTTCCTACTTCACTCACCTCGCCTGAACAGCGTTGCGCAGGCTGCCAGCAAAGCGAACCCCTGGGTTTCGAGTTTGCTTTCGCCTACCAGCCTATCGTAGACCTTCGGGACCATTCGATTTTTGCCCACGAAGCCTTGGTGCGCGGTACACAGGGCGAAGGGGCATTGTCGGTGCTGGACCAGGTCGACGAAAGCAACCGCTACCGCTTCGACCAGCGCTGCCGCACCCAGGCGATCGCCGGTGCTGCGGCCCTGGGGATGCAAACCCACCTTTCCATCAACTTCATGCCCAACGCCGTGTACCGTCCGGAGTTGTGCATCCGCAGCACCCTAGAGGCAGCTCGCGCGCACAACTTCCCGCTGAACCAACTGATTTTCGAAACACTGGAAAGCGAGCATGTAGATAACTATCGCCATTTGACGAATATTCTGCGTGAATACCGCGAGTTCGGCTTCAAGACCGCCATCGACGACTTCGGCGCGGGCTATTCGGGGCTGAATCTGCTGGCCGATTTCCAACCTGACTTGATCAAACTCGACATGGCGCTGATCCGCGATGTCGACCAGGATCGTGTCCGCCAGGTGATCGTTCAGGGGATTGTCACAATCTGTGAGCAGTTGAACGTTACTGTCATCGCCGAAGGCATCGAAAGTGCCGGCGAGCGCGACTTTCTGTCTGACTGTGGAATATTTCTGATGCAAGGCTACTGGTTCGCCAGGCCTGCATTCAACGCCCTGGCCGAGGTTTCTCCTCAGGCCTGGGCGAATTGACCGGTTACCCATATTGAAGACATTTGACCATTTGACCGTTGTAGGTCTGCGTGAGTGGGTGGCACTTCCCGACTTGGGAGTGGCAGGCCTGCGAGCCAAGATCGACACCGGTGCCAGCACCTCCAGCCTGCATGCCACCGACATCGAGCCTTTTGAGCGCGACGGTGAGAAGTGGGTGCGCTTTACCGCGCACCTGGGCAGCGTTGTGCAACTGCGTCACCGCCGCTGCGAAGCGCCCCTGGTGACGATGAAAACCATCAAGAGCTCCAATGGCCATGCGCAGGTGCGCTACGTGATCAGCACCACCCTGGCACTGGGTGATCGGGTATGGCGGGTGGAGTTCACCCTGGCCTGCCGCAAAGCCATGCGTTACCGCCTGTTGCTGGGCTCCAAGGCGCTGATTGACGGCCACCTGGTGGTCAATCCCGGCGTCAAGTACGTTCAAGACAAGCCGGTGTTCCCGGTCTCTACTATTTCTGCCCCAGGTGCTGCATGAAGATTGCTGTGCTGTCGCGAAACCCGCGTCTGTATTCCACCCGCCGCCTGGTCGAGGCCGGCACCGAACGTGGCCATGAAATGGTGGTGATCGACACGTTGCGTGCCTATATGAACATTGCCAGCCACAAGCCGCAGATCCATTACCGCGGTAAACCGCTGGAGGGGTTTGATGCGGTGATCCCGCGGATTGGCGCCTCGGTGACGTTCTATGGCTGCGCCGTGTTGCGCCAGTTCGAAATGATGGGGGTCTTCCCCCTCAATGAATCCGTGGCCATTGCACGCTCGCGGGACAAATTACGCTCGTTGCAACTGCTCTCGCGGCGGGGCATCGGCCTGCCGGTCACCGGCTTTGCCCACTCCCCCGACGACATTCCCGACCTGATCGAAATGGTCAACGGCGCGCCGCTGGTGATCAAGGTGCTGGAAGGCACCCAGGGCATCGGTGTGGTGCTGTGTGAAACCGCGACCGCAGCGGAATCCGTGATCGAGGCATTCATGGGCCTCAAGCAGAACATCATGGTCCAGGAGTACATCAAGGAAGCCGGTGGCGCGGATATCCGCTGCTTCGTGGTGGGCGACAAGGTGATCGCGGCCATGAAGCGCCAGGCCAAGCCCGGAGAGTTCCGCTCCAACCTGCACCGCGGCGGCAGCGCCAGCCTGATCAAGATCACCCCGGAAGAACGCATGACCGCGTTGCGAGCGGCCAAGGTCATGGGGCTGGCAGTGGCGGGTGTGGATATCCTGCGCTCCAACCATGGGCCACTGGTGATGGAGGTGAACTCGTCGCCGGGCCTGGAAGGGATAGAGACCACCACCGGGAAGGATGTGGCGGGGATCATCATCCAGCATCTGGAGAAAAATGGTGGGCCGAATATGACCAGGACCAAGGGCAAGGGCTAGAGACGCGGCTGTCAGCTTCAAGCTATAAGCTGCAAGAGAAAGGGCAAAAGCTGTCTGCCTTTCTCTTGCGGCTTCAAGCTTGAAACTTGCAGCTGTTTCTAGACCGCATCTCTGGGCAGCATCAGCCCAAGCGGCAAGCGTACCCGCGCCTCAAGGCCACCGTCTTCGCGGTTACGCAACTCGACATTGCCGCCGTGCATCGACGCAATCCGCCGTACGATCGCCAGCCCCAAGCCGGTCCCCTTGCCACCCCGGGCACGGTCGCCACGGGTGAAGGGGTTGAAGATACCCTCCAGTTCGTCCGGATCGATGCCCGCTCCCCGGTCCATCACACTCAGCACCACGTACGGCGCAGCACTGTCGCCAGACACATACGCAGCCACTTCAACATCCGAACCGGCATGGTGCAAAGCGTTGCCGATCAGGTTGTTCAGCAGGCGCTTCATCGACACCCGACGCAACGCAAACGGCTGGATCGGCTCAAGGCGCATGCGCACTTGCTCGCCATTCTGGTTGTAGGGCGCGACAACCTCACGCACCAGGTCCGTGAGATCGACTTCCTCCACCACCTCGTCACGACCATCGCGGATAAACGCCAGGAACTGGTCGAGAATCGCGTCCATGTCTTCGATGTCGCGAACCATGTCGTCGGTGAGGTCGCTATGGTTGCCCATCAGCTCCAGGGACAGGCGCAATCGCGTCAAGGGTGTGCGCAAGTCATGGGACACCCCCGCCAGCATCAGCTCGCGCTCGCGCCCGGCCTGTTCGACATCCTCCGCCATCTGGTTGAAGGCGCCATACACCTCGGTCATTTCACTGGGCGTATCGCTGACCGGCAGGCGCACGCTGCGCCCCTGGCCCAATTGGCGGGCGGCAAACACCAGCCGCTTAAGTGGTTGGTTAAGCTGGCGAACGAAAATCCACGCGGACGCTGTGGAAAGCAAGCCGATGGCCAGGAACCAGCCCAACACGTTCCAGATCTTCTGCCCTCGTAAAGGGTGCGGATACAGCGGGACCTTGATCCAGGCATCGCCAAGGCTCGGCGCCCTTACCCACAGCGCAGGTGAAACATGCATGCGCAAGCGCACCTCGGTGTCCTCGCCCAGTTCGGCCTGCATCTGGCGCTGGTAGATCTCGCTGTAGGGCCAATGCTGCTCACCCTCGGGTACACCAGCCCCGTCAACGCGGGTCAACGTCGAGGCCTTGGCTACCTTTTCGCGGTTCTCAGGGTCTACGGCCCAGTAACCACGCAGCGTCAAGGCGACACCGTGGCTGTACTGCCGGTCCACCAGCACGTCTTCGTTCATCAGCAGATAAACCAGTGTCAGCGCCTTGGAAAACAGCACGACGATCAGCACCAGCCAAAGGGTGCGGGAGAAGAAACTTTGCGGGAACCACAGAGGGGTTTTCATAGAAGACAGCTGGACACCTTGCAGGAACGAGCGGCGCTCGCAGAATTGCAGACGCCGGGCATCCCGTCGACCCTCATGGAGTCAAGCGCCAGGATGCCCGCCCTGCAAATCATCGGTCACTTGGTTGCGGTGCCATCCGGCACAAACACATAGCCCACACCCCATACCGTCTGGATATACCGAGGTTTGGACGGGTCCGGCTCGATCATCCGGCGCAGACGGGAAATCTGCACATCGATGGAGCGCTCCAGGGCGTCCCATTCGCGACCGCGTGCCAGGTTCATCAGTTTGTCGCGGGTCAGCGGCTGACGCGCGTTCATCACCAGGGCCTTGAGCACGGCGAATTCACCGGTGGTGAGCATGTGCACTTCGTCGCCACGCTTGAGCTCGCGGGTTGCCAGCGACAGTTCGTAGTCGCCAAAGGTAACGCTTTCGTCTTCGCTGCCCGGCGCGCCCGGTACCGGCGGTGCCTGACGACGCAACACGGCTTTGACCCGCGCCATCAACTCGTCTGGGTTGAAGGGTTTGGCCAGGTAGTCATCGGCGCCCAGCTCGAGGCCCTTGATGCGGCTCAGCTCATCGCCCTTGGCGGTCAGCATGATGATTGGAATCTGGTTGTTAGCGCCGCGCAGGCGCTTGCAGGCGGTGAGGCCGTCTTCGCCGGGCAGCATCAGGTCGAGTACGACCAGGTTGAATACTTCACGCCCCAGGAGACGGTCCATCTGCTCGGTGTTCGGCACCGCGCGGGCACGATAGCCCTTGGAGTTGAAGAAACGCTCCAGCAGGCTGCTCAGCCCCGGATCGTCATCAACGATGAGAATTTTTTCGCCTTCAGCAGTTTGTGCAGTGCTGCTCATTGGATGCTCCTCTTATCTCGGCGCGCATTATGGCGTAGCTGCCGTTATACGCACCGTGTGCATTGTTAGCAGATTTTTCCTCTACTGCCAGCGAACCCGCGCCTTCCAACCACTGGCGCAGTACCCCCAAGAGCAGAACGCTGGTTATAATGCGGCGCCTTCATGCAGGGCAACGTCAGATCGTTGCCGTTTAATGCCGGGCTTTTTTTCACCCGCTTGTCGTGATTTTTTCGATTTCGAGGGTCAATAGGCTGCCTCTTGACCCAGGTAGCGGCGCCGGTCGGGCCGCTCAACCAGCCGCGCAAGGCCTTGTTTTCCGGGCCTGCGGGCTGCTTTTCAGAATTTCAGGTGGTTTTATGGACAGCATCAACAGCCGCATCGCCGAAGAACTCGGCGTACGCCCACAACAGGTCGAAGCGGCCGTCGCTCTACTGGATGAAGGCTCCACGGTGCCCTTCATCGCCCGTTACCGGAAAGAAGTGACCGGCAGCCTCGACGACATCCAGCTGCGGCACCTGGAAGAACGCCTGCGCTACCTGCGAGAACTCGACGAACGGCGTATCAGCATCCTCGCCAGCATCGAGGAACAGGGCAAGCTGACCCCGCAGTTGGAACGCGACATCAAGCTCGCCGACACCAAGACCCGCCTCGAAGACCTTTACCTGCCATACAAACAGAAACGCCGCACCAAGGGCCAGATCGCCCTGGAAGCCGGCCTGGGCGAACTGGCCGACGGTCTGTTCAACGACCCGTCGCTGACCCCGGAGACCGAAGCCGCGCGCTTCGTCAACGCAGAAAAAGGCGTCGCCGACGTCAAGGCCGCCCTCGAAGGCGCCAAGTACATCCTGATGGAGCGCTTCGCCGAAGATGCCAACCTGCTGGAAAAACTGCGCAACTACCTGAAACAGGAAGCCACCCTCAGCGCCCGCGTCATCGCCGGCAAAGAGGAAGAAGGCGCCAAGTTCCGCGATTACTTCGAACACGACGAACCGCTGAAAAGCATGCCGTCCCACCGTGCGCTGGCGATTTTCCGTGGCCGCAACGAAGGCATCCTCAGCTCCGCGCTGAAAGTCGGCGACGAACTGCCGGGCACCATGCACCCGTGCGAAGGCATGATCGGCCAACAATTCGGCATCCAGAATCAGAATCGTCCTGCGGACAAGTGGCTCGGTGAAGTCGTGCGCTGGACCTGGAAGGTCAAGCTCTACACCCACCTGGAAACCGACCTGCTCGGCGAGTTGCGCGACGGCGCGGAAACCGAGGCGATCAACGTATTCGCCCACAACCTGCACGACCTGCTACTGGCCGCCCCGGCCGGGCCACGCGCCACCCTGGGCCTCGACCCGGGCCTGCGTACCGGCTGCAAGGTCGCCGTGGTCGATGCCACCGGCAAGCTGCTGGACCACGCCACCGTGTACCCACACGTGCCGCACAACAAGTGGGACCAGACCCTCGCCATCCTGGCCGCCCTGTGCGCCAAACATTCGGTGGACCTGATCGCCATCGGCAACGGCACCGCCAGCCGTGAAACCGACAAGCTGGCCGCCGAACTGATCAAGAAATACCCAGCCATGAAGATGACCAAGGTGATGGTCTCCGAAGCCGGTGCTTCGGTGTACTCGGCATCGGAACTGGCCTCCAAGGAATTCCCGGACCTCGACGTGTCGATCCGTGGCGCGGTGTCCATTGCCCGTCGCTTGCAGGATCCGCTGGCAGAGCTGGTGAAAATCGATCCTAAATCCATCGGTGTCGGCCAGTACCAGCACGACGTGTCACAGCTGAAACTGGCACGCGGCCTGGATGCGGTGGTGGAAGACTGCGTAAACGCCGTGGGCGTGGACGTGAACACGGCCTCGGTAGCGTTGCTGGCGCGTATCTCCGGCCTCAATGCCACCCTGGCGCAGAACATCGTCACGCATCGCGACGAAAACGGTGCGTTCAAAACCCGCGCCGCGCTGAAAAAAGTCGCGCGCCTGGGTGAAAAAACCTTCGAGCAAGCCGCCGGCTTCCTGCGCGTGATGAACGGCGACAACCCGCTGGACTCGTCCGCCGTTCACCCGGAAGCCTATCCATTGGTGCAACGTATCGCCGCCGAGACCGACCGCGATATCCGCTCGCTGATCGGCGACGCCGCGTTCCTCAAGCGCCTGGATCCAAAGAAGTACACCGACGAAACCTTCGGCGTGCCGACCATCACCGACATCCTGCAAGAGCTGGAAAAACCTGGCCGCGACCCGCGTCCCGAGTTCAAGACCGCCGAGTTCCAGGACGGCGTCGAAGACCTCAAGGACCTGCAACTGGGCATGATCCTCGAAGGCGTGGTCACCAACGTGACCAACTTCGGCGCGTTTGTGGATATCGGCGTGCATCAGGACGGTTTGGTACACATTTCTGCGCTTTCGGAGAAGTTCATCAAAGATCCGCGCGAAGCGGTGAAAGCCGGTGATGTGGTCAAGGTCAAGGTCATGGAAGTCGACATCCCGCGTAAACGCGTTGGCCTGTCGATGCGCATGGGCGACACCCCCGGCGAAAAAATCGACGGCGCCCGTGGTGCACGTCCTGGCTCGGCACCGCGCCAGTCGCAGAACCGCTCCGAAAACAGTCAACCGCGCAAGGAAACCGCCACCGCAGCGCCAAGCAACAACGCCATGGCCTCGCTGTTCGCCAACGCCAAGCAGTTGAAGAAACGCTGATGGAAATCCCCGCCGGTTTGACCCAGAGCGCGTTCAGCGAACTGATCGGCTGCCGCCTGCAACGCCTCGAAGAAGGCGTTGCCGAGGTGGCCCTGACCCTGGAGCCGCACCTGCGCAACCGCGCGGGCAAGCTCCATGGCGGGGCGATTTTCAGTCTGGTGGACATCACCATGGGGCTGGCCTGTTCCAGCGCCCATGGGTTTGACCAGCAGAGCGCGACCATCGAATGCAAGATCAACTACATCCGCGCCGTGGAAGACGGTGACGTACTGTGTACCAGCCGCGTGATTCACGCCGGTCGGCGCACGCTGGTGGTCGAAGCCGATGTGTATCAGGACGAAAGACTTGTCGCAAAAGCACAGGGCACGTTCGCTGTCCTATAGCTCCCCGCCCCCGATTTGAGTTAATTTCGGCGCTGCGATAACAGCGTCGGAATTTTCTTGCTGCGCTATAGCCCAATTCATGGAGTGAAGTAGGCTTTTTTAACGCGGGTCAAATCGACTCAAAACCAGGCGATCACGCCAGTTTTAACTTCACCCTTGTAGACCGTCCTGCCCACCCCCATATTGGGGCGACTGACGCGTGAAGGAATCCAACTTGAGCGAACTTCTCAACCGCCGCCTGGCCCTGCTCGGCAAGCGCGAACACCTCTCCCTGCTAGAGCAGTGCTTGCACGGCATCGAGCGTGAATGCCTACGTGTCACCGGTGAGGGTCGCCTGGCGCAAACGCCGCACCCCGAAGCCCTGGGCGCCGCGTTGACCCATGAACAGATCACCACCGACTACTCGGAATCGCTGCTGGAGTTCATCACTCCGGCGCTGCCCAACCCGGCCGACACCCTGAGCAGCCTGGACAAGATCCATCGCTTTGCCTACACCAAGCTCGGCAGCGAATACCTGTGGAGCCCCTCGATGCCGTGCCCGTTGCCGGCCGAGGAAGACATCCCGATCGCCTACTACGGCACTTCCAATATCGGACAGCTCAAGTACGTGTACCGCAAGGGCCTGGCCCTGCGTTACGGCAAGACCATGCAGTGCATCGCGGGCATCCACTACAACTTTTCCCTGCCGGAACAGCTGTGGCCGCTGCTCAAGGAGACTGAAGGCTTCGTCGGCACCGACCGCGACTATCAGTCCACGGCCTATATCGCGCTGATCCGCAACTTCCGCCGCTACAGCTGGCTGCTGATGTACCTGTTCGGCGCATCGCCGGCCCTGGATGCGGGTTTCCTGCGTGGTCGCTCGCACCAATTGGAAGTGCTCGACGCCGACACCCTGTACCTGCCGTACGCCACCAGCCTGCGCATGAGCGACCTGGGTTACCAGAGTAACGCCCAGGCCGGCCTGACGCCGTGCTACAACGACCTGGCCAGCTACACCGACAGCCTGCGCGAAGCAGTGGCAACGCCCTACGCGCCCTATGTCGAAGTCGGCACCCACAAGGACGGTGAGTGGGTACAGCTCAACACCAACATCCTGCAGATCGAAAACGAGTACTACTCCAACATCCGCCCCAAGCGCGTGACCTACACCGGCGAGCGGCCGATCCAGGCGCTGATGGCCCGTGGCATCCAGTACATCGAAGTGCGCTGCCTGGACATCAACCCGTTCCTGCCGATGGGCATCGACCTGCCGGAGTCGCGTTTCCTCGACGCATTCCTGCTGTACTGCGCGCTGAACGACAGCCCGCTGTTCGCCGACAACGAGTGCGGCAACGCCACGTCCAACTTCCTCAGCGTGGTCAAGGAAGGCCGGCGCCCGGGCCTGCAATTGCAGCGCAAGGGCCAGGCGGTGGACATGAAGGAATGGGCCACCGAGCTGCTGGAGAAGATTGCCCCGTTGGCTGCGCTGCTGGATGAAAGCCACGGCATCACCGAACACAGCCAGGCACTGGACGCCCAACTGGCCAAGGTCAAGGACCCGTCCCTGACCCCCTCGGCGCAGGTATTGGCAGCGATGGCCGAGCGCAAAGAGAGTTTCGCGCAGTTCTCCCTGCATCAGAGCGAGGTGCACGCCGAGTACTTCCGCCGCGAGCCGTTGCCCGCAGAAGAGCAGGCACGCTTTGAAGAGCTGGCGCGCACGTCGCTGGCGCAGCAGGCTGAGCTGGAGCAGAACGAAGTGGGCGACTTTGATGTGTTTGTCGGCTCGTACCAGGCGAGCATTCTGGCCATCAGCAACTAACTGAAGCCGAACCCGGCTCAAAATGTGAGAGGGGCTTGCCCCTCCCACATTTGCCCTCATCAAGCTCAAGATTCGCTTCAACCTTTCGCCCATAAGCTAATTCGAAAATGTTATTTATTTTCGGATTCTTAGATCATTTAGTCTCCTCACACGCCGACCCTCGGCCGCCTGATTGAGGAGCTTCCCCTTGAAACTGTTAACCCCTCTGCGCCTCCTGGCCGCGTTGTCCCTGGCCGGTGCCAGCCTGTTTGCCCAGGCGGCGGATGTAACCATCGCTTACCAGACCACCGTAGACCCGGCCAAAGTTGCCCAGGCCGACGGCGCGTATGAAAAAGCCACTAACGCCAAGATCGACTGGCGCAAATTCGACAATGGCGCCGATATCATCGCCGCCATCGCCTCCGGCGACGTGCAGATCGGCTACCTCGGTTCCAGCCCACTGACCGCTGCGATCACCCGCAAGGTGCCGGTGGAAACCTTCCTGGTTGCCACCCAGATCGGCGGTGCCGAAGCCCTGGTGGCGCGCAATGGTTCCGGGATCAACAGTCCCCAGGACCTGATCGGCAAGAAAGTCGCCGTACCCTTCGTTTCCACCGGCCACTACAGCCTGTTGGCCGCGCTGAAGCACTGGAACATCGACCCATCGAAAGTGACCATCCTCAACCTCGCACCGCCGGCGATCATCGCGGCCTGGAAGCGCGGTGACATCGACGCTACCTACGTATGGGACCCGGCCCTGGGCGTGGCCAAGGAAAACGGCAAAGTGCTGATCACCTCCGGCGAGCTGGCCAAGTTCGGCGCGCCGACCTTCGATGCCTGGATCGTGCGCAAGGACTTCGCGCAGAAGCACCCGGAAATCGTCACCGCCTTCGCCAAAGTCACCCTGGATGCCTACGCCGCCTACCGCAAAGACCCACAAGCCTGGCTCGCCGACACAGGCAACGTCGACAAACTGGTGAAACTCTCCGGCGCCAAGGCCAGCGACATCCCGCTGCTGCTGCAAGGCAACGTCTACCCGCTGGCCGCTGACCAGGTGACCCTGCTGGGTGCACCGACCACCAAGGCCGTGACCGATACCGCTGCGTTCCTCAAGGAACAAGGCAAGGTCGACGCCGTGCTGCCGGACTACGCCCCATACGTCAGCGCCAAGTTCATCACTAACTGATCCAAGGAGTTCATCGCGATGGCCTTGCTACAACTGGAGCGCATCAGCGCACAGTACCCAGGCGCCACAGAACCGGTACTGTCCGACATTTCACTCGACCTGGGGCCCCAGCAATTGCTGGTGGCCCTCGGCCCGTCCGGCAGTGGCAAGACTTCGCTGTTGAACCTGATTGCCGGCTTTGTCGAGCCTTCTGCCGGGCGCATCACCCTCGATGGCGTACCGGTCAAAGGCCCCAGCGCCGAACGTGGCGTGGTGTTCCAGGACGACGCCCTGCTGCCCTGGCAGGACGTGTTGGCCAATGTCGGTTTCGGCCTGGAACTGGCCGGCATGCCCAAGGCGCAGCGCGAAGTACGCGCCCGGGAAATGCTCGCGCTGGTGGACCTCGCCGGCTTCGACAATCGCCGCATCTGGCAACTCTCCGGCGGCCAGAAGCAACGCGTCGGCCTGGCCCGCGCCCTGGCCGCCGACCCGCGCGTGCTGCTGATGGACGAACCCTTCGGCGCCCTCGATGCCTTCACCCGTGAGCAGATGCAGGAACTGTTGCTGCAAGTCTGGCGGCGCACGGCCAAGCCGGTGTTCCTGATTACCCATGACATCGAAGAAGCGGTGTTCCTCGCCACCGACCTGATCCTGCTGGCGCCCAACCCGGGCCAGATCGTCGAACGCCTGCACCTGGACTTCGGCCAGCGCTACGCGGCCGGTGAGTCGCCGCGGGCGATCAAGTCCGACCCGCGCTTTATCGAAACCCGCGAACACGTGCTGGGCAAAGTGTTCTCACAACGGCAGGTGTCCGCATGAGCAGCTACGAACTCCCCGCCACCGCTGCCAAGCCGGTGGCCCACACCGTTATCCCGGTGCGGCGCAGCCTGAGCACACGCTGGATCAGCCTGTTGACCCTGGTGGCCTTGCTGGCCCTCTGGTGGGCCGTCACCGCCACCGGCCTGATCGAACCGTTGTTCCTGCCACCGCCCTCGGCCGTGCTGCAAAAAGGCTGGCTGCTGGCGACCACGGGCTATATGGATTCCACCTTGTGGCAGCACCTGGGCGCGAGCCTCAGCCGGATCGGCCTGGGCCTGGGCTTCGCGGCGCTGACCGCCGTGCCGGTAGGCATTGCCATCGGCGCCAACCGCATCGCCCGCGGCATTCTCGACCCGCTGATCGAGTTCTACCGGCCGATTCCGCCCCTGGCTTACCTGCCGTTGATCGTGATCTGGTGCGGTATCGGCGAGCTGTCCAAGGTGCTGCTGATTTACCTGGCGATCTTTGCGCCGATTGCCATCGCCACCGCGACCGGCGTACGCACCGTCGACCCGGCCAAGCTGCGGGCGGCGCAGTCGCTGGGTGCCACCCGTGCGCAGCTGATTCGCCATGTGATCCTGCCGAGCGCCCTGCCCGACATCCTCACCGGGGTGCGCATCGGCCTGGGTGTGGGCTGGTCGACCCTGGTCGCCGCCGAACTGATCGCGGCCACCAGCGGCCTGGGTTTCATGGTGCAGTCGGCGGCGCAGTTCCTGGTGACCGATGTGGTGGTGCTGGGGATCCTGGTGATCGCCCTGATCGCCTTCGCCATGGAAATGGGCCTGCGCGCCTTGCAGCGTAAGTTAGTGCCTTGGCATGGCCAGGCACATTGAGTGAGAACAGCATGAGCAGCCTGACCGTTACCCCCTTGAGTACCGCCCTGGGCGCCCAGATCAGTGGCGTCGATATCACCCAGCCGCTGAGCGCCGAACACCGCGATGCCATCGAACAGGCGTTGCTCAGCCATTCGGTGCTGTTCTTCCGTGGCCAGCCGATCACCCCGCAGCAACAGGCGCGGTTCGCGGCGAACTTCGGTGACCTGCACATCCACCCGATCTACCCCAACGTGCCGGAACAGCCCGAAGTGCTGATCCTAGACACCGCCGTCACCGACGTGCGCGACAACGCCGTGTGGCACACCGATGTGACCTTCCTGCCCACCCCGGCCCTCGGCGCGGTGCTGAGTGCCAAGCTGCTGCCGGCGTACGGCGGCGATACGCTGTGGGCCAGTGGCATCGCGGCGTACGAGGCGCTGTCCGAGCCGTTGAAGCGGTTGCTCGATGGGCTGACGGCTACCCACGACTTCACCAAATCCTTTCCGCTGGAACGCTTTGGCAACAGCGCCGAAGACCTGGCGCGCTGGGAAGAAACCCGTAGGAAAAACCCACCGCTGTCGCACCCGGTCGTGCGCACGCATCCGGTGAGCGGGCGTAAGTCGCTGTTTGTCAGTGATGGGTTTACCACCAGGATCAATGAACTGGAACCGGCGGAAAGCGAGGCGATCCTCAAGCTGCTGTTCGCCCACGCGACACGCCCGGAATTCACCCTCCGCTGGCGCTGGCAGGAGAACGACGTGGCGTTCTGGGATAACCGCGTGACCCAGCATTACGCGGTGGATGACTACCGGCCGCAACGGCGGGTGATGCATCGGGCGACGATTCTTGGGGATGTGCCGTTCTGACGATCTGATGAGCGGGCTCGCCGCACTCGAAAGCAAGCCGCTATGCTAGCAATGATTTCATTGATTGCACGAGGGCATTCACATGGCGAGCCTTACCATCCGTAATTTAGATGACAGCATCAAAGAGCTTCTGCGCATTGAAGCAGCCCACAATGGGCATTCCATGGAAGAAGAGGCGCGTCTTATCCTGCGCAAATCACTCATGAGCGTCGGCAAGGGGCGGGGGTTGGGCAGCAGGATTCACGCACGCTTTGCGCAGGCAGGAGGGCTGGATGCGGACGTGCCGGCACGCAATGCGCCCATCAGGACGGTGGAGTTCGATGAATGATCCTACTCGACACCAATGTCCTCTCTGAATTGATGCGACCCGAGCCTGCAACAGCGGTGCTTGATTGGATTGACAGCCATGCCGCCGAAGAGCTGTTCACCAGTTCAATGACCATGGCGGAGATTCTTCATGGCATTGAGCGGCTGCCCGACGGGAAGCGTAAGCACAGCCTGCACACTCATGCAGTGGCCATGTTTCAAGACGAGTTCGCCGATCGCATCCTTGCGTTCGATGCCTACGCAGCCGTCCACTACTCAAAGCTGGTGACCGCTCGCGAACAGTCTGGAAAGCCCATTGGACTCGCTGACGCTCAGATAGCCGCAATCTGTCGTGCCCAGCAGGCAAAGCTCGCAACAAGGAACGTCAAGGACTTTGAGGGCACCGAGGTGGATGTCATCAATCCCTGGACGGCGGCAATGGCTGGTTAACCCTGTGCTGAGATAGCGGCCATAGCAGAAATCAAATGTGGCAGGGATTTGCCCCTCCCACATTGACCCGGTGCTATCAGGTTATTCCGCGCTGGACGGCTTTTCCCACAGGTTAATCCCACCTTCCTGCGCAAACCGATCGATCTCCGCCAGTTCCTCCGCACTGAAGCTCAAGTTCTTCAACGCGCCGACGTTCTCGATGATCTGCTCCGGCCGGCTCGCGCCAATCAACGCGCTGGTCACCCGTGGATCGCGCAGGGTCCAGGCCAGCGCCAATTGCGCCAGGCTCTGGCCGCGGCGCTGGGCGATTTCATTCAACGCACGCACGTGGGCGATATTGGTTTCAGACAGGTGCTTGGCCTGCAACGAACCACCACCCGGGCGGTTGACCCGGGCGTCGGCCGGTACGCCATTGAGGTACTTGTCGGTGAGCAAACCCTGGGCCAGCGGCGTGAAGGCAATCACTCCGGCGCCGAGTTCTTCGGTGGTGTCCAGCAGGTCTTTTTCCACCCAGCGGTTGAGCAGGTTGTAGGCTGGTTGGTGGATCAGCAGCGGCACCTTCCACTCTTTGAGCAGCGCAGCGATTTCGCGGGTTTTCACCCCGGAGTAAGACGAGATACCGATGTACAACGCCTTGCCCTGTTGCACGGCGGTGGCGAGGGCGCTGGCGGTTTCTTCCAGGGGCGTGTCGGCATCAAACCGGTGGGAGTAGAAAATATCCACGTAGTCGACGCCCAGGCGTTGCAGGCTCTGGTCCAGGCTGGCCAGCACGTATTTGCGCGAGCCGCCTCCCTGGCCGTAAGGCCCCGGCCACATGTCCCAGCCGGCCTTGCTGGAGATGATCAATTCGTCGCGGTAGTGCTTGAAGTCTTCGCGCAGCAAACGACCGAAGTTGATCTCGGCGCTGCCGTAGGGTGGGCCGTAGTTGTTGGCCAGGTCGAAGTGGTTGATGCCCAGGTCGAACGCGGTGCGCAGCAGGGCGCGCTGGGTGTCGATCGGCGTGCTGTCGCCAAAGTTGTGCCACAGCCCCAGGGACAGTGCCGGCAGCACCAGTCCACTGCGGCCTACGCGGCGATACGGGATAGATTCATAGCGGTTTTCGGCAGCAATGTAAGTCATCGAATCCTCTCTTGGACGTAGGCAAATAAGGCCTGGGAATAACGATATTCCCAGGCCTTTTAACCAGCTGAATCGCTTAAGTCTGCCCTTTCGTTTTACAGCAATTTCCTACCAGAGTGGAACGACATAGCTGACATAAAAGCGGTTTTCATCCTGCACGGTGGCACCGGTAATGTCCGGACTGGCATGGGCGTTTTTCCACGTGACGCCGAGGCCTTTGAGGGTACCGGTCGGCACTTGATACGCCACCGCCACGTTTCGCTCCCATTCGCTGGTGGTGCCCTGGGCGGTGCGGATGTCATCGCCGTGGGCGTAGGCGGCGGAGAAGGTCAGACCGTTGAGGCCGAGTTTGCCGAAATCATATTTGTACTGCGCCAGCCAGGTGCGTTCGCCGGCATGCTGGAATTTGTTCAGCTGCATGTTGGTCAGCGCCGGGGTGTCGGCACCCGAGCCTGGGCCTTGGCGCGCGTCACCGCTGTTAAGGCCGGAGTCGAGGTACGGGAAGTCGCTGTCGCCGCTGTTTTTCTGGATGCCCAGGCCGACGGTATGGCCGTCCAGGCTGTAGCTCTCCAGCAGGCTGACGGTGGACTGATTGACGCGACCCTTGTTCACGCCATCGCCATACAGGCCCGCTGCGGCAAAGTCCTTGTCGCCGTCGGCGTTGCCGCCCACACCCAGGCTGCGGAACACGCGCACGTCGGTATCGATCGCACCGACCGACAAGGCGTCATGGCGCTTGGCGCCGAGGAAGAACTGCTGGTAGTAATCCTCAAGGTTGGAGTACCACAGGCTGACAGTGGTGTTCTGTATGCCGGTGTAATCCGCACCGCCGAACAGGAAGCGGTCGCTCTCTTTGGTCCCGCCAGCGGTGATCATGCCCTGGTCGCCGGTTTCGTTGCGGATCTTGGTCTTGAAGATATCGCCGCCGGTGAAGGTGAAGTCGCTGAGGTCCTTGGACACCAGTTGCACACCGGTATTGGTCTGCTGGTACAGGCGCCCGTCGGTGTTGGCGAGTATCGGGTTGTTGCCGTACAGCGTACCGGCGCGCAACTCATCCTTGGCAAAGCGCATCTTGAACGTCGGGCTGAGCACGCCGAACTGGTCGGCGGACTTGCCATTGTCCAGTGGGAACATGCTGCCGGGGTAGCGGCCCTGGTGATCCTTGTCGTTGAGGTCGCCGCCGGAGTCGAGCTTCAGGCCGTAAAACGCCTGCAGATCGAGGCCGAAGCCCACCGGCCCCTCGGTGTAGCCGGACTTGAAGTTGAATTCGAACCCCTGGCCCCAATCGCGAATGCTATGGGCCTTGGCATTGCTGCCCACCACGTCGCGTCCCTGCTGGTTGAGATAGCGGTTGAGCAGGGTCACGTCGGCGTGGCTGTCATCGATAAAATCCGCATGGGCGGACAGCATAAAGCTCGCCATGGCGGCTCCCACCACAGGGCTTAAAAACGTCTTCATGGGTACCGGTCTCCGTCACTGTTCTGAAATGAAAGCGTCAAACGCTTCACACAATTACGCAGTGGCCAGATGACAGTTACGCGTCAAAACAGCGTCTTGACGGATGAAATTAAGTTTAAGAAAGCCCCGTAGAACGGGGCTTTGCGGGGAGTTTAACGTCAGCGCACCAAGTGCAGGAACTGCAGGTGGCGCTCGTACTGGTCGAGGATGTCGTTGATGATCTGCTCCTTGGTGTAGCCCACCAGGTCGTAGTCCTGGCTGCCCTCGCTCAAGTGCACTTCCGCCCGGTAGTAGCGGCGATTGTTGAGCTGCTTGGACCCCATGCCGCCGCGTGCAAATGAGGGCGTGAAATAGCCGCGCATCTGCACCTGGTACACGAACGGATGCTCTTCGCCGTGGCCGATTTCCAGGCTGACGCTATCGTTGGACGGGTCGGGCTGGGTGACGACATTGAGGCCTTTTTCGACAAACACCGCCGTCACTTCTTCGATCGCCGGACGCACCGTGGTTTCAAGGAAGCGGTACACCTCGTCCCGCGACGGGAAATGCACGGCCTGGCTCAAACGCTGGCGCCAACCGCCGGTGCCCTTGCGGGAGCCCGACACCGGCGCCAGCGAATGCAACTGCGCAATCTGCTTTTGCGACTCGAGGTAGAAGGCCTTGTGCAGCCCCCACATCATCAGCAGCAGGATCAGCGAGAACGGCAACGAGGTCAGCACCACCGCCGATTTCAGCGAATCGATGCTGCCGGCAAACAGCAAGGCACTGGTGACCAGCGCGGTCATCGCACCCCAGAACACCCGCAGCCATTTCGGTCCATCTTCATCGGCGTTGCCGCCTTTGGACGAGAGGGTGGACAGCACTACGGTGCCCGAGTCAGCGGAAGTTACGAAGAACACGAAGCTGATGAACACCGTGACCGCGATAACCGTCTTGCTCCACGGGTAGGTTTCCAGCAGCAGGTAGAGGCTCATCGACGGATCATCGATGGCCGACTGACCGAGGGCGGCCATGCCGTGGTTGAGCACCTGGTCGATGGCGCTGTTGCCGAAGATCGACATCCACGCCAGGGTGAAGCCCAGCGGGATCAGCAGCACGCCGAACACGAATTCGCGGATGGTCCGGCCACGGGAAATGCGCGCGATAAACAGGCCTACGAATGGCGACCATGCAATCCACCAGGCCCAGTAGAACACCGTCCAGCCGCCCAGCCAGTCGCTCGGTTTGTCGTAGGCGTACACATCGAAACTCTTGGTCGGCAACGCGCCCAGGTAATCACCGATGTTCTGGATCAGGGTGTTGAGCAAGTGCTGGGTGGGCCCGGCGAACAACACGAACAGCAGCAGCGCGCAGGCCAGCAGCATGTTGATGTCGGACATCACCCGCACGCCCTTGTCGACGCCGGCCACGGCGACTAGGATCGCCGCGCCCATCATCAGAGTGATCAAGCCGACCTGGATCCACTGGGTGTGGGCAACGCCGAACAGGTAGTCGAGGCCGGAATTGAGGTGCAGCACGCCAAAACCCATGTCGGCCCCCAGGCCGAACACCGTGGCAATGATGCCGAAGCCATCCACCGCATAGCCGATAGGGCCATTGATGCGCTTGCCGATCAGCGGGTACAGCGCCGAGCGCAACGCCAGCGGCAGGTTATGCCGGTAGGCGAAATACGCCAGCGCCATGCCGACAAAGGCAAACACGCCCCAGCCGTGCAGGCCCCAGTGCAGGAACAGCACCTGCATGGCCTGGCGCGCGGCGTCGGCATTCATGGCCTCGCCCTGGGGCGGTTGCACCAGGTGCGTCAGCGGCTCGGACACGCAGAAGAAGAACAACGTGATGCTGATCCCGGCGGCGAACAGCATGCCGGCCCAGGACAGGTAACTGAATTCGGGCTCGTCGTGGTCGGCACCGAGTTTTATCTTGCCGTAGCCCGATAGCGCGGTGACCACCACGAAGACCAGATACAGGGTCATCGCCAGCATGTAGTACCAGCCGACCGTGTTGGCCGCCCAGTTTTGCGCCGCCAGCAACCAGGCACCGGCCTGTTGCGGGATAGCGATGACAGTGATGCCGAACAGCAAGATGAAGGTGGCGGCAAAGTAGAAGACCGGCGCATTCATGCGCACCAGGCCGCTGGATGGGGTGGACGATGCACTCATGAACAATGCACCCCGAGGGTGAGGGATGTGGCTGTATAAAACGGACTCAGCAAAGGTAAGCCTCCTGTTGTGAGCGGGCAGCGAACCACCGGGTTTAACTTGAACGAACGTTCAAGTTAAACATGAATAGGCGGTTTGGGGCTAATCGCAGGGCTGAGTGGTATGACGGGTGAGCAAAGGAAATCGTTCAGCGACTGCTGACTGAAATACGGCCTCCATGTGGAATGCCGTCAAAATGTGGGAGGGGGCTTGCCCCCGATGGCGGTGGTTCAGCCAATTCATTTTTGACTGACACTCCGCTATCGGGGGCAAGCCCCCTCCCACAGGGTTTTGTGTGATTTTTAAGACCGGCGCTATTTTTGCGCCCCATCATCATGCTGCAGATTCGCCTGCGTAATATTCGCCCCCGCCGGCACACTGCGGGTCAGCCACACATTGCCGCCAATGGTCGAGCCCTTGCCGATGGTGATGCGCCCGAGGATCGTCGCCCCGGCATAGATCACCACGTCGTCCTCGACAATCGGGTGGCGCGCATGGCCCTTCTGCAACTGCCCATCTTCGTCCGCCGGGAAGCGCTTGGCCCCCAAGGTGACGGCCTGATAGATGCGCACCCGCTCGCCGATGATTGCGGTTTCGCCGATCACCACGCCCGTGCCGTGGTCGATGAAGAAGCTCGGGCCGATCTGCGCGCCGGGGTGGATATCGATGCCGGTGGCCGAGTGGGCGATTTCCGCGCTGATCCGTGCCAGCAGCGGCAAGCCGGCGCGGTACAGGTGGTGGGCCAGGCGATGGTGAATCACCGCGAGGATCCCCGGGTAGCACAGCAGCACTTCATCCACGCTGCGCGCGGCCGGGTCGCCGTGGTAGGCGGCGAGCACGTCGGTGTCCAACAGGCTGCGCAAGGACGGCAAGGCCAGGGCGAAATCCTGGATCAGCCGGATGGCATGGGCGTCGATCTGGCTGTCATCCTCGCCGCCCTGGCGCGCGGCATAGCGCAATTCCAGGCGCGCCTGGGCCAGCAAGGCATTCAGCGCAACGTCGAGGGTATGGCCGACGTAGAAATCTTCACTTTCTTCACGCAAGTCCGCAGGCCCCAGGCGCATCGGAAACAGCGCACCGCAGAGGGACTCGAGAATCTGGGCAACGGCTTCACGGGACGGCAATTCGCGGCCGCCATGCTCGCCGCTCAAGCGGCCATTGCGTGTTCGCCACTGGTCACGGGCGCTGCGCAGTTGGCTGACGATGGTCTGTAATTGCCAATGGCTGGAACGCTCACTCACGGTATTCACTCCTGACGTAATGGCCATCACTTTACGGTATCCACCCTGGCCGCCCTTAAGAACCAATGGTGTGATGCTAAGAACCATCAGGCATAAGCGATTGGCGGTTGCCCGATGAAAAGTGCCTGCCTATAGTCGCTCCATCCCTCAGCCACCGTGCGTAGCCATGATCAAGCAACAGCTCGACCGTTTTAACCGCCTGGAACTGCTCGGCGGCGCCACCGCCCTGGAAAAACTCGAACGGCTGTCGACCTGGTTGGGACGCGACATCTACGTCAAGCGCGACGACACCACGCCGCTGGCCATGGGCGGCAACAAGCTGCGCAAACTCGAATACCTGGCAGCCGATGCCATCGCCCAGGGCGCCGACACCCTGGTGACCGCCGGCGCGATCCAGTCCAACCACGTACGCCAGACCGCCGCCCTCGCCGCCAGGCTCGGCCTGGGCTGCGTCGCCCTGCTGGAAAACCCCACCGGCACCGAAGACCCCAACTACCTGGGCAACGGCAACCGCCTGCTGCTGGAGCTGTTCGATGCCAAGGTAGAGTTGGTGGAAAACCTCGACAACGTCGACGACCAACTCAACGCCCTTGCCGATCGCCTGCGCAGCAACGGCAAGAAGCCATACCTGGTGCCCATCGGCGGCTCCAATGCCCTCGGTGCCCTCGGTTACGTGCGCGCCGGCCTGGAGCTGGCCGCACAGATCGAAGACAGCGGTATCGAATTCGCCGCCGTGGTGCTGGCCTCCGGCAGCGCCGGTACCCACAGTGGTCTGGCCCTGGCCTTGAGTGAAGTGCTGCCGCAACTGCCCGTGATCGGCATCACCGTATCGCGCACGGAAGAAGCGCAGTTCCCGAAAGTCCAGGGCCTGGCCGAGCGCACGGCCGAGTTGCTCGGCGTGGACATCCCCGACGCGTTCAAGGTGATCCTGTGGGACGAATATTTCGGCCCCCGTTATGGTGAACCGAACGCCGGCACCCTGTCGGCGGTCAAGCTATTGGCGAGCCAGGAAGGCCTGCTGCTGGACCCGGTCTACACTGGCAAGGCCATGGCCGGCTTGCTGGACGGTATCGGCCGCCAGCGCTTCGAAGATGGTCCGATTATTTTCCTGCATACCGGTGGGGCACCGGCGTTGTTTGCCTATGACTCGGTTTTCAACTGAATAAATGCGGGCTAAATGTGGGAGGGGGCCTGCCCCTCCCATATTAGACTCGCCAAATATTCCTAAATAGAATATCAAATAAGATTTATATTATTTTCAAGTCTTAAAACCCGGCTTTATCATCGCGCCGTAGGCGAAGACGCGCTACGCGCTTTAAGGCAGGATACGACTACCGCGTCACCTGCTTCGCTCAACATAAAAAACACAGGGGCTCTTCATGACTATTTCTGTATTCCGTCGCACGTTGCTCGTTGGCACTTTGGGTCTGGCGCTCGGTGCCGGTTGGCTGGGCCAGGCGGTTGCCGGCGAGCAACTGGGCAACATCAAAAAGGCCGGCGAGATCAAAATCGGCCTGGAAGGCACTTACCCGCCGTTCAGCTTCGTCGATGAAAGTGGCAAGCTCAGCGGCTTCGAAGTCGAGCTGTCCGAGGCCCTGGCCAAAGAGCTGGGCGTGAAGGTCAAGCTGCAAGCCACGCCATGGGACGGCATCCTCGCCGCCCTGGAATCCAAGCGCCTGGATGCGGTGGTCAACCAAGTCACCATCTCCGAAGAGCGCAAGAAGAAATACGACTTTTCCACGCCCTACACCGTGTCCGGTATCCAGGCGCTGGTGCTGAAAAAGAACGTCGACACCATCAAGACCGCCAACGACCTGGCCGGCAAGAAAGTCGGGGTAGGCCTGGGCACCAACTACGAACAATGGCTCAAGGACAACCAACCCAAAGCCATTATCAAGACCTATAACGATGACCCGACCAAGTTCCAGGACCTGCGCATCGGCCGTATCGACGCCATCCTGATCGACCGCCTGGCCGCCCTGGAATACGCCAAGAAAGCCCCGGACACCGCCGCTGCCGGCGACGCCTTCTCCCGCCAGGAAGCCGGTATCGCCCTGCGCAAAGGCGAGCCCGAGCTGCTGGAAGCGGTGAACAAGGCCCTCGACAAGCTGCGCGCCGACGGCACCTTGAAGAAGCTGTCCGAGAAGTACTTCAACGCTGACGTCACTCAATAATGGAAGCAGGTTTCCAACTCGCGCTGGACTCCGCGCCCTTTCTGCTCAAGGGCGCGTACTACACGGTGATTCTCAGCCTTGGCGGGATGTTTTTCGGCTTGCTGCTGGGCTTCGGCCTGGCCTTGATGCGGTTGTCGCGCTTCAAACTGCTGAGCTGGACAGCCCGCGTCTACGTGTCGTTCTTTCGCGGCACGCCCTTGCTGGTACAGCTGTTTTTGATCTACTACGGCTTGCCGCAAGTGGGCATCGAGCTGGATCCGATCCCGGCCGCCATGATCGGCTTTTCGCTGAACATGGCCGCCTACGCCTGTGAAATCCTGCGGGCCGCCATCGCCTCCATCGAGCGTGGCCAATGGGAAGCCGCCGCCAGTATCGGCATGACCCGTGCGCAGACCCTGCGCCGGGCCATCCTGCCGCAGGCAATGCGCACCGCCCTGCCACCGTTGGGCAACAGCTTTATTTCGCTGGTCAAGGACACCGCGCTGGCCGCCACCATCCAGGTGCCAGAACTGTTCCGCCAGGCTCAACTGGTGTCTGCGCGTACCTTCGAAATTTTCACCATGTACCTGTCCGCCGCCCTGATCTACTGGGTGCTGGCCAGCATCCTGGCGCATTTCCAAAACCGCCTGGAAGACCGGGTCAACCGGCATGACCTGGAGTCTTGAAGCATGATCGTGGTTGAAAAACTGACCAAACAATTCAACGGTCAGGTGGTACTCAACGGCATCGACCTGGAGGTCAAGGAAGGCGAAGTCGTCGCCATCATCGGCCCCAGCGGTTCCGGCAAAACCACCTTCCTGCGCTGCCTGAATTTCCTCGAAGAACCCACCAGCGGCCGGATCAAGGTGGGCGACATCCAGATCGACGGCAGCAAACCGCTCAACCAGCAACAAGGCCTGGTGCGGCGCCTGCGCCAGCACGTGGGTTTTGTGTTCCAGAACTTCAACCTGTTCCCCCACCGCACAGCACTGGAAAACGTCATCGAAGGGCCGACCGTGGTCAAGAAGATGCCGCGTGAAGAAGCTATCGCCTTGGGGCGCAAGTTGCTGGCCAGGGTCGGCCTGGCGGGCAAGGAAGACGCCTACCCACGGCGCCTGTCCGGCGGCCAGCAACAGCGCGTGGCAATCGCCCGCGCGCTGGCCATGGAGCCGGAGGTGATCCTGTTCGACGAACCCACCTCGGCGCTGGACCCGGAGCTGGTGGGCGAAGTGCTGGCGACCATCCGCAGCCTCGCCGAAGAAAACCGCACCATGGTCATCGTTACCCACGAAATGAGCTTTGCCCGCGATGTGGCCAACCGGGTGATCTTCTTCGACAAGGGCGTGATCGTGGAGCAAGGCGAAGCCAAGGCGTTGTTCGCAAACCCCAAGGAAGAACGCACCCGGCAGTTCCTGAGCAAGTTCCTCGCCCACTGATGTGCCGAGGGAGCTTGCTCCCTCACCACACAATCTGCTCCTACAGGAAATCCTCGCCATCCACGCGTAAACCCGCCGTCTCGCCGATCCAAAAATCCCCTGCCCAGTCAGACCCTTCTGAATCTGCTCCAACCCGCCGTTTAGCCTTTTGCCGCCATTGACGCTCCGTGGCCAACCCTCTTATCTAGCGTCCAGAGGATTGGATCCTATCCCGGCTACTCACTGAATCGTTCCTTTCAGTCCACCTGCGCACCCGCGCCGCGGGGCTGGAACGATTGCTGCTGGCTGCATCAAGGAGATTACTTATGACGCGCACTGCAACCCCGGCCCTGCTCACGGCCCCCACCTTGCCCCAGGCTAACCGGCACGGCATCAACGCACTGGCGGCCAGTCAACTTCAGGTGGACATCGCGCCTTACCCCGGCATGGATGAGGGCGACCTGATCGAACTGTTCTGGAACAACTGCTTCGCCGCCTCACGCAGGGTGAGCGCGTGCAAGGTCGGCTCGCCGACCCATCTGCGGGTGCCGGAAAGTTTTGTGCTGGACGGCCCGGCCCAGGTGCATTACCAGGTCATGCAAGTCGGTCGTGCACCTGCCCGCTCGGCCGTGAAAGGTGTGTGTGTAAAGACCCGATACCCCGGCGGCCAGCCCTCCCCCCTGTACAGCGACGAAAACCACAACCTCGCCCCCGTCGGTTTGCCCGAGACCATCCGTCGCTACGGCGTCAACGGTCGCCAGGTGCGACGGGGTATTCCGCTGACCATCGCGCCTTACCTGAACATGGCCACGGGCGATGCCATCACCCTGCGCTGGGGAGATGTACGCATGGACCTGCCTAGGATCCAGGCCAGAGCCGTCGGGGTGGTCGTGCAGGTGTGGGTGCCTTCGACGGTGATTGTCGAGGCAGGTGACGACAGCCGCCTGGAGGTGACGTACTGCATTCTCGATCGTGTCGGCAACAATTCGCGCTGGGCGCCCACGCGTACGTTGCGCATTGCCGCCTGCGCGCCGAGCCAGCCGGCCGGGACCGCGCGGGCCTACCAACCACGGCCCCTCGGCTCACCCTGTGAACCGGGGTGACAGACCTTCTATGCATATTCCCAAAAGTTAGTTTATTTAAATATTTAACACGCTTAGGGTATATGCACCGGACCACCGGACATCTCTGATTTTTCTGTTTTTATTTCATTGAATGCGAGGTCGGTATGGTCAGAATTACCCCGGTGCATAACGCCAGGGCATTACGTGCAGCCAAGGAGCGGCGCTGATGTCTAACTTGGCTCTAACACCCCCCCAGAGTGATCTGGACGTTGCTCCCCTGCTGTTGCCGGCCACCGTGCTGCGCAACGATGCAGAGGCGCTTAAGGCTGCCCACGAGCTGGCCCAGGCCGCGCGCCTGCACGCCGCCCAGCGTGACCAGCAACGCAAGCTGCCGTGGGCGCAGATCGAACAATTCACCCGCAGTGGGCTGGGCAGTATTTCCATCCCCCGCGAATACGGCGGCCCACAAGTCTCATTCGTGACCCTGGCCGAAGTCTTCGCGATCATCAGCGCGGCAGACCCCGCCCTCGGGCAGATCCCGCAGAATCATTTCGGCATCCTGCAGGTGTTGCAGGGCGCCGCCACAGAGCGCCAGAAAGAGCAGCTGTTCCAGAGCGTCCTCGACGGCTGGCGCATCGGCAATGGCGGCCCGGAACGCGGCACCAGGAACACCCTGGAGCTCAAGGCGCGCATCACCGCCCAAGGCGACGGTTACGTGATCAGCGGCCAGAAGTTCTATTCAACCGGCGCACTGTTTGCCCATTGGGTGGCGGTGAAGGCGCTGAACGACGATGGCAGGCAGGTCATGGCGTTTGTACGCCGTGGCACCGCAGGGCTGCGCATCGTGGATGACTGGTCGGGCTTCGGCCAACGCACCACCGCCAGCGGCACCGTGCTGCTGGACCGCGTGCCCGTGGACGCCGAACTGGTCGTAGAGAACTGGCGCATCGGCGAAAGCCCGACTATCCAGGGCGCCGTTTCGCAACTGATCCAGGCCGCCATCGACGCCGGCATCGCCCGTGGCGCGCTGGATGACACCATCGCCTTTGTGCGTGAGCGTTCGCGCCCGTGGATCGACGCCAAGGTCGAGCGTGCCAGCGATGACCTCTACGTGATCGCCGATATCGGCAAGCTGAAGATCGAACTGCACGCCGCCGAAGCGCTGTTGCGCAAGGCCGGGCAAGTGCTGGACCAGGTCAGCGCCGCGCCGATCACCGCACAGTCCGCCGCGCGTGCGTCGATTGCCGTGGCCGAAGCGAAGGTGCTCACCACAGAAGTGTCGTTGCTGGTCAGCGAAAAGCTCTTCGAACTGGCCGGCAGCCGCGCCACCCTCGCCGAATTCAACCTCGACCGTCACTGGCGCAACGCCCGCGTGCACACCCTGCACGACCCGGTGCGCTGGAAGTATCACGCCGTCGGCGCCTATCGCTTGAACGGCACGTTGCCGGCTCGCCATTCCTGGATTTAACCGACCAGACCTCTGGAGAAACTCATGACCTTTTCTCACCGTGTCGCGGTTATCACCAGCGACGAACAGGCCCTTATTGTCGCCAGCGACCTGGCCGAAGACTTGCGCCGCGACAGCGCCCAGCGCGACCGCGAACGCCGCCTGCCGCTGCCCGAGCTGGACGTGTTCTCGCGCTCCGGCCTGTGGGGCATCAGTGTGCCCAAGGCATTTGGCGGCGCCGGCGTGTCCAACGTGACCCTGGCCAAGGTCATTGCCCTGATCGCCCAGGCGGATGCCTCCCTGGGCCAGATTCCGCAAAACCATTTCTATGCCCTCGAAGTACTGCGCGTGAATGGCAGCCCTGAACAGCAACAACGCCTGTACGCCGAAGTGCTCGCCGGCCAGCGTTTCGGCAACGCCCTGGCGGAACTGGGCACCAGGACCGCCCATGATCGCGTCACCAAGATCACCCGCGACGGCGACGGCTTCCGCATCACCGGCCGCAAGTTCTACGCCACCGGCGCGATCTATGCCCAGCGCATTCCTACCTCGGTGGTGGATGAACACGGCATCCAGCAACTGGCCTTCGTGCCCCGCGACAGCGAAGGCTTGACGGTCATCGACGACTGGAGCGGCTTCGGCCAGCGCACCACCGGCAGCGGCTCGGTGGTGTTCGATAACGTGTGGGTTGCTGCCCACGACGTGATCCCGTTCCAGAGCGCTTTCGAGCGCCCGACCACGGTCGGCCCGCTGGCTCAGATTCTTCACGCCGCCATCGACACCGGCATCGCCCGCGCCGCCTTTGAAGATGCGCTGCACTTTGTGCGCACCAAGACCCGCCCATGGATCGACTCCGGCAACGACAAGGCCACCGAAGACCCACTGACCCTGAAGAGCTTCGGCCACCTGAGCATTCGCCTGCACGCCGCTGAAGCCTTGCTGGAACGTGCCGGTGTTTACCTCGACCGCGCCCAGGCCGACAGCAATGCAGAGACCGTGGCGGCGGCGTCCATCGCCGTCGCTGAAGTGCGCGCCTTGAGCACCGAGATTTCCCTGGCCGCCGGCAGCACCCTGTTCGAGCTGGCCGGCAGCCAGGCCACCCTCGCCGAGCACGGCCTCGACCGCCACTGGCGCAACGCCCGCGTGCACACCCTGCACGACCCGGTGCGCTGGAAGTACCACGCGGTGGGCAATTACTACCTCAACGCTGAAAACCCGCCACTGCGGGGGACCATTTGATGGCAAAGAAAAAGATCCTGCTCAATGCCTTCAACATGAACTGCATCGGGCATATCAACCACGGCATGTGGACCCATCCACGGGACACGTCCACCCAGTACAAAAGCATCGAGTACTGGACCGACCTCGCGCAAACCCTGGAGCGCGGACTGTTCGACGGTTTGTTCATCGCCGATATCGTCGGCGTGTATGACGTGTACCAGAACTCCATCGATGTACCGCTCAAGGAGTCGATCCAGCTGCCGGTCAATGACCCGCTGCTGCTGGTTTCGGCGATGGCCGCCGTGACCAAAAACCTCGGCTTCGGCCTCACCGCCAACCTCACCTATGAGCCGCCGTATCTGTTCGCCCGGCGCATGTCCACGCTCGATCACCTGAGCCGTGGCCGGGTGGGCTGGAACATCGTCACCGGCTACCTCGACAGCGCCGCCAAGGCCATGGGCCTCACCGAACAGGTCGAGCATGACCGGCGCTACGACCAGGCCGATGAATACCTGGAAGTGCTCTACAAACTCTGGGAAGGCAGCTGGGAAGACGACGCAGTGCTCAACGATCCGCAGGCGCGGGTCTATGCGCAGCCGGGCAAGGTGCACAAGGTCGAGCACCATGGCGAGTTCTACCAGGTGGAGGGTTATCACCTGTGCGAGCCGTCGCCGCAGCGTACGCCGGTGCTGTTCCAGGCCGGCAGTTCAGACCGTGGCCTGTTGTTCGCCGGGCGCCATGCCGAGTGCGTATTCATCAGCGGGCAGAACAAGGCCGCGACCAAGGTGCAGGTGGACAAGGTGCGCGCCAGCGCGGTCGAGGCCGGGCGCAACCCGGATGACATCAAGGTGTTCATGGGGTTGAACGTGATCGTCGGCGCCACCGAAGAACTGGCCTGGGCCAAGCATGCCGAGTACCTGAGCTATGCCAGCGCGGAGGCCGGCGTCGCGCACTTTTCGGCGTCCACCGCGATTGATTTTTCTCAATACGAAATCGACGAACCGATCCAGTACGTGAAGAGCAACGCGATCCAGTCGGCCACCAAGAACCTGCAGAACAACGACTGGACCCGACGCAAGCTGCTCGAACAGCACGCCCTCGGCGGGCGCTATATCACCCTGGTCGGCTCCCCCGAACAGGTCGCTGACGAGCTGGAATCCTGGATCAGCGAAACCGGGCTGGATGGCTTCAACCTCACGCGCATTGTCACGCCGGAAAGCTATGTGGACTTTATCGATCTGGTGGTGCCGGAGTTGCAACGACGGGGCTCGTACAAGACCGCTTATGAGACCGGCACGCTGCGCGAAAAAGTCTTCCACGCCAGTGCTCGCTTACCCGAACAACACACCGGCTCGACCTACCGCCACTGATTGGAAAATGTGGGAGGGGGCTTGCTCCCGATAGCGGAGTGTCAGCAAACCAATCCGGTGACTGATACACCGCTATCGGGAGCAAGCCCCCTCCCACAGTGGATCTCCACTGTTTGTACAAATACCTTATGACTGGAAATCGACCATGAAAAAAACACTGCTCTCCCACCCAGTCAAAGCACTGGCCCTGGCCTTCGGGTTGTTCAGCTCGGCGGTGTTCGCCGCCGATGCACCGTTGAAAATCGGCACCACCGCCGCCTTCGCGATCCCCCTGGAAGCCGCCGTCGCCGAAGCCGGCAAGCAAGGCTTGAAGGTCGAGCTGGTGGAATTCACCGACTGGATCGCGCCCAATGTCAGCCTGGCCGCCGGCGATATCGACGTGAACTACTTCCAGCACATCCCGTTCCTGGAAAACGCCAAGACCGCCGCCGGTTTCGACCTGGTGCCGTACGCGCCGGGCATCATCAACAACGTCGGGCTGTATTCGAAAAAGTACAAAAGCATCAACGACCTGCCCCAGGGCGCCAGCGTGGCGATTGCCAACGACCCGATCAACAGCGGTCGCGGCCTGCAACTGCTGGCCAAGGCCGGCTTGATCACCCTCAAGCCGGGCGTGGGCTACAAGGCCACCGAAGAAGACATCGTCAGCAACCCGAAGAAGATCAAGATCCTGCAAGTCGAGGCCGTGCAACTGGTGCGCGCCTATGACGACGCGGACCTGGTGCAGGGCTACCCGGCCTACATCCGCCTGTCCAAGACCTTCGATGCCGAGTCGGCGCTGCTGTTCGACGGCCTCGACCACCCGGAATACGTGATCCAGTTCGTGATCCAGCCAAAAAGCAAAACCGACCCGCGCGTGATCAAGTTCGTCGACATCTACCAGCACTCGCCGGTGGTGCGTGCCGCCCTGGATAAATCCCTCGGCAAGCTCTACCAAGTCGGTTGGGAAGATAAAAAATGACCGCCGCCCACGCTCGACTGCGCGACCTGGGCTCACCGCCCAGGGACGCCGAACAGACAGAACTGCATCCGGACCTGAACCGCGCGCACGTGCGCTTTATCAACCTGGGCAAGACCTACGACGGCGGCGTGCATGCCTTGCAAGGCATCGACCTGGCGATCCAGCGCGGTGAAGTGTTCGGCATTATCGGCCGCAGCGGCGCCGGCAAGTCCTCGCTGATCCGCACCATCAACCGCCTGGAACAACCCAGCAGCGGGCGCGTGCTGATCGATCAGGTGGACATCGGCGACTTCGACGAAGACCACCTGGTGGCGCTGCGCCGGCGTATCGGCATGATCTTCCAGCACTTCAACCTGATGTCGGCCAAGACCGTGTGGCAGAACGTCGAATTGCCGCTGAAAGTCGCCGGCGTGCCCAAGCCCCAGCGTAAGCAAAAGGTGCGTGAGCTGCTGGAATTGGTCGGCTTGCAGGACAAGCACAAGGCCTACCCGGCGCAGCTGTCCGGCGGGCAGAAACAGCGCGTGGGCATCGCCCGTTCGCTGGTGCACGACCCGCAGATCCTGCTGTGCGACGAAGCCACTTCGGCCCTCGACCCGGAGACCACCCAATCGATCCTCGGCCTGTTGCGCGAGATCAACCGGCGCCTGGGCCTGACCATCGTCTTGATCACCCATGAGATGGCGGTGATCCGCGACATCTGCGACCGCGTGGTGGTGCTGGAACACGGGCGCATCGTCGAGCAAGGCCCGGTGTGGCAAGTGTTTGGCAACCCGCAACATGAGGTCAGCCAGACCCTGCTGGCGCCGCTGCAACATGGGCTGCCGGAAGAACTGCAAAGCCGTTTGCACACCCAGCCTGAATCACCGGACGCCTCCGTGGTACTGCGCTTGCAGTTCACCGGCAGTGCCAGCGATGAACCGGACCTGGCCGCGCTGTTCAGCGCCCTCGGCGGGCGTGTGCGTCTCCTGCAGGGCGGTGTCGAACGGATTCAGGGCCACGCACTGGGGCAACTGCTGCTGGCGGTGAATGGCTCGCCCCATGGCACCGAAGAACTGCGCAACCGCGCCGCGAACTGGGCACAACAGGTGGAGGTGCTGGGCTATGTGGTTTGATCGTTTAGTGCAAGGCGCCATCGACACCTTGTTGATGGTCGGCGTGTCGTCGTTGATCGCCTTGCTGGTGGGCATTCCGCTGGCGGTGTTTCTGGTGACCAGCGACAAAGGCGGCATCTACCAGGCACCGGCGCTGAACCGGGTGCTGGGGGCGTTCGTCAATCTGTTCCGCTCGATTCCGTTCCTGATCCTGATGGTGGCGCTGATCCCGTTCACGCGGCTGATCGTCGGCACCACCTATGGCGTGTGGGCGGCGGTCGTACCGCTGACCATCGCCGCCACGCCGTTTTTTGCGCGGATCGCCGAAGTGAGTCTGCGCGAGGTCGACCACGGCCTGATCGAAGCCGCCCAGGCCATGGGTTGCCGGCGCTGGCACATCATCTGGCATGTACTGCTGCCCGAAGCGCTGCCGGGGATTGTCGGCGGGTTCACCATCACCCTGGTGACCATGATCAACTCGTCGGCCATGGCCGGGGCGATCGGGGCCGGTGGCTTGGGCGACATTGCCTATCGCTATGGCTACCAGCGCTTTGATACGCAGATCATGCTTACGGTGATTGTGCTGCTGGTGATCCTGGTGGCGGTGATTCAACTCGGCGGCGATCGCCTGGCGCGAGTGCTGAACAAGAGGTGAGGTATAGTCGGGCCATCTCAGCGCCCGGTATTCATCACCATGCCCCTCAAGCCCGACGACCTCGACCAGATCACGTCCACCACCCTCGGCCACTACAACAGCGTGGCCGAGAGCTTTCGTGAAGGCACCCGCGATCACGATGTGAGCCAGAACATCGACGCGCTGCTGCGCCATATCCAGGGCTCGGCGCCCTTTACCGTGCTGGATTTCGGCTGCGGGCCGGGGCGGGACTTGCAGACCTTTACGCGCCTGGGGCATATCGCCGTCGGCCTGGATGGCTCCGAGCGGTTTGCGCAAATGGCGCGCGAAGACAGCGGCTGTGAGGTGTTGCAGCAGGACTTCCTCAAGCTGGATCTGCCCACCGAACGCTTTGACGGGATCTTTGCCAATGCGGTGCTGTTTCATATCCCCAAGCAGGAACTGCCCCGTGTGCTCAAGCAACTGCATGGGGCGCTGAAGCCCGGCGGTGTGCTGTTCAGTTCCAATCCACGGGGTGAGAACCAGGAAGGCTGGAATGGGCCGCGCTATGGTTCCTATCACGACCTCGAGGCGTGGCAGGCACTGCTCACCGCCGCCGGCTTCGTGGAACTGGAGCATTACTACCGACCCGCCGGGTTGCCTCGACCCCAGCAGCCCTGGTTGGCCAGCGTTTGGCGCAAGGCTTGAGTCAGCCCACATTTGGAATGCATGCCCCTGTGGGAGGGGGCTTGCCCCCGATGACGGACTGATACACACCCCTACCGTACCTGATACACCACCGATGTCCCATCCACCACCGCTGTCACACTCCTTGCCGCAAACCCCTCTCTGGACCCCGTGGAAAAATTCGCCACCAACCGCGTGCCATCGGCAAACGTGGTTTCCTGCACCTGCCGATCCGCCGTCAGCCAGCGAAACCCGGTCATCGCCTGGGTGGCCAGGCGCTCATGCAGCGGTCGGAAAAATCGATCCTGGCGCTGGATCAGCGACAGCCGCGCCTTGAGCGTCGCAGCACTCAGGTGATACAGCGGCGGCACGTTGTAGAGCAGTTGGGTCAGCTCATTTTCAGCCCGTACATTGCTCAGCTTGAGGCTGTCGAACAGCCAGTGATGGGTGGTGATCACCGAGCCATGGAACACCGCCTGATACAGCGGCAGGCGCAGCGTCGGGTCGAAGTAGAGCGTGCGAAACGGCTCGTTCAGCGGCACCGATTTGAAGAACACCGCCGGTTGCTCCGGCGGGTACCAGTTGCCCACGTAGTAGGGCGACTGTTTGTCCTGGGTCATGTCGCGATCCCCCCAGCCCAGCACCGGGGTTTGCATGCCATGGGCGAACAGGATGCCTTGGGCGGTGATGGCGTTGCCGTCTTCGGAGCCGGTCGGCAATTGCAGCGTGGTGTTCAGCCAGCGGGACGCATCGATATTGCCTTCGGCGTTTTGCGCCTGGGTCATCGGTGCGCTGGCGCGGTAGCTGTCGAACAGCATGCTGGTGGCGTACGCATCGAGAAACCAGGCGTTGAAGCCGGCCACGGCCTGCACGGCTTTCACCCGCGCCTCCAGCAGAGGCCGCACGCAGCGCGGGTCGGTGTAGTGGCCGGACTGCTGGAAGCCGGTCTTGAGTGTGCCGTCCTTCAACACGATGGCGCAGTCGCGGTAAGCCTGGCTGCCCAGATGGGCGGTGGTCCAGTCGGGGTTTTCGGTGGCGGACAATGCGGTTTGGTAGGAGTCGTAGGGCGCCATCAGGTAGCCGACGTCGACACCAACGCGGATGGTCTCGGGGTGCCAGAGGCCGCCTTCCCAGCCTTCGCCCAGGGTCAGCATCAAGCGCGGCAGCCCGGCGTCGCGCAGCGTCTGTACCACCTGGCTGCCCCAGGTGCCGGGGCTATCGCGCAGGGCACCGGCAAAGTCCACGGCCAATTCGCGACGCAACTCGCCGTAGCGCGCGGCAAGACGGGTCATATCGGGCTCGTCCACCTGCCAACTCTGCCGGGCCTTCCTGTTGATCGCGGCGTTGAGGCCGCGTAACAGCACGCTTTGTTCGTAGCGATTCAAGGCGCGGGGCTGCGCCAGCAGCGCTGCGGAGTCCTTGTCCAACAGGCCTCTGAGTTCATGAGCGCGCAAGCGCTGGAGCAACAGCGGCCAATCACGCACATCCTCCGGCGCCAGCAGGTCATTGCCCCACAGGTAGACATGGCTGGCGCCCAGCAGCTTTTCAGCCCCAGGGGTTTGCCGCAGCTTGTCTGCCAAGGTCTCATAGCGACCCTGCGCGACCAGCCATTGGCGATAGCGCTTGGCCCCGGCCAGCGGATCGCTTTCGCCCAGGTGCAACAGCAGTGTCATGGGGGCGGCAGGCCCGAGCGAGGTGAACTCATGGGCCAGCGACAACGCCCGGCCCCGCCAGCGCAGGCGGTTGTTATAGGGATTGGTCAGCAGCCAGTTGAGGGTGAAGGCGCCGTGATCGACGCCCCACAGCGGCAGGCTGAGGTCCTGGGTGGTGTTGATGTCACCCTGCGCCACCAGGAAAGCGTTCCACATGGCATTGCCGGCCGGCACGTAATGCCCTTCGGCCAACGGCCATATCAACCCTCGGCCCATGGCGCTCGGCGGTTGCAGAAGAATCGGCAGCTCACCGGCTTCCCGCGCCGTGATCGACAGCACCAGGTCGCGCTGCTCAAGGCTGGCAGTCACGCGATAGGCACCGTCATCCCATTGCCAACTGGCCTGTTGCGCGTTTTGTGCGAGTTGGCTGACGGCACGCGCCGCTACGCCGTTTGATGCTTGCACCTGGGGCTGGCCACTGGGTGTCACACGGATGGCGAGGGTGGCCGGGTCGAGTTCGACTCGCCACAACGGGTTTTCCAATACGGTGCCGGCAAAGGCCAGGGGCGACAGGAAGCAGCAGATCAGCAAGGTATGACGCAGACGGTTCATGGCAGGCGATCGTTGAGAGGTGGAGACCGGAGGGTAAAGTACTCAACGGTTGGCTAAGGCAACAGGCGTCACTTCCGGAAATTTCCCACGTCTCACATGCCCAGCTGAGATCAATTGTGGGAGGGGCGGTGCGACGATTCGACTTGCTCCCGATGGCGGTGGGTCAGACAAATATTTTTTGCTGACCCACCGCCATCGGGAGCAAGTCCCCTCCCACATTTTTAACCGTGTTGTTCCTGTTGTTCCTGCTTTGGCTCGCGGATCTTGTACCAGGCCACATACAGCGCCGGCAGGAACAACAGCGTCAGCAAGGTGGCGATGATGATGCCGCCGATCATCGCGTAGGCCATCGGCCCCCAGAACACTTCGCGGGCAATCGGGATCATGCCCAGGCTCGCCGCAGCCGCCGTGAGCAGGATCGGCCGGCGCCGATGCTCGGTGGCTTCCACCACCGCGTCCCACGGCGTGTAGCCGGCCACTTCATATTCGTGGATCTGCGTCACCAGGATCACCGAGTTGCGGATGATGATGCCGATCAGCGCCAGGATGCCGAGGATCGCCACAAAGCCCATGGGCGTGCCCGTGGGGATCAACGCCAGCACCACGCCGATCAGCCCCAGCGGCGCGACACTGGCCACCAGGAACATCTTCTGCACGCTGTGCAACTGGATCATCAGGAACGTCGCCATCAGGAACAGCATCAACGGCACCACGCTGGCAATCGGGCCTTGGGCCTTGCCGCTTTCTTCCACGGTGCCGCCGGTGGCGACCTTGTAGCCCACCGGCAGGCCGGCGCTGAACCTGTCGATCTCCGGCTTGAGCTGCTTGACCAGGTCGGTCGGCTGCATCTCATCGCGCACCGAGGCCTTGATGGTGATGGTCGGCTTGCGGTCGCGACGCCACACCAGTGGCTGCTCCAGCTCATAGCGCACGGTGGCGAAGGCCAGCAGCGGAATCGAGGTGCCGTTGGGCGTGACGATCTGCAGGTTCTGCAAGGTTTCCGGGGTACCGCGCTCGGCGTCTTCGGCACGGCCGACCACGCTGATCAGGTAGATATCGTCGTGCACCTGGGTCACCGACGCACCGCTGACCACGCTGTTCATCAGTTGCGCCACGTCCTCGGAGGACAGCCCGAGCTGGCGCGCCTTGTCCTGGGCAATGTCGATGCGCAGCACTTTGCCCGGCTCGTTCCAGTCGTAGATGATCTCGCCCAGGTGGGTGTTTTTATCCAGCAGGGTCGCCAGTTCAATGGCGTGTTTGCGCACCTGGTCAGTGTCTTTGCCGGACACGCGATACTGGATCGGACGCCCCACCGGCGGGCCCATTTCCAGCGGCTGCACAAAACTGCCGATGCCCACGAAGTCGTCGCGCAGGCGCTTTTGCAGGCGCGCAATCAAGGCTCCGCGCTCTTCCAGGCCTTTGCTGACGATCACCAGTTGCGCGTAGTAGGGGTTTTCCAATTGCTGGTCGAGGGGCAGGTAGAAACGGATCGCGCCCTGGCCGATATACGTGCTCCAGCGAGCAATGTCCGGGTCGTCCTTGATAATCGCCTCGAGGCGGTCGACGGCCTTGCGCGTCTCGTTGATCGAGGCGTTTTGCGGCAGGTTGAGGTCGACGAGGATTTCCGGGCGGTCCGACGACGGGAAGAACTGGTTCTGCACAAACTGCATGGAGAACACCGACGCCACGAACAGGCCCACAGTGATACCGATGGCCCACCAACGGTTGCGCATGGCCCAGAGCATGCCGCCATTGAATGCGCGGCCGATGCGCCCCGGCTCGGCGCTGTGGGGTTTCACCTTGGCGCTGAGGATATGCACGCCGATCACCGGCGCAAACAGCACTGCCACCACCCACGACACCAGCATCGCCACGGCAATCACCGCGAACAGGGTAAAGGTGTACTCGCCCGCCGAACTGGCGTTGAGGCCAATCGGCACGAAGCCGGCCACGGTCACCAACGTACCGGTGAGCATCGGGAATGCCGTGGAGGTGTAGGCGTAGGTCGCCGCCTGCTCCTTGGTTTCGCCTTTTTCCAGGCGCGTGATCATCATCTCCACGGTGATCATCGCATCGTCCACCAGCAGGCCGAGGGCGATGATCAACGCACCCAGCGACACACGCTGCATGGTGATACCGCTGTATTCCATGAACACGAATACCAGCGCCAGCACCAGTGGAATCGAGCACGCCACCACCAGCCCGGCGCGCATGCCCAGGCTGATAAAGCTCACCACCAGCACGATGATCACCGCTTCGAACAGCGCGCTGGTAAAGCCGCCGACGGCCTCTTCCACCACTTCGGCCTGGTCGGAGACCTTATGCACACCGACGCCCACCGGCAGGTCGGCGGTCAGTTCGTCCATGCGCGTGTGCAGCGCCTTGCCAAACGACTGGATATTGCCGCCCTTCTGCATGGCGATGGCCAGGCCAATCGCCGGCTTGCCGTTGAAGCGGAACATCGGCCGCGCCGGGTCGACGTAGCCACGGCTGATCTCGGCGATATCCGCCAGGCGATAGAAGCGGTCATTGAGGCGCAGGTTGACGTTGGCCAGGTCTTTCTCCGAGGCGAACTGCCCCGAGGTACGCACCGAGATGCGCTCCGGCCCGGCCTCGATCACCCCGGCGGGGGTCACCGCGTTCTGCGATTGCAGGCTTTGCACCACCTGGCGCTGATCGATGCCTAGGGCCGCCAGTTTGCGCGTGGAGAAGTTCAGGTAAATCACTTCGTCCTGCTGGCCGATCATCTCGACCTTACCCAGCCCCGGCACCGAACGGATTTCGGCGCGCACCTGCTCCACGTAGTCGCGCAGCTGGCGCATCGACAGGCCGTCGCCGGTAAAGGCGTACACCGAGCCGAACACATCGCCGAATTCGTCGTTGAACGACGGCCCCTGCAAGCCCTGGGGGAAGGTGCCGCGAATGTCGTCGATCTTCTTGCGGACCTGGTACCAGATCTCCGGAATCGCCTTGGCGCTGGTGGTGTCCTTGAGGAACACGAACACCGTGGATTCACCCGGTCGCGTGTAGCTTTTCACATAGTCGAGGGCGTCGAGTTCCTCGAGCTTTTTCTCGATGCGGTCGGTGACCTGCTTGAGGGTTTCTTCCTGGGTCGCGCCCGGCCAGCGGGTCTGGATCACCATGGTCTTGATGGTGAACGAGGGGTCTTCCTCGCGGCCCAGGTTCATGTAGGAGAACACGCCCATCAGCAGCGCGACGAACATCAGGTACCAGACGAAGGACTGATGCTTGAGGGCCCAGTCGGATAAGTTGAAGCTGCCTTTCATCGCGGGCTGTCCTCGTCGATTTTGACTTTCTGCCCGGGCTTCAGGCTGTTCACGCCGGCGGTAACGATACGCTCGCCGGGTTTGACGCCGCCGTTGAGCAAGGCGCTGTCAGCGTCACGGCTAAGCACCGTGATATCGCGCGGTTGCACGGTCTGGCTTTGGGTATCGAGGATCCAGATGCGGGTCTTGCCGTCGACGTCCTGCAAGGCGCTCAGGGGCAACTCGATGCGTGGGGCGATGGCTGAACTCAAGGTCACGCTGATCGCCGTACCAAGGCGGAATGCGGGCGGTGTTTCGGCCAGGGTCAGGCGCGCGCGACGGGTGCGCGTGGCGCTTTGGGCCTGGGGTTCGATCTCGCGCACGATAGCGGTGGTGTGGACGCTGGGGTCGAGTTGCCCGGCGACGAGGAATACCACGTCCGGCGGCAGGCGCTCTGCAAGACCGGCGGGCAGGTCGATCACCGCCTCCTTGATGTCCGGGCGCGCCAGGGTCACCACTTGCTGACCGGCGCTGACCACCTGGCCGGCCTCGGCATTCCAGGCGGTGACGATGCCGGCGTGGTCGGTGCGCAGCTCGGCGTAGTTGAGTTGGTCCTTGGCCTGGTTGACCGACGCCTGGGCCTGGTCGAGGGAGGCCTGGGTGGTTTTCAGGTCGGTCTGGGCCACGTCCAGTTGGGCCTGGGCGCCGACGCCACGGTTGAACAGCTCCTGCTGGCGACGGGCATTGGCCTGGGCGTTGATGAACTGGGCCTGCACCCGTGCCAAATCGCCTTGGGCGGCGCGCAACTGGTTCTGTTGGTCGGTAGGGTCGAGCACCGCGAGCAAGGCACCCTTGTCCACTTCGGCGCCTACATCCACGGCACGCCGGGCGATGCGACCGGGGACGCGAAAGCCCAGATTGCTTTCATAGCGCGCCTGGATGGTACCGGCGAAACGGCCGAGGGTTTCCTGGTCCTCGGACTTCACCTCCATGGACAGCACCGGGCGCACGGGCTCGGGCGCCGGCTCTTCCTTGGAGCAGGCCATCAGCAACAGGCTGGCGGCGAGTACAACCGTCAGGCGCTTCATGGCTGGGCTCCTGGCTGGGCGATCTCGACCAGCATGCCGGGGTGCAGCAATTGCCCACCGGCCACCACGACTTTTTCGCCACCCTTGAGGCCGTCGCCAATAATCACTTTGCCGGTGAGGTAACGCGCCACCGTGACCTTGTGCAGTTGCGCCTTGCCCTCGCCGTCCACCAGCCATACGGCGGGCTCGCTGAGGTCTTTGGTCAACGCCGACCACGGCAGCTCGATACTCGCTTTGGCCGGGCCATTGGCGGTGGCACTGACCACCGAACCAAGCCGCATGCCTTCGGGTAACGATTGCAGGGCGATCTTCACTTGCACCGTGCCGGTATTGGCGGCCACGGCAGGTGTGACTTCACGCACTTTACCCACGGCCTTGATGCTGGGGTTATCCAGCAGGCTGACGGTGATCGGCGCATCGGGCGGCGGCTCAACCAGCAGTGACTCATAGACGTTGAACACCGCGTCGCGCTCGCCATCGCTGGCCAGGCTGAAAATCGGCACGGTGGCCTGCACCACCTGACCGACTTCGGCCTGGCGGGCGGTGATCACCCCCGGCGCATCCGCGATCAGCGCGGTATAGCCGAGTTGTTCACGGGCGTTGGCCAGCTGCGCCTGCGCGGCGGCCAGGGCACTTTGGCTGCTGCGCAGCGCGGCCTGGGCGGAATCGTATTCGCTGCGGCTGGTGTAGCCCTTGGGCAGGAGCTTTTCCTGGCGCACAAACGCAGCGGCGGTTTGCTTGACCCGCGCCTGCTCGGCCACGACCTGGGCCTGGGCGGAATCGACGTTGGTCTGCAAATCCTTGGGATCGAGCCTGGCCAGCACTTGCCTGGCGGTCACGCGGTCACCCACATCCACCATGCGCTGGATGATCTTGCCGCCGACGCGGAAGGACAAATCGGTTTGCACGCGGGCCTGGATATCTCCGGTCAGCGTGACGGCCGCGGCGAAATCGGCGGGTTGTACGGTTTGAACAAAGACCCGCGAATGGGCCTTGGGCTCAGCTTTTTCCTGGCCACACGCGCTCAGCAACACCACTAAACCCAGACCGACGATACAGATGGAAATACGACCGCCCATGCAGACTCCTTGTGCGCGATGCGATGTGCCAGTGTGTATGCGACTGTGAGCTTAGTTCAGGGTTCCTTATCTGCATGGGGAAGGCGTATTGAGGTGAGTTCATCGGCCTCATCGGGGGCAAGTCCTCTCGCACATGTGACGTGTGAATACATTCAAATGTGGGAGGGAGCTTGCTCCCGATAGCGGCATAACAGTCAGCGCAGAACTAGCCCTGCCACTTCCCGCCTTCAACGATCACGCTCTCAGGCTTGGTGTCATCGCTCAGCTCCTTGCGCACATATTGGTCGTAGAGCTTGAGCAGGAATTTCTCCTCACCCAGCTTCGCCAACTCGGCATTCACCCAGTCGCGCAGTTCGATATTGCCCTTCTTCACCGCCGGGGCGATGGGCGCTTCGTCACCGAGTTTCTCTTCCAGCACGCGGTAGCCCGGGTTCTGCTTGGCCCAGCTGAACAGCACCAGGTTGTCTTGCGCGTAGGCATCGCCACGCCCGGCCGACAGCGCTTGCAGCGATTCGGAGTTTTTCTCGAACTTGAGCAGTTTCCAGTCCGGGTGGTTCTTGGTCAGCCAGATATCGGCAGTGGTGCCGGTGGTGACGATGGTGGTGCGGGTGGCCAGGTCATTCAGGCTTTTCACCGCGCTGTCCTGGGGCACCAACGCCTGCACCGCGACTTTCAGGTTGGGGTTGGTGAAGTCCACCGCTTCCTTGCGCTCGGGCGTCACGGTCATGTTGGCGAGGATCAGGTCGACCTTGTCGCTTTGCAGGAACGGAATACGGCTGGCCGGCTCGACGGCGACGAATTCGACTTTGTTCTCATCGCCCAACAGGTCCTTGGCGAATTGGCGGCCGATGTCGGTATCGAAACCGACATAGCGGCCCGCTTCGTTGACGAAGCCAAACGGTGGCTTGTCGGTGAATACGCCGACGATCAGCTTGTCGCGCGCCTTGATCTTGTCGAGGTAGCTCACGGCGGCAGCAGGTTTAGCAGGCTCTTCGGCCTTTTTATCGCAGCCGGCCAGTAAGGCGACAGCCAACAGTGGCAGCAGTAACTTTTTCATAGCAGCTCCAGTTCCTTGGTTTTCTTGGGCAGTGTTGAGACAAAGGAAAACTTCTCCAGGAACTGCTGCGCGCGTGCGGTTTGCGGGTTCGTAAAGAATTCTTCGGGGGTGTTGTGTTCGAGGATGCGACCGGCCTCCATAAACACCACGCGGTCGGCGACGGCGCGGGCGAAGGCCATTTCGTGGGTGACGATCAGCAGGGTCATGCCATCGCGGGCCAGGCCCTGGATCACCTCCAGCACTTCCTTGACCATCTCCGGGTCGAGGGCGGCGGTGACTTCGTCAAACAGCATGACCTGAGGGTTCATGCACAGCGAACGGACGATGGCGATGCGTTGCTGCTGGCCGCCGGAGAGCTGGCGCGGGAAGGCGTCGCGCTTGTCCGCCAGGCCGACGCGCGCCAGCAGTTTCTCGGCTTGCTCGCGGGCTTCGCGCGGCTCGCGCTTTTGCACTTTCAGCGGGCCGAGCAGGATATTGTCGAGCACGCTCATGTGCGGGAACAGGTGGTAGCTCTGGAACACCATGCCCACGTCCTGGCGCACCTGGCGCCAGTCGGTGGTTTTATCCAACAACTCTTTGCCGGCAAACCGCAGGCTGCCGCTATGGGCCACTTCCAGGCCGTTGAGGCAGCGCAGCAAGGTGCTTTTGCCGCAGCCGCTGGGGCCGAGGATCACCATCACTTCGCCGCTTTGCACACTCAGGTCGATACCCTTGAGCACCTGCTGGTCGCCGAAGAATTTGTTGAAACCCTGGAACTCGATCAATGCGCTCATGCTTGGGCCCAGCGCCGTTCCAGCACCTTGGAGGCGGCCGACAACGGGTAGCAGATAAAGAAGAAAAACAGGAACAGCGCGCCGTAGATCAACACCGACTCATAGGTGCGCTCGATGATTTGCTGGCCGACCTTGATCACGTCCACCACACCGATCAGCACCGCCAGGGAACTGGTCTTGATGATGCGCGTGTAGACGTTGATGGTCGGCGGCGTCATGCGCTTGAGGGCCTGGGGCAGCAACACGTAGCCGTACAACTGCGGGTCGGACAAGCCAATCGACAGGCCGGCTTCGCGCTGGCCGCGGGGCAGCGAATGCAACGCGCCGCGTACCACTTCGCCCACTTCGCTGGCGCCCCACAGCGACAACACCAGCACCGCGCACCAGAAGCTGGGGATGCTCAGGCCAAAGAAGATCGGCAGGCCAAAGAACAGCAGGTACAACCACACCAGCACCGGAATCGCCCGGAACAGCTCCAGGTAAACCCGCAGCACCGCGTTGACCAGCCTGTTGTTCAAGGTGCGCAGCACGCCATACAACACGCCGCCGACCGTACTGAAGGCGATGCTCAACAACGAAATCGACAGGGTCTGCGCAGCGCCCTTGCCCAATTGCGGCAACGACACCCACAACAACTCAAGACCCGAACTGGCCATGCTGGAGCCTCCGTTCCAGGCGGCTGAGCAGCAGCGACAGCGGCAAGAACAGCAGCACGCAAATCAGCGTCAGCACGGCGAGCATTTCGTAGGTCTTGTAGTAGAGGGCGATGTAGCTCTTGGTGGTGTAGAGAATCTCCGGCACCGCCACGGCAGAGACCACGGTGGTCTCCTTGAGCAGAAAGATGAAATTGGCGAACAACGCCGGCAGGCTGAGGATGCCGGCCTGGGGCAGGATCACATGGCGCAGCAGTTGCCAGTCCGACAGGCCGATGGACTTGCCCGACTCGATCTGCGCCAGCGGCACCGCTTCCACACCGGCGCGCAGCACTTCGGTGAGGTAGGCACCGCCTAGGAACGTCATGGTGATGATCGCCGCCCAGAACCCGGAGATATTCAAACCCAGGGCCGGCAAGGCGAAGTACACGAAGAACAGCTGGATCAGCAGCGGTGTATTGCGCGCCAGTTCCACATAGAGCGCCACCAGGCGCGACAGGTACGGCGTGCGAAACACCAGCAGTGCGGCGTTGATCAGCGCCACCAGCAACGAGGTGGCAATGGCGATCAGGCCCACTTGCAGCGTGACGCCCACGGCTTTCAAAAACGCCGGCAGGGTGCTGAGGATAAAAGCGAAATCGAAGGTCATTGTGAGTCCATGACGCCGCAGGGGTAATGCGGCGAGCGCCGTCCGATCCGGCGTGGGTAACGCCGGGTAGCGCGAACTTTAAAGGTATAAAAAGTAAAATTTAAATACCGAAATAGCATATTGATATCACCCAAAAAGATAACCTCGGGATTCGCGGGGTTGGCGGGTGGCAGCTATGGTTGAGGGGTCTGTGTTTCGAGGGAATGAACGATGAACAAAGCGAAACCGATTGATCCGCAGGAGCTGGTGAAATGGTTGGTGGCGTTGCGCAGGGCGATCAATAGCCGCGCGCTCTGAAACGCTGAAGATCCACTGTGAGATGAAGATCAAATGTGGGAGGGGGCTTGCCCCCTCCCACATTTTTATTGCCTTCCAAATTCCAGGCATAAAAAACGCCGACGCTGTAGTAGCCGCCGGCGTTGAAACCTTGAAGGGGGTTTTGGCTTACATCAGAACGCGGGCACGACTGCGCCGTTGTACTTCTTCTCGATGAAGGCTTTGACTTCCGGGCTGGTCAGGGCCTTGGACAGTTTCTGGATAGCGTCGCTGTCCTTGTTGTCCGGGCGCGCCACCAGGAAGTTCACGTACGGCGACTTGGCATCTTCGATGATCAGCGCGTCCTTGGCTGGGTTCAAGCCAGCTTCCAGGGCGTAGTTGGTGTTGATCAAGTCCAGGTCAACCTGGTCCAGCACACGTGGCAGCAGGGCCGATTCCAGCTCTTTGAACTTCAGGTTCTTCGGGTTGCTGGCGATGTCTTTCGGCGTGGCCAGGGCGTTGGTCGGGTCTTTCAGGGTGATCACACCGGCTTTCTGCAGCAGCAACAGGGCGCGGCCGCTGTTGGAGCCTTCGTTCGGGATAGCCACGGTGGCGCCATCCTTGAGCTCGGAAATGTTCTTGATCTTTTTCGAGTAACCGCCGAAGGGTTCAACGTGCACGCCAACCACGGTGACCAGGTTGGTGCCCTTGCCCTTGTTGAAGTTTTCCAGGTACGGCAGGGTCTGGAAGTAGTTGGCGTCCAGGCGCTTCTCGGCAACCTGTACGTTTGGCTGTACGTAGTCGGTGAAGACTTTGATTTCCAGGTCCACGCCTTCTTTGGCGAGGGTTGGCTTGACCAGCTCAAGGATCTCGGCGTGCGGGATCGGGGTGGCGGCCACCACCAGTTTCTCGTTGGCCTGGGCGAAGCTTGCAGTCAGGGCAGCCGCCAGTGCGGTAAACAACAGAACCTTTTTCATGCAGTGTCCTTATCGGAATTCCGGGGCGTCTCTGACGACCGTTTTTTAGGTGGTGTGCCAGCGAAGTGCTATCGCGGCGTGGAATGGACAATACCTATATTTTTTATTCCCGAACAATATCTTTTATTCACGTTGATATTCCATTTTGCTCATGTAGCTGCTTGTTCGCGTAGAAAGCTGCGCAAGGGTTCCTGCTCAGCCGGGCTGGCATTGGCGAAGATGCGCTGCACTTGCTCCAAGGGCGACCCCGCCACCGGCAGGTTCAGGTGTTCGGGCAGAATTTCGTCGCCGCTGCTCACCAGCAAGGCGAAGTGGATGACGTTCTCCAGCTCGCGGGTATTACCCGGCCAGCTGTGGTGTTCCAGTACGCGCTGGGCCGCATCGCTGATCAGCGGCACCGGCAGGTCCAGGCGCTGGCTGTAGATGCCGAGGAAGTATTCGGCCAACGACAGGATGTCCCCCACCCGCTCACGCAATGCCGGCAGATCCAACTGGCCTTCGCTCAGGTAATGGAACAGCCGCTCATGAAACTTGCCGGCGGCCACGGCCTGGGCCAGGTCGATGCTGGTGGCGGCTACCAGGCGCACGTCCACCGGACTCGGCTGGTGGGCGCCCACGCGGGTGACTTCATGGTTTTCCAGGGCCGCCAGCAGTTTCACCTGGATAGGCAGCGGCAAGTCGCCGATCTCATCCAGATACAAAGTGCCGCCATTCGCCGAGCCAAACCACCCGGCCCGGCTGCTGGCTGCGCCGCTGTGGGCGCCGGCGGCATAGCCAAACAACTCGGCGTCGGCGTAGGTTGGGCTGATGGCGCCGCAATTGACCGAGACAAACAAACCGGAGCGGTCGCTGCCCCGGTGAATATGCCGCGCCAGTAATTCTTTACCACTGCCGGTCTCGCCCCGAATCAATACGGGCAAGGCGCGCGGCGCCAGGTTTTCCAGGTCTTCGCGCAGCTTGCGCGAGCGCGGGTCGACAAACACCAGCGCCTTGGCGCGGATGCTCAGCGGGCTTTTTTCGGCGTCGGGGAAGGTCAGCAGTGGCTGACCGAAGGTTTCATGCAGACTCATGGCAGGCTCCCGCCCCAAATCCACTCAGGGACGGGGCGTTGAAAAATATCAGGCGGTGCGCCGGGCGTGATGCTCGAGGCGGCTTTGCAGGCGATACAGGTAGGCAAACCCCTGCTCCCAGCGCTGGTGACCGGACTTCACATTGATATGCCCGGCCCCCGACAGAATGCCGGCTTCGGCCCCCCAATTACGCGCCAGCTCCAGGGCCCGGGGGGCGCTGACGGCGCTGTCGTTATCGGAACTGACCACCTGGCTGGGAAACGGCAGCAGGTCGGTCGGGATCGGCGCAAAGTTGCGCAACGCCGGCGAGCAGGCTGGCCGTTCAACGTCCGCCGGAGCCACCAGCAAGGCCCCGCGCACCTGCCGCAGGAACTGCACCGGGGCAGTGGCCGCCCAATGGGCCACGGTGATGCAGCCCAGGCTATGGGCGATCAGGATCACCGGCGTGCTGTCGGCGGCGATCGCCTCGGCCAGCGCGGCGACCCAATCTTCACGGCGCGGTGTGAGCCAATCGGCCTGCTCCACCCGTGCGCTGTTGGGCAGGCTGTTCTGCCAGTGACTTTGCCAATGATCTTCTGGCGATCCTTGCCAGCCCGGCACGATCAGATAACGAATCAACTCGCTGTGCATGGGTGTGCCCTCCTGCAGCGTTTAACGTTGTAGGACAGTATAGGGACGAGGGTTATATTCGTTAAGGAATAAGAAGCTATTTATTAATAACCAAAAACTCAAACCCGCATGAGATCAAAATGTGGGAGGGGCTTGCCCCCGATGGCGATGGGTCAGCCACCTATTTTTAGCTGACGGACCGCTATCGGGGGCAAGCCCCCTCCCACATTGACTCGATTTCACATTCAATTTGCAGTGGTTTCAGATGACGTGATTGGTACGAGGCATGCAGTCGATGGTGCGATCCACCACGGTCTTGGCCATTTCCAGCAAATGCCGCACCGCATGGACTTTCGCGCGGTCGTGCGGCTGCAGGTGCTCACAACAGTCCCATACGGTGGCCGATGCGCTGTGGATCAGGTGAGCGATATAAAGTTGGGCGTCTTCGAAACTGAGGTTTTCGTTGGCGACAAGGCAGTCAACGGGTGGGTCGGGAAGTGCTTTGGTCATGGTGTAACTCCTATTGAACACGGGAGCGACCACTAACGCTGCTAAACGATAGGTGGCAGCTGTACGCGGGTTAGCAGACTGGCCAATAGGAACACCAGCGCACCCGAGGGTGCCCCACGCACAGCCACCATAAACGCGGATGTGAACCGTGTGCCTATTGAACTCAGGCTGCCAAACCCGATCGCTGAAAACCAGCGACGGGCCGAAGACTAGCCATCCATTCCAACAGTCACAAGGCGGCGGGGATTGTCTCGGAAACGTCCTGCAATTTAAAGGGACACGGCTTGCTGGCCCTTTACAACTCATGACGAATGCCAGCATCGATCACCTGATGAACTTTCTTGTAGGAAATATCTTCCATGACGGTTTTTTATGGCTCCGCTGACGACTTTTCGCTTTTCCGGAGAGTGGTGAGGTTAGTTAAATATTGACTCCAACCAACCCCGTAAAAAATCGCAATGAATATAAATATAAGTACTTTCCACCACGAAATTTCTAAAGTCAGGCTTTCTAAAACCGCATTCAACGAACTACTGAGCGCAAAAGCCAGCTCCGAACCGGATGATCAAACTAATCGATTCGATGCAAAGCCTGCTTACATCGCCCCCCATCACTCGCAGACCCTCAGCGCAGAACTGCGCAATATACGAAAAATCGTTGATCACGAAAAACACGTCCTTATCCTAGATGGATTTAAAGTCGATGATCTTGCAGGCTTCAAATCTTTGATATGGACGTTCGGCTCTTTGCTGGGAGCGCCAATGGTGCAGAACCATCTTGGCCATAGGGTTATTGAGGTGTATGACCGGGGAGGTAAAAGCATTGAAGAAGGTGCGAGATATCATCAGACCCGTCAGGGCGCATATATCCATAACGATGGCGTAAGCGATCCGCTCCCTATCGATTATTTGATTCTGGCTTGTGGCCAGAAAGCCTTACTCGGCGGCGAAAGTATTCTGATAGACGCAAGTGCGGTATACGCTGAATTAATGGCATTCCCTGAGGTACTGGAAGAACTTAAGTGCGATTTCTATTTTGAAAATCGAGGTATGGCGGAGGAAGAACAATTATTCAAAGCGCCAATCTTGAGCTTTTCAAATGAGGGCATCCCTTTGATTAGGTACTTCCGCGCCTATATCGAATCGGCCCACATCAAAGCGGGGGTGCCATTAACCCTGGCGCAAATACATGCATTGGATTTTCTAGACACAGTCCTTGATCAATCTTCAGTTCAACATCGAGTGCTGCTTGAACCAGGGCAGGTTCTTATTTCAGCTGACAACAAGTTTCTCCATACCCGAACGCATTTCATCGATAAGAGCGCTCCGCGCTTAGAGATTGATGACGCAGTCTCTTTGAAAGATCTCAATCGATACATGTTACGAATGTGGTTGCGCAAACGATGATCCCTCGCTGGCCATAAGGCACAACTTCATATTCCCCTCACAAGCCGAGCCCCGTGGACAACTCCAACATCGCGATCACCCTTGTTTTGATCTCCGCCTTCATGCACGCCACCTGGAACGCGGTCGTCCGGGCGGGGAGCAGTCGCTTCATGACCTTGGCCATGGTCGATGGTACGGCGTTGCTGATCTGCCTGGCGGCGCTGCCGCAGGTGAATACGCCAAGCCTGCAGGTGTGGGGCTACGTGCTGGTTTCCGTGGTGCTCAACACGGCCTATCGATTGTTTCTGATCAAAGCGTATGAAACCGGCGACTTTGGGCAGGTCTACCCGGTCATGCGCGGGGTGCCACCGGTTTTAGTCGCGCTGTTTTCCTATTTCCTGCTGCACGAGCAGCTATCGTTTCATGCCATGGCGGGGGTGTTGCTGATTTGCGTAGGCATTATCAGCCTGACATTCGTGCGCAGGATGTCCGCGCGTATGTTCAAACCAATTCTGATGGCGGTGTGCGCAGGTGCTTTCATCGCGTCCTACACAGTGGTGGATGCCAAAGGTGTCAGAGCCAGTGAGACGGTGCTGCAATACATCATCTATCTGACGGTATTCCAGAGCATTCCGATTCCGGCGCTGGCGTTTTTCAAGAAACGTCTGGAATTCACAGAGGCCATTCGCAACCATTGGAAAGTCGGCGTAATGGGCGGCGTTTTTTACCTCACTTCCTACGGCCTGGTGCTGTTCGCGCTGTCGCTGGATGCGGTGGCCAAGGTCTCAGCGTTGCGGGAAACCAGTGTTATTATCGGCGCCATTATTGCCGCGCTGTTTTTTCACGAGCGGTTCGGCTGGCGGCGGATGCTTTCGGCGTTCGTCATTGTTTGCGGGATCATCCTGATCAAAGTGAGCACCTGATGGGCCAACGTCCGCCACCTACACCCATGCTGCAAGCCTTTGTCAGTGCTGCACGAACAGGCAGTTTCGCCCGCGCAGCATCAGAGTTGAGCCTCACCGCCAGTGCCATCAGTCATCAGATCGCAGGTCTGGAAGAGTGGTGGGGCGTTCAGTTGTTCGAGCGCCATTCGCGGGGCGTCAACCTCACAACCGCCGGGCAGGCTTTGTTGCCGGTGACCGATGATTTTTTCAAAACCCTTGAGACGGTGTTGCACTCGCTGAATCCGCGCAAATCTCAGCCCCTTTATCTTTCGTGCACTTCGTCCCTGTGTTCGACCTGGCTAATCCCCAGAATGCATGGTTCCCACACCGACGCTTCATTCAATCTCGACCTGGTATTGACCAGTGCGGATATGAATAGCGCCAATCTCGGTGCCCATCAATTCGATGTTGCGATTGTGATGGGGTACGGCGACTACCCGGATCATCATGCCGAGCTTCTGATGCGCGATGCCGTGTTCCCGGTTTGCTCACCGGAGTTTCAACGCATGAATGGCGATATTTCGCTGACGGATATCGCGCGGTATCCACTCATTCACCGTGTGGACGATCAAGTGTGTCCAGGGTGGGAAAGCTGGTTTGCGTTCCAGGGCCTGGCAGCTGCGCCTTATCACCATGGGCCGCGCTTTCCGGACTCAAGCCTGGCAATCAGTCTGGCGGTGAAGGGTGGCGGGATTGCGCTGGCCAGGACAGCGTTGGTGTATGACCAGTTGGAAGAAGGTGCATTAGTCACACTAGGCGGCCCGCTGATGATGTCGCCGGCGGCGTACTACGTTATTTGTAGGAATGGGCGGCAGTCGGAACCTGATATCGCTCGGTTGATTGACTGGCTTAAAGAGAGCGCTAGAAAGTTTCAGCAAGAAGTTGAAATCCGGTATCCGCAAATCGCTGGGGTTGGCGCACTTTGATCGTGTGATGTTACTGAAACGAATGCAAAAAAAAGGCCGCACCCTGCCAAGGAAACGGCCAAAAAATTGTCGAGGCTTTTGCAACTAACGTGCGGTAATCACCGACAGCTTGGTAATCCCCGCGCGCTCGATAGACGCCATGGCTCGCGCCACTTCGCCGTAGTTCACACCATCATCGGCCTGCAATTGCACCCGCACATCGGGGTCCTTGGCCTTGGCCGCCTGCAGGTTGAATTCCAGCAGGTCCGGCTGGATTTCGTCCTTGTTGATAAACAGTTTGCCGGCGCCGTCGATGCTCACCACCAGCGGGTCCTTCTGCTCCACCGGGGCTACGGCCTCGGTCTTGGGCAGGTTGATCGGGATCGCGTTGGTCAACAGCGGCGCGGTGACGATAAACACCACCAGCAGCACCAGCATCACGTCCACCAGGGGCGTGACGTTGATCTCGCTCAGTACCTCATCACTGTCTTGTGTGGAGAAGGCCATTTCAGGACGCCTCCTTCACTTTTTGCGGGTTGCCCGGCGCATGTTTAGTCAGGGCCGGGTGCAGCAGCACACGGAAGGAGTTCTTCTGCGCCAGGCTGTAGAAGTCGTGGGCAAAGTCATCCAGGTCCGCCGCCGTGAGCTTCAGGCGACGCAGGAAGTAGTTGTAGACCAGCACCGCCGGCACCGCGACGGCGATCCCCACGCCAGTGGCAACCAGGGCGGCACCGATGGGGCCGGCCACGGTTTCAAGGCTGGCGGAGCCGGCGGCGCTGATGCCCTTGAGCGCTTCCATGATCCCCCACACGGTGCCGAACAGGCCGATAAACGGCGAGGTGCTACCGATACTGGCGACCACGGCCAGGCCGGTTTCCAGGGAGCGGCGCTCACGTACGATCTGCTGGCGCAGGGCACGCTCGAGGCGGTCCTGGTGGTTGATCGCCTGGCTCAGGTCGGCCGCATGCGGCGCTTCCCCGACCTGGATCGCGGCGTAACCGGCCTGGGCCACACGCGCAGCGGCGCCGGGCTGGGTTTCGGCCAGCTCGGCGGCCGAGTCGAGGCTCGACGCCGCCCAGAACTGTTTGTGGAACTTGCGATCCTGCGCTTTAAGGCGACCGAACTGCACGCCCTTGAGCAGGGCCAGGCCCCAGGTGGCGACCGAAAAGACCACCAGCAGCCAGATCACCGCGCTTTCGATGGATTCAAGTGGAGATGCTAATGCCATGATGTTTTCCCTCTGTACAAGTCGCGGCGTGTGGTGCACACCGCAGCGCAATAGTTAGTGAATCTTGAAGTCGATCGGTACGCTGACCCAGCCGTCCTGGGCCACATCGCCCTGCTTGGCCGGCACGAAGCTCCACCGCTTCACGGCGGTCAGTGCGGCGTCGTCGAGTTGCTGGCGACCGCTGCTTTTCTGGACCTGGATCTCGCCCGGCTTGCCGCTGGCCAATACATGCACCCGCAACAACACCGTGCCTTCCCAACCGCGACGCTGCGCCAGTGACGGGTACTCCGGCGCCGGGTTCTTGAGGTACGCGGCGTTGGCCGAAGCCGGTGTCACCGGGGCTGGCGCGGGCGGAGCGGGCGCGGGTGCCGGTGGCGCCGGTTGCGGTGGCGTGGGCGCCTGCTCGACGGGTTTCGGTGCGGGCTTGGGCTCAGGCTTTGGCACCGGCTTCGGCTTGGGTTTTGGAATCGGCTTGGGCGGCGCCGGCTTGGCGGCCAACTCATCCACAACCGGCGGCGGTGGCTCGACCACGGGCGGCGGCGGTGGTGGCGGCACAGGCGGTGGCGGTTCCACCACGGGCGGTGCCGGCTGGGAAAATTCGATGGTCATCGGCGGAATTTCCGGCGGCACAATCGGCAGCACCGGCGTGGGTTTCTGGCTGACCCAATAAATCACTGCACCGTGCAGAGCCAGTACCAACAAACCGAGCAGGATCCCTTCGCGGCGGCTGGAGAAGCGCTTCGGGGTTTGCTGCGTTCGCAATTGCCCCAACGGCGCGCGGTGCGGCCGGCCAAGGTCGACCAACTCACCACTCGGTGCCTGGCGCCATTGCGCCTCGGGTGCACTGGCGGCGGTCTGGACATTGCCCATTGATTCACTCCCTACGGTTTCGAAACAAAAAAACCGACGGGCCTGCGTGGAAGGCCGTCGAGGGCTGAATCATCGGGGCCAGACGCTTATCTCTTAAAGTAATCTTTGAAGTTATAGATAGATCAAATTTGAATAAACGAATGCTCTGCAAACGCCAAAGCCCCGGCCCACGGGGCCTGGCGCCGAGGTGGTTTTTTTTGATGCTTTTCAGGCATACAAAATATTCAGTTAAGGCATGGCTCAACGGGGCTGTTTGCGCACAAATCGAACAGTTCAGCCTGCAAGCACTGCCCCGCAGCACTGAGGCCATGACGGGCATACAACGCCAGGCGCACGCCTTGCACCACGGGCAAACCGCTGTCCGGCCCCAGTTCCACATGCCCTGGCTGCACGACCCGTCGCGGCAACAGACTCACACCCAACCCCGCCGCCACCGCCGAACACACGCTGGCCAGGCTCGCGCTGGAATAACCGATGCGCCAGCGCCAGCCGCCCACTTCCAGGTGGTGCAGCATTTCATTGCGGTACAGGCCGCCCACCGGGAATGCCACCAACGGCAGAGGGTCGCGCCCCAGGCACGGCGTGCTGCGGCTGTCGACCCAACACAGCGGCTCGGGCCACGAGGCCAGGCAGTCATCGCTGCTGCCCATCTGCTTGACCAGCAACACGTCGAATTCACCACTGCGGTATTGGCGCTGCAACTCGGGGCCGAGACCGCTGGTGACCTCCAGGCGCACCCGTGGATACGCCAGCACAAATGCCGACAGCAACGGCATCAGGCGCTCGGCGGCAAAGTCTTCCGGTACGCCGAGGCGCAGCACGCCGTCGCTCTGTTGGTTGATCAACACATCGGTGGCTTCTTCATGCAGCGCGAGGATGCGCCGCGCATAGGCCAGCAAGCGTTCGCCCTCGGCGGTGGCGACCACGCGGCGCTGGTCGCGGTCCAGCAACTGGCACGCCACCGCCTCTTCCAGGCGGCGGATCTGCTGGCTCACGGTGGACTGGGTCAAGTGCAGGCGCTCGGCGGCGCGGGTGAAGTTGCCGCAGTCCACCACGGCGACAAAGCTGCGCAACAACACGGGATCGAACATCAGCGTCACCATTCTCTTTGCCACTGGTTGGCATGGTTATATTTAATTTCAGAATACCTTGGGTGCTGGCCATACTCACGCCTCATTTGCCGACTGCAAGAGCGTTGCATGACCCTGAATAAATCCCTCGCCGGCTGGGGCCTGCTGGTGGTGCTCGGCCTGAACCTGCGGCCGATCCTCAGTTCCATCAGCCCGTTGCTCGGCGAAATCCGCCAGGCCACCGGCCTGAGTTTCCAGAGCAGCGCCCTGCTGACCAGCCTGCCGGTGGTGTGCATGGGGCTGGTGGCGCTGGTGGGCGTGCGCGTGGAAGCCCGCCTTGGCGAACGGCGCGGCATCGCCCTGGGCCTGATGATGATCCTGCTGGCGTGCCTGGCACGCTGGCTGATGGGCCAGGCGTCGGCGCTGCTGGTCACGGCGTTGCTCGGCGGTGCGGGGGTGGCGCTGATCCAGGCCTTGGTGCCGGCGATGATCAAGCGCGAATTCCGTCATCGGGTGCCGGTGGCGATGGGTGTGTACTCGGCTTCGCTGATGGCGGGCGGCGGGCTGGCAGCGCTGCTCAGCCCGATGGTGGCCACGCATTTCCAGGAATGGCAGGCGGGGCTGGGGGTGTGGCTGCTGCCGGCGTTGGGCGCCTTGCTGCTATGGGCCTGGCTGCCCCTGGGCGCGGCCAGAAATCCACAGGTGGTGCCGGCCTTCAAGGACCTGCGCAATCGCCGCGCCTGGTTGCTGGCGCTGTATTTCGGCCTGGTCAACTGCGGCTACATGAGCCTGGTGGCGTGGCTGCCGGCCTACTATCAGCAACTGGGCTGGGGCGTGCTGCCCAGCGGTTCGCTGCTGGCGTTCATGACCATCTTCCAGGTGCTCGCCGCGCTGTTGATGCCGGTGCTGGCGCAGCGCGGTATCGACCGTCGGCCGCTGCTGGGCATCGCCCTGCTGGCCCAGACCGTGGGTTACCTCGGCCTGATCGTCGCGCCGCAGGAATATCCGCACCTCTGGGTGGCGTTGTGCGGCTTCGGCCTGGGCGCGTGTTTCGCCCTGAGCCTGCTGCTGACCCTCGACCACCATCGCGACCCACGCCAGGCCGGGCAACTGGCGGCCTTTGTGCAAGGCGTGGGCTTCTTGATCAATGCGGTGTCGCCATGGCTGACCGGCTGGCTGCGCGGGCTGACCGGCAACTTTGTCAGCGCCTGGGTGGTGCTGACGGTCACGGCGGTGGTGATGCTGGTGGTGACGCGCGTGTTCAGCCCGGCCACCTATCGCACGGGGCTAGAAGTCATAGCGCCCGGTCACCCCTAGCGTGCGCGGCGTACCGAGCAGGCCTTCGTAGCCGCCGTTCCCCCCCGTCCACAGCGTGGTGTAGTAGGTCTTGTCGAAGGCGTTTTTCAGCCATAACGACACGTCCCACTGCCCCTGCTCATAGTTGCCGCGCAGGCCGGTGGACAGGTTGACCACGGCGTAGGCAGGAATCTGTCCATAGTCGGAGTCCTCCACGGTGCCCACGGCCTTGGAGCGGAAGGCATAGCTGGCGGTGACGTAGGGTTCGAAGCCGTTATCCAGGTTCCACTTGTATTCGCCGTTGGCGTTGGCGATCCACTTCGACGCCCCCACCACTTGATGCCCGCTCAGGTCGCAGGAAGCCGGCGCACCGGGGCGCAGACTGACTTCCGGCGGGCACGGCGCATCTTTGTAAGACAGGTAACTCACATCGTTGAACGAGCCGTTGAGGTTCAGCGTCAGGCCCTTGATCGGCACCAGGGTGCTTTCCACCTCGACGCCCCGCGAGCGCACCGAACCGGCGTTGGTCAGGTACTGCACACGGTTGTCCTGGTCATAGGCATTGGTCTGGTAGCCGTTGACCTGGGTCCAGAACAGGTTGGCATTGAGCTGCAGCCGCCGGTCCCACAGGGTGCTTTTGAAACCCAGTTCGGCGTTATTGGCGCGCTCGGTGCCGATCAACAGCGAGTCGGCCCCGGCCGTCGGTGCCGAGCCTACCGCCAGGTTGACCCCGCCGGACTTCTCGCCATGGGACAGCGTCGCGTAGCCCAGCAGGTTTTCGTTAAAGCGATAGCTCAGGTTGAGCAAACCCGAGGGGCTGGTGCTGTATTGCGTGAGGTCGCCGGAATCGTACGCCCCCGCGCGGCCGCGTCGAGCCGTCGCGGCAGCACCGGTGACCGCCGCACCGCCGAGGGGAGTGTTGCGCGTGACCCAGGCACTTTTTTCTTCATAGGTGCCACGCAGGCCGGCGGTGAAATCCAGGCGCTCGGTGAGGTGCCAGGTGCCCTGGGCAAACAAGGCAAAACTGTCGGTGCGAATGTGCCCGTTGCCGACGCTGCTGACGTTGGCCAATGCGCCGGCTGGCGTGCCGTTCCAGATGTCGGCCTGCGGCCCGTAATAGCTGAAGGATTTGTTATCCAGCGAATTACCGAAGTAGTAGGCACCGAGCACGTAATCGAAGAAACCGCCGGTGGGCGACGCCAGCCGGAATTCCTGGGACCACTGCTTATCTTCCACCGACACCCCGGCGTTGTACGACGCCGGCACGTTAAGGCCGTCGTCGTTACGCGGGGTGAAATTCCAGAAGCGATAGGAACTGACCGAGGTCAGGGTGAAATCACTCGGCAACGTCCAGTTGGCCTCCAGCGACGTACCGCCCTGGAACACGGTGACGTGCTGGTCGCTGTCCAGGTTGACCTTGCGGTGGGTGCCATCGACCAGGGTCGCGCCTGCCGCGTTGGCCCGCGACTGGTAGAGGTTGGTGCCGTTGATGGTCGGCCCGGTGCTGTACAGCACACGGGTGCCGGCGCTGGAATCCTCTTCGTTGTAATCGCCGATCCAGCGCAGGTTGAACGCCTCGCTGGGCTTGTACAGCAGTTGCCCGCGAAAGCCCTGGCGCGAGCCGCCGTTGAGGTCATGGCCGTTGTATTCGTTCTTGATGTCGCCGTCGCTGCGGGTGCGATACGCCGAGAAACGCCCCGCCAGGTCATCGGTGAGCGGGCCGGAAATCGTGCCCTTGGTCTGGAAGTAGCCGTCCTCGCCCAGCGAGGTTTCGATGCTGCGCTCCGGGGTAAAACTCGGCGCGCGTGTGCTGATGTTGATCACCCCGGCGGTGGTGTTTTTGCCGAACAAGGTGCCTTGCGGGCCGCGCAAGACTTCAAGTTGTTCGATGTCCATCAGGTCGAACACCGCCATGCCCGGCCGCCCCAGGTACACGTTGTCGATATATAGCCCTACGCTGCCTTCCAGGCCGTCGCTGGCCGGGTTATTGCCAAGCCCACGGATCGACACGCTGGACTGGCGCGCATGCATATAGGCGACGTTGACGCTGGGCACCAGTTGCTGCAGATCCTGAATCCGATACACCCGCTGGCTCTCCAGGGCCTGCCCGCCGATCACGCTCATGGGCGTCGGCACTGCCTGGGCGCTTTCGGTGCGTCGCCGGGCGGTGACGGTGACCGTCTCCAACTCGCCGCCGGCGCTCTCGCCCTTGCTTACCGGCGCGGGCGTTTCGGCGGCCTGGGTCGGCGACCAACTGGAACTGCCGGCCACCAGAATGGCCAGGGGCAAGGACTTCAACAGACTCATAAGCGGCTCCGGAACCCGGAAATATCCATCGAGAGATATTCCTTTAGGTTATTTATTTATGTTTTTACGAACATTTACTGCATAAGAGATAGCCTTTATAAGGAGTCGACCTAATGCATAGCCAATGCATTTCCCGGATATTTTTGATGTGAAAAATGCATATCGATTTGCGCCAGCTTCGTCACTTCATCGCCCTTGCCGAACAACGCAGTTTTGTCGCCGCCGCGTTGACGGTGAACCTGTCGCAATCGGCGTTCAGTCGCAGTATCCAGGCCCTGGAACACAGCGCCGGTTGCCAGCTGATTGACCGTGGCCGCAAAGACCTGGCGCCGACCAAACAAGGCCAGGTATTGCTGGAGCATGCCCGGCGCCTGGTCAGCGGTGCGCAGCAGTTGGCCAATGAGATCAGCCAGTTCAATGGCCTGGAGGCGGGAGAATTGCGCTTCGGTTGCGGCCCGGCACCGGCCGGCGGCCTGATCCCCCGCGCCATCGGCAGTTTTATCGGGCGCTACCCCAAGGCACGGGTGCAGTACCAGGTGGACGACTGGCAAAGCCTGAGCAAACGTCTGCTCAGTGAAGAGTTCGAGTTTTTCGTCGCCGACACCCGCCACTTCGAAGCCAACCCTGACTATCACACTCACCGTCTGCGCCCGCGCCGCTGGTATTTCTGCTGCCGCGCCGGCCACCCGCTGGCCGGGCGTGGCAGCGTAAGCGCCGCCGAGCTGATGAGTTACCCACTGGCCGTGACCATCCGCCCGCCCAACCTGCGCAAGGTCATCGTCGACCTCAGCGGCCGGCCCGATTTCCTGCCCAATGTCGAATGCGAGAACGGCTATAGCCTGATGGGCGTGGTGCTGCGCTCCGACGCCATCGGCATCGTCAGCGCCAACAGCGATGTGCTGCACATGGCCCGGGGCGAACTGGTGTGCTTGACGATCGAGGGCCTGGCGGAGGATCTGGAGGAGCGTTACACCCGCTACGGCATCGTCAGCCGTGCGGGGTATCGCTTGTCGCCGCTGGCGGAAGCGATGATCGAACAGATCAAGCAGATCGATGAGTTGGATGAAGAGGTGTGCGCGCTGGAGAACGTCGCGGTCTAGGCCATGCATTCACTGCATCAAACCCAGTCCCCAAATGCACTTGCCAGCCCCCTGCCCGAACGGCGAAAAACCTCACCTGTCCTCCGTCTGGTGAAGCCCCATGTCCCACCCCCAACCCGTGCGCAACGTGCTGTACATCATGTGCGACCAACTGCGCCGCGATTACCTGTCGTGCTACGGCCACGCCCACTTGCACACGCCGAACATCGATCGCCTGGCCGCCGCCGGTGTGCGCTTCAGCCGCGCCTACACCCAGGGCACCATCTGCGGGCCCTCGCGCATGTCGGCCTATACCGGGCGCTACGTCAGCAGCCACCAGGTGGCGTGGAACGCAGTGCCGTTGCCCCTGGAAGAACTGACCCTCGGCGACTACCTGCGCCCCCACGGCATCCGCACGGCGCTGGTCGGCAAGACCCACGCCACGCCCAATGTGGACGCCTTGCAACGCCTGAACATCGACCCTGACAGCAAGCAGGCCGAGCCGTTGAACGAGGTCGGCTTCGAGGCGTACCTGCGTCACGACGGCATCTACCCCGACAGCCCGCTGTTCGAGGATAAACGCGAGTCCGCGCCCTACACCCATTACCTGCGCGAGCAAGGCTACAGTGGCGCCAACCCGTGGCACGAATGGGCCAATGCGGCAGCCGGTGAAAACGGCGAAGTGCTCAGCGGTTGGCACATGCGCAATGCAGGCCGCCCCGCGCGCGTGGCCGAGGAACATTCGGAAACCGTCTACACCACCGACCGCGCCATCGACTTTATCCGTGAGCAGGCCGAACAACCGTGGTGCCTGCACCTGTCCTATATCAAGCCACACTGGCCCTACATCGCACCGGCGCCCTATCACGCGCTGTATGGCGCCGAGCATATCCAGGCACCGATCCAGCCAGGGGAGACCAGCGATCACCCGGTGTACCAGGCGTTCCGCCAGCACCAGGAGAGCCTGAACTTTTCCCGTGACGAGGTGCGGCTCACGGTGATTCCCACCTACATGGGCTTGATCAAACAGGTCGACGACCAACTCGGGCGCCTGTTCGATTTCCTGCAAGGCAACGGCCGTTGGGACGACACCCTGATCGTGTTCACCAGCGACCACGGCGATTTCCTCGGCGATCACTTCCTCGGCGAAAAAGAATTTCTGCTGGAACCTGCGGTGGGCATTCCGCTGATCGTGCGCGACCCACGCGCCGCCGCCGATACCCGCCGTGGCACGGTGGACGCGCGTCTGGTGGAAACCATCGATGCGCTGCCGACCTTCCTCGACGCCCTGGGTTTGCCAGCGGCCGAGCATCGCCTGGAAGGCCGCTCGCTGATCCCGCTGCTGCACGGCCAGGAAACCAGCTGGCGCCGCTACGCCATCGCCGAGTACGACTACGCCTTCCAGGCCCCGGCCCGCGAACGCCTGGCGCAACCCATCGACCGTTGCCGGATGACCATGGTGCGCAGCGAACGCTGGAAATACCTGGCGTACGACGGCTTCCGCCCACAGCTGTTCGACCTGGAAAACGACCCGCAGGAACTGCACGACCTGGGCAACGACCCGGCCTATGCCGAAGTGCGCGAAACCCATTTGGGGTATCTGTTCGAATGGCTGCGCGGGCTGAAGCGGCGCACCACCATCAGCCACGCAGAGATCGATCTGCGTGGCCAACGGTTTCGGTATGGTGAGCCGGAGGCGGAGAAGGTGGTGCAAATCGGCGTGTGGTAAACCACACATCGAATGTTGGGGGCCCCACTACCTCTTCGAAGTAGCGTTGTCGCGCAGCAAACGGGTACCTCTGTGGTGAGCGGGCTTGTCCCGCGTCGGGGTGCGAAGCGCCCCTGATGAAGACGAATGCGGTGTATCAGGCAATCCTCTGCGCCTGGTTCTGGGGCTGCTTCGCAGCCCAACGCGGGCGGTGCGACGATTCGACAAGCCCGCTCACCACAGGTACGGTGTTCGCCATTGACTGACTGGCATCAGGGCTTGCCCCCTCCCACATCAGAGACCTTTGGTGGTCTGGCTGCGCTGCCCGTGCACGCCCACCGGCACATCGCCCTTGAGCGTCACCCGGCGCACGATGCGTTCCTGGGTGCCGTAGTCGTCCACGGCGTAATGCTGGGTGGCGCGGTTGTCCCAGATCGCCACGTCGCCAGTGTTCCAGCGCCAGCGCACGGTGTTTTCCAGGCGGGTGACGTGGCTTTGCAGCAGGTTGAACAGCTGGGTCGAGTCCGCCTGGGAATAACCTTTCAGGCGCTTGACGAAGTGCCCCAGCAACAGGGTTTTCTCGCCACTGACCGGATGCACGCGCACCACCGGGTGCTCGGTTTCGTATACCGTCGAGGTGAACACCTTGCGGTATGCCTCAAGCCGCTCGGCCGACACATCCGGCTTGAGCGCGGCGTAGTCGTATTCGTTGCTGTGCACTGCCCACAAGTTATCCGCCAGGGCGCGCAGTTCGACGCTGAGGTCGTTGTAGGCGCTCGAGGTGTTGGCCCAGACCGTGTCGCCACCGGACTTGGGCGCCAGTACCGAACGCAGCACCGAGGCTTTCGGGTAGGCGTCGACGAAGGTCACGTCGGTGTGCCAGGAATTGGCCCGCTGGCCACGGGTGCCGTCCAGCTCCATGAGGAAGCGCGTGCCGTCGCGCACCGGCACCGTCGGGTGGGCAATCGGCTCGCCGAGCAGATGGGCAAAGGCTTCCTGGCTCTGGTCATCGAGGTGAGTCTGCTCGCGAAAGAAGATCACCTTGTACTGCACCAGCGCCTGCTGGATGGCTTCGACCGTGGCGGCATCCAGATCGCCGGACAGTGTGATACCGCGAATCTCGGCGCCGATGCGGCCGGCGACCGGGTGAATATCCAGCGCCTGGGCGACGGGTTGAACAGCTAATGCGGCGTTGCTCATGGTGGTGACCCTCTTGTGCCTGCTGATGGGGACGCTTTCCGACAACGCTCTATCCATATGCAATTTAGGTCTAGCAAATGAACCAATGCTTCATTGACGGAATAAGAGCTTGCATTTAAAACCTCTGCTCCCGTGGTCGCAAATGCCTTCGACCTATTTTTAAGATGCAGGGAAAGCATATGGATCTTCGCCAACTGCGCTACTTCATCGCCCTCAACGAACACCGCAGTTTCGTGCGTGCGGCGGACGCCATGGGCATCACCCAACCGGCGTTCAGCCGCAGCATCCAGGGGCTGGAACAGGAGTTCGGCTGCGTGTTGGTCGACCGTGGCCACAAGGACCTGCGCCCCACGCCGGAGGGCCAAGTGGTGCTGCAACATGCCCTGTCCCTGGTGCACGGCGCCGCCTTGCTGAGCAGTGAAGTGACGCGCATGACCAAGCTCGACGCCGGCGACCTGCGCTTTGGCTGCGGACCGGCACCGGCGGTGAAACTGGTGCCGGATGCGGTGGCGCGCTTTATCAGCGCCCACCCGAAAATCCGCACCAGTTTCCAGGTGGATAACTGGGAAAAACTCAGCCGTGCCCTGAGCCGTGAAGAGATCGAATTCTTTATTGCCGACATCCGCCAATTCGAAGCCGACCCGAATTTCCAGACCCGCGCGCTGACCCCCAAGCGCGGGGTATTTTTTTGCCGACCGGGGCACCCGTTGCTGGCCAAGGACAGCCTGTCGACCAACGACATGTTCGACTACCCGCTGGCGGCGCCGCTGATCTCACAGGGCATTCGCAAACTGTTGGCGAACCTGAGCGGGCGCATGGATTTTTCCCCGAGCATCCAGACCGAACATTTCCCGGCGCTGGTGAAGATCGTGCTGCAGTCCAATGCCATCGGCGTCGGCACCGAGGAGGCATTCGCCGAAGACATCGCCCAGGGCACGCTGAAGCTGCTGCACTGGCGCAACCTGCCGCAGAACATGGAGACCATGAGCGCCCGCTGCGGGATTGTCAGCCGCACCGGTTCGCGGTTGTCGCCGGCGGCGAAGGCGATGATCGAGACGCTGGTGGAGGTGGACAGGCAGGAGGTGAGCGTGGCGGTTTGAAGGGCCTCATCGGGGGCAAGCCCCCGATGGCGATAGCCCAGGCACCACCCGACTCAAAGCCCCGCCGCCGACAGATTCGGCGCCACCCAGTCACTCACCTGGAACGGCTTGCGAATCAGCTTCTCCTTGGAAGCCAGGTCCACCGAACCCTGCAATTTAGCCAGGAACACCGGGTCCAGGGTCGACGGGAAAATCTCGCTGAGGGTCTGGTCTTTCAAGTCATTGGTGAGGATCACCGGCGGGTAACTGGCCAGCCCGGACACCAGCGCAATGTAGGCTTGCTTGTTGTTGTCATCGGTCAACCAGTGCACCGCCTGCTGCTGGGCCTTGAGCAGCTTGGCGACGGCGTCGGGGTGCTCGTCGACAAACTGTTTGCTGCCCACCAGCACCGCCTGGATGCTGCCGGCGCCACCGAGGTCCTTGGTGGTCAGCGGTATTTCAGCCAGCCCCTTGGCTTGTAACGCCGTCAGGTTCGAACCGCCCCAGGTGGCGTCGATCTGCTTGGCGGCCAACGCGGCATTGGCGGCGTTGTAGTCCAGGCTGATGACTTTGAAGTCCTTCTCACTCAAGCCCTGGCTGGCCAATGCACTGTCGAACGACAACTGGCTGGCCGTGCCACGGAACACCGCGACGCGCTTGCCCTTGAGGTCCTGCAAGGTCTTGATGCCAGAACCCGGCACCACGCCGAGGTACTGCTTGATGTCCCGTGCGGTGGCACTGAGCAGGCGCGTCTCCAGGCCATTGGAGCGGCCGATGATCGCCGCCAGGTCGCCCAGGTACGCCAGGTCCACCTGCCCGTTGGCGAAGGCTTCGTTGATCACAGGGCCGGCGCCCTTGAAGTAATTCCACTGGATCTTGATGCCTTGGTCGGCAAAGGCTTTTTCGAAGATCTGCTGCTCGCGCAGCACGTCCGTTATGCCCCCGCCGCTGTGCTGGCTGCCTGCGCTGAGGTCGGGCACGGCGATGCGGATTTCCTTGAGGTCGGCAGCCTGTACCAGGCCCGCCAGTGCGGTGCCTGCGACCAGGGTGATCAGACGTTTGAATGGCAGTTTCATAAGCGCAGCTCCTTGTGGGCGAGGGTCGCCTGGGGAGCAGAAAGTAGGCATAACCTGATCAAAACTTTAAATACTATAAATTCACAATTTAATAGCTTTTAGAACTATACGAAGGGAAACGCAGGCTCCAGAGGGCTATGCATGAATAGCATCGAAAATATTCTTCGAATGCATTGGATGCGTGCCGGAGCGAGGCTTTAAATGGCTTTTCTTATCCCTCAATCATCTTGATTACATTTTTATAAGATCGAAATCACATAACGCCCTTGGCGACAACGGAGGTCCTCCATGGCCCGAATCTCACTTTTGAGCCTCCCGCTCGCGGCTCCCGGCGCCACGCCACGTTGGCCGCTGCGCAGTGAACGGCTGTTGCCATGGTTGCTGCCGGTGACGCTGTTTGCGCTGTGGTGGCTGGCCAGCCGCAATCACTGGATGAGCGAGCAGATCCTGCCGCCACCGTCCCTGGTGTGGAGCAGCGCCGTGGAACTGGCCGGCGGCGAGCTGTGGAGCCACCTGGCGATCAGCCTGCAACGCCTGTTCTGGGGGTTGCTGGCGGGCATTGGCGCCGGGGCGCTGCTGGGGGCGGTGCTGGGTTTCAGCGCGCGCGCCGAGCGCCTGGTGTTTCCGACGTTCAGCGCGTTGTCGCAGGTACCGACCCTGGCCTGGATTCCACTGTTCATGGTGTTCTTCGGCATTGGCGAAACCCTGAAACTGGTGGTGCTGGTGAAGGCGATCGTGGTGCCCGTGACCCTGCATACCCTGGTGGGCGTGCGCGACGCCCAACCCCAGTTGCGTGAAGCCGCCCGCGTGCTGCGCCTGCCCACGCACCTGTTGATCCGGCGCCTGATCCTGCCTGCCGCGCTGCCCGCCTTTATGGCCGGCGTACGCCTGGCCCTGGCGGCCGGGTGGACCTCGCTGCTGGCGGTGGAGTTGCTGGCCTCCAGCGAAGGCATCGGCTACCTGATGGTGTGGGCGCGCCAGCTGTTCATGCTCGATATCGTCTTCGTGTGCATCGTGGTCATCGGCGTATTCGGCGTGGTGATGGACCGTGGCATTGGCTGGCTGGACCGCAAATGGGTGCACTGGCCCCATCCTGCCACGGCGCAGATTCGTCGCGGCCCGCGCTATCAAGGCTGGCAGCGCCTGCAACCGTGGTTGCTGCCCCTGCTGTTGCTGGCGCTGTGGCAGGTCGCGACGCAACAAGGCTGGGTCGACCCGAACATTCTGGTCAGCCCTTGGGTGGTGCTGCACACCACCGTCGCCGGTGTGGTGGATGGCAACCTCAGCGGTGCACTGGGCACCAGCCTGGGGCGAAGCCTGGGCGGCTTGCTGCTCGGTGGCGGTGTTGGCTTTGCCATGGGCCTGTGGCTCGGACTGTCACGGCGCAGTGAGCGGGTACTCGGGCCGACCCTGAGCGCCTTGCGCCAGATCGCGATTTTCGCCTGGGTGCCATTGCTCACTGCCTGGTTTGGCCTGGGTGAGTTGGCCAAGTGGGTGTTTATCGCCCTCGCCGCCTTCTTCCCGTTGTTTATCGCCACTCAACGCAGCGTGCTGAATCTGTCGCCACAGCTCAACGAAGCGGCGCAGGTGTTGCGCCTGAATCTGTTCCAACGGCTGCGACGCCTGGTACTGCCAGGCGCCGCAGCCGGGATTTTCGCCGGCCTGCGCCTGAGCCTGATCTACGCCTGGCTGGGCACCATCGGTGCGGAATATTTCATGCCGTCCAACGGCGGTATCGGCAGCCTGATGATCGGCGCCCAACAACTGCTGCGCATGGACCTGATCATGAGCGGCATGCTCCTGGTCGGCCTTACCGGCGCGGCCCTCAACCTGATCGGCCAGCGCATCGAAACCCGCGCCACCCGCTGGAGACACGCATGAACGCACCTATCGTCAGCTTCAACCATGTGGGCAAGACCTTCGACGTCGACGGCTTCGAGCTGGAGGCCATCCGCGAATTCAACCTGGAGATTGCCGAAGGCGAATTCGTTGCGATTGTCGGCTCCAGCGGCTGCGGCAAATCCACCCTGCTGCGTTTGCTGGTGGGGCTGGATACGCAGTTTCGCGGCGAGATCCGCGTCGACGGTAAGGCCGTGAGCGGCATTGGCGGCGAGCGCGGCATCGTGTTCCAGGAGCATCGTCTGTTCCCCTGGCTCACCGTGGCGGAAAACATCGGCCTGGGCCTGGTCAACGAGCCACTGAGCGAAGCAGAGCGCAATCGACGCATCAGCGATTTTATCGAGCTGGTCGGCCTCACCGACTTCACCCGCGCCTATCCGCACCAACTGTCCGGCGGCATGGCGCAACGGGTGGCGATTGCCCGCGGCCTGGTGGCCAGCCCGCGCATCCTGCTGCTGGATGAACCCTTTGGCGCCCTCGACGCCCTGACCCGCCAGCAGATGCAGGACGAACTCCTGGCGATCCGCGCCCGCGCCAAAATCACCACGGTATTGGTGACCCACGATGTGGAGGAAGCGATTTTCCTCGCCGACCGCGTGGTGGTAATGGAGCCCCGGCCGGGGCGGATCAAGCAGGTGGTGGACGTCGCCCTGCCACATCCACGTCAGCGCAGCAGTTTTGAATTCCATCAACTGCGCGAAGAACTGCTGCATGAATTGACCAACGATGGCCACTACCAGCCGCCGGTGCGCGAACAGATCCGCGATCTGCCATTGGCCTTTATTGCCTGCTGAAAAAAGGAGTGCCTTGATGCCGCAACGTCCCAATTTTCTCGTGATCCTGGCCGATGACATGGGCTTCTCCGACCTCGGTGCGTTTGGCGGGGAAATTTCCACGCCGCACCTGGACGCACTCGCCCTGAACGGCCTGCGCCTGACCGACTTCCACACCGCCCCGACGTGCTCGCCTACCCGCTCGATGCTGCTCACCGGCACCGACCACCATATCGCCGGTATCGGCACCATGGCCGAGGCACTGACCCCGGAGCTGATCGGCAAGCCCGGCTACGAGGGCTACTTGAATGACAAGGTGGTGGCACTGCCGGAGTTGCTGCGCGAAGCCGGTTACCAGACATTGATGAGCGGCAAGTGGCACTTGGGCCTGACCGCCGAACTGGCGCCCCACGCCCGCGGTTTCGAGCGTTCGTTCTCGCTGCTGCCGGGGGCGGCCAACCACTACGGCTTCGAACCGACCTATAACGACGACACCCCGGGCCTGCTCAAATCCACCCCGGCGCTGTACATCGAAGACGACCGGTTCGTGGAGCAATTGCCAAAGGACTTCTATTCCTCCGATGCCTTCGGCGACAAGCTGCTGCACTACCTCAAGGAGCGCGACCAGGCCCGGCCGTTCTTCGCCTACCTGCCGTTTTCCGCGCCGCACTGGCCGTTGCAGGCGCCTGCGGACATCGTCGAAAAGTACCGTGGCCGCTACGACGCCGGCCCCGAAGTGCTGCGCCTGGAACGCCTGGAAAAACTCAAGGCATTGGGGCTGATCGACGCCAATGTCGAACCCCATCCGTTGATCGAGCTGAACACCCAGTGGGCCGCCTTGAGCGACGATCAGCGCCAGGTGTCGGCGCGGGCCATGGAGGTGTATGCGGCGATGGTCGAGCGCATGGACTGGAACATCGGCCGAGTGGTGGATTACCTGCGCCAGCAGGGACAGTTGGACAATACGTTCATTGTGTTCATGTCCGACAACGGCGCCGAAGGTGCGCTGTTGGAGGCGTTCCCTAAGTTCGGGCCGCAGTTGCTCACTTACCTCAACCAGCATTACGACAACAGCCTGGACAATATCGGCCGCGCCAACTCCTACGTCTGGTATGGCCCGTCGTGGGCGCAGGTGGCGACGGCGCCGTCACGCTTGTTCAAGGCGTTCACCACCGAGGGCGGGATTCGCGTGCCGGCGCTGGTGCACTATCCGCAGTTGTCGCTCAAAGGTCGTATCAGCCATGGGTTCGGCACGGTGATGGACATCACGCCGACCATCCTCGACCTGGCCGGCGTGCGTCATCCGGGCAAACAATGGCGTGGCAAGCCGGTGGCGCCGCTGCGGGGCAAGTCCTGGTTGGGCTTCCTCTCCGGCGAGACCGCCCAGGTGCACGACGACAACACCGTAACCGGCTGGGAACTGTTCGGCCGCCGCGCGATTCGCCAGGGCCAGTGGAAAGCCGTGTACATCCCCGGCCCCGTGGGCCCGGCGACCTGGCAGCTGTATGACCTGGGCCAGGACCCTGGAGAAATCCACGACCTGGCCTTGAGTCATTCGGACAAACTCGCCACGTTAATCGGCCACTGGCAGCAGTATATGGACGAAACCGGCGTGGTGCTCAGCGCGTCGCCGTTTCAGCCGGATTGAGCCGGGCCTGGGGCGACGCCATGGGCTCGAGCCGATTGGCCCGCGCAAATGTGCCGAAATCATTGAAACGCACGCCCATCTCGGCCATGACCTTATGCGCCACCTTGGCCGTCATCTGGCGGATGTAGAACGGCTCCTTCACCACAAAATGGTGAATCCCGTGGGTGCTGCCGAAGTTGAAGCAGAACGCCTGCAACGGCCACAGCCACCACGGGTTCAACACTTGGGTTTGCTGGATCACATTGCCCGGCTCCACATCGCCGTAGTAGTGCATGTTGGAGCTGACAAAGTGCAGGCAAAAGGTGCGCAGCACATTGGGGCCGATGATTACCACGGCGGCGATGTCGATCACCTGCATCATCTGCAAGGTGCCGGTGGACCAGTCGATCGGGGTGCCCAGCAGGCTGGCGATGCCGTTGGCGGCATGGAAGCCGAGGAAGATATACCACGCGCCCCAATGCAGCAGCGCCAAAGGTGCGTAGACCAGCAGCGAGCGCTTGAGGATCTTGAGTTTATGGCCCCAGGTCCTGGCGCGCAGCATGCGGATAAACGCCGACATCACGTTATCGCCCACCATCAGCAACCGCGCCAGGCCCCAGGGCTCGCCGTTGGTGATCGCACGTTCCTCCATATCGGTCTCGGTGCCGGAGACCTTGTGGTGATTGAGGTGCAGGTGGCGACGGATCCACGGGTTGATGGTGCTCGGCCGCGCCAGCCACACCAGGCCCATCATCAGGTTGTGGGGCACGCGCTGTTTGCGAAAGTACATGCTGTGGATCAGGTCGTGTTCCAGCTCGTGGGTCAGTGAGGCCAGGAACGCATTGAGCAGCAGGCAGGCCCACCAGGCCATGTGACCGCTGATATAGAGCGCCGCCGAGCCGATCATGCCGAGCAGGGCAAAGGCCAGGATGCCCGCGCCCAGGGCGTCCTGATGCTGCAACCACGGGTGCCGGCGGCGCAAGCGCACGCCTTCGGCGAGCACCACCTCACGGATATGCGCCGAACGCTGTTGCGCGTTCATCTGCTGGGGACTTGCAGAAGTACCGTCCATGCTCCCATCCTCTTGGTTATTGAGGGTTACATCCTGCACCCGTGCCCCGCGCAGGACGCTAGCCCCACACGCCAACCTGTTGACCGCAAGCGCCAATCGCCATGACCGAACCCACTTCCCTCGCCAGCTGGACCCGCGCCCTGCGCAAGCAGCTCGATGCCCTGGGCCTCGACAGCGCCGCGCTGTGCGCCCAGGCCGGGCTCGATCCGCAGCAGATGGACGACCCCAATGCGCGTTACCCGCTGTCGGCCACCACGCGCCTGTGGGAACTGGCGGTGCAGGCCAGCGGCGATCCGGCCATCGGGTTGCGGGTGTCGCGGTTTGTCAGCCCGACCACCTTTCATGCGCTGGGTTATGCGCTGGTGGCGAGTGGCAGCCTGCGCGAGGTGTTCGAGCGCATCGTGCGGTATCACCAGGTGGTCAGTGATGCCCTGAGCCTGGAACTCAGCGGCGATGGCGAGCGCTACCGCTTTCGCCTGCTGCAACCGCCGGGCAGCCCGGCGCCGGCGCTGGAAGCTATCGATGCATTTGCCGCGATCTATGTGCGCACGTGCCGCAATCGCCTGGGCCGCGACTATGCGCCGCTGGCGGTTTACCTGCGGCGGCCGCAACCCGCCGACCCCAAGCCCTGGCACACGGTGTTCCGCGCACCGGTATTTTTCGGCGCCGAGGAAGACCGCCTCGAATTCGCCGCCAGCGATTTCGACAGCCACCTGGACGACGCCAACCCGGAACTGGCCGAACACAACGAAACCGTGCTCAAACGCACCCTGGCGCAACTGCAACCGCTGACCTGGGAACGCAAGGTGCGCGCAGCCATCGAGGCCCAACTGCCCGATGGCGAGCCGAGTGCCGAGCGGATTGCCCAGGCGCTGCACTTGAGCCTGCGCAGTCTGCAGCGGCATCTGGCGGATGAGGGGTGTCGGTTTGATGCGTTGCTCAATGAGTGTCGCCAGAACTTGGCGTTGCTCCACTTGCGTGATCCACAGTGTTCATTGGCCGAGGTCAGCCATCTGTTGGGATTTGCCGATACCAGCAGCTTTAATCGGGCGTTCAAGCGCTGGACGGGGATGACGCCGGGGCAGTTTCGGGATGGGTTGCGGTAGGGGGATGTGTGGGGAGGCTGAAGGCCTCATCGGGGCATGGGTATCTACACAACTTTTCAGCCCCTGACAAATCTCACTGTGGCGAGCGGGCTTGTCCCGCGCTGGACTGCGTAGCAGCCCCAAAACCAGCCTCTACAGAGTGTCTGATACACCGCGTTCTTCTTTACTGGGGCTGCTAAGCAGCCCAGCGCGGGACAAGCCCGCTCACCACAACAGCCCTATCTGCCGGGCGTTCAGTGTTGAGCCCGAGTTGTGTAGATACCTATGATCATCGGGGGCAAGCCCCCACATTTGAAATGCGTTCTCCTGTGGGAGATTCTATGTTGCAGGACAACCCTGCAACGGCCGATTCGGTTGGTATTCGCTCTGGTTTTTCATCAGGGCGAACGCCACCCGTGCGAGTTTTCGGGCAAGAATTACCAAGGCCTGAGTCTTCTTGAATCCTCTGGCCAGGTACCCTTCATAAAATGGTTTCCAGGTCGCTGAACGACAGGCAGCCATGGCCGAGTTGTGGGCCAGACGCCGTATTTCCGGATCCCCTTTCTTGGTCAGACTGCGACTCCCCGTCTTTTTTCCCGAGTCATCGACCCTCAAGTCCATGCCCAAAAAAGCGATGAAGGCATTGCTATCCTTAAACTCGCCACGCAAAAAAGCCGTCGCAAATCCGGTTGCCGTCAGTACTCCGACGCCTTCAATGGCCTTGCAACGCTCAATATTTTCGGCGACTCCAGCCTCTTTGCTCAGGTCGCGCAGCTTTTTTTGAATGGCCAAATCCGAGTGCTTAAACGTCTCCATCAGACATTTCAGCTCCTCTTCCAGGCGCGGCTCATCGGCCCAGCTCTGAGCCAGACTGACGCGCGCCTTGATCAGTGCTGCCCGTCGATGAAGCAGACTTTGCAGGGCCTTGTAAGCCTTGGGTGGCGGGCTCCAAGCGCGTAATCCACCCTGTTCATGCGCCAGGTACCGAGCTAGAAGACGAGCATCGCACGGATCATTTTTAGCTCGTTGGCCGACACCGCGACGGTAATGACTCAAGCGATAACCGTCCACGACGTAGACCTGATGACCCAACTCATGGGCCAACTCAACCGTGTCCAAGTGGTAAATATTGGTGGCCTCGACGGCAATGCCACTTTGGGCGGGCAGCGTCTTGAGCCAGCGTTTGAGTGCTGTTCGATTATTGGGGATGGCTTGTGTGGTTTGCAGATCGGCACGATAGACGAGCACCTCAGCCTTGGCCACATCAACACCCACGACCGTTTGCGAAGTAAGGATTGTCATGACGAATCCTCGGAGCTAGGGTTTAAGAGCTTGTTGGGGTCTACCGTTGCGCTGACTTGTCTCTATCGTCGGCCTTGCCGATGAATTCCTTATTGGCGCTTTTGGGTAGAAGGGGTGGGACGAAGTCTCCCACGGTCTGTACTGGTTAGAGTCAGAATCGGGCTTTTAGTCCCACCCACCCCTTCAAGTCTAAACATACAAGGGGGCTTGCTCCCGATGGCAATCTTTCAGGCACTACAGTAGTGACGGGATCAATCAGCGACCCCGATCGCGCCGCAACAGTTTCCTGACTCGCATCACCAACCCCTTGGCCTCAAACGGCTTGAGCAGGTAATCATCCTCATGCAACTCCAGACCGCGCAGGCGATCTTCAATCCCGCCCGGTGTGGTCAGAAACAACACCGGTGTCTCACCCTTCTGCCGGATCGCCTGCTGCAGCTTCCAGGCATTCAGGCCAGGCAACATCACATCCAGGATCACCAGGTCGTATTCGGCGCTTTCGACAAAGCGCTGCGCGGCCATGCCGTTGGCCGCGACTTCCACGGTGTAGCCGGCCTCGTTCAAGCCCCGGGCCATCCGCTGTGCCTCTTCGGATTCATGTTCCACTAACAGCACACGCATAACACACCTCGATTAATCAGGTTTGCAGGCTAACACCCTCAGGTGTGCGCCGCCTCTCGTAGCCGCTGTGCATCGAGGATTTCGATCTCGCCGTAGCCCAGGCGCACGATGCCCTGGGCTTGCAGGTCCTTGAGCAAGGCATTGGTGGTCTGGCGCGACAGGCTCAACATCGCCGCCAGGTCTTCCTGGGGCAGTTGCAGCACGCGTTTTGAAGGCGCCATGTCGCCGTAGCCCTCAACAATCATCAACAGCCGGTGGGCCAGGCGCACCGAAGCGGGCATCAGGCTGAGCTGTTCGAGGCCGATAAAACTCAGGCGCAGCTTCTGGCTCATCAGCAGCGCCAGGTCGCGCCAGTAGCAAGGGGATTCATCGAGGATCTTCAGCAGCGCCTGCTGCGGCACCTGCACCAGCGTGCACGCCCCCGTGGCGCAGGCGTCGTGGGTGCGCGGCAAGCCGTCGAACAGGCAGATCTCGCCGAACCAGTAGGGCGCCCCCACCAGGCTCAACAGCGCTTCCTTGCCGTGCTCATTCACCGCACTGACACGCAACGTGCCCTCGAGCACCGCATACAAGCCGCAGGGCGGGTCGCCGCGCGTGAACAGGTACTGTCCCGCCGTCAGCTGCCGCAGCCGCGCATGGGCCAGCAGACTATGCTGGAAAGGTACGGGCAGGTGACTGAACCAGTGGCCGACGGCCAACCGGGCGTGCCATTGCGTCGCATCCATGAGAACTCCGAAGATTGTCGCCCAACTGACAGTTAGTCCCAGGCTGACAGGGCATGATCAAGCATCCTACAGGAGGAACAACAATGAAAAGCCTCGTCGATCACCTCAGTCAATACGCCGCCTACCACCGCGACCCGCGCAATATCGCCAGCCACTTCATTGGCATCCCGCTGATTGTGGTCGCCGTGGCCGTGCTGCTGTCACGCCCCGAATGGGCGGTGGGCGGGCTGTGGCTTTCCCCGGCAGTGATAGTGGCGCTGTTTTCCGCGTGGTTTTACCTGCGGCTTGAACTGGCCCTGGGCGTGCTGATGACGGTGTTGATGGGCTTGTCGGTGTGGGTCGGGCACGTGTTGGCGGCGCAGAGCACGATGGTGTGGCTCAGCAGCGGGGTGGGAATGTTCGTGGTGGGCTGGGTGATTCAGTTTGTCGGGCATTACTACGAGGGCAGGAAGCCGGCGTTTGTGGACGACGTGTCGGGGCTGATTGTGGGGCCGTTGTTTGTGGTGGCGGAGGTGGCGTTTTTGCTGGGGCTGCGCAAGGGTTTGAAGCAGCAGATCGAAGAGCGCTCGGGACCGGTGGTTCGCCGCGATCTGAAGCCGAGACAGGTCTGAATGTGGGAGGGGGCTTGCTCCCGATGGCGGTGTTTCAGTCAGCTTATCTGCTGCTGACCCACTGCTATCGGGGGCAAGCCCCCTCCCACATTTGGTTCCAGTTTCAGAGTTGGTTTTGCGGTGAACTCAGGCTTTTTGCCAGACCTTGGGCTTGAAGAACAGGGTCTCGCCACGGGCCAGGCCGGTCAGGCTGTCGTGGTCCTTCACCACTTCGGCTTCGATCAGCTCGCTCTGGCCTTCGACCTTCAAGGTGACCCGCGTGGTCGCGCCCAATGGACGAATATCACGCACCTCGGCCGCGTGATGATCTTCCAGTTCGTGGCGCGACAGCGACACTTCGTGGGGGCGGAACAGCACGTGCTTGTCTTCACCCAGGTGCAGGCGGTTGGAGTCGCCGAGGAAGTGGTAGACGAAATCGCTGGCCGGGTTTTCGTAGACGTCGCCCGGTGAGCCGATCTGCTCGATCACGCCCTTGTTCATTACCACGATGCGGTCGGCGACTTCCATGGCCTCTTCCTGGTCGTGGGTCACGAACACCGAGGTCAGGTTGATGTCTTCGTGCAGGCGCGCCAGCCAGCGGCGCAGTTCCTTACGCACCTTGGCATCGAGGGCGCCGAAGGGTTCATCCAGCAGCAGCACTTTCGGCTCGACCGCCAACGCGCGGGCCAGGGCGATACGCTGGCGCTGGCCACCGGAGAGTTGTTCCGGGTAACGGTCGGCCAGCCAGTCCAGCTGCACCATGTTCAGCAGTTCGTGAACCTTGGCCGCAATCTGGCTTTCGCTCGGGCGCTGGTTCTTCGGCTTCATGCGCAGGCCGAAGGCGACGTTGTCGAACACGGTCATGTGGCGGAACAGCGCGTAGTGCTGGAACACAAAACCGACGTTGCGATCGCGCACGTCGTGGCCGGAGACGTCTTCACCGTGGAACACGATGCTGCCGTCATCCGGGGTTTCCAGGCCGGCGATGATGCGCAGCAAGGTGGTCTTGCCGCAGCCGGAAGGCCCAAGCAAGGCCACCAGCTCGCCACTCTGGATATCCAGGTTGATGCTGTCCAGGGCCTTGAAGGCGTTGAAGTTCTTGCTGACGTTACGGACTTCGATCGACATGACTTATTCCTCAGCCGCACTGGCGCGCAGGCGATTAATACGGTTCTCGCTCCACTGCTTGAGCAGCAGGATGAAGAGCGCCAGGATCAGCAGCAGACTCGCCACCGCAAACGCGGCAACGTGGTTGTATTCGTTGTAGAGAATCTCGACGTGCAGCGGCAAGGTGTTGGTCACGCCGCGAATATGGCCGGACACCACCGACACCGCGCCGAACTCCCCCATGGCCCGCGCGGTACACAGCACCACGCCGTAGATCAGGCCCCATTTGATATTCGGCACGGTGACATGCCAGAACATCTGCCAGCCATTGGCACCCAGCAGGCGCGCGGCCTCTTCTTCCTGGGTGCCCTGCTCCTGCATCAGCGGGATCAGTTCGCGGGCGACGAACGGCACGGTGACGAAGATGGTCGCCAGCACGATGCCGGGCAAGGCGAACACGATCTGGATGTCATGCTCCTGCAACCACGGGCCAAACAGGCCCTGGGCGCCGAACATCAGCACGTAGACCAGGCCGGCGATCACCGGGGAGACCGAGAACGGCAGGTCGATCAGCGTCACCAGGATGCTCTTGCCACGGAACGAGTACTTGCTCACGCACCAGGCCGCGCTGACGCCGAATACCAGGTTGAGCGGCACCGAAATCAGCACGGCGATCACCGTGAGTTTCAGTGCGGACAACGCGTCCGGTTCAAGGATCGCGGTGAAAAACGCACCGAGGCCGTTCTTCAAGCCCTGGGACACCACGATAAACAGCGGCAGCAGCAGGAACAGGAAGAACACCAGCCAGCCCAGGCTGATCAGGATGCGCCGGGAAACAGCGCTGCCACGGCGGGCTGCGTTGGCCGAGGATGCCGCGGAAATAGACGATTGGGACATGTTCCGCGCCTCCTTATGGACGTTCGATGCGCCGCTGCAACAAGTTGATCAGCAGCAGCAGGACAAAGGAAACCACCAGCATCAGTACGCCAATGGAGGTGGCGCCGCGGTAGTCGTACTGGTCGAGCTTGACCATGATCAGCAGCGGCAGGATCTCGGTTTTCATCGGCATGTTGCCGGCGATGAAAATCACCGAGCCGTACTCACCGACGCCACGGGCAAACGCCAGGGCGAAGCCGGTCAGCCAGGCGGGCAGCAGCGCGGGGACGAGGATGTAGCGGAACACCTGCAACGGCTTGGCGCCCAGGCAGGCGGCGGCTTCTTCGATTTCCCGGGGGATATCGGCGAGTACCGGCTGCACCGTGCGCACCACGAACGGCAGGGTCACGAAGGTCAGCGCCAGGGTGATGCCCAAGGGGCTGTAGGCGATCTTGAAGCCCAGGTCGGCGGTGAACTGGCCCACCAGGCCGCTCGGCGTGTACAGGGCAGTCAGGGCAATACCGGCCACGGCGGTGGGCAGGGCGAACGGCAGATCGATCATCGCGTCGATGATCTTGCGGCCGGGGAAGGTGTAGCGCACCAGCACCCAGGCCAGCAGCGTGCCGATCACGCCATTGATCAGGGCGGCGTACAGCGCGGTGCTGAAGCTCAGCTTCAACGCCGCCAGCACACGGGGTGCGGAGATGATGTTCCAGAACTGATCCCAGGTGAGTTGAGCGGCGTGTACGAACATCGCCGCGAGGGGGATGAGTACGATCAGGCTGAGGTACACCACGGTGTAGCCCAGCGTCAGCCCGAAGCCGGGTATGACGGGGGAAATACGACGCGACATAAGAGTCCTTGGTTAGCGGAACTGACACACAAAACCCGCAGGTGAATGCGGGCTCTGTGGGCGGGTTGTTGCTCGGCTTACTGCGCCGTGTAGATCTGGTCGAACACGCCACCGTCGTTAAAGAATTTCGGCTGGGCAGTTTTCCAGCCGCCGAAGTCTTTGTCGATAGTCACCAGGTCCAGTTTCGGGAACTGCTGGGCGTATTTGGCGGCCACTTTTGCATCCCGTGGGCGGTAGAAGTTCTTCGCCGCAATCTCCTGGCCAGCCGGGCTGTACAGGTGCTTGAGGTATTCAGTGGCGATCTCGGTGTTGCCCTTTTTCTCGGCGTTCTTGTCGACCACGGCCACCGGCGGCTCCGCGAGGATCGACAGGGACGGCACGACGATGTCGAACTTGTCGGCGCCGCCGTCTTCTTTCAGGGCCAGGAAGGCTTCGTTTTCCCAGGCCAGCAACACGTCGCCCTGACCGTTGTTGACGAAGGTAATGGTCGAGCCGCGCGCGCCGGTGTCGAGGATCGGCACGTGCTTGAACAGCTCCTTGACGTATTCCTGAGCCTTGGCTTCGCTGCCACCGGATTTCAGGCCGTAGGCCCAGGCGGCAAGGAAGTTCCAGCGCGCACCGCCGGAGGTTTTCGGGTTAGGCGTGATCACCGACACGTCTTTCTTGATCAGGTCGCCCCAATCCTTGATGCCTTTAGGGTTGCCCTTGCGCACCAGGAACACGATGGTTGAGGTGTAGGGCGTGCTCGCATCCGGCAGGCGGGTCTGCCAGTTTTCCGGCAGGGTCTTGCCCAGCTTGGCGATTTCGTCGATGTCACCGGCCAGGGCCAGGGTCACCACGTCGGCGCGCAGGCCGTCGATCACCGCCCGGCCTTGCTTGCCCGATCCACCGTGGGATTGCTGGATCTTGACGGTGTCGCCGGGGTGGGACTGTTTCCAGAAGTTGGTGAACTCAGCGTTGTAGTCCTGGTACAGCTCACGGGTAGGATCGTACGAAACGTTGAGCAACTCGTAGTCCTTGGCAACCGCGGAACCGGCAAACACGGCGCTGGCCAGGGCGGCCAGGGCATAACGGCGAATCGACGACATAGAAGCTCCTGAAAATTCTGGGTGTTGGCTTTTTCTTATAGTGACGGGGTCTATCGCCGTTATTGCTTAGCTCGGTTTGTTACCCGGGTTCTGCAAACGGAATTTTTCCTTGCGTTCGATCTGTACCACTTGAGCGTTGTGCACAGTGATTTCCACCGCGCCAAACCGCAGATCGCGCAAGGCGCTCTGGATCTCGCGCAAAATGGCTGCTTCGTCCTGGCCGTCGACGCTACGTAGAGATGCGCTCATGGTCTCGCTCCTGAAATGAATAGTGCCTCGCAGTGGCGGCACTGCTTGCGGCGTAGGGCGATAGTAGATAAGCGCGGATATTCTTAAAAATACTATTTAAGAATGTTTATATAACCAGAAAGAATTTTCTGGCAGGACGTGGGGTTGCGCGCTTATTTTGCGACCGAGCGCTGAAATAACGCCTTGTGAATATCCAAATGTGGGAGGGAGCAAGCCCCCTCCCACATTTGAATGCATTTCAAGCCTGGATGGCGGGGGCGCAGTCCCAGTCAATGGCCTGCGCCGGCATCGGCCGCCCAAACCAGTACCCCTGGCCCATATCGCAGTGCTGCTCCAACAAGAACCGCGCCTGCTCCATCTGTTCGATCCCCTCGGCATGCACCTGCATGCCCATGCTTTTCGCCAGGGCGATCACCACCCGCACGATGGCGGCATCGTCTTCGTCCCACGGCAGCCCGGCGACAAAGCCCTGGTCGATCTTGAGTTTCTGCACCGGCAGGCGCTTGAGGCGCAGCAGGGAGGAATAGCCGGTGCCGAAGTCATCGATGGCCAGGCGCAAGCCCAGTTCGCGCAGGCGGTGCAGTTGTTCCAGGGCCACTTCGGGGTCGTCCATCACCGCGCTTTCGGTGACTTCCAGCTCCAGGAAGGCCGGATCCAGGCCGGTAGCGTGCAGCACCTGGGCGACTTGATCGTAGAGTTCGCGCCGGGCAAACAGGCGGCTGGATACATTGATTGCAATAAAGCTCAGCGGCGCGCCGTCGGCCAGCCATCGGCACATCTGTCGGCAGGCCTGGTCCATCACCCATCCATCGATCTCGGCAATCAACCCGGTGCGTTCGGCGATGGGGATGAAATCACCCGGCGGCACCAGGCCACGCTCAGGGTGTTGCCAGCGCACCAGTGCTTCGACGCCGATCAGGCGGCTGGTGTGCAAGTCGTGCACCGGCTGGTAGTAGACGCGCAGTTCCTGTTGTTCGAGGGCGCGGCGCAGTTCGCTGGCGATTTCCACCCGGTTCTGCGCGTGGGCGGTGAGTTCTTCGGTGTACAACGCGTAGCCTTCGCGGCCCACGCTTTTGGCCTTGAAGAGCGCGGAATCGGCGTTGCGCAACAATTGCTCGGCGCTCAGGGCATCATTGGGGAACAGGCTGATGCCGATGCTGGCGCTGATAAACAGCTGATGGCCGTCAAAGATGAACGGCTGCTTCATCACATCCAGCATGCGCTGTGCCAAAGCCGCCGCCTGCACCACCTGTGAGCAGTTTTCCGCGAGCACCGCGAACTCATCCCCGCCCAGGCGCGCCAGGGTCACGCCAGGGCCGAACAGCGCCTTGAGCCGCTCGCCCACCAGTTTGAGCAACTGGTCGCCCACATTATGGCCAAGGCTGTCGTTGATGATCTTGAAGTGATCCAGGTCCAGCAACAGCAGGGCGCAGCCGCGCTTGTGGAGTTGCGCCGAGGCCAGCGCCTGCTCGGCGCGGTCGGTGAACAGCAGGCGGTTGGGCAGGTCGGTCAGCGGGTCGTGGTGGGCCAGGTGAGCCAGTTCGTGCTCGGAATCCTTGATGGCGCTGATGTCGGAAAACACCGCGACGTAATGGCTGATATGGCCCAGGTCATCGCGAATCACGCGAATGGTTTGCCACTGTGGATAAATCTCACCGCTTTTGCGCCGATTCCAGATTTCACCGCTCCATTCACCGGTGTGTTCCAGGGTCTGGAACATCTGTTGATAGAAATTCGACGAATGGCGACCGGACTTGAACAGGCTCGGCTGCCGGCCCATGACGTCTTCGCACTGGTAGCCGGTGATTTCCATGAAGGCCCGGTTCACATGCACGATCAGGCCCTTGGCGTCGGTGACCAACACCCCTTCGCGAGTGCAATCGAACACGGCAGCAGCCTGGCGCAGGCGCTCGCGGTTCTCTTTCAAGGGTTGCTGCTGGTCGGCCCGGGCAGATCGGGCACAGATCAGGTAGATCAACCAGGCACTGAGCGCCACCCACACGTAACCGCGCACCTGCAACCACTGGTGCAGGTCGGTCGGATTATCGAGAAACTCGATCAATACCCGATGAGTGAGGCCTATCCAGACGCTCGAAGCCAGCAGGTATACCAGCCCAGCACGCAGGGCTCCTCGGTATGAAAACAGCATATGCCCAGTAATCCTTACTAAAAGCCCAGAATCGTCCTACAAAGAATGGGGATTATAGGATATGTAACATCTCGTAAGTCTTATCTGAAAGGGCCGCTGGTTTTCTCTGTAGGCTTAGTGATAATGCGTGTGCTGTTCTTTTCTTTATCTGAGGGCCATACAGCCTATGTGGTACAACGGTTTTCTTGACTTGTCGGCCTGGCAACTGGTGGCAGTCACCCTGTTGATGACCCACGTGACCATCGTTGGGGTCACGGTCTATCTGCACCGCTATTCAGCCCATCGCTCCCTGGAGCTCAATGCCGGCCTGAAACACTTCTTCCGCTTCTGGCTGTGGCTGACCACAGCGCAGAACACCCGCGAGTGGACCGCCATCCACCGCAAGCACCACGCCAAGTGCGAGACCGTCGACGACCCGCACAGCCCGGTGATCAAGGGCCTGTCCACCGTATTGCGCAAAGGCGCCGAGCTGTACCGTGCCGAGGCCGAAAACCCCGAGACCCTGCGCATCTACGGCAAGAACTGCCCGGACGACTGGATCGAGCGCAAGCTCTACACTCCTTACCCGCTGCTGGGTGTGGCGATCATGGGCGTGATCGACCTGCTGCTGTTCGGCGCCATCGGCATCACCATCTGGGCAATCCAGATGATGTGGATTCCGTTCTGGGCCGCCGGCGTGATCAACGGCCTGGGCCACGCCGTGGGCTACCGCAACTTCGAATGCCGTGACGCCGCCACCAACCTGGTGCCGTGGGGCATCATCGTCGGCGGCGAAGAGCTGCACAACAATCACCACACCTACCCCAACTCGGCCAAGCTGTCGGTGAAGAAGTGGGAATTCGACCTGGGCTGGGCATGGATCAAGGTGTTCAGCTTCCTGCGCCTGGCCAAGGTGCAGCGCGTGGCACCGATTGCCCACCGCGTGGAAGGCAAGGGCCACCTGGACATGGACACCGCCATGGCGATCCTCAACAACCGCTTCCAGATCATGGCCCAGTACCGCAAGTTGGTGATCGGCCCGTTGGTCAAGCAGGAGCTGGAAAAAGTCGATCACTCGGTGCGCCACCAGTTCCACCGCGCCAAACGCCTGCTGTCGCGGGAAACCAGCCTGCTGGATGACCGCCACCACCTGCGTATCCAGAGCATGCTGGAACACAGCCAGGCGCTGAAAGTGATCTACGAAAAACGCCTGGCGCTGCAGCAGATCTGGCTCAAGACCAGCTCCAACGGCCACGACATGCTCGCCGCCATCAAGGAATGGGTGCACGAGGCCGAGGCCAGCGGCATCCAGTCCCTGCGGGATTTTGCCCACCAATTGAAGACCTATTCGCTGCGTCCTGCGGCGGTCTGACAGTCGCGTGGGAGGGCTTGCCCTCCCACCCATCAGCTTTTTGGCGCCATTTCTCGGACACCGTCAATCGAGCCTGTTGACGGAACTTCACTGCAATTCGCCTCTCTCAATGAACACTTCGCCATCATGGTGGCCCCTTGTAGTGACCGCTGCTCGATCTTGCGGCGCGCCCAGAGAGAGTTGTGCCGATGGTTCTCGAAAAGCCCTTCACCGCCGACAGCCCTACCGCTGACCCTCCGCGTCCGGCCGCGGCAGCAACCCTGCTGGCACTGGTACATGCCCAGGGCGAAGTCGAACGACTGAGTGAGCGCGAACAATTGCTCAGTTCTCTGCTGGTCAGCGTAAACGCCGTGCTGTGGGCCATCGATTGGCAAACCCGCCGCGTGCTCTACGTCAGCCCGGCATACGAGCGGATTTTTGGACGTTCCGCCGGCCTGCTGCTGGCCGACCACCGCGAATGGCGCAACAGCATTCACCCCGAAGACCTCGATTACGCCGAACACAGCCTGGCGCGCGTGCTGGAGCAGGGGGCCGTGGAAGACCGCGAGTACCGCATCATCACCGCCGACGGGCAGATCCGCTGGCTGAGCGACAAGTGCTACATCAACCAGCAGGTCGAACCCGGCGAGCCGGTGATCGTCGTCGGCATGGCCGAAGACATCACGGAAAAAAAACAGCTGGAACTGGAGCTGCACCGTCTCGCCACCACCGACGTGCTGACCCAGAGCAGCAACCGCCGACACTTCTTCGAATGCGCCAACCAGGCCTTCGACAGCGCCTGCGCCCAAGGCGCGCCGCTGGCCTTCCTGCTGCTGGACATCGATGACTTCAAGGACGTCAACGACACCTACGGCCACCTAGAGGGCGACCAGGTGCTGCGGCGTATCGCCGAGAGCGGTCGCGGGGTCCTGCGCCGTGGCGACCTGTTCGGGCGCATTGGCGGCGAAGAGTTCGCCGCAGTCCTGCCAGGTTGCGCGCCGGAGATGGCGCTGCAGGTGGCCGAGCGCCTGGGCAAGGAGATTCAGGCGCTGAGCTTCAGCTATGAGGGCCAGGCGTTCAGCGTGACCATCAGCCAGGGCCTGGCCAGCCTGACCGAGGAAGACTCCACCCTGGACAGCCTGTTCGCCCGCGCCGATGCCGCCATGTATGAGGCCAAGCGCCTGGGCAAGAATCGCGTGATCGCTGGCTGAATGCCGATCACTGTGGGAGGGGGCTTGCCCCAATGCCGGTCAGGTAAGGGACAGAACGGGCAACCCGTCATCTGTGGCGAGCGGGCTTGTCGAATCGTCGCACCGCCCGCGTTGGGCTGCGAAGCAGCCCCAAAACCAAGCGCAGAGGAGTGCCTGATACACCGCATTTTGTTTTTATTAGGGGCGCTTCGCACCCCAGCGCGGGACAAGCCCGCTCACCACAAGAATGCGGTTGCCTGAAATTGTTTATGCAAGACTCAGGATTTTAGAGTGAAATTTTTTACCCTTTAAAATCAGTAAGTTATTTTAAATTTGATAAGAGCTGGCTTGCTTCAGGCACAAAAAAACCCGCCGAAGCGGGTTTTTCTTATCGATCAAGCCAACTTGCGCTTACAGCTCGGAGAAGCACTCTTCGATGATCGCCAAGCCTTTGTCCAACTGCTCGTCCGGCGAGGTCAGCGGCACCAATACGCGCAACACGTTGCCGTAGGTGCCGCAGGACAGCAGGATCAGGCCCTTGTCACGCGCCTTGGCCACCACGGCGGCAACGGCCGCAGCGTTTGGCTTGTGGCTGTCGCCGTCTTCGAACAACTCGACCGCGATCATCGCGCCCAGGGCACGCACGTCACCGATTACCGGGTACTTGGCTTGAATCGCCTTGAGGCCAGTCACCAGGCGCTCGCCGACAGCCTTGCAGCGGTCCAGCAGGTGCTCTTCCTCAAACACGTCCATCACCGCCAGCGCAGCGGCGCAAGCGATCGGGCTACCGGCGTAAGTGCCGCCCAGGCCACCAGGGGCAATGGCGTCCATGTATTCGGCCTTGCCGCACACACCGGCCAGCGGGAAACCGCCAGCGATGGATTTGGCGAAGGTGGTCAGGTCGGCGGCAACGCCCATCTGTTCCATGGCGAAGAAGGTACCGGTACGGCCGGCACCGGTTTGCACTTCGTCGGCGATCAGCAGGATGCCGTGCTTGTCGCACAGTTCGCGCAGGCGCTTCATGAACGGCTTCGGCGCGACGTAGAAACCGCCCTCGCCTTGGACCGGCTCGATGATGATGGCGGCAATATCGCGCGGCTCGGCATCGTTCTTGAAGATGCGTTCGATACTGGCGATGGAGTCGTCGTCGCTGACACCGTGCAGTTCGTTCGGGTACAGCGCGCGGAACACGCCGCCTGGCATCAGGCCCATGCCGGCCGAGTAAGGCACGACTTTACCGGTCAGACCCAGGGTCATCATGGTGCGGCCGTGGTAGGCGCCAGTGAAAGCGATCACGCCGGCACGGCCAGTCGCGGCACGGGCGATTTTCACGGCGTTTTCAACGGCTTCGGAACCGGTGGTGACCAACAGGGTTTTCTTGGCGAAATCGCCGGGGACCTTGGCGTTCACTTTCTCGCACACTTCGACGTACGGCTCGTAGGCCAGTACCTGGAAACACGTGTGGGTCAGCTTGTTCAGCTGTTCGGTCACGGCGGCGATGATTTTCGGGTGCACGTGGCCGGTGTTCAGCACGGCGATACCGCCGGCGAAGTCGATGAACTCGCGACCTTCAACGTCGGTTACCGTGGCGTTCTTCGCGGATTCGGCGAAGATCGGGTGAATCTGGCCAACACCGCGCGGTACAGCGGCTTCGCGGCGTTTCATCAGGGAAGCGTTGGTCTTGCTCATAAAGTCCTCATTCGCCACTCATCGGGTGGCGTTGCTCAAGGAATACGTGGCGGGGAGGCAACTACGGCAGCATGCGATGATCGACTGCCACAGCTTTCCCGGCCACTACGAATAACGGTGTGAAACACGCAAAGGGTCAGCGCTCTCGTGCCCTTTGCGTTTACTGCAATCCCTTCCCGGCTTAGATGCCCAGGCAGAGGTATTTGATTTCCAGGTAGTCCTCGATCCCGTACTTGGAGCCTTCACGGCCCAGGCCCGAGGCCTTGATGCCGCCAAACGGCGCCACTTCGTTGGAGATCAACCCGGTGTTGACCCCGACCATGCCGTATTCCAGGGCTTCGGCCACACGGAACACACGGCCCAGGTCGCGGGCGTAGAAGTAGGACGCCAGGCCGAACTCGGTGTCGTTGGACATCGCGATCACTTCGGCTTCGTCTTTGAAGCGGAACAGCGGCGCCAGCGGGCCGAAGGTTTCTTCCTTGGCGACGGCGGCGTTTTTCGGCACGTCGACCAGGATGGTCGGCTCAAAGAAGTTGCCCTCCATGACCTTGCCACCGGCCAACAGCTTGGCGCCTTTGCTCAGGGCGTCGGCGATGTGTTCCTGGACCTTGGCCACGGCTTTTTCGTCGATCAGCGGGCCGGTGGTGGTGCCTTCTTCCAGACCGTTGCCGATCTTCAATTTGGCCACCGCGACTTTGAGTTTTTCGGCGAACGCGTCGTACACCGAATCCTGGATGTACAGGCGGTTGGCGCAGACGCAGGTCTGGCCGTTGTTGCGGTACTTGGAGATGATCGCGCCTTCGACGGCCTTATCCAGGTCCGCGTCGTCGAACACGATGAATGGCGCGTTGCCGCCCAGTTCCAGGGAGACTTTCTTGATGTCCTTGGCGCATTCGGCCATCAACTGGCGACCGATTTCGGTCGAGCCGGTGAAGGACAATTTGCGCACGATCGGGTTGCTGGTCAGCTCGCCGCCGATGTCGCCAGCGCTGCCGGTGACCACGCTCAGCACGCCTTTCGGGATACCGGCACGGTGCGCCAGCTCCACCAGGGCCAGGGCCGAGAACGGGGTTTGCGAAGCCGGCTTGATCACCATGGTGCAACCGGCGGCCAGGGCCGGGCCAGCTTTACGGGTGATCATCGCGGCCGGGAAGTTCCACGGAGTGATGGCGGCGGTCACGCCGATAGGCTGCTTGATCACAATCAGGCGCTTGTCGGGCTGGTGGCCGGGAATCACGTCGCCATAGATGCGCTTGGCTTCTTCGGCGAACCACTCGATAAAGGACGCGGCGTAGACGATTTCGCCCTTGGCTTCGGCTAATGGCTTGCCTTGTTCCAGAGTCATCAGGCGACCGAGGTCGTCCTGGTTTTCGATCAGCAGCTCAAACCAACGGCGCAGCTTGTTGGCGCGCTCCTTGGCGGTCAGCGCACGCCAGGCCGGCAGCGCCTTGTCGGCGGCTTCGATAGCGCGGCGGGTTTCCGCAGCGCCCATCTTTGGCACCGTGCCGATAATCTCGCCCGTGGCCGGGTTGTTGACCTTGATGGTCTGACCGTTGTCCGCATCCACCCAAGCGCCATCGATAAAGGCCTGCTGGCGGAACAACTGGGAATCTTTGAGCTGCATGTCGGCTTTCCTTAACAGCACCGCGCGCACGCGGAGCGAATTAGAGTTGTTGAAAGGCGCCTTGTGGGCTGCCGTCAGGGAAATCAGCCCCCGCGCGCGCGATCAGTGAATAGCGCACGAGAGACAGAGCGTTTGAAATCTCAAACGAATCCTAGGATCAATGGGGGTACAGGGCAATAGTCTGTTCGAAAAAAAGAACGAAAACGGCGCATTTGCCGGATTTTTCTGATCAGCGTGATTCGAGCCCGTTCCGCCGTGTTGACCAACGGTGCCCGGCGCAGGGCCTCTGCGCGGCAAATGCCTACGCTTGAACGGCCAAAGACCGGCATGGACGCCCAAGGTCGACATGGGTATGATGTCGCCCGCACAAGCATCCGTAGCTCAGCTGGATAGAGTACTGCCCTCCGAAGGCAGGGGTCGTGGGTTCGAATCCCGCCGGGTGCACCACATACTGGTTTCTGGCTGTCTCAGACAGTCTACGAAACACCCCAAGAAGCCCGCCCTGTGCGGGCTTTCTTGTTTCTGGCTATCCGTCCCTGTCTACCCCTATAACTTCCCGCCGTGTATTCGCCTTGCCGGAAGCCGGTCAGGACGCAATGCCCGCAACGACCTACAGGGTTATCTCGGCGGGTTCGACAGGACCCAGCGCGCACGTTTGGTGACGCGCTTGGGCTGGCACGACAATGCGTTTCTATTGCCCGAACAACAGATCGGTTCGCACTCCGAACACCTGCATTTTTATGAGGCCAGTGCGCAGCTGCCGCAGATCTGCGAAGCGGGTTCTCTGGAGAAATGGCAGCAGCAAATCGGCGCGCTCTGCGTTGGTAATCACCGCTTGGCGTTTGTCGTCTCTGTGGCCTTTGCAGGGCCTCTGCTGAACCGGCTCGGACATGAAGCAGGCGGCTTCCACCTGTACGACGACAGTTCCGAAGGCAAGACCGCTCACCTGCAAGTTGCTGCATGGGTTTATGGCGGGCCGCGCCTGGTGCGTTCGTGGCATTCGACAGATAACGCCCTGGAGTCCATCGCCGCTGCACACTCAGACGGCCTCCTGGTGCTGGATGAAATCGGCATGTGCGATCCGCGCATTATTGGCGAGACGGTGTACATGCTCGGCAACGGCACCGGTAAGGCCCCGGCGAATGATCGAGGACAAGCGGGCCGACAGGTGCAGGAGTGGCGCTTGCTGTTTCTCTCGACCGGCGAGAAGACGTTGGCGCAGCACATGGCGGATGCAAACAAGGAGCTGAAAGCGGGTATGGAGGTGCGCATGCTCGCCGTGCCTGCGGATGCCAGCAAAGGCCTCGGCATGTTTGATGTGCTGAACGGTTTCGAGGACGCTGCTGCCCTCTCCGATGCACTCAAGGCCCGCGTAGCCAAATACTACGGAACGCCCCTCACCGACTTCCTGCACGCACTGTGCGCGCCTGGAGAAATGCTCAGGTGGTCGGTGATCGTTCGCCGCACGGTAGAGCAGTTCATCACCCAAAACCTGCCCACAACTGCCAGTGGGCAGGCGCAACGTGCGGCCCTTCGCTTCGGGCTCGCGGCAGCGGCCGGAGAGTTGGCGACCGCCTTCGGCGTCACCGGCTGGCCCGATGGCACCGCCACGACCGCCGCACGGGTATGCCTGCATGCGTGGCTGGCTGAACGCGGCGGCGCCGGTAATTTCGAGGGTGATTCGATCTTGGCTCGACTGCGCCAGGTCATCGAGCGATTTGGAGAAAGCCGCTTTACCCGCTGGGAATCTGCCGCCGCCAAGATCGATGAGCACGGCCCACGCACGATTGATCGGTTGGGCTTTCGCAAGACGATGGAACACGGCATGGGTGATGCCCTGCACACCACCAACACCTACTACGTGCTGCCTGAAGCCTGGAGGGCCGAAATCTTCAGGGGCATGAATATCAGCGCGGTGAACAAGGAGTTGCTGCAACGCGGCGTCCTCGAGCCGGGAAGCGACGGAAAGGCTTACAGCTTGATTCGCCTGCCAGGGTTAGGACCTCAACGCTGCTACGTGGTGAAGACGGTTCCAGGAACGGATGAAGGCGAGGCCAAGGCCGCCTGACGGCATGCCTGCTGATAGAGGTAGCGCCGGCTCATTCTCGGCCTAGCCAGCCGTTCGACAACCATCCCTATCAACCGCAGTAACCAGAGACGATACAGATGAACACTATCCAAGAACTGAAAGACCGCCGCGACAAACTGACCCTCGAAATGGAGAGCATTCAGCGCGACCTGACGCCCTTCGAAGCGGCGCTGGAAAGCCCAGAAGTTATCCAGCAAGGGCGTCAACGGGCTGTGCAGGATGAAATCAACGATCACAAAAGACGCATCGACTCGCGAGACTTTGAGATCCACCGTCTGAATCAAAAGATTGATCGCCTCGAGGCACTGGCGAACCGTGAGAGCTTGGCTGCGGGCTACATCAGCGCGATGGCGACTTGGAAAGCCGACGAGATGGAACTCAACGAAAAGCGCAGCAGCATCGAGACCCGGTTGCAGCAGGTACGCCAGAGCGATCAGGAAGACATGGCAAAGGCGCGACAAGCTGAAACGGACGCGGCCACCGCTTATGAACAGGCTGTGGCCTGGGGCGATATGGAAGGTGAGAAAGCCGCTAATGCGGAAGCTCAAAAAGCAGCAAAAACCTCACGGCTGCCGTTGAGCATCATCGTCGTCAACAACTGCTGATCACCGCTTTGGAACAAGAGCTGGTGACGATCGATCTGCACATCACCGAGGCGCAAAAAGAACATGCCAAAATTGAAAAAGAAGCAGCACATCTGGCAAACATAGTGCTGGAAGAAAAGTGGAACGCGACCGCGAAAGCGCTGCTGGAAACAGGTGGTAAATTGTGGGCAGCACGCAATCTGATTAGTCGTGACCCGGTTGCACTGATGAAGCTGAATATCCCTGAACAGGGCGAGCACTTTGGAAGCTGGACCTGGCGCGAACTCCTGAAACGCTCACACCAACACAGCCTGCTTGACCTGTTGGCAGCTTAACTCAAACCTTACCCGAAGCAGCCTGAGAAACCCAGGTTGTTTCGGGCCTACCATCGGTCTCAACATGAATACACCACCACAAAACAGCGCTGAGATGCCTGATTACCTAAAAGCCCGGAAGCTGCATTTGAATGGGATAATTACCCTCATGGGCGATATGAAAAAGCTCAACGCAAGAGCAAAAAAAGACGCAAAAATCGAGATGCTCACGATTGATGCAATCGCGGCAGAGCTAGATTTTATTGACCTTCAACTCAAAAGAAAGGGCAGGTGAAGAAGAGGCGGAAGCCTAAATAGCTTCCGCTTCGCTAGATCCCCCATTACAGCCAAGGCATCAGATTTTTCGGCTTCTGATCTGTGGCGGCTGTGGGCTTATGACCGCTTTCGGCCGATTCTGTTGAAAAAGTCGGCTTCGGTTTCCCAGGCACAAAAGTACGTGTCTGAGATTAAAATCTGTGTTTTGCGCAAAAGGTTCAGGACCCGGATTTCACGTAGCTACGTGCAAAAGAGATGTTTTCACCCATCAGTATTCGAGCGTTTCGGGCAAACCGACTTTTTCAACACAATCGGCCAGAAGCAGACATCCCTATCCGACAGCTACCGTCCAATAGCAGCCAATAACGACCGGCAGCAACAGTGGAAAAAGGCCAAAAGCCCCCCTCGGATTACTAGAAAGTCAGAGACTCTTCAACCAATCGCGGATTCGTTCAAAATTTTGCATTGGGAGGGTGAGCTACTCAAACGAGCATTGCCTAGCTAAATCTATCTTAAGACCGGTATTGTGACTCGCAAATCGGGTACAGTCCGTTAGTGAGCATATCGAAATAGACAGTTAGTGAGAATAAATTATGGAAGGGTTGTTTTGTCTATGGATCAGTCTTTTTCAATAAAAAATCTTAATGACTTGCTTAAAGGCGATAGGGAGAAAGGAGGGGATCTTGAAGAACGATATATTCCTGCTGCCTTCGATATAAGAGTTAAACTCTACGAACTGAACAAACTTAAATCATTTTCGAGGTACCGATTCCGCACTGGAAAAATTACGCCAGCGTTCTATGAGAAGCGTATGTCGCGCCTGACCATGGTTATAGACAAGCGCAAAATTCAGCACGGACGTTTAGTTGACTTTGAGCTTGAAAGAGTCTCTAAAATAATTACTGGAAAGGAATTCAGAATAAATGTAGCTCTCCTACCTGCTCTGGTTGGAGGGAAAAAAGTTTACGGAGTCGGGAATAGTTTAGAGCAGGTTCTTGCAATTAGATTTGTTCAGCGAGCACTGAAGGTTCTGTACGAACTCCGCATGCCGCCACGCGATATACTAGTTAGTCAAATAAAGTCATTAGCTTTAGATGGCGTGCCCAAATATATAATAAGGTCGGATGTCGAGTCGTTTTATGAGTCAGTCAGACACAAGGAATTGCTTGATGGAATTCACCAGGCTCCAGAGCTATCGGTACTGATTAAAAGAATTTTAACGCGGCTTATGAAAGATTACGTTGTCGTTTCTGGGGACGAAAACGGATTGCCGCGCGGCATAGGAATAAGTGCATATCTATCTGAGATATATCTGTCGAGTATTGACGCTGAAATTAGACGGCAAGATAATTTATTTTATTACGCCAGATATGTTGATGACATGGTGCTTATGTATGCCCCCCAGCGAAAGGAGCTTGCAGCGAAATATTTAGAAACTCTCAGCGAAATACTTTATGGAAAGGGGCTAAGATTCAACGATAAAACGAAACCTATTGATTTGCTAGAAGAGTTCAAAGGTAAATTTGATTACCTTGGATATACATTTGACGTATCTAGTAGCTCTTTCGGCGTGCAACTGAGCCAAAGAAAAATCAATAAATATAGATCGCGTATCGACAAAGCTTTCTCAGATTACAACTCAAAGTTTACATTCATTCCAAAGAAGTCTGAAGAGGAGTTGATGCTTAGGTGCCTTTTCTTAACCGGAAATATGCGCTTGTTCAATAGGAAAAGCAACGCATTCATCGGTGTTTATTTCAGCAATAAGTATATAACTGATACTAGCCAGCTTTCAGGGTTGGATCACTACTTTCGCAATAAAATCAAAGGCGTAGCTAGTCCATCATTGACGCGAAAGCTCTCGAAGCTATCTTTTGAAAAAGGTTTCAAAGAAAAACTATTTAGGAATTTTGATTCCAAGCAGCTTTCAGAACTTTCGCGAGGTTGGAAGCATGCCTAGAAAAAAAGCATTATCTATAAACTTTCCTGTAGAGCGGGTAGTGTTGTCTGATGTGCTTCCATATGAAGTTCCGATAGTTTTTTCGAATAGATATTTTTATAGATTCCTATGTGAGCACGATATAAAGTTTAACGGAAACAGAATTTCATGGCGCTATAGCGATGAAGTGCTAGACAACCTTGTAAAAATGGTTCTAGGTGTTCAGCCTACTACGGCTGTTCGACATGCTGACGATAACGGCAGACCTGTATCCATAATAGAACTAGACAAATCAGATCTTGTCCATACTGTTCCTTTCATTTTCTCAACTACGCATAAGCAGGATCAGTTGCGCCAGTTGTCCCTAATGCATCCAAAGGGTCAGTTGCTGGTGGTAGATTTCTATGACCAATTTAAAGACCTGATGATTTATTACACTGGTCGAAGTGAATTCAGCCTGCGATCACCAAGGCGAGTTGCTGGGTGTACGTATATTGACTTTCGCTCGCAAATTGAGCGGCAGGATAAATCTGACACTTTGGTAGAAGTAGATGGCGAAAATTATGAGAACTTAAAATCTTTTTTTGTATATGAACGGTTCAGTAATGTTTTCAAATTTTACGAGTCGAGAGAGCACCTCCGTAGCGAGCGCGATTTCAGAACACTTACGAAATTTGATGTTTCAGGGTGTTTTGATAGCATATATACTCACTCGCTAGCATGGGCGATATACGGAAAAGATTTTGCAAAGCAGAATCTTAAAGCTATATTAGGGTCATTTGCGGGTAAGTTTGACTCATTGATGCAAAAGTTGAACCATAACGAAACGAATGGAATACTAATCGGCCCGGAGGTTTCAAGGATTTTCGCTGAAATAATCCTCCAGGCAGTTGATATCGATATCGCAGGCAAGTTGCTTGAAAAGGGATATGTACATAACTCAGACTTTAAGATTTATCGCTACGTAGATGATTACTTCGTCTTCTACAATAGTGATGAAGTCTGTCATCAGATAAAAATGACACTTCAGGAAAGCTTAAAACTATATAAGCTATCATTAAATAAGGGGAAGGAGGAAACTCTAGGGCGCCCTATAATTACGCCTATATCTATCGCAAAAAAGCGTATCTCTGATCTTTTTGATCGTGCGCTAGCTTATGAGGTCGCTTCAGAAATTAAGGAAGGTGAAACATTGCCAAGGGGTCAGATTTATATAGGCAGGTCTTCACTTATAACTGACTTTAAGTCCATTCTTGCAACCTCTGGAGTCAACTATGGCGAAATTCTTAATTACTCTCTTTCAGTAGTCGAGCGAAAAATTGGCTCTTTGATTGAATCTTACAAAAAAATAGAAAAAGTTAGCGGTGTCGATAAAAGCTTTTCAAAATCAATGGAAGCTCTTCTAGGTTTTGTATTTTTTATCTATGCAGTATCGCCAAAAGTCAACACAACGATTAAACTTTGTCGAATATGCCAGCGCGTTCTTTCTTTTTATAAGCTTGAGACCATAGGGCTCAGCTATGAGGCATTAATCTCGCAAGTGATATACGAAAGATGTCGGAGCGTTATGGATCATAATTCAGATGGCAAAAGCGCGAAAATTGAGGTCATGTACCTTCTGGTTTTAATGCGTCAGCTTGGTAAAAACTATCGTATAGATGAAAAAGTGCTTGGCCATAGCTTCGGCTTTGAACTTTTAGACGGGGGTTATCAAGCGAAATCCAATTTGAATTATTTCTCCATAGTAACTCTTCTTTTTTATATAGAGAACAAAGCTCGTTATTCATTGCTAAGAAACGCTTTGGAAAAACATATATTGGAAAGATTTAGGCTGAAGCAGGACTCGTTGGTCGGTGACTCTGAAATGATTCATTTAGCGTTAGATCTTATCGCATGCCCCTTCGTGAGTAACGAGACCAAGATTAGAGTTTTACAGTTGTACGGCGTGCCTGCAAACAACCTGCTAAGAATTCAAAAATATAGCGAATATTGGTTCACCAAATGGGGCGAATTCGACTTTTCTAAAGAGCTAGACGCTAAGGTCAGTCAGGAAGTATATTGATCGGGATGCATCACGCACATAGAAGACCGTTTGCGGTCGCACACACCAGCATCATGGCCCGGTTGTTCTATGCACGAAAACCTTGCCTCGTTGAATCCTCGTGAGTTCTGCGGTCTTGACTCCTTCACTTTCCTCATAGCTTTAGGCCTACCAGGGGAGTGAAGGATGCTCGATTATCTCAGCAATCATCCCGGATGGCTGCATTTGACCGATTGCTGCCCATCACAAACGGCAAAAATCGGCCAGAAGCGGATGTTCACCAGTCATGGCCTCTATGGTTTGGGGTATCTACGAAATCTGGGACGATTCACAGGGCTGCTAGAAGCTCTCCTTTCTGAGATTCGCTTCTATATCTTCACGTTTCCCATGACTTTCGTAGCTTTTAGCGATTCCCTCCAACATTGTTGCTACAAAGGGATGAGAGTATTGAACTCGCCTCGCCTGATCATGGAAGTACGTTGCCAACGTCCGCTCTTGATCGCCCCCATCCCATGGTGATCGGCTGGTGGCTCCCCGCTTATTCAACGTGCCAATGCAGAATCCGCTCCTCATTTCCTCTAGATCAGGACTATCGAGTAGCTCTCTTACGGGAGCAAAAGGCCAAGTACCATCTTCATCTGCGGGGGCATGAGCAAGGATTTGTCCCAGGGTTTGATCACACATGGTTGGTCGATCAGCAACGCGGCACAAGTCACGTACCTCTTTGATGAACTTGTCAAAAATATCAACATTGATACTTTCGTCAGGTTGAGTCCCTGGTAGGCGCTTGCAACAGTGCAGAATGCTCCATGCACGTTCTGCAGCCGCTTTAGATGCTTCAGTCGGCTCTTCTCTGTCTCCATGCTCTGGTTTGTACAATAAACAAATTAACTCTTTGAAGAGTTCTGGCTCTGACATGACTCCTTCGTACAAGGCATTGGCCTTAACTTCTCGCCCGTATCGGAGGAACGGAAACAACCCGAACTCGAGCTGTATTAGTGCCATCCTGTCAATCTCACCAGACTCCTCCAGCCGTCCTAACATTTTCTCTAGGTGCCAAGACTCCAGTTGCAAGCCCTCCTCTACCTCTCCATGTAGTAGCTGCTGAAGAGCTGAAAAGAGCTGAGTAGGGTCGGTTTGCTCGAGAGAGTATTGGCAGTATTGAAGCGCGCTCAGTGGTCGTTTAGCCACCAAGAGACGCTCCAATACAAACTTCAGTTCCTTGTCGTCACCTCGGGCATACAGTCGCACGCCATGCCAATAGGCTGCAGAAACTTCCGGGCCACATGCCTCGACCAGTTGCCAGGTCTCCTGATTTGGTGTTGCCAAAGCCAAGGCCCGGGCCAGCTTTTCAGGTCGTCCTGCGTCCTGTTTACTTAGTCCAATAACCGCTTGAAGAAGCTCGCCCGAAACTGATGCAGGGAGTGTCTGAAGGAACCCTGCAATACACAGACTCATAGGCATACCAGTAGAGAAGTCCTCGCCCTTCGTAGTAATCCACTCAGGCCAGAAAATATCGTCCCAGACAACCCGGGCCAATGTGGCCCCGACAGTACTGGGCTCAGCGCACACCCTGATTAGGTTCTCAATACCAACCATGCATTGAGCTTGATAAATTTCGGTCAATGCCGAAATTCTCCTTTGAGTTATGGCATTACCGCGCTCCCAAGAGTCGTCATCACGATCTCGGCTAGGTAGCTCTAGCCAATGGCTGTCGAAAAGCCAGCGATGGCGAGTGACTAAGCCCTGTGGGGCAAGCAGCTCGTATGATGCCTCTGCGGGCGACAACCATTCATCCAGCTCGTTAGCTGGTGCGTCGTCGTAATTACGATGCCAATGAATAATCTGCCGTAGCGCAATTCGTATTATTTCCCGATCTTCATCTTTCGCAGTTGGCAGGGTGAAGGGCTTAATCAGTGCCAGCACCCTGGATAGCTCCTCTATATCTCTAAGTGTGGTTTTTTGCAGCAAAGAGACGATTCGAGAAGCGTTGCCTTCACTCAGTTGGAGTAGCTTTCTCTTGGCGAAATCCAACATTTCATGCATTTCATCGTAGGTAACGCCACGGCCGGCCCCAGCATCGTCTTCACGCCACTTTGGTCGGTGGGCAGGGAAGGCCGCCTGTTGGCCGCCTGCTGCAATTTTTCTCAATACACGAAAAGCGGCTTCAGCATCCCTATCAATCAGTAAGTTGAGCACTTTGATACGCTCCGGCAAGCTAGCTGCGGTCTGTGGCAGCCAGGAGCGAAAAAGGCCGAACAAACTCCCGCTAGGCTTATTGCCCCAGTTCCCTCTCATGGGAACATGGCTGAGCTGGGCTAGGATGAGGGCTACTGGGGCCAAGCGTCGCGGAGCCCAACTGAGGGTTTCCAATGCCCAAAGCAAGCCGGAGTGCCAGCAGCGCCCCCCAAAACCAGAATCACTGTTTTCGGAAATAAGCCTTGTCACCGGTGCATCCGGCATCCGTAAACTGCTCTGTACAACACGAAGAAAGTCATCTGGCGCGGCCTCTGCTAGGGTGGGCAAATAAGAGGCCAACGAAAGCCAGCGTTGGCCATCTGCCTTATCGAGCAACTCATGGATCAACCTTGATACGCGCTCTTCTATGTCTAGTGCTTTGAGTCCCACTTGTTCTGAGCCACGCACAGCCAGTTTCATAAGTGAGTCGCAGATCGACTCAAACAGCAGTCCTGAATGGGGATGAACCTTGCCATGGACTTGTGCCATCCACCGATGGTCTTCTGGTAATTCCAGCTGAGGATCAGGTGTCGAGAGCATCTCCCGAGCAATGGCTAAAAAACGATCCAGTTGGCCGCTGGTTATTCGGTTTCCACATTGGTCCAGCAGCTCCAATGGCGATTTAGCTTTCCATACCGCGCCGATATTCAGCACTGGGGCATCGTCAAGTTGGGCTAGCTGGCGTAAATCGCGCTCGATTTCTTCATAGGGTCGAGCAGCCAGTCGCTCGGCTACTTGTCGATCCGCAGCTGTGTCTGCAGACCAAGCTCCAAGCAGACAAAGCAGAGGCAGGCTGGCTGATTGTGGGGTAAGCAACCAAGGGGGGTGCTGGATAGCAGGGTTTAAGGCTCTTTGCCGGCGAAGTACGGTCCAAGAGCGTCCAGTGCTTAGGGCATAACGTTTGGCATCGGACTCTTCCATACCGATAGCGATGAGAGCTTTCTCGAACTCGTAGATGTTCGGTCGCTCCAATACAAGTTCATCACCCTCCGGTTTACCGACCAAATCACCTGTGGCGTGGGGCACGATCACACGTAATTTATCGCGAAATATCGGATTAAGGGCTGTTTCAGTTCTTGCCGCGATGGCAATCCGCAGTTGCGGATTCGCTTCCACATAGCGCCACCCCTGAGGCTCGGTCACAACCATGGCATGGTCTTGCAGGTCACGGGAGGCCATTACCATCGCCACCGTAAAGGCTACGGCTTCTTCCACGCTGTCAGCACGTATAACCAACGGATGAGCCGAGCTCGACGAGGTATTTGTCGTCTGGATTTTTTCACCCAGAGCCTCAAACACTTGAGTACGGTCCATGAATAGGGCTTCGGGAGTGATGGGCGGTCTGCATTGCCGCGCCCACGAATCCCAGTAACGGGATAGGCTTACAACACCCCAGCCACTTAAACCCAGCTCTTCGGCAAACTGCAAAGCCACTGCCGGCTTTTGCTCGAGCCACTGCTCCAGGTCGTCTGCATCATAGGCCCGGACACCCGCCCATTCTTCTTTGTTGCACTGCTCCGCTACCCAGTCGAGTTTCTTCGCCCAGCGCCGTGGAGTGACAAAGACAAAGGTGCATGCTGAGCGTTCTGCCTCGCTTATTTGTTCTGTCCGTTTTTGGTAGTCGCCGTTAGCTTTGCCAAGCACATTTTGATCGCATCCGATTTCCCAGCGGGATGCTCCTGACGGCACCCAGGCATTCCCCCTTTCACTGAAAAGAGTACCGTCCCAGCCAGGTACATAGGTGGAGTCACCTGCAGGGAATGAAAGTTGGCGGGTCGTTTCGGGGTCGAAGCAAAGCCGCCTCACCCAGCGCGGCAGATCAGTTTGCGCTTCCTTGGCCTGAGTACTTGCCCAGTTGACGATATGGGAGGCTGTAACCCGCATACTTCACCTCAGAAAATGGAGCTCCCTCATCCCAATCGATTCATGATTGGGGAAAGCCTAATTGACGGCCCATCTATGGAATAAAAACATCGTAAAAAATCACGGCATCGCCAGGAGAAGCTGCCCTCGGTCACGGGGAGCTGAGAGGGGATGTTACAATTCGGATAGCGATTCGCTGTGAGTAACTCTCTGATCAATAAGCATAGAGCTCTCACCATGAGGCATGCGTTACAGGCTTTCACCGCTGATCGCCCCCGCGGAATAGCATGATCAGGGTTAGAGTATCATGGCTGCTTTTGGCCGGTTAACGGCACCTCTAAACGAAAGACCCTAGCTCGATGACGCCTGCCTTAGCCATCACAAACCGCTCCTCCTAGAACATTCATTGATGTAACACCTATTTGCCATGTAACACGCATATCGGCAAACCAGTCACAGCTGTGTAACGCCATATAAATCGTTTAAAATCATAGACCTATCTACTTAAGTAACACCCTTAACACGGTTTTATCAGGGTATCCCCCTAGCCCCATTAGTATTGCTCCTCCAGCGAAGCGAGGCAGGTCATGCTCTTGGCTTTGGTTCGATAGTGGGGACCCTGGGGCATTCTTAAAGGTACGGGGCATAGAACCCACGGGATCGTGTTAGCGGAAACTCACCCAGCTTAGTGAACTGGTGAACCTGGTGAACTCCAGTTCACTTGTGCATATGCCCTACCGTTTTGCAGCTCTACGAGCACCATTACCAATACGGTAACGATGCCCCCTTTTCTTCAAGGTCCTTTCAATTTCAACATTGAAATTTCAGTAAGCTGGCACGGCTGCCGCTAACGCGGTCCCGCGGGTTTCATGCCCCGTGTGAAGCTAAAGCTCTCAGGGTCCCCAGCGTGATTTCCTCTCATCGAAAGGCGTAGCCCGCGAAATTCGCTTGGTAGGCTCGAGCGCAACGCGCCTGCCCACAACACCCGGATGCTGACTTTAGCGTTACACGCAGGGGCAGCGTTACATCGGGGGTACGCTATGTAGCTCAACTGTGTAACAGGCATGAAAGCCAATGAAACCGGGCGTTTGGTGAAGGGCGTTACACTCGTAACACCGGTTACACCAGTTTTGGAGGGGGGCTGGATATGTGCTCTCATGCTGCCTTTCCAAAGCGGCCCTACGCCACATTGTTGGTGGCCTCTAGGGTGGGTAATTGCACTCAACCTGACCACCCATTCGCATTGCACTTGCCCACTCATTTGCATTCGACTTGGCAAGTCGTTCGCATCGGACTTGACCAGCACACTGGCTGGCCCTGATTGGCAGAAGTCGACCCAAAGCGGACGTCGAGGGCGAGCTTCTGAGAATGCTCGCTAAGACGATTTACGCGGCAAAAGTAAGCACTCTTGCCTCTTGAGTGTCCGCTATGAACGCATTGACTTGCTCTTGCGGATGCGGGGAAAGTTCTGGGTATTCATCTGCAAGGTATTCAATGACCGTATCTTCCTCCCAAGGGCCGAGCGAAGTCATGTAGTCAGGGTACTGATTTTGAATTTCTCTCCATGATTGGTAAGGATGCTTGGAGAGCAACATGACTGTTCGGGTGTAGATAATATGAATCTGCACGAATCTATTTCCGTATGTTGACGTCTGGGACACCGCCAGGCGAGTTTATATCCTTTTCAAGATTGCCTTCCTGTTGGCAGCTTCTGCCTGAAGAAAGTGGTGGGCTGGACGTCCGCTTCTGGCCGTTTGTTGCCGACCAAGGCCACTCAGTGTGATGGTCAGATCCGATGCAAACGACTGGTCAAGTCGAATGCCTGGATACCCTGGATGAAAATGCAAGATTCATCACCCTTGCGCTCGCCTCACTGGCGGCAGAAGGTCGAACGAAGAAGTAACTACTCAGCTGCATGGCAACACATCAGCCACCATTGGGTGTTGCTTTACCCTACGGGGACACTTCGAAAAAGAGGCCAGAAGGAAGCGCCGTGTATGCCCACGTGTATGCCTAACCGAAGAAACACCAAGCATACCCAATGAATACTGGGTTCTTACTATCCAGTTCAAACGACGCAGGGACCACATACTAGTTTCTGGCTGTCTCAGACAGTCTACAAAACACCCCAAGAAGCCCGCCCCGTGCGGGCTTTCTTGTTTCTAACGGTTTACCGCTGTCTTCCCCCCACGAATCCCCCCAAATACAGTCTGGCATCCAAACACAACAGTAACGTACGCTAAGCCCCTCACCCCCGGAGACTCACGGATGAGCACCCCCACCCCCCAATCGTTCTCTCTCTCATTGCGCTCCTACTCCGGTCAGGTCGAGCTTCACCAACATGACTTCCATCAAATCGTGCTCCCTCAATCCGGGTCGATGGAGATTGAGGTCGACGGGCGAGGTGGAAAGGTCGATGCGAGCCAGGGGGTGGTGATTTCTGCTGGGGCTCGGCATACGTTCCTGGCCAATACCCATAACCGTTTCCTGGTGCTGGACGTCTCGACCGAGCGTGGCGAGGCGCAGAAGGGTACGGTTGCGTCATTTGACCCGCTCAACGACAAGCGCTTTTTTGCGGTCAGGCCCGATATACGGCATTTGCTCGATTACGCCAGTTGCAACGGGCCACAGTTGGTCGGGTCGCTCGCGATGGCCGAGTCCTGGAGTCGGTTGTTGTTGTGTTCGTTATTGCAGCCCGAGGTTGCGCGGAGCGATCCTGGTCAGTTCATTCTTGCTCGCGCGCTGGCCTACATCGAGCAGCACTTGGGCACGGCCCTGACGGCGCATGATATTGCGCGTTATGCGGGCACCAGTGAGCGGCGTTTGTATGTGCTGTTTGGGCAGCACCTGAACACCACGCCGTTCTCGCATATCGCGAATTTGCGCCTGAATCTGGCCATTGACCTGCTGCGCCAAACGTCTTTGTCGATTATTGATATTGCGCATCGCGCCGGGTACGCCGACCAGAGTGCGTTAACCCATGCCCTGAAGAAAGCCCGCCATCTGACGCCGGCCGTGGTGCGTAAACAAGGGCGCGCGCCCTGAAAAAACAGCAGTCCCGAACAATTCTTTGGCGGGCCTGATCAATACTCGCTCTCTCGACCTTTCTATTGTTCCCGCTTGAGGATTATCCGCAGACGGGGCTTGCATGAGCACTTCCAACCCATCCATCACCCTTGCCAAGGGCGCCGCCAGTGCGACGCTGATCGGGGTGATTGCCGTGTTTTTGTGGGCGTGCCTGGCGCTTCTGACCACCTTGACCGCCGGGATCCCGGCCTTTCAGTTGCTGGCTTCGAGCTTCGCGGTCGCGTTCTTGGCCAGCCTGTGCGTGCTGGGGCTGCGTGGCGCTGCTGGGTTCAGCAGCTGGCGCCAGCCCTGGCCTGTGTGGGCCACGGGTTTTGCCGGGATCTTTGTCTATCACGCGTTGTATTTCTTTGCCCTGAAGGCCGCGCCTGCGGCTGAAGCCAGCCTGATTGCCTACCTGTGGCCGCTGCTGATCGTGCTGCTGTCGAGCCTTGCCACCGGCGAGTCGCTGCGCAAGCGCCAGCTGCTGGGCGCCTTGCTCGGCCTGGCGGGGACGGCCTTCATCATGCAGCTGCGGGCCCGGAGTGACAGTGCGTCGATGCCGGTGGTCGGTTACGCCGCAGCCTTTGCGTGTGCCTGGGTCTGGGCGATGTATTCGGTGTTCAACCGGCGGTTCAGCCATGTTCCGAGCAGCATAGTCGGGGGTATTTGCGGGTTGGTGGCTGTGGCCGGGGGGCTCTGTCACCTGGCTTTCGAAACCACGGTGCGGCCTGAGCCGGGCCAGTGGGCCGCAATCATTGCCCTGGGGCTGGGCCCGGTGGGCCTGGCTTTTTTTGCCTGGGACCACGCGACCAAGCACGGAAACCTCTCGATGCTGGGCGCCCTGTCTTACCTGGCGCCGCTGTTCTCCACGCTGCTGCTGATTGCCGTGGGGCAAAGCGATGCCAAGCCGATCCTGATGATTCCCGCGGTGTTGATCATTACGGGGGCGGTCATCGCCACTTCACGCTCACGCACGACCTCGCGGTGATCTCGACGGGTAAGGAGACAGGGAAATGAACTTGATAGCTTCGCAGGGAACCATGAGGATCGAGAGCGACGGGCCGAGTTTTTCGGTCTCGCCCACGCGGCCCTTACTCAGTCATCTGGGAAAGCCATCGTTGCTGAACAGCCGAACCGGCATCCGTCGTCGCGCCCATGGCGAGGCGCCTCGTGTGCTGCTGTTTGTGCCGCCCTATACACGTCTGATCGAGCCCACGTCCCACGACAGCGCATTTGCCCGCATCGGCATTGATACATTCGAAGTGATGAAGCGTGCCGGTACGCCTATCGGCCTGTTGCGCATCGCCACGGTGGCCCGGCGGGCCGGTTATGACGTGCAGATTGTCGATTCGCCCTTTGCCGGCTGGTCCCAGGAGCACAGCCTGGTCAAGGTCGACCAAGGGCATCTGATCCGCTACGGCCTGACCGATACGCAGATACGCGAGATCATCGAAACCGCGCAGCCCGATATTGTCGGCATCCAGTGCAACTACACCGTGCAATGGGGCAACGCACGAGCGTTGGCCGAGCTGGTGAAAACCCTCGATCCCAACCTGGTGCTGATCACCGGCGGCGCTCACTCCAGTGGTGACTGGAAGAACGCACTGCTGGATTCGGCCTTCGACTTCGCGCTGATCAATGAAGCTGACCGCGCCTTTACCCTGCTGCTCGATGCCTTGACCCACGAAGGCACAGACATCAATGCCGTACCTGGGGTGGCGTACCGCGACAGCCGCGGACAACTGATCCGGCCCACCCAGAAGTCCAGCTACCTGAGCATCATCCCCAAGCGGCAGGACCTCGAAGAGCGGCTCGGCGTCATGCCCTTGCCGGACTTCAGCTTTCTGGACATGAAGCATTACCTGCAGCCTTATCACTCCTCAGGAGCACGCGTACGCAAGCATGGCGCCTGGGCGCAGATATTCTCCACGATTGGCTGCAACGTGAACTGTAACTTCTGCTACATCCCGAAAATCAACGGCCCTTGGCGCGCACTTGGCCTGGACTGGTTTGACTTGCACCTGGCCGATCTGGTGAAACAGGGGGTCACTGAAGTGCTGATCGAGGACGATCACCTGATGCATGACCCGTTGTATGCGATGGAGGTTGGCAAGCTCCTGAAAAAACATGACTTGCCCTGGGTCGAAGAAGGCGGGTTGAGCCTTTTCAACCTGATCCTGCTGCATTTGGGCGAACGCTTCATCGACCAGATGGATGAGAAGGAGCGCAAGAGCCCGCAATATCGCAATGTGATCGAGGCAGTAAAAGGCGGGCTCACGGCAAGGAAGTTCATTCGGTCGATTGCCGAAAATGGCTGCTACAACATCTACCTCGCGGTGGAGAGCGCGAACGAAGACAGCCTGGTCAATTCCAACAAATCCCGACTTAACGCGATCCAGCACTCGACGTTCGAGCTCATCGAGATTTTTACCGAGCACGGCATTCAGGTCACCGGCGGGTTTATGCTGGGGTTCGTCAATCCCCCCGGCGGACCTGGGCAAAAGCCTTTTGTAGAGAGCCTGGAGCTGATCGACCGCACCATCGACTACGCGGTCAACCTCATGGGCGCCGGCATGGCGTACGCCAACCCGTTTATCGTCACGCCGATTCCCGGGACGTCGATGTGGGAATACCAGCAGCAGTATGTGGTGCGTCACTACGACAACGGTTGGTCCCATGAAAAAGCCACGATGGCGACCGACCAATGGAGTGCCGAGGACATCGAGAAAGCACGCATGGAGTTGCTGGTTCGGGCCAACGGGGCTGATCGTGTCCGGGAGATGGTGCGTCGCGGTACCTGGCCTGTGGATGCGTGAGTGAAGGACGCTGGCTGCGAGGATTTTTAGCGCCGTGTTGCCTCCGCTCCTCTCCCCTGTTTTGCTTGGGGAATCAGGAGCGGGGCAAAGACTGCGGCGGTCAGCGTGCGCGTCAGACCCTGGCAGGCGACACAATGATCTTCACATTGTGTTCCTTGTTTTTAACCAGTTCCTCGAAGCCCTGGCCCACGATCTGTTCCAGCTGAATGCGCCCCGTCACCAGTGGCGAGATGTCCAGCCGCCCATCGGCGATAAACGCGATCACGTCGGCGAACTCCCCGTTGTAGGCCAGCGCGCCGAGTACCTGTTTTTCCGTGGCCACCAGCTCGAAGAAGTTGAATTCACTGGGTTCTTCGAAGATGCCCACCAATACGCACTTGCCGGCCTTGCGGATCAGGTCGATGGCGAGTTTGGCCGTGTGTTTGTTGCCGATGCATTCGAAACTGACGTCCGCGCCGAGCCCGCCGGTCAGGCGGCGGACCTCGGCCAGGGCGTCGCATTCATTCGGATCGAGCACATGGGTCGCCCCCACTTCCCGGGCCTTGGCCTTGCGCGCGCCGGACATTTCCAGCGCGATCACCTGGGCCGCGCCCGCCGCCTTGGCGCACATGATGGTGCACAGGCCGATGGTGCCGGCGCCGACCACCACGACGTTTTGCCCGAGCAGGCTTCCGGCTTTTTTCACCGCGTGCATGCCGACGGCCAGCGGCTCGATCAGCGCCCCGGCTTCAGCGGGGAAGTTCGCCGGTAGCTTGTACAGCAGGTTGGCGGGCACGTTGACCAGTTCTGCGAAGGCGCCGTTGTTCATCAGGCCGGTGAAGGCCAGGTTTTCGCAAATGTTGTACAGCCCGTGGGTGCAGTAGTAGCAGGTGCCGCAATGTTGGCAGGCGTCGGCCGCCACAGGCTCGCCGACGCTGAAACCCTGTACGCCGGCACCGAGTTCGACGATCTCGCCACAAAACTCATGACCGAGAATGCACTGGCCCTTGATCCCGGTCAGCGGGTGCGGGGCGTCGACCGGAATGAACACCGGGCCGGCCACGTACTCATGCAGATCGGACCCGCAAATGCCGCACCATTGCACGCGGATCTGCACCCAACCGGCAGGCGGCGAAACGGGCAGCGGCACGTCTTCGACGCGGATGTCGTTACGACCGTGCCAGACAGCGGCACGCATGCTGCGTTGCGAGTTGCTCGAAAGGCTCATAGCGAAGTCTCCTTGAAACGGTTGGCACTGGCGCGCCGGGTGGGTTGCAAGGGGCTAGAGCAAGGCCGGTGCCAGCTGTGCAAAAACGCCTGGACGCCCCTCTCCTAGAGCCACCGAATGAACACCCAAGGGTGGCCGGCATCGAGGTCAAACGAGACGCGCCATGCCAGATCGCGCATGGTAGCGACGAGACCGTGAGACGTTGCGTCTCACTGCAAGCGTTGATGCCAGGGGCGTGCCTGATACACCGCAGTCGTCTTCATTAGGGGCGCTTCGCACCCCAACGCGGGGCAAGCCCGCTCACCACAGCAAGCCCGATCACCACAGCAATTCCGCTCACCACAATAAGCTTGCGCAGGCTCACCCGATAACGCATTCGAGATTGCACCTCCACGCCCCACGTGATCGAGGACTACTCGTAACTTGTGGTGAGCGGGCTTGCCCCGCGCTGGGCTGCGGAGCAGACCCAAAACCAGGCGCTGCGGTTTACCTGACAGAACACAGGGATCCTGATTGGGGCTGCTTCGCAGCCCAGCGCGGGGCAAGCCCGCTCACCACAAGTAGGGTGTTCGCCCTTAACTGACGGGCCCGGCGCCAACCAAGGGTGCTCAAGCGGCCCAAGCCCCTGTATGACGTTTTGTCAGCCGATCTGTATCTAACGCGCGCCCTGCTCCCGCCCTACCATCAAGCGCATCCAACCTGCGCAACGACGCGCTCAACCTACAGGAGTTAACCCATGCCCGAACTGTCGAGCCTGCTGGCGTATGGTCTGATTTCCCTTGGCATGGTGCTGACGCCCGGCCCGAACATGATCTACCTGATTTCGCGCTCGATCTGCCAGGGGCCGCTGGCCGGGTTGATTTCACTGGGCGGCGTGGCGCTGGGTTTCGTCGTGTATATGCTGTGTGCGGCGCTGGGGATTACCGCGTTGCTGATGGCGGTGCCGTATGCGTATGACGCACTCCGGCTCGGCGGTGCGCTTTACCTGTTGTACCTGGCCTGGCAAGCGGTCAAGCCCGGCGGGCGCTCGGCGTTTCATGTGCGCGACTTGCCCAGGGACGGCCCACGCAAGCTGTTCATGATGGGCTTTGTGACCAACCTGTTGAACCCCAAAGTCGCGGTGATGTATCTGTCATTGCTGCCCCAGTTCATCTCCCCCACTGGCCACGGCAGCGTGCTGACACAATCCATCGTGCTGGGGTTTACCCAGATCATGATCAGTGTGAGCGTGAATGCGGTGATCGCCATCATGGCCGGTTCCATCGCGACCTTCCTGGCGGCCAAGCCGGTTTGGCAACTGGTGCAGCGCTGGCTGATGGGGACGGTGCTGGCTGGCCTGGCGGTGCGCATGGTTTTTGATGCGCGGCGTTGAAGACGGGGTTTGAGGGCACTGTGGTGAGCGGGCTTGCCCCGCGTTGGGCTGTGCAGCATCCCCAAAACCAGACGCTGTGCGCTATCGGGTATACCGCATGTGTCTTCATTGGGGGTGCTTCGCACCCCAGCGCGGGGCAAGCCCGCTCACTACAGGTTACCGGTGGCCCATTCTTTCTTGGTCAATGCTTGCGCAGCGCCTCCAGCCGCGCCGGCAGGTCTTCCTCGGGGAAGCGCGCGTGCAACGCCAGCAATTTTTCATCCGCGGCTTTGCTTTCACCCGCTTCACGCAAGCGCACTATCGCCTGTAACTCTTGCTCCAGCGACGGCAACGCTGACGGTGCGCGCTTGCTGAGTCTGGCGCTCGATTCATCTGCCAGCGCACCTGCCATCTCAGCCTGAACCGGCGCACGTTCAGCCTTGGGCGCGGCGTCGATGCGCGCCATCGGCGCCGGTGCGGACAACGCTTGCGGCGCTGGGCGGGCAGCTTGCTCGTGCATGGCGGAGAAGGTCGCCGTGGAGATTTCGGGCTGCGGCACTGGCGAGCGCGTGACCACGCCGATCATCAGCGCCAAGCCGGCCACGGTGGCGAATGCCATTTGCCAGCGCGGGCGTTGGCAGGCGTGCAGCCAGCGTTGCCACAGGCTCGGTTGCGGCGCCGGGGCCTCGCGGCGGGCGGCGCTGAGGATGAAGGCGTCGAGGGACGCGGGCGGCTCGCCGCTGCTGTGTTGACGGTAATGCTGGATCAGCACGTCGTCGGTGTCGGGCGTATGTCGGGAGTCGGTCATGCAAGTATCTCCTCGGCCAGCAGGCGGCGCAGTTTCTGCTGGGCGTAACGCAGGCGGCTTTTGACGGTTTCCAGCGGGGCTTGGGTGAGGGCGGCGATTTGCGGCACGTCGAGGTCGCCGTGCAGGCGCAGCAGGAAGACTTCGCGCTGGTCTTCGGGCAAGCCTTGCAGGGCGGCGTCGAGGCGCGCCTGGTCGCGGCTCAGGCTCAGCTGTTGCTCGGGGCCGGCGCTGTCGTCGGCCTGGGCGTGCAGTTGCTCATCGTAGCTGTCGTGCAGCGGGTTGTGGATGCCGTGCTTGCGCCAGTGGTCTATCAGGCGGTTGCGGGCGATCTGGAACAGCCATGTACGAAAACTCGCCCGGCCTTGTGGCTGGGTGTTGCTGCGGATCAGGCTGAGCCAGGTGTCCTGGTAGATTTCCTCGGCCAGTTCGGCCTTGTTGCTCAGGGACACGAGGAAGCGGTAGAGGCCTTGGCGATGCCGCGCGTACAAGGCTTCGAACGCGGCGGCATCACCGGTGCGGTAACGGGCCAGCAGCGATTCGTCGCTGGATGGATCATCTGGAACAGCCATGCAGGGGGCGAACTCCTTTTATAAATTTAACGCTGTTCAAGTGTGGGAGGGGGCAAGCCCCCTCCCACACTTGATCAGTGTCCTGTTTGAGATCAAGGTTTCAGGCTTTGGGCCAGTTCCACCAGTTGCACGAACTCGTTGCGCAGGCCGAACGGGTCATCGCCCCGGGCCGAGCGGGCCAGTGCGGCGGTGTCCTTCAAACTCATCCTGCCAGTGTAGCGGCCATCGCCCTTGAGCTGTTGGGCGAAGGCGGCCACCGCCGCCGAGAAGCGCAGGTCGTCGCTGGCCTGGGTGGTTTCGTGGCGGATGGGCCGTTCGATCAAGCGGCTGTCACCGCCCGTGGCGGGCTTGTAGCGCACGCGCAGCATCGCCAGTTCATCGGATTTACCTTCGGCCGCAGGCGCAGTGGCGTAGCGCAATGGCTCCAACCAGCCCTTCTGGCCCTTCGGCACAATTTCATACAGCGCGGTCACGGTATGCCCTGCGCCAATCTCACCGGCATCGACTTTGTCGTTGTTGAAATCCTCACGCTTGAGCGCGCGATTTTCATAGCCCAGCAGTCGATACTCGCTGACCTGTGCCGGATTGAATTCCACCTGCACTTTCACATCCCGCGCGACCACCGCCAGGGTTGAACTGAGCTGGTCCACCAGCACCTTGCGGGCTTCGCGCAGGTTGTCGATATAGGCGTAATTGCCATCGCCGGCATCGGCCAGTTGTTCCATCAGGTGTTCGTTGTAGTTATCCACACCGAAGCCGAGGGTGGTCAGGGACACCCCGCTTTTACGCTGCTCGGCGGCCATTTGCTTGAGGCTGTCGAAGTCGCTGACGCCCACATTGAAGTCTCCGTCGGTGGCCAGCAGGATGCGGTTGATGCCCTTGTCGATAAAGCCTTCGCGGGCCATCTGGTAGGCCAGTTCGATACCGGATGCGCCTGCCGTGGAACCGCCGGCGGTGAGTTGATCGATGGCATTGCGGATCCTGGCCTTGTCGCGCCCCGATGTGGGCTTGAGCACTACGCGGGATTCACCGGCGTAGACCACCAATGAAACCCGGTCCTGATCACGCAACTGGTCCACCAGCAATTTCAGGGTGCTTTGCACCAGCGGCAAGCCTTCGCGGCGGTCCATGGAGCCGGACACATCCACCAGGAACACCAGGTTGGCCGGCGCCAGGTCCGCCACGGCGCTGTCGGACGCCTTGAGGCCGATGCGCAGCAGTTGGGTATGCGGGTTCCACGGCGTGGCGGCGACTTCGGTGGTCACGCCAAACGGTGAACCGTCGGTGGGCAGCGCGTAGTTGTAGGGGAAGTAGTTGACCATTTCCTCCAGTCGCACAGCGCCTTCGGGCGGCAGGCTGCCTTGGTTGAGGAAGCGTCTGACGTTGGCGTAGCTGCCTGTGTCGACATCCACACTGAAGGTGGACACCGGCGTTTCGGCCACGCGATGCACCGGGTTGTCCGGCAGGTTGGCGTATTGCTCGCGGGGTTCGCTGCGGTAATCCATCGCCGCTGATTCCTGCATGCGCATTGGCGCGGGCATTGCCATGCGTTTGACCATGGCGCCCTGGGGCGACGCGCGTTGCAACTCGGCAACGGGCTCGGCCGGTTTGGCCAACTCAGGGGATGAGGACAGCCCACAACCGGCCAGCGCCACCACCAGGGTGACGGCAAAGCCTTGGGCGGCAGGACGCAGGAAGAGCAGAGGACGGGACATGGGCTGAACCTCGTGAGTGAATGATCCGTTCACAAGGTCAGACGCACGGTGCGGGATGTTCGGGTTAACCCTGATTCAAATAACACAGACATTCAAATGTGGGAGGGGGCTTGCCCCCTCCCACATTTGAACCGAGGCGATGAACTCAGTCCGTGCCGTACTTCGGGTTACGCGGGCCGTACAGGATCCCCGCGCGTTGGCCCGGCGACAGCAGGCGTGCACTGGTGATGCCGGCAATCGGGTGCGCTGCATCGGTGGAGCTGTTGATCACTTGCTTGACCGCCGCGGTGATCAGCATGCCCACCAGGCCGCCGCTGTTGTTGTTGCCTTCCTCGCTGGAGGCCCGAGCCGAACCGGTCCACAGGGTGGTGCCGGTGCGCAGGTCCACCAGTTTGGCCGAGGCCGTCACGGCGGTGTCGCTGGAGATCAGCATGTACTTGGTGCCGTACTCGCTGACGGTGATGTACAGCGCCGCGTCCGCGCCGAAGATGTCATGCAGCTTGGCCGGTGGCACGCCCTGGATATCGTTGGCGGTGGTCAGGCCGTTCTGGCGGAAGGTTTCGTCCACCAGGGCAATCGGCAGCACGTAGTAGCCGGCTTCGGCCAGCGGGTAGGTCACTTGCGAGACCAGGCTGTACGAGGCCTGCACTTCCGGCGACTCGTTGATCGGCGGCAGTACCAGGATCGACTTGGGCCGCGCCTGCTTGTACGCCGTGTAGTCAATGGTCTTGGGCGCTGCGCAACCGCCGAGCAAAGCCAGGGCCAGCAAGGCACCGGTGAGTTTCAACAGGCTCATTTAGTGGCCACTCCGGTCTTGGCGTTTTTCAGCAGGAAGTCCATGTACGAGGCAGACTCGGGGAACAGCGCCTTCTCGGTGCGGAACTCCTGCACCATCTGGTCATCCTTGCCCATGCTCAGGTACAGCATGCCCAGGTGCGCGTGGTAACCCGGCGGCGCCTTGCGGCCGCTGGCGTTGATCTTTTGCAGATCACGCTCCAGCGCCTCGACCTGCGCTTCCTTGGGCTCGCCCTTGAAGTACTCGTAAACCTGCGGCTGGTAGCTTTCCCATTGATACAGGGGCTGGGGCGCCGTGTGGCACCCGGCGACCGCCGCGATCGCTGTCAGCATCAGCGCCAACTTCACTGCCTTGCTCATCCGTGTACTGCTCCTTGAGGTGCTGTTGATCAGTTGCGCGGGTTCCAGGCGCCGGCGTTGATGCCGTCGACCAGGCGGTTGATGGCTTCGCGCATGGCCAGGTCGAGGACCTTGCCATTGAGGGTGGAGTCGTAGCTGGCGGTGCCGCCGAAGCCGACCACTTCACGGTTGGACAGCGCGTACTCACCGGCGCCCTGGGTGGAATACACCACTTCGGAAGTGCTGATGTTGACGATGTTCAGTGCGACCTTGGCGTAGGCCACTTGGGTCTTGCCACGGCCGAGGATGCCGAACAGCTGGCGGTCGCCGGTCTCTTTGCGGCCGAATTCGGTCACGTCGCCGGTCACCACGTAGTCAGCGCCCTTGAGCTTCTGCGCGGTGCCCTTGATCGCGGCTTCCTGGGAGATTTCGCCCATGTTGTCGCGGTCCAGCACGCTGAAGCGGTTGGTCTGCTGCAGGTGGGTAATCAGGATGGTCTTGGCCTGGCCACCGAGGCGGTCGACGCCGTCGGAGAAGATGCCGCGCATGTAGCTGGAGCGGTTGTCGAACTTGCCCACGGCGATGGGCACACGCACGCCGGAATAGGCGACGTTGGCGCTGGCGACCTGTTCCACCGGCATGGCGCGGTTGCTCTCCGTGGCGCAACCGGCCACGGTCAACAGCGCTGCGGCGGTGAGGCCGGACAGCAGGATTTTGGACAGTGTGTTCACGGGGTGCTCCTGGGGGTGGTAAATCGGTAGTGGGCAACGTTAGCGAGACGGGATGTCGCGCAGATCATCGACGATGTCGCGGCTCAACACGCCGGTATAAAAACGCTCGACGCTCGAGTTACCGGAGTTGGTGATGATCCCGCCCATGGTTTTCCATTTTTGCGCTTCACCCATCACGCCGGCAGGCACAAGGTTGTTTCGCGTCTTGGCAAAATGCAGGACCTCGCCAGCGCCCTTCTTGACCTTGACCCGATAGCTGAAATCGACAGCGGCCAGAATGGTGTTGTCATCAACGATCAACGTCGAGAGACCGCCTTTTGAGTCGGCGATATGGCGCGTGTAGACGATGCTGATATCCAACAGGTAATCGGCTTTTTCCTTGCTGGATGCATAACGCTTGGCGCTGAGCAGGCGGTCGACCAGATCGACACCGAGTTGCTGGCGAACCTTGTCATCCGGCAGGAAGCGCTCATTCTTGCCCACCACCTCAACATCAAACGTGTCGAGCCAGTACGTGGCGTTCTTGGGAATGGTGACCGGTGCCGGCGAGATGTAGTACTCCGGCTTGGAGGCGCAGCCCGCCATCAGGCAGGCGACGAGGAATACGGCAAACATGCGCATGTCTGGATTCGTCCCTGAAAAGTATCGTGCTTTAAACAATCGCGGCATTTTACGGAGTTGAGAGCGGTTCTCAAGGTGTTTCGTCGGTTGCCGTGCGGTGGCGCACATTCCCTCAAGTTATGGGGATACGGGTCGAGACAGTAACTTGGCTTGCTCACTTATAGGGACATTGCGTGCTTAATACTCTGCTTCGGGCTACGGCCCTGATCGCTGCGCTGTCGATGACCGGCTGCGTTTCCTACACCGTCACCGGCCCCATCGCCGCCCCGCTCCACCCGGTCGCTGTCAGCAGCCCGCGCAGTGCGCAAATCGCCGATGTGACGGTGAGCGCCGCCGACGTCAACGAAGCCAACAAGGCCGCCATCAGCAGCTCCCTGACGGCCCAGATCACTCAGTACGTGCGCACCGGGGGTTACTTCAAGCAGGTCACCGACTATCCGGTGCGCCTGGGCGAGCAGGACGTGACGCTCAGATTCAACATGACCGCCCTCAAGGGCCATCGCGCGCCACACCCGGCGTACGTACCCGGCGCGCTGCTGACCCTGACCATCTGGATCTGGGTCAACGGCCCGATCTACGTGGACAGCTTCGAGGTGGCCGGCGACCTGGTGATCGTCGACCGCAACGGCAAGGAACTGGCCAAGGCCAAGGATTCGATCAAATTCGAACACAACGTCGGGCTTTACAGCGGCCAATACTGGGCACCGTCGATGGGCGGCCAACAGCTGACCAAACTGGTCGGGCAACTGCTCGACACCGCCACCGCCAACCTGGCCAAACCGTAATTTCAAGGAGTGATGCATGAAAGGATTGATCAAACACAGCCTGGTACTCGCCGCCGTCCTGCTGACTGGCTGCGTGTCCTATTCGCAGCACGAATTGCCCGCCGTACAGACCTGGCCACCGACCGCCAACGCGCCGGCGCAAAAGCCCACGGCGTACGTGCACACCACCGCGCAGAACCACGTCAACGGCGGCCCTGGCAACGCGGCAGTCGGCGCCCCGGTGGCGCTGTGGGAAAAGGCCGTGGCCGATTCGTTTCGCCAGTCCAACCGTTTCTCGCGAGTAAGCACTGACAAGGTCGACTCGGATATCTACGTCGATGCCACGCTGCACAACAACGAACAGTTCAGCATGGCCTCGGCGATCATCACCGGCGCGACGTTCTTCATCATCCCGAGCACAGCGAAAAACACCTTCACCCTGGAGACAGTGTTCAAGGACAAGGATGGCAAGGAGCTGGGCCGCGTCAAAAAGAGCGAATCAGTGCGCACCTGGATGCATCTGGTACTGATCGTGGGCATCCCGTTCCAGGCGGACACGCGGGAAGTGGTCGAGGCGCTGACGCGCAGTACGCTGGATGAAGCGGTGCAGCGCAAGTTGCTGTAACCCCGCCCTCTGTAGGAGCGAGCTTGCTCGCGAAAAACCGGAGAACACCGCAGGCATTCAGCATGCCCGCGGTATCGCTGCCAGCCTCAGCTCACTTGATCAGGTCAGGTCGAGTGGTCTTGAGCATCGCCGCGCTCACCGTGCCCTGAACCGAGCAGGTGATCATGCCATTGCTGGTCTTGGCCAGGTCACCGGGTGCGGGCTCGACCATCAAGATGCGTTCGGCCGTATCGGTGACCAGCTTGCCCGCGTTGTCATCGCCGCCTTCCGGCACCCAGGCTGATTGCTTGTGCGACCAGATCTGCGCACGCGCGTAGATACCGTTGGCTTTCTCCAACGCCGTACCCGGTACTTTACTCAGCTGTGCGTAAAGCGCGTCGGGCGCCTGTTCGGTGTAGAACCCCCAGTTGATGATGCGCGAGCCCATCAGGTCCTGGTCTTCGGCGAAAAAGCCGGTCAAGGTCATACCGTCAAGCGTCAGTGGCGTGTCGAACATCCAGCGCTGGCCCATATCGGACTTTGTGCCGCCGCTGAGCGTGATCTTGCCGTTCTCCAGCTTATGGGCAACACGCTCCTTGAGCCCTGCCTGGCTTACCACCGCCATGGAGTTCTGGTCGCAGGCGAGAAAACTTTGCAGGGCAGGCGCCGCGGCGAAGCTGCTGGTGCAGGTCGCCAGTGCAGTGAGTGAGATAAACAGACGATGCAGTTTCATTGACAGCTTCCTTGGGTCTAAATAATTGCGGGCCGGAAAGGTCAGGCGCATAGCGGGGGATTTGCGTCCATACGGTGCCACTCCGGCTTATGTCGTGGTCAATCAACGAGAGTTGAAGAATCGCGTGTCAGCCCCTTACCAAGCTAAGTGTGCAGGGCGGATGAACAGCGACAACGGCCGAGCTCGGGCCCGGCCGTCTTAAGCGTTTTTAGTTACTTGCTTTCTTTTGCCACGGTGCCCAAGGACGCATCCTTGACCAGATAACGGCCTTCCAGATCGCTCAGCACTTTGAGACTGTTGCGCGCCACGGCGAAGCCCATTTCGACTTCCTGCTTGAGGTAAACCACCTCACCCGCCTTGACGTCGATTGGCATGTCCGCCCAGTTTTCAGCCTTGGAGCTGATCACGTGCTTGCCCGGCGTCACGAAAAAATAGATGTATTGGTTACCACGGTTGTAACCCATCTCCGAGTCGGCTTCCTTGTCATCCAGGAACACGTTGAACCGTACCAGCATCCCGACGTTGCTAGGGCGTACGACATACACCAGGCCTTTATCGGCCACGGCAGCCTTGGGCAGCGCATAGCTCGCCACGTCAGCCTGCATCTTCTCTACCGACGGCGTCGAAGAACAGCCAAACAGCGTGGCCAGGGACACAACGACAGCGGCTTTGCAGAACAACTTGATCATGTATTTCTTCCTTGTGGGTAGCGGTGGGGCGGTTTCGAAAACGCCGGCGAAGGCCGATTCAGATTTTTGATGCGTCTGGGCATCGCCAGTGTGTCGGCAGTGGATGGCATTGCATGAGGCATTGTGCCACTACCCTGATGCCTTGCGCTGTTTTGGGTGAGGGGCTTATAGTCCGGCCGTCGTCCAAATGGCGATCAGGTTTGGCGACCTGACAACAGAGTGCAAAAGCAATCCGCTTTCATGCAGGTGTTTTTGCACCCGCAAAGCCGTGCCTTTTATGGCGGCTGTGCGCGGGAGACCTTCGGGTCTGCCGGTTTACTCTGTTGCCGGTTCGCCAACCTGCGTACAGCTGCCACCCATTCGTTTGGCGACGATTGAGTGGTGGTCTCAACCACTTAACAGAGTGCCAATTATGAACCGCTACATGCCCCTGACCGGCCACGACTGCACCGTCCCCGCCCTGCTCATCGACACCCAAGCCCCCCTCGACGTCCTCCACGACGCCGCCGTGCACCGCATCCAAGCCGTCACCCAATTGCTGGAAAACCTGGCCTTCCGCGATCAGCTCAGCAGCGATGCCGTGGTGCTGCAGGACTTTGCCCATCTGCTGGCGATTCCGCTGCGCGACGGCTGTGATTTGTTGGATGCGATCAGTCGCAGGCTGAACGCCAATCCGTCCTGAGTTAAACCGGGCGGCCCGTCCAGGCCGCCCTGCTCAGGCATTGATGACAATCGTCTTGGCCAACATATCGCCCAAGCGACGACGCAGGCCGAACAGTACAAAAAGACCGTCCAGCACACTGAACACCATCTTCGGAACATTGCGTAGGAACGACTGGAACAGCGTGCAGTTCGTGGGGTACGGGTAACCCACCACGGCCGTGCGGCACACCCGCTTGCCCAGGCTCTGGCCATTGGGCAAGGCATCGCAAAACAGGTAGTACCCGAAGGCTGAAAACAGCAGCACATAGTGGAGGCCATCAAACAATGCCGGGCCTCCTGCAGAGCCCAGATAGAAATAGGCGTAGTCCAGGTTTCGGTTCAAAAACAGCAGGAAAAGCACCACGGCCATATCGATGAAATAGCCGAGCAGGCGCTTGCCTGGGCTGGCGAGGTTCCAGGTGCCTGCGGCCGATACTGATTCGCTCATACCGTCATTTATCCAAAAGTCGAAGAGATGTCATTGAGGCCGGCACACGTTGTACATGCCCGCTCGCGTCCATACGCGGTGGCTTTAACCTCATGGCGTTTGTGGCTGTTCCGAATGGGAACGGGCGCAGATTTGCTCCCACCCTTTCTCAATCGTGCCCGTGTACTTACCGCACGACGCGCCCTTTAACTGAGCGTCCATAAAGTCCTGCTCCGGCCCGACCCACAGCAGGCCAACCAGATAGGCCACCCCGGCCGCAAACACCAGCAACGCCGATGTCCGAGTCAGCATGAATCGCAGCGTGGCGGCGGCGGTTCGAGACCGTTCAAACACACACGCGAACAACAACCCGATCCCACCCCAGACGAAACCCGCCGCGGCCGTGCCCAACCAAGACGAATCACGATAGAGGTAGGCCCAGGCCAGGATGAACGCGATGGCGCTGACGCACATCAGCAGCAGGCACAGCCACTGGGCGATCCGACAGCCGATACTCGAAAAGCTCATGGAAACGTCGTCCCGATACGCGCTCGTTCATTCGAGAACCAGATGCCGGAGACCTTGCCCACCACATCATCAAGCGCAACCTGCCCCATGAAGCGGCTATCGTTGCTGACATCACGGTTGTCGCCCAACAGGTACACATGCCCCGGCGCTACCTGGAGTGGCGCCAACTCCAGGGAGTAGTCCTTTTTGACGCGCTCAGCCGGTGCGTGAAACAAACCCAGGTTCTCACCGTTGCGGATCAGCTCGCCATGGACGATGGCCAGAGTGTCACCACCGATTCCCGCCACCCGTTTGACCGCCTCGGTGCCATTCCAGCGATACACCACGATATCCCCCACTTTGGGCACGCCAGCCCGCAGGTCAGACATGATGTAGTCGCCAATCGACAACGTCGGAACCATCGACCCCGACGGAATGTAATAGTTTTTGAAGCCCAGCAACGGCACCCGGAAGACGTCGAGCGTCAGCACCAGGATCAGCACCACGCCGACGTAAAGAGCATGGAAGCGTTTACGCGGCACATGGGGCGGACCGCTGTAGCGACGGGCCAACACGGCGGACACGATGGCAGAGGTCAATTTGACCGTGATGACGAAAGCGAAGAATGCATACAGCCCAAGGGGTGTGGTGACCAACCCCAAGGCGCCCATCAGCGCGACCCCGCCGAGCAACAACGCTGCGACCCGGATGCCCCACTGCGTACGGCCTACATACACCAGGCCCCAGCCGGGTATGAGGCAGGCCATCAGGAAGGCCTGGAGGGAGAATTTTGCGGGTTTCATTGATCATCCTTAATAATGCAAATGCTGGCGCCGCGCATATTACTGCTGGGCTCGCCAATCCACATAACCTTTAATCGCTGTTAGCTGGCTAAGGATTGTGACGGTGGTCTGACCCTGATTCTTAAAAAGTTATATACACCCCTTTTTTTTCGTCTATCGCCTGCTCAAGCATTTTTTTAAATTCTCTAACAGCCTCAAACGCATCATCTGAAACTTTTCCTTCGACCTCCAAAACCCTACTTAGGCTTTCGCTCACTTCATGTTGAGCCTGGAAGTAAGAACCCATTTTCCCAGGATCAAAGAAATTTGATCCCGAACCTAACGGCGTACCTAAAAAAGGCGAGAAGCCTAATTTACCTTTATCAGAAAACAGCTCTTGAGAAATACTCCACCATAAGCCAAGCCCTCGGTCATCAGTAGGCGAATAATATTTCGTAAGTGCGAAATCCCCATACTGATGAATGTCCTTGCTTTCAATCATATCTTCCCAGCTATCCTCTAACGCAAAACCCTCATATGGATCAACTAGAGACTGCCTATTAGAAACAATGAAATCCCGCATCTGGTCGATACTTCCCGAGCGCAAACAGCTCTCCAACAACGGCTTAAGTTCACGATTGAAACTATCAATATCAAAAATAAATGCTTTATGCTCATAACTCATAACTACCCCCCTGATTTTATGGCAAAAAATCACTTTGCGAGTGAAAATAGGGGCAGACCACCAATATACATTGGTGCACTAGTCGTGGTCTGCCCCCTATTTTCCGCTGCCATCAGTTCGAAGGTGCGTGCGTGTCGAGAAGCGGAAATCTACTCATAATCAGCCGACAAATAGAAACTGTCCATTACCTTGGTCAAGCAAGTGACCTTTCAAACACAATTCACGCAATAACGATGACACTTGGCTTTCATCCATGTTTACCCCACACGACTCAAAAAAATGAAGTACTCGCCAATTATCGATTATTTTCGGCTCATCAAAGCGTTTATGAACATCCACAACCCAATGGGGTTTACGCGACACTCTTTCAAAACGTATACCTGCACCATGTCTGAGAAATTGCCATTGTTCACCATCAACAAGCATGTCTCCCCTCTTCGGAAAGTCGAGGAGCCAGGTAGAATCTCTTGCATTGGGATATAGCTCCGCGAACGCAAGAACCAACTGACTTTGAAGCGTTGCAAAGAGAAACGCACAATCCACATTAGCTGGCCTCATAAATTAGTACCTCACCCGAGCTTCAGCAGCTTCTCGCATAAGTTGATCAGCCTGTTCCTTGGTCACGCTGTGCACATTGACGGGTACATCTTTAATCCCAGCTTTCGCAGCGGCCTCCGCGCGATGGTGGCCATCAAGGATGATTAACTTCCCGTTCACGTTAGCCACCTCGATAGGGTGATTTACATCAAACCCATTGGCCTTCATGTCCTTTGTCATTCGCTTCACCTGTGACCCGGATATTTCATCTCGGCCCTGCCTTCCAATTAAGGACTTCGGATCTACCACCTGTGGAACGCCGCTAACAACATCCGCCCCAACCGCTCGGGGCTCACTACCTGCATACCGCTGCCAATCCGGATGGTAAGGATTGGCCTTCATCTCGTCCGTAACCGTGGTAAGTCTCGTCGGCTTAGGTGCTTCCGCTGTCGGCTTTTCACCCTGGAAGCTAGCACCATTCGCCGCTGGAGCACCATCACCCACGACTTTCGTTGTCCCAGAGGGCAAATCGCTCGGAGGTCCTTTCGCACCTGTAAGGCTGGTATCACTCGCCGCTGCCTTACCGTCACCCGCGACTTTTGTCTCTCCCGACGGTAAATCGCTGGAATGGCCTTTGCCACCCATTGACGACCATGCGGCCCCCAGCACCATCATCGCGTTGTCTATCAAGTGCTGCGTACCGCTGGCAACCTCTCGCTCGACCGGGTTGTCGTAATCCAAAGGTACCGGAACAACTTCCTTACCCACTTCATCCAGGTGTAGAAACTGCTTCCCGAAGTCGATGATCCCATTCAAGGCATCGCTGGGATAGTTCACAACGCCTTTGCCTAAGCCTCCAAGGGCAGTGCTGCGGGTTGCATCCCATATTTCGCTGTCTTTTTGGGACTGTTTTTTGTTTGAGGCTGCACCCAGCATCGCCTGTTGCTCAGTCGTAAACTGATTCCAGGTATGACCATACATCCCCGCATCTTCGTAGGCGTCTTTACCGCCAGGGGCGAACATCAACATCGTGCGCCCGCTTTCGTCTACAAACGTAGCTGCCTGGGAGCGCAGAAAAGACATCGCACTGAGGTCGACCATCGCATGGTCAGTCGCAAAGTCCTTATCGACATTCTGCTGCGCCTGGGCGAGAAGCCTGGCTTCAGCAGCCTCCAGGGATATACCTTTTTCTTCCGCGAACTTTCCTGCCAGCGCCTTGATTCTATTGATTTCAATGGCGTGTAGCTGGCGGTTATTGAGGTCAACTGCCGCTGCTCCGCTACCGGCTACAACCGAGCCACTGACTCCGTTGGCTGAGCCAATCGAAGCCCCCAAACTCGTAGCAATCAAGGTCGAAAGGGCGCCTTGCTCTTCCTCACTCAACTCGCTTCCTTTCAGAGCCTCACCAATGGACGGCATAAGCGCAGCGGAGGCCCCGACGCCTAGCGCGGCACTTTGTACATTCCCGCTGGACAAGCCAAGCGCCGCACCGGCCAGTGCGTGTAGTAAAACGCGCGCAGCGCCACCTTCTGCCCATGCAGCTCTTGTCGCGTCATCAATACCTTTACGATTTTTTTGCGCATCGGCAAAACTGCCGATTTTGTTGAAAATATCACTGGACGATGTGTTCGCAACGATCCCGACAGCGGTACTCCCAGTCGCGCCACCCAATCCGGCGGCAATCAAACCGGAGGTAATATCTGCCATCAACCGTTTATCACCACCCACCTGCCAACTTTTGGCATCCAGATACGCCGCGTTCGCCGCCAGAGCCGTCCGCTCAGCATCAGGTGAACCAGCCTCTGCCTGTTCGCCTGCTTGCTTACTCAATGCTGCGGCTTTACTCGCCTTGGCTTCGGCAACCTTGTTGATTACGCTGCTCGACAGCTGCGCCGAACTTTGGATCAGGTCAATACGCTCTTGCATGGCCTTCTCATCAGGCCGGTCGAGCAGTTTGTTGGCATTCGCGGTGTCGCGGTTCAGGCCGATCAGATCATTAGCCCCGTCCGCGCTTCTTACGTCGATCGTTCCAGGACTGATCGCGCTGCGAGTCTTGCTGCTATCAGACTCCTTGAGCAACAGCGGAATCGTGCCACCAACCCCTGAGCGAGCTTTTTCGAAACCGGCGGTTGCGCCGGAATAGCTCAGGCTCGCGGACTGGCTTTTGATATCGCTTTTGTTTTTGATGTCGCTGACCAATAGTCGGTCAGTACTCAAGTAGTTCTTGTCGTTGCTGGCTTCGCTGGCGATCACCGCACCTTGAAGGGTGGTGTTCTTGCCGACATTGATGTCGTATCCACCTTTGCCCGCATACAGACCGGACTGTTGGGCGACAGCCTTGTAATCGCTGTTCATTTTGCTGCCAGCAATATTGGCACTACCCGAAACCATGGACCCCAGACAGAAAGGTGGCACGCAAATACTCACGCCCGCGCCGCCACTGGTTTGCTTGTTCTTCTGGCTAGCTTCGTCCTGACGCGAGGCAATATTCAGATTGCCGCCAACCTGCGCCTTTATCGCGTCTGCATGTACCTGCGCGCCTGCCAGGGTAGCGTCCTGACCAGTTTTAAGAACGAGCAGTCCGGTATCCACCGTGCTATTGACTTGCGTGATTTCATGCCCGGTACCCATACCCTTGGCCATCTGAGCACCCAAGTCGAGCACAAAGCCGCTCTGCTCACCGAAGCTGAGGCTGACGCCGACACTGGTCTTGTTATTTTTATTCTGGTTATCCCAGTTTCTCCGATCCTGGGCGCTTTCCAGAATCGCGTTGTTCTTGGCCTGCAACAGTGTGTCTTTAGCCTTGATGCTGCTGCCGATGATATGCAAGTCGCCTGCGGTGCCCTGCGCATTCCCGCTTGCGACGATTGTTAAGCTACCGCCACTGTTCAGGGTCGATTGCTTCACCGTTTCGGCGTTGTATTCGCTGGTGCTTTTTTTCTGCGTAGACGCGAGTTCGGTCCCAATCTTGAACACCGAGCCAGCGCTGTTGGCAGGCTTGCCATCTGACTCATTGGCCGCGTCATTACTGCCACCCAGCGCATCGTAGGTCGACAGTAACGCCTGGGCACCTTTGACGGCCTTCAGACGACTGTCGTCAGCCTGTTGGGCGGCCCGAACGTCATTGCGAATGCTCTTATAGGTATCCACCGCCACGCCACCAATAACCCGGCCTACTGCCAAGCTCCTGGAGCTGTCCTTACTAGTTTGGGTAGCCGTTTCTGTGCCGGCGGCAATGGTGACATTCGAGCCGCTTAACGACATGTCCTTCGTACTCACCAAATCACTGGCGACTACCTTCAGTTCACGTCCGGCGACCAGATTTACATTGCCGGCGCTGGACCCAACCGTACTCCCCAGCAAAGTTGTCTCGTTTGCAGTGCCGTTGTGTTTCGAGCTGTTGATGTACAGCTTCTGGTTGCCGGTCATGTCATCCAGACCGAGCTTGTTGCCGGTCAGCACGCCGGTGAGGTCGCGATTTTTTTCCTTGTGCATGTCGGTGCGGGCGAAGGTGTTCTGTGCCGCGTCGATGGTCAGGTCGCGGCCGGCCTGGACGGCGAGTTCGCCGGTGCTGACCAGGTTGGAACCGGTGACCGTGGCGTCACGTTTGGCGGCGACGGTGACGGTTTCGCCGGAGACCATGCTGCCCAGGGCGGTGGTGCGTTTTTCGTCGACTTTGTCCTGGACTTTGCTCGACTTCAGGCCGCCCCAGCTGCTTTTGCTTTCCTTGCGTTCGTGGCGGGCGCTGTCGGCGTTGCTGACGGCGAGGATGTTCACGTCCTGGCCGGCGACCAGTTGGGTGGCGCCTTTTTCGGCAGTGACGGCACTGCCGGCCAGCAGCAGGTCTGCACCGGCGACGACGGCGCTGTTCGTCCCCGCGCTGACCAGGCTGCCGACGTTATTCACCACGTCGGTTTCATCCAGGCGGAATTTCTTGCCCTGGGAGGTTTTCTTGGTCTTGCTGTAGAAGCTGTAGTCCTGGTTTTCGGCGGCTTTGAGCTCGAGGTTTCTGCCGGATACCAGGTACGCCTCGTTGCCGGCATTAACCTGGCTGGCGACCAGTTGCAGGTTCTGCCCGGCGCTCAGGGTGGCGTCGCCGCCGGCCTTGATCACGCTGGACACTTGCTGCACGTGGTCTTCGATGCTCTTGACCTTTTTCGTGTTGCCCGTGGAGTGTTGCTCGTTGGCTGCCGCGATGGCGTTGAGGTCGCGGGTGGCAATCAGGTTGACGTCGCGCTTGGCTTCGACGTGGCTGGCGATGGCGCTGATATCGCGCCCGGCGATCACATGCAAGTCGCGGCCAGCATCGGCCACCGAGCCCTGTTGGGCGATGGTGGTGAAGCTGGAACGGTTGCCGATGGCGCCGCTGTCGAGGGTTTTCGAGGCGGTGATGTTGACGTCGCCCACGGCTTTGACCGTGGTGTCGGCACCGCTCTTGAGCACGCCGCCGACGTTGTTGACGTTGCCACCGGCTTGCATGGCCAGATCGTTGGCCGATTCGATGCGCGCGGCGCTGTCGACGAAGTCGCTGCGTTCGGTGCGGTAGCTGCTGGCGCTTTCGTGGGTGGTGACGCTGCGTTCGTTGAGCAGGTCGGCGCCGGAGGCGAGGTTGACGTTGCCCGCACTGATCACACCGCCTGCGCGGTTGGTCAGGTTGTTGCCGCTGAGCAGGTCGATGCGACCACCGGCTTCCATCAACCCACTGTTGGTGAGGTTGCTGCCGACGTTCGCCAGCAGGTTGCCGGTGGCGTGCAAGGTGCCGGCGTTGTTGAGGTGGCTGCCGGTGATCAGGTTGACGTCGGTGCCGGAAATCAATGCACCGTTGGGTGCCAGGCGGTTATTCGCCTGGGCCAGGTACAGCACCGGCACCAGCACTTGTTGCCCGGCGACGGTGGCGTTTTCCAGCCACACGATGTCGTGGGTCAGGGCGGCGACTTGTTCGGCGGTGAGGCTCACGCCTACGGACAAATTCAGCGCGCTTTTGCTGCTGATGGCGTTGTCCATCAGGTGCTTGAACAGGTCGGCGTCGCTGGTCTGGCCGTCGATGAAGCGCTGGCCGGTGCGGGCGAGTACGGCTTGCTGGATCAGGCGCTGTTCGTAGAAACCATCGCCCAGGCGCTTTTGCGCGGTGTCGGGGTCATAGCCGAGCTTGGTCAGCATGTAGTCCGAGCCCAGGAACTTGCGCATATCCGTGAACAGCGGGTTAGTTTCGATCAGGTATTTATGCGGGCTGGCCGCGAACTGGCTGGTGGGCAGGCCTTTGGCGCCATCGCTGGCGTTAAGGTGGAACAGGCCGTTCTGGCCGGTGGGCAGGTCGAAGCCGGGCAGGCCAAGCGGGTTGACCTGCTGCTGGGCAACGTCCGGTGGCAGTTGCGCGTTGAGGCTGACCAGGGTCGAGTAGCCCGGCGCCTTGGTATTGGCGCCGCTGCCGACGTAGGTGTAGCCACCTTGCACGACGCTGTTGTCGACGCCGGCCTGGGCTCTCACGTCTACGCTGCCGCCGGCCTGGATGACGGCCGCGTAGCTCTGGTCGGGCACCACCAGTTGGGTGGTTTTGCGCAGGTCGGTCTTTTCGCTCTCCATTTTTCCGATGAACGAGGCCAGGCCCGCTTCGACGCCGCTCATGTCCTGGCCGGCCGAATAGCGCTGGGTGAACGCAGCGGCTTCGCGGTACCAGCCTCCGGGCTTGCGCTCACGGGCGGAGGTGAAGATGCGATCGTACTGAGTGTCGTGGGTCACTACACCGACATTGGTGAGTTGGTTGACGACGGCCGTGAGGTTGCCACCGGCGGCGATGCTACTGCTGCTGTTGAGCAGCTCGCCGCCGGTGAGCAGCATGTTGCCGCCCGAGGTAATGCTGGACGCTGCCGTGGCATCGCTGACGATGAAGTGATCCCGCTGGGTAATCTGGAACGGCCGGTTCTGCTTGCCGCCTTCGCAGTCGCCACCGGTCACGCGAAAGATGCAGGCCGTGGGAGTGATGGAGGCGCTGTAGATGCCGGACTCGGTGGTGAGCACAGTACGGATGTTCTGGATCGTGCTGGCGGCCAGGACCAGGTTGCGCTCACTCTCGATGGTGCCCGAGCTGTTGATGATGCTGGTGACCAAGCCGCCCTGACCGTCGCGGTCGACACGCAGGTTGCCCATGGCGTAGATCGCGGCGCCGAGGTTTTTCAGGCGGTCGACCTTGAGGTTCATGTCGCCGCCGCTGAAGATCAGGCCGTGGTCGTTGAGCAGGTTGCCCACCGAAAGATCCAGGCTGCCCTGGCTGGCGATAGCGCCGCCCACGGTCCAGTCCTGGCCGCTGCCGACCAGGGCGCGGGTGCCGAGCAGTTTGCCGGTGGCGGTCTGTTGCAGGTTATCCACGTTGACGGTCAGGCGCCCGGCCTGGATCGCGGTGCTATTAATCCAACTGGCTTTGTTGAAGGTCAGGTCGCCGTTGGTGGTCAGGCTGCCGCCCACGTCATCAAGGCTGATTTCACTGAGGTCGAGCAGGCCGGTGCCCACATGCAACACCTTGCCACCGGTGTTCTGGAAGCGGGTGGCGGCGAGGCTCAATTGGTCGTTGGCGGTCTCCAGGCTACCGCTGTTGTTGAGCAGGCCACCGATGGCGTAGCGGGTCTTGCCGGTGGTGCCGAGGGCGCGCATCTGGCCGCTGTTGGTGAGGCTGGCAGTGTCGACGTCGAGGGCGGTGGCGCTCTCGATCAGGCCACGGTTAACCAGGGCCCCCGTCAGGCTGACGTCGATCCGGTTGCCGGCGATCTCGCCGCCGTTATCCACATTCATACCGGTCAGGTGCACGCGATCCCGAGCAAACAGCGCGCCGCTGCCGTTGTTGAAATCCGTAGCGTCGATCTGCGCATCACCGGCTTTGGCGGCGATGCGGCCACCGTTGTTGTCGAGGGTGCCGGCGGTGATGGTCACGCCAGACTTTTCACTGTGGATCAGGCCGTTGCCGCCGTTTTGCAGCAGGCCGCTGGTGGTCAGGGTCAGGCCATCGTTGGCGGCCAGGGTACCGGTGTTACGGTTGTCGATGCTGTTGGCGAATACCGTCAGCAAGCCCTGGCTGGCGAGTTTGCCGCCCTGGTTATCGATGTGCGCGACGCGCTGGATCAGCAGCGGCCCGGCGCTGGCCAGCTTGCCGTTGCGGTTGATCAGGTCGCCGATCAGATCCAGGGTGATCGCCCCGCCGGCGGTCAGGTTACCAGCGCTGTTATCCAGGGTATTGCCGTTAAGGGTGAACGCACCGGTGCTGTCGATGATCCCGCCCTGGCTGTTGTCCAGCAGGCCGCTGACGGTGAGGGTCTGTGCGCCATCGCTGAGCAGGCGACCGTTGTTGCGGTTGTCGACGCTGGCGGCGGTGACGTTCAGCGCCTGCTTGGCGCTCAAGGTAGCGCCGTGGTTATCCAGGCTTTGCGCGGTGGCGGTGAGGTTGCGATTGGCGATCACCGTACCGGTGTTGGTGAGGTGCTGGCTGTCGAGGGAGACGTCGCCACCGGCATTGCGCGTGTTGTCGGGGTTGACCCCGGCTTCGATGATGCCGCTGTTGGTCAGCTGGCCGTTGCTGGTCAGTGTGATGCTGTCGCGGGCGGCGAGGGTCTTGCTGTTTTTCAGGGTGCCCTTGGTCTGTGCCTTGAGGGTGGTGCCCGCGTACACGGCGCCCTTGGTCTCCAGGCTCGCGGCCTTGATGTCCACCGCACCGCTGGCGGCGGCCTGGGCCATGCTCAGGTGGCCGTTGGCGTCGAGCTGAATATCGCCACCACTGGCGGCGAGCGTGCCGTCGAGCTTCACACCCACGCCGGCTTCGGTGCCCACCAGTTTGATCGCACCGGCGTACATGCCGCCCAGGGCCGAGGAGTCGATGGCCAGTTCCGGCTTGGTGCTGCCGTCGTCAGCGCGCGCGGTGGTTTTCAGACTTTGGGCGTCGACGTCATTGCGCCCGGCGATCACCGTGAGTTGTTTCGCGTTGATCTGCGCATTGATCCTGGCCGAACGGGTGATGATCTCGAAGTGGTCGACGTTGCTCGCGTTCAGGCCTTTGCCGTCGATGGTCACGGCGCCGCCGTCGACTTGGTAGCTTTTCAGTTGCCCGGTCTGATCAATCACCGGTTTACCGGTGGTCAGGGTGACGTTCGGGGTGTTGATGAACCCGCAACCGTTGCAGCTGATGCCGTAGGGGTTGGCGACGATGACCTTGGCCGACTGGCCCGCCACTTCGGTGTAGCCGCGCAATTGGCTGGGGCTACCGCCTTTGACTTCGTTGAGGATGACGTTCGCCGCGCCGCCCTTGAGGTTCGGGTTGCCGACAATGATCCCGCCCAGTTGCGTGCTTTGCACAATGCCGTTGGCGTTGTTGAGGATCACGCCGTTGGGGCCGACGTTGTAGTCCTTGAACTGGTTGTGGGACAGGCCGCTGCCATTAGGGGTGGCGATATTCACCACCGGCACGCCATTGCCCGCCTGGCCGACCGTGGTGCCCGGGCCACTGACCACGATGCCGTCGGCCTGGGCCAGCAGCGGCTGCCAGAACAACGCGTTGGCCAGGATCAGGGCCAGGCCGCGTTGGCTCAAGCTTTTCAGGGCAGTAACAGGGCGAACGTCCATATTCAAAATCTCAAGGCAGCGGTGTTGAATTACAGGTAGAAATCCAGGCGGAAATAGATCGGCGCTTCGCGCTCAGTCATCACGCCAGGTCGCTCGAGGGAGTGGGCAAAGGTCACGCTGGTGCTGACGTTTTTGCCGCGGGCGAACAGCTCGAGGGAGTTACTCGACACCCTGCCGTGCTGGTCATCGTTGTAGCGATCGTTGCGAATCACGCCTTGGTCGTAGCCGACGCTGGCGCCGTACTCGGCGAAGGCCGGTCGCATCCAGTCGAGGGTCACCGGGCGCGCCCAACGCACTTCGTTGCGCCAGTAGCCGCCACTGTCGCCGGTCAGTTGCTGGTCCTTGAACCCACGCACCGAGTACGAGCCGCCGAGGCTCATGCGTTGCGCCGGATACAGCACGTCTTCACTGCGCTGTCCGGTGGCCAGGCTGGAAAAACTCAACGATTCGCCCCACAGCGTGAAGGGTTGCAGGTAGCTCACTGTGGCGGTGTATTTGCGGTAGCGCGGGGTTGGGGTGAGGTTGCCGCGAATGCGTTCCTGGTCGTCCTTTTGAGCGTCAAAGGCACCGGTGCCGTTCTGCATGCCGACATCCAGGTTGACGAAGGCGCTACCGATGCGGCGCCCGTGGTTGATGCCCACCTGGAACTCGCTGAGGCGGTTACTGCTGACGTCCAGGCGCTCGTCGTTGAAGTAGTTGTTGGTGCGCAGATGAGTCAGGCCGACGTTGACCGAGGTCTTGCTCACGTCATCGCGATGCACCACGCGCTCGGCACGCACCTGGTGGTTCTGGCTGTCGCCCGTTTGCTTGTACTTGTAGCCGTCAAGATCGCCCGGGGTGCGGTAATCGCTCTCACTGTAGGTGTAACTGAAGTTCCACCAGCCCCACGGCACGTTGTAGTAGAGCATGCTGTTTTTCGAGGTTTTCTGGTGGTCGCTGATAGCGTCGTGGCCGCCGCGCAGGATCAGTTGGTCGGCCAGGCCCAGCGGGCTGTCCCATTCCAGGCCCGCGCCCCACTGCTGTTCGCCGGTGCTTTTCTGGCCATCGTTGTTGCGCGACAGGCTGGCGCGCCAGGGTTTTTGCGGCTGGTTTTTGACCAGCACTTCACTGCCGCCGATCTGCGTGCCGGGGGTCAGTTCCATTTGCGCCTGTTTGGACGGCAGGCGGCTCAGTTGATCCACCAGTTGCTCGACCTCACGCAGGTTGAGGGCCTCGCCGACCTTGCCGGGAAACGCCATGGCCAGCTCGCGGTCGGTGACCGTGCTGCCTTGGGCGCCCTTCAGGCCTTCGAGTTTGCCTTCGACCACCAGCACTTGCAGGTGGCCGCTAGAAAGGTCCTGTTGCGGCAGGTAGGCACGGCTGGTGACGCGGCCCTGGGCAATGTAGTAATCGGTGATGACCTTGAGCAGCTCATTGAGCTGCGTAACGCCCAGGCATTGGCCGATATAGGGTTTAAGCAGGCGGTTACGGTCGGCAGCGGAGAGACTGTCGGCGCCCTTGAGTTCGATGTCCTGGATGGGGAAGCAGCGTGAGTCCGCAGGCTGTGCCGGGGCCTGTGGCTGATTGCTCTTGCCGGGCAGGTCCTGGAGCTCTTCCAGGCGCCGACGCTGCTCTTCGAGAAGCCGGTTCTGGCGGTCGCGGATCAGGTCCTGATCCCCCGGCGTAGGGGCGGCCAAGGCACTGTTGCCGCTCAAATAAGCAAGCAGCAAAGTGCATAGCAAATACCGAGTCCGTGGCAATAAAAAAGACATGTTCGGTCCGTCGAAAATCAGGGGCCGCGAAACTAACATCGAACTAGCAGTAACCCAAGAAACAGGGCCAGTTGCATGTTCGTGCTAGTTATTCACGCAACACATTGATTAATAACAATAAAAAATCATCAAAAAGATACACGACCTGAAACTGGAAATATTATTCCGACAGGTGGCAGCTGTTCTGATAGCGATTCGTCGGAGAACTTATAAGTTGCCATTACTTGGCCATCAAGTTCTTCCGAGAGAAGTTAGTACCGAAAAAAGCAGATAAGTTCGCGGGAGTTTTGTGAATTGGATCCCAATAATCGGGATCGGCAGGGTAAGAGTCCCATGTGGGGGGCGGTGCGACGATTCGACTTGCTCCCGATAGGGGGTGTCAGCCAAGTATTCATTAGCTGATCGACCGCAATCGGGGGCAAGCCCCCTCCCACATTGGATTGTGGTTTACACCACTAGCTGGCGTCTTTGTTCTGAGACGCGCCAGGCACGAGGGTCAAGCCTGGTTTTTCCACGTCGCGGGAGACGTGGGCTTTGACTTCCGACACGCCGCCGTCTTCGTCGTTGTGGATCACCAGTACGCCCGGGCGGCGCAGTTGCTCCAGGTCGCCCTCGGCGAGGCTGAAGCTCTCGCTCAGGTTCTTGTCGGTGAGGGCCTTGGCTTCGGCACGGCGCTGGGCGAACTTGCGCCCCTTGCGTTGCTGGTAGCGTGCCCAGGTGACCAGGATCACCGCGTTGAACAGTGCGATCCACAGGTAGATCTGCAAGGTATTGAGCGCCGCGAAAATCGGCGCCTCGATACGCGGGCCGCCGTGGGTTTCAAGCATCGAAGTGATCCCGCGCGCCAGCAGCCAGACCAGTCCGGCCCAGGCCATCAAGGTCAGGATCACGTCGATGATCCACATCACGGTACTTTGGCGAGTTCTGACCAGTTTCATGCTCAGGCCTCCTCTTCAACAGGTTTGATACCGCGATCCGGGCTGACCCAGCGCGCGCGCTTCTGGTGCTGGTTGAACAGCACCTTGGGGAAACTGACCAGGGTGGTGAACAGGCTGACCAGCCAGAACACCATCGGGTACCACACGGTCCAGAACAGGGTTTTCCACAGGTCTTTCTCGTAGCGGCGGTCGATCAGGATGCTCACCGCGAACTGCACCAGGCACACCATCGCCAGCACCAGGCCGGTAAAGGCCGGCGGGACCAGGGAGTCCACCGTGATTGCCGGCGGCAGCACGATGAATTTGCCCAGGCCCCAGAAAATCACCGAGAGCAGGAAGGTGAAGGCCCAACCGGTGGACAGGCAGTATTCGAACAGCAGCGGCCACAGGTAGCGATGGCGCCATTGCCAGATGCCACGAATATTCTTGAACAGCACTTCGGCACCGCCCTGGGCCCAGCGCAGGCGCTGTTTCCACAGGCCGCCGACGGTCTCGGGCATCAGGATCCAGCACAGCGCGCGCGGCTCGTAGAAGATGCTCCAGTGATCGAGCTGCAGCTTCCAACTGACATCGATGTCCTCGGTGATCATGTCGGTGCTCCAGTAGTCGATGCGGTCCAGCGCCTTTTTACGGAACGCCACCACCACACCCGACACCGTGAAGATCCGCCCGAATACGCGCTGGGTGCGCTTGATCAAGCCGATGATCGAGGAGAACTCGCCCACCTGCACGCGGCCGATCAAGGTCGAGCGTGTGCGGATGCGTGGGTTGCCGGTGACGGCGCCCAGGCGCGGGTTGTCGAGCATCGGCGCGACCATGTAGGCCGCCGCGTTTTTATCCAGCAGCGCATCGCCGTCGATGCACACCAGGTATTCGCTGCGCGAGGCCACCGCCCCCATGCGCAAGGCCACGGCCTTGCCCTGGTTCTGCGCCAGGTGCAGCACCCGCAGGCGCGGATGTTCCAGCGCCAGGGCATCGAGGACGGCGGCGGTGTTGTCCTTGGAGCCGTCGTTGACCGCGATCACTTCGATGTTCGGGTACAGCTGGCCCAGCGCCGCATGAATGGTGTCGGCGGCGTTATCGCCCTCGTTGTAGCAAGGGATGATGATCGAGATCAGCGGGTTGCCGGCCAGGGTCGGTGCCGGAGTGTCTTCCTCCCAGGGCCAGTGGCGCTCCCAATGCAGCCAGAAGTACAAGCCACCGGCGATCCACAGCGCCGACATGAACAGCGGGTAGAAAAACACGAAGTCCATCAGGAACTGCCCGGTGACCAGGAAGATCAGGCCCAGGGGCACGCCTAATACGAGTGCCAGCACGAATAACGCCAGGATTCTGTCGAACATGGTCAAGGATTCCATTGGTTGGAAAGGGCCGGACGCACAGTCTTCAGGTCCGGGGAATTTTCCAGGAAGTTGTCCGGGTAGTAGCCAAAACTCGTGACACCCTGGCGCTTGAGCACACCCATCCATTCAGCCATCTGTACAGCGTCGATATCCGGCGCGGCCTTGGTGCGCCAGTCTTTGGCCTGCAGTTCGAATACGGTGCGTTCCATCGCGCCGGGACGCGCCTTGACCGTCGCCACCAGCTTCTCCAGCCAGGCATTGGAGGTCTTGTACTCCTGGCCTTCCATCAGCGGCATGGCCATCGGCGCGGTCCAGTCATAGGTCTGGAGGAAATCATCGAGGTTCTGGGCGAACCAGGCCTCGCTCGCCGGGTTGAGCATCGGCTCGGCGAAGATATTGCGCGCGGTCTGCACCTGCGGCCCGCCGATGGCGTGGACCTTGGCGGTCAGCTCTTTGGTGAAGTCGATCAGGTAGCGGCTCTTGAAGCGCGTCCAGCGTTGCATCACCGCCGGGTCGGCGCGCAGGGCCTGGATGCTGCCCGGCAGGCCGTTGGCGGCATAGGCCTTGAGCGCGGCGGGGCTGGCGTCTTCGAAGTCCGAGAGCACTGCGTCGTCGTGGTACAGCACGCCGTCGATGGCATTGTTGCGCGCCAGGTCTTCATAGATCTCGCCAATGATCTTGCGCACCTGCGGGTCGAATGGCGACAGGCGTTTGTATTGGTCAGGGTCGGTGGCGACCTGGCCGGTTTGCGGGTCCCAGCGCGTCACGCGGGGCAGCTTGGGATCGAGGGCAAAACTCAACACCGGCATCCACGCATACACGGCGGCATGGGCACGGGTGTGCAACTGCCAGGAGACGCGGTTGAACAGGTCGGCGCGCACCGGCAAGTGACGGTTGGGGAAGTACAGTTCGTGCACCAGGCCATCACCCTTGGGATCGGCGAAGGCTTGCAGGAACACCGTACCGGCGCCCATGTCCACCACGCGCTGCACCAGTTGGTCGAGGTTGCGCGCCTGCTGGGCCGGGTCCGGGTCGTAGACGTTGTCCAGGTCCACATGCAGCACCCGCAGCGGTGCCGGGGTTTGCACGGCGACGATGCTGTTGGCGAAATGTTCGCCGTCCGGGTCGGAGGCCACCAGGAAGCGGGGGCTGTTCATCAGGTCACTGGAGCTGTCGAGGCCGTCTTCCAGGGTCAGGGCCATCTGGTAGCCCTGCTCGCTGACGATCGCCAGCGAGGTGCCCTTGGCGGCGCCGTACGGCCACACCCATACCCGTGGTTTCTTGCCGGTCACGGTTTGGATCTTGTTGGAGATCGCCGAGACATCCGCCCGCATCCGCGCCTGGAACTGGGCCTGGCTTTCATAGCGGCCCGTGGCCGGGTCATAGCGCAGCGAGGTCGCCGCCGGCTCGAGGTTGCCCTGGGGGTTGGCGAGGATCCCGGTGTGGCTGGCATCGGTGTGTGCGGCGATTTCCACCAGGCCGGACTGGGACACTTCGCGGATCTGCTGCCAGGTGAGGAACTCGCCGCGCGGCCGTGGCGAGCCGGCGAAGTCCACCGGTTTGTTCATCGGCGTGTCGATCCAGTAGCCCACCGGCGCCAGCAAGGCCGGCCAGCGATAGGCGCGCAGGATCGGCATCACGCGGGTATAGAAGCTCGAATAGCCGTCATCGAAGCTGAGCATGATGGCTTTGGGCGGCAACGCGGGGCCGCCATTGCGGGCGGCCAGGATCTGGTCGACGCTGACCGCCTGGTAGCCGTTCTCCCGCAGCCAGGCCAGCTGTTCGATCAATCGCTCGGTGCGTACCGCCACCACGGCCTGGTCAGGATCACGGTCCGACACGTCATGGTAGGCAATGCCCAGGAAATGGTTTTTCGGCCACGCCGTTTCGTTGGCCGGTGTCGGCCGCTCGGCGGGTGGAGTGAAAGGCGCGGGTTGCTGGGCGCAGGCACTGGCCAGCAATACGCCCAGAACCAACAAGCAACGGCTGAGGAAGGTCATGGTCAGGCTCTTTTAGAAACGGTAAGTGAGGTCGACGAGCAGACGCAGATCGCGTTCGCGATCCCCGTCATAAGGTCGGCTGATCAGGCTCAGGTTGGCGCCGGCGTCCAGCACGTCATTCCAGCGAAAGCGTTGGCCGTAGCCCACCAGACCGATGCCACCGGTGGAATAATCCCGCTGGCTATAGGTACCCGCACCGACCTGGAACTGCTGACTCCACTGGGTCTCGTAGCGGTGATAGAGCACATGGTTGATGTTGAGGACGGGCAGCACGGTGAAATCCGACTTCGGGTTGAAGTACACCGTGTCTTCCTTGCTGTTGCGGCTGGCGCCGACTTCCAGGCCCAGGTCCACTTGCACCTTCGGTGAGCTGTAGAGGCCTTCGCGGCCGCTGAGTAAGGCTTCGAAGCGGTCGTTGCCATCACTGAAATGGGAGGGGCTGAGGGTCAGTTTCCATTCGCGGCTTTCGTTGGCGCGCCAGCGGATAAAGCCGCTGCCACCGTTGGCCGTGACACCGTCATTCAACGCCCGCAGCGGCGTGGTGCTCAGGAGGTAGCCCAGGCTGCCGCCGTATTGCCAGTTGTCGTTGATGTCACGGGCAATCGACACCGCGGCGCCTTGTTTGGAGCCATCGCCGTAGGAGTGGTTGGACACCTCGGCTTCAATGGTCATGTCGCGGGTACGCCGCTCCACGCCCACGACCTGCCAGCGATGCTGGCCCGTGCCTTCGCTGAAATCGGCCTTGGCGTACCCGGCGCCGGCGAATACACGCCAGTCTTCGTCGATGGGCGGCGTGTAGATCCGACTCTCAATGCCCCAATCGCGGCTACCCGCGACGGCACCCGCGTCACTGTCATTGCCGCCGCCAAAGCTTTTGCCGGTGTACGCCTCGACGCGCAGTTCGGCCATGTCATGCACGTCGCGCAGGCGGCTCAGGCGCTGCACCTGGCGGTTGTCCGGGTTGCGGGCGAGCACATCGTCGGTGAGCACGTCGAGCTGGCGCCACTCCTGCAGGTCCATGGCGGTGTAGGCCTGGCTCACTTCCAGGCCGATATCCCGAGGGGCCTGGGCTTCGGTTTCCTTCAGAATGCCTTCGGCACGCCGTGGCAGTTCGCGGGCGCGGTACATGTCAGCCTGGGCCAGGCGCAGGCCGACGTTGCCAGGGGCTTTCGCCACCAGCGCTTCGAGGCCGGCTTCGCTGCCCGGCAGGTCGCCGCCGTAGACGCCGGCCTGGGCCGACAGTTGCTGGGCGTCCATCCACGCATCGTTGGGGTTGCCGATGGGCAAGCCCTTGAGCTCGACCCGCGGGTTCTGGCTGTTGGCGAGGCTCTTGGCGACCTCGTTGGCGTCCTCGGCTTTATCGCTTTCCTGCAAGGCGTAGAACAGCGCAGTGGTGTCTTCGACCCGATCATCGGGCTCGGCGTCGGGGGCGCTCAGGGCCTGGCGATACAGCGGCTCGGCTTTTTCCGGCTGGCGCTGGTCCAGGTAGGCCGCAGCCACCCAACGCACGGCGTAGGTCGGCAGTTGCACGCCTTCGGCCTTAAGCGTCTCGTATTCGCGGATCACCTCGGCGGTACGCGCCCGCGCCTTGAGTGCACCGAGACGGTCGATGCGCCAGCGCACCACATCGTCATGGGCGCTGGCGTCCGGGGTCCAGCGGGCGAGCAGTTTGTCGTAATCCGCCAAGGCGCGGTCGGCAATCACGTAGCGTTCTTTTTCGCTGCGTGTGGCGAACTCGGCCATGCGCACACGCTCGGCAGCGAGGTCGCCTTCCAGGCGGCGCTGGGTCACCGGGTCCAGCAGGCCAGGACGCTGGGCCGACAGGCGCAACGCGGCTTCCGGCAGGCGGGCCTTTTGCAGGGCGACGATGTATTCGCGGGCGACGTCAGGCTTGTCGCCGGCGCGGATAAACGCCTGGTCGAACTCGAACAGCGCGTCGTAGTTCAAGCCGGCGCGGGTCAGTGCATAGCCCAGGGCCATGCGACGGTTGGGGTCATCGGGCTTGGCGGCGACCAATGCGCGGGTACGTTGTACCGCTTCGTCCGCCTTGCCGCCGTCGGCCTGGGTCAGGGCCAGGCCCAGTTGCAGGTCGACGTTATTCGGTTCACGCAGCAACGCCTGGCGATAGACGGCCTCAGCCTGGGCCCATTGCTTCTGGTTGCGATAGGTCCGCGCGACGGTGGCGAGCGCCTGGGTGCTGAGGTTGCGATGTTTACCCTGGGCCTCGTACACCTTCAGCACTTCGGCGTCCTGGCCGGCCCAACCGGCGATCACCACATGATCGCTGACCTGGCCTGGCGTCTGGCGCTCGGCGGACAGTTGGCGCAATTGAGTCAGGGCCGGGGTGAAGTTGCCGTTGCGCGCCTGAATGATCAGCGCGTCATAGGCCGGATCGGCCATGGCGAAGGCGGGCATCAGTAATTGGCTGCATAAGGCGGCCCCGACGAGCAGTCGCAACCGGCCTGATGCACTGAGTGGTAGGTTTCGCAACATATCGTGAGCTTCCTTACACACGGAAAGCTGTAACGATAGGTGGTCCTGAGCGAATTGCCGCAGGGTGCCGGCGTCCAATGACCCGGCCTAGCTTTCCTGTGTGAACTATCTCTCAGGAAAGTAGGGAAAAGACCAATCCGGAACAATTGTTCAGAATTGCGCGGCCCGCCTGAAATGTGAATGTGGGAGCGGACTTGCCTGCGATAACGGGGTGCCAGTCAGTACGTGCGTCGACTGTTTGACCCTTATCGCGGGCACTCCCGCTCCCACATTATTTATTTCCGGGCGATGGCGAACGCTTTACTGGCCGCCGCTGACCGCGCCGAACTTGGCCATCACAAACCCAATGAACTGCTCGACGGTCATCTTCTGGCCGTTGAAGGTCACTTCATTGTTGGCGTAGTGCAACTTGGACACCACATCGCTGCCGACCAGGGTCGCCAACTGAGTGCCGACCGCCATGCCGCTGACCATCTCGGCGGCCATCTGGGACTGCTGCTCGATGGCTTTCGGGTCGGTCACGCCACCGAGTTGCGCCTGCAGGGCAGCCACGTCACCGATCATCGGCTTGGACAGGGTCAGGTTGGCATCCAGCAATGCAATCATCTGCTTGCCCAGCTCAACCGGCGGCAACTCCATGGAGGCCGGCTTGGCCAGGTCCACCAGCAGGTTGAATTTGCTTTCGCCATGGGTGGTTTTCAGCGACAGGTTTTCCACGGCGATCTGCGGCTTGGCGGCCAATACCTGGTTGACGTTGGCTTCGGCCAAGGCCTGCTCGGCTTCGGTCAGTTGCAGCTCAGGCGTGGGCTGGCCCGCTGCGGCAGCGGCTTGCACCGGCTGCATCTTGTCCTGGTACAGCTTGGTCAACACCAGCATGGCCGGGATGTCGACGTTCTTCATGCTCAGGGCCATGGCCGCCGAACCCACGGGTTTGCCCTGGTAACCGATCTCGTCGATCTTGTAGTCGACACGGCCGGCCAGGTTGTTGTCCTTGGTTTCGCTGGAGTCTTTCTGCTCGAAGCCTTTGACCGTCAGCACGGCTTTCTGCGGGCCGAAGGTGAACGTGCTGTCGGTCAGCTCAACGGTGTTTTGCCCGGTGTAGAAGCCAAAGGTGGATTTTTCCAGGTTGCTGGCGATGGTCAGGCCAGCCAGTTCGGCCTCGAAGGCGTCGCCCTTGGCATCTACCGCTGCGATCTTGAGGCTGTTCATGAAGCCGTCGGCCTTGACCTTCTGGCCTTCGGCGGTGCTGTCGAAATTCAGGTTGGCGCCGGAGAAGTTCACCGAAGACGTGTCGTCCTTGAACGCCAAGGGCAGCAATTCGATGTTGCCGTTGACCGAGCGGCTGTAGCCGATATTGGCCACGCCCTTGAGCGGCGACACGTCTTTGGCGGCGGCGAACCACTTCTCGGTGGTGGGGTTCTTTTCCAGTTCGTAGTGACTGGTGGCCATGACCGGCAGCCATTTGAGCGTCACCAGGCGCGAGAACGGCAGCGGGCCGTGCTCGATATGGTCGACGAAGAGCAATTCGGGATTGGGGTTTTCTTCGCCGAACACCGAGCCTTGGCCCTTCAGGCGGTAGTGCGCGGTGCTGCTGAACACGCCACGCTCCAGGGACACCAGCTCCAGGGCCACGGTGCCATCGACGCCGGCCATGGAGGTCTGCAGTTCCTTGTTGGCGTTCTGGATCGCGGTTTGCAGCACCGGTTCCAGTTGTTTACCGGTGTACCAGGCGCCGCCTGCACTGACGACGCCTACGGCGACAACTAAACCCAAAAGAACGACTGCTGGCTTATTCATGAAGTGACCTGATCAAATCCTGTGAGAAGTGGGCTGTCTTCCTTGAACCCCGTAAGGGTTGGCTCAAGCCCGCCGAAAACGGGGGAAGATTAGCACTGGCGGCCGCAAACGGCCCAGCTTTCTCAGAGGGGTCAGGCGTGCAGTTGGTTCACGAATACTCCAACTCGATCTCGTCGAGCTGGTGGTCAAAACTCTTCAGGCGCGCCGTCCAGGTGTACACCAGCACCTCAAACTCGCGGTGTATCACCGCATTGCCGGGCGTGTCGGACTTGGGGTCGCAGAAGTCCAGCTGGTAGCGCTCCCGGGCCATCTGTGTGGCGACGTCGGACAATTCCCGCGCATTATTCAGCCAATGCCGGCCATCGGCGACCTGCCGATCGAGGGCCACACACTGTTTTTTCAGGACTTCGAGGCTTTTTTCCAGGGGCGTGCCGGTAAGGTCGCCCATGACTTCCTGGAAGGTGCGCCCCGGCTGCCAATAGCTGCCCCAGAAATAGCGGTCGAACACGGTTTCGACCCGACGCAGGGCGACCTTGGTGTCCCAGATCGCGACGCGGGTCTTGCCTTGTTCGAGGAGTTTTTTCTTCACGCGCTGGTTCTGGTAGGACGCCCAGGCCACCACGCCGATGGACAGGGAGCCGATCACCAGGCAGGCGCTGTCGAGGAACACCATGGCCTTGTCGAGTTGGTGGGCGAGCATGACGCCGTAGAAATACGCGGCCGATAACAACACCAGTGCGAAGAGCACGCACCAGAAAGCGGGAGCATAAGGGTTTTTCATTATTGGAATCCCCATGAGCAAACGCGAGCAGTGTCAGGCGAGTCGTCACGGCGACCCGCCTGTCCAAGCATAGCTATTCGCTCAGGGTTTGCCGGGCTGTGACGCTTGCGTTCGTCCGCTTCCCCAGCCGCCGCCCAGGGCCAGGAACAGATCGATCTGGCTCATGGCAACCTGGGTATTCGCCGCCGCCAGTTGCGCGCGCATCGCGGTGTAGGTGCGGGTGGCTTGCAGGTCGGCGAGGAACGATTCGCGGCCGGCCTGGAAGAAGCGGTGGGTCTGGTCTGCCGCCTCCTGGGCCGATTGCTCGGCGTCCGCCAGCGCTGCGCGCCGTTGCAGCACGGCGGTGTATTGCGCCAGGCCGGTCTGGGTTTCGCGGATGGCGTTGAGGACCACCCCGTCAAAATGCGCCAGGGCGCCCTGGGTCGCGGCTTCGGCCTCGTGGATGCGTGCACGGGCGCCGTTGGTCGGCACCGTCCAACTGATCATCGGGCCGAAACCCCAGCGGTTGGTCGCGGGCTGGCCGAGGTTGTCGAGCAGGCCCACGGTGCCCACCGTGGCGCCGATGGCGATGTCCGGGTACAAGGCGCCGGTGGCCACGCCGATACGCGCGGTGGCGGCGGCCAGTTGGCGCTCGGCCTGGCGCACGTCGGGGCGACGTTTCAGCAGCGCCGCACCATCGCCCACCGGCAACAGCTGGGCGATGTGCGGCAGCTCGGCGCAGGTGCCGGTGCCCGCCGGCAGTTGGTCCACTGGCTTGGCCAGCAGCATCGACAGGCGAAACAGCCCGGCCTGGCGCGCCGCTTCGTAGCGCGGCATGTCCGCGCGCAGGGATTTGTACTGGGTTTGCGAGCGGGTGACCTGGGTTTCATCGCCACGGCCCGCGTCACGCAGGCGTTGGGTCAGTTTGGTGCTCTGGGCTTGCAGGTCGAGGGACTCGTTGGCAATCGCCAGTTCTTCGTTGGCCGCGCAGACCTGGGTGTAGGAGCGCACCACATCGGCCACCAGGGTGATGCGCGCGGTATCGGCGGCAGCCTGGGCCGCATCGGCGCTGGCCTGGGCGCTTTCGATGCCACGTTGCAAGGTGCCGAACAGGTCGAATTGATACGAGGTGGTAATGCCGACGCTGCCGATGTTATCCACCGGCACTTTGTCCGCCTGCAAAAACGCTTCGCCGGATTCCTGCAGGCGCTGCACTTCGGCCTTGGCGCCGGCACTCCAGCCGCCGGCGGATTCAGCCTGTTGGGTCTGATAACGGGCACGCTGCAGGTTGGCCGCAGCCACCCGCAGGTCGGTGTTGGAGGCCATGGCCTGGCGTACCAGCTCGTCCAGGCGCGGGTCTTTGTACAGCTTCCACCAGTCGGCCGGCACCGGCGCCGACACCACGTCGTTGCCCTTGCCCGCCAGTTGCCCTTGCAGGTCAGCGCGGTTGACGGCAGACGTTTGCGGCAGCTTGTAATCCGGCCCCACCACTTGGCAGGCCGACAGCAACAACCCCAGCGCAGCGGTTGCCCACAACTGCTTCATGGCTTGGCTCCCTCATTGGGTTTGTCGCCAATGATCGACACCGTGGCCGTACGCCCGGCGATCATGCGGAAGTCCGCCGGGACATCGTCAAAGGCAATACGCACCGGAATCCGCTGGGCCAGGCGCACCCAGCTGAACGCCGGGTTGACGTTGGGCAGCAGGTTCGAGCCGCTGCTGCGGTCGCGGTCTTCGATACCGGCGACGATGCTCTGCACATGGCCGTGCAGGCGAGCGTTGTCGCCGATCACACGGATGTCCACGCCCATGCCGACGTGGATGCCGTCGAGCTTGGTCTCTTCGAAGTAGCCGTCGATATGGAAGGAATTGCTGTCCACCACCGACAGCACCGGCCGCCCGGCGGTGACGAACTCCTGGGTACGCGGTGCGCGGTCGTTGACGTAGCCGTCCACCGGGCTGCGGATCACAGAGCGGTCGAGGTTGAGTTGGGCCGAATCCACCGTCACTTGCGCTTCGGCCAGGGCCGATTGGGCGCGGGCAACGCGGGACTGGCTTTCTTCCAGCTGCTCGCTGGGCACCAGGTTGCCGAGGCCACGGTTACGCTTGTACTCGCGGCTTGCCTGGGCCAGGGTTTCCTGGCGGTCGGCCACGGCGGCCTGGGCTTGGCGCAGGGCCAGCTTGAAGCGGTCCTGGTCGACGGCAAACAGTACCTGGCCCTTGGTCACCAGTTGGTTGTCGTGCACATCGACGCGCTGGATCAGCCCGGACACGTCCGGCGCGATCTGCACGATGTCGGCACGGATGTGACCGTCACGGGTCCAGGGCGCAAACATGTAGTACATGACCATGCGCCACACAACGACGACCGCGAAGCTCACGATCAACAACGTCAGGACTACACGGCCGATGGTCAAAAAAGGTTTTTTCATGTCATCAGGTATCGACTGAGTGAGTCCACCGCGCCCAGCAACAGCGCGTAGAGCCCCACATTGAACAATGCCCGGTGCCAGACCAGGCGATAGAAGTGGACGCGGGTCAACAGCCCGTGCACCACCAGGAATAACACGTACGTAATGCCCATCAGCACCAGCAGCGTGGGCAGGAACACCCCGCTGATATCCAGATCACCGATCATAAAGGCGCTCCATCGGGTAGCGGCGCTTCCATCTCCGTGCCGCCAATGAATTCCACACCCGGCAACAACGCCAGGCGCAGGCCGGCCAGCGCGTGCAGCAGGTGCAGGCGAGTATCGTCTTCGTCTTGCAGGCCTTGGCCGTTGAGGGCGCGACGCGTGCGGTCGAGGGTCATCAGCAGACCGCTGGGCGCGGGCAAGCGTTCACCCGCCTTGAGGCAGGCCTTGAAGTAACCGCCCACGCCCTCCACCACCTGGTTGAGCAGCACCCGCGGCACGCCGAGGATGCGCGGCGAATAGGCCAGCAGGTCGAGCAGGTTGAGCGCGACGCGCAGGTCGCGCAGGGCGATGCCGGTGTCCTGGCCGATCATCGCCAGGCGTGGCAGGTGCTGCATCAGGCGGTCAAGCATTTGCACGGCCAGGTAGCGGTGTTCGTTCAGGGTGGCGGGCTCGGTCAGGCCGACGATGTCGCGCCAGCTGAAACGGGTCAGGCGCTTGGCCGCCAGTTCGGCGCCGAAGGGCCGGGCGATCAACGTCCACACAAAGGCGAACAGCAGGCCCACGGGCCCGGCCAGGTTGACGTTGGCGAAGTTAAGAAAGTCCGCGTCGTAGGCGCCCTGGATGCTGATGAACGACGAGGTGTTCACCAGCGTCAGCAGCATGCCCAGGTAAAAACGCGGCTGCACGGTCAGCGTGCCGATGCAGATGAACGGCACCGCGAACGCCAGTACCAGCATCGGGAAATCGTGCAGGTTGGGCAGTACCAGGAACAGGTAGAGGCTGGCGAACAGCACCGACATGGCGGTCCAGAAAAAGAACCGATAGATCTGCGGTGCCGGGTCGTCCATCGAGGCGAAAAAGCTGCAGGCCACGGCTGCCAGGATCACCGCGCTGCCGCCATCGGTCCAGCCCAGCAGGATCCACAGCACTGACGCGACGATGATCGCGGTGACGGTGGAAAACGCCGAATAAAGCATCAGGCCATGGTCGAGGAACGGCGTGAGCCGGCCCAGGCGCCAGTGACGGTACACGGCACGCCAGGTGTCCTGGCTTTCGCACTGGATGGCGGCTTGCAGGCTGCGGCAGTCCTGCCACAGGTCGATCCACTCGCCCAGGCGGTAGAGGGCGTTGGAGAACAACAGCGTGTGGCGCTCGTCCAGGGCTTCGCCTTGGGGTTGCAGGGCGTCGACCTGGTCACGCAGGGCGCGCCAGCGTTCCAGCGGTGCGCTTTCGGTGGTGTTTTCCAGCCACTGCCGGGTGGCTTCCAACAGCGGCGTCAGTTGCTCGAGAAACTGCGGCGCACGCTGTTCGACGGCATACAGCGCATCGTCGAGTTCCTCCACCAACGGCAGCAGGTGGATCATGCGCCCGCGCAATTCCTTGGTATTGCGCACCGTCTGCGGCCGCGCGCCTTCGTGGGGCAACTGGCCGATCATCAATTCAAGGGTATTGAAGGTGGCGACCATGCCGCCGCGCAGGGCGCTGACTTCTTCCGGCTGCACATTGCGGGAAAGAAAACGCTGGCTGTAGACCTGGGCGTCGCCAAACCACTTGGCCACCGCGCCATCGAACACCGGCATCAGCCGCCGCGGCCAGAACATCGCGCCCACCACCGCCGCGACCGCAATGCCGAGGAAGATTTCCTCAGTCCGCGCTTCGGCCACATCCCACACCGCCAGCGGGTTATCCACCACCGGCAGGGCGATCAGCGGCAAGGTGTAGCCGGCCAGCATCAAGGCATAGTTGTTGGCGGTGCGCAGGTGCATGGAGAGGAACAGCAAGGTGCCCGTCCACAGTGCGATCACCACCACCAGGATGTACGGCGACTGCACGAACATCGGCACAAAAAACACCGCCGCCGCCGCCCCCATCAAGGTGCCGATGGCGCGGTACAGGGCCTTGGAACTGGTAGGCCCGACAAACGGGCTGGAGACGATATACACCGTGGCCATCGCCCAGTACGGACGCGGCATTTGCATCAGCATGGCGATGTACAACGCGATCATCGACGCGGCGAAGGTACGAACCCCATAGAACCAGTCACGGGCGGGCGGAAAGCCGGTAAAAAATCCGTTCAAAGCGTCGCCGCCTCAAAGGCCCGCAGTACGCGCAGCGCGGCTTCCATGTCGGCGGTCGGAAGGTCCGCCAGCACTTCGCGGCGCAGGCGCACCAGTTGCACCTCCACCGCCTGCACCAACTCGCGACCACGCTCGGTGAGGCTCAGGGCCTTGGCGCGGCGGTCGTGGATGTCTTCGGTACGGCACACATAGCCGTCATGGCACAGCCGGTCGAGCAGACGCACCAGGGACGGGCTTTCCATCCCCGACGCTTGGGCCACTTTGACCTGGTGCACCCCGTCGCCCAGGCGGCCGATCATCAACAGCGGCACGGCGCAGGCTTCGGAGATGCCATAGCTGACCAGCGTGCTCTGGCAGATTTTGCGCCAGTTACGGGCGCCCACCACCATGCTGCTGCTGAGGTTCATCTGGAGTTGTTCGAGGGATTGAGGCACTGGATAGTTCGCATACAGTTAGTTTGCTAACTATCAATATGGCCGAGGGATCGAATTGCGTCAAGTTTTGAAACAATTTAGCGATGGATGGAGCGATTCAGTGACAACACCGCAGGACGAATGTGGGAGGGGGCTTGTCCTAAGGCCAGTCAGTTAGGCGCACATCGCCTCCTGTAGGAGCGAGCTTGCTCGCGAAAAACGCCAACGATAACGCGGGCTTCCTGAATGAACGCGGCGCCTATGAGTTTTTCGCGAGCAAGTTCGCTCCTACAAAAAGCCTTCACTGACTGGCATTAGGACAAGCCCCCTCCCACAATCGGATCGGTGTCGGCTTCAGGATTGCTGTGCGGCCTGGCCATCCAGGCGGCGCTGGTTTTGGTCCATCACATCGTGCAGGGGGATCCGTGTGGCCGTGACCAAGTGGATGGTTGGGTCTGTGCAACCGGCTTATTGCCCGCTCAGTCTCCTAAGCGGCCCTGCTGGAAAACGTCAGCACCTTTTGCTCCACCGCCAGACGCTCCAGATTTTCACTGCCTCGGACGCAACGACTAACGCAGCCATTAACACCAAGTTGTAGTCAGGAAAAAACTGAGCACCTACCAGCAACAGCGAAACAGAAGGCACAATAAAAGCCAATCGCAAGGGTGTTTGGAGGTAAGTAACCCACCTCACCTGTTCACGTCCAAGAAAGAACAGTAAGCACGAGATTACGATGGAAGCTTGCAGCAGCATGGCAAAGCCGAACATGTATAACTGCACAACACTATGATCACGCAGCACCCATAAAGCACTTTCAAAATCGCTTAAATAAGGAATCCTTCCCTCTATTGCGCTGGCCACCGCATACCGAATCAGATAAATGGCATCCATGACTCCCCAAAACCAAAAAACATGCTTGCGCGTCATCTTCCTGCTTCCTTGTACTCATAGGCCACATCTGGTGTTACAGGCTGCCAATGCCATGACTTACCACCCACCTGCCAGTTGTCATCGCCCTCCAGATAACGTTGTTTTATATGCCGCAGCTCTCCATATCGACGCTCAACTGATCGGTGGGTAAATTGATCATCTCGACTATCATGCCTTACCCACCGTTGAGTCATAACTCTAGTGGTGTTCGCGAGATCTTTCCCATCCGAGAGAAATACTCTTCCCTCATCAGCTGCTGAAACTAACCGATTAGCAGCGAGTATCGCGGTATTTTTAATTCCATCGTAATCGATGCTTACCTTCTCCCATTTGCCAGGCCCAACATACAGTCGGCGTCCCATTAGATGTCCATATTTGACGCGACATTCGCGACTTAAAGGGAGAAAAGGATAGTCCATCACAAACAACCACTCACCGGCTGCCAGTTTATCCAAAACCCGCCGTTGGTCTTTTTCAGCGGAGCAGCAAACGGGAGAAAGACCGCACTCACTGAGCAGTTCACTCAACCCGGGCAGCGCATACGGGGCACGAAAAAACTCTCGGACTTTTAGTCCTGCAAAATAGGGACTCTCGATCTTTGTGAGTTCATAGCTTTCAATTTCGTTGCGTGGGACCAAGCGTTTCATGTTGTGTCCAGAGCAGGGAGTTAGCGCCTGTTAATAGCGAGCTCCTCCCACCGGCCACTATCGTCCACTTCCGCTTAGTCGATAGGAAATTTCCCAATGTCGCGCAGAGCATTCCCCACCTCCTCTTCAATAAACTCAAACACCTCCTCCGATACGCTGTACTGAAACTGCTTGCGTCGGTGCTTGGAAACCTTGCCCTCGTTATCCAGGCACATCATCACCAGCTTCGACAGATCACTGCCGCGCACATCAAAGCGTTGGTTCACGGCCTTGATCACGCGGTCGTAGCGGTCCAGAAATTCGGTTTCTTCGCGCAGTTCCACTTCCAGCGCGCGGCGGGCCATTTGCAGGGTGAATTCGACGCAGTGGGTGGCGTCCCAGTAGCGGTAGATCGAGGGGTGGCCGATGAAGTCGAAGGCCATTTGATCGCCGTCCAGCCACGTGACGTTCCAGAATTCCCGCGTCGGTTGGGAAAAGGCTTTGAGTGCCGCCAGATAGGCTTGCTCTTCGTGTTTCATCGCGACGGACACCGGTAGCAGCAGACCGTTTTCCAGTGCACCGTAATGGCAGAGCGTCTGATGGATCAGGAAGCGCGACAATCGCCCGTTGCCGTCCATAAACGGGTGCAGGAATACGAAGCCGAAGGCAGTGACTGCCGCAGCTACCAGGGGGTCGACTTCACGTAATGGCTGATTGGCGAAAGCCATCAGCTCTTCCATCAGTTCCTGGCAAAGTTCAGGGGCTGGAGGAACATAGCTGACGCCCGCCGCGCCGCGCAGGCCGTTGTGCAGATGATTCTGCTCATGGCGAAACGCGACAGCTTTGTCGAAGGGGTTGGAGACGGTGCTGTTCTGCAGGTCTACCAGGTAGTCCTCGGTCAGCAAGCGGCCTTCGTGGGCCTGGCGTAACAGTTGAACGAAGCGGCGGGATTTTTCTTCGCTGGGTTGTTCTTTTTCGATGGCAAACGAATCACGGGTTTCGTGGAGGTAGGCACACTGGATGGCACGGTCCATCATTTCGGGTGGGAGGGTGGCCATGAAGGATTTGGCGCGGCCCAGCACATTGAGCGCCAACAACGCGTCCAGCTCAGGCGTTCGCTCCACGGTGGCGCAGTAATGCAAAGAACCCAAGCCGTTGAAATCCACGCGCCAGCGGCTGTTGCGGATGCTGGGTCCGGTTACGTAGCGCTCGGGATCGAATAAGGCAACGACGCGGCCTCGAACGGGTTTTGAATAATCCAGGGCCTGCCCAGTAAATCCCTCCCATAGAAAACAAGCTTTGCGAATGAACGCACCATTGGGCGAATCCGCCAAGGCAACCAAAAAGGGCTCAGGACCAAGCCGTTCAAAAACCTGGGCGAGCACGGCCAGGTTCACGCCTTCATGCTTGAGAGCAAATAGCACATGCTCAAATAACGCAGCATGCGCGGGCGCCACAGCGGCCGGCACAGCCAGACAAGTGCCGATTCGAGTGATTCTGGTCACGGGTTTAATCATCGCAACACGGGAGGGCGCAATAATCTTTAGGTCCAGTACTTCACATAGATGGGCATATCCGACTGTTGCCAAGGTGAATCCCCCAAGAAAAAATAACCCAGGCGATTAGAGCCCAGATTTTTTTACTGCTCACCTTTTTTTTTTACAAAAACACAATTTCCAAAAGATTTTTTTACACCCCTCGCCCACCCCGCAACATCAGATTCAACTCATCCACCACTTCCGCCCAATCGGCATCGTCCAAAATTTCCTCGCGCAAAAACGTTTTCTGGCTGTCTGTCCAGAAAAACGCATCTGCCAATTTAAGATCCGGCTTGAGTGGCGAGTGGGTGGTCACAAACTGATCAATACTGACCGGGTCATCCGGCAGTCCAAGCTGTTTGAACAGTGACGGCAAGCTGTGCACGGGCGATTGCATGGCGGGCTCCTAAGAAGAGGATTTCCCAGAGTCTAGTTCAGGCGCCAGCCAGGCCAACAATCGCTCGACACTCTGCGGTGCCGACAGCGCGCCGGTGTCCAGTACCAGCGCAGCGGGAGGGGGTGGCTCGTAGGGCGAACCAATGATCACGATCTGCCCGTTGTCCACCCGCAGCGCCGCTACCCGGTTAGTGGGCGACGGCACGCGGCACCGGTGCGGTAACAATGTTGCCGGCGGCCCAGGCTGACTCACGGCTGGCCAGCGCTGTGGCGATGGTCTGTACGCGGTCGGAGTCCAGTTGTTCCGGCAGCGGGTCGAGCCCGGCGCTGGCGAAGATCTGGCCGTAGGCGTTGCGCAGGTCGGCGTAGGCCAGGTCGCGGCGCAGGTCGGCTTGCAGGGTGTTGAGCTCGCCCTGGATCAGGTCGAGTTCGCCCAGGCCCGCCGCCTGGTGGCGGTTGCGCAGTTGGGTGAGGATCTGCCCGTCGATATTGGCCAGTTGTTCGTTGGTCTTGAACTGGCGTACGGCATCCTGGAAGTTCGCGTTGGCCACGTAGATCTGCGCCAGCACCGCGATGGACATCGCCTGGCGGCGGGCGGTGGCGACCTCTTCCCCGGCCTTGGCGACGTCGATGGCGGCCGGGGCCGAGATCACGTTGAACAGGTTCCAGGTGATCTTGGCGCCGTAGTCGGCCCAGCGGTTGTCCACCAGGAACGAGTTGCTGTCGTAGTGCCCGCCGGCGCTGAATTCCAGGCCCGGAAGCAGGCGCAGCATGGCTTTGCGGGTTTCGGCGGCGCTGATGCGGGTCTGGTAGTCCTGCTCGCGCAGTTCAGGCCGGTTGGCCAGGGCTTCCTGTTCCAGGCTGGCGAGGTTGACCTTCAATTGCGGCACGCTGTAGTCGTCCGGCGTGGCCAGCTTGAGGTCGGTGCCCATCGGCAGGTTGATCAGGGTCGCCAGTTCGGTCTTGGCCAGGGACAAGGCACGGCGCTGCTCCTGCAGCTGGCGCGTGGCTTCGATCAGCGAGCGCTGGTAGCCAAGGGCCTGGACCGGGTCGCCGATGCGTTGTTCGCTCATGCTCTGGCTGTCGGTCTGGGCTTGGTCGACCCGCGCCATCAGGCTGTCGATCTGGCCGAGCAAGCGTTCGGCCGCCACGGCGCGCCAGTAGGCCGAGCGCACGTCCTGAACGATGGTGTTGATCACCTTGCGGCGGCGTTCCTGGATGATCAGGCGCTGATCGCCTTGCTGCTTGGCGCTGATGTAGCTGACGCCAAAGTCGAGCACGTTCCACACCATGGTCAGGTCCGCCACGCGGCGGTCGCGATCCTGGGAGGTGGACGGTTCCAGGGACTGGGTGCCGGTGCGCACGCTCTGGCTGCTGGAGGCGTTGGTGTTGTTGCGCCCGGCGTAACCGGCCGACAGCGCCATGCGCGGCAGCATGTCAAAGCTGGAGAGGTCGGATTGACGCTTGGCCAGCGCCTCTTCCATCACCTTCAAACGACCTTCGAGGTTGTACTTCACCGCACGGGCCATGGCCTCGTGCAGGGTCAGCGGGCCGCTCAGCGGTTCCTGATCCTTGTACATACCCTGCAGGTCACTACGAGCGCGCTGCTCGCTGACGCTGCGCTCAATCGGCTTGCTGGTGACCGCACAACCGCTGATCGCCAGCACCAGCAGGCTGGCGCCGAACAACTTGTGACGTGTATTCATCCTTGTACTGCCCCTGTTCCTGCGCCGAAATTAAGTATATTCAAGCCTGCATTTCGCTGATGCCGACTTGTTGCAGTGCCTGTGCCAGGTCGATCACCTGGCGATGCTCCCTCTCGTTGATCTGTTGCAATTGTTGCCCAAGGGTCGGTGCGCCAAAGACGCCACGCAGGCCCTGGGCCGCATCGCCGCCGCCCTTGATGGACTTGCTGTCGAACGCCTTGAAGCCACTATCGTTGCCACCGGTGTCGCGATTGAACAGGCCCGACAACGTGCTTGAGCCAAACACCCCGCCGTCTCCACCACCGAAGCCGAGGAAGCCATTGCCACTGCCGTCACCACTGCCATCGGTGCTGAACACCTGGGCGATAAAGCTGGGAGACGAGGCACCGTTGCTGATGAAAATGCGGCCGATCGGCGGCAGGCCTGCGCCCATTTCACGTTGCTCAAACAGCGGCGGGAAGCCGATGGATGAACCCAGGTCGCCAGTCGGGCGGCCGAAGATAATGGGCTGCAACGGCGCGTTCGGCGCGCCCTGAGGCGCAACCGGGTCGGTGACGCGAAACAGCGGGTCCCCGGTCAGTGCAAGGGTGTTGACCCCAAAGTTATTGGAGTTGGCAAAACCGCTGCCGGCGTTGCCTGCCAGGTCTGCCACCAGGCTGGTGTCGAGGGTGATGAAATTACTCGGGTCGTTGATATTCGCCGTCGGCGTCAGGGTCGCGGTCCAGGTCTTGCCACCATCGCTGGTGGCCAGGTTGGACAAGGTGCCGTTGGCGACGCTGAGGTCATCCAGGTCGAAGCCGGTGACTTTCTCGCTGAAGGTGAAGGTTACGGTCGTGGTCTGACCGACGACCAGGTTCGGGTTGGCGACCGAAATAGTCGCCGTCGGCAGGTCGCCGTCGATTGCGTAGTTATTGGAGATGGCAATGCCCGAGCCGGCATTGCCTGCGCCATCGCTGACCAGGCTGCCGTCGAGTACCACCAGGTTGGTGGCATCGGTGATGCCGGCGGTGGGGGTGAGGGTCGCGGTCCAGTGGATATTGTCGCTGGTGGTCAGGTTGGACAACACACCGTTGGCCACGCTCAGGTCCGACAGGTCAAAGCCGCTGACCGCCTCGGTGAAGGTGATGCTCACGGTGGTGGTCTGGCCGATCCCCAACAGGCCGTTGGCCACTGTAATAGTCGCGCCTGGACGCTGGGTGTCGATGCTGTAGTTACTGGAGGTTGTGGTGCCGCTGCCAGCGTTGCCGGAGGCGTTGACGACACCGCTGTTGTCCAGGGTGATGACGTTAGTGGTGTCGGTGATATTGCTGGTCGGCGTGAGTGTCGCGGTCCAGGTGATGCCACCGTCGCTGGAGGTGACGTTCGTCAGTGTGCCGTTGCTGAGGCTCAGGTCGGCATTGCTGAAACCGCTCACGGCTTCGCTGAAGGTGATGGTCACCGTCGAGGTTTCGCCAGCCTTGAGAGCCGTATCCGCCACTACGATAGTTGCGGTTGGCCGCACCGTGTCGATGGTGAAGTTGGCCGAGTGGGTCACACCGGTGCCGGTATTGCCTGCCAGGTCGGCGTAGCCGGTGTTGTTCAGGGTGATCAGGTTGGTAGTGTCGTGAACATTGCTGTCCGGGGTAAAGGTCCCGGTCCAGGTGATACCGCCGTCGCTGCTGACCAGGGTGCCCAAGGTGCCGTTGGGCACGCTCAAGTCGCTGCTGTCGAGGCCGGCCACCGCTTCGCTGAAGGTGATGGTCACCGTCGTGGTTTGCCCGACGAGCAGGCTCGCGCTGCCAAGCACAATGCTGGCCGTCGGCGCCACGGTATCGACGCTGTACGCATTGGAAACGGTATTCCCCGCACCGGCATTACCGGCACTGTCGCTGACCAGGCTGTTGTCCAGGCTGATGACGTCGCCGGCATGGGTGGTCGCGGCGTTCGGCGTCAGGGTTGCGGTCCAGGTGATGTTGTCCAGGGTGCTCAGGTTGCTCAGGGTGCCGTTGGGGGCTGTCAGATCGCCCAGGGTGAAGCCGGTCACGGCTTCACTGAAGGTGATGGTCACCACCGATGAACCCGCTGCATTCAGGGCGTCGTTACTGACCACGATGGTCGCCGTCGGCCGCTGGGTGTCGATGCTGAAGTTGTTGGAATCGGTACTGCCGATGCCGGTGTTGCCCGAGGCATTCGCCACGCCGGTATTGTCCAACACGATCAGGTTGCTGATGTCGGTGATGTTGCTGGTCGGCGTTAAGGTCGCCGTCCAGGTGATGCCGCCGTCGCCGCTGGCAAGGTTCGTCAGCGTGCCGTTGCTGATCGTCAGGTCGGCGCTGCTGAAGCCGCTCACCGCCTCGCTGAAGGTGATGGTCACCGTCGAGGTCTCTCCGAGCGCCAGGGCGCTGTCCGCCACCACGATCGTCGCGGTCGGCCGTACCGTATCGATAGTGAAATTACCCGAGGTGGTGGAGCCGGTGCCGGCGTTGCCCGCCAGGTCCGTATAGCCTGCGTTGTTCAGGCTGATGATATTGGTGGTGTCCTTGATGCCGCTGGTCGGCGTGAACGTTGCGGTCCAGGTGATGCCGCCATCGCTGCTGCTCACCGCGCTCAACGTGCCATTGGGCACGGTCAGGTCGCTGTTGTCGAAACCGTTCACCGCCTCGCTGAAGGTGATGGTCACCAGCGAGGTTTCACCCGCCGCGAGCACCGGATCGGCTATCACGATGGTCGCGGTCGGCCGTTGGCTGTCGATGGCATAGTTGTTGGAGTCAGTGGTGCCGGAGCCGCTGTTGCCAGCAATGTCGACCACGCCGGTGTTGTCCAGGGTGATCAGGTTGCTGGCCTGGTTGATGCCCGCCACCGCCGTCAGGGTTGCGGTATAGGTGATGTTGTCGCTGGTGCTCAGGTTGCTGAGGGTACCGTTGCTGACGGTCAGGTCGGACAGGTTAAAGCCGGTCACCGCTTCGTTGAAGGTAATGGTCACCGTTGACGTGCCACCGACGCCCAGGTGCTCGTTGGCCACCACCACGGTGGCGGTCGGGCGTTGGGTGTCGATAGCGAAGTTGTTGGAGTCAGTGGTGCCGCTACCCACATTGCCCGACACCATCGCCTGTACGCCGCTGTTGTCCAGGGTGATCAGGTTGGTGGCGTCGGTGAGATTGTTGCTCGGGGTGAAGGTGGCGGTCCAGGTGATGCCACCGTCGCCCGTGTGCACCGCGCTCAGGGTGCCGTTGGCAATGGTCAGGTCGGCATTGCTGAAACCGGTGACCGCCTCGCTGAACGTGATGGTCACCAGCGACGTGCCACCGATATTCAACGCGGGGCTGGCTACCACGATGCTGGCGGTGGGTAACACGGTGTCGATGGTGAAGTTGGCCGAGGTGGTACTGCCGGCACCCGCGTTGCCGGCAAGGTCAGCGATACCGGCATTGGCCAGGGTAATGGCATTGGTTGCGCTGCTGGTGTTCGTGCCTGGCGTGAAGGTCGCGGTCCAGGTGATGCCGTCAGCGCTGCTCAAGCCGCTCAGGCTCCCGTGGCTGGTACTCAGGTCGCTCAGGCTGAAACCGCTTACCGCTTCGCTGAACGTGATGGTCACCAGCGAGGTTTCCCCGGCCGTCAGTGTCGGATCGGCGACGACGATGGTCGCCGTCGGACGCTGGGTGTCGATGCTGTAGTTATTCGAGCTTGTGGTGCCGGTGCCGGCATTGCCAACAGTGTCACTGTAGGCTGTGTTATCCAGGGTGATCAGGTTGGCGGTGTCGGAGACGCTCGCGCTCGGGGTGAAGGTGGCGGTCCAGGTGATGCCGCCGTCGCTGGTACTCACCGCCGTCAGCGTGCCGTTGGCAACGGTCAGGTCGGCGTTGCTGAATCCGACCACGGCTTCGGAGAAGGTAATAGTAACCAGCGAGGTGTCGCCGATTTTCAGCGAGTCGTTGGCGACCACCACGCTGGCGGTCGGGCGCACGCCATCGATGGCGATGTTGTTGGAGGTGCTGCTGCCGCTGCCGGCGTTGCCCGCCCCATCCTGGACACCGGTATTGTCCAGGGTGATGTGGTTGCTCGCGCTGACGACAGCCGCGGTCGGGGTGAAGGTCGCGGTCCAGGTAATGTTGTCGCTGGTACTCAGGTTGCTCAGGACGCCGTTGCTCACCGTCAGGTCGGCCAGGGTGAAACCGCTCACGGCTTCGCTGAAGGTGATGGTCACCGGGGAGGTCTGGCCGATCCCCAGGTTGGTGTTGCCGAACACGATGGTCGCGGTAGGGCGCTGGGTATCGACGGCATAGGTATTGGAGTTGGTGCTGCCGCTGCCGGCGTTGCCCGCACCGTCGGTAATCAACGTGTTGTTCAGGGTGACCAGATCACCACTGTGGGTAACCCCACTGTTGGGGGTGAGGACGGCCGTCCAGTGGGTGCCATCGACCTGGACCAGGTTGCTCAGTACGCCATTGGATGCGCTCAGGTCGCTCAGGTCCAGATCGTTGACCGTTTCGCTGAAGGTGATGGTCACCTGGGACGAACCGCCAATGTTGAGCGCGGTGTTGGACACCACGATGCCCGCGGTCGGCCGCACGGTATCGATCACGTAGGTGTTGGACGTGCTGGTGCCGGTGCCCGCGTTGCTTGCGGTATCGGTATACAGCGTGTTGTCCAGGGAGATGCTGTTGCCGCTGCTGTCGTTGCCGGCCGCCGGGGTCAGGGTGGCGGTCCAGTGAATGTTGTCGCTGGTGGCCAGGTTGCTCAGGGTGCCGTTGGTTGCCGTCATGTCCGACAGACTGAAACCACTCACTGCCTCGTTGAACGTGATGTGCACCTGGGACGAACCACCGACTTTCAACGCCGGACTGTCGACCACGATGGTCGCGCTCGGGCGTTCGGTGTCGACGGTGTAGCTGTTGGACGCGGTGGTGCCGATGCCTGCCAAACCCAGCGACTGGCTGGTGACACCGGTGTTGTCCAAGGTGATCTGGCCGGCACTGCTGGCGACGTTCGCGTTCGGGGTGAAGGTCGCGGTCCAGGTCTTGTTATCGCTGGTGGTCAGGTTAGTGAGAACCCCGTTGGCAGCTGTCAGGTCAGCCAGGGTGAAACCGTTGACGGCTTCGCTGAAGGTAATGGTCACCTGCGACGTGCTGCCGATATGCTGGGCTGGGGTTGCAACCACGATGGTTGCGGTCGGGTTCGGCACATAGGCATTGTTCGACGTACCGCCGATATCGTTGAACAGGCCATTGACCGCCGTCGGTTTGTTGCCGGCCGTGCCGGCACTGGCCAGGCCTCCATTGCCGCTGGCGCCGGAGTTGGCGCTACCGCCAAGGCTGGCGAAGTTGGCCGCCGTGATCAGCACCGAACCCTTGTTCCAGATTGCGCCGACGCCCAGGCCACCGTCTCCGCCATTGGTGGTGCTGCCGCTGTTCAGGGAGCCACCACCGCCGCCACCGCCGCCGGCACCGATGTTACCGGTAATCGCCGAGGTGCCGATGATGGTCAATTTGGCGCCAGCGGCGTTGTAGATACCGCCCGCAGCACCACCCCCCTTGCCGCCGAGGGCGTTCCAGCCGGCACCGCCGCCACCGCCGCCGATCGATATTCCGCCGACGGACGCAGCGCCGCCGGCGCTGCCGTTGGAGTAGCCGTAGGGGTTGGTCGAGCCGGCTCCGGCGCTGCCCGAGCCGCCCTTGCCGCCCATCACCGCCAGGTTATACCCGCCTCCCGTACCGCCCTGGTTGGCCGAGCCAGCGGCGCCAGCGTAGTTGCCAGTACCACTGCCGGTGCTGCCGCCATGCCCGCCGATGCCGTTGCCCAATGCCCCGCCACCACCCCCGGCGCCGCCGACCGCGCCACCGGTGACACCGCCACCGCCACCGCCACCGGAAGCCGCGTTTGCCGTGACGCTGACGTTTCTCAGCGTCAGGTCGCCGAAGTTGCTGAGCCCCGCGCCCAGCGAGTTGCCCGCGCTGGTACCGCTGCCGCCATTGCCACCGTTACCGGCAATCAGGCCACGGGTAATCACCAGGCCGTCGAAGGTCACGGTGGTACCGCTGTTGACCTGGATCACGCTGGTCTTGTACTGCCCGTCCAGGGTTACCTCGGCAACGCCGTCATTGTTCAGGTCGCCGTCGAGGGTGATGTTCTTGGTGACCACCAACTGGCTGTTCAACAGTACGGTCATGCCGGTGTTGAAGGTCACGATGTCGCCGTTCTGCGAGGACGCCAGCGCCGCGCGCAGGGAGCCGACCCCCGAATCATTGCCGTTGGTCGCGGTCCAGGTCGCCAGGCCCCATTGGTAATCGTTCATTACCTGTTGCGACAGCAGGGGCGTGCTTTCGATGGCGCCGGTTGCGATTTCCAACGTCCAGTCGCCGCCCAGGCCGGTGCGGTTGGTGGAGGCCGCAATGTCACGCCCGGTGTACTGCGCCAGGGAATCGACGAAGCTCACGCCGCGCTCGCCTTCGGCAGTGTTGCAGGCGTAGATCAGGATATCGCCGCCCACGTTCATGTCTTTGCCGATCTGACCCAGCACATCGGCGCGCGCCGCGACGTTGTCCGCCGACAGGTACGTGCTGCCCAGCCACAAATCACCGGTATTGCCGTGGGCAATGATCTCCACGGTGCTCACGCCCTGGTGGCTGCCCAGGTAATCGGCGATCTGTTGCAGGCCGTCCTTGCTGCCGTCCAGCACCACAACCTGAGTGCCGGGAGCGACGCCCTTGAGCAGGCTGTCGAAGTCCTTGACCCGCGAGTCGACAAACACCACGGCCTGGCCGGGCACGGCAACAGGTGCGGTCGCCGGGGCGGCATCCGCCTGGCCATGGGTGTCCTTGGCAGCAGTGGGCTGGTCTGCGGTGGGTGGCTTGGCCGCGTCCACGGTCGAGTGGTTATCGGCCGCCGTCGCCACAGTCGCCGCCACGGCGCCGTCGAACAACATGCGCGGTTCCAGGGACATGATCATGGGCGAACCCAGGGACCGGGCTACGGCTGTTGCCCGCGCTACTCCACGCGACTTCTGTTTATTCCACCACATGAGACTCACCCGGGATCGAACGTCTGAAACTCAGGAAAAAACCGCGGTCAATGACTCGCAGGGTTGTTTTTGATACGAATCACATTGGCGGCGCTGGAGGCACCATCCAGCCAGAACGACAGCTTGGAGTACTGTTCGAACAAGTCCGGCGGCAAAATCGTGGTGCGTGTCTCGAAGGCCACCTTGCGCTTGACCTTATGCAGCCCGGCCACGCCCAGGGCTTCATCGAAGGCCGGGGCGTCATAGGCGAGGTTGTCGAAGTCGTGCTCGAACCAGGGCTCGCCGATGAACTCGTAGACCAGGCGCAGCACACGCTCAGGCGCCTGGCTCAGCAGGTCGTAGTCGATAATCAGCAAAGAGTCGGCCTGTTCGCCGTAATAGGCTTCCTTGAGCGCCGCCCAGGCAAACCCCACTAGGCGATTACGCTGGGCCAAGGTTTCGACCCGGCTGTAGACGGTGTTGCGCTCACCGTCATCATTGAACAGCTTGGTGTTCTCGAAAGGATTGGCGCGGTACAGACGCTCGATGCTGTCCATGACCCAGGCGACATTGCGCACACAAGCGATGACCTTGGCCTGGGGAAACAAGTCGCGAATAGCCGGGAGACGAGCGGACCACTGCCGATTGGTGTCGAACACCACGGACTTGTCGACCTGGTCGGCGTAATAGGCGTCGAACAAACCGCCCAGCAGGCGGCGACGTACATCCGTGTTGATGACCGCGCCAAACTCACTGCCGGCACTGCACTGGCCAAGTACACCGGCAAACAGCGCACCGACAGGGCTGGTCATGCCCGCATGAAAACGCGGATTCTGTAAAAGAATGGCGGACAACAGGGTCGAACCGGAACGCGGCAACCCGGAAATGAAGTGAAAACGGCTCAATCCTTTCACCCTTACTGGCAGTCCTTTGTAGGACAAAGCGTAGCGTAAGGAATCATTTCCAACCAATATTACTTTGCCATCAATTGGTTTAATTCGACATAAATGCCCTTTATTTTCGGGGCTTTGCGATATATCCGACGAACGACAGCTACCGCGTCTCAGGGCCGGGTGCAGGTGAGATGACACACCTCATATAAAACTGCCTGGGTATCCCCCCCTGCATGCTGGTCAATGGCTCGCCAATTCTTCGGAATCGAGGGGAACTCGTCAGGGGCCACCCGGCTCATCACCAGCCATACCCGGCTGTTGCCAATGGGAAGATCGTTCAAGTCGTCCAGATAAACCCCGGCGTCGGGCTCGATCAAGGTACCGAAGCCGTAGGCATTGGGCCGGGTTGACGCACCATTGGCCGCCGGCGGGGTGTAGAGGCGGGGTGCGGTTGCGCTTTTATCGTAATAACCCCAGGTGAGGTACCAGAACATATCCCCCAGGACTACCTGGTCACCGGCCACGGTGTGTTGGTTCATATAGTCGACCATGTTGCTGAATTGATCATCGGGGTCGACCGTGTAGTTGTTCTTCAGCCCCACGACCGAAGCGCCCAGTACCACGGCCAGCAGCACTGCCGCCAAGGTTCTGTGGCGCAGGGCCAGGCGGTCGATGGCCAACGCCAGGGCAATCGGCAAGCCCAGGGCGGGCGCGGTCAAATAGCGGTCGATAAACACCGGCGAAATAAACGATATGGCAAACACCAGCAGCACCGGCAAGGTGCAATAGATCACCACCAGCGTGGCGAAGCGGTAGCGACTGCGGTCGTTCCACAGCACATAACCGAGTACCGCCGTGATCACCGTCGGCAACGTGAGCAACAGCCACGGCGACATGGTTTCTCCATCATCCAGCGCCAACAGCTGCCAGACCATCGACGGCAGTGAACGCCAGGTGACCGGCAACTCCCACCCCACATCGTTGCCGGCCTTCAGCTCGTCCATGTGCAGTACCAGGTCGATCAGCCCGGGCAGCCAGGGCGCAAACAGCAGCACAATCGCGACGTTGGCCAGCCACCAGTCGTGACGGCCGATAAAACGCTGGCGTGCACCAGGCACGGGCCCGAGCAGCGCCACATACAGCCAGTGGGCAAGCACACACAAGGCGGCGAAATAATGGGTGTAGAACGCCGCCGTCATCAGCAACGCGTAGACCACCAGGTAACGCGAACGCTGCGGCGCCTTCACCCAATACACCAGCGCGAGGGTCGCCCCCAACAGCCAGACACCCAGCAACGAATACATGCGGATTTCCTGGCTGTAGCGCACCGCCGTGGGCAGCAGGGCCAGCAGCAGGCAGGCCAGCAACGTGGCCCGGCGCGTGGCGATCAGGTGCACCAGCCAGGTGCCGAGAAACACCGCGGCCACCCCCGGCAGTGCGCTGAGCAGGCGGATCGACAGGATGGAATCGCCAAACACCGCGATCCAGCCGTGCAGCAGCATGAAATACAGCGGCGGGTGCACATCGTGGGCCGCATGGAACCAGATGCCGGGCAACGCGTAATGGGCCAGCAAAAGGCTGGAGCCTTCATCGCCCCAGATCGCCGCCGCCGTCAACTCATAGCAGCGCACCCCCAGGGCCAGCGCCAGGAGCGGCAGTAACCAGGGTTCGCGAAGCAATTGGAAAAGAGAGCGTGCAGGTGGAACAGGCTGACAAGTGCTCATTGTTTCATCACGACTCGGAACGCCCATTACCACCCTCTGGAATCGACAGCAGCACCCGGCTGGGTGCTCGAACGCGCTGATTGTAGGCCGAAAGCAGGCCCAGCGGCCGGTGTAATCCCACCCCTACACCACAGCGAGGCCAAAAAGCGGACGAAGTGCGAACCCGCGTCTAGGCTGTGGGGCGGTGCGCCAGGTTTGCATCGCGCGGCGTATCTCATCCGACACTTGGCAGGAGAGGTTTTCATGGAAGTTTTTCTCGGTACGGTTCAGATGTTCGCTTTCAACTACGCCCCCAGGGATGGGCCTATTGCAATGGCCAGTTGGTATCGATCGCGCAAAACAGCGCACTGTTTGCCTTGTTGGGCACGGTCTATGGCGGTGACGGCCAGAACACTTTTGCCCTACCCAACCTGCAAGGCCGTGCACCGATCCACATGGGCAATGGCGGCGGCCTGACGCCACGGGTCATCGGTGAAGTCGGCGGCACCGAAAAGTCGAGCATCCTGAGCGGCAACCTTCCGACCCAACTGATCCCCACCACCGGCCTGACGGTCACCACCACCATCAACCTGGCCAACGAACCCAGTGCCGCCGCCACCACACCAACCAGCACCAATGCCTACATCGGCGCCTCCAGCACGGGGGGCCCAGGCTCGGCGGCGATCTACTCCGACAAACCCGGCAGCGCACCCGTCGCCCTCAAAGGCGCCAGCAGCACCTTGGGCGGCAACTTGACGGTTCCAGGCGGCAACCAACCGTTGCCAACAATGGCACCGTACCTCGCGCTGAATTTCAGCATCGCCCTGACAGGGATTTTCCCGCCCCGCCCGTAAACCGCTCCAACACCGGGGCAAACACCCCGGTGCCCGCCGCAAACATCGGAGACGCCCCATGCTGCAACAGGTCTGCAACGAACACTTCCAGCCCCTGATCAACCAGTCCTGCCCGCTGCAACTGCCCGATGGCCGAGTGCTGCACGTGCACATCGAGGCCGTCGACCTGCGCCCGCAATCGCGCCTGCCGGACAACCCCCGCACGCCCTTCAACGTTACGCTGCGCAGCCTTGCGCCCACGGATTTCGTCGATGGACTGTGCGCCCTTGCGTTACCGCAACTGGGCACCGTTGAAGCCATTTTTGTCTCACGGGAGCCGGCCATGGGCCGCGACCCGAACCTTGGCTATTTCAACATTGTGTTCAACTGAGCCCCGGGTACCACACCAGCCGCTCGGCCCCCGGCACGGTTTCCTCGACGCGAAACCCCAGCGCCAAGTAATGCTGGCGCGCACCGGGGTTGCTGGCCCACACCACCGTCGCCACCGGACAGCGCACTTGGGCGGCGGCTTTTTGCACGCCTTGCAGCACTGCGCGGCCAAAACCCTGGCCGCGCGCAGCGGGGACAAATGCCAGGTAGAGCACGCGCACTTCATTCGCACCGAAGTCCGCCGTCAACACGCCGATCGGGGTGTCGAGTTTCTCCACCACGTAGTGCATCGCTCCCGGAAAATGCTCGGCGATCCCCTGTTCCTGAACCTGATACTGCTGGGCGACAATCTGCTCGATCACTTCGGGATCGGCGTCGACCCACTGCAACTCCGGCCGTGCGCTGCGGTACAGGTTGTGCAAAAACGGCGCATCGGTGGGCCGTGAAGGGCGCATGGATAAACCTGCGCACGACGAACTGTCCAGCATTGATCATGCTCCTTGGATCAAAAACCACTTTCGCGTACACCCAACGCCGCCATGCGCCGCCAGGCCGTCCCCAGCAATGATTCACTGCGCCCCTGCAAAACCACCACACCGCGCAGTGGATGGGGGGGCGCCGGCGCGTCGTCGAGCAGTTTCAGGCGCGCGCCATACTGCGCCTGCACCGGCTCCGGTCGACGGCTCTCGTCACGGCGTACGGCAATCGGCCCGTGCTGGTCCGACGCCAAGGCTTCCTGGTCGAGGACGGCAACGCCGTTGGCATCCACGTCCAACAGTTCCACCGGCCACGCCGGGCGCATCGGGTCGTCGGCGATAAACCGCCCGCCGGCACCCGGCGCCACGCGCCACAGGTCCGCCTCAGCCAGGTAACCGCGCAGGCGTGTGCCGCCTTCGACAATGCGCGCCAGTGGGTCACGGGTCGACACCCAGCGGCCAGCCACCAGTTGCGGCATCAGGTCACGCACCTGGCCGGCCTCGGGTGCGCGCAGTAGCAGGCGCTCACGCCGGGCCTGCAAGCCGCGGTATTCGGCGACGGCTTCGGCCAGACGTTGCTCCAGAATGCCGACATCTGCCGCCGTTTCGCTGCGTCCGGCCTGGCGGCGCATCTGTAATTGCAGGATGTCGATTTCGCGGCGCACGATCAGCAGCCGCGAATCAATGTCCGGCGACTCCAGTTCCACCAGCACCGCGCCCCGCTCCACGCTTTGGCCATCGACCACATTCACCTGCTTGACCCGCGCCGCCACCGGTGCATGCAACGCCGTGACCCGCGCCGCCTCAAGCATCGCCGGCACCTCCACGCTGCTGCGCCACGGCACCGCCACCAGCAACAACAGCGCCAGCAGCCCCAGACCCGTCACCAGCACACGCGGGGTATGCGCCTGCTCACGCCGGGTCCACCACTCACGACCTTCCTTGAGAATCGGCAGGACGATAAACCAGCCCAACTCCACCACCATCAGAAAGGTCCCCAGCAGCTTGAAGAACAAGTGGTAGACCGCCAGCGCGATCCCGAAGAACAATGCGGCGCGCCACAGCCACGACAAATAGCCCCACCACAACAGGCGCCGGCGCATGGCGGGCGACCACGCCTCCGGCGCGGGTTCGCCGTAGCCGAACAAGGCCTCGCGCAGACGCCAGCGACACAGGGCGAAGGCGCGTCCTTGCAGGTTGTCGACCTCCCATAGATCGCTGATCAGAAAATAACCATCAAAACGCATGAATGGGTTGAGGTTGACCACCAGCGTGGTGATCCACGTCGCGCTGGCGAGCATGAATGCGGCGGTGCGCGCCGGCCCGTCCGGCAGCAACGACCAGGCCAGCAAGGCGATGCAGGCCAGCAGCAATTCGGCCATGACCCCACCGGCACCGATCAGCAGCCTCGCCTTGCGATCGTTGACCCGCCAGGCATCACTCACATCGGTGTAGAACAACGGCAACAGCACCATGAACGCCACGCCCATGCTCTGCACCCGACACCCCGCGCGCTTGGCCATGAACGCATGGCCGAATTCATGGCACAGCTTGGCGAAGAACAACGCCACACCAAACGCGAGGGCACCGCCGAGGCTGAACAGATGGGGAAAGGTCGCCAGGAACCGCTCCCAGTCACGGGACACCAGAAACACACCGAGCCCGAGCGTCGCCGGCAACCCGTAGCGCAACAGGCGCGGGCCAAATCGCTGCAGCCACGGCCAGGCACGATTGAGGAAGGCGTCGGGGCGCCACAGGGGAATGCGGAAAAACAGGTATTGGTGCAACGCTTTTTGCCACAGGCTCTGGCGTGATGCGGCGGACTTCAAGACGTAGCTGGCGCGCTGCTGCGGGTCCAGCGCGGCGATCAGGTCATGGGCGCGCAGAAACGCCAGCAACTCTTCGAGCTCTGTCTCACCCAACTTCAAGCCCGGCTCGCAGTTAGCCGCGTGCAGCACTTGGGCCGCATCCCCCAGCGCCCAATGACGCAGCAGGCGCATGGCCTGGGCGCCCAACTTGAAGTAGCGGCCGCGCAGCGGGTCGGCCAGGGTCCAGCGTGGCGAGCCGTCCAGGGCCGGGGCAGCAGCGGTCAGCTGCAGGTCTTCGCGCAGGCCGGGCAACCCCATTAAAGGCCCACGCTTTGGCGCAGCCCGGCCAAGGGGCGACGCAGCAGGTACAGGGCCAACGGCGCGCGCTGGCCAAACAGCTTGGCGGTACCGCGCAGGCCGATGCGCGGTGGGGGCGATTCGTTGAAGGCTGCGTCGACCCGATAGGCCAACTGCCCGGACGGCGTCGGCTGCGCTTCATAGGCGACGCGCTCGACCCGAGCGGCATAGCGTTGCAGCGGGTCACTGTCGAGAAATAGCGCCACCTCGGCGTCCGTCGCCAGGGCGATGGCGTCACCCACAGCCAACTCGATGCGCAGTTCGGCCTGAGCAGGGTCGGCAATATCCATCAGCCGCTCGCCGGTCTGGATCGGCTTGCCGGTCCAGCGCTCGGCATCGGCGAACACTGCGATGCCATCGCGCTCAGCGCGCACTTCGCTGCGCTTGAGCAACTGTTCGGCATAGTTGCGTTCGGCGCGCTTTTGCTCGACGCGGGCGGCGAGCAAATCGATTTTCGAATTGGACTCGGCATCGGCGAACGCCCGTTGCGCGTTGGCCTTCAATTCGGCTTCCGCCACCCCCAGCGCACGCTGGGCCACATCGGCCTGGGCCTTGAGGGTGGTGCTTTCAAAGCGCACCAGCAGATCGCCACTTTTCACCGCCTGGTTGGGCTTGACCAGAAACTCGGCAATCACCCCATCCAGCGGTGCAGCGACCACCCGCCCCCCCAGCGGCACCACTTGCGCCGGTGCCAGCACTGACTGACGCACCGGAATCAACAGCCCCAGCACGACCGCCGCCGCCAGCAGTAACTGGCGCTTGCGGGTAAACCGCAGGCGCCACGGGCGTCGGGGCTGCAAGGCCAGCCAGGCGTGGCTATAGGTATCGCCCAATTGCGCAAGCAACACCTGCTCCGGTGGGCTCCAGGGCGTATCGCGAGCCAGCCAGACGCCGCCGAACACCTCGCCGTGATGATCGAGCAATGGCAGCCAGAACACGTGGGGCGCCGACAGGCTTTGCCAGTCCTCACGCACTGCCGTACTGAAAGCCTCTATCGGCAGCACGGTCGCAGGTGCAGACCGCCCCTGCTTGAACGCTTCGGCTACGGCATGCTCGACAAACGCCACAAACGGCGCATTCGGCTCGACCATGCTCACCCCGGTCACCGCACGCACTTTGCCGGCGATCAACAGCGCAGCATGGCGAAAGCCGAACAGCGCCTGCCCATCGTTCACCAGACTGTAGGCCAATTGATCGAGGGTGCGAGCGGCGCGGGTGAGGCGTTCAAGGTCAAGGAACCGGGCAAAGAAACGCTCGGCGCTACCCGTCATGGGCGCATTCACTTAAGTGCCTCGAAATGCGCGGTGCCACTCATGCCGGCCAGCAAACCCTCGGCCTTGGGCATGCTCGCTACCAGCAGCAGCGTCTGGCTGCCTTCATCAATGCGCGCACCGAGGCGTTTGACCGTGGCGCTGAACGCTTGGCCGGTTTCGTCGGGGGTGAAACTGAAGGTCTGCCCGGGCTTGAGCTTGCCCATCCAGCGCGACGGCACCAGCAGGTGGATTTCCAGGCTGCGGTTATCGACGATTTCCAGCAGCGGCGCACCGGCCGACACGCTTTCATAGCGCTGGACCTTGCGCTGTACCACCTGGCCGTCATACGGCGCCAGCACGCTGCAGCGCTTGACCTGCACCTGGTAGACCTGGGACTGGGCCTGGGTTTCGGTGAGTTTGGCTTCGGCGCGGGCCACTTCGAAGCGCCCGACGGAGTTCAGCGCAGCCAATTGCTTGTTATGGGCCAGTTCTTCACCAGCACCGCGGCTGGCCGCCGAGGCAGCATTGAGTTGGGCCTGGTAGGCCGAACAATCAAAACGCGCCAGGGTGTCACCCTTCTTGAAGGATTCGCCTTCGCTGAACGGCAGGTCGACGATGCGCCCGGATAATTCGCTGGCCAGCATCGCCTGGTCGCGGGCACGCAATACGCCGCGCGCCTCACTGTCGTTGCTGACGTTCGCCGCAGGCGGATGATCCAGTAATGGGTCGTCAGCCATTACCATCGGCGCCGCAGCCATCAGGCAGGAAAAACTCAATATCCATCCATGCCACTGCTTCATACACAAAGTTCTCCCTAACGATGAGCGCAGTCTAGGGCAGCAAGATTAAATTGCCACTACCCTCAATCGGACAAATCTACGATTTGTGTAGGGCTTCACCGACGCGATTGTCAGATCAAGCTATGATTGCCGCCCTCCAAGGACCCAGGATCAAGGACACGTCATGCGCATCGGTTTTCTCTCCCCCCTGGCACTGGCCCTGCTGGCCGGTATTTCCCAGCAGGCCCAGGCCAGTTCCGACGATTCGTGCTACCCCGATTGGCGTGTCTCGCGTGACAGCCTCGACCCTTGCAACAACGTGCCGTTCCTGAGCCCGGGCAATGACAGCCGGGCCAACCTGCGCCTGTTGCTGGCGGACAAAAAGGCCGCGCCGTTGGCGCCCAAGGCGTTGAGCGAAGATGACCTGGCCCAGGGTTTCGGCCCGGTGCCGTTCCCGGTGTATCGCCTGGCCGCTGCCTCCAGTGCAGAGACCGAGCCCGACTCGGACGATTCGCCTACCGCTGAGCTGGACACCCTGCTGACGCCCCTGGGCATCAAGCGCGAGGCGTACAAAACCGCCGGCGAAGCCTTCCTCAATGGCGAAGGCAGCCGCTGCCGCAGCAACGACGATGACAGCGCCACGGCGTTTATCCGCCAGGTGGTCAAGGCCGACATGCCGGCGGCCGAGCGCGCGCTGCTGGCGAAGGCGCGGCTGCAACTGCTCACCACCTGCACCTGGGATGGCCCGGTGATCGCCGAGCCGCAGCAGATCCAGTCAGCCGACGGCCAACTGTTTCGCACCTACCTGCAAGCCGCCGCCGATTTCTACAGCGGCCGCTTCGCCGAGGCCGCGCAAGGCTTTGCTGGCGTCGGCAGTACACAGTCGCCGTGGCTGAAGGAAACTGCGCTGTACATGACCGCCCGCACAGCGCTCAACCAGGCCCAGGCCGACACCTATGACGAAGACGGCGTGCCGCACCTGGACCGTGTGGATAAACCCGCATTGGCCACGGCCGAGCAGGGCTTCAAGGCCTACCTGAAGACTTATCCACAGGGCGAATACGCGGCCTCGGCCCACGGCCTGCTGCGCCGGGTGTACTGGCTGGCCGACGACAACACCCAGCTCGCCGACGCGTTCGCCTGGGCACTGACGGCCACCGACGAGCAGCGCAATGTGTCTGAGGATGAGCTGGTAGAAGAAGCTGATCTCAAGCTGTTGATGGTCAACAGCGATACCGTCAAGACCCCGATGATCCAACTCGTCAGCGACCTGATGGTGATGCGCGGCGGCAACCAGCCGGCCCTCAGCCGCGCCGACCTCGAGAAGCAAAAAGCCGCGTTCGCCAGCGAGCCGGAGCTCTATGAGTACTTGCTGGCCGTGTGCGCGCTGTACATCGAACATCAACCGGATGCCGCCTTGAAGCAGTTGCCGCAGAGCGTGCCGGCAAGCCTCAACTACTTCGCCTTCAGCCAACAGACCCTGCGCGCCCTGGCCCTGGAAGCCAAGCAGGACTGGAAAGGCGCCGAAGCGCTGTGGCTGCAACTGTTGCCGCTGGCAAAACTGCCGCTGCAACGCGACCAGCTGGAGTTGGCCCTGGCCATGAACTACGAGCGCAGTGGCCAGTTGGCCAAGGTGTTCGCCAGCGATTCGCCGATCAGCGCCAAACAAGTGCGCTACATCCTGCTGCGCAACATCGCCGGGCCTGAACTGCTGCGCCAGCAGATCGCCCAGGCGAGCGATCCGCTGGAACGCCAGACCGCGCAATTCGTGCTGCTCTACAAAGACCTGCTGCACGGCCAGTTCGCCACCTTCGCCGAAGACCTCAAGCAGCTGCCGGCCCAGGCCCCCGAGGACAAGCTGGGCACCAGCCTGGGTTATGTCTACAGCGCCAGCCAGACGCTTAAGCTGTTCCAGTGGAACGGCGACAAGGCCGAGTCCGGCTACGCCTGCCCGAGCATCGCGCAAACCGCAGCGACCTTGCAGACCGACGCGAAGAACCCCCAGGCCCTGAACTGCTTCGGCGAATTCATCCTGCGCAACAACCTGGACGGCATGCCTCTGGAGCAGGCCCGCGCCGCCGGCAGCCTGGGCAGCACCGCTTCGGACTTCAAGGGTGAAACCTTCTCGCGGCTCGACGGTTACCAGCAGGTCATCGGCAACGCCAAGGCGCCGAAAAACGACAAGGCCTACGCCCTGTTCCGCGCCATCAACTGCTACGCGCCGGCCGGCTACAACAGCTGCGGCGGCAAGGACGTCGAACCTGCCGTGCGCAAAGCCTGGTTCCGCCAACTGAAAAGTGGTTTCGCCGACACCCAGTGGGGCAAATCGCTGCAGTACTACTGGTGAAACACCTGTGGCTGGGCATGCTGTTGCTGGCAAGCCCGGCATTCGGTGCCGTCGATGCCCGCGACTACGACGCCTTCTGGCTGTGGAGCGGCGTCACGCCACAGCCGGTACTCAAGCAGGCCAAGACCCTGTACATCCTCCAGGGCCAGATCAACGCCACCCGCCGCGCGCCCCAGCGCGGTGTGCAACTGATCGCCCAAGGCATCAGCGTACCGCGCCTCACCCGCGGCGACGTCTGGGTGGTCTACCGCGCCCACACCCTGCACTGGCCCGAACAGGTCTACACCCAACTGCTCGGCCAGGTACAACGCTGGCGCGACGCAGGCAACCCGGTGGTCGGCATCCAGATCGACTTCGACGCCCGCACCCAATACCTGCACGAATACGCCGACTTCCTGCGCGACCTGCGCCAGCGCCTGCCGGCCGATCTGAAACTGAGTATCACCGGCCTGATGGACTGGAGCAGCAACGCCGACCCCACCGCCATCAGCCAGCTCAAAGGCGTGGTGGATGAGGTGGTGGTGCAGACCTATCAGGGCCGCCAGAGCATCCCGGATTACGCGGCGTATCTGCCACGGATGAACCGGATGGGGCTGCCGTTCAAGATCGGTTTGATTCAGGGTGGAGAGTGGGAGGAGCCAGGGTATTTGCAGGGGAGTGAGTGGTTTCGGGGGTATGTGGTGTTTTTACGCAATCCTTGATGGATGCTTGCTCGCGAAAACCTCAGATTGCCGCGAGCATTCAGAAAGACCCGCGTCATCGTTAACGTTTTTCGCGAGCCAGCTCGCTCCTACATTGGAAGGTGGTTACCAGTCATAGGTCAGGCTGGACACCACCGTACGCCCTTCCCCGTAGTAACAATCCAGGTTGCTGGTGCACTGCGAGACATAGGTCTTGTTGGTGAGGTTCTGCACGTTCATCGCCAGTTTCACGCCCTTGAGCTTGAGCGGCGAAGCGCCCAGGTCGTAGTTCAGGCTGGCGTCATAGACGCTGTACGACGGCACGCTGAACGCGCCTTCGTAGTAATCGCCCAGGCTTTGGCGCGCGTAGCGCACGCCCAGGCCGGCACCGAGGCCGGCGAGCGGGGTGTCGCCGAGTACGGTGTAGTTGACCCACATCGACGCCGTGAGCGGCGAGATGCCAGCGGGGTGGCGGCCTTGGCGGCCTTCTTCGTCCTTGGTGTACTTGATGTCGTTGCGCGCGGCCGAGGCGATGATCTCCCAGGCGTCGCTGAGGGCGGCCTTGGCTTCCAGCTCTACGCCGCGGGAACGCATGGCGCCGCTCTGGGTACTGAAGGTGTCGTTGGGGTTGGTGGTGAGCACGTTTTCCTGGTCGAGCTGGTAGACCGCGACCTGCACGAAACTCTTCTGGCCCGGCGGCTGGTACTTCATGCCCACTTCGTATTGCTTGCCGGTGGAGGGGTCGAACGGTTTGCGCTGGGCGTCGGTACCGGTCAGCGGCAGGAACGATTCGGAATAGCTGACAAAAGGCGCCAGGCCGTTATCGAACAGGTACACCAGGCCCGCACGGCCGGTGAAGGCTTCGTCCTTGCTGGCGAAGCGGGTGCCTTGCAGCGGCTCCTTGTTCACCACGCTGGCCCAGTCATAACGCCCACCGAGCACCAGGGCCCACTTATCCAGTTTGATCTGGTCCTGCACATACAGGCCGGTCTGGCTCAGGGTGCGGTCCCAGCGGTACGGTTGGCCGAAATTCAGGCGCTGGCCGTAGACCGGCTTGAACAGGTCGATTACCGGTGGGTTGCGGTCATACAGGCCATGGAACAGCGAGCCGGAGTGGTAGTAATCCAGGCCGACGATCACCGTATGGGACAACGCACCGGTGTCGAATTCGGCCTGGGCGATGCTGTCCACGCCAAACACTTTGTTGTTCTGCGCCCAGTCCACGCCGAAGCGCTGCAGGTAGCGTTGGTCCTGCACACCGGTGGCCGGGTTGGCGACGAAGCGGTAGCCGTGCAGCGGTGCGGTATAGCGGTCGTCCACTTCGGCGTAGCGCGCGTTCTGCTTGAGGGTCCAGGTGTCGTTGAGGCGATGGGAAATCTCGTAGCCCAGCACGTACTGCTCGCGGTTGTACTGGTTGACGCCGGGCTCGCCGATAAACACATCGCGCTTGATCTTGCCGTTGGGGTTGGCCCACAAGGTGCCGGACGCCGGCAACCCTTGGGCCTCGGGCACGCCCTTGTCCTTCTGGTATTGGGCGAACAGCGTCACACGGGTGTCGTCGTTGGGGCGCCAGGTGAGGCTGGGGGCGATGAACTGGCGTTTGTTCTCGACGTAGTTGATCTCGTCCTGTCCGTCGTTGGCCAGGCCGGTGAGGCGGTAGAGGAATTGCCCCTGTTCATCCAGCGGGCCGCTGAGGTCGATGGCCGCACTCTTGTGCTCGTAGGTGCCGGCTTCCAGCACCACCTGGTGCACCGGGGTTTCGCTGGGGCGCTTGCTGACCATATTGACGATACCGCCCGGCTGGTTCTGCCCATACAGCACTGAGGCCGGGCCCTTGAGCACTTCGATGCGCTCCAGGGAGTAGGGCTCGATCTGCAGCGCTCCACCGGTGCTGCCGCCGCCGTAGGGCAGGTGCAAACCGTCAAGGTACAAGGGCGTGGGGGTGAAGCCGCGCGAGGTGGGTTCGTCGAATAACTTGACCCGGTCGGCAAAGCCACCGGCGGTCATGCCCGGGGTGTAGAGCAACGCCTGGGTGACGCTCTGGGCGCCGCGAGCCTTGATCTCGGCGGCGGTGATCACGTTGATGGTCTGGGGGATTTCCACCAATGCCGAATCGGTCTTGCTGCCGGACGCACTGCGCGTGGCGACAAGGCCGTCCACCGGGCCCCAGGCGCTTTCCTCGGCCTGCTGGGCGCTGATCTGAGTCGCGCCGAGCTGCAACGGCCCGGCGGATGGCATCGCCTGCAACGACCAACCGCCCTGGGCCTGCACCGCCACCAGGCCGCTGCCCGCCAGCAGCCGCTCCAGGCCGGACCCGACGCCATAACTTCCCAGCAGGCCTGTGGTGCGCTTGCCTTGGGTAAGAGAGGCATCGACCGACAACAAGATGCCCGACGCACTGGCGAACTGGTTCAAGGCCTGATCGAGACTGCCCGCCGGAATGTTGTAGGCACGCAGCGCTTCGGTGCTGTCTTCGGCATGCACCTGGGTCGGCAGCAGCGGCACCGTCGCCAGCAGGCTGACAAACAGGCCACGGCGCAAGGCGCGGGCCAAGGGTTGGATTGGGTGGTGCGGCATTGCAGGACTCCCCGTGAGAACGCTTCTTGATTGGCTTTCAAGAGGTATCCCGAACGGGGCGCGCAAACCGACAAGCATCGATAAAAAAATTTTCAGGCCCGTGCCTTGATGGTCACCCAGTAGCGCGTCACCGACTGCACCTGCACCGGCAGCGAACGCTCCAGGGCCGCGAGGATCGCGTCGGTATCGTTCAACGGGAACACTCCCGTCAGCAGCAGGTCAGACACCGCCTGATCACAACGCAACAGGCCTGGACGATAGCGGCTCAGTTGCGCGACAAACTCGCCCAATGGCTGGCGCTCGGCGATCAGCCGATGCTCGGTCCAACTGCTGGCATTGGCACTTACCGCAGGCAACGCCGAGCTTTGGCGCGAGTTGAACCACAGGCTGTCGCCGGCATTCATCTGCACCGCCGGGCCCTGCAACGGGGTGACCCGCACGCGGCCTTCATACAGGTCGACGCGGCTGCCATCGGGCAGTTCGCACACGGCAAAACGGGTGCCCAGCGCCTGCACGTCACCGGCCGGGGTTTCGACGATCAAAGGGCGCACCGGGTCGTGGCCGCTGGTCAACAGGATCTCGCCACGGATCAGGCGAATGCGCCGCTCGCTGGCGCTGAAACGCAGGTCCACTGCACTGTCGCTGTTGAGGTCCAGGCGCGTGCCGTCGCTGAGGGTCATGTGGCGAATCTCGCCGGTGGTGGTGCGGTAGTCGGCAAAGGCTGCCTGCCAGGGTTCGCTGCGCTGCACCAGGTAGCCGCTGCCACCCGCCACCAGCAGCAGGCCGAGCAGTTTCAACGCGGCGCGGCGCTGGGTGTCCGGGGTGTCGCGCAACACCGCACGGGCGCTGTCGATGGGCACGCTGCCAAGGGTTTGTTGCAGGTGCTGCAGACGTTGCCAGGCGCGACGGTGTTCCGGATCCGCCGCCTGCCATTGCACAAACGCCTGGCGTTGCTCGCCTTGCAGCTCGCCGCTCCAATGCAGCATCAGCCATTCGCTGGCTTGCTCGACAATGGCCGGGGCGATGGGGGCGTCGGGCCTCATTCTGCGTACGCCACCTGGTAACAGGCGACGATCGCGCGGGTCATGTACTTCTGCACCGAACTGACCGTGACGCCCAGGCGCTCGGCGATCTGCGCGTAGCTCAGGCCTTCGAACTGCGAGAGCAGGAACGCGCGGCGTACGTTGTCGGGCATGCGGTCGAGCATGGCGTCGATCTGCATCAGGGTTTCAAGGATCAGCGCACGGGTTTCCAGGCTCGGCGACTCGGGCTCGGGCAGGTGCGCGATGCTTTCCAGGTAGGCGCGCTCGATACGCAGGCGGCGCCATTGGTCGATCACCAGGTTGCGCGCGATCTGCACCAGGTAGCTGCGGCTTTCCTTGTCACCGGGGTAGCGACCGGAGACCAGTAGGCGCAGGAAGGTGTCCTGCGCCACATCGGCGGCGTGTTCGCGGTCGCCCAGGCGCTTGCGCAGCCAGCCTTGCAGCCAGCCGTGATGGTCGCGGTACAGGAGGTGAAGCTGTTGCTGGCCGTCAGTCGCGGTGTCCATGAAAAGCTCAGATACATTATTGAGAGCAATTATCATTACACCTTGTTTCGCGGCTGGCAAAACTCTTTGTGGTTCAGCGCTCCGCGGTTTGCAGCGGATACACCGATTCCCACCCCCCGCCCAACGCCTTGTACAAGCCGACCATGGCCAACGACACGCTGGTAGAACTCTCCACCCACTGCTCCTGCGTGGCCAGCAGCGCGCTTTGCACGGTGAGCACGTTGACGAAATCCACCACACCTTCAACGTATTGGTGCTGTGCGGTGGTCAGGGCGATCTGGTTCTGGCGCACAGCTTCGGCGAGGCTGTCACGACGCAGTTGGCTGGCGTTGTAGCGGGTCAGTTGGTCGTCGATTTCATGCCAGGCGCGCAGCACGGTGTGCTGGTAGGCCAGGGCCGCTTCCTGTTGCTGGGCTTCGCGCAGGTCCAGCATGCCTTGCAGGCGGCCGCCGTTGAACAGCGGCAGGCTCACTTGCGGGCCGAAGGCAAACGCGCGGGAGCCCCAGGAGCCGAAATCCGACAGTTGCATGGCCTGGGAGCCGAGGTTGCCGGACAAGGTGATGCGCGGGTAAAAATCGCCCTTGGCCACGCCGATGCTGGCGGTGGCGGCGTGCAGGCGCGCCTCGGCCTGGCGGATATCCGGACGGCGTTCGGCGAGTTCCGACGGCAGGCCGATGGCGACCTGGCGTTGGGTCTGCGGTACGGCGGCGTCCTTGGACAATTGCGCGTGCAGGGCCTGGGGTGGCTCGCCCATCAATAGGCTGAGGGCGTTGATCAACTGGTCCTGGCGTTGCTGCAGATCCGGCAGGCGCGCTTCGATAGCGGCGACCTGGGCGGCGGCTTCGGCGACGTCCAGGTCGGTGGCCACACCGTCAGCCAGGCGCAGTTGCGAGAGCTTGAGGCTGTGGCGGGCGACGTCGAGGTTTTGCTCGGTCACCGCGCGGGTGTTCTGTACGCCACGCAGCTGGATGTAGTCCTGGGCGGTCTCGGCCAGCACGGATAACAACACGGCGCGGCGGTCGTTTTCCGCCACTTGCAGGGTGGCGTCGGCGGCTTCGGTTTCGCGTTTGACCCGTCCCCAGAAGTCCAACTCCCACGACGCCGAGAAGCCCGCGTCCCACTGGTTGAACGCGGAACGGCCGTTTTCGCCGGAGGGGTCGTTCAAGCCTTTGCCGCTGTTGCGTTTGCGCTGGTAGGCACCCGTGGCGTCGACAGTGGGATAGCGCTCGGCGGTGGTCACCTGGCGCACCGCGCGGCTTTGTTGCAGGCGGCTGCTGGCCAGTTTCAGGTCGAGGTTATCGGTCAGCGCGCGGCGCGTGAGGGCCGACAGTTGCTCGTCGTGGAACACGTCCCACCAGCGCTCTTGCAGCGGATCACTCACTGCTCGGCTGGCGGCTTGTCGCCCTTGAGGTTCGCTCCACCGCGTGGCTTGCGGCGTGTGCGGGCGCTGAAAATCCGGCCCTACAGTGCAGGCACTCAGACTGATAACACTCAGGGTGAGCCAGGCAAGGCGTCTCATTGCTGGGCCACCTCACGCTGCGGCGCGACCGGCTGGGTGTCGACGCTGGCCTCGACCGACATGCCGACCCGCAGGCGCTCGGTCAGCGGTTGGTTGGGTTCGAGGACGATTTTCACCGGGATACGCTGCACCACCTTGGTGAAGTTGCCGGTCGCGTTGTCCGGCTTGACCGATGCGAAGGTCACACCCGTGGCAGGTGCGAGGCTCTCCAGGTGGCCGTTGAGCAGCTCCCCGTCGAGGCTGTCGACCCGCACCTGCACGGCCTGGCCGGCGTGCATATGGGACAGCTGGGTTTCCTGGAAATTGGCGACCACGTAGGCCTCGGCCAACGGCACCACCGCGAGGATCTTGCTGCCCGGGGTCACATAGGCACCGACCCGCACCGCGCGCTCACCAACCATGCCATCCACCGGCGCGACGATGCGCGTGTAGGACAGCTGATAACTGGCCATTTCCAACGCGGCCTGGGCACGCTTGAGCCCACCTTCGGCGGCATCGCGCTGGGCCGTGAGGATTTCCACCTGCTTGCGCTCGGCCGCCAGCACCGCCGTGGCGTTAGCCAGGCGCGCGGTGGCCTGGTCGATGCGGGTCTTGGCTTGCTGGGCGTTCTGCACGGTGCCCGCGCCCACGCCGGCGAGGTGGTTGTAGCGGTTCAGTTCATGTTCGGCGAAGGCGACTTCGGCGCGGTCTGCCGCCACGGTGGCCTGGGCCTGGGCGATCACCGAGGTTTGGCGCTCCAGGGTCGCGGTGGCGTTTTTCAGCTGGGCCTGGGCGACCAGGGTGTCGGCGTCGGCGGCCTGGGCGGCGGCGCGAAAATCGCGGTCGTCGATCAGCGCCAACAGTTGGCCGGCCTTGACGCGCTGGTTGTCTTCCACCAGCACTTCCTTGATAAAGCCCGCCACACGTGGCGCCACCAGGGTGAAATCGGCGGCGACGAAGGCGTCGTTGGTGGCCTGGCGCTTGTTGCCCAACAGGCCGGGCGCGACCAGGTAGACCAGCACGCCGACGGCAAACACGGCGATAACGGAGACGGCGATTTTGTCTTTGCGTTTCATGGGAAGTCCTTGTGGCTAGGTCGGTGCGCGAGGCGGAAAAATCCGCGTGGGCATCCAGAAAATCAGCAGGATCAACGCCACCGCGACAGCGGCCATGACGTAATAGAGGTCCGAAGAAGTCAGCACCACGGCCTGCTCGTGCAGGCGGTGGGCCAGGCCCGGCGCATCGCCGTCGGCCAGCGGCGAGTTACCCAGGCGGTCCACCAGCATGGTCGAGTGAAAGTGCAGGCGCTGGGTGGTCAGCGCATCCAGCACGCCGGTGGCAATCACGGCAGCCAGGCCTTTGACGGTGTTGAACCAGGCCGAAGCGAACGGCCCATCCGCCGGTTGAATGCTGCCGGTGGAGAGCATCAGCAGCGGCAACACCGCCATGGGCTGCCCGAAGATTTGCAGCAGGTACAGGCCGTAGAAATCATCGCGAATCCATGCCGAGGTCAGGTGCGCGCTGCCCACGCAGCACAGCACCAACATCCCCAGCCCGATCCCCAAAACCCAGCGGCAATCGACCCAGCGCAGGTTGCACAACGCCGCCACCAGCGGCAGCGCGATCAATTGCGGCAGCGCCATCAGCAGCATCACCGGCGCGGTTTGCAATGGGCGATAACCCTGGACCTGGGCGAGGAAACTCGAGGGGATGATGATCACCGAGGTCAGCACCATCAGCACGCCTGCCAGCACGATCAGGGCAAACGCGAGGTTGCGCAGGCCGAGCATCTGCAACTTGAAAAACGGCATCGGGTGCGACCATTCATTGAGCATGAACAGCACCAGCAGCACACTGCCGCCGCACAGCAGGAAGGTGATCAGGCCCGACTCGAACCAGTCCAGGCGATTGCCCTGCAGGATGCCGATCACCAGCATGCAGATCGCCGGAAACCCGAGTAGCAGGCCGCGCCAATTGAATTGCTTGAAGCGCTCCAGGCGCAGCGGGTCTTGCGGCAAACCGTAGGCCACGGCGGCCATGGCCAGCAGGCACGGCCCGACGATCTGCCAGAACGCCCACTGCCAGCCGACATACTCGGTCCACAGCGCAGCCAATGGCGTGCCGAGGCTCGGCCCGAAGGTGGCGGTGAGCGCATAGCCGGCCAGGCCATACAGCTTGACGTTGGCCGGCAGGAAGCGCAGCGCCACGGTCATCAGCATCGGCGGTAAGGCACCGCCGGCCAGGCCTTGGACGGTACGCAGCAGCAGCAGGCTTTGGTAGTTCGGCGCAAACGGGCACAGGATCCCCAGTACGGTGAACAGGCCAATGGCGCACAGGGTGAAGCGCCGCAGGGAAAACGTCACCGAACACCAGGGCGCAAAGGCCATGGCCGACACGGAAGTGGCCGTGTACGCGGCCACCAGCCAGGTGCCTTCGTCAAAACCGATGTACAGCGCACCGCGAATATCCGCGAGGGCCACCTTGGTGACCATCTCGTTGAGGCCGGAAACCAGCACCGCGAGCAACACGCCGACCAGGCCGATGATGATGCGCGGGCCAAATACAGGCGGGGTGATGGCGGTGGGTTTGGCTGCGGCCGCAAGGGTGGGGGCAGCGAGGGAAGTCATGAACAGGCAGCTCGGGATTAGAAATACCCGAGCAGTTTAATCAGGCACATGCATGACAAAAAGTTACTTATTGGCAGCTTATAACTGCACGAAACACAATCCTGAATCCCGTTAAAAATCCCATGTGGAGGGGGCTTGCTCTCTCCCACATTTTGGCCGTGCATGGCTTGTAGATCAGGTGGGTTGGGCTTCCAGCCAGGTGGCGTGGCAGCTCTCACGCATCGTCTCGCGCAGCCACTTATGAGCCGGGTCTTTGTCGAAGCGCGGGTGCCAGGATTGGGCCAATACCAACGTCGGCAGCGAGATCGGCAACGCAAACGCGCGCAGTGGCAGCTTCAAGCGGTTGGCGCTCAACAGGGCTTCCTTGGGCACCGGCAGAATCAGGTCGGAATCGGGCAACATGAACATCGCACCGTGAAAACCCGGGGCGATCATCGCCACCCGCCGCTCCAGGCCCTGGGCATTCAACGCGGTGTCGATCGGCCCACGGGCGATGCCACGCCGCGAGATACTGATATGGGAATAGCTGGCGAAGCGCGCGGCGGTGATCTCTTCGTCAAACAACGGATGGTCCTCCCGCGCGAGGCCCACGAAGGTGGTGGAAAACAGGTTCTGCACCTTCACTTCCGGGGTGACCGGCATGGTGTTGCTCACGCGCAGGTCCAGCCGCCCTTCGCGCAGGGCTTCATCATCGGTGTCGCCTTCAGGCACGAAACACAGCTCGCACAGTGGCGCCATGCGCTCCATTGTGTCGAACAGCCGACCGCCATACACGCCGATGAAAAAGTCATTGGCGCGCACGCTGAAGCGACGGCGCAAGGTGCTTAAATCAACCTGATCCGCCGAGCGAAACAGCAACGCCGCCTGCTCCACCACGTTGCGCACCTGGCCTTGCAACTGCAAGGCCTTGGGCGTCGGCACCAGGCCGCGACCGGCGCGCACCAGGATCGGGTCGCCTACCGCTTCGCGAATACGTGTGAGGGTACGGCTCATGGCCGCCGGGCTGAGGTTCATCCGCCGCGCGGCGCCCACCACGCTGCCCTCGTCGAGCAAGGCGTCGAGGGCGACCAACAGGTTCATGTCGGGTAGTTGCATGCCAAGCACTCGTGGTCAGTCGGGAGTGAGCTGGCCGCAATCGTAGCAGGCTGGGTGTATCAGCGCTGCATGCCCCAACGCTTCACGGTGAGCCGCTCGAAGGTGTCGAACACCAGGTTTTCCACCAGCAGGCCGATCAGGATCACCACCGCCAACCCGGCGAATACCTTGTCGGTGTACAGCTCATTGCGGTTCTGGAAGATGTACCAGCCCAGGCCGCCCTTGCCGCTGGTCGCACCGAATACCAGCTCGGCGGCGATCAGTGTGCGCCAGGCGAAGGCCCAACCGATTTTCAGCCCGGCGAGGATCGACGGCAGTGCCGCCGGGATCAGGATGAACAGCACGAAACGCATGCCCTTGAGGCCATAGTTGCGACCGGCCATGCGCAGGGTTTCGGACACGCCGAGAAACCCTGAATACGTGTTGAGCGCCAGCGCCCACAACACCGAATGCACCAGCACGAAAATCAGGCTGTTCTGGCCCAGGCCGAACCACAGCAGCGCCAGCGGCAATAACGCAATGGCCGGCAGTGGGTTGAACATCGAGGTCAGGGTGCTCAGCAGGTCACGGCCCAGTTGCGTCGACACCGCCAGGGTGGTCAGGGCAAACGCCAGCACGATACCGATCAGGTAGCCCTTGATCAGCACCACCAGCGAGATGCTCACCTTGCCCAGCAGTTCGCCACTGAGCAGGCCGTCATAGAGCGCGTGAAAGGTCTGCAGGAAGCTGGGCAGCAGCAGGTCGTTGTTCTGGTAGCGCGCGACGGCTTCCCAAAGGATCGCGAGCACGATCAGGATCAGGCCCTTGCGCAGCCAGCCTTGCTGCCACAGGCGTTGGCGCAGGGGCAATTCGCGTTCCACGGGGACGCTGAGCAGCGGCTCAAGGTTGATTTCGTATTCCTGGCGCATTGGGTTGTCCCCTTAGTAAGCGATGCGGATGTCGGCGAAACCCAACTCACGTTCGGCCTCGGGCGCTTCATCGAACAACAGGCGATGAATCCGCCGCGCCGACGCCTGGAACTCCACGCCACCGAGGCTGTGCAGGTCGTATTGATGGCTGTGGATTTCCGCACGCACGCGCCCCGGATGCGGTGACAGCAATAGGATGCGATTGCCCACCACCAGCGCTTCTTCGATGGAGTGGGTGACGAACAGCAGGGTGAAGCGCACTTCTTCCCAGAGCAGCAGCAATTCTTCCTGCATCTTGCGCCGGGTCAGGGCGTCGAGGGCGGCGAAGGGTTCGTCCATCAGCAGAATTTTCGGCTGCATGGCCAGGGCGCGGGCGATGGCCACGCGGGCTTTCATACCGCCGGAAAGGGTGTGCGGGTAAGCGTCGGCAAAGGCGCTGAGGCCGACTTTGTCGAGGTAGTGCAGCGCCCGTTCTTCGGCTTCGCGACGCGGTAAGGTCTTCGACGCCAGCAGCGGAAACATCACGTTCTGCTTGACGGTTTTCCACGGCGGCAGCTGGTCGAACTCCTGGAACACCACGATGCGGTCCGGGCCCGGCTGTTCGACCTTTTGCCCCAGCAGGCGGATCTCGCCTTCGCAGGGCTTGATAAACCCGGCAATGGACTTGAGCAGCGTGGATTTGCCGCAACCCGATGGGCCGAGCAACACGTAGCGATCCGCCGGGTCGATCTCGAAGCTGACTTGGTGAGTGGCGCGCACCACGCGCTCGGGGGTGCGGTATTCCAGGCTGACGTTATCCACCGCCAGCAATGGTGCGGCGGTGTGCAGGTTGCTGGCCGTGTGGCCTTGCAAGGGCGCGTTCATCTCAACTTCCTTGCAGGGGCTTGGCATCCTGGAAGAAGTAGTCCTTCCACGATTCAGGCTTGTTTTTGATGGCGCCGACGCGGTAGAGGAATTCCGCCAGCGGGTAGGTGTTTTTTGGCGTGACGCTGAATTCGAACTGAGGGTTGTCGATGATCTTCAGCAATTCGGCGCGGTCGATCTTGGCCTTGGTGACGCGGATGTAAGTGTCGGCCGCAGCGCCTTTATCGTTCTGGGCGAATTGCGCGGCTTCGGTCAACGCGTCGACAAATGCCTTGTAGGTTTTCGGGTTGTCGTTACGGAATTTTTCGGTGGCGAACAGCACCGTTGGCGAGTTCGGCCCCAGCAGGTCGTAGGTGTTCAGCACCACATGCACGTTCGGGTTGGCCAGGGCCTGGTCCTGGAACGGCGGGTTGGAAAAGTGCCCGGTCAGTTCGGTGCCGCCGGCGATCAGGGCAGCGGTGGCATCCGGGTGCGGGACGGCGACGGTGTACTTGTCGAGGCGATTGAATTCCTTGTCGCCCCATTGCTTGGCGGCGGCGTATTGCAGGAAGCGCGACTGTACCGACACGCCCACCGCCGGCACGGCGATACGGTCCTTGTCGGTGAAGTCGGCAATGGTCTTGACCTTGGGATTGTTACTGACCAGGTAGTAGGGGAAGTTGCCCAGGGAGGCCACGGCCTTGACGTTCTGCTTGCCATGGGTGCGGTCCCAGATGGTCAACAGCGGGCCGACGCCGGCACCGGCGATATCGATCGAGCCGGAGAGCAGTGCGTCGTTGACCGCCGCGCCGCCGGACAGTTGGGTCCAATCGACCTTGATGTCGAGGCCTTCCTGCTTGCCGTATTTTTCGATCAGGTTCTGGTCGCGCACCACGTTAAGCAGCAGGTAGACGATACCGAACTGTTCGGCGATGCGGATCTCGCCTTCGGCCTGCGCAGCCTTAGGCGCCACCAGGCTGCCGGCCAACAGGCTGATACCGAGGCCGACGGTCGCGGCCAGCCGCGCAAATGGGGTTTTCCTGGACATGGTCATGCTCCGAATCAGAAAGGCGCGTCGCCCTGGATGGTGGTGCGAAACAGCTTGCGGCGCAGATGGCTCGGGCAACCGGCGGCCAGGTGGATCAGCGAGCGGTTGTCCCAGAACACCAGGTCGTGGGGCTGCCATTGGTGGCGGTAGATATTGTGCGGCAGCACGCTGTGGGCGTAGAGCTGGGCCAGCAGGTCGCGACTTTCGTCTTCCGGCAGGCCGACGATGCGGGTGGTGAACCCTTCGCTGACGAACAGCGCCTTGCGGCCGTTTTCCGGGTGGGTGCGCACGATGGGGTGAACCACTTCCGCGACTTGGGCAAGCTGCTCGGGCGTCAACGTCGGGCGCCAGTTGCCTTCGAATTTGGTTTCGCTGTAGCGCGCGGTATAAGAGTGCGCAGCACTGCGGCCTTCAACAGCTTTGCGCAGGTGCTCGGGCAGTTGGTCCCAGGCTTTGTGCATGTCGGCAAACAGGGTATCGCCGCCTTCGGACGGCAGCTCCTGGGCGTGAAGCATCGAGCCCAGGCTCGGCAGCTCTTTATAGGACAGGTCCGAGTGCCAGAATTTGCCTGCGTCACCCAGGCCGATGGATTGGCCGTTTTCGATGATGTTGGAGACGATCAGGATTTCCGGGTGGTTGGCCAGCAGGAACTGCTTGAGCACGTGGATCTGCAGGACGCCAAAGCGGCGGCTGAAAGCGATCTGTTGTTCGGGGGTGATGCGTTGGTCGCGGAACACCACGACGTGGTGATCCAGGTGCGCGCGATGAATGCGGGCGAAATCCTGGTCGTTGACTGGCCGGGACAAATCCAGGCCGACAATCTCGGCACCGACGCTGCCGGGCAGTGGTCGAATCTCGAACGTTTGAGTGGCAAGGGTCGCTGTTGGAACAGTAGAGGTGGCGGACATGAGTTCACTCCCGGTCAGACAGGAGAGTGACTTTATAGGCATAAGAACGGTAATTTAAATACCGTTAGGGAATATATATATGCGGTAATGTCGCAATACGTCAGCGGCGTGTCAGACCTGGCAAAACCCGCGCGTGGGCCGCCGGAGTCGCACGTTGAAACGCTTACAAGCCGAAACCGTGCCCGTTTGACAAGCCTATGGGCAGCCTCTAGTGTGCATTGGATCCAATTAGCCACCCTATTTTAATAAGGAGGATAGCGTAACCGTGACGCAGAAGCCGAACCCGTTGAACAGCATCAAGATCACCGGCCCTATTCCTGCCCATCTTGCTCGCTCCGTGATTGAAGAAACCTTGCGCAATGCCATCCTTGATGGCCGCTTGCCCTGCGGTACCGCCATGCGTCAGCAGGAGCTGGCCAGCCTGTTCGGGGTCAGCCGCATGCCGGTGCGTGAAGCCTTGCGCCAGTTGGAGGCGCAGTCACTGCTGCATGTGGTCACCCACAAGGGCGCCGTGGTTGCACCGTTGATCGAAGACAATTCGGCTGAGACCTATGAGCTGCGAATGTTGCTGGAGTCTGAAGCCCTGCGTTTGTCGATTCCCTTGCTGACCGAAGCCGATATCACCGAGGCAGACACGCTCATCTGTGCCCTGGAACAGGAAAAAGACTACACCGAGATTGGTCGTCTCAATCGCCTGTTCCACATGACCCTGTATGGCAAGGCCCCAACCAGCGGCTGCTCAAGCTGGTGGAGCACGGGCTGAATGAGGAGGAGCGCTTCCTGCGTTTCAACCTCGAGGCGATGGGACTCGGCGAGACCTCCCAGGAAGACCACCGTGAACTGCTGAACCTGGTGACACAAAAGAAGGTCGAGGAAAGCATCCTGACGCTGCGTAATCACTTGATGCGCGGGATGGACGTGATCACAACCTATCTCGATAATCTCGACGCCGCCGCAAAGAAGACGCTTTAACAAGGCGTCAGGTCGCTCGGCTTGCCCGTCGAGCACTGCGGGGTGCCCTACCTGGCCAAGTAGCGCCCCGCGCAGAAGAAACTTCCCACTCTTATAAAGTAAGTTGCCGACAGCTTATATTATTTAGAAAAACATCTAATGCATTCATATACTGGCCAACTTGTTTAACCCGCTTATTATCTTTCATCACTAAACCAGCCACTTAATTCGACCGTGCAGTCCCACTTGCGTGAGCGCTCGTGCGCGCAAAGCCTGGTTTACATCTTTTTTATCTTCTTGCGGCACACAAAAGCCCAACGTTGTTTTAGCGGCGACGCAATAATTTATAGGCATCAACTATGTACCCACCTTTACTGGAACAAAGAAAACGGCTGTTGTGCAGCCATCCGTTATTTCTGGAAATAACTTCGCTGGAAAAGTTACGGCTGTTCATGGAAAACCATGTATTCGCTGTCTGGGACTTCATGACGCTCACCAAACGCCTGCAGCAGGACCTGACCTGCACTCGCCTACCTTGGCTGCCACCGGCCGACCCGCAAGCTGCACGCCTGATCAATGAGATAGTGCTGGGCGAAGAATCAGACTCACACCCCAGGCAAGGCCATTGCAGCCACTTCGAGTGGTACCTGGAAGCCATGGTCGAAGTCGGCGCCAGCACCTCGGCGATACACCGTTTCATTGCACTGCTGCACCAGGAGGTGGAAGCAAGCACAGCCCTGCGCATGGCCGATGTTCCTGCTGGGGCCGCGCGCTTCGTCAGCGACACGCTGCACATTGCGCTGCAAGCCCCTACCCATTGCGTAGCAGCCGCATTCCTTCATGGGCGTGAGCGTGTCATCCCAAGTATGTTCGAACACCTCCTGCAGCCCGATACGCTCATCCATCGCCAGGCACCGGCCTTGTGTGGCTACTTCAGGCGCCACATCGAGTTGGACACTGAACATCACGGGCCAGCAGCTGAAGAACTGCTCGAACGCCTGGTGGGTGCAGACCCGGCTTATCCGCAACAGGCCCACAACGCAGCCCTTGCCGCCGTCGAAAGCCGTATCACGTTCTGGGACGAGGTGCGCGCCGCGCTGCACGAGGTGTACCCATGAATACCGCCGGCTACACCACCATCGCCGACGACTGGGAACGCCGCGCCACCATCCGAACCCGTCCTCGTCGCCTGTTGGAAGACGACGACAAGCTGATCTACCCACTGTGCCGTCAGCCCTTGGTACTCAACGCGACCTTCATGGAACATTGCTCGCAATGGCGCGACTTCGTGCTGGTGCAAAGCTTCTATAAGTTCATCCACGATGTGGTGATTTTCGAAACCGAAATCGTCGACAAGACCGCGCGCAGCATTGCCAAGAATCGCTTCTCGGTGCCCTTCCCGCTTGCCTGTCGCGTTGATGCGATGACGGTTGTGGTGGACGAGGACTACCACGCCTTGGTGGCCTTGGATTTCATGCAACAGACTGTCGCAATGACGGGCATACAGCCGATTGACCTGCCCGGGCATATCGAACTGAGTCGCGCGCTGCCGGCGGCGCAGGCGCAGGCTCCGGAACACCTGAGCGATGCTGTGGAACTGATTGGCGTAGCCATCGCCGAAAACACCGTGACCCACGATGTCGCAGCGTTTTCCAAGGACCGCAGTGTCAAGGCCTCCATACGAGGCTTGATGGACGACCACCTGTTTGACGAAGGTCGCCACGCGCAGTTCTGGACACGGCTGGTGCGCATCTACTGGCAAGCCGCGAGCCCGGAGGACCGTGACAGCATCGCTCACGTACTGCCGACATTCCTGGCACATTACCTGACCAACGACCTACAGAAAAACTTCGACCTGCGCCTGATCGAACACCTGGACATCAGCGAGCGCCTGCGCGGTGTGCTGCGCGATGAAATATCAGCGCTGGCGTTCCCCATCACCCGCCAGCACCCGTTGATGGCCAATATCATGGGCTTCCTGCAACACAGCGGCTTGCTGCAAACGCCGAGTGTGGGGCAAGTGCTGAACGACTACCTGTCGGTGTCGCCATGAGGTGCCTGACCATCGGCTGGTGCGGCACAAGCAAGGCACTGGGCGAAATCAGGCCAATGCTGGAACAGTACGGCCATGTTTCAGGGGATGAGGCCGCCGACCTGTGGATTGAAGACGGCAGTCTGCCGTTGCCGGATGACGTGGGCGAAACCACCTGTATAAGTCTGCGCCTGGGGATAGGCCCGTTGAGCGACGGTGGGTTGCCTGCGCTGCAAGTGCGCGCCTATGGCCATGGCCGACGCTTGTTCGCCGTGCTGGACATCGCCGAGGAGCCCAGTGGCAACGGCCAGCGATTGCGTCGGCAGGCAACAACCGCGCTGGTGGATTGGGTCGCACTGCTAGTCAGTGGCTTCTCACGTGACCCCGAGTCTCTCTCTACACGCGCGATTGCCACTGACTGGCCCGACCACGGCCTGCACGGGCTTGAGCCGTTGGCATTTATGCATCGATTCAATCGTACGGCAAACCCTGCCCTGATCCAGGAAGCCCAGGTACCAGTGATCGAACGGGTGCAGGCCAGCCTTGTCCTGTTCGCCGACCGGCAGGCGCTGAACATTGCGGGGCACACCGTGACCTACCGCCAACTGCACCTACAGGCCATGGCGATTCAGCTGCGATTGCGCCCGCTGCTGGAGGCGTTTGAGGCGCCACCGGTGATCGCTGTATGCCTGGAAAAATCCATGGAATTGTATGCCAGCATTCTTGCCGTACTGGGCAGTGGCGCGGTGTACCTGCCACTGGGACCTGAGCAACCCACACAACGCCATCGGGCCATGCTCGAAAACGCCGGGGCCCGCGTATTGCTGGATGCCGGCCAACATCCATTACGGGAGTGTTTCATTTCACTGGATGTCAGCACAGTCGAGACGCACAACGCCAACTCCTCATCCTCGCTGATGCACGATCGCCCCTGCTCGGATATGCCGTGCATGGTGCTCTATACATCGGGCAGTACGGGCCAGCCCAAGGGTGTGCTGCTCAGCCAAGGTAACCTGGCGCATTTCACCGCTTGGTTCGGGTCCTGCATGACACTGGATGAACGGAGCCGCGTCCTGCAGTTTTCGCCCCTGGGTTTCGACTCGTCATTGATCGAAATCTTCCCCGCCCTGATTGCCGGCGCCGAGTTGATCGTACCCAGTGAGGAGCAGCGACGCGACCCTGGGCAACTGGTGGAATTGCTCCGCCGACAACGCGTCACTCATGCCTTCCTGCCGCCTGCGCTGCTCAACATCCTGCCGCCGGATCCCCCCCTCGGCCTGACGCACCTGCTCACCGGTGGCGATGCCTGCGAACCCCATGTAATCGAGCGGCTGGCAGGACGGTGTCAGTTGCACAACCTCTATGGTCCCACCGAAACCACGGTACTGATTACGCACCGGACGTTCGCCCCCGACGACAATAATCGCAATGTCGGCCACCCCATCGCCAATAGCCAGGTTCTGATCCTCGATGACGATCTGCAACCGGTGGATGAACAGGTGATGGGCGAGTTGTACATCGTCGGGCCCGGAGTGAGCCTGGGGTATGTGAATGCGCCGCGGCAGGCTGACAGCCCGTTCGTCGAACTGCTGGTGCCGGGCGGCCAAAGGCTGCGGGCCTACCGCAGCGGTGACTTGGCGCAGTGGACCGCCGCAGGGATTGTGCTGGGTGGGCGTCGCGACGATCAGGTAAAGATCCGCGGCTTTCGGGTCGACCCCCGGGAGATTGAACAATGCCTGCGCAGCAGCAGGTTGTATCGCGAACTGGCCGTGGTGATCGACCATGGAAGCAGGATCTGCGCCTTTGTCGCCCAGCCCGAACACAACGCTTCGCTGGTGGCCTTGCAGCAGCATGCGCGCCAGTGGCTACCGGACTACATGCAACCTGGTTTCTGGGTGGAACTGCCAGCCATTCCGCACAGCGACAACGGCAAAGTTGACCGCAAGGGGCTGCTGTTGCGACCCTTCCTTCCAATTTTGCAGGCCACTCCCCGCGCCGCGCATACGCCGCTTCAAGCGCGATTGAGCGACCTTTGGGGTGAGCTGCTGGGCTTGCCCACCAGTCAGTTGCCCATCGATGAAAGCTTCTTTGCACTGGGCGGCCATTCGATTTTGCTATCGACGCTGTTGTTGCGCGTTCGCGAGCAATTTGGCCGTAGTTTCGCGTTGAGCCATTTCATTGAAGTACCGACTATTCGTACGCTCGCAACGCTGATGGAGGATGGTGAACTGCCAGACGCATCCTCTGCCCAAGCGGCCATGGACGCTCAACGGGAGTGGGAAATCAATCCGTTGCAAGGGGACCGCGCAGGCAATCCGCACAAGGTGATCGTGACGGGGGCGAACAGCTTCGTCGGCGTCCATATTGTCGAGGCGTTGTTGAACGCCGGTGCCACCGAGGTGGCCTGCCTGGTGCGTGACTTGCCGGGGAGTCCTGCGATGGCTCGTTTTACCCAGGCGTTGCGTGACTACCAACTGGAACATCTAGACTTGAGCCGGGTGCGAGTATTCGCCGCCGATGTCAGCCTGCCACGATTGGGTTTGGCCGGTGACGCGTATGACGCACTCGCCACAGACTTTGGCGCCCTGGTGCACAACGCAGCACGGGTCAACCACGTGCTGGACTACGCCTCACTGACCAGGGACAACGTCGACCCCATATTCGAATGCCTGCGCCTGTGCGAAACCCGCTGCAAGAAAGTCTTCAACTTTGTCTCGACGTTGTCGGCCGCCAGCAGCATCGGCACGACGGGGCATGTGCTCGAAGCTCCGGCGGCAGCCACCCTGCCGCTGTACATCCGAAATGGCTACAACCTGTCCAAGTGGGTCGCCGAGCGGGTCCTGGGACGTGCAGCGGAGCAAGGAGCCTGGGTGAACATCCATCGCCCTGGAAATATCAGCTTCAACAGCCATAACGGTATCTGCCAGCCACAAAAGAATCGCCTGATGTTGATGCTCAAGGGGTCGCTGCAGTTGGGCTTGCTGCCGAGGTTGGACCTGAATTTTGACCTGATGCCCGTGGACTTTCTGGCTCGCTTCATTGCGTTCCACTGCAATCGCTTTCAAGCCGATAGAAGCGTATTCAACCTGCATAACCCACAACCACTGAGCTGGGAGCACTACCTGGATGCATTCAACCGGGCGGGCCACCGGTTCGAGCGGGTCAGTACTGCGCATTGGCAGCAGGCGTTGCGAACGGTAAGCCTGGACAATGCGATGTTTGGTGTCCTCGGGTTTTACCTTGATCGACTGGATGAAGACATCGGTGACACATCGATGATCCTCCATGACAACGCGCAACGCGGCGTTCAGCAGATGGGTGAGCAATACCCCGAAAAAGACCCGGCACTGCTGAGTAAAGGCTGCAACTACCTCAAGGCCATCGGCTTTCTTTGAACCGCTTCAGGACAACTTCATGAAACCGCTGCAACCCGATACGTTAATTCATAACCCGAACGGCCAGCCGATAGTGTCCTCTGTGGTGATCGACTGCCATGCCAATCGTCTATGGAACATGGTGGGGCAGTTTGCAGGCTTCGATGCGTTCATCCCTTCCTTGACGCATATCGAAATGATCGGCACCGGAGTGGGCGCTTTACGCACGAAATTTTTCCGCGATGGCAACCGCGTCGTAGAACAGCTCAATAGCCGGGATGAGCAAGCGATGCACATGACCTGGACCACGATCTACAACACCCTGGGCGTGGCCAGGTTGTGGGCCGCAATCAAAGTGGAAGCGCTTGGAGCACACTGCTCCAAGGTAACCTGGACCATCATTGCCGACCCCCTGGAGACGGCGCAGGAAGGATTTGAACAGTTTGTACAAGGCTTCGCAGACAGCGCGCTGGACAATGTTCGCCGTTTGCTGGGTAAGCAGTAGGAGCGAAACGGCTCGCTCCTACTCGTACACTCAGCGGCTCAGATCTTGAAGCTATCGACCAGTTGCTTCAACCGATTGGCCTGTTGCGACAACGCATCGCAGTCTTTCAGGGTTTCGTTGAGGTTGGTCACACCCTGCTGGTTCAGCAGGTTGATCTGGTTGATATCGACGTTGAGGGTTTCCACCACAGCAGTTTGTTCCTCGGTGGCCGCAGCGACGGACTGGTTCATGCCGTCGATCTCGACAATTCGCTGCGTTACGCTGACCAGGCGCTCACCGGCCTGGTTGGCCACCTGGACACTTTCCTCGCTGGAGGTCTGGCTGGCATTCATGGTGGTCACTGCTTCACGCGACCCCACTTGCAGCGAAGTGATCATTTTATGAATCTCCTCAGCCGACTCCTGGGTACGGTGAGCCAGGTTACGCACCTCGTCGGCGACCACGGCAAACCCGCGTCCGGCTTCCCCGGCACGTGCTGCTTCAATCGCAGCGTTCAGTGCCAGCAAGTTGGTTTGCTGGGAGATGCCTTTGATCACATCAAGGATGTGGCCGATATTGTCGGTGCTGGCGTTCAGGGTTTCGATCTGAGTGCAGGACAGGCTGATTTTCTGCGACAGCTCCGACATTGCCAGGATGGTTTGCTCAACCACTTTGCGCCCATCATCGGCCTGCTCGCTGGCACCGCTTGCGTGCTGTGAGGCATCGGCGGCGTTACGCGCGATTTCCTGGGTGGCAGCCCCCAGTTCGTTGATTGCGGCGGCCACGCTGTTGGTGCGTGCGCTTTGCTCATCAGAGCCGATGATCGAGGCGTTGGATGACGCCATCACACGCTGAGACAGGTCATGCACCTGACGTGTTGCAGAAGACACTTCGGAAATCGAGGCGTGGATACGCTCTACGAACCGGTTGAACGCGCTGCCCACTTCACCGAACTCGTCTTTACTGGTGACCGTCAAACGGCGAGTCAGGTCGCCCTCACCTTGGGCAATGTCCTGCATGGCAATACCCATGGTGGTCAGGGGCCGCAGTAACACTTGAATCAGCAGGCTCAAGAGCACGGCAATCGCGACTACGGCGATCAGCATGGCGATCAATGCAGACGTACGGAATTTGCCCAGCGGTGCGTAAGCTTTGTCTTTATCAATCGACAGGCCGATATACCAATCTGCACCGGGCAAGCCACTGATAGGTGTGAACGACAGGATGCGATCCTGGCCCTTGAGAACTACGTCCTGATTAACTTTTTCAATACGGACGTTAGTGCCTGGGTAGATGTCCTTGAGGTTTTTCATCACCTGGTCTTCGTCAGGACTTACGATGACTTGGCCGTCGCCGCTGACCAGGAACGCATGGCCGATGCCGCCGAAGTCCACCGAATTGATGATTTTCACCAGGGTTTGCAGGCTCAGGTCTCCGCCGACCACGCCGAGCAACTCGCCGTTCTTTTTCACCGGCATAGCAATAGTTACGATCTGCCCACCTACGGCGGCCATATAGGGCGGCGTGAGCATTGGTTTATCGGCAGCCACGGCTTGCTTGTACCAGGGACGCTGACGAGGGTCGTAGCCGTCAGGCATTTTTGCGTCCGGGCGCTGGGTGAACACACCGTTGGTTTGGCCAACGTAGGTGAACTGGAAGTTCGAGGTGAACGCCGGTTGATCGACCAACCCTGGAAGATCAGCAGCACTACCCTGATAGGCAACGTTTTGCGTCAGACTTTCGAGCACCAGTATTCGACCGCTAAGCCAGTTCTGCACACTACTCGCGGTGAGCTCACCGGACTGCTGGATAGACGACTCCAGATTCTGTTTGATGGTGCTGCGCTGCAGGTAATCGTTGTAAAGCGTGAATAACGCGAAGGCCAGAACCACAACGCCTGACGCGGCCAACAGAATTTTATGACTGAATTTGAGATTCATTTCATCGACTTCTTTTTGCCAAATGGGGGTGAGCGTGCCGAGAGAAACATTCCATGTAACGGTATAGGCGGCGTCTCGAGCCGCTCTATTTCGGTGCACGCATGGCTCATCAGGCTTTCGGCCAAGCTGAAGGAAAGCTTAGGAAATTGTGGGATGAATCGCCCTTTTACGTAGGAAACCGACCAAAGGTTGTCGTACAAGATTTAAAAGTAAAAAATTCTTTCCTACTACCTGTGTCGTGCTCTTAAAGCAGATCAGTGCCATGAACATGATTTGGGAGTTGGGTAGGCGCAGTTGCTGCTCGCTTACAGAGTTCATAAACCCTCTAAACGACAAAACCCCTGTCTACATGAGCAGACAGGGGTTCTGGAATTTAATCTTGACGATGACCTACTCTCACATGGGGAAACCCCACACTACCATCGGCGATGCATCGTTTCACTGCTGAGTTCGGGATGGGATCAGGTGGTTCCAATGCTCTATGGTCGTCAAGAAATTCTGTGTACCGGAGCGTTGCTTTAGCAACGTGCCGATGAAATTCATGGACTTCTACATAAACGAAACCCCTGTCTGCGTTAGCAAACAGGGGGCTCGGAATTTAATCTTGACGATGACCTACTCTCACATGGGGAAACCCCACACTACCATCGGCGATGCATCGTTTCACTGCTGAGTTCGGGATGGGATCAGGTGGTTCCAATGCTCTATGGTCGTCAAGAAATTCGGGTACTGAGTCGTGGCCAGCTGGCCTCGCTTCAGCAAATTGGGTATGTGACAGCTGTCGGTGTTTTGTAAGATCTCGAACTTTCGGTTCATTGCGTCTTCACACACCGCAATCTGGCCTTTCGACGCAAATTGCTTGGGTGTTATATGGTCAAGCCTCACGGGCAATTAGTATTGGTTAGCTCAACGCCTCACAGCGCTTACACACCCAACCTATCAACGTCGTAGTCTTCGACGGCCCTTCAGGGGACTCAAGGTCCCAGTGAGATCTCATCTTGAGGCTAGTTTCCCGCTTAGATGCTTTCAGCGGTTATCTATTCCGAACATAGCTACCCGGCAATGCCACTGGCGTGACAACCGGAACACCAGAGGTTCGTCCACTCCGGTCCTCTCGTACTAGGAGCAGCCCCTCTCAAATCTCAAACGTCCACGGCAGATAGGGACCGAACTGTCTCACGACGTTCTAAACCCAGCTCGCGTACCACTTTAAATGGCGAACAGCCATACCCTTGGGACCGGCTTCAGCCCCAGGATGTGATGAGCCGACATCGAGGTGCCAAACACCGCCGTCGATATGAACTCTTGGGCGGTATCAGCCTGTTATCCCCGGAGTACCTTTTATCCGTTGAGCGATGGCCCTTCCATACAGAACCACCGGATCACTAAGACCTACTTTCGTACCTGCTCGACGTGTCTGTCTCGCAGTCAAGCGCGCTTTTGCCTTTATACTCTACGACCGATTTCCGACCGGTCTGAGCGCACCTTCGTACTCCTCCGTTACTCTTTAGGAGGAGACCGCCCCAGTCAAACTACCCACCATACACTGTCCTCGATCCGGATAACGGACCTGAGTTAGAACCTCAAAGTTGCCAGGGTGGTATTTCAAGGTTGGCTCCACGCAGACTGGCGTCCACGCTTCAAAGCCTCCCACCTATCCTACACAAGCAAATTCAAAGTCCAGTGCAAAGCTATAGTAAAGGTTCACGGGGTCTTTCCGTCTAGCCGCGGATACACTGCATCTTCACAGCGATTTCAATTTCACTGAGTCTCGGGTGGAGACAGCGCCGCCATCGTTACGCCATTCGTGCAGGTCGGAACTTACCCGACAAGGAATTTCGCTACCTTAGGACCGTTATAGTTACGGCCGCCGTTTACCGGGGCTTCGATCAAGAGCTTCGCGTTAGCTAACCCCATCAATTAACCTTCCGGCACCGGGCAGGCGTCACACCCTATACGTCCACTTTCGTGTTTGCAGAGTGCTGTGTTTTTAATAAACAGTCGCAGCGGCCTGGTATCTTCGACCGGCATGAGCTTACGGAGCAAGTCCTTCACCCTCACCGGCGCACCTTCTCCCGAAGTTACGGTGCCATTTTGCCTAGTTCCTTCACCCGAGTTCTCTCAAGCGCCTTGGTATTCTCTACCCAACCACCTGTGTCGGTTTGGGGTACGGTTCCTGGTTACCTGAAGCTTAGAAGCTTTTCTTGGAAGCATGGCATCAACCACTTCGTTACCTAAAAGGTAACTCGTCATCAGCTCTCGGCCTTAAGATCCCGGATTTACCTAAGATCTCAGCCTACCACCTTAAACTTGGACAACCAACGCCAAGCTGGCCTAGCCTTCTCCGTCCCTCCATCGCAATAACCAGAAGTACAGGAATATTAACCTGTTTTCCATCGACTACGCTTTTCAGCCTCGCCTTAGGGACCGACTAACCCTGCGTCGATTAACGTTGCGCAGGAAACCTTGGTCTTTCGGCGTGGGTGTTTTTCACACCCATTATCGTTACTCATGTCAGCATTCGCACTTCTGATACCTCCAGCAAGCTTCTCAACTCACCTTCACAGGCTTACAGAACGCTCCTCTACCGCATCACTTACGTGATACCCGTAGCTTCGGTGTATGGTTTGAGCCCCGTTACATCTTCCGCGCAGGCCGACTCGACTAGTGAGCTATTACGCTTTCTTTAAAGGGTGGCTGCTTCTAAGCCAACCTCCTAGCTGTCTAAGCCTTCCCACATCGTTTCCCACTTAACCATAACTTTGGGACCTTAGCTGACGGTCTGGGTTGTTTCCCTTTTCACGACGGACGTTAGCACCCGCCGTGTGTCTCCCATGCTCGGCACTTGTAGGTATTCGGAGTTTGCATCGGTTTGGTAAGTCGGGATGACCCCCTAGCCGAAACAGTGCTCTACCCCCTACAGTGATACATGAGGCGCTACCTAAATAGCTTTCGAGGAGAACCAGCTATCTCCGAGCTTGATTAGCCTTTCACTCCGATCCACAGGTCATCCGCTAACTTTTCAACGGTAGTCGGTTCGGTCCTCCAGTTAGTGTTACCCAACCTTCAACCTGCCCATGGATAGATCGCCCGGTTTCGGGTCTATTCCCAGCGACTAGACGCCCTATTAAGACTCGCTTTCGCTACGCCTCCCCTATTCGGTTAAGCTCGCCACTGAAAATAAGTCGCTGACCCATTATACAAAAGGTACGCAGTCACCCAACAAAGTGGGCTCCCACTGCTTGTACGCATACGGTTTCAGGATCTATTTCACTCCCCTCTCCGGGGTTCTTTTCGCCTTTCCCTCACGGTACTAGTTCACTATCGGTCAGTCAGTAGTATTTAGCCTTGGAGGATGGTCCCCCCATATTCAGACAAAGTTTCTCGTGCTCCGTCCTACTCGATTTCATGACTAAGAGATTTTCGCGTACAGGGCTATCACCCACTATGGCCGCACTTTCCAGAGCGTTCCGCTAATCTCAAAGCCACTTAAGGGCTAGTCCCCGTTCGCTCGCCACTACTAAGGGAATCTCGGTTGATTTCTTTTCCTCAGGGTACTTAGATGTTTCAGTTCCCCTGGTTCGCTTCTTGCACCTATGTATTCAGTACAAGATAACCATCTTATGATGGCTGGGTTCCCCCATTCAGACATCTCCGGATCAAAGTCTGTTTGCCGACTCCCCGAAGCTTTTCGCAGGCTACCACGTCTTTCATCGCCTCTGACTGCCAAGGCATCCACCGTATGCGCTTCTTCACTTGACCATATAACCCCAAGCAATCTGGTTATACTGTGAAGACGACATTCGCCGAAAATTCGATCATACTCAATTAAGAGCCACTCACAAATTTTACCTTAGCCTGATCCGTTACCAGTGAAAGTAACGTTCAGTCTATCTTTCTATCACATACCCAAATTTTTAAAGAACGATCTAATCAAAGACTAGAAATCAACATTCACCATCATACCGATGGAATGCTCATTTCTAAGCTTTCATAACGCAGAAGCAGTAGTGGTGGAGCCAAACGGGATCGAACCGTTGACCTCCTGCGTGCAAGGCAGGCGCTCTCCCAGCTGAGCTATGGCCCCGTATTTCTACAGGCGTTTCCCACACAAAATTGGTGGGTCTGGGCAGATTCGAACTGCCGACCTCACCCTTATCAGGGGTGCGCTCTAACCAACTGAGCTACAGACCCAATTTCGGGCTGCTTCTTATCGTCTTCTTCAATGAATCAAGCAATTCGTGTGGGAACTTATGGAGCAGCTGATGTCGTCGATTAAGGAGGTGATCCAGCCGCAGGTTCCCCTACGGCTACCTTGTTACGACTTCACCCCAGTCATGAATCACACCGTGGTAACCGTCCTCCCGAAGGTTAGACTAGCTACTTCTGGTGCAACCCACTCCCATGGTGTGACGGGCGGTGTGTACAAGGCCCGGGAACGTATTCACCGCGACATTCTGATTCGCGATTACTAGCGATTCCGACTTCACGCAGTCGAGTTGCAGACTGCGATCCGGACTACGATCGGTTTTCTGGGATTAGCTCCACCTCGCGGCTTGGCAACCCTCTGTACCGACCATTGTAGCACGTGTGTAGCCCAGGCCGTAAGGGCCATGATGACTTGACGTCATCCCCACCTTCCTCCGGTTTGTCACCGGCAGTCTCCTTAGAGTGCCCACCATTACGTGCTGGTAACTAAGGACAAGGGTTGCGCTCGTTACGGGACTTAACCCAACATCTCACGACACGAGCTGACGACAGCCATGCAGCACCTGTCTCAATGTTCCCGAAGGCACCAATCCATCTCTGGAAAGTTCATTGGATGTCAAGGCCTGGTAAGGTTCTTCGCGTTGCTTCGAATTAAACCACATGCTCCACCGCTTGTGCGGGCCCCCGTCAATTCATTTGAGTTTTAACCTTGCGGCCGTACTCCCCAGGCGGTCAACTTAATGCGTTAGCTGCGCCACTAAGAGCTCAAGGCTCCCAACGGCTAGTTGACATCGTTTACGGCGTGGACTACCAGGGTATCTAATCCTGTTTGCTCCCCACGCTTTCGCACCTCAGTGTCAGTATCAGTCCAGGTGGTCGCCTTCGCCACTGGTGTTCCTTCCTATATCTACGCATTTCACCGCTACACAGGAAATTCCACCACCCTCTACCATACTCTAGTCAGTCAGTTTTGAATGCAGTTCCCAGGTTGAGCCCGGGGATTTCACATCCAACTTAACAAACCACCTACGCGCGCTTTACGCCCAGTAATTCCGATTAACGCTTGCACCCTCTGTATTACCGCGGCTGCTGGCACAGAGTTAGCCGGTGCTTATTCTGTCGGTAACGTCAAAACCATCACGTATTAGGTAATGGTCCTTCCTCCCAACTTAAAGTGCTTTACAATCCGAAGACCTTCTTCACACACGCGGCATGGCTGGATCAGGCTTTCGCCCATTGTCCAATATTCCCCACTGCTGCCTCCCGTAGGAGTCTGGACCGTGTCTCAGTTCCAGTGTGACTGATCATCCTCTCAGACCAGTTACGGATCGTCGCCTTGGTGAGCCATTACCCCACCAACTAGCTAATCCGACCTAGGCTCATCTGATAGCGCAAGGCCCGAAGGTCCCCTGCTTTCTCCCGTAGGACGTATGCGGTATTAGCGTCCGTTTCCGAACGTTATCCCCCACTACCAGGCAGATTCCTAGGCATTACTCACCCGTCCGCCGCTCTCAAGAGAAGCAAGCTTCTCTCTACCGCTCGACTTGCATGTGTTAGGCCTGCCGCCAGCGTTCAATCTGAGCCATGATCAAACTCTTCAGTTCAAACATCTTTGGGTTTTTAAGAAACCCTAAACTTGGCTCAGCAATCGTTGGTTACATCTTTGATTTCTCGCGGAGTAACTTGTGATGCTGATAATCTTGTTGACTATCAGTCTGACTCCACAAGCACCCACACGAATTGCTTGATTCAGTTGTTAAAGAGCGGTTGGTTAAGAGCTTTCGTCTCAACCGAGGCGCGCATTCTACAGCAGCCTCATTTGCTGTCAAGTGATTATTTTCAGAAGCTTTCGAAGATTTCTTCAACAACTTCAACCACTTGCGCTTACGATCTCTCGTCAGCGGGAGGCGAATTCTACAGCGTTACACGCTGCTGTCAACACCTCTTTTCTCCACTTTCGACCGAGAAGATCGAATCGTTAATAGCGTCAAACAACACGACCCTACCAACTCCTTCTGAGCTTCGATGAACTGAAGCAATTCGCTGCCTTATTCTGCATAACTCATTGTTTACCAAGGAGTTTTACGTTTCGACTGCGCCGGAAGTGGGGCGAATTATAGACGTCCAGAATCTGCCGTCAACCATTAATTTGGTTTTCCTATCAATCTACTGAATTGATTAAAAAACCACCAAAACATGCTCCTCTATATATAGAAGAGCTCCCCTAGATGACTCCCGCTTCTTTTAAAGCCTTCACATTCGCTGAGCCCAACCCCAACACATCCTGCAGCACCTGAGCCGTATGCTGCCCCAACAAAGGAGGCGCAGTACGGTACTCCACAGGCGTCTTGGATAACCGAATCGGACTGGCCACCAGCGGCACCATCCCTGCCAACGCATGTGGCAGCTGTATCGCCAACCCTCGTGCCTTTACCTGAGGATCGGCAAACACCTGGGCCAGGTCATTGATCGGCCCGCAAGGCACACCAACCCGCTCCAGTTGTGACACCCACTCAGCCGTCGTCTTGAAGATCGTAACCTGGCGAATCAATGGAATCAGCTCAGTGCGGTTGGCTACCCGCACATTATTAGTGGAGAACCGCGGGTCATCCGCCCACTGCGGCTGTCCAGCCACTTCGGCGAACTTGCGAAATTGCCCGTCATTACCCACGGTCAATATGAAATCGCCATCGGCCGTAGGGAAATCCTGATAAGGCACGATATTCGGATGAGCATTACCCAGTCGTTTTGGCGCCGCTCCCGTGGCCAGGTAGTTCATCGCCTGGTTAGCCAGACAAGCCACCTGCACATCAAGCAACGCCATATCGATATGCTGCCCACCCCCGTCATGATCCCGATGCGCCAGCGCAGCCAGGATCGCCACTGTCGAGTAGAGCCCAGTGAGAATGTCAGTCAACGCAACCCCCACCTTCACCGGTCCGGCGCCCTCATCACCTTCCGGCCGGCCGGTAAGACTCATCAGCCCACCCAACCCCTGGATCATGAAGTCATACCCCGCCCGGGCGGCATAAGGGCCCGTCTGACCGAAGCCAGTGATCGAGCAGTAGATCAACTCCGGATTCACCTTCTTGAGCGACTCGTAGTCCAACCCATACGCCGCCAGCCCACCCACCTTGAAGTTCTCGATCAAGATGTCGGACTTGGCCGCCAGATCTCGCACCAGTTGCTGCCCCTCCGGCCGCGTAAAATCGATAGTCACCGACTCTTTGTTGCGATTAGCCGACAAGTAGTACGCCGCCTCACTCGTGTTCTCGCCATCAGCATCCTTAAGGAAGGGCGGCCCCCAGGCGCGCGTGTCGTCACCGCTACCAGGTCGCTCGACCTTGATCACCTCAGCCCCAAGATCCGCAAGGATCTGCCCGGACCAAGGGCCTGCCAACACTCGCGATAAATCCAATACCCGCAGATGCGAAAGCGCGCCCATGCCGTTCCCCTATTAATAGAACGCCTGAAGACCGGTTTGCGCGCGCCCCAGAATCAGAGCGTGCACGTCATGGGTACCCTCATAGGTGTTAACCACCTCCAGGTTCACCAGATGACGCGCCACCCCGAACTCGTCGGAGATGCCGTTGCCCCCCAACATGTCCCGTGCCATACGCGCGATATCCAAGGACTTGCCGCACGAGTTGCGCTTCATGATCGATGTGATTTCAACCGCGGCCGTTCCCTCTTCCTTCATACGCCCCAGGCGCAGGCAGCCTTGCAGCGCCAGGGTGATTTCGGTCTGCATATCGGCCAACTTCTTCTGGATCAATTGAGTTGCCGCCAATGGCCGGCCGAACTGCTGACGATCCAGGGTGTACTGGCGTGCGGTGTGCCAACAGAACTCGGCAGCACCCAAAGCCCCCCAGGAGATGCCATAACGCGCCGAGTTAAGGCAGGTGAAAGGGCCCTTCAAGCCGCGCACATCCGGGAAAATGTTCTCTTCCGGCACAAACACGTTATCCATCACGATCTCACCGGTGATGGAGGCGCGCAGGCCGACCTTGCCGTGAATCGCCGGCGCACTCAGGCCCTTCCAGCCTTTCTCCAGGACAAACCCACGAATATCCCCAGCGTCGTCCTTGGCCCACACCACAAACACGTCCGCAATCGGGCTATTGGTGATCCACATTTTTGCGCCCGTCAGGCTGTAGCCGCCATCCACTTTGCGTGCACGAGTAACCATCGCGCCGGGATCGGAACCGTGGTCAGGCTCGGTCAAACCAAAGCAGCCAATCCATTCGCCCGAGGCCAATTTCGGCAAGTACTTCTGCTTTTGCGCTTCGGTGCCGAACTCATTGATAGGCACCATCACCAGTGACGACTGCACACTCATCATCGAGCGATAACCGGAGTCGACGCGCTCAACCTCACGCGCAATCAGGCCGTAGCTGACGTAGTTCAAACCACTGCCCCCGTACTGCTCAGGAATCATTGCCCCCAGCAAACCGGTCTCACCCATTTCACGGAAAATCGCCGGGTCGGTCTTTTCATGGCGAAAAGCTTCAAGCACACGCGGCGCCAGCTTGTCCTGGGCGAATTGCTCAGCACTGTCGCGCACCATGCGCTCCTCTTCGGTGAGCTGTTGATCCAGCAGCAGTGGATCGATCCAGTTGAAGCTTGCCTTGCCAGCCATGAATGAGTCCTCGCAAAGAAAATCAGAAATCGTGCATGGAGCCTAGGCCGGGCAGGCAGGGAGAGCAAACGAGGTTTTTGCATAGGCTTGTGATAATTTCTCACTTCGTAACGCCTATAAGCGGCGCAGCTGAACTTTTTATGTGAGGACAAGGTATATGCGCAGGAAAATTCCCAGCACCACCGCCCTTGTCAGTTTTGAAGCGGCAGCCCGCCACGAGAGCTTTACCAAGGCGGCGCATGAGCTTTCCATCACCCAAGGCGCCATTTGCCGACAGATCGCCAGCCTGGAGGAGTTTTTAAGTGTCGAGCTGTTTCGGCGCTCACGGCGCGGGGTAAAGCTGACGGAGGCGGGACTTTCATACAGCCGTCGCGTGGCCACCCAGCTGGACGCTGTGGAGCGCGATACCCTGTCCGTCATGGGGCAGCAAGGCGCAAACACCATTGAACTGGCCGTGGTACCCACTTTTGGTACGCAATGGTTGATCCCTCGCCTCAAGGACTTTCAACGAGAGCATCCGGAGGTGACGGTAAACCTGACTAACCGCACGCGTCCTTTTCTATTTGCGGATACGGAATTCGACGCAGCAATTTACTTCGGCGACGCAGATTGGTCCGGCACCGAATCCCACAGGCTAATGGGAGAAAATCCTGTCCCCGTGTGCAGCCCGCGACTATTGGGCGAACTTGAGCGATTCACCCCCCAGGAGATTGCAGAACTGCCATTGCTGCAGCAGACCACCCGCCCTTACGCCTGGCGCCAATGGTTCAACGCCCAGCAACTGAACGTGCCCCGCGACATGACAGGCCCACGTTACGAGCTATTCTCGATGTTGTCTCAAGCCGCCATGCATGACATGGGTATTGCACTGATCCCGCCATTCCTTATCCAGCGAGAACTGGACGAGCAGCGACTGGTGATCGCAAGCCCGCAGGCACTGACCAGTTCGAAGGCTTATTACCTGATGATTCCTGACAGAAAAGTCGAATCAGCTTCACTGCACGCGTTCAGAGACTGGTTGATAGACCAATCGCAGCGCTACAGCCCCAGCATTTAAAGGACAAGCCTCACATGCTGACTTTGTAGTCAGCTAAATCTCAAGCCTACAGATATACGTATATGTCGCATTTAAGCAGACTGTACCTGTGAGCCTGAAACAAGGCTTAAAGCCATGGTTTTCGTGGCTTGTAGCGACTCCTATCAGCCAATGCCCGACTATTCACATCAACGATGGAAAAAAACACACGAACCAGCTGAATCCCTTTAAACGCCTGTATTTAAAGAGGTTATTTCAGACCGTTGCGACAATCAGTCACAGGGTGACTTGTAGTTAATTTTTCGTCACCCGTCATAATCCCTTGAAGGCCGTAAAGTTCGCCTGCAAAATGCCGCGCCCCGCTGTCATTTCAGCGGGATCGTGCTGATCGGCCGCCCCAGCTGCGCCACTCGCGGTGCACTGGCCTTTTTACAAAAAGATCAAAAGCAAAAAGATCATGCAGGAGATTTGACGTGCACATTGGTGTTCCTCTCGAAACCCAGACCGGTGAAACGCGGGTGGCTGCCACCCCGGAAACCATCAAGAAGCTGATCGGCCAGGGCCATAAGGTCACTGTTCAAAGCGGCGCAGGCCTCAAGGCCAGCATCGTCGACAGTGCCTATGAAGCGGCAGGCGCGACCATTGGCAGTGCCGGCGATGCGTTTGGCGCCGAGCTGATTCTCAAGGTGGTCGCCCCCAGCGACAGCGAACTGGCGCTGATCAAAAGCGGCACCGTGTTGGTGGGCATGCTCAATCCGTTCAGCAACGAAACCATTGCCAAGCTGGCCGAGCAGGGCATCACTGCCTTTGCGCTGGAAGCTGCGCCACGTACCTCGCGGGCCCAGAGCCTCGACGTGCTGTCTTCCCAGGCCAACATCGCCGGTTATAAAGCCGTGTTGCTCGCCGCCCATCATTACCCGCGCTTCATGCCGATGCTGATGACCGCCGCCGGTACGGTCAAAGCCGCGCGCGTGCTGATCCTCGGCGCCGGTGTTGCAGGCCTTCAAGCCATCGCCACGGCGAAACGCCTGGGCGCGGTGATCGAAGCATCCGACGTGCGCCCTGCGGTAAAAGAGCAGATCGAGTCGCTCGGCGCCAAGTTCGTCGACGTGCCCTACGAGACAGATGAAGAACGTGAATGCGCCGTCGGCGTCGGCGGTTATGCGCGCCCAATGCCGACCAGCTGGATGCAGCGCCAGGCCCTGGCGGTGCACGAACGCGCCAAGCAGGCCGACATTGTCATCACCACCGCATTGATCCCGGGCCGCAAGGCACCGACCCTGCTCAGCGCCGAGACCGTCGCGCAGATGAAACCCGGCTCGGTGGTGATCGACCTCGCCGCAGCCCAGGGCGGCAATTGCCCGCTGACCGTCGCCGATCAAACCGTGGTGGAAAACGGCGTGATCATCTGCGGCCCAACCAACCTGGCCGGTGCCGTCGCCGCCGACGCCTCAGCTTTATATGCGCGCAACCTGCTGGACTTCCTGAAGCTGGTCTTCAACAAGGAAGGGCAGTTTGAAATCAACCTCGAAGACGACATCGTCGCCGCGTGCCTCATGTGCCGCGACGGCCAAGTCATCCGCAAAAACGCCTAAGCAGGGATTCAGACGATGGAAGAGCTTATCTCCCCCGGTATCTACAACCTGATCATCTTTGTGCTGGCGATTTATGTCGGTTACCACGTGGTCTGGAACGTAACGCCCGCACTGCACACACCGTTGATGGCAGTGACGAACGCCATTTCAGCGATTGTGATTGTCGGCGCCATGCTCGCTGCAGCGCTGACCGTTACACCACTGGGCAAGACCATGGGCACCCTGGCTGTGGCCCTCGCAGCCGTGAACGTGTTCGGCGGTTTCCTAGTAACTCGCAGGATGCTGGAGATGTTCAAGAAGAAAGCCCCGAAAGTAAAAGAAGAGGCGCCGAAGTAATGAGCATGAATCTGGTGACGACGCTGTACCTGATCGCGTCGATCTGCTTTATCCAGGCCCTCAAAGGCCTGTCGCATCCCACTACGTCGCGACGCGGCAACCTGTTCGGCATGCTCGGCATGGCGCTGGCGGTACTCACGACCGTAGGCCTGATCTATAAGCTCGGCGCTGAACTGGCCACCGCCGGTATCGGCTACGTGATCGTCGGCCTGCTGGTCGGCGGCACCGCCGGCTCGATCATGGCCAAGCGCGTAGAAATGACCAAGATGCCCGAACTGGTCGCCTTCATGCACAGCATGATCGGCCTGGCCGCGGTGTTTATCGCGATTGCCGCCGTGGTCGAGCCACAGTCCCTGGGCATCGTCAAACACCTGGGCGATGCGATCCCGGCGGGCAACCGCCTGGAGCTGTTCCTCGGCGCGGCCATCGGGGCGATTACCTTCTCCGGTTCGGTGATCGCGTTCGGCAAGCTCTCGGGCAAGTACAAGTTCCGCCTGTTCCAAGGCGCACCGGTACAGTTTGGCGGCCAGCACAAGATCAACCTGGTGCTCGGCCTTGCAACCCTCGGCCTGGGCCTGGCGTTCATGTTCACCGGCAACCTCACCGCCTTTGCGCTGATGCTGGCATTGGCGTTCGTGCTCGGCGTGCTGATCATCATCCCAATCGGCGGCGCGGATATGCCGGTTGTTGTGTCGATGCTTAACAGCTACTCCGGCTGGGCAGCGGCGGGCATCGGCTTCTCGCTGAACAACTCGATGCTGATCATTGCCGGTTCGCTGGTGGGTTCAAGCGGTGCGATCCTGTCGTACATCATGTGCAAGGCGATGAACCGCTCCTTCTTTAATGTACTGCTCGGCGGTTTCGGCAATGCGCCGGATGCCGGCGCTGCAGCGGGTTCTAAAGAAGCACGCCCGGTGAAGTCCGGTTCGGCCGACGACGCCACCTTCCTGCTGACCAACGCCGACACCGTGATCATCGTTCCAGGCTATGGCCTGGCAGTGGCACGGGCACAGCATGCCCTGAAGGAACTGACCGAGAAGCTGACCCACCGTGGCGTGACTGTGAAATACGCGATCCACCCCGTGGCCGGCCGTATGCCTGGGCATATGAACGTCCTGCTGGCCGAGGCGGAAGTGCCTTACGACCAGGTGTTCGAGATGGAGGATATCAACTCCGAATTTGGCCAGGCTGACGTGGTGCTGGTGCTGGGCGCGAACGACGTGGTCAACCCGGCCGCCAAGAACGACCCCAACTCGCCGATTGCCGGCATGCCGATCCTGGAAGCGTTCAAGGCCAAGACCATCATCGTCAACAAGCGCTCGATGGCCAGCGGTTATGCCGGGCTGGATAACGAACTGTTCTACCTGGACAAGACCATGATGGTCTTCGGTGATGCCAAGAAGGTCATCGAAGACATGGTCAAGGCCGTCGAATAACACTGCGCCAGAGCAATACCCGAAACCCTGGCCTCCAGTAGGCTGGGGTTTTTTATTACCCCATGAAACCCGACCAAAGGCTCTAAATCGCTGCCCCGCATTCGACCATGGTAGCGGGCCGAAACTTTTTGAAATCACTACACTGCCCACCTTGCTTCCGTAGCCTGAGATAACAATTCATGTACCGTGATCGTATCCGCTTGCCTTCGTTGTTGAACAAGGTCATGAGCGCGGCAGACGCCGCCGCACTGATCGAGGACGGCATGACCGTCGGCATGAGCGGCTTCACCCGTGCCGGTGAAGCCAAGGCCGTGCCCCACGCCCTGGCCGAACGCGCCAAGACGTCCCCGCTGAAAATCACCCTGATGACCGGCGCCAGCCTGGGTAACGACCTGGACAAGCAGTTGACCGAAGCCGGCGTGCTGTCCCGACGCATGCCGTTCCAGGTCGATAGCACCTTGCGCAAGGCGATCAACGCCGGCGAGGTGATGTTTATCGATCAGCACCTGTCGGAAACCGTCGAGCAACTGCGCAACAACCAGCTCAAGCTGCCGGACATTGCCGTCATCGAGGCCGTTGCGATCACCGAACAAGGCCATATCGTGCCCACCACATCCGTGGGTAACTCCGCCAGCTTCGCGATTTTCGCCAAGCAAGTGATCGTCGAGATCAACCTGGCACACAACCCGAATCTGGAAGGGCTGCACGACATCTATATCCCGACCTACCGGCCAACCCGTACGCCGATCCCGCTGGTAAAGGTCGACGACCGCATCGGCAGCACCGCGATCCCGATCCCGCCGGAGAAGATCGTCGCCATCGTGATCACCAATCAGGCCGACTCAGCCTCCACCGTGACACCACCCGACAGCGATACCCAGGGCATCGCCAACCACCTGATCAACTTCCTCAAGCAGGAAGTGGACGCCGGGCGCATGACCAACAAGCTTGGCCCGCTGCAGGCCGGGATCGGCAACATTGCCAACGCAGTGATGTGCGGCCTGATCGATTCGCCGTTCGAAGACCTGACCATGTATTCGGAAGTGTTGCAGGACTCGACGTTCGACCTGATCGACGCCGGCAAACTGAGCTTTGCCTCGGGCAGCTCGATCACCCTGTCGGAGCGGCGCAATGCCGACGTGTTCGGCAACCTGGAGCACTACAAAGACAAGCTGGTGCTGCGCCCGCAGGAAATTTCCAATCACCCTGAAGTAGTGCGGCGCCTGGGCATTATCGGCATCAACACGGCGCTGGAGTTCGACATCTACGGCAACGTCAACTCCACCCACATCTGCGGCACGCGGATGATGAACGGCATCGGCGGTTCCGGCGACTTCGCGCGCAACGCGCATCTGGCGATCTTCGTCACCAAGTCGATTGCCAAGGGCGGCGCGATTTCCAGCGTGGTGCCGATGGTCAGCCATGTGGACCACACCGAACACGACGTCGACATCCTGGTCACCGAAGTCGGCCTCGCCGACTTGCGGGGCCTGGCGCCGCGGGAGCGGGCCCGGGTGATCATCGACAACTGTGTGCATCCGGCCTACCGCGATGCGCTGAACACTTACTTCAACTCAGCCTGTGCTATCGGTGGCCACACCCCACACATCCTGCGCGAAGCACTGAGTTGGCACATTAATCTGGAAGAAACCGGGCATATGCTCAAGGCTTGATTGATACAGATTCGAGCTGACGCAAACACAGTTTCGTCAGCTCGATGCCACACCCCTCGCTTCTTGAAAAAACTGTACTGCTGTACCGGTCATTTCCTACCGAAAATTCCCACACCCACACCATAAAATGCCTATTTCGCACTGTTTCAGTGCGGACAGGTACAGTTGCCCCATTTCCGTACAGTACAGCACCTGTAAACAGTTAACTGGCCCCTCACAAAACAGGTGAACTGTATCTAGAGAGTCTTGCGCCGGAAGAGGATCATTGGCATCAGTTAAACCACTACCTAATCCCGCCACAAGCGGAAGGATGTCATCATGGAACGTACACTCAGTTCCGAACTGTTCTTCGAAGAAAAAGCTGTAAACACCCAGGCTTCCCTGCCTTTGCGCGTTCTCGCCAACCTGATGTTGTGGCAGCGCCGCATCTCCAGCCGCCATCAACTGGCTCGTCTGGATTCGCGTCTGCTGGCTGATGCCGGTATCAGCGAAGCTCAACGCTATGAAGAGCTGAGCAAGCCGTTCTGGCGTTAATTGACGCCCGCTGGCCCTGACCTACCGGGTCCACTGCCAGCACTGATTTGTCAAAACAAAGCCCGCCCCGGGAGACCGGAGGCGGGCTTTGTTGTTTTCCGGGACAGCATTCTTCCAGTCCAGACAGAAGCCATTCATCCAAACCAGTACAGTTCAAAAAATATAACAGTTAAGCAGTACAATTAAACATTGGTGTATCTGTAACGGTCAGAGCCACTCGCCCACCATGGTGTTCCAGGACCTCACGAAAGGCGCCCACCATGGACACCCAACCTTCTCTATATAAACGGCTGTTACACAGGACAGCTTCCACGCTGGCCAAATGGCTCCGCCACGCCTACGAACGCCGCCAACTGGCGCAACTCGATCTTCGAGAACTCTCCGATGTCGGCATCAGCCCGGGAGACCGAATGGCCGAGCTGTCCAAGCCGTTCTGGCGAGACTAGGCAGTCAAGAAGCTTTCCGAACGGATAAACAGCGGCTTAATATCCATGCACAACGTGGCGAACCGTTTAGGACAGGCGTCTGATCCCCAATGGCTGCCCTGCGCCACCTTATTCGTTCACCTACAGGAGTCACCCCATGTCCCGTATTCGCCTGCTGAGTGCTGCTGCCCTGCTGGCCCTGGCCACCAACGCCAGCGCCTCCAGCTTCATCGTGACCACCGACTCCATCGTCGGCGCACTGAAGGCTACTTCCGACGCCACCTCCGATGCCACTTCGTCACTGCGGGATAACAAGGTCGTGCGCGCCGCCCGTGACGACGCAGCCAGCTTCGTCGCAAGCGAAGGCGCCATTCGTGGTGTGAAGCTTGAAAGCGCCCTGGCCCAGATCCGCCAACAGGCGCCGCAACTGAACACCGCGACTGACGCACAGCTGGCCCAAGCCATCCTGGCTATTTGAGTGAGTTGACCCAAAGGGAGCGCCCGTCGCTCCCCGATGCCGCCGCACTGGCTCTCGCCCGGGCATTACGCTAGCCTTGGCGCTCGTTTTCAGTTGTCGAGTCCCATGGCTTTTTCATACCGCCTGCTAATTGTCCCTGTGTGTTTGTGTGCCAGTTGGTCGCCATTGGCTTCGGCCTTCGACCTGACCATCCAAGGTACCGTCGCGAGCGCGTACGCCACCAGCAAGGTGACCTCCGCGCCTTTCGACCGGAAAGTAGTCGTGGCGGCCCTGGATGATGCCGCTGCGTTTATCGCCACTGACGGCCAATGGCGGGGCGCACGGCTGGAATCCGCGCTGGATTACCTGCGCCGTACCCAACCAAAACTTAACGCCAGCGACCTTGAACTGGCGCAGGCAATTCTCGTCCAATAATCATCTTTGTATTTCGGAGTCATTCCATGCGTAGCCCGCTGATCGCCGCCACCCTTGGCCTGCTGTTGTTGGCCGACGTTGCCCAGGCACATACCCTGGTGGCCACCAGTAACATCATTGTTCGCGCCTCTGGCCGCACCATTGATTTCACTTCGGACACCACCACCTCTATCCGCGACTCCAAAGTCGTGCGCGAAGCCCACGATGACGCGGCCAGTTTCGTCGCCACCAACGGCGAGATCCGCGGCGCGCAGTTGGAAGCCGCCTTCGACACCCTGCGCACCCGCCTGCCGGAAGCGCGCGATGCCAGTGACCAGACCCTCGCCGAAGCCATTCTCGCTCTGTGAGGCGCCTTGTCGCCTGGCTCCTGGCCGGGACTGTGCTGCTGTGTGCCAGCGCAGCCCAGGCCAGCCTGCAACTGCGGCTCAAGACAGATGGCTTGAGCCCGGCCGAACAGCAGGCCAGCCAGGCATTGCTCGATGAGGCGATGCGCTCGCTGCCACCACGCTTCGTCGAGCAGTTGGACCGGCGCATCGATGTCGGCTGGACCGATAAGATGCCCGAAAATGCCTATGGCCAGGCTTCGTTGGTGTCCGAGCTGGACCTCAACCGCAACCTGCTCGACAGCCTGACCGACGGCAGCGCTGCCACGCAGAAAACCAATCGCCCCCACGGCACCGTGCGCCGGGAAATGCTCGCGACCGTGCTGCATGAACTGACCCACATCTATGACCGTGCGCGCCTGTGGCCCAAGGACGAACGCGCGCTGATCCAGCGTTGCAGCCGCCAGAACAACATCACCGGCCTGATCGGCCTGCCCGATCAATGCCGTGGCCAGAATGACCGGCGCTTCACCCTCAGCGATGACCCGCGCCTGCTGGACCTGGCGGGCTGGCCGCAATATGTCGGCCGTCGCGGTGAGCGCGAACAACACAACCGTCAGGTCGCGCGCAGCCCGGATATCTACGAAACCACCAGCCCGCTGGAATTCGTAGCGGTCAATATGGAGTACTTCCTCCTCGACCCAAGCTATGCCTGCCGGCGCCCCGCGCTGTTCCGCTATTACAAGGAACACTTCGGCTGGGCCCCACCGGAACAAGACACCTGCGCCAAGACCTACGCGTTCCTCAACGCCGGCAACGATTTCGCCAAGACCCCCCTGGGCCACGTCGACCCGGAGCGGGTCTACGAAATCGACTACCTGCTGGCCGAAGCCAACCAGAACCTGGTCAGCCGCTGGGGCCACAGTATGTTGCGCCTGGTGATCTGCGCGCCGGGCCGCCCCCGTGGGCCGGACTGCCGGCTCGACCTGGACCAGCACCTGGTGCTGTCCTACCGCGCCTTCGTCGGCGATGTGCAGCTGTCCAGCTGGGACGGCCTGGTGGGCAAGTACCCGTCACGGCTGTTCGTGCTGCCGCTGGCCCAGGTGATTGACGAATACACCAAGACCGAACTGCGCGGCCTGGCGTCCGTGCCGCTGAAACTGTCGCGCCAGGAGATCAACGACACCGTCGAGCACGCCGCTGAAATGCATTGGAGCTATGACGGCAACTATTACTTCCTGTCCAACAACTGCGCGGTCGAAAGCCTGAAACTGCTGCGCAGCGGCAGCGCCAACCCGCAGCTGACTGGCCTGGACAACATCACCCCCAATGGCCTGCTGGAAGTGCTGCAAGCCCGCGGCCTGGCGGATACCAGCGTACTCAACGACAAACGCGAGGCCATGCGCCTGGGGTATCACTTCGACTCCTTCCGCGAACGCTACCAGGCCATGTTCGACGTGCTGCGCAAACACCTGCCGATCAAACAGACCCAGGTTGAAGACTGGCTGTCCCTCAGCGCCGAAGAGCGCCGCCAGTGGTTTGACCAGGCCGACCTGCGCACCAGCGCCGCACTGCTGCTGCTGGAACAGGCGAGCTTTCGCAAACAGCTGATGCTGGCCCAGGACGAAGTCAAGCAACGCTACCTCGGTGCACGCGAGCTGAAAAACGGCGGCATGGAGAAAGCCAACGCCACGCTGCAGCAGATCCTCGCCAACAGTGGCTTCCTCAGCCGTCCCGCAGAACTGCTGGGCAGCGGTGGCTATGGCCTGCCGCAATCATCGGAAGCCAAGCGCCTGGAATCGGAAAGCGCCGAGCGCCAGAAGCAGCTGCAATCGCTCACCGGCGAGCTGGATAAAGAGGTGAGGGCGCTACTGGATCCGTCCCGCGCGGCCGAAATTGCTGCGTGTGAAGCCAACCTAAAGCAGGTGGGTGAACACCTGCGCAAACTGCACAAAGCAGCGGGCGGCCTTGAGCTGCCCTGAAGTACACGGGATAAACACATTCCAATGTGGGAGCGAGCCCCCTCCCACATTTGCAATGTGTACACCTGAAGACCGTACATCTTCCCACCACCAACTGTTTTACCAACGAAAGCTGGCTGAAAGCTAACGCGTCTAGGATCGCCCCCAACTGCCGGCAACAGACCGGCTGTACACAACAACAATGGTGATCCCCGATGTCCGTCCGTACCCGCCTGTTCGCCCCAACTCCACCCGTACGCCTCGTGCCCTTCGTTCTGCGCTGACCCCACCCCGGTTCGCCATTCCCTAGCCGCGCTACGCCTGGAGTATTCCTATGCTGACTTTCCTTGGCTTTGCCATGGTCATCACGTTCATGTTCCTGATCATGACCAAGCGCCTGTCCGCGCTGATCGCCCTGATCATCGTGCCTATCCTGTTCGCGCTGTTCGGCGGTTTCGCACCGAAGATCGGCCCGATGATGCTCGAAGGCATTACCAAGCTCGCGCCCACCGGCGTGATGCTGATGTTCGCCATCCTCTATTTTGCCCTGATGATCGACTCCGGCCTGTTCGACCCGGCCGTGCGCAAGATCCTCAAGATGGTCAAGGGCGACCCGCTGAAGGTGTCGGTCGGCACCGCGGTGCTGGCCCTGGTGGTGTCCCTCGACGGTGACGGCGCCACCACCTACATGATCTGCGTGGCCGCCATGCTGCCGCTGTACCAGCGCATCGGCATGAGCCCGCGGATCATGGCCGGCCTGATCATCCTCGCCGGTGGCGTGATGAACATGACCCCTTGGGGCGGCCCGACCGCCCGCGCCGCCAGTGCGCTGCACGTGGACCCCTCGGATATTTTCGTCCCGATGATCCCGGCGATGGCCGCCGGTGTGGTCGCGATCCTGGTGATTGCCTACATGTACGGCAAGCGCGAACGGGCGCGCCTGGGTGAGCTGCACCTGCAAGGCGACGAGATCGACCACAGCGAGATCAGCGTGTCGCAATACCCGGACGCCCGCCGTCCGAAGCTGATCTGGTTCAACGGTGCCCTGACCCTGGCCCTGATGTGCACCCTGATCGCCGGCCTGTTGCCGCTGCCGGTACTGTTCATGGTGGCATTCAGTATCGCGATGATCGTCAACTACCCGTGCCTGCAACAGCAGAAAGACCGCGTCGCCGCCCACGCCGGCAGCGTATTGGCGGTGGTCGGGTTGATCTTCGCCGCAGGGATCTTCACCGGCATCCTGTCGGGCACCGGCATGGTCGATGCCATGTCCAAGAGCCTGCTGGCCGTCATTCCGGAAGCCATGGGCCCTTACCTGGCGGTGATCACCGCGCTGGTGAGCATGCCGTTCACCTTCTTCATGTCCAACGATGCGTTCTACTACGGCGTACTGCCGGTACTCGCCGAAGCCGCCAGCCACTACGGCATCACCGCGGTGGAAATGGCTCGCGCCTCGATCGTTGGCCAGCCCGTGCACTTGCTCAGCCCGCTGGTACCGTCGACCTACCTGTTGGTGGCACTGGCCGGTATCGAATTTGGCGATCACCAGCGCTTCACCCTGAAGTGGGCAGTACTGGTATGCCTGTGCATAATGTTCGCCGCATTGCTGATGGGGATTTTTCCGCTGTTCAGCACTCTATAATCGTACCGACTCACTCACCGCGCGGCGCTGCAGCTTGCGCGGTTTAACACTTGCTCAAAGGAATACACATGGAATGGCTGACCAATCCGGAAATCTGGATTGCCTTCTTCACCCTGACGGCTCTCGAGATCGTCCTGGGCATCGATAACATCATCATGATTTCGATCCTGGTCAGCCGCATGCCCAAGCATATGCAGGCACGCACCCGGATCTTCGGCCTGGCATTGGCCATGGTCACGCGAATCCTGTTGCTGCTGTCGATCACCTGGGTCATGCGCCTGACCGACGACCTGTTCGTGGTCTTCGGCCAAGGCATTTCCGGCCGCGACCTGATCCTGTTCTTCGGTGGCCTGTTCCTGCTGTGGAAAAGCTCCCAGGAGATGTACCACGCCCTGGAAGGTGAAGACGAAACCCACGACGAACCCAAGGGTGCCGGTGGCAAGTTCATCTACACCATCATCCAGATCGCGATCATCGACATCGTGTTCTCCCTGGACTCGGTGATCACCGCCGTGGGCATGGTCTCCCATGTGCCGGTCATGGTTGCCGCGATCATTGTTGCCGTATTGGTGATGATGCTGGCCGCCGGCACCATCAGCGACTTCATCGACAAGCACCCGTCGCTGAAGATGCTGGCGCTGTCGTTCCTGCTGGTGGTGGGTACCGTGCTGATCGCTGAATCCTTCGACGTGCACGTGCCAAAAGGCTACGTCTACTTCGCCATGGCGTTCTCGCTGGCGGTGGAAGCGGTGAACATCAAGATGCGCACCGCCATCGCGAAAAAGAAGAAACAGCAGGACCCTGTGAAACTGCGCAAGGACATTCCGGGTCAATAAACCCGAGCCAGACAAAAAAGGGGCTTTTATAAGCCCCTTTTTTTCATGCATAAAAAGCTGATTTCATGACAGTTTTGTTTCAATCCCCACTTTAGCTATGCGATGCTGGCGCCGAGCCCATTCGCCAACTACAGCTTAACTACAAGACGTAGAACGGCACGCGGCAACTTTCCTTCGCTCCTCTTGGAGCGCACCCACACGGGGGCCGAGCATGCTGACCTTGCTCAATCTGCTTTCCGCCGTGACCCTGCTTATCTGGGGCACGCACATCGTCCGTACCGGCATCCTGCGGGTCTACGGTTCCAACCTGCGTCAAGTCATCGGGCAGAACATGTCCAAGCGCTGGCTGGCATTTGTCGCCGGCATCCTGGTGACCGCCATGGTGCAGAGCAGCAACGCCACGGCGATGCTGGTGACCTCTTTTGTCGGCCAGGGCCTGATGGGGCTGGTGCCCGCCCTGGCGACCATGCTCGGCGCCGACGTCGGCACCGCGCTGATGGCCCGGGTGCTGACCTTCGACCTGTCCTGGCTGTCGCCGCTGCTGATCTTTCTCGGGGTGATTTTCTTCCTGTCGCGCAAACAGACGCGGGCCGGGCAGTTGGGCCGGGTCGGGATCGGCCTCGGCCTGATCATCCTCGCGCTGCAATTGATCGTCGAAGCCGCCGGGCCGATTACCCACGCCCAGGGCGTGAAAGTGCTGTTCGCTTCGCTGACCGGCGATATTTTGCTCGATGCCCTGGTCGGCGCCCTGTTCGCGATGATTTCCTACTCCAGCCTCGCCGCTGTCCTGCTGACCGCCACCCTGGCCGGCGCCGGGGTGATCGGCTTGCACGTGGCCATCGGCCTGGTAATCGGCGCCAACATCGGCAGCGGCGTGCTGGCCTTTCTCAGCACCAGCATGCAGAACGCCGCCGGTCGCCAGGTCGCCTTGGGCAGCCTGCTGTACAAACTGATCGGCCTGCTGCTGATTATTCCGGTACTCGACCCGCTGGTGCTGTGGATGGACGGGCTGGACTACAGCGCCCAAGGCATGGTCATCACCTTCCACCTGCTCTACAACGTCAGCCGCTGCCTGATCCTGCTGCCCACCATCGGCCCCATGGCCAAGCTGTGCGCCTGGTTACTGCCGGAGCGGGACGAGGTCAACGGCAAGGCCCAACCGCGCCACCTGGACCCCACGGCCCTGACCACACCGAGCCTGGCCCTGGCCAACGCCGCGCGCGAAACCCTGCGCCTGGGTGATCTGATCGACAACATGCTTACCGCCATGCAGGAAGTGCTGCGCGGCAAACAGACAGCCATTACCCAGGAAATACGCAGCCTCAGCGACGACGTCGAGGCACTCTACAGCGCGATCAAACTCTATCTGGCGCAAATGCCTCGCGAAGACCTCAGCGAGCAAGACAGTCGGCGCTGGGCCGAAATCATCGAGCTGTCGATCAACCTGAAACTGGCCGGCGACCTGATCGAACGCATGCTGCGTAAAGTCCAGCAGCAGAAAACCTCCCAACGCCGCCAGTTTTCCGAAGTGGGCCTGGAAGAACTCACCGGCCTGCACAGCCAATTGATCGCCAACCTGCGCCTGGGTTTGTCGGTGTTCCTCAGTGCCGACCCGGAAAGCGCCCGCCAACTGCTGCGCGAAAAGCGCCGCTTCCGCGCCCAGGAACGCCGCCTGGCCCACGCCCACGTCAGCCGCCTGCAACGCAAGATCGTGCAGAGCCTGGAGACCAGCTCCCTGCACCTGGAGCTGATTGCCGACATGAAACGCTTGAACTCGTTGTTTTGCAGCAGTGCTTATGTAGTCTTGGAAACGTCCGACACCGGCGCACTCTCCGCCGAAGATATTGCCGACATCACACATTCACCCTGAACGTACGATGGCCCGTGAAGTCAGTTAAAACTGACCTCACTCGCCAGGAAGCTTGTTATGCGTCGCCTGTTGTTCGCTTGCCTGCTCATGGGTTCTGCCCACGTCTTTGCCTTTGACCGCTTGCAGGTTGAGGGCTACACCTTGCCCAACGGCCTGCAATTGCTGCTTAAACCGGGCACCGAGCGCGGCCATGTGGCGATTCGCCTGGTGGTCGGCGTCGGCCTGGACGACTTCGGTTGCGAAGACAAGGAACTGCCGCACCTGCTCGAACACTTGCTGTTCAGCGGTATCGACGGCGGCGGCGAAGGCGAGTTGGAAGACCGCATGCAAGCCCTGGGTGGCGAGTGGAACGCCTACACCAGCAACGCCGATACAACCTTTGTGATCGAGGCACCCGCGCAAAACCAGCGCAAGGTGCTCGACCTGCTGCTGGCGATCATCACCCGCACCCAACTGAGCGACGCCAATATCAACGCGGCCAAACAGGTAGTCGAGCGCGAAGACGGCGGTCATTACTCCCACCTGCAACGCCTGCTCGACCGCCAGGACCTGGGTCACACCGCCAGCAATCAACTGGCCATCGAGCTGGGGCTCAAATGCGCCGAGCGCGCCGAGGTCGATCATCTGACCCGCGACCAACTGGAGACGCTGCGCAAAAATTGGTACGCCCCCAACAACATGACCCTGATCATCGTCGGCGACCTCGACAAACTGCTGCCGGCCTACCTGGAACGCACCTACGGCCAACTCGACCCGATCGAACCCAGCGAGCACCCGGCGCTGCCGCAGATCCAGCACGCCGCCGCCAGCCACCGCGACCTGATCCACGGCTGGGTGGGCGACAGTGCCAAACTGCACTTGCTGTTCCCCGAGCCGGTGCTGGACGACCAGCACGATGAAACCTACGACCTGCTCAAGGATTACCTGGACTGGGCGTTGTACCGCCAACTGCGCCTCAAGCATGGGTTGTCCTACGGCCCCTGGAGCGAGCGCGAAGTGCTCGGCGGCGTTGGCTTCCTCAGCCTGAATGCCGACCTCGAGCGGGACAACCTCCCCGAAGCCGAGCGGGTGCTGCAGGACCTCAAGGCGCAACTGCTCAAGGACGGCCTTGACCCAACGGTATTCGCGCGCCTCAAACAGGCCGCCATCGCCCGCCAGGCCTGGGCCGTGCAGGGCAATAGCGCGCTGGCCGACTATTACTGGAGCGCCTCGGGCGATTATGACAACGGCCACTTCAGCGATCCGGTCAAACGCATCAAGGCCGTGAGCCTGGAGCAGACCAGCCAGGCCATGCGCGAGTTGCTCAAGCAACCAGGTTACTGGCGCATCGAGAAACCACTGCTGAGCTACGACATGCTCAACTGGATCGGCGCCGGCGTCCTCGGGCTGATCGCCATTGCGTTGATCGGCCTGCGCCGTTATCGCAAACGGATCGCGTAATGAGGCACCGAACCCTGGCCTAAGACGTTATTCTGTCTGGGATTTTTTCCTACAAAGACTGCGAACCGCCGAATGCAAAACCTGACCCGCTTAATCACCCGCGTCCTCGAACTGATGAAGCGCTACCCAGGGGTGATTGCACTCGGCGGTTTTATCTCGGGTGTCTGCAGCTTCATTCTGGTGGATCGCCAGCAGGGCATGGCCAGTTGGATCGCGGTGATCATGCTGGTGAGCTGGCTGTGGCTGATGCTGGAAAACAGCTTTACCCAGCTGTTCACCAAAGTCTTCAAGCGCGAAATACCCGAACCCCTGCTGCGCTACGCGACCCAGATGATCCACCAGGAAAGTCTGTTCTTCGTGCTGCCGTTCTTTTTCGTCACCACCGCCTGGAACAGCGGCCAATCGGTGTTTACCGGCCTGCTCGGCGCGGCCGCGCTGGTGTCGATCGTCGACCCGCTGTACTACAAATGGCTGGCGCCCAAGCGTTCGTTGTTCCTCGCGTTGCACACCCTGACCCTGTTCGCCGCGCTGCTCACTGCGCTGCCGATCATCCTGCACCTGACCACCGCCGAAAGTTACAAACTCGCCCTCGGCGTCGCCATGGCCTTGTCGATTCCAAGCCTGGCGGTGAGCCTGCCGCTGCGCAGCCTCAAGGGCTGGGCGATGCTGCTAGGGGTAACGGCCGCCATTGGTTGCGCGGGCTGGTTCCTGCGCAGTTGGGTACCGCCGGCCACCTTGTGGATGACCGAAGTGGCGATCAGCACCCAACTGCAAGACCGCACGCCGGGTGACGACCTCAAGGAAGTCAGCGCCGCCCAACTGCGCAGCGGCGGGCTCTATGCCTACACCGCAATCAACGCGCCGCGCGGCCTGGATGAGCGGATCTACCACGTGTGGAAACTCAACGGCAAAGAGGTGGACCGCATCGCGTTGGATATCCACGGCGGGCGCAAGGAAGGCTATCGCGCCTGGACCCACAAGCAGAACTTCCCGCCCGATGCGGTCGGCCGCTGGCAGGTGAGGGTGCTGACCGAAGACGGGCAGGTCATCGGTGTGCTGCGCTTCAAAGTGACTGACGCAGCACAAACGGACAACCCAAAGTAGGCAGGATCGTGCTATTACGTAGGAATTGTGGATAGCAAACAAGCTCGGAGCTTATGACCAGTAGCACCACGGCCGGCGCAGCCCACCTCGATACGTCCACCGCTCCCCCGTTACTGCGAATTACCGGGGACTGGACGCTTGCCCACTACGCAAACCTGAAGAAGCTGTCGGACAAGCTCGACGGCCAATACGACGCCGGCGCGCGCATCGATCTCAATGGCCTCGGCGCCCTGGATACCGCCGGCGCCTCGCTGCTGGTGGAGCTGCTGGGGCCCGCCCGTATCGAACAATCCGCCGAGCAGACCGACTGCAGCCTGTCCGCCGCCGACCGCGCGCTGCTCAAGACCGTCTACCGCTCCCTCAACGATTTTTGCGTGCCGGACAAAGCGCCGGAAGAAGCCACTGGCATTCAGGTGCTGGCGCGTATCGGCGCGGCCGTGGACAAGGTCTGGCAAGACAGTAAGCAACTGCTGGGCTTTATCGGCTTGATTCTCGAAACCTTCGCCCGGGGCATTTTCCGGCCCAAGCGCTGGCGCCTGACGCCGATGGTCGCCCATCTTGAACAGGTCGGCCTCGACGCCGCGCCCATCGTCGCGTTGCTGACCTTTCTGGTCGGTGCCGTGGTGGCGTTCCTCGGCGCTACAGTGCTCAAGAGCTTTGGTGCGACGATCTTTACCGTGGACCTGGTGGCGTTCTCTTTCCTACGGGAATTCGGCGTATTGCTCACCGCCATCCTGATTGCCGGTCGCACCGCCAGCGCCTTTACCGCACAAATTGGCTCGATGAAGGCCAATGAAGAAATCGACGCCATCCGCACCCTGGGCCTGGACCCGATGGAGTTGCTGGTATTGCCGCGCGTGCTGGCGTTGCTGGTGGCACTGCCGATGCTGACGTTCATGGCGATGCTGGCGGGGATCGTCGGCGGCGGCGTGGTCTGCGCCGTGGCCCTGGACATCTCGCCGGCGATGTTCCTTTCGCTGCTGCAATCGGACATTGGCGTGCAGCACTTCCTGGTGGGCATGGTAAAAGCACCGTTCTTCGCCTTCCTGATCGCCGCCATCGGCTGCCTGGAAGGCTTCAAGGTCAGCGGCAGCGCCGAATCGGTCGGCGCCCACACCACCTCCAGCGTGGTGCAATCGATCTTTGTGGTGATCGTGCTGGATGCGATGGCTGCGTTGTTCTTCATGGAGATGGGCTGGTGAGTCGTCTGCACCGTGCGCCCACCGAGGCGGTGATTGAAGTGCGCGGCCTGTGCAATCGCTTTGGCAGCCAGCGCGTGCACGAGCATCTCGACCTGGATCTGTACAAGGGCGAAATCCTTGCGGTGGTCGGCGGCTCCGGCAGCGGTAAATCGGTGCTGCTGCGCAGCATCGTCGGCCTGCGCCGGCCCAGTGAAGGCGAAGTGCGGGTGTTCGGTAAGAACCTGCCGAGCCTGCCGGAACATGAACGCTCGCTGGTGGAACGGCGCTTTGGCGTACTGTTCCAGAAGGGCGCGCTGTTTTCCTCACTGACGGTGACCGAGAACGTCGCGCTGCCGCTGATCGAACATGCCGGGCTCAGCCGCCGTGATGCCGAGCACCTGGCCGCGGTCAAGCTGGCCTTGGCCGGACTGCCGCTGTCGGCGGCCGACAAATACCCGGCCTCGCTGTCCGGCGGCATGATCAAGCGCGCGGCCCTGGCACGCGCCCTGGCGCTGGACCCGGACATCCTGTTCCTCGACGAACCCACCGCCGGCCTCGACCCGATTGGTGCGGCGCAATTCGACCAACTGATCCTGACCCTGCGCGATGCGCTGGGCCTGAGCGTGTTCCTGGTCACCCATGACCTGGACACGCTCTACACCATCACCGACCGTGTGGCGGTGCTGGCGCAGAAGAAGGTGCTGGTGGCCGATGCCATCGATATCGTCTCGGAAACGGACGACGCCTGGATTCACGAATATTTCCACGGCCCCCGAGGCCGCGCGGCATTGGATGCCGCTCAACCGCTCAACGAGGTATGACATGGAAACCCGAGCCCATCATGTGATGATCGGTCTGTTCAGCGTGATCGTGGTGGTCGGCGCGATGCTGTTTGGCCTGTGGCTGGCCAAATCCAGCGTCGACAGCGCCTTCCAGGATTACGAAGTGATCTTCAACGAAGCGGTCAGCGGTCTGTCCCAGGGCAGCTCGGTGCAATACAGCGGGATCAAGGTGGGCGATGTCATCAGCCTGCGCCTGGACCCCAAGGACCCGCGCCGCGTACTCGCGCGCATTCGCCTGGCCGGCCAGACACCGATCAAGGAAGACACCCAGGCCAAACTCGCGCTGACCGGCATCACCGGCACCTCGATCATCCAACTCAGCGGCGGCACGCCGCAAAGCCCGGAGCTCAAGGGCAAGGACGGCAACCTGCCGGAGATCATCGCCTCGCCATCGCCGATCGCGCGATTGCTCAATAACAGCAACGACCTGATGACCAGCATCAACCTGCTGCTGCACAACGCCAACGACATGTTCTCCGCGCAGAATGTCGAGCGCCTCAGCAACACCCTGGACCATCTGGAACAAACCACCGGCGCGATTGCCGACCAGCGTGGGGATATCAAGGTGGTGATGCAGCAATTGATGCAGGTAAGCAAGCAGGCCGGGGCCGCCCTGGAGCAGACCACGGCGCTGATGCGCAACGCCAATGGCCTGCTCAGTGATCAAGGCAAGCAGGTCTTCGGCAGCGCCGAACAGGCGATGAAATCCCTTGAGCAAAGCACCGCCACCATCAATACCTTGCTCACCAACAACAAGGACTCGGTGAACAGCGGCATGCAGGGCCTCAACGAACTGGCGCCGGCCGTGCGCGAACTGCGCGAAACCCTCGGTTCACTGCGCGCCATCTCTCGCCGCCTGGAAGCCAACCCCAGCGGCTACCTGCTGGGCAGCGACAAGAACAAGGAGTTCACGCCATGAAGCGTGCTTACCAAATGATTGCCCCTGTGGCCTTGGCGCTGATCAGCGCGTGTTCGATCCTGCCCAAGGCGGATCCATCGGACGTCTACCGACTGCCTGCGGCCCAGGGCACGACCCAGGGCGCGCCAGTCAATTGGTCGCTGCGCCTGGCCAAGCCACAGACCAGTGAGTTCCTCGACAGCCCACGCATCGCCGTGGTGCCCAATGGCGATTTGATCAGCAGCTATGCGAACTCACGCTGGAGCGACCCGGTGCCGGTGCTGCTGCGCAATCGCCTGATGGACGGGTTCCAGCGCGATGGACGCGTGACGCTGTTGAGCACCGACGACACCAACCTGCAGGCCGATTATGAGTTGGGCGGGCAGTTGCAGGCGTTTCAGAGCGAGTACCGGGGCAGTGCGGTGGCGGTGGTGATCCGCCTCGACGCACGCCTGGTGCGTGGGAGTGATCAGCGGATTATTGCCAGCCGGCGGTTTGAAGTGCAGCAGGCAGTGACTGACACCAAAGTACCGGCGGTGGTGGCTGCTTTTGGTCAGGCCGGGGATCAGTTGAACAGGCAGGTGGTGGAGTGGGTTGTTCAGCAGGGCAATGGTGCGGTGAAACGCTGAGGGCCTCATCGGGGCCCCCAACATTTGGATCTGTGAACACATTCAGAATGTGGGAGGGGGCTTGCTCCCGATAGCTATTTAAGCCTCAGCCAAAGAACCAGTAGCACACCGCAATCGCCGCCACTACACCGGCAAACTCAGCCAGCAACGCGCAGCCTACGGCATGCCGCGCCCGCTGGATGCCCACCGAACCGAAGTACACCGCCAACACATAAAAGGTGGTTTCCGTACTGCCCTGAATCGTCGCCGCCACCAACGCCGGAAAGCTGTCCACACCCTGGGTCTGCATGGTCTCGATCAACATCGCCCGGGCCGCGCTGCCGGAGAAGGGCTTGACCATCGCCGTCGGCAAGGCGTCGACAAAGCGCGTGTCCATGCCCGTCCAGGCCACCACATGGCGAATGCCTTCGAGGCCCAGGTCCAGCGCGCCGGAGGCACGCAACACGCCCACCGCACACAGCATCGCCACCAGGTACGGCAGCAGGTTCTTGGCGACGTCGAAGCCTTCCTTGGCGCCTTCGACAAATGCTTCGTAGACCTTCACCTTGCGCAGCGCGCCGATCAGCAGGAACAGCATGATCAGGCCGAACAACGTCAGGTTGCCGAGGATTGACGACAACCCGGCCAATGCGGTGGCCGAGAGGGTCGCCAGCAGGGCCATGAACCCACCCAGTACCAATGCGCCTGGAACCAGGTAGGCCAGCACCACCGGGTCCCACAGCCGCAGGCGCTGCATCACCGCCACCGACAGCAGGCCCACCAATGTGGATGCGCTGGTGGCCAGCAGGATCGGCAGGAATACCAGGGTCGGATCGGGCGCACCTTGCTGGGCGCGATACATGAAGATCGTCACCGGCAACAGGGTCAGGGAGGATGCATTGAGCACCAGGAACAGGATTTGTGCGTTAGTCGCCGTGTTAGGGATGGGATTGAGCTCTTGCAGCGCCTTCATGGCCTTCAGGCCGATAGGTGTTGCTGCGTTATCCAGGCCCAAGCCGTTGGCGGCAAAGTTGAGGGTGATCAGGCCAATGGCCGGGTGACCGGCCGGCACCTCCGGCATCAGGCGCAGGAACAGCGGACCCAGGGCCTTGGCCAGCCATTCGACAATCCCGGCTTTTTCGGCGATGCGCAAGAAGCCCAGCCATAACGTCAGGGTGCCGAACAACAGCACCATCACTTCCACCGACAATTTGGCCATGGCGAAAATGCTTTCGACCATCGCCGCGAAAATCCCGGCGTTACCGCCCACCAGCCATTGCGCCAGTGCTGACACCATTGCCACGACAAAGAAGCCAAGCCACAGGCCATTGAGCATCAGTTGAATCCCCCGAAAGATGGGGCGAATGATAGCGGGGCTGGCAGAAACGACAAACCCCGGAATTATCCGAGGCTTGTGTCAGCGCAATCGTACGATCAGCCGCGAGTGATCTCGCCGGCCGGCAGCGCTTCCTTGCTGCGCCAGTGCGGCAGGGAGTTCCAGTAGCGCTCGCCCTTGGCGTCGTCGTACATGCCTTCCCAACGGGAGATGACCAGCACGGCCAGGGCGTTGCCGATCACGTTCAGGGCGGTGCGGGCCATATCCATGATGCGGTCGACACCGGCGATGAACGCCAGGCCTTCCAATGGGATGCCCACGCTGCCCAGGGTGGCCAGCAGCACCACGAAGGATACGCCCGGTACACCGGCGATGCCTTTGGAGGTGACCATCAGGGTCAATACCAGCATCAGTTGCTGGCCGATCGACAAGTCGATGCCATACAGCTGGGCGATAAAGATCGCCGCGATGCTCTGGTAAAGGGTCGAACCGTCGAGATTGAACGAGTAGCCGGTCGGTACCACGAAGCTGCAGATGGCCTTCGGCGCGCCGTAGGCTTCCATCTTCTCGATCACGCGCGGCAGCACGGTTTCGGAACTGGCGGTGGAGTAGGCCAGCACCAACTCGTCCTTGAAGATGCGGATCAGCTTGAGGATCGAGAAGCCGAACAGGCGAGCGATCAGGCCCAGCACTGCAAAGGCGAAGAACAGGATAGCGACGTAAACCAGGATCACCAGCTTGGCCAGCGGCAGCAGGGAGGCGAAACCGAAGTTGGCCACCGTCACCGCAATCAGCGCAAACACGCCGATGGGGGCGTACTTCATGATCATGTGGGTAACTTTGAACATGCTCTCGGACACGCCCTGGAACATGGTCACCAGCGGCTCGCGCAGATCCGGCTTGAGGCTCGACAGGCCCAGGCCGAACAGTACGGAGAAGAAGATGATCGGCAGCATCTCGCCACGGGCTACAGCGGCGAAGATGTTAGACGGGATCAGGTTGAGGATCGTCTCGATGAACGCGTGCTCATGCTGCACCTCGGCGGCGGTCGCCTGGTACTTGGAAATATCGACGGTACCCAGGGTACTCATGTCGATGCCTGCACCGGGGTGGAACAGGTTGGCCAGCAGCAGGCCGACCACGATGGCGATGGTGGTGACCACTTCGAAGTAAAGGATGGTTTTGACGCCGATGCGCCCGAGTTTTTTCGCGTCACCGACACCGGCAATGCCGACGATCAACGAGGAAATCACAATCGGGATCACGATCATCTTGATCAGGCGGATAAAGATATCGCCCGCTGGCTGCAACACATTGCTGATCCACCAGGCCTTTTCAGCACTGAAATGGTTGAGCACTGCGCCGATTGCAATCCCTAGCACCAAACCGATGAGGATCTGCCAGGCGAGGCTTAGCTTTGCCTTCTTCATGTCATTACCCTTACTTCAAGTGAACTTAAGGCAAATGCGCCAGCTGCAACGCTCGAGAGCGAAAAAGTGTGTGCATCTGCCTCCATGGAAGGTCACCGCAGCATGGCCGAAATGGCTTACTGGCAGGCGAAAAAAGGCGCAACTATTCCCATGCAAGGGGACGACGTCTAATGCCGTAAACGCCTACCCCATGCCGAATCGGCATGACTTTTTTTCATAATAACTGTCCGAACGGTCAGTTCAAATGTGACATTTTGTCCGGTGAATATGCCGTGAACCGGCCAATTCAGGCTCGCGCAGAGATTCTGGTCGTCTTGGAGAGGTTGGCAGAAATGCCCGAGAACTCTGCGGTCGAGCGTCGGAAACGTCCTATGGCGCGGGCAAAACTTTCTCGATAGATGGTCGCCCCGACACACCCAGAAATGGTTGGTCGAAAGCAAAGTCAGGATTTGCGGCTATGGGCGGCATATGAGGCGGGAATAAGAGTCACAAGCCCGCCGCAAGTTCAGCAAGCCGTGGGCTTGTGAACCTGCGTCGCAGCTTTTCGCCTGACCCGGCCCTTGCGCAGGCACTCCCTGTGCCCGTAGGTCACGCCGATCCCGATTGATCAGAGCAACCCGGCCCCCTGGTCATGCATCACCCTTGGCGGGCAATGCAGACAGAAAGAAGCGCGGGGCTTCTTTCCATGGACGCTGATTGCGCAGACGACAGACGCGTCAGACGCAACCTAGTACCAATTCGGATCTTTCTTCAGCTGCTCCATGAGCAGCTTTTGCATGCCTTCGTCCGGCTTACCGATAAACCGATAATCGGCGTGCCGGGTCGGAGACTTGTCCGCCGGCAAACCGGCCGGGACTTCCACCAACATGGCGTAGGCATCTTCCTTGTCGAGGCTGAAGGCGACGATCAGGCGCTTTTGGAGGCATGTATCCGCAGTCTCGCAGAGCGGCCCCACCAGGTACTTGTCGCCATCTTCTTCCACGGCATTCATTTGCTCGGCCGTGCCCGACAGGTTCATCACCCATTCCGGCAGGCGCTCTTCTTTCTTCACCACGCCTTGCCAAGTCTCCCGGTATTGCGGGTCCGCACTGAGCAATTCGTTGGCTCGGGATTGGCCATCATTGGCGGCCATCGCCAGGCCGCTGCCGCCCAAGAGCAGGGCGGCAGCAATGGCTTTGAGGGACAAAATGGTCATATTCAGCCTCGGCCGCGACGACCAAAGAAGAACGAAGCAATGAACATCACCAGGAAGACGACAAAGAGAATCTTGGCGATACCCGTGGCGGTGCCCGCGATACCACCGAAGCCCAGGACTGCAGCCACAATGGCGATGATCAGAAATGTGATTGCCCAACTCAACATGGTGATTCTCCTTACGCTTCTTTTAAGAGGTAACAGCGGTAGTGCCGGACGGGCGCTCGACATCAAGCGACCGACGTTCTTGCTTAAAACACCCAACGCTCTTGAGTCGGCAGCTCGCCCAGGGTGGAATCCTGGTCGGCCACACGCAATTGCGGGGCGGTTACATCGGCGCTACGGGTGCCAATGGAACTGAAATGGGTCTGGGTCGTTACCGGACGGTCGAACGCTGGGGCTTGCTGCTGACTCTGCTGCCATTGCTGCAACTGCTGGCCTGCAATCAGCGTGACCATCAGGGCCAAGCTGGCAAACAGCCCTTGTTGCAAGCGCAGTGGCGATACACGCAGTTGGCTGAGGCTTTGGCGAGTCATGCTGCATTTCTCCCACATTCTGATTATTCGTTGGGATAGCTATTGCAGAGCGCATGCCAGCTTTTTTATAAAATAAACATCAATAAAATCAACAACTTAAATATATGCATTAGGTCAATCGCCCAGCATCCTGCACGATGCCCCCTACTACGCCGTGCGAAATGCACGATGGTCAGTGGTCGGATGAAGGGATAGAAAGCACAGAGGATGGTGCCGAAGGGGCAGATAGCATGAAATCGCTGTCAGGCGAGACTTCGCAGGAAGCCGCGCAGATAGCTGCACGACATCGCCATTTATCGATCAGAATAAACCATGCAACTTGCCCGATTATTCCGGGACTAAACACCATCATTTATATAGTTAAGGAGCGCGGGACAGATGGAATCAGCCAAGGAACTTCAAGGCCGCATTCTTTTAGTGGATGACGAGTCCGCGATCCTCCGCACCTTCCGTTATTGCCTGGAAGATGAAGGCTACACCGTCGCCACCGCCAACAGCGCCGCCCAAGCCGATGCCTTGATGCAACGCCAGGTGTTCGACCTGTGCTTCCTGGACCTGCGCCTGGGTGAAGACGATGGTCTGGTGGTATTGGCCCAGATGCGTATCCAGGCGCCATGGATGCGTGTGGTGATCGTGACCGCCCATTCCGCCGTGGATACCGCCGTGGACGCAATCCAGGCCGGTGCCGCCGACTACCTGGTCAAGCCTTGCAGCCCCGACCAACTTCGCCTGGCCACCGCCAAACAGCTGGAAGTACGCCAACTTTCCGCGCGCCTGGAAGTATTGGAAGGCGCGGTACGCCAGCAGAAAGACGGCCTCGACTCCCACAGCCCGTCAATGATGGTTGTGCTTGAAACCGCACGCCAGGTGGCGGGCACCGATGCCAACATCCTGATCCTCGGCGAGTCCGGCACGGGTAAAGGCGAACTGGCCCGGGCCATTCACGGCTGGAGCAAGCGCGCGAAGAAATCCTGCGTGACCATCAACTGTCCGTCGCTGACGGCAGAACTGATGGAAAGCGAGCTGTTTGGCCATAGCCGTGGTGCCTTTACCGGCGCCAGTGAGAGCACGTTGGGCCGAGTCAACCAGGCGGACGGCGGTACGCTGTTTCTCGACGAGATCGGCGACTTTCCCCTCACTCTGCAACCCAAGTTGCTGCGATTTATCCAGGACAAGGAGTATGAGCGCGTGGGCGACCCGGTCACCCGTCGCGCCGATGTGCGTATCCTGGCCGCCACCAACCTGAACCTGGAAGACATGGTGCGCGACGGTCGCTTCCGTGAAGACTTGCTGTATCGCCTCAACGTCATCACCTTGCACCTGCCACCGCTGCGCGAGCGCAGTGAAGACATCCTCACCCTGGCAGACCGTTTCCTGGCGCGCTTCGTCAAGGAATACGCCCGCCCGGCGCGAGGCTTCAGTGATCAGGCGCGCGAAGCGCTGCTCAACTATCGCTGGCCAGGCAATATCCGCGAACTGCGCAACGTGGTGGAACGCGCCAGCATCATCTGCCCACAGGAAAAGGTCGAAATCATCCACCTCGGCATGGCCGAGCAACCGACCAATAACGCCCCACGAATTGGCGCGGCGCTGAGCCTGGACGAGCTGGAGAAAGCCCATATCGGCGCCGTACTGGCCACCAGCGATACCCTGGACCAGGCCGCCCGCACCCTCGGCATCGACGCGTCGACCCTGTACCGCAAACGCAAACAGTACAACCTGTGAGCTGCACCCTATGAAGCTAGCGATGAAACTGCGCACTCGGTTGTTCCTGAGTATCTCAGCGCTGATCACCGTCGCCTTGCTGGGTCTGATCCTGGGTCTGGTCAGCGTCATGCAAATGGCCAAGACCCAGGAGTCCCTGATTCGCAGCAACTTCGTCACGCTGGACCTGGGACTCAAGCTGCGCCAAAGCCTGGGCGACCAGCTGATCATGATGCTGGAACATCGCCCCGATCCGCAGGCATTGCAAAGCTCAAAGCAGCATTACTTCGACCTGCTGGACCAAGGCATCGCCCATGAGCAACGTGACGGCCATAGCCACGGCTTCAGCCAGGCGCGGGCCCAATACCAGGACCTGCTGGACGCCTTCGAGCAATCCCAGCAGGCGTCGCCACCACCGGGCAGCAAGGAAAAACTCACCGAAACCTTCAATGTGCTGCGTAACGGGCTGATTGCCGAACATAAGCAGGCCTTGGAAAACATCAGCACCAGCGAACATAAATCCCGCGCACGCGCCTTGCTGATCGCCGGTTTGCTGGGGTTGGTGGGCCTTGCCGTGCTGATCATCGGATTTGTCACGGCCCATGGCATCGCCCGGCGATTTGGCGGCCCGATCGAAGCGCTGGCAAAAGCAGCGGACAAGATCGGCCAGGGCGATTTTGAAGTGACGCTGCCGCTCTCTTCGGCAGCGGAAATGAACCTGTTGACGCGTCGCTTCGGCCTTATGGCCGAGGCGGTGCGCCAGCATCAGGCGACTAACGTTGACGAGTTGCTGGCCGGCCAGCAGCGCCTGCAAGCCGTGCTCGACAGCATCGACGACGGCCTGCTGATGATTGACCGCCAAGGCCGCCTGGAGCATCTCAATCCGGTTGCACAACGCCAATTGGGCTGGGACGAGGAACGCCTCGGCCAAGGCCTTGGCGAAGCCCTGGTGCGCCCGGAGCTGGATGAACAACTGCAACTGGTGTTGCGCGGCGGCACCCTGGAGCGCGCGCCGGAGGACCTGGAAGTCGAAGTCGAGGGCGAACTGCGCCTGCTGACCTACAGCCTCACCCCTGTCAGCCATACCCAGGGACATATCCTTGGGGCGGTGATGGTGCTGCACGACGTCACCGAACAGCGCGCCTTCGAGCGAGTGCGCAGCGAATTCGTCTTGCGCGCCTCCCATGAACTGCGCACGCCGGTGACCGGCATGCACATGGCGTTCGGCCTGTTCCGTGAACGCGCGAAGTTCCCGCCGGACTCCCGTGAAGCGGACCTGCTGGATACGGTCAATGAAGAAATGCAGCGCCTGATGCAGTTGATCAACGACCTGCTCAATTTCTCGCGCTACCAGAACGGCCTGCAGAAACTCACCTTGGGCCCCTGCGACGTGACCGATCTGCTCGAACACGCCCGCGCGCGCTTTGTGGAGCCCGCCAATGCGCAACACATCGAACTGCTGGTAGAAGTGCAATCCGACCTGCCACGGCTGTATGCCGACCAGGCGCAATTGGAACGGGTACTCGACAACCTGCTGGGCAATGCCCTGCGTCATACCGCCGACGGCGGGCAGATTCGCCTGCAGGCCCGACGTCATGGCGAACGGGTGATTATCAGCGTCGAAGACAACGGCGAAGGTATCGCTTATGGCCAGCAAGGGCGCATCTTCGAACCCTTTGTCCAGGTTGGGCGCAAGAAGGGCGGCGCCGGCCTGGGGCTGGCGCTGTGCAAGGAGATCGTGCAATTGCACGGCGGCCGTATGGGGGTGTATTCGCGGCCGGGGCAGGGCACCCAGTTCTATATGGCGCTGCCCTTGTAGGCGCCAGCTAGCGCCGGTTCAGGGCACGCAGGATGGCAGCACTTTCGGCATCCGGCACGCCATCGAACCGGGATGGCCGGAAGCGCATCTGGAACGCCGCGATCACATGGCGCGTGGCGACATCCAACTCACCCGTCTGGGGTGTCGGGTAACCGAGGAGCGCCAATTCTTCCTGGAACCAGGTGATGCTCGGCAATTCAGCGGCGTACTGCACCTGGAAACGGGCGACGGCCTGGGCATCCGGCCACACACTCAGGCCTTCATCGGCCAGGCGCTTCCAGGGGAACAGCGGCCCCGGGTCGAGCTTGCGCAGCGGCGCGATATCGCTATGGCCGATGATGTTCCTGGGGTCGATGCCATTGCGCTTGCTGATGTCCTTGAGCAGCACCACCAGCGATTTCACCTGGGCCTCGGAGTAGGGGTACCACAAGCGGCCTGTGGGGGTGTCCTTATAGCCCGGGTTTACGATCTCGATGCCGATGGAGCTGGAGTTGAGCCAGGTACGCCCCATCCACTCGCTTTCTCCCGCATGCCAGGCACGTTGGCTCTCATCCACCAGCTTGTAGATGGTGGCGCCGGCGTCGTCACCGATCAGGTAGTGAGCGCTGACCTGGCCGTGGGTCAGCAGGGCGAGGGAACGCTCAAGGTTGGTGGAGGTGTAGTGCACGACCACGAACTGCACGCGATTGTCGTGGTTCGCCGAAGGGTGGCGGGTGTCCAGGCGCGGACCACTGGCGCAGCCGGCGAGCAGAAGAAATACACAGGCGAAGTACAAGGATTTCATGGCGGAAGACAGTACGCTGAAGACGATAATGCAACAGTGTAACGTACCGTTTGTGGCCAGCGGTCAAATTACACGATGGAACGTCTTTTATGCGGCCTGCACCTGATTACGCCCAGCCGCCTTGGCCCGATACAACGCCTCGTCGGCTCGCTTGAGCGCCAGCTCACTGCGCTCACCCGGCTGCAGTTGCGCCACGCCCATGGACACGGTAATCGTCACCGGCTCGCCCTTGAAGTGGAACGGGCAGGCGGCAATCGCGGCACGCAGTACTTCCCCCACTGCCAGGGCGTCCGAAAGGGTTGAGTCAGGCATCAGCAACACAAACTCCTCACCGCCAAAACGCGCGATAAAGTCACTGGGGCGCAGGCGCTTACGCAGGACGTTGGCGATGATTTTCAGCACCTTGTCACCCGCCAGATGGCCGTAGCCATCGTTGATGCGCTTGAAGTGGTCCAGGTCCAACATCGCCAGCGAAAGGCTATTGCCACGCTGGTGCCAGGCATTGACCTCATGGTCCAGACGCTCGCTCCAGGCCGCGCGGTTAGGCAAGCCGGTGAGCGGATCGATCAAGGCCTTCTGGCGTTGCACCTCCAGGTGCTCACGGTAACCCTGGGCTTCCTGCTCCATATTGGCGACCCGCTCGGCCAGGCCTTTCAGGCGCGCCGCCACTTCCTGCTCGCGCTGGTCACGTTGTTGCTGGTGCTCGTCCATGGTCCCAAGCAAACCCTCCAGATGGCTTTCGAGCACCTGCTTGAGGCTGTCCAGGTCCGCGGCTTCCTGGACACTGCTTTGCAGGCCGTCGACCTGTTCGCGAATCTGCGTGTCCAGCTCCCTGGCAGCGGAGCGGCTGTCGGCATGGCCGTCGCTGGCCACTTGCAGATGGCCCTGGAAGGCTTCAAGGCGTTCGTTGAGCTGTTTGAGGTAAGCCTCAAACTCGTGCTGGCCGCTGTCGGTGATCGCCAGCATCAGCACCGCCAGGTCATCGAGGATCGGCAGCAATTCGTACCAATTCAAGCCGTGGGCCAAGCGCTCACGCATGGCTTCGGCCTGGGGCCGATGGCGCTCGGGCAAGGCCAACTCCTCAAGCAGACCGATCAGGGTGTCTTCGATGTGCTTGGCCACGGAGCTGTACGATGGCTCCGGTGAATCCGGCAGGGAGTAGAGGCCATCCGATTGAAGTTCATCGGGGTCCGGTTCTTCGACGTCAAGAACCGGAGGGAACGAGAGGCTGCCGATCACCGTCTCCTGCGGCGCCTCGACGGCAACCTGCGGCGTTTCGATAAAGGCGGCGAGCGCGCTTTCGGAGGCGGGCTCTTCCACCTGCGGCTCAGGCTCCCCGGGCTCGACAGGTGCTGGAGATACGTCGACAGGCGCAGCTACTGCGGCCCTTTGGGCAGGCGCCTCGTACACAAACTTTTCACTGGCGACATCGGCAGCCTTGGCGGGCGCTGTGGCTTCAGACTGCGCGGCAACCGGCGCCTGAGGCTGCGGCGCAAAGGCTCGCAACGCTTGCGTCAATTCGTCGGACTGTTCGGGCTCCTGGGGCTCGACGGCGGGCTTGGGGGCAACAGGGGCCGGCGGCGGACTGGGGATGGGCTCGCTGGCCGGCGCCTCGCTCGAAGCGTCCTTGGCCCCAAACAGGCGTTGCAACAAGCCCGGCCCGGGACGCACGGTTTCACCGTCCGGCTCCAGGTTATCCAGCGCCTGCCCTTGCAGGCTGCTCAACTCGCTGAGCAACAGGGGAATCTCGCGCGCCTGGCTGACGCGGCCATCCAATTGCTTGGCAAAGGCTTTCAGCGGACGGGCGACCTCACGGGGCAGCGGCAGCTTTTGCAACTGCGTGACCAGGGAGGTCAGTGCGGTACTAATCTGGTCGATCCGGGTTTCGCGGCGCTGCTCCGAATCCAGTACCGCCTTCTCCAGGCGCGGCAGCAAGGCGGCGAGGGCGGCATCCATGTCGTCGGTACGCACGACGTCGCGCATTTCCTTCATGCACTGGTCAACCGCACGGTCGGTGCCTTCCGCCGCCAGTGTGCTGCGCACCAGCCCACGACGCAGCAGGTCGAGGCGGGCAGCCCAACGGCGTTCGAGCTTTTCTTGTTGCTCGATGCTTAACAGGTATTTCTCTTTCCAGCGCTGGGCGTCGTCGCTCATGCAAGGGGTCCGCGAGGGCCAGGGCTCAACGCGGGCAATGCATCAGCCGTGAGCGAACCCGGCAGACGAATCTCTACCGCGACTGGCAGGTGATCGGAGATGGGCTGCGCCAGTACCTGCACACTCTCGAGTGTGAGGCTCGGGCTGAGCAGGATATGGTCAAGACAGCGTTGCGGGCGCCAGCTGGGGAACGTGGCTTCGACTTGCGGCGCCAGTAGCCCGAGGTCACGCAACGGGGAATTCAGCAGGAGGTCGTTCGCATGGGTGTTCATGTCACCCATCAACACCTGATGCTTGTAATTGCCAATCAGGTCGCGCACGTAGGCCAACTGCAGGTTGCGCGTACGCCCCCCGAGCGCCAGGTGCATCATCACCACCACCAAGGCCTCAGGGCCTTCGCCAAACCGCACGAGAATCGCCCCGCGCCCCTTGGGGCCCGGCAATGGGTGATCTTCGATGGAGGTGGGCTTCAAACGGCTGAGCACACCATTACTGTGCTGCGCCAGGCGCCCGAGGTTGCGATTGAGCTGCTGGTACCAGTAGGGGAACGCCCCGAGGTGCGCCAGGTGTTCGACCTGATTGATATAGCCGGAACGCATGCTGCCGCCGTCGGCTTCCTGCAGGGCGACCAGGTCGAAATCATTCAACAGGTCGCCGATCTTCTGCAGGTTACCGGCCCGTCCGTTGTGGGGCAGCAAATGCTGCCAGCCCCGGGTGAGGTAGTGTCGGTACTTCTCGGTGCTGTTGCCCACCTGGATATTGAAGCTGAGCAGGCGCAGGCGGTTGTCGGCCGGCAAACCTGTGGACTCCAGATGATGTTCGTTGACCTGCGGTTCACGCAGGCCAACCACACGTTCAGTACCCCAGCGGCGCATGAGGAGCCCCTTACTTGGCTGCGCGTTCTTTGGCAATCAACTGGTCGGCAACGTTGAGGGTCGCTTCAGGACCACCGGTGGTGCCCAGGTCGAAACGATACTTGCCGTTCACAATCATGGTCGGTACGCCTTGCACGCCGTACTTCTGCGCCAGCTCCTTGGCCTGCTTGATCTGGCCCTGGATGGCGAAGGAGTTGAAGGTGGCCAGGAACTTGTCCTTGTCGACGCCTTGGGTGGCAATGAAGTCAGCCATTTCGTCCGGTTTGGTCAGGCGCTTGCCTTGTTTCTGGATGGCGTCGAATACCGCGTTGTGGACCTTGTGCTCCACACCCATGGCTTCCAGGGTCAGGAACAGTTGGCCGTGGGCATCCCATGGGCCGCCGAACATGGCGGGGATGCGCTTGAAGTTCACGTCCTTGGGCAGCTTCTCGACCCAAGGGTTGATGACCGGCTCAAAAGCGTAGCAATGCGGGCAGCCGTACCAGAACAGCTCCACCACTTCGATCTTGCCCGGCACCGAAACGGGCACTGGGTTGGCCAATTCAACGTAGGTTTTACCGGCTTCAAGCGGCACATCGGCAGCTTGCGCGGTCATGCCGAAGAGGCTGGCAGTGACGAGAGCGGCGCTGAGGATCAGATTACGCATGCTTTACTCCTGGACAAATAAAGTCGCCTCACGCGACCTTTGTTGTGACAGGTCTACGCGGGCATGAGTTCGTTAGTGTAACGGCAGCGGCCACAAAAAAGGGCGGCCTCAGCCACCCTTTTTATGCTTGCATCGATGGATTAATCGAGCGTTAACGTTGCCGGGGCACTTAGTGCAGGCCCTGGATGTAGCTGGAGACGGCGGCAATGTCCTCGTCACTCAGCTTGCGGGCGATGGTGCGCATGATTGCCGCGTCGCCATCATTGGCTCGCCCTGCCTCTTCCTTACGGAAATCGGTCAGTTGCTTGGCAATGTAAGTGGCGTGCTGGCCGCTCAGGTGCGGGAAGCCGGCGGCGGCTATGCCCGCGCCATTGGGCGAGTGGCAACCGGTGCAGGCAGGCAGGCCTTTATCCAGGTCACCGCCGCGGAACAGTTTTTCACCACGAGCAACCAGTTTCGGATCAGCAGCTCCCACACTGCCTTTCTGGCTGGCAAAATAAGCCGCGAGGTCTGCCAGGTCCTGGTCACTGAGGTTGGTCAGCAGACCGGTCATTTCCAGGACCGTACGCTTGCCATCCTTGATGTCGTGCATCTGCTTGGTCAGGTAACGCTCACCCTGGCCGGCCAATTTGGGGAAGTTCGGCGCCGGGCTGTTACCATCCGGCCCATGGCAGGCACCACATACGGCGGCTTTCGCTTGACCGGCAGTGGCATCACCTTTAAGGGGGCCCTCTGCGGCGACGGCAACACCGGTGATGCCCAAGGTCAACAGCAGACTCACGATCAGTTTGTTCATCAGCTAATCCAACTACGGCTAAGGGTTTAAGAGTTATCTACCGGGTTTACTCACCATCAACTCAATGATGGCCTGGTAATCCTCGGTACTGCAGTCCATGCACAAACCACGCGGCGGCATTGCCTTGAAACCCTGGGTCACGTGTTGCACCAGCATGTCCATGCCCTGCGCCAGTCTTGGCGCCCAGGCTGCCTGGTCACCCCGTTTCGGGGCGTTCGGCAGTTGGCCGGCATGGCAAGCCACGCAAACTCGGTTGTACACCGCTTCCGGATCCTGTGTAGCCTGAGCGCCATACAGCGGAACCAGGGCACCAAAAGCGAGCAACCATCGGGTCATACATCGACCTTTTCAGGGTTTGAGAGCGTTTTGCGTTCTAATGCGCAATAAAGGTCTATCGCTCCCGTGAACTTCATCCTTCGCTGGGACAAAGCACACACAAAATCTGCGGCATTATATACTGGCGCTACTGAAACGGAAACGACACCGCTTGCCGCACCCTTTTTCGGCACCGCCCACATCGGAAATCTCATGCAACTCAAGAACCCCATCCTCGGCCTGTGCCAACAGTCCACCTTCATGCTCAGCGCCGCCAAAGTTGACCAATGCCCCGATGACGAAGGCTTTGAAGTCGCCTTTGCCGGTCGCTCCAACGCCGGTAAATCCAGCGCACTGAACACCCTGACCCACGCCAGCCTCGCGCGCACCTCGAAAACCCCGGGCCGCACGCAGTTACTCAACTTCTTCAAGCTAGACGATGATCGGCGTCTGGTCGACCTGCCGGGCTACGGTTATGCAAAAGTACCTATCCCGCTGAAGCTGCACTGGCAGCGTCACCTGGAGGCTTACCTGGGTGGCCGCGAGAGTTTGAAGGGGTTGATCCTGATGATGGATATCCGTCATCCAATGACCGACTTCGACCTGCTGATGCTGGATTGGGCGGTCGCCAGCGGCATGCCGATGCATATCCTGCTGACCAAGGCCGACAAGCTCACCTATGGCGCCGCCAAGAACACCCTGCTCAAAGTGCAGTCCGAAATCCGCAAGGGTTGGGGTGACACAATCACCATCCAGCTGTTCTCGGCCCCCAAGCGCATGGGCCTGGAAGATGCCTATACCGTGCTGGCCGGCTGGATGGAATTGGCTGACAAAGGCGCGGAACTCGCCGAGTAACTTTTCTGCGGGCAAAAAAAACCCCGGACTTCGTATGGGGAGGGGAAGTTCGGGGTTCAAGTACCGGACCGCTAGGGCGGGGTCCGGATATCTGCCAACACTTAACACAACATAGGAGCATTGAAGGGCTTCACCACCCATTCAGTAACTCTGAGTAGCAGTTCACAGGTTAAGTTCCGGCAGGTTCAAAAAACTATTGGAAATAACTGAAGCGGATTTCCGATCTAAAGCATTCCGCCACCACGCTCGGTGGTGGCGATGCCGCGAAATCAGTGCGCTTCGTCCCAGTTGTCGCCTACGCCAACGTCCACCACCAACGGCACATCCAACTGCGCCGCCGCACTCATGTGCTCGCGAATCTTCTCGCTGACCTCGGCCACCAGATCCTCACGCACCTCCAGCACCAGCTCATCGTGTACCTGCAGGATCACCTTGGCATCCAGGCCCGACGCGGTCAGCCAGTTATCCACCAGCACCATGGCTTTCTTGATGATATCCGCCGCCGTGCCCTGCATCGGCGCGTTGATCGCCGTGCGTTCTGCGGCCGCGCGCTCCTGGGGCTTGTTGGAGTTGATATCCGGCAAATACAGCCGACGTCCGAAGAAGGTTTCCACGTAACCTTGATCGGCAGCCTGGGCGCGGGTGCGCTCCATGTACTCGCGAACGCCTGGGTAGCGGGCGAAGTACACATCGATGTAAGCCTTGGCGGTCTTGGTATCGACACCGATGTCCTTGCCGAGCTTCTGGGCCCCCATACCGTAGATCAGGCCAAAGTTGATCGCCTTGGCACTGCGACGCTGATTGGAGGTGACCTCAGCCAATTCGACCTTGAACACCTCGGCCGCCGTGGCGGTATGCACGTCCAGGTCGTTACGGAACGCATTCATCAGCCCTTCGTCCTTGGACAGGTGCGCCATGATCCGCAGCTCGATCTGCGAATAGTCCGCCGCCAGCAGTTTGTAGCCCTTGGGCGCGACAAACGCCTGGCGGATGCGCCGCCCTTCGGCGGTGCGCACCGGGATGTTCTGCAGGTTCGGGTCGCTGGAAGACAGCCGCCCGGTCGCCGCCACCGCCTGATGGTAAGAGGTGTGAACACGCCCGGTCCGCGGGTTGATCTGCTCCGGCAAGCGGTCGGTGTAAGTGCTTTTCAGCTTGCTCATGCTGCGGTACTGCATCAGTACCTTGGGCAGCGGATAGTCATCTTCGGCCAGCTTGGCCAGCACTTCCTCTGCCGTGGATGCCTGGCCCTTGCCCGTCTTTTTCAGCACCGGCAGGCCGAGTTTCTCGTAGAGAATCGCGCCGAGCTGCTTGGGCGAACCCAGGTTGAACTCTTCGCCGGCGATCTCGAACGCCTGGCGCTCCAGCTCAACCATCTTGTTGCCCAGCTCGATGCTCTGGACACCGAGCAGCTGCGCATCCACCAGGGCGCCCTGGCGTTCGATACGCGCCAGCACCGGTACCAGGGGGATTTCGATGTCCGTCAGCACACTTGCCAGGCTCGGGATGGCGGTGAGCTGTGCGTGCAATGCCTGATGCAGGCGCAGCGTCACGTCCGCATCTTCGGCAGCATAAGGGCCAGCCTGTTCGAGCGGGATCTGGTCGAAGGTGAGCTGCTTGGCGCCTTTGCCGGCGATGTCCTGGAAACTGACGGTGTCGTAGTCCAGGTACTTCTTGGCCAGGCTGTCCATGTCATGGCGGGTCGCAGTGGAATTCAACACGTAGGATTCAAGCATGGTGTCGAACGCGATACCGCGCACGCTGATGCCATTCGCCGGGTCACCGCCGATGGCACAGTTGGCCAGGATATTCATGTCGAACTTGGCGTGCTGGCCGACCTTGAGCTTGCTCGGGTCTTCCAATAATGGCTTCAAGGCCAGCAGCACGGTGTCGCGATCCAGCTGCTGCGGCGCACCGATGTAGGAATGGGTCAGCGGGATGTAGGCGGCTTCATGGGGCTGCACGGCGAAGGAAACCCCCACCAGTTGCGCCTGCTGAGCGTCGATCCCGGTGGTTTCGGTGTCGAAAGCGAACAACGTCGCGTCGTTGAGTTTCTTCAGCCAGACATCGAATGTGGCTTGGTCGAGGATCGTGGTGTAGGTCGTTTCTGCGGGTGCCGCAGGCGTAGCTTCAATAACATCTTCGGCAACAGGCGCGGCCTTGAGCTCCACTCGCTTGGCATCGCGCTGAATCTCATCGAACCAGCTCTTGAACTCCAGCAGGGTGTAAAGCTCCAGCAACTTTTCGCGATCCGGTTCAATCAGGTGCAAATCGTCCAGACCCACGTCCAGCGGCACATCGATCTTGATCGTCGCCAACTGATAGGAGAGGAATGCCATCTCCTTATGCTCTTCCAGCTTCGCCGGCAGCGTCTTGGCACCCCGGATCGGCAGGGTCGGCACAATGTCCAGCTGCTCATAAAGCTCTTTGAGGCCGCCGTTCACGCCCACCAGCAAGCCGGAAGCGGTCTTCGGACCAATGCCCGGAACGCCCGGGATGTTGTCGGACGAATCGCCCATCAACGCCAGATAGTCGATGATCTGCTCCGGAGCGACGCCAAATTTCTCCTTTACGCCCTCGATGTCCATCGAGCTACCGGTCATGGTGTTGACCAGGGTAATGTGCCCGTCGACCAACTGCGCCATGTCCTTATCTCCGGTGGAGATCACCACCGGACGGTCAGCGGCGGCACTGCTGCGGGCCAGGGTGCCGATCACGTCATCGGCCTCGACGCCTTCGACGCACAGCAAAGGGAAGCCCAGGGCGATCACGCTCTGGTGCAGGGGCTCGATTTGCACGCGCATGTCATCGGGCATGCTTGGGCGGTTGGCCTTGTATTCGGCGTACATGTCATCGCGAAACGTCCCACCCTTGGCGTCGAACACTACCGCGAACGGGCTGTCCGGGTACTGCTTGCGCAGGCTTTTGAGCATGTTCAACACGCCCTTGACCGCACCGGTCGGCAGGCCTTTGGAGGTGGTCAGCGGTGGCAGCGCGTGGAACGCGCGGTACAGGTAAGACGAACCGTCCACCAGGACGAGGGGGGCTTGGCTCATGAGCAGGATCAACCTTTTCGGCGGGTCAGGCGCTAGAATAGCCGGACCAATGAAAACAAAGGGACAAGGTTATCATGCGTACATTCAATCGCCTGCTGTTGACCGGCCTGATTGCATTCGCTCCGATGGCTGCCATGGCGGCAGACAGCGCGCCTTCGGGTGATCCGGAAGTGACCATTCGCACGGAAGGCGACCGGACTATCCAGGAGTACCGTCAGAACGGTTTCCTGTATGCAATCAAGGTGACCGTAAAAGGTGCGCCTCCGTATTTCCTAGTACGCGCGGACGGAACCGACGCGAACTTCATCCGCTCTGACCAGCCGGATATGCTGATCCCGTCATGGAAGATCTTCGAATGGAAATGATTTCTTAACTTCAATTGGCGCCGCCCACTGCGGCGCCCGTACTGGCAGTTTTAACCATGTCTGTGTTCACCCCCCTGGCTCGGCCCGAGCTGGAAACCTTTCTCGCCCCCTACGGGCTCGGCCGCCTGCTTGACTTCCAGGGGATTGCCGCTGGTAGCGAAAACACCAATTTCTTTATCAGCCTGGAACAGGGCGAGTACGTCCTGACCCTGGTTGAGCGCGGCCCCGTGCAGGAAATGCCGTTCTTCATCGAACTGCTCGACGTGCTCCACGACGCCGACCTGCCGGTGCCCTACGCCCTGCGCACCACCGATGGCGTTGCATTGCGCGAACTGAAAGGCAAACCAGCCCTGCTGCAACCACGCCTGGCCGGCAAACACATCAAGGACGCCAACCCACAGCATTGCGCCCAGGTCGGCGACCTGCTCGGCCATCTGCACCTGGCGACACAAGGCGAGAAAGTGCTGGAGCGCAAGACCGATCGCGGGCTGGACTGGATGCTCAGCGAAGGTGCGCAGCTGATTTCGCACCTGGACGATGCGCAGCAAAGCCTGCTGCAAGCAGCATTGACTGAAATCGAAACCCATAAGGCCGAGATCCTCGCCCTGCCGCGGGCCAACGTGCACGCCGACCTGTTCCGTGACAACGCGATGTTCGAAGGCACGCACCTGACGGGCTTGATCGACTTCTACAACGCTTGCTCCGGGCCGATGCTGTACGACGTGGCGATCGCCCTGAATGACTGGTGTTCACACGCCGATGGCGTGATTGATGGCCCGCGCGCCCGAGCGCTGCTGGGTGCCTACGCCGGCCTGCGGCCGTTCACGGCCAAGGAGGCCGAGCTATGGCCAACCATGTTGCGGGTGGCGTGCGTGCGGTTCTGGCTGTCGCGCCTGATCGCCGCTGAATCGTTTGCCGGGCAGGATGTGTTGATCCACGATCCCGCCGAGTTCGAGCATCGGCTGGCGCAACGCCAAGACGTTACTGTCCACCTGCCGTTCGCCCTTTAACGGTTCAGGCGGGCAAAAAAATGTGGGAGAGGGCTTGCTCCCGATAGCGGTAGATCAGTCAACTTATGCACTGACTGACACTCTGGTATCGGGAGCAAGCCCCCTCCCACATTTGATCTGCGCTGCGGCTTATAACGACTCCAGGCACCCTGCCAAGTCGTTCCCCAACTTCTCCAGCACCTGCTCATAACCCTGGGCCGTGGCGGGGGTGTAGCCGCCCAGCGCATCCAATTCCGCCAGCTTCACCGGCAAACCTGCCACCAAGGTTTCGGCCAGACGCGGACGCAACGGCGGCTCACTGAACACACAGGTCTTGCCCACTTCCTGCAAACGCGTACGCATCGCCGCCACATGCTGGGCGCCAGGCTGCACTTCGGCAGCAACGCTGAACACGCCAGTGTGCTTGAGCCCGTAGGCGTCTTCAAAGTAATCAAAGGCTTCGTGGAACACGAAGTAAGGTTTGTCACCGATGCTCGCCAGGCGTTTTTTCAGGCGCGCATCCAGTGCATCAAGGCGCTCGTCGAAAGCCTTGGCATTGCTCTGATAACGCGCGGCGTTCACGGGGTCGGCAGCACTGAGGTCAGCGGCCATACGCGCTGCGATCACCCGAGCGTTCACCGTGGACAGCCACAGGTGTGCATCCAGGCTCCCCGGGCGGTGATCATGGTCATGTTCGTCGGCATCGTCGGCGTGGGAATGGCTATCTTCGGCGAACCGACGCAATTTCATCCCCGGCAGGTCTTGAACCGCTACGGTCGGTGCGGTACGCCCCTTGAGCACGCGAGGCAGGAAGCCCTCCATGTCCGGCCCGATCCAATACAGCAGATCGACCGACTGCACACGCCGTACGTCGGATGGGCGCAAGGCAAAGTTATGGGGCGATGCACCCGGCGGCAGCAATACCTCCGGAACCGCCACACCGTCCTGCACGGCAGCGGCAATCAACTGCAATGGCTTGATGCTCGTGAGCACCTTGACCTCGGCCTGAGCGGCCCCAGCGAGGAACAAACTGGTGACAAATACGACAAAAACGGGAAAAAGTCGGGACACGATGACCACTCAATGACGTAGGAACGGGTAACATAATAACGTCTCTATCAAATATCTGTCGCCGCTCATGCCTAAAACACCGCTTGCCAGCCGTCCACACGACCACTCTCACTGCGTGCATACCGCGCTGTCGGAGGCCGACACCCTGTGCGCACAGAAAGGCTTGCGCCTGACCGCCCTGCGTCGCCGGGTGCTGGAACTCGTCTGGCAGAGCCACAAGCCCCTGGGTGCCTACGACATCCTGGGCGTGCTCAGCGAGCAGGACGGCCGCCGCGCCGCGCCACCGACCGTGTACCGCGCGCTGGATTTCCTGCTGGAAAACGGCCTGGTGCACCGCATTGCCTCGCTCAACGCCTTTGTCGGCTGCAACCACCCGGAACACGCGCATCAGGGCCAGTTCCTGATCTGCCGCGAGTGCCACGCCGCCATCGAGCTTGAACAAAAGAGCATCAGCGACGCCATCATCAAGAGCTCCGCCGACGTAGGTTTCCGGGTCGAAGGACAGACGGTCGAAGTGGTCGGCCTGTGCTCGGGCTGCCAGGGGGCTTGATGAGCAATGCGTTAATTCGCCTGGAGCAGGTCGGCGTCACGTTTGCCGGGCAAAACGTGCTGGATAACATCGCGTTGAGCGTCGAACCGGGGCAGATCGTCACCCTGATCGGCCCCAATGGCGCCGGCAAGACCACCCTGGTGCGCGCCGTACTCGGCTTGCTCAAGCCCGACACCGGCAGCGTGTGGCGCAAGCCAAGGCTGCGCGTGGGCTACATGCCGCAAAAGCTGCACGTTGATCCAACCTTGCCCTTGTCCGTACTGCGGTTTTTGCGCCTGGTGCCCGGTGTGGACCGCGCCCGCGCGCAGGCGGCCCTGAAGGAGGTCGGCGCCGAGCAGGTCATCGACAGCCCGGTGCAAAGCATCTCCGGCGGCGAAATGCAGCGCGTGCTGCTGGCCCGTGCCCTGTTGCGCGAGCCCGAGTTGCTGGTGCTGGATGAACCCGTGCAGGGCGTCGACGTCGCCGGCCAGGCCGAGCTGTACAGCCTGATTACCCGCCTGCGCGACCGTCATGGCTGCGGCGTGCTGATGGTCTCCCATGACTTGCACCTGGTGATGAGCACCACCGACCAGGTGGTATGCCTCAACCGCCACGTGTGCTGCTCCGGCCACCCGGAACAAGTCAGCAGCGACCCGGCGTTCGTCGAGCTGTTCGGCAAGAACGCCCAGAGCCTGGCGATCTATCACCACCATCACGATCACGCCCATGACCTGCATGGCGCTGTCGTTGACGATCCCGCGACGCCCCACCCCCACGTTCATGGAGATAGCTGCAAGCATGGCTGATTTTCTGCTTTACGCCCTGCTGGCAGGCTTGGCTCTGGCGCTGGTGGCGGGCCCACTGGGCTCGTTCGTGGTCTGGCGGCGCATGGCGTACTTTGGCGACACCTTGTCCCACGCCGCGCTGCTGGGCGTGGCCATGGGCTTCCTGCTGGATGTGAGTCCGACCATCGCCGTGACCGTGGGCTGCCTGCTGCTGGCGGTACTGCTGGTGACCCTGCAACAGCGCCAGCCACTGGCCTCGGACACCCTGCTGGGCATCCTGGCGCCGAGCACGCTGTCCCTGGGCCTGGTGGTGCTGAGCTTTATGCATGAAGTGCGCATCGACCTGATGGCCTATCTGTTCGGCGACCTGCTGGCGATCAGCCCCACCGATCTTGCCTGGATTCTCGGCGGCAGCGCCACAGTATTGGTGCTGTTGGTCGCCCTGTGGCGCCCACTGCTGGCCATCACGGTGCATGAAGAACTGGCCAGGGTCGAAGGCTTGCCCGTATCCGCGTTGCGCATGGCCCTGATGCTGCTGATTGCCGTGGTGATCGCTGTCGCGATGAAGATTGTCGGCGTATTGTTGATCACATCGCTGTTGATCATTCCCGCCGCCGCCGCCCAGCGCCACGCCCGCTCGCCGGAGCAGATGGCAATCGGTGCCAGCCTGTTGGGGATGCTGGCAGTGTGTGGGGGCCTGGCGTTGTCATGGTTCAAGGACACGCCGGCCGGACCGTCGATCGTAGTCACGGCGGCCGCCCTGTTTCTGCTGAGTTTTGTCCTGCCCCGTCGAGGGGTGTAGACTTGCTCGCTTTTTGCGCAAATAGAGAGTCGCAGGAATGAAGCTGTTCACCTCCCGTTATCTGCTCCTTGCCGCGTTTTCCCTGCTGCTGGGCGCCTGTCAAAGCACACCGCCCGCCGCCCCAGAGGCCCCGGATCCGCGTGCTGCGGCCATCGCGCAGCTGGAGCAAAACCTGGCCAGCAGTGAGCTGGCCACCGCCGAAGACCAACTGGCCTCGCTGCAGGCCCAGTCGCCCAATGACCCGACGCTGGAACCCTACCAACGTCAATTGGCCGAGGCTTACTTGCAGCGCAGCCAGATCGTGCTGCAAAAAGGCGACGTAAACGCCGCCGCCACCGCCCTGAGCCGTGCCCGCGCGCTGATGCCCAAGGCACCGGCGCTGACCGGTGGCGTCAACAGCGCGATCACCCACGCCCGTAAAGTCGAGCTGGATAAAGCCGAAGAGGCCCTCAAGGCCGCCGAAGCCAAGCCCGCCGCCAAAGTCATCGACCCGGCCGCGCCAAGCACCACCGTGGCGCTGAACCTTACTGATATTGAAGCGCTGCGCCATCAACTGGATGCGATTGCCACCGACGTGGTGAATTACCAGTGCGATGTGACGATCCAGGCGCCGCGCACCCAGGACTACCCGTGGCTGGCCACGTTGCTGGCCAAACGGGTGAAGCGCATTGATTCAGGGTATGACCTGAAGATTCACCGGCAGATTCTTAAGCATATTCCGGCGCAGGTTGTGCTGACTCCGCGTAAGGAGGAATGACGCATCGGGGGCAAGCCCCTCTCACGTTTGAATTGTGAATACATTCAATTGTGAGAGGGGCTTGCCCCCGATAGCGATCTAACAAGCAACCAATAACTTAAGCCGGAATCGCCTTAGCCTTCGGCTCACGATCCCAAACCCGATGCTGTGCAATCGCGGCAAAAAACGCCTTGAACGCTTTCGCATCCGAACCCACGATCAACCCCGCATCCGTCTCCAGCTTCAGCAGATCCAGCAGTGGCTTCACGTCACTGGCAACCGCAATCGCCTTCAGGTGTTTGTAGGCTTCCAGAACGTAATGCAATGCCACACCATCACCGCTCAGTGCTTTCACCGACTCTTTTCCGCCTGGAATAAACACGGCGTCAAACGCAATCGACGGCATGCCTTCCATCGACGCATCCACCGGCAGGCGCTTGCCATCCGCCGTCTTCACCGGCGCCGAGGTCGGCCCCAGCAACTTGGCATGGGCACCTTCTGCCGCCAGTGCTTTTTTAAGCGCATCGATTGCCGCGCCATCCACACCGTCAGCCGCGAGAATCGCGACTTTGCGCGTCTTGATATCGCCGGACAGCAGGTTCACCTGGCTCAATGCCGGCGACTCTTTCAGCGAAGACTCACGCGGCGCTACCGTGCCTTTGGTCGGCGCCGGCAGACCAAGGTTCTGCGCCACGCGCTTGGCCAGTTCCAGATCGATATTGGCCAGAATCTCGTTGACCTGCCGCGCGCGGATAAACTCGCGCTCCACCTTGCCCAACTCGAAGCTGTAGGCCGCGATGATGTGCTCTTTCTCGTGGTGGCTCATGCTGTGGAAAAACAGCGCAGCCTGGGAGAAGTGGTCGCCAAACGACTCACTGCGCTCACGTACCTTATTGGCATCGACGCGCTCGTAATAGGTTTCGAAACCGCCATCCTGGGCAGCCGGTGGCGTTTCTTTCGGCCAGCCGCCATCGATCGAGTTCGGCTCGTAAGCAGCACGGCCCTTGTCGATCACGGTGCGATGCTGGGCGTCGCGCTGGCCGTTGTGGAAAGGTACTACCGGCCGGTTGATCGGCAGCTCATGGAAGTTCGGCCCACCGAGGCGGCTGATCTGCGTGTCCGTGTAGGAAAACAGACGACCTTGCAGCAACGGGTCGTTGGTGAAGTCGATACCCGGCACGATATGGCCCGGGCAAAACGCGACCTGCTCGACTTCGGCAAAGAAGTTATCCGGGTTGCGGTTCAGCACCATCTTGCCCAGCGGCGTGATCGGCACCAGTTCCTCGGGGATGATCTTGGTCGGATCGAGCAGGTCAAAGTCGAACTTATGCTCGTCTTCTTCCGCAACGATCTGCACACCCAACTCCCACTCAGGGTAGTCGCCGCTTTCAATCGCTTCCCACAGATCACGACGGTGGTAATCGGTATCTTTACCGGCCAGCTTTTGCGCTTCGTCCCACACCAGGGAGCAGGTGCCGACCTTCGGGTGCCAGTGGAACTTCACAAAGCTGGACTTACCTTCGGTATTGATCAAGCGGAAGGTGTGAATGCCAAACCCCTGCATGGCACGCAGGCTTTTTGGAATGGCGCGGTCAGACATCGCCCAGATCACCATGTGCGCCGACTCCGGCTGCAACGAAACAAAATCCCAGAACGTATCGTGAGCCGAGCCGCCGGTAGGAATTTCGTTGTGCGGCTCAGGTTTTACCGCATGCACGAAGTCGGGAAACTTGATCGCATCCTGAATGAAAAACACCGGCATGTTGTTGCCGACCAGGTCGAAGTTGCCCTCGTCGGTGAAGAACTTCACCGCGAAACCGCGCACGTCACGCACCGTATCGCCCGAGCCACGCGGGCCCTGCACGGTGGAGAAACGCACGAACACCGGGGTTTTATGCTCGGGGTTACGCAGGAAACCCGCCTTGCTCAGCGCGGAATGGTTTTCATAGGTCTGGAAATAGCCATGGGCGCCGGTGCCCCGGGCATGCACGATGCGCTCGGGGATACGCTCATGGTCAAAGTGCGTGATTTTTTCACGCATGATGAAGTCTTCCAGCAGCGAGGGGCCGCGGGCGCCGACTTTCAAGGTGTTCTGGTTGTCGGAAATCTTCACGCCTTGGTTGGTACGCAGGGCCTGGCCGGTCGCATCGGAACGGAATTCCTCCAGGGCTTGCAGCTTGGCGTTGGTGTTGCCACGGTCAAGGGTGTCGGTGCCTGCAAGTTCACTCTTCGACGGGGTGGCTGGCTTCTTGGTACTCATCAGTCAAAACTCCTTATTCAAAGTGGCCAGAGCGGTCCCCGGCTCGTTTGAGCAAAACCCCAGGCACGGCACCTGGGAAATCGAGTTGCTTAAGTAGTGACTGACACGGTTTTCTGCCGTTCCTTTTTTATGACCTTTGATCGCGTTATTGCCAAATCACTGGTTGAATGCGAAATAAATGCTAAGAAACGCTATACGGACAGGCTAAAATGCGCGCCCGGCTAACCGCTGATCCCTTTTCAATGCGCCCCACAAGGTTCGCTACGTGATCGAGTTTCAAAACGTCCATAAAACCTACCGCGTCGCCGGTAAGGATATTCCCGCGCTGTACCCCACCAGCCTGCGCGTCGAAAACGGCCAGGTGTTTGGCCTGATCGGCCACTCGGGTGCAGGTAAAAGCACGCTACTGCGCCTGATCAACCGCCTGGAAGAGCCCAGCGGCGGCCAGATCACGGTGGACGGCGAAGAAGTCACCGCCCTGGACGCCAACGGCCTGCGCCGTTTCCGCCAGCAGGTCGGGATGATCTTCCAGCACTTCAACCTGCTGGCGTCCAAGACCGTTGCCGACAACGTGGCCCTGCCACTGACCCTGGCCGGCGAATTGTCGCGCAAGGACATCGACCAACGCGTCGCCGAGCTACTCGCCCGCGTCGGCCTGTCGGACCACGCCAGGAAGTACCCGGCGCAGTTGTCCGGTGGCCAGAAGCAGCGCGTCGGCATTGCCCGCGCCCTGGCGACCAAGCCGAAAATCCTGCTGTGCGACGAGGCCACCAGTGCCCTCGACCCGCAAACCACCGCCTCGGTCCTGCAACTGCTGGCCGAGATCAATCGCGAGTTGAAACTGACCATCGTGCTGATCACCCATGAAATGGATGTGATCCGCCGCGTGTGTGACCAGGTAGCCGTGATGGACGCCGGCGTGATCGTCGAGCAAGGCTCGGTGGCCGACGTGTTCCTGCACCCCAAGCACCCGACCACCAAGCGCTTCGTGCAGGAAGCCGAGCAGGTCGATGAAGGCGAGCAGCGCGATGACTTCGCCCATGTACCGGGTCGCATCGTACGGCTGACATTCCAGGGTGAAGCGACCTACGCGCCATTGCTGGGCACCGTCGCCCGGGAAACGGGGGTGGACTACAGCATCCTCGCCGGCCGCATCGACCGCATCAAAGACATCCCCTACGGGCAACTGACCCTTGCAGTCACCGGCGGTGACATGGAAGCGGCCTTTGCCCGCTTTACCGCCGCAGACGTCCACATGGAGGTGCTGCGCTGATGGACGTTTTCTTGAGTTTCTTCGCCAATATCGACTGGTCCGAAATCTGGCTCGCCACCGGCGACACCATGATCATGCTGTTCGGTTCGCTGTTCTTCACCGTGGTATTGGGCCTGCCTTTGGGCGTGCTGTTGTTCCTGACCAGCCCACGCCAGTTGTTCGAGCAAAAAGGCCTGTACGCACTGCTGTCGCTGGTCGTGAACATCCTGCGCTCGCTGCCGTTCATCATCCTGCTGATCGTGATGATCCCGTTCACCGTGCTGATCACCGGTACATCCCTGGGCGTAGCGGGGGCGATCCCGCCGCTGGTCGTAGGGGCCACGCCATTCTTCGCCCGCCTGGTGGAAACCGCCTTGCGTGAAGTGGACCGCGGCATCATCGAGGCCACCCAGTCCATGGGCGCCAGCACCCGCCAGATCATCATCAACGCGCTGCTGCCCGAAGCACGCCCCGGCATCTTCGCGGCGATAACGGTGACGGCGATTACCCTGGTGTCCTACACGGCCATGGCCGGTGTCGTCGGCGCCGGCGGCCTGGGTGACCTGGCGATCCGTTTCGGTTACCAGCGCTTCCAGACCGATGTGATGGTGGTCACCGTGGTAATGCTGTTGATCCTGGTGCAAATTCTGCAAACCGTCGGCGACAAGCTGGTGGTGCACTTTTCTCGAAAATAACGGCCATTGCCGGTCAAAAGCCGGCACATGCCCGAACAAGGAGCTTGTTGGATGAAAAAACTACTGGTTGCTTTCGCCGCCGTTGCCGCGTTTTCCGCCCATGCCGCCGAGACCCTGAAAGTCGCTGCCTCGCCGGTGCCCCACGCGGAAATCCTGGAATTCGTGAAGCCTGCCCTCGCCAAAGAAGGCGTGGACCTGCAAGTCAAAGTCTTCACCGATTACGTACAGCCCAACGTCCAGGTAGCGGAAAAGCGCCTGGACGCGAACTTCTTCCAGCACCAGCCGTACCTGGATGAATTCAACAAAGCCAAAGGCACTCACCTGGTGAGCGTCGGCGCTGTGCACCTGGAGCCTCTGGGCGCTTACTCCAGCAAGTACAAAAAACTGGAAGACCTGCCTGACGGCGCCAACGTGGTGATCCCGAACGACGCCACCAACGGTGGCCGTGCGCTGTTGCTGCTGGCTAAAGCCGGTTTGATCAAATTGAAGGACTCGACCAACATCCTGTCGACCATCAAGGACATCACCGAAAACCCGAAAAACCTGAAATTCCGCGAACTGGAAGCCGCCACCCTGCCGCGCGTGCTGACCCAGGTCGACCTGGCGCTGATCAACACCAACTATGCGCTGGAAGCCAAGCTGGACCCGTCCAAGGACGCCCTGGTGATCGAAGGCAATGACTCGCCTTACGTGAACATCCTCGTGAGCCGCGAAGACAACCAGGATTCGGACGCGATGAAAAAGCTGATTGCAGCCCTGCACACCCCTGAGGTGAAGCAATTCATCCAAGAGAAGTACAAAGGCGCGATCCTGCCGGCGTTCTGATCAGACTCGGTCTCCAACACGCTGGAGATCAAAAAATGTGGGAGGGGGCTTGCCCCCGATTGCGGAGTATCAGTCGCTGCATGAGCTGACTGATCTGCCGCCATCGGGGCAAGCCCCCTCCCACATGTGTTGGGCATTGCCTGTTACTTGCGCTGCAACAGCCCCGGCAGTTGCGCCACCAGCTTCTGGTTGTTCAACGGCGCACGGATAAAGCCGCGCTGGGTACCATCCGGACCGATCAGCGCGAGGTTGCCGCTGTGGTCGACGGTGTAGTTGGGCTTGCTGGTGTCTGCCGGGATGAACGGGATGCTCACGGCATTCGAGACCTTCTGCACATCCTCCACGTTCGCGCCGGTGAGGCCTTGAAATTGTGGGTCGAAGTAGCCCAGGTACTGCTTGAGCTGGGTCGGGGTGTCGCGGTTCGGGTCGACGCTGACCAGGATTACCTGCAACTTATCCACAGCCTCCTTAGGCAACTCGCTCTTGATCTGGCGCAGTTGGGCGAGGGTGGTCGGGCAGATGTCGGGGCAGAAGGTGTAGCCGAAGAACAGCAGGCTCCACTTGCCTTTCAACTCGTTGACCAGCACCGGCTGGCCTTCCTGGTTGGTCATGCTCACCGGCGGCAGCTGGCGGCTTTGCGGCAGCAGGATGATACCGGCATCAATCAATGCCGTAGGGTCGCCCTGGCCCTTGCCCGAGAGCACTTTGTTAACGGTCAGGCCCATGATCAACGCGACGATGGCCACCAGGATAAAGACGGTTTTTTGAGTTCGAGTCATAGGTTCAACAGTAAGTAGTGGTCTACGAGCAGGGCGATAAACAGCAGGAACAGGTACCAGATAGAGTACTTGAAGGTGTTGATCGCCGCGTGCGGCTGAGCGCCACGGTACAGCACCCAGGCCCATTGCAGAAAGCGTCCGCCCAAAACCAGCGCACAGGCCAGGTAGAGCGGGCCGCTCATGTGGATCACATAGGGCATCAGGCTCACCGCCAACAGGGCGAAGGTATAGAGCAGGATATGCACCTTGGTGTAGTGCTCGCCGTGGGTGACAGGCAGCATTGGGATATCGGCCTTGGCGTATTCCTCCTTGCGGTGAATGGCCAGGGCCCAGAAGTGCGGCGGCGTCCAGGCGAAGATGATCAGCACCAGCAACAAGGGCTCGGCGCTGACATGGCCGGTAACGGCGACCCAGCCCAACAGCGGTGGCGCGGCACCGGCCAGGCCTCCGATGACAATATTTTGTGGCGTCGCACGCTTGAGAAAACCGGTGTAGACCACCGCATAACCGAGCAGCGAAGCCAGCGTCAGCCATGCCGCCAGGGGGTTGGTAAACGCCAGCAACAAGGCCAATCCTGCAACGGCTAGAAACAAAGCAAAGGCCAGCGCCGCCACCGGCGACACACGCCCCTCCGCCAACGGCCGCTTATGAGTGCGAGCCATCACTGCATCAATCCGCCGGTCCACCACATGGTTCACCGCCGCCGCGCCACCGGCACACAGGGCTATTCCCAGGTTGCCGAAAATCAGTACCGCCCACGGCACGCCGGCGCGGGTCGCGAGGAACATGCCGACCAGGGAGGTGATGAGCATCAGCACCACCACTTTCGGCTTGGTCAGCTCCAGGTAATCGCGCCAGATCGCCTGGCTGTGGCGCGCGCCGATCAAGGTCGCCATGGCATCTCTCCTTTAAGGGTGATGAGGCCCGATACGCGTTTGCGCGGGCTGAAGCGCCAGCCGAACGGCAACTGGTGACGCACCCGGACCAGACTGGTGCGGGCGTGGTAATTGACCAGCACCAGGGTCAATAACAGCGCCGCACCGCCGGCGTTATGGCCGACCGCAACCGGCAGCGGCAGGTGGAAATACACGTTGCTCAGGCCCAGGCTGATTTGTGCCGCCAGGGCAATCAACAGCAGGCCCGCGAGCCGCGTCATACCCACCGCACGCAGCTGCCAGGCCAGCCCCGCAAGCACCAGGGTGACCAGCACCGCACCGATGCGGTGGGTCAGGTGGATGGCGGTGCGCGCGTCGCTGTCGAGCTGGCCGCCAAGGTAATTGGGCCCGATGTGCTGGGTCAGGTGAAAGCCGTTGGCGAAGTCCGCCGCAGGCCACCACTGACCATGGCAGGTGGGCAAATCGATACAGGCCACCGCTGCGTAGTTGGAACTGACCCAGCCGCCCAAGGCGATCTGACCGATCACCAGCACCAGGCCGGCCGTGGCCCAATATTGCAGGCGCCTGGGCACGATCAACGCGGGCAACACCCCAGACAAGCGCAGGGTCAGCAGAAACAGCAGGCTCAAGGTCGCAAAGCCGCCCAACAAATGCCCCGTCACCACCTGGGGCCACAGCTTCAAGGTCACCGTCCACATGCCAAACGCGGCCTGGGCGAACACCACCATCAACAGAAACAACGGCAGTTTCACTGGCTGGCCCGGATCACGCCGATGGCTCCACGAACGCGCCGCCAACAGCACAATCAACAGGCCCAGGGTGCCGGCGAAATAGCGATGGGTCATCTCCGCCCAGCCCTTGTCAGCCTCCACCGGCGTATCGGGAAAATGCAATTCGGCATGGGCCAGCTGGGCCTCGCTTTGCGGCACGCTGATAAAGCCGTAGCAGCCCGGCCAGTCCGGGCAACCGAGGCCGGCGTGGGTCAGGCGGGTGTAGGCGCCAAGCAGCACGACGATCAACGCCAGCAGAGAGGCAAACAACGCGAGGCGAAATCCAGGTTTGGCCATGACGATGCCCTTATCCGATGTTCGACAGTTTCAACAGGTGGCGCAGGTCATTGAGCAAGTCCTTGCCCTTGACCTTGGCGTCGTAGCGCAGCACCAGGTTGCCGTGGGGGTCGACGATCCACAGTTGCGCAGCGCCCGGCGCGGCGGCGTTTTTGGTGAAGGTCGAGAGGTCCAGCGAGTAGCGCTGCAATTGCGGGTATTCGGCCTTGAGCTTGGTGTCATAGTCGGCAGCGACCGGTTGCGCACTGGCCAAGGCATGGCTGGCGCGTGAAGCGTCGCGCCCCAGGCCGATCTGCAACTGGCGCGCGAGGTACACCAGTTGCCGGCAATCGGCGGCGCAGGCGGCAGGCGCGGTGACCAGCAACTGCCAGCGCTGTTCATCGGCCTGCACGCCAATATCGGCGCGGGTCTGACCGTTACCGATCATTTCTCCGTGGTAGCTGCGACTGTCCGGCACCCAGAACTGCAGTTTGTACATGAGGGTGGCCAGCACCATCGGACCGATCACCATCAGCAGGATCAGCATCAACTGCCAGCGGCCTTTGCGCCGATCAGGTACCTCAGACATGTTGAGTGGATTCGTGGCCGTTCCCATGGGGCTTCTCCTTTGTGGTGTGCCATCCGAGGTAGAGGTAAAGAGCCAGTAGCGCCAGGGACATGGCGAACCACTGCACCGCGTAGGCCAGGTGTTTTTCCGGCCCCATCGCAACGATGGGCCAGGTGGTTTCGTACGTGCCGGGGCCGGCTTCGGCGCGCAGTTCGTAGGCGAAACCGTTGCGGCCCAGCTCAGCCCACAGCGCGGCGGGGTGCAACGCGGTCAACAGGCGCGGCCATTGCGCGGTCGTGGGGTCCGCATGCAGCTGGAAGGTTTCGCCGGGCGCGACATACACCCAGGCGTCGAGATTCAAGGGCTGAGCGGGAGTAGTGAAGACGGGCGGGGTGCGCCGATCCGGCCACGGCAACCAGCCCCGATTGAGCAATAACCACAGGCCGCTGGCCTGGTCATGAAAGGGTTGCAGCAGCTCGACACCTGCCTTGCCGTCGCGCATGCGGTTATCCAGCAATACGCTGTGCTCGGCATCGAATTGCCCGCGCAGATGCACGCGGCGAAAGGCCGGGTCCGCCATATCACCGAGTTGCACACTGCTGATCGGCTCAGCGGCGCGGCGTTCGGCATAGCTGTCCACCAGCAACTGTTTCTCATGGCCGCGCGACAGCTGCCAGACGCCCAAGCCCACCATCAAAGGCAGCAGAATCATCACCACCACGGTTGGTGCGATACCTGGACGAAAGCGTTTCATGGCGCTGGCTATACTTGTTTTCATTGCCCGCCCATCCCCTTGATGCCCACCAACGCCAGGAACCAGACCATGCTCAAAGCAGCCATTGCCCTGATGCTGATCGCGACCGTCGTGAGCCTGTTCAGTGGCCTGTTCTTCCTGGTCAAGGACGAGGGCAACTCCAACCGCCTCGTCACGGCCTTGACCGTGCGTGTGGTACTGGCCGTGATCACCGTGGCGTTGATCGCCTGGGGATTTTTCAGCGGCCAGCTGGTATCTCATGCGCCCTGGTAAGTCGCCTCACAGCACATAGACGAAGAAAAACAGCCCGATCCACACCACATCCACGAAGTGCCAATACCAACTGGCCGCCTCGAAACCGAACTGATGCTCGGCATTGAAATGCCCGCGCAGGATGCGCATCAGCATCACAAACAAAATGATGGTGCCGATGGTCACGTGAGCACCGTGGAAGCCCGTGAGCATAAAGAACGTCGCGCCGTACACCCCCGAACCCAAGGTCAGGCCCAGCTCTTTATAGGCGTGGATGTATTCCTCGGCCTGGAACCCGAGGAATGCCAGGCCCAGCAAGACGGTGATCGCCAGCCAGATCTTCAGCGCGCCGCGATGTCCCTTGCGCAAGGCGTGGTGGGCAATGGTGATGGTCACGCTGGAACTCACCAGCAGGATGGTGTTCACCAACGGCAAGCCCCACGGGCTGATGGTGCCCTCCGGCGCGGGATAGAGCTTCGGGTCCGGGTTGTTGAGCAACGGCCAGGCAAACTCGAAGTTCGGCCACAGCATGTGCGCAATACCTTTGGGGCCTTCGCCGGCCAACGCGGGGCCGGACAAATGGCGCACGTAGAACAGCGCTCCGAAAAACGCGATGAAGAACATCACCTCGGAAAAAATAAACCAGGTCATGCCCCAGCGAAACGAGCGGTCCATCTGGGCGCTGTACAAACCGGCGCGGCTTTCCTTGATCACTGCACCGAACCAGCCAAACAGCATGTAGGCCAGCAACAGCCCTCCGACGAAAAAGATCCACGGCCCGTGGGATTCCGGGCGTGCCGCCTTCAGGTCGTTGAACCACACGGCCAGGCCATACACGGTGACCAGCATGCCAATCGTGGCAATTATCGGCCATTTGCTTTGCGCTGGTACGTAGTACGTATCATGAGTCGACATGTATTCGCTCTCCTGATTGAGCGGGCAAACAGTAGCTAGCCGCCGGTACGGACAGCCACGGGCGGTTGGCGCGCAGTGATATCAAACAGCGTGTACGCCAGGGTCAAATGCTTCACATCCTTGGGCATGTCACGGTCGACAATAAAACGCACCGGCATCTCGATGCGCTGGCCTGGCTGCAGCACTTGCTGGGTGAAGCAAAAGCATTCGGTCTTGTGGAAATACATCGCCGCTTCGGCAGGGGAAATGCTCGGCACCGCCTGGGCGGTCATCGGCTTGTCAGTGGGGTTGTAGGCCACGAACAGCATCTCGGTGACTGCGCCGGGGTTGACCACCACCTCATCAGCCTTGGAATGAAACTCCCAGACCATGTCGATGGCATTGGTGGACAGGAACTGCACCCGTACCTGGCGCGTGAGGTCGACGACCTGTTCGCCTTCGTACTGCCCGGCCGTCTTGCCGTTGATGCCGAATGCCTTGCACATCACGTCGTAGATCGGCACCAGGGCAAAGCCGAAGGCGAACATCGCTAGCACCAGGATCAGCAGGCGGGTAACCAGGCGCTTGAGGGGCACGGAGTCAGCCATGGCCACCTCCGCTCACCCTGTTCATTTGACCTCCGGTGGTGTGGTGAAGGTGTGGTACGGCGCGGGCGAGGGCACGCTCCACTCCAGGCCTTCGGCACCATCCCACGGCTTGGCCGGCGCGGGCGGGCCGCCACGGATGCACTTGATCACGATAAACAGGAAGAAGATCTGCGTGGCGCCAAACATGAACGCGCCAATCGACGAGACCATATTGAAGTCGGCGAACTGCAGGTTGTAGTCCGGCACGCGACGCGGCATGCCGGCCAGTCCCACGAAGTGCATCGGGAAGAACGCCATGTTCATGCCCACGAAAGACAGCCAGAAATGCAGCTTGCCCAGGGTTTCGTCGTACATGTGGCCGGTCCATTTCGGCAGCCAGTAGTAGGCCGAGGCGAAGATGCCGAAGATCGCACCAGGCACCAGTACGTAATGGAAGTGCGCCACCACAAAATAGGTGTCGTGGTACTGGAAGTCCGCCGGGGCAATCGCCAGCATCAATCCGGAGAAGCCGCCGATGGTGAACAGGATCACGAACGCCACGGCAAACAGCATCGGCGTCTCGAAGGTCAGCGAGCCTTGCCACATGGTGCTGACCCAGTTGAACACCTTCACACCGGTGGGCACCGCAATCAGCAACGTGGCGTACATGAAGAACAACTCGCCGACCAATGGAATGCCCACCACGAACATATGGTGCGCCCACACGATAAACGAGAGGAACGCGATGCTCGCCGTGGCGTAGACCATCGACGTGTAGCCGAACAATGGCTTGCGCGAGAAGGTCGGGATAATCGAACTGACGGCGCCAAACGCCGGCAGGATCATGATGTACACCTCGGGGTGGCCGAAGAACCAGAACACATGCTGGAACAGCACCGGATCACCGCCACCGGCCGCACTGAAGAAGCTGGTGCCGAAGTGGATGTCCATCAGCATCATGGTCACGCAGCCGGCCAGCACCGGCATCACCGCGATCAGCAGGAAGGCGGTGATCAGCCAGGTCCAGACGAACAGCGGCATTTTCATCAAGGTCATGCCGGGCGCACGCAGGTTGAGGATGGTGGCAACCACGTTGATCGCACCCATGATCGAGCTGATGCCCATCAAGTGGATGGCGAAGATGAAGAACGTCACGCTTTCCGGCGCGTAGGTGGTGGAGAGCGGGGCGTAGAACGTCCAGCCGAAATTCGGCCCGCCACCGGGCGTGAACAGGGTCGAAACCAGCAGCAGGAACGCCGCCGGCAGCAGCCAGAAGCTGAAGTTGTTCATGCGCGGCAAGGCCATGTCCGGCGCGCCGATCATCAGCGGAATCATCCAGTTGGCCAGGCCGACAAACGCCGGCATTACCGCACCAAACACCATGATCAGGCCGTGCATGGTGGTCATCTGGTTGAAAAAAGCCGGCTCGACGATCTGCAGGCCAGGCTGGAACAGCTCGGCACGGATCACCATGGCGAACGAGCCGCCGAGCAGGAACATGGTGAACGCGAACCACAGGTACATCGTGCCGATGTCCTTATGGTTGGTGGTCAGTACCCAGCGCATCAAGCCTTTGGCGGGGCCGTGGGCATGGTCACCGGCGTGGCCATGGTCATCGATCACAGCGCTCATGGCCGTTCTCCTGCAAGCGAGTGGGCGGGGCGGTTCGGGGTATACGCAATGAATGAAGTCATTTGCTTTCCGCCTGCTTGATGGCCAGCACGTCTTTAGGCGTGACCATGTCGCCCTTGTTGTTACCCCAGGCGTTGCGCTCGTAGGTCACCACGGCGGCGATATCCACTTCCGAGAGCTGTTTGCCGAATGCGGCCATCGCCGTACCGGGCTTGCCGTGGTAGACGAGGCTCAGGTGACCTTCCTTGGGCCCGGTGGCGATTTTAGAACCCTTGAGGGCCGGGAACATCGGCGGCAGGCCCTGGCCTTCGGCCTGGTGACAGGCCACGCAGGTGGTGTGATAGACCTTGTCACCACGTGCCACCAGCTCTTCCAGTGTCCACTCCTTGGAGGTCAGCTCCTTGAGCTTGGCGGCCTCTGCCTTACGCTCGCCGAGCCAGGTGTCGTAGTCGGCCTTGGACTTGACCTCGACCACGATGGGCATGAAACCGTGGTCCTTGCCACACAGTTCGGCGCATTGGCCACGGTAGATGCCGGGCTTCTCGACGCGGGTCCAGGCCTCGTTGACGAACCCCGGGATGGCGTCACGCTTGACCGCAAAGGCCGGCACCCACCAGGAGTGGATCACGTCGGCGGCGGTCACCAGGAAGCGCACCTTGGCGCCCACCGGCAGCACCAGCGGCTGGTCGACTTCCAGCAGGTAATGTTCGCCTTTGGTGGCCTGGTTACGGATCTGCTCGGCGGGCGTGGCCAGGTTGCTGAAGAACTCCACGTCCTGGCCCAGGTATTTGTAATGCCACTTCCACTGATAGCCGGTGACCTGGATATCGATATCCGACTCGGTGCTGTCGTAGATATTGATCAAGGTCTTGGTCGCCGGAATGGCCATCGCGACCAGGATCAGCAAGGGCACCACGGTCCAGAGGATTTCCACGGTGGTGCTTTCGTGGAATTTGGCCGCGACCTGGCCCGTAGAGCGGCGATGAAGGATCATCGACCAGAACATCGCGCCAAAAACGACAATGCCGATCACTACACAGATCCAGAAAATGGTCATGTGCAGGTCGAACACAGCGTGACTGACTTCAGTTGCCCCTGGTGCCATATTCGTTGTCCAGGCGGCGTGCGCCTGGCCGAATACCGACCACAACAGGAGGCCCATCCAAACATGTGGATGTCGCGTCATTGCGGGTTCCCCTTATCGTTCTTGTTATCCCGCCGGTTTGCACCTGCGTCGAAGGGAGCGGCTTCCATACTGCTTACAACCGCTTAGCCTTACCTGCTTATGCAGTCTGGCGTCATCAGCTAATCGCGTACAAACCCGAGTATAGACACGCTCTGCAACCCCGCAATGTGTAGGGGCAAATGAGCAAAAATGAGTGGCCAGGCCTAATAAAACCGGGTGCGGAATCGTTTATCCGACCAACGATGGCAATTCGATATAACGCCTGTGCATAACCATGAAATAATTATGACAAATGCGTCTTAGGCGCTCGTATAAACGAGCTACCTTATGCTGTCCCTATTCCTACACCTGCTTCACTGGAGCCTTCATGAACACCGCCGCATTGCGCGAGCAGATTTCCCGTGCCCATCAACACGAATCCAGCACTGGCCAGTTGGCCAAGCAGCTGGAAGAGCAATTGCCGCACCTGCATTCGGCCATTTCCCTGGCTGATGGTGATCGCAACATTGTCATGACCCGTTTCGTCACGGCCTACATCGATCTCGTGCCGGACCTGCTGGACGCCGCCAACGACGTGGCCCGCGAGGCCGGCATCGAAAGCCAGATCAAGCCAGTGCTGAAAATCGCCGAGCATTTCTTCCTGCAACCCCCCGCCATCCTGGCCGGCCATGAAGGGCTCGACGGTCTGCTGGACGAGGCTTACCTGGCCCATCGCCTGGTGGAAGAGGTCAACGATTTGTACATCAAACACTTTGGCCAGCCGCTGATTCCGGCAGATACCACCGTGGCCAACGTGATTGCCCATCAGTTGATCGGCGAAGCATTCGCCAACCAGCTGGATGAAGCCGTTCATCATGCGGTGGATGAAATGCTCAACGAAGACAGCTTTGCACTGGAATCTGTCGAAGCATATCGCGAACAGCTGAAAAGCCCGGCAACGGAAGCCGCGTGGAAGCGCTGGCCGTGCCTGTCCCGCCAGCTGGGGGTTGAATTGGCGCTGGACCAGCCAGCTTAAATCCTAAATTACACAGAGAACGAATGTGGGAGGGGGCTTGCCCCCTCCCACATGTTGATCCGACTTCTCAGCCGACTGAGGGCGCCGAGCCGATCCCTGTCGTCATCCTGACCCGGCCTTCGAGCCTGCGCTTCAACCCACGCGCTTCGATCACCAGCTTCGAGCCCTTGGCCGCATTCGCCCGGCCCCACTCCTCCAGCAACTCCAGGCAGGAATGGTCGATATAACTCAGGTTACTCAGCGGTACGTGCACAGTCGTGCCCGGAGGCACTGTCGCCAGCACCCGGGTCAACGCCGGCACTTTCAGGAAAGTCGCCGCACCAGTCAAACGCAGCTCCATTTCCCCCTCCGGGGGCAGGTCGATCAGACTGACTTTCAGGCGTGAGGCCTTGAGCGCCAGCTTGACCAGTGTGAGCCCGAAGCCCACCAGCACACCGGTCAGCAGGTCGGTGAAAATGATCGCCAACGCGGTGGCCGCGTAGGTAAACATCGGCATACGCCCATAACGACCGAGGGCCTTGAAGGCCTTGATGTCCACCAGCTTGATCCCGGTGTACACCAACACACCCGCCAGGCTTGCCACAGGAATGCTTTGCAGCACGCTCGACAGCAACAGTACGAACCCCAACAGCCATACGCCATGGAACATCGCTGACAACCGCGTGGTGGCACCGGCCTGCACGTTGGCCGAGCTGCGCACGATCACACCGGTCATCGGCAGGGCACCGACCAGGCCGCACAGCATGTTGCCCACGCCTTGGGCGGACAATTCCTTATCGAAATCGGAACGCTGGCCGCTGTGCATGCGGTCGACCGCTGCCGCAGAGAGCAGGGTTTCGGCACTGGCGATAAACGCCACCGCAAACGCAGCGATCAACAACTGAGGGTCAGCCAGGTTCAACAGGTCGCTGGGACGCAGCCAATCGATGGCGTCGGCGAGGTTCTCCGGGACTTCCACACGCTTGACCTGCAACGCCAGCACTAGGCTGGCCACCGTTGCCAGGCCCACGCCCAACAGGGCTCCGGGCACGAAACGCAGGGTTTGCGGACGGAATTTATCCCACAGGTACATCACCAGCATCGTCGACAAACCGAGCAAGCCGGCCTGCCAACCCAGGCCACCGCCCAAGGTAGGAATCGCCTCCACCAGCGCGGCGGGGAAGCCCGCCAAGTTATCCAGCCCTGAGGGCTTGGGCGCGCCGTCGAGCATCACATGGATCTGCGATAGCACAATCAATACGCCGATCCCCGCCAGCATCCCGTACACCACCGCCGGCGCCGTGACGCGGAACCAGCAACCCAAGCGCAGGCGCCCGGCCACCAGCTGCAAGAAGCCGGCCAGCAGCAGGATCGGCCCGAGCATCAGCATCCCATGCTGGCGCACCAGCTCGAACACCAAGACTGCCAGACCCGCTGCCGGGCCGCTGACCTGCAGCGGCGAACCCGCCAACCAGCCCACCACCAGGCCACCGATAATCCCGGTGATGAGGCCCTTGGCCGGCGGCATGCCGGACGCGATGGCGATCCCCATGCACAGGGGCAGGGCAACCAGAAACACAACCACAGAGGCGAGCAGCTCCCGTGGCAATACAGCTTTCAATTGAGCAGCACGCATGATGGCTCTCCCGAGGTATTCGCCGGGCGCGGCAAAGCCTGGCTGCATCCATGGCAGCCACCGCTTTACCCGGCAGGGAAGTGTTTTAGAAGCGCGCTTTAGGCGTCGCGGAAGGAATCGGCCCTTCGCCGCTTAACGGTCGGAATGCCGACTGATCAGCATCGTAAGCTCGAATTTCACTGGTCTCGATGTTGTAGATCCAGCCGTGAATAAACAGCTGACCGTTGGCCATGCGCGACGCCACCGAAGGATGGGTACGCAAATGCTGCAGTTGGGCGATGACGTTTTCTTCAGTGAGCACTTTCATGCTCTCGCCTTCGTTGGCACAGTCGCAATTGTCCTCGACCATGGACTTGGCGACTTCGGCGTGCCGCAGCCAGGCCCTTACCGTTGGCATCTTCTCCAGGCTGGCGGGGTTGAGGACCGCACGCATGGCGCCACAATCGGAGTGCCCGCACACGATGATGTGTTGCACGCCCAGGGCCAGTACCGCGTACTCGATGGCAGTGGAAACACCGCCGTTCATCTGCCCATAAGGCGGCACGACGTTACCGACGTTGCGGGTCACGAACAGGTCGCCGGGAGAGCTTTGGGTAATCAGCTCAGGCACGATGCGCGAGTCGGCGCAGGTAATGAACATCGCCCGCGGGCTCTGGGCCGTGGCGAGTTTCTTGAAGAGTTCTTCCTGCTGAGGGAAGACGTCGTGATGGAAATGCAAAAAGCCGTCAACGATATGTTTTAGCGCTGCATCGGCAGACTCTGCCACCTGAGGGGCTGAAGCCGACGCAGCCAACGGCTGTTTATCCTTGTCACTCATGATTCATCCTCTTGATTAATGCAGGGGAGTTTTCAGGTCAGTTCGACGCCAGGCCAGTGAAATAGTTGTAAAAGCCACAAACCAGGCTGCCGACTCATCAGTCACTCGCTGAACAAGGTAACCACCGAAACTTAACTCAAACTGAATGAACCGCTCTAGATCGCGGGTTTCAGTGATGTCAAAACGCGACTATTCCTACAGGAACGATGCATTCTGCCTTTTCAGTCTACAACAATGCCATCTGTCTGCCCGGTGGACAGAACGCCGTGCAATCCAGATTGAAGCCTTCTCTGCGATCGAGCCCCAGGCGTTTGATCGCCTTGCTGAAGCGCTGGGCCAGCAGGTCGGCAAACGGCCCCTCGCCCCGCATGCGGACGCCGAACCGGCTGTCGTAGACCTCACCACCACGCACCTGGCGCACCAGGCTCATCACATGGGCCGCACGCTGCGGGTAATGCGCCGCCAGCCACTCCTCGAACAGCGGCGCCACCTCCAGCGGCAGGCGCAACATCATGTATGCCGCACTCTGCGCACCGGCGGCATGGGCTTCGGTGAGTAGGCTTTCCAACTCGCTGTCGTTGATCATCGGGATCATCGGCGAGCACAGCACGCCCACCGGGATGCCCGCCTCGCGCATCACCCGTATGGCCCGCAACCGTGCCTTGGGCGCGGCGGTGCGCGGCTCCAGGATGCGCTTGAGCTCATCATCCAGGCTGGTGAGGCTGATCATCACCGCCACAAGGCGTTGCCTGGCCAGCTCCGCCAGCAGGTCCAGGTCGCGCAGGATCAACGAGCCCTTGGTGATGATGGTGACCGGGTGCCGATAACGCAGCAGCACTTCGAGGGTTTGCCGGGTGATCCTGTACTCACGCTCGATAGGCTGGTACGGGTCGGTGTTGGAACCCAGGTTGATCGGCGCACACACATAGCCCGGCTTCGACAGCTGCTGTTCCAGCACGTCGGCCGCATTGCTCTTGGCGATCAGCCTGGTTTCGAAATCCAGCCCCGGCGACATGTCCCAATAGGCGTGGCTGGGCCGTGCATAGCAGTAAATGCAGCCATGTTCGCAGCCACGGTAAGGATTGATGGAGCGGTCGAACGGCAGGTCCGGCGAGTTGTTGCGGGTGATGATGGTCTTGGCCGTTTCGATGCGTACTTCGGTGCCCTGGGTCGGCGGCACTTCCTGGTACCAGCCGTCGTCCTCGGCCACGCTGACGGTGGGCGCAAAGCGGTTGTGCAGGTTGGTGGCCGTGCCCCGACCACGGGGCGGCAGCGGAGTAGACATGAAAGCGCCTCGATACTGTTTTTATATACAGTATAGAGGCGCGATGTTTCTGACCAGTGCCGTCTGGCGGTCAGTGCTTTTGTGTGACCTGCCCCAGGTCATCGCCCGATGTGGTGCGCATGTCGTTCTTGCGCAGGTCGGCCACGTCACTGGCTTTCACCGCGGCCCCCTGGTTACCCCAACTGCCACGGATGAAACTGACCACAGCCGCCACTTCCTGGTCCGACAGGCGCCAGGCGAACGCCGGCATGGTAAAGGTCGACGGTGCCGTGTGAGTGGCCGGCAACGTGCCGCCGTTCAACACGATGTTGATCAACGACGTGGCGTCCGCCGTCTGCACCACCGGGTTGCCCGCCAACGCCGGGAACACCCGTGTGTAACCATGGCCATCGGTACGGTGGCAGGCCGCGCAGTTGTCGATATACACCGAGGCACCGGGCTTGCTGTCATCGCCTTTCCACAGCGCCTCGGTCACCTGCTTGTCATATTGGTGCGGCTGATCCTGCGGGTCCACCGCCGGCAGGCTCTTGAGGTAACGGGCGATAGCGGTCAGGTCGTCCTGGGACATGTACTGCATGCTATGCACGACCACGTCGCTCATACCGCCAAACACCGCACTGCGATCACTGCGACCGGTCTTGAGGAATTGCACCAGCTGCGCCTCGCTCCAACCGCCGAGGCCGTCCTTATGGTCACCGCGCAGGCTCTTGGCGATCCAGCCTTCCAGTGGCGCGCTGCCGGACAGGAAGGCCTTGCCGTCAGTCGCGCTCAGGGCTTTTTCCTGCATGGTCAGGGCGCGTGGTGTATGGCACGCGCCACAGTGGCCAAGGCCTTCCACCAGATAAGCGCCGCGGCTGATCACCGGGTCTGCGTCGGCCATGACAGGCTTATCCACCACCTCAGGGGCAAACATCCAGCGCCACGCCGCCAGCGGCCAACGCATGCTCAACGGCCACGGAATGTCACTGTCCTTGTTCTCCTGGGCGACCGGTTCCACGCCCTTCATGAAGTACGCATACAACGCCTGCATATCGCTTTCGCCGACACGCGCATAAGACGGGTAGGGCATCGCCGGGTAAAGCGTACTACCACTCTTGGCGACACCGTGACGCACGGCCTTGTCGAAGTCCTCGAAGCTGTAGTCGCCCAGGCCGGTCTTGTCCGGGGTGATGTTGGTGGAATAGATCACACCGATGGGGGTTTCCATCGGCAGGCCACCAGCGAACGGTTTGCCGCCCTTGGCGGTGTGGCAGGCCACGCAGTCGCCGGCGCGGGCCAGGTATTCGCCCTGCTTGATCAGGTCGGTTTCGGCGGCACTGATCGAGCAGCTGCTGAGCAGGGCAAACGTCGCGATAACAAATGCTTTCATGGTCATCGCTCCTTATGCCTGAACCAGCGGGCCGGGGTTTTTCAGGTACTGCTCGCGGATCGCCCGGGCCGACCAGTAGGTCAATGCCGCCACCAGGCCGGTAGGGTTGTAGCCCAAGCCCTGTGGGAAAGCGGATGCGCCGGGGACAAACACGTTGTGCACATCCCAGCACTGCAAGTAGCGGTTCAGCGCACTGGTCTTCGGGTCGGTCCCCATGATCGCGCCACCGTTGAGGTGGGTGGTCTGGTAGGACGCGGTGTTGAAGTGCTCACCGACTTTTTTGCCCAGTACGGCTATCGCCTTGGGGTTCATCGCTTCGGCGACCTTGCCCATTTTCTCGACCATGAAGCGGTTCATCTTGATGTCGTTTTCCTGCCAGTCGAACGTCATGCGCAGCAACGGCAGGCCGTAGGCATCGCGGTAGACAGGGTCCAGATCCAGGTAGTTACCCCGGTAGGATTGATGGGCACCGTGTGCATCCATCGACACCTGGTGGGTGTAGTAATCGGCGGTGGCGCGCTTCCAGGCACTGCCCCAGGCCGGCGTGCCGGGCGGGTTGGACGTACCGGCAATCGGCCGGCTGCCGGCCTGGTTGACCCACATCGGCGAACCGCCCACAAAGCCATGGGGCCCGTGATCGAAGTTGTCGGCGTTGAAGTCATCGATGGCCACGCCATTGCCGCCGGCACCGATAAAGTTGTTGGTATGGGTGTCCTTGTCGAAGAACGCCTTGATGGTGGCCATGTTCTGGTAGGCAAAGTTCCTGCCCACCACACCCTCATTGGTTATCGGGTCGTAAGGCTTGCCGATGCCCGACAGCAGCATCAGCCGCACGTTGTGGAACTGGAACGCGCCGAGGATCACCAGGTCTGCCGGTTGTTCGCACTCTCGGCCCTGGGCGTCGATGTAGGTCACGCCGGTGGCCTTGCTCTTGGTGCTGTCCAGATTGACCTTGAGCACGTGGGAGTTGGGCCGCAGCTCGAAATTCGGCACCTGGCGCAGCGCCGGCAGGATGTTCACGTTCGGCGAGGCCTTGGAGTACATGTAGCACACGTAGCCGCTGCAAAAACCGCAGAAGTTGCACGGGCCCATCTGCGCGCCGTAGGGGTTGGTGTAAGGCCCCGAGGTATTGGCTGAGGGCAGGTTGTAGGGCTTGTACCCGACGCTGGCGGCGGCTTTCTGAAACAGCTGTGCGGAGACTGTGTTCTTTTGCGCTTCCAACGGAAACGGGTTGGAACGGTCCGGCGCATAGGGGTTGCCGCCACGCCCTTCGCCCACCACCTGGCCTTTCACGGTCCAGGCCTGGCCTGAGGTGCCGAAGACTTTTTCCGCATAGTCGAAAAACGGCTCCAGCTCTTCGTAGCTCACGCCGAAGTCCTGGATGGTCATGTCCTTGGGAATGAAATGCTTGCCGTAGCGCTCTTCGTAATGGCTGCGCATGCGCAGTTCAATCGGATCGACACGGAAATGCACGCCCGACCAGTGCAAGCCTGCACCGCCCACGCCGTTACCCGGCAAAAACGCGCCGAGCTGACGGTTAGGCAAGGCAACGTCATTCACACTATGGCGAATCGTCACCGTCTCCTTGGAGATGTCCTGGAAGAGTTTTTTACGCACGCTGTAGGTCAGTTCGTCGATGACCTGGGGATAGTTGCCGTCCGGGTAAGTGTCCTGCATCGGGCCGCGCTCCAGCGCCAGCACGTTCAGTCCGGCTTCCGTCAGCTCCTTGGCCATGATCGCGCCGGTCCAGCCGAAGCCGACAATCACCGCATCCACTTTCTTCATGATGGTCGCCACGTTTATGCCCTCTCGCCGCGAATGGATACTGCCGGGAAGGGGTACTGCTCGTTGCGTTCCACCCAGTCCATGAAATCGGCGCGGGCGCCGGGGAAGCCAATCATGGTCCAGCCGACCATGCCTTTGTTGCCACCATGGATCGGGTCGCAGAAGAAGCCTTCCTTGGTGTTTTGCAGCAGCAGGTTGAAGAACATCTTCGGCGGCACCGCGTCAAAATGTGCCGTGACTTCACTGCCGCCCGCCTCCAGGCGCCGCAACATATCGTCTCGGGTAGCGCTGTCTTGCGCAGCAAAAACTTTGCCGTTGAACGCCTTCGACCAGGCATCCGTCGCGGCAATACCCAGGCGATAGATGTCCTTGGGCACCAACTTGCTCTGCCAGCCCATCTCCGGTGGCGCATCGGCATTAAACGGGCCTTGCATGAACCACAGGGCACCGCTGGCGTAAGGCGTGTTCATCTGCCGGTCGATGTACTCCGGCGCGCCAGCTTCCAGGGCGCCGGGGCCTTGGGCATCGGCCGGGATCAGACGCTCGACGGCAGCGTTGATAAACGCCCATTCCTCGGCAGTGAAATAGCTTGGCTCGTAGGCTTTTTCGCTGGCCGCAGGCTTGGCTGGCGCAGCCTCGACCGGCGCAGGCGTCGCCATCAGCATCGAACCGCCAAGGCCGGTGCTGGCAACCGTGACCACCGGGATCAAGGTCAAGGATTTGCGTAGAAAGTCACGCCGGGGGTTGTCTTGATCTTGATCAGACATGGTGGCACCTCATCATGTGGTCACGGGTTATCAGCCGCTTCTAGGGAGTGGCTTGGCGTTGTCGGGCGGCGAACTGGATCCAGGCAATCCAGGGAGATAGAGCGCAGCGCGCAAACAATAGTTACAAATGATAGCAGCCTAAGCATCGAGAGAATCGCTTCAGCGACTAAAGATTGAAGATTCACGATTCTTTGACGCACACCTCACACCTCCTTGACCCGCCGTGACCGACTCTGGGCGCTATCAACCACTCCCTATAGGGTGACGTCGCCCATGTACAAGCATCATTGGTTGCCGGCCCTGGGTCTGGCGTTCATGGCACTGTTCACCACAGCTTTTGCGCGGGCCGATGACACTACGTCCCTGCGTTCTCCAGAATGGGCCCAGCCAGTGGGCGACCGCTACAACCTGCATCAAATGACGCCCACGCTCTATCGCAGCGCATTGCCGGATAGCAATGCAGCGCCGTTGCTGGAACAGCTCAAGATCGGCACCGTGATCAACTTCCTGCCCGAGTCCGATAGCAACTGGCTGAAGGCGCCAGGCATCCGTCAGGTTCAGTTGAGTTATCGCACCAACCATGTGGATGACTCTGACGTGCTGGCGGCACTCAGGGCGATCAAGGAAGCGGAAGCTGACGGCCCGGTGCTGATGCACTGCAAGCACGGCTCTGACCGCACCGGCCTGATGGCGGCGATGTATCGCGTGGTGATCCAGGGATGGAGCAAGGAGGATGCGCTGAACGAGATGACCCTGGGCGGTTTCGGCACCAGTAACGGCTTCAAGGACGGCGTTCGCTACATGATGAGGGCCGATATCGACAAGTTGCGCACAGCCTTGGCGAATGGCGATTGCAGCACCAGCGCCTTTGCCCTGTGCTCGATGAACAGCTGGCTGAACCCGGCGAACAAGGATCACGAGTCCGCCGAGGAAAAAACCGCACTGCTGGTCACCCCCTGAGACGCACTCCCAGGGGGTAGACGAATCAGTCTTTCTTCAGCTTCGGGTTAGGGAAAAACTGCACCGCCTGCACCTTCGGATCCGGCGCTTTCAACGCCGATGTATTGACCCGCGTGCCCAATTCCTTGGGCACCGACAGGCCTTGATCATTCAGCGTATCGGTATACCCGCAGGCCACGCACTCGCGATGCGGCACGCTGTCCTCGGTCCACATCTTCAACTTGTCCGGCTCGCTGCACGCCGGGCAGACCGCCCCGGCGATAAATTGCTTTTTGGTAATCACAGGCCCTTCACTCATGCTGCTGCGTCCTCACTCAGGCCGCTGTGGCGCAAGAGTGCGTCAATCGACGGGGCACGTCCGCGGAAGTCGACGAACAGCACCATCGGCGCCTGGGAACCGCCGCGCGCCAGGATCGCCTCGCGGAAGGCACGGCCGGTCTCGGCATTGAGCACGCCGTCTTCTTCGAATTTGGAGAAGGCATCCGCCGACAGCACTTCGGCCCATTTGTAGCTGTAGTAGCCCGCGGCATAACCGCCAGCGAAGATGTGCGCAAAGCTGTTGGGGAAACGGTTGTAGGCTGGCGGACGCATCACCGACACCTCATCGCGCACACCTTCGAGCACCTGCGCCACGCTGCGGCCATCGCCATGGGTGGCATGCAACTCGAAGTCGAACAGCGAGAACTCCAACTGGCGCACCATCATCAGGCCGGACTGGAAGTTCTTCGCCGCGAGCATTTTTTCCAGCAGGTCCTGGGGCAGTGGCTCGCCGCTTTCATAGTGGCCGGAGATCAACGCCAGGCCTTCCGGCTCCCAGCACCAGTTCTCCATGAACTGGCTCGGCAGCTCCACCGCATCCCATGCCACGCCATTGATACCGGACACGCCGGCATGCTCGACGCGGGTCAGCAGGTGATGCAGGCCATGGCCGAATTCGTGGAACAGGGTGGTCACTTCATCGTGGGTCAGCAGGGCAGGCTTACCGCTGTCGGCCGGGGTGAAGTTGCACACCAGGTTCGCCACCGGGCTTTGCAGCACACCGTCGATGGTACGACGACGGTCGCGCGCGCCGTCCATCCAGGCACCGCCACGCTTGTTGGCGCGGGCGTACAGGTCGAAGAAGAAGCGCCCGACGTGCTGGCCGTTTTCCTTGATTTCAAACAGGCGAACATCCGGGTGCCAGGTGTCGAAGCCTTTTTGCTCGGCAATCTCGATGCCGTACAAACGCTGCACAATGGCGAACAGGCCGCCCAGCACCTTGTCGATCGGGAAGTAGGCGCGCAGGGCTTCCTGGGACACACTGTAGCGCTGCTCACGCAGCTTTTCGCCGTAGAAACCGCTGTCCCAGCTTTGCAGGTCGGCGCAGCCTTGTTCGGCGGCGTAGGCCTTGAGCTGTTGCAGGTCCTGGGCAGCGAACGGCTTGCTACGCTTGGCCAGGTCGCGCAGGAAGCTCAACACCTGGTCGCTGGACTCGGCCATCTTGGTGGCCAGGCTCAGCTCGGAGAACGAGGCGTAACCCAGGAGCTTGGCCAGTTCCTGACGCAGATCGAGGATCTGTTCCATCACCGGGCCGTTATCGTTCTGACCGGCATTCGGGCCTTGGTCTGACGCACGGGTGCAGTAGGCCGCGTAGATTTCTTCCCGCAGGGCGCGGTCCTGGGCGTAGGTCATGACCGCGTAGTAACTCGGAAACTCCAGGGTGATAAGCCAACCGTCGAGGCCTTTGGCCTGCGCGGCAGCAGCCATCTGCGCCTTGGCCGAATCGGTCAGGCCGGCGAGGGTGGCTTCCTCGGTGACGTGCTTGGTCCACGCCTGGGTGGCGTCCAGCAGTTGGTTGGAGAATTTGCTGCCCAGTTCGGAAAGCTTGCTCTGCACCTCGGCATAACGTTTTTGCTGCTCAGGCGGCAAATCGATACCCGAGAGGCGGAAGTCGCGCAGGGAATGTTCGAGGATGGTTTTTTGCGCCACGTCGAAACCGGCGGCTTCCGGGCTGTTGGCCAGGGCTTCGAAGGCCTGGAACAGCGCGCGGTTCTGGCCCATCTCGGTGGAGTAGGCGCTCAACGCCGGCAGACACGCCTCGTAGGCTTCGCGCAGCTCGGCGCTGTTGCACACGGCGTTGAGGTGGCTGACCGGGCTCCAGGCAGCGCCCAGGCGATCATTCAATTCGTCCATGGCCAGCACCAGGCCGGCCCATGTCGGATTTTTACCCTGGCTTTGCAGGATGCCTTCGATGGCAACACGGTTATCGGCGAGGATCTGTTCGATGGCCGGCTGCACGTGCTCGGCACGGATCGCCGAGAACGGCGGCAGGTCGTAGGACTGCAGAAGAGGGTTGTTCGCGCTCACGGTTGGCACCTTGGCTGAAGAAACATGTAAGAACAAAGATGGGGCCATCTTAATTACAATCAACGCCCACCGCAGCTATCACCACATAAGAGAGAGGCTATCGTGACCCTTCGCACCTATCAGAATCACACGCCAACCCTGGGCACCGGGGCTTTTGTCGATATTTCGGCGGTGGTGATCGGCGATGTCGAAATCGGCACCGACAGCTCGGTCTGGCCGCTGACCGTGATTCGCGGCGACATGCACCGCATCCGTATCGGCGCGCGCACCAGCGTGCAGGACGGCTGCGTGCTGCACATTACCCATGCCGGACCGTTCAATCCTGACGGTTTCCCGCTGCTGATCGGCGATGACGTGACCATCGCCCACAAAGTCATGCTGCATGGCTGCACGGTGGGCAACCGGATTTTGATCGGCATGGGCAGCATCGTGATGGACGGCGCCGTGGTGGAAGACGACGTCATCATCGGCGCCGGCAGCCTGGTGCCACCGGGCAAGAAACTCGACAGTGGTTTTTTGTATGTGGGCAGCCCGGTTAAACAAATCCGCCCGCTGACTGACAAGGAACGCGCTTTTTTCACCTACAGCGCCGCCAACTACGTGAAGCTCAAAGACCTGCACCTGGCTGAAGGATTCGACCAATGACCCTCCCTTACCAAACCGTCCTGTTCGACCTGGATGGCACCCTCACCGACCCACGGGAGGGCATCACCCGCTCGATCCAGTACGCCCTTGGCAAACTGGGCATCGACGAACCCGACCTGACCCAACTCGAACACTTCATCGGCCCGCCATTGCTGCAAGCCTTCATGCAGTTCTACGACTTCGATGAGGCCAAGGCCTGGGAAGCGGTGAATTTCTACCGCGAGCGCTTCAAGGTCACCGGGCTGTACGAAAACCGCGTATTCGACGGCGTGATGCCGCTGCTCGAAGACCTAGGCAAGCAGGGCCGCCAGTTGTACGTCGCCACATCCAAGCCCTGGGTGTTTGCCCGCGAGATCGCGCGGCATTTCGATTTTGCCAGGCACTTCAAGGTGATCTACGGCAGTGAACTGGACGGGACACGCACCAACAAGGTCGAGTTGATTGCGCATTTGATCAGCGAAGAAGGCCTCGACCCAGCGACCACCTTGATGATCGGTGATCGTAAGCACGACCTGATCGGGGCGCGCAGCAATGGCGTGGATTCGGCGGCCGTCGGTTACGGGTTTGGTAGTTTCGAAGAGTTGAACGCCGAAGCGCCGACCTGGCATTTCGAGACGTTGGCGCAGATGCATCAGGCGTTTTTGCAGCGGCCCTGAGGCCGCCATCGGTGGCAAGCCTCCTCCCACATTGGGAGCGGCTTGCCCCCGATGAGGCTCTACAGATCAGGACCTTCCAACCGCCTCAACGCAGCCTTGCGCTGCGCCACCGGCAACCCGCCCATCTTCTCCACTGCGGCGTAAAACTTCAGCCAATCCCCGCCTTCCTGCCTGAACAACGCCGCAAACGCCGGCACCCACCGGTCATACAGCCCGAACGGCAACAACCGCGCATTGTTCATCGGCAGGTTCATCCAGGCGTCATAACGCTTGTCCCCACCCCATTGGCTATCGCGCATCTGCCGGTACTCACGGCGCAACGCCTCGAATTCGGCCGCCTTGGCCTGGCGCATCGCCTCGACGGACAGCGGTTGCGCATAGAGTTTTTCCAGGCGCTTACGTGTATCGAGGATCAGCTGGGTAAATTGGTCCCGCTGCTGCCGCGTCGAGCTGCCAAGCGGCGCCAGGCCCTGGGCCGCGCGCCACTGGCGGGTGCCTTCCTGCTCGACGAAGCTGGCAAACGACTCGTTGAATTCGGTGTCATCCTTCACGTAGAACCGCTGGTGCGCCAGCTCATGGAAGATCAGCGTGGCCAGGCGTTCGTCGCCCCAGTTCATCATCGAATTCATGATCGGGTCGTTGAACCAACCCAGGGTGGAATAGGCTTCGACGCCACCTATCGATACGTCCATGCCTTGCTGGCGCAACAACGCCGCCTCACCCCGTGCCGCGCCCTGGCGGTAATAGCCGCGATAGGCCACGCAACCGGCAATGGGGAAGCAATGGGTTTGAGGCGCCAGGGAAAATTCCGGCGTGGCGAAGACATTCCAGACCACATAGGGTCGACCAATATCCGCATACAACCGGTAACTCTGGTTGTCCGGCAGATGCAGGTGCTCGCTGGCGAAGGTTCGGGCTTTCTGTGCTTGAGCCAGATGATCACGCAGCCCCTGTGGCCGCGACGGATCGGCGATGACCTCGGCAACCGGTTCCCGGGCTCGCAACAGCTGCCACTGACCACCTGCCAATTGGCTGTAGTAACTGACGCTGGAACAGCCACTGAGCAGCACGACTATCAACCCTGGAAGAAAACGCCTGACCATGCCCCGACCGCTCCTGGGTGATGTGTTCGCCAGACTATCGCGCCTGAAGGGGATTTTTCCATGGCGTGGCGTGTTTATACTCAAACCTCTCCTTGCGTTGAGTACCCGCCATGCGCCAGCTCCTGCTTCCCATCGTCGCCCTGTTGCTCAGCGCCTGCGCTTCGACCCCCCTGCCGCCGGTCGACCCGCATCAGGCCTGGGTCGATTTCGCTACGCCGACGCCGGGAGCCAAGCTGGTGATGGCGCAACGCCTGGATGGTAAGAACCTGCCGGACGGGCGCTACTTCCAGGTGCCACCGGGCAGTCACGAGTTGATGGTGCGCTTTGATTTCGAGGTGCCGACCGGCGGCAGCCTCAATGGCTTTGGGCAAACGGCCGACCGCACCTGTTTCATCACGCTGCAGTACGACCATTTCGAGGCAGGCCAACGCTATCGCCTGGAAGGGCGCTCATTGGCCTTCACGCCGAATATCCGGCTGTATAACGCCGCTCGCCAATTGCTGGCGGAAGAGCGCAGCGTCAACTGCCTCTGATCAATCGTTGTTCTTCTGATAGATGATGGCTTTGGTACCGTTCTCACAGCTGCCGACGACCATGGCGACGTCGTGCTTGTCAGCCTCTTCCTTGCTGACAATTTCCAAGGTGTAGGACGGAACCGCGTTCGCCTGGATCTTGACCTCAATCTCTTTCCTGAGCTCTTCGCAGTCTTTTGGTGCGGCCACAGCCGATGTGGCCAACACACCGCAAATGATCGCCAAAGCAAAACGTTTCATGTGTGAAGCTCCCTGAATGCATGCGCACGGGTGTGCGCCTAAGGCTGCATAGGCTATAGGACCACATTCGGGAAACACGAGTTCTGATTTAACGCAGAACAAAATGTGGGAGGGGGCTGGCCCCCTCCCACAGTGGACCTGCAATGTCAGCTGACCAGCGTCGCATCCAGGCTGATCTTCGCATTCAGCACCTTGGACACCGGGCACCCTTCCTTGGCCTTCTTGCTCAATTCATCGAACTGCGCCTGGCTGGCGCCCGGGATCTTGGCCTTGAGCACCAAGTGCACGGCGGTGATCGCGAAGCCACCTTCGACCTGGTCCAGGGTCACTTCGGCCTGGGTGTCGATGCTGTCAGCCTTGAGCCCGGCATCGCCGAGAATCATGGAAAAAGCCATGGAGAAACAGCCGGCGTGGGCCGCGCCAATCAGTTCTTCAGGGTTAGTACCCTTGCCGCCTTCGAAACGGGCCTTGAAGCCGTAGGGCGCTTCGCGCAGCACGCCGGTTTCGGTGGAAATGGAGCCCAGGCCAGTCTTCAGATCACCTTCCCAATGCGCGGATGCCTTTTTAACGATACTCATAGCTCTCTCCTCGAACGGTGGTTTTGCGTCAGTAAGGTTCTGAGGATAGACACGCCGGCAAAGTTCAGTTGTAAGAGAAACCTAGCGATTAAGTAGGAAATTTCATTGCTGCTATTGAATCTCGGGTATATGCCCTCATTGCATAGAGCATGCACATGAAGCGGCAGGTTTTGGTTCGTCTAAGAAGCCTGCGCCCCCATTGGAGAAGCAGGCTTATGAAATCGCTGTCCGACGTAAAGTTCTCGACCCTCGACCTGGTGCCGGTGCGCGCCAACGGCAGCCCGGCGCAGTCGCTGCGCAATTCCCTGGATTTGGCCCAGCATGTGGAAAAGTTCGGCTACAACCGTTTCTGGGTGGCAGAACACCACAATATGGATGGCATCGCCAGCTCGGCCACCTCGGTATTGCTGGGTTACCTGGCCGGCGGTACCTCGACGATTCGCGTCGGCTCCGGCGGCGTGATGCTGCCCAACCATGCACCGCTGGTGATCGCCGAGCAGTTCGGCACCCTGGAAAGCCTCTACCCCGGACGTATCGACCTGGGCCTGGGCCGCGCGCCCGGCTCCGACCAGATGACCGCCCGCGCCCTGCGCCGTGAACGCTCCGGCAGCGCGGATGACTTCCCGGAAGACGTGGCCGAACTGATGGCCTACCTCGGCCCACGCACGCCGGACCAACGGGTGATTGCGGTGCCCGGCACCGGCACCAACGTACCGGTATGGCTGCTGGGTTCCAGCCTTTTCAGCGCGCAACTGGCGGGCGAACGCGGTTTGCCCTACGCCTTCGCCTCCCATTTCGCACCGCGTTTGATGCACGAGGCGATTCGCGTGTACCGCAACCACTTCAAGCCCTCGGCCGTACTGGACAAGCCTTACGTGATGCTCGGCATTCCCTTGGTTGCCGCCGACACCGATGAGCAGGCCGACTACCTGGCCACCTCGGTGTACCAGCGCATCCTTGCCTTGATGCGCGGGCAAAGCCTGGTCCAGCGCACCCCCGTGAAAACCATGGACGGCCTGTGGCTGCCCCATGAAAAAGACGCCGTCGGCAGTTTCCTCGGACTGGCAATGGTGGGCAGCCCGGCGAAGATCCGCGCCAAGCTGGAAGTGCTGATCGAACAGACCGGCGCCGACGAATTGATCTTCACCTGCGACCTGTACGAGCACGCCGATCGGATTCATTCCTACGAGCTGCTGGCGCAGTTGATGAAGGGCTAAATCCCCAGGCAAAAAAAAACCGACGCACCTTTGCGTCGGTTTCAAGCCTGCCACACGGAATTAACCGCGCTTGTAGACGATTTCCTTGGTACCACCTTCACAGGTGCCAACCACTTTAGCGTCGGTCGAGGCGCCTTTATCCACGACTTCCAGCGAATAACCCGAAGCGCCCTTGGCGTCGATTTTCGCTGCAATTTCACTTTTCAGCTCTTCACAAGGCTTGCCCGCCGCCAGGGCTGTGCCCGCAATGCTCAACAAACCTACCGCTAACAGGAACTTCTTCATCCGTCACTTTCCTTGCGCTGATTGAAACGAGCGTGCCGACGCTGCAGGCATCGGCACCCATTGTTTGTAGCGCAGGTTATGGCAATCGGCCAGCCGGCAAGTTCAACCGACGCGATTAACTACTGGCAATTCGGAACCCCACCTTGAGCGTGACTTGGTAGTGGGCGACCTTGCCGTCCTTGATATGACCACGGGTCTCCGTCACCTCAAACCACTCCAAGTGCTTGATGCTCTTGTTGGCTTCGGCCAGGGCATTGTTGATTGCGTCTTCGATGCTGGTGGTGGACGAACCTACCAATTCCACTTTCTTGTAGGTGTGATGATCAGACATGGTGTTTCTCCTGAGGGTCGTCAATAAAGCCTAGCAGTCATTGTTCATACTGCTTCTGGCGACGGTTCCTACCCGAAAGTTCAGATTTACTGCACTTTCTGAAACCGCTGGAGTCGGTATCTACACACGCCACTCAATCACTTCAGGAGAATCCACATGGCCAACACTTCTTTACGCAAAGCGTCGCTGGAAAGCATGGAAGCCGAGATTTCGAGCCTGCTCAAGTCCCTTGAGAGCCTCAAGGACGATGCGTCGGATGAGTCGCGCAAAACCCTGAAGGCCCTGAAAAGCAATGCCGAGAATGCCCTCAAGCATTCCCGTCACCTGATCAGCGATGCCTACGAAGAAAGCAAAGTCAAAATCCGCGAAACCGGTGTTGCCACCCGGGACTACGCACAAGAGCACCCATGGACCACCGCCGGCGTCGCCGTTGGCGCACTGGGCCTGCTGGCGGCTTACCTGCTGTGCAAACGCGGTGACTGATTGACCGGCTACACCGGCTGGCGCGCCAGCTCAGCCTTGAGCCAGTGCGCCAACTGACCCGCGCGCCCGTCTGCGGCGCGCTTGGGTAGCCACAACGCCAGGTGCGCCGGGGTTTCACTGAAACCCCACGGCGCCACCAGGCGACCCGCGCGCAGGTCCTCTGCTACCAGCGGTTCTGGCGCAATCGCCACGCCCAACCCCGCAACCGCCGCTTCCAGCAAATAATACAAATGCTCAAAACCCTGGCCGTGTTTCAGCGCGCCGGGCTCGATGCCGTGCTGTTGCGCCCAACTGGGCCAGGCTTGCGGACGGGACGTGGTGTGCAATAAAGCTTCGCCACACAAGGCGTGCGGCGGCGCCTGGCGCAGGCGCTCGTAGCCGGCAAAACGCGGGCTCATCACCGGGCCGATACGCTCGCTCGCCAGCTCATACACCTGCATATCCGCCGGCCACGGCGGTTCGGCGAAGACCAGCAGGGCGTCGAGGCCGGGGCGTCGAGGGTCGAGGTCGCCGTCGCCTGCCGACAGGTGCAGGCGCAGGTCCGGCAGGTCGGCATTCAAGCGTCCCAGGCGCGGGATCAACCAACGCGCCAGCAGACTGCCTGAGCAGCCGAGCACGAAAGGCGCGTCGGCGCTGGCCTGGGTGAGTTCGGCGCACACGTCCCGCAAGCGCTCGAACGCCTCGGCGCTGGCATCTCGCAACCGCACACCTGCATCTGTGAGTTTAAGGCCGCGCCCGTCCTTGATGAACAGGCTGACACCCAAATGCTCTTCCAGCACTTTCAACTGACGGCTGACCGCACCGTGGGTCACGTGCAATTGCTCGGCAGCCTGGCTGACGCTGTTGAGGCGGGCAGTGGCTTCAAATGCGCGCAGGGCATTGAGGGGCGGGAGGTCGCGGCTCATCTGTGAGTTTTCCTGACAGGTTGCAGCGATCTTATCGGTTTTCAGCGCCAGATGTGAGGGGTAGAGTGGCCCTCATTGCTTCCCATACAGAATTCCTACCTGGAGCGTCCCATGACTCAGTCCCAGACCGATCTGCGCAACGGCCCTGACGCCAACGGCCTGTTTGGCGCGTTTGGCGGCCGCTACGTCGCCGAAACCCTGATGCCATTGATCCTCGACCTGGCCCGTGAATACGAAGCGGCCAAGATCGATCCGGCGTTCAACGAAGAATTGGCCTACTTCCAGCGCGACTACGTCGGCCGCCCCAGCCCGCTGTATTTCGCCGAGCGCCTGACCGAGTTCTGCGGCGGCGCCAAGATCTACCTCAAGCGCGAAGAGCTGAACCACACCGGCGCGCACAAGATCAACAACTGTATCGGCCAGATCCTGCTGGCGCGGCGCATGGGCAAGAAACGCATCATCGCCGAGACCGGCGCCGGTATGCACGGTGTGGCCACGGCCACCGTGGCCGCGCGTTTCGGCCTGCAGTGCGTGATCTACATGGGCACCACCGACATCGAGCGCCAACAGGCCAACGTGTTCCGCATGAAGCTTTTGGGCGCTGAAGTGATCCCGGTGGTCGCCGGCACCGGCACCCTCAAGGACGCCATGAACGAAGCCCTGCGCGACTGGGTGACCAACGTCGACGACACCTTCTACCTGATCGGCACCGTGGCCGGCCCGCACCCGTACCCGGCGATGGTGCGCGACTTCCAGGCCGTGATCGGCAAGGAAACCCGCACCCAGCTGCAAGCCCAGGAAGGCCGCCTGCCGGACAGCCTGGTGGCATGCATCGGCGGTGGCTCCAACGCCATGGGCCTGTTCCACCCATTCCTGGACGACACCAGCGTCGAGATCATCGGCGTTGAAGCGGCCGGCCACGGCATCGAGACCGGCAAGCACGCCGCCAGCCTCAACGGCGGCGTACCGGGCGTGCTGCACGGCAACCGTACCTTCCTGCTGCAGGACGACGACGGCCAGATCATCGACGCCCACTCGATTTCCGCCGGCCTCGACTACCCAGGCATCGGCCCGGAACACGCCTGGTTGCACGATATCGGCCGTGTCCAGTACACCTCGGTGACCGACGATGAAGCCTTGGACGCGTTCCACAAATGCTGCCGCCTGGAAGGGATCATTCCTGCCCTGGAAAGCGCCCACGCCCTGGCCGAAGTGTTCAAGCGCGCACCGACCCTGCCGAAGGATCACCTGATGGTGGTCAACCTGTCCGGCCGTGGCGACAAAGACATGCAGACCGTGATGCACCACATGGAACAGTCTCAGCAGGAGAAACACTAAATGAGCCGCCTGCAAACCCGCTTTGCGCAACTCAAGGAACAAAACCGCGCCGCCCTGGTGACCTTCGTCACGGCCGGTGACCCGGGTTATGACACCTCGCTGGCGATCCTCAAGGGCTTGCCCGCTGCGGGCGCCGATGTGATCGAGTTGGGCATGCCCTTCACCGACCCGATGGCCGACGGCCCGGCCATCCAACTGGCCAACATCCGCGCGCTGGAAGCCAAACAGAACCTGCTGAAAACCCTGCAGATGGTGCGTGAGTTCCGCAAGGACAACAACGATACCCCGCTGGTGTTGATGGGCTACTTCAACCCGATCCACAAATACGGCGTGCCTAAGTTCATCGCTGACGCCAAAGAGGCCGGCGTCGACGGCCTGATCGTGGTCGACATGCCGCCAGAACATAACGGCGAGCTGTGCGACCCGGCCCAGGCCGCAGGTATCGACTTTATCCGCCTGACCACGCCGACCACCGATGACGTGCGCCTGCCGACCGTGCTCAACGGCAGTTCCGGGTTTGTCTACTACGTATCCGTGGCCGGTGTGACCGGTGCTGGCGCTGCGACCCTGGAACACGTCGAGGAAGCCGTGACCCGCCTGCGTCGGCATACCGACCTGCCGATCAGCATCGGTTTTGGTATCCGCACACCGGAACAGGCGGCCGCCATCGCGCGCCTGGCCGATGGCGTGGTGGTGGGCTCGGCCCTGATCGATCACATCGCCAATGCCAGTAACGATCAACAAGCAATCGATGGCGTATTGAGCCTGTGCGCGGCGCTGTCGGAAGGTGTGCGCAACGCCCGTAAGTAAGCACCATGTAGCGAGAGGTAAAGTTCCTGATACAGAGGAATCAACGCGCGCAATCACGGCCTAAACAGCAAGACCAAGGGATTTCGAACCGCGTTCGAGATCCCTTTTTTGTATGTGTGCCCTGAGGAATACCCGATGAAAATGCCTAAATCCGTGATTGCAGGTCTTGGTGTGCTGGTGCTTGGCGCCAGCGCCCTGGTGCAAGCCGCGCCGCCTGACCAGCGGGGTGACGACCGTGGCGGCCCGCAAGGCCAGCACGAGCAACGGGGCGACGAGCATCGTGGCCCGCAGGACAATCGTCGCGGCGGCCCACCCCAGGACTTCGGCCCGGTACGCCAGATCATTCACGACAACCACGGCCAGTTCTCCCGTGGCGCACCGCCGCCGCCGAATGTGCGCCTGGTGCGCGGCCAACCCCTGCCGCGCGGCTATTACGGCGAGCGCCTGGACAACCGTGCGCTGGCGCGCCTGCCGGTGTACCCGGGTTATGAGTGGCGCCGTTCGGGGCCGGATGTGGTGTTGATTGCGGTGGGTACCGGTATCGTCTATGAAATTCTGGACGGCGTGCTGAACTGATCCGGGCTTTTTCCATATAGGCTAGGCTTGAGGGGGAACACACCCCCTCAACACACTTCGTGCCTATTGCCGTCTAACCACCTCTGCAAGTCACGCCTTCTTGCGTTGCCGGTCGTTAAGTTAGCTGCATCAGAAGTCATTATCGTCTCCCAGGAGTCCATCATGGCATTTGATCTCATCACCCCCTCGGACCGTCGTCATTCCACGTTGCAAAAGGGTTTCAACCTGCGCTGGCCATTGGGTAACGTCCAGGGCGAGTCTTCACCCAACGGCGCCAACCTGATCTACCTCTGCCGCAACCCACAAGACATCCTCGACGCAGCCGCCCAGGCCCTGGCTGTGCCCAACGGCCGCATCACGGTGCGCAGCGGCGGGCATTGCTATGAAGGATTCGTCTCTAACAAGATGCCGGATGCGCCAGGCGAGGTGTTGTCGATCCTGGACATCGGCCAGATGAACCAATTGGCCTATGACCCCAACGGGCAAATCGGCTCCGTGCTGGTACCCGCGTCACCCCATCGCTATGCATTCCGCCTGGAGCCCGGCTGCCAGAACTGGGACACCAGCGTCGCGCTGTACAAATTGGCAGGTAAGGCGCTGCCCAGTGGATCCTGCTATTCGGTGGGACTGGGCGGGCATATCTGCGGCGGCGGCTATGGGCTGCTGTCGCGTAAATACGGGCTGGTCTGCGACTGGCTGGACGGCGTCGACCTGCTGGTCGCCAATGCCTCCGGCTCGGGCCTTGAACCTGTCCATGTGTCCCGTAACAGCCTCGACACCGATGAGCTGGACCTGTTCGCCGCCTGTTGCGGCGCCGGTGGCGGGCAGTTCGGCATCATCACCAGTTACTATTTCAAGACGCTGCCGCCAGCCCCGGAGAAAGTGCTCTGGCTGCCATTGGAATGGGACTGGTCAGACCTCACACGCGCCGCCCTCGAACGTTTGCTGCACGCCTATCAAAACTGGTTCGTGGATCATCAGGCCGACCCGAAAACCTGGGGCCTGGCCACCAAACTGGAGATGCGCCACCTCAATACTGGCAACGTGACCCTCGGCATTCACTACGTCGACAAGGACGGGAAGCTCGATGACCTGGCGCCTTTCAACGACTTTGTCAGCAGCATGCAGGCCGCGGTGGGCGTCAGTGCGACAGAGTCGCTCCTGCCGTTCCACGTCGTGCATCAGCCACGTGGTCGGCAAAAGGGTCGCCGGATCGATTCACTGCGGAGCGCCCACAAAAGCGCCAGGCGCCTGGACTGGTTGTACGCCACCCAATCACTCAACGGCTCCGGCGACAATCAGCGCGGCCGGTATAAATCGGCGTATCAGAAAGGCGGATTTACACAGCGCGTGCTGGATGCGATCTGGACGACGCTGAACTTGCCGGACGATCAGCAATACCTGACCCAAAGCCTGATCCAGATCCAGTCATTTGGCGGGCGCATCAACCAGATGGACGGCCCGATCCTGGCGCAGACGTCAGCCGCGCAACGCTCCTCGTACCTCAAATGGCAACCGCAGTGTTACTGGCACGCCGACGATGACGCCATCGACCGCGCCCATGCCGACTGGATCCGCGGCCTCTATTACGCTGCATTCACCAACGGCGTTCCCAATGACCCGGAGTTCGAGGGCTGCTACATCAATTACCCCGACCTGGACATGACCCACCTCGGTGGTAATCCCGCGAACGCCAAGAACCCCCTGTGGTATGGAATTTTCTTCCCCAACACGATCATCGAGAACCGCCTGCGCCGAACCAAGCAACGCTGGGATCCGTTGAATGTGTTCCGTAACGAAATGTCGGTGCCCTGAGCCCGGCCAACGGGCGGTCCGCAGGCCGCCCACGGCTTACAACTCGATCCGCTCGACCTTGCCCACCAGCAGCACATAGGAGAGTGCGCCCAACAGCGCCAGCACGGCGATATAGGTGATCGCCGGCGCGAACGAATCACCACTGGCCAGGAAACCAATGACGATCGGCGTGGCAATCGCCGCCAGGTTGCCGATGAAGTTGAAAACCCCGCCGGTCAGTCCCAGCAGACGTGCCGGGGCAAGGGTCGAGACCAGCGACCAGGTGATCGAGGCCAGGCCATTACCGAAGAACGCCAGGGCCAGGAAAGCGATGACCAACGGTGTCGATTCGACGAAGTTGGCGCCAATGATCGCCGTAGAGATCAACAGGCCGCTGATGATCGGCAACTTGCGGGCAAACCCCACCGAAGCGCCACGGCGGATCAGCCAGTCGGAAAACAACCCCGAACACAGCACGCCGACGAAAGCCGCGAGGAAGGGCAGTGACGCGAGCATGCCGGACTTGATGAAGTCCATGCCGCGGTATTTCACCAGGTAGGTCGGGAACCAGGTCAGGAAGAACCACAACGTGGAGTTCAGGCAGAACTGCCCCAGGTAGATACCCCACAACTTGCGCTTGCTCAGGACGATGCCCAGGTCGACCCAGCTGAAGGGCGCCTTGCTCTTGCTCGCTTGTGCGCTCAAGTCCACCAGCCCGCCACCTTCGCGGATCAATTCGATTTCAGCGGCGTTGACGCCTTTGAAGTCCCGAGGCTCGCGATACAGGGCATACCAGATCGCCGCCCACAGAATGCCCACGCCACCGGTCACGACAAATACCATGTGCCAGCCGTAATGGTGCTGCAACCAGGCCAGGACCGGCGTCAGGAACGCCAGCCCGACAAACTGCCCGGAGGTGTAGAAGCCAATGGCCGTGGCGCGCTCACGCTCGGGGAACCAGCTGGTGACCACGCGACTGTTGATGGGGTAAGCCGGTGCTTCCAGGGCACCCACCGCCATACGCAGCACAAACAGCGCAATGAAGCTGGCGGCAAAACCGAGCATCACGGTGGCGATGGACCACAGCAACAGGGCGGCGGTGTAGAGGATACGCGGCGGCACCCGGTCCACCAGCCAGCCGCCGGGGATCTGCATGGCGGCGTACGTCCAGCCGAACGCGGAGAAAATCAGCCCGACATGTACCGGGTCGATGCCCAGCTCACTGGTCAGCGCCGGAGCGGCAATCGACAGGTTGCTGCGGTCGAGATAGTTGATCACCACGGTGATAAACAGCAACACCATGATGAAGTAGCGCTTTCGGGTAGGCGTGACTAAAGAAGCCTGCCCGCTCAAGGATTCAGGTTGCATGGTAGGTGCCTCTTCTTATATTTGTTGAGGAAGGGACTTCTGCAGAAACCGGATCAACATGTGGGAGGGGGCAAGCCCTCTCCCGCATGTTTGACCGTGTTCTTTCAGGAAGACATCACCACTCGGCAAAGCTGCCGTCGGCGTGGCGCCAGATCGGGTTGCGCCAGCGGTGGCCGATGGCTGCGCGTTCGATCACGTATTCCTCGTTAATCTCGATGCCCAGGCCCGGCCCGTTGGGGATCTTCACAAAGCCCTGGTCATAGTCGAACACGCCCGGGTCGCGCACGTAGTCGAGCAGGTCGTTGCTCTCGTTGTAGTGAATACCCAGGCTTTGCTCCTGGATAAACGCGTTGTAGCAAACCGCATCCAGTTGCAGGCACGCCGCCAACGCAATCGGGCCCAGCGGGCAGTGCAGGGCCAGGGCCACGTCGTAGGCTTCGGCCATGTTGGCGATCTTGCGGGTTTCGGTGATACCGCCCGCGTGGGAAGCGTCCGGCTGGATGATGTCGACGTAGCCTTCGCTGAGCACGCGCTTGAAGTCCCAGCGCGAGAACAGGCGCTCGCCCAGGGCAATCGGGGTGCTGGTCAGCGGCGCCAGTTCCTTGAGGGCCTCGTAGTTTTCGCTGAGCACCGGCTCTTCGATAAACATCAGTTTGTACGGGTCGAGTTCTTTCATCAGCACCTTGGCCATGGGCTTGTGCACCCGGCCATGGAAGTCGACGCCGATGCCGACGTTAGGGCCGACCGCATCGCGCACGGCCGCGACGTTGGCCAGGGCCAGGTCGACTTTTTCGAAGCTGTCGACGAACTGCAACTCTTCGGTGCCGTTCATTTTCACCGCGGTAAAGCCACGGGCCACGGCCTCTTTGGCGGCGCGGGCGGTGTCGGCCGGGCGGTCGCCACCGATCCAGGAGTACACGCGGATCTTGTCACGTACCTGGCCACCCAACAGGTCGCTGACCGATACGCCCAGGGCCTTGCCCTTGATGTCCCACAACGCCTGGTCGATGCCGGCGAGGGCGCTCATGTGCACGGCGCCGCCACGGTAGAAGCCGCCGCGGTAGAGCACGGTCCAGATATCCTCGATATTGCGTGGGTCCTTGCCGATCAGGTAATCGGACAGTTCCTCGACCGCCGCAGCCACGGTGTGAGCGCGGCCTTCGACTACGGGCTCACCCCAGCCGGTCACGCCCTGGTCGGTCTCGACCTTGAGGAAGCACCAGCGCGGCGGGACGATAAAGGTCGTCAGTTTAGTGATTTTCATCTGTTATCTCTCTTATAGATGCAGCGCCAGGGGCGCGGAACTTGATCTCAGCTCAGGGCTTTCCAGGCGGCGACATAAGCCTGGGCACGGCTCGCTACCTGATCCACTGTCATACCCGGTTTGAACAACCCGGAACCCAGCCCGAACCCCTTGGCGCCGGCGTCGATAAACACCTGCATGTTGTCCGGGGTAATGCCGCCCACCGGCAGCAGCAACGTGCCTGCCGGCAATACCGCCAGCCACGCCTTGATCACAGAAGGGCCCATTTGCTCGGCCGGGAACAGCTTCAACACGTCGGCGCCTTCATCCAGCGCGGCGAACGCTTCGGTGGGCGTGGCCACCCCCGGCGACAGGTACAGGCCAGCGGCCTTGGCAGCGCGCAGGACCTTGGCATCGCTGTGGGGCATGACGATCACTTGGCCACCAGCAGCTTTCACCTGCTCGACCTGCGCAGGCGTCAACACCGTACCGGCGCCGATCAGGCAATCGGCGGGCAGGCTGTCGCGCAGGATGCGGATGCTGGTGTAAGGGTCCGGCGAGTTGAGCGGGACTTCGATCACGCGAAAACCGGCGTCGTACAGCACCTGGCCGACCGCCTGGGCTTCGTCCGGGCGCACACCGCGCAGGATTGCGATCAAACCGTTTTGTGCCAGTGCTTGCTTGAGCATGTCAGGCCTCCGTTGCAGGTTGAGTGAGCCCGGCGGCCACTGCCAGTTGCCACAGGCCGCGCTCGGTCGCTTCCTGCGCCAGGCTGAAGTGGGCGAAACCGCAGAGGGCGAGGGCGCGTTGGTAGCGCACGCAAAGCGGGCCGGCGCCCACCAGGATGATGGGGACGAGCCGCGCACTGGCTGGCAGACCGGCCAGTTCATGGCCGATCAGCAGGCCGGACAGGTAATCGGGCTGCTGCTCAGGGGTAAGTTCGGCAGTCAGCCCAAGGGTGCGCGCACTGAACAGGGTCGACAGCACGCCGCGCTGACCCTCTTTCGACAGCGCCACTTGAACGCCGCGGTCGAAAGCCTCGGCCTGGAACTGCGCGGATACCTTTTGCGTACGCCCCAGCAGGCTGTGCTTGCTCAGCACCGCGAACAGTTCGCCGGTCATGAAGGTATCGAAGTGGGTGATGCAACCTTCCACCACCTCGACCCATTTGGAATGGCTGCCGGGCAGGCCGATCAACATTTCACCGTTGGCCGAGAGGCTTTGCAGCACACCCAGCACCTGGGTTTCTTCACCGCGCATCACATTGGGCAAACCGACCTGCTCGATCACGCCGGGCACGATATGCACATCGACGCCGCGCAAGCTGCGCACCGTGTGCAAAGCCTGGCCCAGGCTGGCGACGTCGACCGGCGTATTGCGATATGCCGCCTCGCTCCAGCCCTGGGCGCTGCCGACCATGCCGCAGGCGATCACTGGAAGATGGGGTTGGGCCTCGAGCCAGTCGCCGCATGCCGCATCGAACGCCAACTCGAAGCCATCGCTGCAGTGCACACCGCCGATGTCCCGGGGCTCACTGGGCAAATGCATGATGCCCGACGCCAGCGAGCGCTGTTCCAGCACGACGCCTGCGGGCCCGAGTTTATAAGCACGAAGGGAGCTGGTCCCCCAATCGAGCGCGATCAATTGCGCCTGCATCGCTTCACCTGAAATGAGTGGGTGCTGAAAAAAGCAGATGGGCGAATATAAACCTATGGCCGGCAATATCTCAATATATAAATAACAGTCCCATATAGTGAGACGAAACAAGATAAATCCTACAACTTCCTCGCCTTTTACTGCGGGAAGAGTCGGGTTTTATCTGATAAAGAGAGGTTAAAAAACCGACAGATCCAGCTCGCGCATCGCACCCATCCAGATCGCGTGATCGGTGTGATCCTTCAGCTCATCGCCGGTTTCAGGGTGCAGAAACACCACCAACCCATTGCGATGCAGCGCCAGCCACGGCAGCACTACGCCAATGTATTCGGCATCGAACGCCAGCTGGCAGCTCCAGTCCGGGTGCGGGCCTACGGGCCGTTCATGCACACGGCCCATGCGCAGCGGGAACAGTTTCGCGCCGTCTTCACATAGGGTGCGCGCCTGGTCGATGGTGCTGGCGTCAAAGTAGATATGGGCATGGTAGCCCTTGATACGTTGCATGACGGACTCCGGATCCAATGTGCGGCAAATCCTAGACCGCAATCGACGGCAGGGCCAGTCCGGTCAGGGACTGCGCGCTGCTGGCCTGTTCTGCCTGCAACCAGTCGACGAAACGTTCGACCAACTGCCCACGCCGCTTGCGCTGTGGCTGCACCACGTAATAGCCAAAGCGCGAAATCACCGTATTGCCGATCGGTCGGCACAACCAGTTCTGTTCCAGCAGGTTATCCACCAAATGGCGCCAGCCGATCGCCACCCCTTGGCCGGCAATCGCTGCCTGGATCAATAAGGTGTAGTTGTCGAATCGCAGCTGGCCGGGCGTGGGCGTGGCGGTGATGCCCAGCTCGCGGAATACGCCACTCCAGTCGAACCACTGGCTGTTGTTTTCCTGGCGCAGGTGCAGCAACGGGTAGTCGGGCAAGGTGTGCACAGTCAAAGGCCTGGCCTGCTCCTTGAGCCACTGCGGGCTGCACACCGGAAACACTTCCTCGTTGAACAGCCACAGGCTGTCGCCCTGCTTGAAACGACCATCGCCAAACAGCACCGCCACGTCGATGTCGCTGCGCAGTGTCGCGTGGTTGCGCTCGCTGGTCACCAGGCTCACGTCCACCTGCGGATTGGCGGCGTGGAAGCGATGCAGGCGCGGCATCAGCCAGTAGGCGGCGAACGCAAAGTCTGTGGCCACTTGCAGCACTTCGTGCTGGTCCTGCTGGGTAATCACACTGAGGCCCTGGTTGATGCTCTGCAAACCGCCTTGCACATGCTCGAACAGCAGGGCGCCGGCGTCGGTCAGTTCGATGCCCCGATAGATGCGGTCAAACAGGCGGATCGTCAGTTGTTCTTCAAGGCGCTTGATCTGCTGGCTGATCGCCGGCTGAGTGGTGCCCAGCTCCATCGCAGCGGCAGTAAAGCTGCGGTGACGGGCTGCGGCTTCGAACGCACGCAGCAAATCGAGGGAGACATCGCCAAGGGCTTCATACATAAGCTGTGCTTATCCTAGACATTGCTTTTCATGGGCTTTACCCCATTTTCCATGGGCTGCATGCTCATTCGCATAAACACTGCCTATGGAATGCCGAAGACCCATGAAGCGCAAGAACATTCTTTTCATCATGGCCGATCAAATGGCCGCGCCGCTGCTTCCGTTCTACGGACCTTCTCCGATCAAGTTGCCGAATTTGAGCCGCCTCGCCGCACAGGGCGTGGTGTTCGATGCGGCCTATTGCAACAGCCCGCTGTGCGCGCCCTCACGCTTCACCCTGGTCAGCGGCCAATTGCCGAGCAAGATCGGCGCCTACGACAACGCGGCGGATTTTCCCGCCGATGTGCCGACCTATGCCCACTACCTGCGGCGCCTCGGTTATCGCACCGCGCTGTCGGGCAAGATGCACTTCTGCGGCCCCGACCAATTGCACGGTTATGAAGAACGCCTGACCAGCGACATCTACCCCGCCGACTATGGCTGGGCAGTGAACTGGGATGAGCCGGACGTACGACCCACCTGGTACCACAACATGTCCTCGGTACTGCAAGCCGGCCCGTGCGTGCGTACCAACCAGCTGGATTTCGACGAAGAGGTGGTGTTCAAGGCCCAGCAGTACCTGTTCGACCACATCCGCGAAGACAGCGACCAGCCGTTCTGCCTGACCGTGTCGATGACCCATCCCCACGACCCGTACACCATTCCCAAGCCATTCTGGGACCTGTACGACGACAACGACATCCCTTTGCCCGCAACGCCGAACCAGGCAGACCTCGACCCGCATTCCCAGCGTCTGCTCAAGGTCTATGACCTATGGGACAAGCCGCTGCCTGTGGATAAGATTCGCGACGCCCGCCGCGCCTACTTCGGCGCATGCAGCTACATCGACAGCAATGTCGGCAAGCTGCTGCAGACCCTGGAAGACACCGGCCTGGCCGACAACACGATCATCGTTTTTTCCGGCGACCACGGCGACATGCTCGGTGAGCGCGGCCTCTGGTACAAAATGCACTGGTTTGAAATGGCCGCCCGCGTGCCGCTGCTGGTCAGTGCGCCGGGGCAATTTGCACCGGGCCGGGTGACCCAGGCCGTGTCCACCGCCGACCTGCTGCCCACCCTGGTGGAACTGGCCGGCGGCGAACTGGACCCGCGCCTGCCACTGGACGGTCGCTCGCTGGTCCCGCACTTGCAGGGGCAGGGCGGGCATGACGAAGTCTTTGGCGAATACATGGCCGAAGGCACCATCAGCCCGTTGATGATGATTCGCCGTGGCGCCTACAAATTCATCTACAGCGAAGACGACCCTTGTCTACTGTTCGATGTGCACAACGACCCGCACGAGCGGGAAGACCTCAGTCAGTCACCGGAACACCGGCCACTGTTCGAGGCGTTTTTGAATGAAGCGCGGGCCAAATGGGACATCCCGGTGATCCACCAGCAGGTGCTCGCCAGCCAACGCCGTCGTCGCCTGGTGTTCGAGGCGCTGACCCAGGGCAAGCTGAAGAGCTGGGATCACCAGCCACTGGTGGACGCCAGTCAGCAATACATGCGCAACCATATCGACCTCGACGACCTGGAGCGCAAGGCACGTTATCCACAACCCTGCCAAAACCAATAAGTACAGAGGGAAGGCCATGCAAAAGTTAACTGCAGTAGTGGGCATGTTGGTGCTGAGTAGCGCCAATGCGTATGCGGACACCCGCTGTGAGACCGTGAAGATGGCCGATCCAGGCTGGAGCGACATTGCCGCCACCAACGCCATTACCGGTTTCCTGCTGAACGGCATGGGCTACAAGGCCAAGGTCGACACCCTGGCGGTGCCGATTACCTTTGGCGGGCTCAAGGACGGCCAGGTGGATGTATTCCTGGGCAATTGGATGCCGGCGCAGCAGGGCTTCTATGACAAGTTCGTGGCCAACGGCGATGTGGTGCAACTGGCGAAGAACCTCGACGGCACCGAGTTCACCCTCGCCGTGCCGGATTATGTGTGGGATGCCGGGGTGCATGACTTTGCCGACTTGAACAAATTCGCCGACAAGTTCGACAAGAAGATCTATGGCATCGGTTCCGGCGCGCCGGCAAATATCTCGCTGCAGGAGATCATCAAGAAGAATGACTTCGACCTGGGCCAGTGGAAGCTGATCGAGTCCAGCGAACAGGCGATGCTCGCCGAGGTCTCACGGGCGGTGAAAAAACAGCGTTTCGTCACCTTCCTCGGCTGGACGCCACACCCAATGAACGTGCAACTGAAAATGCACTATCTCAAAGGCGGCGAGAAATACTTCGGTGATACCGGCAGTGTGTATACCTTGACCCGCAAAGGGTATGCGCAGGCCTGCCCTAACGTCGGCAAACTGCTGACCAACCTGAGCTTCACCCAGGAGATGGAGAACAGCATCATGGCTGAGGTGGCCAACAACAAGGTCAGCAATGCCGACGCGGCGAAGGCGTGGATCAAGGCGAACCCGGCTGTATTGGACAAATGGTTGGACGGCGTGAAAACAGTGGATGGCCAGGATGCGTTGCCGGCAGTAAAGGCCAAACTCTAGGGCCTTGCGCTATTCCAATGTGGGAGGGGGGCTTGCTCCCGATAGCGGAGTGCCAGTCAGAGAGATTTAGACGGGTCCACCTATATCGGGAGCAAGCCCCCTCCCACAAGGACCAGTGTGTACTGATACCCTGAGTCAAACCTTTTCAGCCGAGTTATAAATGCCCCGGCCCAACCGCCATACACTCTTCCCCTTCCTCAGCTGGCTCCCGCGTCAAACACGAGCCACTGTGGGCCGTGACGCGCTGGTCGGCCTCAGCGGCGCCGTGCTCGCACTGCCCCAGTCGATTGCCTACGCGCTGATCGCCGGTCTCCCACCGGAGTACGGTCTGTATGCCGCCATCATCCCGGTGCTGATCGCCTGCCTGTGGGGTTCATCCTGGCACCTGATCTGTGGCCCCACGGCAGCGATTTCCATCGTGCTGTACGCCAGCGTCAGCCCGTTGGCCGTGCCGGGGTCTCAGGACTACATCACCCTGATCCTGTTGCTGACATTCCTCGCCGGGGTATTCCAGTGGCTGCTGGGCATGCTGCGCTTTGGCGCGCTGGTGAACTTCGTCTCGCATTCGGTGGTGCTGGGTTTTACCCTCGGTGCCGCCGTGGTGATTGCCCTTGGGCAACTGCCCAACCTGCTGGGCCTGGATTTACCGAGCCAGGCCACAGCGATCAATAGCCTGCTGGCGCTGATCGACCACGCCGGCGAGTGGGACCACGCTTCCCTTGCCCTTGGGCTCGGTACTTTGCTGGTGGGCGCGTTGCTCAAATACCTTGTGCCTCGCTGGCCAACGCTACTGATCGCACTGACCCTGGGTAGCCTGGCAACGTGGCTATGGCCGACGATGTTCGGACATGTGGCGCTGGTCAGTTCGTTTATCGGCAAGCTGCCACCGTTCAGCCCGTTGCCGCTGGATCCGGACATGATCCTGCGCCTGCTGCCCAGCGCCGTTGCGGTGGGCATGCTGGGGCTGGTGACCAGCCTGTCGATTGCCCGTTCGCTGTCGGCCCGTTCACAACAATTGCTCGATGCCAACCAGGAAGTTCGCGCCCAGGGTTTATCCAATATCGTTGGCGGATTTTTCTCCGGGTATCTGTCGGCAGGGTCGTTCACCCGCTCCGGCCTCAGCTATGAGGCGGGTGCCTGTTCGCCGTTGGCCGGGGTGTTTTCAGCAGTATGGGTGGCCTTGTTTGCGCTGTTTGGCGCCGCATTGATCGCACATATTCCGATCCCGAGCATGGCCGCCAGCATCTTGCTGATTTCCTGGGGCCTGGTGGATCGTCGGGGTATTCGTGCGTTGTTCCGCGTGAGCCGCGCAGAGTTCGTAGTGATGAGCCTGACCTGTGTCGCCACCTTGTTGCTGGAGTTGCAAACGGCGATTTATGCGGGGGTGTTGGCGTCATTGTTTTTCTACCTTAAGCGCACGTCGCAGCCACGGGTACAGCAATGGCGTGATGGGGAAGACGATGTGTTGCGCGTCGGTGGGTCGATCTTCTTTGGCGCCAGCCATTACCTGCAAGTGCGCCTGCATAGCTTGCAGGGTGAGCGGGTGGTGATCGAGGCGCAGCAGATCAACTTTATCGACTATTCCGGGGTGGAGATGCTGCACCAGGAGGCGCGTCGTTTAAGCGGGCTGGGCCGTAGCCTGACATTGCGCCGCGCCAGGCCGCAGGTGGTGGAAGAGTTGAAAAAACTGGAGGGGGCCGATAAATGCCCCATCCAGTTTGAAGATTGATTACTGCGCCAACTGCCGGCGCAGTTCAGCCCACACCGGCGCCGAATCCGGGCGCACACCGCGCCACAGGAAGAACGCTTCGGCTGCCTGCTCCACCAGCATGCCCAGGCCATCCATCGCCACGGCTGCGCCTTGCTCACTGGCCCAGCGGCAGAACGCGGTCGGTTGCTTGGCGTACATCATGTCGTAGCAAAATGTCTTGCCCGGTGCGATCAGGCTGCCGGCAATCGGCGGTACATCGCCTGACAGGCTGGCGGACGTGGCATTGATGATCACGTCCACCGGCTCACGCAGCCAGTCGAATCCACTGGCGGACACCGGGCCCAGGTCGTCGAACAGCTCGGCGAGCAATTCGGCTTTTTCCACGGTGCGGTTGGCGATGATCAACGAAGCGGGCCGTTCAGCCAGCAACGGCTCCAACGCGCCCCTTACCGCGCCACCCGCGCCCAGCAACAGGATGCGTTTGCCTTGCAGATTCAAGCCGGCGTTTACCGTCAGGTCGCGCACCAGGCCGGCGCCGTCGGTGTTGTCGCCGAGCAACGTACCGTCAGCCAGTTTGCTCAAGGTGTTCACCGCTCCGGCGCGCTGGGCGCGTTCGGTGAGGCTGTTGGCCAGGCGGTAGGCGTCTTCCTTGAACGGCACGGTGACGTTGGCACCTCGGCCCTGTTGGAAAAACTCACGGGCACAGCCGGTGAAATCCTCCAGGGGCGCGAGCAAGGTGCTGTAGTCCAGTTGCTCGCCGGTCTGCTCGGCGAACATACGGTGAATCAGCGGCGACTTGCTGTGGCCGATGGGGTTGCCGAACACCACATACCGATCCATCAGACAGCCGCCTTGGGCGCGGCGATGCCCAGCCAATCGCGGTCTTGCAGGAAGTAGTCGGTGAGGCGTGCTTCTTCGCTGCCGGCCTCGGCTTTCCAGTCGTAGCTCCAGCGCACCTGGGGCGGCAGCGACATCAGGATCGACTCGGTACGCCCGCCCGATTGCAGGCCGAACAGGGTGCCACGGTCATACACCAGGTTGAATTCAACGTAGCGGCCGCGACGGAATTCCTGGAACTGGCGTTGCTGTTCGGTATACGCGGCGGCTTTGCGACGTTGCACGATCGGCAGGTAGGCGTCGATGTAGGCGTCGCCGATGGCGCGGATAAACGCGAAGCAGGTGTCGAAGTCCCACTCGTTCAAGTCATCGAAAAACAGGCCGCCGATGCCACGGGGCTCGTTGCGGTGCTTGATGTGGAAGTAGGTATCGCACCAGGCCTTGTAGCGCGAGTAAACGTCCGGACCAAAAGGCGCGCAGGCCTGCTCGGCCACGCGGTGCCAGTGAATGCAGTCTTCTTCGTTGCCGTAGTAGGGCGTGAGGTCGAAGCCGCCACCGAACCACCACACCGGCTCTTCGCCGTCTTTTTCGGCGATGAAAAAACGCACGTTGGCGTGGGACGTCGGCACGTGTGGGTTGTGCGGATGAATCACCAGCGACACGCCCAGGGCTTCAAAGCCACGACCGGCCAGCTCGGGGCGATGCGCACTGGCTGACGGTGGGAGGCCGCTGCCGAACACGTGGGAAAAGTTAACGCCGCCCTTTTCGATGACCGAGCCGTTCTCGATCACACGGGTGCGACCGCCGCCGCCGGCAGGCCGGGTCCAGGCGTCTTCGATAAAGCGAGTGTCCGTCTCGAAGGTTTCCAGGGCGCTGCAAATGCGGTCTTGCAGGTCGAGCAGGTAGGCTTTGACAGCCTCGGTGCGAGTAGTCATGACATCACCTTGAATCGGGCAAAGCTACGCGAAGCCGTGGGGCGTCGGCGGCAAATGGGCGCACAGGATACCACTGCACTTGGATAGCACTGCACTTAGGAGCGCCACAGTTGACGAAGATCAAGCTTAGGAGTCCGATAGGGGGCTACGCGAATTCGACCTCAGGAGAAGTGCAGATGGCCAAACGTATCCAGTTCAGCGCCCATGGCGGCCCCGACGTACTTGAATATGTGGACTACACACCGGCAGAGCCCGGCCCGCAGCAGGTTCGAGTGCGTAACGAGGCGATTGGCCTGAATTTCATCGATACCTATTTCCGCAGTGGCCTTTACGCGCCGCCGGCCCTGCCATCGGGGCTGGGCGCAGAAGGCGCCGGTGTGGTTGATGCGGTGGGCAGCGAAGTTACGCAATTTAAAGTCGGTGACCGCGTGGCCTACGGCAGCGGCCCACTCGGGGCCTACAGCCAGTTGCACGTGCTGCCCGCCGCCAACCTGGTGCACCTGCCGGACGACATCAGCTTCGAACAAGCCGCCGGCGCCATGCTCAAGGGCCTGACCGTGCAATACCTGCTGCGCCAGACCTATGAGCTCAAAGGTGGCGAGACCATCCTGTTCCACGCCGCCGCCGGTGGCGTGGGCTCCCTGGCCTGCCAATGGGCCAAGGCACTGGGCGTGAAGCTGATCGGTACCGTGAGCTCGCCAGAAAAAGCCGCCCTGGCCAAATCCCTCGGCGCGTGGGAAACCATCGACTACAGCAAGGAAAATGTTGCACAGCGCGTGCTGGAGTTGACTGACGGCAAAAAGGTGCCCGTGGTGTACGACGGTGTCGGCAAGGACACCTGGCTGACCTCATTGGACAGCGTGGCGCCACGTGGCCTGGTGGTGAGCTTTGGCAATGCTTCGGGCGCGGTGGATGGGGTGAACCTGGGGATACTCGCGGCCAAAGGCTCGCTGTACGTGACACGGCCGACCCTGGCGACCTACGCCAACAATCCGGCGAACTTGCAGGTGATGGCGGATGATCTGTTTTCGATGATCAAGAGCGGCAAGGTGCGCATTGATATCAACCAGCGGTATTCGCTGGCGGACGCGGCGAAGGCACAGACGGAGTTGTCGGGGCGGCGTACCACTGGGTCGACCATTCTGTTGCCTTGAGGGCCTCTTCGGGGGCGGTGCGACGATTCCACTTGCCCCCGATAGGCGCGACGCGGTCTCAGGAAGGCCGCACCACCTCACCCGTTGCCAAATCGCGGATCAGGCTCGGGTTCTTGCGCCCACCCAGGGCACCACCCAGCACCAGATCCACCTGCCCGCGAAAGTACTGCTCCACACGAATCCGCGTGCGCGCTGCCGGGCGGCCCTGGGGGTTGGCTGAGGTGGAGATCAACGGCCCCACCAGCGCGCACAAGTCCCGTACCAGCGGATGATCGCTCACTCGCAGCGCCACCGTGTCGTGCACACCGGTGACCCATTCCGGTAACAAATCCTGATGCGGCACCAGCCACGTATTCGGTCCGGGCCAGGTGCTGGCCATACGTTCGATCCAGGTATCCGGGAAGTCTTCGAACAGAAAGTCGAACTGGCGAATATTGTCTGCCACCAGGATCAGGCCCTTGTCCACCGAACGGTTCTTGATCGCCAGCAGCCGATCCACCGCTTCTTCGTTCCAGGGATCGCAACCCAAGCCCCAGACCGCTTCGGTTGGATAGGCAATCACCGCGCCTGCGCGAATTTCTCGTGCGGCTTCCAGCACACGCCACCTGTTGACCATTGTTTACTCTCCGGACTAAAGCTCTGGGCAGTTTACCGATCTTCTTTACAAAACCTAGTTCCAAAAAACTGGCCGCTACAAAAGGTGGCCACGCGCAAGCCAGCGCCCGCTTTCGCAGATCACCAGGCCTTCAAGTTCCAACTCCGTGAGGGTCGCCAACACCTGGGCCAACGGCCGCCCACTGGCCAGCGCGAGGGCTTCGCTGGTATGGGGCGCCGCGTGCAACAGCGCCACCAACGGATGTATCACAGGCATCGGCGCCGGGCGCGACAATGCCTGCCAGCCACGCAAACCTTCGAAGATGTGTTCAATGGTTTCCACCAGCATCGCCCCATCACGGATCAACTGGTGACACCCCTTGGCCCCCGGATGATGGATGGAGCCCGGGATTGCATACACCTCGCGCCCTTGCTCGGCCGCGAGCTTGGCGGTGATCAGCGAGCCGCTGGCCATGCTGGCCTCCACCACCAGCACGCCCAGGGACAGGCCACTGATGATGCGGTTGCGCCGGGGGAAGTTACCGGCCTGGGGGGCGGCGTCCAGCGGAAACTCGGAAACCACGGCGCTGCCTTGGGCAATCATCGCCGCCGCAAGCCGTCGATGGCGCTGTGGATAAAGATTTTCCAGGCCCGTGCCGAGCACGCCGATTGTATGACCCCCCACATCCAAAGCGGCTTGATGGGCCGCACCGTCGATACCCAGTGCAAGGCCACTGGTGATGACAAAACCTGCGCTCGCCAGGCTGCGGGAAAATGCGACAGCCGTGTCCATGCCGGGGCGGGATGCACGGCGGCTGCCGACCATCGCCAGTTGCGGTTTTTCCAGGATCCCGGGGTCGCCGGCGACAAATAAAAGCGGCGGGGCATCATCTATCTGGGCGAGCAGTGCCGGGTACTCAGGTTGGTCCCACATCAGCAAATGCTGGGCTGGACGCTCCAACCAGGCCAACGCCTCACAGGCGCCGTCGCGGATCTCATGGCTACGGCGGGCATCGGCGCTGATGGGCGACAACCCCAAGGAGCGCCACGCGCTGGCCGGGGCACTGATGGCCTTTGAAGCGCTGCCGAACGCTTCGATCAACAACCGAAAACGCTTCGGGCCTACCTCCGGCAGCCTGTGCAGGCGTAGGCGGGCTTCCAGTTCTGAAGGGGAAATTTCATTGCAGTTTGTCGAAAGCATCTGATCATCCTTGACCGGAACAAGCTGTGGATAACTCTGTTGGTAACTTATTTAGCAGGCTATTTATTGCGGTCGAGGGGCAGTCTCGAAATGGGGGGTAAAGCCCTTGGGACGTCGTAGTATTAAGAATGGGATTGTGTAACAAGAAATAGTGAATGGCCTGTTGCGTCGCTTGATCCAGCCGCGGGCCGGGCTCTGGAAGCAGGGCCATGGCGAACGGGGCCCATAGCAGCAAGACGAGTAGCGATTTCCTCATGGGGTGAATCTCCTTTATTATGTGCGTTCGCGTGAAATGCCACAGCCTTCGCGGCTTTCGGGCGTTTCACACCGGCCGTATGGGTCCATCCCACCGCCGATTTGCCTTTACCTCACATGTGCAGCAATTACGCTTATGGCTATTTTGAACATCCTCGAATTCCCCGACTCGCGCCTGCGCACAATCGCCAAGCCGGTGGCCGTAGTGGACGACAAGGTTCGTCAGCTGGTCGATGACATGTTTGAAACAATGTATGAAGCGCCTGGTATCGGCCTCGCCGCCACCCAGGTCAACGTGCATCTGCGTGTCGTGGTCATGGACTTGTCGGAAGATCGCAGCGAACCGCGGGTGTACATCAACCCCGAGTTCGAACCGTTGACCGACGAGATGGGCGAATACCAGGAAGGCTGCCTCTCGGTACCGGAGTTCTACGAGAACGTCGAGCGCCCGCTGCGCGTGAAGATCAAGGCTCTCGACCGCGATGGCAAGCCGTTCGAACTGATTGCCGAAGGCCTGCTGGCCGTGTGCATCCAGCACGAATGCGACCACCTCAACGGCAAGCTGTTTGTCGATTACCTGTCCACGCTCAAACGCGACCGGATCAAGAAGAAGCTGGAAAAAAAGCATCGCCAGCAAGCTTGATGCCCTCCTTCCAAAGGCTTGCTGCGGCAAGCCTTTTTCTTTTGTGACTGCTTTTAACCGAGACCTCCCATGACCGAGCCATTGCGCATTGTTTTTGCCGGCACGCCTGAATTTGCCGCCGAACACCTCAAGGCCCTGCTTGCCAGCCCTTATGACATCGTCGCGGTGTACACCCAGCCGGATCGCCCGGCCGGTCGCGGGCAAAAACTGATGCCGAGCCCGGTCAAGCAGTTGGCGCTTGAGCACAACATTCCCGTGCTGCAACCGCCGACCCTGCGCAACGCCGAGGCCCAGGCTGAACTGGCGGCGCTGCAACCGGACTTGCTGGTGGTGGTGGCCTACGGTTTGATCCTGCCCCAGGTCGTGCTGGATATTCCACGCCTGGGCTGTATCAACAGCCACGCCTCACTGCTGCCACGCTGGCGTGGTGCGGCGCCGATCCAGCGTGCCGTGGAGGCAGGCGACAGCGAAAGCGGCGTGACGGTGATGCGCATGGAGGCGGGTTTGGACACCGGCCCGATGCTGCTCAAGGTCACCACTCCGATCACGGCCCAAGACACCGGTGGCAGCCTGCACGACCGCCTCGCCGAGATGGGCCCGCCCGCCGTGATCGAGGCTATTGCCGGTCTCGCTGCCGGAACCCTGCAAGGTGAGGTGCAGGACGACAGCCTGGCCACCTACGCCCACAAGCTGAACAAGGACGAAGCCCGCATCGACTGGAGCCGCCCGGCTGTGGAGCTGGAACGCCTGGTGCGTGCCTTCAACCCGTGGCCGATCTGCCACAGCACCCTCAATGGCGAAGCCTTGAAAGTGTTGGCCGCGACCTTGGCCGACGGCAAAGGCACACCCGGTGAAATCATCGGCGCCAGCAAGGAGGGGCTGCTGGTCGCTTGCGGCGAACAGGCGCTGTGCCTGACCCGTCTGCAATTGCCCGGTGGCAAGGCGCTTAATTTCAGCGATTTGTACAACAGTCGCCGTGAGAAATTTTCCCTGGGCACGATCCTCGGGGTGGCAGCCCAATGAACCCGCGTCTGGCCGCCGCCAAGGCCCTGGCCGCCGTACTCAACGGCAAGGCTTCGCTGAACAGTTCGCTGCCCACGCAGTTGGACAAGGTTGAAGACCGCGATCGTGGTTTCACCCAGGACCTGGCCTTCGGCACCGCCCGCTGGCAACCACGGTTGTCGGCGCTGGCAGCCAAGCTGCTGCAAAAACCGTTCAAGGCGGCCGATGCTGATGTCGAGGCGCTGCTGCTGGTCGGTCTCTATCAATTGCTCTACACCCGCGTGCCGGCCCACGCCGCCATCGGTGAAACCGTCGGTTGCGCCGACAAGCTGAAAAAGCCCTGGGCCAAGGCGTTGCTCAACGCGGTACTGCGCCGCGCCCAGCGCGAAAGCGAAGCGCTGCTGGCCGAGTTGGAACATGACCCGGTGGTGCGCACCGCTCACCCGCGCTGGCTGCAAAAATCCCTGAAGGCCTTCTGGCCCGAGCAATGGGAAGCCATTTGCGCGGCCAACAACGCGCACCCACCGATGATCCTGCGAGTCAATCGTCGTCATCACCGCCGTGATGCGTATCTGCACTTGCTGACGAACGCAGGGATCAACGCCACGCCATGCGTGTACAGCAACGACGGCATCGTGCTGGAAGCGGCCACCGACGTGCGCAGCCTGCCGGGCTTCGCCGAAGGCTGGATCAGTGTGCAGGACGAAGCCGCGCAACTGGCCGCCGACCTGCTCGACCTGGCTCCCGGTCAGCGTGTACTGGACGCCTGCTGTGCTCCGGGCGGTAAGACCTGTCACATCCTCGAAGTCGAAAAGGACCTGGCCGGTGTAGTGGCGGTCGATCTGGAAGCCAAGCGTCTGGTACGTGTACGGGAGAACCTCGCGCGCCTGGGCCTCAGCGCCGAGCTGATCGCTGCCGACGGCCGCGACACCGCCACCTGGTGGGACGGCAAACCGTTCCAACGCATCCTGCTTGACGCGCCGTGTTCCGCCACCGGTGTGATCCGCCGTCACCCGGACATCAAGCTCACCCGCCAACCCGACGACATCACCGCCCTGGCGGTGCTGCAAGGCGAACTGCTCGACGCACTGTGGCCGACCCTCGAAGTCGGCGGCATCCTGCTTTACGCCACCTGCTCCACCTTGCCCACCGAAAACACCGAGGTGATCGAAGCCTTTCTCGCCCGCACCAGCGGCGCGCGGGAACTGGACCTCGCCACGGCCGCCGGTATCAAGCAGCCCCATGGCCGCCAGTTACTCGCGCAGGAAGGCGGGCATGATGGTTTCTACTACGCCAAACTGATCAAGATCGCCGCCGCGCGCGGCTGAACGGGTTTAAGGGAGTGACCGGATGAAAATCATCATCCTTGGAGCAGGGCAGGTTGGCGGCACACTGGCCGAACATTTGGCCAGTGAAGCCAATGACATCACCGTGGTCGACACCGATGCCGAGCGCCTGCGCAACCTGGGCGACCGCCTGGATATCCGCACCGTACAAGGCCGGGCGTCGTTTCCTACCGTGCTGCGTCAGGCGGGTGCCGACGATGCCGACATGCTGGTCGCGGTCACCAACAGCGACGAGACCAATATGGTCGCCTGCCAGGTCGCCCACACCCTGTTCCACACCCCGACCAAAATCGCCCGGGTGCGTGAAGCCGCCTACCTGACCCGCGCCGGCCTGTTCGACAACGACGCTATCCCCGTGGACGTGCTGATCAGCCCGGAACAGGTAGTCACCCACTACATCAAGCGCCTGATCGAAATCCCCGGCGCCTTGCAGGTGATCGACTTCGCCGGCGGCAAGGCGCAATTGGTGGCCGTGAAGGCCTACTACGGTGGGCCGCTGGTGGGTCAGCAGTTGCGTCAACTGCGTGAACACATGCCGAATGTGGAAACCCGCGTAGCCGCGATTTTCCGACGTGACCGGCCGATCCTGCCCCAGGGCGATACGGTGATCGAGGCCGATGACGAAGTATTCTTCATTGCTGCCAAAGCGAATATTCGTGCCGTCATGAGTGAGATGCGTCGGCTCGATGAGAGCTACAAACGCATCGTCATCGCCGGCGGCGGGCAGATTGGCGAGCGCCTGGCCGAAGCGATCGAGAGTCGCTACCAGGTGAAAATCATCGAGATGAGCCCGGCACGCTGCCGGCATTTGTCCGACACCCTGGACAGCACGGTCGTACTGCAAGGCAGTGCCTCGGACCGCGACCTGCTGATGGAAGAAAATATCGCCGACGCGGATATCTTCCTGGCCCTGACCAACGATGACGAGGCCAACATCATGTCGTCCTTGCTGGCCAAGCGGTTGGGGGCGAAGAAGGTGATGACCATCATCAACAACCCAGCCTATGTCGACCTGATCCAGGGCGGCGATATCGACATCGCCATCAGCCCACAGTTGGCCACCATCGGCACTTTGCTTGCCCACGTGCGCCGGGGCGATATCGTCAGCGTGCACTCCCTGCGCCGGGGCGCGGCGGAGGCCATCGAAGCGATTGCCCACGGTGATTCGAAGTCGAGCAAAGTGATCGGCAAGGCCATTCGCGATATAGGCCTGCCGCCGGGCACCACCATTGGCGCAATCATTCGTGATGAGGAAGTGATCATCGCCCACGACGACACGGTGATCGCCACGGGTGACCACGTGATCCTGTTCCTGGTGGATAAAAAACATATCCGCGATGTGGAGAAGTTGTTCCACGTGGGATTGAGCTTTTTCTGATCAACCGGAGTGACCGACATGCTCGAATCCCTGGAAAAAATGCTCGCCAAGGGTGTGGATAATTCCCTGCTGCGCTTTGGGCTGGGCAAGGGTTATCTGGACCTGAAGGACAATGCCAAGGCGGCGGAGCATTTGCACAAATGCGTCGAGTTCGATCCGAAGTATTCGGCGGCGTGGAAGTTGTTGGGCAAGGCGCAGCTGGGGCAGGGTGATAACGCCGCGGCGCGACAGGCGTGGGAGAAGGGCATCGAAGCGGCCCAGGCCCATGGCGACAAGCAGGCCGAGAAAGAGATGACGGTGTTCCTGAAGAAACTCGAGCGCCAGGCCTGAGCAGATCAAAAATGTGGGAGGGGCAAGCTCCCTCCCACATTTGGTCAGCAGTGGGTCAGTACCACCGTTCTTCACCCGGCGGGCGTTTCTTGAAGCGCTTCATGCTCCACATGTACTGGCTCGGGTAGGCGCCGACATAACGCTCCACCACTTTGCTCATCGCCGCGCAGGACGTGGCGGTGTCGGTGCTGTACATGTCTTCCGGCGCCGCTTCCAGGATCACTTTGTAGCCCGAACCGTCCGGCAGCCGCAGCGCATGCAGGAACACCCCCACGGCCTTGTGGCCGGCGAGCATGTTCGGCACGAACTTGCTGGTGAGCGCCTGGGTGGCGAAGAACGGCACGAAGATCCCTGCGGACTCGGCCGGCTCCGGGTCGGCCGGAATACCCACCTGGCCGCCCTTGCGCACTTCCTTGATCACACTGAGGATGCCTTCCTTGGTGGACGCCGCCACGCGGTTACCCAGTTGTACGCGCTGCTTGCGCAGCAACTCGTCCACCGCCTTGAGCTTGGGCGGGCGGTAAAAAATGATCGGTTTGCACTGGCTGCAATAGAAGTGGTTCAACACCTCCCAGTTGCCCAGGTGGCTGGTGATGCCGACCACGCCTTTGCCCGACGCCAGGGCGTCGTGCAGCACTTCCAGGCCTTCGACTTCGCGCACCAGGTCGATGGAGCGCTGGGCCGGCCAGATCCAGGCGCAGGCGCTTTCGGTCAGGGACTTGCCGATGTCCTTCAGGCTCTGGCCAACCAGGCGCTCGCGCGCGGCGGGGTCCATGTCCGGGAAGCATTTAGAGAGGTTGATCCGCACCGTGTCACGGGAGCGGTTAGGGGTTTTCCACATGATCCAGCCGATGGCCGTGCCGACCGCTTGAACCGCGCGCCAGGGCAATAGGGCAAACAACCGAAGAGCGCCTACCAGCAAGGCGCCTTTAAACTTTTCCACAGGTCACTCCTGATCGTGTGTGGTGCGCAAAGCCGCCATTCTAACCGGCGTTGGCCAAGTCCGCGTAACGGTCACAGTCCTGGGTATGGTCCATGACCATGCCCGAGGCCTGCATGAACGCGTAACAGATGGTCGGGCCGACAAAGGTGAAACCGGCTTTCTTGAGTGCTTTGCTCATGGCTTCAGCCTCCGGCGTAATCGCCGGCACCTCGCTGCGGTCCTTGAAATGGTTGACCTTGGGCACGCCGCCGACAAACGACCAGAGCCACCCCACCGGATCTTCAAGCGCCAGCCAGGCTGCGGCGTTGCGCCGGGTGGCGTTGAGCTTGAGACGGTTACGCACAATGCCAGGGTCAAGCATCAGCGCTTCGATCTCGGCATCGGTCAGCTGTGCCAGACGCCGGGCATCAAAACCAAACAAGACCTTTCGATAATGCTCGCGTTTGCGTAAAACGGTGATCCAGGACAGGCCCGCCTGGAACCCTTCGAGCAAAAGCAACTCGAACAAACCCTGCGCATCGCGCAGCGGCGTTCCCCACTCCTGATCGTGATAAGCCATGTACAGCGGATCTTCAGAACACCAAAAGCAGCGTGGCATAAGGCTCCAGGGGATGGTGGCGCGGCCGAATCGGGTATACTCCCGCTCTTTAAATCGCAGCCCAAGTAACAGGTGAATTTCGTGAGCCAGCCTACGCCAGCCGTGCGTACCTTCCAAGACTTGATCCTCGCCCTCCAGCAATACTGGGCCGAGCAAGGTTGTGTGGTACTTCAGCCCTACGATATGGAAGTAGGCGCCGGCACTTTCCACACCGCTACATTCCTGCGGGCCATCGGCCCGGAAACCTGGAACGCCGCTTATGTGCAGCCCAGTCGTCGCCCGACTGACGGCCGCTACGGCGAAAACCCGAACCGTCTGCAGCACTACTATCAGTTCCAGGTAGTCCTGAAGCCGAACCCGGACAACTTCCAGGAACTGTACCTGGGCTCGCTCAAGCACGTGGGCCTCGACCCGCTGGTGCACGACATCCGTTTCGTCGAAGACAACTGGGAGTCGCCCACCCTCGGCGCCTGGGGCCTGGGCTGGGAAGTCTGGCTCAATGGCATGGAAGTCACCCAGTTCACCTACTTCCAGCAGGCCGGTGGCATCGAATGCTACCCGGTGACCGGCGAGATCACCTACGGTCTTGAACGCCTGGCCATGTACCTGCAGGGCGTGGATTCGGTCTACGACCTGGTGTGGGCTGACGGCCCGTTCGGCAAAGTGACCTATGGCGACGTGTTCCACCAGAACGAAGTGGAGCAATCGACCTACAACTTCGAACACGCCAACGTCGACAAGCTGTTCGAACTGTTCGACTTCTATGAAAGCGAAGCCAAGCGCCTGATCGAACTCGACCAGCCGCTGCCGTTGCCGAGCTATGAAATGGTGTTGAAGGCATCCCATACCTTCAACCTGCTGGACGCCCGTCGTGCCATCTCGGTAACCGCGCGCCAGCAATACATCCTGCGTGTACGCACCCTGGCGCGTTCCGTCGCCCAAGCCTACCTGCTGGCTCGCGCCAAGCTGGGCTTCCCGATGGCTACCCCGGACCTGCGTGATGAAGTGTTGGCTAAGCTGGAGGCTGCACAATGAGTGCTCAAGATTTCCTGGTTGAACTGGGCACCGAAGAGCTGCCACCCAAGGCACTCAATACCCTGGCCGATGCGTTCCTGGCCGGTATCGAAAAAGGCCTGCAGAGCGCCGGCCTGAAGTTTGAAGCGAAAAAAGTCTACGCCGCACCGCGCCGCCTGGCCGTGTTGCTGACCGCGCTGGAAACCCAGCAGCCGGACCGCAGCATCAACCTCGACGGCCCGCCACGCCAGGCGGCTTTCGACGCCGAAGGCAACCCGACCCAAGCCGCACTGGGCTTCGCCAAGAAGTGTGGCGTCGAGCTGAGCGAGATCGACCAGAGCGGCCCGAAACTGCGTTTCAGCCAGGTCATCACAGGCAAGCCCACCGCCAGCCTGTTGCCGACCATCGTCGAAGACTCCCTGAACGACCTGCCGATTCCCAAGCGCATGCGCTGGGGCGCGCGCAAGGAAGAGTTCGTGCGCCCGACCCAGTGGCTGGTGATGCTGCTCGGTGACCAGGTCATCGATTGCACCATCCTCGCCCAGAAAGCTGGCCGTGATTCCCGTGGCCATCGCTTCCACCATCCACAAGCGGTGCGCATCACTTCGCCGGCTAACTATGCCGCCGATCTGCGTGCAGCCTACGTGCTGGCCGATGCCAACGAGCGTCGCGAGCTGATCAGCAAGCGCACCGAAGAACTCGCCCGCCTGCAGGAAGGCACCGCCATCGTGCCGCCAAGCCTGCTCGACGAAGTGACCGCGCTGGTTGAATGGCCGGTGCCGCTGGTGTGCTCGTTCGAAGAACGTTTCCTCGATGTGCCGCAGGAAGCGCTGATCACCACCATGCAGGACAACCAGAAGTATTTCTGCCTGCTGGACGTGGACGGCAAGTTGCTGCCGCGCTTTATCACCGTGGCCAACATCGAAAGCAAGGACCCGCAGCAGATCATCGCCGGTAACGAGAAGGTCGTGCGTCCGCGCCTGACTGACGCCGAGTTCTTCTTCAAGCAAGACAAGAAGCAGAAACTCGAAGACTTCAACCTGCGCCTGCAGAACGTGGTGTTCCAGGAAAAACTCGGCAGCGTCTACGACAAGGCCGTGCGCGTTTCCAAGCTGGCGGCCTACATTGCCCCACGCATCGGCGGTGATGCCGCCTGGGCTGCGCGTGCAGGCTTGCTGTCCAAGTGCGACCTGGCCACTGAGATGGTCGGCGAGTTCCCGGAGATGCAGGGCGTTGCCGGTTACTACTACGCCCTCAACGATGGCGAGGCGGACGATGTCGCGCTGGCGCTGAACGAGCAGTACATGCCGCGTGGCGCCGGCGCCGAGCTGCCGACCACCCTGACCGGTGCGGCCGTGGCCATCGCCGACAAGCTGGATACCCTCGTCGGTATCTTCGGTATCGGCATGCTGCCTACCGGTAGCAAAGACCCGTACGCCCTGCGTCGTGCGGCCCTGGGCGTGCTGCGTATCCTGATCGACAAGAAGCTCGACCTCGACCTGACCCAGGCCGTGGTGTTCGCGGTCGGCCAGTTCGGTGGCAAGGTCAAGCAAGCCGGCCTGGCCGAGCAAGTGCTGGAGTTCGTGTTCGACCGCCTGCGCGCGCGTTATGAAGACGAAGGCGTGGACGTTTCCGTCTACCTGTCGGTACGTGCCCTGCAACCAGGTTCGGCGCTGGACTTCGATCAACGCGTACAAGCCGTACAGGCGTTCCGTAAGCTGCCGGAAGCCGATGCCCTGGCCGCTGTGAACAAGCGTGTGTCGAACCTGCTGAGCAAGGCCGAAGGCCTGGGCAACGCCGATGTCGACCCAGGCTTGTTTGCCGATGCCAAGGAGTTCTCGCTGAATTCTGCCATTGCCAAGGCGGAGAACGCGGTGAAGCCGCTGATCGCCGAACGCAATTACGCCGAAGCCCTGGCACGCCTGGCGACCTTGCGTGAGCCGGTGGATGCGTTCTTCGAAGCGGTGATGATCAATGCCGAAGATGCCGGCGTGCGGAAAAACCGCTACGCCATGCTGGCGCGCCTGCGTGGCCTGTTCGTCAACATCGCTGACATTTCGACGCTGAGCTGACCATGTTGAAACTGCTGATTCTCGATCGGGACGGGGTGATCAACTACGACTCCGACGCTTACATCAAGTCGGTGGCGGAATGGATTCCACTGCCCGGTTCGATCGAGGCCATCGCGCAGTTGAGCAAAGCCGGCTGGACGGTGGCCATCGCTACCAACCAGTCCGGCATCGCCCGCGGCTATTACGACATCGCCACCCTGGACGCCATGCACGCGCGCTTGCGCACGCTGGTGGCGGAGCAGGGCGGTGAGGTGGGGCTGGTGGTGTATTGCCCTCACGGGCCGGATGAGGGCTGCGATTGCCGCAAACCCAAGCCTGGCATGTTGAAAATCATTGCAGAACATTACAAGGTGCCCTTGGCTGGGATATGGTTCGTCGGGGACAGCCTCGGTGACCTGGAGGCGGCCAAAGCCGTCGACTCTCAGCCAGTTTTGGTAAAGACCGGGAAAGGCGAAAAGACCCAGGCGAAAAACCTGCCGGTAGGCACCTTGATTTTTGACGATCTGGCGGCGGTTGCCGCAGAACTTATCAACAACTAGCCGCCCTCGACTTCCTGGCCAAGGACTGTTCGGGAGTGCGCTTTTAACAGGCGGGCCATGTCCCGCAACGGTAAATGCCGCCATGTCGATTTTGCAGGCCATCAGAACCTTTTTCTTTTACCTGCTGCTGGGCACCAGTTCGTTTCTCTGGTGCACCCTGAGCTTTTTTATTGCGCCGTTCCTGCCGTTCAAGGCGCGCTATCGCTTTATCAACGTCTATTGGTGCCGCTGCGCGTTGTGGCTGACCAAGGTGTTCCTGAACATTCGCTTCGAGATCAAGGGCGCTGAAAACGTACCGGACCAGCCGTGCGTGATTCTGTCGAACCACCAGAGCACCTGGGAGACCTTCTTCCTCTCGGCTTACTTCTCGCCGTTGAGCCAGGTGCTCAAGCGCGAGTTGCTGTACGTGCCGTTCTTCGGCTGGGCCATGGCCATGTTGCGCCCGATCGCCATCGACCGTGACAACCCCAAGGCGGCGCTCAAGCATGTCGCCAAGAAGGGCGATGAACTGCTCAAGGATGGCGTGTGGGTGCTGATCTTCCCGGAAGGTACGCGGGTACCCTTTGGGACAGTCGGCAAGTTCTCTCGCGGCGGTACCGCATTGGCAGTCAACGCCAACCTGCCGGTGCTGCCGATTGCGCATAACGCCGGCAAGTTCTGGCCGAAGGCGGGTTGGGCAAAACGCGCGGGCACCATCACTGTGGTGATAGGCGAGCCAATGTACGCAGAAGGGGAAGGCCCACGCGCCATTGCCGCGCTGAATGACCGTGCCCAGGCATGGAATGAAGCGCAGCAGCGGGCCATGGGTTCCCTGCCGCCGGAGCCGATTGTGGTGGAGACGCCGGTGGTATGAGCATCTGTGGATAACCTGTGTACGCTTTGTTGGCGAATTGGCTTTTTTTGGTCCTAATAAGTTGATTTAGTTAGATATTTCCAAATCCATTAAAATCGCAAAAAACGTGCATAAGTTTTTTCCGCATTAAAAAACCGGTCCTTGAGACCGGTTTTTTATGCACAGCGCAAAGGTACGTTTTAGCCGTCGTCCAGCAAGGGCAGCTGCAGGCTGAAAGTGGTGCCTTTGCCCACGGTGCTTTCACACTCGATACGGCCCCCATGACGCTCCACCACCGCCTTGACCATGCTCAGTCCCAACCCCAGCCCTTCGCTGCCTTGGGCCGAGTCAAAGCGCTTGTACTGGCTGAACAGTTCCGGCAAATCCTCGGCGGCTATCCCTGGGCCCTGGTCGCTGATGCGGCATTCCAACCAGCCTTGCGCGCTGCTGTGCCGCAGCCGGACAGTGGTACCGGACGGAGAGTATTTGATCGCGTTCTCCAGCACATTGAACAATGCGCGGGTGAGCAGCGATTGATCGGCTGACACCATCCCTTCGTCGGCCTCATCCAGATCGTGGACCAGGTGAATCCCCTTGAGCTGGGCGATCACGGCCACTTGATCAAAGGCATCCATTACCAACATGGCGAACAGCGTAGGCTCGAACTGGTAGCCATCGGCCTCAGCCCTCGCCAGTTGCACAAATGATTCGGTCAGGCTCAAGGCGCGGCGTACTTGTTGCTCTATCTGGGCGAATATCGGCGACTCACTGCCGTGCACATCCAACAGGGCGAGGATCGCCGAATGGGGTGCACGCAAGTCGTGGGAGAGGAAGCGCAGCATGGTTTCCCGATGCTGCTGGGCCTCGCGTTCCTTGCTCAGGTCGGTGAGGCTCAACAGCCAGCCAAGCGCGACATCCCCTTCGGCCGGCAGCAAGGGGGCAAGCTCCATGCGCAGGCTGCGTTGATGGATATCACGAAACTCGATGAGTTCCAGTGTCGAGAGGGTAGGGCGTACGCCATTGTGCAGCGGCGGATAACCCAGGTCGGCCAGTTGCTCCAGAAGGTTATGGTTGATCAGATCATTGCCGAACACTTCCCGGGCGATGCGGTTGGCCAACAGGACATTTCCCTGGGTGTCTGTGATCAGTGTTGCCACCGGCAGGCATTCCAACCCATCGGCCATAAACCGTCGGGTGTCCCGCGTACGACTGACGGCTTGCTCCAAGGCAAAGATACGGCCCTGTAATACATCACCTTTGCTGGCGGGTGCACGACGGCGTTCGGGCAAGACTTTGGGTTCGTGATCCAGGCGCGCCAATTCCCAGCCAAAGTAGGCCAGGATCACGCTGAGACGCCGCCAGTTCCAGATCAGGTAGCTGAGCAGCAAACCGATCCAACAGGCCGCGGGCGACCACCAGTAGCCCAGGCGCAATAAGGCCGCTGAACCGAGCAAGGCCATGCACATGCACCCCAGGGTCATCCACAGCGCATAGCGTGGGCGGTAGAGCAGCAGGCCCAACAGCACCGCCACCAGGGACGTTGCCATCAGTGCGGCCAGCCAACCGGGCATATCGACGATACTTCGACCTTGCAGCAAGCCATTGAGTACATTGGCCTGGATCTCCACACCCGCAGTCGTACCGGCCATAGGCGAGAGCGGGGTGACAAAGCGATCGCCCATGCCCGACGCAGTTGCCCCCACCAGAATCAGACGGCCCCGTAACCGCTCAGGAGGGACCTCACCGTGTAATACGCTGGCATAAGACACACTCGGGAAATGGGTGTCGGCAGCAATAAACGGGATACGGACAGCATGCTCCCGGTGCCAATCCTGGGTGATCGATGGCAGAGGTTCCCCGGGCATCTCGGCCGATTGCCCGCTCATCACGAAAGCCAGCCACGCTAACTGAAGCGCCGTGGCGTCGGCTGGTCCCTCGCGCATATACAGCCTGCGGACCACGCCATCGCTATCCGCCTCCACATTGATGTGCCCGACACCCTTGGCACATTTGAGCAGTGACAACATTTGTGCCCCAGGCTGGCTATAGCTGGCCGAATCGTCACGAGCCAAGGGCAACAATACGTTGCCGGCGTTGCACACCGCGTCGGCCAGGCGCTTGTCATTGACCGGGTTACCGGGCTCGCTGAAGACCACATCAAACAGGATACCGGCCGGTTGCGCCGCGCTCAGGCGATCGATCAGGTCGGCGTGCACACTGCGCGGCCAGGGCCACTGGCCGAGTTTCTTCAGGCTAGGGTCATCGATGGTCACCAGCAGGATACGCGGATCCACCGGCAGCGGTGCCAGACGACGAAGGCTGTCGTATAGCGGGTTGTTCAAGGCCAGGCCAGGACTCATCGAGAGGTAGGCAGTGATTGGCAACAGCAGCAAACCGATCCATAACCACTCACGTACCAGACCGTGGAACAGGCGCTGGGCATGGGTGGGTTGGCGCTTTTCGGCCTTTCCCCAGAGCATCATGGATCAACGCGCCTGAGTTGTTGGCGTGCGATAGAAGATGGCATAGACCCCCGATTCCTCCTCAGGCGTTGCATGGCGTAAGCCGACACACGTACGTGATAGAACGACGCGTTGAGCCCAGTGAAGCTCATTTTCGGCGCGGTGGAAAAAATTTCCTGCTGGATGTTCATAACGGCGGGGATTCCAAAGGGCATCCACTATCGGGCACAGGAGTTTACGACAGCGCACGCGTCGGCTGATCCTTTTCCTTAAGGCCTGGAGCCGGTATCTTTCCCACATCGGTATGGAGGACTTTCAATGGCATATTCGCTTATTGATCCCAGCGTACCGAGAGATCCAAGGGGTCGACGAACCTGAGCACAATTCTTCAGATTCATTGACCGGCATCTGCGCAGTACGTGCCCCTCAATACGACTGCCGTACTCTTCAAGAAGAAAGGACCCACCCATGCGTGTCGCAATACTGGATGACGAACCCGCTGAATTGCGACGGGTGGAACAGACACTGCGACAAATCCCCAGCACCGCCGAACAACCCTGGTCCCTGCATTGCTTCGAACGCGGCGAAGACCTGCTGCGTCAGTTGCGTCGGGAGACCTTCGACCTGCTGATACTCGACTGGCAACTGCCCGACATCACCGGTATTGCCTTACTGCGCTGGACCCGTGAACACATGGAGTCGCCACCTGCAGTCATCATGCTCACCAGCCGTGATGCCGAAAGCGATATCGTCAGCGCATTGAACAGTGGCGCCGACGATTACGTCAGTAAACCCTTTCGGCCTAACGAACTGAAGGCACGAGTGACAGCCGTTCTACGTCGGCATGGCCTGCAGAGATCGGCAACCCCTGAAGTGCAGAGTTTCAACGACCTGACCTTCGACGACGCAGAGTTGACCGTCACACGCGCAGGCAAACCGATCAACCTCACCGAGCGCGAATATCGCCTGGCGAGCTGCTTGTTCGCCAACCTGGCTCGGCCGCTGTCGCGCGAGTACCTTTATGAGCGGTTCTGGACCCATGAAGAAATGGTGTCCTCGCGGCCGCTGGATACGCATATCTATCGGCTACGCAACAAGCTCGGGCTTACCGCTGACAGGGGTTGGCAATTGTTGACGATCTATGGGTATGGGTATCGATTGGAGAGTGTGGCGGCGGCTTCTTCTCATGGATAAAAAACACGATGTTCCACGTGGAGCATTTTGCAGAAGATGATTTCCACGCAATAAAAAAGGCCAACGCTATGCGTTGGCCTTTTTTATTTTAGGCGTCGTACCTGGATCAGAAATCCAGGTTAGACACTGCCAGGGCATTGCTCTCGATGAAATCACGGCGAGGTTCGACCGCATCACCCATCAGGGTGTTGAAGATCTGGTCTGCGCCAATGGCGTCCTCGATGGTTACACGCAGCATACGGCGCTGGGCTGGGTCCATGGTGGTTTCCCACAGTTGATCCGGGTTCATTTCGCCCAGACCTTTGTATCGCTGGATCGTATGGCGCTTGGTGCTTTCCGCCATCAACCAGTCCAGGGCTTCCTTGAACTCCTTGACCGCTTTCTTACGCTCGCCACGCTGAATATAAGCACCATCGTCCAGCAGGGTGCTCAGTTGCGCGCCGAGGGTCACAACGGTCTTGTAGTCGTTGCTGCCGAAGAAGTCGCGGTTGAAGGTGACGTAGTTCGACAGGCCGTGGGAGATCAATTCGACCTCTGGCAACCATACGTTGCGCTCACGGTCTTCACGCAGGCTGGCTTTGTACACCAGGCCGGATTTTTCGACAGTACGCAGGCGTACTTCGTACTGGGCCAGCCATTCCTGCATGTGTGCGTGGTCGCCCAACTGCTCCAGGCTTACGGACGGCAGGTAGATGAAGTGCTCGGTCAGTTCCTGTGGGTACAGGCGCGACAGGCGCTTGAGCGTCTTCATCACCATACGGAAGTCGTTAACCAGACGCTCCAGCGCCTCGCCGGAGATCCCCGGGGCTTCGTCGTTCAAGTGCAGGCTGGCATCTTCCAGGGCCGACTGCGTCATGTACTCTTCCATGGCGTCGTCGTCTTTGATGTATTGCTCTTGCTTGCCTTTCTTCACTTTGTACAACGGCGGCTGGGCGATGTAGATGTAGCCACGCTCGATCAGCTCCGGCAACTGACGGAAGAAGAAGGTCAGCAGCAGGGTACGGATGTGCGAACCGTCGACGTCAGCATCGGTCATGATGATGATGTTGTGATAGCGCAACTTGTCAATGTTGTACTCGTCTCGGCCAATACCGCAGCCCAGTGCCGTGATCAAGGTGCCGACTTCCTGGGAGGAAATCATCTTGTCGAAACGAGCCTTCTCGACGTTGAGGATCTTACCCTTCAACGGCAGGATGGCCTGGGTGCGACGGTTACGACCCTGCTTGGCGGAACCGCCAGCAGAGTCACCTTCCACCAGGTACAGTTCGGAAAGGGCAGGGTCCTTCTCCTGGCAGTCAGCCAGTTTGCCTGGCAAGCCGGCAATATCCAGCGCACCTTTACGGCGGGTCATCTCACGGGCTTTACGCGCCGCTTCACGGGCACGTGCGGCGTCGATCATCTTGCCGACAACCAGCTTGGCTTCGTTCGGGTTTTCCAGCAGGAAGTCCGAGAAGTACTTACCCATCTCCTGTTCAACCGCAGTTTTCACTTCGGAAGACACCAGCTTGTCTTTGGTCTGGGAGCTGAATTTAGGGTCCGGCACTTTCACCGAGATGATCGCGGTCAGGCCTTCACGGGCATCGTCACCAGTGGTGGCGACCTTATGCTTCTTCGCCAGGCCTTCGGCTTCGATGTAGGTGTTCAGGTTACGCGTCAGCGCCGAACGGAAACCCACCAAGTGAGTGCCACCGTCACGCTGTGGAATGTTGTTGGTGAAGCACAACAGGTTCTCGTTGAAGCTGTCGTTCCATTGCAGGGCGATTTCCACGCCGATGCCGTCTTCACGCTGGATGTTGAAGTGGAACACCTGGTTGACCGCAGTCTTGTTGGTGTTCAGGTATTCAACGAACGCACGCAAGCCGCCTTCGTATTTGAACAGCTCTTCCTTGCCGCTGCGCTCATCCTTGAGGACGATGCCGACACCGGAGTTGAGGAAGGACAATTCACGAATCCGCTTGGCCAGGATGTCCCAGCTGAAGTGGATGTTCTTGAAAGTTTCAGCCGATGGCTTGAAATGGATCTGGGTACCGGTGCTTTCACTGTCACCAACGATTTTCATCGGCTCCTGTGGCACACCGTGGACGTAGGTCTGCTCCCAGATCTTGCCACTGCGGCGAACGGTCAGGATCAGCTCTTCGGACAGAGCGTTCACCACCGACACACCCACACCGTGCAAACCACCGGAGACTTTGTAGGAGTTGTCGTCGAACTTACCGCCGGCGTGGAGCACGGTCATGATGACCTCTGCCGCCGAAACACCTTCTTCTTTGTGCACATCTACCGGGATGCCGCGACCGTTGTCGCGCACGGTAATGGATTCGTCCGGATGGATGATGATGCTGATGTCGTCGCAGTGACCGGCCAAAGCTTCGTCGATGGAGTTGTCGACCACCTCGAACACCATGTGGTGCAGACCGCTACCGTCATCAGTGTCGCCAATGTACATACCGGGACGTTTGCGTACGGCATCCAAACCTTTCAGCACTTTAATGCTGGTCGAGTCGTACGTGTTTTCTTCGCTCATGCCTTCACTCCCGATGGTCGTGGGTCTGGGTGATACGGCCTTGTTCCACGTGGAACAAAGCGACTGGCGTTTCCGTCTGCCAGCCTTCCCTCAATAATTCGTGGTCTACACAGGTGATAAACACCTGGCAGCGTAAGTCTTCCAACAAGCGGCATAACGCACGGCGGTGTTGCTCGTCGAGTTCAGACGGCAAGTCATCCACCAGATAAATACACTGACCACGTCGGGCTTGGCTAACCAGATGCCCCTGGGCGATCCGCAGTGCACACACCACCAACTTCTGCTGGCCGCGGGACAAGATATCCGCAGCATTGTGTGCGCCTAATCTAAGACGCAAATCAGCCCGTTGGGGTCCGGCCTGGGTATGGCCAATTTGCTGATCCCGCTGCAGGGACGTCGCGAGCACTGCACTCAGCTCACGGTCTTTGTCCCAGCCACGGTAGTAACTCAGCGTCAGCCCCTCGAGATCCAACAACTCACTCAAGGTCTGCTCAAAGACTGGTTTCAAGGCTTTGATATAGGCGCGGCGGTATTCATCTATTTCATCGCTGGCCAGGCACAATTCCCGGTCCCAGGCCGCTTGCGAAGCGGCGTCAAGTGTACCATGCCGCAGCCATGAGTTCCGCTGCCGCAGGGCCTTCTGCAGGCGCTGCCACGTCGCCATGAATCGCGGTTCCACGTGGAACACTCCCCAGTCGAGGAACTGCCTGCGGATCTTCGGCGCGCCTTCCAACAAGCGGAAGCTGTCAGGGTTGATCAGTTGCAACGGCAGGATCTCTGCCAGTTGTGCGGCACTGCGAGCATTTTGCCCGTCGATGCGAATCTGGAACTCACCGCCGCGATCACGAGAAATCCCCAGGCTGCTGTGCCCACCCTCTGCCAGTTCGACTTGGCCAAATACCGTGCAGGCCAGCTGTTCGTACTGAATCACCGGTAACAAGCGGGCACTGCGAAAGGAACGGGCAAGCCCTAGCAGGTGGATGGCTTCCAGCACGCTGGTTTTGCCACTGCCGTTGGCGCCGTGGAGGATATTGATGCGGGGGGAGGGGGAGAAGGTCACCGGGTGCAGATTGCGCACCGCGGTGACCGAGACGCGACTAAGGGACATCTAGCTTCTGCTGGGCATGATTACAGGCGCATCGGCATAACAACGTAAGCCGAGTCGTCATTATCGGATTCCTGCACCAGGGCGCTGCTGTTGGAGTCGGACAGGATCAGGCGAACCTGTTCGGTGGTCATCACACCCAGCACGTCCAGCAAGTAGCTCACGTTGAAGCCGATTTCCAAAGAACCGCCGTTGTAGTCGACGCCCACTTCCTCTTCCGCTTCTTCCTGCTCCGGGTTATTGGCCTGGATTTTCAACTGACCGTTGGCCAGCTGGAGACGAATGCCTCGGTACTTCTCGTTGGACAGGATCGCAGTACGACTGAACGCTTCACGCAGGGCCTGGCGATCACCGATCACCAGCTTGTCGCCGCCTTTAGGCAGAACGCGCTCGTAATCCGGGAACTTGCCGTCGACCAGCTTGGAGGTGAAGGTGAACTCGCCGGTGGTCGCGCGGATATGGTGCTGACCCAGCACGATGCTGACATTGCCATCCGGCTCGGTGAGCAGGCGCGCCAGTTCGAGAATACCCTTACGCGGCACGATCACCTGGTGACGGTCAGGTTGACCGATATCGGCGCGCATCGAGCACATCGCCAGACGGTGACCGTCAGTGGCCACGGCGCGAATGATGCCTTCCGACACCTCCAGCAGCATGCCGTTGAGGTAGTAACGTACGTCCTGCTGGGCCATGGCGAAGCTGGTGCGCTCAATCAGACGGCGCAGTTTGCTTTGCTCCAGGCTGCAGGTCAGTGAGCCCGGGCCTTCTTCCACAGTCGGGAAATCATTGGCCGGCAAAGTAGACAGCGTGAAACGACTGCGACCCGCCTTGACCACCAACTTCTGCTCATCAACCTTGATGTCGATCAGCGCGTCGTTCGGCAGGCTTTTGCAGATGTCCATCAGCTTGCGCGCGGGTACTGTGATCTCGCCAGGTTCAGCGGGTTCTTCCAGTTGCACGCGACCGACCAGCTCGACTTCAAGGTCGGTACCGGTCAGGGACAATTGCTGGCCTTCGACCACCAGCAATACGTTGGAGAGCACCGGCAAGGTCTGTCGGCGCTCGACGACGCCTGCGACCAGTTGCAGGGGTTTCAACAGGGCTTCGCGTTGAATGGTGAAATGCATGGTCTAGTCCCTTGCCTTAATAAGCTGCGCTGGTGTCATCACGTAGTCAGTGTACGCAGCAGGTTCTTGTAGTCCTCGCGAATATCCGCGTCGGATTCCTTAAGTTCGTTGATCTTGCGGCATGCGTGCAAGACCGTGGTGTGGTCGCGGCCGCCAAACACATCCCCGATTTCCGGCAGGCTATGGTTGGTCAACTCCTTGGAGAGTGCCATGGCCACCTGACGCGGACGCGCCACCGAGCGCGAACGACGCTTGGACAGCAGGTCGGAAATCTTGATCTTGTAGTACTCGGCCACGGTGCGCTGGATGTTATCCACACTCACCAGTTTGTCCTGCAATGCCAGCAAGTCTTTCAGGGATTCGCGAATCAGCTCGATGGTGATGTCGCGGCCCATGAAGTGAGAGTGCGCGATGACACGCTTGAGCGCACCTTCCAGCTCACGCACGTTGGAACGGATGCGTTGGGCGATGAAAAACGCGGCGTCGTGGGGCAGATCGACTTTCGCCTGGTCGGCCTTTTTCATCAGGATCGCAACGCGGGTTTCCAGCTCCGGCGGCTCTACCGCAACGGTAAGGCCCCAACCAAAGCGCGACTTCAAGCGTTCTTCCAGACCTTCGATTTCCTTCGGGTAACGGTCACTGGTCAGGATGACCTGTTGGCCGCCTTCGAGCAGGGCGTTGAAGGTGTGGAAAAATTCTTCCTGGGAACGCTCCTTGCGCGCGAAGAATTGAATGTCATCGATCAGCAATGCATCAACGGAGCGGTAGAACCGCTTGAACTCGTTGATCGCATTGAGCTGCAGGGCCTTGACCATGTCAGCCACGAAGCGCTCCGAGTGCAGGTACACAACCTTGGCATTCGGGTTCTTCTTTAATAGGTGGTTACCCACGGCGTGCATCAAGTGGGTCTTACCCAAGCCAACGCCTCCATAAAGGAAGAGCGGGTTGTAACCATGCTTGGGGTTATCGGCGACCTGCCAGGCGGCAGCGCGGGCCAGCTGGTTGGATTTACCTTCGACGAAGTTCTCGAAGGTGAACGTGCGGTTCAGGTAGCTGGTGTGCTTGAGCGCACCTTCGACCTGCACCGTGCGCTGCTCGGCGCGGACCGGAGCCTGCTGGGAACTGGCACCCGCCATCGGATCGAAGCTGTCGCGGGACGGCTCTTCATTGATAGGCGCGTTGTTCTGCGACGAGGATTTCGAAGGCGTCTGGGCAACCGGCGCTGGCGAGTTATTAACAGGCGCCACAGGGGCTTGAGCCTGCGAGGCACTCGCTGCGAGCGGAGCATTCGGTGCAGCACGCGGTGCCGAGCTGCGTTTGCTGCCTATTAATAAGGAGAGCACGGGCGCAAGGCCATTGCCGTGTTCATCGAGCAATTCGAGAACGCGGCTCAGGTACTTCTCGTTGACCCAGTCGAGAACAAAACGATTGGGCGCATAGACACGCAACTCGTCGCCTTCGGCTTCGACCTGTAGCGGGCGGATCCAGGTGTTGAATTGCTGGGCAGGCAGCTCATCGCGCAAAAGCTCCACGCACTGCTGCCAAAGTTCCACTGACACGGATATCCCCTAAGTTGAAAGCCGGTGAGGCAAAAACAGCCGCCATTGTAGCGGCCAGCAGCCCACTTATCCACATGTAGGTTGCTCACAGGCCAGCCAAAATCAATGCCTTAACTGCAAAAAATGCGACAGATGGTCTGTGCATAAGCTCTGTGGATAAGCGCGCCTGAGCTCGTTGTACAAGTGGGGTCGAAAGTCTGTGGGTAACTGGCCTGTGGATAACATGCCATTCCACACACAGCTTATCCGACAGCGCAGCACAGGCAGAGCACCGCTTCTCCCCCATGTTGTCATTCTCTGTACAGCACGTGGAATATGGCCTTAAGGAAGTTATCCACAGAGGATGCCCTGCCTAGCTTTTATAAGCTTTACAGAAAAGCTTTAAATAATTTCCTTCTTTATTTTTATATCTATGGCATTGCTCATGGAAGCAGAACGGAAAGAAAAGGTCTGGAGGCCCGTAAAGATCTAATTGAAGGAAAAGCTGGTTGGAAATTGACCTAGAGGCTTGCTTTCTCTAGAATCGCCGGTCTCTTAAAACGGGGGCCATTCCGGCCCGTTGTGGACGAACCAGGTAACAACGCCATGAAACGTACTTTCCAACCAAGCACCATCAAACGCGCCCGTACCCACGGCTTCCGTGCTCGCATGGCTACCAAGAACGGCCGTGCTGTCCTGTCGCGTCGCCGCGCCAAAGGTCGTGCGCGTCTGGCAGTTTGATAATCCGGTACTGGTGGTGAGTCAGGACTTCAGTCGGGAAAAGCGTCTGCTAACCCCCGGCACTTCAAGGCAGTCTTTGACTCCCCCACCGGCAAGGTTCCGGGGAAAAATCTCCTGCTCCTTGCGCGTAACAACGATCTTGATCACCCCCGGCTCGGGTTGGTGATCGGCAAGAAGAGCGTAAAGCTCTCCGTTGAGCGCAATCGCCTCAAGCGTCTGATGCGCGAATCGTTTCGTCTCCACCAGGACACTCTGGTTGGTTGGGATATTGTTATCGTCGCGCGCAAAGGCTTGGGGGATGTAGAAAACCCCGAATTGATTCAGCATTTCGGCAAGCTCTGGAAACGTCTGGCGCGTACCAACAAACCAGCACCAGCAGTCAGCACCGAAACTGTAGGGGTAGACAGCACCGATGCGTAAACTGGCACTCGTTCCGATCCAGTTTTATCGCTATGCCATTAGTCCTCTGATGGCCAGCCACTGTCGTTTCTACCCCAGTTGTTCCTGCTACGCGTTAGAGGCCATAGAAAATCATGGTCTTCTGCGCGGTGGCTGGCTGACCTTTCGTCGTTTAGGTCGCTGTCATCCGTGGAATCCCGGTGGTTATGACCCGGTTCCACCTATCCCTACCTCCCGTTCTTCTTCGATGGCCGAGTAATCATGGATATTAAACGCACGATCCTGATCGTCGCCCTGGCAATCGTGTCCTACGTCATGGTCCTTAAGTGGAACCAGGACTATGGCCAGGCTGCCCTGCCGACTCAGAATGTTGCTGCCAATGCTGTTCCAGCGGGGCTTCCCGATACAGTAAGTGGCACCAATACTGCCGCCAGTGATGACATTCCACGGGCAGCGGGCGAAACAAAAGCACCTGCTGAAGTTGCAGTTGCCGCAAGCACCGACCTCATCCAGATCAAGACGGATGTGTTGGACCTGGCTATCGACCCGCAAGGTGGCGATGTTGCAAAGCTGACACTTCCGCTGTATCCGCGTCGTCAGGATCACCCGGAAATCCCATTCCAGTTGTTCGATAACGGTGGTGAACGTGTTTACCAGGCACAAAGTGGCCTGATCGGCACCAACGGCCCTGATGCGAGTGCAACCGGTCGTCCGATTTTCTCTGCGGAGAAGAAGAGCTATCAACTGGCAGATGGCCAAGACCAACTGGTCGTGGACTTGAAGTTCAGCAAGGACGGCGTCAACTACATCAAGCGCTTCACACTCAAGCGCGGCCTGTACGACATCGTTGTCACCTATCTGATCGACAACCAGAGCGCCCAGCCTTGGACCGGCGCAATGTTTGCGCAGCTCAAGCGTGACGCCAGCTCCGATCCATCGTCCAGCACTGCGACGGGTACCGCGACTTACCTGGGCGCCGCCCTGTGGACAAGTTCGGAGCCGTACAAAAAAGTATCCATGAAAGACATGGATAAAGTGGCCGAAGACAAAACCAAGGCGCCGATCACCTATAACGTGAACGGTGGCTGGGTAGCCTGGCTGCAACACTACTTCGTGACCGCGTGGATTCCTCAGCCTGGCCAGAACAATTCCGTACTGGCGCGCAAGGACAGCAAAGGCAACTACATCATCGGCTACACCGGCCCGGCGATGACCGTTGCTCCAGGCGCCAAGGCTGAAACCAGCGCTACGCTGTACGCAGGCCCGAAAAGCCAGGCCGTGCTGAAAGAGTTATCCCCAGGTCTGGAACTGACTGTGGACTACGGCATCCTGTGGTTCATTGCCCAGCCGATCTTCTGGCTGCTGCAACATATCCACAGCATCGTCGGTAACTGGGGCTGGTCGATCATCTTCCTGACCATGCTGATCAAGGGGATCTTCTTCCCACTGTCGGCCGCCAGCTACAAGTCGATGGCGCGCATGCGTGCCGTGGCGCCTAAACTGGCCGCGCTGAAAGAACAACATGGTGATGACCGGCAGAAAATGTCGCAGGCCATGATGGAGCTGTACAAGAAAGAGAAGATCAACCCGCTGGGTGGATGCTTGCCGATTCTGGTACAGATGCCGGTATTCCTGTCGCTGTACTGGGTACTCCTGGAAAGCGTGGAAATGCGCCAGGCACCGTTCATGCTGTGGATAACTGACCTGTCGATCAAAGACCCGTTCTTTATCCTGCCGATCATCATGGGCGCGACCATGTTTATCCAGCAGCGCCTGAACCCGACGCCGCCGGATCCGATGCAGGCCAAGGTGATGAAAATGATGCCAATCATCTTCACCTTCTTCTTCCTGTGGTTCCCGGCTGGCCTGGTTCTGTACTGGGTGGTCAACAACGTGTTGTCGATCTCTCAACAGTGGTACATCACACGTAAAATCGAAGCGGCTACCAAAAAAGCCGAGGCGTAATTTACTCTGTGGGTAACCACTCAAGACGCCCCCTAGTGGGGCGTTTTGCTTTCCGTCACTTTTATTCTGGAACCTGCTGATGAGCGCTCCTCGTGAAACCATCGCTGCTGTCGCTACCGCTCAGGGTCGCGGCGGTGTCGGTATCGTTCGTATTTCCGGACCGCTCGCCGGTATTGCCGCGAAGGCCATCAGCGGGCGAGAGTTGAAGCCGCGCTATGCCCATTACGGCCCGTTCCTCGGCTCTGATGAGGAAGTATTGGACGAAGGCCTGGCCCTGTATTTCCCGGGACCCAACTCCTTCACGGGCGAAGACGTGCTGGAATTGCAGGGGCACGGCGGCCCGATCGTTCTGGATATGTTGCTGCAACGCTGCCTGCAGTTGGGTTGCCGCCTGGCTCGCCCAGGTGAGTTCAGTGAGCGGGCATTCCTCAACGACAAGCTCGACCTGGCACAGGCCGAGGCGATTGCCGATTTGATCGAGGCCAGTTCTGCGCAAGCTGCACGCAATGCGCTGCGCTCTCTGCAGGGCGCTTTTTCCCTGCGTGTGCATAACTTGACCGAACAGTTGATCAGCCTGCGCATCTACGTCGAGGCGGCGATTGATTTTCCTGAAGAGGAAATCGACTTCCTTGCCGATGGCCATGTATTGGCGATGCTGGATAAGGTCCGTGATGAGTTATCCACAGTCCTTCGGGAAGCCGGGCAAGGCGCGTTGCTGCGAGACGGCATGACCGTCGTGATCGCCGGGCGTCCCAATGCGGGCAAATCCAGCCTGCTCAATGCGCTGGCGGGGCGTGAAGCAGCCATTGTCACCGAGATCGCCGGCACCACCCGGGATATCCTGCGCGAACATATCCACATCGATGGCATGCCGTTGCACGTCGTCGACACCGCCGGTTTACGCAATACCGATGACCAGGTGGAAAAGATCGGCGTGGAACGCGCGCTCAAAGCCATCGGCGAAGCGGACCGGGTACTGCTGGTGGTGGACGCCACCGCGCCGGAGGCTGTGGATCCTTTTGCATTGTGGCCGGAATTCCTCGAACAACGGCCAGACCCGGCCAAAGTCACCTTGATTCGTAACAAAGCCGACCTGACGGGTGAAACCATTGCGATGGAAACCAGCACTGATGGCCACGTCACTATCAGCCTGAGCGCCAAGTCTGCGGGTGAGGGCCTGGAATTGCTGCGCGAGCATCTCAAGGCCTGCATGGGTTACGAGCAGACGTCGGAAAGCAGCTTCAGTGCGCGCCGCAGGCACCTGGAGGCGCTGCGCCATGCAAGCGCGGCATTGGAGCACGGCCGGGCGCAGTTGACCTTGGCGGGGGCGGGGGAGCTGCTGGCTGAGGATCTTCGCCAGGCGCAGCAGCTGTTGGGAGAAATCACCGGCGCATTCAGCTCCGATGATTTGTTGGGACGGATCTTCTCCAGCTTCTGTATCGGCAAGTAGGAGTTGGCTTGCCAGCGATAGCGGCTTGAAGAATATTTTTGATTCTTCAGGCCTTCGTCCATCACCAGTTGTACGAAACAGTCCCAAGCAGTGTACGACTGTCACCCCAGTAGCAGCGGCCCGCGTCGTTGCAGCCAGAAACATACTCCTTGTCGAACAGGTTCTTGGCGTTCACGTCCACTGACCAGTGCTTGTCGATCTGATAGCCGACGGCTGCGTCCACCAGAGTGACGCTCCCAGCATCCAGCTTTCCGTACAGGCTTGGCTGGGTGTAAGAAAACGTACTGTCGAAATAGCGCACACCGCCGCCCAGGGACAAGCCCTTGAGTTGGCCATCGAGGAAGCGGTACTTGCCCCACACCGAGGCCTGGTTGCGCGGAACCCCCGTCATCTGATGCCCCTCGACCAGCGAGGTAGCCGAGTCCTTGGTAATACGAGCGTCAGTGTAGGTGTAGGCTGCGGTCACATTCAGGTTGGGCGTGATGTTGCTGTTCACCTCGACCTCGGCCCCTTTGGCCCGGCTTTCGCCCACCTGGCGGTAGCTGTTGGTGGTGGCGTCGAGGTAGGTGTCGTCTTCCTTGCGCAAGTCATACACCGACAGGGTCATCGCCGTATCCCAGCCGACCGGTTCGTACTTCACACCCACTTCGTACTGACTGCTGGTGATCGGTTTCAACGGTGAGCCGGCGTTGGAGATCTGCTGTACGGGCACAAATGCGGTGGAGTAGCTCACGTACGGTGTCAGGCCGTTGTCGAACTGGTACATCACCCCGCCCTGGTAGGTAAACTTGCGGTCTTCGGAGCCGGTGTTGCTGGCCTTGTTGACCTTGTCGCGGAAATCACTGTCGACCCAGTCCTGGCGGCCGCCCAGCAGGAACAACCAGTGGTCATACTTGCTCTGGATTTGTGCATAAACACCCTTCATCTGCTGCTCGAGCAAGGTGTTTTGCACAGCCACCGGGGTAAGCGGCTCACGCAGGTACACGGGGTTATACACATTGATGGTGCCGGCGAAGCCTGCGTCCCAATCCTGGTTGAACGAAGTGCGGTCATAACTGGCGCCGAACAGCACCGTATTTTCCAGGTCCCCTACCTGGAATTTGCCTTCCAACTGGTTATCCAGGGAGTAGACCATCGACTTGTTGTAGCGGTCGTAGGCCGTCATGTTCAATTGGGTGCCGAAACCGCCATTGTTCAATGTGCCCGGCCAGGTTTCGTGACGGTTGATGCGCGATTGCATGTACCGCGAGTTCTGGCGGAACTGCCACTCATCATTGAAGCTGTGGCTGAATTCGTAGCCGCTGCTCCAGGCTTCACGTTCGAACGTATTCCAGTCCGGGTCGCCGAGCATGGTGTGCTTGGACAGCTTTCCGTTCGGATTTGTAAGCAAGGTCCCCGCGGCGGGTAGGCCGAGTTCCAGATTGGTGTGGTCCTTTTGGTAATTGGCCAACAGCGTGAGCGTGTTGAAGTCGTCGAAATTCAGGGTCAATGAAGGCGCGATGTACAGGCGATCATCAGGAACATGGTCAGTCTGCGTATCGGACTTGCGGCCGAGCATCACCACCCGGCCAAGGATGTTGCCGCTGTCGTTGAGTGGACCAGAGATATCCACACCCAACTGACGCCGATTATTCGAGCCATAACCGAGCTGCACTTCACCTTGCGGCGTGGCAGTCGGATGTTTGCTCACCAGGTTCACTAAACCGCCAGGCGCGTTTTCACCGTACAGCAGGGAAGAGGGCCCACGGAAAATTTCGACCCGCTCCAGGCCATAAGGCTCACTGGTGGTGTCGTACCGATTGCCTTGTACACGCAGGCCATCTCGCAGCAGGCCGTAGCCGTAATCCGTGGCATTGAAACCGCGGATGAAGAACAAGTCACCCGCGAGACCGTCGCCAGCAGCAAAGGGCGGCGCGAAGATACCTGGCACGTAGCCCAATACTTCAGTCAGGGACTGCGACTTCTGGTCCTTGATGCGCTGGCCGGTGACGACCGATACCGAACGCGGTGTTTCCGACAGAGGCGTGCTGGTCTTGGTGCCGATACGGCTGTTTTGCGCTTTGTAGCCCACATCCCCGGCAATCTCTTGATTGAACCCAGCCTGTTGATAAGTGCTGACCGTGGTGGGCGCGAGCGTGAGTTGCCCTGTAGGAATGGCCTGCAGGACATAGCTGCCTGGCGCCTGGACTACCGCTTGTAACCCCGAGTTCTGCAGCAACAGTGCAAAGCCTTGCTCAACCGAATAGTCACCTTCCAGCCCGGTGGTGTTCAAGCGCGCGGTTTGTTGGGGCGAGAAAGACAGAATCACATTCGCCCTGGCGGCAAATTGGCTCAAGGCATTGTCCAGGGGACCGGCCGCAATGGCGTAATGCTGCACCGCGCTGGCGGCCATGGCGTCACTGGATAGCAAAACACCGGCTGTGGCTGCTGTGCCGAGCAGCAGGCTGCACGTCATACCGTGGTAGGAAAGTCGCTGGCGGAGCTTGGTGCGAAGGCGCATAGGTGGGTAAGCCCTGAAGGTGGCGTCGTGATTACCTTTAGGGCCGTGCCAGGTAAAAAAAAGATAACCCCTTGTGAGGATATTTTTTGCGATCAAGCGATTCGCTTCACCGAAACCCAATAGCGCGTGAAGTATTTCACCTGAATGGGCAAGGTTGCCTGCAGATTCGCCAGTACCGCATCGGTGGAGTCGAGGCGGAAAGTCCCGGAAACACGTAGGCGTGCACTAGCCAAGTCGCATTTCAGGACGCCGGGACGGTAGCGGGCAAGGTCTTCGATCACATCCCCGAGGCGAGCATCCAATACGATCAGCTGGCCATCGACCCAGGCAGCCTGGGACCCGCTATACGTGTGGCCAAGCCCTATGTTTTGACGATCAAAGTCAGCGCTTTCACCGGCACCGAGCAGTCGAGCATGGTTGGGCCGGTCACCAGGGGCGACACTTACGCGATCCTCCAGAACACCGACACGCGTGGAATCTGGCAACTGGCGCACTGTAAACCGAGTACCCAGAGCCTGGACTCGGCCTTGGCGGGTTTCGACATAAAAGGGCGTTTGCCCGCCCAGCTTGCCGGTGTGGATAAGTACTTCACCTTCACGCAGCCGGATCAAACGTTGGCGCCCGTCGAAGATCACGTCAATCGCCGTGCTGGTATTCAGATCAATCCGTGTGCCGTCAGCCAATGCGATACGCCGGCGCTCACCCACGGACGTCCGGTAGTCGGCCCATACATTGCCCAGGGAGGTGTGTTGCTGGACATTCCAGCCCAGGTACCCGGTACCGCCCATTACCAGCATCCACTTCAATACCTGACGACGTTGTTGTGTGGTCGATAATGCCCGGCGGGTGAAATCCTGGGGCAGGGCGCCGAGACTGCGCTGCAATTGCTCCATCTGGTTCCACGCCGCCTGATGGGACGGATCGCCGTTGAGCCATTGTTGCCAGGCAAGGCGTTCAGCGGCCGTAGGCGTTTGGGATTGAAACTGTACATACCAGTTAGCAGCGGCCTCGAAGGTCTTGCGATCGGGGGCGGCCATTACAGGCTGGCCATGATCAGCGAGCATTCAGTCAATGAACGGATCATGTGCTTCTTCACCGTGGTCAGCGACACCTGCAGTTGATCGGCGATCTGTTGATAAGTCAGCCCTTCGATCTGCGACAACAGGAAGATCCGTCGCGCTCGCTCACCGAGGCCGGACAGGGCTTTATCCACAGCCACCAGCGTCTCGATGATGATGGCTTTGTCTTCTTCACTGATGGCCGTGGCTTCAGGCCGTTCGGCCAAGGTTTGCTTGTAGGCCTGCTCGATGGCATGCCGGCGATAACGATCAATCACCAGGCCCCTGGCGATGGTTGCCAGATAGTCACGCGGTTCAACGATCTGAGCTGCATGCCGCCCAACCAGAATGCGCACGAACGTATCGTGCGCCACATCGGCTGCATCGCAGGCGTTATGCAACTTACCTTTGAGCCACCCGTGCAACCAGGAATGGTGCTGCTCGTAGATGTTCTGAACCGCAGCCGTGTGTGAAGAAGGAGACATAGGGCATGACAAGGCAGGTTAATGATAATCGCTATTATTAACTGCCTGGCTGTTTTCTCACAATAGATCTCTTTTTAACGTGCTCACCCCCGAATAGAAAGATTCGGTTGGCTTCGCCGTGGGCGAAATTCACATCATTGCACGGATTTCTGTGGATTAAGCTCTGTGAATAACCGCCCCTGTGCCCAGTTGATAACAGGGCTCGAAACCTGAGTAAAAACCCCTCTGTGGATAACCACCTGTTTAATCCACAGGCTTAAAGCACTTATCCAAGGGTCTCGTTGGCACATGAACACAGACTTTTGAATCGCTGTACACATTGTAAATAAAGGCCTGTAGAGATCTATCCACAGAAACGGTGCCCAGTAGAAATAAACATAAAAACAAAGATTTAATAAATTTCTCTCTTTTAATTTCTATTGTCTGTGATTCATCCACAGCTGGTTAAATTTTGTGCAAAGGGTTCTTTAGGAAGGGCGAAGTCCCTATACTTGCCGCCAAAGCTCCAAAACCCTTTCAACAAACAATTCCTGATTACCTACATAAGCAGGCACGAGGTGCGTGGTGGATTTCCCTTCCCGTTTTGAAGTGATCGTCATCGGCGGCGGTCATGCCGGTACCGAGGCAGCACTGGCGTCAGCACGCATGGGCGTAAAAACCCTGTTGCTGACGCATAACGTGGAAACCCTCGGGGCCATGAGTTGCAACCCCGCCATTGGTGGGATCGGCAAAAGCCATCTGGTCAAGGAAATCGACGCCCTTGGTGGCGTGATGGCCGAGGCTACCGACAAGGGTGGTATTCAATTTCGCGTGCTCAACAGCCGCAAAGGCCCGGCCGTGCGTGCCACTCGGGCCCAGGCAGACCGCATCCTGTACAAAGCCGCGGTCCGCGAAACCCTGGAAAACCAGTCCAACCTGTGGATATTTCAACAAGCCGCCGATGACTTGATCGTCGAACAGGACGTGGTTCGCGGTGTAGTTACCCAAATGGGCCTGCGTTTCTTCGCAGAATCCGTGGTGTTGACCACCGGTACGTTCCTCGGTGGACTTATCCACATCGGCATGCAGAACTATTCGGGTGGCCGCGCCGGTGATCCTCCGTCGATTGCCCTGGCAAAACGCCTGCGCGAATTGCCGCTGCGCGTGGGTCGCCTGAAAACCGGGACCCCGCCGCGTATCGACGGGCGTTCCGTGGATTTCTCGGTGATGACCGAACAAGCAGGCGATACTCCGATCCCGGTGATGTCGTTCATGGGTTCCAAGGAGCAGCACCCCAAACAGGTGAGCTGCTGGATTACCCATACCAATGCGCGCACTCACGAAATCATTGCCGCGAACCTCGACCGTTCGCCGATGTACTCCGGGGTAATCGAAGGTATTGGCCCACGTTACTGCCCGTCGATCGAAGACAAGATCCACCGCTTTGCCGACAAGGAAAGCCACCAGGTCTTCATCGAGCCGGAAGGTCTGACTACCCACGAGCTGTACCCGAACGGGATTTCCACTTCCCTGCCGTTCGATGTACAAATCCAGATCGTGCAATCGATTCGCGGCATGGAAAACGCACACATCGTGCGTCCGGGCTACGCCATCGAATACGACTACTTCGATCCGCGTGACCTGAAGTACAGCCTGGAAACCAAGGTTATCGGCGGCCTGTTCTTCGCCGGGCAAATCAACGGCACCACCGGCTACGAAGAAGCCGGCGCCCAGGGTTTGCTGGCCGGGACCAACGCCGCATTGCGTGCACAAGGCAAAGACAGCTGGTGCCCGCGGCGCGATGAAGCGTATATCGGCGTGTTGGTCGACGACCTGATTACCCTGGGAACCCAGGAACCGTATCGGATGTTCACTTCCCGAGCGGAATACCGCCTGATCCTGCGCGAAGACAACGCCGACCTGCGCCTGACCGAAAAAGGCCGTGAACTGGGCCTGGTCGACGATGCGCGCTGGGCGGCTTTCTGCAAAAAACGCGAAAGCATCGAGCTTGAAGAGCAGCGCTTGAAAAGTACCTGGGTTCGCCCCGGGACCGAGCAGGGCGACGCGATTGCGGAAAAATTCGGCACGCCGCTGACTCATGAATACAACCTGCTGAACCTGCTGTCCCGTCCGGAAATCGACTACGCTGGCCTGGTCGAAGTGACCGGCGGTGGCGCCGATGATCCACAGGTTGCCGAGCAGGTCGAAATCAAGACCAAGTACGCCGGTTACATTGATCGCCAGCAGGACGAGATCGCTCGTCTGCGCGCCAGTGAAGACACCAGGCTGCCTGTGGATATCGATTACACCGGTATTTCCGGATTGTCGAAAGAAATCCAAAGCAAGCTGGGGATAACTCGCCCCGAGACCCTCGGCCAGGCTTCACGTATCCCCGGCGTCACCCCGGCAGCCATTTCGCTGTTGATGATTCATTTGAAAAAACGCGGCGCGGGCCGTCAGTTGGAGCAAAGCGCTTGAGTTCGTTGGTCACCTCGCAACACGCCGAAGAGTTATCCACAGGTGCGCGCCAATTGGGCGTGGACTTGACCGAGGCCCAGCACGATTTGCTGCTGGGCTACCTGGCCCTGTTGATCAAATGGAACAAGGCTTACAACCTGACGGCTGTGCGTGACCCCGACGAAATGGTTTCCCGTCACTTGCTCGACAGTCTGAGCGTGATTCCGTTTATCGAAAACGGTCGTTGGCTCGATGTCGGCAGTGGTGGCGGTATGCCTGGCATTCCACTGGCTATCCTGTTTCCTGAATCGCAAGTGACCTGCCTGGACAGCAACGGCAAGAAAACCCGCTTCCTGACCCAGGTCAAACTCGAACTCAAGCTGGATAACCTGCACGTTATCCACAGTCGCGTCGAAGCCTTCACGCCTGAGTTGCCCTTCAACGGAATTGTTTCCCGGGCGTTCAGCAGCATGGAGAACTTCAGCAACTGGACCCGTCACCTGGGCGACCGCGACACCCGCTGGCTGGCAATGAAGGGCGTCCATCCAAGCGATGAGCTGTTAGCATTGCCAGCAGACTTCCACCTCGATAGCGAACACGCCTTGGCCGTACCCGGTTGCCAAGGCCAACGCCATCTGCTGATACTGCGCCGCACGGCATGATTGGGAACACAAGCAAGAATGGCTAAGGTATTCGCGATAGCGAACCAGAAAGGTGGCGTGGGCAAAACCACCACCTGCATCAACCTCGCAGCATCCCTGGTCGCCACCAAGCGTCGGGTGCTGTTGATCGATCTCGATCCACAGGGCAACGCCACCATGGGTAGCGGTGTGGATAAACACGGCTTGGAAAACTCGGTCTACGACTTGCTGATTGGCGAGTGCGACCTGGCCCAGGCCATGCACTACTCCGAGCATGGCGGTTATCAACTGCTGCCGGCCAACCGCGATTTGACTGCGGCGGAAGTGGTGCTGCTGGAAATGCAGATGAAGGAAAGCCGTCTGCGCAGCGCTTTGGCACCGATCCGCGAGAACTACGACTACATTTTGATCGACTGCCCACCGTCGCTGTCGATGCTCACGCTTAACGCATTGGTGGCTGCCGATGGGGTGATTATCCCCATGCAGTGCGAGTACTACGCGCTGGAAGGGTTGAGCGACCTTGTGGATAACATCAAGCGTATTGCCGAGCTGCTCAACCCGAACCTGCAGATCGAAGGCCTGCTGCGGACCATGTTCGATCCGCGCCTGAGCCTGATGAACGATGTGTCGGCGCAGCTCAAGGAACACTTTGGCGACCAGCTGTACGACACCGTGATTCCACGCAACATCCGCCTGGCCGAAGCGCCAAGCTATGGCATGCCCGCGCTGGCGTATGACAAATCATCCCGTGGCGCCATTGCCTACCTGGCATTGGCCGGCGAGATGGTTCGTCGTCAACGCCGCAACTCACGCACCGCTGCAGCCCAGCCAACTTAAGGAATCCCCATGGCCGTCAAGAAACGAGGTCTCGGACGTGGACTGGATGCACTGCTGAGTGGTCCGACCGTCACATCGCTTGAAGAACAAGCGGTGCAGGCTGACGAACGCGAGCTGCAGCACCTGCCCCTGGACCTGATCCAGCGCGGCAAATACCAGCCACGCCGGGACATGGACCCCCAGGCCCTGGAAGAACTGGCCAATTCGATCAAGGCCCAGGGCGTGATGCAGCCGATTGTGGTGCGCCCGATTGGCGGCGGCCGCTTTGAAATCATCGCTGGTGAACGCCGCTGGCGCGCCAGCCAGCAGGCGGGCAAGGACACCATCCCTGCGATGGTGCGCGATGTACCGGATGAAACCGCCATCGCCATGGCGTTGATCGAGAATATCCAGCGTGAAGACCTCAATCCCATCGAGGAAGCGATCGCCTTGCAGCGTTTGCAGCAGGAATTCCAGCTGACCCAGCAACAGGTCGCCGAGGCCGTGGGTAAATCCCGTGTCACCGTGTCCAACTTGCTGCGCCTGATCGCGCTGCCGGAAGTCATCAAGACCATGTTGTCCCATGGCGACCTCGAGATGGGCCACGCCCGTGCTTTGCTCGGTTTGCCGGAAAATCAACAGGTTGAAGGGGCGCGACACGTTGTCGCACGAGGGCTCACCGTTCGTCAGACCGAGGCCCTGGTTCGCCAGTGGCTCAGCGGCAAACCTGCACCGGTCGAAACGGCCAAACCTGATCCGGATATTGCGCGTCTTGAGCAGCGCCTGGCCGAGCGCCTGGGCTCTGCGGTACAAATTCGCCACGGCAAGAAAGGCAAAGGGCAATTGGTCATCGGATATAACTCCCTTGATGAGCTTCAGGGCGTCCTTGCCCACATCCGCTGAAACATTTGCTTATGTAGCGCGTGATCGGAAATCACTACCCGGCAGTTGAATAGGGGCAGAACCGCCCCTATACTCTGCGCGCATTTTGTCGGCACAAATTATGCCAAGTTATTGATTTCCGGCAGCCGACTATTGAGGAGCAAGAGTGATGGAAACCCGCACGCCAAACACGTTGCCCTTCCATCGCTTGGCTGTTTTTCCGGTTTTATTGGCTCAATTTGTCATTTTGCTGATCGCCGCATTGGCGCTTTGGTACTGGCATGGAGTCGTAGCCGGATATTCAGGACTTTGCGGAGGCCTGATAGCCTTGCTGCCCAATATGTATTTTGCTCACAGGGCCTTTCGGTTTTCCGGCGCCCGAGCAGCCCAGGCTATCGTCCGGTCTTTTTATGCCGGCGAGGCGGGGAAACTGATTTTGACGGCAGTGCTGTTTGCACTGACCTTTGCAGGTGTGAAGCCATTGGCGCCGCTGGCTGTATTCGGCGTCTTCGTGTTGACCCAACTGGTCAGCTGGTTCGCTCCCCTGCTGATGAAAACAAGACTTTCGAAACCTTAGGGCGTTTGAGGCAACCATGGCAGAAACAACCGCTTCGGGCTATATCCAGCACCACTTGCAGAACCTGACCTTCGGTCAGCTTCCCAACGGCGGCTGGGGCTTTGCCCACTCCGCAGCAGAAGCAAAAGAAATGGGCTTCTGGGCTTTCCACCTGGATACTCTGGGCTGGTCGGTCGCTTTGGGTCTGATCTTCGTCCTGATTTTCCGCATGGCGGCAAAGAAGGCGACTTCCGGTCAGCCAGGTGCTTTGCAGAACTTCGTTGAAGTACTGGTCGAATTCGTCGATGGCAGCGTGAAAGACAGCTTCCATGGCCGTAGCCCGGTGATTGCACCGTTGGCACTGACCATCTTCGTCTGGGTGTTCCTGATGAACGCCGTCGACCTGATCCCGGTTGACTGGATTCCTCAGTTGGCCATGGCGATTTCCGGCGACCCGCACATTCCATTCCGTGCCGTATCGACCACTGACCCGAACGCTACCCTGGGCATGGCCCTGTCGGTATTTGCGTTGATCATTTTCTACAGCATCAAGATCAAGGGCATCGGCGGCTTCATCGGCGAACTGACCCTGCACCCGTTCGGCAGCAAGAACATCTTTGTTCAAGCCCTGCTGATCCCGGTGAACTTCCTGCTGGAATTCGTCACCCTGATCGCCAAGCCGATCTCCCTGGCCCTGCGACTGTTCGGCAACATGTATGCCGGCGAGCTGGTGTTCATTCTGATCGCTGTGATGTTCGGCAGCGGCCTGCTCTGGCTTAGCGGCCTGGGCATTGTTCTGCAGTGGGCGTGGGCTGTGTTCCACATCCTGATCATCACCCTGCAGGCCTTCATCTTCATGATGCTGACCATCGTCTACCTGTCGATGGCGCACGAAGAGAACCATTAAGGCCAGTCTCGACTAGTCTGATGTCCTTCCCGGTGAAACGGGAAGGTGGCCCACCAGGGCTATGAAACGATTTGTTTTACCGCTTTAAAATCTAAAAAACCTAAACCATACGACGTAAAAGTCGGGAGGAAAGATGGAAACTGTAGTTGGTCTAACCGCTATCGCTGTTGCACTGTTGATCGGCCTGGGCGCCCTGGGTACTGCCATTGGTTTCGGCCTGCTGGGCGGCAAGTTCCTGGAAGGCGCAGCGCGTCAGCCAGAAATGGTTCCAATGCTGCAAGTTAAAATGTTCATCGTTGCCGGCCTGCTCGACGCCGTGACCATGATCGGCGTTGGTATCGCTCTGTTCTTCACCTTCGCGAACCCCTTCGTTGGTCAACTCGCCGGTTAATCACTCGTTTTTCGAGTGATTGGTGTGTTGTGCAACGAATGAGCGAGGTATTGGCGTGAACATTAATGCAACCATTATTGGTCAGTCCTTAGCGTTCTTGATTTTTGTCGTTTTCTGCATGAAGTTCGTATGGCCTCCGGTCATCGCAGCTTTGCACGAACGTCAAAAGAAGATCGCGGATGGACTGGACGCTGCCGCACGAGCAGCTCGCGACCTGGAGTTGGCCCAAGATAAAGCGGGTCAGCAACTGCGCGAAGCGAAAGCTCAAGCAGCCGAAATCATTGAGCAAGCCAAGAAACGCGGTAACCAGATTGTTGAAGAGGCTGTTGAAAAAGCCCGTATCGACGCTGACCGTGTGAAGGTTCAGGCTCAAGCCGAGATCGAGCAGGAACTGAACGGTGTCAAAGATGCGCTGCGTGCCCAACTGGGTGCTCTGGCCGTCGGCGGTGCTGAGAAGATCCTGGGTGCCACAATTGATCAAAACGCGCACGCGGAGCTGGTTAACAAACTGGCTGCTGAAATTTAAGCGAGGGCGATCATGGCAGAATTGACCACGTTGGCCCGACCTTACGCTAAGGCAGCCTTCGAGCACGCCCAGGCCCACCAGCAGCTGGCCTCTTGGTCAGCCATGCTCGGCCTGGCTGCAGCAGTGTCGCAAGACGGCACCATGCAGCGCGTGCTCAAGGCCCCGCGACTGACGAGCGCAGACAAGGCCGCCACTTTTATTGAAGTGTGCGGCGACAAGTTTGATGTGAAAGTGCAGAACTTCATCAATGTCATCGCCGAAAACGACCGTCTCCTGCTTTTGCCGGAGATTGCCGCTCTGTTCGACCTGTACAAGGCCGAGCAAGAGAAATCGGTAGACGTTGAAGTGACCAGTGCTTTTGCATTGAACCAAGAACAGCAAGACAAACTCGCCAAGGTTCTCAGTGCACGACTCGACCGGGAAGTGCGCCTGCAAGTTGCGGAAGACCCATCCCTTATTGGGGGTGTTGTCATTCGCGCCGGCGACCTGGTTATCGATGGCTCGATTCGCGGCAAACTCGCGAATCTTGCCGAAGCATTGAAATCTTGAGTTTGAAGGGGCAGCAGAGCAATGCAGCAACTCAATCCTTCCGAAATAAGTGAAATTATCAAGGGCCGCATCGACAAGCTCGATGTGACCTCCCAAGCCCGTAACGAAGGCACTGTCGTCAGCGTATCTGACGGCATCGTGCGGATTCACGGTCTGGCCGACGTTATGTACGGCGAGATGATCGAGTTTCCGGGCGGCGTCTACGGTATGGCCCTCAACCTGGAGCAAGACTCCGTAGGTGCCGTTGTATTGGGCGCGTACACCAGTCTGGCTGAAGGCATGAGCGCCAAGTGCACTGGCCGCATCCTGGAGGTTCCGGTTGGTAAGGAATTGCTGGGTCGTGTAGTCGACGCACTGGGTAACCCTGTTGACGGTAAAGGTCCACTGGGCAACACCGAGACCGACGCGGTCGAGAAAGTTGCTCCAGGCGTGATCTGGCGTAAGTCGGTAGACCAGCCTGTACAGACTGGCTACAAGGCTGTCGATGCCATGATCCCAGTCGGCCGTGGCCAGCGTGAGCTGATCATCGGTGACCGTCAGATCGGTAAAACCGCTCTGGCGATCGACGCGATCATCAACCAGAAGAACAGCGGCATTTTCTGCGTCTACGTAGCGATCGGTCAGAAGCAATCGACCATCGCCAACGTGGTTCGCAAGCTGGAAGAAAACGGCGCCCTGGCCAACACGATCATCGTGGCTGCCAGTGCTTCGGAATCTCCTGCGCTGCAATTCCTGGCACCGTACTCCGGTTGCACCATGGGTGAATTCTTCCGCGACCGCGGTGAAGACGCGCTGATCGTTTATGACGATCTGTCCAAGCAAGCAGTGGCTTACCGCCAGATTTCCCTGCTGCTGCGCCGTCCACCAGGCCGTGAAGCCTACCCAGGCGACGTGTTCTATCTCCACTCCCGTCTGCTGGAGCGCGCATCCCGCGTTTCGGAAGAGTACGTAGAGAAGTTCACCAACGGCGCAGTGACCGGCAAAACCGGTTCCCTGACCGCACTTCCGATCATCGAAACCCAGGCTGGCGACGTTTCCGCGTTCGTTCCGACCAACGTGATTTCCATCACCGACGGTCAGATCTTCCTGGAATCGGCCATGTTCAACTCGGGCATCCGCCCTGCAGTGAACGCCGGTGTTTCGGTATCCCGTGTGGGTGGTGCCGCTCAGACCAAGATCATCAAGAAGCTCTCCGGTGGTATCCGTACCGCTCTGGCTCAGTACCGTGAACTGGCGGCATTCGCCCAGTTCGCTTCTGACCTGGACGAAGCGACCCGTAAGCAACTTGAGCATGGTCAGCGCGTTACCGAGCTGATGAAGCAGAAGCAATACGCCCCAATGTCGATCGCTGACATGGCGTTGTCGCTGTATGCCGCTGAGCGTGGGTTCCTGACCGACGTTGAAATCGCCAAGGTCGGCAGCTTTGAACAAGCGCTGATTGCTTACTTCAACCGCGATCACGCCGAATTGATGGCGAAGATCAACGTGAAGGGTGACTTCAATGACGATATCGACGCTGGCATGAAAGCCGGTATCGAGAAGTTCAAGGCCACCCAAACCTGGTAAGCCGCAGCGGGAGCCGCAAGGCTCCCGCTTGCTAACCTGATAGGTGTTACATGGCAGGCGCAAAAGAGATTCGCAGTAAGATTGCGAGCATCAAAAGCACGCAAAAAATTACCAGCGCCATGGAAAAAGTGGCGGTCAGCAAAATGCGCAAGGCACAAATGCGCATGGCTGCTAGCCGTCCTTATGCGGAGCGTATCCGCCAGGTAATTGGGCATCTGGCCAACGCCAACCCGGAATACCGCCACCCCTTCATGATCGAGCGCGCCGTCAAGCGTGTGGGTTATGTGGTAGTGAGCAGTGACCGTGGTTTGTGCGGTGGTTTGAATACCAACCTGTTCAAGGCCCTGGTCAAGGACATGGCGGTAAACCGCGAAAACGGCGTCGAGATCGATCTGTGTGTTGTTGGTAGCAAGGGTGCGGCCTTTTTCCGCAACTTCGGCGGTAACGTCGTTGCAGCTATCAGCCACCTGGGTGAAGAGCCGTCGATCAATGATTTGATCGGCAGTGTGAAGGTGATGCTGGATGCGTACCTGGAAGGCCGGATTGACCGCCTCTCCGTGGTATCCAACAAGTTCATCAACACCATGACCCAGCAGCCAACCGTGGAGCAATTGATTCCACTGGTGGCGACTCCGGATCAGGAACTCAAGCACCACTGGGACTACCTCTACGAACCAGACGCCAAAGAGCTGCTTGACGGCTTGATGGTGCGCTACGTGGAGTCGCAGGTGTACCAGGCGGTGGTCGAGAACAACGCAGCTGAACAAGCGGCGCGGATGATCGCGATGAAAAACGCTACCGATAACGCCGGTGATCTGATCAGCGATTTGCAGCTGATCTACAACAAGGCGCGTCAGGCTGCGATCACCCAAGAGATCTCGGAAATCGTCGGCGGCGCTGCCGCGGTTTAACGGTTCAAATATTCAGAGGATCCAGCTATGAGTAGCGGACGTATCGTTCAAATCATCGGCGCCGTTATCGACGTGGAATTTCCACGCGACAGCGTACCGAGCATCTACAACGCGCTGAAAGTACAAGGCGCGGAAACTACTCTGGAAGTTCAGCAGCAGCTGGGCGACGGCGTAGTTCGTACCATTGCGATGGGTTCCACCGAAGGCTTGAAGCGCGGTCTGGACGTTATCGACTCTGGCGCTGCCATCTCCGTACCGGTCGGTAAAGCGACCCTGGGCCGGATCATGGACGTACTGGGCAACCCGATTGACGAAGCTGGCCCGATCGACACCGAAGAGCGCTGGGGCATTCACCGTCCGGCACCTTCGTTCGCGGAACAAGCTGGCGGCAACGACCTGCTGGAAACCGGCATCAAGGTTATCGACCTGGTTTGCCCGTTCGCCAAGGGCGGTAAAGTCGGTCTGTTCGGTGGTGCCGGTGTAGGCAAGACCGTAAACATGATGGAACTGATCCGTAACATCGCCATCGAGCACAGCGGTTATTCCGTGTTCGCCGGTGTGGGTGAGCGTACTCGTGAGGGTAACGACTTCTACCACGAGATGAAGGACTCCAACGTTCTGGACAAAGTGGCACTGGTCTACGGTCAGATGAACGAGCCGCCGGGAAACCGTCTGCGCGTAGCACTGACTGGCCTGACCATGGCAGAGAAGTTCCGTGACGAAGGTAACGACGTTCTGCTGTTCGTCGACAACATCTACCGTTACACCCTGGCCGGTACTGAAGTATCCGCACTGCTGGGCCGTATGCCTTCCGCAGTAGGTTACCAGCCGACCCTGGCTGAAGAGATGGGCGTTCTGCAGGAACGTATCACTTCGACCAAGGAAGGTTCGATCACTTCGATCCAAGCGGTATACGTACCTGCGGATGACTTGACCGACCCATCGCCTGCGACCACCTTCGCCCACTTGGACGCCACCGTCGTTCTGTCCCGTGACATCGCCTCCCTGGGTATCTACCCAGCGGTCGATCCACTCGACTCGACTTCGCGCCAGCTGGACCCGAACGTGATCGGCCAGGAGCACTACGACACCGCTCGCGGCGTTCAGTACGTGCTGCAGCGTTACAAAGAACTGAAGGACATCATTGCGATCCTGGGTATGGACGAGCTGTCGGAAGCCGACAAGCAGTTGGTAAACCGTGCTCGTAAGATCCAGCGCTTCTTGTCGCAGCCGTTCTTCGTGGCTGAAGTCTTCACCGGTGCTTCGGGTAAATACGTTTCCCTGAAAGACACCATTGCTGGCTTCAAAGGCATCCTCAACGGTGACTACGACCACCTGCCAGAACAAGCGTTCTACATGGTCGGCGGCATCGAAGAAGCGATCGAGAAAGCCAAGAAACTGTAATCCAGGCGCCCGGAAACGGGCGCTCATCAGGTTGAGGCAATCAGATGGCTATGACAGTCCATTGCGATATCGTCAGCGCGGAAGGGGAAATCTTCTCCGGTCTGGTAGAAATGGTGATTGCACACGGCGAACTCGGTGACCTGGGTATTGCCATGGGCCACGCGCCATTGATCACCAGCTTGAAGCCAGGTCCGATCACTCTGACCAAGCAAGGCGGGGAAAAGGAGGTGTTTTACATCTCCGGTGGTTTCCTTGAGGTTCAGCCGAACATGGTCAAGGTACTTGCCGACACCGTGCAACGTGCTGGCGACCTGGATGAAGCCTCCGCTCAGGAAGCCGTCAAGGCTGCCGAGAAGGCCCTGAACGAAAAGGGTGCGGACTTCGACTACAGCGCTGCTGCTGTACGTCTGGCCGAGGCTGCAGCCCAGCTGCGCACGCTCCAGCAGATCCGCAAGAAGTAAGCGGCAAAGCCGTGATGCTTATGCGCGATTGATTAAAAAGGGTAGCCTCGGCTACCCTTTTTCTTTTTTAGCAAAACACATCTTTGGTCTGAAGCCGGACCGCCCAGGATTGGTAGCCATTCATGTCTCTTGAAATCGTCATTCTCGCCGCAGGCCAGGGCACCCGCATGCGTTCGGCCCTGCCGAAGGTGCTGCACCCGGTCGCGGGCAATTCCATGCTTGGACATGTTATCCACAGCGCTCGTCAACTGGACCCGCAACGTATCCACGTGGTGATCGGCCACGGTGCTGATGTGGTGCGCGAGCGCCTGGCGGCGGATGACCTGAATTTCGTATTGCAGGACAAACAACTGGGCACTGGCCACGCCACCGCGCAAGCTGTGCCGTTCATTACCGCCGACACCGTGCTGATCCTCTACGGCGACGTGCCGCTGATCGAAGTGGAAACCCTGCAACGCCTGCTCAAGCATGTGGTGCCCGGCCAGATGGGCCTGCTCACCGTTGAGCTGGATGATCCAACGGGCTACGGGCGCATCGTGCGCGGTGCCGACGGCAAGGTCGCGGCGATCGTCGAGCACAAGGACGCCAGTGAAGCCCAGCGAGCTATCACCGAAGGCAACACCGGTATTCTCGCCGTCCCTGCCAATAAGCTCGCCGACTGGATGAGCCGCCTGTCCAACAACAACGCCCAGGGCGAGTACTACCTCACCGACGTGATCGAGATGGCCGTGAGTGATGGCCTGCTGGTCGCCACCGAACAGCCCCACGACCCGATAGAAGTGCAGGGCGCGAATGATCGCAAGCAGCTTGCAGAGCTCGAGCGTCACTACCAACTGCGTGAAGGCCGCCGCCTGATGGCCCTGGGCGTGACCCTGCGCGACCCTGCGCGTTTTGACGTACGCGGTGAGGTCACCGTGGGCCGCGATGTGCTGATCGACATCAACGTGATCCTCGAAGGCCGCGTGATCATCGAAGACGACGTGGTCATTGGCCCGAACTGCGTGATCAAGGACAGCACCCTGCGCAAGGGCGTGGTGATCAAGGCCAACAGCCATATCGACGGCGCCGTAATGGGCGAGGGCAGCGATGCCGGTCCGTTTGCGCGGTTGCGTCCGGGCACTGTGATGGGCGCCAGGGCGCACGTCGGCAATTTTGTCGAACTGAAAAATGCACGCATGGGCGACGATGCAAAGGCCGGCCACCTGGCTTACTTGGGGGATGCGGTGATCGGTGCGCGCAGCAACATCGGCGCTGGCGCAATCACCTGCAACTACGACGGTGCCAACAAGTACCAGACCACTATTGGTGAGGACGTCTTCATCGGCTCGAATAACTCGCTGATTGCACCTGTGACGATCGGTGATGGTTCAAACACTGCCGCAGGCTCAACCATCAATCAGGATGTGGATAAGTCCCAACTGGCCGTAGCCCGTGCCCGCCAACGCAATATCGACGGCTGGAAACGCCCGGTCAAAATCAAGAAAAGCTGAGTTATCCACAGCCTCATCAGCAATGCTATCCAAATGTGGGAGGGGGCTTGTCCCCCGATGGCGGATTTTCAGTCAATGTTTTAGTCGACTGATCTACTGCAATCGGGGGCAAGCCCCTTCCACATTTGAACTGCGTCGTTGGAAAAATCTGTTTCCGACGCTTGACGATATCTTCCCAATAGGTTTTGATTGCCTTCGTTATCTTTCGAAACGAAACTTATCATCACCATGTCGAAACGAAATACACCCCAACGACGCCACAACATCCTGACCTTGCTCAACGAACAGGGCGAAGTCAGCGTGGACGAATTGGCCAAGCGTTTCGAAACCTCGGAAGTCACTATCCGCAAGGACTTGGCCGCGCTCGAAAGTAACGGCCTGTTGCTGCGTCGCTACGGTGGCGCGATCACCATGCCTCAGGAACTGGTGGGCGACCCCGCCCAACCGGTCTCGGCCTACAAACGTGCGATCGCCCGTGCTGCGGTGATGCGTTTGCGTGAACACGCCCGCATCATCATCGACAGCGGCAGCACCACCGCCGCCATGATCCCGGAACTGGGCCACCAGCCCGGCCTGGTGGTCATGACCAACTCCCTGCATGTGGCCAGTGCCTTGAGCGAACTGGAACACGAACCGGTGCTGTTGATGACCGGCGGCACCTGGGACCCGCATTCGGACTCGTTCCAAGGCCAGGTCGCCGAGCAGGTGTTGCGTTCCTACGACTTTGATCAACTGTTCATCGGCGCCGACGGCATCGATCTGCAACGTGGCACCACCACCTTCAACGAATTACTGGGCCTGAGCCGTGTGATGGCTGAGGTCGCCCGCGAGGTGGTGGTGATGGTCGAATCCGACAAGATCGGCCGCAAGATTCCCAACCTGGAACTGCCCTGGAGCAGCGTCCATACCCTTATTACCGATGATCGCCTGCCGCTTGAGGCCCGCGACCAGATCCAAGCCCGCGGCATTACGCTGATATGCGCGGCAATCATCTAGGAGAAGCACCATGTGTGGAATTGTTGGCGCAGTCGCCGAACGTAACGTTACTGCCATCCTGCTCGAAGGCCTCAAGCGCCTGGAATACCGCGGCTACGACAGCGCCGGTGTGGCCGTCTTCACCAACGCTGGCAAGCTTGAGCGCATGCGCCGCCCAGGCAAGGTCAGCGAATTGGAGCTGGCGTTGGCCGGCGAACCGCTGGTAGGTCGCCTGGGGATTGCCCACACCCGCTGGGCCACCCACGGCGCACCGTGCGAGCGCAACGCCCACCCGCACTTCTCCGGTGACTTGGCCGTGGTGCACAACGGCATCATCGAAAACCACGAAGTGCTGCGCGAACAGCTCAAGAGCATGGGCTACGTGTTCACCTCGGACACCGACACCGAAGTCATCGCCCACCTGCTCAACCACAAGCTCAAGGACCACAGCGACCTGACCGCCGCCCTCAAGGCCACGGTCAAGGAACTGCACGGCGCCTATGGTCTGGCCGTGGTCAGCGCCAGCCAGCCGGACCGCGTGGTTGCCGCCCGCAGTGGCAGCCCGCTGGTGATCGGCCTGGGCCTGGGCGAGAACTTTCTCGCCTCCGACCAACTGGCCCTGCGCCAGGTGACCGACCGCTTCATGTACCTGGAGGAGGGCGATATTGCCGACATTCGCCGTGAAAGCGTGGCGATCTGGGACGTGAACGGTAATTCCGTCGAACGCGAAGCGGTGCAATACCGCGACGGTGCCGAGGCCGCTGACAAAGGCGAGTTCCGCCACTTCATGCTCAAGGAAATCCACGAACAACCGGCTGTGGTGCAGCGCACCCTGGAAGGCCGCCTTGGCGACAAGCAAGTGCTGGTCAACGCCTTCGGCCCCCAGGCCGCCGAGCTGTTCGCCAAAGTGCGCAATGTGCAGATCGTGGCCTGCGGCACCAGCTACCACGCCGGCATGGTTGCCCGTTACTGGCTGGAAGAACTGGCCGGCATCCCGTGCCAGGTCGAAGTCGCCAGTGAGTTCCGCTACCGCAAGGTGGTGGTGCAGCCCGACACGCTGTTCGTGACCATTTCCCAGTCCGGCGAAACCGCCGACACCCTGGCCGCGCTGCGCAATGCCAAGGAGCTGGGCTTCCTCGCCAGCCTGGCGATCTGCAACGTCAGCATCAGCTCCCTGGTGCGTGAGTCCGACCTGACCCTGCTGACCCAGGCCGGTCGCGAAATCGGTGTGGCGTCCACCAAAGCGTTCACCACCCAGTTGGTTGGCCTGTTGCTGCTGACCCTGTCCCTGGGCCAGGTTCGCGGCACCTTGGCTACCGGCGTCGAAGCCACCCTGGTGGAAGAACTGCGCCGCCTGCCGACCCGCCTGGGCGAAGCCTTGGCCATGGACAGCACCGTGGAAAAAGTCGCCGAGTTGTTTGCCGACAAGAACCACACCCTGTTCCTCGGCCGTGGCGCGCAGTACCCGGTGGCGATGGAAGGCTCGCTGAAGCTCAAGGAAATTTCGTACATCCACGCCGAAGCCTACCCGGCCGGTGAGCTCAAACACGGCCCGTTGGCCCTGGTGGACGACGACATGCCGGTGGTCACCGTCGCGCCGAACAACGAACTGCTGGAGAAGCTCAAGTCCAACCTGCAGGAAGTCCGCGCCCGTGGCGGCCAACTGATCGTGTTCGCCGACGAAAAAGCCGGCATGACCAACGGCGAAGGCACCCACGTCATCAACATGCCGCACATCCACGACACCCTGTCGCCGATCCTCTACACCATCCCGCTGCAACTGCTGTCGTACTACGTCGCCGTGCTCAAAGGCACCGACGTTGACCAGCCGCGCAACCTGGCGAAGTCGGTGACGGTGGAGTAACCCGCTCCACCCTGGAGGCCCGCCCGGGTCTCCAGGTACCCGAAAGGACGCGCCTTCGATGAACACCCCCTCGAAAATCCACGAGCGTTTGCACAACCGCCGATTCACCGTCGCCAATAACACCCACGGGCTCTCCGGCGCGGGCACGGTGTTTCATTACCTTGTCGAGGGCGATGCCATTTCCGGCACCTACCAAGGCGGCCGAATTCGCCTGGGTACGCAGGTCGGCCGCGTCACAGGCCCAGACTCTATCGAGCTGCTGTATCAGTGCCTGACACTGGAAGGTGGGCTGCTGGCCGGCTGGTCGCGGGGTATCATCGGTGTCGATGCTGCCGGGCGTACCACGCTGAGTTTCGTGTGGGGTTGGTTGTCGGGGGCGACGGGAGGCGGGGAGTCGAACTACGTGGAGCTTGCAGAGTGTGATGGCCACTCCTAAGGCACAAACTCCACCCTCAACCCCCGACTCGCACTGCGCCCCTGATCATCACTGACCCGCAGCCGATACTCCCCCGACTTGCCCGGCCGCCAGTTCAATGTGGCTTGCGGCGGGCCTTGGCCGATCAAGGTTTGATCAGCAAACCAGTACAGCGTCGCCGCATCGCTGGCCGCATTCGCGTTCAGCGGGATGCTTTCCTGGGGTTGGGACAGGCGCAACTGATAGCTCACTTGAGTCAGCGGCGAGCGAATCTGCGGGGCTTCGCTCTGGTCGCTGATGCGGTTGGGCTGGCAGTTTTTCATCACGTTGGGTGGCGTGCGGCGGGGCAGACCGGCGGCGCGGTACAGGCGTTGGATGTCGCTGGGCCAGAATTCGAAGACTTCCTCGCGGGTGTATTGCGCCTCGAACGGTGGGCACGCGGCTTTGCCGGTACGGGTGTCGATCAGTACCGGGCGGTGCAGGTTGGACACGCGAATCGGTGACACGCCGGGGATGTACCAGGTCTTGCGGGTTTGCGGGCACCAGCGGTTGGGCAATTCGCCCGAGGCGGCGCAGACGTCGATGCGCACCAGGCCGGCGGGTGGTTTGTCGGCCTTGATCACGACGTTGGGCAAGGCCAGGGGCAGGGCGTCGGCGATACGGAAGAACAGCGGCGCGGCGGTCTTGGCACCGATAAACGCCGGGTTGGGGCGACCATCGAAGTTGCCCACCCACACCACCAGCACGTAAGGGCCGACCAGGCCCGCGCTCCACGCATCATGGAACCCCCAGGACGTGCCGGTTTTCCAGGCGGTGCGCCAGTGCCGCGCGGGCAGGCCATCGGGGCGTGGGTTACGGCGCAGCATGTCACGCACCATAAAGGCCGCCTGCGGGGTGAGGAGCTGCGGGCCGGTAGCCTGGGGCTGCTCCTGCAGATAGCGCAACGGCCGCAGATGGCCGTCGCCCGCCAGCATCAGATACAGCCGCGCCAGTTCCTCGGGGGTCATCTCACCGCCACCGAGGGCCAGGGCCAGGCCGTAATGGCTTTCACCGCGCAGGCCCTTGACCCCGGCGCGTTGCAGCAACCCATACAACGACGGCGACTTCACCTGGCTGGCCAGCCACACCGCCGGGATATTCCGGCTACGGATCAATGCATCCCGTGCGGTCAGAGGCCCGACAAAACTGCCGTCGAAATTTTCCGGCTGGAAGTAGCCGAAGTTACTGGGCAAATCCTTGAGGATACTCATGGGGTGGATCACCCCTTGATCCAGCGCCAGCCCGTAGAGAAACGGCTTGAGGGTCGACCCCGGCGAACGGCGTGACAACACGCCGTTGACCTGGCCGTGGATGCCTGTGGATAAGTAATCCGCCGAGCCCACCAGCGCCTTGACGCTCTGGTCGCGGCTGTCGATCAGGATGGCCGTGGCATTTTCCACACCGGTGCTGCGCCGCTCGGCGATAAAGCCGCTGATCAGGCGTTCGAGCAGTTGCTGCAAGGGCAGGTTGAGGGTGCTGTTGAGTTCGTTACCGGGCTGGGAGGCCAACAGCTGCTCGCTCAGATGCGGCGCCAGGAATGGGATCTGCTGGCGATTGCGGGCTTCCAGGGGCAGCTCGAGCAAACTGGCGTTACGCGGGTCTTGTGGATATGTTTCGCGCCAGTCATTCATCAAGCGCAGTCGCGCGTTTTGCAGTGACGGCCCAAAGCGCGCGCGCCGCCCCGGCTGCTGGGGAATCACCGCCAGCGCCAAGGCTTCGGACAACGACAACTGCGCCGCCGCCTTGCCGAAGTAGATGCGACTGGCCGCTTCGGCGCCTTCGATATTGCCGCCCATGGGCGCCAGGTTCAGGTACGCCTCGAGGATGTCGTGCTTGCTGTAGCGCGCTTCCAGCCACAAGGCCAACGCCATCTGCTGCAATTTGCCGGGTACCTGGCGGGTGTTGAGATCCCACAGGCGTCGCGCCAGTTGCATGCTCAAGGTCGAGCCGCCCTGGCGTTGGCCGCCGCTGTAGGTGGCCAGGGCCGCGCGCAGCAACGCCGGGGGATTGATCCCCGGGTGCCAATGGAAATTGCGGTCTTCCTTGAGCAGCAAGGCCTCCACCAGTGACGGCGAGATGCGCTCCAGCGGCAGCCATAAGCGGTATTGGCCGTCATCCGCCAGGGTCATGCGCAGCAGCGAACCGTCATCGGCCAGCACCACCCGTGACGACGTCACAGCCTGTTCCAGCGGAGCGTGGGGCCACAGCCGCAGCCCCGCCAGCACCAGCGCCGCTGCCAGCAGCGGCGCCAGGCGTTTAAGGCTTGGTAATTTCAAGCTGGCCTACTTTGCCGCGCCCTTGCAGGGTGGGTTCGTACATGCCTTCGGCGTAGGCCGGTGGCGTATTGAACGTGCCGGCGTTGGTGGCGCGCACGCGATAGACGAAGGTGCCTACGTCACGCAGTGCCGTGCCGTACAACACCACCCGATCATCACGCACATCCACGTAGTCCGGCTGCCAGTTGCTCAGCTCGGTTTCGCCGATGGGCGCTTGCCAGGCATCGGCTTCTTGTTCGCTTTCTTCTACGTATTCGGACGCTTCGCCTTCACTGTCCTCGCTGCTGGCGGCTTCCGGCTCCGGCGGCAAGTTATACACAGGCTCGACGCCACCGGGCAGCAGGTCGACCACCGCCACTTGCTGCACCTGGTCACGGTCGGTGGCACGCAGGCGCAAGCGCACCAGGAACTCATCGCCCACCGCCACTGTGCTCACCGGGTCGCCTTTGAGGTCGACGTATTCGTGGATGATCTCCAGCCCGTTGTTGATCGGCTTGAGCTTGGCACCCTTGTCGAAACCGGCTTCGCTGAGCATGTAGAACGCCGCCGGGCCGTCGGATTTTTCCATCAGCAGTTTTTGCGTGGCGCCCGGTACCGCCGCGCGCGGTGGCTGGCCGGCCATTTCCAGCAGTTGTTGCTGCTTGTCGCCCAACCAGGCAGTGGCCTTGAGGGTCATATCGCTTTGCGCGCGCTGGCCGTAGTTATCCAAGGCACGCAGTAACAGCGCCGCCGACAGCGAGTTGTAGCGCTGTTCGTTGAGGCGCTTGCCGAGTTTATCCAGCAGGGCGGTAGGAACATCGTCCAGCAACTCGGGGAAATGGCGAGCGAGCAGATGCAGGTGCTCGGCATCGTGGACCAGCGGGTCGTAATACAGGCCGTCGCTGTCCCACTTATCCACAAGCGAACGCCAAGGGATCTTGCGGAACACGGTGTCGGCCTGGCGATCCTGCTTGAGCAGTTTGTAGCTGGCCGCCAGGTAGGCGGCGCCCAGGTCGTTCTGCCAGCTGTCCTTGAAGTAGCTTTCGTAGCGTTCGCGGATATCGCTCAAGGCGCCGCTCACCAGAATCCCCTGACGACTCAGCAGGTAACTGGCGTAGGCGCGGTTGCGCAATTCCGACAGGCCTTCGCTCGGGCCGTTGGCCAGGTCCGTCAGATAGCTGTTGGCGCGCAGCAGCAGGTCTTCCGGCACCGGCAGCCCGCGCTCCTTGGCTTCGATCAGGAAATCGGTGGCGTACAGGCTGGCGTAGGGCGCCACATCCGGGTTGGCGGCCCACAAACCAAAGCCGCCGGCCTGGTTCTGGCGCTGGCGCAACATACGCACCGCGCTGCTGAAGGCCTGTTCTGCCTCGGGTGCGGTACCGCCCCAGATCAACGCCGGCATGGCCTTGGACACCAATTGCTCGGTGCAGGCATAACCGTAGTCATCCAGGTAATGCTTGAGGCCGTTGGCCCATACCAGCGGCGAGGCAGCCACACCCAGTTGCACGTCACGCAACTGGCTGAACAGTTCACGGGTGGGCTTGAGCTCTTTGCTGGCGCTGTCGAAACGGCCCAGGCTCAGGGCCACGCGATGCTCGCTCAGGGGACGGATCGAGGTGGTTTCCGCCACCTGGATCCGCTTGCCATCCGGCAACACGGCGACAAAGCGCAAATCCGCCGAACCGAGGGTTTCGCCGACCCTGATCTTGAACTCGGCGGTGCCCTCCTTGCGCGGTTGCAGGGACAAGGTGCTGGCTTTGTCGCCCTGCACCACCAGGCCGTCGCTGGTCTGCACTTCAAACTTCACGTCCGCTGCCGCCTCAAGGTTGCTGAATACCCCGGCGCTGACGTTGAACACATCACCCGGCGCCACGAAAGCCGGCACGTTCGGCGTGATGACGATCGGGCCACGGACCTCGGTATTGGCCTCGCTGACGCCCACGCTGTCGGCGTCCACAGCCACCGCGAACAGGTGCAGCTTGCCGTTGAAGCTGTCCGGCACTTGGTAATGCAGCACAGTTTCACCGGCGGGCAAGTCCACCAGCCCGGACCACCAGGCCACTGGCGGCTGATGTTTACGCTTGAACGGGTTGAGGTGATTGGCCAGGGCGCCTTCCGTATCGCCACCGGGCGCCGCCCCACTGAGCAGGCGGCTGAATTCCGGCAGGATCAGGTCAAGGATCTGACTGGTGCCGACTTCCAGCGCACGCTTCTGGAAGAAGAAACCCAGCGGGTCGGGCGTCTGGTAGCGGGCTACCTGCAGGATGCCTTCGTCCACTGCATACACCACCGCGCGGCCCGGGCGGTCGGCGTTGACCTTGATGTCCAGCGTCTGCCCCGGCTCGATTTTCGTCGGGCCCTCGACCTTCAACGCCATGCGCCGCGCATCCAGGTTGATGCTGAACGGCACCACCCCGTAGGACAGCGGGCTCATGTAGACCTCGGACGAGCCGATGTCGCGCACAAACTGCACGTTGACGTAGGCATTGCCCTCAAGCCCCGCAGGCACGCGGATATGTTGCACGCTGTTGGTACTGTCGGCCTTGAACCACTGCTGGGTGTAGACCTTGTCCCGCTCGATGGTGATCAGGCCCGCACCGGTGTAAGGCGCGCGGATGCTGATCGCGATCTCATCGCCGGTGGCGTAGCTGCGTTTATCCAGGCGCAGTTGCAGCTCGGCGTTGCGTTCCAGGGAGCGTGAGGTATTCCCGCGTCCGGCCACGCTGTAGTCGATCTGGTTGAGCAGGTTGCCGTTGGCGTCCTTCACTTGCAGGGTGAAATCCCCTGGGGTGGCGGTGTTCAGGGTCTGTCTGGCGCCGTCCTTGGTCATCACCAGCGGCGAGGCCGGCTGGCTGATGTTCTTGATACGCGACTCGTACTTGTAGGTGCCGTTGGACTGTTTCACCAGTACCGACACGTAGCGGTGCTCGACCACTTCGCTGGTCAGGCCATCCACCGCCAACGGGGTGAGGTCTGGCGCGACGGCCAGCCATTGCACCTGGCGCGGGGCGTCCTTGGCGACGTACGACAGCGAGTCCTGACTTTTCACACCCACAAGGTAGGGCGCGGACGACACCAGCAAGGCACTTTGCGCCGCCACGTTACGACCCCCTTCGGCCTCGAACACTTGGGTCATCACCTGCAGGCGATAGGTGCTGTTGGCGAAGCGTTGCAGGTTGAGGTCGAGTACGGCCTGGCCGTTGTCGTCGACGGTGGTTTCGGCCAGGTCTTCGGTGCTGGCCTCTTCCAGGGAGTCGTTGAGGCGGAAGCGGTAGTCGGGGTAACGCTCGAATGCCGCGAGCGTCGGGCTCAGGGACATCTTCGCGGTGACGCGACGGCCGGCCGCCGGGGCGCCGAACAGGTGCATCGCGGTGACCTTGGCAACCACCTGGTCCGGTGGAATCCAGCCCTGTACCGGGGTGTCGTGCAGGCTCAGGCTGACTTTCATGCGGTCCGGTTCGAAATCGCGGACCTTGAAGCTGACACTGCCGAGGTCGGTGCGGGTCTGTTTCTGGCCAATCAACTGCAAGGTCGCGGTGTAGTCACCGGCGGGGGCGACTTCGCTGCTGGGGAAATCAAAGGTTTCAAAACCGCTGGCAGACAGCTTCAGCGGCTGGCGAATCACTTCCAGGCCGCGCGGGTCGGTGATCTGCAGCTCCACGGGCAGGCCTTGCAGGGCACCTTTCCAGTTGCCGCTGCGCACGATCATGCCCAAGTGCGCGGTTTCGCCAGGGCGGTAGAGGCCACGATCGGTGAACAGGTAGGCACTGAGGCGATCAATCGCGCCGTCTTCTTCTAAACCGCCTACGTCAAAGCGCGACAAATCCAGTTGCTGGGATTGACGGGCGATCGGCAGGAACGACTGGTCATTGCCGCGGGTGACCACATACATCAGCGGTGTTTTCTCACGGCGCAGTTCATCCAGCTTGGCGAAATGCACGTGGCCTTCGCCGTCGGTGTGGCCGCTGCTTACCGGCAGACCGTTGCGGCCGATGATGTCGACCTGGGCGTCGGACACCGGCGCACCGTTGCCGATGGATTGCACATACACGTCATGGCTGCCATCGCTGGAGCGCTTGGCGATGATGCCGAGGTCGGTGACCACGATAAAGCGCAGGTCAGAGGTGGTGCTGCGCGAATAGTCGAAGGTGCGTTCGGCCGGCTCATCCTGAGGGCTGAGCTTGAGCACGAAAATGCCGCGACGGCCACCGTTGGCGGTGAGGTAGTGGCTCAGATCGACGTTGTCATACACGGTTTTCGCCGGGTCCGAGGACGACAGCGCAATATCCAGGGACTGGCGTTCAACCATGCGGTCGAAATACTCGTTGCCGAAATTGGGCCGGGCAAAGCTGCCGCTGCTCTGGTCCACCAGGTGCTGCAATTGGTTGGGCAGCAAGCGCGCGATTTCCACATGGGCGCCAGGTACACCACGGGCCATGAAACCCAGGCGTTTTTCGCCATTGAGGCTGAGCAACGCGCCGTCGGACAGGAACTGCAAGGTGCGCGGATAAGCCGGCATGCTGATCAGCGAGGCTGTCGGGTTTTTCGCCAGGTAGCCGCCGATGGCTTCCAGGTTGGCGGGCACGCGCACATACAGCGCACGGCCGGCCGGGGCCTTGAACTTGAAGGCATGCAGGGTGTTCAGCGGTTCGACGCTGGGCACGTGGGTCAGTGTGACCTTGGTACTGCGGGCCAGCAGGGCGTCGTCGATGTCGTTGCTGTTATAGGGACGGGTGTCGTCCTGGGCCTTTTCCGGCAACAGCCAAGCCTGGACCTTACCGGCAATGGTCTCATCAGCCACGGCACTGGAGCTGCTGAACATCAGCACCGGCTCAGGCTCGCCGCGTTCGTTATCCACAAAGCTCACTTCGGCGCCGGTAAAGGTCAGGCGATAGCGGCCGGGCACGGTGACTTCCGCCACCAGCGGCGCGGTGCTGGCGTTGCCGCCGTCGCGGGCCTTGATGCCTTCATCCAACTTGGCGCTGACCGGCGTGCTTTCCAGCGGTGTGGCCAGGGCGGCGGAGCGCACGTAGGCGTTCAGCCTGGTCTCGTCGAAGCTGATGTCCGGGCGGTTGGGCAACTGGGCGTCGCGGTAGGCCAGGCCTTTGCCGAGGGTGACCGAAACGCGCTTGCGCAGGCTGTCTTCATCGACCGGGTGGGAAAAATGGAAGGTCGCCACCAGTTGTTTCAGCGTCGGGTTCGACGGGTCTTGATACAACTCGTTGTATGCCAGGGTGGCGCGGAACGGCTGGGTGGAGAACTGGCTGCTGTACTGGCTGAGCAGTACGCCATCGGCCAGCAAACCTTTCCTGGCCAGATCAAGGGTGTAACCCGCTTCGATGGGCCAGTCTTTCTCCGGTACGAACAGCAGCGTGCGGTCATCGGACCAACGCCAGCTCCCGGCCACATTGGGTTTGAGGGTGATGCCTTCGGTGACCGGCTTGCCAATGGCGGCCAGCGGGGCCACCGATTCGGCAAAACGCACTTGCAAGTTATCCACAACCGGCGGTTGCTGGGTGTAGTCAGTCAGGTTGGGTTTGTGCAGCGAATAGCCCACGGTGTGGGGTTGCGGCAGGTTGGAGTACCAGTGCCAGCCATAGAAGCCAGCGGCCGCCAGCAGCACCAGGCCCAATACGCCGGCACCGGCCTGGCGTGGATACGCGCGGGCTTTGTTACCCAGGTTCGCCAGGCCACGGCCGATGGCGCGTAGCCATAGCGGCGGATGCCATTGGCCGAAAACGGCCCCCACCACAGTCAGAAACACACCGACAACACGACGGCTGATGGCTTTGAGCGAATCGAACATGGTGAGCATCCCTGGCTAAGTGCGGCGTATCTTACAGGGTCTTTGATACAAAAGATGACGCCGATACGCCGCACGGCGGGGATGTTTACCGAGTCAGCTGCGCACGAATGCCAACAGCAGCGCGTAATCATTGGCGTCGGCAGCGCGAAGCGCCTGGATGTAGCGTTGGCGAACTTCGTTCACGATCACCAGGTTACCGTGCCCCCAGGAGAAGGGAGCAAGACCACATTGCCTCAGCAGGCAATCGGTCATGAGGCGAGCATGTCTACCGTTGCCATTGGGGAAAGCGTGTAGCCACACAAGTCGATGATGAAAGCGCACGGCAATCTCTTCTGGCGGGAATACGTTGTGCTCCAGCCAATAAGCCACGTTGTCGAGCAATTGACGCAAGTTGACGGCAATCTGCGTCCAGTCACAGCCAATGTTTTTATCGGATTTGCGGAAAGTGCCGGCCCACTTCCAAGTATCGTCGAACATTTTCACGTGGAGTTCGCGGCAGAAATGAACATTCAGCACATCCAGCTTTTTTTGCCGAGCTACCCAACGCGAGGCTTTGAGGATGTTTTGCGCCTCCCATTCATCCAATTCGCCTTGGATGGCGATGTGTCTCGGTTTCAGCCCAGCGACTTCGTCCGGATCGAGCGGGGTTTGACCTAGTTTAAGTTCCAGTTCTATTGCCATAGGCGTGTCCATGGACCGTCGAGCAATTCTTTGCGACGTTCATCAATCTGACGTTCGATGAAGGCATCAGAAGGACGTTGATCTTCGAGGCTCATGGAATGAGCGACGCCTAGGATTTCTTGCTTGGCCATGAGTTCGGCGCGGTCTTGGATGACTTCATGCAGGGGCTTTTTGGGGACCAGGCCGTACACGAGTTCACAGTCCAGTGCTGCCGCGAGCTTTCTTAGCTGGGCAAGCGAAATGCGATCCTCTGCTTCGGAGCGCTCAGACTTGGTCAAGGTCACTGAAGACACGCCCGCCATTTCGGCCTGGGCTCTTAATGAGCGACCCAACGATTCTCTGATAGAACGCAACCATCCGCCTGGCGGAACGGGTGCGCCTTTAACGGTGTTAAAGGGTTCAATAGCGCGTTCTACTTGAGAAAGGCGCAGCTTGTAGAGGTTGGAAGTACCCATGGTGAAAGACCTTTGTAAGCCTATAGGCTATCAATATTGAAATAAATATTAGCCTATAGGCGTACAGTAAGCACAAAAAATAAGCCTATAAGCTAACAAAATACAGGATTCTGTTTGCCCATAGGCTTACAAAGCAATTCAATTTGTTAGCTTTCAAGAAGTTCAGGTCCACCAGTAGCGCACGAGGTGGAAGAAAATCGGCGCCGCAAAACACACCGAATCCAGCCGATCCAGCATCCCGCCGTGCCCTTCGATCATATGCCCCCAGTCCTTCACCCCCCGGTCGCGCTTGATCGCCGACATCACGATGCCGCCGGCGAAGCCGAGCAGGTTGATCAGCAGTGCGATCAGGAACGACTGCCACGGGTTGAACGGCGTGGTCCACCACAGCGCCGCACCGATCAGGGATGACAGCAAAATCCCGCCGACAAAGCCTTCCACGGTTTTCGACGGCGACAGGTTGGGCGCGATCTTGTGTTTGCCGAACAGCTTGCCGCACACGTACTGCAGCACGTCCGAGAGTTGCACCACGATCACCAGGTACGCGATCAGCAGCAGGTTGCTGCCTTCGTAGCCGGGGATGTCGAGGGTCAGCAGGGCGGGCACGAACGACACGCAGAACACTGCGATCATCAGCCCCCATTGCACTTTGGAGGCGCGTTCCAGGAAGTGCGTGCTGTCGCCGCCGAGGGAGGCGAGGATCGGCAGCAGCAGGAACACATACACCGGGATAAAGATCGAGAACAGCCCGTACCAGTCCGAGTAGATCAGCAGGTATTGCAACGGCAACGCCAGGTAGAACGCGGCCACCAGGGCCGGGTAGTCGCTGCGCCGGGTGGGCGTGAGGGTCAGGAATTCGCGCAGGGCGTAGAACGACACTGCATAGAACAGCAGGATCACCGCACCGGTACCAAGCCAGAAGGCGATACCGATGACCACCACCATCACCCACCAGGCGTTGATGCGGGCGTTGAGGTTGTCGATCACCGCATTGGGCGTGCCACGGGTGCGCAGTTTGAGGATCAGGCCGATCAGCGAAGCGAGCACCAGGATCGCGCCGATGCCGCCAAATAACATCAGGGTTTGGCTATCCATCTCAGGAGTGCTCCGGGGCGAGGGCGAGCAGGGCGTCGCGGGTTCGGGCAAGGAACGCGGCTTTGTCTTCGCCTTCTTCCAATTGCAAGGGGGCGCCGAAGCTGGTGGTGCACAGCAAAGGCAGCGGCAACACGCGGCCCTTGGGCATGACCCGGTTCAGGTTGGCGATCCACACCGGAATCAATTCGGCCTGTGGGTAACTTTTGGCCAGATGGTAGATGCCGCTTTTGAACGGCAGCAAGCCGTCCTCCAGGTTGCGCGTGCCCTCGGGAAAGATGATCAGCGAGTCGCCGCCTTCCAGCGCGGCGAGCATGGGCTGCAGGGGGTTATCCACAGGGTCCTTGCGCTCGCGGTCGATCAGCACGCCATTGAACACGCGGTTGATGATGTAGCGTCGCAGGGCGCTTTTATTCCAGTAATCGCTGCCGGCCACCGGGCGCGTGAATTTGCGCAGGTTCTGTGGCAGTGAGGCCCACAGCAGCACGAAGTCGCCGTGGCTGCTGTGGTTGGCGAAATAGATACGTTGCACCGGCACTGGCGCGCAACCCAGCCACAGGCTGCGGGCGCCGGTGACGGTGCGGGCCATGGAGGTAATCAGCGTGGCGACCACGGGTTCGAACATGGGGGTTCCTTATGCGGCGAAAGGCAGCCAGGGGCTGGCGAGGATCACGGCGAGGGTCAGCAGCGCTTGCGCGCCCAGCAGCCAGGCTTGTTTGCGCAGCAATTTGAGGGCGCCGCGACGGCGCTCGGCCCAGGGCCGGCCGGCCCGCTTGGGCGATTGCAGGCCAAGGGTTTGCAGGGCTTGATCGAGGTCCGCCGTGCGCTCGATGTCGCGGGCCAGCAGGGCGAACAGGTCGGCGTCAAAGGCCACCCGCAGCGCCCAGTACTTTTGCAGCAGCCCGAGGATAATCATCCACAGGCTGAGCAGCAGGCAGATGGTTGAAACACTCGCCATCAGCAACTGGGCCAGGCCGAATAACACCCCGGCCACGGTCAGGCCTGTGGATAACTGATCCAGCGAACGGCCACGGCGCAGCAGGCTGGCGACCACCTGGAGTTCCATATCAGCGGGCATGGGGCAAACCCTCCAACGCTTGACGATGAGCAGGATGCAGGACCACATGGGCCCGCGCTGTACGAATAATAGCCAGCGCTTGGTCCACCGTGGCAGCGCGCCCACTGTGCAGCAGCCAGGCGGCGATGGCGGTGGCGCTGCGTGAGTAGCCAAGGGCGCAGCACACCAGCACCGGGCCGCTTGCACGCAGGCGCTCGATGGCCTCGGCGGCTTGCTGGCAGTCGGCGGGTGTCGGGGCGATCAGGTCCAGCACCGGGATGCTTTGATACGCACGGCCCTGTGGATTAATCGGCAATTCGGCACAGAGGTCGACGATGGCGCTGAATGGACCCTGCTCTTTCGCACTGGGAATCCGCCCCAGCCAGACGTTATCCACAATCAGGTCCGGCTGTGGATGTTTGCGTGTCCACAGGCGCGAATTTATCCACGCCGCGGCCAGGTAGGGTGCGTACAGCCAACGCGCAGCAGGTGTAAGCCGGCCATCGCTGCGTTTTTGAAAGCCCGCAGCGCCGAGCACCAGGTAATTCGCCTTGATCAGGCCCAGGGACACCGCCGGCCAGAGCAGCCATAACCAGCCGCCGCCCAGGGAAAACGCCAGAATCGCCAGTGCCAAGGCTCCCACGCCGTAGCGCAGGCCCACGCGCCAGCGCTTCGTATCCCGGGTCATTCGCGCATTCAGCAAGGGGCTTGGGTGTTCCACCGGCCACAGCCACACGCATAGCCAGCCGGCGAGGGCGCCTGTGGGTAAGTCGATAAAGTGATGTTGATAAGTGGTCAGCACCGAAATACCGATCAAAGCGAACCAGCCGTGCACCAGCCAGCGCCATAACCCTTGGGTGTGGCGCTGATACATGACCCAAAGGATCACCAGCAGCGCGATATGCAGTGAGGGCGCCTGGTTGAACGGTTTGTCGAACCCCGCCAATACGGCAAACAGCCAGCCGAACACGCCATCCAGTTCCGGCCGCTCGAAGGTGAAGCGCAGCGGCCAGACCAGGAAGCAACTTACGGCGATGACCTGCGCGCTGAGCAGGCGCAGCGCGTGTTGCTTCAGCTCATGGCGGCTGTTGGGCAGCAGCAGGGAGAACCCGTAAAGCAGGTCGATGGACCAATAGGGCACGATGGTCCAGGCCCAGAACGGCATATGGGTTTCCCAGCCGAACACCAGGGTGCCGACATCGCTGCGCTGGCTGGTAACCCACGTGGCGAAGCCGTAGGTGCTGAAAAACAGCGGCGCTAACAACAGCAGCCACAGGACCGCTGGTTTCAATAGACCGGGTTCACGCATGGTCAGATCTTCTGGGCCAGGGACACGGTAAAGATGCCCCACTCATCCACACGCTGGGTGATCTTGCGAAAGCCCGCGGCTTCTACCAACTGGTCCATTTCCGCCTGGCTGCGACGGCGCATCACCCAGGCCTGGCCCTGGCGATGGCTGGTCAGTGCGCGGGCGATCAGTTCCAGTTGCGGGTGCCATGGCTGGCCGGTGTATACGAGGTAACCGCCGGGCTCCACGGCTTCGGCCAGGCCGGCCAACGAACCGCCGACCATGGCGTTATCGGCAAACAATTCATACAGCCCGGACACCACCGCCAGCGTCGGCTTGGGTTGCAGGGCCGCCAAATCCAAGCGGTCAAACGCATCGCCTTTGACGAACTGCGCGATGTCTCCCAGGCCTTTCTCACGAATCAGCGCGCCACCGTCGCGCACGTTGATATCGCTGTAGTCGCGCAGCAGGATCGATTCCGGCAGCGGCGACACGCCCTGCAAGGCTTCAAGAATGTAGCGCCCGTGGCCGGCGGCGATGTCGACGATGCGTACTTCGCGCTGTTCATCCCTCAGCTTGGCCATGGCCAGGCGCAGCAGCTCCTCGACGTTCAGCTTGCGCTGGCGAATACCACGCCAGCCGATGGAGTTGAGGTAGTTGGTGTCGATCATGCGGCCCAGCCCGCCTTTGCCGGTGGGCGTGTTGCGGTACACGTAGTCCAGGGTGCTGCCGGAGTCGAAGCCGGTGTCGAAGCCCAGCTTGACGCCGTCCGACAGGTTCTTGCCCAGGCCCATGCTGGCGCGGGTCAGGCGCCAGTACAGGTCGCGCAGGGAATTGCGCGGCAAGGGCGCTGCGAGGGATTCGGATTCGGCGCAGGTGGCGCCCAGTTTGTCGGCGTCCAGCAGGGACGCACGGTCCAGGGGGTGTGCGAAGTTCTGCAGGATAAAGCGCCTGGCGCTGCTCACGGCCACCGCGCGGTCACGCTCGCCGAGGGTGTCGTGGAAAAAACCGGGGAGGATATGCAGTTCTTTTTTCAGGCTGCCAAGGCGGTCGAAAAATTGCTGCTGGGGTTTGCGGTGCACCACAAAGTCGGCGCCCGAGACCAGCAGTTGAGTCGGCACCTGGATCGCCTGGGCATCGGCGACAATCCGGTCGGCGGCTTCGTACAGGCCCAGCAGCACGTTCACCGAGATGGCCTTGGTGATCAACGGGTCGCTGTCGTAGGACGCCACGCGCTCCGGGTCATGGCTGAGAAACTTGGCCTTGACGTAGCTGTTGACGAAGAAGTTGCCGCGAAACCTGCGCATGAGTGCCAGGCCCGGCCGGGCAAAGGGCACGTACAGCTTGACCTTGAACGCCGGGGACGCGAGCACCAGGGCGCGGATTTTCGGCGCGTAGTCATGCACCCAGGTGGCTGCGATCACCGCGCCGACACTTTGGGCAATCACGGCACAGTCTTCCTCCTCGATGCCATAAGTGGCGTCGATATGGTCGCGGAAGGTCTGCACATCGCGGGCGCTGGTGGCGAAGCTCGGGCTGTCGCCGCGTTCGCCGGGCGATTGGCCGTGACCCCGTGCGTCCCAGGCGAAGAAGTCGAACTGCGGCAAGTCCAGTTCATCCACCAGGTGCGCGATACGCCCCGAGTGCTCATGGCCGCGATGGAACAGCAGGATCGCCTTGCGCGGCTCGCCGTCCGCCGGCGCGCTGGCCGGCCAATGACGGTAGAAAAGCTCGACGCCGTCATGGGTACTGAAGGTGTGCTCTTGCTGTTCGCGCATTGCAAAATCCTTATGCAGAAGGGGAGATAGGTTGTTCTTCTTTCAAACCCTGGCGCACCCGGTTGACCAGGGTGTAGGCGAGCAGGGCGGCGACCAGCCACATCACCGTGTCGACCCAGCCAGCGCCGAGCCAGCCCAGCGCTACACCGGTGGCCAGCACGCCGAGGACAAACGCGCGGTCACTCTTGCCCATCGGCCCGTCATAGCGCCGTGACGCGCCGACCATCGGCCCCAGCACCCCGGCGTATTCGCTGAACACCGCCAGCAGCGCCACCAGCAGCACCGGCACCAGGCTCACGCCGGGGATCAGCACGAAGGGCAGGATCAACGCACTGTCGGCAATCACGTCGCACAATTCATTGAGGTAGGCGCCCAGGCGCGACTGCTGGCCGAATTCCCGGGCGAGCATGCCGTCGATGGCGTTGAGGGCCATACGCAGGATCATCCACAGCGGGATCAGCGCAAACAGCCACAGGTGCTGGGCGAAGCTGGCGATCAACAGGCCGACCAGCAGGGAAATGACCCCGGCCAGCACGGTGATCTGGTTGGCCGTGGTGCCATTGTCATAGAGGCGCTGCACGAGGGGACGCAGCAGGTTCTGAAACCGCGGTTTGAGCTGATAGATCGAAATCATGGGGGTGACGCTTCCTTGTCCGAGAGCCCGCGAAAAACTGCCTGGAGTGTGCCGATTATTCATGGCCTATACCAGTGATGGCGCGTGTTTATGGGGGTTTAGTCACGATCTGGAAAGCACTGAGGGACAAATGTGGGAGGGGGCTTGCCCCCGATAGCGGTCTACCGGTTGATGCATGTGCCGGCTGACCCATCGCCATCGGGAGCAAGCCCCCTCCCACAAGAGATTTTTGCCATGTTCAAAAACCCTGTTTAACGAACAAAAATTTCACGCCGCGTGTTATATCGTAACGAATTGTGTACAAGCGGGCGTGAGTGGATGCAAGTGGATCTAGAGGCGGACGGCGCTTCGGTGGAAGGCCTGCCGCGTTTTCAGCAAGGGCTGTTCCATGCCCGCCGATTGCGGCAAGCCGGTATCAGCCTGACGGTGCTGGCCGTTGTCGGTTGGGTGCTGGCGTTGTTTGTCGCGCTGTTTTCGCCGTTGTCGATCTGGCCGGTGGTGTTGATCAACTGTGCATCGGCCCTGCTGGTGCTGGTGGCAGGGCTGCAGTCGGCGTGGTGGGTGGCCGATTGGCGGGCCCAGGCGCTGGAGGCGCCGGCGGCCGAATTGCCCGTTGAAGAAACGGGTCGCTACGCGCGCCTTGTGGAACGCTTTGGCCGGCAGATCGGCGCCCCGGTCTTGTGGCTGGGCGGCTGGTCGCTGCTGGCGCTGGTCAGCATCATCGAATTCTGGAACCTGGGCCTGCCCTCGGCGCCTGTCGGCCAAGCGGCCAGCGTGGGGGCTGCGTTGGCCTTGGCCCTGGCGTTTGGCTTGTTGGTGTTCGAACGGCGCCTGGCTCAGGAAACCACGGCCCAGTGGCCGGAAGCCGCGCAACTGGCGCAGTTGAGCCGGGTGGCGATTACCTGCCTGGTGGTCAGTGCCATTTGCCTGCTGTTTGCCGGGGCCGAGTCGGTCTGGCCGTTGCGCCTGGCGGTGCTGGTCGGGCTGTTGCCGGCGCTGGTAGCGCTGGAGTTTCTATTAAGAGGCCTGCTGTCGCTGTTCAGCCCGCGCCAGCCGCGCCTTGAACCACGCCTGATGGCGCAGAGTTTCATCGCCGGGTTGCTGCGCTGGCCGCCACAACCGTTGCTGGCGTTGCAGCACGAATTACACAACCGTTTCGGCATCGACCTGCGCCAGATCTGGGCGTTTACCTACATGCGCCGGGCGTTTTTGCCGGTGCTGCTGGTGGTGCTGGCGGTCGGCTGGGCGCTGACCGGCGTGCATGAAGTGCCCCTGCAAGGCCGTGGGATTTATGAGCGCTTTGGCAAGCCCGTCGAGGTGTTCGGCCCGGGCCTGCATACCGGCTTGCCCTGGCCCCTGGGCCGCGTGATCAACGTGGAGAACGGCGTGGTGCATGAGTTGGCCACCAGCGTCAGCGAAGCCTCTACTCCGGAGCTGGCGCCTGCCGAAGGCCCGGCACCGCTGGTTGCCAATCGGCTGTGGGATGCCAGCCATGTGAATGACAAATCCCAGGTGATCGCCAGCAGCAGCGGCGACAAGCAGAGCTTCCAGATCGTCAATATGGATGTGCGCTTCGTTTACCGCATCGGCCTCACCGACCAGGCCGCGCTCGCCGCCACCTATAACAGCGCGGATGTGCCGACCCTGATCCGCAGCACCGCCAGCCGCATCCTGGTGCACGATTTTGCCTCGCGTACCCTCGACGAATTGCTCGGCGAACAACGCACGCGCCTGGCCGACGAAATCGGCCGCGCCGTGCAGGCAGACTTGCAGGCACTCGACAGCGGTGTGGAAATCCTCGCCACTGTCGTGGAAGCCATCCACCCACCGGCCGGCGCCGCCAATGCCTACCACGGCGTGCAAGCCGCGCAGATCGGCGCCCAGGCCCTGATCTCCCGTGAGCGCGGCGCCGCCAGCGAACACACCAACCAGGCCTTGCTGCAAGCCAGCACGGCCCGCGACCAGGCCTTGGCCACCGCCCGCGAAGTGAATGCCGGCGCCCAAGCGGCCGACCTGCGCTTTACCGCCGAACAAAAGGCCTACGCCGCGGCCGGTCGGGCCTTTGTGCTGGAACAGTACCTGGGCCAACTCAGCCTGGGCCTGGCCCACGCCAAGCTGCTTATTCTGGATCACCGCCTTGGCGCCGAAGGTGCACCGACGATTGATCTGCGTTCTTTTACTTTGCCGGCCGACCCTTCGCTGCCGCGTAAAGCCGTTCAATAAGGAGTCTGTCTGTTGAGCGCTCATTCTCACGATCATGGTCACCACCACGGCCACCATCACCCTCATCACGGTGATGAACAGGCGGCGGGTCCTTTCCCTTGGCGGCGTATGGCCTGGGCGGTGTTGCTGGTGCTGTTCGCGGTGGCGGCGGCGAGCCTGGTGCAGGTGCGCTCCGGCGAAGCCACGGTGATTACCCGCTTCGGCAACCCGTCGCGGGTGTTGTTGGAACCGGGCCTGGGCTGGCGCTGGCCGGCCCCGTTCGAAGCGGCGATCCCGGTGGACTTGCGCCTGCGCACCACCTCCAGCGGCTTGCAGGATGTGGGCACGCGCGATGGCTTGCGGATTATCGTGCAGGCCTATGTGGCGTGGCAGGTGCAGGGCGATGCCGACAATGTGCAGCGCTTTATGCGCGCCGTGCAGAACCAGCCGGATGAGGCGGCGCGGCAGATCCGCACCTTTGTCGGCTCGGCGCTGGAAACCACGGCGGCCAGCTTTGACCTGTCGAGCTTGATCAACACTGACGCCAGCCAGGTGCGCATTGCCGATTTCGAGGCGCAGCTGCGCCAGCAGATTGATCAACAATTGCTCACCACCTATGGCGTGCGCGTGGCGCAGGTGGGGATCGAGCGGCTGACGTTGCCGTCGGTCACGCTCACCGCCACCGTCGACCGCATGCGTGCCGAGCGTGAAACCATCGCCACCGAACGCACGGCCGTGGGCAAGCGCGAGGCCGCGCAGATTCGCTCCGCGGCTGAGCGTGACGCGCGCATCGTGCAGGCCGATGCCACGGTGAAAGCCGCCGACATCGAAGCCCAGTCACGGGTCGAAGCCGCGCAGATTTATGGGCGTGCCTACGCCGGCAATCCGCAGCTGTATAACCTGCTGCGCTCCCTGGATACCCTGGGCACGGTCGTGACCCCTGGCACCAAAATCATCCTGCGCACCGACGCCGCGCCCTTTCGCGCGTTGGTGGACGGACCCAAGGACGTTCAGCCATGACCGAGCGTGACAGCCCGGACAGCCCCTGGATCCAGGCCGGGCGCCTGACGTTCCTGGCGTTGTACGCGGTGACGGTGTTGGCGGCATTGGCGTGGGCGTTTTCCAATGTGCGGCAGATCGACCCGCAGAACCGTGCGGTGGTGCTGCACTTCGGCGCCCTCGACCGCATCCAGAATGCCGGGCTGCTGCTGGCCTGGCCGCGGCCGTTCGAGCAGGTGGTGTTATTGCCGGCGGCCGACCGGGTGATCGAGCGTCGGGTGGAGAACCTGTTGCGTTCCGATGCGGCGGTGCAGGCTGATCGCGTGGCCAGTTTCGCCACGCCCTTGAGCGACGCCCTGGCCGGCTCCGGCTACCTGCTGACCGGCGATGCCGGAGTGGTGCAGCTGGATGTGCGGGTGTTCTACAAGGTCACCGAACCCTACGCCTTTGTGTTGCAGGGCGCGCATGTGCTGCCGGCCCTGGATCGCCTGGTGACCCGCAGCGCCGTGGCGCTGACGGCGGCGCGCGATCTGGACACGATCCTGGTGGCGCGCCCCGAATTGATCGGTACCGACAACGGCGCCGCCGAGCGTCGCGAGCGGCTGCGGGGTGACTTGGTGCAAGGCATCAACAAGCGCCTGGCCGAGTTGGCCGCCACCGGGCTGGGGCTGGGCATCGAGGTGACGCGGGTCGATGTGCAATCGAGCCTGCCGGGCCCGGCGGTGAATGCGTTCAACGCCGTACTCACCGCCAGTCAACAAGCCGACAAAGCCGTGGCAAACGCCCGGACCGAAGCGGAAAAACTCACCCAGACCGCCAACCAGCAGGCCGACCGCCTGGTGCAGGTTGCCCACGCCCAGGCCAGTGAACGCCTGGCCAATGCCCAGGCGCAAACCGCCACGGTCGCCAGCCTGGCCCAGGTCAAAGACCCGGGCTTGCTGTTGCGCCTGTACCGCGAGCGTATGCCGAAGATTCTCGGCCAGGCCGGTTCGGTGACCACGGTCGATCCTAAAGACGACTCCCGCTTGATCATCCAGGGAGCCGAACAATGAGCGCACCCATGCTGACCTCCGCCGAACAGCGCAGCGCTGCCCGACAATTGACCCTGGCCATGCTCGCCCTGGGCTTGCTGACGCTGGGCCTGGTATGGCGCTGGCTGGCGCCGGACCAGACGGGCGTCAGCCAGTTGCTGCTCGGTGTCGCCTCGTTGCTGGTGGCGGTGCCGGTGATGCGCTCGGCCTGGTACAGCCTGCGTTTTCCCAGCCTGCATGGCATTACCGACCAACTGATCGCCCTGGCGATGCTCGGCGCCTGGGCCACCGGCGATCTGCTCACCGCCGCGCTGCTGCCGATCATCATGATCTTCGGCCACGTATTGGAAGAGCGCAGCGTGATCGGCTCCCAGGAGGCGATTCATGCCCTGGGCAAACTGACCCGCAGCCATGCGCGGCGGGTGCAGGCCGACGGCAGCATCATCGAAGTGGATAACGGCACGCTGAGCACCGGCGATATCGTCGAGGTGCGCGCCGGTGATCGGGTGCCCGCCGATGGCGTGGTGCTGTCGGGCCAGGCGAGCCTGGACACGGCGCCGATCACCGGTGAGTCGGTGCCGTTGGAAGCCAGTGTGGGTGTGCAGGTGTTTGGCGGGGCGATCAACCTCGATGGCCTGTTGCGCCTGCAAGTGACACGTACCGGCAATGAGTCGACCCTGGGCAAAGTCATCGCGCTGATGCAGAACGCCGAACGTTCCAAGCCGCCGATCACGCGGCTGTTGGAGCGTTACGCGGGCAGCTATATGGTGTTGGTATTGCTGCTGGCGGCAGTAACCTGGTTTGTGACCAATGACGCCCAGGCGATGCTCGCGGTGCTGGTGGCGGCGTGCCCCTGCGCCCTGGTGCTGTCGGCACCGGCGACGGCGATTGCCGGAATCGCCGTGGCGGCCCGGCATGGGATCCTGATTCGCAGCTCGGCGTTCCTCGAAGAGTTGGCGGACCTGACCTCGCTGGTGGTGGACAAGACCGGCACCCTGACTTTTGGCACCCTGCGTTTGCAGTCCATCGAGACCTCGTCGACCGATCGCCAGGCGCTGCTCAACCTTGCGGCCAGCCTCGGTTCGGCCAGTAGCCACCCGGTCAGCCGTGCGTTGGCGGGGTTGGCGACTCAGGCGCAACTGCTGGCGCTCACGGATATTCGCGAGCGCCAGGGCCTGGGCGTTGTGGCACAGACCGAGCAGGGCGAAGCGGCGTTGGGCCGTCCCGAGTTGTTCGAGCAATTGGGTATTGTCACGACGACGGTGCCGAACCATGACGGCCCGATTGCCGGGCTGGCCCTGAACGGGCAGTTCCTGGCCTGGCTCCTGCTGGCCGACAGTGTCAAGCCGGAGGCGCGCCAGGCCCTGCAAGAGTTGCGGGATTTGGGCCTGGGTCGTCAACTGCTGCTCACTGGCGACCGTCAAAGCGTGGCCGACAGCCTGGCGCTGGACGTGGGCATCAGCGATGTCGAAGCCCAGGCGTTACCCGAGGACAAGCTCAACCGCGTGCTTGGGGAAATCGGCAGCGGCTTCCGGCCCATGGTGGTCGGTGATGGGATCAACGATTCCCTGGCGCTCAAGGCGGGCGTGGTTGGGGTGGCCATGGGCGCGGGCGGGGCGGACATTGCGCTGGCCTCGGCGGATGTGGTGTTGATCGGCAGCGACCTGCGGCGCCTGGGCACCTGTGTGCGCTTGAGTCGCCAGTGCCGGCGTACGTTGCAGGTCAACGTGGTCATCGGCCTGGGCTGGACCTTGGCCATCGTGGTGTTTGCCGCCTTTGGCTGGTTGGGCGCTGCGGGGGCGATGATTGCGGCGGTGCTGCATAACCTCAGCACCTTGCTGGTACTGGGCAATGCCGGGCGTTTGCTGCGGTTTCAGGAGCCGCTGTCGAAGCTTGAGGATTAATTTCAGGAATATTTGCACACGGCTGTAACGCCGATAAGGGGCCTCACTCTAGTGCTGTGTCGAGACTGGGCAATCCGTTCAGACCGACGCCACTACCGATCATGAGGAATACGAGAATGAAGATTAAATCCGCTGCTGCTGGTGCTGCCCTGGCGATGGCCGCCGCCACCATGTTTGCTGGTGTTGCTACCCAGGTACAGGCCGCAGACGCCACCGTTCACTGCTATGGCGTCAACGCCTGCAAAGGCCAGAACGATTGCAAGACCAAAGACCATGCCTGCAAAGGCCAGGGTGCGTGCAAGGGCCAGGGCTTCCTGTCCATGAGCAAGGCCATGTGCGACCAGAAAGGCGGCACCGTCGGCGAGTAACCGGCCACCGAGTGCAACCGCAGCGGCTGCACCCACCGCTGCGGACACTTTTCCCTGGAGTGTCGTCCTATGCCTGTTTCCCTTCCGAGCCTTGGTTACGGCTTGGGTTTACGCAGTGAGTACTATCAACAGATCCTTGAACAATCGCCACCGGTGGATTGGTTCGAAGTGATTTCCGAGAATTATCTGGTCCAGGGCGGCAAGGCCTTGTACTACCTGGACGCAATAGCCGAGCGATATCCTCTGGTGATGCACGGTGTGTCCCTGTCCATTGGTGGGCCTCATGCCCTCGATATCGATTACCTGAAGCAAATCAAATCCCTGGCCGAGCGCATTCAGCCGGCGTGGATTTCCGATCACCTGTGCTGGAGCCGTGGCAGCGCGCACCAGTTGCATGACCTGCTGCCCCTGCCTTATACCGAAGAAAGCCTCTACCACGTGGCTGCTCGCGTTCGCCAAGTGCAGGATGTGTTGCAGCGCCCGCTGGTGCTGGAAAACGTCTCCAGCTATGTGCGTGCCAAGGCGGATGAATTCACCGAATGGGAATTCCTCAATGCCCTGGCCCACCTGTCGGGCTGCCAGTTGCTGCTGGACGTAAACAACGTGTATGTGAGTGCGCGCAACCATGGCTTCGATGCCTGGACCTTTATCCGCAACCTGCCGCCCGACAGCATCCGCCAGCTGCATCTTGCAGGGCATATGGATTACGGCGACTACGTGGTCGATACCCACGACCATCCGGTGTGCGATCCGGTGTGGGCGCTGTATGAACAGACCCTGGAGCAGGTGGGGCCGGTCTCGACATTGTTGGAGCGCGATGACCATTTCCCGCCGCTCGAAGAACTGCTCACCGAGTTGAGCAAGGCCCGCGAACTGGGGGCCACCGCCCTGGCCAGGAGAGCGTTATGCGCCTGACCGATTGGCAGTTGGCTTTTGAACAGCACCTGTTATCCGAGACGCCGGTTGCCAGCAGCGATTTCGCCGCCACGTTGCTTGGTGGGCCGACACTGGGGGTGGAAACGGGTTTGGCGATTTATCACAATGCCTACCTCTCGCGCTTGCAGGACGTGCTGCGACATGACTTCGGCGCCATCCGGTATTGGCTCGGGGATGATGAGTTTGCGTTGCTCAGTGAAGCCTATGTGCGCCGCCATCCCTCTGCGCATTACAGTTTGCGCTGGCTGGGGGAGCGGTTTGCGGCGTTTATCCTTGAGCATCTGGTGGCCGAACAAAGCGCGCCGCTGGCCGAGCTGGCGCGGTTGGAGTGGGCCTTCACCCTGGCGTTTGACGCGCCCGAAGGGCGGTTGCTGACGCTGGATGACATGGCGTTGTTGCCTGCCGAAGAGTGGCCGGGTCTACAGGTCAACCTGGCGCCTTCAGTGCAGCAGTTACTTTGCCGCTTCAACACGCTGGCGATCTGGCGATCCAGCAAGGATAAATCCAGTTTCCCGGGCAGCGAGGTGCTTGATCCGGCACACATCTGCGTGGTGTGGCGCCACCAGAATGTATGCCGTTACCGCAGCCTGGAACCCTTCGAGGCCTGCGCCTTGGCGGGGATCGTGACCACCGGCTGGGATTTTTCAGAACTGTGTGCGGAGTTGGCAGTCACTTATGGAGAGGGTGCACCACTGCAAGCGGTGACATGGCTGAAACAGTGGATCCAGGACGGTTTGCTCCAGCGCCGAGCCCCATAGAAGAACGCTATCAAATCGATAGCCTCCTACTTTTTCTCGGGATGGTCTACCCTCATTCCAGACGTCTGAAACAAGGGGGGACTACTCATGCTCGCGCAACTTCCACCGGCCTTACAGAATCTACAGCTGCCGCTGCGTCTTCGACTCTGGGATGGCCATGAATTCAACTTGGGCCCCGAGCCCAGTGTGACCATCGTGGTGAAGGACCCCACGGTCGTGCCCAAACTGTCCCACCCCACGCTCGACTCGTTGGGCGAAGCCTTCGTCGAGGGCAAACTGGAGCTGGAAGGCTCCATCAGTGAAGTGATCCGGGTGTGTGATGAGCTGAGTCATGCCTTGGTCGAGGATGAGGCCGGGAGTCTCCCGGTGCGCTCGATCCATGACAAGGTCACCGACGCCGCCGCGATTTCCTACCATTACGACCTGTCCAACGCGTTCTACCAGCTATGGCTGGACCAGGACATGGCGTACTCCTGCGGTTATTTCGAAACCGGCAGCGAATCTATCGACCAGGCCCAGCAAGACAAATTCCGCCACCTGTGCCGCAAACTGCGCTTGCAGCCCGGCGAGTACCTGCTCGACGTAGGCTGTGGCTGGGGCGGGCTGGCACGTTTTGCGGCGCGTGAGTTCGGGGTGAAAGTGTTTGGTATCACCCTGAGCAAGGAACAGCTGGCATTGGCCAAGGAGCGGGTCAAAGCCGAGGGCCTGGAAGACCAGATCGACCTGCAACTGCTCGACTACCGCGATCTGCCTCAGGATGGTCGTTTCGATAAAGTGGTGAGCGTGGGCATGTTCGAGCACGTCGGCCACGCCAACCTGGCGCAATACTGCAAGACCCTGTTTGGTGCCGTGCGCGAAGGTGGCCTGGTGATGAACCATGGCATTACCGCCAAGCACACCGACGGCCGGCCCGTGGGCCGTGGCGCCGGGGAGTTTATCGAGCGTTATGTGTTTCCCAACGGCGAACTGCCGCACCTGGCGATGATGACCGCCGAGATCAGTGAAGTCGGGCTGGAAGTGGTCGACGTCGAAAGCCTGCGCCTGCATTACGCGCGCACCCTGGACCATTGGAGCGAGCGCCTGGAAGACAACCTGGAAGCGGCGGCGAAGCTGGTGCCGGAGCAGGCGTTGCGCATCTGGCGGCTGTACCTGGCCGGGTGTGCCTATGCGTTTGCGCGGGGCTGGATCAACCTGCACCAGATCCTCGCGGTGAAGCCTCACGCGGATGGCAGTCATGAACTGCCGTGGACGCGGGAAGACATTTATCGCTGAGCTGATGTTCCAGAAAGGTGGAGATCCAAATGTGGGAGGGGGCTTGCTCCCTCCCACATTTTTTACCGCATCGGCCGTTAGAGAATCGGTGAGATCAAGCGCGCCACCCGCATGCCCAGTTGCTGCAGGCGGCGGGTCTCGCGGCTTTCTTCCTGGCTCACTTCATGGGCCTGGGCGAAGTCGTCCAGCAGCATCTGTTCCACCTGCTTGGCGAAGGCTTCGTCGACCGTCAGCAACATCACTTCGAAATTCAGCCGGAATGAACGGTTGTCCATGTTCGCACTGCCGATGGCGCTGATCTCGTTGTCCACCAGCACCACCTTCTGATGCAGAAAGCCCGGCGTATAGCGGAACACCCGGACACCAGCGCGCACCGCCTCGATCGCATACAGGCTGGACGCGGCGTACACGATGCGGTGGTCGGGCCGCGATGGCAGCAACAGGCGCACGTCCACGCCCCGCAGGACCGCCAGGCGCAGGGCGGCGAACACCGCTTCGTCGGGGATGAAATATGGGCTGGTGATCCACACGCGCTCGGTGGCCGCATGGATGGCCTCGACGAAAAACAGCGAACAGGTTTCATAGGGATCGGCCGGGCCGCTGGCGAGCAATTGGCAGAGCACGCCGTCTTCGGGGTAGGCGTCCGGCAGGATCAGCGGCGGCAGCTCGCGCGCGGCCCAGAACCAGTCCTCGGCAAACGACTCCTGCAAACACGCCACCACCGGGCCGGTAACTTGCACATGGGTATCGCGCCATGGCGCCAATGGCGGTTTTTTGCCCAGGTATTCATCGCCCACATTGTGCCCACCGACAAACCCGGTGACACCGTCCACCACCACGATCTTGCGGTGGTTGCGGAAGTTGACCTGGAAACGGTTGAGCCAACCGCTCCGGGTGGCGAATGCCTTGACCTGCACCCCGGCGTCGCGCAGCGATTGCACGTACTGATGGGGCAGGGCATGGCTGCCGATGCGGTCGTACATGACGTAGATGCCCACGCCTTGGGCAGCCTTTTCCTTCAACAGCGCCTGCAACTGACGACCGAGTTCATCGTCATGAATGATGAAGAACTGGAACAGCACGGCGGTTTTGGCACTGCGAATGGCGTCGAAGATTGCACTGAAAGTGGCCTCGCCGTTGATCAGCAAGTGCACTTCATTGTTTGCCAGGCACGGCATGCGGCCCAGCTTGGGCATGGCGCGTAACGACGCGTAGGCACTGGAGTTGCGCGCGGCGAGAGCCTCCTCGACCCAGGGGCGCCAGTTCAGCTCGGTGATCGCGGTGTGCATTTCCTGGTTGGCCTGGCGACGCGCCTGGATATACGCGTCGAAGGTGCTGCGGCCAAAGATCAGGTAGGGGATCAGGGTGAGATAGGGCATGAACATCAGTGACAGGGCCCAGGCGATCGAGCCTTGGGCGGTCCTGACGGTCAGCACCGCGTGGATCGCGGCGAGAGTCCCGAGCAAGTGCAGCGTGGCGATGAAGTAGGCGAGCAGGTGCGGGCCAAAGAAATCCATGGACGACGGTACTCCAGACAATCCAATGCCTAACAGACCATGAACGGCTGCGAATGTCGCTATTTTATTTGCCGTGCAACACTGGCACTTTTGCGGCGTCTAACGCCCACAATTGCCCAGGAGTTACCCGATGAATGCTCGTCTGCTTGGTTTGGCCATGGTTGTTGGTTTGTCGTTGCCGGTGGCAGCGCAGGCGCAGATGCTGGCGCCGGGCTTGTGGGAATTGACCACCAGCAACATGAAAGTCGATAACCAGGACCTGCCGGACCTGTCGCTGATCCTCGGTCAGCTCAAGCAACAGATGACCCCCGAACAGCGCGCCATGCTGGAAAAACAAGGCATCACCATGGCCGGCAAAGGCGTGCAGGTGTGCCTCACCCCGGCACAAGTCGCCTCTGATTCGATCCCCCTGACCGACCCGCAATCGGGCTGCAGGCAGGAAGTGACCGACAAGACCGGCAACCAGTGGAAATTCCGCTTCAGTTGCCCTAAAGCCCAGGGCACCGGCATCGCTACCTTCCAGAGCCAGAAAGAATTCACCACCACCGTCAACGGCACCTTCAATGCCACCGGCGTTCAGCAGAAGGGCAGCCTGGATACCCACGCCCAATGGCTGGGCACCGATTGCGGCACGGTCAAGCCTCGCGCTTAACGCAGAAAGTACAGCGGTAAACCCTGGCAGCTGTCGACCACCTGGCCGTTGTGCCAGGCCAGGTGGCCGGAGACCAGGGTGGTGCTCACGCTGTGGCGAAAGCTGCGTTCGGCGAACGGCGTCCAGCCGCAGCGGGCAAGAATCGGCTCGTCCCTGACCGGTTTTCCTTCGGGCTCCGGTTTGATCAGCACCAGGTCGGCCCAATACCCTTCACGCAGATAACCCCGGTCGGGGATGGCAAACAGGTCGGCGACACGGTGGCTGGTCTTGGCCACCAAGGTGGTCAGGGGCAGCAGCCCATCGGCCACCAACTCCAACAACGCCGGCAGCGCGTGTTGCACCAGGGGCAGACCCGCAGGCGCTTCACGATACCTCAACTGTTTTTGCGCCCAGGTATGCGGCGCATGGTCAGTGCCAATCACATCCAGACGATCACTCAGCAAGGCCAGGCGCAGGGCGTCGCGGTCGGCGCGGGTCTTGATCGCCGGGTTGCATTTGATCTGGTGGCCGAGGCGGTGATAGTCACGGTCATCGAACAGCAGGTGGTGCACGCAGACCTCAGCAGTAATGCGTTTTTGCGCCAGGGGTTTGTCTTCGAACAATGCCAACTCGCGGGCGCTGGTCAGGTGCAGTACATGCAGGCGCGTGCCGTGACGCTTGGCCAGTTCCACCGCGAAGGAGGATGAGCGATAGCAGGCTTCGGCATCGCGGATCAGCGGGTGGGCGACGGCGGGGATCCTGTCACCAAAGCGCTCACGCATGCGCTGCTCGTTGGCTTGGATGCTCGGCGTGTGTTCGCAGTGGGCCAGCAGAATGGTCGGCACTTCGGCAAACAGCCGTTCCAGGATCCGTGGGTCGTCCACCAGCATATTGCCGGTAGAGGCGCCCATGAACACTTTGACCCCGGCCACTTCGCGCGGGTCGAGGGCGGCGACGGTGTCGAGGTTGTCGTTGCTGACCCCGAAGTGAAAGCCGTAGTTGGCCACCGAGTGCAGGGCCGCGCGGCGCTTTTTATCGGCCAGGGCTTCCAGGTTCAGCGTGGCCGGGTTGGTGTTGGGCATGTCCATGACGCTGGTGATGCCGCCGGCTACCGCTGCGCGGGACTCGCTGTAGAAGCTGCCCTTGTCCGGCGCGCCGGGGTCGCGAAAGTGCACCTGGTCGTCAATCATGCCCGGCAGCAACCACTGGCCTTGGGCGTCGATGGACACGGGCGCGGCGTTCCCGCCGATGCTGTTGGCGATCTTTTCGATACGGCCATTGGCGACCAGCACGTCGGCGTCGAATTCCTCGCCTTCGTTCACCAGGCGGGCGTTGCGGATCAGCAGGCGGCTCATGGCTTAGAACTCGTTTTGCAGGGCTTTGTAACCGCGCACCAGGTCGACGTTGGTACGTGCCACGTCTTCGGAAAACTCCGAGGCGCTGACACTCACCGGCGGGAATTGCGACAGGTCGGTATTCGGCCCGATGCGGGTGGTGGAGGGCACGTAGAAGGCGGCGGGCAAATCACGGCCGTCGACCACCGAGTTGTGGCGTACCACGCAGCCATCGCCGACGGCGCAGTTGAACAGCACGCTGTTGAAACCGATGAACACCCGGTCGCCGACGGTGCAGGGGCCGTGGACGATGGAGCGATGGGCGATGGATGTAAATTCGCCTATCGTCACCGCCGCGCCGGACTTGGAGTGGATGACCACGCCGTCCTGGATGTTGGAATTGGCGCCGATGGTGATCGGGTCCATGGCGCCGCCGGCGTCGACTTCGTCGGCGCGGATCACGGCGTAGGGGCCGACAAACACGTTCTCGCCGATGATGACTTTGCCGCAGATGATCGCGGTCTTGTCGACGTAGGCCGATTCGGCAATCACCGGCAGATCGCCGGAAGGATTCTTGCGGATCATGCAACTGGCTCCGTAATGATGTGAACATAGGCGCCGTCGATGGCGTTGTAGAAACAGGTGGGGCGGCCGGTGTGGCAGGCCGGGCCTTCTTGGTCGACGATCAGCAGTACCGCGTCGCCGTCACAATCCAGGCGCGCTTCCACCAACTGTTGCCAGTGACCGGAGCGTTCGCCTTTGCGCCACAGCTGTCGGCGCGAGCGCGACCAATAGCAGACCTGCCCGGTAGCCAGTGTTTCGTTGAGGGCCTGGCGATTCATCCAGGCCAGCATCAGCACTTCGCCGCTGCCGTGTTGCTGGGCGATGGCGGCGATCAGGCCGTCGCTGTTCCACGGCAGGGCGTCGAGCACGGCGGCGAGTGGAAAGCGGCTGCCGACGGCAGCCCCTTCCAGTTCGAGCATGCTCAGGGTCACGGCTTGCTCAACGCTGCGCACAGGGTGTTGAGGTTGTACTCGAACAGCCCGGTGAAGGTGCTCGCCGGCCCTTCTGCGGCCAGGGCGTCGGAGTACAGCGTGCCGCCAATCTGCGCGCCGCTTTCATCGGCGATCTGTTTGAGCAGGCGCGAGTCCTTGATGTTTTCCATGAACACCGCCTTGACCTTGTCCTTGCGGATCTGGGTGATCAGCGCGGCGACTTCGGCGGCCGAAGGTTCACGTTCGGTGGACAGGCCTTGCGGTGCGAGGAACTGGATGCCATAGGCCTGGCCCAGGTAACCGAAGGCGTCATGGGAGGTGACGATGCGACGGTTACCCGGTGGCAGCGCGCCGAACTTGGTCTTGGCTTCGGCCAGCAGGCGGTAGATTTCTTTCAGGTAGGCCTGGCTGTTGCGCAGGTAGTCGGCCTTGTTGGCCGGGTCGGCGGCCACCAGCGCCTTGGTGATGTTGTTCACATAGATTTCGGCGTTGGCCAGGTTGTGCCAGGCGTGCGGGTCGGGGATGGTTTCGCCGTCTTCCTCCATGGTGTGGGAAATCACGCCTTTGCTGGCGGTGACCACCGTGGCCTTGGTTTCGGTGCTGGTCACCAGACGGTCCAGCCACGGCTCGAAGCCCAGGCCGTTCTTGATGATCAGCTTGGCCTTGAGCAGCGCCTTGGCGTCGTCCGGGGTTGGCTCGTAGGTATGGGCATCGGCGTCGGGGCCGACCATGTTGCTGATCTGGATGTGATCGCCACCGATCTGGTGGGTGATGTCATCGAGAATACTGAAGCTGGTAACCACCTGGAGTTTGTCGGCGGCCTGGGCCATCGACAACGGCAGCAGCAGACTGAACAGCACGAGTAGAGCGCGCATCGGGAAACACCTCATTGGGATGTAAGCAAAGGCGGGCGGCGCAGCAAGCCGTGCACCGGACCGAAGACCACGGACAGCAGGTACCCACCGCCAGCCACCAGCACAATCGCCGGGCCGCTGGGCAGCGAGAAGTAGAACGACAGCAATAAACCCAACCACACCGACAGGCATCCCAGCACCGCCGATACCGCGATCAACACCGGCAGGCGCCGACTCCAGAAGCGTGAAGCGATGGCCGGCAGCATCATCAAACCCACCACCATCAAGGCGCCGATGGCCTGGAAGCCAATCACCAGGTTCAGGACCACCAGGGTCAGGAACAAGCCGTGGGCCAGGGGGCCAAGGCGGCTGACGGTTTGCAGGAACAGCGGGTCTAGGGTGTCCAGCAGCAGCGGTTTGTAGATCAGCGCCATGGCGATCAGGCTGAATCCGGAAACCCAGAGCATGCCGGTCAGGGTGGTTTCGTCGACGGCCAGGGCCGAGCCGAACAGCAGGTGCAGCAGGTCCAGGCGCTTGCCGGCCAGACCCAGGATCAATACGCCGGCGGCGAGGGAGATGGGGTAGATAGCCGCCAGGCTGGCATCTTCGCGCAGGCCGGTGCGGCGGGTGATCCACGCCGACAGGCCGGCCATGCCCAGGCCAGCGCCCAGGCCGCCGATGGTCAGCGCGGGCAGGCTCAAGCCCGCGAACCAGAAGCCCAGTGCGGCACCGGGCAATATGCCGTGGGCGACGGCGTCACCGATCAGGCTCATGCGGCGCAGGATCAGAAATACGCCGAGCGGAGCGGTGCTGCAGGCTAGCACCAGCCCGCCGATCAGGGCGCGACGCATGAAGACGAAGTCGAGGAAGGGCATCCACAGGTGGGCGGTGAAGTGCATCAGGCCACCTGCATGTGCGGCTGCGGGCGGATCAACTCTTTGCTGGAACCGAACACGCAGCCGCTGCTTTTGATCTGCACCACTTGTTGGGTGTGTTGGCGTACGGAGGCCAGGTCATGGCACACCACCACCAACGTTCGGCCTTCGGCGTGCCAGGCGTGGATATGGCTCCAGCACAGCGCCTGGCCTTCTTCGTCCAGAGCGGCATGGGGCTCGTCAAGCAGTAACACTGGCGACTCGGCAAGGCTCATGCGAGCGAGCAATGCGCGTTGTAGTTGGCCGCCTGACAACGCCATCAGCGGGCGCTGTTCCAGGCCACTGAGGCACCAGTCTTCGAGCACCCTCTGCAGGCGCTCGCTACGTTGTTGCGGAGTGAGTCGCGTGCCCCAGAAGCCGGCGGCGACCAGTTCTTGCAGGCTGATGGGGAACTGGCGGTCAAGGTGTTGTTGCTGGGGCAGGAACGACAGGCCACCTCGGCGTGGAACATCCACGGTTACGTTGCCCTCCAACGGTTTTTGCAGGCCGGCGATGACTTTGAGCAGGCTGCTTTTGCCGCAGCCGTTGGGGCCGATCACGCCGGTGAGGCTGCCTTTTTCCAGGGTGAAATCCACGGCGGGAGTGAGCGGTTGGCCAGGGGCGCCCCAGCGTAAAGCGGTGCAGGTGATCATGCAGGGTTTCTCGTCCAGCGGCTTTCAGCCACGGCATCGTGCGCGTGCAGGCTTTCGGCGTGGATCACTTTGAGGTGGAAGGCTTTGACGGCATCCGAGCGTTTCAAGGCGAGGTTAAGGCGGCGGGCGGCGTCTTCGCAGAACATCAGGTTCTGCCCGTTGGCCAGGGCGAAGGCTTGTTCGTCCGCGCGTTTTACGGCGGTTTGTACGGCGGTGCCGAGGGCGGCTTCGGCAGCGTTGATCAGCTCGGTCAGCGCCAGATGCTCGCCTTGCAGGTGCACGTGCAACTGCGCGCTGCTGCGCTGGCTGTGGGGCGTGGCGACGATACCGTTGGCGCTGCCGAGCCAGGACAGCACGTCTTCATGCTGCAACGGCGTGTTACCGAAGTCTTGGAGAAATTGCTGCTGAATCAACTGCCTGGCGAGGGCGGCGGAACAGGGGCAGGTTGAAGAATAGGTAACGTCAATTTTTAGTTCCACGTGGAACATCTGGTTTTCCAGGCGCGCTTCGATGCTCACCGGGTAGGCCTTCCAGCCGGCCAGTGGGCTGACCAGTGCTGGGCGTTTCAGCAGTAAATTCGTGTGCAGACGCAGGTAGGCGTTCTTAGATAAATCTTCATGACTGTCGAGAAACTGCTGCAGTACATTGCGCAGAAGTGCAGGCGTAACGGGCTGCTGTTCGAGCATCTCCAGTGCCAGGTACAGGCGTGACATATGAATGCCACGGGCGGTGCCATCGTCCAGGCTGACGCCGGCATCGGCGCTGGCGCTCAGGCGTTGGCCGTCAATGAGGATCGGCAGGGCGATGCCACACATGCCCACCCAATCGAGTGGCAAGGCTTGGCTTGAAGCCTGCGCGGCAATATCCGGCAGAGTCAGCGCATTCATAAGCAGGTCCATCGTTGGAAATAATTCGACATGTTATAGTATAACAATAGAGTCGACGATGAATTTTCTGCCTCGGCCTTTTTTCACTCATGTGGAGTACGGACGCTCCTCCATTTGCGGTATTTGTCATGCACAGACGTCAGCTCCTCAACCTGCTCCTGGCCAGCCCTTTGTTTGCTTTGCCGTTCGCCGCCCACGCGACCCAGATCCGCAATGCACGCCTGTGGCGCTCGGACGATAAGCTGCGCCTGGTGTTTGATCTTAGCGGCCCAGTGCAATACAAGACCTTCTCCCTGACTGCTCCGGAACGCTTGATCATCGACCTGAGCGGCGCAGGCCTCAGTGGTGACTTTTCTCAACTTGAGCTGAAGAACAGCGGGATCACCTCGATTCGCTCGGGGCATTTCGGCAAGGCGGATACGCGCATCGTGCTCGACCTGGCCGCGCCGATGCAGCTCAACAGCTTTGTATTGCCGCCTCAGGACGGGCAGGGCCATCGCCTGGTGCTGGACCTGACCAGCGCCACCCGTGCACCGCGTCAAATCGCGGCTGAGGCGGTGCCCTTGGTGGCCGCGGTGAACAAGGCGCACCCCAAGCGCGACATTATCGTGGTGGTCGACCCCGGCCACGGCGGCAAAGACCCCGGCGCTGTCGGCTCCAAGGGCCAGCGCGAAAAAGACGTGGTGTTGTCTATCGCCCAACTGCTGGCCAAGCGTTTGAAGCGCGAAAAGGGTTTTGACGTGAAACTGGTGCGTAACGACGACTTCTTTGTGCCGCTGCGCAAGCGCGTGGACATCGCCCGTCAGCACAAGGCCGATATGTTCATCTCGGTGCATGCCGATGCCGCGCCACGGCTCACTGCCTCGGGCGCCTCGGTGTATGCGCTGTCGGAAGGCGGCGCGACCTCGGCCACGGCGCGCTTTATGGCCCAGCGTGAAAACGGCGCGGATTTGCTGGGCGCCACCACGTTGCTCAATCTCAAGGATAAGGACCCGATGCTGGCCGGGGTGATTCTTGATATGTCGATGAACGCCACCATCGCTTCCAGCCTGCAACTGGGCAGCTCGGTGCTGGGGAGCCTGCAAAGCATCACCAGCCTGCATCAGAAGCGTGTGGAACAGGCGGGGTTCGCGGTGCTCAAGTCACCGGACGTGCCGTCGATCCTGGTGGAGACCGGCTTTATCTCCAATGCCCAGGACGCCCAGCGCCTGGTGACGGCGCGCCATCAACAAGCAGTTGCGGACGGTTTGTTCGAAGGTCTGAAAAATTACTTCCAGAAGAACCCGCCGATGAACAGCTACATGGCCTGGGTCCAGGAACAGAAGAATGCTCAGGCCTAACAGCCGGTAATTCGGCTGCACGTGAATTTGGCAGTGGCGCCCCCGGAGCTGGAAAACCGGTTGATCGTGGTCCAGCCCACGCGCCGCGTGTAGCCCACCCATGCCTCTCCATCCGACGCCAAACCGGTAAAGAACGTCAATTGCCCGTAGCGGCTGTTGGTTTGTGCCCAATAACGTTTCCCGATCACTTCGAAACCGCGCAGATACGTGGTGGTGCCCACCGTCGCTACGCTGTAGGCATTGCCCAGGGGGTCCACACAGGCCAACAGGTTGGCGCTGCGCGTGCACTTGGCCAGCAAGCTTGGCGCTTGGGCGCAGGCAGGCCCCGCGACTGCCAGTAACAGGGCGCACACCAGGTATTTCATAAGGGGTCTCGGGGGCTGGTAAGTGTTCAAGCATTGCGCCCTTCGTCGTAACGAGCAAGGGGGATTGGCTTATTTGTATTGTTATACTATAACATAAAAGCACAGCCTGACCCGTGAACCGCTCCCCATGACCGAACAAGACCTGCTGGCCCAACCGCCCGCCGACTACATGAATGAAGCCCAGCAGGGCTTTTTCCGCGAACTGCTGCTGACTCAGCGCCATGAACTGCAAGCGCGCATCGAGGGCGAATTCCTGGTGCTGCGCGAGCAGGAGCCCAACAGCGACCCGGCCGATGTGGGCAGCGCCGAAGAACAGCGCCAGTGGCAACTGCGCTTGCTGGAGCGGGAAAAGAAGCTGCTCGACAAAATCGACGACGCCCTCGAGCTGCTGGCCCGCGGCGAATACGGCTGGTGCCGCGAAACCGGTGAGCCCATCGGCCTGCAACGCCTGCTGCTGCGCCCCACCGCCACCCTGTGTATCGAAGCCAAAGAACGTCAAGAGCTGCGCGAACGCCATAAACGGGCGATTTGACCGGCCAACCCTGATGAGGATCACCTGATGCCCAATCGTCTCCCCGTTACCGTGTTGTCCGGCTTTCTCGGCGCCGGTAAAAGCACGCTGCTCAACTACGTCCTGCGCAACCGCGAAAACCTGCGCGTGGCGGTGATCGTCAACGACATGAGCGAAATCAACATCGACGGCAGCGAGGTGCAGCGCGACGTTACCCTCAACCGTTCCGAAGAAAAACTGGTGGAGATGAGCAACGGCTGTATCTGCTGCACCTTGCGTGAAGACTTGCTCGAAGAAGTCGGAAAACTCGCCAAGGAAGGTCGCTTCGATTACCTGTTGATCGAATCCACCGGTATCTCCGAGCCGTTGCCGGTGGCTGAAACCTTTACCTTCCGTGATGAAAACGAACAAAGCCTGGCCGATATCGCGCGCCTGGACACCATGGTCACCGTGGTCGACGGCATGAACTTCCTGCTCGACTACCAGGCCGCCGAAAGCCTCGCCTCACGGGGCGAAACCCTCGGTGAGGAAGACGAACGCTCGATCACCGACCTGTTGATCGAGCAGATCGAATTCGCCGACGTGATCCTGATCAGCAAGATCGACCTGATCAGCCGCTGTGAGCGCGAAGAACTGATGGCCATCCTTGAACGCCTCAACGCCCAGGCGGAAATCATCCCGATGGTCATGGGCGAGGTGCCGCTGCACAAGATCCTCAACACGGGCCGCTTCGACTTCGAACGTGCCGCGCAGGCGCCGGGCTGGTTGCAGGAGTTGCGGGGTGAACATGTACCGGAAACTGAAGAGTACGGCATCGCCTCCACGGCCTACCGCGCACGTCGTCCCTTCCACCCGCAACGCTTCTTCGACTTTATCGACCGGCCTTGGGTCAACGGCAAATTGCTGCGTTCCAAGGGCTTTTTCTGGCTGGCCAGCAAGCATCAGGATGCGGGCAGCTGGTCCCAGGCCGGTGGCTTGATGCGCCATGGCTTTGCCGGACGCTGGTGGCGCTTTGTGCCAAAAAGCCAATGGCCCCAGGACGAAGAAAGCGTCGCCGCCATCATGGGCAACTGGCAGCTCAGTACTGGCGACTGCCGTCAGGAACTGGTGTTTATCGGACAAAATATCGACTTCGCGCGGATGCGTGCCGAGTTGGACGCGTGCTTGCTCACCGATGAAGAACTGGCCCTGGGTGTCGAAGGTTGGCGCCTGCTGGCTGATCCGTTTGGTCCCTGGTATGAAGAGGCCGCCTGATGCTGGCACCGCTTATCCCCTTGCGCCCGATGGTTCGCCAGACCCGTGGTGAAACCCCGCTGGCGCTGTCCGATATTCTCGAAGACGGCGTGAACCTGGCGCTGTGGCAGCGCCAATTGCCGTTGCATATTGCCGAGTTCGGCGCCTTGCTGGTGGCGCTCAATGAGCCGTTGGCCGAGTCCTTGGTGATCGAACTCAACAGCGAAGACGCCGAGCCGAACCTGTGCGGTCTGGCATCCAGTTGCCGCGATCTTGAAGGCTACGAAGGTTTTATCGCCGATGTGTCGTGGCTGGTCAGCGCCTTTGCGTGCCTGCTCGGCGCCAAGCGCATTGGTGTGCGCCTGCGGCTGCTGGATAAAGCCATGTGCCCGCGTTTTCACGTTGACCATGTGCCGGTGCGGCTGATCACCACCTACGCCGGCATCGGCAGCCAGTGGTTGCGCGAAGGGAGGATGGACCGCCGCAAGCTCAGCCAACCGGAAGCCGAACCGAGCGAGCGCATCGAACAGATCCAGTGCGGTGAAGTGGCCCTGCTCAAAGGCACCAAATGGCACGGCAACGAAAACCACGGCCTCATCCATCGCTCCCCGGCGCTGAAAGCGGATGAGCGCCGATTGATTCTGACGCTGGATTGGCTCGCGTAACCGCGTAGGATCAAACCCTCTACACGGTCCGAACGATGGCACCCATGCTGCAGAACATTCCCACCCACGTGATTGCCGGGCCTTTGGGCGCCGGCAAGACCAGCCTGATCAGGCACCTGCTTGCCCAACGCCCGGCCAATGAGCGCTGGGCGGTGTTGATCAACGAGTTCGGCCAGATCGGCCTGGACGCTGCACTGCTGAGCCTGGATGACGATGGCATTGCCCTGGGTGAAGTTGCCGGTGGCTGCCTCTGTTGTGTGAATGGCGCACCGTTTCAGGTAGGCCTGGGCCGGCTGCTGCGTAAGGCCAAGCCGGATCGGTTGTTTATCGAACCCTCGGGCCTGGGCCATCCTGCACAGTTGCTCAAGCAGTTGCGCGAAGCGCCGTGGCAGCAGGTGCTGGCGGTTCAGCCCTGTGTATTGGTGCTGGACGCCCAGGCGCTGGCGGCGGGCAAACCCTTGCCGCCGGCGCAGCAGGAAGCGTTGGCCAGTGCCGGGCTGTTGGTGCTGAACAAGGATGAGAGGCTGGATGCTGCGCAACGGGAAGCCGTCGAAGGACAGCTACCCGATCGCAACATTTATTGGACGCAGCAGGCATACGTGCCACTCGGCAGCCTGCCAGGCTTGAATGCGCAGGCTGAAGCGGCTGTGGATAACTTCGTGGTGCCCAAGGGGCTGGCTCAATTGCCGGCTATCTGGAGTGATCCGAGCGTGCCGATCTGCCTGAGCCAGGCCCAGGAGGGCGGTTGGAGTATCGGTTGGCGTTGGCACCCGAGCCAGCAATTCGATTCCGAGCGTCTGCACCTGTGGCTGACAGCGCTTGAGTGGCGCCGCGCCAAACTGGTTATCCACAGCCGTGATGGGTGGATCTCGGCCAACGCTGTGGATAACAGCCCGTTCGCCTGGCAACCCAGCGAATGGCGTCGCGACTCACGTATCGAATTGATCTTCAGTGCACCCCAGGACGCAGCCGCGTTGCAGGCCGCACTGGCCGCCTGCCGTTACTGACGGTTCTTGGTGGCGTGGTCCTGGCGCCATTGGCTCAGCTCGATCACATTGGCGCTGGGCAGTGCTTCCTTGACCTCGAACGGGTAGGGCGCCAGTTCGATCTGCGCGCTGTGGGCGCCGAATTGCGTGATGGTTCCGCTGTGACGGGTCTCGCCCGTGACGGTGAACTCGAAATTGTAGATACGCGCCAGACGTCGCCGACCGTTGGCATCCTTCACAAAACCGATGCGCTTCAACGCCACGGCGCCGTCGAGCAATTCGATATCGAGCTTGGCGCAATGCTGCTTGACCCGCGCCAACGCCCGCTCTCGCAGGCCGTGGTTGTGCCATACCCAGGCGGCGCCGGTCGCCAGCAGCATCAACACGAAGATGTTTCCCAGGGTCAGCATGCGAAAAACTCCAACAAAGTGAGAGCAGCTTAACTGTGTCGTCGGTCTGTCGTACAGGCTGCGTTTAGTCGCATACTGCGCGGCCAGAATTTCAATGGCTTTACGGAAATCTCCTGCATGAAACGCACACCTCATCTGCTTGCGATCCAGTCTCATGTGGTCTTTGGCCACGCCGGAAACAGCGCCGCCGTGTTCCCCATGCAGCGGGTCGGGGTGAACGTCTGGCCGCTGAACACGGTGCAGTTCTCCAACCATACCCAGTATGGTCAGTGGGCGGGCGAAGTGCTGGCGCCGCAGCAGATTCCTGCGTTGGTGGAAGGCATTGCCGCCATCGGCGAGCTGGGCAACTGCGATGCGATCCTGTCTGGCTACCTGGGCAGTGCGGATCAGGGCCGCGCGATTCTTACCGGTGTGGCGCGCATCAAGGCCATCAACCCCAAGGCCCTGTACCTGTGCGACCCGGTGATGGGCCATCCGGAAAAGGGCTGCATCGTGCCGCAGGACGTCAGCGATTTCCTGCTGGATGAAGCGGCGGCCATGGCCGACTTCCTGTGCCCCAACCAACTGGAACTGGACAGCTTTGCCGGGCGCAAGCCGCAATCGCTGTTCGACTGCCTGGGCATGGCCAAGGCATTGCTGGCCCGTGGCCCGAAGGCGGTGCTGGTCAAGCACCTGGATTACCCGGGCAAGTTGCCGGATGGTTTCGAGATGCTGCTGGTAACTGCCGAAGGCAGCTGGCACCTGCGTCGGCCGCTGCTGGCGTTCCCGCGCCAGCCGGTGGGCGTGGGCGACCTGACGTCGGGGTTGTTCCTGGCGCGGGTGTTGTTGGGCGACAGCCTGTTGGCGGCTTTTGAGTTCACGGCCGCGGCGGTGCACGAAGTGCTGCTGGAAACCCAGGCCTGCGCCAGTTACGAGCTGGAACTGGTCCGCGCCCAGGACCGCATCGCCCATCCTCGCGTACGTTTCGAGGCGACGCCGATCAGCCTGTAAGTACACAGAACCCAATGTGGGTGGGGGGCAAACCTCCCCCATTTTTTGGTTGGACTTACAGCGCGTCAGCCTTGATTTCCTGGTAGCGCTTCTCAAGCTCCTGGCGGATCTGTCGGCGCTGCTGGGCCTGCACGAACCGGCGCTTGTCTTCACTGTTATGGGGCTGCAGCGGTGGCACGGCAGCGGGTTTACGCTGGTCGTCCACGGCCACCATGGTGAAGAAGCAGCTGTTGGTATGACGCACCGAGCGCTCGCGGATGTTCTCGGTCACCACCTTGATGCCCACTTCCATCGACGTATTGCCGGTGTAGTTGACCGATGCAAGGAATGTCACCAGCTCGCCGACATGGATCGGTTCGCGAAAAATCACCTGATCCACCGACAGCGTCACCACATAGCGACCGGCATAACGGCTCGCGCAGGCGTAGGCCACTTCGTCGAGGTACTTGAGCAAGGTGCCGCCGTGGACATTGCCTGAGAAGTTGGCCATGTCAGGGGTCATCAATACCGTCATCGACAGCTGGGCGTTTCCGGGTTCCATAGCACACTCACGGGTTGTAGGCATTGGTTGGGGGGCACCTCTGCGGGTGCTGGGATCTTTGCAGCGCCATCCCTTACGGGACGCCGGTGGGCGGCTTGCCGTCACGCGTTCACCGATCTGTTTCCATATATTGCACCGGCTTTCCGGCGGAAGTCGCGGTGTTAACCTTCAAAAGCCCATCTCAGGGCATTTCTTACGATCAAGGCAGACTTTTCCTTCCGCACTTTGCGATTTTTCAAAGGCGCGTGCGGAAGTGGGAAAAGCGCCAGTACCCTCAAGGAGCCCCTCGCCATGCACGCCATCAGCTTTATCCAGGACTTGGCCGTGATCATGCTGGTGGCAGGGGTGGTCACCGTCCTGTTTCACCGCCTCAAGCAACCCGTAGTGCTGGGGTACATCGTCGCCGGCTTCATCATTGGCCCGCACACCCCGCCGTTCGGCCTGATCCACGACGAAGACACCATCAAGACCCTCGCCGAGCTGGGGGTGATCTTCCTGATGTTCTGCCTGGGCCTGGAGTTCAGCCTGCGCAAGCTGTTCAAGGTGGGGGCCACGGCGTTTATCGCGGCCTTCCTGGAAATCATCCTGATGATCTGGATCGGCTACGAGATTGGCCGCTGGTTCGACTGGAACACCATGGACTCGCTGTTCCTCGGCGCGATCCTGGCGATTTCCTCCACCACCATCATCGTGAAGGCACTCAATGACCTGAAGATGAAAAACCAGCGCTTCGCCCAACTTATTTTTGGCGTGCTGATTGTGGAAGACATCCTCGGCATCGGCATCATCGCCTTGCTCTCGAGCATCGCCGTCAGCGGTACGGTGAGTTCCGGCGAGGTGTTCTCCACGGTCGGCAAGCTCTCGCTGTTCATGATTGTCGCGTTGGTCATCGGTATTTTGCTGGTGCCGCGCCTGTTGGCCTACGTGGCCAAATTCGAAAGCAACGAAATGCTGCTGATCACCGTACTGGGCCTGTGTTTCGGTTTCTGCCTGCTGGTGGTCAAGCTGGAGTACAGCATGGTGCTGGGGGCGTTTCTGATCGGCGCGATCATGGCCGAATCCCGGCAATTGGTTAAGATCGAGCGCCTGATCGAGCCGGTTCGCGACATGTTCAGCGCGATCTTCTTCGTGGCGATCGGCTTGATGATCGACCCGCAGATCCTCCTTCAATACGCCTGGCCGATCGCGGTGATCACCGTGGCCGTGGTGCTGGGCAAGATGCTGTCCTGCGGCCTGGGTGCCTTTATCGCCGGCAATGACGGCCGTACCTCACTGCGCGTAGGCATGGGGCTGTCACAAATTGGCGAATTTTCCTTCATTATCGCCGCGCTGGGCATGACCTTGCAGGTGACCAGCGACTTCCTGTATCCGGTAGCGGTGGCGGTTTCGGCGATTACGACGCTGCTCACGCCGTACCTGATTCGTGGCGCCGACCCCTTGTCATTGAAGATCGCTGCGGTGATGCCCAAGCGCCTGAGCCGGGTGTTCGGCATGTACGGCGAATGGTTGCGCAGTATTCAGCCGCAAGGCGAGGGAGCCATGCTGGCGTCGATGATCCGCAAGATCATCCTGCAGGTGGGCGTGAACCTGGCGCTGGTGATCGCGATTTTCTTCGCTGGAAGCTTTTTCGCGGTGCGCATTGGTGGGTATCTGGAAGGTTGGATCAGTGATCCAAGCTGGCAGAAGGCGTTGATCTGGGGTGGGGCATTGCTGTTGTCGCTGCCGTTCCTGATTGCGGCGTACCGCAAGCTCAAGGCGCTGTCGATGTTGCTGGCGGAGATGAGTGTGAAGCCGGAAATGGCCGGGCGGCATACCCAGCGTGTGCGACGGGTGATTGCGGAGCTGATCCCGATTTTGTCGCTGCTGGTGATCTTTGTGCTATTGGCAGCCTTGTCGGCCAGTATTCTGCCGACCAACAAGTTGCTGGTGCTGATTGCCGTGGTCACGGCGGCGGTGGCGGCCGTGCTCTGGCGATGGTTCATCCGTGTGCATACGCGGATGCAGGTCGCCTTGCTGGAGACGCTGGATAACCATAAGGATACGCCGGAGCACTAGTGGGGGCCGCTACGCGGCCCGGCGCGGGACAAGCCCGCTCACCACCGCAAGCCCGTTCGCCACGGGGGTCAGGTCTCAGCTTTCCAGCCAGACGTCCCGCGCCCAGTGCCATACCGACTCCCAGGTCTCTTCGGTGACGAGTTCTTCTTCGCCGGACCACAGCACCACGGTGCCGTCTTCTTCGACGCAGTAGTAATCGTCACCGTCCTGGCAGATCGGGATCATGCTGCGGTCAACACCGGCATCCCAGGCGTTGGCAGCCACGTCCGGCAGGTAGGTGTGGGATTGCGGGTCGGTGACGGTCACCGGCTCCAGGCTGCCGTACACCACATCGCTGACGGTCAGCAGGAATTCACGAAAGACAAACGGGATGTCGATGAACAGCTGTTCCTCGATTTCCACCAGTTGATCTTCGTCAGGCAACTCCAGAGGAACCGGAACCGGTTCATTGGCTTCACGCAATTGTTCGATGATTTCTTCCACGGCCGGGATCCTCTTGCTGATGGCGCGGTTTATAGGGGCGTTTTATACAGTAGCTCGCTATAAGTGCAACCGTGAAATAGAAAACCCCGGACAGGTCCGGGGTTTTGTTACGGCTTGCTCAAGCGCGTGGGTATCAGCCGTTCTGGCGGATACCGGCGACCAGCCATGGCTGGTTGTCGCCTTGGGCACGTTCCATGTTCCAGCTTTCGCTGAACACTTCACCCTGGTCGAAACGCGAAGTCTTCGACACGCCACTGAAGGTCAACGTTGCGATGGTCTTGTCGGCGCGATCATCCACACCTTCCAGTTGCACGTGCAGGTCGTCGATATAGGTCGACTGGAAGCCGTCGCCCAGGTCGGCGCGTTCGCGCTTGAGGAACTCCAGCAGTTGCGGGGTCACGAACTCGGAGATCTTGTCCATTTCGTTGGCGTCCCAGTGCTGCTGCAGGGACTGGAAGTGGCTGCGGGCCGCTTCGACGAAACGCTCTTCGTTGAACCACGCCGGTGCGTTGATCACCGGGCGGGCTGCGGCAGGCGCTGCCGAACCACCGAAGATCGAACCCATGGCTGGCTTCTGCTCGAACACCTCACGCTGCATCGGCGCGCCGGCCGGAGCCATTTGCTCCTGCTGCTTGCGGCGACGGGCGGCGATGAAACGGAAGACCAGGAAGGCGATGACCGCCATGATCAGGATGTCGAAGATCTGCATGCCCTGGAAGCCGCCGCCCATGAACATGGAAGCGAGCAGGCCACCGGCCGCGATACCGGCCAGAGGGCCCAACCAGCGCGAAGCACCGCCGGCCTTGGCAGCGGCGCCGGCAGCACCGGCTGCGCCTGCGGTAGCGGCAGCACCGCCGGCACCGGCGGATGGAGCCATTTGGCTGGTCTGGTGAGTCGGCGCCGCGCCCGAGCTTTTGCCGCCACCGAAGCGTTTGGCGTTGGCGTCGAGGCTCATCGTCAGGCCGATGCACAACGCCATGGCGATGCTAAGAAAACGTTTCATAAAGGGAATTCCCATTTGTGGATTGCACGCGCGCCATGTTGCACAGGTGTAGTGACAGTGGCTAGCGACATAATGTTTCGGGCTTTTGCGTAAGACCGAAACAGAATGGTCTGTAGGACGTATTACAGATATTGGCCCGCGCTCGTTAAAAACAAGGGCGGGCCAATAACCTTCATGTAGGCAATGTTTCAGACAGCTTCGAGCTTCGCGTAGCCCATCATCAGCCATTTGCTGCCTTCGGCGAAGTTCACCTGTACCCGTGCCTGGGCACCGGCGCCTTCGAAGTTGAGGATCACGCCTTCGCCGAAGATCGCATGCCTGACCTGCTGGCCCAGGCTGAATGGCGTTTCCGGAATCTCGGAACCGGCGAACATGCTGCTGGAGTTCTGCTGCTGGCCCCCGCCGAACGGACGGCTGACGCTGTTGGACAGGCGCACCTCCTGGATCAGTCCCTTCGGCACTTCACGTACGAAGCGCGACACCTTGTTGTAGGTTTCGCTGCCGTATAGGCGTCGGGTCTCGGCGTAGGTCATCACCAGGTTCTGCATGGCGCGGGTGATGCCCACATAGGCCAGGCGGCGTTCCTCTTCAAGGCGGCCGGGCTCTTCCAGGCTCATCTTGTGGGGGAACAGGCCTTCTTCCATGCCCACCAGGAACACATACGGAAACTCCAGGCCCTTAGCGCTGTGCAAGGTCATCAACTGGATGCTGTCTTCATGCTCATCGGCCTGGGTGTCACCGGCTTCCAGGGACGCATGGCCGAGGAAGGCGGCGAGCGGGGTCAGCTCTTCGTCTTCCTCGGTGTTTTCGAACGCGCGGGCGGCGCTGACCAGTTCCTCGAGGTTTTCTACCCGGGCCTGGCCTTTCTCGCCTTTTTCCGCTTCGTGATAAGCAATCAGCCCGGATTGCTCGATCACCGTCTGGGTCATCAGGTGCAGGGGCATTTCCGAACACTTGGCCGCGAGGTTCTCGATCAACTCGACAAACACCCCCAGCGCCCCGGCAGCACGGCCGGTCAGGCCTTTATTGGCGATCAGCAGGCGCATGGACTCCCACATCGACACATCGGCATGGCGCGCGTGGTCGCGAATCGCCTCGACGGTTTTCTCGCCGATGCCACGGGCCGGGATATTGATCACCCGCTCCAGTGCCGCGTCGTTGCCACGGCCTTCGAGCAAACGCAGGTAAGCCATGGCGTTCTTGATTTCCGCACGCTCGAAGAAGCGCTGGCCGCCATAAATGCGGTACGGGATGCGCTCGCGCAGCAAGGCTTCTTCCAGCACCCGCGATTGGGCATTGGAACGGTACAGAATCGCGATATCGCTACGGGCAAGGCCGGTTTTCAGCGCGCTTTCGATGGTTTCCACCACGTAGCGCGCTTCATCGTGCTCGTTGAACGCGGCATACAGGTTGATCGCCTCGCCTTCGCCGCCGTCGGTCCACAGCTCTTTGCCCAGGCGCCCGGTGTTGTTGGCGATCAAGGCGTTGGCGGCCTTGAGGATGCCGGCGGTGGAGCGGTAGTTCTGCTCCAGGCGGATGGTGACCGCGTCCGGGAAGTCCTCGGAATACTGGTAGATGTTCTCAATTTTCGCGCCACGCCAGCCGTAGATCGACTGGTCGTCGTCGCCCACCACCATCAGGCTGTCGCCGCCCTTGGCCAGCAGGCGCAACCAGGCGTACTGCACGGCGTTGGTGTCCTGGAACTCGTCCACCAGAATGTGACGGAAGCGTTTCTGGTAATGGGCCAGCAAACCCGGATTGTCGCGCCACAGGTCGAGGGCGCGCAGCAGCAGCTCGGAGAAGTCGATGACGCCGGCGCGGGCGCAGGCCGCCTCGTAGGCTTCATAAATGCTGCGCATGGTGGCCAGGAACAAATCGCCGCTGGCCTGGATGTGCTGCGGGCGCAGGCCTTCGTCTTTCTGGCCGTTGATAAACCACTGGGCCTGGCGTGCCGGCCAGCGCTGCTCGTCGAGACCCAGCTCGCGGATCACGCGCTTGACCAGGCGTTGCTGGTCATCGCTGTCGAGGATCTGGAAGGTCTGGGCCAGGCCCGCTTCCTGCCAGTGTGCCCGCAACAGACGGTGCGCCAGGCCGTGGAAGGTGCCCACCCACATGCCGGCCGGGCTGATGCCCATCAACTGCTCAATGCGATGGCGCATCTCGGCAGCGGCCTTGTTGGTGAAGGTCACCGACAGGATGGAATGCGGGGACGCGTTCTCGACCTGGATCAACCAGGCGATACGGTGCACCAGCACTCGGGTTTTACCGGAGCCAGCACCGGCCAGGACCAACTGACGGCCAACGGGGGCCGCTACGGCCTGGCGTTGGGCATCGTTGAGGGAGTTCAGCAAAAGAGAGAGATCATCGCGCATCGACGCATTCTATGGGCCTAAGGGGGCTCGGGCAAATCCCAATGCCGGGTGGTCGATGCAAAACCTCCCGCGTGATCTCGCAGGGGCAAACATTCCGGCAAGGCTGATGACCGGTAAGTCATGGGCCACAGCCCGCGCAGTGCCTCGCCCGAGGGGTCTGGCACCAAGGTTTGCGGCTGATCACAGGATGATTTTTATGATCTGGAGCAGTTTGGCCGAAGCGCTTGCTTGTGTATGCTCCGTCGACGTTTCGGGCTCACCATTATAAGAACACTGCCTATGACTCTCAGTACCGACCTGCTTGGCCCATCGGCGGCGCCCGCGCAGGTTATCCGTAAACATTACGCCACCGAGATGGCGGTCGAGCGCACACGCCTGCTCTATCAGGGCTCGTTGCTGCCCACCTTATTAATGCTGGTCAACGGCCTTGTCTGCGCCTGGCTGCTGTGGAACCCCAAGCAATACCTGCTCGACAGCATCTGGCTGGTGTGGCTGCTGGCCCTGGTGGCCATGCGCGTGATCCAGGTGGCGGCCTTTGATTCGGCCATGCCCAGCCGCCAGGCCCAACCGATCTGGCGGCGCATGTTCATGCTTGGCTCGGCGGTCAGTGGCCTGACCCTGGCCACCGCTGCCATTGCCCTGGTGCCGGTGGACAGCTTTATCCAACAGGCCTGGGTGTTCGGCCTGATCGGGGCCGCGACGCTGTCAGCCAGTGTCGCCTACGCCGTGAGCCTGCCGGCGTTCCTGTCTTTTGCCTTGCCGTGCCTGGTGCCGGCCATTGCCTATCTGTTCTGGAATGGGGCGCCGCAGCAACAGGGTTGGGGTGTGCTCGGCCTGATCCTGCTGGCCTCCCTGAGCGTGGTGGCGTGGCAGGTCAACCGCCTGATCCAGCGCGGGCTGTTGCGGCGCTTCCAGAACCAGGCATTGATCGAGCATCTGCAGCAGGCACAGCAGCGCAGCGAGCAACTGAATCAGGATCTGGTGCGCGAAGTCGAGCAGCGGCGTCAGGTCGAGCAGGAGTTGCGTGAGGCGCAAATCGGCCTGCAGGACCGCGTGGCGCAACGCAGCCAGGAACTGGACGCCGCCAGCCTGGCCCTGAATAAAAGCGAGGCGCGCCTGGCCATGGCCCTGCAAGCCAGTGAGCTGGGCCTGTGGGACTGGAACCTGCAAACCGATGAGGTTCACCACACCCAGCTCAAAGAGCTGTTCGGCCTCGAGCCCGAGTACGTCACGGCCATGCTCGGCCACCTCAAGCCGCGCCTGCATCCCGACGACCTGCCGCTGCTCAAGCGGGCACTGGTGGAGCACCTCAAGGGGCGCACTGAGGATTACCAGGTGGAATACCGCGTGCGCCATGGGGATGGCCACTGGGTGTGGATCGAAGACCGCGGTCGCGCCGTGGAGCGTGCACCCAGTGGGCGAGTGATTCGAATGCTCGGCACCCGCCGCGACATCAGCGCCGGCAAAGCCCTGGAAGAGCAGCAGCGGTTGGCCTCGACCGTATTCGAGGCAGCCAGCGAAGGCATCGTGATCCTTGACCCGGACTACGCGCTGATCGCGGTCAACCAGGCTTTCAGTCGCGTCACCGGCTTTGACATTGATGACATGCTCGGCCGCAACGTCGTGGAGCTGCCCAGCAGCCGCGATGCCCGGCGCCACTTCCCGGTCATCCGCCAAGCCTTGCTCAACCATGGCACCTGGCAGGGTGAGCTGGTGGAAACACGCAAGAACGGCGAGTTGTACCCGCAGTGGCTGCAACTGAATGTGGTGCGTGATGTTCGGGGAAAGATCAGCCATATCGTGGGCTTCTTCGCCGATCTGTCAGCGCGGCGCGAATCCGAGGAGCGCATGCGCTACCTCACCCACTACGATGAGTTGACCGGCCTGGCCAACCGCTCGCTGTTCCGCGAACGGCTGCGCGAGGCCCATCAGCGTGTACGCCAGGGCGGGCGAAGCCTGGCGTTGCTGCATATCAACCTCGACCGCTTCAAGTTGCTCAATGACAGCCTGGGCCATGAAGTGGCCGACCAGTTGCTGCAAAAGATGGCCCGTCGCTTGATCAATGCCTTGCCCGAGGCCGACACCATCGCGCGTTTGTCCGGCGATGAATTCGCCGTGCTGTTCGACGCCTACGGCAACCTGTCGAGCCTGGCACGGGTGGCCACGCGGCTGCTGGCCAAGCTGCGGGTGCCGGTGACGGTAGAAGGGCATGAGTTGGTGGTGAGTGCGTCGATGGGCATCAGCCTGTTGCCGGATAACGCGCGGGAAATTTCTGCGCTGGTCAGTCAATCGAACATGGCCATGCAGCACGCCAAGCACCTGGGCGGCAATAACTTCCAGTTCTACACCGACAGCCTGCAAGCCAGCACCCTGGAGCGTTTGCAGCTGGAAAACCATCTGCGCAAAGCCATCGATGAGCGCCAGCTCACGGTGTTCTACCAACCGAAACTGTGCCTGGCCACCGGCAAGCTTGACGCTGCCGAAGCGCTGATCCGCTGGGAGCACCCGCAATGGGGCATGGTGCCGCCAGGCGACTTTATCGGCCTGGCCGAAGAAACGGGCCTGATCGTACCGCTGGGCGAATTCGTGCTGCGCCAGGCGTGCTGGCAGGCCTGTGAGTGGCAGCGCCAGGGGCTGGCACCGATCCGCGTGTCGGTGAATCTCTCGGTGCACCAGTTGCGCCAGGGCAAGCTGGTCAGCCTGGTGCGCCAGGTATTGGAAGAGACCGGCCTGGACCCGCAATACCTCGAACTGGAACTGACCGAGAGCCAGTTGCTCGACAGTGTTGAACACATCATTGCGACCTTCCAGCAACTGCGCGACCTGGGCGTGAAGCTGGCGATCGACGACTTTGGCACCGGCTATTCATCCCTCAGTTACCTCAAGCGTATCCCAGTGGACTACGTGAAGATCGACCAGACCTTTATCCGCGGCCTCGGTCAGGGGCGGGAAGACGCCGCCATTACCCGAGCGATCATTGCGATGGCTCACGGTCTGGCGCTCAAGGTGGTGGCCGAAGGTGTGGAAGATCAGCAGCAGCTGGATTTCCTGCGTACAGAACGATGCGATGAGGTGCAGGGCTACCTGATCAGTCGGCCGATGGAGGCCGAAGGGCTGGCAGATTTGTTACGCAACAATGCAGATTTTCCCTGAAGACAGTCCGCACGCCCATATGGCTACAAGGCAGCTGCCCGCTGATTCAAAGGGCATCAGGGCGATTTAGTGATGCATCGGGCGGGCAAAACGGCAATTCTTGTAGTATAACTACAAGCTTGCTACATCCCTGGCCCTGCCAATAACAAGAGTCCTGCCCTTTGAACCTGTTGCAACATATCGCCCAGTCGCGCCACCTGTTACGCAAATCGGAACTCAAGGTTGCCGATCACGTGCTGCTTGACCCTGCGGCCGTGATGCACAGTTCCATGGCCGACCTTGCCCACAGCGTGGGCATCAGCGAGCCGACCATCGTGCGTTTCTGCCGCGCCATCGGTTGCTCCGGGTTCCAGGACTTGAAGCTCAAGCTGGCCCAGAGCCTGGCCGCCGGCGCGAGCTTCGGCCAGTTTGCGATCCACGAAGACGATTCCGTCGCCGACTACAGCCTGAAAATCTTCGACACCACCCTGCACACGCTGATGGAGGTGCGCGAGAAGCTTGACCCGGTGGAGTTGCAAAAGGCAGTGACCGCCATGTCCCAGGCCCAGCGCGTCGAGTTCTACGGGTTCGGTGCTTCCGGTGCCGTGGCGGCCGATGCCCAGCACAAGTTCTTCCGCCTGCTGCTCACCGCCGCGGCCTACAGCGACCCGCACATGCAGGCGATGTCGGCGGTGACCTTGAAGCCGACCGACGTGGCGATCTGCATTTCCCAGTCGGGCCGCTCCAAAGACCTGCTGATCACGGCCAACCTGGTGCGTGAAAGCGGCGCGACACTGATTACCTTGTGCCCGAGCCAGACGCCGTTGGCGGAGCTGTCCACGGTCAACCTGGCGATCGATGTGCACGAAGACACCGAGATCTACACCCCGCTGACGTCGCGTATCGCGCACCTGGTGGTGATCGACGTGCTGGCCATGGGCGTGGCCATGGCGCGGGGCCCGAGCCTGGTCAACCACCTCAAGAGCGTGAAGCGCAGCTTGCGCAGCCTGCGGTTGTCGCCCAAGTCCGTCAAAGCCCTCGACGACTGATCCAGGGCCATACACGCTCAAAATGTGGGAGGGGGCTTGCTCCCGATAGCGGTGGGTCAGTCAAAGAGAAATCGGCTGATGTACCGTAATCGGGAGCAAGCCCCTTCCCACATTTGGTTTGTCTACCTATCCGGAAGATTCATCGTCCTGTAACCCCGGCGCCGTTAAACCGTCATCGCTACAACCCATCCTGTACTCCCCGTACTCGCATTGGGAGACTCCAAATGGCCCGGCCCTACGAAGACAGCAACAGCTCCGTCAAGACCCGTCGTCAACAGGAAGACCAGCGCCGCATGGCGTTCCGTCGCGCAATCGAAGACCGCTGCGACCAGCGCCAGCTGCAGCAGAGCATCAGTGACTACCCGGAACTCCACTGGCAGGCACCCGCGGCTGCCCAGCGAAACGTTCAGCCAACGCGCTGATCTGCACCCGTTCGCTGCGGATAAAGCCCAGGAACGCATGGGCCACCGGTGACAGGCGCTTGGCCTTGGCCTGTACCAGGCACCAGCTGCGGTACAGCGGCAGTTCTTCCACCGGCAGCTCCTTGAGCCCGCCGGTGGCCAGTTCCATATTGACCGCATGGCGCGTCAGCAAGGCCACGCCCAGCCCGGCGCATACGCATTCACGTTGCGCCTCGGCCGAGGCCACTTCCACCGTCTGGGTGAAGTGCACGCGTTTCTCCTTGAAATACTCCTCGCAGGCCAGTCGCGTGCCGGAGCCCGGTTCGCGCAGCAATAGCGTGTAGGGTTCCAGGTCCTGCAAACGCAACGGCCCTTGCAGGCTCAAAGGATGATCGGGTGGCGCCACGGCCACGATCGGGTTGTTGAGGAACGGCAGGAATTCCAGGCCCATGTCCTGGGGCACCATGGACATGATCACCAGGTCGTCACGGTTGTCGGAGAGGCGGCGGATCACCTGGGCGCGGTTGACCACCGTCAAGTGCAGTTGCACCTCGGGATGCTGGCGTTTGAACGCCGCAAACAGGTGCGGCACGAAGTACTTGGCGCTGGATTCAATCGCGAGCTTCAGCTGGCCCTGCAACGAACCCTGCATGTCCGACAACTGCATATCGAGGTTTTCCAGGCGCCCGAAAATATCCCGGCTGGCCCGTTGCAGGGCTTCGGCCGCCTCCGTCATGTAGAGCTTTTTGCCGACATAATCGAACAGCGGCTGGCCGACCAGCTCTTCCAGCTGGCGAATTTGCAGGCTCACGGCCGGTTGGGTGAGAGACATTTCCTCGGCCGCGCGGCTGTAGGAACGCAAATCGCACACCTCATTGAAGATCTGCAATTGACGCAATGTCATACGCATCAATGACTTACGCATTAATCAAATCCTCTCGCTCCAGGTCGACCGGCCAACTATAAGTCTTTACTTATGAGCGACCCAATAATTATTGATTTTTGTTAATCCCTCCACGGGCTTAGTGTGTGGCTGCGACTGGCTTGAAACATTTAGTCACGCGCCGACCCGGCTCCAGCGGGTCGAAGAACGCAGCAATCGGCTCAAGGGAATTTCCAAGTGATAAAAAAGATCCTGATCGCCAACCGTGGTGAAATTGCCGTACGAATCGTGCGTGCCTGCGCCGAGATGGGCATTCGCTCGGTCGCGGTTTACTCGGACGCCGACCGCCATGCGTTGCACGTCAAGCGTGCCGACGAAGCCCACAGCATTGGTGCCGAGCCGCTGGCCGGCTACCTGAACCCGCGCAAGCTGGTGAACCTGGCGGTGGAAACCGGTTGCGATGCGCTGCACCCCGGCTACGGCTTCCTGTCGGAAAACGCCGAGTTGGCAGACATCTGCGCCGAACGTGGAATCAAATTCATCGGCCCTTCGGCTGAAGTGATTCGCCGCATGGGCGACAAGACCGAAGCCCGCCGCAGCATGATCAAGGCCGGTGTGCCGGTCACGCCCGGCACCGAAGGCAACGTCGCCGACATCACCGAGGCCCTCACCGAAGGCGACCGCATTGGTTACCCGGTGATGCTCAAGGCCACCTCCGGTGGTGGCGGTCGCGGTATCCGCCGTTGCAACAGCCGCGAAGAACTCGAACAAGCCTTCCCCCGCGTGATCTCCGAAGCTACCAAGGCGTTCGGTTCGGCGGAAGTGTTCCTGGAAAAATGCATCGTCAATCCCAAGCACATCGAGGCGCAGATCCTCGGTGACAGCTTCGGCAACGTGGTGCATCTGTTCGAGCGCGACTGTTCGATCCAGCGCCGTAACCAGAAGCTCATCGAAATCGCCCCGAGCCCGCAGCTCACCCCGGAACAGCGTGCCTACATCGGCGACCTTTCGGTGCGTGCGGCCAAGGCCGTGGGCTACGAGAACGCCGGCACCGTGGAGTTCCTGCTCGCCGAGGGCGAGGTGTACTTCATGGAGATGAACACCCGGGTGCAGGTGGAACACACCATCACCGAAGAAATCACCGGGATCGACATTGTCCGCGAGCAGATCCGCATCGCCTCGGGCCTGCCGTTGTCGGTGAAACAGGAAGACATCCAGCACCGTGGCTTTGCGTTGCAGTTCCGCATCAACGCCGAAGACCCGAAGAACAACTTCCTCCCAAGCTTCGGCAAGATCACCCGTTACTACGCGCCCGGCGGCCCCGGCGTGCGTACCGACACGGCGATCTACACCGGCTACACCATCCCGCCGTTCTACGACTCCATGTGCCTGAAGCTGGTGGTCTGGGCGTTGACCTGGGAAGAAGCCATGGACCGCGGCCTGCGTGCCCTGGACGACATGCGCCTGCAAGGCGTGAAGACCACGGCCGCCTATTACCAGGAAATCCTGCGTAACCCGGAATTCCGCAGCGGCCAGTTCAACACCAGTTTTGTGGAAAGCCACCCTGAGCTGACCAACTACTCGATCAAGCGCAAACCCGAAGAGCTGGCCCTGGCCATCGCCGCCGCCATCGCCGCCCACGCAGGCCTGTGAGGAACATTCCAATGACTAAAAAAATCTTCGTAACCGACACCATCCTGCGCGACGCCCACCAATCGTTGCTGGCGACCCGCATGCGCACCGACGACATGCTGCCGATCTGCGACAAGCTCGACAAAGTCGGCTACTGGTCCCTGGAAGTCTGGGGCGGCGCGACCTTCGACGCCTGCGTACGCTTCCTCAAGGAAGACCCGTGGGAGCGCCTGCGCAAACTGCGCGCCGCGTTGCCTAACACGCGCCTGCAAATGCTCCTGCGCGGCCAGAACCTGCTGGGCTACCGCCATTACAGCGACGATGTGGTCAAGGCCTTTGTAGCCAAGGCCGCGGTGAATGGCATCGATGTGTTCCGCATCTTCGACGCCATGAACGACGTGCGTAACCTACGTGTGGCCATCGAAGCGGTCAAAGCCGCCGGCAAGCATGCCCAGGGCACCATCGCCTACACCACCAGCCCGGTGCACACCGTCGAGGCCTTCGTGGCCCAGGCCAAGCAGCTGGAATCCATGGGGTGCGACTCGATCGCGATCAAGGACATGGCCGGTCTGCTGACGCCTTACGCCACCGGTGAACTGGTCAAGGCGCTGAAAGCCGAGCAGAGCCTGCCGATCTTTATCCACTCCCACGACACCGCCGGTTTAGCCGCGATGTGCCAACTCAAGGCGATCGAAAACGGGGCCGACCATATCGACACCGCGATCTCCAGCTTCGCCTGGGGCACCAGCCACCCGGGCACCGAGTCTATGGTCGCCGCCCTTAAAGGCAGCGAATTCGATACCGGTCTCGACCTGGAGCTGCTGCAAGAGATCGGCCTGTACTTCTATGCCGTGCGCAAGAAGTACCACCAGTTCGAAAGCGAATTCACCGCCGTCGACACCCGTGTGCAAGTCAACCAGGTGCCGGGTGGCATGATTTCCAACCTGGCCAACCAGTTGAAAGAGCAGGGCGCTCTGAACCGCATGAGCGAAGTGCTGGCTGAAATTCCACGGGTGCGTGAAGACCTCGGCTTCCCGCCGCTGGTGACCCCGACTTCGCAGATCGTCGGCACCCAGGCGTTCTTCAACGTGCTGGCCGGTGAGCGCTACAAGACCATCACCAACGAAGTGAAGTTGTACCTGCAAGGCGGCTACGGCAAGGCGCCGGGCACGGTGAACGAGAAGTTGCGTCGCCAGGCCATCGGCAGCGAAGATGTGATCGACGTGCGCCCAGCCGACCTGCTCAAGCCGGAGATGACCAAGCTGCGCGGCGAAATCGGCGCCTTGGCCAAGTCCGAAGAAGACGTGCTGACCTACGCCATGTTCCCGGACATCGGGCGCAAGTTCCTCGAAGAACGCGACGCCGGCACCCTGACACCTGAGGTACTGCTGCCTATCCCTGAAGCCGGCGGTGTGGCCCGTGCCGGTGGTGAAGGCGTGCCGACCGAGTTCGTCATCGACGTGCACGGCGAAAGCTACCGCGTGGACATCACCGGTGTCGGTGTGAAAGCCGAAGGCAAGCGCCATTTCTACCTGTCCATCGACGGCATGCCGGAAGAAGTGGTGTTCGAACCGCTCAACGAATTCGTCGGCGGTGGCAGCAGCAAGCGCAAGCAGGCCAGCGAGCCGGGGCATGTCAGCACGGCGATGCCGGGCAATATCGTCGATGTGCTGGTCAAGGAAGGCGACGTGGTCAAGGCCGGTCAGGCCGTGCTGATCACCGAAGCGATGAAAATGGAAACCGAAGTTCAGGCTGCGATTGCCGGCAAGGTGACCGCCGTTCATGTGGCCAAGGGCGACCGGGTGAACCCTGGCGAAATCCTGATTGAAATCGAAGGCTGATCCAGCCTTCGACACGACCGTTTAATCCTCGGGGGGCAGGTGCTCCCCTTTTTTTTGCCTGATGATCAGGCTACCTCATGGCTCAGAACGCTATCGCCCACTGGCCCATCACCCCTTGATTGCGGCTGTGGCTACCGAACTCGGCGGAATAGGTCAGGCCCACGCTGTGTGTGTCCGACAGCGCCATGTCCAGGCCGGTACGCAGCGCCAGGCTGTTACGGTCCAGTGAGGTGCCGCCGATGGTGAACGAGCTGTCGAAGTCCTCGCGTTTTTCCCAGGCGAAGGACTGGCGCACACGGCTGCCGACGTCGCCATACAGATGTTTCCAGCTGGTGCTCAGGTGCGGTTTGAGCGTCATTTGGTTGCCCAATGCAACGTCGCGGGTCACGCGTAGACCGAAGGTACTGCTGAGGTTTTGCTGGGTCTGTGCACCGACATCCAATGCGCTATAGCCACCTTTCTCCACAAAGCGATCGCGCTGATAACGTTGGAAACCCAGTGCGGCAAAGGGCTCGGCGCGTAAGCCACCGGTGTGGAACTGATAGCCCAGTTCGGCGAAAGCATTTTGGCTGCGCGCTGTGTACTTGCCCGTGAGGTGTTCGCGGTAATTGATGAAGTCGAAATCGACATTGCGTTGGTTTTGCCCGCTATGCCTGCTGTAGAGCGCGCCCAGGCGCAGTGCCAGCGGCCCGTCCTGGCGCACCGCATAAGCGCCCAGATGCCAGCTGTCCAGTTCGCCTTTGAAACGTTTGGCGCTCAGGTCACTGCCCGACTTTCCGCCCACTACGCCGAGCCGCCACGCGTTGTCGGCCGACCAGTCGGCGCCCAGCAGCAAGCCTTGGCTGCGTTGCTTCAAACCAACGCTTGCGTGTTGAGCATCCAGCGTGCCGGCGCCGCCCAAGGCTTGGAGCCATACACGGCTGCCCTCATCGGTGTCGTTATCCAGCTGACGTATTGCCGACAGCAGGCTGGCGTTCAATTGTTTCATGCTGTTTTGGGTGGCGCTGCCCAGGTTGGCGTTCTGGCTACCCGCCAATTGCTCCAGCACCGCACCCAATCGCCCTGGCTCCAGGCTGCCCAGGTACTCGCCGTATTGCTCAAGTCGGTATTTTTCCCACTCGTTCAGTTCGTCCGACGCCAGCAGGTCATCCACTGCGGCGTCGAGCACACGGGCGACGCTCAGGCCATTGCGGCTGGTGGCATGGTCAGCGAAGTAGAAGTCATCGGGCGCGGGCAGGGCCGGTTCATAAGGGCTTTTCTCGCTGTGCTCCGCGAGCGGATCGAACCATTCGCTGTCTGGCTCCATGTCGCCCCGTGCCTGTGCGTATTGAGCACAGGTGGCCCCCAGCGCGAGGGTGATGGCGAGTACGAGTTGTTTCTGAATGAGCGGCATGTAAACCCACCTCTTGATGTATGAGGCGGGGAATTTAGCGGGGCACTCGGGGGATAACTGTCAGGCCAGGCAGTGCTCGTTTGCGGGAGATGTCTCTAGCCTGATGTGGAAAAGAATGCCACAGGATTGGTGCACTAAGGTTGCGGTCGATTGTTACTTGACTGACCTCACCCTCGTTTTACATACCCTTTGCCAAAATGGCGTTCCATCCGCGCCTGGATCAGTTCCAGCCCGAGGGACATGACCCAATAGATGATTGCCGCGGTGCTCAGCATCTCAATGTAGCGATAGCTGGAGCGACCGTAGGATTGCGCCAGGAACATCACTTCCCACACGCCCATCACCGAGATCAGCGACGAGTCCTTGAGCATGGAGATGAACTGGTTGGTCGCCGGCGGGACGATGGTGCGCATGGCCTGGGGCAGGGTGACGTGCCAGAAGATCGCACTGTCGCGCATACCCAGAGCCAATGCGGCTTCCCGTTGCCCATGAGGGACGCCCAGGATGCCGGCGCGGAAGATCTCGCTCAGGTACGCGCCGTAGTTCAGCGACAGCGCGATGATCCCCGCGACGATGGCGCCCGGCACCAAGCCCAGCTGTGGCAGGCCCAGATAGATCAGCAGGATCTGGATCAGCAACGGCGTGCCACGGAAAAACGACGCGTAGAAGCTGGCGATACCAAAGGCCACGGCACTTTTGGACAGGCGCCCGAGCGCGGTGATAAAGCCCAGCACCGACGAGGCGGCAATCGCACACAGGCACAGGAACAGCGTCAGCGCTGCGCCTTGCAGGAAGCCATTGGGTGCCAGGTGCAGGCCGACCAGGTTGGGCAGCTTGTCGAGAATGATCGAGAACTTCAGGTCAAAGCTCAGGAAGAAACTGGCAAACAGGGCGAACAGCGCCGCCCAGGTCAGGTAAAGCCGCGTGCGAAAGCCCAGCAGGGCGCGCGCAGGTTTTGGGGGAACACTCATTGGCTGATATCGGCACCGATCCATTTTTGCGACAGTTTGCTCAGGGTGCCGTCCTGTTTCAACTGGGCAAACACCTCACGCACCTTGGCGTCCCACTGGGCGTCACCTTTTTCGATGGCCACCGAGTTGGGTTCGGCGTACAGCGCTGCGCCGGCGAGTTTGAAGCGTTTGTCCTGGTCCAGGCGCGGCTGGGCGGTGACCAGGTTGGTGAGGATTGCATCCAGGCGTACACCGGCGCCCAGGCCAAGGTCCTGGAAGGCGACGTTATCGGTGTCGTACGGGGCGATCTGCACGTTCTCGAACGGGTACTGCAACTGGGTGTCCTCGGCGCCTTCGATCACCAGGTTCTTGTTCAGGTAGCTCTCGTAGCTGGAGGCGCTGGTGAGGCCGACTTTCTTGCCGCTCAGGTCCTTGGCGCCGTGGATGCTGTCATCCTTGGCATTGACCACGATCACGGCAGGGGAGGCGTAATACTCCACCGGGAAGTCGAAGACTTCGGCGCGGGCCTTGCTCGGGGTCATGGAGCAAATGCAGATGTCATAGCGCCCGCTCCAGCGGCCGGCGGCGATCACGTCCCACGACGGCGTTTCCAGGCGCAGTTTCACACCGAGCTTTTGCGCGACAGCCTTGGCCACATCGACATCGAAGCCGTCGAGCTGGTTTTGCTCGTTGAGGAACGAGAACGGCGGGTAGCTTTCCATCAGCACGCCCACCAGTTCCTTTTTCTTCTCAACCCGGTCAAGGGTCGTGCCGCCAAAGGCTTGGGTGGAGGCAGCCAGTATCGTCAGGCCCAAGGCCAATAGCGGTTTAAGTTTCAAAATGGGCACCTGAATAAAAAAGAGTTGTTATGAACCGAATTGAACGTATTAAATAGTTATAAGAACGACTCTCATAGTGAGTTATTTTCATAAGCTTATGAGTAAAAAGCATATGGCCGCAGGGAACACAGTAATTCTGGATGGCGGCATGGGCCGTGAACTGCAACGCCGCGGTGCGCCGTTCCGGCAGCCGGAGTGGTCGGCGCTGGCATTGAGCGAAGCACCGCAAGCGGTGGAGGCGGTGCATGCGGCCTATATCGACAGTGGTGCCAATGTGATCACCAGCAACAGCTATGCGGTGGTGCCGTTCCATATCGGCGAGGCGCGCTTTGCTGCCGAAGGCCAGGCCCTGGCGGCGCTGGCGGGTGAATTGGCCAGACGGGCGGTGCAGGCTTCGGGCAAGGCCGTGCGTGTGGCCGGCTCGTTGCCGCCGCTGTTTGGTTCGTATCGGCCTGATCTTTTCGAGCCGCAGCGCGTGTCTGAGTTGCTGACGCCACTGGTGCAGGGCCTGGCACCCCATGTCGACCTGTGGCTGGCGGAGACCCAGAGCTCAATCGTTGAAGCGCGGGCGATTCATGCGGGCCTGCCGAAGGATGGCAAGCCGTTCTGGCTGTCGTTTACCTTGAAGGACGAAGACACCGACGAAGTACCGCGCCTGCGCTCCGGCGAACCGGTGGCGGACGCGGCCGAAGCCGCCGCGCAGTTGGGCGTGCAAGTGTTGCTGTTCAATTGCAGCCAGCCGGAAGTGATCGGCGCGGCGATCGATGCCGCACGCCAAACCTTCGAACGGTTGGGCGTGGCGATTCAGATCGGCGCCTATGCCAACGCCTTCCCGCCCCAGCCCAAGGAAGCCACGGCCAACGACGGCCTGGATCCCTTGCGCGAAGATCTCAACCCACCGGGCTACCTGCAGTGGGCCGCGGACTGGCAAAAGCGCGGTGCCAGCCACTTGGGCGGGTGCTGCGGGATCGGGCCGGAGCACATTGCGGTGCTGGCCCAGAAGCTGGACTAAGCCTTAAAGCGCCTGGCGGCGACACTCCGCCAGGCCCTTCAACTGCCCGGAACCTGCCTGGTTCGCCTCCGACAACCACGCCTCAAACCCCGCACCCACCGTCGGCCATTCCGAATCCAGGATCGAATACCACGCCGTATCGCGGTTCTGCCCCTTCACCACCATATGCTGGCGGAACACCCCCTCAAAACTGAACCCCAACCGCTCCGCCGCATATTTGGAGCGGGCGTTGCCGTTGTTGCACTTCCATTCCAGGCGGCGGTAACCCTGTTCGAACGCGTATTTGGCCAAGAGGTACACCGCCTCGGTGCTTTTGGGGGAGCGCTGCATCGGCGCGCCGAAGGTGACATGGCCGATTTCGATACGGCCCTGGGCCGGGACGATGGACATCAGGCTGAGGATGCCCTGCACCTGGCCGGACGCACGGTCGACCACGCTGAAGAAATACGGGTCGCTGTTCGCCGCATGGTTGTTCAACCACGCATCAAACGCGGCGCGTTCGGCGAACGGGCCGTAAGGCAGGTAATCCCATAACTTGGGGTCGGCGCCGGGGCCTTCGAGGGCTTGCCACAGCTGGTCGGCGTGGCGGGCCGGGTCGAGTTTTTCCAGGCGGATAAAGCGCCCTTCGAGCAGTTGCGCGGTAGGCGCCGGGACGCCTTTCCAGTCGGCGAGGGAAGTGGACATGCTGCGCTCCTTAAAGACCTTTGCGAAATTGAATGAAGCCAGGGCGTTCGGCGATGCGCTCGTAGAGCTGGATCGCGGTGGCATTGGTCTCGTGGGTCAGCCAGTGCACCTTGCAACAGCCGTCGGCCTTGGCAGTGGCGTAGACGAACTCGATCAGTTTACGGCCGACACCAGTGCCGCGCTGGGCCGGGTCCACCAGCAGGTCCTGCAGGTAGCAGGAGTTTTCGATGCTCCAGTTGGAGCGATGGTAGATGAAGTTGACCATGCCCACCGCCTTGCCATCCTGCCAGGCCAGCGCGGAGTGGGTCGGCTCACGGGGATCGATCAGGCGCTGCCAGGTGCTGTGGCTGACGGCGTCCGGCAGTTCGGTGTTGTAGAACGTCAAGTACGCCTGCCACAGCGGCAGCCAGGCGGCGTGGTCGGTTGCGGTGACCTGGCGGATCTCGATCTGGCTCATTCTGAAACTCCTTGGGGAATAAAGCGCGCGAGGGTCTGGTCGCGTATATCGGCGCTGGCGGCCAGGCCGTCGCGCACGCCGGCGATGTCCGCCGCGCTGCGGTTCTGGCTGAGTTTGCGTTTGCCGATCAGGCGCTCGATCGGCAGGCTGAAGCCGACAATGGCCTTGAGCATGCCGTCAATGTAATCAGCCGGGGCATCGCTGACCTTCCACGGCTGGGCGCGATTGCCCTCGTGGCGGTCAGTGAGGGCACTGACCACGCCGAGCAGGCGCTCGGCATCGGTAAACACCTCGGCCTTGCCATAGGCATGCACCGCGATGTAATTCCAGGTGGGCACCACTTTGCCGTGCTCAGCCTTGGCCGGGTAAAACCCTGGGCTGACATAGGCCTCGGCACCGGCGAAGATCACCAGGGCTTCGCTGCCGTCTTGCAGGTCCTGCCACTGCCGATTGGCCTTGGCCAGGTGCCCGTACAGCGTGCCGTTGGGGCCTTCATCCGGGTTGAGCAGCAGCGGCAAGTGGCTGGCCTGCAGGCCTTGCTCGCCAAAGGTGACCAACTGCGCCAGGCGTGTGTGCTGGATCAGTTGCTGTATTTCGGGCAAGTCGTCGAGGGCAAAGGCGCGTGGTGTGTACATGAATATTTTCCTTGGCGAATGCCTGCATCCTAGGCAGGCTAATGGTTCGTTGTAAGAGCCATCTTCGGCCAATTTCATAGGTCCAATATGATGTCGCCCATTTCGCCGCCGCTGTCCTTCAACCCTGCCGGTATCGAGCTGGATCGACGCCAAGGCCTGACGCGCCAGCTTTATGAAGCCCTGCGTCAGCGCGTGCTGGATGGACGCCTGGCCAGCGGTACGCGTCTACCCGCCAGCCGCGACTTGGCCGCTGCGTTGTTGATTTCCCGCAACAGCGTCGTGCGTGCCTACGATCAGTTGTACGCCGAGGGGTTTGTCGAAGGCCGTGTGGGTGATGGCACCTATGTCGCCCAGTTGCCCACGGCAAAAAAACTATCCACAAAAGTATCCACAGGCTTATCAACAAGCTTATCCCCAGCCTTATCCACAAAATGGCTGGATTTGCCGCACGATCTCGACGGCGAAGTTATCCACAGGCCGGCCTTGGGGCGCGTGCACAGTCACCATTTGCCACAGCCGCCGGCGGGGCCGCCCAAGGCATTTCGCGTGGGCGTGCCAGCCTTCGATCTATTCCCTTTCGAGGTCTGGGCCAAGCTCAACGGGGCGTTCTGGCGCAAGCCGGACCTGGCGCAGCTGTGCTATGGCGACCCGGCGGGTGACAGCCGCCTGCGCGGCTTGATCGCCGCTTACCTGCGCAGCTCACGGGGCATGCAATGTACGGCTGAGCAAATAGTGATCACCAGCGGTGCACAACAGGCAATCAGCCTTTGTGCACAGCTGCTGGTAGAGCCAGGTGACGGGGTGGCGGTGGAAAACCCAGGCTATCGGGCCGCCGGTCACGCGTTCGCCTTGGCCGGTGCCAACCTGCAGGGCGTGCCGGTGGACAGCGACGGCATCGATTGCCAGGTCCTGAATACCTTGGGTGATTGCCGCCTGGCCTATGTCACGCCCTCTCACCAATACCCGCTGGGCGTGGTGATGAGCCTGGCGCGGCGCCTGGAGTTGCTGGCCTGGGCCGAGCGCACCGGCGGTTGGATCGTGGAGGACGACTATGACGGCGAATACCGCTACAGCGGCGCCCCCCTGGCGCCCCTGGCCGCGCTCGACCGCAGCGGCCGCGTGCTGTACGTCGGCACCTTCGGCAAGGTCGCATTCCCGGCCTTGCGCCTGGGCTATCTGGTGTTGCCGCCAGGCCTGGTCGATGCCTTCTCACGGCGCCGTGCGGTGGATATGCGCCACTCGGAAGTCAGTACCCAGGCGGTGATGGCCGAGTTTATGGCGGCCGGGCACTTCCAGCGGCATATCCGCCGGATGCGGCGCGCGGCATTGAGCCGGCGCAATGCCTTGCTCGCCGGGTGGCCGCGCGGTCTGCCGGGGGTGGGCGAGTTGCCCGTTATCGCCGCAGGGCTGCACATGACCGTGCGCGTGGACAGCCTGGCCCGCGAGCAACAGCTGCTTGAGCAGGCCCGTGCCGTGGGTGTCGAAGTCAATGGTTTAAGCAGTTACTGGCTGGCGCACTCCACCACTCCGGCAGACCAGCGCGCCGGCCTGGTGCTGGGGTTTGCCGCCGTACCTGAGACGGCCGTTGCCGAGGCCCTGGCAACGTTGCGCAGGGCCTGGCAGCACGATTGACGGTCAGGTCTGGAAAAACAACGAGCGGGCCAGGATCGGGCTGATTTCACTGCGATAAATCGCGATCTGGTCACGGTCGCTCAAGCCCGTGCGGTGCACAGCGCCCCCCAGTTTCTGCTGGTCGCGGGTCTTGAGGTGGCCGGCGGTGTAGTGCTCCAGCGCCGCCTGGGGAGACTCATAGTGAAAGTGCGCATACCAGAGCACCGCATGGGTCTGGTGATCACGCACCTCGTATTCGTCCAGGTAGTTTTTGCCGGGGCCCTTGAGCCGCCGCCGCGTGACCACTTTGGCGATTTTCACCAGGCCTTGGCTGTGCAGCCACTCCACCCGTGCCGCCGTGGGTGGTTGTTGTTTGGTCATGCTGATGCGAGTGCTTGTGCCCAGTTCGTATAGCCGTTGTGCGGCGTCATTGAGGCGACGGTTGAGGGCGGCGGCGGGCGGGCGGTCGCTTTCCGTGAGGTTGAGCCGGGTCAGCGCCTCTTCGATCGTGGCCACTGCGTGTTCCAGGCGTGCGGCGTACTGGTGGAACATCTCTTCGATTTCCACCGGAATACGTCCGGCTTTCTTCGCGTGGTCCAGGGTGCGCAGGGTGGCGGCGGGCTCTTCATTCAGCAGGCTCTGGGCGGCGTCGATGCTGGTGCCCAGGTCGATTACCTGGTGCTCACGGGGGCTTGAGGGTGTGCTCTGGCGTTCAACCCAGACCCCAGGGGTTTTTTCGTGAAAGGTCGCGATGAGCTTGCCCGTCACCGGGGCCTTGACGTCCACCAGGCCGCTTTCGGCTTCACGGGGCTCGCCCACCACCACCCCGTTGAAGCGTGTCTTGATGACTTTGCGCTTGGGTGTCGGGGGGGCTTTTGACGGGCCAGGCTTGGGCTCCAGGGCTTTTCGTTGCCTGATCAACAGCGCCAGCTCATGCACCGCCTGTTGATTGAATTCATCGATGCGTTGGCGCAGGTGTTCCAGGGGGTCTCGCTGCACCTGTTCCGGGTGTTCGGCGTGCAGGTCCAGCAGGCGTTGGTCGACAATTGCGAACTGGTCGACCAGGCTGTTGAGCACTTCAATACGCTCGTGCAGGTCGCTGATGCTGGTTTCCACCAGGGTCTCGATCCACGTCTGCACAGTGAGATCGGCGGTATCCACGATGTCATTGAGTTGCGCACGGGCGTCGGTGAAGGCCTCCCCGCTGCCTTCGCCAATACACAGGTAGCGGCTGAGGGTGAGTTGCATGGCCTTGAGGTCGTGCAGCTTGAAGTCGGGCAGGGCCTGCATACTGGTCTGGATGACCTTGGCACCCTCTATGCCCAGGCTTTCCAACTGGCGATAGCGCGATTGCGCATACTCCATGCGGTTGATCATATCCAGGTTCAGCTTCGCCATCGTCTGTGCGATCTCGTTACGCTGCTTGATGTCCAGGGCGGTGAGGGCTTCCATGTCTTCCACCGACACCAACAACTTGTCGCGAAAGACCGGCAAGCGTTCCGCGATGGCCGAGCGGGTCAGCAGCAGTTGTTTGTTCAGGTAGTCGATCATCGAACTCTGGTAGTTGGGTACCGAATCGATGACATTCAGCGAACGTAACTGGCGAATGGGCACGTCATAGTCGGCCAGGCGGCTGTCGACCTTGTCGAGGAACGCCTGGCGCTGGCGATCGGAGGAGGGCCCGGGCACCGGGTCTATCGCGGCGTGGGCCTGGGCGACTTCAGCTTGCCCGCGCCGTTCGTCAGCATCGAATTGGTTGAGTTTCTGCCGGAGGTCGGTGATCCGCGAAGGTACTTTGCCGCGAGCCGATTGCCGGCGATTCCTGAAACCGGCACCGCGCAGGCGCAGGCGAGTGTCGACAAACCATTGCCCGGCCAGGTTGCTCACCAGCAGCGGGCCGATGTGAGTGGGGCGGCCCGGATCGACGATCATGACATTGTCGTGCTCATCCACCGCCACCTCGAACCAGCGTGCGCCCACCGGCGCGTACCATTTATCGGCAAGCGCATAGAGATGCAGGTGCGGCCCTGTTTCCTTGACGGCTTCCCCCAGCCCGTCGGGCCTGGCCACTTTGAAGCGGTCCAGTGTGGCCCCCAGGCTTGTCGGAGAACGTTGGAGTGCGCCGCTGTTGTACAGCGGGCCTTGATGGCGAGCGGGCGGTTCGGCGTCGGGCAAGTCGGGGCGGCGCATCACGGGGATCCGGTGCTCCGGCGGCAGTCTGGTTTCAGGCGCCTGGGTCGGGGTGGCTTCCTGTTTCGGCAACGTGGCCTTGGGCGTCTTTCGTACCGGCGGATGGCGCAGGGCGACGTGCAGCACCAGAGCCATGCCCAGGTTGAGCAGCAGATCCACCTGGGCTGTCCAGGACACCTGCCCGTCAGGCTCCGGCTCCGCCTGGGCGGTCGCCTGCAGGTCGTCCATGATTTGCCAGATCCAGGCCGCGATGCCCACGGTGCGGCCCATGAATGGCAACGCCGCGCTGAAAATCAGCCAGCCGGCTTCTCGATAGCTTGCCCAGCGTTTCTGAGCGTTGGACACCGATTGCCGCGTCGCCAATTCAACCATCGCGTTGGTGTTGTCCCTGAACAGCGTCGCCAGGCTGTCGTTGCCCACCACTTCGTCGCTCAAGGCCAGGGGGCCGCTCATTTGCACCACCACGTGCGGCTCCACCAACCCGCGCACCACGGTCCACGGCGAAGGTAATGCGGCAGGGAAGACATACTGCTCGTAGTTGAAGCGTACATCTTCGGCCAGCCAGGCCAGCACCGAGTCGCGCAGGGTGCGGTGATGCTTGATGGCGTACAACAGGTTTTGCCGTGACGGGTACTGGATCAGCACCGGCTCCAGCAGTGGGCGGTACAACAGGCACGGGCCCTGGGTGTGGTCGCGGGGGCCGATCACAAACATATTCGCCACCCCATCCTGCGCCTGGCTGGTGCGCAGGGTGGGAATGAACGCCAGGCGCCGGATAACGATCTCTTGCCCCTCGACCTGCCGTTCATGGGCGTGTTCCTGCACCGCCGCAGCGATATAGCGATAACCGCGATCATCGATGCCGTGCAGGCCCTGGATCTTCCACTGCAAGGCCAGCAGTGGCAGTTGCACCCGCAAGTGCGAGGTGTAGAGAGTTTGCCGGCGCCTTGACTGAACGGGGTCGTCGAGCAAGGTGTGTTTGATCAGCGTCGGGTAACGCTCACCGATGTCGAGGGTTTCGATCACGTCCTTGAGGTAGTTGTACGTCAGCCATTGCGGCCCTTCGCCGCCGTTGTAGTGCACGCTGGGCGTACCGGTGGGCAGCCCGGTGAGGTTTTCCAGGGCCAGGTCGATCAGGTTGCGCCGGGTGATGTCACTGGTTCCGGGCAGCACGAAGGTGCCCCAGACCACCGGGCTTTCGATGCTGATCTCTATCTTGTCCAGGTTCAGGCTCGCGCCATTTGCATGGGCCTTGATCCGGTTTTGCAGTTGCTGCCTGGCGTAATCGCGGATCGGCGGGATACCGTCCTGGAAAGACTGCCCGTGGTTGTGGGTATGCAGTTCCGCCAGCTCGATCACGTAACGGCTGTAGGTCGATACGTCCAGGTCCGAGGCATTGGCAAGCCAGTCGGGAAGTTGCTCGTGGATCTGGTGGATGCTCGACAATGAGTGATCGCTCAAGTCTTCAATCACCGGCAGGATGCGCGCGACGGCCTGGCCGGTGACGGCAGCCGTGGCGGGGGCTTCAAGGTCGGCGGAGCCAATTGATCCGATGGCCTGCAATTGCAGGGCGATCAGGTTGCACGCCAGGCTGTCGAAAAAATCCCCGGTGGGTTCGTACAATCGCCATTGCACGGTTACCTCCCCGTCAGCATGAGTCAGTGCCGCGGGCAAGGCTTCGCCGAGCTTTTGCAGTGACTCGAATTTCTCGTAGCCGTTGATCAGCGAATACGTCAGGACCCGCTGGCGTTGCTCATGTACCCCGATCAGCACCGCGATATCCGACAGGCCGACGTGAGTGGAGCGGTTGTTTTTCAGGCCATCTATATCGATCAGGTAAGCGTGTGTCTGGAATGTGTCGAAGTTCCGACGCTTGGCCCGGTCCGGAAAGTGGAACAACGTCCTGGCCATGGCGCAATCGTGTTCATCCCAGCCGTCCTGCGCGGTGACGTTCCAGACTTTGCGCAGGGAATGGGAGAGCGTTTGCCAGCGTGGGCCCGCCAGGCCGTTGGAAGCGTTCCAGTAATCAAGTTGCTGCTCCTGGAAGGCGGTAAAGATCAGCGCCGCCAGCTCATTGATCAGTCGCGCAATGGCATCGATCTGCACCGGTAGGTGCACGGCGGGCTTGGCCTCGGGTTCCAGGGTGAGGAAGTGTTCGCCGTCGATATAGATCACCGGCTCGGGCGCCAGGGCCTGGTTGGCCAGCACCGAGGTCAGCGATTGCGCGGTAGCGGGTGCGGATTGGATGACATCGCCAACGATGCGCCAGCGCGGCGTGATGACCATGGCCAGGTCAGGGTCGATAGCGAGTGTCGGGTATTGCTCCATGAGGGACGAACGCAACAGGTTGGCGGCGACGTCGCGGATCGACGGGCCGACGCTCAGTTGCGTCAGCAGCTCATAGCTGCTGGGCGGGCGATTGTTGCTAAGGGGGGAATCGTTGGGCATCTGCAGCTCCTTGGCCTGGGTCGGCATGAAGAGCTGCAAGGTAATTGGCGCTGCGGCCGGGCGGTCGGTAGATAAGTCATCGTGGCCGGGAAGCACTTCCCGGCCACGTTTGCTCAGGTCCCGGACTTGATCCTGGACCAGGCGCGGGTCCTGGCGCGTTCGGCGTCGCGTCCCAGGGGCTTCAAGGTATAGAGCGTGGCCATCGCGGCTTCGGTGGGGTACAGGTTGGGGTTGTTGCGGATCGCCGGGTCCACCTGCCCGTTAGCGTCTTTGTTGGGATTGGGGTAGCCGACAAAATCACTGATCGGCGCAATGACGTGCGGTTGCAGCAGGTAGTTGATGAAGGTGTAGGCGTCCTGGGGGTTCTTCGCGCCCTTGGGAATGGCGAGCATGTCGAACCAGATCGGCGCGCCCTCCTTGGGCAGGCGCATGTCGACGATTACGCCGTTCCTGGCCTCCTTGGCGCGGTTGGCGGCCTGGGAGAAGCTGCCGGAGTAGCCGACAGCGACGCAGATGTCGCCGTTGGCAATATCGGCCATGTACTTGGAGGAGTGGAAGTAGGTGATGTACGGGCGGATCTTCAGCAGCAAGGCTTCGGCTTTTTCATAGTCCTTGGGGTTGTTGCTGTTGGGGTCCAGGCCCAGGTGCTGCAAGGCCAGGGGCAGGATCTCCGAGGGTGAATCCAGCAGCGCCACGCCGCATTGCTTGAGCTTGCTGATGTTCTCCTCCTTGAAGATCAGGTCCCAGCTGTCCACCGGTGCATTGGCGCCGAGTGCGGCCTTGACCTTGTCGGGGTTGAAGCCGATCAGGATGGTGCCGTACATGTAGGGCACGGCGAATTTGTTGCCCGGATCGTTGGCCTCGATCAGCTTCATCAACTTGGGATCGAGGTGGTTCCAGTTCGGCAACTGGCTGCGATCCAGGGCCTGGAACACTCCGGCCTCGATCTGTTTGGCCAGGAACACGTTGGACGGCACCACCACGTCATAGCCGGAATTGCCGGTGAGCAGCTTGGCTTCCAGGGCTTCGTTGGTGTCGAAGATGTCGTAGACCAACTTGATCGACGGGTTTTGGGCCTTGAAGTCTTCCAGGGCCTTGGGGGTGATGTAGTCGAACCAGTTGTAGACCCGCAGGGTTTTTTCTTCAGCGTGCGCGGCGGTGCTTAATACGGCGGCGCAGAGCACAAGCGACTTGAACAGATTCATTCGACTGCCCCTTCAAAACCTTCGAGAACGTTGACGGCATTGATGCCGATTTCTTCTACCGCGTAGCCACCTTCCATCACGAACAGCGTCGGCTTGCCCAGGCGGGCGATACGCTTGCCCATGGCCAGGTAGTCGGGGCTGTCGAGCTTGAACTGCGAGATGGGGTCATCCTTGAACGTATCGACGCCCAGGGACACCACAATGACGTCGGCGCCGTAGCCCTCAATGGCCTGGCAAGCCTGTTCCAGTGCGGCGCTCCAGGTGTCCCAGCCCGAACCGGCCGGCAACGGATAGTTGAAGTTGAAACCCTCTCCGGTCCCGTCGCCGAGCTCATCGGCATAGCCGAGAAAAAACGGAAACTCGGCTTCCGGGTGCCCGTGGATCGAGGTGAACAGCACATCGCTACGCTCATAGAAAATCGATTGGGTGCCGTTACCGTGGTGGTAATCCACATCGAGGATCGCAACCTTCCTGTGGCCCTGATCGAGAAATGCCTGGGCGGCGATGGCGGCGTTATTGAGGTAGCAGTAACCGCCCATCAAGTCGCTGGCGGCGTGGTGTCCCGGTGGTCGGCACAGCGCGAAGGCACTGTGGGCGCCTTGCTGGATCGCCTGTTGCGCAGTCAGCGCCACCTGCGCCGCACTGTAGGCCGCCTGCCAGGTGCCGGCGGTAATCGGCGCGCCGCCGTCGAAGCTGTAGTAACCCAACTGGCCGTGCAGGCTGGTGGGCAAGACGGCGCGCAGGGTGCGGGCGGGCCAGGTATAGGGCAGCAGGTCGCCGTCCTGGCCGAACTCAACCCAACGGGTCCAGGCACCTTTGAAAAAATCCAGGTACTCGCGGCTGTGGATGCGTTGCAAGGGGGCCAGGCCAAAGTCCTGCGGGGCTTGCACCGGGCCGAGTTGGCGGTCCTTGACCCGCTGCAGCACATGGTCGGCGCGGGCGGGCATTTCGAAGCAGGGCATCAATTGCCCGTCCATCAATTCACAACGGCCGTGGTGCAGATGATGATCGTCCGAATAGATCGTCAGCATTGTTGTTCTCCGCAGGCTGCTTGGGATGCCTTGCAGTGTTGCGGCGTGGGCAGGTTTGGAGAACGGCAGGAGCGGCCAAAAGGGGATAAATATGGCCAAAGCCTGTGTCCGTTATTCGCCCCATGTGGGGGCATGCGACTCAAGCGCGGAACTGACTCGGTGCCACGCCGCTCCAGCGTACGAAGGCGTGCCTGAAACTTGCGGTTTCACTGAAGCCCAACTGTTCGGCGATGCGATAGATCGGCAGTTGGTCCTCGCCCAGCAACTGCTTGGCCCGCTCGAAGCGTAACTCGTCCAGCAGTTCCTGATAGCTGCAACCCAGGTCATGCAGATGCCGGCGCAAGGTGCGCGGCGAACAGTTCATCTGCCCGGCCAGGCCGTCGATGCCGGGGGCGGCGTTCAATTGGGCGGCCAGCAATTGGCGTACCCGGCCGAGCCAGGCTTGGCGCCCGGTGAATTCGGTGTTCTGTTTGCGGCAGCGCTCGGCCATGGCGCGGTGGGTGATGGGGTCGGCCAGCGGCAACGGCTGGTCGAGCCAGTGCCGGTCGAAAGCGAAGGCATTGGCGCTGGCGGCAAAGGCAAGAGGGCAATCGAAGTGCTCGGCATAGCGTGCGCGATAGTCGGGGGCGCAGTGTTCGAAACGCGCACTGAGCAACGGCAGGGCATGGCCCAGCAGATCGTCACAGATGACCTTCAACGACACCAGGCAGAACTCGACATTGAAGGTGGCCAGCGCCGGGTTTTCCCGATACCCGTCGGCGGTGAACCAGATGCGCTGGCCGTCGTCTTCCAGGCTCAGCTCGAAAAGTGTTCCCAACAGCGCCGGATAGCGCAGGGCCAGGCGCAAAGCGTCACCGAAGGTGGCACTGGTCAGCAGCGCGTAGCCGAGCATGCCGTAGGATGACACGTGCATGCGCCGGCCCAACTCCAGGCCGATATCGCGGCGCAGGGCCACGGCATTGGCACACACGCGCATCTCCTGGTTGGTGGTGATGCGCGTGTCGGCGCGGTTCAGGTCGGCGCCGCAGATACCGCTGCCGGCCAGCAGCACGTCGCGGCTCACGCCCTCGGCCCTGAAGGTGTCGAGTACCAGGGAGACGGCGTTGAGCGTAGTCAGGTGCGAGTGCAGCATGGGGAAGTCCTGCCTGGGTTTGCCCAGAGGCAGCAAGGAGTGTGCCGCCTACTTGTGGTCAAAAAATAGCCGTTTGGCCGCCTCCAGGCTGATCTCGCTGCGGTAATAGTCGATTTGCTGCTGCTCGTTCAGGCCTTTGACCGAGTCGGCCGCCGAGCCTTGTCGATATTCATGGGTGGTCTTCAATCGTGCGCTCAGGTAGGCCCTGGCAGGTGTCCAGTCGGTCGAATAGTGAAAGTGCGCGTACCAGAGCACTTGATGGGTCGCGCGCTCGGTGATGATGTATTCGTCCAGGTAATCCGGAGTGCTGCTTTTGAGCCGGCGACGCCTTACGGCTTTCTTGATGACGATCTCGTCGCGCTGGCTCAGCCATTCGACGCCTTTGGTGGTTGGGGGGTGCTGCTTGATCATGCGCGTCATGCTTTCGGATGCGCGCAGGTACAGGTCCTGTGCCGCGTCGTTGAGCTGCTTGCCAAGGGCGGTTGCCGATTGGGTTTGATCCGCTGTGATGGTGCTGTCGGCCAGGGCCTGCTCGATGTGCCGGCTGGTTTCTTCCAGCAACAACGCGTGACGGTGGTACAGGTATTCGATACCGACGGCGGTGCGCCCGGCTTGGCGTGTTTGCTCGATGGCCCGTTGCCTGAACGCGGGCAAACCGTCCAGCAGCGTGCGGCCCTGTCCGAGGCTGGACTGAAGGTCGGGCACCGCCTGCTCGGTGTGTGCAGGGCTCAGCCGTTGCACCCAGACGTTGGGGCTTTTCTCATGGAAGGTGGCAATGACCTGCCGGGTCAGCGGTGACTTGATATCCACCAGGTCGGTTTCAAGGCCGACCGCCGTCAGGCGTGGCTCGCCGATCATCACGCCGTTGTAACGGGTATGGATGAATTTCTTCAAGGGCTTGGGGGGCGTCGGTGGAGGGGTAGGCCGGTTGCGCAGGATGTCCCGCTCAGCGTGCAGCTGGGACAGATGGGTCAAGGCCTGCCTGGAGAAATCCTTGACCTGTTTGCGCAGGCGTTCCAGCGGGGAGAGGTGGGTCAGGCTGGAAAACTCCTGGGAGAAGTCCTCCAGGCGTTCGTCAAGGACCTTGAACTGTTCGATCAGGCTGCTCAGGGATTCGATGCGTTCGTCCAGCCGCGCCTCACTGCGTTCGTTGAGGGTGTCGCGCAGGGCCTGGACCGACAGATCGGCGTTGTCGACAATCTCATTGAGGTTGGCCCAGGCCTGGGGTGCACGGGTCGCGCTGTCCTCCGGCAGGCACAACCTGCGCGCCAGGGTTATCTGCAGGGCCTTGAGGTCGATGCTGGTGTAGGCCGGCAGTTTTTTCCTGGCGCTCTGGATCAACTGCACGCCCTCCTTGGCCAGGGCCTTGAGTTGAGTGAAGCGCGCATGGGTGTAGTCCAGGCGCGTGATCATGTCTTCACTCATCTCGGTCATTTGTCGCGCGTCTTCGACGTACCGCGCCGGGTAATGGGTGTCGGGGTGTTCGAGCTGGTCAAGCACGACCCTGAGCTGGGGGGTGAAGGTGGTCTGGGCCTCCCTGATCGCGGCTTCGGTAAGCTCCAGTTGCGCTCTTATATAACCCAGGGCTTTTTGCTGATAGTCGGGGACCGGGGTGAACACACTCAGGGTCTTGAGGTGTTGCAGCGCCGCTTCGTAATCCGCGCTCTGCTGGTCGAGGGTGTCCATGTAGTGCTGGCGTTTGACTTCTGCAGCGTTACCGGAGACGTCGGTCATGGCCTGGCGGGCCTGTTGCAGTGCTCTTTGTGCGGTCTTCTTGGCGTTTTCGAAGGCCTCGAGCTTGGCCCGTACTTCGGCGGCCTTGAGGGTCGCTTCCGCTTCGGCTCTGTTGAGCATGCGCTTGGGGCCGCCGCCGCGCAGGCGCAGGCGGGTGTCGACGAACCATTGGCCGGCGGCGTTGTGAATCAGCGCTGGTCCGGTTCGATCCGGCTGCCGAGGGTCGATGATGACCACGTTGCCCTCGTCGTCCGCGCTCACTTCAAACCAGCGCTCGCCGACCTGTGCGTAGAAACGCTCGGCGACGCGGGTCAGGTGGCGGGTGGGCCCCGGGCGGGTGTCGACGCTGCTCGCTGCGCCAGGCTGGCTGACTTTGAAACGGTCCAGCACCCGCCCCAGGGTGGCGGGCGACCGATTGAGCGCGCCGCTGGTATGCAGCAGTGGAGTGTGACCCGGTGGGCTTTCATTACCGTCGATGGCGCCCAGCTGTTTGATCTCGACCCGCCGCCCTGCCGAGGGCTCGGTCGGCCTGGATTCCCGCTCGGGCCGAGCGCCGCGGGGACGCAGTCGCGTGCTGATATGCAGGGTAATCGCCATCGACAGGTTCAGCAGTACGTCGGTGAAGGCGGTCCATTGGGCGGCGGTGTCGTCCTGCTCCGTGGCCCCGACAAACTGTTGCAACTGGTCGACGACCTGCCAGATCCATAGGCCTGTCGCCACGCTGGGGCTGGTAAAGGGCAGCGCGGCATTGAGGAGCGTCCAGCCTGTTTGCTTGAGGGTCGCCCAGCGGTTTTCGGTATTGGAGGTCGACTGGCGGTCGGCCAGCTTGACCAGGGCCTGGGCGTTGGCTTCAAACAGGCCGGCGAGCAGGTCACCCTTGAGTGGGTCTTTGCCCAGGCCGATGGGGCCGCTCATGGTTTCCAGTGTCGAGGCGTCCACCAGAAAATCGGCGACGGCCCAGGGGGAAGGCAATTCTCCCGGGAACACATAGTTGGCGTAAGCATCGCGCGCGCTGTCCGGCAACCAAGCCAGCACCGAATGGCGCAGGTCGGGGGACTGGGCAATGGCGTACATCAGGTTGGTCGGGGACGGATATTGCACCAGGGCCGGCGTGAACAGCGGTCGATAGAGCAGGCAGGGGCCGGCGGCGGGATCTTGCGGGCCGATGACGTACATGTTTTCGACCTCATCGGCAGTGGCGTCGTCCCGCCGTTGCGGGATGAACGCCAGAGGCCGCATGACGATGGTCTGCCCGTCTACCGTGTGATCCGAGGCCTCGGCTTGCATCAGGGCGGCGACGTATCGATAGCCGCGGTCATCGATGCCATCCCGTTGCTGAATCTTGCCTTGCAGGGCCAGCAACGGCAGCTGGATGCGCAGGTGCTGGATGTAGCGGTTCTTTCGCGATGAGGCCTCGCGAGGGATTTCCAGCAGCTTGCTTTTGATCAGCGCCGGGTAGTTCCGGCCGATGTCCACCCGGGAAATGAGGCTCTCGATGTACTCGACGGTCAGCCAGTCCGGCAGATTTTGGCCGTTATGCAGCTGCAAGGTCTTGTTGCCGACCGGGAGGGCGATCAGGTTGTGCAGCGCCAGTTCGGCGAGGCCGAAGGTGGTGGTCTCGGTCATGCCGGGCACCGTGAAAGTTCCCCAGACCACCGGCTGCTGGACTTTCAGGGTGAGTGCGTCCAAAGCCAGGGCACCGGCTTGTGGATGGTCCTTGAGGATTTCCGCCTTGAGGCGATTGAGCGCGTACTGCTCGATGGGCGGGATATCGTCCTGATACGACTTGCCGCCGGTGCTGCTGTTCAGGGACGCGAGGTCCTTGAGATGCCGCGCATAGAAGTTCAGGTCGGACGTCGACGCCTCTTGCAGCCAGCCCGGCAGCGCCTGCTGGTACCACTCGCGGCCGGGGCCGGGGCCGGTGGCCAACTCGGTGGCACCGGGTGGCGGCGCCGTGTCCGGGTGGCGCACCTCGGAGAAGTCCAGGCTGCCGATAGCCTCGACCTGCAAGGCAATCAGGCTGCAGGCCTGGTGATCGAAAAAATTGCCGTCAGGTTCGAACAGGCGCCATTGCAACTGTGTGCGGGGCGCCGAGGTGTCCAGGCGGGCGGGCAGGCTCTGGCCCAGCTGTGCCAGGGACGCGAACTTCTCATAGCCCTTGAGCAGCGAGTGGGTGAGGATAACGTCTCGCCCGGCCTGCTTGCCGATCAGGACCGACAGCGCGAGCCGGTTGAGGTGGGTCACCTGCGCGCCGTCGACCTGATCGATGTCGAGCAGGTAGGCGTGGCTGGTGTATGGGTCGTCGAGCCGTCGCACATCGTAGGTGGGCGCGTGAAACAACTGGCGCGCCATGGCGCAGTCGCTTTCGTTCCAGCCCGGTGCCTGCCGGACATTCCACACCGCGCGCAATGAGTTGGACAGCTGATGCCAATGGGGGCCGCTGCCGTTGCTTTTGTTCCAGAACGCCAGCTGTTGCTCCTGCCAGGCCGCCAGCATGACGGGGGCCAGGGTATTGAGCAGATGGGCGATGTCACCGATGCGCACCGGCAAATGGGTCGGCGGCTCGGTGAGCGGTTGCTGGGTCAGGAAATGTTCGCCTTCGATGTACAGGGTCGGCTCGCCGAGCACGGCCTGATCGGTCAGGCTGTCGCTCAGTGTGCGGTAGGCGGTGGTAGTGGCGCGGGCCTGTTCGTCGATGATCTCCCAGCCGGGGGTGCCGATCAGGCAGATATCGGGGTCGATTGCCAGTGTGGGGTAGCGGGCCTGCAGCGCCTGGCGCAACAACACCGCCGCCACCTCCCTGAATGACGGGCCTGTTAGCAGTTGGGTGAGCAATTCCAGTGGCTGTTGTGAAGCGATTGAGATGGGCGTGGTCATGGGGCATCCCTGTCTTGCCGGTTGATGGGAACGGCCCGAGGTGTTCGCTCGGGTGTTCCATCCTAGGGGCCGGCCAGCCAGGGAAGGGGGTGACTATCTACAGTGCGGCGGTGGGGTCAGCTCAGTTCGCCGCACAGGTCCAGCTCTACCAGTCGCCGGACTTCGGCGATGGATAGCCCGGCCCCGAGCAACGCGTTGAGCTTGCCGAATACCGCTTCACGGGTCATGCCGCCACCTGACAACACGCCCACGCTGCGCAGGCGGCTGCCGGCTTCATACACATCCAGTTCCACGCCGCCTTCATGGCATTGGGTGATTGCCACGACCACGATGCCGTTTTCTTCGGCGCGCTGGAGGCTGGCAAGAAACTCAGGGTTGTCGCTGGGCCCGGTGCCGCTGCCGAAGCATTCCAGCACCAGTGCCTGGATGCCGCTGCCGAGCAATGCGTCCAATGGTGCTGCGGCGATGCCCGGTACCAACGGCAATACACCGACATTGGCCAGGGCCTTCGGTTGGCGGTAATCCAGCGCGGCGGGCAGCGCTTCGGCCTGGGCCACACCGCCGTTGCGCTGCAGCGCGGCGAACGGATGGCGACCAAAGCTGCGGATCTTCGCGCAGCGAGTCGGGGCCATCAGCGCGCCGTGGAAGTACAGGTGCACGCCGGGTGCCAGGCCCTTGCCCAACGCCAGCAGGGCTCCGCTGACGTTTTCCCAGGCATCGCTGTCGGGTACGCCGGCAGGCAACATCGAGCCGGTAAACACCACCGGCGTCGGCAAGCCCAACAGCTGGAAGCTCATCGCCGCCGCGCTGTAGGCCAGGGTGTCGGTGCCGTGCAGGATCAGCACGGCATCGCAACCGTCATCCACGGCCTCGATCACGGCGGTGCGCAGGCGCTGCCAGTAGGCGGGGGTCATGTTGGCGCTGTCGATGAGCGGGGACATTTCCCGGAAGCGCCAGGCGGGTACCGACACGTTGGCGAGCTGTTCGCGCATGCGCGCTTCAAAACCGGATGCGGGCGCCAGGCCATTGGCGCTGGCCTGCATGCCGATGGTGCCACCGGTGTAGAGCACCATGAGGTTATTGGCTGGGGACATCGAAGATTCTCCTGAACGAAAAACGCCGCCGGGCCCAGAGCATGCCCAAGGCCGGGCGGCGTGTCATCTGTCTACGCTCAGCGTTGCACTTGAGCGTTCAGTTCTGCCGATGCGGCAACGTCCGGTTTTGCCGGGTTGGCCGGCCAGGCCTTGCGGTCCAGGTCCAGGTCAGGGAACTGGCTGGAGTCGAACACCGGGGTCTTGATGCCTGCCGCGCGCTGGTTGTCGTAGTCGTTCAGGATGCGCATGGCGATCTTGAACAGGAACGCCAGGGCGAACAGGTTCACGAAGGCCAGCATGGTCATGGTGATGTCGGCGAAGGCGAACACGGTGCTCAGGTTCTCGATCGAACCCCAGAAAATCAGCACCAGCACCAGCGCGCGATACCCCATCAGTACCTTGCGGTTGTTGCCCACCAGGAAGCGCAGGTTGCTCTCGCCAAGGTAGTAGTTGTACATGATCGAGGTAAACACGAACAACGCCAGGGCCACCGAGATAAACATGCGGCCCCAGTCACCCACTACAGCGGCCAGGGAGTTCTGGGTCAGGGCAATGCCGTCGCCTTCGAAGCCCGGGGTGTAGAAACCGGAGAGCAGGATCAGCAACGCGGTGCAGGTGCAGATCACGAAGGTGTCGAGGAACACGCTGAACGCCTGGACCACGCCCTGGGCGATCGGGTGTTCTACCGAAGCGACCGCGGCCACGTTAGGCGCACTGCCCAAGCCGGCTTCGTTGGCGAACACGCCGCGTTTCACACCCATGATGATTGCACTGCCCACCAGGCCGCCGAAGGCTTGGTCGAGGCCGAAGGCGCTTTTGACGATGGTCGCGAGCATGGCCGGTACGTGGTCGAATTGCAGCACGATCACGTACAGGGTCACGGCGATGTAGACCAGGGTCTTGACCGGTACCAGCAGGTCGGCGATCGAGGCGATGCGCTTGATCCCGCCGATGAACACCAGGCCCAGCAATACCGCCAGGGCCAGGCCGGTGTAGGTGGTGTCCAGGCCAAACGCGTTATTCAGCGAGTGGGTCACGGCGTGGGCTTGCAGGCCGTTGAAGGCAAAGCCGAAGGTCACCAGCAGCAGGAACGCCATGACCATCCCCAGCCAGCGCTTGTGCAGGCCGTGCTGGATGTAATAGGCCGGGCCGCCACGGTAGGTGCCTTCCGCGTCAGTGCGCTTGTACAACTGGCCGAGGGAGCACTCGATAAAGCTCGAAGACATGCCCACCAGCGCGGTAACCCACATCCAGAACACGGCACCCGGGCCGCCCAGGGTCACGGCAATGCCGACACCCGCGATGTTACCGGCACCGACACGCCCGGCCAGGCTGAGCATCAGCGCCTGGAACGAGCTGAGTTGGTCGGAGCTGTTTTTCAGGCTGTCGCGAAACACCGAAAACATGTGGAAAAAGTGACGCAATTGAACGAAACGCGAGCGGATCGTGAAATAACCGCCGAGCCCGACAATGAGCACGATCAGTACTTTCCCTGAGAGGAAGTCGTTGATGACTTCGAGCATGGAGTGTTCCTCGCTGATTTTTCTAATGGCAAACGCAGGACGGTCCTACCCCTCGCATAGCACCAGGCAGTGCGCGACGGTTCGACCCCAATCCTTTTGCGGGTGTTGTTATTCATGCGCTATCGCGTGTATCCGGGCTTGTTACCGACGGCCGCAGACGCGAAGAGGGGCGGCACTATACCTAGGCGAACGTGATCCGTCTGCTCGGGCTGATTAAAGGTTTCAGCCAAGCTGTTACAGGCAAGGAGGGTTTGCAGGGCGATATTGGATTTTTTATGGGCGTCATTTCACAACCTTGAGGCAAAAAAAAGGGCCTGAAGAACGAGCCTTCAGGCCCTCAAAAGGTGAGAGGTGTCTAGTCCCTCAACCTGGTGAGCGGTGCAACAAACGCTTAGGCCTTCAACGGGACCAGGCGTGGGGCAATCATGTTTTCGGGGCGCAGGATGTCGTCGAGCATGGCGTCGTCGAGCAAGCCTTCTTCGCGCACCAGTTCCAGCACGCCGCGGCCGCTTTCGAGGGCGATACGCGCAATGCGGGTGGCGTTTTCATAGCCGATGTACGGGTTCAGCGCGGTGACCAGGCCGATGGAATGTTCCACCAGTTCGCGGCAGCGGGCTTCGTTGGCGGTGATGCCGACGATGCAGTGCTCGCGCAGCATGTCCATGGCGCGTTGCAGCAGGCGGATCGAGTCGAAGATCTTGAAAGCGATCAGCGGCTCCATCACGTTCAGTTGCAGCTGGCCGCCTTCGGCCGCCATGGTCAGGGCCAGGTCGTTGCCGATGACTTGGAACGCGACTTGGTTGACCGCTTCCGGGATCACCGGGTTGACCTTGCCGGGCATGATCGAGCTGCCTGGCTGGCGCGCCGGCAGGTTGATCTCGTTGATGCCGGTGCGTGGGCCGCTGGACAGCAGGCGCAGGTCGTTGCAGATCTTCGACAGTTTCACCGCGGTACGCTTGAGCATCCCGGAGAACAGTACGAAGGCGCCCATGTCGGAGGTGGCTTCGATCAGGTCGGCAGCCGGGACCACTGGCTGGCCGCTGATAACGGCCAGGCGTTGTACGGCCAGGGCCTGGTAGCGCGGGTCGGCGTTGATGCCGGTACCGATGGCGGTGCCGCCCAGGTTCACTTCGGTGAGCAGCTCTGGCGCCAGGGTTTTCAGGCGGGCCAGGTCTTCACCGAGTGTGGTGGCGAAGGCGCGGAATTCCTGGCCGAGGGTCATCGGCACGGCGTCCTGCAATTGGGTGCGGCCCATTTTCAGCACGTGGCTGAATTCGACGCCCTTGGCGGCGAATGCCTGGATCAGGCTGTCGAGACTGGCCAGCAGCGCGTCGTGGCCCAACAGCAGGCCCAGGCGGATCGCGGTCGGGTAGGCGTCGTTGGTCGACTGCGCCATGTTCACGTCGTTGTTGGGGTGCAGGTACTGGTATTCGCCCTTGTTGTGGCCCATGGCCTCCAACGCGATGTTGGCGATGACTTCGTTGGCATTCATGTTGGTTGAAGTGCCGGCGCCGCCTTGAATCATGTCCACCACGAACTCTTCGTGGAAATCGCCGCGGATCAGGCGGGCACAGGCTTCGCTGATGGCAGCGTGCTTGGCTTCGCTGAGCTGGCCCAACTCGCGGTTGGCGTCAGCCGCCGCTTGCTTGACCATTGCCAGGCCGACCACCAATTTCGGGTAATGCGAAATCGGAACGCCCGAGAGGCGGAAGTTATTCACCGCTCGCAGGGTCTGGATGCCGTAATACGCTTGGGCAGGTACTTCGAGTACGCCAAGCAGGTCTTTTTCTGTGCGGAATGATGCAGCGGAGGACATGACGGAAATCATCTCGATATGGACCCGGAACAGGCCGGAACGCTGCGAATGCTAGGCCTGTAGGAAATTTTGGGCCAATGCTGTTAAACACTGGCCTATGCATAAACGGCATAATGTGAGTGTGACCCGGCTATCATGGCGGGCGTGTGTGCCAAAATGGTGCGTACCCGTGGGAGGCAGTGATGAACCTTGAGAGCAAATGGCTGGAAGACTTCAGCGCCCTGGCGGCGACTCGCAGCTTTTCCCAGGCGGCGGAGCGGCGCTTTGTCACCCAGCCGGCGTTCAGCCGACGTATCCGCAGCCTTGAGGCCGCATTGGGCCTGACCCTGGTCAACCGCTCGCGCACGCCGGTTGAGCTGACGGCGGCGGGGCAGTTGTTCCTGGTCACCGCACGTACCGTGGTCGAGCAGCTCGGCGAAGTGCTGCGCCATTTGCATCACCTGGAAGGCGGGCAGGGCGAAGTCATGCAAGTGGCCGCTGCCCACTCCCTGGCGTTGGGTTTCTTTCCGCGCTGGATCGCGCAACTGCGCAACGAAGGCTTGAACATCGCCACGCGGCTGGTGGCCACCAACGTCGGCGATGCGGTGCATGCCCTGCGTGAAGGCGGCTGCGACCTGATGCTGGCGTTCTACGACCCGGATGCGGCGATGCAAATGGACGCCGAAATCTTCCCCTCACTGCACCTGGGCAACACCGAAATGCTCCCGGTATGCGCGGCCGACGCCGACGGCAAACCACTGTTCGACCTTGAAGGCGAGGGCAGTGTGCCATTGCTGGCCTACAGCGCCGGCGCGTTCCTCGGCCGTTCGGTGCACCTGTTGCTGCGCCAGCGCGCACTGCGTTTTACCACGGTGTACGAAACCGCCATGGCCGACAGTCTCAAAAGCATGGCCCTGGAAGGCCTGGGCATCGCCTGGGTGCCGCAACTGAGCGTGCGTGCCGAACTGGCCCGCGGTGAATTGGTGGTCTGCGGCGGGCCGCAATGGCATGTGCCGCTGGAAATTCGTCTGTATCGCTGCGCGCTGGTGCGAAAGGCGAATGTGCGGTTGTTGTGGCGCAAGTTGGAAGGTGGCGCGGCGCAGAATGCCTGAGCCAATCTCGGGCCGAATGCAGGGCAAATGGGGGAGGGGGCTTGTGGTGATTTCGCTGACTTGAAAGTCAATAAAACCGCCACTTTGCCCCGCTAGACAGATGGTCATCCCAGGGGCTGTTTATCTGGATTATTACGGTATACTGCGCGGCCTTCGGCCGGTCCAACCGGCCACATTTCGTACAACAAGCCACGCCGGATTTCCCGCGTGGCTTGTTGTTTTTTGACGCGCCTGCGGGCGCCCAGAGAGAAGAGGCACGACGATGAGTGCATTGGTTGGCGTGATCATGGGCTCCAAGTCCGATTGGTCCACCCTTAGCCACACCGCCGATATGCTGGAAAAACTCGGCATTCCGTATGAAGTGAAAGTGGTCTCTGCCCACCGCACCCCGGATTTGCTGTTCCAGTATGCCGATGAAGCAGAATCCCGTGGCATCGAGGTGATCATCGCCGGTGCCGGCGGTGCCGCACACCTGCCGGGCATGTGTGCGGCCAAGACCCACCTGCCGGTGCTTGGCGTACCGGTGCAGTCGGCAATGCTCTCAGGCGTGGATTCGCTGTTGTCCATCGTGCAGATGCCGGCCGGTATCCCGGTGGCCACCCTGGCGATCGGCAAGGCCGGTGCGATCAACGCCGCCCTGCTGTCCGCCAGTATCCTGGGCGCCAAGCACCCGCAGTTCCACGCGGTGCTGAAGAAATTCCGTGCCGAGCAGACAGACAGCGTGCTGGACAATCCAGACCCACGTATCGCCTGAGGGTGTTGACGATGAAAATCGGTGTAATCGGTGGCGGCCAACTGGGCCGTATGCTGGCCTTGGCGGGCACCCCGCTGGGGATGAACTTCGCTTTCCTGGACCCGGCGCCGGACGCCTGTGCGGCAGCCTTGGGTGAACACCTGCGCGCTGACTACAGCGACCCGGACCACCTGCGCCAACTGGCCGACGAAGTCGACCTGGTGACGTTCGAGTTTGAAAGCGTCCCGGCCGAAACCGTGGCCTTCCTGTCACAGTTCGTACCGGTGTACCCGAGCGCCGAAGCCTTGCGCATTGCCCGTGACCGCTGGTTCGAGAAAAGCATGTTCAAGGACCTGGGCATTCCGACCCCAGCCTTCGCCGATATCCAGTCCCAGGCGGACCTGGACGCTGCCGTCGCCAGCATCGGCCTGCCGGCCGTGCTGAAAACCCGCACCCTTGGCTACGACGGCAAGGGCCAGAAAGTCCTGCGTACCGCCGCCGATGTGGTCGGCACCTTCGCCGAACTGGGCAGCGTGGCCTGCCTGCTGGAAGGCTTCGTGCCGTTCACCGGCGAAGTCTCGTTGATCGCCGTACGCGCCCGGGATGGTGAGACCCGCTTCTACCCGTTGGTGCACAACACCCACGACAGCGGCATCCTCAAGCTGTCCGTGGCCAGCACCGATCACCCGTTGCAGGCCCTGGCCGAAGACTATTCCAGCCGCGTGCTCAAGCAGCTGGATTACGTCGGTGTGATGGCGTTCGAGTTCTTTGAAGTCGACGGCGGCCTCAAGGCCAACGAAATCGCCCCGCGTGTGCATAACTCCGGGCACTGGACAACCGAAGGCGCCGAGTGCAGCCAGTTCGAAAACCACCTGCGGGCGGTGGCGGGCTTGCCATTGGGCTCCACGGCCAAGGTCGGTGAGAGCGCGATGCTCAACTTTATCGGCGTGGTACCGCCGGTGGAGCGCGTGATCGCCATCGAAGACTGCCATCTGCATCACTACGGCAAGGCCTTCAAGGCCGGGCGCAAGGTCGGCCACGCCAACCTGCGCTGCAAGGACCGCGCAACGCTGCAAGCGCAGATCCTCAAGGTCGAAGCGCTGATCGCCGAGCAATAACCCGGGGATCGGCGGGAACCATTCGGTTATCGCCGTCCTCTGATTGCAGGATGCCAAAGCCTGTCTAGGCTTTGGCATAGCTCACTTCATTCAGAGGGAAATGCCATGGGTATCATCGGAACCATCTTTATCGGCTTGATCGTCGGCCTGCTGGCGCGTTTCCTCAAGCCCGGCGACGACAGCATGGGCTGGATCATGACCATCCTGCTGGGTATCGCTGGCTCCCTGGCCGCGACCTACGGTGGCCAGGCGCTGGGCATCTACCAGGCGGGCCAAGGCGCAGGCTTTATCGGCGCACTGGTCGGCGCCATTGTGTTGCTGGTGATCTACGGCCTGATCAAAAAGAAGTAATCAGCCGACAAAGTCCTCTGCGCTGCGCAGGCGCAGAGGGCTAGAATGCTCGCCACTTGTACTTGCCGAGCCTCTCCATGCGCCGTCTCCTGTTGACTCTCCTTCTGCTGGGCTCTGGCCTGGCCCATGCCGGTGAATTGCCGGAAACCGACTGGCTCGACCTGATGCCGCTGTCGGACCAGAAGGCCCTCGAGGCCATGCCCGAGATCGATCACAACTCCCCCGAAGCCCAAGGCACGTTCACCGACAAAGGTGGCCTGAAGCAGAGCAAAGGCTTGCCGGCGGTGATGTATTCGACCAAGACCGTGGCCGCCATGAACGGCAAGAACATCCGGATCGGCGGCTACCCGGTGCCTCTGGAAACCGACGCCAAGGGGCGCAGCACCCTGTTCTTCCTGGTGCCATACCCGGGCGCCTGCATCCACGTGCCGCCACCGCCGCCTAACCAGTTGGTGCTGGTGCGTTATCCCAAGGGTTTGAAGCTGGATGATATCTACACGCCGCTGTGGGTGACCGGCACGTTGAAGGTGGAGACGGTGAATAACGATTTGGCCGACGCCGCCTATGCGCTGGATGCGGGCAAGGTGCGGGTCGTAAAGGAATCCGATCTATAAGCTTCCGCTGAACCCAATGTGGGAGGGGGCAAGCCCCCTCCCACATTTGGAACTCCATCTACCGGGTAACACCGGTGATGCTCACACCCAGCGTGTGGCTTTCACCCGGCGCCAGCGTCACCACATCATCCAGCACATTCGCCGTCTCGATGCACAGCATGCCCTGCCAGCCATCATCGGCCATGTCGTCGAAAGCCTTGGCGCGTTCGGTCCAGGGATTCCAGATCACGGTGGATTTCGAGCCTTGGCTGGTGAGCTGGATGCGACGCTGCCAGTCCTGATCGAGGATGCTCAGCGACGGGGGCGTATCGAGGTAGATGCGGTCGGTCTCGGCAGTGAAGTGCAGCAGGCCGGACTGGGTTTTCTCGCTCCAGCCATCGGCGGTATCGATGTATACCGAGCCGTCCAGGCCTTCGATCTGCACGTTGCGTACGTCGCTCACGGCGAAGTAGGTGTGCAGCGCCTGGCTGAGCGTGACAGTGCCGTCGCCACGGTTGTGGCTGGTCAGGCGGATGTGCAGTTGATCGTCCAGCAGCAGGCTCAGGCTCAGGTCGACCTGATGGGGCCAGCCGGGGAAGCCGCCTGCAGGAACCGGTAGTTGCAGGTCCACCCGTAGCGTTTCACCTTCAAGGGAGGTGCCGGCCAATGCCCAGGTCGCGGTACGCACGAAACCGTGAGCGCCCGCAGGCTGATCACTTCGGCGCATCGCCTTTACGCTGGACGGGTTGCGGTCGAACACCCCAAACCAGGGCCAGCACACCGGTACGCCGGTACGAATGCCCTTGCCCTTCTTGAACACCGCTTCAGGATTCGGCCAGATCAGCGGCTGCTCGCCTTCGCGGCCGTAACTGAAGAGATGCGCGCCCTGCTGGGCAATCATCAGTTCGGCGCCGTTGTGGCGGATGCGCCAGCAGTCCAGTTCGTCGACTTTCACGGTCTCAACGTGGGGCGTAGGCATAGCAGGCACTCTCAATGGCAGGCAATGGGGCAATTGACCGTCAAAACCCCGCGAGGTTTAACGCGCGCGCGATGGCACCGAGCGTGTGCGGCCGCTGCCATCGATAGCGACAAATACAAACACCGCCTCGGTGACCTTGCGCCATTCGCTGGACAGCGGGTCGTCGCTCCACACTTCGACCATCATCTGGATCGAGCTGCGGCCGATTTCCAGGGCCTGGGTATAGAAGGACAGTTGCGCGCCCACGGCCACCGGCACCAGGAACGCCATGCGGTCAATGGCCACGGTGGCCACACGCCCGCCTGCGACCTTGCTGGCCATGGCGGTACCGGCGAGGTCCATCTGCGCGACCAGCCAGCCGCCGAAAATATCGCCAAAACCGTTGGTTTCACGCGGGAGCGCGGTGATTTGCAGGGCGAGATCGCCTTGCGGGATAGGATCTTCTTGTTCGAGTTCGATCATGCCGGGGGGCCTCTGACCCGTGACGCTTTTATAGGTGGAGCAAGGTGGATAGCCGACTGTTAGAAAAACGTTTCAGCACAAACATACTCCGTTCGATACGTTTCTCGTAAGGCGTACTAAAGGGAAACTCTGCCAAATCGGCTGGATGGCACCCAACGACGTTTTGGCGCAGCAGCCCCTCAAGCCTGGGGTTCTTGCGCTTGCAAGGGCCGAGTATATCGAGACCCTGGCGCCACGACGACCTCCCGGCGCTCATTTGGTCGGTAAATAGCTGCTGTATCGCGGCTTTTGCGCGCAACTGTTCTCCTGGCGCTGTGCTTTTACAAGCGATTTGCTATCTTGCCAGACCGCCGCCGGTCCCGGGCGTGTCGTCCTTACCAAGCTGACTACTATAAGAGAAGCCTTGCCATGTCCTCCGTGCCTGCAAGCAGTGCGCAACCGTCGCGCCCGCTGACCCGCAACGACTACAAAACCCTGTCGCTGTCTGCCTTGGGCGGGGCGCTGGAGTTTTATGACTTCATCATTTTCGTGTTTTTCGCCACCGTGGTCGGAAAACTGTTCTTCCCTGTCGATATGCCCGAATGGCTGCGCATGATGCAGACCTTCGGCATCTTTGCCGCCGGTTACCTGGCACGCCCGCTGGGTGGCATCATCATGGCGCACTTCGGTGACCTGCTGGGCCGCAAGAAAATGTTCACCCTGAGCATCTTCATGATGGCCGTGCCGACCCTGATCATGGGCCTGCTGCCGACCTACGCGCAGATCGGCCTGTGGGCACCGGTCCTGTTGCTGTTGATGCGCATCATCCAGGGCGCAGCGATTGGCGGTGAAGTCCCCGGCGCCTGGGTGTTCGTCTCCGAGCACGTACCGCCGCGCCATATCGGCTACGCCTGCGGCACCCTGACCAGCGGCCTGACCGCCGGGATCCTGCTGGGCTCGCTGGTGGCCACTGCCATCAACACTATTTACAGCCCTGAGCAGGTCTCGGATTACGCCTGGCGCATTCCGTTCCTGCTCGGTGGCGTGTTCGGCCTGCTGTCGGTGTACCTGCGCCGCTGGCTGCATGAAACGCCGATCTTCGCCGAGATGCAGCAACGCAAGACCCTGGCCGCCGAGCTGCCATTGCGTGCCGTATTACGTGACCACCGCGGCGCCATCGTGTTGTCGATGCTGCTGACCTGGCTACTGTCGGCCGGCGTCGTGGTGGTCATCCTGATGACCCCGACCGTGCTGCAGACCATCTACCACTTCAGCCCGACCGTTGCACTGCAAGCCAATAGCCTGGCCATCGTGACGTTGAGCCTTGGCTGCATTGCCTCCGGCGCCCTGGCTGACCGTTTTGGTGCCGGGCGTGTACTGGTAAGCGGTTGCGCCTTGCTGCTGGCGACCTCCTGGACGCTGTACCACAGCCTCATGACCCACCCGGACTGGCTGTTCCCGCTGTACGCCTTGACCGGCCTGTTCGTCGGCACCATTGGCGTGGTGCCTTACGTGATGGTGAAAGCCTTCCCGCCCGTGGTGCGCTTCAGTGGCCTGTCGTTTTCCTACAACGTGGCCTACGCCGTGTTCGGCGGGCTGACGCCGCTGGCGGTGTCGCTGCTGATGAAGGAAAGCCCGATGGGCCCGGCTTACTACGTGGCTGTCCTGTGCGTGATGGGGATGGTGGTGGGTGGGTATCTGTGGAAGCGCGGGCGGTAACCCCGTTTAGCGCTTTTACCGGTAACCATGTGGCGAGGGAGTAAGCTCCCTCGCCACATGTCTTGCGTTTTATAACAATTACAGCTTGTTTCCAAGAAGTCGCTTAGTCGCTCTAACCTCCTCGTACGTCCCGACCTTCTCTCCTTTTGTTGTGTGATCTCCAATGCTGGCCTTTCATCCAATTGTCATATTTCAGACATAGAGTGTTCACACGGCCTCTCGATACTTGGCCCCGATCCAACTATCCCTATCTGCTAGGAGCAAGGCATGAAACTGAAACGTTTGATGGCGGCAATGACTTTTGTCGCTGCTGGCGTTGCGACCGCCAACGCGGTGGCCGCAGGTGTTGATCCGGCAATCCCGGCTTACGTCAAGACCACTGGTGTGTCGGGCAACTTGTCCAGCGTCGGTTCCGATACCCTGGCCAACCTGATGACCCTGTGGGCCGAGGGTTACAAAAAGGAATACCCGAACGTCAACATCCAGATTCAAGCTGCCGGCTCCGCCACCGCGCCACCTGCGCTGACTGAAGGCACCTCCAACTTGGGCCCGATGAGCCGCAAGATGAAGGACACCGAACTGGCGGCCTTCGAGCAGAAGTACGGCTACAAGCCAACCGCGATCCCGGTTGCCGTGGATGCCCTGGCCGTGTTCGTGCACAAGGACAACCCGATCCAGCACCTGACCATGGAACAAGTCGACGCGATCTTCTCCTCGACTCGCCTGTGCGGTGGCAAAGCCGATGTGAAAACCTGGGGTGACCTGGGTGTGACCGGCGACCTGGCCAACAAGCCAGTGCAACTGTTCGGCCGTAACTCGGTATCCGGCACCTACGGCTACTTCAAGGAAGAAGCCCTGTGCAAAGGCGACTACAAGCCTAACGTGAACGAACAACCCGGCTCGGCTTCGGTCGTGCAGTCGATCAGCTCTTCGCTGAACGGCATCGGTTACTCGGGCATCGGCTACAAGACCGCCAGTGTGAAGACCGTGGCCCTGGCCAAGAAAGGCAGCACTGACTTCATCGAAGACAGCGAAGAAAACGCCCTGAACGGCAAATACCCGCTGTCGCGTTTCCTCTACGTTTACGTCAACAAAGCCCCGAACAAGCCTCTGGCCCCGCTGGAAGCCGAGTTCGTGAAACTGGTTCTGTCCAAACAGGGCCAGGAAGTTGTCGTCAAGGACGGCTACATCCCACTGCCAGCCAAGGTTGCCGCCAAGGCCCTGGCTGACCTGGGTCTGAAAGAAGGCAACTGATTGCCTCTGCGGGGCCGGGATACCGGCCCCGCATCCGAATTTTCTAGTCCGCTGCCAGCCCTGCTTCGCGGCGGATTTGTTGCGTCACTGCACTGTCATCTTTCTGTCATACAGGATCGCTAGGGTGTGCGCATGAATGATCTGGCCAATTCCACCATGACGACAACTTCTCCCCCCAAGCGCATTGATTTCAATACGCCTGAGCTGCAACGCAAGCGCCGTATTCGCGCGCTCAAGGATCGCCTGACCCGTTGGTACGTGCTGGTGGGCGGCCTCGCCGTTCTGGGGGCGATCACCCTGATCTTCTTTTTCCTCGCCTACGTGGTCGCGCCACTGTTCCAAGGCGCCTCGCTGACCAAGGAAGACGCACTGACGCCCGCCTGGATGCAGGACGCCGGCAAGCCATTGTTGATCTCCCTGGAAGAGCAGAACCAGGTCGCCATGCGGGTTTCCGACAAGGGCCAGGCGCTGTTCTTTGACGTCACGAGCGGTGCCGAACTCAAGCGTGTCGACCTGCCGCTTGCGCCCGGCGTGAGCGTGGCTTCCATCGGTGAAGACCAGCCGGGCAGCCCGCTGGTGATCCTCGGTTTGTCCAATGGCCAGTCCCTGGTATTCCGTCACACCTATAAGGTGTCGTACCCGGACGGCAAGAAAACCATCACGCCTGCGATTGAATACCCCTACGGTGAAACGCCGATCGTGCTCGACGATGCCGGCCGCCCGTTGGAGCATGTTGCCCTCAACGCCACCGATTCGTCGCTGGTGGTGGCAGGCTCGGCCGGTTCGCACTTGAACGTGCTGACCCTGAGCCGCGAAGAAAACATGATGACCGGTGAAGTCACCAGCGAGCAGAAGCGTGTCGAACTGCCGCAAATGACCGAGCCGGTGAAGGCGATCTTCATCGATCCGCGCCAGCAGTGGCTGTACGTGATCAACGGGCGTGCCCTGGCGGATGTGTTCAGCCTGCGCGACAAGAGCCTCAACGGTCGCTACAAATTACTGGAAGATGGCACTGCCGAAGTCACCGCCAGCACCCAGTTGGTGGGCGGCATCTCGCTGATCGTCGGTAACTCCAAAGGCGGCCTGGCCCAGTGGTTCATGGCCCGAGACCCGGATGGCGAGCAGCGCTTCAAGCAGATCCGTACCTTCCAGATGGGCACCGCGCCCATTGTGGAAATCACCGCCGAAGAGCGGCGCAAAGGCTTCACCGCCCTCGACGCTTCCGGCAAGTTCGGCGTGTTCCACAGTACCGCCCACCGCACCCTGCTGGTGGATCCGGTGGTCGACGGCCAGGGCGTGTTTGGTATGTCGCCGCGCGCCAACCGAGTGATCGTCGAAGCCGGCGGCAAGCTGCAGCCGCTGCTGCTGGATAACCCGCACCCGGAAGTGTCCTGGAGTGCGTTGTGGAGCAAGGTCTGGTACGAAAACTACGACGAACCTAAGTACGTCTGGCAATCGACCGCCGCCAACACCGACTTCGAACCCAAGATGAGCCTGGCGCCATTGACCTTCGGTACCCTGAAGGCGGCGTTCTACGCCATGCTGCTGGCGGCGCCATTGGCGGTTGCCGCGGCGATCTACACCGCTTACTTCATGGCCCCGAGCCTGCGCCGCAAGGTCAAGCCGGTGATCGAACTGATGGAAGCCATGCCGACGGTGATCCTCGGCTTCTTCGCCGGCCTGTTCCTGGCGCCGTATGTCGAAGGGCATCTACCGGGGATCTTCAGCCTGCTGATGCTGCTGCCGATTGGCATCCTGGTGGCCGGGTTTGTCTTCAGCCGCCTGCCTGAATCCATCCGCCTGCGGGTTCCCGATGGTTGGGAAAGCGCGATCCTCATCCCGGTGATCCTGTTCGTGGGCTGGCTCTCGCTGTACATGAGCCCATACCTGGAAACCTGGTTCTTCGGCGGCGACATGCGCATGTGGATCTCCCACGACCTGGGCATTACCTACGACCAGCGCAACGCCCTGGTGGTCGGCCTGGCCATGGGTTTTGCGGTGATCCCGAACATCTACTCCATCGCCGAAGACGCCGTGTTCAGCGTACCGCGCGGCCTGACCCTGGGCTCCCTGGCCCTGGGCGCCACGCCGTGGCAGACCATGACCCGCGTGGTGATCCTGACCGCCAGCCCGGGCATCTTCTCGGCGCTGATGATCGGCATGGGCCGCGCCGTGGGCGAGACCATGATCGTGCTGATGGCCACCGGTAACACGCCGGTGATGGAGATGAACCTGTTCGAAGGCCTGCGTACCCTGGCGGCCAACGTCGCGGTGGAAATGCCCGAGTCGGAAGTCGGCGGCAGTCACTACCGCGTGCTGTTCCTCTCGGCGCTGGTGCTGCTGCTGTTCACCTTCATCATGAACACCCTCGCCGAGCTGATTCGTCAGCGTCTGCGCAAGAAATACTCGTCGCTTTAAGAAAGGTAGAAGTCTGTGAAACAGAACTCCCTGAATGGATGGTTCAAGAGCGGCGCTCCCGGCGTCTGGATCAGCGGTGGCGCGGTGTCCATCGCGGTCATCATGACCATTGGTTTGCTGGCCGTGATTGCCGTGCGTGGCCTGGGCCACTTCTGGCCGGCCGACCTGATCCAGGCCAACTACAACGTGCCGGGCCAGGAAAACCATATCGTCATCGGCGAAGTGGTGCAGAAAGAAGAAGTGCCGCGCGAGCGCCTGAAAAGCGCGGGCCTGCCGGTGCCCGATGCGGGCCCTGAATTCATGACCCGCGAGCTGATCAAGGTCGGCAACCGCGACCTGAACGGCAACGACTTCACCTGGATCGTCGGCGAGTGGTTGAAGGACCAGAGCACGCCGAAGAACCTGATGACCATCGAGCGTCGTGAGTGGGGCAACTTCTACGGCACCCTGGTCAACGTCAAGCAGGATGGCAAGGTCATCGCTGAAGGCGAGGCCGCGTGGCCGGAGCTGCAAGCCCGCGTGGACCGCGTGAACAAGCTGGCGGCCCAGCTCAAGACCCTGGAGAAGTCCGACATCGGCGCGATCAACGCCGGCCTCGAGCGCATCCGCCTGCATGGCCGCAAACTGGAGCTGGAAGGCAAGCTCGACGCGGCCGCCCAGGCCGACATGGATGCCGACCGCGCCGAGCTGAACGCTCGCTACCAGGACATCGAAGCGCGCCTGGCCGACCTGCACGCCCAGTTCAACCGTGACGCCTTGACCGCTCGCGATGGCAACGGCAAGGAAATTGAAATCGGCATCGGCAAGGTGGTGCACGCCTACCAGCCGAACGCCATGGGGACCGTGACCAAGATCGGTTTCTATGTCAGCAAGGTGTGGGAATTCCTCAGTGATGACCCTCGGGAAGCCAACACCGAAGGCGGGATCTTCCCGGCGATCTTCGGCACCGTGATGATGACCCTGATCATGGCGATGATCGTGACCCCGTTCGGCGTGCTGGCGGCGGTGTACCTGCGTGAATACGCCAAGCAGAACACCCTGACCCGCATCATCCGCATCGCCGTGAACAACCTGGCGGGTGTACCGGCCATCGTCTACGGCGTGTTCGGCCTGGGTTTCTTCGTGTATGTATTGGGTGGCTCGGTCGACCGTCTGTTCTTCGCCGAAGCGCTGCCGGCACCGACCTTCGGTACACCGGGCCTGCTCTGGGCCTCGCTGACCCTGGCGCTGCTGGCGGTACCGGTGGTGATCGTGGCCACCGAAGAAGGCCTGGCACGGATTCCGCGTACGGTGCGTGAAGGCTCCCTGGCGCTGGGCGCGACCAAGGCGGAGACGCTGTGGAAGATCGTGCTGCCGATGGCCAGCCCGGCGATGATGACCGGCATGATCCTCGCCGTGGCCCGCGCCGCCGGTGAAGTGGCGCCGCTGATGCTGGTCGGCGTGGTGAAACTCGCCCCTTCGCTGCCGCTGGACGGCAACTACCCGTACCTGCACCTGGACCAGAAGATCATGCACCTGGGCTTCCATATTTATGACGTCGGTTTCCAGAGCCCTAACGTCGAGGCCGCACGGCCGCTGGTGTACGCCACCGCCTTGCTGCTGGTGCTGGTGATCGCCACGCTCAACCTGTCGGCGGTGTGGATTCGTAACCACCTGCGCGAGAAGTACAAGGCGTTGGACAGCTGATCTGAATTGAACGCGGACTTATTTGTGGGAGGGGGCTTGCTCCCGATTGCGGTGTGCCAGCCAGCACACATGTTCCTGATGCACCGCTATCGGGGGCAAGCCCCCTCCCACACAACAGCACAGGGAGCATCCCATGCAACACGACACCCATTCCCACGGCATCAACATGTCTGCCCTGGGTCGCGACAAACAGAGCCTGAGCCTGGCCCAGGAAACCGTGGCCATCGAAGTACCGGGCCTGAGCCTGTACTACGGTGACAAGCAGGCACTGTTCGACGTCAGCATGAACATCCCCAAGCAGCGCGTGACCGCCTTTATCGGCCCGTCGGGCTGTGGCAAGTCCACGCTGCTGCGTACCTTCAACCGCATGAACGATCTGGTGGACGGTTGCCGCGTAGACGGGGCCATCAACCTCTACGGCACCAACATCTACCGCAAGGGCGAAGACGTGGCCGAACTGCGTCGCCGTGTGGGCATGGTGTTCCAGAAGCCTAACCCGTTCCCCAAGACCATCTACGAAAACGTGGTCTACGGCCTGCGCATCCAGGGCATCAACAAGAAGCGCATCCTCGACGAAGCGGTTGAGTGGGCCCTTAAAGGCGCGGCGCTGTGGGACGAGGTCAAGGACCGCCTGCATGAGTCGGCACTCGGCCTGTCCGGCGGCCAGCAGCAACGCCTGGTGATCGCGCGCACCATCGCCGTGGAACCGGAAGTGCTGCTGCTCGACGAACCGTGCTCGGCACTCGACCCGATCTCGACGCTGAAAGTCGAAGAACTGATCTACGAGCTCAAGTCCAAGTTCACCATCGTTATCGTGACCCACAACATGCAACAGGCGGCGCGGGTTTCCGACTACACCGCGTTCATGTACATGGGCAAGCTGGTGGAGTTCGGCGATACCGACACCCTGTTCACCAATCCGGCGAAGAAGCAGACCGAAGACTACATCACCGGTCGCTACGGCTAGGAAGCTGTGGTTCTGATTGCACTGACGCTGCGGTTCTCCGCACCTTACCGGACGCTCCAAGGACGCCAACATGATTAGCAAAGAAGGCCTTACCCACCATATCTCCGCGCAGTTCAACGCCGAGCTCGAGGAAGTGCGCAGCCACCTCTTGGCGATGGGCGGGCTGGTGGAGAAGCAAGTCAACGATGCCGTTACTGCGCTGATCGAGGCCGACTCGGGCCTGGCCCAGCAAGTGCGCGAGATCGACGACCAGATCAACCAGATGGAACGCAACATCGACGAAGAATGCCTGCGCATTCTCGCCCGTCGCCAGCCGGCAGCCTCCGACCTGCGCTTGATCATCAGTATTTCCAAGTCGGTGATCGACCTCGAGCGGATCGGCGACGAAGCCACCAAGATTGCCCGCCGCGCCATCCAGCTGTGCGAAGAGGGTGAAGCGCCGCGCGGTTATGTGGAAGTGCGTCATATCGGCGACCAGGTGCGCAACATGGTCCGGGATGCCCTGGATGCCTTTGCGCGCTTTGACGCCGAGCTGGCATTGTCGGTAGCGCAGTACGACAAGGTCATCGACCGTGAATACAAGACCGCCCTGCGTGAGCTGGCCACCTACATGATGGAAGACCCGCGTTCTATCTCGCGGGTCTTGAGCATCATCTGGGTGCTGCGCTCCCTGGAGCGGATCGGTGATCACGCGCGCAATATCTCGGAACTGGTGATCTACCTGGTGCGCGGTACCGACGTACGGCACATGGGCCTCAAGCGCATGAAGGCCGAAGTTGAGGGTTCAGCCGATCAAATCCCTAATGTTCCGGGCGAATCTGACGATAAGTAAGGTTGCCCGAGAAATTAACGCCCGGCCTCTGGTCGGGCGTTTTCGTTTGTGGCGCCTGAATTTTTTGCGAATCGGGTAAAAGAAAGTCCGAACGTGACTACAGAGTTTTGGCAAAATGCCATTAGTCAGGCGTTTTGCGTGCCGAAGTTTTTATAGGATGAAGGGTCGATGAGTAAAGTCAGTGTATTGGTGGTGGATGACGCCTCGTTTATCCGCGACCTGGTGAAGAAGTGCCTGCGCAACTACTTCCCCGGGATCAAGCTTGAAGATGCGGTAAACGGCAAGAAGGCCCAGACCATCCTGATGCGCGAGAGCTTCGACCTGGTGCTGTGCGACTGGGAAATGCCGGAGATGTCCGGCCTGGAGTTGTTGACCTGGTGCCGCGAGCAACCGCACCTCAAGGCCATGCCGTTTGTGATGGTGACCAGCCGTGGCGACAAAGAGAACGTGGTCCAGGCGATCCAGGCCGGGGTTTCCGGTTACGTCAGCAAACCGTTCACCAACGAGCAACTGCTGAACAAGGTCAAGCAAGCCCTGCACAAGGTCGGTCGCCTCGACGCCCTGGTCGCCAGCGCGCCGACCAAGATGAACTCGGCCTTTGGCAATGATTCCCTGAGCGCCCTGACCGGTGGCAAGCCTGAAGCCGTACGTGCAGCCCCCGTTGCTGCGGCTGCGGCTGCGCCAAGCAAAGGCCTGCTTAACAACGCCCCGCCGGTCCAAGCGCCAGGCGCTGCGCCCGCTGGCGGCCGTGGCCAGGGCCAGTTGCGCCTGTCCAGCGGCACCCAGCAATGCGTGATCAAGGCACTGAGCATCAAGGAAGCGCTGCTGGTGGTGCGTCGAGGTGAGGTCCTGCCTCAGGTACTGGAAAGTGCCGTGCTCGACCTGGAACAGGGCGACAACGCCGAGGTGGCGCGTCTGAACGGCTACCTGCACGCCATCGTCGCCTTCGAACCCAAGCCGGACAGTGACTGGCTGCAACTGACCTTCCGCTTTATCGACCAGGATGCGCAGAAGCTCGACTACATCTCTCGCCTGATTGCGCGCGGTACGGCGCAGAAGCATTTTGTGCCGGGGGCCTGACCTTCAGTCCGAAGGGGCGTGCCCCGGGATTGTCATGATCCCTTGCTAGCTTGCTGTTCATTCACTCCGGCAGGTTCGCGCCATGCTCCTTCGCCTTTTGCTGTCCTGCATGTTGGCCCTGGTCGCCAATTCGACCCAGGCCATGACCCTGTACAAATCCACCGATGCCAATGGCATGGTGTTTTTCAGCGATCGGCAAACCCCCGGCGCCCAGGCGTTCGTGATCCAGGAACGTAGGGTCGAGCGCGTACAGCCGCCGGTACTCTACAGGCCAAAACCCGTTTACCCGCAACAAGCCTACCGTTACCCCTTGCCCTGGCGTGGCGGTCCGTTCCGCCTGACCCAAGGCCCCAACGGCAGTTTCAGTCACACCGACGCCAAAAGCCGCTACGCCATGGACATCGCCATGCCCGAAGGCACGCCGATCATCGCGGCACGCAGCGGTGTGGTGGTGAAAATCGAGAATAGCCAGATCGGACGCGGCAACGATGCGTCAGGCAATTTCGTGCGCGTGCAGCACGATGACGGCACCCAGGGTGTGTACCTGCACCTCAAGCAAGGCTCGGTCAGTGTCAGGCCGGGGCAGCGTGTGGCGGTGGGCAGCGCGCTGGGGTTGTCGGGCAATACCGGCAACAGCAGCGGGCCGCACCTGCACTTTGTGGTGCAACAGAGTACCGCGGCCGGGCTGGTGTCGATTCCTTACGAATTCAACCAGCCGGTCGGGACATTGCCCAATTTTGCATTGGGCAATTGAGGGTCAATCCAGCAGCAGGACCTTGGCCAGCACGATCTTCGGCCCTTTCATCTTCTTGATGATGATCCGCAAGCCTTCAACCTCCAGCACTTCTTCCTCTTCCGGCACCCGTTTGAGGGTGTCGTAGATCAGCCCTGCGAGGGTTTCGGCCTCGATGTGGTCCAGGTCGACGCCCAGCAGGCGCTCCACCTTGAACAGCGGCGTATCGCCCCGTACCAGCAGTTTGCCAGGCTGGTAGGCGAGGATGCCGCGCTCGGCCTTGCGGTGTTCGTCCTGGATATCGCCTACCAGCACTTCCAGCACGTCTTCCATGGTCAGGTAGCCGATGATCTTGCCGTCGGCTTCTTCCACCAGGGCAAAGTGCGCGCCGCCTTTGCGGAACTGCTCCAGCAACTGCGACAACGGCATGTGCCGCGACACACGTTCCAGCGGGCGGGTCAGCTCGGCCAGGTTGAACGATTCGGGGATGTGGTCCAGGGCCGCCAGTTCCAGCAGCAGGTCCTTGATGTGCAAAAGCCCGACAAATTCGTTGCGCACCGCGTCATACACCGGATAGCGGCTGAATTTATGGCGACGGAACAGCGCGAGGATTTCCTTGAGCGGGGCGTTGAAGTCCAGGGTCACCAGGTCTTCACGGGAGTTGGCCCAGTCCACCACTTCCAGCTCGCCCATCTCCACGGCCGAGGCCAGTACGCGCATTCCTTGGTCGCTCGGGTCCTGGCCACGGCTGGAGTGCAGGATCAGCTTGAGCTCTTCGCGGCTGTAATGGTGCTCGTGGTGCGGGCCGGGTTCGCCTTGGCCGGCGATGCGCAGGATCGCGTTGGCGCTGGCGTTGAGCAGGTAGATCGCCGGGTACATGGCCCAGTAGAACAGGTACAGCGGCACCGCCGTCCACAGCGACAGCAGTTCGGGCTTGCGAATGGCCCAGGACTTGGGCGCCAGTTCACCCACCACGATGTGCAGGTAGGAAATCACGAAGAACGCGGCAAAGAACGACACGCCCTTGATCACTTCCGGCGATTCGACGCCTGCGGCGCCCAGCAGCGGTTCGAGGATGTGCGCGAACGCCGGCTCACCGACCCAGCCCAGGCCCAGGGAGGCCAGGGTGATACCCAGCTGGCAGGCCGACAGGTAGGCGTCGAGCTGGCTGTGCACGGTGCGCAGGATCTGCCCGCGCCAGCCGTTGGTGTGGGCGATGGCCTCGACCCGGGTCGAGCGCAGCTTGACCATGGCAAATTCCGCCGCAACGAAAAAACCGTTGAGCAGTACCAGGATCAGAGCAAAAAGAATCATGCCGAAATCGGCGAAGAGTGTGGCGAGGGTGATACCAGGGGAAGGGTCCATGATTGGGTTTTGCAGGTTCCGTGTGTTCAATAAGGGGTGACAGAAGGGCCTGAAAGGCAGGCACAAGTCGGCCAATGTAGCGGCTGACGGGGCGCTTGCCTAGTGGTTGCCGCCGGGTGGGGTGTGGAATGCTTTATTCGAAACAGCACAATTCCAATTGTGGGAGGGGGCTTGCTCCCGATAGCAGTGTGTCAGTCAGCATATCTGATACTGATGCACCGCCATCGGGAGCAAGCCCCCTCCCACATTTGGTTTTGTGCTGTGTTTGAGTTATTCGTCATTTCCGACGAGCCGCGAACGGGTCATCTGCCCTGGCGGAAAGTGGCAGGTGAACGTACTGCCATGCCCCAGCACACTGCTGATTTCCAGGCGTGCGCGGTGGCGCAGCAGCACATGCTTGACGATGGCCAGGCCCAGCCCGGTGCCGCCGGTGTTGGAGTTGCGGCTGGAATCGACGCGGTAGAAACGCTCGGTCAGGCGCGGCAGATGCTTGGCGTCGATGCCGATGCCGGAGTCCTGCACGCTCAGGTGTGCGCCTTGCTCGTCGGCCCACCAGCGGATGCGGATAGTGCCCTTGTCCTGGGTGTACTTCACCGCGTTGAACACCAGGTTGGAGAACGCGCTGCGCAATTCGCCCTCGCTGCCTTTGAGCAATACCTGTGGGTCGGCATCCAGGCTGATCTGCTGCCCGCGCTCGCCCGACAGGGCCTTGGCGTCATTCTTGATGGTCTGCAACAGGCTCTGGACGGCCACCGGTTGGTTGTCCGACGGATAATCCGTGGCCTCGAGCTTGGCCAGCAACAGCAAGTCGTTGAGCAGGGTCTGCATGCGTGAACCCTGCTGCTGCATTTGCTGCAGGGCACGGCTCCAGCGTGGGTTGATCTCCTCGACGTTGTCCAGCAGCGTCTCCAGGTAGCCGCAGATCACCGTCAACGGCGTGCGCAGTTCGTGGGACACGTTGGCAACGAAGTCTTTGCGCATCTGCTCCAGCTGATGGATGCGGGTTACGTCGCGCACCAGCATCAGGTGTTCGTTGTTGCCGTAGCGGGTCAGGTACAGCTGGATGCGCACGCGGTCGTTGGTGGGCGAGGGGATCTCCAGGGCTTCTTCGTAGTTGTCCTGCTCGAAGTATTCCTTGAAGCGCGGGTGACGCACCAGGTTGGTTACTGGCTGGCCGCTGTCCTGGGGCGTCTTGAGGCCCAGCAGGGTCTCGGCGGCGCGGTTCCACCATTCCAGGTTGCCGTCGCTGTCGAGCATGATCACCGCGTCCTTGAGCGCAGCGGTGGACTCCTGCACCCGGTCGATCACCGCTTGCAGGCGCCCGCGTACCCGTTGGTCGCGGCGTTGCAGGTGGTAGATGCTGTCGAACACCTCACCCCACAGGCCGTAGCCATCGGGCGGTGCTTCATCGGGTTTGTGCTGGCGCAGCCATTCATGCAGGCGCAGCAATTGCTTGAGGGTCCAGCCCAGGTACAGGCCGATACCGATGGCCAGGCTCCAGCCGTAATAGCCGCTGACCAGGCCCACCAACAGGCAGGCGGTGATCAACAGGAGCATGTGGCGGATCAGGGTGCCATGCCAGTTCTGGTTCACTTAAACATGCGTCCTTGTCAGCTGTTAAGGAAGGAAAGTGACTGGCTCAGCCCTTGGTGGAGAACCGGTAGCCGGTGCCGCGCACGGTTTGTACCAGATTCTCGTAGGCATCGCCCAAGGCTTTGCGCAGGCGACGGATATGCACGTCGACGGTGCGTTCCTCGACATACACGTTGCCGCCCCACACCTGGTCCAGCAACTGGCCACGGGTATAGGCACGCTCCTGGTGGGTCATGAAGAACTGCAGCAGGCGGTATTCGGTCGGGCCCATCTCGGCCGGCTTGCCGTCGATGGTCACGCGGTGGCTGATCGGGTCCAGCAGCAGGCCACCGACTTCGATAGGCGCTTCGCCATCGGTCGGGCCGGCACGGCGCAGCACGGCTTTCAGGCGCGCTACCAGTTCCCGTGGGGAAAACGGCTTGGTGATGTAGTCATCGGCGCCGACTTCCAGGCCCTGGATCTTGTTGTCCTCTTCGCCCTTGGCAGTGAGCATGATGATCGGGATATCCCCGGTCAGCTCATCGCGCTTGAGGCGGCGGGCCAGTTCGATGCCGGAGGTGCCGGGCAGCATCCAGTCCAGCAGGATCAGGTCCGGCTTGCGGTCGACGATAATGGCATGGGCCTGCTGGGAGTTCTCCGCCTCCAGGCAGTCATAGCCGGCCATTTCCAACGCAACGGCGATCATCTCGCGGATGGGCGCTTCGTCGTCAACAATCAGAATGCTCCTGCCAACCATGCTCGAAAATCCTCTTGTCATTTAACTGTCTTGCGCCGCATTAGATAACGGAATTATTGCAGTCGTGTGACAGTAATTTAGTCGCTCGGGCAATTCGGGGCACTCTGGACTACGCTTTGGGTCCGAATCCTGACAACCACAAAAGGAAGGTTCCGATGACTCACAGTACTTTTTCCTGGAAGGCCCTGCTGGTCACGGCGGCATTGACGCTGCCGACACTGGCATTCGCGGCGGAGCCGGCGATGACCCAGAAGGGCCTGTTAGTGGATCACAGCGGGAAGACCCTTTACACCTTCGACAAGGACGCCGATGGCAAGTCAGTGTGCAAGGACCAGTGCGCGACCAACTGGCCGCCGCTGAAAGCGGAGTCTACTGACAAATCAATGGGCGATTGGACCGTGATCACCCGTGATGACCAGACCAGTCAATGGGCCTACAAAGGCAAACCTGTCTACACCTACAAGGATGACCACAAGGCCGGTGACAAGAGCGGTGATGGCAAGGGTGGGGCATGGCATGTGATCAAGCCCTGATTTCGCGGCGTTGCTGAAACCATCGGGGGCAAGCCCCCTCCCACATTTGAATGTGTTCACACATCAAAAGGTGGGAGGGGGCTTGCCCCCGATGATGCCCGACCAGACACCGCAAAAACCTCAGCGAAACGCGTAATCCGCCACAATCCCGACAAAAATCGCCAACCCGGCCCAGTGGTTGTGCAAAAACGCCTTGAAGCATTTCATCCGGTCCCGGTCGCGGGTGTACCAGAACTCCCAGGCAAAGCAGCCTGCCGCCGCCAGCAGGCCCAGGTGGAACCACCCCCCCAGCTCAAACCGTGAGCCGGCCAGCAACAGGCACAGCAGCGCCAGGCCTTGCAGGGTCAGGATGATCACACGGTCGGCATCGCCGAACAGAATGGCGGTGGACTTGACGCCGATCTTCAAGTCGTCGTCGCGATCGGTCATCGCGTAATAGGTGTCGTAGGCCACTGTCCACAGCAGATTGGCTATATAGAGCAGCCAGGCGATAGCGGGCAGGTGGCCGGTTTCGGCGGTGAACGCCATCGGCATGCCCCAGGAAAACGCCGCGCCCAACACCACCTGGGGGTAATAGGTGTAGCGCTTCATGAACGGGTAGCTGACCGCCAGTGCCAGGCCGCCCAGCGATAACCAGATGGTGGTGGCGTTGGTCAGCAGCACCAGCAGGAAGCTGATCAGCATCAGTACCGCAAAGAACACCAGGGCCTCTTTCGAACGGATCCTGCCGCTGGCCAGCGGGCGTTGCGCGGTGCGTTTCACGTGGCCATCGACCTTGCGGTCTGCCCAGTCATTGATGACACAACCGGCAGCGCGAGTCAGCGTCACGCCCAGCACAAAAATCACGATGTTGGCCAGGGACGGCGAGCCCTTGCCGGCGATCCACAGCGCCCACAGCGTCGGCCACAGCAGCAGGTAGATGCCGATGGGCTTGTCCATGCGGGTCAACTGAATGAAATCCCAGGCCCTGGGGTGCAGGCGGTTCAAGGATTTGAGCAGACGTTGATACATCAGCAGTTCTCCGGATGGTCATGCAGCGCGTGCCAGAAAGCCGGCAGGAAGACTTCCGCCACCAGCACGCTCAGCGGCCCGCGATCGAAGCGTGAGCGGCGCGCCCACAGCTCGTCGGCCTGGTCCGTGGTGGGCAACCATTGGCGAGGGTAATGGCACACCTCGATGGCCTGGCGGGTGAACGCGCGGTCGCAAAACAGCAGTTCGCCGAGGGAGCGGCTGCCCAATTCGTCCATCTGCAAGCCGTCGCCCTGCAATGCACTGCGCGCCGCCACACTGCGGGCGAACACCCAGGGTTGGCCATGCCCGCGCAAATACACCTCGCGCACCCAACCGATACTGGCCGGGGGCATGCGCAGCGCCGCGCATTCATCATCGCGCAGCGGCAGCCAGCCTTCGAACAGCGGCGTCACGCTGAAGCCATCGTGGGACAGCCACGTCAGCCGGCGGGTCAGCGAGCCTTCGTCGAACAGCCAGTTCAGGGTCAAGGGCGCGGGCGCAGGGCTCAGGAGGCTCTGGGTCAACCATTGGCAAGCATCGGGAAGGGCGATTGAGTGCGGCACGGTGCGTCAGTATTGGCAGCAAAAGAGGCGGCGAGCTTACCATGGCGTCCTGATCTTTTGCCGGGCCGACCCGGCGCCTTGCGTCGATCGAGCTTGCATCTGTCGGCCCTGATCAGTACAAAACGCCCTGAGCTGCGCGGCAACGCTGGATCCATCGACCGCCGGCCAACCTGCCTGGACCCTGAGGAAGCAAGTAAATGAAGAAGTGGCAATGTGTAGTCTGCGGCCTGATCTATGACGAAAAAGACGGCTGGCCGGATGATGGTATCGCTCCGGGCACCCTGTGGCAGGACGTACCGGAAGACTGGCTGTGCCCGGACTGCGGCGTCGGCAAAATGGATTTCGAAATGATCGAAATCGGCTAATTTTCAGTTTCAGAGACGTACTACAAGGAGAACGGAATGAACGCACCTGTCGTGATCATCGGCACAGGATTGGCCGGTTACAACGTGGCCCGGGAGTTTCGCAAGCTCGACAGCGAGACCCCATTGCTGCTGATCACCGCGGATGACGGGCGCTCCTACTCCAAGCCCATGCTCTCCACCGGCTTTGGCAAGAACAAGGAAGCCGATGGCCTGAGCATGGCCGAACCCGGCGCCATGGCCGAGCAACTCAAGGCCGAAGTGCGCACCCACACCCGTGTCAGCGGCATCGACCCCGGCCACAAGCGCCTGTGGATCGGTGAAGAAGCGGTGGCTTATCGTGATCTGGTCCTGGCCTGGGGCGCAGAAACCGTGCGGGTACCGGTCGAAGGCGATGCGGCTGAGCTGGTTTTCCCGATCAATGACCTCGAAGATTACGCCCGCTTTCGCGCCGCCGCGGCCGGCAAGCGCCGCGTGCTGCTGCTCGGCGCCGGCCTGATCGGCTGTGAATTCGCCAACGACCTGATCCTCGGCGGTTATGAAATCGACCTGGTGGCGCCGTGCGAGCAAGTCATGCCGACCCTGCTGCACCCGGCGGCGGCCGCAGCGGTACAGGCCGGCTTGGAAGGGCTGGGCGCGCGTTTCCACCTGGGCCCGGTGCTCAACCGCCTGCAACGCAGCGCTGACGGCCTCGAAGCGCACCTGTCGGACGGTGAAGTGGTGCACTGCGACCTGGTGGTCTCGGCCATCGGCCTGCGCCCGCGTGTCGACCTGGCCGCCGCCGCCGGTCTGCAGACCAACCGTGGGATCATGGTGGACCGCCACCTCAAGACCTCCCACGCCAATATCTACGCCCTGGGCGACTGCGCCGAGGTCGATGGCCTCAACCTGCTGTACGTCATGCCGCTGATGAGCTGCGCCCGTGCCCTGGCCCAGACCCTGGCCGGCAACGCCACAGCTGTCAGCTATGGCCCGATGCCGGTCACCGTGAAAACCCCGGTCTGCCCGCTGGTGGTTTCCCCGCCGCCTCGGGGCACCGAAGGGGTGTGGAGCGTCGAAGGCCAGGGCGCCGACATCAAGGCCCTGTGCCGCGACGCCAGCGGTCGCCTGCTGGGTTACGCGCTGACCGGCAGCGCCGTGATGGAAAAACTCGCCCTCAACAAAGAACTTCCGCCGTTGCTGGCGTAAATACCGGTCGTTCTGTCGGAATAAGCACGTTTTTCCCCCGAGAAAGGTCGCCGCGAGACTGGCGGAGCGTGCGAGGGCATGCCATCCTCACTCCCGTCTGCCGCAGAGTAGAGCCTGCGGCGCTTTGGGCGCTGCTCCACAGACGAGCAGCACGGACATAACAACAAAAAACCGTCAAAGAGGCTTCACATATGCGTAAACCAGAACTCGCAGCCGCCATCGCTGAAAAAGCGGATCTCACCAAAGAACAGGCCAACCGCGTCCTCAACGCCGTTCTCGAAGAAATCACCGGCGCCCTGCACCGCAAGGACAGCGTCACCCTGGTGGGCTTCGGCACCTTCCTGCAACGCCACCGTGGCGCCCGCACCGGCAAAAACCCGCAAACCGGTGAGCCTGTGAAGATCAAGGCGAGCAACACTGTTGCGTTCAAGCCGGGCAAGTCGCTTAAAGACACCGTTAACGCGTAAGCAGTGCCGTCTCGACAGGGGGCGGGGTGGTAGGAAAATGGGCACGCCGACTGGGTCGGGTGCCCTTTTTTTGTGGACGGATATTGTGTGGTGGGGCAGCCAACCCCTGTTTTTTATCTTTATCTTAACTAATCAAAAAGTGATGGTGGCTGGTGATAGTGACCGGTCTGTTTTTCAGCAGATCGTTAATGATCGAGTGCTGAGCGTCGAATTCTTCCTTTAGCGTACGCTCCCAGACGGGGTCATCTTCTGTTTGCGCGTAGTGATCAATCAGATTAATGATCACCTCAAGGGCGTAGGCAAGGTTCTCCGTGTCGGTTGCGCTGTTAAGTGCAGAATTGAAACCCGCCAACGAATAGGTTTCGTGTGCCTCGGGTTCCTCATAGTTGGCAGCATACTCATCCATTGTGTCCAGCAGGTGTTGAAGTTTGTGCTGATAGGACGAGATGTTGCCTTGAAGAATAGAATCAACAATAGTTTCTTTGCTGTCGCTGATACCCAGTTTTTGCTGAATAACAGCCAGGGTATTTGGCAAGCTGAATAAGCCATTGACACACCAGGCCGATAAAAAAATAGTTTGCTTATCGGACAATTTTTTAAGGCTGTTCTGAATGAAGGCCTGATAGTTGTCTATCTCGTCGACGATATTAAACATCATGATTGTCCTGTAAGTTTTTAATCGAAAATGCCGCCGGAAGCATCCACATGAGGCTGGCAATTTGAACAGGATGCGTTGGTTTGTTTACCACCCCACGACACGCCCCATTTTTCGACTTTTGCACCTTCTGGCAGGTTTCTGATGATAACCCGTTCAGCATGGTTTTCCAGTTTCGCCTGTGTCGGGTCCGCATTACTGCTTCGTACCTTCGTGCCTGACAATATGTTTTCAGGTGGTATACCCATTTCAGCGGCGAGTTTTCTTTGCGCGGGGAGAGTGTGCCGCCGCTGCCAGCCACGTAATGTGTAGTTTTTCCATTGATCGTGACCTCCGCGATGGCGACGGTTGAATTCCGTTTGGCGAACGGATCTCTCGCCACGTCATGTATTTTTCGAGCCTTGGCACTGAGGGAGCAACTTAATCCCAGCGGGTCGATCCAGCCAATCGGATTGGGCGCGTACTGGTAAAGATTGAGTCCGCCTGCCAGCCCGATAGGGTCCCGGGTGGTAAACCGCCCTACATCAGGGTCGTAAAAGCGGAACGTGTTGTAGTGCAGACCGGTTTCTCTATCGAGGTACTGGCCTTGGTATCTCAGGTTTTGCCCTTCGATGTAATACGGTTCTTGCACTTCTTGGAGGGTATTGCCCCAGACTTTATAAGTGGCCTCCCAGACAGGGCTTCCGTCCGCTTCAGTCAGTTGTAGGGGCGATCCATTAACGTCGTTATGGTAATACCTGATTTTTTGCTGGTGACCGCGCCCATCGACACGTGCCAAAGGCTCGTATCCGCTGGTGGCATACAGGTATAAGCTTTTCTGACTGTTATGTTGCTCCTCGAGTAGTTTTAAACCGTCCCATACGAACGTGGTTTTGTTTGTCTGAAACCCATTGCGCCACTCACATTTTTCCTGACGCCTGCCCAAAGGGTCATACTTCATGCAAATCACGGAGTCCCCAGCAGTACCGTGATTTCGAACTTCAATCAGGCGATGCTCAGCGTCGTATCTGAAGCTCTGGAGACCGCGTTGGCTGCTTCTTTTTTCGATCACCCGGCCAAATCCGTCGTAACGGAAGCGCTTGTCTTGATAAGTGATTAATTTGTTGTGTACGACCAGGCCCGCTCCTTGTTGCGACCCATCCAGCAGATTTGCCGCCGCGTCATAAGCAAATATTTCTGCTTGTCCTTGGATATCGCCCTGGCTGGCAATAATCCGCCCCGTAGCGTCGTAATGCAGAAGCTGGTGGCGCTGTCCCTTGGCGTGTTGATCTCGCTTTACGACCAGGTTGTTTGCGAGGTCGTATTCGAAGTTGCTTTGCTCTGCACTGGGCAACAGCGACGCCTGTTGCGTGTATCTGCGTTGACGAGACCTTAACCTGCCACTGCGGTCATACCCCAAGTAAGTACTGATCTGCCCCTGGGTACGCATGACTTCGCGATGCAAGCGGTCGCGCTCAAAGTCACTGATGATGACGCCGTCTAAGTTGATTTGATGGAGGTGGCCACTGCCGTAGAACAATCGATTTAACCAGCGCCCGTCGGGCAATTGGGTTTGTGTCAGGTTACCCAACTCATCGTAATGATGGCGCAAACTCCCAGCTGGGCTGGCCTCCTCCAGAAGTTGGCCGAGTGCATCATACGAAAAGCCCAGCGCTTGCGAATTGCCTTGGTGATCTGTAAACGTCACTGCGAGCAATTGGTTGAGTACGTCATAAACGTATTCGGTCCGGCCATCGTCGGTAACTTTAGCTGTCAGGCGCCCGATTGCATCCCGCTCCAGCCGGTGAACAATAGGTTTAGCCCTGGTGGGCGGTACAACTGAAAGCCCTGTGCCATAAAGTGCGGGCACAGATTCCACGCTGGCCAAGTTATCCAGCGCATCGTAGGCGTAGTACTTGGCACTGCCGTCGAGATCCTGCTGTTTCTCAAGCCGGTCACCGGCGTCCCAGGTAAACAGATAACGTTCGCCATTTTCATTGGTCAGCGCCTGCAGCCTCCCGAAGGCATCGTAGCCAAACTCGACCGTACGACCGTGGGCATCTGTGCGCTGTGACACCTGCCCGCGACGGTTGCGTCGATAGTGCGTGGTATGGCCGGCAGCGTTGGTGTGGCTGACCAATTGCCCGTTTGCATTGCGCTGAAAATAGTCCATCTGCCCGTCGGGTGATTGGCTGGTTAGCAGCCGTCCTTTGGCATCAACACTGAAATGGGAGCGTTCTCCCAGCGCATCGGTAATCGTCTGCAAAAAGCCACGTTCGTCATAGCTGAACCGTGTCGGGTAGCCCGAGCAGTCAATGTACTCAATGAGCTGGCCGAATTGATTCCAGCGCATTCGTTTGCTTTTGCCCGCGGCATCAATGATTTCTACGATCTGCCCATGAGCGTCATAACGGTACTGCGTGCTATAGCCCAATGGGTCAGTTTCTCGGATGCAGTTTCCGCGTGAGTCGTATTGATACGTCCAACTATTGCCCGCCGCATCAATTTGAAATCGAGGCAGCGCCCAATGCGGCAGCCACACGGTAGAGTCACTGCGTCCCAAGGGGTCGTGTTCGCCAATCAGGTTTCCCGAATCGTCATAGCTGAACGCATATCGCCCCCCTTTCGGATCGGTTGCACTGAGTAACTGACGCTCGTCATTCCACTCAAACAGCCACGTCTGGCCCAAGTTGTCGGTGTAAGAGACAATTTGATGTTGGCTATTCCACAACCGGGTGCTGACACGCTGCAGGCTGTCGGTGATCCGAGTAATGCCCGCTTGCAGGTCATATTCAAATCTGTACTCGTCCCCTTCATCCGTCCAATGCCGGATAACCCTCCACTCCATCTGGTCAATCAACGCCCACTCATAGAAACAACGCAACCCTGTGGGCAACTGGTGTTCGACCATTCGCTGGCTGCTGTCATAAGCGAAACGTCTTTGAGTCTGGCCGGTAGCATCGCTGACGTGCGCCAGATCACCGGCTGCATCGAAGCTATAAAGGGCAAGGGGTTCTCGCCGGTGGTCGGGGTACACGCGGACAATCTGACAGACACGATTACGTTCGCGCGTCAGTTCAATCTGTATCAAGTCAAAGGTATCTCGCAGCCGAACCAGTTGACCTCGCTCGTCATAATCAAGATAAATCCGGTTGTCATTGCGGTCGCCCAATTGACTCAGGCGCAGAAATGCCGAGTCTCCAGGGGCGCTGTCGAACAGGCGGTACAGCCCGTCTTCACTCTCGATCAGCACCTGCCCGTTACGGTGACGTCGAATGCTCAAGCCCTCGCCGGCACTGAACATCGCAGTACCCAGCGGCATAGCCCCCAGATGGATGCGTCGTGCCTGTTCGTCGGTGTAGACCAGGTCTTCGCCGCCATCTGGGTGAGGCAAGATTTCGATGCAGACCTCATACGAAACGCTCCATCCTGCGCCAAACATCCCGTTGCGACGTTTATCCCGGCTGTTGTAAAAGCGTTGCCAAGTGATCGGCAGTATCCCTGGCAGTACGAAATCCATTTCGGTATTACCGCCCAGCACCTTTGCTCCCGTCGCCGCATGTACCGGATTGGGCGAGCCCATCGTTGCATTTGCCGCTGCCCCCATAGCCTGGCTGACCGCATAGGACGTGACTCCGCTAAGCAACATGCAAGGCAGGTCGCTCAGCGTCTTGCCCTTCGCTCCCTTGAGCATCATCAGCACTTCAATCGCCAACCCAACGCCTGGGGTTTTCCCGCTGCGAATCTCCTGTACCACCACCGTACCGCCGCCAATCGTGACATTCGGCGAGATCAGGCCCGAGGACACTACCGTCGCGTCGCACATGCTGCGGTCACCACTGCGCACGGCGGGCTGGCCGTTGATGGTGACTTTGTCGGAACCCTCCGCCAGAAGTTGCGGGGGCATCGGCGGATGACGGGCGCACAGGACCATATCGGTGAGGGCTGGAACGACACCAGGCGCGGGCGTGGCGACGGTCGGCCGCCATAGCTGCGAGAAGAAGCCCTCGGCCATATCCAGGAAGCCAGGCTCGGCTTGTGGCGCGGTGTCGGGTTCCGGCGGCGGGAGTTCAAGCTCCGTGCCTGCGGGCGCCACATGCGAGGGAATGGAGCCTGCCGCACGCGCAGCGGGGATGCTATTGACGAAAGTGTCGGCCGAGCCTACCGCAATCGTGGCTTCCACCACCGGAGGAAACAGCGCGTTGGCGAAACTCTCGCACATTTTACTGAGGCCCTTGTCGGCCCCCGTCTTGCTCATGGCCATGCCGACGACAATGCCGACTACCGCGCCGAGGATGCAGCCACCAATGCCGGCAGTAGCGACCGTCACACCAATCGCCGCCGCCACCGCAGCAGTCGCCAGAGCAGTGATCGCCACGTTGGCCGCCACCTCCAGCACACCGCCAAGAATGTCGGCCATCATGGAGGTGTGGGTCAGCGCATCGCCCATCCGGGCAGCCCATAACGCGTCAGACATACAAGCAACTCATCAGGAAATAGCGTCGAACGACAGCGAATTTTTAATCAACGCCCAATGCGCCGCCTCGGCATCCCCAAGCTTCTCCGCCTTCACATAACTCAAGGCGATCATCTTGCGCGTGCCCGGTATCACCAAGGCCAGCTGGTACTGAAATACCTTGTCATTGCCCTTGTTGAATTGGCTGCGCAGCTCGATGCCTTCCACCTCCTGCGCGGCGCCCAAACGCACGTCCACACCCGGTTGATAGCGTAAATCCTGCACCTGTTTTTCCAGGCGCTGGAGCTGGTCGTTGAAGTTGCTGTGCAGGGTTTCGCCGTCAGCCAACAGGCTGCGGCTGACGATCAGGGATGTGCCCAACTCCGGGAACTTGAGGATATTGATCGTCGCGTCCTGCAACTCACTGGCGGGCAATTGGAACTGGAATTCGTTGATTCGGTACGTCATGGCAAACGGGTCTCGTCAGGAGCTTTTAGGCGCGGGGAAGGCGGCTTTGATATTGGCGTCGATGGCGCCTTTCTGGCCCTGGCCGTCGGGCGTGGCGCCAGGGCCGCCGCCGTTGTTCAGGTGCAGCACGCCGCCGGTATTGAACTCGGCATCGCCGCTGGCGTAGAAGCTGATTTGCACGCCGGTCAGGTTGATCTGCCCACTGGCGTTGAGCTCCAGGATGCTTTCACCGCAGACCAGGCGCAGGTTTTCGCCCACTTCGATGACGTAGCTCTGGCTGATGCTGTCGGTCTTTCTCTGGCCCACCGAGAGGATGTCTTCCTGCTTGACGATGCGCAGGCGGTTGTTGCCGATGGTCACCGTCTCGTTATGGCCGATACTTTTATTGCGGTCGTGCCCGACGGAATGACTTTCATCCACCTCCACCACAATGTCCTGGTTACGCTCGGCATGGATATACAACTGCTCCAACCCCTTCTTGTCCTCCATGCGGATTTCATTGAAGTTGGCCGGCGTGCCGCCCTTGCTCGATCGACTCTTCATGCCGCTCTGGGTCGCGTTCTCCGGCAGGTCGTACGGCACCGTCTGCTCGGCGTTGTACACCCGCCCGGTGATGATCGGGCGGTCCGGATCACCTTCCAGAAAGCTGACAATCACTTCCTGGCCGATCCGTGGAATCTGCATCGAGCCCCAGTTCTTGCCGGCCCAGGACTGCGACACGCGGATCCAGCACGAGCTGTTTTCGTTGGATTGGTCGTGGCGGTCCCAGTAGAAGTGCACCTTCACGCGGCCGTACTGGTCGGTCCAGATTTCCTCGCCTTTGGGGCCAACCACCAATGCTGTCTGCGGGCCTTTGACGATGGGGCGGTGGGTGGTGGCCAGCGGGCGGAAGCTTTGCTGGGCGTCGATGCAGGTCAGGCTGCTTTCGAACTGCGCCGAACCCGAACCGCCGCCGCTTTCCAGGCTTTCCTGGACGATGTAGTAGCGGCAGCCGACGATCAGGTATTCGCGGTTCTGGTCCTGGCGGCTGAAGCCGGTGAGGCTGAACAGGTGGCCGGAACCCAGGCCACGGGCATTGCCGGCGAACTCGATCTGTTCATGCAGGGTTTGCAGGGCTTCGATGCGGGTGCGCGCGTAGTGTTCGCCGTCGGCGCTTTGCACGTAGGTACCGGGGTAGTCGTACAGCGGATAGTCGCCGGCGGTGTGCGGGCGCGGCATGGCCGAACGCACGTCGATGCTGGCGCTGGGGCGCTGGAAGTCGTAGTCGTTGAGCTCCAGCGAGCCCGGCTGAACCTCCTGCGCCAGGTGCCAGTTGTGCATGTGGTCGCGTTCGCGCTGCTGCTCGTCCTTGGGGTAATACGGGATCGACGCATAGCCCGGCACCGTGGTGTGGGCGCCATAGGCGTCGGCCAGCACCAGCACATGGCGGTCCTGTTCATGGCGGAAGAAGTAGTAGATGCCTTCCTGTTCCATCAGGCGGCTGACGAAATCGAAGCTGGTCTCGCGGTACTGCACGCAGTATTCCCACTCGCGGTACGGCCGGCTCAGGGCGTCTTCGAAGTCGGAAAACCCCAGGTCGCGGAACACCTGCTTGATGATCTGCGGGATGCTCAGGTTCTGGAAAATCCGGCAGTCCGAGGTGCGAGTCAGCAGCCAGAACCACGGGCGCAGCGTCACCTGGTAACTGGCGAACTGGCCCTGGTCGATGTTCTGGCTGCAGCGCGCGACGATGCCGTGGAAGTGACGCTCACCGCCGTCCGCCAGTTGCACACCCACGCTCATCGGCTTGCCGAGCAACTGGTTGAGGTCGATGTTGGCGTCCAGGGACGTCAGTTGCAGCTCATAGGTGAACAGGCGGCCCAGCTCTTCGCCGCCGCCCATTTCATTGAGCAGCAGCACATCCGGCCCGAGGGGGCTGGTGATCTTGGCCAGGCGTGAGGCTTGGTTGAATAGCATCGGTTAACCTGTAAATGACTAAATAACTGACGGAACCGGTTCGAAATGCGGGAGGGGGCTTGCCCCCGATAGCGATGGGTCAGCCAGAAATTTCTAACCTGATACAACCCCATCGGGGGCAAGCCCCCTCCCACATTTGATTGCATTCCTTCAGTTCAATCGGCGTCGCTGAAGTCGTAGTGCAATTCATTATCCCGGCTGCTGATCCGCACACCCGCCAATGCCTTGCCTTCGAGCATGCGCGTGAGGAATTCACGGCTCATGTCCGGCAGCAGGCTGTTGGTGAGGATGGTGTCGATCATGCGCCCGCCGCTTTCGGTCTCGGTGCAGCGCGAGACGATCAGGTCGACCACCGCGTCGTCGTACTCGAAGGCGACCTTGTGGGTCGTCTCCACGCGCTTCTTGATGCGGTTGAGTTGCAGGCGGGTGATCGCCTTGAGCATCTCGTCGCTCAGCGGGTAGTACGGGATCGTCACCAGGCGGCCGAGCAAGGCAGGCGGGAAGATCTCCAGCAGCGGCTGGCGCAGGGCCTTGGCGATTTCTTCCGGCTCGGGGATGTTCGCCGGGTCCTTGCAGACCTGGGAGATCAGCTCGGTACCGGCGTTGGTGGTCAACAGGATCAGGGTGTTCTTGAAGTCGATCACCCGGCCTTCGCCGTCTTCCATCACGCCCTTGTCGAACACCTGGAAGAAAATCTCATGCACGTCCGGGTGGGCTTTTTCCACCTCATCCAGCAGCACCACGCTGTAGGGCTTGCGCCGCACCGCCTCGGTCAGCACGCCGCCTTCGCCGTAGCCGATATAGCCCGGTGGCGCGCCCTTGAGGGTGGACACCGTGTGGGCTTCCTGGAACTCGCTCATGTTGATGGTGATCACGTTCTGCTCGCCGCCGTACATGGCTTCGGCCAGGGCCAGGGCGGTTTCGGTCTTGCCCACGCCGGAGGTGCCGGCCAGCATGAACACGCCAATCGGCTTGCTCGGGTTGTCGAGGCCGGCGCGGGAGGTCTGGATGCGCTTGGCGATCATCTGCAGGGCATGGTCCTGGCCGATGATGCGTTTCTTCAGGTGCTGGTCGAGGTTGAGCACGGTTTCCAGTTCGTTGCGGGCCATGCGGCCCACCGGGATACCGGTCCAGTCGGCGACCACCGAGGCCACGGCCTGGTAATCCACGGTCGGCAGGATCAACGGGGTTTCGCCTTGCAGCGCGGTGAGGCGCTGTTGCAGGTCGACCAGTTGTGCACGCAATTCATCGTTACCGCTGTCCACGACGCCGGCCTTTTCGCGCAGGGTTGCACGGGTGGCGAGCAGCTCATCCACCAGGGTTTTTTCTTCGGCCCAGCGGCTTTCCAGGGTCGCCAGGCGCTCACGCTCGGCGCTTAACAGGGCTTCGCTGTTGCTCTGGCGCGCACCAATGGCAATGCCGATGGCATGCTCGCGGGCGATGATTTGCAGCTCGGTTTCCAGGGCTTCGATGCGGCGGCGGCTGTCGTCCACTTCGGCCGGCACCGCGTGCAGGCTGATGGCGACGCGGGCACAGGCGGTGTCCAGCAGGCTCACGGATTTATCCGGCAACTGACGCGCCGGGATATAGCGGTGGGACAGCTTCACCGAGGCTTCCAGGGCTTCGTCGAGGATCTGCACCTGGTGGTGCTTTTCCATGGTCGAGGCCACGCCGCGCATCATCAACAGCGCCTTGTCTTCCGACGGCTCGGCCACTTGTACCACCTGGAAGCGGCGGGTCAGGGCCGGGTCTTTCTCGATGTGCTTCTTGTACTCGGCCCAGGTCGTCGCGGCCACGGTGCGCAGGGTGCCACGGGCCAGGGCGGGTTTGAGCAGGTTGGCCGCATCACCGGTGCCGGCAGCGCCACCGGCACCCACCAGGGTGTGGGCTTCGTCGATAAACAGAATGATCGGCTTGGGCGAGGCCTGGACGTCTTCGATGACCTGGCGCAGGCGCTGTTCGAACTCGCCTTTCATGCTCGCGCCGGCTTGCAGCAGGCCCACGTCGAGGCTGCGCAGTTCCACATCCTTGAGTGCGGGCGGCACGTCACCGGCGACGATGCGCAGGGCAAAACCTTCGACCACGGCGGTCTTGCCCACACCGGCTTCACCGGTGAGGATCGGGTTGTTCTGGCGGCGGCGCATGAGGATGTCCACCAGTTGGCGGATCTCTTCGTCACGGCCCACGATTGGATCGAGCTTGCCGCTGCGCGCTTGTTCGGTGAGGTCGACGGTGAAGCGCTTGAGGGCTTCCTGCTTGCCCATCGCACTCGGTGCCATGGCGCCGCTGGCCTCGCCCGGCACGGCGCCGGCATTGAAACCGTCGCTGGCAGTCAGGGCGTTTTCCGGCGAATCACCGACGTATTCGTCAAACCGCTCGCTCAGGGCTTCGGCCTTGATCTTGTCGAACTCCGAGGACAAGCCCAGCAGCGCATGGCGCAGGCTTGGCGTCTTGAGGATGCCCAGCACCAGGTAGCCGGTGCGCACCTGGCTTTCGCCGAACATCAGGCTGCCGTACACCCAGCCGCGTTCCACCGCCTCTTCCACGTGGGACGACAGGTCGGTGATCGACGTCGAGCCACGCGGCAGACGGTCCAGGGCTTCGGTGAGGTCTCGGGCCAGGCGCGCCGGCTCGACGTTGAACTGGCGGATGATGCGGTGCAGGTCCGAGTCCTGCAGTTGCAGCAACTGGTGGAACCAGTGGGCCAGTTCCACGTACGGGTTGCCCCGCAGCTTGCAGAACACGGTGGCGGCTTCGATGGCCTTGTAGGCCACGCTGTTGAGTTTGCCGAACAGTGCGGCGCGACTGATTTCACCCATGCTCTGGATTCCTTGAGGTGGTGGCTTGATCGGCGTAATGCCGGGCCAGGATTAGGTCGTTGGCATCAACCGCAGGGCAGCCGAGCCAGGTGTTGAAGCCCAGGCGGAACTGGCCATTGAGTTGCAGCGCCGGTACTTCGGGTTGTTGCAGAACCAGGTTCAAGTCCCAGTCCAATTCATGGCCCAGGTACTCGGCCACCCACGCCACCAGCTCGTTGAACGGCTGGCTGCCGGGCAGCATGCCCATGTAGTCGTCCAGCTTGAGCGGGCCCAGGCGGATACGGAATTTATGCTGGCGGTCCCATACGTGGCTGCCCAGGCAGAAGTCCACGCCGAGCTGGTTGGCGCTCACGCCCACGCGGCTGCGCTCGGGCAGTTCCAGCCATTGGCCGACGTATTCTTCGATCTCCACCGGCAGGCCGAAATACTCGCCGAGGATCGCCTTCAAACCGTCCGGGTAGCGGGTTTGTGCCGACAGGTGGCCGCTGTAGTGCAGCTTCGCCGTGTCGGGGATCAATCCCTGGTTAAGCAGGCTCGGCATGCCCCGGCCACTCAAGGCCGCGAGGCGTGCGGACCAGTAGTCATCGTCCGGGCGATCGTGGCTGACCGTCGGCCGCGCCTCGGCCCAGGCCCGGTAAAACAGGCTCAGCAGGCGGTGGTGGAACACGTCCAGGAACTGCTTGCTGGTGCTGTCGGCGTTGTTGCGCTGGCGCTCGCGTACGTACTCGGTGATATGCAGCGGCAACGGACCGTTGGGGCCACCCAGGCCGAAGAAGAACTGTTCCAGCCGCGCCGGTTTGCCGTCGCCGCCGGGATCGACCGAGGCCAGGGTGGCCGGGGCGAAGGTGCAATCGGCCTGTTGCCCCAGGCGCAACGGGTCATCCGCCAGGCGCAGGGAGTGGCCCAGGCGCGGCAGTTCGGGCGATTCGCACTCGATACGCCGCAACGCCTGGAAGAAATCGTATTCCCAGGGCTCCTGATGCATCGCATCCAACGTACTCACAGGGTCGGACGACGCCCGGGCTTGGCTTTCCATCGCATGATCTCGCCGCGTTCGGTGGTACGGATCACCGTCTCGGTAAAACTGTTGATCGACACGTAGCGTGCCAGGAAGCGTTCCAGCACCGCACCGAGCAGGAACACACCGGTGCCGCGAAACGCGTTTTCATCGAACTCCAAGGTAATTTCCAGGCCGCGGCCAAACACAATCGGGCCGGGCATCGGCAGGCGCCGGGTAACGGCCTTGCTGCTGACATCGCGCAAGCCTTCGATCTGCAATTGCAGCGCCGCGTCGTTGCTGTCGCCATACAGGCGCAGCAGTTCGCGCAATGCCGCCGCGCCCTGGCCTTGCTCGCTCAGGGACAAATAGTTGAGCGACAACTGGCTGATCAGGCGCCAGGCCTTGGCGTCATGGGCATGGCTGGCGCGTGGGCGGCTTGGCCCGGCGACGCAACGCACGGATAACACCGGCGCGCTGTCGGCCAGGGTGAAGTCGGTCTTGCCGTTGCCCACGCTCATGAACAACGGCAGGTCGCGGTTGGTGCACAGCGCGGTCACGCCGAGTTGGCGCAGATCATGGCGATACGGCGCCTGGCGGCTGTCGACCAGGCTGACAAAGGTTTCGCTGCCCACGTAGGTGGAGCGCGGGCCGTTGCGGCGCTGGTCGCTGGACAACACCCGCGGCTCGCGGCGCACGGTGTAGTACGCCTGGTCGCGGCCATAACGGGATGGGTCGCGGACCGCATAGAACGGCAAAAAGGGCTGCTCTGGCCCGGTGCCGTGGCCGGTGATGCCGCTCAACGAATGAATTTCGAAATCCATCGGCCGCGTGCGGTCGGCAATCACGTGGTGCTCGTTGACCCGGTCGGACAAGTGGATGCGGTCCACGCGCTTGGGGAACAGGTTGATCGCCGGGGTGCAGAACGGCAGGAACTGCGCCGCGCCGACGCTGCCTTCCAGGCTTGGCTCGTGACGGTCGAACAGCACGATCAGTTCCAGCTCCTGGCCGTCGCAACGCTTGACCGCGCGGCTCAGCTCGGCGAATTCGACGAACAGGAAACGGTGGGGCAGGGCGAAGTATTCCTGCAACAGGCGATAGCCCTGGAAGGCCCGCGCGACCACCGGCATGGCCGCATCGGCGTCGTCGAAACCCCGCGAGCGCAACGCGTCCTGGGGCAGGCGCTCGACCCAATCGCCACCGGGCTTGCGCGCAAACACCGCGCAGGCGTTGCCCAGCAGTTGTTCGTAAAGGCGGAACGGCTGCTCGTCGGCACCGCTGAGGTACAGCGGCAGGTTGTCCAGGTCGAGGCTGTTGAACGGCAATTCGGCGCCGGTACGCAGGGTCAGGCGCAGGCCGGCCTTGGCTTTCGGCTCGCTGGCGGCCAGGCGCCCGAGCACGGCGGCGGGGTTGCCGAAGTACTCGGCGTTGCTGACCTGCAACGGCCACAACGTCACCGGGTGCGCGGTGCGGTACTCGCAGCAGGTCTGGGTTTCGCGGCCCAGGGCGGCGCGCAACACGGTGTCGCGCGGCAGAGGGAAGCCGCTGGCCAGGGAGCCTTCATCGGGGTCGGTGTGCAATTGCACCACGGTCATCGACGGCGTCGGCGCCAGGTAGTGCGGGTAGGCGATTTCCAGGAGGTTGTGGGTGAAGGTCGGGTACTCGGCGTCGAGTTTGAGCTGTACGCGGGCGGTGAGGTAGGCAAAGCCCTCAAGCAGGCGTTCGACGTACGGGTCGGCGCAGTCCATACCGGACAGGGTCAGCCGACTGGCGATCTTCGGGTATTCCTTGGCGAACTCCGCCGCGCTTTCGCGCACGTGGTGCAGTTCCTGGTTGTACAGCTCCAGCAGGCGCGGGTTCATGGGCGCCTCCGCTGGTCGGCATTCACCACGCGCACATGGCCGGATTCCAGGTCGAGGTCGGTTTGCAGCAACAGGCGCAAGGGCACCGGCTGCGCCCACAGGTCGCCTTCGATCTCGAAACTCAGGGCGTTGTGATTCATCTCGCCATGGCCGACGCGGGCCTTCACCCGCAGGGTATGGCGCAGGATGCGCGGTTCAAAGGTGGCAATCGCCTGGTAGATCAGGGCTTCCAGGGCCTTGATGTCGACGCTGGAAACGCTGTTGCCCGCCAGCGCCGGCAGGCCGTAATTGACCACCGAGGTACCGGCCTGTGTGTGCAGCGTGGCATCGGCATCGAGCAACGACGTGGTATTGAGCAGCCACGCCAGGTCGCGCAGCACCGAGGCTTTCAATTGGGTCAGGGACAGCACGCGTTTATCGGCGCTTTCCTTGGGATTGGTTGGGTCGTCGTCGGTCAACCGGTCCAGCAGGGACGGTTGCAGACGGTCGCGGGAAGCGATTTCAGTTACCACCAAAGCAGCTCCACGGACGGGTTGCGAGAGGGACAAAAGGCTTGTGGCCGTGGCGTAAAGCCACGGCCACAAGCGCTATCAGTGCTATCAGCGCTTGGTGTTGGAACGGATGTTCCAGCCAAACTTGATCGCGCCGCCGTCTTTGGTGCCGTCGGCTTTCTGCGGCTGGTAGTCGACCATCACTTGGGCGAAGTTCAGGGTGACGTTTTCAGTCAGGCGGTCATCGCCGCCCGAACCGCCGGTGCTCAGGGACGTTACCAGCACTTCTTCCAGGTTGATCACCATGTACTCGACCTGGCTTTCGCCACCGGCCTTGCGCACGGTCAGCTTGACCTTGTCGATGTGCTTGCCGCTGGCGCAGTGCATCATCAGGTTCGGCGAGGCCTTGTCGACGTACTTGGTCAGCGACAGGTCCTGGATGTTCACCTTGCCCGCGCCGCCGCCACCGCCAACGTGCATGTTGCCGGACTGGGCCATGCCCCAGCTCCAGTTCAGCACGTCGATTTCGTCCTTGTGGGCCTTGTCCATGGACTCGCCCTTGATGTCGCCGATCTTGATGAAAATATCAACAGCCATGTTTTCTCCCTGTGTGGTCTCAGCCACTGTATTTGTTAACGCCGCCGACCCCTGTAGGAGCGAGCTTGCTCGCGAAGGTCGTCAACGGTGACGCGGGCATCCTGGATGAACGCAGCGCCTTCAAGTTTTTCGCGAGCAAGCTCGCTCCTACAGGGAGCGAGCCAGTCCCGATTTTTTACGCGCTTTTCGCCGAAGGCAGCTTCGATACCAGACGCAACGACACGGTCAGCCCTTCGAGCTGGTAGTGCGGGCGCAGGTAGAACTTGGAGTTGTAGTACCCCGGGTTGCCCTCGACATCTTCCACGATCACCTCGGCGGCGGCCAACGGGTGCTGGGCCTTGGTGGTCTCGGTGGAGTGCGCCGGGTCACCGTCGACGTAGTTGAGGATCCAGTCCTGCAACCAGCGCTGCATCTCGTCCTTCTCTTTGAAGGAACCGATCTTGTCGCGCACGATGCACTTCAAGTAGTGCGCGAAACGGCAAGTGGCGAACAGGTACGGCAGACGCGCGGCCAGGTTGGCGTTGGCGGTGGCGTCCGGGTCGTCGTATTCGGCCGGCTTCTGCAACGACTGGGCGCCGATGAACGCGGCGAAGTCGGTGTTTTTCTTGTGCAGCAGCGGCATGAAACCGTTCTTCGCCAGTTCCGCTTCACGGCGGTCGCTGATGGCGATTTCGGTCGGGCACTTCATGTCCACGCCACCGTCATCGGTAGGGAACGTGTGGGCCGGCAGGTTTTCCACTTCACCGCCGGACTCCACGCCACGGATGCGCGAGCACCAGCCGTAGTGCTTGAACGAACGGTTGATGTTCACCGCCATCGCGTAGGCGGCGTTGGCCCAGGTGTACTTGGAGCTGTCGGCGCCGTCGGTGTTTTCTTCGAAGGCGAAGGCTTCCACCGGGTCGGTCTTGGCACCATAGGGCAGGCGCGCCAGGAAGCGCGGCATGGTCAGGCCGATGTAGCGCGAGTCTTCCGATTCACGCAGCGAGCGCCAGCCGGCGTATTCCGGGGTGGTGAAGATCTTGGTCAGGTCGCGCGGGTTCGACAGTTCCTGCCACGAGCCCATGCCCATCACGGTCGGCGATGCCGCAGCAATGAACGGGGCGTGCATGGCGGCGCAGACTTTCGACAGCTCGCCCAGCAGTTCCACGTCCGGTGGCGACTGGTCGAAGTAGTAGTCGCCTACCAGGCAGCCGTACGGTTCGCCGCCGAACTGGCCGTATTCTTCTTCGTACATCTTCTTGAAGAGCGGGCTCTGGTCCCACGCGGTGCCCTTGAATTTCTTCAGGGTCTTGTGCAGGTCCGGCTTGGAGATGTTGAGCACGCGAATCTTCAGCTGCTCATCGCTCTCGGTGTTATTGACCAGGTAGTGCAGGCCACGCCAGGCGCTTTCCAACTGCTGGAAATCCTGGTGGTGGATGATCTGGTTGACCTGGGCGGTGAGCTTGGCGTCGATGGCGGCGATGATCGATTCGATCGATTTGATCGCGTCGTTGGACACCAGGTCGGTTTGCGCCAGTGCCTGTTCGGCCAGGGTGCGCACGGCGGTTTCCACAGCTTCGCGGGCACGCTCGGTCTTAGGCTTGAATTCCTGCATCAACAAGGATGCGAACTCGCTGGTTTCCTCGGTTGCACCCAGGCTCTGGGTGCCTTCGCGGGCGGTATTGTCAGTCATGATTACTGGTCCCCTGCAGGCTTAGGCGCACTGGCAAGTGCCTGGAGCAGTGCCGGGTCCTTGATCGCCTTCATGATGATTTCTTCAGCGCCAGTCTTGCCGTCCATGTAGGTCAGCAGGTTGGCCAGCTGGGTGCGGGCTTCGAGCAGCTGCTTGAGCGAGTCGACCTTGCGGGCCACGGCGGCCGGGCTGAAGTCGTCCATGCTTTCGAAGGTGATGTCCAGGCTCAGGTTGCCTTCGCCGGTCAGCTCGTTGGGTACGTGGAACGCCACGCGCGGCTGCATGGCCTTGAGGCGCGAGTCGAAGTTGTCGACGTCCACTTCAAGGAACTTGCGGTCGGCCACCGGCGCCAGAGGCTCGGCAGGCTTGCCGGCGAGGTCGGCCATCACACCCATCACGAAGGGCAGCTGGACCTTTTTCTCGGCGCCGTAGAGCTCGACGTCGTACTCGATCTGCACTCGAGGCGCGCGGTTGCGCGCGATGAATTTCTGAGAACTTTGCTTCGCCACGTTGCTGCTCCTGGTCGCTTGAGCGACGGTGTTGTTACTGCGCAGTCGAGCGGCTTACTCGCCGTCCGGGCCGCGCAGGTTTTCAAATTGGGACATCCCATCGGGAATCAGATTGCGCACGATGGCCGCGAAGTCGGCGTGCACAAGGTGCTTGGCCCGGTTCAGCAACACCGGCAACGGGCTCGAAGGCTCGTGCCGGGTGTAATACGCAAGGATCTTGTCGAGGCTGCGCAGCACGTCATCACGGTTGCTGATGTCGCCGCTGGGGCGAGGTGCGGCGGGGGCAGCGGCGAAGTCCACCGAGGGGGCATTGTCGTCACTGACGGCCTCGGGTTCGCTGCTGGCAGCGCTGTTCGGAACAAACTGGTTAAGCACCTGCAGCGCCTGCTTGAGCGGTTGCTTCAACAGGCTGAGGTCCACGCCTTGGGCGGAACCCACCTGGTCGCTGACCTGCTGCTCGATGGCTTCGCAGGCGGCGCGTGCGGTGCTCAAGGCGTCTCGGGTGGCTTGCAGGTGTTCGGGGTCGCTGTCGAGGAACGCGGCGTTGAGCTGCTGGGCGCCGAGCTGTTCGTCGGGGAAACTCATCAGGCCGCTGGCGTTCAGCGCGGCGCGCAGGCTCACAGGGCCGAAGGTGCGCGAGCGCGTGAGGATGCTTTCGCGCAGCAGACGAATGGTCGCATCGCTGGTCAGGCCGGAGAGGGCGTTGATGCGTACGGTGGGGTCGTTATCGTCGTCGGCATCCAGGCGCGGGTGCAGGTCGGCCCAGTATTCGCGCAGCAGCGCATTGATCAACGTGAGGACTTCAGCCAGCCCGGCCGCACCCTGGAGGGCGAGGGAGCTTTGCAACAGGAAATGGGTGATGCGCAGGTCTTTGCTGCGCTGCAGCAAGTCGAGGCTCTGCTGCTGGATGCTGCGCCATTCCGGCGGCTCGGCGGGCAGGATCGAATCGCCCATGCTGCGCTCGGGTTGGCCCTTGGCATCACGCTCCAGCTGGAGAAAATCCGCGTCATATTCCATGTCTTCGCCACAGGGCGAAGTCGCGGAAACGGCGGTGAGCAGCAACGGCACATCCACTGAAATTGATCTCCCTATCAGCCCGTTACATGGCGGGCAATGCATGCATTAGTTGCGCAAGGAACTTTGCATGTTTTCTTGGTCATATAAGAAGATGCCACTAATGTGCCATCACCGGTATTCAAGAAGTTGTGCATTTTTGGTGTAGTACTTATGCCTTGTCAAGGTAAGCTATTCGCCCTCTGTGACAGATGTGCGGTGCTTAACAACCTGCGCGACTGGTGGGTCGAACGACGCACCGGCATAGGATTTTTGTCATGGAGCCCAGTTAAGATCAGCGATCATGCTGGCATCAGCAGGTTTTGAACGGTCGATTGCACGACCTGATGGGGATCTCCCGGGCGTCGCTGTTCCTGGGGTCGACTGCGCGCGAAGTATCAGCAAGGAGGCAAGATGTCGCTGTGTTTGACTATCACTAGTTATCACAAGATTACCCCCGGGCAATGCTCGGAAAAGTCCATGAACCAGGGCTCGATGGCTATCGGCCGCAGCTCGGATAATGACTGGGTATTGCCTGATCCCGAGCGCCTGGTGTCTTCGCAGCACTGCGTTATTCAATACAAAGATGGTCGTTATTATTTAACCGATAACAGTACAAACGGGGTGGAGTTGGTTAACGCCGGCATCCGTTTGCGCAGGGGTAACAGCGAGCTGTTGCAGGATGGCGAGCTGATCCGCATCGGCGATTACGAGATCCAGGCGCGGATCGACTTCAATGTGCAGGCCATCGACAGCCAGCCGTTCGCCGGTGATTCGCCGAACAGCTTTGAGGCCCTGATGGGCGCCGTGGCGAACAAGCCCGCGCCGACGCCGGTGATTGCCCCGCAATTCCAGGGCGCTTCGTCGATGGACACGCTGCCGGACCTGTTCGACTTCCTCAGCCCCACCACCGTGCCGCCGCCCACCGTGGCCGACCATGTCCCCAGCGAACAACACGACTTCCGCCCGCCGACCCCGGTGGCGGTACCCGTGGTCGAGACGCCTGTGGTCTCGGGTTCAGTGATTCCCGAAGACTGGGATCTGTTTGGCGACACGCCGGCGCCGTTGGCCAGTGCGCCGCCACCTCCGCCACCGCCACCCGCACCGATCATCCAGCCGTCGCCCGTGGTCGAGCCAGCGCCCCCTGTAGCCGACACGCGGCAGCCCGATCTCTTGCAAGCCTTCCTGCGCGGTGCCGGCCTGGACCAGTTGCGCCTGGACAAGGCCCAGGCGGAGGCGCAGATGGAAAACATCGGCCGCAGCTACCGCCTGATGGTCGAAGGCCTGATCGACGTATTGCGTGCCCGCGCCAGCCTCAAGGGCGAGTTCCGCATGCAGCAGACCATGATCCAGCCTGCCGAAAACAATCCGTTGAAATTCGCACCGAATGCCGACGAAGCATTACTGCTTCTGCTTCGCCACGGCAACCAGGCGTTTATGGCGCCGGACATTGCCGTGCGCGACAGTTTTGATGACCTACGCGCCCACCAACTGGCGGTGATGGCCGGGGTGGAAGCAGCGATCAAGCACCTGCTCACGCGCTTTGAACCGGCGCAACTGGAAGAGCGCATGGGCAAGCCCGGCGGGCTGTCGAACCTGTTCGCCGGCTCGCGCCAGGCCCAGTACTGGCAGCAGTTCACCGAGCTCTACAGCAATATTTCCCGCGAGGCCCAGGAAGATTTCCAGGACCTGTTCGGCCGTGAATTCAGCCGGGCCTACGAAGAACACAGCGCGCGACAGCGTCGGTAAAACCGCGCCGCAACCTATGGATTAACGGATAGCTAAGTACGTCATTGAGGACGCAGGATGATTCCCAGGTTTTTACTCGCAGTCGCCACCGCGCTGCTGCTGACCGCGTGTAGCAAGGATGCGGTCAAACCCGAAGCAGCCGCCGAGGCTGAAGTGGACACCGCCGCCGTCGAGCTGCACTTCCACGCGATTGCCGGGCTTAACCCCGGCGCCAACGGCCAGGCCGCGCCGGTGCGGGTGCGCATTTTCGAACTGAAGAACGCCGCCACCTTCGCCCGCTCCGATTACTTCGCCCTGGCCGACCGTGCGCAATCGACCCTCGGCCTGGACCTGCTGGACCAGGACGAAGTCATGGTGCAACCCGGCCAGCAACTGAGCATCCAGCGCGACCTCGACCCCTCCACGCGCCAGATCGGCTTGCTGGTGGGTTATCGCGAGTTGGACCGCGCGCAATGGCGCACGGTGATCAACGTGCCGGCGCGCCAATACACCGAATACCAGATCAGCCTCGATGTGCGTGCCGTGCGCGCCGACGTCGTGGTCACCCCATCCAGCCCTGCCCAATAAGAAGCAATCGGAGCTCCCCATGTCCTGGAACAATCGCGTGGTCTGGTCGGAAGGCATGTTCATCGGAACGCAGCACTTCCAGCAGCATGACCGTTACCTGGAAAACCTGATCGACGCCCGCAGCCGCCCGTTGTCCGCCGGCGCCTGGGGGTTTTCCGAATTGCTGATCGACCAGGGCCTGCTGGCCCAGGGCAAGCTGGCCATCGTCTCGGCGCGCGGCCTGTTGCCCGACGGCACGCCGTTCAACATTCCCCAGGATGACCTGGCGCCCAGCCCGCTGAATATCGACGACAACCTGCGCGATGGCCTGGTCTACCTGGCCTTGCCACTCAAGCGTGCGGGGGCCCGCGACACCGTGGATGAGGGCGAACCCCTGGAAGCCGCGCGCTACGTGAGCCAGGTGCGCGAAGTGCGGGATGACAACGCGCCGTTCGAAAACCGCGCGCCGGTGGCCGTGGGTTTCCGGGCCCTGCGCTTGCTGACCGCCCAGGACGGCATCAGTGACTACGCCGCCGTGGGCCTGGTGCGCATCAAGGAAAAGCGCGCCGACCGTGCGCTGGTTCTCGACGACGGCTACATCCCGCCCGTGCTGGACGTGGCCGCGAGCAAGCCGTTGAGCGCGTTTCGCAGCGAACTGCTGGGCCTGCTGCACCAGCGCGGCGAAGCCCTGGCGGGCCGCGTGGTTGCCTCGGGGGCAGGCGGTGCGTCGGAGATCGCCGACTTCATGCTGCTGCAACTGGTCAACCGCGCCCAGCCGCTGATCCAGCATTTCAGCCAGTTGAGCCCGCTGCACCCGGAGCGCTTTTTCAGCGAACTGGTCAGCCTGGCCGGTGAGTTCTCGACCTTTTCCACCTCGGGCCGTCGTCCCCAGGAATACCCGCAATACCAGCACGACGACCTGGCCCTGAGCTTCGCCCCAGTCATGGCGGCCCTGCGCGAAGCCCTGTCGATGCTGATCGACAGCAAGGCCACGCCGATCCCGATTGTCGAGAAAGCCTACGGCGTCCACGTGGCCATGCTGGCCGACAAAACCTTGCTCGACAGCGCCAGCTTCATCCTCGTGGTCCGTGCCGATGTGCCCGGCGAAACCCTGCGTGCGCGCTTCGGCCAGCAGAGCAAGGTCGGTTCGGTGGAGCACATCCGCGACCTGGTCAACCTGCAACTGCCGGGCATTACCTTGCTGCCGTTGCCAGTGGCGCCGCGCCAACTGCCGTACCACGCAGGCTCGACGTACTACGAACTGGACCGTGGCAGCGAGCATTGGCAGCAACTGGGCAATTCCGGTGGTTTTGCCTTCCATATCGCCGGGCAGTTCCCGGGCTTGAACCTGGCCTTCTGGGCGATCCGAGGATAATCCGCGATGCATCCCAATGATGACGACCGCACCCAGTTCATGCCGCGCCCGGGTGGCCGCGCGCCGGAACCCGCGCGTGCCGAGCCGGCCCCGCTGTCGATGCCGGCCGCGCCGATTCTCACCGGCAAAAGCCAGGGCCTGAACCCGCTGGAAAGCGCCGCCGGCCCGCTGTTGGCGCTGTTGACGCGCCTGCGCAACACCATCGCGCACCCGGCGCCGGCCAGCCTGCGCGCGCAGTTGCTGGCCTACCTGCGCCAGTTCGAAGAGCGCGCCGAAGCCGCTGGCGTGGCCCGCAACGAGGTGCTGCTGGCGCGCTACGCGCTGTGCACCGCCCTCGATGAGGCGGTGTTGAGCACGCCGTGGGGCAGCACCAGCGATTGGGGCAAGCAGAGCCTGTTGATCACGGTGCACAACGAAGCCTGGGGGGGCGAAAAAGTCTTCCAGTTGCTCGACCACTGCCTGCAAAGTCCACGGGAGCGCCTCTACCTGCTGGAGCTGTTGTACCTGTGCATGTGCTTGGGGTTCGAAGGCCGCTACCGCGTGATGAACGACGGTCGCAGCCAATTGGAAGCCTTGCGTGAGCGCACGGCGGCGGCGATTCGCAGTGCTCGCGGTGACCACGAGCGCGAGCTGTCGCCCCATTGGCGCGGCGTCACCGTGGCGCGTGATCGGCTGGCGCAGTTCATGCCGCCGTGGATCGCCGTGGCGATTGGCCTGGCGTTGTTGCTGGCCTTGTTGTTCGCCTTGCGCCTGCTGCTGGCGGCGCAGGCCGAGCCGGTGTTCAAGAACATCCATGCCCTGGGCGAGATCCCGGTGCAGGCCATCGACCGTCCGGTGGCGCAACCCAAAGTGATCGAGCGTCCGCGTCTGGCCGGTTTCCTGGCGGAAGACATCAAGGCCGGTCGCGTCGCGGTGGAAGACAAGGTCGACCGCTCCGTGGTCACCATTCGTGGCGATGAGCTGTTTGCGTCCGCCAGCTCCAGCATCGTCGATGACTACCAGCCGCTGATGCTGCGCATCGCCGACGCCATCCGCAAGGTCAAGGGCCAGGTGCGCGTCACCGGGCACAGCGACAACCGCCCGATTGCCACGCTGCGTTTCCCATCCAACTGGGCCTTGTCCGAAGCGCGGGCCAAGTCGGTATTGGAGATCCTCGCGGCCAAGACCGGCCAGGCTGATCGCTTCAGTGCCGAGGGCCGCAGCGACACCGAGCCGTTGGCGACCAACACAACTGCCGAAGGCCGTGCCCGCAATCGTCGGGTTGAAATCACCGTATTGGCGGAGGGCGTCGAGTGAAGGCGTTTTTCAGTTTCATGATTCGCTGGGTGATCCCCGTGCTGGGCCTGATCGCCCTGAGTCTGATCATCTGGTTTGTGGGGCCGTTGCTCGACGTGCTGGTGCCGGAAGGGCGCCGTTGGGCGCTGATCATCCTGGTGTTTGCGGTGTGGATCGCTTACCGCGTGTTCCGCATCATCCAGGCGCGGCGCCAAGCGGCCGAAGTGATGCGCAGCCTGGCGGCCGAAACCCCGGCCGACCCCAACAGCGTGGCCACCGCCGAAGAGCTCACTACCTTGCGTCAGCGCATGGACGAAGCCCTGGCGCTGCTGAAAAAGGCCAAGCTCGGTGGCGACGAACGCCGCAACCTCTACGAGCTGCCGTGGTACGTGATCATCGGCCCGCCGGGTTCGGGCAAGACCACGGCGCTGGTCAACTCCGGGCTGCACTTTCCGCTGGCGGCCCAGTTGGGCGCCGGGGCGGTGCGCGGTGTCGGCGGTACGCGCAACTGCGACTGGTGGTTTACCGATCAGGCGGTATTGCTCGACACCGCCGGCCGCTACACCACCCAGGACAGCAATTCGACGGTGGACAAAGCCGCCTGGCTGGGCTTTCTCGACCTGCTAAAAAAGCAGCGCTCGCGCCGGCCCATCGATGGCGCCTTTATCGCCATCAGCCTGTCGGATCTGCTGCTGGGTACCGATGCCGAACGCGCGGCCCATGCGGCGGCGATCCGCCTGCGTATCCAGGAGCTGTACACCCAATTGGGCGTGCGTTTCCCGATCTACCTGATGCTGACCAAGCTCGACCTGGTGCCGGGTTTCATGGAGTTCTTCGACAACCTGAGCAAGGAAGAGCGTGCCCAGGTGTGGGGCATGACCTTTGCCCTGGACGACGGCAAGAACAGCGACAGCCCCCTGGCGCACCTGCAAAGCGAATTCGCCGGCCTCGAGCAGCGCCTCAACGAACGCCTTGTGGAGCGCCTGCAACAGGAACGCGACCCGGCGCGGCGCGACCTGATCTACGGTTTCCCGCAGCAGTTCGGCGCATTGAAGGACTGCCTGCAAAGCTTCCTCGAAGGCGTGTTCAAGCCCAATGCCTTTGAAGAGCGCGTGTTGCTGCGCGGCGTGTACTTCACCAGCGGCACCCAGGAAGGCAGCCCGATCGATCGCCTGATCGGCGCCATGGCCCAGAGCATGAACCTGGACCGCCAGCACCTGGCGCGCCAGAGCGGCACCGGGCGCAGTTACTTCATCGAAAAACTCTTCACCGCCGTGGCCTTTGCCGAACGTGGCCTGGTGGGCGTTAACCCGAAAGTCGAGCGTCGGCGCACGTGGATCGCACGCGGTGTACTCGCGGCCACCGTGGCCTTGGTGATCGTGGTCAGCAGCCTGTGGTGGGTGAGTTATCGCGCCAACCAGGCGTATATCGCCCAGGTCGACCAGAAGGTCGCGCCACTGGGCCAGACCGTCCAGAACCTCAGCCCGGCGCAGCGCGAAGTGCTCGCGGTGCTGCCGCTGCTCAATGCGGTGAAGAACCTCGCGGGGGATTCGCCGAGCTGGTCCGAAGGCCTGGGGCTGTATCAGGGCGATATGCTCGAAGCCGAGTCCGCCAGCGTCTATCGCAAGCTGTTGATCGCCGTGTTCGCGCCGCGCCTGGTGACGCGCATCGAGGAGCAACTGCACGGCGGCGGCAACTCCGACTTCCTCTACGAAGGCCTCAAGGCCTACCTGATGCTCGCCGACAGCGAGCATTACGATCCGGACTTCATCAAGGCCTGGATCGCCCTCGACTGGGACCGCAACCTGCCGCGCGACCTGCCGGCCGATCAGCGCCAGGCGTTGACCGGGCACTTGCAGGCGCTGTTCGAGCGCCATCCGCCAAGTGCGCGCCTTGACCCGCGCTTGATCGACGATCTGCGGCGCCAGTTGCAACAGCTGCCGGTGGCCCAGCGCGTCTACGACCGGGTCAAGCGCCAGAAACTGCCCGAAGGCATCCCGGACTTCCGTATCAACGAAGCCGCTGGCCGCGATGCCGCGCTGGTGTTCAGCCGTAAAAGCGGCAAGCCGTTGGGCGAGCCGTTGAGTGGCTTTTTCACCGCCAAGGGCTATCGCCAGGCGTTTTTGCTCAGCAGCCTGAACCAGACCGGCACCCTGGCCGAAGAGCAATGGGTGCTGGGCCATGAGCAGGCCGATCAGCAGAACGTGGTCAGCCTGGCTGCCGATGTGCGTCGCCTGTATTTCCAAGACTACCAGCGCCAGTGGGATGCGTTGCTCGCCGATATCGACTTTGTACCGATCACCAGCGTGGCCCAGGCAGCCGATGTGCTGCGGGTGATTTCCGGCCCGAGTTCGCCGCTGAAAAAACTGTTGGTGGCCGTGGCCAAGGAAACCGATCTGCAAGCCGAAGAGCGCCAATTGGCCGCCAAAGGCGTGCCGGTGGAAGGTGGCGTCGACAAGCTCAAGGAGCGCCTCGGCAGCCTGCTCGGCCAGGAGCAACCGACGGCCAATGCGCCAGCGGCGGCGGATGATCCGGTGACCGCGCACTTTGCCGAACTCAACAGCATCGTCAGCAAGAACGAAGGCGAACCGGCGGCCATCGACGGCCTGTTGTCGGACATGAACGCGCTGTATGTGCAGGTCAGCGCCATGGTCGGGGCCAGCGGCGATGCCTTGCTTGGCGAGGCGAAGAACCAGGCCGCGGCTGCGGCCACGCGGGTCAGCCTGAACGCCGAGCGCCAACCGCCGCTGGTGCAGGGCATGGTCAAGTCGGTGGTCAACTCCACCACCAACAGCATGATGGGCGGGGTGCGTAACCAACTGAACGCGGCGTGGGTCAGCGAAGTGGTCAACGTGTACCGCCAATCCCTGGCCGGCCGTTACCCGATGTCGCCGGGCAGCACGCGGGATGCGACCCTGGATGACTTCGGCCAGTTCTTCGGCGTGGGCGGGGTGATGGACAACTACTTCCGCAAATACCTGCAGCCGTACGTGGACACCTCGGCACAGACCTGGCGCTGGCAGCCGGGCGCGGCACAGAAACTCGGGATTGCGCCGGGCGTGCTGCAAACCTTCCAGCGCGCGGCGACGATCCGCGATGCGTTTTTCCGCTCCGGGGGCACCCAACCGATCGTACGTTTCGAACTCAAGCCGGTGTCGATGGACCCGACCATCACCCAGTTCCTGCTTGACCTCGACGGCCAGCAATTGAGCTACGACCACGGCCCGAGTCGCCCGGTGGCGATGCAATGGCCGAACCCCGGCAGCATTGGCGTGGTGCGTATCTCGATCATGCCGCCGTCGGCCAGTGGCCGCTCGGGCGTGACCCTCGACGGGCCGTGGGCCTGGTTCCGCCTGCTGGAACAGTCGGACCTCACCGCCGGCAACTCGCCGGACCGCTTCAACCTGCGCCTGCGGGTCGACGGTGCGAGCATCGCCTACGAGTTGCGCGCCAACAGCGCCTTCAACCCGTTCAAGAGCCGTGTGCTCAGTGGCTTCAGCCTGCCGGAGCGGCTATGACGACGCTGGGTTTCTACGGCAAGCTGGCCAGTCGCGGAGACTTCGTCAGCCGTGCCTTGCCCCAGAGCTTTATCGGTCCGTGGGACAGCTGGCTGGCGGCGGGTTTGCTCGCCAGCCAGAGTAGCCTCGGCGCCGACTGGCTCAATGCGTACCTGGTCAGCCCACTCTGGCGCTTTGTGCTGGCGCCCGGCGTGTGCGGGCCGGACGCGGCGGCGGGCGTGGTGATGCCGAGCATTGACCGGGTCGGGCGCTATTTCCCGCTGGCGGTGGTTACCTTGCTCGATCACGACACCAACCCGGCGTCCCTGGTGGGCGGGCCGGACAACTGGTTCGAACAGGCCGAAGAGCTGTTGCTCGGCACCCTGGATGCCGGCGCCACCTTCGAGAGCTTTAACGCTGGCCTCGACGCCCTCGGCCTGCCGACGAGCGAGCCGCGTGCGGTGGACAGCCGTTTCGCCGGCCTGCAGCGCGTGGCGGCCAGCATGCCGCACCAGCGCATGACCGCGCTCGCCGAACAGGCCTGCGACGGGGCGAGCCTGTGGTGGGGGCGTGGTTCGCAGACGATTTCCCCTGGTTTATTGCGGTGTCAGGGCCTGCCTGCCGCCGGCGATTTTGCGCAGTTTTTGCTCGGACAAGAAGGTGTGGTGTAGATGGGGTCGACGTACAAATCCGCGAGCAAAAGCCATGTGGGCATGGTCCGCCAGGTCAACGAAGACGCGTGCCTGGACCTGCCGGAAAACCGCCTGTGGGTGGTGGCCGACGGCATGGGCGGGCACGCGGCGGGGGATTATGTCAGCAGCCTGATCGTCGACAGCCTGCGCAGCGTGCCCATGGGCCGTTCCCTCGACGAGTACTCGGCAGCCCTGCGCAATGACCTGATCCGCATCAACGCCGCCGTGCGTGAAGAAACCGCCAACCGTGGCGTGACCATGATGGGCAGCACGGTGGTGGTGCTCGCCGCGCGCGGCTTGCGCGGTGTGTGCCTGTGGGCCGGCGACAGCCGCCTGTACCGCCTGCGCGACGGCGTGCTCGAAGGGATCTCCCGCGACCACAGCTACGTGCAGGACCTGCAGGACAGCGGCCTGCTCAGCGAAGCCGATGCCCGCGTGCACCCGCGCGCCAACATCGTCACCCGCGCCATTGGCGTGGAAGCCCAGCTGGAGCTGGCGGTGGTCGACCTGCTGATCGCCCCCGGCGACAGTTACCTGCTGTGCAGCGATGGCTTGAACAAGACCGTCGAAGACCATGAGATCCGCGAAGTGCTCAGCCACGACGCGCCGGATGAAATCGTGCGCAGCCTGGTGCACCTGGGGCTCAACCGCGGTGCGCCGGACAACATCACCGCCATCGTCGTGAAGGTATCGGCATGAACATTGTGATTCCGGGCTATGACATCGACGGCGAAATCGGCGAAGGCGCCATGGCCAGCGTGTACCTGGCGACCCAGCGCTCCCTGGAGCGCAAGGTGGCGTTGAAGGTGATGGCGGCGGCGCTGGCGGCCGACCCGAGCTTCTGCGAACGTTTCCTGCGCGAGGGCAAGACCCTGGCGCGGTTGTCCCACCCGCACACGGTGACCATCCATGACATCGGCAATGTCGGTGAGCTGTACTACATGGCCATGGAATACCTGCCCAACGGCACGCTCAAGGAGCGCATCGCCGCCGGCCTGACGCCGGAGCAGGGCATTACGCTGATCCGCCAGATCGCCTCGGCGCTGGGCTATGCCCATGCCCAGGGGCTGGTGCACCGCGACGTCAAGCCGGCAAACATCCTGTTCCGCGCCGATGGCACGGCGGTGCTGTCGGACTTTGGCATTGCCAAGTCCCTGGACGACCGCACCCAATTCACCCAGGCCGGTTTTGCCGTGGGCACGCCGAGCTACATGAGCCCGGAGCAGGCGCGGGGCCAGGAGATCGATGGCCGTGCCGACCTCTACGCGCTGGGCGTGGTCCTGTATGAAATCCTCGTCGGCAAGCTGCCGTACAACGGCAACGATGCGCTGTCCACCGCGCTGGCGCACCTGACCGAACCCTTGCCGGAATTGCCGGTGCACCACGGCCGTTATCAGGGTGTGTTGCGCAAGCTGTTGGCCAAGGACCCGGCGGAGCGTTTCCCGGATGCGGCGGCGTTGCTGCAGGCGCTGGATAATCTGCCTGCGGAGTCGCCGGAGGCCACGCTGGTGCGGCCGTTGCCGATCCCGCTGAGTTTTGATCTGGCGGGCATGACGCCGGTCACCATCGACATCCCGACCGACAGACCCCAGCCGCAACCGGTGCGCCAGCCGGTGGTGACGCCGACCCAGCATAAGGCCGTGTCCGAGCAGCGCCGTGGGCCGGTACTGGCACTGGCCGCCGTGGCGGTGGCCGTCGCATTGGCCATTGGTGGCGGCAGTTACTGGTGGTTGAGCGGCAGTGATGAGCCGGCCAAGCCGCCGGCTGCCGTCGTGCCTCAGGCCAAGCCTCCAGCGGCGGTCGCCGACGTGCCCCCGGCAACGCCCACTGCGGCCGCCGAAATGGACGGCGGCCAACGGCCGTTGTTGATGGCCGGTAAGAAGACTTTGTTCCAGCGCGTGCTCAGCAAGCCCGGCGCCAAACTGGCGAATGACGCCGGCGGCGCGCCGGGCAAGGCCCTGCCGGCGTTCTCCGTGCTGTATGTGTACCAGCGCAAAGATGTCGACGGCAGCCCGTGGGTGCGCGTCGGTGCCGCCACCGATGGCCGCAGCGACGGCTGGTTGCCGGCTGCCCAGGTCAGCGACTGGAAGCAAAGCCTCGTGCTTAAATTCACCGAGCGCTCCGGCCGGGCGCCGGTGATGTTCCTGCGCCAATCCGGCGAAGTGGAAAAGTTGCTCGCCGATCCAGCCGCCGCCAAAGGCGTGCTGGCCAAGGCGCAGAAGAACAGCGACGACAACGGCCAGGTCCTGGCCCTGGAGCCGGCCGCCAGCGCGGTGCCGCAGAACCAGTTCTACCTGTTGCCGATCTTCGACGCCAAGGAGAGCTTCGACGAAAACGGCCAGCCGGTGCAGTTGCTTAACGTCGCCTCCATCGACCCGGGCAGCAACGCTGCGGCCAAACCATCAACCCCGGTGATCAACGCCAATGCCGACGCCTTCCGCACTGCCGTGGTGCTGGTGGTGGACACCACGGTCTCCATGCAGCCCTACATCGACCAGATCCGCGATGTGGTGCACGAGCTGCAAACCCGTATCGCCGAGCGTGGCGAGCTGGACAGTGTCAGCTTCGGCATGGTCGGTTTCCGGAGCAGCATCAAGAAAACCCCAGGCCTGGAATACGTGGCCAAGACCCTGATCAGCCTCGACCAGGGCCGCGACCCGCAACGCTTCCTCGACATGGCGCGGCAGGTCAAGGCGTCTACCGTGTCCAGCCACTCCTTCAACGAGGACGCGTTTGCCGGGGTGATGCAGGCCGTGGACGGCATGGACTGGTCCGGCTACGGCGGTCGTATCATCCTGCTGGTCACCGATGCCGGGGCGTTGCGCAAGAACGACCCGTTTGCCGCCACCCAGATGAACGAAGCCGAAGTGCGCCAGGCCGCACTGGGCAAGCAGATCAAGATCTACGCGCTGCACCTGCGCACCGACGCGGGCAAGAAAACCCACGCCGGCGCCGAGAGCCAATATCGCATCCTCACCGCCGACGCCAACCCGCAGATCGGCGACCTGTACACGCCGGTGCCGGGTGGCGATGTGCGCAAGCTGGGCGAGCGTGTCGACGAGATCGGCAGCGTGTTCGCCAACCTCGTGCACCAGGTGCGCAGCAATACGCCGCAAGCGGTGCCGCTGCTGAGTGCCGCGCCGAGCCTGGCGGACAAATCCGCAGCGGTCGGCTATGCCATGCACATGGACTTCCTCGGTCGCCGGAACGCTAGCCAGGCGCCGCAGCTGGTCAGTGCCTGGACCGCCGACCGCGACCTGACCAACCCCGCGCTGCCGGCGTTCCAGGTGTGCGTGATGCTGACCAAATTGCAGCTCAACGACCTGCAACAGTCGCTGAAACTGATCGTCGATGCGGCGCGCAAGACCCAGACCTCGCCCAAGGATTTCTTCCAGGAAATCGCCAGCGCCTCGGCCTATATGAGCCGCGACCCCCAAGCCCTACGCAAGGGCGGCAACCTGGCCGACGGCGGCATTCTCGGCGAATACCTGGAAGGCCTGCCGTACCGCAGCAAGTCGCTGAACATGACCCAGGACCTGTGGTTGTCGTTGAGCGTGGCCGAGCAGGAAGACTTTATCGACGAGCTGGATTCGAAAATCCGCCTCTACGAAACCTTCCACAATGACGTGGCCAACTGGGTCCGTTTCGGCGATGCCGAGCCGGGCGATGCGTTGTACCGCGTGCCGTTGTCGACGCTGCCGTAATGCTGAACCTGAGCGCGGTGCACAAGAGCCGGGGTGTCGGCAGCCAGCGTTACAGCCTGGTGATCCCGGCGCTGCACCTGCGTGCCGGGGAGCAGTTGGCGATTGTCGGGCCAAGTGGATGCGGCAAGAGCACCTTGCTGGATCTGTTGGCGCTGGTACTGGCGCCGGATCAGGTGGGCCGGTTCGAATTCAACCGGCAGGACATTGGCGGGCTGTGGCGTGCCGATCAGCAATCCACCCTGGCCGCGCTGCGCAGCCAGCACTTGGGCTATGTGCTGCAAACCGGCGGGCTGCTGGGCTTTCTGGATGTGCACAGCAATATCGCGCTGTCCCGGCAACTGCTGGGGTTGAAAGACGATGGCAGCGTGACGCGCCTGGCGGAACAGCTGGAGATCAGCGACCAGTTGGCCAAGAAGCCGGCCGCGTTGTCGGTGGGCCAGCGCCAACGTGTGAGCTGCGCCCGCGCTCTGGCCCATGCACCGCAACTGGTGCTGGCCGATGAGCCGACGGCGTCCCTTGACCCGCTGAACGCCGAGCGCGTGATGCAGGCCCTGCTGGCCCAGGCCCGCGAGCACCGCGCCGCCTGTGTGATCGCCACCCATGACGAACCCTTGGCCCGTGCCAGTGGCTTGCAGGTGCGGCGCATCAGTTGCCGTCGCGATACCGATGGCGGCGTTACCGCGACCCTTGGGGAGGCGTGCTGATGCGCATCCCTCTGGTGGCGTCCCTGGCCTGGCAGGATTATCGCAACGATGCCTGGCTGTCGGTCTGTTCGGTGTTGGCGCTGGTGGCGGTGATCGCGCCGTTGCTGGTGTTGTTCGGCCTGAAATTTGGACTGGTTAGCAGTTTGACCGAACGTTTGGAGACCGATCCGGCCACCCGTGAAATTATTCCGTTGGGCGGTGGTCGATTCAGCAGCGCATTTGTCGAACAGCTCGGCCAGCGCAGCGATGTGGCGTTCGCCTTACCGCGCACGCGGCAGATTGCGGCGACGGCGCAGGTGGGCACGCTGACCCTGGAAATGCTGCCGACCGCTGCGGGTGATCCGCTGCTCAGCGGCCTGCCGATGCCCAGGGGCCTGGACCGGATCGTGCTGAGCCACACCGCTGCCGAGAAGCTTGCGGCGCGGCCTGGGGATTGGCTGGAGACCAGCTTTGCGCGGCAAGTGGCGGGGCGTGTAGAAGCCCAGCGCACGCGCTTGCAGGTACTGGCGGTGCTGCCGCTGGAAGCCTTCGCCCGGGATGGGTTGTTTGCCGATTTGAGATTGCTGGAAGCGGCGGAAGATTACCGCGATGGCCGTGCGGTACCGGCGTTGGGTTGGGCCGGTGACGAGGTGGGTGTGAGCGAGCAGCGGGTGTATCCGGCGTTTCGCTTGTATGCGCGCAGCCTGGCCGATGTGGAGCCGCTGCGGGTATTTTTCGCCGGGCAGAATCTGTTGGTATCGACCCAGGCACAGACGATCGCCCAGGTGCAGTCGCTGAGCCGCAACCTGTCGATCGTCTTCTGGATCATCGCCGGGTTGGCCTTGGCGGGCGCGTTTGCGGCGATCTTCGCCGGGGCGTTGGCCGCTGTGGCGCGTAAGCGCCGGGAATTGTCGGTGTTGCGCCTGTTGGGGTTTTCCACCGGCGCGCTGTTGTTGTTTGTGGTGCTGCAGGCGCTTTACAGCGCAGGGTTTGCCGCTTTACTCAGCGTTGGGCTGTATGGCCTGGCCGAGGCCGCGTTGAACAAGTTATTCGTGCAGGTGCCGGGCGAACACGCCAGCCACCTGCTGGCGCGTCACTATGGCCTGGCCCTGGTTGCAGTCCTTGGCGTCAGCGCCGTGGCGGCAGCCTGTGGCGGTTGGCGAGTGGCGCGTATCCAGGCTTCTGAAGGAATCAGAGATGTATAAGTTACTGGGCGCCGTTGTGGCGCTGAGCCTGGCCTCGCTGGCCATGGCCGATGAAGCGAGCGACAAGCTCGACAACCCCAAGCCGTTGCCCGACGACGTCAGCCTGCCGCTGCCGTGCGAAGGCACTATGGTGTTCCGCTACGCCTATGTGCTGGCCCAAGGGACCTTGGATGACCGCGAGATCAGCCTCGGCTACCCCTTCGCCGAAGGCGAGGCGGGTTACCAGCAGTCATTTATCTCCGGCTACCGCCGCGACTTTATCAACGGCCAGTTCACCCTCAAGGACTTGCCGAAAGACTGGAGCAAAGTCATCGCGCCGTTGATGCCGAAGACCGACGCCAAGACTCCGCTCAAGCCCATGCTGTACTTCATCGGCAAGTACGAAGTGACGGCCCGCCAGTACGCCCAGGTGATGGCCCAGGCGCAATCCCTGGCCAGTGGCGAACCGGCACCGGCGTGCGATGCGCCCACCGGCATGGCCGGGCGTTTGCCCAAGGTGAAGCTGTCGCGCTTTGAGGCTGAGCGCTTCTCGGCGGTGTACAGCGCCTGGCTGATGAAATACCACCGCGATTTGCTGCCGGTGAGCGGTCGTGGGTCGTCGGCGGAAGACGGCGGCCTGGGTTTCGTGCGCCTGCCCACTGAAGTGGAGTGGGAGTTCGCCGCACGCGGTGGCCAGGCGGTGAGCCGCCAGGACTTGGAAGGGCGCCTGTTTCCACGCCGCACCGAAGGCAGTGAAAGCGATGGCCCGCTGGGTGATTACGCGGTGTTCAACCAGGTCGCCGGCGGTACTGGCCAGGCCGCGCGCTTGATGCCTATCGGTACCAAGCTGCCCAACCCCATTGGCATGTTCGACGTGATCGGCAACGCCGCGGAAATGGTCCAGGAGTCCTTCCAGCTGGTGCACGCCGGTCGTCGCCAGGGCACCTACGGCGGCTTTGTGGTCAAGGGCGGCAATTATCTCGAAGGCGAGGGTACGTTGTTTACCGGCATGCGCCGCGAATACCCGCTGTTCGCCGCCGACGGCACCGAGCAGAGCAACGAGACCACGGGTTTTCGCGTGGCAATCGGTGCGTTGTCGGCGCCGCGCTCGCGTTACAAGGAGTTGTTTGCGCAGTGGCAGAAAGAAGGCCGCCTGGCCTCGCTGACCGACGCCATCGACGATGCCCAGGACCCGACCAAGCGCCTGGACAGCATCATCGCCGCCAGCGTCGACCCCAAGCTGCAGGCTGAGTTGGGGCTGGTCAATGAAGAACTCAAGCGCAATGTCTCGCTGATCGCCCAGCAACGCGAAGAAGCGGCGGGCAACCTGATTCAGTCGGCCGCGCTGGTGGCCGAGACCATCAGCAACTACAACATCCGCCTGGCCAACCTGCAGAAGAGTCGCCAGCAGGCCCTGGACAACAAGGAAGAGGCCAGCGCGGCATTGTTTGCCACGGCCATCGAAAACGGACGCAGCGCCCTCGATGGCGCGGTGGCGATCTACATCGACAACCTGGCCACCGGCACGCGTTACACCGATGCGGTGATCCAGGCGCAGTTTCAACGGATCAAGGAAGAGTTGGATCGCAAGCCTGTGCTCGGCAAGAGCCTGGTGACGCGCGCAACACTGTTCGTTCGCCATGTCGGCAACTACCGCAAGCAACAGCGGGCCGACCCGGCGACGATCTTGAAGGAATTGCTCGCAGCGAGCGGTCAGCGCTGATCGCTGGCTGTATGGCGAGCTTGGAAGGGACTCAGGCGGCAGTGGCCGTGCTGGGCAAGTCAAACTTAGAAGAGAACACAACCTATGCTTTTTTCCCGTAAGGCGGTTTCCAAGCGTCACTTGCTGCTGATCGCGGCCGGCTTCAGCACTGTGCTGACCGGCTGCGCCACGTCGCCGGCCTCCAAGGTCGCGTCGAGCACCAAGGTCGAGTACTACCCCAACTGCTACGAGCCGGTGCAGCACTTGCGCGCCACCGATTCGAACATGACCAAGTCGGTGGTGACCGGTGCGGCCATCGGCGCGGCCGGCGGTGCCCTGCTCGGCGCCCTGACCGGCGACAAGGAAAAACGTGGCCGTAACGCCGCCATCGGTGCAGCGGGCGGGGCCCTGGCCGGCGGCGCAGCGGGTTACTACACCGAGCGTCAGAAGCAGATCGCCGATGACAACCAGCGCATTGCCTCGTATGCGGCTGACGTGAACAAAAGCGCCTCCGATATCGACCGCAGTACCGCGTACGCCAAGGCGTCCCAGCAGTGCTACCAGAGCGCATTCACCAAGTTGGTGGCTGATCGCAAAGCCAAGACCGTCAACGACACCGAAGGCCGCAAGCGCCTGGCGGAAATCGTCTCGGGCCTGAAGGAATCCAATGACCTGATCGTGGCGGTCAACGGCAAAGCCGCCGAAGACCTGAACAACTACACCCAGGCCTACGAGAAAGACCTGCAGCAGGTTGGTGTACAGCGTGCCGACGTGGTCACCGTGGCCAAGGCCGATGTAACGCCCGTTGTGACGCCGGGCAAGAAGAAAGGCACCGGCACCAAGCCACCGAAAAAGCCACCGCTTCCAACCGTACCAACAGAAGCAGTGAGCACCGAAAAAACCTTCCAGACCGCCCAGACCAAGCAGGATGAAAGCAAGAAGGTCGCCAGCGCCGGTAAAGCGCAGATCGAAGGCACTTGCCGCGATCCGAACCTGGTCGACTGGGCTCCGGTGCCTTGCCCTAACGTTTAAGTAACATGCTGCTATAAGCGTCAAACGCCAGCCGATCTTCCGCTAATGCGCAAGATCGGTAGCGTTCTTTTTGCAATTGGTTAAACTGCTGCGGCCACTCAATAATTACACCGAGGCCGTGTGCATGAAATTTCGTCTTCTCCTGTGGGTGCTGGGCCTGATGATGGGCAAAGCCAGCCGCACCAATCCTGCCTTCCAGCAACAGCTGGGTGACAAAGACCTCGCGTTCCAGTTGCAGACCCTCGACGGCAAGGTTGCCCGTCACTTCATCGTCAAGGACCAGCGCATCACCAGTCGCTCGGGTGTCCACCCGGCGCCGGCGTTTGCCATTGCGTTCAAGGATGCGGCCTATGGCTTCGCCACGATGCAGGCGAAGAACAAGCAACTGGCGTTCATGACGGGGATTCAGGACAAGTCGATCCAGATCAAGGGCAACCCGGCGCTGGTGATCTGGTTCCAGGGGTTGACCAAGTATTTGAAGCCGAAGAAAAAGAAGTAGGGCTTTCAGGTCGACCGAGTTGGATAGCTATCTGACAGGCGCCAGATTCAGCCCTGGCTGAACTGCGAGGCCAATTCGCGCAGCAGCACCTCAGCATCCAGCACCTTGGCCACGACTTCATCAGCCTTGTCACGGCTCAAGCCCAAACGCTCAAGCAGTTCGTCCGGGATGGTCTCGTCCGGCCCGGACCCAATCCCCCGGCTGCGCAGCAGGCGCACGGCCAGGCACACCAGGTTCGGGTATTCGGCGTATTGCCCATCGTAGGTCGGGTCGTGCTGGAAACGCAGGGCAGTGGACAGCTCGTCCGGCATGTCCCAGTAGCGCATCAGCCAGGCGCCGATCTGCTCGCGGCTGATGCCCAGCAGGTGTTGCTCCACAAAGCTGTGGCACAGGTGCGGGTTGACCTCCAGGTGGCGGCAGATCAGTGAGAAGTGCGGCGGGAACACATGGGCCAGCAACAGGTAGCCGAAGTTGTGCAGCAGGCCGGCGAGGTAGGTCAGGCCGGCTTCCGGGCGCTGGGCGCGGGGCATGGCGCGGGTCAGGCCTTCGATCACGGCGGCGGTGTAGATGGACTGGTGCCAGTACGGCGTGGCCTGGTGCGGGTGGTCCTTGGGCAGGCTCAAGGTCTTGCCCAGGGCCAGGCCCAAGGCGAGGTTGATCACCAGATCAAAACCCAGCACGCGCACGATGGCGTCTTCCACCGAGCGGATCTTGCCCGGCGATGCGTAGTACGGTGACGCGGCCCAGCTCACCACCTGGGCGGCCAGGGCCGGGTCGGTTTCGACCACGCCGGTGATGTCGTCGATGGTGGCATTGGGGTCGACACGCAGCTTGATGATCTTCTGGGCGGTGTCGGCCAGCGGTGGAATCTCGATGGTCGCTTCCAGGCGTTGCTGGATGCGGCGGGCGGTAAACGCCTGCATCGCCTGGGTGATTTCCTCACGGTCATCATTCGGGCGGTCGAGGTTCGGGCGGATGTTGCTCAGTGGCTCACCGAACTGGGCGGCGCTGGCTTTGGTGAGCATGGTCTTGAAGGCGTCGCTGGCGATTTCCAGCAGCAGCCCGGCTTCGCCTGAATGCACCAGCAGGCTCGGCTCGTTGAGCAGGCTGCCTTCGTACAGGCACGGCGAACTGGTGAGTGCCGGCAGGCCCGGCAGTAGGCTCAGGTCGTGCTTGCCCAGCATGCGCGCGACGCGATCCGGTGACACGGCCGTAAGGCGGCGACCCGTGAGTTCGGTGAGGCGGTTGAGGTCCAGCAGCTGGTTCTGCGGGAACAGCACCATCAGGGCGCCCACCGCGTCTTCCAGCAAGACGGCCTGGACTTTTTGCGCAGGATTCAGGCCCGGATGTTCGGTGACTTCCGTGTAGCTGATGGCGAGTTTTGCGAGCAAAGCCCGAATGACCGGTGGGGCGGTCAGTGGGGCTGTGGCGTGGGCAACTTCTGACATGGCCTGATCCAATTTCTTACAGTCACCGAAGTATAACCAGCTTGATACACCTGTAGGTCGGATAAGTGCGTCAGGCGTCACACTTGGCCGTATTGCTGCCCATGGCGCAGCCAGCGATCCAGCAGCGGGCTGACGTGATCCGGCCAGCGCTCCAGCAACGCCTGCGCCGCATCGCGTACGGCAGGCAGCAGGTCGGCGTCGCGCATCAGGTCGGCGACCTTGAACTGCAGCAGGCCGGTCTGGCGGGTGCCGAGCATTTCGCCGGGGCCGCGCAGTTCAAGGTCTTTTTCGGCGATGACAAAACCGTCGTTGGTCTCGCGCATGATGCCCAGGCGCTGGCGGCCGATCTGCGACAGCGGCGGGTGGTAGAGCAGCACGCAGTGACTGGCGGCGCTGCCTCGGCCCACACGGCCGCGCAATTGGTGCAGTTGCGCCAGGCCCAGGCGCTCGGGGTTTTCGATGATCATCAGGCTGGCGTTGGGCACGTCCACGCCCACTTCAATCACGGTGGTAGCGACCAGCAGTTGCAGGTTGCCGGCCTTGAACTCAGCCATCACCGCGGCCTTTTCCGCGGGCTTCATGCGCCCGTGGATCAGCCCGACCTTGAGTTCCCCCAGGGCGCTGGTGAGGTCTTCATAGGTGGTCTCGGCGGCCTGGCAGGTCAGCTCCTCGGACTCTTCGATCAGCGTGCACACCCAGTACGCCTGGCGGCCTTCGGCGCAGGCGCCACGCACACGTTCGATCACTTCGACGCGCCGGGTGTCGGTGACCAACACGGTGTTGACCGGTGTGCGGCCGGGGGGCAGTTCGTCGAGGATCGAAGTGTCGAGGTCGGCGTAGGCGCTCATGGCCAGGGTGCGTGGGATCGGGGTGGCGGTCATGATCAACTGGTGCGGGTTCATGCGCCCTCCCACGCCTTTCTGGCGCAGGGCCAGGCGCTGTTGCACGCCGAAGCGGTGCTGTTCGTCGATGATCACCAGGGCCAGGTTCTTGAACTGCACTTCGTCCTGGAACAGCGCATGGGTGCCCACCACCATCGGTGCACCGGCGGCGATCTGTTCCAGCGCGGCCGCGCGCGTCTTGCCCTTGAGCTTGCCGGCCAGCCACGCGACTTCCAGGCCCAGGGGCTCGAGCCAGCGCTTGAACGTGATGAAGTGCTGCTCGGCGAGGATCTCGGTGGGTGCCATCAGCGCCACCTGGTAACCGGCTTCCAGGGCTTGCAGGGCGGCGAGGGCGGCGACCACGGTCTTGCCCGCGCCCACGTCGCCCTGGATCAGGCGCAGCATCGGCTCGTGCTGGCTGAGGTCGTAGGCGATTTCATTGCCCACGCGCTGCTGGGCACCGGTCGGCGCAAAGCCGAGGTTGGCCAGGTATTGCGCAGGCAGGCGCGTGGCCTTGGGCATGGCCGGCGCACGCAGGGAGCGCATGCTTTCGCGCAGGCGTTGCTGGGACAGTTGGTGAGTCAGCAGCTCTTCGAAGGCCAGGCGGTGCTGGGCCCAGTGATGACCGAGGGCCAGTTCGTCGACATCGGCGTCCGCAGGGGGGTGATGCAGGTAGCGGATCGCATCGGCCAGCGGCGCCAGTTGGTAGTCGCGGGCCAGTTCCAGGGGCAGCCAGTCGGGCAGGCTCTGCGGGCCAAGCATGCCCAGGGTCTGCATGCACAATTGGCGCAGGCGCTGTTGGGTCAGGCCTTCGGTGAGCGGGTAGATCGGCGTGAGGGTGGTGTCCACCGGCGGCGGTTCGTCACCGGTAATGGCGCGGTATTCCGGGTGGTAGATCTCCAGGCCCGAGGCACCGGGGCGTGCTTCGCCGTAGCAGCGCACGCGGGTGCCGCGCTTGAGGCCTTCCTTCTGTGCGTTACTGAAATGGTAGAAACGCAGGCTCAGGCCGCCGGTGCCGTCCTGCAGACGCACCACCAGACTGCGGCGCTTGCCCATCACCACATCGGCGCCGCTGACGGTGCCTTCGACCACGGCATCCTGCCCGGGACGCAGTTGGCCGATGGGCACCACGCGAGTGCGGTCCTGATAGCGCAGGGGCAGGTGGAACAGCACGTCCTGGAGGTTTTCCAGGCCGACCTTGGCCAGCTTCTCGGCCATGGCCTCGCCGACACCCTTGAGTGCCGTCACCGACACCTGCGACAGCTCAGTCATACGTTTGCTTAGCTCGCAGCAGGCGGCTTGGCCACCGAACACAGGCGGATCGAGTCGGCGAGGATCTCAATGGCTTTGGGCCGTGGGAAGCTGGCGCGCCAGGCGATCGCCACGGTACGGAACGGCACCGGTGGCGTGAGTGGACGCACTTCGATCACGCCGGGGGCGTAGTGATGGCTGTCCACTGCCGACAGCGGCAGGATCGAGATGCCCAGGCCGGAAGCGACCATATGCCGGATGGTTTCCAGGGAGCTGGATTCCACGGTGGTGTGCTTGGCGCCGTCGTTGCCTTTGGTCAGGGTCGGGCAGGCTTCCAGCACCTGGTCGCGGAAGCAGTGGCCTTCGCCGAGCAGCAGCAGGCTCTTGTCGTTGAGCAGGCCGGCGTCGATGGTGTCTTTTTGCGTCCACGGATGGGAGGCGGGCATCAGCACGTAGAACGGCTCGTCGTAGAGCGGCAGGGTCAACACATCCGCTTCGTTGAACGGCAAAGCGATGATGATCGCGTCCAGCTCGCCGTTGCGCAGTTTGTCGCGCAGCACGTGGGTGAAGTTTTCTTCGATATACAGCGGCATCTGCGGCGCGACGCGGTGCAGTTGCGGGATCAGGTGCGGGAACAGGTACGGGCCGACGGTATAGATGGCGCCGACTTTCAGCGGTGCGGTCAGCTGGTTCTTGCCGGCCTGGGCCAGTTCGCGAATGCTTTGCGCCTGTTCCAGCACCTTCTGGGCCTGGGCCACGATGCCTTCGCCCACCGGGGTGAGGCGCACGGCGCTTTTGCTGCGCTCGAAAATCAGCACACCGAGTTCGTCTTCAAGCTTTTTCACGCCCACCGACAGCGTCGGCTGGCTGACGTGGCAGCGTTCGGCCGCGTGGCCAAAGTGCTGCTCTTGGGCGAGGGTAACGATGTAGCGTAATTCTGTAAGAGTCATAGCGGGCGTCCATGAGGTTGCGGGCCAAGCATACCGGCTGCAATCGATAGACGCACGTTATCAGAACTTTGCTGGGGATTGAGCGGGGAATGCGCGGGATTTTGCTGAGAGTGGCGAGGGGTGTCCCTCGCCACCATCATTTTCAGCGACGACGTTTCTCGATGTTGTACACGAACGGTGCAACGATCTCGATGCTGCCGCCCTTGAGCATGTCGGCCGGCGGCTTGGGCAGCGGCTGGGCACGACGGATCATGTCCAGGGTGGCGCGGTCAAGGTCGGCGTTGCCGGAACGGCCCACCAACTCGTAGGACAGCACGTTACCGTCGCCATCCACCACGAACTTCAGGCGGTTCAGGCCTTCCTTGCCACGGGCCTGAGCACCTGGCGGGTACTTCTTGTACTTCTGCAAGTGTGCCAGCAGGGTGCCTTCCCAGGACGCTTTGGCGGCGATCTGTTGCGGCGACGGGCCAGGTACGGGCTGGGCCGATTTTTCAGCCGGTGCCTTGGTGGGCGGAGCGTCGCTCGGCGGGTCCTCGGAGGGTTTCTCCTTGGGCGGCTCGATCTTTTTCTCCACCGGCTTGGGCGGCTGCGGTTTAGGCTTGGGCTTGACCGGCTTGGGCACCTGGATCGTTGGCTTGGGCGCCTCGGCCAGTTTCGGCAGGGGCAGCTCTTCCACCGGTGCAGGCGGTTGCGGCGGCGTTACCACTTTCGGCGGCGCCGGAGGCGGCGGTGCAGGCATCGGGGCCAGGTCGATGACCATGGCTGCCGGCGGCAACTGCACCGTGCGCGGCGCTGACCAGTGGAGCGCGATGGCAATCGCGACGGCATGCACGCCCAGCACGACGGCGAGGCTGGTGCCATAACGCGTCAGTTTGTGGCGCGTCGTGATCATTTCTTGGCTGCCGTCTCAAGTCCGACCAGGCCTACCTTGAGGTAGCCGGCTGCCCGCAGGGCATCCATCACGCTCATCAGGTCACCGTAGTCCACGCCCTTGTCGGCCTGGAAGAAGATCGTCGTGTCCTTCTTGCCTTGGGTCTTGGCATCGAGCACCGGCCCCAGGGTTTCGGCCTTGACTTCTTCTTCGCCCAGGAACAGGCGTTGGTCCGCCTTGACGCTGAGGAAGATCGGTTTCTCCGGCCGCGGCGCCGGCTTGGCGCTGGAGGCGGGCAGGTCAACCTTGATGTCCACGGTGGCCAATGGAGCGGCCACCATGAAGATGATCAGCAGCACGAGCATCACGTCGATAAACGGCGTGACGTTGATTTCGTGGTTCTCGACGAGTTCATCGTCGCCTTGATTCAAATGCAGGCCCATGGCCGATTACCCCACTTTCACCATGTGCGGTTGCGAGCTGCGCTCGGTAGGCAGGTGATCGAGGTCGCGGCTGACCAGCAGCAGGACTTCTGCCGACGCGTCCGATACCTGGGCCTTGTAGCCGGCAATCGAACGGGCGAAGACGTTGTAGATCACTACCGCAGGAATCGCGGCGACCAGGCCCAAGGCGGTTGCCAGCAGGGCTTCGGCGATGCCGGGGGCGACGACGGCGAGGTTGGTGGTCTGGGTTTTGGCGATGCCGATGAAGCTGTTCATGATGCCCCAGACGGTACCGAACAGGCCGACGAACGGCGCGGTGGAGCCGATGGTAGCCAGCACGCCGGTGCCGCTGCTCATGTTACGGCCGCAGGCTGCAACCAGGCGTTCCAGGCGGAAGGCCACGCGCTCCTTGATGCCTTCTTTTTCACGGGTATTGGCCGACAGGCGCATTTCTTCCAGTGCGTCGTGCACCAGGGTGTTGGCCAGGGTGCCTTTCTTGGTCGCGCTTTCGCTGGCTTCCTTGAGGGTGGTGGCTTTCTTCAGGTGGACGATTTCAGTGCGCAGACGGCGCTTGGCACCCAGCAGCTCGAAGCCTTTGGCGATCCAGATGGTCCAGGTAATGATCGACGCGATGGCCAGGCCGATCATCACGGCTTTCACCACCACGTCAGCATTCTGGTACATGCCCCATGGCGACAGGTCGTGGGCCATGCCCAGGGTGTTGTCTTCTTCCAGCACGACACCGGTTTCGTCGGCGGCGGCTGGGGTTGCAGCCTGGGCCGGGTCGGTGGCCGCGGGGGCAGCAGCGGGTGCGGTTGGAGCCGCAGCATTGTGCTCGGCGGCGGCCGGGGTAGCCGGGGCGGTGGCATCAGCGAATGCGGCGGTCGGCGCCAGCAGTACGCTGAACAGCATCGCAGCAATCGCACGCCAGGCGCGGGATGGGCTGTGAAGCTTGGTTGGCGAAGCGGGGGTTGTATTACGTGTCATGCTGGCCGGACCTGAGAGAAGAAAATGAGTGATCGTCCTTCCAGACCCAAAGGGGGCGAGGACAAATGGGCGGTTATTATTGCAAGTAATTCTTGTTAACAGAAGTAATACAGTAACTTTATTTGCCCTTTTTCTGGCCGCCGGTCTGCTGCGAGGGCTAATCTAGACCTTTAAGAACGGAGTTTTATGATGTCTGTGCCTTCTGTTGTGATTGCCGGATGTGGCGATGTGGGTAGTCGGCTGGCTAGCCAATTGCTGGCCTCGGAATGGGAGGTTCATGGCCTGCGGCGCGATATTTCACGCCTGCCCGACGGGGTGATCGGCATTGCCGGCGACCTGTTCAACAAGGATTGCCCTGACACCTGGCCGATCGGCGGGGTGGATTACCTGGTGTACTGCGCCGCCGCCACCGACCACGATGAGGCCGGTTATCGCGCCGCTTACGTGCAAGGGTTGCAGCATGTGCTGGAGTGGCTGAAGGATTATGGCCAGGAGCCCAAGCACCTGCTGTTTGTATCCAGCAGCAGTGTGTACGGGCAGCAAAATGGCGAATGGGTCGACGAAACGTCCGAGACCCAGGCGAAAGGTTATTCCGGGCAGGTGATGCTGGAAGCCGAGCACGTGGCGCTCAATAGCGGTATCCCGGCGAGCATCGTGCGCCTCACCGGCATCTATGGCCCGGGCCGTGAGTGGCTGCTGACCCAAGTGCGCCAAGGCTACCGTGTAGCCGTCGACCCGCCTCTCTATGGCAACCGAATTCACGCGGACGATGCGGCGGGCCTGCTCGCGTTTCTGCTGCGGCATGTAGAGCAGGGCGGTTCGCTGGATCAGGTTTATATCGGCGTCGACGATGCGCCGGCGCCGCTGGCCGAGGTGGTGGCTTGGTTGCGAGACTACCTGGGCGTGACGGAGTGGTCCGAGGAGGCCAGTGTGCGGCGAGCGGGCAGCAAGCAGTGCAGCAATGCGCGTATCAAGGCGTTGGGCTGGGTGCCGACCTACCCGAGTTACCGCGAGGGGTATGCTGCGATCCTTGAAGGTAAGCGCTGAATGAGTGAGAAGTCCGAGTCGGGCTCCTTTTGACTCACTGTTTTTCCAGCAACCACTGGCGCGGACCTGGCGTGAGATGAGGGATCTGGTCTGGTCGGGATAGGTTGATCGCTTGGAAAATCTCCAGCTGTCTACCGGAACGGACAAAAATCCATCCGTCCGAGGTCTCGTCGTTGCCCAGATAAAGGGTGTCATTACCGGCGCCTTGAGTGGCGCAATCGCCTCCCAGGCAAAGCTCGTATCGGTTGTGCCTTCCCAGCCCTGACACAGCGCCGTCGGCCGCGAACGTGACGAAGTTGCCTGTGCCTTGGCCTTCGAGGATTTTCCATCGGCCGGCCATATAGGCTGAATTCAATGTGAACCTGAAGGTTGTGCCCCATCTGGCGCCAGTATTGGGTGGTTGGGCGGGGCGTTTGAACACCTGGCCTGGGCGTTGTGACTGGGGCTGCTGGATCAGTTGATTATTCGTCAACCGCAGTTCGTCGTAGCCGTGCCCGTCGTAGTCGACGGTCCATGTGCCCGGTGCTTTTGGCAACAATTGACCTTCGCCTGATTCGAAAGCGTTGCTCAACTGCGCCTTGCCGGCACGGGTGTCGATGTTCCACTCAAGATTCAAACCGTGCGCTGCAATGGCGCGCAACAGGGGCCGGCCTGGGGTCGCGGAGTCGATGGCGGCCTGGTTGATCCACAGTCCGTTGATGTCGGCGGGTGGCGGCATCTGTTGGCAGCCGCTCAGCAGGATAAGGCCGAGGGCAACGGGCTTGTGCATAGGACAACCTGCCAATGGGTGAAAAACAGGGGGCAGGCTAAAGAAAAAGGAGCCTGTGGGCCCCTTCGTTCTGTATCACTATTTTTCCAGCAGCCACTGTCGCGGCCCGGGCGTAAACGAAGGCACTTCGTCCGCCTGTGCGGTGTTGACCGCCTGGAAGATCTCCAACTGCTTGCCCTTGCGCACGAAGATCCACGGGTTGCCCACGCCGTTGAGCTGCAGCCACATGCTGTCGTAGCCGCCGCTCATGGAGGCACAGTCACCGGCCAGGCACAGCGAGTACCGATCAACATTGGGCAAACCGGCAACCTTGCCGTCAGGCTGGAACTGGACAGTGGCGCCGCTGCCGAAGCCGTCGGTGATCTTCCAGTCGCCGCCCATATAGGCTGCATACAGGGCGCGTTCGAAGTTGGCGCCCAGCGGCGCACCTTCCGGTGCAGGTTCCTTGGCGCGGGCGAAGAGCTGCTCGGGCTCGTTATCGTTGGCCACTTGCAGCAGTTGCTTGCCTTTGCGCTTGAGTTCAGTGGCGGAGCTGCCGTAGAAGTCGACGCTCCAGGCGCCGGACTGTTCGCCGAGCAACTTGCCTTCGGCGACTTCAAAACCGTTGTAGTAACGTGCCTGCGAAGCCTTGGGGTTAACCTCCCATTCGAGGTTCGGGCCATAGCTTTGCAGCGCTTCACGCAAAGGGCCGCCCTTGGCTGCCGCATCGATGGCGACCTGGTTGATCCAGGTGCCGCTCACATCCTGGTTGGCAGGGTTGCTGGCGCAGCCGCCGAGCAACAGGGCGAGCAACGAAGAGGCTACAAGCGCTTTGCGCATCATGAAATCCTTTTAAAACGAAGTCGGCGCAGCCTGTGGAGGTTGCGCCGGGTGTTTTACTCGATGACCAGAATTGCGTCCATCTCAACCTGCGCGCCCTTTGGCAGGGCGGCCACACCAATGGCGGCACGGGCTGGGTAAGGTTGTTCGAAGTACTTGCCCATGATCTCGTTGACCTTGGCGAAGTGGCTCAGATCGGTGAGGAAGATGTTCAGCTTGACGATATCCTTGAACGAGCCGCCGGCAGCTTCGGCCACGGACTTGAGGTTTTCGAAGACCTGTACGGTCTGGGCTTCGAAGCCTTCCACCAGTTCCATGGTCTTTGGGTCCAGCGGGATCTGGCCGGACATGTAGACGGTGTTGCCCGCCTTGATGGCCTGGGAGTAAGTGCCGATGGCGGCTGGGGCTTTATCGCTGGTGATTACGGTCTTGGTCATGAATGACTCCTTGTAATGGATAGGCTACGCACGCATGCGGGTGATGCGGATCACACCGGTCAAGGCGCGCAGTTTCTTGATCACGCGGGCCAGGTGCACGCGGTCATGCACGCTGACCACCAGCTGGACCACGCTGATGCGACCATCGCGCTCGTCCATGCTGATTTTCTCGATATTGCCGTCGGCCGCATTGACACTGCTGGCCAGCAGGGCGATCAGGCCGCGCTGGTGTTCCAGCTCCACGCGCAGCTCGACGTTGAATTCGCCGGTGACATCCTTGGCCCACGAGAGCTGGATGCACTTCTCCGGGTTGTGGCGGATCTCGGTGATGTTGCGGCAGTTGTCGAGGTGAACGACCATGCCCTTGCCGGCCGACAGGTGGCCGACAATCGGGTCGCCAGGGATCGGCGTGCAGCATTTGGCATAGCTGAGCACCAGGCCCTCGGTGCCGCGAATCGCCAGCGGGCCTTCCGGGCTTGGCAGTTGTTCGCCTTCACCCAGCAGGCGGCGGGCGACTACGTAGGCCATGCGGTTGCCCAGGCCGATATCTTCCAGCAGGTCCTCGATGGTTTCCTGGCGATACTCGTGGAGCATCGCTTGCACGCGCTCCTGCGCGATCTTGTCCAAGGCGCTGTCGAAGCCGTTGAGCACTTTGTTCAGCAGGCGCTCGCCCAGGCTGATGGATTCGGAGCGGCGCTGCAGTTTCAGCGCGTGGCGGATGTGCGTGCGCGCCTTGCCGGTGACCACGAAGTTCAGCCACGCCGGGTTCGGGCGCGCGCCCGGTGCGCTGACGATCTCCACAGTGGAGCCGCTTTGCAGCGGTTCCGACAGCGGGGCCAGGCGCCGGTTGATCCGGCAGGCAATGCAGCTGTTGCCGACATCGGTGTGCACCGCGTAGGCAAAGTCGACCGCAGTGGAGCCTTTGGGCAGCTCCATGATCCGGCCTTTGGGCGTGAACACGTAGACCTCGTCCGGGAACAGGTCGATCTTCACGCTTTCGATAAATTCCAGGGAGTTGCCGGCACGTTGCTGCATTTCCAGCACGCCCTTGACCCACTGGCGGGCACGGGCATGGGTGCCTTTGGGCTGCTCGTCGCCGCTGGATTTGTACAGCCAATGGGCGGCGATGCCGTTGTTGGCCATCTCTTCCATTTCCCGGGTGCGGATCTGGATCTCGATCGGCACCCCGTGCATACCGAACAGCGTGGTATGCAGCGATTGATAGCCGTTGGCCTTGGGAATGGCAATGTAGTCCTTGAAGCGCCCCGGCAGGGGTTTGTACAGATTATGTACAGCGCCCAGCACGCGGTAGCAGGTATCGACCTTGTCCACGATGATGCGGAACGCGTACACGTCCATGATCTCGTTGAAGGCCCGGCGCTTGCCGCGCATCTTCTTGTAGATGCCGTAGATGTGCTTCTGTCGGCCGCTGACCTCGCCCTCGATCTCGTCGATCGCCAGGCAATGGCTCAGGGATTCTTCGATCTTGTTGACGATTTCCTTGCGATTGCCCCGGGCGCGCTTGACGGCCTGGTAGATGCGCGCCGAACGCATCGGGTGCATGGCCTTGAAGCCGAGGTCTTCGAACTCGATACGAATGGCGTGCATGCCCAGCCGGTTGGCGATGGGCGCGTAGATTTCCAGGGTTTCCTTGGCGATGCGCCGGCGTTTTTCGCCGGACAGCACTTCCAGCGTGCGCATGTTGTGCAGCCGGTCGGCCAGCTTGACCAGGATCACCCGGATGTCCCGGGCCATGGCCATGGCCATTTTCTGGAAGTTTTCCGCCTGGGCTTCGGCCTTGGTCTCGAAGTTCATCTGGGTCAGTTTGCTGACCCCGTCGACCAGTTCGGCCACGGTTTCGCCAAATTGCGCACTGAGCGCTTCCTTGGCAATGCCGGTGTCTTCGATCACGTCATGCAGCATCGCGGCCATCAGGCTCTGATGGTCCATGTGCATGTCGGCCAGGATATTTGCCACCGCAAGGGGGTGGGTGACATACGCCTCACCGCTTCGGCGGCGTTGGCCGTCGTGGGCCTGTTCGGCGTAGAAATACGCTCGGCGGACCAGGTTGACCTGGTCGGGGCCGAGGTAGGCCGATAAGCGATCGGCGAGGGCGTCTATGCTCGGCAAAGTGTGAACTCCTGCCGAAGGCTGTGACCCCGCGCCGTGCTACGTCGACCAGGCATAGGCTTAGACGGCCTCGTTGGACTCGTCCTCGAACGCTGCAAACAGCGGTTCGTCTTCAACGATTTCAGCGTTGGCGATGAACTCGTAGCTCATCAGGCCTTCAGCGATTTCACGCAGGGCTACAACGGTAGGCTTGTCGTTTTCCCACTGGACCAGAGGCTCTTTGCCGCCAGTGGCCAGTTGACGGGCACGCTTGGTAGAGAGCATGACCAGCTCAAAGCGGTTATCCACGTGTTCTAGGCAGTCTTCAACGGTTACGCGGGCCATGGTATTCCTCGGAGCGAATGCAAGATGCGCGCTGCCCGGTTGGGCGAGCGGACTGAGCAGTTTAAAAAATCACCAGCGTTTAGGGAAGCGCTGATTTTTCGCAGGTCCTCGCAAAACCGCTGCAAGCGCCAATGTAAAGCCCTTGCAGCGGTTTTGGGAAGAGCCAATCAGCCGAGCAGTTCGGCGAGTAATTTACCGAAACGCTGCTGTTGACGCTTTTGCTGGAGCTGATTGGTGCGGAAAATCGCCTTCAGGTCATCCAGTGCGTGGGAAAAATCGTCGTTGATGATCAGGTAGTCGTAGTCGACGTAGTGGCTCATTTCGCTGACGGCTTCACGCATGCGGCCTTCGATGATTTCGTCGCTGTCCTGGCCGCGGTTCGTCAGGCGCTGGTGCAAGGCTTCGAGCGACGGCGGCAGGATGAAGATCGAACGTGCCTGAGGCATCAGCTTGCGTACTTGCTCGGCACCCTGCCAGTCGATTTCCAGGATCAGGTCGTGGCCTTCGTCCAGGGTCTGCTGCAGGTGGCTCTGCGAGGTGCCGTAGAGGTTGCCGAACACCTCGGCGCGCTCCAGGAAGTCGCCATGCTCGATCATCTTGACGAACTCGGTGCGCTCGACGAAGTGATAGTGCACGCCGTTCACCTCGCCCGGGCGCATGGCACGGGTGGTGTGGGAGACCGAGATGCGAATCTGCTCGTCAGCGTCGGTCAGGGCCTTGACCAGGCTGCTCTTGCCTGCGCCCGAGGGCGCGGAAATGATGTAAAGGGTGCCGGTGCTATGGGTCATGGAGGGTGCCTTACTCAATATTCTGTACTTGTTCGCGCATCTGCTCGATCAACACCTTGAGGTTGACCGCCGCCGTGGTGCTGCGCGGATCGAAAGCCTTGGAGCCCAGTGTATTGGCTTCGCGGTTGAGTTCCTGCATCAGGAAGTCCAGGCGCCGACCAGCGGCGCCGCCGGACTTGAGCACGCGGCGCACTTCGAGGATGTGGGTGCTCAGGCGATCCAGTTCTTCGGCGACGTCGCTCTTCTGCGCGAGCAGCACCATTTCCTGCTCCAGGCGCACGGGGTCGAGGTCGGCCTTCATGTCGGTGAAGCGGTCGAGGACCTTCTGGCGTTGGGTGGCGAGCATCTGCGGTACCAGCTCGCGCAAGGTGACCACGTCTGCTTCGATCGACGTCAGGCGCTCGTTGATCAGTCGGGCCAGTTCGGCGCCTTCACGCTCGCGGCCAGCCTTGAGTTCCTTCAATCCCTGGGTGAACAGGGCGAGGGCTTCGGCATTGAGGGCTTGCGGATCGGAGGCGTCGGCCACCAGCACACCGGGCCAGGCCAGTACTTCCAGAGGGTTCAGTGCGGCGGGCTGCTTGATCAGGCCGGCGACGGTTTCGGCCGCGGCGACCAGTTGCGCAGCGCGCTCGCGGTCTACCTGCAGCGGCTTGCCGGTGGTTTCTTCGGTAAAACGCAGGGTGCATTCCAGCTTGCCGCGGGAGATGCCCTGGCGCAGTGCCTCACGCACGGCGCCTTCGAGGTCGCGGAAGGATTCCGGCAGGCGCAGGTGCGGTTCCAGGTAACGGCTGTTGACCGAGCGCAGTTCCCAGCTCAGGGTGCCTTGTACGCCGGCTTTTTCGACGCGGGCGAAGGCGGTCATGCTGTGCACCATGGAGGTACCTCGCGATGCAGTCCCGCGAAAGCGGGCTGATGGGTAAATTGAAGCCGACAGGCTGCGAAGGCGCGGGATTGTAGCGCAGTGGGACGAGCGCGCCCAAACCCTGAGCATTCGTAACCAGATTTTTAGCAGTGCCCCGAATCGGCTCGCGGCTCTATAATGCTCGGCAGTTTTTCGTCCTCAGTACAGGTATCCCCTATGAAACGTCCAAGTGGTCGCGTTGCCGATCAGCTCCGCTCGATCCGCATCACCCGCAACTACACCAAACACGCCGAGGGATCCGTACTGGTCGAGTTTGGCGATACCAAGGTTATCTGCACCGTCAGCGTTGAAAATGGCGTGCCGCGCTTCCTCAAGGGCCAGGGTCAGGGTTGGTTGACCGCCGAATACGGCATGCTGCCACGCGCCACCGGCGAGCGTAACCAGCGTGAAGCGAGCCGTGGCAAGCAAGGCGGCCGTACCCTGGAAATCCAGCGCCTGATCGGGCGCTCCCTGCGCGCGGCCCTGGATATGACCAAGCTGGGCGACGTGACCCTCTACGTCGACTGCGACGTGATCCAGGCCGATGGCGGTACGCGCACCGCGTCCATCACCGGCGCCATGGTGGCGCTGGTCGACGCGCTTAAAGTCATCAAGAAGCGCGGCGGCCTGAAAGGCGGCGACCCACTGAAGCAGATGATCGCCGCCGTATCGGTGGGTATGTACCAGGGCGAGCCGGTGCTGGACCTGGATTACCTGGAAGACTCGGCTGCCGAGACCGATCTGAACGTAGTGATGACCAGCACCGGTGGTTTCATCGAAGTGCAGGGCACCGCCGAAGGTGCGCCATTCCAGCCGGCCGAGCTGAACGCCATGCTGGCCCTGGCCCAGAAAGGCATGACTGAGATCTTCGAACTGCAGAACGCCGCACTGGCTGACTGAGTACGCCTCAAGGAGAAGCGCCATGAATGACAGCCAAATGCCGGTGCCTACGCCTTCCTACGAGGTGCGTCAGGGGGCAATGTTGTGCCATCTTGCGGCGTTCCTGGGGTTTGTATTCCCCTTCGGCAGCGTCGTGGGGCCGCTGATCCTGTGGCAGATGAAAAAAGAAGTGGATCCGTTCATTGATGACCAGGGCAAGGAGGCGCTGAATTTCCAGATCACCGTAGCCATCGCCTGGATCATTTGCATCGTGCTGGCCTTCGCGGTCATTGGGTTTTTCCTGATGACGGCCTTGGTCATCGCAAGCGTGGTGCTGACGATCATCGGCGCAATCAAAGCCAACAAAGGGATCGTCTATCGCTATCCCTTGACCTGGCGCCTGGTCAAATAATCGACACCCACAAAAAAACCGACAGCGATGTCGGTTTTTTTGTGCCTGGATAAAGACCCTAGATGGTCAGTGTCCAGTCGTAGTCCACGATCAGCGGCGCGTGCTGCGAGAAGCGCGGCTGGCGCGGCAGGCGTGCACTGCGCACGAACCGGCGCAGACCCGGGGTCAGCAACTGGTAGTCGAAGCGCCAGCCCAGGTTGAGCATCTCAGCCTGTTCATTGTCTGGCCACCAGCTGTACTGGTCGCCTTCGCGGCTGACTTCGCGCAGGGCATCCACATAGCCCATGTTGCCGACAATCTCGTCCATCCAGGCCCGTTCCGGCGCCAGGAAGCCCGGGGATTGCTGGCTGTCGCGCCAGTTCTTGATATCCAGCTTCTGTTGCGCCACGTACAGCGAGCCACAGTAAATGTACTCGCGACGTTTGCGTCGCTGTTTATCCAGGTAACGGGCGAAATCGTCCATTAGCTTGAACTTCTGGTTCAAGTCTTCATCGCCGTTCTGCCCCGAAGGAAGCAGCAAGGTCGCGATGCTGACCTTGTCGAAATCGGCTTGCAGGTAGCGCCCGTAGCGGTCGGCTGTCTCGAAGCCGAGGCCGCTGATGACCGCCTTGGGTTGCAACCGCGAGTACAAAGCCACGCCACCTTGGGTGGGCACTTCGGCATCGCAGGCATAAAGGAAGTAGCCATCCAGTTGGAAGGCTGGGTCGTCCAGTTCAAAGGCGGAGGCGCGGGTGTCCTGCAGGCAGATGACGTCGGCATTCTGAGCTTGCAGCCAACTGAGCAAACCACGCTCGACTGCAGCCTGAATACCATTAACGTTCACACTGATGATCCGCATAAATGGCCCCAAAAATCGCGTGCGTGTATGATACACGCCGTCTACCTAATTAGCTAAATCCGTGGTATCTGAGGCTTTTTTCATGCAGGCGTATCAACGCGATTTCATTCGTTTTGCCATCGATCGCGGGGTTTTGCGCTTCGGTGAGTTCACCCTCAAGTCCGGGCGCACCAGCCCGTATTTCTTCAATGCCGGCTTGTTCAACTCGGGTTCGGCCCTGGCTCAACTGGGGCGTTTCTACGCGGCAGCCATCGTTGAAAGCGGTATTTCCTTCGACGTGCTGTTTGGCCCGGCCTACAAGGGCATCCCCCTGGCGGCTGCAACGGCCGTGGCCCTGGCGGAACACCATGGGCGCGACCTGCCATGGTGCTTCAACCGCAAGGAAGCCAAGGCCCATGGCGAAGGCGGTAGCCTGGTGGGCGCGCCGCTTACCGGCGATGTATTGATCATCGATGACGTGATCACGGCCGGTACGGCTATCCGTGAAGTGATGCAGATCATCGCTTCCCAGGACGGCGCCAAGGCCGCCGGTGTGCTGATCGCGCTGAACCGCCAGGAGCGTGGCAACGGTGAGTTGTCGGCCATCCAGGAAGTGGAGCGTGATTTCGGTATTCCAGTGGTCAGCATCGTGTCGTTGAACCAGGTGTTGCAGTTCCTGGAAGACGACCCGCAGCTCAAGCAGCACTTGCCGGCAGTCAAGGCGTATCGCGAGCAGTTCGGCGTTCAGTAAACAGCCACAATAAAAAGGCCCCGTTCCATTCAATTGATCGGGGCCTTTTTTCGGTTCGGGCTTTTCGGGGTGTGGCTACTCCCGCAGTCGCAAGGCGCGCAATAAAGCGTCAACCTGCCCGAAAGCGTCTTGTTGCCATTGGTCCGGTGTGCGATCTCCGAGTATCTGGCTGTCTTCGACGAATCGCCTTACGGCCGTTGGGCCATAGCCTTCGGCAATATCAAACTTTTCGCCGATGAACTGAAATCCCTGTTCTCCACTCCCGGTTTCCAGTACTGATCGACATTCTCCTGCAAGCGCTTGGATGCCGCCGGGGAAATTACGGACGCAGTAGTAGATGTCATATGCGTCCTTCTGTTTGTGCCTTCCGTTCAGGGCGTATCCCTTCATCGCCAGCAGGGCGGGGATCGAGCACACCGCGACCTCGACACGATTTTTGCCACCCGTAGGCATGGAGCCTTCAATGGCAACCATTTGATAGAAGCGCATCGCCAAGTCGGCACCGTCAGCGCGTTGAACTGCAAAGTCGTTGAGAATGGGAGGTTTGTTCTGGATGATTTCGGCGTCACGCGGCATCAAGAAGTCCACGATCACATCTATCGCTGATCCACCGTCTTGCACGGGAACCTGGCGAACGAGCTGGAATCGCCGCAGTTCTCCTCTTTGTTCGTACCCATTACCCATCAGTGCTTCAATCAACGTCGCGTATTCGCCATCACCGAGAGCCTCTGCGTCCAAGCTCAAATCGACATCGAGGGTTCCAACGTGCTGCATATCGTCGTTCGCCAGCAGGAGCCAAGGCACCGCTCCACCGATCACTGCAAACTTGCCTTTGAAGGAACCAAGGATCTGACCGATCTCGACTAATACCGCCTTCACGGCAGCGGTCGTTCTGTCGTCATAATCTGAGGCGGATTGAGGTTCTTGAGGGATTAACGAGACCATGTCAGTTTTTCCTGTCGTAGATATTCGGCGGCTTCCTTTCCGCGCTCTCCTGCAACAGATAGATCCAAATATGTCTGAACTGGGCTGGTGCACAGGGCGCCCGGTGCGGGTTCAACGGTGTCCAGTAGGAGTCCTTCGTCGTTGGGTAAAGTGATGACAACGTTCTCTCCCTTTGATGCAGGAACCAACTGCAGTGCTTTAACCAGTCTTTCTAGCCCTTCAATGTCGGCATAAAAGTAATTCGTGCTGATGCGGGCATAGGGTGCGAGCCATTGAGCGGCAGAAAAGGAGGAAAAAAGTGCGTGTCCGCCGTTCCTTTCTCCAATAGCGATGCGTGCGGCATTTTCCAATGCGCTGCCATGTAAGGTGGTATAGAAGCCCTTACGCTCTCCTGATGGAGGCTCGTATGCTTCGGTCCATGCATCCAGGAGCGCTTTAGGATCGGATAGACATACGCCGTCGTTTGTCGCTCTTGCCCATTCTCGATTCAGTAGTGCTGTGCGGACATTGCTGACCTGTCCCAGGCTCACCCCGGCGGCTTCGCACAGTTCTACCACCCGCCAGGCTCGGCCCGGATCCCGAAGCATCGTGCGTATGATCTGCGCTGATTTCGGTTTGAAGAAAGACTTAAGCTCCCTGTGCTCCGAGAGCGGCTTGTCAGCTACTTGGTGATCAATGAATACACCATCGAACGAGATCCAGGCATTACCTTCCAGGTCCAGATATCCCACACCCTTTTCCCGACACAGTTGTCTTGCTGCGGGTGAAAGATAGGGTGCTACCACAATAGGCGTAGCCTCTGGCCTTTGCTCGCTCACATAGTCGCGAAGCTGAAGTATGGCCGCGTTTATGAATCGGGGCTGGCCGTTTGCTTTTACCTCGCACACCAGGGGGCGTGATTTGCCTGATGCGTTAATCTCGATAATGAAGTCGGGAGTCCAGCCTTTGGAAGGAGGCATAGTTTTGAGGCTTTTAATCTCGAGAATCGGTACCTTGCTCAGGAGGCTTCGCAGCGCATCTCTGGAGTGAATTTCGAGTTCTTTCATTAATTGAGCCCTTTTCAGCGAATGTTGAAAATAGCTATTACGGTGAAAAAAGTCGAGGCATTTCACCCTTTTTGATGTTTTCAGTGAGTGTTGAAATACCCATTAATACTGAAAAGACTTCAGCGGCGTTTTCGTAATCATCGTTGTAGGCTGCGTTTCCATTGTGCATAAAAAACCGCAGATTCTACTTTGCCTGACGAATATTCCGTACATGGGTACGTATTGTCGTAGGCGCCGTAGGAAACTGCGGTTTTTTGGTGCTTTGTAAATCAGGGACGCTTGCGGTTACTGATCAGCGTGCCCACACCCGTATCGGTGAAGATTTCCAACAAGATTGCATTCGGCACACGGCCATCCAGGATCAGCGAGCTGCCGACGCCGCCTTGCACCGCTTCCAGCGCGCAACGGATCTTCGGCAGCATACCGCCGTAGATGGTGCCGTCGGCAATCAGCTCGTCCACCTGCTGGGTGGTCAGGCCGGTCAGCACCTTGCCTTCCTTGTCCATCAGGCCGGCAATGTTGGTCAGCAGCATCAGCTTTTCAGCCTTCAATGCTTCGGCCACCTTGCCCGCCACCAGGTCGGCGTTGATGTTGTAGGACTCACCGTTGGCACCCACGCCGATCGGCGCGATCACCGGGATGAAGTCGCCCTTGACCAGCAGGTTCAGCAGGTCGGTGTTGATGCCGATCACTTCGCCCACCTGGCCGATGTCGATGATTTCCGGCTGGGTCATTTCCGGCGTCTGACGGGTAACGGTCAGTTTTTTCGCACGGATCAGCTCGGCGTCCTTGCCGGTCAGGCCAATGGCGCTGCCGCCGTGGCGGTTGATCAGGTTGACGATGTCTTTGTTCACCTGGCCGCCGAGGACCATCTCCACCACGTCCATGGTCTGCGCGTCAGTGACGCGCATGCCATCGATGAAGTGACTCTCGATCGACAAGCGCTTGAGCAGGTCGCCGATCTGCGGGCCGCCGCCGTGGACCACCACGGGGTTGATCCCCACGGCTTTCATCAGCACGATGTCGCGGGCAAAGCCGGTTTTCAGCTCGTCGCTTTCCATGGCATTGCCGCCGTACTTGATCACCAGCGTCTTGCCGACGTAGCGTCGAATATAAGGCAACGCTTCGGACAGGACCTTGGCGGTGTTGGCAGCGGCTTCGCGTTCGAGGGTCATTCAGGGCTCCGGTAAAAATCAGAACGGTAATTGGAGATCAGGGGCAACACGTTTCAACTGGGCGTGGAACACGTCCTTGATGCGCTGCAACTCAGCCTCGGTATCCGCCTCGAAACGCAGCACCAGCACCGGTGTGGTGTTGGACGCGCGAACCAGGCCCCAGCCCTTGGCGTAATCGACTCGCACACCATCAATGGTGGTCAGGTGGGCGCCTTCACCCCATTGCGCATCGTGCAGTGCGTCAATGATGCTGAATTTGCTCTCCTCGGTCACATGGATATTGATCTCTGGCGTAGAAATATCATTCGGGAAGGTCTGAAACAGCTCTTCGGCGGTGGATTTTTCCTTGCTGAGGATCTCCAGCAGACGGGCGGCGCTGTAAATGCCGTCGTCAAACCCGAACCAGCGCTCCTTGAAGAACACGTGGCCGCTCATTTCACCGGCCAACAGCGCGCCGGTTTCCTTCATTTTCTTTTTGATCAACGAGTGACCGGTCTTCCACATTAGCGGGCGACCGCCATATTCCTTGATCAACGGGGTGAGGCGGCGGGTGCACTTCACATCGAAAATGATCTCGGCACCCGGGTTGCGTGCCACCACATCGCGGGCGAACAGCATCAGCAGGCGGTCCGGGAATACGATCTCGCCGGTTTCGGTCACCACGCCTACACGGTCGCCGTCGCCGTCAAAGGCCAGGCCGACGTCAGCACCGGTTTCCTTGACCTTGGCGATCAGGTCCACCAGGTTTTCCGGCTTGCCTGGGTCCGGGTGGTGGTTGGGGAAGTTGCCGTCGACCTCGCAGAACAGCGGGATCACTTCGCAGTTCAGGGCTTCGAGCAGCTGCGGGGCGATCACGCCGGCCGCGCCGTTGCCGCAGTCCACCACCACTTTCAGGCGGCGTGCGAGTTTGACGTCGCCGGTGATTTCGTCAGAGTAGCGCTGCAGGATGTCAACTTTGGTGATGCTGCCTTTGCCGCTGGTCAGGTCGTTGGTCTTCAGGCGGGTGTGCAGGGCCTGGATCTGTTCGTTGGCCAGGGTGTCGCCGGCGATGACGATCTTGAAACCGTTGTAGTCCGACGGGTTATGGCTGCCGGTCAGCATTACCCCGGATTTGCCGGCCAGTACATTGGCGGCGTAGTACAGCGCGGGAGTGGGCACCAGGCCCACATCGCTGACATGGCAGCCACTGTCGGCCAGGCCCTGGATCAATTGTTCCACCAGTTCCGGGCCGGACAGGCGACCGTCACGACCGACCGATACGTTGGGCTCGTCCTGGGCCAGGCTCTGGGAACCAATGGCGCGGCCAATCCAGTAGGCGGTTTCGGCGGTCAGGGTCTTGGGGACTACGCCACGAATGTCATAGGCGCGAAAGATGCTGTCGGGGAATGTCGGGGCTACTCGGGCTGCGGTACTCATCGCGGGGGGAAACTCCATCTCAAGGGGGCAAGGCTGGCCTTAATGTGGCTGACCGGCAGGCTCAAACTGAAGGGTATGACGGTGTTTTCGGCAGAGAGTTCGTGGTGCAAAAGTGCCATCGGAGCTTGGCCCCTGTCTTTATTTCTGCGTAATGCATTGATTTCAAATGGGAAATCTCGCTGATAAAGTCCGCGCATTCTTCATCCTGAAAAGCCTTGCGGGGGCATCGAGCCGGGCAAAGGCGCCCGGCCAGGTTCAGCGTAGTCAGTGACTGCCGGAATGCCCAAAACCGCCTGCGCCGCGTTGGGTTTCGTCAAAATCCTGCACCAGTTCGAAGTGCGCCTGCACCACCGGCACCAGTACAAGCTGGGCAATGCGCTCGCCGACAGCGATGTTGAACGCCGTCTGGCCACGATTCCAGCACGACACCATCAACTCGCCTTGGTAGTCCGAGTCGATCAGGCCTACCAGGTTACCCAGCACGATGCCGTGTTTGTGGCCCAGGCCGGAGCGCGGCAGGATCAGCGCGGCGAGGCCCGGGTCGCCGACGTAGATCGACAGGCCGGTGGGAATCAGGACGGTCTGGCCCGGCTCAAGGACGGTGTCTTGCTTGAGCATGGCACGCAGGTCCAGGCCGGCGGAACCTGGGGTGGCGTAGGCCGGCAGCGGGAATTCGGTGCCGATGCGGGGGTCGAGGATCTTGGCTTGCAAAGCGTGCATGGAAATTAAACCTGGTTCAGCCGTTGGGCGATAAAAGAGATCAGTTGGCGGGCAATCTTGCCTTTGCTGGTCTGGGCGAAAAGAGTGGCGTGCAGCTCGCGGTCGATCACGCTGCAGGCGTTTTCCTCGCTGTTGAAGCCGATGCTCGGGTTGGCGACATCATTGGCAACGATCAGGTCGAGGTTTTTGTCTTTCAGTTTGCGTGCGGCGTAGTCGAGCAGGTGCTCGGTCTCGGCGGCAAAACCGACACTGAACGGGCGGTCCGGACGCGTGGCAATGGTGGCCAGGATGTCCGGGTTGCGCACCATTTGCAGGAGCAGGCCGTCGCCGCTCGTAGGGTCTTTCTTGAGCTTTTGCGGGGCGACGACTTCCGGGCGGTAGTCTGCAACCGCTGCCGAAGCGATAAACAGGTCACAGGGAATGGCGGCCTCACAGGCGGCCAGCATGTCCCGGGCGCTGACTACGTCGATTCGCGTGACGCGATCGGGAGTCGGCAAGTGCACCGGACCGGTGATCAGGGTAACGCGTGCGCCTGCCTCGACCGCGGCTTCCGCCAAGGCAAAGCCCATTTTTCCTGAGCTATGGTTGGTGATGTAGCGTACCGGGTCGATGTTTTCCTGGGTCGGGCCTGCCGTAATCAGCACGTGCCGGCCGGTCAGGGCCAGGTGCTGGAAGCATTCGGCGGCGCACAATGCCAGGTCGGTGGCTTCGAGCATGCGGCCCATGCCGACATCGCCGCAGGCCTGGCTGCCGGAGGCCGGGCCGAACACCTTGAGGCCACGACTTTGCAGGAGCTGGGTGTTGGCCTGGGTCGCCGGGTCGCGCCACATGGCTTGGTTCATGGCCGGGGCGATGGCGACGGTGGCGTCGGTGGCCAGTACCAGGGTGGTCAGCAGGTCATCGGCAATGCCCTGCGCCAGGCGCGCGATCAGGTCGGCGGTGGCAGGGGCGATCAGTACCAGGTCGGCCCACTTGGCCAGTTCGATATGACCCATGGCGGCTTCGGCTGCCGGGTCCAGCAGGTCCAGGTGAACCGGGTGTCCGGACAAGGCCTGCATGGTCAGCGGAGTAATGAACTCACTGCCGCCGCGGGTCATGACCACGCGCACTTCAGCGCCCTGGTCGAGAAGCCTGCGGACCAGCTCTGCGCTCTTGTAGGCGGCAATGCCGCCGCCGACGCCGAGAACGATGCGTTTCCGATACAGACGCTGCATTGGTTTGCCTTTCCAGTTCAGTGAAGCCAGTTCAGTGACGCCTGCGATGCCCCCTCCCCAGGTGAAATCGCACGCAAAAAAGAGGGCCTACGATAACACAGCGCCCGCCCCGCAACAGCGGCGCACATGCACAGGGAGGTGGAATGAGTATTCGTGATTGGCCGGCGGCAGAGCGGCCGCGAGAGAAGCTTTTGGAGTGGGGGGCGTCGAGTCTGTCCGATGCTGAATTGCTGGCGATCTTCCTGCGCACCGGCGTAACCGGCAGGAGCGCGGTGGACCTGGCGCGCCATCTGCTAACGCAATTTGGCGGTTTGCGCCCGCTGCTGGAAGCCAGCCAGGCGGTGTTCAGCCAGCAGTTGGGCTTGGGGCCGGCGAAGTTTGCGCAGTTGCAGGCAGTACTGGAAATGTCCCGGCGCCATATGGCCGAGCGCCTGCGCAGCGATTCGGTGCTGGAAAGCCCGGTGGCCGTGCGCAATTACCTCAAGTCGCTGTTGCGCCATGAGCCCCATGAAGTTTTCGGCTGCCTGTTTCTCGATTCAAAGCATCGGGTGCTGGGGTTTGAAGTGTTGTCCGAGGGGACCATCGACGCTGCCGTGGTCTACCCGCGGCAAGTGGTCAAGCGCGCCCTGGCCTATAACGCGGCGGCGTTGATTTTGTGTCACAACCATCCTTCCGGGATCGCGGAGCCCAGCGCAGCTGATCGAAAATTGACCAAGCTGCTGCAAAAGGCCCTGGAAGTGGTGGATGTGCGGGTACTGGATCACATCATCGTGGGGGACGGTGATCCGTTGTCGATGGCGGAATATGGGTGGATGTAGGAGGTAAACAGCTGCAAGCCTCAAACGGGCTTGCAGCTTGCAGCTTAGGGCTTAACGCTGACCTTCGAGAAATCCTGGCGCCCGAACGGGCTCACCTGATAGCCCTCGACGTTCTTGCGCGCCAGGGCGAACGCCGTCGGGTGCGCCAGCGGCAACCACAGCGCCTGTTGTTGGATCTGCGCCTGGGCCTGCTGGTACAGCTTGCTGCGTACACCTTGTTCGCTGGTGGTCTTGCCGGCGCTGATCAGCTTGTCCAGCGCCGGATCGCAATAGCGGGCGAAGTTGGTGCCGGATTTAACCGCCGCACAGGAAAACTGCGGGGTCAGGAAGTTATCCGGGTCGCCGTTGTCGCCGGCCCAGCCCATGAACAGCAGGTCGTGTTCACCCGCTTTGGCGCGGCGAATCAGCTCGCCCCATTCGATCACGCGGATCTCGGCCTGGATGCCCACCTTGGCCAGGTCCGCCTGCAGCAGTTGCGCGCCGAGGTTCGGGTTAGGGTTCAGCAGGCTGCCGGTGGGGCGCGTCCAGAGGGTGGTCTTGAAGCCGTCCTTGAGGCCGGCACGGTCCAGCAAGGCCTTGGCCTTGGCGAGGTCCTGTGGATAACCGGGCAAGTCTTTGGCGTAGCTCCAGGTATTGGGCGGGTAGGGGCCGTTGGCGGCTTCGGCGGTGCCTTCAAACACCGCCTTGAGGTAGCTGCCCTTGTCGAAGGCCAGGTTGATGGCCTGGCGCACCTCGGGCTTGTCCAGCGGCGGGTGCTGGCTGTTGATGGCCACGAATGCGGTCATGAACGCTGCGGTTTTTTCTACCTTGAGTGCGGGGTCCTTTTCGGCCTCGCCCACATCCAGGGGCTTGGGCGACAGGGCGATCTGGCATTCGTTGCGGTGCAGTTTCTGCAGGCGCACGTTGGCGTCCGGGGTAATGGCGAAGATCAAGTTATCCACAGCCGGTTTGCCGGCGAAATAGTCCGGGTTGGCCTTGTAGCGCACCACGGCATCTTTCTGGAAACGGCTGAAGATGAACGGCCCGGTGCCGATCGGCTGGCTGTTGAGCTTCTCCGGCGTGCCGGCCTTGAGCAGTTTGTCGGCGTATTCCGCCGGGTAGATCGAGGCAAAGCCCATGCTCAGGGCCGCGAGGAAGGTGGAGTCGGCGTGATCCAGGGTAAAGCGCACGGTCAGCGGGTCGAGGGCATCGATCTTCTTGACCAGCGTTGGCAATTGCAGGGACTGGGCGTGGGGGAAGCCGCTCTGGGCGATCTTGTGCCACGGGTTGGCCGGGTCGAGCATGCGTTCGAAGCTGAAGCGCACGTCTTCGGCGGTCAGGGTGCGGCTTGGGGTGAAATACTCGGTGCGATGGAATTTCACGTCCGGGTGCAGCTTGAAGGTATAGGTCAGGCCATCCGGCGAGACGTCCCAGCTGTCCGCCAGGCTGGGCACCAGTTTGCCGCTGGCCGCGTCGTAGTCCACCAGGCGGTTCATCAGCACATCGGCCGAGGCGTTGGTGGTGGTCAGCGAGTTGTATTGCACCACATCGAACCCTTCGGGGCTGGCCTCGGTGCAGACGCTCAAGTTGCTGGCGGCAGAGGCCAGCGGCGCGATAAATAGAGGGGCTAGCAATAGCGGTAGGGCAGCGAGGCGCATGTTCGGTTTCCTTTGCAGATCGAAGGCCCATCTGCGAGTGCAGTCTGGAAAAGCCCTACCGTAGTGGTCTGGTTGATAAATGACTAGCCCATTTTTGCCTGTGCTTTTGCTTCAAATACTGTTTTGATGGCACCCCAGCGCGTTTCGCTGTGCGCTTTACTGCGCGTGCGAGCGCTGTAAATCATTCTGTGCGACGAGCGGTCGGCTGTTACAGCGGCCCCTCCTGGCAACGGTTCGGGCGTCTGTCGCCGAGATTTACGCCGGTAAAAATACACGGGCTGTTGTTGCACATGGGTCTTTCTGGTATAAAGCAGCGCTCTTTTCTAGGGGCCCGGTTCCTTCGCTTGTAGGTGTAGCCGGTAAGACCCTAAAGAAACGCGGCGCCTGGCGCCAAATGACTGAGAGATTAAGCGGCCAACCCATGCCGGGTTGGGCATGTGGTTTTAGAGGGCTGAGGCATGTCGAGAGTCTGTCAAGTTACCGGTAAGGGTCCGGTGACTGGGAATAACATTTCCCACGCAAATAACAAAACCCGTCGTCGTTTCCTGCCGAACCTGCAGCATCACCGCTTCTGGGTTGAAGAAGAGAAACGTTTTGTTCGCCTGCGTGTATCTGCCAAAGGCATGCGTATTATCGACAAGCGTGGCATCACTGTCGTGCTGGCCGAAATCCGCGCCGCTGGCAAGATCTAAGGAGCTCTATCATGCGTGAATTGATTCGAATGATCTCTAGCGCCGGTACTGGTCACTTCTACACTACCGACAAGAACAAGCGTACTACCCCGGACAAGCTCGAAAAGAAAATGTTCGACCCGCGCGTTCGCAAGCACGTGATCTACAAAGAAGGCAAAATCAAGTAATTGATTTTCCTCCTTGTGAAAAAGCCCGTATCTCACGATACGGGCTTTTTTTTGCCTGGCGTTTGTTGATCAGGCCTTCTGCTCGAACACCACATAGATCTTGCGGCACGGCTCCAGCACTTCCCAGGTGCCGCTGAAGCCGGCGGGGATCACGAAGCGGTCGCCGGCACGCAAGGTCTTCGCATTGCCCTCAGCGTCGCGCAATACAGAGACGCCCTGCACGATCTCGCAATACTCATGCTCGCTGTAGTTGACCTGCCACTGCCCGACCTCACCTTCCCAGACACCGGCGTTCATCTGGCCGCACGGGCTGTTGTAATGGTTGTACACCGTTTGTTCGGGATCGCCCTTGAGGATTTTTTCCGCGGCAGGGCGGTAGCGGTCTGGGGCGGTGTTGGCCTGGCTGAAGTCGACGATGTCCTGGATGCTCATGTGCGTGTCCCGTCTGGCCTGCGGTTGGAGAGCCCAAAGTCTATGTTTATTAAAATGAACATCGCAAGGGCGTTTACCGCGGTTATGTCAAATATATTGAAACATCCCCGGCCGCTGGTTTAGGGTGGCAGCTGCCTTTGAGCCGAACAGCTGGCTGGCGGGCAAGAATTCTTTGAGGCTGCCGGGGGACATCGCCTGGCCCTTGTATTCAATAAGAGGAGGACACTCGCATGACCACCCTGACCCGTGCCGACTGGGAACAACGCGCCAAGGATCTGAAGATCGAAGGCCGTGCCTACATCAATGGCGAATACACCGCTGCTGTTTCCGGCGACACCTTCGAATGCATCAGCCCGGTCGATGGCCGCCTGCTCACCAGCGTAGCCAGTTGTGACGCCGCCGACGCCCAGCGCGCCGTAGAAAATGCCCGCGCCACCTTCAATTCCGGTGTCTGGTCGCGCCTGGCGCCGGCTAAACGCAAAGCCACCATGATCCGTTTCGCCGCGCTGCTCAAGACCAATGCCGAAGAACTGGCGCTGCTCGAAACCCTGGACATGGGCAAGCCGATCAGTGACTCCCTGAACATTGACGTACCCGGCGCGGCAAATGCCCTGAGCTGGAGCGGCGAGGCAATCGACAAGATCTACGACGAAGTCGCAGCCACCCCGCACGATCAGTTGGGTCTGGTGACCCGCGAGCCGGTCGGCGTGGTGGGTGCCATCGTGCCGTGGAACTTCCCGCTGATGATGGCCTGCTGGAAACTCGGCCCGGCGCTGTCCACCGGTAACTCGGTGATCCTCAAGCCGTCCGAAAAATCCCCACTCACCGCCATCCGCATCGCGGCCCTGGCCGTTGAAGCCGGTATTCCGAAAGGCGTGTTCAACGTGCTGCCGGGCTACGGCCACACCGTCGGCAATGCGCTGGCGCTGCACATGGACGTCGACACACTGGTGTTCACCGGTTCGACCAAGATCGCCAAGCAACTGTTGATCCGCTCCGGCGAATCGAACATGAAGCGCGTCTGGCTGGAGGCCGGCGGCAAGAGCCCGAACATCGTTTTTGCCGATGCTCCGAACCTGCAAGCCGCCGCCGAATCCGCTGCCAGCGCCATCGCCTTCAACCAGGGTGAAGTCTGCACTGCCGGTTCGCGCCTGCTGGTGGAACGTTCGATCAAGGACACCTTCCTGCCGCTGGTGATCGAGGCCCTCAAGGGCTGGAAGCCCGGCAACCCGCTGGACCCGGCGACCAACGTCGGTGCCCTGGTGGACACCCAGCAGATGAACACCGTGCTGTCGTATATCGAAGCCGGCCACACTGACGGCGCCAAGTTGGTGGCGGGTGGCAAGCGCATCCTGGAAGAGACGGGCGGCACCTACGTCGAACCGACGATTTTCGACGGTGTAACCAACGCCATGAGAATCGCCCAGGAAGAGATCTTCGGCCCAGTGCTGTCGGTGATCACCTTTGACGGCGCCGAAGAAGCGATCAAGATCGCCAACGACACCCAATATGGCCTCGCTGCTGCGGTGTGGACATCGGATATTTCCAAGGCGCACCTCACCGCCAAGGCCCTGCGTGCCGGTAGCGTGTGGGTCAACCAATACGATGGCGGCGACATGACCGCACCGTTTGGCGGCTTCAAGCAGTCGGGTAATGGTCGCGACAAGTCGCTGCATGCGTTCGACAAGTACACCGAGCTGAAGGCGACCTGGATCAAGCTCTAAGCAACACCGCAGGCAAATGTGGGAGGGGGCTTGCCCCGATAGCAGTGTGTCAGGCACTAACAGTGCTCAATGATCCACCGCAATCGGGAGCAAGCCCCCTCCCACACTGTTTTGTGTGAACCCATGATTATCCACAGGAGCGTGGCAATGCGTTGGGCGACCTATTTCGCCGTCCTGGCCTCGGTGCTCAGTGTCGGCCTGGCCCTGGGCGTCAGCATGCCGCTGGTCTCCCTGCGCCTGGAGGGCTGGGGCTACGGCAGTTTCGCGATTGGCGTAATGGCCGCCATGCCGGCCTTCGGCGTATTGCTCGGTGCCAAGGTCTCCAGCCGCCTGGCCGCCTGGCTCGGCACCGCGAATCTCATGCGTCTGTGCCTGTGGGCGGGTGCGGTATCCATCGGTTTGCTGGCCATTCTGCCCAGCTACCCGATATGGCTGGTGTTGCGCCTGATGATCGGGGTGATCCTGACCATCGTGTTTATCCTCGGTGAAAGCTGGATCAACCAGTTGGTGGTGGAGCAGTGGCGTGGCCGGCTGGTGGCGCTGTATGGCTGCAGTTATGCCTTGAGCCAGCTCTCGGGCCCGTTGCTGCTGGGCCTGATCGGTACCGGCCATGACTATGGTTTCTGGGTCGGCGTTGGCCTGCTGGTGGTGGCTCCGCTGGCATTGCTGGGTCGCTCTGGTGCGCCCAGTGCCGAATCGTTCAGCGTGACCTTCGCGGACCTGTGGCGCTTCTGCCTGAGCCTGCCGGCGATTGCGTGGGCGGTGGCGCTGTTCGCCGCGTTTGAGGCGATGATCCTGACGCTGCTGCCGGTGTATTGCCTGCAACAGGGCTTCACTGCCGAAATTGCCCTGGCGATGGTCAGCACGGTGGTGGTCGGTGACGCGCTGCTGCAACTGCCCATCGGTGCGCTGGCGGATTATCTGCCACGACGCACGCTGTTTTTGAGTTGCGCACTGCTGTTGCTGGCATCGAGCCTGGCGGTTCCGTTGCTGATGCACACCCTGCTGATCTGGCCAATATGGGTGCTGTTCGGCGCCAGTGCCGGCGGGTTGTTCACGTTGTCGCTGATCCTGATCGGCGAGCGTTATCGTGACGATGCGCTGGTGCGTGCCAATGCCCACATCGCGCAGTTATGGGGCATCGGTTGCCTGATCGGCCCACTGGTGGCCGGCGCCGGCAGCCAATGGATCAGCGGGCACGCGCTGCCGTGGCTGATGGCGGCCGGGGCCTTGGGCTTGGTGGTGCTGTTGCTGCGCCAAGGCGCATTTGGTGCTGCTCAGCCCGCTTGATCCTCGCTGTTCCTAGAGCATGCGTTCCAGGCCGACCGAGGTGGCGAACCAGGCATTGAACCGTCGCCACCAACTGCCCGGCTCACGGGTCAGGGTGTGCAGTTGGCCGTTGTCCTCGGTCACCCATACCACGTTGCCGTCCTGCAGTTTCGCCTCGTAGCTCAGGGCCGGCGCCATGCCTTGCAGGGCGAGATTGCGCACGTGTTCCGCCAGTTCGGGGCTGTCCACCAGCACGCCGACCTCGGTGTTCCACAGCACGGAGCGCGGGTCGAAATTGAAAGAGCCGACAAACGATTTTTGCCGATCAAAGATCATCGCCTTACTGTGCAGGCTCGAGTCCGAGCCGCGGAACGTGCCTCGACGAAACAGGTGCGGGCCGCTGCCGCCGCCGTCACCCGGTTGGCGGCGCAGCTCGTAGAGTTTTACCCCGTGCTCCAGCAACGCCTTGCGGTACGGTGCGTAGCCGCCATGTACGGCAGGCACGTCGGTGGCTTCAAGGGAGTTGGTCAACAAGCTCACCGATACGCCCGCGTCGGCGCGCCCCGTCAGGTACACCAGCCCGGGCTGTCCCGGCACGAAGTACGCCGAGATCATCATCAGTTCATGGTTGACGCCTTCCAGTTCCGGGGCCAGTTGCGTGGTCAGCAGCAGGTGCGGGTCCGGGTCGGCCTTGGACAGCACCTTGCTGGGTGCGTCCCACAGCGCCTGGTTCCAGGCCCAGATCAGTTCGCGGCGCCAGATGTCCATGCGCGGCTGGGTCTGATAGGTGCGCAGGCGCGCGTACAGCGCGTGCTTCTGCTGGCGCGACTCGGCCAGCGACGCCTCCAGGCTCAGGCGCGCGGCGGCCAGGTCACCTTTGGAGGGCGTATTGGAGACAAAATCATCAATGGGTTTGCTCAGGGCGCTGTTCCAGTACTGATCGAAACTGTGCCCGAGTTGCTCGGCCACCGGCCCGACGCTGAGCATGTCGATATCGGTGAAGTTCAGGTTGGGCTCGGCGTCGAAATACTCATCCCCCAGGTTGCGCCCACCGACGATGGCCACGCTGTTGTCCGCCAGCCACAGCTTGTTGTGCATGCGCCGGTGTTGCAGCGACAGGTTGAACAGGCGGCCCATGGCGCGCGTCACACCGGTGCTGCGTCCCAGGTGCAGGGGGTTGAACAGGCGAATCTCGATCTTGGGGTGGGCGGCGAGGGTGGCGATGATCTGGTCGAGGCCGTCGCTGGTAGTGTCATCCAGCAGGATGCGCACGCGCACGCCACGGTCGGCGGCCTTGAGCAGTTCATCCACCAGCATCCGCGTGCTGATGCCGTCGTGGACGATGTAGTACTGCAGGTCAAGGCTGGTCTGGGCATTGCGGATCAGCTCGGCGCGGGCCATGAAGGCTTCGCTGCTGTTGGGCAGCAGGCGAAAACCTGAACGGCCCTGGTAGGGCGCGGCCTGGGCCTGGATCGAGCGGCCGAACGACGACTGGGCGGCCGGCAGGGCGTCGCTGGGTATGCGCGGGGTACTCACCGTGGCGCAGCCGCTCAGGGCCAGGGCTCCCAGCAGGAAAAACGGTAAAAGCCGTCGAATCATCAAGGGAGTCGTGTCCAGGTCAGGGCGGTTGTCGACATATGACGGCGATTTCTCGCGAAAGGTCAGTCCACCGTTTCGGCCAGCATCTTGATCGCGGCAGCGCCGACTTTGCGCACGGCCTCTTCAATCTGTGGGGTGGGCTTGGCAGCGTAGTTCATGCGCAGGCAGTTACGGTACTTGCCCGACGCGGAAAAGATGCTCCCCACAGCCACCTGCACGCCTTGTTCCACCAGCACGCGGTTGAGCTTGAGGGTGTCGAAGCCTTCCGGCAGTTCTACCCACAGCATGAAACTGCCCTGTGGGCGGCTGGCGCGGGTGCCGGCCGGGAAGTAGCGGCTGACCCAGTCGAGCATCAGGTCGCGATTACGCTGATATTGTGTACGCATCCGTCGCAAATGCGGTTCGAAATGACCCCCTTTGAGAAACTCGGCAATTGCGATCTGCGGCTGCGTGGCGGTGGAGCCGGTGCTGATGTACTTCATGTGCAATACCCGCTCCAGGTACCGGCCCGGAGCCACCCAGCCAATGCGCAGGCCTGGCGCCAGGGTCTTGGAGAACGAACTGCACAGCAGAACACGACCGTCTTCGTCGAAGGATTTGATGGTACGCGGGCGTGGGTAGCTGTAGGCCAGTTCGCCATACACATCGTCTTCGATGATCGCGACGTCAAAGCGCTGGGCCAGGGTCAGCAATGCGCGTTTGCGCGCTTCCGGCATGATGTAGCCCAGCGGGTTATTGCAGTTGGGGGTCAGCTGGATGACCTTGATCGGCCACTGTTCCAGTGCCAGTTCCAGGGCTTCGAGGCTGATGCCGGTGATCGGGTCGGTGGGGATTTCCAGGGCTTTCATGCCCAGGCCCTTGAGGGTCTGCATGGCCCCGTGGAAGCTGGGCGAGTCCACCGCAACGATATCGCCCGGTTCGCAGATAGCGTGGATGCTGGCGGACAGCGCCTCGTGGCAGCCGGTGGTAATCACGATGTCCTCGGCCGTCAGTTGGCAGCCGGAATCCAATGACAGCCGGGCGATTTGCTCGCGTAGTTCCATACAGCCGAGAATATTGTCGTAATACAGCCCCGGCAGATCCTGGCGCCGGCTGACGCGGGCCAGGCTGCGCAGCAGGGGTTTGAGGGTGGGTGACAATACATCCGGCATGCCGCGACCCATCTGTATGACGTCTTTGCGCGGGACTGCGCGAATCAATTCCAGCACCTGGTCCCACTGCGATATTTCCACCGGACGCTGGGCCGGGCGGCCGACCTCCGGCAGCGCCGGCAACTCCCGACCTACCGGTACAAAGTAGCCGGACTTGGGCTTGGGCATCGCCAGGCCATTGTCTTCCAGCAATCGATACGCCTGCTGCACGGTGCTCAGGCTGACCCCGTGCTCCACGCTCAAGGCGCGTACGGACGGCAGTCGATCTCCAGGGCGATAGAACCCCTGTTCGATGCGTGTGCCCAGCAATTCGGCGAGGTTGACGTAAAGCGTCATGGCGGTCGCTCCAGGTGACCAGTACAGATAGGGGGAAAATACAGGATTCAGCCGCCCATAGGCAGTGTCTGTATGGATTTAATAAAGGTGGGTTGAATCTGTAATGGTTTTGCCTGCTCGCTCATTCTAGCCACTCATGGCAACAGGCAAATGAGGGGCAGCAAAATGAACGGCATGAGTGATGTGCGGCTGACGTTACACAGTCAGGAATTGCAGGCTGGGCAAGAGCGGGCGACGTCGCCGCGCGAGATCAGCCGCTGGAGCCTGTTCTGGCACCGCCGCCATACACGCAAGGCCTTGCTGCACTTGACCGGCGAGCAATTGCGCGACGTGGGGTTGAGCGCAGAGCAGGCCCGCCAGGAAGGCTTGAAACCCTTTTGGCGCGATTGATCAGACCAACTCTTTGAGGCGGTGCCAGAGCATTCCCAAGGCCAGCAGCGGCGAGCGCAGGTGCTTGCCGCCGGGGAAGGTGATATGCGGCACCTGGGCGAACAGGTCGAAACGTCCCTGCTGCTGGCCACTGATGGCTTCGGCCAGCAGCTTGCCCGCCAGGTGCGTGGCGTTGAGGCCGTGGCCTGCGTAGGCCTGGGCGTAATACACATTGGGCTGGTCCGCCAGGCGGCCGATCTGCGGCAGGCGGTTGGCGCCGATGCCGATCATGCCGCCCCATTGGTAGTCGATCTTCACGTCGGCCAGCTGTGGGAACACCTGCAGCATCTTTGGCCGCATGTAGGCACCGATGTCCTTGGGGTCGCGTCCGGAGTAGTGACAGGCGCCGCCGAATAACAGGCGACGGTCGGCGGACAGCCGGAAGTAATCCACCGTCACGCGCTGGTCACACACGGCCATGTTCTGCGGTAGTAGGTTGGCGGCTTGCGCCTGGCTCAAGGGCTCGGTGGCGATGATGTAGCTGCCGGCGGGCAGCACCTTGCCGCTCAACTGCGGATTCAGTCCATTGAGGTAGGCATTGCAAGCGAGTACCAGGGTCTTGGCGCGCACAGTGCCTTGGGCGGTGTGCACCTTGACCTCGGGGCCGTAGTCGATGCGCGTAACTTGCGACTGTTCGAACAACTGCACACCCCATTGCTGCGCGGCGGCGGCTTCACCGAGAGCCAGGTTCAATGGATGCAGGTGGCCGGAACCCATGTCGATCATGCCGCCCACATAGCGGTCGGAGCCGATGACGCTGCCCATGTCGCTCGCTTGCAGCAGGCGCACTTCGTGGCGATAGCCCAGGCTGCGCAGTTCTTCGGCATCTTCGGCAAGGCCTTGCAGGTCGCGAGGCTTGTTGGCCAGGTCGCAGTAGCCCCAGGTCAGGTCGCATGGGATCTGGTAGCGTTCGACACGTTCACGCACGATCTCCACGGCTTCCAGGCCCATCAGCTTCATCTGGCGCACGCCATCGGTGCCGATCACGTTGGTGAACTGCTCCAGGCCGTGACCGACGCCGCGAATCAACTGGCCGCCATTGCGCCCGCTGGCACCCCAGGCGATCTTGCGCGCCTCCAGCAGCACCACGCTGAAGCCGCGCTCAGCCAGCTCCAGGGCCGTGTTGAGGCCGGAGAAACCGCCGCCGATCACGCACACGTCCGCGCCTACTTCGCCCGTCAACGCCGGGTAATCGGGTTGCGGCACGCTGCTGGCGGCGTAGTAGGAAGCGGTGTGCCGGGCGCTGGCGGTCATGGGGAGCATCCCTGTTTGGAAAATTTGACGCAGGATACAGCGGTCGGACGAAGCTGTCTGCGCAGGGCGTTTTGCTTCAGAATCCACCTCTATTCGCCGTTCGGTACCTGTTTCGATGAGTTGCAACAGTCAGAAAATCAGCGCGCTGCGCCGTCAGATTCCTTCGTTCGAGTGCGTCCCCGGCTGCCACGACTGCTGTGGGCCGGTCACCACTTCGCCCGAGGAGATGTCGCGCCTGCCACGCAAGACCGCTGCCGAGCAGGACGCCGCGATGGACGAGCTGAACTGTGTGCACCTGGGCCCCCACGGCTGCACCGTATATGACGAGCGGCCGCTGATCTGTCGGCTGTTCGGCACCACGAAGACCTTGCCATGCCCCAATGGGCGGGGGCCGGTGGAGCTGATTCATCCACGGGTGGAAAAGCAGATCCATGAATACATGGCGAGCACTCGGCAGGTGCTGGTTTAATCGGGAATAGGCAAGTTGAGGCTCTCCTTGACCTCTTCCATCACGATATAGCTCTTCGATTCCCGCACATGGGGCAACTTGAGCAGGATGTCGCCGAGCAATTTGCGGTACGAGGCCATCTCGGAAATCCGCGCTTTCACCAGGTAGTCGAAGTCCCCCGAGACCAGGTGGCATTCCAGCACATGGGGCAGTTTCAGCACGGCGCGGCGGAACTCCTCAAAGGTGTCGCCGGATTTGTAATCGAGGCTGATCTCGACAAATACCAGCAAACTTCCCTTCAGATGCTGGGGATTGAGCCGTGCGTTGTAACCCATGATGATCCCCTCGCGCTCCAGCCGCCGTACCCGCTCGGTACACGGCGTGGTAGAGAGCCCGACCTTTTCCCCCAGCTCGGTGAACGAAATTCGCCCATCGGTTTGCAGGATGCGCAGGATGTTGCGGTCGATCTTGTCCAGCTCCCGCTTGGTCTGGGTGTTGGTACGCATAGGGGATACGCCTCTGTAAAAAGGGTTTTTGCCGAGAATTGTCGCCAAATATAGGCATTTATATAGTGAAATGCACTGGCGATTGCTTTTTATACTGCGCCCATCATTGCTCGAATAACACACGTCAGCGGCCAAGCCCGCGATGAGGGTATAAAAATGCGCGTTCTGGTCTTGGGTAGCGGCGTCATTGGTGTGACCAGTGCCTACTATTTGGCGCGGGCCGGCTTTGAAGTCGTCGTGGTCGACCGTCAGCCAGCTGCTGCCATGGAAACCAGTTTCGCCAACGCCGGCCAGGTGTCCCCAGGCTACGCTTCGCCATGGGCCGCGCCGGGCGTGCCGCTCAAGGCCATCAAGTGGTTGCTGCAACGCCACGCGCCGTTGGCGATCAAGGCCACGGCGGATATTGACCAATACCTGTGGATGGCGCAGATGCTGCGTAACTGCACCGCCAGCCGTTATGCGGTGAACAAGGAGCGCATGGTGCGCCTGTCCGAGTACAGCCGTGACTGCCTCGACGAATTACGTGCGGAAACTGGTATCGCCTACGAAGGCCGCAGCCTCGGGACTACCCAGTTGTTCCGTACCCAGGCTCAGTTGGATGGCGCCGCCAAGGACATCGCCGTGTTGAAAGAGTCCGGTGTGCCGTTCGAGCTGCTCGACCGCGCCGGTATCGCCCGTGTTGAGCCGGCCCTGGCCAGCGTCACCGATATCCTCGCCGGTGCCCTGCGCCTGCCTAACGACCAGACCGGCGACTGCCAGATGTTCACCACCCGCCTGGCCGACATGTGCAAGCAGTTGGGTGTGGAGTTTCGCTTCGAACAGGACATCCAGCGCCTCGACTACGCCGGCGACCGCATCAACGGCGTGTGGATCGACGGCAAGCTGGAAACCGCCGACCGCTACGTGCTGGCCCTCGGCAGCTACTCGCCGAAGCTGCTCAAGCCGCTGGGGATCAAGGCGCCGGTGTACCCGCTCAAGGGCTACTCGCTGACCGTGCCGATTACCAACCCGGCGATGGCGCCGACGTCGACCATTCTCGACGAGACCTACAAGGTCGCCATCACCCGCTTCGACAACCGCATCCGCGTCGGCGGCATGGCTGAAATAGCCGGTTTTGACCTGTCGCTCAACCCGCGTCGGCGTGAAACCCTGGAGATGATCGTCAACGACCTTTATCCTCAGGGCGGCGATCTGGCCGAAGCCACGTTCTGGACCGGCCTGCGCCCGACCACACCCGACGGCACGCCGATTGTCGGTGCCACGCCGTTCAAGAACCTGTTCCTCAACACCGGCCATGGCACCCTCGGTTGGACCATGGCGTGCGGCTCCGGTCGCCTGTTGGCCGACTTGATGGCGAAGAAAACGCCGCAGATCAGCGCCGAAGGTCTCGATATTTCCCGTTATGGCAACCACCAGGAGTCCGCAAAACATGTCAATCCAGCGCCAGCTCACCAATGAGCGCATGAGCCAGATCGTCGTTCACAGCGGTACCGTGTATCTGGCCGGGCAAGTCGGTGACGACATGAACGCCGGGATCGAACAGCAGACCCGTGAAACCCTGGCCAATATCGAGCGTTTGCTGGACCTGGCCGGCACCGACAAAACCAAGCTGTTGTCGGTGACGATCTACCTGAAAGACATCGACGCCGATTTCGCCGGCATGAACGCGGTGTGGGACAAGTGGCTGCCCAAAGGCGTCGCCCCGGCCCGCGCCACGGTTGAGGCCAAGCTGTGCGAACCGGAAATCCTGGTAGAGCTGTCCGTCGTGGCCGCGCTGCCTTAAACAACGATCCCTCTCCCGGTGCTGACGCTGTTGGTCGGCGCCGGTTTTTTCTCCACTTTGCCGCCTAGAAGCCTGCCGCCATGCGTCCTGCCCGTGCCCTGATCGACCTCCAAGCCCTGCGCCACAACTACCAACTGGCCCGTGAAGTCACGGGGGCCAAGGCCCTCGCCGTGGTCAAGGCCGACGCCTACGGCCATGGTGCCGTACGCGTTGCCCAGGCGCTGGAAGCCGAGGCCGACGGGTTTGCCGTGGCGTGCATCGAGGAGGCGCTGGAGTTGCGCGCCGCTGGTATTCGCGCGCCAGTGCTGCTGCTGGAAGGTTTTTTCGAAGCTGACGAGCTGCCGCTGATCGTCGAGCATGATTTCTGGTGCGTGGTGCATTCGCTGTGGCAACTGGAGGCCATCGAACAGGCCCGGTTGAGCGCTCCGCTGACCATCTGGCTCAAGCTCGATTCGGGGATGCACCGCGTTGGCCTGCATCCCAAGGATTACCACGAGGCTTACCAGCGCCTGCTGGCCAGCGGCAAAGTCGCAAAGATTGTGTTGATGAGCCATTTTGCCCGCGCCGACGAACTGGATTGCGTCAGCAGCAACGAGCAAGTGGCGGTGTTCGATGCGGCGCGCCAGGGACTGGTGGCGGAGGTCAGCCTGCGCAACTCGCCGTCGGTGCTGGGCTGGCCGAGCGTATCCAGCGACTGGGTACGCCCGGGCATCATGCTGTATGGCGCCACACCGTTTGGTGAGGACCAGGCCTTGGCCGCGCGTTTGCAGCCGGTGATGACCCTGGAATCGAAAGTGATCTGTGTGCGTGAACTGCCAGCCGGCGAGCCGGTAGGCTACGGCGCCCGGTTCATCACGCCCAAACCGATGCGTATCGGCGTGGTTGCCATGGGCTATGCCGACGGCTACCCGCGCCATGCGCCCACCGGCACGCCGGTGCTGGTGGCGGGGCAGCGCAGCCAATTGCTGGGTCGCGTGTCCATGGACATGCTGTGCATCGACCTGACGGACGTCCCCGAAGCGGGTCTTGGTTCCACGGTGGAGCTGTGGGGCAAAAATATCCTCGCCAGTGACGTCGCCGCCGCCGCCGAGACCATCCCGTACCAGATCTTCTGCAACCTGCGTCGTGTGCCAAGGCTCTATTCCGGCGCTTGAGCGACAGAGACGAACACAGCTCCCTGGGATTTAGGCCCAAGTGTTGTAAATACTGAACGCTGTCGCCATGATAACGCTCAATTACAACAACGCCTGAATCCTAGGAGGCTCCCGCATTGGACGTCGGCGAACGACTGCAATCCATCCGTAAGCTGAAGGGTCTTTCCCAGCGTGAGCTCGCCAAGCGCGCGGGTGTCACCAACAGCACCATTTCGATGATCGAAAAAAACAGCGTCAGCCCCTCGATCAGTTCCTTGCGCAAGGTGCTGGGCGGCATCCCCATGTCCATGGTCGAGTTCTTTTCCGAGGAGATCCTCCAGGAAATACCGACGCAGATCGTCTATAAAGCCAATGAGCTGATCGACATCTCTGACGGCGCCGTCACCATGAAGCTGGTGGGCCGTGCGCACCCGAGCCGGGCAATTGCGTTTCTCAATGAAATCTACCCGCCTGGCGCCGATACAGGCGAAGAAATGCTCACCCACGAGGGCGAGGAAACCGGGATTCTGGTGGAAGGCCGTTTGGAGTTGGTGGTCGGTCTTGAAACTTTTGTGCTCGAAGCCGGCGATAGCTACTACTTTGAAAGCACCAAGCCCCATCGTTTCCGTAATCCGTTCGATGTGCCGGCGCGACTAATCAGCGCAGCCACACCCGCGAACTTTTAACAAAAGAGGCGTCCTGCCAGCGTTGCAGAGGCTCCCGCAGCTGTATTCCGCGAGGTCTAATCTCCCTTTATTTAATAGGGTTGTTTCGGCCGGACGGGCTAACCGTTATACTTTCGCCGCCTGCGAAACCGTGGCCGCAGGCGTGAATAGCCACCATTGAGGGTGAACGCGTGAATCTAATTATGAAAATGCTGGCTGCACCAGCAACCGTACTGGCCCTATGGGCTGTCAGCGCTCAAGCTGCGACCAATGATGACATTGCCAAGCGCCTGGAGCCTGTGGGCCAAGTCTGCGTCCAGGGCCAGGAGTGCAAGGGCATGGAAGTGGCGGTAGTTGCGGGCGGGGGCGCTGCGAAGACGCCCGACGACATCATCGCCAAGCACTGCAACACATGCCACGGCACCGGGCTGCTGGGCGCGCCGAAAATCGGCGACACCGCCGCCTGGAAAGAACGCGCCGACCACCAGGGCGGCCTTGATGGCATCCTGGCCAAGGCAATCACCGGTATCAACGCCATGCCGCCAAAAGGCACCTGTGCGGATTGCTCGGATGATGACCTGAAGGGCGCGATCAAGAAGATGTCCGGCCTGTAACCGTCGATCTTCGTCAAAAATGCCGCTTACGAGCGGCTTTTTTGTGGATGTAATTTGTGTTTCGAGGCTGTTCTTTGCAGCAAAGACCCGCCACTCTCTGTCCAACCCCTAATCATGGAATGTTCAGGAGGGTCGGATGGTGCAGTTGTGTTCAATCGAGCAAGCAGTTGACGATGTACTCGCGCGGCTACCGGCGCATATCCACATGGGCATGCCCCTGGGGCTGGGCAAGCCCAACCTGTTTGCCAATGCACTGTACCGGCGTATCGCCAAGCTGCCGGAGCGGGCGCTGACGATCTACACCGCGTTGAGCCTGGGCCGCCCCACCTTGGGCGATGGCTTGCAGAAGCGCTTTCTCGAACCCTTTATCGAGCGGGTGTTTGGTGATTACCCAGAGTTGGAGTTTCTCGCCGCGCTGCACTCAGACAGCCTGCCGAAGAATATCCATGTGCAGCAGTTCTTCATGCAGCCCGGCAGCCTGCTCCACAGCACGTCGGCCCAGCAGGACTACGTCAGCAGCAACTACAGCCACGCCGCCCGCGACATCAACGCCGCCGGCCTGAACCTGGTGGCGCAGTTGGTCGCGAGCAGCGCCGAACACCCGGACCGCCTGAGCCTGAGCTGCAACCCCGATATCACCCTCGACCTGCTGCCGATGATCGCCAAGCGTCGTGAAGCGGGCGAAACCGTTTTGATCGTTGGCCAGGTTCACACCGAGTTGCCGTACATGCCGGGCGATTCCGAGTTGGGCATGGACGCGTTCGACTACCTGATCGATGCAAAGGACAGCACCACACTGTTCTCCACACCGAACATGCCGGTGGGGTTCCAGGACCATTTCATCGGCTTGCATGCCAGCACCCTGGTACGCGACGGGGGCACCTTGCAGATCGGCATCGGCTCCATGGGCGATGCGCTGACCGCCGCGTTGCTGGCGCGCCAGGCGGACAACGAAGCCTATCGACTGCTGCTGACGGACATCGATGTATACCAGTGGGCCCCGCTGATCAGCCGTGAAGGCGGTGTCGATCCTTTCGCCCGTGGCCTTTACGGTTGCAGCGAAATGTTCGTCAACGGCCTGCTGGTGCTGGCGGATGCGGGGATTATCCGGCGCAAGGTCTACCCGGATGTGGCCACCCAGGAACAAGCCAACGCCGGTTTGCTGGAAGATGCGGCACAACCCGATGGCGTTTCGATCCACGGCGGGTTCTTCCTCGGGCCGCGCAGTTTTTACCAGCGTTTGCAGGAGATGACCCACGCCAAGCGCCTGGAATTCAACATGACCCGCATCAGCTACATTAACGAGCTGTACGGCCAGGAAGAACTCAAGCGCCTGCAGCGCCAGGAGGCACGGTTTATCAACAGTGCGATCACGGTAACGTTGCTGGGCGCAGGCGTGGCCGACCAGTTGGAGGACGGTCGCGTGCTCAGCGGCGTAGGCGGGCAATACAACTTTGTGGCTCAGGGTCATGCGCTGGAGGGCGCGCGCTCGATCCTGATCCTGCGCAGTTGGCGTGAGTCGGCGGGGGAGGTCAGTTCCAATATCGTCTGGGAGTATGGGCATTGCACCATTCCCCGGCACCTGAGGGACATCGTCATCACGGAGTACGGTATTGCCGACCTGCGTGGGCAGACGGATGCCAAGGTGATCGAGGCGTTGCTCAACATCACCGACTCACGCTTTCAAGCCGACTTGATCGAACAGGCGCAAAAGGCCGGCAAGTTGCCCAAGGATTTCCAGCTGGATCCGCGCTTTGGCGACAACACGCCGGAGCGGCTCCAAGGTATCCAGGCGCGGCATCGGCGTTTGTTCCCGGAATATCCGCTGGGCAGCGACTTCACTGACGAAGAACGGGACCTGTTGCGCGCCTTGAACTGGCTCAAGAGCAAATTCAAGCTGACGGAGATTCTGGAGTTGGGCAAGGCAGCGCTGGATGCACCGGAGCCGCAGGCGTTTCCCGAGCATCTGAAGCGGATGGGGTTGGATTCGCCGGAGGGGTTGAAGGAGGATCTCTATCAGCGCCTATTGCTCGCTGGCTTACAAGCAACCGCACACTAAAAACCAACACAGATCAAAATGTGGGAGGGGACTTGCCCCCGATAGCGGTGTATCAGTCCCAAATGTGTTGGCTGAACCACTGTTATCGGGGGCAAGTCCCCTCCCACATTTTGATCCGTGTTCACCTCGTAGCAAATTACTCGATGAAGGTGACGACGCCACCGGACAGCGACTTCACCCGCGCCAGCGACTCAACCCGATAACCCTGCGCATCCAACTCCGCACGACCACCCTGGAACGACTTCTCGATCACAATCCCCAAGCCCGCAACGGTCGCACCGGCCTGCTTGATGATCGAAATCAGCGCCTGGGATGCCTTGCCGTTGGCCAGGAAGTCATCGATCACCAGTACGCGGTCGCTGCTGGTCAGGTGACGCGGCGAGATCGCGACAGTGCTTTCGACTTTCTTGGTGAAGGAATACACCGTCGCCGACAGCAGGTTTTCGGTCAGGGTCAGGGACTGCTGCTTGCGGGCGAAAATTACCGGCACGCCCAGGTTCAGGCCGGTCATGATCGCCGGTGCGATGCCCGACGCTTCAATGGTGACGATCTTGGTGATGCCCGAATCCTTGAACAGCGCGGCGAATTCGTCGCCGATCAGCTTCATCAGCGCCGGGTCGATCTGGTGATTCAGAAAGGCGTCGACCTTGAGTACCTGATCGGAAAGCACGATGCCTTCTTCGCGAATTTTCTTGTGCAGTGCTTCCACGGAAAGCTTCCTCTAATGGCGGGTTATGCGCCGAAAGTAGATTAAAAAGTAGTCGATTCTAGCGCTTTAACATCGCGCGTATATCCGCCAGGGCGGTGTTGCCGCGAACGGCCTTCACCTCGGTCGGGGTGTCGTCATTGCCTTCCCAGGCCAGGTCATCCGGCGGCAGCTCGTCCAGGAAACGGCTGGGGGCACAATCGATGATTTCGCCGTATTGCTTGCGCTTGGCGGCAAAGGTGAAGGCCAGTGTCTGACGTGCGCGGGTAATGCCCACGTAGGCCAGGCGCCGTTCTTCCTCAATGGTGTCGGCTTCGATGCTGGAGCGGTGCGGGAGGATTTCCTCTTCCATGCCCATGATGAACACGTAGGGAAATTCCAGGCCCTTGGACGCATGCAAGGTCATCATCTGTACACCTTCGGCGCCGTCTTCCTCTTCCTGCTGGCGCTCGAGCATGTCGCGCAGCACCAGCTTGCCGATGGCGTCCTCGACGGTCATTTCGCCGTCTTCGTCTTTTTCCAGGGTGTTCTTCAACGCTTCGATCAGGAACCAGACGTTGCCCATGCGGTAATCCGCGGCCTTGTCGCTGGAACTGTTGGTGCGCAGCCAGTTTTCATAGTCGATGTCCATGACCATGCTGCGCAGGGCGCTGATCGGGTCTTCCCCGGCGCACTGCTCGCGCACCTTGTCCATGAAGCGCTTGAAGCGCGACAGGCGATCGGTGAAGCGCGTGTCCAGGTGTTCGCCCAGGCCGATTTCATCGGTGGCGGCGTACATCGAGATCTTGCGTTCGGTGGCGTAGTTGCCGAGCTTTTCCAGGGTGGTGGAACCAATCTCGCGGCGCGGCACGTTGATCACGCGCAGGAAGGCGTTGTCGTCGTCCGGGTTCACGATCAGGCGGAAGTAGGCCATCAGGTCCTTCACTTCCTGGCGTCCGAAAAAGCTGTTGCCACCTGACAGGCGATACGGGACCTGGTGGTGCTGCAATTTCAGCTCGATCAGCTTGGCCTGGTAGTTGCCGCGATACAGGATCGCGAAGTCGCTGTACGGCCGGTCGGTGCGCAGGTGCAGGCTGAGGATTTCCACCGCCACGCGCTCGGCTTCGGCGTCTTCGTTGCGGCAGCGGATCACGCGGATCTCATCGCCGTGGCCCATCTCACTCCACAGTTGTTTTTCAAACTCGTGGGGGTTGTTTGAGATCAGCACGTTGGCGCAACGCAGGATGCGGCTGGTGGAGCGGTAGTTCTGCTCCAGCATCACCACTTTCAGGGACGGGTAGTCGTCCTTGAGCAGCATCAGGTTTTCCGGGCGGGCGCCCCGCCAGGCGTAGATCGACTGGTCGTCGTCGCCTACCACGGTGAACTGGTTGCGCGTACCGATCAGCAACTTCACCAGCAGGTATTGGCTGGCGTTGGTGTCCTGGTATTCGTCCACCAGCAGGTAGCGCACCTTGTTCTGCCACTTTTCGAGGATGTCGGCGTGTTCCTGGAACAGCTTCACCGGCAGCAGGATCAGGTCGTCGAAGTCCACCGCGTTGAACGCCTTGAGCGTGCGCTGGTAGTGGGTGTAGACGATGGCCGCGGTCTGTTCCTTGGGGTTGCGCGCGTTTTCCAGGGCTTCGGGCGGCAGGATCAGGTCGTTTTTCCAGGCGCCGATCATGTTCTTGATCTCGTCGACGCCGTCGTCGCCTGCGTATTCCTTCTGCATGATGTCGGTCATCAGGGCCTTGACGTCGGTCTCGTCGAAGATCGAGAAGCCCGGCTTGTAGCCCAGCCGCACATGCTCCTTGCGGATGATGTTCAGGCCCAGGTTGTGGAAGGTACACACCGTGAGGCCACGGCCTTCGCCACCCTTGAGCAGGGTGCCGACACGCTCTTTCATTTCCCGCGCGGCCTTGTTGGTAAAGGTCATGGCGACGATGTACTGGGCGCGGATGCCACAGTTCTGGATCAGGTGCGCGATCTTGCGGGTGATCACGCTGGTCTTGCCGGAACCTGCACCGGCGAGCACCAATAGAGGGCCGCCGACGTAGTTCACGGCTTCTTGCTGCCGGGGATTGAGTCGGGACATACGGAATTCAGAGAGTCGTTATTCAAAAGGGCGGGCATTTTAACAGGCTGGCAAGATTCTGCTGCCCTGGATCGACGGTGTGACGTACCACTCGATCTAAATTTGCCGCTTTTGCTACTTTGCCGCAGGATGTCGGGGCTTCTTGTGGTTAAAGCAGCGACAATTGCTTACACCTGCGTATTTGATAACCCCTATCATTGGTGATTATCAGGCCGCGCGTCATAATGCCCGCCGCCAACGAATTTTTGCAGAGTCTAGGGAGCTAGCTTGTCTACGCCTGTCGAACCCTTGCGTTTGCTGCTGCTGGCCGATACGCCTGAGTGGGCAGCGTTGTTGCGTGAGTGCCTGGCGCCGATGGGCGATGGGGCTGTGCTGATCAGCGCGCCAAACTGGGACTCGGTGAGTCGTCTGTTCGATGACGACGACAGCGCCGTGCTGTTGACCATGCCCAGCCTGCAACCCGGTCCTGGCCGTTGCAGCTTGCCGTGCGTGTTGTTGTTGGAGCAGGAACCGTTGGTTTCGCCACTGGGCGTCAGTGACTGGCTGATCCGCAATGCTCTGGACGCCGACACGCTGCGTCGTTGCCTGCGCCATGTGCGTGAGCGGGGTGTGCTGGAAAACACCCTGCAACGCCTGGCCGAGCAGGACCCGCTCACCGGCATCGCCAACCGCCAGGGCTTCCAGACCCTGCTGGCGGCACGGTTGGCCGAGAACGAAGGTCGCGGCCTGGCCCTCGGTCACCTGGACCTCGATAATTTCCGCCATGCCAACGATGCCCTCGGCCACCAGGCCGGCGACCGCCTGATCCTGCAAGTGGTCTCGCGGCTCAAGAGCCAGCTGGAAGCCGGCGATCAACTGGCGCGCCTGGGCAGCGACGAATTCGCCCTGCTGATCGATACGCGCCGCGCGCCCCAGCGTGCGGAGTGGATGGCCGAGCGCATCACCGAAGCCATGGCCGAGCCGTATTGGGTGGATGGCGAAAGCCTGCTGATCGGCTGCAGCCTGGGCGTGGCCCATGCCCGCGCCCGTGCCGGCGCCGACCCGCTGATGTGGCACGCTCATATCGCCATGCAGCAAGCCAAGAGCACCCAGGGCTGCACCTTTCATATCTTCAACGAACGCATCAACCGCAACGCGCGCAGCCTGGCCGACCTGGAAAGCGAGCTGCGCCGTGCCTTGCGCCGTGATGAGCTGGAGCTGCATTACCAGCCGCGCCTCGACCTCGACGACGGGCATATCGTTGGCCTGGAAGCCCTGGTGCGCTGGCGCCACGGCGAGCGCGGCCTGTTGCCGCCGAGTGAGTTCGTGCCCCTGGCCGAACAGAGTGGCCTGATTGTACCGCTGGGTTACTGGGTGATTTCCCGGGCCCTGCGTGACATGCAAGACCTGCGCGAACGCGGCCTACCGCCGCTGCACATGGCGGTCAACCTGTCATTTCGCCAGTTCCAGGACAGCCAGCTGCTTTCTACGCTGAGCCGGCTGATCAGCGAGCGCGGCGTGGAAGCGCAATGGTTGGAATTCGAACTGACCGAAACCGCCGTGATGCGCCGCAGTGACCTGGTCAAGCAGACCATGGACGCCCTTGGTCGCCTGGGTGTGCGGTTTTCCCTGGATGACTTCGGCACCGGTTTCTCTTCGTTCGTGCACCTCAACAGCTTGCCGATTGCGTTGCTGAAAATCGACAAAAGCTTTGTCGGCGGGATGGAAGAGCGCGAGGAAAACCGCAAGCTGGTGCACGCCATGATCAACCTGGCGCACAACCTCAATCTGGAAGTGGTGGCCGAAGGTGTGGAAACCCCCGAGCAACTGGCGCTGTTGCGGCTGTTCGGCTGCGACCAGGCCCAGGGTTACCTGATCAGCAAGCCGCTGCCGTTGCCGGAGCTGGTGGAATACCTGACCTTCGGCGACGGCAAGCACACCCGCGTAAGCGAGGGGCTCTAGTCGGCCTGTGCGGCCTGAAAGCCGGTGTCGGCTTCAGGCTCCGGGCCTTCCCGGCGAATCATCCGCTTCATCTTCGCTTCAAACGCCCAGGTCAGGCTTATCGCGGCGCAGGCCAGTCCCAGTGCCAGGCCCCACCACACGCCGGTTGGCCCCCAGCCCAAGGTGAAAGCCATCAGCCAGGCCGAGGGTGCGCCAATCAACCAGTAGCAGCCTGCACCGATCAGGAACGTGGTCTTGGCGTCCTTGAGCCCGCGAATGCAACCCATGGCGATGGTTTGCACGCCGTCGAACAACTCAAACCACGCGGCGACGGCCAGCAGGCTCACGGCCAGGACGATCACGTCGTGGAACGCCGGGTTGTCGTGGTCGATCAGCAGTCCTATGAGCGGTTCGGAAAACAACCACAGCACCGCCGCGAATCCCAGCATTATCGCCGCGCCAAAGCCTATGCCGACACGCCCGGCCATGCGTGCGTGCAGCAACTGTCCGGCGCCATAATGCTGGCCGATGCGCATGGTCACCGCGTAGGACATCCCCGCCGGCACCATAAAGGCCACCGACACGATTTGCAGGGCGATCTGATGCGCCGCCAACTGCGTGCTGCCCATGGTGCCCATGCACAGGGCTGCAAAGGCAAACAGCCCGACCTCCACCGCATAGGTGCCGCCAATCGGCAGGCCCAGGCGCCACAACTCGCGCAGATACTGGGTGTTGAGGCGCAGCAGCCCGGTACTCAGCGGGTAGGCGGCATAGGCCCGGTTGCTGCGGATGTACCACATCAACGCCAGCGCCATGCTGTTGGCGACAATCGCCGTGACCAGACCGATGCCCATCAAGCCGAGCTTGGGCAGGCCGAACATGCCTTCGATCAGCGCGTGGTTGAGCAGGTAGTTGACCACCGTGCCACCGACGCTGATCACCATCACCGGAGTGGCTTTGCCGATGGCGCTGGTAAAACCGCGCAGGGCCATGAAGCTCAGGTAGCCGGGCAGTGCAAACGGCAGCATGGTCAGAAACTGCCCGGCCGAATGTACGTTGGTCTCGGTCTGGCCGAACATCAGCAGCACCGGCTTGAGGTTCCACAGCAGCAGGGCCGCCGCCAGGGCCATCAGCCAGGCCAGCCACAGCCCGGCCTGGGTCAGGCGGGTGGCGCCTTCGATATCGCCCGCGCCGTGGCGGATCGCAACCAAGGTGCCCACGGCGGCAATCACGCCGATGCAGAAAATCGCGACGAACGAATAGCTCGCCGCACCCAGGCCGCCACCGGCCAGGGCTTCGGGGCTCAGGCGCGCCATCATCAGGGTGTCAGTCAACACCATCAGCATGTGCGCCAACTGTGAGGCAATCAACGGCCCTGACAGCCGCAGAATGGCCCAGAGTTCGGTACGTGCCGGATGCTGCATGATCATCACGCTCAAAAAGTCAGAGGGTTGGGGAAGGGTTGATTCTCGGCGCTCTCAGCCCATTGCACAAAGGGATAAATGCGATCGTTTGCATGATTAAAACTCATGCCTGGTTGATTCTGGTAGGGTTTCAGTATTGCGCTGTCGGAGCTTTCCTCATGTCTCGTCGTCTTCCTCCTCTTTATGCCTTGCGCGCGTTTGAAGCGGCCTCCCGACACAGCTCTTTCACCCGTGCCGCCGAGGAATTGTCCATCACCCAAAGTGCGGTGAGCCGACATATCCGCACGCTTGAAGAGCATTTCGCCTGCCGCCTGTTCCAGCGCAACGGCCGCACCTTGCAGCTCACTGAGGCGGCGCGTCTGTTGTTGCCCGGTGTGCGCGAAGGGTTCGCGGCGCTGGAACGCGCCTGCCATACCTTGAATGCCGAAGATGACATCCTGCGCATGAAGGCCCCTCCACATTGACCATGCGCTGGCTGCTGGCGCGACTCAGCCGCTTCCGGGCGCTGCAGCCTGGCAATGAGGTGCAACTGACCAGCGCCTGGATGAGCGTGGACGAGGTGGACTTCAATCAGGAGCCTTTCGACTGTGCGGTGCTGCTGAGCGATGGGCGTTTTCCAGTGGATTGGGAGGCCAGTTACCTGTTTCCGGAGCTGTTGATTCCTGTCGGTGCGCCGAACCTGCTGGAGGATGGGCCTTGGGACGCCGCGCGCCTGGCCACCGCCGAATTGCTGCACCCCACGCCCGACCGGCGCGACTGGCGCAATTGGCTGGCGCGCATGCAGCTGTCGTCCCAGGTCTCGCTCAAGGGAGGGCAGGTGTTCGACACCCTGGAGCTGGGCATGATCGCCGCTGCGAGGGGTTACGGCGTGTCCATGGGCGATTTGCTGATGGTGGCTGAGGACGTCGCCCAAGGACGATTGAGCTTGCCGTGGCCGACGGCGGTGGCCAGTGGGGAAAATTACTACCTGGTCTGGCCAAAAACCCGCCCTGGCGGCGAGCGCTTGCGACGGCTGGCGGAGTTTCTGCAAGGCGAGGTGCAGGCGATGGTGTTGCCTGCGGTGGAACGTCTCGACTGAATGCTTGGCGACGTTGGTTCGCAACCGTTTGCGTGATACCCCTGTGAAGCGCTCAAGTATTGCTGCGGCCAGCCGAAGTAGGTGTGTTGGAACTATCGTGCACCAACGTTTCCCATCAGATAATTTGCCGAGCAGCGCTATGAGATCAGGATGATCCTGGCCTCGGCCAGGAGCTGTCATGTCTCAACCTCGCGCCCGGATTGCCTCCCAGTTAGGCCTCGCGTTAGCCGTGATTCTGGCTGTCGTTATCAGCGGCAGTACGGTGTTTGCCTTGCGTTCCCTTGACTCCGCCAACCTCGACACCCGCGAGGAGCACCTGGCCAGCGAGGCGCGCCTGCTCGCCGACCAACTCAATACCTTCCACAGCACCTTGCGCGAGAGCACCCAGCGTTTGAGCGGACTGTTTGAAAAACGCTTCGGCGCCGGGTTGAGCGTGCATGTGGACCAACCCGTGAGCGTGGCCGGTGTTCAGACGCCCAGCCTGTACCTGGGCAACGAGGTGTTGAACAACAACTTTGATGAGGTGGACGAGTTCAAGCAAATGTCCGGCGGCGTGGCCACCGTATTTGTGCGCAGTGGCGACGACTTCATCCGTATCAGCACGTCCCTGACCAAGCAGGATGGCAACCGCGCTATCGGCACCGTCCTCGACCGTCAGGGCCCGGCCTATCAACGTGTTGTGGGTGGGCAGACCTACATCGGCAGGGCGGTGTTGTTCGATCGTTCCTACATGACCCAATACAGCCCGGTGCGTGACAGCGGCGGTAAGGTTATCGCCGTGCTGTTCATCGGTTTTGACTACACCGATGCGCAGAATGCCCAATTCGAAAACCTCAAGCGCTTCCGAATTGGCCAGACCGGCTCCCTTGCACTGCTGGATGAGCAAAAGCACTGGCTGGTGGCACCTGCCGGTGTGCAGGCGTTGGATCAATCGGTGCCGGTGATGCTGGACCTGGCCAAGACCCCGGGCAAAGGTCGCTTCTGGAGCGACAAGAACGAAGATTTCTATAGCGTTTCGGTACCGTTCGAAGGCGGCCCGTGGGCCGTGGTTGCAAGTATGCCGAAAGCCGAAATCCGCGCGGTGACCTGGGCCGTGGGTATTCGCCTGGTGATCGGCAGCGTGCTGGCGATGTTGCTGGCAGTAGGCGCCACGGTCTGGCTGCTGCGCAGCAAGTTGCAGCCCCTGAGTGACCTGGTGCGTCAGGCCGAAGCCCTGGGTGCGGGCGATCTGAGCGCACGCTTGAACGTGTCCAGCCATGACGAAATCGGCCAACTGGCACGCAGCTTCAACCAGATGGGCGAAGCGTTGTCGACCATGGTCTCCCATATCCGTAACGCTGCCGAAGAGGTCAACAGCCGCGCCCAGGTCTTGTCCGGTTTGTCCGGCGGTGCCTATGAGGGCATGGAGCAGCAGTCCGGCGAGATCACCAGCATGGCCGGCGCGGTAGAGGAGTTCAGCGCGACGTCGTTGAATATCGCCGACAACATGGGCAATACCGAACGCCTGGCCCAGGAAAACGCCCAGCAGACCCGCATTGGCCGCACTTCGATGCAGGAAGCGTCGTCATCCCTGGAACACATTGCCACCGCCCTGAACAGCACGGCTACGGTGATCAACACCCTCGGCCAGCGCTCCCAGGAAATCGGCGGGATCGTCGGCGTGATCACCTCGATTGCCGAACAGACCAACTTGCTGGCGCTCAACGCCGCCATTGAAGCCGCCCGTGCAGGGGAGCAAGGCCGTGGGTTTGCCGTGGTGGCCGACGAAGTACGTAACCTGGCGTCGCGTACCCGTGAAGCCACCGATGAAATTTCCGGCATGATCCAGAGCATCCAGAAGGAAACCGGCAACGCCATCAGCACCATGGAGCAAGGCAACGCGCTGATGCAGGAAGGCCTGTCGCGCAACGCCGACGTGGCCTCGGCCCTGGCGCGTATCGACGAGCAAAGCCGCTCGGCCGGTCAGCAGTTCGCGGCAATCACCACGGCCACCCAGGAGCAGAGCAGCACCGCGACCCTGCTCAGCAGCAACCTGCAGAGCATTGCACTGGCCAACAGCGAGCAGCGTGAAGTGGTGTCCAACCTGGCGATTACCGCCAGGGAACTGGAGACGTTGGCGGCGAGCCTGCGCCATGAGGTGGATCGCTTTCGCTGAGCCACCGTTTTCCAAGATGTGGGAGGCCTGCCCCCTCCCACATTTGGTGCTGCGCCAAGCTTAAGTGATCGCCGCCGGGCGGTATTGCAGGGCCTCTTTCAGGTGGTCGCGGGTGATGGTCTCTACCTGGTCCAGATCCGCCAGGGTGCGTGCCACCTTGAGCAGTCGATGGGCCGCGCGCAGCGATAGGGTCAGTCGTTCACAGGCCGTTTCCAGCCAGCTTTCATCCACCTTCGCGAGCTTGCAGTGCTCGCGCAGCCCCGGCAGATCAAGAAAGGCATTCGCACAGCCCTGGCGCTTTTGCTGATGCTCGCGAGCCTGGGCGACCCGCGCTGAGGCATGGGCGGTATCCTCGCCCGCCTGTTGGATCGGGTTCAGTGCCGTCGTTTCCCTCGCAACGGTCAGGTGCAAGTCAATCCGGTCCAGCAGCGGCCCCGAGAGCTTGTTGCGATACCGCTGAATCTGCTCCGGCGTACAGCGACAGCGCCCGCTGGGTTCGCCCATATAACCGCAAGGGCAGGGGTTCATCGCCGCGACCAGTTGGAAGCGCGCCGGGAAGCTCACTCGGTCGCGAGCGCGGGAAATCACGATATGCCCCGACTCCAGCGGTTCACGCAGCACTTCCAACACCTTGCGATCAAATTCCGGCAGCTCATCCAGGAACAGCACCCCATGATGAGCCAGGGTGATTTCTCCCGGCTGTGGTTTCGAGCCGCCGCCCACCAGTGCCGGGCCGGATGCCGAGTGATGCGGTTGACGAAACGGTCGATGGGGCCAATGGCTCAGCGGCGCCAGACTTACAACCGATTGAATCGCGGCAACCTCCAGCGCCTCCTGTTCGCTCAACGGCGGTAATAAACCGGGCAGGCGGCTGGCGAGCAAGGTCTTGCCGGTGCCGGGCGGCCCGCTGAACAAAAGGTTATGCGCGCCCGCTGCCGCGATCAGCAACGCTCGTTTGGCCGCGAGCTGGCCCTGGACTTCACTCAGGTCTGGATAGGGCTTGTTCAAGTACAGCAGGCCATCGGACGTGTAAGGCTCGATCGGCACATGTCCATTCAGGTGCGCCACCACTTGCAGCAGGTGGTCCACCGCGATCACCTTCAACCCCGACGCCAGGCACGCCTCTTCGGCATTCGCTCGCGGTACTATCACGGTGCGCCCGGCCTTGCGCGCCGCCAGCGCGGCCGGCAACACGCCTTTTACCGCCCGCACCTCGCCGGACAGCGCCAACTCCCCCAGGCATTCCACATCATCGAGCGTCAACGCCGGCACCTGCACACTGGCCGCCAGGATCCCGAGGGCAATCGCCAGGTCAAAACGCCCGCCGTCCTTGGGCAGGTCGGCGGGCGCGAGATTGAGGGTGATCCGGCGAGCGGGGTATTGCAGCGCAGAGTTGAGAATGGCACTGCGCACCCGGTCCTTGCTTTCCTTGACCGCGGTTTCGGGCAGGCCAACCAGCGTCAGGGACGGCAGACCATTGGCCATATGCACTTCAACGGTGACGGCAGGGGCTTCGACGCCGATCTGGGCGCGGCTGTGGACGATGGCGAGGGACATGCTCGTTCCTTGAAAGGGGAGGCCGCTTCCTGCGGTTTTTCAAGGGTAGACGAGGTAGGGAAGAGCGAGGCGGGGAGGTTTTACAGAACGTATCCAGAGCAAAAGGTAGAGCGAATGTGGGAGGGGGCTTGCTCCCGATAGCGGGGGGCAGTCAGCATTGATACCGGCTGATACACCGCCATCGGGAGCAAGCCCCCTACCACACTGAGCGCATTTATTCGGCAGGAGGGGTCAACCGCGCTTCCAGTTCTGCCACTTTCGCTTCCAGGCTCTCCAGCCGCGCACGGGTGCGGGCGAGAACCACCATCTGGCTATCAAACTCTTCCCGGCTCACCAGGTCGAGCTTGCTGAAACCACTTTGCAGCAAGGCCTTGAACTGGCTTTCGATTTCATTGCGGGGCAGCGGGGTGTCGCCGCTGAACAGGCGAGAGGCGTGGCCGCTCAGGGCGTCGAGGAGGTCTTTGGGCGCGAGCATGGGAAATATTCCGGAAAACTGTTGGCGGGCAGTGTATCACGCAGCGTCTATAGTCTTTTTCACGGCCTGGGTCGCACGCTTTTCGCGCATCGGGCCGGGCGGTGATGCACCGTTTTCGTGCGCATTGCAGGCGCCGGATGGCCCCGATGGTGGGCCTAGGTGAGCAAAGGACTGATTTCAGTGATTTTTACGGAGCTGGCAAGGTTTCTGCTTAGACGATCATGACCCATGCACTGATGCAGTCGCTGTGACGAATGCAGTGCGCCGACGGATCAGGGGTACAGGTTTCGTCACCAGTGGTTCGCTGGCGTCGCAATGGCAACTGCCCTTGCGACGATGCGTTACAAAGCCAGGCACTGCGCTTAGACTTGAGACGGGTTTGTTTTCCTGGGGCAAGTCCACCAATTCGGGAGAGAGTTTTCATGAAGCTAGTCACTGCCATCATCAAGCCGTTCAAGTTGGACGATGTACGCGAGTCGTTGTCCGAGATCGGCGTGCAGGGCATTACCGTTACTGAGGTCAAGGGCTTCGGACGGCAGAAGGGTCACACCGAGCTGTATCGCGGCGCGGAATATGTAGTGGATTTCCTGCCGAAGGTGAAGATTGATGTCGCCATTGACGACAAGGATCTTGACCGGGTTATCGAGGCGATAACCAAGGCCGCCAACACCGGCAAGATCGGTGACGGCAAGATCTTCGTGGTCAATCTGGAACAGGCTATTCGCATCCGTACCGGCGAAACCGATACCGACGCAATCTAAGCCGCCAAACCCCAACGCCCCAGGAGAAAACAATATGACTCTGCGTAAATTCGCAGGGCTCGGAGCCCTGTTGTCCATCGTAATGCCAAGCCTGGCCATGGCGGCAGACGAAGTGGCTGCTCCAGTCCTCAACTCCGGTGACACCGCCTGGATGCTCACATCCACCGCGCTGGTGCTGTTCATGACCATTCCAGGCCTGGCGCTGTTCTACGGCGGCATGGTGCGCTCCAAAAATATTCTGTCGGTGATGATGCAGTGCTTCGCCATCACCGGCCTGATCAGCATCCTGTGGGTTGTCTACGGCTATAGCATCGCGTTCGATACCACCGGTATGGAACAGGGGGTGGTCAACTTCAACTCCTTCTTCGGCGGCATGGGCAAGGCGTTCCTGGCGGGTGTGACCCCGGCCAGCATCACCGGGCCGGCTGCGCTGTTCCCGGAAGCCGTGTTCATCACCTTCCAGATGACCTTCGCCATCATCACCCCGGCGCTGATCGTCGGTGCGTTCGCCGAACGCATGAAGTTCTCCGCCATGCTGATCTTCATGGCTATCTGGTTCACTCTGGTCTATGCGCCAATCGCCCACATGGTGTGGAGCGGCAACGGTGGCCTGCTGTGGGACTGGGGCGTGCTGGACTTCGCCGGCGGCACCGTGGTGCACATCAATGCCGGTGTCGCTGGCCTGGTGGCGTGCATCGTGCTCGGCAAGCGTAAAGGCTTCCCGACCACTCCAATGGCGCCTCACAACCTGGGTTACACCCTGGTGGGTGCGGCCATGCTGTGGGTCGGCTGGTTCGGCTTCAACGCCGGCTCTGCGGCTGCGGCCAACGGCACCGCCGGCATGGCGATGCTGGTGACTCAGATTGCTACCGCTGCTGCAGCCCTGGGCTGGATGTTCGCCGAGTGGATCACTCACGGTAAGCCAAGCGCACTGGGCATCGCCTCGGGTGTAGTGGCTGGCCTGGTCGCCGTTACACCGGCTGCCGGCACTGTTGGCCCGATGGGCGCCCTGGTGATTGGCCTGGTGGCCGGTGTGATCTGCTTCTTCTGCGCCACCAGCCTCAAGCGCAAGCTGGGCTACGACGATTCCCTGGACGCATTCGGCGTGCACGGTATCGGCGGTATCGTCGGTGCGATCCTCACCGGTGTGTTTGCAGCCCCTGCATTGGGCGGCTTCGGCACCGTGACTGACATCGCAGCTCAAGTCTGGATCCAGTGCAAAGGTGTCGGCTTCACCGTGATCTATACCGCCATCGTCACCTTCATCATCCTCAAGGTGCTGGACGCGGTCATGGGCCTGCGGGTTACCGAAGAGGAAGAGGCTGTCGGCCTCGACCTGGCGCAACACAACGAACGCGGCTACAACCTGTAAGTACGCTAAAAAAAGATGCCCGGCTTGCCGGGCATTTTTTTGCCTGGCGTTTGTCAGTCATAACAAGCTGTGTCGGTTTTTGCGCAGAGTTTGTCATGCACTTTCCAGCGTGCGAATGTCTTACAGGCATGTAGGCGTATTCGGCACTTTGTTTTTTCCCAGAGCGCGCTAGAATGCGCGCCGATGGGCGGAGAACTGTATGTGGCAACAGACCCTGATTACCCTGCGGGCCAAGCCCCGGGGCTTTCACCTGGTGACTGACGAGTTGCTTGCCGGCTTGCCTGAGCTGAAGGCCTGCCGCGTGGGCCTGTTGCACCTGTGGCTGCAGCACACCTCGGCCTCGTTGACCGTCAACGAGAATGCCGATCCGGCGGTTCGTCGTGACTTCGAGCGTTTTTTCAACTCGCTGGTGCCACAAGGCCGCGCCGGGTTCGAACACAACGACGAAGGTCCGGATGATCTGCCGGCGCACTTCAAGGCCAGTCTCCTGGGCTGCCAGCTGAGTTTGCCGGTCAAGGCCGGCCGCTTGGCGATAGGGACCTGGCAAGGTGTTTATCTGGGCGAGCACCGTGATCATGGCGGTGCTCGTAAAGTCCTCGCCACCCTGCACGGTGATGGGGCATAAGCCACTGGTTATCCGGTGGATGTTGATTTTTTCCCGGTGACCTCGACAGAGGATGAAGCTGGGCTATAACTAATCTGCTTTTCGCAAGTCATGAGGTAGAACATGAGCGACGATGATCTGGAAAACGACGAACTCGAAGTAGGTGACGAAGACGACACCGAAGAAGGTCTTGAAGCGGCGGCGGAAGACGTTGCTGAGGACGACGGTGGTGATGACGCTCCTGTTCCAGCTGCCAAAGGCAAAGCCAAGGCTGCTGTTTCGGTAGACGAATTGCCGAGCGTTGAGGCCAAGAACAAAGAGCGCGATGCCCTGGCCCGTGCGATGGAAGAGTTTCTTGCCAAAGGCGGCAAAGTGGTCGAAGTCGAGCCCAATGTGGTTGCAGACCCGCCCAAGAAGCCGGATAACAAGTACGGCAGCCGACCTATCTAAGGTCAGCCTCCTGCTTGTAAGAAAAAGCCCGCCGTCGCTGCGGGTTTTTTCATGCCTGTAATAACCGGCTACAAGTCACCCCCAATCAAGTGTGGGAGGGGGCTTGCTCCCGATTACAGTAGGTCAGGCAATACATCTGGAGACTGATACACCGCTATCGGGAGCAAGCTCCCTCCCACATTTTTCTCACCTGTATTACTGCCAGCTACGAAGTAGCGCCGGCAACTCCGTCAGGCTGCGAATCTGTGCATCCGGGAGTTTATCTCCTTCCCACACCTTGCCCGACGGGTTGAACCACACCGCCCGCAGCCCCGCCTGCTGGGCTCCGGCAATGTCGTCCCCGGGGTGGTCGCCAACATGCACCGCCGCACTGGCATCCACACCGCCGCGCTGCAGCGCTTCGTGGAACAGCCTCGCATCCGGCTTGGCGATGCCGATATCTTCAGCGCGTAGCGCAAAGTGAAAGTAGTCCGCCAGGCCAACACGCTGCACATCGGCATTACCATTGGTGATCACACCCAGCAGAAAGTGCTGGCGCAGCGCTTGCAGCATCGGCTCGGCCTCAGGGAAAGGCGTGAGCTGATGGCGGGCGTGAATGAACGCTTCGAAACACACATCGGCCATTTCCGTGGCCTCAGGCTGTGGATAACCGGCCTCTTCAAACGCATGTATCAACACCCGATGGCGCAGGATACTGATGCGGTGTTTGAGTTCGGGATGCCGTTGCAGCACCTGTTGGCGCAGGCTGGCGAAATGCTCCAGGGGCAGGTCGCCCACCTTGGCGGCATGGGTGGCCAGCCATTCGCGCATCGACGCTTCGGCGCTGATGATGACGGGTACGTTGTCCCAGAGCGTGTCGTCCAGGTCGAAGGTGATCAGCTTGATGCTCATGAGTCGCCGTCCTTGATGCGTTTGGCCCGTGGATGGGCGCTGTCGTAGACCGTTGCCAGGTGCTGGAAGTCCAGATGGGTATAGATCTGTGTGGTCTTGATGTCGGAATGGCCAAGCAGTTCCTGCACGGCGCGCAGGTCCTGGGACGATTCCAGCATATGGCTGGCAAAGGAGTGCCGCAGCATATGTGGATGCAGGTTCTGCCCCAGCTCGCGTGCGCCGGCAGCCTTGACCCGTACCTGGATGGCGCGCGGCCCCAGGCGCCGCCCTTGCTGGCTGATAAACACCGCGTCGTCCACCGGGTTGGCCAGGGCGCGCAGCGGCAGCCACAGTTGCAGGGCTTCGCGGGCTTTCCTGCCTACCGGCAGCACCCGGGTCTTGCTGCCTTTGCCGAGTACTTGCACCAGGCCGTCGGCCAGGTCCAGTTGATCGAGGTTCAGGCCTGTCAGCTCCGACAGGCGCAGGCCTGAAGAGTAGAACAGTTCGAGGATCGCCTGGTCGCGATGGGCGAGGAAATCGTCCTCCACGGCGCCATCGAGTAATTGCAGGGCACGGTCGGTGTCCAGGGTCTTGGGCAGGCGTCGTTCGCCTTTCGGCGGGGCCAGGCCATTGGCCGGGTCGTGGTCGCAGAGGCCTTCGCGATTGAGGTAGTGATACAGGCCACGCACCGCCGATAGCAGGCGCGACAGGCTGCGCGAGGACTGGCCCGCCTGGTGCAGCCGTGCGATCAGGCTGCGCAGGCCCTGGATATCCAAGGCCTTCCAGCTGGTGACCTGCTGCTTTTCGCAATACGCCAGGACCTTGTTCAAGTCCCGTCGGTAAGCCTCCAGGGTATGGGGTGACACCTGGCGCTCGTTACGCAGGTGAGCGCAGTAAGCGTCCAGTTGCCGTTCCATGGCTAGCGCACCGCGCGCAGGGCGGTGGTGTGGCGCGGAAGGACGCGGCCCAGTACTTCGGCGATATAGGTGAGGAACAAAGTGCCCACCGAGCTCTTGTAGTGCGCGGGATCGCGGCTGGCGATGGCCAGTACGCCGTGCAGGCCTTGATGGCTGAGGGCGACGACGGCGGTAGAGCCGATCTGCTTGCGCTGTTCGGCGCCGAACAGGAAGTCCAGCTCGTGCTCGCGCAGGGTGCCGCTGATGGTCTTGCCTTCGGAAAGCAGGCCGCCGATCGCGGTTTGCGCGTCGCCGCCACTGACCCAGCGACCCACCGGCATCGGGTTGTCGCTGAACAGGATCAGGCTGACAAACGGCACCTGGAAGTCCTGGCGCAGGCTGTCTTCCACGGCGATGACCGTTTCTTCCAGGCTGGTGGCGTCCATCAGGGTAAGAATCAGGCGGCGGGTTTTCTCGAACAGACGGTCGTTGTCGCGGGCGACATCCATCAGGTGCGAGAGCTTGTGGCGCATTTCGATATTGCGCTCGCGCAGGATCTTCATCTGTCGCTCCACCAACGACACGGTGTCGCCGCGCTGGTGGGGGATGCGCAGGGCCGGGAGCAGTTCTTCGTGTTCGACGAAAAAGTCCGGATTAGCCTCAAGGTACGCCGCGACGGCAGCGGCCTCCAGACTTTCGCTCGGGGTTGCTTGTGCGGGTACTTGAGGCTTATCGGTCATTGGCTTGGCTCACTCATAGACGGACCTGTCCTTCGTATACGCGCGAGGCCGGCCCGGTCATCATCACCGGGTGGCCAGGGCCTGCCCACTCGATGGACAGGCGTCCACCGGGCAGGTCGATCAACAGGGGCGAATCCATCCACCCCTGGCTGATCGCGGCCACGGCAGCGGCGCAAGCACCGGTACCGCAGGCCTGGGTTTCGCCGGCGCCACGTTCCCACACGCGCAATTGCGCACGGGAACGGTCGATCACCTGCAAAAAGCCCACATTGACCCGCGCCGGAAAACGCGGGTGGTGTTCGATTTTCGGCCCCAGTTCATGCACGGGGGCAGTGTTGATGTCGTTGACCCGTAGCACCGCATGGGGGTTGCCCATGGACACGGCAGCGATGTCGACGGTCTGGCCGTCAACGTCCAGCGGGTAGCTGGCGGCCTGCTCGGTCGCCTGGAACGGGATATCCGCCGGCACCAGGCGTGGCGCGCCCATGTTGACGCTGATCTGGCCGTCGCTGCGGATATCCAGCTCGATCACGCCGCTCTTGGTCTCGACGCGAATCTGCCGCTTGGCGGTCAGGCGCTTGTCGAGCACAAAGCGTGCAAAGCAGCGCGCACCGTTGCCGCACTGTTCCACTTCGGAACCGTCGGAGTTGAAGATCCGGTAACGGAAATCCACCTCCGGGTTGCTTGGCGCCTCGACGATCAGCAATTGGTCGAAGCCAATCCCGGTATGCCGGTCGCCCCACTGTTTAGCGTGCTTGGGCAGGATGTGTGCGTGCTGGCTGACCAGGTCGAGGACCATGAAATCATTGCCCAGCCCGTGCATCTTGGTAAAACGCAGCAGCATGGCTTACTCCGGCAGCAGGCTTTCGCCAGCATACAACTCGGCTACCGTCTCGCGGCGACGCACTTCAAACGCTTGATCACCGTCCACCAACACCTCGGCGGTACGTCCGCGGGTGTTGTAGTTGGAACTCATGACAAACCCGTAGGCACCGGCCGAATGCACGGCCAGCAGGTCGCCTTCTTCCAGGGCCAGTTGACGATCCTTGGCCAGGAAGTCGCCGGTCTCACAGATAGGGCCGACAATGTCGTACGCGCGGGCTTGGGTGTCACGAGGCGTCACGGCGGTGACATTCATCCAGGCCTGATACAGCGCCGGGCGGATCAGGTCGTTCATCGCCGCATCGACGATGGCGAAATCCTTGTGCTCGGTGTGCTTGAGGTACTCGACCTGGGTCAGCAGCACGCCGGCGTTGGCGACGATATAGCGCCCCGGCTCGAACATCAGCGTCAGGTCGCGGCCTTCGATACGCTCGCGCACGGCCTGGATATAGTCGGCGATCGCCGGTGGCTCTTCATCGCGATAACGCACGCCCACGCCACCACCGAGATCGATGTGGTGCAGGTAGATGCCGCATTCGCCCAGGCGGTCGATCAATGCCAGCAGGCGGTCGAGGGCATCCAGGAACGGCGGCAGTGTGGTCAGTTGCGAGCCGATATGGCAGTCGACACCCAGCACTTCCAGGTTCGGCAACTGGGCGGCGCGGATGTACACGTCTTCGGCGTCGGCAATGGCGATGCCGAACTTGTTCTCTTTGAGACCGGTGGAAATGTACGGGTGGGTGCCGGCATCGACGTCCGGGTTGACGCGCAGTGAGATCGGCGCACGAACACCCATCTCGGCCGCGACGACTTGCAGGCGTTCCAGCTCGTCGGTGGATTCGACGTTGAAGCAATGTACGCCGACTTCCAGGGCCCGGCGCATGTCCTCGCGGCTCTTGCCGACGCCGGAGAACACGATCTTGTCGGCCTGGCCGCCGGCGGCCAGGACCCGTTCCAGCTCGCCACGGGAGACAATGTCGAAACCGGCGCCCAGACGCGCCAGGACATTCAGTACACCCAGGTTGGAGTTGGCCTTGACTGCGTAGCACACCAGGTGCGGTACGCCCTCGAGAGGGTCGGTGAACGAGCGGTATTGGGCTTCGATATGCGCACGGGAGTACACGTAGGTCGGGGTACCAAAGCGCTGGGCAATCGCGGACAACGCCACGCCTTCCGCGAACAGCTCGCCGTCCCGGTAGTTAAAAGCGTCCATGGAGCTCCCTTATTCGTAGGTGTCGTGCTTATGCGCTTTGGAGGGCTTTTGCGACGATTGCGCCTGTTCATTCGGGTCTTTGCTGTCATCGGGCAGGTACAGCGGGCCTTTTTGACCACAGGCACTAACGAGGCAAGCGACCGCGACGAGCGCAGCAAGGGAAGAGATCAGGCGCTTCATGGCGAAATCCTTGAATATGCATTAATTGCGCCCGAGTATACCGACCACCCGCCAGCTTGCCTATGCGCTGAAATACCCGTCCGGCGGGGGTTTGCCGAGATGGCAGGGAAGCGGACTACGCTGGTTGAGGATATTTCACGCCGTCAATCGCGTTGAAATCGGTATCCTTTGCAATCGGCGGGGCTCGCCCGTATCGTGCGGCGCTTGAGCAAAACCAGACACTTTTGAGGTTGCCACAATGAGTTTGACCGAAGCCCGTTTTCACGACCTGGTGGATGCGACCCAGCAGGCGCTGGAAGATATTTTCGACGACAGCGGCTTGGACGTGGATCTGGAAAACTCGGCCGGGGTGTTGACCGTCAAGTTCGAGAGCGGCCAGCAACTGATCTTCAGCCGTCAGGAACCGCTGCGTCAGCTGTGGCTGGCGGCGCGCTCCGGTGGCGTCCACTTCGACTACGACGAAGAAAGCGGCAAATGGCAGTGCGACAAGAGTGAAGAGTTGCTGGGCGAGATGCTCGCGCGCCTGGTCCACGAATATACCGGCGCCGAGCTGGATTTCGACGAGATTTGACCGTGACCCAGCCTGCACCCGCACGCCCACCCAAGCCGCTGTTCAGTAATGTCAGCCCGGCGGTGCCGTCACCTTGTATCAGTTTGTGTCGCCTGGACGAGCAAAAAGTCTGCCTCGGCTGCTTCCGTCATGTGGAAGACATCCGTGAATGGCGCTCCGCCGATGATCAGCGGCGCCGAGTGATCGTGGCCCAGGCCGAGCAACGCAAGGCCACGCTTTGAGCCGTCTTGTTTATTTACGGTGCTGTGGTAGTGTCCGGATACGCCTCAACTCATCGAGGCCTGTGAGAACCCCGCCTTTTCCTGGCGGGGTTTTGCTTTTTTGTGCAGAAAAAAGGAGTCTGCCTGAATCATGACCGCACCTTCCATCATCCTCACCCGTCTTGATGTGCAGCGTCTTGAGCAATTGATCGACCGTATGGACGAGACGCAGCCGGGCGTTATTGCACTGCAAGCCGAACTCGACCGCGCCGAAGAAGTGGTTGGCCACGATGAAGTGCCTGCAACGGTCGTGACCATGAACTCCAGCGTGCATTGCCGTGAGCAAGGCAGCGGCAAGGACTACCACCTGACCCTGGTCTATCCGAAGGATGCAAATGCCGATGCGGGCAAGATCTCGATCCTGGCCCCGGTGGGCAGTGCCTTGCTCGGCTTGCAGGTGGGTCAACACATTGATTGGCCAGCACCCGGCGGCAAGACCCTCAAGCTTGAACTGCTCAGCGTTGAAGGTCAGCCCAAAGACGGCGGTGCCTTCCCGCTCTAAACCTGATTCAACGCCGCATTGAGTGCCTGTTCCAGCTCGGCCTTGTAGCGCAGGTACAGGTTGCTCGGGCTTTGCACATCACCGAGCAGGCCCGACAGGTCGAGGTCGGTGATGTAGCAGCGATAGCGTTCGGTTTCCCGGCGTTGACCGACGATCTCCTGGGCGACCACGGCAAATAACTGGTCGCCGAATTCCAATTCGGAAAACTCCCGCTGATTGCAGTACAAGGTAATGCCCACCTGGCCCGGTGCCGCCTTGCCGATAATCGCCTGCACGTCATAAAACGGTTTGTCGGCAGGGTTCTGCGGGGCCGGCCGCGACTCCACCCCGCGCGCCCGCGTGTTGCCTGACGGTAACAGTTGGTAGTACAAGATTTGCACCTCACCCAACGGTTGTTGCGTGTCCAGGGGCGACAGCGCTTCCCGGCGGTAGATGATCGACTGCAAAAAACGCTGCAACGGCGCCAACAGGCTCTGCTCATCATGAAACGGCAGGCGTTGCTGCCAGAGCGCGTTGAATTCATCCAGCACATACAGCTCGGCGAAGCCTTCGTTGACCCGGTAGAACACCTGCACGCAATCGGCCATGCCCATGGGCAGCAGCAGCGCCAGGTCGTGGTCTTCCAGGGCCATGGCGTCCAGATGCAGCGGGCTGTAGCTGGCCAGTTCTTCGCTGAGGTAGGCAACCAACGCATCCTGGGTCGCCAGTGATACGTGGGTGGCCTGGCCCGGCATCAACTCCAACACGTGATAGTGCTGCTGCACCTGGAGCACGTAGCGGTGATTGCCTTGTCCCAACAACAGGTGCTGCGCGGTGTTGAAGATTTCTTCCACGCGCTGGGCAATGAACTGCGCACGGTTGTGGCAGAAGCAGCGCACCCGCAGCCGAGGCAGATGATCCGGCGGCAATTGGTTGAGGTAGTCGCGCAGGCAGTCGAGCAGCGCATGGGTGCCGTCGTAGCGGCTCACCATCACCTCGTTCCAACTGTTGAGCGTGACCTGGTCCAGGGTCAGTACCAGGTTGTCGCGCACACCGGCATAACTCAGGGAGTCGGTGCGCTCGGTGGTCATCAGGATATTCAGGTCGCGATGATGCTTGAGTGGGTCGACGCCGACGTTGATCAGCAACAACACTTCCTCGGGCACCGCCGAGCGCAGCAGGCGCGCTTCATCAACGCTGGCCAGGGGCAGGGCGATCGTCTGTTGCAGGCTGCCCAGCAGGTTGAACAGCTCGAATTCGGTCATGTCGCTGGTGCCGGGGTGCAGCGCCAGGCGTGTGCTGCTGTCGATGACGCCGTTGCGGTGGCACCAGGTGAGCATTTCCAACAGGTCGCGGCTGCGCTTGATCGGCGCGAAGTGCTCCCATTCCAGGGCCGTGAGGTTACCGTTGTACAGGCCCCAGTGGTGCTGGCCGGGCTCCTTGCGGTTGGGCGATTGCACCAGGGTCAGGGTGTCTTCGGCCAGGTCCGGGGCGATGCCGGGGTTGATGAATTCAACCTTGCCGGCCTTGCGTTCAAAGGCGGCATACAGGCGCCGTCCCAGCACATTGAGGTCGCGCTTGTTGATCAGGCTGACCGTCTGTTCGGTGCGGGCGAACTGGGTCAGGAAGCGATAGCTGTAGTTCAGCTCGCTGACCAGGGCGCGGCGCTCGGAGGCCACCTGCCGCACTTTCCACTGGCTGCGGCTGTCCAGCAGCGCCAGTTGGCGTTGGTCCCAGCCCCACTCGTGGGCCAGGCGCTCCAGCAGCAGGCGTTGCCAGCCGGTGGCGCGCTGGCCGGTGCTGAGCTTGCAGTTGACCTTCAGGTACAGGGCACGACGCACCAGCTCCAGGCGCTCCGGTTCGTTGCGGGCCTTGAGGTATTCCTCGATACGGCGGTACACCACGATGTACGGGTCCAGCTCATCCAGGTCCATGTGGTTGGCGAACACCGCGCGCTTGAAGCGCAGGCTCAGGCAGTGCACGTTCGGGTGTTCGCTGGCGTAGACCTCGGTCAATAGCAGCTTGAGCACCGACTTGTAGGGCGACTCGATGCCCTTGAACAGTTGCCACAGCCCGGCACCGATGAATTCACCGGGAGGGATACGCGCCAGGTGGCCGAGGTCGAGGGTTTCATCGGCGCGGATAAAACGCTTGGAGATCAGTGTGTGGGTGAATTCCGCATAGCGGGTCTCTTCATACACCGGCACCAGCCACCAGATCGGCGTACGCCCGGCCAGCCAGATCGCTGTGCGGTAGAACTCGTCCAACAACAGGTAGTGCTGGGTCGTGCCGCAGTCGTCGGAGCTGAGTTGGGTATCGCGCTCGCCAAGCACAAAGCGCGTCGGCTCGATCAGGAAGAAGTGCGCTTCTGCGCCCATACCCAGGGCCCAGGCTTCCAGCAGTTGGCATTTTTTGCGCAGCTCGGCGAGCTCGTTTTCGCCCAGGTCGGGAGCGTGGCACACCCACACATCCATGTCGCTCTGGTCGGCTTGGGCGAGGGTGCCGAGGCTGCCCATCAGGAACAGGCCGTGGATCGGTTTGGGTTGATTGACCGGGCGCGGCTTGTAGGAGAACGAGCGGGTCAGGCGCTGGGCTTCGGTGAGTGCCTGGGCGTCGGGCTCGAAGTTCGACAGCCCGGCCGGCGTGCTGCCCGATACATAACCCGGCAACAGCGGATGATTGACGTGAAAAAACAGCGGCAGCAGGGTCAGTACGCTTTGCTGGCGCGGCGTCAGCCCTTCGATGGCACGAGCCATGCGACCTTCATTCAGGGCCATGAAGCGCGCGCGCAATTGGGCCAGCACCTTGCGGTCGATGCCTTCGTCCAGGTCAGGGCGGATTTCATGGGTGCGGGTCATGTCGAACTCGGTGGCTCGCAGGGCCCGACGCGGGCGGCCATGTGGGAGTTTACAGCCAGTCGCGTAGGAGGTTTAGAGGGAAATGGTTTTTGACGTCAAAAACCGGGCCATTCCACAGCAGCGCCCTCGGAATCCGCGAGAGGCGGACTCCATGGGCGGTATACGGTATCAGGCGGCTTCTTTGGTGTTGGCGGTGCTCAGGATGGTCAGCAGGGTTTGGGCCTGCTCTGCAGCGTCCCGGCCAAGGCTGGTCAGGTAGCCTCCGTCCGGTTGGTCGATAAGCCCTTTCGCATGGAGACGCTTGGCAGCGGCGATGGCAGAGGGAGCAGCGGTCTGATGGACTTTCAGACCTTCCTTGGTGCTGTCCAAGGGGAAGAGTACAAGGATTTCCAGTTCGGCAACCAACTCAGGGGTATACGACATAAGGACTCCAGACTTTCTAAAATTTATTAGAGGCTAGCAGGCCATAAGGTGAACGCACTTTGCCGAACTGTCCAGCGTGTTGCGGTGTGCCGGGATTATTCCTTTTCGGGCGGCAGCTCAGGCAGTGCCCGCAGTGCTGTTTCATACCATTCGGTATTGAAGGCGCGGTCCTCATCCAGCATCGCGTCGATTTCGAAAGCCAACACGTGAGCCATGAGATTCAGGATCTCTTCACGCTCATAGCCCACCAGGGTCAGCTTATTGAACGTGGCCTTGGCGGCAGGCGGATTGTCGCTTTCGATCTGGTTTTCGATCGCTTCGATCAAGGTGTTTTCGGTGAACGCTTCTTCGTCGCTGTCGATATCGGTCGGCTCGCTCATGGCAGGCTCCTCAAGGAAAGGGCGCCAGTCTACCCCCATTCAGGCAGGTGATGCTGCTGGTCAGGCTGGCCCCGGGGATCTATAACTCCTGCAGCCAACCCCGCACACGGCCTGGAGGCTTTGCGATGCTCAAGCTTTACGGATTCTCGGTCAGCAACTACTACAACATGGTGAAACTGGCACTGCTGGAGAAGGGCCTGGCTTTTGAGGAGGTGCCCTTTTATGCCGGACAAACCCCTGAGGCCCTGGCGGTCAGCCCCCGTGGCAAGGTGCCGGTGCTGGGCGTGAAGCAGGGGTTTATCAACGAAACCAGCGTGATCCTCGAATACATCGAGCAGACCCAGGAAGGTTCGTCGCTGTTGCCGGCCGACCCATTCCAGCGTGCCCAAGTGCTGGCATTGTGCAGGGAAATCGAGCTGTACATCGAATTGCCCGCCCGCGCGTGTTTTGCGGAGGCGTTTTTCGGTATGCCGGTGCCGGAGGCGATCAAGGAGAAATCCAGGGCTGAGTTGCTGCTGGGGATCGGCTCTTTAGGCCGTCACGGCAAGTTCGCGCCTTATGTGGCGGGGGAGGGCTTTACGATTGCGGATCTGTATTTCATGTACAGCGTGAACCTCGCCTGTGCGGTGGGCGAGAAGCTGTTTGGCCTGGACCTGTTGGCTGAATTGCCGGCGGCCAGAGTGTTGCTGGAGCGACTGCATGCCATGCCTAATGCGCAGAAGGTGGCGGCGGACAGGGAGGCCGCGATGCCGGCGTTCATGGCGATGGTTGCGGCCAAAAAGTGATCAAATGTGGGAGAGGGTTGCCCCCCTCCCACCTTTTTCAGCGGCTGGCGAGCAGGGCCTGGCCGCGAGCGACCGCAGCCTTCACCTGTGCCGGCGCGGTACCGCCCACGTGGTTACGGGCATTCACCGAACCTTCCAGGGTCAACACGGCAAACACGTCCTGTTCGATCTGGTCACTGAACTGGCGCAGCTCTTCCAGGCTCATTTCCGCCAGGTCCTTGCCGGTGTCGACGCCGTATTTCACCGCATGGCCAACGATCTCGTGGCAGTCGCGGAACGGCAGGCCACGGCGTACCAGGTAGTCCGCCAGGTCAGTCGCCGTGGAGAAACCGCGCAGAGCCGCTTCACGCATGATCGCGTGCTTGGGCTTGATCGCCGGGATCATGTCGGCAAACGCGCGCAGCGAGTCGCGCAGGGTGTCGGCGGCGTCGAACAGCGGTTCCTTGTCTTCCTGGTTGTCCTTGTTGTAGGCCAAAGGCTGGCCTTTCATCAGGGTCAGCAGGCCCATCAGTGCGCCGAATACACGGCCGCTCTTGCCACGCACCAGTTCGGGCACGTCGGGGTTTTTCTTTTGCGGCATGATCGAGCTGCCGGTGCAGAAGCGGTCCGGCAGGTCGATGAACTGGAATTGCGCACTGGTCCACAGCACCAGCTCTTCGGAGAAACGCGACAGGTGCATCATCGCGATGCTGGCGGCGGCGCAGAATTCGATGGCGAAGTCGCGGTCCGATACGCCGTCCAGGGAGTTGCCGCCGACGGCGTCGAAACCCAGCAGTTGTGCGGTGTACTCGCGGTCGATCGGGTAGGTGGTGCCGGCCAGGGCTGCGCTGCCGAGCGGCATGCGGTTGGCGCGCTTGCGGCAATCTACCAGGCGCTCGTAGTCGCGGCTGAGCATCTCGAACCAGGCCAGCAGGTGGTGGCCGAAGGTCACGGGTTGTGCGGTTTGCAGGTGGGTGAAGCCGGGCATGATGGTGTCCGCCTCACGCTCGGCCTGCTCCAGCAAGCCTTTCTGCAAGCGGGTGATTTCGGCCAGGATCAGGTCGATTTCATCGCGCAGCCACAGGCGGATGTCGGTGGCCACCTGGTCGTTACGGCTACGACCGGTGTGCAGTTTCTTGCCGGTCACACCGATACGGTCGGTGAGACGGGCCTCGATGTTCATGTGCACGTCTTCCAGATCGACACGCCAGTCGAACGTACCGGCTTCGATCTCACCGCGGATGGTGGTCAGGCCATCGATGATGCTGTCGCGCTCGGCGTCGGTCAGGACGCCGACCTTGGCCAGCATCGTCGCGTGGGCAATGGAGCCCATGATGTCGTGGCGGTACAGGCGCTGGTCAAAGGTGACGGAGGCGGTGAAGCGGGCGACGAAGGCGTCGACGGGTTCACTGAAGCGGCCGCCCCAGGACTGGTTGGTCTTGTCGGTGCTCATGGGTTCGCTCGTGGTCTGCTTATTAAGAGGCATGAAAGTGTGGCGGCGATAATAACAGGGTTGCTCTTGGAGGCGGTGCTGCGGGTCGTCGGCATTTTTATTTGTGCAAAGGATGGCTAAGTGCCTTGCCGCCGACCGCGTCCGGGACGAGACTGGAGGCAGCTGCTTATTGATACGATATTTGACGATTGAGCAATATCGTCTCGGCGAGCGTCTACAGTTGGACTGATAGTGTGTGAATGCACCAAAGTCGGGTAATGCGGTCAGAGCCTGACTATCCATTAAAAAGGGGGGTATTCGGATTGTGTATCAGCAAACCCTACGACGATGCCCGAAGGCAGCAGGTCTTGGGCGCTATTGAACAGGTCCGGGTAAATATGGGTGCCGCTGTCAGGGCACTTTTTGCCGCTCGCGCTAGTCTTAGCGTGGATCGCTGTGACGCAAGTCACCGCACCTGTCTACGCTATCCTTGTGCGAGACTCACGCAGGAATCCAGCGCTATATGAATGTCCTGATCGTTGATGACGAACCCCAAGCCCGCGAGCGACTGAGCCGTTTGGTCAGTGAACTCGAGGGTTATACAGTCCTTGAACCGAGTGCCACCAGCGGCGAGGAGGCGTTGACGTTGATCGACAGCCTCAAGCCGGACGTGGTGTTGCTCGATATCCGCATGCCGGGCCTCGATGGCCTGCAAGTTGCTGCCCGCCTGAGTGAGCGCGAATCGCCACCTGCCGTGGTGCTGTGCGCCGCTCAAGAAGAGTTTGCCGCGCAGGCACTGGAAGCCAGTGGTGTCAGCTTCGTAGTCAAGCCAGTGACTGCCGAGGCCTTGCTCAGGGCCCTGAAGAAAGCCGAACGTCCCAATCGCGCCCAACTCGCTGCCCTGACCCAGCCGGCCGCCCAAAGCGGCAACGGGCCGCGCAGCCATATCAGCGCCCGCACACGCAAAGGCATCGAGCTGATCCCCTTGGACCAGGTGGTCTACTTCATTGCCGATCACAAGTACGTGACTCTGCGGCATGAGGCTGGCGAAGTGTTGCTCGATGAGCCGCTCAAGGCCCTTGAGGATGAATTCGGTGACCGCTTCGTGCGAATCCACCGGAACGCGCTGGTGGCCCGTGAGCGAATCGAGCGCCTGCAGCGCACGCCCCTCGGGCACTTTCAGTTATTCCTCAAAGGGCTTAACGGGGATGCGTTGATCGTCAGCCGTCGCCATGTCGCCGGCGTGCGCAAGATGATGCAGCAGCTTTAGCCCGAGGGTTTTGGCAAGCCTGTAGTCATTATCCCGGTGCGACGTGGCCAGGGAGGCCCCGCACTTGCTGATTCAAATCAAGGCGTATTTGCCTGAGCTGTTATTATCTGCCGTATCTATTCAGTACGGATTGATCCATGTCCTCTCGCGAAATCCGCATCGCCACCCGTAAAAGCGCCCTGGCCTTGTGGCAGGCCGAATACGTCAAAACACGCCTTGAGCAGGCCCATCCCGGCCTCAAGGTGACCCTGGTGCCCATGGTCAGTCGCGGCGACAAGCTGCTCGACTCGCCGCTGTCGAAGATCGGCGGCAAGGGCCTGTTCGTCAAGGAACTGGAAACCGCGCTGCTGGAAAACGAAGCCGACATCGCCGTGCATTCCATGAAAGACGTGCCCATGGATTTCCCCGAAGGCCTGGGCCTGTTTTGCATCTGTGAGCGTGAAGACCCGCGTGACGCCTTCGTTTCCAATACCTTTGCGTCTTTGGATGATTTGCCTCTGGGCAGCATTGTCGGCACCTCCAGCCTGCGTCGCCAGGCACAACTGTTGACCCGTCGTCCGGACCTGCAGATTCGCTTCCTGCGCGGCAACGTCAACACCCGCCTGGCCAAGCTGGATGCCGGTGAGTATGACGCGATCATCCTCGCCGCCGCAGGCCTGATCCGTTTGGGCTTCGAAGACCGTATCACCTCGGCCATCAGCGTCGAAGACAGCCTGCCTGCTGGCGGGCAAGGTGCCGTGGGCATTGAATGCCGCACCGCCGATATTGAAATCCACGCGCTGCTCAAACCCCTGGATCACCATGAGACCGAAGTGCGTGTCACGGCCGAACGCGCCCTGAACAAGCACCTCAACGGTGGCTGCCAGGTGCCGATCGCCTGCTACGCCGTGCTCGAAGGTGAAAACCTGTGGCTGCGTGGCCTGGTTGGGGATCCGGATGGGGGCACTCTGCTGACTGCCGAAGTGCGTGGTCCGCAGCGTGATGCCATCGCCCTGGGTGTCCAGGTGGCTGAAGAGCTGCTGGACAAGGGCGCTGGCGCCATTCTGCAAAAAGTCTACGGCGAGGCCGGCCCGCAGTGACCGATTGGCGCGTGCTGCTGACACGGCCTGCCGAGGAATCGGCGGCCCTGGCGGCGGCGTTGTCCGAAGCCGGTATCTTCAGCAGCAGCTTGCCTTTGCTGGACACTGAACCGTTACCCGTTACCCCTGAACAACAGTCCGTCTTCGGCGATCTTGGTCGCTACTGTGCGGTGATCGTGGTGAGTAAATCGGCCGCGCGGCTTGCCGTGCAGCAGCTGGATCAAGCCTGGCCGCAACTGCCGTGGTTCAGCGTCGGTGCGGCCACCGCGCAGGTCCTGGCTGATCACGGCCTTCCCGTTCACTATCCCCAAACCGGCGACGACAGCGAGGCCTTGCTTCAATTGCCTGCGTTGCGCGAGGCTATCGCACGGCCCGGTGCGCGGGTGTTGATCCTGCGCGGCGAGGGGGGCGGGAGCTGCTGGCTGAGCGTTTGCGCGAGCAAGGTGCTAGTGTCGACTACCTGGAGTTGTATCGCCGTTTCCTACCGGATTACGACACGGGCGTACTGACCCAGCGCATCCAGTTGGAACGCTTGAACGGCCTGGTGGTCAGCAGTGGGCAGGGTTTTTTGCACCTGCAGGCCCTGGCCGGATCCGATTGGCCACAGGTGGCGCAGCTGCCGTTGTTCGTGCCCAGCCCGCGAGTCGCCGAGATGGCGCGGGCCGCTGGCGCAGAAAAAGTTGTGGATTGTCGCGGCGCGAGTGCCGCGGCTTTGTTAGTGGCGTTACGGAGTCATGCCGTTCCCACTCTCTGATACGCAAAGGACGGATACGTGAGCGAAACAGCCTTGCCTAAAGATGAAACCCAACCCGCACTTGATGCGCCGGTTGAGTCACCGGTCACCGCGCCGCGCCGCGGCAATGGCCTGGCAGTTGTCGCCCTGCTGCTTGGCGCTGCGGGTGTTGCGGCCGGCGGTTGGGGTCTCTGGCAGGTTCGTGCCCTGCAAGCCAGCAGCCAGCACCAGCTGGGCCAAGTGCAGACCCTGGATGACCAATCCCAGGCCCTCAAGCAAAGCCAGCAACAACTGGCTGCACGCCTGGCGCAACTGCCGGGTGCGGATGAGCTCGAGGAGCGCCGTCGCCTGGTGGCCCAGTTGCAGGGTGACCAGCAGCGCTTGAGCCAGCGCCTGGAAACCGTGCTGGGTGCCAGCCGCAAGGATTGGCGCCTGGCTGAGGCCGAGCACCTGATTCGCCTGGCGAGTTTGCGCTTGTCTGCCTTGCAGGACATCAACAGCGCCCAGGCGTTGGTCCAGGGCGCCGATGAGATTCTTCGCGAGCAAAGCGATCCGGGCTCCTACGCCGCGCGCGAGCAGTTGGCCAAGAGCCTTGCTGCGTTGCGCAGTACTGAGCAGCCGGATCGCACCGGGCTGTATCTGCAATTGGCAGCCTTGCGTGATCAGGTCGTGCAACTGGCGGCCATCGCCCCTGAGTACCAACTGACTGAACCCGCATCCCAGGGGCGTCCAAGCACAGATACAGACAACCGCTGGAGCCAGTGGTGGGAGCAGATTTCCCGGTACTTCCGCATCGACTTCAACCCCGACGACAACATTCGTCCACTGCTCGCCGGTCAAGGCCTGAACCAGGTACGCCTGGCCCTCAGCCTGGCCCTGGAGCAAGCACAATGGGCGGCACTCAATGGTGAATCGGCGGTGTACAGCCGCTCCCTGGGTGAGGCACGCAGCGTGTTGCAGGACAACTTCAACCAGGACAACCCGCAGAGCAAGGCGATGCTGGCGCGTATCGCCGAGCTTGAGCCCAAGGCTGTCTCGGTGGTGACACCGGACCTGGCGGCGAGCCTGGCTGCGGTGCAGGCGTACCTCGAACGTCGTCATCTGTCTGCCGACGAAGCCAAGGCGGCTGCCACGCCGGCGGCCCCGTCGGCGAAGCAGGAGTAGAGCCGATGAAGCGTTTCTATGTGATCCTGGTGCTGGCGATTGCAATCGCCCTGGCACTGGCTGTGGGCATTTCGAAACACACCGGCTATGTGTTGATTACCTATCCTCATGTGCTGCACTACGAGTCGAGCCTATGGGCTACCGTGGTGGCGGTGTTTGTCTTCGGCCTGGCCATCTACTTGATCCGCGTATTGCTGAGCCTGGTCACCACCTCGGGTGGCGTGGTCAACCCGTGGTCGCGACGTAACCGCAGTCGCCGCGTGCAGATCGCCATCGAACAGGGCCAGATGGACCTCGCCGAAGGCCGTTGGGCCAGTGCCGAACGTCACCTGCATCGTGCCGCCGAAGCCGAGCGCCAGCCATTGCTGTACTACCTGGGCGCGGCCCGGGCGGCGAATGAGCAGGGCCGTTATGAAGAATCGGACGGCTTGCTCGAGCGCGCCCTGGAGCGTCAGCCCCAGGCCGAGCTGGCGGTTGCCTTGAGCCATGCGCAGTTGCAATTGGACCGTGGCGACACTGATGGCGCCCTTACCACCTTGCAGGCCATGCACGAGCGCCATCCCCACAACGGCCAGGTGCTGCGCCAATTACAGCGTCTGCACCAGCAGCGTGGCGACTGGTCGTCGGTGATCCGCCTGTTGCCGGAGCTGCGCAAGGACAAGGTGCTGCCCGCCAGCGAATTGGCCGAACTGGAGCGACGTGCCTGGGGTGAGAACCTGAGCCTGGCGGCCCAACGCGAAGAGCAGGGCGAAGCCGGCTTGCAGTCTCTTGAGCGGGCCTGGCAACAACTGACTTCCGCCCAGCGCCAGGAGCCGCAGCTGGTCCTGGCCTATGCCGAGCAACTGCGTCAACTGGGCGCCGATGCCAAGGCGGAGGAAGCATTGCGCGGTGCCATCAAGCGCGGCTACGACAGCCACCTGATTCGTCTCTACGGCCTGCTGCGCGGCAGTGACCCTGCCCGGCAATTGAAGTTTGCCGAAGGCTGGCTCAAGGATCACCCGGGCGATGCCAGCCTGTTGTTGACATTGGGTCGTCTGTGCCTGCAAAACAGCCTGTGGGGCAAGGCGCGGGATTACCTGGAAAGCAGCCTGCAGGTGCAGCGTAATCCCGAGGCCTGTGCCGAACTGGCGCGGCTGTTGGCCCAGTTGGGTGACACTGAACGCAGCAACCAGCTGTTCCAGGAAGGCCTGGGCTTATTGGATAACCGCTTGCTGGCGTCTCCGCTGCCAGCTCCTGCCCGAGTTTGATGTAAGAAGAAGTCTAGGGTTGGCTCAGATATTTCTGATGGCCAGCCCTTCAATGCTGAGCGTATGCCGGCCCTGAGGGGCTTTGAAGCAAACTCCTACGTTCATGCGCTTCAAGTCTTCCATTCTCTGACGGGATGTCCCTACGTTCTCACGGAATCGTCTGCTCTGGCGCGTATTGAAAGGGGTCAGGCCTTTCCTCTAACGTAACGACCTATCTCTCGCGATGCGGATAAAGCATGTCTTTGGCCCCTTCACGCTCCTTGTTTTTCCTTGCGTTCATGGCGGGTGCGCTGACGTTGGGTGCGTCCTTCTATCTTGAGTTCGGTGCCTCGTTACGCCCTTGTTTTCTGTGCCAGATGCAAAGGGCCTTTCTGGCTGCCTTCACGCTGATCAATCTGGTCGCCGCCATCCACAACCCCAGGCGTTTCACTTTTTACCTATATGGGGTTACGAGCATGGTCTGTGCGTTGCTGGGTGCCATCACCGCAGTACGCCAGGTGCTGCTGCAAAATGCCGCAGCGGATCAGGCCGCAGAATGCTGGCCCAGTCTCAGTCACATGCTCGAGAACCTGTCGCTGTGGCAGGCGTTGCAATTGACGGTCAAAGGCACGGTCGATTGTATGGAAATAAGCTGGACGCTATTTGACCTGAGCCTTCCCGAGTGGAGCCTGTTGTTCTTCCTGAGCATGTTGATCCTCGGTGTCATGCAATTTTCCCGACTGTTTTTGAGCCGTCCATTGCGCTCAGCGAGGCGCTGATCGGAGGCCGCAGTTTGTAGGACGGGATTAAACACTTGTATGAACTTTCTCTCCTGCGTACCTTGAAGCCATAGTCATGGGGGCATAATCTGGCCCGCACGCGTTATTGAAACCGTTTGTCAGACGCGGCCTTGTCCCGCTGCTGTTTTATCCTTGAAGTGTTGCGCGGGCATCAGGCGGCAGCGCCCCTATAGGGAAGAGAGATCATCATGCTGGAAAGTTGTCAGAATGCTCAGGAACGCTGGGGTGGGGTGCACAAGCTGATCGACAGCTGGTTGAAAGCACGTCACGAACTGGTTCGGGCCTTTGATGCTCTTGGCGCCAAGCCCGAGGCCCTGGCTGAGAATCGCAAGCCGTTGCAGGAATTCTGTGAAGTGTTGGTGGACTATGTGTCTGCTGGCCATTTCGGTGTCTACGAGCAGCTGACCAAAGAGGCGGAAGCCTTCGATGATAAGCGTGGTCTGGAACTGGCCGAGACCCTTTACCCGCGTATCGATGTCATCACTGAGAAACTGCTGGCATTCACCGATCTGTGTGACGCCGGCCAGTGCGTTGCTGAGAAATTCAAGGAGTTGGGTGGCCTGCTCCATGAGCGTTTTGAACTGGAAGATTGCCTGATCGAAGTGCTCCACAACGCCCATAAGGAAGAAACGGCCCCCCAGGCCTGACCTTTGCGGGCGAGATAAAAACGGTGCGCATGGCGCACCGTTTTTTATTGGCTCAATGACGGGTACCGAGTAATTCGATCTCGAATACCAGTGGCGTATATGGCGGGATCAGCTCGCCGGCACCGTCGCCTCCATAAGCTTGGGTCGATGGGATCACCAGGCGCCATTTGGCCCCGACCGGCATCTGCTGTAACGCGCTGCTCCAACCGCTGATCACACTGTCCAGGCGAAACCACTGGGGTTGTGTGCTCTGATCGAAAACCGTGCCATCGGGCAATCGCCCAACGTAGTTCACCTGGACCTGATCATTTGCGCCAGGCTTGTTACCCGTGCCGGGTGTCAGTTCAGTGAGCAGGATGCCATCGGCCAACTCACGCACTCCTTTCGCGGCTTTTTCCTTGGCTAAAAACTGCTGCTCGGCGGCAAGTGCCTTTTCACTTTCAGGCGCTTGGGCATCGGCTTCGGTCTGCGCTTCGTGCTCGGCAAGAATCTGTTCGATGCGCGCGTTATCCAACGCCAGCGGCTTGCCTTGATAGGCTTGCTTGAGACCGTCGATCAAGGCCTGGATCTGCAGGTCCGGGACTTCCTGGCGCAGGCGCTCACCGAGGCTGGCGCCCAGGCTGTAGGCGAGGTCGTGCTGATCTTGGGGCGTAGTTTTTGACGGTGATTGCTCGCTCGCATTGGCCGCGGAAATCGCCAGGCACAGCACAAGGAAAAGGTAACGCGACATGGGCATTCTCCTGCCGAAAGTGCGACGGATTATGCCAGTGCGTGTGCGTAAAAAGTGCCGTGTGTTTTCGTTATATCGATAAGAATTTTCGCACGTTGCAACGCAACGCAAACGATACTGTCAACATGCCCTAGCGGCGGTAAGAGCAGAGGGCTAGTATGAGCCGCACCCACGTCAGCCAGGAGGTAAACCATGTCGGCCAAACAGAAGCCTGTAAATACCCCGTTGCATTTACTCCAACAATTGTCGGGCAGCTTGCTCGAACATCTGGAAAGCGCATGTTCCCAAGCGTTGGCCGATGCAGAAAAACTGCTCGCCAAGCTGGAAAAACAACGCGGTAAAGCGCAAGAAAAACTGCACAAATCCCGCACCAAACTGCAAGACGCCGCCACTGCCGGCAAGGCCAAGGCACAGGCCAAAGCCAAAGACGCAGTAAAAGAACTCGAAGACCTGCTGGACGCTCTCAAGGATCGTCAAGCTGAAACCCGCACCTACATTTCCCAACTCAAAAAAGATGCTCAAGAAAGCCTGAAGCTGGCCCAGGGCGTTGGTCGTGTGAAGGAAGCCGTAGCTAAAGTGCTGGGTGCCCGTGCACCGGCTAAAGCGCCAGCCAAGCCAGCGGCTAAAGCCACTGTTGCAAAACCCGCTGTGAAGCCAACTGCCAAAACTGCTGCTGCAAAACCAGCCGCCAAGCCAGTTGCCAAAACTGCTGCTGCAAAACCAGCCGCCAAGCCAGCTGCCAAAACCGCTGCTGCAAAACCAGCCGCCAAGCCAGTTGCTAAAACCGCTGCTGCAAAACCAGCCGCCAAGCCAGTTGCCAAAGCTGCTGCTGCAAAACCGGCTGCCAAGCCAGCTGCTAAAACCGCTGCTGCAAAACCAGCCGCCAAGCCAGCCGCCAAGCCAGCTGCCAAAACCGCTGCTGCAAAACCGGCTGCCAAGCCAGCTGCTAAAACCGCCGCTGCAAAACCAGCCGCCAAGCCAGCTGCCAAAACCGCTGCTGCAAAACCGGCTGCCAAGCCAGCTGCTAAAACCGCCGCTGCAAAACCAGCTGCGAAGCCAGTTGCCAAGACCGCTGCAGCAAAACCAGCCGCCAAGCCAGTTGCCAAAACTGCCGCTGCAAAACCAGCCGCGAAGCCAGCTGCCAAAACCGCAGTTGCAAAACCAGCCGCCAAACCTGCTGCTACAAAGCCAGCCGCCAAGCCTGCCGCTGCGAAACCAGCACCGGCCAAGCCAGCAGCACCTGCTGCTACTCCGGCAGCGACCACCGCTCCAACCGCATCGGCCAGCAGCACCCCTGCACCGGTAGCGCCAAGCACCACCCCAACCAGCGCTTCCTAAGTGCCGGTGATCATGACGCGCAGCTGCTGCAGCGCGTCATGGTCAAGGTCGGCGGCATCCTCAGCCGCCAGTCCTTCCAGCCACCGCGGTTGAGTCATCTCCCCTTTCGGCCATGCCTGTGTCAACGCTTCCAGGCGCGTCAGCAGTTGCCGTTCGGCATCCAGTTCCAGGGCTTTGACTCGCTCGCGCAGCGCCGCCAGTTGCTCATCCTGCTGCACCATGGCGCGCCATTGCACACGCAACTGCCGCAAGGGTTCGATCACCTGCGCCTGCCACGGTCGCGCCAGCTGTTGCAGGATGCGCATGCGCTCCTGCTCGAGTGCCACACCCCGCTGTTCCAGCCATGCGCCGCAGAGCAACAGGCACACGTTCGCCCCTTGCTCCTGCAAGTGCAGGCAGGCAGCTTCGACGCCCGGGCGGGCGTAAGTCGAGAGAGCAAAGCTCCACAGGTCAGCGTTCATATTCACACCCAAGCCAGCAGCCAACGAAGCTGGTAGACTCCGCCGCCATTATGATCCGACTTCAAAGCCTAACATTACAGCGTGGCCCGCAACGTCTTCTCGAAGACGCCGAGCTGACCCTGCACGCCGGTCACAAAGCCGGCCTGATCGGTGCCAACGGCGCCGGCAAATCCACGTTGTTCGCCCTGTTGCTGGGTGAGCTGACCCCGGATTCCGGGGACTGCTTGCTGCCGGCCGACTGGCGCATCGCCCATATGCGCCAGGAGATCGACACCCTGGACCGCATCGCGATCGACTACGTGCTCGATGGCGACCTGCGCCTGCGCCAGGTGCAACACGACCTGGCCGAGGCCGAGAAAGTCCAGGACGGCGCCGCCCAGGCCCGCCTGCACGCGGAACTCGACAGCGCCGATGGCTACACCGCCGACGCCCGCGCCCGCAAGATGCTCGCCGGCCTTGGCTTCACCAACGAACAGATGGATCGTCCAGTCGCCGACTTCTCCGGTGGCTGGCGTATGCGCCTTAATCTGGCCCAGGCGCTGATGTGCCCCTCGGACCTGCTGCTGCTCGACGAACCGACCAACCACTTGGACCTCGATGCGATCCTGTGGCTGGAGGACTTCCTCAAGAGCTATCAGGGCACCTTGCTGCTGATTTCCCACGACCGGGACTTCCTCGACGCCGTGGTCGACAACATTGCCCACGTCGAACAGAAGAAGATCACGCTCTACCGTGGCGGCTACACCGCGTTCGAACGGGCGCGTGCCGAGCGCCTGGCCCAGCAGCAGCAGGCGTTCGAGAAGCAGCAGGCGCAGCGCGCGCACATGGAAAGCTACATCGCCCGGTTCAAGGCCCAGGCCACCAAGGCCCGCCAGGCCCAGAGCCGGATCAAGGCGCTGGAGCGCATGGAGGAACTGTCGGCGGCCCACGTCGATTCGCCGTTCGACTTTGTGTTCCGTGAATCGGTGAAAATCTCCAGCCCGTTGCTGGACCTCTCGGATGCACGCCTGGGGTATGGCGAGAAAACCATCCTGGAGAAGGTCAAGCTGCAGCTCACCCCAGGTGCGCGCATCGGTTTGCTCGGCCCGAACGGCGCGGGCAAGTCGACGCTGATCAAGAACCTCTCGGGCGAGTTGCAACCCCTGGCCGGTCGTTTGACCCGTGGCGAGAACCTGGTGGTGGGCTACTTCGCCCAGCATCAGTTGGACTCCCTCGACGCCAAGGCCAGCCCGCTGCTGCACCTGCAACGCCTGGCGCCGACCGAGCGCGAGCAAACCCTGCGCGACTTCCTCGGTGGCTTTGACTTCCGTGGCGCGCGCATCGATGAGCCGGTGCTGAACTTCTCCGGTGGCGAAAAAGCCCGCCTGGCCCTGGCGTTGATCGCCTGGGACCGCCCGAACCTGCTGCTGCTCGACGAACCGACCAACCACCTCGACCTGGAAATGCGCCTGGCGCTGACCATGGCCTTGCAAGAGTTCAGCGGTGCGGTCCTGGTGGTGTCTCACGATCGCCACTTGCTCAAGAGCACCACCGACAACTTCCTGTTGGTAGCGGATGGCAAGGTCGAAGAGTTCGACGGTGACCTGGACGACTACGCACGCTGGCTCACGGACTACCGCCTGCGCAATGCGCCGGTCAGCAACACCCCGGTCAACCCGGACAAGACCGACAAGAAAGCCCAGCGCCAGGCCGCTGCCGCACTGCGCCAGCAGTTGGCGCCGCACAAGCGCGAAGCCGACAAGCTTGAGGCCGAGTTGGGCAAAGTGCACGAGCGCCTGGCCAAGATCGAAGCCAGCCTGGGCGACAGCGCCGTGTACGAGGCTGCACGCAAGGATGAGCTGCGCGACCTGTTGGCCGAGCAGGCCAAGCTCAAGGTGCGCGAAGGACAATTGGAGGAAACCTGGATGGAAGCCCTCGAACTGCTCGAAACCCTGCAAGCGGAGCTGGAGGCGCTGTCCTGATGGAGGCCTTGCAACTGCCGTTGCCTGCGCAATGGATCGAGCCTGTATGGATCGGTGTGCAAATCCTGCTGATCCTGCTGGCCGGCTACCTCGCCCAGCGGTTTGTCGCCAAGGGCCTGACGCGCCTGGGTGAGCGCTACCCGTTTCCGCCACAACTGCTGATGCCCCTGCGTGGCGGATTGCGTTGGCTGATCATGGGCAGTGCGTTGATATTTGTGCTGGGCCGGCTGGGTGTTTCCGCTACGGTGTTGTGGACCGCGCTGTCGGGGTTTGTCGCAGTGGCGGCAGTGGCGTTTTTCGCCATGTGGTCGGTGTTGTCCAACCTGCTGTGCGCGATCCTGATCTTTACCGTCGGACCGTTTCGCCTCGGTGACATCGTCGAGTTGGTGGATACCGTCGACAAGCCCGGCGTGAAGGGCAGGGTAGTGGCAATCAACTTGCTCTACACCACACTGATCGAAGTGGAAGCGGCAGGCACCGACAGCGCCATCGTACAGGTGCCTAACAGCCTGTTCTTCCAGCGCTCGGTGCGGCGTTGGCCCGGCACCCATGTGTTCCCGGGCGACCGCTAGCGTTTACATCCTGTAAAAATTTATAGCCAGCCTCTGCTCGGCGGAGTTAGCTTAAGGCACAACATTCGCTGACTCATTCCCGAGGTGTGCAATGGCACTCGACACGTGGCTGGCCTTTTTCCTGGCCAGTTGGATCATCTCCCTTTCCCCTGGCGCCGGCGCCATCGCTTCGATGTCCAGCGGTCTGCAATACGGCTTCCTGCGCGGTTACTGGAACGCCATTGGCCTGCAACTGGGCCTGGCCATGCAGATTGCCGTGGTGGCGGGCGGTTTGGGTGCCATTCTGGCGGCGTCGTCGACCGCGTTCTACGCGATCAAGTGGTTTGGCGTGGCGTACCTGGTGTACCTGGCCATCAAGCAATGGCGTGCCTTGCCCATGGACATGGCCGATGACGCGGCGATACGCCCGCTCGGCAAGCCGATGGCGATGATGTTCCGTGGTTTCCTGGTCAACGCCAGCAACCCCAAGGCCCTGGTGTTCATGCTGGCTGTGCTGCCGCAGTTCGTGAATCCCCAGGCGCCGTTGCTGGTGCAGTACCTGATCATCGGTGCAACGATGATCAGCGTCGATATGATCGTGATGGCGGGGTATACGGGGTTGGCGTCCAAAGTGCTGCGCCTGTTGCGCACGCCCAAGCAGCAGAAGCGCGTAAACCGTACTTTTGCCGGGTTGTTCGTGGGGGCTGCGGGTTTCCTGGCCAGCTTGCATCGCGCAACAGCGTAAACCTCGGTACTTGAACGTGTGGGAGGGGGCTTGCCCCCGATGGCGGTGTCTCAGCTACAGCTAGGCTGACTGACACCCTGCTATCGGGGGCAAGCCCCCTCCCACATTGGTTTGTGTTGCCTTGAGGATTACCGTTCAGTGCAAGATCTTCGGCGCTTCATCCCGTGGCAGGTGGTTGCGCGGCACCGGCTGGCCCGGGTCCTGGTACCCACCGCCCAACTGTTCCGCCAACTGCCTGGCGACGTCCTCACCCAGCGCCTTCGACACTTCCTTCACCACCCGCGGCCGGTTCAGGCTCACGCGTATGTCGCGGCTGTTCACCAGCTTGGTGTCCTGGCCTTCGCCCATGGCGGTAAACGCCGAGGTAATTTCGTAGGTGCGCGTATTGATCAGGCTGAAATCCGCCACCAGCGTCAGGCCCAGCACTGCCGAGTAGCTGTTGGTGTGGTCCAGGGCGTTGATGTCCTGGGTGAAGTCGATGTCTGACAGCGTACCGAACAGCACATAGTCCGCGCCCTTGAAGTGACCGGCCTTGATGCGCTTGATCACGTCATAGACGTCACCCTTGGCATCGGCGGTGTAGGGCGTGCCCTGCACCAGCTGGAACTGGCGGGACTTGAGAATCTCGCCCTTGATATCACCGCTGAACTTGCGCAGCTCGATCTGCTCGATGTAGCTGCTACGGCTCTCGTACTCGCTGTAGTTCGATGCACCGCTGGCGTTATAAGCGCTGGCCTGGAAGTTGTTGCTGGCCGAAACCTGGTGGATGTATTCCTCGACCTGCGCCTGGTAGGCCAGGTCGGTCACCGCGATCTTGGGGGCGGCCGAGGCGCCAAAGGCACACAACAGGCCGATCAAACCAATCCATGCACGCATTGCCTAGCGCTCCGTGGTCTTGCGGATTTCTTTTTCGTCCATCCATTCGGCCAGGCCGCTCTCGACGTCGATCAGCTGCAGGCTGAACTTGTAGAACACGTCCTTGTAGTCCGAGCTGCGCTTGACGATGGAGCTGATGGAGCCTTCCAGGCGGTACTTGGCGGCGACCATGTTGCCGGTCTTGCTGACGGTGGACTTCTTGTACAAGCCGCTCTGGTTCTGCAGCTTGAGCTGGTCGACCTGGCTCTGCATGTCGGTGTTGTCGCTGGCGAAGCGGGCGGTGCCCGTCTTCATCAGCTGGGTCTTGATCGACGTGGTGATCTCGCGGGTGTCGATGTACTCGCTGGTCTTGTTCTTCACGTCATACACCTGCACCACCGGGCGGCCTTGCAGGATGCCGGACTGGGCCAGGGAGCGGGTCATGCTTTCGGCGATCATCTGCAGGTCGGTGGAGCCGAACTCGTTGGTCACCAGTTCCACCGCCTTGGTGTCGCCGTAGCTGATGTTTTTACCCCCCAGTACCGGGGAGGTATTCGCGCAACCGCTGGCCAGGACGGCAACCACGGCGAGGATCGAGAAACGTGCAAGCATGGGGAAATCTCTCAGCAGCAAAAAGAATGAACGGCTCAAGGGGTTTTGACTTCAAGGCGGAAGTCCGCGGCCTGGGGCACATTGGCAATGGCGGGCAGGAAGGTCGCCTGGTTGGCGTACAGGTTCAGCACCTTCCAGGTCTCTTCATCGCCCACCGGGAAACCATCGGCGCCCAGCCAGGCGAAGCGGTAATACATCATCTGGTTACTGCTGGTGATGTTGCTCAGTTGCACCTTGGCGGTGAGGAAGCCGTTCTCGCGGGCCACACGAATGGCGCCGACCGCGATGCCCTGGAACTTGCCCATCACCACGATCTTGCTCGCGGCGCTGCCAGGTTCCGGTGGCGGCGGGGTGGCACAGCCGGCAAGCAGGACCAGCGCCAGTGCGCCGAGGATAAAGTGACGCATAGAGTGTTCCTTAAGGTTGTTTGAGGGCGATGGCCTGGGTTGTCGTGCCGGGCAGCACATGGGCGGCGAGGCCACCGGCGAACACTTGGTTGCCGACCATGCGCAGGGTGATCACCTGGTAGCGCTGGTCGGCCTTGATCGTTACCAGCGTGCCACCCAGGGCGTTGGGCAGGCTGACCTGGTGTTCACCGCGCTTCAGGCGCAGGCGCGTGACTTGGGTCATGTCCGGCAGGGTGCGCCAGGTGCGGGTGTCGGCGCCTTCGGTCACGGCCGAGGCGATACCCAGTACCAGGCCTGCCATGGGGTTGGTCTTGTTCAGGTTGTTCTGCGCCACACCACGGCTTACCGCACGCACGGTGGTGCGCAGAATGATCCCCGGCATGTCGTCACGCAGGGCGCGGCGGGACATGGCTGTGGTGCTGTTGAGCACCGTGAGGTTCTGTTGCTGGCCGTCGACACCGATCTGGGCGAAGGTCGCCGTGGAGGTGTCGGCCTTGATCACCGGGAACGACAGTGGGGTGATCACCAGGTTGCCATTGATCGGGATCGGCAGCGGCAGGCGTATCGAGTCGCGGGCGGGTGCGAGGCCGCTCTGCACCACGATCAGCACGTCGGTTTCATCACTGCCGACCTTGGATTTGTCCAGGTCGAGCAGCGCTTTTTCCAGCAATGGCGTGTTAGGACGCAGCTCGATAGCCTTGCGATAACCGGGGGCGGCCAGGTCTTTTTCGCCCAGGGCTTCGTAGACGAAGCCGGCCAGGTAATGGCTGAATGCACTCTGGTAGCTGTTCTTCAGGCCGACCACCTCCGGCGCGTCGAGCGCTTGCACGGGGTAGCCGTGCAGGTCCTTGATCTGGGTGGTCACGCCCTGGCGCTCGGCTTCGTCTTCGCGCTTGAGGTATTCCTTGTCGCGCAGGTCGGCGATCACCGCTTCGCGTTCGTGGGTCTTCTTGATTTCGGTGCGTGCGCCGTCGAAGTCGTTCAAGGCCAGCAGGTTCAGGGCCATCTGCGTGGTCAGCATGACTTTTTCGTAGTCATAGCCTTCGTAGCGACGCACCTTGTCATTGGCCAGGAAGCTGCCGAACTGGGACAGGTATTTTGCGCTGTCGAACTTGACCGACTCTTCCCACTTGTAGACTTGCAGGTCGGCGCTGCGCCAGGCGGTCTGGCTGCCTGTCAGGTCGCCCTTGGCCCGCAGCAACTCGCCCTTTTCGAAGAAATACAGCAGGTCTTTGTCTTCGCCGGTGTTGTTCTTTTCCAACAAGGTCAGGGCAGCGTCGACATTGCCGGTGGCCAGTTGCTGGTTGGTGGCTTGCAGCTCGGCGTCGTAGCTGCGGAACATTGAACAGCCGCTGAGCAAAGTGACTGCCGCGAGCGCGAGCGGAGGTAAGGCGCGAAAAGCCATGTCACTTCTTCCCTGAGAGTAGTCAACCAATATGGTGATTCCTCATAAAGCAGAGGAACGAAATTCCCTTTCGCACTAACAGGGCGCGGCATTATAAGCATCGTTAATGGCAAAACAATGGCTTTTTGCCTCATCTGAGCTGGCCAAGATGCCACTAACGCATCTCTCAAATACCCGTTCTCCCAAACGACAAATCACTAACGCCTTGAGTCAAACCCTTTAACGCTTAACAATGTGTTACTTCGTATTTCCACTTGAGATTCGTTCATGATTGCGCCCTTCCGTTTTCTCGCCTGGCTGCTGTTGCCGGCATTGATGTCGTGCAGCTTCAACCTGCTGGCCGCGACGGCCGAGGGCGCGCCACAAGCCCTGCATCTGCTGGACTACATTGGTGCCGACTACCCACCGACGGTGGCGGCGGGCAAGGTGGTGGATGATTCGGAATACCGTGAGCAGGTAGAGTTTCTCGGGGTATTGCAGGGGTTGGTGGCGGATTTGCCGCAAAAGCCCGAGCGCGCGGAACTGGTGAAGGGGGTCGAGGAACTGCTGACGGCTGTCACCGCCCATGCAGACGGCGCGACCGTCGCTCGCCAGGCCCGCCAGTTGGGCGCCAAGCTGGCAGTCGCGTATGAAGTCAGCCAAGCCCCGGCCATCACGCCCGACCCGACGCGCGGCGCACCGCTCTACGCCCAGCACTGTTCGGTGTGCCACGGCACTGCCGGTGCCGGCGATGGTCCGGCCGGCGTGGGGATGACGCCGCCTCCGGCCAATTTGACGGATGCTGCGCGCCTGGATCGCCTGAGCCTCTACGCGATCTACAACACCCTGGGTCTGGGTGTCGAAGGCACTGACATGCCGTCCTTCGCCGACCAACTGGACGACCGCCAGCGTTGGGACCTGGCCACCTACATCGCGGGCTTCACCGCCGACCCGGCTGCGGCGAAAAGCGATCAACCCTTCAACCTCGCCGACCTGGCCCGCCAGACGCCTAATGAAGTGCTGGCCGCAAGCGGCCCAACTGCTGCCGCGACCTTCCGCGCCCAGCGTGCGCAACCGCCGCAGGTCAAGCGCGGCCCGGCGCAGTTGCTCGATTACACCGCGACCACCCTGGACAAAAGCCTCGCGGCGTTCCGTAACGGAGACCACGAACAAGCCTATGACTTGTCGGTAGCGGCCTACCTGGAAGGCTTCGAGCTGGTGGAAAGCTCACTGGATAACGTCGACGCCAACGTACGCAAGGACACCGAGAAGGCCCTGATGGCTTACCGGCAGTCGTTACAGGACGGTCTGCCGATCGAGCAGGTGCAGCAACGCCTGGACGTGGCCAAGGGCAAGCTCACCGAGTCCGCAGGCTTGCTGGGCAGCGATGGCTTGAGCTGGTCGTTGAGCTACATTTCCGGTCTGCTGATCCTGCTGCGTGAAGGCCTGGAAGCGATCCTGGTGCTGGCGGCGATCCTTGCGTTTCTGCGCAACACCGGCCAGCAATCGGCGGTGCGCAGCGTCAACGTCGGCTGGGGCCTGGCGCTCTTGGCCGGCTTGGCCACCTGGGCGCTGGCGGCGTATGTGATTGATGTCAGCGGCGCCCAGCGCGAATTGCTCGAAGGCTGCACGGCGCTGTTTGCCAGTGTGATGGTGCTGTGGCTTGGCGTGTGGATGCACGACCGCCGCCATGCTGCGGCGTGGCAGGACTACATCAAGAGCAGCCTGGTGGGCGGTGGTGGGCGTTTCGGTTTTGCGATATTGGCGTTCTTCTCGGTCTACCGCGAGCTGTTCGAAGTGATCCTGTTCTACGAAACCCTGTGGCTGCAAGCGGGCCCGGCCGGGCACAACGCGGTGCTGGCGGGTGGTGCCACGGCGTTGGTGCTGCTGGTGGGCCTGGCCTGGGTGATCCTGCGCGGTTCGGCGAAACTGCCGCTGGCGCTGTTTTTCGGCATCAATGCGGGGCTGCTGTGCGCGTTGTCGGTGGTGTTCGCCGGGCATGGCGTCAAGGCGTTGCAGGAAGCCGGCATCTTCGGCACGCGGCCGGTGGCGTTCTTTGACTTCGACTGGCTGGGCATTCACGCCGATGCGTACTCGTTGAGCGCACAGGCCGTGGCGATCCTGGCCATTGTGGTGCTCTACGGCCGCAGCCGGCTGGCAGAAAAGCAGCGAGTGGCGGCATAACATGCGCGTATGGATCGATGCGGACGCCTGCCCCCGGGCCGCCAAGGACCAGGTGGTGAAGTTCGCCCTCAAGCGCCAGTTCGAAGTTGTATTGGTGGCGGGGCAGAGCCAGATCAAGCCGAGCTTCTCGTGCGTGAAGTTGATCGTGGTGCCCAGCGGCCCGGACGCAGCAGATGACTATTTGGTGGAGCACGCCGTGCCCGGTGAACTGGTGATCTGCAGCGATGTGCCCCTGGCCGACCGTCTGGTGAAGAAGGGCGTCACGGCCCTCGACCCTCGGGGCAAGGAGTTCAGCCCGGCAAACATGAGTGAGCGGTTGGCGGTGCGCAACCTGTTTACCGACCTGCGCGAGCAGGGCCAGATGGGCGGTGGACCACCGCCCCATGGGGAGAAGGACAAGCAGGCGTTTGCCAACGCACTCGACAGGATACTGACGCGGTTAATGCGCCAGTCCTGATCCGGTGGAGAGGGAGCCCGGCATCCCCACTAATCGTTCTCGTGGGTCAGCTCCAGCACACGGTCCACTAGCTTGTTGATGCCTGAAGCCACTTCACTGATGTTTTTGCCGAGCATATAGGCGGGCGTACTGACCAACTTGCGTGCGGTGTCCTCGACAATGTCTTCCACGCTGCATTCCTGATGGGTGGCGCCCATCTTGTCCAGGGCTGCGGCAGTGTCGGTGTCATTGCCGATGGTGCAGGTCACGCCCGGGCCGTAGATCTTCGCGGCCAGGGCCGGCGAGATGCAGATCAGCCCCACCGGCTTGCCCGCTTCGGCAAAGGCTTCGGCCAGTTCCAGTACTTGCGGGTTGACGCTGCAACCGGCGCCCTCGACGGCAAAGTTCGACAAGTTCTTCGCCGCACCAAACCCACCGGGTACGATCAGCGCATCGAACTCGTCGGCGTTGGCGTCTCGAATATCCTTGACCTCGCCCCGGGCAATGCGGGCCGACTCCACCAGCACATTGCGCGACTCGGGCATCTCCTCGCCGGTCAGGTGGTTGATCACATGCAACTGGGCGATATTGGGTGCAAAACACTGGACCTGAGCACCGCGCTGATCCAGGCGCAGCAGGGTGATCACGCTTTCGTGGATCTCTGCGCCGTCGTACACGCCGCAGCCGGAAAGGATCACTGCAATCTTTTTGCTCATGGGCATTTCTCCTGGAGTCTTGGCGTTAAATGTCTACTAATTTGTCACCTGTTGCCAATGGGATCTCGCGCCGCTGCACCTAATCTTGATGTAACAAAAATAGACCGGACCAGACCATGGACTTCGTGCCTTACGCGGTGCCGTTTTTCATTGCCTTGATTGTGGTGGAGCTGCTCGCCGACCGTTGGCGTGGCCAGCGCAACTACCGGGTGGCGGACGCCATCAACAGCCTCAGCACCGGCGTGCTGTCCACCACCACCGGGCTGTTGACCAAGGGGGTGGGGCTGCTGACCTACGCGTTCGCCCTCAAGCACCTGGCGTTGATCGAGCTGCCTGCCCACAGCGCCTGGACCTGGGTATTCGCCTTTGTGTTCTACGACTTCTGCTACTACTGGCTGCACCGGATGGGGCACGAGCGCAATATCCTGTGGGCCGCGCACTCGGTGCATCACCAGAGCGAGGACTACAACCTCAGCACTGCCCTGCGCCAGACCAGCACCGGCTTCCTGCTGAGCTGGATCTTCTACCTGCCCCTGGCCGTGCTTGGCGTGCCGCTGGTGGTGTTTATCAGCGTGGCGTCCCTCAACCTGTTGTATCAATTCTGGGTGCATACCCGGCACGTGCCCAAGCTTGGCTGGTTCGAGTGGTTTTTCGTCACGCCCTCCAATCATCGGGCCCACCATGCACAGAACGCTCTCTACATGGATCGCAACTATGGCGGTGTGTTCATTCTTTGGGATCGGCTGTTCGGCACCTTCCAGGAAGAAGACGACAACGAGCCGGTGATTTTCGGCGTGACCACACCCTTGGCCAGCTGGAACCCGCTGTGGGCCAACCTGCAGTTTTATGCACAGCTCTGGAGTGATGCACGGCGTACCGAGAGTCGGTGGGACAAGCTGCGCATCTGGTTTATGCGCACCGGTTGGCGCCCGGCGGACGTGAAGGCCAAGTATCCATTGGCCAAGCCCGACTTGAGCCAGTTCCGCAAATTCGACGTGCCGCTGGACACGCGCCAACAGGTCTATATCGCCCTGCAGTTCGCGGCGTATGTGGGGTTTGGCAGCTACTTGATGAATTTCGGCGAGGGCCTGCCCAGTACAGCGCTGATTGTCGGCTGGAGTGCGATGGCGCTTGGGTTGTTTACCCTCGGCGTGGCCCTGGAGAATCGCTCATGGGCCTTAAAGGCCGAGCTGATGCGCCTGGCGCTGAATGTGCCGTTGGTGTGGCTGGCGCCGCTGGTCGGGCTGTGGCCGGCCAGCAACCTGGGCTGGCTGGGGCTGGCGAGCTACAGCCTGCTCAGCGGGATTGGCCTCTACTGCTGCAGAGGCCGGCTTACTCGACTGGTGTCTTAGGTGGTTCTGCCGGGGCCGGCTCGGCGGCTGCGAGCCGTGCCTTGGCATCGGCACAGGCCTGGCGGGCGATGCGTGCGTTCTTGAAGCGGCGGCGCAGCCACAGGCCAAAGCCCAGCAGCAGCAAGGCGCCCAGTACCCACAACTCGTATTTCTTGACGCTGCCAAGCATGCCTTCCAGCACCGCGCCAAAGTGATAAGCCGCAGCCCCCAACGCGGCAGCCCAGATCGCGGCGCCGATACCGTTGAGGATCAGATAGCGCATCGGTGGGTAACCGGAAAGACCAATGGCCACCGGCATCACCGTGCGCAATCCATAGACAAAGCGGAAGCTCAGCACCCAGATATCCGGGTGCCTGCGGATATGTTCCAGGGCCTTGTCGCCCATCAATTGCCAGCGCGGCTTGCGCGCCAACAGTTTGCGGCCGTGCTTGCGCCCCATGTAATACCAAAGCTGGTCGCCGGCGTAGCTGCCGAAGAAGGCAACGACCACCACCAGGTTGATATCCATGTACCCACGGAACGCCAGGAAGCCTGCGAGAACCAGGATGGTTTCGCCTTCGAAGAACGTGCCTAGGAAGAGGGCAAAGTAGCCGAAGTCATGCAGAAATTGTTGAAGCATGGTCTGGGTGCTGGCGAAATGAACGCGCAGCCTACGCCTTCGTGAACATTCATGAAAGTATCGAGATGTGTCACGAAGTGAACAATTCCTACATTGGGCGACGAATGCGGCTACAGGTCGCATCGTTAAGCACAACTGTCATACCTTCGTCATAATGCCCGCTTATAACTGCAACGCTCGCCCGTGAACCCGGGCTCAGGAGTCTGTCGTGAGCTTTACCCCTGCCAATCGCCTGTTCCCTGCTACCCGCCTGCGCCGTAATCGTCGTGATGATTTTTCTCGCCGCCTGGTTCGTGAAAACGTACTGACCACGGATGATCTGATCCTGCCGGTGTTTGTGCTCGACGGCGAAAATCGCCGGGAAGCGGTGGCGTCGATGCCGGGTGTAGAGCGTCTGACCATTGATCTGCTGCTTGAAGAGGCGGCTGGCTGGGTCGACCTGGGGATTCCGGCGTTGGCGTTGTTTCCGGTCACGCCGTCTGAACTCAAGTCCCTTGATGCTGCCGAAGCCTGGAACCCGGACGGTATCGCCCAGCGCGCCACCCGCGCCCTGCGCGAGCGTTTCCCGGAGCTGGGGGTGATCACCGACGTGGCGTTGGACCCGTTCACTACCCACGGGCAGGATGGCATTCTTGACGAAGACGGCTATGTTCAGAACGACATTACCGTCGACGCGCTGGTCAAGCAGGCCTTGTCCCATGCGGCAGCAGGCGCCCAGGTGGTTGCGCCGTCGGACATGATGGACGGCCGCATCCAGGCGATTCGCGAAGCCCTGGAACTGGCCGGCCACGTCAATGTGCGGATCATGGCCTACTCGGCCAAGTACGCCAGCGCCTACTACGGCCCGTTTCGCGATGCGGTGGGCTCGGCGCTGAACCTGGGCAAGGCCAACAAGGCTTCGTACCAGATGGACCCGGCTAACAGCCATGAAGCCTTGCACGAAGTGGCGGCCGATTTGGCCGAAGGTGCCGACATGGTGATGGTCAAGCCGGGGATGCCGTACCTGGACATCCTTTACCGGGTCAAAGAGGAATTCAAAGTGCCGACCTTTGTGTATCAGGTCAGTGGCGAATACGCCATGCACATGGCTGCAATACAAAATGGCTGGTTGAGTGAAGGGGTAATCCTAGAATCCTTGACGGCCTTTAAACGTGCCGGGGCTGATGGCATCCTGACCTATTTCGCCGCCCGCGCCGCCCAATTGCTTAGAGAGCAACAATAGCCCTCACAGGAACATTCGATGAATACCGAAGGACTCTCCGAAGTTGCCGTAAAAGACGCTCACCCGGTGGTGGAACAAGTCACCGAGACCCCGCCGGAGCACGAGCCGGCCGCGCCTGTGGTGGTCGCCGAAGCGCCAGCCCCGGCCCCGGTGGCCGCCGTAGTGACCAACCTGGATGACAGCAGCCTGTACATCCACCGCGAGCTGTCACAACTGCAATTCAACATCCGCGTGCTTGAACAGGCACTGGATGAGTCCTACCCGTTGCTGGAACGCCTGAAATTCCTGCTGATTTTCTCCAGCAACCTGGATGAGTTCTTCGAGATCCGCGTCGCCGGCCTCAAGAAACAGATCACCTTCGCCCGTGAACAAGCTGGCGCGGACGGCCTGCAGCCGCACCAGGCGTTGGCGCGCATCAGCGAGCTGGTGCACGGTCATGTGGACCGCCAGTACGCGATCCTCAATGACATCCTGCTGCCGGAGCTGGAAAAACATCAGGTTCGCTTCATCCGTCGCCGCCACTGGACCACCAAGATCAAGACCTGGGTGCGTCGCTACTTCCGCGACGAAATCGCGCCGATCATCACGCCGATCGGCCTGGACCCTACACACCCGTTCCCGCTGCTGGTGAACAAGAGCCTGAACTTCATCGTCGAGCTGGAAGGGATCGACGCCTTCGGTCGCGATTCGGGCCTGGCGATCATCCCGGCGCCGCGCTTGCTGCCACGGATCATCAAGGTACCCGAAGAGGTGGGGGGCGCTGGCGACAACTATGTATTCCTGTCGTCGATGATCCACGCCCACGCCGATGATCTGTTCCAAGGCATGAAGGTCAAGGGCTGCTACCAGTTCCGCCTGACCCGTAACGCCGACCTGGCGCTGGATTCCGAAGACGTCGAAGACTTGGCCCGCGCCCTGCGCGGCGAGCTGTTCTCGCGGCGCTACGGGGATGCGGTGCGCCTGGAAGTGGCCGACACCTGCCCGAAACATCTGTCGGACTACCTGCTCAAGCAGTTCAACCTGGGCGAGACCGAGCTGTACCAGGTCAATGGCCCGGTGAACCTCACGCGCCTGTTCAGCATCACCGGCCTGGACAGCCATCCGGAGCTGCAATACACGCCGTTCACGCCGCAGATCCCGAAACTGCTGCAAAACAGCGAGAACATCTTCAGCGTCGTGAGCAAGCAGGACATCCTGCTGCTGCACCCGTTCGAGTCCTTCACCCCGGTGGTCGACCTGCTGCGCCAGGCTGCCAAGGACCCGCACGTGTTGGCCGTGCGCCAGACCCTGTACCGTTCCGGTGCCAACTCGGAAATCGTCGACGCGCTGGTAGATGCCGCGCGCAACGGCAAGGAAGTCACTGCGGTGATCGAGTTGCGCGCACGCTTTGATGAAGAGTCGAACCTGCAACTGGCCAGCCGCCTGCAAGCGGCCGGCGCGGTAGTGATCTATGGTGTGGTTGGCTTCAAGACCCACGCCAAGATGATGCTGATCCTGCGCCGCGAAGCCGGTGAGATCGTGCGTTACGCCCACCTGGGTACCGGCAACTACCACGCCGGCAACGCCAAGCTCTATACCGACTACAGCCTGCTGACTTCCGATGACGCCTTGTGTGAAGACGTCGGCAAGTTGTTCAGCCAATTGATCGGCATGGGCAAGACCTTGCGCATGAAGAAGCTGCTGCACGCGCCGTTCACCCTGAAGAAGGGCATGCTCGACATGATTGCCCGCGAGACCCAGTTCGCCATCGAGGGCAAACCGGCGCACATCATCGCCAAGTTCAACTCGCTGACCGACCCGAAGATCATCCGCGCGCTGTACAAGGCCAGCCAGTCCGGCGTGCGTATCGACCTGGTGGTGCGCGGCATGTGCTGCCTGCGTCCGGGCATTGTCGGCGTGTCGCATAACATCCATGTGCGCTCGATCATCGGCCGCTTCCTGGAACACACGCGGGTGTTCTACTTCCTTAACGGCGGCGAGGAGCAGATGTTCCTCTCCAGTGCCGACTGGATGGAGCGCAACCTCGACAAGCGTGTGGAGACCTGCTTCCCGGTCGAGGGCAAGAAGCTGATCATGCGGGTCAAGAAGGAGCTGGAAAGCTACCTCACCGATAACACCCACAGCTGGAGTCTGCAGTCGGATGGCCGTTACGTGCGTAACACGCCGACCGGCAACCAGAACCCGCGCAGCGCCCAGGCGACGTTGCTGGAAAAGTTGGGTAGCCCGATTCTGTCGGTGAACTAACAGACAACACGCTCTGAAAATGTGAGAGGGGGCTTGCTCCCGATTGCGGTGGTTCAGTCAAAGTATTCGCGACTGACACACCGTAATCGGGGGCAAGCCCCCTCCCACATTTGTTTTTGCAGTGTTCATGAGATCGGGTTAGCGCAGGTTCAGGCTGAACCCCACCCGCGTCAGCCACTCCGCTTCCTGGGCGAAGTCCGCCTGGGTCAGCTGGTTCTCATCCAGCCAGCCTTTGGGGAATACGACATCCAGGCTGTCGCCATTGGCACGCAGGGTCACCTGGGGCATCTGCTGGGTGCCGCGAATATGGTGGAACAGGATCGCAAAGCGCAGCAGCACGCACAGGCGGATCAGCTTGATGCCTTCATCGCCGAACTCGGCAAACTTGTCCTTGGGAATATTGCGACGATGGCCGCGCACCAGCAGTGCGAGCATCTGCTGGTCTTCCCGGGAGAAACCCGCCAGGTCGGAGTGCTCGATCAGGTAGGCGCCGTGCTTGTGGTAGTGGTAGTGGGCGATATCCAGGCCCACTTCATGCACCTTGGCCGCCCAGCCGAGCAGTTCGCGCCATACGCCGTCTTCCAGGTCCCAGTCTTCGGCGACCTGGTCGAACGCATGCAGGGCTTTACGCTCCACGCGGGCTGCCTGCTCCTGGTCGACGTGATAGCGCTCCATCAGCGAGGTGAGCGTGCGCTCTCGTACGTCTTCATGATGATGGCGGCCCAGCAGGTCATACAGCACGCCTTCGCGCAGGGCGCCGTCACAGTGGTCCATGCGTTGCAGTTCGAGGGCGTCGAAGATCGCCTCGAGAATCGCCAGGCCGGCCGGGAAGATGGTGCGACGGTCGGGCTTGATGCCGTCGAAGTCGATCTTCTCGGCATCCCCCAGCTTGAACAGCTTGCGCTTGAGCCAGGCCAGGCCTTCGGCGTTGACTTCACCGGTGCCATGGCCGCCGGCCTTGAGCGCCAGGCCGATGGCACGGATGGTGCCGGACGAGCCGATGGCCTCATCCCAGGTCAGGCGGTGCAGGGCGTGCTCGATGCTCATGATCTCCAGTCGCGCTGCCGTGTAGGCCTGGGCGTAGCGCGCCGGGGTGATCTTGCCGTCCTTGAAATAGCGTTGGGTATAGCTGACACAGCCCATCTGCAGGCTTTCGCGCAGCAGCGGCTCGAAGCGCTGGCCGATGATGAACTCGGTACTGCCGCCGCCGATGTCCGCCACCAGGCGCTTGCCAGGGGTATCGGCCAGGGTATGCGACACGCCGAGGTAGATAAGGCGTGCTTCTTCACGGCCGGAAATGACTTCCACCGGGTGACCGAGGATCTCCTCGGCGCGACGGATGAATTCGCCCCGGTTACGGGCTTCGCGCAGGGCGTTGGTGCCGACGATTCGCACGGCGCCGAGGGGCATGCCGTTGATCAGCTGTGCAAAACGTTTGAGGCAGTCGAGGCCGCGTTGCATGGATTCTTCATTGAGCTGGCGCTCGTCGTCGATCCCGGCAGCCAGCTGCACTTTTTCGCCGAGCCGCTCAAGGATGCGGATTTCGCCGTTCTGGGCCTTGGCCACGACCATGTGAAAGCTGTTGGAGCCCAGGTCGATGGCGGCGATCAGGGACAGATTCTTGGCTTGGGATTGCGGCATGGTTAGGGGGTCTCGGTCGATAACCTTACCATCGTGCCACGATCGACCGCTGACGCCAACGCGTAGTGCTCCGTGAATTTCTCTGCGCTCGTCTGTAGGGGATTTTTGTGGAAAGTGTAGGGTGTCTTTCCATGGTTCTGTTGGCGCATACGCGTAGTTCTGTAGGGGAATATAACTTCGGATTTTTATAAGACGATATTTGATTTCGCCTACAACTTTTGAGACGGAGCGCTATTGGTTTTTATGTTCAGGACTACTGCCGTGGTGGGTTGTGCCGACAATTTGTTTTTATCGCTCCCACACTAAACACGGTATTGCCTTATTCTTTATCCGGGCCTTGAGGCGACAGACTGTCATTCGGCAATCGTGCCGTGGTGTTATTTATTTATGGCTTGTGTCTTCAAGGCAGAAATAAGTACGCCTGACAACTTTAAGTGACAGGTCGACTATGAAAAAAATTGTTGGATTGACTCTCGGTATTGCTTGGCTGGCCGCCGCCCTCAACGTCCATGCATCCACCAGTGCCGAGCTGATCGTCAGGGGGACGATCAAACCAGCCGCCTGCAACCTCAGCATGACCGGTGGTGGCATCATCAACTACGGCGACATTCCCTCTGGCCAACTGCTGCCAACCGCGTTCAACCCACTGGCGGAAAGAACCGCCCCGTTGACCGTCACTTGCGGCACCACGCCTGCCACGTTCGGACTGAAATTCGTCGACCTGCAGGCGGCCAGCAAGGTCCCGGGCATCCTCAATGTGCTCGGCGCAGGCTATACCGAGGTGCACAACTATGGCCTGGGCACTGCGAACGGCCGGCGAACCGGCGGCTTTGCGGTCACCCTCAGGGACCTCAGGTCGTCGAGTACAGCACTGTCTCCCATCATGCGTATCGGTAGCGGTGCCTGGCAGAACAGCGACGGTAAGGTCGCCCAATCGCCCACTCAGTATTCATGGCGCAGCGGCACAACCATCATCCCGGCCTCAATCGCTCAATTGACCGGAACCATCGCGGTGCGGGCGGTTATCAACAGGGGGCAGGATCTGGACCTGAGTCGTGACATTACCCTGGATGGGCGCGCGACACTTGAGTTGAGTTACATCTAAGCGCTCGAACTACAGCCGATAAAGAAGCCGAGTGCTTCTTGTCGGCTGTTTTTATGTGGATGTCTGGATAAAAACAACTTAAAGGTCGTGGGGAACGCTGAGTGCTTAGTCTTTCATTAATAAATAATGCACGGTTGTTTTGTGTGGGCGCGTGTCTGTGTTTTACCGGTATTGCATTCGCCGACGGTATGTTGCCCGAAACTACGGTAGTTGTGCTTTATGAAGCCCAGGGCGAAGCCACGCTGAACATCAAGAATACCGACGCGGCGCCAGCGCTGCTTCACTCGGTCGTAGAGAATGTGCCCGAGGATGTGGAGTCGCTGTTAATTGTGACGCCACCCATTACCCGCGTGGAGGCGGGGGAAACCCAATTGGTGCGTTTCATCAGCACCTTGAAGGAGCCACTGAAGACCCAGCGGTTGAAGCGCGTGTCTTTCGAAGGCATCCCCCAGGCGCGCGCCGCAGGCGGTGCGACTATCGGCATCACGCTGCGACAGAATTTGCCGTTGATCCTTCACCCGAAAGATCTGCCGGTTCATCACACGCCCTGGGAACTGCTGAAGTGGACGCGCGCAGGGGCGGGGCTGACGGTTCACAACGACAGTGCCTATGTAGTGCGCCTGGTTCCGGAGGTGCGGCTGTTGCCACAAGGCGCCCTGGCAACCTTGCCGCGCACTTACGTGTTGCCGGGGGAAACGCTGACGCTGAAGGTGGATGGCGTGATGGAAGGGGTAACAGGCGTCGAGATCCAGCCGGCTACGCTTTACGGCTTTTCGGCGGACAGCTTCCGGGCCCCGATCAATGCCGACAGGGGGTGATCGACCCATGGCCAACCTGTCGAATAACAAACGAGTGGCCCCTTTGTGGCCGTGTCGGCCCACTCTGCTGATGGGGGTGGCGACACTGTGGGGCTTGCCTTGCCTGGCCCCCGCGATTGAGCTGGGGGAGGGTTTCGACCTGGCGGCCCTGACTACCCACGGCATTGATCCGAAGGTCTCCGATTACTTTCGCAGTGCGGCGCGCTTTCGCGAAGGTGTCCATGTGGTGGGGTTGCGGGTCAATGGCAACCCGCTCGGGTTGGTCGATGCCCGGTTCGACTCACAAGGGCAGCTGTGTTTCACCCCGGGGCTGCTTGATAAAGCCGGATTGGTAAAGCCCGAAGGCATTATCCGCAAGGGGGCTACTGCAGACCAGGCCTGCCATGACTTCCTGGGGGCTTTCCCGGCCACGATGGTGCGGCTGCGCCCAGGCAATGACGAAGTGGCGCTGGTAGTGCCGACCGGATCACTGCGTGAACCGCAGTGGGAGGCTGGCCAGTTTGCCCGGGGCGGGGCGGCGGCTTTGTTCAACTATGACGTGCAGGGATTCGACAGTTACTCGAACAGTGGAAGCAATCGTTTTGTTTCGGCTTACACCGAGGCGGGGTTCAACATGGGCGATTGGATTGTCCGCAGTCGCCAGTTTTATGTGTCCGACAACGGCGTGACCCGCAACGAGCATCTTTATGCTTATGCGCAGCGGGATATTGCCGCGTTGCAATCGACCTTTCAGGTAGGCCAGCTCTCCAGCAACAACCCACTGTTTGGCGGTGTTCAGCTGTCCGGTGTGCAGTTTTTTCCTGACGGTCAGTCGCGCACGCCGGCGGGCAGTAACAATGCTGTGGTGGAGGGGCTGGCGCAGAGTCAGTCGCGGATTGAAGTCCGTCAATCGGGAGTGTTGATCCACAGCACACTGGTGCCCGAGGGACCGTTCCGGCTGACGGGCCTGCCATTGCTCAACGGCACCAGCGACCTGGAGGTCAGCGTCATCGATGTGCGAGGTGCCAAGCGCAGCTTCGTGGTACCTGCGGCTTCATTTGCCGGGAGCGCGCCGGCGGAGCCTGGCTACTATTTCTCCCTGGGCAAGGTGCGTAGAAATGCGCATGAGGAAGGCCCGAGTCCGGTCGTTGCCATGGGCAGCGGCACCTGGGGCTTGGGACGAGACTCCTCGGTGGGCTTCGGCTTGTTGAGCGCCGATGAGTATGGGGCGGCAGGAGGCACCCTGGGCAGCGTGTTTTTCCAACGGGTGTCTGTTGGCGCACGTCACAACGTGTCCCGGGACAGCCGTAATGCGGTGTCCGGATCACGCAGCAGCGTGTCCGCAAGCAGCCCGGTGTACGCCAATATCGATCTTAACCTCAGTGCCACTACGCAAAGCCGTGGTTATCGCGAGGTCCTTGAAGCGGGCCGATCGACCAGGGCCGACGAGTGGGACGCACGCTTCAAGAGTCAGTACACGGCGGGTGTGAGCTGGGTCGACAACACACTGGGTGCATTTTCCGTGGGGTATACCCGCAGTTCCCAGTTTGATGGGCAATCGGCCGAGCATGTGTTTGCGGCATGGAACAAGTCGTTCCGCTATGCGGACGTCGCATTGGTCGCTGACTCTCAGGTAGGCGGTACTTCGGCACGCCGCGACGCCCTGTATGAGGGCCGTCGGCGCGATACGGTCGATGACAGCGATCTGTCCGTGCGGCTGCAGGTCAGCGTACCCCTGGGCAGCGATCGGCGGGTGAACAGCTACGTCAGCCGGCGTGGCAATCAATCCCGAGCCGGTACGGCGCTCAGTGAGCGGGTCAATGAATATGTGAATTACGAGGTCGGTGTCGAGCGCGACCTCAGCGCTCGGGAGCAGTCGATACGCGGCCAGGTGGACCTGGTGCCACGCTACACCCGCGTGGGCCTGGGGGTCAGTCGCGACCCATCGGGCACCAGTTACACGGGGCAACTGCAAGGTGGCGTAGTGGCCCACACGGGTGGCGTGACCTTCTCGCCGTATGCCATCCAGGACACCTTTGGCATCGCCTCGGTAGGGAATATCGGCTCTGCAAAACTCGACACGCCCTACGGTCCGGTGTGGACCGACTTCAGCGGGCAGGCCGTGATCCCAGGCTTGCCCGCCTACACGAACAGTCGCATCGAAGTGCAGACCCAGTCCTTGCCCAAGCGCGTTGACCTGAAGAACGGCACCCGAGTGCTTGCCCCAGGGCGAGGGTCCGTCAATACCGTCGCATTCGATGTGGTGACAGTGCGTCGTGTGTTAGTCACGGCCACTGATCAACAAGGGCGAACACTGCCTCAGGGCGCTTCGGTGTTCGATAAAAACAATCGCTTCCTGACCAGCGTGGTGGGTGACGGCATGATCTTTCTGAACGACCTCAATGATTCGCAGCACCTGCGCGTTGCGTTGCCGGACGCTTCCTCTTGCCTGCTCAACCTTGCTCCCGAGACTGAGGCCGACCATGACAAGTTCTATGAGACTACATCGGCGGTGTGCCATGGTCGTTAAACTGAAAATCGCGGGTTTTTTCGCATTGCTCTGCACCCTGTCGATGGCCGGTGGAGTACGTGCCGAAAACTGCCAACTGTCCGTCAGCCAGCCGTATATCGACTATGGCGTCATTCGCCGGGAGGCGCTTGTCGAGAGCCGTTCAATCGCACTGGGTACGCGCAGGGTGCACCTGAACGTACTGTGCGCAGAGCCGGCAGCCGTCGCATTGCGATTTACCGGCGTGGCCGACGGGCAAGGTTTTCGGTTTGGGCATCATGGGCGGTTCAGCCTGACTCTCAAGCACGCCCAGGTGGATGGGCGTGCCGTCGAATGGGCGCAGGCCCACCTTCCGGGTAAGGCCTTCGACGGGCAGTTGTTGCCGGGCCAGGTCCTGGTCGCTCGGGCGGTGGGAAAGCGATTGACTGCCCAGGTTGAAGTCGACACCGACCTGCCCGCCAACGCCCTGCAAGTCACCAATCAAGTGGTGCTGGAGGGGCGTGGCAGTTTCGAACTGGTCAGTCCGGCTGTTCCACCGAGCCGATGAAGTTGGCGAACTCAGGGGTTTGCGGGTTGGCGAACAGTACCTTGGGATCGCCGACTTCGTGCACCTTGCCTTGGTGCATAAACACCAGCTTGTCGCCCACTTCCCGGGCGAAGCGCATTTCGTGGGTGACCATGATCAGGGTCATGCCGTCCTTGGCCAGTTGGCGCACCACGCTGAGTACTTCATTGACCAGTTCCGGGTCCAGGGCCGAGGTGATTTCATCGCACAGCAGCACCTTGGGCGACATGGCCAGGGCGCGGGCGATGGCAACGCGTTGCTGCTGGCCGCCGGACAGGCGATCGGGGAATGCGTCGAATTTTTCACCCAGGCCCACGCGTTCCAGCATTTGCCTGGCCAATTGGGCGGCCTTGGCCTTGGGCACTTTCTGCACCACTTGCGGTGCAAGCATGACGTTCTCACCCACTGTCAGGTGCGGGAACAGGTTGAACTGTTGGAACACCATGCCGACTTTCTGCCGCAGGCTGCGCAGGTCGGCGCGGGCAGCGTCGAGGTATTCGCCATCCACCTCGATCACGCCGTCGTTGATCGATTCCAGGCCGTTGAGGGTGCGCAGCAGGGTGGACTTGCCCGAGCCGCTGCGGCCGATGATTGCCACGACCTGGCCTTCTTCAACGGTCAGGTCGATGCCCTTGAGGACGTGGTGATCGCCGTAATACTTATGCAGGGCGGAAATTCTAAGCAGAGGCATGCAGTCTCCTTTCCAGGTAGCGCGCACTGAGGGACAAGGGGTAGCAGAGCAGGAAGTAACCGAGGGCCACCAGGCCGTAGACCATGAAGGGCTCGAAGGTGGCGTTGGCGAGCATGCCGCCGGTCTTGGTCAGTTCAGTAAAGCCGATGATTGAAGTGACGGCGGTGCCTTTGACCACTTGCACCGAGAACCCGACGGTGGGCGCCACGGCAATGCGCAGCGCTTGGGGCAGGATCACGTAGCGCAGTTGTTCAAGCGGATTCAACGCCAGGCTGGCCGATGCTTCCCACTGGCCATGGGCGATGGAGTCGACGCAGCCGCGCCAGATTTCGGCGAGGTAGGCGCTGGTGAACAGCGTCAAGGCGATTGCGGCCGCCAGCCAGGGCGAAATATCCACGCCGAGCAGGGCAATGCCGAAAAACACCAGGAACAGCTGCATCAACAACGGGGTGCCCTGGAACAGTTCGATATAGGTGCGCGCAACATTGCGCGCGAATGCCTTGCGGCTGATGCGCAGGGTCATCACCAGCAAGCCGATCAGGCCGCCGCCGATAAACGCCACGAGCGACAGCAACAGCGTCCACTGCAGGCCCGTAAGCAGGTTGCGCACGATGTCCCAGAAGGAAAAATCACTCATCGGCTATTCCTCATCACAAAGCGGCGGCCGATCCAGTTGAGTAACTGGCGAATCATCAACGCCATGCACAGGTACACCAGGGTGGTCAGGGCATAGGTTTCGAACGCGCGGAAGTTGCGTGACTGGATAAAGTTGGCGGCAAAACTCAGCTCCTCGGTGGCGATCTGCGAACACACCGCCGAACCGAGCATCACGATGATGATCTGGCTGCTCAGCGCCGGCCACACCTTGCCTAGCGCCGGCAGCAGCACCACATGGCGAAACGTTTCGAAACGCGTCATCGCCAGCGCGGCGGCGGCTTCCAGTTGCCCGCGCGGGATGGCCTGGATACCGGCGCGGATGATCTCCGTGGAGTAGGCCCCCAGGTTGATCACCATCGCCAATACGGCTGCTTGCCACTCGGTGATTTTCAATCCCAGGGAGGGCAGGCCGAAGAAGATGAAGAACAACTGCACCAGAAACGGCGTGTTGCGGATCAACTCGACATACACACCGAAGAACCAGGCAAAGGGCTGGATCTTCCACGCCCGCACCACGGCGCCGACAGTACCCAGGGCGACGCCCAGGATTGCGCCGATAGCCGTCAGCTCAAGGGTGAACAGCGCGCCGCGCAACAGCAGATCGGTATTGGCCAGCACCGGCACAAAGTCGAATTGATAGGCCATCAATCAGCTCCGCTTCAGAGATCAGCAGGCAATGGCTCTTTGAGCCACTGCATCGCGTTCTTTTCCAGGCTGCCATCAGCCTTGGCCGCGACCAGGATCTGGTTGACCTTCTCCAGAAGCGCCGGCTCGTTCTTGTTCACGCCCACGTACACCGGCGAGTCCTTGAGCTTCACTTTCAGCGCCGGCACGCGTTTCGGGCTGCGTTCGCTGATCGCCACCATGACCACGTTGCCGCTGGCGATCAGGTCGACCTGGCCGGCCAGGTAGGCAGCGATGGTGGAGTTGTTGTCTTCGAAGCGCTTGATGGTAGCTTCTTTGGGCGCTACGGCGGTCAGCTCGATGTCCTCGATGGCGCCACGGGTCACGCTGATGGTCTTGCCCTTGAGGTCGTCGGTGCTGCTGATGGCGGCGTCAGGCGGGCCGAATACGGCCAGGTAGAACGGTGCGTAGGCCTTGGAGAAGTCGATGACCTTTTCGCGCTCGGGGTTCTTGCCCAGGCTGGAGATCACCAGGTCGACCTTGCCGGTGGTGAGAAACGGGATGCGGTTGGTGCTGTTGACCGGGGTCAGCTCCAGCTTGACCTTGAGTTGGTCGGCCAGCAGTTTGGCGGTGTCGATGTCCAGGCCGCGGGGTTTCATGTCGGGGCCGACCGAGCCGAACGGTGGGAAGTCCTGGGGCACGGCGACCTTGAGGGTGCCACGGGCGACGATATCGTCCAGACCGTTGGCCTGGGCGGGTGCCTGGCTCAGCATCAGGCTGGCAAACAGGGCAGTGAGCAGGGCGCTGTAGCGCTTGGTCATGGCAACTCTCCGAGAAGGGCGAAGGAATTTTCTGGATTTGCTCAGTGCACAGCCCATGCCAGTACTGCGCGGATCGTCTGCGAGGTGCGAGTTTGTTGAGCTTTGGTGGTCTTACTGGTCTGAACAGTTGTGCGCGTTTTCGCACCCTTTTCGAGCGTCGGTAAAACTGCGCGAGCCCCTTTGGGGCGTGGCTTGCCGTGGCTCCTGAATAGCTTTACAACTAGCCGCTCTGTTGACGCAAATCTTGAGTTTTTTATGAATTCCATCGCCCAAGCCGTACCGGAAGCGGCCCTGCAGGCCATCCGCAAACTGATCAAGGAGCAAGGCTTCGGGCCGGGCGCTGCACTGCCGTCCCAGCGCGACCTGGCGGTGCAGTTGGGCGTCAGCCGGGCGTCGCTGCGCGAGGCGCTGTCGTCCTTGAGCGCCTTGGGTGTGGTCAGTGTGCAGCCGGGCAAAGGTGTGTTCGTGCAGGCGGTGGAGGATGCGCCAGGCTTTGTCTGGCCTTTTGCGGCCCAGGCCACGCCGCTCGATATCTTCCAGTTGCGCTATGCGCTGGAGGGGTTTGCGGCGGGTTTGGCGGCGGTCACGCTGACGATCGATGAGCTGGACAGCCTGGAAGACAACGTCGAGACCATGCGCAAGGTGCTCAAGGCCGGCGACTTCGAAGCGGCCGCACGGCTGGACTTCGAATTCCACCAGCGCATCCTGCTGGCCAGCGGCAACCAGGCGATGGTGAGCATCCTGAGTGCCCGTGCCGAGGTGTTTCTGGAAAGCCAGAAACTACCGTTCATCCGCCCGGAGCGGGCCATGGAAACCTGGCAGGAACATCGCAAGATCCTGCGTGCCCTGGCCCGGCGGGCCAGTGTGTCGGCGCAGAAAACCATGCAGGAGCACGTACGCAATGCGGCGTTGCGCACGGGGATTGCCTTCGTGACTCCTGTTGCGCCCTGAGTTGGGCTATATCCAAACTCATGCACCATCATAGGAAGACTCAATCAGAGGCGGCTTCCTGAACGGGGGAAGGGCGGCTATGATGGGCAACGTTTTTTTTGCTTACAATCCGGAGACATCCATGAGCAACGATCTTATCAAGCACGTCACCGACGCGACCTTTGAGGCCGAAGTACTCAAGGCTGCTGGCCCGGTGCTGGTTGACTACTGGGCTGAATGGTGCGGCCCTTGCAAAATGATCGCTCCGGTCCTGGACGACATTGCAACCACCTACGAAGGCAAGCTGACCATTGCCAAGCTGAACATCGACGACAACCAGGAAACCCCGGCCAAGCATGGCGTGCGCGGTATTCCTACGCTGATGCTGTTCAAGAACGGCAACGTCGAAGCCACCAAGGTGGGCGCGCTGTCGAAGTCCCAGCTGCAAGCTTTCCTCGACGCCAACATCTAAGCGTCGTCAAAAAGCCCCGCAAATAGCGGGGCTTTTTCGTGAAACAGGGCTAGACGCTCCGAAACTCAGGTGGTACATTCGGCCCCGCACTGGTTTCTCCACTGCCCCCTGCAAGCCGTCGCCGACGCATTCCTTTTCGATTAGTACGCGATCCTGTCGCCTTCTCCGCGGCGCGGCCTCATTAAGCCAAAAGCTTAATTTCCCCCCCTCCATAAATGATTACGTCATTCCTATATGAATCTGACTGAACTCAAGCAAAAGCCGATTACCGACCTGCTCCAACTGGCCGAAGAAATGGGCATAGAAAATATGGCCCGTTCGCGCAAGCAGGACGTGATTTTCTCCCTGCTGAAAAAGCACGCGAAAAGCGGCGAGGAAATCTCCGGTGATGGCGTGCTGGAGATTCTCCAGGACGGCTTCGGCTTCCTCCGCTCTGCAGACGCCTCCTATCTCGCCGGCCCAGACGACATCTATGTCTCGCCGAGCCAGATCCGTCGTTTCAACTTGCGCACCGGTGACACCATCGTTGGCAAGATCCGCCCACCGAAGGAAGGCGAGCGTTACTTCGCCCTGCTCAAGGTCGACACGATCAACTTCGATCGTCCCGAGAACGCGAAAAACAAGATTCTCTTCGAGAACCTGACGCCGCTGTTCCCGACCGTGCGCATGAAGATGGAAGCCGGTAACGGTTCCACCGAAGACCTGACCGGTCGCGTGATCGACCTGTGCGCCCCGATCGGCAAAGGCCAGCGTGGCCTGATCGTCGCACCGCCGAAAGCCGGTAAGACCATCATGCTGCAGAACATTGCAGCGAACATCGCACGTAACAATCCTGAAGTTCACCTGATCGTATTGCTGATCGATGAGCGTCCGGAAGAAGTCACCGAAATGCAGCGCACCGTGCGCGGCGAAGTGGTTGCCTCGACGTTCGATGAGCCGCCAACCCGCCACGTGCAGGTTGCCGAAATGGTGATCGAGAAGGCCAAGCGCCTGGTCGAACACAAGAAGGACGTGGTGATCCTGCTCGACTCCATCACCCGTCTGGCCCGTGCCTACAACACCGTGATCCCGAGCTCCGGCAAGGTCCTCACCGGTGGTGTCGATGCCCACGCCCTGGAGAAACCGAAGCGTTTCTTCGGCGCCGCGCGGAACATCGAAGAAGGCGGCTCGCTGACCATTATCGCCACCGCACTGGTTGAAACCGGTTCGAAGATGGACGAAGTGATCTACGAAGAGTTCAAGGGTACCGGCAACATGGAACTGCCCCTGGACCGTCGCATCGCGGAAAAACGCGTGTTCCCGGCGATCAACATCAACCGCTCCGGCACCCGCCGCGAAGAGTTGCTGACCGCCGACGACGAACTGCAGCGCATGTGGATCCTGCGCAAGCTGCTGCACCCGATGGACGAAGTGGCAGCCATCGAGTTCCTGATCGACAAGCTGAAAACCACCAAGACCAACGACGAGTTCTTCCTGTCGATGAAACGTAAGTAATCACGACGTTTCAGGTCCGAAAAAATGGCGCCCCCAGGGGCGCCATTTTTTTTGTGTCGGTTTTTCGGTCCCTGCAACGGCCAAATGCACCTCGATAAGCTGCCAGCAGCCCTCAGAGCAGGTAGGATGTACGCCTATTTTACGGGTGGCATGGTTAATGAAATTCAAGGATCTTCGGGATTTCGTGCAGCAACTTGAGCAGCGCGGAGAGTTGAAACGTATCCAGATGCCGATTTCACCGGTGCTGGAAATGACTGAGATTTGCGACCGCACCTTGCGTAACAAGGGCCCGGCGCTGCTGTTCGAGAACCCGACCGGTTTTGACATACCGGTGCTCGGCAACCTGTTCGGTACTCCCGAGCGCGTGGCCTTTGGCATGGGCGCCGAGTCGGTCAGCGAGTTGCGCGAGATCGGCAAGCTGCTGGCGTTCCTCAAGGAACCCGAGCCGCCCAAGGGCTTGAAGGATGCCTGGTCGAAGCTGCCGATCTTCCGCAAGATCATTGCCATGGCACCCAAGGTGGTCAAGGACGCGGTATGCCAGGAAGTGGTCATCGAAGGCGATGATGTCGATCTGGCCATGCTGCCGGTGCAAACCTGCTGGCCCGGCGACGTCGGCCCGCTGATCACCTGGGGCCTGACCGTCACCAAGGGCCCGAACAAGGACCGCCAGAACCTGGGTATCTATCGCCAGCAAGTGATCGGCCGCAACAAGGTGATCATGCGTTGGCTGAGCCACCGTGGCGGTGCCTTGGACTTCCGTGAATGGTGCGAGAAGCACCCCGGCAAGCCGTTCCCGGTCTCCGTGGCCCTGGGCGCCGACCCTGCGACCATCCTCGGCGCCGTGACCCCGGTGCCCGACAGCCTGTCCGAATACGCCTTCGCCGGGTTGTTGCGTGGCAACCGTACCGAACTGGTGAAGTGCCGTGGCAACGACCTGCAGGTACCGGCCACCGCCGAAATCATCCTGGAAGGCGTGATTCACCCCGGCGAGATGGCCGATGAAGGCCCGTACGGCGACCACACCGGCTATTACAACGAAGTCGACAGCTTCCCTGTGTTCACCGTGGAGCGCATCACCCATCGGATCAAACCGATCTACCACAGCACCTACACCGGCCGTCCGCCGGATGAGCCAGCGATTCTGGGGGTGGCGCTGAACGAAGTGTTCGTGCCGATCCTGCAGAAGCAATTCCCGGAAATCACCGACTTCTACCTGCCGCCGGAAGGCTGTTCGTATCGCATGGCCATCGTGACCATGAAGAAGTCGTATCCCGGCCATGCCAAGCGGGTCATGCTGGGTGTGTGGTCGTTTTTGCGACAGTTCATGTACACCAAGTTCGTTATCGTCACCGACGACGACATCAATGCCCGGGACTGGAACGATGTGATCTGGGCCATCACCACGCGCATGGACCCCAAGCGCGACACGGTGATGATCGACAACACGCCGATCGACTACCTCGACTTCGCGTCGCCGGTGTCGGGGCTGGGCTCGAAGATGGGCCTGGACGCTACCCACAAATGGCCGGGTGAAACGACCCGCGAGTGGGGCCGGGTGATCGTCAAGGATGAGGCCGTCACGGCACGTGTCGATGCGATTTGGAAAGAATTGGGAATAGATTGATGCGTGTAACCCTGCAACCTTCCGGCGCCGTGCTGGAGCTGGTCCCCGGCGAGCGAATCCTCGAAGGCGCGCGACGCCTGGGCTACGAATGCCCCCAGGCGTGTCGCAATGGCGTGTGCCACGTGTGCGCCGCACTGCTGGTGGAGGGCCGGGTGCAGCAAGCCGGTGAAGTGCGCGACCATGGTGAGTTCTACACCTGCATCGCCGAGCCGCTGGAAGATTGCATTGTGTTGTGGGATGGCGTGCTGGCGCCGGGAGAGTTGCCGTTGCGCAAGGTGTCGTGCCAATTGAGCGAGTGCGTGGAAGTGGGTGGCGATGTGTGGCGTGTGCGCCTGCGGGCCCCGGCCGGCAAGGCGGTGCGTTATCACGCCGGGCAATACCTGATGATCGAGCGGGAGAATGGCGAGAAGTCGGCATTTTCCCTGGCCTCTGCGCCCCATGCCGGTCGCGAGCTGGAACTGCATGTACTGGCCCGCGAGGACAGCGCGCGTAACTTGCTGGAGCAATTGCAGCGCAACCAGATGGCGCGCATCGAGCTGCCCTTTGGCGACACCCACCTGGCCGAGCTGCCGGACGGGCCATTGGTGCTGATCGCCGCCGGTACCGGCATGGCGCAGATGCACAGCCTGATCGAGCATTGCCGCGCGTCCGGCTTCAAGCACCCGGTGCACCTGTACTGGGGCGTGCGTCGCCCGGAAGATTTCTACGAGATCGAGCACTGGGACCAATGGTTGCAACTGCCCAACCTGTTCCTGCACAAGGTGGTCAGCGACCTGTGTGGCTGGGAAGGGCGCTGCGGTCTGCTGCATGAAGCGGTGTGCGAAGACATTGCCGACCTCAAGGCGGTGCATGTCTACGCCAGCGGTTCACCGGCGATGATCTACGGCACGCTGGATGCATTGGTCGATGCCGGCATGGATGCGCACCAGATGCGCGCCGACGTATTCGCCTACGCCCCGCGGCCATGACGCAACGGAACGGTGGAACGGGGCATGCGCACGCTCAGAAACGTACTCCGGTCGTCACCATCGCCGCATTGAACCCCAGCAGCACCAGTTCCGCTGCCACCGGCCCGTAATGGGTGCCTACCGACGGGATGATCACCGGCGCCACACCGAAACGGTTGAGGGGGATCTTGTCGCGGTATTTGCCGCGATAGCCCTGGATCGCCCCGCCTGTGACCTTCAGGTATACCGCAGAGTCGGCCATCTCATAGCGCTTGCCTGCATAGGCGTAGTAAGAGCGCTGGCTGAACGAGTTGCGAAACGTCGCACCGCCATACACCAATCCTGATGCCTCATTGCGCTCCAGGCCGATCAGGTCCTGGTTGTTGTTGTGGTCTTTGTCCGGCGCGAAGTGCCGGGTATAGACGCTGGTCTGCGCGTACCAGAAGCCTTTGTCATCCTCGGCAGGCGATGTTTCGCCAGCCAGTGCGGTGGTGGCCTGGGCCAGGAACAGCAGGCCAGGCAGTCGAAATTTCTTCATGGGTGCGACCTCGATAGGCGGTTTGATGGGCGGCTAGGTGGGTCGTGATGTGCGCGCCAGTTTGACGGTTTGGCGTGCTCCCAGGCTGAACCGGGCCTGAAAGTAGCGGGATTGCCCTGTGTAATCCTGACGAAAGGGGCATCGGGCTTATGCATTCGCTTATGCTTTAAAGGTATTTAATTTGTTACATAAATATCTTTAAGCTATATCTCAACGGACTACCGATTTTCTTCCAATAACCATTAACTGACCGCCACCGCCCGCCAGCCGGATCGATCTTGCGAACTCAGAACACTGACGTTCTGATTCTTGATTCAAAGGGGAGCGGTATGGGGAGCTACACGCAACACGCGCTGTACACAGCGATTTTGTCGGCTAATTTGCTGGCCGCTGTGGGCTTCAATCCTGTCCTGGCGGCCGAAGCGCCCGCCACCGATGCACCCAAACTCGACACCGTGATCGTCACCGGCACCCGCGCCCAGGAGCGTACCGCCAGTGCTTCGCTGTCTCCGATCGATGTGATTTCCGGCGATAGCCTGCGCAGCACGGGCTCTGATGAGTTGGGGGCGGTGCTGGCGCGCCTGATTCCGTCGATCAACTTCCCGCGCCCAAGCCTGGTGGATGGCGCCGAGCTGGTGCGCCCCGCGCAGTTGCGCGGCCTGTCGCCCGATCAGGTGTTGGTGCTGGTCAACGGCAAGCGCCGCCACACCAGTGCCTTCGTCAACCTGGGCGGCGCGGTGGGCCGTGGGTCGGCACCGGCGGACCTGAATGCGATCCCGCTGTCGGCGGTGGACCATATCGAAGTGCTGCGTGACGGTGCTTCCGCGCGCTACGGCTCGGATGCGATTGCCGGGGTGATCAACGTGATCCTCAAGCACGCCGACCATGGCGGTTCGATCTCCACCAAATTCGGCGAATACAAGAAGGGCGATGGTATCCAGCGCAATGTCAGCGGCAATACCGGCCTGGTACTGGGCGACAACGGTTTTATCAACCTGTCGGCCGAGGGTGCCGATAACGATTACACCAACCGTGCCGGTAAAGACTTCCGGCCTGGCAGCGTTGGCTCTACCACTTACGGCCAGCAGGTGTTCCGCCAGGGTGAGCCGGCCACCAATGAAGGCAAGTTCCAGTTCAACTCCGAATACGCCTTCAACGATGCGGCTGAGCTCTACACCTTCGGCGGCTACAGCAAGCGGCGCGGCGAGACGGCGGCGTTCTACCGGGCGAGCAATGCGTCCAACAACATCCCGGCGCTCAACCCCAACGGTTACCTGCCTCTGATCAAGGGCAACCTTGAAGACACCTCGTTGGTGGTGGGCTTGCGCGGTTTGCTGGCCTACGACTGGCATTACGACCTGTCGGCCAACTATGGCAAGAACCAGTACGCACTCAGCACCGAAACCATCAACACCTCCCTGGGCCTGGCCACGCCGCGCAAATTCGACAATGGCACCCTGAGCAACGACCAGAAGCAAGTCAGCCTGGACCTGTCCCGCGAGTTCGACGTGGGCTGGCTGCCTTACCCGGTGTCCGTGGCGTTTGGCGGTGAATACCTGCACCAGGGTTATGAAATCGAGGCGGGCGAGCCGGCCTCCTACTTCCAGACCGGCAGTTCCGGACTGGGTGGTTTCCGTGATGCCGACGCGGGCACCAGCACGCGCCACAACTGGGCCCAGTACCTGGACCTGGAAACCAACTTCACCGAAAAACTCAGTGCTTCGGCGGCGGTGCGCCACGAGGACTACAGCGATTTTGGCTCGAATGTCAGTGGCTCGCTGTCGGCCCGTTATGACTTCACCCCGCAGGTGGCCGTGCGCGGCAGTGTTTCCAACGGTTTCCGCGCGCCATCCCTGGCCCAGCAGAACTTCGCCTACACCTCATCGCAGCTGATCGGCAGCACCATCCAGGAAGCCGGTACGTTCCCGGCCAACAGCCAGGTGGCGCGTTTGCTCGGCGCCGAAGACCTCAAGGCCGAGAAGTCGCGCAACTACAGCCTTGGGCTGGTGCTGGAGCCGGCCGATGACCTGACGGTGACGGTGGATGTGTACCGCATCGACATCCGTGACCGTATCAGCCTGTCGTCCAACCTCGGTATAAACGCGGCGACGCGCGCCTATTTGCAGGCCAACGGTGTTGGCAATATCGACTACACCACCGCCCGCTACTTCACTAACGCCACCGACACCAGCACCGACGGCGTCGACCTGGTCGCCAACTATCGTTACCAGTTCGACAGCGGCATCCGCTGGAACAGCACCGTGGGCTACAACTACAACCACACCAAGGTGACGGACGTGAAGGCCAACCCGGCCATCCTCGACAGCCTGGGCGCGAACCTGGTGCGTGTGGACCGCCGCGAGCGCATCGGTTTGCTGGGGGATACCACGCCGCAGCACAAGCTGAGCCTGGGTAACGACTTCACTTACGGCCGTTGGGCCCTGCACAGCAACCTGGTGCGCTATGGTGAATTCACCAGCTACCAGGCGGACAAGGTCAACGACCAGACCTTCAAGGCCGCCTGGGTGCTGGACCTGTCGGCGGACTACAGGCTGAAGAACTGGACCTTCACTCTGGGCGGCGACAACGTCACCGATAAATACCCGGAGAAGGTCAACGCCTTCGCCAGCAGTGGGGGCAATCTGGCCTATAGCACTTTTTCGCCGTACGGTTACAGCGGCGCGTTTTATTACGGTAAAGTTGCTTACAACTGGTAACACACAGGAGGCGCACCGCTTTTCGCCATGACCGCCATTGAATCCGATCTTTTGCAATTGGCTTACCCTCCGCGGCTCGATCTGGGGCCGCAACTCACTCACGAACAGTTAATGAGCTCGATGCAGGCCACCATGGGCCGGCACAAGGGTGGCCCGGTCTGGCTATTTGCGTATGGTTCGCTGATCTGGCGCCCGGAATGTTCGTCGACTGAGCGGGTGCGGGCACGGGTCCACGGTTATCACCGGGGCCTGTACCTGTGGTCCCACGAGCATCGGGGCACGCCTGAGTTGCCGGGCCTGGTCTTTGGCCTGGATCGCGGAGGCTCGTGCAGCGGCTTTGCCTACCGCTTGCCGGAAGATCAACTGGAGGCTTCGCTTTACGCCTTGTGGCAGCGCGAGATGCCTTACCCGTCCTACCGGCCGCACTGGCTCAGTTGCCGCCTTGAAGATGGCAGCCAGGTGCAGGCGTTGGGGTTTGTGTTGGAGCGGCACTTGCCCAGCTACGCCGGTAACCTGCCCGATATCGTGCTGAACCACGTGCTGCAAAGCGCTTGCGGGCGTTACGGCACCACTCGCGATTATGTCGAGCAGACCGTCAACGCCCTGCGTAGCCACGCCATGCCAGATAAAAACCTGGAGGCGCGGCTCAAGCGTTGTGCCAAGGATTGCTCAGGCGATTAACGCGCCGAGCTGACGCTGTTGGTGTGCCACAGCGTTGGGATCAGGAACGCGATGGCCAGCAGGCACGCGCCGATCAGCAGCACGAAACCACCGTCCCAGCCAAAATGGTCCACGGTGTAGCCCATGGCCGCACTCGCTGCCACCGAACCGCCCAGGTAGCCGAACAGACCGGTGAAGCCCGCAGCCGTACCGGCGGCTTTCTTCGGTGCCAGTTCCAGCGCCTGCAGGCCGATCAGCATCACCGGGCCGTAGATCAAAAAGCCGATCGAGATCAGCGCGATCATGTCGACCATCGGGTTGCCCGGCGGGTTGAGCCAGTACACCAGGGTCGCCACGGTCACCAGCGCCATGAACACGATGCCGGTCAGGCCACGGTTGCCACGGAAGATCTTGTCCGACATCCAGCCGCACAGCAGCGTGCCCGGAATACCTGCCCACTCGTAGAAGAAGTACGCCCAGGACGATTTATCCACCGTGAAGTGCTTGGCTTCCTTGAGGTAGGTCGGTGCCCAGTCCAGTACGCCGTAGCGCAGCAGGTAGACGAACACGTTGGCGAAGGCGATGTACCAGAGCATTTTGTTGCGCAGCACGTACTTGACGAAGATTTCCTTGGCGCTGAATTCGTCTTCGTGGCTGGCGTCGTAGCCTTCCGGGTAATCATTCTTGTACTGCTCGATCGGCGGCAGGCCCACCGATTGCGGGGTGTCGCGCATGGTGATGAAGGCAAATGCCGCCACCGCCAAGGCCACCGTGGCCGGTACGTAGAACGCCGCATGCCAGTCGTTGAACCAGGCCATGCCCAGCAGGAACAGCGGGCCGATCAGGCCGCCGCCGACGTTGTGCGCCACGTTCCACACCGACACCACGCCGCCGCGTTCTTTCTGCGACCACCAGTGCACCATGGTCCGGCCACTGGGCGGCCAGCCCATGCCCTGGGCCCAGCCGTTGATGAACAGCAAAATGAACATCATGGTCACGCTGGACGTCGCCCAAGGCGCGAAACCGAAAATGAACATCACCCCGGCTGAAACCAGCAGGCCGAAGGGCAGGAAGTAACGCGGGTTGGAGCGGTCGGACACCAGACCCATGAGGAACTTGGACAGGCCATAGGCGATCGCGATGGCCGACATCGCCAGGCCCAGCTCACCCCGGGTGTAACCCTCGTCGATCAGGTAGGGCATGGCCAGGGAGAAGTTTTTGCGCAGCAGGTAATACCCTGCATAACCGAAGAAAATACCGGCGAAGATCTGCCAGCGCAGCCGTCGGTAGGTACTGTCGATTTTTTCTTCAGGCAGAGACGCCTGGTGTGCGGCAGGACGAAAGAAAGCAAACATTCAAGAGCTCCAAATTTCTTGTTTTGACTGCGGATGCGAATGTTACAGTTTCGTTACCGAAAATAGCATTGCCTCTTATGCGCAAACACAGGAAATGAGAGCAATTGCATGTTCTCTTATGAACATGTCGCTAATAGATAAATGGTGGTCGCTCAGCGTTTATCAGACCAATGGAGAACAAATGTGGGAGGGGGCTTGCCCCCGATAGCGGTAGGTCAGTCAGCTTATCTGTAGCTGACCCACTGCCATCGGGGGCAAGCCCCCTCCCACATTTGATTGCATTTCAGGTCGGTCAGCGGGTTCGAACGACCACCTTGCCCACCGCCTTGCGTTGGCCCAGGTCATTAATCGCCTGGGCAGCCTGCTCCAGCGGATACACCTGCGACACCAACGGCTTGAGCTTGCCCTCACCGTACCAAGTGAACAGTTGCTGGAAGTTCGCCGCATTGTCCTGGGGCTGGCGCTGGGCAAACGAACCCCAGAACACCCCGACCACCGCCGCACCCTTGAGCAGTGCCAGGTTCACCGGCAGCTCCGGGATGCGCCCGCTGGCAAAACCCACCACCAGCAGGCGGCCGTTCCAGGCAATCGCGCGGATGGCCTGGTCAAACAGGTCGCCTCCCACCGGGTCGTAGATCACATCGGCGCCGTTACCGTCGGTCAGGCGCTTGATTTCATCCTTGAGGCTGGCTTCGCTGTAGTTGATCAGTTCATCGGCGCCGGCGGCCTTGGCCACGGCGAGTTTGTCGGCACTGCTCGCGGCGGCGATCACCCGCGCCCCCATGGCCTTGCCGATTTCCACGGCGGCCAGGCCCACGCCGCCGGAAGCGCCGAGCACCAGCAGGGTTTCGCCGGGTTGCAGGTTGGCGCGTTGTTTCAGCGCGTGCATGGAGGTGCCGTAGGTCATGCTGAAGGCGGCGGCGGTGTTGAAGTCCATGGTCGGCGGGATCGGCAACACGTTGTAGCCCGGCACCGCGACCTGCTCGGCAAAGCTGCCCCAGCCGGTCAGTGCCATGACCCGGTCGCCGACCTTCAGGTGGCTGACCTTTTCCCCCACTTCGCTGACCACCCCCGATGCCTCGCCACCCGGCGAGAACGGGAAGGGCGGCTTGAACTGGTATTTGCCCTCGATGATCAGGGTATCGGGGAAGTTGACCCCGGCGGCATGCACTTCCAGCAGGATTTCGTTCTTCTTGATCGTGGGGCTTGCGACGTCTTCCAGCACCAGGGTTTCGGCGGGGCCGAAGGCTTTGCACAGCACAGCTTTCATCGGGCTATTCCTTTTGGTGTCGTGGCCGATAAGTGTAGGAGGGTAGGCCTGCGGGTCAACGAGCATGCTCGGCCCTGATAAGTCGCCATAAGCTTGTGCTCTGCCTTGCTAGCGTTATGCTACCCGGCAACCGAATGTGAGGAATGAACTGTGAAAGCGTGGATCCTATTGATGCTGGCCCTGACCTTGCCGATGGCAGCCCAGGCCGAAGAAGCCAAAGAAGGCGAGGCGCCGAAGGTCAGTTACATCAGCCTGAGCCCACCGTTCGTGGGTAACTACGGCCTGGATGGCACAGCCAAGCTCAAAGTGTTCAAGGCCGACATCGCCCTGCGCGTGACCGGCGAAGAAGCCGCCAAAGCGGTCAAGGCCAACGACGCATTGATTCGTAACCAGTTGGTCGCGTTGTTCACCCAGCAGACCAACGAGACCATGAGCACGGTCGACGGCAAGGAAAAGCTGCGCCAGGAAGCCCTCAAGCAAACCCAGCAAGTGATGAACGACGAGACGGGCAAGCCCATGGTGGAAGACCTGCTGTTCAATAACCTGATCATTCAGTAATCAGCCTGGCTTGCGGTTCAGGAAGCCAGGCTCTTCCTGAACCGCGCCAACGCCACCGCAAAAAACAACAGCCCGATCCCCGCCAGCGCCAGCAAGTCCGGCCACACCACACTCACCCCCGCATCGCGAAACAAAATCGCTGCGCTCAGGCTCACAAAGTGCGTCGACGGCGAGCCCTGCATCACCCACTGCAACCACTCGGGCATGCTGTCCAGCGGCGTGCTGCCGCCTGACAACAGCAGCATCGGGATAATCACCGGGATCGCCAGCAAGCCGAACTGCGGCGTGGAGCGGGCGAGGGTGGCGAGGAAGATCCCCAGTGCCGTACTGGCAAACAGATACAGGGCGGTTACAAACAGGAACAACCCCAGCGACCCGGCCAGCGGCACGCCGAGCAGCCCTTTGACCACCACCTCCAGCGATAGCCAGGTGCACAGCACCACCACCAGCATATTGCTCCAGATTTTCGCCAGCATGATTTCCAGTGCGGTCAGCGGCAGTACCAGCAAGTGGTCGAGGGTGCCGTGCTCGCGCTCGCGCAACAGCGCGGTGCCGGTGAGCACGATGGCCAGGATGGTGATGTTGTTGACGATCTGGATCACGGCCAGGAACCAGCCGCCCTCCAGGTTGGTGTTGAACAGTGCTCGGGTCGTGAGCAGCGCGGGCGCCTGGCGGGTGGCGCCGGTTTGCCCGCTGTAGCTGAGCAATTCGCGTTGGAAGATCCGCCCGATATAGCCCGCGCCCATGAACGCCTGGCTCATCGCCGTGGCGTCGACGTTCACCTGCACGCCAGGCTGGCGACCGGCCAACAGGTCGGCCTGGAAGTTGGCCGGTACGTTGATCACGAAGGTGTACTGGCCGCTGTCCATCACCTTGTCCAACTGGTCATAGGCCAACGGTGCCGGTGGTTGGAATTCGGGCGGTTGCAGCGCCTCGGCCATCTGCCGGGAGAGCGCGCTGTGGTCTTCATCGACAAACGCCACGCTGGCGTTGTGCACGCCGATCACCGAGCCGGCGGCGGGCATGTAGATGGCGACGGTGAAGGCGTAGAACAGAAACAGCAGCAAGACGCTGTCGTGGCGCAGGCTGGTGAGTTCCTTGATGCCCAGCCGGAAGATGTGTGCGAGCTTGTGCATCAGGCCTCCTGCTTCTTGAGCATGACCAGGCTCAACCCGGTGAACCCGATAAAGAAGCCGAACAGCGCCAGGCATTGCGGCCACAACTGGCGCAGATCCAGGGCCTTGGTGAAGGTGCCCACGGCAATATCCAGAAAGTGCCCGGCCGGAAACAGTGCGCCCATCAAGGCGGCGGCGCCCTCCAGGGACGAGCGCGGCACGATCAGCCCGGAAAACTGGATGGTTGGCAGGCTGGTGATGATCATGGTGCCGAGGATCGCCGCGATCTGGGTGCGGGTGAACGCGGAAATCAGCAGGCCCATGCTGGTGGTGGCCAGCACATACAGCAGCCCGCCAAACGCCAGCGTCAGGCCGCTGCCCTTGAACGGCACGCCGAACAGCCAGCGATTCATCGCCACCAGCAGCGCCAGGTTGACCAGGCTCACGGCCAGGTAAGGCGCCTGTTTACCGAGCAGGAATTCCAGGCGCGTCAGGGGTGTGGCGTAGAAGTTGGTGATCGACCCCAGTTCTTTCTCGCGCACGATGCCCAGGGCGGTGAGCATCGCCGGGATAAACGCCAGGATCAGTGCCATCACGCCGGGGCCGATGGCATTCACGCTGACCACGTCCTGGTTATAGCGAAAACGGGTTTCCAGTTTGGCGGCTGCCTGGGTGCTGCGCGGTAGGCTGCTCAGTTCGGCCAGTTGCTGCAGGTTGCCTTGGTGCACGGCTTCGACATAGTTGCGGCTGGTTTCCGCACGAAACGGCATGCCGCCATCGAGCCACGCGGCCACGGTGGGTTGGCGCCCGGCATAGAGATCGCGACCAAAGCCGGGCGGGATCTCCAGGGCCAGTTTGATTTCCGAGCGTTGCAGGCGTCGGTGCAATTCGGGGGCGTCCTGGATCGGCGCCTGCTCGGCGAAGTAGCGCGAGCTGCGGAAGGCTTCCAGATAGGCGCGGCTTTGCGGCGTCTGGTCCTGGTCGTAGACGGCGAAGGCGAGGTTTTCCACATCCAGGGAAATGCCGTAGCCGAAGATCACCATCATGAACATCGCACCGAGCAGGGCGAAGGCCATGCGTACTTTGTCGCGCAGCAGTTCCTTGCCTTCGCGGCTGGCCACGGCCAGCAGGCGAGACAGGCTGAAACCACGCTTGCTGATGGGCGGCGCATGGGTTTCGCTGACGGTTTTGGCCGACGTGGCGGGTTCGGCATCGCCTTGGGCTTGCTCAAGGCAGGTGACGAACGCGGCTTCCAGGGTGTCGCCGTTGAATTGCCGTTGCAGTGCGTCCGGTGTATCGCAGGCCAGTACCTTGCCGGCATGCATCAAGGAGATGCGGTCGCAGCGCTGGGCTTCATTCATGAAGTGGGTAGACAGGAAAATCGTCACCCCTTGTTCGCGGGACAACTCGATCAACAGCCGCCAGAAATCATCCCGGGCTGCCGGGTCGACGCCCGAGGTGGGCTCATCGAGGATCAATACTTCCGGGCGATGCAGCACCGCCACGGCCAATGACAAGCGTTGGCGCAGGCCGAGGGGCAGTTCCCCGGACGGCTGCTCGGCCACTTCACCGAGGTCGAAACGCTGGATCAGCTCATCGATGCGCGGGCCGCTGTCGGCCTTGGGCAAATCGAACAGTTGCGCGTGCAACACCAGGTTCTGGCGCACGCTCAGCTCGCCATACAGCGAGAAGCTTTGCGACATGAACCCTACGCGCTTGCGGGTGGCCAGGTCCTTGGCGTTCACCGGGTTGCCCAGCAGCGTGGCGCTGCCTTCGGTGGCCGGCATCAGCCCGGTGAGGACTTTCATGGTGGTGGTCTTGCCACAGCCGTTGGAGCCGAGGAAGCCGAAGATCTCGCCACGGCCGATGGCAAAGCTGACCTTGTTCACCGCCGTGAAGTCGCCGAAGCGCAGGGTCAGGTCGTGGGCTTCGATGGCGATATCGGTGTTGGCGTTTTCCCTTGGCGGGATCACCAGTGGTTGGTTGCCGTGGGCGCTGTCGCCCTGGAAGTGGGTGAAGGCCTCATCCAGTTTGCCGCTGGGGGTCGCTGCCGCCAGTTCGCTGCTGAGCCCGTCGGCGATCAGCTTGCCACGGTCGAGCATCAGGCAATGTTCGAATTGCTCGGCTTCCTCCATATAGGCCGTGGCTACCAGCAGCGTCAGTTGCGGACGCTCGCTGCGTACGGTCTCGACCAGTTCCCAGAAGCGCCGCCGCGACAGCGGGTCGACGCCGGTGGTGGGTTCGTCGAGGATCAACAGGTCCGGGTCGTGGATCAGCGCGCAGCACAGGCCGAGCTTCTGCTTCATGCCACCGGAGAGCTTGCCGGCCGGGCGCTCGGCGAAGCGCGCGAGGTCGGTGGCCAACAGCAGGTTGTGCATGCGCTGGTCGCAGTCGGCGTTGGACAGGCCGAACAGCGTGGCGAAGAAGCGGATGTTTTCGCTGATGGACAGTTCGGGGTACAGGTTGCCGCCCAGGCCCTGGGGCATGAAGGCGATGCGCGGGTACAGGCTGTTGCGGTGGCGGCGGTCCTGGATGGAGCCGCCGAGCACCTCCAGTTGGCCGTCCTGGAGCTTTTTAACCCCGGCGATCAACCCCAACAGGCTCGACTTGCCTGCACCATCCGGGCCGATCAGTCCGCAGCGCGTGCCGGTGGGCAGGCTGAAGGCGATGTCGATCAAGGCCTGCTGCTTGCCGTAACGGTGGTTGATGGCAGTGGCGTGCAGCGCCAGGCCGGTCATTGCAGGTTGGCCGGCCAGTCGATGTCAGCCATGCGCACGTAGCCGGCGCCGGGCATGCCCGGTTTGGCCTGGGGCACGGCGCTGGGTTGGGTCAGGCGCAGCTTGACGCGAAACACCAGTTTCTGGCGTTCGTCGCGGGTTTCCACTTCCTTGGGGGTGAACTGCGACTTGGCGGCAACAAAACTGATTTTCGCCGGCAGCGGTTGCTGGGGCAGGGCATCGAGCAGGATGCGTGCGTCACTGCCCACCGTCAGGCGCCCGGTGACGGAGGCGGGCAGGTAGAGGTTCATGTACTGATCCTCGGGGTCGATCAACAACAGCACGCGCCCGCCTGCACCGAGGACCTCGCCGGGCTCGGCCAGGCGCAGTTGGATAATGCCGTCGATGGGCGCGCGCAGGCTGCTGTCATCGATTTCGCTGGTCAACTGGGCGACCTGGGCCTGGGCGGCACCGATGGCGGCCTTGACCGAATTGACCTGGGCTTGCGCGGCGATCACGGCGGCGTTGCCGGTGTTCTGGCGGGCTTGCTGCTGGTCGATCAACTGGCTGCTGGCAAAGCCGCGCTTGTACAGTTCCTGGGTACGCTTGAGTTCCTGGTTGGCCAGCAGTTGCTCGCTTTGGCGCAGTTGCACATTGGCCTCGGCGGCGGCGAAGTTTTCCCTGGCGCGCAGCACTTCGGCTTCGGCCTGGGCGCGCTGGGCTTCCAGGGTGCGGGTGTCCATGCGCGCCAGCAACTGGCCCTTGAGCACCTTGTCACCTTCATCCACCCGCACCTCGGCCAGGCGGCCGGGGATCTTGGCGGCGATCTGCACTTCAGTGGATTCCAGGCGGCCGTTGCCCATGCCCAAGCCTTCGGGCAGGCGATCCTGGGTGGACTTCCAGTAACCGAAGCCGCCGGCGGCGAGCAACAAGGCAATCAACAAAGCGGCAAACAAGTGGGAGGAGCGGGGCGTGATCGACATGGGTGCATCCTGCGGCGTTAGCGTCCTAGTTTGACCGAGGCAGCCCGAGGGGCGTTGATGCCGGTCAAATGAAGCGCAAGCCTAACCCGGTTCAGGTGCAGATGCATGCGCCGGGAGCGTGACCGCAGGGTTCTGGTCAGCGCAATGCCAGCACCGCCGCCCATTGTTCTGCCGTGACCGGCATCACGGACAAGCGACTGCCTTTTTGTACCAGGGGCAATTCGGCGAGGGCGGTTTGTTGTTTCAGGTAGCCCAGGCCCAGCACCTTGGGAAAGGTCTGGACGTGCGCGACGTTGATCGCACTCCACGGGTTTTTCTCCGGGGTGGCCTTGGCGTCGAAGTAGTGGCTGTCCGGCTCCAGCGCGGTAGGGTCCGGATAGGCGGCCGCGATGATCTTGCCGATGCCGGCAATGCCGGGCTCGGGGCAACTGGAGTGGTAGAAGAAAAATTGGTCACCCACCGCCATGGCGCGCAGGAAGTTGCGTGCCTGGTAGTTGCGTACCCCGTCCCAGCGCGCTTCGCCCAGCGTTTCCAGGCCGTTGATGGAGAGTTCGTCGGGCTCGGATTTCATCAGCCAGTAGGCCATTTTTGCGCTCCTGAAAAAGCAGTGGGCAAGTTGTCAGGCAATTTGATGACAAACCGACAGTCGGTTGGCGTCAAGGTTTGCGTGTTGGTTCACGTTATCGCAGAATGCCGGGATTTTAAGCTTGACGCAGCTGCAACGGACTACTTTGGAACGTTGTTGTCATCGTGTACGAGATGCCTGAAGGGGGGCAATCGATGCAACGTAAACCGGATTTACTATGGATATTGGTGATTTTGTTTGGTCTGGGCGTCGTGACCACCGGGTATGCGCAAAGCTTGTGGTCGAACAAGACCGATGCGCCAGTTGAACTGACTCAGCAGCAGCCGCAACCCTTCAAGCGCTGACCCTTCTTCAAGACGCCGTAGCTTCCTGCGGCGTTTCTGCGACATACCACTGCCTGTCGGTAACGGTGCCAGCCAACGGCACATCCCAGCTGGCCTGTGCCAATCGATCGACCTTCTGACATTCATGGGCCAGGCCCAGCAGCGCCGGCTTGCGCCAGCTTTTGCGGCGTGCCAGATAGGCGAGGCTGCGGTCGTAGAAACCGCCGCCCATGCCCAGGCGGCCACCGGCATCATCGAACCCCACCAACGGCAGCAACACCAGATCCAGCGCCCATACCTTGCGCTGGCGCCTGGCGTTGACCCGTGGCTCCAGAATGCGAAAGCGATTGGGCAGCAACGTTTCTCCAGGCTTCACGCGCTGGAACACCATCTTGGTCCGTGGCCAGGCGCTGAGCACCGGCAGGTAAGTGGCCTTGCCCCGGCGCTGTGCCGCACGCAGCAGCAGGCGCGGATCGATTTCACCGTCCGTCGGTAGATACAGGGAAATATGTTTGGCCCGGCGAAACAGCGGGTGCTGTGCCAGTTGCCGATACAGGCCATGGGCGGCCTGGCGCTGCTCGCTCGGCGTGAGGGCGCGACGGGCTTTGCGCAACATGCGTCGAAGGTGCGGACGGGAAAGCGGCGCAGGTTCGTTCATGGTTTTTCGGCTCATAAAACAATGCCAGTCCGGGGACTGGCATTGAGTTCTGGAATTCAGGCTCCCCGACAGAGCCGCTGTCGACTCAGCCCTTGAACCCGAAAGTTCAAGGTGGAAGAAGCAGTAGGCTTTAAGGCTTTCCGTCTAGCGGACATGCACACCAGCCCAACGTGCAACTTCCAGGGTAGTGCGAATCGGCTCCGGGACATCGCCGACTGGCAAGCACGCCAGGGAGTGGGGCGAGTATACCTTAAACAGTCGCGGCAATCAGCTCTTGGGTTGCTCTGTGTCGCTGGAAAGCACCAGGTCGACGCGTTCGAGCAGGTCGCGCACCTGCTCGCGCGTCGAGCCGCTGGCCTGTACGTCAGGGCGCTCCTGCTTATGCAGCAGGTCGTGGGTAATGTTCAGGGCGGCCATTACGGCGATGCGGTCGGCACCGATGACTTTGCCGCTGCTGCGGATTTCACGCATCTTGCCGTCCAGGTAGCGGGCGGCGCTCACCAGGTTGTTGCGCTCTTCCTGGGGGCAGATGATCGAATATTCTTTGTCGAGGATCTGCACGGTGACGCTATTGCTTGAACTCATGAGTCTTGCTCCAGGGCCTTCAGGCGCGAAATCATCGATTCGACCTTACGCCGGGCGATTTCGTTTTTTTCAATGAGGTGAGCGCGTTCCTCGCGCCAGGTCTTTTCCTGAGCTAATAGGAGTCCGTTTTGACTCTTAAGTTGCTCGACCCGAGTAATTAGCAATTCGAGTCTGGCCATCAGCGCTTGCAGGTCGGTGTCTTCCATTGGGTTCCACTGGATTTGTCTGATGAATGGCAACTGCAGGATAAACGATCTGACGCCCTCGATAGTCTTGGTACGTCTGCCGGTGCTAGGATACAGCGCTCCATTCTAGACATTGCGCCGTCTGGCGCCTAGCTCACCATGCCCATTCAGAACTCCCCGTACGATGCTTTTTCCAAACTGCTGAGCACCAGCGGCCATCCTTGCTCGCCCGCCGAGCTGCATGGCGTGCTGCTCGGCCGCAGTTGCACCGGTGTTGGCTTTGATGCCGACAACTGGCTGGCCGATGTGGCCGAGCTGCTGGAAACCGAACCGACCGACAACGTGCGTAACGCGCTGATCGGCCTGCAAGAGATGGTCAAGGGCGAACTGACCGGTGACGACGTCACCGTGGTCCTGCTGCTGCCGACTGACGATGCACCGCTCACCGAACGCGCCGCCGCACTGGGCCAATGGTGCCAGGGCTTCCTCCACGGTTTCGGCGTGAACGCCGGCGGCCTGGAACTGAGCACCGACGCCAAGGAAGTGCTGCAGGACCTGGCGGCCATCTCCCAGGTGCAAGATGCCCTGGAAGAGTCCGAAGACGGCGAAGGCGACTACATGGAAGTCATGGAATACCTGCGCGTCGCGCCATTGCTGCTGTTCACCGAGACCAGGAAGTCCGCTGAGCCTGCTGCACCCAAGCCTTCGCTGCACTAAGAAAAGGAAGCCCATCTGCCCATGATCCATATCCCCAAAGCGGAATACACCCGGCGCCGCAAGGCGCTCATGGCGCAGATGGAACCCAACAGCATCGCGATCCTGCCGGCTGCCGCCGTGGCGATCCGCAATCGCGATGTGGAGCACGTCTATCGTCAGGACAGCGACTTCCAGTACCTGAGCGGTTTCCCCGAGCCGGAAGCGGTGATCGTGCTGATGCCCGGTCGCCAGCATGGCGAGTACGTGCTGTTCTGCCGCGAACGCAATGCCGAGCGCGAATTGTGGGACGGCCTGCGTGCCGGTACCGAAGGCGCCATCCGTGACTTTGGCGCCGACGATGCCTTCCCCATCACCGATATCGACGACATCCTGCCCGGCCTGATCGAAGGCCGCGACCGGGTGTATTCGGCCATGGGCAGCAACGCCGAATTCGATCGGCACCTGATGGAGTGGATCAACGTCATCCGCTCCAAAGCGCATCTTGGCGCCCAGCCACCGAACGAGTTTGTTGCCCTGGATCATCTGCTCCACGACATGCGCCTGTATAAATCGGCGGCAGAAGTGAAGGTGATGCGCGAGGCAGCGCGAATTTCCTGCGCGGCCCATGTGAAGGCCATGCAGGCCAGCCGCGCCGGCTTGCATGAGTTCAGCCTGGAAGCCGAACTGGATTACGAATTCCGCAAGGGCGGCGCGAAGATGCCGGCCTATGGCTCCATCGTCGCCACCGGGCGCAACAGCTGCATCCTGCATTACCAGCAGAATGACGCCGTGCTCAAGGACGGCGACCTGGTGCTGATCGATGCCGGTTGCGAAATCGACTGCTACGCCAGCGACATCACGCGCACCTGGCCGGTCAATGGCAAATTTTCGCCGGAACAGAAGGCGATCTATGAAATCGTGCTGGCTTCCCAGGTAGCCGCCTTTGCCGAGATCGCGCCGAACAAGCATTGGAACCAGGCCCACGAGGCGACGGTGCAGGTCATCACTGCCGGGCTGGTGAAGCTGGGGTTGCTGAAGGGCGACGTCGACGAACTGATCGCCAGTGAAGCCTACAAACCCTTCTATATGCACCGCGCCGGCCATTGGCTGGGAATGGATGTGCATGACGTCGGCGAGTACAAGGTGGGTGGCGAGTGGCGTGTGCTGGAAGTTGGCATGGCGCTGACGGTGGAACCGGGCATTTATATCTCGCCGGATAACCACACCGTCGCAAAAAAATGGCGTGGCATTGGTGTACGTATCGAGGACGACGTGGTGGTGACCAAGCAAGGCTGTGAAATCCTGACCGGCGGCGCCCCCAAGGGCGTCGCCGAAATCGAAGCCCTGATGGCGGCCGCCCGATGAGCCGGGTCAACCTGGCGATTATTGGTGGCGGCCTGGTGGGCGCGAGCCTGGCGCTGGCGTTGCAGGCCGGGGCCAAGGCGCGTGGCTGGAAGATCGTGCTGATCGAACCCTTCGCGCCCGGCGACAGCTACCAGCCGAGCTACGATGCGCGCTCTTCGGCGCTGTCCTACGGCGCCCGGCAGATTTATCAGCGCCTGGGCCTGTGGCAGCAGATCTCGCGCCGCGCCGAGCCGATCAAGCAGATCCATGTGTCGGACCGCGGGCGCTTCTCCACCGCGCGGCTTTCCGCCATGGAAGAGGGCGTGCCGGCCCTCGGTTACGTGGTGGAAAACGCCTGGCTCGGCCAATGCCTGTGGCAAGGCCTGGACAAGGACGTGGTGAGTTGGCGCTGCCCGGCGGAAGTCACACGCATGGAGCCGCTGCCTGACGGTTACCGCCTGACTCTCAACGATGAAACCGTGCTGGAGTGCGACCTCGCGGTGCTCGCCGACGGCGGCCGCTCCGGCCTGCGCGAGCAACTGGGCATTGGCGTGAAAACCCGCCCGTACAACCAGAGCGCACTGATCGCCAACATCACCCCGAGCGAAGCCCACAACGGCGAAGCGTTCGAGCGTTTCACCGATGAAGGCCCGATGGCCCTGCTGCCGCTGCCGGACAACCGTTGCGCACTGGTATGGACCCGTATCGGCATGGACGCGCAGCGCCTGGCCAATCTCGATGAACGCAGCTTCCTGAGCGAGTTGCAGGGCGTGTTCGGCTACCGCCTGGGCACCCTCAAGCAAGTCGGCGCCCGTCATCTGTATCCGTTGACCCTGGTGGAAGCCGAAGAGCAAGTGCGCTCGCACCTGGCGATCCTCGGCAATGCCGCCCACAGCCTGCACCCGATTGCCGGGCAGGGGTTCAACCTGTCCCTGCGTGATGCGCACGCCTTGGCCGAGGCCTTGCTGGCCGGGCCGGCGGTGCCGGGTGACCTGGCGACGTTGCAGGCTTATCGCGAGCGTCAGCGCATGGATCAGAAGTTGACCGTGGGTTTCTCCGACCAGGTCACGCGGCTGTTTGGCAGCGCGCAACCGCTGGTCGCCCTGGGCCGCAATATGGGCCTGCTGGGCCTGGACCTGTTGCCGCCGGCCAAGCGTTGGTTCGCCCGTCAGGCCATGGGCCTGGGGACGCGTCCCGATGCGTGAGACTCATCAACCCTTTTACGTGCGGTGCAAGCCGCCAGCGAGACAGGCTTAAGGCATGGACATGCGCGCAGATGTGCTGATTGTCGGGGCCGGAATGGTCGGAAGCGCCCTGGCGCTGGCATTGCAAGGCAGCGGCCTGCAAGTGCTGCTGCTCGACGGCAGCCCGCTGAGCGTCAAGCCGTTCGACCGCGAGGCGGCCTTCGAACCCCGTGTGAGTGCCTTGTCGGCGGCCAGCCAGCGTATCCTCGAGCGCCTCGGTGTGTGGGGTGGCATCGTTGAACGACGCGCCAGCCCGTACGGCGAGATGCAGGTGTGGGACGGCAGCGGCACCGGGCAGATCCACTTTTCGGCGGCCAGTGTGCATGCCGAAGTGCTTGGGCATATCGTCGAGAACCGCGTGGTCCAGGATGCCTTGCTCGAGCGTCTGCACGACTGCGACCTGGGCCTGCTGGCGAATGCGCGCCTGGAGCAGATGCGCCGTTCCGGCGATGACTGGCTGCTGACCCTGGCTGATGGCCGCACATTGCGCGCGCCGCTGGTGGTGGCCGCCGATGGCGCCAACTCCGCCGTGCGCCGCCTGACCGGCACCGCGACCCGTGAATGGGACTACCTGCATAACGCCATCGTTACCAGCGTGCGCAGCAGCCAGCCGCACCAGCGCACGGCCTGGCAACGCTTTACCGACACCGGCCCGCTGGCGTTTTTGCCGCTGGAACGGGACGGGCAGCAAGATTGGTGCTCGATCGTCTGGTCAACTACGCCGGCCGAATCCGAACGCCTGATGGCGCTGGATGATGAAAGTTTCTGCCGTGAACTGGAGCGCGCCTTTGAAGGGCGCCTCGGTAGTGTGGTCAGCGCCGATCCGCGTGTGTGCGTGCCCTTGCGTCAGCGCCACGCCAAACGCTATGTGGCCGAGGGCCTGGCATTGATCGGTGACGCCGCCCATGTCATCCACCCATTGGCCGGGCAGGGCGTCAACCTGGGGTTCCTCGACGCGGCGGTGCTGGCTGAAGTGTTGTTGTCGGCCACCGAACGCGGTGAACGTCTGGCCGATGTGAAGGTGCTCAGCCGTTACGAGCGCCGACGCATGCCCCATAACCTGGCCCTGATGGCGGCGATGGAGGGCTTTGAGCGCTTGTTCCAGGCCGATCAACTGCCGCTGCGCTGGTTGCGTAATGCCGGGTTGAAGATGGTCGACCAGATGCCCGAAGCCAAGGCCGTGTTTGTGCGCCAGGCCCTCGGGTTGAGCGGGGATCTGCCGGACCTGGCCAAGCCCTGACAGGTTTGTGCAACATTTGGTAACGGCTCCGCCGAGCGTTACCAAATGTGAGTCCCTATCATTTGCGCTTATTTTGCAAATGAGAGACCGCACCCATGTTGGCACCCAAGCGCCTCCTGACTGCCCTGGCACTCACCCTGATCGGCAGCACCACCGTGCAGGCAGCCGACGAAGTGGTGGTCTACTCCTCGCGTATCGACGAACTGATCAAACCGGTGTTCGATGCCTACACCCAAAAGACCGGTGTTCAGGTGAAGTTCATCACCGACAAGGAAGCGCCGCTGATGCAGCGCATCAAGGCCGAGGGCGAAAACGCCACCGCCGACCTGCTGCTCACCGTAGATGCCGGCAACCTCTGGCAGGCCGAGCAAATGGGCATTCTGCAACCGTTCACCTCGCCGGTAATCGACAAGAACATTCCCCTGCAATACCGCTCTTCGGCGCATGCCTGGACCGGTTTGAGCCTGCGCGCGCGGACCATCGCGTACTCCACCGACCGGGTCAAACCGGGTGACCTGACCACCTACGAAGCCCTGGCCGACAAACAGTGGGAAGGCCGCCTGTGCCTGCGCACGGCGAAAAAGGTCTACAACCAGTCGCTGACGGCCACCCTGATCGAAACCCACGGCGCGGCGAAGACCGAAGAAATCGTCAAGGGCTGGGTGAATAACCTGTCTACCGACGTGTTCTCGGATGACATTGCGGTGCTGGAGGCGATCAACGCCGGGCAATGCGACGTGGGTATCGTCAATACCTACTACTACGGCCGTCTGCACAAGCAGAAGCCTGACCTGGCGGTGAAGCTGTTCTGGCCGAACCAGGGCGACCGTGGCGTGCATGTGAACCTGTCGGGCATCGGCTTGACCAAACACGCGCCACACCCGGAAGCCGCCAAGGCATTGGTGGAGTGGATGACCACGCCTGAGGCGCAGAAGATCTTTGCCGACGTGAACCAGGAGTTCCCGGCCAACCCGGCGGTGCCACCGTCGGCTGAAGTGGCGACCTGGGGCAAGTTCGTGGCGGATACATTGCCGGTGGAAGTGGCGGGCAAGCGCCAGGCTGAAGCCATTCGCCTGATGGATCGGGCGGGCTGGAACTAAGTACAATTTGTAGGACGCCGCAGATCCAAATGTGGAGGGGGCTTGCCCCCGATGTCGGAGTGTCAGTCTACTCATCGTGGACTGATCCACCGCCATCGGGGGCAAGCCCCCTCCCACATTGGATTGTGGTGATTTGAAGATTTCATTATTGAGAACCCACCCTTGGCCCACCCCGCCCAACGCCGCTGGTACCTGCCGGTCTTCAGCGTCGCCGCCCTGGTGCTGCTGCCCCTGAGCGTGCTGTTGCTGTCCTGGCAAAGCATCGACGCGCAAATCTGGTCCCATCTGTGGGAAACCCAGATGCCGCGGTTGCTGGGCAACACCCTGACCCTGGTGCTGGGGGTCGGCGTCGGCGTAACCCTGTTGGGCGTCAGCCTCGCCTGGCTCACCAGCCTCTGCGAATTCCCCGGCCGGCGTTGGCTCGACTGGGCGTTGATGCTGCCCTTTGCCATTCCCGCCTATGTGCTGGCCTTCGTGTTTGTCGGCTTGCTGGATTTTTCAGGCCCCGTGCAGACCCTGCTGCGCGAATGGCTCGGCACCGGCTTGCGCCTGCCACGGGTGCGTTCCACCAGCGGTGTGATCATCGTGCTGGTGCTGGTGTTCTATCCCTACGTGTACCTGTTGGCGCGCAGCGCATTCCTGGCCCAGGGCAAGGGCCTGATGGAGGCGGCGCGGGTGCTGGGACAATCGCCCTTGCGGGCATTCTGGCATGTGGCCCTGCCCATGGCACGACCGGCGATAGGGGCCGGGGTGGCGTTGGCACTGATGGAGACCCTGGCGGATTTCGGTGCGGTGTCGGTGTTCAACTTCGATACGTTCACGACCGCGATCTACAAGACCTGGTACGGCTTTTTCAGCCTGTCCAGCGCGGCCCAACTGGCCAGCCTGTTGCTGTTGGTGGTGATGCTGGTGCTGTATGGCGAACGGCGTGCCCGGGGCGCCAGTCGATCCAGCAATGAACGGCCACGGGGCAAGGCGCTGTACCACTTGCGCGGGTTCAAGGCGGCGGCTGCCAGTGCCTGGTGTGGATTGGTGTTTGCCTGTGCTTTTGTCATCCCGATGCTGCAATTGGTCGCCTGGTTCTGGCAGCGCGGCCGGTTCGACCTGGATGAGCGCTATTCGGGGCTGATCGTCCACACCCTTTACCTGGGCGGCATTGCCGCGCTGATCACGGTCAGCGTGGCGCTGGTACTGGCCTTCGCCAACCGCCTGGCGCCGACCCGGGGGATTCGCTCCGGTATCAGCCTGGCCAATGTCGGCTATGCCTTGCCGGGCTCGGTGCTGGCGGTGTCGATCATGCTGGCGTTCAGTTACCTGGACCGTGAGCTGGTGGTACCGCTGTCCGGCTGGCTTGGAGGGGCGGGCAAGCCATTGTTGCTGGGCAGTCTGTCGGCGCTGGTGCTGGCGTATCTGGTGCGCTTTCTGGCCGTGGCCTACGGGCCGCTGGAAAACAGCCTGGCGCGCATCCGGCCCTCGTTGCCGGAAGCTGCACGCAGTTTGGGCGTGGGTGGGCCGCGACTGTTTTGCAAAGTGTATCTGCCGCTGTTGCTGCCCGGCACCCTGAGTGCAGCACTGCTGGTGTTCGTCGACGTGCTCAAGGAAATGCCCGCAACCCTGCTGATGCGCCCGTTCGGCTGGGACACCCTGGCGGTGCGGATCTTTGAAATGACCAGCGAAGGCGAGTGGGCGCGGGCTTCTCTGCCAGCCTTGACGCTGGTGCTGGTGGGGCTGCTGCCGGTCATCGGGCTGATCCGACGCTCCGCCCGACCAATCGGTTAGGTGCCAGTCCTACGGCTTGCGGCTACAATGCGCGGCATTCGGTGCGGTCCGTCCTTCGGATCGAGTCGCTGTACGTGGCTGCAGGCCTTGTCATTCAAGGTGTCTGGCACGGGCAACGGCGCTGCGCACCTTCGCCAAGCCCGGAAGGAGAAACCCATGGGACAGCGTACGCCTCTGTATGACCTGCATCTCGCCCTCGGCGCGAAAATGGTCGATTTTGGCGGTTGGGATATGCCTTTGCACTACGGCTCGCAAGTTGAGGAGCACCATCAGGTGCGGCGCGACTGCGGGGTGTTCGATGTATCTCATATGACCGTGATCGATATCACCGGCCCCCAGGCCAAGGAATGGCTCCAGCACCTGCTGGCCAATGATGTCGAGCGTTTGCATGGCTGTGGCCGTGCGTTGTACAGCGCCATGCTCAATGAGCAGGGTGGCGTGGTGGACGATATGATTGTCTATCGCACCGAGACCGGATACCGGCTGGTGGTCAACGCCGCCACCCGAGACCAGGACATGGCCTGGATCCAGGCGCAACTTGGCAGCTATCAGGTGCACCTGCATGAGCGGCCCGAGTTGGCCATGCTCGCCATTCAAGGTCCCCATGCCCGGCAGAAGATTGCCGAGCTGGTCACCCAGTCTCGCGGTACCCTGATCCACCAGCTCAAGCCCTTTGAAGGGCATGCCGACGGCGATTGGTTTATCGCCCGCACGGGTTACACCGGCGAAGACGGCCTGGAAATTGTCCTGCCTGCCGATCAGGCGCCGGGGTTTTTCAACGATCTGGTCGGTGCGGGGATTTCCCCCATAGGCCTCGGCGCGCGGGACACCCTGCGGCTGGAAGCCGGCATGAACCTGTACGGCCAGGATATTCACCAGGACGTTTCGCCCCTGGCGGCCAACATGGCCTGGAGCATTGCCTGGGAACCTGCCGAGCGCAATTTCATCGGGCGAGCGGCGCTGGAAGCAGAGTTGGCCGCCGGTGTGCAGTTCAAACTGGTCGGGCTGGTACTGGAAGAGCGTGGGGTTTTACGCGCTCACCAGGTGGTTCGCATCGCCAATGTTGGCGAAGGGGAGATCACCAGTGGTAGTTTCTCACCTACGCTGAGCAAATCCATTGCCCTGGCGCGTGTACCGACGGCGACTGCCGATCGGGCCGAAGTGGAAATCCGCGGCAAGTGGTACCCGGTTCGAGTGGTCAAACCGACCTTCGTGCGCCATGGCAAAACCTTGATCTAACTATTTCCGGCAGGCCAATGGCTGCTGACATTTCTTCTTGAGGACACAGACTATGAGCGATATCCCTGCCGACCTGCGTTTTGCCGAAAGTCACGAATGGGCCCGTCTGGAAGCTGACGGTACGGTGACCGTCGGGATCTCCGACCATGCTCAGGAAGCTTTGGGTGATGTGGTGTTTGTTGAGTTGGCCGAAGTCGGCGCTACGTTTGAAGCCGAAGGCCAGGCGGGTGTGGTTGAGTCGGTGAAGGCTGCTTCGGATATCTATGCCCCGGTTGCCGGTGAAGTGATTGCCGTCAACGAGGAGCTGAGTGCTAGCCCTGAGCTGCTGAACTCCGACCCTTACGGCGCGTGGATCTTCAAGCTCAAGCCAAGCAACCCGGCTGATCTGGAAAAACTGCTGGATGCGGCTGGCTACAAAGCAGTCATCGGCGAGTAAGCGCGAGCCCCCTGTGGGAGGGGCCTTGCTCCCTCCCACATTCAATCGTGCTGGGCCGTGAGTGTTCAGTCCGCCTTCAGGACCGCCTTTACCGCCGCCACCGACCGCTCCACATCTGCCTCTGTCATCGCCGTGAACATCGGCAACGACACGATCAAACGTCCAACCTTTTCCGCAACCGGAAACATACCTTCCTTGAACCCCTGTGCCCGATAAAGGCTCAGCAGGTGAATCGGTGGGTAGTGATAGCCAATGCCAACACCCTGTGCCTGCATTTTCTCCATGAAGGTGGCGCGGGCGGGCAGCCCGTCTTGGCGCTCCGGCAGCACCAACTGGAACAGGTGCCAGTTGCTGTTTTCGAAGTCGGCCGGCGGTAGTTGCGCGCCGTACTTTTCCTCGAAGTCACTGCCAAAACACTTGAAGTAGTGCCGGGCCAGGTGCTGGCGATGGGCGGTGATCTTCTCGATGTGGGCAAACTGCCCCAGGCCGATGGCTGCAGCGATGTCGGTCATGTTGAACTTGCCGCCCAGTACATCCACGTCCAGGCCGTCGAAGCCGGTGCGGGTGACGCCCTGCAGGCGGTATTTTTCCGCCAGGCGGGCTTCTTCGGCGTTGTTCAACACCAGGCAACCGCCCTCGGAAGAGGTGATGTTCTTGTTGGCCTGGAAGCTGAACGATACAAAGTCCCCGGTGGAGCCGATGCGTTCGCCATCCCAACTGGAACCCAGGGCCTGGGCGGCGTCTTCGACGATGCGCAGGTTGTACTTGTTGGCCAGTGCGTACAGCATCGGCATGTCCAGGGGCAGGCCGGCCAGGTACACCGGGATGATCGCCTTGGTGCGCGGGGTGATTGCGGCTTCCACCTGGGCCAGGTCGATATTGCGCGTGACCGGGTCGATGTCGGCGAATACCGGCGTGGCGCCTACTTCCAAGATCACGTTGGCTGTTGCGACCCAGGAGATCGGTGTGGTGATGACTTCATCGCCGGGCCCGATACCGGCGATGCGCAAGGCGATCTCCATGGTACAAGTGCCCGAGTTGAAGGTGCGCACCGGCCGACCGCCAAAGTATTCCGATAACTGCGCCTCGAACGCCTGCACTTTCGGCCCGCTGGTGATCCAGCCCGAGCGCAGTACATCGCCGACCGCCGAGATGGTGGCTTCATCGATGGTAGGTTTGGAGAACGGCAGAAAGGGCTGTTGGCTCATGACGACGAAGGCATCCGTTTCAGATTGGCGATGAGTAAGCGAGGGTTCAGTCCCGGCATGGTGGCACGGTTAGACTGAATATAGCCTGTCGCCTGTGAATGAATCGTCATGCCACGGACACGGACATGCCGCTTGAACGGTGGCATGCCCTGTTACCGGTCAGAAGGAAACGCGGGTTTCAAAGAATACGTTCTGCTCCCTGAGCTTGCCCTTGAGCTGTTCATCACGAGCGTTTATCCGGTTGGAGAAGGTGTTGTAGCCGGTCTCGATACGGCCCATGTCCACGTAACGCCAACCTGTGCCAAAGGTGATGCGGTCGTTGACCTTGGCATCCAGGCCCAAGCCTACGCTGTAGGTAAAATTATATTGGCGGTGGCTGGCAAAGCGGCGGGTGTCATTGCTCTGATAACCCTCGGCATCAATTTGCGCGACGCCCACCCCCGCCATGCCGTAGAACGACAGCCAATGAGTGAGCGGTATGTTTTTATAGCCGTTGACCATCAAGCGCTGGCTGTCCACTTCAAGACGGTTGACGTTGGCATTGAAAGGCGACCAGAAGGAGTCGAAGGTCGAGTTGCCGGAGCGGGTGTATTCCCCTTCTGCGCGCCAGCCATCGGTGAAGGCATAACCTACCGAGTAGGATCCGGTGAATGTTTTAGTGCTATCAGGCGCCTCCACTCGTTCGGTGACGCGCGGGCTGGTCAACAGTGCGCTGGATAGATTCTGGCGTGCACTGTTGAACTTTGCCGAGCCGTACCAGGCATCTGCCTGTGCATAAGGCGTTGCAATAGCGGTGAGGAACACAAAGGAAGAGAGTTTTCGCATGGTTATCGATTCATTCACTGAGGGAAGGATGGAATCGATAGCTTGTCGTCGGTGGAGAGCAGTGAAGTAGAGGATTTCTCCTGTTCAATCGTCAACTCAACAGTCTTTGCTGTAGGAAGAAAAGTGGCACAAAAAAGCCGCTCCCAGGGAGCGGCTGTTTTAACCGGCGGTTTTACTCGGCGGCGATAGCGTTTTTCGCCAGGATAGCGTTGGCCAGCTCCATATCCGTGGCCTGCAGGCCAGGGTTGTCGGCGCGGACTTTCTGCATGGCGGCTTCCAGGTACGGGCCGCGGATACCGCCGTCGCTGGCAACGAAGCTGCCTGCGTCGTCTTGTGCGGCAACCACCAGCTTGTGGTCCTTGAAGGTCAGGTAGGTCGAGCCGGTAGTGGCGCCCGACGAGATGACATTGCGCCAGAAACTGTCGGCCATGGCTGAACCGACAGGGAGGGAAAGCACAGCGAGGGTAGCGACAGCATATTTAAGACGCATGATGGGTGACTCCGGGTGGGTGATCTGTACCGTTTGATTGTAGTTAGCCCAACCGAGTTCCATCACTGACTAAACAGTTTCTACCTTCAAGATCACGCCATCCAGGCCCACCACACGCACTTGAGCGCCTACAGGGCTGTCAGGACCGGTCACCATCCATACGCCATCACCGACTTTCACCTTGCCCCGACCCTCTACAATCGCCTGATGCACCACGAACACGCGACCGACCAACTCCGAGCCACGCTCGTTGAGCCCCGGCTGGTCACTGGCTTTGGCACTGCTGCGCTGGCGTTTCCACCAGTACACCGCTGTCAATATCGACAGCACAGCGAACAGCAACAGTTGCCACTCCAGCCCGAGCGGCGGCACCAGAAACTTGATCACGCCCACGGCTGCCGCAGCTATGCCCATCCACAGCAGGTAGCCACCGGCGCCGAAGACCTCAAGAATCAATAGCACCGTACCCAGTGCGAGCCAATCCCAGAACGAAAGATGCTGAAGGAAATCCCACATGGCGATCGCCTCAGGCTTTCTTGTTATCGAAGGTTGCTTTGACGATTTCGCCGATGCCGCCGACAGCGCCGATCACCTGGCTGGCTTCCAGCGGCATCAGGATCACTTTGCTGTTATTGGCCGACGCCAATTTGCCAAGGGCATCGATGTATTTCTGCGCGACGAAGTAGTTGATGGCCTGCACGTTACCGGTGGCGATTGCTTCGGACACGACCTGGGTCGCGCGGGCCTCAGCCTCTGCCTGACGCTCACGGGCTTCAGACTCCAGGAACGCGGCCTGGCGCCCACCTTCGGCTTCAAGAATCTGTGCCTGCTTCTTGCCTTCGGCCGTCAGGATCGCCGATGCCCGCAGGCCTTCGGCTTCCAGGATCTGTGCGCGCTTGATCCGCTCGGCTTTCATCTGGCCGGACATGGCGGCCATCAGGTCGGCGGGCGGGCTGATGTCCTTGATTTCGATCCGGGTGATCTTGATGCCCCACGGCGCCGTGGCTTCATCGACGGTGCGCAGCAGTTTTTCGTTGATGCCGTCGCGCTGGCTGAGCATGGCATCCAGCTCCATGGAGCCGAGCACGGTACGGATATTGGTTTGCAGCAGGTTGCGGATAGCGTGTTCGAGGTTGTTGACCTCGTAGGCGGCCTGGGCGGTATTGACCACCTGGAAGAAGCACACGGCGTCGATCTGCACGGTGGCGTTGTCGGCGGTGATGACTTCCTGGGGCGGAATATCCAGCACGCTTTCCATCACGTTGATCTTGCGGCCAATGCGGTCCATGACCGGGATGATGATGTTCAGGCCCGGCTTGAGGGTGTTGGTGTATCGGCCGAAGCGCTCGACGGTCCACTGATAGCCCTGGGGTACCACCTTGAAGCCCATGAACAGGATGGCGATGGCCAAGCCCACGAAAAGAAGCAGTACGGTTCCGATCTGCATAGCGATTCCCTATCTGGTGGTGTCAGTTAAACGACGTTCGGCCGATTGTAACGGTCCTGTCACCGATAAGAACGGTTTCAGCCCGGGGTAATCAAAGCATTTGTTACCGAATCCCCAGGCGTCACTCGCAACACCTCGGCCATCGTGGTCAGCCCCGCCTTTACTTTACCCACGCCGGCCATGCGCAGGCTGCTCATGCCTTGTGCAGCCGCCTCCCTGCGCAGGGACTGCACGTCGGCGCCTGGCGTGATCAGCGCCTTGAGCGAGTCATTCAGCACCATGAGCTCGTACACCCCGGCGCGCCCGCGAAACCCGCTGTTTCGACATTCAGCACACCCTACCGCTTCGTGAGCATCGCCCGCCACCCGCTTGCAATGAGGGCACAGCAAGCGCACCAAGCGCTGCGCCATTACGCCCAATAAGGTGGCTTTGATCAAATAATGAGCAATGCCCAGTTCCTGCAAGCGGCTGATGGCGCTGGGCGCATCGTTGGTGTGCAGCGTCGAGAGCACCAAATGCCCGGTCAATGCAGCTTGGATCGCCATCTCGGCGGTTTCCCGGTCGCGGATCTCGCCGATCATGATGATGTCCGGGTCCTGGCGGAGCAGGGCTCGGATGCCGCTGGCGAAGGTCAGGTCGATATTGGGCTGTACCTGCATTTGGTTAAACGCCGGCTCGACCATCTCGATCGGGTCTTCCACGGTGCAAAGATTGACCTCCCGGGTCGCCAAGTGTTTGAGCGTGGTGTAGAGGGTGCTGGTCTTGCCTGAGCCGGTAGGCCCCGTGACCAGGATGATGCCGTTGGTGTGGCGCGTCATGTCGTGCCATCGCTGCTGGTCCTCGGCCGACAAGCCCAGCTCGTCAAAGTCCTTGAGCAGCACCTGCGGATCGAAAATCCGCATCACCAGCTTTTCGCCAAAGGCGGTGGGCAGGGTCGACAGCCGCAACTCGACTTCTGTGCCGGCAGGGCTTTTGGTTTTGACCCGACCGTCCTGGGGTTTGCGTTTTTCCGCCACGTTCATCCGCCCGAGGCTTTTCAGGCGGCTGACCACTGCCATCGTCACTTGGGGTGGAAATTGATAGACGTCGTGCAGCAGCCCATCAATGCGAAAGCGCACGCGGCCTTGTTCACGGCACGGCTCGATGTGAATATCACTGGCCCGCTGGGCGAACGCGTATTGCAATAGCCAGTCGACGATATTGACGATATGCGCGTCGTTGGCGTCCGGCTCCTGGTCGCTGGCGCCGAGGTTGAGCAACTCGACGTTGCCAGTCCCCGCCACCTTTTGATCCGCACCGCTGACGGACTTCGCCAGCCGGTAGAATTCGCTGATACAACGCTGAATGTCCTGGGGGTTGGCAACCACGCGCCTGATCGAGCGCTGGAGCACTTGTGCCAGTCCCGATTCCCAGCTGGTGACATGGGGCTGGGCGCTGGCAACGGTGACGGTCTGCGCGTCCACGGCTACCGCGAGGATGGCGTGGCGTTGGGCAAACGCGTGGGACATCAGCGGCACCACCGTTGCGACATCGATCTTCAGCGGGTCGATACGCCAATAAGGTTGCCCCACATGTTGGGCAAGCCACTGGGTCAGGGTTTCCAGGGAAGGCCCATGGGCGGCGATGCACTCCAACGGATGTTGGGCATTGCCGGCGGGCAGCGCTGATAAGCGCTGCGCGATGTCGGGAGCAATCAGCCCTCCCTCGACCAGCGCCGGGAGCAACTGATGCAGTTCCAATCGGTGATCAGCAGACATGAAGGTGTTCCTGGGTAGCCTCGGACGACATTTCAGGCTAGCCAGCCGCCGGATATCTTCCTCCCAGCGTATGTTGCAGGCCTTTACCTAGCTGCTGCCGCCACGGCCGCAGGCCCCACGGAATCAGCGCGCCATACATGCAGCGTGCACACGCTGATCAGGTTTCGAATCTTTTCGGCGATCACTTGGGCGCGATGCCAGCTCAGGCTATCCATCACGATATCGATGTTCAGCAGGTCTTCCTGGCGGCTCACGTTGACCTGGCTCGGTGTCAGGAACTGCAACGCAAAATAGTTGAGGACCCGACACAACACATCGGGCTCCGCCTCGGCGACGATCCGGTAATGCGCCTGGCAATGGGCGCTGCTGGCAGCCCACGCATCGACGCGGGTCATGGGGTAGGTGGTTTCGACGGCATGCATGCTGACTCTCCAGATTCGAATGGAGAAATTTTTACATTCGTTTCGGGAGATTTCTTATCTAAGATGGGCATTATTTGCGATTAATCGAATCAGTCAATTCAGAAAAGACAGCCTTCAAGGTATTTTTATGCACAGCGAATTGGACGCCTACGACCGCCGCATCCTGGCCCTGCTGCAAGAGGACGCCTCGCTGTCCAGCGCGCAGATCGCCGAACAGGTCGGCCTGTCCCAGTCGCCGTGCTGGCGACGCATCCAGCGGCTCAAGGAGGAAGGAGTGATTCGCGGCCAGGTCACTCTGCTGGATCGCAAGAAGATCGGCCTGAATACGCAGATCTTTGCCGAGGTCAAACTCAACGCCCACGGCCGATCCAACTTCACCGAGTTCACCGACGCGATTCGTGGGTTTCCGGAAGTGCTGGAGTGCTATGTGCTGATGGGGGCGGTGGATTTTCTGCTACGCATCGTGACGTCGGACATTGAGGCGTACGAGCGGTTTTTCTTCGAGAAGTTATCGATGGTGCCAGGGATTCAGGAGGTCAACTCGATCGTGGCGCTGTCCGAGATCAAGTCGACCACCAGCCTGCCAGTATTGCGCTGACAGGATCGGCCTCATCGGGGGCTAGGCCCCCGATGGCGATATTACAGGCGCAGCAGGGTCTTCCAGGCACGGTTCTGATACACCGCGATCGCCTGATGCATGCGCGCATCCAGCGACTCGTCGGTGATCGGCTGGTTGGCCAGTTGCGCCAGCTTGTTCAGCTCGCCGTACAAACGATCCAGTTCCGCAATGTCCACCACGTTACGCGCGTGGTGCAGCCAGGCCTGGATGCGTTCGATGCGCGGCAGTTGCTCGGCCAGGTCTTCCGGTTGCTGCTGGTAGCGCGGCAGTTGCAGGGCGACGGCATCGTCGGCCAGCAGGCGCGGCAGCCAGTTGGTGATTTGCGCGGCGCCCTGGCGGTTGCCGCGCACGTTGCGGTCGGCAGTCCAGGTGCGGGCCATCAGCCAGCGTGACATGCTCAGCGAGAACAAGCCCCAGCGCACGTCGTCCAATTCTTCGGCAAACTGCTCGGGTGCGGCTTTGCGGATGTCTTCGTCGTCGTCACCGGCCTGGACCAGCGGGCGCCAGTCTTCCAGCAGTGCATCGAGTGCGCTGCGCAGTTCGCTGGTGGATTGACGCGGTGCGGCCTGGCCGAGGCTGCCGATCAGGGCGCGCAGTTCGCCGAGGTTGTCGACCCAGTCCTGCAGCAGACGCCAGTGGCCATTGAAGCGGTATTGCTCGGCCAGGCGCTGGCTGCTGCCGAGCAGGTGCCACATGATTGCGGCGAAGGCGTCGTCCAGCGGCATTTCGGCGTGGATCTGCGGCGCCGGCAGGCTCAGGGAGTAGCTGCTGGCGTCGTACAGGCGGTAGCCGCGCTCGGCCTTGCTGATGTCACACGGCATCAGCGCGAGGGTGGCGGCCAGTTCGGCGGCCAACTCCAGCAGGGCAGCCGGTTCGCCTTCGCGCAGTTCGAGTTCCAGCTCGCAAATTTCCTCTTTCTGCTTACCCACGACCACATGGCCCAGGTCCAGGGCGGCTTCGATCACCACCTTGGCCTTGCCACGGCCCCAGGCGATTTCGGCGCGCTCGCGCACGAAGTCGGTGGTGAAGATCGGCTTGAGGGTCTTTTTGTCCAGCTCGGCCAGTTGCTCGGGCCAGCAATCGCCGTCGAGTTTCTTCACGTCGAGCTTGGCCTTGGGCAGGTCCCAGTTGTACTCATTGCGTTCCGACAGGCCGGCGACGCTTTGGCCACGGGTCTTGAGGGTCTGGATAATCTCGTCACCGTCCTTGCGCAGGCGCAGGGCGACTTTGGCCTGGGCCAGGTCACGCTCGGGGGTGTCGAAGTACTGGTTCATCAACTCACGGCGTTCCCAGCCACTTTTGTTGCGTTTTTTCAGTAGCGGGTGCTCACGCAGCGCGGCGAGTGTTTCGCGGCTGACGCGGAGCTTGATTTCGGTTTCTTTCTGCATGGCCGGAAAATCCAGGATCGGGAGCGCAGCCGGGGAAAAGAGTGGCTGCCAAGGTCGTGCAGTGTACAGGACTGAGCCCGGCAACGCGCCGCAACGGTTTATTGTCTCGTGCAGATGCCTCTATAGTGGGGCTCATCCGGGAAGTAGGGAGACCGCGTATGCCGTTACCGTCCATGAAAGAGCAGTTCGCCGCGCTGATTGCCGCGCCTTCGGTGAGTTGCACCCAGGCGTCTCTCGACCAGACCAACCGCCCGGTGATCGATTTGCTCGCCGGTTGGTTGGGTGACCTGGGGTTCTCCATCGACATCCAACCGGTCAGCCCCGGCAAATTCAACCTGCTGGCCAGCTTTGGCACCGGCCCCGGCGGTCTGGTATTGGCCGGCCATAGCGACACCGTTCCTTATGACGCTGCGTTGTGGAAGACCGATCCGCTCAAGCTGACGGAAGTCGACGGCCGCTGGGTAGGATTGGGCAGTTGCGACATGAAGGGTTTTTTCGCTCTGGCGATTGAGGCGGTGTTGCCGCTGCTGGACCAACCGTTCAAGCAGCCGTTGCTGATCCTCGCCACCTGCGATGAAGAAAGCTCCATGTCCGGTGCCCGGGCATTGGCCGAAGCCGGGCGCCCGCTGGGCCGCGCGGCGGTGATCGGTGAACCGACCGGCCTCAAGCCGATCCGCCTGCACAAAGGCGTGATGATGGAGCGCATCGACATTCTCGGCCAAAGCGGCCATTCGTCGGACCCAAGCCTGGGCCACAGCGCCCTGGAAGCCATGCATGACGCCATCGGCGAGCTGCGCGGCCTGCGCCTTGCCTGGCAGCGCGAGTACCGCAACCCGCAATTCAGCGTGCCGCAACCGACCATGAACTTCGGCTGTATCCATGGTGGCGACAACCCCAACCGCATCTGTGGCCAGTGCTCCCTGGAATTCGACCTGCGGCCCTTGCCGGGCATGGATCCCGAAGTGCTGCGTGCGGCTATCCGGCAAAAGCTCGACCCCCTGGCCGAGCGCCATAAAGTCAAGATCGACTACGCGCCGTTATTCCCCGCAGTGCCGCCGTTCGAACAGGCCGAAGACGCCGAGTTGGTGCGGGTCGCGGAACGATTGACCGGGCATCGTGCCGAAGCAGTAGCGTTCGGCACCGAAGCGCCTTATCTTCAGCGCCTTGGTTGTGAAACCCTGGTGCTCGGCCCTGGCGACATCGCCTGTGCCCATCAACCGGGCGAGTACCTCGAAATGTCACGCTTGACGCCTACAGTGCGTCTATTGCGGGAACTGATCGAACATTACTGCCTGAAACCTGCGTAAATTAACCCCCGTCCATTCGTACATAAGGAGAGCGAGCGTGTCGCCAAGCCTGTTCCGACGATAACCATCAGCCCGCTGTGCGTTTTCACGACTCATCCTTTTTTGGCTGCTTTTTATTACAGGCCCAGGTTCCATGCCCGACTACGTTAATTGGCTTCGTCACGCTTCGCCCTACATCAACGCCCACCGCGACTGCACCTTTGTGGTCATGTTGCCCGGCGACGGCGTGGATCATCCGAACTTCGGCAATATCGTCCACGACCTGGTGCTGCTCCACAGCCTGGGCGTGCGTCTGGTGCTGGTGCATGGTTCGCGCCCACAGATCGAAGCGCGCCTTGAAGCGCGCGGCCTGGTCCCGACTTACCATGAAGGCATGCGCATCACCGATGCCGCGACGCTGGAGTGTGTGATCGACGCGGTCGGCCACCTGCGTATCGCCATCGAAGCGCGCCTGTCGATGGACATGGCCTCGTCGCCGATGCAGGGCTCGCGCCTGCGGGTGGCCAGCGGCAACCTGGTGACGGCGCGGCCTATCGGCGTGCTTGAAGGCGTGGATTACCACCACACCGGCGAAGTGCGTCGGGTCGACCGCAAGGGCATCAATCGCCTGCTGGATGAGCGCTCCATTGTGCTGCTGTCGCCCCTGGGCTATTCGCCGACGGGGGAGATCTTCAACCTGGCCTGCGAAGACGTCGCCACCCGCGCCGCCATCGACTTGGGGGCGGACAAGCTGCTGCTGTTCGGCGCTGATCTCGGCCTGATCGATGAAAATGGCCGCCTGGTCCGCGAATTGCGCCCGCAACAAGTACCGGCACACCTGCAGCGCCTGGGCAGCAGCAACTACCAGTCCGAATTGCTTGATGCAGCGGCCGAGGCTTGCCGGGGCGGGGTAGGGCGCAGCCACATCGTCAGCTACGCCGAAGACGGCGCCTTGCTCACCGAACTGTTCACCCGCGATGGCGGCGGCACGCTGGTGGCCCAGGAGCAATTCGAACGGGTGCGCGAGGCGGCGATTGAAGACGTCGGCGGCTTGCTCGACCTGATCAGCCCCCTGGAAGAACAGGGCATCCTGGTGCGCCGTTCGCGGGAAGTGCTCGAGCGTGAAATCGAACAGTTCAGCGTGGTGGAGCGCGAAGGCATGATCATCGCCTGTGCGGCGTTGTATCAGATCGCCGATTCGGACGCGGGTGAGCTGGCATGCCTGGCGGTGAACCCGGAGTACCGCCACGGCGGGCGGGGTGATGAGCTGCTGGAGCGTATCGAAACCCGTGCCCGGGCCCAGGGGTTGAAGACGCTGTTCGTGCTTACCACGCGGACTGCCCACTGGTTCCGTGAGCGCGGCTTTGTGCCGAGCAGCGTGGATCGCCTGCCATCGGCACGGGCCTCGCTGTACAACTACCAGCGTAACTCGAAGATTTTCGAAAAGGCCTTGTAGAACCCTACCCCAAGTCACCGGGCAGGCTCGTGCAAGAGCCTGCCGTCACGCACGACTAAAGTTTAAGCATTCTTGATCTGACGCCGATAACAGGTGGGCGGCTATGGATAGAGTGTGGAAGCTCGCTAATACCTGAATCGTCGAATGGGCGGCTTGGACAGCAAAAGAAACGATTAGTGACACAAAAACTGTAACAAATTGACGGGAGGATGTGCCTTTGGCCATGATGGCGTCGCCTTTTTGATCGTGGGTGACGTATGCAACAGCGCGGCCACACTAATCGATCTAAAAAAGCGCTAATAAATACCCTTTAGGAATTAGCTTATGTGGCGGGTGGTCTATGCTGGCCTGTCCGCGTCACGGAAAGTCTTATTCCTGAATCGTATGAAAAAGAATGAAATAATTCTTTTTGGGTGTATGAAAAACTCATTACCCTGCAGGGACCAAATCAACGGTGGTTAGACGAAGGTAGTAGACACACAAGGTTACGATTGACTTGTCAGTCACTATCCGGTGCTAATCGCGCATCTGTGGATCGAGGGCGTCAGACCCGAGACCAAAGAAATACAAAAATTAGAAACGAGAGGAGCGGTACATGAAGAAGTCCACCTTGGCACTGTCTGTAGCTTTGGGCGTAATCGCTCAGCAAGCAGGCGCTGCCGGTTTCATCGATGACAGTAAAGTAACACTGGGTCTGCGTAACTTTTACATCAACACCGACAACCGTGACTCGGCCGCCGGCACGGCAGCCAACAAGCGCGCTGGTGTTCAGAGCAAGCAAGAAGAATGGGGCCAAGGCTTTGACCTGCGCTTCATCTCCGGTTACACCCAAGGCACTGTAGGCTTCGGTCTTGACGCTATTGGCCTGCTGGGCGTTCGTCTGGATTCCGGCGGCGGCACCAACGGCGCTACTGCCTCGTCCTACGGCGGCACTGTGTTCCCGAGCAAGTCCAATGGCGAAGCTGTTGATAACTACTCGAGCCTGGGCCTGACTGCCAAAGCCAAGATCTCCCAGACCGAACTGAAGCTGGGTACCCTTCAGCCTAAGCTGCCGGTTATCGTAACCAACGACGGTCGTCTGCTGCCGCAGACTTTCCAAGGTGGCCAGATCACTACCAACGACATCAAAGACCTGACGCTGGTTGCCGGTCAGATTGAAAAAGCCAAGGGTCGTAACTCCAGCAACGTCGACAACCTGTCGATCTCGGGTGCCAACTCCCGTGGCGCCAACTGGCGTGACAGCAACAAGTTCTACTACGCCGGTGGTGACTACAAGATCACCAAGGACCTGACTGCCCAGTACTACTACGGCAACCTGGAAGACTTCTACAAGCAGCACTTCCTGGGTCTGACCCACAACTGGGCCATCGGTCCAGGCGTATTGAAGTCTGACCTGCGTTATTTCCACAGCACCGATGACGGTAAGAACGGCAACGAATCGGCTTACTTCTCCTCGGGCAACTACAGCGGCGTCAACTCTGGTCGCGGCAAGGTGGATAACAACCTGTACAGCGGCCTGTTCCTGTACACCTTGGGCGGCCACACCTTCGGTGGTGGTTACCAGGTCAGCAACGGTAGCAGCGACTTCCCTTGGTTGAACCAGGGCGACGGTTCGTCGGCTTACCTGACCACTGACATGCAGATCGCTAAGTTCGCCCGTGCCGGCGAACGTACCTGGCAAGCTCGCTACGCTTATGACTTCGCCAAGGTTGGCGTGCCTGGCTTGACCGCTGGTGTTGTGTACCTCAAGGGTACTGACATCGACACCGTCAACAGTAGCCGTGCCGAGTTCACCGGCCAGTCCGAGTGGGAACGCGATATCACTGTTGCCTACGTAGTGCCAGAAGGCCCGTTCAAAAACGTCGGCGTCGCCTGGAAAAATGCTATGTGGCGCAACGATGTCGCTGCCGCACGCGATCAAGACGAAAACCGCGTAATCGTCAGCTACACCTACGCGTTTAAGTAACTGCCTAAAACCTTGCCCGGCGCACGCCGGGCAAGGTGTCTTGCTTTTCAAGTCGGGCTAAACCCCCGCAAGCCCTTCCTGAACCCCTCTTTGTACAGCGTCTCAAGGCCTTCTCGAACCTTGGAAACGATGTTGCGCCTCGCCCTTTCCCGCGTCCAATGAACAGATTTTTAATATTCCTTTATCGTCTAGATAAATCGATATTTATTCTTTTTAAATAATCCGTAATCCATGCACAGTGGGCTCCATAAGCACTCACCAGGAGCCACACCATGAGCCTAAGACTGGGCGATATCGCCCCCGACTTCGAACAGGATTCCAGCGCCGGCAAGATTCGTTTCCACGAATGGCTGGGCGACAGCTGGGGTGTGTTGTTTTCCCACCCGGCGGACTTCACCCCGGTGTGCACCACGGAGCTGGGCTTCACCGCCAAGCTCAAGGACGAGTTCGCCAAGCGCGGCGTCAAGGCCATCGCCCTGTCGGTGGACCCGGTGGATTCGCACCACAAGTGGATCGAAGACATCAACGAAACCCAGGCCACCGTCGTCAACTTCCCGATCCTGGCTGACGCCGACCGCAAGGTTTCGGACCTCTACGACCTGATCCACCCGAATGCCAGTGACACCCTCACCGTGCGTTCCTTGTTCGTGATCGACCCGAACAAGAAGATCCGCCTGACCATCACCTACCCGGCCAGCACCGGCCGTAACTTCCACGAAATCCTGCGGGTCATCGACTCGCTGCAACTGACCGACAACTACAAAGTCGCCACCCCCGCCAACTGGCAGGACGGTGATGAAGTGGTGATCGTGCCGTCGCTCAAGGATGAGGAAGAAATCAAGAAGCGCTTTCCGAAGGGTTATCGGGCGGTGAAGCCGTATTTGCGGCTTACTCCACAGCCCAATCGTTGAAACTGAATCACAGCAGGGGTTTTCAGGCCGTTTCTACGGCCTTTTTTTTCGCCTGGCGACCTACAAACCTCATATGCATTTAAAGAATAAACAAATGAAAAAATAAGATTTATAGATATATGAATCTGCTGATAAGGTCTGTTCCATCTTGGCGCCATCGCCACACAGCGAACCGCCGGCACTTGCTCAAGGAATTCCTGCATGTTGGTCGTAACACTTGGAGGCAGTCCCAGCCAGCGTTCCCGCTCCGGGGTCTTGCTGGAAAAAACCCGTCAGTGGTTGCAAGACAAAGGCGTCGAAGTGGTGAGTTACCAGATACGGGACTTCCCGGCTGAAGACTTGCTGCATGCACGCTTCGACAGCCCCAAGGTCATCGACCTGCTGCAACAGGTGGCTAACGCGGATGGCCTGGTGATCGCCACGCCGGTGTACAAGGCGTCGTTCTCCGGTGCGTTGAAAACCGTGCTCGACCTGCTCCCCGAGCGCGCCCTGGCCCACAAGGTTGTGTTGCCGATGGCGACCGGCGGCAGCATCGCTCACATGCTGGCGGTGGATTACGCCTTGAAGCCGGTATTGTCGGCCCTCAAAGCCCAGGAGCTGCTCCACGGCATCTTTGCCGAAGACAGCCAGATCGCCTACGGCGAAGGCAGTGTCCAGGCGCAACTGGTGCCGGTCCTCGAACACCGTTTGCACGAGGCCCTGGAGACGCTTTATGGCGCCATGGCCCGTCGCCCGAAACCGTTGGACCCGCATGTGTTGAATGAACGTTTGTTGAGTGCTCGCTGGAGCATTTAAGTCAGCCTCACCGCTATATAGATGTACTCACCTTACTCAGCCGCCAACGGCCAAGCAGGTGCAGCCAACCCCCTCATCGCACTATTTGGAGAGAGCGCCATGCGCACTGTCATCTTGCGTCGTGGTCTGGTCGCACTGTTTGCTGCGGCTGTGTCCTTCGGCGCCATTGTTCAGGCTCAAGCCGCCGAGACCCTGCGGATCGGTTACCAGAAATACGGCACCCTGGTGCTGCTCAAGGCCAAGGGCACCCTGGAAAAACGCCTGGCGGCCCAAGGCGTCAACGTCCAATGGACCGAGTTTCCCGGCGGTCCGCAACTGCTCGAAGGCCTGAACGTGGGTTCCATCGACTTCGGTGTCACCGGCGAAACCCCGCCGGTCTTCGCCCAGGCTGCTGGTGCCGACCTGCTCTACGTGGCCTACGAGCCGCCAGCGCCAACCAGTGAAGCGATCCTGGTGCCGAAAGACTCGACGATCAAATCGGTGGCCGAGCTCAAGGGCAAGAAAGTCGTGCTCAACAAAGGCTCCAACGTGCACTACCTGCTGGTGCGTGCCCTGGAAGACGCCGGCCTGAAATACACCGACGTGCAGACCGTGTTCCTGCCGCCCGCCGATGCCCGTGCCGCCTTCGAGCGTGGCAGCGTGGATGCGTGGGTGATCTGGGACCCGTACCAGGCCGCCGCCGAGAAACAACTGCAAGCGCGCACCCTGCGTGACGGCACCGGCATCGCCGACAACCACCAGTTCTACCTGGCCACCAAGCCGTACGCCGAAAAGCATCCGGAAGTGGTTAAGGCGCTGATCGAAGAAGTGCGCGCGGTGGGCGAGTGGTCCAAGGCCAACCCCCAGGAAGTGACCGAACAAGTCGCGCCGCTGCTGGGCCTGCCGGCAGATATCACCCTGACCTCGGTAAAACGCCAGGGCTACGGCGCGCTGTTCCTGACCCCGGAAGTGGTGGCGGCCCAGCAGAAAATCGCCGACAGCTTCTATCAACTCAAATTGATCCCCAAGCCCTTGAGCATCAAGGACGTGATCTGGACGCCACCGGCTGCCGTGGCTAAAGCGCCGTAATCCGATTTCTTCAGGAGACAACTCCATGAGCCTCACTATTTTCTGGTTCCTGCCCACCCACGGCGACGGCCATTACCTTGGCACCGCCGAAGGCGCTCGCGCCGTCGACCACGGTTATCTGCAGCAAGTGGCCCAGGCCGCTGACCGCCTGGGATTCGGCGGGGTGCTGATCCCCACCGGTCGCTCCTGCGAAGACTCGTGGCTGGTGGCCGCCTCGCTGATCCCGGTGACCCAGCGTTTGAAATTCCTTGTCGCGCTGCGCCCCGGGATCATTTCCCCGACGGTGGCGGCGCGCCAGGCCGCGACCCTGGATCGCCTGTCCGGCGGCCGTGCGTTGTTCAACCTGGTGACCGGTGGTGACCCGGAAGAGCTGGCCGGCGATGGCTTGTTCCTCAGTCACGAAGAGCGCTACCAGGCTTCGGTGGAGTTCACCCGCATCTGGCGCCGCGTGCTGGAAGGCGAAACCGTGGATTACGACGGCGAGCACATCAGCGTCAAAGGCGCCAAGTTGCTCTACCCGCCGATCCAGCAACCGCGCCCGCCGCTGTACTTCGGCGGATCCTCCGAAGCGGCCCAGGACCTCGCCGCCGAACAGGTGGAGATGGTGCTGACCTGGGGCGAGCCACCGGCCGCCGTCGCCGAGAAGATCGAGCAGGTGCGGGCCAAGGCGGCGAAACTCGGGCGCACCGTGCGCTTCGGCATTCGTCTGCATGTGATCGTGCGCGAAACCAACGAGGAGGCCTGGAAAGCCGCCGACAAACTGATCTCCCATCTGGACGACGACACCATCGCCCGTGCCCAGGCTTCCCTGGCGCGCTTCGATTCTGTCGGCCAGCAGCGCATGGCGGCCTTGCATGGCGGCAACCGCGACAACCTGGAAGTCAGCCCCAACCTGTGGGCCGGCGTCGGCCTGGTGCGTGGCGGTGCGGGCACCGCGCTGGTGGGCGATGGCCCGACGGTTGCGGAGCGGGTCAAGGAGTACGCAGCGCTGGGCATCGACACCTTTATCTTCTCCGGTTATCCACACCTGGAAGAATCGTATCGGGTCGCCGAACTGCTGTTCCCGCACCTGGATATCGAACGTCCCGAGCTGCCGAAAAGCGCCGGTTACGTAAGCCCGTTCGGCGAAATGGTCGCCAACGACATCCTTCCCAAAGCTGCGTCACAGAGCTGAGGCGGCGCCATGAACCTGGAAAAATTGAGCCATCGCGTGGCGCCCTGGGTGCTGCCGATTCTATTGCTGGCGGTGTGGCAGTTGTCGGTGTCGGCGGGTTGGTTGTCGACACGCATCCTGCCGGCGCCCAGCGCGGTGATTGAGGCTGGGGTCAACCTGGTGCGCAGCGGCGAAATCTGGACGCACCTGGCTATCAGTGGCTGGCGTGCCGGCCTGGGCTTTGTGATCGGTGGCAGCATCGGCCTGGCGCTGGGGTTTATCACCGGCCTGTCGACGTGGGGCGAACGCCTGCTGGACAGCTCGGTGCAGATGATCCGCAACGTGCCGCACCTGGCGCTGATTCCGCTGGTGATCCTGTGGTTCGGCATCGACGAGACCGCGAAGATTTTCCTCGTGGCCCTCGGCACGCTGTTTCCGATCTACCTGAACACCTACCACGGCATCCGCAACGTCGACCCGGCGCTGGTGGAAATGTCGCGCAGCTACGGTTTGTCCGGTTTCAGCCTGTTCTGGCAAGTGATCCTGCCGGGTGCACTGCCGTCGATCCTGGTGGGCGTGCGCTTTGCCCTGGGCTTTATGTGGCTGACGCTGATCGTGGCGGAAACCATCTCTGCCAGCTCCGGCATTGGTTACCTGGCGATGAACGCCCGCGAATTCCTGCAAACCGACGTGGTGGTGTTGGCCATCGTGATGTACGCCATCCTCGGCAAGCTGGCCGACCTGGCCGCTCGCGGTCTGGAGCGTGTATGGCTGCGCTGGCACCCGGCTTACCAAGTGAATAAAGGAGGTGCGGCATGACGGCTCAACAACCTCCGCGCCTGCTGAAGGGGATTCCCCTGGCGGTGCGCAAATTGCGCAAGGCCTTCGGCGCACGGGAAGTACTCAAGGAAATCGATCTGCACATTCCAGCGGGCCAGTTCGTGGCCGTGGTCGGTCGCAGTGGCTGCGGTAAAAGTACCTTGCTGCGCCTGTTGGCCGGCCTCGATAAAGCCAGCGGCGGCGAGCTGCTGGCCGGTTCGGCGCCGCTGAGCGAGGCGATTGAAGACACGCGCTTGATGTTCCAGGAAGCGCGCCTGCTGCCGTGGAAAAAAATCATCGACAACGTCGGTTTGGGCCTCAAAGGCAACTGGCGCCCTAAAGCCTTGGAAGCCCTGGAAGCGGTCGGCCTGGCCGAGCGTGCCAATGAGTGGCCGGCGGCCTTGTCCGGTGGCCAGAAGCAGCGTGTGGCCCTGGCCCGCGCCTTGATTCACCAGCCACGCCTGCTGCTGCTAGACGAACCGCTGGGCGCCCTGGACGCCCTGACCCGTATCGAGATGCAGCAACTGATCGAAAACCTCTGGCAAAAACACGGCTTCACCGTGTTGCTGGTAACTCATGATGTCAGCGAAGCCGTGGCCATTGCCGACCGGGTGATCCTGATCGAAGACGGTGAAATTGGCCTCGACCTGATCGTCGATCTGCCGCGCCCACGGGCCCGAGGCTCACATCGCCTGGCTGCACTGGAAGCACAAGTACTTAACCGCGTGCTGTCGTTGCCCGGCACACCGCCGGAACCCGAACCTGTTTCACCGCTGCCTACGCAATTGCGTTGGGCTCAATAACTCACTTGTCCTACGAAGGAAGTACACCATGACTATTAAAGCCATCAACGTGCGTAACCAGTTCAAAGGCACCATCAAGGAAATCGTCGTCGGCGACGTGCTGTCGGAAATCGACGTGCAGACCGCGTCCGGTATTGTCACTTCCGTGATTACCACCCGCTCGGTCAAAGAGCTGGAGCTGGTGATTGGCAGTGAAGTGATTGCCTTTGTGAAGTCGACTGAGGTGTCGATCGCCAAGTTGTGATTTGCGTCGCTCTTGAGGCCGTCATCGGGGGCTTGCCCCCGATGAGGCCAGTCCGGCCAGCACAAAACTCAGCGCTTGGGTAGGTAAGCCGGCAAATACAGCCCCACATACGCATCAAACACCCGCATCCCTTCCTCCGCCATACGCGGCGTAATCAGCCCATGCTGATGCACCGAACGCGCATACACGCGATCACTCAATTCCAACGCCAGCGCAAACACATCCACATCGGTTGGCAAGCTCGGCACTTCAAAATGGCGGTCGAACACTTCCAGCATCAAATCCCCCAGCTCCAGATCATGCTGGCGGTCCGCCTGGGTCACTTCGGTCAGCCCGTGCTGGGCCAGGATCAACTGGCGCGCGGCGGCGTCGTTGCTGTAGATGGTCAGCATGCGCTGTTCGACGATGTAGGACAGGTCGCGCCAATGCTTGAGTGAATCATGCTCGATGGGGGCCTGGATGGCGCAGCGGAAGGCTGCATGTATATCGGCGGTCAGTGCCTCCAGCAGCGCCGGCACACTGGCGAAAAAGTGATACACCGACGACGGCGGGATCTGCGCGCGCTCGGCCACGCTGTAGATCGACAAACTCGCCACGCCTTCGGCGGCCAGCAAGGTGCGGGCGGCATCGAGAATCGCGTCGATCCGTGCCTGGCTGCGGGCGCGGGGTTTGCGAGGGGCGGCGGGGTGGGTGGGCATGGAAGTCTCCTACAAGGCAGCGGGCATTGTACGCAGAGCCTGAGGATGATCCATACCGCTTGTTGTGGTGAGCGGGCTTGCCCCGCGCTGGGCTGCGAAGCGGCCCCCATAAAAAACGCCGAGTTCCTTCAGAAAGAACTCGGCGCCTGTGTTGGGGGCTGCTACGCAGCCCAGCGCGGGGCAAGCCCGCACCACAGTCAATGCAGCCGTCGTTTAGACGGTATGCAGGTACCAGTTGTACTCAAGGTCGGAGATGGAGTGTTCGAACTCTTCCAGCTCACTTTCCTTACAGGCGACGAAGATATCGATGTATTTAGGATCGATGTACTTGGCCATCACCTCGCTGTCGTCCAACTCGCGCAGGGCATCGCGCAGGTTGTTCGGCAGGCTCTGTTCGTTCTGCTCGTAGCTGTTGCCTTCCACGGGGGCGCCCGGCTCGATCTTGTTGGTCAGACCGTGGTGCACGCCTGCCAGGACCGAAGCCATCAGCAGGTAAGGGTTGGCGTCGGCACCGGCCACACGGTGTTCGATACGTACGGCGTCGGACGAGCCGGTCGGTACGCGAATCGCCACGGTGCGGTTGTCCAGGCCCCAGCACGGCGAGTTCGGCACGTAGAACTGTGCGCCGAAACGACGGTAGGAGTTGACGTTAGGGCACAGGAACGCCATTTGGGCGGGTAGGGTCTCGAGCACACCGCCGATCGCGTGACGCAATGCGGCGTTCTGCTCGGGATCCTCGCTGGCAAAGATGTTCTTGCCGTCCTTGTCCAGGATCGAGATGTGTACGTGCAAACCGTTGCCTGCCTGGCCTGGGTAAGGCTTGGCCATGAAGGTGGTATCCATCTCATGGTCGTAGGCGATGTTCTTGATCAGGCGCTTGAGCAGCACTGCGTAGTCGCAGGCCTTGATCGGGTCGGCCACGTGGTGCAGGTTCACTTCGAACTGCGCCGGGGCACTTTCCTTGACGATGGCGTCGGCCGGGATGCCTTGCTCTTTGGCACCTTCCAGGATGTCCTGGAGGCAATCGACGTATTCGTCGAGGTCGTCGATCAGGTAGACCTGTGTCGAGTGCGGGCGTTTGCCGGAGATCGGCGAGCGGGGCGGTTGTGGGCGGCCGTTCACGTTCTCCTGGTCGATCAGGTAGAACTCAAGCTCGAAGGCGGCGCAGATGGTCAGACCAAGGTCGTCAAACTTGCTTACAACTTGGCGGAGCACTTCGCGCGGATCGGCGAAGAAAGGTTCACCTTCAAGTTCGTGCATGGTCATCAGCAGTTGCGCGGTAGGGCGCTTTTGCCAGGGTTCATTGCACAGGGTGTCAGGGATCGGATAACAGATTCGGTCAGCATCACCGATGTCCAGGCCCAGGCCGGTGCTTTCCACCGTCGAGCCATTGATATCCAGGGCAAATAAAGAGGCAGGCAGGTTAATGCCCTTCTCGTAAACCTTGTGGAGGCTGGTGCGTTCGATGCGCTTACCGCGCACCACACCATTCATATCCGCAATTAGAAGGTCTACGTACAGAACCTCAGGATGATCCTTAAGGAACGCGTTCGCTTCGTTAAGCTGAACGGCACGCGGGGGTACCGACATGATGCAACACCTTTGTTGTTAAAAATATCAATCATTGATCTTTTCTGGTTTCAGTCAACCCGAACGGCATGCCGAAGTCAAGCGAGGCCTTTTTTGCCCTAAAAAAGCGCCGTGACCGCACTTTTGGGGCTTTTTGGGGCGGTTTTTTCGGTTTGACCGGCTTGGGACTCGCAGGCTTGAGCGGGCCGTGTTGTATTTTTTACGGGGGTGTTGTGTAAAAAAATGAACAAGGCTAAGCTCGATTCAAACCCATAACAGCAATAATACCGGGGTGCTTCATGTCTCGCCTGCCGCCAATCGGCGTCTCAGCCTGCTTCAGCCAGGCTTTGTCCGCAGTCCGTTCGTCCCGCGTGAATGCCCACGCACCGGCCAATATTCTTGACGGCCCATCCGCTCTCTTTTTTGCCTCCTCGACTGCCACTGACCGGCTGCCATCCGCGCGGCCGCTCATGATTCTGCACGACTTTGGCTTGAGGAATGCAACGCTGCAGCAAATGGCAGGTAAGCTCCTACCCTGAACGAAAAAACGACGCGGATGCTGCGTCAACCAACGCCTGGCCTTTAATGGATGCCAGGAAACCCAGCCCAGAGGCATTTATGAGTAACAACCTCGACCAGCTCACCGATTGGTTGAAAGACCACAAGATCACAGAAGTCGAATGCATGATTGGCGACCTGACCGGTATCACCCGGGGCAAGATCTCGCCGACCAACAAGTTCATCGCCGAAAAAGGCATGCGCCTGCCCGAGAGCGTTCTGTTGCAGACCGTGACCGGCGACTATGTCGAAGACGACATCTATTACGAATTGCTCGACCCGGCAGACATCGACATGATCTGCCGCCCCGACCAGAACGCGGTGTTCCTGGTGCCTTGGGCCATCGAGCCGACCGCCCAGGTGATCCACGACACCTACGACAAGCAAGGCAACCCGATCGAGCTGTCGCCGCGCAACGTGCTCAAGAAAGTCCTCAAGCTCTACGCCGACAAAGGCTGGCAGCCCATCGTGGCGCCGGAGATGGAGTTCTACCTGACCAAGCGCTGCGAAGACCCGGACTTCCCGCTGCAACCGCCGATCGGTCGGTCCGGGCGCCCGGAGACCGGCCGCCAATCCTTCTCTATAGAAGCCGCCAACGAATTCGACCCGCTGTTTGAAGACGTCTACGACTGGTGCGAGCTGCAGGAGCTGGACCTCGACACCCTGATCCATGAAGACGGCACGGCGCAGATGGAAATCAACTTCCGTCACGGCGATGCCCTGTCCCTGGCGGACCAGATCCTGGTGTTCAAGCGCACCATGCGTGAAGCCGCGCTCAAGCACGACGTGGCGGCCACCTTCATGGCCAAGCCGATGACCGGCGAGCCCGGCAGCGCCATGCACCTGCACCAGAGCATCATCGACATCGCCACCGGCAAGAACGTCTTCTCCAATGAAGACGGGACCATGAGCCAACTGTTCCTCAACCACATTGGCGGCCTGCAGAAGTTCATCCCTGAATTGCTGCCGCTGTTTGCCCCCAACGTGAACTCGTTCCGCCGCTTCCTGCCCGACACCTCGGCGCCGGTGAACGTGGAGTGGGGCGAAGAAAACCGCACCGTCGGCCTGCGCGTGCCGGATGCCGGCCCGCAGAACCGTCGCGTCGAAAACCGCCTGCCGGGCGCCGACGCCAACCCGTACCTGGCGATTGCCGCCAGCCTGCTGTGTGGCTACATCGGCATGGTCGAAGGCCATAACCCGAGCGCCCCGGTGGTGGGGCGTGGTTACGAGCGCCGCAACCTGCGCCTGCCGTTGACCATCGAAGACGCCCTGGAACGCATGGAAAACAGCAAGACCATCGAGAAATACCTGGGTCAGAAATTCATCACAGGCTACGTCGCGGTCAAGCGGGCCGAGCATGAAAACTTCAAGCGCGTGATCAGTTCGTGGGAGCGGGAATTCCTGCTCTTCGCCGTCTGATGCGCCGGGCGCACGGGGCAACCCGTGCGCCCTTCACTGAAAAGTCTAGGAGATTGGTATGTCCAGCAACAACCCGCAAACCCGTGAATGGCAAGCCTTGAGCAGTGATCACCACCTGGCGCCGTTCAGCGACTTCAAGCAATTGAAAGAGAAAGGCCCACGGATCATCACCAAAGCCCACGGCGTGTACCTGTGGGACAGCGAAGGCAACAAGATCCTCGACGGCATGGCCGGCCTGTGGTGCGTGGCGATCGGTTACGGTCGCGATGAACTGGCCGACGCCGCCGCCAGGCAGATGAAAGAACTGCCGTACTACAACCTGTTCTTCCAGACCGCTCACCCGCCGGTGCTGGAGCTGGCCAAGGCGATTTCCGACATCGCGCCTGCCGGCATGAACCACGTGTTCTTCACCGGCTCCGGCTCCGAAGGCAACGACACTATGTTGCGCATGGTCCGCCACTATTGGGCGATCAAGGGCCAGCCGAACAAGAAAACCATCATCAGCCGCAAGAATGGCTACCACGGCTCCACCGTGGCTGGCGCCAGCCTGGGCGGCATGACCTATATGCATGAACAGGGCGACTTGCCGATCCCGGGCATCGTCCATATCGCCCAGCCGTACTGGTTCGGCGAAGGCGGCGACATGAGCCCCGAAGAGTTCGGGGTCTGGGCCGCCAACCAACTGGAAGAGAAGATCCTCGAGCTGGGCGTGGACAACGTCGGTGCCTTTATTGCCGAGCCGATCCAGGGCGCCGGTGGCGTGATCGTGCCGCCGGACAGCTACTGGCCGCGCATCAAGGAAATCCTCGCCAAGTACGACATCCTGTTTGTGGCCGACGAAGTGATTTGCGGTTTCGGCCGTACCGGTGAGTGGTTCGGTAGCGATTTCTACGACCTCAAGCCCCACATGATGACCATCGCCAAGGGCCTGACCTCGGGCTACATCCCCATGGGCGGCCTGATCGTGCGCGACGACGTGGTGGCCGTGCTCAACGAAGGCGGTGATTTCAACCACGGTTTCACCTACTCCGGTCACCCGGTGGCTGCGGCCGTGGCCCTGGAAAACATCCGCATCATGCGCGATGAAACAATCGTTAACCGCGTTCACGACGAAACGGCACCGTATTTGCAGAAACGTCTGCGGGAGCTGGCGGATCACCCGTTGGTGGGTGAAGTGCGCGGTGTCGGCATGCTTGGTGCAATTGAGCTGGTTCAGGACAAGGCGACGCGCAAGCGTTACGAGGGCCGGGGTGTCGGCATGATCTGCCGAACCTTCTGCTTCGAGAATGGCCTGATCATGCGCGCCGTGGGCGACACCATGATCATTTCGCCGCCTCTGGTGATCAGCAAGGCTGAAATCGACGAGCTGGTGACCAAGGCTCGTCAGTGCCTGGACCTGACTTTGGCGGCATTGCAGGGCTAAGTGCTAGGCTCAGTGCGCAGCGCACCGGGCAGTTATAAATGCAGGGGCTTTGGTTGAAAGCCGGCCCCTGAACTTGCCAGACTGTCGCCCTGTTTTGCTGCCCTCTGGAAGGGTCGCTGAACATAAAAGAACGTGGCCCAAAAAAGAAAAATTGGAGCATCACCAAATGAAGGCATTAGGTTTGAAGAACGCTGGCAAGACCCTCCTCGCCTTGTCCCTGATGGGCGCAATGGCGGGCGCGGTCCAGGCCGACGATAAAGTGCTGCACGTCTACAACTGGTCCGACTACATTGCACCGGACACCATCGCCAACTTTGAAAAAGAGTCGGGCATTAAAGTGGTGTACGACGTTTTTGACAGCAACGAGACACTCGAAGCCAAGTTGCTGGCAGGCAAGTCCGGCTACGACATCGTCGTACCGTCGAACAACTTCCTCGCCAAGCAGATCAAGGCCGGTGTCTACCAGGAGCTGGACAAGTCCAAGCTGCCCAACTACGGCAACCTGAACACCTCCCTGCTTAAAGCCGTGTCGGTCAGCGACCCGGACAACAAGCACGCTTTCCCGTACATGTGGGGTTCGATCGGCATCGGCTACAACACGGACAAGGTCAAGGCCGCGCTGGGCGTGGACAAGATCGATTCGTGGGACGTGCTGCTCAAGCCTGAAAACATCGCCAAGCTCAAAAGCTGCGGCGTGAGCTTCCTCGACTCGCCGACCGAAATGCTGCCGGTCGCGCTGCATTACCTGGGCCTGCCAACCGACAGCCAGAAGAAGGCCGACCTCAAGCAAGCCGAAGACCTGTTCCTGAAAATCCGCCCTTCGATTGGCTACTTCCACTCGTCCAAGTACATCTCCGACCTGGCCAACGGCAACATCTGCGTAGCCGTGGGTTACTCGGGTGACATCCAGCAGGCCAAGTCCCGTGCGGCTGAAGCCGGTGGCAAGGTCAAGGTGGCCTACGACATTCCGAAAGAAGGTGCCGGTAGCTTCTTCGACATGGTCGCTATCCCTAAAGATGCCGAAAACGTCGACGCCGCCTATAAGTTCATGAACTACCTGCTCAAGCCGGAAGTCATGGCTTCGATCACCAACAGCGTGCGTTTCCCGAACGGTAACGAGAAGGCCACCGCACTGGTCGACAAAGACATCACCAGCGACCCGGGCATCTACCCGCCAGCGGATGTGCAAGCCAAGCTCTACGCCATTGCGGACTTGCCGGCTGCCACCCAGCGTGAAATGACACGCAGCTGGACCAAGATCAAATCCGGTAAATAAACCGGCCTTCATTAACCACCGCGCAGCTCGCGGTGGTTAATGAAACAAATAAATGACAGAAAGTTTTGCCGGATCGGTTTATCGAGGGTAAGTTGCGCGCCGGTTTTGTTGCCGGGCAACAACTTTGGGCCCAACTATTTAAGAGGACCTCCACTTGCCAATTTCTTTGTTTCGCCAAGCCTTGCTGGTAGGTGCAGGTCTCACGCTGGCTGTCAGCGTGCAGGCCGCACCGACCGTGCATATTTATAACTGGTCGGATTACATCGGTCCCGACACCCTGGCCAACTTCGAAAAGGCCACCGGCATCAAGCCCGTGTATGACGTGTTTGATTCCAACGAAACCCTGGAAGGCAAGTTACTGGCCGGGCGTACCGGCTATGACGTGGTAGTGCCGTCCAACCACTTCCTTGGCAAGCAGATCAAGGCCGGGGCGTTCCAGAAACTCGATAAGTCGCTGCTGACTCATTACGCCAACCTGGACCCTGTGCTGCTCAAGCGCCTGGAGAAGAACGACCCGGGCAACCAGTACGCCGTGCCCTACCTGTGGGGTACCAACGGCATCGGTTACAACGTCGACAAAGTGAAGGAAGTGCTGGGTGTCGACAAGATCGACTCCTGGGCCGTGCTGTTCGAACCGGAAAACATGAAGAAGCTGGCCACCTGCGGTGTGTCGTTCATGGACTCGGCGGATGAGATGCTGCCGGCGGTGCTCAACTACATGGGCCTGGACCCTAACAGCACCAACCCTGAAGACTACAAGAAGGCCGAGGAAAAGCTGCTCAAAGTGCGGCCCTACGTGACCTACTTCCATTCTTCCAAATACATCTCGGACCTGGCCAACGGCAACATCTGCGTGGCCGCCGGGTTCTCCGGCGATGTGTTCCAGGCCAAGGCTCGCGCAAGCGAAGCGGGCAAAGGCGTGAACATCGCCTACGCAATTCCGAAGGAAGGCGGCAACCTGTGGTTTGACGTGCTGGCGATCCCCAAGGACGCCACCAACATCAAGGAAGCCCACGCCTTCATCAACTATTTACTGCAATCTGAGGTGATCGCCCAGGTCAGTGACACCGTCGGTTACGCCAACCCTAACCCAGGGGCGGACAAACTGATGGAGCAATCGATACGCACCGACGAAGCGGTTTACCCACCGCAGGCGGTTCTCGACCGGACATTCGTCAACTTCGAGCTACCCCCGAAAGTGCAACGTTTAATGACCCGTAGCTGGACCAAGGTCAAGACGGGCAAGTAAGGCTCAAACTATCCAAGGTTCGCCCGCCTCGGGCGAACTGCACTCTTTTTTTTGGGAGTTTCGTAAATGGCAGTTGCCTCCGGCGCCTATAAGAAAGCCCTCGAGGGCGACCAGACACCGAAAAAGGTGCTGGTCAAAATCGACCGGGTCACGAAGAAGTTCGACGAGACGATTGCCGTGGACGATGTGTCCCTGGAAATCAAGAAAGGCGAGATCTTCGCCTTGCTCGGCGGTTCGGGTTCGGGCAAGTCCACCCTGCTGCGCATGCTCGCAGGCTTCGAGCGCCCGACAGAAGGTCGGATTTACCTCGACGGCGTGGATATCACCGATATGCCGCCCTACGAGCGGCCGATCAACATGATGTTCCAGTCCTACGCCTTGTTCCCCCACATGACCGTGGCGCAGAACATCGCGTTCGGCCTGCAACAGGACAAGATCCCCAAGGCCGAAGTCGATGCCCGCGTGGCTGAAATGCTCAAGCTGGTCCAGATGAGCCAGTACGCCAAGCGCAAGCCGCACCAGTTGTCCGGTGGCCAGCGTCAGCGGGTGGCGTTGGCCCGCTCACTGGCCAAGCGCCCGAAACTGCTGCTGCTCGATGAGCCTATGGGCGCCCTCGACAAGAAGCTGCGCTCGCAGATGCAACTGGAACTGGTGGAGATCATCGAGCGCGTCGGCGTGACCTGCGTGATGGTGACGCACGACCAGGAAGAGGCCATGACCATGGCCGAGCGCATCGCGATCATGCACCTGGGCTGGATCGCCCAGATCGGCAGCCCGATCGACATCTACGAGACGCCGACCAGCCGCCTGGTGTGCGAATTCATCGGTAACGTCAACATCTTCGACACCCAGGTGGTGGATGACGCCGAAGGTCACGCGGTGCTCAAGTGCCCGGACCTGGACCGCGACATCTACGTAGGCTACGGCATCGCCACCTCGGTGGAAGACAAGTCGGTGACCTATGCCATCCGCCCGGAAAAACTGTTGGTCACCACCGAAATGCCGACCTGCGAGCACAACTGGTCCAGCGGCAAGGTGCACGACATCGCTTACCTGGGCGGCCACTCGGTGTTCTACGTCGAGCTGCCCAGCGGCAAGCTGGTGCAGTCCTTCGTCGCCAACGCCGAACGCCGTGGCCAGCGCCCAACCTGGGGTGACCAGGTCTACGTGTGGTGGGAAGACGATAGCGGCGTGGTACTGCGCACATGAACATGAAGAAGCTCAAGCGGCGCTTGCACCGCATCGTCCCCAGCGGCAAGCAGGTGGTCATCGGGATTCCGTTCCTGTGGCTGTTCCTGTTTTTCGCCCTGCCGTTTTTCATCGTCCTGAAAATCAGCTTCGCCGAAGCCGACGTGGCGATCCCGCCGTACACCGAGATCTACACCTACGTCGAGCAGAAGCTGCAGGTGGTGCTGAACCTGGCCAACTACAGTCTGCTGGCAGGTGATGAGCTGTACATCGCGGCGTACCTGGGCTCGCTGAAGATGGCGTTCTTCAGCACGCTGCTGTGCCTGCTGATCGGCTACCCGATGGCCTATGCCATTGCCACCGCGCGCAAAGAGATGCAGACCGTGCTGGTGCTGCTGATCATGATGCCGACCTGGACCGCGATCCTGATCCGCGTGTATGCGTGGATGGGCATCCTCAGCAACAACGGCCTGCTCAATGGCTTCCTGATGTCCATGGGGTTGATCAACGAACCGCTGCAGATCCTCAACACCAACATCGCGGTGTATATCGGCGTGGTCTATTCGTACCTGCCGTTCATGATCCTGCCGCTGTACGCCAACCTGGTGAAGCATGACCAGAGCCTGCTGGAAGCCGCATCGGACCTGGGTTCGAGCACCTTCAACAGCTTCTGGAAAATCACCGTGCCGCTGTCCAAGAACGGCATCATCGCCGGCTGCATGCTGGTGTTTATCCCGGTGGTGGGCGAGTTCGTGATCCCGGAACTGCTCGGCGGCCCGGAAACCCTGATGATCGGTAAAGTGTTGTGGCAAGAATTCTTCAACAACCGTGACTGGCCGGTGGCGTCTGCCCTGGCGGTGGTGATGCTGGCGATCCTGATCGTGCCCATCATTCTGTTTAACCGCAGCCAAGCCAAAGAGATGGAGGGCAAGATATGAAGCGCGTCAGTTTCTCAAGCTTCATGCTGGTGGCGGGGTTGTTGTTCATCTACCTGCCGATGCTGATCCTGGTGATCTACTCGTTCAACGAATCCAAGCTGGTGACGGTGTGGGGCGGTTGGTCGATCAAGTGGTACGTGGGCCTGTTGGACAACACCCAGTTGATGGGCTCGGTGGCACGTTCCCTGGAAATCGCCTGCTACACGGCGGTGGCCGCCGTGGCGTTGGGTACGTTGGCGGCGTTTGTGCTGACGCGCATCAGCCAGTTCAAGGGCCGCACGCTGTTCGGCGGCCTGGTGACCGCGCCGTTGGTGATGCCGGAAGTGATCACCGGTCTGTCGCTGCTGCTGCTGTTCGTGGCCATGGCGCAGATGATCGGCTGGCCCCAGGAGCGTGGCATCGTCACCATCTGGATCGCCCACACCACGTTCTGTGCCGCCTATGTGGCGGTGGTGGTATCGGCGCGCCTGCGTGAGCTGGACCTGTCGATCGAAGAAGCGGCGATGGACCTGGGGGCGCGGCCGTGGAAGGTGTTCTTCCTGATCACCATCCCGATGATCGCGCCATCGTTGGCGGCGGGCGGCATGATGTCGTTCGCACTGTCCCTGGATGACCTGGTACTGGCCAGCTTCGTGTCGGGGCCGGGTTCGACGACGTTGCCGATGGAAGTGTTCTCGGCCGTGCGCCTTGGGGTTAAACCCGAGATCAACGCCGTGGCCAGCCTGATTCTGCTGGCGGTGTCGCTGGTGACCTTCCTGGTGTGGTTCTTCAGCCGGCGTGCCGAAGAGATGCGCAAGAAAGCGATCCAGCAGGCGATTGAAGAAGCCGCCGCCGATGGCTGGCAGCAGCCGGACAAGCGTCGGGCTCCAGCGCCGGTCTAAAGGCCTGCAGGGTCCAAATGTGGGAGGGGGCTTGCTCCCGATGGCGGTGGGTCAGTCAATAGATGCAGTGACTGACACTCAGCAATCGGGGGCAAGCCCCACAGTTTTGACCGCATTCCAGATTGGCTATGCAGCCCACGGCGACTTGCGAATCACCTCGACAAAATTCATCGGCTTGAACCCCGGTTCCTGATCCACCAGCACATCGGTCTTCACGTTGCCGAACGTGGTCTGCGGGCGATGGCGCAAGCCGTCGGCAAACGCGCAGATGATGCACTCCTTGAATCCTTCACCGCGTGGATGCGCATGCACCACGGCTTCGCGCTGCACGCTGCTGAACGCGGCGTAGTCCATGCCCAGCACGTCCATTTCCACACCGGCGGTCACCAATGCCACGGTCGGGCGCAGGTGCTGCGGCACGCCCGGCGTGGTGTGCAGGGCGATAGACAGCCACACCTGTTCGATATCGTCGTCGCTCAGCCCGTAAGGCTTGAGGAAGGCTGCGGCGGCGTTGGCGCCGTCCACTTCGAAGCGTTGGTCATCACTGCGATGGCCTGCCACCAGGCCCAGGTCATGGAACATGGCGCCGACGTAGAGCAGCTCCGGGTTGTAGGCCAGTTGCTTGCGTTCACCGCTCAATGCGCCGAACAGGAACACCCGGCGGGAATGGTGGTAGAGCAGGTCGGACTCAATGTCGCGGATGTAGTCGGTGGTGGCCCTGGCCAGGGCGCTGTCCGGGATCTTGATACCGGCGATGGTGGTGGTCATGGTGGTTCTCCTCTGGAAAGCCTCCAGTCTGGTCGCGTGTCCGCTAAGCGGCCATGGTCACGAGGGTGCGATCCCGGCCAATCTGCCGCGACATCGTGCCAAGGCAAAATCAGCTAGGGTGTAGCCGGCGATATCACTCTCCAAGCCTGGGAAAATCCCACAGGGTTTGCATTTTATTCAGCTGAAAAAGGTGTCTGTGAGCATGCACAAAACCGTCGCCATCCTGATCTTCCCCGGCGTCCAGTCACTGGATGTGAGCGGCCCCATGGATGTGTTTTGCGAAGCCAACCGCTTTCTGCCGCCCCAGGATCACTACCGGATAGAGGTCATCGGGCTGGGCAACGGCACCCTGGTTGCCTCCAACGGTTTGGCATTGCAGGCCCACCGGCATTACAGCGAAGCCCTGCAAGCCTATGACCTGCTGCTGGTTGCCGGCGGCCCGCAATTGCCCTTCGAAGATTTCGGCGCGCCGTTCGATGATTGGCTGCGTGGCGCAACCGCCCGGGCGCAGCGCTTTGGTTCGATCTGCAACGGCGCCTTCATGCTGGCGCGCGCCGGGTTGCTGGATGGAAAAACCGTCACGACCCATTGGAATGATGCGGCAGGCCTGGCGCGTTTGTGCCCGCGCGCGCAGGTCGAAGCCGACCGCCTCTACGTACAGGATGGCAATCTCTACACCTCGGCGGGCGTCACCGCAGGCATCGATCTGTCGCTGTACCTGCTGGCCCAGGACCACGGCCCGGAAGTGGCGTTGAGCGTGGCCAAGCGCCTGGTGGTGTTCACCCAGCGCTCGGGCGGGCAGTCGCAGTTCAGCCCGTTCCTCACGCCCCACGCCGAAACCACCTCGGCGGTGGCGTTGGTGCAGTTATACGTATTGGCGAACCTGACGGGCGACCTGACCATCGCCGACCTGGCCAAGGCCGCCAACATGAGCGCGCGCAACTTCTCCCGGGTGTTTGCCCGTGAGGCGCGGATTACGCCAGCGGAGTTTGTCGAACGGGCGCGGGTGGATGCCGCGCGGGTGATGCTCGAAAGCACGCATGCGCCGCTGAAAACCGTGGCCTATCAATGCGGGTTTCGCGATGCCCAGCACATGCGCAGCGTGTTCAACCGCCGGCTGGGTGTGACGCCGCAACAGTTCCGGCTCAATTTTGCGGCACCGGTCTAAGCCCCTTCCACAGGTTGACCGATTTCCAAGGGGCTATCGCGCCGGCAGCAGTTTCAGCGTGCCGCGGGTATTGGCCGTGACTTCCTCATCACTGAAATGCGCCTGCTCGTAACCCCCTTCGATATAGGTCTCGGCCTGGTCGCCATAGTGCTTGTCGAACGGCACGCCGCTTTGCCCCACCGGGTTGATGGTGAGGGCGTGGGCCACGTCGGCAAAGTCGATCAGGCGCCGGGTGGACGGGCCGTAGGTCACCGGCCAGGGCGCGGGGCCGATGACGGCCGACTGGTTGTTCGGCACTTCGTGGGTGCCGGGGGCCGGGAACGGGCCGACGTTGACAATCAGGTCCAAGGGTTTCTGAGAGCCCAGCGGATGGCCGTGGGTCAGGGTATGGGCCTTGCCCCACTGCCATTGCGTCGGGTCATCGCCGAAGGTGGCCTTGAGGTGCGCGAGGCTGTTGTCCCAGGCCCGTTTGACGGTGTCGGCGCGCTTGCCGTCCCACCAGGGCGAGGCCGGGTCGGCAGCCAGGCGGGGCAGGGCGGCGTCGATCACGCGGGTGGTGAGCAGGGTCTTGAACATCCCGTCACCCAGCTTCGGGTGGAAGGCCGCGTCGGCGAGGTTGAACAGGAACTGGTTGAACAGCGTGGCGCTGGTGGAATCCAGCGGGTAGTCACCCTTCCAGCTGGCGAGTTGTTCCACCAGCTTCAACTGCGCCGGGTCCGTGACCACTTCGCGCAGCACCGGCAACAGCGGCGCCAGCAGGCGCGGGCCGAAGGCGGTGGTGGTGCCCAGTTGCAGGGCCTGGCTGTTGGTCACATCCCACTTCACGCTCTTGTCGCTCAACTGCGCGTTCAACTGCTGGCCCCTGTCGGCGAGGTTGTAATAACCGGGGATTTGCATGCCGGTGGGCGACCCCGGCTGGGCATTGGCCGAGACCACATAGCCACGCGCCGGGTTTTCTTCCTGGGGGTTGGCGCTGAAGGGGTAGAAGCCCAGCTTGTCGGCCTCGGCGGTGCTGCCGTCGAGGATAAACCCAGGGTTGGCACCTGCCGGGCGAATCGGCAACTGGGCCGCCGCCCACCAGCCGATATCGCCCCTGGCATTGGCCCACACGATATTCAGCCCCGGTGCGGACACCTTTGACGCCGCCGTACGGGCCTTGGCCAACGTGTCGGCGCGGTTGAGCTGGTAGAAACCTTCGAGGATCGGGTTCTGGGTGTCGAGGAACGCCCACCACATGGCAATCGGCGTTTTGCCGCCGTTGTCGCCGAGCACGTCATTGACGATCGGGCCGTGGGGCGATTGGCGCAGGGTGAGGCTGACCGGTGCCTGGCCTTTGACGGCGATCTGTTGCTCGCTGCGGGTCATGTCGACCCACTGGCCGTGGTACCAGACCTGGTTGGGGTTGTCCGGGTTGACCTTCTCGGCGATCAGGTCGAGGTCGTCGTTCTGGAACATGGTCAGGCTCCAGCCGAAATCCAGGTTGTGCCCCAGGAACGCTACGGGTACCAGCGCGTTGTGATAGCCATACAGCTCGAAGCCCGGCGCCGACAGCTGCGCCTCGTACCACACCGACGGCACCGAGAAGCGAATATGCGGGTCACCCGCCAGCAGCGGTTTGCCGCTCTTGGTGCGACTGCCACTGATGGCCCAGGCGTTGCTGCCCTCGAACTGCGGCAAGCCGTTGTCGGCCAGGGCCTGCTCACTCAGCGCGGCGAGGGCGCCGAGGGTTTTCCAGTCACTGTCGGCGAGGTTGAGGGCGCCCTTGGGTTGCCAGTCGAGGTCGAAGACGTTCAGGTAGTCGCTGCCCAGTTGGTCGCGGACGTAAGTCAGCAAGGGCTCGGTACGAAACGCAGCGGCAAAGCTGTAGGCCATGTACCCGGCGACACTGATGGTGTCCTCGGCGGTAAACGCGCGCCTGGGGATGCCCAGCACGTCGAACTCCATCGGGCGGGCGTGGCTGTCCTGATACTGGTTGATCCCGTCCAGATAGGCTTGCAGGGCCTTCCAGTGCGCCGACTCATGGTCCTGCTGCGCCACGTAGGTGGCGGCGCGGTCGCGAATGCGCAGGCTGCGGAACAACTTGTCGGTCTCCAGCAGCTTCGGCCCGAGTACCTCGGCCAACTCGCCACGGGCCAGGCGGCGCATGATCTCCATCTGGAACAGGCGGTCCTGGGCATGCACGTAGCCCAGGGCGCGATACAGGTCGGTCTCGTTCTCGGCGCGAATATGCGGCACGCCACGGTCGTCGTAGCGCACGGTGACCGAGCCTTGCAGGTTGGCCAGTTCAGCCGTGCCCTGGCGGGTGGGTTGCTTGCTGTAGACGTACCAGCCCGCACCGAGGCCGATCAGTACCAGCAGAACCGCAAGAACCTGCAGGACGCGCTTCATGAACATTCCTTACCAAGAGTGGGGTGGCGGGCTACTCATCTTTCGACCACGAACAATAGCAGCCCACCGCCAGGGTGTGCGTGGCGTTCACGTCTCGGCCGGCTTCAAGGGCTTTCAGGATCGGCTCGATAAAACTGTTACTGGCGTTGCACGTCAGCCCTTCGCTGTAGGGCCCGAAATACGCGAGCTTGCCGGTGCGGTCCCAGATGCCCACGGCGGGGCTGGCCGGCACCTGGTCGGCGCCGGGCAGGGCGGTGAGGGTTTTCATCTTGCGCAGGTTATCGGGCAACTGGCCGTGGCTGCCGGCTTTTTGCAGGGCATAGAACTCGACGCCCTGGGGCGCGTATTGCTCGATCAACTCGCCCAGGTGCTGCTGGTTGCCGACGTTGCACGGGCACGCCGGATCCCAGAAATGCACCAGGCGGATCGGCCCGGGGCCGCTGAGTTCGGCGGGCAGGCGCAGAGGGTCGCCGGAGAATACCGCGGTGTGTTCGCTGAAGGCACGCAGGTAGCGGCCCTGGAACCAGTCATACGCTGTCCACAGCACGCCGGCGCAGATGATCAGGATCAGGCTGGCGAACAGGGCGTTACGGTAAGGCTGTCGCATTCGGATCTATCCTCGCAGGTCGCGTAGCTTGCCATGCTTGTCCGGACAGATGAATATCGCAGCTCGATATTCATCTTCGCCGCAAGTCTGGAACCCTTTATGCCTGTGACCTTTGACCCTGATCACCTTCGCGAAAGCCTGCGGCCCCTGGTGGATGCGCAACCGCTTTCAGCCGAAGCGCGGGTCTACCAGCGTTTCTATGGGCTGGACCTGAGTGCACGCAAAGTGCCGGCGGTGAGTCGGCTGGGGCGTTTCGAGGTGGCTGGGTTCGAGGTGGTCGCCCAGGTGTGGTGGCCGCCCGTGCCGGTGGCGACGATGTTTATGTTCCACGGCTTCTACGACCATATGGGCCTGTATCGCCACGTGGTGGACTGGGCCCTGGACCAGGGCTTTGTGGTGATCGCCTGCGATTTGCCGGGCCATGGCTTGTCCAGCGGCGCGCGCGCCAGCATCGAGGATTTTGCCGTGTACCAGGATGTGGTGCAGGCACTGTTCGGCCAGGCCCAAGCGCTGCAATTGCCGCAGCCCTGGCACTTGTTCGGGCAAAGCACCGGCGGCGCGGTGGTGGTGGATCACTTGCTCAACCATGGCGCTACCAGTCCGGCGCAAGGCAAGACCTTCCTGCTCTCACCGCTGGTGCGGCCGCGTGCGTGGGGATGGTCGCAGGTCAGCTATTACCTGTTGCGCCCGTTCGTCAAAGGCATCGCCCGGCGCTTCAGCGAGAACACTCACGACCCGGCGTTCAAGCCGTTCCTGGAGGCCGACCCGCTGCAACCCCGGCAACTGCCCACCGCCTGGGTAGGCGCCCTGGCGCGCTGGATCAAACGCATCGAAGCCGCGCCACGCAGCCCTCGGCGGCCGGTGATTGTGCAGGGTGAGGAAGACATGACGGTGGATTGGCAGCACAACTTGCAGGTGCTGCGGAGCAAGTTCGACCAGCCCGAGGTGTTGATGCTGCCGCGCGGCCGGCATCACTTGGCGAATGAGATTCCGCAGATTCGCGAAGAGTACTTCCGGTATTTGACGGACCATCTGAAATAACGCAGTCCACATATGGGAGGGGGCAAGCCCTCCCACATTTTATTACTGCGTCAGGCTTGAAGTGCTCTGGCCGACTGCCAGACCTGCGCGAATCGCCGCCAGCGCTGCCTGGTAATACGCCTTACCTTCCGGTGACTCCGCAAACGTCGCGAACTCCTCCAGCTCCGGGTCGGACAGATCCCGATAGACGTACAGCAGAGTGTTGTTCAGGTCATTGCCAATCTGTTGCATCAGCCGCTCACGCTGGCCATTCAACATGCCTTGGGCCTGGCCGCCACCCAGCAGGCCGGGGATCATCTGGCTCAAGCTGTCGGCGGCCACGCCGGCGATCGCCAGGCTGACCTCCGCCCCGGCTTCGCGGGCGGGCAGGGCCTGGGCCAGGTGGCCGATGATCAGGCTGCGGGTGGCGTCAGCCTCGATGTGCGGCAGGCCTTGGGCGTTTTTTGCCAACTGGTCGCGGCGCGTGGCCAGTAACTCGGCCGCAACGACCTTGCGGCCCAGAGGCGATTGGAAAAACGCCAGGGCCGGCGCAGGGTCCGCCAGGTGCTTGCGTAACTGGGCTTCGGCGCGCTGGTCCATGGCCTGGGCGGCAAAGCGCTTGTTGCTGTTGTCCACCAGCGCCTGGTACACCGCCGGCGGCAGGCTGTTACGGTAGCGTTGCTGGGCAGCACTGAGGGCGTCATTGAAATGCGCACGTTGTTCGGCCCAGCCGGCGACCTTGTACAACTGGTCATGGCCGTCTGCCCAGGCGGGCAAAACGCAGAACATCAGCAAGGAAAAAAACAAACGACGCATATGGACTCCTGTCAGTCGGCCACTATTGTCCGTGTCGGGCGTAGGATTTGTCGAGAAGTCCTATCAGTCAGCTGACTAAAGTGTATTCAGACGCTCGGCGGCTCTGTCGGATTCACAGGCGTATGGATACTATGCGCGCCATGCAAATACCCCTTGATCACCCCCTGCTGCAACGCATCGTCGATGACCTGGCCGAAAAAGGCTGGTCGCAGCAGAACGGCTTCCTGCCCCAGGCTCTGACCCTGGAACTGGCGGCTGAGTGCCGTAAACGTGCGGCCGAGGGTGAACTGGCCCCGGCGGCAGTGGGGCGCGGGCCGGCCCAGGAGATTCGCGAGGGTATTCGCGGCGACCATATCCAGTGGCTGGAGGAGGGCGACGCGGCGGTCTGCGACAGCTATATGGCGTTGATGGACACGCTGCGCCTGGCGATGAACCGTGGTTTGTTCCTCGGCCTTGAGGATTTCGAAAGCCACTTCGCGATGTATCCCCCCGGCGCGTTTTACCTCAGGCACCTGGACCGGTTCCGTGACGATGATCGGCGCATGGTCTCGGCGGTGATCTACTTGAACGACGCCTGGTTGCCCGAGCACGGTGGCCAGTTGCGCATGTACCTCAAGGACGGCGTCGAATACGACGTGGTGCCCAGCGGTGGATGCCTGGTGGTGTTCCTGTCGGGCGAGGTGCCCCACGAAGTCATGCCGGCTACGCGCGAGCGGTTGTCCCTCACCGGGTGGTTCCGTCGGCGCGGTAACGAGCCGTTCTAACCATGCAGAAGATTCTGATCAGCCGCTGCCTGCTTGGCCACAAGGTGCGCTACGACGGTGGGGCCAGCGGCCCGTTCGATCAACTGGCGGCGTGGCAGGCTGAAGGGCGCGTGGTTGCGATCTGCCCGGAAGTGTCGGGCGGTCTGCCGACGCCCAGGCCCTCCGCCGAGATTCCAGGTGGGCAGGGCATCGATGTCTGGGAAGGCCGCGCCCAGGTGCTGACGGCCGAGGGCGAAGACTTCAGCGCCGCCTTCCTCGACGGCGCTCGGCAAGCCTTGGCGTTGGTGCAGCGCCATCACATCCGCATCGCCATTCTCAAGGCCAATAGCCCGTCCTGCGGCAACCTGCTGACCTATGACGGCACTTTCACCGGTGTAAAGGTCAGTGGCGAGGGCGTAACGGCGGCGCTGCTCAAGCGCCATGGCGTGCAGGTGTTCAGTGAGCTGGAGTTGCCTGCGGCGGCACAGGCGTTGGCGCGCCTGTAGGGGCCTGGTCCTCTAACCACTTATGGGACAGTGCCTTTAATCGGCCATCGTCCTTCACCCGCTTCAGCGCCCCGTCCAGGCTGGTCTTGAAGGCCGGGTTGCCCTTCTGGAACGGGATCGCCAGCTCAGGCTTGTCGTGATAAGCCTCGCTGAAATCGAACTGATCCTTAAGCTCGGCAGTCATAGCGACATGGTTGATGGCTACATCGTATTTGCCGGTTGAGACCCCCGGCAGCATGTCGGCGTCGTCGGTGGTGATAAACGAAGGGCGCACGTCCATTTCCTTGGCCAGCAATTCACCCAGCTCGACTTCAAAGCCGGTGAGTTTGTCGCCTTCCTTGAAATTGTACGGTGGTGTGTTGGCTTCAAGGGCGATGCGGAGTTCGCCGCGATCGTTTACATCGTCGATCAGTTCGGCATGAGCCAGGGGGCTCAGCAGGGGCAGCAACAGTAACAGGCCAGGCGAAAAGCGCATGGTCACTCCTAAAGAATTCGAATGTGCGAGGCGCCGTTCAGCATCGCTTTGCTATGGTGGTGAGTGCCTTGGACAGCAATTTGTCGCGAAGTTGTCAGAACCCTACAGATTTCATGGAAAAACTGGAGAAGCGAATGAAAGCCCTATTGTCCCGCGCAACCATTGCCAGCCTGCTGCTGGGTGCCTCGATGTTGGCGAATGCCGCCGATGTTCCGCGTACCTCCGCGCCCAAGGGAGCTGAGGTGTATATCGTCTCGCCCAAGGATGGCGCGACCGTCGACAAAACCTTCACCGTCAAATTCGGCGTCAAGGGCCTGGACCTTGAGCCGATCGACAAGCAAGTACCTAACGCCGGCCACCATCATCTGCTGGTAGACCAGGATGTACAGTCGCTGAAGGCTGATGAGGCCATTCCAGCCACCGCCACGTCGATTCACTTCGGTAAGGCGCAGACTGAAACCGAACTGACCCTGGCTCCAGGCAAGCACACCCTGCAACTGGTCGCAGGTGACAATGTGCATCGCCAATTCGAGCCCACTGTCGCCTCGAAAGTGATCACGGTTAACGTCAAGTAAGATGTGTTCATGCAAAAAAAATGGGAGGCCCCTGCGGGTCTCCCATTTTTTTTGCAGCGTTAGAACAACACGCGGCTACGGATAGTGCCGTTGATGTGCTGCAACTTCTCTTGCGCCAGGTCCGAGTACTCGGCGTCGACGTCGATCACCACGTAGCCGACCTTCTCGTTGGTCTGCAGGAACTGACCGGAGATGTTGATGCCGTTTTCCGCGAAGACCTTGTTGATCTCCATCATCACGCCCGGGATGTTCTGGTGGATGTGCAGCAGACGGTGCTTGCCAGGGTGAGCCGGCAGGGCCACTTCCGGGAAGTTGACGGACGAGACCGAGGTACCGTTGTCGCTGTACTTGACCAGCTTCTCCGACACTTCCAGGCCGATGTTGGCCTGGGCTTCAGCGGTGGAGCCGCCGATGTGCGGGGTCAGGATCACGTTGTCCAGGCCACGCAGCGGGCTTTCGAAGATGTCGTCGTTGGAGCGAGGCTCCACCGGGAACACGTCGATTGCGGCGCCGATCAGGTGCTTGTCCTTGATCGCGTCGGCCAGGGCGTCCAGCTCGACCACGGTGCCCCGTGCAGCGTTGATCAGGATGCCGCCTTTCTTGATGGCGCGGATTTCCTTCTCGCCGATCATCCACTGGGTCTCGGCGGTTTCCGGAACGTGCAGGGTGACGATGTCGGACATGCCCAGCAGTTCGGTCAGGCTCGACACCTGGGTGGCGTTGCCCAATGGCAGCTTGGTCAGGGTGTCGTAGAAGAACACCTGCATGCCGAGGCCTTCGGCCAGTACCGACAGTTGCGTGCCGATCGAACCGTAACCGACGATACCCAGCTTCTTGCCTCGGATTTCGAAGGAGTTGGCCGCGCTCTTGATCCAGCCGCCACGGTGGCAGGAAGCGTTCTTCTCAGGGATACCGCGCAGCAGCAGGATGGCCTCGGCCAGCACCAGCTCCGCCACGGAACGGGTGTTGGAGTACGGGGCGTTGAACACTGCAATGCCGCGCTCGCGCGCGGCGTCGAGGTCGACCTGGTTGGTGCCGATGCAGAAACAGCCGACCGCCACGAGTTTCTTGGCGTGATCGAAGATCTCTTCGGTCAGCTGAGTACGGGAGCGAATGCCGATAAAGTGCGCGTCGGCGATCTTTTCCTTGAGCTGGGCTTCCGGCAGAGAACTGGTGATGTACTCAATGCTGGAGTACCCGGCGGCCTTCAGTACGTCGACGGCCGATGGGTGGACGCCTTCCAGAAGAAGGAACTTGATCTTGCTCTTATCGAGAGAAGTCTTGCTCATCTGCGTAAACCTGTATCCCGGAGAAAAATGGCAGGGAATCGGATCGCTTAAGCTGACCCGGACGGCAGGAAAGCCGTCACCGCAGAAACGCCCTTGGGCTCTGTCCTGCGGGGGCGGTATGCTAGCATACGCGCCCCGCTAAACACCTATTCCTGCGACGTGAAGCGTTCTCAGGATGACCATGAATTGTTCGAGAGTTCTGTCGATGACCCATCCTGCCCTGATTGATGAGCTAAAGACCCTGGTTGAGCCCGGCAAAGTGCTGACCGACGCCGACTCCCTGGAGGCTTACGGCAAGGATTGGACCAAGCACTTCGCGCCCGCGCCGACCGCCATCGTGTTCCCCAAGACCACCGAGCAGGTGCAGGCCATCGTCCGTTGGGCCAATGCGCACAAGGTGGCGCTGGTGCCATCCGGTGGTCGTACAGGCCTGTCGGCTGCTGCCGTGGCGGCCAATGGCGAAGTGGTCGTCTCGTTCGACTATATGAACCAGATCCTCGACGTGAACCTCACCGACCGCACCGCGGTGTGCCAGCCGGGCGTCGTCACCAAGCAATTGCAGAACGTCGCCGAAGAAAATGGCCTGTACTACCCGGTGGACTTCGCGTCGTCCGGTTCCAGCCAGATTGGCGGCAATATCGGCACCAATGCCGGCGGGATCAAGGTCATTCGCTACGGCATGACTCGCAACTGGGTGGCCGGCATGAAAGTCGTCACCGGCAAGGGCGATGTGCTGGAGCTGAACCGCGACCTGATCAAGAACGCCACCGGCTACGACATGCGCCAACTGTTTATCGGCGCCGAAGGCACCCTGGGCTTTGTGGTCGAAGCCACCATGCGCCTGGACCGTGCGCCAAAAAACCTCACCGCGATGGTGCTCGGCACCACCGATTTCGACTCGATCATGCCGGTGCTGCACGCCTTTCAGGGCAAGCTGGACCTGACCGCCTTCGAGTTCTTCTCTGACAAGGCCCTGGCCAAAGTCCTCGGCCGTGGTGATGTGCCGGCGCCGTTCGAAACCGAGTGCCCGTTCTACGCGCTGCTGGAATTCGAAGCCACCACCGAAGAAGTCGCCAACCACGCGCTGGAAACCTTCGAGCACTGCGTCGAGCAGGGTTGGGTGCTGGACGGCGTGATGAGCCAGAGCGAAACCCAGTTGCACAACCTGTGGAAACTGCGCGAGTACATCTCCGAGACCATTTCCCACTGGACGCCGTACAAGAACGACATATCGGTCACCGTCTCCAAAGTACCAGGGTTCTTGAAGGAAATTGATGCGATCGTCGGCGAACACTACCCGGACTTCGAAATCGTCTGGTTCGGCCATATCGGCGACGGCAACCTGCACCTGAACATCCTCAAGCCGGAAAACCTGAGCAAGGATGAGTTCTTCGCCAAGTGCGCCACGGTGAACAAGTGGGTGTTCGAAACCGTTCAGAAGTACAACGGTTCGATCTCCGCCGAACACGGCGTGGGCATGACCAAGCGTGATTACCTGACCTACAGCCGTTCGCCGGTTGAGATCGAATATATGAAAGCAGTGAAGGCGGTGTTCGACCCGAACGGGATCATGAACCCTGGCAAGATCTTCGCTGTTTAACCGCCCCCCGAAGGAGTCGTTTCATGAGCTACCAGCACAAATATGTCGACGGCACCAACATCCACTTTCCTGTCGGTAAAGTGGTGTGTATTGGGCGTAACTACGCCGAACATGCCAAGGAACTGGATAACCCGGTGCCGACCGAGCCGTTGCTGTTTATCAAGCCGGGCAGTTGCGTCGTCCCGCTGGAAGGCGGTTTCAGCATTCCGACCGAGCGCGGTTCGGTGCACTACGAGGCGGAAATCGCGGTGCTGATCGGCAAGCCGCTGTCGAACAAGCCTAGCCGTGAAGAAGTGCTGGACGCCATCTCCGGCTTCGCCCCGGCCCTGGATCTGACCCTGCGCGACAAGCAATCCGAGCTGAAGGCCAAGGGCCTGCCGTGGGAAATCGCCAAGTCCTTCGACGGCGCGGCGGTGATTGCGCCGTTCGTGGTCGGCAGCACCTTCGCGGACGTGACCGATATTGGCATTCGCCTGACCATCAATGGCGAAGTGCGCCAGGACGGCAACAGCGCGAGCATGCTCAACCCGATCGTGCCGATGATCCAGTACATGGCCGGCTGCTTCTCGCTGCAGGCTGGCGATGTGATCCTCACCGGCACCCCAGCCGGCGTGGGCCCGTTGAATGTGGGTGATGACCTGGTGTTGGAATTGACCGGCGTGAATCGTTTCGAAAGCAGCGTTCGATAAGCACCTGATGTGTGAGGGGGCTTGCCCCCTTCCACATTGGGTCCGAGTCCATCTCGTGCATCGGCTTTTGCATTTTTTTCACACCCCATCCGGATAATCCTCAGCCTCCTGCGCGCGGGTCCATTGATCCTGTGCTATCACCTACCGCTGACTTTCCGGAAAAGCACCCCATGGCCGTGTCCCTGCCTTCCGCCACACCCAAGCCGCGCTCTCGCTTTGCCTTGCGCTGGTATTCCTGGCTATTTCTGGCGGGTGCCATCGTGTATGGCATTTCCTGGGCCATGCATTGGGACGATCGCGGCGTGCTGTGGCTGTTGGAGGGCTTTGAAACGCCCGCCGAACGCAGCGAAAGTGTGTGGTTGCCTGACTATCACGTTGTCATCGACGCCAAGGTTTTGCCGGGCATGGAGAAAGACGAAGCCTCGGACGTCTCCTATAACCCGCAGACCAAAACCCTGTTTTCCGTCATGGGTAAAAACCCGTTCCTGGTCGAGCTGAGCCTGCAAGGCGACGTATTGCGCAAGATGCCGCTCAATGGCTGGGACAACCCGGAAGGCGTGACCGTGATGGAAAATGGCCTGATGGCCGTGGTCGACGAACGCCAGCACAACCTGACCATCGTCAAGATCGACGCTGCCACCCAGCAATTGAACAAGGCCGACTTCCCGAGCTATGACCTGGGCCCGTCCAAGGACCAGAACAAAGCGTTCGAGGGGCTTACCTGGGACAAGCGCAATCAGCAATTTGTGCTGGGTGAAGAGCGGCCACCGGCGTTGTTCACCTGGAAAAGCGACGGCAGCCAGACCCTGGTCGGCGATAAACAGAAACTGGCCAGCAAAGAGCTGGACATGCGCAACCTTTCGGCCCTGGCCATCGACCCGCGCACCGGCCATCTGCTGGTGTTATCGGCCGACTCCCACTTGTTGCTGGAGTTGGATGAGAAGGGTGAACAAGTCAGCTTCATGACCCTGCTTGGTGGCTTCAACGGCCTCAAGAACACCATCCCCCGCGCAGAAGGGGTCACCATGGATGAGGATGGCACGCTCTATATGGTCAGTGAGCCAAACCTGTTCTATCGTTTCGAAAAGCAGAAATAACAGACGAATCACGTCGGATATTTCTCTATTAGCGGCATTCGCCAGACACCAGGGTGCGTTTAAGTTTAAATTCAGACAGGCGTGATATTCATTCGCCACTTTTGACTTTGAGCACCGCCTGATGCGTAGATTTGCCCGCCCCAAACCCATTCTCTTGATGCTCGCGTTGATCGCCCTGGTCAGCGCCGGGGCTGTTGCGCAGCACTTTCGCCTGTTCGAGCGCGCCTGGTTCAACTGGCAGGCCTGGCGCCAGCCGGCGGACGAGCGCTCCATCGGCCTGGCGGATTACCAAGTGACCCTTGAGGCCCAGGTTATCGAAGGGCTCGACGACGATGTCTCGGCCCTCACCTACGACCCGGTACGCAAGAGCCTGTTTACCGTCACCAATAAAAATGCCGAGCTGATCGAGCTGTCCCTTGAGGGCAAGATCCTGCGACGCATCCCGTTGGTGGGGTTTGGTGATGCCGAGGCGGTGGAATTTATCAGCGACAACATCTATGTCATAACCGACGAGCGCCAGCAGCGGCTGATCAAGGTGCATGTGGACGACGATACCCAATTCCTCGACGCCGCCGATGCGGAACAGATGACCCTGGGCCTGCATGTCGGGGGCAACAAGGGGTTTGAGGGGTTGGCCTATGACTCGGTGGGCAAGCGCCTGTTCGTGGCCAAGGAGCGCGACCCGATGCTGATCTACGAGGTCCACGGTTTTCCCCATTTCAAACCGGAAAAAACCTACTCGGTGCACGTGATCAACAACCCCAAGCGCGATGCCGGGTTGTTTGTGCGCGACCTGTCGAGCCTGCAATACGACGAGCGCAGCGGTCATCTGCTGGCGCTGTCGGATGAGTCGTTCCTGGTGCTGGAGCTGGATATCGACGGTCGCCCATTGAGCAGCCTATCTCTGCTCAATGGGCGCCATGGCCTGAAAAAACGGGTGCCCCAGGCCGAAGGAATCGCCATGGATGACGAGGGTACGTTGTACCTGGTCAGCGAGCCGAACCTGTTCTACGTGTTCAAGAAACCCAATCCCTGAGACACATTTGGTTTTGCATCAGGCTTTAAGGGTTTTCACGCCTTCGGAAGTGCCCAGCAGCAGCACATCCGCCGGACGCGCCGCGAACAGGCCGTTGGTGACCACGCCGACGATGGCGTTGATCTGGGTCTCAAGCTCCACCGGGTTGGTTATCTGCATATTGAACACGTCGAGGATGATGTTGCCGTTGTCGGTCAACACGCCTTCGCGGTACACCGGATCGCCACCCAGCTTCACCAGCTCGCGAGCCACGTGGCTGCGGGCCATCGGGATGACTTCCACCGGCAGCGGGAACGCGCCGAGCACCGGTACCAGCTTGCTGGCGTCGGCGATGCAGATAAAGGTCTTGGCCACCGCCGCGACGATTTTCTCGCGGGTCAGGGCTGCACCGCCGCCCTTGATCAGGTTCAGGTGTTCGTCGCTTTCATCGGCGCCGTCGACGTAGAACTCCAGGTCGCTCACGGTGTTGAGCTCGTACACCGGAATGCCATGGCCCTTGAGGCGCGCGGCGGTGGCTTCGGAGCTGGCCACGGCGCCGTCGAACGCGCCTTTGTGCCGGGCCAGCGCATCGATAAAGCAGTTGGCGGTGGAGCCGGTGCCGACACCGACGATGCTCTTGTCGTCGAGTTTGGGAAGGATTAAATCGACGGCGGCCTGGGCCACTGCCTGTTTGAGTTGATCCTGGGTCATGCGGGCTCCGGAACGGGCGGGGAGTAAAGAGGGGCGCGAGTATAACCCAACAAAACCTCCGGATTCGTGTGGTCGCCCGGCCAAACGCTGGGTTAGACTCCTTGGCCCTGCCCAACCCGCCCAGTGATTTCCGCCGATGCTTGAACAGTACGTCAAAAAGATCCTCACCTCGCGCGTCTATGACGTTGCCGTAGAAACCCCGTTGCAGACCGCCCGCCAGCTCTCCGAGCGGTTGGGCAACAAGGTCTGGCTCAAGCGTGAAGACCTGCAGCCGGTGTTCTCGTTCAAGATTCGCGGCGCGTACAACAAGCTGACTCAATTGACGGCTGAAGAGCGTGCGCGCGGCGTGGTCACGGCCTCGGCGGGCAACCATGCCCAGGGCCTGGCCCTGGCGGCCAAAGTGCTGGGGGTCAAGGCCACGATCGTGATGCCCAAGACCACTCCGGATATCAAGGTCGAAGGTGTGCGCTCCCGTGGCGGCAAAGTGGTGCTGCACGGCGATTCCTTCCCGGAAGCCCTGGCCTACTCGCTGAAACTGGTCGACGAAAAAGGCTACGTCTACATTCACCCCTACGACGATCCGCACACCATTGCCGGGCAGGGCACCGTGGCGATGGAGATCCTGCGCCAGCACCCGGGGCCCCTGGACGCGATTTTCGTACCTGTGGGCGGCGGCGGGCTGATCGCGGGCATTGCGGCGTACGTGAAATACCTGCGCCCGGAGATCAGGATCATCGGCGTCGAACCGGACGACTCCAACTGCCTGCAAGCTGCCATGGCTGCCGGCGAGCGTGTGGTGCTGCCCACCGTGGGCATTTTTGCCGATGGCGTGGCGGTGGCGCAGATCGGCCAGCACACCTTCGACATCTGCAAACACTATGTGGATGAAGTGATCACCGTCAGCACCGATGAAATCTGTGCGGCGATCAAGGACATCTACGACGACACCCGCTCCATCACCGAGCCGGCCGGCGCGCTGGGTGTGGCGGGGATCAAGAAATACGTGGAGACCCGTGGCATCAGCGGGCAAACCCTGGTGGCCATCGACTCCGGCGCCAACGTCAACTTCGACCGCCTGCGCCATGTGGCCGAGCGCGCCGAGCTGGGTGAAGGCCGCGAAGCCATCATCGCCGTGACCATCCCCGAGAAGCCGGGCAGCTTCAAGGCGTTCTGCGAGGCGGTGGGCAAGCGCCAGATCACCGAATTCAACTACCGCTACCACTCCGGCAGCGAAGCGCACATCTTTGTCGGCGTGCAGACCCACCCGGAAAACGACCCGCGCAGTGCGCTGATCGCCAGCCTCACCGGCCAGGGTTTCCCGGTGCTGGACCTGACCGAGAACGAACTGGCCAAGTTGCACATCCGCCATATGGTCGGCGGGCATGCGGCCAAGGTCAGTGATGAAGTGGTGTTCCGTTTCGAATTTCCGGAACGTCCGGGGGCGCTGTTCAACTTTCTTAACAAATTGGGCGGGCGCTGGAACATCTCGATGTTCCACTATCGCAACCACGGTGCCGCTGACGGCCGTGTGGTTGCTGGCCTGCAAGTGCCGGCGAGCGAGCGTCACCTGGTCCCGGCAGCCCTAGAGGCTATTGGCTACCCGTATTGGGATGAAAGCGATAACCCGGCCTACAAACTGTTTCTCGGTTGAGCGACTACGCTGATTGGGGCGGCCTTTAAGGAAAACGACATATGGAAACCCTGACCACCCTCAAAGTTATCCACATCGCCGCCACGGTGTTGCTGCTGCTCAGCGGCCTCGGCCTGGCGCTGCTGGCCTGGCGCAAGCGCAGCGCCGGCCCGGCCGTGACCGTGCAGCGCCCGTGGGCGTTCGTGTGGTTGCTGATGGGCGTTTGCATGGTCAGCATGCCGTTTACCGGCTGGTGGCTGGTGCACCTGGTCGGCTGGCCGCTGGGGCAGACCTGGATCCTCGGTTCCAGCATCCTCTATACCGTGGCCGCGCTGGCCTGGTTCTGGCTGGTGGCACGGCTTAACCGGCTGCGCAAAGGCGAGGGCGGCAGCCTGAATTTCACCCTGGTGCTGGCGGTGGTGAGCCTGGTGGGGTTTGTGGCGATTGCCGGGCTCATGGGCGCCAAGCCGTTGTGGTGAGCGGGCTTGCCCCGCGCTGGGCTGCGAAGCAGCCCCGACAAGGGCCCGTATTTTTCCTGATGAGACCGGTTGGCAGGTTTTGGGGCTGCTTCGCAGCCCAGCGCGGGGCAAGCCCGCTCACCACGGTTACTCGCTGCGCAGGGTAATCACCGGCCAACCCCGCTTCTCGGCTTCAGCGCGCAGATTCGGATCCGGATCCACCGCCACCGGATGCGTCACCTGCTCCAACAGCGGCAGGTCATTCATCGAGTCGCTGTAGAAGTAACTGTCTTCCAGGCTGTGCCCGGTTTCTTCCAACCACCGATTCAAGCGCGTCACCTTGCCTTCACGGAAGCACGGCACATCAGTGCTGCGCCCGGTGTAGCGGCCATTTTCCATCTCGCACTCGGTGGCGATCAGCGTATCGACGCCCAGGCGTGCGGCAATTGGCGCGGTGACGAAACGGTTGGTGGCGGTGATGATCACCAGCTTGTCGCCAGCGGCGCGGTGCTTGGCCAGCAGTTCAGCAGCCAGGGGCAGCATGATCGGCTCGATGCAGTCGCGCATATAGTCGTTATGCCATTCGTCCAACTGGGCCATCTCGGTGCGGCCGAGGATTTCCAGGCAGAAGTTCAGGTAGGCGGCGTTGTCCAGCTTGCCGGCCAGGTAGTCCTGGTAGAACTCGTCGTTGCGGGCTTTGTAGGCGACCGCGTCGAGAATCCCCCGCTCGCAGAGGTAATCGCCCCAAGCGTGGTCGCTGTCACCGCCGAGAAGGGTGTTGTCCAAGTCGAATAAAGCCAGGCGCATTGCAGTTACTCGCTGAAAAGTCTGTAAAAAGGCGTCCAGAATACGGTCTTTTCACAAGAGTGCACATAAGGTAAGAAGCCTCGTTGCCGCTGGAACAACCTTTGTGGAACAATGCGGCGACATGCGTTTGCGAGGTTGTTGCCGTGATCGACCCCGATGGTTTCCGTCCTAATGTCGGGATTATTCTTACGAATGATGCCGGACAGGTGCTATGGGCTCGCCGAATCAACCAAGATGCCTGGCAGTTTCCTCAAGGCGGAATCAACCCCGACGAAACCCCTGAAGACGCCTTGTACCGTGAGTTGAACGAAGAAGTCGGCCTTGAGCGTGAAGATGTGCAGATTTTGGCCTGTACCCGGGGCTGGTTGCGCTATCGTTTGCCGCAACGCCTGGTGCGTACCCACAGCCAACCGCTGTGCATCGGCCAGAAGCAGAAATGGTTTCTCCTGCGCCTGATCTCCAACGAGCAGCGGGTGCGGATGGATTTGACCGGTAAACCGGAGTTCGATGGCTGGCGTTGGGTCAGTTATTGGTACCCGCTGGGCCAGGTGGTGACATTCAAGCGCGAGGTTTATCGTCGCGCTCTCAAAGAGCTTGCCCCGCGCCTTTTAGCGCGCGACTGACGACGGAGTTCGACCCCGAGCCATGCTCAATACGCTGCGCAAGATCGTCCAGGAAGTTAACTCCGCCAAGGATCTCAAGGCGGCGTTGGGGATTATTGTGTTGCGCGTCAAGGAAGCCATGGGCAGCCAGGTCTGCTCGGTTTACCTGCTGGACCCAGAGACCAACCGTTTTGTGCTGATGGCCACCGAGGGCTTGAACAAGCGCTCCATCGGCAAGGTCAGCATGGCGCCCAATGAAGGTCTGGTGGGCTTGGTGGGGACGCGTGAAGAACCCCTGAACCTTGAAAACGCGGCCGATCACCCGCGTTATCGCTACTTTGCCGAAACCGGCGAAGAGCGCTACGCCTCGTTCCTCGGCGCACCGATCATTCACCACCGCCGCGTCGTCGGCGTATTGGTCATCCAGCAAAAAGAACGTCGCCAGTTCGACGAGGGCGAAGAAGCCTTCCTCGTGACCATGAGCGCGCAGCTCGCCGGGGTTATCGCCCACGCCGAAGCCACCGGCTCGATTCGCGGCCTGGGGCGCCAGGGCAAGGGGATCCAGGAAGCCAAGTTCGTCGGCGTACCGGGTTCACCGGGGGCGGCGGTCGGTACTGCCGTGGTCATGTTGCCGCCGGCCGACCTCGATGTGGTGCCGGACAAGCACGTCGACGACATCGACGCTGAAATCAAACTGTTCAAGACGGCCCTGGAAGGCGTGCGCGCCGACATGCGCAACCTGTCGACCAAGCTGGCCACCCAGCTGCGCCCCGAAGAGCGCGCGTTGTTCGACGTGTACCAGATGATGCTCGACGACGCGTCCCTGGGTAATGAAGTCAAGACCGTGATCAAGACCGGCCAGTGGGCCCAGGGCGCGCTGCGCCAGGTGGTCACCGATCACGTCAACCGTTTCGAATTGATGGACGACGCCTACCTGCGCGAACGGGCCTCGGATGTGCGTGACCTCGGTCGCCGTCTGCTGGCCTATCTGCAGGAAGACCGCACCACCAACCTGGTCTACCCCGACAACACCATCCTGATCAGTGAAGAACTGACCGCCACCATGCTCGGCGAAGTGCCCGAAGGCAAGTTGGTGGGCCTGGTCTCGGTCCTCGGTTCGGGTAACTCCCACGTCGCGATCCTGGCCCGGGCCATGGGCATTCCGACGGTGATGGGCCTGGTGGACCTGCCGTACTCCAAGGTCGATGGCATCGACATGATCGTCGATGGGCATCGCGGCGAGGTGTTTACCAACCCCAGCGAAGTCCTGCGCAAGCAATACGCCGAGGTGGTGGAAGAAGAGAAGCAACTGGCGCTCGGGCTCGATTCCTTGCGCGAACTGCCGTGCGTGACCCTCGACGGTCACCGTGTACCGCTGCTGGTCAACACCGGCCTGCTGGCCGATGTGGCCCGCGCGCAACAGCGCGGCGCCGAAGGCGTGGGGCTGTACCGCACCGAAGTGCCGTTCATGATCAACCAGCGTTTTCCGAGTGAGAAGGAGCAGCTGGCGATTTATCGCGAGCAACTGTCCGCCTTCCACCCGTTACCGGTGACCATGCGCAGCCTGGACATCGGCGGCGACAAGTCACTGTCGTATTTTCCGATCAAGGAAGACAACCCCTTCCTCGGCTGGCGCGGTATTCGCGTCACCCTCGACCACCCTGAAATCTTCCTCGTACAGACCCGTGCCATGCTCAAGGCCAGCGAAGGCCTGAACAACCTGCGCATCCTGCTGCCGATGATCTCCGGTACCCATGAGCTGGAAGAAGCCTTGCACCTGATCCACCGCGCCTGGGGCGAAGTGCGCGACGAAGGCGCCGACGTACCGATGCCGCCGATTGGCGTGATGATCGAAATCCCGGCGGCGGTGTACCAGGCCAAGGAACTGGCGCGGCAGGTGGACTTCCTGTCCGTGGGCTCCAACGACCTGACCCAGTACCTGCTGGCCGTGGACCGTAACAACCCACGGGTGGCCGATCTTTACGACTACCTGCACCCGGCGGTGCTGCAAGCCTTGCAACACGTGGTGCGCGACGCCCATGCCGAGGGCAAGCCGGTGAGCATCTGCGGTGAAATGGCCGGTGACCCCGCGGCGGCGGTGCTGTTGATGGCGATGGGCTTTGACAGCCTGTCGATGAACGCCACCAACCTGCCGAAGGTAAAGTGGATGCTGCGCCAGGTTGAACTGAGCATGGCCAAGGATCTGCTGGCGGAGTTGATGACCATCGACAACCCGCAGGTTATCCACAGCTCGCTGCAATTGGCGCTGAAGAACCTGGGGCTGACGCGGATGATCAACCCGGCTTCCGCCAAAACCTTGTAGGAGCCAGGGGGACGCCTAGTTCCTACAGGTTGATGTCCACCTCGCCTAACCGTCCACCATGTGGTCCAAAGCTGCGCTCCACCATCCGCCGCGTGCCATCGGCGTTCACAATCAACGCCGTGCTCGCCCGTGTCCCATAACTGGGGCTGGCGATAAACACACTCGACAGCAAACTCTCGGTCGCTAACCCCACGCCGGTATCGGGCAAGTCAGCAAACGGCGCCGTCTGCGGATCGCTCAGAATCTCCAGTAGCGCTTCGGGCTGGGGATCGTTCAGCAACTCACTCAGCGCGGCTTTGGCCTTAAGCAGTTTTGGCCAAGGTGTATCCAGCCCTGCATTGGATAACCCATACACGCCCGCTTTCAACTGCGTCGGCTCGGTGTGATTGGCGTTGTAATGCCACAACTCTTCCCGCGTCCCCACCAGCAGGTTAAACCCGGCATATTCAATCGATCGGCCGTTAACGTCGGCCAAATACTGGTCAATCGGCAGCGAACCACTGAGAAACCGTGCCACCAGTTCCCCGCGGGACTTGCGTGCCGGCGGCTGGTGGGGATCACGGATATTGGTCAGGGCCGCAAACCGCCCATCGGCATTCACGCCCAGCCAGGTGCCGCCCGCTTCCTGATCGCGGCCGGCGTAGACTTCGGGCACATCCGGCCACTGGGCCAGCGGCAGGCTGGGGCGGGCGTAGAACTCATCACGGTTGGCCGCGACGATCAGCGGCTGGGCATGGCCCGGCCGCCAGGCAAAAACAATCAGGCACATCAGGCGATTCCCGTTTGTGTTTTTTGCCACTCTACCCACACCGGCAGCGGCGTTCCATCGTATCCAGTTGGGTCGCATGCCTTCCATCCGTTAACATGCCGGACCTGGTTTGGGGGCTCCCATGGAATTTCTGCTGTATTTGCTGCTGGGCGCGTGCGCGGGCGTGCTCGCCGGGCTGTTTGGCGTGGGCGGCGGGATCATTATCGTGCCGGTGCTGGTGTTCAGCTTCACCCTGCAGGGCTTCGACCCGCAGGTGCTGACCCACCTGGCCGTGGGCACCTCCCTGGCGACGATCATCTTTACCTCGGTCAATGCCGTGCGTGAGCACCACCGACGTGGCGCGGTGCGTTGGCCGATCTTTGTCTGGATGACCGTGGGCATCCTGATCGGGGCCGGCTTTGGTGCGCTGACCGCCGAGGCGATTTCCGGCCCCCACTTGCAGAAGATCATCGGCGTATTCGCCCTGATCATCGCCGTGCAACTGGCCCTGGAGGTCAAGCCCAAGGCCAGCCGCACGGTGCCGGGCAAGCTCGGCCTGACGTTGGCCGGTACCGTGATCGGCTGGGCTTCGGCGATTTTCGGCATCGGCGGCGGCTCGCTGACCGTGCCGTTTTTGACTTGGCGCAGCGTGCCGATGCAACAGGCGGTGGCCACCTCGTCCGCCTGTGGCTTGCCGATTGCCCTGGCCAGTGCGTTAAGTTTCATGATTCTGGGCTGGCATGACCCGCTGTTGCCCGCTCATAGTCTAGGGTTCGTGTATTTGCCGGCGCTGCTGGGCATTGCCCTGACCAGCATGGTGTTTGCCCGTTTCGGCGCACGCCTGGCGCACCGGTTGTCGCCGCGCTTGCTCAAGCGGTTGTTCGCCGGCTTGCTGTTTTGTGTCGGTTTGAATTTTTTGCTGTAACGCAGGCTTAATCGCGCCCGGGCATGGTCCGGTCGCCATAACGAATGATTTAACGAGGAGTCGCAATGCTGCCTTACCCGCAGATCGACCCGGTGGCCCTGGCCATCGGTCCGCTGAAAATCCACTGGTACGGGTTGATGTACCTGATCGGCATCGGCGGTGCATGGCTGCTGGCCTCCCGGCGCCTGAACCGTTTCGACCCGACCTGGACCAAGGAGAAGCTCTCCGACATGGTGTTCTGGTTGTCGATGGGGGTGATCGTCGGCGGGCGCCTGGGGTATGTGCTGTTTTACGATCTCTCGGCCTACATCGCCAACCCGACGCTGATCTTCGAAGTGTGGAAAGGCGGCATGGCATTCCACGGTGGCTTTATCGGCGTAATGATCGCGGCCTGGTGGTTTGGCCGGCGCAACGGCAAGTCGTTCTTCCAACTGATGGACTTTGTCGCGCCGCTGGTACCGATTGGCCTGGGCGCCGGGCGTATCGGCAACTTCATCAACGCCGAGTTGTGGGGCAAGCCGACCGACGTGCCGTGGGCCATGGTGTTTCCGCCGTTCAGCGACCCGGCGCAACTGCCGCGCCATCCGTCGCAGCTGTACCAGTTCGCGTTGGAAGGCGTGGCACTGTTCCTTATCCTGTACCTCTTTTCGCGCAAACCGCGCCCGACCATGGCCGTTTCCGGCATGTTCGCGCTGTTCTACGGGATCTTCCGTTTCATCGTCGAGTTCGTGCGCGTGCCGGATGCCCAACTGGGGTACCTGGCGTGGGGCTGGCTGACCATGGGACAAGTGCTCAGCCTTCCGATGATCCTGGTCGGCCTGGGCCTGCTGTGGTGGGCGTACAATCGCCCGCAACCGCTGAAGCACACCGCGCTTTAAATTCGAATGCCGAGGCCCGCGAGGTCTCGGCTTCAACGATACGGGTAATGACATGAAGCAATATCTCGAACTACTGAACGACGTCGTGACCAATGGCCTGACCAAAGGCGACCGTACCGGCACCGGCACCAAGGCCGTGTTCGCCCGTCAGTATCGGCATAACTTGGCCGACGGCTTCCCGCTGCTGACCACCAAGAAGCTTCACTTCAAAAGCATCGCCAACGAGCTGATCTGGATGTTGAGCGGCAACACCAACATCAAGTGGCTGAACGAAAACGGTGTGAAAATCTGGGACGAGTGGGCCACCGAAGACGGTGACCTGGGCCCGGTGTATGGCGAGCAGTGGACTGCCTGGCCGACCAAGGATGGCGGCACGATCAACCAGATCGACTACATGGTGCACACGCTCAAGACCAACCCCAATAGCCGTCGCATCCTGTTCCACGGCTGGAACGTCGAATACCTGCCGGACGAAACCAAAAGCCCCCAGGAAAACGCGCGCAACGGCAAGCAAGCCCTGCCACCGTGCCACCTGTTGTACCAGGCGTTCGTGCATGACGGCCATCTGTCGATGCAGTTGTACATCCGCAGCTCCGACGTATTCCTCGGCCTGCCGTACAATACCGCCGCCCTGGCGCTGCTGACCCATATGCTGGCCCAGCAGTGCGACCTGATCCCCCACGAGATCATCGTCACCACCGGCGATACCCACGCCTACAGCAACCACATGGAGCAGATCCGCACCCAGCTGGCGCGTACGCCGAAGAAGCTGCCGGAACTGGTGATCAAGCGTAAGCCGGCGTCGATCTACGATTACAAGTTCGAAGACTTTGAAATCGTGGGTTATGACGCCGATCCAAGCATCAAGGCCGATGTCGCCATCTAGAGCCTGACGCTGTCCAATGTGGGAGGGGGCTTGCCCCCGATAGCGGTGGATCAGTTAAGTGAAAAATGACTGACACACCGCCATCGGGGGCAAGCCCCCTCCCACATTTGAACCGTGTTCGCATTGAGTTAATGCCCGTGGCTTCTGCCTACGTGTGAGGGCTCGGCCTCGCTGGCGGCCACACCGCCGTTGACCTCCAGTCGCTGCAAAATCCCGCAGTGGTCCCCACCGCCACAGCGTTGGCGCAGGTCCAGCAACTGCTCCTGCAACGCCAGCAGCCCGTCAATCCGCGCTTTCACATGGTGGATATGCTCGTCGATCAACGCATTCACGTTTTCACACTGGTCCTGGGGGCTGTCCCGTAGCCCGAGCAGGCTGCGGATTTCTTCCAGGGTCATGTCGAGGCTGCGGCAGTTGCGGATAAAGATCAGCCGCTCGGTGTGCGCCTGGGTGTACACGCGGTAGTTGGCTTCGGTGCGTGCCGGGGGTGGCAGCAGGCCTTCCTTCTCGTAATAACGGATGGTTTCCACCGGACAGTCGGTCAGTTTGGCCAGTTCGCCGATCTTCATTACAGCAATCTCCAAATGGGTGCTTGACCCTATAGTGGCTACAGGGTCTTTACTTGGCAACAGGCACCTTACGGACGCGACCTGATGAGCGACTCCATTCACACCCCGCACAAACACGACCATGACCACGATCATGGGCCGAAGAAACTCACCCCCGTGCACGATCACGGCCATGGCGGTTCCTGCTGTTCCGGCACGCCCGCGCCTGCGCTGGTGCAGTTGAGCGAGGCGCCCACCGCCGGCTCGCGCCTGAGTACCTTCCGCATCGAAGCCATGGACTGCCCCACCGAGCAGACGCTGATCCAGAACAAACTTGGCAAGCTGGCCGGTGTGCAGCAGCTGGAATTCAACCTGATCAACCGCATCCTCGGCGTTACCCATGACCTGCCGAGTACCGCGCCGATCATCGATGCGATCAAATCCCTGGGTATGCAGGCCGATCCTATCGTGGAGGGCACCCCGGCCGCCGAGCCGCCCGCCAAGAAGCATTGGTGGCCGCTGGCGTTGTCCGGTGTGGGCGCGTTGGGCGCCGAAGTACTGCACTTCACCAATGCCGCGCCCACTTGGGTGATTGCGCTGGTAGCGCTGGTGTCGATCCTCAGCGGCGGCCTCACCACTTACAAGAAGGGCTGGATCGCCCTGAAAAACCTCAACCTGAACATCAACGCCTTGATGAGCATCGCGGTCACTGGCGCGGTCCTGATCGGCCAGTGGCCGGAAGCGGCCATGGTGATGTTCCTGTTTACCGTGGCCGAGCTGATCGAAGCCAAGTCCCTGGACCGTGCGCGCAATGCCATCAGTGGCTTGATGCAGATGACACCGGAACAGGCCACGGTTCGGCAGGCTGATGGAAGCTGGGTTGAAAGGGAGGTCAAAAGCATTGAGCTGGACGCAATCGTGCGGGTAAAACCCGGCGAGCGTATCGGCCTTGACGGTGAAGTCATCGCCGGCCAGTCCACCATCGACCAGGCGCCGATCACCGGTGAAAGCCTGCCGATTGAAAAGACCGTCGGCGATAAGGTCTTCGCCGGCACCATCAACCAGGCCGGTTCCCTGGAGTACAAGGTCACGGCGGCTGCCAACAACTCCACCCTGGCCCGCATCATCCATGCGGTGGAGCAGGCCCAGGGCGCACGGGCACCGACCCAGCGGTTCGTCGACAGCTTCTCGAAAATCTACACCCCGGCCGTGTTCCTGTTCGCCTTGGGTGTGGCCGTAATCCCGCCGCTGTTCATGGCCGGCGCCTGGTTCGACTGGATCTACCGCGCCCTGGTGCTGCTGGTAGTGGCGTGCCCGTGCGCGCTGGTGATCTCCACCCCGGTGACCATTGTCAGCGGCCTGGCGGCTGCGGCGCGCAAAGGCATCCTGATCAAGGGCGGTGTGTACCTGGAGGGCGGCTACAAGCTTGACTACCTGGCCCTCGACAAGACCGGCACCATCACCCACGGCAAGCCGGTGCAAACCGATTACCTGGCGCTGTTCCCCACTGTCGAAGACAGCGCGCCGGCCCTGGCCGCCAGTTTGGCCGGGCGCTCCGATCACCCGGTGTCCCTGGCGATTGCCAATGCGGCTGTGGATAAAAACCTGCCGGTGCACGTTGTGGATAACTTCGAAGCCCTGGCCGGTCGCGGTGTGCGCGGCGATATCAATGGCCAGACCTACCACTTGGGCAACCACCGCCTGGTGGAAGACCTTGGCCTGTGTTCGCCGGAGCTGGAGGAAAAACTGTTCGCCCTGGAAAAACAGGGCAAGTCCGTGGTGCTGTTGCTCGACAAGTCCGGCCCGCTGGCGCTGTTCGCCGTGGCTGACACGGTCAAGGACAGCAGCCGCGAAGCCATCCAGCAACTGCATGAGCTGGGCATCAAGACCTTGATGCTCACCGGCGACAACACCCACACCGCCCAGGCGATTGCGGCCCAGGTCGGCATCGATCAGGCCCAGGGCGACCTGTTGCCCACCGACAAGCTGCACGCCATCGAAACCCTCTACGGCCAAGGCCACCGGGTGGGCATGGTCGGCGACGGCATCAACGACGCCCCGGCCCTGGCGCGCGCCGAGATTGGCTTTGCCATGGCCGCGGCAGGCACCGACACCGCTATCGAGACGGCCGACGTGGCCTTGATGGACGATGATTTGCGCAAGATTCCGGCATTCATTCGTTTGTCGCGGCAAACGTCGAGTATCCTCAAGCAGAACATCACCCTGGCCCTGGTGATCAAGGCGATCTTCCTGGTGGTCACGTTCCTGGGCATGGCGACCATGTGGATGGCAGTGTTCGCCGACATGGGCGTGGCCCTGCTGGTGGTGTTCAATGGCCTGCGCCTGTTGCGCAAATAGAGGATGAGAGGGTGGTGTGCTGAGTGCCGAGTTGAAGGCGTTTTTTATGGTCGCCCGCCTGGGCAGCATCACCCAGGCGGCGAAAAAACTCGGCCTGAGCCAGCCCACTGTAACCACCCAGATTCGCAACCTGGAAAGCCAGTACGGCGTCGAGCTGTTCTACCGTGGCGGGCGCCGCCTCACCGTCAGCGACGAGGGCGCGCGCCTGCTGCCGATGGTCAAGACGCTGCTGCAGCAGGAAGCGGACATCGAGTTTTTCCTGCGCAACAGCGGCCAGGTCCAGGGTGCGCTGAGGATTGCCGCCACGGCGCCGTACTACATCCTCGACCTGGTCAAAGCCTTTCGCGAACGCCTGCCGCAGGTGGAGGTGTCGGTGGAAATCGGCAACTCCCAGCAGGTGCTTGAAGCCTTGGATGACTACCGCGTCGATGTCGCTGCGTCCTCGCAGTTGCTCGAAGACCCGCGCCTGATCCGTCGTGTACTGGGCACCGACCCGTTGGTGCTGGCGGTGCACCGCAATCACCCACTGGCCAAGCTCGATCACGTGCCGCTCAGCGCGTTGGCCGGGCATACGTTGTTGATGCGTGAAGCGGGCTCCACCACGCGGCGGCTCACGGAAGAGATGCTGCAAGGTGCCGGCGTGAGTTACGGGCCGCTGCTGGAAATCGGCAGCCGTGAATCGATCCGCGAAGCGGTGTTGCGCAATATCGGCATCAGCATCATCGCCCGCCAGGAAGTGCCCCATGACCCGCAGCTGAAGGTGCTGACCCTCGAGCATGCGCCGCAGATCCCGGAGTACCTGTACTGCCTCAAGGAAAGAAAAGGCGCTCGTCTGCCGGCGGCGTTTCTGGGGTTGGCGCAGGAAATGTCGCCGATCTAAAGCCTTGTAGTGGCTTTGGGGACCAATCGGGAGCAAGCCCCCTCCCACAGGTGACCGCATTTCCATGTTGGAACTCGGTCAAGTGTGGGAGGGGGCTTGCTCCCGATTGCGGTAGACCAGGCAGCTCACCGCTAAGCGTCCTACACAAATCTGCGAATACCACTATCGCCGCCTTTTGCCTTTCTGCCACAAGAGGGACGCATTGCCTGCCTAGCATGGCCTTCATCAGTTTGATGAGGTGCCACCATGAACACAGCCCTGACCCAACCCGGCGCGCCGATGAACGTGCGCGGTATCCAGAAACGCTTCGGCGCCTTTACGGCGTTGGACAATGTGTCACTGGACGTGGCCGCCGGCGAGCTGGTGTGCCTGCTCGGCCCTTCCGGCTGCGGCAAGACCACGTTGCTGCGCTGCATTGCCGGCCTGGAACGCCAGGACAGCGGCGAGCTTTACCTGGGTGACCGCGATGTTTCCCTGCTGCCGCCCCAGGCGCGGGACTACGGCATTCTGTTCCAGTCCTACGCGCTGTTTCCCAATCTCACCGTCGAAGCCAATATCGGCTACGGCCTCACCGGCAGCGGTCGCGATGAAGTGCGCCAGCGCGTCGGACAGATGCTTGAACTGGTGGGGCTGCTTGGCAGTGAAAAGAAGTACCCCGGCCAACTCTCCGGCGGCCAACAGCAGCGGGTCGCCCTGGCCCGTGCGCTGGCACCGGCGCCGTCATTGCTGTTGCTGGATGAGCCGATGTCGGCCCTCGACGCCCGCGTGCGCGAGCATCTGTGCACTGAGCTGCGCCAGCTGCAACGGCGCCTGGGTATCACCACCCTGATGGTCACCCACAACCAGGACGAAGCCATGTTGATGGCCGACCGCATTGCCGTGATGAACAACGGCAAGGTCGAGCAATACGCCACGCCCCAGGAAATCTACGACCGCCCGGCCACGCCGTTTGTGGCGGAGTTTGTCGGCCAGGGCAACTGGCTGCCGTTCAGTCGCAACAGTGCCAGCCATGCCCAGGTCGGCGGGATGAACATGCGCCTGGCCGAGGATGCCGGCGTGGCCCGGTCCGGCCGGCTGTTCTGCCGCCCGGAAGCGATCAGCGTCAACCCGGCGGTGCATGAGGAGAACCTGTTCCCGGCCAAGGTCCGCGAGATCACCTTCCTCGGCAACCGCTGCCGCATGAGCTTTGAGCTGGAGCAGCTGCCCGGCCATCCGCTGCTTGCCGAGCTGGCACCGGAAGCCATGCCGCGCCTGGGCGCCCAGGATATCTGGGTGGCCTTGCCGCCGCGCAGCCTGCAGGTGTTTGCCTGAGATGGCCGCGGTCATGACTCTGGCGCGTCAAGCGTCACGCGCCGAAACCGGCGACCGTATTTTCGTGGTCGGCGGCAAACTGCTCTGGCTGGTGCTGCTGGGCATCGCCGTATTGCTGCCACTGCTGGCGATCTTCTGGCGCGGTTTCAGCAGCGAGGCCGGGCAGGGCGGTGGCCTGGTGGCCGCACGGGCGTTGCTCACCAGCGCCAACTTCCACTGGCTGCTGGGCAATAGCCTGAAAGTCTCCCTCAGCGTGGCGGCCATCGTCGTACCGCTGGCCTACCTGTTTGCCTACGCCCTGCAACGCACGTTGATACCCGGCAAGGCCCTCTGGCGCGGTATGTCGCTGCTGCCGTTGATGGCGCCGTCGATGCTGCCGGGGATTGCACTGGTCTACCTGTTCGGTAACCAGGGCCTGTTGCGCGGGCTGTTCTCGGACAACATCTACGGCTTCTGGGGCATTGTCCTCGGTGAAGTGATCTACACCTTCCCACATGCCCTGATGATTTTGCTGTCGGCGCTGTCCCTGGCCGATGCGCGTTTGTTCGATGCGGCCTCAAGCATGGGCGCCAGTCCTGCCCGGGCGTTTCGCAGCATCACCTGGCCGGCCACGCGCCAGGCGGTGTTTGCCGCGTTCTGCCTGGTGTTCACCTTGACCATCACGGATTTCGGCGTGCCCGTGGTGGTGGGTGGGGATTACCAGGTGCTGGCGCTGGAAGCCTACAAGGCGGTGGTCGGCCAGCAACAGTTCGGTCGCGGTGCGTTGATCGGCATGGTGTTGCTGCTGCCGGCGCTGTTCAGCTTTGGCGTCGACGCCTGGTTGCGCCGTCGCCACGGCGATGCCATGAGTGGCCGCGCCCAAGTCTTCCAGCCGGCGCCGTCGCGCCTGAGGGATAGCGCCTATCTGCTTATCGTGCTGCTCATCAGTGCCGTGTTGCTGCTGGTGTTCGGCATGGCGGTGTACTCCTCGCTGGTGAAGTTCTGGCCGTACAACCTGTCGCTGTCGCTCAGCCACTACCAGTTCGAAGACACGGCCGGCGGCGGTTGGCTGGCCTATCGCAACAGCTTGACCCTGGCGTTGTGCACGGCATTGATCGGCAGCGTATTGATCTTCACCGGTGCCTATCTGATGGAAAAGACCAAGGGCCAGAAGGGCCTGAACCTGGCGCTGCGCATGCTCAGCTTTGTGCCGATGGCCGTGCCGGGGTTGGTGCTGGGCCTGGGCTACGTGTTCTTTTTCAACCTGAGTGGCAACCCGCTGCATGTGTTCTACGGCACCATGACCCTGCTGGTGGTGTGCACCATTGCTCACTATTTGACCACCGCACAGATGACCGCCACCACCGCGCTGCGCCAGCTGGACGCCGAGTTCGAAGCGGCGGCGCTGTCGCTCAAGGCGCCGCTGTATCGCCATTACTTGAAAGTCACGGTGCCGATCTGCCTGCCGGCGCTGCTGGACATCGTGCGCTACCTGTTTGTGTCGGCGATGACCACCGTGTCCGCCGCGATCTTCCTCTACAGCCCCGACACCATCCTCGCCGCCGTCGCCGTGTTGAACATGGACGACGCCGGCAATGTGGGCGGCGCGGCGGCCATGTCGACCCTGATCCTGTTCACCTCAGGCAGCGTTTCGCTGCTGCTGGCGTGGGCTTCACGTGGCGCCTTGCGCCGCTCCCAAGCCTGGCGCCAGACCGCGCCCGGCCAATAACCATCCCTGAAGGAGGTGCTCCATGTTCAAGCCCCTGGCGCTGGTCGCTGCTGTACTCACTGCATTCAGCCTGAATGCCTTCGCCAAGACCGAGTTGACCGTGTACACGGCCCTTGAAGCCGAGCAGTTGAAGACCTACAAAAAAGCCTTCGAGCAGGCCAACCCCGACGTCGAGATCAAATGGGTGCGCGACTCTACCGGCATCATCACCGCCAAGCTGCTGGCCGAAAAAGACCGCCCGCAGGCCGATGTGGTCTGGGGCCTGGCCGCATCGAGCCTGGCGATCCTCGATCAGCAGGGCATGCTGGACAATTACGCCCCCAAGGACCTGGACAAGATCGGCAAGAACTACCGTGACGCCGCCAACCCACCGGCCTGGGTCGGCATGGATGTGTGGGCGGCAACCATTTGCTTCAACACGGTCGAAGCCGAAAAGCAGGGCCTGACCAAGCCGGTGAGCTGGCAAGACCTGACCAAGCCCGAGTACAAGGGCAAGATCGTGATGCCCAACCCGGCCTCGTCCGGCACCGGCTTCCTGGATGTGAGCGCGTGGCTGCAAACCTTCGGCGAGAAGCAGGGCTGGCAGTACATGGACGACTTGCACCAGAACATCGGCCAGTACGTTCACTCCGGTTCCAAACCGTGCAAGCTGGCGGCTTCCGGTGAGTTCCCGATTGGTATTTCCTTTGAGTATCCGGCCGTGCAGCTGAAGCGCCAGGGCGCGCCGCTGGACATCATCCTGCCGAAGGAAGGCCTGGGCTGGGATATCGAAGCCACCGCCGTGATCAAGGGCACCGCCCATGCGGACGCCGCCAGAAAGCTCGCGGATTTCTCCGCCAGTACAGCGGCAATGGACCTGTACAAGGACAACTTCGCCGTGCTCGCCCAGCCGGGGATCGCCAAGCCGCAGACCGAATTGCCGGCTGACTATGAGCAGCGGTTGATCAAGAACGACTTCGGCTGGGCCTCGAAAAACCGCGACAGCATCCTGGCTGAGTGGCGCAAGCGCTATGACGGCAAGTCGGAGAAGGTGGCGGGGCAGTAAGGTTTTCGTTAGGGCTACTGGCCTCATCGGGAGCAAGCCCCCTCTCACACTTGACTGCATTCACAAATCGAAATGTGGGAGGGGGCTTGCCCCCGATAGCGGTCTTGAAAACAGGACATCACTAAATGACACACCACAGCGACCTGCTCATCATCGGCGCCGGCATCCTCGGCCTGTCCCACGCCTACGCCGCGGCCAAGCGCGGCCTCAAGGTCAAGGTCTTCGAGCGCAGCGCCACGCCCCTGGGCGCCTCGGTACGCAACTTCGGCCAGGCCCTGGTCACCGGGCAGCCGCCGGGGCCGATGCTCGACCTGGCGCGGCAAAGCCGTGAAATCTGGGGGCATTGGGCACAGGAGGCGGGCCTTAAATTGAAGCGCAACGGCTCGTATCTATTCGCCCGTACCGAAGCCGAAGAGCATCTGCTGGAAGCCTTCTGCGCCGGCCGCGCGCGTGAACACGGCTATAACGTCGACCTGTTGCAAGGCGCGGCGTTGAAGGATCTGTATGGCGGCCAGTTCCGCCATCACCGCGCCGCGCTGCATGGCAGGGACGACCAGCAACTGTATTCGCGCGAGGCGATACCGGCGCTGACCCACTACCTGAGCCAGCAACTGGGTGTGGAATTTTACTTCTCCACCCTGGTGCGCGATGTCGAACCGGGCCAGGTGCACAGCACGGCAGGCAGTTTTCGTGGCGAGCAGGTCATCGTCTGTTCCGGCCACGATTATCAAACCCTGTTGGCCGAGGCGATCGCCGAACTCAACCCGCAGATCTGCCGCCTGCAAATGCTGCGCGCCCGGCCTGCACTCAACCTCAACCTGCAACACGCCTTGCTCACCGGCCTCAGTTGCGTGCACTACGGCGCTTTTGCCGACCTGCCTGAAGCCGCGCCGGTACAGGCACAAATCCTGCGCGAGACGCCACACCTGCATGCACACGGGATTCACCTGCTGATCAGCCCGACGCCCCATGGCGAACTGATCATCGGCGACTCCCACGACTACGGCAGCGATGCCTCGCCGTTCAATGCCGAGCAGGTGGATGACTGGATGATCGAGTTGGCCGAGCAGACCTTGGGTTGCAAGATCCAGGTGGTGGAACGCTGGCAGGGCGTCTACGGTGCCAGGGGTCCGGCGCCGTTTTCATTTGTGCAGGCCGCACCTGGCGTGAGCGCCGCCTTGATGCACACCGGCGTAGGCATGAGCGTGGGGCCGGCGATGGCCGAGCGCAATATCACAACCCTGTGGGGAGACGCGTGATGAACCCGGAACGGGCGATTGCCGAAGTCTTTGCTTTGTACGAGCAGCACGGCACGGCGGATTACATCGGCGAGCCGGTGTCGCAGATCGAGCACATGTCCCAGGCCGCGCAGTTGGCCATGGCCGAAGGCTTCGATGATGAAGTGGTGCTGGCGGCGTTTTTCCACGATATCGGCCATCTGTGCGGCCAGGGTGGCGAGAACATGGGCGGTTATGGCGTGGTCGGCCATGAGCGGTTGGGCGCGGATTATTTGCGCCGTGCAGGCTTCAGTGAGCGCCTGGCCAGGCTGGTGGAGTACCACGTCCAGGCCAAGCGCTACCTGACGTTCAGCCAGCCGGACTACTACGCACGCTTGAGCGAAGCCAGCCGCCGCACCCTGGGTTACCAGGGCGGCGTGATGACGGCCGAGGAGGCCTGCGCCTTTGAACAAGACCCGCTGTACCAGGTCAGCCTGCGTCTGCGCCACTGGGACGAACAGGCCAAGCAAATGCACGTGCCGGTGCTCGACCTGAGCGTACTCAAGGCCAAGGCCCGGCAACTGCTGGCGGCTTAAGTCTCGTCGAGGCGCTGGGCCAGGGCTTCGACCTGTTCCTGGCGTTCGGCCTGGCTCAGTCTGGCCTGGGGGTTGAGGGACGACCATTGCGGGTGGGCGCGGGCCTTGTGCAACGCGTCCGGCAATTTGCCTTCGCGCCAGGTCTTGTCCTGGGGCGTATCGACCTTGATGCTGTGCATCGCCGCATGGCCGCGCAGGTTCAGGGCCTTGAGCAACTGGCGCTGGCGCAGGGCGAGCAGGCGCAGCACGCTGTCATCCACGGTCAGCTCGCGTTGGCCCTTGATCTTGCCCAGCAGGCGGCTGCCGTAGCTGCGCGCGGTCTGCAACGCGCCACCGGCGATGGCGCCCGCCAGGGCGGCGGCGCCGAGGGTCAGCCCGCCGACCAGCAGATCCACCCCGGCTCCGGCCGCTGCGCCTGCAGCGATGCCTCCGCCGACGCGCACGCCGAGTTGCTTGAGGGTTTCCGGGTTGAACAGGTCATCCCCCCAGCGGCCGTCGAGCAACGGCAAGTCGCTGGCGGCGGCGTCCTGCGGGCGGAAGCCGAACAGCTTGAGCAGGGCCTCCACGCATTTTTGTTCGCGCTGACGCACCGCCTTGCGCAAATCGCTGATGGCTTGTTGCTCATCTTCAGTCACCACGCTGCGTCGGCACGCGGCGCAGTCGATCAGCAATTCGGCAATCAACCGCGCGGCACTCTGTTGACGGGCCTGGCGTTGGGCTTCCTGGTCGAGGATCAGTCGCTGCAACTGCGGCCGGGCGTTTTCCAGCAGCAGGGCGAGGCTTTCATACAGTCGGCGTTCGCCGTCTTCCGGCGGTGCGACGCTGTCGAAACGCACCAGCGCATGCAGGCCCAGGCGTGCCAGCGCTTCGCGCCAGTCCGGTTCGCGGTGGTCGCTGCTGCTGACGAAGTTGAGCACCGGCAGCAACGGTTTGCCACAACTGGCCAGCACTTGCAGCTCATCACGGTACTTGGCCAGCACCGGTTCGCGAGCGTCGATCACATACAGGCCGGCGTCCGAGGCCAGCAGTTGGCGCAGCACCTTGGCTTCCTGTTCGAAACGCTGGCGGGCTTCGCTGCCTTCCAGGAACCGCGCCAGGCGGGCTGGGCCGTCCAAGCGTTCGCCGGGGCGATCCAGGCGCTCCAGGTAGTCGAGCAGGGCGATGGCATCTTCCAGGCCGGGGGTGTCATAGAGATCGAGCAAGGCTTCGCCGTCGACCGACAAGCGCGCGCCTTCGACATGCCGCGTGGTGCTGGGGCGATGGGAGACTTCACCGAACCCGACGTCACGGGTGAGGGTACGCAGCAACGAGGTCTTGCCGACGTTGGTGTGGCCGACCACGGCGAGTTTCAGTGGCTTAGTCATGACCGGTCTCCAGCCAGTTCAACGGCGCGCAATCGGCGAACGGCAGCTCCAGTTGTTGCAGCGCGCTGTGCCAGTCGCCCAGGCGCTCGGCATCCAGCGCCTGGCCGGGCGGGGCTTGCAACAGCCATACGCGAGTGGCGGCGGCGCTGCGTGCGAGTTCGGCGATCAGCGCCAGGCTGCCGCGGTCCGGCGAGCGGCGCGGGTCGCAGGCGATGGCCAGGCGCGCGGGCGGGAAGCGGCTGAGTTGCTCCAGGAGCTTGTTGCGCGATTCGCGGCTGTCGAGGATGCCGGCGTTCTTAACCTTCGCCGGCAACTTGGGCGGCCAGGGATGTTGATCGTCCAATTCGATGGCGACGAGCAAGGCGCCGTCGCTTTCCAGCGCACTGACGCCGCCGGTGACGGGGTGCAGTTGTTCCGGCGCGGCGTCGTTGACGCCAAGGCGCTCGCTGCTGGGCATCAGGCGTTCGCGCAGTGGGCTGTAGCCGGGCAGGTTGAGGTCCAGGTGCAGGGCGGCGCGCCCGCGTTTCCAGCGCCACAGGCACAGCAGGGCGAGGATCAAGCGGGGCAGCAGGCCGTAGACCAGCAATACCCCGACCAGCCAGGCGGCCCACGCCTGGCGGGCGCTTTCGATATTCAGTGCGGAGTCGCCGCTGGCGCGGATCATCTCGACGGTCGGCACATTGAAGCCCAGCAGGGCGGGCAGGGTGCCGAGGGCCTGGGTCACGGCGACGAAGGTGTCGGCGCCGAGGATGGTGGTTTCCCACACAAAGCCGTAACGGCGGGTGGCGAGCAGCGTCAGCAGAATCACCAGCGCGCTGAGCAGCGCCAGCAACCACAGGCTGTTGACCAGCACCCCTACCGCCCAGCGATTGAGTTTTTGTCGTTGCAGCAACAGCAGCAACGCCGGGGCCAACTGGGCAGCCTTGGCGTCGCGCGCAAGCTTTTCACTGAGCCACAGCCACAGCCGCCCGAGACTGGCGCCGTGCTCGCCGGCAAACAGCAGCCCCAACGCCCAGCTCAACAGCAGGATCAGGTTCAGGCCGAGCAGGCTGCCCAGGGCCCAGAACACATTCACCGGGGTCAAGCCGTTGCCCAGCGCAGCAAAGGCCAGTCCCGCGCCGCTGATGACGGCCACCACCGCCAGCAGCACCAGGGCCAGGCGTGCGCCTTGCAGCCAGCGCGTGAGGGCGGCGGTCAGGCCATCGCGCCCGGCCAGGTGCAGGGCGCGCTGTTGAATGCGCGTCGGCAGATCGCCGCCCGCCGTGCGGGCGAGGCGATTGGCTTCCTGGTCTTCCAGGGGGCCGGCGTGTTCTTCACGCAGGCGCACGGTTTCCGTCAGCCAGAGTTTGTGCAGGGGGTCAGTGCGGTCACGCGTCTTCCTGTCGTGCAAGTGAGCTTGGAGCATAACCGCTGGTTCGTGGCTCTGGTATTCTCGTCGCCATGAAAAAAACTCTCCCTTTAAGCCTGATCGCAGCCCTCGGTGAAAACCGCGTGATCGGCGTCGACAACAGCATGCCCTGGCATTTGCCGGGGGATTTCAAATATTTCAAGGCCACCACGCTCGGCAAGCCGATCATCATGGGGCGCAAGACCTGGGATTCCCTGGGCCGACCGCTGCCGGGGCGCTTGAACCTGGTGGTCAGTCGTCAGACCGATCTGGTGCTTGAAGGTGCGGAAGTTTTTCCGTCACTCGATGCCGCCGTCGCGCGGGCTGAAGCCTGGGCGCTGGAGCAGGGCGTGGATGAGCTGATGCTCATCGGCGGCGCGCAGTTATATGCGCAGGGGCTGGAACAGGCGGATCGCCTGTACCTGACGCGCGTGGCGCTGAGCCCGGAAGGGGATGCTTGGTTTCCGGCGTTTGATGCGAGCCAGTGGAAGTTGGTGTCGAACGTCGAGAATCCGGCGGAAGGGGACAAGCCGGCGTACAGCTTTGAGGTTTGGGAAAAGGCCTGCCAAGCATGGGAGACAGACGAAGTAAAAAAGCGCTTGGCTGATCCTCTGCGGGTTAAAGTTTCACTGGATGATTTGTAGGCATGAGCTTCTTGTTGTGTTGAGCGAGCTTGTCGCGCGCGTGGCGAACCGGCTCACTACACCTATCGGTGTAACTTAGGCCTGCACTAACTCCGCATACTCATCAGCATCCAGCAAGGTTTTATACGTCTGCCCCATGATCTGGCTGAATCGCCCCAGCCATCATCGAACCATTCAGGTTCAACTTCGTGTGGCCCATGTCGATCAGCGGCTCCATGGTAATCCGTGGTTTCCGGCGTTTGATATGAACCAGTGGATATTGGTGTCGAATGCCGAGAGTACGGCGCAAGGGGTAAGCCCACGTACAACTTCGATGTGTGGGAGCACGGTTAAGATCATCTGCATGTGGAGCGGGGGAGCGATAAAAAACGCGCTTGGTGTGGAGTCAGGCGTGGTTAATCGCGGCCCATCTCAACCAACGTGAACGCTAAACCACATACTGATTTATCTGGTAAATACTGGGCAGCGACCCTCGTGTTCGAGTGAAACTCCAAACTGAGACGAAAGGAATCCCATCCTCCTGTAGCCCCAATCGGCAACGGTAACTTCACTGGCCCTTTGGACTCGTTTGGCTTTCCAAGTGTGTTTTGAATACTCTCTTGATTCATCGAGAGGGCGAATGGTGCAGGTAGCTCACCCACGTACTTTGGCTCTCCATCCGCCAGTGCTATCAGGCAAAAAACGATTCGCTCTAATCGCATGGTTTCAGCCCAAAACCAAAGCTCAATGCCTGGCTCTGGCTTATCGATGAAATGGGTGTTCTGGCTATTTGAAAATAGTGGTTTTATCGATCCTGCACAAAGTAAACCCTCGACAAGAAACTCGTCGTAAGTGCGACCCAAACCTCTTACCAAGTGATTAATTTTCACGGCATCCATACTAGTACCACCCTTGATTCTCGTTGATCTTATGCATTTGGGTACGCGCCGTCTCAAGATCAGACTCGGCGAAGCCGTGATCTAGAAGATATGGCTTGATAGCATTGAAATTGCTGTCTACTGCGTGACGAAGATCGTCAGCATCTAACGCCTGTTTTTCCTCCGTATTTCGCCAGCCGTAGGTCTCACTAAACTTCTGATGGATGTAAGACGGAATCGCAATGCTTGCAGCGTTGTTTAATGCATCCTTAAGCTGCCTCTCTGTGAAGCTTATTGCATAGCTTTCGAGATGACGTCTTATCGACGCCTGCGAGGGCATGTGATCCACATGTAACCCGTTGCGCAGTCGTCCATTGAACGCGCCATAAATATCAACCTCTAAGGGCTTGACCGCAGGCTTGGCAAACACCAAATACAGCGGCGGTACACCCGAATCAGCGGGAAACGAAATGATCGTATCCTGCCAGGTAACATCCTCAGCTTCCTGGCCCGGATAGTGACTTAATGCCGAATCTTGCCCCACTGCAACCGGATGAACGAACAAATTATCCAGGCGTTCCGGTGTGCCGGGATACGGGCTCGGCACACTCACCACCGGCCCATGATTTGGCGTCCAAGTGATGCTGATGCCATCGAGCACCGCCACCATCGCGCTTTTGTCAGCATTCCATCTGGCTTGTGCGACAGGCACACGATCTGCGCCACTTCCAGGCCTGGTATGTATGCCGTAAACGCGCAGTTCACCGGACTCATCCTGGCGAAACTGGAAACGCACCCGTGTACTGGCTGAACGCATCCCCTCCAACTGCTTCGGGGTGTACAGCGTTGAATCACCGATATCCCGAGGCCAGAATGCCAGCAGCACGAGGTTGAGGGCGGAACTGGCTCCGGCCAACGCTCGTACAGCCCATGCACCGAGGTCGCTGCCGAGTGTGCCTGCTACCCTGCCGACAGCGCCCGTCGTACCGGTTGAGGCCATGACGGCCGTGGTGCCGAAGTTCCTGGCGTTTTCCGGGCCGGCTCCCGCAGCCGTAGAACCGGCCGGCACCGAGACGCATGATTTGGCGAACACGCACGCGTCAGCGGCACGATTCACCGCGCCGGGGACGGAGAAGTTGGCAACAGGCGGGTTAGGTGTGTTTGGCCCTGTCCAAGTGAAGGTGTCACGCTGGGGTTGTGTTTCGAACACCTGAGACTTGAAGCGCTGGCAGGCGATCAGCTCAGGGGGTGGATCGCATTTACATATACAAAGATCCCCCTCAAGCGCCGCTTGTTTGCCGCCCCACTCTTCGTGCAGATGAGGGCCGACGAGCGCTATGAAGCCTTCGGTGCCGCATGCCGGACAAGCGACGCGGTCACCTTCTCTGGCGATCATTTGTCCGTTGAAGCTGGTGCGCGCCAAACCGCTGATCACTTCACCGCCTGCCGTGGTCTTCGCGCCAGTGGTGATGTTGTAGCGCTTCACATCTGGCTTTCCACACGATATCCGGGCTGTAGAAGGCCTGGGATGCCATCGTCGTCCGCGTACTCCACCACCTGAGCCAGTTCTTGCAAGCTGCTCGTCACAATGTCGCCGTTGTCTGTAGCACTGCCGACAATTGCGATTGGCAGGCCTTTGTAGGTTGCTGCGAAACCTGCTCCCGAGACAATTTCACTCTCTTTACCATCGGGGTAGCGCACTCGGTCGCCTACACGCGCGATGCGCAGGTTATCAATCTCGAGGCTGGTGCTTGCTGTAACGATTTCGCCGCCCATGTGCGTTTTGGAGCCGAGTGTCGCGTAGTCATAGATGGCTTTGACTGGGCGAGTTGATTGCTGAATTTCAGTATCAGTGTCTTTCATGTCCGTTCCTTTTTTGGACGCGCAACGGGGCTCAAATACCGTCGTGGTGTCGAGTCGTGCTAAGGGGGGCCGCAGTGGCGCCAGAAGATGCTGCTGGACGCTGGAAAACCAAACAACTGACCGTTCGGCTAGGTATTCGTAGAAACAGAAATTTCTCACAAGTTATCGGGGTTGCCCTTAGGAAGCCGGCTCCCTAGTCTCCGTACACCGCTGCAAACGCAGCAGTCGGGCGTCGCGGCCCAGTCTACCAATGCGCAGAAGCGCCATTGTCCGCTTTCAGTTGGTGATCTTTTATCGTCTACTGTGCGGCTGTATGGTGGCTGTGCGCGGGATACCTTCGGGTATGCCGGGTTCTTTGGTAACCGGTCCGCGAACCTGCGTACAGCTGCCACCCTCCATCGCGTCGCGGCGATCAGTAGCAGCTCCACTTACCAAAGGAGCTTCACAATGTTCAAACCCGTCCCAAACCCCCCACTCGATTCTCCATCCTATTACGTCCCCGTCGTGCTATTGCGCGTGAAAGACGGTATCCCCACCGAAGACCTGCTGGTCAACCTCTCCGAGACACTGGCGTCAGCACACGCCCTGACCTGCAACTTTGCATTTGAGCTGGAAAGCTCGCGGCGGGAAGGCGCGTTGGGTATTGCGCAGTTGATTGAAGTGGCTCAGTTGCTGGCCGAGCGGGTGCTGGAGGGTCTTGAGCCGTCATCCGAGACAGAATTAGGCTACTAGCAAGTCAGCTATTTGATCGCCCTATGCTTTGGGCTCATCGTTCTACACAAATATCGAAAAGCCTAAAAGCATCGGGGGCAAGCCCCCTCCCACATTCGACCGCATTCTCATGTTGGAACTCGATCAACTGTGGGAGGGGCTTGCCCCTGATGGCGGTCTGTCAGGCCTGCGCCAACTCCCCATGCTCATCCGCATCCAACAACGCTTTATCCGTCTGCCCCATGATCTGGCTGGTAATTGCCCCCGCCGTCATCGAACCATTCACGTTCAGCGCCGTACGGCCCATGTCGATCAGCGGCTCCACGGAAATCAGCAGCGCCACCAGTGACACCGGCAACCCCATGGCCGGGAGCACGATCAACGCGGCAAAGGTCGCGCCGCCGCCCACGCCCGCCACACCGGCCGAACTCAGGGTCACAATCGCTACCAGAGTCGCGATCCACAGCGGGTCCAGCGGGTTGATGCCCACGGTCGGCGCCACCATCACCGCCAACATGGCCGGGTAGAGGCCGGCGCAGCCGTTCTGGCCGATGGTCGCGCCAAATGAGGCGGCGAAGCCGGCGATGGAGTGCGGGATGCCCAGGCGGCGGGTCTGCGCTTCAATGCTCAGCGGGATCGCCGCCGCGCTGGAGCGGCTGGTGAAGGCAAAGGTCAGCACTGGCCAGACCTTGCGGAAGAAGCGCAGCGGGTTGATCCCGGCCAGGGACAGCAGCAGGCCGTGCACCACGAACATCAGACCCAGCGCCAGGTACGACACCACCACAAAACTGCCGAGCTTGATGATGTCCTGCAGGTTGGAACCGGCGACAACCTTGGTCATCAGCGCCAGCACACCGTACGGGGTCAGCTTCATCACCAGGCGCACCAGGCGCATCACCCAGGCTTGCAGGGTGTCAATGGCGTTGATGACTTTCTGGCCTTTTTCCACGTCATCCTTGAGCAGTTGCAGTGCGGCAACCCCGAGGAATGCCGCGAAAATCACCACGCTGATGATCGACGTCGGCTTGGCCCGGGCCAGGTCGGCGAACGGGTTGGCCGGCACGAACGAGAGCAGCAACTGCGGGATATTCAGGTCGGCGACCTTGCCGGCGTAATCGCTCTGGATCACTTGCAGGCGTGCCATTTCCTGGGTGCCGGCCACCAGGCCTTCGGCGGTGAGGCCGAACAGGTTGGTCAGGCCGATACCGATCAGCGCTGCAATTGCGGTGGTGAACAGCAGCGTACCAATGGTCAGGAAGCTGATCTTGCCCAGGGACGAGGCGTTATGCAGGCGCGCCACGGCACTGAGGATCGAGGCGAATACCAGCGGGATCACGATCATTTGCAACAGTTGCACGTAGCCGTTGCCGACCAGGTCGAACCAGCCAATGGAGGCTTTGAGCACGGGGTTGCCGTCGCCGTAAATGGCGTGCAAGGCCGTACCGAACGCTACGCCGAGGACCAGGGCGAACAGAACCTTCTTGGCGAGGCTCCAGTGGGTGCGACGGGTTTGTGCCAGGCCCAGCAACAGGGCCACGAACACCAGCAAGTTGAGAATCAGGGGCAGATTCATTGAAGCTCCGTTGAGAAGGCAGCCAATCGCGTGAGCCTGCGATTGCGAACCGGAAATCCTAACAGCTTGAAATATATTGATTTAATACCAATATGGAATGGCGACTGTCGTTTTTGGAATAAGCTGCTGACGCTCCAACGTATGCCCGTGACGGAATCAGGACGCACACCGTCGTGCTCGCGTTGGGAACTGTCACAGGGATTTGTTAGCGTCCATGTCTTTCACTCAGGGAGACAACGCCTATGAAGCTCGCGCCGAAATTACTAGCCGCCGCATTCTGCCTCGGACTCGCCAGCCAGGCGTTCGCCGCCACCGAGTTGAAACACTGGCCGGCACCCGCCGCCAAACAACTGAACGAGATGATCGCCGCCAACGCCAACAAGGGTAACTTCGCGGTGTTCGACATGGACAACACCAGCTACCGCTACGACCTCGAAGAGTCCCTGCTGCCCTACATGGAAAACAAGGGCCTGATCACCCGCGACAGCCTCGACCCGTCGCTCAAGCTTATGCCGTTCAAAGACACCGCCGACCATAAGGAAAGTCTGTTCAGTTACTACTACCGCCTTTGCGAAGTCGACGACATGGTCTGCTACCCGTGGGTTGCGCAGGTGTTTTCCGGCTTCACCCTCAAGGAACTCAAGGTCCAGGTGGATGAACTGATGGCCTCCGGCAAACCGGTGCCGGTCAGCTATTTCGAAGGCGACGTGGTCAAGCAGTCCGAGGTACAGCCGCCGAAGGTCTTCACTGGCCAGGCCGAGCTGTACAACAAGCTGATGGAAAACGGCATCGAGGTGTACGTAATGACCGCCGCGTCGGAAGAGCTGGTGCGCATGGTCGCCGCCGATCCGAAGTACGGCTACAACGTCAAACCCGAGAATGTCATCGGCGTGACCACCCTGCTCAAGGACCGCAACACCGGCGAACTGACCACCGCACGTAAACAGATCGCCGCCGGCAAATACGACGAAAAAGCCAACCTTGGCCTGGAGCTGACCCCCTACCTGTGGACCCCGGCGACCTGGATGGCCGGCAAGCACGCGGCGATCCTGACCTACATCGATGAATGGAAAAAACCGGTGATCGTCGGCGGCGATACGCCGACCAGCGACGGTTACATGCTGTTCCACGATGTGGACGTGGCCAAGGGCGGCATCCACCTGTGGATCAACCGCAAGGACAAATACATGACCCAACTCAACGGCATGATCGCCAAGCATGCCGCGGCGCAAGCCAAGGAAGGGTTGCCGGTGACGGCTGACAAGAACTGGGTGATCGTCAAGCCTGACGAGATTCAGTAACACCGAGGCGCCTGCATCCCAGGCTGGCCAGCTCCCGCATTTCAAGGTGTTCACAACTCGAAATGTGGGAGGAGGCTTGCCTCGATGGCGGCCTTGAGAGCATCACAAAGCCCCGCCTAAATATAGATATCATTGCGCCGATTTCAGATCCCAGTTCCACACGCCAAGCATTGTGTTCTCCTGCACCTGAGCGAACAGCCCATAGTCGGCCAGGTACCATGATTTGAAGGTCCAGTCCTGCTTGGGCATTTTCATTGTGATGCACTCCAGCATTCTGGCCGAACCGTGGAAGGCTGGATTCAAGCTGCTTGCGGGTTGCTCACGGACAACGCGGCAGGTCACCGTCCTTGGCTCGCTGGTTTCGAGCGAAGGGCTGCCGTCCGGGTTGACGGATTTTGACCAGGTTCGTGTGTAACTGACGTGGCTGTCGAGGGGCAAGTTGCGCCAGTCGCCTTGAAAGCTCAACGCCACCAAGGCACGTGATTCTGTCTTTTTCTCAGCGGTTTTGCTGTCGATCTTGTTGCTTGCCAACTCAAACAGGCCTCTGAACGTCAGGTCTAGAGAAAACCCAAGTGCGGAGTCCTCGGTTTGCACGAGGGTCTGAGCGGACGCGGCATCAGTGCTGATGAGTGTCTGTTTTGTCTCATCACCGATGCGCGCGCCGTTGAAGAGCACGGCCTCATAGTCGTAGTCCAATCGGCCCAGGCTGCTTGGAGGCACCGGCAGTTCCAGGGCTCGGATGGCCGCTAACACTGCCGGATTGGCAACCGGTGTGCTGATGACCGGCGCCAGTGGCTGGCGCGGCTTGGCCTCAGGTAGCCGGCCCAGCGCTGCGGGTGATTGGCAAGCAGCCTTGAATACCTCTTGGTGGTCGGCAGAAGCCTGCTTCAGCGGCGTTGGATCGAGCTGGACCTGGACACTGCCGTTGGCGACCTGCCGAGCGTCGTCGAGATTGAATTGGCTCAGGCGTGTGATCGTTTGCTTTGTGCAATCAAGGGCCAGTCGCTCTTGGTTTTGCGCCACCAACAACGAGTTCTTGATGATCTGGTAGTGCTGATAACGGTGCGCGGCCCATACGTACAAGAGCCCACCGTTTTGTTCCAGGCTATTGCGGTCCAGAAGCAACCAATCCTGATCAACCGCTGCCGTCAAGGCTCGCCAATCGGGTGCGGGCCGTGCTTTGCAGACGTTCTGCAGTTGCGCGCTGTGCTGCAATTGCTGAGCTTGCGGGGCAGGTAAATCGGTGCCCGTTCCATCCAAGTTGGCAAATGGTCTGAAACTGGTCCGAGTCGGGTAGGACATTCTTCCTGGACCTTGGGTGCACGATGCGTCGAACCGAACAATTGCCGGGCTTTGTTTCAACTCGACCATGTAGGTGATCCGATCACCTTCGCGCACGATGGAGTGGTCCATCGCCGGTAGCGTCAGTGCTTCATTAAACAGTGCCAAGGCCGGATGCACTTGAGGTGCTTGAGAGGTCGGAGGGGTACTGCAACCGGTCAGGATGAGGGTCAGTAACGAAGCACACCCTGCGGTCGGGTATAGAAAGGTCAAACGTGCGTCCATGCGGGAGCCATCCATGAGAATTCTGGCGCGCACTTTATCGCGCCCAGGGTAAAAGGCAAAAACCGGTTGAACGGACAGGCAAAAAAAGCCCCGCACCAGGCGGGGCTTTTTTATGCGCGAGGCTTACAGGCCGTCGAGCATCGCCTTGTTACGCACAGCACCCTTATCGGCGCTGGTGGCCAGCAGGGCATAAGCCTTCAGTGCGGTGGTCACTTTACGTGGACGTTTTTCAACCGGCTTCCAGCCCTTCTTGTCCTGCTCGACTCGGCGCGCTGCCAGCTCTTCATCGCTGATCAACAGGTTGATCGAGCGGTTCGGAATGTCGATCAGGACCTTGTCGCCGTCCTGCACCAGGCCAATCGCACCGCCGGCAGCGGCTTCAGGTGACGCGTGGCCGATGGACAGGCCCGAGGTGCCGCCGGAGAAACGGCCGTCGGTGAGCAGGGCGCAGGCTTTGCCCAGGCCCTTGGACTTCAGGTACGACGTCGGGTAGAGCATCTCTTGCATACCCGGACCGCCTTTCGGGCCTTCGTAGCGGATGATCACGATGTCGCCTTCTTTGACTTCGTCGGCGAGGATGCCGCGTACCGAGCTGTCCTGGCTTTCGTAGATCTTGGCGCGGCCTTCGAAGACGTGGATGGATTCATCCACGCCGGCGGTTTTCACCACGCAGCCGTCAAGGGCGATGTTGCCGTACAGCACGGCCAGGCCGCCTTCCTTGGAGTAGGCGTGCTCGACACTGCGGATGCAGCCGTTTTCACGGTCGGCGTCCAGGGTGTCCCAGCGGGTCGACTGGCTGAACGCGGTCTGGGTCGGGATACCGGCCGGGCCAGCCTTGAAGAAGGTGTGCACGGCTTCGTCGTCAGTCAGGGTGATGTCCCACTTGGCGATGCCTTCGGCCAGGGATTTGCTGTGCACGGTCGGCAGGTCGGTGTGCAGCAGGCCGCCACGGGCCAGGGAGCCTAAGATCGAGAAGATCCCGCCGGCGCGGTGCACGTCTTCCATATGGTACTTCTGGATGTTCGGCGCGACCTTGCACAGTTGCGGCACATGACGGGACAGGCGGTCGATGTCGCGCAGGTCGAAATCGATCTCGGCTTCCTGGGCCGCAGCCAGCAAGTGCAGGATGGTGTTGGTGGAGCCGCCCATGGCGATGTCCAGGGTCATGGCGTTTTCGAACGCCTTGAAGTTGGCGATATTGCGCGGCAACACCGACTCATCGTTCTCGCCGTAGTAGCGCTTGCACAGCTCGACGATGGTGCGGCCGGCCTGCAGGAACAGCTGCTCACGGTCGCTGTGGGTGGCCAGGGTCGAACCGTTGCCCGGTAATGCCAGGCCGAGGGCTTCGACCAGGCAGTTCATCGAGTTGGCGGTGAACATGCCGGAGCACGACCCGCAGGTCGGGCAGGCGCTGCGCTCGTATTCCGCGACCTTCTCGTCAGAAGCGCTGGAATCGGCGGCGATGACCATGGCGTCGACCAGGTCCAGGCCATGGGAGGCGAGTTTGGTCTTGCCGGCTTCCATCGGGCCGCCGGAGACGAAGATCACCGGGATGTTCAGGCGCAGGGCGGCCATCAGCATGCCGGGGGTGATCTTGTCGCAGTTCGAGATGCAGACGATGGCGTCGGCGCAGTGGGCGTTGACCATGTACTCCACGGAGTCGGCGATGATCTCGCGGCTCGGCAGCGAGTACAGCATGCCGTCATGGCCCATGGCGATGCCGTCGTCCACGGCGATGGTGTTGAATTCTTTTGCCACGCCGCCAGCGCGTTCGATCTCGCGGGCGACCAGTTGGCCCAGGTCCTTGAGGTGCACGTGGCCCGGTACGAACTGGGTAAAGGAGTTGGCAATGGCGATGATCGGCTTCTTGAAGTCGTCATCTTTCATCCCCGTGGCACGCCACAGTGCGCGGGCGCCGGCCATGTTGCGGCCGTGGGTGGATGTTTTCGAGCGGTAATCTGGCATGGAGCACTCCGGGCGGCTAATCAGGTACTAAACAGGGGAGTGAGCTTCTATTGACGTCTGGAGCACTCAGAAATAGCCGTGTGTCCGGAGGTTGCCTCAAACGCTGCGGGATCGCCGCACGCAGTGGCCTTGAGCTCATAAACCCGCCGGGGGATGACTGGCGATGAATAGGGCCGATTCTACACCGCTGGCGGCTGGAGGGAACGGGATACTCAGGGCCGCTGGCTTTGTTTAGACTGGCGGCCCTTTGCCCCGACCCCTCTCCAAAGGAATTGGAATGCCCGGTATCCATCGTTTTCTTGGGTTCTACCTGCTGATCGGTCTGATCCAGGGAATCGTCTTCTATTACTCCGATCAGCTCTATCGCTTGAGCGAAACCGTGTTTTTTGTCACCTACACCGTGGTGTTGGTGGGCGGTACCACCTTGCAACTGCTGGGGGAAAAAGCCCGACAGTGGCGGTCGTTGCTGCCTACGCTGGCATTCACCCTGTTGATGGGTGGCATGACGCTGTGGGTCTGCTACGGCCTCGACCATGTCGGCAATAACCGCTGGGCGATCAATTCCTGGTTTATCAGCGTGGTGGTGTTGAGCTATGTCTGTGCCACGTTTCTGTTCGCCTGGCCCGCCGAAAAAGGGCAACGCTGGCGTTATGAAGACCTGTTCCAGCAGGCCTGGAACAGCGTATTCATCGTGCTGTATGCCCTGATCCTGGTGGGGGTGTTCATGTTGCTGCTCAAGCTATGGGGCCGACTGTTCCTGATGCTGGGCATAGAATTTTTTGAACGCCACTTCTGGAGCCAGCTATTCCTGTGCATCAGCTTGCCGTTGGTGTTCGCCTTGGGCATGTACCTGGCGGCGCGCAGCGAGAAAGTCATCGGCCAGATGCGCGGCATGCTGTTCAGCGCCTGTGGCTTGTTGTTGCCGTTGATCGCCCTGATCAGCCTGCTGTTTACCCTGACCTTGCCGTTCACCGGGCTCGGGCGGATTTGGGCGACGGGTTATTCCACGCCGATTCTGCTGGTGCTGGCGGGGGCCCAGCTGTTCTTGCTCAATGGTGTTTTTCAGGAGGGCGTTCAACCTCCACCGTACCCCAAATGGTTAACGCGGTTTATCGAATTGAGCCTGCTGTGCCTGCCGGTTCTCGCCGTCCTGGCGTTTTATTCGAGCTGGTTGCGGGTCGAGCAATATGCCTTATCGCCACAGCGCTTCATTGCATTGGCGGCGGCGTTACTCTGTGGTTTGTATGGCCTGGCGGCCGTGTGGGCGGTGGTGTTGCGTTCGCCGGTCTGGCTGGCCAACCTGCGTGTTACCAACCCGGCCTTGGCGCTGCTGTTTTGTGGGCTGGTGGTGTTGGTCAACACGCCGATCCTCGATCCGGTGCGCCTGAGCGTCGACGATCAGGTCCGGCGTTTGCTCGACGGGCGTACCAAGGCTGAAGCGTTTGACGCGCACTACCTGCGTTTTGGCCTGGAGAAGGCTGGGGAGGCGGCGTATGCCAAGTTGCAGGTCGACCTGGATCAGGAGCGCATTCTGGACCCGGAATCGCGCCGTGCCTTGCGTGAGCGGATGGAAGACACCTCGCTGAGTTTCAGTGAACAGTATGAAAAAGAGCGTGCCCGCCGGCCCAAGCCCGAGCTGGAATGGATCGGCCCTGAGCCCAAGGGCAGCGAGCAGTTTGCCGAGCTCAGCCTGAACACTGACTCTGGGTGCGAGCCCGGCTGTGTGTTGTGGGCGGTGGACTTCGATCAGGATGGGCAGCCCGAAGTGCTTGCGATACCGCGCACCAGTTATCGCCATGACTTCAAGCCGCCGCGCATTTTTGTCCTGGACGATAAGGGCGAATGGGACGATCGCGGCCCTCTCGTATGGACGCAACTGCCCGACGGCTATGTGGACACCGAGACCCTGATCCACGATATCCGTGAGGGCAAGATCTCGTTGGTCAAGCCTCGTTACCGGCAGTTGCAGTCCAGTGACATGTTGCTCACGCCGGTGGTTCGTGAGCCGTAGTCCGCCGATTGGTCACCAGCCCCCAGAGGCTGAATCCGATAAAACTGAGGGCGATGCTCATCAATAGATGATCGCCGGCCTGGGCCAGTGCCGCGCTGACGACAGCGGCAGTGAGAAACATGATGCTATTGCCCGCCGACGCCGCCGTGCCCGCGCTGCTGGAGAACAACAGCATTGCTGCGGAAATCGCGGCGGGCCTGACCAGGGTGACGGCCAGGGCGCTGATCAGCATTGGGATCAACAAGGTCACGGTGGTCATGGCTTCAATGCTGACGATCAGCGTTAACAGCGCGCCTGCGACGAGCAGCAAGCCAAGACCGATATTGATTTGCCGGGACAGCGCCATGCGTTTTTGCAGGTACGAGGCAGCAACGCCGCCGAGCAGGTAGGCCAGGCCGTACACCATCAGCACCAGCGCATATTGGTATTCGGACAGCTTCAGCGCATCCATGAAAATCAGCGGCGTCACGCTGATCAAGGCGAAGTAGCAGGCAAATACCAGGGCGGCGATCCACCAATAGCGCAGAAAGTCCCGATTGTGCGCCACGGCCTTGAGTGTGCCGATGATGGATACCGGTTCGCGGTGTGGGCTGGAGGACTTCGACGGCAGGATACAGAGCGCATGGATCAACATGCCCGATGCCATCAGCGCAAACCCATAGAAGCTCCCTTGCCAGTCGAAGGTGGTTTGCAGCCAGGAGCCGATCAGCGGCGACAGCGCGACAAACGAACCGCTCAGGGTCATGTAATAGAGGCGCACCCGGGCTCGGTCCTGTTCGTCGAACAGGTCTTCCACCAGCGCATGGCCCAGTACGAAGAAGCCGCAGCCCATGGCCTGGACCGTGCGGAATAGCAGGAAGGTCAGGTAATCCGGCGCCATGGCGCAACCTATCGCCCCGAGGATCGACAGCGTGATACAGCCGAGCAGGACTTCCTTGCGCCCCCATTTATCCGAAAGCGGACCGGCGAGCAGTTGGGAAATGGAAAAGACCAGGGTGAACAGGCTGATGGACAGTGCGATGTCTGCGCTGGGCGTGTCGAACCGGGCGGACAGGGCGGGGAACGACGGGAGCAGGATATTGATCGGGAAAAAGCTGATCAGTGAAATGCAGGTGATGAGGATGAAGCGGGAGAGGGTGGGCCCAGACATTGTTTTTGTTTTCCGGAGTAAAACCAGAAACCGATACTAGTCTGCGAAAAATGGAATTCAATCAAAAGTGTTGAGAGAAACTTCCTGAATGGACGTGGCTTGCCTGGGTAGGAAAAGTTTTCACGGCAACCGCAAAACAAATGTGGGAGGGGGCAAGCCCACTCCCACATTTTTATCTGTGCTTGGCTTTAGCTGTTTGGCAACAACCGGCACGTAATGCTCTTGATATACCGCGTCTCGACAATCGCCGGATGCACCGGATGATCCGGGCCCTGGCCGCCACGTTCCAGCATCTGGATATTGCGGTCCAGGTGGCGGGCGCTGGTCAGCAGGATGTTCTGCAGGTCATCTTCCGGCAGGTGCATGGAGCACGAGGCGCTGACCAGGATGCCGTCCTTGCTGAGCAAACGCATGGCTTGCTCGTTCAGGCGTCGGTAGGCGCCTTCGCCGTTTTTCATGTCTTTCTTGCGTTTGATGAAGGCCGGTGGGTCGGCGACGATCACGTCGAAGCGTTCTTCGCTGGCTTTCAATTCCTTGAGGGCTTCGAAGACGTCGCCTTCGATGCAGGTCATCTTCTCGGCAACGCCATTCAGCGCGGCGTTGCGCTCCACGCCATCGAGGGCGAAGGCCGAGGCGTCGACGCAGAACACTTCACTGGCGCCGAAGGCCGCGGCTTGCACGCCCCAGCCGCCGATGTAGCTGTACAGGTCGAGTACGCGTTTGCCTTTGGCATACGGGGCCAGGCGCGCGCGGTTCATGCGGTGGTCGTAGAACCAACCGGTTTTCTGGCCCTGGATCACCGGGGCTTCGAATTTCACGCCGTTTTCTTCCAGCGCGACCCACTCCGGCACCAGGCCGAACACGGTTTCGACGTAGCGGTTGAGGCCTTCGGCGTCGCGCGCGGCGGAGTCGTTCTTGAACAGGATGCCGCTCGGCTTGAGCACTTGGGTCAGGGCGGCGATCACGTCGTCTTTATGGGCTTCCATGGTCGCCGAGGCGATCTGAACTACCAGGATATCGCCGAAACGGTCGACCACCAGGCCTGGCAACAGGTCGGAATCGCCGTAGACCAGGCGGTAGAACGGCTTGTCGAACAGGCGATCACGCAGGGACAGGGCGACGTTCAGGCGGTGCACCAGCAGCGACTTGTCCAGCGGCAACTTGATATCGCGCGACAGCAGGCGTGCGCAGATCAGGTTGTTCGGGCTCATGGCCACGATGCCGAGGGTCTTGCCGCCGGCCGCTTCCAGGATGGCCTGGTCGCCCGCCTGGAAGCCGTGCAGAGGGGTGGCGGCCACGTCGATTTCGTTGCTGTAGACCCACAGGTGGCCGTTGCGCAAACGACGATCGGCGTTGGCTTTGAGACGCAGGCTTGGCAGGGACATGACGTCGCTCCGGAAAAAAGAGCGGGAGTATACCTTGTTATGTAGGAAATGGCCGGGCTGCCGGATGTGCGGGGAGGTGTCAGCCGAGGGTTGATAAGGGTTAGAATCCCCACCTAGCCCAGAGTGTGTACTTATGTCCCAAGAGCTTTCCGCCGAACAGATCCAGCAGGCCCTCCAAGGCATCAGCGTGCCGCCTCAGCCGCAAATCATGGTGGATTTGCAGATGGAGCAGTACATGCCCGACCCGGACCTGGAAGTGATCGCGCGGTTGATCTCGCAGGACCCGGGCCTGTCCGGCGCGCTGCTGAAGATCGTCAACTCGTCCTATTACGGCCTGAGCAACAAGATCGCCTCGATCCAGCGCGCGGTGAACCTGCTGGGCAGCCGCTCGATCATCAACCTGATCAACGCCCTGTCGATCAGGGGCGAGATGAGCGACGACACCATCGTCACCCTCAACCGCTTCTGGGACACCGCCCAGGACGTGGCCATGACCTGCCTCACCCTGGCCAAGCGCACCGGCGCCCAGGCGGTGGACGAGGCCTATGCCCTGGGGCTGTTCCACGACTGCGGCGTGCCGCTGATGCTCAAGCGTTTCCCCAACTACATGACGGTGCTCGAAGAGGCCTACGCCAACGCCGGCCCCGACTGCCGCGTGGTCGACACCGAAAACAATGCGTTCAACACCAACCATGCCGTGGTCGGCTACTACACCGCCAAGTCCTGGCGCCTGCCGGAGCATGTGACCGACGCCATCGCCAACCACCACAATGCCCTGGCGATCTTCAGCGATGAGACGTCGCGCAATCCGCAGCTGAAAAACCTGCTGGCGATCCTGAAGATGGCCGAGCACATCTGCTCGTCCTATCGCGTGCTGGGCAACCAGTCGGTGGACCATGAGTGGAATGCCATCGGCCACTTGGTGCTGGACTACGTGGGCCTGTCGGACTACGACTTCGAAAGCATGAAGTTGTCGATCCGCGAACTGGGCGCGCACTGATCCCCCCTTCACGAGGTACACATGCCCGAGTTACCAGAAGTCGAAACCACCCGGCGTGGGATTGCGCCGCACTTGGAAGGCCAGCGGGTCAGCCGCGTGGTGGTGCGTGAGCGGCGCCTGCGCTGGCCGATCCCGGAAGATCTGGATGTGCGCCTGTCCGGCCAGCGCATCGTGTTGGTGGAGCGGCGGGCCAAGTACCTGTTGATCAATGCCGAAGTGGGCACCTTGATCAGCCACCTGGGCATGTCGGGCAACTTGCGCCTGGTCGAAGTCGGCATGCCGGCGGCCAAGCATGAACATGTGGATATCGAGTTGGAATCCGGCCTGGCCCTGCGCTACACCGACCCTCGGCGTTTCGGCGCGATGCTCTGGAGCCAGGACCCGCACAACCATGAACTGCTGATTCGCCTGGGGCCGGAGCCGTTGACCGAGCTGTTTGACGGTGAGCGGTTGTTCCAGCTGTCCCGCGGCAAGTCGATGGCGGTGAAACCGTTCATCATGGACAACGCGGTGGTGGTGGGCGTAGGCAACATCTATGCGACTGAGGCGTTGTTTGCGGCGGGGATTGATCCGCGTCGCGCGGCCGGCGGCATTTCACGCGGGCGTTATTTGAAGCTGGCGATCGAGATCAAGCGCATTCTGGCGGCGGCAATCGAGCGTGGCGGCACCACGTTGCGGGACTTTATCGGTGGCGATGGGCAGCCGGGGTATTTCCAGCAGGAATTGTTCGTCTACGGCCGCGGTGGCGAGGCGTGCAAGGTCTGCGGGACTGAGCTGCGCAATGTGGTGCTGGGGCAGCGGGCGAGCGTGTTTTGCCCCAGGTGCCAGCGCTGATTGCTGTGTAGTGGCTGATATCGCTATCGGGGGCTTGCCCCCGATGAGGCCCTTATAGGCGCTGAAGAACCTCAGGCCTTACCGGTAATCTTCCGGTACTTCTCCATCAACTGCTCTTCCGTCTCCGGATGGGCTTCATCCAGCGGAATGCAATCCACCGGACACACCTGCTGGCACTGCGGCTCGTCGTAATGACCGACGCACTGGGTGCACAGGTTGGGGTCGATCACGTAGATCTCTTCGCCCTGGGAGATGGCGGCGTTCGGGCACTCGGGTTCGCAGACGTCGCAGTTGATGCAATCGTCGGTGATGATCAGGGACATGGAAACTCCTGCCAGGGCTGTCAGCCAAGGCATCTGAAAACTAATGCGCGCAATTGTGCCGCATTGGCGCCCGCAGTGCGAGCTGTGGTGAGCGGGCTTGCCCCGCGTTGGGCAGCGAAGCGGCCCCAAACCAGACGACCGGTTATTCACCTGAGGCGACGCGAGTCTTTATTAGGGCTGCTACGCAGCCCAACGCGGGGCAAGCCCGCTCACCACATTACTTCTTGAAGCGCAGCGTCAGCGCATCAGCCACGGCCGGATGCACGAACTTGGTGATATCCCCGCCCAAAGCGGCAATTTCACGGACCAACGTCGAGGAAATGAACGAGTAACGTTCCGACGGCGTGAGGAACAGGCTTTCCACGTCCGGCGCCAGTTGGCGGTTCATGTTGGCCAGCTGGAATTCGTATTCGAAGTCCGACACCGCGCGCAGGCCACGCAGGAATACATTGGCGTTCTGCTCTTTGGCGAAATGCGCGAGCAACGTGGAAAAGCCCACCACTTCCACGTTAGGCAGGTGCTTGGTGACCTCACGCGCCAGCTCCACGCGCTGTTCCAGGGGAAACAGCGGGTTTTTCTTGGGGCTGGCCGCGACTGCGATGATCACATGGTCGAACAAACGAGAGGCGCGTTCGACCAGATCGCCATGGCCTTTGGTAATCGGGTCGAAGGTACCTGGGTACAACACTCGGTTCATCGCGTCGTCCTGGCGGAGTCCGTTGGGGAACCGGATGGTATCGCAGCCATCCCGGTCGGCCAAGTCAACTTATGCATAAGAAAGCCGTATAGACACCGTGAATAGCGTGTTTTTTCACGCTGTTTTCAGACGTTCGGCCAAGGCTGTCGCCAGTTGAGCGGTTAATCCGTACACCGATAATTGCGGGTTGGCCCCAATACTGGTGGGGAATAAAGAACCATCGTGGATCGACAGGTTGCGCAATTGGTGATGCCGGCCAAGGCTGTCAGCCACCGCATTTTTGGGATCTTCGCCCATGGCACAGCCGCCCATCACATGGGCGCTGCCCAGGGTTGTCCGGTGCAATTCCAGATTCAAACCCTCAATGACGCTGCGTGCCTCGGCCAAGGTGTTCACGAACCGTGCGTCATGGTGCATGGGCTTGACCGACTTGGCGCCCGCCGCGAACTGGATTTCGGCCATGCTGTGGAAGGCCCGGCGCAGGCCATCCCAGGCGTAGGGCGAAACCTGATAGTCGAGCACCGGCGTACCGTCACCGCGTAAATCCACGTTGCCGCCCTGGCTGTCGGGGTGAAAGCCGTCACGCAACAGCGCGAGCATGGCGTGGGTATGCGGCAATTGGCCCATGTCCAGGGCGTTCTGCGTGCCATAGCCGCCGAACAAGGTGCTGGCCAATGCTGGATGCAAGGGCGGCGCCTCAAGCTTGTAGGACATTTTGCCGGTGGTGCCGTCCTGCCATTGGAAATGGTCGGAGTAGATCGACTGCGGCGCGCCGTAGAACGGGTTGATCACCTCGTCGAACAATGCGGCGGAGAAGTTCACCAAGTGCAAAAAGGTCCGCTTGCCCAGCCGCGAATGCGGGTCGGGCGCATCCGAGCGCATCAGCAACGCCGGGCTATTGATGCCGCCGCCCGACAGCACGTAATGCTTGGCCTTCACTGTGATCTTGCGCCCGGTGGGCGCCACGCAGCGCGCGTCCATCGCTACGCATTCCAGGCTGCTGATGGTGTCGCCGCTGTATTTGAGCTGCTCGGCGCGGGCCAGGTACAGCAGCTCGCCGCCTTTTTCCAGGGTGGACGGGATGGTGGTCACCAGCATCGATTGCTTGGCGTTGACCGGGCAGCCCATGCCGCAATAACCCAGGTTGAAGCAGCCACGGACGTTGCGCGGGATCACATGCCAGCTGTAGCCGAGCTTTTCGCAGCCTTTGCGGATTACATCATTGTTGGCATTCGGGGGGATGGCCCACGGTGCGATGCCCAGGCGCTGCTCCATCTTTTCGAACCACGGTGCCATCTCTGCACTGCTGTGGCCTTTTACCGCGTACTCGCTGGCCCAATGGCTGAGGGTGGCGTCCGGGGTGCGGAAGCTGGAGGTCCAGTTGATCAGCGTGGTACCGCCCACCGCGCGGCCCTGCAGGATGGTGATTGCGCCGTCCTTGCTCATGCGACCGATGCCTTCCTGATACAGGCTGGCGTAGGCCTCGTCCTCCAGCAGCTTGAAGTCGCTGCTGGTCTTGAGCGGGCCTTCTTCGATCAACAGCACTTTGTAGCCGGCGGCGCTGAGGATCTCGGCAGTGGTGCCGCCACCGGCGCCGCTGCCGATGATGGCCACGTCGGCTTCCAGGGTCAGGTCGCTGTCGAGAGCGGCGCCATTGTGGGTTTTCCAGCCGCGGGCCAGGCCATCGCGGAACAGATCGGGTACGGGCATCAGGGTCGTCTCTTGTTTTTATTGTGAGGGATGCGAATCAGATCTTCGGCGGGCCGGGGTAGCCGCAATGCGCCCAGGCGGCGGGCCGGAAGTACCAGGCCATGATCACCAGCTTGAGCAGCGAGCCCTGGCCCATGCGCAGCAGGTTCAGGTAGCTGTTTTCCCAGCGGTGCAGGAAGTTGCGGATCTGCTCCGCGCTGGCGTTTTCCCAGCTGCCCCAGATGCCGGTCAACGGGCCGCGTGTAATACCCATGCCGAGCACATCGAACAGCTGCTGGGTGAGCTTGAACATCTCCGGCGACAGGTGCTGCAGGCTGTAGTCGAGTTTTTTCAACGTGTCTTCAATCCCGGCGACCACATCCTGGGCGCTGGCCACGCCTTCGAGCAGCACCGGGATCACCGCGCGCAGAAACGGCAGGTCACTGCTGCGCAACATGGCAAAGCCGCTTGCCGGGGTGCTGCTGGAACAGCCGCTGAGGCTGGCGCCCAGCCCGGCCGTGGCCAGGAAAGCGCTGGCACACAGGCCGATTTTCAAGACGCCGCGCCGCGACAGCGCGGGTGAATCCGTGAGGCTAGGGTTCATTGTTATTGTTATCCCGTGGGTGGCGGTGTCAGCGGACAAACAGCTTCTGGATCAGTTTTTGGATCGATTTGCCGTAGGGCGGGTAGATCAATTTCGCCGCGTTCAGGCGCTGTTTCACCAGCACACCCTTGGCCTTGCTGAACGTCAGGAACCCTTCATGGCCGTGGTAGTGGCCCATGCCCGAGGGGCCGATGCCGCCAAAGGGCATGTCGTCCTGGGCCACGTGCAGGAGGGTGTCGTTCAGGCAGACACCGCCGGAATGGGTCTCGTGGAGGACCCGGTCCTGCTCGCGCTTGTTGTAGCCGAAGTAATACAGGGCCAGCGGGCGAGGGCGCTGGTTGATGTAGGTAAAGGCTTGGTCGATGCCGCGATAAGGCACGATCGGCAGCACCGGGCCGAAGATTTCGTCCTGCATCACGGTCATGTCATCGCTGACATTCAGCAGCAGGCTATGGGCCATGCGCCGTGCCTGGCCCTGGTCGTACAGCGGGATCAGGGTGGCGCCCTTGTCGGTGGCGTCCTTGAGGTAGGCATTGAGCCGGGCCAATTGACGCTCATTGATGATGGCGGTGTAGTCCGGGTTGTCGGCCAGCGTCGGATAAAACCCGCGAACCGCCTTGCTGTAGGCCTCGACGAAACCCTCCACGCGGTCCTCCGGCACCAGTACGTAGTCCGGGGCCACGCAGGTTTGCCCGGCGTTCAAGGCTTTACCGAAGGCGATGCGTTCGGCGGCGTCCTTGAGCGGTACGTCGGCGGAGACAATGGCCGGCGACTTGCCGCCCAGTTCCAGGGTGACCGGCGTGAGGTGTTCGGCGGCGGCGCGCATCACGTGCTTGCCGATACTGGTCGCGCCGGTAAACAGCAGGTGATCGAAGCGCAGCTTGGAAAACGCCATGCCCACCTCGGCCTCGCCGAGCACCACGCACACCAGGTCCTCGGGGAAAATCCTCGCCAGCAACGCCTTGAGCAGTTCGCCGGTAGCGGGCGTGGATTCGCTGAGCTTGAGCATTACCCGGTTGCCTGCCGCCAACGCACCGACCAGTGGGCCGATGGCCAGGTACAGCGGGTAGTTCCACGGCACGATCACGCCAACCACGCCCAGGGGTTGGTAAATGACTTTGGCTGACGCGGGTTGGAAGGCCAGGCCTACAGCGCGGCGGGAAGGTTTCATCCAGCCCTTGAGGTGTTTACTGGCGTAGTGAATGCCATGCAGGCTGGGCATCAGTTCGGCGAACAGGGTTTCGTCGGCGCTGCGCTGGCTGAAATCCTGGCTGATGGCATGGATCAGTGCCTGGCGCTCGTCACTGAGCACATCCCGCAAGGCCTTCAGCCACTGTTGGCGCTGTGCAGCTGGCGGCATCGGGTTGGCTGCGTAGGCGCGGCGTTGGGCGTCGAACAGGTCCTGGAGTTGATCCAGCGCCTGGGCATCTTGCAGGTAGGCAACGTTGGCAGACATGGCGCAGCACCGATTGTTATTGGTCTGCGTGGATTTTTAGAGTCATTACTCTAAATTGTCAAATAACATTGCAGCAACATGCAGATTTATCCTGGCAAGGATAGGCCGTAAGATGCCCTATCACGTGTACAGAAGCTGATTCCCCTATGGCACCACGAGTAAAGACCAGCGAGCGTATTGTGCAAACCAGCCTGGAGCTTTTTAACCAGCAGGGCGAGCGCAGTATCAGCACCAACCATATCGCCGCCCATATGGAAATTTCGCCGGGCAACCTGTACTACCACTTCCCCAACAAGCAAGCGATCATCTCCGTGCTGTTTCGCGAATATGAAGCGTTGGTGGACAGTTTCCTGCGTCCGCCCCAGGGGCGGGCCATGTTGGTGGAAGACAAGCGCTTTTATCTCCAGGCCGTACTGGCCGGTATGTGGCGCTACCGTTTTCTGCACCGCGACCTTGAACACCTGCTGGAGAGCGACCCGGAGCTGGCCACCGGCTATCGGCGTTTTTCCCAGCGTTGCCTGATCCAGGGCGGCGCCATCTACCAGGGGTTTGTCGATGCGGGCATCCTGAACATGGACCCGGTGCAAACCGAAGCCCTGACCCTCAATGCCTGGATCATCCTCACCTCCTGGGTGCGTTTCCTGTGCACCACCAATGAAAACTCCGCCCACCTGAGCGCCGAAGCCATCAAACGCGGGGTGTATCAGGTGCTGGTGTTGGAGGCGGGCTTTGTCACGCCTCAGGCAAAAGAAGCGGTGGATGCACTGTTCAAAGAGTTTTACGTGCCGTTGAACCAGGCACTGGAAGAAGTGAAGTAGGACCTTTCCCTAATCTGATCACAGGAGTCCGTCATGCCGCTTGCCCAACTGATCAGCCCCCAGCAATTGGCCGAGCGCCAGACGTCGGCGGGGCTGGTGATCCTGGATTGCCGTTTTGCCCTGGAAGACCCGGATTACGGGCGTTGCAGCTACGCCGAAGGGCATATCGAGGGTGCGCAATATGCCGACCTGGAGCGCCATCTCAGCGGGCCAGTGATCAAAGGTGTGACCGGGCGTCACCCGTTGCCGGCGGCGGGCACCTTCGCTGAGCAACTGCGGGCCTGGGGCATCCATGCTGACACCGATATCGTGCTGTATGACGACGGCCCTGGCGCCTATGCAGCTCGTGCCTGGTGGCTGCTGGCCTGGCTGGGCAAGCGTGACGGTGTGTTTATCCTGGACGGCGGCCTCAAGGCCTGGCATGCCGCGGGTTTCCCGTTGAGCCTGGACGCGCCGGTAACCGAGCGTGGGACTTTCGATGGCGCGCCGGACAATCACCTGCTGCTGGATGCCGAACATCTGCAAAAACGCCTGGGCCAACCCGGCCTGACCCTGATCGATGCCCGCGCCCAGGCGCGTTTTCGCGGTGAAGTTGAGCCCATTGATCCGATTGCCGGGCATATCCCCGGTGCGCAATGTGCGGCGTTCAACGAAAACCTGGGCAGTGACGGGCGTTTCCTGCCGGCCGAGCAACTCAAGCAGCGCTTCGCCGCGCAGTTGCAGGGGCGCTCGCCGGAGGAACTGGTGGCGTATTGCGGCTCGGGCGTGACGGCCTGTCACAACCTGTTCGCCCTGAGCCTGGCGGGTTACCCGTTGGGCAAGTTGTATGCGGGGTCGTGGAGCGAGTGGATTACCGATCCGACGCGGAAAATCGCTACGGGTGACTGAGTTCCCGGCCGTGTAAACCCAATCCTAATATGGGAGGGGCTTATCCCTCCCACATGTTTAACCGTGTCGTGCCAATAACCATTGTGGGATGCGCCGCTCCAGGTAGTAGCCTGGGCGTTTCAGCGAGCCATCGACGAAGCCCACGTGCCCGCCCTTGGCCGTCAGCTCAAACTCGGTGCACGCCGTCAGCTCGCTGGCCTCGGGCAAGCTGTGGGCAAACACGAACGGGTCGTCGGCCGCCTGGATAATCAGCGTCGGTGTGCGGATCGCACCCAGGTAGTAGCGACTCGACGCGCGACGGTAATAGTCCTCGGCACTCAAGAACCCATGCAGCGGCGCGGTGACCCGGCCATCGAAGTCCCAGAAGGTGCGCATCTTCTCCAGCGAGCCAAGCGCTTCCAGGGTTTTCAGCCCATCCGCGTGGCCATCCTGTAAAAAACGGCTTTGTTTGACGCGGATATACGCGAGCATTTCACGCATGAAGTGCTTTTGATAAACCCGCGAGAAGCCCAGCCCGATGCGGTCTGCACACTGGTCCAGGCGAAACGGCACCGACACCGCCGCTGCGCCTTGCAGCCCGGACGCCTCGCCGGTTTCCCCCAGGTGCTTGAGCAGCACATTGCCCCCCAGCGAATAACCCACCGCATACAGCGGCGCCAACGGCCGCTTGGCGCGCAGGTGCGCAATCGCGGCGGCGAGGTCTTCGCTGGCGCCTGAGTGATAGCTGCGTGCCAACAGGTTGGGCTCGCCCGAACAGCCGCGCCAGTTCAAGGCCGCACTGGCCCAGCCTTGGGCGCCGAGGACTTTTTGCAGGCCGGCCACATAGGGGGAATTGGATGAGCCGGTCAGCCCATGCAGCACCAGCACCAACGGCGTCTGCGCGTCATGGGGGCCATGCCAGTCGAGGTCGAGAAAGTCGCCGTCTTCCAGCCACAGGCGTTCGCGTTGGCGTTCGATATGGGTAGTCGGCCGCCACAGCGGCCCCCACAGGGTTTGCAGGTGAGGGTTGCCGAGGCCGAAGGCGGGGGTGAACAGGTCGGAGGACGGTGTCATGACACTCCCAGTTTTGAGCTGACTCACTGTCTGTGGTGAGCGGGCTTGCTCACCACAGATTTTAAGCGACGCTTTCGACCAATCGATGCCACAACGCGTAATACACACGACCGGATTTCTGCTCCCGGTGCAGGCGCCACGCGCCCGGCAAGCCCAGGGTAGACGGCGCGGTCTCGCTTTCAGTGTAGATCCACGCGTCCGGTGCCAGCCATTGGCGCTCTTCGAGCAAGGCGCACACGGTCGGCAACAGGTTCTGGTTGAACGGTGGGTCGAGGAACACCACGTCGTAGGCGCTGGGCGCCTGGGTTTCCAGGTAGCGCAGGGCGTCGGCGGTCTGCACCTGGCCATTGGTGCAGCGCAGGGTGCCCAGGTGTTCCTTGAGGCTGGACACCGCGACATTGCTGGCATCCAGCGCCTGGGCCTGGGCTGCGCCACGGGACAGCGCCTCCAGGAACAGCGCGCCACTGCCGGCGAACGGGTCCAGCACCTTGGCGCCGGCAATGTACGGTGCCAGCCAGTTGAACAGGGTTTCACGTACGCGGTCCGGCGTCGGGCGCAGGCCCACGACGTCGGGGAAGCTCAGCTTGCGGCTGCCCCATTCGCCGCCAATGATGCGCAGTTGGCCCACACCGTTATGCACGTTGTGGACAGGTTTTTTCGGGCGAGATGAACTGGCCATTAATGCTCCGGAACCCCGAGCGGCTGCTCGGCAGGTTTATCAGTGGGGGGCGGTAGTGGCTTTTGCGCAGTCGTTGGGCCGGCGGTCACGATGACCATCTTGTCGGCGCTCAAGTGTTTGTTCAAGGCCGCCTTGACCTGCTCTACGGTCAGGGCCTGGGATTGTTTCATGAAATCTTCCAGATAGCTCAGCGGCAGGTTGTAGAAACCCATGGCGCCCAGTTGTCCGACGATATCGGCGTTGCTCGCGGTGGACAGCGGGAAGCTGCCGGCCAGCTCGCGCTTGGCGTCATCCAGTTCCTTTTGCGTCGGGCCGGTCTTGAGGTAGTCGGCCAGCACGTCTTCGACCAGGCGCAGGGTGCCGCCGCTCATTTCGGCGCGGGTCTGCAGGTTGATCATGAACGGGCCACGCACTTGCATCGGCGAGAAGCCCGAGTAAACACCGTAGGTCAGGCCGCGTTTCTCGCGCACTTCGCTCATCAAGCGGGTGCCGAAGCCACCGCCGCCGAGGATCTGGTTGCCCAGGGACAGGGCGGCGTAGTCCGGGTCGGCGCGGTCGATGCCCAATTGGGCGAACAGCAGGTGAGTCTGTTTGGACGGGAACTCGATATGGCTCAGGCCGGCCTTGGGCTCGGTCGGCTGGGCGATCTTCGCCATGGCCGGGCCCTTGGGCAGCGCGGCCGACACCTTGGCGGTCATCGCTTCGGCTTCGGCGCGGGTCAAGTCGCCGACCACGGCAATCACTGCATTACCCGCCGCATAAGCCTTGGCGTGGAACGCCTGCAACTGCGCGAGGGTAATCTTCGGAACGCTTTGCGGCGTGCCTTCACTCGGGTGAGCGTAAGGGTGATCGCCGTACAGGCGCTTGAACAGCTCCAGGCTCGCCAGCTTACCGGGGTTCTGCTTCTGGTATTCAAAGCCGGCGAGGATCTGGTTCTTGATCCGCGCCAGGGAGTCGGCGGGGAAGGTCGGCTTGCCGATCACCTCGTCAAACAGCGCCAGGGCGGCGTCGCGTTTAGCGCTGTCGCTCAGGCTGCGCAGGGACACCAGCGCCATATCGCGATAAGCGCCATTGCCAAAGTCGGCGCCCAGGCCTTCAAAACCACTGGCAATCTGGCTCACATCCTTGCCCGGCACGCCTTCGTTGAGCATGGCGTTGGTCATCAGCGCCAGGCCCGGCACGTTGCCGTCCTGGCTGCTGCCGGCGGCGAACAGGATGCGCATGTCGAACATCGGCAACTCATGGGCTTCGACGAACAGCACCTTGGCGCCTTCGGCGGTGGTCCAGGTTTGCACGTCGAGCTTGCGGTTGGTCGGCGCCTTGCCGTCCAGCTCCGCCAGGGATTGCAGTTTGTTGGTCGATTGAGCCTTGTCCAATGCCTGGCTGGCGACGGAGTCACTCGGGCGCAGGAAGTACACGGCGCTCGCCGCGATCAGGGTGACGACGATCAGGCCCGGCAGGATCAGGCGGCTGCTTTTGCGATCACTCATGAGCGGTCTCCTCAGGCAAAACATGGGCGATGCTCAGACGTTCGCGGGTGAAATAGGTGCGCGCGGCCTTCTGGATATCTTCCGGGGTCACGCTTTGCAGGTCGGCCAGTTCGGTGTCCATGAGTTTCCAGGACAGGCCCACGGTTTCCAGGGAGCCAATGGCCGTGGCCTGGCTGGTGATGGAATCGCGTTGGTACACCAGGCCGGCGATGACCTGGGCACGGATGCGTTCCAGTTCTTCGGCGGTCGGTGGCTTGGCCTTCAGCTCTTCCAGCAGGCGCCACAGGCCGGATTCGGCTTGGGCAACGGTCTTTTTCTTCTGCTGGTTCGGGGTGGCCGAGAGGGTGAACAGGCTGTCGCCCCGGGTGTAGGCGTCGTAGTTGGTGGACGCGGCGGATACCAGCTCTTCGCCACGCTCCAGTTGCTCGGAGATCCGTGCACTGTAGCCGCCGTCCAGCAGGGCCGAGATCAGGCGCAGGGCCTGGACCGAACGCTTGTCTTCGGCGGTGGCCAGGCCAGGTACGTTGAAGCCCAGGATCACGCTCGGCAATTGGGTCTGCACATGCATGGTCAGCAGGCGCTCGCCGGGCTCGGCCAGCTCCATCGGAACCTTGGCGGGCGGTACGTCACGCTTGGGGATCGGGCCGAAGTAGCGCTGGGCCAGGTTTTTTACCTCGTCCGGGGTGACGTCGCCGACCACCACCAACGTGGCGTTGTTCGGTACATACCAGGACTGGTACCAGTGGCGCAGTTCCTCGACCTTCATGCGGTCGAGGTCGGCCATCCAGCCGATGGTCGGGGTGTGATAGCCGCTGGCCGGGAAGGCCATCGCCTTGAAACGCTCGAAGGCCTTGGACATCGGGTTGTCGTCGGTGCGCAGGCGGCGTTCTTCCTTGATCACCTCGATTTCGCGGCTGAACTCGTCGGCCGGCAGGCGCAGGCTGGCCATGCGGTCGGCTTCCAGCTCAAAGGCAACGCCCAGGCGGTCACGGGCCAGCACCTGGTAGTAGGCGGTGTAGTCATCGCTGGTGAAGGCGTTTTCTTCGGCGCCCAGGTCACGCAGGATCAGCGAGGCTTCGCCGGGGCCGACCTTGGCGCTGCCCTTGAACATCATGTGCTCCAGGGCGTGGGACAAACCGGTCTGGCCCGGGGTTTCGTAGCTCGAACCGACCTTGTACCAGACCTGGGAAACCACCACCGGCGCGCGATGGTCTTCGCGCACGACCACCTTGAGGCCGTTATCCAGGGTGAATTCATGGGTGGGTTGTGGGTCGGCAGCCAAGGCTGAAAGGGGCAGACAAACTGTGCTGAACAGCAGGCCTGCGGCGTGGCGGGCTAGAGCATTCATTCGTTTTTAAACCTGTTGGGCTGCCCGCTTGGTCTTAGCGTCGGCGGGCGAGGAGGTGCTAGGATACTGATCCGACCTAGGGACGGCCACTATGGCTGTCTTGTTAAGGCCCTATTTAGGCCTTACAAAATGTTGCGCATGAACGAGCTGGCTAAAAAACAGTCTGTTACGCATCGAATTTTATTTACCGATGTGCCCCTTGGCGCGTCGCTACCTTGAGATAGCCGTCTCCATGTTTGGTTCCAACGACGACAAGAAGACCCCAGCTGCGGCTGGCGAGAAGAAAGGCCTGTTCGGATGGCTGCGCAAAAAGCCGCAGGAAACCGTCGCTGAACAGCCACAGGTTCAAGCTGAGCCGATCCCCGAGCCTATAGTAGAAGCCGAGCCCGTTGCCGAAGCACCGGCGCCGGTGGTGTTGCCGATGGCGGAGCCGGTGTTGCAGCCGGTGGCCGAGGTGGAGCCTGAGCCCGAACACAAGCCGTGGCCTGAGCTGCCGGTGCCCGAAGAGCCTGTGGCGCTGGTTGAAGATGTGCAGGCCGAGCATGTGGTGCCGCCGATTCCGGTGACCGTTGAGCCACAGCCGGTCGTTGTCGAAGCGCCCGCCCCCGTGCCTGCGCTAGTGGAGCCGGTGGTTGCCGCTCCCGCCGTCATCGAAGCGCCCGTCGCCCCCACCGAAACCAGCAAGACCGGTTTCTTCGCCCGCCTCAAGCAAGGCCTGAGCAAGACCAGCGCCAGCATCGGCGAAGGCATGGCCAGCCTGTTCCTCGGCAAGAAAGTCATCGACGATGAGCTGCTGGAAGACATCGAAACCCGCCTGCTGACTGCCGACGTGGGCGTCGAAGCCACCGCCGTGATCATCCAGAGCCTGACCCAGAAGGTCGCGCGCAAGCAGTTGACCGATGCCGACGCCCTCTACAAATCCTTGCAGGCCGAGCTGGCTGCGATGCTCAAGCCCGTTGAGGCGCCGCTGGTGATCACCCCGAACAAGCCGTTCGTGATCCTGGTCGTGGGTGTCAACGGCGCCGGCAAGACCACCACCATCGGCAAACTGGCCAAGAAGCTGCAGTCGGAAGGCAAGAAAGTCATGCTCGCCGCTGGCGACACCTTCCGCGCCGCTGCCGTCGAGCAATTGCAGGTCTGGGGGGAGCGCAACAAGATCCCGGTCATCGCCCAGCACACCGGTGCCGATTCCGCTTCGGTGATCTTTGACGCTGTACAAGCCGCCAAGGCTCGTAACATCGACGTGCTGATCGCGGATACCGCCGGTCGCCTGCACACCAAAGACAACCTGATGGAAGAGCTGAAGAAAGTCCGCCGCGTGATCGGCAAGCTCGACGCAGACGCCCCGCACGAAGTGCTGCTGGTGCTCGACGCCGGTACCGGGCAGAACGCCATAAGCCAGGCCAAGCAATTCAACCAGACGGTCCAGCTGACCGGCCTGGCCTTGACTAAGCTCGACGGCACGGCCAAAGGTGGCGTGATCTTCGCCCTGGCCAAGCAGTTCGGGTTGCCGATTCGTTATATCGGCGTCGGTGAAGGCATCGACGACCTGCGCACCTTTGAAGCCGAACCCTTTGTCCAGGCACTGTTTGCCGAGCGGGAGCGTTCATGATTCGATTCGAACAGGTCGGTAAACGCTATGCCAACGGGCATGTGGGCTTGCATGAGCTGAGCTTTCGAGTGCGTCGCGGCGAGTTCTTGTTTGTCACCGGTCACTCGGGGGCTGGCAAAAGTACGCTGTTGCGCCTGCTGCTGGCCATGGAACGCCCGACCACGGGCAAGTTGCTGCTGGCGGGCCAGGACCTGGCCACCATCAGCAATGCGCAGATCCCGTTCCTGCGCCGCCAGATCGGCGTGGTGTTCCAGAACCACCAGTTGCTGTTCGATCGCACGGTGTTCAACAACATTGCCCTGCCGTTGCAGATTCTTGGGCTGTCCAAGGCCGAAATCGTCAAGCGTGTGGATTCGGCCCTGGAGCGCGTGGCGCTGTCGGACAAGACCGACCTCTACCCCGGCGACCTGTCCACCGGCCAGCAACAGCGCGTCGGCATTGCCCGCGCCATCGTTCACCGCCCGGCCTTGCTGCTGGCGGACGAACCCACCGGTAACCTCGACCCGCGCCTGGCGGCCGAGATCATGGGCGTATTCGAAGACATCAACCGTCTGGGCACCAGCGTACTGATCGCCAGTCATGACCTGGCGCTGATCGCCCGCATGCGCCATCGCATGCTGACCCTGCAACGCGGTCGCCTGATCGGTGACGGGGAGGCTGGCGTATGAGTGCAACACGTAGCCCCAAGGTTTCCGAGCGCGTGGCGCCAAAACCGGCCGACCCGCAACCGAAAAAGAAAAAACACGACGATGACGATGGCCCGGACTTCAGCACCCTGCTGCGCGCCTGGATCGAAAGCCATCGCGCCAGCCTGCTGGACAGCCTGCGTCGCCTGGGCAAGCAGCCGATCGGCAGCTTTTTTACCTGCCTGGTGATGGCCGTGGCCCTGAGCCTGCCGATGGGCTTGTCGTTGCTGCTTAATAATGTCGAGCGCCTGGGCGGTTCCTGGCAGCGTGCGGCACAGATTTCCCTGTACCTGAACCTGGATGCCAGCACCAAGGAGGGCGAAGCACTACGGGACGATATCAAGAACATGCCGGGCGTCGCGGACGCCGAGTACGTCAGCCGCGACCAGGCACTCGAGGAGTTCCAGCAGCAGTCCGGCCTGGGCGAGGCGTTGAAAGAGCTGCCGCAGAACCCGTTGCCGGGCGTGGTGCTGGTGACGCCGAATGAAGTCGACAAGGCGGGCCTTGAAGCCCTGCGACAAAAACTCGCAGAGATGCCGAAGGTGCAACAGGCGCAACTTGATCTAGTCTGGGTGGAGCGCCTGGCGGCGATCCTCAAGCTGGGCGACCGGTTTGTGTTCGGCCTGACGGTGCTGTTGGTGTCTGCATTACTTTTGGTGATAGGTAATACCATTCGTCTTCATATTGAAAACCGTCGCACCGAGATAGAAGTGATTAAACTGGTCGGCGGCACGGACAGCTATGTGCGTCGGCCTTTTCTGTACATGGGCGCGCTTTATGGCCTGGGTGCGGGGATTTTGTCCTGGGGCGTGCTGGCGTTCGGCCTGAACTGGCTGAACGACGCGGTCGTCGGGCTTGCCGGCTTGTACGGCAGCGATTTTGCCCTGGCCGGGGTGCCGGTTGCCGATGGTCTGTCGCTCTTGCTTGGCGCGGTATTGTTGGGTTATATCGGTGCCTGGATTGCGGTCGCACGGCATTTACGCGAGCTGGCACCGAAGTAGTTAATGTCAGGGTAATGTGGTTTCGTTTGTATTGACCGTATCAGTGGTTTAGGGAACTTGTCCTACGGTTCCCGGTCAATTTTCGCAGTGCTGAACTGCACGAGTTATGTGAGTCGGAGGTTTTTTCGTATGACCACTTCTTTGCAACCTGCTTATGCCTTGGTCCCGGGTGCGAACCTGGAAGCCTATGTGCACACGGTCAACAGCATTCCATTGCTGACACCCGAGCAGGAGCGTGAACTGGCCGAGAGTCTCTACTATGAGCAGGATTTGGGGGCGGCTCGGCAGATGGTGCTCGCCCACCTGCGTTTTGTCGTACATATCGCCCGTAGCTATAGCGGCTACGGCCTGGCCCAGGCTGACCTGATCCAGGAAGGCAACGTCGGCCTGATGAAGGCTGTAAAGCGCTTCAACCCTGAGATGGGCGTGCGCCTGGTGTCGTTTGCCGTGCACTGGATCAAGGCGGAAATCCACGAGTTCATCCTGCGCAACTGGCGCATCGTGAAAGTCGCGACCACCAAGGCCCAGCGCAAGCTGTTCTTCAACCTGCGCAGCCAGAAAAAACGCCTGGCGTGGCTGAACAACGAGGAAGTCCACCGTGTGGCCGAAAGCCTCGGCGTGGAGCCCCGTGAAGTGCGCGAGATGGAAAGCCGCCTGACCGGCCATGACATGGCCTTCGATCCGGCCGCCGAAGCGGACGACGACAGTGCTTTCCAATCGCCGGCCAACTACCTGGAAGACCACCGGTACGACCCGGCGCGTCAACTGGAAGACGCCGACTGGAGCGACAACTCCAACCACAACCTGCACGAAGCGCTGGAAGTGCTGGACGACCGCAGCCGTGACATCCTCTACCAGCGCTGGCTGGCGGAAGAAAAAGCCACGCTGCACGACCTGGCGCAGAAGTACAACGTGTCGGCCGAGCGCATTCGTCAGCTTGAGAAAAGCGCGATGAACAAGCTGAAGTTGTCGATCGCCGCCTGAACATGTGGGAGGGGTAAGCCCCTCCCACATTTGTTTTGTGTTGTATCAGTCGGACCAAGGCGCTTTGCGGGAATTGTTCAGTTCCACCAGGTAACCCTCTCCGCCCAGCTGGCTCATCTGCTGGCGAATCCAGGCTGCCCGTCGCGCCACATACGCGGTCGGATGGCTGGCACTCCACACCCGTGGATTAGGCAACACCGCCGCCAGGTAGCTGGCCTGCTGCCGGGACAGTCCCTTGGCACTCACCCCAAAGTGATGTCGCGCCGCCGCTTCCGCGCCAAACACGCCTTCATCCCATTCCACGCTGTTGAGGTACACCTCAAGAATCCGCTGCTTGGGCCACAACACCTCGATCAGCCCGGTAAACCAGGCCTCCAGGCCTTTGCGCAAATAACTGCGACCCGCCCACAGGAACAGGTTTTTCGACACCTGCTGGCTCAGCGTGCTCGCGCCCCGGATCGAACCGCCGCGCTCGTTGTGCAGGAGCGCCGCCTGGATCGCGCCGAAATCAAAGCCCCAATGCTGCGGGAAGCGCTGGTCTTCACCGGCCATCACCGCCACTTTCAGGTCGTCGGAGATCTCGTCCCACGGCACCCAGGTGCGTTGCAGGTCAATGGGTTCGCCGTCGAACCAGGATTCGACCTTGCGCTCCACCATCAGCGCGGTGAAGGGCGGCGGGACGACACGGAACAGCAGCACCAGCAGAACACTGCCGATGGCAAACCATTTCACGACGTTGAGAAGGCGTTTGAAGAGGACACGCAGCATAGAGATGGCTTGGCCGAACCCGTTGAGCGGGCCATTATACAGACCCTGTTCAATGAGTCTGACTGGAGTTCCTCATGCTGCGTAGCTTTCTGATGCTGGCTGCCTTTTTTGGCTTCACCGGTGTCGCCCTCGGTGCGTTCGCCGCCCATGGCCTGAAAAGCCGTCTGAGCGCCGAGTACCTGGCGATCTTTCACACCGGCGTGACCTATCAGTTGGTGCACACCTTGGCGCTGTTCGGCGTGGCGCTGCTGCTGGCGCATATTCCGGGGCGCCTGGTGACGTGGGCGGGCGTGTCCTTTGTCGTCGGTATCTTGCTGTTCTCCGGCAGCCTGTACGTGCTGACCACCACGGGGATCAGCAAACTCGGCATCATCACGCCCTTCGGCGGGTTGGCGTTCCTGCTGGGTTGGTTCTTCCTGGGCCTGGCTGCCTGGCGCATGCAACTGACCGCTTGACGCTTGGAGCTGACCTTCAGGTGCCAATCGAGCTAGAATGCTGGCCCCTAAAAACGATGGCGGCCCGTGGCATGCGCATTCAGTTGAACGGCGAATCCCTTGAACTGCCCGACGGTGAAACCGTTGCGGCCCTGCTGACCCGCCTGGACCTGACCGGGCGTCGCGTCGCAGTGGAGCTCAACCTGGATATCGTCCCGCGTAGCCAGCACGCCGAGACCACGCTCACCGAGGGTGACCAGGTCGAGGTGGTCCACGCCATCGGCGGTGGCTAGTCCCACGCGTGTATGTAGCCCCGGATTCTGCAGAACCTCACCCCATTTCGAGGATTTCCCATGAGCATCGTTCGTAGCGACAAGCCCTTCGTTCTGGCCGGTCGTACCTACCAGTCCCGTCTGCTGGTCGGCACCGGCAAGTACCGCGACATGGAAGAAACCCGCCAGGCCATCGAAGCCTCGGGCGCCGAGATCGTGACCTTCGCCGTGCGCCGCACCAACCTCGGCCAGATCGAAGGCGAACCGAACCTGCTCGACGTGCTGTCGCCGGATCGCTACACCTTCCTGCCGAACACCGCAGGGTGCTACGACGCCATCGAAGCCGTGCGCACCTGCCGCCTGGCCCGTGAACTGCTCGACGGCCACAACCTGGTCAAGCTGGAAGTGCTGGCCGACCAGAAAACCCTGTTCCCCAACGTGATCGAAACCCTCAAGGCCGCAGAAACCCTGGTCAAGGAAGGTTTTGACGTGATGGTCTACACCAGCGATGACCCGATCATCGCCCGCCAACTGGCCGAAATCGGCTGTATCGCCGTGATGCCGCTGGCCGGCCTGATCGGTTCCGGGCTGGGTATCTGCAATCCGTACAACCTGCAGATCATCCTCGAAGAAGCCAAGATCCCGGTCTTGGTGGACGCCGGTGTCGGTACCGCCTCCGACGCCACCATCGCCATGGAACTGGGCTGTGAAGCGGTGCTGATGAACTCGGCCATCGCTCACGCGCAGCAACCGGTGCTGATGGCCGAAGCCATGAAACACGCCATCGTCGCCGGCCGCCTGGCCTACCTCGCCGGGCGCATGCAAAAAAAACTCTACGCCAGCGCCTCTTCGCCGCTGGATGGTCTGATCAAGTAAGAGCCATTGATGACTGAATCAAACGAAACGCCGAACACCGTGGAAGAAGGCGACGAGTCCAAGCACCGCCGCATCAAGAGTTTTGTGATGCGCGCCGGCCGCATGACCGAGGGCCAGCAAAAGGGCCTGGAGCAAGGTACGCCGCTGTTCGTCCTGCCCCTGGCCGATGCGCCGGTGGACTATGACCAGGTGTTCGGCCGTTCGGCCCCGCGTTCCCTGGAAATCGGTTTCGGCATGGGCCACTCCCTGCTGGAAATGGCCGCAGCCTCGCCGGAACAGGATTTCATCGGCGTGGAAGTCCACCGCCCAGGTGTCGGTGCGCTGCTGAATGGCGTGTTGACTCAAGGCCTGACCAACCTGCGGGTCTATGACTGCGACGCGATCGAAGTGCTCAACCGCTGCATCGCCGACAACAGCCTCGACCGCCTGATGCTGTTCTTCCCCGATCCATGGCACAAGAGCCGTCACCATAAGCGCCGCATCGTCCAGGCTTCTTTCGCGGAACTGGTGCGCAGCAAGCTGAAAGTCGGCGGTATCCTGCATATGGCTACCGACTGGGAACCCTATGCCGAATACATGCTGGAAGTGATGGACGTTGCCCCTGGCTACCGCAACCTGGCGCAAGACGGCAAATGCGTACCACGCCCGGCCGAACGCCCGATCACCAAGTTCGAGCGGCGTGGTGAGCGGTTGGGGCATGGGGTTTGGGATTTGAAGTTCGAGAAGCTGGCGTAACTCGCCACTGACTTTAAATGCAATTCAATGTGGGAGGGGGCAAGCCCCATCCCACAGTTGTTTTGTGTTGGATTTGAGGTCAGCGGCGATCGGCGACGACGCCAATCAGCACCAGCACCACCACCAACACCGGCGCCAGGCTGTAGTTATTGAACTGGCTCAACCCCCGCACAATCCACGGCGTCGCATAGATCAGCGCCGCACCGCTGCCGATCATGCACAGCAGGGCCATCAACGGTACGCGCAACGCGCCGGCAACGCTGCCCAGGCGTGCTTCGACCCAGCCCTTGATGTCGGCGCCAAACAGCACCAGCAAACAGCCCACAAGGGCCAGGGAGATTTCCGACAGGTTGCTGCGGCTCCAGCGGGATACGGTGGCGAGCAGGTCGAGTACCAGATCCATTCGATTTCCTTAGAGCGATCAGCTCAAAAACTTCTGCAACAGGTCATTGAGAAAGAGTTGCCCGCGATCGGTGGCCGCCAGGCGTGACGGTTCGACCTGCATTAAGCCACTTTGTTCTGCCTCGCGCCGCGCCTCGTCGAGGCTCGCCAGGTCGAGGCCGGTGCGCTCGGCATAGAGCGTGGCGTCGACGCCCTCGGTGAGGCGCAGGGCGTTCATCAGGAACTCGAACGGCAACTCTTCGTTGGTCAGCTCCTTCGCCCCGGCCTGGAAGCTTTTGGCCGGGTTGAGGTAGTCCTTCGGCGCGCGGGTCTTCCAGGTGCGCACAATGCGTCCGTCCGGATGGCTGAGCTTGCCGTGGGCCCCGGCGCCGATGCCGATAAAGTCGCCGAAGCTCCAGTAGTTGAGGTTATGTCGCGCCGGGCGCCCTGGCTGGGCGTAGGCCGACACTTCGTATTGTGCGTAACCGTGCTCGGCCAGCAGCGCCTGGCCGGCTTCCTGGATGTCCCACAGGGTGTCGTCTTCCGGCAGCGCGGGCGGCTGGTTCCAGAACACGGTGTTGGGTTCCAGGGTCAACTGGTACCAGGACAGGTGTGTGGGTTTGAGCGCGATGGCCTGGCGCAGGTCACTCAACGCATCGTCCAGGGACTGATCGGGCAAGCCGTGCATCAGGTCCAGGTTGAAGTTGTCGAACCCGGCCTGGCGCGCCATCCCGGCGGCGCGTACGGCTTCGTCGCCGTTGTGGATGCGGCCCAGGGCCTCAAGCTTTTCCTGCTGGAAGCTCTGGATGCCGATGGACAGCCGGTTGATCCCCAGCGCGCGGTAGGCGATGAACTTCTCTTGCTCGAACGTGCCGGGGTTGGCTTCCAGGGTGATCTCGATGTCACCGGCAAACGGGATGCGTGCTTCCACGCCTTTGAGCAATTGGCCCAGCGCCGCAGCGCTGAACAGGCTTGGCGTGCCGCCGCCGAAGAAGATCGAACTCAGTTCGCGCCCATACACCGCGTGCAGGTCCTGATCGAGGTCGGCCAGCAAGGCGTCCACATACTCTTCTTCCGGCAGCACCTTGCTGGCGGTGTGGGAGTTGAAGTCGCAGTAAGGGCATTTGCGCACGCACCACGGGATGTGGATATACAGCGCCAGGGGCGGCAGCACCGGCATGGCCGCCCGTGGTGTTTGCGCGCCACCGTGGATCAGCGGCTGCGCGGAGGTGTTCCGGGTCATTTCAAGCCCAGGCGCTGGCGCAGCAAATCCATTGCGCGGGCGCGGTGGCTGATCTGGTTCTTGTCGGCCGGGCTCAATTCGGCACTGGAGACATTGCGCTCCGGCACCCAGAACAGCGGGTCATAGCCAAAACCGTGCTCACCGCTGGCAGCGTGCAGGATGCGCCCGTGCCACAGGCCTTCGCAGAGGATCGGCAGCGGGTCATCGGCATGCCGCACCAAAGCCAGCACACAGACGAACTGCGCGCCGCGCATCGCGTCCGGCACGTCCTTGAGCGCGTCCAGCAGCTTGGCGTTGTTGGCCGCGTCGCCCTTGCCGTCGGCATAACGCGCCGAATAGATACCCGGCGCGCCGCCGAGGAAGTCCACCGCCAGGCCAGAGTCGTCCGCCAGCGCCGGGAGGCCCGAGATACGTGCGGCATTGCGCGCCTTGAGGATGGCGTTCTCGACGAACGACAGGCCGGTCTCTTCGGGTTCGACCTGGCTGAACTCGCCAATCGAGCGCAGTTGCACGGACTCGCCGAGCATGGCCTGGAGTTCTTTGAGCTTGCCGGCGTTATGGCTGGCCAATACGAGTTGAGTAAGGTTCATCATTCCGCCGGAAACAGTTCCTGGTTGAATTGGAAGCTATGGGCTTTGCCGCCGGTTTCAACATTGATGGTAAACGTCTTGTATTCACGCTGTGTCACGGAGTACGGCGCGAGGTAATTGATCCCGCCTTTCTCGTCGATTTGCTTGAACGTCAGGATCTCGCTCTTGCCGCCCAGGTCCTTGATGGTGCCTGTCACCTGCGCTGCCACCGGGGTTACGCCCTTGATCACGGTCACATTGATCAAGCCCTTCTTCTTGCTGCGCACCACGCCGACTTTCTGGGCGGTTTCCGGCTGCAGGAAGCTGGAGGTGAAGGTGTTGTAATGAACGGTGATATCACCGAAGTCTTTCTTGCGATTAGCGTCGATAGTGTCCGCCGCCATGGCGCTGGCGCCCAGGCATGCAGTCAGTAGAAAAATAGCCAAGCGACTCATGATCGTCCCTCTTGAAAATGATTAGACGGCAATCTTGTGATCCGTCAGGCCAGGGCTGCTGACCCGATAGATACCAATTTCGCCCAACAGATTGGGCCATAGCTTGCTTGCCCAGCCGTGACGATGCTGTTGATCGACGGCCAGGCGGTTGATCACCTTGGCTTCACGCTCGCCACACAGGGCTTCGAAGTCTTCGAAGGTGCAGAAGTGGATGTTCGGCGTGTTGTACCAGGTGTACGGCAGGAAATCCGAGACCGGCATGCGGCCCTTGGTCGCCAGGTACCAGCGGCAGCGCCAGTGCCCGAAGTTGGGGAAGGTGATGATGCACTGCCGGCCCACGCGCAGCATTTCGTCGAGGATACGGTCCGGGTAGTGCACCGCTTGCAGGGCCTGGGTCATCACCACGATATCGAAGCTGTTGCTGGCGAAGTTGCCCAGGCCCTTGTCCAGGTCCTGCTCGATCACGTTGATGCCCTTGGCCACGCACTGGGCGATGTTGTCCGGGTCGTTTTCCAGGCCGTAGCCGGTGACTTGCTTGTTGTCGCGCAGCCAGCTCAGCAGTTCGCCATCGCCGCAGCCCAGGTCGAGCACGCGGCTGCCGGCGGGGATCCAGTCTTGGATGATGTCCAGGTCGGCTCTCATGGCGTTCTCACAAAGTAATGCGGTTCATGTAGTTGCTGAAAGCCTGGAGGTAGCGCGGGATCGGAATCAGGAAGGCGTCATGGCCTTGCGGTGCATCGATCTCCAGGTAGCAGACGTCTTTCTTGGCCGCCATCAGCGCATCCACCAGCTCTCGGGAGCGGGCCGGCGAGAAGCGCCAGTCGGTGGTGAACGACATGACGCAGAACTTGGCCGTGGCGCCCTCGAAGGTTTTCGCCAGGTCATCGTCGTGGTTGGCTGCCGGGTCGAAGTAGTCCAGGGCCTTGGTCATCAGCAGGTAGGTGTTGGCGTCGAAACGCCCGGAGAACTCCTCGCCCTGATAACGCAGGTAGCTTTCCACCTGGAACTCGACGCTGTGGAAGTCATAGTTGAGCTTCTCGCTCTTGAGGCCACGGCCGAATTTCTCGCCCATGGAGTCATCGGACAGGTAGGTGATGTGCCCGACCATTCGCGCCAGCATCAAGCCGCGCTTGGGGATCACACCGGCTTCCTGGAACGAACCGCCGTGGAACTCGGGGTCGGTGAGGATGGCCTGGCGTGCTACTTCGTTGAAGGCGATGTTCTGTGCCGACAATTTGGGCGCCGAGGCGATGGCCAGGCAATGGCGCACGCGATCCGGATACGTGATGGTCCATTGCAGGGCCTGCATGCCGCCCAGGCTGCCGCCGATCACCGCGGCCCATTGCCGGATGCCCAACAGGTCGGCGAGGCGAGCCTGGCTGTGCACCCAGTCTTCCACGGTGAGCACCGGGAAGTCGGCGCCGAACGGCTTGCCGGTTTCCGGGTTGAGGCTGCTAGGGCCGGTGGAGCCATTGCAGCCGCCGAGGTTGTTCAGGCTGACGACAAAGAACTTATTGGTGTCGATGGGCTTGCCGGGGCCGATGCAACTGTCCCACCAGCCAGGCTTGCGCTCGTCAACGCTGTGGAAACCAGCGGCGTGATGATGGCCGGAGAGGGCGTGGCAGATCAGCACGGCGTTGCTCGCCGTGGCGTTCAGTTGGCCGTAGGTTTCATAGATCAGGTCGTAGGCGGGCAACGAACGGCCGCAGGCCAAGGCCAGCGGTTCGCTGAAGTGCGCCACTTGGGGCACGACCAGTCCAACAGAATCGGGGGGGAAGGCAGCTGGCATCGACCCTGCTCTCGTTTAAATGAGGCGTAAGTCTAAAGACCGATGCACCCAGCGGCAAGCAAAGGCCAAATGTGGGAGGGGGCCGGTCGAATCGTCGCACCGCCCCTCCTGCATTTGCTTCGCCTGTCAGATCAGCCCGAACAGTAACTTGGGCATGTTCGCGAAGTCAGCCAGGTACGGGATGCCCCAGCCTTGTATCAGCTGGATCGCGATAAACGCGAAGATCGGCGAAATATCCAGGCCGCCGAGGTTGGGCACCCAGCGACGGAACGGCGCGAGCACCGGCTCGGTGATCTGAGACACCAGCTCGGCACCTGGGCTGCGGCTACCCGGTGCGACCCAGGACAGGATCACGCTGATGATCATCGACCAGAAGATGATCTTCAAAAACAACGAGAAGATCCCGATCAGTGCCCATGGCAACAGCAGCACGGTGTAAGGCAGGTAGCCCTTGAGCATCAGGACCAGCGCGAACAGCAGGATCTGCAGCAGCAATGCCAGCACCAGCGACGACATGTCCAGGCCGAACATGCTCGGGACCACTCGACGCAGGGGCTTGAGCAGCGGTTGGGTGGCCTTCACCACGAATTGGCACAGCGGGTTGTAGAAGTTCGCCCGCACCAGTTGCAGGATAAAACGCATCAGCACGATCAGCAGGTACAGGCTGCCCAAGGTCTGGATGATGAAGATGACGGCGTCATTGAGTCCAAGCATCATTTATTCCTTCGTAGGGGTACGACTATTTGCCCAGCTGCTCGGCCATTTCAGCCGAACGATGTGCTGCGGCACCCAGTGCTTTTTCCACCAGGGCTTCAAAGCCCCCGGCCTGGAACGATTCGATGGCAGCCTGCGTGGTGCCGCCGGGGGAGGTGACGCGGCGGCGCAACTCGGCAGCGTCCACTTCACTGGAGACAGCCATTTTCGCGGCGCCCAGGGCGGTTTGCTCGGCCAGTTGCTCGGCGACTTGCTGTGGCAGGCCCAGTTTCACGCCGGCGGCGGTCATGGCCTCGATCAGTAGGAAGAAGTAAGCCGGGCCGCTGCCCGACACGGCGGTGACCGCGTCCAGTTGCTGCTCCTGTTCCAGCCACAGGGCGATGCCCACGGCGGACAGCAGTTCCTGGGCCTGGTCACGTTGCTCGGCGGTCACCTCGTGGGTGGCGTACAAACCGCTCACGCCCTGGCGCAGCAGCGCCGGGGTGTTGGGCATGCAACGTACGATCGGCTGGGCACCGAGCCAGTTGTTCATGCTGGCGCAGGTGATGCCGGCAGCGATCGACACCACCAGTTGGTGCGGCTGCAGGCTTGGGCGCAGGCTTTCGCACACGGCCTTCATGGCCTGTGGCTTGACCGCCAGCACGATCACATCGACACCTTGGATGGCTTCGGCGTTATCGGCGAAGGTTTCGATACCGTGCTCGGCGCTGACGCGGGCACGGGTCTCGGCGCCCGGGTCGCTGGCGCGGATCTGTGCCGCTTCCAGGCCCTTGGCCCGCAGGCCGCCGATCAGGCTGGCCGCCATGTTGCCGGCGCCGATAAAGGCAATACGCGTGTTGCTCATGACAGGTCCTTACTTAGATGGATGTCAGCCATTTCATGGCTGGCCGTAGTCGCGGGCGCCAAACAGGGCGGTACCGATCCGCACCCAGGTGGCGCCTTGGGCGATGGCCGACTCAAGGTCGTGACTCATGCCCATGGAAAGTGTGTCGAGCGGCAGGTTCAGGCTGTTTTGCAGGTCGCGCACGCTGGCGAACGCGGCGTCTTGTTCGGCCCGATCTTCCGTCGGCTCGGGAATCGCCATCAGACCCCGCAGCTTCAAGCGCGGCAGGGCGCTGATGGCGTTGGCCAGGGCCGGCAGGTCGGCGGGGGTGCAGCCGGATTTGCTGGCTTCGCCACTGACATTGACCTGGATGCAGATATTCAGCGGTGGCAGGTCGGCCGGGCGTTGCTCGGACAGGCGTTGTGCAATTTTGAGGCGGTCCACGGAATGCACCCAGGCGAAGTGCTCGGCGATGGCGCGAGTCTTGTTCGATTGAATGGGGCCGATGAAGTGCCAACTCAAGGGCAGGTCGGTTAATTCGGCCTGCTTGCCCAGGGCTTCCTGCAGGTAGTTTTCGCCAAAATCACGCACCCCGGCGGCATAGGCTTCACGCACGGCTTGGGCGGGTTTGGTCTTGCTCACGGCCAGCAGGTGGATGCTGTTTGCGTCACGTTGCACGGCGTCGGCTGCGGCGCGGATGCGCTGGCTAACCTGGCCGATGTTGTCTGCTATCGTCGACATTCAAGATGCGCCCGTGGATATGGAGTCCGCGGCATTCTACTGGAAATGGAAAGCCCTATGGATATCACTGAATTACTGGAGGCGGGCGTGCGTCGCGGCGCTTCCGACCTGCATTTGTCGGCCGGTGTGGCACCCATGCTGCGCATTGATGGCGAAGTCTGGCCGTTGGATTGGCCAGTGCTTTCACCCCCGCAAGTGGCAGATTTATTGAGCCCGTTGCTCAACCGCTACCAACAAAAGGATTTCGAAACATCTCTTGAAACGGATTTTGCCTTCGAGTTGCCGGGCGTGGCGCGGTTCCGGGCGAACGTATTCCAGCAGGATCGCGGCATGGGCGCGGTGTTTCGCACCATCCCGGCCGAGGTCCAGAGCCTGGAAAACCTCGGTCTGGGGGAGGTGTTCCGGCGTATTGCCCAGTTGCCGCGTGGCCTGGTGTTGGTGACGGGCCCCACGGGCTCCGGCAAGTCCACTACCCTGGCGGCGATGATCGATTACCTCAATCAGCATCGGCGCCAGCACATCCTCACGCTGGAAGACCCCATCGAGTTTATCCACACGCCGAAAACCGCCCTGATCAACCAGCGCCAGGTGCATCGCGACACCCACAGTTTCTCGCTGGCCTTGCGTTCGGCGCTGCGCGAAGACCCCGACGTGATCCTGGTGGGCGAACTGCGCGACCTGGAAACCATCCGCCTGGCCCTGACGGCGGCTGAGACCGGGCATCTGGTATTTGGCACCCTGCACACCACCTCGGCGGCGAAGACCGTGGACAGGCTGGTGGACGTGTTCCCGGCGGGGGAAAAGGCCATGGTCCGCTCGATGCTGTCGGAGTCGTTGCAGGCGGTGGTGTCCCAGGTGCTGGTCAAGAAGGTTGGCGGCGGGCGGGTGGCGGCCCATGAGATCATGCTGGGCACGCCGGCCATTCGAAATTTGATCCGCGAGGACAAAGTGGCGCAGATGGTCTCGGCGATTCAGACCGGCGGTGCGCTGGGTATGAAAACGTTGGATATGAGCTTGAAGGCGTTGGTCACGGAAGGCGTGATCAGCCGGGAAGAGGCGCGGGAGAAGGCGAGGGTGCCTGGGGATATCTGAGGGGTTGTGGACGACACAAATCGAATGTGGGAGGGGGCTTGCTCCCGATAGCGGTGGATCAGTCAGCTTATCTGTACCTGGCCCACTGCTATCGGGAGCAAGCCCCCTCCCACATGTACTACTGCATTCCAGCTTCAGATCAGCGTTGTACTACCCGCAAGGTGTTCTGCTCTTTCGGCAGAACCCGCTTGGCAATCACGTAGTTCTTGTCCCAGAACGGCTTTTTCAGCGTGTCGATGCTGACCGACTTGCCACGACGCGGTGCGTGGATGAAGCGGTCGTTGCCCAGGTAGATGGCTACGTGGTTCACCTGGCGGCTCTTCAGTTTGAAGAACAACAGGTCACCCGGTTTCAGGTCCTTGCGCTCAACCTTCTGCCCGTGACCGGCGGCCATGGCGTTGGAGGTGCGCGGCAGATCCACGGCCGCTACGTCGTTAAACGCATATTTCACCAGGCCGCTGCAGTCGAACCCTTTACTTGGGCTGCTGCCGCCCCAACGATAAGGAGTGCCGAGCACGTTTACGGCGCGGCTCAGGACGGTGCTGCTTTGCTTGGTGTTGACTGCCATCAGGCCTGGAACTGCTTTACCGTGGGCCTTGCTCAGTTGAGTCGGGCGGCTGACGGTCGGCTTTGCCGATTTGGCAGTGCTGGGCGCGCTGTGGACTTTAGGGGTGAAACCGTTGACGTTCGGAAGTCGTTGCTCACGATTGGTGGCGTGGGCGGCCAGTGGCATTAATAGGCAAATGGTTAGCCATGTCTTTAAAAATGGTCGCATTAGGCGTGGCTCTTATGGGTTTGCGCGCAACTTTATAACAGCTTTTTGTGTCGTTCTCAGGCCGTTTGTCGACTGAACCTTGGGGTCAAACTGAGGAAAAACGCGACGATTCGCCGCGATTGTCCTACACAAGTCAGGTGGCATAAGGCTTTCAGGGGAGGGAAGATACCATTTGCCGTACGTCGGGCGCCTGTAAAAAAGTCACAAAGAAACTGAAAAAATTTATCTATCGAAGCAAAAGAGGTACGCCATGAACACCTATCAACAGGTTGGTCCGCAGCAAGACACCCACAGCAAGGTGATCGGTTACCTGCTCTGGATTTTCGGGTTTACCGGTGCCCATCGTTTCTATTACGGCAAACCGGTCACTGGAACGATCTGGTTTTTCACCCTCGGCTTGCTGGGGATCGGCTGGCTGATCGACCTGTTCCTGATTCCGGCCATGGACCGTGAAGCGGACCTGCGTTTTACCGCTGGGCCTATTGAATACAACGTGGCGTGGATTCTGTTGGCGTTTCTGGGGGTGTTCGGCGTGCACCGCATGTACCAGGGCAAATGGATCACTGGCCTGATCTACCTGCTGACCGGCGGGTTGTTCCTGGTGGGGGTGCTGTATGACTTCTGGACGTTGAATACCCAGGTTTCGATCCGCAATGCCGAGCGCAACGGCGGCCGGTAGATCATAAATAACCTGTAGGAGCGAGCTTGCTCGCTCCTACAGGTTTTAATGGCTCAAGCCTGATAGCTGATGCGCCCATCCACCAAGGTGTAGCGCACGCTCGCCGGCAGGCTATGGCCGATGAACGGGCAGTTCTCACCCTTGGACAGCCAGTGCTCGCCCGCAACCGTGGAGCCGGCCGGGTCAAACAGCACCAGATCCGCCGCCGACCCCACCGCCAGCTTGCCCGCCGGCAGGCGCAAGGCCTCGGCCGGGCCTGCACTCAGGCGCGCCAGCAGTGTCGGCAGGTCCAGCAAACCGTCTTCCACCAATGTCATCGCCAGCGGCAGCAACAGCTCCACGCTGCTGATGCCCGGCTCTGTCGCGCCGAACGGCGCCAGCTTGGCATCGCGCTCATGGGGCTGGTGGTGGCTGGAAATCGCCGAGATCACACCGGATTTGACTGCCGCACGCAAACCGTCACGATCGGCCAATGTGCGCAGCGGCGGTTGCACGTGGTAAAGGCTGGAGAAGTCGATCAGCGCCTCATCCGTCAGCAGCAACTGATACAACGCCACGTCTGCCGTCACCGGCAGGCCACGGGCCTGGGCCTGGGCGATCAGGGCCACGCCCCGGGCGCTGGTCAGTTGGCTGAAGTGCGCACGCACGCCGCTTTGTTCCACCAGCAGCAGGTCACGGGCCAGGGCTACGGTTTCAGCGGTTTCCGGAATGCCCGGCAAGCCGAGGAAGCTGGCGACCGCACCTTCATGGGCCAGGCCGCCTTCAGCCAGGTCGCGGTCCTGGGAGTGGAAGATCACCGTCAAGTCGAAGGTGGCCGCGTATTCCAGAGCGCGGCAAAGGGTACGGGTGCTGCGGAAACTCTCCAGGCCGTTGCCGAACGCCACGCAACCGGCATCGCGCAGGGCGATCAGTTCGGCAAGTTGTTCGCCCTCCAGGCCTTTGCTCAGGGCGCCGATGGGGAACACTTTGCAATTGCCGGCCTCACGGGCGCGGTCGAGGATCAGCTCGGTCACGGCCGACGTGTCGAGCACCGGTTTGGTGTGCGGTGGGCAGCACAGGCTGGTGACGCCACCGGCTGCGGCCGCGCGGGTCTCACTGGTGATATTGCCTTTGCGGCTGAAGCCCGGCTCGCGCAGGGCGACGTTCAGGTCCACCAGGCCGGGCGCGGCCACCAGGCCTTTGGCGTCGATGGTCTCGCTGGGGCTGAAAGCACCGGGCGCGGCACCGATGGCGATGATCCGGCCGGCCTCCAGGTGCAGATCGGTAACCTGATCCAGGCCGCTGGCCGGATCGATGACTCGGGCGCCGAGAATGCTGAGCTTCACTGGGCCTTCTCCTGCTCGAATTGACGTTGCGCGGTTTGTCCGCTCATGGCCATGGACAACACCGCCATGCGCACGGCGATGCCATACGTGACCTGGTTGAGAATCACCGACTGGCTGCCGTCGGCCACCGCCGACTCAATCTCCACGCCTCGGTTGATCGGCCCCGGGTGCATCACGATGGCGTCCGGCTTGGCGCCGGCCAGGCGTGCGGTGGTCAGGCCGAACAGGCGGTAGAACTCGCCTTCGCTCGGCAGCAGGCCACCCGACATGCGTTCGCGTTGCAGGCGCAGCATGATCACCACGTCCACATCCTTGAGGCCTTCGGTCATGTCGGTGTAGACCTTCACGCCGTATTGCTCGATGCCGATGGGCAAGAGGGTTTTCGGTGCGATCACGCGGATGTCCGGGCAACCCAGGGTTTTCAGGGCCAGCATGTTCGAGCGTGCCACCCGCGAGTGCAGGATGTCGCCGACGATGGCCACCGAGAGGTTTTCAAAGCTGCCCTTGTGCCGACGTATGGTGAGCATGTCGAGCATGCCCTGGGTCGGGTGGGCGTGACGGCCGTCGCCGCCGTTGATGATCGCCACCTGCGGGCACACGTGCTCGGCAATGAAGTGGGCGGCACCGGAGTCGCCGTGGCGCACCACGAACATGTCGGCGGCCATCGCTTCCAGGTTGCGCAGGGTGTCGAGCAGGGTCTCGCCCTTGCTCGCCGACGAGGTGGACACGTTCAGCGTGATCACGTCGGCCGACAGCCGTTGGGCCGCCAGTTCAAAGGTGGTGCGTGTACGGGTGGAGTTCTCGAAGAACACGTTGCAGATGGTCTTGCCGCGCAGCAACGGGACTTTCTTCACCGCCCGGCCGCCAACCTCGAGGAACGAGTCGGCGGTGTCGAGGATTTCGGTGAGCAGTTCGCGGGGCAAACCGTCGAGGGACAAGAAGTGTTGCAACTGGCCCTGAGCATTGAGCTGCAGCGGGCGCTTGGCATCTAGAGGCGTCATCGCGGGGACTCTTTACAAGGCGGTTTAAAGGGCAAGGTCTTGCAGTTCGAGTTCGAGCGGCGTGGGACCGGACAATTTTACTCGCTGGCTGGCCTCAAGGGACAGCGTGGCGCCAACCACGTCCGGGCTGATGGGCAGTTCGCCTGCGTCCAGGTCCAGCAGGCAGACCAGGGTGATGCTGGCCGGGCGCCCGTAATCGAACAATTCATTCATGGCGGCGCGGATGGTACGGCCGCTCATCAGCACGTCGTCGATCAGCACCAGGTGCTGGCCTTCAATCTCGAACGGCAGGGCGGACGGGCGCACTTGCGGGTGCAGGCCGTTCTGGCTGAAGTCGTCGCGGTAGAAGGACACGTCCAGGGTACCCAAGGGTGAGTCGCTGCCCAGTTCGTCCAGCAACGCTTGGGCGACCCACACACCACCGGTGCGAATGCCAATAAAGCGCGGTTCGCTGATGCCACGGTGTTCCAGGTGCGTCTTGAGGCTAACCGCCATCTGGCGGATCAGTTCGGCGGGTTTTGGCAGACTCATGGTGGCTCCTTCAAGGCCTTGCGCGGCGGGGGCGACGACAAGGTCCGGGCTCAAACGTAAGAAGACGCGGCAAGCCGCGTCAGTCAGGATTCAAATAAAGCAGTGTTTTCGTCCAGCCAGCCCTGTAACAGCAAGGCGGCGGCGATGGCGTCCACCGGGTTGTCGCGGTAGCTGCCTTTCTGGCCGCCACGGTCACGGCGCTCGCCCTTGGCTTCAAAGGTGGTCAGGCGTTCATCGTGGGTATAGAAGGGCAGGTTGTAGCGGCCGTTAAGACGGCGGGCGAACTTTTCGGCGCGCAGGCACATGTCGCTGGGGGTGCCGTCCATGTTCAGGGGCAGGCCGACCACTACGGCATCGGGCTTCCACTCTTTGATCAGGGCTTCGACCTGGTTCCAGTCCGGTATGCCGTTCTGGGCCTTGAGGGTGCACAGCTCGCGGGCCTGGCCGGTGATGACCTGGCCGACCGCTACGCCGATCTGCTTGGTGCCGTAGTCAAAGCCGAGGATCAGACGCAAGGCCATCAGGCGTGCCCCGCCTGGCTGGTCAGCAGGCTGAGGTTGACCCGCAGCTTGGCCGCGGCGGCTTCCAGGCGCAGTTCGCTTGCGGTGTTGAACAGGATGTCGGCATCGAACGGGCAGGTCAGCCAGGCATTGCTGGCCAGTTCGGCTTCCAGCTGCCCGGCTTCCCAGCCGGCGTAACCCAGGGTGATCACACTTTGCTCAGGGCCCACGCCGTCGGCGATGGCGAACAACACGTCCTGGGAGGTGGACAGCGAGACTCCGTCCAGGTCCACCGTGGCCTGGAACTTCGGCCCGGTGGGGTGCAGCACAAAGCCGCGATCGGTCTGCACCGGCCCGCCGATGTAGATCGGCACGCCCTGGCAACGGGCCGGTGGGTCGACCTCCGGGCGCAGTTGTTCAAGGATGTCGGCCAGGTTCAGCGCCTGTGGGCGGTTCACCACCAGCCCCATGGCACCATTGGCCGTGTGCTCGACGATGTAGGTCAAGGTCTGCGCAAAGTTCGGGTCGGCCATATGGGGCATGGCGATCAGGAATTGGTGCTTGAGGTAGGTCGGGCTGACATTTTTCATGTCCGCTAGTGTGGCGTTGGAGGGGCGAACTGACAAGCTGGACGTGACCCGAATACAGTGCTGTCGGCTTTTCTGTAGGACGGCGCGTTCAGTTGCTGGAAAGGCGATCACCCTTGGCAAACTTCCAGGTGCGGATGATTTCCAGGCGGTCCACATCGTTCAAGTCCCCGGTAAACGGGGCAAAGGGCGCGGCCAGGCGCACGATGCGTTGGGCGGCCTGGTCCAGCAGCGGCTGACCGGACGATTCCAGCACCTGCACTTCATATAAGGTGCCGTCGCGGTTGATCGACACCAAAAGACGCAAATTGCCGTAGATCTGCTGGCGCCGAGCCTCTTCCGGGTAGTTGAGGTTACCGATGCGCTCGACCTTCTTACGCCACTCGTCCTTATACCAGGCACCCTTGTCGCGCATGGTCGAAGCGGCGTTCAAGCGGTAAATGCGTGGTCGCTTGGCGTAAAGCTGTTGTTCATGGGCCAGTTCGGCCTCCAGGCTGGAAATTTCGTCGGACAGTGTCGAACTGTCGAACGTCGGCGCCGGCTTCACGGGCTCGGGTTGCGGCTCGGTCTTGGTTTTCTCGCGCTGGACTGGGGCTTTTTGCGGCTTGGGTGCGACGGTGGTCACCGTGGGCTTGGGCGTGGCCTGTTTGACTTCAGGCTTGGGCGCCGGCGGCGGTGTGACCTTATTGACCTTGTTGTCCTGGAAGGGCGCCACTTCGGTGGTCTTGGGGATCGCCTTCTTGTCCAGGGTGCCACTGCCCTGCTGGTTGTCCTGGGCGAGAAAGTCCGCCTTCTCGGGCTTCTTTTCACTCTTGAACGTGGCGAGGGTGATTTCCAGGGTCTTGGTGATCTGCTTGGGCTCGACCATGGTGAAACCCACGCCGAGGATCAAGGCCAGGTGAATCAATGCCGCGAGAAACAGGGTAAATCCGAGCCGATCAGCCGGGCGCACGCCGCTGTGGGAGAGTTCGGAGGGCAGATCGGACGGGAGTGTCATGACAAAAAAACCAACATCGCGCGTTTCACAGGTCGGGCATGATAGCGCAATGTTGGTGTGTGTCCGGCTGTTCTATATCACTTGGCGTGCAGCTTGCGTTCGATGGCGGCCATCAACATTTCGCCGATGTTCGTGCCAAATGCGTTGTCGATCTCGCGAATGCAGGTCGGGCTGGTGACGTTGATTTCGGTGAGGTTTTCACCAATCACGTCAAGGCCGACAAACAGCAAACCCTTTTCCCGCAGGGTCGGGCCAACCTGGCTGGCGATCCAGCGGTCCTTGTCGGACAACGGCCGCGCTTCGCCACGACCACCGGCTGCCAGGTTGCCACGGGTCTCGCCCGCCGCCGGAATACGCGCCAGGCAGTAATCCACCGGCTCGCCGTCGATCATCAGGATGCGTTTGTCGCCGTCCTTGATGGCCGGCAGGTAGGCCTGGCCCATGATCTGCTGGGTGCCCAGGGCGGTCAGGGTTTCGAGGATCACCGACAGGTTCGGGTCGCCGGCGCGGTGACGGAAGATCGAGGTGCCACCCATGCCGTCCAGCGGCTTGAGGATCACATCACCGTGTTTGGCGGCAAATTCACGCAGCACGTCGGCGCGACGGCTGACCACGGTGGGCGGTGTGCACTGCGGGAACAACGTGGCGAACAGCTTTTCATTGCAGTCGCGCAGGCTTTGCGGCTTGTTGACGATCAGCACGCCGGCACGCTCGGCCTGCTCCAGCAGGTAGGTGGAGTAGACGAACTCCATGTCGAACGGCGGGTCCTTGCGCATCAGGATCACGTCGAGGTCGCTCAGGGGGCTGTCGATTTCGTCCTGCAGTTCGAACCACTTCTCGGGGTTGGCAAACACCTGCAGCGGGCGCATGCGTGCACGGGCCTCGCCGTCGCCCTGGTAAAGGTCGCGCTGCTCCATATAGAACAGGCTCCAGCCGCGGGCCTGGGCGGCCAGGAGCATGGCCAGCGAGCTGTCCTTTTTATAGGAAATGCTGGCGATAGGGTCCATGACAATGCCGACGCGAACGCTCATGGGGGATTTCCTCTAGCAAAATTAGGGCGCATAAAAGTGGCGTCAGAGTGGCGCTGCGGCTGTTGTGGGTCAAGGAAAAACCACCGGGCGGGTGCCTCGATAGATTGCTCCCCGAGACTGTGCTAAAAAGACTGCCACGGCGCAGCAGCCCTTGAATTCCAAGGCCTGCGGCGCTCATCCTGTGCAACATCAGGCAGTACACACCGAAAACCGATTCGCTGTGGCGATGGTAGAGCAGATATGGAACAGCATTCCAACGCCTTGAGAGTGATGGTGATCGACGACTCGAAGACGATCCGCCGCACCGCCGAGACGCTGTTGAAGAACGTGGGCTGCGATGTCATCACGGCCATCGACGGTTTCGATGCCCTGGCCCGGATTGTGGATCATCACCCGCACATTATCTTTGTCGACATCATGATGCCGCGCCTGGATGGCTATCAGACCTGCGCCCTGGTGAAGAACAACCCGGTGTTCAAGTCGATCCCGGTGATCATGCTGTCCTCCAAGGACGGCCTGTTCGACAAGGCCAAGGGGCGCATCGTGGGTGTCGATCAGTTTTTGACCAAGCCTTTCAGCAAGGAAGAGCTGCTGAGTGCGATCAAGGCCTATGTGCCCGGGTTCGCCGCAGTGGAACAAGCACACTGACGCCGCCTCACAAGGGCCGGTGCCGACCAATGTAGTGGGGAAAACCATGGCACGTGTTCTGATCGTCGACGATTCGCCGACCGAAATGTACAAACTGACCGGCATGCTGGAAAAGCACGGCCACCAGGTCCTCAAGGCCGAGAACGGCGCCGACGGCGTGGCCCTGGCCCGCCAGGAAAAGCCCGACGCCGTGCTGATGGACATCGTGATGCCGGGCCTCAATGGCTTCCAGGCCACCCGACAGCTGTCCAAGGAGCCGGAAACCAACGGCATCCCGATCATCATCATCACCACCAAGGATCAGGAGACCGACAAGATCTGGGGCGCACGCCAGGGTGCCAAGGATTATCTGACCAAGCCTGTGGACGAGGAAACCCTGATCGCCACCCTGAACAAGGTGCTGGCCGGCTGACGGCACGCCATCATGACCGAGTCGCAAACCGCCTTCGAGTTGCTGCTGGACATCGACCGCCGCTGCCGCCTGCTGGCCGCCGACCTGCCATCCCAGGAAACCCGCCTGCAACGCTGGAGCGGGATTGGCTTTCGCCTGGGGCAGCATTGGTATGTCGCGCCCATGGGCGAAGTCGCCGAAGTCCTGCATGAGCCGCGCTGCACTTTAATGCCCGGGGTCAAGGCCTGGGTCAAGGGTGTTGCTAACCTGCGCGGGCGTTTGCTGCCGGTGATGGACCTCGGCGGCTTCCTTGGCCTTGAGCTGTCCAAGGCGCGCAAGCAACGGCGGGTGCTGGTGGTGGAATACAACGATCTGTTTGTCGGGCTGCTGGTAGATGAGGTGGTGGGGATGCAGCATTTTGCACAAGACGCCTTGCTGGCGAACACCAGCCCCAGCGCGCCGTTTATCCAGGGTCACTTCGATGGTGAGCCGCTGTGGCAGGTCTTCAGCCCCTTCGCCCTGGCCCAGGCCCCTGGCTTCATGGATGTCGCCGCATGACCACCGCTACTACGCCCAAACCCCAGGCCGGCTCACGTAGCCGTTCACAGATCATCGTGCTGTTTATCGCGCTGATCGTGTTCATCATGCTGCTGTTCGCCAACTTTGCTTACCTCAACACCCAGTCCACCTACGACAAGCAGTACATCGGCCACGCCGGTGAACTGCGCGTGCTGTCCCAACGCATTGCCAAGAATGCTACCGAGGCCGCCGCCGGCAAGGCCGCCGCATTCAAGCTGTTGGGCGATGCGCGCAACGACTTTGCCCGACGCTGGGGCTACCTGAAAAAAGGCGACCCGGAAACCGGCCTGCCCGCTGCGCCCAGTGCGGTCCGTGCCGAAATGCGCGCGGTGCAGACCGACTGGGAGGCACTGCTGAAAAACACCGACGCGATCCTCGCCAGCGAACAGACCGTGTTGTCACTGCACCAAGTGGCCGCGACCCTCGCCGAAACCGTACCGCAATTGCAGATGGAATCGGAAAAGGTCGTCGACATCCTGCTGCAACGCGGCGCGCCGGCCAGCCAGGTGGCCTTGGCCCAGCGCCAGTCGCTGCTGGCCGAGCGTATCTTGGGCGCGGTCAACACGGTGCTGGCCGGTGACGAAACCGCCGTCCAGGCCGCCGACACCTTTGGCCGCGACGCCAATCGCTTCGGGCAGGTGCTCAATGGCATGCTCAACGGCAACCCCGGGCTGCGCATCACCCAGGTCGAAGACCGCGATGCCCGCGCGCGGCTGGCGGAAATCGCCGAGTTGTTCGAGTTTGTCTCCGGCTCCGTGGATGAAATTCTCGAAACCTCGCCACAGCTGTTCCAGGTCCGCGCCTCGGCGAGCAATATTTTCAACCTGTCGCAAACCCTGCTCGATGAAGCCTCGCACCTGGCCACCGGTTTTGAAAACCTCGCCAGCGGACGCAGCTTCGACACCATCGGCGGCTATGTGCTGGGCCTGTTGGCGCTGGCCTCGATCATCCTGATCGGCCTGGTGATGGTGCGCGAAACCAACCGCCAACTGCACGAGACCGCCGAGAAGAACGAGCGCAACCAGAACGCGATCATGCGCCTGCTCGATGAAATCGAAGACCTGGCCGACGGCGACCTCACCGTGACCGCCTCGGTGACTGAAGACTTCACCGGCACCATCGCCGACTCCATCAACTATTCCGTGGACCAACTGCGCGACCTGGTGGCCACCATCAACCTCACCGCCGGGCAGGTGGCGGGTGCCGTGCAAGAGACCCAGGCCACCGCCATGCACCTGGCCCAGGCCTCCGAGCATCAGGCCCAGCAGATCGCCGAAGCTTCCACCGCGATCAACCAGATGGCCCAGTCCATCGACCAGGTGTCGGCCAACGCGGCCGAATCCTCGGCGGTGGCGGAACGTTCGGTAGAAATCGCCAACAAAGGCAACGAGGTGGTGCACAACACCATCCACGGCATGGACAATATTCGCGAACAGATCCAGGACACCGCTAAGCGCATCAAGCGCCTGGGCGAGTCGTCCCAGGAGATTGGCGACATCGTCAGCCTGATCGACGACATTGCCGACCAGACCAACATCCTCGCCCTCAACGCCGCGATCCAGGCGAGCATGGCCGGGGATGCCGGGCGCGGCTTTGCGGTGGTGGCCGATGAAGTGCAACGGCTGGCCGAGCGTTCGTCGGCGGCCACCCGGCAGATTGAAACCCTGGTGCGCGCGATCCAGGCCGACACCAACGAAGCCGTCATTTCCATGGAGCAGACCACCACCGAAGTGGTGCGCGGTGCACGGCTGGCCCAGGACGCCGGGGTGGCGCTGGAAGAGATCGAAGGCGTATCGAAAACCCTGGCCGCGCTGATCCAGAGCATCTCCAACGCGGCGCAGCAACAGACCTCATCGGCGGGGCAGATCTCCCTGACCATGAACGTGATCCAACAGATCACCACGCAGACGTCATCGGGCTCCACCGCTACCGCCGAAAGCATCGGCAACTTGGCGAAGATGGCCAGCCAGTTGCGCAGGTCGGTGTCGGGTTTCACCCTGCCAGCGGCCAAACAGGTTGATGATTGAAATGCGATCCAAATGTGGGAGGGGCTTGCCCCCTCCCACACTAGATCTCTATTGGCTTTGAGATCCAGGCAACCCACGAATTCTAAGCGGAGCAGTTATGGTTGATCGGCACGACTACGTGGCCCTCGAATGGGTCAAGGGCGACATTGCCGAAACCCTGAAACAGGCCCGTTCGGCGCTGGATGCATTTGTCGAGACCCACGACGATGGCGTGATCAGCCAGTGCCTGGACGCTATCCACCAGGTGCATGGTGCGCTGCAAATGGTCGAGTTCTACGGCGCGGCGCTGCTGGCCGAAGAGATCGAGGAGCTGGCCCTGGCGCTCCAGGCCGGGCATGTCGGCCAGCGCGAGGAAAGTATCCGCCTGCTGCAACAGGCCCTGGGCCAACTGCCGTTGTACCTTGACCGGGTGCACAGCGCCCGCCGTGATTTACCGCTGGTGGTGCTGCCGCTGCTCAACGACCTGCGCAGCGCCCACGGCGAAAGCCTGCTGTCGGAAACCAGCTTGTTCAGCCCGCCCCTGCTGTCGATTGCGCCGCTTGCCGATGACATCCTGGCCCAACGCGCGCCGGCCGACCTTCAGGCGCAACTGCGCCAGTGGCATCAACTGTTGCAGCAAGCCCTCGCCGGGCTGCTGCGTGAAGACCACGGGCCGAGCAACCTGGAAGACATGGCGCGGGTGTTCGCGCGCCTCGAGGCGCTGTGCCAGGGCGCGCCGCTGTTGCCGCTGTGGCAAGTGGCGTCGGCGCTGGTCGAGGGCATGCTCACCGGCGTGGTCGCCAACAGCCCTGCGCTGCGCAGCCTGCTCAAGGCCAGCGACAAGCAGCTCAAGCGCCTGCTGGCGCAGGGCATCGGCGGGATCAACCAGCCCGCACCGGATGAACTGCTCAAGAGCCTGTTGTTTTACGTCGCCAAAGTCACCCGGCCGACCCCACGCATGCAGAGTCTGAAAGAGCGCTACAGCCTGGATGAGGCCTTGCCCGATAGCACGGTGGTGGACGCCGAACGCGCGCGCCTTGCCGGGCCGGATCGCAACGCCATGGGCTCGGTGCTCGGTGCGTTGTGTGAAGAGTTGGTGCGGGTCAAAGAGCGCCTCGACCTGTTCGTGCGCAGCGACCGCCAGCACACGAGCGACCTCGACGCGCTGCTGGCGCCCCTGCGACAGATTGCCGATACCCTCGCGGTGCTGGGGTTTGGCCAGCCGCGCAAAGTCATCATCGACCAGCTGGCGGTGGTATTGAGCCTGGCCCAGGGGCATCGCGAGCCCAACGATGCGGTGTTGATGGACGTCGCCGGCGCGCTGCTCTATGTGGAAGCCACGCTGGCGGGAATGGTCGGCACCGTCGAGCCGGAAGGCCATGAAGAGAGCCGCCTGCCCACCACCGACCTGACCCAGATCCACCAGTTGGTCATCCGCGAATCCTGCCAGTGCCTGCAGCAAGCCAAGGAGCTGGTGATCGACTGTATCGAAGCCGATTGGGACCGCCAGCGCCTGGAATCCCTGCCGGAACTGCTGAGCCAGGTGCGCGGCGCGCTGGCGATGATCCCCTTGCCCCGCGCGGCAAGCCTGATGCGCGGTTGCACCGATTACGTCGACGAACAGTTGATGGTCAGCGACAGCCCGCCGTCGGAGCTGCAACTGGGGCATTTCGCTGACGTGATCAGCAGCCTGGAGTATTACCTCGAACGCATGCTCCAGGACCCGGACGCCGCCGGTGAACGGGTGTTGGAAATGGCCACCCAAAGCCTGGCTGCGCTGGGCTACCTGCCCGCCGAAAAACCCTGGCGCCAGGCGCTGGCAGCACCCGATGGCGCGCTGTCGAGCGAGGTTGCGCCCAGCCAGTCGCAGTTCGACGCACTGGCCAACCCCACGTCGCGCCTCAATCCGCCAGCCTTGCAACGCCCCGGTAGCCTGCTGCCGCCGCCGGCCGATGAAGCGCCCATCGACGATGAACTGCGCGATGTCTTCCTCGAAGAAACCGAGGAAGTCCTTGAGGTGCTGCACCGCCACCTGCCCAACAGTGCGGACAAAACCGCCCAGGGCGAAATGCGCCGCGCCTTCCACACCCTGAAAGGCAGCGGCCGCATGGTGCGCGCCCTGGTGCTGGCAGAATTGGCCTGGGCCGTGGAAAACCTGCTGAACCGTGTGCTCGAGCGCAGCGTGGCCCTAGGCCCCGAGATCCAACAGGTGCTGGATGACGCCGTGGCCCTGCTGCCGGCATTGATCGCCGACTTCGCGACGGGCGAGCAACACCAGCGCGATGAGGTCGACGCCCTGGCCGCTCGCGCCCACGCCTGGGCCAACGGCGCCCCAGCGTCGGTCGGCGAACCCCACGATCCGATGTTGCTGGAGATCTTCCGCAACGAAGCCCAGAGCCATCTGGACAGCCTCAACCACTTCCTGCAACAGGCCGCCGAGCATGTGCCGCTGCAAGTCAGCGATGAACTGCAACGCGCCCTGCACACCCTCAAGGGCAGCGCCTACATGGCCGGCGTGTTGCCGATCGCCGAGCTGGTGCGCCCACTGGATCACCTGACCCGCGAATACAAGGCCCATCGCCTGCCGCTGGATCTGGACGAAGTCGAGTTGCTGCTGGAAGCCGAAGGCCTGTTCCAGCGTGGGTTGCGTCAACTGGACCGCGATCCCCTGGTGCCGATCAAGGGCGCGGATGACTTGATCCGCCGTACCCAGGCCCTGCTCGACCATCAACTGGCCGCGCTGCTCGACGCCCCCAACACGGGGTTGCGGATCAAGCGCGACCCGCAACTGATCGCCAACTTCCTGGCCCAGGGCATGGACATTCTGCTCGACGCCGAAAGCCTGCTGCGCCGCTGGCAGCAGCACCCCGGCGAACGCCAGGAACTCACCGCGCTGCTGGATGAATTGACTACGTTGGGGGAGGGCGCGCATGTTGCTGACCTGCACGCCATCGATGAACTCTGCGAAGCCTTGCTCGACCTCTACGGCGCCGTGGAAGAAAGCAGCCTGGCGGTCAGCGAGCGGTTTTTCCATGAGGCCGAACAGGCCCATGAAGCGCTGATCAACATGCTCGATCAATTGGCCGCCGGCCAGGAAATCATCCCGGCACCGGCACGTGTACACGCCCTGCGCGAACTGTTGGACGATGCACTGGACCCTTCTGCCACCGGCCTGATCAAAAGCGACGGCAGCCGCGCCCTGAGCATCTCCGAACTGGGCGCCGCCACCGCGCAACTGCAGGATGAAACGTGGATCGACGATGAACTCGTGGAGATCTTCCTCGAAGAAGCCGTGGATATCCTCGACAGTGCGGGGCAGTCCCTGAAACGCTGGCTGCTGGAGCCGGACAGTGCCGCGCCGTTGTCGTCCCTGCAGCGCGACCTGCACACCCTCAAGGGCGGCGCGCGCATGGCCGACATCGGACCGGTGGCCGACCTGGCCCATGAATTGGAGTGCGTGTACGAAGGCCTGGTGGATCGGCGCTACAGCTACTCCAGCGAGCTGTCGCAGGTGCTGATGGCCAGCCATGAGCGACTGGCCCTGCAACTGGAGGAACTGCAGCACCATCAACCCTTGAGCGACAGCGCCGAACTGGTCGCCCGGTTGCGCGCGCTACGCCAGGGCGGCATGCCGGCTGCACAGGCCGCTCCACCTGCGGAAACGCCGGGCACCGACCCCGAGTTGCTGGACATCTTCCTCGAAGAAGCCGCCGACATTCTCGACAGCTCCGGCAGCGCCTTGCTGCGCTGGCAGGCCGAGCCTAACAATCGCCAGGAAGTCGAAACCCTGCTGCGCGACCTGCACACCCTCAAGGGCGGCGCGCGCATGGTCGAGATCGGACCGATCGGCGACCTGGCCCATGAGCTGGAATTTCTCTACGAAGGGCTGTCCGCCGGTTTGCTCGCGCCGTCCGCCGAACTGTTCGCGTTGCTGCAGGGCTGCCACGACCGCCTGGCGCAGATGATCGACGCCGTGGCGGATGGGCTGCCGGTGGGTTCGGTGGACAAGCTCATCGAACGTATCAAGAGCCTGGTGCACCCCAGCGATGAGCCCGTGACGCCCGTGGCGCTGCCTGCAGGCAAGGCCGAAGCGGTGGTTGATCCCGGCGCCGACATGGTGAAGATTTCCGCTGAACTGCTGGACGACCTGGTCAACCTGGCCGGCGAGACCTCGATCTTCCGTGGTCGTATCGAGCAGCAAGTCAACGATGCGCGCATTGCCCTGCATGAGGTGGAAACCACTATCGAACGAATGCGCGACCAACTGCGCCGCCTCGACACCGAAACCCAGGGGCGCATCCTCAGTCGTCAACAGGCCGAGGCCGAGCGCCTGGGCTATGAAGAATTCGACCCGCTAGAAATGGACCGTCATTCGCAGTTGCAGCAGCTGTCCCGGGCACTGTCGGAGTCGGCGTCCGACCTGCTCGACCTCAAGGACACCCTCGACCGCCGCAACGAGGACGCCCATGACCTGTTGCAACAACAGGCGCGCATCAATACCGAGTTGCAGGAAGGCCTGATGCGCACGCGCATGGTGCCCTTCGAGCGCATGCTGCCGCGCCTCAAGCGCATCGTGCGCCAGGTCGCGGGCGAGTTGGGCAAGGACGTGGAATTCATCGTCGGCAATGCCGAGGGCGAGATGGACCGCAATGTGCTGGAGCGCATGGCGGCACCGCTGGAACACATGCTGCGTAACGCCGTCGACCATGGCCTGGAGTCCCGCGATGTTAGGCTGCTGGCCGGCAAGCCGGAGAAGGGCCGCATCACCCTGGACCTGACCCACGAAGGCGGCGATATCGTTTTCGACATGCGCGACGACGGCGCCGGCGTGCCTCTGGATGCGGTGCGGCGCAAGGCGATCAAGCGCGGTTTGCTCGCCCCTCATCAAGAGATGAGCGACCGTGATGTGTTGCAGTTCATCCTGCAGCCGGGGTTCTCCACGGCGGAAAAGATCACGCAGATTTCCGGGCGTGGCGTGGGCATGGACGTGGTACACGAAGAAGTGCGCCAGCTCGGCGGCTCGATGTTCATTGACTCGACACCGGGGGAGGGCGTGCACTTTCGCATCCGCCTACCGTTTACCGTGTCGGTCAACCGAGCGTTGATGGTGCACTGCGCGGACGATCAATACGCGATTCCGCTCAACACCATCGAAGGTCTGGTGCGGGTGCTGCCCCATGAGCTGGCGGGGCACTACCAGCAGGATCCGCCGTGTTATGAATATGCCGGCCAACGCTACGAGCTGTTTTACCTGGGTGACCTGCTGCACACCGTCGGTCGCCCGAAATTACTGGGCCAGTATCAACCCGTGCCGGTGTTGCTGGTGCAGTGCAACGAGCGCCGTGTGGCGGTGCATGTGGACGCCATGGCCGGCACCCGGGAGATTGTGGTCAAGGGCCTGGGCCCGCAGTTTTCCGGGGTGCAGGGGTTATCCGGCGCGACCATCCTGGGGGATGGGCGCGTGGTGTTGATCATCGACCTGCTCGCGCACATCCGCGCCCGGCAACCGGCCTTGCCGGCCCAGCCGGTGGATGCTCCGTTGATCCTCAACGACCCGCTGAAAAAGCGCCCGCTGCTGGTGCTGGTGGTGGACGACTCGGTCACCGTGCGCAAAGTCACCAGCCGCCTGTTGGAGCGCAACGGCATGAACGTACTCACCGCCAAAGACGGCATCGACGCCCTCGCCGTGCTCGAGGAACATACCCCCGACCTGATGCTGCTCGACATCGAAATGCCGCGCATGGACGGCTTCGAAGTCGCCATCCAGGTGCGCAACGACCCCCGGCTGATGCGCCTGCCGATCATCATGATCACCTCCCGCACCGGCCAGAAACACCGCGACCGCGCCATGGCCATCGGCGTCAACGACTACCTGGGCAAGCCGTACCAGGAATCGGTGCTGCTCGAAAGCATCGCCTACTGGAGCAAATCCCGTGCTTGACCACCGTACCAGCCAACTCACCGGCCTGCTCCTGCCCCTGGCCGACCGCCACCTGATACTGCCCAACGTCGCCATCGCCGAGTTGATCGACTTCCAGCGCGGCGAACCGGCCAGCGATGCACCGCCGTGGTATTTGCGGCAAGTGACGTGGCGCGATCGGCAAATCCCGTTGATCAGCTTTGAAGCAGCGTGCGGCGAGGCCAGCGTGACCGGCGAACGCTCGCGGATCGTGGTGTTGAATGCACTGGGCGGGCGACCGACGTTGAAGTTCATTGCGCTGGTGATCCAGGGGATTCCACGGTCGTACAAGCTCGATAGCGAATTGAGCTACGTGGACGTGCCACTGTGCCCGCTGGAACTGGCGGCGGTGCAGGTGGGGGAACATGTGGCGAAGGTGCCGGATTTGATGGGGCTTGAAGCCTTATTGGTCGAGTCCGGACTGGCCTGAATCTAAGTCATGTGAGGATCCCCTGTGGGAGGGGGCAAGCCCCCTCCCACATTAAAGTGCCGGTGTTTGACAGATTGCGGGTGGTCTTAGGATTTTTCCTGCAAGATTTTGGGCTGTGCATGAACTTGTCGCGTGCAGCCCGCGCGCCTAGTCTTCGTCCCGTCATCGCAAAAAACGGTGACACGGACGTGCAAGTCCGACGAAACTGTTTAGGCGTACAAACGCCCTGCCAACCAACGGGCGTTTTTTGTGCTCGCTGCTTTATGGCGGCTGCGCGCAGGAGGTCTTCGGACCTGCTGGGTGTCCTAAACAGGCCCGGTCTTGCACACCTGCGCACGGTCGCCACCCTCATTCGCGTGCAAGCGAACGGTGGCGCTCCTTACTGACTGTTTAGGAGTTTCATCATGATCAAACCTACCCCTAATCTGCCTCTCTTCGCCGTAAACCCCCACCAAACCACCGAAACGCTGCTGGTCAACGCCAGCGAAACCCTGTCCTCCCTCAATGCACTCACCTGCAACCTGGCCTTCGACCTGGACACTTCCCAGCGCGCCATCATGCTCGGGATCCAGCAAATGGCCGAGTTGGGGCAGTTGTTGGTGGATCGGGCGCTGGAGCAGGTCAGCCCTTCGCTGGAAAAGGTCCCAAACAGGGACTGATCAGCCCCTGTTTGGGACCGCTATCTAACAGGCATCACTGAACAAATGTGGGAGGGGGCTTGCCCCCGATGGCTGAGTGTCAGTTGATACATAACTTAGCTGACCCTCCGCTATCGGGGGCAAGCCCCTCCCACATTTAGATCATCTTTTGGCTCGGATCAGTGTTTGCTGATTCTCCATTACTCCAACCGTAACGATCCACCGCTAAGCTTGATTGATGGCCCCCGAATCACTCCTAAGGTACAGCCCACGACAGCAAACCCGTGGAGCGACCATGACAACAATAACTACCCCCGACTCGCGCTGGACGCGGCGGCGTGACGAGAAGCAGCGGCGGCTCGGGCGGGTTTTGCAGTATGCAGACGGGGCGGTTTTGCCCAGTGACAGGATCGTCGAGGCGCTTGAGGCGCTGATCCTCCCCGGCGACCGAGTGGTGCTGGAAGGCAACAACCAGAAGCAGGCCGACTTCCTCTCGCGCTCTCTGGCCAAGGCCGACCCGGCCAAGCTCCACGATTTGCACATGATCATGCCCAGCGTCGGGCGGTCCGAGCACCTGGACCTGTTTGAAAAGGGCATCGCGCGCAAGCTGGACTTTTCCTTCGCCGGCACCCAATCCCTGCGCATCAGCCAATTGCTCGAAGACGGCCTGCTGGAAATCGGTGCGATCCACACTTACATCGAACTCTATGCACGGCTGGTGGTGGACCTGATCCCCAACGTCGTACTGTCCGCCGGTTTCATGGCTGACCGTGCCGGCAATATCTACACCGGCGCCAGCACCGAAGATACTCCGGCGCTGATCGAACCCGCCGCGTTCAGCGATGGCATCGTGATCGTGCAGGTCAACCAGTTGGTGGATGACGTCAGCGACTTGCCCCGCGTCGACATCCCCGCCAGTTGGGTGGATTTCGTGGTGGTGGCCGACAAGCCGTTCTACATCGAGCCGCTGTTCACCCGCGACCCGCGCCATATCAAGCCGGTGCATGTGCTGATGGCGATGATGGCGATCCGCGGCATCTACGAAAAACACAATGTGCAGTCCCTCAACCATGGCATCGGGTTCAACACCGCTGCCATCGAATTGATCCTGCCCACCTACGGTGAATCCCTGGGCCTGAAGGGCAAGATCTGCCGCAACTGGACCCTCAACCCGCACCCCACGCTGATCCCTGCCATCGAAAGCGGCTGGGTGGAAAGCGTGCACTGCTTCGGCACCGAACTGGGCATGGAGAACTACATCGCCGCGCGCCCGGATGTGTTCTTCACCGGCCGCGACGGTTCGATGCGTTCCAACCGGATGTTCTGCCAACTGGCCGGCCAATACGCGGTGGACCTGTTTATCGGCGCTACCCTGCAAGTCGACGGCGACGGCCATTCCAGCACCGTGACCCGTGGTCGCCTCGCCGGTTTCGGTGGGGCGCCCAACATGGGCCACGACCCGCGCGGCCGTCGTCACGGTACGCCGGCATGGCTGGACATGCGCCACGGCGACGCGCCGGAAGCGCTGCTGGAGCGTGGCAAAAAACTGGTGGTGCAGATGGTCGAGACCTTCCAGGAAGGCGGTAAGCCCACCTTCGTCAACACCCTGGATGCGGTCGAAGTGGCGCGCAAAAGCGGCATGCCCCTGGCGCCGATCATGATCTACGGTGACGACGTCACCCACCTGCTTACCGAAGAAGGCATCGCCTACCTGTACAAGGCGCGGTCCCTGGAAGAGCGCCAGGCGATGATCGCCGCCGTCGCCGGGGTGACCGCCATCGGCATGCGCCACAACCCCAAGGACACCGCACGCATGCGCCGCGAAGGTCTGATCGCCTTGCCCGAAGACTTGGGCATCCGCCGCACCGATGCCACCCGCGAGTTGTTGGCCGCCAAGAGCGTGGCCGACCTGGTGGAGTGGTCCGGTGGCCTGTACAACCCGCCCGCCAAATTCAGGAGCTGGTAAATGCGCGCCCTTAAACTGCACGAACTCAGCCTCGCGGATCGCCTGGCGGATATGGCCGTCGATGCGCTGATCGATGAAGCCGACCTGTCACCCAAGCCCGCCCTGGTGGACCGCCGCGGCAACGGCGCCCACAGCGATTTGCACCTGGGGCTGATGCACGCCTCGGCGCTGGCGCTGTGGCCGATGTTCAAGGCAATGGCCGAGGCGGCGCTTGAATTCGGCGAGGTCGGCTTGCCCCTGCGCGAAGCCCTCGGCCGTATCGGGCGCGAAGGTGAACAGGCGATGCTCGCCACCACCCACGGCGTGAACACCCATCGCGGCGCGATCTGGGCCCTCGGCCTGCTGACCGCAGCGGCTGCCCTGGAACCGCGTGCCATAACGCTGAACGCCGCCAGACTGGCCCTGCTCAACGACCGTTACGCGCCCCAATCGATGAGCCACGGCGCCCAGGTCGCGCAACGCTACGGCGCACGCGGTGCCCGTGAAGAAGCGCAATTGGGCTTCCCCGCCGTGACCCAACGCGGTCTGCCGCAACTGCACAAAAGCCGCCGCCAGAACGTCGGTGAACAGAACGCGCGTCTTGACGCCTTGCTCGCGATCATGACCGAGCTTGCCGACACCTGCGTGCTCTACCGCGCCGGCACCGCAGGCCTGCAGGCAATGCAACACGGCGCCCAAGCAGTGCTCGACGCTGGCGGCAGCGCCACCCTGGCCGGGCGCCGCAGCCTGCACGAACTGGACAACCAGCTCTTGGCCCTGAATGCCTCCCCCGGTGGCGCCGCCGACCTGTTGGCCGCCTGCCTGTTTATCGACCGCCTCGACGGAGCGTTGTGATGGAAACCTTATCCTTTGAATTCCCCGCCGGGCAGCCGCCAACAGGCCGTGCGCTGGTGGGCTGCGTCGGCTCGGGCGACCTGGAAGTGCTGCTGGAACCGGGCACGGCCGGCACGCTGACCATCCAGGTCCAGACCTCGGTGAATGGCGCCGAACAACGCTGGCAGCACCTGTTCGAGCGGATCTTCCAGGAGCAGACGCCTCCGGCCCTGAACATTGATATCCACGATTTCGGTGCCACCCCCGGCGTGGTGCGTTTGCGCCTGGAACAGGGTTTCGAGGAGATCGGCCATGACTGACTTGCTGGCTAAACACAGCTTCGTGGAATTGGGGGCGCGGCAGCGGGCCAAGGCCTTGTTGGATGCCGGCACCTTTCGCGAACTGATCGACCCGTTCCAGCGCGTCATGTCGCCCTGGCTCAGCCGCCAAGGGGTGGTGCCCCAGGCCGATGACGGCGTGGTGATCGCCAAGGGCAGCATCGGCGACTTGCCTGTGGTGATTGCAGCCATTGAAGGCAACTTCCAGGGCGGCAGCCTCGGTGAAGTGGGCGGCGCGAAAATCGCCGGCGCCCTGGAGCTGGCGGCCGAAGACAACCGCAAGGGCATCCCGACCCGCGCCGTGCTGCTGCTGGAAACCGGCGGCGTGCGCTTGCAGGAAGCCAACCTCGGCCTGGCCGCGATTGCCGATATACACGCGGCGATTGTCGACCTGCGCCAGTACCAGCCGGTGATCGGCGTAGTGGCGGGCAGCGTTGGCTGTTTCGGCGGCATGTCCATCGCGGCCGGGCTGTGCAGTTACCTCGTCGTCACCCGCGAAGCGCGCCTGGGGCTGAACGGTCCGCAGGTGATCGAGCAGGAGGCCGGGCTGGAAGAGTACGACTCCCGCGACCGTCCTTTTATCTGGAGCCTCACGGGCGGCGAACAGCGTTTTAACAGTGGCCTGGCGGACCGTTACGTGGCCGATGATGTGGCGCAGATCCAGCAGACGGTCAGCGCGTTGCTGCAACAGGGTGTGCCCGCACAACAGCGCAGTCGCCAGGCTGATTATTACCTCGCACGCTTGGCCGAGTTGGACGCCGTAGCGCAAATCGACCCGGCGACGGTGCGCGAGCTGTATCAGGGAGAACGCTCATGAGAGGCTTGCAGTGGTTCAACGCATTGAGCGCCGGCGCTCCAGTTGTAGACGATTTACCGGCGTCGCTGAGGGTGGCCGACGGTGTATTGGGTGAGCAACAGGTGCGCTTTGTCGCCGTAGTGACCGACGCGCAAAACCGCTTCCCTCGGGCACGCAATGGCGAAGTCGGCCTGCTCGAAGGCTGGGGCCTGGCCAAGGCCGTCGATGAGGCCATCGCCCGCGGCGACAAGCGGCCCATCATCGCCATCGTCGATGTGCCCAGCCAAGCCTACGGCCGTCGCGAAGAAGCCCTCGGCATCCATCAAGCCCTGGCCGCTGCCGCCGACAGCTATGCTCGCGCTCGCCTCGCCGGGCACCCGGTGATTGCGCTGCTGGTGGGCAAGGCCATGTCCGGTGCGTTCCTCGCCCATGGCTACCAGGCCAACCGCCTGATTGCCCTGCGCGACCCCGGCGTGATGGTGCACGCGATGGGCAAGGCCTCGGCCGCGCGAGTGACCCTGCGCAGCGTCGAAGAGCTGGAAGCCCTGGCCGCCAGCGTGCCGCCCATGGCCTATGACATCGACAGTTATGCCAGCCTCGGCTTGCTCTGGGAGACCTTGTCGGTGAGCCGGATTGAACAGCCCACGGCGGACGATGTAGCACGGGTCAGCGATTGCCTGGTGAATGCGCTCAAGGACGTCGGCAGCACCGATTTGCGCGGGCGCCTCGGCGCGACCAATCGCGCCGCCTCCAGCCAGGTTCGCCAACTGCTGCGGGAACAATGGTGAACGCCCACGACTTGCTCTGGGGCATGACCCCGGCGCATGCGCCCGCCGATGCACCGGCCTGGGTGCTGGAGGCGCTTGGCGCCGGCCACCCGGTGGTGGTGCGCCGCGCCATTGCCGAACCGGGTTATGTGGCGGTCGGCGTGCGCGGGCGTTTGCGTGAGCAGCGGTTCGCCGCCGAGATGCCGCTGGCGGCGGTGCAGCGGCGTGTTGCACCGGAAGCCCTGCGCGACGTGGTTTCGTCACGGGATTTACCCGCGCTGCAAGCGCTTGCTCAATTGCGTTCGGTGCTGGTGCACGAGGCATGGGGCGTCAGCGGTAGCGCAGGCTTTGAATTGGCCACCGGCATCGAAGCGCTGCATGCCCAGAGTGATCTGGATTTGATCCTGCGTACGCCCAAGCGCCTTGAACGCAGCGATGCCGAGGACCTGCTGGCGAGCCTGGACGCGGCGGTGTGCCCCGTGGACCTGCAACTGCAAACCCCGTTCGGCGCCGTGGCCTTGCGCGAATGGGCTGGCGGATCACGTCGCGTGCTGTTGAAAACCATCAGCGGCGCGCACCTGGTCGACGATCCCTGGCAGGCCGTGGCATGAGCAGCCTCCTGGTGTTTCCGGGGCAGGGTGCCCAGCGACCAGGCATGCTCCAGTCGCTGCCCGAACCTGTGCTGGAAGAAGCCAGCGATGCCCTGGGCGAAGACGTGCGCCGGCTCGATTCAGCGCAAGCCCTGGCCAGTACCCGCGCCGTGCAACTGTGCCTGTTGATCGCCGGCGTCGCCCACGCCCGCCTGTTGGAGCGCACCCCGGATTACGTGGCGGGCCTGTCCATCGGCGCCTACCCGGCGGCGGTCATCGCCGGGGCCCTGGATTTTGCCGATGCGGTAAAGCTGGTCAGCCTGCGCGGCCAACTGATGCAAAGCGCTTATCCACACGGCTACGGCATGACCGCGATCATCGGCGTGGAGTTATCCACCGTCGAAACACTCCTCGCCGACATCCACAGCCCCGAAACCCCGGTGTACCTGGCCAATATCAACGCCGATAACCAGACTGTGATCGCCGGCAGCGACGAGGCCATGAAGCGTGTCGCCGCGCGCATCAAGGGCAACGGCATCGCCAAGCGCCTGGCTGTCAGTGTGCCGTCCCATTGTGCGCTGCTGGCGCAACCGGCCGAGGTCCTGGCCCAGGCATTTGTCCCGCTCAAGGCGCCGCGCATCACCTACCTGAGCAGCACCCGCGCGCGGCCGATCTACCACCCCGAACACCTGCGCGACGACCTGGCCTTCAACATGTGCCGCGTCGTTGACTGGCGCGGCACCGTACAAAGCGCCTACGAGCGTGGTGTGCGCCTGCAAATCGAACTGCCCCCGGGCGCCGTGCTCACCGGCCTGTCACGCCGCGTGTTCGAACAAGGCACCGTGATCGCCTGCGAAGGCGCACGCCTGGATACCTTGCAGGCCCTGCTGGAAGAGGAGGAGCGCCGCCACCGATAAAGCACCACCCAAGGCTGTCGAAGCACAAAAACAACAATTTCGATCGAGCACTTCGAGGACAACAACAATGATTATTTACGGTGTGGCATTGCTGGCGATCTGCACGCTGGCAGGCGTGATCATGGGTGACATGCTCGGCGTGTTGCTGGGCGTCAAATCCAACGTGGGCGGGGTGGGCATCGCCATGATCCTGCTGATCTGCGCCCGCCTGTGGATGCAAAAACGCGGCGGCATGACCAAGGAGTGCGAGATGGGCGTGGGCTTTTGGGGCGCCATGTACATTCCCGTGGTGGTGGCGATGGCCGCGCAACAGAACGTCGTGACCGCCCTGCACGGCGGCCCGGTCGCGGTGCTGGCGGCGATTGGTTCGGTGGTGGTCTGTGGTTGCACCATCGCCTTGATCAGTCGTACGCACAAGGGCGAGCCTCTGCCCGCCGAAGAGCCGCTGATCGTGCCTGCGGGAGGTCGCTGATATGTGGGATCTCATCGAAAAAGGCCTGGAACATAACGGCCTGATCACTGCGTTTGCGTTTGTTGGCGTGGTGATGTGGATTTCCGTGGTGCTGTCCAAGCGCCTGACGTTCGGGCGCATCCACGGCTCGGCGATTGCCATCGTCATCGGCCTGGTCCTGGCCTGGGTCGGCGGCACCCTTACCGGCGGGCAAAAAGGCCTGGCCGACCTGGCACTGTTCTCCGGCATCGGCCTGATGGGCGGCGCGATGCTGCGCGACTTCGCCATCGTTGCCACGGCGTTCGAGGTGCAGGCCACCGAGGCACGCAAGGCCGGGATGATCGGTGTGATTGCGCTGCTGCTGGGCACGATCCTGCCGTTTATCGTCGGCGCCAGCATGGCCTGGGTGTTTGGCTATCGCGACGCTATCAGCATGACCACCATCGGCGCGGGTGCCGTGACCTACATCGTCGGCCCGGTGACCGGTGCGGCGATTGGCGCGACTTCGGATGTGATGGCGCTGTCCATTGCGACCGGGTTGATCAAGGCGATCCTGGTGATGGTCGGCACCCCGGTGGCGGCGCGTTGGATGGGCTTGGACAACCCGCGTTCGGCGATGGTGTTTGGTGGCCTGGCCGGCACCGTGAGCGGCGTGACGGCAGGGCTGGCGGCGACGGATCGGCGCTTGGTGCCGTATGGCGCGTTGACGGCGACGTTCCATACCGGGCTTGGGTGTTTGCTGGGGCCTTCGTTGCTGTACTTCATTGTGCGTGGGTTGGTTGGCTGACCTTGGGGGTTGCGGAGTGTCAGGCTGTTCCCTGCCGATTGGCATACATCCGACACTCCGCCAGCAACGCCAGTAAATTCGGATCACGCTCCTTGGCCTTCAGGAACACCACGCCGATATGCTGCTGCAACCGATACCTGGGTTGCAGCGGTATCAGCTTCACGCGGTTCTCGTACACCGCCGCAATCCTTCCCGGCAGCAACGCATAACCCACCCCCGAACTGACCATGCTCAGCAGTGTGAAGATGTCATTGACCTGCATCGCCACCTTGGGCTCGAACCCCGCCTGCTTGAACACCCGGTTGCCATCCTGGTGAGTGGCGAAGCCTTGGGTGAGGGTGATGAAGGTGGCGTCGCGCACGTCGGCCAGGTCGATTTCCTGGGTGCGGTCGAAGGGCGAGTCGGCCGGGGTGGCGAGGAAGATGTCGTCGCAGAACAGCTCGATCTGTTCGCAGTCGGGGTCGTTGGCGTGTTCGTCGAGGGAGATGAGGATCGCGTCGACTTCCATGTTCTTGAGCTTGTACAGCAGGTCGAAATTGGAGCCGAGGATCAGGTCGATATTGAGTTCGCTGCGCCTGATCTTCAGGCCCATGATCAGTTGCGGCACGGTCTTGACCGTCAGCGAATACAGCGAGCCGAGCTTGAAGCGTTCGGCGGAGAAACCGGCGGCTTCGCGGGTCAGGCGTACGCTGTCGACCACATCGGCGATGAGTTTCTGTGCGCGTTCTTCCAACACGTAGGCGCTTTCCAGCGGGGTGAGGTTGCGGCCCTCGTGTTTGAACAGCGGGCAGCGCAAGGCATTTTCCAGCGAGTGGATGGCACGGTGCACGCTGACATTGCTGGTTTGCAGCTCGGCGGCGGCGCGGGCCAGGTTGCCAGTGCGCATGAATGCCAGGAAGATTTCCAGTTTCTTGAGGGTGAATTCTTCGTCGATCAGCATGGCCGTGGGCTCTTGTTCGAATGCGTCCGATTGTGCCCGCAAAACCCGGCGGCGTCCTCGGAACGTCACAAGTCGCTTGCACTCTTATGCGCAAGGCTGGACGCTTGCCAGCCAGTTCCAGCGGCTACAGGAGGTCAGTGACAGATGTATCACGGGGAACGATTCAACGCCTGGAGCCATTTGCTCGGTGCAGTCGCGGCGTGTATTGGCGCCGTGTGGATGTTGGTGGTGGCGAGCCTGGACGGCAGCCCCTGGAAAATCGTCAGCGTGGCGATTTATGGCTTTACGCTGATGGTGCTGTACAGCGCGTCGACCGTGTACCACAGCGTGCAGGGGCGGCGAAAAGAGATCATGCAGAAGGTCGATCACTTTTCGATCTACCTGCTGATCGCCGGCAGCTACACGCCGTTTTGCCTGGTGACGTTGAGAGGCCCTTGGGGCTGGACGCTGTTCGGCATCGTGTGGGGGCTGGCGGTGATCGGCATCCTGCAGGAGATCAAGCCGCGCTCCGAGGCGCGCATCCTGTCCATCGTGATCTACGCGGTGATGGGCTGGATCGTGCTGGTGGCGGTCAAGCCGCTGATCGCCGCGCTGGGCACCGCCGGGTTTATCTGGCTGGCGGCGGGCGGGGTGCTGTACACCGTCGGTATCATCTTCTTTGCCCTGGAGCATCGCCTGCGGCATTCCCACGGGATCTGGCATTTGTTTGTGATCGGCGGCAGCCTGCTGCATTTCGTGGCGATCATGCACTACGTGTTATAGGCGCTCCAGCTGCTCCCGAGCCCGGTTGCCGAAGATCTGTAGCAGATTGGCCAGCATATGCGGCGGCGGTTCATCGGCACGGGTCAGGGCGTAGAGGGTGATCGGCAGCGGCGGTGTAAGCGTGCGGATGCAGGTGGTCGCCGTCGATGCGCCGAGGGCGGTAAAGGGGTCGATGACCGTCAAGCCGGCGCCGGACTCCACCATCGCCCGCGCCAGGGAATAGGTTTGCACCGAGATCGTCACCCGAGGCGGCGGGTCGACGCTCTCCAGGTAGTTGTCGAGCCTCGCCGCCAGTGGGTCGGCGCTGGACAGGCCAATCAACGGTGCCCCCGCCAGGTCTGCCAGGGGCAGGGCTTGATGCAGCTCAGCGTCCGGCCAGTAGTTTTTCGACGCCAGGGCCACCAACACACCGTTGGCCAGCACTTGTGTGGTCAACCCGGGATGGCCGGAGAAGCTGAGGGTCAGTGCCAGGTCGATCTCGCGCATCAACAGTTTTTGCACCAGCTCGCGGCTATGGTCGCTGGACAGTTCGCAGGCTATGTCCGGGTAGTCGCGCTTCCATTCCAGGATCGCCGGGGGCAGCAGCGACAGCGCCAATGCCGGGATTGCACCAATCCGCACACTTTGCCCCGGGGCGCGGCGCAGGCTCTTGGCCAGGCGCCGCACGCCTTGCAGGCTCGCGGTGACTTTTTCGACTTCACTTTCCAGCGCCAGGGCTTCGGGCGTGGGCTGCAATTTGCCGCGTACCCGCAAAAACAGCGGGAAACCCAATTGTAACTCGGCATGTTGCAACACCTTGGTCACCGCCGGTTGGGAGACATGCAGCAACTGCGCGGCGGCGCTGATGGAGCCGGTCTGGCGGATGGCCTGGAAGATTTCGATATGACGCAAGCGCATGGCAAGTCCATAACCTTTGTTTATAGGTGCCCCATCTTTATTCATTGTCGGCGGCCTGTCACCTGCACCTACGCTGGGGCTTTCTTGGATCAAGGGTTGGGGGTGTTGAATGGCCGGGCAGGTTTGCATCATTGGTGGTGGCGTTATCGGCCTGGCGAGTGCCTACGCGTTGGTACGTGCAGGTCATGAAGTGACGGTGATCGACGCGCGTGACACCGTGGGCAGCGAAACCAGCTTCGCCAATGGCGGGCAATTGTCCTACCGCTACGTCGCACCGCTGGCGGATGCGGGAGTGCCACTACAGGCGATTGGCTGGTTGCTGCGCGGTGACTCGCCGCTGAAGCTGCGCCCACGTCTGGACCCTCAGCAATGGCGCTGGATGGCCGCCTTCATCGGCGCCTGCCGTGGCTCGGTGAATAAGCGCAACGCCGCGCACTTGCTGCGCCTGGCGAGCCTGAGCCAAAACACCTTGCAGCAATGGCGCGTCGACGATCGCCTGGACACGTTCAATTGGCGGCGTAACGGCAAGCTGGTGACCTTTCGCAATGCCGAGACCTTTGAGCGTGCGCGCAGCAAGGTCACCGACATCCTGCAACAACAGGTGCTGTCGGCCCTGGATTGTGCGCGCCTGGAACCGGCGCTGGCACAGGTGGCTGATCAGTTTGTGGGCGGTATCTACACGCCCAACGAGGAAGTGGCGGACTGCCATGCCTTTTGCCAACGTCTGGCGCAAAGGCTCGAAGCGTCGGGGCGCTGCACCTTTCTGCTGGGGCGCAAGGTCACCGGGATTCGCCACGCCGACGGTGTGGTACAGGCCATCGAATTGGGGGGCGAGGTGATGCCGGTGGAGCAACTGGTGCTCGCGGCGGGCCATCGCAGCGCCGAGTTGGCATTGCCCGGCGTGTCACTGCCACTGTATCCACTCAAGGGCTATAGCCTCAGCGTACCGATTGGCGCACAGCACCAGGCGCCGAATGTGAGCATCACCGACTACGACCGCAAGATGGTCTACGCGCGTATCGGCGAACAGCTGCGGGTGGCGGCCATGGTGGATATCGTCGGCTTTGACGCCAGCCTTGAGCCCAAGCGCCTGGCGCTGATGAAACGCCAGGCGGTCGAGACATTTCCTACGGCTGGCGACTATGCCAATGCTGTGGAATGGGCCGGTATGCGTCCCGCCACCCCGACCGGTGTGCCGCTGATTGGCCCCAGCGTGTATCGCAACCTGTGGCTGAACCTGGGCCACGGCGCCCTCGGCTTTACCCTGGCGTGCGGCAGCGGCCAATTGCTGGCCGAGCTGATCGGCCACCACCTACCTTCCATTGACATGCAGGGCCTGGCGCCCCGCGCCGCGTGAGGATTGACCCATGACCATCAACCGAATCAGCAGCAACGACCGGCTGTCCGGCGCCGTCACGTTCAAGGATCTGGTATTCCTTTCGGGCCAGGTGCCCGGCGAAGGCCAGGATGTGGCGACGCAGACCCGCGAAGTGCTGGCCAGGATCGATGCGCTGCTGGCCCAGGCCGGCAGTGACAAGGATCATTTGCTCAATGCGACCATTTACTTGAAAGACATCGGCAGCGGTTTCGCGCCGATGAATGAGGTATGGGCTGCCTGGCTATCGCCCGGGATGGCGCCGACGCGCACTACCCTGCAGGCGGAGCTGGCTAGGCCGAGCGTGCTGGTGGAAATCAGCGTGATTGCGGTACGAAAATAACGTCAAAAACCAACGGAGAATAACAATGAAAAAAATCCTGTTGACCGGCTGCATCGGCCTTTTGCTGGGAGTACACGCCCATGCCAACCAGGCGCCGCTGGACGGTACGCTGGGCAAGATCGCCAGCACCCAGTCCATCACCCTGGGCTATCGCGATGCGTCGGTGCCGTTTTCCTACGTGGGGGATCACACCGGTAAGCCGATGGGCTATTCGGTCGACCTGGCCAGCAAGATCGTCGAGCGTATCCAGCAGAAAACCGGGGTGGCTGACCTGAAGGTGAAGTACAACCTGGTGACCTCTCAAACGCGGATTCCGCTGGTGCAGAACGGCACCGTCGACCTGGAGTGCGGCTCCACCGGAGTCACGGCCGAGCGGCAGAAACAGGTGGCATTTTCCTACGGGTTTATTTACGTGAAAGGCCAGTTGCTGACGGCTAAGGACAGCGGCATCAAGGGCTTCGCCGACCTGGCGGGCAAGAACGTGGTGACTACCGCCGGCACCACCAACGAGCGTTTTCTAAAGAGCTACAACGCCGAGCATAAGAGCAATATGTTCGTGATCAGCGCCAAGGACCACGGCGAGGCGTTCAAGATGCTCGAGACGGGCCGCGCGGCCGCGTTCTATATGGACGATGCATTGCTCTACGGCGAACGTGCCAAGGCCAAGGACCCACACAACTGGGTGGTGGTGGGCGAGGAGCAGTCGCGGGAGATCTACAGCTGCATGGTGCGCAAGGATGATCCGCAGTTTCTCGCGGTGGTCAACGAGACCCTCGGCGACCTGTACCGCTCGGGGGAGATCAACGGGATTTACCAGCGCTGGTTTGAACAGCCGATTCCGCCCAAGGGCTTGAACCTGGAATTCCCGATGACCAGTGAGTTGAAGGCGATCATTGCCAAGCCGGTCAGCGATCCGGTGGACTGATCACCCCTCCCACATTTAGAAGTCGCCCCAGAGTTGTTGGGCAACCGCCAACGCGACGACGGGCGCAGTCTCGGTGCGCAACACACGCGGGCCGAGGCGGGCGGCGTGGAAGCCGGTGCCTTGGGCCGCTTCGACTTCCCCATCCGTCAATCCACCCTCGGGCCCGATCAGGAACGCCAGGCTCGCAGGCTTGGCATGGCTGACCATCGGCTCGGCCACCGGGTGCAGCACCAGTTTCAGGTCCGCCTCGACCTGCTTCAACCAGTCCGCCAGTAGCAACGGCGGGTGAATCACCGGTACCGTCGAACGCCCGCACTGCTCGCACGCGCTGATCGCCACCTGGCGCCAGTGCAGCAGGCGTTTGTCGGCGCGTTCGTCCTTCAGCCGCACTTCGCAGCGGTCGCTGAAGATCGGCGTGATGGCGTTGACGCCCAGCTCAGTGGCTTTCTGGATCGCCCAGTCCATGCGTTCGCCCCGGGACAGGCCCTGGCCGAGGTGGATGTGCAGCGGCGATTCGGCCTGGCCGGCGAAGCTTTCCGTCAGTTGCACGGTGACGCGTTTCTTCCCGACTTCCAGCAGGCTGCCCAGGAATTCCTGGCCGGAGCCGTCGAACAATTGCACGGCGTCACCTTCGCCCATGCGCAGCACGCGGCTGATGTAGTGCGCCTGGGCTTCGGGCAGTTCGTGATCGCCGAGGCTCAGCGGGGTGTCGGTGAAAAAGCGGGACAGTCTCATGTCGGTTCTCTGGAAAAAGGTGTAGGTGTGCCGGCAATCAACCCGGATCGCGGAAACCAGGGTGGAAATCCTTCGGCACCGCCACGCTGACTTTACTGTTGGTGGCGATATCGATGCCTTCGCTGGCGACTTCGGCGAGGAAGTCGATCTGCTCCGGTGTAATTACATAGGGCGGCAGGAAATACACCACGCTGCCCAACGGCCGCAACAACGCACCGCGTTCCAGGGCGTGTTCGAACACCTTGAGGCCACGGCGCTCCTGCCACGGGTAAGCGGTCTTGGTGGCCTTGTCCTGGACCATCTCGATGGCCAGCACCATGCCGGTCTGGCGTACTTCCGAGACGTGCGGATGGTCGACCAAATGCGCTGTTGCCGTGGCCATGCGCCGGGCCAGGGCCTTGTTGTTTTCGATGACGTTGTCTTCTTCGAAAATATCCAGGGTCGCCAGGGCCGCCGCACACGCCAGCGGGTTGCCGGTGTAGCTGTGGGAGTGCAGGAAGGCGCGCAGGGTCGGGTAGTCGTCGTAGAACGCGTCGTAGACGTCATCGGTGGTGACCACGGCGGCCAACGGCAGGTAGCCGCCGGTCAGGGCCTTGGACAAGCACAGGAAGTCCGGGCGGATGCCGGCCTGTTCACAGGCAAACATGGTCCCGGTGCGTCCGAAGCCCACGGCGATTTCATCGTGGATCAGGTGCACGCCATAGCGGTCGCAGGCCTCGCGCAGCAGCTTGAGGTACACCGGGTGGTACATGCGCATGCCGCCGGCGCCCTGGATCAGCGGTTCGACGATCACGGCGGCGACGCTGTCGTGGTGCTCGGCCAGGGTCTGTTCCATGGCCAGGAACATCGTGCGCGAGTGTTCTTCCCAGCTCATGCCCTCGGGGCGCAGGTAGCAATCCGGGCTCGGCACCTTGAGGGTGTCCAGCAGCAGCGCCTTGTAGGTCTCGGTAAACAGCGGCACGTCGCCCACCGACATCGCGGCGATGGTTTCGCCGTGGTAGCTGTTGGTCAGGGTCACGAAGCGCTTTTTATTCGGCAGGCCACGGTTGAGCCAATAGTGAAAACTCATCTTCAGCGCGACTTCGATGCACGACGAACCGTTATCGGCATAGAAGCAGCGGGTCAGGCCCTCGGGGGTCATCTTGACCAGGCGCTCGGACAGCTCGATCACCGGCTGGTGGCTGAAACCGGCGAGGATCACGTGTTCCAGCTGGTCGACCTGGTCCTTGATGCGCTGGTTGATGCGCGGGTTGGCGTGGCCGAAGACGTTGACCCACCAGGAGCTGACGGCGTCGAGGTAGCGCTTGCCTTCGAAGTCTTCCAGCCAGACGCCTTCACCGCGTTTGATCGGGATCAGCGGCAGTTGCTGGTGGTCTTTCATCTGGGTGCAGGGATGCCACAGCACCGCGAGGTCGCGTTGCATCCACTGGTTGTTCAAGCCCATCGGTGATCTCCTCGAAGCGGTCCTGCGAACGGCGCAGGTGAAACAATCGCGCAAGCCTATGCAATGGTGGCCCGGGTCACAAGCCATTGTGGGGAATTCGGAGTAAACGTAGGACGGACTGTCACGTTTCTTAGGAATAGTCCTTAATCCTTGGTTAACTTATTGTGCATAGGCTCCAGATCGTATTTCTCGATATTTCAAAGCGAAATTTTCCGCTTTAATTCGATAGGTAAATCGCTAGTCTTGGGCGCAGCTCTTACGGGATTAAGTACATGCAGCTACGTAACTCACCGGCCCGTTACGGCTGGGTCAGTATGGTTTTGCACTGGGGCGTGGCCCTGGTGGTGTTCGGCCTGTTCGCCCTGGGCTTGTGGATGGTGGGTCTGGACTATTACAGCGCCTGGCGCAAGGACGCACCGGACCTGCACAAGAGCATCGGCATCACGCTGTTCGCCATCATGCTGGTGCGTATTGTCTGGCGCCTGATCAGCCCGCCGCCTCCGCCGCTGGCCAGTTACAGCCGCTTGACCCGTATCGGTGCCGCGTTCGGCCACGCGTTCCTTTATCTCGGGTTGTTTGCCGTGATGATCGCCGGTTACCTGATTTCCACCGCAGACGGTGTCGGTATCCCGGTGTTTGGCCTGTTCGAAATTCCTGCCGTGGTTTCCGGTCTACCGGACCAGGCAGACACAGCCGGCGTGGTGCACCTGTACCTCGCCTGGGTGTTGGTGGTCTTCGCCGGCCTGCACGGCGTGGCTGCGTTGAAACACCACTTTATCGACCGTGATGCGACCCTCACGCGAATGCTGGGGCGCAAAGCCTGATGTTCAACCTCGACTCACAAGGAATAGAAAGCATGTTGAAAAAGACCCTCGCCGCTCTGGCAATCGGTACAGCGCTGCTGTCTGCAGGTCAGGTGATGGCTGCCGACTACAAGATCGACAAGGAAGGCCAGCACGCCTTCATCGACTGGAAAATCAGCCACCTGGGCTACAGCTACATCCACGGTACCTTCAAGGACTGGGATGGTACGTTCAGCTGGGATGCCGCCAAGCCTGAAGCCAGCAAAATCGCGGTCGACGTGAAAACCGCCAGCCTGTGGTCCAACCACGCCGAACGTGACAAGCACATCGCCAGCAAGGACTTCCTGGATGTCGGCAAGTTCGCCGATGCCAAGTTCGTCTCCACTGCGGTTAAATCCACCGGCGAGAAAACCGCTGATGTGACCGGCGACCTGACCTTCCACGGCGTGACCAAGCCTGTGACCTTCAAGGCCACGTTCAACGGTGAAGGCAAGGATCCATGGGGCGGCGAACGTGCCGGCTTCAACGCCAAGACCACGCTGAACCTGAACGACTTCGGCATCAAGGGCCCAGGCCCGACTTCCCAGACCGTCGATCTGGACATCTCGCTGGAAGGCGTCAAGCAGAAGTAATTTCTGTCCGCACACAAAAAACCGGATCTCAGGATCCGGTTTTTTTTGGCCTGTATTTCCTGTAGTGAGCGAGCTTGCTCGCGCTGGGCTGCGCAGCAACCCCCAACACCTGTCACCGTGTTCTGCTAGAAAAATCATGTATCTGATTAGGGCCGCTTCGCGCCCCAGCGCGAGCAAGCTCGCTCACCACAGCAAGCTCGCTCATCCCAGGGAGCGTGTCGGGAGGAGATAAAAAAATGCCCCGCATCGAAAGATGCGGGGCATTTTTTAAGGCGCTTTGAAACTCAGCGGTTGCGGGTCAGCAATGCCGGTTTTTCACCACGAGGACGGCCTGGCAGTTGATCCAACTGCTCGGGTGTCGGGAAGCGGTCGGCTTTCGACTCCTTGTGGATGATCTTCGGCGCCGGGCCACCGCGCGGGTTCTGCACGGCTGGCTCGGACAAACGCGGCTGGTCGTCACGGGCCGGGCGGCGGTTGTTGCTGCGCGAATCTTCGCGACGCGCCTGGCCGTCACGCGGTGCACCGTTACGCGGGCCGCTGCGCTTGGCCGGTGGAGTGCCGGTCGTGCCGCCGCTGCTGTTGCGCGGGCCGTTCTGACGACCGCCCTGAGGCTGGCCGCCACGTGGAGCGCCGGCGGCAGCGCCCTGTGCCGGAGCACCTGGACGACGGCCGCGGCCCTGGGCCGGTTTGGCCTGGGGCACGTAGTCCACGCGGTTACCGAAGTTATCCACGTCGTCGTCGAGGAATTCGTCCGGGGCTCGGTCGGCTGCGGCACGTGGGGGCTGGCTCGGCTGGCGCTGTTCGCGGGCCGGGGTGCCTTCACGGGGCTTCTGCTCACGGGCCGGGCGTTCGCCACGGCCGTTGGTTGGCGCCTTGTCCTTGCCGCCCTTGTCCTTGCCCTTGTCGCGACGACCACCGCCACCACCGCCGCCGTTCGGGCCATCGCCCTTCGGACCGCGGGGGTTACGTGGGTTGCGCACGTCCGGACGTTCGCGCACTTCAGGCTTCTCGGCCTCAACGGCGCTGGCATCGAAGCCCATCAGGTCGCCATCGGCGATTTTCTGCTTGGTCATGCGTTCGATGCTTTTCAGCAGTTTCTCTTCGTCCGGGGCAACCAGGGAAATGGCTTCACCCGAACGCCCGGCACGGCCGGTACGGCCGATACGGTGCACATAGTCTTCGTCGACGTTTGGCAGCTCGAAGTTGACCACGTGTGGCAACTGGTCGATGTCCAGGCCGCGGGCGGCGATATCGGTGGCGACCAGGATGCGCACTTCACCGGCCTTGAAGTCGGCCAGGGCCTTGGTGCGGGCGTTCTGGCTCTTGTTGCCGTGGATGGCGACGGCGGTGAGGCCGTGCTTGTCCAGGTACTCGGCCAGGCGGTTGGCGCCGTGCTTGGTACGGGTGAACACCAGCACCTGTTCCCAGGCGCCGGCGGTGATCAGGTGCGCCAGCAATGAACGCTTGTGGCTGGCGGCCAGGCGGAATACGCGTTGCTCGATCCGCTCGACCGTGGTGTTCGGCGGCGTGACTTCGATGCGTTCCGGGTTATGCAGCAGCTTGCCGGCCAGGGCGGTGATGTCGTTGGAGAACGTTGCCGAGAACAGCAGGTTCTGACGTTTGGCCGGCAGGCGGGCGAGGACCTTCTTCACGTCATGGACAAAGCCCATGTCGAGCATGCGGTCGGCTTCGTCCAGCACGAGGATTTCCACGTGGGACAAATCGACGCTGCCTTGGCCGCACAGGTCGAGCAAACGACCGGGGCACGCCACCAGCACGTCAACACCACGGGACATGGCCTGGACCTGTGGGTTCATGCCGACGCCGCCGAAGATGCAGGCGCTGACGAACTTCAGGTCGCGGGCATACAGCTTGAAGCTGTCGTGCACCTGGGCGGCGAGTTCGCGGGTAGGGGTCAGGACCAGTACGCGCGGTTGGCGCGGGCCGTGACGCTGGGATTTGTCCGGATGACCGTTGGGGAACAACCGCTCCAGAATCGGGAGGGCGAAGCCGCCGGTTTTACCCGTACCTGTCTGAGCCGCAACCATCAGGTCGCGACCTTGCAACACGGCGGGAATAGCCCGCTGTTGCACCGGAGTAGGCTCGGTATAGCCCGCTGCCTCGATGGCGCGGACTAAAGCCTCGGAGAGACCGAGGGAAGCAAAGGACATGAGTAATCCTGTTTTAGTTAGGGCTTGGCCCAGAGGGATAATCTTGCCGGGCGTGAATGGCGCTTAGGGGAGCGCAATCCCGTCCGGTCCTGCTGCGTCTGGCGGGCACTCCACCGGCTCGCGCGGGCTGAAAGCTGCGCAGTAGCGGGGTTGGGTGCCTTTTTCAGGACCTCAGCGGCCGGGCGTAAGCCTGGCGGAAAGGCCAGAGTATAACAGAGCAATCACTGTGCGCCGCTTTCCTGCTGCTCAACGGTGTGTCCGGACGCGGTTATGGCGTGGATTCCACCATATTTGGCGCTTAAAGCGGCGTAGGCCGGTTCCTGTTTGAAGCGCTTGAGCTCGGCGGCAAAGCGTTGTACCAGCAGGTCCATCCCCGCGCCACGGCGTACGGCGAGGTATTGCTGCTGGCGGCTGACCACAATGGGCGCCTGGCTGACCTTGCCTTCCAGGCCCAGGGCCTTGATCACATGCTGGCCGACCCGGCGGTCGGTGATCAGCAGGTCGATGCGTCCCAGCAGCAATTTACCGAAGTTGGCCTCGTGGCTGGGGGCCGGCTCGCGGCTGAACCGGGTGGAGTCGCTGAATGGCGCGCCATACAGATAGCCTGGCGACGTGCCGACAGTGAGGCCGTCCAGCTCGTCGAGGCCTTGGACCGGGTGAGGGCGTTCGTTGGCGTAGAACATCACGAACTCCACTTCCGACAACGGTTCACTCGGGTACAGCAGCAGGGCGTCGCGTTCGTGGCTGTGGAAAATATCCAGTGCGCCATCGGCATGACCCTGATCGAGCATGGCCAGACAGCGCTTCCAGGGCAGGAACTGCCATTGCACCTCGACCCCCAGGCGCTGAAACACGATCACCGTGGTTTCGTAGTCCAGTCCGTGCATGGCGCCGTGCTCTTCGTACACATAAGGCGCCCAGGGCTCGGTGACAATGCGCAATTTCTCGCCATAAGCGGCGAGGCTCAAGCAAGTAAAAAGCGTAACGGTCAACAGCTTCAGAATGACGGGCATGCCCCGAGGTTACGATGCCCGTGCGCTAAAGAGAAGCGCTGGCACACGCATCTGCGGGCGACGCTATTTTGGGGGTGAGGTCATCAGGTGTTCATAGATGGCTGCACGTCGCTCGCCCAGAATCAGGCGCACCACTGGGTTGGCGAACCAATGTTCGAGCTGATGCGCATCGACCGGGCCTTTTTGCCGCTCTTCCTGATTCTGCAGGGCCTTGTCCCACCAAACCGGGCCACAGGCCTGGTCGAATTCATTCTCGTGCTCGTAGCAGCCGTAGAGAATTTCGCGGATGAACTGCTGCTTGCGTTTGGGCAAGGCCAGGGTGATCAGCTTGTACATCAAGCGCTGCAACCGCGGCGGGCGGGGCAGGTGGGAAGACACATTGCGGGTGTCGGCCAGGGCCTGGGCGCAGATGGGGTTCGCGGCGTGCTTGGTGACCCACGCCTTGACCTTGGCCCGGAACAACTGCTTGCGGCTCCAGTAGTGATGGATCAGGTCGGGGCACTGGCGCACGTTGAGCGTACGGTACGCGGCCACCGACAGACAGAACTCTTCCAGGGTGTAGGCACCGTGGGCCATCGGGAACAGCTCGTCCATCAACTCGATCGAGCGATCAAGGATGTGCGCGTCTTGCCGGGTCAGGCCCATGACGCCGGAGTTGAGCAGCCACATGTCATCGTCGGCCAGGCCTTTGTCTTCAAGGTGCCTGGCCAGGGCTTCATACAGCACGCTTTCGCGGTTGTCGCCGTACTTGGCGTGGAAGGCATTGCACAGCACGGTACCGGGCGCGACGCGTTCGAACAGCGCCATGGGTGAGTCGTGGAAAAAGGTGTCGGTGTCGATCAACAGCGCCCGTTCCGCTGTTTCCAGCACCTGGCGCAACAGCACGTGCTTGGTGCGGAAATGGTAGCCGTGGGGCTCGCTCCAGCGTCTGCGCGTGGTGTCGTCCAGCGTGTGAACCTGTACCGGCAAGCCGCGATAGGGGGCCGGATTGTCGCTGAACACCTGGATGTCCAATGGCATGTCCTGGGGACCGCCCAGGTGGGCCAGGGCGCTGGCGATGCTGAATACGGCTTCCTGATGATAGGTCTCGGCGCCGAATACCAGGTACACCAGCTGCGGGCGGGGAGTCGGGGACGCTGTATTCATGTACTGCAGGCTTCCTTTCCGGGAATATATAGACGAAAAAAACCCCCGTAATAACGAGGGCCGGGTACAGCGATTAAACCGGCCTAACGTGGCAGTTTAAGGTTGTTCCAGATCGCGAGGCTTGGTTCAGCCTGGTTCAGGGTATAGAAGTGCAGGCCTGGTGCGCCACCTTGCAACAATTCTTCACACATATTGCTGATCACCTGTTCGCCGAACGCCTGGATGCTCTTGACGTCGTCGCCATAGGCTTCCAGTTGCTTGCGCACCCAACGTGGGATCTCAGCACCGCAGGCGTCGGAGAAGCGCGCCAGCTTGCTGTAGTTGGTGATTGGCATGATGCCCGGCACGATCGGGATGTTCACGCCCATGGCGCGTACACGCTCGACGAAGTAGAAGTAGCTGTCGGCGTTGAAGAAGTACTGAGTGATCGCGCTGTCGGCGCCGGCGTTGGCCTTGCGTACGAAATTCTGCAGATCGTCTTCGAAATTGCGCGCCTGGGGGTGCATCTCCGGGTAAGCAGCCACTTCGATATGGAAGTGGTCGCCGCTTTCTTCGCGAATGAAGCTCACCAGGTCATTGGCGTAGCGCAGCTCACCGCTGGCCATGCCCATGCCGGACGGCAAGTCGCCACGCAGGGCAACGATGCGCTTGATGCCGGCGGCCTTGTATTGAGTGAGCAGGCCGCGCAGGTCGGCCTTGCTGTCGCCTACGCAGGACAAATGCGGAGCGGCGGGAATGTTGACTTCGCTTTCAAGCTGCAACACGGTGTTGATCGTACGATCGCGGGTCGAGCCGCCGGCGCCGTAGGTGCAGGAGAAGAAGTCGGGGTGGTAAGTGGCCAACTGCTTGGCAGTTGCCATTAGTTTTTCATGCCCAGCATCGGTCTTGGTGGGGAAGAACTCGAAGCTGTAGCGACGGTCTTGGGACATGGTCATACCCTTGGGAACTCGAAAGCCTGTAAGGCGAACCCGCCCCTGAAGGGGCGGGCAGCCAAGCCGATCAGTAGCGGTAAGCGTGCGGCTTGAACGGACCTTCGACGGTCACGCCGATGTAGTCGGCCTGGGTCTTGGTCAGCTGAGTCACCACGCCGCCGAAGCCGCGGACCATTTCCAGGGCCACTTCTTCGTCGAGTTTCTTCGGCAGTACTTCCACGGTCAGGCGCTCGGCTTTCTGGGCTGGCGACAGGTCGGCGTATTTCTGGCCGAACAGGAAGATCTGGGCCAGTACCTGGTTGGCGAACGAGCCGTCCATGATGCGGCTTGGGTGGCCGGTGGCGTTGCCCAGGTTAACCAGGCGGCCTTCAGCCAGCAGGATCAGGTAGTCGTCGTTCTGTGGGTCGAAATCGCCAGCGCCGGTACGGTGAACCTTGTGTACCTGCGGCTTCACTTCTTCCCATGCCCAGTTCTTGCGCATGAAAGCGGTGTCGATCTCGTTGTCGAAGTGACCGATGTTGCACACCACGGCGCGCTTCTTCAGGGCCTTGAGCATGTTGGCATCGCAGACGTTGACGTTACCGGTGGTGGTCACGATCAGGTCGATCTTGCCCAGCAGGGCCTTGTCGATGCTGGCTTCGGTGCCGTCATTGACGCCGTCGAGGAACGGCGACACCACTTCGAAACCGTCCATGCAGGCTTGCATGGCGCAGATCGGGTCGACTTCGGAGACTTTAACGATCATGCCTTCCTGGCGCAGGGACTGGGACGAACCCTTGCCCACGTCGCCGTAGCCGATCACCAGGGCTTGCTTGCCCGACAGCAGGTGGTCGGTGCCGCGCTTGATGGCATCGTTCAGGCTGTGACGGCAGCCGTACTTGTTGTCGTTCTTGCTCTTGGTCACCGAGTCGTTGACGTTGATGGCCGGGATTTTCAGTTCGCCCTTGGCCAGCATGTCCAGCAGGCGGTGCACGCCGGTGGTGGTTTCTTCGGTCACGCCGTGGACGCGGTCGAGGATCTGCGGGTACTTCTTGTGCAGCAACTCGGTCAGGTCGCCGCCGTCGTCGAGGATCATGTTGGCATCCCAAGGCGCGCCATCCTTCAGGATGGTTTGCTCCAGGCACCACTCGTACTCTTCTTCGGTCTCGCCTTTCCAGGCGAATACCGGGATACCGGCGGCGGCGATGGCGGCAGCGGCCTGGTCTTGCGTCGAGAAGATGTTGCAGGACGACCAACGCACTTCGGCACCCAGGGCAACCAGGGTTTCGATCAGCACGGCGGTCTGGATGGTCATGTGGATGCAGCCGAGGATCTTCGCGCCCTTGAGCGGTTGCTCGGCGGCATACTTGCGACGCAGGCCCATCAGGGCTGGCATTTCGGATTCGGCGATAAAGGTTTCGCGACGGCCCCAGGCGGCGAGGGACATGTCGGCGACTTTGTAGTCGTTGAAATCTGCAGGCGTAATTACAGCGCTCATGAAGAGCCTCCATTCGTAGTGTGCGAATGGGCGCCGTTGTGCGTTTAGTATCAGGCCAGGGCAACCAGGCCGGACAACGCCCCATCCGAGCCTGACAGGTTGAACCTGCTGCAGCGCCCCTCGGACAGGTGGCGGGAGAAACGGTATCAACTGAAGATGACCGTTTTGAAGCGGTGCGATTATAGCCGCGTACGCGGCACTTCCCAAGCCTTTCTGTCGGTCATATGAAGATCGCACATGAGGTTGATAGGCAATGGCGCATAGAGCTTGGGGGCAGGCTCTGCCATGATGTTGCCCATCATTCGGCAAGACGCTTTGGAGTGACCATGAACTTCCACACCCGCAAATGGGTAAAACCCGAAGACCTCAACCCCAACGGCACCCTGTTCGGCGGCAGCCTGCTGCGCTGGATAGACGAAGAAGCGGCCATCTACGCCATCGTCCAATTGGGCAATCAGCGCGTGGTGACCAAGTACATCTCCGAAATCAACTTTGTCAGCGCCTCGCGCCAGGGCGACATCATCGAACTCGGGATCACTGCCACCGAGTTTGGCCGCACCTCCATCACCCTCACCTGTGAAGTGCGCAACAAGATCACCCGCAAAAGCATCCTCACCGTGGAAAAAATGGTCTTCGTCAACCTGGGCGAGGACGGTTTGCCCGCCCCTCATGGACGCACCGAGATCAAGTACGTCAAGGACCAGTTCCAGGACGATGGCATCCGCGAGTAACTACATGTCACCCGTTTGATTTCTGTTGCCGGGTTGTTCCGGCTGGATCTTTCCCAGGCTCTCTCATCACTCAGGATTACACCCCTGCAGAGAGAGTCGGCTCATGAAAGTGCTCAATCCGGTCACCCCTGTTCAGACGCCTTTGCATGGAGATGACAGCGCCAGCGCCGATCACACGGCGAAGACGTTGTTGGTGGACAGTGGCGGCGATCGCAATCTGACCCTCCTTCGCGATCCTCAAGGGCGGGTGGAGGTGGTGTTATCGCCGCCGCCCATCACGCATTTGGTGCTCAGTGGTGGTGGCGCCAAGGGCGTCGCCTTCTCGGGAGGTGTGCAGGCACTGGAAGACGCACGGCAATTGGAAGGCATTCGAGAGATCTCCGGTTCCTCTGCCGGCGCGATTTCCGCCGCCTTGATTGCCAGTGGCATGGGGGCGGCAGCATTCGATCGGCTGTCGGACACCATCAATCTGCCCAGTCTGCTGAACAGCAAAGACCCTGTGACGACCTGGTTGCAGGAAGCCAGTTCAACGCTTGGCAAGCATGTGGGGCGCTTGCCGGGCCTGGTCGGCAACATTTCCCAGTTGTTGGTGACCCTGCTGCCGCGTTTGAAAACCGCTGCCGTTCCGCTGGAGGACATGATCCGCGACGAGTCGCGCAAGGCGCTTCTTGGTCATATTGCCGACTCTCCCAGAGAAACCCGGCCCGCCGAAGTCATGCGCATTGCTGACAAGCTCAGTGCCGGTGGCGCGCCCACGTTTGCCGACCTTGACGTGTTAAGCCGCACTATTCCAGCGGTCAAGCAACTCAATATCACGGGTACTGGCATGTTTGGTGGGCGCCCACAGTTGGTAGTGTTCAACAGCAGTTTGACTCCGGACATGGATATCGCCCGCGCCGCGCGTATTTCGGGTTCGTTGCCCGTCCTGTTCAAAAGCCCTGTGGAACAAGGGCATGCCTTCCAGATGGCATCTGAAACCACGGCCTTTCAGGACGGTGGCCTGTTGCTCAATACACCAGCGCCAGGCGTGGTGGACCGATTGTTTCCCGAGAGCCCCCTGAGTAAGTCTGAGTCGCTGATCATCAAGTTCGAGTCAGACGCCGTCGGGGCGCCAGCCCAAAGTGGCGGTTTTATCAGCAGCCTGGCCGACTGCATCACGGGAACACCCCACTCGGCCGCCGAGGCTTACCAGGATAAAAGGCTCGAAGCATTTGCCGAGCAGACGCTGGCGTTGCCACTGAATACCGAAAAAGGCGATTTTCGCGGCCTGCTCAACGGTACGGTCAACTTCACCATGAAGGATGAGTACAAGCAGCACCTGCAGGAAAAGGCGCATGAGGCGGTGGAGGGGCATCTGCAGCGTCGTGCCGCGACGCGTGAGTCTCACTCGTTCGGTACGCTAGATGAAGCGGTGCTGGCGATGGATGATAAAACACTGGCCAGTGTGCAGCCGACGTTGCAGAAAGACACCGCCGCAGCCAGCGCGCTGATGTTTCGAGAAGAAGCGAAGCAGGTGTTGCACGCCCTGGACCGTGCGATTACTGAGGTCGATAACTCCCATGATGGCTTGCTGTTCACACCGAAGTTGTCGTCGGCAGTTCGTAATCTGGATGCACTTGCCCGCAGTCCCGAGAAAACCGAATGGTTGGGACGGCGCTTGAATGATACTGGCCAACACAATTTCCAGGCGTTGCTGCAAATGGCTGCCAAGCAGGGCGACACCTCTTCCAAAGTCATGACCTGCGCCGTTGCCGAAATGAAACGGCGCGATATTGCGGTACGTGCCGAGAGCTTTACGCGGGAGGTCATCTACCCCTCGTTGTTCCGGCCAGGCCAGCCGGCGTCGAATGTTGAACTGTTACAGCGTGCAGCCCGAGACTTGGCCAAGGCCCCTACGCCACTCGCGTTCAACCGTGTGCTTGATGACCTCAGCGAAAATTACCAGGCGCGCAACAAGCCCTGGGGCACGCCTTCCAGTTCCACCACTGTGGAGATGGCCAAGGCTTGGCGCATGCAGGTTTAGTTGACTGGCCACTGAACAGCTACCGCGCCAGCCTGTCGTAGCTACAGGCACCCCCTCGGACTCTGGAACATCATGGCCACCAACGAAGACGGCAAGACCCCCAACCTGTCGCAGGAAGAGCAACAGGACGTGGACAAGAACCAGCCACCCCGTGCTGCGGTGCTCCACGAAATCATCCGTACCCAGGGCGACCAGGAGTTGGAGCGCAGTGTCGCCGCCTTGTGGTGGTCGGCCCTGGCCGCAGGCTTGACCATGGGCCTGTCGCTGATGGCCATGGGGCTGCTCAATTCACGCCTGCCGGACGGCGAAGCGTTCAAGGTGATCGCCAGTTTCGGCTACTGCGCAGGCTTCCTGGCGGTGATCCTGGCGCGCCAGCAACTGTTCACCGAAAACACCCTGACCGCCGTGTTGCCGGTGATGAGCAAACCTACACTGGCCAATGCCGGGCGGCTGATCAGGCTCTGGAGCGTGGTACTGGTGGGCAACCTGTGCGGCACGCTGTTGGTGGCCTATGTGATGCTGCACCTGCCGATCTTCGACACCAAGACCGACATGGCCTTTCTGGAAATCGGGCGCAAGATCATGGAAAACGACGCCGGCCAGATGTTCGCCAAGGGCATCGTCTCCGGCTGGATGATTGCCACCATGGTGTGGATGATCCCTTCGATGGAAAGCGCCAAGATGTGGATCATCATTCTGATCACCTACCTGATGGCCCTGGGGGATTTCACCCATATCGTGGTGGGGTCGGCGGAAGTCTCATACCTTGTGTTTGCCGGTGAGTTGCCGTGGAAGGATTTCTGGCTGGTGTTTGCCGGCCCAACCCTGGCCGGCAATATCATCGGTGGCAGCTTTATCTTTGCGTTGATCAGCCATGCGCAGATTCGCAGCGAGAGTAGCTTGCCGGGCAAGCACGCTGCGGACCCGAGGCATCCGCAGCGGATCAACAAGGATCAGTGAACGTCAGGTGCGGCCTGGGGTTCGCCCTGGGTCACGCGCTTGACCAGCTTGCCGATGCTCAGCCCCTGCAACAGGATCGACGACAGCACCACGATGTAGGTGATGCTCAGCAGCAGATCGCGCTCCGGGCCCAGTGGCAGGGCCAGCGCCAGTGTCACCGAAACCCCGCCGCGCAGGCCGCCCCAGGTCAGGATACGGATGGTGCCGCGCGGCACCGTGCGCCAGCGCCGCAGCAACAGGATCGCCGGGGCCACGGTCAGCAGGCGCGACAGCAGGATCGCCACCGCCAGCAAACTGGCTGCGAACACGTGCAGCCAGTTGAACGGCAACAGCAGCAGCTCCATGCCGATCAGCGCAAACAGCAGCGCGTTGAGCATGTCGTCCAGCAATTCCCAGAAACCGTCCAGGTAGCGCCGGGTCATGTCGTTCATCGCCAGCTTGCGTCCCAGGTTGCCGATGATCAGCCCGGCCACCACCATCGCGATCGGTGCGGAAACGTGCAGTTCGGTGGCCATCGCCGAGCCGCCGATGACCAGGGCGAGGGTCAGCATCACTTCGATCTGGTGCTGTTCGATGCTCTTGATCATCAGGTACACCAGGTAGCCGATCAGCCCGCCGAAGACCACGCCACCCACTGCCTCATGGGCGAACAGCATGGCCGTGGCGCCCACGGTTGGCGTCTCGCCCAGCTGCGCGATACCCAGCAATACGGTAAACACCACAACCGCCGTGCCGTCGTTGAACAGGCTTTCACCCACAATCGTGGTCTTCAGCGGTTTCGACGCATTGGCGGTTCGCAGCACGCCCAGTACCGCAATGGGGTCGGTGGGCGAGATCAGTGCGCCGAACAACAGGCAGTAAAGGAAGCTCACGTGCCAGCCAAACAGGGCGAAGATGTAATACGCCAGGCTGCCGATCACCACAGTGGCGATCAACACGCCGAAGGTGGCCAGCAGGCCGATGGGCCAGCGGTAGCTGCGCAGGTCGTTCAAGTTGACGTGCAAGGCGCCGGCGAACAGCAGGAACGACAGCATCCAGTTCATCAGCAGGTCGCCGAAGTCGATCTGGCCGATCAGTTGCTGGATGCGTTCCTCCAGGCCTGGGTAGCCGAGCACGCTCAGGCCTTGCAGGATCAGGGAGAACAGCAGGGCCGTGACCATCACGCCGATGGTGGGCGGCAGGCCGATAAAGCGGAAGTTCACATAGGTGAGCAGGGTTGTGAGGCAAATAAAGGCGGCGACAAGTTCAAGCATCCGGGGTCCTTGGAAGGTGGGGGTGGGTTGTTAATGGGGGATGGACCGCAGTGGCGGCGTGAGGTTGCAAGGTCTTGGGTGAAAGTGCGGTAGAACCTTTCGGTGTCGCGCGGCTCATAGCGGTTAGGTGCGACATTGGGTTTTTAGTGCTAGAACTCTAATCGCTGCATAAAACGACAAAAGGACTGAGTGATGACGGCTGCTTTCTGGTGTGTGTTGATCGCGATTTTCCTGCCTTACCTGTGCACGGGCGTGGCCAAGTTCAGTGGCGGCAAGTTCGGGCCGCGGCAGAACCACGACCCGCGTGCTTTCCTGGATACCCTTGAAGGGTTTGCCAAGCGCGCCCACAGTGCGCAGCTCAACAGCTTTGAAGTCACCCCCGCCTTTGCTGCCGCGGTGATTATCGCCCACCTGGCCGGCACGGCCGAACTGGTGACCATCAATGTGCTGGCTGTGCTGTTTATCACCAGCCGCCTGCTGTACATCATTTGCTACCTCGCCGACTGGGCGATACTGCGCTCGCTGGTGTGGGCGGTGGGCATGGCGTTGATTGCGAGCTTCTTCTTCGTGTCGATCTGACCTGTGACACAGATCCAGTTGTGGGAGAGGCTTGCTCCCGATGACGGCTGGCCAGTTGATAGATATGTCAATTGACACATCGCCATCGGGGGCAAGCCCCCTCCCACATTTGGTCTAGAGCGTCTCCGGCACCTGCGGCAACGCCGCGCCCTTGGGCCACAGCATCCAGATCTGTCCTTGCTGCTTCATATTTCCCGCCAGCTCTCCGGCAGCATCACCCGTGCCCCAGAACAAATCCGCTCGCACTTCTCCGGTGATTGCACCGCCGGTGTCCTGCGCGGCGACCGGGCGTGCCAATGGCGAGCCGTCGGGCTTGGTAGTCGACAGCCACAACAGGCTGCCCAACGGAATCACCTTACGATCCACTGCTACGCTGTAGCCAGCGGTCAACGGCACATTCAGCGAACCGCGCGGGCCTTCATTACTGTCGGGGCGAGCGCTGAAGAATACGTAGCTGGGGTTGCTGGCCAGCAGTTCCGGGATGCGCTCCGGGTGCGCCTTGGCCCAAGCGCTGATGGCACCCATGGTCACGTCTTCTTTCTTCAGCTCGCCTTGCTCCACCAGCCAACGGCCGATAGGGCGATACGGGTAGCCGTTCTGGTCGCCGTAACCGACGCGCAGTTGACGTCCGTCCTTGAGTTGAATGCGCCCCGAGCCCTGGATCTGCAGGAATTGCAGGTCCATCGGATTAGTCAGCCAGGCAATCGGCTTGGCGGTGGAGCCCTTGCCGTTGATGGCGTTGGCATCGTCGTAGGGCTTGAGCACGCGGCCTTCGAGGCGGCCGCGCAGGCGCTTGCCCTTGAGCTCCGGGTAGATGCTTTCCAGATTGACGATGATCAGGTCATCCGGCACGCCATACACGGGTACATGGGCGGCGGCGGTCTTGGTCAGGCTGCCGGGGTAGACCGGTTCGTAGTAGCCGGTGATCAAGCCGTTGGGGGTGTTGTCAGCCGAACGCAGGCCGAACACATCCAGGCGCTCCTTGAGAAAACCGCGCACCGCCACGGCATTGCCGGGCACGCTGGCTGCTGCGGCACAGGTCGCGCCCCATACCGGGTCTGCCTTGAGGCGCTGGCAGGCGCTGCGCCAGGATTCAAAACCGGCCAGTAGGTCGGCGTCGGACACGCTCGGCAAGGCCTCCCAAGGGGCATTCACGTAGGTGGCCACGGCGTGGGGTTTAATTGTTTCATCTTTGCCGGCGTCTTTGCCCGCGTCGCAGCCTGCCAGCAGCGCAAACATCGGCAGAGCCCATGCCAGCCGGCGGCTCCAGTGTTTCAGTGTGAGATTCATACAAACAGTTCCTGAAGCGATTGCCCGCGCCGCAGCGCCTGTGGACAACCCTTATTATTAATAGGGCTATTGGTCTTTACGAGCAGGGCGAGGATACTGGCCGCCGTTTCCCGTGACCCTGAGCCGCCATGACTTTTAAAAAAATGACGCTTGTGCTGTTGGCCTGCCTGACACTGTCCGCCTGCGGCGGCGTCGATCCGAATTCGCCCCTGGGCCAGCGCAAGGCGATCTTCAAGCAGATGCTCAAGACCTCTGAAGACCTGGGCGGCATGCTGCGCGGGCGCATTGCCTTCGATGGCGTGAAATTCGCCGAAGGCGCGGTCAAGCTCGATGCGCTGTCCCATGAACCGTGGAAACATTTTCCGAGCGTACGCGAAGAGGATCACACCAGCGCCAAGGACGACGTGTGGCAAAAACAGGCGCAGTTCCAGCAACTGGCACGCGACCTGGAAGCGGCCACCGGTGAGCTGGTGATCGCCAGCCAGGTGCAGCCCTACAAGGCCAGCAACCTTACGCCTGCCGTACAGAAAGTCGAAGATGCCTGCAGTGCCTGCCATAAACAATTTCGCGACCACTGACCGGTTTTACTGGTCGAGTTCTTCCACGGCGTCCTGCAGTTCCTTGCGTGACTCGGCGAGTTTGTCCTTACGCTTGTTGATCTTGTCCGCGTCGCCTTTTTTCATCGCCTTGTCGAGGTCGGCCTGACGGCGGCTGACCTCGTGCTTGGCGTCGAGTACCTTGTTTTCGCGCTCCTTCCTCAAGGCGGCATCCGTGCAGTTGGCGGTGACTTCGCTCAGGGCTTTTTCCAGGCCAGCTTGCTGGTCGCTGTTGCCGTGGGCCTTGGCCTGTTCGAGCTGGGTGCTGATGGCCTGGCGTTTGGCGGCACAGCCGGTGAGTGGGGTGGCTTCTTCGGCGGCCAGCAGTGGCGTGGCCATGAAACTGGCGACGGTCAACAGGGCGAAAGGGGCGAGGAATTTCATGGGGAGCTCCAGGTGCGCAAATAGCAGGGTGAATTCTGCTGTGATTCAAAGGTGGCTGGGTCGGGTTCAAAACCCGTCTATTCCGGCCATGCGTAATGTTTCAGCCAGGGTCTGTACATGTGGGTCGCGAAAAAAAGCGCTCAGTTGCGCCGCGCGGCCCGGGCCGATGCCATCGATGGCCAGCCAGGCCTGGGTGTCCCTGGCGACCAGCGTCTGCCAGTCGCCTTCCAGGTTGTTACGTGCCGCAGGCGGTACACCCAAGGCCTTGAGCCATTGTGCGAAGGGGCGTTGCCGAGCGCTGTGAAGGCTGTCGAGCAGCCGCGTGCGGCTGCGCTCACCGAAGCCATCAATGTTAGCAAGCTCTGCCGCATCCAGGGTTAACCAATCGAGAAAGCCTGCGATTAGACCGGCCTGGATCAATATGTTCCACGTCTCGCGGCCTATGTGCGGCAGTGCCAGGCCCTGGTTGCCGCTCAGCCAGGTAAGGCGTGCGAGCAGTTGTTCTTCGCAGCCGGGCTCCAGCTGCCAGCAACTCAAGGCGTGAAAGTCCCGAGGGTCGGGCACTGGCAGCTCGACCCTGGTGGTATTGCGCAGGATCACCTGGTCCAGCCGAGGGATCACTTGGCCCGCCAGGCTGACGGACACCTGGTCGCCCGGGCGAATATCCAGGGTCTGCCAGCGCTTCAAGGAGCCGGCGCTGACCCGGCTGATCCGGCGGTCGTCCAGGCGCACCGGCTCCAGTTCCAGAATGGGGGTGATGCGTCCGGTGCGGCCGATCTTGAACTGCACCTCGCGTACCAGCGCCAGGGCCTGGGAGGCGGGGTACTTCCAGGCGACAGACCAGTAGGGCGCACTGGCCTGCCAGCGTTCAGCGGGTGCGCGCTGCGCCTGGTGCAGCACCACGCCGTCACTGGCAAAGGGCAGGGGGTGGTTGTACCAATAGGTGCGCCAATGTGCTGCTTCGATGATGTCCTGGATCGGCTGGCTATAGCGCTGGCTGTCGGTGAACCCCCAGCGTGCCAGGGTGGCCAGGCGCTCGGGAAACGCCGCAGGGCCTTCGGGCCAGGCCCAGATAAACAGGCCGATACCGGCAGCGTCGGTGTCGCTCAACTGCCGACGGTTCATCAGCCCGGCCACCTTGCTGCGCGCGTTGAGCCCGCCGTGTGCCGATTGCACATGCTCGTCGAGGCGCCAATAAAGTTCGCCTTGCAGCACCAGGTCAATGGGTTCCGGCAGTTGCTGGACAATGCCGGGGATCTTGCGCGCGGAGGTCGACCAGTCCTGGCCCAGCTTGCCATCGCCACGGCTGATCAGCTGTTTCAAGCGACCCTGGCGGTACACCAGGGTCACTGCAACGCCGTCCACCTTGGGTTGGATCCATACATCCTGGCGCGTGTCTAGCCAGGCTCCCACGGCTTGCTCATCCAGGCGTTTTTCGAGGCCGGTATGGGCGACCGGGTGCGGCAAGGTGCCCCGTGAACTGGCCAGCGGATCATCAGGCGCCGTGGGGTTGGGCACGCACTGGCGCCAGTGGGCCAGACGCTGGCGGGCCTGGTCGTAGAGTTCATCACTGACGGGGGATTGGCCGAGGCGGTGGTAACTGTCGTCCTACAGGCGGATTTGTTCGGCCAGGGTGCCGACCTGGGCCCTGGCCTCATCGGGGCAGTTTTCAGCCCAGGCCGAAAAGGGTAGAGCGCTGAGTAGCAGAGCAATCAGTAAACGCATCATGAGCATCCTTGCTCGAAAGGGGCGCCCAGCCTAAATGATCCCTTCACCCACAAAAAAGCCCCGACGCTGCGGGGCTTTTTACCGGGTGTTTCGGCTTACTTGAACAGGCCGCCCAGTGCTTTCACGGCATCAGGCTTATCAGCCTTGGCTTCCTGCTTGGCGTCGGCTTTGGCCTGGGCTTGGGCGAGTTTGTCACAACCTTTGTTGATCTGGTCTTGCGCCGCTTTGAAAGCCTTCACTTTCAAGCTGTCTTTGCTGGCTTCGGCCGCATCGATCTTGGTTTGCAGGTCTGCGGATTGCTTTTGGCAGTCGCCGGAATTGCCGACACCCAGCTGGGAGCCCAGGGCGCCACTCAATGCGCTCAGGTCGGCGGCGTGGGCCGGCAGGGCGAACAGGCTGAGCAGAAGGGCGGCAGGGGCGAGCGTGGAGATGCGCATGAAAAACCTCAATGTTCGATTGCCTGCGCACTTATGAGTCCCGGGCTGGCGCAGGGCAATATCCAAATAAGGTGAAGGCCCGAGAGGGCGCGGATTCTAGAGGGCCATTATTGTGCCTGCAAGCTTTGGATCCAAAAAATGTGAAGGCGGTCCCGCAGGCAATAAAAAGCCCCGCCGGGCAAACCCGGCGAGGCTTTATGTACCGTGGGCGATTACAGGCCGGCGGCAGTGCGCAGGTCGTTGGCGCGGTCGGTTTTTTCCCAGGTGAAGGTGGTGAAGGTGTCTTCGCCGACGGTCTTCTGCGCAGGGGTACGACCGAAGTGGCCGTAGGCTGCGGTTTCCTGGTACATCGGGTGGAGCAGGTCGAGCATGGTGGTGATCGCGTACGGGCGCAGGTCGAAGATCTCGCGCACCAGCTTGATGATCTTGTCATCGCTGATCTTGCCGGTACCGAAGGTATTCAGCGAGATCGACGTAGGCTGGGCCACGCCGATGGCGTAGGACACCTGAATCTCGCAACGCTCGGCGAGGCCGGCAGCAACGATGTTCTTGGCCACGTAACGACCGGCGTAGGCGGCCGAACGGTCAACCTTGGATGGGTCTTTGCCGGAAAACGCGCCACCGCCGTGACGGGCCATGCCGCCGTAGCTGTCGACGATGATCTTGCGACCGGTCAGGCCGCAGTCGCCTACCGGGCCGCCAATGATGAACTGGCCGGTCGGGTTGATGTGGAACTGGGTGTCCTTGCTCAGCAGTTCGGCCGGCAGCACGTGCTTGACGATCAGCTCCATCACGCCTTCGCGCAGATCGGCGTAGGAAACGTCCGGATTGTGTTGGGTCGACAGCACGACGGCGTCAATGCCGACCACCTTTCCGCCTTCGTAGCGGCAGGTCACCTGGGACTTGGCGTCCGGGCGCAGCCAAGGCAGCACGCCGGATTTACGCGCTTCAGCCTGACGCTGCACGAGCTGGTGCGAGAAGGTGATCGGTGCCGGCATCAGCACCTCGGTTTCGTTGCTGGCGTAGCCGAACATCAGGCCCTGGTCGCCGGCGCCCTGGTCTTCCGGCTTGGCACGGTCGACGCCCTGGTTGATGTCGGGCGACTGCTTGCCGATGATGTTCATCACGCCGCAGGTCGCGCCGTCGAAACCGACGTCGGAGCTGTTGTAGCCGATGTCGGTGATCACGTCACGAACGATCTGCTCCAGGTCAACCCAGGCGGTAGTGGTCACTTCGCCGGCGATGATCGCTACACCGGTTTTCACCAGGGTCTCGCACGCCACACGGGCGAACTTGTCTTCAGCGATGATGGCGTCCAGCACCGCATCAGAAATCTGGTCGGCGATTTTGTCCGGATGCCCTTCAGACACGGACTCGGAGGTGAAAAGGGAGTATTCGCTCATCTCGATGTTTTCCTGATATTTACCGATGGTGAGTGTCGCCAGTCGGTCGCTGAAAGTGGCGGACCTGGATCTGGAAACCATTACGTAAACCTACATAGAGGCTTTCCCCGGGAACGAGTCCCGCAGCGGTGGCCCAACGGGCCAGATCGTCCTGTTCAAAACCCAACCAGAGATCACCGCAGGCCTCCCTGGCCCAATTCTGGTTGTGGCTGCATAAATCCGTAACCAACAGGCTACCGCCGGGGTGCAGCAACCCGGCCATTTGCTTTAAAGCGTCGGCGGGGGCGGCGAAATGGTGCAAGACCATGTTCAGCACCACGCAATCGGCCTTGATCGTTGTGCTGCTCAGGGCGTCAGCCAACTGCAGGCTGACATTGCCCAATGCTTCGCGCTCACAGAGCTGGCGGGCCAGTTCGAGCATCGCCGGGCTGTTGTCCAGCGCCGTGACCTGCCGAAAGCGGCGGGCGAGTTCCGGCAGGAAGCCGCCATCTCCAGGCCCGACTTCCAGCGCCGTCGCTTCTTCACTGAAGCTCAGCTTATCCAGTAGCGCCAGTACGCTGTCGCGGTATTGGGCCAGACCTGCGATCAAGTCCTGCTGGGCGCGAAATTTCTCGGCAACTCGTGCGAAAAAGTCCTGGCTCGCGGCGGCACGTTGCCCGTGGACCTGGCCGATGCGTGACTGCACGTCATGGGGCAGGCTCAGGCTGTCCACTTCTTCAAGCAAGGCAGCGTGCAACTTGCCGCCGAGCAGGTCGGTATGGGGCAGGGCGCGGCGGTAGAAAATCGCATTGCCTTCGCGGCGGGTGGCGACCAGGTCGGCCTGGGCCAGCACCTTCAGATGGTGGCTCATGCCCGACTGGCCGATGGCGAAGATCTGTGCCAGTTCCAGTACGCCGAATGAGTCGTTGGTCAGTGCGCGCAATACGTTCAGACGCAATGGGTCGCCAGCGGCCTTGCACAAGGCTGCCAGCTCTTCGCCGTCGTCAGGACGCAGGGTGGGCACGGGTAGGTTCATAAGGCCAGCAGTCTAGTGACGGGTGAGTATCCCCGCAAGGTCAATATCAAAAAGTTTTGATATTGATCGATAAGTGGCGGTTATAAGCCGCCGCTATAACCTTTAGACGAAGCGGTTAAAGGTTTCTGCAAGCGATTGCCGCCCAAAGCACAGGAAAAACACCTGCAAGTGACTATCTGTCATTGCCCGCAGGCGGTGGCTGAGGGAAAATGCCGATCCTTTTTTCCGTTTCTTTTAATCATTCACTCTTCAAAATCCTCAGGAGAACAGCGATGCCCAGCCGTCGTGAGCGTGCCAACGCCATTCGTGCCCTCAGCATGGATGCCGTGCAAAAAGCCAACAGCGGCCATCCCGGTGCCCCGATGGGCATGGCGGATATCGCCGAGGTACTTTGGCGTGATTACCTGAAGCACAACCCGAGCAACCCGTCGTTCGCCGACCGTGACCGCTTCGTACTGTCCAACGGCCACGGCTCGATGCTGATCTACTCGCTGCTGCACCTGACCGGCTACGACGTCACCATCGATGACCTCAAGAGCTTCCGCCAGCTGCACAGCCGCACCCCGGGTCACCCGGAATTCGGCTACACCCCAGGCGTCGAGACCACCACCGGTCCCCTGGGCCAAGGCCTGGCCAATGCCGTGGGCTTCGCGCTGGCTGAAAAAGTCCTGGGCGCACAGTTCAACCGCCCTGGCCACGACATCGTCGATCACCACACCTATGTGTTCCTGGGTGATGGCTGCATGATGGAAGGCATTTCCCACGAAGTCGCGTCCCTGGCCGGTACCCTGGGCCTGGGCAAGCTGATCGCCTTCTACGATGACAACGGTATCTCCATCGACGGCGAAGTCGAAGGCTGGTTCACCGATGACACCCCCAAGCGTTTCGAAGCCTACAACTGGCAGGTAATCCGCAATGTCGACGGCCACGATCCGGAAGAGATCAAGACTGCCATCGACACCGCCCGCAAGAGCGCGCAGCCGACCCTGATCTGCTGCAAGACCACCATCGGCTTCGGTTCGCCGAACAAGCAAGGCAAGGAAGACTGCCACGGCGCCCCACTGGGTGACGCGGAGATCGCCCTGACCCGCGAAGCGCTGAAGTGGAACCACGGCCCGTTCGAAATCCCGGCCGACATCTACGCCGAATGGGATGCCAAGGAAAAAGGCCTGGCCACCGAAGCCGAGTGGGACCAGCGTTTCGCTGCCTACTCCGCCGAATTCCCTGAGCTGGCCAATGAGCTGGTACGCCGCCTGGCCGGTGACCTGCCTGCCGATTTCTCGGAAAAAGCCTCGGCCTACATCGCCGAAGTCGCGGCCAAGGGCGAAACCATCGCCAGCCGTAAAGCCAGCCAGAACACCCTGAATGCCTTTGGCCCGCTGCTGCCTGAGTTCCTCGGTGGTTCGGCCGACCTGGCCGGTTCCAACCTGACCCTGTGGAAAGGCTGCAAAGGTGTCTCGGCCGAAGACGCCAGCGGCAACTACATGTACTACGGCGTGCGCGAATTCGGCATGAGCGCCATCATGAACGGCGTGTCTCTGCACGGCGGCCTGGTGCCTTACGGCGCGACCTTCCTGATGTTCATGGAGTACGCGCGCAACGCCGTGCGTATGGCCGCGCTGATGAAGAAGCGGGTGATCCATGTCTACACCCACGACTCCATTGGCCTCGGCGAAGACGGCCCGACGCACCAGCCGGTCGAGCAACTGACCAGCCTGCGGACCACGCCGAACCTGGATTGCTGGCGCCCAGCCGACGCGGTGGAATCCGCTGTGGCCTGGAAGCACGCGATCGAGCGCAAGGACGGCCCTTCGGCGCTGATCTTCTCCCGTCAGAACCTGCAACACCAGGTGCGCACCGACGCGCAGATCGCCGACATCAGCCGTGGCGGCTACGTGCTCAAGGACTGCATCGGCGAGCCGGAGCTGATCCTGATCTCCACCGGTTCCGAAGTGGGCCTGACGGTTCAGGCGTACGACAAGCTGACTGCCCAAGGCCGCAACGTGCGCGTTGTGTCCATGCCGTGCACCAGCGTGTTCGAAGCCCAGGACGCCGGCTACAAGCAATCGGTATTGCCGTTGCAGGTCAGCGCGCGTATCGCCATCGAAGCGGCTCACGCCGACTACTGGTACAAGTACGTGGGCCTGGAAGGCCGCGTGATCGGCATGACCACCTACGGTGAGTCGGCGCCGGCGCCAGCGTTGTTCGAAGAGTTCGGTTTCACCCTGGAAAACATCCTGGGTCAGGCTGAAGAGCTGCTGGAAGACTAAGTCAGTCTGCGTTGTCTGTACTGGCGCTATCGCGGGCAAGCCCGCTCCCACATTTGGATCGCGGTCTGATGTGGGAGCGGGCTTGCCCGCGATAGCGTCAGAACATTCAACACCGAACTAACCTTGATCGAGAACCTCATGCCCCAACCGCGTCCCTACAAAGTTGCACTCAACGGCTACGGCCGCATTGGTCGTTGCGTCTTGCGTGCTCTGTTCGAGCGAGGGGCGGCAGCCGGGTTTGAAATTGTCGCGATCAACGACCTGGCCGACATGGCCAGCATCGAATACCTGACACGCTTTGACTCCACCCATGGCCGTTTCCCCGGCGAAGTGCGGGTCGAAGGCGATTGTCTGCATATCAACGGCGACTGCGTGAAAGTGTTGCGCAGTGCTACCCCCGAGGGCATCGACTGGGCGGCGCTGGGCGTCGACCTGGTGTTGGAATGCTCCGGTGCCTATCACACCCGTGCCGATGGCCAGCGTTTTCTCGACGCTGGCGCACCGCGTGTGCTGTTTTCCCAGCCGATGGCCAGCGAGGCGGATGTCGACGCCACCATCGTCTACGGCATCAACCAGGATTGCCTGACCGGCAGTGAGCTGCTGGTGTCCAATGCCTCCTGCACCACCAACTGCAGCGTGCCGCTGTTGCGCCTGCTGGATCAGGCGATCGGCCTGGATTACGTGTCGATCACCACCATCCACTCGGCGATGAACGACCAGCCGGTGATCGACGCCTATCATCATGAAGACCTGCGCCGCACACGCTCGGCGTTCCAGTCGGTGATTCCGGTATCCACCGGTCTGGCGCGCGGCATCGAACGCCTGCTGCCGGAACTTGCCGGGCGAATCCAGGCCAAAGCCGTACGGGTGCCGACGGTGAACGTGTCCTGCCTGGACATCACCATGCAAACCGTCAGCGACACTGACGCGACGGAGGTCAACCGGATCCTGCGCGACGCCGCCACCAGCGGCCCGCTCAAAGGCTTGCTGGCCTACACCGAGTTGCCCCACGCCAGTTGTGATTTCAACCATGACCCGCATTCGGCGATTGTCGATGCCAGCCAGACCCGCGTTTCCGGCCCTAGGCTGGTGAACATCCTGGCCTGGTTCGACAACGAATGGGGCTTTGCCAACCGAATGCTGGATGTTGCGGAACATTATCTGCATATCGCCTCTAAACAACCTCAACAGTAATTCAGGAACTGCCACCCATGACCGTGTTGAAGATGACCGACCTCGATCTGCAAGGTAAGCGCGTACTGATTCGCGAAGACCTCAACGTCCCCGTCAAGGACGGTGTTGTCACCAGCGATGCGCGAATCCTGGCCTCGCTGCCGACCATCAAGCTGGCCCTGGAAAAAGGCGCGGCCGTGATGGTCTGCTCCCACCTGGGTCGCCCGACCGAAGGTGAGTTCTCCGCCGAAAACAGCCTCAAGCCGGTAGCCGACTACCTGAGCAAGGCCCTGGGCCGTGATGTGCCGCTGGTGGCTGACTACCTGGGCGGCGTCGACGTTAAGCCTGGCGACATCGTGCTGTTCGAAAACGTGCGCTTCAACAAAGGCGAGAAAAAGAACAGCGACGAACTGGCCCAGCAATACGCCGCCCTGTGCGACGTGTTCGTGATGGACGCGTTCGGCACTGCCCACCGTGCCGAGGGTTCGACCCACGGCGTGGCCAAGTTCGCCAAGGTGGCGGCTGCCGGCCCATTGCTGGCGGCTGAACTGGAGGCACTGGGCAAGGCCCTGGGCGCTCCGGCCCAACCGATGGCGGCCATCGTTGCCGGCTCCAAGGTGTCCACCAAGTTGGACGTGCTCAACAGCCTGAGCCAGATCTGCAACCAGTTGATCGTTGGCGGCGGCATTGCCAATACCTTCCTGGCGGCAGCAGGCCACCCGGTGGGCAAGTCCCTGTACGAGCCGGACCTGCTCGACACCGCCCGTGCCATCGCCGCCAAGGTCAGTGTGCCGTTGCCGGTGGACGTGGTGGTTGCCAAGGAGTTCGCTGAAACCGCCGAAGCCACCGTCAAGCTCATCGCCGACGTGGCCGCCGACGATATGATCCTGGACATCGGCCCGCAAACTGCAGCCAACTTCGCAGAGCTGCTGAAAGCCTCCCAGACCATCCTGTGGAACGGTCCGGTCGGCGTGTTCGAGTTCGATCAGTTCGGCAACGGCACCAAAGTGCTGGCCAAGGCCATTGCAGACAGCTCGGCATTCTCCATCGCCGGCGGCGGCGACACCCTGGCGGCCATCGATAAATATGGCGTTGCCGACCAGATCTCCTACATTTCTACCGGTGGCGGTGCATTCCTCGAATTCGTCGAAGGCAAAGTCCTGCCCGCCGTTGAAGTGCTGGAAACCCGGGCCAAAGGCTAAGGCTCGTGATCCGGAAAAGGAGTATTCCCATGATCAAGTCGTTGGCAATGGTGATCGCGGCGGGCCTGATGGCAGGCTGCGGCAGCACGCCAAGCGCAGCGCCGGCGGCAGGCAAACCTGCCACGGAGCAGAAAAAAAGCTGCTACCAGGCTGACTGGCAAGCCGAGACCATGCCGGTGATCAACAAGCGCATCGGCAACGAACGGCTGGAGAAATACGACTCCGCGCCCAACGGTCAGGAACAGGGTTGCCCTTGACGGGTCTGATCAACTAACCGACGGCATCGGCGGCCTTTGGCCCCGCTGCGAGGATTGGCAATGAAAGGCGTTTTCGCCCTGGCAGCCCTGGCCCTACTGGCCGGTTGCAGCAGCATGAACATGTTCAACAAGGCACAGCCTGCCGATAAGTGGACCACCTGGACCTGCGACAGCAAGGCCGAGGTCAACTGGCGCTTCGCCAACCAGGCCCGCAGTGAGGTGGATGTACGCCTCGGCGGTTCCGACCAGGTCTATCGCCTGAAACAGGACGTTGCCGCCTCGGGCGTGCTGTACAGCAACGACCAGTTGGCGTTTCACACAAAAGGTGAGGAAGGCCTGGTTTACTGGGTCGCCACCGACGATTTGATCGGGCGGGGCTGCAAGGCCCAATAAGATTTCAACTTTGATGAGATCCAAATGTGGGAGGGGGCTTGCCCCCGATAGCGGTTTGTCAGCACCCCCATGTGCTGACTGAGCCACTGTCATCGGGGGCAAACTCCCTCCCACATCAGCAATAACGATTCAGCACGCCAGGCATGCAAAGCCTGACCTGCAATAACTTGAATAGCAGCCGCCGCTACGGCAGGCTTGCACGATTAACGACCCTCGACCGGGAGAGACAACACAATGGCACTTATCAGCATGCGTCAAATGCTGGACCACGCAGCCGAGTTCGGCTACGGCGTCCCAGCCTTTAACGTCAACAACCTTGAGCAGATGCGCGCCATCATGGAAGCCGCTGACAAGACCGACTCCCCAGTGATCGTCCAGGCTTCGGCCGGTGCGCGCAAATACGCCGGTGCCCCGTTCCTGCGTCACCTGATCCTCGCCGCGATCGAAGAATTCCCGCACATCCCGGTGTGCATGCACCAGGACCACGGCACCAGCCCTGACGTGTGCCAGCGCTCCATCCAACTGGGCTTCAGCTCGGTGATGATGGACGGCTCCCTCGGCGAAGACGGCAAGACCCCGACCGACTACGAGTACAACGTACGCGTAACCCAACAAACCGTGGCCATGGCCCACGCCTGCGGCGTTTCGGTTGAAGGTGAACTGGGTTGCCTGGGCTCCCTGGAAACCGGCATGGCCGGTGAAGAAGACGGCATCGGCGCCGAAGGCGTGCTGGATCACAGTCAGATGCTGACCGACCCGGAAGAAGCCGCCGACTTCGTCAAGAAGACCCAGGTCGACGCCCTGGCCATCGCCATCGGCACCAGCCACGGCGCCTACAAGTTCACCAAGCCACCGACCGGTGACGTACTGGCCATCGACCGCATCAAGGAAATCCACAAGCGCATCCCTAACACCCACCTGGTGATGCACGGTTCTTCCTCGGTACCGCAGGAATGGCTGGCGATCATCAACCAGTACGGCGGCGACATCAAAGAAACCTACGGCGTACCGGTTGAGGAAATCGTCGAAGGCATCAAGTACGGCGTGCGCAAGGTTAACATCGACACCGACCTGCGCCTGGCGTCCACCGGCGCAATGCGTCGCCTGATGGCCACCAACCCGAGTGAGTTCGACCCGCGCAAGTTCTTCGGCGCGACCGTGACGGCGATGCGTGATGTGTGTATCGCTCGTTACGAAGCGTTCGGTACTGCGGGTAACGCTTCGAAGATCAAGCCGATCTCGTTGGAAGTGATGTACCAGCGTTATCTGAAAGGTGAGTTGAACGCTAAGGTGAATTGAGCCTCAGGCGTTAAAAAAGAAGCCCGCAGCGATGCGGGCTTTTTTTTGGCAGGAAATCAGTCTTGCGCCTATCGGACAATGCCTGCTCGAATCGAGGCCGATCCGTTCACTCGTGATCAATATCCAACTTGGCAAACGTCACCTTGGCGCCTTCCTTGCTGTCCCCACTGTTGTCCTGCACATAAGCGCCCGCCTTGAAGTACAGCGGCTTGGCGGCCCACGCCGCACCAATGCGCTCGTTCCACTCACTGTCAGCGGCGTACACGCTGAGCAGCCCGGCCTTGTTGAGGTTGATCACGTAGGTAAAGCTTTTCTCCAGCGGCACATTGGACGCGACGATGATCACGCGGCTTTCATCTTCATCCGGGCGCATGCGCACCTTGGCGACGATGTTGCCGGTCTGGGTCTTTTCCTTGAACTGGTATTCGAGCTTGATCAGCGGTTTCTGGCTGTCGTAGGCGTGGATCTGGCCGATGACGATCTTGCCGCTGGAGGGCACCTGGTTGACCGCGAGGGTGGCGCGCAGGAAGTTGTCGGCTTCGGGGTAGGTCCAGTTGCGCAGGCGGCCGTCGGCGTAGGTTTCGCGCAGTTCGCTGCGCGGGTACACGGCGTTTTCGGTGCGGGTGCCGGTGACGGGTGTCCAGAATTGCACGTTGCTGCCTTCGGCCTGGAAGTATTGGTCGTTGAAGCCGCTGAGCAGCCTGGGTGTGTCGATGGTCGCGGGGGGAGAGCCGACCGGAATGCTCAGGTTCCAAGTGGAGAGGTCGATCATGGCGTTGGCCTTTTACAGGGGGTGAAGGCTTTGGCCCGGGGGCCTGACAGGTTCTTTATAGGCGGTGGTCGGCCAGTTGTTAAACACTTGCTGGCAATTTATTGGCGCCAAGGGAATGCCAAAAAGCCATGTTTCCCATGAACCGTGGGCTGTAGAGGTTGACCGTTAGTCGGCTGACTGAACTTTGGCGCAATGATGGCATCCACGTCACTTCTGATTTTCAGGATCCGGGGCTAGAGTGAGGCCTCAATGTTTGTCCGGGTTTTCTCTCAGAAGTGACCGGAGTAGACCCAAGGAAGAGACCTAGCATGGAATGCGTTCCACCTCATGGCGATGGCAGTTCGGTTCTTCTGGTGGTCGATGACTACCCGGAAAATCTGATCAGCATGCGTGCACTTCTGCAACGTGATGATTGGGTGGTGGTAACGGCCGCGTCCGGGGTGGAAGCCCTGGAGTTGCTGCTGCAGCATGAGGTCGACCTGGTGCTGCTGGATGTGATGATGCCCGGCATGGACGGTTTCGAAGTCGCCCGCTTGATGCGCGGCAGCCAGCGCACGCGCATGACCCCGATCATCTTTCTGAGCGCCAACGCTCAATCCCCCGCCGCCGTGCTGGAAGGCTACGCCAGCGGCGCCATCGACTACCTGTTCAAGCCGTTCGACCCGCACGTCCTCAAGCCCAAGGTCCAGGCGTTGCTGGAGCACCAGCGCAACCGCCGGGCCTTGCAGCGCCTGAGCCATGACCTGGAGTCCGCCCGGGCGTTCAATGCGTCGGTGTTGGATAACGCTGCCGAGGGCATCCTGGTGGTGAGTGAAGAGGGCATGATCGAATACGCCAACCCGGCGATTTCGCGCCTGCTCAATGCCACGATCCAGGAGCTGCAAGGCCAGGAGTTCCTGAGTTTCCTGCAAAAGCCCCACGTGCCCGTCTGGCTGGAATCGCAGATGTACGCCGGCTACCGCCGCGGTGAGACCTGGCGCCTGCATGATGCGCTCCTGCGCACCGGCCGCGGCCAGCAGGTGCCGGTGGCGTTGTCCTCTGCGCCGCTGCCCGCTGAACAGAAGGCCATGGTGGTGACGGTGCTGGATATGTCCGAAGTGCGTCACTTGCACCAGCAGCTGGAGTTCCAGGCCGTGACCGACCCGCTGACCGGTCTGCTGAACCGGCGCGGTTTTTACCAGGCGGTGGAAAACACCTTATCGCGCAGTGAGCGGACAGAGCAGTCCCTGGTGTTGCTGTACTTGGACCTCGACGGTTTCAAGCGGGTCAACGATTCTCTGGGCCATGATGCCGGAGACCGTGTATTGCGCTGGGTCTCGGAGCAATTGCAGGGCTGTCTGCGTTCCTACGACATTATCGGCCGCATGGGCGGCGATGAATTCACGGCGTTGCTGGAGCTGGAGTTTCCGGAGCAGGCGGCAAAGATCTCGGAAAAACTGATCGAGCGAGTGTCGGTGTGCCAGCAGGTCGACGGTTTGGATGTCATGCTCGGCGTCAGCATCGGCATTGCCACCTTTCCGGATTGCGGCGCGGATTTGAGTGGTTTGCTACGTGCGGCCGACATCGCCATGTATGAAGCCAAGCGCGCCGGCCGTCAGCAATATCGCTATTACGACCAGGAAATGAACGGCCGCGCCCGCTCGCGGTTGATGCTCGAAGACAGCGTGCGTACAGCGATTCAAAACAAGGATTTCACCCTGGTCTATCAGCCCCAGGTTTCGCTGGTGGATGGGCGTTTGCGCGGCGTTGAGGTGTTGTTGCGCTGGCAGCACCCCAGCGTCGGCGATGTGCCGCCGGGGCTGTTTTTACCGTTGCTGGAAGAAGCACGGCTGATCAGCCAACTGAGCGCATGGATTTACCAGCAGATCGCCGCCCAGCGCCAGGCGTGGCAGGCCGCGTTCGACGATGAATTGGTGCTGAGCGTGAGCCTGAGCAGCAGCCAGTTCAATATGCCCAACCTGGTCAATCAACTGCAGCAGATGCTGGATCGCTATGGGCTGGAGGGGTACCAGTTGGAGGTGGAAATCGGCGAGGACTGCCTGATGAGTAACCTGGAAGAGGGCGCCAAGCAGCTCAAGTTGCTGCGCCGTATCGGGGTGCGTATCGCCCTGGATGACTTCGGTTCGGGACAGTGTTCCCTGGCGCATTTGCGTGACCTGGCCTTCGATACGCTCAAGCTTGATCCGCAATTGGTTGCGCGACTACCGGGCTCGGTGCGGGACGCGGCGATGGCGCGCAGCATTATCGAGCTGTGCAGGCATTTTGAGGTGGTCGTGGTGGCCGAGGGCGTGGAAACCCAGGAGCAGGCCCAGTGGCTCAAAGCCCAGGGTTGCCCGTTTATCCAGGGGCCGTGGGCGGCGCAGCCCTTGATGGCTGAAGAAGTGGTCGACTGGTCACGCGCCCGCACGCACTGAATTCGCTACACTAGCGCCCATCCGAATCCTGTTGCAGACCCCAATGACCGCGCTGAAATACCTCCAGGCCTACCCCGCTGCCCTCCAGGAGCAAGTGCGCCAACTGATCGCCAAGGACCAGTTGGGCGCCTACCTGGAGCAGCGTTACCCCGATCGCCATGGGGTGCAGAGCGACAAAGCCCTGTACGCCTATGCCCAGGCCTTGAAGCAGGAACACCTGCGCAACGCGCCGGCCATCGACAAAGTGCTGTTCGATAACCGCCTGGACCTGACCCACCGCGCCCTGGGCCTGCACACCACGATTTCACGGGTGCAGGGCGGCAACCTCAAATCCAAGAAAGAGATCCGCATTGCCTCGCTGTTCAAAGAGGCCGCGCCGCAATTCCTGCGCATGATCGTGGTTCACGAGCTGGCGCACTTCAAGGAATCGGACCACAACAAAGCGTTCTACAAACTCTGCGACTACATGATGCCCGGCTACCACCAGGTGGAGTTCGACCTGCGGGTGTACCTCACGTATCGCGACCTGCAGGGCAAGCCCTGAGCGCACAAGGCGACCAACCATGGATGTGAGCAAGACCAAAAGCAGCTTCTACCGCCGGCTGTACGTGGCGTACCTGATCGACAGTGGGCTGGCCAGCAGCGTCCCGGCGCTGACCGACGTCACCGGCATGCCCCGGCGCACCGCGCAGGACACGATTGCGGCGCTGGCGGACCTGGACATTGTGTGTGAGTTCGAGCAGGAGGATGGGGCCCGCAACCATGCCGGGCATTATCGGATTCGCGATTGGGGCGCGATTGATCGGGGGTGGATCGAGGTGAATCTCAGCCAGATCAAGCGGGTTCTGGATTATCCCTGAGTTCAGCGGTGGCTGGGCCGGCGCTATCGGGAGCAAGCCCCCTCACACAGTTTTGATTTGTGAACACAGTCAACATGTGGGAGGGGGCTTGCTCCCGATAGCGTCCTCAAGCGCGCCGCATCCCGATATGTGGAATGTCATCCTCCAGGTATTCCTCACCCGCCACCACAAACCCATATCGCCCGTAATACCCCTGCAGATGGGCCTGGGCTGACAGGAAGATCGGCGTCTCAGGCCAGATCTCGTCAATCTGCCTGAGGGTTTCTTCCATCATCTGGTGCCCCAGCCCGGTGCCCCGTGCAACCGGCGCCACGATCACGCGGCCGATCACCACGTCGCCGCCCTGGGACTCCGGGTCCAGCAGGCGCAGGTAGGCCACCAGCTCGTCGTCTTTCCACGCCATCAGGTGATGGGTATCGCCCGCCAGGTCTTGCCCGTCGATATCCTGGTAGACGCACTTCTGCTCGACAACGAAGACCTCGCCGCGCAAACGCAAAATGGCGTAGAGCTGCTCCTTGCCCAGGTCGGTGTGATGTTTGCAGACCCAATCGACTGTCATGGTGTGTTCTCACTTGAATGTCTGTTCTGGATAGTAAGCGCGGCGGACGACTCTGTCTAAATCGACTATTTTTGTGAGTGAAATCAATTTGCCATTATTGAGTGCTCTCGACGTCCGTTTCTTTGTGTAATCTGAGCTAATGTTAGAACCTCAGGCCCTGCCTGAGCCAAGGCCACCGCCTGCCGCCAAGGATTTTGAGCATGCCGCGATTGTCTCGTGCCGTTGCTTTGATTGGAGTGTTGTTGCTGGCGACACCTGTGTTCGCACAGCGTCTGCGCCTGGTCGCGGATACCTGGCCACCGTTTACCGATGCCACCTTGATCAACGGTGGCCTGGCCACCGATATAGTCACCACGGCCCTGGCCCGTGCGGGCTATGCCAGTGACTTCGAACAAGTGCCCTGGGCGCGGGCGCTGATGGGGGTGGGTGACGGGCGCTATGACGTGCTGGTCAACGCCTGGTACGACGAGGCCCGTACACAATTGGGGCAGTTTTCCGGCAAATACCTGCTCAATCGCGTACGTTTCATCAAGCGCCGTGACGATCCCATCGAGTTCCAGAACCTGGAGCAGTTGCACGACTATCCCATTGCCGTGGTGCGCGGTTATGCCTACTCGGCGGCGTTCGATGGGGATGGGCAGTTGCAGAAAGTGCCGGTGCATAACTTCGCCATGGCGGTGCGCATGCTGGCGGCGCAGCGGGTGCGGTTGACCGTGGAGGATGAGTATGTGGCGCGCTATTACCTGTCGCGCGAGTCGGTGCGGGTGCGCAATGCGGTGGAGTTTCTGCCCACGCCGCTGAGCGAAAACAGCCTGCATATCCTGGTCAGCCTGAAGAACCCTGAGCATGCGCAGATCGTTGCCGGTTTTGACCGCGAGATTGCCAGGATGAAGGCGGATGGCAGTTATGAGCGGCTGATGAAGGCCCATGGCATGTAGGGCCTGTGCGGGCCTCATCGGGGGCAAGCCCCCTCCCACAGTTTTGATTTGTGAACACAGTCAACATGTGGGAGGGGGCTTGCCCCCGATAGCGACCTAAGCCGCGCTGGTATCTTTGATCAAATGCGCCGCCAAGGTGCGCAACGGCCCCAATTGCCGGCATATCAACGCCAACTGCGTCTGCACCAACCGCTGCCCTTCATCAATCTCATCCGGCATCTGCTCCAGGTCCGCCGCCAGGGCCTCCTCGGCATCGCTCTGAATCGCAATCGGCTGCTTGTTCGCCAGCCCGGTGGCGATTTCGTCAATGCTCGCCGCCAGGCTATTGCCGGCGCCATCGATCAAGTGCGCGCGCACCTCGGCCGGCAGTTGGGTTTCGCGGTGTGCCCCGAGCCCCGACAGGTAGCTGAGCAAGGTGTGCGACAGCACCAGGAAGCGGAAGCCCACGTCCGCTTCCTTACGGAAATGCCCCGGCTCCATCAGCATATTGGCCAAGGTGGTGGACAGCGCCGCATCGGCGTTGTGGGCATTGCGCCGGGCCAGGCGGTAGGCCAGGTCGTCGCTCTTGCCAGCGGCGTATTGCTGCATGATCTGGCGCAGGTAGATGCTGTTGCAGGTCAGGGTGTTGGCCAGCACTTTGTTCAGGCGCCGGCCTTGCCAGTCCGGGAGGAACAGGAACACCGCCAGGCCCGCGATCAGGCTGCCGAGCAGGGTATCGAACAGGCGTGGCAGGAACAGTCCGTAGCCATCGCCCACCTGGTTGAAGCAGAACAGCACCATCAGGGTGATCGCCGCCGTGGCCAGGGTGTAGCGGGTGGTGCGGTTGATAAAGAACACCAGGCCGGCGGCGATGGCGAACATCGATTGCACCAGCGGGCTTGGGAACAGGTCGAACAGCGCCCACGCCACGGTGAGGCCGATGGCGGTGCCGATGATCCGCTGGCCAAGCTTACGTCGCGTGGCACCGTAGTTCGGTTGGCAAACGAACAGCGTGGTGAGGATGATCCAGTAGCCCTGGGAGGCGTGGATCGCATGCAGCATGCCGTAGCCGACGGTCAGCGCCAGGGACAGGCGCAGTGCATGGCGGAACAGCAGCGATGTCGGCGTGAGCTGGGTACGCAGGCGCGTCCACATTTCCTTCAGGTTGCGTGGGGCGCGGTCCAGCAGGTTGCTGTCGGTGGCGTCTGCCAGAGCGTCGGGGTTGCTGGCGTCGCCGAGCAGGCGGTCGAGGGTGGACAGGTTGGCCGCCAGGGCGCGCAAGGAGCGCAGCAGGCCGCGCCAGGCCGGGTTGCTCTGGATGCGCAGGTGTTCCAGGGAGGCGTTCAGGTCGCTGAGGGCTTCGGCGAAGCTGTCGTCATAGATGAACGGCTGACGCAACTGGATCGACTCGGCCAGGGCCTGGCAGGCCTTGCCTTGCTGGCGCAACAGGCGTTGGCAGCGGAACAGCACATCGCTGTGGAAAAACGCATCGGCCAGGGCGTTGTAAGGATAGTGAGAGGAGCTGGCGCGTTCGTGGATGTCCTGGGCCAGAAAGTACAGCTTGAGGTAACGACTGACCTTCGAGCCGGGTCGGCCATTGCCGACGCGGTGCAGGATGATTTCCTTCGCCGCATTCAGCGCCGCCACCACCCGGCCGTTTTGCTGGGCCAGTTCCAGCCGGCGGGCTTCCACGTCCAGTTGGCGAATCGGTTCGAACAACGATGATTTGAGCTTGAGGTAGCGCCCCAATTCGCGGAACAACCGCGCCAGGCTCTGCTGCACCGGCTGGTTGGAGAACAGCGCCTGCCACAGCACCGATAACGCGCCGTACCAGGCGGCGCCGGCCACCAGCAGCAACGGCTCATGCCAGAAATCACTGACGGCGCCGCCGCGCTGGTCCACACCGATCATGGTGTAGACCGACAGGATCAAAGTGGCCGAAGCAATCGCACCATAGCGTTCGCCCAAGGCGCCGAGCATGGTCAGGCAGAACGTGGCCAGGGCCAGGGAGATGGCGAAAATCCAGGGGTAGGGGAACAGCAGCTCCACCGACAGCGCGGCAATGCTGAAACACACCAGCGTCACCGCCAGGGCGTTGAGGCGGCCTTGCCAACTGTCGTCGGTCTCGGCCAGGGCGCTGGCGATAATCCCCAGGAACAGCGGGATCAGCAGGGTCATTTCATCCTGATACCAGCACAGCGCCATGCTGCCGGTGAGGGCGATAAACACCCGGATGCTGTAGCTGAATTTATCCAGCGCCCACAGGCGCCGCATGGACTGCTTGAACGAGGTCGATGACATGAAGTCTGGAGTCTTCCGGGACGATGCCGCTAAATTGAGCCATCAGTGACGCCACGGCAAGGGTGGTGATCACATCTGGCAGCAAATTATTCCCAGGCATACCGCAAATCAAATGTGGGAGGGAGCCAGCCCCCTCCCACATTCATCAGGCGTACTGCGCTGCGGCGTAACCCGAGGCCCAGGCCCACTGGAAGTTAAACCCGCCCAGATGCCCGGTCACATCCAGCACTTCCCCAATAAAGTACAAGCCCGGGCTTTTCAGCGATTCCATGGTCTTGGACGAGACTTCCCGCGTATCCACCCCGCCCAGGGTCACTTCGGCGGTGCGGTAGCCCTCGGTGCCCGCCGGCACCAGTTGCCAGCTCGAGAGTTTTTGCGCGATGTCTGCCACTTCAGCGTGGGTGTACTGCTTCATCGGCTTGGACGCGAACCAGGTTTCCGCCAGCAGATTGGCCATCTTCTTGGTGAAGATTTCACCCAGCAGGGTTTTCAGCTCGCTGTTGGGGCGCTCGACCTGCTGCTGTTGCAGCCAGGTGTGGGCGTCGTGGTCGGGCAGCAGGTTGATCTCCAGCGTGTCACCGGACTCCCAGTAGGAGGAAATCTGCAGAATCGCCGGGCCGCTGAGGCCGCGATGGGTAAACAGGAGGTTCTCGCGAAAGCTCTGGCCGTTGCAGCTGACCAGGCAATCCACCGAGGTCCCGGACAGCTCGCCGCACAAGTCCTTGAGCTGGTCGGTGATGGTGAACGGCACTAGCCCGGCGCGGGTCGGTAACAGTTCGTGGCCGAACTGCCTGGCGACTTGATAGCCAAAGCCGCTGGCGCCCAGGGTCGGGATCGACAGGCCGCCGGTGGCGATCACCAGGGATTCGCAGCGCAGTTCACCCAGGGTGGTCTGCAACTGGTAGCCGCTGTCGACCTTGGCGATTTCTTCAATCGAGGTGTCCAGGTGCAGGCTCACGCCGGTCTGGATGCATTCGTCCAACAGCATGCCGAGGATGTCGCTGGATTTGTTATCGCAGAACAGCTGGCCGAGTTTCTTCTCGTGGTACGGCACGCCGTGCTTGGCCACCAGGTCGATGAAATCCCACTGGGTGTAACGGGCCAGGGCCGACTTGCAGAAGTGTGCGTTGTGCGAGAGGAAGTTGGCCGGCTCGGTGTACATATTGGTGAAATTGCAGCGGCCACCGCCGGACATCAAGATCTTCTTGCCGGCCTTGTTCGCATGGTCGAGCAGCATCACCTTGCGCCCACGCCCGGCGGCGGTCAGTGCGCACATCAAGCCTGCGGCGCCGGCGCCAATGATCACAACTTCGGTCGAGCGCACAGCAATGTCCTCATAAAAATACGGGTCTGAAATGCAATCAAAATTGTGGGAGGGGGGCTTGCTGTGGTGAGGGGGCTTGCTCCCCGACGAGATCACCACCGATTCAATGGGGCTGCTTCGCAGCCCAGCGCGGGGCAAGCCCGCTCACCACAACAAGCCCGTTCACCACAGCAAGCCCGCTCCCACATTGGATCTCCATATAGGTCGGAGATCGTGTTACAGGATCCGCACACGCAACGAACGGCCTTTGATCTTGCCGTCGTTCAAGCGCTGCAACGCCTGCTTGGCGATGCCGCGTTCCACGGCCACGAAGGCCTGGAAGTCGAAGATCGCGATCTTGCCGACCTGGGCACCGGGGATGCCGGCTTCACCGGTCAATGCGCCGAGGATGTCGCCCGGGCGCACCTTGTCTTTGCGCCCGGCGGCGATGCATAGGGTGCTCATCACCGGCAGCAGCGGACCACCGCTTTGCGGCTTGAGGTTGTCCAGTTGGTCCCAGTTCAGCGGCGACTTCTGCAGTTGCTCGATGGCCTGGGCGCGGTGCGCTTCGGACGGCGCCACCAGGCTGATGGCGATACCGGTCTCACCGGCACGACCGGTACGGCCCACGCGGTGGATGTGGATTTCCGAGTCGCGGGCCAGTTCGACGTTGATCACCATGTCCAGCGCGTCGATGTCCAGGCCGCGGGCGGCGACATCGGTGGCCACCAGCACCGAGGTACTGCGGTTGGCGAACATCGCCAATACCTGGTCACGGTCGCGCTGTTCCAGGTCGCCATGCAGGCCGACGGCGGAAATGCCCTTGGCCGTCAGGTGGTCGACGGTTTCCTGCACTTGCTGCTTGGTGAAGCAGAACGCCACGCAGGAGGCCGGGCGGAAATGCGCCAGTACCTTGGTCACGGCGTCCATGCGTTCTTCCGGGGAGATCTCGTAGAAACGCTGCTCGATCTGGTCGTCGGAGTGGAACGCTTCGGCTTTCACTTGCTGCGGCGCGCGCATGAACTTCGAGGCCAGCTGCTTGATGCTCACCGGGTAGGTGGCCGAGAACAGCAGGGTCTGGCGGCGCGGCGGGGTCTTGCTGATGATGTCTTCGATGGCGTCGTAGAAGCCCATGTCGAGCATGCGGTCGGCTTCGTCGAGGATCAGGGTGTTCAAACCGTCCAGCACCAGCGAACCCTTGCGCAGGTGTTGCTGGATACGGCCTGGGGTGCCGACGATCACGTGGGCGCCGTGCTCCAGGGAGGCGATCTGCGGGCCGAGGGACACGCCGCCGCACAGGGTCAGGACCTTGATGTTGTCTTCGGCGCGGGCCAGGCGGCGGATTTCCTTGGCGACCTGGTCGGCCAGCTCACGGGTCGGGCACATCACCAGGGCCTGGCAGCCGAAGTAGCGCGGGTTTATCGGGTTCAGCAGGCCGATGCCGAACGCAGCGGTCTTGCCGCTGCCGGTCTTGGCCTGGGCAATCAGGTCCAGCCCCTTGAGGATCACCGGCAAGCTTTGCGCCTGGATCTGCGTCATCTCGACATAACCCAGCGAGTCGAGGTTAGCCAGCATGGCGGCGGACAGGGGCAAAGTATTAAAAGCGGTGGCGATGGTAGTCACGGGACTGGCTCTGCAAAACAAAATGTCGCGCAGTGTACCAGCCCTGTAGGAATTTCCCCGCAAGTTCTAGACGAGACGCCGGTTAATGCTCGATATGCTGTTCCGGGCTGGCCGCCCGTTTGCCGTCTTGGGGCGACAGTTGCAGGAAGATCGCCGCCGCCAGCATCGCCATGATGCCCACGGTGAGGAAGGTCAGCTGGAACGCGCCGAGCACCGTGCTCACGCCGTCGTTGCCCGATTCGGCGGTAAACCCGCCGAGCAATGCACCGGCACAGGCCACCCCCAGGCTCAGGGACAGTTGCGCCACCACCGACAGCAGACTGTTGCCGCTGCTGGCCTGGGCGTCGTCAAGGTCGATGAGGGTGACGGTGTTCATCGCGGTAAATTGCAGCGAGTTGATCGCCCCCAGCACCGCCAGCATGGCCAGCAGCAGCGGGTAGGGCGTCTGCTCGCTGACCAGGCCCATGCTCGCCAGCATGATGCCCAGGGCCAGGGTGTTGCCGGTCAGCACCACGCGATAACCCAGACGTTCGATCAACGGGCGCGCCACGGACTTGGCGAACATCGCCGCCGCCGCCAGGGGCAGCATGCTCATGCCGGCCTGGGACGGCGAGTACCCCAGGGCCACTTGCAGCAGCAACGGCACCAGGAACGGCAAGGCACCGCTGCCCAGGCGCGCGAACAGGTTGCCGAGGATGCCCACCGCAAACGTGCGGGTCTTGAACAGCGCCGGTGAAAACAGCGGGTTATCGATATGCCCGGCGCGCAGCCAGTATGCCGCCAGGCACGCCAACCCGCCGAACAGCAGCAGCATCACCCGCAGGTGCGGCAGGTGCAGCTCGCCCAGGCCTTCCATGGCAATGGTGATCAGCACCATCGCCGCGCCGAACAGCAGGAAACCGATGCCATCGAAGCGTGTGCGCTCGCTGCCGCGCAGGTCGGGGATGAATTTCCATACGGCGTAGCAACCGATCATGCCCACCGGCAGGTTGATCAGGAAGATCCAGTGCCAGGTCAGGTATTGCACCATCCAGCCGCCCATGGTCGGGCCGAGCAAGGGCCCGAGCAGACCGGGGATGGTGATGAAGCCCATGATCCGCACCAGTTCGGAGCGGGGGTAGGCACGTAGCACCACGAGCCGCCCGACCGGCAGCATCAGCGCACCGCCGAGGCCCTGGATGACCCGCGCGCCCACCAGCATGGTCAGGCTGCTGGACAGGGCGCACAGCAAGGAGCCGATGCTGAACAGCATGATCGCGCCAAAGAAGATTTTTTTGGTACCGAAGCGGTCGGCGATCCAGCCCGAGGCCGGGATCAGCAAGGCGACGGTGAGCATGTAGGCGATCACCACCCCTTGCATGCGCAGCGGGTTTTCTGCCAGGTCCCGGGCCATGGCCGGCAGTGCCGTGTTGAGAATCGTCCCATCCAGCGATTGCATGAAGAAGGCAATCGCGACCACCCAGGGGAGCCAGCGGGCGGTCTTGGCGTCGAGAGGGGCACGATCTGGCATGGGGTACCTGTTTGTTAGCCGGCTATGTGTCGGCGATTATGCGCCATTCGTCGCTCCTTTTCCCACTGGCGGTTCGTCTAAGTCCGACAAGTTCGCGTGCTCTCCCACCAGGAAATCCAACAACGCGCGGTGCACCGCCAAAGCCGCCTCGCGGGACTCCAGGTCCAGTAAATGCCCGGTGTGTTCGGCCACGGCAAAGCTGCTGCGGCCGACGTAGTGCTTGAACAGTTGGGCATCAGCGGCGGGGGTGTATTCGTCCAGCGTGCCGTTGAGAAAGTGCACCGGGGTTTCGATCTGGCGCAGTGCCGGCAAGTAGTTGCCATCACCCAGGGCCAGCACCTGGTGGATATGAAAGCGCGCCTGGCGGTACTCGGTGGTGGCCATGTTCGACAGGTGCCGATGGTTGTTGCGCTTGAGGCGCGGCGACAGGTATTTGCCGACGGTCTCGTTCAGCAGGTGGCCGACGGCGGATTTGTCATCGGCCTCGATCAGCACCCGCACGCGCTCCACATAGTCGAGCATGGCCTGGTTGAGGTTGGGCGCCAGGGCCATCACCACCGAGCTTTCGATCGACGGCGGGTTGTGCGCCAGGGTCAGCAGCGTGGAAATACCGCCCCAGGAGGCCGAGACCAGGTGGTTGACCTGGAAGCGCTCGACCAGGGCGCGCAGGATTTGCACCTCGTCATCCTTGGTCACCAGGTCCAGGTCGGTGTTGTGTTCGCGGGAATAGCCCGAGAAGGGCAGGTCGAACAACAACACATTGAAATGCTCGGCCAGGCATTTGCTGGTACGGGCGAATGAGCGTGTGGTGGACAGTGCGCCATTGACCATCAGGATGGTCTTCTTTTCCGAATCGTTTCCCAACTGCTCAACATGAACGTTGTAGTGCTTGAACAGGTTTTCTATGACAAAACTTCCATGGTTCATGTCAACGCTCCAGCTTGCCCTTCCCGGGCAAGGTCGTGCTCTCGTGGGTGAGGTGGCGGGGTGCCACTAACCGTTATAACGAGGTTTTTCGCAGGCGACAACAGGCTACCCGTGCAGACTGGGAGGAAGAGAATTTACGGTAGGAATGGCTGAAACCGGGATGTCTGAAATCAGCACAGGACAAGGTGGGAGAGGGCAAGCCCGCTCCCACAGGGGGGTATCTACAGGGTCAGGGTCAGGCGTTTAACCAAGGCACCCGGTAACAGGTTGGACGCGGTATTGCGCTGGCCGTAGGTGCTGGCCGACAGCAGCAGTTCCCGCTCGGCGGTCAGCGCTTCCAGTTGCGAACCGAGCAACTGGTAGACACTGTCATCAAAACGCATGGTGCTGACCGGCGCCTTGATCTCGCCGTCTTCCACCCAGAACGTGGCGAAGCGCGTCATGCCGGTCAGGCGTGCGGCGGGCAGGTCGGAGTAGTTCAGGTACCACAGGTTGCTGATGTAGAGCCCGGTGCCCAGTTGCTTGAGGATATCGGCCTGGGCCAGGGTGCCCGCCGCAATCTGCAAGGCGCTCGGTGACTCATCGCCGCTGGCGCCGTTGGCGCTGAGGCCATATTCGGCGGCGCTGCGCGAGTTCACCAGTTGGCCTTCGGCCTGGCCGGCGTTGATCAGCGTGACATCACTGCGCGGGTAGCCCTCGCTGGAGAACGCCTGGCTCAGGGAGTCGGTGATGTGTTCTTTCACCGTCACCAACGGGCTCAAGGACTGCTCGCCGGCATACAGCCGTTGCAACGAGCTGCCTTTGCTGGCGATGGCCTGGGCGGAAAAACCACCCCAGGTGATGATGCTGATGATTTCTTCCAGCGCCGCCGGCGCGAGGTAGGCGCGGTATTGTCCGGGCGCCAACGGGTGCAGCGGGCGGCCAAGGAATTCCAGCTGTTCACGCGCCAGCTGGAAGCGCCGGGCGAACTCGGCGCTGTCCCAAGCGTCGCCGGCGTAGCTGGCTTTTACCGCCTCGCCATTGGCGTGGAACAGGCTGAAATCGAAGTTGAAGCTATTGGCCTGATGCCAGCCAAACGCGCCGTCCGAACTCGCGAAGCCCCGACTGATCGGGCCGGCGGCATAGAAGCCGACCAGGTCGACGCCATCGGCGGCCTGGCTGATTTCTTCCAGCACCTGGGCCAGGTCGGGCACGGGGCGGGCCTGTTCGTTGTGGCTTTGCCAGGCGTTGTGGTTGAGCAGCAGGTACGGGTCATGGGGCAGCAGCGGCAGGGTTTCGCGCAATTGCTGCAGGCCGTCGGCGAGGCGCTGGCGATCCAGCTCGGGCTCGCCGGCCAGGGTGATGCCGAGGTCGGCATGGCGGCCATCGCTGATCAGCTTGAGGTTGAGGCTGGCCTGCTGCACGTGCCCGGCCTGACGCACCTTGGCGTGGTTGAGGCGCACGAACTCGGACGATTCTGCCGCATAGCCCAGGTGGAATTGTTCCTTGTCGGTGATGGCCTGCTTGAGCCACTGCACCAATGCCTTGAAGGTGTTCATCAGGCATCTCCCCCAAATACGTCAACGTTGCTGAACACACAGGCCGGCGACGCATGGCCGACGCGGATCACCTGGTTGGGCTCGCCCTTGCCGCAGTTCGGCGTGCCCAGCACCTTGAAGGTGCTGGCGTCGCCCACGGCGCTGAGGTTGCGCCAGAACTGCGCGGAAATCGCCCGGTAGTTGGGGTTTTTCACTACGCCCTTGAGCTCGCCGTTTTCAATCAACTGGCCCCACTCGCAGCCGAACTGGAACTTGTTGCGCGCATCGTCGATGGACCACGAACGGTTGGTCGACATCAGGATGCCGCTTTCGATGCCGCCAATCAGTTGCGCCAGGCTCTTATCGCCGGCTTCGATATTCAGGTTGGCCATGCGGTCGATCGGCGCGCGGTTCCAGCTGCTGGCGCGGCTGTTGGCCACGCCGCCCATGCCGGCGCGGAACTGCGACAACGCCCCACCCAGGGGCCTGAGCAGCAGCCCTTCGCGGATCAGGAATTGCTTGCTGGCGGCGGTGCCGTCGTCGTCATGGCTGTAGCTGGCCAGTTGCTCGGGAATGTCCGGGTCGAACGTCACGTTCAACAGCTTGGAACCGTATTGCAGCTGGCCGAAGTCACTGGCCTTCACAAAACTGGTGCCGGCGTAATTGCGCTCGTCGCCGAGGATACGGTCGAGTTCCAGCGGGTGGCCGATGGACTCGTGGATCTGCAGGATCATTTGGTCGGGCATCAGCAGCAGGTCGCGCGGGCCCTGGGGCGTGTTTGGCGCCAGCAGCAGTTGCAGGGCTTCGTCGGCAATGCGCGGCGCGGCGCCCACCAGGCCGAAGCGACTGATCACGTCAAACCCGCCTTGCTGGCCGAAGTTACTGCCGCCGAGGATGCGCGATTGGCTGTCGTTGCCGTCGTAGGCGGTGACGTTGACGCCGGGGAACACAAACCGCTGGGCCTGGCGCAGTTCGGCGCCGGCATTGTTGAGGTAGATCTGCTCGACGTGGGTCAGGCCGAGGCTGACTTCCCAGTTCACCAGGCGCTCGTCCTGGGGCACTGCAGAGGACTCATCGCCGAGCAGTTGGTAGCAGTCGCTCAAGGACGGGAAGGCGTGCTCGAGGTGCGGCGACAGGTAGTCGGCGACGTCGCTGGACACCGGTTGGTCGCGCAGGTCGAGCAGGGCGTGCGGTTTTATCAGGCGGGCTTGCTGTTCGGCGCGCTCGAGGGCGGCTTGCAGGCCAGGCAGGGAAATATCGTGGGTCGCGGCGTAGGTTTCCACACCGTTCAAACGCACGGTGAGCATGGCGCCTTCGTCGTGGCTCAGGTGCGGCGGTTCGGCGACGTTCTTGCGCACCGACAGGTACTGGCCGGACTCGCGCACGTAACGCAGGGAGAAAAATTCGGCGGTGGTGCGCAGGGCACTGAAGTGCTGCTTGAGTGTGGCGTGGTGGTCGAACATGGGGCCTTCCTTGTGGGCGGCTCAGCGCGGGCAGGCACACAGAGTAGGCCTGGGCTGGGGAGCGATCAAGGAGAGGTGATTCTTTGTAGCGAGTGCCCCTGTGGCGAGCGGGCTTGCCCGCGTTGGGCTGCGCAGCGGCCCCCAAAATCTTGGGAGCGCTGCGCACTCCAGCGCGGGGCAAGCCCGCTCACCACAGTGTTTGGCGTTATTGCGCCAATGGCCCCACTTCACGCAACGGCTTGCCACGCACCGGCGCGTCGCCGGCCACGTAGTAGTCGGCAGTGCTGCGCGGCAGCGGCTGGCGGCCACGGATCTTGTCGGCGATTTTCTCGGCGATCATGATCGTCGGCGCGTTCAGGTTGCCGGTGGTGATGATCGGCATGATCGACGCATCGACTACGCGCAGGCCCTGCATGCCATGCACGCGGCCTTCGCCATCGACCACGGCCATCTCGTCGTCGCCCATCTTGCACGAACAGGACGGGTGGAACGCGGTCTCGGCGTGCTCGCGGATGAACTTGTCCAACTGCTCATCGGTTTGCACCTCGATGCCCGGGCTGATTTCGCGGCCACGGTACGGGTCCAGTGCCGGCTGCTGCATGATTTCACGGGTCAGGCGGATGCCGTCGCGGAATTCCTGCCAGTCCTGCTCGGTGGCCATGTAGTTGAAGAGGATGCTCGGGTAGTCCCGTGGGTTCTTCGACTTCAGTTGCACGCGGCCACGGCTCGGCGAGCGCATGGAGCCCATGTGCGCCTGGAAGCCGTGCTCTTTGACACCGTTGCTGCCGTTGTAGTTAATCGCGACCGGCAGGAAGTGGTACTGGATGTTCGGCCATTCGAATTCTTCACGGGTACGGATAAAACCGCCCGCTTCGAACTGGTTGCTGGCGCCGATGCCGGTGCCGTTGAACAGCCACTCGGCACCGATGGCCGGCTGGTTGTACCAGAGCAGCGACGGGTACAGCGACACCGGCTGGGTGCACGCATATTGCAGGTACAACTCAAGGTGGTCCTGCAGGTTTTCGCCGACGCCGGGCAGATCGTGGACCACCGGGATGTCGAGGCTTTCCAGCAGCTTGGCCGGGCCCACGCCGGAGCGTTGCAGCAGCTGCGGCGAAGCGATTGCACCGCTGCACACCAGCACTTCTTTACGCGCACGGGCTTCCACGCGCTCTTCGGCGGCACCGATCAGGTAACGCACACCCACGGCACGCTTGCCTTCGAACAATACCTTGTCGGTGAGGGCGTGGGTGACGATGGTCAGTGTGGAGCGCTTCTTGGCTATGTCCAGGTAACCGCGTGCGGTGCTGGCGCGACGGCCGTTAGGCGTGACCGTGCGGTCCATCGGGCCGAAGCCTTCCTGCTGGTAGCCGTTCAAGTCTTCGGTGCGCGGGTAACCGGCCTGCACGCCCGCTTCAACCATGGCGTGGAACAGCGGGTTGTTGCCGGCTTTAGGCGTGGTCACGCTGACCGGGCCATCGCCGCCGTGCCAGTCGTTCGGGCCGATGTCGCGGGTTTCGGCCTTGCGGAAATACGGCAGGCAGTCGAGGTAGCTCCAGTCTTCCAGGCCTGGCAGCTTCGACCAGTTGTCGTAGTCCATGGCGTTGCCACGGATGTAGCACATGCCGTTGATCAGCGAAGAGCCACCCAGGCCCTTGCCGCGACCGCATTCCATCCGGCGGCCGTCCATGTGCGGCTCCGGATCGGTCTCGTACGCCCAGTTGTAGCGCCGGCCTTGCAGTGGGAAGGCCAGGGCGGCGGGCATCTGGGTACGGAAGTCGAGGCGGTAGTCGGGGCCGCCGGCTTCCAGCAGCAGGACGGTGACGCCTTCGTCTTCGGTCAGACGGGTCGCCAGGGTGTTACCGGCGGAGCCGGCACCCACAATGATGTAGTCGTATTCTTGGGACATAAATGCACCCTCTTTGAAGTGTGGTCAGGTCGGACCTCATCGGGGCGGTGCGACAAGCCCAGATGGCGGCCTCAAAGGCACTACAGAACCCGGGTCTTAGAACACCGAGGCGTAGTCGCCCAGCTCAACCTGTACCGATTTGATGCGGGTGAAGTTGTTCAGCGAGCTGATGCCGTTTTCACGGCCCACACCGGATTGCTTGTAGCCACCCACCGGCATCTTCGCGTCGGATTCGCCCCAGGCGTTGATCCAGCAGATGCCCGCTTCCAGCTGGTGAATCACGCGGTGGGCGCGGTTCAGGTCCTTGGTCACAAGGCCCGCAGCCAGGCCGAAGTCGGTGTCGTTGGCGCGGCGGATCACTTCTTCTTCGGTTTCATAGGTGAGGATGCTCATCACCGGGCCGAAGATTTCTTCACGGACGATGGTCATCTCGTCGGTGCAGTCGGTGAACACGGTCGGGGCCACAAAGGCGCCTTTGGCCAGGTCGCCGTCGGTCAGGCGGTCGCCGCCGCACAGCACGCGGGCGCCTTCTTCCTTGCCTTTGGCGATGTAGCCCAGCACGCTTTCCATGTGGGCGAAGCTGACCAGCGGACCGAAGTTGGTGTTGGCGTCCTGCGGGTCGCCAACGCGGATGCGCGCAACACGCTCAACGATCTTGGCTTCGAATGCCGCTTGCAGGTGCTTGGGCACGAACACGCGGGTGCCGTTGGTGCAGACCTGGCCGGAGCTGTAGAAGTTGGCCATCATCGCGATGTCGGCCGCACGATCCAGGTCGGCGTCTTCGAACACGATCAGCGGCGACTTGCCGCCCAGTTCCATGGTCACTTCCTTGAGCGAAGAACTCGACGCGCTGGCCATGACTTTCTTGCCGGTGTCGGTGCCGCCGGTGAACGAGACTTTCTCGATGCGCGGGTGCTCGGTCAGCCAGGTACCGACTTCACGGCCGCTGCCGGTCAAGACGTTGAACACGCCGGCTGGAACGCCGGCTTCGGTGTAGATCTCGGCCAGTTTCAGGGTGGTCAGCGAGGTGACTTCGCTTGGCTTGAAGATCATCGCGTTACCGGCGGCCAGGGCCGGTGCGGATTTCCACAGGGCGATCTGGATCGGGTAGTTCCACGCGCCGATACCGGCGACCACGCCCAGGGGCTCGCGGCGGGTGTAGACGAACGAGGTGTCGCGCAGAGGGATCTGCTCGCCCTCGATGGCCGGTACCAGGCCTGCGTAGTATTCCAGCACGTCGGCGCCGGTGACGATGTCGACGTACTGGGTTTCGGAAAAGGCTTTACCGGTGTCCAGGGTTTCCAGCGCGGCCAGTTCGTCGTTGCGCTCGCGCAGGATGTCGACGGCACGACGCAGGATGCGCGAACGCTCCATGGCGGTCATGGCGGCCCAGATTTTCTGGCCTTTTTCCGCGCTGACCACGGCACGTTCAACGTCGTCGAACGTGGCGCGTTGCACTTGGGCGAGAACTTCACCGTTAGCCGGGTTGATGGCGTCGAAGGTGGCATCGCTGCCAGCGTCGCTGTAGCCGCCGTCAATGTAGAGTTTTTGCAGGTCGAAACGGGCCATAAAGTCCTCGCAAGTGCATAAGTGGTTGGCGTTACCCGCCGCAAAGTGGGCCATGAGGGTGTGGCAACACTGGGCGGCGGACGTTCAGGGGTTGAGCGTTTATAAGGGCTCTAACTCACCTGCTTGGCCAATTGGAAATCCATGTATTCGTAAGCGATCCGTTGCGCCTGCGCCGTGTCGAAAGCGTCTCCCGACAGGGCACCGCGCAACCACAAACCGTCGATCAGGGCCGCCAGGCCTCTGGCTGCTTTGCGTGCGTGCGGCAGCGGCAGCACTCGGCGGAACTGGCAGCACAGGTTGGAATACAGACGTTGATCGTTGATCCGCTGCAACCTGTGCAATGACGGGTGATGCATGCTGGTGGCCCAGAAGGCCAGCCAGGTTTTCATTGCCGGGCCATTGACCTGGCTGGCGTCGAAGTTGCCCTCGATGATCACCCGAAGGTGCGCCCGTGGGCTGTCGTCCTTCAGCGCCAGCCTGCGTTCGTGGACGTTCTCGATCAGCACGTTCATCAGGTAGCGCATCGTCGCGGCGATCAGGCCGTTCTTGTCCTGAAAGTAGTGACTGATGATGCCGTTCGAGACCCCGGCCAAACGGGCGATCAGCGCAATGCTGGCATCTCCCATTCCGACCTGGTCGATGGCCGTCAACGTGGCTTCGATCAACTGTTGGCGGCGTATGGGTTGCATACCGACCTTGGGCATGTAGCACCTCTCCTTAGGCCTGCCGACGGGCGATGAACGTTCGTCGACTTGAAGGCCAGTCTATTTTGTTTTGATTGAACGTTCAATCAACAAAGAATAAGCTCTGCGACAAATGGTCGCTGCCTACGGGTATTTCCTACGTGAGGGCGGCGACATCCGGCACCTGCAAAACCCTTCGAAACAGGCGGTATCAAGGCCTGCCCACTGTCTGGTGGGGCTCAAGGATTTTCGGGGTGTCTTTATAACACCCGTCCGTCGACTGCCGAAAAATCGATAGGTCGGGATAACCGCTGCCTTGTGTTTCTCTCTCGCACTGCCCGGAGCATCTGCGCCATGAGTTCTGCCTCTCTTATAAAGACCCCGCCGGAAAAGGTACGGGTCAACGGTTGGGTGTTCTACACCTCCACCGCACTGATTCTGTTGTTGACCGCCATTCTGATCATCGCCCCGCAGGAGGCCGGGCGCATGCTCGGCGTAGCCCAGGCCTGGCTTTCCAAAAGCTTCGGCTGGTACTACATGGTGGTCATCGCCGCTTACCTGGTGTTTGTGGTCGGCCTGGCGTTTTCGTCCTATGGCAAGTTGAAACTGGGCAGCAAGGACGACACCCCGGACTTCAGCTACGGCGCCTGGGCCGGCATGCTGTTCTCGTCGGGTATCGGCATCTCGCTGCTGTACTTCGGTGCCTCCGAGCCGCTGGATCACTACTTCAACCCGCCCGAAGGCGCCGCCGCCAGCAACGGCGCGGCACGCCAGGCGTTGCAGTTGACCTTTTTGCACTGGGGCCTGCATGGTTGGGCGATCTATGCGCTGGTCGGCCTGGCCGTGGCGTACTTCGCTTATCGGCATAACCAGCCGCTGGCCTTGCGTTCGGCGTTGTACCCGCTGGTGGGTGAGCGTTGGGTGAAGGGCGCGGCCGGTCACGCGGTGGACGGTTTCGGCATGTTCGTGACCCTGCTGGGCCTGGTAACGAACCTGGGCATCGGTTCGATGCAGGTGTCGTCCGGCCTGGAAAACCTGTTCGGCATGGCGCACAGCAACACCAACCTGCTGATCGTGATCATTGTGATGAGCACCGTGGCGACCATCGCCGCCGTGTCGGGCGTGGAGAACGGCATCCGCCGCCTGTCCAACCTCAACATCGTGCTGTTCAGCGGCTTGCTGATCTTCGTGCTGCTGTTCGGCCCGACCCTGCACCTGCTCAATGGCCTGGTGCAGAACACCGGCGACTACCTCAACGGCATCGTGCTGAAAACCTTCGACCTCTATGTGTACGAAGGCGACGGTGACAAGACCGAACGCTGGATGGGCCTGTGGACCCTGTTCTACTGGGCCTGGTGGATTTCCTGGGCGCCATTCGTAGGCATGTTCATCGCGCGGATTTCCCGTGGCCGTACGGTGCGTGAACTGGTGGCCGGCGTGTTGCTGATTCCCCTGGGCTTTACCCTGGCGTGGCTGTCGATCTTCGGTAACTCGGCGCTGGACCTGGTGCTCAACCATGGTGCGGTGGAGTTGGGCAAGACGGCGCTGGAACAACCGTCCATGGCCATCTACCAGTTGCTGGAGCATTACCCGGCGTCGAAAATCGTTATCGGCGTGTCGATCTTCGTGGGCTTTGTGCTGTTCCTGACCCCGGCGGATTCCGGTGCGGTGATGATGGCCAACCTTTCCTGCAAAGGCGGCAATGTGGATGAAGATGCACCGCACTGGTTGCGCATCTTCTGGTCGGCGGTGATCACCCTGGTGACCATTGGCCTGCTGTTTGCCGGCAACTTCGAAGCCATGCAAACCATGGTGGTGCTGGCGGGTCTGCCGTTCTCGGTGGTGCTGATTTTCTTTATGTTCGGTTTGCACAAGGCGATGCGCCAGGACGTGGCGATCGAACAGGAGCAGGCGCAACTGGCTGAACGCGGGCGTCGCGGCTTCAGCGAGCGTTTGACGGCACTCGACCTGCAACCGAGCCAGGGCACTGTGCAGCGCTTTATGGACAAGCACGTCACGCCGGCGCTGGAAGAAGCGGCGACGGCGTTGCGTGAACAAGGTTTGGAAGTGCAGACGCTGCTGGGTAAATCCAAGCGCTGCATCGGTGTGCGCATCGAGATGGAAGAGGGCAATCCCTTCGTTTATGAAGTGAGCCTGGATGCTTACTCGTCGGCACCGAGCGACCTGCCCGAAGAAGAACGCACCCGCTATTACCGGGCCGAGGTGTACCTGCACAACGGGCCTCAGGAATACGACCTGATGGGCTTCGCCCAGGAACAGATCACCCGGGACGTGCTCGATCAGTTTGAAAGCCATCGGCAGCTCCTTGGCCGTGTCTATAGCTGATAGTTGAGCCTGGTGGTGCTTTAAATGTGGGAGGGGGCTTGCCCCCGATTGCAGTGTGTCAGTCAGTCCATCTGTTACTGATCCACCGCTATCGGGGGCAAGCCCCCTCCCACAGTTGTCATGCAGTGTGGTCAGCCCAGGTTTTTGCCCAGCAGGGCGTGGTAGAGCTCACTGTCGCCGAGGATCCCCACCACCTGGTTGTTGTCATGCAACACCAGCTTGTTCCCCGTCTGGTAGCGAATCTGCAGCGCATCACGCATGCCGATATTCGAATCCACCAGTGTCGGGACTCGACCCAGGCCTTCCACCGGTTGCCCCGGCGCCCAGTTTTGCAGGTTCATCACCACGCCATTCTGCCGTGCGCCCTGGATGGTGTTGCCTTCGGCCAGGTCCAGCCATGAGTCGCCGCCCGGGTCGAGACACACTGAGCCGTTGACGCGTTTGCAGTTGTCCAATGTGCGCATCAGGCTGCGGCCGCACAGTACGTTCAGCGGGTTGGTATGGGCGACGAAGGTACGTACGTAGTCGTCCGCCGGGTTCAGCACGATCTCTTCCGGCACGCTGTACTGGATGATCTTGCCGTCTTTCATGATCGCGATGCGGCTGCCCAGCTTGAGCGCCTCGTCGAGGTCGTGGCTGACGAACACGATGGTCTTGCTCAGCTTGCTTTGCAGTTCCAGCAACTCGTCCTGCAGGCCCTGGCGGATCAGCGGGTCGAGGGCGGAGAAGGGCTCGTCCATCAGCAGGATGTCGGCGTCCATCGCCAACGCGCGCGCCAGGCCGACGCGTTGTTGCATGCCGCCGGACAGCTCATCGGGCTTCTTGTTGCGCCATTGGGTCAGGCCCACCAGCTCGAGTTTATCGTCCACCAGCTTGCGCCGTTCTTTTTCCGGGCGGCCCTGCATTTCCAGACCAAAGCTGATGTTCTCGCGCACCGTCAGCCAAGGCATCAGGGCGAATTTCTGGAACACCATGGCGATGCGCTTGGTGCGCATCATTTTCAGCTCGGCGGGGCTGCAGGAGGCGATGTCGATCTGGCGACCTTCATGCTCGACGAACAACTGGCCACGGCTGACGGTGTTGAGGCCGTTGATGCAGCGCAGCAGGCTCGACTTGCCGGAGCCCGACAGGCCCATCAGCACGCAGATCTCGCCTTTTTCCACATCCAGGCTGGCCTTTTCAACGCCGACAATCTGCCCGGTCTTTTTCAGGATTTCGTTACGGCTCATGCCCTGGTCCAGCAGCTTGAGCGCTTCGCGTGGGTCTTTGGAGAAGATCACGTCGACATTGTCGAATCGGATAATGCTCATGCATCACCCCCTACTTTGGCGTCGGGTTGTTTGCAGATGCGGTCGAGCATGATGGCCAGCAGCACAATCGCCAGGCCGGCTTCGAAGCCCAGGGCGATATCGGCGGTGTTCAGCGCGTTGACCACTGGCTTGCCGAGGCCGTCGGCGCCCACCAGGGCCGCGATCACCACCATCGACAACGACAGCATGATGCATTGGGTAATACCGGCAGCGATGCTCGGCATGGCGTGGGGCAGTTCAATGCGCGAGAGCAACTGACGGCGCGAGCAGCCAAAGGCCTTTCCGGCGTCCATCAACTCTTGCGGTACATCACGGATACCCAGGTAGGTCAGGCGGATCGGCGCGGCAATCGCGAACACCACCGTGGAAATCAACCCAGGCACCACACCCAGCCCGAAGAGGGTCAGGGTAGGGATGAGGTAGACGAAGGTCGGTACGGTCTGCATCAGATCGAGCACCGGCCGCATCATGGTGTAGAACAGCGGTTTGTGCGCGGCAACAATGCCCAGCGGCACACCGATGACCACGCAGACCAGGGTGGCGAACAGCACCTGCGCGAGGGTCTCCATGGTTTCCTGCCAGTACCCCAGGTTGAGGATCAGCAGGAAGGAGGCGATGACAAAAACAGTCAGTCCCCATTTACGTTGAATAAAGTGAGCCAGCAGCGCAATCAGACCGATCAATGCCAGCGGATTGAACCAGGTCAGCGCGAACGTCACGCCGTGGATCATCGTTTCCAGTGTCGATGCGATTGCGTCGAAGTAGTTGGCGCCGTGTTGGGTCAACCATTCGACGAAGGCAGCGATGTACTGGCCTAGTGGGATTTTCTGTTCAGTCAGCATGGTAGTGAATGTCCACATGCGAAGAGGGAAAACATCCCGGGGCAGCGCACCGCCCCGGGGTCAGCGGGATTACTTGGCGAGATACGCTTTGACGGCCTCCAGGCCTGGTTTGCCATCGACGGTGTTGACCCCGGCGAGCCAGGTGTCGAGGACTTGCGGGTTCTTTTTCAGCCAGGCCTTGGCGGCGGCATCGGGCTTCATCTTGTCGTCCAGGACGTTGCCCATCAGGGTGCTTTCCATGTTCAAGGTGAACACCAGGTTCTTCAGCAACTGACCGACGTTGCTGCATTCCTCGGTGTAGCCCTTGCGGGTGTTGGTGTAGATGGTGGCCTGGCCGTAGTTGGGGCCGAACGAATCGTCACCCCCGGTCAGGTACTTCATCTTGAAGCGGGTGTTCATCGGGTGCGGTTCCCAGCCGAGGAACACGATGGCCTGGTCACGCTTGGTGGCGCGCTCCACCTGGGAAAGCATCCCGGCTTCGCTGGATTCGACCACTTTGAAACCGGCGGTCTTGAGGCCGAAGGCGTCTTTGTCGATCAGCGTCTGGATGGTGCGGTTGCCGTCGTTGCCCGGCTCGATGCCGTAGATCTTGCCGCCCAGCTCATCCTTGAATTTGGCGATATCGGCGAAGTCTTTCAGGCCCTTGTTGTACAGCGCCTCGGGTACCGCCAGGGTGTACTTGGCGTTTTCCAGGTTGGCGCGCACGGTTTCCACGGTGCCGGCATCACGGTACTGCTTGATGTCGTTTTCCATGGTCGGCATCCAGTTGCCGAGGAACACGTCCATGTTCTTGCCGTCGGCCAGGGACTTGTAGGTCACAGGAACGGAAATCATCGTGGTCTTGGTCTTGTAGCCCAGGCCCTTGAGGATTTCGCTGGTGGTCGCGGTCGTGACGGTGATGTCGGTCCAGCCGACATCGGAGAAGTTGACGGTCTTGCACTGTTCCGGTTCTGCGGCGTGCGCCATGACTGGCAGACTCAGCATGGCGGCCAACAACAACGAGGGTGAACCTTTCATCTGGGTAGACTCCTGTGTTTTTTCTGGCGGCATTCGCCGCGCTTTATAAGTGTTGCGGTTGGAGCGTGCGGCAACAGCTCTGCCACGGTGCCTTGCAAACGAGTCGAGACTGATCATGTACCAGTGAAAATCTGACGCCTACAGGGGGCGTCGTATCCAGTACAGGGAGGGTCGTATCCAGTGTCGGTGACGTCGCTTACAGGTTTTTCCCAAGGTAAAACCGCTGTTTTTGCCCATCTGCACCGCTAAAAACGGCTGAAACAGGCGATCGCACGGGAGCGACGCTGGTGAGCATGGGTGCGTCGGTGTGAGACGCCGTGAGCGACAGCAAAAGCTTGATGATGCCGCCATCTGGGCGATCTGAGCGTAGCACCTCGTTCAAGCCTGGCCGTGCTTATCGAGGAGTTCTACCGCAATGGCTATCAGTGTTTTCGACCTGTTCAAGATCGGCATCGGGCCTTCCAGTTCTCACACCGTCGGCCCCATGCGCGCCGCGGCGTTGTTCGTCCAGGGGTTACGTGAACGTGAACTGTTGGAACAAGTCAGGCGTGTCGAAGTTCAGCTGTACGGTTCGCTGTCCGCCACCGGCATCGGCCACGGCAGCGACACCGCCACCATCATGGGCCTGATGGGCGAGTGGCCGGACGCGATCGATCCATCGCAGATCGGCCTGCGCATCCACACCCTGCGCGAAACCGACACATTGCTGCTGGACGGACGTTTGCCCGTGCCGTTCGTGTGGGCCCGGGACATGCGCCTGCTCGACGAAAACCTGCCGTTCCACCCCAACGCCATGACCCTGGTGGTGTTTGGTGATGACGGCGAGCTGCACCGCGACACCTACTACTCAGTGGGCGGTGGTTTCGTGGTGGATGAAGCCCAGGCGCAGAGCGGTGTGGCGGACATGGACCGCACCGAGTTGCCCTATGATTTCTCCAGCGCGGTGGAGTTGCTGCAGCTGTGCAAGACCCACAACCTGCGTGTCGCCGAGTTGATGCTGGCCAATGAAAAAGTCTGGCGCTCCGAAGATGAAATCCGCAGTGGCCTGATGAAGCTCTGGCGCGCCATGCAGGCATGCGTGGAGGAGGGCCTCAAGCACGAAGGCATCCTGCCCGGCGGCCTCAACGTGCGCCGTCGCGCCGCCAAGTTGCACCGCAGCCTGCAGGAGTTGAACAAGCCCAATGTGATCGGCTCGACTTTGAGTGCGATGGAGTGGGTCAACCTGTTCGCCCTGGCGGTGAACGAAGAAAACGCCGCCGGTGGGCGCATGGTCACGGCGCCCACCAACGGTGCGGCGGGGATCATTCCGGCGGTGCTGCACTACTTCATGAAGTTCAGCGACGAAGTCACCGAAGCCAACGTGGTCGACTACCTGCTCAGTGCGGCGGCGGTGGGGATCCTGTGCAAGAAGAACGCCTCGATCTCCGGGGCCGAAGTCGGTTGCCAGGGTGAAGTGGGTTCGGCCTGCGCCATGGCCGCTGCCGGGCTGGCAGAGATCCTCGGCGCAACCCCGGAGCAACTGTGCAACGCCGCCGAAATCGGCCTGGAGCACAACCTCGGCCTGACCTGCGACCCGGTGGGCGGGCTGGTGCAAGTGCCGTGCATCGAGCGCAATGCGATTGCCGCGGTGAAGGCGATCAACGCGGCGCAGATGGCCCTGCGCGGTGATGGCCAGCACTTTATCTCCCTGGACCGCGTGATCCGCACCATGCGCGATACCGGGGCGGATATGCATGACAAGTACAAAGAGACGTCCCGGGGCGGGTTGGCGGTCAGTGCGGTGGAGTGCTGATTAGCTTGTTGTGATGAACAGGGCCTTTGTGGTGAGCGGGCTTGCCCCGCGCTGGGTGGCGAAGCCTCCCCAATAAAGGCACCACATAGTTTCAGATAAAACCCGGTCGCCTGATTTTGGGGCGGCTTCGCCACCCAGCGCGGGGCGAGCCCGCTCACTACAAGTGAACACTCCAACCAAAATCGCCACCTTTTAGCGCGTCGCAAACAGATAAGTAGCTTCCAAACGATTTTCCCCTCGACCACCCGTCACCTGTGCGTGCGGTGACAGACTTTTCCTACGCGCTGAAAGCGCCTTCCCACAAGTGATACCGAACTGCTCACACCCCTTGAGCAGGGCGGCTGCCACTCCATTTTCGGCCATATCCCGCACTTACCGCGCGGGCTTATTTAGACGCGTCATCAGGTCGTTTTCAGGATTTGTTGAATGGCCATTCAAATTTAGGCATGGCATTTGCTCTATCAATTCAAAGCCTCTCGCCTTGCCGGATGAAGAGCGCAATAACAAGAGCCTCGCCTGAGGCCATCACCTGCTTTGTGTGAGGAGATACCGCGATGACGTCGTTCAACTCCGGGGCCCAACCCCAGAACCGTGCGCCTCAATCCATCGGCTTTTTGCTGCTGGACAATTTCACGCTGATTTCCCTGGCGTCGGCCGTGGAACCGCTGCGCATGGCCAACCAGCTGTCCGGCCGCGAGCTGTATCGCTGGACAACTCTGAGTGTCGACGGCAATCAGGTATGGGCCAGCGACGGTCTGCAAATCACCCCCGATGCCTCCATGCACAAAGCCCCGGCCCTGGACACTGTGATTGTGTGCGGCGGCGTGGGTATCCAGCGCACCGTGACCCGTGAGCATGTGTCGTGGCTGCAAAGCCAGGCGCGCCAGTCCCGTCGCCTTGGCGCGGTGTGCACTGGCAGCTGGGCCCTGGCCTGTGCCGGTCTGCTCGACGGCTTCGATTGCAGCGTGCACTGGGAATGCCTGGCGTCGATGCAGGAAGCCTTCCCGCGCGTGTCGATGAGCACCCGTTTGTTCACCCTCGACCGCAACCGCTTCACCAGTTCGGGCGGCACCGCGCCACTGGACATGATGCTGCACCTGATCAGCCGCGACCACGGCCGCGAACTGTCGGCGGCGATCTCCGAGATGTTCGTGTACGAGCGCATCCGCAACGAACAGGATCACCAGCGTGTGCCGCTCAAGCACATGCTGGGCACCAACCAGCCGAAGCTGCAGGAAATCGTCGCGCTGATGGAAGCCAACCTCGAAGAGCCGATCGACCTCGACGAACTGGCGGTGTACGTCGCCGTGTCGCGTCGCCAGCTGGAGCGGCTGTTCCAGAAATACCTGCACTGCTCGCCGTCGCGCTACTACCTCAAGCTGCGCCTGATTCGCGCGCGGCAGTTGCTCAAGCAAACGCCGATGTCGATCATCGAAGTGGCCTCGGTGTGCGGGTTTGTCTCCACGCCACACTTCTCCAAGTGCTACCGCGAATACTTCGGCATTCCGCCACGGGATGAGCGCGTAGGCTCCAACACCACCCAGCAGGTGGCGATGATGCCGATTCCGCAGGCGCTGGTATTGTCACCGTTGTCGGGGCCGATGTCGGCGTTGAGCCAGGCGCGCAATGAGTCGACTTTCGCGAGTGTACGGCTTTAAACCGAGTTGACTGCATCGGGGGCTTGCCCCCGATAGCGGTCTGTCAGGCGCCGGAGTTCTGTTTGAACTGCATCAGTGCCGGTAACAACTGTTTATCGATCGCCTGACGCACCGCCGGCAAAATCGTCGCACTGCCGGTGTACATCTGCTCAACCATACCCTTGAGCGCCTTGGCCCGTGCTTCGCTCAAACCGCGTACCGCGCACTCGCAGGCCTGTTCGGCGCTGGCGCCGCTGGACACCTCGAAACCCAGGGAGCGCAGTTGGCTCAGCAGGTCATCCTGGTCAATCAAATCCGCATGCATCATGACGTTTATCCTGGTGAAGGGAGCGGGGATCGACTTGGATTCTGGTAGGCCCCCGGCCGGTCGGCAAGGGCAGAATGCACGAATGGCTCAGATGGCTATGAGCGTGTCGTTTTCGGGCCATTTACCCACTGAAGTAATAGGCACACTGTCCACCAGCAAGCAGCTTGAAGGTTTGGTCACCCTCGGGATGCACGGCTCACACAAGGCACTCTGCCCCGATCCAGTCACGGCTGGACCGGGGCTTTTTTAGCGCTGCAGCACCAGGATTCGTGAAAGCAGTTCATCCCGGTCGATATAGCAACCCTGAAAGTGCCGCGCCCCGGAGGTGGGATCAAACGCATTGCGCGCATGCAACGTGCGGCGGTTATCGAAGCACCACAGCTCGCCCGGGTTCAGGCGCTTGACCAACCGAAAGCGCGCCTCGCGCGTCATCGCGATAAAGCGTCGATAAGCCCGATACAGCAACGGCATCTGCGCCACCGACGTCTCGAACGGCCCACGCAAAAAGTTGGCCATGCGAATCTCTGCCACATCCCCCAAGGCGTCCAATGCGATGATCGGCGCGAGGCGACGATAGTCGCTGTGGCGGTCTTTGTTGCGAAACTCCACGGGTATTTCACACAAGGCACGAAACGCTTCGGGATCTTCCTCGCGCAGGGCATTGGCGATGGCAAACCCATCGACAAAAATACTTTCGCCCCCGTCGGCATCGTTGACCAGGCAATGCAGGAATTGCAGCCCCGGTTGCAGCTCCCGGGTCGGCAAATCACTGTGCAAGGGCAGGTTGAAAGCGGTGTAGGCATTGCTGTCGGCATCGGCCTTGGATTGCACGTTGAACAGCACGCCGAAATTGCTCTCGCGGATAAATGAAATACGCTGGGCGACACGCGCCAGGGAACCGGGTTCGGTGGGTACGCCGCGCATTTGCGTCAGGCCCGCGTCACGCAAGGCCAGCAGCCATTGCAGCAGCGCCGCAGGGTCTTGCATGACCGCCGCGTAGTCGAATATAGGCAGTTCGAAGGTGTTGTCCCAGAGCCGCGATTTTGCTTTCGCCGCCCGGCGTTCGGCGCGGGATTCATCGTCGTAGGCATGGGCCCGCAGCCAGCCGGGATCGTACTGGCTGCGATGACCGCCGTGCCATTCCACGCTGAGGAAGCCCTGGTCGATACGCACGCTGATGGCGCCGAGGTTTTCATCCACATCGACAATTTCCAGCACTTGCTCGCGGGTCACGCTGTACACGCATTGCGTGCACGGGCAGTTGTCCCGCAGCCACTGATGATGAAACGGGCTGACCCGGCCATCGGCCCATGTCACGCGAACCTGATCGTCCAGCACCTGTACATCGGCGAGGTCGCAGAGTTTCGGGTAAATACGGAAATCGGCAACAGCGGCGGCGGTTTGCATGATGGCTCCTTATTTTTTCGGGGGCAGTCCAATCACTCGGCCGAGGAGCGCGGGCCTTGGCAGGTCGGCTTGCTCAGCGCTGATCGCAATGAGTTTCTCCAACGTCGCCTCGGCAAACGGGGCCGAATGCGGACCCGCCAGGTCGACGTGCAGCAGCATCTGTTCGTTGCCGGCCAGTTCTTTCTCATCGCCCACTAAATGCAGGCTGTGATAAAGGTGCAGGCGCTTGGCATCGTGGGCGATCAGTTGCGTGTGCACCTCCACTTCGGCGCCCAGTTTCACCTCGTGCAGGTAGTTCAGGTGCAGTTCCAGGGTGAACAGCGAATGGCCGCTGGCTTCGCGGTTTTCGCTGTCCAAACCGAGGGTGTCCATCAGCGCGTCGGTGGCGTAGCTGAAGATCAGCAGGTAGAACGCGTCGCGCAGGTGGCCGTTGTAGTCCACCCAGTCGGCAAGGACTGGGGTGGTGTAGGTGGTCAGTGCAGGCATGGTGAGGGTTCCGTTATTCGGCGAAGGTCATGCCGTGCTTGGCTTTGGTGGTTTTCACCGCTTCCAGCACCGCCAGCAGGCAATCATCACGATAGCGTTCCAGCGCAGAAATGCTGTGTTTGCCCAACTGGTCGCTGGTGCCATCGACCACATCGTCGATCAACTTGTCGGTCAGCTCCGGAGCCGGCAGGTAGGTCCACGGCAACTGCAACGCCGGGCCGAACTGCGCCATGAAGTGGCGCATGCCCGCATCGCCGCCCGCCAGGGTGTAGGTGAGGAAGGTGCCCATGAACGACCAGCGCAGGCCGGCGCCAAAGCGGATGGCATCGTCGATCTCGCCGGTGGTGGCCACGCCGTCATTCACCAGGTGCAATGCCTCGCGCCACAGCGCTTCGAGCAAGCGGTCGGCGATAAACCCGGGGACTTCCTTGCGCACATGCAGCGGGCGCATGCCGAGGGATTCGTACACCTTGATCGCGGCCTGGATCGCTTGCGGCGCGGTGTTCTTGCCGCCGACCACTTCCACCAGCGGCAACAGATAGACCGGGTTGAACGGATGGCCGACCACACAGCGTTCCGGGTGGGTCGAGCCCTCGTAGAACTCACTCGGCAACAGCCCCGAGGTACTTGAACCGATCAATGCATCGGGCTTGGCCGCGGCGCTGATCCTGCTGTGCAATTCCAGCTTCAGTTCCAGGCGTTCCGGGGCGCTTTCCTGGATGAAGTCGGCGTCTTTCACGCATTCTTCGATGGTGGCCACAAAGCGCAGGCGGTCTTGGGATGCGCCGGGTGCCAGGCCCTGTTTTTCCAGGGCGCCCCAGGCATTGGCGACGCGCTTGCGCAGCGCCGCTTCGGCACCCGGCGCCGGGTCCCAGGCCACCACATCCAGGCCGTGGGCCAGCGCGCGGGACACCCAGCCGCTGCCGATGACACCGCTGCCCAGGGCGGCGAAGGTTTTGATCTCAGTGATAAAGCGCATGGCAAATTCCTAGAGCGTTCGGTGATTCCCTGTGGGAGGGGGCAAGTCCCTCCCACATTTTTTGATTCGGTTAGCCGCGTTTGGTAAGGCCCATCTTGATGCGACCCTCCGCCGGGGTCATGACCCGCGCGCCCAGGCGGCTGAGGATTTCGCCGGCGCGTTCCACCAGTTGGCCGTTGGTGGCAAGTACGCCTTTGTCCAGCCACAGGTTGTCCTCCAGGCCGACCCGTACGTTGCCGCCCAGCAGCACCGCTTGCGCGGCCATGGGCATTTGCATGCGGCCGATCCCGAACCCGGCCCACACCGCGTCGGCGGGCAGGTTGTCGACCATGGCCTTCATGGTGGTGGTGTCGGCCGGCGCGCCCCAGGGGATGCCCAGGCACAGTTGGAACAGCGGGTTGTCGAGCAGGCCTTCCTTGATCATCTGCTTGGCGAACCACAGGTGGCCGGTGTCGAAGATTTCCAGCTCGGCCTTCACGCCCAGTTCCTGGATGCGCTTGGCGCCCGCACGCAACTGCGCCGGCGTGGAGACGTAAATCGTGTCGCCATCGCCAAAGTTCAGGGTGCCGCAGTCCAGGGTGCAGATTTCCGGCAGCAGCTCTTCCACATGGGCCAGGCGGGTCAGCGGGCCGACCAGGTCGGTATTGGGACCGAAGTCCATCGGGTGCTCGCCGCCGCCGATCTCGAGGTCGCCGCCCATGCCGGCGGTGAGGTTGACGATGATGTCGATGTCGGCCTCACGGATGCGCTCCATCACCTCGCGGTACAGGGCGACGTCGCGGCTGAACTTGCCGGTCTCGGGGTCGCGCACGTGGCAGTGCACCACGGTGGCGCCCGCTCTGGCTGCTTCCACCGCGGCGGCGGCGATTTGCTTGGGGGTGACCGGCACGTGTGGGCTTCTGGCGGTCGTGTCGCCAGCACCGGTGAGTGCGCAGGTGATGATGACGTCGTGGTTCATGGGGCAGGTTCCTTACAGGCGTGGTGATGCCGTTCGCGGTCGGTAGTGACCGCGAAACGGTGATTCGAAGAAGGTTATTTGCTGGTCAATTGCAGGTTGGCCGCCGCCGGTTTGCCGTCGAAGGTGGTCACGCCTTCGAGCCAGCGCGCCTGGTCCTGGGGGTGATCCTTGAGCCACTGCCTGGCGGACTCGAGGGCATCCTTGTGATCCAGCAACGGCTGCATCATCCGGCTCTCGTCGGCGGCGGTGAAGGTCAGGTTGGTCAGCAGCTTGTGTACGTTGGGGCACTGTTCGGCGTAGGTCGGCGCGGTCACGGTCCAGACGGTGGCCATGCCTTCGTTCGGGCCCAGGGCGTCGTCGCTGCCGGTGAGGTAGGTCATCGCGATATTGACGTTCATCGGGTGCGGCGCCCAGCCGAAGAACACCACGGCTTCCTTGCGGCGTACCGCACGGTCCACGGCGGCAAGCATGCCGGCCTCGCTGGATTCCACCAGTTGGAACTTGCCCAGGCCGAACTGGTTCTTGGCGATCATCGCCTTGATCTGGGTGTTGGCCCCCGAGCCCGGCTCGATGCCGTAGATCTTGCCGCCCAGTTCCTTCTCGAATTTGGCGATGTCGGCAAAGGTCTTCAGGCCTTTGTCCGCCAGGTAAGTCGGCACGGCGAGGGTCGCGCGGGCGTCTTCCAGGCTGGGTTTGTCGAGGACTTTGATTTGCTTGGCGTCGACGAACGGCGTGATGGTCTGGGTCATCAGCGGGTTCCAGTAGCCGAGGAACAGGTCCAGGCGCTGGTCACGGATACCGGCGAAGATGATTTGCTGGGAGGCGCTGGTTTGTTTGGTCTTGTAGCCGAGGCCGTCGAGCAACACTTGGGTCATGGCGCTGGTGGCGATGACGTCGGTCCAGTTCACCACGCCCATGCGCACGTTCTGGCAGGATGCCGCGTCGGCAGCCCATACGTTCGTGCTCAAGATGGCGCTGGCGCTGAGTGCAAGCACGCAGCGGCGAATCAGTCGGTTCATGGTGGATCCCTCGGCAGGTCGTTATTGTGGGGGCCGGCGTCTTTGTGCGCCGTGAGGCCAAGTTACGTAGCTTTGGCGGCGACAAAACGCACGGCGGCGACCAGCTCTTGCACTGCAGCGACCTGCCCCCTTGAATCCACCCGAGAACGGGAGTATCACAGTGCCACGCTGCCCGTCCTACGAGAGCGCCACCATGTCCCAGGATTTCTACTTTCTGCTGATGCCGGGGTTCTCGGCCATCGGTTTTATTTCTGCACTGGAACCTTTACGCGTGGCCAACCGCTTTCGTGGCGAGTTGTACCGCTGGCATGTGCTGAGCGCCGATGGCGGCGCGGTGCTGGCGAGCAATGGCATGTCGGTCAACGCCGACGCCGCGCTGGAACCGCTGAAAAAGGGTGCGACGCTGTTGGTGGTGGCCGGCTTCGAACCGCTGCAGTTCGCCACGCCGGCGCTGGAGCACTGGCTGCGCCGTCTGGACCATGACGGCGTGACCCTCGGCGCCATCGACACCGGCGCCTGCGTGCTCGCCGAAGCCGGCCTGCTCGACGGTCATCGCCTGACCCTGCACTGGGAAGCCATCGATGCCTTCAAGGAGTCGTACCCGCACCTGAGCGTGACCCAGGAACTGTTCGAAATCGACCGCCGCCGCATCACCTGCGCCGGCGGCACCGCCTCCATCGACCTGATGCTCGACCTGATCGCCCAGGCCCACGGCGCCGACCTGGCGATCCAGGTCTCCGAACAGTTCGTACTCGGCCGCATCCGCCCGCGCAAGGACCACCAGCGCATGCAGATCGCCACGCGCTACGGCATCAACAACAAGAAGCTGGTGCAAGTGATCGGCGAGATGGAGCAGCACACCGAACCGCCCCTGAGCACCTTGGCGTTGGCCGACGCGATCAAAGTTACCCGACGCCAGCTGGAGCGTTTGTTTCGCCTGCATTTGAACGATACCCCGAGCAACTTCTACCTTGGCCTGCGCCTGGAAAAAGCCCGGCAGCTGCTGCGCCAGAGCGATATGAGCGTGCTGGAGGTGAGCATTGCCTGCGGGTTCGAGTCGCCGTCGTATTTCACCCGGAGTTATCGGGCGAGGTTTGCCAAGTGTCCGAGGGAGGATCGGCGACGGGAGGTGGTTTGACGGGCAATTATAGTGAATTATACTCATCACTATAATTTATAGTTGTTTTCATAATTGAGTATAAATCCATGTCCAAGCACAGCGGCTTCGTGTTCCGTCGCCCCGCCCTGGCAAGCAGTATTGCCGATGGCCTGGTGGGCGCCGGTATTCAGGATTTCACCTCTGGCCTGTTTCTTGCGGCCCCCCGTCGTACCGGCAAAAGCACTTTCCTGCGCGAAGACTTGATTCCGGAATGTCAGCTCCGGGGCTGGCTGGCGGTGTATGTGGATCTCTGGGCTGACAAGGAGAAAGATCCTGCGGAGTTGATTGCCAGTGCTATTGCGGCAGCCCTGGTTCCCTATGAAAAGGGCATTCGCAAACTGGCCAAGAATATTGGCATCGAGAAACTGAGCTTTCTGCGAACGCTCTCCTGGGACTTTACCAAGCCACAATTGCCTGTCGGTGCGACGCTGACCCAAGCCTTGGAACTGCTCCACAGTGCTGCAGAAAAACCTGTTGTGCTGGTGATTGACGAAGCGCAGCACGCCTTGACCACCGAGTCGGGTATCAATGCGATGTTCGCGTTGAAGGCTGCCCGGGATCAGCTCAACCAGGGCCGTGACGAAGAGGGCAGCGGCTTGCGCCTGGTGTTTACCGGTTCCAATCGCGACAAACTCGCCCATTTGGTATTGGGTAAAAGCCAGCCGTTCTTCGGTTCCAGCATCACGCCGTTTCCGCTGCTGGGTAAAGAGTTCACCCAGGCCTATACCGTACACCTCAACGCGCACCTGGCCGAGACCAACCAGTTCAACGCGGCTGATATTGATGAGGCATTTGAGCTGGTAGGCCGGCGTCCCGAGATGTTGCGCACGATCATCGGTGAAGTCGCGTTGGAACTGGGCGAGGCGAGCAATCTGGGCCAATTGCTGCACAGTCGCGCCGAACTGCTGCGCGCGGGTGTATGGACCGAGTTCGAAAGCGCCTGGAACGCCCTGACTATCCCGCAACGTGCGGTGTTGGAGGTGATGGTGGAGCGCTCACACAACAACGAACCTTTTGCGCCGTTTACCGACAGCACCCTCACGGCTGTCAGCAAGGCGCTGGAAGCCATGGGCAGCGACGTGGTGCCGGGCACCCAGACCGTCCAGGCCTGCATCGATGCGTTGCGTGACAAGGAGCTGGTGTGGAAGTCGAGTCGGGGTGGGTATGCCCTGGAAGACAAAACGTTCGGCGACTGGCTGCGGCACAAGCGCCATACACCCCACTGAAAAAACCACACATCTAATGTGGGAGGGGGCTTGCTCCCGATGACGGACTGTCAGTTGATACAGCTTTGGCTGACTCACCGCTATCGGGGGCAAGCCCCCTCCCACATTGGATTGTGGTGTAGCTTACTTCTTCAGCAGTGCCGAACACGCCGCCTTGAAGGCCTCATGCTGATATTTGTTCAACGTCGCCGGCAGTTCAAAGTTGTGCTTCTTGTTCTGCGCATTGATGGTCTGCGGCGACAGCAGCGTCACCTCAACCCCCTCCAGCAGTTGAAACACCCCTTCAATCTTGAACGTGGTCGGGCCACCGGCGAATTCGCCTTTTTTGCTGCGCTTCTTGATCGCGATGCGAGTGACGGCGTTGGCCTGCACGAAGGCCTTCACCTGGGCGGCAAAGGCTCTGACGTTGGCCGCTTCATCATCGTCTTCAAGGGCGATTTTCTTGGTGGCCAGGGCGACGTGGCCCAGCGCCTGGTTGTCCAGGGAGGCGACAGCGATGATGGCTTCGCTGCCTTTGATTTCGATGCCGCAGATAGTCATGAATGGCCTTGGTTCAAAGAGAAAGTGGCGGCGATTGTCGCTTATTCCTGCCCAATCGACTCCAGAAACTCCGACCGCTCATCACTCATCCGCGCCAGGCAGTCATTTTGCGCAATCGCATAGGCCTTGGTGCCCGTCACCGCTGGAAAGGTGTCCACCGCACAATCGGCGTCACGCAGTTTTTCCCACTTCTGCTGGGCATCCTTCAGACGAGCGGTAATGTCGGCGAGTTTGGTCTTGTCGCTGCCATAGGTGGAATGCATGCGTTCCAGCAGGCCCTGATAATTATCCTTGAGCAATTGCTCGGCAGTGGTTTTGTTGTAGGTGGCGCATTCCAGGGTTTGCTTGTCGTTTTCGATGCCATCGCACGGCGTGCTGTCGGTGTCTTCGGCCGCGTGGACGCCGGTTGCGATGAGTGCCAAAGCCAGGAAAATCGATTTCATTGCGCCGTCTCATATCAGGTGATGCGGGAATTCTGGCTCAAGCGTAAGACAAATAACAGCCGCCAGTCAGACCACTCATAACAGCCTTTGTCGTGGATTGACGCTTTCGGCAATTCCCCTGTCGTTTTTGCACCCGGCTCGGTCGGCCCCTGGGCATATGCTGGCCCCAAAGCGCCGGCAGACGATTCGGCGCATGAATTGCCAAAATAAGGGGACGCCTGATGAGCCCAGCCGAATTGCACGCCGACAGCATCGTTATCGACGGGCTGATCATTGCCAAGTGGAACCGCGACCTGTTCGAGGACATGCGCAAAGGTGGCCTCACCGCCGCGAACTGCACTGTGTCGGTATGGGAAGGGTTCCAGGCCACGATCAACAACATCGTCGCCAGCCAGACCCTGATCCGCGAGAACAGCGACCTGGTGATCCCGGTGAAAACCACCGCCGACATCCGCAAGGCCAAGGAACAGGGCAAGACCGGCATCATCTTCGGCTTCCAGAACGCCCACGCGTTTGAAGACCAGCTCGGTTATGTAGAGATCTTCAAGCAGCTCGGCGTCGGTGTGGTGCAGATGTGCTACAACACCCAGAACCTGGTCGGCACCGGTTGCTACGAACGCGACGGCGGCCTGTCGGGCTTCGGGCGCGAGATCGTCGCCGAGATGAACCGCGTCGGCATCATGTGCGACCTGTCCCACGTCGGCTCCAAGACCAGCGAAGAAGTCATCCTCGAATCGAAAAAGCCGGTGTGCTACTCCCACTGCCTGCCGTCCGGCCTTAAAGAGCACCCGCGCAACAAGTCCGATGAAGAGCTGAAGTTCATCGCTGACCACGGCGGCTTTGTCGGCGTGACCATGTTCGCGCCGTTCCTGGCCAAGGGCATCGATTCGACCATCGACGACTACGCCGAAGCCATCGAATACACCATGAATATCGTCGGCGAGGACGCCATCGGTATCGGCACCGACTTCACCCAGGGCCATGGCCAGGATTTCTTTGAAATGCTGACCCATGACAAGGGCTACGCCCGCCGCCTGACCAGCTTCGGCAAGATCATCAACCCGCTGGGCATCCGCACCGTCGGCGAGTTCCCCAACCTGACAGAGACCCTGCTCAAGCGCGGCCACCCCGAGCGTGTGGTGCGCAAGATCATGGGCGAGAACTGGGTCAACGTCTTGAAGGACGTTTGGGGCGAATAAGCCAACTATCCACGGGCTACACCACAACGAATTTTTCTGGAGTTAAGTTTCCATGGCCAAGATCGCCCCGCAATTGCCTATTGAAGTCGACAGCGAAACCGGTGTCTGGACGTCCGACGCCCTGCCGATGCTGTACGTGCCGCGTCATTTCTTCGTCAACAACCACATGGGTATCGAAGAAGTGCTGGGCGCCGAGGCCTACGCCGAGATCCTCTACAAGGCCGGCTACAAATCCGCCTGGCACTGGTGCGAGAAAGAAGCTGAATGCCATGGCCTGGAAGGCGTCGCGGTGTTCGAACACTACATGAAGCGCCTGTCGCAACGCGGCTGGGGCCTGTTCAAGATCCAGGACATCGACCTGGATAAAGGCACCGCCAGCGTCAAGCTCGAACACTCGGCCTTCGTCTATGTGTACGGCAAGGTCGGGCGCAAAGTCGACTACATGTTCACCGGCTGGTTTGCCGGCGCCATGGACCAGATTCTGCAAGCCCGTGGCAGCCAGATCCGCACCGTGGCCGAACAAGTCTACGGAGGCTCCGAAGAGGGCCACGATGACGGCTTGTTCACCGTCAAGCCGTTGTAAGCCGAGGACCGTGCCATGGCTTTCGAAGCAATGTTCCAGCCGATCCAGATCGGCAAACTGACCATCCGCAATCGCGTGCTCAGTACCGCCCACGCCGAGGTGTATGCCACCGACGGCGGCATGACCACCGACCGCTATGTGAAGTACTACGAAGAAAAAGCCAAGGGCGGTATCGGCCTGGCGATCTGCGGCGGTTCCTCGGTGGTTGCCATCGACAGCCCCCAGGAATGGTGGAGCTCGGTGAACCTGTCCACCGACCGCATCATCCCGCACTTCCAGAACCTGGCGGATGCCATGCATAAGCATGGCGCCAAGATCATGATCCAGATTACCCACATGGGCCGTCGCTCCCGTTGGGATGGCTTTAACTGGCCGACCCTGATGTCGCCGTCCGGCGTGCGCGAGCCGGTGCACCGCGCCACCTGCAAGACCATCGAGCCGGAAGAGATCTGGCGCGTGATCGGCAACTACGCCAGCGCCGCCAAGCGCGCCAAGGCTGGTGGCCTGGACGGTGTGGAACTGTCCGCCGTGCACCAGCACATGATCGACCAGTTCTGGAGCCCACGGGTCAACAAGCGTACCGACGAGTGGGGCGGCACCTTCGAAGGCCGCATGAAGTTCGGCCTGGAAGTGTTGAAGGCCGTGCGTGCCGAAGTCGGTGACGACTTCTGCGTGGGCATGCGCCTGTGCGGTGACGAATTCCACCCGGACGGCCTGTCCCACGAAGACATGAAGCAGATCGCCAAGTACTACGATGACACCGGCATGCTCGATTTCATCGGCGTCGTCGGCTCGGGTTGCGACACCCACAACACCCTGGCCAACGTAATCCCCAACATGAGCTATCCGCCGGAGCCGTTCTTGCACCTGGCGGCCGGTATCAAGGAAGTGGTCAAGGTTCCGGTGCTGCACGCACAGAACATCAAGGACCCGAACCAGGCCACGCGCATCCTCGAAGGCGGCTATGTGGACATGGTCGGCATGACCCGTGCGCACATCGCCGACCCGCACCTGATCGCCAAGATCAAGATGGGCCAGATCGACCAGATCAAACAGTGCGTCGGCGCCAACTATTGCATCGACCGCCAGTACCAGGGCCTGGATGTGCTGTGCATCCAGAACGCCGCGACCTCCCGTGAGTACATGGGCGTGCCGCATATCATCGAGAAGTCCACCGGGCCGAAACGCAAAGTCGTGGTGGTCGGTGCCGGCCCTGCCGGGATGGAAGCCGCGCGGGTGGCCGCCGAACGTGGCCACGACGTGACCCTGTTCGAGAAGAAAGAATTTATCGGCGGGCAAATCACCACCGCCTCCAAGGCGCCGCAACGCGACCAGATCGCCGGTATCACTCGCTGGTTCCAGCTGGAGCTGGCGCGTTTGAAAGTCGACCTGCGCCTGGGCGTGGCGGCCGATGCCGAGACCATCCTGGACCTGCGTCCGGACGTGGTGGTGCTGGCGGTCGGCGGGCATCCGTTTATCGAGCAGAACGAGCACTGGGGCGCTGCCGAAGGCCTGGTGGTGAGCAGCTGGGACGTGCTCGACGGCAAGGTCGCACCGGGCAAGAACGTGCTGGTGTACGACACCATTTGCGAATTCACCGGCATGTCGGTGGCGGACTTCCTGGCCGACAAAGGCTGCCAGGTGGAAATCGTCACCGATGACATCAAGCCGGGCGTAGCCATCGGCGGTACGTCGTTCCCGACCTACTACCGCAGCATGTACCCCAAGGAAGTGATCATGACCGGCGACATGATGCTGGAAAAGGTCTACCGCGAGGGCGACAAGCTGGTGGCGGTGCTGGAGAACGAATACACCGGCGCCAAAGAGGAGCGGGTGGTGGACCAGGTGGTGGTGGAAAACGGCGTGCGTCCGGACGAAGCGATCTACTACGGGCTCAAGGAGGGTTCGCGCAACAAGGGCCAGATCGACGTCGAAGCCCTGTTCGCGATCAAGCCGCAGCCATGCTTGAGCGAGGCGGGCGAGGGGTACTTGCTGTTCCGTATCGGTGACTGTGTGGCGCAGCGTAATACCCACGCTGCCATCTATGACGCCCTGCGCCTGTGCAAAGACTTTTGATGAGGTGAACGCGGTCAAATGTGGGAGGGGGCTTGCCCCCGATAGCGGTGGTTCAGCGACAACTGTACCGACTGACAGTCCGCCATCGGGAGCAAGCCCCCTCCCACATTCGGGCCAGTTTCACAGTAGACCTGTGCGGTCTGTGGGAGCTTCACCATGTTGAACACCTTGCTGCCTATTCTCTTATTCGCCGCCCTGGGCCTCGCCGTCCTCGGCGCCCTGCGCCGCGTGAACATGTGGCGCCGTGGCCGAGCCTCCAAGGTCGACCTGCTGGGCGGCCTGCTGGCCATGCCCAAGCGCTACATGGTCGACCTGCACCACGTGGTCGCCCGCGACAAATACATCGCCAACACCCACGTCGCCACGGCGCTGGGCTTTGTGCTGTCGGCGCTGCTGGCGATCCTGGTGCACGGCTTCGGCCTGCATAACCGTCTCCTCGGCTACGCCTTGCTGCTGGCGTCGGTGTTGATGTTTGTCGGCGCCACCTTCGTTTACCTGCGGCGGCGCAATCCACCGTCGCGCCTGTCCAAGGGCCCGTGGATGCGCCTGCCGAAAAGCCTGATGGCGTTCTCGGTGAGTTTCTTCCTGGTGACGCTGCCGGTGGCGGGGATCCTGCCCGCCGACTTCGGCGGCTGGCTGCTGGCCGCGCTGCTGAGTGTGGGGGTGCTGTGGGGCGTGTCCGAGATGTTCTTCGGCATGACCTGGGGCGGCCCGATGAAGCACGCCTTCGCCGGTGCCCTGCACCTGGCCTGGCACCGTCGCGCCGAACGCTTTGGCGGTGGTCGTTCCACCGGTTTGAAACCCCTGGACCTGAGCGACAAGAGCGCGCCCCTGGGCGTGGAAAAACCCAAGGATTTCACCTGGAACCAACTGCTCGGTTTTGACGCCTGCGTACAGTGCGGCAAATGCGAAGCGGCGTGCCCGGCCTTCGCCGCCGGCCAGCCGCTGAACCCGAAAAAGCTGATTCAGGACATGGTGGTCGGCCTGGCCGGCGGCACCGATGCCAAGTTCGCCGGCAGCCCTTATCCAGGTAAACCGATTGGCGAGCACAGCGGCAACCCGCACCAGCCCATCGTCAACGGCCTGGTGGACGCCGAGACCCTGTGGTCGTGCACCACCTGCCGTGCCTGCGTGGAAGAGTGCCCGATGATGATCGAGCACGTCGACGCCATCGTCGACATGCGCCGCCACCTCACCCTGGAAAAAGGCGCGACCCCGAACAAGGGCGCCGAAGTCCTGGAAAACCTGATCGCCACCGACAACCCCGGCGGCTTTGCCCCGGGCGGTCGCCTGAACTGGGCGGCGGACTTGAACCTGCCGTTGCTCAGCGACAAAGGCAGCGTCGACGTGGTGTTCTGGGTCGGCGACGGCGCCTTTGACATGCGCAACCAACGCACCTTGCGGGCGTTCGTCAAAGTGCTCAAGGCGGCCAAGGTCGACTTCGCCGTACTGGGCCTGGAAGAGCGCGACAGCGGCGACGTCGCACGGCGCCTGGGCGATGAAGCGACCTTCCAGATGCTCGCCACGCGCAATATCCAGACGCTGGCCAAGTACAGCTTCAAGCGCATCGTCACCTGCGATCCCCACAGCTTCCATGTGCTGAAAAACGAGTACGGCGCCTTCAACGGCAACTACCGCGTGCAGCACCACAGCACCTTTATGGCTGAGCTGATCGGCGAGGGCGCGCTGAACCTGGGCCAGCACAAAGGCAACAGCGTGACCTACCACGACCCGTGCTACCTGGGCCGCTACAACGGCGAATACGAGGCGCCGCGCCAAGTGCTGCGTTCCTTGGGCATCGAGGTCAAGGAGATGCAACGCTCGGGTTTCCGCTCGCGCTGCTGCGGCGGTGGCGGCGGCGCGCCGATCACCGATATTCCCGGCAAGCAACGTATCCCCGATATGCGCATGGAAGACATCCGCGAGACCGGTGCCGAGTTGGTGGCGGTGGGTTGCCCGCAATGCACGGCGATGCTCGAAGGTGTGGTTGAACCGCGCCCGTTGATCAAGGACATCGCCGAGCTGGTGGCCGATGCATTGCTGGAAGACGTCGCACCGGCCAAAGCTCCCAACAAGCGTGAACCTGCGGAGGTGCACTGATGAGCGACATTATCCGCCGCGACCCACGGGCCGAATGGATTGCCCGCAACCGTCTGCACCCGCTGCATGCGGCGATGCAGCCAGTGCAACACAGCTGGATGGGGCCTAACGGCGTCATCCGCAAGAACGTGCATGGCGTCGGTTTTATCGGCCCCAACGGCATCAAGCGCATCGACCGCAGCGGTGCCCAGCAGGGCGGTGCGGCCAAGCGTACGGCGGTGATTGAAGTGCAGTTGCCGCTGCATCAGGTGCCTGCGCCTGCGTTCTACATCAACGTAGTGCCGGACATGGTCGGTGGCCGCTTGAGCAGTCACGACCGCGACCTGCTCGGCCTGGCGCGGCAACTCGCCGGCAACGACGGCGCGGTGCTGGCGGTGGTGTTTGGCGAACACAAGGAAAGCGCGTTTGCCACGGCCGGTGTCGATCGCCTGCTGGTGCTCGACGGCCACGAATTCGATGGTTATTCACCGGAGCAACGCGTGCAGGGTTTGCGCGCTGTGGATGACCAGTTCAACCCGCGCCATTGGTTGTTGCCCGACAGCCGCAGTGGTGGTGGCGAGTTGGGTCGGCGCTTTGCCGCCAGCCTCAAGGAGCGCCCGGCCACTCGCGTCTGGCAGATCAAGGGCGACGAGTGCATCGGCCGCGCCGGTGCGGGCCGGGAAGACTTGGCGCGGCCGCTGCCACGCCTGATTCTGGCCGCCGCCGAATGCGCCGATCCGGTCAGCGATACACGCCATGAAGTGCTGCCTGTGGAGTTATCCACAAGCCTGGCGCGCAGCCTGCCGCGTATCGAGGATCTCGGCGCGGTGGCGGTGGACCCGGCGGCGATTCCCATGGCCGAGGCCGAGTTTATTTTCTCCGGCGGCAACGGCGTGAAGGACTGGGCGCTGTTCCACCAGACCGCCGCGGCATTGGGGGCCACCGAAGGCGCCTCGCGGGTGGCGGTGGACGATGGATTCATGGCCCGTGATCGCCAGGTCGGCGCCAGCGGTACCTGGGTGACGGCGCGGGTGTATGTGGCCGTGGGGATTTCCGGGGCGATCCAGCACCTGCAAGGCATTGGCGCCTGCGACAAGGTGGTGGCGATCAACCTCGACCCGGGCTGCGACATGATCAAGCGTGCCGACCTGTCGGTGATCGGCGAAAGCGCCGCGATTCTGCAAGCCTTGATCGCTGCGGTCGAGGCCTACCGCAACGGCGCCAAGCGCGATGCGGCTTGAGGACATGACCATGACCACGAATGTAATCAGCCTGGTGTCCATCGGCACCCACCCCACCTCCGGCCGGCCACGCCGCGCCGAACAGGATGCGCGCGCGGTCGAACTGGGTCTGCAGATGGCTGGGGATAAGTTGCAGGTGCTGCACGCCGGCAACATCGCCGAACCGACCCTGCGCAGCTACCTGGGCATGGGCCTGCCACAGTTGCACGTGCTGGAACAACCGGAGGGCAGCGATGCGTTGCCGGTGCTCAGCGAGTACTTGCGCGACGCCGGTGCCCAGGTGGTGCTTGCCGGCAGCCAGGCCGAAACCGGTGAAGGCTCGGGCATGTTGCCGTTCCTGTTGGCCGAGCAATTGGGCTGGCCGCTGATTGTCGGGCTGGCCGAGGTGGAGTCTATCGACGGCGGCGTAGCCCATGTGCTGCAAGCCTTGCCACGCGGCCAACGGCGGCGCTTGAAGGTGCGCCTGCCATTCCTGGCCACGGTGGATAACGCCGCGCCGAAGCCCCGGCAGAGTGCCTACGGCCCGGCACAGCGCGGTGAATTGGCGGCCCACGAAGTGGAAGTCGAGCAGGACGCGTTATTCACAGGCGCCGTGCTGCAACCGGCCAAGCCCCGGCCCAAGCGCCTCAAGGTGATCAAGGCCAAGAGCGGCGCCGACCGCATGAAAGCCGCCACCGCCAAGGCCAGTGGTGGCGGTGGGCAGGTGCTCAAAGGTGTGAGCGCCGAGGAAGGTGCCCAGGCAATCCTCAAGTTGCTCATAGAAGAAGGCGTCGTGCGCTAACCCTCCCACATTGGATCTTCATTGGGGCGCAGGTTCGGGCGCAGGCTTGGGCACCAGGTCCGGCAGCGGTGGCGGCAGAGGTTGCCAGGTGGCATCCGGCTGTTGCATCGGCGGTGGTAGCGCCGGCGTGGGGTCGCCGCCAATCGGCTTGAGGATCATTTTATCGGTGGTGTCGCGCAGGATCATGCCCTGGGTCGAACTGCGCGCCTCGGTGCCGCTGTGGAAGGTACTGATCTGGGCAATCGGCAGGTCCAGGTTGCGCTCGATCCTCGGGGTCAGCAGCAGGATGATCTCGGTTTTCTGCTGGGTATTCTGGTTGGTGCCGAACAGCTTCTTGCCGATCCACGGGATCTGGCTCAACCACGGCAAACCCGAGCCCTCGTCGACGTCCGCCGTGCGGATCAGCCCCGAGACGATCTGGGTTTCATTGTTGCGCGCGGTCAGCAGGGTCTTGGTGGCCCGTGAGCCGAGTTCGAAGGTGGCCGGTACGTTTTCCGAGCCGGGAATACGCTTGGTGATATGGCTCATTTCCACGTTCAGCTCCAGGTTCACCTCATCGCTCAGGCTGATATTCGGCTTGACCGTGATCTGCAACCCCACGTCCTGGTAGGACACCGACGAGGTGGTGATCTGGTTGGCGGTGGTGGTGGTCACCACGGGGATCTTGTCGCCGATGTTCACCTGGGCTTCTTCGCGGTTGCGCACCCGCACCCTGGGGTTGGCCAGGGTCACGGTGTTGCCGCTGCGTTGCAGCATATTGATGCGCGCCGAGGTACTGCCCGAATCGAGCAGGATGTTGTCGCCATTGATCCCACGCAATGCGCTGAGCGGGATGCCTGCCAGCCCGGCAGGCACGCTGGCCAGGTTGCCCACGGACAGGCCGATGCTCTCCGGGTACTGGATGCCCAGGTTCAACTCGTCGGTCAGGCTGACCTCCAGCACCTGGATGTCGATGGTCACTTCCGATTGTGCGATATCAATGGCTTCCACCAGTTTTTCCACGGCGCTCAGGGTGTCCAGTCCATCGCGCACGATCACCGCGTTCAGGCGTTCGTCCACCAGCACCTCCTTGGGCTTGAGCACCTGTTTGATCTCGGCGGCGATGACCTTGGGGTCGCCATGGCTGAGGTAGAAGGTGCGCACGGCCAATTCGCGGTATTCCCGTTCCTTGTCCGGGCGGCGGGGGTAAACCAGGATGGTGTTGGCGTTGAGGACCTTCTTGTCCAGCCCCTGGGTGGTCAGCAGCAGGTTCAGCGCGTCTTCGGCGGTGGTTCGGCTCGCGGTCATGCTCGCCGAGGCACTGGGATTGACGTCCTTGTCGATGACGAAGTTGACCCCCGACAGGCGCGCAATGGTCTCGAAAATCGTGGTCAGGCTTTGGGCGCTGAACTCCAGGCTCAGGGGTTTGCGCATGGCCTCGGAGAGGTCGGCACTGAGGTAATCGGCGCTCACCAGTTCACGGGTCAGGGCATTGCGAAAGTCCAGGGCCTCTCGGTAGTTGGGCTTTTGCGCGATGATCCGGCGCACCAGGTTGAGGGCTTCCACCGGGTTGGAACGCTTCATTTCGTAGGCCTGGGCCAGTTGCGGGCGCAGTTGTTTCATCGCCTGGATGCTCTGGATTTCCTGGCGTGCGCCGAGGTTGCTGGGGTCGTATTTGAGGATGGTTTCCAGGGCGCGGATGGCAGCGGCATCGTCGCCACGCATGAGCGCGGTGCTGGCTTCGCGGCTGTATTGGGCCACCAGCAGTTCCAGCTTGCTGAAGTTGGCGGTGCGCAGTTGCACATCGTCGGGGGCCTGTCTGGCTTCGGCTTGCAGCACTTCGACCGAACGGATGATGTCGCCCTTCTGGCGCAACTCGTCGCTCTCCTTGATCGCCCGCTGGGTCTGACAGGCGCTGAGCAGGGCCACGGCGAGGCTCAAGGGTATCCACGTGCGTATGGCCATGATCGTGTCCTGCGCCGGTCAGTGAGTGTCCAGCCGCAAGGTGCTGACATGCTTGAGGGGCATGTAGGTCAGCACCACGGCGGTGTCGGTGAGTTTGTCCAGCCGGTAGTGCGCGTCGAGCATCCTGCCGGGCACGATGCGCCCGGGTACCGAGCAACGGTTGCACAGGGTGTACTGGCTGCCATTGCCGCTGAGCACGACGATTTTCGCTTGGTTCTCGTAGCGCCATTGCGCGCTCACGGTGAAAGGCAGGGGCGGTGGCTTGGGCGCTGAGGTGTCGACCGGTATGGGCGGCGGTGCAGGTGTCCAGGTCTGGGCGGGGAACAGGTCGATGGCTTCGGCCACCGCCGGTGCAGGTGCGGCAACCGGTGCCGAGGGCACCTGTACAGGGCGGGCGATCACTGGCACCGGCGAGGGTGCGGGGTTGTCCGCAGTGTCCTGCCAGAACAGCCAGCCGCAGCCGATCAAGGTCAGCAGCAACAGCACGCGCAGATACAGCGGCAGCGTCATTCCACCACCCCCAGCACACTCACCTTGAGGCTGATGTTCAACATGCCGCTGGTGATTTCCTTGCGCTCCAGGGCCAGGCGTTCGATGCGTACGGCCGGCTCATTGGCGACGTCGACCAGGGCATCGCGCAGCAAGGCATAGGGGCCGACGAGGGGAATGTCCACGTCCAGCCGTTGCAGCCCGGTGTCGCCGGGCGCGGAGTAGGCCAGGGTGGTCTGTTCGATGATAAAGCCGCGCCGGGTGAGGACGTCCAGCAGCTTTTCCAGGCGTGGGGCGAAGTCCTGTGCACTGGGCAGGCGTTCGACCACGGCCGGTTCGGTCACCTGCACATCCTGGGGCTGCTCGGCGATACCGGCCTCCAGTTCCTGGCGCCGCAGGCTGTCGGCAATGCCTGCCGGATGAATCACTGTGACTTCGATCAGCAACGTTGCCGCCATCAGCCCTAATGCCAGCAGCCCCCAAAAGCCCAGGCGCTGTTGCCATTGCATCAAGTGCCAGCGCACACGCGGGAGGTGGCGGGTCAGGGTGTCCATGGGCGACTACCCTGCACCAACCGCAAGTTTGACCTGCACCGGGTGTTGCGGGTCATTGGCCTTGCGTGCGCTTTGTTGCAGGTTCGCGTGCACCCCTGGCTGGGCCTTGAGCCGTTCGACAAAGCGAAAGGCATCCCTCAGCACCTTGGCTTCCAACTCCAAGTGAATCAGTCGGGCCTGGGTGTCGACCTCCACGCGCGTCAGCGCGACTTCCGCGGACCAGGCCCGGGCCACGGCGTCCATCAGCGCGAAGGGCGTGTCCTGCTGTCGGGAAAAGGCGGCCAGTTGTTGTTTCTGCTGGGGTGACAAGCGAATGGCGGCCTGGATCAATTGCTCCTGGCGGCGTGTCAATTCGATAAAGCGCTGCTCCAGTGCGTCGGTCTGTTGTTGCTGATGCTCCATGCGCTGCCAGTGTTGCCAGGTGATGAAGGCAAGCCCGGCGGCGACCAGCCACAACACACTCACCAGCGGCCGATAGACGGCGTTGGGGTGCAGGAAGTCGACGCCCGGCGCCTGCCGCTGTCGCCAGGCACCGGCGAGCTGTGATTTCAGCTGAGCGATCATGCCAGCGGCTCTCCGAGCCAGGGATGCAGTGGCCCCAGCCAATGTTCAGTAGGGTGATTGGCGACGACCCATGTGGCCGCCGCGTGCCGTTGCGCCAGCAGGTCGGCGGTGAACAGGTTGTCGCTCAAGTGGCTGCCGGGTGGGGTTTGCAGCACGCAGACTTGTTGAGCCACACCCCGTTGCCGGTAAAGGCAACTTAGACCTCGCGCCTCAGGTACCGCCAGCACGCAATCGTCAGGTAATTGCTGCCAGTACCGTTGGGCCACGGCCGTCAACAATGGCGTGCATGTCACCCGCGGCAGGTGCTGTTGCTTGAACAACTTCCGCAGGTCTTGCAGCAAATTCCGTGGCGTCGCGACCGCCAGGCGTTCATCTCCAAAGGTGCTGTTGGCGACTTGCACTTGCCACTGTCCGGGGTCGATGCCGGCCTGTTGGTTGAAGGTCACTTCGGCCAAGCCTTGCCAGTCGGCCTGGCTGTGCAAACCGGTTTGCCACGCCAGCATCAGGTAGTGCACATGGGGGAAGCCCAGCAGCACCGTGGCCCGGTCCAGAAACCCGACGCGGCCGCGCGGCGCCTGTTCCAGCAGTTCGGCACAGGCGGCCAATGGTTCGCCAGTCTGTTGCGCACGCCATACTGCTGCACCGCGCCAGCGCGGTCGTGCGGCCCATTCGGCGCCGTCGCTGTGCAGCCACACCACATGCTCAATAAAGGGAAATGACACGGTGGATCTCCTTGAGCGTAGTGTCGCCCTGGGCGGCGTGGGCCAGGGCGATGTCGCGGATAAACACGTGGCCGGCTTCACGGGCCAGTTCGCGCAGGGTGGAGGCCGAACTGCGGTTGAGCAGGCCCTCCTTGATGCTGTCGGTCAGTGTCAGCACTTCGGCCAGGGCGAGTCGGCCGCGATAGCCGGTGTGACGGCAGGCCTCGCAGCCTTTGCCCACGCGGTAGTGACCCTGTTGGAGTTGAGCCTCGGTGAGTTGGGCGAGGTGGGTGATGTCGGGGTCGGGATCGGCATCCGTACCGCAATCCGGGCAGATACGCCGCACCAGGCGCTGGGCGACCACGCCGTTAAGGGCTTCGACAAAGCTGGCCGGGTCCACGTCCATGTAGGTAAAGCGCTCCAGCACACTGAACGCGCTGTTGGCGTGTACCGACGACAGCACCAGGTGCCCGGTCAACGCCGCTTGCACCGCAATGCCCGCCGTTTCACCGTCGCGTATTTCCCCCACCAGGATGGTGTCCGGGTCGTGGCGCAGGATCGAGCGCAGGCCACGGGCGAAGGTCAGGCCCTTCTTGTCGTTCACCGGGATTTGCAGGACCCCGGGCAGTTCGTATTCCACCGGGTCTTCGATGGTGATGATCTTTTTCTCGCCGGTATTGGTCTCCGACAGGGCGGCATACAGCGTGGTGGATTTGCCGCTGCCGGTGGGGCCGGTCACCAGCAACATGCCATAGGGTTCGCCGGCCAATACACGGATGCGCGCGATGGTCTCGGCGTTCAACCCCAGGGTTTCCAGGCTAAGGGACTCGCCGCGCTGGGACTTGTCGAGAATCCGCAGCACCGCATCTTCACCGTGGATGCTGGGCATGATCGACACGCGAAAGTCCACTTCGCGACCCTGGATTTTCATCTTGAAACGCCCGTCCTGGGGTACCCGCCGCTCGCCGATATCCAGCTCCGACAACACCTTGATCCGCGACAGTGCCTGCTCGGCCATGTCCATGCCGCTGGCCTGGCCCATCTGCTGCAACACGCCGTCGATGCGGTACTTGATCACCAGGCCCTGGGGGGTGGTTTCCACATGGACATCGCTGGCACGGCTTTGCAGGGCATCGAACAGCATGGAGTTGACCAGGCGCACCACCGGGTTGTCGTCGCGGGCGATGCTGCTCAGGGAAATTTCCTGGGCGGCCTGGCCGACGCGGGCATTCTCGTCGTCCTCACCGAACGGTTGCATCACCCGTTGGCTGGCTTCGGCCAGGCTCAACTGGGCCTTGACCGCGCCGGGCAGGCTCATGGCCAGGGGCAGTTGACGCAAGGTTTTCGAGGATTGCAGCCAGTGCCGGCTGGCCAGGGTGAAAGGGTCTCCCAGTACCAGGCACGGCTGGCCGTGGTTATCCACCGGCAGCACGTTATGGATCAGCGCCTGGGGCAGTGCCAGCAGGTCGAAGCGCCAGTGTTCACTGAGGTTTTCCGGGGCGATGGCAAGCAGGCCCAGGGGCTGGGCGATCGTGCTTAATTGGTCGGGCGCCTTCTCCAGCACCTCCAGCAGGTAATTGGACAAGCTCAGCCCGCGTTGCTCTGCAAGGGCCTGCCATTGCCGTGTCTGTTCGCTCATCGCACTACCCCTGGATGGCGCCTGCCAGTTCGAAAATCGGCATGTACAACATGAATACGATCAGGCCGATCAGCCCGCCCACTACCAGCATCAACAAGGGCTCGAAGACCTTGCTGAACAGCTCGATGGCACGCTCCAGCGCTTCATCGTGGAACTGCGCGATGCGCTCGCACATCGCCGCCAGCTCGCCGCTTTGTTCACCCACGCGTAGCAGGCGTTCGGCGACGGCGGTGGTCAATCGATGGCGGGCGAGGGCAGTGGACAGTGGCTGGCCGGCCTGGATGTCGGTCATGGCCTGGCGCAGGTCCGCCTGGCTTTCCACGGGCAGCAACGCACCGGACAGCTCCACCGCAGTGACCACCGGCATGCCGCCCATCAGCAACATGCCGGCGGTGCGATAAAAGCGCGCGAGGATAAACAGCGTGCGCTGGGCGCCCAGGCTGGGGATCTTCCAGAACAGCTGGGCGACGCGGCGCTTGAACCCGGCGCTGCGCAACAACAGCACCAGCGCGGCAATCGCCAGCACCAGGCCAAGCAGCAACTCCATTCCACGCGCGTCCACCAGTGCCCCCCACCACACCATAAAGCGTGCGGTGGCCGGCAGGTCGGCCACGGCGTCGAACACCGAGGCAAAGCGCGGGATCACGAAGAACAGCAGGAACAGCAGGATCAATGCGCCCACGCTGAGTACCACCAAGGGGTACATCAGGGCGCCGCTGACACGCTTCTTCACGGTTGCCAGGTGGGCTTCAAAATGATGGTAGCGGCGCAGGGCCACGGCCAATTGGCCGCTGTGTTCCGAGGACGCCACCGTGGCAATCAACAGCGGCGGGAAGGTCTGCGGTTTGAGCTGCATTGCCCGGGACAGCGAGTTGCCCTCATACATCGAGGCGAGCAGCTCGCTCATGACCTGCCGGTTGATGCCGGCGGGCGCCTTGTCGCGCAGGGTCTCCACGGCTTCCACCAGCACCAGGCCGGCATCGAGCAGGACTACCAGCTCCTGGATAAACAGGCCCAGGGCGAACGTACTGCGACGGCTGGGCAATTTGAGTGGGCGGCGGGCTTTCAGCGAGATGACCTGGGCGCCGTCGGCCTGCAGTTGCTGGCGCGCCTGGGCGACGTCAACGGCTTGCAGGCGCAGGGTCTGCACATGGCCGTCACGGATGATGCGCACGTCAAAGTCGGTCATGGCATTTGCCCCGCCCGTTGTTGGCGCTGTTGCAACAACACTGCGTAGTAACGCCACACCGCCACGGCGTAGCGTGAGCGCCTTGCCTCACGGTCCGGCTGGGCCCCGGCGTTATAGGCGCCCACAGCCTGCCAGCCATAACCCTGCTCGCGGATAAACCCGGCAAGAATCCACGCACCCACCATGACGCTGGTGCAGGGCTGGGTGATCAAGTGCTGCTCGGTGATGCCGAACCGGGCCAGTGCGGGCAAGTGGCGGCTGTTGATTTGCATCAGGCCGATATCCTGACTGCCATCGCTGTTGAGGTTGCGTGCGCTGGGGTTGAGGCCGGATTCGACCTTGGCGATGGCGTACAGCAACAGCGGGTCGACGTGGTAGCGGCTGGCTGCCAGTTGCCAGCAGTTGGCCTGTGCCGTCCCCGTGAGGTACAGCAGTATCAAGACCCGCCGCAGCGTGTGCATGTCACAGGCCGTACACAATGTCGGCGTAGGTATTCACCCCGCCGGCCTTGCCGTCACGGCCCAGGCAGATGATCTCCGCATCGTTGGGCGGTGTACCGGGGTTCTTGTAGAGATACGGGTTGCCCCAAGGGTCTGGCGGCAGCGTCTTCACATAGGGGCCCTGCCAATGGCTGGCGGTGGCGGGCCGGGTGGTGAGGGCGTCGAGGCCGAGGGTTTCGTCGGGGTAGTTGCCGTTGTCCAGGCGGTACTGGTTCAAGGCATCGGCAAGGGCTTTCATCTGGCCCTGGGCGGTTTGTACCTTGGCCAGTTCCAGGCGGTTGAACATCTTCGGGCCGACGTAGCCGGCGAGCAGGGCGATGATCAGCAGGACGACCAGCAGTTCCAGCAAGGTGAAGGCACGCTGGGGGCTGTGGATAAATGAGTGAATACGCATGGAAATACCCTGTTGGGAGTGCCAAGGTACGGCGGTTGTGTATAACTCTCCCGGCCCGCTGTGAAGAGGGCACCGCCGGTAGGACTGCGTTAGAACCTTTTCAATTCAAGTACATCTTCAACTGTAGCGTTGCTCGATATAAGGCGCCGTGAGGCGCCCTATAACGTTTGGCTCTTATGCTTATCCAATAACTGAATATGCGTTCGAGCGGGTCATCGAACTTCGTCCCAGGCCTGGTCCCACGCTGTGCCCGTGCCGGGGGCATACGCCCAGGCGGCGCCTGCACACCATGGGGTGAAGGGCAGAGGTTTGCATTTATAGTTTTTGCCGTTGTTGGTCACGATGTCGCCGGCCTTGTACGCAGTGCCTTCTTTGTAGGCCGGGTACTCCCCGCCACCATCGTCTGGTTCAACGGTAAATTCAAACTCCTTCTGGTAACTTTTATTATTTACAGGGTCGATCACGTTCAGGCGTGCTATTGAGCGTGTTGGCTCCCCTATGGCGTCTAAGGCATTCCCTCTGACGGTCAGTTCGTTATAAGGCTCTTTCATCCCAGGAACTGCCCAATGATAGATAAATTGTCTACTGTTTCCTGACGATACCGAACCAATGAATGTGAATGCTTGCTTCGACTTCAATAACGTTGGGCCTGTGATTTGGATGACGGGTGGGGGATCCCCAGGGTCGGTTCCGCCGCCTATCACCGACATCTGGACGGCATGGTCCTTATCGGCAACATAAAATTGGTTCACTGCCATGTTATTTGGATCAAAGACCACGCTGTTTCCCGTCAATACACCGACTTGAACAATCTGCCCGTGTTTGGCCAGGAGGTTCTTCAGTTCCAGCCCCCACTGTGTCGGTGCTTCGTTGGTAGCGGTGATTTTTACTGACTCATCCACGATTTCGACGAAGCCTCTGCTGCTCCCGAATACGCGCACTCTGACGGTCTCACCCGGTTTGGGGGCTATATCGGAAGCGATGAATGGACCCTTTGGTGTCCAAGGGGCTGGAATAACGGTGCCGCCAAATGTGATGTCAGCACAATTGCCGAATCCTTCGTTACCGGTATCTTCTCTCTGCCAGTAGGTATAAAGGATCGCTTCGCCGGTCTGCCCGTTGGGCACGGGGACATCGAACTGGAAGAAACCGATGGGGGTCGGTACAAATGCGGGTTTTGGCGCGACACTTGCTGTCCAGTCAGTACGATAGCTGCTGAGTTCTTCTGTATGTATTAATTGGAGGTCGCCCCATCTCAATTGTGCTGTAGCACGGTAACCGGGTCGGGTAAGAAACACCCTGACGTAGCTGGGTACGTGAGGCTGTGAGCCCACGATACGTACCGTCATTTTTCCATTGACGACATGCACCGGGGTTTTCTGCCAATCCGGAAGAGCCAAGTCGAAGCCTCTTTTTTTTGGGTCGCCTGCTGAGCAAAGCGTTCCATCCGCGATATGTGCTTTGAGTTTTTCCAAGTCTCTATGACCGGCTACGTTATTGGCAAACTCATGCCAGTGTGAGAGGGGGTACAGACGATCAGCCGGATTAGACCAAATCATCGCTGCTGTTTTACACGCACCAGGTGTTATACCTGAACCGTCGGGCGGCCATGAGTAATTACCAGCCGATATGCATATGCCTTGTCGAGTATTGGGGTAGTCCAGCATTCCATGTGTCCATCCTACTGCCGGAATCAATAATAGTGCCGTCAGCATCCACCTGATGAGGTATGCCATATATCGCTGTAAGTTATCCATGTTTTAGTCCGCCTTCAGTTCAGCTAAATAAGTTCCGAACGGCTGGAACGATCAGTGTGCTTATTCAATCGGCATCATTTGCTTAGTTGATCTCCCTTGGGAGCGATGCGAGTTGCAGGGTTGTTCTGCCCAAGGCCATACAGAAACACCCACCCTTGATAACTGCCTTGCCCTGTAAAACTTTGGTTAACGACAGAAAAGTTGCTTTGCTTGAACGGCGTACCCTTGGCCTGGCTGAACACACCCATGATGGTTTCGCCCGGCCCTGGCACGACGCCCCAATCGGTGGTGCCGGTCAGCGGGTCGCTGTAGATCCGGCGCAGGTAGCGCTTGGTGGTGGGTTGGCGACGGTCGAGGACCAGGTCTTCGAGTGACATGGGAAAGGTATTGCCGGCCGCGTAGTACAACCCGATCGCCCGGCGGATTTCATTGCCCCGCGCCAGCAGTTCCAGCTCGCGTTCGCGCTGCAGCACGCTGGACCACAGGGTGCCGACTTCCATCAGCATCACGGCCACCACCGCCACTGTCACCAACATGCCCATGAACACCGAGCCCTGCTGGGTGTGCTTACCAGTCGGCATAAGCGTTCCCGTTCGTGTCGGTCCCCGTGGCACCGCTGCGTACATCGCCCAGGCCTTGTTCGTCCGAAGGTTGCAGTTGCCAGGTGTCACGCCTGCCGGTCAGCGGGTCCATGGGGATCTCGCGCAGGTAGCGACGGTCCACCAGGGCTTGCAAGGACTCGGGATTGGCGCCGTGGTCCTCGCGGTATTGGTCCAGGGCCTGGCGAATGGAAGACAGGTTGTGGCGCAGCACGGTTTCCTGGGCCTTGGTGTGCTGGCGGAAGTACTGCGGGGTGACCAGGGTCATGAGGGTGGCGATGATCGCCATGACCACCAGCAACTCAATCAGGGTAAAACCCCGATCACCATTGGCTGTATGACGTTCCATTCAAGCTCTCCCGGGTGCTTCGGGATGAAACGTCGAATACATCTTCTCCCTCTTGTGGATTGTCCGCAGTGCTTTTGTAGCTGCGTAGTTGCCAGGTTTCTGCGGGCGCACGTTCAGGGCACTCGCACACGGGATCGCGGGGAATGCGTCGCAGGAAATAGAGTTTGTTGCCCTGAAGGTTGGTCTTGTCCGTTACCCCCTCGACCAATACGTGCAGGGAGGGGGGATAACCGCTGTCAGTGATGCTCTTTTCAATGCGGCCATCGTCACTGGCGTCTTTGTAGGCATCAATCGCACGCCGGATTTCCCGCAGCGAGCGTTGCAGGTCCAGTTCTCGATCACGTTTACCCATCAATGCTGTCAGCGGATAAGCCACTGTCGCAAGCGTGGCCAGCAGGGCCAGCGTCAGTAGTAATTCAATCAGCGTAAAACCTTTGGCGCAGTGATGGCTGGGCTTGCCCTGCCACATCACCGTTCTTCCTCCCGATCAGGCTGCCAAGGACTTCCGCGTTAACCCAGGCCATGGAATTGACTGCAAGGATGAGTGTAGATGCTGGGTGTTTTTTGTACAGGTTGTGGGTTTACCCACAAACGCTGTGAGCGTAGCTGTGGATAAGATGTTCGTGGGTCTCCACAACCCCCGTAAATCAACGCCTGCAAGCCGTTGTACGAAAAATAACCAAGCTAAGTCACGGTTTTTAGGTGCTTTTTTGTGTGGATAAGGTTGAAGCGGTGTTCGGACTTGCCCCCAAAGTCTGTTGGCGCTTCTGTGGATAAGATGTTTGCTATCCGCTACAGGCCTTATGAATAGAGGCTTTCCGTCATCTGGTTGTTTATTGATCAAATTGCCGCTAAACCCCAGGAATATAGCTGAAACCCTTGGTATATGAAGGTTTGAAGCGGTTTTCCACAGCGCTGCCGAAGTTGCCCCCAAAGTCTGTTGGCGGTTCTGTGGATAAGGTGTTTGCGTACCGCTACAGGTCACGTTCTACGTAGCTTGTAGGGTTTTGATCAATAAATGATCAATGTGTCGCTGGAACCGTCAACTTGAATAAGTCACGGATTTTCTTCAATTAATTTTGCTTGGATAGCGCAGTTGCCCACAATTGCTGTGGGTGGCTTTGTGGATAAGTTGTTGGGTAAAGGCTGGAGGGCAGGCTGGCAGTGGTCTGCGAGACAGTCGATCAAATATTAAGCAGTGTGAGGTTCAAGTGTGGGAGGGGGCAAGCCCCCTCCCACAGTTTTGCGCTGTGGGTATCGGTTATTCGTGTGCAGCCACGCCTTTTAGGTAAGGCGCCGGCGCTGCGCCGAGGTTGTTCAACATGCGCTCGCTGTACCAGTCCACGAAGTTCACCACGCCGAACTCATAGGTCTTGGAGTACGGGCCAGGCTGGTAGGCGGTGGAGTTGATCCCGCGCTGGTTCTCTTCGGCCAGGCGACGGTCCTGGTCGTTGGTGGCGTCCCACACCTGGCGCATGCGCTCCACGTCGTAGTCCACGCCTTCCACGGCGTCCTTGTGCACCAGCCACTTGGTGGTCACCATGGTTTCCTGGGCGCTGATCGGCCACACCGTAAACACGATGATGTGGTCGCCCATGCAGTGGTTCCAGGAGTGCGGCAGGTGCAGGATGCGCATCGAGCCGAGGTCGGGGTTCTTGATACGGCCCATCAGCTTGGCGCAGCCCTGCTTGCCGTCCAGGGTCATCGACACGGTGCCCTTGAGCAGCGGCATGCGCACGATACGGTTGCGCAGGCCGAAGCTGGCGTGGGCGTAAGGGATCTTCTCGGCATCCCAAGCGGCGGCGGAGGCTGCCACGTGGTCTTTAAAGGCCTGATCGGCGCGCGGGTCGGTGACGTCGTCCCATTCCAGCAGGGTTTTCAACAGCTCGGGGTGCGACGCGTTGCAGTGGTAGCACTCGCGGTTGTTTTCCAGCACCAGCTTCCAGTTGGCTTTTTCCATCAAGGTGGTTTGCACCGCCACCTTGGTGTTTTCCATGTCGTAGGGTTCCATGTAGTGGTTCAGCGTCGACAGGAAGTCATCGATGGCCGGCGGGTTCTCGGCCAGGCTGATGAAGATGTAGCCGCCGGCGGTCTTCACGTTCACCGGCTTGAGGCCGTATTGCTTCATGTCGAAATCGGCGCCCATCTCGGTGCCGGCGAACAGCAGGCGACCGTCCAGCTCGTAGGTCCACTGGTGGTAGTGGCACACCAGCTTGGCAACCTTGCCCTTGTCGCTGGTGCACAGGCGCGAGCCACGGTGGCGGCACACGTTATGGAACGCATGCACCACGCCTTCAGCGCCACGGATCACGATGATCGGGTTCTTGCCCACTTGCAGGGTCAGGTAGTTGCCCTTGCTGGGGATCTCGCAGGTCATGCCGGCGATCAACCACTCTTTCTGGAAGATCTCCTGCATGTCGATATCAAACAACCGCTCATCAGAGTAGAACGGCTGCGGCAGCGAAAAGGTGCGCTCGCGCTCTTGCAGCATTTGCGCGGTGGCCTTGCGTGCGGGTTCCAGCGGATCGCCCAAGCTTAAGGTTGCGGTGACGTCCATCGTGTGTGTCCTCATGGCCATTCTGTGTGGCCGACGAATAGTGGCTGATCAGGTTTGCAGCAAGGCGTAAAGAAAACGTCGTTGTTGGGAGCGAGTGTGGGGCTGCTGATGCGCCGAACCTTATCCATGAGCGACATGGCCCACTCTGTTCCCGACGCGCAACCCCCGTGGTATGGGGGCTGGTCGCGATAAGTATGTGAATGTCGCAGATAGGTAAATGGGCGGTTCCCGCGTTACGCAGAATCGCCACCATAAGGCCGACGTCGGCGGTGGAGAACAACATGTCCAATAATTTCCTGAATCCGGTAACCACCCAGACCTGGGCCAATGGTCGGCACATCGTCCGTTGCGTCAAAGTCATCCAGGAAACCTGGGATGTGCGCACCTTCTGCTTTATGGCTGACCAGCCGATCCTGTTCTTTTTCAAGCCGGGGCAGTTCGTCACCCTGGAGCTGGAAATCGACGGCCAGCCGATCATGCGCTCGTATACCATTTCCAGTTCGCCGTCGGTGCCCTACAGCTTTTCGGTGACCATCAAGCGTGTGCCGGGCGGCAAGGTGTCCAACTGGCTGCACGACACCCTGCATGAAGGCCAGGAATTGGCGGTGCACGGGCCGGTCGGGCTGTTCAATGCCATCGACTTCCCCAGCCCGAAAGTGCTGTACCTCAGTGGCGGCGTGGGGATCACGCCGGTGATGTCCATGGCCCGCTGGTTCTACGACACCAACGCCAACGTCGACATGACGTTTATCCACAGTGCCCGCTCGCCCAAGGACATCATCTACCACCGCGAGCTGGAGCATATGGCGTCGCGGATCGACAACTTCAGCCTGCACCTGATCTGTGAGAAGCACGGCCTGGGCGAGCCTTGGGCGGGTTATCGCGGTTACCTGAACCACAAGATGCTCGAACTGATGGTGCCCGATTTCCTTGAGCGCGAAGTGTTCTGCTGCGGCCCGACGCCCTACATGAATGCGGTGAAACGCCTGTTGGAAGTCGCCGGTTTCGACATGGCGCGCTACCACGAGGAATCCTTCGGCGCCACGCCGCCGGAAGCCCGCGCCGACGCGGTGGAGCAGGCCGAGCAAGCGGCGGATGCCCCGGAAATCGATCTGGCGGATCTGCATCAGGTGGAGTTCATCGCCTCGGGCAAGAGCATTCGCGTCGCCCCTGGCGAGACCGTCCACGCGGCGGCGGCCAAGCTTGGGCTGTTGATTCCAAAGGCCTGCGGCATGGGGATTTGCGGGACGTGCAAGGTGATGAAGCTGGGCGGTGAGGTGGAGATGGACCACAACGGCGGGATCACCGAGGAAGACGAAGCCGAGGGTTACATCCTGTCGTGCTGCAGCGTGCCGAAGGGGGATGTGCGCATCGAGTTCTGATCCACTCAGCTCGTTCCCACGCGAGCGTGGGAACGATCAAGGGGACGTCGGAGGTCATGAATCTCCGACGTGGGGGTTAGCGGTTACTGGGCGTAGATGTGGACCACAAAGTGCTGGCCTGATGCTGTCAGTTCATAGACTTTGTCGTAGATCCGCAGCGTCCGCGATGGCTCTCGGATAGTGTCGCCGACTTTTGCGTACTTCCTGAACTCATCCCAATCAATCACGGTGGTGTTGACGGTGCCGTCGCCTTGCAGGGTGTTGCCGTTGCTTTGATATTCCATGGGTTTGGCTCTCTTCTGGATTTCCGTTTCCAGCCGAATGGTCGGCAGGCAGTTAGCCCGAAAGGGCGTCTCTGCAGCGACGTTTTCCTTTCGGGTTCCAAGAGGCTAGCCAATGAAAAGCCAGTGCGCAGCTGTCAGAAATATCAATTGACAGACTCGGCATTGCGCCAGCATCTGCTGCGGTCAGGCGCCCATCACTGTCCGAATATCCGCCGCCAATTCTCGTACGCGCTCTTCGTCGGTATCCCACGCGCACATGAACCGCGCCCCGCCTTTGCCGATGAAGGTATAGAAGCGCCAGCCCTTGGCCGTCAGCGCGGCAATCGCCGGTTCCGACAGTTGCAGGAACACGCCGTTGGCCTGCACCGGGAACATCAGCTCCACACCGGGAATATCCGCCACCAGGCTACTGAGCAATTGCGCGCAGTGGTTGGCGTGGCGCGCATGTTTGAGCCAGGCGTCGTTTTCCAGCAGTCCCACCCAAGGGGCGGAGAGGAAGCGCATTTTCGAGGCCAGTTGGCCGGCCTGTTTGCAGCGGTAGTCGAAGTCTTCCGCCAGTTTGTGGTTGAAGAACAGGATGGCTTCACCCACGGCCATGCCGTTCTTGGTGCCGCCAAAGCACAACACGTCCACTCCGGCTTTCCAGGTCAGGTCGGCGGGTGAGCAGCCGAGGAACGCACAGGCGTTGGAAAAGCGTGCGCCGTCCATGTGCAGGTTCAGCCCCAGTTCCTTGCAGGTAGCACTGATGGCGCGGATTTCTTCCGGGGTGTAGACGCTGCCGACTTCGGTGGCTTGGGTCAGGGTCACTACGCGGGGTTTGGGGTAGTGGATGTCCTGGCGCTTGAGGGCGATCTCGCGGATCGATTCCGGGGTCAGCTTGCCGTTTTCGGTGCGGGCGGTGAGCAGCTTGGAGCCGTTGGAGAAAAACTCCGGCGCGCCGCATTCGTCGGTTTCGACGTGGGCGGTTTCCGAGCAAATCACGCTATGGTAGCTCTGGCACAAGGAGGACAGTGCGAGGGAGTTGGCGGCCGTACCGTTGAAGGCGAAGAACACTTCGCAGTCGGTTTCGAACAGGTTGCGGAAACCGTCGGCGGCGCGGTGGGTCCATTCATCATCACCGTAGGCACGTTGATGACCCTGGTTGGCTTGTTCCATGGCGGCCCAGGCTTCGGGGCAAATGCCCGAATAGTTGTCACTGGCGAATTGTTGGCTCTTGTCGGTCATGGCCCATTCCTGTGTTCGATGTTGGTGCGCACTGTAACCAAGATTGTTGACGCTGCGCACGCACTGTAAATGCAAAGTCACTGGGGAATTATGCACGGTTCTGAAACGATGCCTGTCGGACGCGTCCGTGATGGCGCTTTGGATTTGCTCAAGTGGCTGGCGCTGCTGAGCATGGTGCTGGACCACCTGCGTTATGTCGGTCTGAGCCTCGATGGCCTGTATGTGCCGGGGCGCCTGGCGTTTCCGTGGTTTTGCCTGGCGATTGCGGCGAACCTGCACCGGGCCCGCAACGCACCGGTGACCGGCCAGTGGCGCTACCTGGGCTGGCTGCTGCTGTTCAGCGTGATCAGCGAAGTGCCGTATCGGCTGTTTATCGAGGATGCCGATACGTTGAACGTGCTGCCCACCCTGGCGTTGGGGCTGCTGGTTGCCCGAGGATGGCAGCAGAAGGCGTTTTTTGATCGAGGATTGGCGTTGATCGCCGTCACGATAGCGGCGGTATTTTCGTCGCACTTAATGTTCGGTTTCTTTGGTGTGTTGCTGCCACTGGCGATGTTGCTGGTGTTTCGCCGGCCTTGGTATTTCAGTGTGTTGCCAGGATGTGTCTGCGTGGCCGCTAACCAATGGCAGATCCTGCTCAATAGCGGTACGCCGGTGGCGCTGTTGGGGTTGGCGACCTGCCTGATTGCGCCATTGGCGGGCCTGGTCTTATTGCGACATGCCCATAGCACCTCGCCGCCAGCAATGCGCCGCTGGGCCTACGCCCTGTATCCCATGCACTTCCTCCTGCTGCTGCTCCTGCGCCACATCATCGCCTGACCCACCGCTATCGGGAGCAAGCCCCCTCCCACATTTGTTTCGTGTTGTTCCGGCAATGTCGTAAACGCACCTTTGCGTGGCGTGCGCAGGCATTTGGCCTGTCTGCGCCAGCCCTACCATCGCATCAAAGGGCCCTGCACGGGCCTCAACAATACGAAAGGCTGGGAGAGACGCGATGTTCAGCAAACAAGACCAGATCCAGGGATATGACGACGCACTGCTGGCGGCCATGAACGCCGAGGAGCAGCGCCAGGAAGATCATATCGAGCTGATCGCGTCGGAGAACTACACCAGCAAGCGTGTGATGGAAGCCCAGGGCAGCGGCCTCACCAATAAATACGCCGAAGGCTACCCGGGCAAGCGCTACTACGGTGGCTGCGAGCATGTGGACAAGGTTGAAGCCCTGGCCATCGAACGTGCCAAGCAGCTGTTCGGCGCCGATTACGCCAACGTACAGCCACACTCCGGTTCGTCCGCCAACAGCGCCGTGTACCTGGCGCTGATCAATGCGGGCGACACCATCCTGGGCATGAGCCTGGCCCACGGCGGTCACTTGACCCACGGCGCCAAGGTGTCGTCCTCGGGCAAGCTGTACAACGCGGTGCAGTACGGCATCAATACCGACACGGGCCTGATCGACTACGACGAAGTCGAGCGTCTGGCCGTGGAGCACAAGCCGAAGATGGTCGTGGCCGGTTTCTCCGCCTACTCCAAGACCCTGGATTTCCCACGCTTCCGTCAGATCGCTGACAAAGTAGGCGCGCTGCTGTTCGTCGACATGGCCCACGTCGCCGGCCTGGTCGCCGCCGGCCTGTACCCGAACCCGCTGCCGTACGCCGATGTGGTCACCACCACCACCCACAAAACCCTGCGCGGTCCCCGTGGCGGTCTGATCCTGGCCAAGGCCAACGAAGAAATTGAAAAGAAACTCAACGCCGCCGTCTTCCCCGGCGCCCAGGGTGGTCCGCTGATGCATGTGATCGCCGGCAAGGCGGTGTGCTTCAAGGAAGCGCTGGAGCCTGGCTTCAAGGCGTACCAGCAGCAAGTGATCGACAATGCCCAGGCCATGGCCAGCGTGTTTATCAAACGCGGCTACGATGTAGTGTCCGGCGGCACCGATAACCATCTGTTCCTGGTCAGCCTGATCCGTCAGGGCCTCACCGGCAAAGAGGCGGATGCCGCCCTCGGTCGCGCCCACATCACCGTCAACAAGAACGCCGTGCCGAATGACCCGCAGTCGCCGTTCGTGACCTCGGGCCTGCGCATCGGCACCCCGGCGGTGACCACGCGTGGTTTCAAGGTGCCGCAGTGCATCGAGCTGGCCGGTTGGATCTGCGACATCCTCGACAACCTCGGCGACGCCGACGTCGAGGCCAACGTGGCCAAGCACGTGTCTGCCCTGTGCGCTGATTTCCCGGTTTATCGCTGAGCGCGGTTTTGGAGTAATGACTATGCAACGCTACTCGGGCTTCGGCCTCTTCAAGCACTCCCTCAGCCACCACGAAAACTGGCAGAAGATGTGGCGCACGCCGACCCCCAAGAAGGTCTACGACGTGGTTATCGTCGGCGGCGGCGGGCATGGTCTGGCGACCGCCTACTACCTGGCGAAAGAGCACGGCATCACCAACGTGGCCGTGGTCGAGAAAGGCTGGCTGGGCGGCGGTAACACCGCGCGCAACACCACCATCGTGCGTTCCAACTACCTGTGGGACGAGTCGGCGCACCTTTACGAACACGCGATGAAACTGTGGGAAGGCCTGTCCCAGGACCTGAACTACAACGTGATGTTCTCCCAGCGTGGCGTCTACAACCTGTGCCACACCCTGCAGGACATCCGTGACTCCGAGCGTCGCGTCAGCGCCAACCGCCTGAATGGCGTGGATGGCGAGCTGTTGAATGCCAAGCAAGTAGCCGACGAAATTCCGTACCTGGATTGCTCGAAAAACACCCGCTACCCGGTGCTCGGCGCCACCGTGCAACGGCGCGGCGGCGTGGCCCGTCACGATGCCGTGGCCTGGGGCTTTGCCCGCGCCGCCGACGCACTCGGCGTGGACCTGATCCAGCAGACCGAAGTGATCGGTTTCCGCAAGGAAAACGGCGTGTGCATCGGTGTGGAAACCAACAAGGGCTTTATCGGCGCCAAGCGCGTCGGCGTGGTGACCGCCGGTAACTCCGGGCACATGGCCTCGCTGGCGGGCTTCCGCCTGCCGATCGAATCCCACCCGCTGCAAGCGTTGGTGTCGGAGCCGATCAAGCCGATTATCGACAGCGTGATCATGTCCAACGCCGTGCACGGTTACATCAGCCAGTCCGACAAGGGCGACCTGGTGATCGGCGCCGGTATCGACGGCTACAACGGCTACGGCCAGCGCGGTTCGTACCCGGTGATCGAACACACCATCCAGGCCATCGTCGAGATGTTCCCGGTGCTGTCGCGGGTGCGCATGAACCGTCAGTGGGGCGGCATCGTCGACACCACGCCGGATGCGTGCCCGATCATCTCCAAGACCCCGGTGCCGAACATGTTCTTCAACTGCGGTTGGGGTACCGGTGGCTTCAAGGCCACCCCAGGCTCAGGCAACGTGTTTGCTGCCAGCCTGGCCAAGGGTGAAATGCACCCGTTGGCGGCGCCTTTTTCCATCGACCGTTTCCACAACGGTGCGTTGATCGACGAACACGGCGCTGCGGCCGTCGCCCACTAACAGGAGAAATTCCCTATGTTGCATATCTTCTGTCCTCACTGTGGCGAACTGCGCTCCGAAGAGGAATTCCACGCGTCCGGCCAAGCGCACATCCCGCGCCCGCTGGACCCGAATGCCTGCACCGATGAAGAGTGGGGCGACTACATGTTCTTCCGCGACAACCCCCGTGGCCTGCACCACGAACTGTGGATTCACGCTGCCGGTTGCCGCCAATACTTCAACGCGACCCGCGACACCGTGACCTACGAAATTCTTGAAACCTACAAGATCGGTGAGAAGCCTCAGTTCACCGCCAAGGCCTCTGGAGAGAAGGTATGAGCCAGATCAATCGCCTGTCCAACGGTGGCCGGATCGACCGTAACAAAGTCCTGACCTTCAGCTTCAACGGCCAGAGCTACAAAGGCTTCGAGGGCGACACCCTGGCCGCTGCTTTGCTGGCCAACGGCGTCGACATTATCGGCCGCAGCTTCAAGTACTCGCGCCCACGGGGCATCTTTGCCGCCGGTGCCGAAGAGCCGAACGCCGTGCTGCAGATCGGCGCTACCGAAGCCACGCAAATTCCTAACGTGCGCGCCACGCAACAGGCGCTGTACCAGGGCCTGGTCGCCACCAGCACCAACGGCTGGCCGAGCGTCAACAACGACATGATGGGCATCCTCGGCAAGGTCGGCGGCAAGCTGATGCCACCGGGGTTCTACTACAAAACCTTCATGTACCCGCAATCGTTCTGGATGACCTACGAGAAGTACATCCGCAAGGCCGCCGGCCTGGGGCGCTCGCCGACCGAGAACGATCCGGACACCTACGACAACTTCAACCGTCATTGCGACGTGCTGGTGGTCGGCGCCGGCCCTGCCGGCCTGGCAGCCGCATTGGCCGCCGCCCGCAGCGGCGCGCGCGTGATCATCGCCGATGAGCAGGAAGAGTTCGGTGGTTCGCTGCTCGATTCCCGCGAAAGCCTCGACGGCAAGCCGGCCACCGAATGGGTTGCCAGCGTTATCGCCGAATTGAAAGCCCTGCCGGACGTGGTGCTGCTGCCCCGCGCCACGGTCAACGGCTACCACGACCATAACTTCCTGACCATCCACGAGCGCCTTACCGACCACCTCGGTGACCGTGCGCCGATTGGCGTGGTGCGCCAGCGCATCCACCGTGTACGTGCCAAGCGCGTGGTCCTGGCCACCGGTGCGTGCGAGCGTCCGCTGGTGTACGGCAACAACGACGTGCCGGGCAACATGCTGGCCGGTGCGGTCTCCACCTACGTGCGCCGCTACGGCGTGGCACCGGGCAAGAAACTGGTGCTGTCGACCAACAACGACCACGCCTACCGCGTTGCATTGGACTGGCTGGACGCGGGCCTGCAAGTGGTGGCAGTGGCCGATGTGCGCCACAACCCACGCGGTGCACTGGTTGAAGAAGCCCGCGCCAAAGGAATTCGGATCCTCACCGGCAGCGCCGTGATCGAGGCCCGTGGCACCAAGCGCGTGACCGCTGCGCGTATCGCCGCGATCGACGTCAAGGCGCATAAAGTCACCAGCCCCGGCGAATGGCTGGACTGCGACCTGGTGGCCAGCTCCGGCGGCTACAGCCCGGTGGTTCACCTGGCCTCGCACCTGGGCGGCAAGCCGACCTGGCGCGAAGACATCCTCGGCTTTGTACCGGGTGAAGCCCCGCAGAAACGCGTGTGCGTCGGTGGCATCAACGGCGTCTACGGCCTTGGCGATTCCCTGGCCGATGGTTTTGAAGGCGGCGTGCGCGCCGCCAGCGACGCCGGTTTTGCCCCGGTGGAAGGTACGCTGCCAAAAGCCTTGAGCCGTCTGGAAGAGCCGACCCTGGCGCTGTTCCAGGTGCCTCACGAGAAAGCCACTGCACGGGCGCCGAAGCAATTTGTCGACCTGCAAAACGACGTCACCGCCGCTGCCATCGAACTGGCCACCCGCGAGGGTTTCGAGTCGGTGGAACACGTCAAGCGCTACACCGCGCTGGGCTTCGGCACCGACCAGGGCAAACTCGGTAACGTCAACGGCCTGGCGATTGCCGCGCACTCGCTGAACGTGACCATCCCGCAGATGGGCACCACCATGTTCCGCCCCAACTACACGCCGGTGACCTTCGGCGCGGTAGCGGGCCGGCACTGTGGGCACATCTTCGAGCCGGTGCGCTACACCGCCCTGCAAGCCTGGCACGTGAAAAACGGCGCCGAGTTTGAAGACGTCGGCCAATGGAAACGCCCGTGGTACTTCCCGCGCAACGGTGAAGACCTGCACGCCGCGGTGAAACGCGAATGCCTTGCCGTGCGCGACAGCGTCGGCCTGCTGGATGCGTCCACCCTCGGCAAGATCGATATCCAGGGCCCGGATGCCCGTGAGTTCCTCAACCGCATCTACACCAACGCCTGGACCAAGCTCGACGTGGGCAAGGCGCGCTACGGCCTGATGTGCAAGGAAGACGGCATGGTCTTCGACGACGGCGTTACCGCCTGCCTTGCCGACAACCACTTCCTGATGACCACCACCACCGGCGGCGCCGCCCGTGTGCTGCAGTGGCTGGAAATCTACCAACAGACCGAATGGCCGGACCTCAAGGTGTACTTCACCTCGGTCACCGACCATTGGGCGACCATGACCCTGTCCGGCCCCAACAGCCGCAAGCTGCTGGCGGAAGTCACCGACATCGACCTGGACAAGGACGGCTTCCCGTTCATGACCTGGAAAGAAGGTTTGGTGGGCGGTGTTCCGGCGCGGGTGTTCCGTATCTCGTTTACCGGTGAGCTGTCGTACGAAGTCAACGTGCAGGCCGACTACGCCATGGGCGTGCTGGAACAGATTGTCGCGGCCGGCAAGAAGTACAACCTGACCCCATACGGCACTGAGACCATGCACGTACTGCGGGCCGAGAAGGGCTTCATCATCGTCGGCCAGGACACTGACGGCTCGATGACCCCGGACGACTTGAATATGGGCTGGTGTGTCGGTCGCACCAAGCCGTTCTCGTGGATCGGCTGGCGCGGCATGAACCGGGAAGACTGTGTGCGTGAAGAGCGCAAGCAACTGGTGGGCTTGAAGCCGATCGACCCGAACGTGTGGCTGCCGGAAGGCGCGCAACTGGTGTTCGATCCGAAGCAGACGATCCCGATGAAGATGGTCGGTCACGTCACCTCCAGCTACGCGCACAACTCCCTGGGCTATTCGTTTGCCATGGGCGTGGTCAAGGGCGGCTTGAAGCGCATCGGTGAGCGGGTGTTCTCGCCCCAGGCGGATGGCAGCGTGATCGAGGCGGAGATTGTGTCTTCGGTGTTCTTCGACCCTAAGGGTGATCGGCAGAACATCTGATAGACCCAGTCGCCTGCATCGGGGGCTTGCCCCCGATGAGGCCAGAACAGTCACCCCAGAATTCAAGACAGGTGCTTTATGACAGCAGCCAATGTTTACCAACAACGCCCCACCTCCGGTGCCAAGGCCGAGTCGTCGCTGCACCATGCCGACCTCGCCAGCCTGGTCGGCAAGGGCCGCAAGAACGCCGGCGTGACCGTACGCGAAAAGAAATTGCTTGGTCATCTCACGATCCGTGGCGACGGCCATGACGCGGCCTTCGCCGCTGGCGTGCACAAGGCCCTGGGCATCGAACTGCCCGGCGCCCTGCAGGTCATCGTCAAAGGCGAAACCAGCCTGCAATGGCTCGGCCCGGATGAGTGGTTGCTGATCGTGCCAGGCGGTGAGGAATTCGCCGCCGAACAAAACCTGCGCGCCGCCCTGGGTGACCTGCATATCCAGGTCGTCAACGTCAGCGGCGGCCAGCAGATCCTCGAACTCAGCGGCCCGAATGTGCGCGATGTGCTGATGAAGTCCACCAGCTACGACGTGCACCCCAACAACTTCCCGGTGGGCAAGGCGGTGGGCACGGTGTTCGCCAAGTCGCAACTGGTGATCCGCCACACCGCCGAAGACACCTGGGAACTGGTGATTCGTCGCAGCTTCTCGGATTACTGGTGGTTGTGGTTGCAGGATGCCTCGGCCGAATTTGGCCTGAGCGTTCAAGCCTGAGGAATGACCCATGAGCCGCGCACCCGATACATGGATTTTGACCGCCGACTGCCCCAGCGTGCTCGGCACGGTGGACGCGGTTACCCGCTATCTGTTCGAGCAGGGCTGCTACGTCACCGAGCACCATTCGTTCGATGACCGCCTCTCGGGCCGGTTTTTTATTCGCGTGGAATTCCGTCAGCCGGATGGCTTCGACGAGCAGGCGTTTCGCGATGGCCTGGCCTCGCGGGGTGAAGCCTTTGGCATGATCTTCGAGCTGACAGCGCCGAACTACCGGCCAAAAGTGGTGATCATGGTCTCCAAGGCCGATCACTGCCTCAACGACCTGCTGTACCGCCAGCGTATCGGGCAACTGTCGATGGACGTGGTCGCGGTGGTGTCTAACCATCCCGATCTCAAACCTTTGGCCGACTGGCATCAAATTCCCTACTACCATTTCCCCCTCGACCCTAACGACAAACCGTCCCAGGAGCGTCAGGTGTGGCAAGTGGTGGAAGAGACCGGCGCCGAACTGGTGATCCTTGCGCGCTACATGCAAGTGCTGTCGCCGGAGCTGTGCCGCAAGCTGGACGGCAAGGCCATCAATATCCACCACTCGTTGCTGCCGGGGTTCAAGGGCGCCAAGCCGTATCACCAGGCCTACAACAAGGGCGTGAAACTGGTGGGGGCCACGGCGCATTACATCAACAACGACCTGGACGAAGGCCCGATCATCGCCCAGGGCGTGGAAGTGGTGGATCACAGTCACTATCCCGAGGATTTGATTGCCAAGGGGCGGGACATCGAAGGGCTGACATTGGCTCGGGCGGTGGGGTATCACATTGAGCGGCGGGTGTTCTTGAATGCCAATAGGACTGTGGTGCTCTGACTGCCGCCATCGGGAGTAAGCCCCCGATGAGGCCCTGACAAACAACACAAGCAACAGCATCTGTACCCGAGCACTCAACGCGCTGCCCACCCAAAAGGGCAACGCAGTTCCATAAAAACAACAGCGAGGTGAAAGCATGTCTGGTAATCGTGGCGTCGTGTATCTCGGCAACGGCAAGGTCGAAGTACAGAAAATCGACTATCCCAAAATGCAGGACCCCCGTGGCAGGAAGATTGAGCACGGCGTCATCCTGCGCGTGGTCTCCACCAACATCTGCGGCTCCGACCAACACATGGTGCGCGGCCGCACCACTGCCCAGACCGGCCTGGTGCTCGGTCACGAGATCACCGGTGAAGTGATCGAGAAGGGCAGCGACGTCGAAAACCTGAAGATCGGCGACCTGGTTTCCGTACCCTTCAACGTCGCCTGCGGGCGCTGCCGCTCGTGCAAAGAGCAACACACCGGCGTGTGCCTGACCGTCAACCCGGCGCGTGCCGGTGGTGCCTACGGCTACGTCGACATGGGCGATTGGACCGGCGGCCAGGCCGAGTACGTGCTGGTGCCGTACGCCGACTTCAACCTGCTGAAACTGCCGGACCGTGACAAGGCCATGGAGAAAATCCGTGACCTGACCTGCCTCTCCGACATTCTCCCCACCGGCTACCACGGCGCCGTCACTGCCGGCGTTGGCCCTGGCAGCACCGTGTACATCGCCGGTGCCGGTCCGGTCGGCCTGGCGGCTGCCGCGTCTGCACGCCTGCTGGGTGCCGCGGTGGTGATCATCGGCGACGTCAACTCCATCCGCCTGGCCCACGCCAAGGCCCAGGGTTTTGAAATCGTTGACCTGTCCACCGATACGCCGTTGCATGAACAGATCGCCGCGCTGCTCGGCGAGCCGGAAGTGGACTGCGCCGTCGACTGCGTGGGCTTTGAAGCACGCGGTCATGGCCACGACGGCGTCAAGGCCGAAGCCCCGGCCACGGTGCTCAACTCACTGATGGGCGTGGTGCGCGTGGCGGGCAAGATCGGTATCCCAGGCCTGTACGTCACCGAAGATCCGGGTGCCGTGGATGCCGCCGCAAAAATGGGCAGCCTGAGCATTCGCTTCGGCCTGGGCTGGGCCAAATCCCACAGCTTCCACACTGGGCAAACGCCGGTGATGAAGTACAACCGCCAACTGATGCAGGCGATCATGTGGGACCGTATCAACATTGCCGAGATCGTCGGTGTGCAGGTGATCAGCCTGGATGACGCACCACGTGGGTATGGCGAGTTCGATGCGGGCGTGCCGAAGAAGTTTGTGATTGATCCGCATAAGTTGTTCAGCGCGGCGTAGGTGATAGATAAGGGCGACCCAGAAGGTCGCCCTTGTTCTATCGGTCTTATATAAGAAACCAGCTAATGGTCATTCCGACAGCTGAGAGGTACGCGGTCACTGTAGGGATGACCATCCAGTACTTTAGGTTTCGAGGTATTTTTTCTACATCCTCAGCAAGCACCATCCCGCGCCACTGAATCACTTTTGGGATAAGAATGACCATGCCCATGGCGTATACGCGCTGGGGCCTTCCTTCAAAGGGGGCATTACGAAAAGTGTGCCTGCATCCGACTATAAAACTGCTGTATTGCATATAGCGCTCAGCGGCATCGAGTTTTTTGAACATGACAGAAAAAACGATCGGGAAGCTGAGTAGCATGAGCGCAAGTGAGCATATGCCAATAATTTCAAAGTCCATTTAATCCCTCGTAGACTTATAGAGAAAATTGCCTGCGTTTTCCCCCAAGTCGCTTCCAAACTTGCCAAGAGCGAGTCCACCCGCAGCACCTCCGACGATGGCGCATGCCAAAGCTCCCGCCCCAGCTGTGGGTATACCAAATGCAATCATGCAGACGCCGGTGCCGATATGAGCTCCAAGTATCCCGCCCGCTGACGCGCCGCCAACACTACCCACCAGCTTAGAGCCTTCAACATACTTAGTCCGCGTACATTCTTGCTCACGTCCTGTGGAACACGCCTCAGTTATTTCCAATGCCGTTGACCCAACATCCAACGCAATACCGATGTAAGTCCCTTTCTTCAATATTTCTGCGGCCTTGGCTACTCGCTTGACCGTCTCTTCGTACCCACGAATCTCCCCATGATGCCAATAACTCTTACTGGAAATCCCCAGCATCTTTTTAATCGAGCCTTCGTTTTTCAGGCCCGTCCCCAACCGTGCCAAGCCGGAAAGTTGACCATCCAGCCTTGCAAACAATGCCCTGCGCTTAACCAGAAACTCATTCCTCGCACCCATGCTACCGATTCTCAGGTACTGCTTATGCAACTCGTCGATTTCCTTGAGCGTCTGTTCGATCTGCGTCAGGTGCTTGCTCCAGGCACTGCTCACGCTGCCGATCCCCAGGGAGGCATGTGACATGATGGCCTGCAATTGATCGTAGTTTTTGATCAAAAAATGATCGGTGGCGGAGTGGGCCAACAGCGCATGTTTGATGTTGGCGGCCGATTGCATCAAGCGAGCTTCTTCCGCCGTGCACGACGCTGTTCGGCTGTCTCCGATAATGACCAATTGCCCAGGCAGTACGACGGTGTTGCGAATGTGCTGGTTGAGGATGTCGAACTTGGTTTGGGTCGTTGGATTGAGAGAAAGGCCCAGTTTAAGCAGTGGATAAGGCTGTGGCCGTTCATTGATAAATGCATAGGCTCCCTGCATCGCGTACACCTCCAAGACTGTGGCGCACGACTATATGAAGGCGCCACAGGGGGGTAAGAAGCGGGCTGGGATGTTGGGAGTGTTTCGGAAATGGACTACATGAGTCCAGGCGAAGGCCTACTCCCGCAAGCGCCTGCTGATCACATCCAGCAAGTCGCACCCATTGCGCAACGGGATGGCGCAGAGCAGGGCGAAGTCCTGGAGAACGATGTCGTCGGTGTCCAGGCCTTCGCGAAAGGCCAGGTTTCCATGACTTGGGTTTCGGGGCTGCTTCGCAACCCAGCGCGGGCGGTGTGACGATTCGAAAAGCCCGCTCACCATAGGGAGATTTGTCAGGATCTGAAAGTTGCGTAGATACCCATGGCTATCGGGCAAGCCCCCTCCCACAGGGTTTGTGGGGGCTGGGCATCAGCGGTTGGCCAGGCCCGGAACAACCGACGGGATACCCAGTCCAACGCCTGCGTTCACCCCGACATCCAGAGGTTGCTCCAATGAAGATTTCACGCGGTTTCGCCCTTTCCTGCCTGATGAGCCTGGCCGCCACCCCGGTGTTTGCCGCAGGGTTCAGCCTTGGCGATGCGGCCAATGCCATCGCGGGCATGCAAGGGGGCAACAACAAGGCCGCAGCTGCCGCACCGTCGTCTGAAACCGCTGGCCTCCTCAGCGCCCTGACCTCACAACTGAACATCACCCCCGAGCAGGCCGTCGGCGGTACCGGTGCCATGCTGGGCCTGGCCAAGAACAAACTGAGCGGCAACGACTATTCGCAACTGGGCAACAGCGTGCCGGGCCTCGACCAACTCTCGGGTAACAATGCATTGGGCAGCCTCGGGGCCTTGAGCGGGATGCTCGGCCAGGCCGGCGGCAGCAAGACCAGCGGCCTGGATGGCTTGCTGGGTAATGTGAAGAACACCAATGACCTGAACACCGCGTTCAGCGCACTGGGCATGGACAGTGGGATGGTCAGCCAGTTTGCCCCGGTGATCCTGCAATACCTGGGCGGGCAGGGTGCCAACAGCTCGCTGCTGGGTAAGCTGGCCCAGGCCTGGGGCACCGGTAGCTAAATACGCTCCGCGCGCAGTTGTTCGATGCGCGCATCCTTCTGCGTCCAGAGCTGGTTGACCCAGTTCTGGACGGTCTGGCGAAACGCCGGATCATTCTCGTAATCCCCCTGCCACAACGCCGGGTCCAGCTCACGGGTCTGGATGTCGATGATCACCTTGGGCACCGCGCCGCTGATCAACTCCCAGAACCCCGGAATCTTTTGCTGCGGATACACCACGGTCACATCGAGCACGGCGTCCAGCTGTTCGCCCATTGCCGCCAGCACAAACGCCACGCCGCCCGCCTTGGGCTTGAGCAGACGTGTGAACGGCGAAGCCTGCTGCTTGCGCTTGGCCTCGCTGAACCGCGTGCCTTCGAGGTAATTGACCACGGTCACCGGCTGGCGCTTGAACAGCTCGCACGCCTCCTTGGTGATCTTTAAATCCTGCCCTGCCAGCTCCGGGTGTTTGGCCAGGAACGCCTTGGTGTAGCGCTTCATGAACGGGTAATCCAGGGCCCACCAGGCCAGGCCCAGGAAGGGCACCCAGATCAGTTCTTTTTTCAGGAAGAATTTGAAGAACGGTGTGCGGCGGTTGAGGGCCTGGATCAGCGCCGGGATGTCCACCCAGGATTGGTGGTTGCTGATCACCAGGTAGCTGGTGTCGCCGCGCAGCTCATCACCGCCACGAATGTCCCATTGGGTGGGGATGCACAAGGCGAAAATAAGCTTGTCGATCTCGGCCCAGGTCTCGGCGATCCACATCACCGCCCATGAGGCGTAGTCCCGATAACGACCGGGTGCCACCAGTTTGAGCAGGGCAAACACCAGCAGCGGCCCGATCAGGACCAGGGTGTTGAGCAACAGCAGCAGTGAAACCAAACAGCCGGTGAGCAGGCGGCGCATAAGTAACTCTTGGAATCGTGTGGGCGGGCCATCATAAGCAAGCTGAGTCTAGAGGCCAAATCGCAAATGGCTGTACGAATGTTTCACAATGTGCCGGTTATGGTGGGCGTGACTAACTAAGTGCCGTCTTTGCGGTCTAGAATCCGCCTACTTCTTTCCGAGGAAATCACTTCGTGAAACTGCTTCTTGCCTCCCTCGCGTTGGTTGCCCTGCCTGTCATGGCCGCCGAGCCGACCCTTTACGGTCGCTATGAATACATCCAGTTGCCGGAGATCGGCGAAACCTTCAAGGCCAAGATGGACACCGGCGCGCTGACGGCCTCGCTGTCGGCCCGTGACATCGAGACCTTCACCCGTGACGGTGACGACTGGGTGCGCTTCCGCCTCGGCGGCAAGGACGCCACCAATAAGGTCTACGAGCACAAGGTCTCGCGCATCAGCAAGATCAAGAGCCGCGCCGATGAAGACGACGACAAGGACGAAGCCACCGTGGCCAAACGCCCGGTGATCGACCTGGAAATGTGCCTGGGCAACGTCAAGCGTACCGTCGAGGTCAACCTCACCGACCGCAGCAGCTTCAATTACCCGTTGCTGATCGGCGCCAAGGCCTTGCGTGAATTTGGCGCAGCAGTAAACCCGGCCCGTCGCTACACTGCCGACAAACCGGACTGCTGATTTGAACCCATGCCCCACATCCTGATTGTCGAAGACGAAGCGGCGATAGCCGACACGCTGATATTCGCCCTGCAAGGCGAGGGCTTTACCACCACCTGGCTGAGCCTCGGCCAGGAGGCATTGGCCCATCAGCGCCAGACCCCCGCCGACCTGATCATCCTCGACATCGGCCTGCCGGACATCAGCGGTTTTGAAACCTGCAAGCAATTGCGCCGTTTCAGCGAAGTGCCGGTGATGTTCCTCAGCGCCCGGGATGGTGAGATCGACCGCGTGGTCGGGCTGGAGATCGGCGCCGACGATTACGTGGTCAAGCCGTTCAGCCCACGGGAAGTGGCGGCGCGGGTGCGGGCGATCCTCAAGCGCGTCGGCCCCGGTGTGGCGCCGGCGCTGTTCCAGGTCGATCTGGAGCGCATGCAAATCAGCTATCGCGGCCAACCCCTGAGCCTGACCCGGCATGAATTCCGCCTGCTGCAAAGCCTGCTGGAGCAACCCGAGCGGGTGTTCAGCCGCGAGCAGTTGCTGGACGCGGTGGGCGTGGCGGCCGATGCCGGTTACGAGCGCAATATCGACAGCCACATCAAGAGCCTGCGCAGCAAGTTACGCAGCGTGGCCGCCGATGCCGAGCCGATCCAGACCCATCGCGGCCTGGGCTACAGCTACAGCCCGGGCAACAGCTGATGCGGCTGGGGCTGCGGATTTTCCTGGTGTATGCGCTGTTTATCGGCCTCACCGGTTACTTCGTGCTCAGCACGGTGATGAAGGAAATCCGTCCCGGCGTGCGCCAGTCCACCGAAGAAACCCTGGTGGACACCGCCAACCTGCTGGCCGAAATCCTGCGCGAAGACGTGAAGAACGGCACCCTCGGCCAGAGCCACTGGCCCGAATTGCTCAAGGCCTATGGCAACCGCCAGCCCGGCGCGACCATCTGGGGCCTGGCGAAAAACCAGGTCAACCACCGTATCTACGTGACCGACGCCAAGGGCACCGTATTGCTCGACTCCACGGGCGAAGCCGTGGGCCAGGACTACTCGAAGTGGAACGACGTCTACCTGACCCTGCGTGGCGAATACGGCGCGCGCTCCACCCGCAGCGCAGCGGATGACCCCACCTCATCGGTGATGCACGTCGGCGCGCCGATCCGCGATAACGGGCAGATCATCGGCGTGGTCACCGTGGCCAAGCCCAACAGCTCGTTGCAGCCGTATGTCGACCGCACTGAGCGCCGCCTGCTGTGGTACGGCGCGGGCCTGGTTATCCTCGGCCTGTTGCTCGGCGCGCTGTTGTCGTGGTGGCTGAGCGTTGCACTGCGTCGCCTGACCGCTTACGCCGAAGCCGTCAGTGAAGGCCGAAGGGCGGAGCTGCCGCATTATCGCGGCGGCGAGCTGAAGCAGCTGTCCACCGCCGTCGAGCACATGCGCACGCAACTGGAGGGCAAGGCCTACGTCGAACATTACGTGCACACCCTGACCCATGAATTGAAAAGCCCGCTGGCCGCGATTCGCGGCGCGGCCGAGCTGTTGCAGGGAGATATGAGCCGCGAACAGCAGCAGCGCTTCGTCGGCAATATCGACAGCGAAAGCGCGCGCCTGCAGCAGTTGATCGAACGCCTGCTGAACCTGGCGCAGGTGGAGCAGCGCCAGGGGTTGGAGGCGCAGGCGAGTATCCCGCTGGCGGCCTTGGTCGACGACGTACTCAATGCCCAATGTGCGCGAATCGAAGGCGCCGGGCTGCACGTCGAGCAAGGGATTGCGGCGGATGTGAGGGTGTTTGGCGAGCCCTTCCTGTTGCGTCAGGCACTGGGCAACTTGCTCGACAACGCGCTGGACTTCACACCGCCCGGTGGCGTGTTGAGATTCAGCGCACAGACGCTGCACAACGACGTGCAGGTGAGCCTGTTCAACCAGGCCGCACCGATCCCCGACTACGCCCTGCCGCGCCTCAGCGAGCGTTTCTATTCCTTGCCGCGTCCCGGCAGCGGGCGCAAGAGCACCGGCCTGGGCCTCAACTTTGTCGAGGAAGTCATGAAGCTGCACGGCGGCACCTTGCAGATCGGTAATGTGCCGGGCGGTGTGCACGTGGTGCTGCATCTCCACACAGTCTCCACATTGCCCACATAAATCCCCCACACAGGCTGCCCAGACTCTCCCCATCAAAACAGGGAGAGACCCATGAACCGCAGCCTGCTTTTCAAACTTGGCGCGATTGCGCTGCTGATCCTGCTGTTGCTGATTCCATTGCTGATGATCAACGGCATCATCAGTGACCGCCAGCAACTGCGCGACGGCGTCCTGATGGACATCGCGCGCAGTTCCAGCTACGCCCAGCGCCTCACCGGGCCGGTGATGGTGGTGCCGTATCGCAAGACCGTGCGCGAGTGGAAGCTCAATGAAAAGCTCAACAAGCGCTACGAGGTCACCCGTGAAGAGCGGGGTCGCCTGTATTTCCTGCCGGACCGTTTTGAGCTGGACGGCAAGGTGCAGACCGAACTGCGCGCACGGGGGATTTACCAGGCGCGGCTGTTCCATGCCGATAACCGAATCAGTGGGCGTTTCGAGCTGCCTGCGCAGTTGGGCATCACCGAAGACTTTGCCGATTACCGCTTCGAACCGGCGTTTCTGGCGGTGGGGATCAGCGATATTCGCGGCATCGAAAATGCGTTGAAGCTGGAGCTGGGCAGCCAGCGCCTGGAGTTCGAACCGGGCTCCCAAGTGGACTGGCTGGGGGAGGGCGTGCATGTGGCATTGCCAGAGCAGGACAGCAAAAAACCGGCTGTAGTGGACTTCGCCTTTGATCTGCGCCTGCAAGGCACCGAGCAACTGCAAGTGGTGCCGGTGGGCAAGACCAGTCAGGTGTCCCTGGCCTCCAACTGGCCGCACCCGAGTTTTATCGGCAACTTCCTGCCGGCCCAGCGCGAAGTGACTGACAACGGCTTCACGGCCAACTGGCAGACCTCATTCTTTTCCACCAACCTCGAACAGGCCCTGCAAACCTGCCTGGACGGCCAGGGCTGCAACGACTTCAACAACCGCAGCTTCGGCGTGAACTTCATCGACCCGGTGGACCAGTACCTCAAGAGCGACCGCGCGATCAAATACGCGCTGCTGTTCATCGCCCTGACCTTTGCCGGTTTCTTCCTGTTCGAAGTGCTCAAGAGCCTGGCGGTGCACCCCGTCCAGTACGCATTGGTGGGTGTTGCCTTGGCGTTCTTCTACCTGCTGTTGTTGTCGTTGTCCGAGCACTTGGGCTTTGCCTTGGCTTACCTGATTTCGGCGAGTGCCTGCGTGCTGTTGATCGGGTTCTACGTGTGCCACGTGCTGCGCAGCGTTGCCCATGGCCTGGGGTTTTCGGCGGGGTTGGCGGCGCTGTATGGCTTGCTGTACGGGCTGTTGAGTGCCGAGGACTACGCACTGCTGATGGGCTCGCTGCTGCTGTTCGGGCTGCTGGGGACGGTGATGGTGCTGACGCGTAAGCTGGATTGGTACGGCGTGGGCAAGCGCAAGGCGGCCGAGCCGCTGCAGTTCGACCTGGAGGCGGTGCAATGATCGGGTTGCGTGAGGATCAGCAAGTGGGGGCGCAGTTAGCCGCAAGGATCGTTACATTCCTCAATACCACCACTGTCCAATGTGGGAGTGGGCTCGCCCGCGATAGCGGTGGTTCAGAAACAGCTGTGCTGAATGACATACCGCGATCGCGGGCAAGCCCGCTCCCACATTGGGTCGGTGTGAACGTCACACGGGCGGCTGGGTCTCCAGCATCGAAGGCCGCTGGCTGACCTCGGCGTACCAGGCGGCCAGCTTGGGGTTGTCCGAGCGCCAATGCATGTCCGGATGGCGGAAGTCGAGGTAACCCAGGGCGCAGGCTACGCTGATCGAGGCGATATCGAAGTGGCTGGCCAGCTCGGCGATGGCGTCCTGTTCCAGCTCGGCGAGGGCGCGGTGGATCTTGTTGCGCTGTTCGTCGAGCCACGGCGCCCAGTGTTTTTCCACCGGGCGCAGGGCGGTCTCGTAACGCACCAGCACGGCGGCATCCATGATGCCGTCGGCCATCGAGGCCAGGGTCAGGCGCCGCCAGCGGGCCGAGCCATCGCGGGGGATCAGCGGGTTGCCGACGTGCTGGTGGTCGAAGTAATCGAGGATCACCCGGCTGTCGTGCAGCACGCTGCCGTCGGCCAGGCGCAGGGCCGGGATCTTGCCCACGGGGTTGCCTTGCACCAGCTGCGCATCCGGGTTGACCGGGGTCGGCATGCAACCGTGCAGGGCGACGCGGTCCTGCTGGCCGGTCTCGGCCAGCAGCACGCGGACTTTACGCACGAACGGTGACGCGGGGTTGTGGAACAAGGTCATGCTGGGAGCGGACATGGGCGAACCTCACAATGGACTGTGGCTAGCCTAGAGGGTTGCGCGGTGGCTGGCGAGGGGGAGTGCGGGTGTTTTTGAGGGCCTCATCGGGGGCAAGCCCCCTCCCACATGTGTCCCGCGTTCGTCATAACCACGCGGTCAACTGTGGGAGGGAGCTTGCCCCCGATAGCGCCCTCAGCCACGCCGCTTGAACAACGCCCAAATGCCAATGGCGGCCGGTATGCCCAACCCCACCCAACTCAACGAATCCCACAGCCCATCCCCCAGCAACGCCGCAAACAACCCGGCTGCGCTGAGCAGGCCAATCCCCAGGGGAATGCCAAATACCTTCCAGAAACTCGATTGCCTTGGCTTCATGCCTTGCCCGCCTTGCGCCGCACGATCCACAAGTAAATCCCGCTCACCAGCACGATGATGGTCAGCACATCCAGCGCTGCCCATAGGATCTTCATCGGCATGCCGCCGTAGTCGCCGAAGTGCAGTGGCTGCGACATGCCCATGGCGTCCATGTACCACGGCCGTTCGGCGATGGCGGTGACGGCCAGGGTGCTGGCGTCGATCAGGACCGGCGTGAGCAGATGCGAGGTCAGGTGTGTGCTGCCCTTCATGAACACCGCGTAATGGTGCTCGCTGGAAAAGCGTGTGCCGGGGAAGGCGATAAAGTCCGGCTGCATGCCGGGCGCGGCCTTGGCGGCGATGCTCAGCAGCTCGCTCGCGGGGGCGCGTTGGGTCAGGGGCGGGGCGTTTTTGTAGGGTTCGATCATCGCGCTGAGGCTGTCGGTGCGCCAGGCGGCGATGATCAAATCGGCACAGGCGCTGATCACGCCGGTCACGCCCACCACCAGCGCCCAGGTCAGGGTGACCACGCCGATCAGGTTATGCAGGTCGAGCCAGCGCAGGCGCGTGGACTTGTCCTGGCGCACGGTGGCGAACTTCAAGCGGCGCATGAACGGCAGGTACAGCACCGTGCCCGAGACAATCGCGAGCACAAACAGAATGCCCATGAACGCCAGCAGCAGCTTGCCCGGCAGGCCGGCGAACATATCCACATGCAGGCGCAGCAGGAACAGGGTGAACCCGCCATTGGCCGACGGCATCTCGACCGCCTCACCGGTACGCGCGTCAAGCATGAAGGTGTGGGATGAGTTGGGCTCGGTCCCCGCTGTGGCGGCCATGATCGCGATCACACCGTTCTTGTCGTCTTCATCCCACGCCAGGTATTGCATGGCCTCGCCCGGGCGATGGGCCTGGGCCTTGCTCACCAGTTGCTCGAGGTTGAGTTGTGGCGTATCGGCAGGCATCTGCGCCAGCTCGGGCTCGTTGCCCAACAGGTGGTCGATCTCGTGGTGAAACACCAGCGGCAGGCCGGTGAGGGCGAGCAGCAGCAGGAACACCGTGCAGATCAGGCTGGTCCAGGTGTGGATGAAGGACCAGCGGCGGATGGTTTTGCTTTTCATGTTCTAGCCTTCAGACACGCCAAAGCCGCCCACAAGGGCGGCCCGATGGTTAACTCAGCCGATTACCACTGGTAGGTGGCGCTGGCGACGACGCTGCGCTGGTCGCCGAAGTAGCAGTAGTTGCCATCACAGGTCGACAGGTAGTCCTTGTTGAACAGGTTGGTGGCGTTCAACTTGACCGATGCACCCTTAAGGCTGTTGTCCAGGCGGCCCAGGTCGTAATGCACCGCACCGTCAAACACGGTATAGGCGTTGGCCTTTCCCAGCCAGGTGTTGGCCTGGTCGCCATAGGTGTTGCCGGTGTAACGGGCGCCAAAGCCGATGCCGAAACCGTCAAGCACACCGGTGTGCCAGGTGTAGTCGGTCCACAACGAGGCTTGCTGGTTGGGCATAAGTGTCAGGCGGTTGCCTTTGTAGATGCCTTTCTGCACTTCGGATTTTGCCAAGGTATAGGCGGCGATGACCTTGAGGTTCTCGGTCACATCGGACACGGCTTCCAACTCCAGGCCCTTGACTTTCACTTCGCCGGTCTGGCTGTTGATTTGCTGGCCCCCAGCGCCGAGGGTGGTCACCTGCACATTCTTCTGGGTCAGGTCGTAGACCGCTGCACTGAGCAACGTATTGGAGCCGGGCGGCTGATACTTGACCCCCATTTCCCACTGCTTGCCTTCGGTGGGCTTGAACGTCTTGAGCGCGTTTGTATCGGCGTTGCTCGCCGGTTGGAACGACTCGGCGTAGGACAAGTAGGGTACGAAGCCCGAGTCGAATACATAGCTCAGCGCCGCGTTGCCGCTGAAGTGTTTGATGCGGTCAGTGTTGGTCGCATCGCTGTCGTTGAAGTAGGTGGTGCCCTGATGCACCCAATCTTCACGCCCGCCCAGGGTCAGGCGCCACTTATCCAGGGCCATCTGGTCCTGCACGTAGAGACCGGTCTGCACGGTTTTCTGGTTGTAGTCGTAAAAAGGTCGGACATCGGTCGGGCGCAGGGTTGGCTGGGTATTGATCGGGTTGAAAATATTGGTGCCCGAGGCCGTCCCGAATATCGCGCGATAGGAGGTATCGGTGCGCTGGTGGTCCAGGCCGAGCAGCAGGGTGTGGATGACATCGCCAGTGGCAAAGTCTGCCTGGAAGTTGTTATCCACCGCGAACTGGCCGATGTCCTCGTCGACGTTGGTGGTCGAGCGGCTGATATTGCCCGCTGCATCCGCGGGGGAGAACGCGTAGGAACCCACGGTCAGTTGCTGGAACGACAGATCCGACTTGGTATAGCGCAGGTTTTGCTTGAACTGCCAGGTGTCGTTGAAACGATGCTCGAAGGCATAGCCCAGCGCGTAGTAGGTGCGGTCGTAGAACTCGTAGTCCGGGTCGCCCAGGTTCTTGTGGTGGGAGACCTCGCCCAGTGGCGATTTGATCTTGGTGCCCTGGATCGGCATGAACTGGCTGGTGGTCCCGGTATCGTCACGGGTGAACTGCGAGAGCAGGGTCAGCTTGGTGTCGGTATCGATGTTCCAGGTCAGGCTCGGCGCAATGTTGTAGCGCTTGTTGTCGATGTGATCGACCTGGGTGCCGGCATCGCGTACCACGCCGCTGAGGCCATAGAGGAATTGGCCTTCATCATCGATCTTGCCGGTGCTGGCGAAGTTGATCTGGCGGTAGTTGTCGCTGCCGTATTGCACTTGGATGGCGTTGCTCGACTCTGCGCTGGGGCGTCGGCTGACCATGTCCAGCAGGCCGCCCGGTGGGGTCTGGCCGTACACCGACGAGGCCGGGCCACGCAGCAGCGCGAGGCGGTCGAGGTTCCAGGTTTCCGCTTTGGGGTTGGCGTACACACCGCGCGGCAGTGGCAGACCATCGAGGAACTGGGTGGGCTCGAAGCCGCGCACGCGCATCCAGTCGTAGCGGGTGTCGCTGCCATAGCTGGCGGACACGATGCCGGGCATGTATTTGACCGCGTCGTCCAGGTTCTGCACGTTGCGATCCTGCATTTGCTCGCGGGTGGCCACGGAGATCGAACGCGGGGCCTCCACCAGGGCGGTGTCGGTCTTGGTGCCGGCGGCGGTGCGTGTGGCCAGGTAGCCTTGTACCGGGCCCCAGGCACTTTCCTGGTTGCCATCTTGCCCTGTGATGTTAGTCACCGGCAGCGCCATCACCCCCTCCGGAACCGCCACCAGCGTATACGTCCCGGCGCTGCTCTGCTCCAGCTGCAAGCCGGTGCCACGCAAGGCTTCACGCAGTGCGCCCGGTGCATCGAACTGGCCCTGGACCGGGGCCGAGGTCTTGCCCGAGGCCAACGCTGGGTTGAGGGTCAGTGCCAGGCCGGCCTGGCTGGCGATCTGGTTCAGGGTGCTGGCCAATGAAGCGGCCGGCAGGTTGTAGGCGCGCACGCTGGAGGCTTGTTCGGCGGCAATCAGCGCAGTGCTCGCCAGCGGGGCGCTGAGGGCAATGGCCACGGCTAACAGGCTGGGGCGCAACAAGGTGTCTAGCGTGCGGGACATAAGGCGGCTCCTGAATGGAAGTAATTCGCAATTGCCTATGTGCCGAGCGAGATTTCAAAAGTGATAGGGCCGGTGGAAAAATATTTTTTATTTGGCCTCAGGTGTCTTGGCGACAACCCTCACCCACCACGGCGTGTGCTGTTCGATCTGCACTGGCAGGGTGGGCAGCAGCGCGTTGAGCGCCAAAGTGGTGTCGTGCAGCGGGAAGCTGCCGGTGATGTGCAGGTCGGCCACCTTTTCATCCACCCCCAGATGGCCGGTGCGGTAGCGGCTGAGTTCCTGCACCACATCCCCCAGGCGGGCGTTGTCGACCACCAGCATGCCGCGGGTCCAGGCATCGCTGGCGGGGGTGACGGCCAGTGCGGGGCCGAGGCCGTCGCTGCGCATCAGCACTTGCTGGCCTGCCTTGAACACCTGTTCCTGCTGCAGCGCTTCAGGCTGGGCGCCCACCGCCGATTGCAGCACGCTCAGGCGCGTCGCGTCGTCTTCGCGCTTGACGATAAACCGCGTGCCCAGCGCGCGCAGGCTGCCGTCGCGGGTTTGCACATAAAACGGGCGCGCATCGTTGTGGCCGGTTTCGACGAGGATTTCGCCTTCCTGCAACACGATCAGCCGGCGCTTCTCATCGAAGCGCACGTCGATGGCGCTGTGGGTGTTGAGGTTGATCAACGTACCGTCCGCCAGTTTCAGCGTGCGCTGCTCCCCGGTGGCGGTGCGCTGGTCGGCCAGCCAATAGTGGATCGGCACGTAGCGTTCGCCGGCAAACAACGCCAGGCCGCACACCAGCGCAATGCTCGCCAGGCCGCTGCCGAGCTTGCGCACGCGCTGGCGAATGCCTTCGCGCGACTGCAACAACGCCGCCCGCGCCGGGCCCGAGGCCACGCTGAAACGCTGGTCGAGCATGCCCAGTTGACGCCAGGCACGGGCGTGCTCCTCATCGCTGGCCAGCCATTTGCTGAATTCTTCGCGCTCTACCGCGCTGCCATCACCCGAATCGAGGGACAACTGCCAGGCAATGGCCGCATCCAGGACACGGGCCGACACGGGCTTGGAGCTGATCACGTTCACAGCGGTTCGCCATACAGGGCGATGTAGCACTGGCGAATGCCCTGGGCCAGGTACTGGCGCACACGCGGCACCGACACCCCCAGGCGCTGGGCGATTTCAGCGTGGCCCAGGCCGTCGAGGCGGTTATACAGGAAGGCGGCGCGGGCCTTGCTCGACAGTTTGCCGAGCAGGCGGTCGATGGCCTTGAGGTCTTCGAGGATCAGTTGCTGTTCTTCCGGCGATGGGTGTTCGCTTTCCGGGATCAGCATCAGTTCGCTGAGGTAGGCCTGTTCGAGGGCCGCGCGGCGGAAGTAGTCGAACAGCAAGCCCTTGGCGATGGCCACCAGAAACGCCCGTGGCTCGCGGGGCTCGCGCAACTCGTCACGGCCGAGCAGGCGCATGAAGGTGTCCTGGCTCAGGTCTTCGGCACGGCTCGGGCAGGCCACATTGCGCCGCAGCCAGGCCAACAGCCAGCCACGATGGTCGCGATACAACGCACCAACAAGCTCACTGTGTGGGTTCTGGACCGACGACAAGGCATCACCGAATAAACAAGAGGTTTAAACTAACGAGAATTATTCGCGATTGTGTCAGAGGCGCGGGGCGGGTGCAATTGGCGTCCGTCGGGAGATGACATTAAAACGATGGCGCGTGTTTACGCCGTTTCCATTGGCTCAAACGCTCTTGCAGTGCCTGAGGCGTGTCGATCTGCTGCTGACGCGCGCGGCTGAACAGGATCAGCATCAGCTCCGCCGTGGCCAGGGCATCGGCGCTGGCGTGATGACGTTCGCCTACGTGCAGGTTGAAGTGGTTGGTCCAGTCGTCCAGGCCGGCCTCGCGGATATGCGCCTCGGGGCACAACAGCGGGGCGATGTCGGCTACATCGAGAAACGTATGGGCCAGACGGTAACCCAGGCTGTCCTTGAGGGCGCGGCCCAGCATGTGTTGATCGAATGGCGCGTGGAAGGCGAGCAGCGGGCTGTCGCCGACGAACTCCATGAAGTCCAGCAGGGCCTCGGCCGGGTCGCTGCCCGCCGCGATGGCGCTGGGGCCGAGGCCGTGGATCAGCACACTGGGGCTGAGTTTGGTGCCGGCGCGGTGCAGGGTGCGCTCGAAAAGTTGGGAAAAATCCACTGCGCCGTCCTCGATTACCACCGCGCCGATGGACAGCACCTGGTCACGGTTGAGATTCAGGCCGCTGGTCTCCAGGTCCACCACTACCCAGCGTTGGCTGCGCAACGTGCTGTCGCCCAACACTACGGGCCTGGGGAGTTGTTCCAGGCGCCGTTGTTGCGCGGTATCGAGTCTGGGCTTGGCCGTGCGCAGCCAGTCAAACAAGCTCACAGCTGATACCGCAAGGTCAGGCTGCTTTGCAGGCGCTGGGCCTGGCGCAGGGATTCACGCAGGATGCGGCGGTCCAGGTGGTTGAGGCTGTCGGGGTCGACGCGGTTGGAATACGGCAGGTTCTCGCGGGTCTGCAACTGATGCTGCTGCATGCGGGTTTGCTGGATAAAGTGATAGGCCTCTTCATAGGCGGCGCCGTCCAGGGGCTCGATCACTTCCTTGACCACCAGCTGGCGCAGGCGCTCCAGGGTGTTATTGGCGTGGATGCCGTTGGCCAGGGCCAGCAGGCGTGCGCCGTCGACAAAGGGGGTCAGGCCCTGCACCTTGAGGTCGAGGGTGGCCTTTTCCGCGCCTTTGCGGGTCAGCACAAAATCGCGGAAACGCCCTACGGGCGGGCGCTGGCGCAAGGCATTTTCGGCCAGCATGCGTTGGAACAGCCGGTTATCCCCGACCTGGTCGAGAATGCCCTGGCGCAGTTGCTCGCAGCCGCGTTCATCGCCCCACACCACGCGCAGGTCGAAATAGATACTCGAGCCCAGCAGGTTCTCCGGCGTCGCCTCGCGAATAAACGCCGCAAACCGCCGCGCCCATTCCGCCCGCGACAGGCACAACTCGGGGTTGCCGGCCATGATGTTGCCCTTGCACAGGCTGAACCCGCACAGCGCCAGGCTCTGGTTGATCTGCTGTGCCAGGGGCAGCAACCGCTCGCGAATCTCGGCGGCGTCCACCGCGTCCCTGGCTTCGAACAGGATGCCGTTGTCCTGGTCGGTGTACAGCGTCTGCTCGCGCCGGCCTTCGCTGCCGAAACACAGCCAACTGAACGGTACGCCGGGATCGCCTTTTTCGGCCAGGGTCAACTCGATCACCCGGCACACGGTGTGATCGTTGAGCAGGGTAATGATGTGGGTGATCTGGGTAGACGACGCGCCATGGGCGAGCATGCGCTCCACCAGTTGGCCGATCTCGCCGCGCAGCGCCACCAGGTTTTCCACCCGGGGCGCGTTACGGATGGTGCGGGCCAGGTGCACCAGGTCGACCCTTTGCAGGGAAAACAGATCGCGCTCGGACACCACGCCGCACAGGCGCTGGTCCTTGACCAGGCAGACGTGGGCGATATGCCGCTCGGTCATGGCGATGGCCGCGTCGAAGGCGCTGTGGTCCGGCGTTAAAAAGAACGGCGCCTGGGTCATATGGCCTTCAATGCCCTGGCTGAAGTCGCCGGTGCCGTCGGCCACCACCTGGCGCAGGTCGCGCAGGGTGAAAATGCCCAGGGGCGCCTTGTGTTCATCGACGATCACAATGCTGCCCACCTGCTGCTCATGCATCAGCGTTACCGCTTCGCGCAACGGTGTCTGCGGGCTGCAGGTGACCGGATGGCGCATGGCCAATTCGCCCAGGCGGGTATTCAAGGAATATTGGGTGCCGAGGGTTTCCACGGCTTTTTGCTGCACTTGTTGGTTGACCTGGTCGAGCAGGCTGCTGACACCGCGCAGGGCGAAGTCGCGGAACGGGCTGGACAGCGCGAACAGCTTGATAAAGGCCGGCTTGTTCAGTTGCAGGCAGAAGGTGTCTTCAGCGGCCTTGTGTTCGGTGCGGGTGGCGCGCTCACCTAGCAGCGCCGCGAGGGGGAAACACTCGCCGGTGGTGATTTCGAAGGTGGCTTGCGTGGCGTCCGGCCGTTCACCCACGACGCGGCCCTGCTTGACGATGTAGAAGTGTTCCACCGGCCCGCCCGACGGCTTGAGGATGCTCTCGCCGAGGCCGAAGAAGCGCAGTTGGCACTGTTCCACCAGAAACGCCAGGTGCGCGTTTTCCATCTGGTTGAACGGTGGGAAGCGTTGCAGGAACTGCAGGGTGCCGTGGATGTTCTGCAATACAGCAGTTTTTCCCGCCTGGGCGAAGGCATCAGCTTTACTCATAACCATGACCGCAATTTTTTTGTCGTTATCGTCCTGCATGGTCGACTCCTGAGCGGCGGGTGCCCATTGGACGTAAGTCTAGGTCGATGAAAACGCCGCAGAACTAGGGAAAAACCTTACACGACTATCGTCCAAACCCCGTAGAACACCCACTAGGCAAACTTTCCGACGAAGTGCACATTGAACGCCCTTCCGCAGATGTCTGACGAGTGTGCTGGAAGATTGTCGAAAACCGCTGAGAAACGTATGTCCGACCACGATATTTTGAGTGATGCCGAGCGCGAGGCGCTCAGCGCCGTGATGCTGGAGCCTGATCTACCGCCACAACGCGTATTGATTGTTGACGACGACAAGGACGCGCGTGAACTGTTGGCGGAGATCCTGGGCTTGGACGGTATTCGCTGCATGACGGCTGACAGTGGCGAGGCCGCGTGGGATTTATTGAAGTCCAGCAGTTCCATCGGTTTGTTGATCACCGATCTGCGCATGAAACCCAGCAATGGTCTGGAGTTGATCAAGCAAGTGCGCGAATCCACCCGCGCGGCGCTGCCAATCATCATCATGTCGGGGGATGCCGAAGCGCCGGATGTAATTGATGCGATGCATTTGAGCGTGGTGGATTTTTTGCTCAAGCCGATCGATAGCGTCAAGTTGGCGAAGTTGGTCAAGCGGGAGTTGGGGATGGCGCAGTAGACGGCTGACACCGTTGGTCGGGACTGTCAGATTTCACAGTATCGCCGCTTAGTGCACAAAGTGCTCAATCGTTTAGAGGGGGCTGGCTTGGAATCGGGCCCTCTACTAATCAAGCGAACAGGAGTTCACTATGAGTACTGAAAAGCAAGTCGGTGGAAAAATTGAGGCACGTCGCCGTGGCACGGGTTCGTCAGATATCCAGTTTAGGATAAGTGGGCATACTCAAGATTTTAGCGCGAATCACTTATCGGGCTCTCGATTCTATGTTTTTATGACCTCCATTGATGCAGAACTGCGTATTGAATACGGCAAACGCTTGTCGGAGGGACCGAATGTGCTAGCGCATGGAACTTTTGGTGTGGAGTTTCTTAGCCCATCCGGTAATTTTTATGACTCCGTAACAGGCGGTTCAATTACGGTGACTGTTTCAGGTGGCACCTTCGATGGCGAACTGAATAATGTAGATGTGGCGGGGCTTAACGGAACTGTCCGGCTCAGCGGTACTTACGATATTACAATCTAGGGTTGACCCTTTTGCGATTGAAAATAAAAAGCCCTGTTCTATTGATCAGGGCTTTTTATTTTCACAGGTTACTTAAAGACTGTGTTTGGCCGTTAACTCCCGATGCCGACGGTGCAACCCCCTGCTCGGTACAGCCATTCCCTGCTCGAGCCGACCGATAGCGTCAAGTTGGCGAAGCGGAAGCTCGGGATGGCGCAATAGACGAGTATCCGCTCCATTGGTCGGTATACGCTTAGAACTGTCAAATCTGACAGTAGAAAGGGCTGGACTCCAGATGTTTACTTGGCTCGGAAGCGCTGAGAGGTCATTCAGTGTGGCGTCAAGTCGATAACAGGAGTTCACCATGAGTAGCAAAGATAGCAAGGAATGGAAAAAGGTAAAGGGCGCAGCCACGGTCGAGGTTTACCGAGGGGAAAACTTTGCGTTTAAATTCGAAGGCCCGACCGTGTATACAACGCCTATCGGCGTGGGTATAGAAAATGGGCCTGAGTTCTCGGAGCGTTTGTATCTACGTCACCCGATTCTTCTATCCGACGGTCGATATGAGTTTCCTAGTCCGCAGAATGGCCCATTCCTGGGAGCCACTTATATCGATGCAGATGGGCACGAGCACGGTTTGGACCAGGGGCACTTCACTCTAGTTATCAGCGAAGGGAGGACCAAAAAAGACGGCGACTTTAATGTTTCTTCTGAGACGGATGACATTAGCGTCAAAGGTATATTTCGGTTTGCACAATAATAAGCAGCGCATTGAAAAAGCCCTGATCTTTCGACCAGGGCTTTTTAATTCCAGTTAATTACAAGCCATTCCTGGCCTTGAACTCCCTGCGCCGACGGTGCAACACCGGCTCGGTATAGCCATTCGGCTGCTTAGTCCCTTCAATCACCAGTTCCACCGCTGCCTGGAACGCGATATTGCTGTCGAAATCCGGCGCCAGCGGACGGTACAGCGCATCCCCGGCATTCTGACGGTCCACCACCGGTGCCATGCGCTTGAGGCTTTCCATCACTTGAGCTTCGTTGACGATGCCGTGGCGCAGCCAGTTGGCAATGTGCTGGCTGGAGATGCGCAAGGTGGCGCGGTCTTCCATCAGGCCGACGTCGTTGATGTCCGGCACTTTCGAGCAGCCCACGCCCTGGTCGATCCAGCGCACCACATAACCGAGGATGCCCTGGGCGTTGTTGTCCAACTCGTTGCGGATTTCTTCCTCGGACCAATCGGTATTGCTGGCCAGGGGGATGGTGAGGATGTCATCCACCGACGCGCGTTCGCGCTTGGCCAGTTCGGCCTGGCGTGCGAACACGTCGACCTTGTGGTAGTGCAGCGCGTGCAGTGCGGCGGCCGTTGGCGATGGCACCCAGGCGGTGTTGGCGCCGGCCAGTGGGTGGGCGATTTTCTGTTCAAGCATCGCCGCCATCAGGTCGGGCATCGCCCACATGCCTTTACCGATCTGTGCACGGCCTTGCAGGCCGGTGCTCAAACCGATATCGACGTTCCAGTTCTCGTAGGCGCCGATCCATTTTTCCGCCTTCATCGCCGCCTTGCGCACCATCGCGCCGGCTTCCATGGAGGTGTGGATCTCGTCGCCCGTGCGGTCGAGGAAGCCGGTGTTGATAAACACCACGCGCTCGCTGGCGGCCTTGATGCAGGCCTTGAGGTTGACCGTGGTGCGGCGCTCCTCGTCCATGATCCCAACCTTGAGGGTGTTGCGCGGCAGGTTCAGCACGTCTTCGATGCGGCCGAACAGCTCGTTGGTGAACGCGGCTTCTTCCGGGCCGTGCATCTTCGGCTTGACGATGTAGACCGAACCGGTGCGGCTGTTCTTGCGTGTGTTGTTGCCGTTGAGGCTGTGGATCGCCGCCAGGCTGGTGAGCAGGCCGTCAAGGATGCCTTCCGGTACCTCGTTACCGTGTTTGTCGAGGATCGCGTCGATGGTCATCAAGTGGCCAACGTTGCGCACGAACAGCAGCGAACGGCCGTGCAGCGTCACGTCCTGGCCGTCTACGCCGGTGTAGACGCGGTCGGCATTCATGGTGCGGGTGAAGGTCTTGCCGCCCTTGGCCACTTCCTCGGCGAGGTCGCCCTTCATCAGGCCGAGCCAGTTGCGGTAGATCACCACCTTGTCATCGGCATCGACGGCGGCGACGGAGTCTTCGCAGTCCATGATGGTGGTGAGTGCGGCTTCCATCAGCACGTCTTTGACACCGGCGGCATCGGTCTGGCCAACCGGGGTGCTGGCGTCGATCTGGATTTCGAAGTGCAGGCCGTTGTGCTTCAACAGGATCGCGATCGGCTCGGCCGCAGGGCCCTGGAAACCGATCAACTGGGCGTCGTCACGCAGGCCGCTGTTGCTGCCGCCCTTGAGGCTGACGATCAGCTTGCCGTCGACGATCTTGTAGCCGGTGGAGTCGACATGGCTGCCGGCGCTCAGCGGCGCGGCTTCGTCGAGGAAGGCACGGGCGAAGGCGATCACCTTGTCGCCACGCACTTTGTTGTAGCCCTTGCCCTTTTCGGCGCCGTCGGCTTCGCTGATGGCGTCGGTGCCATACAGCGCGTCGTACAGCGAGCCCCAACGCGCATTGGACGCGTTGAGGGCGAAGCGGGCGTTCATCACCGGCACCACCAGCTGCGGGCCGGCCATGCGGGCGATCTCGTCATCGACGTTTTGGGTCGAGGCCTGGAAGTCTGCGGCTTCTGGCAGCAGGTATCCGATGTCTTGCAGGAAGGCTTTGTAGGCCACCGGGTCGTGGGCCTGGCCGGCGTGAGTCTGATGCCAGGTATCGATCCGCGCCTGGAAATCGTCGCGTTTGGCGAGCAGGGCTTTGTTCTTCGGTGCCAGGTCATGGATGACCTTGTCGGCACCGGCCCAGAACTGGTCGGCAGTGATGCCGGTACCGGGAATGGCTTCGTTGTTCACGAAGTCGAACAGGACTTTGGCGACCTGCAGGCCACCGACTTGAACGTGTTCAGTCATTGCTTGCCTCACTCTGCGGAGCTAATGCGCTGTTTCGGATTTTCATTATGTAGTGCACGGGAGGGCATACTACATGATGACTTGCGGTTGTGAAAATTAGACTAAATACGTCGTTTAGCGACCCACTTTGGTCGTACGGTCACAGCGGAGAACCGGATGTTCTCAAAAAACTATTGGATTGTTCCAGATAAATATAAAAATGGTACACGATTTGTTTTCGCGGGCCTCCGGGTCCACCTTGTAGATTGAATTCAGAGGGCTTCGCCATGGACCATCTTGTACTCACTATTATCGCCGCCGACAAACCCGGCCTGGTGGAACGCATCGCGCAGAACATCGCGGCCCACGGCGGTAATTGGCTGGAAAGCCGAATGGCGCATATGGCCGGGCAGTTTGCCGGGATCCTGCGGGTCAGCGTGCCTGCCGAGAGTCGTCAGGCCTTGGTGGGGGCTTTGGAGGATTTATCCACACACGGTATTCGCGTGCTGGTGGGCGAGGGCAGCAGTGGCCAGGCATCGGCGTCCAAGTCGATCGTGATGACGCTGCTGGGCAACGACCGCTCGGGCATCGTGCGCGAGATCACGGCGCTGTTGAGCAAGCAGGGCGTCAACCTGGAGCGCTTGAGCACCGATGTACGCCCGGCACCGATGAGCGGTGATCCGCTGTTCAGCGCCGAGGCGCTGTTGCAGGTGCCGTCGAGCTTGTCCTTGGAGGCGCTGCAGGAATCCCTGGAAACCCTGGCGGATGATCTGATGGTGGAACTGCACAGCGAGGAATAACCATCCCCAAGGTTATGCATGGAAATCTTGCATGGGCCTGTGGATAACCTGTAGAGACCCGACGCCAGGCCACGCCCACCGGGCTTCTACGCCAGCTGAGCAAAAAACGAGCAGTTTCAAGGGCTTGTGCACAAATGGCGGGGACCAGGTTGTGGATAACCTTGGGGTGGATCTCTGCAAGCCAGGCCGGCTGGGGCTTGCAGAGGTTTGTACGTTATTTGATCAGCGTTTGCGCACGCTCAACCAGGCATCGACGCTGTATACCACCAACCCGGCCCAGATAAAGGCAAACGCGATCAGCGTGCTCGACGCCAGGTGCTCACCGAACAGCAGCACCGCTTCCAGCAACACCAGGGTCGGTGCCACATACTGCAAAAAGCCCAAGGCGGTGTAGGGCAAATGCCGTGCGGCGGCGTTGAAGCACACCAGCGGGATCAACGTCACCGGGCCGGCCGCCACCAGCCACCAGGCTTCGGATGTGCTCCAGAACGCCAGTTGCGCACTGTGGGCCGACGGGTTGAACAACAACCAGGCCACCGCAATCGGCACCAGCATCCAGGTCTCCACCACCAGCCCCGGCAGCGCCTTGACCGGCGCCTGCTTGCGGATCAGGCCGTAGAAACCGAAGGTCAGCGCCAGTACCAACGATACCCACGGCAAGCTGCCCACCTGCCACACCTGTTGCGCCACACCCACTGCGGCAAGCCCCACGGCCACCCATTGCAGGCGGCGCAGGCGCTCGCCGAGGAGCAGCATGCCCAGCAGCACATTCACCAGCGGGTTGATGTAGTAACCCAGGCTGGCTTCAAGCATGCGCCCGCTGTTCACCGACCACACATAGGTCAGCCAGTTACCGGCGATCAACGAACCGCTGAGTGCCAGGATTGCCAGGCGCCTGGGGTTGTCGCGCAGTTCGCGGAACCAGCCCGGGTGCTTCCACACCATCAGCAGCAAACCACCGAACAGCGCTGACCACAGCACCCGGTGCACGATGATTTCGGCGGCGGGCACACTGGCGATGGCTTTGAAGTAGAGCGGGAACAGACCCCAGATGACATAGGCGCTCAGGCCCAGGATGTACCCCTTGCGGGGGTTGGCGGCTTGCATGCGTAATCCTTGCTTAGGCAGCTAACAAAGCGCGATTGTAAGGATATTTGTCAACCAATGGGATTACCCTTCTGTAGGAGAGAGCTTGCTCGCGAAGATCGTTAACGATAACGCGGGCATCCTGACTGCACGCGGCGCCCTCAGGTTTTTCGCGAGCAAGCTCGCTCCTACAGGAGCGAGCGGCGATTTCAGAAGAGTTTGAGGGGTTCTTCGTTGAGCGCTGAGAGTTGCTCGCGCAGCGCCAGCACCTGGTCGCCCCAATACCGCTCGCTGCCGAACCACGGAAAGCTGTGGGGGAATGCCGGGTCATCCCAGCGCCGTGCCAGCCACGCGCTGTAGTGCATCAGGCGCAACGCGCGCAGCGGCTCGATCAGCGCCAGTTCGCGGGGGTCGAAGTCGTGGAATTCCTGGTAGCCGTCCATCAGTTCCGACAGCTGGCCCAGGCATTCCTGGCGATCACCGGCGAGCATCATCCACAAGTCCTGCACCGCCGGGCCCATACGGCAATCGTCGAGGTCGACGATGTGGAACATCTCATCGCGGCACATCATGTTGCCGGGGTGGCAATCGCCGTGCATGCGGATGTTCTTGTGCGGCGTGGCTTTGTACACCTCTTCCACACGCTTGAGCAGGTCGCGCGCCACGGACTCGTAGGCCGGCAGCAGGCTCTTGGGAATGAAATTGCCTTCGAGCAACGTATTGAGCGAGTCGTGACCGAAGTTCTTCACACCCAAGGCTTCGCGGTGTTCGAACGGGCGGGTGGAACCCACGGCGTGCAAGCGGCCGAGCAGTTGCCCAAGGCGATAAAGCTGGTCAAGGTTGCCCGGCTCCGGTGCGCGGCCGCCACGGCGGGGGAACAGGGTGAAGCGGAAACCGGCGTGTTCGAACAGGCTTTCGCCGTTATGAATCATCGGCGCGACCACTGGCACGTCGCACTCGGCCAACTCGAAGGTGAAACGGTGCTCTTCGAGGATCGCTTCGTTGGTCCAGCGCTGGGGGCGGTAGAACTTGGCGATCAGCGGTTCGGAGTCTTCGATGCCCACCTGATACACGCGGTTTTCGTAGCTGTTGAGCGCCAGAACGCGGGCATCGCTGAGAAAACCGATGCTTTCGACAGCGTCGAGTACCAGGTCGGGTGTGAGGGTTTCAAACGGATGGGCCATGCGAACTCCTGCGCGCAGCAGGGCGCCGCGTCCGGCCGGGTATGGTACCGCACCAGGCTGGAGATAGGGGCGCCTGTGCCATTGGCATCGGGGGGCAACCTCTCACAGGTGACCGCGTTTATCCTGTAGGAATGCGGTCCAGTGTGGGAGGGGCTTGCCCCCGATAGCGATCAATCAGGCACCGACGATCCCGCCATCATCCCGCCGAATCGCCATCACCGACGAACGCGGCTTGCCATTCGGCAGATGCTCCGGCCAGGTCGAACCCCCGGTTTCACCCGGATGCTGAATCCCCACAAACAGGGTTTTCTGATCCGGCGAGAAGCTGATGCCCGTCACCTCACAGGCCACCGGTCCGACCATGAAACGGCGGATTTCACCGGTGCTCGGGTCGGCGCAGAGCATCTGGTTATTGCCCATGCCCGCGAAGTCGCCAGCGTTGCTGTAGTCGCCATCGGTGAGGATCCACAGGCGCCCGGCCTTGTCGAACCCCAGGCCGTCGGGGCTGTTGAACATGTTCTGCGGGTTGATGTTGGACGAGCCACCTTTTGGCGTGCCGGCATGCACACCTGGGTTGCCGGCCACCACAAACAGGTCCCAGCTGAAGTCCGCGGCGCCATGGTCATCGGCGTTGGCCTTCCAGCGCAGGATCTGGCCGTAGACGTTTTTCTCGCGCGGGTTGGGCCCGCCCACCGGTTGGCCGTCTTCGCCGCGCTTGGCGTTGTTGGTCAGGGTGCAATAGACCTGGCCGTCGGTGGGGCTGACCACGATCCATTCCGGGCGGTCCATGCGCGTGGCTTTGACCACACTGGCGGCCAGGCGCGCGTGGATCAGCACTTCGGCCTGGCTGGCGAAGCCGGTGCTGGCGTCGATGCCGTTTTTGCCATGGGTCAGCTCGACCCATTGCCCTTTGCCCTTCGGATGATCGGCGTTGCCATCGCCCGCATCGAAGATGGCCACGTACAAGGTGCCGTGGTCGAGCAGGTCTTTGTTGGCCTTGGGGTTCTTGTGGTTGATCTTGTCGCGGCTGACGAACTTGTAGATGAACTCGCCGCGTTCGTCGTCGCCCATGTACACCACGGCGCGGCCGTCACGGGTTTCTGCCAGGGCGGCGTTCTCGTGCTTGAAACGGCCCAGGGCGGTGCGTTTGGCCGGGGTGGATTGCGGGTCGAACGGGTCGATTTCCACGACCCAGCCGTGGCGGTTGAGTTCATTGGGGTTCTTGGCCAGGTCGAAGCGCGGGTCGTGCAGGTGCCAGTTGATCTCTTTGCTGGCGGCCACCACGCCGTAGCGTTTCTGCCCGGCATCGAAGGTTTGCTGGGGGTTGCTGCTGCCGAAGCAGTCGGTGAAGTTCTCTTCACAGGTCAGGTAAGTGCCCCATGGGGTCTTGCCGTTGGCGCAGTTCTGGAAGGTGCCGAGGACTTTTTTGCCGGACTTGTCGGCGCTGGTTTTCAACCATTCATGGCCGGCGGCGGGGCCGCTCAGGCGGATCGGCGAGTTGCCGTGGATGCGGCGGTTGTAGCGCGAGTCCTGGACGAACTGCCAGGTATCGCCCTTGCGCCGTACTTCGATCACCGACACGCCTTCACTGGCCTGGGCCTTGTGCACATCTTCGGCCGATTGCGGCGCGCCGCCGTGGGCGAAGAGGTAGCGGTAGTTGGTGTATTCGTTGTTGATCGCCATCAGTGCGCGGTTGTCGTCGCCGGGGAAGGCGAACAGGCTCATGCCGTCGTTGTTGTCGCCGAACTGTTGTTCCTGGGCCTTGGCGGTGCCGTTGCCGGACGGGTCGAAGGCCGGCGCGCTCTTGTGCAGCGGCTGGCCCCAGCTGATCAGCACCGAAGCGCTGTAGCCCGGTGGCAGGGTGATGGTGTCGCTGGTGGCTGCGGCGATGCTGGTAAAGCCCAGCAGCGGGCTGGCGGAGGCGGCGTTGACGGCCAGGGCGCTGCGGCTCAGCAGGTTGCCACCGAGGAACATCGCCGCACCGCACAGGGCGCCGGCACCGATAAAGCGGCGGCGGGTGAGGCCGACCATCTGTTCGAGGTCGGTGGCTTGGTTTTCTTCTAATAGGTTCATGTCAGGCTCCCTGCGGTTTTTGCAGACACCATAAGGAGCGGGCGTGACGAAATTGTTGCAGTTTGAAGAGCTACTCGGCTCAGACCGGCGTGCCGAGCAGCACATTGCTGGCGGCAAATTGCACTTGGAGCGTCCTGCCAGCGGCGGCGCCCAGGGCCTCGAGCGCGGCGGGCTGCGCCAAGGCGCATAAAACCTGGCCATTGGGCAGGGCGATGCGCACTTCGCTGGGGCCGTCCTCGGCGGCGAGAATCGCGTCAACGGTTCCGCTCATGCAATTGTGTCCAGGTGTTGCGGGTTCGTCGGGCGTCAGTAGTTCCAGCCAGCCGGCCTTGATCAGCGCGACAACTTCAACGCCGACCTCCAGCTCCAGCCGTTGCGTACTGTCATGGGTGATTTGTGCCGCCAGGGTCAGCCCTCCGGCGAGTTGCAGGTGGACCAGGTCGTTGCGGCCAAGCTGTTCAATCGCAATGACCTGGCCATGCAACTGGTTACGGGCGCTGGTGCGCAGCATCAAGCGGCCGAGCAGGTTGAAGTCGCTGGCGGCCTCGTCCGAGCCGAGCACTTCGGCCTGCAACACTTGCAGGCGCTGGTAGAGGCGCAACACCCGTTCCCCCTCGGCCGTGAGTTTGGCGCCGCCGCCGCCCTTGCCGCCGACACTGCGTTCGACCAAGGGTTTTTGCGCCAGGTTGTTCAGTTCGTCGATGGCGTCCCAGGCGGCCTTGTAGCTCAAGCCCGCACTTTTGGCGGCGCGGGTGATGGAGCCCTGCTCGGCGATATGCCCCAGCAGGGCGATACGCTGGGGGCGGCGGACAATATGTTGGCTGAGCAGAGTCGGTAGGGACATGGGCATTCGCTGTGGTGGGATGAGCGGACGTTGCAGCCGCGAGGCATGAGAGTCAAGTGCCAGGCTTTGGCGTGCGGGCCAGGCAGTACACGTCTACCTGTCGCGCGCCGGCGTTGATCAACAACCGCGCCAGGCTGTGGGCGGTGGCGCCGGTGGTGAGCACGTCGTCCACCAGCGCCAGATGGCGGCCGCGCACCTCGGCACCGGGGGCCAGGGCGAAGGCATTGAGCAGGTTGCGTTTGCGCGTCTTGGCGTCGAGGGCTTGCTGCGCGACGGTTTCATAAGGGCGTAGCAATAGGTGTTCATCGTGGGGAAGGTCGAGGTCGGCGCTGAGCCAGCGCGCCAGCATCAGCGCCTGGTTATAGCCCCGTTCACGCAGGCGCCTGCGGGCCATGGGCACTGGCAGCAGCATGTCCGGGCGGGTGAGTGAGTGGTTGTCGAAGCGATGTTGCAAGTAGTGCCCCAGCAAGCGCCCCAGCATATGCCCGAGGGGCCAGCGTGCCTGGTGCTTGAAGCGACTGATCAGGGTGTCTACCGGAAAGCTGTAGGTCCATGGGGCGATCACGTGTTTAAAGGCGGGCGGTTGTCTCAGGCACTGGCCGCAGACTAGGCCGTCCATCGCCAAAGGCAAGGCGCAGATTTCGCAATGCTCCATCAGCCAGGGCAGCTCGGTTTCGCAGACGTTGCACACACAGTCAGCGGTTTCAGTCGTCTCGTCGCAGATTAAACATTTCTGTATGTTTTTTGACCAGATGTAAACTTCGTGTTTGTAGCTTGGTTGACAGTGCATGAATCTTCCTTAAATATGCCGAGCATCCGTGTCGTGTCTGTGGGTATTGCCCTTCCCGCAGCGCTTGCCAAAGCATAATCAAGGAATCGCCCATGAGCGCCAGCACCACCGCCACCTTGCGTCACGATTGGTCCTTAGCCGAAGTCAAAGCGTTGTTCGTGCAGCCGTTCAATGACCTGTTGTTCCAGGCGCAGACCGTGCACCGCGCGCATTTCGATGCCAACCGTGTACAGGTGTCGACACTGCTGTCGATCAAGACCGGTGCCTGCCCGGAAGATTGCAAATATTGTCCACAGTCGGGCCACTACAACACGGGCCTGGAAAAAGAAAAGCTGATGGAGGTGCAGAAGGTCCTCGAAGAGGCCGCTCGCGCCAAGGCCATTGGTTCGACCCGTTTCTGCATGGGCGCCGCCTGGAAGCACCCGTCGGCCAAAGACATGCCCTATGTGCTGCAGATGGTCAAAGGCGTGAAGGCCATGGGCCTGGAAACCTGCATGACCCTCGGCCGTCTCGACCAGGACCAGACCCAAGCCCTGGCCCAGGCCGGCCTGGATTACTACAACCACAACCTGGATACGTCGCCGGAGTTCTACGGCAGTATCATCACCACCCGCACCTACAGCGAGCGCCTGCAAACCCTGGCCTATGTGCGTGAGTCGGGGATGAAGATCTGCTCCGGCGGCATCCTCGGCATGGGCGAGTCCCTCGACGACCGCGCCAACCTGCTGATCCAGTTGGCCAACCTGCCGGAGCATCCGGAGTCGGTGCCGATCAATATGCTGGTGAAAGTCGCCGGTACACCGTTGGAAAATGCCGAGGACATCGACCCGTTCGATTTCATCCGCATGCTGGCCGTGGCGCGCATCCTGATGCCGCAATCCCATGTGCGCCTGTCGGCGGGGCGCGAAGCCATGAACGAGCAGATGCAGGCCCTGGCGTTCTTTGCCGGTGCCAACTCGATCTTCTACGGCGACAAGCTGCTGACCACCGCCAACCCGCAGGCCGACAAGGACATGCAACTGTTCTCGCGCCTGGGCATCCTGCCGGAAGCCCGTGAAGAGCATGCGGATGAAGTGCACCAGGCGGCCATCGAACAGGCGTTGGTGGAGCAGAAGAGCAGCGAGCAGTTCTATAACGCCGTTGTTTGATTCCCACCTGTTTTGACCGAGTTGCACCTGCCACCCCGAGGCCTGCATGTCTTTTGATCTCTCCGCGCGCCTCGTCGCCCGCCGTGCCGAACACCTTTACCGTCAACGCCCGCTGCTCCAGAGCCCCCAAGGCCCGGAGGTGGTGGTTGACGGTCAACCCCTCCTGGCATTCTGCAATAACGATTACCTGGGCCTGGCCAATCACCCGCAAGTGATCGAGGCCTGGCGCGCCGGGGCGTCCCGTTGGGGCGTGGGCGGCGGTGCCTCGCACTTGGTGGTGGGCCATGCCACGCCGCACCATGAGCTGGAGGAGGCGCTGGCCGATCTCACCGGCCGCCCGCGTGCTCTGCTGTTTACCACCGGCTACATGGCCAACCTTGGTGCGGTCACGGCGTTGGTGGGGCAGGGCGATACGGTGCTGGAAGACCGTCTCAATCATGCCTCGCTGCTGGATGCCGGCTTGCTGTCCGGTGCGCGCTTCAATCGCTATTTGCACAACGACGCGATCAGCCTGGCCAAGCGCCTGGAGAAAGCCACCGGTAATACGCTGGTGGTCACCGATGGTGTGTTCAGCATGGACGGCGATCTGGCCGACCTGCCGGCACTGGCCCGTGCAGCCAGGGCCAAAGGCGCCTGGTTGATGGTGGATGATGCCCATGGCTTTGGTCCGCTGGGTGCTAATGGCGGCGGGATCGTCGAGCATTTCGGCTTGAGCCAGGACGACGTGCCGGTATTGGTCGGCACCCTGGGCAAAGCGTTCGGCACGGCGGGCGCGTTTGTCACGGGCAGTGAGGACCTGATCGAAAGCCTGATCCAGTTTGCCCGGCCGTATATCTACACCACCAGCCAACCGCCGGCGCTGGCCTGTGCCACCCTGAAGAGCCTGGAGCTGCTACGCACCGAACATTGGCGGCGCGAGCACCTCGACCGCCTGATTCGTCAGTTTCGCCAGGGCGCCGAGCAGCTTGGCCTGGACTTGATGGACAGCTTTACACCGATCCAGCCGATCCTGATCGGCGACAGTGCCAAGGCCGTGCGCCTGTCGCGGATGCTGCGTGAGCGCGGCCTGATGGTCACGGCGATCCGCCCGCCCACCGTACCTGCCGGCAGCGCGCGTTTGCGCGTGACCCTGACCGCAGCCCACAGCGAAGCGCAGGTGCAGCTATTGTTAAACGCATTGGAAGAGTGTTTCCGCTTGTCTGGTGCCACGGAGCCCGACCATGCGTGATCGACTGATCCTGCTGCCCGGCTGGGGTCTCGGCGTATCGCCGCTGGAGCCTTTGGCCGCCGCCTTGCGTGGCCTGGACGCACACCTGCAGGTGCAGGTCGAGCCATTGCCGGCGCTTGCTTCCAGCGACCTCGATGAATGGCTTGACGAACTCGACGCTACCCTGCCCGACAACGCCTGGCTGGGCGGCTGGTCCTTGGGCGGCATGCTCGCTGCCGAACTGGCGGCGCGGCGCGGCGAGCGTTGCTGCGGCTTGCTGACCCTGGCGAGCAACCCGTGTTTCGTCGCCCACGACGGCTGGCCCCATGGGATGCCCGCCGCGACCTTCGATGCGTTCCTGGCCGGCTGCCATGCCGATTCCCAAGTCACTCTCAAGCGTTTCGGCCTGTTGTGCGCCAAGGGCGCCGAAGACCCGCGCGGGCTGTCGCGCCTGCTGGTCAGTGGCGCGCCGCATTCAGCGTCCAGCGTGTTGATGCCCGGCCTGGAACTGCTGGCCCAACTGGATACCCGCGAAGCCTTGCTGGCTTATCGCGGCCCACAGTTGCACCTGTTCGCCGGCATGGACGGGTTGGTGCCCGCCGAAGCCGCCAGCGACCTGCTGAGGCTGCTGCCGGATGTGGAAATCGGCCTGATTGAACAGGCTGGTCACGCTTTTCTTCTGGAAGACCCCCACGGTGTGGCGGGGGCCATCCAGGCTTTTTTGCATGAGTGCGTCGATGACTGATTTATCCCAGCCCTCCCTGCCGGGCGCCTTGCCGGACAAGCGCCAGGTGGCGGCGTCGTTTTCCCGTGCGGCGGCCAGTTACGACAGCGTCGCCGAGTTGCAGCGAGCGGTGGGGCATGAGCTGCTGGCCCGCCTGCCATCAGCGTGTGCGCCACAGCGCTGGCTGGATATGGGCTGCGGTACCGGTTATTTCAGCCGCGTGTTGGGCGAGTTGTTGCCCGCCAGCCAAGGTGTGGCGTTGGATATTGCCGAGGGGATGCTCGATCACGCCCGGCCTTTGGGCGGTGCTGAGTATTTCATCGCGGGTGATGCCGAGCGTCTGCCTTTGAAGGATGGCAACTGCGGGCTGATCTTTTCCAGCCTCGCGGTGCAGTGGTGTGCGAACTTCGAGGCGGTGCTCAGCGAGGCCTATCGCGTGCTCCAGCCGGGTGGCGTGCTGGCGTTCGCCAGTTTGTGCGTCGGGACGCTGGATGAGCTGCGCGAAAGCTGGCGGGCGGCGGATGGCCTGGTGCACGTCAATCGCTTCCGCACCTTCGAGGCGTACCAGCAGTTGTGCGCGGCCAGTGGTTTGCGCGTGGTCAGCCTGGAGCGGCGTGCCCATGTGCTGCATTACCCGGATGTGCGCAGCCTGACCCATGAGCTCAAGGCGCTGGGGGCGCATAATCTCAATCCGGGCCGCCCGGGAGGGTTGACGGGCCGTGCGCGGATTGTTGCACTGGTAGACGCCTACGAGCAGTTCCGTCAGGCCGAGGGACTGCCGGCCACGTATCAAGTGGTGTACGCCGTCCTGGAGAAGCCCCTATGAGCGCCGCTTATTTCGTCACCGGCACCGATACCGATGTTGGCAAGACCACCGTCGCCGCCGGCCTGTTGCACGCCGCTCGGCTAGCCGGCAAAAGTACTGCGGCGGGAAAACCCGTGGCTTCCGGCTGCCAGGTCACGGCCAAGGGCTTGCGCAATGCCGATGCCCTGGCGCTGCTGGCCGAGTGTTCATTGCCGTTGAGTTATGCCGAGGTCAACCCGGTGGCGTTCGAACCCGCCATCGCGCCCCATCTGGCCGCGCGGGAGGCCGGCGTCGCGCTGACGGTGCAGTCGCTGTTGAAACCCATGCAGCAGATTCTGGCGCGCCAGGCGGATTTCACCCTCATCGAAGGCGCAGGCGGTTGGCGGGTGCCGTTGGCTGACCAGGACAACCTGTCGGACCTGGCCATGGCGCTGCAACTGCCGGTGATCCTGGTGGTGGGTGTGCGCCTGGGTTGCATCAGCCATGCCTTGCTCACCGCCGAAGCCATCGCACGGGACGGTTTGCCCTTGGCTGGTTGGGTGGCGAATATCATCGACCCCAAGACCTCTCGTCTGGAAGAAAACCTCGCGACCCTGGCCGAGCGTTTGCCCGCGCCATGCCTGGGACGAGTGCCCAAGCTCAAGCACGCCGGGGCCGAGGCGGTAGCTGAGTACCTGCAACTGGACCTGCTTGACTGATTCTGGCTATCGGCACGGCATTATGCCATTAGTGTTTTTAACGGGCTTTTTGCCAGTATGTCTGCTTCAATTCAACTTCACGATTCTCTAAAGGCAGGTTAAAGCCATGGAAATCTCTGGCAGCAGCGCGTTTTACTCGGGGCTGAGCACTATTCAGGCCGGGCAGAGCCGTGTCGACCAGGCCGCCGGCAGGATTGCCAGCGCCGCGACCACCCAGCCGTCGGACGCACAGAGCGACCGGTTGCAAGCCAATGACCGCGCCCAGCCGACGAATTCGGCGAGCAATATGGTTGAAATGGCCCAAGGCAAGTTTCAAGTGGAGTTGGGCGCCAAGGTCGCCAAGGCTTCAGACGAAATGCTCGGTACCCTGATCGACACCTTCGCTTAACCCCTCTTTCGTACGACCGGCTTCTTCCTGGGGCTGGTCGCCTTTGTGCAATCCTCCATTTTCTTCTGAGCACCTTGTGGCATCCCGCCGCAGGCCTCGCCATGCCTGCCATTGACCCGCGTCATGACAAACGGTGTCTGGACGACGCTTGACATCCCCAGGTCGTAAACGTATGTTTCAAACACCTGTTTGACCGCCATAACAAATCCACGCGGTTGTTCATTCCAGATACATCAGCAGAGGTTTATCGCTATGCCTGACTACAAGGCCCCCTTGCGTGATATTCGCTTCGTTCGTGACGAACTGCTCGGCTATGAAGCGCACTATCAGAGCCTGCCGGCTTGCCAGGACGCTACCCCGGACATGGTTGACGCCATTCTCGAAGAAGGCGCCAAGTTTTGTGAGCAAGTGCTGGCACCGTTGAACCGCGTGGGTGACATCGAAGGGTGCACCTGGAGTGAGTCTGGCGTTAAAACCCCTGCTGGTTTCAAAGAAGCCTACAAGCAATTCGTCGAAGGCGGCTGGCCAAGCCTGGCCCACGACGTGGAGCACGGTGGCCAAGGCCTGCCGGAATCCCTGGGCCTGGCCGTGAGCGAAATGGTCGGCGAAGCCAACTGGTCGTGGGGCATGTACCCGGGCCTGTCCCATGGCGCGATGAACACCATTTCCGAGCATGGCACCCCCGAGCAGCAAGAGGCTTACCTGACCAAGCTGGTATCGGGCGAGTGGACCGGCACCATGTGCCTGACCGAACCACACTGCGGTACCGACCTGGGCATGCTGCGCACCAAGGCCGAGCCTCAGGCTGACGGTTCCTACAAAGTCTCCGGTACCAAGATCTTCATCTCGGCCGGTGAGCACGACATGGCCGACAACATCGTCCACATCGTGCTGGCCCGCCTGCCGGACGCACCGGCGGGTACCAAAGGCATCTCGCTGTTCATCGTGCCCAAGTTCCTGCCCAACGCCGACGGCTCGATCGGTGCGCGCAACGCCGTGAGCTGTGGTTCCCTGGAACACAAGATGGGTATCCACGGTAACGCCACTTGTGTGATGAACTTCGACGCGGCCACCGGTTTCCTGATCGGCCCGGCGAACAAAGGCCTGAACTGCATGTTCACCTTTATGAACACCGCTCGCCTGGGCACCGCGCTGCAAGGCCTGGCCCACGCCGAGATCGGCTTCCAGGGCGGCCTGAAATATGCCCGCGATCGCCTCCAGATGCGTTCCCTGACTGGCCCGAAAGCGCCGGAAAAGGCCGCCGACCCGATCATCGTGCACCCTGACGTGCGCCGCATGCTGCTGACCATGAAAGCCTTCGCCGAAGGTAACCGTGCGATGGTGTACTTCACCGCCAAGCAAGTGGACATCGTCAAGTACGGCACCGACGACGAGGCCAAGAAACAGGCCGACGGCCTGCTGGCATTCATGACCCCGATTGCCAAGGCGTTCATGACCGAAGTCGGTTTTGAATCCGCCAACCACGGCGTGCAGATCTATGGCGGCCACGGCTTTATCGCCGAGTGGGGCATGGAGCAGAACGTCCGCGACAGCCGTATCTCCATGCTGTACGAAGGCACCACCGGCATCCAGGCACTGGACCTGCTCGGCCGTAAAGTGCTGATGACCCAGGGCGAAGCGCTCAAGGGCTTCACCAAGATCGTGCACAAGTTCTGCCAGGCCAACGAAGGCAACGACGCGGTCAAGGAGTTCGTGGCACCGCTGGCTGCGCTGAACAAAGAGTGGGGCGAGTTGACCATGAAGGTCGGCATGGCCGCGATGAAAGACCGCGAAGAAGTGGGTGCCGCCTCGGTGGATTACCTGATGTACTCCGGTTACGCCTGCCTGGCTTACTTCTGGGCCGACATGGCGCGCCTGGCTGCCGAAAAACTTGCCGCCGGTACCAGCGAAGAAGCGTTCTACACCGCCAAGCTGCAAACCGCGCGCTTCTACTTCCAGCGCATCCTGCCGCGGACCCGTACCCACGTGGCCACCATGCTGTCGGGCGCCAGTAACCTGATGGACATGAAAGAAGAAGACTTCGGCCTGGCTTACTAAGCCTTACCGGGTTCATCTGAAACCGTCGCTTCCCTTGGGAGCGGCGGTTTTTTCATTGGGGGATAAAAAACACAGTGCAGCGCTCAGGGATTTTCTCCGGCTGCCGTTACAGTGATGGCAATGTGATACATGACGGGCAAGGTGTGCTTAACTGTTCGCATCAAGGCACAGTGCCACTACTTTTTGCGGGTCGGAGTTTTTACCCTTGTCACGCGTGTCTGCTTTACGTTTCAGTCACTTTCTTCCTTCGTTGCTGCTGTTGCTGGCCGGGCTCTCGGCTGCGTACGTCAAGGACCTCAGCGTCTTTTTCACCTCGCTGTTCAATGTGTTGCCGACCCTGGTGCTGTTGCTGGGCGGTTCGTACTGCGCGGTTTATCGCCGCCAGCGTGAATTGTTCCTGATGATCACGGTGTACATCGCCTACTTCCTGCTCGATACCCAGACCGATTTCTATCGCGACAATGGCCGCGTGCGCGAAGACGCGGCCGTGGTGTTTCACCTGTGTTGCCTGTTATTGCCGTTGCTGTTCAGCATCTACGCGCTGTGGCAGGAAAAGACCCATCTGTTCCGCGATTTCGTTGCCCGTTGTGCGGTGCTGCTGGCAATCGGCAGCGTCGCGCTGGCCCTGGAGCAAAGTTATCCCCAGGCACTGCTGAACTGGCTGGCGGAGATACGCTGGCCCGCCCTGCATGGGACCTGGATGAGCCTGATCCAGCTGTCATACCCGATGTTCCTGATCGGCTTCCTCACTCTGGCGGCGCAATACTGGTACCAGCCGCGCCCGCTGCATGCGGCGCAACTGGTCGGGTTGCTGGGGATGTTCTGGATGTTGCCGCAGACCTTCATCCTGCCGTTCACGCTGAATATCATGTGCAGCCAGGTCATGCTGATGATCGCCGCCGGTGTGGCCCACGAGGCTTATCAAATGGCGTTCCGCGACGAACTGACCGGCCTGCCGGGGCGCCGTGCCCTGAACGAACGCATGCAGCGGCTGGGGCGCAACTATGTGCTGGCGATGACCGACGTCGATCACTTCAAGCGTTTCAATGACACCCATGGCCACGATGTGGGCGACCAGGTGCTGCGCCTGGTGGCGAGCAAGCTGTCCAAGGTCAATGGGGGTGGGCGTGCCTACCGCTATGGCGGTGAAGAATTCGCCGTGGTGTTTGCCGGCAAGACCCTGGATGAGTGCATGCCGCACCTGGAGGAAATCCGCGAGATCGTCGCCAACTACGACATCAAGTTGCGCAACTCGGACCGCCCTCAGGATGATCAACAAGGCCGTCAACGCCGGGCGGGCAGCGGCGCGTCGAGTGTGTCGGTGACGGTCAGCATCGGCGTGGCCGAACGCCAGATCGACCAGCGCACGGCGGAAGAAGTGCTCAAGTCCGCCGACCAGGCGCTGTACGCCGCCAAGGGCGCGGGGCGTAACTGTGTGGTTGCGGCCGGGCAGACCCGCCGTGGCGCGGTGCGCATGCAGAGCGCTGCCGGTTGAGTGATGGCGCTGTATTCAGCGGTTCTACAATGATTGTCCGAGGCGCTGGCCGGCAGTAGGTTGAAAGGATCTGCTGCCGGAGACATCGCCATGCCTGAGTACAAAGCTCCCCTGCGCGACATGCGCTTTCTGATCGATCACGTGTTTGATTTCCACGGCCACTACGCTGCCCTGGGCGCCACGGACGCCAGCCCGGACATGGTCAGTGCAATCCTCGAAGAAGGCGCCAAATTCTGCGAGAACGTGCTTTCGCCACTCAACCGCAGTGGGGATGAAGAGGGCTGCCATTTCGACAATGGCGTGGTGATCACGCCCAAGGGCTTCAAGGAAGCCTTCGCCCAGTACGTCGAGGGCGGCTGGCACGGTGTGGCGGCAGACCCGGCCTACGGCGGCCAGGGCCTGCCGCAATCGTTGGGCCTGGTGCTCAGCGAGATGATCGGCTCCAGCAACACCTCGTGGGGCATGTATCCGGGCCTGACCCACGGCGCGATGTCGGCGATCCACGCCCACGGCACCGAAGCGCAGAAGGCCACGTTCTTGAGCAAACTCACCGCCGGCGAATGGACGGGCACCATGTGCCTGACCGAAGCCCATTGCGGCACCGACCTGGGCCTGATCAAGACCCGTGCCGTGCTCCAGGCGGATGGCAGCTACGCGATCACCGGCAGCAAGATCTTCATCTCGGCCGGTGAGCACGACATGAGCGCCAATATCATCCACCTGGTGCTGGCCAAGCTGCCGGATGCGCCGGCGGGCACCAAGGGTATCTCGTTGTTTATCGTGCCCAAGTTCCATGTGGATTCGGCTGAGCGCAATGCGGTGCACTGCGGCTCTATCGAGCACAAGATGGGCATCAAGGCCTCGGCCACCTGCGTGCTCAACTTCGACGGCGCCAAGGGCTTTTTGATTGGCGAGGCGAACAAAGGCCTCAACTGCATGTTCACCATGATGAACCACGCCCGCCTGGGCACCGGTATGCAGGGCCTGTGCAATGGCGAGGCGAGCTTCCAGGGCGCGATCAAGTACGCCAACGACCGCCTGCAAATGCGCGCGCTGACCGGCGCCAAGGCCCCGGAGAAAGCCGCCGACCCGATCATCGTGCACCCCGATGTGCGCCGTATGCTGCTGACCATGAAAGCCTTCAACGAAGGTAACCGCGCACTCACCTATTTCACTGCGCAGTTGCTCGATACCGCGCACCTGAGCAGCGACGCTGGCCAGCGTCAGGAAGCCGAAGACCTGTTGGCGTTCCTCACTCCCATCTGCAAAGCCTTTATGACCGACACCGGGCTGGAGGTGACCAACCACGGCATGCAGATATTCGGCGGCCATGGCTACATTCGTGAGTGGGGCATGGAACAACTGGCGCGCGATGCGCGGATTGCGCCGATCTACGAAGGCACCAACGGCATCCAGGCCCTCGACCTGCTGGGGCGCAAGGTGTTGGGCAGCCAGGGCAAGCTGCTGCGCGGCTTTACCAAAATCGTGCATAAGTTTTGCGCGGCGAATGCCGAACATGCGCAGCTCAAGGGCTATGTGGTGCAGCTTAATCAACTGAATCAGGAATGGGGCGAGCTGACCACCCAGGTCGGTATGGCCGCGATGAAAAACCCGGATGAGGTGGGCGCAGCGGCGGTGGATTACTTGATGTACAGCGGTTACATCATCCTCGCCTACCTGTGGCTTCGGATGGCCATTGCAGCGCTGGCGCACGATGACACTGACTTCGCCAAGGCCAAGCTGGCGACCTGCGACTTTTACTTCAAGCGCCTGTTGCCACGTACCGCAACCCATCGCGCCGCCGTGGAAGCGGGCAGCGAATGCCTGATGAGTCTGCCTGCGGAGTCGTTTGCGTTGTGATGACTTAAAAATACCAATCAGTCACAAGTGGACCCTATGTGTCTGAAAAGTTGTTCGGGTACACTCGGAGCCTGTAAAACCGATCCTATCGAATCACTTTTCACGTTCTCACGAGGTTTGCCATGGCTGATTACAAAGCGCCGCTGCGTGATATGCGCTTCGTCCTCAACGAAGTCTTTGAGGTCGCCACCACTTGGGCCCAATTGCCGGCATTGGCAGACAGCGTTGACGCCGAGACCGTAGAGGCCATCCTCGAAGAAGCCGGCAAGGTCACCGCCAAATCCATCGCCCCGCTCAGCCGCGGCGGCGATGAACAGGGCTGCCGTTGGGATAACACTGCAGTGTTTACTCCGGAGGGTTATCCACAGGCCTACAAGACCTACGCTGAAGGTGGCTGGGTCGGCGTAGGCGGCGACCCCGTGTTTGGCGGCATGGGCATGCCCAAGGCGGTATCGGCCCAGGTCGAGGAGATGATCAACTCGTCAAGCCTGGCGTTCGGCCTGTACCCGATGCTGACCTCCGGCGCCTGCGTGTCGATCAACACCCACGCCAGCGAGGAACTCAAGGCCATCTACCTGCCGAAGATGTATTCCGGCGAGTGGGCAGGCTCCATGTGCCTGACGGAAGCGCACGCCGGTACCGACCTGGGGATTATCCGCACCAAGGCCGAGCCGCAGGCAGACGGTTCCTACACGATCAGCGGGACCAAGATCTTTATCACCGGCGGTGAACACGACCTCACCGAGAACATCATTCACCTGGTGCTGGCCAAACTGCCGGACGCACCGGCCGGTCCCAAGGGGATTTCGCTGTTCCTGGTGCCGAAATTCATGGTCAACGCCGACGGCAGCCTGGGCGCGCGCAACCCGGTGAGCTGTGGTTCCATCGAACACAAGATGGGTATCCAGGCATCCGCCACCTGCGTGATGAACTTCGACGAAGCCGTGGGTTACCTCGTGGGCGAACCCAACCGTGGGTTGGCGGCGATGTTCACCATGATGAACTATGAGCGCCTTGGCGTGGGTATCCAGGGCCTGGCGTCCGGCGAGCGCTCCTACCAGAACGCGATTGAATATGCCCGCGACCGCCTGCAAAGCCGTGCGCCGACCGGTGCCCAGGCCAAAGACAAAGTGGCCGACCCGATCATCGTCCACCCCGACGTGCGCCGTATGCTGTTGACCATGAAAGCCGCCAACGAAGGCGGTCGCGCGTTCTCCACCTATGTGGCGACGCAGCTGGACATCGCCAAGTTCAGTGACGATGCCGCTGCCCGCGAGCGGGCCGATAACCTGGTGGCGTTGCTGACGCCGGTCGCCAAGGCGTTCCTCAGCGACCTGGGCCTGGAAACCACCGTGCTCGGCCAGCAAGTGTTTGGCGGCCACGGTTACATTCGCGAATGGGGCCAGGAGCAACTGGTGCGTGATGTACGCATCACCCAGATCTACGAAGGCACCAATGGCATCCAGGCACTGGATTTGATGGGACGCAAGATCGTCGGCAGCGGCGGTGCGTTCTATACCTTGTTCGCCGACGAGATCCGCCAGTTCATCACCGCGGCCACGCCCGAACTGGCGGAGTTCACCAAGCCACTGGGCGCAGCGGTGGATAACCTGGACGAATTGACCGCCTGGGTGCTGGATCGCGCCAGGACCAACCCGAACGAGATCGGCGCAGCCTCGGTGGAGTATTTGCATGCATTTGGTTACATGGCCTACGCCTATATGTGGGCACGTATGGCCAAGGCTGCGTTGGGCAAGGAGACTGAGGAAGACTTCTACGCCAGCAAGCTGGGCACCGCGCGCTTCTACTTTGCGCGTCTGTTGCCACGTATTCACTCGCTGAGTGCGTCCGTAAAAGCCGGTAGCGAATCCTTGTTTTTGCTGGATGAGGCACTGTTCTAAGGGCTTGGAGGGCGTGTAAGCATTCTCTTACATGACGTACTGCTAATCGTCCTCTATCGCCAAATTGGATCCACGGATAATCTACTTCACATGGACGTCGCGCAGGAAGCGCAAAGCAACAACACGGACACGTAGGATTCTGCCAGGATGGCGGAGTGAAATGGATGTCAGGGAAACAGTCTGCAAAGCCCCGCTTCGGCGGGGTTTTCTTTTGCCTGCGAAAAAGTCAGGCGCCGAATTTCAGGGCAGGGCCTGCGGCGCATTCATCACGTCTTCCAGCAAGGTGCGCAGCAGCGCCATGGTTGCCTGCTGGCGCTGTACATCGCGACACACCAAACCTACCTTTAGTGGCACCCTGGGTTCACTCAAGGGCTTCCAGAGCAGCGACTGGCTGTTGTGTTCGTCCTGGGAGCGTCCCGGCAGCACCGTGGCCAATTTGGTGTTAGGCAAGCTGTCGAGAATCCCCACCATGGTATTCAACTCCGCCTGTACCTGCGGCCGGCGTCCGAGGTTGGATAACTGACCCTGCCAGATCTGTCGAACCTGGAACTCTTCCCCCAGCAACAACATCGGCAGTTCGGCGGCCTGTTTCAGCGAGACTTTCTTGAATTCGCGCAGGGGATGGTCCTCGGGGATGACCACCTTCAGCTCATCCTCATACAACAACACGCCGTGCAGCCCCGGCTGGCGTGGCGGCAGATAGCTGATGCCGATGTCCAGCGAGCCGTTAAGCAACCGCCGTTCAATCTCGATCCCGGTCAATTCGTAGATCTGCACCACCAGGTGCGGCTGGGCCTTGCGCACGCGCTCGAGCATTTGCGGGACCAGGCTGGTGTGCACGGTTTGCAGCACGCCGATGGCCAGGGTGCGCATGGCCTGGCCCTTGAAGTTACGCAAGGCTTCGACGGCTTGCTGCATGCCATCGATCAGCGGCAAGGCATGGTTGTACAGGGTATGGGCGGCCAGGGTGGGCAGCAGGCGTTTGCTGCTGCGTTCGAACAGGCTCACATCGAGGTTGCGCTCCAACTGACGGATCTGTTGTGAAAGCGCCGGCTGGGAGATCGACAGGCGTTCAGCGGCACGGCCCACATGGCCTTCTTCATACACCGCGACGAAATAACGCAGTTGCTTAAAATCCATAAGGTTTACTTATCGAAAAAGCTGGAAAATCGAAATGGCCGGTGGCCCCCGAGGCGCCTAGTCTAGCGCCTATTCGCAGGGCTTACAGGGCCGGATCGGGCAATGAACAGCGTTTATGTTGATGGCGTTTACATAGGCAAGGCAACACACCCGCAGACAGTGATTGCAGGGAAAACCGACCAAGGCCCGGTTGCCACTGGGGGCAAGCTGTGAATCTCTTCAATATGCGTCGCCCCGTGCCCAGCCTGGACGACCTGGTGCTGGAGGCTTCACCCGATACGCTGTCCAGCGAGGCGCTGATGCCCACCGTGGCGAGGCCGCCTCAGGTTTTCGTACGTGGCCAGGGCTCCTGGCTGTGGGACAGCGACGAGCGTGCCTACCTGGATTTCAGCCAGGGCAACGCTGCCAACAGCCTCGGCCACAGCCCGCAGGTCTTGATCAAAGCCCTTGCCGACCAGACCCAGGCCTTGATCAATCCAGGCATGGGGCTGCATAACCGCGCTCAACTCAATCTTGTCGACCGCCTGTGCCATCGAACCGGCAGCGACCAGGCCTACCTGCTCAACAGTGGCGCCGAGGCCTGCGAAGCGGCGATCAAGCTGGCGCGCAAGTGGGGCCAACTGCATCGCGGCGGGGCCTACCGCATTATCAGCGCGAGCAATGGTTGCCATGGGCGCAGTTTCGCGGCACTGGCGGCGTCGGCCGGCAATCTGGAAAACCGCTTTGAACCGCAATTGCCCGGCTTCAGCCATGTGCCCTTCAACGACCTTCCGGCCCTGCATGCTGCGGTCGATGCACAGACAGTCGCCATCCTGCTGGAGCCGGTCCAGAGCGAAGCCGGTGTGATCCCCGCGACGGAACATTACCTCAAGGGGGTTGAACGGCTGTGCCGCGAACTGGGGATCCTGCTGATCCTCGACGAAGTACAAACCGGCCTCGGCCGTTGCGGCACCTTGCTTGCCGAACAGCAATACGGCGTGCGAGCCGACATCATCACCCTCGGCAAAGGCCTGGGCGGCGGCGTCCCGTTGGCTGCGCTGCTGGCGCGCGGCAACGCCTGTTGCTTCGACGTGGGTGAGCTGGAAGGTACCCATCATGGCAACGCATTGATGGCATCGGCCGGGCTGGCGGTACTCGATACGGTGCTGGAGCACGGCTTCCTGGAACACGTACGTGAATCCGGCCTTTACCTGGGCGAAGGCCTTGCCCGGCTGGCCTACCGCTACGATCAGGGCCCATTGCGCGGCCACGGCCTGATGTGGGGCCTGACGCTGTCGGATGATTCTGCCGATGCAGTGGTAAAAGCCGCCCTGCACGAAGGCCTGATCCTCAACGCCCCGCAACCTGACTGCCTGCGCTTCACCCCGGCGCTTACGGTGAGCAAAAGCAACATCGACGAAATGCTCCTGCGCCTGGCCCGCGCTTTTTCCCGGGTGCGCACCGCCCAGTTGCAATGCCGCAAGGGCATCGCCGTTTAACCCACATTCCTGAACCGTCTCGCGGTATACGCGGCGCCTCCAGCCTGATTTTTTCGGCTGGGGGCGTTTTTTTGCGTGTGAAATTTTTGGATTGAAAGCGTTGATTGATCGCCTGTGAAAACAATGGCTTTTTAGCGTGCGTCGGTAAGGACTGTCGACGGAGCACGGGTTGCTCCACTTCTAATCTATACCACTGGGTGGTATGTTTGTGGGAAGGGATATCCATGAGGCTTAGGTTGTTTAAAACCAGGAATTTTGCTGAGGCGGCCAGAAAGGCGTGGATCTGTGATTCGGAGTTGAGGGAGGCGTTCGGCCAATTGCTCAGGGGGCAAGCTGACAATTTGGGAGGTGGTGTCTGGAAGAAACGCCTCAAAGAGAACCGACATCGATCTATTGTCTTGGCCAAGGGCAGGCATTACTGGGTTTATAACTCTCTTTTTGACAAGCAGAGGCGAAGCAATATCAGCCATAAGGAACTCAGCGCGTTGCGAGCACTGGCTAAGGTTTATGAAGGGTTAAACGAGGTACAGGTTCAACACCTTCTGGATAGTGGGGAATTTGTGGAGATGCACCATGACCAAAAAATATGAAAGCGAAATTCTTGAGTCTGTTCACCAATCTGCCAAAGCGCTTTATGCAATTGGCGCCATCAACAAAACTACTCTTCGTGAGTTCGACGAGGCATGCCTTGCAAAGATCCCGGCGCAAATCCCTGCCGAACAGATCAAGCAGCTACGTGAAAGTAGCCATGTCAGCCAACCGGTGTTTGCTCGTTACCTGAATACCAGCGCCTCCACGGTGAAGAAATGGGAATCTGGCGAGAAGCAACCCAGCGGCATGGCGCTCAAACTTCTTAGCATCGTGCAAAAGCATGGGTTAGAAATTCTGGCCTGAAGGATGGCCCGGTGCCAGATCCCACTGAACCCTCACGAACGCCCAAGGTCGATTAGCTACACGGCTCACACGAGCCGATTTTCTGGAGCTGACCCATGGACATCATTCGTATCATCATCGCCATTCTGCTGCCGCCACTGGGTGTGTTCCTGCAAGTGGGTTTCGCTGGCGCGTTCTGGCTGAATATTCTGCTGACCTTGTGCGGTTACTTCCCAGGCATCATTCACGCCGTGTACATCATCGCCAAGCGCTGAGCCCGTCAGCCTTTTGCGATGAGCCGTGAATTGCGCTCATTGCGAAAGGCCAGTTGCTCGATGGTCTGGGTAGCGTGCTCGGCTTCTTCCCGCGCCTTGAGGATGATGCCGTGCTGCTCGGACTTGCTGCACACTGGATCGGCGTTGCTCGCATCCCCCGTGAGCATGAAGGCCTGGCAACGGCAGCCACCGAAATCCTTTTCCTTTTCATCGCACGAACGACACGGCTCGGGCATCCAGTCGTAGCCGCGAAAGCGGTTGAACCCGAAAGAGTCGTACCAGATGTGCTGCATGCTGTGGTCGCGCACATTGGGAAACTGCACCGGCATCTGTCGGGCGCCGTGGCAGGGCAGGGCAGTGCCGTCTGGCGTCACGGTCAGAAAGATACTGCCCCAGCCGTTCATACAGGCCTTCGGGCGCTCCTCGTAGTAGTCCGGTGTCACGAAGATCAGCTTGCACGGATGGCCTTCGGCTTCGAGCTTGGCGCGGTATTCGTTAGTGATGCGTTCGGCGCGCACCAGTTGTTCCTTCGTCGGCAATAAACCCACGCGATTGAGTTGCGCCCAGCCATAGAACTGGCAGGTGGCAAGCTCGACAAAATCCGCTTCCAGCGCAATACACAGCTCGATGATGCGGTCGATCTTGTCGATATTGTGCCGATGGGTGACGAAGTTCAGCACCATCGGGTAGCCATGCGCCTTCACTGCGCGGGCCATTTCCAGCTTTTGCGCGAAGGCTTTTTTCGAACCGGCCAGCAGGTTGTTCACCTGTTCGTCGCTGGCCTGGAAGCTGATCTGGATATGGTCCAGGCCGGCTTTCTTGAAGTCGCTGATCTTCTGCTCGGTCAGGCCGATGCCCGAGGTGATCAGGTTGGTATAGAACCCCAGCTTGCGCGCCTCAGCGATCAACTCGGCCAGGTCCTGGCGCACCAGCGGCTCACCGCCGGAAAACCCCAACTGCGCCGCGCCCATCTCACGGGCCTCGCGAAATACCTTGATCCACTGCTCGGTGCTCAGTTCCTTGCCCTGCTCGGCAAAGTCCAGCGGGTTGGAGCAATACGGGCATTGCAACGGGCAGCGGTAGGTCAGCTCGGCGAGCAACCACAGCGGCAGGCCGATGGCGGGTTTCTCAGGCAAGGGTGATCCAGTGCTCAGCACGGGCGACCTCCATGAATTGCTCGATGTCGTCACCCAGCTCAGGTACGCCGGGGAACTGTTCTTCGAGGGCGGCAATGATCGCCGCCACGTCGCGCTCACCGTCAATCAGGCCACCAATCAGCGCGGCGCTGTCGTTGAGCTTGATCATGCCTTCGGGGTAGAGCAACACATGGCCTTTTTGCGCGGGTTCGTACTGGTAGCGGTAGCCCTGGCGCCAGGTCGGTTTTCTGCTGCGATCGAAGCTCATAGGGTGATCCCTTTATGCCACACCCGCTGCTCGGTCACGCTGTGATACGGCGGGCGTTTCAGTTCGTAGGCCATGCTCATGGCATCCAGCATGCTCCACAGGATGTCGAGTTTGAACTGGAGGATTTCCAGCATGCGCTCCTGGCCTTCACGGGTGGTGTAGTGCTGCAAGGTGATTGCCAGCCCATGCTCAACATCGCGCCGCGCCTGGCCCAGGCGGGTGCGGAAATACTCGTAGCCGGTGGGGTCGATCCACGGGTAGTGCTGCGGCCAGCTGTCGAGGCGCGACTGGTGGATCTGCGGCGCGAACAGCTCGGTGAGGGAGCTGCTGGCGGCTTCCTGCCAACTGGCGCGGCGCGCAAAGTTCACGTAGGCGTCTACCGCAAAGCGTACGCCGGGCAATACCAGTTCCTGGGAGCGCAACTGGTCGGGGTCGAGGCCGACCGCCTGGCCCAAGCGCAACCAGGCTTCGATGCCGCCGTCCTCACCCGGTGCGCCATCGTGGTCGAGCAGGCGCTGGATCCACTCGCGACGGATCTCGCGGTCCGGGCAGTTGGCCAGGATCGCCGCGTCTTTCAGCGGGATATTCACCTGGTAATAAAAACGGTTGGCGACCCATCCCTGGATCTGCTCGCGGGTGGCACGGCCTTCGTACATCGCCACGTGGTACGGGTGATGAATATGGTAGAAGGCGCCTTTGGCCCGCAAGGCGGCTTCGAACTCGGCGGGGCTCAATGGTGTGTCAGTCATGTCGTCTGCTCCTACAATTCAATGCTCATGCCGTCGTAAGCGACTTCGACATTGCGCCGCACCAGTTCCGCGCGCTCGGGAGAATCTTCATCGAGGATCGGGTTGGTGTTGTTGATGTGGATAAGCACCTTGCGCTGCTTGGGCAACTGCTCCAGCACTTCGAGCATGCCGCCGGGGCCATTTTGCGCGAGGTGGCCCATCTCACGGCCGGTGCGGGTGCCGACGCCACGGCGCTGCATTTCATCGTCGTCCCACATCGTACCGTCCACCAACAGGCAATCGCTGCCGGCCATGATCTCCAGCAACGGCGCGTCGACCTTGCCCAGGCCCGGGGCGTAGAACAGTTTGCCGCCGGTGCGCAGGTCTTCGACGATCAGGCCGATGTTATCGCCTGGGTGCGGGTCGAAGCGGTGCGGCGAGTAGGGCGGGGCAGCGCTGCGCAGTGGCAGCGGGGTGAAGCGCAGGTTGGGGCAGGCCGGGATGGCGAAGCTGGCATCCAGTTCGATGCGGTTCCAGGCCAGGCCGCCGTTCCAGTGGGTGAGCATGGTGAACAGCGGGAAGCCGGTGCTCAGGTCTTCATGGACCATGTCGGTGCACCACACCTGGTGCGGGCAACCTTCGCGCAGGCTCAACAGGCCGGTGGTGTGGTCGATCTGGCTGTCCATCAGGATGATGGCACTGATGCCGGTGTCGCGCAGTGCGCGGCCTGGCTGCATCGGCGCAAAACCCTGGAGTTGCGCGCGGATATCCGGCGAGGCATTGCACAGTACCCAGTTCACGCCATCGTCGGAAATGGCGATGGACGACTGGGTCCGCGCCTGCGCCCGCAGGCTGCCGTCACGAAAACCTGCGCAGTTCACGCAGTTGCAGTTCCACTGCGGGAAGCCGCCGCCAGCGGCGGAACCTAGAATCTGGACAAACATGGCCGCTCCATCAAGCAAAGCTCAAAACAAAAACGCCCCGGGCGAACCGAGGCGTTGTATTACCCAGCGGCTTAGCGGCTGGCGAAGTACATGGTGACTTCGAAGCCGATGCGCAGATCAGTGTAAGCAGGTTTGGACCAGGTCATATTCTTACTCCTACGAAGGGATGGGACGTTTACTACCAAGTAATACATATAGTCCACCTCCAGTCGGAGATGTTCAGATGTGTGCGTGGGAATGTTACGCAATTCTTCTCAAGTTAGCGCTGTCTTGGTGGAAAAAGCCTGTTGCAGGGTTGGCAATGATCAGCTCGCTGGTTGCCAGCTCTCGTCGACAGGCGGGCCGTTGGCGATGCAGCGCCAGCCGCCGGTCGCATCCTGCAGCTGTTGGGCCGCGTGTTGCAGGTCCTCCCGTGTGCGGGCCTGGATCAGCTGTTGAAGCCGGTACAGGTAATCCGACGGATGGCCCGCCAGGCGCGCGTGCCAAAGCAGTTCGGCGCTTTGGGTGATCGGTAACGTCGTAGCGCAGAACTGCTGTGCCAAGGCGTGATTGCCCACGTCATCGCTGCCGTCGATCAACAACGGTAGGTGTTTCAGGAAGGCTTGCAGATGATCGACGATACCTGCCAGTGAAACGCTGGGTGATTGCACACCCAACAGCAGGCCGGTTTGCCCGTTGATCTGTCGGACACCGCTGAATACGGCGTAGCCCAATTGCAACTCGACCCTCAGGCGTTGGTAGAACGGCCCTTGGAGCAGGTGCCCAAGCAGCCGCCATGAGGCTTCATCGGCCAGGGATTGGCTGGGTGCCGGGCAAAACAGCAGCACGGCGGCTTCGGTTGAGTCAGTTTTAACCGTATGCCATACACGTTGACCACCGAGGTGTTGAAGAGAAGGTTCGAAGTGTGCAGGTTGCCCAGGCAGACGGGCGGCGGCGGCCTTTATCAACGTTTCACATGCGGCGGGCAGACTCAGCCCCAGGCCGTGCCAGCGGGCAGTGGCCCAGGATCCAGGCTGTTCGCTGGCGTCGGCACGGCCGGTGGCGCAGCACGTGGGCAGGGCCTGGAGCAGTTCCCGGATAGCGATCATGGGCGCAGGTGCCGGGGCAGTTTCCTGCGGCAGGTTCAGGCGCTGCGCCAACGCCTCCAGCACGGCCGGCATCGGCTCGTGCAGCCCGGTCATCTTCACCAGCCAATCATGGCCGGTGGCTTCGAACGATAATTCGACGCCCGCCTGGCGCGCATGCTCACGCAATGGCTGCAAGGTGTTTTCCAGCCCGGCAGGCGCTGGCGCGTCGAAGCGCCACTGCACGTACAGCGCGCCTTCATCGCCGTCATCCGCCAAGGCCTGGCTGAAGGTCAGCGCTGATACGTCCCTTCGCCCCCGTGAACGATCCTGGGCAAACGTGCGCAAGCCTCGGTGAGCGCTGGTTTGGCCACGAATCAGGCCGGCGCGTTCTTCTTTGACCGGTGGGCGCAGGAACGGGTTGCTCGGGGGCAGTTGCCAACGGTGTTCGGCGGGCGGCAAGTGCAGTGAATCAAGCAGGGCCTTGAGCGCAGCGACGCCCTGTTCACTGAGGTCTTCGCTGTCGTTTCGAGCCAATGCCAGGGCGCCCTGGACCTGTTGTTGGCGAGTGTTCAGCAGGGCGAACTCTTCGCGCAGTGGCGTCCAATTGCTGTGGGCGAAAAAGCTCAGCCAGTCGTGCAGCAGCGTCTCAATGGGTGTGGTCGGTTCGTCCTTGCTGTCGAGTGTAAAGTCGATATCCAGCACGGCTTGTCCGGCGAAGTGGTACAGCACCGATGCCTGCAGGGCGCTGGCCAAGTGTAGGGTTTTCAACTCGGCGAGCAGCCCGCCCGGCGCAGAGGCATTGAGCCAGGTGCAGAGGAAATCCAGGGCTTCACGGGGCGCGTCACAGGTGATGACGTGGTGCAGGTGGTTGTTGTCGATGTGTTGATAGCGCCGAGCCTGGCCTTGCATCAAGGCCGGTGGTGAGGCCTGCGGATGCAAGGGGCCAGCGATCAGTGGCGCGCTGAAACGCTGCGCCAGGGCTTCCAGTTCTTGCAGCGGTTGCGGGCCGGCGAGGCTCAGTGTCATCTGCCCGCTTTGATAGAAATGCGTGTGGAACTCCCGCAGTGCTTGCTGAAATGCCTCGCGCTCCACCGGCAGGCTGTCGCGGTTGCCCGCGTGAAAGCCGCGCAGTGGATGATCTGCTGCCAAGCCTTCGAGCAGCGCCACCTGCTGCTGTGCCTTGGCATCCTGGGACCAGGCGACGTACTCGGCGTGCAGCACTTCGCGCTCGCGCAGTTGATCTTCCGGGGTCAGGCGTGGATGGGTCAGCATGTCCGCCAGCCGCTCCAGCCCGTGGGCAAAGACTGAAACCGGTAGTTCAAAGAAGAAGTCCGTGGTGCGCTCGCGGGTGCTTGCATTCACTTGGCCGCCGTGGCGCTGCACGTAGGCCATCAGCCCTTCGCCTGCAGGAAATCGCTCGGTTCCCAGAAACAACAAATGCTCAAGAAAATGCGCCAGCCCCGGCCAGGCCAACGGCACGTCGTGGCTACCGGCAGCCACCCGCAGCGCCGCCGCGCAACGTTTTAAGCGCGGTGCATGACGCAGGGAAACACGCAGGCCATTGGCCAGGGTCAGGTGAACGGGATAAAGGTGGGCCGGGGCGGGCATGGGCACTTCCAGAACGGGGCAAGTGCCTATGCTAACAAACCCATTCAGTCAGGGCTTGTACAGCGGGCCGTAAAGCTCGGGACGCCGGTCTTGCAGGTAATGGTTGGCGGCGCGGGCGTCGAGGATCGATTGCCGATCCGCTGTCCCGACAATCAAGGCTTCATCCAGGCCCGCCTGGGCGATTCGCTGGCCATCCGGTGCGGCAATGCTGCTTTGCCCGCAGTACTGGATATCGCCTTCGTGCCCGCAGTAATTGGCGTAGGCCACGTAGCACTGGTTCTCGAAGGCCCGCGCCCGCACGGTGACATCGGCGACAAAGTCGAACGGCACCATATTGGCGGTGGGCACCAGGATCAGCTCGGCACCGGCCAGGGCCAGGCGTCGGGTGTTTTCCGGGAACTCCAGGTCATAGCAGATCAGGAACCCCAACTTCCATCCGTTGAGTTCCACCAGCGGGAAATCATCGTCGCCGGCACTGAACATCGAGTGATCCAGATCCCCGAACAGATGGGTCTTGCGGTAGTTGCACTGGCGCTGGCCGTGGGCGTCGATCAACTGCACGGCGTTGTAGATCTGCCCGTCTTCGGCCCGCTCCGGATAGCCGTACAGAATGGCCCGCCCGGCGTTTTGTGCGATTTCGGCAATGGCTTGCGCAGACTCCCCATCCTGCGCTTCGGCCAATGCACCTACGGCTTCGGCGCCGATGTTGTAACCGGTGAGGAACATCTCCGGCAGCACCAGCACATCGGCATCGGTCGCTTCATGCGCGAGCTGGTGCAGGCGCTTGAGGTTCCCGGCTACATCCAGCGGTAGCGGCGGGCATTGGTACAGGGCGACACGCATGGCGTAACTCCTTAATCGGCCAGGGCAATCGGCCCGATCTCATCGAACACATCACCCGGCCCCGGGTTCTCGGGGTGAGTGCTGCCACCAAAGTGGGTCATGATGCCCCATACCGCGTTCAGTGAGGTTTGTACCGCGCCCTCCACCCATGCTGGAGTCCAGGACACGTCGTCACCGGCGATAAAAATCCCGCGTTGTTCAGCGGGCATGTCCTTCTGCATGAAGTGCGCATACATGCGCTGGTTGTAGCGGTAATGACCTGGCAACGCGCCTTTGAAGGCCCCGAGGAAATGCGGGTCGGCCTCCCAGGACACAGTGATCGGGTCGCCGATGATGCGCGCCTTGATGTCGACTTTCGGGTAGATCTTGTTCAAGGCGTCCAGCGCCAGTTTCACCCGCTTGTCGATGGGCTGCGGGAGCATTTTCAGCGCGTCGCTCATCCACGAGTACGACAGGCAGATCACCCCTGGTTTGTCGTCGCCGTTGTCGAAAAGGTAAGTGCCGCGAGTGAGGCGATCGGTGAGGGTCATGCTCATCAGGTCGCGGCCGGTCTCCGGGTCTTTGTCTTTCCAGAATGGGCGGTCGACCATCACGAAGGTCTTTGACGATTGCATGTAGCGGGTACGGTCCAGGGCCATCCACATCTTTTGCGAGAACAGGGTTTCATCGCACTCGATCTGGGTGGTCAGCAGCCAGCTTTGGCAGGTGGTGAGCACGGCCGCGTATTCGCGGGTATCGCCGTAATTGTCGGTCACCGCGAAACGGCCCTCGGCAGCATGGGCGATGCGTTTTACCCCGGCCCGTGGTGCACCGCGGTGCAGCGAGCTCAGGCTGGTACCGGCGGGCCAGTGGGCGCATCGTTCCGGCACATGGCGCCAGATGCCCATCGGCACCTGGGCTACGCCGCCGACCACCAGGTGCTGGTGATCGTCACAGTTGGTCATGACCACGCGGAATATTTCCAGCATCGAGTTGGGGAAATCCGAGTCCCAGCCACCGGTGCCGAAGCCTACCTGGCCAAACACCTCGCGGTGGTGGAACGATAACTGTGCGAAAGCCTTGGAGGTCGCTACGAAGTCGTAGAAGGTGCGGTCGTCCCACAAGGGCACCAGCTTGTTCCACAGCGCTTTGAGGCGCGGCACATCACGGTCGCGGATGGCTTGCTGGATATCGCCGAACTGCGAGCCGGCTTCCAGGGCGTCGGCCCAGGCGTCAGCCACTTCCTGGAACAGCGCAGGCAGATCGGACAGCTTTTGTGCGTAGTGGGTCTGCCCTTCCAGATCGATCACCGTACTGCCGGAAGCCGGCGTCAGCGGGTTGGGGAAGGGTTTGGTTTCCAGGCCCAGCTTGTCGACGTAGTGATAGAACGCGGTGGACGACACCGGAAAGCGCATGCCGCCCAGCTCGGCGATGATGCCTTCGGCGCCTTCGAAGGCCTGGGAGCGCAAACGGCCGCCCATCTTCGAGGCCTCATACACCACGGGCTTGAGGCCCAGCTTCATCAGCTCGTAGGCGGCGACCAGCCCGGCGATACCGGCGCCGACGATGGCCACTTCTGCACCGTGATTGGCGGCGGGGATACTGCCGAGTCCGGCGGGGTGTTCGATCCAGTCATCGAAGGCGAACGGGAAATCCGGGCCAAAGATGGTGATGGGTTTTTTACCGTCGGCAGGGTGGCGATGGGTCTTGCTAATGGTGCTGGACGGAATGCTCATGGCGGGCCCTTGCTGACGACTCGGCGGGAAGTGACCCGCTGAGTATAGGAAAAGATGGCAGCCAGTTTAGGGAGCGTTGCGTTCGTTAATAAGACGCAAAGTGTCGTCGGAATGAATTGTTTTTAGTCATAGTGACGAATTAGGTGGTCAGATTGGTTGGCCGCGATCCAATTTGTTACTGAGGATGATCGATGTGGTGGTTTTCTCCACGCCATCGACACTGCCGATCTGGTCCAGTAATTGATCGAGCTGTTCCGGCGAATCGGTGCGCAACCAGGCCACGTAATCGAACTCGCCGCTGACCGCGCACAATTGTTGAACCTGGGCCATGGCGCTCAGCCTGCGCAGCACTTCTTTGCCCGAGCGCGGTTGCACGGTGATCCCCACATAGGCCTGCAAGCCGCCATCTGCAACGCGTTGACCCAGGCGCACACCATAACCGGTGATCACCTGGGTTTTCTCCAGGCGCGCAAGGCGCGACGTCACCGTGGTGCGCGCAATGCCCAACTGCCGGGCGAGCATGGCCACGCTTTCGCGTGCATTGATCTGCAAGGCGGCGATCAACTGGCGATCGATTTCATCTAGAACAGGCACGTGGGGCTCCGTGACGGGCGGCAATGGGAACGCATGTTACAGGCTTGGATCGGCCAGCAGGCAGCGGGCAAACAGTTGTGGCACCGGCAGGTGACGTTGGCTGTAGCGGCCCAGCAGGATGATCTCGCGGTAAAATGTCAGCTTGCCCAGCGGGATTATTCTTACTTGGGGCGAGCGCTCCAGCCACAAGCCTGCCTTTGGAATCAACGATACGCCCAGGCCACACTCCACCATCCTGACGATGGCTTCGAGTTCATCCAGCTCCAGCGCCACTTGCACCTCAAGCTTCTGCTCGCGCAGAAACCGGCTCACGAGTCGGCCGCCAAACGAAGCACGGTCATAGCGCACATGGGGCTGGGTGTTGAGTAGGTGCAAAGGGTCGTCGCCCACCAAAGTGTTCGGCACGACCAACACGAACGGCTCCTTGCGCAGCACCTGCACATACAACTCCTTGGGCAGGTCGAAGGGCGGTCGAATGATGATTGCCGAATCCAACTCTCCAGCGTCGACCTGGTTCAACAGCTCCAGGGAGACACCAGGCACCAACTTGCACTCAACCGTTGGCGCGGCCTGGCGCAAGCGCACCAACGCCTGGGGCAGCAAACCGGTTTGAGCCGTAGTGATAGCACCGACTTTCAACTCACCCCGGTATTCGTTGGTATTCACCGGCACCGCCATGCGGTTGAAGGTCTCCAGAATCTCCTTGGCCAAGGGTAATGCGCGCAAACCGGCGGCATTCAGGGTGGCCTGGCGGCCGGTGCGGTCGAACAACTGCACGCCCAGCGCTTGCTCCAACTGACGAATCTGGGCACTCACCGCTGACTGCGTCAGCCCGATATGCATGCCCGCTGCCGCAAACGTCCCGTGGCGCGTTACCGCAATAAAGGTCTTCAATTCACGCAGCATGGGAGTCTCGATTCATCAAAATTTTTTGAGCTCGACGCAAAAACTATCGTCTTTTCATCGTTGGGAGCAAGGCTAAACTCGGCTAGCTAACGCCCATAGAGGTTTGGACTGATGACACTCGCGCCCTTTCACCTGGCAATTCCGGTATTCGATCTCGCCGCTGCACGGCACTTCTACGGCGACGTCTTTGGGTTGGAGGAGGGCCGCTCCAGCGAACACTGGGTCGACTTCAACTTCTTCGGCCATCAACTGGTGATCCACGAACACCCGAAAACCGCCTCCCAGGAAGCCGCCCACACCAACGCTGTCGACGGCCACGACGTGCCCGTGCCGCATTTTGGCGTGGTGCTGGGCTGGGAAGATTGGCACGCCCTGGCAGACCGTCTACAGGCGCGGCAGACGACGTTTGTGTTGGAACCGCATATTCGGTTCAAGGGACAGGTGGGTGAGCAGGCGACATTGTTCCTGTTCGACCCGTGCGGCAATGCGTTGGAGTTCAAGGCGTTCAGGGATATTGGGCAGTTGTTTGCGAAGTAAGGTTGTAGGCCGCCCCCCACGCAAAACGTCTGTGCCAGACACGCAAAAGCCGCGCAATGCGCGGCTTTCGAATTGGTGGGCCCACACGGACTTGAACCGTGGACCAAAGGATTATGAGTCCTCTGCTCTGACCAACTGAGCTATAGGCCCTCAGTAGGTCGCGGATTATAACGATGGTTTCTCCACTGTGCTATCCGAAAAATCCTCAATGCTCCTGCGAAGGAAGGTCGCCGCAAAAAGCTCGGGCGGTAGCGGCAGGCTGACAATGTAGCCCTGCATCTGCTCGCAGCCTTCAGCGGCCAGGAAGGCTTGCTGCGCGGGGTTCTCCACGCCTTCTGCGATGATGGTGAATTGCATGCTGTGGCCCAGGGCGATGATGGCGCGCACGATGGCGGCGTCGTGGGGGTCGTCAGGTAGGCCGCGGACGAAGGACTGGTCGATCTTCAGGAAGTCCAGGGGCAGTCGCTTGAGATAGCTGAGGGACGAATAGCCGGTGCCGAAATCGTCGATCGCCAGCTGTACGCCCAGGCGCTTGAGTTGGTGCAGGACTGCCAGCGCTTCTTCGGCCTGGCTCATGATGAAGTTTTCAGTGATCTCCAATTGCAGGCAGCCCGGTTCGAGGCTGTAGTCGCGCAGTAACTGTTCGATACGAGCCAGTAAACCAGGGTGGCGCAATTGCGCGCCGGCGAGGTTGACCGATAGTGGGCCAAAGTCATCGAAAGTGGTTTGCCAGGTGTGCATTTGCAGGCAGGCCTGTTCCAGGACCCAATCTCCAATCTGCAGGATAGTGCCGTTCTCTTCGGCGAGGGCGATGAAGTGTTCGGGCGGGACCTCGCCAAACATGGGGTGCCGCCAGCGAATCAGCGCTTCGGCGCCGATCAGTTCCTGGGTCGCCAGGCTCAGTTTTGGTTGGTAATACAGGCTCAATTCATCACGCTCAATGGCGCGGCGCAATTCGTGCTCCAACGCTACGCGCTCATTGGCCTGTACAGTCAGATCACGGGTATAGCTTTCGACCCGGTTACGCCCCTTGGCCTTGGAGCGGTACATCGCGGCGTCGGCGTTCTTGACCAGGGTGGCCACGTCGGTACCGTCCTGGGGGTACAGGCTGGTGCCGATGCTGGCGCTGATGAAGAACTCGTGTTCGCCGGCCTGGAACGGCGGGGTGAAGCAGGCCAGCAGCTTATTGGCCAGTTGCTCGGCGTCGCTGGCGTGTTGCAGTCCGGGCAGCAGGATGATGAATTCATCGCCGCCCAGGCGCGCGACGGTGTCGATGTCACGCAGTTGCTCCTTGAGGCGTACGGCGATGTCTTTGAGCAGCAGGTCGCCGATCGGGTGGCCGAGGCTGTCATTGATGTGTTTGAAACGATCCAGGTCGAGAAACAGCACCGCGCCTTGTTTGCCGGTTTCCTGATGGCCGTTGAGGGCCGCCTGCAGCCGACTTTCAAACAGTGTGCGGTTCGGCAGGCCGGTCAGCGGGTCGTGGTGCGCCTGATAGTCGAGGCGCGCCTGGGCCAGCTTGAGGCTGGAGATGTCGGCAAACACCGCGACAAAATGCGTGATCAACTGGTCGCGGTTGCGCACGGCGCTGATGGTCAGCCAACTGGGGTATAACTCGCCGTTCTTGCGGCGGTTGGAAATTTCGCCCTGCCAATGACCCTGGGCCGTCAACTGGTGCCACATGGCGGCGTAGAAGGCGCTGTCATGCAGGCCGGAGGCGAGCAGGCGCGGTGTGTGGCCAAGGGCTTCGGCTTCGCTGTAGCCGGTGATTTCACTGAAGGCACGGTTGACGGCGCTGATGTTCTGGCGCGTGTCGGTGATCAATACGCCCTCGGCGGTACTCTCGAATACCGTCGCGGCCTGTTGCAGTTTTTCCTGCATCAACTGGCGCTCGGTGATGTCCCGGGCGATGGTGAGCATGCAGTCTTCACCGGCGATCGGCAGTGGGCGGCTGGAGACTTCGCACAGCCGGATCTGCCCGTCGCTGCGGCGTATATGGCAGATGAAGTCACGCACGTATCCATCTCGATGCATCAACTCCAGCATGTGCTTGCGTTCGTTAAGATCGACCCAGATGCCCAGGTCAAGGGTCGATTGGTCGAGGGATGTCGTACTGTTGAAGCCGGTGATGCGACTGAAACCATCGTTCACTTCAATCAGCAGGCCATCTCGCTGGCGGCTCAGCAGCAAGCCATCGGGAGAGGCGTGGAAGGCCTTGGCGAATTTCTCTTCGGAGATTTGCAGTTGTTGCTGGGTTTCCTTGAGCTGGGTGATGTCGCGGACCACCACCACAATGGCTTCAGTGGTGTCGAGTTGAAACGGCTCGGCGGAAATCAGCCCGATAAAGGCCTGGCCATTGCTGCGCAGAAAGGGCATTTCCAGGTTGCGAATGCTGGTGGTTTGCACGCGTTTCAACAGATCGGTGCCGATACCGGGGATGCCCCAGATATTCAGGGCGGTCGCGGTTTTTCCGATCACCTGCGCGGCTTTCAGGCCCACTTGATCCTCAAATGCTTTGTTGACCTCAAGCAGGCAGCCATCGGACAGTCGCGCGATCACCAGGATGTCCGGGCATTGCTGAAACACGGAAGCAAACTTTTGCTCGGAAAGCTGCAGCGCCTCTTCAGTACGTTTGGCTTCGCTGATGTCGATCATCAAGCCCCGCAACACTGGTTCATGGCCGTGTTCGATCAGGCTGACAATGTCACGCACCCAAAGGCAGCGGCCGTCCGCCGTGATCACCCGGTAGTCGATGCTGTGGTCGCGGTTGGCGCGGGTTTCCCGGTAGCAATAGGCTTCGGCGCGGATGAGATCGGCGGGGTGAATGATGTTGCGCCAGAAGCCCGGAATCAGCCAATGGGCGCGCGGGTAACCGAGCAGATCCTCGGCGTGGGGTGACACATAGCTGTAGGTGAAATCGGTAACGCTGGCTTCCCAGGCGATTGCGGACAGGCTCTCCACCAGGCCGCGATAATGGTATTCGCTGCTGCGCAGTTCCTGTTCGAGGGCGACGCGGCGGGAAATTTCCGAACTCAGCCGGCGATTGATCCGAATGACGATGGCCAAAACGGTGCTCAACAACAGCACGGCGGGCAGGCCGTACATCAGCAGGTCGGTCCAGAACGTACGGTGATCGGTGAGGCTGCCCACCCAGCGTTGCTGGATGGCTTCGGTTTCGGCCGGGCTGAGGTCGGCGAGAACCTTGTCCAGGATGCCCACCAGTATTTTGTTGTCCCGTGGTACCCCATCGCCAATTGATAGCGGTACGGCGTTTCGCCACTTACGTACAGGCCATCGAGCTTGAGCTGGCGCAGACTCCAGACGCTCGACGCGAGGTCGCCCACTACGGCGTCGACTTCGTCGGTGGCCAAGGCCTGCAGTGTCGAACTGACATTGGGTAGGGCCACCAGGTTGAGGTCTGGATGGTGGGTGCGTAGCAGTTCATGGGGAGCATAATTTTCCACCACGGCAATCTTCAACCCATAAAGGTCTTTGAGGTTGCGTGGTCGGGCGCCGCCTTTATGGGCGAGGATGACAATGGGAAAGTCCAGGTAAGGGCGTGTGAATGCCATGAAGTCCTGGCGTTCGGGGGTAGACATGATGCCCGGCAACAGGTCGAGTTGGTTGTGGCGTGCCTGCTCCAGCAAGGCACTCCAATTGACCGGCTCAATCAGCTTGATCCTGACCCCAAGCGTTCCTGGATCAGGCGTACGTAGTCCGCCGCCAAGCCTTGGTAGCGGCCCTCTTCATCACGGTATTCGAAGGGTGGCCAGGAGGCGTCCACCCCCACGCGCAACTCCTGATGGTCCGCCAGCCAGCCACGCTCATCATCGCTAAGAGTCAACGCGCCAGCCGTTGCGGTCCAGGTCAGCAGCGACAGCAGTAACACAGTCGGCAATCTGGGCATAACGGTCTCGTTATGGCACGGGGAATGTTTCGAGTGTAGACGGGCATTGCGGGGGAGGGGATTTGCGCGGGATTTTATCTGTACAAAGCAAAACCCCCGGCCTGGGCCGGGGGTTCTGGTGTCACTCGTCGAGGAAGGAGCGCAGATGCTCGCTTCGCGTCGGGTGGCGCAACTTGCGCAACGCCTTGGCTTCGATCTGACGGATCCGCTCGCGGGTCACGTCAAACTGCTTACCGACTTCCTCAAGGGTGTGGTCGGTATTCATGTCGATGCCGAAACGCATGCGCAGTACCTTGGCTTCACGGGCAGTGAGGCCGGACAGTACGTCGCGGGTCGCTTCCTTAAGGCTCTCAACAGTGGCGACATCGATTGGCGACTGCATGGTCGAGTCTTCGATGAAGTCACCCAGGTGGGAGTCTTCGTCATCACCGATCGGGGTTTCCATGGAGATCGGCTCTTTAGCGATCTTCAATACCTTGCGGATTTTATCCTCAGGCATTTCCATGCGTTCGCCCAGCTCTTCCGGGGTCGGTTCGCGACCCATTTCCTGCAGCATCTGCCGGGAAATGCGGTTGAGCTTGTTGATCGTCTCGATCATGTGCACCGGAATACGGATGGTGCGGGCCTGGTCGGCGATCGAGCGAGTGATCGCCTGACGGATCCACCAGGTGGCATAAGTCGAGAACTTGTAGCCGCGACGGTATTCGAACTTGTCCACAGCCTTCATCAAGCCGATGTTGCCTTCCTGGATCAGATCGAGGAATTGCAGGCCACGGTTGGTGTACTTCTTGGCGATGGAGATCACCAGACGCAAGTTCGCTTCAACCATCTCTTTCTTCGCGCGGCGGGCCTTGGCCTCACCGATCGACATGCGACGGTTGATGTCCTTGATCTCGGCAATCGTCAGGCCGGTTTCGGTCTCGAGTGCGGTCAGCTTCTGCTGGCAACGGATGATGTCCGGCTGCAGGCGACCAATGGCTTCAGCGTACTTCGCCTTGCCTTTGGCCAGGGCGTCGCTCCAGCTTTCGTCTACTTCGTGGCCCGGGAACTGGCGCAGGAAGTCGGTACGCGGCATGCGCGCATCGCGGACACAGAGCTGCATGATCGCACGCTCTTGTGCACGCAGACGCTCAAGGGCGCTACGAACCCGTTCAACCAGGCCTTCGAACTGCTTCGGTACCAGCTTGATCGGCATGAACAGCTCAGCCAGCGCCAGCAGCTCGGCAATTGCCAGCTTGTTGGAGCGACCGTGCTTTTTCAGGGCCTTGCGGGTGATTTCCATTTGATCGGAAACCGCGCCGAAACGCTGGGCAGCAATGATCGGGTCTGGGCCGCTTTCGACTTCGTCTTCGTCGTCGGTGCTGGCTTCGGCATCGTCGTCTTCGGTGTCATCGTCCGCTTTCGCGGCTTTGGCATCGACAGGCGGCGGTACTTCGGCGGCAGGCGGCGCGATGCCGTCGTCCGGGTCGATATAACCGCTCAGGACGTCGGACAGGCGGCCACCTTCGGTGGTGACGCGAGTGTACTCGGAGAGAATGTGGTCAACCGTGCCAGGGAAGTGCGCGATTGCGCCCATCACTTCACGGATACCCTCTTCGATACGCTTGGCGATTTCGATCTCGCCTTCGCGTGTCAGCAACTCGACGGTACCCATTTCACGCATATACATGCGCACAGGGTCAGTCGTGCGACCGATGTCGGTCTCCACCGCGGCCAACGCGGCAGCGGCTTCTTCAGCGGCTGCCTCGTCGGTATCGGCGTCGGCCAACATAAGGGCGTCCGCATCCGGAGCACTCTCGTGTACGGGGATCCCCATGTCATTAATCATGCGGATGATGTCTTCCACCTGCTCTGGATCTGAAATATCCTCAGGCAGGTGATCGTTGACCTCTGCGTAAGTCAGATACTTCTGCTCACGACCAAGGGTGATCAACTCTTTGATACGAGACTGCTGTTGCGCTTTTCCGGACATAACACCCTATCCACTGAAGGTCTTGGCGGGCAAAAAACAAGCCGAGGATTATACCCGAGCTATGACCTCACACGCCAGCTGAGGTCGGGTTTGATGCGGAAACATTCTGTTTTAAGAGGTCGCGCATCTGTTTTGCTATCTGAATTTGCTCTTCAGCCGATAATCCCGGCTGTCTTGCTCTCTTGATGAGCTCATCGAGGGTCTGCGTGTGCTGACCCGCGGATAACCTAGTAATGGTGTCTAAAAACTGTTGTTCAAGGTTATCGCCGTCAATTAGCCACTCCTTTTCCGCGAGTGCCTTCAACAAACGACCCTGCTCTGTGCCATGCCAGCGAGCCATCAGCTGAATGGAGTTTAGCTTAGGATTTTTCTGCACGGCCTCGATCAGTGCGATCAGCACCTGAGCGTAGGTATTGCTCGCGTTGGCAAAATGGTCGGCGCTTTCAACCCTGCTCGCTAATTGCGGGTGGTGGATAAGCGTGCGCAGGGCAATCAATGTGGGCGCTTCTACGGCGACCGGTGTGCGAGGCGCGTAGGCCTCATCGCGATCACCGCGCTTGCCGTTTTTGCTCCAGGGTTTCTTGTCCCATTTCTTGCCGCCGGCACCGGGCTTCTTCGGCGTCCATTCCTGCTGGGGGCATACGCCTCCTGGGGTTGATGGAAGTCGGCATAGTCCGGCATGGCGTCATAATCCATGCCTGGGTCGTAGGCAGGTGGTGCGTCCTGCGGTGCGCTGTGTACCAGCTGGCTGACGGCTTCGCCACTCAGCCCTGTAATTTCCAACAGGCGTTGGCGCATCAGGGTGCGCAGGTTCGCGCCTGGAACCTTGTCGATCAAGGGGGCCGCGAGCGTGGCCATATGGGCCTTGCCTTCGAGGGAGCGTGGGTCGGCTTCTTCGGTCAGTTGCTGGAAGAAATAATCCGCCAACGGCTGCGCATGTTGATTGATGCGGGCGCGGAATGCGTCGGTGCCTTCGGAGCGCACCAGGGTATCCGGGTCTTCCCCTTCGGGCAGGAACAGGAAGCGCGCGCGGCGCCCATCCTGCAGGCTCGACAGGGTGGCTTCGAGCGCGCGCCAGGCGGCGTTGCGGCCGGCCTGGTCACCGTCGAAGCAGAACAGCACGCTTGGCACGACGCGAAACAGGCGCTTCAAGTGTTCTTCGCTGGTGGCGGTGCCGAGGGTGGCCACGGCGTTGCGCAAACCTTGCTGGGCCAGGGCGATCACGTCCATATAGCCTTCGACCACGATGATTTCATCGAGGTTTCGATTGTTCTTGCGCGCTTCGAACAGGCCGTAGAGTTCCTGCCCCTTGTGGAATACCGGGGTTTCCGGGGAGTTCAGGTACTTGGGCTTGTCATCCCCCAGTACTCGGCCGCCGAAGGCGATGATGCGACCACGGCTGTCGCGGATCGGGAACATCACTCGGTCGCGGAAGCGGTCGTAGCGCTTGCCGGTCTCGGCGTTCTCAACCAGGAGGCCGGCGTCGATCATGGCTTTTTGCTGCAGGGTATCGCTGCTCAGGTGTTTGTACAGGTTGTCCCAGCCGGGTGGGGCAAAGCCGAGGCCGAAGTCGCGGGCGATTTCGCCGGTCAGGCCGCGCCCTTTCAGGTAGTCGACGGCGGCCTTGCGCTGCGGATGGCTTTTAAGGGCCTGACGGTAGAAGTCGGCAGCGGCAGTCAGCAGCGGGTACAGCGGCGAGTCGGTGGGTTGCCGTGGTTTATGCGGGCGGCCACTTTCTTCGCGGGGGACTTCCATGCCGGCGGCTTTCGCCAGGTCCTCGATCGCCTGGGGAAAGTCCAGGTTGTCGTGGTCCATCAGGAAGCCGAGGGCGTTGCCGCCTGCGCCGCAGCCGAAGCAGTAGTAGAACTGCTTGTCGGGGCTGACGCTGAATGACGGGGTTTTTTCCTTGTGGAACGGGCAGCAGGCTGTGTAGTTTTTGCCGGCTTTCTTCAATTGCAGGCGCGAGCTGACAACATCGACGATGTCGGTGCGGTTCAGAAGGTCGTCAATAAAGCTCTGGGGAATCAGCCCGGCCATGGCGTTCTCGTCATCACTGCGTGCAAATGAGTGCCCGTGAAGTGCTCAAGCGCACGTATCGAATGGCTTGACCATCAATCGTCTGCTTGGGCTGTCAGGAAGTGTATCTGCCGAACATTCACTGACGTTAGTTTCAATCAGTGTGTCGGCCTGGAAATGTTGCCCTCGAGTCCGGCGCTGGCCAATCGTGGCCTCGGATGCTCGTCGCTGGGCACAGCCGATACAGTTGATCGTCTGCTTACAAAATGAGTGTGCTCGTCAGTAGCCTTGTTAGGCTCGTCAGAAGAGACGTGCACCGCTGGCAAAAGAGCCAGTCCTGACGTTTGAAGCAGGTGTATCAGTCGCGTGTGCGGCGTCAACGATGAAGCATCAAGCGATATCCGCAAATGCCAACAGCCCGGCTGAGGGCCGGGCTTGGCAGAAGCTTGCTACGAACGTCTGTGTATTAGTACAGACGAACGGCGCGGCGCTGCTCGCGCTGAACTTTCTTGGCGTGACGCTTAACAGCGGCTGCTGCTTTACGCTTACGCTCAGAAGTTGGCTTCTCATAAAATTCGCGGCTACGAACTTCAGCCAGAACACCGGCTTTTTCGCAGGAGCGCTTGAAACGACGCAGAGCTACGTCGAAGGGTTCGTTCTCTTTTACTTTGACGGCTGGCATCCAGAGCTACCTTCTTTCATTACCGGGAATCAACGTTCTCGTCGCAAAAAATTCGCGGCTGAGGTCGTCGGTTTTTAAGGGTTGCGGATGTTAACCCCTCATTGGCAGGAATGCAAAGCCTCTGATCGAAAACCGCTAGTCGGGAGGGGGAGTGGCGACTATTATGCGCGCCTTCGAATTCAGCCTCTACAAGGCGCAAACCCATGCTAGTACTGGGACTTGAAACCTCCTGCGACGAAACCGGTGTCGCACTTTACGACAGTGAACGCGGGCTTTTGGCCGATGCACTGTTCAGTCAGATCGACTTGCATCGGGCCTATGGCGGCGTTGTGCCGGAGCTGGCCAGTCGTGATCACGTCAAACGTATGCTGCCGTTGATTCGCCAGGTGTTGGACGAGGCCGGTTGCGTGCCGACCGAGATCGATGCGATTGCCTATACGGCGGGCCCCGGATTGGTCGGAGCCCTTCTGGTTGGCGCCTCTTGTGCCCAGGCGCTGGCTTTTGCCTGGGGCATTCCGGCCCTCGGCGTGCACCATATGGAAGGCCATTTACTGGCGCCGATGCTGGAAGAAAACCCGCCGCAGTTCCCGTTCGTCGCTTTGTTGGTTTCAGGCGGGCATACGCAGCTGGTCCAGGTCGACGGAATCGGTCAATACACGCTGTTGGGCGAGTCCTTGGACGACGCCGCCGGCGAAGCTTTCGACAAGACCGCGAAGATGATGGGCCTCAATTACCCGGGTGGGCCGGAAATTGCCCGCCTTGCCGAAAAAGGCGTTGTCGGTCGCTACACCTTCCCGCGCCCGATGTGCGATCGCCCTGGCCTGATGTTCAGCTTCAGCGGCTTGAAAACCTCCGCGTTGAATACCTGGCAGCACAGTGTCAGCGCCGGGGACGACAGTGAGCAAGCCCGTTGCGACATCGCGCTGGCGTTCCAGCAGGCCGTGGTGGAGACTTTGACCATCAAGTGCAAGCGTGCCCTGAAACAGGCCGGCATGAAGCGCCTGGTGATCGCCGGTGGCGTCAGCGCCAACAAGGCGTTGCGCAGTTCATTGGAAAAGATGCTCGGTGATATGAGGGGGGATGTGTTCTACGCCCGCCCTGAGTTCTGCACCGACAACGGCGCGATGATCGCCTATGCCGGTTGTCAGCGCCTGCAGGCGGGGCAGCACGAAAGCCTGGCGATCAGCGTGCAGGCGCGCTGGCCGATGGAGCAACTGCCGCCCTTGTAAGTGTGCAACGTGAGTCGGGCTCATTGACGGTATTTAAAAATGCCGTTCGCGCCCAGCAAACAGGTCGCGTAGATTGCCCCGGTGTCGCCAGACGATCAGCAGTGTCAGCACACTCATCGGCAGCAGCGCCGCCGGTTCCTGCCAGGCCAGCAACGGCAGGGTGAGCGGTGTGGCGATCAGCGCCGCCAGCGAGCTGGTGCGGGTCAGGTAGAACGTCAGCAGCCAGGCGAGCACGGCCAGCAACGCCGCCGGCGGGTAGATCCCCAGCAGCATGCCGGCTGCCGTGGCGACACCTTTACCGCCGCGAAAACGGAAGTACAGGGGAAACAGATGGCCGAGGACGGCGCACACGCCCACCCAGGCCTGCTGCTGCAGGGTCAGGCCTGCGAGGTTGGCGATCAGTACGGGCAACAGGCCCTTGCACACGTCGCCCAGCAGCGTCAGTACGGCGAGCTTCTTGCCGGCCAGGCGCAACATATTGGTGGCGCCGGCATTGCCTGAACCACTCATTCGCGGGTCGGGATTTCCCGTCAGGCGGCTGAGCAAAATGGCGAAGGAGAGCGAGCCGAGCAGGTAGGCGAGAATCGCCAGTGACCAAAACATGCTAACTATTCCGGGCGAGGACGCCCTGATTCTAACGGGGCATCGCGCCCTTGTCGTGCTGCGGAGAAGAGCTTGGACAGAGTGTTTATCGAAGGCCTGGAAGTCGACACCGTGATCGGGGCCTACGACTGGGAACGCGGGATCCGTCAATGCCTGCGCCTGGACCTGAGCTTCGCTTGGGATAACCGCCCGGCTGCGGCTGGCGACGACCTGGCCCTGGCGCTGGATTACGCCAGCGTGTCCGCGCGGATCCAGGCCTTTGCCGAGCAGTCCCAGTACCAGCTGGTCGAGACCTTTGCCGAACGCCTGGCCGAAGTGCTGATGAGCGAGTTCCAGATTCCCTGGCTGCACCTCAAGCTGACCAAGCCCGGCGCAGTGCCGGCTGCCAAGGGTGTAGGCGTGGAGATTGAGCGCGGATGTCGCTGACTCAGGTTTACCTTGGCCTCGGTAGTAATATCGAGCGCGAACCCCATCTGTGCGCCGGGCTCGACGCGTTGGCGAGTTTCCTGACGGATATGCGCTGCTCGGCGGTGTTCGAGAGCCAGCCGGTGGGCATCAAAAGCGGGCCGTTCTTCAATCTGGTGGTGTCGGCCTATACCGACCTGTCGTTGGTGGAGTTGGATCGCCGGCTGAAATCCATCGAGGCCGAAAATGGCCGCTATGCGCCGGATCGCAAAGGCCTGCCGCTGGATATCGACGTGCTGCTGTATGGCGAGTTGGTGGGTGACTTCGATGGCTTGATCCTGCCGCGGGCGGAGATCCTGAAAAATGCCTTTGTGCTCTGGCCGCTGTCGATGATGGCGCCGGACCGGGTGCACCCTGAAGCGGGAAAGACGATGGCTGCGTTGTGGCGTGATGCTCAGATTGATCAGGTGCTGGCGCCTGTCGGATTTGAATGGCAGGGCCAGCAACTCACCCCGGACTCGCTCCTAAGAGGGTTTGTGTAGTTCCTTGTAGGCTTTGAGTGCCCTGAGTCGTTCACGCTTGAGCGCCTCGCCCAACTCCGGCCCCTTGAATCCCTGCTCAAGCAGTGGCGCCACGGCAACCTCGCGCGCTGCTTTCGCCGCGCCGCGTAAGTAATTCGCCTGTGGATAACTTCTTTGCTCCAGTCCCTTGCGGCCTCGGGCATCCATTTCGCAGGCGACCACAAACTCCTCAAAGCGCTGTGGCCTGCGGTATACGTCAAAACTTTGCAGCAAATCCAGCAGCGTCGAGGCTTTCAGCTCCTGCGCGCGATGACCGTGGGTGTGATATTGGCCCACCAGCAGCGCCAATTCCTGGCAGTCCCTCGGCACTTTGAAGCGTTCATTGACGGCCTTGATCAGCTTCAAGCCTCGATGCTCATGAGCGATGTGCTGCGGTAACTTATCCACAGGCGTCAGGCCCTTGCCCAGGTCATGCAGCAGGCAGGCCCAGCGCACGGTCAGGGGCTGTTTGTGCAACGCAGCTTGTTCCAGCACGCTCAAGGTGTGCACGCCAGTATCTATCTCGGGGTGATGGGCTTCGGGTTGTGGCACGCCAAAGAGTGCATCCACTTCCGGCATCAAGATCTTCAGCGCATTACAGTCCCGAAGTACCTGGATAAACACCTGGGGCTGATCTTCCATCAGCGCCCTGGAGATTTCTTTCCAGCTGCGCTCCGGGGTCAGGGCTTCCAATTCCCCGGACTCGCTGAGTTGGCGCATCAGCTCCAGCGTCTCCGGAGCTACCGTAAAACCCAGGTGTGCATAGCGCGCGGCAAAGCGGGCGACACGGAGAACTCGGAGGGGATCTTCGGCGAATGCGGGAGAAACGTGACGAAGTATGCGGGACTCAAGGTCGCGCTGGCCGTGATACGGATCAGTCAGGTTACCGTCGTCGTCTTCGGCCATGGCGTTGATGGTCAGGTCGCGACGGATCAGGTCTTCTTCCAGCGTCACCTCGGGGCTGGCGTGAAACACAAAGCCACCGTAACCCCGACCACTCTTGCGTTCGGTGCGGGCGAGGGCGTACTCATCGCCATTTTTTGGGTCCAGGAATACCGGGAAGTCCGAACCCACTGGCTTGAAACCCTTGGCGAGCATTTCTTCGGTGCTCGTGCCGACTACCACTCGGTCGACATCGGTGACCTTGATGCCCAGCAGGCGGTCACGCACGGCGCCGCCGACTTTGTAGATTTTCATGAAAAAGCCTCCATTAGCGGCACAGGATACCGCCTGTGCCTGGCCAATGGAGGCTTTGCTGTTTCAGAGATGAACGACGGCCAGGTCCAGGCGGCCGTAGTCGTTGTCGTTGTGGTCGTTGCGCGGTGGTACATGGTGGGTCTTCATCACTTGGTCGCCTTGCAGGGTTTCCAGGTGGATGTCGAAGCCCCAGAGCCGATGCAGGTGCTTGAGCACTTCTTCGGTGGATTCGCCCAGGGGTTTGCGGTCGTGCTGCTGGTGGCGCAGGGTCAGCGAGCGGTCGCCGCGCACATCGATGCTGTAGATCTGCACGTTGGGCTCACGGTTGCCCAGGTTGTATTGCGCCGCCAGGGTTTCACGGATGGTGCGGTAGCCGGGCTCATCGTGGATGGCCGGCACCACCAGGTCGTCCTTGAGGTCATCATCCAGGATGCTGAACAGTTTGAGGTCGCGGATCACCTGGGGTGAGAGGTATTGCAGGATAAAGCTCTCATCCTTGAAGCTGCTCATGGCGAACTTGATCGTCGACAGCCAGTCACTGCCGGCGATTTCCGGGAACCAGCGGCGGTCTTCATCGGTGGGGTGTTCGCACATGCGCCGAATATCGCGGTACATGGCAAAACCCAGCGCGTAAGGGTTGATCCCGCTGTAATACGGGCTGTCGAAGCCGGGTTGGAAGACCACGCTGGTGTGGGACGTCAGGAACTCCATCATGAAGCCGTCGGTGACCAGGCCTTCGTCGTACAGGTCGTTCATCAGCGTGTAGTGCCAGAACGTTGCCCAACCTTCGTTCATCACCTGGGTCTGGCGCTGTGGGTAAAAGTACTGGGCGATCTTGCGTACGATACGCACGATTTCCCGTTGCCACGGCTCCAGCAGCGGTGCGTGCTTTTCCAGGAAATACAGGATGTTTTCCTGGGGTTCGGCGGGGAAACGCGGGTTGTCCTTGTCGCTGTTCTTGCCGGCGCGTTTGGGAATGGTGCGCCACAGGTCGTTGATCTGCTTCTGCAGGTGCTCTTCGCGCTCCTTCTGGCGCAGGCGCTCTTCCTCGGCAGAAATAGGGTACGGGCGCTTGTAGCGGTCGACGCCATAGTTCATCAGGGCATGGCAGGAGTCGAGCAAGTCCTCCACGGCGTCGATACCGTGGCGCTCCTCGCACTGCATGATGTACTGCTTGGCGAACACCAGGTAATCGATGATCGAGCTGGCGTCGGTCCAGGTGCGGAACAGGTAGTTGCCCTTGAAGAAGCTGTTGTGCCCATAGCAGGCATGGGCCACCACCAGCGCCTGCATGCAGATGGTGTTTTCTTCCATCAGGTAGGCGATGCATGGGTCGGAGTTGATCACGATTTCGTAGGCCAGACCCATCTGGCCCCGGGTGTACGACTTTTCGGTACTGAGGAAATGTTTGCCGTACGACCAGTGGTGGTAACCCAGGGGCATACCGACGGAAGCATAGGCATCCATCATCTGTTCGGCCGTGATCACTTCGATCTGGTTGGGGTAGGTGTCCAGGGCATAACCCGCCGCGATGCGGCTGATTTCCCGGTCATAGGCCTGGATCAGTTCAAAGGTCCACTCGGAGCCGGTGGAAATGGGTTGGCGCTTAGTCTCTTTTTTGGCGGTCATGTCACTAACCTGCGCTGGAAGAGTTCACGGAAGACCGGATAGATATCGCCGGCCGAGACCAGTTGCTGCTGGGCGAACGTGTCGGCAAAGGCTTCGCCGATGCGCTCGTATTCGAACCACAGGGCCTGGTGCTCACGGGGGGTGATTTCGACGTAAGTGTAGTACTGCACAAACGGCATGATGTGGTTGATCAGGATGTCGCGGCAGATCGGCGAATCGTCGTTCCAGTTATCGCCGTCGGAGGCCTGGGCCGCGTAGATATTCCACTCGTTGGCCGGGTAGCGCTCGGCCATGATCTCCTGCATCAGCTTCAAGGCGCTGGACACGATGGTGCCGCCGGTTTCCCTCGAGTAGAAGAACTCCTCCTCATCCACTTCCCGTGCGCTGGTGTGATGGCGGATGAACACCACGTCGATCTTGTCGTAGTTCCGCTTCAGAAACAGGTACAGCAGGATAAAGAAACGCTTGGCGATGTCCTTGGTCGCCTGGGTCATTGAGCCTGATACGTCCATCAGGCAGAACATCACGGCTTTTGAGCTGGGGTTGGGCTGCTTGACCAGCAGGTTGTACTTGAGGTCAAAGGTATCGAGGAATGGCACGCGGTGGATACGCGCGCTGAGTTTCTCTATTTCTGCCTCGATTTCCTGGATATCGCCGAAGTTGTCTGGCTCTTCGCGCTTTAAACGCGCCAACTCTTCCTTTGCCGTCCTCAATTTGGCACGACTGCTGCCCGAGAGGGCGATACGCCGCGCATGGGCCGAGCGCAGCGTGCGGATGATGTTGATTCGAGAGGGGTTGCCTTCGTTGCTGATCCCGGCGCGTACGGTCTTGAAGGTATCGGTGCCGGTCAGGTTACGCTTGACCAGGTTGGGTAGTTCCAGGTCTTCGAACATGAATTCGAGGAATTCTTCCTGGGTGATCTGGAATACGAACTCGTCCATGCCTTCGCCGGAGTTGCCGGCCTTGCCCGGGCCTTTGCCACCGCCACCGCCCTGTGGGCGCTGGATATGCTCGCCGGTGGTGAACTCTTTATTGCCGGGGTGCACGACGGTCTGCTTGCCGCCTCGGCCGTGGTGCAGCACCGGTTCATCAATGTCGCGTCCGGGAATGCTGATTTGTTCGCCATGCTCCATGTCTGTGATGGAGCGGCGGCTGACGGCCTCTTCAACGGCCTTTTTGATGTGGTCACGGTAACGCCGCAGGAAACGCTGGCGGTTTACCGTGCTCTTGTTCTTGCCATTAAGGCGTCGGTCGATCACATAGCTCATGAGGAGCCCTCCGGGCAGCTTCACGTTACAAGCTTCAAGCGGCAAGCTGGAAGCTTAGAGACAAGCGGTCAACTGCCAGGCCCATGACCTGGCAGTGGACGCCCATCGCTGCCTTACTGCGATTTGCGTACCCGCAGGTACCACTCGGAGAGCAGTCGTACCTGTTTGTCGGTGTAGCCGCGCTCGACCATTCGTGTGACGAAGTCGTTGTGTTTTTGCTGGTCCTCCTTGCTGGCCTTGGCATTGAAGCTGATGACCGGCAGCAGATCCTCGGTGTTGGAGAACATTTTCTTCTCGATGACCACCCGCAGCTTCTCGTAGCTGAGCCAGGTAGGGTTCTTGCCGTTGTTGTTGGCGCGGGCACGCAGTACGAAGTTGACGATTTCGTTGCGGAAATCCTTCGGATTGCTGATGCCGGCGGGTTTTTCGATCTTCTCCAATTCTTCGTTGAGGGCTACGCGGTTGAGGATTTCGCCGGTTTCCGGGTCGCGGTATTCCTGGTCCTGGATCCAGAAGTCCGCATACAGCACGTAGCGGTCGAAGATGTTCTGGCCGTACTCGCTGTAGGACTCCAGGTACGCGGTCTGGATTTCCTTGCCGATAAACTCGATGTAGCGCGGCGCGAGGTATTCCTTGAGGAAGCGCAGGTATCGTTCGCGGGTTTCGGCCTGGAATTGTTCCTGTTCGATCTGCTGCTCCAGCACATACAGCAGGTGCACCGGGTTGGCCGCGATCTCATGGGGGTCGAAGTTGAAGACCTTGGACAGGATCTTGAACGCAAAGCGCGTCGACAGGCCGTTCATGCCTTCATCCACGCCCGCTGTGTCGCGATATTCCTGGATCGACTTGGCCTTGGGATCGGTGTCCTTGAGGTTCTCGCCGTCGTACACGCGCATCTTCGAATAGATATTCGAGTTTTCCGGCTCCTTCAGACGCGACAGCACAGTGAACTGCGCGAGCATCTTCAGGGTGTCGGGTGCGCAGTGGGCCTTGGCCAGCGAGCTGTTGAACAGCAGCTTGTCGTAGATCTTGATTTCATCGCTGACCCGCAGGCAGTACGGCACCTTGACGATGTAGATCCGGTCGATGAAGGCTTCATTGTTCTTGTTGTTGCGGAAGGTGTGCCATTCCGATTCGTTGGAGTGGGCCAGCAGGATCCCGGTGAACGGAATCGCGCCCAGGCCTTCGGTACTGTTGTAGTTGCCTTCCTGGGTGGCGGTGAGGAGTGGGTGCAGCACCTTGATCGGCGCCTTGAACATTTCCACGAATTCCATCAGGCCCTGGTTGGCCCGGCACAGGGCGCCCGAGTAGCTGTAGGCGTCGGCGTCGTTCTGCGGGAATTCCTCCAGTTTGCGGATATCGACCTTGCCCACCAGCGCCGAAATGTCCTGGTTGTTCTCATCGCCCGGTTCGGTTTTAGCTACGCCGATCTGGTTGAGGATCGACGGATAGAGTTTCACCACGCGGAACTGGCTGATGTCGCCGCCGAACTCGGCCAGGCGCTTGGTGGCCCAGGGCGACATGATGGTGTTGAGGTAGCGTCGTGGGATGCCGAAGTCTTCTTCGAGGATCGCGCCATCTTCCGTGGCGTTGAACAGGCCCAGGGGCGACTCGAAGACCGGTGAGCCCTTGATGGCGTAGAAGGGCACCTTCTCGATCAGTTGCTTGAGTTTTTCGGCCAGGGACGATTTACCACCGCCCACGGGGCCGAGCAGGTAGAGGATCTGTTTCTTCTCTTCCAGGCCTTGGGCGGCGTGGCGGAAGTAGGAGACGATCTGGTCGATGCATTCTTCCATCCCATGGAAGTCTTCAAAGGCCGGATAGCGGCGGATCACCTTGTTGGAAAATATTCGCGACAGGCGCGAATTATTGGCGGTTTCCACCAGCTCCGGCTCGCCAATCGCCAACAACAGGCGTTCGGCGGCAGATGCGTAGGTGCTGCGGTCCTGCTTGCACAGCTCGAGATACTCTTGCAGCGTGAGTTCTTCCTGCTGTGTGGACGCGAAGCGTTGTTGGAAGTGGCTGAAAATACTCATGACGTCGTCACCTCGCTCGATACGTGGAGCCGACGCCGGATCTATCAGTCGATGCTGGCAGTCATTGACGAACGCCAATGGCTGTTTTCCCCCCAGAACACCCTGAAACGCTACCGATGACCCGTACGCCGGTGTACCGGCTCTCCCCTGATTCGGATGGCCTGCGCTTAAGGATAGTTCGGAATCTGAGAGGGCAAGGCGCGATGCGCAATTAGTTTGGCCGCGCCGTTCGTCAGAAACGGCGCGAGCCCAAGCGTCATGCGGGGTAGCGGGGTGTGAAAAAAATTATTGCGAATCGCCGGAGGCAATTTCTGCAGGATACGTCGTACGCCACAGCTCAAAGCCGCCGTCCAGGCTGTAGACGTCGGAGAAGCCCTGGCTGACCAGGTAGGCGGCTGCGCTCTGGCTGGAATTGCCGTGGTAGCAGGCCACGATCAGCGGTGCATCAAGGTCGGCGGCACGGATGAAGTCGGCGATGTTGACGTTGTCCAGATGCTGGGCGCCAGCGATATGGGCGGCGGCGTAAGTCGGCTGGTCGCGGATATCGACGACCACTGCACCTTGTTCGCGCAGGGCCTGGGCTTGTTCGGGAGGGATACGTTTGAATTCGCTCATGGCGGGCTCCTATGGCCTGGCTGCAGCCGGCAGGGTAACGGGAAGAGTGGGTGGGCACTGGCAGCTGTGACGCTCGCCGGTGTCGATGTTCATCAGGGTCATGGCGCCGCCCCATACGCAGCCGGTGTCGAGGGCAAACACGCCAGGCTCCTCGCACTTGCCTTCAAGGGCTGCCCAGTGACCAAAGATGATCCTGGTGTCGCGGGTCTTGCGTTCCTTGTGCGCAAACCATGGTTTGTAGCCGGGCAGTGCCGTGTCGGCGCCTTCCTTGCTCTTGAGGTCCAGCTTGCCCTCGGCGGTGCAGAAGCGCATGCGTGTGAAATAGTTGGTAATCACCCGCAGGCGGGCGACGCCAGTGAGGTCGTTGTCCCACTTAACTGGCTCGTTGCCATACATGCCGTCGAGGTAGGCGGTGTACAGGCTGTCATCGGCCAGGGCGTTTTCGACTTCGGCGGCGCACTTGAGGGCTTTTTTCAGCGTCCACTGCGGCGGGATGCCGGCATGGACCAAGGCCATATTGCGGCTTTCGTCGTAATGCATGATCTTTTGCCGACGCAGCCAGTCAAGCAGTGGCGCGCGATCTGGCGCTTCGAGGATTTCGCGCAGGGTATCGCCCTTTTTCAGGCGCTCGATGTTATTGCCGGCGGCCAGCAGGTGCAGGTCATGGTTGCCCAGTACGCACACCAGGGAGTCCCTCAGGCTATACAGGTAACGGAGCGTCTCCAGGGACTCGGGGCCGCGATTGACCAGGTCGCCGACCAGCCACAGGCGATCGTTCGCCGGATCGAAGGCCACCCGTTCAAGCAGGCACTTGAGGGGCTCCAGACAGCCTTGCAGGTCGCCGACCGCGTACGTTGCCATCAGTGCAGGGCGCCTGGTACGGCGAGGCGGAAAGGCTTGATGATGGCGTCGAACAGTTTGCCGTCAGTGGCTTTCATCTGATACGAGCCTTGCATGGTGCCGACCTTGGAAGTCATTACCGTGCCGCTGCTGTAAGTGTGGCTGGCGCCAATGTCGATCAACGGTTGTTGGCCGACAACGCCTGCGCCGCGAACTTCCTCGACCTGACCGTCACCGTCGGTGATCACCCAATGGCGTGACAGCAGCTTGGCCGGCACCTGGCCGTTGTTTTTCACCGTGATGGTGTAGGCAAAGGCGAAGCGGTTCTGTTCAGGTTGCGATTGGTCCGCGAGGAAGCGGGTGACGACGCTGACGTCGATCTGGTAGCGAGGATCGGACATGCAAGAGGCCTTAAAAGCAAAAGCGGAGGACAGCAGATGCGGATCAGTCTAGGCCAAGAGGTGGGCACTAGGCCAGACATGTGTCTGGCCATGCCTGGGTGTTTCAGTCGGCGACTGGCGCAGGCTGGATGGCAAGCTGGTCGGCCAGGCGCACGAACGCGGCCAGGTCCAGTTGCTCGGGGCGCAGGCTGCCGTCGACGCCGGCTGCTTCGATCTCGGCGTTGCTCAGCAGGGCCTTGAGTGTGTTGCGCAGGGTCTTGCGGCGCTGGTTGAACGCCTCACGCACCACGCGTTCCAGCAATTTGTGATCCTTGGCCGGGTGTGGCAGCACGGCGTGAGGCACCAGTCGCACGATGGCCGAGTCGACCTTCGGTGGTGGGTTGAACGCACCCGGGCCGACATTGAACAGGTGTTCGACGCGGCAGTGGTACTGAACCATGATCGACAATCGGCCCCAATCACCACCACCAGGGCCGGCAGCCAGGCGTTCCACCACTTCTTTTTGCAGCATGAAGTGCATGTCGCGGATGATCCCGGCGTTGTTCAGCAGGTGGAAAATCAGCGGTGTGGAGATGTTGTACGGCAGGTTACCCACCACACGCAGGCTATTAGGCGCGGCGTTGAGGGTATTGAAGTCGAACTTCAATGCATCGCCCTGATGCAGGTTGAAGTTGGGCTTGTCGGCGAACTGCTGGTTGAGGATCGGGATCAGGTCCTTGTCCAGTTCCACCACGTCCAGTTGGCCGCCACTGGCGAGCAAGCCTTGGGTCAGTGCGCCCTGGCCCGGGCCGATTTCCAGCAGGCGATCTTCTGGCTTGGCATGGATGGAGCGCAGGATACGGTCGATCACGCCAGCGTCGTGCAGGAAGTTTTGCCCGAAGCGCTTGCGCGCCCGGTGTTGGTAATGCTCGGTCATATACGGGTCTCGGCCATCTGATAGGCGGTTTCCAGGGCCACGTGCAGGCTGCCGGTATCGATCTTTCCGCTGCCTGCCAGGTCCAGGGCGGTGCCATGGTCGACGGAGGTGCGGATGATCGGCAGGCCCAGTGTCACGTTGACTGCGGCGCCGAAGCCTTTGTACTTCAGCACGGGCAGCCCCTGGTCATGGTACATCGCCAGCACTGCGTCGCAGTGCTCCAGATATTTGGGGGTAAACAGAGTGTCTGCTGGCAGTGGGCCACGCAGGTCCATGCCTTCTTGGCGCAGACGCTCCAGGGTTGGTTCGATGATGTCGATTTCTTCATGGCCCAAGTGGCCGCCTTCGCCGGCGTGGGGGTTGAGCCCGCAGACCAGGATGCGCGGTTGGGCGATGCCGAATTTCTGTTGCAGGTCGGCATGCAGGATGCGCGTAACGCGTTCCACACGCTCGGCGGTGATGGCGTCGGCAATGTCGCGCAATGGCAGGTGCGTGGTCACCAGGGCGACCCGCAGGCCGCGTGTGGCCAGCATCATGACGACTTGAGCGGTGTTGGTCAGCTCGGCCAGGAACTCGGTGTGGCCGGAAAACGCAATCCCCGATTCGTTGATCACGCCCTTGTGGACCGGTGCGGTGATCATGCCGGCGAAGTCGCCGTCGATGCAGCCTTGCCCCGCGCGGGTCAGGGTTTCCAGGACGAACGCCGCGTTGGCCTTGTCGAGTTGCCCGGCAACGACCCTGGCTTGCAGCGGGGTGTTCCACACATACAAGCTGCCGGCGGGCGCCGGCAGGTCGGGCCAGTTGCCCGGTGCCACGTCCAGCAGATTGACGACCACACCTAGCTGCGCGGCCCGCTCAAGGAGCAGGTCGCGGCTGGTAATGGCAATCAGGGGGTGCGGCTGGGGGTGCGAGGCGAGCAGCAGGCACAGGTCTGGACCAATGCCGGCCGGCTCGCCGGGTGTCACGGCGAAACGCTGGGGTTTCACGGAGCTGCCTGGTCGGTGCCTGTTTGCTCGGCGCCTGGCAGCTTGTTTTCCACGTAGGCTTCGTCACGGATCTGACGCAGCCAGGTTTGCAGCTCTTCGTCGTATTTGCGGTTACGCAGTACGTTCAGCGCCTGCTGCTCGCGGGCCTGGCTGGTGTTGTCGGTGGCGCGACGACCAAGGACTTCCAGTACATGCCAGCCATATTGGGTCTTGAACGGCTTGGACAGTACGCCTTGCGGAGTATCGGCCATTACCTGCTGGAACTCGGGCACCAGGGCTTTGGGGTCGATCCAGTTCAGGTCGCCGCCGTTGAGGGCGGAGCCCGGGTCTTCCGAGAAGCTCTTGGCCAGGGTGGCGAAGTCTTCACCGCTTTCGATGCGGTCATAGATCTTCTGGGCCAGTTCCTTGGTTTGGGCTTCGGTGCGGATTTCACTTGGTTTGACCAGGATATGACGAACATGCACTTCGTCTTTCAGCGAGGTCTCGCCACCGCGACGTTCCAGCAACTTCAGGATAATGAAGCCGCCTGGGGTACGGGCTGGCTGGGTGATGCCACCCACTTCCATGGCGCTCAGTTCACGGTCGAACGGAGGTGGCAGTTGAGCCGCTTTACGCCAGCCCATATCACCACCTTCAAGGGCGTTGTCGCTGCCGGACTGGGCAATGGCCATCTGGGCAAAGTCAGCACCGGCTTTCAGGCGATCATAGATAGCCTGGGTTTTCGCCGCTGCCGCATTCAGTTGCTCGGAGTTGGCACTGTCCGGGGTCGGGATCAGGATATTGGCCAGGTGCAGTTCTTCGGAAAGCTGCATCTTGCCCAGGTCCGAGGCCAGGAAGTTCTTCACTTCCTGCTCGGATACCTGGACCCGCTCGGCAACGCGACGCTGGCGCACACGGCTGATGATCATTTCGCGGCGGATCTGGTCACGGGCGTCTTCATACGAAAGACCGTCGTGGGCCAGGGCCGCGCGGAATTGGTCAATGCTCATGTTGTTGCGCTGAGCGATGGTGCCGACCGCCTGGTTCAGTTCTTCGTCCGAGATACGGATGCCGGAACGCTCGCCGATCTGCAGTTGCAGGTTTTCGACGATCAGGCGTTCCAGTACCTGCTGGTCCAGCACGCTGGTAGGTGGCACGCCACCGCCACGCTTGGCGATGGTTTGCTGCACTTCCTTGACGCGCTGGTCCAGTTGGCTTTGCATGATCACGTCGTTATCGACGATGGCCACTACTTTATCCAGTTGCTGAACCGCAGCGTGAGCCGATACGGTGCCCAGGAACAGCGCGCCCAGCACTAGCGGGCGCAGACAATCAGAAAGCTTGGTCTTCACGTTCACGATAACCTTCAATGCCTTTGTCGAGGAAGCTCTCTACCTTGGCGCCGGTCAGGCCGCCGAGTCCTTTGAGGACGATCTGCAGGAAGAGCCCGTGGTCACCCTTTTCGTTAAGCGGGGCGATCTGGCTGTATTCGTCGTTGGAAACCCAGTAACGGTTGATGACGCGCAGTTTCCAGCAGCAGTTGTCGTACTCGAAACCACCGAAGGCTTCCAGGGTACGGTTGCGAGCGTAGTCATACTGCCAGCGGGTGATCAGGTTCCATTGGGGAATGATCGGCCACATCATCGAGAAATCGTGTTGTTGGATTTTGTAGTAATCCTTCACGTAGTTCGCCGAACCCGGGGTGCCGTAGTCGCCACCGAACTGCCATTTGCCGGTCAGCTGGTTGTAGACGACCTGGTCGTTACGATAGCGATAACCGACGTTGATGATCTTGTTCGGGTCGTTCTCCGGCTGGTAGTGAAGCATCGCACTGCCGGAGCGAGGGCTGTGCTCCTCGGTGTCCCAGTTGTAACCGGCAGTGGCGCGCCAGTCACGGTTGAAGCGGAACTCATAGTCCAGGGCAACCGGGGATACGTCGGATTGCGAATCGGCACGGTCGGCGGCGAGGATGCCCGGCAATTGAACTTCACGATCCTTGAAGTACAGCGCCTGGCCCACGGATACGCGCTGACGCTCGAAGCCGTTTTCTTCGATCCAGCGGCTGGTCAAGCCAAGGGACAGCTTGTTTTCGTCGCCGATACGGTCCGTACCGCTGAAGCGGTTGTCGCGGAACAAGGACGCGTAGCTGAACGCATACTCGCTGCTGTCGAAGATCGGGATATCGGACTGGTCCTTGTTCGGCACGTACAGGTAGAACGCGCGCGGCTCAAGGGTCTGGCGATAGTTTGTGCCGAACCAGTTGGTATCGCGGTCGAAATACAGGCCGCTGTCGAGGCTGGCCACCGGAATCGCACGGTCCTGGGAGCTCTTGAAGGAGCCGCCTGCGTACTGGGTGCCGGCATTCGCTGCTGCTGTCTGTGCAGCGATGATGTCGTTCTTGCCCTTGTTGTCCAGGTCGAGATCGTACTTGGTGTAGACGTACTTGAGCTTCGGCGTCACAAAACCGTAGGTCCAGTTCATCGGGTATTCGACGGCGGGTGCTACGTTCAGGCGAGTACCGTTTGCACGGGTCAGGCCGGTTACGTAGGTGTCCAGGCGGCGCTCGGTACCACCATCTTCATTGATGAAGTTGCCGGTTTCCAGGCTTCGCTCAAACCGAACTGCTTCGGTATCGTAGGTAAACTTCAATCCACCTGGGCGGAACGGCAACTGCCCATTTAAAGTGATCTGCGGCAGGCGGTCATAAGGTGTGGTTTGGGAAATCGTCGCCAGCTGATAAGCCTGGACATTCAAGCGCGCCTGGAACGAGTCCCCGCGATAGGCCACGGAGCCCTGCTGGTTGACGAAGTCCCGACTCTCGACACCTTCCTGATAGGACTTGAGGTCCTGGAAGTAGTAGGGGTCGCTGATCTTGGTGTAGTCGACCTGGGTCAGTACACGCGAATCCAGCCCGCCCTTGTGCTGCCAATTGAGCATGTAGCGGGTTTTTTCGTAGTCGGTCTGCTTCTTGCGTTCGTCGTTGTCGTCGTTCAGGTACGCGCCGCCGAACTGGCCTTCGCTGGACTTGGTGAGGTAGCGGAATTCGCCTTCCATCATCATGCCGCGCTTGGTCATGTATTGCGGGTACAACGTGGCATCGTAGTTTGGTGCCAGGTTGAAGTAGTACGGCGTGACCAGGGTGAAGCCGGTTTCGCCGCCGGTGCTGAAGCTCGGTGGCAGGAAGCCGGACTGACGACGGTCGTCGATCGGGAAGTAGATGTAAGGGGTGTACAGGATCGGAATGTTCTTGATCCGCAACGTCGCGTTGGTGGCCGTACCGAAACCGGTGGCCGGGTTCAACGTGATGTTGTTGCCCCTGAGCTGCCAGGCGTTGCTGTCCGGCTCGCACGTGGTGTACGTACCGTCCTTGAGACGGATGATCGCGTTTTCGGCGCGCTTGGCGTACAGCGCGTTACCGCGGATACGCGACTTGTGCAGCACGTATTCGGCGTTGTCGATCTGCGCCGCGCCGGTGTCCAGTTGAACCTGGGCATGGTCGCCGACGATCAATGCACCGTTGTCGCGCAGTCGCACGTTACCGTTCAGCTCACCACGGTTCTCGGCCTGGTACAGGCTGGCTTCTTCCGACTCCAGCTGCATGCTGCCCTGGCGCATGACGACGTCACCGGCCAGGGTTGCGACTTGTTGTTCCTGCTCGTAACGAGAGGCCTTGGCACCGATGAAAGTGGGCGCATCGCTCTTGTTCGTCTTGTCGTTCATGCCAGGACGCGTTGGCTCGATGTACGCACCGCCGCAGTAAGGACCGGTTTCCGCCAGCTGGGCTGCGGTCAACTTTTCACGAGGCACCCAGTCCAAGTGGCTGTAGTCGGCGCTGCGCGAACGCAGGCCACGGCCCTTGGACTCGGTGACCAGTGCGGTCTTCGGCTCGGCTTCGGCACTGCCGCCAGCGTCGGCCTGCGCCGTGCTGTTGGCCGAGCTGACGGCTGCACCGTCATGCACTGGGCGCGGTGGCAAGGGGGCTGCGGCGGTCTTGGGCGCGCAGTCCCAGGCACCCGAAGCAGAGACTGAGCAGTCATACTGTTCCGCGGCGACCACGAATGAGGTGGCGAAGGGTTGCATGACCAGCAGACTGCCGGTTACCAGCAACGGAAATTTTCTACGAAACGCGGGGGATTTCAATGCCATCTTATTAGTCCGGGCTTCCTGCGTGCCATCTGCCCGCGGTTTGGGCCGCACGCCTCTCGATGGTCTGAAAAAGATGCGTGATAATAAAGCATGCCCCGCTTGACGGCTAGCGCCGTCGGAGACCCTTGTAATGCCCGAGCAAGATCTACGTTTACAACAGCTGGAAGTCTGGCTGGATGAGCAGTTGCCGATCCTTTTCAACGCTCAAGGCTGGGGTGCCGTACCCCCGGCCACATTGACCGCGGCCAGCAGCGACGCGAGTTTCAGGCGCTATTTCCGCTGGGACGGCGGCGGTCGTACGTTCGTGGTAATGGACGCTCCGCCTCCCCAGGAAAACTGCAAACCTTTCGTCGATATCGCGTATTTGCTCTCCACTTCGGGAATAAATGTTCCGAAAATTTATGCACAGGACTTGCCGCGAGGCTTTCTTTTGCTCAATGACCTGGGCAGAAAAACCTACCTGGACGTGATAACCGACGAAAACGCCGATCAATTGTTTGCCGATGCCATCGACGCCTTGCTGGCTTTTCAGCAGTTGCCGATGGACGCACCACTGCCCAGCTATGACGTCGCCTTGCTGCGCCGTGAACTCGAATTGTTTCCCGAATGGTACGTGCGCCGACACTTGGGTATCGAGTTGGATACTCGGCAGCAGGCACTTTGGCAGCGTGTCAGCGATCACCTGATCGACAGTGCCCTGGCGCAACCCAAAGTGCTGGTGCACCGCGACTATATGCCACGCAACCTGATGATCAGCGAGCCGAACCCTGGCGTGCTGGATTTCCAGGATGCGGTGTATGGTCCGGTCACCTACGACATCACCTGCCTGTTCAAGGATGCCTTCCTCAGTTGGCCCCAGGCCCGCGTGCGCGAATGGCAACGCGGCTATTGGGAGCGTGCGGCCCAGGTCGGCATTCCGGTACAGCCGGATTTCGAAGACTTCCTGCGCGCCAGCGATCTCATGGGCGTGCAGCGCCATCTCAAGGTCATCGGCATCTTTGCGCGCATTTGCCATCGCGACGGCAAGCCACGCTACCTGGCCGATGTACCGCGCTTCTTTGCTTATATAGAAGCGGTGCTGGCCGATCGTCCGGAGTTGAGCGAGCTGGCTGAGTTACTGACCAGCCTGCGCCAACCTGCAGAGGTCAGCCTATGAAGGCCATGATCCTGGCCGCCGGTAAAGGCGAGCGGATGCGTCCGCTCACCTTGCACACCCCCAAGCCGCTGGTGCAGGCCGGCGGCAAGCGCCTGATCGAGTACCACCTGGAGGCGCTGGCCAAGGCCGGCTTTACCGATGTGGTGATCAACCATGCCTGGCTCGGCCAGCAGATCGAGCGCTACCTGGGGGATGGCGCGCAGTTCGGCTTGCGTATCCGCTACTCCCCGGAGGGCGAACCGCTGGAAACCGGCGGCGGGATCTTCCAGGCGCTGCCCTTGCTGGGGGATGAGCCGTTCCTGGTGGTCAACGGCGATATCTGGACCGACTACGACTTCAGCCGCCTCAAGCAGCCGCTCAAGGGCCTGGCTCATCTGGTGATGGTCGACAACCCGGTACATCACCCCTCTGGCGGTGATTTCTACCTTGATCAGGGCTTGCTTCATGATGCGGCGCCTGGTGCCGATAACCTGACCTTCAGTGGCATTTCAGTGCTCGACCCCCGGCTGTTCGAGGGTTGCAGCGCCGGTGCCTTCAAGCTGGCGCCGCTGCTGCGTGCGGCCATGGCGAAAGGTTTGGTAACGGGGGAACACATGGCGGGACGCTGGATTGATGTCGGCACGCTGGAGCGCCTGGCGCACGTCGAAAACCTGCTGACAGCGGGGCAGTAGCATGTTGTGGCCAGGGACGCTGATCGGCGCCGGGGCTGGCTTTGCCATTGCCAGTATTCCGGGGGCCTTGTTGGGTGCGCTGTTGGGGCAGGCGCTGGATCGCCGCCTGCAACTGCACAGTTGGGCACAGTTGCGCGAGCGCTTGGGCGGGCGTCCGGCGTTACGCAATGACGAGTTATTGTTTGTGTTGCTCGGGCGCCTGGCCAAAAGCAACGGGCGTGTGGTGGACGGGCATATCCAGCAGGCGCGGCAGGAAATGCGCTCACTGGACATGACCGAATCGGCCCAGCGCCGCGCGATTGCGGCGTTCAACCGCGGCAAATCCGGTTCCGACCGGGTACGCCGCTACCTGCGTGTGCTCAAGGCCCAGCCCCATGCGGCGGAAGGGGTGTTGCGGGCGTGCTGGCGGATGGTCTGGGCGGACGGCAAGGCAGACGCCGCCGAGCGTGATTTGATCGACCTGTGGGGGAAATGGTTGGGCTGGACGCCGCAACAGCTCCAGGCGTTGGCGGCCGACTACACACCTGAGCGCAAGCCGCTGGTCAATCGTGGCACGACCTACCAGGAAGCGTTGCGCTTGCTCGGCGTGACCGCTACCACCGAGCCGTCGGTCATCAAGCGTGCCTATCGCCGCTTGCTGAGCCGTCATCACCCGGACAAGGTGGCCGGCAGTGGTGCCAGCCCCGCGCAAGTGCGCGAGGCGACCGAGCGCACCCGTGAATTGCACAATGCCTATTCATTGATTCGCGAGCGCCGGGATTTTCGTTAGAGGCCACTCTTTCACGGATAACCACATTGGTTCTGTGCTGATCCTCAGTCGGCGCTGGCCTGGGGGCTCAACCAGCCGCGAACCCGGCGATACAACTGTTCCTGCTCGGCGGCGCTGTTGCCGGGCAGGGTCTTCAATGACACCTGCTTATAGCCGTCATTCTTCAAGCGCTTCGCGGCCTGGGCGCGTTCCAGGGCGTTGTTGCGTGCTTGAGCGGTGTCTTGATAGAAGACGTCCGCCGTTGGCAGCTTCAGCGCCGGCGCCAGTTGCTGCACATCCGGATGACGCCCGGCAGGCGTCTGGGCGGCAACCATCACGAGCTTCTGCACCTGGGAGGGTTGTTTTTCAGTCAGGTATCGCGCCGCCCACCAGGCGCCGGTGCCATGGCCCACCAGCACCACCGTGCGTGCGCTCTGGGTCTGGGCAAAAGCCACGGCGGCATCGATGCGCGCAAAGATGCGCGAGGCGTCGGTCTTGTCCTGTTCGTCGGCACCCGGGACCACCGCCGGGTCGGTGCCTTCCGCCTCGGCGCTGGCGGCTTGCTCGATCGGCTTGTCGGCGGTGCTCGCGTCTTTACTGCTGGTGTCGACGGTGGCGTTGGGTGCTTCCATGACGCGCGGTGGCAGGGTGTCCATGCTCACGTCCGGTAACGACAGGCTGAGGCTGCCCCAATTGGCATCCGGCAATTTACGTCGCAACGGGCCGATTGCTTGCGGCCAGTCAGCATTTTCGCCGGCGCCGGGTACGATAATCACCACGCCTTCGGGCTCGGCGCTGTTGGCCGGTTTCCACAGGGCAAGGAAGGAATCGCTGCCGGCCTGCAACTGTTGCTGCTCTTGCTGCGGGATTTTGCGTTCCAGGGCGGCGGCCTCTTCCTGGCTACGCTCGGGCAGGGGTTGGCGTTCGACGGGTTTTTCGGCAGCCGGTGCCGGTGCGTCTTCAGCCTGCACAGAAAAGGCACTGGTAAACAGCAGTGACAGGCACAATGCTGGCAGTGCCGAACGGTTTCGATAGGACATCGTTGATTTCCGGCCAGAAGTGATTCCAGCAGCCTAATGGGTTGGTCAGTATTTGTCAGTGATGTGAGACGTGGATCATGGGTTTTCGCTGTCTGCTGGTTATCGGCTGTTTGTGCCTTGCCTTGATGGCAAACGCTTCGCCCGCGCCCGCCACACCGCAGGCGCAGCTGAATGCGCCGCAGCGCGAATGGCTGGCCCGGCACCCGGAGCTGCGGGTGGGCGTGGTCTTGCAGGCGCCTTACGCGCAATACGACCGACGCCTGCAGCGCTTGTCCGGGGCGAATGTCGAGTTGATGCAGTGGCTGGCCAAGGCGCTGAATATCGAGCTGACCTGGCGCAACTTCCCTGATCAGGAGCAGTTGGAGGCAGCCGTACGCGACGACGAGGTGGACATTGCCCCTGGCCTGCAGCAAACCCCGGCCGGTTTGCGCCTGTGGCAGTTCACCGACCCGTATATGCGTGTGCCTCAACACATTGTCGGCATCCGCGAGGGCGGTGGTGCCGTGGAGCTGGAGAAGCTCGACGATCAATCCCGTGTGGCCGTGCGCATGCCCAGCGCCGTGGCCGATTACCTGCGCAGTACCTATCCCGGCCTCAACCTGCAAGGCGTGCCCATGGAGCGCCAGGCCTTGCAGCTGTTGGTCAGCCAGCAGGCGCGTTATGCCGTGGTGGATGAAGCGCAATTAAGCCGCTTGTCCGCAGAGGCCGAGTTCAGCGGGCTGGCGGTGGTCGGGGACATCGGCCTGCCGCAATTGCTGCGGGTTGCCACGCGCCGGGACTGGCCGGAACTGGCCGGCATCATGGAAAGTGCCCTGAGCGCGATCCCGGCCCGCGACCTGGATCAACTGCACAGTCGCTGGCTGCAACCCAAATACCCACGTTTATCCGAATCCAAAGGCCTCTGGCAGAACCTCAGCCTGCTGCTCGGCCTGTTGCTGCTCGCCAGCCTGGCCGTGGTGTTCTGGCAGCGCCGCCAGCAACGTGTGCTGGAGCATGGCCTGCTGGCCGCCCGCGAAGAAAGCGCGGCCCGTGCCGCCGGTGCCGAAGCGCTGCGCTTGACGCAGTTCTCCATCGACCAGAGCACCGTCGGCATCCTCTGGGTCAACTGGGACAGCCATGTGCGCTACGCCAATCGTGCGGCCGAGAGCATGCTGGGTTACGAGCCCGGTGCGCTGATCGAACGGCCGCTGGTCGACCTCGACCCGACCCTGGATATGGACCGCTGGCTCAACCTGTGGAAGCGCGCACGGGCCAGCGAAGAAGGGCCGCAGAACTTCGCCACTGATTGTTTGCGCGCCGATGGCAGCATCCTGCCGGCCAACGTGTCCTTGAGCTTTCTGCGATTTGCCGAGGCCGAATACCTGGTTGTCTACCTGAACGATGTCACCGAACTGCGCCGCACCCTGGCCGCCCTGATGCAAAGTGAGGCGCAACTGCGCGAGTTGTCCGCCCACCTGGAAACCGTGCGCGAAGAAGAAAAGGCCCGCATCGCCCGGGAAGTGCACGACGAACTCGGGCAAATGCTCACGGTGCTCAAGCTGGAAACCTCCATGTGCGAGCTGTCTTATGCGCAACTGGATCCTGGCCTGCACGAGCGCTTGAACAGCATGAAGCGCCTGATCGCCCAACTGTTCCAGTTGGTGCGGGACGTGGCGACGGCGCTGCGCCCGCCGATTCTCGACGCCGGGATTGCCTCGGCCATCGAATGGCAGGCGCGGCGTTTCGAAGCGCGCACGCAGATTCCCTGCCTGGTGCAAGTGCCGGATAACCTGCCGGCCTTGAGCGATGCCAAGGCCATCGGCCTGTTCCGTATCCTGCAAGAGGCGCTGACCAATGTGATGCGCCATGCCCAGGCGCATACTGTCGAACTGACCCTGGCGGTGGAAGGCACCGACCTGCGGCTGACCATCAGCGACGATGGCGTCGGTTTCGTCCAGGCCCAGGGGCGCCCGGTGTCGTTTGGCCTGGTGGGGATGCGCGAGCGGGTGCTGATCATGGGCGGGCAACTGAGCCTGGACAGTCAATTGGGCGAGGGCACCACTCTGAGTGTCACGGTGCCGTTGGATGCATAACGATAAGAGGAAGCCCTTGTGATCCGTGTACTGGTAGCCGAAGACCACACCATTGTTCGTGAAGGCATCAAGCAATTGATCGGCCTGGCCAAGGACCTGCTGGTGGTGGGCGAGGCGAGTAATGGCGAGCAGTTGCTCGAGACCTTGCGCCATGTGCCTTGCGAGGTAGTGTTGCTGGACATCTCGATGCCAGGCGTCAATGGCCTGGAAGCGATTGCGCGCATTCGGGCGCTGAGCAATCCGCCGGCGATCCTGGTGCTGTCGATGCACGATGAGGCGCAAATGGCCGCCCGCGCCTTGAAGGTGGGCGCGGCGGGCTACGCCACCAAGGACAGCGACCCCGCGCTGCTGCTGATGGCGATTCGCAAGGTCGCCGCCGGCGGACGTTACATCGACCCGGACCTGGCGGACCGCATGGTCTTCGAGGTCGGGCTGACGGATTCAAGGCCCTTGCATTCGCTGCTGTCCGAGCGTGAGTTCTCGGTGTTCGAGCGCCTGGCCCAGGGCGCCAACGTCAATGACATCGCCCAGCAACTGGCGTTGAGCAGCAAGACCATCAGCACCCACAAGGCGCGGCTGATGCAAAAGCTCAATATCACCTCCCTGGCCGAGCTGGTGAAGTACGCCATGGAGCACAAGCTCCTCTAACCACATACCCAATAACGACACCCCCGAAACACCGCCGAACCCATTCTTGCCGCTTGCAGCTCGCCTCTTGCAGCTGCCCTGTCCCATCCCCGCCATCCGTGTAGGGCGATCCCTACCCCAAACCTTCCATCCGGCTGATGCCATTCTCTCCTGGCCCCCGATTTTCGGGGTCTCGCGCCTGGACTACGCTTGTGCCACAGCAGTCCAAAATACAAAGGTGCGGGTATGAGCGAGGTGGATTCAAATGATGTGCTGGTCAGCTTTCGTGGCGTGCAGAAGAGCTACGACGGCGAGAACCTGATCGTCAAAGACCTCAACCTGGAGATTCGCAAGGGCGAGTTCCTCACCCTGCTCGGGCCTTCCGGTTCGGGCAAGACCACCAGCCTGATGATGCTGGCCGGCTTCGAAACGCCGACCGCCGGTGAAATCCAGCTGGCCGGACGCTCGATCAACAACGTGCCGCCGCACAAGCGCGACATCGGCATGGTGTTCCAGAACTACGCGCTGTTCCCGCACATGACGGTTGCCGAGAACCTCGCGTTCCCGCTGTCGGTGCGGGGCTTGAGCAAGACCGATATCAGCGAGCGGGTCAAACGCGTGCTGAGCATGGTCCAGCTCGACGCCTTCGCCCAGCGCTATCCGGCGCAACTGTCCGGCGGCCAGCAGCAGCGTGTGGCCTTGGCCCGGGCGCTGGTGTTCGAGCCACAATTGGTACTGATGGACGAACCCCTCGGTGCCCTCGACAAGCAACTGCGTGAACACATGCAGATGGAGATCAAGCACCTGCACCAGCGCCTCGGCGTGACCGTGGTGTACGTAACCCACGACCAGGGCGAAGCCTTGACCATGTCCGACCGCGTGGCGGTGTTCCACCAGGGCGAGATCCAGCAGATCGCCGCGCCACGTACCTTATATGAGGAGCCGAAGAACACCTTCGTCGCCAACTTCATCGGTGAAAACAACCGCCTCAATGGTCGCCTGCACAGCCACACCGGCGAGCGCTGCGTGGTGGAGCTGGCGCGCGGCGAGAAGGTCGAGGCGCTGGCGGTGAACGTCGGCCAGATCGGCGGCCCGGTGACCCTGTCGGTGCGCCCTGAGCGTGTCAGCCTCAATGGCTCCAGCGAAAGCTGCGTCAACCGTTTCTCCGGGCGGGTGGCGGAATTCATCTACCTGGGCGACCACGTGCGCGTGCGCCTGGAAGTCTGCGGCAAGGCCGATTTTTTTGTGAAACAACCGATCGCCGAGCTGGACCCGGCGTTGGCGGTCGGCGACGTGGTACCGATTGGCTGGCAAGTCGAGCACGTTCGCGCACTCGACCCACTTCTAGAGGCGAATTGATCGCCCCATGGCTTCACCAACCCTGCACGTGGAGAGAACAACAATGTTGAGATCCCTGAAATATTCCGTCCTGGCCCTGAGCTTGATGGGCGCGACACAGGCCATGGCTGGCCCGGACTTGACCGTCGTGTCCTTTGGCGGTGCGAACAAGGCTGCACAGGTCAAGGCTTTCTATGCACCTTGGGAAAGCGCGGGCAACGGCAAGATCGTCGCCGGCGAGTACAACGGTGAGATGGCCAAGGTCAAAGCCATGGTCGACACCAAGAGCGTGTCCTGGGACCTGGTGGAAGTGGAGTCGCCGGAACTGTCCCGAGGCTGTGACGAAGACATGTTCGAGCCGCTGGACCCGAAACTGTTTGGTAACACCGCCGACTACGTGAAGGGCGCGATCCAGCCGTGCGGCGTGGGCTTCTTCGTATGGTCGACCGTTCTGGCCTACAACGCGGACAAACTGGCGTCTGCGCCAACCAGTTGGGCGGATTTCTGGGACACCAAGAAATTCCCGGGCAAGCGCGGCCTGCGCAAGGGCGCCAAGTACACCCTGGAATTCGCCTTGATGGCCGACGGTGTTGCACCGAAGGACGTGTACAAAGTGCTGGCCGGCAAAGATGGCCAGGACCGTGCGTTCAAGAAACTCGACGAACTCAAGCCCTCGATCCAATGGTGGGAAGCCGGCGCACAACCGCCGCAATACCTTGCCTCGGGTGACGTGGTGATGAGCTCGGCCTACAACGGCCGCATCGCCGCGGTGCAAAAAGAAAGCAACCTGAAAGTGGTGTGGAACGGCGGCATCTACGACTTCGACGCCTGGGCCATCCCTAAAGGTCTGGCCAAGGAGCGTGCCGAAGCGGCGAAGAAATTCATCGCCTTCTCGGTGCAGCCGCAGCAGCAGAAGACCTACTCGGAAAACATCGCCTACGGCCCGGCCAACACCCAAGCCGTACCGTTGCTGGCCAAGGACATCCTCAAGGATATGCCGACTACGCCGGAAAACATCGCCAACCAGGTGCAGATCGACGTGAGCTTCTGGGCGGATAACGGTGAACAGCTCGAGCAGCGCTTCAACTCCTGGGCTGCCAAGTAACACTGCATAACCCTGTGGGAGGGGGCTTGCCCCTCCCACAAGGGATTTCTTGTGTGTGAAAGATTGCATTCATTTTCAAGATTCGGAGTCAGCCATGGCCATCGCCGTTCCCTCGAACGAGGTCAACAGCCCCACCCTCAAGCAGCGCCTGGCGCGTGCCGAGCGGCTCAATCGCTGGAAGGCCCAGGCCTTGATCGCGCCGCTGGTGCTGTTTTTGCTGCTGGTGTTCCTGGTGCCGATTGTTGCGCTGCTGTTTAAAAGCGTCGGCAACCCGGAAGTGGTAGGCGGTTTGCCGCGTACCGTGGTGGCGGTGACGGCCTGGGACGGTCGTGGTCTGCCGGGTGAGCCGGTGTACCAGGCCCTCAGTGAAGACCTGGGCGAGGCGCGCAAAAACCAGACCCTGGGCGATCTGTCCAAACGCTTGAACATGGAACTGGCCGGCTATCGCAGCCTGCTGACCAAAACCGCGCGGGCGCTGCCGTTTACCGAAGCGCCTGGCTCTTATAAAGAAGCGCTGGAAAACCTCGACGAACGCTGGGGCGACCCGGCGTACTGGCAGGCGATCCGGCGCAATACCAGCAGCCTGACACCGTTCTACCTGCTGGCGGCCGTCGATCACCGAATCGACGACCTTGGCGAAGTGGCCCCGGCCACCCCGGACCAGGCGATCTACCTGGACATCTTCGCCCGCACCTTCTGGATGGGCCTGGTGATCACCGCCATCTGCCTGCTGCTGGCTTATCCGCTGGCGTATTTGCTGGCCAACCTGCCGGCGCGCAAAAGCAACCTGCTGATGATTCTGGTGTTGCTGCCGTTCTGGACCTCGATCCTGGTGCGGGTGGCGGCGTGGATCGTGCTGCTGCAATCCGGCGGGCTGATCAACAGTGCGCTGATGGGCATGGGCCTGATCGACAAACCCCTGGAGCTGGTGTTCAACCGCACCGGGGTCTACATCTCCATGGTGCATATCCTGCTGCCGTTCATGATTTTGCCGATCTACAGCGTGATGAAAGGCATCTCGCCCACCTACATGCGTGCGGCGATCTCCCTGGGCTGTCACCCGTTCGCCAGCTTCTGGCGCGTGTACTTCCCACAGACGTATGCCGGTGTCGGCGCCGGCTGCCTGCTGGTGTTCATCCTGGCGATTGGTTACTACATCACCCCGGCACTGCTGGGCAGCCCGAACGACCAGATGGTCAGCTACTTCGTGGCCTTCTACACCAACACCAGCATCAACTGGGGCATGGCGACGGCGTTGGGCGGCTTGCTGCTGCTGGCGACCGTGGTGCTGTACCTGATCTATAACCGGCTGGTGGGCGCCAGCCGCCTGCGCCTGAGCTGAGGAGACCTTGCGATGCTGAGCCCTTATATGTCACCGGTGGAACGGGTGTGGTTCTACAGCTTGCGGATCCTCTGCGGCTTGATCCTGTTGTTCCTGATCTTGCCTGTGCTGGTGATCATCCCGCTGTCGTTCAACAGCGGCAGTTTCCTGGTGTACCCGTTGCAAGGCTTCTCGCTGCACTGGTACCAGGATTTCTTCGCCTCGGCGGAATGGATGCGCGCGTTGAAGAACAGCATCATCGTCGCCCCGGCCGCCACGGTATTGGCCATGGTGTTCGGCACCCTGGCGGCGATCGGCCTGACCCGTGGGAATTTCCCCGGCAAGGCGTTGGTGATGGCCCTGGTGATTTCGCCGATGGTGGTGCCGGTGGTGATTATCGGTGTGGCCAGCTACCTGTTTTTTGCGCCACTGGGCCTGGGCAACAGTTTCTTCTCGCTGATCGTGGTGCATGCCGTGCTCGGCGTGCCGTTTGTGATCATCACCGTGTCGGCGACCTTGCAGGGTTTCAACCACAACCTGGTACGGGCCGCGGCCAGCCTGGGTGCCTCGCCTTTGACGGCGTTTCGCCGGGTAACCTTGCCGTTGATTGCACCGGGGGTGATCTCCGGCGCGCTGTTTGCCTTCGCGACGTCGTTCGATGAGGTGGTGGTGACCCTGTTTCTCGCCGGCCCCGAGCAAGCGACCCTGCCGCGCCAGATGTTCAGCGGCATCCGCGAAAACCTCAGCCCGACGATTGCGGCGGCGGCGACCTTGCTGATTGCCTTCTCGGTGTTGCTGTTGCTGACCCTGGAGTGGCTGCGTGGGCGTAGCGAGAAACTGCGCACGGCCCAGGTCTAAAGCCCGGCACAGCCCCTCCCACAGGGGGGGGGCTGTGACCATTCAGCGCCTGAATGGAAGACAACCCGATCCAGTCAGCTACTCTTGTGCCAGCCCATCACCGATAAGAGGCCGCGCACATGAGTACTTCCTCATTCAAGATCGCCCACAAACTGCTGACCGGCGCTGGCGCCATTGAGCAACTTGCCGCCGAGCTGACGCGCCTGGATGTGGATAACCCGTTGATTGTCACCGATGCGGCGCTGGTCAAGTCCGGCACGGTGGCGCTGGCACTCGAACACCTGGGTGAGCGCCCTTACGAGATTTTCGACCGCGTGCTGCCCGACCCGGAAATCTCCATCGTCGAAGACTGCATGCAGGCCTATCGAGACGGCGGCCACGACGGCCTGATCGGCCTGGGCGGCGGCAGTGCCATCGATATTGCCAAAAGCGTTGCCGCCTATGCCGGTTACCACGGCGCCCTGGCGGACTTATTTGGCGTCGACCAGGTGCCGCGCAAGGGCCCGCCGCTGATCGCCATCCCGACCACGGCCGGCACCGGCTCGGAAGTGACCAATGTGGCGATTCTTTCCGACAAGGTCGCGCAGTTGAAGAAAGGCATCGTCAGTGACTACCTGCTGCCGGACGTCGCGCTGATCAGCCCGCAAATGACCCTGACCTGCCCGCGCAGCGTCACCGCCGCCAGTGGCGTGGATGCGCTGGTGCACGCGATTGAGTCCTACCTTTCCCTGAACGCCTCGCCGATCACGGATGCCTTGGCCATCGGGGCGATCAAGCTGATCGCCAAGGCGCTGCCCAAGGCCTACGCCAACCCGGCCAACCTGCAGGCCCGCGACGATATGGCCACCGCCAGCCTGATGGCCGGCATGGCCTTCGGTAATGCCGGGGTGGGCGCCGTGCATGCGTTGGCCTACCCGCTGGGCGGGCGGTTCAATATCGCCCATGGCGTGAGCAATGCGCTGTTGCTGCCCTACGTGATGCACTGGAACAAACTGGCCTGTGTCGAGCGCATGCAGGACATTGCCCAGGCCATGGGTGTGAATGTCAGCGGCCTGAGCGTCAACGATGCCGCCGACCAGGCGGTCGAGGCGATGACGCGATTGTGTGCCGCCGTGGAGATTCCTTCCGGCCTGCGCAGTTTCGGGGTTCCCGAGGACGCCATCCCGGCCATGGCCACGGAAGCGGCGGGTATCGAGCGCCTGATGCGTAACAACCCGCGCAAGCTCAGCGCGGCCGATATCGAGAAAATCTATCGGGCGGCGTACTAGCCGTTGAGTTAGGTCACGGTGCGCAGGGCAAAGCATGAGGTATACAATGCGCGCCATCGTGATTTAGCTCAAAAAAGGTGCGTCATGCAGCCCTTCATTATTGCTCCATCGATTCTCTCCGCCGATTTCGCCCGCCTGGGTGAAGAAGTGGACAAGGTGTTGGCCGCCGGTGCCGACTTCGTGCACTTCGATGTCATGGACAACCACTACGTGCCCAACCTGACCATCGGTCCGATGGTCTGCGCGGCGCTGCGCAAGTACGGCATCACCGCGCCGATCGATGCGCACCTGATGGTCAGCCCGGTGGATCGCATCATCGGTGACTTCGTTGAAGCCGGCGCGACCTACATCACCTTCCACCCGGAAGCCTCGCTGCACGTCGACCGCACCTTGCAACTGATCCGCGAAGGCGGTTGCAAAGCCGGCCTGGTGTTCAACCCGGCCACCCCGCTGGACGTGCTCAAGTACGTGATGGACAAGGTCGACATGGTGCTGCTGATGAGCGTCAACCCAGGCTTCGGCGGGCAGAAGTTCATCCCCGGCACCCTCGACAAGCTGCGCGAAGCCCGTGCGCTGATCGATGCGTCGGGCCGCGACATCCGCCTGGAAATCGACGGTGGGGTCAACGTCAACAATATTCGTGAAATCGCGGCCGCCGGCGCCGACACCTTCGTGGCCGGCTCGGCGATCTTCAACGCCCCGGACTATCAGGAAGTCATCGCCAAGATGCGCGCCGAACTGGCGCTGGCGCGTCCATGAGCGGCTTTGAGCAGCTGTTCCCCGGCAAACTGCCACGGCTGGTGATGTTCGATCTGGACGGTACCTTGATCGACTCGGTGCCAGACCTGGCGGCGGCGGTGGATGAGATGCTGCTCAAGCTGGGACGCAAGCCGGCGGGGCTTGCGTCGGTACGCGAATGGGTCGGCAATGGAGCGCCGATGCTGGTGCGTCGGGCCCTGGCCAATCACATCGATGCCGACGGTGTCGATGAGGTTGAGGCCGAGCACGCCCTGGAGCTGTTCAATGTTGCCTATGAGCGCAGCCACGAACTGACCGTGGTCTACCCCGGCGTACGCGACACCCTCAAATGGCTGAGCAAGCAGGGCGTGGAAATGGCCCTGATCACCAACAAGCCGGAGCGCTTTGTCGCGCCGCTGTTGGACCAGATGAAAATTGGCCGTTATTTCCGCTGGATCATTGGTGGCGATACCTTGCCGCAGAAGAAACCCGACCCGGCGGCGCTGTTTTTCGTGATGAAAATGGCCAATATTCCGGCGTCCCAGTCGCTGTTTGTCGGCGATTCACGCAGTGACGTGCTGGCGGCGAAAGCGGCCGGTGTGCAGTGCGTGGCCCTGAGTTACGGCTACAACCATGGTCGTCCGATCGCCGAAGAGTCGCCGTCGCTGGTGATTGATGATCTGAGACTGCTAATCCCCGGTTGCCTGGGAGCTGGCGCTGAGATAACGTTGCCCGACATCGATCCGTCCCCTTCTGGAAATTCCATCGTGGTGGTCACTCGCAAACTCTGGATGAAAGTCATCAAGGCCCTGGCCCGTTGGCGTTGGCGCGCCTGACTGATCCTGGCCGCGCCATGCGGCACGTTTGCATACCTGACTGTTAGACCCTCACGCCACGAGGCACCTCATGATCCGCGAAGAATTCCTGCGTTTGGCCGCTGCCGGCTATAACCGTATCCCCCTGGCCTGCGAAACCCTGGCCGACTTCGACACGCCGTTGTCGATCTACCTGAAACTGGCCGACCAGCCCAACTCCTACCTGCTGGAGTCGGTACAGGGCGGCGAGAAATGGGGCCGTTACTCGATCATCGGCCTGCCATGCCGCACTGTGCTGCGGGTGCACGACCATCATGTGAGCATCACCCATGATGGTGTCGAGATCGAAAGTCATGAGGTCGAAGACCCGCTGGCCTTCGTCGAAGCTTTCAAGGCGCGCTACAACGTGCCGACCATCCCTGGCCTGCCGCGCTTCAATGGCGGCCTGGTGGGGTACTTCGGCTACGACTGCGTGCGCTATGTGGAAAAACGCCTGGGCAAATGCCCGAACCCGGACCCCCTGGGCGTGCCGGACATTCTGCTGATGGTCTCCGATGCGGTGGTGGTGTTCGACAACCTCGCCGGCAAGATGCATGCGATCGTGCTCGCCGACCCGTCCCAGGCCGACGCCTTCGAGCAGGGCCTGGCCAGCCTCGAAGCGCTGCTGGAAAAGCTGCGCCAGCCGATCACCCCGCGTCGCGGCCTGGACCTCAGCCGTCCGCCGGCGGCCGATCCGGTGTTCCGCTCCAGCTTTACCCAGGATGACTACGAGCGCGCGGTCGATACCATCAAGGAATACATCCTCGCCGGTGACTGCATGCAGGTGGTGCCGTCGCAACGCATGTCCATCGATTTCAAGGCTGCGCCCATTGACCTGTACCGGGCGCTGCGCTGCTTCAACCCGACGCCGTACATGTACTTCTTCAACTTTGGCGACTTCCACGTAGTGGGCAGCTCGCCGGAAGTGCTGGTGCGTGTCGAGGACAACCTGATCACCGTGCGCCCGATTGCCGGCACACGCCCGCGTGGCGCGACCGAAGAAGCGGATCTGGCGCTCGAAGAGGACCTGCTCAGCGACGACAAGGAAATCGCCGAACACCTGATGCTGATCGACCTGGGCCGCAATGACACCGGGCGTGTCTCGGAAATCGGCTCGGTGAAGTTGACCGAGAAGATGGTCATTGAGCGTTATTCCAACGTGATGCACATCGTGTCCAACGTCACCGGCGAGTTAAAAGCCGGGCTGACTGCGATGGACGCGTTGCGGGCGATTCTGCCGGCGGGCACCTTGTCGGGGGCGCCGAAGATCCGCGCGATGGAAATCATCGACGAACTGGAACCGGTCAAGCGCGGTGTCTATGGCGGCGCCGTGGGGTATTTCGCCTGGAACGGCAACATGGACACCGCCATTGCGATTCGCACGGCGGTGATCAAGGACGGGGAGCTGCACGTGCAGGCCGGTGGCGGGATTGTCGCCGACTCGGTGCCGGCCCTCGAATGGGAAGAAACCCTGAACAAGCGCCGCGCGATGTTCCGTGCCGTAGCGCTGGCTGAACAGACCCCTAATTCTTGAGGTTTCCCCATGTTGCTGATGATTGATAACTACGACTCCTTTACCTACAACGTTGTGCAGTACCTGGGGGAGCTGGGCGCCGAGGTCAAGGTGGTTCGCAACGACGAACTGACCGTGGCCGAAATCGCCGCCCTGAACCCGGAACGCATCGTGGTTTCGCCGGGCCCGTGCACGCCGACCGAGGCGGGTATCTCCCTCGAGGCCATCAAGTACTTCGCCGGCAAGCTGCCGATCCTGGGCGTCTGCCTGGGCCATCAATCCATCGGCCAGGCCTTTGGTGGTGATGTGGTGCGTGCGCGCCAGGTGATGCACGGCAAGACCAGCCCGGTGTTCCACAAAGACCTGGGCGTATTCCAGGCACTCAATAACCCGGTGACCGTGACCCGCTACCACTCGCTGGTGGTCAAGCGCGAAACCTTGCCGGAATGCCTGGAGCTGACCGCCTGGACCCAATTGGAAGACGGCTCCGTCGACGAGATCATGGGCCTGCGTCACAAGACACTGAACATCGAAGGGGTGCAGTTTCACCCTGAATCGATCCTGACCGAGCAGGGCTACGAGCTGTTCGCCAACTTTCTCAAGCAGAGCGGCGGCACGCGCTAAGGACTTTCCATGGATATCAAGACTGCCCTGAGCCGTATCGTCGGCCATCTGGACCTGAGCACCGCTGAAATGAGCGATGTGATGCGCGAAATCATGACTGGTCAATGCACCGATGCGCAGATTGGCGCCTTCATGATGGCGATGCGCATGAAGAGCGAAAGCATCGACGAGATCGTCGGTGCCGTATCGGTGATGCGTGAGTTGGCGGACAAGGTCGAGCTCAAGACCCTCGACGGCGTGGTCGACGTGGTCGGCACCGGCGGTGACGGTGCGAACATCTTCAACGTCTCGACGGCCTCTTCCTTTGTGGTGGCGGCGGCGGGCTGCACCGTGGCCAAGCACGGTAACCGCGCGGTGTCCGGCAAGAGCGGCAGTGCCGACCTGCTGGAAGCGGCCGGCATCTACCTGAACCTCACGCCGGTACAAGTGGCGCGCTGCATCGACAACGTCGGCATCGGCTTTATGTTTGCCCAGTCCCATCATGGTGCAATGAAGCACGCTGCCGGCCCGCGCAAGGACCTTGGCCTGCGTACCCTGTTCAACATGCTCGGCCCGCTTACGAATCCGGCCGGTGTGAAGCACCAGGTGGTGGGCGTGTTCAGCCAGGCGCTGTGCCGGCCATTGGCTGAAGTGCTGCAACGCATGGGCAGCAAGCATGTGCTGGTGGTGCACTCCAAAGACGGCCTGGACGAGTTCAGCCTGGCGGCGCCAACGTTTGTGGCGGAGCTGAAGAATGACCAGATCACCGAATACTGGGTCGAACCGGAAGACTTGGGCATGAAGAGCCAGAGCCTGCACGGCCTGGCGGTGGAAAGCCCGGCGGCGTCCCTGGAGCTGATTCGCGATGCCCTGGGGCGTCGTAAGACCGAGAACGGTCAAAAAGCTGCGGAAATGATTGTTCTGAATGCTGGCGCGGCACTTTACGCAGCCGATCATGCCTATAGTCTTAAGGAAGGTGTCGAATTGGCCCACGATGCGCTGCACACCGGTCTGGCTCGTGAAAAGCTCGAAGAGCTGGGAGCATTCACCGCTGTATTCAAGATGGAGAATGAAGGATGAGTGTGCCGACCGTTCTGGAAAAAATCCTGGCCCGCAAGGCTGAAGAAGTCGCCGAACGCCGTGCCCGTGTGAGCCTGGCCGAGTTGGAAGCCCAAGCGAAAGCCGCGGACGCACCGCGTGGATTTGCCAAGGCACTGATTGCCCAGGCCAAGCTCAAGCAGCCTGCCGTGATCGCCGAGATCAAGAAAGCATCGCCGAGCAAAGGCGTGATTCGCGAAAACTTTGTACCGGCGGAAATCGCGGTCAGCTACGAGAAGGGTGGGGCGACTTGCCTGTCGGTACTCACTGACATCGATTTTTTCCAGGGCTCCGACCTGTTCCTGCAGCAGGCCCGCGCCGCGTGCAAGTTGCCGGTGATCCGTAAGGATTTCATGGTCGATCCGTACCAGATCGTCGAAGCCCGTGCCTTGGGCGCCGACTGTGTGTTGTTGATCGTCTCCGCATTGGATGACGTGAAGATGGCCGAGCTGGCGGCCGTGGCCAAAAGCGTCGGCCTGGATGTGCTGGTGGAGGTGCACGACGGCGATGAGCTGGAGCGCGCACTGAAAACCCTCGACACACCGCTGGTGGGGGTCAACAACCGTAACCTGCACACCTTTGAAGTCAGCCTGGAAAACACCCTCGACCTGCTGCCGCGTATTCCGCGCGACCGCCTGGTGATTACCGAGAGTGGCATCGTCAACCGTGCCGATGTGGAGCTGATGGAAATCAGTGACGTTTATTCGTTCCTGGTGGGTGAGACCTTCATGCGTGCCGAGAACCCGGGGGCGGAACTGCAGCGTCTGTTCTTCCCGGAGCGTGGCGTGGCGGTCAGTGGTTCCACTCTCGATTGATTTGAAATGCGTTCAACGTGTGGGAGGGGGCTTGCCTCCGATGGCGGCGATTCAGTTGGAGCATCCTTGACTGACACACCGCTATCGGGGGCAAGCCCCCTCCCATATTTGGGTTTGTGTTTATTCAGATAGGTAGGTGCCCATTGATCCAGCCAGTGTCGATGCGTGTTGAAGCAGGTCTTGCCGCCGAGCAAGCCTTGCTGGCCGCCGTTTGCGCGGGTGAGCAGGCGTTTGGGTTGTTGTTCTGGCAGCCCAGCGATCAGGCATTGGTGATGCCGCGCCGCTTGAGCCGATTGCCTGCTTTCGATGTCGCCAGCCGCGTGTCTGCGGATGCCGGTTGGCCGGTGCTCTTGCGCGAAACCGGCGGCGAACCGGTGCCGCAGTCCAGCGCCACGGTCAATATCGCCCTGGTCTACGCTCCGCCGCGCAGTGAAGGCGATCATAATCGTATCGAAACTGGCTACTTGCGCTTGTGCCAACCCATCTGCGACTTGCTGATCGAGTTGGGTGGCGATGCCTCCGTCGGGGAAATCGACGGTGCATTCTGCGACGGTCGTTACAACGTCAACCTCAACGGGCGCAAAATGGTCGGCACTGCCCAGCGCTGGCGGCAAGGCGGGGGCCGCCCGGTGGGGTTGGTGCACGGTGCGTTGTTGCTGGATAACGATCGTGAAGAACTGATCGCGGCGGTCAACCGCTTCAACCAAGCCTGCGGCCTGGAGCAACGGGTTCGTGCCGACAGCCATATTGCCCTGCACGAAGCCTTCCCTGCGCCGGATGCAATCAGCCGGCTGGACACCTTGTACCGTCAAATGCTGGCCAGTTTCCTGCCGGCTTAACGGGTACCGAACACCACCATCGTCTTGCCTTTGACGTGCACCAAGTTGCGCTCTTCCAGATCCTTGAGCACGCGACCGACCATCTCCCGTGAACAGCCGACAATACGCCCGATTTCCTGACGGGTGATCTTGATCTGCATGCCGTCGGGGTGAGTCATTGCATCGGGCTGCTTGCACAGCTCCAGCAGGCAACGGGCCACACGTCCGGTGACGTCGAAGAACGCCAGGTCGCCAACCTTGCGCGTAGTGTCTCGCAGGCGCTGGGCGATCTGACCGCTGAGGGCGTAGAGAATATCGGGGTCCTGCTGGGCGAGTTCGCGAAACTTTGCGTAACTGATCTCGGCCACTTCGCACTCGACCTTGGTCCGCACCCAGGCGCTGCGCTCCTGCTCCTTGCCTGCTTGTTCAAACAGTCCCAGCTCGCCGAAAAAATCCCCGGTGTTCAGATAGGCGATGATCATTTCGCGGCCGTCTTCATCCTCGATCAGGATGGTGACTGAGCCCTTGATAATGAAAAACAGTGTTTCGGAGCGCTCACCGGCGCAGATGATGTTGTGCTTGGCGGGATGGCGCCGGCGCTGGCAGTGCATCAGCAACTTGTCGAGATTCTTGATCTTGGGTATGGGCGTAAGAGCAACCATGGTTGTATCCCGAAAGGCAGCGCGAGGTGGTTGGAGTTGTTGTACTCAGCGGTATCGGCATTGATACACGTTGCATGAGGGGTGGCAATACGCCACTCCTTTGGCGCCAGCTTAACAGACACATTCTGACTCGATTAGCGAATTTTCCGAGTCAGCGCCGTTATTGATCGCTTTGATGGGAAGCGCGGTTGCGCCCGGGCCCTGTGCTAAGCTGGCGACCCTTTTTTAGCAGTGGAGTCTGGGCGATGAAGGCACGCATCCAATGGGCGGGCGAAGCCATGTTCCTCGGTGAGTCGGGCAGTGGCCATGTGGTGGTCATGGATGGCCCGCCGGAAGCCGGTGGCCGTAACCTGGGCGTACGCCCGATGGAAATGCTCCTGCTTGGTGTGGGCGGTTGCAGCAATTTCGACGTGGTCAGCATCCTGAAAAAATCCCGCCAGGCCGTGGAAAGCTGCGAAGCCTTCCTGGAAGCCGAGCGCGCCACTGAAGATCCCAAGGTGTTTACCAAGATCCACATGCATTTCGTGGTGAAGGGCCGGGCGTTGAAAGAAGCCCAGGTCAAGCGCGCCATCGAGCTGTCGGCGGAAAAGTATTGCTCGGCGTCGATCATGCTCGGCGCGGCCGGTGTGGCCATCACCCATGATTACGAGATCATCGAGTTGGGTTGATCAGTCGACAAAAGAAAAGGGCGCTGGATAGCGCCCTTTTTTGCAGCCGCAGGTTTAGTCAGATGCGGTAGGTGCTTTTGGTCATGACCTTGGCCAGCAGGCTCATGCCGAATCGCACTGGCGCCGGGAAGCGGAAGCCGCCGGCATCCAGTGCACTTTCAGCGTGGTGTTCTTCATCGATACGCATCTGCTCAAGAATCGCCCGGGACTTTTCGTCATCGGCCGGCAGTTGCTCAAGATGTTCATCCAGGTGCTTGCATACTTGATGTTCCGTCGCGGCGACAAAGCCGAGGCTGACCTTGTCGCTGATCAGGCCCGCAGCCGCGCCGATGCCGAATGACAAGCCGTAGAACAGCGGGTTGAGCACGCTGGGATGGCTTCCCAACTGGCGAATACGTTGCTCACACCAGGCCAGGTGATCGATTTCTTCCTCGGCCGCATGCTCCATGGCTGCGCGCACCTGCGGCAGCTTGGCGGTCAGGGCCTGGCCCTGGTACAGCGCCTGGGCACAGACCTCACCGGTATGGTTGATACGCATCAGGCCTGCGACATGGCGGGTCTCGGTCTCGCTCATCTGCGCGTCAGGCTGCACGATGGCGGGCGACGGGCGGTACGGTTGGCCGCTGAAGGGCAGCAGTGTGCGCATGGCCATGTCGGCTTGCAGCAACAGACGGTCAATGGGCGAGTAGTGACGTTGGGTAGTCATGCTGACCTCCGGGAAGAATCTCGGCGGCCAGTTTACCGCAAGAGAGAGGAACGCGTTTGCCCTGAGTCAAGGGCATGGGTCGCAGCCTTGGGCCGCGGCCCTTGTAGCGGGCTATTTCAGCCCGGCGGCCAGTTCATCTGGCGCTGGCCCAGCACATGCATATGGATGTGGTAAACGGTCTGCCCACCTTCTTCGTTGCAGTTCATCACTACACGGAAACCTTTCTCGCAGCCTTGCTCCACCGCCAAACGCTGGGCGGTGAACAGAATATGGCCGGCCAGGGCCTTATCCTCTTCGGTCAAGTCATTCAATGTACGGATAGGTTTCTTCGGGATAACCAGAAAATGTACCGGCGCCTGTGGGGCAATATCGTGAAAGGCGAGGACTTGATCATCTTCGTAGATAATCTTCGCGGGTATTTCTCTGTTGATGATCTTGGTGAACAGAGTATCCACAGCTGTTTCTCCATTATGAAAGTGCAAGGTGAGTGTACCCAGGCGATCAGCGCGGGCAATAGGCCTTGTTGATCGCCCCGGCGATCTTGCGAGTCAACCAGCGCGGGCTGAAACGCGGGCTGAAGGCCAGCCAGCGATTACGTCGTCCAGGAATGATGATGGCTTTGTTCTTTTCCAGTGCGCGCACGGTATAGAGCGCCACTTCTTCCGGACTCATCAATTGTTCGCTGCGTTCGAGTCTGGCGGTGTCCATCTGCGCCGTACCGAAGAAGGCGGTGCGCGTAGGACCGGGGCAAAGCACCGAGACCTTGATGCCACAGGTCTTGAGTTCTTCGCGCAAGCCTTCGGAGAAATGCAGCACATAGGCCTTGCTGGCGTAGTAGCTGCTCATCCACGGGCCGGGTTGGAACGCGGCGACCGAGGCGACGTTGAGAATCTGCCCGCCACCGTGCAGCGCCATGGTATTGCCCAGGGCGTGACACATGCGGGTAAGGGCGAGGATGTTAACTTCGATGAGGTCTTGTTCGGTCATCCAGTCCTGGGCCAGGAATGGCCCGCTGGTGCCAATGCCGGCGCAGTTCACCAGCAAATCGATCTGCCGCTCGCCTTCTTCCAGCTCCAGCAGGAACCCGGACAAGCGCAATGGCTCGCCCAGGTCGCATGCCCGAAACAGCACCTCGACGCCGAAGCGTTGGGTCAATTCGATTGCAATGCTTTCCAACTGATCACGCTGGCGGGCCACCAGAATCAAGCTGCGGCCGCGACGGGCGAGGGCTTCGGCCAAAGCCAGGCCGATGCCGCTGGAGGCACCGGTGATCAGAGCGTAACGGGTCATGCCTTTCTCCATCGCAACACGCCGCGCCTGGGATGGAGGCATCCCAGGCGCGGCGCGTTTCTTTACTGTTCTGGAGAGTCTACAGGTTCGGCCGCGTCGTCAGCACTTTGCGCATCTTCTTCATCGACGATTACGCTTTGATCGGCGTCTTCATCGGAAGTGAGGGAGCTGCTTTCGTAGCTGCTGTCCACGTTGCTTTCGAGTTGATCCAGGTAGCCGTTCATGCCCAGCGACACTACGATGATGAGCATCAGCGGAATGAATGCCAGCCACAGCGAGGCCAGGACCTTCACCGCGGTGGAGTTGCGCGGTGGCGGTGCGCCGTACTGGTTGGCGCCGGTGTTACCTGGCATGACCAACAGCAGCAGGGGGAAAATACTGTTCACCAGCGGTACCAGATTCAGCAGGTACAACCAGCCGGACCAGCCCAGATCGTGCAGGCGCTGCACGCCGATCTGCACGCTCACGACCACAACCGCGACGAACAGCGCGAAGCCCAGCAGCGAGCCGAGGATAATGGCTATGGTCGGTGACGCGGTCGCGATGGCAAAGCCCACAGTACTGAGGATGCCGGCTGCGACGAGCATGGCGACGGTCAGTACCAGCGTCCATGCCAGGTACCGCAGACGACCAATACGGCCATTGATGGTGAAGACCTTGAGGGTGGCGTACTCCGGCAGGCTTTCACCTACGGCGGCACGCGGTGGTGCGTACGGCGAAGCCGCAGGACGGGAGAAGTCTGCAGCGCTGGAATCTGTTTCGTGGGTTTCAGCAAGGCTGAAGGCTACGGGCTGTTCGGCCTCGATACGCGCGTCCACCCCGGCGTTTTTCAGCGCGGTGAGGTAGGTTTCGGCGTCGGGGCGGGACAGGTCGCGTTTCAGTGCAACGACGCGGCCGGTGAAGAGTTTCTCGATGTCCTCGACCGTGCTCTTGAACAGTTCAGCCAGGTTCAGCTTGGCTGTGGTGCTTTCGACACCCGGGAGCAGGGCCCCATCAAACACAATCTTGAAACGGTTGTCGCTCATGCGGGCATCCTTGTCACTGAATCAGTGGGGTAATGCAGGCCTGCTCGATCGGCAGGCCTTGCGGTTGGGTCAGCGTGGCCAGCGCAACTGTGTCGCCTGTTCGCGCGCCTTGCGGTATTCGGCATCCAGGCGGGCAACGAGTTCATCGACGCCGGGTAAATCATTAATTTCACCGACACCTTGGCCGGCGGACCATACGGTCTTCCAGGCCTTGGCTTCGTCGCTCAGCGGCTTGAGCTTGGAGCCGAAGTTTACTTCGCCTTTGCCCTGCAGGGCAGCGAGGTCGAAACCGGCATTTTCCAGGCTCTGGCGCATAAAGCTTGCGGGCACGCCGGAGACAGCGGGAGTGTGCACGATGTCGGCGGCGCGCGATGTGAGCAGCATCTCTTTATACGCATCCGGGGCGTGGCTTTCGGTGGTACCGATAAACCGTGTGCCGAAATACGCCAGGTCTGCCCCCAGCAACTGGGCGGCGAGTATCTCATGGCCGTGATTAAGGCAGCCGGCCAGCAGCAGGGTCTTGTCGAAGAATTGGCGAATCTCTGCGATCAGCGAAAACGGGCTCCAGGTACCGGCATGGCCACCGGCGCCTGCGGCCACGGCGATCAGGCCGTCGACACCGGCTTCAGCGGCTTTTTCGGCATGGCGCCGGGTAGTGACATCGTGAAACACCAGGCCGCCATAGCTGTGCACGGCATCTACCACTTCTTTCACTGCGCCCAGGCTGGTAATCACGATCGGCACCTTGTGCTCAACACAGATCGCCAGGTCAGCCTCAAGGCGAGGGTTGCTGTTGTGCACGATCAGGTTGACGGCGTAGGGCGCAGGATTGTCCAGCTGCGCCAGGCCCGCTTCGATTTCCTCCAGCCAGGCTTTGAAGCCACTGCTCTCGCGTTGGTTGAGCGCCGGGAAGCTGCCGACCACGCCGTTGCGGCAGCAGGCCAGCACCAATTGCGGATTGGAAATCAGGAACATCGGCGCCACCACCACGGGCAGATGCAGACGTTGTTCAAGCAGAGCGGGCAGCGACATTGGAGGTACCCCGAGTAATGAAGTTAGAACGGTTTGACCACGACCAAAATTACGATAGCCAGCAATATCAGAACCGGGACTTCATTGAACCAGCGATAAAAGACATGGCTGCGGGTGTTTTCGCCACGGGCGAAACGTTTTACCTGCGCGCCACACATATGGTGGTAGCCAATCAGGAACACCACCAGGGTCAACTTGGCGTGGATCCAGGCGCCCGATTGAAAGATGCCGGGGTTAAGGGCTATCAGCCAGATACCGAACACCAGGCTGGCCAGCATCGCCGGGCCCATGATGCCGCGGTACAGCTTGCGCTCCATGACGCTGAAGCGTTCCTTGCTGACAGTGTCCTCGCTTTGTGCGTGGTAGACGAACAGGCGCGGCAGGTAGAACAGCCCGGCAAACCAGCAGACGATGCTGACGATATGGAAGGCTTTGACCCATAGATAAAGCATTTTTAGTTATTCCCAGGTTCACGGTAGCGCAGATAGTAGTGGCTCATGCGCCCATACGTCACGTTGACGGTTGTCGCAGGACGATACGGCCCCTATTATCGACGGCTTTCCAGTGGGTTCGTTGAGGGCAGGTTTATGGTCAAGGTCGGAATCGTCGGCGGCACGGGTTACACCGGTGTCGAATTGCTGCGTCTGTTGGCTCAGCATCCGCAAGCTGAGGTGGTGGTCATTACCTCTCGATCCGAGGCCGGTCTGGCCGTGGCCGATATGTACCCGAACCTGCGAGGCCACTACGACGGCCTGGCGTTCAGCGTTCCGGACATCAACACCCTTGGCGCCTGCGATGTGGTGTTCTTTGCCACTCCCCATGGCGTTGCCCATGCGTTGGCTGGCGAACTGCTGGCCGCTGGTACCAAGGTCATCGACCTGTCGGCGGACTTCCGCCTGCAAGACGCCGACGAATGGGCCAAGTGGTACGGCCAGCCTCACGGTGCACCGGAACTGTTGGAAGAGGCGGTGTACGGCCTGCCGGAAGTCAATCGTGAGCAGATCAAGCAGGCACGCTTGATCGCCGTGCCGGGTTGCTACCCGACGGCGACGCAACTGGGCTTCCTGCCGTTGCTCGAGGCCGGGCTGGCGGATGCTTCGCGCCTTATCGCAGACTGTAAGTCGGGTGTCAGCGGGGCCGGTCGTGGAGCAGCGGTAGGTTCCCTGTACTCCGAGACGTCGGAAAGCATGAAGGCTTACGCAGTAAAAGGGCATCGCCATCTGCCCGAGATTCGTCAGGGGCTGCGGCGCGCTGCCGGCCAAGACGTAGGCCTGACCTTCGTGCCACACCTGACGCCGATGATTCGTGGCATTCATTCCACGTTGTACGCCACCGTGGTCGATCGTTCGGTAGACCTGCAGGCGTTGTTTGAAAAGCGTTATGCCAACGAGCCGTTCGTCGATGTAATGCCTGCTGGCAGCCATCCGGAAACCCGCAGCGTGCGAGGCGCCAACGTGTGCCGGATTGCAGTGCATCGTCCGCAGGATGGTGACCTGGTGGTGGTGTTGTCGGTGATCGATAACCTCGTCAAGGGCGCGTCGGGCCAGGCGGTGCAGAACATGAACATCCTGTTTGGCCTGGATGAAAAGCTGGGTCTGTCCCACGCCGGCATGCTGCCTTAAGACCATTGGCAGAGTGTGCAAAAGGCCCGTTGATCGGGCCTTTTGTGTTTCTAATGGCGGCGATGCAGATTGATATACCGTAACAATAGTTGACCGCTTTTCTAGGAGAAGCGGATAATGCCCGCCATTACGCATATGGCGGCGCTACGCCGGGAGATTATCAGCATGAGCGTTGAATCCTTCACCCCCACGGCTTTGCAATTTACCCACGGTGCTGCGCACAAGGTGAAGAGCCTGGTCGATGAAGAGGGTAATGATCGCTTGAAGCTGCGCGTATTCGTTACGGGCGGCGGTTGTTCAGGGTTTCAGTACGGTTTCACCTTCGATGAAGATGTGGCTGACGATGACACCATCGTTGAGCGCGAAGGCGTTAGCCTGGTCGTGGACCCGATGAGCTTCCAATACTTGGCAGGCGCCGAGGTGGATTACCAGGAGGGTCTGGAGGGTTCGCGTTTCGTGATCAAGAACCCTAACGCGACCACCACCTGTGGTTGCGGCTCTTCGTTCTCGATCTGATCGACAGCCTGATCTACAACGAATAAAAACGCCGCTTGGCTTTGATCGGCCAAGCGGCGTTTTGCTGTCTGCGATTCTGGCGAGGTGTTCGTCAGGCGGGGTAGATCGCGCCAAGTACCCTTAGCCCGCGTGCGCCGGTGACACTGGGCCGGTTGGCGGCAATGCCTTCCAGGCAGCAGTGAGCCAGCCAGGCGAAGGCCATGGCTTCGACCCAGTCCGGGTCTACGCCGTGGGTGGCGGTGCTGCTGACTTGAGTGGATGGCAACAACGCGGCCAGACGATTCATCATTGTGGTGTTATGGGCGCCGCCGCCACAGACGAGTAACGTTTCTGTCTCGGGCTGCGCGGTTTGCAGGGCCTCGACGATGGTCAGGACGGTCAGTTCCAGCAGGCTGGCCTGTACGTCCTGGGGTTCAAAGGCGGGCAGGCGGCCAAGATGCTGGTGCAGCCACTCGAGGTTGAACACTTCACGGCCGGTGCTTTTCGGGCCTTTGGTCAGGAAGAATGGATCGCTGAGTAGGGCCGTGAGTAGTTGAGGCTCGACCTTGCCACTACCCGCCCACTGCCCATCACGGTCAAAGTGTTCGCCGCGCTGCTGTTGAATCCAGGCGTCCAGCAGCACATTGCCTGGGCCGCAGTCGAAGCCGGCTACGGGCTTGCCGGTTTCGATCAGGCTGAGATTGCTGAAGCCCCCAATATTCAACACTGCACGGTTGCCGGTGCTTTCGCCAAACAACGCCTCATGAAAGGCGGGCACCAGAGGCGCGCCCTGGCCGCCAGCGGCAACATCGCGGCTACGGAAGTCGCTGACTACGCTGATGCCCGTCAGCTCCGCAAGCAAAGCCGGGTTGCCGATCTGCACGGTAAAGCCTCGGGCGGGTTCATGGCGGATGGTCTGGCCATGGCTGCCGATCGCACGTACGTCTTGAGGCTTGAGGTTGTGCTGGTCGAGCAATGTGTGAATGCCGTGGGCGGCGAGTGTGACCCAGTGCTGCTGGGCTATCGCTGAGCGGGCAATCTCATCCGGGCCGCTGGCGCACAGGCTTAACAGTTCTGCGCGCAGGGTGTCCGGCATCGGTGTGTAGTGGGTGGCGATCAGATTGACCGCCGAATCTTGTTCGATCAGAGCGATGTCCAGGCCATCGAGGCTGGTCCCGGACATTACACCTATATAGAACGGCATACCTTAACGCTTCGCCGAAGCAAGCAGGGTGGAGCGCTCCTGGTCCATGCGCGCCATCAACGGCTGGCTTTGTTGCATAAAGCGTGCGCGCTCGGCCTTGGCGATCGGGTCGGCCATCGGCAGTTTCTGGCCCAATGGGTCAACGTGCACACCATTGACCTGGAACTCATAGTGCAAGTGCGGGCCGGTGGACAGGCCAGTGGTGCCGATGTAACCGATTACTTGGCCTTGCTTCACGTTGCCGCCGGTTTTCACACCCTTGGCGAAACCTTGCATATGGCCATACAGGGTGCGGTAGGTGTTGCCGTGCTGGATGATCACCGTGTTGCCGTAGCCACCGCGGCGCCCTGCGAGCAGAACTTTGCCATCGCCGGCCGCCTTGATAGGCGTACCGCGTGGTGCGGCATAGTCGACGCCTTTGTGGGCGCGGATTTTGTTCAGAATTGGATGCTTGCGACCCATGGAGAAACGCGAGCTAATACGAGCGAAATCCACCGGGGTGCGGATAAAGGCCTTGCGCATGCTGTTGCCGTCGGCGGTGTAGTAGCTGCTGTTGCCTTGCTTGTTGGTGTAACGCACTGCGGTGTAGGTCTTGCCACGGTTGGTGAAGCGTGCGGAGAGAATGTTGCCGGTGCCGACCACTTTGCCATTGGCGACTTTCTGCTCGTAGATCACGTCGAATTCATCACCCTGGCGGATGTCCTGGGCGAAGTCGATGTCGTAGCCAAACACGCTGGCCATGTCCATGGTCATGCTATGGGACAAGCCGGCGCGCGCGGCAGATTGCGACAGTGAGCTGTTGATCACGCCGTGAACGTAGGCAGAGCGCATGACTGGCTTGGTGGTAATACGGTTGAAGGCAAAGCCTTTGGCGCCCTTGGTCAGGGAGATGCTCTCGAGGTCACTGACGCTGGTGTGCAGGTTGTTCAGCTGACCGTCTGGTGTCAGTTCGAACTCCAGTTTCTGGCCGTGTTTGAGCTGGGTGAATTGCTTGGCTTGTTTATCGCTGGCCAGTACATCGTTAACGGTGGCTGCGGGAAGGCCTACCTTCTCGAACAGGGTCGAAAGCGTATCGCCTTTCGCCACGATCACTTCGCGGTGTTGAGGGTTCTTGGCAGCGTCTACTACCGGTTTTTTCTGTTCTTGAACGGCTTGCTGGGTATCTTCCGGCGTGTTTTCGATCTGGGCAAACGGCGATTCAGTGGGAGCATTTGTGGCTTGTTGGGCGTCGGAAGCGTCTTGATCTTGTGTCAGTTGTTCAACTGGACTCTCCAAGTCAAGGCTCAGAGATGTTCGTTTGGCTTCTACGTCACTGGAAGGGAATACCAGGAGTGCCAGGCTGAGAAGGGCGGCGATACCACTTGCTGCGAGCAGGTGGGTCTTCGGGTAAAGCGGCGGCGCTTTAGACGGTTCAGTGGTCATAGGTAATTTGACTTTGAAGATGAAATGGAAAAGATGAATGACATGATGAAGATGAAATAACTGTATAAAATATAACCAAATCATCTGTGGCGCAAGCTCGCGAACGCTGGGCTTGCTGAACGGTGTCCGTGCGCAGGGCAAAACTTGTAATTAGTCCCTGATCTTGTATGGTTGGTTCCCTTTTGAATCTGAGCCTTGCGGGTCTGTTATGAAGTCGGTTGAAGAACAGCTAGCGCTGATAAAACGTGGTGCGGAAGAACTGTTGGTCGAGGCCGAGCTGATCGAAAAGCTCAAGCGTGGCCAACCCCTGCGTATTAAGGCTGGTTTCGATCCGACGGCGCCGGACCTGCACCTGGGTCATACCGTGCTTATTAATAAGCTGCGTCAGTTCCAGGAGTTGGGGCATCAGGTGATCTTCCTTATAGGTGATTTCACCGGGATGATCGGCGATCCGAGCGGTAAAAGTGCGACGCGCCCGCCGCTGACCCGTGAGCAGGTTCTCGATAATGCCGAGACCTATAAGACCCAGGTATTCAAGATTCTTGATCCGGCCAAGACCGAGGTGGCGTTTAACTCTACCTGGATGGATCAGATGGGGCCGGCGGACTTCATTCGCCTTACTTCCCAATACACCGTGGCGCGCATGCTTGAGCGTGATGACTTCGATAAGCGCTATTCAACCAATCAGCCGATCGCGATTCATGAGTTCCTGTATCCGCTGGTTCAGGGTTATGACTCGGTAGCGCTGCGCGCGGATGTTGAGTTGGGTGGTACCGACCAGAAATTCAACCTGCTGATGGGGCGTGAGTTGCAGCGTGCTTATGGTCAGGAAGCTCAGTGCATCCTGACCATGCCGTTGTTGGAAGGATTGGATGGCGTCAAGAAAATGTCCAAGTCTCTGGGCAACTATGTCGGCATCCAGGAAGCTCCGGGTGTGATGTACGGCAAGCTGGTCTCTATCCCGGATGCCTTGATGTGGCGCTACTTCGAACTGTTGAGTTTCCGCTCGATGGATGAGATCGATGCGCTGCGTGCGGATGTAGAGGCGGGCGCCAATCCGCGTGACGTGAAGATCAAGCTGGCGGAAGAGATCGTTGCGCGTTTCCATGGTGAAGAGGCAGCGGCCAGTGCTCACCGTGCGGCAGGTAATCGCATGAGGGACGGCGAGCTGCCGGATGATCTGCCTGAGATTGAATTGACGGCCACTGAGGCCATGCCGATTGCGGCAGTCCTTAATAAGGCGGGCCTGGTGAAGAACTCGGCGGTCGCGCGTGACCTTCTGGGGTCTGGCGGTGTGCGTATAGATGGTGAGGTGGTGGATCGCACCTTTATATACGAACTGGGTGCTACCCACGTTTGTCAGGCGGGGAAGAAGGCATTTGCGCGTATTACGCTCAAATCCGAATAAACCTGAAATTAAGTGTTGACGGCGAATTGTATCTGTCTATAATTCGCCCCACTTCCGGCGCAGTCGAAACGTAAAACTCCTTGGTAAACAATGAGTTATGCAGAATAAGGCAGCGAATTGCTTCAGTTCATCGAAGCTCAGAAGGAGTTGGTAGGGTCGTGTTGTTTGACGCTATTAACGATTCGATCTTCTCGGTCGAAAGTGGAGAAAAGAGGTGTTGACAGCAGCGTGTAACGCTGTAGAATTCGCCTCCCGCTGACGAGAGATCGTAAGCGCAAGTGGTTGAAGTTGTTGAAGAAATCTTCGAAAGCTTCTGAAAATAATCACTTGACAGCAAATGAGGCTGCTGTAGAATGCGCGCCTCGGTTGAGACGAAAGCTCTTAACCAACCGCTCTTTAACAACTGAATCAAGCAATTCGTGTGGGTGCTTGTGGAGTCAGACTGATAGTCAACAAGATTATCAGCATCACAAGTTACTCCGCGAGAAATCAAAGATGTAACCAACGATTGCTGAGCCAAGTTTAGGGTTTCTTAAAAACCCAAAGATGTTTGAACTGAAGAGTTTGATCATGGCTCAGATTGAACGCTGGCGGCAGGCCTAACACATGCAAGTCGAGCGGTAGAGAGAAGCTTGCTTCTCTTGAGAGCGGCGGACGGGTGAGTAATGCCTAGGAATCTGCCTGGTAGTGGGGGATAACGTTCGGAAACGGACGCTAATACCGCATACGTCCTACGGGAGAAAGCAGGGGACCTTCGGGCCTTGCGCTATCAGATGAGCCTAGGTCGGATTAGCTAGTTGGTGGGGTAATGGCTCACCAAGGCGACGATCCGTAACTGGTCTGAGAGGATGATCAGTCACACTGGAACTGAGACACGGTCCAGACTCCTACGGGAGGCAGCAGTGGGGAATATTGGACAATGGGCGAAAGCCTGATCCAGCCATGCCGCGTGTGTGAAGAAGGTCTTCGGATTGTAAAGCACTTTAAGTTGGGAGGAAGGGCCATTACCTAATACGTGATGGTTTTGACGTTACCGACAGAATAAGCACCGGCTAACTCTGTGCCAGCAGCCGCGGTAATACAGAGGGTGCAAGCGTTAATCGGAATTACTGGGCGTAAAGCGCGCGTAGGTGGTTTGTTAAGTTGGATGTGAAATCCCCGGGCTCAACCTGGGAACTGCATTCAAAACTGACTGACTAGAGTATGGTAGAGGGTGGTGGAATTTCCTGTGTAGCGGTGAAATGCGTAGATATAGGAAGGAACACCAGTGGCGAAGGCGACCACCTGGACTGATACTGACACTGAGGTGCGAAAGCGTGGGGAGCAAACAGGATTAGATACCCTGGTAGTCCACGCCGTAAACGATGTCAACTAGCCGTTGGGAGCCTTGAGCTCTTAGTGGCGCAGCTAACGCATTAAGTTGACCGCCTGGGGAGTACGGCCGCAAGGTTAAAACTCAAATGAATTGACGGGGGCCCGCACAAGCGGTGGAGCATGTGGTTTAATTCGAAGCAACGCGAAGAACCTTACCAGGCCTTGACATCCAATGAACTTTCCAGAGATGGATTGGTGCCTTCGGGAACATTGAGACAGGTGCTGCATGGCTGTCGTCAGCTCGTGTCGTGAGATGTTGGGTTAAGTCCCGTAACGAGCGCAACCCTTGTCCTTAGTTACCAGCACGTAATGGTGGGCACTCTAAGGAGACTGCCGGTGACAAACCGGAGGAAGGTGGGGATGACGTCAAGTCATCATGGCCCTTACGGCCTGGGCTACACACGTGCTACAATGGTCGGTACAGAGGGTTGCCAAGCCGCGAGGTGGAGCTAATCCCAGAAAACCGATCGTAGTCCGGATCGCAGTCTGCAACTCGACTGCGTGAAGTCGGAATCGCTAGTAATCGCGAATCAGAATGTCGCGGTGAATACGTTCCCGGGCCTTGTACACACCGCCCGTCACACCATGGGAGTGGGTTGCACCAGAAGTAGCTAGTCTAACCTTCGGGAGGACGGTTACCACGGTGTGATTCATGACTGGGGTGAAGTCGTAACAAGGTAGCCGTAGGGGAACCTGCGGCTGGATCACCTCCTTAATCGACGACATCAGCTGCTCCATAAGTTCCCACACGAATTGCTTGATTCATTGAAGAAGACGATAAAGAAGCAGCCCGAAATTGGGTCTGTAGCTCAGTTGGTTAGAGCGCACCCCTGATAAGGGTGAGGTCGGCAGTTCGAATCTGCCCAGACCCACCAATTTTGTGTGGGAAACGCCTGTAGAAATACGGGGCCATAGCTCAGCTGGGAGAGCGCCTGCCTTGCACGCAGGAGGTCAACGGTTCGATCCCGTTTGGCTCCACCACTACTGCTTCTGCGTTATGAAAGCTTAGAAATGAGCATTCCATCGGTATGATGGTGAATGTTGATTTCTAGTCTTTGATTAGATCGTTCTTTAAAAATTTGGGTATGTGATAGAAAGATAGACTGAACGTTACTTTCACTGGTAACGGATCAGGCTAAGGTAAAATTTGTGAGTGGCTCTTAATTGAGTATGATCGAATTTTCGGCGAATGTCGTCTTCACAGTATAACCAGATTGCTTGGGGTTATATGGTCAAGTGAAGAAGCGCATACGGTGGATGCCTTGGCAGTCAGAGGCGATGAAAGACGTGGTAGCCTGCGAAAAGCTTCGGGGAGTCGGCAAACAGACTTTGATCCGGAGATGTCTGAATGGGGGAACCCAGCCATCATAAGATGGTTATCTTGTACTGAATACATAGGTGCAAGAGGCGAACCAGGGGAACTGAAACATCTAAGTACCCTGAGGAAAAGAAATCAACCGAGATTCCCTTAGTAGTGGCGAGCGAACGGGGACTAGCCCTTAAGTGGCTTTGAGATTAGCGGAACGCTCTGGAAAGTGCGGCCATAGTGGGTGATAGCCCTGTACGCGAAAATCTCTTAGTCATGAAATCGAGTAGGACGGAGCACGAGAAACTTTGTCTGAATATGGGGGGACCATCCTCCAAGGCTAAATACTACTGACTGACCGATAGTGAACTAGTACCGTGAGGGAAAGGCGAAAAGAACCCCGGAGAGGGGAGTGAAATAGATCCTGAAACCGTATGCGTACAAGCAGTGGGAGCCCACTTTGTTGGGTGACTGCGTACCTTTTGTATAATGGGTCAGCGACTTATTTTCAGTGGCGAGCTTAACCGAATAGGGGAGGCGTAGCGAAAGCGAGTCTTAATAGGGCGTCTAGTCGCTGGGAATAGACCCGAAACCGGGCGATCTATCCATGGGCAGGTTGAAGGTTGGGTAACACTAACTGGAGGACCGAACCGACTACCGTTGAAAAGTTAGCGGATGACCTGTGGATCGGAGTGAAAGGCTAATCAAGCTCGGAGATAGCTGGTTCTCCTCGAAAGCTATTTAGGTAGCGCCTCATGTATCACTGTAGGGGGTAGAGCACTGTTTCGGCTAGGGGGTCATCCCGACTTACCAAACCGATGCAAACTCCGAATACCTACAAGTGCCGAGCATGGGAGACACACGGCGGGTGCTAACGTCCGTCGTGAAAAGGGAAACAACCCAGACCGTCAGCTAAGGTCCCAAAGTTATGGTTAAGTGGGAAACGATGTGGGAAGGCTTAGACAGCTAGGAGGTTGGCTTAGAAGCAGCCACCCTTTAAAGAAAGCGTAATAGCTCACTAGTCGAGTCGGCCTGCGCGGAAGATGTAACGGGGCTCAAACCATACACCGAAGCTACGGGTATCACGTAAGTGATGCGGTAGAGGAGCGTTCTGTAAGCCTGTGAAGGTGAGTTGAGAAGCTTGCTGGAGGTATCAGAAGTGCGAATGCTGACATGAGTAACGATAATGGGTGTGAAAAACACCCACGCCGAAAGACCAAGGTTTCCTGCGCAACGTTAATCGACGCAGGGTTAGTCGGTCCCTAAGGCGAGGCTGAAAAGCGTAGTCGATGGAAAACAGGTTAATATTCCTGTACTTCTGGTTATTGCGATGGAGGGACGGAGAAGGCTAGGCCAGCTTGGCGTTGGTTGTCCAAGTTTAAGGTGGTAGGCTGGAATCTTAGGTAAATCCGGGATTCTAAGGCCGAGAGCTGATGACGAGTTAACTTTTAGTTAACGAAGTGGTTGATGCCATGCTTCCAAGAAAAGCTTCTAAGCTTCAGGTAACCAGGAACCGTACCCCAAACCGACACAGGTGGTTGGGTAGAGAATACCAAGGCGCTTGAGAGAACTCGGGTGAAGGAACTAGGCAAAATGGCACCGTAACTTCGGGAGAAGGTGCGCCGGTGAGGGTGAAGGACTTGCTCCGTAAGCCCATGCCGGTCGAAGATACCAGGCCGCTGCGACTGTTTATTAAAAACACAGCACTCTGCAAACACGAAAGTGGACGTATAGGGTGTGACGCCTGCCCGGTGCCGGAAGGTTAATTGATGGGGTTAGCTAACGCGAAGCTCTTGATCGAAGCCCCGGTAAACGGCGGCCGTAACTATAACGGTCCTAAGGTAGCGAAATTCCTTGTCGGGTAAGTTCCGACCTGCACGAATGGCGTAACGATGGCGGCGCTGTCTCCACCCGAGACTCAGTGAAATTGAAATCGCTGTGAAGATGCAGTGTATCCGCGGCTAGACGGAAAGACCCCGTGAACCTTTACTATAGCTTTGCACTGGACTTTGAATTTGCTTGTGTAGGATAGGTGGGAGGCTTTGAAGCGTGGACGCCAGTCTGCGTGGAGCCAACCTTGAAATACCACCCTGGCAACTTTGAGGTTCTAACTCAGGTCCGTTATCCGGATCGAGGACAGTGTATGGTGGGTAGTTTGACTGGGGCGGTCTCCTCCTAAAGAGTAACGGAGGAGTACGAAGGTGCGCTCAGACCGGTCGGAAATCGGTCGTAGAGTATAAAGGCAAAAGCGCGCTTGACTGCGAGACAGACACGTCGAGCAGGTACGAAAGTAGGTCTTAGTGATCCGGTGGTTCTGTATGGAAGGGCCATCGCTCAACGGATAAAAGGTACTCCGGGGATAACAGGCTGATACCGCCCAAGAGTTCATATCGACGGCGGTGTTTGGCACCTCGATGTCGGCTCATCACATCCTGGGGCTGAAGCCGGTCCCAAGGGTATGGCTGTTCGCCATTTAAAGTGGTACGCGAGCTGGGTTTAGAACGTCGTGAGACAGTTCGGTCCCTATCTGCCGTGGACGTTTGAGATTTGAGAGGGGCTGCTCCTAGTACGAGAGGACCGGAGTGGACGAACCTCTGGTGTTCCGGTTGTCACGCCAGTGGCATTGCCGGGTAGCTATGTTCGGAATAGATAACCGCTGAAAGCATCTAAGCGGGAAACTAGCCTCAAGATGAGATCTCACTGGGACCTTGAGTCCCCTGAAGGGCCGTCGAAGACTACGACGTTGATAGGTTGGGTGTGTAAGCGCTGTGAGGCGTTGAGCTAACCAATACTAATTGCCCGTGAGGCTTGACCATATAACACCCAAGCAATTTGCGTCGAAAGGCCAGATTGCGGTGTGTGAAGACGCAATGAACCGAAAGTTCGAGATCTTACAAAACACCGACAGCTGTCACATACCCAATTTGCTGAAGCGAGGCCAGCTGGCCACGACTCAGTACCCGAATTTCTTGACGACCATAGAGCATTGGAACCACCTGATCCCATCCCGAACTCAGCAGTGAAACGATGCATCGCCGATGGTAGTGTGGGGTTTCCCCATGTGAGAGTAGGTCATCGTCAAGATTAAATTCCGAAACCCCATTTGCGAAAGCAGATGGGGTTTTGTTTTGGGCGGTCGAAAAGTGCGAGGAGGCGCCTCGGGAGGGGCTTCAATGCTAAAGTCCGGCCTTTCTATGCAATGACCCTGCGCATGGCTATCATGCGTGCCTCATTGTGAGGCGATACTTGCATGCTGACGTTGTTAGAACTTCTAAAAGATGGCCGATTCCATTCCGGAGAAGCGCTTGGCGCAGCCCTGGGCGTTAGTCGCAGTGCTGTCTGGAAGCAGCTCCAGCATCTTGAGGTCGAGTTGAATCTGCCGGTCCACAAGGTTCGTGGAAGGGGATATCAATTAGCTTCGCCGCTGGTTTTCTTAAGTTCCGAGCAGATTGCACTGCATACGTCTTCCCTCGCGTGGCCTATCCATATCTACGACTCCATCGACTCGACAAATGCCGAGGCTCTGCGCCTGGTTGAGGTTGAGCGGGCGACGCCGTACCTGGTGCTTGCGGAGCAGCAAACGGCGGGAAGAGGGCGACGTGGTCGAAAGTGGGTCAGTCCATTCGCTCAGAACGTGTATTACAGCCTCTTGTTGCGTATCGAGAATGGTCCACGACAGCTGGAAGGCCTGAGCCTCGTGGTTGGCTTAGCGGTCATGCAGGCACTGCGAGAGTCTGGAGTGCGGGGTGCGGCTCTGAAGTGGCCAAACGACGTCCTGGTGGGGCAGAAGAAGATTGCCGGGATTTTGCTGGAGCTCGTAGGGGATCCCGCGGATATTTGCCACGTTGTCCTCGGTATCGGTATTAACGTGAATATGCAGAAGGCTGAAGAGGTTGATCAGCAATGGACGTCAGTGCAATTGGAGACGGGGTCTCCAGTTGATCGCAACTCTCTGGTGGCACGCCTGTGCTTGCAGTTGCAAAGCTACTTGGATCGACACAGGGCGCAAGGTTTTTCATCGCTTCGGGATGAGTGGGAAAAAGGTCATGCCTGGCAGGGAAAGACGGTGTCACTCATAGCGGGTGCCAACCGTGTCGATGGGGTGGTGCTGGGTATCGACGGTCAGGGGGCATTGCGTTTAAGTGTCGGTGGTGTTGAGAAAATATACAGTGGTGGTGAGTTAAGCCTGAGGTTGCGTGATGATTCTTGAGCTCGACTGTGGGAATAGCTTCATCAAGTGGCGCGTACTTGATTTGGATCGGGCGACGGCATCTGCAGAAGGTGTCGCTAGTTCGGATGTTGCATTGATTGAAAGCCTGTTAGTGCTGCCTGGTGTGTTACTGACACATTGCCGGTTGGTGAGTGTTCGTGCTCTGGACGAAACAAAAAATCTGGTTGATGCGCTGGTGGAGACCTTTGGCGTTGCGGTTTCCTGTGCTGTTTCTGCGCGAGAAATGGCTGGGGTGCGCAACGGTTACGAAGATTTCGAGCGTCTTGGTCTTGATCGCTGGTTAGCAATGCTGGGCGGCTTCAAATTGGCGTCGGGCGCATGCCTGGTGCTTGATTTCGGCACGGCTGCTACTGCAGATTTTGTTGCCGGTGATGGTGAGCATTTAGGTGGCTTCATCTGTCCTGGTATGCCCCTCATGCGCAATCAGCTGCGCACGCATACGCGCAAGATACGTTACGACGATGCAGCTGCTGAAAGAGCCTTGGAGCGCCTATCGCCAGGGCATACGACCGTAGAGGCTGTAGAGCGTGGCTGTACGTTGATGCTCAGAGGGTTTGTGCTGACCCAGCTTGAGCTGGCCCGAAGTTATTGGGGTGATAACTTCACTGTATTCCTGACGGGGGGCGATGCTGATTTGGTGAGGGATGCGGTGCCTCAGGCTCGACTCGTTCCTGATTTGATTTTCGTAGGTCTGGCAATGGCGTGCCCTTTATCTTGAGGTGTTTATGCGTTGGCTGTTTTTGCTTTTATTGATCCTGAACGCCTTCTACTACATATGGCATCAGCAAGAGGCGCCGTTGCGTGCTAAAGACGTGACTCCTCTGAGCCTCTATCGGAATACGCAGCAGGATATTCGCCTGCTGAGCGAGTCTTCCGACGCTGTGGTGCGCAAGGATCGGGCTAAGGCATCTGATGCGCAAAATACTTGCTTATACATAGGAGGCTTTGCCGACCAGCGACAGGCGCAATTCCTTGAGCAGCGCCTCACTAGCCTGGATATAAAGGTTAAGGTGCAGCTGCTGAGTGCTTCTGATGCGCAAGGTTACTGGCTTCGAGTTGCCCCGGAAAGCCGACGCCTGGCTGACGACCTGCCCTTTGAAAACCTTGCTAAGGAATTCAATGAGTTAAAACATAAAATAATGCTGTGCGAAGGCATTGCAACTCTCGAATAGTTTGCATAGAATGGCGCCCGCTTCGCAGTGAAGACCTTTAAGGTCTAAGGTGCGAAGCGAAGGTCAATGCAGCTAACCTCATATTTTTAATGAGAAAATGCTTGACAGAAGGCCGGCGTGATGTAGAATGCCGGCTCGCTTAGGAGGGGTTCCCGAGCGGCCAAAGGGATCAGACTGTAAATCTGACGTCTACGACTTCGAAGGTTCGAATCCTTCCCCCTCCACCATTTTAGCGTGAGCTGCAAGCTCCGCGGGTATAGTTTAGTGGTAGAACCTCAGCCTTCCAAGCTGATGATGCGGGTTCGATTCCCGCTACCCGCTCCAAGTTTGCAGGTTGTGCACGGTGTTTCGCTCTTGTAGCTCAGTTGGTAGAGCACACCCTTGGTAAGGGTGAGGTCAGCGGTTCAAATCCGCTCAAGAGCTCCATATAACAAGGCAGATATGAAAATATCTGCCTTTGTTTTAACGGCTGGCTCGGCTTGGTGGTGTTCAGATCGCTTGTTGTTGAGTGATTTCAAGTCTTTGGGGGTTGGTTGTTGTAAAGTCTTTTTCGGGTCTGCATAATGGTCGGCCTGATTTTGTTTTAGGTCAGTAGCTCAATTGGCAGAGCGACGGTCTCCAAAACCGTAGGTTGGGGGTTCGATTCCCTCCTGACCTGCCAGATTCACGTGGTGTGTCTGGCTTTCTTTTCACAGGATCTTCATAGATGACTCCTAAGGCTGAAGCTCAAAGCTCTCGTTTCGATCTTGTCAAGTGGCTCGCTGTGGTCGCTTTGGTGGTCGTGGGCGTTGTTGGCAACCAGTACTATTCTGCTTCGCCGATCCTGTACCGCGTTCTGGTTTTGCTCGCCCTTGCTGCTGTAGCTGCCTTTGTAGGCCTGCAGACTGCCAAAGGCAAGTCTTTCGCGGTCCTGGTGAAGGAAGCTCGCACCGAGATTCGTAAAGTCGTTTGGCCAACTCGCCAAGAAACCACACAGACCACGTTGATTGTTGTGGCTGTTGTTCTGGTTATGGCGTTGCTGTTGTGGGGGCTTGATTCCCTGCTCGGCTGGCTTGTTTCCTTGATTGTTGGCTAAGGGTGTCCCGTGGCTAAGCGTTGGTACGTTGTGCATGCTTACTCGGGTTACGAGAAGCATGTTATGCGCTCTTTGCTGGAGCGCGTAAAGCTGGCAGGCATGGAAGATGGCTTCGGCGAAATTCTGGTTCCCACTGAAGAAGTGGTTGAAATGCGGAATGGTCAGAAGCGCAAGAGTGAGCGCAAGTTCTTTCCTGGCTACGTGCTGGTACAGATGGACATGAACGAAGGTACTTGGCACTTGGTCAAGGACACTCCTCGTGTTATGGGTTTTATCGGCGGTACTGCTGATAAGCCTGCTCCGATCACTGACAAAGAGGCAGAAGCAATTCTGCGTCGTGTCGCCGACGGTAGCGACAAGCCCAAGCCGAAGACGTTGTTCGAGCCGGGTGAGGTTGTTCGTGTCACAGATGGTCCGTTTGCTGATTTCAACGGGACCGTCGAAGAGGTTAACTACGAAAAGAGCCGGATCCAGGTCGCGGTGCTCATTTTCGGTCGCTCTACTCCGGTAGAGTTGGAATTCAGCCAGGTCGAGAAGGTCTAGCTGAGTAAGCATCCCAACCCCGCAGCCTTAGGCTGTGGGGTTTTGTCGTCACTGGGATAAACGCGCAAGTAACCGGGGAGCCTTTCGAGGCGCTTGAACCCGTAATTGGAGTGCCTCATGGCCAAGAAGATTACCGCTTACATCAAGCTGCAAGTGAAGGCCGCTCAGGCCAACCCAAGCCCACCTGTTGGTCCAGCCCTGGGTCAGCACGGCGTGAACATCATGGAGTTCTGCAAGGCTTTCAACGCCCGTACTCAGGGTCTTGAGCCAGGTCTGCCGACTCCAGTGATCATCACTGTATACAGCGACCGTAGCTTCACTTTCGAAACCAAGTCGACCCCGGCTTCGGTTCTGCTGAAGAAGGCTGCTGGTCTGACTAGCGGTTCCGCTCGTCCTAACACCGTTAAGGTTGGCACCGTAACTCGTGCTCAGCTGGAAGAAATCGCGAAAACCAAAAACGCGGATCTGACTGCAGCTGATATGGATGCAGCCGTGCGTACCATCGCCGGTTCTGCTCGTAGCATGGGCCTTAACGTGGAGGGTGTGTAATGGCTAAGCTGACCAAGCGCCAAAAGGCTATCGCCGGCAAAATCGAAGCGGGCAAGTCCTACAATTTTGTAGACGCTGCTGCTCTGCTGACCGAGCTGTCGACTGTCAAGTTCAGCGAGTCCGTTGACGTTGCTGTAAACTTGGGTGTTGACCCACGTAAATCTGACCAGGTCGTTCGTAGCGCTACTGTGCTGCCACACGGTACTGGTAAGACTGTTCGTGTAGCTGTCTTCACTCAAGGCCCGGCAGCTGAAGCTGCTCTGGCTGCCGGCGCTGACCGCGTTGGTATGGACGACCTGGCTGCCGAAATGAAAGGCGGCGACCTGAACTACGACGTAGTTATTGCTTCCCCGGACGCAATGCGTGTTGTAGGCCAGTTGGGTCAGATTCTGGGCCCGCGTGGCCTGATGCCTAACCCTAAGGTTGGCACCGTAACGCCAGACGTAGCTACCGCGGTTAAAAACGCCAAGGCTGGTCAGGTTCGTTATCGTACCGACAAAAACGGCATCATTCACACCTCCGTTGGCAAAGTCGGCTTCGACGCCGTCAAGCTGAAGGAAAACGTTGAAGCCCTGATCGCCGATCTGAAGCGTATCAAGCCAGCTTCCTCGAAAGGTATCTACGTCAAGCGCGTTACCCTGAGCACCACCATGGGCCCAGGTCTGGTCATCGACCAAGGCTCGCTGGACGTATAAGACACAAATTGGCGTAAGCGATTGCGCCAATTGAAAGATTGGGGTCCCTGCCTGGCGGGGGCTATCCAAGACCGTAGGCGACGCAAGTCTTAAACCAACAAGCCTACGCAGATGGTGCTCCCGGTTCCTTACCGAATCAGACACCAAAACGACATCCGGCTCCGGCCAGATGAAACGGTAACAAGCAGGAGTTAAACCCGTGGCAATTAATCTCGAAGACAAGAAGGCCATCGTCGCTGAAGTCAACGAGGCTGCCAAAGCTGCTCTGTCCGCTGTCGTGGCTGATGCCCGTGGTGTGACAGTAGGCGCTATGACCGGACTCCGTAAAGAGGCTCGTGAAGCTGGCGTATACGTACGTGTTGTACGTAACACCCTGCTCAAGCGCGCCGTTGCTGACACTGAATACAGTGTCCTCAACGACGTGTTCACTGGCCCGACTCTGATTGCTTTCTCCAAGGATCATCCAGGCGCTGCTGCCCGTTTGTTCAAGGAGTTCGCTAAGAGTCAGGATAAGTTCGAGATCAAGGCAGCTGCGTTCGAGGGCAAGTTCCTCGCAGCTAACCAAATCGACGTACTGGCAACACTGCCGACCCGCAACGAAGCCATTTCGCAGCTGATGAGCGTGATTCAAGGCGCTACCAGCAAGCTGGCTCGTACTCTGGCTGCAGTTCGCGAGCAAAAAGAAGCTGCCGCAGCCTAAGGCTGAGCAACTTTTCTCGCGTATTTTTGTTTATTTCGATGGCCGCGTAGGCCGTCCCCCAATTCAGGAAATACAGCAATGTCTATCTCCCAAGACGATATCCTCAACGCCGTAGCTGAAATGTCGGTTCTGCAGGTTGTTGAGCTGATCAAAGCTTTCGAAGAAAAATTCGGCGTTTCCGCTGCCGCTGCTTCCGCTGGCCCAGCTGCTGCTGCTGCCGTTGTTGAAGAGCAAACCGAATTCAACGTCATGCTGACCGAAGCTGGCGAGAAGAAAGTAAACGTGATCAAGGCAGTACGTGAACTGACCGGTCTGGGCCTGAAAGAAGCCAAGGCTGTAGTTGACGGCGCTCCTGCCATGGTTCTGGAAGCTGTTGCCAAAGAAGCAGCTGACAAAGCCAAAGCTACTCTGGAAGAAGCAGGCGCTAAAGTCGAGCTGAAGTAAGCATCGACCTTGCGTCTCCAGCCCAAGCGTTAAGCTGAAGGCTGATGGCTGGTGGCTCTTGCCACCGGCCTTTTTCCGTTCTTGGCTGTCGACTCGGTCGCCGCCATTAACGCGCTGTAGCCACCCGATGCGGTGGTGCAAACCATGGGGTTTGCAAGATTTTCTGGCTGCTCCCGTCGGGAGGGCCAAACAAGCAGGTGACCAAGCTGGGGAACGCTGATGGCTTACTCATATACTGAGAAAAAACGTATCCGCAAGGACTTTAGCAAGTTGCCGGACGTCATGGATGTCCCGTACCTTCTGGCTATCCAGCTGGATTCGTATCGTGAATTCTTGCAGGCGGGAGCGACCAAAGATCAGTTCCGCGACGTGGGCCTGCATGCGGCCTTCAAATCCGTTTTCCCGATCATCAGCTACTCCGGCAATGCTGCGCTGGAGTACGTCGGTTATCGCCTGGGCGAACCGGCATTTGATGTCAAAGAATGCGTGTTGCGCGGTGTTACGTACGCCGTACCTTTGCGGGTAAAAGTCCGTCTGATCATTTTCGACAAAGAGTCGTCGAACAAAGCGATCAAGGACATCAAAGAGCAAGAAGTCTACATGGGCGAAATCCCATTGATGACTGAGAACGGTACCTTCGTTATCAACGGTACCGAGCGCGTTATCGTTTCCCAGCTGCACCGTTCCCCGGGCGTGTTCTTCGACCACGACCGCGGCAAGACGCACAGCTCCGGCAAGCTCCTGTACTCCGCGCGGATCATTCCGTACCGCGGTTCGTGGTTGGACTTCGAGTTCGATCCGAAAGACTGCGTGTTCGTGCGTATCGACCGTCGTCGCAAGCTGCCGGCCTCGGTACTGCTGCGCGCGCTCGGCTACACCACTGAGCAAGTTCTGGATGCGTTCTACACCACCAACGTATTCAGCCTGAAGGATGAAACCCTCAAGCTGGAGCTGATCGCTTCGCGTCTGCGTGGTGAAATTGCTGTCCTGGACATTCAGGATGAAAAGGGCAAAGTCATCGTTGAGGCTGGCCGTCGTATCACTGCGCGCCACATCAACCAGATCGAAAAAGCGGGTATCAAAGAGCTGGAAGTTCCCCTGGACTATGTCCTGGGCCGTACTACCGCGAAGGTCATCGTTCACCCGGCTACAGGCGAAATCCTGGCTGAGTGCAACACCGAGCTGAACACCGAGATCCTGGCCAAAATCGCCAAGGCGCAGGTTGTTCGCATCGAGACCCTGTACACCAACGATATCGACTGCGGTCCGTTCGTCTCCGACACCCTGAAGATCGACTCCACCAGCAACCAATTGGAAGCGCTGGTAGAAATCTATCGCATGATGCGTCCTGGCGAGCCACCAACCAAAGACGCTGCAGAAACCCTGTTCAACAACCTGTTCTTCAGCCCTGAGCGCTACGACCTGTCTGCGGTCGGCCGGATGAAGTTCAACCGTCGTATCGGTCGTACCGAGATCGAAGGTTCGGGTGTGCTGTGCAAGGAAGACATCGTTGCGGTCCTGAAGACTCTGGTCGACATCCGTAACGGCAAAGGTATCGTCGATGACATCGACCACCTGGGTAACCGTCGTGTTCGCTGCGTAGGCGAAATGGCCGAGAACCAGTTCCGCGTTGGCCTGGTGCGTGTTGAGCGTGCGGTCAAAGAGCGTCTGTCGATGGCTGAAAGCGAAGGCCTGATGCCGCAAGACCTGATCAACGCCAAGCCAGTGGCTGCGGCGGTGAAAGAGTTCTTCGGTTCCAGCCAGCTCTCGCAGTTCATGGACCAGAACAACCCGCTTTCCGAGATCACCCACAAGCGCCGTGTTTCCGCACTGGGTCCGGGCGGTCTGACCCGTGAGCGTGCTGGCTTTGAAGTGCGTGACGTACACCCGACTCACTACGGTCGTGTATGCCCAATCGAAACGCCGGAAGGCCCGAACATCGGTCTGATCAACTCCCTGGCCGCCTATGCGCGCACCAACCAGTACGGCTTCCTTGAGAGCCCGTACCGTGTGGTGAAAGACGCCCTGGTCACCGACGAGATCGTGTTCCTGTCCGCCATCGAAGAAGCTGATCACGTGATCGCTCAGGCTTCGGCCACGATGAACGACAAGAAAGTCCTGATCGACGAGCTGGTAGCTGTTCGTCACCTGAACGAGTTCACCGTCAAGGCGCCGGAAGACGTCACCTTGATGGACGTATCGCCGAAGCAGGTAGTTTCGGTCGCCGCGTCGCTGATCCCGTTCCTGGAACACGATGACGCCAACCGTGCGTTGATGGGTTCCAACATGCAGCGTCAAGCTGTACCGACCCTGCGTGCCGACAAGCCGCTGGTAGGTACCGGCATGGAGCGTAACGTAGCCCGTGACTCCGGCGTTTGCGTCGTGGCTCGTCGTGGCGGCGTGATCGACTCTGTTGATGCCAGCCGTATCGTGGTTCGTGTTGCTGATGACGAAGTTGAAACGGGCGAAGCCGGTGTCGACATCTACAACCTGACCAAATACACCCGCTCGAACCAGAACACTTGCATCAACCAGCGTCCGCTGGTGCGTAAGGGTGATCGCGTTCAGCGTAGCGACATCATGGCTGACGGTCCGTCCACCGATATGGGTGAGCTGGCTCTGGGTCAGAACATGCGCATCGCGTTCATGGCATGGAACGGCTTCAACTTCGAAGACTCCATCTGCCTGTCCGAGCGTGTGGTTCAAGAAGACCGCTTCACCACGATCCACATTCAGGAACTGACCTGTGTGGCGCGTGACACCAAGCTTGGGCCAGAGGAAATCACTGCAGACATCCCGAACGTGGGTGAAGCTGCACTGAACAAGCTGGACGAAGCCGGTATCGTTTACGTAGGTGCTGAGGTGGGGGCGGGCGACATCCTGGTTGGTAAGGTCACTCCGAAAGGCGAGACCCAACTGACTCCGGAAGAGAAGCTGCTGCGTGCCATTTTCGGTGAAAAAGCCAGCGACGTTAAAGACACTTCCCTGCGTGTACCTACCGGTACCAAGGGTACTGTCATCGACGTACAGGTCTTCACCCGCGACGGCGTCGAGCGTGATGCTCGTGCGCTGTCCATCGAGAAGACCCAGCTCGACGAGATCCGCAAGGACCTCAACGAAGAGTTCCGTATCGTTGAAGGCGCGACCTTCGAACGTCTGCGTTCCGCCCTGGTAGGCCACAAGGCTGAAGGCGGCGCAGGCCTGAAGAAAGGTCAGGACATCACCGACGAAATCCTCGACGGTCTTGAGCACGGCCAGTGGTTCAAACTGCGCATGGCTGAAGATGCTCTTAATGAGCAGCTCGAGAAGGCCCAGGCCTATATCGTTGATCGTCGCCGTCTGCTGGACGACAAGTTCGAAGACAAGAAGCGCAAACTGCAGCAGGGCGATGACCTGGCTCCAGGCGTGCTGAAAATCGTCAAGGTTTACCTGGCAATCCGTCGCCGCATCCAGCCGGGCGACAAGATGGCCGGTCGTCACGGTAACAAAGGTGTGGTCTCCGTGATCATGCCGGTTGAAGACATGCCGCACGATGCCAATGGCACCCCGGTCGACGTCGTCCTCAACCCATTGGGCGTACCTTCGCGTATGAACGTTGGTCAGATCCTTGAAACCCACCTTGGCCTAGCGGCTAAAGGTCTGGGCGAGAAGATCAATCGTATGATCGAAGAGCAGCGCAAGGTTGCTGACCTGCGTAAGTTCCTGCACGAGATCTACAACGAGATCGGCGGTCGTAAGGAAGAGCTGGATACCTTCTCCGACCAGGAAATCCTGGATCTGGCGAAGAACCTGCGCGGTGGCGTTCCAATGGCTACCCCGGTGTTCGACGGTGCCAAGGAAAGCGAAATCAAGGCCATGCTGAAACTGGCAGACCTGCCAGAAAGCGGCCAGATGCAGCTGTTCGACGGCCGTACCGGCAACAAGTTCGAGCGCCCGGTTACTGTTGGCTACATGTACATGCTGAAGCTGAACCACTTGGTAGACGACAAGATGCACGCTCGTTCTACCGGTTCGTACAGCCTGGTTACCCAGCAGCCGCTGGGTGGTAAGGCTCAGTTCGGTGGTCAGCGTTTCGGGGAGATGGAGGTCTGGGCACTGGAAGCATACGGTGCTGCTTACACTCTGCAAGAAATGCTCACAGTGAAGTCGGACGATGTGAACGGTCGTACCAAGATGTACAAAAACATCGTGGATGGCGATCACCGTATGGAGCCGGGCATGCCCGAGTCCTTCAACGTGTTGATCAAAGAAATTCGTTCCCTCGGCATCGATATCGATCTGGAAACCGAATAACACGTGACGCGAATCGAGAGCGGGGCTGTTTAGCCCGCTCTCTGCTCCGCCAGGAGGAAAGGCCTTGAAAGACCTACTGAATTTGCTGAAAAACCAGGGTCAAGTCGAAGAGTTCGACGCCATCCGTATTGGATTGGCATCGCCTGAGATGATCCGTTCGTGGTCGTTCGGTGAAGTTAAAAAGCCGGAAACCATCAACTACCGTACGTTCAAACCTGAGCGTGACGGCCTGTTCTGCGCCAAGATCTTTGGCCCGGTAAAGGATTACGAGTGCCTGTGCGGTAAGTACAAGCGCTTGAAGCACCGTGGTGTGATCTGCGAAAAGTGTGGCGTTGAAGTTGCACTGGCCAAGGTTCGTCGTGAGCGCATGGCGCACATCGAGCTGGCTTCGCCGGTTGCCCACATCTGGTTCCTGAAATCGCTGCCGTCCCGTATCGGCTTGCTGATGGACATGACCCTGCGTGATATCGAACGCGTTCTCTACTTCGAGAGCTATGTCGTTATCGATCCAGGCATGACTACCCTTGAAAAAGGTCAGCTGCTGAACGACGAGCAGTACTTCGAGGCGTTGGAAGAGTTCGGTGATGATTTCGATGCCCGCATGGGTGCCGAAGCTGTCCGCGAACTGCTGCACGCTATCGACCTGGAGCACGAGATTGGTCGTCTGCGCGAAGAAATTCCGCAAACCAACTCCGAAACCAAGATCAAGAAACTGTCCAAGCGTCTGAAGTTGATGGAAGCCTTCCAGGGTTCCGGCAACCTGCCAGAGTGGATGGTGCTGACTGTTCTGCCGGTTCTGCCGCCGGATCTGCGTCCGCTGGTACCGTTGGATGGCGGTCGCTTCGCGACTTCCGACCTCAACGACCTGTACCGCCGTGTGATCAACCGTAACAACCGCTTGAAGCGCCTGCTCGATCTGTCCGCTCCGGACATCATCGTGCGCAACGAAAAGCGTATGTTGCAGGAAGCTGTCGATGCACTGCTCGACAACGGTCGTCGTGGCCGCGCTATCACCGGTTCCAACAAGCGTCCTCTGAAATCCTTGGCTGACATGATCAAGGGTAAGCAAGGTCGTTTCCGTCAGAACTTGCTCGGTAAGCGTGTTGACTACTCTGGTCGTTCGGTAATTACCGTAGGCCCGACCCTGCGTCTGCACCAGTGCGGTCTGCCTAAGAAGATGGCACTTGAGCTGTTCAAGCCATTCATCTTCGGCAAGCTGGAAATGCGCGGTCTCGCGACCACCATCAAAGCGGCCAAGAAAATGGTCGAGCGCGAGCTGCCAGAGGTTTGGGACGTTCTCGCTGAAGTGATTCGCGAACACCCGGTTCTCCTCAACCGTGCACCGACCCTTCACCGTCTGGGTATCCAGGCGTTTGAACCGGTACTGATCGAAGGTAAGGCTATCCAGCTGCACCCTCTGGTCTGTGCTGCGTACAACGCCGACTTCGACGGCGACCAAATGGCCGTGCACGTACCGCTGACACTGGAAGCCCAGTTGGAAGCCCGTGCGTTGATGATGTCGACCAACAACATTCTGTCGCCAGCCAACGGTGAGCCAATCATCGTTCCGTCGCAGGACGTTGTATTGGGTCTGTACTACATGACCCGTGAGGCGATCAACGCCAAAGGCGAAGGTCGTGTGTTCGCTGACCTGCAGGAAGTTGACCGTGTGTTCCGTGCCGGCGAAGCCGCACTGCACGCCAAGGTCAAAGTGCGTATCAACGAAACTGTCAACGACCGTGATGGCGGCAGCGTGAGCGGCACCCGTATTGTCGACACCACCGTTGGCCGTGCGCTGTTGTACCAGGTTGTGCCAAAAGGCCTGTCGTACGACGTCGTCAACCTGCCGATGAAGAAAAAGGCGATCTCCAAGCTGATCAACCAATGCTATCGCGTGGTTGGCCTGAAAGAGACCGTGATCTTCGCTGACCAGTTGATGTACACCGGTTTTGCCTATTCGACCATTTCCGGCGTTTCCATCGGTGTTAACGACTTCGTTATCCCTGATGAAAAAGCCCGCATCATCAGTGCTGCTACTGATGAAGTGAAAGAGATCGAAAGCCAGTACGCCTCGGGCCTGGTAACACAGGGCGAGAAGTACAACAAAGTGATCGACCTTTGGTCCAAGGCCAACGACGAAGTGTCCAAGGCGATGATGGCCAACCTCTCGAAAGAGAAAGTCATCGATCGTCACGGCGACGAAGTTGACCAAGAGTCCTTCAACTCGATGTACATGATGGCTGACTCGGGCGCACGGGGTTCTGCTGCGCAGATCCGTCAGCTCGCCGGTATGCGTGGCCTGATGGCCAAGCCGGACGGCTCCATCATCGAAACGCCGATTACTGCGAACTTCCGTGAAGGTTTGAGCGTACTCCAGTACTTCATCTCCACTCACGGTGCTCGTAAAGGTCTGGCGGATACCGCGTTGAAAACGGCTAACTCCGGTTACCTGACGCGTCGTCTGGTAGACGTTGCGCAAGATCTGGTTGTCACCGAGATCGACTGCGGCACCGAGCACGGCCTGCTGATGACTCCGCACATTGAAGGCGGTGACGTTGTAGAGCCGCTGGGTGAGCGCGTATTGGGTCGTGTTATTGCCCGTGACGTATTCAAGCCAGGTACCGAGGAAGTTATTGTTCCTGCCGGCACTCTGGTTGATGAGAAGTGGGTCGAGTTCATCGAACTCAACAGCATCGACGAAGTGATCGTTCGCTCGCCGATCAGCTGCGAAACCCGCTACGGCATTTGCGCCAAGTGCTACGGTCGTGACTTGGCTCGTGGCCACCAGGTGAACATCGGTGAAGCGGTCGGCGTTATTGCCGCCCAGTCCATCGGTGAGCCGGGTACCCAGCTGACCATGCGTACGTTCCACATCGGTGGTGCGGCAAGCCGGACCTCCGCAGCCGACAGCGTTCAGGTGAAGAATGGCGGTACTGTCCGCCTGCACAACCTGAAGCACGTTGAGCGAGTGGATGGTCACCTGGTTGCTGTGTCCCGTTCCGGTGAGCTGGCAATCGCTGATGACTACGGTCGTGAGCGTGAGCGCTACAAGCTGCCGTACGGTGCTGTGATTTCGGTTAAAGAGGGTGACAAGGTCGACGCTGGCGCAATCGTGGCCAAGTGGGATCCGCACACTCACCCAATCGTTACCGAAATGAAAGGTACCGTGACCTACGTGGGCATGGAAGAAGGCATCACGATCAAGCGTCAGACTGACGAATTGACCGGTATGACCAACATTGAAGTACTCGATGCGAAAGATCGTCCAGCTGCCGGTAAGGACATCCGTCCTGCCGTGAAGATGGTCGATGACAACGGCAAGGATCTGTTGCTGCCAGGCACTGACGTAATCGCTCAGTACTTCCTGCCAGCCAACGCCCTGGTCGGTGTAGCGGACGGTGCGAAGATCGCGATCGGTGATGTTATCGCGCGTATCCCGCAAGAAACTTCGAAGACCCGTGACATCACCGGTGGTTTGCCGCGTGTTGCCGACTTGTTCGAAGCTCGTCGTCCGAAAGAAGCGTCGATCCTGGCTGAAGTCAGCGGCACCATCGCGTTCGGTAAAGAAACCAAGGGCAAGCGCCGTCTGGTCATTACCCCGAACGACGGTACCGATCCGTACGAAGAGCTGATTCCAAAGTGGCGTCACCTGAACGTGTTCGAAGGCGAACAGGTAAACCGCGGCGAAGTGATCTCCGACGGCCCGAGCGATCCACACGACATCCTGCGTCTGCTGGGTGTGAGCGCGCTGGCCAAGTACATCGTCAACGAGATCCAGGACGTTTACCGCCTGCAAGGCGTGAAGATCAACGATAAGCACATCGAGACAATCCTGCGTCAGATGCTGCGTAAAGTTGAGATCGCTGAATCCGGCGATTCCAGTTTCATCAAGGGCGACCAGATGGAACTGACTCACGTGCTGGTGGAAAACGAGCGTCTGGCTGGCGACGAGAAATTCGTTTCCAAGTTCACTCGCGTACTGCTGGGTATCACCAAGGCGTCGTTGTCCACTGAGTCGTTCATCTCGGCGGCCTCCTTCCAGGAGACCACTCGCGTACTGACCGAAGCAGCGGTAACCGGCAAGCGCGATTACCTGCGCGGCCTGAAAGAGAACGTGGTCGTGGGTCGTCTGATCCCGGCTGGTACCGGTTTGGCTTACCACAGCGAGCGTAAGCGTCGCCGTGATGCTGACAAGCCGTTGCGCGTAAGCGCCAGTGAAGTGGAAGCTGCACTGACCGAAGCACTGAACTCAAGCGGTAACTGAGTTCTGCGGTAAATAAGTCTGGGCCCTGGCATCCCCATTCGTCGGATCAAGGCAGTTTTGCCCGGGTTCGACGGGAGGGGAGGTCGGGGCCTTGCCTTGACTGGGGGCAAGATCCTCTTTAGACTCTTGTACCCCTAAATTTGGCGGGAATTCGTTCCTGCCATTTTGCTTTTCTTGCAAGACAATAGCGTCGCAAGACAACAGTGGAGCTAGTAGATGGCAACTATCAACCAGCTGGTACGTCAGCCGCGTAAGCGTATCGTCGAGAAATCCGACGTGCCTGCGCTGCAGAACTGCCCGCAACGTCGTGGCGTATGCACCCGTGTGTATACCACCACGCCGAAAAAACCTAACTCGGCACTGCGTAAAGTATGCCGTGTGCGCCTGACCAACGGTTTCGAGGTTTCCTCGTACATCGGCGGTGAAGGCCACAACCTGCAAGAGCACAGCGTGGTACTGATCCGCGGCGGTCGTGTAAAAGACTTGCCAGGTGTTCGTTATCACACCGTACGCGGCTCCTTGGATACTTCCGGCGTTAAAGGTCGTAACCAGGGTCGTTCGAAGTACGGTACCAAGAAGCCTAAGTAGTAGCGGCTTTTTGTAAAACTGAATCATCTTATTTTCTGAGTCGATAAGAGTAAGGTCGGAGGCGTCCCGAAAGGGCACCGATTCCGAGCGAACCTGAAGACCGTTTGAGGGCTTATCCATGCCAAGAAGACGCGTAGCAGCCAAGCGCGAAGTGCTTGACGATCCAAAATACGGAAGCCAAATTCTGGCCAAGTTCATGAACCACGTGATGGAAAGCGGCAAGAAAGCCGTTGCCGAGCGTATCGTTTATGGCGCGCTGGAAAAGGTTAAAGAGCGCAAGAACAGCGACCCCCTGGAAATCTTCGAGAAAGCTCTCGACGCCATCGCTCCGCTGGTCGAAGTGAAGTCGCGCCGTGTAGGCGGTGCTACTTACCAGGTTCCGGTCGAAGTTCGTCCGTCCCGTCGTAACGCTCTGGCAATGCGCTGGTTGGTAGACTTCGCCCGTAAGCGCGGCGAGAAGTCTATGGCTCTGCGTTTGGCCGGCGAACTGTTGGACGCTGCTGAAGGTAAAGGTGCTGCTGTTAAGAAGCGTGAAGACGTGCACCGTATGGCTGAAGCTAACAAAGCTTTCTCGCACTACCGCTTCTAATCTTAGCTTCACTAATTTTGCGAGGGCTTTATGGCTCGTACTACTCCGATTAGCCGCTACCGTAACATCGGTATCGTTGCTCACGTGGATGCTGGTAAAACCACCACCACCGAGCGCGTACTGTTTTACACCGGCAAAAGTCACAAAATGGGCGAGGTGCATGATGGCGCCGCGACCACAGACTGGATGGTTCAGGAGCAGGAGCGTGGTATTACCATTACTTCTGCTGCTATTACCGCCTTCTGGAAAGGTTCCGAGAAGCAGTACAAAGATGAGCACCGCTTCAACGTTATCGATACCCCGGGCCACGTAGACTTCACTATTGAAGTTGAACGTTCCCTGCGCGTACTCGACGGCGCTGTCGTTGTGTTCTGCGGTACCTCGGGTGTCGAGCCTCAGTCGGAAACCGTATGGCGTCAAGCCAACAAATACGGCGTTCCACGTCTTGTTTATGTAAACAAGATGGACCGTGCTGGTGCCAACTTCCTGCGCGTGATCGGTCAGATCAAGCAGCGTCTGGGTCATACTCCGGTGCCAATCCAATTGGCTATCGGTTCCGAAGACAACTTCCAGGGTCAGATCGATCTGATCAACATGGAAGCGGTCTACTGGAATGACGCTGACAAAGGTATGGTTCCTGTTCGCAAGCCTATCCCTGCAGAATTGCAGGAGCTGGCTGACGAGTGGCGCAACAACATGGTTGAGGCTGCCGCCGAAGCCAGCGAAGAGCTGATGAACAAGTACCTCGAAGGTGAAGAGCTCACCAACGTGGAAATCAAGGCCGCTCTGCGTCAGCGTACTATCGCTGGTGAGATCGTCTTGGCTGTTTGCGGTTCTTCCTTCAAGAACAAGGGTGTTCCCCTCGTTCTCGACGCCGTGATCGACTATCTGCCTGCTCCTACCGACATTCCTGCTATCAAGGGTACCAACCCTGATAACGAGGAAGAAGAGATGGAGCGTCATGCTGACGACAGCGAGCCGTTCTCGGCTCTGGCGTTCAAGATCGCTACCGACCCATTCGTGGGTACTCTGACCTTCGTCCGCGTTTACTCGGGCGTGTTGGCCTCCGGCGACGGCGTGATCAACTCGGTCAAAGGCAAGAAAGAGCGTGTGGGTCGTATGGTGCAAATGCACGCAAACGCCCGTGAAGAGATCAAGGAAGTGCGCGCTGGTGACATCGCGGCCTTGATCGGCATGAAGGACGTCACCACTGGTGAGACTTTGTGCGACGCTGCCAAGCCAATCATCCTGGTTCGCATGGACTTCCCGGAGCCGGTTATTTCGGTTGCCGTAGAGCCTAAGACCAAGGATGACCAGGAAAAAATGGGTATCGCTCTGGGCAAGCTTGCTCAGGAAGATCCATCTTTCCGCGTCAAAACTGATGAAGAGACTGGTCAAACGATCATCTCTGGCATGGGCGAGTTGCACCTGGACATCCTGGTTGACCGGATGCGCCGTGAGTTCAACGTCGAAGCCAACATCGGTAAGCCTCAGGTTTCCTATCGTGAGCGCATCACGAAAAACTGTGAAATCGAAGGCAAGTTCGTTCGTCAGTCCGGCGGTCGTGGTCAGTTCGGTCACTGCTGGATCCGTTTTGCTCCTGCTGACGAAGGTCAGGAAGGTCTGCAATTCGTGAACGAAGTAGTGGGTGGTGTTGTTCCTAAGGAATACATCCCTGCTATCCAGAAGGGTATCGAAGAGCAGATGAAGAACGGTGTTGTTGCCGGCTATCCGCTGATCGGCCTGAAAGCAACCGTTTTTGACGGTTCTTACCACGACGTCGACTCCAACGAGATGGCGTTTAAGGTGGCTGCTTCCATGGCAACCAAGCAACTGGCCCAGAAGGGTGGTGGTGAGTTGCTTGAGCCAATCATGGCGGTAGAAGTTGTTACACCTGAAGACTATATGGGTGATGTCATGGGCGACCTTAACCGTCGTCGCGGCATGATCTTGGGTATGGAAGACACGGTTTCCGGCAAAGTGATTCGCGCCGAGGTTCCGTTGGGTGAGATGTTCGGTTATGCGACCGACGTTCGCTCCATGTCCCAGGGTCGCGCAAGCTACTCTATGGAATTCAAAAAATACAACACAGCTCCGGCGCACATCGCTGAAACTGTATCCAAAAAACAAGGCTGATTCAGTCCTTTAGGCAAGGAGTTAATTGTCGTGGCTAAAGAAAAATTTGATCGTTCCCTACCGCACGTCAACGTTGGCACTATCGGTCACGTTGACCACGGTAAAACCACTCTGACCGCAGCTCTGACTCGCGTCTGCTCCGAGGTTTTCGGTTCTGCAGTCGTTGATTTCGATAAAATCGACAGCGCTCCAGAAGAAAAAGCTCGTGGTATCACCATCAACACCGCGCACGTCGAGTACAACTCGAAGATCCGTCACTACGCTCACGTTGACTGCCCAGGTCACGCTGACTATGTGAAGAATATGATCACTGGTGCTGCCCAGATGGACGGCGCGATCCTGGTTTGCTCGGCCGCTGATGGTCCGATGCCACAAACCCGTGAGCACATCCTGCTGTCCCGTCAGGTAGGCGTTCCGTACATCGTGGTTTTCCTGAACAAGGCTGACCTGGTAGACGACGCTGAGCTGCTGGAACTGGTTGAGATGGAAGTGCGCGATCTGCTGAGCACTTACGACTTCCCAGGCGACGACACTCCGATCATCATCGGTTCTGCTCGTATGGCGCTGGAAGGCAAAGACGATAACGAAATGGGCACCACTGCCGTTCGTAAACTGGTTGAAACCCTGGACAGCTACATCCCAGAACCAGTTCGTCTGACCGACAAGCCGTTCCTGATGCCAATCGAAGACGTATTCTCGATCTCCGGTCGTGGTACTGTTGTGACTGGTCGTATCGAGCGCGGTATCGTTCGCGTTCAAGATGCTCTGGAAATCGTTGGTCTGCGTGACACTACCAACACTGTCTGCACTGGTGTTGAAATGTTCCGCAAGCTGCTCGACGAAGGTCGTGCTGGCGAGAACTGCGGCGTTCTGCTGCGTGGTACCAAGCGTGACGACGTTGAGCGTGGCCAGGTTCTGGTTAAGCCAGGTTCGGTTAAGCCGCACACCAAGTTCACCGCAGAAGTTTACGTTCTGAGCAAGGAAGAAGGCGGTCGTCACACTCCGTTCTTCAAAGGCTACCGTCCACAGTTCTACTTCCGTACTACTGACGTGACTGGTAACTGCCAGCTGCCAGAAGGCGTTGAAATGGTAATGCCAGGTGATAACATCCAAATGGAAGTTACCCTGATCAAGACCATCGCAATGGAAGACGGTCTGCGCTTCGCTATCCGTGAAGGCGGTCGTACCGTTGGTGCTGGTGTTGTAGCTAAAATCATCGAATAAGCGTCTCTTCTGAGATAGCTTCGATGCTTTGAAAAGCCCCCGCTCAGCGGGGGCTTTTTTATTGGGTTGACACCTATCTAGGGCGTCTATAGAATTGCGCCTCCTTTTAACGGGCGTATTGCGCTCGCTGGGAATAGCAGCCGGAGTCTGAAATCCAATGCAAAATCAGCAAATCCGTATCAGGTTGAAGGCTTTTGACCATCGCCTGATCGACCAATCCACCCAGGAAATCGTGGAAACCGCGAAACGTACTGGTGCTCAAGTGCGTGGTCCAATTCCACTGCCTACCCGTAAAGAGCGGTTCACCGTTCTGGTCTCCCCGCACGTCAACAAAGACGCGCGTGACCAGTACGAGATCCGTACTCATAAGCGCGTACTGGACATCGTCCAGCCAACGGATAAAACCGTTGATGCTCTTATGAAGCTCGATCTGGCGGCCGGTGTGGAAGTACAGATCAGCCTCGGCTAAGACTTGGGTCTTAGTCGTGTAACGCTCTGAAATGGGCGGCCATAGCGGGTGAAAGCCCCGTACACTCATGAGGTTTACAACATGACTATTGGTGTAGTCGGTCGTAAATGCGGTATGACCCGTATTTTCACCGAAGAAGGTGTCTCCATTCCGGTTACGGTCATTGAGATCGAGCCGAATCGCGTCACCCAGTTCAAAACTGAAGAAACCGATGGCTATCGTGCAGTGCAAGTCACTGTCGGCGAGCGTCGCGCTTCGCGTGTGACTGCTGCTCAAGCAGGTCACTTCGCTAAAGCAAACGTTGCAGCTGGTCGTACTGTCATGGAGTTCCGTCTTGAAGAAGGCGACTACCAGGCTGGCGATCTGATCAACGCTGAAATCTTCGCTGCTGGTCAACTGGTTGATGTAACCGGTCAGTCCAAAGGTAAAGGCTTCCAGGGTACGATCAAGCGTTGGAATTTCCGTGGTCAAGACAACACTCACGGTAACTCCGTTTCCCACCGCGTCCCGGGCTCTATTGGCCAGTGCCAGACTCCTGGTCGTGTATTCAAGGGCAAAAAAATGTCCGGTCATATGGGCGCTGAGCGCGTGACCGTGCAGTCCCTCGAAGTAGTGCGCGTCGACGCTGAACGCAATCTGTTGTTGGTCAAGGGTGCTGTTCCTGGCGCTACTGGCGGCAACCTGGTTGTACGTCCAGCGGCCAAGGCTCGCGGTTAAGGGGAAGCTGACATGCAATTAAATGTAAATGACGCTCAAGCGATCGAAGTTTCCGAACTGACATTTGGCGGCGAATTCAACGAGACGCTGGTTCACCAAGCAGTCGTGGCCTACATGGCCGGCGGCCGTCAAGGTAGCAAGCAGCAAAAGACCCGTTCCGACGTTCGTGGTGGCGGTAAGCGCCCTTGGCGTCAGAAAGGTACTGGCCGTGCTCGTGCCGGTACTATCCGTAGCCCAATCTGGCGCGGCGGCGGTACCACTTTCGCAGCTCGTCCGCAGGATCACTCTCAGAAGCTCAACAAGAAGATGTATCGCGCAGCACTGCGCTCCATCCTTGCTGAACTCGTGCGTACTGATCGCCTGGTCGTGGTTCAGGACTTCGCTGTTGAAAGTCCAAAAACCAAAGATCTGCTGGGCAAACTGAACAACATGAGCCTGACCGACGTTTTGATCGTGTCTGAAGCTGTTGATCAGAACCTGTACCTGGCTGCTCGTAACCTGCCCCACGTTGATGTACGTGACGTGCAAGGTTCCGATCCAGTTAGTCTGATCGCATACGACAAGGTGTTGATCACCGTGTCGGCCGTGAAGAAATTCGAGGAGCTGCTGGGATGAACCAGGAACGCGTATTTAAAGTTCTGCTTGGCCCGCACGTTTCCGAAAAGGCTACGGTTCTGGCTGACAAGAAAGGCCAGTTCGTTTTCAAGGTTGCAACTGACGCAACCAAGCTGGAAATCAAGAAGGCCGTCGAAAGCCTGTTCAGCGTGAAAGTTGAGCGTGTTACTACCCTGAATGTTCTGGGTAAGAGCAAGCGCACTGCTCGCGGTCTGGGCAAGCGTAATGACTGGAAGAAGGCAGTTATCTCCCTTCAGCCAGGCCAAGATCTCGATTTCAGCAGCAGTGCTGAGTAAGGAAGGGGTGCATCATGGCAATCGTTAAATGCAAACCGACTTCCCCTGGCCGCCGTTTTGTGGTCAAGGTGGTCAACCAGGAGCTGCATAAAGGCGCTCCTCACGCACCGCTGCTCGAGAAGAAATCGAAGACTGGTGGTCGTAACAACAATGGTCGTATTACCACTCGTCACATTGGTGGTGGCCATAAGCAGCATTATCGTCTGGTCGACTTCCGTCGCAACGACAAAGATGGCATCGCTGCCACTGTCGAGCGTATCGAATACGATCCAAACCGTACTGCTCACATCGCTCTGCTGCTGTACGCAGATGGCGAGCGTCGCTACATCATCGCGCCTAAAGGCGTGAGTGCTGGCGACCAGCTGATCGCAGGTGCCCTGGCACCGATCAAGCCGGGCAACGCTCTGCAGCTGCGTAACATTCCAGTTGGTAGCACCGTACACGGCATCGAATTGAAGCCAGGTAAAGGCGCGCAAATCGCTCGTTCCGCTGGTGCTTCGGCTCAGCTGATCGCTCGTGAAGGTGTCTACGTGACCCTGCGTCTGCGTTCTGGTGAGATGCGTAAAGTGCTGGCTGAATGCCGCGCGACCCTGGGTGAAGTCTCGAACTCCGAGCACAGCCTGCGTTCGCTGGGTAAAGCTGGTGCCAAACGCTGGCGTGGCGTTCGCCCAACCGTTCGTGGTGTTGCCATGAACCCGGTTGACCACCCACACGGTGGTGGTGAAGGTCGTACCTCTGGTGGTCGTCATCCGGTATCTCCATGGGGCTTCCCGACTAAGGGCGCGAAGACTCGTGGTAATAAGCGTACCGACAAAATGATCGTCCGTCGTCGCAAGTAAATAGAGGGATACGACAGTGCCACGTTCTCTGAAAAAAGGTCCTTTTATTGATCTTCACCTACTGAAGAAGATCGAAGTGGCGGCGGAAAAGAACGATCGCAAACCAGTTAAGACCTGGTCGCGCCGTTCGATGATCCTGCCACAAATGGTCGGTCTGACCATCGCTGTACACAACGGTCGTCTGCACGTCCCAGTTCTCGTTAACGAAGACATGGTCGGCCACAAACTAGGCGAGTTTGCCGGTACCCGCACTTATCGTGGGCACGTGGCAGACAAGAAAGCCAAGCGTTAAGGGGTAAGGAAATGGAAGTAGCCGCTAAGTTGTCGGGCGCTCGAATCTCCGCCCAGAAAGCCCGCTTGGTCGCCGACCAGATCCGCGGGAAGAAGGTGGGCGAAGCGCTCAACCTGTTGGCTTTCAGCAGTAAGAAAGCCGCCGAGATCATGAAGAAAGTGCTGGAGTCGGCCGTAGCCAACGCCGAGCATAACGAAGGCGCAGACGTTGATGACCTGAAGGTCAGCACCGTTTTCGTCAACGAAGGGCGTTCGCTGAAGCGCATCATGCCACGTGCCAAAGGCCGTGCTGATCGCATCGTCAAGCGGTCTTGCCATATCACTGTCAAGGTTGCTGACAAGTAACGGAGTCGAAGAGATGGGTCAGAAAGTACATCCCATTGGCATTCGCCTGGGAATCGTCAAGGAGCACACCTCCGTCTGGTACGCAGACGGTCGGACTTATGCGGACTATTTGTTCGCTGATCTGAAGGTGCGTGAGTATCTCCAAGACAAACTAAAAAGCGCGTCCGTAAGCCGTATCGATATCCATCGTCCGGCGCAAACTGCACGTATCACCATCCACACCGCTCGTCCAGGTATCGTTATCGGGAAGAAAGGTGAAGATGTTGAGAAACTGCGTCAGGACCTGACCAAGCAAATGGGTGTGCCTGTGCACATCAATATCGAAGAGATCCGCAAGCCGGAGCTCGACGGTATGCTGGTTGCGCAGAGCGTAGCTCAGCAGCTGGAGCGTCGCGTAATGTTCCGTCGCGCTATGAAGCGCGCCGTACAGAACGCCATGCGCATTGGTGCCAAAGGCATCAAAATCCAAGTGAGCGGTCGTCTCGGCGGTGCTGAAATCGCACGTACTGAATGGTATCGCGAAGGTCGTGTGCCACTGCACACCCTGCGTGCCGACATCGACTATGCCAACTACGAAGCTCACACCACTTATGGTGTGATCGGTGTAAAGGTTTGGATCTTCAAAGGCGAAGTAATTGGTGGTCGCCAAGAAGAACTGAAACCACAAGCACCAGCGCCTCGTAAAAAAGCTGCTAAGTAAGGGGTACGCCAAATGTTGCAACCAAAGCGTACGAAGTTCCGCAAGCAGATGACAGGCCACAACCGTGGTCTGGCTCAGCGCGGTAGCAAAGTCAGCTTCGGCGAGTTCGCGCTGAAGTCTGTAGCTCGTGGTCGTCTCACCGCTCGTCAGATCGAGTCAGCGCGTCGTGCACTGACCCGTCACGTTAAACGTGGCGGCAAGATCTGGATCCGTGTATTCCCGGACAAGCCGATTTCCAAAAAGCCTCTCGAGGTTCGGATGGGTAAAGGTAAGGGTAACGTGGAATACTGGGTAGCCCAGATTCAGCCAGGCAAAGTCCTGTATGAAATCGAGGGTGTAACTGAAGAGCTGGCGCGTGAGGCTTTTGCCCTGGCTGCTGCAAAGCTGCCGCTCGCCACCGCCTTTGTTAAACGGACGGTGATGTGATGAAAGCGAATGAACTTCGTGAAAAATCCGCACAGCAGCTGAACGAGCAACTGCTCGGCCTGCTGCGCGACCAGTTCAATCTGCGCATGCAGAAAGCAACTGGCCAGTTGGGGCAGTCTCATCTGCTCTCGCAAGTTAAGCGTGACATCGCTCGCGTGAAGACTGTGCTCAACCAGCAGGCAGGTAAGTGATCATGGCTGAAGCCGAAAAGACTGTCCGTACGCTGACTGGCCGTGTTGTCAGCGACAAGATGGACAAAACCATCACCGTTTTGATCGAGCGTCGCGTTAAGCACCCGATCTACGGTAAATATGTTAAGCGTTCGACTAAGCTGCACGCGCACGACGAAACCAACCAGTGCCACATCGGCGACAAAGTCACTATTCGTGAAACTCGTCCGCTGGCCAAGACCAAGTCTTGGGCATTGGTTGATGTTCTCGAACGCGCTGTGGAAGTCTAAGGACTAGGGGTCGGAGAAATTATATGATTCAGACTCAATCCATGCTCGATGTGGCCGATAACAGCGGCGCTCGCCGTGTTATGTGCATCAAGGTGCTGGGTGGCTCCCATCGTCGTTACGCTGGTATCGGTGACATCATCAAGGTTACCGTCAAGGAAGCAATTCCTCGCGGTAAAGTGAAAAAAGGCCAAGTGATGACTGCTGTTGTAGTCCGCACTCGTCACGGCGTACGTCGTGCAGATGGCTCCATTATCCGCTTTGATGGCAACGCTGCTGTTCTTCTGAACAACAAGCAAGAGCCGATCGGCACCCGTATCTTTGGGCCAGTGACCCGTGAACTTCGTACTGAGAAGTTCATGAAGATCGTCTCGCTCGCCCCAGAAGTGCTGTAAGGAGATCCGACATGCAAAAGATTCGTCGTGACGACGAGATCATCGTGATCGCCGGCAAAGACAAAGGTAAGCGCGGTAAGGTGCTTAAGGTTCTCGCTAATAACCGTCTGGTTATCGGTGGTCTGAACCTGGTCAAGCGTCATACCAAGCCTAACCCGATGTCGGGCGTGCAGGGCGGTATCGTCGAGAAAGAAGCTCCGCTGGACGCTTCTAACGTCGCCATCTTCAACGGCGAAACCAACAAGGCTGACCGCGTTGGTTTCAAAGTAGAAGACGGTAAGAAAATTCGTGTCTTCAAGTCGACCCAAAAAGCGGTTGATGCTTGAACACTGCTAGGTAGATTAGACCATGGCACGACTACAAGAGATTTACCGGAAGGAAATCGCCCCTAAGCTTAAGGAAGAACTTAAGCTTGGGAACGTGATGGAAGTTCCGCGCGTTACCAAAATCACCCTGAACATGGGTCTGGGCGAAGCGATCGGTGACAAAAAAGTCATCGAGCACGCTGTTGCCGACCTGGAAAAGATCACCGGCCAGAAAGTCGTTGTGACCTACGCTCGCAAATCCATCGCTGGCTTTAAAGTCCGTGAAGGTTGGCCGATCGGCGTCAAAGTGACTCTGCGCCGTGAGCGTATGTACGAATTCCTGGATCGTCTGCTGTCGATCTCCCTGCCTCGGGTTCGCGACTTCCGCGGCCTGAATGCCAAGTCCTTCGATGGTCGTGGTAACTACAGCATGGGCGTGAAAGAGCAGATCATCTTCCCGGAAATCGACTACGACAAGATCGATGCTCTCCGCGGTCTGGACATCACCCTGACCACCACTGCCAAGAACGATGATGAAGGTCGCGCCCTGTTGCGTGCTTTCAAATTCCCGTTCCGCAACTGATTGGAGTAGGACCATGGCCAAGATGAGCATGAAAAACCGCGAGCTGAAGCGTCAGCTCACGGTTGCCAAGTACGCCAAGAAGCGTGCAGCACTGAAAGCAATCATCGTTGATCTGAACGCAAGTCCAGAAGCGCGTTGGGAAGCTACAGTTGCCCTGCAGAAGCAGCCACGTGACGCAAGCGCTTCGCGCATGCGTAACCGCTGCCGCCTGACCGGTCGTCCACACGGCGTTTACCGCAAGTTCGGCCTCGGCCGTAACAAACTGCGTGAAGCGGCAATGCGTGGTGACGTACCAGGTCTGGTTAAAGCCAGCTGGTAAGTACTTTCAGCGTCCAGGTGATCTGAATCGAAAGATACTGACCGCCGGTGACCTTGAATCTGGAACAAGCCCCTTTTGGGGCTTGTTTCATTTCCGGAGTGTGTCTAAAATACGCGGCTCGCCTGAGCCCGTGTTTTTTACCCGGAAGTTCTCAGCGACATATGTAGCCGCAAGGCTAATTTTTTTGTATTAGGAGCGTCTAGCCCATGAGTATGCAGGACCCGTTAGCGGACATGCTAACTCGTATCCGTAATGCCCAGATGGCTGAAAAGTCCGTCGTAAGCATGCCATCTTCCAAGTTGAAGGTTGCTGTTGCCAAAGTCCTGAAAGACGAAGGCTACATTGCGGGTTATCAGATCAGCAGCGAAATCAAACCACTGCTGTCCATCGAGCTGAAGTACTTCGAAGGCCGTTCGGTCATCGAGGAAGTGAAGCGCGTTAGCCGTCCAGGCCTGCGTCAGTACAAGTCCGCTGAAGATCTGCCGAAAGTTCGTGGCGGTCTGGGCGTGTCTATCGTCTCCACCAACAAAGGTGTGATGACGGATCGTGCTGCGCGCGCTGCCGGTGTCGGCGGCGAAGTTCTTTGCACTGTGTTCTAAGGGGGGATAAGCATGTCTCGCGTCGCTAAGAACCCCGTTAAGCTGCCAGCCGGTGTCGAAGTCAAATTCGCAGGCCAACAGCTTTCGGTGAAGGGTGCCAAGGGCACTCTTGAACTGAATATCCATTCGTCCGTTGAGATCGTTGAAGAAGCTGGTGAGCTGCGTTTCGCTGCTCGCAATGGCGATCAACAAACTCGCGCAATGGCTGGTACCACGCGTGCGTTGGTAAACAACATGGTCCAAGGCGTAAGCCAAGGCTTCGAGCGTAAGCTCCAGCTGGTCGGTGTTGGTTACAAAGCGCAAGCAAAAGGCACGGTTTTGAACCTGGCCCTTGGCTTCTCGCACCCAGTGGATTACGAACTGCCGGAAGGCATCACCGCTGAGACTCCTAGCCAGACCGATATCCTGATCAAGGGCATCGATAAGCAACTGGTAGGTCAAGTGGCTGCTGAGATCCGCGACTTCCGTCCACCAGAGCCGTACAAAGGCAAAGGTGTGCGCTACGCGGACGAAGTCGTCCGTCGTAAAGAAGCCAAGAAGAAGTAGGGCATAGCAAATGACCGACAAAAAAGTTACTCGACTGCGTCGCGCTCGCAAAGCACGCCTGAAAATGCACGAACTCGAAGTCGTGCGTCTCTGCGTGTTCCGCTCGTCGCAGCACATCTACGCCCAGGTCATCTCGGCCGACGGCAACAAAGTCCTGGCCAGCGCCTCGACTTTGGATAAAGAACTGCGTGATGGTGCCACTGGCAACATCGACGCGGCCACAAAGGTTGGCCAGCTGGTCGCTACGCGTGCTAAGGCCGCTGGCGTCTCGCAAGTGGCTTTCGACCGCTCTGGCTTCAAGTACCACGGCCGCGTTAAAGCGCTGGCTGATGCTGCTCGTGAAGCTGGGCTGGAGTTCTAAGTTATGTCAAATAACGACCAAAAGCGCGACGAAGGCTACATTGAGAAGCTGGTTCAAGTTAACCGCGTAGCCAAAACCGTTAAAGGCGGCCGTATCTTCACTTTCACCGCGTTGACCGTGGTGGGTGATGGTAAAGGGCGCGTTGGCTTCGGCCGTGGCAAGTCACGTGAAGTGCCTGCTGCGATCCAGAAGGCAATGGAAGCTGCTCGTCGCAACATGATCCAAGTTGATCTGAACGGCACCACGCTGCAGTACGCAATGAAGTCCGCTCACGGCGCTTCGAAGGTGTACATGCAGCCTGCTTCTGAAGGTACCGGTATCATCGCTGGCGGCGCTATGCGTGCTGTCCTCGAGGTTGCTGGCGTTCAGAACGTTCTGGCCAAGTGCTATGGCTCGACTAACCCGGTAAACGTGGTTCACGCCACTTTCAAGGGTTTGAAAGCTATGCAATCTCCTGAATCCATTGCCGCCAAGCGTGGCAAAAGCGTCAAGGAGATCTTCTGATCATGGCTACCGTTAAAGTAACGCTGATCAAAAGCATGACCGGCCGCATCCCTAACCACAAATTGTGCGTTAAGGGTTTGGGTCTGCGTCGCATCGGTCACACTGTAGAAGTCCAGGATACTCCCGAGAATCGCGGGATGATCAACAAGGCTTACTACATGCTGCGTGTCGAGGGTTAATCGATGAAACTCAATGATCTGAGTCCAGCGCCGGGTTCCCGTCGCGAAAAGCATCGTCCGGGCCGTGGTATCGGTAGCGGTTTGGGTAAGACTGGTGGCCGTGGCCACAAAGGTCAAACCTCCCGCTCCGGTGGCACCATTGCTCCAGGCTTTGAAGGCGGTCAACAGCCGCTGCATCGTCGCCTGCCTAAGTTCGGCTTCGTTTCCCTGAAGGCCATGGACCGCGCAGAAGTGCGTCTGTCCGAGCTGGCTAAAGTGGAAGGCGACATCGTTACTGTGCAGACCCTGAAAGATGCCAACGTGATCAACGTCAACGTACAGCGTGTGAAAATCATGCTGTCCGGTGAAGTGACTCGCGCTGTCACTATCGGCAAGGGAATCGGCGCCACCAAAGGTGCGCGTTCGGCTATCGAAGCAGCTGGCGGCAAGTTCGAGGAATAAATGGCTAAGCAAGGTGCTCTCTCAGCGCTCGGCAAAGGCGGTATGTCTGAACTTTGGGCTCGTCTGCGTTTTCTGTTCCTGGCGATTATCGTCTACCGAATAGGCGCACACATCCCGGTTCCAGGTATCAACCCGGACCGACTCGCAGACCTGTTTCGACAGAATGAGGGGACCATTCTTAGCTTGTTCAACATGTTTTCTGGCGGTGCGTTGGAGCGGATGAGCATTTTTGCACTGGGGATCATGCCGTACATCTCGGCATCGATCATCATGCAATTGATGACCGCCGTCAGCCCGCAGCTGGAGCAGTTGAAGAAGGAAGGTGAAGCTGGCCGTCGCAAGATTAGCCAGTACACCCGCTACGGCACTGTCGTCCTCGCCCTGGTCCAAGCTATCGGCATGTCCGTTGGCCTGGCAGGGCAGGGCGTTGCGTTCACTGGTGACTTTGGCTTCCATTTCGTCGCGGTATCCACGTTTGTGGCTGGTGCGATGTTCATGATGTGGCTGGGTGAGCAGATTACTGAGCGTGGTGTTGGTAACGGTATCTCGATGTTGATTTTCGCAGGTATCGTCGCCGGTCTTCCGAGAGCAATCGGGCAGTCTTTCGAGTCTGCACGTCAGGGTGATATCAATATCTTCGCCCTGGTTGCCATCGGTTTGCTGGCAGTAGCGATTATCGGTTTTGTGGTGTTCATTGAGCGTGGCCAGCGTCGTATTGCTGTTCACTACGCCAAGCGTCAGCAGGGCCGTAAGGTTTTTGCTGCGCAGACCAGCCACTTGCCGCTGAAAGTGAATATGGCCGGTGTTATTCCGGCAATTTTCGCGAGCAGCATTTTGCTGTTTCCGGCTTCGTTGGGTACCTGGTTTGGTCAGTCTGAAAATATGGGCTGGCTGCAGGACCTCTCTCAGTCGATCGCTCCTGGTCAGCCGTTGAATATTCTGCTGTTTAGTGCAGGGATTATTTTCTTCTGCTTCTTCTATACGGCGTTGATGTTCAATCCGAAAGACGTAGCGGAAAACCTGAAGAAGTCCGGTGCCTTTATTCCGGGTATTCGTCCAGGTGAGCAGTCGGCACGCTACATTGATGGCGTTCTGACTCGTTTGACCCTGTTCGGTGCTCTATATATGACGGCCGTGTGCTTGTTGCCCCAGTTCCTGGTGGTTGCAGCAAACGTTCCGTTCTACCTTGGCGGGACCTCGTTGCTGATCGTGGTCGTGGTTGTGATGGACTTCATGTCCCAAGTACAATCGCACCTCGTTTCGCACCAGTACGAATCCCTGATGAAGAAAGCCAACCTGAAGGGTTACGGCAGCGGCATGTTGCGCTGAGTACCCATAAGGTTCGAGGAGTTGGTGATGAAAGTTCGTGCATCGGTGAAAAAGCTGTGCCGTAACTGCAAGATTATTCGCCGCGAAGGTGTTGTTCGAGTAATTTGCAGCGCGGAACCGCGTCACAAACAGCGCCAAGGCTGAGTGTGATCCGCTTGAAGCCCGGCAGCTAGTGCGCTGCCGGGTTGATTATTTGTTATTACAGCGATATTATCTCGCGCCCTATTTCTTGGCTTCCGGGGCGTAGGTAGCTGTCAATTGGAGTCCCACTGAATGGCCCGTATTGCAGGCGTTAACATTCCAGATAACAAGCACACTGTTATCTCGCTGACCTACATCTATGGTGTTGGTCGCACTACTGCGCAGAAAATTTGCGCAGTTGCTGGGGTAAACCCAGCCGCTAAGATCAAGGATCTGAGCGACGAGCAGATTGAATTGCTGCGTGGCGAAGTGGCGAAGTTCACCACTGAAGGTGACCTGCGTCGCGAAATCAACATGAAAATCAAGCGTTTGATGGACCTCGGTTGCTATCGCGGTCTGCGTCATCGTCGTGGTCTTCCAGTGCGCGGTCAGCGTACCAAGACTAACGCGCGTACCCGTAAAGGTCCGCGTAAGCCGATCCGCAAGTAATCGCCCCAGCGAATCGACAGGAAAATTATCATGGCAAAACCTGCTGCTCGTCCTCGTAAAAAAGTTAAAAAGACAGTGGTTGATGGCATCGCCCACATCCATGCATCTTTTAACAACACCATCGTGACCATCACCGACCGTCAAGGTAACGCGCTTTCTTGGGCTACCTCCGGTGGTTCGGGTTTCCGCGGTTCCCGCAAGTCCACGCCGTTTGCTGCTCAAGTAGCTGCTGAACGTGCTGGTCAAGCTGCGCTGGAATATGGCCTGAAAAACCTCGACGTTAACGTCAAAGGTCCAGGTCCAGGTCGTGAGTCTGCTGTCCGTGCTTTGAACGGCTGTGGCTATAAGATCGCCAGCATCACCGACGTGACGCCAATCCCGCACAACGGGTGCCGTCCGCCGAAGAAGCGCCGCGTGTAATCCAGGAGATTGTAAAGAATGGCTCGTTACATTGGTCCAAAATGCAAACTCGCTCGTCGCGAAGGCACCGATCTCTTCCTGAAGAGCGGCGTGCGCGCGATCGAATCGAAGTGCAACATTGAAGCAGCACCTGGTATCCACGGCCAACGCCGCGGTCGCCAGTCCGATTACGGCACCCAACTGCGTGAAAAGCAGAAGGTCCGTCGTATCTACGGCGTTCTCGAGCGTCAGTTCAGCGGCTACTACAAAGAAGCTGCTGGCAAGAAAGGTGCAACCGGTGAAAACCTGCTGCAACTGCTCGAATGCCGTCTGGACAACGTTGTATACCGTATGGGCTTTGGTTCGACTCGTGCCGAATCCCGTCAGCTGGTATCGCACAAGTCGATCAGCGTTAACGGTCAGACCGTAAACGTTCCGTCCTACCAGGTTCGTGCTGGTGACGTGGTCGCAGTTCGCGAGAAAGCAAAAAACCAACTTCGCATTGTCCAAGCTCTCGATCTGTGTGCCCAACGTGGCCGCGTAGAATGGGTAGAAGTAGACACTGAGAAGAAGTCGGGCGTTTTCAAGAACGTTCCTGCTCGCAGTGATCTGTCCGCCGACATCAACGAAAGCCTGATTGTCGAGCTCTACTCCAAGTAAGGGCTAGAAAATAGGTGCATCCATGCAGATTTCGGTAAATGAGTTCCTGACACCCCGCCACATTGATGTGCAGGTTGTCAGTCCAACCCGCGCCAAGATCACTCTCGAGCCTCTCGAGCGTGGTTTTGGCCACACCCTGGGCAACGCGCTGCGCCGCATCCTGTTGTCCTCAATGCCCGGCTGTGCAGTAGTCGAGGCCGAGATTGACGGTGTGCTCCACGAGTACAGCGCCATCGAAGGTGTACAGGAAGACGTAATTGAAATCCTGTTGAACCTTAAAGGTCTGGCTATCAAGCTGCACGGCCGTGACGAAGTTACGCTGACCTTGTCGAAGAAGGGTTCGGGGGTGGTTACCGCTGCCGATATTCAGCTGGATCATGATGTCGAGATCGTTAACCCCGATCACGTAATCGCTAACCTGGCGTCTAACGGCGCCCTGAACATGAAGCTCACCGTAGCTCGTGGTCGTGGTTATGAACCGGCCGACTCGCGTCAGAGCGATGAAGACGAAAGCCGCAGCATTGGTCGCTTGCAGCTTGACTCTTCGTTCAGCCCGGTTCGCCGTATCGCATACGTGGTGGAAAACGCCCGTGTCGAGCAGCGTACTAACCTGGACAAGCTGGTTATTGATCTGGAAACCAACGGTACTCTGGATCCTGAAGAGGCTATCCGCCGCGCTGCAACCATTCTGCAACAGCAGTTGGCTGCGTTCGTCGACCTCAAAGGTGACAGCGAACCAGTGGTAATCGAGCAGGAAGACGAGATCGATCCGATCCTGCTTCGCCCGGTTGACGATCTGGAACTGACTGTACGTTCGGCTAACTGCCTTAAGGCGGAAAACATTTACTACATCGGCGACCTGATTCAGCGTACCGAAGTAGAACTGTTGAAGACTCCGAACCTGGGCAAGAAATCCTTGACTGAAATCAAGGACGTTCTGGCCTCCCGCGGTCTGTCCCTCGGCATGCGCCTCGACAACTGGCCGCCTGCAAGTCTTAAGAAGGACGACAAGGCGACTGCCTGATCGTCGTAATCACCGAACGTGAGTTTGGTAAGGAATGAACCATGCGTCATCGTAAAAGTGGTCGTCACCTGAGCCGTACCAGCTCGCACCGCAAGGCCATGTTTCAAAACATGGCGGTGTCGCTGTTCGAGCACGAGCTGATCAAAACTACACTGCCGAAAGCTAAAGAACTGCGTCGCGTTGCTGAGCCGCTGATCACTTTGGCCAAGACAGACAGCCTGGCTAACCGCCGTCTGGCTTTCGACCGTACTCGTTCGAAAGCTATCGTTGGTAAGCTCTTCAACGACCTGGGCAAGCGTTACGCTACCCGTGAGGGTGGCTACCTGCGCATCCTCAAGTGCGGTTTCCGCGCTGGCGACAACGCGCCTATGGCGTACGTCGAGTTGGTTGATCGTGCTACTGCCGGCGAAGCTGTAAGCGCCGAGTAAGACGACAAGCTGTAACGAAGAACCGGGCCTAGTGCCCGGTTTTTTGTGGGCGTAACAAAAGCGCGATGTGTACAAGCTTCCTCAGACAGCGTTCAGCACTATGTGCGCGGGGGTATTGTTAGTTATTTTCTATTGAAGCTTACGATTTAATGAATTTGTAGGTGTCATGTTGATGGTCAATACTCCCTCCAAGCCGATTAGCCGGCAGTTCCAAGTCCGACCTGAGGAAAATTGAGCATGAGCCAGAATAAAATCCTTACCACCGCCAGCGGCGCTCCCGTTGCGGATAACCAGAATTCCCGTTCAGCCGGCCCGCGCGGCCCGCTGCTTCTTGACGATTTTCACCTGATCGAGAAACTTGCCCATTTCAACCGTGAAAACATCCCTGAGCGTCGCGTACACGCCAAGGGGTCAGGTGCCTACGGTACCTTCACGGTCACCCGGGACATCACCCAGTACACCAGCGCCAAATTGTTCGAGTCCGTTGGTAAGCAAACTCCAACGTTCCTGCGTTTCTCTACTGTGGGCGGTGAGCGTGGTTCGGCAGACACTGAGCGCGATCCCCGTGGTTTTGCCTTGAAGTTCTACACCGAAGAAGGTAATTGGGACATCGTGGGTAACAACACACCGGTGTTCTTCATACGCGATCCGCTGAAATTCCCAGATTTCATCCACACTCAGAAGCGGTTGCCGCAAAGCAACCTGAAAAGCGCGCAAATGATGTGGGACTTCTGGTCGCACTCTCCAGAGGCGCTGCACCAGGTCACTATTCTGTTTTCGGACCGTGGTATTCCCGATGGCTACCGTCATATGCACGGCTTTGGCAGCCACACCTACAGCTTGATTAACGCCCGCGGCGAGCGGCACTGGGTGAAGTGGCACTACAAAACCAAGCAAGGTATCAAGAACCTGGCGCCGGCTGAGGCGGCCCGCCTGGCCGGTACTGATCCTGATTACGCCCAGCGTGATTTGTTTGGTGCGATCGAGCGCGGTGACTTCCCGAAATGGCGGGTCTGCATCCAGGTCATGACCGAGGCCCAGGCGAACGCCCATTACGAGAATCCGTTTGATGTGACCAAAACCTGGTCGCAGAAAGAATTCCCGTTGATTGAAGTGGGTGAGCTGGAACTTAACCGCAACCCGCAGAACTACTTCGCTGAAGTAGAGCAGGCTGCATTTGGCCCAAGCAACATGGTTCCAGGCGTTGGCCTGTCGCCAGACCGTATGCTTCAAGGTCGTGTTTTCGCTTACGCAGATGCTCACCGCTACCGTGTGGGTACCAACCACCAGCAATTGCCGGTGAATGCTCCGCGCAGTCCGGTCAATAGCTACCAGCGTGATGGTTCGATGGCATTTGGCAGCAATGGTGGTGCGACTCCGAACTACGAACCGAACAGCTACGCCGAAGCTCCGAAGCAAGCGCCACAGTACGCCGAGCCTGCATTGCCCTTGAGCGGTGCGGCTGATCGTTACGATCACCGTGAAGATACCGACTACTACAGCCATGCCGGTGCGTTGTTTCGCCTGATGAGCGATGAGCAGAAAGCGTTGCTCACCAGCAATATCGCAGGGGCAATGGGCGGAGTTTCCGATGATGTGGTCCAGCGTCAATTGCAGCACTTCTACAAGGCGGATCCTGCTTATGGAGAAGCAATCGCAAAGGCACTGGGTGTATCGCTTAACTGACTCTAAACGATAAGCAGAACCGCCCTCATTTGGGCGGTTTTTTCGTTATTTCAGCTACTTTTCTGCGGAAATCTTCACTTTTCTGCCGTTAGTCCCGTGACCTCCGAGTCAGCATGGTTCAAACTACAGACTTTCAAGCAGGGAGATGTAGGGCGATGCAAGGTCACCCCGACGTAATCGATTACCTCAACACGTTGCTGACGGGCGAACTGGCAGCTCGTGACCAATATTTCATCCACTCGCGCATGTACGAAGACTGGGGTTTCACCGAACTCTACGAGCGTATCAACCACGAAATGGAAGAAGAGGCACAGCACGCCGATGCACTGATGCGTCGTATCCTGATGCTCGAAGGCACGCCGCGTATGCGTCCCGACGATCTGGATGTGGGCACCAGCGTACCTGACATGCTTGCAGCCGATCTTCGTCTTGAATACAAGGTGCGTGCCGCTCTCTGCAAGGGCATCGAGCTCTGCGAACAGCACAGCGACTTCGTCACGCGAGAAATCCTGCGCGTGCAGTTGAACGATACCGAAGAAGATCACACCTACTGGCTGGAAAAGCAGTTGGGCTTGATCAAGCTGATTGGCCTGGAAAACTACCTGCAATCGCAGTTCTGATTTCCTACAAAAAAGCCCCTGTCACTTCAGCAGTGACAGGGGCTTTTTATTGAGCCTGATAAATCAGGCCCGGTCGCGCGCCAGCAATGGCTTCAAGTAGTAACCCGTATGCGATTGTGGCATCTCGGAGACCTGCTCCGGCGTACCCACCGCAATGATCTGGCCGCCCTTGGATCCGCCTTCCGGCCCTAGATCCACCAGCCAGTCGGCCGTCTTGATCACATCCAGGTTGTGCTCGATCACCACCACGGTGTTGCCGTGATCGCGCAAGCGGTGCAACACATCCAGCAATTGCTGAATATCCGCAAAGTGCAAGCCAGTTGTCGGTTCGTCCAGGATATACAAGGTCTTGCCCGTATCGCGTTTGGATAGCTCGCGAGACAGCTTAACCCGCTGCGCCTCACCACCGGACAGCGTGGTCGCCGACTGCCCCAGCTTGATATACGACAGACCCACATCCATCAGCGTCTGCAGCTTGCGCGCAAGCGCCGGAACCGCATCAAAGAACACCCGCGCTTCCTCGATGGTCATCTCGAGGGTTTCATGGATGCTCTTGCCCTTGTACTTGATCTCCAGGGTTTCGCGGTTATAACGCTTGCTCTTGCACACATCGCACGGCACGTAGATGTCCGGGAGGAAGTGCATCTCCACCTTGATCAGGCCATCGCCCTGGCACGCTTCACAGCGACCGCCCTTGACGTTGAACGAGAACCGGCCTGGCCCGTAGCCCCGTGAACGGGATTCCGGCACGCCAGCAAACAGCTCACGAATAGGCGTGAACAACCCGGTGTAGGTCGCGGGGTTGGAGCGCGGTGTGCGGCCAATCGGGCTCTGGTCGATATCGACGACCTTGTCCAGGTGTTCCAGACCCTTGATGCTGTCGTGCGCGGCGGCTTCCAGGGTTGTGGCGCCGTTCAAGGCGGTGGCACTCAAGGGGAACAGCGTGTTGTTGATCAGCGTCGACTTGCCTGAGCCGGAAACACCGGTCACGCAGGTCAGCAGGCCCAGTGGTATTTCCAGGTCAACATTGCGCAAGTTGTTGCCGCGCGCGCCCTTGAGGTGCAACGCCATCTTCTTGTTGCGCGGTGTACGCTTGGCTGGCACTGCGATCTTCACGCGGCCGGACAGGTACTTGCCGGTCAACGAGTCGGGATGTGCCATTACCTCGGCAGGCGTGCCCTCGGCGACAATATGTCCTCCATGCACGCCGGCGCCTGGGCCAATATCGACCACGTAGTCCGCCAGGCGAATCGCGTCTTCATCGTGCTCGACCACGATCACCGTATTGCCGATATCCCGCAGATGTTTCAGCGTGCCCAGCAGACGATCGTTATCCCGCTGGTGCAAACCAATCGAAGGCTCATCGAGGATGTACAGCACCCCCACCAGGCCGGCACCAATCTGGCTGGCCAGGCGAATCCGCTGCGCTTCACCGCCGGACAACGTATCTGCGCTGCGATCCAGCGACAGATAGTCCAGGCCAACGTTAACCAGGAACTGCAGGCGCTCGCGGATCTCCTTGAGGATCTTGTCGGCAATTTCCCCACGGCGCCCGGTGAGCTTCAGCACACCAAAGTATTCACAGGCATCGCCGATCGGCAGGTTGGTCACTGCCGGCAGCGTCTTCTCACCCACCCATACATGCCGCGCCTCACGACGCAGGCGAGTGCCCCGGCAATCCGGGCAAGGTTGGGTGCTGAGGAATTTCGCCAGCTCTTCGCGCACACTCGCCGATTCAGTCTCGCGGTAGCGGCGTTCCAGGTTGGGGACAATGCCTTCGAACGGATGTGAGCGCTTGACGATGTCGCCACGGTCGTTCAGGTACTTGAAGTCGACGTTCTGCGAGCCGCTGCCATTGAGGATGACTTTCTGCTGGTCTGCCGGCAGTTGGTTGAACGGCACTTCAAGGCTGAACTTGTAGTGGGACGCCAACGACCCGAGCATCTGGAAGTAGTAGACGTTACGCCTGTCCCAGCCGCGTATCGCGCCCTCCGCCAATGTCAGGTCGCCGTTGACCAGGCGCTTGATGTCGAAGAATTGCTTTACGCCCAGGCCATCGCAGGTCGGGCAGGCCCCGGCCGGGTTGTTGAAGGAGAACAGCTTGGGCTCCAGCTCGCTGATGGCGTGGCCACAGATCGGGCAGGCAAAGCGCGCGGAGAAGATGATCTCTTCACCCGGCTCGTCATCCATTGGCGCCACCAGGGCAATGCCATCCGCCAGCTTCAACGCGGTCTCGAACGATTCCGCCAGACGCTGCTGCAGGTCGGACCGCACCTTGAAGCGATCGACCACTACATCAATCGAGTGCTTCTTCTGCTTGTCGAGTTTCGGCGCTTCGTCCAGCTCATAGAGCTTGCCGTTGATACGCGCACGTACGAAACCTTGAGCACGCAGCTCTTCGAATACAGAGAGGTGTTCGCCCTTGCGCTCGCGAATCACCGGCGCCAGCAGCATCAGCTTGGCACCTTCCGGTTGGGCCAGCACCAGGTCGACCATCTGGCTGACGGTCTGGGCTTCCAGCGGAATGTCGTGGTCCGGGCAGCGCGGGATGCCTACCCGCGCGTACAGCAGGCGCAGGTAGTCGTAGATTTCGGTGATGGTGCCCACGGTGGAGCGTGGGTTATGGGAGGTCGACTTCTGTTCGATGGAAATCGCCGGCGACAGGCCTTCAATGGTGTCGACGTCCGGCTTTTCCATCATCGACAGGAACTGCCGGGCATAGGCCGACAGCGATTCCACATAGCGACGCTGACCTTCGGCATACAGCGTGTCGAACGCCAGGGACGATTTGCCGGAGCCGGACAAGCCGGTGATGACGATCAGTTTGTCCCGGGGCAGGGTCAGGTCGATGTTCTTCAGGTTGTGGGTTCTAGCCCCACGAATCAGGATCTTGTCCAAGATGGCCTCGCACGGCGGGCGTAAATAATGCAGGAGTATACGGCTAAAGACTGGATGAATATACACTGTCAAAGTGCCGGGTGCAGCCTTACATGAAAGCTGCGCGGCAAAGCGCCGCATATACCCTCTCAATCGATGGGACTGGTAGAATCGCCGCCGGTTCACACGAGGTTTTTCCATGCACGATCCCCACAGCGAACGCATGAGTAGCGGCGAGACCCGAGCAGCAAGCGGTCTGGCCCTGGTGTTCGCGTTCCGTATGCTTGGCATGTTCATGGTGTTGCCGGTACTGGCTACCTATGGAATGGATCTGGCAGGCGCGACCCCCGCACTGATCGGCCTGGCGATTGGCGCCTATGGCCTGACCCAGGCGATTTTTCAGATCCCGTTCGGAATCATTTCCGACCGGATTGGCCGGCGTCCGGTGATTTACCTCGGGCTGATTGTCTTCGCCCTCGGCAGCGTGCTCGCGGCACAATCCGATTCGATCTGGGGCGTGATCGCCGGACGCATCCTGCAAGGTGCCGGGGCGATTTCCGCTGCCGTCATGGCGCTGCTGTCCGACCTGACCCGTGAGCAGCATCGCACCAAGGCCATGGCCATGATCGGCATGACCATCGGTCTGTCGTTCGCCGTGGCCATGGTCGTGGGCCCGTTGCTGACGCGCGCCTTTGGCTTGCACGGCTTGTTCCTTGCCACCGGCGGCATGGCGTTGTTCGGGATCGTGATCGTGGCCTTCATGGTGCCGCGCTCCACTGGCACGTTGCAGCACCGTGAGTCGGGCGTCGCACGCAAGGCCCTGTTGCCGACGCTCAAGCACCCGGATCTGTTGCGCCTGGATTTAGGTATCTTCGTATTACACGCAATGCTGATGTGCAGCTTCGTCGCCTTGCCCCTGGCACTGGTGGAAAAAGCCGGGCTGCCCAAGGAACAGCACTGGTGGGTCTACCTCACCGCATTGCTGATTTCATTCTTCGCCATGATCCCGTTCATCATCTATGGCGAGAAGAAACGCAAAATGAAACGAGTTTTGCTCGGCGCCGTCGCGACATTGATGCTCACTGAACTATTCTTCTGGCAGTTCGGCGACAGCCTACGGGCGCTGGTTATCGGTACGGTGGTGTTCTTCACCGCGTTCAACCTGCTGGAGGCTTCGTTGCCTTCGCTGATCAGTAAAGTTTCACCGGCCGGCGGCAAGGGCACGGCGATGGGCGTGTATTCCACCAGCCAGTTCCTGGGTTCGGCGTTGGGCGGCATCATGGGCGGCTGGATGTTCCAGCATGGCGGTTTGTCGGTTGTGTTCCTTGGATGCGCCGGGCTGGCTGCACTTTGGTTGGCCTTTGCTGTTACCATGCGCGAACCTCCCTACGTCACAAGTCTGCGTTTGCCACTATCGCCTGAGGCGATCCGTGAAAGCGGCCTGGTAGAGCGCCTGAAGGCCGTCGTAGGGGTAACGGATGCTGTCGTGGTCGCGGAAGAGGCGGCCATTTACATCAAATTGGACACCGAATTATTGGATCGCGCGACGCTCGAGCAACTGGTCAACCCAGTGCCGACAGCGCGCCCAGCATAGGAGAACGTTATGGCCCGTGGGGTTAACAAAGTCATATTGGTCGGTACATGCGGCCAGGATCCCGAAGTTCGCTACTTGCCTAACGGTAACGCCGTGACCAACCTGAGTCTGGCGACCAGCGAACAGTGGACCGACAAGCAGACCGGCCAGAAGGTCGAGAAAACCGAATGGCACCGTGTGTCGATGTTCGGCAAGGTGGCAGAGATCGCCGGTGAATACCTGCGCAAAGGTTCGCAGGTCTACATCGAAGGCAAGCTGCAAACCCGCGAGTGGGAAAAAGACGGCATCAAGCGTTACACCACTGAAATCGTGGTCGACATGCAAGGCACCATGCAACTGCTGGGCGGTCGTCCACAGGGCGACCAACAAGGCCAGGGCGGTATGTCCAACTCGGCACCGCGTCCACAGCAGTCGCGTCCGCAGCCAAGCCAGCAGCCACAGCGTGAGTCGCGTCCAGCGCCGCAACAGGCCGCTCCGCAGCCAGCTCCGGATTTCGACAGCTTTGATGACGATATTCCGTTCTAGGATATCGCTCGGCGCAATCCGTATCGCTTTCCCAAAAAGCCCCGTGAGCCCTGCTCTCGGGGCTTTTTTGTAATTTCGTGATGCATGAAGCTGCACCCGCAACGGATTAAATCATGGGATGGAACGATCGCCGGCCCCGACATTTGTCCTCAGGGGCCACTCGATTTAGGCTGTAACCCACTTCCACAGAACAAGGAGAGCCGCGATGACCTGGTCTGCCAAGCAATACACGATGTTTGAACAACAACGTACTCGTCCGGTCCGTGACCTGGTCGCGGCCATTCCGAATACCGCGGTGCACACAGCGGTGGACCTGGGTTGCGGCCCCGGCAACTCCACCCAAGTATTGACCGAACGTTTCCCGCAGGCGCAGGTGACGGGCCTGGACAGTTCCGAGGATATGCTGGTCGACGCCCGCAAACGCCTGCCCGCGCTGAACTTTGAGCTGGCGGACATCGGTGCCTGGAGTCCGTCGCAGACATTCGACGTGATCCTCGCCAACGCCTCGCTGCAATGGCTGCCAAACCATTCCACGCTCTATCCGCATCTGGTCGACCAGCTGGCGCCTGGCGGCACGCTCGCCGTACAAACCCCAGACAACCTCAATGAACCCGCCCACCGGCTGGCGCGCGAAGTGGCGGCAGATGGCCCATGGGCGGCAAAGATCGGCGCGTTCCAACACAATGAGCGCCACTCGGTGAGCTACTACTACGAGTTGCTGAGCCAACACTGCAGTACCGTGGATGTGTGGCACACCACGTACCAGCACCCGCTGTCGGATCATGCCGCTGTGGTGGAGTGGTTCAAGGGCTCAGGCTTGCGACCCTTTCTCGCGCCACTGAGCGATAGCGAAAAAGCCGCCTTCCTACAGGAATACCAGGCGCGGATTACACAGGCTTATCCAGCACTAGGTGATGGCACTGTATTACTACCCTTCCCGCGCCTCTTTATCATCGCGACCCGCTGACGGCACAGAAGCAAGCAGCGCTTACGCCGCTGCTGCTTGCGCCTTCAAATACTCATCCGCCGACACTACGCCCGCGTAGCCAAATGCCAACGACGCCATATACGCGCCATGCACCTGCGCCGCCGGAATCACCTGCCCGTTGAATTCCAGGTCGCGGGTGGCGCACGCGTCATGAATCACCGTGACCTTGTAGCCCAGGTCCGCTGCGGCCCGCACCACCGCATCGATGCACATATGGCTCATGCTGCCGACCACCACCAGTTCGGTGATGCTGCGCTGCTCCAGCAGGGCGCGTAGAGGGGTTTCGCGGAACGCATTCACGAAATGTTTAAGCACCACCGGCTCGCTGCCCTCGTTCAGCACCTTGGGGTGCAAATAGGCACCCTCAGAGTTCGGCGTGAAAAACGGTGCATCCTCGGATGTGAACTCATGGCGCACATGAATCACTGCATCCCCGTTCTGGCGAAACGCCTGGAGCACCTGCGCAGCCTTGTCCGCGGCGGCTTCCACGCCATCGAGCGGCCACTTGCCTTGAGGGAAGTAGTCGTTCTGGATATCGATTAGGATGAGCGCTTGCTTGGCCATGGGTATTGCCTCGTGATGGGTTGATGGGGCCAGTATGTTAGCTGGCGCCGCAGCGGGGGATTGGCTGCACCGACAATAACAGGGGGAAAACTGACAATGGCGGTTGTTGAGCTGGGCGTGTTGATCTACCACGGTGCGCAGTTGGCAGCGGTGCATGGGCTGACCGATCTGTTCGGTGTCGCCAACCGGATCGCCGCCGAGCATCAATCCGCACAGCTGCCGTTGCTGCGGGTGAGCCACTGGCAGGTGGATGGCGATGGCACACCCACGCGGGTATTCGACAGCCACCCAGGGCCTGAGCAACCGATGATGGCGGTGCTGGTGCCGCCTTCAATCGGCGAGTTCACCGAAGACCAGGCGCCGCCCGCGCTGCTCGAGTGGATTCGCCAGCAACACGCTGCGGGCACTGTGCTCGGTGGCGTGTGCATCGGTTCGATCCTGCTGGCGCGCAGCGGTCTGTTGGACGGGCGCAGCGCCACCACCCATTGGTCCTCAGCCAAATCCTTCGCGACCCGTTATCCGGCCGTACGCCTTGAGGCGGATAAACCGATCGTCGATGACGGCGACCTGATCACCACCGCCGGGCTGATGGCCTGGTCCGAACTGGGCCTGCGCCTGGTCGACCGCCTGATGGGCCCCAGCGTCGCCGCCGCTACCGCGCGTTTCCTGGTGATCGAGCACAGCGACAGTGCCAGTCAGTGCGGCAGCAACTTTGCGCCGATCCTCAGCCACGGCGATGCGGCCATCCTCAAGGTCCAGCATTGGTTGCAAGCCAGTGGCGCGGTGGATGTGTCCGTGGCCGCCATGGCGCAAGAGGCGGGGTTGGAAGAGCGCACGTTCCTACGGCGTTTTCGCAGTGCCACGGGATTGAAGCCCACCGAATACTGCCAGCATTTACGTGTTGGCAAGGCGCGGCAAATGCTCGAGTTCACCACCGCCACCATCGACCACATCGCCTGGACCGTGGGGTATCAGGACCCTGGTGCATTTCGCGCCACCTTCAAGAAGATCACCGGTTTGGCCCCCAGTGATTACCGCAGCCGTTTTGGTGTGTGAATCGTGCAGAACGCCCCACGGTCAAGGAGGTGTCGTGCAGAATAATACAGGCCAACTGCTATCGCTTTTTGCGCAAGTGATTGATTTCAAACCCCTCACTTTTGAACCTGCCTTGGCCTGATCCCTGCAACCTTCCACCCACACACATGGCGGGATGGCCAAGGGGGATGCATGACCCCGACTCAACGCAAGAAATGGGTAGTCGCTCACTCCACGCGAGAGGGCGCTCCCCGGCATGAAGTCGAAACCAACCGAGCCCTTGCGCGCTGGCTGGCGCAAATCCTTGGGCTCAAGTACGGCGGTGATTACGATCCACGCAAACACGCCGGCTGTGAACGCTACCTGCTTCCCACGCAAACACTGATTGGCCCTGCACAGGCGCGGGCCCTTGATATCAAGGGTCCCGAAGACCTGTGGGGCGGTTATGTGGAGCATGATTTCATCGGCACCAAAGCCATCAGTCACGGCCTGCTGGGCCCGGACGCCGCGGCCCCCGAAGGCTGGTCGCCGTTGTTCTGCGAGCGCGTGCGCGACGTTGTGCTGGACGGCCTGAGCGTATTTGCGCTCAACGATGCACGGGAAGCCGCCAAACGCTTGCTCTACAGCGGGCCGATCCGCCTGAAACCGGTGCATGCCTGCGCCGGGCGCGGCCAGGAAGTTATCCACAGCCTGGATGAGTTCGAGGCCGTGCTGGCGCGCCCCGAAGCGGCCCGGATGTTCAGCGAAGGCGTGGTGCTGGAACAAGACCTGCACGATGTGGTCACCCATAGTGTGGGCCAGAGTTTTATCGGCGATCACGTCATCAGCTACTGCGGCGAGCAATACCTGACCCAGGACGGACAGGGCGAGGAGGTCTACGGTGGCTCCAACCTGCTGGTGGTGCCTGGCGGTTATGACGATTTGCTCAAGCTCGAGCTGCCCGGCGACGTGCGCCAAGCCATCGAGCAAGCCCAGGTCTTTGACGCGGCCGCCGATGAGGCTTACCCGGGTTTCTACGCGTCCCGGCGCAACTACGATATCGCCCAGGGCCTCGACAGCGACGGCCAGCGGCGCAGTGGTGTGCTTGAACAATCCTGGCGCATGGGTGGCGCCAGCAGCGCGGAAGTCGCGGCGCTGCAGAGCTTTATCAACCACCCGGGCCTCAAGGCCATTCATGTGTCTTCGGTAGAGACCTACGTGGACCAGGCGCTGCCCGCGGATGCTATCGAGGTGTACCGAGGCCCGGCGGAAAACAGCGACTTTCTTCTCAAGTATGTGACGGTTAAATCTTATGACGGCTAGAAGCGAAAGCATTGCGATCGACATCGACGACGAACAGATGAGCGGCACGTTCCTCAGCCCCAAATCGAAGGTGCCGGGGGTGTTATTCGTGCACGGCTGGGGCGGTAGCCAGGAGCGCGACCTGGAGCGCGCCAAAGGTATCGCCGGCTTGGGATGCGTGTGCCTGACGTTCGATCTGCGTGGCCACGCGGGCACAGGTATCCCGTTGTCCCGCGTGACCCGTGAAGACAACCTGCGCGATCTGCTGGCGGCCTACGACCGACTGCTCTCGCACCCGGCCATCGACACCTCGGCGGTGGCGGTGGTGGGCACCAGCTACGGCGGCTACCTGGCGGCGATTCTCACCTCATTGCGCCCGGTGCGCTGGCTGGCGCTGCGCGTGCCGGCGCTGTACCGCGACCAGGAATGGCTCAAGCCCAAGCGTGACCTCGATAAGGCCGACCTGATGGATTACCGCAGCACCCTGGTGCACGCCGAAACCAACCGCGCGCTGCAGGCCTGCGCGCAATTTACCGGTGATGTGCTGATTGTCGAATCGGAAACCGACGACCATGTGCCCCACGCCACCATCATGAGCTACCGCGCGGCGTGCCAGCACACGCACTCCCTGACGCACCGCATCATCGATGGTGCCGACCACTCCCTGAGCGATCCAGTGTCACAGCAAGCCTACACCTCGATCCTGGTGGACTGGATCACCGAGATGGTGGTGGGCGAGCGGTTGAGCATCATCCAGTCCCAGTAACGCGATCATGCCGGTGTTTTCTTCACCCGTAGTGCCTTGGCTTTGGCCTCGACACCGAGGTACATCACCAGAGCGATCAGCAGCGGCAGGATAAAGTAGATGGCGCGATAGGCGATCAGCCCGGCCAGCAAACTGCCGCGCGACGCTTCATGTTGCAGCAGTGCGATAAACACCGCTTCCAGTACCCCGAGCCCGGCGGGGATATGGGTGATGACACCGGCGATCGCGCTGATCAGCAGCACGCCCAGCACCAGCGGGTAGTCCAGCTTGGCGGGCAACAAGGTGAAAATCACCGCCGCCATCAGCGACCAGTTCAACGCGCCCAATGCCAACTGCAGGCAGGCCATGCGCAGCGACGGCAGGTTGATCTCGATGCCGCGAATCGACCATGCACGTTTTGTCGAGAATTGGCACGCCGCCAGATAGCCCAGGCTCGCCAGCACCAACAGCACACCCACGCCCTGCAGGGCGCCGCTGCTGAGCTTCCAGCCCGGCGGCATGGTCACCAGGCCGCTGCTGAACACCACCCCGGCCAATGCCATATAACCGAACCAATTGGTGGCCAGGCTCAGCCCGAGAATCTTGGCGATATTGCCGGTGCTCACCCCCAGCCGCGAATACAGCCGATAGCGCATGGCGATTCCGCCGACCCAGGCACTCAGGTTCAGATTGAACGCATAGCTGATGATTCCGACGGGCAGGATCTGCTTCCAGCGCAGCGGTTGGCGAATGTAGGTGCGGCCGATCAAGTCGAAGCAGGCGTAGACGATAAAGCTGCATAACGTCAGCGTGCCCGCGATCAGCAGGGTGCGCAGCTTGAAATCGCCCAGGGTCTGGAACACTTCGCTCCAGTCGATACGCCTTGCGAGCAGGGTGAGCAGCACGATCAGCAGCACGAAGAACGCCACGGTCAGCGGTTTCTTCCAGCGCTTGAAGCGGGAACCGTTGGCTTCAGATGTCATGGGTTCGAGCCTCGAAGGGTTTCAACCGTGGCTTGTGCGCCGGCAACCAGCCGGTCAGCGCGGGGAAGTGGCGCATCACATGGAACACCAAGAAACCGACGGTCAATCGCCATAGCCACAGGCGCGGCTTGCGGTTTTCCGGCATGGTCTGGCAATGCTCCTTGGCGAGTACGTCCAGGCGTTCGTACAGTTGCTGATTGAACGCCCGGTCACGAATCAGCACGTTGGCCTCCAGGTTCAGCGACAGGCTCAACGGGTCGAGGTTGCTCGAACCCACGGTGCTCCACTCGTCATCCACCAGCGCAACCTTGCCGTGCAGCGGACGCTGGCAATATTCATGAATCACCACACCATCCTTGAGCAAGTAGTCGTAGAGCATGCGCGCGGCCAGCTTGGCCAGCAGCACATCGGGCTGGCCCTGCATGATCAATTTCACCTTCACGCCACGGCGCGCCGCATTGCGGATCTCGCGCAGCAAGCGGTAACCGGGGAAGAAGTAGGCATTGGCAATCACCGCGCGTTCCTGGGCTTTGCTCAAGGCATGGATGTAGGCCTCTTCAATGTCGTCGCGGTGTTGCAGATTGTCGCGGTAAATCAGGCGCACCAGGCCGTCGCCTGTATCGGTCGGCCAAGGCGATGGCCGTTGCTGGCGCCGTCGCCAACCGCGCCGCGTGCGCACCTGGCGGCCGCTTTGGGCGAGGGCGAAATGATGCAGGTCGGCCACCGCCGGGCCTATCACCTGCACCGCGTAATCCTGCTTGGCCTCGGGGCCGAAATCCCCCAGGTGATCGGCAGAAAAATTGATCCCGCCGATAAACGCCACGGCGGCATCCACCACCACGATCTTGCGGTGCAGGCGGCGAAACCAGTTGGTGCGAATACCCAGGGTCTTGGACGCCGGGTCAAACATCTGCACGGCCACCCCGGCCTGGGCCAATTCGCCGAGAAAAGCGGGGCTCAGTTCGCCGCAGCCAAAGCCATCCAGGCTGACCACCACCTTGACCCCACGCTGCGCCGCGTCGATCAAGATGCGTTGCAGCTCATGGCCGACCTTGTCTTCGAAGAGGATAAAGGTCTCCAGCAGGATTTCCCGCTGCGCCCCGCGCAAGGCGTCGAACACTTTGGGAAAGTAGGCCTCGCCGTTCTCCAGCAACTCGAGCCGGTTGTCCGGCTGCCAGCCGTAATCGACGTCGCGGGCCTTGGCTTCATCCGGCGGCTGGTCGGTAGCAATGTGCTCAACGGCAATGTTCATAGTTCAATCTCCACCGACAGGGGCACGTGGTCTGACAGATGGGACCAGGGGCGGGTGGTCAGCACCTTGGGGTTATGAATCTTTAGATTGCGCACATAGATGCGGTCCAGTGCCAGCAGCGGCAGGCGCGCCGGAAAGGTGCGTGCGAGTTTGCCGTGGGCCTGCATGAAGACTTCCTGCAGGCCGCTCTGGCTGAGGTCGGCGCGTTGGCGCCAGTCATTGAAATCGCCGGCCACCACCAACGGCGCATCCGCCGGGATCTCGCTGATACGCTGCTCCAACAAGCGCAATTGCTGCTGGCGATGCACCTCGCGCAAGCCCAGGTGGATGCAGATTGCATGCACCTCCTGCCCGGTGCCCGGCAGGCGCAGCACACAATGCAGCAGGCCGCGGTTTTCATGGCCGCTTTGGGATATGTCGAGGTTGTCGTAACTCACGATCTGGAATTTCGACAGCAACGCATTGCCATGATCGCCATGGGGGTAGACCGCGTTGCGCCCGTAGGCGAACTGCGGCCAGATGCTGTCGGCGAGGAACTCGTACTGCGGCATGTTCGGCCAGTCGCTGTAGCGCTGGGGATGGCGCTCGTGGGTGCCGTGGATTTCCTGCAGGAACACCATATCAGCGCCCACACTGCGTACTGCTTCGCGCAGTTCCGGCAGGATGAAACGTCGGTTCAAGGCGGTGAAGCCCTTGTGGATATTGACCGTCAGCACCGTGAAGTGGGTGATGGCGACGGTGGGCGTAATGGGGACCCATTCCGGATGCGTCATGGCAACACCCCCGGGTCAGGCAACTTGCCGGGCTCGGTGGAAAGCTGCCTGTCCAGCCCGAAACGCTGCAGCAAGTGGCGTGCATCGAAGGGCGCACGCACTTTGATGTCATTGTCGAAAAAGCAAAACACATCCCGCTGTTTGCGGGCGCGCGGTTTGTGCTGCGGGGCGGCCAGGTGCGCATCGGCCGGTTGCTTGCCGTGGGCCCAACGTTCGATGCGATCGCCCCAGCGCTTGAGGGCTTCATCGGTATAACCGCTGGCGTACAGCTGCTTGTCGCCGTGCAAACGCAAGTACATGAAGTTGGCGGTAACATCTTCGAGATACGGCCACTTGCCGGCGGTGTCTGCCACCACCAGCGCCACGCCGTGCTTTTCCAGCATCTGCACAAACTCCGGCACCGCGAAACTGTTATGACGAATCTCCACCGCGTGGCGCAGGGCGCGCTTGCCGTGGGCCTGCAGGCTGGCCTTGCCGTTCAGGCGCGGCTCATGCTGGTGGGCGAGGGTGGCGGCCTGCCGGGTGTCGGTGGGCAATTCGGCGAGGAAGGCTTCGAACAGCAGCGGATCGAATTTAAAGCTGGGCGGAAACTGCCACAGGATCGGGCCGAGTTTGTCTTTCAGCTCCAGCACTCCGGAGGCGCAGAAGTTCGCCATCGGCTTGTGCACATCCTGCAGGCGCAGGATATGCGTGATGTAGCGCGGTGCCTTGACACTGAACATGAAGTCTTCAGGCGTCTGGGCATACCACTCGGCGTAACGCTTGGGAGTTTGCAGCGCGTAGAACGAACCGTTGATCTCGATGCTGTTGACGGCGCGTGACGCAAACTGCAGCTCGCGTTTCTGGGTCAGCCCCTCGGGGTAGAAATCCCCCCGCCAAGGCGTGTAGCGCCAGCCGGAAATGCCGATATGAATCGCCGCCATGGTTACTCCCGTCGATGTGGGTCGATTGACCTCCGTTTTGGGATGACCGTGCAATTTGCGCGAAAGTTTCCACCGTCCTACAGACGGTGCAGGTTCAAAACTGTGCCAAGGGCCACCACGCCTCACCCCGGCATGCAGGCCGCATTTGATAGTTGCCCAAGGGGCAAAGATGCTGAAACAGGGGAACGATCAGTGCTCAAATCCGTCAGTTCCTTACAGACCCTTCTGAAGGAGCCCGGTGTTTTGCTGAATCTAAAGACTGCATTACTGCTCGGCGCGCTGCTGTTCTGCGGCAGCGGCGCACTGTACGCCGCGGCCACCGCGCCGGAGCCCGAGGCGCCGGCCAAACCGGAGTTGCTGGTGGAGGGTGGATTGCTCGGTGCCATCAGTTCCAGCATCGATGATGTGCAGAACAAGCTCGACCTCAATCAGAACCTTGTTGATGCCTGGCGTTTACGCGCGGACCGCGCGGCGGATGAAGTCGGCCGGTTGGTTGACCAGACGTCGGAGCGTTCGCCGTGGAGCGTGGCCGGCGACTTCCTGCTGCTGTCCAGTGTGTGGATTGGCGCCTTCGCGCTGTTGACGTTGCTGGGGCGCTTTATCGTGCGGCGCTTGAACCGGCGCCCGTTCGTCGAGCGCCGCGGGCGCCTGCAAGGTGTACTGGGTTATGTGGTGCCCTACACGATCCCGGCGTTGATCTGCCTGCCGCTGACGCTCTATGTCAGTCACTTCCTGCCCACGTCCATAGGTCGCGCCCTGGCGCTGTGCTTTGCCTATGCGACCAGCAGCGGCATCTTCTCCACGTCGATGCTGCTGTGCGTGATTGTGATGTTCAACGTCGGTCATAAGCGGCCGGCGGTGCAGATCATTCGCGACTACTGCCCCAAGCCGCTGTTCCTGATCGGCTTCCTCGCCGCCCTCAGCGACGCCCTGACCAGTCCGCAGATCGCCCGCCAGCTCGGCGGCAATATCACCAGCAGTATCGCGGTGTTTACCGGCCTGTTCGCGGCGGTGATCTTTGGCGTGCTGGTGGTGCGCCTGCGCCGCCCGGTGGCCCACCTGATCCGTAATCGACCGCTGGCCCAGCGCCTGAAACACCCGGCGTTGCAGCAGTCGCTGCGGGTATTTTCTGGCCTTTGGTACTGGCCGATCCTGTTGATGGTGCTGGTCTCGGCGATCAACCTGATTGGCGCCGGCGACGACAACCAGAAAGCCCTGCGCTGCGCGCTGTTCACCACGATTCTGTTGATCGGCACGGTATTCCTGAGCACGGTGCTGCAACACCTGTTCAAGTCCCGCAGCCAGGTGGCGATCCAGCGCAGCAGTGCCTACAAGGAGCGTTTCCTCAGCCTCTTGCACGCGATCCTGCGTATCGTCATGGCCATCGCCTTTATCGAAATCCTCGGGCGCATCTGGGGCGTATCGCTGTTCGAATTTGCCCAGCGCAACTCGGTAGGCCGTGCGATCAGCGACTCCCTCAGCAGCATCGGCCTGATCCTGTTGATGACCTGGTTGTTCTGGGTCGTACTCGACACGGCGATCCAGGAAGCGTTGAAACCGCCGGTGAACAAACGCTCCAACCGCCAGCCCAGCACAAGGGTGAAGACCATCCTGCCGCTGCTGCGCAATGCGATCAAAATCATCCTGGTGGTGATCTGCGCAATCACCACCATGGCCAACCTGGGCATCAACGTCGCGCCGTTGCTGGCGGGGGCCGGTGTGGTCGGCCTGGCGATTGGTTTCGGCTCCCAGCAATTGGTGCAGGACGTGATCACCGGCCTGTTCATCATCATCGAAGACACCTTGTCCATCGGCGACTGGGTGGTGCTCGACTCCGGCCATGCCGGCACCGTCGAAGGCCTGACCATCCGCACCCTGCGCCTGCGCGACGGCAAGGGCTTTGTGCACTCGGTACCGTTCGGGCAGATCAAGGCGGTCACCAACCAGTCGCGGCAATTTGCCTATGCGTTCTTCTCGGTGCAGTTCACCTACGACACCGATGTGGACAAGGCCGTGGAGCTGATCCGCGAGGCCGGGCAGTCGATCCGCGACGATGTGTTCCTCAAGTACAACCTGCAAGGGCCGCTGGAGGTGTTTGGCGTCGACAAGATGGACCTCAATGGCGTGGTGCTCACGGCGCAGTTCCGTACCGTGTCGGGTGGGCAATACGCGGTGAGCCGTGCGTTCAACCAGCGTTTGAAAAAGCTTGTGGATAACTGCGATGAGGTGCACTTCGCGCAGACTTATCCACAGCAGGTGCTGTTGCCCAAGCGTACATCCCAGGTGGATGAGCCGGATGAAGAGATGCCGGCGTCGGTGGTGTTGACGGAGCAGCCCAGGCCTCAATGAGGCCCTCAAATTCAATGCCTGATCAACTTCTCCTGCACCGTCTGCTGATCCACCTCCAGCAACACCTGCTGCTTGCCGGCGATCATCACCGCCGCCGGCAATCCATCCCGATACACAACCCGATTCCCACTCACCGCCGGCACCTTGCTGCCCGGTAACAATGTGCCCACCAGGTTCAGCGGGTCAGCCCCGCACACCGCAATCAAACTCCCGTCATGGGGCCTGCGCCGCACTTCGCGCAGCAACGGGATCGCCTCCGGCAACGCAAACTGCTCACCCGCCAGCCCGCTGACAAACCGTCCACCGCGAATCTCACCCCGGGCCTCCAGCCGATGGAATGTGCGCAGCAGTTCGCGCCAACTCGGCAACCAATCCGCCTCGCGCTCCAGCAAGCGCCAGAACACCACGCCATAACGGCGCAGCAAGGTCATCGCCACATGTTCCAGGGTTTCGGCCGAGTGCGGGCCGGCGGCGGTCGAGGGGCGGCGAATCAGCGCCCAGCGCCCGGCATCGTCCATGCCGCCGATAAACGCCCCCCGCCCGCGCCGACTGCTGCGCGCCTGGCGCTTGCTGGCCGGGGTGGTCAGTGCGCGCAACCCGGCAAAGCTGTCGGCATTCACTAGGCCGGCGCCGACCAGTTCCTGCAACGCGGTTTCCAGTTCGCTGCGCAGCAGATGGGCTTCGTGCACCAGCTCATCGAAAAACAGCGCGCCGTGTTCGCGCAAGGCCAGGTGGACTTTCTGCGCCTTGGGCGACAGCGTCGTGCTGTCGGTGGGTTCGGTGAGCCCGCTCCACAAGGCCACCTGGCTGCGCGGCAACAGCACCACCGGCGTACTGCGCAGGGCCATGGCGCCGGATTTGTTGCTCAAGCGCGTCCACACCAGCTTGCCGCTGCGGCACAGCTCGTCGAGCCAGGTCGATGAGTAATCCTTGAGCCGCGCACTGAGCAGGTCACTGTCCCAGGCCGACGTGGCGGCGGCGTAGCCTTCGAACTGGCCGACAATCTGCGGCAGCATCGCGTTGCCCTGGCCCCGCGTGCTGTCGGACAGATGCTGCCAATCGAACAGGAAACGCATGAAATCCTGCAGCGCCACCGGCTCGATTTCCCGGCGCAGGCGCTTGACCGTGTAGCGATGAATGCGGGCGAGCAGATGCCGTTCGCACCATTGTTCCTCGAGTGCGCCGGGGCTGAAGCGACCGCGCAGCACGTAGCCTTCCTGCTCGAGGCGGGCCAGCGCCTGGGTGACGTCGGCCAGCGGCAATACCAGCGGCGCGGCGATCTCGATAATGCTCTGCGGGCCGAAGCTACCCAGGCGCGCACGCAGCACTTCTACCAGCGCGTCGTCAAAGGCCCAGGCCTCATCGAAGCCGGGGAGCAACGGCAAGTTGTTGGGGTAGATCGCCTGCAAACACCCCAGGCGTTCCAGCGCGACCCACAGGCCATTGGACAACTGAAAAGCGCGGCCAGCCTTGGCCAAGGCGTTCAGCCACTCGGCCCATTGCGCCGTGACTTCGTGGCTGGCGATGCACGCCAGGCTCATCAGTGCCTCATGCATTTCATCCACGCCATGGGGCGCCGGCCAGGCCTCTTCGCGCACGCCGGCGATGGCGTCCGCATCCAGTGCGCCGAGGTCGTCGGTGCTCTGCGGGTCGCTCCAACGGCGGTTGAGCACGGCCTGGGTGCGGCGTTCTTCCAGCGGTGCGTCGTCGAGAAAGGTGTAGGGGCGCGCGCTGAGGATCTCGGCGGCCATGGGCGAGGGCGCCGGCAGGTCGCGACTGATCAAGCGCACTTCGCCGCGCTCCATGCGCCGCAGCAGGGCAAGCCAGGCGTCGCTGTCCATGGCTTCGTGCAGGCAGTCATCGAGGGTTTGTTCCACCAGCGGGTGCTCGGGTACTTCGCGTTCACCGGCGAGGTTTTCCAGGCAGGCGATCTGGTCGGGGAACACACTGGCGATCAGGTCTTCGCTCTTCATGCGCTGCAGCTGCGGCGCCACTTTGCGTCCGCCGGTAAAGCGCGGCAGCGCCAGGGCCACGCCGGCGTTCCAGCGCCAGCGCACGCCGAACAGCGGCGCATCCAGCACCGCCTGGATCAGCAGGTGTTCAGCACTGTTGCTGTTGAGGTAACACCACACCTCATCCAGCTCGAAACTGTGGCTGGTGGACAGCGACAGCACGATCGCATTTTCGCTGGCTGCCGCTTGCAGCTCAAAGTTGAAGGTGCGGCAAAAACGCTTGCGCAAGGCCAGGCCCCAGGCGCGGTTGACGCGGCTGCCGAACGGCGTGTGGATGATCAACTGAGTGCCGCCGGATTCGTCGAAAAACCGCTCCATGATCAACGTGTCCCGGGACGGCAACGCGCCGAGGGCCAGGCGCGCGCGGGCCAGGTAGTCGAGGATCTGTTCGGCGCTGGCGCGGTTCAGGCCAAGGGTGCCGATGAGCCACTCTTGCGCCGGTTGCAGGTCGCCGGGGCTGGCGCTGAGCAGGGTGTCGAGTTGCCCCTGCAAACGTGCGACAGCGGCGGATAACTCATTGCTGCGCCCCGGCGCTTCGCCGAGCCAGAACGGAATAGTCGGCGGCTGGCCATGGGCGTCTTCGACCCGCACTTTGCCGGCTTCGACTCGCAAGATCCTGTAGGACGTATTACCGAGCTGGAAGATATCCCCGGCGATACTTTCCACCGCGAAGTCTTCGTTGACGCTGCCGATGTTCAGGCTTTGGGGTTCGAGCAATACGCTGTAGTCGGCGTTGTCGGGGATGGTGCCGCCGCTGGTCACGGCGGTCAGCTTGGCGCCACGGCGGCCGCGCAGGGTGCGGGTCATGGCATCGCGGTGCAGGTACGCGCTGCGGATACCCTGGCGCCCGTTGTAGCCCTCGGCGAGCATCTGCAGCAGCGCCTGGTAGTGGCGTTCATCCAGGGCGGCGTAGGGCGCGGCGCGGTGGATCAGGTCAAGCAGGGCCTGCTCCGGCCACTCCTGGGCACTGACCTCGGCGATGATCTGCTGGGCCAGCACGTCCAGGGGCGCCACCGGGATCTGCAAGGTGTCCAGTTCGCCCCGCCGCACACAATCGAGCAGGGCGGCGCATTCGATCAGATCGTCGCGGGTGGTGGCGAACAGGCGCCCCTTGGGCGTGCCGCCGACCTGATGCCCGGAGCGGCCCACCCGCTGCAGAAAACCGTTGATGGAGCCCGGCGAACCGATCTGGCACACCAAATCGACATCGCCGATATCAATCCCCAGCTCCAGGGACGCGGTGGCGATCAGCACTTGCAGCTCGCCAGCCTTGAGCCGTTGCTCGGCATCCAGGCGCATCTCCTTGGCCAGGCTGCCGTGGTGGGCGGCCACGGCGCTCTTGCCCAGGCGCTCGCTCAGGTGCCGGGCCAGGCGTTCGGCCAGGCGCCGGGTGTTGACGAAGATCAGTGTGGTGCGGTGCTCACGGGCCAGTGCAGCGAGGCGGTCGTAGACCAGCTCCCAGACATCGTTGGCCATCACCGCCGACAGCGGCACCGGGGGCACTTCAATATCCAGGTCACGGGGGCGGGCATGGCCGATGTCGACGATGTCGCACGCCCGGTCGGTGCCCACCAGAAAGCGCGACACCGCCTCGATAGGCTTTTGCGTGGCCGACAGACCGATGCGGGTCAGTGGCTCGGCACACAAGCCTTGCAGGCGCTCCAGGCTCAAGGCCAGGTGGCTGCCGCGTTTGCTGGCGGCGATGGCGTGGATTTCATCGACGATCACCGTGCGCGCGCTGGCCAGCATCTGCCGGCCGGAGTCCGAGCCCAGCAGCACGTAGAGCGATTCCGGCGTGGTCACGAGGATATGCGGCGGGCGCTTGCGCATTTGTGCGCGGTCTTTCTGCGGGGTGTCGCCGGTGCGCACGGCGGTGCGGATCACCAGCGGCGGCAGGCCCAGGCGCTGCAAATGCTCGGTGATCCCGGCCAGCGGGGTTTGCAGGTTGATCTGGATGTCATTGGACAGCGCCTTGAGCGGCGACACATACACCACCAGCGTCTCGTCCGGCAGTTGCCCGCCGTTGGCCAGGCCCTGGTGCACCAGGTCATCGAGCACCGCGAGGAACGCCGTCAACGTCTTGCCGGAGCCGGTGGGCGCCGCGATCAGCGTCGAGCGGCGCTGGCGGATCAGCGGCCACGCCTGGGCCTGGGCGCTGGTCACCGAAGGGAAGGTGTGGCGGAACCAGGTGCTGACGGCGGGGTGGAAGCCGTTCAAGACCGTGTCGGTTGATTCAGGAAGGTTCATGCCTAAGTTATGCAGCCCACTCCAACAAGTTGCAACCCCGCACTTTATCCGTGACGGTTGCGCTACAAACCCGCAAAATGCAACGATTCTGGAATAAACCTACGGCACGCCTCACGGGCTTGCCGACCATAACCATCGTTCCAAACAGACCGGGCCTGCTCAATCTATGCGAATGCGCCTTATGTTACTGGGCGGCGGGAATGCCCTCGGGCAGGCGCTGATTCGCCTCGGTGCAGAGGAAGACATTGGTTTCCTCGCACCCAAACCGCCCCAAGACGGCTGGGATGCCGCAAGCCTCACCCAATTGCTCGACGACACCCGTCCCGATGCGTTGATCAACCTCGCCTACTATTTCGACTGGTTCCAGGCCGAAGCTGTCAGCGAAACCCGCCTGGCCGCCCAGGAGTTCGCCATCGAGCGCCTGGCCGAACTGTGCCAGCACCACAACATTACCCTGCTGCAACCGTCCAGCTACCGCGTGTTCGATGGCTCCCGCGCCACCGCCTACAGCGAAAAGGACGAGCCGGTGCCCCTGGGCCTGCGCGGCCAGGCGTTGTGGCGGATCGAGCAAAGCGTGCGCGCGACGTGCCCGCAACATGTGCTGTTGCGTTTTGGCTGGCTGCTGGATGACAGCGTCGACGGCACCCTCGGGCGCTTCCTGGCCCGGGCCGAGAAACCGGATGAGTTGCTGATGGCGGACGACCGCCGCGGTAACCCGACGCCGGTGGACGATGCCGCACGGGTGATCATCTCGGTGCTCAAGCAACTCGATTGCGCGGCGCCGCTATGGGGCACTTACCACTACGCCGGGCATGAGGCGACCACGCCGCTGGCGCTGGGCCAGGCGATCCTCACCGAAGCGCGCAGCTACCATGCGCTGGCCATCGAAGCGCCTACCGCCCAGGCCCACGCGGCACGGCCGGATGCGGCAGACGAACCGCAGCATGCGGTGCTGGCCTGCAAGAAAATCCTCCACACCTTCGGCATCAAGCCGCGGGCGTGGCGAGCGGGGTTACCGGCGTTGCTGGACCGGTTCTACCGCCATAGCTGACACGACACAAAGCAAAATGTGGGAGGGGGGTTGCTGTGGTGATGGGGACTTGTCCCTCACCACAGCAACCCCCCTCCCACATTGGTTATGCAGTGTTGCTTAGAACTTGTAGCCGATACCTACCATGTAAACCATCGGGTCAACGTCCACATTGACCTTGGCACGGGTGCCAGGCGCCACGGCGTTGTTTTCCACGGTGGCCTTGGTGCTGATGTCGATGTAGCGCGCCTGGGCGTTGATCATCCACTTGTCGTTGATCATGTAGTCCGCGCCGATCTGCGCAGCCCAGCCCCAGGAGTTCTCGGCCTTGAAGTTGCTGAAGCCGGCTTCGGAGGCGCGGCTGCCGACGTGTTCGTCGTAGATCCAGGTGTAGTTGATACCGGCGCCTACGTACGGTTGGAACGGGGATTTATTGTCCAGCGGGTAGTACACGACGCTCAGGGTCGGTGGCAGGTGTTTCAGCGTACCGAGCTTGCCGTTGGCGGCGCCGAGGGCGGTGCCCTTGATCTTCACGTCATGCTCGAACGGCGTGGCCGCCAGCAGTTCGATACCGACATGGTTGGTGAGCATATAGGCGAAGTTCAGGCCCAGCTGGGTGTCGCTGCTCATGGTCGCCTTGCCGCCCAGGTTGGCGCCGGCCAGTGGGCCCTGGTCAACTTTGACGGTGCTGCTGTCTGCCTTCGGGTTCACGGTGATTGCACCGGCACGAATCAGAATGTCACCCGCTTCGTGAGCGTGGACGGCAGGGGCGGCGAGTGCGAGGGCGAAGAGGGACGCGCCGAGCAGAGACTTGTTCATGGGAGCTCCAGAGGACGTTTAGAAGTTGTACGTCCAATGGTAAAGATCGTTCCGTCCGGTCTTTTGACTCAGCTCAATGAAAGGGCGATCAGCGTTATTCCGGCAGTTCGTAGATATAAATTTTCTCGGCATCCATCTGGTAGCCGGCGTCGGCCAGTTCACTGGTGGACGGTTTGACCTGCATCGCACCCTCGATCCAGTACGGCTGGTAGAGCTCATCGAGCTTCACGCCGAGTTCGCTTTTCACGTGCACGATCTGGTTCGATGGCGGCGGCGGCACATGGATGCACGCGCCGAAATACGGCACCAGCAGGAACTCGGTGGTGCGGCCTTCTTCACTGACTTCCAGCGGCACGATATACCCGGGCAGGCGGATGTGCTGGCCATCGAGGCTCTGCACCACCGGCGCATTGGGCAGATCCTGCTTGGCCGCTGGCGCCGCTTCGACGGACAAGGCATCGGCCATGTTCGACAGGTCGTGCAGCGGTTTCATGTTGGGGATTTCCGGCGGCGCGTCCGGCGGGATCATCTCCTGCCAGGACAAGTCCTTGGGCTGGTCCTCTGCCCAGGCGGGCACGGCCACCAGCAGCAATAACGCAAACAGAGCGCGACGCATCGAAGCCTTCCTCATAAACGTATGGACAGGCCATCGGCCAGGGATTGTCGGTAGGCGCGCCACGCGGGCACGCTGCCCATCAATAGCGCTGCAGCCAGGATACCGGCGAGCAGGGTCCATTCATATTCGCTGGGCCACGACATCGGCAGGTCCAGGCCGTAATTGGCCTGCAAATACCCGCGCGATGCGGCGATGCACACATACAGCAAGCCCACGCCTGCGATCACGCCGGACAGGGCCAGGGCGAAGGCTTCGAAAATCAGCAAGGTTGCGATATGCCACGGCCGCGCGCCCACCGAGCGCAGGATCGCCATTTCGCGGCGGCGTTCGTTGAGGCTGGTGAGAATCGCCGTGAGCATGCCGATCAAACCGGTCAGCACCACGAACAGCGAGATCACGAACAAGGCTTTTTCGGCGGTGCCCATCATGCTCCACAGCTCTTGCAGCGCCACGCCGGGCAGGATCGCCAGCATCGGTTCGCCACGGAATTCGTTGATCTCCCGCTGCAGGGCGAAGGTGGAAATCTTGTTGTTCAGGCCGAGCATAAAGGCCGTGATGGCTTGCGGGGTGAGGTCCATGTTGCGCGCCTGGTCGGCACTGATGCGGCCTTTGCCCTGGGCCGGTACGCCGTTGTGCCAGTCGATATGGATCGCCTCCATACCGCCGAGGCTGATATGCAGCGTGCGGTCCACCGGTGTACCGGTGCGCTTGAGAATACCGACCACGGTGAACGGTTTGTCATCGTGTTTTACCAGGCTGACCACCGCCACGCCGTGGGCCAGCACCAGCTTGTCGCCGAGCTTGTAGTGCAGGGCATCGGCGACTTCGGCGCCGAGTACTACTTCGAACGGGTCGGTGGCGAAGGCACGGCCGCTGGCCAGCTCCAGGTTTTGCTTGCGCCCGTACTGGTAGTGCTCGAAGTACGACTCGTTGGTACCCATGACGCGGTAGCCGCGGTGGGAGTCGCCGAGGGAAATCGGGATCGCCCATTTCACCTGGGGGCTGGCGGCGAAGTGCTCGTAGCTGTCCCAACGAATGTTGTTGGTGGCGTTGCCGATGCGGAACACCGAGTACAGCAGCAGGTTGACCGAACCGGAGCGCGCGCCGACGATCAGGTCGGTGCCGCTGATGGTGCTGGCGAAACTGTTGCGCGCCTCAACGCGCACGCGCTCCACCGCCAGCAGCAGGCACACCGACAAGGCGATGGCGAAGGCGGTGAGGATCGCGGTAAAGCGGCGGTTAGCCAGGCTGGCCATGGCTAGACGAAACAGATACATCTCAAACCTCTGCGGGCGTGGCGGCGCGATTGAGTTCGGCCAGCGACAGGTTGCGGTCGAACAACGGCGCCAGGCTCTGGTCATGGCTGACAAACAACAGGCTGGCGCCGGCTTCGCGGCATTCGGCGAACAGCAGTCGAATGAAGGCTTCGCGGGCGTCGTAGTCCAGGGCCGAGGTGGGCTCGTCGGCGATCACCAGCTCCGGTTGGCCGATCAGCGCACGGGCGGCGGCCACCCGTTGCTGTTGGCCGATGGACAACGAGTCGGCACGGCGCTCCAGCAGGTCTTTGTCCTTCAAACCCAGGTGCGCCAGCAAGGTCGCGGCGGCCTGGTCGACGCTGCCGTGGCGTTGGATCGCCCGTTGCGCGCGCAGCTTGGAAAAGTGGCAGGGCAACTCGACGTTCTCGCGCACCGACAGGAACGGCAGCAGGTTGAACTGCTGGAAGATATAGCCGGTGTGGTCAACACGAAAGCGGTCCCGGGCGCCGGCCGAGAGTTCGGTCAGCTCCTGGCCGAGCAGGCGGATGCTGCCCTGGCTGGGCTTCTGCACACCGCCGAGCAGGCCGAGCAAGGTGGTTTTGCCACTGCCGCTCGGCCCCTTGAGAAACAGGGTTTCCCCCGCTTCCAGGCGGAACGCGGGGATGTCCAGTAACTGTGGGTGACCGGGCCAGTTGAAGCCCAGGTCAGACAGTTCGATCAATGGGTGGGTCATGGGCACTCAGAACTTCAGGGTGGCTGCTGTGGCCGTCGCTTCAACACCTTGCTGGCCGCTCGGGCCGATCAGTTGTACCTGAATTTTCTGGGTGGCGGGGAAGGTCTTGAACACCTGGGTCAGGTCCAGGTTGCCCAGGGCGGTCGGCGTGGCACAGGTGAATTGGTAGTGGGCGTGGATTTCACTGTGATCGTGATGATGCTCGTGGGCGCCGTCTTTGGCGTCGTGGTCATCATCGTCGTCGTGGTCGGCTTCCGGTTTGTCGCCGAACAGCGGGCTGTTGAGTTCCTGGGAGCTGATCACGCAACCGGCGGCCTTGGGCAGGTTGAACAGCGCCAGTGGGTTCTCCAGTTGTTTGCGTGCAGCGGCGACCTTGGCTTTGTCGGCTGCGCTGGTGGCGAGGTGTTCGAAGCCCACCAGGTTCATCGCCGGGCTGTCCAGTTCAAGCTCCAGGGCCTGGCCGTCGAGTACCGCGTTAAGGCGGCCTACGCCATGTTCGTGGGCGCCGAGGCTGCCGTGTTCGTGATCGTGGTCATGCTCGTCGGCAGCTTGAGCGATGGCGAGTGGCAACAGGGCAAACGGCAAAGCAAGCAACAGACGGCGCATGGGAAAGCTCCAGAGATGAAAGTTTTGTTATGTGATCTTATAACAATAGTGCCGAGAGTTTGCCCGCCCGCTTGGCGTTGCGCAAGCCGCATGGGAGCATGCTCGTCAGAAAAAATGCAGGAGTAAGGACGATGTTGCGAATTCGTGGAACCATCGGCGATCTGCCGGTGGACTTGACCCTGGAGCTGGACGACGGCGATTGGGCACGACTCGGCGCGCAGTTGCAGGCGACGCCAGTGGCAAGCGCGACCGCCGCGCCGGTCAAGCCGAACGATGATCTGTGGCAGAACGCCCAGGACCTGTTGCGCAACGCCGGGCAACTCAGCGGCCTGGAACTGCTTGATCGACTGGAAGGTTTGGCGGGGGATGCCGCGGCGGGCAAGCGCCTGTTGGTGCGCCTGCGCCATAGCACCAAGGTCAAGGTGGCCAGCGGCGGGGATACGCCGCTGTACAGTTGGATCGGCGATTAGTACAGCGCGGCGAACAACTTGCGGCGGTACACGGTCACCAGCGGGTGATCATTGCCCAGCAGTTCGAATACCTGCAGCAAGGTCTTGTGCGGCAGGCCTTCGCTGTAGCTGCGGTTGCGGATAAACAGCTTGAGCAAGCCTTCCAGCGCCGCGTCGTACTGCTGGCGCGCCAGTTGCTGGATGGCCAGTTGATAGGCGGCTTCGTCATCCTGCGGGTTTTGCGCCAGGCGGCTTTTCAGCTCGGCGGCGTCCGGCAGGTCGGCGGCCTGGCGCAGGAAGGTGATTTGTGCCTTGGCGCCGGCGAGGGCGGCTTTGTGGTCATCGCTCTTCACCGCATCGAGCACGGTTTGGGCTTCACCCAACTCACCGCGTTCGGCCAGGCAACGGGCGTACAGAATCAACGCGGCGGCGTTGGTGTTGTCTTCACCCAGCAGCGCCACCAGCACGGCCTCGGCGTCGCTGATGCGGCCATCGGCAAACAGCGCCTGGGCCTGCTCCAGTGGGTCAGCCGCCGCCGGTGGTGGCATCTTCACGTGAGGCTCCAGCATCGCCCGCACCGCCGACTCCGGCTGCGCCCCGGCAAACCCATCCACCGGCTGGCCATCCTTGAACAGCACCACCGTCGGCAGGCTTTGAATGCCAAAGCGCGCGACGATGTCCTGCTCCGCTTCGCAATCAACCTTGGCCAGCAGCAGCTCACCCTGATAACTCTGGGCAATCTGCGCCAGCATGGGCATCAACGCCTTGCACGGCGCGCACCACTCGGCCCAGAAATCCACGAGCACGGGTTTTTCGAAGGAGTTCTGGATCACGGCCTGGTCGAAATTGGCGCTGGTGACGTCGAAGATGTACGGCGTGGGTTCACTCATGGGGCGTCTCGAATAAAGCGGGAATGGGGCAACTATAAGGGCTGGCGCCGCGAATGGTACAGGCTCACCTTGCGAAACTCCCAAGGCTCGGCCAAGTCCGGCAACGTCAGTGCATCGAGTATCTCCAGCCGTTGATAAGCCGGGTGCTGGAAGTCCCGCACGCGCGAGTCCGCCACCAGCGCTTCGCGGCCTCGGCTGAGGAAGTGGTCGAGCAACGGCAGGTTGGCGCGGTCGTAGAGCACGTCGGCGACCAGGATCAGGTCGAAGCGATCGGCTTCGGCGAAAAAGTCCGCCGAGTAACTCAGTTCCACACCGTTGAGTTCGGCATTCGCCCGGCAGGACGCTAACGCCAGCGGGTCCAGGTCGCAGGCCACCACTTCCAGCGCGCCGGCTTTGACCGCGGCAATCCCGGCCACACCGGAGCCCGCGCCGAAATCCAGCACGCGCTTGCCTTTCACCCATTGCGGGTTCGCCGCCAGATACCGCGCCAGCGCCAAGCCGCTGGCCCAGCAAAAACTCCAGTAGGGCGGTTCATGCAGGATGCGCCGGGTTTCCTCGGGGCTGAAGGCGCGGTCCATGTTGTCCGCATCCAGCAGCCACAATGAAAGCGCAGTACCCGGCAGCGGGCAGGGCACCAGTTGGGCGTCGCCGATCAGCGCGCTCAGGGCGCGCTGCAAGTCCAGCGGCGGCGTCATGGCGCCTTGACGAGTTCCAGAGGGCCGGTGGTCTGGGTGATCGCCTGGGTGATGCGTACGGCAGGCAGGTGCAGGATCAATTGGCCGGACTGGCTGGCACGGCCACGCAATTCAACCCGCGCACCGGCTGGGAACGCCTCGGGGTTGTAGCGCAGACGGAAGGCCAGGGGCTTGCCGTTGCCGGTCAAGACGCTGCTCGCCAACAGTTGTTGCGGGCGCGAACGGTCATCGATCACCAGCAGCGCCATCTCGACTTCGGCGCCGGCCGGTACGTTGGTGAGGCTGCCGCTGATTTCGCGTTGATAGGCGGGCAGGGGACCGAGGTCTTCAATGCCGGGGACTTTTTTCTCTTGTGCGGGCGTCGGTTGAGGGGCGGCCGGCTTGGGGGCTTCGCTGCTGCAGGCGACCAGGACACTGAACACGGTGAGCAAAACAAGTGGTCGTAACTGCATGTACGGCTCCAGAAAAGGACAAAATCCGTGGCTTGAAATATAAGAAACATATAGGCCTGCCTATATACCGTAAAGGCTATGGCTTGTCTTGCCACAGGGATGCGCTACCATGGCCCTCCCTTTTTTTGTTGCCTGCCACCATGCACTGTCCCTTCTGCGGTGCCAACGACACCAAGGTCATTGACTCGCGTCTGGTCGCCGAGGGCGATCAAGTGCGTCGCCGGCGCGAATGCCTGGCCTCTGGCTGCGGTGAACGTTTCACCACCTTCGAAACCGCCGAACTGGTATTGCCGCGCCTGATCAAGTCCGACGGCAGCCGCCAGCCTTTCGACGAAGAAAAACTGCGCGCCGGTATGCAGCGCGCCCTGGAAAAACGCCCGGTGAGTGTCGAGCGGCTGGAGGCGGCGCTGGCGCATATCAAGCACAAGCTGCGCGCCACCGGCGAACGCGAGGTCAAGAGCCTGGTGGTGGGAGAGCTGGTGATGGGCGAGCTGCAAAAGCTCGACGAAGTCGCCTATATCCGTTTCGCCTCGGTGTATCGACGCTTCCAGGACCTCAACGAGTTCCGCGAAGAGATCGACCGCCTGGCCCGTGAGCCGGTCAAAGAATGAACCCACTTTCTGCTGAACAGGCTGTGCTGGACGCCCATTACATGGCCCGCGCCCTCGAACTGGCGCGCAACGGCCTGTACACCACCCACCCCAACCCGCGTGTGGGCTGCGTGATTGTCCGCGCTGGGCAGATTGTCGGCGAAGGCTGGCATGTGCGCACCGGCGAGCCCCATGCGGAAGTGCATGCCTTGCGGGCTGCCGGTGACAAGGCGCGCGGCGCCACGGCGTACGTAACCCTCGAGCCCTGCAGCCACTACGGCCATACCCCGCCGTGCGCCGATGCGCTGGTGAGTGCCGGGCTGGCGCGGGTGGTCGCAGCGATGCAGGACCCCAACCCGGAAGTCGCCGGGCGCGGCATGCAGCGCCTGGCCCAGGCCGGAATCGAGGTGCGCAGCGGCGTGCTGGAAGGTGAAGCCAGGGCCCTGAATAAGGGCTTTCTCAAGCGTATGGAGCATGGCCTGCCGTTTGTGCGGGTCAAGCTGGCGATGAGTTTGGATGGCCGCACTGCCATGGCCAGCGGCGAAAGCCAATGGATCACCGGCCCCGCCGCCCGCGCCGCCGTGCAGCGCCTGCGCGCCGAGGCCAGCGTGGTGCTGACCGGTGCCGACACCGTATTGGCCGACGGTGCACGCCTGACCGTACGCGCCGCCGAACTCGGCCTGGACGACGCCACCACGGCCCTGGCCATGTCGCGCCCGCCGCTGCGCGTGCTGATCGACGGCCGTTTGCGCGTGCCGCTCAACGCACCGTTCTTCAAGGCCGGCCCGGCGCTGGTCATCACCTGCGTCACCGCGGAAAACCAGTTCCCCCGTGGCCCCGAATGCCTGGTGGTGCCGGGCGTGGACGGCCAGGTCGACCTGCGCTCGGCGCTGGTGGCGCTGGCCGCCCGTGGTGTCAACGACGTCTTGGTGGAAGCCGGCCCAAGCCTGGCGGGCGCGTTTGCCCAGCAGGGCCTGGTGGACGAATACGTGATTTTCGTCGCTGGCAAGTTCCTCGGCTCCGCTGCCCGGCCTTTGCTGGACTGGCCACTTGAGAAGCTGGCCGACGCTCCCCAACTCAAGATCACTGAAATGCGCGCTGTAGGCGACGACTGGCGAGTCACTGCCATCCCTGTGCCAGCAGCGAGCGTATAATTCTGACCGGGCGCTCAAGTGCCCGCACCGTTTTCCAGGAGTAACGCCATGTTCACCGGCATTATCGAATCCATCGGCAGCATCCGCGCCATGACCCCCAAGGGCGGCGACGTGCGCCTGCTGGTTGAAACCGGCAAGCTCGACCTCGGCGACGTCAAGCTGGGCGACAGCATCGCTGTCAGCGGCGTGTGCCTGACCGTCGTCGAACTGCCGGGCAACGGCTTTGCCGCCGACGTCAGCCGGGAAACCCTGGACTGCACCGCGATGAACGACCTCAAGGCCGGCAGCCCGGTCAACCTGGAAAAAGCCCTGACCCCGACCACCCGCCTTGGCGGCCACCTGGTCAGCGGCCACGTCGACGGCGTCGGCGAAGTGGTGGCCCGCAGCGAAAATGCGCGCGCCGTGGAATTCCGCATCCGCGCGCCCAAGGAGCTGGCCAAGTACATTGCCCACAAAGGCTCGATCACCGTCGACGGCACCAGCCTGACCGTGAACGCCGTGAATGGCGCCGAATTCGAACTGACCATCATTCCCCACACCCTGAGCGAGACCATCATGGCGTCGTACCAGCCTGGTCGCCGGGTGAACCTGGAAGTCGACTTGCTTGCCCGTTACCTGGAGCGCCTGCTGTTGGGCGATAAGGCCGCAGAGCCTGCAGCCGGGAACATCACCGAAAGTTTTCTGGCCGCTAACGGCTACCTGAAATCCTGACCAAGGGGGTGCCCTGTGGCGCTCAATAGCATCGAAGAACTGGTTGAAGACATCCGCCAAGGCAAGATGGTCATCCTGATGGATGACGAAGACCGCGAAAACGAAGGCGATATCATCATGGCCGCCGAGGCCTGCAAGCCTGAGCACATCAACTTCATGGCCAAGCACGCCCGTGGCTTGATCTGCATGCCCATGAGCCGCGAGCGCTGCGAGTTGCTCAAGCTGCCGTTGATGGCGCCGCGCAATGGTTCAGGGTTTGGTACCAAGTTCACCGTATCGATTGAAGCGACCACCGGCGTCACCACCGGCATTTCCGCCGCCGACCGTGCCCGCACCGTGCAAGCCGCTGCCGCCAAGGACGCCAAGGCCGAAGACATCGTCAGCCCCGGCCACATCTTCCCGTTGATGGCTCAACCGGGCGGCACCCTCGCTCGCGCCGGCCACACCGAAGCCGCCTGCGACCTGGCGCGCATGGCCGGTTTCGAGCCCTGCGGCGTGATCTGCGAAGTGATGAACGACGACGGCACCATGGCCCGCCGCGCCGAACTCGAAGCCTTTGCCGCCGAACACAACATCAAGGTCGGCACCATTGCCGACCTGATTCACTACCGGATGATCCACGAACGTACCGTTCAGCGGATTGCCGAGCAGCCACTGGACAGCGAACTGGGCCAATTCAATTTGGTGACCTACCGTGATTCGGTGGAAGGCGACGTGCACATGGCCCTGACCCTGGGCACTATCTGCGCCGACGAGCCGACCCTGGTGCGCGTGCACAACATGGACCCGCTGCGCGACCTGCTGATGGTCAAGCAACCGGGCCGCTGGAGCCTGCGCGCCGCCATGGCTGCGGTGTCCGAGGCCGGCAGCGGTGTGGTGCTGCTGCTGGGTAACCCGGTGGATGGCGACGTGCTGCTCGCGCATATTCGCGAAACTGCCGAACAGACCCAGGTGAAAACGCCGACCACCTACAGCATCGTCGGCGCCGGTTCGCAGATCCTGCGTGACCTCGGTGTGCGCAAAATGCGCCTGATGAGCGCACCGATGAAATTTAATGCGATATCCGGATTCGATCTGGAAGTTGTAGAATACGTGCCCTCCGAATAAAGGCCGGCGCTTTTTGCCCCTTGTTCGCGGTTAAATCATCACTGAGGGACGCACTTTTCGCGTCCCGGCTCTTTAAGAGATTTGTCGAATGACCCTGAAGACCATCGAAGGTACCTTCATCGCCCCCAAAGGCCGCTATGCCCTGGTGGTTGGCCGCTTCAACAGCTTCGTGGTTGAAAGCCTGGTAAGCGGTGCCGTGGATGCCCTGGTTCGCCACGGTGTGAGCGAGAGCGACATCACTATCATCCGCGCCCCTGGCGCCTTCGAAATTCCGCTGGTTGCGCAAAAAGTTGCTCAGCAGGGTGAATACGCGGCGATCATCGCCCTGGGCGCGGTCATTCGTGGCGGTACTCCGCACTTCGAATACGTGGCCGGCGAATGCACCAAGGGCCTGGCCCAGGTGTCCATGGAGTTCGGCGTGCCAGTCGCTTTCGGCGTACTGACCGTGGATTCCATCGAGCAAGCCATCGAGCGTTCCGGCACCAAAGCCGGCAACAAAGGCGCTGAAGCTGCCCTGTCCGCCCTGGAAATGGTCAGCCTGCTGTCGCAGTTGGAGGCCAAGTGATTTCCGACGAGAGCGATTGCTTCAACCCACGCGACGAGCGTCCAGCGGACGCCGGCAAGCCGTCGAAAAGCGAAAAGCGCCGTGCTGCCCGCCAGCTCGCCACCCAGGCGCTGTACCAGCGTCACATGGCTGGCACCTCGCTGAACGAAATCGAAGCGCAATTTCGCGTCGATAACGACTTCACGTTTGCCGACCAGAGCTACTTCCACGACATCCTGCACGGCGTTCCGGCCAACCTGGCCGAGATCGATGCGGCATTGACGCCGTGCCTGGACCTGACCCTCGAAGAGCTGGACCCGGTTGAATTGGCCGTACTGCGCCTGTCCACCTGGGAGCTGCTCAAGCGCGTCGACGTGCCGTACCGCGTGGTGATCAATGAAGGCATCGAACTGGCGAAAGTCTACGGTTCGACCGACGGTCACAAGTTCGTCAACGGCGTGCTCGACAAGCTGGCCCCGCGCCTGCGTGAAGCCGAAGTGAAGGCGTACAAGCGCTAACCTGCGCTTGAGTCCTGAATGGGCGAGTTCGAGCTGATCCACCAGTACTTCGCCGCCGCGCCGTGCGCACAGGGCGGCGAGGGCATTGCCCTGGGGATCGGCGACGACTGTGCCCTGCTGGCGCTCCCCGCCGGGGAGCAGCTGGCAATTTCCACCGATACCTTGGTGGCCGGCGTGCACTTTGCCGACCCCTGTGACCCGTTCCTGCTCGGCCAGCGCTCGCTGGCCGTGGCGGTCAGCGACCTGGCCGCCATGGGCGCCCACCCCCTCGCGTTTACTCTCGCACTCACTACGCCGAGCGTCGATGCCGATTGGCTGCAACGCTATGCCCAGGGGTTGAACGCCATGGCGCAAAACTGCGGTGTGGGCCTGGTGGGCGGCGACACCACGCGCGGTCCGCTGAGCCTGACCCTGACCGTGTTTGGTCGTGTACCCGCCGGGCAGGCGCTGACCCGCAGCGGTGCACAGCCGGGCGACCTCTTGTGTGTCGGCGGCGAGTTGGGTAATGCCGCCGGTGCCTTGCCGCTGGTATTGGGGCAGCGCAGCGCCGATGCCGCGATTGCCGACCCGCTGCTTGCCCATTACTGGTCGCCACAACCGCAGTTGGCCTTGGGCCTGGCTCTACGGGGCAAGGCCACATCGGCGATGGATATTTCTGACGGTCTTCTGGCCGATTGCGGGCATATCGCCAAGGCCTCGGCTGTCAGCCTGTTGATCGAGCGCCAGAAGCTGCCGCTGTCCCACGCGTTGCTGGCGTTTGTCGGTGATGACGAGGCGCGGGTCGCCGCATTGAGCGGCGGCGATGACTACGTGCTGGTGTTCACCCTGCCGCCCGTCGAGTTGGCGCCGTTGCTGGCTGACGGTTGGCCGGTGCATGTTATCGGCCAGGTCCAGGCGGGGCAGGGCGTAACGCTGCTTGACGCTCTCGGGCAAGACATCACCCCGGCCATCCGTGGCTATCAACATTTTTGCCCGGCACCCTGAATCGCGTGCTGCGCTACGCTCTATTACGTCGTTCTGGATGTTGGATTTGCAGGAGATCATCGCCATGGATGTACGCCGCTGGCTGCTGATGCTGCTGTGTGTCCTTCCGGCATGGAGCCAGGCGCAGGAGGTGCCGGTGGTGCCCGGCAAGGTCATGCTGGCCAGCGAGGCCTGGGAGGACTACACCAATGCCGACGGCAGCGGCCTGGCCTGGGATGTGTTGCGGCACGTCTTCGAACCGGTCGGGATTACCCTGCAAACCCGTATTGAACCTTACACCCGCTCGGTCGGCCTGGCCCAGCGCGGTGAAGTGGATGGCTGGGTCGGTTCCTACCGCGATGAAGTCAAGGGTGTGCTTTACCCGCACTGGAACTTCGATTCCGACCCCATCTACGCCCTTGGGCTGGCGACCTCGCCGATACCAAGCGCCGCGACGCTGGGGGATTATCGCCTGGCCTGGGTGCGGGGCTACAAGTACGAGGCGTATTTGCCCCATGTGCGCCGTTTCAATCAGATCCAGCGGCGCGATGGTATTTTGCCGATGCTGCAGCATGGTCGTGCCGACTTCTACATTGATGCGCTCACCGAAGCCCGATACGTTCTCAGTCAGGCGGACGCCCCGTCCCAGTTCCGGCTCACCCACATCATCGACCTGCCGCTCTACGTGGGTTTTGCCGATACCGAGCGTGGGCGGGCATTACGCACCGTGTTTGACCAGCGCATGGCGGTCCTGGTGAAAAGCGGCGAACTGAAGCCGATTTTCCTGCGCTGGAAACTGCCGTATCCGTTCTGACCTGCATAGAACCGGGACGAAGGCCAATCAAACCGATTGATCTTTATCAGCGATAATTCAGCTTAAGCGTCTGTAGGAACCTGCTGTTATAATGCCCGCCTCTGTGAAATCTGAAATCAGGAGCACACGGTGCCCGTCGTTTTCGTCGCTGCTTCCAAGCTGCCTACCCCTTTTGCCACGTTCACCATGAGCGGCTTTCTCGAAGAAGCCACCGGGCGCGAGCACGTTGTGCTCAGCCTCGGCGATATCGCCGATGGCGCACCGGTTCTCGGTCGCGTGCACTCCGAGTGCCTGACCGGCGATGCGCTGTTCAGCCAGCGCTGTGACTGCGGCTCGCAACTTGAAGCGGCGATGCGCGCCATCGCCCGTGAAGGCCGTGGAGTCCTTTTGTACTTGCGTCAGGAAGGCCGTGGCATTGGCCTGCTGAACAAGATCCGCGCCTACGAGCTGCAAGACGGCGGCGCCGATACCGTCGAGGCCAATGAGCGCCTGGGCTTCGCCGCCGACCAGCGTGACTACGCGATCTGCCTGCCGATGCTGGAGCACCTGGGCGTGAAGTCCCTGCGCCTGATGACCAACAACCCGCGCAAGGTCAAGGCCTTGACCGAGATGGGCATCGCCGTGGCCGAGCGCGTACCGCTGCACACCGGGCACAACCCGCATAACAAACTCTACCTGGCGACCAAGGCCAGCAAGCTCGACCACATGATGGGCAACGAGCATCAAGGCGAGGTCGACCGCGCGTGACCCGTGGCCAGGTGAAACGGCGACTGTCCTTCAGCTGGTGGCAGTACCTGGCCCTGGCGCTGCTCCCGCTGTTCGTGATCAACCTGGTGTTTGGCCAGGGCGAGCCCTTGTTGCCGGTGCTGGCCATGCCGTTCTTTATCGCCGGCGTGGCGTCGATGTTCCTCAGCCTGCGCTACTTCAACGGCTATAAACACGCCCTGATCGCCACCTCCAAAGCCCTCGATACCGCTGAAGAACCGGCTGCCTGGATCACCCTGGCGGCGCGTCGGCGCACGGCCTTGATGGTGGCGGCCGTGCCGGCCTGGGTGGGCGCACTGGCGGTGTTCGTCGGCCTGGAAGCGGTGCCGCTTTTCCTGTTGGCGCTATCGACGATGGTGTTGTTTTACCTCTACCGCATCCCGCGCCAGCTGGGATGAGGGTCCGCTGGCTGGCGCTCCTGCTGCTGGCGTTCGGTGCCCCGGCACTGGCGGTCGAACGGGTCGTGAGCCTGGCTCCCTCCCTGTCTGAAATCGTGGTTGAACTGGGTGCTGCCGACTTGCTGGTGGGCGTGCTCGATGGCGGCGATCGGCCGGTGGCACTGGCGAACGTGCCGTCGGTTGGGCGTTACGGGCAACTCGATATGGAGCGCCTGCTCAGCCTCAAGCCCGACCTGATCCTGCTCTGGCCCGGTAGCGTCGGCCCGGCCCAGCGCGAGCAACTGCAGCGCCTGAATATCCCGGTGTACGTCGCCGAACCCCATAGCCTCGAACAACTCACCACTCAGGTCCAGGCCATCGCCGCGCAATTGGGCCGTGCCGACGCCGGCCGGCAATTGGCCGCGCGCCTGCGCCAGCGCCTGGCGCAGTTGCGTCAGCGTTATCAGCGGGCCGAACCGGTGCGGGTGTTCTACCAGGTGTGGAACCAGCCGCTGTACACCGTGGGTGGCGGCCAGATCATCAGCGACGCGTTGAGCGTGTGCGGTGCGCGCAACGTATTTGACGACCTGAAGCTGCCCGCGCCGCAGGTCAGCATCGAGTCGGTATTGCAGCGCAATCCCGAGATGATCCTGGTGGGCGATCAGGCTCAGAAGGAAGCCTGGAAGGTCTGGCCAACCATGGCGGCGCGGGTGCGGCTGGTTCCGGACAAAGGCCTGGAACGGCCCAGCGGGCAGATGCTGGAAGCGCTGGCGCGGCTGTGTCAGGTGATTGCTCCGGGCCGCTGAGGCCGGTCCAGGCCACAATCAGATTTCAGGTGTCCAGGTCACGCCAAACATCCACGTCCGGCCTTCTTCACGGTAATCGTGATTGTTGACGAATGCCGGATCGTTGTAACTGTAGCGTGCCCGTGCATAGGACTTGTCCAGCAGGTTGTCGACCTTCAGCGACAACGCCACTTCCCGCGTCACCGCCCAACTGCCACGCAGCTCGAGCAGCCCATAGCCGCCCAGGCGCTGGGTGTTGGCTTCATCGTCATAGCTGTGGCTGATCGCCTGCCAACTGGCGCCCACGCCCATCTGGTCGAATTGCCGGTCGAGGTCCAGGCTCAACGTACGCCGTGCCCGGCGGGCCAGGGTGTGGCCACTGTCGCGGTCGCGCGGGTCGATGAGCGACAGTCCGAGGTTGCCTTGCCAGCCGAACAGGTCCTGCTTGAGCGCCGCCTCAACACCGTTGATGCGTGCCGACGCCACATTCTGCGGCTTGCCGGTTTGGTCGAGAATGATCGCATCGCTCAAATCGGTGCGGTACAGCGAAGCTTCCAGGCGCGTGCTGTCACTCAACTGGCTGCGCCACTGCAGTTCGTAGCTCTTTGATGTTTCGGGCTGCAGGTGGGGGTTGCTGTACTTCGTGTCCGGATAATAGAGGTCGTTGAAGGTCGGCGCGCGGAAGCCTTCGCTGTAGCTCAGCAGCAGGTCATTGTCGGGGTTGACCGGCAAGGTCAGGGTACCGCTCCAGCTGTTCTGCCCGCCGAACTGCTGGTTCTGGTCGTGACGCAGGCCCAGTTCGGTGGAAAACCACGCGCTGTGAAAGCGATGCTGCACGAAGGCGGCGCGGTTCCAGCGGCTGTTTTCGGTAAAGGTGGTGGAGCCGTGGAAGCGGTCTTCGTACCAGTCGCCGCCGAGGATCAGGCTGTTCTGCTCATCCAGGGTCAGGTCGTTCTGCCAGTTGACCGAGTCGCGGTAGGTGTTGAATACGCTGAAATCCTCGCTGAGGGTGTCGCGCTTGGTGTCGCGGTTCTCGCTGTGGCCCAGCTCCAGGCGCGATTGCCAGTGCTCATTGAACGTGGCGTCGACATAGCCGCTGGCGCTGCTCACAGCGTAGTCGGTGTAGGGTTTCTGGCCGACGGTTTGCCCGGTGGCGGCGTCGTAGCGGCCGAAGCTGTTGTCGTACTCCGACTTGCCACGGTTATCCAACAGATTGAAGCCCACCTCCAGTTCATCGCTGAAGGAGTGGCTGAGGTTCAGGCTCACGGACTGGTTACGATAAGCATCATGGTCGCCGTCGCTGGGGAACGACTGGCGGGTTGAGTTGATGCCGGCCGTGTCGTCCAGGCTCGCGCCCAGGTTGAAGCGCGTCTGTTTGTCACCACCCGAAAGGCCAAGGCTGCGTTCCCAGGTGTTGTGGCTGCCGAACCCGACTTTCACCCTTGGTTGCACGCCTTGCTCGGCATTGCGTCGGGTGAATACCTGGATCACGCCGCCAATCGCGTCGCTGCCGTAGATCACCGAGCGCGAGCCGCGCAGCACTTCCACCCGCTCAATCTGGTCGACGTTGAGGTATTGCAGGCCGCTGTCGCCAGAGGTGGTGTTGGCGATGCGCTGGCCGTCGACCAGCACCAGGCTTTGGGCGGACTTGGTGCCCCGCAGGTAGATGCCCGGCAAACTGCCACGGCCACCGGAGGGGGCGACTTGTACGCCGGGCACACGGCTGAGCAGGTCGGTGAGGCTGGTGGGTTGCAGGCGGTCGATGTCGTCGCGGGTGAACACGGTGTTGGCGGCGCTGCTGTCGTTGCGTGCCTGGACCTGGCGGTTGGCGCTGATGACGACGTCGGTGAGTTTCAGGGCGTTGTCGCGGGTGTCGGCGAGCAATTCAGGGGAGGGCAGAAGAAGCGGCAGGGCAAGGTACAGGTGTTTCATGGGCTGTCCATGGCGTTTGAAGATGGCACAATCAAATGTAGGAGGGGGCTTGCCCCCGATTGCAGTGTGTCAGTCTCAGTAGCTGTAACTGATCCACCGCTATCGGGGGCAAGCCCCCTCCCACATTTTGGTTCCGGTTTCTACAGGGCCAGCAGCGCCAGGCGCTCGCGCACCGAAGCCTCGATCCCTGCTTCATCCAGCCCGCATTCAGCCAGCATCTGCGCCGGCTTGGCGTGTTCGACGTAGGTATCCGGCAAGCCCAGGTGCAGCACCGACCTGAGGATGTTTTCCCGCGCCAGGAACTCACTGACCGCCGCACCGGCACCGCCCATGATGGCGTTCTCCTCGACGGTCACCAGCAGCTCATGACTACCGGCGACTTCGCGCACCAGGGCTTCATCCAGCGGCTTGACGAAGCGCATGTCGACCACGGTGGCGTCGATCTTCTCGGCCACCTTGAGCGCTTCGGCCAATTGCACGCCAAACACCAGGAATGCAGCCTTGCTGCCCTGGCGACGCACAATGCCCTTGCCGATTTCGATCGGCTCCAGGTCCTTCTCGATCAGCGCATTCGGGCCGTTGCCCCGCGGGTAACGCACGGCGGCCGGGCCGTTATACAGGTGGCCGGTGCTGAGCATCTTGCGCAGTTCGTTTTCGTCGCTCGGCGTCATTACCAGCATGCCGGGAATGCAGCGCAAGTAGGACAGGTCGAAGCTGCCCGCGTGAGTCGGGCCGTCTTCGCCGACTAGACCGGCGCGGTCGATGGCAAACAGCACGTCGAGGTTCTGCACGGCGACGTCATGCACCAACTGGTCATAACCGCGCTGCAGGAAGGTGGAGTAGATCGCCACGACAGGCTTGGCGCCTTCACAGGCCATGCCGGCGGCAAAGGTCACCGCGTGCTGCTCGGCAATGGCCACGTCGAAATAGCGCAGCGGGAAACGCTCGCTGAACGCCACCAGGTCGGAGCCTTCCTTCATCGCCGGGGTGATGCCCACCAGGCGCGGGTCGACGGCGGCCATGTCACACAGCCATTCGCCGAACACACCGGAGTACTTCGGCCCGCTGGCTTTTTTCGGCGCAGCGGCGGGGGCGTCCAGGGGTTCCAGCTTGGTGATCGCGTGGTAGCCGATCGGATCGACTTCCGCCGGGGCGAAGCCTTTGCCTTTCTTGGTGACGATGTGCAGGAACTGCGGGCCCTTGAGGTCACGCATATTGCGCAGCGTGGCGATCAGCGTGGGCAGGTCATGGCCGTCGATGGGGCCGATGTAGTTCCAGCCCAGCTCTTCGAACAGCGTGCCGGGGACCAGCATGCCCTTGGCATATTCTTCGGTGCGCCGGGCAATTTCCCACGCGCCGGGCAGACGCGAGAGCACCTTCTTGCTGCCTTCACGCATGCTGGCGTAGGTGCGGCTGGAGAGAATCTTGGCCAGGTAATTGGACAGGCCACCGACATTGCGCGAGATCGACATGTCGTTGTCGTTGAGGATCACCAACATGTTGGCGTTCACTTCCGGCGCATGGTTCAGCGCTTCGAAGGCCATGCCGGCAGTCAGCGCGCCATCACCGATCACGGCGATTGCCTTGCGGTCGCTGCCTTGCAGGCGGGCGGCAATCGCCATGCCCAGCGCTGCGCTGATCGAGGTGCTGGAGTGGCCGACGCCAAAGGTGTCGTACTCGCTTTCGGCGCGGCGCGGGAAGGCGGCAACGCCGTCCTTCTGGCGCAGCGTGCCCATGCGCTCGCGGCGGCCCGTGAGGATCTTGTGCGGATACGCCTGATGGCCCACGTCCCACACCAGCCGGTCATCCGGGGTGTCGAACACGTAGTGCAACGCGATGGTCAGCTCGATGACGCCCAGGCCGGCACCGAAATGCCCACCGGTCTGGCCGACCGTGTAGAGCAATTCCAGGCGCAACTCATCGGCCAGGGTTTCCAGCTCGGCTTCACCCAGACGACGCAGGCCGTCCGGCGTGGCAGCACGGTCGAGCAGGGGCGTGGACGGGCGCTTGCGGGGAATCTCTTGAAACGTCGTGGGCATCAGGCGAATCGTTATAGGTATAGAAGAGGCGGCAGTTTACCTCAAGCATCGCAAACTGCCCACGCAGAGCGCCGAACTTGGCCGATATGCGGCTGCAATGGCCGCCGTAATCAGTGGCGACGTTCGACGATATACCGCGCCAGGTCACGCAGCGGCTCGGCCGCCGCGTCGAAAGGTCGCAGGGCGTCCAGCGCTTGATCGCGTAGTTCCACGGCGTAGGCCTTGGCGGCTTCCAGCCCGAGCAGCGCAGGATAAGTCGGTTTGTCCCGTGCGATATCGGCGCCCTGGCGTTTGCCCAGGGTGGCGGTATCGCTTTCCACGTCGAGAATGTCGTCCTGCACCTGGAACGCCAGGCCAATGGCCCGGGAATAGGTCTGCAGCGCCGCCAATTGCGCGGTTTCGGCACGCCCGCTGGCCAGGGCGCCCAAGTGCACGGCGGCTTCGATCAGTGCACCGGTCTTGTGGCGGTGCATGTGCTCAAGGGCTTTTTGATCCAGCTTGACGCTGACCGAACCCATGTCGATCGCCTGCCCGCCCACCATGCCCGCAGGGCCGGCAGCCAGGGCCAGTGCGGTGACCATGCGCAGGCGGATCTCGGCGTTGACGCTGCTCAGGCGTGGGTCCAGCAACGCGCTGAACGCCAGGCTCTGCAAGCCGTCGCCGGCGAGGATCGCATAGGCTTCATCAAAGGCTTTATGGGTGGTGGGCTGGCCACGACGCAGATCGTCGTCGTCCATGGCCGGCAAATCGTCGTGTACCAGGGAATAGGCGTGAATCAACTCGACCGCACAGGCGGCACCGTTGGCCTGTTCGGCCGGCGCGCCCAGCGCTTCACAGGCCGCATACGCCAGCAACGGGCGCACGCGCTTGCCGCCATTCATCACGCTGTAGCGCATGGCTTCATACAGACGCTTCATTTCCGGGCTTGGCGCAACAAACAAGGGCTCCAGCGCCGCGTTCACCCGGGCTTGGCTACTGGCCTGATACGCGTCGATCATTCCGGCTGTTCCGCATCGAAAGGTTCTTCGGCCAACTCTCCGTCACGCTCCAGCAATACCTGGACCTTCTGCTCCGCCTGCGCCAATGCGCTCTGGCAGTCACGGGTCAGGCCGATGCCTTGCTCAAACGCCGTCAGCGAGTCCTCCAGCGACAACTCGCCGTTCTCCAGACGCTCGACCAATGTTTGCAGGTCGGCGAGGGATTGTTCGAAATCGAGTGCAACTTTTTTGCGGGCCATGGCGGCTATTCCGGTAGACGGTAAACCGGCGCGACACTAGCAGACGTGGGGATTCTGGGCAAATGAGCGGGCAAATGAGTGGGGTGTCACTCGCCCCCTGTATTGACCTGATATCGCGTGCTGCGGCCGCCTCCGGGGAGGCGGACCAGGCAGTTTTTTTCCAGCAGGTCCGCCAGGTGTCGCGTCGCTGTCGCCTTGGAGACCTTTACGACCGCCTGGTACTGCGCCGCGCTGATGCCGTGTTCGAAGCCCTTCTCACCACCGTCGAGCAGTCGATTGAGGACCTTGATCTGTTCAGCCGACAAAGGGACGTCGCGGTGTTGCTGCCAGAACCGACTCCTTTCCAGCACCCGGTCAATCCGCGCCATGGCCTGCTGCACGCTGCGTAACAGGGTTTTAAGGAACCACTCCAGCCAGGCAGTGATATCCAGGGAGGCCTTCTGGCTGGATTCCAGCGCGTTGTAGTAGCCGGTGCGGTCTTCGAGGATGCTGGCTGACATGGCATAGAAACGGATGGCCTGGTGTTCACCCTGGGCCAGTGCCAGATCGGTGATAGCGCGTGTCAGGCGACCATTGCCGTCATCGAAGGGGTGCAGTGTGACAAACCAGAAGTGCGCGACGCCGGCGCGTACCAATGGGTCCAGTTCCGGCTGATCGCGGCTGGTTTCGAACCACTCCAGGAAATCCGCCAGTGCCTGCTCCAGTCCCAGACGTGGCGGGGCCTCGAAATGCACGGTCGGCCGATCAAGCCGGCCCGACACCACTTGCATCGGCTCATCTCCCCTCAAGGATCCAATATTGAGCGCTCGAGCGGCATAGCCCGCTTGCGGGGCCGGGAACAATAAGTGATGCCAGTTCAATAGGCGGGCGAGGGTAAACGGCTGGGTGAATTGTTGAGTGGCATCCATCATCAACTCGGCGAGGCCTTCGCTGCGGCGGCTTACCTGACCGTCTTCCATCGCTTCCAGGCCCATCCGCCTTGTCAGGGACGAGCGCACCGAGCCGACATTCAACTGCTCACCCTCAATCGCCGAGGACGTCAGGATATTTTGCAGCAGCGCATCCAGTTCATTCTGTGCGCTGACTGCCTGGCTGACGGAGCCGAGCATGCCCAACAACTTGCCCTGGGCTTGTCCGCACTCGCGCAGCAAAGCCGCGAGGCGACCGGGTTGCCAGTGGAAGTGAGGCCAGTCGGCGTGTTGCCAGATCCAGTGTGGATGAGCCATGGTGGAATGCCTGGGTGCGTGAGCCGAATAAAGAGGTTATTCGGCTCATTTGGTGAGCCGATTGTGCTGTGGATTTGGCTCAGGGTCTAGTCTGGTGATCGGTGTTTTCTGTAGTTTTTGTGATGTGAAATTTGTCTGCCGCAGTAAAAAGCGGCTGGATGAACGGTGGGGAAAATCAGAAAGGGCTTACGAAGGTCGCGTAACAGTCAGCCCCAAATCACAGTTTGGGGGATGCTTCAAATGGCGATCATGCTGATCGAAGAGCAGTGCGCTGTGGTTCTTTAAGTTGGAAGCTCGGTTGAATAACGAAAGCCTGCTTTTCAAAGCAGGCTTATCGCGAATCTCGGCTGGTTTACTTCTGGTGAGCCGTCAGCGCCGCATACCCATTCATCAAGTTGCGATAGTTCGGAATGCGCTGGGACAACAGATTGCCCAGGCCTTCGATATCGTTGCGCCAGTCGCGGTGCAGCTCACAGGCTACCGAGAACCAATTCATCAACTGTGCACCGGCCTGGGTCATCCGGCTCCACGCCGCCTGCTGCACCGTGGTGTTGAACGTGCCGGAGGCATCGGTCACCACAAATACCTCGAACCCTTCCGCCAGCGCCGACAAGGTCGGGAACGCTACGCATACATCCGTGACCACGCCGGCGATGATGATCTGCTTGCGACCGGTGGCTTTGATTGCCTTGACGAAGTCTTCGTTGTCCCAGGCATTGATCTGGCCGGGGCGGGCGATGTACGGCGCGTCCGGGAACATTTCTTTCAACTCCGGAACCAGCGGGCCGTTGGGGCCTTGTTCGAAGCTGGTGGTGAGGATGGTCGGCAGGTTGAAGAACTTGGCCAGGTCGGCCAGGGCCAGCACGTTGTTCTTGAACTCGTTGGGCGAGAAGTCCTGCACCAGGGAAATCAGGCCGGTCTGGTGGTCGACCAGCAGGACTACGGCGTCGTCTTTGTTCAAGCGGTTGTAGGTTGGAGTGCTCATGGTTGAATCCTTTTTTGTTCAGGTTGGTTGGGCGTTGCGTTCAACATGGGCACAGATTAATGGGTGGGTACTGGGGGATAAATCGGCTGGAATGGGTAATACCGTCAACTCAAAGGCGACAATTCATGGGTTGTCAGCAGGATTTGTCCTTTTGATGATCGAAAAAGTAAGTCAAAAAATCTCACGCGTGAGCTATTGAGTGTGGCAAAAAATGCCTGTAGATTTTCTCACGCGTGAGTTTTTCACAGCGAGGTCAGTACCATGGAAAGCAGCTCTCCATCGAGTCCGCCTAAAGGGCCCGATACCGATTCAGCAAGCCTCAAGGGAGAGCGCTTGAAGCCGTCCGCCAAAAAGCCATCGAGCTTTTACATGAAGCAGATGCGTGCAGGCCTGGCGGCCGCCGGCTATGTGAAACACGAGACTTGGGTGCTTCCCGAAAACCGAAGCTTGCTCAAGCAGATGGAGAAACAGCTTCGCCAGCCGATTCTGGCTGGCTCATTCATGTCGGAGAATTTCATGAGCGCAGGTACCAACTGGAATATCGATCGCCTCTTCACCGCTCTTCAGGCCCTGGATGACGTGGTGTCCAAGGACATTACGCTTTCTCTGGTTCAAGGCTCCGAGTCCAGCATCAAGCTGGAAATGAACGACTTCGGTGGCCTGCCGATTTACATCGCGGTGGTGGGCGAGCAGATCATCGTTGACACCGTGCTGGTCGATGTCGAGTCCATCAACGATGTCGCTAAATTCAATGACGCGGTGTTGCGCAGCCGGGAAATGTTCCCGCTGTCCTCCATCGGCATCGAGTCCATGCCTAACGGGCAAGTGGTCTACAACATGTTCGGTGCGTTGAGCTCCGACTCCAGCCTGACCAATATCGTCACCGAGGTGAAAACCCTGGTCGACAACGTGCAGCGCGCCAGCGAAGCCTTCGAACGTTTCTTCAATTAAGTATTCGGGAGTATCCAATGACTCAGTCCATCTGGAGCAAATTGTTCACCGCGCTGCGTGGCGGTGCCAACGAAGTCGGCGAATCGATCGTCGACCAACAGGCCCTGCGCATCCTCGATCAGGAAATCCGCGATGCCGACACCGCGCTGGCCAACGCCAAGCGTGAGCTGGTGAGCATCATGGCCAAGCACAAACTGGCGACTGATCGCGTCAACGAGTACGACGCCAAGATCAAGGACCTGGAGTCCAAGGCCGTGGCTGCCCTGCAGGCCAATCGTGAAGACCTCGCCCTGGAAGTCGCCGAAGCCATCTCGACCCTGACCAACGAGCGGGATGTCGAGCATAAGCAAGCCACCGAGTTCGGTGGCTATGCGGAAGGCATGCGCAAGGACATCACCAAGGCCGAAAGCCGGATCAAAAGCCTGCGCCAGCAAGTGGACATGGCCAAGGCGCGCGACAGCGTACAGAAGGCCCAGGTCAGCGCCTCCATCGCCAGCGGCGGTGCCAACGGCAAGCTGGAAACCGCCGTCGGTACGCTGAATCGTTTGCAGGCCAAGCAGCAGCAACGCGCCGCTGAACTGCAAGCCCAGGATGAGCTGGCAGATGCATCGACCGGGACCGACCTGGAGCGCAAGCTGCGCGACGCCGGCATCACGCCGAACGAAGGCAGCGCCAATGCGATTCTGGAGCGTCTGAAGCAAAAATCGGCCGAGTAAGCAACGTCGCCGCAGGAAGGGCAGTGTCTGCCCTTCTTTTTTTACGTCGAGGTCAGGATGGGCGCCCTGAAGGGTTTCAAGACAATCGCAGGCCTGGCGCTGTTCATGGTCGCGCTGCAACTGCTCAATGCCGCGACCGGTTACAGCCTCATGGCGTTCGGCCTGATCCCGAGAACGCTGCCGGGCCTGCCGGGCATCCTCACCTCGCCGTTTTTGCACGGGTCGTTTGCCCACCTGAGCGCGAACCTAGTTGCCTTTTTGATCCTGGGCAGCCTGGTGATGATCGAAGGGCTGAATCGGTTTGTGACCGTCAGCGCGATCATTATCCTGCTGGGCGGTTCGCTGGTCTGGCTGTTCGGTTTTGCGGGTGTGCACGTCGGGGCCAGCGGCTGGGTGTTCGGGTTGTGGGCCTACCTGTTGTCTCGCGCTTGGTTCCACAGGAGCTGGAGCAACCTGATCACGGCTGGTGTCGTGGCGGTACTGTATGGCGGACTGGTCCTTGGCTTCCTGCCTCGCCAAGGCGTTTCCTTCGAAGGGCATCTGTTTGGTGCCTTCGCCGGATTTATTGCCGCCAAGGTACTTCTCTCTCAACCACGCAGCAGGTTTAATGCCGGCTGAACGCACTTGAGCACCCAGGGAGTCAGGGACGCAATGCCGATTTTTCTTTTGTTGCGCAGGTACGCCGCTTCCCTCTTTCACCGCTTCGGCTGGGCAGGCCTGGTCATCGCCTTGGGGGTACACCTGAGCACGGCTTATCTGGGCCTGGTGGTTCTGGGCGAACAACACCTCACCGCGCCCGCCACGTTTGTTTACTTCTATCTCACCACCACGCTGACCGTCGGCTATGGCGATCTATCGCCGCAGACCTCTTTGGGACGCTTGTTCGTGGCGACCTGGGTCATGCTCGGGGGCATTGCGCTGCTGACGGCGGCCATCGGCAAAACCACCAGCACTGTCATCGATGCATGGAGAAAAGGCATGAAGGGCAAAGGCGATTTCACCGGCAAAATCGGCCATACCGTGCTCATTGGCTGGGAGGGCGCGTCCAGTGAACGGGTCATCGAGTTGTTGCTGCAAGACGAAACCTCGAACGACAACCTGATCGTCATCTGCGATTGCACCCTCGAAGAAAACCCGATGCCAGGCAAAGCGGCCTTCATCCGTGGTGAAAGCTTGTCCTCCACGGCGCTATTGCTGCGTGCCGGTGTGCCCGGTGCCGAGCGTGTGCTGGTGCGAACCCCGTCTGACGATCTGACGCTGGCCACCGTGCTGGCGGTGAATCAATTGAATCCGGTCGGGCATGTGGTCGCCCACTTCAATGCAAGTGAGATCGCCGCCCTGGCCAGTTCCTACGCCCCCAGCCTGGAGTGCACCTCAAGCATGGCTATCGAAATGCTGGTGCGCGCCTCTCAGGACCCGGGCTCGTCGGTGGTCATTAATGAGCTGCTGTGTGTGGGGCAGGGGGCTACCCAATACCTGATGAGATTGCCCGAGGCGTTTGAAGCCACGTTTGGCGATCTGTACACCCAGATGAAAGAGCGCCATAACGCCACCCTCATTGGCTATCGCGCCAAAGGTGCGCCGCAACCGTCGATCAACCCGCCCAGCGCCACGCGCGTTGAAGGCGGCGAACTCTTCTACATTGCCTCCACCCGCCTCAAGGAAATCTCCAATGGGATGGTTTAAACAGTTGATGGGGCTTGAGGCCCCGCAAGCGAATACACACTCGAAAGGCGCCGCCGAACCGCTGCCGACCACCGGGCCGCTTGGCCTGGCGCCGGGCAAAGGCGTGATATTCGACACGACCCTGAAGTTGTTGCTCGACGGGAAAACCACGGTGGTTATCCCCAGCTCCCAGGAAATCTGGAGTAACGGCACCGTTGACCTCGGGCAGTCGACCTGGCTGTCGCGCTACTACATGAACGACGAGGATTACTGGCTACAGGTGCACACCACGGGCGACATCGCCGGGCAGGTCGAGTCTGTGATCCTGTTCAACTACCTGAGCTACGTCACTATCAGCAGCGAAGCTGAATTGCGCCGGCTGGCGGGGCCGCAGAGCCCGATCGGGTTGCCGACCTACACCCACAACGGCGTCGAATACACGCGCGTGTGGGGCAGCGAGGCTGGCCAGACGGAATTGGTGGCCATGAGCGAGCAGGTGATAAACCCCGAGGATTCCTACAGCGTCGAACACCGTTCGATGCTATATGCCCGTGACACAGGCCTGACCGATCGCCGCGAGTTTCTGCTGTTCTCTGTCGAAGAAGACGCTGAAGGCACCGTCAGCCTGAGCACCTCCCTGGGCATTTCGATGTACACAACCGACTTGAATGCGCTCTAAAAAAGGAAGAAGTCCATGCTAGAAGCTCTTTCCATCTCCCTGAACAAAGCCGCCGTGCTTGGGTTTGTCACCTACATCCTGGGGGCTGCCGTACTGTTTGCGCTGTTCCAGTTCATCTACACCCGCGTCACCCCGCACAAGGAATTCGAGCTGATCCGGGCGGGCAACGTTTCCGCAGCGGTCGCCCTGGGCGGTGCCATCGTCGGTTTCGCCATTCCGGCCAGCAACGTGATTGCTTATTCGATCAGCGTCCTCGACTTCGTCGTCTGGGCGGTGATCGCAGCCGTCGTCCAGCTCCTGGCGTTTCTGCTTACCAGCCTCGTGCTCAAGGGCACTTCCGAGCGCATCAAGAGAGGCGAGCTCGCAGCGGGCATCTATGTGGCGGCGGTGGCCATCAGCGTCGGCATGTTGAATGCCGCGTGCATGACACCTACCCAGAACTGATTGCGCACGGAGCTCCCGATGAAACGAAGCAAGTATGTCCAGCTTTCGCTGGCAGCGTCGGTCGCCATGGCGATATCCGGCTGCGGGCCGACGGAAAAAACCTACGATTTGCAGAAGAAGTACAACTTCCAGTCGGTGCAGCAATGCGCCGATGAAAAACTGCCGGTGGACGTCTGTTCGGACGCCTACATGACCGCCATGGCCGAGCATCGCCGCATCGCCCCCGTGTACGCCAGCCAGGCCGATTGCGATGCCGACTTTGTCGCCGGCTGGTGCCAACTGGACTCCAATGGCCAGTTCATTCCCAAGCTGGGCGGTTTCGAACTGACCGCCGAAGGCCAGGTGACACAATCCCAGGTAGACGCCGCCAATGCTCAAGCGGGCGGCTCCCAGGCGAACAGTGGTGGCTCAGGCTTCTCCACCAGTAGCCTGCTGACCGGTCTGCTGATCGGCAACATGCTGAGCAACAATCGCAACAGCTACCGCTCCGAGCCGGTGTACCGCTATCGCGATGATCGCGGTAACTACGGCAACTCCACGCTCAACCAGCGCGTCTCCAATGGCGCGACGTTTGGCCGCTCCAACCAGGCCCGGTACGGCAGCAGCAACTACACCAACACGCTGCGCTCCTCCAACCAGTCGAGCTCCGTGGCGTCGGCCACCTCCCGTGGCGGCTTCGGCAGCAAGGCCAGCGCACGCAGCGGCTGGGGCGGTGGCGGGTCGAGCAGTTAAGGAAACCGGGCCATGAAGAAAATCCATTGTGCAGAGCGTCATGACTGGAAACAGACGGCTGAAAACCTCGGCTTTCTGTTCCATACCATCGACGACGAACCCTACTGGGACGAGCGCGCGTATTACCAGTTCACGCTCAAGCAAATCGAGCACGACCTCGAAGACCCGACCACCGAGATCCATGACATGTGCATGGACCTCGTCGCCCGCGTGGTCCAGAGCGAAGAACTGCTCGAACGCCTGAGCATCCCCGCGCCCTTCTTCGACATGATCAAAACCTCATGGCTCGAAGGCCACCCGCACCTGTACGGGCGCATGGACTTCTCCTACAACGGCACCGGCCCCGCCAAGCTGCTGGAACTCAACTACGACACACCGACCAGCCTCTACGAGGCCGCGGCATTTCAGTGGGGCTGGCTCGAGCAATGCATCGAACGCGGCCTGCTGCCCAAGCATGCCGACCAGTTCAACAGCATCGACACCAAACTGCACCAGGCCTTCGCCCAACTGCAGATCAACCAGCCGTTCTACTTCGCCTCGATGAAAGATTCGGTCGAAGACAAAGGCACCGCCGACTACCTGCGCCTGGTCGCGGAAAAAGTCGGCATCGAATCACGCCACATCGACATCGAAGACATCGGCCTCACCAGCGAAGGCCGCTTCGTCGATCTCCAGGACCGCTGGATTCCCCACCTGTTCAAACTGCACGCCTGGGAATTCATCTTCCACGAACCCTTCGGCGCCGCGATTGCCGAGAGCGACACACAGTTTTTCGAGCCGGCGTGGAAATCCATCATTTCCAATAAAGGCATCCTGCCGCTGCTGTGGGAATTCAACAAAGGCCACCCGAATTTGCTCGCGGCCCACCTGGATACCGAACCGGGCAAAGCTGTGCCGAAGGGATGGGTGCGCAAGCCGTTTTTCTCGCGGGAAGGGGCGAACATCGAGTTGCAAACGGCTGATGGGCTGATCGTGAAAGAGGACGGTCCCTACACGGATGCGCCGTTTATTCTCCAGGAGTTTGCGCCGTTGCCGCGGTTTGGGGACAGCTACACGTTGATTGGGTCTTGGGTGATTGGGGACCAGGCGGCGGGGATTGGGGTGCGGGAGGATAATAGTTTGATTACCAAGGATTCGAGCCGGTTTTTGCCGCATTTGATATTGGATTGAGGCTGGAGCTTAAAGGGCCAGCAGGGCTGGTCCCTTTCATTTGCAGGACGTTTCCTAGAGAATCCCAACCGCATTGCGCCAGCGGGAATGCGTGACTAGGCTGTGGATCGTCACTGCCTATTCAGTGATCGGGTTTAGTCGCCTGAGTTCGATTGGTACACACTTTTTGATTGGAGTTGTGCCATGGAAAACGTTGTTTCAGATATGCCTTCTTCGTGTGGGCCTAGCCCATTTTCCGTCAATGAAGAGCTGAGCTTCGAGGACGCCTGGGTGCGAGTGGCTGAGTTATTACAGTGTGCGATGGCTACGTCGCAAGTGCTTGGGGAGCCGCAGGGTGCACCGCAGAGGGCGGTGATGCATTTGGTGGAGATGGCTAAGATGGTGGCGGACCGGGCGGTCGAGTGTATGGCGCTGAATTGATGTGAGGCACTTGCCTCGTGCTATCGAGGCAAGCGCCAATGAACCATCAATCCTGGTTTTTATTCGTAAGCCGATTCGCAAAGTACTGTGCGGTTTCTGTATCAGTACAGTAGAGGTAACAGCCTTTCATTCCTCGAGTCATTAACGTTCGGTACGTATTCTTGATGATCAGGTCTGTTTCCCGTTTGGCTAGTTCAGGTTGCTCCTTCATCATCTTCTTCCAACCGCGAATGGACTTGTCGTTTTTATCTCGCTCAAGAGCCGAGGTCAGAACGCTTCCATTTCGTACGATGAGATCCGGCCCGATAATCACGCCGATGTAATCGACTTCCAGACCTTGGCAGGTGTGGATACACCCGACCTGATCAACAGAGTTCTCTGCGATGATCCACAAACTTCCGTCCTGATCCAGATTCCATTGGCGTTCATAGTCGCTGCCGATGATGATGTCGGATTCTCGAGCATCTTTTTTGCTACGCCACGGCCAGCAATAGCCGGCTACCACTCGGGCTTTGTTACCCTGGTTCTTTTGCTCGATGGCCGCATGCATGGCCTGGGGTGTACTGAATATTTTGAATTCATACTCGCTGTTATCTAGTAGTGGGTTAGCTGTCGCGCGAATATCTAGCACGTCGTCAAGCCAGGCTAAATAGCCATCAGACCCACTGCAACGAAACTGTGAGGAAAGCGTGTATTCCTCAACCTCAGCTCCTTTGGTTTTTGCAAAAGCGCGGATGGCTTGTTTGCTACCAATGTCATTCAAGGTGACTCGTTGATCCTCGTCGATGAAGAAAACTGAGCATTTGGCCGACTCGATCAATTCCTTGATTTGGTTCTCACCAAGATTTCCGTAAAGCCCGCTTTTTTCGTTTAGCCGATGGGCCTCGTCGACGATGAGCGCATCAAAAGTGTTGGGTTCGGTATCGATGAAGGCGCCTGAACCGGAGAATAGATTGGAGAAGTGACTACGTTTGATTGTGCCCACCAATTTTCTTTCATAAACTTTTCGCGGTGCGGCATTTTTTGAGACGTACTTGCTCAGTAGCCCAAGGCTTGTAAGCCTAACGAGTAAATTGATTGCCAGGACTGTTTTACCCGTCCCTGGGCCGCCCTCAATGATGATTACCTTCGGCGCAGCCTCAGAGGCCAAACTCGCAGCAGCAAGTGCGGATTCAAATGTCGCTTTTTGATCGTCGATCAATATGAATTCAGGCTGACCTTTTAGAAGCCCTTTAAGTGCGTCAGCTAAAGCTTTCGATGGACGAATTTTTCCATTAGAAAGCTCATAGAGAATTTCTTTGTTATCGCCGTGATGAATATATGTCTTGATGAAAGCACGCAGTTTTTCAAGCTCATCCGGCCCTTTGAGGAACAGCGGAGCTTTACTGATGTACGCCTCATAATGCGCAGAATTTATGACGCCATCACTGACATAATTGTGAAGATAAGCGCAGGGACGAACCTCAATGCTTTTGTCATAAACAGCCTCGTTGAAGCCTTCCAGCAATGCGGCGTACGACCAGACTTGGTAAGAGGGATGGATGGTTTCCACTACGCCGCCGCCCAAGGCGGTTTTGACTATTGCATCTTTGGTGGTAGCTGTTGATTTACTCCACTGCTTTAACTCAATCAGGACAGCGTTTTTACCCTGCTTTGCGTCCCTGCCAGTCATCAAAAAATCGATACGTTTCGAGGATTGCGGGATGTGCAGTTCAATGGCCAATCCGGCGTCATTTGGTAGTTCCTCGTCTCGAAGCACCTTCGCCATGTACGTCAACGAGCCTTGCCAGGATTTAATTTCCGACGCGCCAACTCGCTTGCCTGTGGCTTCTTTGTAGTGCCTGAGAATGACCTCTTCGATGTCGTCGTTATCGTTGTCTTTGAGGAATTGCTGTTTGGTCGCAGCGTAAACGATCACGAGAAGTCCTTAGCGCGTGGGATATCAGAGTTGGTCGTACTTTTTGCTGGTGCTTTTGGCTTTATCAACTGGGTATTTCAAACCGTTAAGTGCGAGTTTGCTTTGGGTGGCTTCGTTGAGGTCGACGTCCAACACGCTGGCCAAGCGGACCAGATACATGAGAACGTCTGCGAGTTCGTCTTTTACGGCTTGGGCTGTTTCAGGGCGCTTTGCAGCGTCCACTGAGTCAGCTTCACTCATCCATTGGAAAATTTCGCAGAGTTCGCCCACTTCTCCCGTCAATGCTAGGAGAAGGTTTTTCGGAGAGTGGAATTGTCGCCAGTCACGATCATCCGCAAAGCGCTGCAATGAAGCAGAAAGATTTTCAACGTTTACCAGGTGCTCGGATGTGCTACCTACTTTGCTCACAGGCTCGCCTCTTGATCGCCGATGGTTATCGCATCCGTAAAAGGATTTGGAAAACTAGACAGGGATTGTAAGAGAATTCTCTCTGGGTGTGAGTTTTTTGCGGTCTGAGTTTGAACTCGGTTTTGGGGGGGGCAATTACGGTCTGGAGAATGGAGGCAGGCGTAAGCCAGGCTGATTTAGCCGTTCATACTGATCGGGAATTAAAGACATTAAAAAGCCGGCTTGTGGCCGGCTTCTCGCTGACTGCCTCAGCTTGTTTTTGACAAACCTCAGCAGCCTTCAAATCGCTCAGCCCACATTGCGTCGGGCTGAATAGTAGGGGCATCCGCGGGAAATCCTCCGCATCGCCGATCAGGGTGGATCGCGCAACGCAACCCCCTGCCAAATATGCGGCGCATGATACCCACATTCACTTCAGTTGCCCACCTCCGGATCCGATTTAGAGCCTTCCCAGCCCAATAAATGCTCATCCAGCGGTACCGGCGGTCGGCGGTTATTCAACGTGGACCACCAGAACACCCACCCCACGATCTGGAAGTTCTGTTCAAACCGTTGTTCGTGGCTCAGGTATTCGTCCGGATGTTCGCCGGCATTGTGGCTGCGCATGCGCAAGCCACCTCCAGGGCGGTTGTAGAGGTATTTGATGCGTAGCATTCCATCGTGTTCGACGGCGTAGATTTCGCCGTCGATGATTTGGGTGCGGCCTTTGTCGATGGCGAGGGTGGCGCCCTGTTGGATGATGTCGATCATGCTGTTGTCGACCATGTAGGCGCCCAGCGCGCGGTCGGGGTTGACGTTGAGGGTTTCGAGGGTGTGCAGGGAGACGCGGATGCGTTCGGTTGAGGTGAAGGTGGGGTGGAGGGGGATCTCCACGTCGATTTTTTCCGGGCGGCAGGCGGGGCCTGTGAGGTATTTGCCAGTTTCTTCGCGGGTGAGGAGTCCTTTCCTGGTGCCGGGGCCTTCCAGCAGGAAGTTGGCCGGTGGGTGTTTGGGGCCTTCGCCGGTGCGTAGCCAACGGCTGGAGATGCACAGCAGTTCTGCGATCTCGTTGAGTCGGCCCATGGGTACACCGCGTTTGAACCAGTTGTTCACGTGTTGAGGCGTGACACCACGGTTCTTGGCGAAGTCGGAGGCGGAAAGATGAACTTCCCGTAATAGCGCTTTTAAGCGATCACCTGATGTATTCATAAACGCAGAGTTTACTGGCCGGAAAAATACATCAAATAAACCATGCGTTGAGTTGGGTCTGTAGGTTTTTGCTTAGTTGTAGCTCGTTACTTCGGATTTTAAGTTGAATTAAACTAAGTTTTTAAAGTGTTGAACTTTTAGTTTAATTTTTCCCACAAAAAAGCCCCGAATAATCGGGGCTTTTTCAATTGCCGAGGCAATGAGTAGCAGGTATCAGCCTTTGTAGGCAGCGACCGACTTCATGATTTCGGCGCGGGCGGCGTCTGCGTTGCCCCAACCGTCGATCTTCACCCATTTGCCTTTTTCGAGGTCTTTGTAGTTCTCGAAGAAGTGCTTGATCTGTTCCAGCAGCAGTGGCGGCAGGTCGGTGTATTCCTTCACGTCCACGTACAGCTGGGACAGCTTGTCGTGTGGCACGGCGATCACTTTGGCATCGCCACCGCCGTCGTCGGTCATGTTCAGGATGCCGACTGGGCGAGCGCGGATGACCGAGCCTGGGGTAACCGGGTAAGGGGTTACGACCAGCACGTCGAGGGGGTCGCCGTCGTCGGCCAGGGTGTTCGGGATAAAACCGTAGTTGGCCGGGTAGAACATCGGGGTGGCCATGAAACGGTCAACGAACAGGCAGTCGCTGTCTTTGTCGATTTCGTATTTGATCGGCGCGTGGTTGGCCGGAATCTCGATGGCGACGTAGATGTCGTTCGGCAGGTCTTTGCCAGCCGGAATCTTGCTGTAGCTCATTGGGCGTTGCCCCCGTAGTTGGCCATATGACATGGCCGGATTGGCCTAAAAGTGGCGGCGATTATAGGCATATTCTGACGGCGATGCCATGCGCCAGACGTCATACGGTCATTCGCCTTGCGGCTGATAACGCGGGTCGTGCGCTTGCAGTCGGGTCAGGCGGGCCAAGGGATCCTGGCGATAAAAGCGGCTGAGTTGGGCGTACACCTGTGGATAACTATTGACGAGTAAATCCGGGGCGCTGAAAAAATATTCGCTGGTGACCGCAAAGAACTCCGCCGGGTTTTCCGCCGCGTAGGGGTCTATCTCCGTCTCGGCATCGGGGTTGGCGTCCAGTTGGCGATTGAGGTCGTCATAAGCACCCTGCATCACGCTGGCCCACTCCTGCACGCGCATGTCGTGGTGCAGCGGCGGCAGGCCGTTGGCGTCGCCGTTGAGCATGTCGAGCTTGTGCGCCAGCTCGTGGATCACCAGGTTGTAGCCTTCCCACTGACCGCTGGCCAGTACGCCGGGCCAGGCAAGGATCACCGGGCCTTGCTGCCAGGCTTCGCCGCTGTGTTCGCCGTCCCACTCGTGTTCGATGCCGCTGCTGTCGCGATGGCGCTGAGGGCTGAGGAAGTCGTCGGGGTACAGCACGATTTCATGGAAGCCCTGGTACCAGTCGAGGTCGCCCAGGTTCATCAGCGGCAGTTGCGCCTGGGCGGCGAGCAGCAGGCGTTGTTCCTGGTGCAGCTCGACGCCGGGCAGGGCGGTGAGGTGTTTTTCGGCGAGGAACACCACGCAGGCTTCGCGCAGCCACTGGTCCTGCTCGGCGCTGATGCCGTCGAGGAAGGTCAGGTGGTGGCGCACCCGCTGCCAGGTGTCATCGGCAATCGGGTGCTTGGCCAGCAGGCGTCGGCGCCGCCAGGCGCTGAGGGACCACATGCCGGGTTACTGCGACTTGGCTTCTGAAGACGTGCGACCAAAGCGGCTGCGGAATACGCCAATGATCATCGGCACCAGCGACAGCAGGATGATGAACACCACCAGCAGCGAGAGGTTTTTCTTGATAAATGGCACGTTGCCGAAGAAGTAGCCCAGGGTCACCAGGCCGCCGACCCAGAGGATGGTGCCCAGCACGCTGAAACCGAAGAACCGTGCATAGGGCATTTTCGCGATGCCGGCGACGAACGGCGCAAAGGTGCGCAGGATCGGCAGGAAGCGCGCTAGGGTCACGGTTTTGCCGCCGTGCCTGTCGTAGAAATCGTGGGTCTTTTGCAGGTAGTCGCGGCGGAAGATTTTCGAGTTCGGGTTGCTGAACAGGCGTTCTCCCGCCGTTCGCCCGATCACGTAATTGGTACTGTCACCGAGGATTGCCGCCAGCATCAGCAGCCCGCCCAGCAATACCGGGTCCATGCCACCGCCTGCTGCCACGGCGCCGGCGATAAACAGCAGCGAATCACCCGGCAGGAAAGGCATGACCACCAGGCCGGTTTCGCAAAAGATAACCAGGAACAGAATGGCGTATATCCACGGACCATAATTGGTTACCAGCATGTCGAGGTACACGTCGAGATGCAGGATAAGGTCGAGCGGGTTGAAATCCATGGATGGCACCTGTGTGAACGGCCCGACTCGGCAGGCCTGTGCGGAAGCTCGGGTAATAAGGCTACACGTGTATGTAGTGTTTCTTACAACCCTGAAAGGTCCGCATTATACGGATTGAGAGGTGAAAAGCCTGTTGGTTTTGTAGCGGGGGATGTCGTGGCGTGAGGTCTGAAGATCGCCAGAAATTCAATGTGGGAGCGGGCTTGCTCGCGAAAGCGGTGGGTCAGTTATAAATAGTCTGACTGACAAACCGCTATCGGGGGCAAGCCCCCTCCCACAAGGTGTCCATGCTGTCAGGGCGTCAGTCTTCGCTGATCGGCAAGGTGTAGTTCTTGAACTCGGTGTCCTCACGAAACCCGATGGACTCGTACGTCTTCTGCGCCACTTGGTTATCACTGCTGGTCGATACCCGCAGCCGCACCGCGTGGGTTTCCTTGGCCATCTTCTTCGCCGTACGCATCAGGTTATCCGCCACCAGTTGCCGGCGCGCGTCTTCGGCCACATAGATGTCGTTGAGGATCCACACGCGTTTAAGCGACAGCGAGGAAAAGCTCGGGTAAAGTTGGCAAAACCCGAGCAGGCGTTTGTCGTCGTCATCGGCGAGGGCCAGGTAGATCACCGACTCCTTGCGGCGCAGGCGTTTTTCCAGGAAGGCCCGTGACGAATCCGGAAAGGGCAGGGCCCCGTAGAACTCGCGGTACTTGACGAACAACGGGGTCAACAGGTCCAGGTGTTCCAGGGTCGCTTGAGTAATCCGCATGCCAGGCCTCAACTTCCAAATGGGGTATGACCACACGAGCGGCCGTGACTTGATGCTGCCTAAAGGCGCGAAAAAGCGCAATCGTGCCGGGATCAGTCGGTGGGTGGGCTGAGCAGGAAATTGCCCTTCATCAGGTCCGGGTCGTCGGATTCAAGGGTCTGAACCTGCGCCTCGTCCTTCAGGTTGACCCCCGACAGCTCCCGGCGACACGCCTCTCGCATCAAGTACAGCAGGCGATGGGCCGCCATGCCATAGCTCAGTCCTTCCAAACGTACATTGGAGATGCAGTTGCGATAGGCATCGGTGAGGCCGACCTTGGGGTTGTAGGTGAAGTACAGCCCCAAACTGTCCGGCGAACTGAGCCCCGGCCGTTCACCGATGAGGATCACCACCATCTTGGCGCCGAGCAGTTGCCCGATTTCATCCGCGACCGCCACGCGGCCCTGTTCCACCAGGATAACCGGCGACAAGGACCACCCTTCAGCGTGAGTCTGTTCTTCCATGCGCGTCAGAAATGGCAGCGTATGTTTATGCACTGCCAGCGCCGACAGACCGTCCGCCACCACGACCGCCAGGTCCATGCCGCCCGGATGCGCAGCCGCGTAATCCCGCAGGCGCTGGGCCGACTCGTCACTCAGGCGCCGCCCCAGATCCGGGCGTTGCAGGTAGCTGTGCCGGTCGGTTGCGGCACTGTGCAGCAACAGGCTATCGCGCCCACGCTCGGCCAACTGACTGCTCAGGCCGGCATGGTCGAAGGGCAGGTGCACCGCGTCCCGTGCCTGGGCGTGGGCAAATTGGAAATCAAGTTGGGCGTTGGTGGGAATGCTGGTGCCGGTGCGGCCCAGGGCAATTCGCGCCGGGGTCAGGCGGCGCAGTTCCAGCCACGGGTTTTCAGGCAGGTCGAGTTGCACAGGCGGCTCCTTCATCCCAATTGCGCCAGGGCGTGGCGAAACGCCGGTGGCAGGCTGTTGCCGAAGCGCACCTTGCCGTCGGCTTGCGTAAAGATGCCCATTTTGGCCAGCCACTGTTCAAACTCCGGCGCCGGCTTTAAACCCAATGTCTGGCGAGCGTACAAGGCGTCGTGGAACGAGGTGGTCTGGTAGTTGAGCATGATGTCGTCGGAGCCGGGGATGCCCATGATGAAGTTGATCCCGGCAACACCCAACAGGGTCAGCAGGGTGTCCATGTCGTCCTGGTCGGCTTCGGCGTGGTTGGTGTAGCAGATGTCGCAGCCCATGGGCACGCCCAGCAGCTTGCCGCAGAAGTGGTCTTCAAGGCCGGCGCGGATGATCTGCTTGCCGTTGTACAGGTACTCGGGGCCGATAAAGCCGACCACGGTGTTGACCAGAAACGGCTTGAAATGGCGGGCCACCGCATAGGCGCGGGTTTCGCAGGTTTGCTGGTCGACGCCAAAATGCGCGTTGGCCGACAAGGCGCTGCCCTGGCCGGTTTCGAAATACATCAGGTTCTGCCCCAAGGTGCCCCGGTTCAGGCTCAAACCCGCCTCGTAACCTTCCTGCAGCACGCTCAGGCTGATGCCGAAACTGGCATTGGCCGCCTCGGTGCCGGCAATCGACTGAAACACCAGGTCCAGCGGCACGCCGCGGTTGATGGCTTCGATGGAGGTGGTGACGTGGGTCAGCACGCAGGCCTGGGTGGGGATTTCGTAGCGCTGGATGATTGCGTCGAGCATCTCCAGCATGGCGCAGATCGAGGCGATGCTGTCGGTGGCCGGGTTGATGCCGATCATGGCGTCGCCGTTGCCGTAAAGCAGGCCGTCGAGAATGCTCGCAGCGATGCCCGCCGGTTCGTCGGTCGGGTGGTTGGGTTGCAGGCGGGTCGACAGGCGCCCGCGCAAGCCCAGGGTGCCGCGAAACCGGGTGACCACCCGGATCTTCTGCGCCACCAGTACCAGGTCCTGCACGCGCATGATCTTGGACACGGCCGCTGCCATTTCCGGTGTCAGCCCCGGCGCCAATGCGCGTAGGGATTGTTCATCTGCAGCGTCGCTGAGCAGCCAGTCGCGCAGGCCGCCGACGGTCAGGTGGCTGACCACGGCGAAAGCCTGCTTGTCGTGGGTGTCGATGATCAGCCGCGTGACTTCATCGCTTTCATAGGGGATCAGCGCTTCTTCGAGGAAGTGCTTGAGCGGAATATTGGCCAAGGCCATTTGTGCCGCCACCCGCTCGCCGTCGTTCTGCGCAGCGACGCCGGCGAGAAAGTCCCCGGAGCGGGCGGGACTGGCCTTGGCCATCACGTCCTTGAGGCTGTCGAAGCGGTAGGTTTGTGCACCGACCGCGTGGGAAAAACTTGCCATACAGTGTCTCCTTGACGACGCGGGCAGGAGAGGAACCCGCGTCGAGGTTTACGGCAGTTAGTGCAAGGCGGCCTCTGCGGCCTGGATCGCGGCGAATTCTTCTTCGGGCGTGCCTGCTACCAAGTGATGCCGGCTGTAGAAAGCAAAGTAAGCAATTAATACTCCATAGATGATCGCGGCGCCAATCACCACCCGTGGATCCACCAGAAAGCCCGCAACGACGGCCACGCAGGCCAGTACCAAGGCGACACCGGAGGTGAAGATGCCGCCCGGCGTGCGATAAGGCCGGTCCATTTTGGGGCGACGGATGCGCAGGGTGATGTGCGCGGCCATCATCAGCACGTAGGAAATGGTCGCGCCAAACACGGCCACAAGAATCAACAAATCCCCTTGGCCGGTCAGCGACAGGCCGAAGCCGATAATCCCGGGGATCACCAGGGCCAGTACCGGGGCCTTGCTCTTGTTGGTCTGGGACAGTTTGCGTGGCAGGTAGCCGGCACGGGACAAAGCGAAGATCTGCCGCGAATAGGCGTAGATAATCGAGAAAAAGCTCGCGATCAAGCCGGCCAGGCCGACTAGGTTGACGAAACTGCCCATCCAGGTCGAACCGCCATAGGACAGCGCCAGCGCTTCCACCAGCGGGTTACCGGATTTGACCAGCGCGTAGGTGCCCGCGCCGCCCGGTGCGATCACCAGGATCAACAGGGCAAAGCTGGTCAGCACCACAATGGCGCCGATCAGGCCCCGGGGCAGGTCGCGCTTGGGGTTCTTGGTTTCTTCGGCGGCCAGGGGCACGCCCTCTACGGCGAGGAAAAACCAGATCGCATAGGGGATCGCCGCCCACACGCCGACATAGCCGAATGGCAGGAAGGTGCTGGCGCCCTTGGCCTCGGTCACCGGAATATCCAGCAGGTTGGCGACATTGAAGTGCGGCACCATCGACACCAGGAACACGCCCAGCGCAATCGCGGCGATGGCGGTGATCACGAACATCAGCTTCAAGGCTTCGCCGACGCCAAAGATATGGATGCCGATAAAGATGATGTAGAACGCCAGGTAAATCATCCAGCCGCCGATGCCGAACAGCGACTCGCAATAGGCGCCGATAAACACCGCGATGGCGGCGGGGGCGATGGCGTATTCGATCAGGATGGCGGTGCCCGTCAGGAACCCGCCCCAGGGCCCGAAGGCACTGCGGGCAAAACCGTAGCCACCGCCGGCGGTGGGGATCATGGAAGACAGTTCGGCCAGGGAAAAGCACATGCACAGGTACATGGTGGCCATCAGCAATGTGGCGAGGAACATCCCGCCCCAGCCACCCTGGGCCAGGCCGAAGTTCCAGCCGGCGTAGTCGCCGGAGATGACGTAGGCAACGCCAAGGCCAACCAGCAGGACCCAGCCGGCGGCGCCTTTTTTCAGTTCGCGTTGTTGGAAGTATTGGGAGTCGACTTTTTCGAAGTCGACAGAAGATCCAGTCGGTTCGCTAGGCATGGGAAAGTACCTTTCATTGTTATTGTTTTTTAACTCGGCCTCTGTGTGCCGAATGCAATTGGCAAGTACTTGTGGAGATCCAAGTGTGGGAGGGGGCAAACCCCCTCCCACACTTGATGGCATTTCAAAGGTGGGAGGGTGTTGTGGGTTAGAAGAAGCCCAACGGATTAATGTCGTAGCTCACCAGCAGGTTCTTGGTCTGCTGGTAGTGATCCAACATCATCTTGTGGGTCTCACGGCCCACGCCGGACTTCTTGTAACCGCCAAACGCGGCATGCGCCGGGTACAGGTGGTAGCAGTTGGTCCACACGCGGCCCGCCTTGATCGCGCGGCCCATGCGGTAGGCGCGGTTGATGTCGCGGGTCCACACACCGGCGCCCAGGCCGAACTCGGTGTCGTTGGCAATCGCCAGGGCTTCGGCTTCGTCCTTGAAGGTGGTGATGCTCACCACCGGGCCGAAGATTTCTTCCTGGAACACGCGCATTTCATTGGTGCCCTTGAGCAGGGTCGGCTGGATGTAATAGCCGCCGGCCATATCGCCGGTGAGTTGCTCGACCTTGCCGCCGGTGAGCAATTGCGCGCCTTCGCCCTTGGCAATTTCCAGGTAGGACAGGATCTTGTCGAACTGCTGCTCGGACGCCTGGGCGCCGACCATGGTGTCGGTGTCCAGCGGGTCGCCGCGCTTGATCTGCTCGACTTTCTTCATCACCACTTTCATGAAGTCGTCGTAGATCGACTCTTCCACCAGCGCACGGGATGGGCAGGTGCACACTTCGCCCTGGTTGAAGAACGCCAGCACCAGGCCTTCGGCGGCTTTTTCGATGAACGACGGTTCGGCCTTCATGATGTCGGCGAAGAAGATGTTCGGCGACTTGCCGCCCAGCTCGACGGTCGACGGAATGATGTTCTCGGCCGCCGCATGCATGATGTGCGAGCCCACCGGGGTGGAGCCGGTGAAGGCGATCTTGGCGATACGCTTGCTGGTGGCCAGGGCTTCGCCGGCTTCCTTGCCGAAGCCGTGCACCACGTTCAGCACGCCCGGTGGCAGCAGGTCGCCGATGACTTCCAGCAGCACGTTGATGCCCAGCGGTGTTTGCTCGGCAGGCTTGAGCACCACGCAGTTGCCGGCGGCCAGGGCCGGGGCGAGTTTCCACGCGGCCATCAGCAGCGGGAAGTTCCACGGGATGATCTGGCCGACCACGCCCAGCGGCTCGTGGAAGTGATAGGACGCGGTGTGTTCGTTGATCTCGGCGCTGGTGCCTTCCTGGGCGCGTATGCAACCGGCGAAGTAGCGGAAGTGGTCGGCGGCCAGGGGGATGTCGGCGTTGAGGGTTTCACGCACGGCCTTGCCGTTGTCCCAGGTTTCGGTGATGGCCAGCAGTTCGAGGTTCTGTTCGATGCGGTCGGCGATTTTCAGCAGCACCAGCGAGCGGTCCTGGGCCGAGGTCTTGCCCCAGGCGTCAGCGGCAGCGTGGGCGGCGTCCAGCGCCTTGTCGATGTCTTTGGCAGTGGAGCGCGGGAATTCGGCGATAGGCTTCCCGTTGACCGGCGAGGTGTTGGTGAAATAGTTGCCATCGACCGGGGCAACGAATTCGCCACCAATGTAGTTGCCGTACTTGGCCTTGAACGAAACGATCGCGCCTTCAGTACCGGGGTGTGCGTAACGCATGGTGGGTATCTCCTGGCTTTTATGTTTATTGGAGTGCAGCGCGCAAGCGCTTGATAAAGCGTAGAGCAAAGGTTGGGCCACTGCTTTGCAGGCCAGGAAAATCAAGGGCTTGGGGTTTGTTGCAAGGCATTGCTGTGACACGGGTGGTACAGGCGCTGTGACAGTTTGTGCCATAAACGGTACAGGCCGTGACCGGCGAGTCGGTCCGGGATTGCATTGGCTGGGTGCCTGGGGGATGCTGGGGGCTCTCACGCAGGGAGAATAATAAGAACATGCACAACGATCATTTCAGTCGCCATGCCCAGCAAGTCCTCACTGTGGCCCGTGGGCGCGACCCGTCGAGTGACCCGTCCATCGCCCGATCCTGGCTGCGCTGCCTGGAGGACTACCACCTCGATCCTGCCCAGACCATCGCCCCTACGGTGCTTGAGCACGGCCGTCTGCTGGAAAGCCGCGAGCGCCTGCAACAGGTGCTGCATATCGCCGGCAGCGAGATGAACAGCCTGCACCAGCAGCTGTCGGGCGCGGGCCATGCGGTGCTGCTGACCGATGCCCGTGGGGTGATCCTCAACTGTGTCACGGCGCCGTCCGAGCGCAAGATTTTCGAACGCGCCGGGTTGTGGCTCGGTGCCGATTGGAGCGAAGCGTGCGAGGGCACCAACGGCATCGGCACCTGCCTGGTGGAACGCCAGTCGTTGACCATTCATCGCGATGAACATTTTCGTGGGCGCCACACCGGGCTGACCTGTTCGGCGAGCCCGGTGTTCGACCCCCACGGCGACCTCTTGGCGGTGCTGGACGTGTCGTCGGCCCGGGAGGAGGTGTCGCGCCAGAGCCAGTTCCACACCATGGCGCTGGTCAACCTGTCGGCGAAGATGATCGAGAGTTGCTACTTCCTGCGTCACTTCGAAAACCATTGGCTGCTGCGCTTTCACCTGCAGGCCGAGTCGGTGGGCCTGTTCAGCGAAGGGTTGTTGGCGTTTGACGGCGAAGGGCGGATATGTGCCGTCAACCAGAGCGCACTCAACCTGCTGGGGCAGGTGCGTGGCGGGTTGCTGGGGCAACCGGTGGAGGCGTTGTTCGAGTGTTCCCTGGACCAACTGCTCGGTCGCGCCAGTGCCAATGCCACCGCCAGTTGGCCATTGCGCACGCGGGATGGCCGGCACTTGTTCGCGGCCTTGCGTGGTCAATCACGCAGTGTGCCCGCGCCCATCGCCAAGCCTGAGCCCGTGCGCCTGGCCGGTATCTGCCTCGGCGACCCGGCGCTGCAGAGCGACTTCCGCAAAGCGCTGCGGGTATTCGAGCGCGATGTGCCCTTGCTGATCAACGGCGAAACCGGCTCCGGCAAAGAGGCCTTCGCCAAGGCGGTGCATCACGCCAGCCAGCGTGCCGACAAGGCGTTCGTTGCCCTCAACTGCGCCGCCATCCCGGAAAGCCTGATCGAAAGCGAGCTGTTCGGCTATCGCGGCGGCAGCTTTACCGGCGCGCGCAAGGACGGCATGCAGGGCAAGTTGCAACAGGCAGACGGCGGTACGCTGTTCCTCGATGAAATCGGCGATATGCCGTTGGCGCTGCAGACGCGCCTGTTAAGGGTGCTGGAGGACCGCATGGTGGTGCCCATCGGCGGTGAGCCCCAGGCGGTTGATGTCAGAATTATCAGCGCGACTCACCGGAATTTGCTGGAGCGCGTGCAGGACGGAAGTTTTCGGGAAGACCTGTATTACCGGCTCAACGGCCTGGAAGTCGGTTTGCCAGCGTTGCGTGAACGCAGCGATAAGCCTCAGTTGCTGGATTTCCTGCTGGCGCAGGAGGCGGGCGGGCAGAGTCTACAACTCGACCCGGTGGCGCGTTCGGCGCTGCTGACCTACCCCTGGCCCGGCAACGTCCGGCAACTGCGCACGGTGTTGCGTACGCTGGCGGCGCTGTGTGACGACGGGCGGGTCGGCCTTGAGGATTTGCCCGCGTTGATTCGCCAGGCACGGCCGCAAGCTGTGGCCGAGACCAGGCTTGCAGAGTCGCCCCTGGGCGACGCCGAGCGACTCGCCCTGCTCACGGCCCTGGAGCAACAACGCTGGCACATGACCCATACGGCGGAGCAGCTGGGTGTCAGCCGTAACACGTTGTATAGAAAGCTGCGCCGGCACGGTATTGCACGGGCGGCGCCATAGATCGGTCCTACAGCTAAAGAGTGCGATTTTCGCCCCCCTGCGCTAACCTGCCTCGATGTTTACGAGGTCGACTATGCACATTCATATTCTTGGTATCTGCGGCACCTTCATGGGTTCGATGGCGGTTCTGGCCAAAGAACTGGGCCATCACGTAACGGGCTCCGATGCCAATGTTTACCCACCCATGAGCACGCAACTCGAGGCCCAGGGCATTGAGCTGACCCAGGGTTACGACCCGGCGCAATTCGACCCGGTGCCGGACCTGGTGGTGATCGGCAATGCCATGTCCCGGGGCAATCCGGCTGTCGAATACGTGCTCAACAAAGGCTTGCCTTACGTGTCCGGCCCGCAATGGCTGGCCGACCATGTGCTGCAAGGGCGCTGGGTATTGGCCGTTGCCGGCACCCATGGCAAGACCACCACCAGCAGCATGCTCGCCTGGGTGCTGGAGCACGCGGGCATGAGCCCGGGCTTCCTGATCGGCGGCGTGCCGCAGAACTTCTCGGTGTCGGCGCGCCTGGGTGATACGCCGTTCTTCGTGATCGAAGCCGACGAGTACGACAGTGCGTTCTTCGACAAGCGCTCCAAATTCGTCCACTACCGTCCGCGCACCGCGATCCTCAACAACCTTGAGTTCGATCACGCCGACATCTTCCCCGACCTGGCGGCCATCGAGCGCCAGTTCCACCATTTGGTACGCACCATTCCGAGCGAAGGCCTGGTCATCCACCCGACCACCGAGCCGGCCTTGCAACGCGTGATCGAGATGGGCTGCTGGACCCCGGTGCAAACCACCGGCGCGGGTGGGCAATGGCAGGTCAAGTTGCTCAGTGAAGACGGTTCCCGGTTTGAAGTGCTGTTTGAAGGCGAGGCCCAAGGCATCGTCGAGTGGGACATGACTGGCCAGCACAACGTCGCCAATGCCTTGGTCACCCTGGCGGCCGCGCGGCATGTGGGCGTGGTGCCTTCCATGGGCATTGCTGCGTTGAGCGCATTCAAAAGCGTGAAGCGCCGTATGGAAAAGGTCGCCGACGTGAATGGGATTACCATCTACGACGACTTTGCCCACCACCCGACGGCCATTGCCACCACCCTCGACGGCCTGCGCAAACGCGTTGGCGATGCCCCGATCATTGCGATTGTCGAGCCGCGCTCAAACTCCATGAAGCTCGGCGCACACCGCGACGGCCTGCCGGAAAGCGTTAACGATGCCGACCAGGTGGTGTGGTATGCCCCGGCCAACCTGGGCTGGGACCTGCCGGCGATTGCGGCGCAGTGCACGGTGCCGTCGAAAGTCTGTGACTCCATCGAGGGCATCATTGCGTTCGTCAAGCACCAGGCCAAGCCTGGCACCCATGTGGTGGTGATGAGCAACGGCGGCTTCGGCGGCTTGCACGGCAAACTGGCCGAGGCCCTGAAATGAGTGGCCCGGAGCGCGTCACCCTGGCGATGACCGGCGCATCCGGCGCGCCCTATGGCTTGCGCCTGCTCGATTGCCTGGTGCGTGAAGACCGTGAGGTGCACTTTCTGATCTCCAAGGCCGCGCAGTTGGTGATGGCCACCGAGACTGATGTCGCGCTGCCAGCCAAGGTGCAGATGATGCAAGCCTTCCTCACCGAGTACACCGGTGCGGCGGCGGGACAGATCAAGGTCTACGGCAAGGAAGACTGGATGTCGCCGGTGGCTTCGGGCTCCGGTGCGCCGGCGGCAATGGTCGTGGTGCCGTGTTCCACCGGTACGCTGTCGGCGATTGCTACCGGCGCTTGCAACAACCTGATCGAACGCGCCGCCGACGTGACGTTGAAGGAGCGTCGCCAGTTGATCCTCGTGCCGCGCGAGGCGCCGTACTCGAGCATTCATCTGGAGCACATGCTCAAGCTGTCGAACCTGGGGGTGACCATCCTGCCGGCGTCGCCCGGCTTCTATCACCAGCCGCAGACCATCGATGACCTGGTGGATTTCGTGGTGGCGCGCATTCTCAATCTGTTGAATATCCCCCAGGACATGCTGCCGCGTTGGGGCGAACACCATTTGAGCAGCGATGAATAAGGCGCTGTTGGTGATACTGGCGCTGCAACTGGCCGGCTGCGCCACCGCGCGGACCCTGGACGCCGCGCAGCCCGGCGCGCCGGTGGTGTATGCCGGCACGCGGTTGGATTTGTATGCAATGAACGGAGGGTGCTGCGCCAAGGACCGGTTTGGTGCCGAGGCGCCCAGCTACCCCGGCGTCGACCTGCCAGCCAGCGCGTTGCTCGACACGCTTTTATTGCCGCTGTCAGTGTTGACGGTGCTCGGTGTGGGATTTAACGCCACGGGCGGGCTCTAGCGCTGACCTGGGCACCACAAAACTAATGTGGGAGGCCTTACTTACCGAGCTTGCGCAGTTCGTCCGACTCCACCACCCGCACCCCGTCCTGCTCTTCCAGCGCCAGGCGCCACATGGCCCGGGCCAGTTCGCAGACTTCAATGCCGTGGTATTTTCCCGGAATCAACCGTGACAGCGGCCCGGCCAGTTGCTCGGCCAAACGGGGCTCCAGCCGTTCCCCCAGCAGCAACGAAGGCCGCACGATGGTCAGTTGCGGCCAGTCCTGGGCCTTGAGTGCCTGTTCCATTTCCCCTTTGACCCGGTTGTAGAACACCGAGGATTTCGGGTCGGCGCCAATCGCACTGATCACGATCAGGTGCCGCGCGCCCATCTCCCGCGCGCGCTTGGCAAAGGCCACGACCATATCCAGGTCGACGGCACGAAAAGCTTCTTCCGAACCGGCTTTCTTGATGGTGGTACCCAGGCAGCAGAAGGCAATATCCACCTGGCCGCTCAGTTGCGGCAGGAACACCGTCGGGTCGCCCACCGGGTTTTCCAAGTGCGGATGCTCGGCCAGCGGCTTGCGGCTGGGCGCCAGCACGCGGGTCACGGTGGGTTCGTTGAGCAGGCGGTCGAGCAGGTGTTCGCCGGTCAGGCCAGAGGCGCCAGCGAGCAGGATATGCTGAGGTGTCAGGTACATGGTGTTTCCCCCTCGTTACACGTTACAGCTTAGTTGCCTTTGGCTTCCTTGCTATTCATTGAGACGCTTTCCAGCGCCTTTCGTGCCTGCTGTTTGCGTAATAATTGCCAATGGGCGATCACGCCTTTGGGGGCCCAGATCTGCGGTTCGGACGCTTCGAAGTTGTCTGCCTGTTCGCGTTCGCTCACATGCAGCTGCGCCAGCTTGAAGGCTTGCTGCAAATCGTCGGTCTGGTTGAAGGCTTGGGCGAAGAGGGCGTCGCCGAAGTAGGTGAAGTCGGCCTCTTCGGAACAGCCGAAGGACACGCGGTCGGCGCGCGAGGCGGTCATGATCAGGGTGCGTTCGTCTTTGAGGGCCGGGATGAAACCGCCGGAGTAGCAGGCTGAAATCACCACGATCTTGTCGCGGTTTTTCAGCGGCGCCAGCACGGCGGCCAGTTCATCGGCAGGCAGGTCGGCCAGCTCCATGCGCGGTTGATCCAGCACCAGTTCGTGTTCGTGGGTGCCGTGGCTGGTCATGTAGATAAACACCAGGTCTTCCGGCCCGGTGCGCTCGGCCAGGGTCTGCACGGCCCGGCGCAGGCTTTCGCGGGTGGCCAGTGGTCGGTCGGCGATATGGTCGCGGTGGTTGACCAGGCGGATCTGCCCACGGGCGCCGAAGCGGGTGGCGAGCATATTGCTGACGTAATCGGCTTCGCGCAGGAACACGCTTTGTTTACCGTCGCCGGCCACGGCCAGGGTGTACAGCTCCACGGCCGAGGTGGAGGCAGGCACGGCGGCGAGGGCGGTGTCCAGCAGGCGGCCCTGGGCCAGTACGCCGATTTCCAGTGGGTCGGGCAACAGCTTGCCGTCGGCATCACGCACGCGCATGCCGTTGACCCAGGTACCGGCCTGCACGGTGCCGTCGGTGAGTACCAGGGTGCCGCGGCCTTGATAGTTGTCGCTGTCGAAGCCGCCGATATAGAAGCTGCCGTCGGTCAGGTTCAGGCGGCCTTCGCCGGTAAAGCGCCAGTCGCTGAACTGGCCGACGTAGTGGCTGCCGTCGACGCCGATCAACTCGCCCTTGCCGCTGAGGGCGCCCTCCTTGAACTGGCCGATCCACACGTCGCCATCGGCGTTTTCATAACGGCCCTTGCCGTTGAGCTGGTTCTGTTTGAACTGGCCGACATAGATGTCGCCGTCGGCGCTGTTGAATGTACCGTTGCCCTCCAACTGGCCGTCGACGAAGTGCCCGCTGAATTGGTTGCCGCTGTCGTCATTGCGCTGGCCTTCACCGTTCGGCTTGCCGTGGGCGAACTGGCCCTGATACTGGCTGCCATCCGCCAGTTCCAGGCGGCCGAGGCCGGAATACTGGTCGTCCTTGAATTCGCCGCGATAGGTCATCTGCCCTTCTTTGAGGGTGCCTTCGCCGTTGCGCCGACCGTTCTTGAACCCGCCCACATAGTGGCTGCCGGCCGTGGTCAGGCTGCCCTGGCCATCGAACAGACCTTGCTGGAACTGGCCTTTATAGACTTCGCCGTTGCTGCCATGCCATTCGCCCTGGCCGTGCCACTGGCCTTTGTCGAACTGCCCGGCGTACCAGCTGCCGTTGGGATAATCCACGCGGCCCTGGCCTTGCAGCAGACCATTGACCACATCGCCCCGGTAACGACCGCCATCGGGCAGGCGCGCATCGGGCGGCAACAGCGATTCGCCGTCTCCGCAAGCGGTGAGCAACAGGGCAAGGGCAAGGGGAGCGAGTGGGCGCATAGCGGGATCCGGATAATTGAGCGCCGAGTATGCCGCAGCTGCGAGATTCATACATAAATTTACATACCCTGTGGCGAGTTTCAGTGGCTCGCCACAGGGATGGGCTTACACGAAGTAGAGCGACAACGACTCGGCGACGTAAGCGGGTTTTTCCTGGCCATCGATTTCCAGGGTGGCGGTGGCCTTGAGCAGCCATTGGCCGGGCTTTTTCTCGGTGACGTCGGTGAGCGTCACGTTCAGGCGCACCTTGGAATTGACTTTCACCGGCTGGATAAAGCGCACGCTGTCCAGGCCATAGTTGACGGCCATCTTCAGGCCTTCGGGCACGATCAGGATATCTTCCATCAGCTTGGGCATCAGCGACAGCGACAGGAAGCCGTGGGCAATGGTGCTGCCGAACGGGGTTTGCGCGGCCTTGACCGGGTCGACGTGGATGAACTGATGATCGCCAGTGGCCTCGGCGAACAGGTTGATACGTGCCTGGTCGATGGTGAGCCATTCGGAACGTCCCAGTTCCTTGCCGACATAATCTTTGAGCTGCGCTACGGGTACATAGGGCATTGCGTCTCTCCTTGGTTCATCGGTGCTGTTGTTATGGGTTACAGAGAACCAATGTAGATCATCATGGCCAACCAGCCCGGTCAACCCACCATGCTTTTGGCGAATGCCGGAGCATAGGGCGGGCATGCTTATAATGCGGGCGGGTCTTGAGGGGGGAGAGGACGGATGCTGTTACGTGGTCTGACATGGCTGGTGCTGTTTCAATTGATCGGCACGGCGATCAATCATTTGCTGGTGCCGGTACTACCGGGGCCGATCATCGGCCTGCTGTTGATGCTCGGGTTCCTGATCTGGCGTGGCGAAGTCGGCGAGCCCCTGAGCCTGGCGGCCAGCAGTCTGTTGCGCTACTTGCCGTTGCTGCTGGTGCCGCCGGCGGTGGGGGTGATGGTGTATGCCAGGGATATTGCCGCCGATTTCTGGGCCATCGTCGGTGCACTGGTGTTGTCGCTGGTGATCGCCATGGGCTTTGTCGGGCTGTTGATGGAACGCATGGTCAAGCGCAAGGAGCAGGATCAATGATCTTCGACTGGCACGGCGCATGGACGGCGGTGATTCATCACCCGCTGTTCGGTATCGGGATCACCCTGGGCGCCTATCAGCTGGTGCTGGCGGGTTTCGAGAAAACCCGTTGGATTTTCCTGCAACCGGTGCTGGTCTCCATGCTGCTGGTGATCGGCGTGTTGCTCACGTGCGGCCTGAGCTACGCCGAGTACCGCAAGAGCACGGAGATCATGGGGATCCTGCTGGGCCCGGCGACGGTGGCCCTGGCGGTGCCGCTCTATCTGAACCTGCGGCGGATTCGGCAATTGTTCTGGCCGATTTTTACTACGCTGGTGATAGGCGGCGTGTTGGCCACCGGCCTGTGCGTACTGCTGGGCTGGTGGTTCGGCGCCGAACACAGGATGTTGATGACCATGGCACCGAAGTCGGTGACCTCGCCGATTGCCATGCTGGTGGCCGAACAGATCGGCGGTGTGGCAGCCTTGGCGGCGGTGTTTGTGCTGATTACCGGGGTGGTGGGCGCGATGGTTGGCCCGGCGTTACTCTCGCGTCTTGGGGTGCACAGTCCCGAGGCGCGCGGTATGGCGCTGGGCATGACCGCCCACGCCGTCGGCACCTCGGTGGCCCTGCAGGAAAGCGAAGAGTGTGGCGCCTTTGCGGCGCTGGCCATGAGTCTGATGGGCGTAGCCACAGCGGTATTCCTGCCGCTGGCCGTGTCAGTGATTGTTTAAACCGGGTTTAAGGAAGCCTTTATGAGTCTGGCGCTGTTCCCCCTCAATACCGTGCTGTTCCCTGGCTGCATCCTCGACCTGCAACTGTTCGAGGCGCGCTACCTGGACATGATCAGCCGCTGCATGAAAAAGGGCGAAAGCTTCGGCGTGGTGTGCATCCTCGATGGCAAGGAGGTGGGCATGGCCCCGGATGGCTATGCCTTGATCGGCTGCGAAGCGTTGATTCGCGACTTCAAGCAGCAGGACAACGGCCTGCTGGGGATTCGCGTCGAAGGCGGGCGGCGCTTCCGCGTGCGAGACGCCGGCGTGCAGAAGGACCAGCTGCTGGTGGCCGAGGTGCAATGGCTGGAAGAACTGCCGGACCAGGCGCTGGAAGAAGAGGATGCCGACCTGCTGGCCTTGCTCCAGGCCCTGGCCGAACACCCGATGGTCGCGTCGCTGGACATGGACACTCACGCCGATGGCCAGCAAGCCTTGGGCAATCAACTGGCTTATCTCTTGCCGTTCACTGAGGCCGACAAGATCGACCTGCTGCAACTCGACGACCCGCAGCAGCGGCTGGATGCGATCCAGATGCTGCTCGATGAGCTTCAGGGGGAGTTGTTCACCTGAGTTTCGGATCAGTCCTGCACCTCGTTCAGACGTTTCTTCGTTGCTCCCGGTGCGAGGGCTGAAATAGTCGCCGATCACTCAACAATGATCGGGGATGAGCATGATTCGGCTAGCGCAATCGGAGCAGGCAGCCTGGGACGCTTTTTTTGGCAGTATTGCCGTGCAATTGCTGCGGTTGGACGCCAAGCGCGGTCCGGAATACATCGCTGAACGCGCCGCGGAAATAGCGGATGAGATGTTGCTGGAACGACGCGAGCGGTGTACTGAACGCCGCGCCGCACCCGTTGACTGGCTCGGTCCGGCCCAGGGTCAATAGGCATACCTGAGCAGCGCGTGGGGGGTGCCGGTAAAGGCAATGAAACCGAGCACCGCCACCACCGCGGGTAATACCAGCCACCAGGCCTTCTGCGGCATCGGCGGCAGTGGGCTGCGGTACTGGCAGACGGTAAGGCTGAATGCGCACACAGTCATTGCCAGCAGCGTGCCAGCCAGGATGTCGGTGGGCCAATGGGCGCCGAGGTAGACCCGTGACAGTGCGATGAAGGCCGCAGGAATACAGCCCAGCAACATCCAGGTCAGACGCAGGCGCGTGGGTTGTCCACGACCGGCCAGCACCGCCAACGCCAGAAAAAACGCAAACGCACCGGAGGCGTGGCCGCTGGGCATGCTGAAGCTGGTTAATGGATCGGTGAGGATTTCCGGGCGGCCACGGGCGAAAAACAGTTTGGTCCCGGTATTGATCACCGCCGCCCCGGCCAGTGTTGCGCCGACAAACACGGCATGACGCCATTGCCGCGCCAGTAGCAGCAGCGCGGTGAATACGGCGCTGGCGAAGAACATTTTCTTGAACTCACCCAGTTGGGTCACCATCACCATGGTGTGGTCCAGCCAGGGGCTGCGATGTTCCTGTACCAGCGCGCTCAGGCCCTGGTCAAAGTCATCCAGGTGGGTATAGCCGATAAACAGAGCGATCAATAATGTCAGGCTGGCGCACCCTATCCACAAGGTCGCGCGACGATGGCCGCGCACGCTGGTGTGCAGGCTCAGTCCCAGCATGGCTGCCAGGCAGGCTGTAACAACACCCGCCTCAGGCCAGAACCCTTCCGGCAATGGCAGGCGGAACGCGGCGCCGGTTGCCCAGCCTGGCAGCAGGTAGGCGACCGACCAACCGGCTGCCGCCAGCAGGCTGACCAGGGCGAAACGCGGAAACGGCATGTCGCACATCCCGGCCACCATCGGCAGCATTGGCCGCAATGGTCCGATGAAACGTCCCACCAGCAGGCTGGCGATGCCGTATTTGTGAAAGTAGGTTTCCGCGCCGTTCATCCATTCCGGGTGGTGGCGCAGGCCGGGCAGGCGGCGGATGTTCTGATGGAAGTGTCGGCCCAGGAAGTAGGAAACCCCGTCGCCCAACAAGCCTCCCAGGAACCCCAGCAGCAGGGTTTCACTCAGGGACAAGGCGCCGCTGCCAGCCATTGCCGCAATGGCAAACAGCAGCACCGTGCCCGGCACGATCAGCCCGGCAATGGCCAGGCATTCCACGCACGCGACGATAAACACCGCCGCCGCCAGCCATTGCGGGTTGAGGGTCAGCCAGCCGGTAATGCTATCGAGCCATTGGCCCATAAATCGTTACTCCATCGCCACAGATTCAAATCAGGAAATAGTCGCGGCCTTCGACCTGGCCCCGGCGCAGCGGGTTCCGCGTGCAGTAGGGCGCATAGCCAGCATCGACGAAGCGGTACATCAAGTGCTCGTCACGGCCGCTGGGGATGCCCAGGCGGGTGGTCTGGATGATCTGTATCGGTGTCTGGCCGACGTCTTCGACATAGAGCCCTTCTTGATCAAAGCGCTTGGCATCCCACATCGGCACCTTCAGGCCCAGCGCCTTGCACAGCAACGTCTGGCCGGCACACAGCTTCTGCGACGCGCGGGGGCTGCCGTCGGCATTCGGGTTGTTCAGCAGCATCTGCGCCAGGCTGGCGGGCCCGGAGGTCTCATCGACCCAGGGATAGGCCGATTTGATCAGCACGGCATTGCCCGGCCCCTGCGCGCTGAAGTTCAGCGAATCGCCGCCACGGGCGTAGTACATATAGATATGCCCGCCATCCAGAAACAAAGCCTTACGCTTTTCTGTGTAGCCGAGTGAGGCGTGGCTGCCTTTTTCGGCCACGTAATAGGCTTCGGTTTCAATAATTCGCGCCGAAAGCCAGCTATCGCCGACGCGATGGCGGATGACTTTTCCAAGCAAATCTCGCGCGAGTATTTGCGCGTCACGGTCGAAGAAGCTGTCGGGCAGGGCGCTGGCGGGGAGTTGGGGCGAAGAACTGGGCATGGTGGCCTGGGGTTAATACGGCTAAATGTGACGGAATAATAACAACTCCCACCTTAATTACGGCTGAACCCCAGGTTTTTACAGTTCATTTCGACCATCCGCCCCTCACCGCTGTCAGTCGGGCGGCGTCACAGCTATAATCTGCCGCTTTCCTCTTTGCCAAGACTCCCTGACCATGACTGAGTCCGTTCTTGACTACATGACCCGCCTGGGTCGCGCTGCCCGTCAGGCCTCGCGGTTGATCGCCCGTGCGAGCACCGCGCAGAAGAACCGTGCCCTGCTGGCCGCCGCGGATGCTCTGGACGCTTCGCGCTTCGAGCTGACTGCCGCCAACGAACTGGACCTGGCCAACGGCCGCGCCAATGGCCTCGAGCCCGCCTTGCTGGACCGCCTGGCGCTGACGCCGGCACGTATCGACGACATGATCGAAGGGTTGCGTCAGGTGGCCAAGCTGCCTGACCCCATCGGTGAAATTCGCGATATGCGTTACCTGCCGTCCGGTATCCAGGTCGGCAAGATGCGCGTGCCCCTGGGCGTGATCGGCATCATCTATGAGTCGCGCCCGAACGTGACCATCGACGCCGCGAGCCTGTGCCTCAAGTCGGGCAACGCCACCATCCTGCGTGGCGGTTCCGAGGCGATCAATTCCAACCGCGCCATCGCCGCCTGCATCCAGCAGGGCCTGGCCGTGGCCGAGTTGCCGGCCGAAGTGGTGCAAGTGGTGGAAACCACCGACCGTGCCGCTGTCGGCGCGCTGATCACCATGCCGGAATTCGTCGACGTGATCGTGCCGCGCGGTGGCAAGAGCCTGATCGAGCGCGTCAGCCGCGATGCCAAGGTGCCAGTGATCAAGCACCTGGACGGCGTGTGCCACGTGTACATCGACATCGCCGCCGACATCGACAAGGCGATCCGCATCGCCGACAACGCCAAGACCCACCGCTACGCGCCGTGCAACACCATGGAAACCCTGCTGGTGCACGTCGGCATTGCCGAGCGCGTGCTGCCGCCGCTGGCTGCCATCTACCGTGACAAGGGCGTGGAGCTGCGCGGTTGTGAGCGCACCCGTGCGCTGTTGGGCGCGGACGTGATCGAAGCCACCGAACAGGACTGGTACACCGAGTACACGGCGCCGATCCTGTCGATCCGCATCGTCGACGACCTGGAACAGGCCATCGAACACATCAACACGTACGGCTCCAAGCACACCGACGCCATTGTCTCCGAGCATTTCAGCGATGCCCGGCGTTTCCTCACCGAAGTGGACTCCGCTTCGGTGATGATCAACGCCTCGACGCGCTTTGCCGACGGCTTCGAGTACGGCCTGGGGGCGGAGATCGGCATCTCCACCGACAAGCTCCACGCACGCGGTCCGGTTGGCCTGGAAGGCCTGACCAGCGAGAAGTACGTGGTGTTCGGCGACGGTCATGTGCGCACTTGATGGCTAAACGCATCGGGCTGCTCGGCGGTACCTTCGACCCCGTGCACATCGGCCATTTGCGCAGTGCCCTGGAAGTCGCGGATGCCTTGGCGTTGGATGAGCTGCGCCTGATCCCTAATTTCCGGCCGCCCCACCGCGATACCCCGCAGGTGTCGCCGCAGCAGCGCCTGGAAATGGTACGCCTGGCCGTAGAGGGCATACCGCCGCTGGTGGTGGACGATCGTGAGCTCAAGCGCGATAAACCGTCCTACACTGTCGACACCCTGGAGCTGATGCGCGCCGAGTTGGCCGCGGATGACCAGTTGTTTCTGCTTTTGGGCTGGGACGCATTTTGCGGCCTGCCCTCTTGGCATCGCTGGGAGGAACTCCTCCAGCACTGCCACATCCTGGTTTTGCAACGCCCGGATGCCGACAGCGAACCGCCGGATGCCTTGCGCAACCTGCTGGCTGCGCGGTCGGTAAGTGACCCCTTGGCCCTGACCGGGCCGAACGGGAATATTGCATTCGTCTGGCAGACCCCGCTTGCGGTGTCCGCCACCCAGATCCGTCAACTGCTGGCCAGCGGGAAGTCGGTACGTTTCCTGGTGCCTGACGCGGTCCTGGCCTACATCGATGCGCACGGACTTTACCGTGCGTCGAACTGAAAAGGCGCGCTTGAACGCACGAACACTCGTGCAGCGAGCGCCCGAACATACGAGCAAAACGAGTTTTTTATGACGAACAAAGACGTAAGCAAAGTAAAACGCAAAGGCACGTTCAAAAGCGCCCCGCTGCCGGTTGAAGCCCACGTTGGCCCGGAACTGGCTGGCGAAGAGCTGGTGAAAGTCGCCGTTGCCGCCCTGGAAGACGTGAAGGCCCAGGACATCCAGGTCCTGGACGTGCGCGACAAGCAGAGCATCACCGACTTCATGATCATCGCCACCGGTACCTCCAACCGCCAGATCGGCGCGATGCTGGACAAGGTTCGCGAAGCCGTCAAAGCCCAGGGCGTGAAGCCGCTGGGTGAAGAAGGCAAGGGCGACAGCGACTGGGTGCTGCTGGACATGGACGACGTGATCGTTCACATGATGACCAGCAATGCCCGCCAGTTCTACGACCTGGAGCGTCTGTGGAAAGGCGCCGAGCAGAGCCGTGCCGCCGATGGCAAGCACCACAGCCCGGAAGTGGGCCACGCGCACTTCGACAAGCTCAACAAAGACCAGGAATAAGGAACGGCTGTGCGCCTGCGTCTGATTGCTGTCGGTTCACGCATGCCCAAGTGGGTGGAAGAAGGCTGGCACGAGTATGCCAAGCGTCTGCCCGCCGAGCTGTCGCTGGAACTGGTGGAGATACCGCTCAACACCCGGGGCAAGAATGCCGACGTGGCGCGCTTCATCCGTCAGGAAGGCGAAGCCATGCTGGCCAAGGTCGGCCCCAACGAGCGCATCGTCACCCTCGAAGTGCACGGCAAACCCTGGAGCACCGAGCAACTGGCGGTGGAACTGGATCGCTGGCGTCTGGACTCGCGCACGGTCAACTTCATGGTCGGCGGCCCCGAAGGGCTGGCGCCGGAAGTCTGCGCGCGGGCGGACCAGCGCTGGTCGCTGTCGGCGCTGACGCTGCCGCACCCGTTGGTAAGGATCCTGATCGGTGAACAGCTGTATCGCGCCTGGACAGTTCTGTCCGGGCACCCTTACCACAAATAATCTGCGCCCCTCCCGATGACCCAGCCGATCCGCATCAAGGACCACGAGAAAGACGCACGTCTGGTACGCGCGCGGGTGGTGTTTGGCGCGATCATGGTGGTGGCGCTGATCGGGGTGCTGATTGCGCGCCTGTATTTCCTGCAGGTGATCCAGTACGACTACCACTCCACGTTATCGGAAAACAACCGCGTGCATGTGCAGCCGATTCCGCCGACCCGTGGGCTGATCTTCGACCGCAATGGCGTGGTGGTGGCGGATAACCGGCCCAGCTTCAGCCTGAGCATGACCCGTGAGCGTTCCGGCGACTGGCAGCAGGTCCTCGATGTCATCGTCGAGGTGCTGCAGTTGACCCCGGAAGATCGGGCGATCTTCGAAAAACGCATGAAGCAGGGGCGCCGGCCATTCGAGCCGGTGCCGATCCTGTTCGAGCTGACCGAAGAGCAGATTGCGCGGATCGCGGTGAACCAGTTTCGCCTGCCGGGTGTGGAAGTGGTGGCGCAGCTGGTGCGCCACTATCCCCAAGGGCCGCACTTTGCCCACTCCGTCGGCTATATGGGGCGGATCAACGAGAAAGAGCTGAAAAGCCTCGATCCCGTCAACTACAGCGGCACCCACCATATCGGCAAGACCGGCATCGAGCGTTTCTACGAGCCCGAACTGCACGGTCAGGTGGGTTACGAAGAAGTCGAGACCAACGCTCGCGGCCGTGTGCTGCGGGTGCTCAAGCGTACCGACCCGGTGCCGGGCAAGGACATTGTGCTGAGCCTGGACATCAAGCTGCAGGAAGCGGCCGAGATGGCCCTGGGTGGCCGGCGTGGCGCAGTGGTGGCGCTGGACCCGAAGACTGGCGAAGTGCTGGCCATGGTCAGCCAGCCGAGCTTCGACCCCAACCTGTTCGTGACCGGGATCAGCTTCAAGGCCTACGCCGAGTTGCGCGACTCCATCGACCGGCCGCTGTTCAACCGCGTGTTGCGCGGCCTGTACCCGCCGGGTTCGACCATCAAGCCGGCGGTGGCGATTGCCGGTTTGGACGCGGGCGTGGTCACGGCTTCCAGCCGGGTATTCGACCCGGGCTACTACATGCTGCCCAACTACGACCACAAGTACCGCAACTGGAACCGTACCGGTGACGGCTATGTCGACCTGGATACCGCGATCATGCGTTCCAACGACACCTATTTTTACGACCTGGCCCACAAGCTGGGGATCGACCGCTTGTCCGCCTACATGGGCAAGTTCGGCCTCGGTCAGAAAGTCTCCCTGGATATGTTTGAAGAATCCCCTGGCCTGATGCCATCGCGGGAGTGGAAGCGTGCGACCCGCCGCCAGGCATGGTTCCCGGGCGAAACCCTGATCCTCGGCATCGGCCAGGGCTATATGCAGGCCACGCCTTTGCAACTGGCCCAGGCCACGGCGCTGGTGGCCAACAAAGGCATCTGGAACCGTCCGCACCTGGCCCGGACCATCGAAGGCGAAAAGCCTGTGGATGAAAACCCGATCCCCGACATCGTACTGCGCGACCCGTCCGACTGGACCAAGGTCAACCACGGCATGCAGCAGGTGATGCACGGCGCACGCGGTACCGCGCGCAAGGCGGCGATCGGTGCGCAATACCGTATCGCCGGCAAGAGTGGTACCGCCCAGGTGGTGGCGATCAAGCAGGGCGAGAAGTACGACCGTTCCAAGGTCCAGGAACGCCACCGCGACCACGCCTTGTTTGTGGGTTTTGCCCCGGCCGACGACCCGAAAATCGTGGTGGCGGTGATGGTCGAGAACGGCGAGTCCGGCTCCGGTGTGGCGGCGCCTGTGGTGCGCCAGGTGATGGACGCCTGGTTGCTGGCCGACGACGGCAGGCTCAAGCCCGAATATGGCGGCCCCCCTTCAACCCCAGAGGTTACGGCCAGTGAAGAGTAATTTTGACCGCATCCTCTCCAGCGAGGATGTGATGCGTCGCCGCGCGACTTTGTTGCAGCGCATGCACATTGATGGCCCGTTGCTGATCCTGCTGCTGACCCTGGCGGCCGGCAGCCTGTTCGTGCTGTATTCGGCCAGCGGCAAGAACTGGGACTTGCTGATCAAGCAGGCTTCGTCGTTTGGCCTGGGCCTGCTGTCCATGGTGGTGATCGCCCAGCTGGAGCCGCGTTTCATGGCGCGCTGGGTGCCGCTTGGCTATGTGGCCGGGGTGTTGCTGCTGGTGGTGGTGGACGTCATGGGCCACAACGCCATGGGCGCGACCCGCTGGATCAACATTCCGGGGGTGATTCGCTTCCAGCCGTCGGAATTCATGAAAATCCTGATGCCGGCGACGATCGCCTGGTACCTGTCCAAGCGCACCTTGCCGCCGCAGCTCAAGCATGTGGGGATCAGCCTGATTCTGATCGGCATCCCCTTTGTGCTGATCGTGCGCCAGCCGGACCTCGGTACTTCGCTGCTGATCCTGGCCGGCGGTGCGTTCGTGCTGTTCATGGGCGGGCTGCGCTGGCGCTGGATCCTCAGCGTGCTGGCGGCGGCAGTGCCGGTGGCCGTGGCCATGTGGTTCTTCTTTATGCACGACTACCAGAAACAGCGGATCCTGACGTTCCTGGATCCCGAAAGCGACCCGCTCGGCACCGGTTGGAACATTATCCAGTCGAAGGCGGCCATCGGTTCCGGCGGTGTATTTGGCAAGGGCTGGCTGCTCGGCACCCAGTCGCATTTGGACTTTCTGCCCGAAAGCCACACCGACTTCATCATTGCGGTGATGGGCGAAGAGTTCGGCCTGGTGGGCATTTGCGCGTTGTTGCTGATCTATTTGCTATTGATTGGTCGTGGCCTGGTGATTACCGCACAGGCGCAGACGCTGTTCGGCAAATTGCTCGCCGGCAGCCTGACCATGACTTTTTTTGTTTACGTTTTCGTCAACATCGGTATGGTCAGTGGCCTGCTGCCGGTGGTTGGGGTGCCGTTGCCGTTCATTAGCTACGGCGGAACTTCGCTGGTGACATTGCTGTCAGCGTTTGGGGTTTTGATGTCGATTCATACGCATCGCAAGTGGATCGCACAGGTTTGAATAAGGTGAAGATGTCAATGCAAGTAATGCGCGGCTGGGCGACTCGGCATGCGTCCTGGATGGGCCTGATCGGGCTGCTGGGGGCAACGCACGAGGCGCAGGCCGGTGACTACGATGGCTCACCCCAGGTCGCCGAATTCGTCGGTGAAATGACCCGCGACTACGGCTTCGCCGGTGAACAGCTGATGGGCGTGTTCCGCGAAGCCCAGCGCAAGCAGGCGATCCTCGACGCGATTTCTCGCCCCGCCGAGCGCGTGAAACAGTGGAAGGAATACCGTCCGATGTTCCTCACCGACGCCCGGGTGGCCCGGGGGGTGGACTTCTGGCGCCAGCACGAGGCCGTGTTGGCCCGCGCCGAGCAGGAATACGGCGTGCCGGCCCAGGTCATCGTTGCGATCATTGGTATTGAAACCTTCTACGGGCGCAATACCGGCAGTTACCGGGTGATCGACGCTTTGTCGACCCTGGGCTTCGATTACCCGCCGCGCGCCGACTTTTTCCGCAAGGAACTGCGTGAGTTCCTGCTGTTGGCCCGTGAAGAGCAGGTCGACCCGCTGACCCTCAAGGGTTCCTACGCCGGTGCGATGGGCTTGCCGCAGTTCATGCCGAGCAGCTTTCGCGCCTACGCGGTGGATTTCGACGGTGACGGGCACATCAATATATGGAGCAATCCGGACGATGCCATCGGCAGTGTGGCCAGCTACTTCAAGCGCCATGGCTGGGTCGGTGGCGAGCCGGTGGTGATCCGCGCCGACGTCAGCGGGGAGCGTGCCGATGAAGGCCTGACCCAGGGTATCGAGCCGGCCAAGACCGTCGGGGAGTTGCGGGCGCTGGGCTGGTCGAGTCAGAATGCGCCACGCGACGATATGCCGGTGACGGCATTCCGACTCGAAGGTGAAAACGGCCCTGAATACTGGATGGGCCTGAAGAATTTCTACGCAATCACGCGTTATAACCGCAGTGTGATGTACGCCATGGCCGTGCATCAGCTGTCAGACATGCTGGTCCAAGCACGGGGCAACAAGTAATGCGGGCATCGCCGTTCAATCAACCGCTCAAGCTGGTGGCGTTCGCCGCGTTGTCCCTGCTCGTCGTCAGTTGTTCCACCAGCCGTGGCCCGGTACAGAAGTCCGGCGGCACCGCGGTGCGTTCCCAGCCAGGGCTGGACATCAACCGCGCGCACAAAGATGGCGCACCGTGGTGGGATGTCGACGTGTCGAAGATCCCGGACGCCACGCCGACCCTGCACACCGGCCCGTACAAGGCCAACCCCTATACGGTGCTGGGCAAGTCCTACTTCCCGCTGCAGGACTCCAAGACCTACGTGCAATCCGGCACGGCGTCCTGGTATGGCACCAAGTTCCACGGCCAGAACACCGCCAACGGCGAAGTCTATGACCTGTACGGCATGAGCGCGGCCCACAAGACCTTGCCGCTGCCCAGCTATGTTCGCGTGACCAACCTGGACAACAACCGCACGGTGATCCTGCGGGTCAACGACCGTGGGCCGTTCTATTCGGATCGCATTATCGACTTGTCCTACGCCGCCGCAAAAAAACTCGGCTATGCCGAAACCGGTACCGCGCGGGTCAAGGTCGAAGGCATCGATCCGGCGCAGTACTGGGCCCAGCGTGGCAAGCCCGCGCCGTTGATGCTCAACGAGCCGCAGAGTGCGCAGCCGCAAGTGACGGCATCCACCGGCAAGATCGAACAATGGACACCGCCACCGCAGCAGCACGCACCGGATACGGTGGTCGTGCCCCATGCAGCACCGGGCGCCGCGGTCGCGGGCGGGCAATACCTGCAAGTGGGGGCTTTCGCCAACCCGGATGCGGCAGAACTGTTAAGGTCCAAGCTCAGCAGCATGGTCAGCGCGCCTGTATTCATCAGCTCCATCGTGCGTAACCAGCAAACGTTGCACCGTGTGCGCATGGGCCCGATCGGTTCGCCGAGCGAGGTTGCGCAAGTGCAGAACAGTGTGCGCCTGGCCAACCTGGGGCAACCCAGCGTGGTCACTGCCGAATAATAAATTGATGGTTGAGGCTCGCATGCGGGCCTGGACCCTGGTTGTTGGCTCGTTGAACAATAAAACCCAGGGGCAAGGGGTGAGCGGGCAACCGAACACGCGACAGTCTGGTAGCGGGCTGTCTGAATAAGTTTTGCCCGCGAGGGCAAGTTTCCATAAGCAATTTCGAGAGACGGATGAACATCACCACCTTAGCCAAACGCACGTGCCTGCTTCTTTCGCTGATCATCACCCCGGCCGCCTGGGCGGTTGAAATGGTACCGGCTTCACCGCAACTGGCCGCCAAGTCCTGGGTCCTCATGGATGCCGCCAGTGGCAACGTGCTGGTCGAGAGCAACGGTGACCAGCGCCTGCCACCGGCCAGCCTGACCAAGCTGATGACCGCCTACATCGCGACCCTGGAAATCCGTCGCGGCCAGATCGGCGAAAACGACCCGGTGACCGTCAGCGAAAACGCCTGGCGTACCGGCGGTTCGCGGATGTTCATCAAGGTCGGCTCGCAAGTCACTGTGAGCGACCTGCTGCACGGCATCATCATCCAGTCCGGTAACGACGCCAGCGTCGCCCTGGCCGAGCACATCGCCGGCAGCGAAGACGCGTTCGCCGACATGATGAACAAAACCGTGGCCGACCTGGGCATGACCAACAGCCACTTCATGAACCCGACCGGCCTGCCAAACCCTGAGCACTACTCGTCGGCTCACGACATGGCGATCCTGGCGCGCGCGATCATTCGTGTCGACCCGGTGCACTACGCGATCTACTCCCAGAAGGAATTCTTCTGGAACAACATCAAGCAGCCTAACCGCAACCTGTTGCTGTGGCGCGACAAGACCGTCGATGGCCTGAAAACCGGCCACACCGACGAAGCCGGCTACTGCATGGTGTCGTCCGCGGTACGTGATGGCCAGCGCCTGATCGCCGTGGTCTTCGGCACCAACAGCGAGCAGGCCCGTGCGGCCGAGACGCAAAAACTGCTGACCTACGGTTTCCGCTTCTTCGAAACCCAGACCTTCTACCAGAAGGGTGCTGAACTGGCGACCGCGCCGGTATGGAAAGGCGCGACCTCGCAAGTCAAGGCCGGCCTGGCTGAAGACCTGACCCTGACCATGCCAAAAGGCCAGCTGAAAAAGCTCGCCGCCAGCATGACCATGAACCCGCAATTGGTTGCGCCAATCGCCAAGGGCGACGTGATCGGTAAAGTCGAAGTGAAGCTGGACGACAAGGTGGTGCACAGCGCCGACCTGATCGCGCTGGACGCCGTCGACGAAGGTGGTATCTTCCGCCGCGTCTGGGATAGCATCCGTCTATTCTTCTACGGCTTGTTCAACTGATTGTGTGCACCTGCAAAGCCCCGCGTTGATCCGACGCGGGGCTTTGCCGTCGCCACGGCTTACCGCTTACGAGGCCGTTCTGCCATGACCGATAAAGAAGTAAAGGCGCCAAAGATCGAATTCCCGGTGACGGATTATCCCGTCAAGGTGATCAGCGATACCGGTGTAGGCAACAAAGACAGAATCCTGGATATCGTGCGTAAACACGCGACGATCAATGACAACCGGGTGGACGAGCGTTCGAGCACCAACGGTAAGTACACCACGATCCAGTTGCACATCGTTGCGACCGGTCAAGACCAGCTCTACGACATCAATAGCGAACTGCGGGCCACCGGCTTCGTGCACATGGTGCTGTGATGTCACAGGTCCTGGGCTTTCGCGAGCTCGGCCGGATGGACTACGAGCCCGTCTGGCACGCCATGCAGCGGTTCACGAATGAACGCGGTACTTCGGCGCCCGACGAAATCTGGTTGGTGGAACATCCACCGGTGTTCACCCAGGGCCAGGCCGGCAAGGCCGAACATCTGCTGCTGCCGGGGGATATTCCGGTGGTGCAGGTCGACCGAGGTGGCCAAGTGACTTACCATGGGCCCGGTCAACTGGTGGCGTACCTGCTACTGGACGTGCGCAAGCTGGGTTTTGGCGTGCGCGACCTGGTGAGCCGCATGGAGGCTTGCCTGATCGAGCTGTTGGCCAGTTATGGCGTGAGCGCCGCGGCCAAGCCCGATGCACCCGGTGTGTATGTGGACGGCGCGAAAATCGCCTCCCTCGGTTTGCGCATTCGCCACGGTTGTTCCTTTCATGGCCTGGCCCTGAACGTGGACATGGACCTGGCACCGTTCCGGCGCATCAACCCTTGCGGTTATGCCGGGCTGGCAATGACCCAACTGAGCGACCACGCCACACCGATTAAATTTGCCGAGGTAAGTGCCCGGCTGCGTGCGCAGCTCGTCAAACACCTCGACTATGCTGAGCAGACGACCCTCACGGGCGGAATCGACTGATTATGACTACTGATGCAGTGCAAACCATGATCCCGACGCTGGACATCACCGAGCGTCCGGCCCCGGCCCCGCGTGCCAAGGTGGAAGCCGGCGTCAAGCTGCGCGGCGCCGAGAAGGTTGCACGCATCCCGGTCAAGATCATCCCGACCACCGAGTTGCCGAAGAAGCCCGACTGGATCCGCGTGCGCATCCCGGTTTCGCCGGAAGTCGACCGTATCAAGGCCCTGCTGCGCAAGCACAAGCTGCACAGCGTGTGTGAAGAAGCGTCCTGCCCGAACCTGGGTGAATGCTTCTCCGGCGGCACCGCCACCTTCATGATCATGGGTGACATCTGCACCCGTCGTTGCCCGTTCTGCGACGTCGGCCATGGCCGGCCGAAGCCGCTGGACGTCAACGAACCGGAAAGCCTGGCTATCGCCATTGCCGACCTGAAACTCAAATACGTTGTGATCACCTCGGTTGACCGTGATGACCTGCGCGACGGCGGTGCCCAGCACTTTGCCGACTGCATCCGCGAAATCCGCAAACTGTCGCCGAACGTGATGCTCGAGACCCTGGTGCCTGACTACCGTGGCCGCATGGACGTTGCGCTGGAAATCACCGCTGCCGAGCCGCCGGATGTGTTCAACCACAACCTGGAAACCGTGCCTCGCCTGTACAAGGCCGCGCGTCCAGGTTCGGACTACCAGTGGTCGCTGACCCTGCTGCAGAAATTCAAGCAGATGATGCCGCACATCCCGACCAAATCCGGCTTGATGCTCGGCCTGGGCGAGACCGACGAAGAAGTGATCGAAGTCATGAAGCGCATGCGCGAACACGACATCGACATGCTGACCCTGGGCCAATACCTGCAACCGTCGCGCAGCCACTTGCCGGTGCAGCGTTTCGTGCACCCGGACACCTTCGCCTGGTTCGCCGAGGAAGGCTACAAGATGGGCTTCAAGAACGTCGCCTCGGGCCCGCTGGTACGTTCTTCGTACCACGCCGATGAGCAGGCCAAGCTGGTCAAGGCTAGCCTGGTTTCCTGATCGGGGTTCAGACCCAGTGTGGGAGGGGGCTTATGTGGGAGGGGGCTTGCCCCCGATTGCGGTATGTCAGTCGCCACATGTGCTGGCTGATCCACCGCAATCGGGGGCAAGCCCCCTCCCACATTTCGCTGCGCGTTAGTTAGGGAGAGTTGTGTATGACCGCCGCTGTTCCAGCCCTTCGTTCTGAAGGCACCATCGCCCTGATCGCCCCCGCCGGCCCCGCCGTGCTGGACGTTGAAAAGGCCGGCCAATGGATGCGCACGCGCGGCTACGATCTGCGAATTTTCCCCGGTGTCTATGAGCGCGACGGCTACCTCGCCGGCAGCGATGCCGTGCGCCTGCGTGACCTGCACGCGGCTTTTGCCGATCCACACATCGACGCTATCTTGTGTCTGCGCGGTGGTTATGGCACGCCACGGCTGCTCGACGCGCTGGATTTCGACCTGCTGCGTGCCAATCCCAAGCCGTTCGTCGGCTATAGCGACATCACCGCCCTGCACCTGGCAATCAACCGTTACGCCGGTTTCGTGACTTTCCACGGCCCGATGCTCAACGCCGACCTGCTCGGCGGCAAGCAACCCCTACCGAGTCGTCATTGTTCAGCCTTCTGCGCGGCCAGTTGGGCGCCGGCAGCGTGCTTGCGCACCCGGTGGCGTACCCGCTGACCACGATCGAGCCTGGCATTGCCTGTGGGCGCTTGCTGGGGGGGAATCTGTCGATGATTGCGGCGGTCATGGGCACACCATACGAAATCGACGCAGAAGGCATCATCCTGTTTATCGAAGACGTCAACGAGCCGATCTACCGCATCGACCGCCTGTTGACCCAGCTGCGTCTGGCGGGCAAGTTGGCCCAGGTCGCCGGGGTACTGGTCGGGGATGTGGCGGGTGTGGATAACGTGGCGCTGGAGCGCTTGCTGAAGCAGACGTTCGAGCCGTTGCGCATACCGGTGCTGGCCGGCTGGCGCAGCGGGCATTGCGATCCGAACCTGACGCTGCCGATGGGTGCGTTGGTACGGCTGGATGCGGGGGAGCAGCGGGTGGTGTTGGAGCAGGATGTAGTCTTCAGGTCCTGAATCTGCTGGCGTTTGCTAAACCGCAATCGGGGGCTTGCCCCCGATTGCGGTAGTCGCCATAGGCGGATCTATCGGTTTTGCAGCGACTCCAGCAACTTCACTGTCGGATACCCATCCGCCGGCCAGCCCAACGCCTGCTGCGCCGCCCGAATCGCCTTGCGCGTGTTGGCGCCGATAATCCCGTCCGGGTTGCCCGCGTCATAACCATTGGCGCTCAACGCCGTCTGCAGATCAATGCGCTGGGAGCGACTCAGCGGCAGCTCATCCTTGGGCCAGTCACCACGGATCACACCGCCGCCGCCAAAGCGCTCCGACAACAGGCCAACCGCCAGTGCGTAGGACGACGAGTTGTTGTACTTGAGGATCGCACGGAAGTTATCCAGCACCAGGAACGCCGGGCCACGGTAGCCTGCCGGCAGCAGCAGGGCAGCGGACAGTTGGTCGACGTTCGGCGGCATGCTCGCGCCCGGTGGCAGCTGAATGCCCAGTTTCATCCAATCGGCAATGCTCTTGCGCACGCCGCCGTCAGCCAGGGCGTAGTCGAAGTTCGCCGGCAATTGCTTGACTTCAAAGCCCCACGGCTGGCCCTTCTGCCAGCCTGAGCTTTGCAGGTAGTGCGCGGTCGATGCGAGGGCGTCGGCCGGGCTGTTCCAGATGTCGCGACGACCGTCGCCATCGAAGTCCACCGCGTGGGTGTTGTAAGTGGTCGGAATGAACTGGGTCTGGCCCATGGCCCCGGCCCAGGAGCCCTTCATCTGGTCGGCGGCGATGTCGCCGTGCTGGATGATCTGCAACGCCGCCAGCAATTGCGCTTGGGCAAAGGCCGGGCGACGGCCTTCATAGGCCAGGGTCGCCAGGGAGCGGATCACCGAATTATTGCCCTGGAACTGGCCGAAGTTACTTTCCATGCCCCATACCGAGACCAGCGCCTGGCGGTCGACGCCATAACGCTGCTCGATGCTTTGCAGGATGTCAGCGTACTTGACCAGCAGTGCCTGGCCATTGCGTACGCGCACGGGCGACAGGGCACCGTCGAGGTATTCCCACACAGGGCGGGAAAACTCCGGCTGGCTGCGGTCGGCGCGGATCACCGCCATATCGGGGGTGACATTGGCGAATGCGGTGTCGAAAACGTCGGCCGTGATGCCGGCTTGCAGGGCTTGCGCGCGAAAACCGGCCTGCCATTCAGCAAAGGTCTGGGTCGGTTGGATGTCGAGATTGTCCACGGCCAGCGGGGCCACCACGGCAGGGGCTGCCACGGGGGCGGTCTGGAGCTTCGGCAAGGGTTGGGCATCGGCGGCGGTGGGTTTTTCCGCGCAGGCGACAAGCAGAATGAGGCTGGAGGCAGCGATCAATTGGCGAAGGTGCCAACGACGGGAAAGACAAGAGGGCATGCACAGGTCCAGGAATTACAAATCAGGCACAGACCTTATCATGCCAGAGGGGCGCTTGCCTTCAGGCGGCCAGAAAGTAAGAAGCCTCCCAGCTATTAGACTGGAAGGCTTCGCGGCGGTAGCTGCCTTTGCCCTTGCCGGCGCGTTCCTGACGGCTGCGGAACAGTGGCTGGGCGATGATGGATTTGGCCTTGTTGGGGCCATGCTTGGATGGCTTTTTGCTCATGGTCGATGCTCTTGATAGGGGGAGGTGCGGCGCAAATAGTCTGCCGAAGTCAGGTAGCTGTAAAGCCCATGAATTGTAAACGCACTCAAAAATGTGGGAGGGGGCTTGCTCCCTCCCACATGGGTTCTGTGGTGTTTGGACGCTAGGATTATTCCGCTGGTAATGTCAGGCGCTGACCGGCCATCAACAGCGATAAACGGCTCAAGCTCATCCACGGTGAACCCGCGGCCTGGCCCTTGATCTGTGCATCAATGCGCTGCGCTTCCAGCAACAGCTGCGCCCAGCGTTGCGCCGAGTGCCGTTGCAGGGCTTTGCTCATCAGGGGTTTGCGCTTGTCCCACACCGGTGGTCGCGCCTGGCTGAAGCACTTGTCCAGAGGCGTGCCCTGGCTGTATTGCAGGGCAATATTGGCCAATACCCGTAGTTCCCGGGCCAGGGCCCAGAGAATCACCGGTGGCTCCACACCTTCGCCACGCAGGCCTTCGAGCATGCGCAGGGCATGGGCGGGCTCGCCATTGAGAATCGCATCCACCAGCCCGAACACGTCAAAACGTGCACTGTCTGCCACTGCGCCCTGGACGGTCTCGACGGTAATCTGCCCGTCTTCGGCCATCAGCTTGAGCTTTTCGATCTCCTGGGCAGCGGCAAGCAAGTTGCCTTCGACCCGCGCGGCGATCAGCTCCACTGCATCCTGTGTTGCGGACAGTCCCGCCTGTGACAGGCGTTGGCGAATCCATTGCGGCAGCTGATTGCTGTCCACTGGCCAGATCTGGATGAACTGGGTCTGCGCCCCTTCCACCAGGGCCTTGCCCCACTTGGTCTTCTGCGCGCTGCCGTCGAGCTTGGGCAGGCTGATCAGCAACACCGTGTCTTCGGCGGGCCGCGAGCAGTATTCCATCAGTGCAACCGCGCCCTTGTCGCCGGGCTTGCCCGAAGGCAGGCGCAGCTCCAGCAGGCGTTTTTCGGCGAACAGCGACATGCTTGCACCGGCTTGCAGCAGCGTGCCCCAGTCGAAACTGGCGTCGGCGCTGAATACCTGGCGTTCATCGAAGCCTTGCTGGCGTGCGGCGCTACGGATGGTGTCGGCGGCTTCCTGGCACAGCAGCGGGTCATCACCGCTGACGATGTAGACAGGCGCGAGGCCACCTTGCAGGTGTTTGGCGAGTTGGGCGGGGGCGAGTTTCATAGGCAGGGTGAACGGGGCGCCTGGGGCGCCCCGTCTGGCTTACTCGACAGGGACTTCAACAGGCGATTGTTTCGGCGTGTTGTCTTCGTACTCTTTCGCTGCTTTCAGCGCGTCGGCATCGGCCTTGGCCTTGTCGTCAGCACGTTGCTGCAAGGTTTCGAGTTGTTGCGGAGTCAGCATCGACAGGCGCAGCATCATGCGTTGCACCAGTTCGCGACGCATTTCCTGGCGTACCTGGATGATTTCGGAGTCCGAACCCACCAGGTTGTTACCGTCGTGGCTGACGATCTTCTGCACCTGGATGTTGTCATTCATCAGCGGCAGGTGGTCGCGGCCCTGGATTTCAAAACTGAGCACGGTGCTCAGTTCGACATCGGACGCACGCCCGGCGCTGGCGTAGCTCAGGCTACGCTGGGTTTCTTTCTCGTTAGCCAGGAACAGCTTGTAGGTCGCGCCGGTATAGACGTGCACGCCGCTGTTTTCCAGGACCTGCCGCAGTTGGGTCACTGTTTCGCTGTAGGCGTCGCGAGCGCTGAGGTCCAGTTCCTTGATCGTCAGGTTATTGGTGCCGGTGCCGCGCAGCTGGAAGCCGCAAGCGCTCAGCAGTACGGCGAGACCCATAACCAGCAGATTGCGTTTGATCATTTTGTTGCTCCCCTTGAAACCATGTGGGCCTTATCGAGGCCCTGAAGGCTTTGTTCGGCGCAGGGCTTGAGCCCCACGCCCGATCCGATTAGCTAGCGACGATATTGACCAGTTTGCCAGGCACCACGATCACCTTGCGGATCGTCAGGCCTTCGGTAAAGCGCAGTACGTTCTCGTTGACCCGTGCGGCCGCTTCGACTTCTTCACGGCTGGCACTGGCCGGCATGTCGATCTGGCCGCGCAGTTTACCGTTGACCTGGATCACCAGTTGCAGCGTGTCCTGTACCAGGGCGCTGTCATCCTGTACTGGCCAGCGCGCATCAATCACAGCATCTGTGTGGCCCAGGCGGCTCCAAAGTTCGTGGCTGATGTGCGGCGTGATCGGCGCCAGCAGCAGGGTGACCGTTTCCAGGCCTTCCTGTACCAGTGCGCGATCCTGTTCCGTGGCTTGCGGGGCTTTTTCCAGCACGTTCATCAGCGTCATCACCTGGGCGATGGCGGTGTTGAACTTGTGGTTCTGGCCCACGTCCTGGCTGGCTTGCTTGATGGCCAGGTGGGTGCTGCGGCGAATGAGTTTCTGCTCGTCGCTCAACGACGCCACGTCCAGCTTGGCCGGCAGGCCCTGGCTGACATGGGCGTGCGCCAGGCGCCAGACGCGCTTGAGGAAACGGTGCGAGCCTTCGACGCCGGAATCGGACCATTCGGCGCTCATGTCAGGCGGCGAGGCGAACATCATGAACAGGCGACAGGTGTCGGCGCCGAACTGGTCGATCATCGACTGAGGGTCGACGCCGTTGTTCTTCGACTTGGCCATCTTCTCGGTGCCGCCGATTTCCACCGGCAGGCCGTCGGCGATCAGTCTGGCGCTGATGACCTTGGCTTTGCTGTCGCGCTCAAGCTCGACGTCCGCCGGGTTGAACCAGGTGTAGGCGCCATTGGCTTCGCGACGATAGTAGGTCTCGGCGATCACCATGCCCTGGGTCAGCAGGTTCTTGAACGGTTCGTTGGAACTCACCAGGCCTTCGTCGCGCATCAGCTTGTGGAAGAAGCGCGCATACAGCAGGTGAAGGATGGCGTGTTCGATACCGCCGATGTACTGATCCACCGGCAACCAGTGGTCGGCTGCGGATTTTTCCACCAGGCCGCCTTCATAGTGCGGCGAGGCGTAGCGGGCGTAGTACCACGAGGACTCGACGAAGGTGTCCATGGTGTCGGTTTCACGCTTGGCAGGCTGGCCGCATTTCGGGCAACTGCATTCGTAGAACTCGGGCATGCGCGCCAATGGCGAACCGGCGCCGTCCGGCACCACGTCTTCCGGCAGGACGACCGGCAACTGGTCTTCCGGCACCGGTACGTCACCGCAGGTCTGGCAGTGGATGATCGGGATCGGGCAGCCCCAGTAGCGCTGGCGGCTGATGCCCCAGTCGCGCAGGCGGAACTGGGTGCGCGAGGCACCGAGATTCTTCTTGATCAATGCGACTTCGATGGCGTCGAAGGCACCGGCGAAGTCCAGGCCGTCGAACTCACCGGAGTTGATCAGCGTGCCGTGCTCGTTGTAAGCGTCCTGCCATGGGGCCGGGTTGGTGTCGCCCGAACTGGTCCGGACCACGGACTTGATCGGCAGGTTGTATTTGACCGCAAATTCAAAATCGCGCTCGTCGTGGGCCGGCACAGCCATTACGGCGCCATCGCCGTAGTGCATCAGCACGTAGTTGGCGACCCATACCGGCAACTTCTCGCCGGTCAGCGGGTGCTCGACGAACAGGCCGGTCGGCAGGCCTTTTTTCTCCTGGGTGGCGACATCGGCTTCGGCCACGCTGCCACCTTTGCATTCGGCGATGAACGCCTGCAGCTCAGGATTGTTCTGTGCGGCTTGGGTGGCCAACGGGTGCTCGGCAGCCACGGCGACGTAGGTCGCGCCCATCAGGGTGTCCGGACGGGTGGTGAAAACTTTGAGTGCGCCCGCTTCGCCGATGGAGTCGACGTTGTACGGGAACTGCACTTCCATGCCCTTGGACTTGCCGATCCAGTTGCGCTGCATGGTCTTGACCTGTTCAGGCCAGCCCGGCAAATCGTCGAGGCTAGACAACAGTTCATCCGCGTAGGCGGTGATCTTGAAGTAGTACATCGGGATTTCGCGCTTTTCGATCACCGCGCCGGAGCGCCAGCCGCGACCGTCGATCACCTGCTCGTTGGCGAGGACGGTCTGGTCGATCGGGTCCCAGTTCACGGTGCCGCTTTTTTTGTAGATCACCCCTTTTTCGAACAGGCGGGTGAACAGCCACTGTTCCCAACGGTAGTAATCCGGCTTGCAGGTGGTGACTTCGCGGGACCAGTCCACCGCCAGGCCCAGGCTGCGCAGCTGGGTCTTCATGTAGGCGATGTTTTCGTAGGTCCACTTGGCAGGGGCCACGTTGTTTTTCATCGCGGCGTTTTCCGCCGGCATGCCGAAGGCGTCCCAACCCATGGGTTGCAGGACGTTCTTGCCCTGCATGCGCTGGTAGCGGGAGATGACGTCGCCGATGGTGTAGTTGCGCACATGCCCCATGTGTAGCTTGCCGCTGGGGTAAGGGAACATCGACAGGCAATAGAACGTCTCCTTGCCTGGCTGTTCACTGACTTCAAAGGACTTTTGCTCGTCCCAGAAGGTTTGGGCGGCATTTTCTATTTCACGGGGCTGATATTGTTCGTGCATGGCTACTTTTGAACTGAATAGGGGTGGCCTAATCCTCTTCGGTGCAACGTTCAGGTTGTTCGACACCAAAAAGTGGCGCGTCCGTGCCCAAACCCTGCGGGAAGTGGAGTTACAGGAAGCGCCGTAGCATACATGACCCCACTCTATCGAGGGAAACCCTGATTGCGCGGCAAGGGCCGTCTGTCGCGGCGCCGGGCAGGCGCACCCACGGGGACTACGCTGTTTATTGGGGAGCAAGTCTTTCTTCAATGAGGTGAGGGGATGGTTGAATCGCAGCGAATCGCAACGAAACCGGAAATCTACGAAGGACTGATCGACCGATTGGGTCGTGCATTGGATGCAGCGAGGACCGCGGGCCGATTGCGTGATGAACGGCCCGTCGAGTTGGAACTGCGCGGCTTGAGCCGTGCGGAGCTGGAACTGATCAAAGCTTACCTGGAACGTAATAGGCGCAGTGCGCCTCCTTGGGTGGCAACCCCGCCAGCCAAAGAGCCTACGCACTCAGCCAAGGTGGTGTGGCTCAAGGACTTGTCGGCCGGTCGTGGCCCGGAAAGGCTCCGGTCCGCCCGCTTCAAGTAGTTCACTCCCCAGGAACACATCATCGTGCCATGTCACTGTAAAGATTGTCGCTAAACCCCGTTACACCTTAGGCTTCGGGCATCTATGGAGATGCCCGATGCCTATTCGTTATTTCATCAAACAACTGCTCCTGCCACCCGGCATTCTTTTGCTGCTGCTGGCCCTTGCCTGGTGGTTTCGTCGCAGCCGTCCCCGTTTGGCCGGCTGCTGTTTTGCCCTCGGGTTTGGCGGCATGTGGTTGATCAGCCTGCCGGTGGCGGTGGAGTGGGGCGCACGTGCCCTGGAGACCGAACCACCGTTGGCCCGTGAAGACTGGTCGACCCTGGCCCAGCGCGCCGATGCCATTGTGGTGCTGGGCTCGGGACGCGAGCGCGGCGACCCGGCATGGGGTTCTGATCAGCCGACCGGTATCGGCCTGGAGCGCCAGCGGTATGCCGCGCGACTGGCCAAGGCCTCCGGGCTGCCGGTGCTGACCACCGGTGGCCTGCATTACGGTACGCCGCCCAGCGAGGCGCAGTTGATGGCGGTGTCGATGCAGGATGACTTCGGCGTCGATGTGCGCTGGAAGGAGGAACGCAGCCGCACCACCTGGGAAAACGCGCAGATGAGTGCCGGGATTCTATTGCCCGAGGGCATCAAGCGTGTGGTGGTGGTGACCCAGGCCTGGCACATGCCGCGGTCGGTGTGGAGTTTTGAAAAGGCCGGCTTCACCGTGGTGCCGGCACCGGTGGGGTTCCTGGGCGTGGACAACGCCCGGCCGCTGGGCGGCTGGATGCCGGAGTTCAAGTCGGTGTGGCAGAGCGGGCAGTTGATCAATGAAGCGGTGGGGCAGCTAGGCTACCGGTTGTTCTATCGATAACGCCGCCAATCAAAATGTGGGAAGGGGCTTGCCCCCTCCCACACTTTGTTTCGCGTTGGCTCTTAAACGGTTTTGGCCATCCGGCCTGCCAGCAACGTCCAACCAAACAGCGCCAGGCACACGATGATCAGCGGCCACGAGCGCAATTGCAGGTACGGCGTAAGGTTGTGCATCGGCACCACTTCGCCGTAGAGAATGCCGCGTTCGAACTGCGGGATCTGCACGGTGATCTGCCCAAACGGGTTGATCAACCCGGTCACGCCATTATTGGTGGCGCGGATCATCCAGCGGCCAGCCTCCAGCGCACGCATCTGCGCCATTTGCAGGTGCTGCAAGGGGCCGATGGAGCGGCCGAACCAGGTGTCATTGCTGATGGTCAGCAGCAGGTCGCTCTGGGCTGAAAGGCCGGCGGCGAACTCCGGGTATACCACTTCGTAGCAAATGAACGGCGCAATCTGATAGCCCTTGGCTTGCAGCATCGGCTGGTCGGCAGGGCCCCGGGCGAAGTCCGACATGGGCAGGTCGAAGAAGGCAATCAGGCCGCGCAGCATGTCCTGCAGCGGCACGTACTCGCCAAACGGCACCAGTTTCTGCTTGAGGTAGGTGCCGTCACCTTCACCCACCACGGTGATGCCGTTGAAGTAGCGCTTCTGGTGATGCACTTCCTGGCGAATCGGCACGCCGGTGATCAGCGCGGTGTGTCGGTCGGCCGCAAACTTGCCCATCATCCCCAGGTAGCCCTCGACGGACTCCTTGAGCACCGGCACCGCCGTTTCCGGCCACACCAGCAGGTCGACCGGCTTGGAGCTGAAGCTCATGTCGCGGTACAGCGCGAGCTGCGCATTGAGCTGCTCCGGGTCCCACTTCATGCTTTGTTCGACGTTGCCCTGGATCGCGGCAACGCTCAGCGGCGCGCCGGACGGCGTGGTCCAGGCATGATGCTTGAGCGCCAGGCCGATGGCCCAGGGCGCTACCAGCAACACCAGGCCGGCGCCGATAAACCCATTGCGTTTGCCGGCCAACAGGCGTGGCAGGTTGCACAGCAGGGCCGCCGTCAGTGCCAGGGCAAAGGAAATCAGCCACATCCCGCCCACTGGCGCCAGGCCGGTGAGGGGGCCGTCGAGCTGGCTGTAACCGGAGTACAACCACGGGAATCCGGTGAGGAACCAGCCGCGAAAGGCTTCCTGGCCGACCCACAACGCGGCAAACGTGAGCGCATCCGCCAACGGCGCTTCATTGCGACGCAGCCAGCGCGCCCACAGCCAGGCGGGCAGGGCGAAGAACCAGGCAATGGCGGCGGTGAACAACAGCATCAGGAACCCCGCCAGCAGCACCGAAGCGCCGCCGAAGTGGTGGATGCTGTAGTAGATCCAGCTGGTGCCGGCGCCAAACAGGCCGAACCCGAAGCACCAGCCACGGCCCAGGGCCTGGCGCGGCGTCAGCTCCCGCAGCCCGATATAGAACAATCCGACCGCAACCAGTGCAAATGGCCACAGGTCGAACGGCGCCAGCGCCAGGGTGGTGATGGCGCCGGCCACCACGGCCAGCAGATTACCGGGCCAGCCGGGGCGGGTCAGACGGCGCATATCAATCCTTAGCGGGCAATAGGTGTCAGGCGAATCAAGTGGATGCGGCGGCTGTCGGCATTCAGGATGCGGAAGCGATAGGCGCCGATCTCGGTGGTTTCGTTACGCTTTGGCAGGTGCCCGAACGCACTCATCACCAGGCCACCGACGGTGTCGAACTCGTCGTCGGAGAATTCGCTGTCGAAAAACTCATTGAAGTTCTCGATCGGCGTCAGCGCCTTGACCAGGAAGTCACCGCTGGGCAGCGGCTTGATATAGCTGTCTTCTTCGACGTCGTGTTCGTCTTCGATGTCGCCGACGATCTGTTCCAGCACGTCTTCGATGGTCACCAGGCCCGCCACGCCGCCGTATTCGTCGATCACAATGGCCATGTGATTGTGGTTGGCGCGAAATTCGCGCAGCAGCACATTCAGGCGCTTGGATTCGGGCACGAAGGTGGCCGGGCGCAGCAGGTCCTTGATGTTGAAGCTGTCACCGTTCTCCTTGAGGATCAGCGGCAGCAGGTCCTTGGCCAGCAGGACACCCATGACGTCGTCATGGCTTTCGCCGATCACCGGGTAGCGCGAGTGCGCCGAGTCGATCACGGCCGGGAGGAATTCCCGTGGGGTCTGGGTCGCCTTGATGCTGATCATCTGCGAGCGCGGGACCATGATGTCCCGAACCTGCAGGTCAGCCACCTGGATGGCGCCTTCGACGATGGCCAGCGCTTCGCTGTCCAGCAACTTGTTCTGGTGGGCCTCGCGCAGCAGCTCCAGCAGCTCCTGGCGGTTTTTCGGCTCGTGGGCAAAAGCCTGGGTCAGTTTACCCAGCCATGACTTTTGCCCGTTGCTCGATCGGTCTTCGCTCATAGCGATTACTCTAAATCCTTTGATGTGACAGTTGAGTGTTGATCAGTTTTCGTCGTCTGCATATGGATCCGGGTGGCCCAATTCTGCAAGCAACGTTCGTTCCAGTGCTTCCATTTCCTCGGCTTCTTCATCGTCTATATGGTCGTAACCCAAGAGATGCAAGCAGCCGTGGATGACTAGATGGGCCCAGTGAGCCTCAAGTTCCTTGCCTTGTTCCTTCGCTTCACGCTCGACCACCTCGACGCAGATCACCAGGTCGCCCAGCAAGGGGATGTCCAGCAACTCATCGGGTACGTCCGCAGGAAACGACAGCACGTTGGTCGCGTAATCCTTCTGGCGCCAGGTGTGGTTCAGCTCGCGGCCCTCGGGCTCGTCCACCAGGCGGATGGTCAGTTCCGAGTCGGCGCTGCGCTGGCGCAGGGCCAGGGCGCACCACTGACGGAACTGTTCTTCGCTGGGGGCGGGCGCTTCGGTGGCCAGCTGCAGGTCAAGCTCAAGCATCGCGGCGAACGTCCTTGGCCGGTGCGTCATCGCGGTGGTCGAAGCGCTCGTAGGCTTCGACAATGCGCTGCACCAGCGGGTGGCGGACCACGTCCTTGGGCATGAAGTGCGTGAAGCTGATACCCGGCACGTCCTTGAGCACCTCGATCACCTGGGCCAGGCCGGACTTGGTGCCCTTGGGCAGGTCGACCTGGGTGACGTCACCGGTGATCACGGCGGTGGAGCCGAAACCGATCCGGGTGAGGAACATCTTCATCTGCTCGACGGTGGTGTTCTGGCTTTCGTCGAGGATGATGAAGCTGTTGTTCAAGGTGCGGCCGCGCATGTAGGCCAGCGGGGCGATCTCGATCACCTGGCGCTCGATCAGCTTGGCCACGTATTCAAAGCCGAGCATCTCGTACAGCGCGTCGTAGAGCGGGCGCAGGTACGGGTCGATCTTCTGGGCCAGGTCGCCGGGAAGGAAGCCGAGTTTTTCACCGGCCTCGACCGCTGGGCGCACCAGCAGGATACGGCGTACTTGCTCGCGCTCCAGGGCGTCGACCGCACAGGCCACGGCCAGGTAGGTCTTGCCGGTACCGGCGGGGCCGATGCCGAAGTTGATGTCGTTGCCGAGGATTTCCTTGACGTAGCGCTGCTGATTCAAGCCGCGCGGGCGAATCATGCCTTTTTTGGTGCGCAGGGCCACGCTGGCTTCGGCCACCGGGTTGTTGGCCAGGTCTTCCACGGCGGATTCCTGCAGGTACAGGTGCACCGTTTCCGGCGACAGCTCGCTACCCTTGGTTTCACGGTAGAGGCGGCGCAGCAGGTTTTCTGCAGACGTGGTGTGTTGAGGTTCACCAATAAGCTCGAACTGATTGCCGCGATTGCGGATCTCGATGCTCAGGCGTTGTTCGATCAGGCGCAGGTGCTCGTCGAACTGTCCGCACAGGTTGGCGAAACGGCGAGCCTCAAAGGGCTCGAGGAGAAAACGATGGGGTTCTGCTATGGGTGCGTTCAAGGTTGCTTTTAGCCGCCCTTTGGCTGTTTAGGTGAAAGAGAGGATAACGCCAGCACGCCGGGTGCGAAAGCACTTAAACGGAGCATATTGGCTGACGGCGATTCTGTAGGAGCGAGCTTGCTCGCGAAAAACGTCAACGATAACGCGTGCAGCCTGAATATACGCGGTGCCCTCAGGTTTTTCGCGGGCAAGCTCGCTCCTACAGAAACTTGGTTTATTGCACCAGCGAGCCGCGCAGCGAGTGCGGTTGCGCCGCATCGATATGCACGTCGGCAAACTGACCGATCAATGTCGGATTATCGCAACGGAAGTTGACGATCCGGTTGTTCTCGGTACGGCCCTGCAATTCACCAGGGTCTTTTTTCGAGTAGTCGGTGACCAGGATGCGCTGGATCGAACCGACCATTTGTCGGCTGATCTCGAAACCCTGCTGGTTGAGGCGATGTTGCAGCGCGTTCAAGCGCTCTTTTTTCAGTGCTTCCGGGGTTTCGTCCAGCAGGTCCGCCGCCGGGGTGCCGGGGCGCTGGCTGTAGACGAACGAGTAGGAAAAGTCGAAACCGACGTCTTCGATCAGCTTCATGGTCTGCTGGAAGTCTTTCTCGGTTTCGCCGGGGAAGCCGACGATAAAGTCCGAACTGATGCAGATGCCTGGCACTGCGGCGCGCAATTTACGCAGTTTGGATTTGTATTCCAGGGCGGTGTGGTTGCGTTTCATCGCCGAGAGGATGCGGTCCGAGCCCGACTGCACCGGCAAGTGCAGGTGCTTGACCAGTTCCGGTACGTCGGCATGGGCCTGGATCAGGCTGTCGGAGAATTCCAGCGGGTGCGAGGTGGTGTAGCGAATGCGTTCGATGCCATCCACCGCAGCGACCACGCGGATCAACTCCGCCAGGTCAGCCAGGCGCCCGTCGTGGGTCAGGCCGCGATAGCCGTTGACGTTCTGGCCCAGCAGGGTCACTTCGCGCACACCGTTTTCGGCCAGGTGGATGATTTCTGCGAGCACGTCGTCAAACGGCCGGCTGACCTCTTCACCACGGGTGTAGGGCACCACACAGAAGGTGCAGTACTTGCTGCAGCCTTCCATCACCGACACGTAGGCGCTCGGCCCGTCGATGCGCGGTTCGGGCAGGTGGTCGAATTTTTCGATTTCCGGGAACGAGACGTCGACCTGGGGCAGCTTGGTGATGCGTGCGGCGTCGATCATTTCCGGCAGACGGTGCAGGGTCTGTGGGCCGAAGACCACGTCGACATACGGCGCACGGTCGCGGATCGCGGCGCCTTCCTGGCTGGCCACGCAACCGCCGACGGCGATCACCATGTCCGGGTTGGCCAGTTTCAATTCGCGCCAGCGGCCCAGCTGCGAGTACACACGGTCCTGGGCCCGCTCGCGGATCGAGCAGGTATTGAGCAGGATCACGTCGGCATCTTCGGCGCGGGCGGTGACTTCCAGGGCCTGGTGTTCACCCAGCAGGTCGACCATGCGCGAGCTGTCGTACTCGTTCATCTGGCAACCGTGGGTTTCGATATAAAGCTTCTTGGCCATGGGAATCGTCAACTGGTGGTAAAGAACCGCGCATTATAGGGGTCATGCCCATCGGTTCCTAGCACTGTGCATCGGGTGCCATGCTATAGTTCGCGCCCTCTTTTATATCCCCCATGTGTTCCTCACCCACCATGACCAAACGTGAAGCTCCAATCTATAAGGTGATTTTCCTCAACCAGGGCCAGGTGTTCGAAATGTACGCCAAGCAGATCTATCAAAGTGATCTGTGGGGTTTCCTGGAAGTGGAAGAGTTCGTCTTTGGCGAGCGCACACAGCTGGTCGTCGACCCGGGCGAGGAAAAACTCAAGGCTCAGTTCGAAGGCGTGGTGCGCAGTTTTGTGCCGATGCATTCGATCGTGCGCATCGACGAAGTCGAGCGCCTGGGCACGCCGAAAATCAGCGAAGCCCGGGGCATGAGCAATGTCATGCCGTTTCCGATGCCGATGCCTGAGAAGTAGGCGGGGTATCAGGGCAGGGGTGAGAAGGGCGAGCGCCCATCGGCACTCTGCAGCTCCAGCAGGTAGTTGCGGAAAATCTGCCCCAGGACCTGGGTGGCCACTTCCAATTCATCGCGTTGCATGTGCTCGGCGACTTCGTCGGCAGTGTCCAGCGCGTCTTCGGCGCCGTTGACCGCGGCCATTTTCAGCACGATATAGGCCTGGACGTTATTGGCCGGCACGCCTTCGCCTTTGAAGAACATGGTGCCCAACTGGAATTGCGCCTGGGCGTGGCCCTGCAACGAGGCTTTCTCGAAGTAGCTCAAGGCTTTGTTGAGGTCACGGGCCGGGTTCTTGCTGTCGTGGTAGTACTCGCCCAACTCGTATTGCGCCTGCGCATCCCCACCGTCGGCCTGTTTCTGACACGCGCTCAGGGCTTCGGCCTGGCTGTCCGGCTGGGTATTGAGGGTGCAACGACCCATCGCTGGGATTAACAACGAGTTGCCGCCTGCCTGGGCATGTGCCAGCAGCGGCTGAAGGAGCAACAGGCAGCCCAGTACCAGGGTGCGGCCGGTGCGTTTCATGGGAATCGACTTACCTCTGACGGGGCACGCGGATCCTCGGGGGATCCAATAAGCGCGCATTATGAAATAAGCAGGCCTCTGCTTACAAAGTCTTTACTCGTTTTTCTGCTGCTTAGGCAAGTTATCTGCCGGATTGCAGGTAAATTCTCGGAAAAATAAGGAAATCCCTGTAGGCAAAGTAGCAAATCTGACGCCGCCCACCGCGACGTCAGGTTTTTGCTCCGGCTTATTTCAGTACGGCGAAGGCGCGTTCGGCGGCATCCAGGGTCAGTTTCAGCTCGGCGTCGCCATGGGCGATCGAGGTGAAGCCGGCTTCGAAGGCACTCGGCGCCAGGTACACGCCGCCTTCCAGCATCAGGTGGAAGAAGCGCTTGAACAGGTCGGCATCGCTGCCCATCACATCATCAAAGGTGACGATGTCATCGGCGCCGCTGAAGTACAGGCCAAACATGCCGCCTGCTTGCGTGGTCACGAACGGGATACCGGCGGCGTCGGCGCGCTGTTGCAGGCCGTCCAGCAGGCGGGTGGTGTAGTCGGTCAGCTCGGCGTGGAAGCCCGGGCGGCTGATCAGGCGCAGGGTGGTCAGGCCGGCCGCCATGGCCAGCGGATTACCCGAGAGTGTGCCGGCCTGGTACACCGGACCCAGCGGCGCGATGTGCTGCATGATTTCACGCTTGCCGCCGAAGCAGCCCACGGGCATGCCGCCCCCGATGATCTTGCCGAATGTGCTCAGGTCCGGCGTGACGCCGTAGTGCGCCTGGGCGCCGCCGAGGGCAACGCGGAAGCCGGTCATCACTTCGTCGAAAATCAGCACCACGCCGTGCTTGTCGCACTGTTCGCGCAGGCCTTCCAGAAAGCCCGGGGCGGGCGGCACGCAGTTCATGTTGCCGGCCACCGGCTCGACGATGATGCACGCCACGTCCTGGCCGACTTCGCTGAGCATCTGCTCGACGGCACCGATGTCGTTGAACGGCAGGGTCAGGGTGTGTTTGGCGAACGCTGCCGGTACGCCGGCCGAGCTGGGTATGCCTTGGGTCAGCGCGCCGGAACCGGCTTTGACCAGCAGGCTGTCGGAATGGCCGTGGTAGCAGCCTTCGAACTTGATGATGCTGTCGCGGCCGGTGAAACCACGGGCCAGGCGAATCGCACTCATGGTGGCTTCGGTGCCGGAGCTGACCATGCGCACCATCTCCATCGAAGGCACGATGCTGCAGACCAGATCGGCCATCTCGGTTTCCATGGCGGTCGGCGCGCCGTAGGACAGGCCGTGTTCCAGCTGCCTGCGCACGGCGTCCAGCACGTCGGGGTGGCTGTGGCCGAGGATCATCGGGCCCCAGGAGCCGACGTAATCCACGTAGCGCTTGTCATCTTCGTCGGTGACGTAGGCGCCTTCGGCATGCTTGAAGAACAACGGCGTGCCGCCCACGCTTTTGAACGCACGCACGGGAGAGTTCACACCGCCGGGGATGTGTTTCTGGGCATCGGCAAACAGGGTTTCGGAACGAGACATGGTGAGGGCTCTCTGAATTCAGGATTTGATTAATGCGTTGAAGGCGCGGGCGCGGCGCGTGACTTCCTGGGTACTGTCGGCACCGAACAGGCCGTGGACCACGGCCAGCAGGTCGGCACCCTGGGCCACCAGCGGTCCGGCGTTCTCCAGGGTGATGCCGCCGATCACGCAGATCGGCACATGCAGGCGCTTGCGGGCCTCGGCGAGCATTTCAGCGGTGGCGGCCGGAGCGCCCGGCTTGGTGTTGGAATTGAAGAAGCGGCCGAAGGCGACATAACTGGCGCCTTCTCTTGCCGCCTGTTCGGCCAGTTCGATCTGGCCGTGGCAGGTGGCGCCGATGATCGCCTTGGAACCGAGCAACGCACGGGCCGGCGTCAGTGGGCCGTCGGTCTGGCCCAGGTGCACGCCGACGCCCAGGCGCGCGGCCAGGTCGAAGTCATCATTGATAATAAGCTGGGTCTTGTAGCGCGAGCACAGCTCCCGCAGTTTTTCGGCTTCGCGCAGGCGCCGGGCTTCATCGCTGCTTTTGTCGCGGTACTGCAGCAGGGTCACGCCACCGTCCAATGCCGCTTCGACGTAGGCGAGGAACTTGCCGGCCAACAGTTGGCTGTCGGTAATGGCGTAAAGGCCACGTAGTTTCATCGGGCAGGCCTCTTGCTGTTAAGAGCAGATAGTTACGAGCAGAAATCCAGTGGCAGACGGCGCGGTACGAACTGGCCCTGGCCGAGTTGTTCGGCGTCACGCAGGGTGCGCCAAGTGTAGTTAAGTGCCGACTGCACCGCACTCACCAGCCCTTCGCCTTGGGCGATCCGTCCGGCCAGGGCGCTGGCCAGGGTGCAGCCCGAACCGTGATAGCTGCCGGGCAGGCGCTGGCAGGTAAAGGTCTGGCGCGTGCCATCACGGCTGTAGAGACGGTTGTGCACTTCGTGCTCATCGCCATGGCCGCCGGTGATCAACAGGTGCTTGATAAACGGCAACAGCTTCGCAGCGCATTCGTCGGCGGTGCCCTCAGGCAGTTCGGCGAGGATACGGGCTTCAGGCAGGTTCGGCGTGGCGATCAGCGACAACGGCAACAGCCGCTCGCGCATGGCATAGCCGACTTCGTCCTTGCCCAGGCTGCCACCGCCGCCGGCGCGCAGCACCGGGTCGCACACCACCGACAGGTGCGGGTGCGCCTGCAGCAGTTCGACCACGGTGTCGACCATCGCGGTGGAGCCGAGCATGCCCAGCTTGACCGCCGCCACGTCGGAGTCACCGAGGACGGCATTGGCCTGGGCCATTACCCACTCACGGTCCAGTACGCGGAAATCGCTGACATTGACGGTGTTCTGCACGGTCAGGGCAGTGACGGCCGGGGCCGCATGGCAGCCTTGGGCGAGGAGGGCTTCGATATCTGCCTGCAAGCCGGCGCCACCACTGGGATCATGGCCGGAGAGACAGAGGACAACGGGGCGAGAGCTGTAGATATTCATGGTGCGCGAGCTTACCACCAAACGCTTTTGGCGGGGCCTTCGGGCGATGCTTGAATGTTGTCGCGCAAACGCCGCTTTTTTGGCGTGTGCTCGGCTGCGAAAACGCTCTGAAAGCCTTGTCCTAGAGCCTTTCAAAAAATTATTTCAATGGTGTCCAATGGCCTTTAGCGGCTATGCTAAAGTGGATTCAAACAACTTAACTGTACCGCCGGTGTACGTCTTCTCAAAAGGAATGGGGGGCTTTTGACATAACCGGACAGGCCACGCTGGGGCTCGCATGCGCTATTTGCTGATCTTATTGTTGTGCGGGCTACCGATGCTCGCCAGCGCCATCGAGTTCAACCAGGACACCCGAAGCCTGCCGCTGGGCCGAGCCATGCAAGTGCTCGAAGACCCCACCGATGCCCTCACCATCGCCGAAGTAAGCTCCCCCGCCTACGCCGCTCAATTCAAGCACCATGACAAAGCCACCCTCAACGCCGGCTATTCGCGCTCGGTGTTCTGGCTCAAGGTCGACCTGCATTACGTGGCCAAGGACCCCCGTGCCCCCCGCACCTGGTTCCTGGAGTTGGCTTACCCGCCGCTGAATCATCTGGACCTGTACCAGAATGATGGCACCGGCAACTATCGGCTGGCCAGCCGTACCGGCAGTGCGCTGCCTTTTTCCAGCCGTGAGGTCAGCCAGAGCAACTACCTGTTCAAGCTCAATTTCGTGCCCGACCAGCAGCAAACGCTCTACCTGCGCCTGCAAAGCGAGGGCTCGATCCAGGCGCCGTTGACGCTCTGGGCCGGCACCGCTTACCTGGAGCAACAACCGCTGCGCCTGTCTGTGCTGGGGGTGATCTATGGCGTATTGCTGGGGATGCTGGTCTACAACCTGTTCATCTACCTGAGCGTGCGCGACACCAGCTACCTGTATTACATCCTCTATATCGCCTCGTTTGGCCTGTACCAACTGTCGGTCAATGGCGTGGCCGTGCAGTACTTCTGGCCGAACAACCCGTGGTGGGCGAATGCGGCGGTGCCGTTGCTGATCGGTTCGGCGGCGCTGTTCGGCAGCCTGTTCGCCCGCAGCTTCCTGCATACCGCGCAGCACAGCCGCTGGCTCAACCGGCTCTTGCTGGCACTGGCGGTGTGCGGTGGCGTAGTGATGGCGCTGGCGCTGCTGACCAGCTACGCCCTGGCCTTGCGCCTGGCGACCGGCCTGGCGCTGGTATTCACCGTGACCATCTTCGTCGCCGCCATCAAGGCCTGGTACTGCGGCCAGCGAGTGGCGCGGTATTTCATCATCGCCTGGTCGGCGTTCCTGCTGGGCGGGGTGGTGAACACGCTGATGGTACTGGGCTACCTGCCCAATGTGTTCCTCACCATGTACGCCAGCCAGATCGGCTCGGCAATTGAAGTGGCGCTGTTATCCCTGGCCCTCGCCGACCGCATCAATGCCATGCGTGAACAACAGGCACAGATCCTGTTCGATGCCAGCCAGAAGCTCGAAGTGCTCAACCAGCAACTGGCCCGCAGCAACCGTCTCAAGGATGAATTCCTCGCGACGCTGACCCACGAACTGCGCACGCCCATGAACGGTGTGATCGGCTCCCTTGAGCTGATGCAAACGGTGCCGCTGGACGACGACCTGGCGCAGTACCAGCAAACGGCCGCCGGTTCGGCACGGGACATGATGCGCATGGTCAATGGCATCCTCACCCTCACCGAATTGCAGGCCGGGCGCCTGAGTGCCCAGCCTCGGGTATTCAGCCTGCGGGGCGTGCTCGACACCCTACGCCAGCAATTCACCACCAGTGCCCAAGGCAAAGGCCTGGCGTTTTCCATCGATGTGGCCGATGAGCTGCCGGACCGCATGGTGGGCGACGCCGACAAACTGCTCCAGTGCCTGGATTGCCTGTTGGACAATGCGTTCAAGTTCACCCGCGAAGGTTCCGTGCGCCTGCGGGTGGTGGGTGTGCCTCACAGTGACGGCGATGTGCGCCTGAGCTTCATTGTGACCGACACCGGTATTGGCTTCGCCTTCCTTGACGAGGCGACCTTGTACCAGCGCTTTTTCCAACTCGATGGCTCCATGACCCGCGAATACGGCGGCCTGGGCATCGGCCTGGCCATCTGCCGGCAATTGATCGAGCTGTTGGGCGGGCGCCTTACCCATCATTCCGAGCCGCACAAGGGCAGCCGCTTCCAGCTGGACGTGAACGTCAGCCCGGTGCCGCCGGAAGCAAAACCGGCGCCCGGCCGGCAACGCGCGCCCCAGGATTGCGCGGTATTGCTGGTGGATGACAACAGCGTCGGCCAGTTGGCGGTGCGCGGCATGTTGCTCAAGCTGGGTTACCGGGTGAAAACCGTGGACAGTGGCCCGGCGGCGTTGGCGGCCTTGCAGGGGCAAAACTTCGACGCGGTCTTGCTGGATGTGCCCGAAGGCGGTTTCTCGTTGTGTTGTCAGATCCGTGCACTGCCGGGCTGCGGTGAATTGCCGGTGATCGCCTTGAGTGCGTCGCTGCACACGTCCGAGCGCGAGCGCAGCCATGGCGTCGGCATCACCGACCGTCTGGCCAAGCCGGTGCGCTTCGAGGCGCTGCAGTCGGTACTGGAGCGCCGCTTGTTGAGCGCGCCCGAGGGCGAAAGCGCCGGGCATTCGGCGGGTATGCCACTTTTTTAACCCGGATGACGGTGCTTAACTGAAAAAACCGGCCTCAATCGATCTGCGCCTTTCTTTATGGGTAGGTGCGCATTCGACAGGGCCTTTTTCCAGGAGGCCCGTCATGAACCTGCATCAGTTCGCCGAAACCCACGACGTCACCAACCAGCCGCCCTCCCTGGACGGCACCAACCTGTACCGCATCGACGTGCCCCTGCAAGACTGGTCGCGGCGCTTTGGGGCCGGCTGGGCGCAGGCGCGCATCGATGCGTACGGGGCGTTGGCCGGCGGGCCGCTGATGGCGGCCGGGTTCCTGGCCAACCAGAACAAACCGGTGTTCAGCAGCCATGACCGGTATGGGCATCGCATCGACCTGGTGGAGTTTCACCCGGCCTACCACGAACTGATGCGCGCCGCGGTCGAGCATGGCCTGCCGTCGCTGCCGTGGGCCCATCCACAGTCCGGTGCCCATGTGGCGCGTGCGGCCATGACCTACCTGCACAGCCAGGCTGAGGCCGGCACCGGCTGCCCGCTGACCATGACTTTTGCCTGCGTCCCGGCCCTGCGCTTGCAACCGGACCTGGCGCAGGCCTGGCTGCCGAAAATCCTCAGCACCCACTATGACCCGCGCAATGTCGGCATTGTCCACAAGGCCGGTGCAACCATCGGCATGGCCATGACCGAGAAACAGGGTGGCACCGACGTGCGTGCCAACACCACCCGCGCCTATCCGGTGGGCGCTGGCGGGCCCGGGCAAGCCTATGAGCTGGTCGGTCACAAGTGGTTCTGCTCGGCGCCGATGTGCGATGCCTTCCTGACCCTGGCCCAGACCGACAAAGGCCTGACCTGTTTCCTGCTGCCCCGGCATCGCCCGGATGACACCCGCAACGAGTTCTACATCCAGCGCCTGAAAAACAAGCTGGGTAACTGCTCCAACGCCTCAAGTGAAGTGGAGTTTCGCGGTGCCCTGGCCTGGATGATCGGCGAAGAGGGGCGTGGCGTGCCCACCATCATCGAGATGGTCGCCATGACCCGTTTCGATTGCATGGTCGGTTCCAGCGCCTTGATGCGCCAGGCGCTGACCCAGGCCAGCCATCACTGTGCTCATCGCCGGGTCGGTGGCCGTGTGCTCAGCGAGCAGCCGCTGATGCAAAACGTGCTGGCCGACCTGGCTCTGGAAAGCGAAGCCTCGCTGGCCTTGAGCATGCGCATGGGCTGCGCCCTGGACAACCTGGGCGATGAGCGCGAAGCCAAGTTCGCTCGGCTGGTAACGGCGGTGGGCAAGTATTGGATCTGCAAGCGCGCCCCGGCGATGATCAACGAAGCCGCCGAGTGCATGGGCGGCGCGGGCTATGTGGAGGACAGCATTCTGCCGCGCCTGTACCGTGAAGCGCCGGTGAATTCGACATGGGAAGGTTCCGGCAATGTGCAATGCCTGGACGTGCTGCGCGCACTCTCCAAGGAGCCCGGCGTGCTGGAAGCGCTGTTTGTCGAACTCGGTGACGGGCATGGCGATAAGCAACTGGCACGGCATATCGAACACCTGAAGTCGGCGTTCATGGACACCCAGGACATCCAGTACCGCGCGCGGCAGTTGACCGAGGATATTGCCGTGGCGCTACAGGCCAAGTTGCTGCTGGAGGCCGGTCATGCGGCGGTCAGCGATGGTTTTATCGCCAGCCGTTTGGGCCAGTCGTCTGGCCGCGTCTACGGCACCTTGCCGCGTGGCGTCGATGTCGGGGCCATCGTCGCGCGCTCAAGTCCCAATGTCTCTGAATAAACACGGTCCACATGTGGGAGGGGGCTTGCTCCCGATGGCTGAGTGTCAGTCAGCCTATCTGTAAACTGACCCACCGCTATCGGGAGCAAGCTCCCTCCCACAGGGATTGCAGCCCTCTTGAGAGGGCACTCCAATTCAAGGTTTGCGTCTGACAGGGATACAGGCAAGATAAAGGCCTGCAAGTCAGAACACAGGATGCTTACCGTGACCGAAGCTTTTGTTGTCGTTCAAACCGCCGAAGAAGCCGTGGATCGGCTGGCGGCCCTGCATGAGCGGGCTACCGGCGCGCTCAATCAAGCCCTCAAGCAATACCTCAAGGACCGCGTCGAACCCGACGCCGAACAACGCGCGCTGTTTCGCTACCCGGAACTGCGCCTGACTTACCACTGCCACGGCGAAGTCCCACAGACTACCCGGGCGTATGCCAAGGTCCAGTTACCTGGGACCTACAGCGTAACCGTCACGCATCCGGCGGCGTTCCGTAAGTATTTGCTGGAACAACTGGTGCCGCTGATGCACGACTTCACCGTGACCGTGGAAGTGGGCGTCAGCCAGCAGAACATTCCTTATCCGTACGTGGTGGAGCAGGGCGACGAACTGGCCGGCTCCGGTGTGACCGCCGCGACCTTGGCGCGCGTGTTCCCCAGCACCGACCTGTCGGCCGCCACCGACGGCATCGCCGATGGCCTGTACGACTGGGAAAACACCGACCCGCTGCCCCTGGCGCTGTTCGATGCGGCGCGCGTGGACTTTTCCCTGCGTCGGCTGGTGCATTACACCGGCAGCGACTGGCGCCATGTGCAGCCGTGGATCCTGCTGACCAACTACCACCGTTATGTCGACCAGTTCATCCTGCATGGCCTGGAACAACTGCGCAGCGACCCGCGTTTTATCCGCATGGTGCTGCCGGGCAACGTCATCATCGACAAGAGCATGGACCACGGCGAAGCCTCGGCGATTGCCGCCGGCGTAGTGTGGCACCGCTACCAGATGCCGGCCTATCACCTGCAGGCCAGCGATGGCCACGGCGTGACCCTGGTGAACATCGGTGTGGGCCCGTCCAACGCCAAGAACATCACCGACCACCTGGCGGTGCTGCGTCCGCATTGCTGGCTGATGATTGGCCACTGTGGCGGCCTGCGCCAATCCCAGACCATCGGCGACTACGTACTGGCCCACGCCTATATGCGCCGCGATGGGATTCTCGACCGGGTGGTACCGCCGAACATCCCGATCCCGGCCCTGGCCGAAGTGCAGATGGCCTTGCAGCAGGCGGCGGCGAATGTCACCGGTGAGAAAGGCGAAGAACTGAAAAAACGCCTGCGTACCGGCACCGTGCTGACCTACGACGACCGCAACTGGGAACTGCGCTGGGCCCAGGAACGGCCGTTGATCAACCTGTCCCGCGCCGTGGCGGTGGACATGGAAAGCGGCACCATCGCTGCTCAGGGCTACCGCTTGCGCGTACCGTACGGCACGTTGTTGTGTGTGTCGGACAAGCCACTGCACAGCGAGATCAAGCTGCCGGGCTCGGCCAACGCGTTCTACGAACGTGCGGTCAGCCAGCACTTGAAGATCGGCATCGAGGCGGTGGACCTGTTGCGCACCGAGCTCAACTCGTTGCACTCGCGCAAACTGCGCAGCTTCGACGAGCCGCCGTTCCGCTAAGCGGTTGGGATGGTCATTTAGCGGTCAGGCCACTAGCATTGTCGGTCCTGACCGTTAGATGCTCCTTTGCCATGTCCCGTCCCACCCGTTCCGATTCGCGCCGCCCTGGCGTGAAACCTCCGTATTCTGCCGCGCGCCGTGTTGCCAAGGCACCACCGGCCGAGCCGAAGTTGGTGCTGTTCAATAAACCTTTCGATGTGCTGACCCAGTTCAGCGACGAAGGCGGGCGCGCGACGCTCAAGGACTTTATCGACATCCCCGGCATCTACCCGGCAGGCCGCCTGGACCGTGACAGCGAAGGCCTGTTGCTGCTGACCAACGACGGCCAGTTGCAGGCGCGTATTGCCGACCCCAAGCACAAGCTGGCGAAAACCTACTGGGTGCAGGTGGAAGGCGAACCCACCGAAGCATTGCTGCAACGCCTGCGCGACGGCGTAGAGCTCAACGACGGCAAAACCTTGCCCGCCGAGGCCCGGCGTCTGGATGAGCCGGCGTTATGGCCACGCAACCCGCCGGTGCGCTTTCGCAAAAACCTACCGACGTACTGGCTTGAACTGGTGATTCGAGAGGGGCGTAACCGCCAGGTTCGGCGCATGACCGCCGCCGTGGGCCTGCCGACCTTGCGTCTGGTGCGAGTGCGTATCGGCGATTGGACAATCGACGGCCTGGACCAAGGCCAATGGAAGGAAGTACCCGCGCGTTTATAAAGCGCCGGACTCGATCAGGCCGATCACCACGCTCTTGATGATGAACGCGGCCACGCCCAGGCCCAGTACGAAAAACAGGATGAACGAACCAAAGCGCCCGGCCTTGGATTTCTTTGCCAGGTCCCAGACGATAAAGCCCATGAAAATGATCAGGATAGTGACCAGGCCGGTCATCATCCATTCTTCGAACAGGGCGGGGTCGATGTTGTTCATGGGCTCTTCCAACGGGACAGGCGGCAAGTATACGGCAGCGTCACAGGCGCAACATTGACCTGCGTCGGTGCGTCGCACGCAGACTTCACTGTTGAAACACAGGCCAAATGTGGGAGGGGGCTTGCCCCGGTACAAACCGGGGACATCGTTTACATTTCTAACCGGGGACATGGTTTACAGGCTAATACGCATGATCAGGAGGTAACTGATCATGCCCTGGAACCAAGAGTCCCCCATGAATCAAAGAATCAAGCTGGTAGCTGATTGGCTTTCTGGCAACTTCACCAAAAGCCAGTTGGCACGCCGCTTTGACGTTAGCCGACCTACCGTCGATAAGTGGATTGCCCGGCACGACGGCGATTTGAGGTCTTTATCCGAACTGTCCCGGCGACCTCACAACAGCCCAAATAAAACCGACGACGAGATTTTGGCCCGTGTAGTCGCGATGAAGGAGGCTCACGATAAATGGGGGCCGAAAAAGCTTCTCGAACTATTACGGCTGGAAGATCCCTGCGTCACCTGGCCCTCTCCAAGTACGGCCGGTCAATGGCTTGACCGACTTGGGCTCGTCAAAAAGCGGCGCTTCAAACGCCGACACAGCATTTCCCACGCACAAATGCGAAAGGCCGACGAACCTAACAAGACGTGGTGTGCTGACTACAAAGGGCAGTTCAAGATGCTTAATGCTCAGATGTGCTTCCCTTTGACCGTCACAGACCATGCGTCGCGGCTGATTTTAGCGTGTAGGGCCCATCCCAAGATCATGACCCAGCCCGTAAAACAGGCCTTTGAGAGGCTTTTTCAGGAGTACGGCATGCCGGAAGTTATCCGTTCAGACAACGGGGTACCGTTCGCCTCTCCTGGCCTGGCAAGAATATCCACACTGGCAGTTTGGTGGATTCGGCTGGGTATTTATCCCGAGCGAACCATGCCGGGAAGACCTGCCCAGAATGGTCGCCATGAACGAATGCACCGTAGCTTGAAACTTGAGTTGCCCTTAGGGAAAAACTTAGTCGAGCAGCAGCTTTTGCTGGAGCATTTCAGGCATGAGTTTAATTACGTACGCCCTCACGAAGCGCTCGGCATGAAAAGTCCGGGAGACTTGTATGTGCCGTCCACCCGAATTTATCCAGGATGCTTGCCCGATGTGGAATATCCGGCAGAAATGAAAGTTCGAAGCGTCAGGCAGGACGGATCGATCAAGTGGAACGGCAAGTTGGTATTTATCAGCGAGGCGCTGTCCGGGGAAAGGATAGGGCTCAAAGAAGCTGAAGATGATGCTTGGGATTTGTACCTGTGTGATTATCCCTTGGGGAGGCTTGGACGAGGTATGACCCGCGTCCAGGCCTCAAATGTGTAAACGATGTTCCCGGTTTCAGATGTAAACGATGTCTACGGTTCTACACCCCGATAGCGGTGTGTCAGGCTGTGTATCTGGTGACTGATACTCCATCGGGGGCAAGCCCCCTCCCACATTTGATCTTCATTGTTCATGAGATCAGGTGCGCAGGTGGGTCAGCGGCAATTCGGTGCTGTTGAGCACCTGGTTGAGCACAAAGCTCGAGCGCACGCTGGTCACGCCTTCGATCCGGGTGAGGTGGCCCAGCAGCAGTTTCTGATAGTGGTCCATGTCCGGCACCACCACTTTCAACTGATAGTCCGCATCCATCCCGGTGACCAGGCTGCATTCCAGCACCTGGGGCAGGGTGCGGATGGCCGCTTCGAAGTTCTCGAAACGCTCGGGGGTGTGGCGGTCCATGCCGATCAGCACATAGGCGGTGAGGCTCAGGCCGAGCATCTTGCGGTCGAGCAGGGCGACCTGGCGCGCGATGTAGCCGTCGTCCTCCAACTGCTTGACCCGGCGCGAGCAGGGCGAAGGCGACAGGCCGATACGCTCGGCCAACTCTTGGTTGGAGATCCTCGCGTCGCGCTGCAATTCCGCCAAAATACTCAGGTCGTATCGGTCAAGCTTGCTCATTGGGTTGGCCTTTGTCGTAACTATTGCGGTGAATTATCCATGAAGGGTTAAAAATTGCGCAAGCACTGTTTATTGACGCAATCTTCGCAATCATCTGTCCGGCGCTGGCCTGTATCGTTATCAACAGAATCACCGCCTGGACAACAGTCCACAGCAGCTCGCCCAATCAGGCGTGCTGCGGCCGCCACCCCAGCAGGGTCGAGCCGGCCTCCAGGCTGCACACTGTCCACAAGACGGCGTGAGGTGAGCCAACGTCAAAAGCGTTGAGCATGGACGAAGTTCTCAAGGGGTGGCCGACGGGTCACCCCTTTTCTTTTGCCTTAAGAAAATTGTTCTTGTGACTGATAACCTGTCTCAGAACCGGGCGAGGCTTTTCCAGTCTCATCTATGAGGCCGGACCTTCCAGGCCCTTATCCGCAGTGAGGAATAGCATGAAGCGCATCTGGCGTATGGCAGGTGTAGGTTTGCTGATGGTCACCGTCGGCACGCAAGTGATGGCCGACGAGCCGCGCCCTGAGGGTGGCGGCCAGCATGAAAGAGGGCCGGAGGGCGGTCGGCAAGGTCAAGGTAACGAACAACCGCGCCCGCAAAATAACCAACCGCGCCCGCAGCCCCAGAACAATCAACCCCGGCCGGAAAATAATCAGCCACGTCCACAGAACCCGCATTTTGATCGCGCCGAGCAATCGCCCCACGGTGGCGGGCAGTGGCAAGGTCGCCCGCAAGGTGCCGAACAGCCTCGGCCAGCCCCGCAGCCTGCGAACAACCTGCCGATCCAGAGTCGCCCCGATACCGTGCGCCAGACCCAGGAACCGCGTCAGGGTTACTACCGTGACATTCCTCGACGCAACGACGATAACCGCAATTGGGAGGCCGGCGGTCCAGGTTCGCGGCCTGGCTACAACGGGCATCCCAACGATAACCGCTGGCCAGGTCGCCCCGACGGCCATGGCAACGGCTGGGGGCCTGGCCCGCAGTATCGGCCTGGCTATGTCGTCGACCGCTTCCCCGACCGCAACTACCGGGTGCCGTACCGTGGCCAGGATTACTTCTTCTCCGGCGGCTACTGGTACCGCCCCCAAGGCCCGCGCTATGTGGTCGTGGCGCCGCCGTATGGCATCCGCGTGCATTACCTGCCGGACTATGCGCGCGAAGTGTGGGTAGGTGGCTCGCTGCTGTTCCTGGCCGCTGGCGCCTACTACGCCTACGAACAAAGCACCCAGCAATACGTGGTGGTGCAACCGCCGACGCAAGTGCCGGCACCGCAGCCAGCACCCCAAGGCAATGGCTATGACGTGGTGGCCTATCCCGCCAACGGGCAGTCACCGGCGCAAGTGCAGCAGGACGGCTACGACTGTTATCGCTGGGCAGTGCAACAAAGCGGCTTCGACCCGCAGGCGGTCACCTACGCCCCTGATCCGGCGGTGGTGCAAACCTACCGCCAGGCCCAGGGCAACTGCCTGAGCAGTCGCGGGTATCAGGTGCAGTACTAGGCCTTGGCGCCCGTGACCACTTCTCGCGGGTCGGCGTGCACCAGCACTTCGGCGCGCGGGTAGGCTGCGTGAATGGCATCGGCGGCCTGGTCGCTGATGCCGTGGGCCACTGACAGCGTCAACTCCCCCGGCAGTTCCAGGTGCAACTGCACGAACCAGTGGTTGCCGGAGATGCGCGTGCGCAGGTCATGGGCACCCAACACCCCCGGTACGCCTCGCGCCAGTTCCAGCATGTGCTGGCTGACGTCCGGCGGCAGTTCCTCGTCCATCAACACCGCAAAGCTTTCCCTGGCGATCTGGATCGCGCTCCACAAAATGTAGGCAGCGATGCCCAGGCCGAACCAGGCGTCGACCTGATGAAAGCCCATGCCCGCCAGCACCAGCGCCACCAGGATGCTGCCGTTGAGCAGCAGGTCCGAGCGGTAGTGCAACGAGTCTGCCCGCACGGCATTGGAGCCGGTTTCGCGCACAACCCGGTGTTGCAGCATCAGCAGCGCCACGGTCAGTACCAGGGAAAACACGATCACCCCGATGCTCAGCCACGGCGCGCCGACCGGTTCCGGATGCTGCAGGCGCTCGTAGGCCTGCAAGGCGATCAACACCGCACTGCCACCAATGAACAGCGCCTGGGCCATGCCCGCCAGCGACTCCGCCTTGCCATGGCCGTAACGGTGATCGTCATCGGCCGGGCGCAGGGCGTAATGCACCGCCAGCAGGTTCAGCAGCGAGGTCACGCCATCGAGCAGTGAGTCGGTCAACCCGGCGAGCATGCTCACCGAGCCGCTGAGCCACCAGGCAATCGCCTTGGTGACGATCAACGCACAGGCCACACCCACCGAGGCGCGGGTGGCCAGGCGCAACAGCCGGGCGTGTTCGGGACTGCTGGTCATAAGCGTTCCTTAGGCGGCGGGTTTCAGGCCCAGGGACGCGAGTTGTTGCACGCTGCCCTTGAACTGGATCATGCGTGGATCGTCCAGCGGCAGGGTGCGGCCGGTTTCCTTCTGGATGATGCTTTGCAGCTTGGCGTTGTCGACCTTGCCGTCGGCGCCGATGGCTTCGTGGAGTTTTTCCGGGTCAACCTGGGCAGTCTTGCCGGGTTCGAAATAGATCGCGCCCGTGGCGAAGTCGACGCCGAACGCGATCAGGCCAGGGATCACGTAGAACAGCAGGCCAACGGCATCGAGCACGGCAATGGTCGGGTCGATCTTGCCATCGATCTGGCCGCGGCGGTCGGGGTAGAAAATCGACCCGCAGGCGGTGAGTTGGCTCAGCAGGGTGACGGCGAGGACACCGCCGATGACACGGGAAGCGATACGCATGGAGACTCTCCTGAACACGGTTGATACGGGACTATATAGCACTGCCATTGAGACCAGCGTCGGCATCCGGCAGTTCGCCGTTATACTCGCCGCTCTGCTTTGGAGCCAGTATGAATTCGTTGCCGATCGATGATGTTTTACCCGCCCTGCGTGACGCCTTGGCGAATCGCCATGAAGCCGTGCTGGAAGCGCCGCCCGGCGCCGGTAAAACCACCCGCGTGCCCTTGGCCTTGTTGAATGAGCCCTGGCTGGCCGGGCAGACCATCCTGATGCTCGAACCCCGGCGCCTGGCCGCCCGCGCCGCCGCGGAACGCCTGGCCAGCGAACTGGGGGAGAAAGTCGGTGAAACCGTCGGCTATCGCATCCGTCTCGACAGCAAGGTCGGGCCCAACACGCGCATCGAAGTGGTCACCGAAGGCATCCTCACCCGTCGTTTGCAGGACGATCCGGCACTGGACGGTGTCGGCCTGCTGATCTTCGACGAATTCCACGAGCGCAGCCTCGACGCCGACCTGGCGCTGGCCCTGAGCCTGAACGGCCGCGACCTGTTTCGCGACGAGCAACCGCTGAAAATCCTGCTGATGTCCGCCACCCTCGAAGGCGAGCGCCTGGCCAGCCTGCTGGACGACGCGCCGATCCTGCGCAGCGAGGGGCGCATGTTCCCGGTGCAGATGCGCTGGGGGCGGCCGTACCAGGCCGGTGAATTTATCGAGCCGCGCGTGGTGCAAACCATCCTCGAAGCCCTGCATGACCAAACCGGCAGCGTGCTGGTGTTCCTGCCGGGCCAGGCGGAAATTCGCCGGGTCAATCAGCAACTGGCCGACGCCCTGGGGAATAGCCCTGACGTGTTGCTCTGCCCGCTGCATGGCGAGCTGGACCTCAACGCCCAGCGTGCGGCCATCGATCCGGCACCGGCCGGTAAACGCAAAGTGGTGCTCGCCACCAACATCGCCGAGACCAGCCTGACCATCAATGGCGTGCGTGTGGTGATCGATGCCGGGTTGGCGCGGGTGCCGCGTTTCGACCCCGGCAGCGGCATGACCCGCCTCGACACTCAGCGCATCTCCCGCGCCAGCGCCACCCAGCGCGCGGGCCGGGCCGGGCGCTTGGAGTCGGGGGTGTGTTATCGGTTGTGGTCCGAAGACCAGCATGAAGGGCTGGCCGCGTATGGCAGTGCGGAAATCCTCGCCGCCGACCTCGCCGGCCTGGCCTTGCAACTGGCGCGCTGGGGCGTCACGCCCGCGCAGCTCGTGTGGCTCGACGTGCCACCGACCGCCGCGTATGCCCAGGCCCAGGACTTGCTGGTGCGCCTCGGGGCGTTGAATGAAGAAAAACTCACGGCTCATGGTCAGAAGATGGCCGAGTTGCCGGCCCATCCACGCATCGCCCATTTACTGCTGCGCGGGCAGGACCTGGGGCTGGCGGCCACCGCCTGTGATGTCGCTGCACTGTTGGGCGAGCGCGATATTTTGCGCGGTGGTGGCGCGGATCTGCACAGCCGCCTGGCGCTGATGTCCGGCGAAGAGCGTGCGCGCGGTACTCAAGGCGGCGTGCAACGCGCCAAGCAACTGGCGCGGCAATACCGTGGCTATTTGAGAGGCCAGGCGACCCGGGCGGTGGCCGACCCCGACCACCCGCGCTGGCTCGGCGCCTTGCTGGCGCTGGCCTACCCGGACCGTGTCGCCCAGCAACGTCGCCCCGGCGGTGCCGAATATCGCCTGGCCAATGGCCGCGCGGCATTATTCGCCGAGGCCGACAGCCTGATGAAACAACCTTGGCTGGTGATCGCCGACCTCGGCAGCCGCCAGGGCCAGCGCGAAGAACGCATCTACCTCGCAGCAGATTTTGACCCGACGCTGTTCGACACGGTGCTCGCGGAACAAGTGCGCAACGTCGATCAACTGGACTGGGACGAGCGCGAAGGCGTGCTGCGCGCCGAACGCCAGCGCAAAGTCGGTGAACTGGTGCTCAGCCGCGAACCGCTCACCGGCCTCGACGAAGCCGCACGCAGCCAGGCGCTGGTCAACCTAGTGCGGCGCAAAGGCCTGGAGCTGCTGCCCTGGACCCCGGAGCTGCGCCAATGGCAATCCCGTGTCCTGCTGCTGCGCCAGTTGGACGCCGGCAACACCAGCGAATGGCCCGACGTCAGCGACAGCGCCTTGCTCGCCGGCCTGGAGCACTGGCTGATGCCCTACCTTGGCAAAGTCTCGCGGCTGAGTCACTTCGCCAACCTGGATATCTCCAGCTACCTGCACAACCTGCTGCCCTGGCCGCTGCCCCAGCGCCTGGACGAACTGGCACCGCAGCATGTGAAGGTGCCATCGGGTTCATCGGTGCGGTTGGACTACAGCGAACAGCCGCCGATCCTGGCGGTGCGCTTGCAGGAACTGTTCGGCCTGGCCGACACCCCGCGCATTGCCGGCGGGCGCCAGGTGGTGAAGTTGCACCTGCTGTCCCCGGCACGGCGGCCGGTGCAGGTGACCCAGGATCTGGCGAACTTCTGGCGCAGTACGTACGCCGAAGTGAAGAAGGATCTGAAGGGCAGGTATCCCAAGCATTACTGGCCGGATGATCCGCTGATAGCCGAGCCGACCGCGCGGATCAAACCCCGAAAGTAAGCGTGGCAGAGATTCAAATGTGGGAGGGGGCTTGCCCCCGATAGCGGTGTGTCAGCCAACAGATCCGGCAGCTGACACACTGCAATCGGGGGCAAGTCGAATCGTCGCACCGCCCCTCCCACATTAATCCTGTTGTGTGGGTTATTGCGCGGCGGGCAACAGGAAGCGCGCAATCACCGGCAGATGGTTGGAAATACGCAACGTATCCTCCTGCCTCACCTTCGCCTCCACCCGCTTGATTCGCGGGCTGTAGAACAGGTAATCGACGGTGCGATCCGGACCATCGAGGCTCGGGTCATTGGGGAAATACGTCAGCCATTTCTCACGATCAATCCCGCTGGATTGGCTGTTGCTCGGGATCATCGGGTACTTGTCCCACAGTAAATGCAGCTCACTGTCCGGCGAATACTGCCCGCGCTTACCTGCCTCCAAACGCAGGAATTGCCCCAGGGGCAGCAGGTTGAAATCCCCGCCGATCAGCCAGGGCGTGCCACGGCCTTCGAACTTGTCCAGCAGCTTCACCGTCGTTTGCACCTGCTCCTGCACCGCACTGCGCCCCGGCGCGTCGCCGTCCAGGCGTGTGTTGAGCACCGCCAGTTGGCCGCCATCGCTCAGGGGCAGGTAGGTCAGCAGCAAGGCCGGCTTGGGTTGGAACTGGCGGCTGAGGATGTTGGCGTCCGGGGCCGGCAATTGCAGGCGTTCGGCGTGTTCGATCTGGTAGCGGCTCAGGGTCGCCAGCTTGCGGCCGACGCTGCCGAAGATATGCCGGTCGGGCACGAAGTCGGCTTTCCAGTCGAAGGCCTGGGCGCTGCACGGGTAGAGGTCGACGAGGCGTTCCTGCAAAAGCGCCAGTTGGTCCTGATAGTGGGAAGGCTTGGCGTTTTCGTCGAGTTCCTGCAACAGCAGGATGTCGGGTTGTTCGTCGCGAATCACCCGTGCCACTTCGTCGAGGCTGGCGGCCATATCCTCTACGGTGGGGCGATCGTCCGGGCCGCTGCCGTCGGCAGTGTCGTACCAGAACACGTAGTTTTTGCCGGCCAGGTATTGCACGTTCCAGGTCATGACTTTGAGCGCCTGCCCGGGCAACAGGGTTGGCGCACGGGGCGCGACGCAGCTGACGGGCAGGGTTTCCTTGGCGGCGGGGCGCCAGGTCAGGCTGTAGATCAGGGCCGTCAGCAGGCCTGCGACGATCAGCAGGCCCAGCAGGGTGATGCGCAATAAACGGGTCATCGGCTCGGCTTATAGCGTTTCAGGAGTGGCGTGGAGCATATCACCGCGCGTCGGCATCGCCACCGATCAGCATGAATAAACGGAACAGCACCACGCTGGTGAACAGTTGCAGGAAGCTGTGGGCGCTGTCCATCAACAGCCCCAGCAGCGGCGCGGGGTTGGGATAGGCCGCGACGCTGGCGCCCTTGAGCAGCCACAGGGGCGTCATGACACACAGCAGGCACACCAGGATTCGCCAGAAATGCCCACGGGTCAGGCGCAGACTTTCCTTCATCGCCTCCAGCGCCGGCATGCCGCGCAATACCAGCAGGTACTCGGCGAACGCCAACACCACCATCAGCCACAGGCCCGGCAGGAAATACAGCGACAGGCCCAGCAAAATCAGGAGGGTACTCATGGCGGTCAGCAGGGCGAAGCGCGGCCACAGGGTCAGGGCCATGGCCCAGATGTCCTTGGTGCGCGGCGACTCGCCACGGGTGCGGGCGTCGAGAAACAGGATCAAGGCACCGGTGTACAGCGGGCACACCAGCAAACCCACCACCACGCTGTAGCCGGGGAACGCATCCGCGCCGAGCGTATGGTCGAGCAGCTGTTGCAACAGGGCTTCGAGGATCACCAATGGCAGGCACAACTGGACGATTGCGCCCAGGTTGCCTCGGGTAAAACGGAAGGAGTCGCGCAATACGTCTAACGGATTCATCGGGTTCATCGCAGGCCTGAAAGCAAGGGCAACACTTTAACCGATCATTGCCAGCGGTAAGCAAATGTAAACCTTGAGTAAAGACCATTGAAACAACTCGTAACACCCCCATAACGGTTAAGCACCTGGCCTGATCACAGGCGAGGCCACGATTTCTACCGGCAATCTAACGAGGTCGCCATGAACAGCGAAGAGCAAACCCTGATCGATGGACTGTTTTCACGGTTGCAGCAAGCCGAAACGGACTCAGCCCCGCGCGATGCGCAAGCAGAAGCGCGGATCAAGGAGCATATGACTCGCCAACCGGCCGCCGGGTACTACATGACCCAGTCGATCCTGGTGCAGGAACACGCGCTCAAGAGTCTCGACGCGCAGAACAAGCAACAGGCGCAGCAGATCCAGCAATTGCAGGATGAGTTGCAGCGGGCCAAGTCTGCGCAACCGGCCCCGGCGAGCGGCGGTGGTTTCCTGTCGAGCATCTTTGGCGGCGGTTCCCGTGACCCGCAACCGGCCCAGAGCGCTCCGGCCTCTTCCGGCGGCGGCTGGCGTGAACCGGCGCGGCCGTCCTTTGGCCAGCCAGCGCCGCAACAGAACTATCAGCAGCCGCCGCAACCGGCCGCCGCCCCCATTGGCAGCGGATTCCTCGGTGGGGCGATGAAAACCGCCGCGGGCGTGGCCGGTGGTGTGTTGCTGGCCGAAGGCATCAGCAGCCTGTTCAACCACAACTCGCAACAGCCGCAGGTGGTGGAAGAGATCATCCGTGAAGAGCCGGCGCCCGCCAGTGACAACGGCAACTGGGGCAACGACGACCAGAAGTTCGCCGGCAATGACAGCTGGGGCAGCGACAATGCCTCGGACAGCTTTGCCGACAGCGACTATTCCGACGATTCCTCTTCCTTCGGCGACGACGATTCCTTCGTCTGACCCTCCCGGCCCGGGGCGCTGAGCCGCCCCGGTCTGATTTTTCCCGGCAACCTTCTCGCGGCTGGCATACTGGCACCCTTTCCGGGCCCTGGCGCCTGGCTGTCATGGGGAAGTGCGGTGAAGAAAATTGCAGTGTTCGCCGATGTACAAAACCTCTACTACACCGTACGCCAGGCCTATGGTTGCCATTTCAACTACGCCGCCCTGTGGGCTGATATCAGCTCGCGTGGGCAGATCGTCGAGGCCTATGCGTATGCCATCGACCGCGGTGACAGCAAGCAGCAGCAGTTCCAGCAGATCCTGCGCAACCTGGGGTTCACGGTAAAGCTCAAGCCGTATATCCAGCGCAGCGACGGCTCGGCCAAGGGCGACTGGGATGTGGGCATCACCATCGACATCATGGACGCCGCCGACCACGTCGACGAAATTGTGCTGGCCTCGGGTGACGGCGACTTCGACATGCTGCTCGACCGCATCATCCACAAGCACGGCGTCGACGCCGTGGCCTACGGCGTACCGGGGCTGACGGCCAACTCATTGATACGTGCCGCCAGCCGCTACGTGCCGATCGAAGGCGCGTTGCTGCTCAAATAAGCACAGCGGCTCACTAAATAAAGCGTTAGACGGAGTTGGAACAGGTTTGGAACGTATAGCGGTCATCGACTTTGAAACCACCGGCATCACCCCGAGCAGCCACTGCCGGGCCACGGAAATCGCGGTGGTTATCCTCGAACGCGGCCAGATCGTGGACCGCTACCAGAGCCTGATGAACGCCGGTGTGCGCGTGCCCGGTTTTATCGAGCAACTCACCGGCATCAGCAACGCCATGCTGCGCAGCGCCCCGCCGGCCGAGCGGGTGATGAACGAAGTCAACGAATTCGTCGGCACCACGCCGCTGATGGCGCACAACGCCGCGTTCGACCAGAAGTTCTGGGATTTCGAACTCGGCCTGATCCGCCGCACCCGCCTGCAAAAATTCGCCTGCTCCCTGCTGCTGGCCCGCCGCCTGATGCCGGCTGCGCCCAACCACAAGCTCGGAACCCTCAACGCCTACGCGAAACTGCCCCACACCGGCCAGGCCCACCGCGCGCTGGCGGATGCGGAAATGGCCGCGAACCTCACGGCGCACCTGGCCCAGGAACTGCGGCGTACCCATGGCTTGCGCGAACTGTCCCACGACCTGCTGTGCACCCTGCAGAAAGTGCCGGCGGCGAAGATCAATGAGCATTTGAAGAAACATCGCGGGTTCTGACAGAACAACGCCGTTCAAAAAAATGTGGGAGGGGGCTTGCTCCCGATGGCGGCGGTAGGGCCTATCTGCAAGTCAGGGAATAAACGCCATCACCGAGGCTGGTGATCCCGAACCGCCTTCCAGTCCCAGTACACCTATCACTAACGTGGCGCCCTTGGCCGGAAGCCGGTCGAGGTGGGTCAGGCATTCCAGCACAATCCCGTTTCCCGCCAACACGGCATGGTTTGTCGCGAAGGCGGTGCTTTGCCCTGGATCGACCCCGTGGGTATCAATGCCAACCCCGGCAATCTGGCGCTGTTCGAGTAAAAACCGAATCGCCGCTTCACCAATCCCAGGGAAGTGTGAGCCTTGCGCGTCCTGCCCAAAAAACGCTATCGGGTCGTTCCAGAGGTGTTGCCAGCCGGTGTACATCAGCACCACCGAGCCAGGTTCGATAAGCCCGTGCTGACGTTCCCACGCTTCAATATCCAGTGGGCTGATTTCGTAATCTGGATTGCTCTGGGTTTTACCGTGCACATCGATCACTACAGCGGGTCGCACCAAGTCTTCGGGTTGATAACCATCAATCCCCATCCCGTCGGCATAAAAACTGTTCGGCGCATTCATGTGCGTGGCGCTGTGTTCACCCATGCTGAAACGCCTTAGGAAATAGCCGTCCTTATCCCGTGACGCGACCTCTTCAAACGTCACCGGCGGGTCCCCCAGCCACAGCGGAATACGCGGGGTGATCGGGTGGCTGAGGCTGAAGACCTTGCTGTGCTTATCCACCATTTTTGCCCTCCAACTGCCCCAACGGCACCCGCCGCTCTATCGCGCTCGACAAAATAATCGAGGTCTTGCTGAACCCGAACTTCGCCAGCCGATTGATCAAGTTCTCCAACTCCGGCATCGAGCCCACCGCCGCTTGCATGATCACGCACGGATCGCCCGTCACCCGGTGGCACTCGGTCAGTTCCGGGATTTCGGCCAGTGCGTCATACACTTTCTGGCTGCCATGGTTGGTCAGCCTCAGCTCGATCACGCATTGAATCGGCAGGCCCACTTTCGATAGATCCACCTTGGCCTGGTACCCGGTGATCACCCCGCTGGCTTCCAGCTTGGCCACGCGTTCGGCCACGGCGGGGGCGGAGAGGTTTACCGTGCGGGCCAGTTGCGCGTAGGAGGCGCGGCCGTCTTCGAGCAGGGCGCTGAGGAGCATGCGGTCGTATTTGTCCATGATAAGGCTCTACTCGGGGATGGCTTTCGAAAACACGATTTATAGCCATCATAACCATGTTTTGGAAAGTGTATTGGCGGTTTAAACAGGTTTTGTAACTTATGTTTAACGACCTGTCTTTTTAGAATAAGCCTCTCTTATCTCTGCCTTCGAGCCGCCCAATGCCTGGCACACGTCGCTTTCCCTTACCGTTGATCGCCGCTTTTTTTGCTCTGTATGTCATCTGGGGGTCCACCTACTTGGTGATTCGCATCGGCGTGGACTACTGGCCGCCGTTGCTGCTGGCGGGGATTCGATTCTGCACAGCGGGTGCGCTGATGTATGGCTACCTCAGATGGCGCGGGGTGCCAGCGCCGACGTGGCCACAATGGAAGGCCGCCGGGATGATCGGCATTTTGCTGCTCACCTTCGGTAATGGCGGCGTCACGTTGGCCGAACATGCGGGCGTGTCGTCCGGTGTGGCTGCCCTGGCGGTGGCGACCGTGCCGCTGTTCACCTTGCTGTGCGGGTTTTTCTGGGGGGCGCGCAATACGCGGCTGGAATGGGCCGGTGTGATCCTGGGGATTGTCGGCATCGCCATGCTCAACATGGGCAGCACCCTGCAATCGAGCCCGGTGGGCGCCGCCTTGTTGTTGTTCGCGGCGGCATCGTGGGCATTCGGGTCCGTGTGGAGTCGGCAGTTGCCGCTGCCCCAGGGCGCGATGGCCAGCGCTGCGGAAATGCTGGTGGCGGGCGTGACATTGTTGATCGGCAGCGCGCTTTCCGGTGAGCACCTGCAGGCCATGCCGCCGCTGGAGGGGTGGCTGGCGCTGGCCTACCTGACGGTGTTCGGCTCGATCATCGCCTTCAACGCCTATATGTACCTGCTCAAGCACGTACGCCCGGCAGCTGCGACCAGCTATGCCTACGTCAACCCCGCCGTCGCAGTCTTGCTGGGGATTGTGTTCATCGGCGAGACCATCGGTGTGGAAGAGGCCCTGGCCATGCTGGTGATTATCAGCGCCGTGCTGTTGATCAGCCTGCCCCAGTGGCGAAAGCCCAAGCCGGAAATAAGGTAAACTGCCGCGCATTACGCCCTTGCGCTGAATTTTTCCTACGGTAACTACATGACTTTCGCCACACTTGGCCTGATCGAACCCTTGCTGCGCGCCCTTGAGACGCTCGGCTACCAGACCCCGACGCCGGTGCAGGCGCAAGCCATTCCGGCGGTGCTCGCCGGTCGCGACCTGATGGCCGCGGCCCAGACCGGCACCGGCAAGACCGCCGGTTTCGCCGTGCCGCTGCTGCAACTGCTGACCATGGAAGGGCCGAAAGTCGCCGCCAACTCGGCGCGCGCGCTGATCCTGTGCCCGACCCGCGAGCTGGCCGAGCAGGTTCACGCCAGCGTTGCCGAATACGCCCAGCACCTGCCGCTCACCACCTACGCGGTGTACGGCGGCGTGAGCATCAACCCGCAGATGATGAAGCTGCGCAAGGGCGTCGACATCCTGGTCGCCACGCCGGGCCGCCTGATCGACCTGTTCCGCCAGAACGCGCTGAAACTCAACCAGCTGCAAACCCTGGTGCTGGACGAAGCCGACCGCATGCTCGACCTGGGCTTCTCCGAAGAACTGGCGAACATCTATCGCATGCTGCCGAAAAAGCGCCAGACGTTACTGTTCTCCGCGACCTTCTCCGATGACATTCGCCTGCTGGCCGGGCAGATGCTCAACGACCCGCTGAGCATCGAAGTCAGCCCGCGTAACGTCGCCGCCAACACCGTCAAGCAATGGGTAGTACCGGTGGACAAGAAGCGCAAGGCGGAGCTGTTTGTGCACCTGATGCGCAAAGGCCGCTGGAAGCAGGTGCTGGTGTTCGCCAAGACCCGTAACGGCGTGGATGCGCTGGTGGATAAGTTGCAGGGCCTGGGCATCAATGCCGATGGCATCCATGGCGACAAGCCGCAAGCCACTCGCCAGCGTGCGCTGGACCGTTTCAAGTCGAGCGAAGTGCAGATCCTGGTGGCCACTGACGTCGCCGCCCGTGGCCTGGACATTGAAGACTTGCCGCTGGTGATCAACTTCGACCTGCCGATCGTGGCCGAAGACTACATCCACCGCATCGGCCGGACCGGTCGCGCAGGCAACACCGGTGAGGCGATTTCCCTGGTGTGTGCCGATGAAGTCAACATGCTGTCGGCCATCGAGATGCTGACCCGCCAGACCTTGACCCGCAAGATGGAACAGGACTTCGAGCCGGAACACCGCGTGCCGGATACCGATGCCAGCGGTCAGGTGGTGAAGAAGCCGAAAAAACCGAAGAAGCCCAAGGTGTCCGGTGGTGGCGGTGGTAAGCGCAACCTCGGCAAGTGGGTGGACAGTGGTGACGTGGCGCCGGTGGAGCCTTCGATCAAGCCGGTGCGCAAGGTGCCGGTGTTTAATACCGGGCCGCGTAAGAAGAAGTGATTTTGCGGGGTGGCTGATGGCCTAATCGGGGGCAAGCCCCCTCCCACATTTTTGATCTGTGAATACATTCAAACTGTGGGAGGGGGCTTGCCCCCGATGGCGGCTTTGAATCCACCGCAGATCTCAGCGGTTGAGCCACTCCAACATCCCCCGCCCAGCCGCTCTGCCACTGGCAAAACATCCCGTCAGCAAATACCCGCCGGTCGGCGCTTCCCAGTCCAGCATCTCCCCCGCACAAAACACCCCCGGCAATTGCTTGAGCATCAGCCGCTCATCCAACGCTTCAAAGGGCACGCCGCCTGCGGTGCTGATGGCTTCATCCATCGGCCGTGTCTTCACCACTGTCAGCGGCAACGCCTTGATAGCCACCGCCAATTGCGCCGGGTCACTGAAGTGTTCGGCGAGTGCCAACTCGCGCAACAGCGCCGCCTTGACCCCATCCAAACTCAATTGGCTGTGCAAATGCTTGCTCATCGAGCGCGAACCTCGCGGCTTGGTCAAGGCGGCCTGGACCTTGTCCAATGGCTTGCTCGGCAGCAAATCGATATGCACCGTCGCCGAGCCATTACGGTTGATCGCCTCACGAATCGGCGCCGACAGCGCGTAGATCAAACTGCCCTCGATACCGGTGGCGGTGATCACGCATTCGCCGAGTCGCGGCTTGTCATCCCCCAGCCCAATGGCGACGTTTTTCAGCGGTGCGCCGGCGAATCTGCTGACCATCAAGTCGCTCCAGGCCGACACCTCGAAGCCGCAATTGCTGGGTTGCAGGGCCACGTAAGGCACGCCTTTATCCTCCAGCAGCTTGAGCCAGGCGCCGTCGGAACCCAGGCGCGACCAACTGCCGCCGCCCAAGGCCAAGAGCACGGCATCGCTGTGGACAACTTTTTCGCCGTCCGGGCTGTGGATAAGTAAATCACCCTCGGCATTCCAGCCCACCCAACGGTGCCGGGTGTGGATAACCACGCCCTGGTCGCGCAGGCGTTTAAGCCAGGCACGTAATAGCGGGGCGGCTTTCATATCGGTAGGAAATACGCGACCGGAGGTGCCGACAAAGGTTTGGATACCCAGGCCATGAATCCATTCGCACAACGCTTCGGCACCAAACCCACGCAGCAACGGTGCTATTTGCGGGGCTCGCTCGGCGTAGCGCGACAGGAACGCCGGGTACGCTTCGGAATGGGTGATGTTCATGCCGCCCACGCCCGCCAGCAGGAACTTGCGCCCCACCGACGGCATGCCGTCGTACAGGTCTACCCGCACCCCGGCCAGGCTCAAGACTTCGGCGGCCATCAGCCCGGCAGGGCCGCCGCCGATGATGGTGACGTGTCGAGAGGAAATATCGGACATGGGCAGGGCTACGATCGCGGAAATAAGCCGGGCATTCTACCCGAGGCGCGCGGCGCTGACTGATCAAAAAATGTACAGCTTCCTACAGGCTAGACAGCTACGGGCTCTTAGACGCTTACGCTCAAGTTATCCACAGGCCGTTCCACAGGCATTGTGGGTAACGCCCACACTTCAATGACACCCTGATGACGTCCACACCCGCTGCGCGCTGTGGTGCAGGATGCCGTGGCGGCGGGCCAGGGCGGGGCGATCCTTGCTGTAGCCGCCACCGATCACGCCCATCACCGGGATATCGCGGCCCAGGCAATGGCGCATCACGCTTTCATCGCGGGCGGCCACGCCTGCGTCTGTCAGCTTGAGGTAACCGAGGGCGTCATCCTTGTGCACATCGACGCCGGCGTCGTACAGCACCAGGTCCGGCCGGTAGAGCGGCAGCAGGTAGTTGAGGGCGTCGTCCACCACCGTGAGGTAGTCGGCATCGCCCATGCCCATGGGCAGCGGGATGTCCCAATCGCTCTGGGCTTTGCGCGCAGGGAAGTTCTTTTCGCAGTGCAGGGACACGGTGATCGCCTCCGGCGTGTCGTGGAGGATGCGCGCAGTGCCGTCGCCCTGGTGCACGTCGCAGTCGAAGATCAGCACGCGGTTGACCCGGCCGCTGGCCAGCAGGTAATGGCTGATCACCGCCAGGTCATTGAAGATGCAAAAGCCCGCCGGGTAGTCGTAGTGGGCGTGGTGGGTACCGCCCGCCAGGTGGCAGGCCAGGCCATGTTCCAGCGCCTGCTCCGCCGCCAGGATCGAGCCGCCGACCGCGCGCACGGTGCGCCGGGCCAGGGCTTCGCTCCAGGGCAGGCCAAGACGCCGTTGGTCTTCGCGGGACAACTCGCCGCTCATGTAGCGTTCGATATACCCAGGTTCATGGGCGAGGGCCAGAATCTCCGCCGGGCACAGCGACGGGCGCAGCAATTGGCTGTCTTCGGTCAGGCCGCTGGCCACCAGGTGGTCACGCAGCAGGCGGAACTTGTCCATGGGGAACCGGTGGTCTGCCGGGAACTCAGGGCTGTAGTCATCGTGGTAGATCAATGGCAAAGGCATGGGATTTTCTGACGGGGATCTGCGAAGGATCTTAACAGCGCTGTACACTCACGCACATGGCAAGGGGAGGGGACCCATGGAGGAGATATTGCAATTGGAAAGCGCGCGCCTGGTCATGCGCCAATGGCGTGATGCCGACCTGACGGAATTTGCGCGCATGTGCGCCGACCCGCAGGTGATGCGCTATTTCCCGGCCAGATTGAGCCACCTGGAAAGTGCCGCCCTGATCGGCCGGATTCGCGGCCACTTCGCCGAATACGGTTTTGGCCAGTGGGCGCTGCAACGCAAGGATACCGGTGAGTTCATCGGCCTGACCGGGTTGCAGAACGTCAGCTTCGAAGCGGGCTTTACCCCGGCGGTGGAAATCTGCTGGCGCCTGGCCCGTGAGCATTGGGGCCTGGGTTATGCCAGCGAGGCGGCTTGGACCGCGCTGCGCTGTGGTTTCGACCGTTTGCAGTTGGACGAAATCGTCGCTTTCACCACTCAAGCCAATCTGCCATCACAAAAAGTCATGCAGGCCATCGGTATGCATTACGATCCCCAGGCAGATTTTGCACACCCCAAGGTCGCAGCCGATGACCCGCTGCGCCCCCACGTTTTGTACCGCATCACCCGCGCCCAATGGTTGGACACGCTGCACGGATAAGCAGCCCGGAATGCCCTATCGATTGTTGTAGGAGTTGCTCTATGAGCCAAGTATTGGAAGATCTGGTGGACTTGCTGACCCTGGAGCCGATCGAGGAAAACCTCTTTCGCGGCCGCAGCCAGGACCTGGGTTTTCGCCAACTGTTCGGTGGCCAGGTGCTCGGCCAGTCGCTGTCGGCCGCCAGCCAGACCGTCGAAGAAGCGCGGCATGTGCATTCCCTGCATGGCTATTTCCTGCGCCCCGGCGATGCGAAGTTGCCGGTGGTGTACTCGGTGGACCGTGTACGCGATGGCGGCAGTTTCAGCACGCGCCGCGTGACGGCGATCCAGAAGGGCCACCCGATCTTCACCTGCAGCGCTTCGTTCCAGTACGACGAGGCCGGCTTCGAGCACCAGACCACCATGCCCGTGGTGGTCGGCCCGGAAAACCTGCCGTCGGAGCTGGAGCTGACCCAGCAGCGCGCGCACCTGATCCCCGAGCATATGCGCGACAAGCTGCTGTGCCCCAAGCCCATCGAAGTGCGCCCGGTCACCGAAAAAGACCCGTTCAACCCGCAGCCGTCCGACCCGGTCAAATACGTGTGGTTTCGCGCCGATGGTGCCCTGGCGGATACGCCGGCGCTGCACAAATACCTGCTGGCCTACGCCTCGGACTTCGGCCTGCTGACCACCTCGTTGCTGCCCCACGGCAAGACCGTATGGCAGAAAGACATGCAGGTCGCCAGCCTCGACCACGCGTTGTGGTTCCACGCCGACCTGCGTGCCGATGACTGGTTGCTGTACGCCATGGACAGCCCATGGGCCGGCAATTCCCGTGGGTTCTCCCGCGGCAGCGTGTACAACCGCGCCGGGCAACTGGTGGCGTCGGTGACCCAGGAAGGCTTGATTCGCCATCGCAAGGATTGGGCATGAGCCTGACGGACGTTAAGCACTGGGTGTTCGACATGGACGGCACCCTGACGGTGGCGGTGCATGACTTTGCGGCGATTCGCGTGGCCCTGGATATTCCCCCCGAGGACGACATCCTTACTCACCTTGCCGCATTACCGGCGGACATTGCAGCGGCCAAGCACGCCTGGTTGCTGGAACATGAGCGCGAGCTGGCGCTGGGCTCCGTCGCGGCGGACGGTGCGGTGGAACTGGTGCGCGAGCTGGCCGGGCGCGGTTATCGCCTGGGCATTTTGACCCGCAATGCGCGGGAGTTGGCGCATATCACCCTGGAGGCGATCGGCCTGGCGGACTGCTTTGCCGTGGACGACGTGCTGGGGCGCGACGATGCGCCGCCCAAGCCGGATCCGGGTGGGTTATTGAAATTGGCGGCGGCGTGGGATGTATCGCCGAGCGAGATGGTGATGGTCGGCGATTACCGTTTTGACCTGGACTGCGGCCGGGCGGCAGGGGCGCGGACGGTGTTGGTCAACCTGCCGGAGAACCCGTGGCCGGAGCTGGCGGATTGGCATGCTGCAGACTGCGCTGCATTGCGCCGGATGATCCAGCTCCCACATTTTGAGACTGTTTCGTCAGGTATTACTGAGTGAACAGTACCTTCTGGCCCTCGGGCGACGTAAACATCCCATCCCCGTCATGCCCCACCCCCGGCACTTCCACCAGCGTCTGGCGCAACTGCGGATGGCGCTGCTTGAGGTAGTCAAAGTAGTTGTGCCCACGAATCAGCCGATACGCGCCCTGGGTCTCGGCTTCGCAGCTTTTATCCAGCGCCGGGTGGTTCGGGTCGGTGTCCTGCTGGCCCAGCAGGTAAGTGATGGTGCGTGATACGTAGGCTTGTTCCAGCTGCTCGGCGCTTTGGCCGTTGGCGTAGGCCGGCAGGTGCTGCATGCCGTACTTCCAGGTGTTGAAGCCCGGGCAACTGGCGGTCTCGAACGTCACCGGCCGCTGTGGGCTGAAGTAGGCATAGGACGAGGGGTTGGCCACCACATAACGCAAGCGGATGCCCTCGTTTTGCAGGGCCGGGTGCGCGTGGCCGGTGAGGGCGAAGCGCTGCACCACCTGGCCACCGCCGGAGTGACCTGCGACCACGATTTCCTTCAGCGCCGGGAACAGCGTGCGGTTGCCCAGGTGCTTGACGATCTGGTCGAGGGCGCCGAAAGAGCTGATCTGGCCGGGGCCGGTGGAGGCATCGCCGGCCATCCAGTCATTGCCCTTCCAGCGCAGCAACTGATTGCCCAGATGGTTGCGCTTGACGTCGGCCCCATTGAGAAACTGCGGCGCGATTACCAATGTGGTGGGGCCAACGCCTGCGTGTTCGGCGGCATCCATTCCGCTTTGCAGGTAGGTCTGCGCATTACGCAGGCGCCCGTGCACGATGATCAACGCGCGGGTGACGTCGGGCAGTGGCTGGCGCCAGTCCTGGCTCAGGCCGAGGCTGAGATCGCCTGCCTCCAGATGAAAACGCTCGGGGCTGACCACCTTGACGCCCTGCTCGGCGGCCCAGGCGGATGACGAGATGAGCAACAGGCCCAACAGCAGTCCCAATCGTTGATTCATTTATAGGCTCTTGGCAGCGAACGTGTCGCATTGAGTGATCTGGCCCTGGGCGAAGCCGGTCTTGAACCAGCGCACCCGCTGTGCCGAGGTGCCGTGGGTAAAGGAGTCCGGCACCACGCGGCCCTGGCCCTGTTGCTGCAAACGGTCATCGCCGATGGCGTTGGCGGCGTTCAGTGCTTCTTCGATGTCGCCAGGCTCCAGCCAGTTCAGGCGCTTTTGCGCACGGTTGGCCCACACACCGGCGAAGCAGTCGGCTTGCAGCTCCTGGCGCACCAGCAGGCCACCATCACCTTGCATCTGTCGGCCTTGCTGGCGTGCGGCCTGGATCTTCGACGAAATGCCGAGCAATGTTTGTACGTGGTGCCCGACTTCGTGGGCGATCACATAGGCCTGGGCGAAATCGCCGGCCGCCTGGAAGCGTTGGGACATTTCCCGGAAGAAATCCAGGTCCAGATAGACCTGCTGATCAGCCGGGCAATAGAACGGGCCGCTGGCCGAGGTGGCGCCACCGCAGGCGGAATTGACCCGGCCACGGAACAGAATCAGCTTCGGGTTCTTGTAGGCCAGGCCGTTTTCCTGGAACACCTGGCCCCAGGTGTCTTCGGTATCGCCCAGCACCGCGCGTACGAAGTCGGCCTGCTCATCGTTGGCCGGCGGTGCCTGGCGTGACTGCGTGCTCACCGAGGGCGCCTGTTCCATCTGGCCGGTCAACTGGCCGAGGATCTGCATCGGGTCCTGGCCGGTCAGCCAGCCGATGCCGACGATCAGCACAATCGCGGTCAGGCTCAGGCCCTTACCGCCACCAAAGCGCATCCCGCCACCGCCGCCACTGTCATCGCGTGCATCCACCACGTTGTCGCTGCGTCGGCCTTTTTTCCATAGCATGGGGCAATCCTCTGTGTGCTAACCGTGATTGAGTATGGTCGGTATTAACGGCAATAGCCTTCGCCGGTGGCGACGATCAGGCAGTCTTTTTTGTCCGCCAGCCATTTCAGCCCGGTCGCTTCTCCGTCGCCGGCGCGTAGGAGTTGTGGGCCGTCCGGACGGGTGAAGGCGATGCCGTCTTCGGCCGCTTCACCCTTGAAGGTGCCCGAGTCGTCGGCGTCGAGGCCGTATTGCATGGTCAGGAGGTAATGGCCACGGCCGATGCTGTCGTCCTTGGCGATGGTCAGGTGCAGGCCTTCGACGCCGATCCATTTGCCGACCCATTTATCCGTGGGCGGGGTTTCGGGTACCAGGGTGGCCTGCACGGAAGGCGGTGCGGGTTTGGGCGCTTGCTTGGACGCCTGGTCGCAGGCGGTCAGCAGGGCAAGGGCAGAAAGAACAAAAAGAATTTTTTTCATCGCGGCAAGGCCTTGGTTAAAAAGTATGCAATGCGCAGGCTAAGGTGCTGCGTTGGACTCGAATCCAGTGATTTAGTGCGCTGTTCGCCCGCTGTTTGGTTATGCTCTTGGGGCAGGCGCCAGCCCGGCTGCTAGATTACCGGGTTGAGCGCTGCTTCGTTCAGTGCTCAGCGTTCCGCTCGCCACGCAAGAGAATTCCATGACTGTCAGCACCCCCTATCCGGCGTCAACCATCCCTTCAAAGGCATTTTGCTGATCGTGTTGGCGACATTCCTGTTCTCCAGCCACGATGCCTTGTCCAAATACCTGGCCGGGTTCTACCCGATCGTGATGGTGGTGTGGGCGCGCTACGTGGTGCATACCTTGCTGATGGCCGGGATTTTCCTGCCGCAATCGGGTTTGCGGGTGCTGCGCAGTAAGCGACCGGGGATGCAGGTGGTGCGGGCCTTGTGCCTGTTGGGCACCAGCCTGTTTTTCACCACGGCGCTGCATTACATCCCATTGGCGGAAGCCACGGCGGTGAACTTCCTCGCGCCGATCCTGGTGACTGCACTGTCGGTACCGCTGCTCGGCGAGCACGTGACACGCGGCCAATGGCTGGCGGTAATCTGCGGTTTCGTCGGCGTGCTGGTGATCATTCACCCAGGCGGTGAGTTGTTTACGCCGGCGGTGTTGCTGCCGCTGTGTTCCGCGCTGTTCTTCTGCTTCTACCAACTGCTTACGCGCATCCTCAGCCAATACGACACGCCCACCACCAGCAACTTCTTCGCCGGGCTGTGCAATACCTTGGTGATGAGTGCGATGGTGCCGTTCTTCTGGCAGGTGCCCACGCTGTGGCACGGGGTGCTGATGCTGGCGCTGGGCACCTGTGGGATGACTGCCCACTTGATGCTGACCCAGGCGTTCCGCTTTGCCGCACCGGCCTTGCTGGCGCCGTTCGGCTATTGCCAGATCGTCTTCGCGGGGTTGTTGGGCTGGCTGGTGTTCAACCATACCCCCGATGTGACCACGGTGGTCGGCATCGGGGTGATCTGCATGAGCGGTCTGGCCGCTGCCTGGCAGCAGCGGCGCAGGTGATCAGGCGTCTACGGTCGGAATCTTGCGCGGTGCCATGAAGTACATCCAGGTCAGCGCAATGAAGTACATCGCCGGGATCAGGGTGAACAACACGGTGTAGTTGTTGTTGGTGACGGTGAGGATGTGGCCGACGATCTGGGTCATGAACATGCCGCCGATGGCCGCGCACATGCCGCCGAAACCGAACACCGTGCTCATCATGTGCTTGGGCGTGTAGTCCATCACCAGGCTCCAGATGTTGGCGGTCCACGCCTGGTGCGCACCGATGGCCAGGGAAATGGCAAACACCGCAACCCATAGCTGGCTTGAGCCGGCGGCCATGATCACGCCGACGATGCAGCAGGCAAACAGCAACATCGATAGCAACCGCGCCTTGATCGAGTTCATCCCACGGCCGATCAGGAACGACGACAGAATCCCCCCGCCCACACTGCCGAAGTCGGCAGTCAGATAGATGATGATCAGCGGGATACCCATCTGGGTCACGTTGATGCCCAGGTTGTATTGCTGGTTCAGGAACGGCGGCAGCCAATACAGGTAGAACCAGAACACCGGTGCGGTGAGTGCATAGGCGATGGCGAAGGCCCAGGTGCCGCGCATGCGCAGGATGCGGCTGAAGGGGACGCCGGGTTGTTCCGGTTCGATTTGCTGTTGCACGTAGTCCAGTTCGGATTGTTTAACGCTCGGATGGTCTTCCGGGTTGTAGTACTTCAAGCCCCAGAACACCAGCCAGATCGCGCCCAGCGATGCCATGCACAGGAACGCCGCCTGCCAGCCCCACACATGCAGGATCAGCGGCAGCAGCATTGGCGTCATCATCGCGCCGACGTTGGTACCGGCGTTGAAGATACCGGTGGCCACCGCACGCTCACCGGCGGGGAACCACAGGCGCGTGGTCTTCACGCAGGCCGGGTAGTTGGCGGCTTCGGTCAGCCCGAGGATAAAGCGGCAGACCATAAAGCCGACCGCCGAAGTGGCCAGTCCATGGGCACCGGTGGCCAGGCTCCACAGCAGTACGGCGCAGAAGAACACGCGCTTGACGCCCACGCGGTCGATCAGGCGGCCTTGCAGCACAAAACCGACGGCGTAGCCGACCTGGAACCAGAAGTTGATATTGGCGTAGTCCATCGCCGTCCAGCTCATTTCCTTGGCCAGGATCGGTTGCATCACGCCCAGGGCGGCGCGGTCGATGTAGTTGAGGGTGGTGGCAAAGAACACCAGGGCCAGCATGCCCCAGCGGGTTTTACCCACGGCGAGGGCGCCGCGGATCTTGTCGCCGATGCCGGCGTGCGGGGTGCCCGGGCGCGCGGCCAGGGCGGAGTTTTGCGAAGGCATGTGGTTGTACCCGTTTTTTGAAATTTTTATGAGGTGTTGTGGGTCTTCTTTTGGGTGTCGCTGCGTGATTGATGGTGCGCAGTGGCTAAAAAATCGTCAATTCGCCAAAGAGGCTTAGTGTTCGATAATCGCACCAAAAACTAACCGGTTCGTACATTTTAATTGCTGCGGGTAGTCTGGGGGCGAATAATTTGCCACAAACAACAATTGCCGGGAGTCGCCCATGCAACGTTCCATCGCCACCGTGTCCTTGAGCGGTACCCTGCCGGAAAAGCTCGAAGCCATTGCTGCCGCCGGGTTCGATGGGGTCGAGATCTTCGAAAACGACTTGTTGTATTACGACGGTAGCCCCCGTGAGGTCAGGCAGATGTGCGCCGACCTCGGCATCGCCATCACCTTGTTCCAGCCGTTTCGCGACTTTGAAGGCTGCCGCCGCGATCGCCTGGCGCGCAACCTGGAGCGCGCCGAGCGCAAGTTCGACCTGATGCAGGAACTGGGCACCGACCTGGTGCTGGTGTGCAGCAATGCCTCGGCCGATTGCGTCGGGGATGAACGCATCCTGCTCGACGACCTCAGCCTGTTGGCCGAACACGCCGGCCGTCGCGGCTTGCGCATTGGCTATGAAGCGTTGGCCTGGGGCAAGCATGTGAACACCTGGCAGCAGGTGTGGAACCTGGTGCGCCAGGTCGATCACCCGAGCCTTGGGGTGTTGCTCGACAGCTTCCACACGCTGTCGCTCAAGGGCGATCCGAGCGCCATCGCGCAGATCCCCGGCGACAAGATCTTCTTCGTGCAGATGGCCGACGCGCCGATCCTGGCCATGGATGTGCTGGAGTGGAGCCGGCATTTTCGCTGCTTCCCCGGCCAGGGTGAATTCGACCTGGCGGGGTTCCTCGCGCCGATCATCAAGAGCGGCTACACCGGGCCGTTGTCCCTGGAAATTTTCAACGATGGCTTCCGCGCCGCGCCAACCCGTGCGAATGCGGCAGATGGCCTGCGCTCCCTGCTGTACCTGGAAGAGAAAACCCGCGAGCGCCTGCAACAGGAGGCGCCCGCGCAACCTGTCGAGATTCTGTTTGATACCCCGGCGGCCAGCGAGTACGACGGTATCGAGTTCCTCGAATTCGCCGTGGATGAAAACCTCGGCGCCAAGCTCACCCATTGGCTGGAACGCCTGGGTTTCGTCAAGGCCGGCCAGCACCGCTCCAAGAGCGTGAGCCTGCTGCGCCAGGGTGACATCAACCTGATCCTCAACTGCGAACCCTATTCCTTTGCGCATAACTTTTTCGAGGCCCATGGGCCATCGTTGTGCGCCACGGCGATTCGGGTCAAGGACAGCGCCAAGGCCCTGGAACGGGCGGTGGCCTACAAAGGCCAGCCCTACCGCGGCCTGGTCGGGCCCAATGAGCTGGAGCTGGCAGCAGTACGTGCGCCGGACGGCAGCCTGATTTACCTGGTTGATCAGAGTGAGGGCGGGATCTACGACACCGATTTCAATCTGCAAGCGTCCAGCGCTGCCGGCGGTGGTTTGCTGCGCATCGACCATATGGCCATGGCCTTGCCGGCCGACAGCCTCGACAGCTGGGTGCTGTTCTACAAGAGCCTGTTGGATTTCGAAGCCGATGACGAAGTGGTGCTGCCCGACCCCTACGGCCTGGTGAAAAGCCGTGCGCTGCGCAGCCGTTGCAGCTCGATTCGCTTACCGCTGAATATTTCTGAGAACCGCAACACCGCGATTTCCCACGCGTTGTCGAGCTATCGCGGCTCGGGTGTGCATCACATTGCCTTTGACTGCGTGGATATTTTTGCCGAAGTGCGCCGTGCCAAGGAGGCCGGGGTGCCGCTGCTGGATATTCCGCTCAACTACTACGATGACCTGGCCGCGCGCTTTGATTTCGATGATGAGTTCCTCAGCGAACTGGCGTACTACAACGTGTTGTACGACCGTGACGCCCAGGGCGGTGAGTTGTTTCATGTGTACACCGAGCCCTTCGAAGGACGGTTTTTCTTCGAGATCATCCAACGCAAGAACGGTTACGCCGGCTACGGCGCGGCCAACGTGGCGGTGCGCCTGGCGGCGATGGCCAAATCCCGCAGCGGCGCGGTGCGCCAGGCGCGTTTATAACGGTGGGCCTGGTGCTTCCTTCGTAAGACGCCTCGGCCCATAATCGCGGCCTGCACAACAAAAATGGCCGTGAGCGCACCATGACCTCAAGTCCCGAACTCCCCGCGGTGTCCGACGCACCGCGCAAGAGTCGTAAGAACAACCCGGAAAAGACCCGCGAGAACATTCTCCAGGAAGCCATCGTCGAGTTTGTTCAGCAGGGCCTGTCCGGCGCTCGCGTGGATGCCATCGCCGAGCGCATCCATACCTCCAAACGCATGATCTATTACTACTTCGGCAGCAAGGAGCAGTTGTACGTCGAGGTGCTGGAGAAGCTCTACGGCGATATTCGCAACACCGAAACGCGGATGAACCTCACCGCCCTTGAACCGCGTGAGGCGATCCGGCGGCTGGTGGAGTTCACCTTCGATCACCACGATCAGAACGTCGATTTCGTGCGTATCGTCAGCATCGAAAACATCCACAATGCCGAGTACGTGAAACGCACCGAAACCATCAAGGCGATGAACAGCAAAATCCTCGAGGGGCTGGGCGTGACCTTGCGCCGGGGCGCCGAGATGGGGCTGTTCCGTGAAGGGCTGGAACCGTTGGACGTGCACCTGCTGATCAACTCATTCAGCTTTTACCGGGTGTCCAACCGCCATACGTTCAGTGAGATCTTTCAGATCGACCTGTCGGATGAGGCGGTTAAACAACGGCATCGCGAGATGATTTGCGAATCGGTGCTGCGCTACCTGCAGGCCTGAATCCACCGCCTATGTGGGAGGGCGCTTGGCCCCCTCCCACATTTCAGCTGTTCATGCTCTTGAAGTGCGCGAGCATCCGCTGCGCATCCGGCACCTCGCCGCTGAACAACTCAAACGCCTTTACCGCCTGGAACACCGCCATGTTGCCGCCATCCAGGGTGCGGCAGCCCAAGGCGCGGGCATCGCGCAGCAGTTCGGTTTCCAGCGGGAAATACACAATTTCAGCCACCCACAGTTCGGCTCTCAGCAGAGCCGCGGGCACCGGCGTGCCGGGCAGCTTGGCCATGCCCATGGGCGTGGTGTTGACCAGGCCATCGGCCTCGGCCATGGCGTTCTCCAGGTGGGTGCCGACCTGGGCGCGACCGGCGCCGAAACGCTGGGCGAGGTTATCCACAAGGTCGCGGGCGCGGCTGGGGTCCACGTCGAAAACGCTCAACTGTTCCACACCTTCGGCCAGCAGTGCATGCGCCACTGCGGCACCGGCGCCACCCGCGCCCATCTGCACCACGCGTTGGCGCGGCACATCGTTGAGGTTGCGGCGAAAGCCTTCGGCAAATCCCAGGCAGTCGGTGTTATGGCCGATGCGCTTGCCGTCCTTGAACACCACGGTGTTCACTGCTCCGATGCCTCGGGCCTCGTCGGACAAATCATCGAGCAACGGCAGGATTGCCTGCTTGCACGGGTAGGTAATGTTCAACCCGGTGAAGTGCATCAACTCGGCGGCGTCCAGCAGGTCGGGCAGGGCGTTGATGTCCAAGTGCAGGGGCTCGAGATCGATCAGGCGATACAGGTAGCGCAAGCCTTGGGCGTCGCCTTCCTGCTCATGCAAGGCGGGGGTGCGGGAGGCCTGGATGCCGGCGCCGATCAGGCCGGCGAGGATGCGCGGTTTCATCGGGCCGACCCCTTCAACAACTGGCTGAAATGTTCCAGGGCCAAGTGGTAGCCATGGCTGCCAAAGCCCGCGAGCACCGCCTTGGCGATGGGCGACACAAACGAGTGATGCCGAAACGCCTCGCGCGCATGCACGTTGGATAAGTGCACCTCGATCACCGGCACTTCACTGGCCACCAAGGCGTCGCGAATCGCCACCGAGGTGTGGGTCCAGGCTGCCGGGTTGATCACGATACCGGCGCAGCGGGCGCGGGCGCCGTGGATCCAGTCGAGCAGTTCGCCTTCGTGGTTGGTCTGGCGGAATTCGATTTTAAGCCCCAGTTGTTCAGCGCTGCGGCCGCACAGGGCAGCGACGTCGGCCAGGGTTTCATGGCCGTAGGTGGCGGGTTCGCGGGTGCCGAGCAGGTTGAGGTTGGGGCCGTTGAGCACCAGCACGATGGGCGGCATACGGGGGATCTCCACAGTTCTTGTTGGTTGTGGGGATAAAATGTACTGGTTAGTTAATTTGGTCAATTGATGACGGCAGATGTGTTCGATTACCGAACTGTTAATCAGACATGTCCGGCGCTCGAATCAGATTAGATATCAATTGAAAATCATTCTCGACAACGCTTAAGATGCCCGCCTGTTTCCTTTACATTCCAGGGAGTCGGTTTGTCGGACGTGGATCTCAAAGGCCTGTTTCTCAAGCACGCCGATACCCTGCGCGGGTATCTGGCGCGCAAGGTACGGGACCCGCAGTTGGCGGCCGACCTGGTGCAGGAGAGCTTCCTGCGCCTGGCGGAAAAACCCGCCGGCGAGCGTATCGACAACTCCCAGGGCTATCTCTATCGAACGGCGAGCAATCTGCTGATCGACCATATTCGCCAGGAAGCGCGGCGCAAGACAGACTCCGTGCCCCATGAGGCGCTGGCCGAGATTGAAGATGAAGTGGCCGGGTTGGAGGCTCAGGCAATGGCGCAGCAACAGCGACAGGCATTGAAGCAGGCGTTGGCGGAATTGCCGGAACGCACCCAGCAGATCTTCCGTCTGAACCGTATAGAGGGCATGACCCACGCCCAGGTTGCCCGGCATTTGGATATCTCCGACAGCTCCGTGCAAAAGCACCTGGCCAAGGCGCTGGCGTATGTGATGCAGCGCTTGCAGGACGGCGAGGTGGAGCCAGCCGACGAATGAATTACGGAAAAACCTCAGCTCAGACGTCACAGCGTCATATAACGAAAAATTCGAGATTCACACGTGAATAGCCAGGGTCCGCAACAGCACAGCATTACCGAGGAGGCCGCCGAGTGGGCGGTGCGCCTGCACGCCGGTGCCCTGACCGACCAGGAGCAGGCCGAACTGCGCCAGTGGATCGCCTGCGACAGCCGCCACGAAGCGGCGCTGCGCTTTGCCGAACAGACCTGGGCGGCGTTGGGCGAGGTGCATAAGGACGAGAGCGTTCACCGCCAGCGCCCTGCGACCGCAGCGCTGCCTGTGCGTCGCTCCCTGCGGCGCAGGCCCTGGCAGCGTGCGGCGGCGGTCGCGCTGGTCGTGGTGGCGGCCGGCGTCGGCTGGCTGCGCGGGCCGGACGCCTGGCTGCGCATGCAGGCCGACTATGTCACCCAAAAGGGCGAGGTACGCACCGTGCACTTGGCCGATGGCAGTACGGTGGAGCTGGATTCCGCCAGTGCCATCCGCCTGGATTACGACGGCGTGCAGCGGCGTATCAGCCTGATCCAGGGCTCGGCGATTTTTGATGTGGCGCCGATGGTGGGTCAAGAGACCCGTCCGTTCGTGGTGCAGAGCGCCGGCGGGCAGACACGGGCGTTGGGCACGCGGTTTGTGGTGGAGCGCGAGGCCGAACGCCGGGCGTGGGTGGGCGTGTTGCAGCACAGCGTCGAAGTGTCTTTGCACGCCTCGCCGAAAAAAGGCCCGAGCGATCGGGTGCTCCAGGAGGGCCAGGCTGCGCGCTACAACGCCCAGGAGGGCGTGGTGCCCCTGGATCAATTTGATGTAGACCGTGCCACCAGTTGGCGACGCGGCGTGCTGATCTTTGATCGCCAGCCCCTGGCCAAGGTTATTGAGCAGCTCAATCGCTACCGTCCGGGGCGGGTGGTGTTGACCCATTCCGATTTGGGCGAGCGCGAAGTCAGCGGCGTCTTCCGTCTCGACATGCTCGACAGCGCCCTCGGAACGCTCACCCAGGAACTTCAAGTGCAACGCTTGGACCTGGCAGGCCTCAGCCTGATCTATTGATGACCCGGTGGGAGGCCTGCTCTCACCCGCTTAAACCCCCCCCTGCGCAAAAACTTTTTAAAAAACCTTACTGACTTCCTGCGCCTCGTACGTCTTGCTAGGTGAGAAGCATTCGCATAAACAAACATACGATCAGCGCAGGGAAACCAGAAATGTCAGCACTCACCAAGGGGCGTATCACCGGTAGCCGGTTAGCCCTGGCCATCCACTTGGGTCTGTTCGCCGCGGCCGCTCCCGTGTATGCGGTGCAACCTCAGGTGGACGCTGCCCAGTCGGCGGTGCGGGTGTTCGATGTCCCGGCGCAATCCTTGGGCAGTGCCGTATTGGCCTTTGCCGACCAGGCCGGTCTGCAGGTGCTATTTGACAGCCCGCGCCTGCAAGGCTTGCGCAGCACCGCGCTCAAAGGCAGCTTCAGCGTGCAGGAAGGGCTTGGCCGTTTGCTCGGTGCCACGCCGGTGGAGTACCGCTTTACCGGTGAGCGCCAGGTCACCCTCAACCGTGTCAGTGACGACCCCGACGGCACCATGACCGTGGGCACCACCACCATCACCGGCAACACCAACGGCCAGGCCAGCGACTGGGTGTACCAGACCCCAAAGTCCGTGGCGGTGATCAGCCGCGACATGATCGATAAACGTCCGCCCCGTCACGCCGCCGACATGCTCGAAGAAACCGCCGGCGTCTACACCGCCGTCAACCAGCGCGACCCTGGCCTGTCGGTGAATATTCGCGGTGTGCAGGACTATGGCCGGGTGAACATGAACATCGACGGCATGCGCCAGAACTTCAACGTCAACGGCCACCAACAGCGCAACGGCACCATGCTGATCGACCCGGAGTTCATCTCCAGCATCGAGATCGACAAAGGCAGCCAGTCGGGGCAGGGCGGTGCGGCCGTACTGGGCGGCATTGCTTCGTTCAAGACCCTGGATGCCAGTGAGTTCCTCAAGGACGGCAAGGACTACGGCGGCCGCCTTCGCGCCGGCAGCGGCATTGGTGAGCTGGGTAACGGCACCGACTTCAACGGCAGTGGCGTGTTTGCCTTTGGTGATGAGCGCGGTGATGTCGTGCTGGGCTACAGCGAGCGGCATTTCGGTAACTACCGCGCCGGCAGGCACAACGACGACAACCTGGGCACCAACCTGCGCGCCAGGTCATCTGCCCCTGCGGCCTTCGACGACTGGTTGAACAGCGAAGTCGGCGACACCGGCAGCGTGACCCGCTCGCAGATCGTCAAGTTCGGCCTGAACCTGCCCAACGACCAGCGCGTGCAGTTGAGCTACCTGGAAACCGACACCGACAGTAACGATGCCTGGGGCTATATCGCCAACGACCTTCAGAGCACCTACTACGTACGCACCAGCAAAAACAACCTCAACGCCAAAAACGTCGCGCTGGACTACAGCTACAGCCCGGATAACCCGCTGATCGATCTCAAGGCCAAGCTCTATTACGTCACCACCCAGATGGATCGCAGCAACGCTCCCAACCTGTCGTCGCCAGGTACCGGTAACTACGTCGGCGCCTATACCGATCACTTTCAGACCGACACCTGGGGCCTGCAGGGGGACAACACCTCACGGTTCGATTTCGGCGAACAGGGGCATGTCACCTGGAACTACGGGGTGGAGCTGTATCAGGACGAGTTCAAGCCCCGCACCAACAAAGTTGAAGCCACCAACAACCTGGGCTTGTTGCCTTACGCAGAGGGCAGCACGCCAGGGGGCAAACGCACCATCGCCAGCCTGTTCAACAACGCGCAGTACGAATATGGCGGCTGGCTGACCCTGGATGCGGGCTTGCGTTATGACCGCTATCGGCTCGAAGGCGAAACCGGCATGACCCTGTACCGGCGTGATCGCTTCTACAACAGCCTTGTCGGTGCCAGGCGTGTCTCGGAAGTGATCGAGGTCGACCGTGAGGAAGGCCAGTTTTCCCCCACCTTCGGTCTTGCGGTGAAGCCGGGCGTGGACTGGCTGCAACTCTATACCCGGTGGGGCAAGGGCTGGCGGCCACCGGCGGTGACCGAAACCTTCATGACCGGCCGGCCCCACGGTGGCGGTTCGGGAGAGCGCGTATTTCCCAACCCCTACCTCAAGCCTGAAGAATCACGGGATTGGGAAGTGGGCATGAATGTCTTCAAGGAAGGCTTGTTTTTCAGTGACGATCGCCTCGGCATGAAGGTGGCGTACTTCGATACCCGGATCGAAAATTTCTCTTTCCTCAACACCAGCGTCAGCTTGCCGGAAACCCAGGTGGGTGGATTTCTCGGGACCATGGCTTACGTCAATAACACCAACCCGACGCGTTTTCGCGGGGTCGAATACCAGCTCAATTACGACATGGGGCGCGCGTACGCCAACCTCAGCTACACCCACATGATCGGCAGCAATGAGTTCTGCTCGAAGAACTATTACATGGGCGGTGCCAAGACCACCGGGCCAAGGACTACTCGCCTGGAGCGTTTCACCCTGCCGGATGGGCGCATCAGCATACGGCCGGTCACCACCTATGAAGTGTTGGATGACGACGTCGCCAACAACAAGGAAAGCTGCGGGCGAATCATGGGGAACGCCACGTACATGCCAGCCGATCGCGGCTCGCTGACCCTGGGTGCACGCTTCCTGGAAAAACGCCTGGATACGGGGGTGCGTGTGCGCTACAGCTCGGGCAACGGCGAAAACCTCAATCAGCAGGGCTACGAGCTGATGGATCAGGCGATGTGGCCCAAGTACACGCTCTACGACCTGTACGCCAGTTACTGGATGACGGATCAACTGAACATTGCACTGGCGTTGGAAAACGCCACCGATGAAGCCTATTTCGTCGCCATGGGCGACGCCAACAACCTCAGTCTGGCGCGCGGGCGAACCCTGAGCGGCATGTTGGAATACAAATTCTGATCAGCGTGCGCAGGCACTTGATCAACGATTTTGCCCATGGGTGGGCAAAAAGGCGCGCCGCACCGGCGTGCTCATCAACAACGTTGTTTAACGAGGTTTAGCGATGACTATTTCTGTTAGCTACGATTCGGGCCTGGGTTCTCTGTCGGTATCGGACTACCTGAGCTCCTGGGCAGTGGGGTTCAACACCGCAGGGCACGGCACCAGCAACACCGGCGGCTTCAGCAACGGCACCCTCAGCGGCGACCAGTATTCGACCCACGGCGCCAACAACTCCGAGTACGCGTTCATCGCCGACAGCGACACCAGCAATGGCCTGCACTATGTATTCAACCCGTCGTTGCCCGCCAGCAGCAACCTGAACCACTACCTGTGGGGCGACCTGGATAACGTGCAACTGGGCACAGGCCTGGGCGGCGGCAATGGCAGCGACTTCTCCCTGAGCGACTTCAAGGTCGCGTTCAACGGCCTCGACCTGAGCGCCGCCGAGGGCGCCGGCCGAGCTGGCAACGACGTACAGAGCGTGATCTACGGTTTGATGCAGGGCAACACCGCCGCGCTGGAAACCGTGCTCAACAACCTGCTCGACGACTTCGGCCTGTCCACTGCCAGCACCTTCGACGAAGTGTCGGCGGGCCTGGCGGCACACGCCAGCGCAGTGTCCACCGATGTTGCCCTGGTGGGCGTGCAGGACGTGGCACAGGACTGGGCACTCGCTGCCTGAACCTGCTGCCGCCTGAAAAAAGCGAATGGAAGATCGCTCTCCCATTCGCCGTATTACACCGCCGTCGCCCAAGCCTTCTAACTCTTCCGGCGACGGCGGTGCCGAATTCTGCGCAGCGTCGTATTGGCTGTCAACGCGGCGACGCTGCACGTTCAACCCCACGAGAATCCCAGATGCGCCACGTCGGCAACGAAACCCTGGCCGCCCTCACGGCCTACAAAAGTGGCTTCTTCAACATCGGCCTGTTCTCGGCGGTGATCAACCTGCTGATGCTGGCTCCGGCGCTGTACATGCTGCAGGTATATGACCGGGTGCTGGCCTCGGGTAATCAGATGACCCTGTTGATGCTGACGCTGATGATCCTCGGCCTGTTCGGCCTGATGGGCGCGTTGGAGTGGGTGCGCAGCCAGGTGGTGATCCGCCTCGGCACGCAGATGGACATGCGCCTGAACCAGCGAGTCTATGACGCCGCGTTCGAAGCGCAACTCAAGGGCGGCACCCAGGCGGCAGGCCAGGCGTTGCATGACCTGACCACCTTGCGCCAGTTCGCCACCGGCCAGGCGCTGTTCGCGTTTTTCGATGCGCCGTGGTTTACGGTGTATCTGCTGGTGATCTTCCTGTTCCACCCCTGGCTTGGCCTGCTGGCGCTGGGCGGCGCGGCGATACTGATCGCGTTGGCGTGGATCAACCACCATGTCAGCCAGGCGCCGATGGCCGAGGCCAGCCAACTGTCCATCCACGCCAGCCAGCAGGCCACGGCCAACCTGCGCAATGCCGACAGCATCGAAGCCATGGGCATGCTCGCCACCTTGCGCGGGCGTTGGTTCAACCAGCACCAGGCGTTCCTCGCCCAGCAAAACCTGGCCAGTGAAAAGACCGCCGCCGTCACCGCCTGGTCCAAGGGCGTACGCCTGGCCTTGCAATCGCTGGTCCTCGGCCTGGGCGCGTTGCTGGCGGTGCAGGGCGACATCACGCCGGGTATGATGATTGCCGGCTCGATCCTGATGGGGCGGGTGCTGAGCCCCATCGACCAACTGATCGGCGTCTGGAAACAATGGGGCTCGGCGCGCCTGGCGTACGAGCGGCTGTCGCAGCTGCTGGCGGCCAACCCGGCGCGACCGCCGCGCATGAACCTGCCGGTGCCCAAGGGCCAGTTGAGCGTCGAGCACATCAGCGCCTGCGCCCCCGGCAGCCGTCGTCCGGCACTGGTGAACCTGGGGTTTAACCTGCCCGCGGGGGATGTGCTCGGCGTGATCGGGCCTTCCGGCTGCGGCAAATCCACCCTGGCGCGGGTGCTGGTGGGCGCCTGGGCACCACTGGCCGGCAAGGTGCGGCTGGACGGCGCCGACCTGGCCCAGTGGGACAAACAGCAACTCGGCCCGCACATCGGCTACCTGCCCCAGGACATTCAATTGTTCGCCGGTAGCATCGCCGACAACATCGCACGGTTTGCCGAGCTGGATACCGACAACGTCCTCGCCGCCGCGCAAATGGCCGGCGTACATGAACTGATCCTGCAACTGCCCCAAGGCTATGACACGCAGTTGGGGGAGGGCGGTGCGGGGTTGTCCGGTGGGCAAAAGCAACGCGTGGCCCTGGCCCGTGCGCTGTACGGCCTGCCGGCGTTGATCGTGCTGGATGAGCCCAACGCCAACCTCGACGAAGTGGGCGAGCAGGCGCTACTCCAGGCCATCACCCAGCTTAAGCAGCAGCGCCGCACGGTGATCCTGATTACCCACAAAGCCAATGTGCTGAGCCTGACCGACCAGTTGCTGATCCTCAAGGACGGCCAGTTGCAGGCCTTTGGTCCGACGGCGCGGGTGCTGGAGGCACGGCAGAAACCGGCAGCCTCCAAACCGGTGTCGACCCTGAGCATGAGCTACCGCCTCGGCGAAGGAAAACAGGCATGAGCATGAGTAAGCCGGTGCTGGTCAGCGACCGCCCTCACACGGTGTTGGCGCTGGATGACAAAAAATATTCGCGCCTGGGCTGGTTGTTGGTGCTCGGCGGCTTTGCCGGATTTATCGGCTGGGCCGCGCTGGCTCCGCTGGACAAGGGCGTGGCGGTGTCGGGCAAGGTCATGGTCTCTGGCCATCGCAAGACCGTGCAGCATCCTGCCGGGGGCATCGTCGAGCGTATCGAGGTGCGTGACGGTGATGTGGTCAACGCCGGCCAGGTGCTGCTGCGCTTGAAGGAGACGCCCTTGCGCGGGCAGATGCAGTCGCTGCGCAGCCAGTACCTGGCGTCCCTGGCCAGTGAGGCGCGCTTGAGTGCGGAAAGCGAAGGGCTGCCCGCCATCACCTTCGGTCCTGAATTGCTCAACGAGCCGGAGGCGGCCAACACCCTGAACCTGCAACGACAACTGTTCACCAGCCGCGCCCAGGCGCTGGCCACCGAGCAGCAAGGCCTGCGCGAAACCATCGCCGGCGCCGAGGCGCAGTTGCGCGGCACGCGGGATTCCCAGGCGAGCAAGCTGCAGCAACGCGCGGCGTTGAATGAGCAACTGCAAGGGCTGCGCGAGTTGGCGCGCGATGGCTATATCCCGCGCAATCGCCTGCTCGACAGCGAGCGCCTGTACGCCCAGGTCGACGGCGCGATTGCCGAAGACTACGGGCGCATCGGCCAGTTGCAGCGTCAGGTTCTGGAACTGCGCCTGCGGATCCGCCAGCTCGGCGAAGACTTCCAGAAAGACCTGCGCGGCCAGTTGGCCGAGACCCGCACCCGCAGCTATGACCTGCGCAACCGGCTGGCGTCGGCCGAGTTCGAACTGGCCAACAGCCTGGTGCGGGCGCCGGCCTCGGGGGTGGTGGTCGGGTTGGAGGTGTACACCGAAGGCGGCGTGATCAAGCCCGGCCAGGCCCTGATGGACATCGTGCCCCAGGGCGAAGCGTTGTGGGTGGAAGCGCGGGTGCCGGTGCAAATGATCGACAAGGTGCATCCGGGCCTACCGGTGGAGTTGCTGTTCTCGGCCTTCAACCAGGCCACCACCCCACGGGTGGCCGGTGAGGTGACGCTGGTCTCCGCCGACCGCCAGGTCGATGAGCGCACCGACGAGCCTTATTACACCGTGCGCGCCCAGGTCAGTGCGGCGGGCATGCAACAACTGGACGGCGTGCGGATTCGTCCGGGCATGCCGGTGGAAACCTTCATCAAGACCGGTGAGCGTTCGATGCTCAACTACCTGTTCAAACCCTTGCTGGACCGTACCCACATGGCCCTGGTGGAAGAATGAAGGCGCTGTTTTTGACCCTGTGCCTGAGCGTTACACCGGCGGCACATGCCTTGGGTTTGCTCGACGCCTACGACCTCGCCCTGCGCAATGACCCGACCTTCCAGGCCGCCATCCAGGAACGCGAGGCCGGTGAAGAGAACCGCGTGATCGGCCGAGCGGCGTTATTGCCGAACCTGTCCTGGAGCTATAACAACTCGCGCAACGAATCCGAAGTTACCCAAAGCACCGCCGTTGGCGATGTCACCAGCGACCGTGATTACCGCAGCTACGCCTCGACCCTGACCTTGCAGCAACCGTTGCTGGACTACGAAGCCTATGCGCGCTTTCGTCAAGGCACGGCCCAGGCGTTGATGGCCGATGAGCGTTTTCGCGGCAAGAGTCAGGAGTTGGCCGTGCGCGTGCTCAGTGCCTACAGCCAGGCGCTGCTGGCGCAGGAACGCATCGAGTTGAGCCGTGCGCAGAAACGTGCGTATGCCGAACGCCTGCAACTCAATGATCGTCTGCTCAAAGGCGGTGAAGGCACGCGCACCGATGTACTCGAAACCCAGGCGCGCTTGAGCCTGGCCCAGGCGGAGGAAATCGAGTCGCTGGACGCCCAGGACAGCGCCTTGCGCGAGCTGGAAGCGATTGTCGGCCAACCGTTGCAAATCGAAGCGCTGGCGCCCCTGGCCCGACAATTTGACATCCAACCCCTGGAGCCCAACCGCTTCGAAACCTGGCGCGAACTGGCCATGGCCAATAATCCAGAACTCAAGTCCCAGCACCACGCGCTGGACGTGGCCTCTTACGAAGTGGAGCGTAAACGCGCCGGCCACTTGCCCAAGGTCAGCCTGTACGCCAGCAGCCGCCAGACCAGCTCCGATTCGGAAAGCAGCTACAACCAGAAGTACGACACCAACAGCGTCGGTATCCAGGTCAGCCTGCCGTTGTTTGCCGGCGGCTCGGTGTCGGCCTCCACGCGCCAGGCGGCCAATCAACTATCCCAGGCCCAATACGAGCTGGACGCACACACCTCTGCGACGCTGGTGGAGCTGCGCAAGCAATTCAACCTCAATACCAGTGGCGCAGCGAAAGTGCGTGCCTACGAGATGGCCGTCAGCTCCGCCACCGCGCTGGTCATCGCCACCAAAAAGAGCGTCAGCGGCGGTGAGCGGGTCAACCTCGACGTGCTCGACGCCGAACAACAACTCTTCACTGCCCGCCGCGACCTGGCCAATGCGCGGCATGCGTATCTGCTGGCCAGGATTCAGTTGAAGTATTACGCGGGGTTGCTGAGCGAGCAGGACTTGCAGGCCTTGGCGGGGTACTTCCAGCCTTCGGCATGAGTGGTTACAACCCGGCATTCGCCGGGTTTTTTGTGGTTACTAATCTGTGAAACAGCTTCGGGAATAGGGAGCCGGTTGTCGGGTGGCAGGGGGAAATTGTTACCTGGCGGAAAATAACCTAACTGATGGGTTACGATGAAAGTAGGTGCTTACAAGGGATATGTCATCTCGGTGTTTATCAGGGACGAGCATTGTCCGCCTCATGTACATGTCAGGGGCAAGGAGTGGGATGCGCGGTTTCGTTTCAGTTTTTTGGATGGGGACGTTGAGTTGTGGGACGTAGAGCCTGAACGGAGGCGGCCACCCACTGCGGTCCTGAAGGAAATACGCAATCATGCAGCGACATTATCTGGCACGGGCACGCAGGATTAGGTGGGAAAAACTGCAAACGGTTTGCCTGGAGAACCATTCATGGAACTGGGACACCAGTGAATTGGTTCCAGGGTTAGTCATTCGACGTGGTGTCTACGTCATCGCAAGCGCCTGGCACGACGCTGTAGCGCAACGGACTATTTTGAATCTGGTAAGAGCGCCAGATTGCGTGGGGATTAATTTATGAAAATCGTAAAAGCCAAAGTCATACCTTATGTACCTCTCACTGACGCCGACATCGACAAGGCAATCGCCCGTGGCCGCAGGCTAAAGCGCCTGTACGCCAACGCCAGCAATGTGCGTTATGTAGACGACTGCATTTCCATCGGTTTCAGCGACGGCAGTCGCGTCATGCTGCCGGTGGCAGGGCTGCCGGAGTTCGAAGGGTTTTCAGAGGAAGATTTCCAGCAGTTGGAAGTCAGTTTCGGTGGCAAGGCTATTAGCTGTGAGGCTCAGGATCTGGATGTTTCGATCACGGGCCTGATCGCCACAAGCCAGCCGCTGATGGACCTGGCCACCAGCCTGGTAGCGTCACGCAACGGTCGCAAGAGCAGCGCCGCCAAATCCGCCGCCGCCCGAGCCAATGGCAAGAAGGGCGGCCGGCCACGCAAGAAGGAGCCTGAGGACGCTGAATTACCGCCGGGTCAATAACACCCCGGATTCCATATGGTGCGTCCAGGGGAACTGGTCAAACATCGCACACCGGGTAATGCGGTGGGTGTCATGCAGTTGCGCAATGTTCGCCGCCAGCGTCTCCGGGTTGCAGGAGATGTACAGGATATTGTCGAAGCGTCGGGTCAGTTCGCAGGTGTCCGGGTCCATGCCGGCGCGGGGCGGGTCGACGAATACGCTACCGAATTCATAGCTCTTCAGGTCGATGCCGTGCAGGCGGCGGAATGGGCGCACTTCGTTCAGCGCTTCGGTGAGCTCTTCGGCGGAGAGGCGCACCAGGGTGACGTTACCCACCGCGTTTTCATCGAGGTTGCTCAGGGCCGCATTCACCGAGGTCTTGCTGATCTCGGTAGCCAGCACTTTACGCACACGGGTGGCCAGGGGCAGGGTGAAGTTGCCGTTGCCGCAATACAGCTCCAGCAAGTCATCCGGGCGATCGCCCAAGGCTTCGTATGCCCAGTTGAGCATCTTCTGGTTCACCGTGCCGTTGGGCTGGGTGAAGGCGCCTTCGGGTTGGCGGTAACTGAAAGTGCGGCCGCCGACGTCGAGTTTTTCCACCACGTAGTCGTGGCCGATCACATCGCGCTTGCCCTTGGAGCGGCCGATGATGCTCACATTCAATTCAGTCGCCAGCTTATTCGCCGCCGTGTGCCAGTGCTCGTCCAGCGGGCGGTGATAACACAGGGTGATCATCGCGTCGCCGGCCAGGGTGGTGAGGAACTCCACCTGGAACAGCTTGTGGCTCAGGGCAGCGCTGGCTTGCCAGGCGGCCTTGAGCTGGGGCATCAACTGGTTGATGCGCTGGCTGGCGATGGGGAACGCTTCGATCAGGATCGGCGTGCGCTTGTCGTCCTGGGAAAACATCGCGTAGTGGCGTTCACCGCCTTCGCGCCACAGGCGGAACTCCGCCCGCAGGCGGAAGTTCTGCAGCGGCGACTCGAAGACCTGCGGCTCGGGTGCGTCGAACGGTGCCAACAGGTCACGCAAGCGCGTGACCTTGTCTTGCAGTTGAGCGGTGTAGCGTGTGGCGTCAAAAGTCATGCGTTGAACCAGCCCAGCTTGATCACGAACAGAATCGACAGAATCACCAGTGCCGGGTTGAGCTCACGGTAGCGGCCCGAAAGCAGCTTGATGGCGGTCCAGGCGATGAAACCGAAGGCAATGCCGTTGGCGATGGAGTAAGTGAAGGGCATCGCCAGGGCGGTGATCACCACCGGCGCTGCAACGGTGATGTCATCCCAGTCGATTTCGGCCAGGCCCGAGGTCATCAATACGGCGACAAACAGCAGCGCCGGCGCAGTAGCAAAGGCCGGTACGCTGGCGGCCAGCGGCGAGAAGAACAGCGCCAGCAGGAACAGGATCGCCACCACGATGGCGGTCAAGCCGGTACGGCCACCGGCGCTTACGCCCGCAGCGGATTCGATGTAGCTGGTGGTGGTCGACGTACCCAGCAGCGAACCGGCCATGGCGGCGGTACTGTCGGCGATCAGCGCACGGCCCATTTTCGGCATGTGGCCGTCCTTGCCCATCAGCCCGGCGCGCTTGGCCACGCCGATCAGGGTGCCGGAGTTGTCGAACAGGTCGACGAACAGGAAGGCGAAGATCACGCTGACCAGGCCGATGTCCAGCGCGCCCTTGATATCCAGCTGCAGGAAGGTCGGGGCCAGGGACGGCGGCATCGACATCACGCCGCCAAACGCGGTGACGCCCAGCAGAATGGAGACGATGGTCACCGCCAGGATGCCGATCAGCACCGCGCCGCGTACGGCCAGGGCTTCCAGCGCAACGATCAGCATGAAGCCGAGGATGGCCAGGATAGGCGCCGGCTTGGTCAGGTCGCCCATGCCCACCAGGGTGTTGGGGTTGCCGACCACGATCCCGGCGTTGTGCAGGGCGATCAGCGCCAGGAACAGGCCGATACCGGCGGCAATCGCCGAACGCAGGGGCAGGGGAATGCTGTTGATGATCCACTCACGGATACGGAAGATCGACAGCAGGAAGAACAGCACCGCCGAAATGAATACCGCACCCAGCGCAACCTGCCAGGTGTGGCCCATGTGCAACACCACGGTGTAGGTAAAGAAGGCGTTGAGGCCCATGCCCGGTGCCAGCGCGATCGGGTAGTTGGCGATCAGGCCCATCACGGTCGAACCGATGGCCGCCGCCAGGCAGGTCGCGACAAATACCGCGCCCTTGTCCATGCCGGTCTCGCCGAGGATGCTCGGGTTCACGAACAGGATGTAGGCCATGGCCAGGAATGTCGTGATGCCCGCGAGGATCTCGGTGCGCACGTTGGTGTTGTGTGCCTTGAGTTGAAACAGCTTTTCCAGCATGCCTGCTCCCTGTGACGCTATGTTGCGTCGTTATTTGTTGACCTCTAAGTCAAAGCACAAACTGCGCCAAGCGCCTGTGGTTCCAGAGAGGATCGGAAAAAGCGGCGCATCATACCAGCAGCCGAGGCTGTGTGGCGCATGGCCTTGAGGCATACTGCGGCGACGTTCAACAGCAGGTCATCGACAGCATGAAAAAAGCCAACGCGTGGAGTCTAGCCCTGATCCCCTGTCTCGGCCTGTGGTTGGGCGCGGCACCGGTGTGGGGCGCGACTGCACCGCCCTTGAGCGAGGTGCGCGTATTCAAGGTCGAATCGGCGCACTGCACGGAAACCATCCCGGAACGCGCGCAAAGCACCCAGATGTGCACGCACCGTGGGCCCACCCAAGTGTCGGTGATGGAAGTCGGCCTGGGTAACAACCCGATGGGGCGCTTCAATGGTGCCGAACTGAACGGGCAACGTACGCCCGTGTGCCAGGTCGGCAGCGTCAGCGAGGCCTGCAGCGGGGCAGGCACGCTGATGGGCTACATCTATGTATTTGACCTCAATGTCCAGGCCCAAGGCTGGTTCGAATACAGCAACTCGTCGATCAACGGCCCGCGGAACACCTTGAAGACCCTGCTCAATATCCGCTGATCAATCAGCTTGAACGCTCAAAACCCCGGGAAGTCGTACCCCTGAGACGGCGACTTTCCTGAACGCCGCGGATGTACACCAACCCGTGAGGTGTTTATGAGCGCGATCCCCAATGGCGCGGCGGCCCAACCGTTCGTCGCCCACTCCATACGCTTGACCCTCAATGGTCAGGACCGCCAACTCGACGTATTGCCCTGGACCACGTTGCTGGACCTGCTACGCGAGCAATTGGACCTGGTCGGCAGCAAAAAAGGCTGCGACCACGGCCAATGCGGTGCGTGCACAGTATTGCGCGACGGCAAACGCATCAACGCCTGCCTGACCCTGGCGGTGATGTGCGACGGCGCCGAGCTGACCACCATCGAAGGCCTGGCCGACGGCGACCAACTGCACCCGATGCAGCAAGCCTTTATCAAGCACGATGCCTTCCAGTGCGGTTACTGCACGCCGGGTCAGATTTGCTCCGCCGTCGGCCTGGTCAATGAAGGCCGTGCCCACGACAGCGCACAGATCCAGGAGCTGATGAGCGGCAACCTGTGCCGCTGCGGCGCCTACAGCAATATCCGCGATGCCATTGAAGAGGCTTTGCCGGCGTGCCGCGTCCAGGGAGGCGAGCAATGAATCCCTTCCAGTACAGCAAACCGGCGGATGTCCACGCAGCCGTGCACCTGAGCAGTGCCGCGTCGCGCTTTATTGCCGGGGGCACCAACCTGCTGGACTTGATGAAAGAAAACATCAGCCGTCCCGAGCACCTGATCGATATCACCGGCCTGCCGCTCAATGAGATTGAACAAACCGCCGAGGGCGGCCTGCGCATCGGCGCGCTGGTGAGCAATGCCGACCTGGCCTGGCACCCGCTGATCGAACAGCGTTACCCGTTGCTGTCCCAGGCGATCCTTGCCGGTGCTTCGCCGCAACTGCGCAATATGGCCAGCACCGGCGGCAACCTGTTGCAACGTACCCGGTGCTACTACTTCTATGACGCCAGCGTGCCGTGCAATAAGCGTGAGCCCGGCAGCGGCTGCCCGGCGCGCACTGGCTTGAACCGTATCCATGCGATCCTCGGTGCCAGCGAGCAGTGTGTGGCCACTCACCCGTCGGACATGTGCGTGGCCCTGGCGGCACTGGAGGCGCGGGTGCATGTGCAAGGGCGTGGTGGCGCGCGGGTTATCGAGTTTGCCGACTTCCACCGCTTGCCCGGTGATGCGCCGCAACGCGACAACCAACTGGCCGACGATGAGCTGATCACCGCCATCGAATTGCCCGCCGACCACCTGGCCCGTCACAGCCATTACCTGAAAATCCGCGACCGCGCGTCTTACGCGTTTGCCTTGGTGTCGGTGGCCGCCGCTCTCGAGTTGGACGGCGATCGAATCGTCGACGCGCGCCTGGCCCTTGGCGGTGTGGCCCATAAACCCTGGCGCGACCGTGCGGTGGAAGCCTCGCTGATCGGCCGGGCGGTCAGCCGCGAAACCTTCAGCAACGCCGCCGACGCCCTGTTGCAAGACGCCGAGCCGCTGGAACACAACGGCTTCAAGATCAAGCTGGCGCGCCGCGCAATCATCCGTGCCCTGAGCGACGCCGCCGTCGCAGGAGATCGCCCATGACCGCTATTGGCAAACCCCTGGACCGTGTCGACGGTCTGCTCAAGGTCACCGGCCAGGCGCGTTATGCCGGTGAGTTTCCCGAGGACGGCCTGCTCCACGGCAGTGTGGTGTCCAGCACCATCGCCAAGGGCCGTGTGCTGGCGATCGACGCGTCCAGGGCACTGGCCCTGCCGGGCGTGGTGGCGGTTATCCATCACCTCAACCGGCCGACAATCGCCCGTTACGACGAGGCCTTCCAGGATGACGATGCGGCGGACGGTTCGCCGTTTCGCCCGCTGTATAACGACCGTGTGCTGTACAGCGGCCAACCCCTGGCCCTGGTGATCGCCGACAACCTGGAACTGGCGCGACATGCCGGCTCGCTGGTAGCGATCGACTACGCACGGGAAGACTTCGAGACCGACCTGCTCGCCCAGCAGGAACAGGCCCATGCTTCACCGCAGGCGCCGCCCAAGCCGCGCGGCAATTTCCAGGCCGAGTGGGCCGCTGCCGCCGTCAGCCTCGACCTGCACTACAGCACGCCCATCGAACACCACAACCCCATGGAACCCCACGCCAGCACCGTGCTGTATCAGCCGGACGGCACCCTGCATATCCATGACAAGACCCAGGGCCCGCAGAACTGCCAGGCCTATGTGCAAGAGGTGTTCGGCCTGGATAAAAGCCAGGTACGGATCTTCGCCGCGTTCGTCGGCGGCGCGTTCGGCTCGGGCTTGCGCCCGCAGTATCAATTGCCGCTGGCGGTGATGGCGTCCCTGGCGCTCAAGCGCTCGGTGCGCGTCACCCTGACCCGCCAACAGATGTTCACCTTCGGCTACCGCCCGCGCACCTTGCAGCGTTTGCAGATGGGCGCCGCCGCCAATGGTCGCCTGCTGGCATTGGGGCATACGGCGATTGGCCAGACCTCGCGCTTCGAAGACTTCAGCGAGCACGTGGTGGAGTGGAGCGGCATGCTTTATCACTGCGACAACGTGCAACTGACCTACAAACTGGTGCCGCTGGATGTATTCACGCCCCTGGACATGCGCGCGCCCGGCGCTGCCTTGGGCGTGATCGGCCTGGAGTGCGCCATGGACGAGTTGGCCAGCGCCTTGGGCATGGACCCGGTGCAACTGCGGCTGGTCAACTACGCCGAGCGCAACCAGAACGAAGACAAACCCTGGTCGAGCAAGGCCCTGCGCGAGTGTTACAGCGAAGGTGCCGAGCGCTTCGGCTGGAGCCAGCGCAATCCGGAACCGCGCAGCATGCGCGACGGCTGCCAGTTGATCGGCTGGGGCATGGCCGGTGGCGTGTGGGAGGCCATGCAGATGAAGGCCAGCGCCAAGGCGCGCATCGACGCCGAGGGCAAGCTGACCGTCAGCAGTGCGACCACCGACATCGGCACCGGCACCTACACGGTGATGACCCAGATCGCGGCGCAGGCCAGTGGCGTGGCGGTTGAGGACGTGGTGTTCCTGCTCGGCGACTCTTCATTGCCCACCGCGCCGCTGCAAGGCGGCTCGTTCACCGTGTCGTCCGTCGGCACCGCCGTGCAGCAAGCCTGCGAAGCGTTGAGCGCGAGGCTGCTGACCATCGCCCGGCAGACTTACCCGGTGTTCAAGGATGCCGAGTCCGTGCGTTTTGAAGACGGCCAACTGCACACCGGCGACGTGAGCGTGTCGTTGGCACAGCTGGTCAAGGACAGCGGTGAAGAGAGCGTGGAAGTCCAGGTCGACAGCGAGCCGGACAAAAAGCGCGAGGGTTACGCCACCGCGACCCATTCGGCGGTGTTCGTCGAAGTGCGGGTGGATGAAGACTTGGGCACGATCAAGGTCAGCCGCGTGGTCAGCGCCATTGCGGCCGGTCGGGTGGTCAACCCGAAGATGGCCCGCAGCCAGATCCTCGGCGGGGTGGTGTGGGGCATCGGCATGGCCCTGCATGAGGAGACCCAGATCGACCATCAGTTGGGCCGCTACATGAACCACAGCCTGGCCGAGTACCACATCCCGGTAAATGCCGATATCGGCGAGATTGACGTGGTGTTTGTCGAGGAACATGACGAGATCGTCAACGCCCTTGGCTCCAAGGGCGTGGGAGAGATCGGCATTGTCGGGGTGGCGGCGGCGGTAGCGAATGCGGTCTACCATGCCACCGGCAAGCGGGTGCGAGAGTTTCCGATCACCCTGGATAAGGTGCTCTGACGCGGTCCAGCAAACACTGAAGATCCAAATGTGGGAGGGAACAAGCCCCTCCCACATTGGATCATGCAGCGGGCTTGATGCTTTCATCTACCGGCACATGCATACGATCCCGATTCGCCAGGGTCGGGAACAGTTTGATCCACACTCCGGTCACCACCAGCGTACCGATGCCGCCCATGACCACGGCGGGCACGGTGCCGAACCAATGGGCGGTAATCCCCGATTCGAACTCGCCCAGTTGGTTGGACGCACCGATAAACAGACCATTGACCGCACTCACCCGCCCGCGCATTTCATCCGGCGTCTCCAACTGCACGAAGGACGCACGGATCACCATGCTGATCATGTCCGCCGCGCCCAGCACCACCAGCACCGCCAGGGAAAACCAGAACGAGGTGGACAGGCCGAAGGCGATGGTCGCCACGCCGAATACGCCGACGGCGGTGAACATCACCCGGCCGACCTGCCGATCTACCGAAAAGCGCGCCAGCCACAACGACATCAACAACGCGCCCACCGCCGGCGCCGAGCGCAACAGGCCCAGGCCCCAGGCGCCGGTCAGCAGGATGTCCTTGGCGAATACCGGCAGCAACGCGGTGGCGCCGCCCAGCAGCACGGCGAACAGGTCGAGGGAAATCGCCCCGAGGATGTCCGGGCGGCTGCGGATAAAGCGGATGCCGGCGAGCAGTGAATCGAGGGTGGCCTTGCTCTTGTTGAGCGGGGTCTGGCGGGCGGGCAGGTTGAGGGTCAGTACACAGGCAATCAGGTACAGCGCCACCGTGGGCCCATACACCCAGACGCTGCCGAAGGCGTATAGCAAACCACCGAGGGCCGGGGCGACGATGGTTGCCAGTTGCTGGGCCGACTGCGACGAGGCCACCGCACGCGGGAACAGCGCACTGGGCACGATGCTTGGTAGCAGGGCCTGGGTGGTGGGCATTTCAAACGAGCGCGCGGCGCCGAGCAGGAAGGCGAGGATAAAGATCATCTCGCGGGTCACGTTGCCGGTGAGGCCGCCGATGGCCAGGGAAAGGGCAATCAGCGCCTGCACGGTCTGGCAGATGGCCGCGACTTTGCGTCGCTCATAGCGGTCGGCCACATGCCCGGTGTGCAGCATGAACAGCACGCGCGGCACGAACTCCACCAGACCGACCAGCCCCAGGTCGAGCACGTTACCGGTGAGTTGGTAGAGGTTCCAGCCAATGGCCACGGTAAGCATCTGGAAGCCGCTGGCGGTGAAGATCCGTGCCAGCCAGAACGCGATGAAAGGGCGGTGGTGACGTAACAGCAACGTGGGTTCACTGGGCATCGGAAATTCAGGTCAAGGCCGGAGGGAAGAGGCAGATTAGCATCAAGCTGTAACAATTAGTTGCGAGAAGAAGGCTGAGGCAAGCTGTCACGCGGCAAAAGACCACACAGGCCAGCCGCGAAAATGGGACTACTCTTTTCACTGTGATTGACCCAGATCAAAGTCATTTCAGAATTTGTTCTGGTGGCCGCAAGGCCCGATTCCCTGCGTGGCTGGTTAAAAAAAGAAACGAATTGAAATTCGCCAGACTCCATATCCGTGGGGGCAGTGGGTGCAGGCTCCCGCCAGCAGCCGGTATTACCTGACAGAGGAAGACTTATGTTCGGTTTGGAGGCGCTAGATCTCGCCCGAATTCAGTTCGCGTTCACCATCTCATTCCACATCCTGTTCCCGGCGATCACCATCGGCCTGGCCAGTTACCTCGCGGTACTGGAGGGCTTGTGGCTCAAGACCCATAACGATACCTACCGTGACCTCTACCATTTCTGGTCGAAGATCTTTGCCGTCAACTTCGGCATGGGCGTGGTCTCCGGTCTGGTCATGGCCTACCAGTTCGGCACCAACTGGAGCCGCTTCTCGGACTTCGCCGGCGCCGTGACCGGGCCGCTTCTGACGTACGAAGTGCTTACGGCCTTCTTCCTGGAAGCCGGTTTCCTCGGCGTGATGCTGTTCGGCTGGAACAAGGTGGGGCGCAAGCTGCACTTCTTCTCCACCGTGATGGTGGCCGTCGGTACGTTGATCTCGACCTTCTGGATCCTGGCGTCCAACAGCTGGATGCAGACGCCGCAAGGCTTTGAAATCATCGACGGCCGCGTGATTCCTACCGATTGGCTGGCGGTGATCTTCAACCCGTCGTTCCCTTACCGCCTGATGCACATGGCGACAGCGGCGTTCGTGGCCACCGCGTTCTTCGTCGGTTCCTCGGCGGCCTGGCACTTGCTGCGCGGCAAGGACAACCCGGCCATCCGCAAGATGTTGTCGATGGCGATGTGGATGGCCCTGATCGTGGCGCCTATCCAGGCGGTGATCGGCGACTTCCATGGCCTCAACACCCTCGAGCATCAGCCGGCGAAAATCGCCGCGATTGAAGGCCACTGGGAAAACAAAGGCAATGAGCCAACCCCGCTGATCCTGTTTGGCTGGCCCGACATGAAAGCGGAAAAAACCAAATACGCCGTGGAGATTCCGTACCTGGGCAGCCTGATCCTGACCCACTCCCTGGACAAACAGGTGCCGGCGCTCAAGGAATTCCCGCCGGAAGACCGGCCGAATTCGACCATCGTATTCTGGTCGTTCCGGGTCATGGTCGGCCTGGGGTTCCTGATGATCTTCACCGGCCTGTTCAGCCTCTGGCTGCGCCGGGGCGACAAAATGTACACGTCCAGGCCGTTCCTGTACCTGGCGCTGTGGATGGGGCCGTCTGGGCTGATCGCGATTCTCGCCGGTTGGTTCACCACCGAAATCGGCCGTCAGCCGTGGGTGGTCTACGGGTTGATGCGCACGGCGGATGCTTCTTCCGGGCATAGCCTGGCGCAGATGACGATCACCCTGGTGTTGTTCGTGGTGGTGTACTTCGCGCTGTTTGGCGCCGGCCTGGGCTACATGATGCGCCTGGTGCGCAAAGGCCCGGTGACCCACGAAGGCACGGAACCGACCCACGGTGGTCCTGGCCAGAAACGCACACCGGCCCGTCCGTTGTCCGCCGCCGATGATGGCAGCGATGACGACCACGCCCACATCCAGCACAAGGGGAATTGAGATGGGTATTGATCTTCCGCTGATCTGGGCCGTGATCATCATCTTCGGCATCATGATGTACGTGGTCATGGACGGCTTCGACCTGGGTATCGGCATTCTCTTCCCGTTTATTCCGGGCAAGACCGACCGTGACGTGATGATGAACACCGTGGCCCCGGTCTGGGACGGTAACGAAACCTGGCTGGTGCTGGGCGGCGCGGCGTTGTTCGGCGCGTTCCCGCTGGCCTATTCGGTGGTGTTGTCGGCGCTATACCTGCCGCTGATCCTGATGCTGGTGGGGCTGATCTTTCGTGGCGTGGCTTTCGAGTTCCGCTTCAAGGCCAAGGACCACAAGCGTCACCTGTGGGACAAGGCGTTTATCGGCGGTTCGCTGACGGCCACGTTCTTCCAGGGCGTCGCGCTGGGCGCGTTTATCGATGGGATTCCGGTGGTCAATCGCCAGTTTGCCGGCGGCTCGCTGGACTGGCTCACGCCGTTCACGATGTTCTGCGGCGTGGCGCTGATCGTGGCCTATGCCTTGCTGGGTTGCACCTGGCTGATCATGAAAACCGAAGGCCCGTTGCAGGAGAAGATGCACAACCTGGCGCGGCCATTGGCCTTCGTGGTGCTGGCCGTGATCGGCATCGTGAGTCTCTGGACGCCGCTGTCGCACCCGGAAATCGCCTCGCGCTGGTTCACCCTGCCGAACCTGTTCTGGTTCCTGCCGGTGCCGATCCTGGTGCTGGTGACCATGTACGGCTTGATCCGCGCCGTGGCGCGTAATGCCCACTACACGCCGTTCCTGCTGACGCTGGTGTTGATCTTCCTCGGCTACAGCGGCCTGGGGATCAGCCTGTGGCCGAATATCATCCCGCCCTCGGTGTCGATCTGGGATGCCGCTGCGCCGCCGCAGAGCCAGGGCTTCATGCTGGTGGGCACCTTGTTCATCATCCCGTTCATCCTGGGCTACACCTTCTGGAGCTACTACGTGTTCCGCGGCAAGGTCACCCACGAAGACGGCTATCACTAGGAGGGTCGTTGCATGTCCGGCAAACCTACGTTGCACGAGATTGAACAGGCCGAGAAACAGCCGCTGTGGCGGCGCCTCGGCTGGCTGGCGATGATCTGGACCGGCAGTGTGCTGGCCCTGTTCGTGGTGGCCAGCCTGATGCGCATGTTCATGAATGCGGCCGGCCTGACCACCCACTGACATCCCGATCCGGGCTTCGCGGCCCGCTGCCTGTTAACTTGAGGGCAAGCCCTGCTCTTCTTTTGGAAGGGCAGGGCTTTTTTATTTGCGTGCTTTGAGAATCACGAACTTGGGCGTGGCAGCGACCTGCTCTACGCCACGGAACAAGCGCGCCAACTTGCTGTGATAACCCAGGTGACGGTTGCCGACGATATACAGGGCGCCGCCGACCACCAGCGCCTCCCGCGCCTGCTGGAACATACGCCAGGCCAGGAAGTCGCCGACCACCTGCTGCTGGTGGAACGGCGGATTGCACAGCACCACGTCGAGGGAATCCGGCTCCTGGCCTGCGAGGCCGTCCCCGGCGCGTACTGTCACCTCCCGCTCACCGAGGGCGGCTTGCCAGTTCTCAAGGGCCGATTGCACGGCCATGTAGGACTCGTCCACCAAGGTGTACCGGGCTTCGGGGTTTTGCAGTGCGCTGGCAATCGCCAATACGCCGTTGCCGCAACCCAGGTCCGCCACGCGGGCACTGCCCAGGTTATTGGGCAGGTGCGGCAGGAAGGCGCGGGTGCCGATGTCCAGGCCTTCACGGCAGAACACGTTGGCATGGTTGAGCAGTTCGATGGCCGGCGCGTCGAGGGTGTAGCGCGTCGGGTAGGGCGAGACCGCCGCGGGGCGGTCGGCCAGTGTCGCAATCAGCAACCGCGCCTTCTTCACCGCCAGGGAGGCATGCATTGGCCCGATATAGCGCTCCAGCAACTCACCGGCCGCCCGGGGCAGGTGCTTGACCATGGCTGCGGCAATCACTTCGGCGCCCTGCGCGAGTTGGCCTTGCAGGCGGATCAGTTGTTCTTCCAGCAATGCCAGGGTCTTGGGGACGCGGATCAGCACCCGGTCGAACGGCCCGCTGGGCACCTCGCTGGCGGGGATGAACGGCACGGCGTCAAAGGCCTTGCCATTGCGCACCAGGTTTTTATCCAGGCCCAGGGCGGCCAGGAACGAGTCGCCGCTGGAGGTCACCTGCACCCGGCCTTCCAGGCTCGCAGCCAGGGCGCCGAAGCTGTCATTGAGCACCAGCACGCGGGTCGCAGCGCTCGGTTGCTGTTCAGCCAGGTAGCTGAGCAGGTACTCGTCGGCGGCGTCGAAGGCTTGCAGCGGATCGTTATGTTGCTCTGGCTGGCGGATCAGATCGAGCTGGGCGAAGGGGCTGTCGAGCAGGGGCATGGCGAGGGAGGCTCTGGGTCATCGATGGGTGTTCGGCAGTCGGCTGCGGAACCGTCTGAGTGAACAGCGGGCGGCACCCCGTGGGAACAGCCCAACACTCAGAATGGGTCGTAAATGTTACTTTTTTTCCAGAGGGATTACATGCGGTGTTTCAACGCTGATTAAAACAACCCCGCTTTCGAAGCGCAGAGCACGGCGGCGATCTTGTTATTGACCCCCAGTTTTTTGAAGCAACTGCAGATATGAAAGCCCACGGTGCGTTCGGACAGGCACAGGATGACGGCGATGTCCGCAGCGGTCTTGCCCATGGCTGACCACTTGAGGATTTCGGTTTCGCGCGGGGTTAATTTGTTTGCAGGGTTAATGCTGGGCTTGTGTGCGTAAGTCTTCGCGACTACCGCATGCATCGCATGGCACAGCCACAGGACCTGGCCGGCTTTTTCATAAAGCTCCTGCGGGGTCACTTCACCCGCACTGCGACCCAGGGTCAGCATGCTGAACACACCCTGGAAATCATGCACGGCTTGGGTCCATCCCAAATGCACACCAAAGGATTGAGCTAAAGACCACAGGTTGGGTGAGTCTTTAAAGATTTTTTCTTCCCAGACAAGGGGCAGTACACAACGTTTGCAATGTTCCACCACGGGATCAGCGTCAAAGAAGTGGGCCTGGTTATACAGTTTGTTCCATTCATCTGGATAGTTGTTGAGGCGAACAGGTTTCGTTTGGTTGTTAGGTAGTTGAGAGCTCATCGTGAAAGAACAGTATTGAAAGCCGAGTGCGTAGGTGTGGTTGACAGCCATCTCGAAAAGGGTAGTAACCTCGCTCTCGCCCTCCAGTTTGGGAAGTCGGGTATTGCGCCAGTTGACCATTGGTAACTCTCCATGGGTTTCCGCATGACATGGGATACGTCCTGAACTCCCACTGCACGGAAATTAGTGTAGGACATGAGCTACATCGCGAGACAAAATTTTCGCTCTTGCAGGGCAGCGTTTAAGAAATTTTCTCTAAGGTCGCGGCGGGCTTAGCTAAGGGGCTTAGTGGTTTTTTTCGATTTTTTAGTCAGTTGAAGCAGCTGTAGCGGATCAACTTAGAGCGTGCTTGTAGCGCGGATAAAGGAGCTAATAGCAAATTGATCAGAGTTGATATTAGGTTGCCATTATTTTGTGCCTATATAATGCCACTACCAACCAGAGGTGTTTCCGGGCTCGAGTTTGAGGGACACTAGGGCACCTGTAGAACGGAGTCCCCCATGACGGCCAGTGCTGAGAAATTTACCCGCCAGACCTTGCTCGATGTGCAATCCCTGACCCCCAGCCTGTTTACCCTGCGAACCACCCGTGACCCAGGGTTCCGGTTTACCGCCGGTCAGTTCGTGCGCCTGGGGGTCAGCAAGGCGGATGGCAGCACGGTGTGGCGCGCCTATTCCGTGGTGTCCTCGCCGTTTGATGAACACTTGGACTTTTTCTCGATTGTTGTCCCAGGCGGTGAATTCACCAGTGAACTCAGCCGATTGCGGGTGGGCGATACCTTGATGGTGGAGCGCCAGGCTACCGGGTTCCTGACCCTGAACCGTTTCGTCGATGGCCGGGACTTGTGGATGTTAGGCACCGGCACCGGGGTGGCACCGTTTTTGTCGATCCTGCAGGACTTCGAAGTCTGGGAGAAATTCGAGCGCATCATCCTGGTATACAGCGCGCGGGAAGCCCGGGAGCTGGCGTACCAGTCGCTGATCAAGGGGTTGGGCGAGCGGGAGTACCTGGCAGAATATGCGCACAAACTGACCTACATCCCCATCGTGACCCGAGAGGATTATCCGGGGGCGTTAAGTGGGCGTATTACCACCTCGATCGAAAACGGAGAATTGGAGCGTGCTGCCGGCGTCGAGCTGACCCCGGAACACTCCCGCGTGCTGATTTGCGGCAACCCGCAGATGGTGGATGACACTCGCCAGTTGCTCAAGCAGCGCGACATGCAACTGAGCCTTAGCCGCCGGCCAGGGCAGGTGGCGGTGGAAAACTACTGGTAATGAAAAGGCGCCTCAAGGAGGCGCCTTTTTTCCAAGCCGGTATGGGTTAAAGCTGCCTGTCGTTCTGTGCCTTGAGCAGGTCGCGAATCTCGCCCAGCAGCACTTCTTCCTTGCTCGGTGTCGGTGGCAGGCTCGGCGCCACGGCTTCTTCGCGCTTGAGGCGGTTGATGGCCTTGACGCCCATGAAGATCGCGAACGCGACGATCACAAAGTCGATCACGCTCTGGATGAACTTGCCGTACGCCAGCACCACGGCAGGCACATCGCCCTGTGCCGCCTTGAGCGTAATCGCCAGGTCACCAAAGTCCACGCCACCGATCAGCAGACCAATGGGCGGCATCACCACATCGCCTACAAACGAGGAAACAATTTTGCCGAAGGCGGCGCCGATGATGATACCGACGGCCATGTCGACCACATTACCTTTGACCGCGAAGGCCTTGAACTCACTGATCACGCCCATAGGTTATTCCTTGTTACAGATGAGAAGGGTGCCGCTCAGTGTAAGTCAGTCGTAACCGGCTTGCCTGATACAGCTGCTAACACTGTCAGTTTTTATCGACACATTAAATCGCAAATAGTTTGCAAAGTGCCACCAGTCGCGCGCGAAATACGCGCCATTTCAGCGGCTTACCACATTATTTTCTTAATCGCCCTGGTGGTGTTTTTCTATTTATCTTCTGACTCGCGGGTCACTAGCCTCTGGCAAGCACAACTGAATGTGCACTAAAAAAACCAGAGGAAACCTTGATGAAGAATCCAATGAATCGCGGCCCGGTATTGGCGCGTCATGTGCTGGTACTGGCGACCGCCAGCCTGCTTTCCCTCTCTGTACAAGCCGCCAACCTGACCCGTGACAACGGTGCCGCCGTCGGCGACAACCAGAACTCGCAAACCGCCGGCGCCAACGGCCCGGTGCTGCTGCAGGACGTGCAACTGATCCAGAAACTGCAGCGCTTCGACCGTGAGCGCATCCCCGAGCGCGTGGTGCATGCCCGCGGTACCGGCGCCCATGGCACCTTCACCGTCACCGATAACCTCAGCGACCTGACCAAGGCCAAGGTCTTTGCCGCTGGCGAAACGACCCCGGTGTTTGTGCGCTTCTCGGCCGTGGTGCACGGCAATCATTCCCCGGAAACCCTGCGTGACCCGCGCGGCTTCGCCACCAAGTTCTATACCGCCGATGGCAACTGGGACTTGGTGGGTAATAACTTCCCGACGTTCTTTATCCGCGATGCCATCAAGTTCCCCGACATGGTCCACGCCTTCAAGCCGGACCCGCGCACTAACCTGGATGATGACTCCCGTCGCTTCGACTTCTTCTCCCATGTTCCCGAGGCCACTCGCACACTTACCGAGTTGTATTCCGACTCCGGTACTCCGGCCAGTTATCGGGAAATGGACGGCAATGGCGTACATGCCTACAAGTTGATCAACGCCAAGGGTGAAGTGCACTACGTCAAGTTTCACTGGAAGAGCCTGCAAGGCATCAAGAACCTTGATCCCAAGCAAGTTACCGAAGTGCAGGGGCGTGACTACAGCCATATGACCAATGACTTGGTCACCCATATCAACAAGGGCGACTTCCCCAAGTGGGACCTGTATGTGCAGGTACTCAAGCCGGAAGACTTGGCCAAGTTTGATTTCGACCCGCTTGACGCTACCAAGATCTGGCCGAATGTACCCGAGCGCAAAGTCGGGCAGATGGTGCTGAACCGCAACCCGGCAAATGTCTTCCAGGAAACCGAACAAGTGGCCATGGCCCCGGCCAACCTGGTACCGGGCATCGAGCCGTCGGAAGACCGCCTCCTGCAAGGCCGGGTGTTCTCGTATGCCGACACGCAGATGTATCGCCTGGGCGCCAATGCCCTGCAATTGCCGATCAACGCCCCACGGGTCACCGTCAACAACGGTAACCAGGACGGCGCGCTGAACTTTGGCAAGACCACCAGTGGCGTGAACTACCAGCCAAGCCGCCTGGAAAACCGTGAAGAGCCGCAAACCGCGCGCTACAGCCAGACGGCGCTGTCGGGCAGCACCCAGCAGGCGAAGATCCAGCGTGAGCAGAACTTCAAGCAGGCCGGCGATCTGTATCGCTCCTACAGCCCGAAAGAGCGCCAGGACTTGATCGACAATTTCGGCGGCTCATTGGCCACTACCGATGACGAGAGCAAGCACATCATCCTGTCGTTCCTCTACAAGGCCGATCCGGAATACGGCACCGGCGTGGCCAAGGTCGCCAAGGGTGACCTGGCGCGCGTGAAGGCGCTGGCCGAAAAACTCACTGACTGACGTTGGTTTCGGTCGACGCCCTCCCGGGCGTCGACCTCTGGCAGGAGAGAACCCATGCGTATTTCTATCGGTTTACTGATGACCATGCTGGCCTTTGTCGCCCATGCCGAGTCGCCCGACCCGGTCGCGCTCAAGGCGCAGCTCCAGGACTATTACTTCGACGCCGCCCGCCGTGGCGACCTCGACATGCTCAACACCTTCATCGACGCCGGCTTCCCCCTCAACACCCAGGACGACAAGGGCTACACCGCGCTGATCCTCGCCGCCTACCACGGCGAAAGCGCTTATGTGGAGCGTTTGCTCGCCGCCGGTGCCGACGCCTGTGTGCAGGACAAACGTGGCAACACCGCGTTGATGGGGGCGATCTTCAAGGGTGAGTTGAGCATTGCCCAGCGCCTGCTGGCCACCGACTGCAACCCCGACCAACGTAACGGTGCCGGTCAAACGGCGGCCATGTACGCCGGCCTGTTCAAGCGCCTCGAGTTGCTCGACGAACTCAAGGCCAAGGGCGCCGATCTCAACGCCCAAGACCCGGTCGGCAACAGTGCTTCACGATTGGCCAGCGGTGAAATCCGGACCCCGGCGTCGCGCTGAGCTATCATCGCGGTTTTTCGGTTGGAGGTTCTCAAATGGCAAAGGCCAAGCGCATGTACGGCTGCACGGAGTGCGGCGCGACCTTTCCCAAGTGGGCCGGCCAATGCACCGAGTGTGGTGCGTGGAATACCCTGACTGAAACCATGATCGAAAGCGGCGGCGCCTCGGCCCCCACCGGCCGCGCCGGCTGGACCGGGCAGCAGGCGCAGATCAAGACTCTGGCGGAAGTCAGCGTTGAAGAGATCCCGCGTTTCTCGACGGCCTCCGGTGAGCTGGATCGGGTGCTGGGTGGCGGTCTGGTGGATGGTTCGGTGGTGTTGATCGGCGGTGACCCGGGCATCGGCAAATCGACGATTCTGCTGCAAACCCTGTGCAGCATCGCCAGCCGCATGCCGGCGCTGTACGTCACCGGCGAAGAATCCCAGCAACAGGTGGCCATGCGTGCCCGCCGTCTGGGCCTGCCCCAGGACCAACTGCGGGTCATGACCGAAACCTGCATCGAAAGCATCATTGCCACGGCCCGGATCGAAAAACCCAAGGTCATGGTGATCGACTCGATCCAGACGATTTTCACCGAACAACTGCAATCGGCGCCGGGCGGCGTGTCCCAGGTGCGCGAGAGTGCGGCGTTGCTGGTGCGTTACGCCAAGCAGAGCGGCACGGCGATCTTCCTGGTCGGCCATGTGACCAAAGAGGGCGCGCTGGCCGGGCCACGGGTGCTGGAGCATATGGTCGATACCGTGCTGTATTTCGAAGGCGAGTCCGATGGCCGCTTGCGCTTGCTGCGGGCGGTGAAGAACCGCTTCGGCGCGGTGAACGAACTGGGTGTGTTCGCCATGACCGACCGGGGGCTGAAGGAAGTCTCCAACCCCTCGGCGATTTTCCTGACCCGCGCCCAGGAAGAAGTTCCAGGCAGCGTGGTCATGGCGACGTGGGAAGGCACCCGGCCGATGCTGGTGGAAGTCCAGGCGCTGGTGGATGACAGCCATCTGGCCAACCCACGCCGCGTCACGCTGGGCCTGGATCAAAACCGCCTGGCGATGCTGTTGGCGGTGCTGCACCGTCACGGCGGCATCCCGACCCATGACCAGGACGTGTTCCTCAACGTGGTGGGCGGGGTCAAGGTGCTGGAAACCGCGTCCGACCTGGCGTTGATGGCGGCGGTGATGTCCAGCCTGCGTAACCGGCCATTGCCCCACGACCTGCTGGTATTCGGTGAAGTGGGCCTGTCGGGCGAAGTGCGCCCGGTGCCGAGCGGTCAGGAACGCTTGAAGGAAGCGGCCAAACACGGCTTCAAACGCGCGATCGTGCCAAAGGGCAATGCGCCGAAGGAAATGCCGCCAGGATTGCAGGTGATTGGGGTCACGCGCCTGGAACAGGCGTTGGATGCACTTTTCGAATAACTCAGGGATGGACACGATGCAACGATCAAACCGCTGGGGCGTCGTCGCTCTGTTTATCACCTTGGCCGGCTTGCCCGCCATGGCCTGGGCTGAGCTGCCAACGGGCTATCGCCTGGCGCAAACGCTGGTGACACAGGACGGCAGTGTGTTGCAGGTGCTCGAAGACCAACGCATCAGCGTCCAGCTGCACAAGGACAGTTGGGGCAGTGGGCTGGATGAAGACTCGTTCGACGAGCCCGGCGATTTGGTCGACAACCCGCTGCTCGAAGCCCAGGTGCGGTGGGTATCGGCCTCTGGCGAGGTGATAGCCCACGAAGACCTCGGCTACCCGTTGGCCGAGGTCGAGAAAGCCCCGATCAAAGGGCTGCCCGAACCTGTGTATTTTTTGACCATTGACCAGACCGCCCCCATGGGCAGCTACAGCGGGCCTGCCACGCAGCTGTTGCTGCCTGGCAAGCAGCAACTCAAACCGCTGGGTTACCAGGGCGCCGACGGCAAAGTCCAGGCGTTGACCCTGGCGCATACGGGCAAGGCGGCGTGGAAGATCGTAACGCCAACCAGTGGCGGCTCGGACGAACTGCTGCAGGTGTCGTCATTTATGGACGGCGACGGTGAGGATGACTTTGCCACCCGTTATCAGACTTATCGGTTTGTCGACGGGCAGTGGCACGGCGCCTCAAGTCAGAAGAAGGGCTACTGGGACATGGAAAGCGAATTTCCCGCACGTACGGCGTTTCCCTGAGCCCTTACACCTCCAGCAACGCGCCCAGCTCCCGCTCCAGCTCTTCCTGGTCGCCCAGGTTCAACTCGATCAGCCGCCGCAAGTGGCTGATCGATTCCAGATCGATGTCTGTGCACACAAATCCCAGCTGGCCATCCGCTTCGTGGGTCAGATGCACTCGCATCTTTATATGAGCCTTGGGGTCCAGGCGTATGTCGACGTCGAACGGCAGGGCTTTATTCCCCTTCCAGGGGGCGGGCTTTTGCACCAGCAAGCCCTTCAGCGACAAATCCACCAATTGCACGGGCCACTCCTGGCCGGTTTGCCGAAGTTCGGTCTTGGCATCAAAGGCGATCCGGCGAAAACGACGGCGATCAGACGCTTGCTCGGTCATGGTGAAACCCTCTGTGGATAAAAGGATTGTAGCCCTGCGCCATCATCGGGTGGTTTTTTCTGCTTTTTTTGCCTCTGCAAGGCTCTAGACCAACGTAGGGGGGTGGCCTTTAAGGCCAGTAGCGCTAAACTCCGGATGGCTGTCCTTTCTGTCCACCCTGGCTGGAATATAAAAATGAAAAATAATAATAGCCTGCTACGCCACCTACCCTGGCTGGTGTTGGCAATCGTAGGAGCGTGCGCCCTGGGCGTAGTGGCCTTGCGCCGAGGCGAGGCGATCAACGCCTTGTGGATCGTGGTCGCTGCCGTGGCCATCTATCTGGTCGCTTATCGCTACTACAGCCTGTTCATCGCTAATAATGTGATGCAACTCGATCCACGGCGGGCCACCCCCGCAGTGCTCAACAATGACGGTCTGGACTATGTGCCGACCAACAAACACATCCTTTTCGGTCACCACTTTGCGGCAATTGCCGGTGCAGGCCCCCTGGTCGGCCCGGTACTGGCGGCGCAAATGGGCTACCTGCCCGGCACGCTCTGGCTGATTGCCGGCGTGGTGCTGGCCGGTGCGGTGCAGGACTTCATGGTCCTGTTCCTGTCCACCCGTCGTAATGGCCGTTCCCTGGGCGACATGGTTCGCGAAGAGATGGGGCGTATCCCGGGGACCATCGCGCTGTTCGGCTGCTTCCTGATCATGATCATCATCCTCGCGGTGCTGGCGCTGATCGTGGTCAAGGCCCTGGCCGAGAGCCCATGGGGCATCTTCACGGTGATGGCGACCATCCCGATTGCGATGTTCATGGGTATCTACATGCGCTACATCCGCCCGGGCCGTATCGGTGAAATCTCCATCATCGGCGTGCTGTTGCTGCTCGGTTCGATCTGGCTGGGCGGGCAGATCGCCGCTGATCCGGTCTGGGCCAAGGCCTTCACCTTCACCGGGATCCAGATCACCTGGATGCTGATCGGCTACGGTTTCGTGGCGGCGGTACTGCCGGTGTGGCTGATCCTCGCGCCACGTGACTACCTCTCTACCTTCTTGAAAATCGGCACCATCATCGCCCTGGCGATTGGCATCCTGGTGACCATGCCCGACCTGAAAATGCCGGCGCTGACCCAGTTCATCGACGGTACCGGCCCGGTATGGAAGGGCGGCCTGTTCCCGTTCCTGTTCATCACCATTGCCTGTGGCGCGGTCTCGGGCTTCCACGCGCTGATTTCCTCGGGCACCACGCCCAAGCTGCTGGCCAATGAAAGCCACGCCCGTTACATCGGTTACGGCGGCATGCTGATGGAGTCCTTCGTGGCTATCATGGCGATGGTTGCCGCTTCGGTGATCGAGCCAGGCGTGTACTTCGCCATGAACAGCCCGGCGGCAATCGTCGGCACCGACGTGGTGACCGTGGCACAAACCGTCAGCAGCTGGGGTTTTGCAATTACCCCCGAGGCGCTGTCGGCGGTGGCCCATGACATCGGTGAAACCACCATCCTCGCGCGTGCCGGTGGTGCGCCGACGTTGGCGGTGGGTATCGCGCAGATCCTGCACAGTGTGCTGCCGGGTGAAAACACCATGGCGTTCTGGTACCACTTTGCGATCCTGTTCGAAGCGCTGTTTATCCTGACTGCCGTCGATGCGGGCACCCGTGCCGGTCGCTTCATGCTTCAGGACTTGCTTGGCTCCTTCGTACCGGCGCTCAAGCGCACCGAGTCCTGGACCGCCAACCTGATCGCGACCGCCGGTTGCGTCGCCATGTGGGGTTACCTGCTGTACCAGGGCGTGATCGACCCGCTGGGCGGTATCAACACCTTGTGGCCGCTGTTCGGTATCTCCAACCAGATGCTGGCCGGTATCGCGCTGATGCTCGCCACCGTTGTGCTGATCAAAATGAAGCGCCAGCGCTACATCTGGGTGACCATGCTGCCGGCGGTCTGGCTGCTGATATGCACCACCACCGCGGGCTTCATCAAGTTGTTCGACGCCAACCCGGCGATCGGCTTCCTGTCGCTGGCGAAGAAGTACAGTGATGCCCTGGCAAACGGCCAGATCCTGGCCCCGGCCAAGAGCGTGGACCAGATGCAGCACGTGATCTGGAACGCCTACACCAACGCAACGCTGACTGTGCTGTTCCTGTTCGTGGTGTTCAGCATCCTGTTCTATGCGCTCAAGGTCGGCGTCGCCGCCTGGGGCAACAAAGAGCGTACGGATAAAGAAGCCCCGTTCCAGGCAGTACCGGACGCATAATCGAGGATTGCAAGCATGTTCAATGACATCAGTCGCCTCGGTAAATACCTCGGTCAGGCCGCGCGCCTGATGGTCGGCATGCCCGACTACGACACGTACGTCGAGCATATGCAAACCAAGCACCCGGACAAGCCGATGATGGACTACAAGGCGTTCTTCCGGGAACGCCAGGAGGCCCGTTACGGCGGCAAGGGTGGGCCCAAGTGCTGTTGATTTAACGCAACGCCCTGTGGGAGGGGGCTTGCCCCCGATAGCGGTGTGTCAGTGACAGATCAGTGCCTGACACACTGCTATCGGGGGCAAGCCCCCTCCCACATTTGTTTCTGTGTTCCTTTAAGGAGAATTTCTTTTGTCCTCTCCCATTCCAGTCACCGTTCTCAGCGGCTTCCTCGGCGCGGGCAAGACCACCTTGCTGCGCCATCTGCTCAAGGCCGAGCACGGGCTGAAAATTGCCGTGATCGAAAACGAATTCAGCGACGCCGGTATCGACACCCAATTGCTGGGCGAAGAACCGGTGCAAGTCATGACCCTGTCCAACGGCTGCGTGTGCTGCACCATCCACACCGACCTGACCAAGGCCCTGTATCTGCTGCTCGAGCGCCTGGACAGTGGTGAGATCGCCTTTGACCGCCTGGTGATCGAGTGCACCGGCCTGGCCGACCCGGCGCCGGTGGCCCAGACCTTTTTCATTGATGAAGAACTGCGCGAGCGTTACATCCTCGACGGCATCATTACCCTGGTGGACGCCGCCCACGCCGAGCATCACCTGACCCAGACCATCGCCCAGGCACAGATCGGTTTCGCCGACCGGCTGCTGGTGAGCAAGCGTGACCTGGTGGATGACGCTACCTTCGAAGCACTCAGTGAACGCCTCACACGCATCAACCGCCGCGCGCCGATTCGCGTGGTTGAGCACGGCAAGATTGATCTGGCCGAACTGCTCGATGTGCGCGGCTTCAATCTCAACGCCGGCATGAGCCTGCGCCCGGTGAGCAAGGCGCCGTCCATCGACCGTATTTCCAGCCTGGTGCTGCGCACCGACCAGCCGCTGGATATCGACCGGCTCAGTGAGTTCATGAACGAACTGCTGGAAGACCATGGCAAGCAGCTGCTGCGCTACAAGGGCGTACTCAATATTGCCGGCGAAGACCGTCGCATGGTGTTCCAGGGCGTGCTCAAGCTCTATGGTTTCGACTGGGATACCGAATGGGCCGAGGGTGAGGCGCGGGAGAGTGTGATCGTGTTTATTGCCGATGAATTGCCGGAAGATAAAATCCGCGAAGGCTTTGCCAAGGTCTACCAACCTTGACGTGTAATGCAGTCAACTGTGGGAGGGGGCAAGCCCCCTCCCACAGTTGATCTCATTTCAAGTTGGAGACCAGGCATAAAAAAGCCCGGCTCAAGAGCCGGGCTTCTCAGTCAAGCAACTGCAATCAAGCGCCGTATACCGGCAGCTTCTTGCAGATGGCCTTGACCTTCTCACGTACCGCGTCGATCACGGCTTCGTTGTTCAGGTCCGCCAGGATGTCGCAGATCCAGCCGGCCAGTTCCTTGCACTCTGCTTCCTTGAAGCCACGAGTGGTCACAGCCGGGGTGCCGAAGCGCAGGCCGGAGGTGACGAACGGCGAACGTGGGTCGTTCGGCACGGAGTTTTTGTTCACGGTGATGAAGGCTTTGCCCAGGGCAGCGTCAGCATCTTTACCGGAAATGTCCTGCTTGATCAGGGACAGCAGGAACAGGTGGTTTTCAGTACCGCCGGACACCACGTCAAAGCCGCGCTCGATGAACACGCCGGCCATGGCCTTGGCGTTTTTCACCACTTGTTGCTGGTAGGTCTTGAACTCAGGCTGCAGGGCTTCCTTGAAGCAGATCGCCTTGGCAGCGATCACGTGCTCCAGTGGGCCGCCCTGGGCGCCCGGGAATACGGCGGAGTTCAGCTTTTTCTCGATCTCGGCGTTGGCGCGCGCCAGGATCAGGCCGCCACGTGGACCGCGCAGGGTCTTGTGGGTGGTGGTGGTCACCACGTCAGCGAAAGGTACCGGGTTCGGGTAGACGCCAGCGGCGACCAGACCGGCTACGTGAGCCATGTCGACGAACAGGTAGGCGCCCACCTTGTCGGCGATGGCGCGGAAGCGTGGGAAGTCGAGGATCTGCGAGTAGGCAGAGAAACCAGCCACGATCATTTTTGGCTTGTGCTCGACCGCCAGGCGCTCGACTTCGTCGTAGTCGATCAGGCCGTTGGCATCGATACCGTACTGAACGGCGTTGTACAGCTTGCCGGAGGAGGAAACGCTGGCGCCGTGGGTCAGGTGACCACCGTGGGCCAGGCTCATGCCCAGGATGGTGTCGCCGCCTTGCAGCAGGGCCAGGTACACGGCGCTGTTGGCTTGGGAGCCGGCGTGTGGCTGGACGTTGGCGTAATCGGCGCCGAACAGTTCTTTTGCACGGTCGATGGCCAGTTGCTCAACCACGTCGACGTACTCGCAGCCACCGTAGTAGCGCTTGCCTGGGTAGCCTTCGGCGTACTTGTTGGTCAGAACCGAACCTTGAGCCTCCATCACCGCAGGGCTGGTGTAGTTTTCCGAAGCGATCAGCTCAATGTGCTCTTCCTGGCGCACGGCTTCTTGCTCCATGGCGGCGAAGAGATCGGCGTCGTACTTGGCAATAGTCAAATCACGGCTGAACATGGCGGTCCTCAAGGATCGGGGGCAGAAAAGGAGGGCATTCTAACCCAATGGGTTTTAGATGGCATATGAAAGGACATCATGTCGCGGACAAGTGGGGCTCATCTCGAGATGGGCGGTGACTGTGCCGGCCTCATCGGGGGCTTGCCCCCGATGAGGCCATAAGCCTTACCACAACATTTCAATCGAACATGAACAGCGCATCATTGCTGAACTGCGCCTCGAACCGATGTGCCGGCATCGGCCGCCCGAATAGATACCCCTGCACCTCGTCGCAACCATGCTCGCGCAGGAAGTCCAGCTGCTCATGGGTTTCCACACCTTCGGCAATCACCGCCAGGTTGAGGCTGTGGGCCATGGCGATAATGGCGCGGGCGATTTGTGCATCCTGTTCGCCGGAGGGCAGGCCATCGACGAAGGTGCGGTCGATTTTCAGCACGTCGATGGGGAATTGCTTGAGGTAGTTGAGGGACGAATAACCGGTGCCGAAGTCATCCACCGCGATGCTCAGGCCCAGGTTTTTCAGGCTGTCGAGGATGTGCATGGCTTCGTTGACTTCGCGCATCAGGATACTTTCGGTCAGCTCCAGTTCCAGGCACGCCGGCGGCAGGCCGGTGTCCTTGAGGATGGTGGCGATGCGCGTGCCCAGTTGGCCGTCGGAGAACTGCCGCGCAGAGATGTTCACCGAGACTTTCGGCACCCGCACCTTGTTCTGGTGCCAGGTCTTGAGCTGGCGACAGGCTTCGCTGATCACCCAGTCGCCCACGTCCACCACCAGGCCCAGCTCTTCGAGCACCGGAATGAAGTCCCCCGGCGGCACCAGTCCACGGCGTGGGTGGCGCCAGCGCAGCAACGCCTCGGCACCGGTCAGGCGTTTGCCGTCGCCGCTGAACTGCGGCTGGTAATAGAGCACGAATTCGTCCTGCTCCAGGGCGTGGCGCAGGTCGCTCTCCAGTTCCAGGCGTTCCAGGGCGCTGGCGTTCATATCGGCTTGGTAGAACTGGAAGTTGTTCTTGCCGCGTTCCTTGGCGTGATACATCGCGGTGTCGGCGTTTTTCATCAGCTGGCTCAGCTCGTTGCCGTCCTGGGGGCTGAGTGCGATGCCGATACTGGCGGTCACAAAGAACTCGCGACCCTCCAGCACGAAGGGCTTCACCAGGCTGGCGAGGATCTGCTCGGCCACATGGATCGCGCGGTTCAGCGCCATCTCGCGGTTGACCCGCGGTTGCAGCAGCAACGTGAACTCGTCGCCGCCCATGCGTGCCACGGTGTCGTCTTCGGCCACGCAGCCGAGCAGGCGGGTCGCCATTTCCTTGAGCATGCGGTCGCCGGCCGCGTGGCCCAGGGAGTCGTTGATCGGCTTGAAACGGTCAAGGTCAAGGAACATCAGCACCACCCACGACTTCTGCCGTTCGGCTGATTGCAGCGCGGTGTGCAGGCGGTCCTGGAACAGCGTGCGGTTGGGCAGGTGGGTCAGGGCGTCGTAGTAGGCCAGACGGTGGATGCGCTGTTCGCTGGCCTTGCGTTCGCTGATATCACTGAAGAAACACACATAACTCGCCAGGTCGCCTTCGTCGTCGAACACCGCCGTAATGCCGACCCAGGCCGGGTAGTGCTCGCCGTTACGGCGCTTGAGCCACACTTCGCCTTCCCAGGTGCTGTGCTGGTGCAATTGCTTGAGCACGTAGCGCAGGTGGGCTTCCTGTTGTTCGTCGACGGTGAGCATGTTCGGCAACTGGTCGAGTACGTCACTCACCGCATAACCGCTGACCCGGCTGAACGCCTCGTTGGCCTGCACGATATAACCGGCCGGGTCGGTGATCAGGATCGCCGACGTGGAGTGTTCGAATACGGTGGCGGCCATGCGCAGGTCTTTTTCCGCGCGGCGTTGCTGGCTGATATCGCGGCCCACGCCGAGGACACCTTCGAAGGCCCCGTGCTCATCCCACACCAGCACCAGGCGCAGCTCGATCGGCACCTTGCGGCCGTCGGCGCGCAGGCAGTCGAACAGGAACAATTGGGTCTGCACTTGATCGCGGAGTCTGTTCAGCGCGTCGGGATCGCCCAGCGCCCGGCTGACCTGTTCCAGCAAGCTATAGATGCCGGTCAGTTGCTGGGGGTTGGCGATGATCGACTGCCAGCCGTTCTTGAATACCCAGTCCACGTCGTAACCCAGCACGGCGTTGACCGACGGGCTGATGTAGTTGAGGGCCAGTTGGCTGTCGGTGGAGCAGATCACGTCGCTGATGCTTTCGGCCAGCATGCGGTAGCGCTTTTCGCTGTCGCGCAGGGACTCGCTGGCTTCGATCTGGTCGGTGATGTCCTTGGCCACACCGATGATACGCGTGACTTGCGCCGATTTGTCCCGCGCCAGGGCCTGCTCGCGGATATCAAAGCGCCGCCATTGGTTGTTGCGATGGCGAAAGCGCAACTGGCAGTGCAACTGCGTCGCGTAGCCGGCCTGGCGTTGCTGCTGGCGCAAATCGTGGTAATGTTCGGCGTCTTCGGGGTGCAGCAGGATTTCCCAGAAATACTCGCCCATTTGCTGCAGTTCGGCCTTGGTATAGCCGAGGGTGTGGCCCAGATGGTGGTTGCTGAAGATCATGCGCTGGCTGATCACGTCCTGCACATACAAGTGGTCGGGCACGGTACGCACCACGTCCGACCAGAAGCTTTCGCGTTCCACCAGCGACAGCTCGATAAGCTTGCGGCTGGTGATGTCGCTGATGCTGAGGATCACCGCCTTGAAGTCGTCCTGCTGCTCCGGCAGGCGCATCACCATCCAAAGGTACTGTTCGTTGCCGGCCACATCCTTGAGCTGGATTTCCAACTCAAGCTGATTCTGTTGGGTCAGGACCGCTTCGAGTATCTGATGCCCGATGGACGTGGTATTGCGCGGGCAATCATCGATCAGCCGCTCCCACGCTTCCTCGCAGGAGCCCACTCTGAGCAGGCTCACCGCCACCTGGTTGATCTCGGTGATGCGCAGTTCGGTGAGCAACTGCCGGCATTCCTCGGGGGAGGTTTGCAGCCAGGCGTGCAGTTGCTCGCGGGTCTGCAAGTGCACCTTGCCAAAGAATGCATTCAGGCCCGACAGGTCAAGTACGCACAGGGCGACGCCGGTGCCTTCGAAAATATCCTGATACCGACGCCGGCCTTCATGCACCTGGCGCTGGCGGCGACGCATATTCAGCAACACGATCACGGGGATCAGCGAGAAGGCCAGGCCCAGCAGGCATTTACCGATAAACGCCGGCAGCAGTTGTTCCAGCACGGCTGCGCGGTCGAACATCCCGCGCAATTGCCAGTCGCTTTTGCTCAGGGGCGTGACCAGCACGCTTTTATTCAGGTCATCCGGGGTCAGGGCACCGGTCCATTGCGCCGGCATTCCGCTGTCACGGCTGACCACCCGGTGGTTCAGGCGGTTCTCGATGGCCCACATCGGCCGTTGGCCCTGGCTGTCCTGGCGGGTCAGGTTGACCAGGTAATCGGGTGCCAGGCGCAGCGCCCAGTACATCCTTGAGCCGCCGCTGGGCTGGTGCAGCAGCAGATAGATGAGGGTGCCGTCGTTGTTATTGCTCAGGTAGTAGGGTTGGCCGTGGCTGCGCTGCACCAACTCTTCCAGCCAGGCGCTGTCCTGGCTGTCATTGGCGCTGTCGCTGATCATCGCGCCGCTGGGCGCCAGCAGGGCGATACTGCGCAGTTCCGGCAGCGAGCGCTGCAACGTGCGCGTCAAGGCCTGCTGCTGTTCGATGTCGCGCGGCGGCTCGACCATCGGTAGCAGGTTCAGGGCAATTTTTGCGCTCAGGGCCATGTTCAGGCTGATTTGTTCAGCCAGGTCGGCACTGTAGTCGATGGTGTATTGCTGTTGGTTTTTCTGGTTTTGCTGCAACTGGTCCAGCAGTTGCCAGAACAATAATGCGAGCAGCAGGAGGACAAGCGTCGCCAATGCGCCTTTGAGGGTGCCGTGCAGGGGCGTTCCCGGCGCTACATGAGCGGCGCGCAAGGGCGTTGGCGGCGTGACTTTGGACAAGCTGTGATCCTGCGGTTTGGCTGGACTGGCGCGCGACGTGCACTATAAGCCGGACGCCCGAAGGGCGGCTAGCATGCCTTGACTTGTGGCAAAGTGCCAGCCCCGCTTGGCTGGACTGACCAAGCGCATTCAGGTAGCTTTGCCGGTTACGCGGGGGCGTTCCAGCCCCAGACATTCAGGCTTTTTCCGCTCGCTGGCATTGATGATAGTCAACGGCCCGCGCGGCGCATGGCCTGGCACGGGCTTCGCCCGCTTAATTCATCAGTCACTGACGCTAGGTTCACCATGGCTCAATACGTCTTCACCATGCATCGGCTGGGAAAAGTTGTCCCTCCGAAGCGGGAAATCCTGAAAAACATTTCGCTGTCCTTCTTCCCCGGCGCCAAGATCGGCGTGCTCGGCCTCAACGGTTCGGGTAAGTCCACGCTGCTGAAAATCATGGCCGGCGTCGACACCGAGTTCGAAGGCGAAGCCCGCCCGATGCCGGAACTGAACATCGGTTACCTGCCCCAGGAGCCGATCCTGGACCCGACCAAGACCGTGCGTGAAGTGGTCGAAGAAGCTGTCAGCGTGATCAAGGACGCCCAGGCTCGCCTGGACGAGGTCTACGCCGCCTACGCCGAACCGGACGCCGACTTCGACAAGCTGGCCGCTGAACAAGCCAAGCTCGAAGCCATCCTGCAGGCCGGCGACGGTCACAACCTGGAGCGCCAGCTGGAAGTCGCCGCCGATGCACTGCGCCTGCCGGCGTGGGACGCCAAGGTCGAATTCCTGTCCGGTGGTGAAAAACGCCGCGTGGCCCTGTGCCGCCTGCTGCTGTCGGCCCCCGACATGCTGCTGCTCGACGAACCGACCAACCACCTGGACGCCGACTCCGTCGCCTGGCTGGAGCACTTCCTGCACGATTTCCCTGGCACCGTGGTTGCGATCACGCACGACCGCTACTTCCTCGACAACGTTGCCGGCTGGATCCTCGAGCTCGACCGTGGCGCCGGTATCCCTTACGAGGGCAACTACTCCGGTTGGCTGGAAGCCAAGTCCGACCGTCTGGCCGCCGAATCCAAGCAGCAATCGGCCCACGAAAAAGCCATGAAGGAAGAACTGGAGTGGGTGCGCAAAGGCGCCAAGGCCCGCCAGTCCAAATCCAAGGCACGTCTGCAACGCTTCGAAGAAATGCAGTCGCAGGAATTCCAGAAGCGCAGCGAAACCAACGAGATCTACATCCCGGCCGGCCCGCGCCTGGGTGACAAGGTCATCGAGTTCAAGAACGTGTGCAAAGGCTATGGCGACCGCGTGCTGATCGACAACCTGTCGTTCTCCATGCCAAAAGGCGCGATCGTCGGCGTCATTGGTGGTAACGGTGCGGGTAAATCCACCCTGTTCCGCATGCTGATGGGCAAGGAAACGCCGGATTCGGGCAGCATCGAAATCGGTGAAACCGTGCAACTGGCCTGTGTGGACCAGAGCCGCGAAGACCTGGATGGCAGCAAGACTGTGTTCCAGCAAATTTCCGACGGTTCCGACCAGATCCGCATCGGCAACTATGAAATCCCGTCGCGCACCTACGTCGGCCGTTTCAACTTCAAGGGCGGCGACCAGCAGAAGTTCGTCAAGGACCTGTCCGGTGGTGAGCGCGGTCGCTTGCACCTGGCCCTGACCCTGAAAGAGGGCGGCAACGTCCTGCTGCTCGACGAACCGTCCAACGACCTCGACGTTGAAACCCTGCGTTCCCTGGAAGAAGCCCTGCTGGACTTCCCGGGCGCCGCCATTGTGATCTCTCACGATCGGTGGTTCCTTGACCGCGTCGCGACCCACATCCTGGCGTACGAAGACGACTCGCAAGCGGTGTTCTTCGAAGGCAACTACACCGAGTACGAAGCGGACCGTAAAAAGCGTTTGGGCGAAGCGGCTGCCCAGCCGCACCGTGTGCGCCACAAAAAACTGGCCTGATCCGGCTGGTGTGAAAAAAGCGGAGTCCTCGGACTCCGTTTTTTTTTGTACATTTTTCCTGACCCACACCGATCAAAAGTGGGAGGGGGCTTGCCCCCGATAGCTTTTTCCCTGCTGGTGCATAGCCTGTCTTGGCAATCCCCTTTTAAGTGCGATAAATCCTTTTTTCCTGGGTTTATTTATATCTAATGCACCATTTAAATTCACAAAAGCGACATTTTGCCCTGTCGCGGTGCGGCATGAATTGATAAAGTCCGGCTCAATCTCATTTAAAAACAATCAATTTGCCGAGACTTCTCATGATCGAATCCGTCGAATCCTTCCTTGCCCGCCTGAAAAAACGCGACCCTGACCAGCCGGAATTCCACCAGGCCGTAGAAGAAGTCCTACGCAGCCTGTGGCCGTTTCTTGAAGCCAATCCCCACTACCTGGCCTCGGGCATTCTGGAGCGTATCTGCGAGCCGGAGCGTGCGATTACCTTTCGGGTGTCGTGGGTGGATGATCACGGCAAGGTCCAGGTCAACCGCGGCTTTCGTATCCAGATGAACAGCGCCATCGGCCCCTACAAGGGCGGCCTGCGTTTCCATCCGTCGGTAAACCTGGGGGTGCTGAAGTTCCTCGCCTTCGAGCAGACCTTCAAGAATTCCCTGACCTCGCTGCCCATGGGCGGCGGCAAGGGCGGCTCGGATTTTGATCCCAAAGGCAAGAGCGATGCCGAAGTCATGCGCTTCTGCCAGGCGTTCATGAGCGAGTTGTACCGCCATATTGGCGCAGACGTGGACGTGCCGGCCGGCGACATCGGCGTGGGCGCCCGTGAGATTGGCTTCCTGTTCGGCCAGTACAAGCGCCTGAGCAACCAATTCACCTCCGTGCTCACCGGCAAGGGCATGACCTACGGCGGCAGCCTGATCCGCCCGGAAGCCACTGGGTTCGGGTGTGTGTACTTCGCCGAAGAAATGCTCAAGCGCGACGGCCTGCGAGTGGAAGGCAAGCGTGTCGCGGTCTCCGGCTCCGGCAACGTTGCCCAATACGCGGCGCGCAAGGTCATGGACCTGGGCGGCAAGGTGATTTCCCTGTCCGACTCCGAAGGCACGCTCTACGCCGAAAGCGGCTTGACCGAGGAACAATGGTCGGCGCTGCTGGAGCTGAAAAACGTGCAGCGCGGGCGCATCAGCGAACTGGCCGGCCGTTACGGCCTGGAGTTCCGCGCCGGTAAGACCCCTTGGGAGCTGGCCTGCGACATTGCCCTGCCATGCGCTACCCAGAACGAACTCGACGCCGAAGCGGCGCGCACGCTGCTGCGCAACGGCTGCATCTGCGTGGCCGAAGGCGCCAACATGCCGACCACCCTTGAGGCTGTGGATATCTTTATCGAGGCGGGCATCCTGTTTGCGCCGGGCAAGGCATCGAATGCCGGCGGCGTCGCCGTGAGCGGCCTGGAGATGTCGCAGAACGCCATGCGCCTGTTGTGGACCGCCGGTGAAGTGGACAGCAAGCTGCACAACATCATGCAGTCGATCCACCATGCCTGCGTGCACTACGGCGAAGAGAACGGTCGGATCAACTACGTGAAGGGCGCGAACATTGCGGGCTTCGTCAAAGTTGCCGACGCGATGCTGGCCCAGGGCATCGTCTAAGCCTCGGCCTCGATGCGCAGCACTTCGATCAACTGATCGCCGACGGGGCGCTTCCACAGCACCTCGTCACCCTCCTGGGCGCCCAGCAAGGCACGGCCCAGGGGCGAGCCCCAGTTGATCAGGCCGGCGCCGGCATCGGCCTGGTCTTCCCCGACCAATTGAATGCGCTGCTGTTCGTCATGCTCATTGGCGAACGTCACCCAGCTGCCGATCTGCACCTTGTCGGTAGACGTAGCGGGCGCTACCACCTGGGCGCTCTGCACGCGCTGGTTGAAGTAGCGCAAATCCCGCTCAAGGTCGGCCTGGCGCTGCTTATCGGCCTGTTCGCCCTTGGCAGACTCGGCGCTGTGCGCGGCCTGTAGCTGCGCAACCTTGGCCTGCAATTGCGCCAACCCCTGGGCGGTCAGGCGATTGGGCTGCTCACTGACCTGGCGCTCCACCGGCTGATCGGCCTGGGCGGCGGCGTTGTCCTCATTTACAAAAGCTCGGCTCATGACGTTCTCCCTCTATGGAGCTTGGGCCATGTTCGCCGCGCTTTAGTTTCGATGAATGTCTGAAAGCGACCTATTGCGAGCGATAGGCCCGCGCAGCATCCCGGTTTTTCTCCTGTTGCCAGGCGCGTTCATGGTCATCCCAGTGATTGTCCTTGTAGTCGCGCAGTTCCTCGTTCTCACGCATGGCCTTGCACTGGCGAAAACCATCCTCCCAGCCTTCGGCATAGACCCGGTCTTTCAGGTAACGCGGCACGTTTTTGCGAAACACCCCGGTGATCACCCCCGCCGCCTGGCGACCGCTGCTGCACCCATCGTCAAAACCATCGGCAAAGGCGGGCGGATAGCCCCGAGCCAGCAATTCCTGATGGGTTGACTGGCAACCCGATAGCCACACCACCGCACACAGCATTACTGCATACCGCCACATTGCTTGCTCCCTGGCCGTTTCACGGCTGATAGGAGAAGTCTAGATAGGGATTTGTCGGGGAGGTGTGAAAGGGGTGTGAGAAAGGTGTGGAGTACGATGAGATCGAGCGGTGGGCGCCGAAGCCGTTGGCGCCCTCACCACAAGGGCCTATGTCGCCTGGTTGGTCGCCAGGGCCGCATGATCCGCCAATTCCTGCTGGATAAACGCCGCGATCATTGCGCGATAGACCTGCTCGGTCACCTCGGGGTTGGCGCCCACGGTCTGCGCCAGATCCCGCACCTTGGCGATCACCTGCTCGACCCGCTGCGGGGCCTTGACGCCATCGGTGTCTTTTTTGAAGCGTGCCGCCTGGGAGACGTAGCGGCCGCGTTCGGCCAGCAGGGTGACGATTTGCTGGTCGAGGCGGTCGATGTTGTTTCGAACTTCTTCAAGGGTGGTGCAGGTAACGGCCATGTCGAATGAACTCCTGATGGTGCGGGCAATGCTGACAAAAGGTGTTAGTCAGTAGTGATACCACTTCACCTCAAGCATCACTTCATTCACCGGCGTCGACAAGTGGCTGTACTCGCGCTGTGCACTCAGGCGCAGGCCGAGGTTGCGGGACAGTTCCCACTGCTGGTTCAGGCTGATGCTGCGCCGCACTTCACCATTGGTGAAGAAGTCTCCTTTAGCCTCCAGGCTCAAATTGCCCAGCGGGTTTTTCCACAGCACGCCGGTATTAAACCCGGCAGCGGGAGAGATGGCTTCGTTGAAGTCGTTGTTGTGTTCCACGCGCACGGTGCCGAGGGCGAAGCCGAGCATGTCGTCGCGCAGTTGCCAGGTGCCACCGGCACCGCCGTTGACGTGGGCGACCAGGGTTTCGTCGTCGTGTTTACCGGGCACCCGCTCCAGGCCGCCGGTAACTTGCCAGGACCACGGCTGCAGCAAGGCGTTGCGCGGGGTCAGGGAGCGGATGGTGGCCAGGTCCAGTTGCTGCAGTTGCCAGTGGTTGCCTTCGTACTGGCGCAGTTTCATCTGCAGGATTTCGATCTGGGCGCCGAGGGGGAAGCCTTCGGCGTTGTCGTTGAGGTCGTGGTAGGCCATGCGCAGGCCGTATTCGCCGAAGGCCTTGTCGCCACGGGTGCCGAGGCCGGCTTGCCAGGTGCGCGATTCATGGCCGTTTTCGGGCAGGCCGGGGGGCGTGATCGTCAGGTCGGGCGCCGGGTTCTGGTTGATCGCGCGCAGCAGTTCGAAGCTGCGTTGGGAGCGCGCGGTGTCGCGCTCGAGGCCATTGGCACGGTAGCGGCCCAGGCGGTAGGCGGCGTCGATGATCAGCGCCTGGCGGTCGCGAGGTAATGCTTTGAAGGCTGGCGCCTGCAATTGCTGCTGGTCGTCGCTGACCTTCAACACCCATTGTTGTTCGTCGCTGTTCAGCGGCTTGGCGCGCTCCAGCAACTCGCGCTCGCGGGAGGGGCGGTAGTCGATCTTCTCTACCAGGCCGGCATCTTTTACCGCCTTGACCGTGTCGGTGGGGATCGCGGTGAGCGGGAATTGCTCGGTCAGGCGCAGGCCGGGGCGGGCCACTTGCAGCAGTTCCAGCAGGCGATAGGAGCAGTTTTCATCGAAGAAAAAGTAGTCGAACTGGATCTGCTTGAGTTCCCACACGTGCTCGACCATCCGCTCGGTCTCGACCTGGGTGAGGTTGAGGCGGTATTCCCACAGGTCGCGGTTTTCGAGGCTGCGGTATTCGGAGAGTTTTTCCTGGTAGGGCACCAGGGCGAACAGGCCGGGGTAGCCGCCCATCAGGCCTTTCCAGGCGTACAGGATGCTGTTGTCCGAGCCTTCGATATAGGCGCCGAAGTTGATCGCGTAGCTGAGCAGCGCAGTCTTGTTGCTCTGCACGTCGGCCTGGTCGATACGCAGCAGGGTGTGACCGAACATCGACGACGGGCTGTTGAGGTAGGCCGCCGGGAAGATCATCACCGCGCTATGGGGCGCGACGTCCTTGAACCATTGCTTGAATTCCTTGCAGTCCACGGCGGGCAGGTCAGTGAGGTGCAACTGATCCTTTAGCCAGCGGGTACGTGCGGGGTAAACGCATTGGGCGTGTTTTTCACCCAGGCTGGCCGGAGCGTAAAGCGCTTCAACGGTGGCCTTGAGTTCTGCATCCGGGTGGTGGGCGCCATCGGCGGCGAGGAAGAATTTCTTTTCACTGACATAGCTGCGCCAGCCACTGACTTTGCCAGCTTCGTAATGGCCCAGAGAAAGCCAGAACGGATCATTGGCCAGTTGCTGCAAACGTTGATCATCAAGATGCGGTGCCGCGTACAGCGGGGCGCAGGCAAAGAGTGCCATCCAGGCAAAGCGTTTGAGCATAGGGGCAACTTAAGTCGGAAATTAGAGAGACCCAAGGAGAGGCGGGTCCAAAAATAAAACCCGCGCCTGGGTAGGCGCGGGCAGGACGAGCTTAAGCCTGGGTAGCGTATTTTGCCAGACGGGCATCGCCTTTCAGTACAGCCAGGGTGTTGTTGTGCACGTCTTCAGCGGTCACATCGGCCTTGCTGAAGATTTGCTGGAAGTGTTCGTGAGCCACGGCAGCGAAGTGCTCGCGATCTTCCGGAGCAACGCCCAGTACCACGGCGTAGGTGGTCAGTGCTTCGCCATTACCCTTGGCCATGTCTTCGGACAGCTCGTTCATCATGCCATTCATGGCAATCCAGGACTTGCCGCCGTAGGTCAGCGCGCTGTTGGTGCTGCAACCGTTGGTGCCCGAGGTCATGCCGAAGGTGGCGTTACCCGAAGTACCGTTGGTGGTGGAAGCCAGGAAGTGAGCTGGAGTACCGCGCTGGCCTTCGAACAACATGTTGCCCCAACCGCAGTTCGGGCCACCTGGTGCTTCAGCCATTGCATTGAGGGAGACGACGGTGAAGAGAGTACCGAGAAGGATCCGTTTCATAGCTTTGTTCTCTTTGTGTGCAAACCAATGGACAAGGGTTCAGGCACTTCATAGCGCCCTAGGGATCGGTTATTAGTCCAACCCGCGCAGTTTGGAGTTTAGGCACGTTCCAAGGGTTCCGTGTGTTTTTATAAAACAATCAGCAATGTCGCGATTTTTTTTGCAGGGTGCCTCCCGTGTCCAGGGTTTCCCAACGGCGCGCCTTGCCAGAGCGCGCAACAGGGAGCCAGAATGCCGTCATCTGCCCCGCCTGATGTAAGGAAGCCCGATGCCTGATCCTGTTGCTGCCAGCTTGCGTCTAGCGCCCGAAGCGCTGACTCGCCCTTTCTCCGCTGAACAGTTCAGCTTCTCGACCACCAATGATTTGGAGCCCTTTCGCGGTGTGCTTGGCCAGGAACGTGCGGTTGAAGCGTTGCAGTTCGGTGTGGCCATGCCGCGCCCCGGTTACAACGTATTTGTCATGGGCGAGCCGGGTACCGGCCGCTTTTCGTTCGTCAAACGCTACCTGAAAGCCGAGGGCAAGCGCCTGCAGACCCCGGCGGACTGGGTCTATGTGAACAATTTTGACGAGCCTCGCGAACCCCGCGCCCTGGAATTGCCAGGCGGCGGTGCGGCAGCGTTCATTGCCGATATCAATGGCCTGGTCGACAACCTCGTCGCGACCTTCCCGGCGGTGTTCGAACACCCGACTTATCAGCAGCGCAAGAGTGCCATCGACCGCGCCTTCAACCAGCGCTATGACAAGGCCCTGGACGTGATCGAGCGCCTGGCCCTGGAAAAGGACGTGGCGCTGTACCGCGACAGTTCCAACATCGCCTTCACCCCGATGCTCGACGGCAAGGCCCTGGATGAGGCCGAGTTCTCCCAGCTGCCGGAAGTGGAACGCGAGCGTTTCCACACGGATATTTCCGAGCTGGAAGAGCGCCTCAACGAGGAATTGGCCAGCCTGCCCCAGTGGAAGCGCGAGTCCAATAACCAACTGCGTCAGTTCAACGAAGAAACCATCACCCTGGCCCTGCAGCCTTTGCTCGCACCGCTGTCGGAAAAGTACGCGGAGAACGCCGGTGTCTGCGGTTACCTGCAGGCCATGCAGGTGTACCTGCTGAAAACCGTGGTCGAGCAACTGGTGGACGACGCCAAGACCGACGCCCAGGCCCGCAAGCTGCTCGAAGAGCAATACTGCCCGAGCCTGGTGGTGGGCCATCCGGTCAACGGTGGCGCGCCGGTGGTGTTTGAACCGCACCCGACCTACGACAACCTGTTCGGCCGTATCGAATACAGCACCGACCAAGGCGCGCTGTACACCACCTATCGGCAGTTACGCCCAGGTGCGTTGCACCGTGCCAACGGCGGTTTTCTGATTCTTGAAGCCGAGAAGATGCTCAGCGAGCCGTTTGTGTGGGACGCCCTCAAGCGTTCCCTGCAGTCGCGCAAGCTGAAGATGGAATCGCCCCTGGGCGAACTGGGCCGCCTGGCCACCGTGACCCTTAACCCGCAGATGATCCCATTGCAGGTCAAGGTCATCATCATCGGTTCGCGCCAGTTGTATTACGCGCTGCAGGACGCCGATCCGGACTTCCAGGAGATGTTCCGGGTGCTGGTGGATTTCGACGAAGACATCCCGATGGTGGACGAGAGCCTGGAGCAGTTCGCCCAGTTGCTCAAGACCCGCACTTCGGAAGAAGGCATGGCGCCGCTGACTTCTGACGCGGTGGCGCGCCTGGCCACCTACAGCGCACGGCTGGCAGAGCACCAGGGCCGTTTGTCGGCGCGTATTGGGGATTTGTTCCAACTGGTCAGCGAAGCGGACTTTATCCGGCACCTGGCGGGCGATGAGATGACCGATGCGGGCCATATCGAGCGCGCGCTGAAGGCCAAGGCCACGCGCACCGGGCGTGTGTCGGCGCGGATTCTCGACGATATGCTCGCCGGGGTGATCCTGATCGACACCGCCGGCGCGGCGGTCGGCAAGTGCAACGGGCTGACGGTGCTGGAGGTCGGCGACTCGGCGTTCGGGGTGCCGGCGCGGATTTCCGCCACGGTGTACCCGGGCGGCAGCGGCATCGTCGACATCGAGCGTGAAGTTAACCTTGGACAGCCGATTCACTCCAAAGGCGTGATGATCCTCACCGGTTACCTGGGCAGCCGCTATGCCCAGGAGTTCCCGCTGGCGATCTCGGCGAGTATCGCGCTGGAACAGTCCTACGGTTACGTGGACGGTGACAGCGCGTCCCTGGGCGAGGCCTGCACGTTGATCTCGGCCTTGTCGAAGACGCCGCTCAAGCAGTGCTTTGCGATCACCGGTTCGATCAACCAGTTTGGTGAAGTGCAGGCTGTGGGCGGGGTCAACGAGAAGATCGAAGGCTTCTTCCGCCTGTGCGAAGCCCGCGGTTTGACCGGCGAGCAAGGGGCGATCATTCCCCAGGCCAACGTGGCCACGTTGATGCTGGATGAAAAGGTGTTGCAGGCCGTGCGCGCCGGGCAATTCCACATCTATGCGGTGCGTCAGGCCGACGAGGCATTGAGCCTGCTGGTGGGCGAGGATGCCGGTGAGCCGGACGCCGAGGGGCAGTTCCCGGAAGGCACGGTCAATGCCCGCGTGGTCGAGCGCTTGCGCGCGATTGCCGAGATGATCAGCGAGGAAGACCTGAAGGAAGCGGAGAAGGAGCTGGCACAGCAGGCGCTGGCCGAAGCCAAGCCCACCTGAGTTCTGAGGCCAGGCCGGATCAAACATGTGGAAGGGGGCTTGCTCCCGATTGCGATAGGTCAGTCATGTAGAGGTCGACTGACACACTGCATCGGGAGCAAGCCCCCACACATTTGGATCTGGTTACGTCACTAAATTGACGTCCTTCCGAGGGGCCAACGTCCGTTGGTCCCTACAGCCTTGGTTTGTCATGTTTTTATTCTATTCTGAGCCTTAGGGATATCCACAGGAGTCGCTGGATAGAAACAGCCTCGCCATAGGTTGAGGCTGAACACCGATCTACCGAGGGTCGCCGCCATGCCGCGCAACCTTTGCCTTACCCGCCAGTGCTTCGGCCTGGTTACCCGAATCGAATGTTCCGTTCGCCCGCTCGCGGGGGATAACGGGATGTGGACCTTGTTGTTTGCCGCCGGAATGACGGGTGAGCAGCCTTCCACAATCAAGTCCCAGGGCCCGTTTCATGGGCCCTTCGTGGCAGAAAGCATGCTGCAATCGATCGTCGACAGCCTGACCCAGCATGGCTATGAGCTGGCGGGTGACCCGCAGATCTGGTGCCTGCACATGCAGGCCCATCTGCGGCAGCTCAATGGCAGCCATGAGCAACTGGCGCTGTAGGCGCGGTTATTTGCTCTCGGGTTTGTCCAGCTTGACCTCAAAGCCGTATTGCACGGTACTGAGGTCGGTGCGCTGGTAGCTTTCCAGTGCGGTCGGCTGGCCGTAGAAGTAATGCACGTCAAACAAGGCCGTGCCGTATTCCTCGGCGCGATGGCTGACGCCGAGGATTTCCTTGAGGTAGTTGCCGCTGGCGTCCTTGGCATAGAAGCGCCAGCTGTCGGCGGGGAATTCCTTTTGGTCGACGATCAGTGCGTTGTCTTTGAGCGACAACCCCTTGGGCAGCTTGGCCGCATCGATGTCGCCTTTCTCGATAGTCGCCAGGAACAGCGGGATCGAACCCACCACAAACGCCGGGTTTTCCGGGAACAGGTTGAGGTCGTAGGTGAGGGTGCCGCGGGCCGGGTTCAATTCATACGCCTCGGTCGGCAATTCGATGGGCTCGCCGCGTTCACCTTTCTCATCGGCAGTGAAGAACGTCACCGGTGATTCGCTGCTGTTGCGCTCGCTGCCCACCAGGTCGTCATTGAAGGTGAATGGGTGGTCGAACACGATATGGGCGGCGCTGGCGTCTTCGACGGACTGGCTGATGGTGACGCTGTTCTTCAGTTGCTCCTCGGTCAACGAGGCGTCCTTGAGCCAGCTGGCGGCGCCGTCGTCGTACACGGTGACCGGCATGGGCAAGGCTTGTACGGTTTTTTCCAGGCTGTTCTTGTCGAAGCGCAGGACCGGCAGGTCGAGGTCCTTGCGGGTGACCGTGGCCGTGGAGAAATCCAGCACATTGATCTGCAGGGTGTCGATCAGGCCATTGAAATAGACCTTGGCGTAATGGCTGCTCTGCTTGTGTTCGAAGGCTTTCTGCTCATCGACCAGTTGCTTTTCAAACCCATCGGACCAGGCCTTCTGTTTTTGCATCTCGGCCAACTGCTTCTGGTAGAACTCGACTTGCGCGCTGCTTTCGTTGATCGAACCCGAGCGTGTGAGGAATTGCCCGGTGCCGTCCCGCGCCTGTACCAGCAAGGGGTTGGGCGATTCGTCACCCACCTCAGGTGCCAGTGGTTGGCTGTTGGTCAGTTCGATTTCGGCGTAGTTCTTTTCCAGGAGCAGCAGGTTGACGGTGATATTGCCTTCGGTGCGTTTGTGGCCGACGTCCTTTTTCGACAAGTCGAAGGTCAGCACTTTGCCCGGTGCGATCACTTCCACTGCGCCTTTGAGGCGAACGGGTTGCGGCTGGCTTTTGTTTTCCGTCTCGATGCCATCGATGAACGGGTAGGTGACCGTCAGGTCATCCGGGTTGGTCAGGTTGGAGCTGCTGGGGCTCAACTGGATGCCGGGATCGGTTTCCGACCATTCCGGCTGGAACGGCACGACCTTGTTGTTGCTTAAGGTGACGGACTGCCATTCCAGGCCGTGGGGGAAGGGGAACTGGTCCGGCACATTGAAGTTGAACGGGAAGACCGGCTGCAGATCGGTCAGGTAGTCGGAATGTGAGGCTTTGCGCAGTACGAACAAGCCATTGATGTAGGTGTCCACCAGCCCTTGCGGCGTGGGGTAGTGCTTGAGCAGCGCGAGGGTGTCCTCGCCGTATTCGGCCTCGATGGGCTTGGTGGCGAGCTTGACCCGCGCCCGTTCCAGCAGCAGCAGCGAGCCGCCGAGGTCGGCAATGGCGTCGCGCAGTTTCGGATCCTGGATGCTGTCGAGGGACTGCTCGAACTTCGCGGTTTTCTCTTCGAGGGTGGCCTGTTTCTGCTCATCGCTTGGGGAACAGCCGCCGGCCAGCAACAAGGCGGCGCACAGGCCAACGCTGGCCAAAGGGGATCGCACATCCATCATCTGAGTTTTTCCTGTCCGACGTCATCGAGCCGAGTTATTGGGCTCGACACTAGCAGAAAAATTCTCTTACAGATGCCGCCCAGGTCAGTTTTCTCGTGGTTACAGGTGTCTTATAGCGGCTGGTATACTCGCCGCCATTTCTAGCCATGCTGTGTGAGATCCAATGGAACGCTTTATCGAAAATGCTATGTACGCCTCGCGCTGGCTGCTGGCGCCTATCTATTTCGGCCTGTCCCTCGGGTTGCTGGCGCTGGCGCTGAAATTCTTCCAGGAAGTGATTCACCTGCTGCCGAGCGTGTTCTCGATGGCCGAGTCCGAGCTGATCCTGGTGCTGCTGTCGTTGATCGACATGGCCCTGGTCGGCGGCTTGCTGGTGATGGTGATGATTTCCGGCTACGAGAACTTCGTCTCGCAGCTGGACATCGATGAAAACAAGGAAAAGCTCAATTGGCTGGGCACCATGGACTCTTCGTCGCTGAAGATGAAAGTGGCGGCCTCCATCGTGGCGATTTCCTCCATCCATTTGCTGCGCATCTTCATGGACGCCAAGAACGTCGATCCGCAACACCTGATGTGGTACGTGATCATTCACATGACCTTCGTGATCTCGGCGTTCGCCATGGGTTACCTGGACAAGGTTACCAAGCACTGATGCCCCGCGCTGGCCTTACTGCTCGATGAAGTAGTAGGGCTGGCGGTTGATGGCCATCTCCTTGATCACTGTGACCTTGGTGGTCAAGTCGTTGGTATGGTCCAGCAGCGCAACGTTGCCGGGCTTGGCGGCGAGGTAGCTGTGCAGTTCGGGTTCCGTCTGCAGGATCCTCAGGTAACCCTTCATATAGAACACGCCGGCCCCCGCGATCCGCTCGTTGGGCTGGAACAGCGCGACTTCCTTGCCTTGTGCCTGCAGCGCCTGGACCTGACTGATCACCGGTACGAATGACTGGCGCGCGTCAGCTTTTGGCGCGAACCAGAAAGCGGTCACCAGATAGCAGGCGATGAGCAGGCTGAAGACACCGCCGATCACGTGCCGGTGGTAGCGGTAGAGCGCCGGCTTGTGGTCCTTGAGCCATTCCAGCAACACCCGGGCGTATTCGGCAGCCAGTACAGCGGCGGCCGGTGTCAGGGCCATCAGGTAAACCGTGCGCTTGCTTGAGGCCAGCGTCAGCAGGGTGAATTGCGCCACCAGCCATACGCTGAAAAACAGGCGGTAGCGGTTGCGCACCAGGCTTTTACGAAAATGCCACAGGCCCAGGTACACCAGGATGTTCCACGGCAGGAAGGCCTCGGGCAGCTTGGCGATGTAGTAATAGAATGGTTCGTAATGCCCGGCCTCCACGAACGAGCCGCTGAAGCGCCCGACGCTGTTGGTCCACAGCACTTCGCCCACGGCCTGCATTCCGCCGCGCTGGAACAGGAAGCACAACCAGATCATCAGCGGCACCAATGCCAACAGGGTGAACAACGCCGGCTTGAGCCAGTCGGCGAGGCGCAGGCGCTTGTCCATCAGGCTGGTGCTGGCCAGGTACACAAAAATCACGATGCCCGGCATCGCCAGGCCCAGTACGCCTTTGCTCAAGGTGGCGATCACCATGCCGGCGGTAAACAGCGCCCAGGCCCAGGTCGTGGAGCCTTGGCGCTCGGACTCAGGCCGCATTGCCTGGTAGAACGCCAGCAGCGCGGTGGTCACGCCGAGGCTGAGCAGTGAGTCTTCCCCCACGCCGCGCACATTGCTCCAGTAGCTGGCCATGGTCGCCAGGATCAGCGCCGCACTGAAGGCCAATGTTTTCGGGCGCCCGAACCGGCGCAGCATTCCATAGAACAGCATCACGCTGAACAGACCGGCAAATGCCGAGGCCAGACGGACCGCCCCAGGCGTGCCGCCGAACAGGCGAATCGCTCCGGCGTCCAGCCACAGGCTCAAGGGCGGTTTTTCCAGGAAGGGTTCACGAAACAGTTGCGGCACGACCCAGTCATTGTCCAGGTGCATGGCCATGGCGATCCCCGCGACGCGGGCCTCGGTGGAGCCTTGCAGTTCGTGGTTACCCAGGGCAAAGAAAAACAACAGAGCAGCAAGCAGGAGCAGCAGGGGGGCGGGGCGCGTCATGGAGTCTGGCTACCGAGGCAGAAGGCCGTTCGGGGGAACGGCTCGCAATCGGTGAGTATAGGGAGACGATTCTTAATATTTCATGAATGGGAGTGGGTTTATATCGCTGGGCCAGGAGGTTGATGTACCCCCTGGCTTTGCGTGAGGCATTACGAGGCTTTGACTTTGAAGCGGCTCAGGCCCTGTTGCATGGCGTTGGCTCGTTCCGAGAGGTTCTTGGCCGCCACCGCGCATTGTTGGGAGTTGACCTGATTCTGCTGGGTGACTTCGTCGATCTGCTCCAGGCCGATGCTCGCCTGCTGCAGGCCGGAAGCCTGTTCACTGGAGGCTTGGTAGATCAACGACACCAGGCTGGACACCGTGCTGGTGCCGCTGACGATATTTCTCAACGAGTCGGCTGTACGGCCGGCGATGATCATGCCGCGTTGGGTCTTGGTCGAGGAGTCGGCAATCAGCGCGGCGGTTTGCTGGGCGGCTTCGGCGCTGCGGGCGGCGAGGCTCCTGACCTCATCGGCGACCACCGCAAAGCCACGGCCCAGTTCGCCGGCACGGGCGGCCTCGATGGCCGCGTTCAGCGCCAGCAGGTTGGTTTGAGCGGCGATGTTGTCGATGGTGGTGATAATGGCCGTGATGTCTTTGCCCGAGTTGTCGATCTCCGCCATGGCCGCGATCAATTCACTCATCAACTTGTCACTTTCCCCGGCGTCGGCGCGGGAGGTCTGGGATTGCTCATCGGCCTTTTTCGCATTGGCGGCGTTGTCGGTGGTTTGCGCTGCCATCTGGGTCATCACCGCACTGATTTCAGTGATGGACGATGCAGAATTGGACGCGCCGTCGGACAGCGACTGGCTCAACTCGGTGACCTGTGCGGAACTGCCGGTGATTTGCGTGGCACTGGCCTGCACCTGGGAAATCAAGGTGTTCAGGTTGCCGACCATTTTTTCCAACGACTTGCCCAGGGTGTCATTGGGCGAGGACAGGCGCACTTCCAGATCCAGGTCCCCCTCGGAAATTCGCTCGGCTACGCGCACCTGGCGTTGCAGGCTTTCCGACATATCGTTCAAGGCAAAGGACAATTGGCCCACTTCATCTTCAGATTTTTGCACCAGCCGGCGCGAGAAATCCCCCAGGCTGATGTTGGCGGCCAGGGCCGCGGCTTCACGAATCGGACCGACGATTTTTGCCGTGGCCAACCACAGCGCCAGCAAGGAGATGCCGACGCCGACCGAGACCTGCCAGATGCTGCTTTTGACACCGCGTGACTGCAGTTCCTGCTCCAGGGCCATGGCCTGGCTCATGACCACCGCCTTGGGCAGATGTATCACAATCGCCCAAGGCTTGCCGGTGCGCCCCAGGTTGATCGGCATCTGCACTTCGATTTCCTGGGAGTCCGGGTTGAGCCGGCTGTCTCCCTGGCCCTTCTGTACATTGGCCAACACTTTTTCCCACGTGCCGGGCAGCAAGGCTTTCAGTGACTGGCCGATGAGTTCCGGGCGTTTACTGTCGGCCACCACCAACCCTTGATTGCTCAGGATCGACACCGAGCCTTTGCCGCCATACAGGTCGGCGGACATTTGCTCGCTGAGTTTCTGGATAAACGAAATGTCGAAGTCTGCACCGACCACGCCGTAGAACTTGCCATTGGCGATGATCGGTACCGACAGCGTGGTCAGCCATACATTTTTGCCCTGCACCACGTAGGGAAGCGGGTCGAGCACGCTTTCTTTCTGGGTGTCCCGCGGGCCGGAATACCAGCCGCCCTTCAACACACCGTTGGGGTGGCGGGCATCGGAATCGTACTCAACCAGCGGTTGCACGGCGATATGGCCGTCTGAACTGCGTGTCCAGTAAGGCGTGAAGCGGCCCGTCAGCGGGTTGTTACCGCTCTCATTGATACGAAAGGCTTGATCCTGGCCGTCCAGCGCATCCGGCTCCCAGCATGAATAGGTGCCGTTGAAGTCAGGGTTGTCCTTGAGCACGCTGAGCAGCATCGCATTGATCTGCTCGCGGCCCAGGGTCAGCGGGCTCTGGGCACTTTTACTCGCTCCCAGGGTATTGGCCATTGTGCGTGCCGAATCCAAGGCGTTTTGCAGTTTTGCCTGGATGGCATTGGCACGCGCCTCAGCCAGGTTTTGCACTTCGCGGATAGTGGCGCTTTCAATCAGGGTTGAAACTTCAGCACCTACAAAAGCCTGGTTGGCATTCGAGGAATACAGGCCATATAACACCAGGCTCGCGCAAGAGATAAACAGGCAGAGCCCGGCGGTGAAACAGATTCGAGTCTGCAATGAGTTGAATTTCATGATGTTTCCTGCCCATGCTAATAGTTGCCAACATCATCGAATGTCGACATTCCGGTACTTTCTTGGCGCAAGGCATCGTGTTCTATCATTGGCTGCTTAGGCATATGCATGCGGTACAGCGCTGAGTTTGCTTAATGCTCTTTTGGCATCTCTTCATCGAGCCATAAATGCTCGGTATTTTTAAAACCGTAACGCTGGGGCGGTACTCTCGCGACAATTCGGTCGGAGTGTGCGGGATCACTCAGGTCTATTATTTTCGGCGTTACATAGATATTTAGAACGGGCAGGAAAAATACTTTGATTTTTGGCGTCAATAAAGAGTCGGGATGTTGCTCTATGACGACACCGATACTGCCACTTTTCAATTGAACGATAGAACCGACCGGGTATATACCCACGGACTTCAAAAATGCACGAAATACTTCGTCATCAAAGTGTCCGTCCCATGTGGACATCTGCTGGATGGCGACGGCGGGGTCCCAGCCCTGGTTGTAGGAACGGTCCGAGGTGATTGCATCGTAGACATCGCATACCGCCGCCATCCGGGCTACCAGGCTGATCTGGTCACCCGCCAACTGATGGGGGTAGCCGGTACCGTCGACTTTTTCGTGGTGATGCAGGCACACATCCACGACCATTTCGCACATCTGCGAGGCCGCCAGCAGGGTTTTCTCCCCCTCCAGTGGATGGGTGCGCACCAACTGCAATTCGTCATTGCTCAACCGGCCAGGCTTGTTGAGGATGGCGCCCGGTATCGCCATTTTGCCGATGTCGTGCAGCAACCCGGCCATTCCGACCCGACGAATCAGTGCGGTGGACAGGCCCAATTGATTACCCAGGGCAATCATCAACGCACACACGGCGACCGAATGCATGTAGGTGTAGTCGTCGATGCTTTTCAGGCGTGCCAGGCTGATAAAGGCGTTGGGATGGCGGGCGATGGAGCTCGAAATGTCGTCCACCAGTGCACTGATGTGTTCCAGCTCCAGGGCCCGGCCCATGCGGGCATGGCCGAACATTTCGACAACGGCGGTCTTGGCGCGGCTACAGATTTGCTGTGCGGCCACCAACTCGTCTTGCATGGATCTGGGGACGGCGGGGACGGCTGGCGCTGCTGTCGGGGCCTGGGTGGCTGGCTGAGTGCCGCAGCCCAGGGCGTACGGCTCTTCTGAGGGTGCGCCGTCCCGCCAGAATGGCTTTGCCTCGCCGTCAGGCGCCTGCAGATTGAGTTCATTGCACTTCAACATGGTATGCCCTCTGTTGATGTTCTTCTTATACCTTTCTCATCAGCTTCCTTGGCTTGAGCAGTGTTGTCTTGCCTTTCAGGTCGGGCTCGCGGTCTTGATACGCGCGACTACGCGGCCTGCCAGGTCATCCGGGCGAAACTTCGCCAGGAAGTCATCGGCCCCGACTTTCTTGACCATGGCCTGGTTGAAACCGCCCGACAGGGAGGTGTGCAGCACGATATGCAACTTGGCCATGCGCGGGTCACCGCGGATTTCGGCGGTCAGGGTATAACCGTCCATTTCCGGCATTTCGATGTCCGAAATCATCATCAGGAATTCCTCATGCGGGTTGCGCCCCTCGTCAAGCATGGCCCGAAGGTAATCCAGCGCCTGGCGCCCATCGTTCAAGGCGACCACCTCGACGCCTACCGTTTCCAGGCAGCGGGTCACCTGTTTACGCGCCACCATCGAGTCGTCCACGGTCAACACACGCAGATGCCTGGCCTGTTGGGTGACCGCGTCATCCACCACGCCGACGGATATTTCCTCGGACGAGGGCGAGATTTCCGTCAGCACCTTTTCCACGTCGATGATTTCGACCAGACGATCATCGGTACGGGTAACGGCTGTCAGGTAATTGTTGTCGCCGCTGCCCTTGGGGGGCGGATGAATATCTTCCCAGTTCAAATTGACGATGTGTTCAACCGCATACACCAGAAAGCCCTGAACGCGGTTGTTGTACTCCGTAAGTATAATAAAGGCGCTTTCTTTATCCGTGATCCCGGGCAGCCCCGTTGCCATCGCGAGGTCTAGAATGGGAATGCAAGCGCCGCGTATATTGGCAACGCCACAAATGTTGTTATTAGACTTTGGTAGTAGAGATAACTTGGGACAGCGGATAACTTCCCGAACTTTAAAGACGTTGATTCCGTACAGCTGTTGGTCGTTGAAGCGGAATAGCAATAATTCCAGCCTGTTCTGACCGACCAGTTGTGTACGGCTGTTAACGGATGCCATTACACCTGCCATACACACCCCTTGATTCTGGTTGGAACAGCGTTGATGTCGTAATGACATTAGCATATGTAAGGGAATGTAAAATATATGTGAAATAAAAATAATCGAGTGGTTTATCGTTAAAGCAATATCGACGCGGATGAGTAGCTATTCAGGTGGGTGTTTTAAAATAGTTAGTTGGCTAACTTGCTATTTTTGGAGCTGAGAATGATTTAGGTTGGAAAAGCGTCGGGTGCGCGCGTATGACTACTTTTGTTACTGGCGTGCGCAGGCGTCTTCGGTAAGTAGCAACACGCCTTCGACCAACAGTTCACCCAGCACAGTGGATCGGTGGGTGGCCAGTAGCGTGTGACGGTTGGCGCCTTCGAGTTCGAAGGCCAGGTCATGGCGTTGGGTGAGGCGAGGATTTGGAGAACATCAAGTGGACTTTGCGCAGAGCTCCTGCATCAGAGTGAATTACGCCGGTACCCTTGTTCAGCACCGTATCCCGCTTGTGCTCCTACTGGAGATGAATTCGGAGGATGGTGTGGAGGGCGTCGTCTGCAAAGGTGCAGGGGCTTTCCCAAGACGGGTGCTGGGTAGCCGGGGTAACAAGGCGTCTGGAACGCAAAAAGCCTATACGGAAGCCAATAACTCCGAACCCTTGGTTTTTCTGGATTTCAGGCACAAAAAAAGACGTCCGTGGACGTCTTTAGATGTTGAAGTGGTGGGCCGGGGTAATTTGAATCCGGCTGGCAAGATATTGATTTATAATATTTATATAGATTTAATTTTTTTATTGGAATACCAATTGGAATACAGCACTCCACGTGACCACCCGTTTTGCAGTCGATCTGACAGCACGCTTCATAACCATGATTGGCAGTAAACTGCCTACAGCTGCCGATGACGACAAGCAGAAATCGACCAAGAGCAGATCACGCAGACAAGATTCGGGGGGGATTCAGTAACTAAAGAACAGGTCTTTGAGTCTCACTTTTATCCCGGGTAGATATAGATCTAAGGACTCTTTTTTTATGTTTTCATCTATGTGCGTCTGTTCTTTTAATAGCTGTTCAAAGATGTCACCAAATACATCAATACTTTTCCCAATGCTGTAGCGAACTCGACGAAACATTGGAAGGTTACAACAGGCTACATGGCTGGCCTCGCGGCTGTAGCCATACCCTTGAACACGGAAGGCCGACCAAGAAATTCCAAAAAGATAAATTCTGGTAATTGACCTTCCTTCTGGAAGCTTCAGTCGCAGCGTTTTTACGAGTTCATCTGAACTTTTATCTTTCAGCCATGATTCTACAGCCTCCCCCCACGAATCTATCTCGGAAGCAAGATTTTTTGCCTTGCTTCGAAGCTTTTTAACATCAAAAACAAAATAGTCCTGCCACTTCAATTGAAAGAGCGCAAGGTTTCCTGAAACAGTATCATAAATAGCGCCGTCTAGATCAGTAATTGTTCGTCCTGCATTTCGTAACTTAATGTTTCCTGTTACCCGCTTGTATCGATTTCCCATGAACATGTAATAAATGTGGCTTCTAAGCCAATCTTCTCTAGGGAGCGCGATAGCGTTGGTTGTATTTATGTCTCTTTGCGTGAGTAGTTCAATCATTGAATGAAAGGGGTTTCTGAGTATGCTGGCGACGGGCCGAAGAAGCATTCCATTACCCATGTCAAGTAGTAGTGGTGAAATATAACTGCCGCTTTTGAATGTGGAAAGGTCTGATATTTTAAAAGATATTATGTCGAGAATTTCAGATGTCAGGTCTTTCTCGAAGCCTGTATGAGCCATAACTGCATCTATAAGGTCACTTTGCGTGGTCCAGATGGTCAGGCTTTGCGGTATTGATATTTCCTTTATTTTATGGAGTGCTATATCTGCAAATGTAATGTGTTTAGTATGCAGTGCTATGATCACAGCAGTGACGACTATGATGTGTACGGCGCTTATTCCGTTGATTTTTACACTAGGATGAAGCCCTGCTTGGTCTCGTGCCTCTCTTATCCAGTCAAGGGCTAAAGAGAAGAAATGATTATCGACTCGAGGGTCAGCACCGTACCCCATCATGACTCCATGTCCCAAGTCATGAGGGAATATCAATGGTTCCATCAGTATTCTTACATTTTCAATTTTTTTGTCTTTGTGTAGGCTGGAATTATTGAAGCCATAGAATGCACCAACAGCCTTTATTTCATCGGGTTCTTCATCAAAGCTAAAAACTTTCCATCCATTCGAGAAGCCGGTTGTGTTTTTTCTTACCGCTAGATCGATTTGAGATGCGTATGTGGACTGTAGTGCATCCATAAGTTGATATGTGATCTCTTCTCGTGCGGTCACTGTTATTTGGTCAGTGGAGGTGTGGATATCTATCAGTCCGGTACAGTTTAAGTCTGAAATGTTTTTTAGGAAGGCGATCGCCCCTAGTCGATACAATACTTGAGCTGCAATTTTTCTTGTTTCGGTAGTACTTTCCCTAACTGGTATTCCCGGCTTTCCGATGTCTACAAAAAAATGCTTTATGGCCATTCCCCAGCCAAGTCTATATAGCTCTGACTCTGAGGTTGAAGTTATTTGCTCCTTAGGTAGCGAGTCTTTATATACGGTAAAATAATCTAGAAACCTCATCATGTCTATGAATAAGGTCATTTTTGATATTGGATCTTTAGGGAGTGAATCTAGTATTCGTATTAGCTCTGAGTCGGCTAGGTTTCTTAAATTTTGCTCCGCTGAAAGGTCCATATTTAATATCCCTATAAAATTAAACTCGTGTTGACGGAAGTCTTTGGGGTGGCTGTCTGGGCTGTGCTTAATAAAGCTGTTCTACAGATATTTCAAGGTTTTTTGTCATAAAATTGTCTTTGAAAAGGTAAAATTTCAGCGATTCTAGACTATTTTTTTGGGGGGTTATATCTACTACGTAGTCATCTGTTGCACCTGCTTCAAAATTGCAGGTTTGTTTTCCTCACTTTAAAGTTTCAGGGATGAAGTGCTCTGGGATGTTTTTCTCTAATTCAGAATAGCGAGTATCGCTTACCTGTCCCCAGCACTCTTGTTTCTTGGCCCATTCGGAGATCATTTTTCCACCAGCGCCGCGATGAAGTGCTTCATTTACCTCATGCGCCCAAGTTGCTAGTTGTCTTTGCAGCTGTAGTGAAATGGCTTGCTCCTGCCAGACACGTTGAAAGTTGAAATTATTACCCATTTTAAGCGCGAGCACCGAGACCGTGTAGACCGTGATGTTGCCTTGGAATGCGGGGAACAAGGGTCTGATAATCTTCTGGGCAGACTTGAAGAGGATTGCCTTTGCAATCATTTCTTTGAACTGCTCTTGGTCCGGGATCACATTTCCCCCAGCGCCCTCTCGTTCGGCTAGCTCATCCATGAATGCCTGAAAATTCTTCTGGCTACCCAGTCCAACAACATGAGGTTTTTGCTCCCAAGTGAGCAGAAACTTCGCTAGATCAGGCTTGGTGATCTTGCGGAATGTCGGGATGGCAACCTGCAGTTTTTTCTTTTGAGCAGGTGTAGTCGCCTCCTTTTCCAGCATCACCTTGTAGCTTCCTGCTGATCGTTCGTAGAACCAGCGGCCCACACCATCCGGACAATATGTGCGCATGGACAGTTTCTCTAACTCACGGTGGAATGGCTTGTTGGCGGAAAGGTCTGACTGCTTGACGACATTCTGGCTGTTGGCATAGCGAGAAATATTCGAGATCAGCTCTTCGTCATCGCCTTGCCCATTTCGCAGCACGATGATCTTGGCTGGGACTCGTACGTTACTCAGATCTATCTCAGGATTTTTCTTCTTGGCGAAGTAGATGGAGGCAGTCGTCTGCCCGCCGTTAACTATTTGCATACCCTGCAGCCACAGGATGCCCGTTGATCCATCTTTAGCGCGGTCCAGTTTGGCGGCATCGGCCACAACAACGATGCCATTGTTGTATGCCATGAAACGGTCAGGATTATTCCGCAGACTGTCGCGAATCCCCTTGTTCACTCCTTTGCTGTTTACCCCAAGGAATGAGCGTACGTTGGCTTCAAGAATACGCGGGCCGTATTTTTCGTAGAGAAAGCGTAGTGCCTCACCAGGTACTGCTGTCAGAGCATAGTCATACTCGTCGTCACCTGAGCCCGGAACCCATACGCTTGGTAGCGCTGTTCCGCAGAGGTCCTGAAAATTGACTATTAGTTCATCGCGCGGTCGGCCTTGTTGCCAATGGTTAAACAAGCGCTGAATATCCATGACTTCAAGTCGGACCTGCTTGCCTTCGACATCATGGGGGGCGTAGGTCCTTGTTTTGACCAGCGCGTCAGTAATTATGAAGATCCTTATGCTGTCGAGTGTCTTGAAGATACGTTCGACTTCCGTTACCAGCGCGTAGGCATCATTGGTTTCATCGAGCTTTCCGGCTAGCTGCCCGGTTGCGCAGAACCTGAGGAACTGCAGGCCTTCTTTTGCCGCCTTGCCTACTTCTTGGTCGGGAAGGGATTCGATTTCGTCCAGTGCCTTATAGAGACTGACAAAAAGATCGAGCCTGTCGGGGCTTCCATTTTCGTCTGTGGTTTCGGACACCGAGTAGCCACTGATTCTGACCTTATAGGCCGCGCTTTTCCCGCCGATGCTGCCTCCGACTTTTGCCTCGTAATGACAGACCGTTGGCTCAAAGGTGATGCCTTCATCTGCCATATGTGTCATTACCTGCTCGGTGAAAACGGCCTCGGCAGGAACCGGCGCTGCACCTGGAGCAACATCTTTCTCTATTTCTTCTCTGATTGATGCCTGCGTTTCTCGCAGAAAGTCCACAAGTTCCATCAAACGACTCCAAGTTTCTCAAGCACATCCGAAAGAGGGCAGTTATCGACCGGAAGCAATGCCAGATCGAGTTCATACTGCGCTCGGCGAATAGGTGTAGGGATGTTGAAAGGTGTCAGCTTAGGAAATTCCGAATCCACGAGATGGATCCTGATCTCGCCTAGCGAAAAACGACGTGTGTAGGTTTCTGCCTGCATGTCCAGATAGCCGACATGAAGGAGTGCCTGCTCGAAAAGTCTTGTCGCTGCAGGATCGGGCTCCAGAAGATGGCGAGTATTCGATACGTACTCGGGAAGCGTTATGCCCGACTCGTTCGATCCAAAGCGGAGCGCTGCAAGGAAGAGTGGCGGGCACTGGGAGTCGTCCAACTGGTCCAAAGAGGCAATCCTTACTGGAAAGCCTTCCGTGGCCATTGTTGATTTGACCTCTATTGCACCTGTCCCCAGTTGGAAGTCATGCAGGCCGTCGAGCGGTCCTTTCCATCCATCAACTGCAGAGAAAAGCGGTACGCCTTCATCAAAAAGGTAGCGCAGCAGGCAGATCTCACCTACAAGCCCCAGTTCGGCCTCGACGCTAAGTCCTTCACGGCCCCTGCGCATGAACTCCTGCCATCCGCGTACCCTTCCAAGCAGCCGTTGATACAGCAGCTCTTCAGGGTAGCTATCGGATGAGTCAATAAGCCCGCAGACATCCGTCACAACAGTGGCAAACAGTTCAAGATTGCCCGCAGATTGGCGAACGACTGCAAGCCATTGATATTCGCCAGCAGTCTCGCCAAGAGTCGCTCTTTCCATGCGAAATCCCTGTCCTTGGGGTAGCTGTGAGGTCGGAGCTAACTTGGCACTCGAAAACCCAATCAGAATGGCCTCTTCATTTCCGGGAGCATGCCTGGCGGCTTTTACTCGACAGGTGCCTGACTGAAAGAGATCTATGGATCTCCATCCGGGGATCGATGCGTTACCGGGAAGCGCCCTCCAGGTACCCAGAATTTCGGTGCTACTCAGCGCCGCCATATTGCTGCTCCCACAGAAGGTTTGTGACGACATAGGGCACTGATTTCCCCGCATGGCTCGAAGGAAAGCTGATAGCAAATGCAATGATAGGAGTTTTAACGCCTGAAACGTCAGATTGCTCCGGGTCGAGAATAGATATCAGCAGCAGCCCTCTTTCGGGGGCGGGGACTACGGTGTCGGCCCCAAGGCCACGGATACGTCTGATGTAGGGGCCGCTTGGAACCTCAGGCAATTCTCTGCCTCTTGAGCGACCCGGGTCGGGTTTCCAGCTTTTCTGCGTCAACTCAAGTGCGGCATTCCATGCCGGCTCATCGATATCCAGCGCCTCGTCCTGAGGTGACAGCAGGCGGCCAATGGAATACTTATCGTCAGTATCCAGAGATTTGTTTTTTCGCTTCATGCGTTTGATCTGAAAGCCCGCAACGTTCTCCGTCTCCGCAACACCACCACCGATTACGGCAACAGTCCAAGAGGTAAGCTCGCCGATGCGACTCATTTCCTCTATGAAGTTCGCGAGTAGATCGCTTCTAACCTTCCGGGAATCCGGGTGCGTTTGATACGACCTTAGAAAGTCGACTACCGGCTGCACCGGAACATCAACCCAATTCACACCGTTCCAGTTGTCTTTTCGGCCATTTCGGCTCTGAGAAGGGATTAAGGACGGCATTCCCAAGCTATCGGCAAGGAAGTTGAAAGCACCCAGGTTCTGTTCGAGCTTTGCAGGGTTTTTGAAGAAACTGACCGTTTCGACAATGTCACCGCTGAAAGACAGATGCAGGGTTTTTGCCGTCCGCATTTTCAGCGGTGATGTGACCATCAACACGGGATGGGACACTACCTTGAGACCATAGTCGCGTGGCGTAAGGCCGCTATCCATCATGAAGTCGAATTCGGCTCTAAGCTCTTCGGCAGCATCGGCAATGTGTTCGAACCATTCGACAAGATCTTCCGTGGTGTAAAGGCGACACAAATCTAGGTAGCCTGGTCGATAGCCAAACCAGCGGCCCATTTGCATCAGTGTGTCGTACATCTTGGAGGCGCGGAGAAAGTAGCTGACGCATAGTCCCTCAAGCGTAAGCCCACGTGCCAGTTTGTCACCGCCGATGGCAATGACTTTTAGTCCCGTGGCGCTGTCGGCATAGTCCAATGCATCCTTTGCCGTACCATTGATCATGCGCACATCGATCTGCTCCAGCAGATCCGGTAGAGCCTGTTCTATCTCAATCCAGTCTGTAATTGTGCGGTGAGGCGACTCCGACGTTTGCTTTTCAACGCTGTCGCTAGTTGACAGGAAGTCACGGCTCCACAGGCTACGCAGTTCGGATAGAGCGCCCTGATGATCAATGCGTCGTCTGAGACGCTGTTTCAAATGCATCACGTAATCGTAGACTTGTCCGTGTACATGCTGCTGAACAAGGTTGAAGCGGGTAACGTGAACCAGCATGGAGCTGTGCTCTGCTCCCTGACCACGAAGTTGTCGAATTGTGCATGCAAGGATGAATGCCTGTATTGCCTCGATAAGTGAGGGCGGCATGATATCTGGGGGCGTATGACTGCTTTTGTGACTAACAGGCATCCAGCCACTCTTGCCATCTTCCGAGCATTGGTCCGTGACCGGGCGAACCAGATCGAGCGCACCGAGTCGCCCATTTTCGCTAGCCAGCCCGAAGACTCTTGATGGACCTACGTAACTGGATGGGGCTGAGAGATTGGTGATAAATGCTGCCGGGAACAGGTCTGGTCCTTCCTTGGTGGTTTCGCCTTGTTCATGGATATAGATGTTCGCAAACGGCGTGGCGGTGTAGCCGATATAGGCCTTTCTTGAAAAGGAGTGCAATATTTGGCGAATGAGGCTGTTGATTGCCGTTGGCTCGTGTTCAAGGTCCGGCTGGCCGTTGTCGTCGACAACTTTCTCTCCTGTATCCACTGATGCATGGTCCGCCTCGTCGTCAACGATCAGAAGGGGGAGATGCGTTACCAGTGGGCGGCCAGTCTCCGGGTCTGTCGTTTCAGCCACATGTTTGTGAATCCACTTCAAAAGGCGCTGTAGGACTGTCTTGTTCTTCTTTACTACGAAAAGCCACGGCTTCTGTTCAGGCGATACGCCAAGGTTCTTTACGAACTTGGTATTGAAGTCACCTGTCTCTGTCCTATTGGTTACGTACTGCGGGCGTAGAGCCGGTGAAGGATCAATCTTTCCTACTCCAATTGCAACGTTGCCTTCACCCTCAATGGGGCTGGTCTCGTAGCCAAGAAATCCTTCATCCAGTCGCATTTGCGTTTGGGAACGCAGGTTGTTGTGAAGGCCTGCCAGTACGATGATTATCTTGTAGCCAGCATCGGCTGCCTTGCAGATCAGGCCCGTATAGTTCCCTGTCTTTCCTGACTGCACATGACCAACCACCATACCGCGACGATCCCATGAGCCTTCGCGTTTCGGATCTTCGAGCATCGAGAGGATGTTGTCGGTTGTCTTGTCGAGTGCTTCTATAGCGCTCCATGGCAGTTTCTTCTCCTGCCATTCTCTGTATCGCCGCCAGTAGCGCCACTCCTTCTTTCGCTCGCTGGTAAGCCAGGGTATGTGCCCGGCCATATCGACAAGCGACGAATCATCACCAACCCAGATACTGAATCGCCTAATGAGTTCGTCAGTGACAGCGGTGCGGTCGAGCCCTTCTGCCTTGTTCGGCATGATCTTCAGCACCATGTCGATCTTTTGCGAAATCAGGGTCGGAGTAATTGCTGACTTGTCCTGTTCGTCTGCAAGCATTTCCTGGACGATTTTGACCACACTCCATTTGTTGTCCTCGGACATTCGCTACGACTCCTTATAAATTGTCAGGCAGAGCATCTACCAAGTAAGGGAAGGCATGGAAGGGTTCTGTCGCTCGGAGTTGTTCCTTGGCGGAGGAGGCTGAGTATCCCTTCCTCTCGACCATGCCGCGGTACATGACCATCAGAATCTCACTGACCTCGCTGGATGGTGCCTTCTCGAACCCCGTACACGGGGTATCCTTGTTTTCTGCCGTATCAATCCATATCCGCTGGACAGGAACGGTTTCTTCGATAACTCGCAGCATTGCCTTGATCTGGGGGAGCAATGTTCCTGCTTCATCCAGAACGTCTCTTACTGCAGGGTGGTCGCTATCTATTCTGTATCGCATTCCACTGGCGAGCCGTTCGACCTTCCATGCTTCAGCAACCTGCTTGTTGCCAAGCAATGTTGGTCGTCCTCTATGGGCAAAAGCTCGTCTGGCGCGGGCACGGGTCGCTTCGGCTAAGCTGGTCAACCAGTCTCTAAGATAGATGGGGGGCCGTGCTGTGGACTTCCTGATATCGATTTTCCAGTCGGCATCTGCAGAGTTCGGGATATCAATCCGGATTCTGGCCAGGCGATGGGCTTCGTCTTTTGTCCAAGATCTACCGGTTCCCAGCCCAAGCCAGCTGCCTGCTACCAGAAGGCGTTCGTTGCGATAAACGTAGAATCCCTGTTGCGCTGTCCAGCCATCAGGGCCGCCCAAGCGCTCGAAGTCTTCAGGCGAAAGCATGTCCTTGTGCGGTAGGACATGACATTCGGCCTCGATACCTCTGATGGATGGATGTTTGAATACGGGAGGGTTGTATGGCTTTCCCGGATGGTCCGTCATAAAGGGATCCCAAGGCCTTACGGGCTGACCATTGAGCAGAACTCTGAGGCGGGGCCTGCTTCCTTCAAGGTATCGGTGAAAGACCATTCCGAGATGCTGCTCCACCTTGTCGGCAAGGTTAAGAAAGTCCTGAACCGTACTTCCTGGCGTAATAATTCTGTCTAGTTCCTCCCACAGCACCATTGTTCCTTTGCCTGCATCAGAAAGAGGCTCCAGACATTTCTCCGAGCCTGGGTGGGGGCCCTCTAGAAGGTGCCAGCCGCCATCATGGCTATTGGCTATGTAGTCGAGGTCCCAGCGTAGAGACTGCATGTTGTCGGTGCCGATTGTCGCTACAGTCAGCCTGCGACACTGTGAGAAGGAAGCGGTCTTGAGTCCAAGGCCAAAACGACCAAGATCAGACTTTGATCGCTCCTCTAGCGGGTTTCGCTCGCCCAGTCTCATGGCAAGATCAAGCCCGGCTGCTGACATTCCAGTGCCGTTGTCTAGGCAGGTAATTCGGCTCTCTGTCTCTGCCCAGATGAGTTCGACTCTGACTTCCGACGCACCTGCCGCTACACTGTTGTCGATAATGTCGGCCAGTGCTGTCTGTGTGTTGTAGCCAAGCCCACGCAGTGCCTCGACCATTGCGCTGGCCTTTGGAGGGGCATTTCGACTCTTGAATGACGGTGGCAAGTGAACTCTCCCTGTCGAGCATGTAGTGCCTGGATTGACTCTATCTCGTGTCTTTTCCGTTTCTGATAATGCGCGCTACAACATCTGCAATCTGTCGAGCCAGAAGTGGTGGAACTGCGTTGCCCACTTGATGGAATTGCTGCGTTCTGTTTCCGAGAAAGAAATAGTTGTCAGGGAAAGTTTGCAGTCGGGCGGCCTCGCGGACAGTCAGGCTTCTGCATTGTCTGGGATCATAATGAATAAAGTAGTGACCGTCCTTGGCGATATGGCTGGTTATCGTCGTGGAGGGAATGCCCGATCTCTGTACCCGGAAGCGGTCGCTGAACTTTCCGGTCTTCCAGTTTTTATGGTCTGGTTCGAGTCCTGGCAGGTTGAAGTCATGGTGGCCTTTGGGCGAGTCCTTGTATGTCTCGGCAAAGGCGGTAGCGTAAACGTATCTACGCAGATCGGAGCTCATGTGCCCTCGTGCTTCATGATTGAGCCAATACTTGAGCCGAGGATCCTGCAGCCAGCCATCGAGGTGGGTGCCTGTCACGCCATTCCATGCACTCTTTTTGAGAACACGTAACCCTCCCGAGTTCAGGTCTCTACCATCGTAGCTGCTGGCGAGAATGCCGAGTTTTGTGGCTAGACCTAGTCTTTCAGGCGTATCGGGTACCTGTAGAAGGCACTCCTGGTTCAGCTCCCTCAGATGCTCACGCACGGTATCTGCCCAGACATCAGGAGAGTCCTTTACTTTGGTAAGAGTGCTTCGCAAGGGCGGTAGGCAGCCGATGACCTTGTCTATTGATGGTCCTTGGGCTGGTGATAGCTTGTGATCTCCAAGAGCGTTTAGATACTCCTCGGAAACACCGAGAAGTATCACTCGATGCCTGGCCTGAGGAACGCCGTAGTTCTCGGCCCGAATGATGTAGTTGCTTGGTTCGATGCTGTCCGGGTCAGCTCCGCTTTCGTAGATGTCATCGGCTACCAGCGAACAGATCCTGTACTTTGGCCCGTTTTCGCTTTCTCCCAATGCTGCGTCCGGGTCAGCGAGGTCTCGCAGGATCTGTGGAAACATCTGCTCGCCAGCTACTTTCGATGAAAGAATCCCTTTCACGTTCTCCATCACGAAGACTGCGGGTCTTTTCTTTTGAATGATCCTCAGGTATTCACGATAGAGAAAGTGTCGATGATCGTCCTCTGCTCGATAGTCCAGTTTTCCGCGATTTCTTGCACGCCCGACGATTGAGTAGGCCTGGCATGGTGGGCCGCCGATCAGAACCCATGGTTTGGTTTCGTCGAGGCGATGTTCCAGCATTCTGTCGAGCCGGATGTTGCCTTCTTCTGTACCCAGCTCCAGCAGCTGCGCCTCGTTGTCAGCATGCTTCCAGGCCTCAAGACTTCTGTTTGTGTAGGGCTCCGCTACATCTGCTGTTTCGCAAAAGTTGTAATAATCCTCTAGGGCCTCGGGTTGTTTGTTTTTCAGCAGCCGGTAGAAAGCCCGGAGTCGCAGAGTGGAGCGAGCCGAGATCTCCATCTCGGCTGAGACCTTGATCTCGAAGGTCTCAGCATTGTTGCTGGAGTGAGAGGAAAAGCCCTCTCCGAGACCGCCTGGGCCAGCAAAGAGATCCACGACCTGGATGGGATAGCTACGACTCATGAAACCACGCTGTTTTGAGGAAGTACTAAATGGATGTCGTCGACCGCGCCACAAGATCCCGCATGATGGCTGGCATCAAAGGGAAGGGCACCAAGCCGGAAATGACAGTCAGGCGCTTTCTGCACGCCCATGGCTACCGGTTCCGACTTTATCGCAAAGACCTGCCGGGAAAACCGGATATTATACTGTCTAGACTCAGGGTCTGTATTTTTGTACATGGGTGTTTTTGGCATCGCCATGCTGGATGTAAATATGCTGTCTTGCCCAAGACACGAGTCGATTTCTGGGCGGCCAAGCTTCAATCCAATGTTGAAAGAGACTTGACGGTATTGCAGAGGTTGGAGAGTGATGGATGGAACGTTCTGGTCTTGTGGGAGTGCGAGCTCAGACATCCTGAGACCGCCCTGCTTGCGTTGCTTGAGCGCCTGAGGGCTCTTGAGTAGTGCGGCAGATTGCCAGTGAGCATCCCTGCGCTCTGATGCGTTCACAAGGCTTCGTCGAGGGCGGTTAGAATGCTTAAAGCCCACGGGTGGCATTCCCATCCACCTGGCCCGCTTCTCTTCAGGTAGTGGCTTAGGGAGCCCGTAAGTAGTTTGTTGATATCCGCGACAGGGTATCCAAGTACCAATTCAGCGTGGGCAGCTCGGTCCCCCGGGTTGTCTGCAAAGTATCTCAATAGGTCCAATGCGATGGTTCCGAGTTTTGCCGTACGCTCCAAAAGCGTGTTCTCCCCAAGTGAGGAAGTGCGACCTTGTGGCGGTAGAAGAAGCTCTTCGACCCATACTGATTCGCTCAGAGATTCGGCGAGGCCCGAAATCACTGCGCCACGTTCTATGGTGCGGTAGGCACCTATAGTTTCTTGGGTGCATTCGGCCTGTGTTCTCAGGACTTGGTCATCTACTTCTGGTTTTTGCGCCTCATCTGCTGGTATCCAATCCCAGTCCAGTGTTTTCACATCTTCGATGGATATGGCTGTATCGATCTCAGACTCTGTATTTTCAGCAGATGGATTTGTATTCGTAGGGGGGAGCGGGGTGCTGGATCTTTCGCTGAAAAGCAGCTGCATCTGTATCAGCTTGCTCAGGCGTTCTGAGTCGTGCTTTTCGCGCAGGAAATCTACTAGCAGGTCGCGCGCTTCATTCTCTAGGCCAACAGATACCAGCGAGGAAGATGCGCGTATAACGCCATGAGGCAGATTTTCCCGGAAGCAGGCACGAAGTAGTTCTGCACACTCATCGATGTGAGTTGGGAGTGACTCTGGTAGTACGCGCGTGACAAGCTCCACCCAGTCGTCAAGCTTCGTACTCACATGGTAGAGGGCCGCATCGTGTTCGGTTTCGATATGGATACAGCCGTCTTCTACTGGCCAGAGCAATTTTCTGTAGGTGACGGCAGGCCGCCCCCCATCCATTCTGAGGGGGCGCATGATGCGGTCGATTTCCTGTCCGCGAGACATCACCCTTATCGCTACTTCCATATCCCTATCGCCTAAACGGAAACTAACAGCACTCGATGTCGTAATGCTGGCCACATGCAGTATCATGCCTAGAAACGACGCTGCTTCCAAGGGGCTCTATTCGAGCGTTGGATCAGCATTTCTCGGTGATTCCCTAATCGTTTCCAGATCAATAGGGTGGTGAGGCGATAGTAATACCGGGTGGCGTCGGAATGATCCTTCAGGTGCTGAGTGAAAAACCAGCGCACATGCTTGAGCTGCCAGGTCCAGGGATTATCGCGTTGCCATCGCTGTTGTATGGCCGCCTGCATGATTCGGGCTTGGCATAGGTGGCGTTGCTGCGTGATCTTCGAGCCGGTCAGTACGCCGCTCAGGAACAGCGCCATATCGAAGGGCTTGGTCACGCTCTACCTCCAATGTAAGCCGAAACCACATCAATCCGGTTATGCCCGAGCTCAAGGCTGATTTGTTGGCGCGCCCGTTGATCAAGGTCGCGGTCAATTCGATAGCAGTGGCCACCATTGACTGGGGCCGCGTGGCCAGTGAGCTGTTCGTAACGCTCGCAGGCATAGGCCGCTCGCAGTTCATGAAAGCCCTTCAGCCCTTGTTCATGTAGCACTTCGCGGGCGGGGAGTACGGTCTGTTGCAGGAATGCGGCGTAGCTTTCGCCTCGGGCCAGCAAGTTGCGGCTGCGGGGCGGCGACGCATTTCGGGCGAGCTGTAGCGCCACCTTCACCTCTTCATTAGCATTGATCCATCGCGGCGCTGATGCCCCTGAGCGGCCGCCTTTGGTGCCGTCCTGGATGTTGATACGGCCCAAGTGTTCGGCTTCGCGTTGCAGTCGTGGTAGGTCAGCCAGGATCGCTTCGCGCAGGCGCATACCGGTTGTTCGGGCCAACAGAACAATTGCCGCCACCCGCTCGTGGTGCTGTTCGCCAAGCGCCTCAATCACTCGCTGCACTTGTTGGCGGTCTTGGCCATCCGGCGCGCGGGTGCGTACGTTCGAGCGCTGCTGTCCCAACGCCTGGCTCGGGCTGGCGATCCTCACGTCCTGATCACCGCGGAGCGCAGCGAGGGTTCGGTTGACGCTGCTTAGGCGGTTCTGCGCGGTCGCGATGCAGAGTTCACCTTGCTGGATCTGCAGGCGCAGGTACGCGGCGTAGTCTTGCAGCGTCCGTCGATCGATCTGACGTGCATCGTTGTAACCGGGGCCGTCCACTGATCGACACCAACGCACGAACGCTTGCCAGCGATCGCTATGCGCTTTGACCGTGGCGAAGTGGCCGCCGGCAAACAAATCGTTTAGCGCTTGTGGGCCGGCGTAGCTCAGCTGGCGGCCATAGCCAAAGTTGCGACCATCACGCCGACCGACCAGTGCCATCGTCATCACCGTTTTCGTTTGTTTGCAAAAAGAGCAGCAGGGCTTTCCAGTGGGGGCTGAGCCTGTCCACCTGCTGCCAGTGTGTCGGGCGGATCAGGAGGGCGTTCTCCTGGTGTTCCAGCAGTGCTCCTTCTTCACGCAGTTGCTCGATCAGTATGGCGATGTCGGCAGGGGCAAGAGGTGGTGTGGCGACAGCGGCGACAGTGGCGACAACCCGCGTCATTCCTGGCCTGGCGCGTGGCGACAAGGTGGCGACAGAAGCGGCGACACACCGTGTTTCTGATTGCGATTGATGTTGCGCCTGGTAGCAGCGCACCGCGTCATTGAGGCGAAACATGGCGGACCTCGAAAGTTTTGGCATCGCGACTGTTCAGCCAGTTATGCGTGATCAGCTCGACGAGCAGTGTGGCGGTGTGATGGCTGCTCTTGCGGGCAAAGCGAGGGCCGTTGCGATTGAGATCGCGGATGGTGAATTGGGTCCAGCCTTTTTGCGTCAGCCAGCGTAGCAGTCGATCCGCCTCCTCACGTAAAGTGTTGATTGGCTCTTGTTCGGTCAGGCGCTGGATCTCCGCCAGGTAGTAATCCATCAGTGTTGAGGCGCGTTGAATATGGGCCTCACTCACTACATTCGCATCTTCAATTACCGCGAGCACACCGGCGATGCGCAGCACATTGGCCGCTGCTTTTCCTGCGACGGATTGGACTCCTGCCAGTTCACCGAACTCGCCAGACTGGCATTCGATGGTGTCGTGAATATCAATCCAGGCAGTGCGAGCGCTGGGCGTCAGTTCCAGCCTGGCGGGGTTAAGTGAACCGTCTTTGTGCAGCGACAGTGGCTTATCCAGTAGGGTGGTAATGTGCGTTTGGTAGCGCTGAACCTTGGCATCTCGCGTCAGGTCGACTGCCTTGTACAAGCGCTGACCGACCAGACGTTCGGGCCAGCTGATCAGGCAGCGGCCCAGGATGCCTTGGCCTTTGATCACCGAGTCTTTGAGTAGCTGGTTGGCCAAGTAAGGCTGCAGCATCAAATGCAGGCTGAGGCGGCGGTCATAGGCGCGCAGGCTTTCTCCAGCCATGGAGCGCGCCCGGTCGATCGGGCTGCCATCCCACAGTGTCGACAAGGTGGTAATCGCCTTAAGCAGGTTCTCTTTGCTCATGGTGCTGCTGCCCAAGAATTGGCCACCTTCATCATTGAACAATCCCATGCTGGGCAAGCCGTGGCACAGGCTTTTGATCAACGCTTCGATGGTGGGCTCGGTAATGATCAGTCTCGGCGGTACCGGCTCGGATAGCTCACCGCCTTCCACCTCCGCGCGTTTCTTTGTTGTTTTGGGTTTGGTCATGATGTTGCTGGCGGCGCGATAGGTTATGAGCTTTTCCGTATACAGGGTCCACTGCTGTCGTTCCCAGTCGCGCGCCGCCTTCAGTGCCAGGTGATCCACCGCGCTTTTTCGATCACCCGAGGACGCCACCGTCAGTAGGTATAGCGACAACGGATAGGTTCGTCCGTCGAGGTGGACATTGGCATGACCCTGACTTACTAGGGCAGCGCTGGCCAGCACCGATTGTGCAGCCATGGCGCAGGGCACGCCGATCACTTCGGCCAGTCGTTCAACCGCAGGGCCCAACAGATTCCCGAGTGCTTCGACCGGGTAGGGCAGTGGCGACTGCAGGTATTCCAGCAAGGGTTGTGGTGGCTCGAATGCTTCGCACAGTTGCATCGCTATTCTCCTGAGGTTATCGACTTTGTCCTCACTTATCCCGCCACGGTTGTTGAGTGTTATCAGGGATCAAGGCCCCTGCGACCTGTGTGAGGTTTGTCCACTTACGCGGGACTGACGGCTCCTTACGACCGGGAGCTTGGGCATCTCATGACCTGGCCTCCTGAACACCTCCGAAGAAGTGGGCGGGTGGAGGCTGCACTGGCTGACGAGACCAATGCCGCGAGATCCTGAGTCGGGTGAAGGCAGCGAGGTGATGACTGGGGCATGCCTGACTGTCAGTCAGGTGCAGTCCATTTCATGGGCTGCGGCACCATCATTGGCATCGCTGTTGCTGGTGATTTTTCGGTGTTTGTCACGCCGATTGTCACTAGGGGGAAAACCGCAAAGGCCCGTGCGAGCAGGGCTGCAGCAGTGATAGGAGCGCCCGTCTCTTTAGGGGCAAAGAGACGGGCAACAGGTTGGCGCAAGGAAATGGCCAAGCGGATAGGTTGCTGCTGGGCAGCTATAAAGGGGTATGAGTTGCCGCAATGGCACTCTGGTAGAAGTAGGCATCCATCACATCACTGTGAGCGTGCGAGCCGCCGGACGCTAATCGCACTTGGGGAGAACCACCACGATGTGGCGTAGCCTCAAAGGTTCTGGCTACCTGGGTGCTGTCGAGGACAGCGCTGGTACGGTTCTGGTTTAGCGCTCGTTCTGCTGGCGGTCAACCGTATTTTGGGGGTGACTCTTGCGCCCATCGGTAGCGCTGGAAGGCCTTGGAGGCCGGTGGTTTTCCATGGCTGGGTGGTCGTTCGTCGGTTTTTAATGTGAGCCCATGCGAGTGGGAATGCGGAGCCTTCCCGCTCGCGTGGGCTTGGCCGAGAAAGCCCCAAGGGCGAGGCTTGCAGCGGCGACAGTCGCCACCTCTGTCGCCACGCTGCAGGCCAGGTATTACGCGGGTTGTCGCCGGTGTCGCCGGTGTCGCCAAATCAACCATCACTCCATCTGGGGAGTCACTCTCGGTTACTGGCGGCGTCCGGTGAGTGCTCACCGTATCCGCACGACGTTGTGGTCCCTGGTTTGATTGATCGCAGATGCCGACAGGTTGCCAGTGGCCGCTTTCTGGATGTGCTCACTCCACCAAGCCATCATCGGACGCCGGCGCTCGATGTAGTCCGCCCGGTTGTAAGCGCTTCGGACTTCGTCCTTGTCGACATGCGCCAGCGCGACTTCGATGAGCTCCGGATCCCACCCATGCTCGTTCAGGATGGTGCTGGCCATGGAGCGCATGCCGTGGCTAACCAAGCGGTCCTGGAAGCCCATGCGCTTCAACGCCATGTTGGCGGTCTGGCTATTGGCGTGGGTGCGCGGGTTTCTATCTGCCGGGAACACGTATTCCCTGTGGCCACTGTGGGGCTTGAGCGCCTCCAGTAACGCGAGTGCCTGTTCGGTCAGAGGGATGGTGTGTGGACGACGCTTTTTCATGCGCTCCGGCGGGATGGTCCAGATGCGTTTGTCGAAGTCGATGTCTGCCCATTGGGTGGTAGCCGCTTCGGCAGGACGGGTCATGGTGTGCAGTTGCCATTCGATCAGGCAGCGGGTGGTCCGCTTGATGCTGGCGTTCGCGATTTCGATCATGAGCTCGGAAAGCTCATCGGGTCGTAGCGCGGCCATGTTCTGTTTTTTGGGTTTCTTGAATACCGCCCGAATGCCACTGAGGGGGTTAGCGAAAATCAACCCGGAGTTCACCCCGTAGGTCATGATCTCGTTGAGCCGTTGGCTCAATCGCTTCACTGTCTCGAGGCTGCCTTTGGCCTCGATTGGGCGAAGCAGTTCGATGACCATCGGTGCGGTAATTTTCGAGAGCGGCGTTGTTTTCAGGTCTGGAAATACATGCAGCGTGAGCGATCGCCAAATGTCTTCGGCGTACGCCGGCGTGACGGAGTCCTTCTTCAGCTCGAACCAGGCGGTGGCCACGTTCTCGAACGTATGTTCCGTCTCCGCTCGTTTGGCTTCGTCCTGTGCATTGCGTTGCACCTTGGGATCAATGCCTTGTGCAAGCAGCTCGCGTGCTTCCACCACTTTCTTCCTGGCGTTCGCCAGCGAGAGCTCTGGGTATGTGCCCAGCCCCATATTGATACGATTTTTGGTTACCGGCTCGCGGTAGTTGAAGTTCCACAGCATCGAGCCATTGCTCCTGACTCGGAGCTGAAGGCCGTCACCATCGCTGAGGACGTAATCCTTGTCTTTTGCCTTGACTGCCTTGAGCTGGCGGTCGGAAAGGCGAAGGGCTGGAGCGGGCATGAGAGCTACCTCTGACACCGTTTTGGTATTCCAAAAAATAGCACCGGATGGCTTGGAATACCATTTGGAATACCCAAACGGCTGTAACTCAAAAAACCTCTCCAGCGCCCAGTAGCGCTTAAACCCTTGATTTCGCTGGATTTCAGGCACAAAAAAAGACGTCCGTGGACGTCTTTAGATGATGAAGTGGTGGAGCCGGGGGGATTTGAACCCCCGTCCGCCAGTACTCCGCTGTCGGTACTACATGCGTAGCCGTTTCTATTAAGTTAACCCTCAGCGACCCGAAGGGCAGGGTGCTTTGGGCGAGTTGTGTAAGTTTTAGCCGCTTCGTCCACAACGTACTGCACGGCGATTCTGTTCTATATGACAATCACTTTGGGTTTACAGACATCCCCTGGTGATTGCTGGACCCGAAGGTACCAGAAGCTCAGGTCTAAGGCTGCTTACGCAGCGATAGCGAATTCCTGGCCGTAGTTTTCGTCATTGGCAACTATAAGTAGTTGCAACAGTGGATTTACGAGTTCTGTTACCAACTCGGCATGCACCTAAAGTTTCGCGACCGGCGTCGAATCCTAAACGGCCCCGTGCTTGTAACTCGTTGTTTCATAGTGAGTGACAAGCCTGTGCAGTGTACGCCAAACGGTCACGGAAGGCCAACCCGAAGGTTGGCCCTCTCGTTTACTGGCCGCCTTTTTCGAGGTTCTGCAGGTCTTGCAGGGCCTTGGAGGTGATTTCGATGCACTTCTTGTCATCACCGGCGGCGTGGGCGGCCTTGGCTTGGGAGACGGCTGTGTCGATTTCGCCGCTTTTGCCACTGGTGTCGGTGGCGAGCAGCGCTTTACCGTTGTTGATTTTGTCCAGGTTGATCTTGCACAGGTCGGGCTCGCCAGCGGCGAAAGCAGGGGAGGCCAACATCGCAGCGGTAATGAACAAGCCAGCAAGAGCGGAACGCTTCATAGGGTATCTCCTTGCGCAAAAAAGGCTCGACGCTGCTGGCGTTCATGGGGTGCCAGCGACATCACAAATGGGCCTCGTGCGTCGAGGCCTATGCAGATGACTACGCCAGCGCGCAGGGGTTCTGTTTTTTTGCGGGATCAATGGGCGCGGGCCTGGGTCACGCGATCCACGAGGTACACCAGCCCGTGATAGTCGATGCCGCCATGCTGGCTCAGGCCGATCTCGCAGGTGCGGCTGGTGGAGATCCCTTCACTGCAATACTGCACTGCATCCTTGAGGGAGCGCAGCGAGTGGGCGTTGAGTTCCGGCGTGGTGAAACCTTTGTCGCCGGCAAACCCGCAGCAGTGAATGCCTTCCGGGATCACCACGGTTTTGGCACAGCGGCGGGCCAGGTCGATCAGGGCCTGGCTTTCTCCCAGGTGTTGGGTGCTGCAGGTGACGTGTACGGCGATCGGCGCTTCCTGTGGGGTGAAATCGAGACGGTCCATCAGGTGCGTGCGGATGAAACGTACGGGGTCGTAAAGGTCCAGGCGCGTTTCGCCGAGGTCTTGCACCAGGCGCAGGGTGCAGGGGCTGGTGTCGCAATAGATCGGGTCCAGGCCGCCGCGGCTGGCATGGAGCAGGGCGCCGATCAGTTCCTGGCGTTTGTGTTCTGCCTGTTCGGCGTAGCCTTTGGACGCGAAAGGCTGGCCGCAGCACAGGTTGTCCTGATTGTCGGGAAACACGACCTGGTAACCGGCTTTTTCCAGCAGGCCCTGGGTTTTTTCGTACAACGACATCTGCTCTTTATCACCTGCCGCCGGGCCCATGGCGCGTGAGACGCAGGCCGCCAGGTAGACCACCCGTGGCCGCTCATCCGTCACCGCCGGGCTGAAGCGAATGGCTTTTTCCGGTTGTGGCATGGCGTTGGTCCACTGCGGGATCTGCCCCTTGGACAACTTGGTCATGGTGGCCGACAGCTTCGCCAGGCGAGGTGCCCCCAGCAGCATGCGTGCACCATTGGCTACATGCAGGGTAAAGCGCGCACCTTGCAGTGCCGTGGCGAAATGGGTGGCCAGCCATTCGGCGGTTTTCGTACGGTCGGCGTCACGGCTTCGCAGTTTTTTCACCAGATCGCCGGTATTGATTCCTACCGGGCAGCGCTGGGCGCATAGGCCGGTGGCGGCGCACGTGTCGATGCCCTGATAGTGGTAGGCCGCTTCCAATTCGGTAGTGTCGACGCCGGCGCGTTTTTTCGCCTGTATATCTCGCCAGATCACGATGCGCTGGCGTGGGCTCAACGTCAGGCCCTTCGATGGGCATACCGGTTCACAGAAGCCGCATTCGATGCACTTATCCACAAGCTCATCAGCCGCGGGCAGCGGCTTGAGGTGCTTGAGGTGAATCTGCGGATCTTCGCTGAGCACCACATCAGGATTGAGAATGCCGTTGGGATCGAGCAGGCGTTTGAGTTGCCACATCAATTGATAGGCGTCGCTGCCCCATTCCAGTTCCACGAAGGGTGCCATATTGCGGCCAGTGCCGTGTTCGGCTTTCAGCGAACCGCCGAACTCCACGGCGACCAATTGCGCGACGTCATCCATGAACGCTTGATAGCGTGTGACTTCATCCGCGCTGTTGAAGCCTTGGGTGAACACAAAGTGCAGATTGCCTTCCAGGGCATGTCCGAAAAGGATGGCTTCGTCGTAGTGATGTTTGTCGAACAGTTCGATCAAGCGGTTCACGCCAATGGCCAGTTGCTCGACCGGGAAGGTGACGTCTTCGATGATCACCGTGGTGCCGGTTTTGCGTACGGCTCCTACGGCGGGGAAGGTGTCCTTGCGGATGGCCCATAGGCGGGCGTTTTCCACCGGGTCTTCGGTGAAGTCGACCTGTTTCTCCACCGGGAAACCGGCCAGCGACGCCATGATCAGCGCCAATTGTTCATGCAGCAATGACGGCGATGCGGCGCGGGATTCAATCAGCAGAGCGCAGGCATGTTCTGATAATTGCTGTACGAAGGCGGGCATGCCCGGTTTGTTCTGCACCGAGCGCATGCTGCGTCGGTCCAGCAGCTCGACGGCCGACACCGGTTGGGTCTTCAGGACGGTGACTGCGTTGCAGCAGGTCTCCACATCCGGAAACACGATCAACGCCGACGCCTTGTTCGGGTGATCGATCACGGTGTCATAGGTGACTGCGCTGATGAACCCGAGGGTTCCCTCGGAGCCCACCAATAAATGGCTGAGGATATCCAGCGGTTCATCAAAATCCACCAGGGCGTTGAGTGACAGGCCGGTGGTATTTTTCAGGCGGTATTTGTGGCGGATTTTTGCTGCCAATTCAGCGTTTGCCCGCGTTTCACGGCCGAGTGTGGCCAGGCGCTCGAGCAGTGCGCCGTGCTGTTCACGAAACGCCGTTACGCTGCTTGCGTCTTCTGTATCGAGGCGGCTGCCATCGGCCAGGACCAGACGAATTCCGGCCAGGGTGTGGTAGGTGTTCTGCGCCGTACCGCAGCACATGCCACTGGCGTTGTTGGCGACGATTCCGCCGATCTTGCAGGCATTGATCGACGCCGGGTCTGGGCCGATCTTGCGCCCGAATGGTGCCAGCCAGGCGTTAGCCTGTGCGCCGATGACGCCGGGTTGCAGGCGGATCTGAGTGCCTTGCCCGCGAATCTCGCGGCCGTTCCAATTGTCCCCCAGCACGATCAGTACCGAGTCGCTTATCGCTTGTCCGGACAGGCTGGTGCCGGCTGCGCGGAAGGTTACCGGCACACGTTCACGCTGGGCCAGTTGCAGCAGCGCCACCACTTCGTCTTCCGATTCGACGCGGATCACCAGTTGTGGGATCAATCGGTAAAAACTGGCGTCGGTGCCGAATGCGAGGGTGGAAAGTGGGTCGTCGAAACGTCGATCTTGTGGGATCAGCTGTGCGACGTCAGCAAGGAAAGCGGCAGGCAGACTCATTGGTCCTCCAGGATCAGCACCCCCTGGGCGCCGTATTGACACGATTGCGCAAAGCCGACGCCGAAGTTATAGCCCGGCGTCGGTTATGACCCTATTGCTACGGCTTTAGTGCACCAGCATGCCGGTAAACCAGTAAGCCTGGGCCAGGGTGATCAGCCCGACGATGGTGGCGAAGAACAGGCTGTGCTTGAGGGTGAAGCGGAACAGGTCGGATTCTTTTCCCACCAGTCCGGTAGCGGCGCAGGCCACGGCGATCGATTGCGGCGAAATCATTTTGCCGGTCACGCCGCCGCTGGTGTTGGCAGCGACCAGAAGCGTGTCGTTGACGCCGATCTGGTGCGCCGTGGTGGCTTGCAACGAGCTGAACAGGGCGTTGGACGATGTGTCGGAGCCTGTCAGGAAAACCCCCAGCCAGCCGAGGAAAGGCGAGAAGAACGGGAAGGCTGCACCGGTGCCGGCCAATACCAGCGCCATGGTCGAAGACATGCCGGAGTAATTGGTGACAAAGGCGAATGCCAGCACCATGCCGATTGACAGGATCGGCCAACGCAACTCGTAGAAAGTCTCTTTTAAAGTGGTAAGACCAATCTTTATATTGATCTTCAGGACCAGCATCGAGATCAGTGCCGAGAAGAAAATCGCGGTGCCGGTCGCCGAAATCGGGTCTAGCTTGAATATCGCTGGGATCGCAGTCGGGTTGGTCACGATGGGTGCAACCTTGATCACCATTTGATCCAGGTGCGGGATCGCGAAGTTGAATACCCAGCTGTACATCGAGCCGCCTGCGGCGAACATCGCCTTGAACGGTTTGAGGGTCCAGATGGTGACCAGCACGGTGAGGATCAGGAACGGTGACCAGGCCTTGAAGATCTGGCCCAGGCTGTAAGGTGAGGCGACGGTGCTGCGCGGCAGGCCGAAGCCGCCGGCGCTGGCGGTAATCGCTGCGTCGGACGTGGCGCCGGCAATCTGCGCGCCTGCGGTGCGTTTGGGTTGCCAGACTTTCAGGAACAGGGTCAGAGAGATCAGGCTGGCCAGGGCCGAGGTGATGTCCGGCAGTTCCGGGCCGATGAAGTTGGACGTGAAGTACTGCGTAATGGCGAAGCTCAGGCCCGCGACCAACGCAGCTGGCCAGGTTTCGCGAACGCCGCGCAGGCCATCCATCATGAAGACCAGCCAGAACGGCACGAACAGCGACAGCAGCGGCAGTTGGCGGCCAGTCATGGCGCCGATCTTGAATGCATCGATTCCGGTCACTTGCCCGGCAACGATGATCGGAATTCCCAGGGCGCCAAAGGCGACGGGTGCGGTGTTGGCAATCAGGCACAGGCCGGCTGCGTACAGCGGGTTGAAGCCCAGGCCTACCAGCAGTGCGGCGGTAATCGCCACGGGGGCGCCGAAACCGGCAGCACCTTCCAGGAATGCGCCGAAGCAGAAGCCGATCAACAGCACCTGCAGGCGCTGGTCATCGGTGATCGACAGGACAGAGCTGCGGATGATCTCGAACTGGCCGCTCTTGACGGTGAGTTTGTAGAGAAACACCGCCGCGACAATGATCCAGGCAATAGGCCACAGGCCATAGGCAAAACCGTAACCGGCGGCGGCCAGCGCCATATCCACCGGCATGTGGAAGGCAAAGATCGCCACCAGTATTGAGAGTGCCAGGGTGATGCTGCCGGCCACGTGACCTTTGAGGCGAAACACGGCCAGAGCCAGGAAGAAGAACACGATCGGAATAACGGCGGCCAGTGCGGACAGGCCGAGGCTGCCGAGCGGGCTGTAGAGCTGTTGCCAGGTTTGCATATGGGGTGGCCCCTAATTGTTGTTGGTCAGGCACTTCATAGTCGACTTGGATAATTGGTAATACCAATTTACAATCGCTGGAGGCTAGGTTAAAAGTCTTCGGGGTATGTGTCAATTTGCCGCTTGCGAAACTTTGGTCGTAGCCCGGCAGGCGAGGTGGTTTGATCGGGTGAATCGAAGCGGTTCTGATAGGTGCTGGAAGGGCGGCGATAGGCCAGAATAGAGGGCCCGGCGAGTGGTCGGGATGGTTGGGAGTGAGTTATGGGGTTTGATCAGGTGCGTCAGCGCCGTTTGTCTGACGATATAGTCGAGCAGCTTGAGGGGATGATCCTTGAGGGCACGTTGAAGTCGGGTGAGCGCTTGCCGGCCGAGCGTGCTTTGGCTGAACAGTTTGGTGTGTCGCGTCCTTCGTTGCGGGAGGCGATTCAGAAGCTGGCGGCCAAGGGCTTGTTGGTGAGCCGTCAGGGGGGTGGCAACTATGTTGCCGAGTCACTGGGCTCGACGTTCAGCGATCCGTTGCTGCACCTGTTGGAAAACAATCCCGAGGCCCAGCGTGACCTGCTGGAGTTTCGTCAGACCCTTGAAGCGTCCTGTGCTTATTACGCAGCATTGCGAGCTACTGAGGTCGACCGTGAGCGGCTGACCGCTGCATTCGAAGCCTTGCAGGATTGCTATGCCCGCGTTGATGAAGTGAGCCGGGTCGAGGAAGGGGCTGCGGATGCACAGTTCCACCTGGCCATTGCGGAGGCTAGCCATAACGCGGTGTTGCTGCACACCATTCGCGGCTTGTTCGACCTGCTCAAGCGGAACGTGGTGACCAATATTGGCGGCATGTATCAGCAACGTACGGAGACGCGCGACATGCTGATCAGTCAGCACCGGGAGCTGTACATGGCGATTATCGAGGGCCGGGCCGAACAGGCGCGAGAAGTCTCGACACGTCACCTGGAATACGTGCAGGAAGTGCTGGAGGAGGTGCGTCAGGAGGTTCAGCGCGTGGCGCGGGCGGAGCGGCGCAAGGGGATGTAGCCGGGGGACGTCCCGAGGCTACATCGTTACAAGGATTATTCTTCCTTGCCCTTGTTGCGCACCGCGCGATGCAGTTCGCGGTTGGAATCGCGTTCGCGCTCAGTATCACGCTTATCGTATTCCTTCTTGCCCTTGCCCAGTGCGATCTCGCACTTGACCAGGTGTTTGCTCCAATACCAGGACAGGCAGACGCAGGCGTAGCCTTTCTGCTGCACGGCTGCGGCGAGCTTTTCCAGTTCGCGGGCATTGAGCAATAGTTTGCGCGTGCGCACCGGGTCGGCAATCACGTGGGTGCTCGCGGTTGTCAGCGGGGTGATATGACTGCCAAGCAGCCATGCCTCGCCATCCTTGAGCAATACGTAGCTGTCGACCAGTTGCAACTTGCTGGCACGCAGACTCTTTACTTCCCAGCCGGCCAGGACCAGACCAGCCTCGAACCGATGTTCGATGAAGTAATCGTGTCGCGCTTTTTTATTTTGCGCGATGGTCCCTGTGGGGTGTTTCTTTTGTTTAGCCATAGGGGCGGCATTATAGGGAGTTGCGAGCGTGTCGGCTACGGTCAACCTGCGTGCTTGAGCGTGTTGGTCGAATCCCGGACAATACGGGCAGTTCTTTGGTTTTTTTCTTTCGCGGATCGGACTGCTCTTTCGCGATGTTTGCCGCTCAGCTGTGGAAATCACGCACACATGACGACGCATATTCAACGTTCGGCCCTGCTGCCCTATCCGGCGCAGGTGCTCTATGACCTGGTCAACGACGTGGCGCGTTACCCGGAATTCCTGCCTTGGTGCTCAACTGCCGAGGTGCTGGAAAGCAGTGATGAACATATGGTTGCCAGTGTTGGGGTGGCGAAAGGCGGGCTCAGTCAGCACTTTGTTACGCGGAATGCGCTGGTGCCGGGCAAGTCCATTGAAATGAATTTGCAGGAAGGGCCGTTTACCCAGCTGCATGGTGTATGGGTTTTCAAGGCGCTTACCGACAAGGCCTGCAAGATCAGCCTGGATTTGTCGTTTGATTACGCTGGGCCGATTGTGCGGGCGACATTGGGGCCGTTGTTCAACCAGGCGGCCAATACCCTGGTGGATGCATTCTGCCAGCGAGCCAAGCAATTGCATGGTTGAGATCGAGGTGGTTTACGCCGCCGAGGATCGCCAGGTTTTGCTGGCGCTGAAGGTTGCTGGGGGAACCAGTTTGCGCGCAGCAGTGCAGTTGTCAGGGATGGCTGCGCAGTTTCCTGAGCTGGATCTGGCTGATTGCCCTTTGGGGGTATTCGGTAAGGTCGTCACGGATGCGGAGGTGCGCCCCGTACAATCGGGCGATCGCATTGAAATCTATCGGCCCCTGCTTGTGGACCCTAAAGAAGTGCGCAGGCTGCGTGCGGCCAAAGCGGCGTTGGCGAAGCGGCAGCATCCATAGGCTGGTTGAATGACAGGCAACAAAAAGCCCGGCATGCCGGGCTTTTTATATGCGCCGCAATGTTACTGCGGGCTGGTGTCCAGAGGCTGAGGCGTCGGGACAGGGACCGTTTCGACCCCGTCGACGTCTTTCTGGATCTTGTCGAGCAAGGAGCCTGGCTTGGCCGGTACTTCGGACTTCGGCTTCTCGCTTTCCTGCACAGGTGCAGTCACGTTGGTGCCGTTATCGTTGCCGAGCAGTGCTTGATCACGGCTTACGCCTGGCATGAAGTCACCCGACAGGCTGACAAGCTGGTCATTGCCATTGAAAATGACGCTGACGCGCTCCTGTTGGCGTTCACCGCCACCAGGCTGCAGGCTGTAGAGATAATCCCAGCGATCGGCGTGGAAAGTGTCGGTCAGCAGGGGGTTGCCCATGATAAACCGTACTTGCCGTCGGGTCATTCCCGGGCGTAACTGGTCTATCATGTCCTGCGTGACGACATTGCCCTGCTGGATGTCGATTTTGTAAACCCCGGGGAATGAACAACCGGCGAGTGCGAGCAGTCCCACAAAGGTGAAACTGGTTAGCAAGAGCTTGGTGTTTTGCATCGGTGGGCGACTTCCACTATCTTGGCTGGGACAACGTAAACGCCGATCATACCCGTATTAAGAGAAGCTGCGAAGCAGCATCCGCGAGAAAGCTAACCATGGTTGAAAATAGCGAACTACGCAAAGCCGGTCTTAAAGTGACTCTGCCACGAGTCAAGATTCTACAAATGCTCGATTCTGCTGAGCAGCGCCATATGAGTGCCGAGGATGTTTACAAGGCGCTGATGGAGTCTAACGAGGACGTCGGCCTGGCCACGGTTTACCGTGTACTGACCCAGTTTGAAGCCGCAGGGCTGGTGGTTCGTCATAATTTCGACGGCGGTCATGCTGTGTTCGAATTGGCTGACGGTGGTCATCACGACCACATGGTTGACCTGGATACCAATGAGGTTATCGAGTTCACCAGCCCGGCAATCGAAAAGCTCCAGCACGAAATTGCTGAGGAGCATGGTTTCGATTTGGTCGACCACAATCTTGTGTTGTACATCCGTAAGAAAAAGTAAAAAGCGACGCAGAATTGCTCTGCGAAACGATCGAAGGCGACCCTAGGGTCGCCTTCGTGCTTTCTATAATAAGGAAAAGCTCGGCTCAGGCCTTGGTGGCTACGACCATTTTCTTCGCGTGTGCCAAAGACTCTTTGGTCAGGTCGATCCCGCCGAGCATCCGTGCCACTTCTTCCACGCGCTCCGACTTATTCAGTTTGGATACTGCCGTGTGTGTCGCTTCGCTGCCTCTGACCTTGTGCACAAACAAGTGTTGATGCCCTTGGGCCGCGACTTGCGGCAAGTGAGTGACGGTCAGCACCTGGCCGCGATCCCCCAGGCGGCGCAGTAACTGACCCACAATTTCCGCCGTGGGGCCACCGATACCTACGTCTACTTCATCGAACACCAGTGTCGGTACCCGTGAGGTTTGCGCGGTAATCACTTGGATCGCCAGGCTGATTCGCGACAGCTCACCACCAGACGCCACTTTTGCCAGTGCCTTGAGCGGTTGCCCAGGGTTGGCGCTGACCAGTAGCTCTACCTGCTCCAGGCCGTAGGGCTGCAGCTCGTTGCTGGCGTTGGTACGCAACTCGATGGTAAAGCGCCCGCCCGGCATGCCCAGGCGCTGAATTTCCTGCTCGACGGCGCCAGCGAGGCTGGTGGCAGCCTGTCGGCGCAGATCGCTCAGTTCGCGGGCCTTCTCCTGATAGTGGCGGGCAAAAGAGTCGAGCTCTTCGCCCAGTCGTTCAATGGATTCGTCATTCGCGTTCAGGGTCTCGATTTCATCCAGCAGTTTCTGCTGCATGGTTGCCACTTCGGTGGGCTGGATTCGATGTTTGCGCGCCAGCGTATAGATGGTGTCCAGGCGCTCTTCTATTTCCTGCAGCCGCGCCGGGTCAGCGTCGAAATGATCAAGAAAGCGATTGAGTTCGCCGACGGCTTCTTCTACCTGGATTTGCGCACTGGTCAGCAGGGTGGTGGCTTCACTCAGTGAGCCTGAAGCGCTGTTAACACTGGACAGTCGGTTGAGGCTGGCGGTGAGTGCGTTGAGCACATTGCCGGAATCGCTCTCGCTGCATTGCTCCACCACCTGGCGGCAGATAGACAGGAGGGTTTCGGCGTTGGTGAGATTCTTGTGTTCCTGTTCCAGTTGTTCCAGCTCGGTTTCGCCAAGACCCAGGCTTTCCAGCTCTTCAAGTTGATAGCTGAGCAATTGATGGCGAGCACGTTGCTCATCGCCGGAATTGGACAGTCGCTCCAGCTCCTGTCGGGTCTGGCGCCAGCGCTGGGCAGCCAGTTGTACCTGCCGGGCAAGGTCGGTGGCGCCAGCGTACTCGTCAAGCAGGCGGCGGTGGGTGTCGGTTTTGAGCAGGGATTGGTGTTCATGCTGGCTATGGATGTCAATCAGCAGTTCACCCAGGGCCTTCAGGTCGCCAAGGGGGCAGGGGGTTCCATTGATATAGCCGCGCGAGCGGCCCTCGGCGGTGATGACTCGGCGCAGGATGCACGGGCCGTCGTTATTAAGGTCGCGCTCGACCAGCCAGGCTTCGGCTTCGGGGATGTCCGCGAGGTCGAAGGTGGCCAGAATGTCGGCCTTGTCCGCGCCGGGGCGCACCACGCCACTGTCGGCGCGGTCGCCCAGGGTCAGGCCCAGGGCGTCGAGCATGATCGACTTGCCGGCGCCGGTTTCGCCTGTGATTACGCTCATCCCGCGATCCAGTTCGAGATCCAGATGTTCAACGATGGCGTAGTTGTGTACAGACAGGTGCACGAGCATGACGGCCGCTCCCAGGCTTTAGGTCTGGTTATTTATACAGTGTTTTGTTCTGGGCTGACAATCCTGCTGCTTAGCTCAATTTGCTCGGTCATTCAGCTTTTTTAGTGCAAAGAAGAATGATCAGGCTGAAGTTGATCTGGGGCAGGCGAAAGACTTTGGTAGAGCCTGCACCCTTGAACCTGGAAATTGTGGCCCCATATACCGGAACAGAAGCGCGAGTTGAGTTCGCGCATGATTTTGAAAGGAGAAATCTATGGCTGACGAACAGACGCAGGATACGCAAACTCCGGACGCCAATTCGGCTGTCGGTGATGAACTGGCAACTCGTGTGCAAGTGCTCGAAGAGCAGTTGGCCGCTGCGCAGGATCAGTCTTTGCGTGTTGCCGCCGATCTGCAGAACGTCCGCCGCCGTGCCGAGCAGGACGTAGAAAAAGCTCACAAGTTCGGGCTGGAAAAGTTCGCGGGCGACCTGCTGCCAATTATTGACAGCCTGGAGCGTGGCCTCGAGTTGTCCAACCCGGATGACGAAAACATCCGCCCGATGCGCGAAGGGATCGAACTGACCCTGAAAATGTTTCAGGACACCCTGAAGCGTTATCAGCTGGAAGCCATTGATCCGCAAGGCGGCGAACCGTTCAATGCTGAGCTTCACCAGGCCATGGCCATGCAAGAAAGCCACGACCTCGAACCCAACAGTGTGTTGAAAGTGTTCCAGAAGGGCTATCAGCTCAACGGTCGCCTGTTACGCCCTGCAATGGTGGTAGTGAGCAAGGCTCCTGCACCCGTTGCACCTTCTATTGATGAGCAGGCTTGAAATCCGCCGCAAGGCCCCCATCTATAAGTCAAGCGTTTAAGTGCTACCGCAGTTAGCCACCACTGCTGCGGCAACCAAATTCAAGTTTCGGGAGAGTAAATCATGGGCAAAATTATCGGTATTGACCTGGGGACCACCAACTCCTGCGTCTCCGTGTTGGAAAACGGCGTTGCAAAAGTAATCGAAAACGCCGAAGGCGCGCGTACCACGCCGTCGATCATTGCTTACGCCAACGATGGTGAAATCCTGGTTGGCCAGTCGGCCAAGCGCCAGGCTGTGACCAACCCGCATAACACCCTGTACGCGGTGAAGCGCCTGATCGGTCGTAAGTTCGACGAAGAAGTCGTACAAAAAGACATCAAAATGGTCCCTTACAAGATCGCCAAGGCTGACAACGGTGACGCGTGGGTTGAAGTAAATGGCCAGAAAATGTCGCCACCGCAAATCTCGGCTGAAATCTTGAAGAAGATGAAGAAGACTGCCGAAGATTACCTGGGTGAGACAGTGACTGAGGCGGTGATCACCGTTCCAGCCTATTTCAACGACAGCCAGCGCCAGGCGACCAAAGACGCCGGCCGTATCGCGGGCCTGGATGTAAAACGTATCATCAACGAACCGACCGCAGCTGCTCTGGCTTACGGTATGGACAAGGCCAAGGGCGATCACACCGTGATCGTTTATGACCTGGGTGGCGGTACGTTCGACGTTTCCGTGATTGAGATCGCTGAAGTAGATGGCGAGCACCAGTTCGAAGTGTTGGCCACCAACGGCGACACCTTCCTGGGTGGTGAGGACTTTGACATTCGTCTGATCGACTACCTCGTTGACGAATTCAAGAAAGAAAGCGGCATGAACCTCAAGGGTGACCCGCTGGCGATGCAGCGCCTGAAAGAAGCTGCTGAGAAAGCCAAGATCGAGCTGTCTTCCGCTCAGTCGACCGACGTTAACCTGCCGTACATCACTGCAGACGCCACCGGTCCTAAGCACTTGAACGTGAAGATCTCTCGCGCCAAGTTGGAAGCGCTGGTCGAGGACCTGGTTCAACGCACCATCGAGCCATGCCGCATTGCGCTGAAAGACTCCGGTATTGATGTTGGTTCGATCAACGACGTGATCCTGGTAGGCGGTCAGACCCGTATGCCACTGGTTCAGAAGTTGGTTACCGAGTTCTTCGGCAAAGAAGCACGTAAAGACGTGAACCCGGACGAAGCGGTTGCCATGGGTGCTGCCATCCAGGGCGCGGTATTGGCTGGTGACGTGAAAGACGTGCTGCTGCTGGACGTAAGCCCGCTGACCCTGGGTATCGAAACCATGGGTGGCGTGATGACTGCGCTGATCGAGAAAAACACCACGATTCCTACCAAGAAATCCCAGGTGTTCTCGACGGCTGATGACAACCAGGGTGCTGTGACCATTCACGTGCTGCAAGGTGAGCGTAAGCAGGCTGCTCAGAATAAGTCTCTGGGCAAGTTCGACCTGGCTGAGATTCCACCAGCACCGCGTGGCGTGCCACAGATCGAAGTGACCTTCGACATCGACGCCAACGGCATTCTGCACGTAGGTGCGAAAGACAAGGCTACCGGCAAAGAGCAGAAGATCACCATCAAGGCCAACTCCGGTCTTTCTGATGAAGAAATTCAACAGATGATCCGCGATGCTGAAACCAATGCTGAAGCTGACAAGAAGTTCGAAGAGTTGGCAGGTGCCCGTAACCAGGGCGACGCACTGGTTCACTCGACACGCAAAATGATCGCTGATGCTGGCGAGAAAGTGACCGCTGAAGAGAAGGCCGCGATCGAAGCTGCTGTCGTTGCCCTGGAAGCCGCTGTTAAAGGCGACGACAAGGCTGCCATTGAAGCCAAGGTTGAAGAGTTGTCGAAAGTTTCCGCGCCAGTGGCTCAGAAAATGTACGCCGAGCAGGCTCAGCCGGCTGACGGTGCTGCTCAACAGGCAGAGCCTGAAGCTAAAGACGATGTTGTCGATGCCGAGTTCGAAGAAGTTACCGACAAGAAGTAAGTTGGTCGCCCGGTTGACCGCTATCAAGCGGTGACTGGTAGGATGTCGCCGCGCGGGAGCTTGCTCCCGCGTTGGCGTGTCTGGGGTATGCGAATTTTTACAGCATGCGACTGCGTTCGGATGTTGGCGGTGTGATCGGGGATGCTCCTGCTTTCCGAGCAATGAATACCGCGTTTTTGGCCGGGTCCCTGGCTAAAAAGTAGTAACGACCAGGATCGTTGAATTGACGTGAGTTGGGTCCGGGCCTGTATTGGGGCTCAACGAGTTTAGCCAGGCTCAGGAGGGTCTGGCTGGACGTCCTTAAGAGTGCAAAGACTTATGGCAAAGCGTGACTATTACGAAGTGTTGGGTGTGGAGCGCGGCTCCAGCGAGGCGGACCTGAAAAAGGCTTACCGTCGCCTGGCAATGAAGCACCACCCGGACCGTAATCCGGATAGCAAAGAATCCGAAGACATGTTCAAAGAGGCCAATGAGGCCTACGAATGCCTGTCTGATCCCAACAAGCGTGCGGCCTACGATCAGTATGGCCACGCGGGTGTCGACCCGAGCATGGGGGGCGGCGGTGCCGGTTTTGGCGGTCAGAACTTCTCCGATATTTTCGGCGATGTATTCAGTGACTTCTTTGGCGGTGGCCGGGGTGGTCAGCGCGGTGGTGCCCAGCGTGGCAGCGACTTGCGTTACACCCTGGAGCTGAACCTGGAAGAAGCTGTACGCGGCACCAGCGTCAATATTCGCGTACCGACGCTGGTTAACTGCAAGCCGTGTGATGGTTCGGGTGCCAAGAAAGGCTCTGCGCCGATTACTTGCCCGACGTGCGGCGGTATCGGCCAGGTCCGTATGCAGCAGGGTTTCTTCTCGGTGCAGCAGACCTGTCCGCGTTGCCATGGGCAGGGCAAGATCATTTCCGATCCGTGCGATTCCTGCCACGGCGAAGGCCGCGTCGAAGAGTACAAGACCCTGGCGGTGAAAGTGCCGGCGGGAGTCGATACCGGAGACCGTATTCGTCTGTCGGGTGAGGGTGAGGCCGGTACCCAGGGTGGTCCGACGGGCGACCTGTACGTGGTGATCAATGTGCGCGAGCACTCGATCTTCCAGCGCGACGGCAAGCACTTGTTCTGTGAAGTGCCGATCAGCTTTGTCGATGCAGCCCTGGGTGGCGAATTGGAGATTCCGACCCTGGACGGTCGGGTCAAGCTCAAGATCCCTGAGGGTACGCAGACCGGCAAGCAGTTCCGTATTCGTGGCAAGGGCGTGGCGCCGGTGCGCGGTGGCGGTGCTGGCGACTTGATGTGTCGTGTGGCCGTGGAAACTCCCGTCAATCTGGGGCGTCGTCAGCGTGAATTGCTTGAGGAATTCCGCAGTTCGCTGGAGGGCGATGACACGCATTCGCCGAAAACAACTGGCTTTTTCGAAGGCGTGAAGCGCTTCTTCGGCGACCTGTAAGGAAGTGAGTATGCGACGTATAGCCGTAATGGGCGCTGCCGGGCGCATGGGCAAGACGCTGGTCGAGGCGGTGCAGCAGCGCTCCCCGGCCTCTGGGCTGACCGCGGCGATTGTGCGTCCCGGTAGCACGTTGATCGGTGCGGATGCGGGTGAGTTGGCTTCGCTGGGGCGTATCGGTGTCTCCTTGTCAGGCAGCCTGGAGCAGGTGGCTGACGAGTTCGATGTGCTGATCGACTTCACCCTGCCGGAAGTGATGCTGAAAAACCTCGCGTTCTGCCGCAAGGCGGGCAAGGCGATGGTGATCGGCACCACGGGGTTGACTGCGCAACAGAAGCAGTTGCTTGAGGAGGCGGGTAAGGATATTCCCGTCGTCTTTGCAGCCAACTTCAGTGTCGGCGTGAATCTGTCGCTCAAGTTGCTGGACATGGCGGCGCGGGTGCTGGGGGATGAGGCGGATATCGAGATTATCGAGACGCATCACCGCCACAAGATCGATGCGCCGTCGGGTACCGCACTGCGCATGGGTGAGGCTATTGCCGACGCGCTAGGGCGTGACCTGTCCAAGGTGGCGGTTTACGGTCGAGAAGGGCATACCGGTGCGCGTGCACGTGACACCATTGGTTTTGCGACTGTCCGCGGCGGTGATGTGGTGGGCGATCACACGGTATTGTTTGCTACCGAGGGTGAACGCCTGGAAATCACGCACAAGGCTTCCAGCCGTATGACATTCGCCAAAGGCGCGGTGCGTGCCGCGTTGTGGTTGGAAGGTCGCGAGCCTGGTCTGTACGACATGCGCGATGTGTTGGATCTGCACTAATCAGTAGCTAAAACGGGGCCTCAGGATTATCCTAAGGCCCCGTTTTTACCCGCTAAGCGACGTCCTGTCGCATTCTCCTGCCTTTAAGGCTCATTAGCGGTGGACCAAAAAAGCCTTTTTCTGTAAGCTACAGCTTTAGTGTGTCCACTAAAAGCGCGCAGAATAATTCAGTGAAGAAGCGGGGTGACGTGTCCATACGTCACTCCGCTTTTTTACAACCTGCGATCGCCCTTTCAGGCTTTATTTACGGGAGGTCTTCTTGACTAAGCCAGCCATACTCGCCCTTGCTGATGGCAGCATTTTTCGCGGCGAAGCCATTGGAGCCGACGGTCAAACCGTTGGAGAGGTGGTGTTTAACACCGCCATGACCGGCTATCAGGAAATCCTTACCGATCCTTCCTACGCCCAACAGATCGTTACCCTGACCTATCCGCACATCGGCAATACCGGTACTACGCCGGAAGACGTTGAGTCTGATCGTGTCTGGTCGGCGGGTCTGGTCATTCGTGATCTGCCACTGGTTGCGAGCAACTGGCGTAACACGATGTCGCTGTCCGATTACCTGAAAGCCAACAACGTTGTGGCGATCGCCGGTATCGATACGCGCCGCCTGACGCGCATCTTGCGTGAAAAGGGCTCGCAGAACGGCTGCATCATGGTCGGTGACAATATTTCCGAAGCTGCGGCAATTGCAGCAGCGCAAGGCTTCCCTGGCCTGAAAGGCATGGACCTGGCGAAAGTCGTCAGCACCAAGGAGCAGTACGAGTGGCGCTCCACCGTCTGGGACTTGAAGACCGACAGCCACGAGACTATCGAAGCGGCTGACCTGCCGTATCACGTGGTCGCATACGACTACGGCGTCAAGTACAACATCCTACGTATGCTGGTCGAGCGTGGGTGCCGCGTGACCGTGGTGCCGGCGCAAACGCCTGCCAGCGACGTGCTGGCCCTGCAACCTGACGGCGTGTTCCTGTCCAACGGCCCGGGTGATCCGGAGCCTTGTGACTACGCCATCCAGGCCATCAAGGAAGTGCTGGAAACCGACATTCCGGTATTTGGTATCTGCCTCGGTCACCAACTGCTGGCGCTGGCCTCCGGCGCCAAGACCCTGAAAATGGGTCATGGTCATCACGGCGCCAACCACCCCGTGCAAGACCTGGACACCGGCGTTGTGATGATCACCAGCCAGAACCACGGTTTTGCGGTGGATGAAGCGACCTTGCCGAGCAATGTCCGCGCGATTCACAAGTCGTTGTTCGACGGTTCCCTGCAGGGTATCGAACGTACTGACAAGAGCGCGTTCAGCTTCCAGGGCCACCCTGAAGCAAGCCCGGGCCCGAACGACGTAGCGCCGCTGTTCGACCGTTTCATCAATGAGATGGCCAAGCGACGCTGACTGAGCGGCCCGCGGGCGGCCCCTACCTCGGTGGCCCCCGTAGGCTCTTCGAAGATTGTTCAAGACGGCTTGCCGACTGACCTGCGGATTTGAGTGACAAACCCATGCCAAAACGTACAGACATAAAAAGCATCCTGATTCTCGGCGCTGGCCCGATCGTTATCGGCCAGGCCTGCGAATTCGACTACTCCGGCGCCCAGGCCTGTAAAGCCCTGCGCGAAGAGGGTTACCGCGTCATCCTGGTGAACTCCAACCCGGCCACCATCATGACCGATCCGGACATGGCCGACGCTACCTACATCGAGCCGATCAAGTGGCAGACGGTTGCCAAGATCATCGAGAAAGAGCGTCCGGACGCACTGCTGCCGACCATGGGCGGCCAGACTGCATTGAACTGCGCCCTGGACCTGGAGCGCGAAGGCGTCCTGGAAAAATTCGGCGTAGAGATGATCGGCGCCAACGCCGACACCATCGACAAGGCTGAAGACCGTTCGCGCTTCGACAAGGCCATGAAGTCCATCGGCCTTGACTGCCCGCGCTCCGGTATCGCCCATAGCATGGAGGAGGCCAACGCAGTTCTCGAAAAGCTCGGCTTCCCGTGCATTATCCGTCCGTCCTTCACCATGGGCGGCACCGGTGGTGGCATTGCCTACAACCGTGAAGAGTTCGAAGAAATCTGCGCCCGTGGCCTGGATCTGTCTCCGACCAAAGAGCTGCTGATCGACGAATCCCTGATTGGCTGGAAAGAGTATGAGATGGAGGTTGTCCGCGACAAAAAGGACAATTGCATCATCGTCTGCTCCATCGAAAACTTCGACCCGATGGGTGTGCACACCGGTGACTCGATCACCGTTGCTCCGGCGCAGACCCTGACGGACAAGGAATACCAGATCATGCGTAACGCCTCGTTGGCGGTATTGCGTGAGATCGGCGTTGAAACCGGTGGCTCCAACGTTCAGTTCGGCATCTGCCCGGACACAGGCCGCATGGTCGTGATCGAGATGAACCCGCGTGTATCGCGTTCTTCGGCGCTGGCATCGAAAGCGACCGGCTTCCCGATTGCGCGTATCGCCGCCAAGCTGGCTATCGGTTACACCCTGGACGAGCTGCAAAACGAAATCACGGGCGGCGCTACGCCGGCGTCCTTCGAACCGTCCATCGACTATGTCGTGACCAAGCTGCCACGCTTTGCCTTCGAGAAGTTCGCCAAGGCCGACGCGCGCCTGACCACTCAGATGAAGTCGGTGGGTGAGGTCATGGCCATCGGTAGGACGTTCCAGGAATCCCTGCAGAAAGCCCTGCGAGGCCTGGAAGTGGGCGTTTGCGGCCTGGACGAGAAGCTCGACCTGAGCAATCCGGAAAGCATGAGCATCCTCAAGCGCGAGCTGACCGTGCCGGGCGCCGAGCGTATCTGGTATGTGGCTGATGCCTTCCGCGCCGGCATGACTGTCGAAGACGTCTTCGGCATGAACATGATCGATCCGTGGTTCCTGGTGCAGATCGAAGACCTGATCAAGGAAGAAGAGAAGGTCAAGACCCTGGGGCTGGCCAGCATCGACCGCGACATGATGTTCCGCCTCAAGCGCAAAGGCTTCTCCGACCAGCGCCTGGCCAAGCTGCTGGGTGTGACCGAGAAGAACCTGCGCACGCATCGCCACAAGCTGGAGATCTTCCCGGTCTACAAGCGCGTTGACACCTGTGCCGCCGAGTTCGCCACCGACACTGCGTACCTGTACTCCACCTACGAGGAAGAGTGCGAGGCTGCGCCGTCGGGCCGCGACAAGATTATCATCCTGGGCGGTGGTCCGAACCGTATCGGCCAGGGTATCGAATTCGACTATTGCTGCGTACACGCCGCCCTCGCGCTGCGCGAAGACGGGTACGAGACCATCATGGTCAACTGCAACCCGGAAACTGTTTCCACTGACTACGACACTTCCGACCGCCTGTACTTCGAGCCGGTAACGTTGGAAGACGTGTTGGAAATCTGTCGCGTCGAGAAGCCCAAAGGCGTGATCGTCCAGTACGGCGGCCAGACCCCGCTGAAACTGGCGCGTGCCCTTGAGGCTGCCGGCGTGCCAATCATCGGCACGAGCCCTGACGCCATCGACCGTGCCGAAGACCGTGAGCGCTTCCAGCAAATGGTTGAGCGCCTGAACCTGCGTCAGCCGCCAAACGCTACCGTGCGCAGCGAAGACGAGGCCATCCGTGCTGCCAGCAAGATCGGCTACCCGCTGGTGGTGCGTCCGTCCTACGTACTGGGCGGCCGGGCGATGGAAATCGTCTACGAAGAAGAAGAGCTCAAGCGTTACCTGCGTGATGCGGTAAAAGTGTCCAACGACAGCCCGGTGCTGCTGGACCACTTCCTCAACTGCGCCATCGAAATGGACGTGGATGCGGTTTGCGACGGTACCGACGTGGTCATCGGCGCGATCATGCAGCACATCGAGCAGGCGGGCGTTCACTCCGGTGACTCCGCGTGCTCGCTGCCGCCGTATTCGTTGCCTGCACATATCCAGGACGAGATGCGCGAGCAGGTCAAGAAAATGGCCTTGGAGTTGGGTGTTGTCGGCCTGATGAACGTACAGTTGGCGCTGCAGGGCGAAGACATCTACGTCATTGAAGTCAACCCGCGTGCTTCGCGTACCGTGCCGTTCGTTTCCAAGTGCATCGGCGTGTCCCTGGCCATGATCGCTGCGCGTGTGATGGCGGGTAAGACCCTGAAGGAAATTGGCTTCACCAAGGAAATCATTCCGAACTTCTACAGTGTGAAAGAGGCAGTGTTCCCATTTGCCAAATTCCCTGGTGTGGACCCGATCCTGGGCCCGGAGATGAAGTCCACCGGTGAAGTGATGGGCGTGGGCGACACCTTCGGTGAAGCGTTCGCCAAGGCCCAGATGGGCGCCAGCGAAGTGCTGCCGACCGGCGGTACTGCGTTTATCAGTGTGCGTGATGATGACAAGCCGCTGGTTGCAGGCGTGGCCCGTGATCTGATCAACTTGGGTTTTGAAATCGTGGCAACTGCCGGGACCGCCAAGCTGATCGAAGCGGCCGGCTTGAAAGTGCGCCGCGTGAACAAGGTGACGGAAGGCCGTCCGCATGTGGTCGACATGATCAAGAATGACGAAGTCACGCTGATCATCAACACCACCGAAGGTCGCCAGTCGATCGCGGATTCCTACTCCATTCGCCGTAATGCCTTGCAGCACAAGATCTACTGCACCACCACTATTGCTGCTGGCGAAGCTATCTGCGAAGCGCTCAAGTTCGGTCCGGAAAAGACCGTGCGTCGCTTGCAGGATCTACACGCAGGATTGAAGGCATGATCAAATACCCAATGACCGTCCAGGGCGCCAAGGCCCTGGAAGAGGAGCACGCCCATCTGACCAAGGTCGTACGTCCAAAGCTGAGCCAGGACATCGGTACGGCCCGCGAGCTGGGTGACTTGAAGGAAAACGCCGAATACCACGCTGCTCGTGAGCAGCAGGGTATGGTCGAGGCGCGGATCCGTGACATCGAAGGCCGTTTGCAGAATGCGGTGATCATCGACGTCACGACTATTCCCCACACTGGCAAGGTGATTTTCGGCACCACCGTGGAGATCGCCAACGTTGAGACTGACGAGAGCGTGGTCTACCACATCGTGGGAGAGGACGAGGCTGACTTCAAGCTCGGCAAGATCTCCGTCGGCTCACCACTGGCCCGTGCCTTGATCGCCAAGGAAGAGGGTGATGTGGTGTCTGTCAAAACGCCAGGCGGTGTGATCGAGTACGAGATTGTTGAAGTTCGTCACGTCTGAAAGGCGGCGCCCGCTTCGTGCGGGTGCCATGCTCTGGCAGCTTGCCCAGATGCTTTGGGTGGGCGGCCTGTGGTTGTTACATCTTGGTGTATTGCCGGTGCTGGGCCTGATTGGCCTGGCTCCGTTGCTGATTGATGAAATCGATGGATTATTGAGTGCGCTGCTGGTGGGTTTCGCGGCGGCGTGCGTAGCACTTCAGGCATTGGTGCTGGTCAAGGCTGAAGGCTTGGAGAGTCTGTGGCGGGATATTCGCGGCCAACTGCTGTTGATGGCGCTGTATGCGTGTGCAATGTACTGCATTGTGCATGTCTGGCTGCCGGAAGCGTTGCGCTGGCAGCTATTCAGCTATCTTGTGCTAGGGTTCTCCGGCCTGGTGCTGGTTATACAGCCTGCTCCGGGATGGAGTGGCGGGGCGCGCGAAGCACGCCCGTGACCCTTTGTATTACTTGAAGCGGTGTACGTTCGACAGTTGCTTGTTGACGCTGAAGTTCTTGCGATACAGCAGCGCCATCTTGCCGATGACCTGAACCAGGTCCGCCTTGCCAACCTTGCACAGTTCTGCAATGGCGGCCAGGCGCGCCTCGCGGTCAAGGATGTTGACCTTGATCTTGATCAGTTCGTGATCGCCCAATGCGCGTTCAAGTTCGGCTAACACACCTTCAGTCAAACCGTTGTCTGCCACAATCAGAACTGGTTTCAGATGGTGGCCAATGGATTTGTACTGTTTCTTCTGCTCTTGAGTGAGCGGCATAATCTGACCCCTGCGTCTGATCTTGTAAAAAGCGGCGGCCAGTTTACCCGAGCGAGTCCGGGACCGCCCAGTTAATCACGACCCGTTTTATTTTCGAGGTGGCCCGTGGCCCGTTCCAAAACTAGCCTTAAGTGGCTGCAAGAGCATTTCAACGATCCTTACGTCAAAAAGGCGCAAAAGGATGGCTATCGTTCCCGGGCCAGCTACAAGCTGTTGGAGATCCAGGATAAGGACAAGTTGATTCGTCCTGGCATGAGCGTTATCGACCTTGGCGCGGCCCCTGGTGGCTGGTCCCAGGTGACCAGTCGTCTGATTGGTGGTCAAGGCCGCTTGATCGCTTCCGACATCCTGGAAATGGACAGTATCCCGGACGTGACCTTTGTTCATGGAGACTTTACCCAGGACACCGTGCTGGCCCAGATCCTCGAGGCTGTGGGAAATTCGCAGGTAGACCTTGTGATTTCCGACATGGCCCCCAATATGAGTGGATTACCGGCCGTTGATATGCCGCGGGCCATGTTCCTTTGCGAATTGGCGCTGGATTTGGCGGGTCGGGTGTTGCGTCCCGGTGGCGATTTCCTGGTGAAGGTGTTCCAGGGCGAGGGTTTCGACGAGTACCACAAGAACATCCGCAAGTTGTTCGACAAGGTGCAGACGCGTAAACCGGACTCTTCCCGGGACCGGTCCAGGGAGCAATACCTGCTGTGCCGCGGCTTCCGTGGTGTCGAAGGCGCGGCGAGTGAAGAGCGTTTTTGAGGAATTCGAGGAGGGCGATAGGTTTTTTTATATCGCTTTCGTCACGAAGCTTTACGAATATTGTGTAGTCAAAGTTTCACAAAGGGTTACAGACGGCGCCTGCCAGAGTTGTAGGTAATGTAGTAAGTTAGGCCGGTGAATATCATGCGAAGCGCGCGCCAGTAGCGGAGCTTGCTTCAGAGGGTAGTTAATTGAACGATATGGCAAAGAATCTGATCCTGTGGTTGATCATCGCGGCTGTCCTCGTGACGGTGATGAACAACTTCTCCAGCCCTAACGAGCCGCAGACCCTCAACTATTCCGACTTCATCCAGCAAGTTAAGGATGGCAAGGTCGAGCGCGTAGCGGTTGATGGCTACGTGATCACCGGCAAACGCAACGATGGCGATAGCTTCAAGACCATTCGTCCGGCAATTCAGGACAATGGTCTGATCGGCGACCTGGTGGATAACCACGTGGTTGTCGAAGGCAAGCAGCCTGAGCAGCAGAGCATCTGGACTCAACTCCTGGTGGCAAGCTTCCCGATCCTGGTGATCATTGCCGTGTTCATGTTCTTCATGCGCCAGATGCAAGGCGGTGCGGGAGGCAAGGGCGGGCCGATGAGCTTTGGCAAGAGCAAGGCGCGCCTGCTCTCTGAAGATCAGGTGAAGACCACCCTGGCTGACGTAGCGGGTTGCGATGAAGCCAAGGAGGAGGTCGGCGAGCTGGTTGAGTTCTTGCGCGATCCAGGCAAATTCCAGCGCCTGGGTGGCCGTATTCCTCGCGGCGTGCTGATGGTCGGCCCTCCAGGTACCGGTAAAACCTTGCTGGCCAAGGCGATTGCCGGCGAAGCCAAGGTACCGTTCTTCACCATTTCCGGTTCTGACTTCGTTGAAATGTTCGTCGGTGTCGGTGCGAGCCGCGTTCGCGACATGTTCGAGCAGGCCAAGAAGCATGCGCCATGCATCATCTTCATCGATGAAATCGACGCCGTTGGTCGCCATCGTGGTGCTGGCATGGGCGGTGGTCATGATGAGCGTGAGCAGACCCTCAACCAGTTGCTGGTCGAGATGGATGGTTTCGAGATGAATGACGGCATCATCGTCATCGCGGCAACCAACCGTCCGGACGTGCTGGATCCTGCGCTGCTGCGTCCAGGCCGCTTTGACCGCCAGGTGGTGGTTGGCCTGCCGGACATCCGTGGGCGCGAACAAATCCTGAAAGTGCACATGCGCAAAGTGCCGATGGGCGACGACGTTGCACCGGCTGTGATTGCCCGTGGTACCCCAGGGTTCTCGGGTGCTGACCTGGCCAACCTGGTGAACGAGGCTTCGTTGTTTGCAGCCCGTACCGGCAAGCGCATCGTTGAAATGAAAGAGTTCGAGCTGGCGAAAGACAAGATCATGATGGGCGCTGAGCGCAAATCCATGGTCATGTCCGAAAAAGAGAAGCAGAACACTGCTTATCACGAAGCGGGTCACGCCATTGTGGGGCGCGTCGTGCCTGAGCATGACCCGGTCTACAAAGTGTCGATCATTCCTCGGGGTCGCGCCTTGGGTGTCACCATGTTCCTGCCGGAAGAGGATCGTTACAGCCTCTCCAAGCGTGCGCTGATCAGTCAGATCTGCTCGCTGTACGGCGGTCGAATTGCTGAAGAGATGACCTTGGGCTTCGATGGTGTGACCACGGGGGCTTCCAACGACATCATGCGCGCCAGCCAGATTGCGCGGAACATGGTGACCAAGTGGGGTTTGTCGGAAAAACTTGGTCCTTTGATGTATGCCGAAGAAGAAGGTGAAGTATTCCTGGGGCGTGGCGGCGGTGGTCAAAACGCCAGTTTCTCCGGTGAGACAGCCAAGCTGATCGACTCTGAAGTGCGCAGTATCATTGACCAGTGCTACGGCACTGCCAAGCAGATCCTGACCGATAATCGCGACAAGCTTGATGCAATGGCTGATGCACTGATGAAGTACGAGACCATCGACGCAGACCAGATCGACGACATTATGGCCGGTCGGGCACCTCGTGAGCCTCGTGATTGGGAAGGTGGCTCGGGTACTTCGGGCACCCCGCCTGTGGTTCAGAACGAACGCCCTGAAACCCCAATTGGTGGCCCGGCAGCTGATCATTAAGGTTTGAAATGACTTTTGCTCCGTCCTCCCCCGGTTGCCTTGCGGCAACCGGGTTCTTGATTTGGCCCATACGCATGTCATGGGCATTCTTAATGTAACCCCTGACTCCTTTTCCGATGGTGGCCGCTTCAGCCAGCTTGATGCTGCGTTGCGTCACGCAGAAGCCATGGTGGTGGCCGGCGCGACCTTGATTGATGTCGGTGGTGAATCGACTCGGCCTGGTGCTCGCGCAGTTTCTCCTCTGGAGGAGTTGGAGCGCGTGGCGCCGATTGTCGAGCGCATCGCTCGAGAGTTGGATGTGATCATTTCGGTTGATACCTCCACCCCGGCCGTGATGCGTGAGACTGCGCGCTTGGGTGCCGGCTTGATCAACGATGTGCGGTCCCTGCGGCGCGACGGAGCCCTGGATGCAGCTGCAGCTACCGGTTTGCCGGTGTGTTTGATGCATATGCTGGGTGAGCCCGGCAATATGCAGGACAGCCCGCACTATGATGATCTGGTGGGTGAGGTGAGTGGTTTTCTCTCCGAGCGCGTTGCCCAATGCGCTGCGGTAGGTATTGCGCCGGAAAGGATCATCCTTGATCCGGGGTTTGGTTTCGCCAAGACCCTGCAACACAATTTGAGTTTGTTCAAACACATGGAGTCCTTGCATGCCCTTGGTCGGCCCCTGTTGGTCGGTGTTTCGCGCAAGAGCATGATAGGGCTGGCATTGAGCCGTCCGGTGGGTGAGCGGTTGTACGGCGGTCTTGCACTGGCGGCGCTCGCGGTGACCAAGGGTGCGCGCATCTTGCGTGTGCATGACGTTGCTGAGACCGTGGATGTGGTACGCATGATTGCAGCTGTGGAATCAGCCGAATAAGAATGATGGAGCACTTATGACTAAAAAATACTTTGGCACCGACGGTATCCGTGGTCGGGTCGGCGAGTTTCCGATTACTCCTGATTTCATGCTCAAGCTTGGATGGGCGGCGGGCATGGCGTTCCGCAGCATGGGGGCATGCCGCATCCTGGTGGGCAAGGACACCCGAATTTCAGGGTACATGTTTGAATCAGCGCTTGAGGCCGGCTTATCCGCCGCAGGCGCCGATGTGATGTTGCTGGGGCCAATGCCGACGCCCGCGATTGCATACCTGACGCGTACCTTTCACGCTGAGGCCGGTATTGTGATCAGTGCTTCGCACAATCCACATGACGACAACGGCATCAAGTTCTTCTCCGGTCAGGGCACCAAGTTGCCGGATGAGATTGAGCTGATGATCGAAGAGCTGTTGGATGCGCCGATGACCGTGGTCGAGTCCAGTAAGCTGGGCAAGGTGTCGCGCATCAATGATGCGTCCGGTCGTTATATCGAGTTCTGCAAGAGCAGTGTGCCAACCAGTACCAATTTTGCCGGCCTTAAGATTGTTGTCGACTGTGCCCATGGTGCGACCTACAAAGTCGCGCCAAGTGTATTCAGGGAACTTGGTGCAGACGTGACGGTTCTGTCGGCTCAGCCCAACGGATTGAATATCAACGAAAACTGCGGCTCCACTCATATGGAGCAGTTGCAGGCCGCAGTCCTGGCCGAGCACGCCGACCTTGGGATTGCCTTCGACGGTGACGGCGACCGCGTGCTGATGGTTGACCATACCGGTGCAGTGGTGGACGGCGATGATCTGTTGTTCATCATTGCCCGCGACCTGCATGAGCGTAACAAGCTGCAAGGCGGTGTCGTCGGTACGCTGATGAGCAACCTGGGGCTTGAGCTGGCGCTGGCAGACCTGGGTATTCCTTTTGTTCGCGCCAACGTCGGTGACCGGTATGTGATCGCCGAGCTGCTGGAGCGTAACTGGCAGGTAGGTGGTGAGAACTCCGGGCACGTGGTGTGCTTCCAGCACACCACCACCGGCGACGCGATTATTGCGGCGTTGCAGGTGCTATTGGCTTTGCGTCGCCGCGAAGAGAGCCTGGCCCAGGCGCGTCAGGCTTTGCGCAAATGCCCGCAAGTATTGCTGAACGTGCGTTTCGCAGGTGGGGAAAATCCGATCGAGCACCCTGCTGTCAAAGAGGCTTGCGAGCGCGCGACCCTGGCAATGGCTGGTCGTGGACGGGTATTGCTACGCAAGTCCGGCACAGAGCCTTTGGTGCGCGTCATGGTCGAAGGTGACGACGAAATACAGGTTCGCGGCCATGCCGAAGACCTGGCAAAACTGGTAACTGAAGTTTGCGCCTGAATTCGGCTTGCCAGTGATGATGTGGTTGGGTAACATCTGCGCCCACTTTGACCGACGAGGTACAGCATGCGTCGCACTATGGTAGCTGGTAACTGGAAGATGCACGGTACCCGCGCCAGTGTCGCTGAGCTGATCAATGGCCTTCGTCACTTGGCTTTGCCTAGCGGTGTTGATATCGCGGTGTTCCCGCCTTGCTTGCATATCACCCAAGTGGTGGATGGCTTGAAAGGTAAGTCGATTCAGGTCGGCGCGCAGAACTCTGCGGTGGAAGCCATGCAAGGTGCGTTGACCGGTGAGATTGCACCGAGTCAGCTGGTTGATGCGGGTTGTTCCTATGTGCTTGTCGGGCACTCCGAGCGCCGTCAGATGATGGGCGAGCGTGATGGGACACTCAATCGCAAGTTCGCAGCGGCACAGGCTTGTGGCTTGATTCCGGTGTTGTGTATTGGGGAGACCCTTGAGCAGCGTGAATCGGGCAAGACCCTTGAGGTTGTCTCGCGTCAGCTTGGCAGCATCATCGAGGAGCTGGGTGTTGGTGCGTTCGCAAAGGCGGTAATTGCTTACGAGCCGGTCTGGGCCATTGGTACCGGGCTGACTGCTACACCGCAACAGGCGCAGGATGTGCATGCAGCCATTCGCGCTCAGTTGGCGGCAGAGAATTCTGAAGTCGCACAAGGTGTGCGGCTTCTATACGGCGGCAGCGTGAAGGCGGCCAATGCGGTCGAACTGTTCGGCATGCCGGATATCGATGGGGGGCTCATTGGTGGGGCTTCCCTGAATGCAGATGAGTTCGGTGCGATTTGTCGCGCCGCGGGAAACTGAAAAAATGCTGGAAACAGTCGTAGTCGTTTTTCATCTGTTGGCTGCCCTGGGCGTAGTTGCCCTGGTTTTGTTGCAACAGGGTAAAGGTGCGGATGCTGGTGCGTCTTTCGGTGCAGGTGCTTCAAATACTGTGTTCGGAAGCCAAGGTTCCTCTACCTTTCTTAGTAAGTTTACTGCTATACTTGCCGCCGGTTTCTTCATAACCAGCTTAGGGTTAGGTTACTTTGCTAAAGAGAAAGCTCATGTGCTGACTCAAGTAGGTTTGCCAAACCCAGCAATGTTGGAAGTACCAAAGGCAAAACCGGCTTCTGATGATGTCCCGGTGCTTCAAGAGCAAAAGTCGGCTACTCCAGCGACTGACGTACCTCCAGCTCAAGAGCAGAAGTAAGAAGGGTTGTAAACGCTGTATTGCCGAGGTGGTGGAATTGGTAGACACGCAACCTTGAGGTGGTTGTGCCCATAGGGTGTAGGGGTTCGAGTCCCCTTCTCGGTACCAATTATCAGGAGAGCCCGCTGTTGCGGGCTTTCTTGTAGGTGGAAGGTTACATTGACCCTGTAAGGGATCGGTCGTATACTTCCGCCCCAGCTTTGTCGCGGGGTGGAGCAGTCTGGTAGCTCGTCGGGCTCATAACCCGAAGGTCGTCGGTTCAAATCCGGCCCCCGCAACCAGTTTTAGCGGAGCCCCTTTTAAGGGGCTTTTTGTTAGCTGGACACTTTCAACGCCGCTGTTCGACGGCGTTTCAAGGATGGGCGTTTCGCCCATTTTTTTATTTTGCACAGCATGCACATACATGCACGAGGGGGTTCAGGTGTCGAGCAAGCTAGAAGAGTTGCAGGCCTTGTTGGCCCCGGTGGTCGTGGCCCTAGGCTATGAATGCTGGGGTATTGAGTTTTCGGCTCAAGGTCGCCACTCAATGTTGCGCGTTTATATCGATAAAGAGGGCGGCGTGCTGGTGGACGATTGTGCCATTGTCAGCCGTCAGATCAGCGGTGTTCTGGATGTTGAAGATCCTATCTCCGTTGAGTACACCCTCGAAGTTTCCTCGCCAGGCATGGAACGCCCACTGTTCACTATTGATCAGTTTGCAAAATTTGCCGGTGAACAAGTGAAGATCAAGCTGCGATCCCCGTTCGAAGGGCGTCGCAACTTTCAGGGCCTTCTGCGCGGTGTAGAAGAACAGGATGTCGTGGTGCAGGTAGAAGACCATGAGTTCCTGTTGCCGATCGATATGATCGACAAGGCCAACATTATTCCCAGTTTTGACTGAGACGCGGATCCCGCGGATCCAATGGCTTGCGAAAGGCGAGGCGTACGATGAGCAAAGAAGTACTGCTGGTTGTTGAGTCGGTATCCAATGAAAAGGGCGTACCGGCAAACGTGATTTTTGAAGCGTTGGAGCTGGCCCTGGCCACTGCTACCAAAAAGCGTTTTGAAGACGAAGTTGATCTGCGTGTGGAAATCAACCGCCACACCGGTGCCTATGAGACTTTCCGTCGCTGGACGGTCGTCGAAGAGGCCGATCTTGATGATCCGGCCATCGAAACCTGGCCAAGCAAGGTTGCTGAAACGCACCCAGGTGCCCAGGTCGGTGATGTCGTTGAAGAAAAGATCGAGTCCATCGAGTTCGGCCGCATTGCTGCACAGACCGCCAAGCAGGTCATCGTGCAGAAGGTTCGCGAAGCCGAGCGCGCTCAAGTCGTTGATGCCTATCGCGAGCGTCTGGGGGAAATCATCTCCGGCACCGTGAAAAAAGTTACCCGCGACAATGTGATCGTCGACCTGGGCAACAACGCTGAAGCGTTGCTGGCCCGCGAAGACATCATCTCCCGCGAAACCTTCCGTGTTGGCGTGCGTTTGCGTGCGCTGCTCAAGGAAATCCGCACCGAGAACCGTGGCCCTCAGTTGATCCTGTCGCGTACTGCGCCGGAAATGCTGATTGAGCTGTTCCGTATCGAGGTGCCGGAAATTGCCGAAGGCCTGATCGAAGTCATGGCTGCGTCCCGCGACCCGGGTTCGCGTGCCAAGATCGCGGTCCGCTCCAAGGACAAACGCATCGACCCGCAAGGCGCTTGCATCGGTATGCGCGGTTCGCGCGTCCAGGCAGTGTCGGGCGAATTGGGTGGTGAGCGTGTGGACATCGTCCTCTGGGACGATAACCCGGCGCAGTTCGTGATCAATGCCATGTCGCCGGCTGAAGTGGCGGCAATTATCGTTGACGAAGATGCCCATGCAATGGACATCGCCGTTGGCGCAGACAATCTGGCCCAGGCCATTGGTCGTGGTGGTCAGAACGTGCGTCTGGCCAGCCAGTTGACCGGCTGGACCCTGAACGTAATGACCGAATCGGACATCCAGGCTAAGCAGCAAGCTGAAACCGGTGACATCCTGCGCAACTTCATCGACGAGTTGGAAGTCGACGAAGACCTGGCGCAGGTGCTGGTAGATGAAGGCTTCACCAGCCTGGAAGAGATTGCCTACGTACCGTTGGAAGAAATGCTCAACATCGACGGCTTTGACGAAGACACCGTCAACGAGCTTCGCGCTCGGGCCAAGGATCGTTTGTTGACTAAAGCCATCGCTACTGAGGAAAAGCTGGCAGACGCCCATCCGGCCGAAGACCTGCTCTCGCTTGAGGGTATGGACAAGGATTTGGCGATGGAACTGGCGGTGCGCGGCGTAATTACCCGCGAAGACCTGGCCGAGCAGTCTATTGACGATCTGCTCGACATCGACGGCATTGACGATGATCGTGCCGGCAAGTTGATCATGGCCGCCCGAGCCCATTGGTTCGAGTAATTAGGCGCGGCCTGAGGAGAGAAGTGCATGACGCAAGTCACGGTGAAACAACTGGCCGATGAGGTCAAAACACCGGTAGAGCGCCTGTTGCAGCAGATGCGTGAGGCAGGTCTGCCGCACACCGCCGCCGATGAAGGTGTGAGCGATAGTGAGAAGCAGTCTTTGCTGACTCACTTGAAGAGCAGCCACAAGGCGAAAGTGGAAGAACCGCGCAAGATTACATTGCAGCGCAAAACCACCAGCACCCTGCGGGTTGCCGGTAGCAAGAGCATCAGCGTTGAAGTACGCAAGAAGAAAGTCTTCGTACAGCGCAGCCCGGAAGAAATCGAAGCCGAGCGCAAACGCGAACTGGAAGAACGTCGCGCAGTAGAAAATGCTGCACGTCAGAAGGCTGAAGAAGAAGCCAAGCGTCGCGCCGAAGAAGAAGCGCGTCGTCAGCCTGCTGCTGCTGCGCAAACGGCTTCCACTGAAGCGGTAGCCGCGCCTGGCGCTCCTGTAGACGCTGTGCGTGAGGCCGCTCCGGTTGCCGCTGCACCAGCACCTGCTGCCGATGCCCGCAAGCGCGAAGAACCTCGTCGTCCGGATAAACCACGTGCCGACGATAACAATCGTCGCGGTGGTGGTGGCGATGGCGAGCGCAAAAACGCTCCGCATCGTGCTTCGGTCAAAGAGAAAGCGCCTGCTCCACGCGTTGCTCCACGGACTACCGACGAAGAAAGCGATGGCTTCCGTCGTGGTGGTCGCGGCAAGGCCAAGCTGAAGAAACGCAACGCCCACGGTTTCCAGAGCCCAACCGGCCCTGTCGTGCGTGATGTGCAGATCGGCGAGACCATCACGGTTGGCGATCTTGCCAACCAGATGTCGGTCAAGGCTGCTGAAATCATCAAGTTCATGTTCAAACTGGGTACTCCAGCGACCATCAACCAGGTGCTTGATCAGGAAACTGCTCAACTGGTAGCCGAAGAACTGGGCCACAAAGTGACCCTGGTCAGCGACACCGCCCTGGAAGATTCCCTGGCAGAGTCCCTGAAGTTTGAAGGCGAAACGTTCTCCCGTGCGCCAGTCGTGACCGTAATGGGCCACGTTGACCATGGTAAGACTTCGCTGCTCGACTACATCCGTCGTGCCAAGGTAGCTGCTGGCGAAGCCGGTGGTATCACCCAGCACATCGGTGCGTACCACGTTGAAACCGAGCGCGGCATGGTCACCTTCCTCGACACCCCAGGTCACGCCGCGTTTACCGCAATGCGTGCCCGTGGTGCCAAGGCGACTGACATCGTGATTCTGGTCGTTGCAGCGGACGACGGCGTGATGCCGCAGACCATTGAAGCTGTCCAGCACGCTAAAGCCGCTGGTGTTCCTCTGGTTGTTGCCGTGAACAAGATCGACAAGCCGGGCGCCGATCTCGATCGCATACGTAGCGAACTGTCGGTTCATGGCGTGACGTCTGAAGAGTGGGGCGGTGATACGCCGTTCGTTTCGGTTTCGGCGAAAGTCGGTACTGGCGTTGACGAACTGCTCGAAGCTGTCCTGCTGCAAGCTGAAGTACTTGAACTGAAAGCAACCCCATCTGCCCCAGGTCGTGGTGTTGTGGTTGAGTCGCGTCTCGACAAAGGTCGTGGCCCGGTTGCAACCGTACTGGTTCAAGACGGTACCCTGCGTCAAGGCGACATGGTACTGGTCGGTTCGAACTATGGCCGTGTACGTGCCATGCTCGACGAGAACGGCAAGCCAATCAAGGAAGCCGGTCCTTCCATCCCTGTCGAGATCCTCGGCCTGGACGGTACTCCGGACGCTGGCGACGAGATGAGCGTGCTGTCTGACGAGAAGAAAGCCCGTGAAGTGGCTCTGTTCCGTCAAGGCAAGTTCCGTGAAGTCAAACTGGCTCGCGCGCATGCCGGCAAGCTGGAAAACATCTTCGAGAACATGGGCCAGGCCGAGAAGAAGACGCTTAACATCGTCCTCAAGTCTGACGTTCGTGGTTCCCTCGAAGCGTTGAACGGCGCCTTGAATGGCCTGGGTAACGACGAAGTGCAAGTGCGTGTTGTGGGTGGCGGTGTCGGTGGTATTACCGAGTCCGACGCCAACCTGGCACTGGCTTCCAACGCTGTACTGTTCGGCTTCAACGTGCGTGCCGATGCTGGCGCTCGCAAGATCGTCGAGCAGGAAGGCCTGGACATGCGTTACTACAACGTCATCTACGACATCATCGAAGACGTCAAGAAAGCCCTCACCGGCATGCTTGGCAGTGACGTCCGGGAGAACATCCTGGGTGTCGCCGAAGTACGTGATGTGTTCCGCTCGCCGAAATTCGGTGCGATCGCCGGTTGCATGGTTATCGAAGGTACCGTGTACCGTAACCGTCCAATCCGTGTACTGCGTGAAGACATCGTTATCTTCGAAGGCGAGCTGGAATCCCTGCGCCGCTTCAAGGATGACGCTTCCGAAGTGCGTGCCGGCATGGAATGCGGTATCGGCGTCAAGAGCTATAACGACGTCAAGGCTGGCGACAAGATCGAAGTCTACGAGAAGGTTCAGGTTGCTCGCAGCCTCTAACTCGCGCACTTCAGGAGCCACGCCGCGTGTGGGCATGCAAATGCCCCGCGCAGCGTGCGGACTCTAAACGCAACGCCCGGTCTGGCTTTTGTCAGGCCGGGCGTTTGCCGCTTTCAGACCCCATGGGTTTCACCGTGTGGCAGTAACAGGTAACAAGACATGGCAAAAGAATACAGCCGTACCCAGCGTATCGGCGATCAGATGCAGCGTGAGCTGGCCCAACTGATCCGTCGCGAAGTCAAAGACCCCCGCGTTGGCCTGGTCACCATCACCGCTGTTGAAGTGAGCCGTGACGTGGGTCACGCGAAGATCTTCATCACCGTGATGGGGCAGGACAACAGCGAAGAAATCGCGCAAAGCATCAAGGTGCTCAACTCGGCCGCAGGTTTCCTGCGCATGCAGTTGGCCCGTGAAATGAAGCTGCGCAGCGTGCCCCAGTTGCACTTCCACTACGACGAAAGCGTCGTGCGTGGCGCGCACCTGTCGGCACTGATTGAGCGCGCCGTGGCTGAAGACAGCCAGCACCCATCCACACCTGAAGACGCCAAGGAGTAAGCGGTGGCTCAGGTCAAACGTATCCGTCGCAACGTCAGCGGCATCATTCTGCTCGACAAGCCGATTGGCTTTACCTCCAATGCCGCGTTGCAGAAGGTCCGCTGGTTGCTCAATGCCGAGAAGGCCGGACACACCGGCAGCCTCGATCCCCTGGCCACCGGTGTACTGCCGTTGTGCTTTGGCGAGGCCACCAAGTTCTCGCAATACCTGCTCGATTCCGACAAGGGTTACGAAACCCTGATGCAACTGGGCAAGACCACCACCACGGCAGACGCCGAAGGTGATGTTTTGCAGGTTCGCGACGTGACCGTTGGTCGTGCTGATATCGAAGCTGCTTTACCTGCTTTTCGTGGGCAAATCAGTCAGATACCGCCGATGTACTCGGCGCTCAAGCGTGATGGGCAGCCCCTTTACAAGCTTGCACGTGCGGGCGAAGTAGTGGAGCGCGAACCGCGTTCTGTTACTATTGCGCGCTTGGAATTGCTCGCCTGTGAAGGTGACACCGCACGCTTGGCCGTAGACTGTAGCAAAGGCACTTATATCCGTACCCTGGTGGAAGATATTGGTGAACAGCTCGGTTGCGGCGCGTATGTAGCTGAACTGCGACGCACCCAGGCCGGACCTTTCAGCCTGGCCCAGACGGTCACGTTGGAAGAGTTGGAGGCGGTACACGCCGAAGGTGGCAACGAAGCGGTTGATCGCTTCCTGATGCCGTCGGACAGTGGTTTGCTGGATTGGCCATTACTGCACTTTTCGGAACATAGCGCGTTCTACTGGCTAAACGGCCAGCCGGTACGCGCCCCGGATGCCCCGAAGTTCGGCATGGTGCGGGTACAGGATCATAACGGTCGCTTTATCGGTATCGGTGAAGTGAGCGAAGACGGGCGCATCGCGCCACGTCGACTGATTCGGTCAGAATGACCGAACGAGTGTGGCTGTTAACAGGCACGGTCAACACTCATTTTTAGATACAGGGATTTGTCCCTGGCCTGTTGAAACTGCCCTTTGGGTGGTTTCCTGAAAAAAGGATTGCCTCATGGCTCTCGACGTTCAAGAAAAAGCACAAATCGTAGCTGACTACCAGCAAGCTGTTGGTGACACTGGTTCGCCAGAAGTGCAAGTTGCACTGCTGACCCACAACATCAACAAGCTGCAAGGTCACTTCAAGGCCAACGGTAAAGATCACCACTCCCGTCGTGGTCTGATCCGCATGGTAAACCAGCGCCGTAAGCTGCTGGACTACCTGAAAGGCAAGGATCTGGGTCGTTATCAGGCTCTGATCGGTCGCCTGGGTCTGCGTCGCTAATCAGCGATTGCGCTAGAGGTTGGTTGTCTGCCGTGTGTCAGTGGGATTCCCGCTGGCCCATGGTAGGCTCCCAGCCTCAAGTTTTATCTGGATACACGTTTTACCCCTGGACAAGGGTTGGGCCGATTCCCGACATTGCCCAAGAATTTCGCAAGAAGACAAGTTCCCCAAGAGCCACAAAGAAGGTAGGACACCGTGAACCCGGTTATCAAAAAATTCCAGTTCGGTCAGTCGACCGTTACCCTCGAGACAGGCCGTATTGCCCGTCAAGCCTCCGGCGCAGTGCTGGTTACCGTTGACGACGACGTTACCGTATTGGTGACCGTTGTTGGCGCCAAGCACGCCGACCCAAGCAAAGGCTTCTTCCCTCTTTCCGTTCACTACCAGGAAAAGACTTACGCTGCCGGTAAGATCCCTGGCGGTTTCTTCAAGCGCGAAGGCCGTCCTTCCGAGAAAGAAACCCTGACTTCCCGACTGATCGACCGTCCGATCCGTCCGCTGTTCCCAGAAGGCTTCATGAACGAAGTGCAGGTTGTCTGCACCGTCGTTTCCACCAGCAAGAAAACCGATCCTGACGTCGCTGCGATGATCGGTACTTCGGCAGCCCTGGCCATCTCCGGTATTCCTTTCGATGGCCCGATCGGCGCAGCCCGCGTTGCTTTCCACGAAAGCACCGGTTACCTGCTGAACCCGACTTACGAGCAACTGAAAGCATCGAGCCTGGACATGGTCGTTGCCGGTACGTCGGAAGCCGTATTGATGGTTGAATCGGAAGCCAAAGAGCTGACCGAAGACCAGATGCTGGGTGCAGTACTGTTTGCTCACGACGAGTTCCAGGTTGTGATCAACGCTGTTAAAGAACTGGCTGCCGAAGCTGCCAAGCCGACCTGGGCCTGGGCTCCGCAAGACGAAGCCACCGAACTGCTGGGCGCTATCCGCTCCGAGTTCGGCACTGCGATCTCCGACGCCTACACCATCACCGTCAAGGCCGACCGTTACGCTCGCCTGGGTGAGCTGAAGGACCAGGTTGTTGCCAAGCTGTCCGGCGAAGAAGGCCAGCCTTCTTCCAGCGAAGTCAAAGCAGCCTTCGGTGAAATCGAATACCGCACCGTTCGCGAAAACATCGTTAACGGCAAGCCTCGTATCGATGGCCGCGACACCCGCACCGTTCGTCCGCTGAACATCGAAGTCGGCGTTCTGCCGAAGACTCACGGTTCGGCACTGTTCACCCGTGGTGAAACCCAGGCACTGGTCGTTGCGACCCTGGGTACTGCCCGTGACGCACAGCTGCTGGACACCCTGGAAGGCGAGAAAAAAGACCCGTTCATGCTGCACTACAACTTCCCGCCGTTCTCGGTGGGCGAGTGTGGTCGCATGGGTGGCGCTGGTCGTCGCGAAATCGGTCACGGCCGTCTGGCCCGTCGCTCGGTCCAGGCCATGCTGCCTGCTGCTGACGTGTTCCCGTACACCATCCGTGTGGTGTCGGAAATCACCGAGTCCAACGGTTCCAGCTCCATGGCTTCGGTCTGCGGTGCTTCCCTGGCGCTGATGGACGCGGGTGTGCCGATGAAGGCGCCGGTTGCCGGTATCGCCATGGGCCTGGTTAAAGAAGGCGAGAAGTTCGCCATCCTGACCGACATCCTGGGTGACGAAGACCACTTGGGCGATATGGACTTCAAAGTAGCCGGTACCGCCAAAGGTGTTACCGCGCTGCAGATGGACATCAAGATCAAGGGCATCACCGAAGAAATCATGGAAATCGCCCTGGGCCAAGCCCTGGAAGCGCGCCTGAACATCCTCGGTCAGATGAACCAGATCATTGGTCAGTCCCGTACCGAACTGTCGGAAAATGCTCCGACCATGATCGCGATGAAAATCGACACCGACAAAATCCGTGATGTTATCGGTAAAGGCGGCGCGACCATTCGTGCGATCTGTGAAGAGACCAAGGCTTCGATCGACATCGAAGACGACGGCTCGATCAAGATCTTCGGCGAAACCAAGGAAGCTGCAGAAGCTGCGCGTCAACGCGTCCTGGGCATCACCGCTGAAGCCGAGATCGGCAAGATCTACGTCGGTAAGGTTGAGCGCATCGTCGACTTCGGCGCATTCGTCAATATCCTGCCAGGCAAAGATGGTCTGGTTCACATCTCCATGCTGAGCGACGCTCGCGTTGAGAAAGTGACCGACATTCTGAAAGAAGGCCAGGAAGTGGAAGTGCTGGTACTGGACGTGGACAACCGCGGCCGTATCAAGCTGTCCATCAAGGACGTAGCAGCAGCCAAGGCTTCGGGCGTTTAATTACCCTAGGCTCACGCTGAAAAAAAGGACTCTTCGGAGTCCTTTTTTTACGCCTGAAGGAAAATGCCGAAAAATCAGACGCTTAGTAAATCGCAAAAGCCGCAACTTGCACGCAGGCACGATGGCGTTCATGCAAGTTGCACGATTCCGAAATTCGAGTGTTTTTATAAGTATATGATTTTTAACGATTTAATCTTCCATGGCGACTTGGCACACTGCCTGCAATAACCCTGTTAACGCTGCAGCATCAAGGTTCACACACTGCAGACTTTTAATAAAACAGGAGTTACTCGTATGAAGAAGTTCGCTCTCGCTACTGCTACCGCTCTGACCCTGGCCATGGGTGCTAACGTGGCCTTTGCCCAGACTTCCCAAGCTCCAATGACCCTGGCGGCCGGTGAAGCCACCAAGGCAAAAGAAAGCGTTTCGGATACTTGGATCACCACCAAAGTTAAATCCGATCTGCTGACCGAAAAAGGCATTCCTGGTTCGGACATCAAGGTTGAGACCAACAAAGGTGTGGTTTCCCTGTCTTCGACCGTAGCCATCTCGGACGCGCAGAAAGAAACTGCCGTAGCGATCACTAAAAAAATCAAAGGTGTAACCGCAGTTTCTGCTGACGGCCTGTTGGCTGGCGGCGCTACCAAGGCAGACAACATCGACAAAACCAAAGGTGCAGCAGCTGACGCCAAAGGCGCAACCTCCGATACCTGGATCACCACCAAAGTCAAAGCTGACCTGGTCACCGAAAAAGGCATTCCTGGCACCGATATCAAAGTCGAAACCAACAAGGGTGTAGTTTCCCTGTCCTCTTCGGTCGCTGTGACCGAGGCACAGAAAACGACCGCGGTGAACATCACCAAGAAAATCAAAGGCGTTAAAGCTGTATCGGCCGATGGCCTGAAAGCAGAGTAACGCTCAAGAATTCGTCTGAACTAGCGGCGGCGGCGCGTGAGTTAGATATCCACTCAATGCACCTCTAAGTTTCATGCGACCGACCACACGGATGTGGTCATTACAGGCCCCGGCACTTCTGTGTCGGGGCCTGTTCTATTGGGGCGGGAAAGTAATGCGTTAGCGGCTTGCCGTGGACGCCTACTCGGCATCCAGGTGCATCGGCGTTATCACTCGACCGTCTTTCTCTGCCTGGCCCAGTTGCGCGTCAATGAAGTAGACCCGGTCGTCCTCCAGCTGGGCTTTATCCACCAGGTAGTCCTTGATCGTGCTCGCACGGTCCTGGCCCAACTGGCGCAGCAGCACGTCACTGCCACTCCAGAACTTGATCACGCCCTCTTTCAACCTGGCGGTGCGGTCACTGCTGCTCAGGTCCTTCCATTCAGCCGGAGGCTGCTGTTTCAAGCGGGTGCGGTAAATACCTTCGAGCAAGGGGGCTTTTTCGCTCTCAGGGACTTCCAGTAAGGACGCCTGGGCCGGGACTTTCTCGCCACGGCGCTGCAGCATTTTGTAGTAGTTGTATTGGTATTCCCGCTCCAGCCGCTGGGCCGCCAGGAATGGGCCGTCGCTGCTGGCTGCGGCCGTGCCTTCGATTTCCAGGCGTAGGGCAGGGCGTTCTTTCAAGGCTTTGGCCAAGGTGTTGAGAGCGCCTTCGGCGTCTTTGTTCAACTCGCTGGAGCCTGCAGCGAACGACACGCTACCCAAGTCCTCCGCTCCGCCTCCGGTGACCAATCCGCCAATAAACTTGAACGGCGCAGTGGCCGCTCGCACCACCAGATTGCGCAGGGTTTGCCACACAATGGGCATCACACTGAATTGCGGGTTATTCAGGTCACCGGATACCGGCAGTTCAATGGAGATCTTGCCGTCGCTGTCCTTAAGCAAGGCGATTGCCAGACGAATCGGCAAGTCCACGGCATCGGCGCTGTCGACTTTTTCGCCCAGTTGCAATTGCTCGACCACCACTTTGTTCTCTGCCTTCAACTGGCCCTTGGTGATCACGTAGTGCAGGTCCAGGTTGAGGCGACCCTTGCGGATGCGGAAACCGGCGAATTTGCCCGAGTAAGGCGTCAGGGTGGTCAGCTCGACACGTTTGAAGCTGGTGGCGATGTCCAGCGCCGCCATCGGGTCAAACGGGTTCACGCTGCCTTTGATGGTGACCGGTGCATAACGGTCCACCTTGCCCTTGATGTCAACACTCGCCGGCTTGGCCTGGCGACTGTCGATGGTGCCTATCTGCCCATTGAGCTGCTGGATCGCCGTGGCGAAGTTGGGGGTGAGGCTGAAGTCGGCGAAGTTGGCCGAACCGTCGTTGATCGCAATCTGCCCGATATGGATGCCCAGGGGTTTTTCTTTGCTCGCGGCAGGTTTGGCTGACGATTTGGCGCCACTGTCGGCCGGCTGCGGTATCAGCAAGTCGTCGACGTTGGTGGTGCGGTCATCGTTGATCATGAACCGCGCATAGGGCTGCAGCAGGTTGACCTTGTCGATCGACAGGCTGTCGCCGTGTTGATAGTTCACGCCTTCGAGCACCAGGCGCTGCCATTTGAGGAAGTCGCGGGTCTTGAGGGTGTCGAGGGTATGCAACTGGTCGACCTGCGCGCGGCCGGTGATCTGCAGCGCCAGGGGATCGGTGCTTTTCAGGTTCACGTCGAGGTCGCTGCCAAGCATGCCGCTACGCAGCTCCAGACGGATAAACGGGCTGATATAGGACTGGGCGACCCGCAGGTCGATGTCCTTGGTATTGACCTTCAACTTGGCGCTGACCGGGTTGAGGTTAACCGTGCCGGTTGCCTGGATCTTGCCCTGCTTGCCCAGGCCGGTGTCGACCTTCAGGGTAAAAGGGCTCTGGTTGAGGCTGTCGAAGTTCTGCACGTCGACGTTCAACGGGCCGAGCTCCAGCGCCACTGCAGGTTTGGCCTGGCGGTCGGCCAAGTGCACTTGGTAGTTGCGCAGCTGTACATCCTTGAGCAGCACTTGCCAGGGCTTGCTTGGGGCGACGGGCGCAGGCTTTGGCGAGTCGGCCGTGGCGGGTGCAGTCGCAGGCTCCGGCGCCTTGGCCGGTTTGTTCGGCTGGCCGGCGAACAGTTTTTGCCAGTCCAGTTGCCCATCCGCTTCACGAGCCGCCCAGGTCTCGAGTTTATTGCTGCGGATCTTGCCCACCACCACCTGCTGTTTGGCCAGGTCCACCGTGGTCTCACTGACGTCCAAACGCTCCAGGCGCACCAACGGCCTGCCATCCGGGGCCTTGATCGCGAACGGTGCGATGCTGGCGGCGGTGTTGGTCAGGTTCAGCTCGGTCTCTTTGGCCAGACTGAACCTGTATTCGGTACTGAAGTTGAGCACGCCGTCTTCAAGTACCAGAGGTAAGGCGTCACGCACATAAGGCCACCAGGCTTTCATCTTGCCGCCGGTGACTTTGAGCGTACCTTCGGACGTGATCGGCACCAGGCTGAAGTTGCCTTTCCAGTCGATCTGTCCGCCTTCAGGGCCGGCGGCGACCAAGGTCATGTCCGCATTGTCTTCCGGCAGGGTGCTGAGATTCTTCAGTTCGAAGTCGAGGGTGTCGTAGAGGAATTCGATGGGTTCGCTGGGGCGCAGGTCTTGGAAATGCAAATAACCGCCAGCCAGCTTGATGCTGTCGACACGCAGCGGGAACGGCTTGGCGTCAGGGTCTGCCGGGGTCGGCTCGCTCGGTGGCAGCTTGAACAACTGCGCCAGATTCAGCTGGCCTGACTTGTCGAACAACAACTCGGTCCTGGGCTTGTCCAGTTGCACATCCGCCAGGTGCAGGGCGCGGGTCCACAGGCTATCGGCCTGAAGGTTGGCGTAAAGCCGTTCGAAACCTACCTGTTCCTTACCCGGTTCGCCGATTTTCAAGCCCCAAACCGTGACTTCCAGGCTGAACGGGTTAAGTTCGATCCGCTCGATGCGTGCCGGCACCGTGGCGTAATTGGCTAACTGTTGGTTGGCAATACGAAGGGCGATGCCAGGCAAAATCAGAAAGCCCAGCAAGCTGTACAACGCGAGGGCAGTCAACAAGGCGCCAGTGGCGCGAATCAATCCTTTGGGCATGGGGCGGCGCCATCTATGTCAAACAGGAGTGCCTTGGAGTATGGCACGGGATTTCGGTTCCGAAGCACCGAGGAACATGGGAAAAGTACTACAACTGCAGGATCAGGGTCTTCAACGGTGGCTGTTGATCCTGTGAAGGGAAGTCCGCGCCAGGCGTCATGATTTGCCAGTCGCGTACCGGACGCCCGGCTTTCTCGGCGCAGCGCAAAACCTGGTCACGCCAGTCTTCCATGCTGACTTTTGCCAGGTTGTTACAGCAGATCAGCACGCCATTGTCTGCTGTGGCGAGCAGTGCCGGCTTGAGCAGGCTCTGGTAGTCACGTAACAGATCAACGGTACCGAAGGCACTCTTGGCCCAGGCCGGCGGGTCGAGCAACACCAGGTCATATTGACGCTGCTCCAGGCGCGGATAGCTCGGCAGTTTCTGCCCGCGACGCTGGGTGATCGGCAGCCCGGCCAGTTGGCGAATCGCCGGGAAGTAGTCCGATTGCACGAACTCCATGGTGGGAAGCTGTGGATTGAGCTGGCCGTTTTCACGCCCCACCGCCAGGTTGCCCTCGGCGAAGTCCAGGTTGCATACCTCGCGCGCACCACCGGCAGCGGCGCTCAGGCCCACCCCACAGGTGTAGGCAAACAGGTTCAGTACGCTTTTGCCGGCGCTGTGGTCCTTGACCCAGCCGCGGGTATTGCGCAGGTCGAGGAACAGCAGTGGGTCCTGGCCGGCATGGCGCCCACGGACACGGTAATTGAGGCCCCATTCGTGACCCACTAGGTCTTCCAGCGCGGCAGGTTCGGCGCGGTATACCGAATCTTCGCGATCGACCCGCGAGTTGCCGCGGGAGCGGTCGTTGTAGACCAGCAGCAACTCCAGGCCCATGTACTGGTTGATCAGTTGGTGCAGCTCCAGCAGGTCAGCGGTTTCCAGCGACTGATGGAAGCTTTGCACCAGTAACTGCGGGCCATAGCGGTCGATGGTCAGGCCGCCGGCACCTTCCTGGCTGCCATGGAACAGCCGATAGCAGTCGGTGCCCTGGGCGTGCAGTTCGCTGATCAGATCCTGGCGATGATCGAGGGCGGCGCGCAGCGCCTGATTCAAGGGAGACATGGAGCGCGCCTTGCTTAGGTAAATGGGGGAAATAAGGGCGCGGAGTTTAGCAGCTATGGCGCGTTGCCTACATCAACCCCATCCGCCGGTGTGCACGCTGCACCGAACCATTGCGCATCGCCCAGCGCAACAACGGCGCGCTGCGCTTGACCCCGGCGCGGATCATCTGGCGTTGCAGGGGGCTCTGGTGCTGATCGAGCAGGGTGCTGGCCCAGTCCGGCAGCAGGTCGATCCCGGCTTGCATCATCAAGGCACCAAAAGGCTTGGCCAACAGGCTGGGGGAGGGCGCGTTCAGCAACAGGCGCAGCACTTCGCGGCTGCGCTCGTCGCACAGCAATTGCGGGCGGATATTCTCAAGGTAATCGGAAATTTCCTGGCGTGAATGCGGCACATCCTGCGCGCCCAACCGTTCTGCGACGACGGCGATCTCGCTGTAGTAACGGTCCTGATCACGGCCGGAGAGGTGTGGGTTGCGGTAGCGCAAGTGGGCAGCAAGAAAGTTGCTCACCTCCGCCACATGCACCCAGGTCAGTAACGCTGGGTCGCTGGCCGCGTAAGGCCTCCCGTCCGGGGCATGGCCCACCACCTGCAGGTGGATGGTGCGCACTTTTTCGATCAGCCAGTCGGCGTCTTTGCGCGCGCCGAACGTGGTACCGGAAATAAACTGCGAGGTACGGCGCAGGCGCCCAAGCATGTCCTGGCGAAAATTCGAATGATCCCACACGCCGGCCAGGGCCAATGGGTGCAAGGCTTGCAGCATCAACGCGCTGATACCGCCGATAAGCATGCTGCTGAAGTCGCCATGGACTTGCCAACTGACCGAGTCCGGCCCGAACAGGCCCGGATCGCCCTTGGGGTTTTCCAGGTCCAGTTGGCCCAGTGACAAGCCGGTGAGGCTCATCAACTGGGTTTCGATACGGCTGCGGATAAATTCCATGGCGACTCGGGTTTCCTAGCGGTTCAGGCGTTTGTCGATCAGGCCGTCGACGACGCTGGGGTCGGCCAGGGTCGAGGTATCACCCAGGCTGTCCAGTTCGTTGCAGGCGATCTTGCGCAAAATCCGGCGCATGATCTTGCCGGATCGGGTTTTCGGCAAGGCCGGTGCCCATTGGATCAGTTCCGGCTTGGCAAAGCTGCCGATTTCCTTGCTGACCAGTTCCAGCAGGTGCTTTTTCAGGGCATCGCTGGGTTCTACGCCATTCATGGGGGTGACAAACGCGTAGATGCCCTGGCCTTTGACATCGTGGGGGTAGCCCACCACTGCAGCCTCGGCCACCTGGTCATGCAGTACCAACGCACTTTCTACCTCGGCGGTGCCGATACGGTGGCCGGACACGTTGATCACATCGTCGATACGCCCGGTGATCCAGTAGTCGCCGTCCTCATCGCGGCGCGCGCCGTCACCGGTGAAATAGTAACCGGGGTAGGGTTTGAAATAGGTGTCGACCATGCGCTGCGGGTCGCCGTAGACGCTGCGAATCTGCCCCGGCCAACTGGCCTTGATCGCCAGTACGCCGCTGCCGGCTCCGCTGATGACCTTGCCTTGTTCATCCAGCAGCACGGGCTGCACGCCAAACATCGGCTGGGTGGCGCAACCCGGTTTGATCCGCTGGGCGCTGACCAGCGGGCTGAGCATGATGCCGCCGGTCTCGGTCTGCCACCAGGTATCGACAATGGGGCAACGCTGTTCGCCCACCGCGTTGAAGTACCAGTCCCAGGCTTCCGGGTTGATCGGTTCGCCGACGCTGCCGAGCAGGCGCAGGCTGGCACGGGAGGTTGTCTCCAGCGTGGCGTGACCCTCGCGCATCAACGCGCGCAAGGCGGTGGGGGCGGTGTAGAAGATATTCACCTGGTGTTTATCGATGACCTGCCAGAAGCGCGAACTGTCCGGGTAGCTCGGCACACCTTCGAACATCAGCGAGGTCGCGCCATTGGCCAGCGGCCCGTACACGATGTAACTATGGCCGGTGACCCAACCCACGTCGGCGGTGCACCAGAACACCTCACCGTCGCGGTAATCGAGTACGTACTTGAAGGTCATTGCCGCCTGGAGCAGGTAGCCGCCCGTGGTGTGCAGCACGCCCTTGGGTTTGCCGGTGCTGCCGGAGGTGTAGAGGATAAACAGCGGGTCTTCGGCGTCCATCGGTTCAGGAGGGCAATCGTCGCTCGCTGCATCCAAGGCCTGTTGATACTTGAGGTCGCGGCCTTCGCTCCAGTTCACCGGGGCGCCGGTGCGTTGTACCACCAGCACCGTGCTGACGTCGGGGCAACTGGCCAGGGCTTTGTCGACATTCTGTTTCAACGCCACCGGCTTACCACCGCGCACGCCTTCATCGGCTGTGATCACGGTGCGGCAGTCGGCGTCCAGAATGCGGTCACGCAGGGCGTCCGGTGAGAACCCGCCAAATACCACCGAGTGCACCGCGCCAATCCGCGTGCAGGCCAGCATGGCGTAGGCCGATTCCGGGATCATCGGCATGTAGATACACACCCGGTCGCCTTTTTTTACGCCACGGCTTTTCAGCACATTGGCCAGGCGGCAGACGTTTTGGTGCAGTTGGCGGTAAGTGATTTTTGAGGATTTTGTGGGATCGTCACCTTCCCAGATGAAGGCCGGCTGATCGGCGCGTTGCGCCAGGTGACGGTCGATGCAGTTGTAGCTGACGTTCAACTGGCCACCGGCAAACCATTGGGCGGCACCGGTCTGGATGTCTGACTGCTGGACGGTGTGCCACGGTGTTATCCAGTCGAGAAAGCCCTTGGCCTGTTCGGCCCAGAACGTGTCCGGCTGTTCGATGGATTGGCGATAGAGGCGCTGGTAGTCCTCTTGACTGAGTTGCGCAGCCCGGCGGACGGCATCGGCGATGGGAAACGTGCTGATATCGAACATGAGCGATCCTTATTCTTGTTTTTGCGACAAGTCATAAAGATGCACCCTGTATGGAGAGGGTTCAAGGCCAACGTCCAAACGGACGTTGGCCTTGCGGTGCCTGTATCAGCCGCGGTGACGGCCGCGGAAGTAGTTGATCAGGCCCTGGGTCGACGCGTCTTCGGCCAAGGTTTCTTCGGCGCCGGTGAGGCGATTGTATACGCCCTTGCCCAGCTCCTTGCCCAGCTCCACGCCCCATTGGTCGAAGGCGTTGATGCCCCAGATCACGCTTTGCACGAACACTTTATGTTCATACATCGCAACCAGGGCGCCCAGGCGACGCGGGCTGATGCGTTCAACCACCAGGGTGTTGCTCGGACGGTTGCCCGGGATCACCTTGTGCGGTGCCAGCTTCTGCACGTCGTCTTCCGGGATGCCCTTGTCGCGCAGCTCGGCTTCGGCTTCGCTGCGGGTCTTGCCGAGCATCAGTGCCTGGCTTTGGGACAGGCAGTTGGCGTACAACCACTGATGGTGGTCGGACACCGGGTTGAAGCTGACGATCGGCACGATGAAGTCGGCCGGGATCAGTTGGGTGCCCTGATGCAGCAATTGGTGATAAGCATGTTGGCCGTTGCAGCCGACGCCGCCCCAGATCACCGGGCCTGTGTCGGTGGACACTGGTTTGCCGTCCTGGCGCACGCTCTTGCCGTTGGATTCCATGTCCAGCTGCTGCAAGTGCTTGGTGATGTTACGCAGGTAGTGGTCGTAAGGCAGGATCGCATGGCTCTGCGCACCCCAGAAGTTGCCGTACCACACGCCCAGCAGGCCCAGCAGCACCGGCATGTTTTGTTCGAACGGTGCGTTCTGGAAATGCTGGTCCATGGTGTAGGCACCGGACAGCAGTTCCTTGAAGTTGGACATGCCGATGGCCAGGGCGATTGGCAAGCCGATGGCCGACCACAACGAATAACGGCCGCCCACCCAGTCCCACATCGGGAAGATGTTTTCTTCGCGGATACCGAAGGCCACGGCAGCCGCGTTGTTGCTCGACACGGCGATAAAGTGGCGGTACAGCTCGGCTTCCGAGCCGCCCTGGGCCAGGTACCAGGCGCGGGCGGCCTGGGCGTTTTTCAGGGTTTCCAGGGTGTTGAAGGATTTCGACGAGACGATAAACAGCGTGGTCTCGGCGCGCAGCTTCATGGTCAGCTCATGGAATTCGCTGCCATCGATGTTCGCCAGGTAGTGGCAGCGCACGCCTTTGTGGGCGTAGGACAACAGCGCTTCAGAGACCAGCTCCGGGCCGAGGAACGAGCCGCCGATGCCGATGTTCACCACGTCGGTGATCGGCTTCTCGGTGTAGCCACGCCACAGGCCGTCGTGGATGCGGCCGACCAGGTCGGTGATCTGGTTCAGCACCTTATGCACGTCCGGCATGATGTTCACGCCGTTGACCGACAGCTTGTCGCCCACCGGGCGGCGCAGGGCGGTGTGCAGGGCAGGGCGGCCTTCGGAGGAGTTGACCGGCTCGCCCGCATACAGCGAGTTGATTGCGTCTTTAAGGCCCACTTCGTTGGCAAGGCCCACCAGCAGGTCGCGGGTTTCGCCGGTGATCAGGTTTTTCGAGTAATCGAGGAAAAGTCCGCAGCTGCTCAAGGTGAACTGGGAAAAGCGCTGGGGATCGGCATTGAACGCTTCGCGCATGCTGAAATCCTGCATGGCTTGGCGATGTTGATTGAGCGCTTGCCAGGCGGGCAGAGCGGTAACGTCATGAGGGGTGCGGTAGTACGCCATCGCTGCGGGTTTCCTTTTATTACGGGGACTGCCTTTAGGACACTTCAAAGCCCGGAACATCCAGTCTTATCTCAAGGATTGGGTTCCAGACAGCGCTAACCATAGCGCAGGGCGATTACATTAAACCTAGCGTGTCGATATGTCTTGGCTTTGTCTGCGCTGTGGCCGGTACTTTTTTATACCGGCACAGCGATCAGGGCAATCGGCGGGGTGTTCAGAGGGGTCAGTCGAGGGTCAGATGCAGGTTGTCGATCAGGCGGGTCGTGCCTAGAAAGGCCGCCACTAGAATCACAATATCCCGATCCTCCGCCGTAGCGGCCCGCAGGTGCACGCCCTGGCGCACTTCGAGGTAATCCAGGCGCAACCCGGCGGCCTCGATCTGCTGCACCTGTTCGGCACGCAGCCTGGCGAAGTCGTGATCACCGCTTTTGATGGCTGCGGCAATCTGGCTGATGCTGCGGTACAGCACCGGCGCGATCGCACGTTGTTCTTCGCTGAGAAAACCGTTGCGCGAGGACAGCGCCAGGCCATCATCGGCGCGTACGGTGGGCTCGCCGATAATCTGGATCGGCATGTTCAGGTCATGGACCATGGCACGAATCACGGCCAGTTGCTGGTAGTCCTTCTGGCCAAATACAGCCATGTCCGGCTGGACCATGTTGAACAATTTGCTGACCACGGTCGCCACGCCTTCGAAATGCCCGGGACGGCTGGCGCCGCACAAGCCTTCGGACAATTGCGGGACGCTGACGCGGGTCTGGCCGGTCATGCCGCCGGGGTACATCTCCTCGACGGTCGGCGCGAACAGCAGGTTGCAGCCGGCCTGCAGGAGCTTTTCCTGATCGGCGGCCAGGGTGCGAGGGTACTTGTCCAGGTCTTCGCCGGCGCCAAATTGCAGTGGGTTGACGAAAATACTCGCTACGACAAAGTCCGCCTGCTGCACAGCCTTGCTGACCAGGCTGGCATGGCCGCTGTGCAGGTTACCCATGGTGGGCACGAAGCCGATGCGTTTGCCGGCCTTGCGGGCGTGGGCGACGGCGGCTCTGAGTTCACGTACGGTTTTTACGGTGTTCATGCAGAGAATCCGTGTTCGGCGCCTGGGAAGGTCACGCCTTTGACTTCGGCGACGTAAGCACTCAATGCCGCGTGGATGCTGTCCTGGCCAGTCATGAAGTTCTTCACGAACTTCGGCACGCGGCCGGTAATCGACAGGCCGAGCATGTCGTGCAGCACCAGCACCTGGCCGTCGGTGGCCGAGCCCGCGCCAATACCGATCACCGGCACTTTAACGGCCTGGGTGATTTCTGCCGCGAGTTCGCTGGGCACGCATTCGAGCAGGATCATCGCAACGCCCGCCTGCTCCAGGGCGATGGCATCGGCACGCATCTGGCGCGCCTGGGCTTCGTTGCGGCCTTGGACCTTGTAGCCGCCGAGGATGTTCACGGACTGTGGCGTCAGGCCCATATGTGCACAGACCGGCACGCCGCGCTCAGCCAGCTGGCGAATCGACTCGGCGAGCCACACGGCGCCCTCCACCTTGATCATGTGTGCACCGGCACGCATCAGTTTGCTGGCGTTCAGGAAGGTCTGTTCGACGGTGGCGTAGTCCATGAACGGCAGGTCGGCGATGATGAATGCGCCGTCGTTCCCGCGCTTGACGCTGGCGGTGTGGTAGGCCAGTTCATCGGTGGTGACGGGCAGGGTGCTGTCATTCCCTTGAAGGACCATGCCCAGGGAGTCACCTACCAGTAACACTTCAACCCCGGCCTGGCAGCTGGCGTGGGCGAAGGTGGCGTCATAGCAGGTCAGCATGGTGATTTTTTCACCTTTGAGCTTGAGGCTCTGCAAGGTGGTCAGGGTAATGTCTGGCATGAAAAGGGTCCTCGTTCAGGCGCTTGGAAACAGCGAGTTACGCGCGTGAGTCTTCGTTTATTCAGGCGCACCGTCTTGAGAGCAGTGCTTATAAGGCCTGGATTGCGCCCTTCAGCGCCGGGTTGGCGGCAGCGGGACGCCTATAGTCGTGAGGAGGACACGGGAAGTCAATTGGATGTGTTACCGCATTGTTACGATGGCGGTGTTACCGCTGTTACTGACGCGATTCAGCAAGGGGGAGCCGTTCCAGGCCGACAAACGGGCAGGCTTCAAGCAGGGCGCTGAGGCGTTTGCCATCCGGCAATTGCAATGCGGCAGGCGCCAGTTCGGCCAATGGATACAACACAAACGCACGCAGGTGCATCTGGTAATGGGGCACCTTCAGGCGCGGTTCGTCGATCAGGCGATCGCCAAACAGCAGAATGTCCAGGTCAAGGGTGCGAGGGCCCCAACGCTCCAGGCGCTCGCGGCCCTGGTCGTTTTCGATGGCTTGCAGCGCATCCAGCAGGTCAAGTGGTGCGAGGCGGCTGTCCAGGGCGGCAACTGCGTTGGTGTAGCGCGGTTGGCCCGCGAGCAGGGAGTCACTTTGGTAAAAGGCGGACACACCCGCGACGCAAGTGTCTGGCAATTGCGCCAGCGCTTGGATAGCGCTGCGCAATTGCTGGTCCGGGGCTGCCAGGTTGCTGCCCATGCCGATGTAGATGCGTTCCACGTTTATTCGCCCGCAGCGCCCGAGGCATCGGCCGCACTGCGTTTGCGCTTGGTGCCGCTGCGACGACGCTTCTTCGGCCCTGCGCCTTCGCCATCACCCTTGCTGCCGAGGTCGCGAATCATATCGCGGCGTTGGCTGTCATTGGCATCCTGATAGTCGGTCCACCATTCGCCCAGGCCGTCGGTCTGCTCACCGGCGCTTTCGCGCAGCAGCAGGAAGTCATAGCCGGCACGGAAGCGTGGGTTGTCCAGCAGCAGGTCGGCGCGCTTGCCGCTGCGGCGCGGCAGGCGTTCCTGCATGTCCCAGATCTCGCGGATCGGCATCGTGAAACGTTTCGGGATAGCGATGCGCTGGCACTGTTCGGCGATCAGCTCGTGAGCGGCTTCCTGCATGGCCGGGATCGGCGGCATGCCACGCTCCTGCAGACGCAGTACGCGCTTGGGCAGGGCCGGCCACAACAGGGCGGCAAACAGGAACGCCGGCGTGACCGGTTTGTTCTGCTTGATGCGCAGGTCGGTATTGATCAAGGCTTCGCTGATCAGCGTGTGGGTATAAGTCGGGTTGTACTCCAGTGCTTCGGCGCTGGCCGGGAACAGTGGGTCGAACAACTGCAGGTCGACCAGCATTTCGAAGGTGTCGGCGGCGTAGCCGGAGAGGAACAGCTTGAGCACTTCTTCGAACAGACGCGCGGACGGGATTTCCCGCAGCATTGGTGCCAGCTCGCGTATCGGTGCGGCGGTGTGCTTTTCGATGCCGAAGTTGAGCTTGGCGGCGAAGCGCACGGCCCGCAGCATGCGCACCGGGTCTTCCTGATAGCGCTGCGTCGGGTCGCCGATAAGGCGGATCAGGTTATTGCGAATGTCGTGTACGCCATTGGCGTAATCGAGGATGCGTTCGCTGACCGGATCGTAATAGAGGGCATTGATGGTGAAGTCGCGGCGCTGCGCGTCTTCTTCCAGGGTGCCGTAGACGTTGTCGCGCAGGATACGCCCGCTCTCGTTGCGGGAAGACTGATTGGTATCTTCCTCTTCATCGTTTTGCGGGTGGCCGGCACGGAAGGTCGCGACCTCGATGATTTCGCGACCAAAATGGATATGCACCAGCTTGAAGCGGCGACCGATGATTCGCGCATTGCGAAACTCGGCACGCACTTGCTCAGGCGTGGCACTGGTGGCGACGTCGAAATCCTTGGGCGTGATATTGAGCAGCATGTCGCGTACGCAACCGCCCACCAGGTAGGCCTGGTAACCGGCGTTCTGCAACCGTTCGACGATATTCACCGCATAACGGCTGAATTGAGCGCGCTGCAACGAATGCTGGCTGCTGTTGAGCACTTCAGGCGTGCTGCGTTTGTGTTGCGTACGACGCAAGGGGGAACGGAATGACTGGAACAACTTCTTCAGCATGGGATGCACTGTTTGAAGGAATGTTCGGCCATAACGAAGAATGACCGCATGATGGGCGGGGATTCTAGCATTTAGTCAGGGGATGGTGTAGGAACAAGCTTCGGCGTCGCGCCATAAGCCTTAAATCGTCAAATCCCGGAAACTACAAGGGGAGCCGAAGCTCCCCCAGAAGTAGTTGCGTGCTCTATTTTTATTATTGATTTCGGGCTTCTTGTTTTTGTTGATCGCCCTCGCCATGAAGCTTCACCTTCATGACACTCCCAATCGGGAGTCAAGAGCAAACGGATTGCTTTGGTCGCTGTGTTGCTGATCTACGATCCAACCAGTTCAGGCTCTGCCTTAGGGCAGTTTTTGTTGTTCTCGGCCTGGTTGCGGGGCAAGCCCCAAATGCAACGCCTCTCCAAAAGAATCAGTTAGCTGCGCCTCCGCCGTGTTGTTTTTATTGTGCGTGAGTCGATTCGTCTTATTTTTATTGTCTTGTACAAAGCTTGTTATTGTTTTTGTACTAAGCATATAGCAGGGTGCGTGCCAACTTTTGCACCGGCCAGTAAAACCGGGGGGTTGAGGTGGTTTTGGGTTTTTGACGGGCGAAAAAAAGCCGGGGCTTCGTTACCGTAAGCCCCGGCTTTTGTTACGTGAAAAGTCAGCGGTAACAGTTTTTTCACATCAGTGGGTGTTACCTGAAGGGGCGCACCCTCAGCTTTCGCTGGCCACCCCGGTCTTGCGCCGCGGAATACCCAGTCGCTGGCGACGTTCCCACAGGCACTTACGGCTCACGCCCAGCTTGCGGGCCAACTCGGTCTCGGTCATGTGGTCCTGGTGCTCCAGAACGAAATGCTGGAAATAGTCTTCCAGTGACAAATCTTCCGTCGGCTCATGGCTGGTGTTGCTACCGCCGCCCTGTGTCGGGACCAGGCCGATGAAATCGTCATCCTCCAAGTCACTGAGTTCAATATCGATACCCAGCAGCTCGGCGGAAATTTCCGGGCTTTCCGACAGGATTACCGCACGCTCGACCGCATTCTCCAGCTCCCGCACGTTACCCGGCCATGAGTAATGCCGAATGGCTTGCTCGGCGTCGGGCGCGAACTTCAGGTCGGTGCGGTTGATGCGCGCACTCTGGCGCAGCAGGAATGCGTTGGCGATCTCATTCACGTCGGCGCCGCGCTCACGCAGGGCCGGCAATTTGAGCGCGATCACGTGCAGGCGGTAATACAAGTCTTCACGGAACTGACCGATCTTGGCCAGGCTCTTCAGGTCGCGGTGGGTGGCCGCGATCAGGCGTACGTCAACCTTCTGCGATTGCACCGAGCCTACACGGCGAATCTCACCTTCCTGCAGCACACGCAGCAATCGCGCCTGGGCCTCCAGCGGCAACTCACCGATTTCATCAAGGAACAGCGTACCGCCGTCAGCCGCTTCCACCAGGCCCGCACGCCCAGCGCTGGCGCCGGTAAACGCGCCTTTCTCGTGGCCGAACAGTTCGGACTCGATCAGGGATTCGGGGATCGCCGCACAGTTCACTGAAATCATCGGTGCCTTGGCGCGTTTGGACAGGTTGTGCAGGGCGCGGGCCACCAGTTCCTTACCGGTGCCCGACTCGCCCTGGATCAATACATTGGAGTCGGTCGGCGCGACTTTACGGATCTTGCTGTACAAGTCCTGCATCGGTGGGCAGGAGCCAATGATGCCGATCTCGCCGTTGCTGTTGTCGACCCCCGGTTTGTCGGTGCCGTTGGTCGCCTTGCCGGCGGGGCGCTGTTCGGCAGGCGCGCTGCTGGCTGACTGGCGGTCGCGCAGGATGCGGGCCACGGCCTGGAGCATTTCATCGTGGTCAAACGGCTTGGCAATGTAGTCCACCGCGCCCATTTTCATGGAATCAACCGCCGAGCGCAGGCTGGCGTAGCTGGTCATGATCAGCACCGGAGTGCCCTGGCCAAGCTTGATAAGCTCGGTGCCCGGTGCGCCGGGCAGCCGCAGGTCACTGACAATCAGGTCGAACGTGGGGATGCTGAAACGCTCTTGTGCTTCCTGCACCGAGCCGGCTTCGCTGACTTGGTACTGATTACGTTCAAGCAGGCGACGCAAGGCAGAGCGGATAATGGTTTCGTCTTCGACGATCAAAATGTGCGGCATTGATTCAATTCTCTCGACGGTCTCAGTTCACAGCGGACGTCGCTTCGACATGACGCGGCAAGGTCACCCGAATACGGGTGCCGCGTTGGCTTTCGGTGTCAGCCGGGCTGTCGATGGTGATTTGTCCATAATGCTCTTCAACGATGGAATAGACCAGTGCAAGGCCCAGACCGGTACCTTCACCCGGGTCCTTGGTGGTGAAGAAGGGTTCGAACAATCGGTCCATGATGTTCTGTGGAATGCCGCTGCCTTCATCTTCGACGATCAAATCGACGGTATGTTCGAAAGCCTCGGTCTTGACGCGTACCGCACCACCGGCCGGGGTTGCGTCACGGGCGTTGGACAGCAGGTTGATCAGCACTTGGGCTAGGCGTTGTGAGTCGCCGTCGACCCAATGGTCGGGGTCGCACAAATTGAAGAACTGTACTTCGAAATTGCGCCGGTTCAAGGCGAGCAGCCCAATGGCATCCTGGGCAACTTCGGCCAGGCACACGGCCTCATCCAGATTCTGATGGCCGCCGGCATGGGCAAAGCTCATCAGCGACTGCACGATGCGCGAGACGCGCTTGGTCTGTTCGAGGATTTGCCCGCTGATTTCGATGATTTCGCCGTCTTCTTCACGTTCTTCCCGCAGGTTTTGCGCGAGGCAGGCGATACCGGTGATCGGGTTGCCGATTTCGTGGGCTACGCCCGCTGCCAGGCGACCAATACTGGCCAGGCGCTCGGAGTGCACCAGCTTGTCTTCGAGCATCTGGGTTTCAGTCAGGTCTTCGACCAGCAGCACCAAGCCGCTGTTACCCGGGGCCAACGGTTCATCGATCGCGGCTTTGTGCAGGTTGAGCCAGCGGGTCTGGCCGTCGAGGGCCAGGTGTTGCTTGTGCAAATGCTCGTCGGGCAGGTTGATAAAGCCCTGGAGCAGTTCTTTCCACGGATCGCCCAGGGTATTCAGGCGCGAGCCCACCACCCGTTGCGCGGCGATGCCGGTGAGTTCTTCCATGGCCTTGTTCCACATCAGGATCTCCTGATCCTTGGCCAGGGAACACACGCCCATCGGCAGTTCCTGCAGGGTCTGGCGGTGGTAGCGGCGCAGGGCATCGAGTTCGGCCGCCAGGCCGGTGAGGCGTGAGTGGTAATCCTCCAGCCGGCTTTCGATGAAATGGATGTCCTCGGTGACGTAGTTTTCGCCGCCGGCCTTGTAGGGCAGGAAGGTTTCCACCATGTCCTGGGACACGCTGGGGCCCATCAGGCCGGAGAGGTTGGCTTCGATGCGGTCGCGCAGGCGACGCAGCGCATACGGCCGGCGCTCGTCAAAGGGCAGGTACAGATCGCGCAGCGCCTGCTCGACTTCCTTCTGAGCCGCCTTGGCGCCGAGGGGCTTGGCCAGTTGCGTGGCGAATTCCTGGGGCGAGGCCGCGTGCAGTTCGCGGCGCTGCGGGCGACGCACATTATCCACCGCGCACGCCTCGGCGGCGCTGGTCTCTTCCGGGCTGGCATTGGTGAACAGTGAGATCAGGGTGAACATCAGTACGTTGGCGGCCAGCGAGGCAATCGCCGCCATGTGCCAGCTGGTGTCGTCCAGCACGTAGATCATGTTCAGCAGCGGAATGTAGAAACCCTGCAGGTTGCCGACCAACGGCAGCAGCATGGTGACGATCCATACCAGGATCCCGGCCAGCAGCCCGGCGATAAACCCACGGCGATTGGCGGTCGGCCAGTACAGCACCGATAGCACCCCCGGCAGGAACTGCAAGGTGGCGACAAACGCGACAATGCCCAGGTTGGCCAGGTCTTGCCCGGCGCCGAGCAACAGGTAGAACCCGTAGCCGGCCATGATGATCGCGACGATCAGCGCGCGGCGCGTCCATTTCAGCCAGCGGTAGATATTGCCTTCGGCGGGCGGCTGGTACAGCGGCAGCACCAGGTGATTGAGGGCCATGCCCGAAAGGGCCAGCGTCGTGACGATAATCAGCCCGCTGGCAGCAGACAAGCCGCCGACGTACGCCAGCAGCGCCAACGCCGGGCTATTGGCGGCGATACCGATACCCAGGGTGAAATACTCGGGGTTGGTGGTGGCCCCCAGCTTCAGGCCGGCCCAGAGGATCAGCGGCACCGCAAGGCTCATCAACAGCAGGAACAGCGGCAAGCCCCAGCTGGCGCTGACCAGCGAGCGCGGGTTGAGGTTCTCGGTGAAGGTCATGTGGTACATGTGGGGCATTACGATCGCCGAGGCGAAGAACACCAGCAACAGCGTGCGCCATGGGCCTTCCTGCAACGGCGTGTGCAGGGCGGCGAGAGCGGTCTGGTTTTGCAACAGCCACAGCTCCAGCTGTTGCGGGCCGTCGAACACGCCATAGAGCGCGTAGAGGCCGACGCCGCCGATGGCGATCAGCTTGATCACCGATTCGAACGCAATCGCAAATACCAGCCCTTCATGCTTCTCGCGGGTGGCGATGTGACGTGAGCCGAAGAAAATCGTGAACAGGCTGATCAGCGCACAGAACGCCAGGGCGACCCGGTGTTGCACCGGCTCGCGGGTCAGGATGCTGATGGAGTCGGCCACCGCCTGGATCTGCAGGGCCAGCAGGGGCAGCACGCCGATCAGCATGAACACCGTGGTCAATGCCCCGGCCCACGTGCTGCGGAAGCGGAAGGCGAACAGGTCGGCCAGGGACGACAACTGATAGGTGCGAGTAATTTTCAGGATCGGGTACAGCAGCACCGGTGCCAGCAGGAACGCGCCGGACACACCCAGGTAGCTGGAGAGAAAGCCGTAGCCGTATTGATAGGCCAGGCCGACGGTGCCATAGAACGCCCAGGCGCTGGCGTACACGCCGAGGGACAAGGTGTAGGTCAACGGATGGCGAATGATCGCCCGCGGAATCATTCCGCGCTCACTGATCCAGGCGACGCCGAACAGTGCCGCCAGGTAAGCGGCGCTGATCAGCAGCATCTGAGTGAGGCTAAAGCTCATCGGCATCTTTTTGGCTCTGCAGGATGAAGGTCACGACGATCAGGATCAGCCACAGCAGATAGGGGCGATACCAGGCGCCCGTGGCGTCGATCCACCAATCCATGATGGCGGGGGAAAACAAGTAGATCCCGACGACCAGCAGCAGGACCAATCGATAGATGTACATGTTGGCCTCTGATTAAAAAACTGCGGCGATGGTAACGGATGGCTGGCAGGCTGCAAGCGCCTTCAGCGTAATTGCGCTTCGGCCAGGGTCAGTGTGCGCGGGATCCTGCTGGCATCCCAGTGCACAATGCCCCAATCCAGCAACTCCCGTGGGCTGGCATGAAGCAGTTCGTTGCCAGGCTGCTGGCCAAGGGCGCGCAGGGCTCTTAATAGCAGCGGCGTGGCCTGGTCGGGATGCAGTGGCGGGGAACGATAGGACTTGCCCAACTTGTTACCGTCCGGCTGGACGATCAACGGTACGTGCAGATAGCGCGGCTGGCGCAGGCCCAGCAACTCCTGCAGGTACAGCTGGCGTGGCGTGGAGTCGAGCAGGTCGGCGCCGCGCACGATATCGGTAATCCCTTGCCAGGCATCGTCGAGCACCACGGCCAGTTGGTAGGCGTAGAGGCCATCGCGGCGACGGATGACGAAGTCGCCGACATTACGGCCCAGGTGTTGTCGGAATTCTCCTTGTACGCGGTCAGTAAAGTGGTACTCCAGCTCCGGAACACGCAGGCGGATGGCGGCGTCCTGCTGGTCGTGACCGGCATTTCGGCACAGGCCTGGGTAAATCCCGTCGTAGGGCTCCAGTTGTTTGCGTGAACAGGTACAGGCGTAGGCCAGGCCGTGGTTGAACATATCGTTCAGTACCTTGGCGTAGGCGTCATGCCGCTCGCTTTGTCGGACCAGTTCGCCATCCCACTCAAAGCCGTAGCTTTCCAGGGCATGCAGGATTGCCGCCTGGGCGCCGGGCTCTTCGCGGGGCGGGTCGAGGTCTTCCATGCGCATCAGCCAGCGGCCGTGATTGGCGCGGGCGTCGAGGTAGGAGGCGAGGGCGGCGACCAGGGAGCCGAAGTGCAAATGGCCGCTGGGCGTGGGGGCGAAACGCCCGATATAGGTAGAGGCAGTCATGGGCCGGATACTACTGGAAAATCGGTAAATCCCAGAAACAAAAATGGGGCGTTTGCACGCCCCATTTATTCAGCTCGGCTGGATCACTTGCCGACCTGTTTTTCCTTGATTTCAGCCAAGGTCTTGCAGTCTACGCAGAGGTCCGCAGTAGGGCGGGCTTCCAGGCGACGGATACCGATCTCGACACCGCAGGATTCGCACCAGCCGTATTCTTCGTCTTCGATCAGTTGCAACGTCTTGTCGATTTTCTTGATCAGCTTGCGCTCGCGATCGCGGGCGCGCAGTTCGAGGGCGAACTCTTCTTCCTGGCTGGCACGGTCTGCCGGGTCCGGGAAGTTGGCCGCTTCATCCTTCATATGGTCAACCGTGCGGTCGACTTCCTGCATCAAGTCCTGCTTCCACTGCTTCAGGATTTTGGAGAAGTGCTCGCGCATGGGCTTGCCCATGTATTCCTCACCCTTCGATTCAACGTAGGGTTGGAAGCCGCTGATGCTCTGTTGCTTTGCTTGGGTGGACATGAATAGACCGCCTCTCACTCTTCTAATCCATTGCGCAGGATTGCAACGTCACCGACACCTGCCGGCCCTGCGGCTGCAAGCGGGCGAACTTACCAGATAGATTCAGGGTGCGCCACTCCCGGTTGTCGACGCCCGTCACGCAGGGGTTGCCAACTGCAGCAGCCTGCTGTGGCTGGGTATGCATCGTCTCGAATGTTGATTTTAGTCGTTTTGCAAGCGCTTGCCGGGTTCATCTTGGACGGCCAGGCAGGCAATAGAGCATGTTTTACCGCGAGGGTTCGGTAGAATCCTGATTTTGTCCTCACCGTTAAGGAAGGCTAATGGCTCAGCCCTACAGTGCGCGCAGTCGCGCCATCGAACCTTTTCATGTCATGGCGTTGCTGGCGCGAGCCAATGAGCTGCAAGCGGCCGGCCATGATGTGATCCACCTGGAGATCGGCGAGCCGGATTTCACCACGGCCGAGCCGATCATCCAGGCCGGCCAGGCGGCGCTGGCCAATGGCAAGACCCGCTATACCGCGGCCCGTGGCCTGCCGGAATTGCGTGAAGCCATCAGCGGTTTCTACCAGCAGCGCTACGGATTGAACGTCGATCCCGAGCGTATCCTGATCACCCCCGGGGGCTCCGGCGCACTGTTACTGGCCAGCAGCCTGCTGGTGGACCCCGGCAAGCATTGGCTGCTGGCAGACCCGGGTTACCCGTGTAACCGGCACTTCCTGCGCCTGGTGGAAGGTGCCGCGCAACTGGTGCCGGTAGGCCCTGACGTGCGTTATCAACTGACCGCTGACCTGGTGGCCAGACACTGGGATCAGGACAGCGTGGGCGCGTTGGTTGCCTCCCCGGCGAATCCCACCGGCACGATCCTCACGCGCGATGAATTAGCCGGGCTTTCCGACGCAATCAAGGCGCGTAACGGCCATTTGGTGGTGGATGAGATCTATCACGGCCTGACCTACGGCACTGACGCCGCCAGCGTGCTGGAGGTCGACGATGAGGCCTTCGTCCTGAATAGTTTTTCGAAGTATTTCGGCATGACCGGCTGGCGCCTGGGCTGGCTGGTGGCGCCGCCGGCTGCGGTCGGCGACCTGGAAAAACTGGCGCAAAATCTGTATATCAGCGCGCCCAGCATGGCCCAACATGCCGCGCTCGCCTGCTTTACCCCGCAGACCCTGAGCATTCTGGAGGAGCGCCGTGCCGAATTTGGCCGGCGTCGCGATTTCCTGCTGCCCGCCTTGCGCGAGTTGGGCTTCGGGATTGCGGTAGAGCCGGAAGGTGCGTTCTATTTGTATGCCGATATCAGTGCGTTCGGCGCAGATGCCTTCGCGTTTTGTCGTCATTTCCTCGAAACCGAGCATGTCGCCTTTACCCCCGGTCTGGATTTTGGCCGCTATCAAGCGGGTCATCATGTGCGCTTTGCCTACACGCAAAACCTTGATCGACTACAGGAGGCGGTGGAACGAATCCAGCGTGGCCTGCGGAGCTGGCAAGGCTGATGCGCTTTTATCCTCCCCTCGAAGAAGGCCGGCTGATTCGCCGCTATAAGCGCTTTCTCACCGATATCGAAACCGTTACCGGCGAGTTGTTGACTATTCACTGCCCAAATACCGGTTCGATGCTCAACTGCATGGTGGAAGGCGGGCAGGTCTGGTTCAGTCGCTCCAATGACCCCAAGCGCAAGTTGCCCGGCACCTGGGAAATTGCCGAAACGCCCCAGGGCCGCTTGGCGTGCGTTAACACGGCACGCGCCAATCCGTTGGTCGAGGAGGCGTTGCGTGCTGGCGTGATCACCGAACTCAACGGTTTCACCGCGTTGAAGCGGGAAGTGCCTTACGGCCAGGAGAAAAGCCGCATCGACTTTCATCTCGAAAATCCCGACGGCGCGGTGTATGTGGAAGTTAAAAGTGTCACGCTGGGGTTTGATGGCACCCGGGTTGCCGCTTTCCCCGATGCGGTGACCCAGCGTGGCGCCAAGCACCTGCGGGAGCTGGCGCACCTGGCGCGTGAAGGTGTGCGGGCAGTGCAGTTGTATTGCGTCAACCTCTCGGGGATTGATGCGGTGCGCCCGGCACTGGAGATCGATGCTGCCTACGGTGCTGCCTTGCGCGAGGCTAAAGCTGCCGGGGTGGAAGTGTTGGCGTATGGGGTGCGCGTGACGTCCGAGGAGATTTGCGTGGACCGTCGGTTAGAGGTGCTGCTCGACTAGAGATCCACCCACAGGCCCTGCGCGTCTTCGCGACCACGCAGGGCCTTGAGGCTTTTACCTGCGCATGGGCCGGCAATGCACTCGCCGCTTTCGATCAGGAACAGCGCGCCGTGGGTGGCGCATTGGATCAGGCTGGCGCTGTCGTCAAGGAACCGGTCGGGTTGCCACTCCAGTGGAATGCCGCGATGAGGGCAGCGGTTGATATAGAAGTAAGCGATGCCGTCCCGGCGTACCGCCAGCAGCGGCGTGCCATCCATCGTAAAACCTAGGCTGCTGTTGGGCGCGAGCATGTCCGAGGGGCAGAGAAACTTCATTTCAATCCTTAAGTGCCTTGATGTTCAAATGCAAACAATTATCAAATGCCGGCTTCGCCCGTTAGCTGACTGGGTGCTCAGTTCGATGTCCGCCAGGGGTTACCTGTCACATCGATGAGTGCTCGAAAGGCCCTGCTCTTTGGAAGGAAACCCTGTTATGCGCCTGAGTGCCAGCGCTATTGCGCTTGTTGTCGGACTGCTGGTCAACCATGGGGCGCAAGCCTCCGAACTGCCACAACGCTGGGTGAGTGCCGGTGGGGCGCTGTCGGAATGGGTCACGGCGTTGGGCGGTGAGCCGAAGTTGGTCGGCGTGGACACCACCAGCCAGCATCCTGAATCGCTCAAGGCGTTGCCAAGTATCGGCTATCAGCGGCAATTGTCGGCCGAAGGCATTCTCAGCCTGCGCCCACAGGTGCTGGTGGGGACTGAAGAGATGGGGCCGCCGCCGGTGCTGGCGCAGATTCGCAGTGCAGGTGTCCAGGTCGAGATGTTCTCGGCGCAGCCGGATTTGCCGACCTTGAAGGGTAATCTTCAGCACCTGGGCAAGTTGCTGGGAGATGAGGCTAAGGCCAGTGCATTGTTTACCGGATATGAACGGGCCCTTGATCAGCAGAAAAGCTGGGTCGCCAAGGCGCAGGTCGCGCAGAAGGCACCTGGCGTGTTGCTGCTGATCGGTCATGCTGGCGGCAAGCCGCTGATTGCCGGTAAGGACACCGCGGGCGATTGGGTGGTGCAGCAGGCCGGCGGGCATAACCTGGCTACCCACAGCGGTTACAAGCCGTTTTCGGTGGAGTCGTTGGCAGGGCTGAGCCCGGATGTGCTGGTGTTTGCCGATCGTGCCCTTACCGGAGACGCGGCGCGCGCGGCGTTGTTCAAGGAGAATCCGATCCTGGCTTCGACGCCGGCGGCCAAGCGTGGGCGTGTGTTCGAGCTGGACCCGACCTTGCTGGTGGGTGGGCTTGGACCGCGCCTGCCGCAGAGTCTTGTGAAACTCTCGGCCGGTTTTTACCCGTCACAGGCTAAACCCGCTCCATGACCACTCTGGTTAAACCGAAAGCGCTGTTCATTGGCCTGGCACTGTTATGCCTGTTGGCGACCTGGCTCTCGTTGGCATTGGGCCCGGTAAGCTTGCCGTTGCTGGATACGCTCAAGGCGGCATTGCGCTTGATGGGCGTGCCGATAGAGGCGCAAGGCCTGGAGCAGGCTGAGTTGATCCTGGGGCAGATTCGTTTGCCGCGGACGTTGCTCGGTTTGGCGGTTGGCGGCGTATTGGCATTGTCCGGTGTGGCCATGCAAGGTTTGTTTCGTAACCCCCTGGCCGATCCGGGGTTGGTCGGGGTTTCCAGCGGGGCGGCACTGGGGGCGGCAATCGCCATTGTCGGCGGTGCGTTTTTTGGTGGGTTACCGGAGGCATTCGGGCCTTATCTGCTGTCGCTGTGCGCGTTTCTAGGCGGGCTGGGCGTGACCGCGCTGGTTTATCGGCTGGGGCGCCGTAACGGTCAGACCAATGTGGCGACGATGCTGCTTGCCGGCATTGCCCTCACTGCACTGGCAAGCTCGGCAGTGGGCCTGTTCACCTACCTGGCGGACGACGCCACCCTGCGCACCCTGACGTTCTGGAACCTTGGCAGCCTCAACGGCGCGAGCTATTCGCGGTTATGGCCCTTATTGCTGGTCAGTGCCGGTGTGGCGCTCTGGTTGCCGCACCGGGCCAAGGCGTTGAATGCGCTGTTGCTCGGCGAATCCGAGGCCAGTCACCTGGGAATTGATGTTGAAGGGCTCAAGCGCGAGTTGGTGTTCTGTACCGCATTAGGTGTAGGTGCTGCGGTGGCTGCGGCGGGCATGATTGGTTTTGTCGGGCTGGTGGTGCCGCATCTGGTCAGGTTGCTGGCCGGGCCTGATCACCGCGTGCTGCTGCCGGCGTCGATATTGGCGGGCGCGAGTTTGTTGCTGTTTGCCGACTTGGTTGCGCGGCTGGCCTTGGCGCCGGCTGAATTGCCGATTGGTATCGTGACTGCGTTTATTGGTGCGCCGTTTTTTCTTTACCTGTTGTTACGGGGGCGTGCCTGATGCTGCGTGTTGAAGGCCTGCAGATCCGGCGTGGCCACAAGGTCGTGCTGGCGGATGTCACTCTGGAGTTGCTGCCGGGTGAAGTGATCGGTGTGCTGGGTCCCAATGGCGCGGGTAAGAGCACGTTGCTGGGGGCGTTGTGCGGTGAGTTGCACCCGGATCAGGGCAAGGTGTGGTTGGGGCAGCAGGCGTTGAAAGACTGGAGCGGACCGCAGCGCGCGCAGCGGCTGGCGGTGTTGCCACAAACTTCGACTCTGGACTTCGCGTTCCGTGTCGAAGAGGTGGTCGGCATGGGGCGTTTGCCCCATCAGGCGGGGCGTGTGCGCGATTATGAAATTATCCATGCGGCCTTGCTGGCGGCGGACGTCGCACACTTGAAAGGTCGTAGCTACTTGGCGCTGTCTGGTGGCGAGCGTCAACGCGTGCACTTGGCGCGGGTGTTGGCACAACTATGGCCGGGTGAGGCGGGGCAGACATTGCTGCTGGATGAGCCGACATCGATGCTGGACCCCCTGCATCAGCACACGACCCTGCAAGCGATCCGCCGCTTTGCCGATCGTGGTGCGGCGGTGCTGGTGATCCTCCATGACCTGAACCTGGCCGCGCGCTACTGTGATCGCATTTTGCTGCTGGAGCAGGGCCGTCCCCACGCTTTGGATACACCGGCGCAGGTGCTGCGGCCCGAGCCGCTTAAGGCCGTGTTTGGTTTGGAAGTATTGGTTCAGCCGCACCCGGAGCGTGGGCATCCGTTAATCATTGCTCGCTGAAGCGTGCTTTTTCACAGGCAAAAAAAGACCCGGCAAAAGCCGGGTCAAATAACCGTGATTAGCCTGATGAGGAGATAATCTGAGAGTCCGAACCAATGGTCTTTCAGTTATCGGCTGATCTCGCGACCAGTTGTGATAATCATAACGATTCTCATTTGAGAGTCAACAGTTGTTTTTGAAGGATCTGCGTTTTTCCTCAAACGTCCGTTCGAAGTGCGCATAAACATTGGGCCTTGCTGACGATCTAGCTCTTCTGGCGCGCTGAAATGGCATCCAGCTGGCGGTTCAACGCCTCCTTGCGCTCGACCGGAATGTCATTCCAGTGCACGTCCATCAGGGCCCCTTCGATCGCATAGAGCAACACTTTTGATGCGCGAAACCCGCGAGTCCTGACGGCTCGATACGCATCGACCGCTCCCAGGCGGCGCAAGTCGGATGCACTGTGGATGCCCACCGCATGCAGCCACTGCGCTGACGTCTTGCCGAGGTTTTTCAGGTGTTGCAGCTCATCGTTCATCAAGCCTCCTTGCGACGGCCGAATGGTGCGGTGGGTATCGTGACCAGGCAGGCCTGAACAGCAGTGTAGCGCTCAGTAGGAAAAGCGTAGTTCTTTGGTCTGAAACGGCCAAAAAGCTTATAAGAATGGCGTGGGGATTTTGACGCGGGGCAGGCGTGAAGCACCCGCTACGCGTTGCGCGTAGTCGGGCTTGGATCGAATCTTACTTGGTGCGGTAGCGCAGTCGCGTGCCGAAATTGACCGACATGAGGATCTCATCGGCAGTCAATTCAGGCGGGAAGTAGGTGCCCGAAATCTGCGCATGGGCCAGGCTGGCGCCTTCCAGTGAGCAGTCGCGCAAATCCAGGCCGCGCAGGTCGGCAGAACGGAAATACGCGTCGGTGAAGTCCACGCCGGTGGCATTCAGGTCGCGCAGGTCCAGTCCACGGAAGTCGCCACCACGCATGTCGATAATGCCGCCTGCCGGGCGTTCCTGGTTGAAACCACGGATATCGTCTTTATGCAGGAGTGCGTAGAGCGGTGTATCTAGAAGCTTGGGCTGACTCATGAAAACGACTCCTGTTGGATTTATGACGCCATTATAGTGCCACTATTTCTTGGGCGTGCGTCCAAGTAGACGACACGCCCAAGAAATTTTTCTTACAGGCCTGGCAGGCGCTGGCGAATTTGTGCGACCAACGCATCCAGGGTTCCGCTTTGGTTGGTCTCGACGCGTTTACTCAGCAACAGTTCTTCGGCGGTCAGTGGGTCACGGTTGGCCTGTTGTTCTTCGATAACGCTCAGGGTCGCGTCGGATGGATCGTTTTTGTCGGCCTGACGTTGCGCCAACCAACTGGTGATAACCGCCTGTGGTGCGTTGCAGTCCAGGATCAGGAACGGCGCCCCCGTGGCTTCGGCCACTTTGGCTGCGGCGTCGCGTTGTTCGCGTTTGAGGAAGGTGGCATCCAGTACTACCGGGAAGCCGGCGCGAAGCACGGTATCCGCGATGTCATTCAAGCGAGCGTAGGTCCTGGCGCTGGCGTCGGACGCATAGATGCCGGCCTGGGGCGTGTTTTCCACCTGCTGCTCACCGAACATGCGCTTGCGCTCCACGTCCGAGCGCAGGCGTACAGCGCCCAATGCTTCCACCAGGCGCATGGCAACGTGGCTTTTGCCGACTGCCGAGACGCCATGGGTAATTGCCAGGAAGCGCGATGGAATGGTGCTGTAGCTTTCCGCCAGGTTGGCGTAGTTGCGGTATTGGCGCAGGGTGGTGGCGCGCTGCACCGGGCTTGCCTCGCTCGGCATGCTGAACAGCGACACCTTGGCACGCACCAGGGCGCGGTAGGCTTTGTAGAAGTTCAGCACTTCAAGGCCCTGATAATCACCGGTCAGTTCCAGGTACTGGCTGATAAAGCGCCGCGCCAGGGACTTGAGGCCGCGGTCTTCCAGGTCCATGGCCAGGAAAGCGGTGTCGGCGTACACATCGGTGAAGCGAAACGGCTCGTTGAACTCGATACAGTCGAAGATCACCACCTTGTCGTCAATCAAGGTGGCGTTGCCGAGGTGGATGTCACCGTGGCACTCGCGGGTGAAACCGTCGAGCTTGCGCTGTGCCAGCAGCGGTTTCAGGCGTTCGAAGCTGCTTTCGGCCCAGGCTTGCAGGGCTTCCAGTTGAATCAGGTCGGCTTTGTCGCTGAGGAATGGGCGGATCTGGTCGAAGTTCTGCCGTACCGGTGCCATCACTTCATCGGGGGTGCCGGCCGCGTGGTCCTGAGGCACTTTTGGTGCGGCGAGGTGAAAGCGTGCGATCTGCCTGGCCATTTCATCGATGTGCGCGGCGGTCAATTCGCCATTGGCCTGCAAGGTGCTGAGCAATTGGCTCTGCGGGAACTGACGCATCTTCAGGGCATATTCGATCACCGGACCGTCGCCACCCAATTGCGGGGCTTCGGCTGTGCCGGTAACCGGCAACACTTCCAGATACAGATCTGTGGTCAGGCGTTGGTTGAGGCGCAGTTCTTCGTTGCAGAAGTGCCCGCGTTTCTCCAGGTCGGTGAAGTCCAGGAACCCGAAGTTCATCGGTTTCTTCAATTTATAGGCGTAGGGGCCGGTCAAGATGACCCATGAAATATGCGTTTCGATGACCTGGAACGCTTCAACCGGATGAGGGTACAAAGCCGGGTTTTGCAGGGCTGCGATCAGTGGCTGGCTCACGGGCGATCCTTCAGAGTCGGTGGGAAATCATGGCGCGCATTATGGCTGCTACGGGCGGTCGTGCAAACCGCTGTCCGGCTCATGTTGATCATCAATAAAGTGCGTATAATCCGCCGCCATGACTCGAACCCGATCTCCCCGTTCCCGTAAAAAACCTCCTTCCCGCGGCCTGCGCCCGTGGCTTGGCTGGGCGCTCAAGCTCGGCCTGGTAGGCCTTGTGGTGCTCGCTGGCTTTGCGGTGTACCTCGACGCTGTGGTCCAGGAGAAGTTCTCCGGCAAGCGCTGGACTATCCCGGCCAAGGTGTATGCACGCCCGCTGGAACTCTTTACCGGCCAGAAGCTGAGCAAGGATGACTTCCTCACCGAACTCGACGCCCTGGGCTATCGACGCGAACCCGTGAGCAATGGTCCAGGGGCGGCTGCAGTCAGCGGCAACACCGTCGACCTCAATACCCGCGGCTTCCAGTTCTATGAAGGCCTGGAGAAGGCCCAGCCTGTGCGCGTGCGCTTCTCCGGCGACTATGTGGCCGAACTGTCGTCCCTCAACGGTTCCAAGTTGCCGGTGGTACGCCTTGAGCCGCTGATGATCGGCGGGATTTACCCGAAGAACCTTGAAGATCGCATCCTGATCAAGCTTGATCAGGTGCCGCCGTATCTACTGGAAACGTTGGTGGCTGTAGAGGACCGCGACTTTTATAGTCACTGGGGCGTTTCGCCGAAGTCGATTGCCCGTGCCGTCTGGGTGAATACTTCCGGCGGCAGGATGACCCAGGGCGGCAGTACGCTGACCCAGCAGTTGGTGAAGAACTTCTACCTGACCAACGAGCGCAGCCTGACCCGTAAGCTCACCGAAGCCATGATGGCGATGCTGCTCGAGCTGCACTACAGCAAGCAGGAGATCCTTGAGGCGTACCTCAACGAGGTATTCGTCGGCCAGGATGGTCAGCGCGCGGTGCACGGCTTCGGTTTGGCCAGCCAGTTCTTCTTCGGTCAACCGCTGTCCGAGTTGAAGCTGCATCAGGTTGCCTTGTTGGTGGGCATGGTCAAGGGGCCTTCCTACTACAACCCGCGTCGTAATCCGGAGCGTGCGCTTGAGCGCCGTAACCTGGTGCTCGATGTGCTTGAACAGCAAGGCGTTGCCACGGCGGAACAAGTGGCCGCGGCGAAAAAAATGCCACTGGGTGTGACAACCCGCGGGAAGTTGGCGGACAGTTCATTCCCAGGCTTTATCGATCTGGTAAAGCGCCAGTTGCGTGAAGACTATCGCGACGAAGACTTGACCGAAGAAGGCCTGCGGATCTTCACCAGCTTCGACCCGATCCTGCAGATGAAGGCAGAAGCGTCGGTCAACGACACCTTCAAGCGCCTGACGGGCCGTAAGGGCGCCGACGAAGTAGAAGCCGCCATGGTGGTGACCAACCCGGAAACCGGTGAAGTCCAGGCCATGATCGGCAGTCGCCAGGCCAGCTTTGCCGGTTTCAACCGCGCACTCGATGCCGTGCGGCCGATCGGCTCGCTGGTCAAGCCGGCGGTCTACCTGACAGCGCTGGAAAAACCGAGCAAATACACCCTTACCAGTTGGCTGTCGGATGATCCGCTGTCGGTCAAGGGGGGCGATGGCCAGGTCTGGACGCCGCAGAACTTTGATCGCCGCTCCCACGGCACGGTGTTCCTGTATCAGGGCTTGGCGCATTCCTACAACATTTCCACGTCCCGGCTCGGCTTGGAGGTTGGCGTGCCGAATGTCCTCAAGACACTCGCGCGCCTGGGCATCACCCGTGAATTCCCGGCCTTCCCATCGATTCTGCTGGGGGCCGGTGCCATGACGCCGATTGAAGTGGCGACCATGTACCAGACCCTCGCCAACGGGGGCTTCAATACCCCGATGCGCGGGATCCGCAGTGTGCTGACGGCCGAGGGTGAGCCGCTCAAGCGCTATCCGTTCCAGATTCAGCAACGCTTTGATGCGGGCTCCATCTATCTGATCCAGAACGCCATGCAGCGTGTGATGCGTGAAGGTACCGGCAGCTCGGTCTATAAAGTCTTGCCTTCCAACCTGACACTGGCGGGCAAGACCGGTACCAGTAACGACTCGCGTGACAGCTGGTTCGCCGGTTTCGGCCAGGATGTGCTCGCCGTGGTGTGGCTAGGCCGTGACGATAATGGCAAGACACCATTCACCGGCGCCACCGGCGCGCTGCAGCTCTGGACCAGTTTCATGCGCAAGGCCGACCCGCTGCCGTTGAACATGCCGCAGCCGGATAACATCGTGCAGGCCTGGATTGATCCGCATACCGGCCAGGGCTCCGATGCCAACTGTCCGGGCGCGGTTCAGATGCCGTATATTCGCGGCAGCGAACCACCAGCCGGTGCTGCGTGCGGTGGCGGAGCCCCTGCAGATGCGGAATCGGTGATGGATTGGGTCAAGGGCTGGATGAATTAAGCAAAGAGGGTTTCAAGTGAACAAGTGGTGGATTCCAGCTATTACAGCTCTGGCTTTGCTCGGCGGTTGCTCCAGCGTGCAGCGCGGCTCTATTCCTGTGGTGGATTCGAGTACAGCTGTCTCCAATAATGACCGTATCTCGGCCAATGGCGGTTTCCGCCAAACCGTGACCAACCGTCCGGCCCAGGCTAAGCCTCAGGCCGTGCCGCAGGATTCGGGTGTGGTCGTGATGGTGCCGGGCGGCGGTGCTGCTGCCTCGGCGCCAATCAGTGCCGAGCCTTGGACGCCTGGGCCAAGCACCTCCGGGCCGATCGATGCCGCGCCGATGCAGACCGCGCCGATCAACCAGGGTACCTACACCATGCCGTCGACGCCGAGCGGCATTCCATCGTCCTCCAGCGCTGGCGGCTTGTCAGCCGACGAGCAATTGGACGGTCCGGTGCTGGCGTTGCTGACCACCGCGCAGCAACAGCAGGCGGGTGGTGACTTGAATGGTGCGTCATCCAGCCTTGAGCGTGCGCAACGTGTTGCTCCGCGCGAGCCGCAAGTGCTGTATCGCCTTGCCCAGGTACGCATGGCCCAGGGCGATGCGCCCCAGGCCGAACAATTCGCTCGTCGTGGTCTCACGCTGGCCAACGGTCGTCCCGACCTGCAAGCCAGCCTGTGGGCGTTGATCGGCGATGCGCGTGCGGCACAAGGTGACGCTGCCGGCGCTGCCCAGGCTCGGCAAAAAGCCAAGGTCAACCTCTGATGGATGCACGGTTTCCCGCGATTGCCGAACAGTTATTGCTGATCGAGCGCGAATTGCGCGTGCAGGGCTGGTGGGATGAGGTGCGCCCCAGTGCCGAAGCGCTCAGCAGTGTCGAGCCCTTTTCGGTGGATACCCTGGACTTCCACCAGTGGTTGCAGTGGGTCTTCCTTGTGCGCATGAAGCAGATTCTCGAGCAGGATCTGCCCTTGCCCAATGCTTCCGGGATCATGGAGATGGCCGAGATGGTCTATGCCGACCGGCCGCTCGAGAGCCTTGGTTTGCGCAATGCGCTGAAAAAGTTCGACCAACTGATCGTCGACGCTCGTTAATTGCCTGGCTGCCGGTTTTTCCGGCAGTCTTGCGCACATTTCTACCGCTTGACGACATTCAGGCGAGTTTTATCCCTCCTCAAAGCCCTTTCTTCTACGTTCTCATGCGCTTAGTTGGAAAAAAGCGCAATTATTGCTTGACTTGAGAGGCCTGAAACAGAAGAATCCAAAGTCCGCTGTATCGGGACTGCCAGAAGCAGGCCCGCTCAGCAGATCATGAGGCGCACATCCGCGCCGACCTGTTACACCCGCAACGCGTTACCTCGCGCTGGGTGGGAAAAGCCCGCAACACTTGGGACGATCCCAATACTTGCTCAGTCAGTGCTGACGTAGTCGGCGACCACCGTCGCTCATGCTCTGTTGAGAAGTAAACCTATTAAGACCCGTCGGTTTTCAACGGACGGTATTCTGGCGTTTTAGAGGTGAACAACGTGGAGCTTTTATCTGGCGGTGAGATGCTCGTCCGCTTTTTGCGTGACGAAGGCGTCGACTATATCTACGGGTACCCAGGTGGTGCTCTGCTGCATGTTTACGACGCACTGTTCAAGGAACCGGCTGTTACCCACATCCTGGTTCGCCACGAACAGGCCGCGACCCATATGGCTGACGGTTATGCCCGTGCCACCGGTAAAGCCGGTGTGGTACTGGTAACCTCCGGCCCAGGCGCAACCAATGCCATTACCGGCATCGCGACTGCTTATATGGACTCCATTCCGATGGTGATCATTTCCGGCCAGGTGCCAAGCACCATGGTGGGGACCGATGCGTTCCAGGAAACCGACATGATCGGTATCTCCAGGCCGATCGTGAAACACAGCTTCATGATCAAGCATGCGTCGGAAATCCCGGACGTCATGAAAAAGGCCTTCTACCTCGCACAGTCCGGTCGCCCGGGGCCTGTCGTGGTCGATATCCCGAAAGACATGACCAACCCGGCTGAAAAATTCGAATACGTTTTCCCGAAGAAAGCCAAGCTGCGCTCCTACAGCCCGGCCGTTCGTGGGCACTCGGGGCAAATCCGCAAGGCGGCAGAAATGCTCCTGGCGGCCAAGCGTCCCGTGTTGTACTCGGGTGGTGGCGTGATTCTGGGCGGCGGTTCTGCACCGCTGACCGAACTGGCCAAGCTGCTCAACCTGCCGGTCACCAACACCCTGATGGGCCTCGGCGCATTCCCGGGTACGGACCGTCAGTTCGTGGGCATGCTGGGCATGCACGGCAGCTACACCGCCAACCTGACCATGCACCACGCCGACGTAATCCTGGCAGTGGGCGCGCGTTTTGATGACCGCGTGATCAATGGCGCGAGCAAGTTCTGCCCGAATGCCAAGATCATCCATATCGACATCGACCCGGCGTCCATCTCCAAGACCATCAAGGCCGATGTGCCGATCGTAGGTCCGGTAGAAAGTGTATTGACCGAAATGGTCGCTGCACTCAAGGACATCGGCGAGACGCCGAACAAGGAATCCGTTGCCAGCTGGTGGAAGCAGATCGACGAATGGCGTGGTGACCGTGGCCTGTTCCCTTACGACAAGGGCGACGGCAGCATCATCAAGCCACAAACCGTGATCGAGACCCTCTGCGAAGTGACCAAGGGCGACGCCTTTGTGACCTCCGATGTGGGCCAGCACCAGATGTTCGCCGCGCAGTACTACAAGTTCGACAAGCCTAACCGCTGGATCAACTCCGGTGGCCTGGGCACGATGGGCTTTGGTTTCCCGGCAGCCATGGGAGTGAAGCTGAGTTTCCCGGACTCTGATGTTGCGTGCGTCACTGGTGAAGGCAGTATTCAGATGAACATCCAGGAGCTGTCGACGTGCCTGCAGTACGGTCTTCCTGTGAAGATTGTCTGCTTGAACAACGGCGTGCTGGGCATGGTTCGTCAGTGGCAGGACATGAGCTACGGTAGCCGTCACTCCCATTCCTATATGGAATCGTTGCCGGATTTCATCAAATTGGTTGAGGCTTATGGCCACGTTGGCATTCGCATCACCGATCTGAAAGATCTGAAGCCGAAGATGGAAGAAGCGTTCGCCATGAAGGACCGTCTGGTGTTCATCGATATTCAGGTGGATACCAGTGAGCACGTCTACCCGATGCAGATCAAAGACGGCTCTATGCGCGACATGTGGCTGAACAAGACGGAGCGTACTTAATCATGCGGCACATTATCTCCCTGCTTCTGGAGAACGAACCCGGCGCTCTGTCTCGTGTTGTCGGCCTGTTTTCGCAACGCAACTACAACATCGAAAGCCTGACCGTGGCGCCGACCGAAGACCCGACTTTGTCGCGCCTGACGTTGACCACCGTGGGCCACGATGAGGTGATCGAGCAGATCACCAAGAACCTCAACAAGCTGATCGAAGTGGTCAAGCTGGTCGACCTGTCGGAGAGTGCCCACATCGAGCGCGAGCTGATGCTGGTCAAGGTCAAGGCCACGGGTGCCCAGCGTGCCGAGATCAAGCGCACTACCGATATTTATCGCGGGCAGATCGTCGATGTGAGCGCCAGTGTTTATACCGTTCAACTGACCGGTACGAGCGACAAGCTGGACAGCTTCATCCAGTCGATCGGGACGGCCTCGATTCTGGAAACGGTACGCAGTGGTGTCACCGGGATTGCCCGTGGCGACAAAGTACTCAGCATCTAACCCAAATTAGCGAATGGCCTTACGGCCTGGATATATAGAGGAACCTCATGAAAGTTTATTACGATAAAGATTGTGACCTGTCGATCATCCAGGGCAAGAAAGTCGCCATCATCGGCTACGGCTCCCAGGGTCACGCGCAAGCTTGCAACCTGAAAGACTCCGGCGTTGACGTGACTGTCGGCCTGCGTAAAGGCTCGGCCACCGTTGCCAAGGCTGAAGCCCACGGCCTGAAAGTGACTGACGTTGCTTCCGCTGTTGCTGCCGCCGACCTGGTCATGATCCTGACCCCGGACGAGTTCCAGTCCGCGCTGTACAAGAATGAAATCGAGCCGAACATCAAGAAGGGCGCCACCCTGGCCTTCTCCCACGGCTTCGCGATCCACTACAACCAGGTTGTACCGCGCGCTGACCTCGACGTGATTATGATCGCGCCGAAGGCGCCGGGCCACACCGTACGCTCCGAGTTCGTCAAAGGCGGTGGTATCCCTGACCTGATCGCGATCTACCAGGATGCTTCGGGCAACGCCAAGAACGTTGCGCTGTCTTACGCTGCCGGCGTAGGTGGCGGTCGTACCGGCATCATCGAAACCACGTTCAAGGACGAGACCGAAACCGACCTGTTCGGTGAGCAGGCCGTTCTGTGCGGCGGTACCGTTGAGCTGGTTAAAGCCGGTTTCGAAACCCTGGTTGAAGCTGGCTACGCGCCGGAAATGGCCTACTTCGAATGCCTGCACGAACTGAAGCTGATCGTTGACCTCATGTACGAAGGCGGTATCGCCAACATGAACTACTCGATCTCCAACAACGCCGAATACGGCGAGTACGTGACTGGCCCGGAAGTCATCAACGCCGAGTCCCGCCAGGCTATGCGCAACGCCCTGAAACGTATTCAGGACGGCGAGTACGCCAAAATGTTCATCAGCGAAGGTGCTACCGGCTACCCTTCGATGACCGCCAAGCGTCGTAACAACGCTGCTCACGGTATCGAAGTCATCGGCGAGCAACTGCGCTCCATGATGCCGTGGATCGGTGCCAACAAGATCGTCGACAAAGCCAAAAACTAAGTCGTACGTATCAACAGAAAACGCGGCTTAGGCCGCGTTTTTTCGTTTGAGGGGCGGGTTCTGGTATAAAGCTGCATCGTTTGCGGGCGAACACTCGCCGCAAGTATTGGTCGAATTTTTTTCACACCGTTGCAAGGTAAAGTCCATGAGCGAACGTCCCGAAGAGCCAAGCCAGGCTTCTGACGCCGAAAGCCTGCTACCGATCGATGAACATGTCGAAGAAGGGCATGACGCTGAAGGCCGCAAGGTCCGGCATCGTGGCATCTATTTGCTGCCCAATCTGTTCACTACGGCAAACCTGTTTGCCGGGTTCTATTCCATCATCAACTCAATGAGTGCCCAAAGCGCCCTGGCGGCAGGTGATGCGGCGAGCGCCAGCAAGTATTTCGGCTTTGCTGCCATCGCGATTTTCGTGGCCATGGTGCTGGATGGCCTTGATGGTCGTGTGGCGCGCATGACCAATACCCAAAGCGCCTTCGGAGCCGAGTATGACTCGCTATCGGACATGGTTGCCTTTGGTGTTGCACCTGCACTGCTGGCCTTCGCCTGGGCGCTGGGTGATATGGGTAAGGTTGGCTGGATGGTCGCCTTCATCTATGTTGCGGGTGCGGCGTTGCGCCTGGCTCGCTTCAATACCCAGGTGGGGACTGCTGACAAGCGTTACTTCATCGGTCTGGCCAGTCCGGCAGCGGCGGGCGTGGTGGCGGGTATCGTCTGGGCGTTCAGCGACTACGGCATCCAGGGTTCGAAAATGTCGTTCCTGGTGGCGTTGATGGTTGCTGCGGCCGGTATGTTGATGGTCAGCAATATCAAGTACAACAGCTTCAAGGAGCTTGACCTCAAGGGGCGTGTACCGTTCGTGGCGATCCTGGCAGTGGTACTGGTGTTTGCGGTGGTCTTCAGTGATCCTCCTCGGATTCTGCTATTGGCCTTCCTGGTCTACGCCGCTTCGGGACCGATTCAGTACTTGCTGCATATGCGTCGGGACAAAACGTTGCCTTAATGTAATTTCCCCCATACTCCGCAGTCTATTGGTGCATCAGTTCTCCAATGCTGCGGAGTTGCCATGTTAATCAAATTGCCCAAAGCGTCCGATTGCCAAGAATCGGATGTCACGCCTGAATCCTTCTACCTTTCTCGCCGTAGCTTGCTCGGTGGTGCGCTTGCCGGCATTGCTGCCAGCAGCCTGCCGCGTTGGGCCAGTGCTGACGAGGCCGCGCGTTATCCCGATGTTGAGCCTGGCAAGGCGCCCAATTGGTTTGCCGAAAAATTGCCGGCAACGAAATGGCAGGCGGTGACGGTCAAGGATGAGTCCATCACCCCCTTCAAGGACGCAACTCACTACAACAACTTCTATGAGTTCGGAACAGACAAGGGCGATCCTGCGAAAAATGCGGGATCACTCAAGACCGAGCCCTGGAGTGTGGTGATTGATGGTGAGGTTGCAAAGCCGGGGCGTTACGCCCTTGAAGACTTCATGAAGCCCTATCAATTAGAAGAGCGGATCTACCGTTTACGCTGTGTCGAGGCGTGGTCGATGGTCATCCCGTGGATGGGTTTTCCGATCTCTGCCTTACTCAAGCAGGTTGAGCCGACCTCCAAGGCCAAATACATCCGCTTTGAAACCCTCCAGGATGCCAAGAGCATGCCTGGGCAGCGCTCGAGTTTTGGCTTGATTGACTGGCCATATGTAGAGGGGCTGCGTCTGGATGAAGCGATGAATCCTTTGGCGATTCTTGCCGTTGGCATGTATGGGCGCGAGTTGCCCAATCAGAACGGTGCGCCGTTACGTCTGGTCGTGCCCTGGAAATACGGTTTCAAGAGCGTGAAATCCATTGTGCGTATCAGTCTTGTGAGCGAGCAGCCAAAAACCACTTGGCAGAGTATCGCGGCGGATGAGTATGGCTTCTATGCGAATGTGAACCCTACGGTGGATCATCCCCGCTGGACCCAAGCGCGGGAGCGTCGTCTGCCAAGTGGGCTGTTCAGTCCCAATGTGCGTGAGACGCAGATGTTCAATGGCTACTCGGATGAGGTCGCCTCTTTATATACAGGCCTCGATCTGCGGAAGAACTACTGATGCGTTACCCCATCTGGCGCGTTGGCGTTTTTATAGCTGCGGCAGTGTGGCCGTTATTGTGGCTGTATGAGGCATGGAGTTTTGCCTTGGGGCCGGATCCGGGCAAGGTGCTGGTTGATCGGCTTGGCCTGGGTACCTTGATCCTCTTGTTGATTACCCTTGGAATGACGCCGCTGCAGAAGCTGAGCGGTTGGGCGGGGTGGATTGCCGTGCGCCGGCAGCTTGGATTGTGGTGCTTTGCTTATGTAGTGCTGCATTTGGCGGCGTACTGCGTGTTTGTCCTGGGGCTGGATTGGTCGCAATTGGGTGTGGAGTTGCGCAAACGGCCTTACATTATTGTGGGGGCGCTGGGGTTCTTGTCTTTGTTGGTGTTGGCGGTGACGTCTAATCGCTATAGCCAACGCCGACTGGGTAGTCGCTGGAAGAAACTGCATCGGCTGGTGTATGTGATTCTTGGGCTTGGTCTGTTGCACATGCTGTGGATCGTGCGGGCTGATCTGAAGGAATGGGTTATCTATGCTTCTATAGGTGCGTTGCTTCTGGTGCTGCGTGTACCGTCAGTGGCGCGCCGAATCCCCCGACTTATTACTAAAAAAGCACTCACTGCAACAAAAGCGTAATTAACGCTTGACCGCAGATTGTAGGCGTCTATAATTCGCCCCACTTCCGGCGCAGTCGAAACGTAAAACTCCTTGGTAAACAATGAGTTATGCAGAATAAGGCAGCGAATTGCTTCAGTTCATCGAAGCTCAGAAGGAGTTGGTAGGGTCGTGTTGTTTGACGCTATTAACGATTCGATCTTCTCGGTCGAAAGTGGAGAAAAGAGGTGTTGACAGCAGCGTGTAACGCTGTAGAATTCGCCTCCCGCTGACGAGAGATCGTAAGCGCAAGTGGTTGAAGTTGTTGAAGAAATCTTCGAAAGCTTCTGAAAATAATCACTTGACAGCAAATGAGGCTGCTGTAGAATGCGCGCCTCGGTTGAGACGAAAGCTCTTAACCAACCGCTCTTTAACAACTGAATCAAGCAATTCGTGTGGGTGCTTGTGGAGTCAGACTGATAGTCAACAAGATTATCAGCATCACAAGTTACTCCGCGAGAAATCAAAGATGTAACCAACGATTGCTGAGCCAAGTTTAGGGTTTCTTAAAAACCCAAAGATGTTTGAACTGAAGAGTTTGATCATGGCTCAGATTGAACGCTGGCGGCAGGCCTAACACATGCAAGTCGAGCGGTAGAGAGAAGCTTGCTTCTCTTGAGAGCGGCGGACGGGTGAGTAATGCCTAGGAATCTGCCTGGTAGTGGGGGATAACGTTCGGAAACGGACGCTAATACCGCATACGTCCTACGGGAGAAAGCAGGGGACCTTCGGGCCTTGCGCTATCAGATGAGCCTAGGTCGGATTAGCTAGTTGGTGGGGTAATGGCTCACCAAGGCGACGATCCGTAACTGGTCTGAGAGGATGATCAGTCACACTGGAACTGAGACACGGTCCAGACTCCTACGGGAGGCAGCAGTGGGGAATATTGGACAATGGGCGAAAGCCTGATCCAGCCATGCCGCGTGTGTGAAGAAGGTCTTCGGATTGTAAAGCACTTTAAGTTGGGAGGAAGGGCCATTACCTAATACGTGATGGTTTTGACGTTACCGACAGAATAAGCACCGGCTAACTCTGTGCCAGCAGCCGCGGTAATACAGAGGGTGCAAGCGTTAATCGGAATTACTGGGCGTAAAGCGCGCGTAGGTGGTTTGTTAAGTTGGATGTGAAATCCCCGGGCTCAACCTGGGAACTGCATTCAAAACTGACTGACTAGAGTATGGTAGAGGGTGGTGGAATTTCCTGTGTAGCGGTGAAATGCGTAGATATAGGAAGGAACACCAGTGGCGAAGGCGACCACCTGGACTGATACTGACACTGAGGTGCGAAAGCGTGGGGAGCAAACAGGATTAGATACCCTGGTAGTCCACGCCGTAAACGATGTCAACTAGCCGTTGGGAGCCTTGAGCTCTTAGTGGCGCAGCTAACGCATTAAGTTGACCGCCTGGGGAGTACGGCCGCAAGGTTAAAACTCAAATGAATTGACGGGGGCCCGCACAAGCGGTGGAGCATGTGGTTTAATTCGAAGCAACGCGAAGAACCTTACCAGGCCTTGACATCCAATGAACTTTCCAGAGATGGATTGGTGCCTTCGGGAACATTGAGACAGGTGCTGCATGGCTGTCGTCAGCTCGTGTCGTGAGATGTTGGGTTAAGTCCCGTAACGAGCGCAACCCTTGTCCTTAGTTACCAGCACGTAATGGTGGGCACTCTAAGGAGACTGCCGGTGACAAACCGGAGGAAGGTGGGGATGACGTCAAGTCATCATGGCCCTTACGGCCTGGGCTACACACGTGCTACAATGGTCGGTACAGAGGGTTGCCAAGCCGCGAGGTGGAGCTAATCCCAGAAAACCGATCGTAGTCCGGATCGCAGTCTGCAACTCGACTGCGTGAAGTCGGAATCGCTAGTAATCGCGAATCAGAATGTCGCGGTGAATACGTTCCCGGGCCTTGTACACACCGCCCGTCACACCATGGGAGTGGGTTGCACCAGAAGTAGCTAGTCTAACCTTCGGGAGGACGGTTACCACGGTGTGATTCATGACTGGGGTGAAGTCGTAACAAGGTAGCCGTAGGGGAACCTGCGGCTGGATCACCTCCTTAATCGACGACATCAGCTGCTCCATAAGTTCCCACACGAATTGCTTGATTCATTGAAGAAGACGATAAGAAGCAGCCCGAAATTGGGTCTGTAGCTCAGTTGGTTAGAGCGCACCCCTGATAAGGGTGAGGTCGGCAGTTCGAATCTGCCCAGACCCACCAATTTTGTGTGGGAAACGCCTGTAGAAATACGGGGCCATAGCTCAGCTGGGAGAGCGCCTGCCTTGCACGCAGGAGGTCAACGGTTCGATCCCGTTTGGCTCCACCACTACTGCTTCTGCGTTATGAAAGCTTAGAAATGAGCATTCCATCGGTATGATGGTGAATGTTGATTTCTAGTCTTTGATTAGATCGTTCTTTAAAAATTTGGGTATGTGATAGAAAGATAGACTGAACGTTACTTTCACTGGTAACGGATCAGGCTAAGGTAAAATTTGTGAGTGGCTCTTAATTGAGTATGATCGAATTTTCGGCGAATGTCGTCTTCACAGTATAACCAGATTGCTTGGGGTTATATGGTCAAGTGAAGAAGCGCATACGGTGGATGCCTTGGCAGTCAGAGGCGATGAAAGACGTGGTAGCCTGCGAAAAGCTTCGGGGAGTCGGCAAACAGACTTTGATCCGGAGATGTCTGAATGGGGGAACCCAGCCATCATAAGATGGTTATCTTGTACTGAATACATAGGTGCAAGAAGCGAACCAGGGGAACTGAAACATCTAAGTACCCTGAGGAAAAGAAATCAACCGAGATTCCCTTAGTAGTGGCGAGCGAACGGGGACTAGCCCTTAAGTGGCTTTGAGATTAGCGGAACGCTCTGGAAAGTGCGGCCATAGTGGGTGATAGCCCTGTACGCGAAAATCTCTTAGTCATGAAATCGAGTAGGACGGAGCACGAGAAACTTTGTCTGAATATGGGGGGACCATCCTCCAAGGCTAAATACTACTGACTGACCGATAGTGAACTAGTACCGTGAGGGAAAGGCGAAAAGAACCCCGGAGAGGGGAGTGAAATAGATCCTGAAACCGTATGCGTACAAGCAGTGGGAGCCCACTTTGTTGGGTGACTGCGTACCTTTTGTATAATGGGTCAGCGACTTATTTTCAGTGGCGAGCTTAACCGAATAGGGGAGGCGTAGCGAAAGCGAGTCTTAATAGGGCGTCTAGTCGCTGGGAATAGACCCGAAACCGGGCGATCTATCCATGGGCAGGTTGAAGGTTGGGTAACACTAACTGGAGGACCGAACCGACTACCGTTGAAAAGTTAGCGGATGACCTGTGGATCGGAGTGAAAGGCTAATCAAGCTCGGAGATAGCTGGTTCTCCTCGAAAGCTATTTAGGTAGCGCCTCATGTATCACTGTAGGGGGTAGAGCACTGTTTCGGCTAGGGGGTCATCCCGACTTACCAAACCGATGCAAACTCCGAATACCTACAAGTGCCGAGCATGGGAGACACACGGCGGGTGCTAACGTCCGTCGTGAAAAGGGAAACAACCCAGACCGTCAGCTAAGGTCCCAAAGTTATGGTTAAGTGGGAAACGATGTGGGAAGGCTTAGACAGCTAGGAGGTTGGCTTAGAAGCAGCCACCCTTTAAAGAAAGCGTAATAGCTCACTAGTCGAGTCGGCCTGCGCGGAAGATGTAACGGGGCTCAAACCATACACCGAAGCTACGGGTATCACGTAAGTGATGCGGTAGAGGAGCGTTCTGTAAGCCTGTGAAGGTGAGTTGAGAAGCTTGCTGGAGGTATCAGAAGTGCGAATGCTGACATGAGTAACGATAATGGGTGTGAAAAACACCCACGCCGAAAGACCAAGGTTTCCTGCGCAACGTTAATCGACGCAGGGTTAGTCGGTCCCTAAGGCGAGGCTGAAAAGCGTAGTCGATGGAAAACAGGTTAATATTCCTGTACTTCTGGTTATTGCGATGGAGGGACGGAGAAGGCTAGGCCAGCTTGGCGTTGGTTGTCCAAGTTTAAGGTGGTAGGCTGGAATCTTAGGTAAATCCGGGATTCTAAGGCCGAGAGCTGATGACGAGTTAACTTTTAGTTAACGAAGTGGTTGATGCCATGCTTCCAAGAAAAGCTTCTAAGCTTCAGGTAACCAGGAACCGTACCCCAAACCGACACAGGTGGTTGGGTAGAGAATACCAAGGCGCTTGAGAGAACTCGGGTGAAGGAACTAGGCAAAATGGCACCGTAACTTCGGGAGAAGGTGCGCCGGTGAGGGTGAAGGACTTGCTCCGTAAGCCCATGCCGGTCGAAGATACCAGGCCGCTGCGACTGTTTATTAAAAACACAGCACTCTGCAAACACGAAAGTGGACGTATAGGGTGTGACGCCTGCCCGGTGCCGGAAGGTTAATTGATGGGGTTAGCTAACGCGAAGCTCTTGATCGAAGCCCCGGTAAACGGCGGCCGTAACTATAACGGTCCTAAGGTAGCGAAATTCCTTGTCGGGTAAGTTCCGACCTGCACGAATGGCGTAACGATGGCGGCGCTGTCTCCACCCGAGACTCAGTGAAATTGAAATCGCTGTGAAGATGCAGTGTATCCGCGGCTAGACGGAAAGACCCCGTGAACCTTTACTATAGCTTTGCACTGGACTTTGAATTTGCTTGTGTAGGATAGGTGGGAGGCTTTGAAGCGTGGACGCCAGTCTGCGTGGAGCCAACCTTGAAATACCACCCTGGCAACTTTGAGGTTCTAACTCAGGTCCGTTATCCGGATCGAGGACAGTGTATGGTGGGTAGTTTGACTGGGGCGGTCTCCTCCTAAAGAGTAACGGAGGAGTACGAAGGTGCGCTCAGACCGGTCGGAAATCGGTCGTAGAGTATAAAGGCAAAAGCGCGCTTGACTGCGAGACAGACACGTCGAGCAGGTACGAAAGTAGGTCTTAGTGATCCGGTGGTTCTGTATGGAAGGGCCATCGCTCAACGGATAAAAGGTACTCCGGGGATAACAGGCTGATACCGCCCAAGAGTTCATATCGACGGCGGTGTTTGGCACCTCGATGTCGGCTCATCACATCCTGGGGCTGAAGCCGGTCCCAAGGGTATGGCTGTTCGCCATTTAAAGTGGTACGCGAGCTGGGTTTAGAACGTCGTGAGACAGTTCGGTCCCTATCTGCCGTGGACGTTTGAGATTTGAGAGGGGCTGCTCCTAGTACGAGAGGACCGGAGTGGACGAACCTCTGGTGTTCCGGTTGTCACGCCAGTGGCATTGCCGGGTAGCTATGTTCGGAATAGATAACCGCTGAAAGCATCTAAGCGGGAAACTAGCCTCAAGATGAGATCTCACTGGGACCTTGAGTCCCCTGAAGGGCCGTCGAAGACTACGACGTTGATAGGTTGGGTGTGTAAGCGCTGTGAGGCGTTGAGCTAACCAATACTAATTGCCCGTGAGGCTTGACCATATAACACCCAAGCAATTTGCGTCGAAAGGCCAGATTGCGGTGTGTGAAGACGCAATGAACCGAAAGTTCGAGATCTTACAAAACACCGACAGCTGTCACATACCCAATTTGCTGAAGCGAGGCCAGCTGGCCACGACTCAGTACCCGAATTTCTTGACGACCATAGAGCATTGGAACCACCTGATCCCATCCCGAACTCAGCAGTGAAACGATGCATCGCCGATGGTAGTGTGGGGTTTCCCCATGTGAGAGTAGGTCATCGTCAAGATTAAATTCCGAAACCCCATTTGCGAAAGCAGATGGGGTTTTGTTTTGGGCGGTCGAAAAGTGCGAAGAAGCGCCTCGGGAGGGGCTTCAGTGCTAAAGTCCATGCCCTCGATTTTGCTTTTCCCAAGGAAGCCGTTATGCCGGATGCGACGTCCCTCAGCGCTGGATTCATGGTGGTTCACGGCAACCGCTTGGACGAACTGCGCAGCCTGGTGGTGAGTTGGATGCGCCGTTATCCCCTGGCGCCTCTGGAAAACGAAATCGCCTTGGTACAAAGCAACGGCATTGCCCAGTGGCTCAAACTGGCCTTGGCTGAAGACCCGCAAGACGACGATATGGGAGGCTGCGGAATTGCCGCCGCCATCGATGTACAGCTCCCCGGCAGCTTCATGTGGCAGCTCTATCGCATGGTCCTGGGACGTGACGAAATCCCTCCAAAATCCCTGCTCGATAAAGCCCCGCTCACTTGGCGCCTGATGCGCCTGCTCCCGGAACTCATTGATCAACAGCATTTCGAGCCGTTGCAACGTTTCTTGACACACGACTCCGATCTGCGCAAACGCTACCAACTGGCGGAACGACTGGCTGACCTGTTCGACCAATACCAGGTCTACCGCGCTGACTGGCTGGAAGACTGGGCTGCCGGCCGCCATCAATTGCGTAACGGTCGAGGCGAGTCAAAGCCACTCAACCCTGCCAATTGTTGGCAAGCCGAGTTATGGCGCGCGCTGTTGTTGGACGTCGGTGAAGAGGGCATGGCCGAAAGCCGCGCCGGCGTACACCAGCGCTTTATCGAACGTATCAATGCGCTTGAGCAAGCGCCGAAGGGGCTGCCTTCCCGGGTGATTGTCTTCGGGATTTCTTCCTTGCCCGCCCAAGCGCTGGAGGCGCTGGCCGGCTTGGCCCGTTTCAGCCAAGTCCTGCTGTGCGTGCACAACCCGTGTCGCCACCATTGGTCCGACATCGTGGCCGACAAAGACCTGCTGCGTAACGAATACAAACGCCAGGCGCGCAAAGCCGGCATGCCCGTTACCATCGACCCACAAACCCTGCACCAACACGCCCATCCGCTGTTGGCTGCCTGGGGCAAACAAGGTCGCGACTACATCAGCCTGCTGGACAGTTACGACGATCCCAACAGCTACCGCGCCGCTTTTCGCGATGGTCGAATCGACCTGTTCAGCGACAGCGAGCCCACCACACTGCTCAACCAGCTTCAGGACGATATCCTCGAACTGCGCCCGCTCAATGAGACTCGGGAACAATGGCCGGCTGTCGATCTGGAGCGTGATACATCCATCCGCTTCCACATTGCCCACAGCGCCCAACGCGAAGTGGAAATTCTCCATGACCAATTGCTCCAACGCTTCAGTGCCGACCCCACGCTTCGCCCAAGGGACATCATCGTCATGGTCCCCGACGTCGACAGCTACGCGCCGCATATCCGCGCGGTATTCGGTCAGCTGGACAGAATCGATCCCCGCTTTATCCCCTTCACCCTGACCGATCAAGGCCAGCGCGGCCGCGATCCTCTGCTGATCGCCGTTGAACACCTGCTCAAACTCCCCGACAGCCGCTTCCCCGTCAGCGAAATCCTCGACCTGTTGGATGTCCCGGCCTTGCGCGAACGCTTCGCTATCAAGGAGCGCGATCTACCTACGCTGCATCGCTGGATTGAAGGCGCCGGTATCCGTTGGGGGCTCAACGCCGAGCAACGTGCGGGGCTCGGTCTGCCGAGTGAACTGGAACAAAACAGTTGGCGATTCGGTCTTCGCCGTATGCTTCTAGGCTACGCCGTCGGCACCGGTGCAGCCTGCGAAGGCATTGAGCCTTACGACGAAATCGGCGGGCTTGATGCGGCCTTGATCGGCCCGCTGGTCGCTTTGCTCGATGCTCTCAGCGATGCCCATCAAGCGCTGTCACAACCCGCGCCGCCCCACGAATGGGGTGAGCGTTTGCAACGCCTGATGCAACTCTTCTTCCTACCCAGCAGCGAGCACGACGACTACCTGCTGGGTCAGCTTGAGCAACTCAGGGAAACCTGGTTGGAAACCTGCGAGTCCGTCGGCCTGCAGGATGAGTTACCGCTTACCGTAGTCCGCGAAGCCTGGCTGGCCGGCCTGGATCAAGGCCGTCTGTCCCAGCGCTTCCTCGCCGGAGCTGTCAATTTTTGCACCCTGATGCCCATGCGCGCCATCCCCTTCAAACTCGTCTGCCTGCTCGGCATGAACGATGGCGATTACCCACGCGCCCAACCACCGCTGGATTTCGACCTGATGGGCAGCGACTACCGTCCCGGCGACCGTTCGCGCCGCGAAGACGACCGTTACCTGCTGCTCGAGGCCCTGCTGTCCGCCCGCGACCAGCTCTATATCAGCTGGGTCGGCCGTAGCATCCGCGATAACAGCGAGCGCCCGGCCTCTGTACTCATCGGCCAACTGCGCGACCATATCGCCAGTGGCTGGCACAACGCACAAGAAACACCGCTACTGGACGCGATGACCCAGGAACACCCGCTCCAACCCTTCAGCGCCCGTTACTTCCACGAAGGTGATGCGCTGTTCAGCTACGCCCGCGAATGGCAGTTACTCCACGAAGCTGTGGATAACGTTCCCAAAGAGGATCAACTGGCGCAGTACCAACAGGAAGAGCCCCTGAGTCTCGGCCAGTTGCAGGACTTCCTGCGCAACCCGGTCAAACACTTCTTCAGCCAGCGTCTGAAAGTGTTCTTCGAAGCCGCCGAAGTACCCTTGGCCGATGAAGAACCCTTCGTGCTTGACGCGCTGCAACGCTACAGCCTGAGCGACAGCCTGTTGAACGCTGCGCTGTCCCAGCCCGAACACCTCGACCAGGCCCTCAACGCCCAGGCCCTACGGCTGCAAGGCAGTGGCCTGTTGCCAATGGTCGGTTTCGGCGAGTGCCTGCGCAACGAACTCATTGAGCCCCTGCCTGACTTGTTGCAACGCTACCAGCAGTTGCTGGCTCTCTGGCCAACGCCACACACTGCCGCAGAGCCGATCAGTTTCGAGCATCAAGGTATAGCGCTGGAAGGCTGGATCAGCGGCCTGCATCGACGCAGTGATGGCGGATTGCTGAGTGTCACCACCATCCCCAATAGCATCGGGTCGATCAAAACGCGCAAATGGCATCGCCTGATTCGTCCTTGGGTCAATCATGTGGTGGCCTGCGCCTGCGGTATGTCGTTGAGCACGGGGTTGGTGGCCAGCGACGATACGTTGCTACTGGCCCCGCTTGATCAGCCCATCGCCCGGGAAATCCTCGGCAACCTGCTGTTGGCCTGGCACAGCGGCATGAGAGAACCGCTGCCGGTAGCCGTCAAAACCGCCTTCGCCTGGCTCAGCCAGACCGATCCGGTCAAAGCCCACGCCGCCGCAAGCAAAGCCTATGAAGGTGATGGCCTGACCACCGACGGCGAGCGTCGCGAAACCCCGGCGCTCACCCGACAGTTCCCCGATTACGCCGCCCTGGTCGCCAGCGAAGAGTTCGAAGGCTGGTGCGAAACCTTGTATCGACCGCTCATCAACGCCCCATGGCGATCACTCACAGGCGAGGAGGCCGGCCCATGAGCAGCAAACCCTTGGCCCTGGCCTTCCCGTTGAATGGCAGCCAGCTGATTGAAGCCAGTGCCGGCACCGGCAAAACCTTCACCATCTCCGCCTTGTACCTGCGTCTGGTCCTTGGCCACGGTGATAGTGAGTCCGGTTTTGGCCGTGAACTGCTGCCGCCGCAAATCCTCGTGGTGACCTTTACCGATGCCGCCACCAAAGAGCTGCGCGAACGCATCCGCATTCGTTTGGCCGAAGCTGCACGTTTCTTCCGCGAAGAGATTGAACAGCCCGACGCGCTGATCGCCGACCTGCGTGCGCAATACCTCCCCGAGCAATGGCCCGCCTGTGCCAACCGCCTGGACATCGCCGCCCAGTGGATGGATGAAGCGGCGGTTTCCACGATTCACAGTTGGTGCCAGCGCATGCTGCGCGAACACGCGTTCGACAGCGGCAGCCTGTTCACCCAGACCCTGGAAACCGACCACAGTGACCTGCTCGGCGAAGTGCTGCGCGATTATTGGCGACTGTTCTGCTACCCGATGCACGACGACGCGCTCAACTGGGTACGCAGCAACTGGGGCGGCCCGGCAGCGTTGATGCCACGCGTGCGCGCACTGTTCGGCAGCGAACGGCCGACGGATGAAACCCGCGAACCCGCCGAGTTGATCAACGCTTGCCTGCAAGAACGCCGTGAAGCGTTGATAAACATCAAGGCTCCCTGGCAACAATGGGCCGCCGAGTTGCGCGATATCTGTCTGCAAGCCGTAGCCGCCAAAGCCGTCGACGGCCGCAAGATGCAAGCGCGTTACTTCGAGCCCTGGTTCGAAAAGATCAGCGCCTGGGCCGCTGACGAAACCCTCGAGCAACTGGACATCGGCACCGGGTTCACCCGCCTCACCCCCGACGGCATGGCCGAAGCCTGGAAGGGCGACCCGCCGCAACACCCCGGCATCGACGCCATGGCCGGCCTCAAGGCCGCCCTCGACGCGCTGCCAACCCCCGACGCGGCGGTGTTGCAACACGCTGCCGGTTGGGTGGGCAAGCGCTTCGAAGAAGAAAAGCGCCGTCGCGCCGAAATGGGCTTCGACGACATGCTGATCCGCCTCAACGCCGCCCTGCAGGCCGATGGCGGCGAGCGTCTGGCCAGTGTGATCCGCGAGCAGTTCCCGGTGGCCCTGATCGACGAGTTCCAGGACACCGACCCGGTGCAATACAGCATCTTCGACAGTATTTACCGCATCGAAGAGAACCACCTCGACAGCGGCCTGTTCCTGATTGGCGACCCCAAGCAAGCCATCTACGCCTTCCGCGGCGCCGATATCTACACCTACCTGCGCGCGCGCAAATCCACGCTCGGCCGTCATCACACCCTGGGCACCAACTTCCGTTCCAGCCATGCGATGGTCGAGGCGGTGAACCACGTGTTCCTGCGGGCGGAAACCGGCCGCGGCGCGTTCCTGTTCCGGGAGTCGAACGGCGACAACCCGGTGCCGTTCCACCCGGTGTTGTCCCAAGGCCGCAAGGAAAAACTGCAGGTCGACGGCCAAACGTTGCCGGCGCTGAACCTGTGGCACCTGCCCACCGACCAGCCGGTTTCCAACGCGGTGTACCGCCAACAACTGGCCGGCGCCTGCGCCACCCGGATTGTCGAATTGCTCAACGGCGGGCAGCAAGGTACGGCCGGTTTCCTGCAACCGGATGACAGTTTCAAAGGTGTACTGCCGTCGGACATCGCCATCCTCGTGCGCGACGGCAAGGAAGCCCAGGCCGTGCGCGCCGAGTTGGCCGCCCGTGGCGTGCGCAGCGTGTACCTGTCCGACAAGGACTCCGTCTTCGCCGCCCAGGAAGCCCATGACCTGCTCGCCTGGCTCAAGGCCTGCGCCGAGCCGGACGTCGAGCGGCCGCTGCGGGCGGCCCTGGCTTGCGTCACCTTGAACCTGTCATTGCCGGAACTGGAGCGTCTGAACCAGGACGAACTGGCGTGGGAAAGCCGCGTGATGCAGTTCCGAGGCTACCGCACGATCTGGCGCACCCAAGGCGTGTTGCCGATGCTGCGTCGCCTGCTGCACGACTTCAAACTGCCGCAAACCCTGATCGCCCGCAGCGACGGCGAACGTGTGCTGACCAACCTGTTGCACCTCAGCGAGTTGTTGCAACAAGCCGCGTCGGAACTGGACGGCGAACAGGCGTTGATCCGCCACCTGGCCGAACACCTGGCGTTGTCCGGCCAGGCCGGCGAAGAGCAAATCCTGCGCCTGGAAAGTGACGAGCAACTGGTCAAGGTGGTGACCATTCACAAATCCAAGGGCCTGGAGTACGACCTGGTCTTCCTGCCTTTCATCTGCTCGGCCAAGCCGGTCGACGGCAGTCGCCTGCCGTTGCATTACCACGATGAACACGGCAAATCCCACGTCAGCCTGCGCCCCACCGCCGAGTTGATCGCCCAGGCCGACGATGAGCGCCTGGCCGAAGACCTGCGTTTGTTCTACGTGGCCCTGACCCGCGCCAAACATGCCTGCTGGCTGGGCGTTGCCGACCTCAAGCGTGGCAACAGCAGCAGCTCGGTACTGCACCTGTCGGCGCTGGGTTACTTGCTCGGCGCCGGTGCGTCGTTGAGTGAGTCTGCCGGCCTCGCGCGTTGGCTGCTGGATCTGCAGGACGGCTGCCCGGCCATCCACTACGCCCCTGTGCCCGACGCCCAGGACATCCTGTTCCATCCGCCGCGCAACACTGCCCATTTGCTCGCGCCCTTGTTACCCAAGCGCAAGGCCGCCGAGAACTGGTGGATCGCGTCCTACAGTGCCTTGCGCATTGGCGACAGCATGAGCGTCGCCCACCTCGAAGCGCCCGAAAGCCCACAGGCGCAAAAGCTGTTCGATGACGAACGCCTCGATCCCGACGCACCGCGTGACGTGGCGGCGTCCGGCGCAGACATTCACCGTTTCCCACGCGGTCCGAACCCCGGCACCTTCCTTCACGGCCTGCTGGAGTGGGCCGGGGAAGAAGGCTTCAACGTGACCTCCCAAGCCATCGAACACGCCGTAGGCGCGCGCTGCAATCGCCGCAACTGGGAAGGCTGGATCGTCACCCTCAGCGACTGGCTGGGCCATCTGCTGCACACGCTGCTGCCGGTGGATAACGACCAGGTCGCCCTGAGCGACCTGCAGCACTACCAGATCGAAATGGAGTTCTGGTTCGCCAGCCATAAAGTCGACGTGCTCGCCCTCGACAAGCTGGTGTGCCAGTACACCCACAACGGTGTGTCCCGCGTCGCCGCCGAAGCAGTGCTGCTCAATGGCATGTTCAAGGGTTTTATCGACCTCACCTTCGAACATGACGGCCGCTACTACGTGGCCGACTACAAATCCAACTGGCTCGGTCCTGACGATTCGGCCTACACCCAGGAAGCCATGGAACAGTCGATCCTCGAGCACCGCTACGACCTGCAATACGTGCTTTACCTGCTCGCGCTGCATCGCCAACTCAAGGCGCGCCTGCCGGACTATGACTACGACCGGCATGTCGGCGGCGCGCTGTACCTGTTCCTGCGCGGCACCCAGGCTGCCAGCCGAGGGGCGTTTTTCACCCGGCCGCCACGGGACCTGATCGAAGGCCTGGACCTGCTGTTCCAGGGCAAGCCCATCCCGCCCAAGGCTGAGCCTGCCTGGGAACAAGGAGTGTTGTTATGAGCCTGTCGCCGTTACCGCTTGAGGCGTTAGCGCCCTTGAGCCGCGCCGCCGACCTGGTGAGCCTGCTGGAGCGTTGGGTTGATCGGGGGTGGCTGCGGGCGTTGGACAAGGCGTTCGTGGGCTTCCTGCACGAGCTTGATCCACACGCGGACCCCTTGGTGCTCCTGGCGGCGGCGCTGACCAGCCATCAACTCGGCCACGGCCATGTGTGCCTGGACCTGTTCGAAACCCTCAACGCGCCGGATTTTGCTCTGTCCCTGCCGCCCGAAGGCGACCTGCAAAGCGGCGCCATGCTGCTGCCGTCGCAGTTGCTCGACGGCCTTGATGGCGCCCGCTGGTGCCACGCCCTGGCCGCCAGCCCGTTGGTCGCCCTGGCGGTGGACGGCAGCGAATCGGCACACAGTCGTCCCTTGGTACTGTCGGGCAAACGCCTGTACCTGCGCCGCTACTGGACTTATGAACGACGTATCGACAGCGCCTTGCGCCTGCGTCTCGCCACCCAGGAACGCGTCGCCGCCGATTTGCCCCAGCGCTTGAATGGCTTGTTTGACCAACCGGCGCCCGATGGCGTGATCGACTGGCAGAAACTCGCCTGCGCCCTGGCCACCCGCGGTGCATTCAGCATCGTCACCGGCGGCCCCGGCACCGGCAAGACCACCACCGTGGTACGCCTGCTCGCGCTGTTGCAGGCGCCGGCCGTTGAGTCCGGCAACCCGCTGCGTATCCGCTTGGCCGCGCCGACCGGTAAAGCCGCGGCGCGTTTGACCGAATCCATCAGCCAGCAAGTGCTGTCGCTGACAGTGCCGCAAAGCGTGAAGGAAAAGATTCCGACCCAGGTCACCACGGTCCACCGCTTGCTGGGCAGTCGCCCGGGCACTCGGCACTTCCGCCATCACCTTGGCAACCCGTTGCCCCTGGATGTACTGGTGGTGGACGAAGCCTCGATGATCGACCTGGAAATGATGGCTAACCTGCTGGATGCGTTACCGCCCCACGCGCGCCTGGTGCTGCTGGGTGACAAGGACCAACTCGCCTCGGTGGAGGCCGGCGCCGTACTCGGTGATTTGTGCCGCGACGCCGAAGCCGGCTGGTACAGCCCCGACACCCGCCAATGGCTGCAAACCGTTAGCGGCGAAGACCTCAGCGCCAGTGGCCTGCACGAAGACCTCGATGGCAGCCATCCCTTGGCTCAGCAAGTGGTGATGCTGCGCTACTCACGGCGTTTCGGCGAAGGCAGCGGCATCGGCCAACTGGCGCGCTGGGTCAACCAGCAAAACGCCGACGAGGCGCGCAAGCTGCTGGCCGCGCGCAGCCACAGCGACCTGTTCTGCGTCAGCCTCAAAGGTGAGCACGACCACGCCCTGGAGCGCCTGGTGCTGGACGGGCAGGGCGACGGCGCCCAGGGTTATCGCTATTACCTCAACCTGCTGCACAGCGCGCGCCCCACCGTCGACACCCCGCGCGATGACCTCGCCTGGACCCACTGGGCCCAGCAACTGCTGCAAGCCTTCGATGCGTTCCAACTGCTCTGCGCCGTGCGCAAGGGGCCTTGGGGTGTGGAAGGCCTGAACCTGCGCATCACGGCCGCCTTGCGCAAAGTGCGGCTGATCGAGGGGGATGAGCAATGGTACGAAGGCCGTCCGGTGTTGATGACGCGCAACGATTATGGCCTGGGCTTGATGAACGGCGATATCGGCATTGCCCTCAAACTGCCTGAAAGCGACGGCGGCCCCCAGGTGCTGCGGGTGGCTTTCCCACGTAACGATGGCCAGGGTGGCGTGCGCTTTGTCCTGCCCAGCCGTCTCAATGATGTGGAAACCGTGTACGCCATGACCGTGCACAAATCCCAGGGCTCGGAGTTCACCCACACCGCACTGATCCTGCCGGACGCCCTGAACCCGGTGCTCACCAAAGAGTTGATCTACACCGGCATCACCCGCGCCAAGCGCTGGTTCAGCCTGATCGAACCCCGTGGCGGGGTTTTTGAAGAGGCCGTGCGCCGCAAGGTCAAACGCTTGAGTGGGTTAATGCTGGAGTTGGGTCAGGAGTCAGAAATATCTGACGCTGTGCTATCGTTGCGGCATCACCCCGAAAACACCTGAGAGAATCGCTGCATGAACCTGGCCGTCTCGCCCACAGAGCGTAGTTTGAGCTGGAGACGCCTGCTGCTGGTGGCGGTTCTATGCCTGCTGGCACCCCGGGTATTTGCCGAGGCCCCAGGCCCGGCTGACCAGCGCGCCCAGGCGGTCACCCAGGTAGTACTCGGTATCCTCAGCTATGCCCGCTGGCCAGTAGAGCCTGCGCAACTGCGCCTGTGCATCGTCGGCCCGACCCAATACACCGACGACCTGATCAAAGGCACCACCCAGGCTACCGGCCGTCCGGTTGTGGTGCGGCGCCTGCTGGCCGACCATCCCGATATCGTCAATGCCTGCGATGCCGTGTACATCGGCAAACTCAGCAATGACGAACGCAGCCGCTTGTTTGCCTCGTTGATCGGCCACCCGGTGCTCAGCATCAGTGAAGGCGGCGACCAATGCACCGTGGGCAGCCTGTTCTGCCTGCGAGTGGGCGATGAGCAAGTCTCGTTTGAGGTCAACCTCGACTCGGTGGCGCGCAGTGGCGTGCGCATTCATCCCAGCGTGTTGCAACTGTCCCGGCGCCGGGCGCCCGCCACATGAAAGCGGCGAACGTACGACCTACCCTGCGTTCCGTCATCGGCCGAGGGCACATGATCCTGGCGCTGGTGGCGGTGACGCTGGCCAGTGTTTCCCTGACCCTGCTCGGCGTGTTGGCGCTGCGGGTCTACGCCGAACACAACCTGCACCTGATCGCCCGGTCCATCAACTACACCGTGGAAGCGGCCGTGGTGTTCAACGACCGCGGCGCGGCCACCGAAGCCCTCAGCCTGATTGCCTCCACCGAAGAAGTCGCCCAGGCTGACGTGTTCGATAGCAGTGGCCGGCTGTTGGCGCACTGGGAACGCCCGGAAACCGGCATGCTCTCCCGGGTTGAACTGGCGCTGGCGCATACGCTGCTCGAACAACCCATCAGCCAACCGATCCTCCACCAGGGGCGCACCATCGGCAGCATTCACCTGACCGGCCACGGCGGTAGCCTGCTGCGCTTCCTGCTCAGCGGCCTGGCGGGGATCCTGATCTGCACCGTCCTCAGTGCCTGGGTCGCGCTGCACCTGGCCCGTCGCTTGTTGACCGGCATCACCGGGCCGCTGCAAAGCCTCGCCGCCGTGGCCCACGCCGCCCGCAGCGAGCGGGACTTCGACCGCCGCGTGCCGCCGGCCCGCATCGCCGAACTCGACAGCCTGGGCAGCGACTTCAATGCCTTGCTTGGCGAGATGGAAGCCTGGCAAAACCATCTGCAAAGCGAAAACGAAACCCTCGCCCACAAGGCCAACCACGACAGCCTTACCGGTCTGCCCAACCGCGCGTACTTCGAAGGCCGCCTGATTCGCGCGCTGCGCAGCGCCGCCAAAGCCAAGGAGCAGGTGGCCGTGCTGTACCTCGACAGCGACCGGTTCAAAGAGATCAATGACAGCTTCGGCCATGCCGCCGGTGATGCCGTGCTGGTGGCCGTCGCCGAGCGGGTGCGTGCGCAATTGCGTGAAGATGACCTGGTAGCGCGCCTGGGCGGTGACGAGTTCGCCATCCTGCTGGCGCCGCTGCACAAAGTCGAAGACGCCCAGCGCATCGCCGAAAAAATCATCGCCAGCATGGACATGCCGATTGCCGTGCCCGGCAGCACCCAGGTATTGACCTCCCTCAGTATCGGGATCGCCATCTACCCCGAACATGGCGTCACACCCGGCACCTTGCTCAATGCCGCCGATGCCGCGATGTACCAGGCCAAGCGTTTGTCCTCGGGCGGCCAGCAAACGGCGGAGCCGGAGAGCCCCGTCGTCAACGTTCAACACAGGAGTTGATCCCTTGTTCTCGACCGCGCGTTTTATGTTTATCACCCTGCTGGTGGCTTTGCTCGCCCTGGGCGGCTGCCAGACGGCGCCTCCCAAAGGCCTGACCCCGGCGCAAGTCGCCGTCCTCAAGCAACAGGGCTTCGAGCTTACCGATGACGGCTGGGCGTTCGGCCTGTCCGGCAAAGTGCTGTTTGGCAGTGACGTCGAAACCCTTAACCCACCCAGCACCGACATCGTCCAGCGCATCGGCAAGGCCCTGCTGGGTGTAGGCATCGAGCGCGTACGCGTCGATGGCCACACCGACGGCTCGGGCAAGGAAACCTACAACCAGCAACTGTCCCTGCGCCGCGCGAAAAGCGTGGCCACGGTGCTGCAAGGCGTGGGCATGAAAGAAGAAAACATCCAGCTGCGTGGGCTGGGCAGCAGTAAACCGGTGGCCGCCAACGACACAGCGGCAGGGCGTACCGAGAATCGGCGGGTGTCGATTGTGGTGATCGCGGACTGAGCCGGCAGCCCGATTTCAATCTGAAATCCAATCAAAATGTGGGAGGGGGCTTGCCCCCGATAGCAGTGTGTCAGCCAGTCCATCTGGTTCTGTCACTCCGCTATCGGGGGCAAGCCCCCTCCCACATTTGAATGATGTTCGCTTAACTGCCCGGCGTCATCGCCTGCGTCAAGTCACCCACCACGGCCTTGCCCATCTATCAGAGACACCGCGCAGCCCAGCCCTTTAATCCGCAAACCGCATCTCCCGCGTCTCCCCCATCAACAACCCTTGGTTCTGCTCCGTCACTTCCCGGATGTAATCCCACAACAACGTAATCCGCTTCAACTTCCTCAGGTCCTCACGGCAATACATCCAGAACTGCCGGGTAATCGCAATCTGCTCCCCCAGCACCGGCAGCAACCGTGGATCCTGCGCCGCCAGAAAGCACGGCAAGATCGCCATCGACCGCCCTTGCTGCGCCGCCACGTACTGCGCAATCACGCTGGTACTGCGCAGGCTGGCGCTGGCGCCGGGCACGACGTTGGCCAGGTACAGCAGCTCCGAGCTGAAGGCCAGATCATCCACATAGCTGATAAACGGATGCTCGGCTAAATCGGCCGGGCGCTGGATGGGCGGGTGTTGGTCGAGGTATTCCTGGGTCGCGTACAGCTGCAGTTTGTAGTCACACAGTTTGCAGCATACGTAGGGCCCGTGTTCCGGGCGTTCCAGGGCGATGACGATGTCGGCTTCGCGCTTGGACAGGCTGATGAAGTGGGGCAGGGGCAGGATATCGACCGAGATGGCGGGGTAGGTGTCGACGAAGTGGCTCAACTGCGGGGTGACGAAGAAGCTGCCGAAGCCTTCGGTGCAACCCATGCGCACATGGCCGGACAGCGCCACGCCGGAGCCGGACACCTGTTCGCAGGCCATGTGCAGGGTGCTTTCGATGGACTCGGCATACCCAAGCAAACGCTGGCCTTCGGGGGTGAGGACGAAGCCGTTGGTCCGGGATTTTTCGAACAGCAGCGTGCCGAGGGACACTTCCAATGAGCTGATGCGCCGCGACACGGTGGTGTAGTCCACCGCCAGGCGCTTGGCAGCGACGCTGGCCTTGCGGGTGCGGGCCACTTCGAGGAAAAACTTCAGGTCATCCCAATTCAGGGAGCCCAGTGATGTGATGTTTTTTTGCATATTGGACCGGCTTTTATGTGCGTTCTTATTAGAGATTTGCACATCTATACTCCAAAAACAGTCCGAACGCCTCATTCTTCAAGGCGATTCAAGCGCCTTGTCTCTGTATAAATATAAGAGTTGGAGACCACATGAACGCATCTGCCGATATTTCCGTGCAACAGGTCAAGTTGCTCATCAACGGTGAGTGGGTCGAGTCCAGGACCACCCATTGGCAAGACATCGTCAACCCGGCCACCCAGCAAGTGCTGGCCAAAGTCCCGTTCGCCACGGCTGATGAAGTCAATGCCGCCATCGACGCCGCCCATCAAGCCTTCCAGACCTGGAAGCTGACGCCGATCGGCGCGCGCATGCGCATCATGCTCAAGCTGCAAGCCTTGATCCGCGAACACTCCAAGCGCATCGCGGTGGTCCTGAGCGCCGAGCAGGGCAAGACCATTGCCGATGCCGAGGGCGATATTTTCCGTGGCCTGGAAGTGGTGGAGCACGCCTGCTCCATCGGCACCCTGCAAATGGGTGAGTTCGCCGAGAACGTCGCCGGCGGCGTCGATACCTACACCCTGCGCCAACCCATCGGCGTGTGTGCCGGCATTACCCCGTTCAACTTCCCGGCGATGATTCCGCTGTGGATGTTCCCGATGGCCATCGCCTGCGGTAACACCTTCGTTCTCAAGCCGTCCGAACAGGACCCGCTGTCGACCCTGCTGCTGGTGGAGCTGGCGCTGGAAGCCGGCGTACCGGCGGGTGTGCTCAACGTGGTGCACGGCGGCAAGGACGTGGTGGATGCGCTGTGCACCCATAAAGACATCAAGGCCGTGTCCTTCGTTGGCTCGACTGCCGTCGGCACTCACGTCTATGACCTGGCCGGCAAGCACGGCAAGCGCGTGCAGTCGATGATGGGCGCCAAGAACCACGCCGTGGTGCTGCCGGATGCCAACCGTGAACATACCCTCAATGCCCTCGTCGGTGCCGGTTTCGGCGCGGCGGGCCAACGTTGCATGGCCACCTCGGTGGTGGTGCTGGTGGGGGCGGCCAAGCAATGGCTGCCGGATCTGAAAGCGCTGGCGCAAAAGCTCAAGGTCAACGCCGGCAGCGAAGCGGGCACGGATGTCGGCCCGGTGATCTCCAAGCGCGCCAAGGCCCGTATCCTGGAGCTGATTGAAAGCGGCGTGAAAGAAGGCGCCAAGCTCGAGCTGGACGGCCGCGACATCAAGGTACCGGGCTTCGAGCACGGCAACTTCGTCGGCCCGACCCTGTTCTCGGGCGTGACCACCGATATGCAGATCTACACCCAGGAAATCTTCGGCCCGGTGCTGGTGGTGCTGGAAGTCGACACCCTCGATCAGGCGATTGCGCTGGTCAACGCCAACCCGTTCGGCAACGGCACCGGCCTGTTCACCCAGAGCGGGGCGGCGGCGCGTAAATTCCAGAGCGAAATCGATGTGGGCCAGGTCGGTATCAACATCCCGATCCCGGTGCCGGTGCCGTTCTTCAGCTTCACCGGTTCCCGTGGCTCCAAGCTCGGTGACCTCGGCCCGTACGGCAAGCAAGTGGTGCAGTTCTACACCCAGACCAAGACCGTCACCAGCCGCTGGTTTGACGACGACACGGTCAACGATGGCGTCAACACCACCATCAACCTGCGCTGATTCGGGAGACGACCATGAAGATTGCATTTATCGGCTTGGGCAACATGGGCGCACCGATGGCCCGCAACCTGATCAAGGCCGGCCATGGGCTGAACCTGTTCGACCTGAACCAGACGGTGCTCAAGGAACTCGCCGAATTGGGCGGCAACATCAGCGACTCGCCGCGTGACGCTGCCCAAGGCGCCGAGCTGGTGATCACCATGCTGCCCGCCGCCGCCCATGTGCGCAGTGTCTGGCTGAATGAAGACGGTGTACTGGCGGGGATCGGCAACGGCGTGCCCGCGGTGGATTGCAGCACCATCGACCCACAGACTGCGCGCGACGTCGCCGCTGCTGCCGCCAAGCAAGGCGTGGTGATGGCCGACGCACCGGTCTCCGGCGGCACCGGCGGGGCGCAGGCCGGGACCCTGACCTTCATGGTCGGCGCCACCCCGGAACTGTTCGCCACCCTGCAACCGGTGCTGGCACAGATGGGCCGCAACATCGTGCACTGCGGCGATGTGGGCACCGGGCAAATCGCCAAGATCTGCAACAACCTGCTGCTCGGCATCAGCATGGTCGGTGTCAGCGAAGCCATGGCCTTGGGCGACGCGCTGGGCATCGATACCCAGGTGCTGGCCGGGATCATCAACAGCTCCACCGGGCGCTGCTGGAGTTCCGACACCTACAACCCATGGCCGGGCGTGATCGAAACCGCGCCGTCGTCCCGTGGCTATACCGGCGGGTTCGGCGCCGATTTGATGCTCAAGGACCTGGGGCTGGCCACCGAAGCGGCGCGCCAGGCCAAGCAACCGGTGATTCTGGGCGCCGTGGCCCAGCAGTTATATCAATCGATGAGTCAGCGCGGCGAAGGGGGCAAGGACTTTTCGGCGATCATCAACAGCTATCGCAAACCCGAATAAACTGACGGTGGCGAGCGGGCTTGTCCCGCTCACCACAAAAAATCAGTTCACTGGAAGAGGCGGCTTAAGCAAACACAAAATACTTACGTACCGTCTCGACCACTTCCCACGTCCCCTTCATCCCTGGCTCCACCACAAAGATATCCCCTGCCCGCAAGTGAATCGGCTCCATCCCCTCAGGCGTGATCACGCAGTAGCCTTCCTGGAAATGGCAGTATTCCCATTTCACGTATTCGACATACCACTTGCCCGGCGTGCAGATCCAGGTGCCCATGATCTTGCTGCCGTCTTCGCTGGTGTAGGCGTTGAGGTTGACGGTGTGCGGGTCGCCTTCGAGCTTTTCCCATTTGCAGGCATCCAGGACCGGCAGGGGATGGGTGTCGCGCAGTACGGTGATGGGCTTGGACATGATGACTCCGAGGCAGGGAATGGAAAGATGCACCCTAAGGCCTGGGGCGTTGCGCCAGTGGTCTGAACTCGACATCGGGATGCCCAGAAGCGCAGGTGAACACGATTGTCGGGGCATCGCGAATCAGTGTGGGAGGGGGCTTGCCCCCGATAGCGGTGGGTCAGCTGGCACCTGTGTAAACGGACCCACTGCCCTCGGGGGCAAGCCCCCTCCCACATTAATCCTCTCTAGCCGACACTTTTGAGCGTGAATCAGTCGTTTCCTCGCAGTAAGTGCGAAAGAAGTCACTCTCGGCGCACGAATTCGCAAGAAAATTCACGTCTGGCCCTCGTATCATTCACCCCAGTAACCGCCGAGAGCCTTCAAATGACCTCAATAAAAACGTGGTGGGACATCAGCCCGCCCTTGAGCACGGCAACCCCGACCTGGCCGGGCGATACGCCGTTCCAGGAAGAGCGTGTGTGGCAGTTCGGCCCGGAGTGCCCGGTGAATGTCGGACGCATCACCCTGTCGCCGCACACCGGCGCCCATGTGGATGCGCCGCTGCATTACAGCGCCGACGGAGCGCCGATTGGCGAGGTGTCGCTGGAGGTGTACATGGGCCCGTGCCGGGTGCTGCATTGCCTGGACAGCGGCGCGCTGGTCCAGCCCCATCAGTTGGACGGGCGTGTGGATAACCTGCCGGAGCGCGTGCTGCTGCGGACTTATCCACAGGCGCCGCTGACCGAATGGGATGCGAACTTCACCGCCATCGCCCCGCAGACCATTGAACTGCTGGCCAGCCTGGGTGTGCGCCTGATCGGTATCGACACGCCCTCCCTGGACCCGCAACAGTCCAAGACCATGGATGCCCACAACGCCGTGGCGCGGCATGGCATGGCGATCCTCGAAGGCATCGTGCTCGACGACGTACCGGAGGGTGACTACGAACTGATCGCCCTGCCGCTGCGTTTCGCCAACCTGGACGCCAGCCCGGTCCGTGCCATTCTCCGCCCGCTCAAGGAGCCCACGCGATGAGCCAATGTCCTTTCTCTGCCGACTACCAGCCACCGGAAGAATGGCATAACGCCGAACTGAATTTTTCCGAGTCCATGAGCTATGGCGACTACCTGGACCTGGGCAAAGTGCTCAGTGCCCAGCACCCGCTGTCGCCGGACCATAACGAAATGCTCTTCATCATCCAGCACCAGACCTCCGAGCTGTGGATGAAGCTGATGCTCCATGAACTCAAGGCCGCCCGCGAACACGTGCGCCTGGGCGAGTTGCCGCCGGCGTTCAAGATGCTGGCGCGGGTGTCGCGGATCTTCGATCAACTGGTGCACGCCTGGGCCGTGCTGGCGACCATGACGCCGTCGGAATACAAGGCGATTCGCCCGTTCCTGGGGCAGTCCTCCGGGTTCCAGTCGTTCCAGTACCGCGAGATCGAATTTATCCTCGGCAACAAGAGCCCGGCGCTGTTGCGCCCCCATGCACATCGCCCGGAATTGCTACAGCAATTGCAGGTGGCGATCGCCACGCCCTCGCTGTATGACGAGGCGATCAACCTGATGGTCAAGGCGGGCCTGGCGATTGACCCCAAGCGTGCCGAGCGCGACCCGACGGCGGCGACCGTGCACGATGAGTCGGTGGAGGCAGCGTGGCGCGAGGTGTATCGCGATCCGAGCCGGTATTGGGACTTGTACCAGTTGGCCGAGAAGTTTATCGACCTGGAGGATTCGTTCCGCCAATGGCGCTTCCGGCATGTGACCACGGTGGAGCGGATTATCGGCTTCCAGCCCGGCACCGGCGGCACCGAGGGCGTGGGTTACCTGCGCAAGATGCTCGATACGGTGCTGTTCCCCGAGCTGTGGCGAGTGCGCTCCACGCTGTAAACGCAATCAAATGTGGGAGGGGGCAAGCCCCCTCCCACATGGATATTACTGCGCAGCGGCAACCGCTTTCGTCTTGCTCATTCGCAACCGGTAGGCCACATAGATAACCCCCACCCAAACCGGCATCGCATACACCGACTCGCGAATCCCCGGGATCGCCAGCATCACGCTGATGATCATCAGCATGAACGCCAGGCACAGGTAGTTGCTGAACGGGAACCAGAAGGTCTTGAACGACGGCGTCACGCCTTGCTCGCCCATGGCTTTGCGGAACTTGATGTGGGTGATGCTGATCAGCGCCCAGTTGATCATCAGCGAGGCAACCACCAGCGCGAACAGCAGCTCCAGGGCACTTTGCGGTGCCACGTAGTTGACCACCACGCACAGCATCGTCACCAGCGCCGAGATCGCCAGGGCCCGCAGCGGTACGCCTTGCTTGTTGAGCTTCATCAGCGCTTTCGGCGCATCACCTTGCTCGGCCAGGCCGAACAGCATGCGGCTGTTGCAGTACACGCCGCTGTTGTACACCGACAGCGCCGCGGTCAGCACCACGAAGTTGAGGATGTGGGCGGCGGTGTCGTTGCCGATCAGCGAGAAGATCTGCACAAACGGGCTGCCGCTGTAGGCATCGCCTGACGCGCCGAGGGTTTGCAGCAGTTGATCCCATGGGTACAGCGACAGCAGTACGGTCAATGCGCCGACGTAGAAAATCAGGATCCGGTACACCACCTGGTTGATCGCCTTGGGGATCACCTTGCGGGGCTCACTGGCCTCGGCCGCGGTGATACCCACCAGCTCCAGGCCGCCGAACGAGAACATGATGAAGGCCATGGACATCAACAGCCCCATGCCGCCATTCGGGAAGAACCCGCCGTGGCTCCACAGGTTGCTGACCGACGCTTGCGGGCCGCCGGTGCCGCTGAACAGCAGGTAGCAGCCGAGCACGATCATGCCGACAATCGCCACCACCTTGATGATCGCAAACCAGAACTCCGCTTCACCGAAGAACTTCACGTTCAGGGTGTTGATCAGGTTCACCGCGACAAAGAACACCAGGGCGCTGACCCAGGTCGGGATCTGCGGCCACCAGAACTGGATGTACTTGCCCACCGCAGTCAGCTCGGCCATGCCCACCAGCACGTAGAGCACCCAGTAGTTCCAGCCGGCCAGGAAGCCCGCGTAACCGCCCCAGTATTTGTGCGCGAAGTGGCTGAACGAGCCGGCCACCGGTTCTTCGACGATCATCTCGCCGAGCTGGCGCATGATCAGGAACGCGATGAAACCGGCGATCGCGTAGCCCAGGATCATCGACGGCCCTGCCGACTTGAGTACCCCGGCCGAACCGAGGAACAGCCCCGTGCCTATCGCCCCGCCCAAGGCGATCAACTGAATATGCCGGTTCTTCAGGCCACGCTTGAGGCCTACCGGGTTAACCATGTCATCCGCCATTAACATTCCCTTCTACTTGTTTTTCTCGGGGGTAGAACCCCTCAGAAGTGCTGAGGAGTCAGATATTACTCTGCGTAAACTTTTCGTAATACAGCTGAACGCCATCAAGTGCCTGATCCGCCAGCCATTGTTGGATGGATTCGACCATTGGCGGAGGGCCGCACACGTACATATCCGCCAATCCGTCGCGCAATTCGGCCAGGTCGAAATGCTCGGTGAGATAGCCGCGCTTGCCGGGCCATTCAGGCGCCGGTGCGCTCAGCACTTCGGTGTAGCGAAAACCGCGGATTGTCGAGGCGTATTGATGGATACGCTGCGCTTCACATAAGTCCTCGGCCCCGCGCACGCCGTAGTACAGGTGCACCGGCTGATCACAGCCCGTGGCGGCCAGTTCATCGAGCATGCCCAGTAACGCCGACAATCCGGTGCCGCCGGCCACCAGCACCAGCGGTTTGCTGACATGGCGCAGGTAGAACGCACCCAGCGGCGCCTCCATCAGCAACCCATCGCCGACGTGGCAACGTTCCCGCAGGTAATTGCTCATCACCCCATCCGGCAGCAGGCGGATCAGGAATTGCAGCCGGTTGCCCGGCAGGTTGGCGAACGAGTAGGAACGCCAACAGTCGGTGCCGGGCACCGAGATGCGCGCGTATTGGCCCGGCAGGAAATCCAGCTCCGTGTCCAACCGCACCGTCAAGATCGCCGTACTGGCCGACACCTGCTGCACCTCGCTTACCGTGCCACGCACCTGCACCGGCCCCGGCGCATTGCACAGGCTCGAATCGAAGTCGAAGTAGAACGCCGCGTCGGACTTCACCCGGGTCTGGCAACTGAGCATCTTGCGCTGTTGCAGGTCGAGGCTGGAGAGGGCTTCCTCGTCCACATAGTCCTGGGTGTAGTCACCTGACTCACACCGGCCCTGGCAGGTGCCGCATACGCCTTCGCGGCAGTCCAGGGGGATCTTGATGCCATTGCGCAGTGCCGCATCCAACAGGATTTCATTTGTGCCCACCGGGAAAAACAGGGTCTTGCCGTCGGCAAAACTGAAGGCCACTTTGTGATTCATTCACGGAAACTCCACGCGTGTAGGGCTGGCACATCACCTGTGGCGAGGGAGCTTGCTCCCGCTGGGCTGCGCAGCAGCCCCAAAAAGCCTGGGAGCGCTGCGCACTCCAGCGGGAGCAAGCTCCCTCGCCACAAGGTGTGATGTGCTTCAAAGGTGATAGAAATCCAGCACCGAATTGATGGTGTCGTTAAGCAGCAGCGCATGCTTGCGAGTGATCAGCCAACTGTCGCCATGGGGCTTGAGGCGATAGGTGGCATGCCCGTAGAACTGCTCCGATGTGGCCAGCCGATAGAACAGCGTGTGCCAGTTCAACCGGACCTCCAGCGTGCCGTCCGCCTGCTCGGCAATGCGTACGTTGTTGATCAGGTGCAAGGTGCGCGGCATCGGTGTAGCGGACGCTGCCTTGCCGGTGCGCAGGCGGAACACGCGGTCTTCCAGGCCCGAACGATTGGCGTAGTAGATCAGCGACATCTCGCGCTTGGGGTCGCGGGTGTAGACGTGCTCCGAGTCCCATTGCGGCAGGTGGAATTCGCTCTGCGGGTCAAACAACTGCACATAGGCGTCCCAGTCCTGGGCGTCGCACAGCTCGGACTTGCGGTAGAAAAACTGCTCGATCCGGTACTGCAATGGTGCATTCATCACTTCACCTCCCGCAGTGTCAGCGCGTGTTGGTCCAGGCCCTTGAGCAGGAACTGCTGCCAGTTGCGGTGCTGGTTGACGTACAGGCCTTCATGGGTGAACTCGGTGCCGGTCAGGGCCGGTTGAATGCCGATGGCCTCGCTGTTCGGCGTTGGCCCGGTCTCCCAGCGATGGCTGCCGCGTGAAATATCGCTCCAGCGTTCCAGGCGGCCCTGGAAACCACGCTGGGCTTCGCGGAACTCCACCAGGTCGTCCGGAGTGCCCATGCCCGAGACGTTGAAGAAGTCTTCGAACTGGCGAATACGGTTTTCGCGGTCGGCGTCGGATTCGCCTTTCACCCCCAGGCACTGGCTGATGATCTCGGTCTTGTTCCACGCCACCGGGCGGATGATGCGCAGCTGCGAGCTGATCTGGTCGAGGAAGAACAGGCTCGGGTAGATATTCAGGTTGCGCAGGCGGTGCATCATCCACTCGGCCTTCTGTTGGCCGTGCTCTTGCACCAGGCGCGGCATGATGGTGGCGTAGCCGGAGCGCACGCTGGGGTTGGGCATGTCGCTGAACAGCACGCTGTGGCCATTGTTGAAGGCGAACCAGCCGTCATCGGTGTTGGCGTCGCCGGCGCCGAGCTTGCTGTAGTCCAGGGTGCTGGCGGACCCGCTGCCGTTCTCGGTATTCACCTGCTGGCGATGCTGCACCGTGGCCACGTAGTTGTAGTGCACGGTGCTGACGTGATACCCGTCCAGGCCGTTTTCGTTTTGCAGTTTCCAGTTGCCGTCGTAGGTGTAGGCCGACTTGCCCGGCAGCACCTCCAACTCACCGGTGGCGGACTGCGCGACCATCATGTCGAAGAACACTTTGGCATCGCCGAGGAAGTCTTCCAGGCTGTCACGGCCATTCACGTCCAGGCTGATGAAGACAAAACCCTTGTAGCTCTCGATGCGGGCCTTTTTCAGGCCGCGTGTTGCCTTGTCGAAACTTTCCGGATATTCCCCCGGCGCCTTGACCTTCACCAGCCGGCCATCGCTCTTGTAGCACCAGGCGTGGAACGGACAGGTGAAGGTCGACTGGTTGCCTTTGCCGACCCGGGTGAGGGTGGTGCCGCGATGCTGGCAGGCGTTGACCAGCGCATTGAGCCGGCCCTCGCCATCACGAGTAATGATCATCGGCTGGCGCCCGGCGCGCATCGTCACGAAGTCGTGATGATTGGCCAGTTCGCTTTCATGGCAGGCGTAGATCCAGTTCTTCTCGAAGATCAGCTCCATCTCAAGATCGAACAGTTCCGGCTCGGTGAACATATCGCGGGCGATGCGGAACACGGCGTCTGCCGGGCGAAAATCCAGGCAGCTCTCGATAAAGCTTTTCCATTGCTCGACGCTTCTTGCACCACTCATGGGAGGCACCTTTTGATAATGGCTGAACAGGTGAGCCATTAAGAGGCTGCGACAAGGTGGCGGGCTATCCGCTTAATGGGGGAAGGTGGGCCGCAAAGTTGGGCAGCAAATACCCACGGCGGTGCGGGGCGGTGACGCAACGCGCCACTGTCCGGTGCGGCCAGGGGCGGCAAAACCTGTGGTTTATCCACATAGTCGGCCGTTGCTATCCACCCGGTTGCAATCGGGTCGGCGTGGCGTAGAACTTGCTGTGGAACCACAACGACGCGCCGCCAGAGCGCGCAACCGCCTGACCGCCGTGGGTGCACACTGATGAATAGTCCTACACGCGATATCCATGTCCAACGCTTCGACCTCGAAGGCGCCCGCAGCTGGATGTCCGGCATTTGCGGACCGCACCGCCTGGTGACGAGCACGCCCGAGCGCCTGCGCTTTCATCACAGTGCCAACGTGTTCAAGTCCCGGGCCACCACCCTGGGGGTGATCGAGTACGGCACCGACGTGACCATCGATATCGAAGACGCCGAGCACTTCAGCAGCTACAGCCTCACGCTGCCGTTGGTGGGGGAGCAGGAGCTGAGCAAGAACGGCCAACGCCTGAGTTCCAACCGCGACCAGGGCGTGATCATCGCGCCCAACGAGCACCAGGTGCTGGCGATTTCCGGCGATTGTCGCAAGTTGCAAGTGGTGATCACGCGGGCGGCGATGAGCGAGTCGCTGGAAGGCTTGCTGCAACGGCCGATCGAAGCGCCGCTGCAATTTGAACCGGTGATGGATGCGGTGGAGGGGGCGTCGGCGTCGTGGTGGCGCATGGCGCGCTACTTCATCGCGGAGCTGGAGTGCCGTAGCGAATTGTATGAACAGGCGGCGTTCACCCGTGACCTGGAAAGCTCATTGATCAAGGGCCTGATCCTCGCCCAGCCGAACAATTACTCGGAAGAACTGCGCGACGTATTGGGGGTGAAACTGCCCCATTACCTGATCCGTGCGCGCCAGTACATTCACGACAACGCCCGCGAGGCGCTGCACCTGGAAGACCTGGAAACCGCTGCCGGGGTGTCACGGTTCAAGCTGTTCGATGCGTTTCGCAAGTACTTTGCCCTGTCACCCATGGCCTACCTGAAGAAGCACCGGCTGAGTGCGGTGCGCCAGGAAATCCTCGAGCACGGATCGATCCGCACCATCTCCGAGATCGCCTTCGGCTGGGGCTTTACCCACCTGGGGCGGTTCTCGGCGGAGTATCGAAAACTGTTCGATGAATCCCCCAGCCAGACGCTGCAACGCATGCGTATGCGCAGTACTTGAAGCTGATGAAGATCAACCTGTGGGAGGGGCAGTGCCTGGGCGATTTCAGATCAGCTCTTCAACCAACTGCAGGCAATGACTGAGCCCCGGCGACTGATCATTCACCCGTCGGCTGAGAATGATCGGCGAGGTCGCCGTCGCTTCCACAACCGGCGTGTAGCCGATATCCGCGCGATGCAGCACCTGCACCGACGCCGGCACCAGTGTCACGCCCATGCCTGCACCGACCAGGCCGATGGCGGTCTGCAGTTCGTTGGTCCACTGCGCCACCTTGAGGCTCAGGCCGTGGGCGTCGAACAGTGCGATCACATGGTCGGCATAGCTGGGGCGCGGGTTGCCGGGGTAGAGCACAAACGGCTCGGCGGCCAGTTGGGCGAGGGTCGCGGGGGCGGCCAGCAAAGGGTGGCCGGCGGGCAGCACGGCGACCAACCGATCCTCCACCAGTACGCGCTGGACGATGGCCGGGTCGTCGATACGAATGCGCCCGAAGCCCACGTCGATACGCCCGGCCTTGAGCGCCTCTACCTGCTGCAAGGTGGTCATTTCCGACAACCCCAGTTCCAGCTCCAACGCCTCATGGGTGCGCAAGCGCCGGATCAATTCCGGCAGCACGCCATACAAGGTCGACGGCGCAAAGCCGATGCCCAGCCAGGTCTTCTCGCCCTGGCCGATGCGTCGCGTGTTGTCGCAGACCGTGGCCAATTGTTCGAGCAACACATTGGCGTGCTCATAGAAAAACCGCCCGGCCTCGGTCAGCCGCAGCGGTCGGCCACGCTCCAGCAGGACCACGCCCAATTCCTCTTCCAATTGCTGGATCTGCCGGCTCAACGGCGGCTGGGCGATGTGCAGGCGTTCGGCCGCACGGGTGAAGTTGAGGGTCTGCCCCAGCACCTGGAAGTAGCGCAGATGACGCAGTTCCATAACGGCTCCTTTCATACCTCAAGGGTATTGATCGAGACCAATTCTATATTGGAAGCCAGGAAAGATGCGGCACAGAATCGACGTAAATCTATAAAGAACCCAGCGGGTATTGCCATGCCGATTTGCGCCATCGAGTCGATCGAGACCATTATCGTCGACCTTCCCACCCTTCGCCCGCACAAGCTGGCGATGCACACCCTGCAAAACCAGACCCTGGTGATCATCCGCGTGCGCTGCGCCGACGGCATCGAAGGCATCGGTGAATCCACCACCATCGGCGGCCTGAGCTACGGCAACGAGAGCCCCGAGAGCATCAAGGTCAACATCGACCATCACTTCGCCCCACTGCTGATCGGCCAGGACGCCAGCAATATCAACGCAGCCATGTTGCGCCTGGAACGCCGCATTCGCGGCAACACCTTTGCCAAATCCGGTATCGAAAGCGCCTTGCTCGACGCCCTCGGCAAGCGCCTGAACCTGCCCGTCAGCGAACTGCTCGGTGGGCGTGTGCGCGATGCACTGCCGGTGGCCTGGACCCTCGCCAGCGGCAATACCGCCCAGGACATTGCCGAGGCCGAAAAGATGCTCGACCTGCGCCGCCACCGCATCTTCAAATTGAAGATCGGTGCCGGTGAAGTGGGCGAGGACCTGGCCCATGTCATCGCGATCAAACAGGCCCTGGGCGAACGTGCCAGCGTGCGCGTCGACGTCAACCAGGCCTGGGACGAAGCCGTGGCCCTGCGGGCGTGCAAGGTGCTCGGCGACCACGGCATCGACCTGATCGAACAGCCGATCTCGCGCAACAACCGTGGCGGCATGGCCCGGCTCAACCTGTCGAGCCCGGCGCCGATCATGGCCGACGAATCCATCGAGTGTGTCGAAGATGCCTTCAACCTGGCCCGTGAAGGCGCGGCCTCGGTGTTCGCCCTGAAGATCGCCAAGAACGGCGGCCCCCGTGCGGTATTGCGCACCGCCGCGATTGCCGAGGCCGCCGGTATCGGCCTGTACGGCGGCACCATGCTGGAAGGGGGGATCGGCACCCTGGCGTCGGCGCATGCCTTCCTCACGCTGAACAGGCTGGCGTGGGGTACCGAGTTGTTCGGCCCGCTGTTGCTGACCGAAGACATTCTTGCCGAGCCGCCGCTGTACCGCGATTTCCAGCTGCATGTCTCCCACATGCCGGGCCTGGGCCTGGCCATCGATGAGGAGCGCCTGGCGTTCTTCCGTCGTGACAAACACTAAGAGGCGCCGCCCATGTTGTTCCACGTAAAAATGACCGTGAACCTGCCCGTCGACATGCACCCCGAGCGCGCCGCCAGCCTCAAGGCCGACGAAAAGGCCTTTGCCCAGCGTCTGCAGCACCAGGGCAAATGGCGCCACTTATGGCGCATCGCCGGGCTCTACGCCAACTACAGCGTGTTCGACGTCGACAGCGTGCAAGAACTGCATGACCTGCTGATGCAACTGCCGCTTTACCCCTACATGGCCATCGAAGTGAATGCCTTGTGCCGGCACCCTTCGTCGATCCATGAAGACGACCGCTAGGCCGGTTTTCACCCTGATAACTACAAGATGAGGAACGCACCATGTCCATCCGACTGTCCCAGACTGCCCACGCCCAACGCTTTCTCGAAGAAGCCAGCGGCAACCTCACTGACGGCGGCAACCCGCGCGCCAAGGCGCTGATCTACCGCATCCTGCGCGATACGGTAAACATCATCGAAGACCTGGACGTGACCCCGGAAGAGTTCTGGAAGGCGGTCAACTACCTCAACGAACTGGGCAAGCACCAAGAGGCCGGACTGCTTGCCGCCGGGCTCGGCCTGGAGCATTACCTGGATATGCTGATGGACGCCGCCGACGAGGAAGCCGGCACGTCCGGTGGTACCCCGCGCACCATCGAAGGCCCGCTGTATGTGGCCGGCGCGCCGCTGTCGAAGTACGAGGCGCGGCTGGACGATGGCAAGGACGACGCGGTGCCGCTGTTTATGCGCGGGCAGGTGCGCGACACCGACGGCAAGCCGTTGGCCGGGGCGATTGTCGATGTGTGGCAGGCCAATACCGGCGGTACGTATTCGTGGTTCGACCCGACGCAATCCGAATTCAACCTGCGTCGGCGTATCGAGACCGACGCCCAGGGCAACTACCGCTTTCGCAGCATCGTGCCGTCGGGCTACGGCTGCCCGCCGACCGGGCCGACCCAGCAGTTGCTCGATCAACTGGGGCGCCACGGGCAGCGCCCGGCGCATATCCACTTCTTCATCTCGGCGCCGGGGTATCGGCACTTGACCACCCAGATCAACCTGTCGGATGACCCGTACCTGCACGATGATTTTGCCTACGCGACGCGGGATGAGTTGATTGCCGAGATTCGCTTCAGTGACGATCAGCAACTGGCGCGGGAGTTTGGCGTGGAGGGGCGGTTTGCGCAGATTGATTTTGACTTTGAGTTGCAAACCGCCGCAGCGCCGGTAGAGCAAAAACGTATGCAGCGGGTTCGCGCCCTCGAAGACTAAATGCGGTCAAAAGTGTGGGAGGGGGCTTACCCCCCACATTTTACCGATGGCGCTGCTCCTATTTGCGTACCACCAGATCAAGCACCTCATCCCGATCCTTGATCTTCTGCAGCACAATCTCCGAGCGGATATCCATCACCCCCGCCGTGCGGTTCAGGTGGTTCACGATAAAGTCCGAAAAGTGCTTGAGGTTGCGTGCCTGCACCCGCAGCACATAGTTGCTGGCGCCGGTGATCACGTAGGCGCTGGCCACTTCCGGCCAGCCTTGCACCTTCTTGATAAACGTCTCATGCCAATCCTCCACATCCTGGCGCAATGACAGGTGGACGATGGCCTCCAGTTCAATCCCCAACTGCTCGGCATTCAACACTGCACGGTAGCCGCTGATAATCCCTTCGCTCTCCAGCAGGCGTAGACGACGCAGGCAGGCAGAGGGCGACAACGCGACTTTTTCCGCCAGTTCCTGGTTGCTGATACGGCCATCTTGTTGCAGGAAATGCAGGAGGCGCAGGTCGGTGGCGTCAAGGATCATGGTTAGAATAAATCCGCGTATTTAGGGGTTAAATTCGAATTTCCTACAGCTTAATTAGCCTGTTACCCACCACTTTGCACGAAAATTCTCTAAATCTTCGTTCATTATTTGCTGCATCCTCACTGACAAAAACCAGGACAGCCCATGACCCCTCGCAGCCATTGCCAAGCCCTCGACACCCAGGACCCGCTGGCGCCGCTACGTCAGCAGTTCGCCTTGCCGCAGGACGTTATCTACCTGGACGGCAACTCCCTCGGTGCGCGTCCGGTGGCGGCGCTGGAGCGGGCGCAGGCGGTCATCGAGCAAGAGTGGGGCAATGGCTTGATCCGCAGTTGGAACAGCGCCGGCTGGGCCGACTTGTCCCAGCGCCTGGGCAACCGCCTGGCGCCGCTGATCGGGGCGCGGGACGCAGAGGTGGTGATCACCGACACTACCTCGATCAACCTGTTCAAGGTGCTCAGCGCCGCCTTGAGCGTGCAGCGCCAACGTGAGCCGGCGCGCAAGGTGATCGTCAGCGAAGCGAGCAACTTCCCCACCGATTTGTACATCGCCCAGGGCCTCGCCGAGTTGCTGCAACAGGGCTACTCCCTGCGCCTGGTCAACAGCCCGGATGAATTGCCCCGGGCCATCGACGGCGACGTGGCGGTGGTGATGCTCACCCACGTCAACTACAAGACCGGCTACATGTACGACATGCAGGCGCTCACGGCCTTGAGCCATGAATGCGGCGCGCTGAGCATCTGGGACCTGGCGCATTCGGCCGGCGCGGTGCCCATCGACCTGCACGGGGCCGGTGCTGACTATGCAATTGGCTGCACTTACAAATACCTCAACGGCGGCCCCGGTTCCCAGGCGTTCGTGTGGGTCAACCCGGCGTTGGTGGACCTGGTGCACCAGCCGCTGTCGGGCTGGTTCGGGCATACCCGGCAGTTCGCCATGGAATCCAGCTATGCGCCGAGCGCCGGCATCGCCCGCTATCTGTGCGGCACCCAGCCGATCACGTCGTTGGCGATGGTGGAATGCGGCCTGGAGATTTTCGAACAGACCGACATGGCCCGCCTGCGCAGCAAATCCCTGGCGCTGACCGACCTGTTTATCGAGTTGGTCGAAAGCCGCTGCGCCGCCCACAACCTTGTGCTGATCACGCCGCGTGAACACGCCCGGCGTGGCAGCCATGTGAGCTTCGAACACCCGGAGGGATATGCGGTGATCCAGGCCCTGATCGCACGTGGCGTGATCGGTGATTACCGCGAGCCGCGCATCATGCGTTTTGGGTTTACGCCGCTGTACACCAGCTTCGCCGAGGTGTGGGATGCGGTGGAAATCCTCGGTGAGATTCTCGACAACGGCACCTGGGACCAGCCGCAATTCAAAGTGCGCCACAGCGTCACCTGAAGATAATGCAGATCAAAATGTGGGAGGGGGCAAGCCCCCTCCCACAGGGGATTTGCGTCAATATCCAAATAGTGCAACCACAATAATAAAGGGGCACACCACGTGACCACGCCAGACAACGGCTTTGCCGAGATCACCCACCGCGAACTGGGCCTGAGGCGCCAGCTCACTTCCGGCCAGATGAGCATGATCGCCATCGGTGGCGCCATCGGCACCGGGCTGTTCATGGGCAGCGCCTATGCCATCGGCTACGCCGGGCCCAGCGTGCTGGTGAGCTACGCGATCGGCGCGTTGATCACCTTGCTGCTGATGGGCTGCCTGGCCGAGATGACGGTGGCCCATTCCACCTCGGGCTCTTTCGGCGCCTATGCCGAGTTCTACATCAGCCCGCTGGCCGGGTTCCTGGTGCGTTACGCCTACTGGGCGGCGATTGTGCTGGCGGTGGGGGCCGAGGTCACGGCGGTGGCGATGTACATGAAATACTGGTTCGCCCACGTGCCGGAATGGGTGTGGATCGTGTCGTTTTCCAGCGTGCTGATCCTGCTCAACGCCATCAGCGTCAAGACTTTCGGCAACTTCGAATACTGGTTTTCGACGATCAAGATCAGCGCCATCGTCGGCTTCATCATCCTCGCGGTGTACGTGGTATTCGGCTCCGGCAACCCGCAATACGGGGTGCAGAACTACACGGCCCATGACGGGTTTTTCCCCCATGGCGTGAGCGGCATGTGGATCGCCGTGATCGTGTCGATCTTCAGCTACCTGAGCGTCGAGATGATCGCCGTGGCCGCCGGTGAAGCGGCAGACCCGGAGCAGGCCGTGAAGAAAGCCTTTCGCGCGACCATCGTGCGGCTGGTGGTGTTTTACCTGCTGACCCTGGCGCTGATGCTCGCCATCGTGCCGTGGAACCAGGCCGGCCAGGCCCAGAGCCCGTTCGTCACGGTGATGCAGACCATCGGCATTCCCGGCGCTACCGGGGTGATGAATTTCGTGATCCTGATCGCGGCCTTGTCGGCGATGAACAGCCAGCTCTACATCACCACGCGCATGATGTTCAGCCTGTCCCGCGCCGGCTTTGCGCCCAGGTCCATGGGGGCCTTGAGCAAGAGCGGCATTCCGCTCAATGCCTTGCTGTTGTCCAGCTCGGGCATCGCCCTGGCGACGCTGTTGAACCTGGTCTACCCGGAAAGTTCGTTCACCCTGATGATGGCGATCTCGATGTTTGGCGCGATCTTCACCTGGTTCATGATCTTCCTTACGCACCTGTTCTTCCGGCGCTATCGCAAGCGTCATGGCGGCGCGAAGCTGTCGTTCCAGTTGCGCCTGTTTCCCTACAGCACGTTATTGGGCCTGGTGCTGATGGGCGCGGTGATGATCACCACGTACTTCACCGAAGCGTTCAAGATGACCCTGGTGTTTGGCGTGCCGTTCCTGCTGATCCTGTCGGCGGTGTATTACGGGGTTTTCCGCAAGGGCAGGGCCAAGGCATCGAACAAGGCCCTGGCGTAACCCGGCAATTGTTCGAACGAACGCGCGCATAACAGCAGCGTTCGGCAAGCCCACTCTTCCTGCAACGGTTGGGCGAGGAAGCGGCGCGGCGCTGGCCAGCGCGCCAGCGCCGCCTGGGGCACGATGCCCAGGCCGGCGCCGCGGGCCACCATGCGAATCAGCCCGTCAAAACCGTCGGCGCGGATGCGCGTCTGCACACGAAAGCCCGCGTGCAGCGCCTGTTCTTCCAGGTACACCGCGAGGGCGCTGGCGGCGGCCAGACCCACGTAGTCGTATTGCAGGCTGTCGACAAAGCTCACCGTGCCGCCCGCCAGGGGATGGTCGTGCGGCATGATCAGCGCCAGTGGGTCGTCGCGAAAGGGCAAGGTCTGCAAGCCGTGGGTGTCCACGGCGTCGGAGATGATCCCCAACTCCGCCGTGCCCTGGCGCAAGGCCTGGGTGATGCGCAGGCTAGGCAATTCCTGCAGGTCGATATCGAGGTTGGGGTGTTCGCGCAGAAAGTCCGCGAGCAGTTCCGGCAGGTATTCGCTGAGCGCAGTGGTGTTGCACAGCAGGCGCACCTGGCCTTTGACGCCGTTGGCGTATTCCGCCAGGTCCTGTTGCAGGTGCTCGGCCTGTTGCAACAACAGGCGGGCGTGACGGGCCAGGGCCTTGCCTGCCGGTGTGGGGGTGACGCCGCGACGTCCACGCTGGAGAAACTCGATGCCCAACGACGCCTCCATCGCCCGGATGCGGGCACTGGCGGCGGCCAGGGATAAATGGCTGCGGGCCGCGCCGGCGGTGATGTTGCCGGTGTCGAGGGTGTGCAGGTAGAGGCGCAGGTCGATCAGGTCAAAGTGCATGGCTGATGGCTCGGGTAACTGGATTGGCCTCAGGCTCACGCAAAACAAGAGGCTGCCTCAGTATATGGCGAATTTTAGAGCGCATCGAAAAGTCGCACACTCTGCCCATGAATACCTTCCTCGCGTTTTACCAGAACCTCGGTCCCGCCCTTACCTTGCTGGTGATCGGCACCTTCCTGCTGGCCGGTACGGTCAAGGGGGTTATCGGCCTGGGCCTGCCCACTGTCGCCATGGGCATGCTCGGCCTGGCTATGCTACCGCCGCAGGCAGCGGCATTACTGATCATCCCTTCGACCGTCACCAACCTGTGGCAATTGGCATTCGGCGGGCACCTGAGTGCGTTGCTCCGGCGGCTATGGCCGATGTTGCTGCTGATTTTCCTCGGCACCGGGCTGGGCACGGTGTGGCTGGGGATGGACGGCGGGCAATGGGTGGTGCGCGCACTGGGCGCGGCGTTGCTGGTGTATGCACTGAGCGGACTGTTCCTGCCCACGTTCAAGGTCAAGGCCCGGACCGAGCGTTGGCTGGGACCGGTGTGCGGGCTGATCACCGGCCTTATCACCTCGGCCACCGGTGTGTTTGTGATTCCTGCCGTGCCGTACCTGCAGGCGCTGGGATTGAACCGCGATCAACTGGTGCAGGCGTTGGGGTTGTCGTTCACGGTATCGACCCTGGCCCTGGCCGCCGGTCTAGCCTGGCGCGGCACGTTGGGCGCTGGCGCAATCAACGCCTCGTTGCTGGCCTTGGTGCCGGCGCTGCTGGGCATGTGGCTGGGCCAGGTGGTGCGCCAGCGCATCAGTGCGGTGCTGTTCAAGCGGGTATTTTTTATCGGCATGGCACTGCTGGGCGGGCATTTGCTGATCGGCGGTTAACAATTAGCGATCCATTCGTTCCTTGTGGTCAAAGGTATTTTGCCCGGTGGCGGCTTATTCCGAAGGGTCGAGGTGGATAGTCTGCGTCCAGACATTTTCAACCTTCTGGATGCCTCCCATGAAAAAAGTACTCCTGCTCAACGGCGGTAAAAAGTTCGCCCACTCCGACGGCCGCTATAACTCCACCCTGCATGACACCGCCTTGGCGGTGTTGGACCGAGGCGGTATCGACGTCAAGGTCACCCATATCGACGAAGGCTACGACGTGGCCGAAGAGGTCGCCAAATTCCTCTGGGCCAATGTGATCATCTACCAGATGCCCGGCTGGTGGATGGGCGCGCCCTGGATCGTCAAGAAGTACATCGACGAAGTCTTCACCGAAGGCCACGGCAGCCTGTATGCCAGCGATGGTCGCACCCGTTCCGACGCCTCGCAGAAATACGGCAGCGGCGGCCTGGTCCAGGGCAAGCACTACATGCTGTCACTGACCTGGAATGCACCGCAGCAAGCCTTCGACGACCCGACCGACTTCTTCGAAGCCAAGGGCGTGGATGCGGTGTACTTCCCGTTCCACAAAGCCAACGAGTTCCTCGGCATGACCGGCCTGCCGACCTTCCTGTGCGTGGACGTGATGAAACGCCCGGCTATCGAGGTGGATGTGGCGCGCTACGAACAGCATCTGGCGCGGGTGTTCAACCTCTCGGTGTAAGCTGCGGTACACCGATAACGAGGACCGCCCGTGAAAGCCCGATCCGATGAGCTACAGATCTTCGTCAGCGTGATTGAGTGCGGCTCGATTTCCGCCGCCGCGGAGCAGGTCGGGCAGACGCCATCGGCGGTCAGTCGCACCCTGTCGCGCCTGGAAGCCAAGCTTGAGACCACGCTGATCAACCGCACCACGCGGCGCATGGACCTGACCGAGGAGGGCAAGTACTTCTTCGAGCAGGCCAAGCTCATCCTGGCGCAGATGGACGCGCTGGAAGAGCGCCTGTCGTCACGTCAGAAAACCCCCGCCGGGCGCCTGCGCATCAATGCCGCCGTGCCGTTCATGCTGCATGGGATCGTGCCCTATATCGCCGAATTTCGCCGTTTGTACCCGCAGATCCAGCTGGAGTTGAACAGCGATGACCTGATCATCGACCTGCTGGAGCAGAGTACCGATATTGCGATTCGCATCGGTGCCCTGGCCGACTCCACCCTGCATGCGCGATCCTTGGGCTGTACGCCGCTGCATATCCTCGCCAGCCCCGACTACCTCAAGCAGTACGGCACGCCGACGACGGTCGCCGAGTTGGCTGACCATACCCTGCTGGGCTTTACCCAGACCGAAACCCTCAACCACTGGCCGCTGCGCCATGTGGAAGGTGACCGCTGGCTGATCGAGCCCAGCGTGGCCGCGTCCAGTGGTGAAACCCTGCGCCAGTTAGCGTTGGAAGGGCAGGGCATTTGTTGCCTGTCGAACTTCATGACCGTCGAAGACATCAATGCCGGGCGCCTGGTGCCGGTGCTGGAGGCGTTCAACAGCGGGTATCGCCAACCGATCCACGCGGTGTTCTACCGCAACTCGCAATTGGCGCTGCGCATCCAGTGCTTCCTGGACTTTATCCAGGCCAAGCTGGCGCGGTATGCGTGCTGATTCGTGATCCTCACGCAAGAGTGAATTGGGCGGTGCGGGCTTATTCGCCAGGGATGAGTCCGTAACAATGGACCCATCACTTACCCCGTCAGGAGCACTCTCCATGAACGTATTCATTACCGGCGCAGCCGGTTTTATCGGCGGTTCCATCGCCACTGGCCTGGTCAAGGCCGGTCACACGGTTACCGGCCTGGTACGCAGCGCCGAGCAAGCGGCTGAAATGACCGCCCTGGGCATTCACCCGGTGATCGGTACCCCCGACGATGCTGCTGTGTTGGCCGAGCAAGCGCACAAAGCCGATGCAGTGATCAATGCCGCGAGCAGCGATCATCGTGCCGCAGTGGAAACCCTGCTGGCCGCACTGAAAGGTTCGGACAAGCCATTCCTGCACACCAGCGGTTCGAGCATCGTGGGGGATGCGTCGGGCGGCAAGTCCAGCGATGTCATCTATTTCGAAGACAGCCTGCCGGAACCGACCGTCGACAAGGCTGCCCGCGTGGCCATCGACAACTTGATCCTGGCAGCGGCCAAAGACGGGGTGAATTCGGCGGTGATCTGCAACACCCTGATCTACGGCCACAGCCTCGGTGTGAAGCGCGACAGCGTGCAACTGCCGCGCTTGCTCAAGCAGGCACGCAAGAGCGGCGTGGTGCGCCATGTCGGCACCGGGCAGAACATCTGGTCCAATGTGCACATTGAAGACGTGGTGGCGCTGTACCTGCTGGCACTGACCCGCAACGTGCCGGGCACGTTCTACTTTGTGGAAAGCGGCGAGGCCTCGTTTATCGACATGACCACGGCGATTGCCCAAGCCCTGAACCTGGGCCGGCCGCAGGATTGGCCATTGGCCGAGGCTGAGGCCGAGTGGGGCTATGAAATGGCCAACTATGGCCTGGGCTCCAACAGCCGCGTGCGCGGCAGGCATGCCCGCGAGTTGCTGGGCTGGGCGCCGAAGCGTACGTCGGTGGTGGAGTGGATTCGCCAGGAGATGGTCTAAGTTTTCCGCCGTTTAGTTGTGGCGAGCGGGCCTGCCCGCGTCGGGCTGCGAAGCGGCCCCCTGTCAGTAATCGCATACATTCAGACAGAAATACGGTGAATGGTTTTGGGGCTGCTTCGCAGCCCAACGCGGGGCAAGCCCGCTCACTACAGGGTGTGTGCTTGCCTTAAAAATCTGGCCCCACCGCGCTCAATTCCGTACCATTCCCCGCCTTATCCCCCGCAATGCCCTGGTACCTCATGAACCTCACCCGTCTGCGCGCCGATGCCCTGGCCGGCCTCACCACGTCTTTCGCGCTGCTGCCCGAGTGCATCGCCTTTGCCCTGGTGGCTCACCTCAACCCGCTGATGGGGCTGTATGGCGCCTTTATCATTTGCACCCTCACCGCCTTGTTCGGCGGCCGGCCCGGCATGGTGTCCGGGGCGGCAGGCTCGATGGCGGTGGTGATCGTCGCGCTGGTGGTGCAGCACGGCGTGGACTACCTGCTGGCCACGGTGCTGCTGGGCGGGCTGATCATGGTCGCGTTCGGCCTGTTGCGCCTGGGCAAGCTGGTGCGCATGGTGCCGCACCCGGTGATGCTGGGGTTCGTCAACGGCCTGGCGATCATCATTGCCCTGGCCCAGTTGGAACATTTCAAGAACGGTGAAAGCTGGCTCAGCGGCATGCCGTTGTACGTGATGACCGGCCTGGTGCTGGTGACCATGGCCATCGTCTACCTGCTGCCGCGCATCACCCGTGCGGTGCCGCCGGCCCTGGTGGCGATCCTTGGCGTGGGCCTGGCCGTGTACCTGCTCGGCCTGCCGACGCGGACCCTTGGCGACATGGCCCACATCGCCGGGGGCCTGCCGAGCTTCGCGCTGCCGCAGATCCCCAGGACCCTGGAAACCCTCGGCATCATCGCTCCCTATGCGTTCCTGATGGCCATGGTCGGCCTGCTGGAAACCCTGCTGACCCTGAACCTCACCGACGAAATCACCGAGACTCGTGGCTACCCCGATCGCGAAAGCGTGGCCCTGGGCGCGGCGAATATGCTCTCGGGCCTGTTCGGCGGGATGGGCGGTTGCGCGATGATCGGGCAAACCGTGATCAACCTCAGCTCCGGCGGGCGCGGACGTTTCTCCGGGGTGTTCGCCGGGGTGATGATCCTGCTGTTTATTTTGTTTCTGTCACCGCTGATCGAGCGGATCCCGCTGGCGGCGCTGGTGGGGGTGATGTTCGTGGTGTCCCAGCAGACCTTCGCCTGGGCGTCCCTGCGGGTGATCAACAAGGTGCCGCTCAATGATGTGCTGGTGATTATCGCGGTAACGGTGATCACGGTGTTCACCGACCTGGCCACCGCGGTGCTGTGCGGCATCGTGATCGCAGCACTGAACTTTGCCTGGCAACAGGCCCGTGAGCTGTACGCCGATGAGCATCTGGAAGCGGATGGCAGCAAGCTCTATCGCCTGCACGGCACGCTGTTCTTTGCCTCGACGACGCCGTTCCTGAACCAGTTCGACCCGGCCAACGACCCGGCCCAGGTGACGCTGGATTGTCGTCACCTGAGCTTTGTCGACTACTCGGCGATTGCCGCGCTGATGACCCTGCGCGAGCGCTACAGCAAGGCCGGCAAGCATTTGCGCGTGCTGCATTTGTCCGAACGCTGCAAGAAGCTGCTCAAGCGTGCGAGGGTGCATCACGACTGATTTTATGGCCCGACCAGGTCTTCCAGTTCCTGGGCGCGGGTCTGGGTCATGTCCAGCACGCAGCCGGTGCCGTTGACCTGGTCGATGGTGCCGCCGGTAGCCGAGCCGGCGAAGGCACAATTGGCGTCACGGTACTTGATCCACAGGCGCTGCAGGTCCTGCAGTTGCTGCCTGCGGTTGCCTTCCTGGGCGGCAAGGGCGGTTTTGTAGGCTTTGTTCAGGCGCGTGTCCTGCACCTTGGTTTCCTTGACGTTGCAGCTGACCATGTCGGCAGTGGTGTTGGCGCCGTCCATGCATTTTTTCAGCGCCGGGTTGTCGGCGGCGGCGGCAGTGCCGCACACGGCGAGAAGCAGGGCGCCGGCGGCGAGTGTCGTACGAATCATGCTCGATTTTCCTGGCAACGGTGGATGTGCATTCTATGACTCAAGGGTATTCGTTGAGTTTCCAGCCTTCTCCGATCTTCATGTAAGAACACCCCCCGGATTTTCATGCACGGCCCTTGGGCATGTCCCAACGCGACAGCGCTTATCTGTGGGCGAAAGTTACTTTCATAAAATTTGAAAATGCTCCTCGGTAATGATTTATGAGTTTCACAATCAATTCGACGTGACCCTTTCCGAGGAGTACCGCATGGCCGCATCACCGGGCTTCGGGCTGTTGGCATACGCTGCCATCGCCATCATTGCTTTGATCGTGCTGATCGCACGTTACCGGCTCAACCCGTTTATCGTCATCACCCTGGTGTCCATCGGCCTGGCGCTGATGGCCGGGATGCCGGCTGACACCATCATGGGCTCCTACGAGGCGGGCGTCGGCAAAACATTGGGGCATATCGCCCTGGTCGTGGCACTGGGCACGATGCTCGGCAAGATGATGGCCGAGTCCGGTGGCGCCGAGCAGGTGGCGCGCACCCTGATCAACCGTTTCGGCGAACGTAATGCCCATTGGGCCATGGTGTGCATCGCCTTCCTGGTGGGGCTGCCGCTGTTTTTCGAAGTGGGCTTTGTGCTGCTGGTGCCAATCGCCTTTACCGTGGCGCGGCGCGTGGGGGTGTCGATCCTGATGGTCGGCCTGCCGATGGTTGCCGGCCTGTCGGTGGTGCATGCGCTGGTGCCGCCGCACCCGGCGGCGATGATGGCCGTGCTGGCGTATAACGCGTCGGTGGGGCAGACCGTGCTCTATGCGATCCTCATCGGTATACCCACGGCGATCATCGCCGGCCCGGTGTACGCCAAATTCATCGTGCCGCGTATTCACCTGCCGGCGGAAAACCCACTGGAACGCCAGTTCATCGAGCGCGAACCCCGTGAGCGTTTGCCGAGCTTTACACTGACCATGGGCACCATCCTGTTGCCGGTGGTGCTGATGATGATCGGCGGTTGGGCCAACGTGATCTCCACCCCAGGCAGCGGCTTCAACCAGTTCCTGCTGTTTATCGGCAACTCGGTGATTGCGCTGCTGGTGGCGACCCTGGTGAGTTTCTGGACCCTGGGCCTGGCGCAGGGCTTCAACCGCGAGTCGATCCTCAGGTTCACCAATGAATGCCTGGCGCCGACTGCGAGCATCACTTTGCTGGTGGGCGCGGGCGGTGGCCTGAACCGGATCCTCGTGGATGCAGGCGTCACTCATGAGATCCTCGGCCTGGCCCACGCGTTTCAGTTGTCGCCGCTGGTGATGGGGTGGCTGTTTGCGGCCCTGATGCGCATCGCCACAGGTTCGGCCACGGTAGCCATGACCACCGCATCCGGCGTGGTTGCGCCGGTCGCCCTGGGCCTGGGTTATCCACACCCGGAATTGCTGGTGTTGGCCACTGGCGCGGGTTCGGTGATCTTTTCCCACGTCAACGACGGCGGCTTCTGGCTGATCAAGGAATACTTCAATATGACGGTGATCCAGACCTTCAAGACCTGGACCGTGCTGGAGACTTTGATTTCGGTGGTCGCCTTCGGTCTGACTTACGGCCTGTCCTGTATTTTGTAACCCGGAGCCTTCATGGACATCCTCTACCAGATCCGCGCCCGTCAGGATTCCTTCAGCGCCGGCGAAGGGCGTATCGCCAGGCTGATGCTGGAGGATGTGGGCTTTGCCGCCTCGGCCAGCCTGGAAGAGCTGTCCCAACGGGCCGAGGTCAGTACCGCGACCTTATCGCGGTTTGCCCGCAGTGTCGGTTGCCGGGATTTGCGCGACCTGCGCCTGCAACTGGCCCAGGCCAGCGGCGTCGGCAGCCGCTTCCTGGACCCGGCGGGGTTGCCTGAACAGTCGGCGTTTCATCGGCAGATTCTCGGCGATATCGAAGCGACGTTGCGCCAGCACTTGTCGGGTTTCAACCAGGCGAGTTTCGTCGATGCGGTCAACCTGCTGGGCAAGGCGCGGATGATCCACGCGTTCGGCATGGGCGGGCCGTCAAGTTTGTGCAGCGATGAATTGCAGGTGCGCCTGGTTCGCCTGGGCTACCCGATTGCCGCCAGCCACGACCCGGTGATGATGCGCGTAACGGCTGCAACCCTGGGGCCGGAACACGCGCTGATTGTCTGCTCGCTCACCGGCCTCACCCCTGAATTGCTCGATGTGGTGGCGCTGGCACGCAACTACGACGCGCGGATCGTCGCCATCACCCTGGCCGACTCACCCCTGGCGCAGTTGGCGGATGTGCTGCTGCCGCTGCAACCGGCCGAAACCAGTTTTATCTACAAACCCACGGCGGCGCGCTACGGCATGCTGCTGGCCATCGACCTGCTCGCCACCGAACTGGCGCTGGCCCTGCCCGACGACAACCAGGAGCGCCTGCGCCGGATCAAGCTGGCCCTCGACGATTATCGCGGCGGCCCTGACCGCCTGCCGCTTGGAGATTGATATGACGTACGACACGCTGATTCTCCAGGCGCTGATCATCGATGGCAGCAACACCGAAGGGTTTGTCGCCGATGTGGGGCTGCGTGACGGGCGCATCGAGACGATCGGCGACTTGTCGACGGCGTGTGCCGAGCATGAAATCGATGGGACTGGCCGGGTGCTGGCGCCGGGCTTTATCGATGTCCACACCCACGACGACACGGTGGTCATCCGCCAGCCCCAGATGCTGCCCAAGCTCAGCCAGGGTGTGACCACGGTGATTGTCGGCAACTGTGGCATCAGCGCCTCACCGGTGAGTTTGCGCAGCGATCCGCCGGACCCGATGAACTTGTTGGGCAGCGCTGCGGCGTTTGTTTATCCCCGTTTCAGCGACTATCGCAGCGCCGTTGAAAACGCTCATCCAGCGGTGAACGTCGCGGCATTGATCGGCCACACGGCGCTGCGCAGTAACCACATGGACGACCTGCATCGCACCGCCACACCGGATGAAATCACCGCCATGCGTGTGCAGTTGCACGAGAGTCTCGAGGCCGGCGCCCTTGGTTTATCCACCGGCCTGGCCTACGCCAGCGCGTTCAATGCCGAGACCGATGAGGTGCTGCAACTGAGTGAAGAACTCACGACCTTCGGTGCGGTATACACCACCCATTTGCGCAGCGAATTCGAACCGGTGCTGGAGGCGATGGACGAGGCTTTTCTGATCGGTCGGCACGCACAGGTACCGGTGATTATTTCCCACCTCAAATGTGCGGGCGCGGGGAACTGGGGGCGTAGTCCGCAGCTGTTGGCGGCGTTGGAGTCGGCGGCGAAAACCCACCCGGTGGGGTGTGATTGTTATCCCTACGCGGCCAGTTCTTCGACCCTGGACCTCAAGCAGGTGACCGACGCATTTCGCATCACCATTACCTGGTCGACGCCGCACCCGGAAGTGGGGGGGCGCGACTTGCAGGACATTGCCGGCGAATGGGACGTCTCGTTGATGGATGCCGCTCGTCGTCTACAGCCTGCGGGAGCGGTGTACTACGGGATGGATGAAGCGGATGTGCGACGCATCCTTGCGCATCCATTGTCGATGGTGGGGTCTGATGGGTTGCCCGAAGACCCGTTTCCACACCCACGCTTGTGGGGGGCGTTTCCACGGGTGCTGGGACATTTCAGCCGGGATGTCGGCTTGTTCCCGTTGCATACCGCCGTGCACAAGATGACCGGCTTGTCGGCAGCGCGTTTTGGGTTATCCGAGCGTGGTGAAATTCGTGAAGGGCACTGGGCCGACCTTGTGTTGTTCGATCCGTTGCGGGTGCGGGATGTGGCGGATTTCAATGAGCCACAGCGGGCAGCGCAAGGCATTGATGGCGTGTGGGTCAACGGCGTATTGAGCTACAGCGATGGCCAAGCGAACGGTCAGCGACCGGGGCGTTTCCTGGCGCGCAGTGGGGATTTGCGTGGTGGGTTTTCGACTCTATAGTGGGCGCTTTCATACACGGAGCGGTTGCCATGCACTTAGGAAAAGTCACCCCTATCCTGCGGATTTTCGACGAGGCCAAGGCCTTGGAGTTCTACGTCGACTTCCTGGGGTTCAAGGTCGATTGGCAGCATCGCTTTGAGGCGAACTATCCACTCTATCTGCAAGTGTCGCTGGGCGATTGTGTACTGCACCTGTCCGAACATCATGGTGATGCTTCGCCGGGCGCGGCGGTGCGGATTCAGGCGCAAGGGGTGGACACGTATCAGCAGCAGTTGGCGGGCAAGGATTACCGTTACGCCAAGCCTGGGGTTGAGGAAACGCCTTGGGGATCGCGGGAGATGAGCATCAAGGATCCGTTTGGGAATCGGGTGGTGTTTGTTGAGGAAGGTGAGGGCTGAGAGGTAAATCGCAGGCAATAAAAAACCGCCTTAGTAGGGCGGTTTTTTATTGCAATCCCGGTTAGTAGCTGGGGTTGCATATTCAGCGGAAGCTATGACCAGCGAGAAGAATACTACTGCCGATTGTCGCGCCCCGCAAGGACTGGCCAAGGCCGACGGTTTTCACGCATTTCACTGAATGTTATAAAAAACGGTGGCAAGAATTGGCAATAAATTAGCGGACCTCCGCGGAGGGTTTTCTCATCTCCCGTCACACCTTCGATGAGGATGTTGGTTAGTATCACCCCGTTCCAAGTATGTCGTTTTGTAGGTGGCTGGGTATGCGCGCGGAATTATGGACCGAACGCCACGGGCTAGTAATCCGTGCCGGATTTATGCGGGAGGAACCAAAGCCCGGCCGCCTCATCGGAAGCTATGACCAGCATCCTAAGGCCCACATGTTCCGGTAAGTGTGCTGGAGGTAAGGCCCAACTCACGGAGGGCCGAGTATGTCTAGGTTTGCACGACGTACATGGAACCTCGTAGTGAACTGCCTACGTGCTTATCACGTATGGAAGTTCCTGCGGGACAGCTTCGATGACTGCTAACGTCTGAGAGGTGGAGCCGCCTCGGTATATGCCGAGGCGGCTTTTTGATTTCTTACACCCGGAAGTGACTGACCATCTGCTGCAACTGGCTACCCAAACGCGCCAGTTCCACGCTCGATTTCGCCGTTTCATTGCTCGCGGTGGCGGTCTGCTCGGACACATCACGCACATTCACGATGCTGCGGCTGATCTCTTCGGCCACGGCGCTTTGTTCCTCGGCGGCTGCGGCAATCTGCTGGTTCATGGACTGGATGTTCGACACCGTGCGGGTGATGTTTTCCAGGGACACGCCGGCCTTGCGCGTCAGTTCGACACTGCTGTCGGTGAGGCTGCGGCTGTTGTTCATCACGTTGGCGACTTGCTGGGTGCCGTTCTGCAAACCGGCGACCAGGCCTTCGATTTCCTCGGTGGATTTCTGCGTGCGCTGGGCCAGGCCACGCACTTCGTCGGCGACCACGGCAAAGCCGCGACCGGCTTCACCGGCACGCGCCGCTTCGATCGCTGCGTTGAGCGCGAGCAGGTTGGTCTGTTCGGCCACCGCCTTGATCACGTCCATCACGCTGCCGATCTTGTTGCTCTCTTGTTGCAGGTGCGCCATGGCATCGGTGGAACGTTCCACTTCGGCGGCCAGGCGTTCGATCTGGGCGATGGCCTCGGCCACCACTTTATCGCCTGCGCGGGCCTGGCCGTCAGCGTCGGCGGCAGCCAGAGAGGCTTGCTCGGCGTTGCGTGCGACTTCCTGCACAGTGGCGGTCATTTCGTGCATTGCCGTGGCGACCTGATCGGTCTCGATCTTCTGGCTGTTCACACCGGCGCTGGTCTGCTCGGTCACGGCCGACAACTCTTCGGCGGCGCTGGCGATCTGGGTCACGCCGTCGCGAATCCCGCTGATCAGTTCACGCAAGGTGGTGCCCATGCGCTGGATGCCTTGTTGCAGTACGCCCAGCTCATCGCGACGGGTGACCTGGATATTGTGGCTCAGGTCGCCGGAGGCGATGCGCTCAACCACGGCCAGGGTTTCCTGCAGTGGGCGGGTGATCTGGCGGGTGATCACCAGTGCCGCGATGATACCGACCAGCAGTGCCAGCAGCGTGCTGATCAACTGCAGGCTACGGGCCTGGGCGCTTTCGGCGTCGCGACGATCCAGCTGGATGTCGTAGAGCTTGTCGCTGATGGTGACGATGTCGGCGCCTTGGGTGGTCATTTCGGCACGGGCAGCCACGATGTTGGCGTTGGCCGTCTTGTAGTTTTGAACGGCTGTGCGATAGGCGCCCAGGGCGGTTTCCAGGGCGCTCAGCGCGCTTTGCTGGCTGGCGCCGAATGCGACACTGAGGCCTTTCAAGCCGCCGATGGCTTTCTCGATTTGTGCCGCAGCGCGGGCTTCGGTGTCCGGGTTGACGTTGTTGGTGTAGCCACGCACTTCGTAGCGGGCCAACTGGAACGCCTGCTTGGCGTTGGTCACCGCCTGGAACTGAGTGAAGCGCTCCGGGCTGTCGGGCATCTGCTGCACGCTGGTGTCCAGCGCATCGATCTGGGCGTTGGCGATATCGGCCTTGTCCCCCATGACCTGGCGAGCAGCGTTGCCGTTACGGTAAGCCTCACGCATTTTGTTCAGGGATTGCTGATAAGCCGTGATGATGGCTTTCTGCTCGTTGAGCAGCTTGACGTTTTCCGGGCTCTTGAAGCTGTCCAGGAGTTTCTGTTGCTGGGCAGCAAAGGCATCCAGGCTGCTCTGCACGTTCTGCGCCACGGATTCATCGCCGTTGGCCAACATGTATTGCAGGCGCACGATGCGCAGTTTGGTCAGCGACGCGTTGAGCTGGGTAATGTCGCTCATCCAGTTACTGCGGTCGATCAGGCTGCCCAGGCTGGTCCAGCCGGTTAAGGCCAGGATCGAGGTGAGAACCAGTACCAGGCCAAAGCCCAGGCCCAGTTTGAGGTTGACGCTGATGTTACCGAACCAGCTGTTCATCGAATGCTCCGCGAAGGTGATTTTTTGTCTGCTGGACGGTGTTGTTGTTTGAGCCAGCCAAAGTGTGTAGCGCTGTATCGGCGGGGAGGTTTGAATCTGAAGCGCTTTTATTGCGCGTGCGACGAAGGGTCGCGATCCCGGTGCCGCGCCGCGGTGGGGGGCTCATCACCAGCAGGTCTTGTGTGCTAGTCTGCTGGCCCTTTTAGTTCAGGGCGGCGCGCACATCACTGTTTCCAGTGCTGCCCTACAGCGGAGCCTCTTCATGTCCGAAGTTAATCTGTCCACCGACGAAACCCGCGTCAGCTACGGTATCGGCCGTCAGTTGGGCGACCAACTGCGTGACAACCCGCCACCGGGTGTGAGCCTGGACGCGATCCTGGCTGGCCTGACCGACGCATTCGCCGGCAAACCAAGCCGTGTTGACCAGGAGCAAATGGCTGCCAGCTTCAAGGTCATCCGCGAAATCATGCAAGCCGAGGCCGCTGCCAAGGCTGAAGCCGCTGCCGGCGCTGGCCTGGCGTTCCTGGCTGAAAACGCCAAGCGTGATGGTATCACTACCCTGGCTTCCGGCCTGCAATTTGAAGTGTTGACGGCCGGTGACGGCGCCAAGCCGACCCGTGAAGACCAGGTGCGCACTCACTATCACGGCACCCTGATCGACGGCACTGTGTTCGACAGCTCCTACGAGCGTGGCCAGCCTGCAGAATTCCCGGTGGGTGGCGTAATCGCCGGCTGGACCGAAGCCCTGCAACTGATGAATGCCGGCAGCAAATGGCGCCTGTACGTGCCGAGCGAACTGGCTTACGGCGCTCAAGGCGTTGGCAGCATTCCGCCGCACAGCGTGCTGGTATTTGACGTCGAACTGCTCGACGTTCTGTAAGACCTGCTGCTTACCTGTGGGAACGGGGCCGTTCGTTCCCACAGTGTCTTGCCGGTGTGTTCATGGATGGAACTTGCCATTGAGCTCCGTCGCCGGGCGCAACGCTCGGGCATAGCAGAACAGAAACAGATTACGCACCACTTCCTTGAGCACTCCTGGTTCACTCGAACTCAGGCCGTTGACGTCCAGGTCACCCTGATCCTGCAATTCATTCAGCGCTTCTTCTTCCAGCACCGCACAGACTTCGCCGGTTTCCCGATGAAGGATGCGCAGGTAAGGGTGTGGGCGGTCGAGCCAGGCATCTATCAAATAAGTCATGGGTACATCTCCTTGATGGGTTTCAATGAGAATAATTCTTATTCGTAGAATAGCAAGTGCCTATTGGCAGTTTCCTGGTTTTTCTGTGTGGATATTGCGAGGGGTCAACGGGGAGGGCAAAACGCCATCCCGCGCGGGCGCGGGATGGATGCAGCAGGTTCAGACTTTGCGCACGAACTCGGACTTGAGTTTCATCGGGCCGATACCGTCGATCTTGCAATCGATATCGTGGTCGCCGTCGCACAGGCGGATGTTCTTGACCTTGGTGCCGACCTTCACGACCAGGGACGTGCCCTTGACCTTGAGGTCTTTGATCACGGTGATGGTGTCGCCGTCCTGCAGGACGTTGCCCACAGAGTCTTTCTTCACGGTTTCATCGCCGGCCACTTCGGCCTCGCCATTGGCGGACCACTCATGGGCGCATTCCGGGCAGATCAGCTGGGCGCCGTCTTCATAGGTGTATTCGGAATTGCATTTCGGGCAGGGTGGCAACGTGCTCACTAAAGCTCCTTGAGATTCAGGGATGACTAAAAGTCGCACATTATATAGGGTTTTGTGATGTTGCAGGCTGTATGAAATCCAAATGTGGGAGGGGGCTTGCCCCGATGACGGTGTTCCAGTCGATATATCGACTGGCTGATCCACCGCTATCGGGAGCAAGCCCCCTCACACATTGGTCTTGCAGGTATGTCTTAGTGAGTACGCGCGACCGCAAACTCACTCAGCTCAACCAGGGCATCCCGGTACTCGCTGGCCGGCAGGGCTTGCAGGCACTGGATCGCACGGGCCACGTAGTCACGCGCCAGTTGCGCGGTGTACTCCAGGGAACCGGACGCTTCCACGGCAGCGCGGATGGCCTCCAGGTCTTCGATCCCGCCTTTCTGGATCGCCTTGCGCACCAGAGCCGCCTGTTCCGGCGTGCCTTCGCGCATGGTGTAGATCAGCGGCAAGGTCGGTTTGCCTTCGGCCAGGTCGTCGCCGACGTTCTTGCCCAGGGTCTCTGCATCGCCACGGTAGTCGAGCAGGTCGTCCACCAGCTGGAATGCCACGCCCAGGTGATCACCGAAGGTTCGCAGGGCTTCGGCCTGCTCGGAGGTCGCGCCACAGAGCGCGGCGGCACTGTGTGTGGAGGCTTCGAAGAGCATCGCGGTCTTGCCGCGAATCACTTCCATATAGGTTTCTTCGGTGGTGCTGGCGTCGCGAACCTTGGACAGCTGCAGCACTTCGCCTTCAGCGATGATGCGCGTGGCCTGGGAAAGAATCTTCATCACAGGCATCGAGCCGAGCTCGACCATCATTTCGAACGAGCGCGAGTACAGGAAGTCGCCCACCAGCACGCTCGGGGCATTGCCCCACATCGCATTGGCGGTCTCGCGGCCACGGCGCATGCCGGACATGTCGACCACGTCGTCATGCAGCAGGGTCGCGGTGTGCAGGAATTCGATGGTGGCGGCCAGCAGGCGCAGGTCATCGCCTTCGCGGCCCAGGGCCTTGCCACACAGCAGCACTAATAAAGGACGCAGGCGTTTACCGCCCGCCGACGTAATGTAGTCGCCAATTTTGGAGACCAGCGGCACTTTAGACGTCAGCTGCTGCTTGATGATGCCGTCGACGGCGCTAAAATCGTCCGCGACCGCGCGGTAGAAAGCTTGGGGTTGCATCAGCGACAGTCGCTCCAGAAGGGTTGCGCGGCATGCTAGGACCCTGACCCCCGGGTGTCAAGGCGCGATAGACGGCCACTTGCAACACCCATTTACCTTGCGTACAATCGCGCACCCTGAACTTCCTGGGCAGCACCTGCCTTACGCAATTGCATTCGGGACGTCCATCCCATGCAGCCATGCCAGCCAATACCTCTTCTTATAAAGCGCTGGGTGAGCAGGATTATCGGAGAAATACCATGTCGTACGCAGTAATTGTTACTGGTGGCAAGCAATACAAGGTCGCCCCAGGTGAATACCTGAAGATCGAAAAACTGGAAATCGCTACCGGCGAATCCGTTACCTTTGATCGCGTTCTGTTGGTCGCCAATGGCGATGACGTGAACATCGGCGCTCCAGTTGTTGCTGGCGCTACCGTTGTGGCTGAAGTGATCTCCCAAGGTCGTCACGATAAAGTCCGCATCATCAAGTTCCGTCGTCGTAAGCACCACATGAAGCGTATGGGCCACCGCCAGTGGTACACCGAGATCAAAATCACCGGTATTCAGGCTTAATTTCAGCCTAATTCCTCACTAGGAGAATTGACTCATGGCACACAAAAAAGCTGGTGGTAGTACCCGTAACGGTCGCGACTCAGAAGCCAAACGCCTTGGCGTTAAGATGTATGGCGGCCAGAAAATCATTCCGGGCAACATCATCGTGCGTCAGCGCGGCACCCAATTCCACGCCGGTTACGGTGTTGGCATGGGTAAAGATCACACCCTCTTCGCGAAAATCGAAGGCGTGATCAAGTTTGAAGTAAAAGGCGCGTTCAACCGCCGTTACGTGAGCGTTGTCGCCGCTTAATTGCGCGATCGCTGGAAAAGCCCTGTCTTGCGACGGGGCTTTTTCGTTTGTGGAGTGAGTCTCTTGCAAAGCTGTTTGTAATGGGCTCAAGCAGCTGGATTTGCGGCTGTTGATTGAGGTCGCTGCGCTCATTTTTGCAAGAGTCTTATGTCTTGGTTTCTTAAGCTCGTCCGTGCGGCGAGAGGCGTTTTGTTATGAAGTTCGTTGATGAAGTTTCCATCCGAGTAAAAGCAGGCGACGGCGGTAACGGTTGCATGAGTTTCCGTCGCGAAAAATTCATCGAAAACGGTGGCCCCAACGGCGGTGACGGCGGTGACGGCGGTTCCATCTACATGATGGCCGACGAAAACCTCAACACCCTGGTGGACTACCGTTACACCCGGCATTTCGATGCCGAGCGTGGCTCCAACGGCGGCAGCACCGACTGCACCGGTAAAAAAGGTGAAGACCTGGTACTGCGCGTACCGGTCGGCACCACGATCATCGACTCCGCGACCCAGGAAGTGATTGGCGACCTGACCAAGGCCGGCCAGAAACTGATGGTTGTACAGGGCGGCTGGCACGGTCTGGGTAACACCCGATTCAAGTCCAGTACCAACCGTGCACCGCGCCAGACCACGCCGGGCAAGCCGGGCGAGCAGCGTGACCTGAAGCTGGAAATGAAAGTACTGGCTGACGTGGGCCTGCTGGGCCTGCCGAACGCCGGCAAAAGTACCTTCATCCGCTCGGTGTCGGCCGCCAAGCCGAAAGTCGCCGACTACCCGTTCACCACCCTGGTGCCAAACCTGGGCGTGGTCAGCGTCGACCGCTGGAAAAGCTTTGTGATCGCCGACATTCCCGGCCTGATCGAAGGGGCTTCCGACGGCGCAGGCCTGGGGATTCGCTTCCTCAAGCATTTGTCCCGCACCCGTTTGCTGCTGCACCTCGTCGACATGGCGCCCTTGGATGACACCAGTGCACCGGACGCCGCCGAAGTGATCGTCAGCGAGCTGACCAAGTTCAGCCCGGCCCTGGCCGAGCGTGATCGCTGGTTGGTGCTGAACAAGTGCGACCAGATCCTCGAGGAAGAGCACGAGGAGCGCGTCAAGGAAATCGTCGATCGCCTGGAATGGACCGGTCCGGTCTACGTGATCTCGGCGATCGCCAAAGAAGGCACCGAGCGCCTGACCCGCGACATCATGCGCTACCTGGAAGACCGTGCCGACCGTCTGGCGGCCGACCCGGTATTCAAGGCCGAACTCGCCGAACTCGATCAGCAGATCGAAGACGAGGCCCGCGCCCAGTTGCAAGCCCTGGACGACCAGCGTGCCCTGCGCCGCAGCGGCGTGAAGTCGGTCCATGACATCGGCGACGATGATTGGGACGAAGAAGACGTGGATGACGAAGACGGTCCGGAAATCATTTACGTGCGCGACTGATCCGTTGCGATAAACTTGAACGCCGCTCCCTGGAGCGGCGTTTTGGTATCCGGGTATAACGTTATGGGCGGCGCTGGGTCGCGCGGCCCTCAATCTAAGGTTGAAGATGATGCGGAGCAAAGTGACAGGTGCGCAGCGCTGGGTCGTAAAGATCGGAAGTGCGCTGCTGACGGCGGATGGCAAAGGCCTGGATCGTGCAGCCATGAGCGTCTGGGTCGAGCAGATGGTGGCCTTGCATGAAGCAGGTGTCGAGTTGGTGCTGGTGTCGTCCGGGGCGGTTGCCGCCGGGATGAGCCGCCTCGGCTGGACCGCGCGACCCAGCGCGATGCACGAGCTGCAAGCCGCCGCCGCCATCGGCCAGATGGGCCTGGTGCAAGCCTGGGAATCCAGCTTTGCCGAGCATGGCCGCCACACGGCGCAGATCCTGCTGACCCACGATGACCTGTCCGACCGCAAGCGCTACCTCAACGCCCGCAGCACCTTGCGTGCGCTGGTGGAGCTCAAGGTCATCCCGGTGATCAACGAGAACGACACCGTGGTCACCGACGAGATCCGTTTCGGCGACAACGATACCCTGGCCGCGCTGGTGGCCAACCTGGTGGAGGCCGACCTGCTGGTGATCCTCACCGACCGCGACGGCATGTTCGACGCCGACCCGCGCCACAACCCCGATGCCCAACTGATCTACGAAGCGCGCGCCGATGACCCGGCGCTCGACGCCGTGGCCGGCAGCGTCGGCGGCGCCCTGGGGCGTGGCGGCATGCAGACCAAGCTGCGCGCAGCACGCCTGGCAGCACGTTCCGGGGCCCACACCATCATCGTCGGTGGGCGCCTGGAGCGTGTGCTGGATCGCCTCAAGGCGGGTGAGCGCATCGGTACGTTGCTGTCGCCCGAACGCGGCATGCTCGCGGCGCGCAAGCAATGGCTGGCCGGGCACCTGCAAACCCGTGGCACCCTGGTGCTCGACGATGGCGCGGTGTCGGCGTTGTCCCAGGGCAACAAGAGCCTGCTGCCGGTGGGCGTCAAGTTGGTGCAGGGCAGCTTCCGCCGTGGCGAGATGGTGGTGTGCGTGGCGCCCGACGGTCGTGAGATCGCCCGTGGCCTGGCCAACTACAGCGCCCTTGAAGCGCAGAAAATCATTGGACAATCGTCTGACGCGATTGTCGGACTCTTGGGTTACATGGCGGAACCGGAACTGGTTCACCGCGATAACCTGATCCTGGTCTAAACAAAGGGAATACACGATGCGCGTGATAAAGGGATTGCTCGGCCTGCTGTTGGCCCTGCCGCTGCTGGCTTCGGCCGAAGAAGTTGGCCAGGTGTCGACGGTGTTCAAGTTTGTCGGCCCCAACGACCGGATTGTGGTCGAAGCGTTCGATGACCCCAAGGTCGACGGCGTGACCTGCTATTTGTCGCGCGCCAAGACCGGCGGCGTGAAAGGTGGCCTGGGTTTGGCCGAAGACCGTGCCGAAGCCTCGATCGCCTGCCGTCAGGTCGGCCCGATTCGCTTCAAGGGCGAGCTCAAGGACGGCGACGAAGTGTTCAAGGAACGTACCTCGCTGGTGTTCAAGACCATGCAGGTGGTGCGTTTCCTCGACAAGAAGCGCAATACCCTGGTGTACCTGGTCTACAGTGACCGCTTGATTGAAGGCAGCCCGCAGAACGCGGTAACGGCGATTCCTATTCTGCCGTGGCCGACCGCTCAGTAATCCGCAGGCGAGTTTTGCAATCGGCGTCTATGATTGCAGGCTTGCGGGTTGTAATCTCGAAGCGCTGCTTTGCTAAGAACATGGGAAATCTGGAGTTCGTCATGAGTGCTTTCCACGACCTGAAACTCAAAGCTTTGGACGGACAAGAGCTGCCGCTGGCGCCCTTCAAGGGGCACGTTGTGCTGGTGGTCAACGTAGCCTCCAAATGTGGCTTGACCCCGCAGTACGCGGCGTTGGAAAACCTTTATCAGCAGTACAAGGACCAGGGATTTACCGTGCTTGGCCTGCCGTGCAACCAGTTTGCAGGCCAGGAACCGGGCACCGAGGAAGAAATCCGCGAGTTCTGCAGCCTGAACTACGGCGTGACCTTCCCCCTGGGCAGCAAACTCGATGTGAACGGCCCTGAGCGGCACCAACTGTACCGTTTGCTGGCGGGCGAGGGCGCCGAGTTTCCAGGGGATATCACCTGGAATTTCGAGAAATTCCTGCTGGGCAAGGATGGCCGGGTCCTCGCGCGATTCTCGCCGCGCACCGCGCCGGATGATCCAACGGTCGTGCAGGCTATCGAAAAAGCCCTGAATTGAGCACCAGCAGGCGCAGCTTCAAGTTTCAGGCTTGAAGCTGGCCGCTGCTTTCATACCCCTTAATCACCCAAATCAATAGTGCTATTCAGCACTCTGCACTCCTCATATTATCCGCATCATAAACCTCGTCTTCCGCGGAGTGCTCCCATGCCTGTCCAAGCCTTGTTCAAACCGTTCCAGCTCGGTGCACTGCAGCTGTCGACCCGTGTAGTCATGGCGCCGATGACCCGTTCGTTTTCCCCAGGTGGCGTGCCTGATTCCAAGGTCATCGAGTACTACCGCCGCCGTGCCGCTGCCGGCGTGGGCCTGATCATTACCGAAGGCACCGTGGTCGGTCACCCGGCCTCCAACGGCTACCCGAATGTCCCGCATTTCTACGGCGAGGCGGCGCTGGCCGGTTGGAAGAAGGTCGTCGATGCCGTGCACGCCGAAGGTGGCAAGATTGTCCCGCAGCTCTGGCACGTGGGCAGTGTGCGCCGCATCGGTACCGAGCCTGACGCCAGTGTGCCGGCCTACGGCCCGATGGAAAAACTCAAGGATGGCAACGTGGTCGTCCACGGCATGACCGCCCAGGACATCAAGGATGTCATTGCTGCGTTTGCCCAAGCCGCCAAGGATGCCCAGCGCATCGGCATGGACGGCGTGGAAATCCATGGCGCCCACGGCTATCTGGTCGACCAGTTCTTCTGGGAAGGCAGCAACCAGCGCACCGACGAATACGGCGGCAGCCTGGCCAACCGTTCGCGCTTTGCCATCGAGTTGATCCAGGCCACCCGCGCCGCCGTCGGCCCGGACTTCCCGATCATCTTGCGTTTCTCCCAGTGGAAGCAGCAGGACTACACCGCGCGCCTGGTGCAAACCCCCGAGGCGTTGGGTGAATTCCTCAAGCCGTTGTCTGATGCCGGTGTGGATATTTTCCACTGCTCCACCCGTCGTTTCTGGGAGCCGGAGTTCGAAGGTTCCGACCTCAACCTCGCCGGCTGGACCCGCCAACTCACGGGCAAACCGACGATCACCGTGGGCAGTGTCGGCCTGGATGGCGAATTCCTGCAGTTCATGGTCAATACCGACAAGGTTGCCCAACCGGCGAGTCTGGAAAAACTGCTGGAGCGCTTGAACAACGACGAGTTCGACCTGGTCGCTGTTGGTCGTGCGCTGCTGGTAGACCCGGATTGGGCGGTCAAGGTGCGTGAAGGCCGTGAAGGCGACATTCTGCCGTTCAGTCGCGAGGCGTTGACGACCCTGGTGTAGGGTGGTTGGAGCCCAGGCCTGCGCTCACTATCGACGGTTGAGCGTGAAGGTTTAGCTGTTTCAGGCGAAAGGCTGGGTAGTGAGTACCCGGCCTTTCGCTTGTGTTCAGGCCATCATTTGCCTCAATGCTTATTATCTTATCTTTGGTCCATATGGATTAGAGCGAGAAGTGCTGTCCGTCTGGTCGGAACGTGCCCATTGAGGTGGCCTGACGGAACATTGCTCCTGGTTTGGGCGCGTACCGCCAGGTCGTGGGAGGCCGTCAGCGGGCTGCGGGCATTGCCAGTCGTTCTGCGCCGTTTGCCAGTGATGTTGCGGGCGCGTGGACTGCGGACAGTTGTCAGGGGTGTGCAGTGGACGTTGCCAGTCGTTCTGCGCCGGCCGCCAGGCGTTTTGCGGGCGGGTGGGCTGCGGACGGTTGTCAGGGTTGTGCGATGGGCGTTGCCAGTCATTCTGCGCCGTTTGCCAGTTGTTTTGCGGGCGCGAAGGTTGCGGGCGGTTCCAGCCAGTGTTTGCGTGGTTCTGGTGGTTGTGACCGCTTCCGGATGGGGATGCCCATGCGGAGGGGTTGAATGGTTGGAATCTCAGCGCCATTGATCCATTTATCAGTGTCGACATAGTGCTCTCTATTAGTTTTTCAGCATGAATGACCTGCCTTGTTCGAGTGTGTTTCACAGGGACACCCCCCTCTTACGGCAGGTGTCATATCAGTGGTGATAATTCGCTCGACGTTCCGGAAATATCCTGTTGTGGCGTGCCGATTCAGGCAGTCTCAGGCAGGGATTCCTACCGTTGAAACCAGTATTCAAGGGGTAGGCAGGCAGGGCGGGGAATTGGCCTACGTTATTCGTAGAGCGTTCAACGAATGTCAGGCAGTGTTGGAGCTGCCAAATGTTCTGCGCACACATCGCGTAACTGGTTCTCGAACTGGTCGATAATCGCCGGCCAGCCCTGGCGGCTCGCATGTTGGCGTGCATTGAGGCGGGCCCTGCGCAAATGTTCGCTGTCTTCCAGCAACCATCTGGCCGCATCGCAAAACGCGTCCTCATCACCCGGCATGGCCAGCACACCGTTGTAACCATGGCGGATATGCTGGGTCGCCGCCGCCTGGTCGTACGCCACCACACCCAGCCCGGAGGCCATGGCTTCGAGCACCACATTGCCGAAGGTTTCGGTCAGGCTGGGGAACAGGAACACATCCCCTGATGCGTAATGCCGTGCCAGTTCTTCGCCGCGCTGGGTGCCACAGAACACCGCGTCGGACAGGTCGCGCTCGAGCATCGGGCGTTGCGGGCCATCGCCGACGATGATCAGCTTCAGCCGACGCTGTGGATAAGTTGCCTGCAGCGCGTCAAAGCAGCGCTTGAGCAGCCCGAGGTTTTTCTCCTGGGCCAGGCGCCCCACGTGCAGCACGGCAATATCGTCGTTTTCCAGGCCCCAGCTTTCCCGTAGTGCGTTGTCACGCTTGGCCGGGTGGAATAACTGGCTGTCCACCCCGCGCGCCAGCATCCCCAGGCGCTCGAAATGCCGACGCTCCAGTTCCAGGCGTTGGCTGGCGCTGGGCACCAGGGTCAAGGTCGAACGGTTATGAAACCAGCGCAGGTAGTGCGTGACCATGCGGCTTAACAGGCTCAGGCCGTACTGGTTGGAGTACTGCTGGAAATTGGTGTGAAAACCGCTGACCACGCTGATTCCCAGGCGCCGTGCCGCCCGCAGCGCAGACAGCCCCAGCGGGCCTTCGGTGGCGATGTAGAGCACGTCGGGGCGCTGGCGCGTCCAGCGGCGCAGCAACTTGTGCATCGACGACTGGCCCCATTGCAGGCCTGGGTAACCCGGCAGCGGCCAGCCGCGGCAGAGCAGCAAGCCATCATCGCTGGGACGGCTTGCATCGGCGCCCTGGCGCGGGCGAACCAGTTCGACTTGATGGCCGCGCGCGCGCAAACCTTCGCACAGGCGGCCAAGGGTATTGGCCACCCCGTTGATCTCTGGCGGGAAGGTTTCGGTGATGAGAGTGATGTGGAGCGAAGCTGTCGTCATGACCCACAGTGTCGCTATGGGCCATGTCGCCATTGTGTCATGCAGATGATGGATTTATGACTTGGCCACTTTCGGCGTCGCCATGGCCTCGGCGCCCTGTTCGCGCACCCAGAACAAGGTCGCCCCGGCCACTGCCGCCGGCATCATCAACAGGTTGACCACCGGCACCAGCAGCACCAGGTAGACGATGCCGCCGAAGCTCATGCTCTGCCAGCGTTTCTGGCGCAGCCAGGCGAGCATTTCGTTCCAGCCCAGCTTGTGGTTATCGGCCGGGTAGTCGATGTATTGGATCGCCATCATCCACACGCCGAACAGCAACCACAGTGGCGCGGCGATCAGGTTGACCACCGGAATGAACGACAGGATAAACAGGCCGATGGCCCGTGGCAGGAAGTAGCCCAGCTTGCGCATTTCCCGGGCCAGGGTACGCGGAACCATTTCAATCAGTTCGCCCCAACTGAAGGCCGGGAAGTCATCGGTACCCCGTACCACCACTTCGACTTTCTCGGAAAGAAAGCCATTGAACGGTGCCGCGATGATATTGGCGAGCATGGTGAAGGTGAAAAACACCATCAGCACCACCAGCACCACAAACAGCGGCCATAGCAGGTAATTCAGAAAGCTCAGCCAGCCGGGCAGGGTCGGCATCAAGTGGTCGACCCACAGGCTGAACTGATGGCCGGCAAAGTAGATCAAGCCGACGAACAGCACCAGGTTGATCGCCAGCGGCAGCAGCACAAACAGGCGCAGGCCGGGGCTCAGCACCAGTTTGAGGCCTTCACGCAGGTATTGCGGGCCGGAAAGAACAGGGGCGGGCATGGAGAACTCCGAGCAGGATGACGAACGCGCCGACCTTACCGGCTTTGCCTTCAAGGCGAAAGCGTGGTCGGTGTGACGACATCAACGGTAATAAAGGCGTCGATTAATCGGCCTGACTGCATAGAGACCGCCTATGAGCTGGATTGTTATTCCGTATTTCCTTAATCTTGCCCCCCTCGATACGCTGCACCCATTATTTTTCAGGGCCTGCGAGTTAAAGCCTTCCCCAAGTGCTTCGTGGTCCCTTTTTTATTCCAGCCGTCTTGTAGTCCGGGCGGTCGATAGGAGTGAGTCATGTCTGATACCCGTCATTCGCGAGTGATTATTCTCGGTTCCGGCCCTGCCGGTTACAGCGCTGCCGTCTACGCTGCCCGGGCCAACCTCAAGCCGCTGCTGATCACCGGCATGCAGGCGGGCGGTCAGTTGACCACCACCACTGAAGTCGACAACTGGCCGGGCGATGTCCACGGCCTGACCGGCCCGGTGCTGATGGAGCGTATGAAAGAACACGCCGAGCGCTTTGAAACCGAGATCGTGTTTGATCACATCAACAAGGTCGACTTCTCGAAAAAACCTTACAGCCTCACCGGCGACAGCGGCGTCTACACCTGCGACGCACTGATCATCGCCACCGGTGCCAGCGCTCGCTACCTGGGCCTGCCATCGGAAGAAGCGTTCATGGGCAAGGGTGTTTCCGCTTGCGCCACCTGTGACGGTTTCTTCTACCGCAACAAGCCGGTCGCCGTGGTCGGTGGCGGCAACACGGCCGTGGAAGAGGCGCTGTACCTGGCCAACATCGCCAGCACCGTGACCCTGGTTCACCGCCGCGAGACGTTCCGCGCCGAGAAGATCCTGATCGACAAGCTGCACGCCCGTGTCGCCGAAGGCAAGATCATTCTCAAGCTCAACGCCACCCTGGACGAAGTCCTGGGCGACAACATGGGTGTGACCGGCGCTCGCCTGAAAAACAACGACGGCAGCTTCGACGAGCTGAAAGTCGACGGCGTGTTCATCGCCATCGGCCACACCCCGAACACGTCGTTGTTCGAAGGCGTGCTGGAAGCCAAAGACGGTTACCTGGTGGTGCAAGGCGGTCGTGAAGGCAACGCCACCGCGACCAACATCGAAGGCATCTTCGCAGCAGGCGATGTGGCCGACCACGTTTACCGCCAGGCCATCACCTCGGCCGGCGCCGGTTGCATGGCGGCCCTGGACGCCGAGCGTTACCTCGACGGTTTGAAGGACGCTGCGTTCTAAATTGTTGAAATAAAAAACCGGCTGCGAGGCCGGTTTTTTTATGGGTGCAATTTAAATCTGGGAGGGGCAAGCCCTCTCCCACATTTTGATCTGCAGCTGACTCAGGATTTGCGGGTCAGTGGCTGGGCGGCGAATTTCACACCTGCCAACCCATGGGCAATCAACGCGCGGATATTGCCATGGTCATTGCCCTCAGGCGTGGCCACCACCGAGCGGTAATGCTCGCCAAATGCGAGCAGCGCTTCCTGGTCGCTCAAGCCTTCCAGCAGCGCCAGGCCCAAGGTCTTGCACGAACCTTCGTTCTGCCCGGCAGCGTTTTCCACATCGCCATTGGTGAAGGCCTGTGGCTGGTAATCGTAACCGGCAGCGACAAACGCCAGGGTGTCGGCAAAAACGTGTTCGCCACTGTCGAGGCTGGCGCGCAGGGTGTTCAAATCAGTCATGGGTTTTTCCTTTGGCGAACGCCGCCTGTTGTTCGGCGCTGGCTTCTTGCTGGTATTGGGCTTTCCACTCGGCGTACGGCATGCCGTACACCACTTCACGGGCGTCATCGAGGCTCAGCTCGATCTGGCGTTCGTCGGCCTCGGCCTTGTACCACTTGGACAGGCAGTTACGGCAGAACCCGGCGAGGTTCATCAGGTCAATGTTCTGCACATCCTTGCGGCTGTCCAGGTGCGCCACCAGGCGGCGGAAGGCGGCGGCTTCGAGTTCGAGGCGTTGTTGATCGTTCATAGGGCTCACTGACAATTCAGGGGTTAGCGGCTGGCCGCCAGGGTAATCGACACCGACTCGGCAAAGCGCAGCGCATGGGGCTTGTCCACTTCGACTTCGGCGTACAGCACCGATTCGTTGCCCATCACCAGGTCCAGCAGTTCCTGGGTCAGGCGCTCCAGCAAGGCAAAGCGGTTGCCTTCCACGTGGGCGATGATGGCCTTGGTGATGGTGCGGTAGTTCAGCGCGTGGTCGATGTCGTTGTCGCGTACGGCTTCCTGGGCGGCATACAGGATGGTCAGGTTGATCAGCACATCCTGCTTGTTGAGGATTTCGTCCTCATTGATACCGATGAAGGTGCGCAGGCACAGGTCCTTGACCCGGATGCGCGCCATGCCTGGTTGAAGTTGTGGCATTGCTACTTGCTCCGTCCAATCAGTTGCAGGAACTCCATGCGCGTGGTGTTCGACTCGCGGAACGCGCCGAGCATCACCGAGGTGTTCATGGTTGAATTCTGTTTTTCCACGCCGCGCATCATCATGCACATGTGCTTGGCTTCGATCACCACCGCCACGCCGGCGGCCTGGGTCACGTCCTGGATGGCGTCGGCGATTTGCCGGGTGAGGTTTTCCTGGATCTGCAGGCGCCGGGCGAACATGTCGACGATGCGTGCCAGCTTCGACAGGCCCAGCACCCTGCCGGTCGGAATATAGGCCACGTGGGCCTTGCCGATAAAGGGCAGCAGGTGATGCTCGCACAGCGAATACAGCTCGATGTCCTTGAGGATCACCATCTCGTCGTTGTCGGAGGCGAACAGTGCGCCGTTGACGATTTCTTCGAGGTTCTGTTCATAGCCATGACACAGGTACTGCATGGCCTTGGCGGCGCGCTTGGGGGTGTCGAGCAAGCCTTCGCGTTCCGGGTCTTCGCCCAGGCCCTTGAGGATCTCGCGGTAATGGTGGGGCAGGGATAAGGTCATACAACATCCTCACAAACGGCTTACTTGATATGCCGCCCGCCGTTGACGGTCAGGGTGGTACCGGTGACATAGGGGTTGTCCAGCAGGTAACGCACACTCTGGTAGATCACCTCGGGACCAGGCTCGATGCCCAGGGCCGACTTGGCCAGCACCTTGGTGCGATAGGCCGCGTCGTCGCCTTCGTTGAACATCACCATCGCCGGGGCGATGCCGTTGACCTTGATCAGCGGCGCAAACTGCGCGGCGAACGACAGCGTGAGGCTGTCGAGCCCGGCCTTGGTGGCGCAGTAGGCGATGTGCTGGCGGCTGCCCTTGCGCACCACGTCATCGCTGATATGCACGATGTCGGCAGGTGTAGAGCGTTGCAGCAAGGGTGAACAATGCAGGTTGATCAGGTACGGCGCAAGCATGTGCACGCTGAACATGTCGGTAAAGGCACGGCTTTCGTCGCCCGGCGCCTCCGCGACCCAGGCCGAAGCGTTATGGATGATCGCACGCAGGCTTTGGGTGTGGCTGTTCAGTTCAGCGATAAACGCGAGAATCCCGGCTTCGGTGGAAAAGTCGGCAAATATGCCGACTGCGCCACGCTCACGCAGGGCCTGCACGCCGGGGCGTTCGCTGCGGTAGCTGAAAATCACCGGCTGGCCTTCGTCCAGCAGGCGCTCGGCGCAATGCAGGCCGACGCGCTGGCCGGCGCCGGTGATCAGGATCGGGGCGTTCGTTGCAGTCATGGGAGGCTCGCGTCGCTGGCAGGCGCAAATCATACCAGCGACGGGCCGCCCCTGTACTCACGCCGCCGCTTCGGAGGCCTTGCGCGGGGCTGGCGCTGGGTGCAGCCAGTTCGCCAGCAGGTGGGTCGACAGCGGAATGAACCAGTACACCATCAAGGGCGTGAGTGCCATTGTGCTGACCAGCACCCGTGGCCCCAGCTCGAGTTCACTGAGCAGCGGCCCCAGGACGAAGTTGAACAGCAGCGACACCGGGAAAAACGCCAGCCAGATCGCCACCGCCTGCTTCCAGCGTGGCGGACGGGCACCCGCTGCGCCAAACCAGCCATCGATGCCCCGTACACGGTGCTCGGACGGGTCGGCGAACAAATCGCTGCCACGGCTCAACCACGCACTGCGTGAGGCGGAAAACTCCCAGGCGTGCAGGGTCTTCTCATCGGCGAAGCGGAAAATGATCTGGAATTCATCGTCATTGGGCGGTGGGGCCAGCACGCCGGAGCCCAGGTAACCGGGGAAGTCGGTGGCCAATTGCTCGCCTTCGCGCAGCCAGGCCATCAGTTCTTCATAGCGCCCTTTGGCCACGCGGCGCGCAACCATCAAGGTGACGGGAGAGGTAGACATTGTGTATCTCCAAATGTACGGGTGCACTGGACCGTGTAGGTGGCGCACAGACGAAGCTGCGGGGTGTTGCAGCGACGCGTAAAAAGCAGGCAAGGATTATTCCTGTTTTACCCGAATACACCAGCGACATTGGTCCGAAAAGCGGGAAACTTGAAAAAGACAGGTGTAAAGGCGTTAAATGAGCGCCCAGTTAACGTTGGTTTTTTGGTCAAAAATGCCCGTGATTACTGCTCCGCTTGATAGCGTTTCGCATCTGGATTCCACTGATTCCGATGAGCTGTTTCCGATCCGTGAAGTCTCGAGATTGACAGGCGTCAACCCGGTCACCCTGCGTGCCTGGGAGCGCCGTTATGGGCTGATACAGCCCACGCGCACTGAAAGTGGGCATCGCCTCTATTCCAAGGCCGATATACAGACAGTCCATCGTATTCTCGATTGGATCGAACGCGGCGTCGCCGTAAGCAAAGTGGGCAAGATCCTCGCTCGCGACGATCAGCAGGCCGAAGCCGTTCGTGCGCAGCGCGATGCCGTCGAGGAAAGCGAATGGCCGCAGTGGCAGGCGCGGCTGATGCAGGCCGTCAGCGACTTCGATGACCGTCAACTGGAGCGTGTGTATGGGCAGGTCCTGGCGACCTACCCACTCGACGTGGTGTTCCAGGACATTCTGATGCCCCTGTGGAATGAGCTGTTGCGTCATCAGGGGCGTTTTGGCCAGGCCAGCGAGTGGCTGTTCTTCGACAACTTCCTGCGAGTACGTGCCTTGGAGCGCCTGCAACTGGCGTGTGCTTCACCCGTGCCGCGGGTATTGCTGGCGGCCATGGCGGGTGAGTGCCGCAAGTTGGAGTTGCTGGTGGCGGCGCTCTTGATGAGTCGGGATGACCTGGCCGTGAAGGTGCTGGGCATGGGGCAGCCGTTTGATGAGCTGACGCTGGTCTGCGAGAAGACTCACCCACAGGCGCTGATCCTCTTCTCCAATTACTCGCATAACCATGATCTTGCCGGGCGCTTGAACCGCTTGGCGTTGACCCTGGATTGCCCGCTGCTGCTTGCAGGTGCGGCGTCGGATCTTGCCGAGGACGGCCTGGCCGGCACGTCCATCGGCTGCCTGGGCAATGAAGGTCGCTTGATGCGGCGGCGCTTGCAACAGTTTCTCAGCGGCGGGCTGGATACCTGATTTCAGGCATGCATGTGCGGGTGGACCAGGCGGTGCTGGTGCAGGATGAACTGACGCAGGCGCTCGGTTTCATCCACGTCGCTTTGGCTCAAGCGGTAGGCAAACAAACCCCGCGCCGTTTCCCGCTCGAATGCGCCGCGCAGCGCGATGCGTTCGTAGCCCGACGGGCTGAACCACAGGGAAAAGGTTTTTGGCGGCTTGATCCGGCCGCGAATCTCCACCAGCACGCCCTTGAACGACACTTCATGCACCCACAGAGCGCTCGCAGTGCCCCGAATGTTCTCCAGGGCCACCGGCGTTTCAAGCGCCAAGCGCCACGGACGTATCATCGGCCCGTCTTCAAAAATACTCGGCACGCCCAAACGCAGATGCACCGCGTTGAACTCATCCTCCACCAGATGCAGGGGGAAGGTCAGTTGCTGGTTGTCGAACTGCGCCTGGATGGTGACATGGTCGTGGGCGGCGAGGCGGGTGAGCAAGTCGCGAATCTGCGCACCGCCGTTGACGGTCAGGCTCGACGAAGCGTCCCGCAGGTTGAGTTGCGGGTTGTGCTGCATGTTCTGAATGAAATCCAGCTCATCCTGGGTCAGAAGCGCATTGCGTTGCATCGTGCTTGCTCAATGGAGGGTGCTAAAGTGCCATTATCCGCTCTTATCGCTGCACTTTCTAAATTTTGTTTAATCCGCTTGTCACTTTGAGCGCTGCCAGCTCGGCCTTGACCTCGGCCAGTTCGCTTTCCAGCTGCGCAACACGCTGCTGGGCCTTGACCTGGAGCGTGACGTCTTTTTGTACACCGACGAAATACGTCTGCTTGTCCGCGGCGTTGTAAACCGTCGAAAGAGACAGTTCGTTCCAGAAGTGGCTGCCGTCCTTGCGGTAATTGCGCAGGGTTTCCCGGCAGGCACCGCCGTTCTCCAACGCGTCACGGATGGCCATCAGGGCCGGCTGGTCGCGGTCGCCGGATTGCAGGAAGCGGCAGTCCTGATAGAGGATTTCGTCGAGGGTGTAGCCGGTCAGCCGTTCGAATGCAGGGTTTACGTAGATCAGCGGCTTGTCCTTGCCTTCTCTTTCAGCGACGACGATGCCGTCGTTGGAAGCGTTGATCACCATTTGCATCAGCTTGGCGTTAATCATTGAGCGGTCCATGGCTTGTGGTTGGAGTGGGCAGTTTAAGACATGCCTTGAATCTTGCACGGCGGGCGCCGAAATATTTGCGCCAGCTGCTAATATCCCAGGCTTTCGCTCAACTACAGGATCAGATTGATGAAAGTCGCCATCCTTTCCGGCTCGGTGTACGGCACGGCTGAAGAAGTCGCGCGCCACGCCGCCGACCTCCTCAACAAGGCCGGCTTTGAGGCCTGGCACAATCCCCGTGCGACCTTGGCGGATGTACTTGCCTTCAATCCGCAAGCCTTTCTGGCGGTGACCTCCACCACCGGCATGGGGGAATTGCCCGACAACCTGCAACCCCTGTATTCAACCATTCGCGACCAACTGCCCGCCGCCTGGCGCGGGTTGCCCGGCGCAGTGATCGGCCTGGGCGATGCCAGCTACGGCGACACCTTCTGTGGCGGCGGCGAGCAAATGCGCGAGCTGTTCGGCGAGTTGGGTGTGCGTGAAGTGCTGCCGATGCTGCGCTTGGACGCCAGCGAAAGCGTCACCCCGGAAGCCGACGCCGAGCCATGGCTGGCCGAGCTGGTCACTGCACTGCGCGCTTGACCGGAAACTCGCGTAACAACGCCAGCCAGGCCTGGGCGGCTCTCGACAGGTAGGCGCCCTCACGCCAGATAAAGGCAATGTCCCAGCGCAGGTAGTCGGGCGCCTTCAACGTCAGGCGCACCACCCCAGGTCGCACCAGCCCACGGGCGACCACGCTGGGCAGCAGCACCACGCCTTGGCCGGCGGCCACCAAGGCTGCGAGGAAATCCGCCTGGCCGCTGCGGCCGATTTCCTTCGGGGCAAAACCCAACTGCTGACACGCCTGCATCAGGCGGTCGTTAAGCACAAAGCTGCGCTGGTACATCAGGAACGGTGTGTCCGCCAATTCCTCGAGGCGCACCTGGGCGTTGTCCGCCAGGGGATGGTCAATCGGCAGCAGTGCGTCCAGGGGTTCATCGCAAAAGGCTTGCCAGGCAAACGCCGGGTCATTGGGTTTCAAGCTGCCGCCCACTTCCAGCTCACCGCTCAGGATGGCCTGTTCGATATTGCGGCTGCCGCCCTCCAGCAACTGGATGATGACGTTCGGGTAGCGCCGGCGGTACTCGGCAAACAACCCGGCGAACAGCGTGTCACCCGCCAGCAGCGGCAGGCCCAGGCGCAACTCGCCGCGGGTGAGCTGCTGCATATCGTCCAGCTCGCTCAGCAGTTCGGCTTGCAGGCGCAACATGGCTTCGGCGCGTTGCAGTACGACCTGGCCGGCGGCGGTCAGGCGGATCTGCGAGCCGATGCGGTCGAGCAGCGGTGTGCCAAGGCTTTGCTCCAGTTGCGCCACCTGTTTGCTGACGGCGGACTGGCTGATATGCAGGGTTTTCCCCGCCTGGGTAAAGCCCCCTCGGTGGATCACTTCGACAAAGCTGCGCAGCTGTTTGAATTCCATCGGCCTGATTCCATTTTGGAATGGTTGGCAGTCTAACAATTCGCTGTGGGGATGGAGGGCCGCACTCTAAAATGGGGGCCTGCGAGGACCCAAAGCCCATGAAACGTTTTCCCTTCAAACACCTTGGCCGTTTGCTGACTGAACTGGTCGTGCTGCTCGCGATTTATCTGCTCGGCACCCAGTTGGCGACCTGGCTGGCCTGGCCCATTCCCGGTGGCGTGGTGGGCCTGGGCCTGTTGCTGGCAACGTTCGCCAGCGGCCTGGTCAAACCGGCGGCACTGCAATTGGGCGCCGGGGTGTTGATGGCCGAGATGCTGCTGTTCTTCATCCCGGCCCTGATGAGCCTGCTCGATTACGGTGGCCTGCTGCGCAACGATGGCTGGCGCATCCTGTTGGTGATCGGCTTCAGCACGCTGGCGGTGATGCTGGTCACGGCGTTTACGGTAGAAGCGGTGTGCCGCTGGAGTTTGCGCCATGAAGCTTGAGCTGATGCCGGTGTTCTGGCTCGCCTTGACCCTGGGCGCCTACGTGTTCAGCCGCTGGCTCTACCGGCGTACCGGGCGCTACCTGCTGTCGCCGCTGATCCTGGTGCCGGCACTGTTGTTGGCGGTGGCCGTGCCGATGCACACCGCCTATGCCGAATACGCCACCGACACCCACTGGCTGATGCTGGTGCTGGGCCCGGTGACCGTGGCGTTTGCCGTGCCGATCTGGCAGCAACGCCGCTTGCTGGCGCGGCACTGGCCGGCGTTGCTGCTGGGTATGGTGGCGGGCAGTGTGGCGTCGATCGCGACCTCGTTCGGCCTGGCGAAGGCACTGGCGCTGGACGGTGCGGTGACGATGTCGCTGGTGCCGCGCTCGATCACCACACCGTTCGCCATGCCGGTGTCTTCCGACCTGGGCGGCGTGCCGGAGCTGACGGCGGTGTTCGTGATGTTCACCGGTGTGTTCGGCGCCATGCTCGGTGGTGTATTGCTCAAATGGTTGCCGCTGCGGACGCCCCTGGCACGTGGCGCGTTGTTTGGCGTGGGCGCCCACGGTGCGGGTGTCAGCCGCGCCCATGAAGTGGGTGGCGAAGAGGGCTCGGTCGCCGGTCTGGTGATGGTGTTGACGGGGTTGCTCAACCTGTTTGCCGTGCCTTTTCTGGCGGCGCTTCTATGACGCGCTTTAAACAAACTTCAACTATTCTCTGAACTGACCCGCTCGGTCATCAAGCTGGCTGCCAAGGCAACTCCGGCGGCCATGAGGTCTGACTAGACTGGCCCATCACACAAAAAAACAACAATAAGACAGTGCGCCAAGGAGGTCATCGCCGTGAGCCTAGCCCCCGTTCTATCGCCGCAGAATGTCAAAGACCAGGTCAGCGCTGCCGAATGGCAGACCCGCGTCGACCTGGCGGCCTGCTATCGCCTGGTGGCGCTGCATGGCTGGGATGACCTGATCTTCACCCATATCTCGGCCAAGGTGCCGGGCACCGATGACTTCCTGATCAACCCCTACGGGCTGATGTTCCACGAGATCACCGCGTCGAGCCTGGTCAAGGTCGACCTGGCCGGCAACAAACTGATGGACAGCCCCTACGACATCAATCCGGCGGGCTACACCATCCACAGTGCCATCCATGAAGTTCGCCATGATGTGACGTGCGTGCTGCACACCCACACGGCTGCGGGTGTGGCCGTCGCTGCGCAGCAGCAGGGCGTGTTGCCCATCAGCCAGCAATCGCTCTTCGTGCTGTCGAGCCTGGCCTATCACGCCTACGAAGGCGTGGCCTTGAACCACGAAGAAAAAGCCCGCCTGCAGGCCGACCTCGGGGATAGCAATTTCCTGATGCTGCACAACCATGGCCTGCTGACCTGCGGCAGTACCATTGCCGACACCTTTCTGATGATGTTCACCTTCCAGCGTGCCTGCGATATTCAGGTGCTGGCGCAGAGCGGCGGCGCCGAATTGATCGCCATCGGGCCGCAGATTCTTGCCGGTGCCAAGGCGATGGTGGCGGCTGTTACAAAGAGCGCCCAAGGCATGGGCGGCGCGCTGGCCTGGCCGGCCTTGCTGCGCAAATTGGACCTGCAAGACCCAGGGTATAACCGCTGATGCCACTCGCCGAAATCCCGCTCAGAGTCTGGCGCAAGCGTGGCCAGGATTTCGTCTTTCGCGGCCGTACCCTTCGCTATTGGGTGGCCGGGCAGGGCGAACCGCTGCTGCTGATCCATGGCTTCCCCACGGCCAGTTGGGACTGGCATTACCTCTGGCAACCCCTGGCCCAGCGGCACCTGGTGATTGCCTGCGACATGCTCGGCTTCGGTGACTCGGCCAAGCCGCTGGACCACGATTATTGCCTGCTGGAGCAGGCGGACTTGCAACAGGCCCTGCTCGAACACCTGCGGGTGGAACAGCCGGTGCATGTGTTGGCCCATGACTATGGTGACAGCGTCGCCCAGGAACTCCTGGCCCGGCACTACGAAGGCCGGTTTGAGATGGCCAGCTGTGTGTTCCTCAATGGCGGGTTGTTCCCCGAAACCCATCGCCTGGCGCTGGTGCAAAAACTCTTGCTCAGCCCCTTGGGCTGGATGATCGGCCGCGCCTTTGGGCGCAGTGCCTTGTCTGATAGTTTCGGCCAGATATTCGGCCCCGACACCCGCCCCAGTGAAAGTGCCCTGGATGATTTCTGGAGCCTGATCAATGCCAACGGCGGCACGCGCATCCTGCACAAACTGATCGCCTACGTCCCCCAGCGCCGTCGCCTGCGTGATCGCTGGGTCGGCGCGATGCAGCGCGGCGAAGTGCCGTTGCGGGTGATCGACGGCGAAGTGGACCCGATCTCCGGCGCGCATATGGTCGAGCGTTACCAGCAACTGGTGCCCGACGCCGACACGGTGTTGCTGGCCAATATCGGCCACTACCCGCAGATCGAGGCGCCGGTGCAGGTGCTCAGGCACTACCAGGCCTTTCGTGATCGGCTCGGGCAGCCCGTGGTGTGGCAGGGGGCTTGCCCCCGATGGCAGAGTGTCAGTCACTGAATGCGCTGACTGACACTCTGCCATCGGGTCATCTTCATCATCCCCCAGCCTTATCGAGCACCATTCAGCCTCCGCCGTATTTATTGTGACCGCAGGCGCGTTGCCGGACACTCGAACCATTCCCATTGTCGCCAGCGGAGTTTGGTATGAGTGAGTCAGTGCAGTTCCAGGATAAGGTCGTGATCGTCACCGGTGCCGGCGGCGGATTGGGCCGGGCCCATGCGCTGCTGTTCGCCAGGCACGGGGCCAAGGTCCTGGTCAACGACCTCGGCGGTTCTACCCAAGGCGAGGGCGCCAATGCCTCCGCCGCCGACCGGGTGGTCGCCGAGATTCGTGCTGCGGGCGGTGTCGCCGAGGCCAACCATGACTCTGTCACCGACGGTGACAAGATCGTCCAGAACGCCCTCGACGTTTTCGGCCGCATCGACGTAGTGGTCAACAACGCCGGCATCCTGCGTGACAAAACCTTCCACAAAATGGACGACGCCGACTGGGACCTGGTTTACCGCGTGCATGTCGAAGGTGCCTACAAAGTCACCCGCGCCGCCTGGCCTCACCTGCGTGAGCAAGGTTATGGCCGGGTGATTTTCACCGCGTCCACCTCGGGCATCTACGGCAATTTCGGCCAGTCCAACTACGGCATGGCCAAGCTCGGGCTGTACGGCCTGACCCGCACCCTGGCCCTGGAAGGGCGCAAGAACAACATCCTGGTCAATGCGATTGCCCCCACCGGTGGTACGCGCATGACCGAAGGCCTGATCCCGCCGCAAGTGTTCGAGCGCCTCAAGCCGGAACTGGTCAGCCCGCTGGTGGTGTACCTGGGCAGCGAAGCGTGCCAGGAAACGTCCGGGCTGTTCGAGGTGGGTGGTGGCTGGATCGGCAAGACCCGCTGGGAACGCAGCCTGGGCGTGGGCTTCGACCCTGAAGCCGGGTTCTCCCCCGATGACGTGGCGGCGCATTGGGCGCAGATCTGCGACTTTGAAGGCGCCGCCCACCCCAACGACAACATCGAAGCGTTGAAGGAGATGATGGCGAACTTGCAGAAGTACAGCCTGTGATCGTTGCTTGAAAAAGCTTGAATCCCACGGGGCGCTGATGGCGCCCCGTTTTATTTCAGGCAAAAAAAAAGCCGCTGCAAACGCAGCGGCTGAAGTCAGACGTTGGATCAAGGAGCGACAAATCAACGTCAGTGAACACGGGTAACAGATTGAAAAAAGGCATCAATCCATTCAAGTCTGGCTGTTCTTCCCGAGGGGGAAGCGGGCTGTTTGCCCTGAAAGCCAAGCAAGAATAGTCGGTTGTTACAAAATGAGTAATCCCGATTCATGACAAGGACTGTTACTGAAATCGCAACAGTTTCAGGGCAAGCCATCCATTCCCCTGATAACCCGCCATCCACCCAATCCATGGGCCCGCCCGCACCCCGGCCAGAGCGGCTTGTCATCCTTTCGAGCGATAGAGCGAATCCCTCCTTGGTGCGCTTATCGCTCCTGATGCGCGGCAGTAGGGTGAGGCCTTCTGTCACTCACCGGGGAAGACGCATGACAAAAACAACAATGCGCGCCATCTTCACGCCACAGGCGCTGGCCGCTGCGGTTGCGTTGGGTTGCTGTGCCCAGGCACAGGCTGTTTCCTTCAATATTGGCGAGATCGAAGGGCAATTCGACTCCTCGCTGTCGGTCGGCTCGAGCTGGGGCATGCGCGATGCCGATAAAAAACTCGTGGGCACCGTCAATGGCGGCACGGGGCAGGCTTCCACGGGGGATGACGGGCGTCTCAACTTCAAGAAGGGCGAGACCTTCTCCAAGATCTTCAAAGGCCTGCATGACCTGGAGCTGAAGTACGGCGACACCGGTGTGTTCGTGCGCGGCAAGTACTGGTACGACTTCGAACTCAAGGACGAAGACCGCGAGTTCAAGCAGATCAGTGACCACAACCGCAAGGAAGGCGCCAAGTCCAGCGGCGCGCAGATCCTCGATGCGTTCGTCTACCACAACTACTCCCTGGGCGACCTGCCGGGCACCGTGCGCGCAGGCAAGCAGGTGGTCAGTTGGGGCGAAAGTACCTTCATCGGCAACTCCATCAACAGCATCAACCCGATTGACGTGTCGGCGTTCCGTCGGCCCGGTGCCGAGATCAAGGAAGGGCTGATCCCGGTCAACATGCTGTTCGCGTCCCAGAGCCTGACCAACCAACTGACCGTGGAAGGCTTCTACCAGCTGGAGTGGGATCAGACGGTGCTGGATAACTGCGGCACCTTCTTTGGCAATGACGTGGCGGCGGATGGCTGCACCGGCAACTACACGGTGGGTAGTCCGGCGATTGCACCGCTCCAACCGATCGCAGCGGCTCGCGGCCAAGGCTTTGTGGTGACCCGCGAAGGAGTGGTGGTGCAGCGTGCCGGTGACCGCGATGCACGGGACTCCGGCCAATTCGGCGCAGCCTTGCGCTGGCTGGGCGATGACACGGAGTACGGCCTGTACTTCATGAACTACCACAGCCGTACGCCGACTGTGGGCACGATTACCGCCAACACCAATCTGGCGACCATCGGTGGTATCGCAGCGGCTGCTCCGGCGGGCTTCGGTTCGGCCCTGGCCCAGAGCACCATGCTTGGCCGTGGCCAGTACTACCTCGACTATCCGGAAGACATCCGCCTGTTCGGCGCCAGCTTCTCCACCACCTTGCCCACCGGCACGGCGTGGACCGGCGAGATCAGCTACCGCCCGAATGCACCGGTGCAGCTCAATACCACTGACTTGACCCTGGCCCTGATCAACCCGATTGCAGGCAATGCGGCATCGCCGATCCGTTCCTCCTTCGGCGCCGACAACAAGGGCTACCGCCGCAAGGAAATCACCCAGATCCAAAGCACCATGACCCAGTTCTTCGACCAGGTACTGGGCGCTGAACGCCTGACCCTGGTGGGCGAAGCGGCCGTGGTCCATGTGGCCGGCCTGGAGGATAAATCCAAACTGCGTTACGGCCGCGACTCGGTGTACGGCGCCTATGGTTTCCAGGGTGACACCGACGGTTTCGTCACCTCCACCTCCTGGGGCTACCGCGCGCGGGCGATCCTCGACTACAACAATGCGATTGCCGGGGTGAACCTCAAGCCCAACCTGTCCTGGTCCCATGACGTGGCCGGCTACGGGCCCAACGGGATCTTCAATAAAGGCGCCAAGGCCATCAGCGTCGGCGTGGATGCGGACTATCGCAGCACCTACACCGCCAGCCTCAGCTACACCGACTTCTTTGGCGGCGACTACAACACCCTGACCGACCGCGACTTCCTCGCCCTCAGCTTCGGCGTGAACTTCTGATTTGGCTTAAAGAAGGACAAGAATCCATGCGTAAGACAATTGCAGTATTGGCCCTCAGCCTGTTGGCTTCCCACGTGATGGCGGCGGTGTCGCCGGAAGAGGCGGCCAAGCTGGGCACCACCCTGACACCGGTCGGCGCCGAAAAGGCCGGCAACGCCGATGGCTCGATCCCGGCGTGGACCGGTGGTATCCCGAAAAACGCCGGCGCGGTGGACAGCAAGGGCTTCCTTGCCGACCCGTTCGCCAATGAAAAACCGCTGTTTGTGATCACCGCCGCCACGGTGGACAAGTACAAGGACAAACTCTCCGACGGCCAGGTGGCGATGTTCAAGCGCTACCCCGAAACCTACAAGATCCCGGTGTACCCTAGCCACCGTACGGTCAACCTGCCACCGGACATCTACGAGTCGATCAAGCGCAGCGCGCTGAACGTCAAGACGATCAACGACGGCAACGGCCTGGAAAACTTCACCGGCAACCGGTACTACGCTTTCCCGATTCCCAAGAATGGCGTGGAAGTGCTGTGGAACCACATCACCCGCTACCACGGTGGCAACCTGCGCCGCATCATCACCCAGGCCACCCCGCAGACCAATGGCAGCTACACGCCGATCCGCTTCGAGGAGGAAGTGGCGGTGCCCCAGGCGATTCCCGATATCGACCAGGCCAAGGCGGCCAACGTGCTGAGCTATTTCAAGCAATCGGTGACCGCCCCGGCACGCCTGGCGGGTAACGTGCTGCTGGTGCACGAGACCCTCGACCAGGTGAAGGAGCCACGCCTGGCCTGGATCTACAACGCCGGCCAGCGCCGCGTGCGCCGCGCGCCGCAAGTGTCCTATGACGGCCCGGGTACCGCGTCCGACGGCCTGCGCACCACCGACAACTTCGACATGTTCTCCGGCGCCCCCGACCGCTATGACTGGAAGCTGGTGGGCAAGAAAGAGATGTACATCCCCTACAACAGCTACAAGCTCGATTCGCCGTCGCTCAAGTACGACGACATCATCAAGGCCGGTCATATCAACCAGGACCTGACCCGTTACGAACTGCACCGCGTGTGGGAAGTGGTCGGCACGGTCAAGCCGAGCGAGCGGCACATCTACGCCAAGCGCCACATGTACATCGACGAAGACAGCTGGCAAGTCGCGCTGGTGGATCACTACGACGGTCGTGGCCAACTGTGGCGCGTCGCCGAAGGCCATGCGCAGTTCTACTACGACCACCAGGTGCCGGCCTACACCGTCGAGACCCTGTACGACATCATTGCCGGGCGCTACATCGCACTGGGCATGAAGAACGAGGAGAAGAGCAGCTTCGTGTTCGGCTTTGCGGCCAAGGCAGCGGACTACACCCCGGCGGCGTTGAGGGCTGAAGGCGTACGCTGATCCCGGATCGAAGCGGAGTCAAAATGTGGGAGGAGGCTTGCCCTTTCCCACATTGGGTTTTGTGCATGGCCTTCAATCATTGTGCTGAATACTTCTTCAACAACCACCCGCCACAGGACTAGGGTAAGCACCAAGTTGCATAACAATAAAAAAGCAGGATGCAGCAATGACTGCCATGACACGCTGCCTGGACCGTCCTGGATTCATGCCCCGGCTGTCCGCTCACCATCTGCTGCGCCCACGCCTGGCCGAACCGTTGCTGACGGACCAGGCCAGGGTCAAATTACTCTGCGCCCCCGGCGGCAGTGGCAAGAGCGCACTGCTCGCCGAATGTGCGTTGCGGGCGCCAGCGGGTTGCCAGGTGTACTGGTTGCCCCTCAATGGCGCGGTGCTCAGCCCCCTCGACCTGTGCCTGCGGCTGGCGCAAAACCTGGGCCTGACGTTTACCGATGAAACCACCTTGCTGCTCGACCTCAGCCGCTGGCAGGCCTCGGCGTGGCTGTTCCTCGATGATTTTTGCCGCTTGCCCACGCCCGAGACCGACGCCTTGCTCGACCGGCTGCTCACCGCCAGCAGCCCGGCCCTGACCTGGTGGCTGGGCGCACGACGGCGACCGGCGTGCAACTGGCCGCGCCTGCTGCTCGACGATGAGTTGCTCGAATGTGGCGCCGAACTGGCCTTCAGCCCTGGGGAAATCCAGCAACTGCTCAGCCATGCCCCCGGGCATTCGGTCGACAGCGTGCAGCAGTTCAGCGCCGGTTGGTGCGCGGGCGTGCGCATCGCCCTGCTGGGGGATGGGCACCCCGACAAGACCTTGCTCGACTACCTGCAACACGAACTGTTCAGCACACTGCCGCCGGAGCTGGCGGAGGCCTGGCGCGTACTGGCCCATCTGCCGCGCTTCAACGCCGGCTTGTGCGAGCACTTGTTCGGCGCGGGAGACGGTGACCAGTACCTGAGGGATCTGCAGGTGCTCGGCGCCTTTATTCAGCCGTGGGAAGACACCGACTGGCTGCGGGTTTTTCCGCCCCTGGCGCATCTGATGCAAAACGAGCCCTGGCCGGCCAAACGCTCCTGGCATCGCCGCGCCTGCCAATGGTTCTGCGCCGAACAGGACTGGCAGGCCGCCTTCGAACAGGCGCTGCTGGCCGAAGAATATGAAATGGCGGTGAGCCTGTTGCAGCATTTCAGTTTCGAGGACCTGTTCCGCCAGCAGAACGCCGTCTTGCTGTTGCACCTGCATGAGCAGCATGGCGATGAATTGATGCTCGGCTCGGCACAACTGGTGGGGCTGGTGACGGCGGCGTTGCTGTTTGCCGGGCGTTTCGAACAGGCGGCGGTGTGCATCGATCAACTGACCCGGTTTGCCCCGCAACCGACGGCGGCGCAACAGCGGTATTTGTTGGCGCGCTGGCAGGCGCAATGGGGCTGGCTGCTTCACCTGGGCGGCGATGCCGAGGGCTCGCGCCTGCATTTTCTGGAGGCGCTGCAAGCCTTGCCCGACAGCGCGTGGACCTCGCGGCTGATGTGCCTGTCGGGCCTGACCCAGCAGGCCTTGCTGCGCGGCGAACTGGACGTGGCCCAAAGCCTGAACCGCGAAGCGCTGTGCCTGGCGCGCGCCCAGGGTTCGTTGCTGCTGGAGGCGCTGCTAGAGCTGGATCACGCTCAACTGCTGGAACAGCGCGGGGCACCGTACCGGGCCCAGAGCCTGCTGGAAAATGTACAGGCCATGTTACTTGAGCAGCGGCTCAAGGCCGGCCCCTTGGTGGGGCGTATCGCCCTGCGACGCGGGCACCTGGCCTTGCGCCAGGGCCAGGACAGCCTGGCCGCCGAGTGTTTCGACACGGGCTTGAAGATGTGCCTGCACAGCCAGGACAAGCGCGTGCTCTACGGCTTTCTCGGCCTGGCACTGTTGGCTGCCAACCGTGGCGATTACGCCCAGGCCTTTGTCCAGTTGCGTGAGGCCGAGCGGCTGATGCAGCAACGCCAGGTGCCGGACACGGTGTACCGCGCGGTGCTGCTGTTGGTCAGCGGGCACTTCTGGTTGCAGCAGGGGCGCGCCGAATTGACTGTGGAAGCGGTGCGCCGCGTGCTGCGTCACTTCCGTGGGCCCCAGGCCAAACAAGCACCGCCGGCGACCCTGGAACTGATCCCGCGTCTTGAATACCTGTTGGTGCTGGCGGAAGTGAAGCTGGGCTGCGCCGATCAACCGCTGGAACGGCTCCACGCCTTGCTGCAAGCCACCCATCAGCGCGGCATGCTGTGCCTGGAAATCGAACTGCACCTGGTGCTGGGCGAAGTCGCGTGGCAGCTGGGTGATCCGGCCTTGGCGCGCCGCTCGCTGCAAGCCGGCCTGGAGCTGGCGGCGCGTTGCCAGGTGCAGCAAGCGATTCGCGAATTGCGCCTGCGCGCGCCGGGACTGCTGAGTGAGCTGGGCCTGGAACCTCAGGCATCAACCCCGGGCACGGTGGAAAGCCCCTTGAGCCAGCGCGAACTGGAAGTGCTGCAACTGATCGCCCTCGGCAGTTCCAACCTGGAGATCGCCGACCGCCTGTTTATCTCCCTGCACACCGTCAAGACCCATGCGCGGCGCATTCACAGCAAGCTCGGCGTAGAGCGGCGTACCCAGGCGGTGGCCAAGGCCAAGACCTTGGGCCTGATGGTTTAGATGAACGCCTGACGGTAGTCGCCGGGCGTCGCGCCCATGGCCTGGCGGAAGCGATGGGTAAAGTGGCTGGCGCTGGAAAAACCGCACAGCAGGGCAATTTCGCCCAACGGCAGGGCGCCGCCACGCAGCAGGTTTTGCGCGCGGGTCAGCCGGCGCGCCAGCAGGTACTGATGGGGCGGCAGGCCGAAGCTTTGGCGAAACATCCGTGCGAAATGGTACTCCGACAACGCGCACAACCCAGCTAGTTGCCCAAGGCTGATGGGCTCCTCCAGGTGCTGGTCGATGTAGTCCACCAGCAACCGTCGTTGGTAGGCGGCCAGCCCGCCTTTCAACCGCAGGCCTTCGCGGGCGCCCACCTGGCTGAGCAGGGTGTGGCTGAGCATTTCATGGGCGAGGCTGCTGGTGAGCAGGCGTTCGGCGGGTTCATCCCAGTTGAGGGCGATCAACTGGTGGAAGCGTCGGGCCAGGCGCTCGTCTTCCAGAAAGGTACTTTCCCGCAGTTCCAGCGTGCGCGGTTCACGGTCAAGCAGGGTGACGCAGCCGAGGGCAAATTGTTCCGGGCTGAAATACACGTGGGCCAGGCGGATTTCACCGTTGATCACCCAGGCCGATTGGTGCTCGGCAGGCAGGATGCACAGCTTGTCGGGGCCGCCCTTGGTGCCCGGACGGTCGCGCCGAAACGTGCCGGTGCCGCCACCGACATAGCAGGACAAGGTGTGATGGCTGGGCGCCTGGTAGTCCTGGGAATCGTGATGGTTGCTCCACAAGGCCGCGGACAATCCGTCACCGAGCTCGGCGCAGGCTTCCAGGCGTGCGTTGGGCGAGCGGTTAAGGGCTTGGAAGACTTGCAGGGATTCCAGGTCTGGCATGGTGTGTGTTCTCCGACGCCTTGCATCCTACTCCGCGCGGTTGGCGCTGTGATCCCATCGCCCGACAAAAGCGCAAGATTGTGCAAGAGCCTTGCCCGGGTTGAAGGCGACACTGTGGCTCAATCGATGGAGCCCGCTATGAACCTTTCCCTGTATTTACTCACCGTGCTGATCTGGGGCACCACCTGGATCGCCCTCAAATGGCAATTGGGCATGGTGGCGATTCCCGTGTCCATCGTCTACCGCTTCGGCCTGGCGGCCCTGGTGTTGTTTGCGTTGCTGCTGGTCAGTCGCAAGTTGCAGGTGATGAACCGGCGCGGGCACCTCATCTGCCTGGCCCAGGGGCTGTGCCTGTTCTGTGTCAACTTCATGTGCTTTCTCACGGCCAGCCAATGGATCCCCAGCGGCCTGGTGGCGGTGGTGTTTTCCACGGCCACGCTGTGGAATGCGCTGAACGCCCGGGTGTTTTTCGGCCAGCGGGTGGCACGCAATGTGTTGATGGGCGGTGGCCTGGGCTTGGCCGGCTTGGGCCTGCTGTTCTGGCCGGAACTGGTGGGGCATGCCGCCAGCCCGCAGACCTTGCTGGGGTTGGGGTTGGCGTTGCTGGGGACGATGTGTTTCTCGGCGGGCAATATGCTCTCGAGCCTGCAGCAGAAGGCCGGTCTGAGGCCGCTGACCACGAATGCCTGGGGCATGTTGTATGGTTCGTTGATGCTGGCGACCTACTGCGTGGTGCGCGGCATTCCGTTTGAGATGGACTGGAGCGCACGTTACATCGGTGCGTTGTGGTACCTGGTGATTCCGGGTTCGGTGATCGGGTTTACCGCGTACCTGACCTTGGTCGGGCGCATGGGGCCGGAGCGTGCGGCGTATTGCACGGTGCTGTTCCCGGTGGTGGCGCTGAATGTGTCGGCGTTTGCCGAAGGCTACCAGTGGACCGCGCCGGCGTTGGCGGGGTTGGTACTGGTGATGCTGGGGAATGTGTTGGTGTTTCGTAAGCCCAAGGTGGCTCAGCCGGTGAATCCGATCCTTCAGGCAAAACAGGTCTAGTGTGGGAGGGGGCAAGCTCCCTCCCACATTTCCTGCATTTCTCACATTTGACCGAGTTGTCTGGTTTATTTGAGCCCTAAACGCTTGGCCATCCGGCCGAGGTTGGCGCGGTCCAGGCCCAGTTCGCGGGCGGCGCCGGCCCAGTTGTGCTGGTGGCGTTCCAGGCAGGCGTTGATGACTTGGCGCTGGTAGTCCTCGGTGGCCTGGCGCAGGTCACCGGTGACGGCCAGGGCGGTTTCTGCCGCTGCTTCGATCACCGGCGTGCTGACGTCGGGCAAGTCCAGGTCCTGGGCACTCAGGCTCAGAATCTTCGGGCGTTCGCGACAGTTGCCCAGGGCTTTCAGCGCGCTGCGGCCGATCAAATGTTCCAGCTCCCGCACATTGCCCGGCCAGTTATAGGCCAGCAGCGCCGCCTGGGCATCGCTGGTCAGGCGCAGGCTGCCCAGGCCCATGCGTGAGCGGTTCTGCTCGAGGAAGAAGCCGGCCAGCAGCAACACATCACGCCCGCGCTCGCGCAGGGCCGGCACTTGCAACGGGTACACGCTCAGGCGGTGGTAGAAGTCGGCGCGGTAGCGGCCGTTGCGCACTTCGTCGGCGAGGTCGCGGTTGGTGGCGGCGATCAGGCGCACATCCACCTGGTGTTCCTTGTCCGAGCCCAGGCGCTGCAACTGGCCGCTTTGCAGCACCCGCAGCAGCTTGGCCTGCACGCTCAGGGACAGTTCGCCCACTTCGTCCAGAAACAGCGTGCCGCCATTGGCCAGCTCGAACTTGCCGCGCCGTTCATTCAGCGCGCCGGTGAAGGCGCCACGCACATGGCCGAACAACTCGCTTTCCACCAGGGTTTCCGGCAGGGCCGCGCAGTTGAGGCTGATCAGTGGTTTGTCCGCACGGGACGACGACGCGTGAATAGCCTGGGCCACCAGTTCCTTGCCGACCCCGGTTTCGCCGGTGATCAGCACCGTGAGGTCGCTGCTACCCACCAGCTTGATTTCCTCCACCAGGCGCTTGTGGGTTTTACTCTGGCCGATCATTTCCTTGTGCTGCTGGCCGCTGGCCTGGCGGTAGATCTCGGCGCGCTGGTGTTCGTCTTCGGCGCGCAACGCCAGGCGTTCGATACGTTCGGCCACGTTGACGGTGGCGGCGGCGAGGCTGGCGAAGGCTTGCAGGGCGTCCAGTTCCACGCGTTCGAAGCGTTCGGTGTCCAGCGCGTCCAGGGTCAACAGGCCCCAGGGCAGGTCGTCGACAAACAGCGGGCAGCCCATGCAGTCGTGGACTTCCAGGTGGCCGTGCACGCCATCGACCAGGCCGTCGTAGGGATCGGGTAATTCGCTGTCACTGTCAAAGCGTGTGGGCCCAGGGCTGCTGAGCAACACGGCGAAGCGCGGATGTTCGCTGACCTTGAAGCGGCGGCCTAGGGTGTCTGCGCTCAAGCCATCCACCGCCAGCGGCACCAGCGACTCGCCGTCCAGGCGCAGCAGGGCGGCCGCATCACACGGCAACAGGGCGCGCATGGCTTGCAGCAGGCGTCGATAGCGTTCGCCTTCGGGCAGTTCCCGCGACAGGTCGGCGACCAGCGGCAGCAGGGTGGTGAGCAGCGAGTGTGCAGTCATAATGACTCCTTGTAGTCCATATGACTATAAGGTGTAGGAGGTCATACTGACTACATAATGTTCAACCTATTGAAATTAAAGGATTTATAAGTTGGCATGAATACTGAGTAGCTAAGGGCAACCAGTAAAGAAGCCCCAGGAGGCTCCCATGCTTAGTGCCCAAGACCGTGCCATCGTCAAATCCACCGTGCCCCTGCTGGAAAGCGGCGGCGAAGCGCTGATCACCCATTTCTACCGCATGATGCTCTCCGAGTACCCTGAGGTTCGCCCGCTGTTCAACCAGGCTCACCAGGCCAGCGGTGACCAGCCCCGGGCCCTGGCCAATGGCGTATTGATGTACGCGCGGCATATCGACCAGCTCGACCAACTGGGCGACCTGGTGGCGAAGATCATCAACAAGCACGTCGCCTTGCAGATCCTGCCGGAGCATTACCCGATCGTGGGCGCTTGCCTGCTGCGGGCGATTTCCGAGGTGCTGGGCAGTGAGATCGCCACCCCTGAGGTGATGAATGCCTGGGGCGCCGCGTACGGCCAACTGGCGGACATCCTGATCGGTGCCGAAGCCGCTATTTACGCAGAGAAAGCCCAGGCCCCCGGCGGCTGGCGCGGTGCGCGGGCGTTTACCCTGGTCAAGCGTGTGGAGGAGAGCGCCGAGATCACTTCCTTCTATTTCGCGCCGGCGGACAACGGGGCGATCCTCGCGGCCGCGCCGGGCCAATACATCGGCATGAAGCTGCTGCTCGACGGTGAGGAAGTGCGCCGCAACTATTCACTGTCGGCCCTGAGTGATGCGGGTGAATACCGCATCAGCGTCAAGCGCGAGGCCGGCGGGCGGGTTTCCAACTACCTGCATGACCAGTTGCAGGTCGGTGCGACGATTGACCTGTTTCCGCCGTCGGGCGAGTTCACCCTGGCGGCCAGCGATAAGCCGCTGGTGCTGATCAGCGGCGGGGTAGGGATCACCCCAACCTTGCCGATGCTGGAGGCTGCGCTGGCCACCGAGCGTCCGGTGCACTTTATCCACTGCGCGCGCAATGGCGGGGTGCATGCGTTCCGCGATTGGGTGGATGCACTGGCTGCCAAGCACCCGCAGCTCAAGCGCTTCTATTGCTATGCCGAGGACGACGGCGTGAGCCCTGCGGCGGATAAGGTCGGCCTGCTGAGCCAGGAGCAACTGGCTGCATGGTTGCCGGAGCAGCGTGACGTGGATGCATACTTCCTGGGACCTAAAGGCTTCATGGCGGCGATCAAGCGCCACCTCAAGGCTCTGGGCGTACCCGAAAAGCAAAGTCGCTACGAATTCTTCGGCCCGGCGGCTGCCTTGGAATAAGACCTGAAGGTTCACACTGTTCAAAATAATGTGGGAGGGGGCTTGCCTCTCCCACATTTGGATCTCTGTTCCTCTCGATTAATCCCCTGTTAACCCCTCTCTGTTTAAACCACTCTCTGTGTGTAAACTTGCGGCCATTGGCACAACCAAACAAAGGGATACGGGGATGAGTGACGAATTGCGTTTAGGCAGGGAGCGGCGCTTTCTGGTGTTGCTGGGCATCATCTGCCTGGCGCTGATCGGTGGAGCGTTGTACATGCAGGTGGTGTTGGGCGAGGCGCCGTGCCCGTTGTGCATCCTGCAACGCTATGCCTTGCTGTTGATTGCGATCTTCGCGTTCATCGGTGCCGCCATGCGCACCAAGGGCGCCCTCACGCTGTTCGAAGGCCTGGTGGTACTCAGCGCTCTCGGCGGGGTGGCCGCGGCCGGTCACCATGTGTACACCCAGTTCTTCCCGCAGGTGAGCTGCGGCGTCGATGTGCTGCAACCTATCGTCGACGACCTGCCCCTGGCCAAGGTCTTCCCGCTGGGCTTCCAGGTCGATGGCTTCTGCAGCACCCCGTACCCGCCGGTGCTGGGCCTGTCTTTGGCGCAATGGGCGCTGGTGGCGTTCGTGCTGACGGTCATCCTGGTGCCCCTGGGCATCTATCGTAATCGTCGCCACAAAGGCTGAACCCATCAGTGAAACGCCCCGGTCTTTCCTCAAGGTAGGCCGGGGCGTTTTTGCATGTAGGCTTTTGTGAACAGAGCGTGACGCCGGACAATTTTGGCTGCGCGCAGTGTGCGACATGTTGTCACACGGAAGCTGCCGCAGGACGTTTCTGACCCGCCAAACCAACGCTTAAATTTGCAAAAAGCCTCCAGGATGTGCTGTCAGTTCGTGGTTTGGACGACGCCACGTACCTCACGTCGTACAAGGCTTTGAGTGATGTCCGAATGCCTTGTTTTATGGGGGGTTGCATAGGTTTCGTAGGCCCTTACGGGGGGTAAGGGCTGTGACCGTTTGCCCTATAACACGGCAATTTTTGTGGTTTTTGTTGAGAATTGAACGCGATAAGATCGCGAACCATTGCAATATTGGTGAAGGATTATTGCTGTAATCGATAAAAATTATTTCTTTATAAGACATGGTTTATACATCGCTAGCTAACTACAATCGCCCGCACTGAATGTCCGGTGCTGCTCAATATTTGAGCACTGGAGCGGTCGAGGGGCAGATGGACGGCTCTGTGCGACCCCAAGGTTCCGGCAGCCTTTCAACTATCCGCACCAAAGGGAATTGGTCTGTAACAAGGCCTTTAACCACGAAATCGAATAAGAACTCACCGCAGGTCCGTGAAACGCTCCGTTATATGGCGTGCCGGGCAGGCTCTTATTCAATCGAAGAGAAATGCCAACCCTTGGCAGGGTGAAGTGTTGGCGATCAAAACCCAACTGCATTGCGCAAGCTGCTTTAGAGGTCGTGAGATGAGTAAAAACAGGTACCCCCGATTACTAGGCTTTTTGCCGCTGCTTGGCATGATGTTAATGCTGGGAGGCTGCAAGTGGACCTTGATGGACCCAAAAGGACAGATCGGTCTGGATCAACGAAACCTGATCATCACTGCCACCCTGCTGATGCTGTTGGTCGTGGTGCCTGTGATCATCATGACCTTTGCCTTCGCCTGGAAATACCGCGCGTCGAACACCAGCGCGACCTACGCGCCTAAGTGGTCGCACTCCACCAAGATCGAAATCGCGGTGTGGCTGGTCCCGATCCTCATCATCATCGCCCTGGGTTACATCACCTATAAGTCGACCCACGAGCTGGACCCGTACCGTCCGCTGGAGTCCGACGTCAAGCCGATCAACATCGAAGTGGTCGCGCTGGACTGGAAGTGGCTGTTCATCTACCCGGACCTGGGTATCGCCACGGTTAACCAGATTCGCTTCCCTGAGAACACCCCGCTTAACTTCCGGATCACCTCCGACGCCGTGATGAACTCGTTCTTCATCCCTGCCCTGGGCGGTCAGATCTACGCGATGGCAGGCATGCAGACCCGACTGCACCTGATCGCCAACGAAAAAGCTGAAATGGAAGGCATCTCCGCGAACTACAGCGGCGCTGGCTTCACCGGCATGAAATTCAAAGCGATCTCGACGAGCCAGGAAGATTTCAACGCCTGGGTAGCCGAAGTCAAGGCCGCACCTAAACAGCTTGATCAAGCTGAATACGACGCCCTGACCAAACCAAGCCAGAACAACCCTGTCGCCCTGTACTCCGCGTATGAGCCGAACCTGTTTCAGAAAATCGTCGACAAGTACGAAGGTATGAAGCCAGGCAAGCCGGTCAAGCACGAGAAGAAAGAAGTGGCCGCGGTTGAAGGTTCTGACACGGGCTCGCATTCAACTGCTGGGGCAGAGGAGTAAACGATGTTTGGTAAATTAAGTTGGGATGCGGTCCCGTTCCACGAGCCGATTGTGATGATTACCATCGCCATGATCGCGCTGGGTGGTCTGGCACTGTTTGCAGCAATCACTTATTTCAAGAAGTGGACCTACCTGTGGACCGAGTGGCTGACGTCGGTCGACCACAAGAAAATCGGCGTGATGTACATCATCGTTGCCATGGTCATGCTGCTGCGTGGTTTTGCCGACGCCATCATGATGCGTACCCAGTTGGCCATGGCCACCGAAGGTTCGCCTGGCTACCTGCCGCCTGAACACTATGACCAGATCTTCACCGCCCACGGTGTGATCATGATCATCTTCATGGCGATGCCATTCTTCACCGGCCTGATGAACCTTGCAGTGCCGCTGCAGATCGGTGCTCGTGACGTTGCCTACCCGTTCCTGAACTCCCTGAGCTTCTGGCTGCTGGTTTCCGGCGTGGTGCTGATCAACGTGTCCCTGGGTGTCGGCGAATTCGCCAAGACCGGTTGGGTTGCGTATCCACCATTGTCGGGCATCCAGTACAGCCCTGGCGTGGGTGTGGACTACTACATCTGGGCGCTACAGTTATCAGGGCTCGGGACGACGCTGACGGGGGTCAACTTCCTGGCCACCGTCCTGAAAATGCGCGCCCCTGGCATGAAACTGATGGACATGCCGATCTTCACCTGGACCTGCACCTGGGCCAACGTCCTGATCGTGGCGTCGTTCCCGATCCTGGCCGCTACCATGGCGCTGCTGTCGCTTGACCGTTACCTGGATTTCCACATTTTCACCAATGAACTTGGTGGTAATCCAATGATGTACGTGAACCTGTTCTGGGCATGGGGTCACCCTGAGGTGTACATCCTGATCCTGCCAGCGTTCGGTATCTTCTCCGAAGTGATCTCGACCTTTACCGGCAAGCGCCTGTTCGGTCACCACTCGATGGTCTACGCATCGGGCGCAATCTCCGTACTGGGCTTCATGGTGTGGCTGCACCACTTCTTCACCATGGGTTCGGGGGCCAGCGTCAACGCCTTCTTCGGCCTGGCGACGATGCTGATTTCCATCCCGACGGGGGTGAAGCTATTCAACTGGCTGTTCACCATCTACCACGGCCGTCTGCGCATCACCAGCCAGGTCCTGTGGACCCTGGGCTTCATGGTGACCTTCGCCATCGGCGGCATGACCGGCGTACTGCTGGCCATTCCGGGTGCTGACTTCGTACTGCACAACAGCCTGTTCGTGATCGCTCACTTCCACAACGTGATCATCGGTGGTGCGGTATTCGGCTACATCGCTGGTTTCAGCTTCTACTTCCCGAAAGCGTTCGGCTTCAAGCTGCACGAAGGCTGGGGTAAGGCTGCGTTCTGGTTCTGGATCTCGGGCTTCTTCGTTGCGTTCATGCCGCTCTATGCACTGGGCTTCATGGGCATGACCCGTCGTCTGAACGCCACTACCAACCCTGAGTGGGTGCCGTACCTGTACGTCGCCATGTTTGGTGCACTCATGATCGCTGTGGGTATCGCCTGCCAGTTGATCCAACTGTACGTGAGCATCCGTGACCGTAAGCAGAACGCTTGCGAATCCGGCGACCCATGGAATGGCCACACCCTGGAATGGTCGACCTCGTCGCCACCTCCGTTCTACAACTTCGCCGTGATCCCGACTGCGAACACCATCGATGCGTTCACCGAAGCCAAGGAAGACGGTACTGCGTACCAGAAGCCCAAGCACTACGAGCCGATCCACATGCCAAGCAACACCGCTACTGGCGTGGTGATGGGTGCGCTGTTGACCGTGTTCGGTTTCGCGATGATCTGGCACATCTGGTGGCTGGCAATCGTGAGCCTGGTGGGCACCATCGGCTACTTCATTGTCCACGCAGCACGTGATGATCAAGGCTACATGGTGCCGGTCGAAACGATCGAGCGCATCGAAGCCGAGCAGCACGCTCGCCTGGTCGCCGAGAAGAAAATCCCGGCCAACCGTGTAGAAACCTCGTTGGAACAGGCTTAAACCATGTCGAACTTAGTGACCAATGCTGGACACGCCCATGTCGATGACCATGGGCACGATGACCATCACCACGACTCGGGGCCGATGACCGTTTTCGGTTTCTGGCTCTACCTGATGACCGACTGCATCTTGTTTGCGTCGATCTTCGCGGTGTACGCGGTACTGGTAAACAACGTTGCGGGTGGCCCGTCGGGCCACGACATCTTCGAACTGCCTTACGTGCTCGGCGAAACCGCCTTGCTGTTGTTCAGTTCGATCACCTACGGCTTCGCCATGTTGGCCTTCTACAAGGGCAACAAGAAAGGCGTCCTGAGCTGGTTGGCACTGACCTTCCTGTTCGGCCTGGGCTTCATCGGCATGGAGATCAACGAGTTCCACCTGCTGATCTCCGAAGGCTACGGCCCGCACCGTTCCGGCTTCCTGTCGGCGTTCTTCACGCTGGTAGGCACCCACGGTCTGCACGTAACGGCCGGCCTGCTGTGGATGGCGGTGATGATGTATCAGGTCAATAAACACGGCCTGACCAACACCAACAAGACTCGCCTGAGCTGCCTGAGCCTGTTCTGGCACTTCCTGGACGTGGTCTGGATCTGCGTCTTCACCGTTGTTTACCTGATGGGGACTCTGTAATGGCTAATGCACACTCCCATGACCATGACAGCCATGATGCGAGCCACGGCAGCGTTAAGTCGTACGCCATCGGCTTCATCCTGTCGGTAATCCTGACGCTTATCCCGTTCGGTCTGGTGATGTACCCGACCCTGCCGAAATCGATCACTTTGATGATCGTGCTGGCGTTCGCGGTGATTCAGGTTCTGGTTCACCTGGTGTACTTCCTGCACCTGGATCGTTCTAAAGAGCAGCGCGATAACGTGATTGCGTTCGTGTTCGCAGGCTTAGTAATCCTGCTGCTGGTTGGCCTGTCGATATGGATCATGTTCAGCATCCATACGTTCATGATGGCGAAGTGAGGTAAGACCCGATGTCGCTTAAGCACTTTATCCAAATCACCAAACCGGGGATCATTTTCGGTAACGTGCTTTCTGTGGCGGGCGGTTTCTTCCTGGCCTCCAAGGGACATGTCGATCTGGCCATCTTCCTGGCTGCGATGATCGGTACGTCCCTGGTGGTGGCTTCCGGCTGTGTCTTCAACAACTGCATCGACCGTGACATCGACATCAAGATGGAGCGCACCAAGAATCGCGTGCTGGTCCAGGGCCTTATCTCCCTGAAACTGGCGCTGATCTTCGCGACCGTCCTGGGTGTTGCCGGTGTGGCCCTGTTGTACCAGGTGGCCAACCCGCTGGCGGCGTTGTTTGCCGTGATCGGTTTTGTCATCTACGTCGGTCTCTACAGCCTGTACCTCAAGCGCAAGTCGGTGCACGGCACGCTGGTGGGCAGTCTGTCGGGGGCGATGCCGCCGGTGATTGGTTATGTGGCTGTGACCAATAGCTTCGACATGGCTGCGCTGGTGCTGCTGGTGATGTTCAGCCTGTGGCAGATGCCGCATTCCTACGCCATCGCGATCTTCCGCTTCAACGACTACCTGGCTGCTTCGATTCCGGTCCTGCCGGTCAAGCGTGGCATCCAGGTCGCCAAGAAACACATCCTGCTCTACATCCTGGCCTTCCTCGTGGCGACCTTGATGTTGACCTTCAGTGGCTACGCCGGCATGAGCTACCTTGCCGTCGCTGCGGCCATGGGCATGTACTGGTTGTACATGGCCTGGACCGGCTACAAGGCGGTGGACGACACCGTCTGGGCGCGCAAGCTGTTCGTGTTCTCGATCTTCACCATCACCGCGCTCAGCGTGATGATGTCCCTGGATTTCCAAGTGCCGAAAGAGCTGTTGCTGACCTACGCCCACTGAGTGTCTGAGTAATAAAAAGGCCCCGCCTTCGAAAGAAGCGCGGGGTTTTTTATTGAGTGACCTTTAAACTACGACCAAACCCTACCCCTGCAGGAAGCAAAGTGATGAGTAAAAAAGCCGTTATGGTGTTCAGTGGCGGTCAGGATTCGACGACCTGCCTGATCCAGGCGCTGCCGCTGTATGACGAAGTGCACTGCATCACCTTCGATTACGGTCAGCGCCATGTCGCGGAAATCGAAGTCGCCCGGCAGTTGGCCAAGCAACTGGGGGCCACCGTTCACAAAGTGATGGACGTGTCGCTGCTCAACGAACTGGCGATCAGCAGTCTGACCCGCGACAACATCCCGGTGCCGACCGTGAACAGCTCCGGCGAAAGCCTGCCGAGCACCTTTGTGCCGGGCCGCAATATTCTGTTTTTAACCCTGGCGGCTATCTACGCGTATCAGGTCAAGGCCGGGGCGGTGATCACCGGCGTGTGTGAAACCGACTTCTCCGGCTACCCCGATTGCCGCGATGAGTTCGTCAAAGCCTTGAACCAGGCGCTCAAGCTGGGCATGGAGTACGACGTACGCCTGGAAACCCCGTTGATGTGGCTGAACAAGGCCGAGACCTGGGCATTGGCGGATTACCACCAGCAACTGGACCTGGTCCGCGAGCAGACCCTGACCTGCTACAACGGCATTATCGGCACCGGCTGCGGCGAGTGCGATGCGTGCAACCTGCGTGCACGTGGCTTGAATGACTACCTGCAGAACAAGGCAACGGTCATGCAGAGCCTTAAGCAGAAATTGCAGCTGAACTGACCCCCCACTGCGCAGCTATCGAGCCTCGCCAAGGTTCGATAGCTGTTACGCAAATCAGGCAGTGGCGTTGGTCAGGTAGCGCTTGAACAACGAGCGGGCACCGTAGGCCGGCAGGATATTGAAGAACGCAAAGCCGACTTTGATCGCGATCTGTACGTAGATCATGCTCAGGATGTCGCTGGTCTGCATGGCGCCGTAGAACGCGATGAAGCAGAACAGGAAGCTGTCGATAATCACCGCAAAGAACGTACTGAGGAAAATGCGCAGGTACAGGTATTTGGAATTGGTCAGCTCTTTGATCTTGCACAGTAAATACGAGTTGATATTTTCCGACACCAGGAACGACACCGAAGAGGCGATCAATACCGACGATACCTGGACGATCACATCGTTGTAAGGACCGTCGAGCTTCCAACCTGGCAGGCCGGGCAGGAAGGTCGAGCCGTAGAGCAGGATGATGATCATCGCGTTGCTGGCAAAGGCAAACAGAATGGCCTTTCTGGCGAGTCTCAGGCCGAAGTTTTCGTTGAGCAGGTCCACGATCAAAAAGGTCAACGGATACAGGAAAGTGCCGGGCGTGACGATGATGTCGAGTGACTCGATGTAGATCGGTTTGGTCGCGGCGATGCTGGTGAAAATATAAAAAGTGAAGAGCAGCAGGTTCAGGATGATGTAGATCATCCATGAGTTTTCATTACGGTCATTGAGGTCGTACGCGGTCACCGAGCCGCCTTGGGAATAGAACTTCTTGTACAGGTTTTTAACTTCCATTTTATTTAAGTTGTCCATGATTTCGCTGTTGATGACTTCGCTCAACTTGACCCGGATGATCTTGCCCGTGGCGATGATCATGATCACGGCCAGGCTCTTGTCATTTTCGAAGCCAAGCAGTTTGTACTTGCTGTTTTCTATCTCGCTTTCATGCGTGGTCATTGAAGCGCTCCTCAATGATATCGCCCAGTACACACAGGCGTTCTGAGTTGGCGCAGGCCTCACGGCTGATCAACAGCGCCTGAGTGACCTTGTCGAACACCAGCTTTTCCTTGGTATCGCTCGATGAACCCTTCTGGATGATCAGCAGATCACCTGGCTCGTTCACTCCCGCGATGGGATGCTCCAGCTGCACGCCGATCAGGTTATGGGACGCGCCGAAGTAGTACGTGAGCGGGAAGAGGGTGGCCAGTTCGCCGATGCGCTTGTCCAGGTGCTGCATGACCTGGCTTTGCTTGAGCACAGGCACGGCTGCCGGGTTCATATTGCCCTGGGGCGAAACACTGCTCTCGATGATTTCCTTGGCTTCAAAATCGATGGTCTCGATTTCTTCGTAAGACACGCCGAAAAAATCGGAAATCTTGCGCAGGGTCGACTGTTGAACGTTGACGACCTTGCCTTCGAGGATGTTGTAGATCGTGGTGCGGGTCAGGCCGGCCGCGCTGCACAACGACAGTTGGGTCTCGCCGCGGCTCTTGATCAAGTACTTGATGTTGCTCTTCAAGTGCTCGGTTTTTTCTCGTCTGTGCATCACGTGCTCACCACTTCCCTTTAGTAAAAACCGTTGATCCTTGAAGACGCCACGCAGGCTGTTTCAGCACTGAAGTACCCATCCAGGGCGTTCAGGCTTTGCGGCGGGCGCAAGTGTTGCACGCGCGTGGCTTAACAATAAAGCCCAAGATGCTCGACCCTGTCAGGCGGAAAGGCAAATGGCCAGTTACTCGGCAAAGGGGGACAAAAGCGAACATTTAATTTGGAAAATGTTTAATTTCCTGTTTAATTGGGCGCCACGGTTCAGGACGAACCGCTACGCAGCGACCAAGGAAAGGACACTCCCCATGGCAGTCAATACCGTACACCTGCAGGATCAGGCTGACCTGTTGCGCCGAGGCATGGCGGATCTGCACGCCGAGGACATGGAGTTGGCGATGCTGCTGGACGCGGAAGTGGCGCGCCAGCACCGCACACTGTCACTGGTCGCGTCCTCCTGTGCGGTCGAACCCCGCACCCTGGTGGCCTCCGCGTCTGCATTGGTGAACATCACTGCCGAGGGCGCGCCTGGCCGACGCCATCGGGCGGGCTGCGAGAATGTCGATCTGGTCGAGTCCCTGGCTATCCGCAGGGCGCGTGAATTGTTCGATGCCCACTACGCCGGCGTGCAGTCGCACTCGGCTTCCAACGCCAATGCCCAAGTGCTGTCCGCCCTGCTTGAACCGGGGGATACCCTGCTGGGCATGGCCCACGATCACGGTGGGCACCTTACCCATGGCAGCCCCGCCGTATTTACCGGTGCCTACTACAAGGCCATTCGCTACGGCACCACCGCCGACGGACTGATCGATTACGCGCACGTGCGTAGTCTGGCGCTTGCCCATCGCCCACGCATCATCATCTGCGGTGCATCGGCTTATTCGCGGGTTGTGGATTTCGAGCGGTTTCGCGCCATAGCCGATGAAGCGGGTGCGATCCTGCTCGCCGACATTTCTCATATTGCCGGGCTGGTCGTGACGGGGCGGCACCCGAGTCCGATCAACGCCGCGCATGTCACCACCACCTGTACCCACAAGCAGCTGGGTGGGCCGCGCGGAGGCTTGATCCTGTCCGGCCGCGATGCCCATACCAAGGTGCCCGGCTTGAGAGCGACCTTCAGCCGTGTACTTGATCAAGCCGTGTTCCCACGCATGCAGGGCGCGCCGGCGGTCAATATGATCGCCGCCAAAGCCGCTGCGCTGGGCTACGCGATGACACCGGAGTTCGACGCATGCATGGGGCGGATTCGCGCCCTGGCCGATGAAGTGGCCAGCGCGTTTCAGGCCCATGACTATGAAGTGGTCGGCGGGCGCAGTGAAAACCATACCGTGCTGATTCGCTTGCGCGGCGGCGTTACCGGCGCTATCGCCGAGTCGGCGCTGGAAAGCTGCGGTGTCGTGGTGGATAAAAACCGCATACCGGGTGAGACGCGTTCGTCTGCCGTCGCCAGTGGCTTGTGTATCGGCACGGGCTCCATGGCGCAACGCGGTGTCGATGCCGAGGGCTGTCGGCACATCATCGATCTGGTGTGCCGGGTATTGGACAATGTCACCCCGCTGGGGGAGCACGCGTACCGCCTCGAACCGATTCTGCAGCAACAACTGCGTGCAGAACTCGAAGCTTTGTGTGCGAAATATCCCATCGCCGGCTACTGGGAACGCTGAAGCGCCCTGCTCGAAAAAAGCCCCGTCTTCGCACGTTGTACGGGGCTTTTTCATGGCGGCTCGGTTAAATCCTTCGTTCCTTGTCTCGTCATACCCTTCTATACGAGCTGTGCGAATTCCTCACCCGTCTACAAGGAGTAGTCACCATGGTCAGCGTTAGTCGTCGATCCCTTCTCGCTCTTGGCGCCGCCCTGCCTTTGCTCGGACGCCTGGATTGGGCGCTCGCCGCACCCGCGCCGATCAAGGCTGACAAGGTACTGCTCAACTACAACGAAAGCCCCTACGGGCCTTCGACGGCGGCCCGCGAAGCGATGCAGCGCGGCATCGCGACAGCCGGGCGGTATCCGTACAAACACATGTACGCCTTGGCCGGCCTGTTTGCCCAGCAGCACGGGATTGCCGAAGAGCAGGTGGCGGTATTCGCCGGCTCCATGGCCGCGCTGCGCTACGCGGTGTTGGCGTTCACCAGCGAAACCCGCGGCCTGGTGATGGCCACGCCGTCCTACGAAGTACCGCGCCAGGCCGCCGAGTCCCGTAAGGCGCCGGTGCGCGAAGTGGACCTTGGCGCCGACCACGGCCACGACGTTCCCGCCATGCTCGCCGCCGATCCCCAGGCGGGGATGCTCTATGTCTGCAATCCCAACAATCCGACGGGCACCCTCACCTCTACCGAGGCTATTCGCCAGGCGCTGGCGAACAAGCCCAAAGGCAGCGTATTGGTGGTGGACGAGGCCTACATCGACTTCGCCGACACCCCAAGCGTGGTGAGCTGGGTCAAAGACCATGACGACCTGTTGGTGTTGCGCACCTTCTCGAAAATCTATGGCATGGCCGGCGCCCGCCTGGGCCTGGCGATCGGCCACCCGGCGCTGCTGGAACGGCTGGCGGTATTCGGCGGTGACAATGTCCCGGCGGGTTCTTCCCTGCTCGGCGGCCTCGCCAGCCTGGAAGACGTAAAGCTGCTGCCACAACGCAAGGCGCTCAATGCCCAGCTGCGCGATGAAACAATCACCTGGCTCAAGGGCCGTGGCTTCACCTGCACGGCGTCCCAGGCCAACTGTTTCATGATCGACGTGAAGCAACCGGCCGAGCAGGTCATCGAGAAACTTGCCACGCACGGCGTACTGATCGGGCGGGTGTGGAAAAACTGGCCGCAGTGGGTGCGCGTGACGGTGGGGAACAAGCGGGAGATGGAGCGGTTTCGCGAGGTGTTTGCGGCGACGGTCTAGCGCCGATGTGGGAGGGGGCTTTCTTCCTCCCACATTCAGTTCAGGGATGTCACTGCTGCGCGATGCTGTAGCCCTCAAACGCCGTCTGCTGTTGCAGCGCAGTAATCACGCTCTTGCGGCTCAGCGGCTGCTCGACGCCGGCGTTATCCACAAAGCTTTCAACCTCCAACTCGGCTTCGTCGCCTTCGCCTACAAAGCTGAAGCCCAGGAACTCAAACGCCTCACGGTCGACGTTCAACCGCGAGCGTGGCGTGCGCAGCGGCAGGGTGACGCTGATGCCGTCCTTGCTGATCACAAACACTTCGGCTTCTTTCTTGGGGCGAGCGGCCTTGCCTTTGCCGGCGCTTGGGTTGCTGATGGCCTGGTGAGACTGGTTCAGCACTTTGAGGGCCAGCCCGTAGACCAGCTCCTGAAACTCAGGATCATCCTTGAAGCTCGACAGGATGCGGCTGATGGAGAACTTGCTGCTCAGGTCTTCAAGGGCGAGGTTGTCAGCGGCTTCGGCGTCCTTGAGCTGCTTGAGCTGGCCCATCAGGTCGTAGGCCTTGTCGTCGTCGAAGGCGTCGTGGGCCTGGCGGATGGCCACGCGCAGTTCGCGGATCTGGTCGCTTTCCTTGGAGGTGTGAAAGGCGTCCAGCACCATCTCGCTGATGATCTTGGCGGCTGGCACATGCTGTGAAAGATTGATGGCGTTTTCGTATTCAGCCTTGGCGTGCAAGGCGACTACGGATTCTTCGGCGGAGTGTTCGGTGTAAGAATCGGACATTGAAATTTCACTACTTCAGTAAACGGAAGACAAAAAAGCGTCGCGCATTTTCAGCGGGGAGGGGGATCAGGTCAAGGCTGCCGACCGGCGAATGCAGGGCGTCAAACCAACTGCTTCAGGCACGCCTGGAGAATATCCAGCCCTTCTTCCAACACCGCAGGCTCGATGGTCAGCGGTGCCAGCAAGCGCACGATGTGCCGCGACTTGCCGCTGGGCATCAACAACAGCCCGGCGTCTCGCGCCAGGCTCAGCAATTGGGTCAGTTGCCGGGGCGCGGGCGTGCCGTCGGCGTTGGCCAGTTCGATGCCACGCATGGCACCGACGCCGGTCAGGCGACCCAGGTACGGCGACAGGTGCTGCGAACGCCAGGCGGCATAGCGGCCAACGATCGCTGCTTCCTGTTGCGAGCCCCAGACCTGCAAGTGTTCGTCCGTCATCGCATCGAGGGTGGCCAATGCCGCCGCGCAAGCGATGGGGTTACCCGAGTAAGTACCACCGAGGCCGCCTTTGGGCAGGTTGTCCATCAAGGCCTTGCGCCCGACTACCGCACCCAGCGGCACGCCGCCGGCGATGCTTTTGCCCAGCAGGATCAGATCCGGTTCGATGCCCAGGCGTGAGAAGGCGAAACGCTGGCCGGTGCGCCCGAAGCCCGATTGGATCTCATCGGCAATCAGCAGGATATTGTGTTCATCGCAAAAGCGCCGCAGGGCGTGGGCAAACTCGATATCCAGCGCCAGGAAACCGCCTTCGCCCTGCACCGGCTCGATGATGAAACAGGCGACGTCACCGACGTCGATTTCCACGCTGAACAAGCGGTCCATGGCTTTCAGCGCTTCAGCGCAGCTCACGCCGTTATCGGCGCTGGGGTAGGGCAGGTGATACACCGGGCCGGGCAGGACGCCGACCTTTTGTTTGTAGGGCGCCACCTTGCCATTGAGGTTGAGGGTGGCCAGGGTGCGGCCGTGGAAGGCGCCGTCAAAGGCGATCACCGCCGTGCGGCCGGTGGCGCCGCGCACGATTTTCAAGGCGTTTTCTGCCGCTTCCGCACCGCTGTTGGTGAGCATGCCGCTGACGGGGTAGTCCACCGGGATAAACCCGGTCAGGCGATCCATCAGTTCGATGTAGGGCGTGTGCGGTGCAGCGTTGAACGCATAGTGGGTCAACTTCGTCGCCTGTTCACGAATCGCCGCCACCACGCCCGGGTGGCAATGGCCAAGGTTGAGCACGCCGATCCCGCCGACAAAGTCGATATAGCGTTTGCCCGTGGTGTCCCAGACCTCGGCGTTGCTGCCATGGCTGAGGCTGATGGGATGAACGATGGAAATCGACTGGCTGATGGTTTCGCGGCTCATGAATCTCGGACTCGGCAGTGGCGGGTGTATTTTTATCTAAGCCGTGGGCCACGCCCTGCCGCAAACGAAATAAAGTCGCCGGGTCATTCCAAATCGGAAGGAGCTGTTGCCAAAAGGTCGTTTGTGGCCACGCGGTAAACCCGTCGATACTCCCCCGGCAGCATCAGAAGCCGGCGCGGGCGGTGTGGCGCCGAATAACAAGAAACGACAGGGAGAGCCTCGCATGAACCGATTCAACATTACCTTGGCCATGATCAGTGCCGCCGCCGTGTTTGGCCTGGCCGGCACCGCGCACGCCGGTTCGACCCTGGACGCGATCCAGAAAAAAGGGTTTATCCAGTGCGGGGTCAGCGACGGGTTGCCAGGTTTTGGCGTGCCTGACAGCCAGGGCAAGATGACCGGCATCGATGTGGACGTGTGCCACGCCGTTGCGGCCGCCGTATTCGGTGACGCGTCCAAAGTGAAGTTCACCCAACTGACCGCCAAGGAGCGTTTCACTGCCCTGCAGTCCGGCGAAATTGACGTGATTTCGCGCAACACCACCTGGACCAGCTCCCGCGACTCGGGCATGGGCCTGGTGTTCACGGGGGTGACCTACTATGACGGCATCGGCTTTCTGGTGAACAACAAACTGGGGGTCACCGCCGCCAGACAACTGGACGGCGCAACCGTGTGCATCCAGGCCGGCACCACCACCGAACTCAACGTTTCCGACTATTTTCGTACCCATGGCATGAAGTTCACGCCGATCACCTTCGACACCGCCGACGAAAGCGCCAAGGGCCTTGAAGCCGGGCGTTGCGATGTGCTCACCACCGACCAGTCGGGGCTGTATGCCCAACGGATCAAGATGGCCCACCCGGATGAGTTCGTGGTGTTACCGGAGGTGATTTCCAAGGAGCCGCTGGGGCCACTGGTGCGCAAGGGCGATGACGAGTGGTTCAGCATCGTCAAGTGGACCCTGTTTGCGATGATCAACGCCGAGGAGATGGGCATCACCTCGCAGAACGTCGAAGAGCAGGCCAAGACCACGAAAAATCCGGATGTAGCGCGACTGCTGGGCGCCGACGGCGAGTACGGCAAGGACCTCAAGCTGCGCAAGGATTGGGTGGTGCAGATCGTCAAGCAGGTGGGTAACTACGGTGAAGTGTTCGAGCGCAACATCGGCCAAGGCAGTGTGTTGAAGATCAGGCGCGGGCTCAATGCCCTGTGGAGCAACGGCGGCATCCAGTACGCGCCACCGGTGCGCTGACAGGCTCGGCTTACGCCGACACGCCATCTTTCCCCGCCGCCTTGGCGCGATACAACGCCTGATCGGCACGCGCCATCAGGGCGGCGGGGGATTCATCCATATGGCGCTCGGCCACACCCAGGCTCAGGGTCACGGGCAGGTCGCCGCGCATCGGCCGCTTGCGCATCGTCTGGCAGATGGCCTCGGCCAACTGCGTGGCGGTTTCCAGCGAACTCTTGGGCAGGACCACCATGAACTCGTCGCCCCCCCAGCGGGCCAGCAGGTCGCCTTGGCGCAGGCAGCTTTCCAGGCATTCCACGACCTGCACCAGGGTCTGGTCGCCGACGCCGTGCCCGTGCCGGTCGTTGATGGGCTTGAAGTCATCGATATCCATCGCGATCAATGCCAGCGGCAGGCGAAAACGCTGGGCGCGGTCGCATTCTTCCAGCAGGACTTTTTCCAGGCGATAGCGGTTGGCAACAAGGGGCAGGGCATCCCGTTCGGCCAGGGAGCGGTTTTCGTCCAGCTGTAATTGCAACTGCTGGTTGACCCGTGACAACTCGCGCGTGCGCTCGGCCACCAGTGCCTCAAGGGATTGGTTACGTCGCTCCAGCTGTTCGACGGAGCACTTGCGTATATGAATATCGCGATGGGCGCCGACCATCCGCGCCACCGAGCCATCGGGGTTACGGGCAATCACGTAGCCCCGGTCTTCGATCCACAGGTAGCTGCCATCTTTTTTGCGGCAACGGTATTCGATTTGATAGTAGGGGGCGCGACGGTGGATGTAGTCATCGAACAGCGTCATCACGTGGGGGTAGTCTTCCGGGTGGATGACGGTCTCCCAGGTGAACACGCTGTTTTCCAGGGAATGGCGGGGGTAGCCCAGCATTTCGTACCAACCCGGGTTGCGGTAGACGAACCCGGTATTGGCGTTCCAGTCCCAGATCCCGTCGCTGACCAGCTCCAGCACGGTATGCAGCATGTCGGCATTGAGGTGGGAGAAATTGCCGTTGTCGGAGGTATCGTCCATCTGTGCGCTCCTTGCATGGGCTGGCGTCCAAGGCCAGTCATATTGATGCCGATACTCCGTGGCTGGAGCTACTGTACAACGGAGCTTGTGCGCTTTGAATAGGGCGGATGGACGGCTACAGGAGGGTGGCCATGGGCTATTGCTTCGGCGCGATCATCCTCGTACGCGCCTTCCCGTCGGCGTTGTGCTGGTAGATCGTGTCAGGCTGCCCCCGCTTGTTGAAAAACACTTGGCCGATGCCTGCCGAATTCCATAACCGTTCACCGGCCTCGGCATGCTCCGGGATATGCGGCACCACCTGCATGGTGCGGCGGCGAGTGAACCAGTTGAGGGGGGAACGTGGCGAGTACAGCCAGCGATTGAGGCGGTCGAACCATTCCAGCAAGCGCGGCGGGAATTCATTCTTGATGCCGCTGCTGGTGATCTGCCAGATCCTGGGGCCGGCGTTGCGATGGCGGATCAGCACTTCATAGACGAACGAATAGTGCACATCCCCCGAGAGGATCACGTAGTTACCCGGTGTGCGCGAGTGGCGAAAGATATTGAGGATCACCTGGGCCGCACCGCGATGGGCCATCCAGTTTTCTGCGTCCACCAGCAACGGGTGGCCGCACCAGCTGAAGATTTTCTGCACGGTCTCGATTAGCTTGACGCCGAAGATCGGCGCGGGGGAGACGATGATGGCCGAGGGATGGTCGAGCAGTTCCTGTTGCAGTTCGCTCAAGGCTTCCCAGTCCAGCAGGCCGGACGGTTGCTTGAGGGTGAATTCGCTGCGCCAGCGCCGGGTGCGGGTGTCGAGCACCACCAGGGCCGGGGTGGTGGGCAGTACGTAGTGCCACTGCTGGAACTTCAGTAGCGCCGCGAGCAAAGCATCCTGTGCCTGGGCGTCCAAATGATTGTTCTGCGCCTGGGTGGCCAGTGCCTGGGAGTGGCCCACCAGCTCATCAAAGGCGTCCGGGTTATTGCCCCAGCCCTGGCACAGCAGGTATGCCAGCAGGGCGTTACCGATGATGCGTCTGGAGAACGGATGGCCGTAGGCGGTTTCTTCCCATTGTGCGCTGAGGTTCCAGTCGTCGGTGATGTCGTGATCGTCAAAGATCATCAAGGTGGGCAGATGGGCTAATACCCGCGCCACGCCCGGCAAGCCATCGCGAAATTTATCCACCTGCACTTGTTCGCGGGCATAGCGCGCAGTTTCATCGGCGTTCAGTTGCGGTGGCTGTACGGTGATCAGGGACCAGGGGGTGGGCGACCACACCAGCAGGTACATTGCCATGACTTCGGCGAACGTCACCAGGTGATTGTCGGCGGTGCTGCTTGTGAAAATCGGCTTTTTCACGCCGCCAAAAAAACGTTCGCGCAGGGTCTCGTTGCTGTCCAGCGCGGGTAGCAGGTCCGCGCGGTGGTAGTAGCTGGCGTGATGCCCGTAGAGGCTGGCGCTGTCTTCTACCACCGCGCCTTCCAGGTACTCGTCGAACAGGCCCAGGCGCGCAATCAGCCCATGGATCGCCCGCAACATCGGCCCGGCCACATCGTCGGCGTACACCTGGTCGCCGCTCATCATCAGCAAGGCTGGGCGGTCGGCCGGGTTCGGCGCGTCGGCCAGCAGCCGATCGACACAGAGCAGGCCTTCGTCGGCGCTGTGGTGAGGTTTGCGGCAGGAGCCGTGTACCAACTGATGGATGTGGCTGTGCAGTACAAAACTTGGGCAGTGTGTGTCGGTGTACAGCAGGTGCGGTGCCCATTCGGTAATGCCGGCGTCGTCGACCAGCAGGTCATAGTGGATGACTACGTCCTGGGGCAGCGCCTCGTCCAACCGTACATCAATCAGATGGATGAACGCCTGGCGCCCCACCGGCACGATCTGGCACCGATCCTGGCCCAGCGGTATGTCCACGCACTGTTCGGCACAGTGCAGTTTCAGGGTCAGGGGCAATGCCCGGCTCCCCACCAGCCACAGCACCAGGCGCCGGGGTTCCAGGCGCCGCAGCAGAGGGCCGGCGAGTACGGCGGGCAAGGTGTCGGGATGTGGCATGCAGTAACAGGCTCCGGCCAGGGTTGAACCGGCAAGGTTAGCGCAACGGATGTCAGTGTTTTGTTAAGGCGGGACGGTATGCAAAAGGAAGAAGGGCAATACGCTGCCCTTCTTCCTGCGGTTCAGAGCAAGTTCCCTTTGCCCAGGGTATCCAGGCCGCCACTTCTGGGTCGGCTGCGCGATGAACCATCAGCCTCCTGACGCTCCAGTTGCGCCTGGGGTTCTTCAATACTGCGTTTCTTGCGGTGCAGGGCTGTGGCGTCCTGCGGCGCAGTGGGGGGAAGGGGAGGGAGCGGTGTGGCGTTGATAGAGCTGAGCATGGACGTGTCCTTCTATCCTATTAGTCGACTGTTACTTCACCCCTTGGAGCGAAGTGCAGCCAAACTTATAGAGCAGGGTGCTGGCGAGCTATAAACGCCCTGCTTCAAGATATGACGCCCTTTGGCAACTCGCCTCAGAAGTCATCGGTCGCGCTTTTCGAGCAACCCTCAGTCGCGGAAGAGGTCGCGCCTTCCTTGCCTTCCAGCACAAAAGCCGCGCGGTTTTGCGCCACCACGTTACGTAATGCACTGTAGTAGTCCGGCAATTTTTGCAGGCTGTCGGTGAGCGGCAACAGCGATGCCCGCGTGTCCACGGTGCCCCCCACCAGGCTGAGGGTGCCCAGGGTCTGCACGGTGTCACTGTCTCCCAACGGCGAGACCAGGAAACTCAAGACTTTGCCTGCCGCATCGCGGCTGTTGCCGGTACCCAGCAGTGGCAGTTCGACAATCGGCCCGTTGCCGATGCCCCACACGCCGAATGTCTGGCCGAAGTCGGCGCTATGGCGCGGAATGCCCACGCGGTCTGATACATCGATCAGTCCCACCACCCCTACTGTGGTATTCAGCGCAAAACGCCCAAGGGTATTGACCGAGCGCCTTGGGTTGCCTTGCAACAGGTCATTGATAAACACCTTCGGCTCGCTGAAGTTGCTCGCGAAGTTATGCACACCCTGCTGGAAAAAATCCGGCAGGTAGCGGTAGCCACGTGCTACCGGCGCCAGGGCGTAGTTATCCACCGCCCGGTTGAAGGCAAACACCCCGCGATTGAGCGGTTCGGCCGGGTCATACACCGGGTAATTCACCTGTGCGCAGCGGGTGGTGGTGCCCGAGGGGGCCGGGCTGGCGCAGCCCGTGAGGTAAGACACGGTCAACAACAGCACGACCTGACGAGCCAGGTGCCGGGGATAGGTCAGCGAGCGCATAAGCACGGTCTCCGCAAAAGGGAGGCCGATGCTGGCAGCCGTCCCTTGCGCAAAGATGTCTGGTTTATTGCGGCGCTGACGCTTTATTGCACGATTGAAATATATGACGGGCTGCGCCGAATGGTTTTAGATGGCGCATCGACAACACCCAGTGATGCCCGCCTGTGAGCAACCTTTTGATCGTGGACGATGACCTTGAAGTCCTCGCGCTGCTGAAGAAATTCTTTATGCAACATGGCTATGCGGTCGAGACCGTCGCCGGTGGCACCGAGCTGTGGGCCGCCATGGAGCGTCATCCCGCCGACCTGATCATTCTTGACCTGATGCTGCCGGGGGAGAACGGCTTGTTGCTGTGCCAGCGCCTGCGCCAGCAGTACGCAACACCGGTGATCATGCTCACCGCCATGGGCGAACTCAGTGACCGCGTGGTAGGCCTGGAAATGGGTGCCGACGATTACCTGAGCAAACCCTTCGACGCCCGTGAACTGCTGGCGCGGGTGCGTGCGGTATTGCGTCGGGCAGGCGAGGGGCGGCCGGTGCTGGGCGAGTCTGCCCGTCCCTTGATTCGCTTTGCGGGCTGGCAACTGGACGTTACGCGCCGTGAACTGCGCTCCCCCGACGAGGTGATGATCCCGCTGTCATCCGGCGAATTCGACCTGCTGCTGGTCTTTGTCGAACACCCCCAGCGCGTGCTGACCCGCGAACAACTGCTGAACCTGGCGCGGGGCCACAGCCATGACGCGTTCGACCGCAGCATCGATGTGCAGGTCAGCCGCCTGCGCCGCAAGCTGGAGTTCGATACCAAGCGCCCGGCCATGATCCGCACCGTGCGAAATGGCGGTTACCAATTCACGGCCAGCGTGAGCCGTTCATGAGTCGCCGCCCGCGTGACACGGTGGCCCGCTGGATCGCCCTGACCATCCTGGTGGCGATGCTGACTGCGTTGGCGTTCAACGCCCTGTTTGTGCAATTGGCGGGCGTGTGGGCACGGCCGCCGTTGACCGAAACCGGGCTGCTGGAAAAAATCGCCGTGGTGGTGCGCGTGGTTGAAGGTTCGCAACCGGCGCAACGCGCGCACCTTGCGCAGGTTGTAGGCGACGAATCCTTCAGTGTGACGTGGGCGGCGCAGCGGGAAGCCTTTGAGCTGCCCGTGCTCGCCGACCCGGATTTTCATTCGGGCGAACAGGCCTTCAAGAACCTGCTCCAGGGCCCGGTGCGTCCCATGGAAGCCTACGAACCTTCCGACTGGCCGGGCGGCAATGGCCACTATGTGCTGCTGATGCAACTGGCTGATCAGTCCTGGCTGATGTTCAGCGCCCGTGCCCGCAGTTGGGGGCTGGACGAGGGCGTGCGCAGCGTGATCGTGGTGCTGCTGGTGCTGATCTCGACTGCGCTGGTCACCCTGGTCGCGACCCGTCGCCTGGCTCGCCCCCTGCAACACTTCGCCCAGGGCGCGCGGCGCTTTGGCGCCGACTTCCGCGCGCCGCCCATCGAACCGGTCGGGCCCCACGAAATCCGCCAGGCGATCCTCGCGTTCAACGGCATGCAGGCGCAGTTGCGGCACTTTATCCAGGACCGCACGCAAATGCTCGCGGCCATCTCCCACGACCTGCGTGCGCCCCTGACCCGCCTGCGCCTGCGCGGTGAATTCATCGAAGATGCCGACCAGCAACGCCGGCTGTTCAATGATGTCGATGAAATGCAGGCCATGATCAACACGGCCCTGGCGTTCTTCCGCGACGACGCACGCCTGGAGCAGGCCACCCAGCTGGACCTGGCGGAACTGCTGCAAACCCTGATCGACGACTACCGCGACCAGGCGATTGAACTGGCTTTCAGCGGACCGCCGCGCCTGGTGTACTTTGGCCGGCCCCTGGGCCTCAAGCGGGTGATGACCAACCTGATGGACAATGCCATTCACTACGGTCGGGCGCCGGAAATCGAACTGCAGCAAGGGCCGGCTGAAGTGGTGATCCGCGTGCTGGATCGCGGCCCGGGGATTGCGGCGCAGTATCGCGAACAGGTGTTCCTGCCGTTCTATCGCCTTGAAAATTCACGCAACAAGAGCACCGGCGGCGTCGGACTTGGGCTGTCTACCGCGCGTGCGATTGTGCTGGAACACGGCGGCACACTCACCCTGTCGGAGCGCCAGGGTGGTGGGTTGGAGGCGGTGGTGGTGTTGCCGGTGTAACCGGCGCTCGCCATAGGGGCGGTCAGGTATGGGAGTCCTCAATCACCTTCGGCACCGTAAACCGGAACTCACTGCCACGCCCCACTTCACTTTCAGCCATGATCTTGCCGCCATGGGCCTGGACAATCCCCTGGGTGATATACAGCCCCAGGCCGGTACCGGTGGGATTGTTTTCCGACTGGGTCCAGTAGCGATCAAACACGTGGGGCAGTTGATCAGGCGCAATACCTTCGCCTGAGTCACGCACCGAAAACACGATCTCTTCACCGTTGGTCATCGCACTGATGCCGATATTGCCCTGGCGCGGAGTGAACTTGATGGCATTGCCGATCAGGTTCGACAGCACCTGGAACAGCCGCTCCGGGTCGCCGTTGATCTGCAGGCCAGGCTCGGCGTTGAACGACAGGTCGATGCCTTTTTCCATCGCCAACGGCGCGAGCAGGGAGTAGGCCTCTTCGAACATTTGGCTGACGTCCAGGGCCACGGGTTTGACCACGTAGCGCCCGGCCTCGATTTTCGAGGTGTCGAGCAAGTCTTCCAGCAAGACGTTCATGCGTCCGGCGGCCTGTTGCATGGTGTCGATGGCCGAGGAAATGCGTCGCGAGGTGTGCGGGCCGTCGGAGCTGAAGGCCTTTTGCATCATGCCGCAGAGCATGGAGATCACTGTCATCGGGTTGCGCAGGTCGTGGGACACCACCGCCACCAGGTCATCGCGGGCGCGCACGGCCTGTTGTTCGCGCAGCACCTGGCGGGCCAGGTCGTTTTCCAGGGCAGAGCGGCGCAGGTCGTTGGCGGCGAACAGGTCGCCATGGCTCCACTTGGTGGAAATACCGGCCATCTCCACCTTCCAGATTTCAAACGAGGTACGTGGGCGAAGGCGCAGGCCGGCGTCGGAGTTTTCCAGGTCGAGCGGCTTTTTCGGGTCACCACTCCAGTTGATGTTTTCTTTCACTTCCGGGCGGAACCACAGCACGCCGTTATCCACAGGCTTTGGCAGGCTCATGGCCAGGACACCGCTGGCCACCTGTTGGAACTCGGCGCCTGGCGGGTAGATCGACACCAGGTTATGGCTGGAGAACACCGGCTCGCCGCTGTCCTGCAGCCACTTGTGCAAGGCCCGGATCTGCGCCGGTTCCGGGCAGTTGCCGTAGCGGTGCAATTGCTTGTCTTCGATGATCGCCACGCCGCCGGACAAGGTCAGGTCCATCAGCACCTGGCCGCGCTGGGCCAGGCCGTCGAACACGTTTTCTTCGGAGGCCTTCATGGCTTTATCCAGCAACGCCAGGGCCTCGACTTTTTCTTCCCGCTGACGGCTCAGGTCCAGGGCTTCCATGGCGCTGATCTGCAATGACAGCACCTGGCCGATGGTCTGGCAGGTGATGCGCAAATCATTGGGTACCAGCAGCGGCTCGCGGTTGCCGCAACTGATCAGGCCCCAGAGCTTGTCGCCCTTCATCAGCGAAATGCTCATGGACGACAGCACGCCCATGTTTTGCATGTACTGGCAGTGAATCGGCGACACGCTGCGCAGGGTGGCAAAGCTCAAATCCAGCGGTTCGCCGGTATCCGGGCGCAGCTTGGGCAGCAATGGCACCGGCTCGTAGGCCGCATTCGGGATGATGCGCAGCCAGTTAGTGCGATACAGCTCGCGGGCCTGCTCCGGGATATCGGACGCGGGGAAGAACAGCCCGTTGAACAGCTCCATGGACGGTGCCGACGCTTCCGCGATCACCTGGCCATGGCCTTCTTCTTCGAAGCGGTAGATCAACACCCGGTCGTAACCGGTCATGGCCTGGATTTCAGTCACGCTGATTTCGTACAGCGCTTGCAGGGTTTTCGCTGATTGCAAACGTTGCAGCATCTTGCCCAAGTCACTGCTGCGGCCTTTCAGGGCCCGTGGCCGGAAGTCCTTGAGCCGCGGTTCGAATTCCAGCACCAGCACGTCCTGATGGCGGTGCAGCAGGCCTTCGAACTCGGCGCCGTTGAGGGTGACGTGCAAAGGCGGCGCATCAAAGAAGCTGTTGTGTTCGGCCATGGCCTGCACGGCCTGGGCATGCTCGGCACCGATCAGCGTGTGCAGTGGCTGGCCCAGCAACGACTCGGGGGCGCGGTTGAACAGGCTGGCGACGTTAGTGCTGACTTGAATGATGTTCAGGTCGGGCTCCGACAACGTCAGCAGCACACCGTGGGGTTGGATCGCCCCTGGAAAGCGGATGGGCTCGTCGGCACAGTTGGCAAGCAGTTCTTCAAAATCTTCGGGTTTCATAGCAGTACCTCCTGGCTGTCGAGCCATTGCTCAAAGCAGCTGAATGTCGAACGGGCCGCGTGCACCGCGCGCTGTTTGGCTGGCGCGTCCAGCGGCAGGCGACCCAGGTAGTCGAGAAAATCTTTCCAGCGCCGACCGGTTTCGGCACCGTAGACATCGAGGAATGCCCCTCCGTTATCGGCGTCCAGCGCCAGGCGTCGAGCCATTTCCCGACGCAGTACCTGGCCGCCCAGGGTCGCGCCTTCAAGCACATACAAGGCGCCGAGGCAGGCGGCGGGGGTGTCGAAAGCGGGCAATTGCCCACAGTGCGGCAAGGCGTTGATCGCGCAGGCGTCCAGGCCAAGGGCGTGAAGATCGTCGATCAGCGTCGGCGTTTTCATACGCAACGCCGGGTCGAAGCCTTCAGGGATAAACTCACAGCCGTACAGCGCGGCTTCAATCGGCCGGTAAAACCCGTAATACGCCTGGATCAGGCGCCGATACCAGTCGGCATCCAGCTCCTCGGAAAAAAACGGCAGGCGTTCTTCCAAGGCTACGTGCAATAGGCCGGTGCCTGCGCGCAACGCGTCCAGCAATGAGGGCGCACCACCATCATGGGCCTGTGAATGCATGCAATGAGCTCGAACTGTGGGCCTTCCGGCCATGAATGACGCGTTGTAAAAGGCGACAATTCTACACAACAGGTGAGCATCAGCTGAACGCACAAGACGAAAAGGCTGACCAGCGGATCAGAAAAGTCGCTCCCTGCTGATGCAAGTGACCACAAGGCAGGCTGTGAAGTTCGGCAAAAGTGATATCGCGAAGCTATCAATGCATGGATGAGCCCTGCTGAGTCAGCGCCGTTTGCACACACTCAAGTAAATGTTCGGTGCTCCACGGCTTGGGCAGAAACCGCACGGAGCCGCCCAATTGCTGTGCAAGTTTGGCATTGCCGGAGGTGAGCAGTACCGGCACCGACGGCCAGCGATGAGCCACTACCCGGCTCAAGTCATAGCCGTTGAGCAACCCCGGCATCTGCACATCGCTGACAATCAAGTCCACCGGATCATCGCCGCGCTCCAGGTAAATCATTCCTTCATCGGCTGAAGGAAAAGACGTCACAACCGCGCCGAAATCTTCCAGTACATCCACCATCAACGACCGAATGATCTCGTCGTCTTCCAATACCAAAATCGATGGCTGAGCCATGATCCTTACTCCACCATCAGGGTTCAGTAAGGTGGAGTGGAACGGGGTCGGATAGGTTCGATTGGATGCGTATGGGGCGATGGGTGGTCAGTTTCAAGGGTCTAGGTTGCGCATTTGCGCGGAGGTACGGCAGGATACCGGCGTTCTGCAATCAGGATCGGCCCGAATCCCGTGGGCCCTCGCACAAGGTCGTCAACCGTGAACGCTTCCGCAGCCCCCTTGATCGACCCGGACCTGGGCAATCGCATGATCAAAGTCGACCACGCCGGCGAGCATGGGGCGATCTGTATCTACAGCGGCCAGCTGTTTATGGCGCGATTGTTTGTACCCGGCATGGTGGGTGAGCTCGAGGAATTCCTGTCCCACGAACGTCGCCATCGCGCGGTGTTCCAGGCCGAGTTGCAACGACGGGGTTACCGACGCTGCCGCAGCTACTGGCTGTGCGGCCTTGGCGGACTGGTGCTGGGCCTGCTCACCGGGGTGTGCGGGCGCAAGGCTATTGTTGCCACCACCGTCGCGGTGGAAAGCGTGGTGCTCAAGCACCTGGCTCATCAGCTTCATGCGTTACGCGAAATCGACCCACTGGCCGTGGCGGCCATTGCATCCATCGTTGAAGAAGAGCAACACCACCACGACCACTCGGCTGCGCAGATCGATGTGCAGGATCCCTGGTTCCGTGTGCTGACGCCGGTGGTTACGGCGTGGACCGAAGCGGTGATCTGGATGGGCATGCGCTCCTGACAAACCGGCATAATCGCCGCCAACACCGATGTGGAGTCACCCATGAAGTACGTCCTGCTGACCCTTGCGCTGATCCTCGACACCGGCGCCGCCAATGCCGCCGGCGATGCCGAGGCCGGCGGCAAGCTCTTCACCAAGACCTGCGGCGGCTGCCACAGCGTCGGCGAAGGCGCTCGCGGTGGCTTTGGCCCGGAGCTCAACGGCATCATCGGCCGACCTGCCGGTACCACCACCGACTATCAATATTCGGACGCGATGAAAAACTCCGGTGTGGTCTGGACCCGCGACAAGCTCGCGGCCTACATCGAAGCGCCCAAAAAGGTGGTGAGTGGTACGCGCATGATTTTCTGGGGCATCAGCGACCCGGAAAAAATCGACAATATCCTGGCGTACCTTGAGACGTTCCAGCCCAAGTAATCACTCACGCACATTCCTGAACAGCATCAACCGCGCACTCTCGTGCAGCCCACGGGTCAGTGCCTGCAGGCGCTGGAATTCCTCGGGGTGCTGCGCGGCCACATCGTCACGCGGGGTGAGTGATGCCAGGTCATGCAAGGTGGGTGAGCTGCCGTCGTGCTGCATCTGCAGCAAAAAGTGCCGGGTCACGCCGCCGATGATCGGGAAGGTGCCTTCGCGCAATACCAGCGGCACCACGCGCTCGCCCTCGGGCGCCGGTTGCTGGATGTCCCGGCCCATCGCACCGTTGCGGAACGGTACGCCTGCCATGCCGGCCACGGTGGGCAGCAGGTCGGCCAGCCCCACCGCTTCTTCGATCACCCGAGGCGCAAGGCCGGGTGCGTGGATCAGCAGCGGCACGTTGTTACTTTCCAGGCCCAGCTGTTCGAAGGCCGGCGCCATGTGCGGGATCTGGCTGATGCGGGTGTTGTGGTCACCGAAGAACACAAAGATGCTGTTGTCGTAGTAGCCACCGGCCTTGGCGATGTCCATCAGCCGGCCGATGTTGTAGTCCAGCAGACGCACGGCGTTGTACTGCTCGACACTGCGGGACCCCGCGGCCTGGGCCTGTTCCAGCGTCACGTGGCTGAGCTGGAAGCCATCGTTGTGTTTGGGGATGGTGAAGGGGCGATGGTTGCCGGAGGTTTGCAGGTAGGCAAAGAACGGTTGGTCCTTGGGAAGCGTGCTCAGCAGATCGTCAGCTTCCTTGAACAGGTCCAGGTCGGAAATCCCCCACACGTCTACCCGTGGCGACTGCCAGTCGCTCTCCTCGAACAGTTGCACATCGTCGATGCTCTGGCGGATCAGAGCATTGATATTCGCCCAGCCGGCGTTGCCGCCGATCATGTAGAACTTCTGGTAGCCCTCGAATGCATTGATCAATGTGTGTTGCCGGGTGATCAGCGGGTTGCGCGTGGCGGTCTCCTGGCGGGTGACGTCGGGCACGCCGGTGATGCTGGCCCACACGGTTTTGGCGGTGCCGGTGACGGGGACGTAGAAGTGTTTGAAGAACCAGCTTTGCGTCGCCAGTTTGTCCAGGTTCGGCGTGGGGTTGAGCGGGTTGCCATAGGCACCCACGGCGCTGGTGCCGAGGGATTCGAGCATCACGAAAATCACGTTGGGCGGGCGCTCGCCGGCCAGTCGATAGGGCTGCACGCCTTGTTCGCGGATGAAGTCCAGGGACTGGGCATCGGGCTGGGTCACGCCCAGGTATTGGGCGACGTGCGGGTAATACTGGCGGACCTGGGCCTCATCGAACTGCGATTGACCGACCTTGAGCGTGTCATACAAAAACAGCACCGGGTTCAGGCCCACGGCGGCCAGTTGGCTGTTGCCGGCAAAGAAGGCATCGCTCCAGCGCAGGGGCACCGGGTTTTCCAGGTTGAGATGGGCGACACGGCCGAGCAGGGCCAGCAGCACCGCGACGACGCCCATCACACTCACCACTGCCAGTGCCGGTTTGCCGATAACGGCGGGCGCTCGATCCAGGGTCAACCGCTCCAGGCAGACCAACGCCCAGACCCAAAGCGCCACCGCCGCGAGCCAGCAGGCGGTTATCCACAGTACCGGGTAGGTTTCCCACACCATCTGCTGGGAAATCTGCGCATCCTGCAGGTAGCGCAGCACCGTCGCATTGATACGCACGCCGAGGTAGGCGTAGTGGCCGAAGTCGATGATGTACACCAGCCCCACCGCCGCCAGTGCGATGACCAGATAAGCGCGCGCCAGCCAGCGCAGGGCCGGCAGGGTGGTGAGGTTCCAGCGCGGCAACCACGCCAGCACGGCCAGCGGCAGCAGGAGCAACACCGCCAGGCGCAGGTCGAAACGCAGGCCGATCCCCAGGGTTTCCAACAGTGCCGGGGTGTTCAAGTCCAGGCCGGAAAAAACCAGCACAAACACCAGCCGCAACGCAGCCAGCAACACAAACACCAGCCCGATCGCGCCCAGGCCGTAGCGCAGGCGGCGTGATTGCAACGCACTCATCATTGACCCCGGTGCCATTTCAAAAGAGGGCGCCAGGCGGCGCTGATCAGCAGCCCCGCGCCGGCGATCAGGCAGTAACCGGTCAGCAACGGATCGACCAGATAGTCCCAATAGTTTTCCGACGCCTTGAGCCGTAACGCAAAAGCCAACGTGCCCATCGCCAACATCCACACCGCCAGCGTATTACGCAGCCACAGCATCAACAGTGCGGCCGCCGCCACCAGCACGATCATCGGTCGCGGGTTGAAGCCCCATCGGTACGGGTCGAAGTAAGTCAGGCCCAACGTGGCCGGGTACAGCGCCAGGCTCAGCAGGCCAAACAGCAGCAACATCTGCACCTGATGCCGACGAGCGAGCGGCTGCACTAAGCCCAGGCGGCTGAGCACGACCCACGCCAACAGCACCAATGTGCTGATCGCCAGGTCATCGGTAAAACTGCGCACATACGCCGCCAGCGGCAGCGCGTTGACCGGGATAAAACTGACCGCCACCAGCACCGGCAGCAGCCATGGCCGCCAGGGAGCGGTAAACCTGAGCGCGCTCAACAGCACAAACCCCAGCAGCACAAAACTCAAATGGGCCTGCCACACAGAAACCATCACAGACGCTCCGCCAGCCAGGCTTCGTTGAAGCTGACATGTTTGATAAAGGTGTTATTCCACGAGTACACCACGTGGTACATGCCGTCCGGGCTGCGGCTGAAGTACGGGTACTCGTATTCGAAATCGCAGCCCCGGGGTTTGCACACGCGGTAGTCGAGGTTGCTGAGAAAGCGCTGTTCCAGCGGCAGGCGTTTGGCGCCGCTGGAGGCGCGGAAGCCTTCGCCGATGATTGCTTTATAGGCCTCGGGGGAGAACGGTTGGCCGAGCGGGTCGGGTGACTCATCCAGTTGCACCACAGTGCGCCATTGGCTGAGCTGGGCGTCGGTGCCGTAGAGGCTGAGCTTGAAGCGGCCGTCCTGCAGGTCGTTCAGGGCCACGAGCAGCCCGTCATCCTCGGTACCCACCGCCGCCAACGATGAATTGGGATTTGCCGGTTCCAGGGGGTATGGCTCGCTCCAGGTTTGCCCCGCATCTTCGGTGCGGCTGGCCAGGACGCGGTGGTGGGTGTCGCCGGCGTAGCGCAACATCGCTACGGCACGCTTGCCATCCAGCGGCACGATGGTCGGTTGCAGGGAATTCTTGCCGCGGCTGATGCGGAATTTGTCGATCACCGCGCCGTCGGCACTCAAGTACAGGTACTCGGCAAACTTGCCCATGAACTCGTGGTACACCGGCAGGCCGATGGAGCCGTCGGTGTGGAACACCGGCGCGGCGCGTACCAGGGTACTGATGTTGAAAAACGGTGAGGTCACCAACTGCCGGGGCGCGGACCAACTGGCGCCGAGGTCATCCGAGACCATCAGGTTGATCGCACTGGTGGCCCAGCCGCCGACCGACACCGACACATAAAACATCCACAGGCGTTTATCCGGCCCGAGGGCGATGACCGGGTTGCCGAGTTTGCGGATATAGCGCTGGGTGCCGTCGCGGGTGCTTTCCCGCGTGGCCAGCACCTGCTCGGTGCCCCATTCGCCGCTGCGCGCATCGAAGCGTGCGGTGCGCACCTGCACATCGGCGGCGCCTTCACGGGAGCCGGCAAACCACACGGCGATCAAGTCGCCACCGGGCAGGGCGGTGACCGAGGAGGCGTGGACAAAGTCAGTGAGCTGCGAGGACACAAAACGGCTGGTGTATTGCGGGGCCGCCGCCACCTTCGAGGTGTTCGGCGTCACTTGGGCAAAGGGGGCCAGCACATGGGGCGGATGGCTTAGCCACGCGGCCACGAAGACGGCGAGCAGGCTGCAGATCAGTAAGGCGGAGCGCATAGAGGACCTGTCGAGAAAAGGATTACTGCGCACGTTCATCCGGCAGGCGCTTCCTGCGACCGGTGAGCATGGATAACGGCAGGTTGTCCCGCACCTGGATACTTTCAAACACCGCGGCCAGCACATGGATGCACACCAGGCCCAGCAGCACATTGGCGGCGGTCTCATGGATTTGCAGGGGCCAATCGGCGCCCCACAGGGCATCCACTTCCTGCATCAAAAAGCCGCTGATGCCGAGGGTCAGCAATGCCAGCAACATCGACAGCATCACCAGCGCACCGAGGGGCGAATGGCCCAGGCGATGCTGCGGGCGGCGGTTGAGCAGCGAGCGCAGATGGGTTTTCAAGCGTTTCGGGGTCGGCCAGAAGTCCGCCCAGCGTGCACTGCGCGGCCCGATGAACCCCCACACCGTTCGTACCAGCAGCCAGGCCATGGCGTAGTAGCCCAGCCAGACGTGCCAGTCGTCGCCCGCTTCGTTAAAGAAGTAATTGGCGACGAAGACCCCGGCGATCGACAGATGAAACAGCCTCACCAGCGGGTCCCACAGGCGCAGGGATTCGCCTGGCATCAGCCTTTGATCTCAGTCTTCACGGCCTTGCCGGTGACCGGGTCGTGGTAGATCTCGACCTTACGCTTGTCCTTGTCGAAGCCGTAGATCTCGTAGCAGTTGCCATCGGTGACCTTGAACTTGCTGATCTCGTAGCCTTCGGCCTTGAGCTTGTCCTGGAAGGCTTTTTCGTCTTGCCATTGCGAGCGTTCGGCGGTGGTGCATTGCGGACCGGCAACGGCCAGGGGGCTGGCGATAATCAGGGACAGCAGGAGAATTTTGCGCATGGAAAAGCTCTCAGCAGATGTGGGAGATTTAACAGTGCAAAACCAACCTTAGGGCAACCTTAGTTGGCAACGCGCCGTAACATCTTTGCCGGAATAGCCCCGCCCAGAACCCGGCATGATGCCGCCGATTCCTACAGAGATTTTGCTATGCGCATACTCCTTGTCGAAGATGATCGCGCCCTTGGCCAAGGGATTCGCGTGGCATTGGGCGCTGAGGGCTACACCCTGGATTGGTTGCAGGATGGCGTTGCGGCCCTGCATGCCCTGCGCACGGAAAGCTTCGACCTGTTGCTGCTCGACCTCGGCCTGCCGCGCCTCGATGGCCTGGACCTGTTGCAGCAACTGCGCGCCGAGCAGCACGACCTGCCGGTGCTGATCCTCACCGCCCGCGACGGCACCGCCGAGCGCATCGCCGGCCTGGATGCCGGTGCCGATGATTACCTGGTCAAGCCCTTCGATGTGGAAGAGCTCAAGGCCCGCGTGCGTGCCCTGCTGCGCCGCAGCCAGGGGCGCGCGCAACCGATGCTGGAACATGCCGGCGTCAGCCTCGACCCGGCCACCCAACAGGTGCGCTACCTGGACGCGGACATCATCGTGACGCCGATGGAGTACCAACTGCTGCACCAACTGATGGTGCGCCCCGGCAAAGTGGTGACCCGCGAGCGCCTGTCCCGCGCGTTATATGGCTGGCAGGACCGGGTCGAGAGCAACACCTTGGAAGTGCTGATCCACAACCTGCGTAAAAAGTTATCCACCGAGCTGATCCGCACCGTGCGCGGCGTTGGCTATGTACTGGCGCTCAAACCATGACCTCCGTGCGTGCTCGTATCCTCATCCCCGTCCTGGTGCTGATCCTGTTGGGCGACGCGCTGATCAGCTGGCTGGTGCTGCGCGATAGCCACCACGAAATCGAAGAAGTCTACGACGCCCAGCTCGCCCAAAGCGCGCGCCTGTTGCAAGGCGTGCTGCGCCAACGCGACCCCGGCGAGGCTGATTGGGACCGGCTGTACCAGGCCTTCGATCAGGCCATGAGCCGTGTCGGCGAAGACGGCGTCGCTCACCCTTATGAAACTCGGTTGACCTTCCAGGTGTGGCGCAGCGACGGCCAATTGCTCGTACGCTCCGCCGAAGCGCCGGTGTTGGTCGCACCGCCGGCTACCCTCGGGTCCCACGACATCATGGACAACGGCAACGACTGGTGCGCCTTTCTCCTCGCTGATCCGCAGCAAGGCCTGCTGATCTGGGTGGGCGAGCGCGACGACATTCGTCAGGACGTGATCCAGCGCATCATGCGCCACACTCTCTGGCCCACCTTGATCGGCGTGCCGCTGCTCACTGTATTGATCTGGCTGGTGATCGGCTGGGGCCTCAAGCCCTTGCGCGCCATGGCCTTGTCGATTCGCGGGCGTAACTCCGACACCTTGCAACCGCTGCACCTCAAGCCGCTGCCCAGCGACCTGGAACCGATGCAAACCGCGCTCAACCGGCTGTTGGTCCAGGTGGATGACCTATTGGAACGCGAGCGCCGTTTTATCGCCGACGCCGCCCACGAACTGCGCACACCCCTGGCGATCCTGCGCATCCACGCGCAGAACGCCCAAAGCGCCGGTACCGAGGCCCAGCGGCGCGAAGCCTTGGATTTCCTGGTCAATGGCGTCGATCGTGCCACCCGCATTGGCAGCCAACTGTTAACCATGGCGCGCATCGAACCGCAGTTGAACAACCCCAAGCGCAGCCGTGTACAACTCACCGAACTGGTGCGCGAAGAACTCGCCGAACTGACACCGCTGGCCATGGAGAAAGGCGTGGAGTTGGTGCTGGAAGGGGATGAAGACTGTTGGATCGAAACCGAACCGGTGGCGCTGGCCATCGCCCTGCAAAACCTGGTGACCAACGCCCTCAACTTCTCCCCGCCGGGCAGCGAAGTCAAAGTGGTCATTGGCGCCCATTGCCTGAGCGTGGAGGACCAGGGCCCGGGCATTGATGAGGCGGAAATGGGGCGTTTGTTCGAGCGGTTCTACAGCCGTGGCAATGCCAATGGCGCTGGGCTGGGGCTGGCGATTGTGGAGATGATCGTGGGCAAGATCGGCAGCCGGTTGGCGTTGTATAACCGGGAGCAGGGCGGGTTGTGCGCGCGGTTGGTGTTTAACGAGACCTGAGGCGATCATGGCGGAACATTCTGTTTAATCACAGGTCCAGTCATCATCGTTCACCCTGATAAGGACATCCTCCCGTGAAGCGAATCGCGCTGCTGTCCCTGGTCCTGGCGCTATGTGCCTGTCAATCCAACCAGCGAGACTCATCGCCCAGCCTGCTCAAGGACGGCATCCAGCTGCGTCAGAAAACCGTGGCCGTCGATGCGGACCACGCCAAAGTCATCATGAAAGCCTATGGCGGCACCGCTCCCGTCGAGTTCTCGATACGCCGCGAAGGCGACCCCGATGAACGCATGGAAACCCTGGGCACGGTGATGGATACAGGTGAAGGCCGCGTCTTCAACTGGATTGCAAAGCTCAACCAGACGGTGGCCAGCGCTGGGTTCAAGCGCTTCCCGCAGTTGGAGATCCAGGCAGAACCTGGCAAGAAGCTGACCGTTGCCAGTTCGTCCACCGACTCACGCCCTGGCATCTACGCCATTTGCGGGCCTCTGTTAAGTCGCTTCCAGCCTGAAAAGGGCAAGGTGTATCTGGTGGAGTTCCAGTTCAAACCCTCGGCGTGTGCGCAGCAGGTGTTTGATATTACGGATCCGGGGAAACGGGTTCTGATTGGGGAGTGAGGCGAAAGAGGGTTAGGTGGACGGCCGAACAAATGCGGATGCTGCGCCTGGAAGGACGTGAAGGTTTGATACTTCCAGCGCTATCCGCCAGGGTCTTCATCGGTCGTGCTGACTTCGCCGGAGTACCAATGCTCTGATCGAAAACGTTTCCTTTTTCGTCCTCGTGGATGATGAAGTGAAAGCCAACTCGTGGAGGCCTGCCTGAACGACAGTCTGCGCATGAAGACGAATTCTCTAAGTCTGTGTTATTCGTTTGCACCTTCGTAATCAAACGCGATGAAGTAGTCGCTTTCTGAAAGAGCAATTTCATGAGAGAAGTGTGTCTGTATCAGTGATAGCCATTCCCGCCGCAGTTCAAACATACCGTTATTGACGTCCTCGTCTATCGACAGTCCAAGTTTAGAAATCACGGAGTAGTCGTTTCCTAGGTCCGCTGAGTCCTCCGTTCCGCGTAGCCACTCTGTGGTTCTGTCGAACCATTCCAATCTCATTTTTAGTCCCATGTGTCCCTCATAGATATTTTTTGATGTTTCGTTTTTTCTTCGGCTCTTTTAGCTGCTCGCCGGTTATGTGACTGAACGCACCTAAATGGCTCCCATCACTTGCGAGATAAACTTCCAACTCTCCATGTTGGGAGTCCCATTCATAGATCTTCCTGCCTTTTTCCTCAATCCAACGCTCTCTCAGCCCGGCACCGCCCTGTCTGGGAGTCATGGGTTTTGCTTTTATCAGGTTTCCAAAGCCAGTTATTTGTTCAGTATTTGGAGCCTTGTGGTACTTGTGATCCCCAGCCTTAACACTAACCACCACATACAGCGGTCGAACCCCCGACTCCACCGGGAACACCAGAATAAAATCCCGATACTCCGGCGGATAAATCGGGTTAACCAGAATCTGCGCGGCCTTCTCCGTCGGTGGGTAAATCCAGATTACCGGCGCTGGCGGCGCAGCCTCCAGGGTCGGAATACCCAGCGTGTCACTTGGATCAACGGCGGGCGTCCAGATCAGCTCGACACCCTCACCCAAATCCGCCACGAACTGATCGCCACGGCTTTGGAACTGCACCACATCAATCATTTGCCAATCAGGATTATTGCCGGTGTAAAACCCATACCCCTTGAGCGTGCCGTCCTCGCGTTGCTCGATATGCAAGCGCATCTGCGAACGCGCCCTTTGCATCGAACGCAATTGTGCCTCGCTGTAGAGCGCGCTATCTCCCAACTCTGATGGCCAGGCCAACGCCACCAACCCCGTCAACAGGCCACCGGCGACGGATCCGACTGCAGTGGCTGCCGACTCAAAAAACGCCGAACGCAACGCCAACTGTCCTAGACCCGCCGGTAGTGCACTGCCGCCGATCTTGCGCAAGGCAACTGCGCGCCGACCGTCTACCTCACGCCCACCTAGCAGGCTTAAATTGCCGTACTCTTTGATCAGCTCCAACGGGACATAACCGGCGGGGTTGAAGTAATGGGTGATGCCGTCAGGCAATTGGCAGGGCTTGATGAAGACGCAGCCGGGAGGTTTGGCTGGCGTGGTTACCGGGGCATGGGGTGGCTCGAAAAAATCAACAAACGGCGAATACGGCGCACGCGACGGCTGTGGGGTCAGGATTCGCTGTTTGAGTAACTCTTCTTCGGTGGGGGGGTAAAAGCGTTCTGACATGGATGGCTCACTTCCTTGTGCTAGGGAGTGAGGCTACGAGGGGGGATCAGAAGCTGATATCGGCTTAATTCTTTGGCTAGTGTCGGAAAAGTAGACTGATGTTTGAGTCAGTCGCGCTGCTTCGATTATTTCGATTTTCGTTTGTTTCGTTCAGTGACTCAAATGTGGGAATTGTCGGTGAAGGCCGAGTTTTCAACTGGCATGACACTCACCATATCCATGTCGACGAGAAGCCAGGCAGCAGGTAGTGGTGGCGAGTGTGGCCAGGTAAGGCACGCGGCGATTTGCTCGCCGCATGGTTCAACGTTGCATCGGCGCGAAATCGAACGACCATAGGCCGCTGGCACGGTTTACTGTCACGTTCACTTCAGTGTCGGTGAAGCGTCAGCTGTTGACTGGGGGCTCCATTTATTTGATGAGGTTGCGTGTAGTCAGCGTCGGTTTACTTTTAGGTGATCGGGCTCGGTTCAACAGCTCGGATGACGATCAATAGGCGTCATCGGTGATGCTCTGAAGCATGCCTGCTGATCAGCTCAGCAAGTGCTTGGAGATCAAGCGGGAGATTTCAACAATCGAGGTTTTGCCGGTGAATTCAAATTTCACTTTTCCCAGCGACGAAAAGTAAATCTCCAGTTCCGAATCCAGGTCAAACGTCCCGGACGTTTCCACCGAGTACGCGACGATGTTCTTGTACGGCAGCGAGGTGAAGTCCTTCTTGCTGCCTGTTATGCCTTGTACGTTCACTGCGATGATGCGTTTGGTGGTGAATACCACGCCGTCGCGCATGGCTTTGTAGGCGTCGATGACTTCTTCTCCGTCCAGCAGCAGGGCCGCGACGCGTTCGGCGTATTCGTTGTTTTGCTTGAGTTTGAAGAAGCCTTTGTTGTTGAAGTCGATCATGTGAAGGTCCTTGTGGTGAGTCCGTTATTGAATGGCTTTAAGGTAGTCCTTCAGTGTCGCGAGCAGTGGCTTGAGTTCCTCCAGCGTGGAGGCTTGCTGTACGTCGGTAGACAACCGCTGCAGCTCACGTCCCAATACCGTATCGGCCCCACCCAAAGCGGCCAGCGCCTGCAGCACGCACTCATCTATCTTCAGCAGAATTCCCTGCAGATCCCCCTGTCGCACCAGCAACCCGAACACCTCCCGCTCATACCTATCCATCACCAGGTCGTCCCTCAACACCGGGCTGCCGCCGTCCTCCTCATGCACGAGCTTGAGTGCAAAGAGCGCAACAGCTTCCAGCGTCAATTCCATGGTCTCGGTTCCTCTGGGGTTGGGGGAGGGCGATGATCCCTGTTCTGGGCGTGAAAACAAAGACCCGATGCGTACCGGGCTCTCCTGCGGTATTAAAGAGTCGCCTGACTTCACGGGGACACCGCCGTGATCCTTGGCAGCCGCATCCCCTATTGGCCAAGTACACCTTCTATCTATATAGAAGCAACGAAGCCCTTCTTTATGAAGGAGAGCGTCGTTGCGTCGCGGTGTGGGTTCTCTGTTAAGGAGAAGATTTTCCAGAAGGGGGTTGACCAGGTAATTCAATACTGTATTATTCGCCTCCCGCTGACGAGAGATCGTAAGCGCAAGTGGTTGAAGTTGTTGAAGAAATCTTCGAAAGCTTCTGAAAATAATCACTTGACAGCAAATGAGGCTGCTGTAGAATGCGCGCCTCGGTTGAGACGAAAGCTCTTAACCAACCGCTCTTTAACAACTGAATCAAGCAATTCGTGTGGGTGCTTGTGGAGTCAGACTGATAGTCAACAAGATTATCAGCATCACAAGTTACTCCGCGAGAAATCAAAGAATAACCAACGATTGCTGAGCCAAGTTTAGGGTTTCTTAAAAACCCAAAGATGTTTGAACTGAAGAGTTTGATCATGGCTCAGATTGAACGCTGGCGGCAGGCCTAACACATGCAAGTCGAGCGGTAGAGAGAAGCTTGCTTCTCTTGAGAGCGGCGGACGGGTGAGTAATGCCTAGGAATCTGCCTGGTAGTGGGGGATAACGTTCGGAAACGGACGCTAATACCGCATACGTCCTACGGGAGAAAGCAGGGGACCTTCGGGCCTTGCGCTATCAGATGAGCCTAGGTCGGATTAGCTAGTTGGTGGGGTAATGGCTCACCAAGGCGACGATCCGTAACTGGTCTGAGAGGATGATCAGTCACACTGGAACTGAGACACGGTCCAGACTCCTACGGGAGGCAGCAGTGGGGAATATTGGACAATGGGCGAAAGCCTGATCCAGCCATGCCGCGTGTGTGAAGAAGGTCTTCGGATTGTAAAGCACTTTAAGTTGGGAGGAAGAGCCATTACCTAATACGTGATGGTTTTGACGTTACCGACAGAATAAGCACCGGCTAACTCTGTGCCAGCAGCCGCGGTAATACAGAGGGTGCAAGCGTTAATCGGAATTACTGGGCGTAAAGCGCGCGTAGGTGGTTTGTTAAGTTGGATGTGAAATCCCCGGGCTCAACCTGGGAACTGCATTCAAAACTGACTGACTAGAGTATGGTAGAGGGTGGTGGAATTTCCTGTGTAGCGGTGAAATGCGTAGATATAGGAAGGAACACCAGTGGCGAAGGCGACCACCTGGACTGATACTGACACTGAGGTGCGAAAGCGTGGGGAGCAAACAGGATTAGATACCCTGGTAGTCCACGCCGTAAACGATGTCAACTAGCCGTTGGGAGCCTTGAGCTCTTAGTGGCGCAGCTAACGCATTAAGTTGACCGCCTGGGGAGTACGGCCGCAAGGTTAAAACTCAAATGAATTGACGGGGGCCCGCACAAGCGGTGGAGCATGTGGTTTAATTCGAAGCAACGCGAAGAACCTTACCAGGCCTTGACATCCAATGAACTTTCTAGAGATAGATTGGTGCCTTCGGGAACATTGAGACAGGTGCTGCATGGCTGTCGTCAGCTCGTGTCGTGAGATGTTGGGTTAAGTCCCGTAACGAGCGCAACCCTTGTCCTTAGTTACCAGCACGTAATGGTGGGCACTCTAAGGAGACTGCCGGTGACAAACCGGAGGAAGGTGGGGATGACGTCAAGTCATCATGGCCCTTACGGCCTGGGCTACACACGTGCTACAATGGTCGGTACAGAGGGTTGCCAAGCCGCGAGGTGGAGCTAATCCCAGAAAACCGATCGTAGTCCGGATCGCAGTCTGCAACTCGACTGCGTGAAGTCGGAATCGCTAGTAATCGCGAATCAGAATGTCGCGGTGAATACGTTCCCGGGCCTTGTACACACCGCCCGTCACACCATGGGAGTGGGTTGCACCAGAAGTAGCTAGTCTAACCTTCGGGAGGACGGTTACCACGGTGTGATTCATGACTGGGGTGAAGTCGTAACAAGGTAGCCGTAGGGGAACCTGCGGCTGGATCACCTCCTTAATCGACGACATCAGCTGCTCCATAAGTTCCCACACGAATTGCTTGATTCATTGAAGAAGACGATAAAGAAGCAGCCCGAAATTGGGTCTGTAGCTCAGTTGGTTAGAGCGCACCCCTGATAAGGGTGAGGTCGGCAGTTCGAATCTGCCCAGACCCACCAATTTTGTGTGGGAAACGCCTGTAGAAATACGGGGCCATAGCTCAGCTGGGAGAGCGCCTGCCTTGCACGCAGGAGGTCAACGGTTCGATCCCGTTTGGCTCCACCACTACTGCTTCTGCGTTATGAAAGCTTAGAAATGAGCATTCCATCGGTATGATGGTGAATGTTGATTTCTAGTCTTTGATTAGATCGTTCTTTAAAAATTTGGGTATGTGATAGAAAGATAGACTGAACGTTACTTTCACTGGTAACGGATCAGGCTAAGGTAAAATTTGTGAGTGGCTCTTAATTGAGTATGATCGAATTTTCGGCGAATGTCGTCTTCACAGTATAACCAGATTGCTTGGGGTTATATGGTCAAGTGAAGAAGCGCATACGGTGGATGCCTTGGCAGTCAGAGGCGATGAAAGACGTGGTAGCCTGCGAAAAGCTTCGGGGAGTCGGCAAACAGACTTTGATCCGGAGATGTCTGAATGGGGGAACCCAGCCATCATAAGATGGTTATCTTGTACTGAATACATAGGTGCAAGAGGCGAACCAGGGGAACTGAAACATCTAAGTACCCTGAGGAAAAGAAATCAACCGAGATTCCCTTAGTAGTGGCGAGCGAACGGGGACTAGCCCTTAAGTGGCTTTGAGATTAGCGGAACGCTCTGGAAAGTGCGGCCATAGTGGGTGATAGCCCTGTACGCGAAAATCTCTTAGTCATGAAATCGAGTAGGACGGAGCACGAGAAACTTTGTCTGAATATGGGGGGACCATCCTCCAAGGCTAAATACTACTGACTGACCGATAGTGAACTAGTACCGTGAGGGAAAGGCGAAAAGAACCCCGGAGAGGGGAGTGAAATAGATCCTGAAACCGTATGCGTACAAGCAGTGGGAGCCCACTTTGTTGGGTGACTGCGTACCTTTTGTATAATGGGTCAGCGACTTATTTTCAGTGGCGAGCTTAACCGAATAGGGGAGGCGTAGCGAAAGCGAGTCTTAATAGGGCGTCTAGTCGCTGGGAATAGACCCGAAACCGGGCGATCTATCCATGGGCAGGTTGAAGGTTGGGTAACACTAACTGGAGGACCGAACCGACTACCGTTGAAAAGTTAGCGGATGACCTGTGGATCGGAGTGAAAGGCTAATCAAGCTCGGAGATAGCTGGTTCTCCTCGAAAGCTATTTAGGTAGCGCCTCATGTATCACTGTAGGGGGTAGAGCACTGTTTCGGCTAGGGGGTCATCCCGACTTACCAAACCGATGCAAACTCCGAATACCTACAAGTGCCGAGCATGGGAGACACACGGCGGGTGCTAACGTCCGTCGTGAAAAGGGAAACAACCCAGACCGTCAGCTAAGGTCCCAAAGTTATGGTTAAGTGGGAAACGATGTGGGAAGGCTTAGACAGCTAGGAGGTTGGCTTAGAAGCAGCCACCCTTTAAAGAAAGCGTAATAGCTCACTAGTCGAGTCGGCCTGCGCGGAAGATGTAACGGGGCTCAAACCATACACCGAAGCTACGGGTATCACGTAAGTGATGCGGTAGAGGAGCGTTCTGTAAGCCTGTGAAGGTGAGTTGAGAAGCTTGCTGGAGGTATCAGAAGTGCGAATGCTGACATGAGTAACGATAATGGGTGTGAAAAACACCCACGCCGAAAGACCAAGGTTTCCTGCGCAACGTTAATCGACGCAGGGTTAGTCGGTCCCTAAGGCGAGGCTGAAAAGCGTAGTCGATGGAAAACAGGTTAATATTCCTGTACTTCTGGTTATTGCGATGGAGGGACGGAGAAGGCTAGGCCAGCTTGGCGTTGGTTGTCCAAGTTTAAGGTGGTAGGCTGGAATCTTAGGTAAATCCGGGATTCTAAGGCCGAGAGCTGATGACGAGTTAACTTTTAGTTAACGAAGTGGTTGATGCCATGCTTCCAAGAAAAGCTTCTAAGCTTCAGGTAACCAGGAACCGTACCCCAAACCGACACAGGTGGTTGGGTAGAGAATACCAAGGCGCTTGAGAGAACTCGGGTGAAGGAACTAGGCAAAATGGCACCGTAACTTCGGGAGAAGGTGCGCCGGTGAGGGTGAAGGACTTGCTCCGTAAGCCCATGCCGGTCGAAGATACCAGGCCGCTGCGACTGTTTATTAAAAACACAGCACTCTGCAAACACGAAAGTGGACGTATAGGGTGTGACGCCTGCCCGGTGCCGGAAGGTTAATTGATGGGGTTAGCTAACGCGAAGCTCTTGATCGAAGCCCCGGTAAACGGCGGCCGTAACTATAACGGTCCTAAGGTAGCGAAATTCCTTGTCGGGTAAGTTCCGACCTGCACGAATGGCGTAACGATGGCGGCGCTGTCTCCACCCGAGACTCAGTGAAATTGAAATCGCTGTGAAGATGCAGTGTATCCGCGGCTAGACGGAAAGACCCCGTGAACCTTTACTATAGCTTTGCACTGGACTTTGAATTTGCTTGTGTAGGATAGGTGGGAGGCTTTGAAGCGTGGACGCCAGTCTGCGTGGAGCCAACCTTGAAATACCACCCTGGCAACTTTGAGGTTCTAACTCAGGTCCGTTATCCGGATCGAGGACAGTGTATGGTGGGTAGTTTGACTGGGGCGGTCTCCTCCTAAAGAGTAACGGAGGAGTACGAAGGTGCGCTCAGACCGGTCGGAAATCGGTCGTAGAGTATAAAGGCAAAAGCGCGCTTGACTGCGAGACAGACACGTCGAGCAGGTACGAAAGTAGGTCTTAGTGATCCGGTGGTTCTGTATGGAAGGGCCATCGCTCAACGGATAAAAGGTACTCCGGGGATAACAGGCTGATACCGCCCAAGAGTTCATATCGACGGCGGTGTTTGGCACCTCGATGTCGGCTCATCACATCCTGGGGCTGAAGCCGGTCCCAAGGGTATGGCTGTTCGCCATTTAAAGTGGTACGCGAGCTGGGTTTAGAACGTCGTGAGACAGTTCGGTCCCTATCTGCCGTGGACGTTTGAGATTTGAGAGGGGCTGCTCCTAGTACGAGAGGACCGGAGTGGACGAACCTCTGGTGTTCCGGTTGTCACGCCAGTGGCATTGCCGGGTAGCTATGTTCGGAATAGATAACCGCTGAAAGCATCTAAGCGGGAAACTAGCCTCAAGATGAGATCTCACTGGGACCTTGAGTCCCCTGAAGGGCCGTCGAAGACTACGACGTTGATAGGTTGGGTGTGTAAGCGCTGTGAGGCGTTGAGCTAACCAATACTAATTGCCCGTGAGGCTTGACCATATAACACCCAAGCAATTTGCGTCGAAAGGCCAGATTGCGGTGTGTGAAGACGCAATGAACCGAAAGTTCGAGATCTTACAAAACACCGACAGCTGTCACATACCCAATTTGCTGAAGCGAGGCCAGCTGGCCACGACTCAGTACCCGAATTTCTTGACGACCATAGAGCATTGGAACCACCTGATCCCATCCCGAACTCAGCAGTGAAACGATGCATCGCCGATGGTAGTGTGGGGTTTCCCCATGTGAGAGTAGGTCATCGTCAAGATTAAATTCCGAAACCCCATTTGCGAAAGCAGATGGGGTTTTGTTTTGGGCGGTCGAAAAGTGCGAAGAGGCGCCTCAGGAGGGGCTTCAGTGCTAAAGTCCACGCCCATTGCGTGAAACAGGATCTCCGCTCGAAGCGCTAGCAGTACTTTGGGTGGGTTCAGTGGTAATCAAGGGGCGTTTTAGCGCCCTTACAAGGCCTGTGAGTGGGCTCGCTGGACTTTATGATGGGAGGCGAGGGGGAAGTGCTATCTCGCTCTCTGGGAGCTGTCGCGGCCTCAGGGTGCTTTTCTGCAGACGAAAAAAAAGACCTTGAAATTCAAGGTCTTTCTTTAAGATGGTGCCCCGAGGGAGACTCGAACTCCCACTCCTTTCGAAAACGGATTTTGAATCCGCCGCGTCTACCAATTCCGCCATCAGGGCTCAATGGCGGCGAAGTATAGAGATGAGATTACCGTTGGTCAATCACGTTTCATGGTCTATTTTCACTATTTCCGCTAGACTTCCCGGCCCTGCTAGACGAACCCCATCATGCGCGTTGCTGACTTTACTTTTGAACTCCCGGATTCGCTGATTGCTCGCCACCCTTTGGCCGAGCGTCGCGCCAGTCGACTGCTGACCCTGGACGGGGCCAGCGGCACCCTCGCACACCGTCAATTCACTGATTTGCTTGAGCATTTGCATCCGGGCGATCTGATGGTGTTCAACAATACCCGGGTCATCCCGGCACGGCTGTTTGGCCAGAAAGCATCCGGCGGCAAGCTGGAAATTCTGGTGGAACGAGTGTTGGACAGCCATCGTGTGCTGGCCCATGTACGCTCCAGCAAGTCGCCGAAACCGGGTTCGAGCATCCTCATCGAGGGTGGCGGTGAAGCCGAGATGGTGGCGCGTCATGATGCGCTGTTCGAACTCCGGTTCGCCGAAGAGGTTTTACCGTTGCTGGAGCGCGTCGGTCATATGCCATTGCCTCCTTATATCGACCGCCCCGACGAAGACTCGGACCGTGAGCGCTATCAAACGGTCTATTCCCGGCGCCTCGGTGCAGTTGCCGCGCCGACTGCCGGGCTGCATTTTGACCAGCTGCTGCTGGATGCGATTGCCGCCAAGGGCGTCGAGACAGCCTATGTGACCCTGCACGTGGGGGCCGGCACATTTCAGCCGGTGCGTGTGGATAACATCGAAGACCACCATATGCACAGCGAATGGCTGGAAGTCAGCCAGGACGTCGTGGACGCGGTTAACGCTTGCAAGGCGCGCGGCGGGCGGGTGGTTGCGGTGGGCACCACCAGCGTGCGCTCCCTTGAGAGCGCGGCGCGTGATGGCGTGCTCAAACCGTTCAGTGGCGACACCGATATCTTTATTTACCCAGGCCGGCCGTTCCATGTGGTCGATTGCCTGGTTACCAACTTCCATTTGCCGGAATCCACGCTGTTGATGCTGGTGTCGGCCTTCGCGGGTTATCCCGAAACAATGGCGGCGTACAAAGCAGCCATCGACAATGGATACCGTTTTTTCAGCTACGGTGATGCGATGTTTATCACCCGTAATCCGGCGCCGCGCGGCCCAGAGGAACAACTATGAGTCGTATGTCGTTTGAATTGCTCGCTACCGACGGCAAAGCCCGTCGCGGTCGCCTGACGTTTCCGCGCGGTACGGTAGAGACCCCGGCATTCATGCCCGTGGGCACCTACGGCACCGTCAAAGGCATGCTGCCGCGTGACATCGTCGCCACCGGCGCCGAGATCATCCTCGGTAACACCTTCCACCTGTGGTTGCGCCCAGGCACGGAGGTGATCAAGAAGCATGGCGACCTGCATGATTTCATGAAGTGGCAAGGCCCGATCCTCACGGACTCGGGTGGTTTCCAGGTGTTCAGCCTGGGTGCCATGCGCAAGATCAAGGAGGAGGGCGTCACTTTTGCCTCTCCAGTGGACGGTTCCAAGGTATTCATGGGCCCGGAAGAGTCCATGCAGGTGCAACGCGACCTGGGCTCGGACATCGTGATGATTTTCGACGAGTGCACGCCGTACCCGGCCGATGAAGACGTCGCGCGGATTTCCATGGAGCTGTCCCTGCGTTGGGCCCAGCGTTCGAAGAATGCCCATGGCGACAACACCGCGGCGCTGTTCGGCATCGTCCAGGGCGGCATGCATGAAAGCCTGCGCAAACGCTCGCTGGAAGGCCTCGACAAGATCGGTTTTGACGGCCTGGCCATCGGCGGTCTGTCGGTGGGCGAACCCAAGCACGAGATGATCAAGGTACTGGACTACCTGCCAGGCCTGATGCCCGCTGACAAACCTCGTTACCTTATGGGCGTTGGCAAACCCGAAGATCTCGTAGAGGGTGTGCGCCGCGGTGTGGACATGTTCGATTGCGTGATGCCAACCCGTAATGCCCGCAATGGGCATCTGTTCATCGATACAGGCGTGCTCAAGATCCGTAACGCGTTCCATCGCCATGATGATTCGCCGCTGGATCCCACCTGTGATTGCTACACCTGCCAGAACTTCTCCCGTGCTTATCTGCACCATCTGGACAAATGCGGGGAAATGCTGGGTAGCATGTTGAATACCATCCACAATTTGCGTCACTACCAAGTCCTGATGGCTGGTTTGCGCGAGGCTATTCAACAGGGTACATTGGCCGCCTTCGTCGATGCCTTCTATGCCAAGCGCGGGCTCCCTGTGCCGCCCTTGGACTGAGTTTTCCGACCCTAAGATTCACTATTTGCAACTGGAGTGCTAAATGAGCTTTTTTATCTCTAACGCCATGGCTGACGCCGCTGCGCCTGCTGCTGCCGGCCCTATGGGCGGTGGTTTCGAGTGGATTTTCCTGGTCGGCTTCCTGGTCATCTTCTACCTGATGATCTGGCGTCCACAGGCCAAGCGTGCCAAAGAGCAGAAGAACCTGCTGGGCAGCCTGCAGAAAGGCGACGAAGTCGTGACCACCGGCGGTATCGCGGGCAAGATCACCAAGGTTTCCGATGCTTTCGTGGTTCTGGAAGTCTCCGACACCGTGGAAATGAAGTTCCAGAAGGGCGCCATCGCCGCCACGCTGCCAAAAGGCACGCTCAAAGCGATCTAAGTTCCAACCTTTACCAATCGACGGGGCGCGCAAGGCGCCCCGCGTTATAAGCGGGCGGCGTGATGCTGAACAAATACCCTCTGTGGAAATACGTACTGATCCTGGCGGTGCTGGCGATCGGTTTTATTTATTCCGCTCCCAATCTCTACCCTGATGACCCGGCGATCCAGATCACTGGCGCCAGCACTTCGCTGCAGGTCAACCAGGCTGACCTGGAGCGCGCGAGCAAGGCACTGGCCGACGCGGGTATCCAGGTTAAAGCGGCAACATTGGCAGCTGGTGCGAAGGGCGGGTTGTTGCGCCTGACCAAGCAAGAAGACCAATTGCCGGCAAAAGATGTCGTACGCAAGGCCATGGGTGACGACTACGTCGTTGCGCTGAACCTGGCACAGACCACCCCGCAGTGGTTGCGCAGCATTGGCGCGCACCCGATGAAGCTGGGTCTGGACTTGTCCGGCGGTGTGCACTTCCTGCTGGAAGTCGACATGGACAAAGCCCTCGACGCACGCCTGAAGGTCTATGAAGGCGACGTGAAGAGCCTGCTGCGCAAAGAGAAGCTGCGTTATCGCAGCCTGCCGCAGCTCAACGGTGCCATCCAGTTGGGCTTCTCTGACGAAGCTTCCCGTGAACAGGCCCGTGCGCTGATCCGCAAGAACTTCAATGATTTCGACATCGTACCGGCCGACCTGAATGGTCAGGCGGTACTGCGTCTGGCGATGAGCCCGGCCAAAATCGCGGAAATCCGCGAGTACTCCATCAAGCAGAACTTGACCACGGTACGTAACCGCGTCAACGAGCTGGGTGTGGCCGAGCCGATCGTTCAGCGTCAGGGCGCCAACCGCATCGTGGTTGAGCTGCCGGGTGTGCAGGACACCGCTGAAGCCAAACGTATCCTGGGTAAAACCGCCAACCTGGAGTTCCGTCTTGCGGCTGAGCCGGGTGCTTCCCGTGCAACTTCCGAAGAGTTCGAGTTCCGTGAAGGCAACCGTCCTCCGGCGCTGATCGAGCGTGGCTTGATCATCACCGGTGACCAGGTGACCGACGCCAAGGCCGGTTTCGGCGAGCACGGTACACCTGAAGTGAACATCCGTCTGGATGGCCACGGCGGCGAACTGATGAGCCGCGCCACGCGCAGCAACGTGGGTCGCAGCATGGCGGTGATCTTCATCGAGCAGCGCCCGGTGACCACCTACACCAAGCAAATGGTCAACGGCGTCGAGAAAGACGTACCGGTGCAGACCTTCAAGGAAGAGAAGAAGATCATCAGCCTGGCGACCATCCAGTCGCCGCTGGGTGCTCAATTCCGCATCACCGGCCTGAACGGCCAGGGCGAATCCTCGGAGCTGGCCCTGTTGCTGCGTGCCGGTGGCCTGGCTGCGCCGATGTACTTCGCTGAAGAACGTACCATCGGCCCGAGCCTGGGTGCCGACAACATCACCAAGGGTATCGACGCGGCTTTGTGGGGCATGCTGTTCGTGTCGCTGTTCATCATCGCCATCTACCGCTTCTTCGGCATCATTGCCACCGTGGCCCTGGCGGGCAACATGGTGATGCTGCTGGCCCTGATGTCGCTGCTGGGCGCTACGCTGACCCTGCCAGGTATCGCCGGTATCGTACTTACCATGGGTATGGCGGTAGACGCCAACGTGCTGATCTTCTCGCGGATTCGTGAAGAGATCGCCGCCGGCATGACCGTACAGCGTGCAATCAACGAAGGCTTCGGCCGGGCATTTACCGCGATTCTCGACTCCAACCTGACCACATTGCTGGTCGGCGGGATCCTCTTTGCCATGGGCACCGGCCCGGTCAAAGGTTTTGCGGTAACCATGTCCCTCGGTATCTTTACCTCGATGTTCACGGCCATCATGGTGACCCGCGCAATGGTCAACCTGATCTTTGGCGGGCGTGACTTCAAGAAGTTGTGGATTTAAGGGGCTGCCATGTTACGTACAATCAACTTCATGGGCGTTCGCAACATTGCGTTCGGCGTCACTGTGCTCCTTACCGTTCTGGCGTTGTTCAGCTGGTTCCATAAGGGCCTGAACTACGGTCTGGACTTCACCGGCGGTACGCTCATCGAGCTGACCTACGAGAAGCCTGCCGACGTCACCCTGGTGCGCAGTGAGCTGGTCAAGGCCGGCTATCACGAAGCCATCGTGCAGAGCTTCGGTGCGACCACCGACCTGCTGGTGCGCATGCCTGGCGAAGACCCGCAACTGGGTCACCAGGTAGCCGAGGCCTTGCAGAAGGTGGGTGGCGACAACCCGGCGTCGGTCAAGCGCGTCGAGTTCGTGGGCCCGCAAGTGGGTGAAGAGCTGCGCGACCAGGGCGGCCTCGGCATGCTGATGGCGCTGGTCGGCATCATGATCTACCTGGCTTTCCGCTTTCAGTGGAAGTTCGGTGTCGGCGCCATTGTGTCGCTGATCCACGACGTGATCGTCACCGTGGGTATCCTGGCGTACTTCCAGATCACCTTCGACCTGACCGTGCTGGCGGCCGTACTGGCGATCATTGGTTACTCCCTCAATGACACCATCGTGGTATTCGACCGGGTTCGTGAGAACTTCCGCGTACTGCGCAAGGCGTCGCTGATCGAGAACATCAATATCTCCACCACCCAGACCCTGTTGCGGACCATGGCGACGTCGATCTCCACCTTGCTGGCGATCGCGGCGCTGATGATCTTCGGCGGCGACAACCTGTGGGGCTTCTCCCTGGCGCTGTTCATCGGCGTCCTGGCGGGCACCTACTCGTCGATCTACATCGCCAACGTGGTGCTGATCTGGCTGAACCTCAACAGCGAAGACCTGATCCCTCCTGCCGCCACTGGCAAGGAGGTCGACGACCGTCCTTGATGGGCGCTTGTTGATCTGCTGTTACGAAAAGGGCACGAGTATTGAACTCGTGCCTTTTTTTTTGCTCCAAGGCTGGGTATAGCGCGGATCTTTCGGTCCGTTTGTGATGGTCAGGAGGTTCAACGTGAACAAGTCGTTACTGGTTGGTGCGGTATTGGGTGCTGTCGGTGTAACTGCCGGGGGTGCTGTTGCCACCTACAGCCTGGTAAAAAGCGGCCCTGAGTATGCGCAAGTGCTGGCGGTGCAGCCGGTGAAAACCCAGATTAAAACACCTCGCGAAGTCTGCAAGGACGTCGCAGTGACCCGGCAGAAGCCGGTGCAGGATCAACATCAGATCGTCGGTACGGTGGTGGGTGCACTGGCTGGTGGCCTGTTGGGTAACCAGGTCGGTGGCGGTAACGGCAAGAAGCTGGCCACTGTGGCAGGTGCGGTCGGTGGTGGTTACGCCGGTAACAAGGTTCAGGAAGGCATGCAGAACCGCGATACCTATACCACCACCCAGACTCGCTGTAACACCGTCAACGACATCAGCGACAAGGTCGTTGGCTATGACGTGCGTTACACCTTGGATGGCAAGGAAGGTTCGGTGCGCATGGATCGTGATCCGGGCGGCCAGATTCCAGTCGACAAGGAAGGGCGTCTCGTTCTGGGCCAGAACCAGCAGTAAGCCTTCTCCTGTATTTGATTTGTGGTGTTGTTGGTATTTAAGCTCGCGCCAAACAAATCCCAAGCATAAAAAAAGCACCCCGCAGGGTGCTTTTTTATGCTCGCTCGTTTAGCGCTTCAGCGAGGCCGGCAGGTGCGGCTGGATCGCCGTCAGTACGGCCTTGAAGCATTTGGTGTTGCCGGCAACGACGTGGCCTTTTTCCAGGAAGTCATGACCGCCGGTGAAGTCGCTCACCAGGCCGCCGGCCTCTTGGATCAGCAGGGCGCCTGCAGCCATGTCCCACTCGGACAGGCCTGACTCCCAGAACGCATCAAAACGACCGGCAGCCACATAGGCCAGGTCCAGGCTGGCCGCGCCAGCGCGACGGATGCCGGCAGTCTGGCCAACCAGGGCGCGGAACATACCCAGGTAGTTTTCCAGGTTGTCCATCTGGTCGTCACGGAACGGGAAGCCTGTACCCAGCAGGGCGCCGTCCAGGCTGGTGCGACCGCTGACGCGCAGGCGACGACCGTTCAGCTGGGCACCACGGCCACGGCTGGCGGTGAATTCTTCCTGGCGAACAGGGTCGAGTACTACAGCGTGCTCCAGGCGGCCACGGTATTTGCAGGCAATGCTGACGGCAAAGTGCGGGATGCCGCGCAGGAAGTTGGTGGTGCCATCCAGTGGGTCGATGATCCACAGGTAGTCTTCGCCTTCGCCGCTGCCTTTGTGCAGGCCGGTTTCCTCGCCGAGGATGCCGTGGGTAGGGTAGGCCTTGCGCAGCGCGTCGATGATCTTCTGTTCAGCGGCGCGATCCACCTCGGACACATAATCCTTGGCGTCTTTTTCGTCGACCTTGATGGTATCCAGGCGCTCGATGGAGCGGAAGATCAATTCACTGGCGCTGCGGGCGGCGCGCAGCGCGATATTCAGCATGGGCTGCATGGATGTGTCACCTAAGGTTGTTAAAGAAAGCCGAGCATTCTAGCAGAAACTTTCTTCAGGTGAAGGACGACGTTAGCTTTCATGGCATAACCTTAGGCTGTTCTGTAAGATTTGCTCCCCTTTCCCGTGTCCGAGAGCGCCTACCTTGCTGCAAAACATTCGTGTCGTCTTGGTCAATACCAGTCATCCCGGCAATATCGGCGGGGTGGCGCGAGCCATGAAAAACATGGGGCTGACGCGCCTGGTGCTGGTCGAGCCGCGCGTGTTCCCGCACCACGAGGCCGATGCCCGCGCATCCGGCGCCAATGACATCCTGGAAAAAGCCCAGGTGGTCGCCACTCTGGAAGACGCCTTGGTCGGCTGCAACCTGGTGCTTGGCACCAGCGCCCGTGACCGCCGCATCCCTTGGCCGCTGCTGGATCCGCGTGAGTGCGGTACCAAGGTGGTGGAAGAGGCGGCCGGCGGTGCTGAAATCGCCCTGGTATTCGGCCGTGAAGACTCCGGCCTCACCAATGAAGAGCTGCAACGATGTCATTATCACGTGCACATTCCATCAGACCCTGGGTTCAGTTCGCTGAACCTCGGGGCAGCGGTGCAGGTGTTGAGTTACGAAGTGCGCATGGCCTGGCTGGCCGCTGAAGGCCAGCCGAGCAAGGTAGAGAAGGATGAAGTGGCGTCGACCAAGAGTGGCGAACTGGCCACCATGGACGAGCTGGAGCGGTTCTATGAGCACCTGGAGCAAACCCTGGTGGCCATCGAATTCCTCGATCCGGAAAAGCCTCGGCACTTGATGGCGCGCCTGCGCCGCCTGTACGGGCGCAGCTCGGTCAGTCGAGCAGAAATGAATATATTGCGTGGCATCCTCACGGAAACCCAGAAAGCGGCCCGTGGCGAGCTTCTTAAGCGGAAGGATTAAAAATGTTCGAGCGTTTGCGAGAAGATATCCAGAGTGTTTTCCACCGTGATCCGGCGGCGCGCAACGCCTTTGAAGTGCTGACCTGCTACCCGGGCATGCACGCGATCTGGATTCATCGGCTGTCCGGTGCCTTGTGGAACATGGGCTGGAAATGGCTGGCGCGGCTGGTGTCGAACTTCGGCCGCTGGTTGACCGGGATCGAGATTCATCCGGGTGCCAAGGTGGGGCGTCGCTTCTTTATCGATCACGGTATGGGCATCGTCATTGGTGAGACTGCCGAGATCGGTGATGACGTGACCCTCTACCAGGGCGTGACATTGGGCGGCACCAGCTGGAACAAGGGTAAGCGCCACCCGACGCTGGAGGATGGCGTGGTGGTGGGCGCGGGTGCCAAGGTGCTTGGTCCGTTCACCGTAGGGGCTGGTGCCAAGGTCGGCTCCAACGCCGTGGTAACCAAGGCGGTGCCGGCCGGTGCAACAGTGGTGGGTATTCCGGGGCGGATCATCGTCAAGCCGGAAGTGGGCGATGAGCAGGAAGCCAAGCGCAAGGCTATGGCCGAGAAAATCGGTTTCGATGCCTACGGTGTCAGCGAAGACATGCCCGACCCGGTGGCGCGCGCCATCGGCCAGTTGCTTGATCACCTGCAAGCGGTGGATGGCAAGCTGGACGGTATGTGTGGCGCGCTGAAGGAATTGGGCAGCAGCTACTGTGCGAAAGACCTGCCTGAGCTGCGCGAAGAGGACTTCGCCGAGATCAAGAGTGAACCCGCCACCAAAGCTGGCTGAGATTTCACATTTGCTGCTAGGCCCGTGTGGGAGGGTTCTACACCCCGATGGCCATCTGTCAGTCACCCAATATATTGACTGATCCACCGCTATCGGGGGCAAGCCCCCCCCCCCACATTTGATCTTTATTCGTCTCGATATCGAACCATCGCCCCGCTGCCGCTGTTCGTCCCTGCCCCATCCTGCTATGATTCGCGCGCCCTTTTTACGGGTAATCCTGACTAAAGTACTAGGTCTTATAGTTGACTTAAATACTCGGGAATCGCATACTTGCTCCCATTCTGAAACACCTTGGTACTTGTCCATGAGACTGACTACAAAAGGCCGATACGCGGTGACCGCCATGCTTGACTTGGCCTTGCACGCGCAAACTGGGCCGGTGTCCCTGGCCGATATCTCCGAGCGCCAAGGCATTTCCCTGTCCTACCTTGAGCAGCTGTTCGCCAAGTTGCGCCGTAGCAATCTGGTCTCCAGTGTGCGTGGGCCGGGCGGCGGCTATCAGCTGTCCCGCGACATGCAGGGCATCCAGGTGGCCCAGGTGATCGACGCGGTCAACGAATCCGTCGACGCGACCAAGTGCCAGGGCCTGGGTGACTGCCACGCCGGCGATACCTGCCTGACGCACCACTTGTGGTGTGACTTGAGCCTGCAGATCCATGAGTTTTTGAGTGGTATCAGCTTGGCTGATCTTGTGACTCGCCGTGAGGTGCAAGAAGTAGCCCAGCGTCAGGACCAGCGCCGTTGCAACACCAAGGCGCCGCGTCTGGACAAGATCGAAGCGTCCGCCGTCGAGTGACAGCCGAAGAGCTAACGGCACGCCAGCCAGCCTGATTTAGGAGAAAGTCCATGAAATTGCCGATTTACCTTGATTACTCAGCGACCACCCCGGTTGATCCGCGTGTCGCGCAAAAGATGAGCGAGTGCCTGCTGGTCGACGGAAACTTCGGCAACCCGGCCTCCCGTTCCCACGTTTTCGGCTGGAAAGCCGAGGAAGCGGTCGAAAACGCTCGTCGCCAGGTTGCCGACCTGGTTGGCGCAGATCCGCGTGAAATCGTCTGGACCTCCGGTGCCACCGAGTCCGACAACCTGGCTATCAAGGGCGCGGCGCATTTCTACGCGACCAAAGGCAAGCACCTGATCACTACCAAGATTGAGCACAAGGCTGTCCTCGACACCATGCGCCAACTGGAGCGTGAAGGTTTCGAGGTCACTTACCTCGAGCCAACCACCGACGGTATCGTCACCCCGGCGATGATCGAAGCCGCGCTGCGTGAAGACACCATCCTGGTTTCCGTGATCCACGTGAACAACGAAATCGGCACCATCAACGACATCGCGGCCATCGGCGAGTTGACTCGTTCCAAAGGCATCCTGCTGCACGTCGACGCCGCTCAGTCCACCGGTAAGGTCGACATCGACCTGTCCAAGCTGAAAGTCGACCTGATGTCGTTTTCGGCCCACAAGACCTACGGCCCCAAAGGCATCGGCGCCCTGTACGTGAGCCGCAAGCCACGCGTGCGCATCGAAGCCACCATGCACGGCGGCGGTCACGAGCGCGGCATGCGTTCGGGCACCCTGGCGACCCACCAGATCGTCGGCATGGGCGAAGCCTTCCGCGTCGCCAAGGAAGACATGGCAGCCGAAAACGTACGTATCAAGGCCTTGAGCGATCGCTTCTACAAGCAGGTCGAGAACCTTGAAGAGCTGTACATCAACGGCAGCATGACTGCCCGTGTACCGCACAACCTGAATTTGAGCTTCAACTATGTCGAAGGCGAGTCGCTGATCATGGCGCTCAAGGACCTGGCGGTTTCGTCCGGTTCGGCCTGCACCTCGGCTTCGCTTGAGCCTTCGTACGTATTGCGCGCCCTGGGTCGCAACGACGAACTGGCACACAGCTCGATCCGCTTTACGTTCGGCCGCTTCACCACCGAAGAGCAAGTCGACTACGCCGCGCAGAAAGTCTGCGAAGCCGTCAACAAGCTGCGCGTCCTGTCGCCGCTGTGGGACATGTACAAAGACGGTGTCGATATTTCCAAGATCGAGTGGGCGGCACACTAACTATAGAAGCCGCCACCCCAGCTCTGTAGGAACGTGGCGGAAAACGCAGGCGTTTCTACAGGGTTCCAGAGCGGCCCTGATGAGTGAGGATTCAGTACCATGGCTTACAGCGAAAAGGTCATCGACCACTACGAAAACCCGCGCAACGTCGGCAAGATGAACGCGGAAGATCCTGATGTCGGCACCGGCATGGTCGGCGCTCCGGCGTGCGGCGATGTGATGCGCCTGCAGATCAAGGTCAACGACGCCGGCGTTATCGAAGACGCCAAGTTCAAGACTTACGGTTGCGGTTCGGCCATCGCCTCCAGCTCCCTGGCGACCGAATGGATGAAAGGCAAGACCCTGGATGAGGCTGTGACTATCAGCAATACCCAGCTGGCCGAAGAACTGGCCCTGCCGCCAGTGAAAATCCACTGCTCCGTGCTCGCTGAAGACGCCATCAAGGCGGCCGTTCGCGACTACAAGCAGAAGAAAGGCTTGATCTAAGCATTTGGCGACGAGTAAGGAGTCAACGATGGCTATCAGCATGACAGAAGCGGCTGCGCGGCACGTGCGACGCTCCCTGGATGGGCGCGGTAAAGGTGAGGGGATTCGTCTGGGTGTTCGCACCACGGGCTGCTCCGGCCTTGCCTATGTGCTGGAGTTCGTCGACGAGGTGGTCGATGAGGACCAAGTGTTCGAAAGTCACGGCGAGAAAGTGATTATCGACCCTAAAAGCCTGACCTACCTGGACGGCACCGAACTCGATTTCGTCAAGGAAGGGTTGAACGAAGGCTTCAAGTTCAACAACCCCAACGTACGCGGTGAATGTGGCTGCGGCGAAAGCTTCAACATCTGAGGCTATTCGTGGGTACTCCTTGTCATTTCGCTTTGTTCGAGCTGCAGCCGAGTTTTCGGCTGGACCTCGAGCAGCTTGCCACGCGCTACCGAGAATTGGCGCGTGGGGTGCATCCGGACCGTTTTGCTGACGCCTCCGAGCGTGAGCAACGCCTGGCGCTGGAGCAGTCGGCCAGCCTCAACGAAGCCTATCAGACGCTCAAGAGCCCTCCTAAACGCGCGCGTTACTTGCTCGCGATGAACGGTGGCGAGTTGCCGCTGGAAGTGACCGTGCACGACCCGGACTTCCTGATGCAGCAGATGCAATGGCGTGAAGAACTCGAAGACCTGCAGGACGAAGCCGATGTGGCGGGTGTCGCGGTCTTCAAGCGTCGTCTGAAAGTTGCCCAGGATGAGCTCAACGAAAGCTTCGCAGCCTGTTGGGACGATGCAGCGCAACGTGAACAGGCCGAGCGCCTGATGCGGCGCATGCAGTTCCTCGACAAGCTCACCTACGAAGTGCGCCAGCTGGAAGAGCGCCTCGACGATTAACCCAGTGTGCTGCCCGTGATGCGCGCCTGATAGACAGATAAGACCTGATTACCATGGCTCTACTGCAAATCGCCGAACCCGGCCAAAGCCCTCAACCGCACCAGCGTCGCCTGGCGGTGGGGATTGACCTGGGTACCACCAATTCCCTGGTTGCTGCCTTGCGCAGCGGCCTGTCCGAGCCGCTGCCCGACGCTGACGGCCAGGTGATCCTGCCGTCCGCCGTGCGCTATCACGCTGACCGCACCGAAGTCGGTGAGTCGGCCAGGTTGGCGGCGTCTACCGATCCTTTGAACACCGTGCTGTCGGTCAAGCGCTTGATGGGTCGCGGCCTGTCCGACGTCAAGCAATTGGGCGACCAGCTGCCGTACCGCTTTGTCGGTGGCGAATCCCATATGCCGTTCATCGACACCGTCCAGGGCCCGAAAAGCCCGGTGGAAGTGTCGGCGGATATCCTCAAGGTGCTGCGCCAGCGCGCGGAAACCACGCTGGGTGGCGAACTGGTCGGTGCGGTGATCACCGTCCCGGCGTATTTCGATGATGCACAGCGCCAGGCCACCAAGGACGCGGCGAAACTCGCCGGCCTGAACGTGTTGCGCCTGCTCAACGAGCCGACTGCTGCGGCCGTGGCCTATGGCCTGGACCAGCATGCCGAAGGCCTGGTCGCTATTTACGACCTGGGTGGTGGCACTTTTGATATTTCGATCCTGCGCCTGACTGGCGGCGTGTTCGAAGTACTGGCTACCGGTGGCGATACAGCGCTGGGTGGCGATGACTTCGACCACGCCATCGCGGGTTGGATCATCAGCAGCGCCGGCTTGTCCGCTGACCTGGATCCGGGCGAGCAGCGTAACTTGCTGCAAACGGCCTGTGCAGCCAAGGAGGCGCTGACTGACGCTGCTTCTGTTGATGTTTCCTACGGCAGTTGGTGCGCCAAGCTGACTCGCGAAGCCTTCGATTCGCTGATCGAACCGATGATCGCCCGCAGCCTGAAAGCCTGCCGTCGAGCCGTGCGTGACTCCGGTATCGAGCTGGAAGACGTCGGTGCCGTGGTCATGGTCGGCGGTTCAACCCGTGTGCCGCGGGTTCGCGAGGCCGTTGCCCAAGCCTTTGGTCGCCAACCGCTGACGGAAATCGACCCGGACCAGGTGGTCGCCATCGGTGCCGCCATCCAGGCTGATACCCTGGCCGGCAACAAGCGTGATGGCGGCGAATTGCTGTTGCTTGACGTCATCCCGCTGTCCCTGGGGCTGGAAACCATGGGTGGCCTGATGGAGAAGGTGATTCCGCGCAACACCACCATCCCCGTCGCGCGCGCCCAGGACTTCACCACCTACAAAGATGGCCAGACGGCCATGATGATTCATGTGCTGCAAGGTGAGCGCGAGCTGATCAGCGACTGCCGCTCCCTGGCCCGCTTTGAATTGCGCGGCATCCCGGCCATGGTCGCGGGTGCGGCGAAGATTCGCGTGACCTTCCAGGTCGACGCCGACGGCCTGCTCAGCGTCGCCGCGCGCGAACTGGCGTCCGGCGTTGAAGCCAGCATCCAGGTCAAGCCGTCCTATGGTCTGACTGACGGTGAAATCGCCAAGATGCTCAAGGATTCGTTCCAATACGCCGGCGACGACAAGGTCGCGCGCGTACTGCGCGAGCAACAAGTGGATGCCCAGCGCCTGCTCGAAGCGGTGCAGGGCGCCCTGGATGCCGACGGCGAGCGGCTGCTGGATGCCGAAGAGCGCATGGTCATCGACCTGCAGATGCAGGAACTGGCCGAACTGATGAAAGGCAACGATGGTTACGCCATCGAGCAACAGACCAAGCGCTTGTCGCAGGTCACTGACGCCTTTGCCGCCCGCCGCATGGATCAGACGGTGAAAGCCGCACTGGCCGGGCGCAACCTGAATGAAATCGAGGAATAATTAATGCCGCAGGTCATTTTTCTGCCACACGCCGAGCATTGCCCGGACGGTATGGTTGTTGAGGCTGAGACCGGCAAGTCCATCCTCGAAGTTGCCCATGACAACCACATCGAGATCGAAAGTGCCTGTGGTGGTGTGTGTGCCTGCACCACTTGCCACTGCATCATTCGCGAAGGCTTCAATAGCCTGGAAGAGGCCGATGAGTTGGAAGAGGATTTTCTTGATCGCGCCTGGGGCCTGGAAGCCACTTCTCGCCTAAGCTGTCAGGCCAGGGTCGGGACTGAAGACATTACCGTCGAAATTCCGAAATATTCGCTCAACCATGCGGCCGAAGCGCCGCACTGATTCAAGGAAGTGTCATGAGTCTTAAATGGGTTGATGTGCAAGAGATCGCTATCCTGTTGGCCGACGGCAACCCGGATATGGATCCCTATTCCCTGAATTTTGTTGCTTTGCGTGACATGGTCATGGCCTTGCCAGGCTTTGATGATGAGCGCGATCGCGGCGGCGAAAAGGTTCTGGAAGCTATCCAGACTGCCTGGAAAGAAGAACAGGACTGACGCCTCCCTTACGCAGTTAGGCAATACCCAAGAACCCGCGTATAATTCGCGGGTTTAATTTTTCGTAAATTACCGTTTCTGGAGTTACACCATGGCTGTTCAACGTACTTTCTCCATCATCAAGCCTGACGCTGTTGCAAAAAACGTCATCGGCGAGATCACCACTCGTTTCGAAAAAGCCGGCCTGAAGGTTGTAGCTTCGAAACTCAAGCAACTGTCCAAGGCTGAAGCTGAAGGCTTCTACGCTGAGCACAGCGCTCGTGGCTTCTTCGGCGACCTGGTTGCCTTCATGATCTCCGGTCCTGTTGTTGTTCAGGTTCTGGAAGGCGAAAACGCCATCGCTCTGAACCGTGAGCTGATGGGCGCTACCAACCCTAAAGAAGCCGCTGCCGGCACCATCCGTGCTGACTTCGCTGACTCCATCGACGCCAACGCTGTACACGGTTCGGACTCCGAAGCCGCTGCTGCTCGCGAAATCTCGTACTTCTTCGCAGCTACCGAAGTAACCACTCGCTAAGCATCGGCTTAAAGAGTGAGGGTGAATCCATGACGACATCGACTGTAAAAACCAACCTGCTGGGTCTGACTCAACAGGAAATGGAAAAATTCTTCGACTCAATCGGGGAGAAGCGTTTCCGTGCCGGTCAGGTAATGAAATGGATTCACCACTTTGGCGTCGACGATTTCGACGCCATGACGAACGTCAGCAAGGCCCTGCGCGACAAGCTCAAGGCTATTGCTGAAGTACGTGGCCCCGAAGTGGTCAGCGAGGACATCTCCAGCGACGGCACCCGTAAGTGGGTGGTGCGCGTAGCGTCCGGCAGCTGCGTCGAGACCGTGTACATTCCCCAGGGCAAGCGCGGCACCTTGTGCGTTTCGTCCCAGGCAGGCTGTGCCCTGGACTGCAGTTTCTGCTCCACCGGCAAGCAAGGCTTCAATAGCAACCTCACCGCCGCCGAAGTGATCGGCCAGGTGTGGATTGCCAACAAATCCTTTGGCAGCGTCCCGGCGACCGTCGACCGTGCCATCACCAACGTGGTGATGATGGGCATGGGTGAGCCGCTGCTGAACTTCGACAACGTCATCGCAGCCATGCACCTGATGATGGACGACCTGGGCTACGGCATCTCCAAGCGCCGTGTGACCCTGTCGACCTCCGGCGTGGTCCCGATGATCGATGAGCTGGCCAAGCACATTGACGTCTCCCTGGCGTTGTCGCTGCACGCACCCAATGACGCATTGCGTAACCAATTGGTGCCGATCAACAAGAAGTATCCGCTTAAGATGCTGCTCGAATCCTGCCAGCGTTATATGGCGACCTTGGGCGAGAAGCGTGTGCTGACCATTGAGTACACCATGCTCAAGGATGTTAACGACAAGGTCGAACACGCGGTTGAGATGATTGAACTGCTCAAGAACACCCCGTGCAAGATTAACCTGATTCCGTTTAACCCGTTTCCACATTCTGGTTACGAGCGGCCAAGCAACAACGCCATTCGCCGTTTCCAGGATCAACTGCACCAGGCCGGCTACAACGTCACCGTGCGCACCACCCGTGGTGAAGACATCGACGCCGCCTGTGGTCAATTGGTCGGGCAGGTGATGGACCGTACCCGCCGCAGCGAGCGCTATATCGCCGTGCGTGAATTGAACGCCGCCGACGATCTGCCGCAAATTGCTGTGAATCGAATCTGAGAGAGGATCTCTATGCCCTTGCGCCTTGCGCTGCTTTTGCTGGTTACCGGCCTCGCCGCCGGTTGTGTTTCATCGGGCCATGACAGCCCTTTGCAAACCGGCAAGGGCCGTGACGAGGCGCGGGTTGCCTATGTGCAACTGGGGTTGGGTTACCTGCGACAAGGCATGAGCGAGCAGGCCAAGGTGCCGTTGAAAAAAGCCCTTGAACTGGACAGCGACGATGCCGACGCCAACGCTGCGCTGGCCCTGGTGTTCCACGCCCAGGCCGAGCCTGAACTGGCTGACCGGTACTTCAACAAAGCCCTGGCCGCACGGCCTGCCGATCCGAAACTGCTGAACAATTACGGCAGTTTCCTGTTCAAGCAAAAGCGTTATGAGCAGGCCGCCCTTTATTTCCAGCAAGCCAGTACCGATACCCTCTATCCTGAGCGCGCACGGGTGTTCGAGAACCTTGGGGTAACCTCGATGCGCCTCGGCCAGCGCGACAGCGCACGCCAGCAGCTGGAAAAAGCCCTGCACTTGAACGGCCATCAGCCACGAGCGCTGCTCGAAATGGCTGAGTTGTCCTACGAAGACAGGCATTATGTGCCGGCACGTGACTATTACGAGCGTTTTAGCCTGCTCAGCGGGCAAAATGCACGTAGTCTATTGCTCGGCGTGCGCCTGGCGACGGTTCATGAAGAACACGACACGGCCGCACGTTTTGGCCAGCAACTCGAACGACTCTATCCCGGTACGCCGGAATATCAGCAATACCTGTCGGAGCAATGATGAAAGCGGCGCACCCGGAAGTTGTAGCAGCTAATCGCGTAAACCCAGGCGACACCTTGCGTCAGGCCCGCGAAAGCAATGGTTGGTCGCTGGCGGAAGTGGCCCTCAAGCTCAATTTGACCACCACCTCCCTGGGCAACCTTGAGGCCGGCGCATTCGACAAGCTGCCTGGGCATACCTTCGCCCGTGGCTATATCCGCGCCTACGCCAAGTTGCTGGGCATCGACCAGGCCGTGTTGGTCCAGGAGTTCGACCAGTTCACCGGCACCGACTCCCAGGGCAGCAACGTGCATGGCCTGGGGCGCATCGAAGAACCGGTGCGGGTTTCCCACACAATCCTGCGTATTGTCAGCCTGTTGCTGCTGATCGCCGTGATCGGCGGCGGTTTCGTCTGGTGGCAAGACCAGACGTCCCAGCGCAGTAAGGACCTGACCAGCAACGCCATGGAGCACGTCGAAGTCGAAAGCGCCGACGGCACCACCCAGATTCATCCGCTGGATGAGCCGGAAGACCAGGCCGTAGCCCAAGGCCAGGCTGCCCCCGAAACCCCGGCCGCCGCTGAGCCGTCCGAGCCGGAAAGCGCCTCGACCGCCGCCGTACCGGCCCCAGTGACACCGGCAGCGCCAGCTCACACGCCCGCGGCTCCGGTTGCCCAGGCTCATACACCGGCCGCTCCGGCCCCGGCGCCAGCGACTACTACGGCGCCAACCGCTCCGACAGCCCCGGCGATTTCACCACCCACCACCCCTGCGTTGATCGCCGGTGACGGGCGTGTACAAATTACCTTCGTCGCTGACTGCTGGACGCAAGTCACCGATGGCAACGGCAAAGTGCTGGCCAGTGGTCTCAAGCGTAAGGGCGATACGCTCGACCTGGGCGGCAAGCCTCCTTTGACGCTGCGTCTGGGCTTCGCCCGTGGCGCGCAAGTGGCCTACAACGGCCAGCCTGTAGACGTAGCGCCGTTCACCACTGGCGAGACCGCTCGCCTGAAGTTGGGACAATAGTCATGCACGGCGAATCTCCAATCAAACGTCGCGTATCGCGCAAGATCTGGGTCGGCTCGGTGCCGGTGGGTGGCGACGCCCCCATCGCGGTACAGAGCATGACCAACAGCGACACGAATGACGTTGCCGCTACCGTTGCCCAGATCAATCGCCTGGAAGCGGCCGGGGTAGACATCGTTCGGGTATCCGTCCCGGACATGGACGCTGCCGAGGCGTTCGGTCGCATCAAGCAGCTGGTCAAGGTGCCGCTGGTTGCCGACATTCACTTCGACTACAAGATCGCCCTGCGCGTGGCCGAGTTGGGTGTCGATTGCCTGCGTATCAACCCGGGCAACATCGGTCGTGAAGACCGTGTGCGCGCCGTGGTGGACGCTGCCCGTGATCGCGGGATCCCGATCCGCATCGGCGTCAACGCCGGTTCCCTGGAAAAAGACCTGCAAAAGAAGTACGGCGAGCCGACCCCGGCAGCGCTGGTCGAGTCTGCACTGCGTCACGTTGAGCATCTGGAGCGCCTGAACTTCCAGGACTTCAAGGTCAGCGTAAAGGCCTCCGACGTGTTCATGGCGGTGGAAGCCTACCGCCTGCTGGCCAAGGAAATCGTGCAGCCGCTGCACCTGGGGATCACCGAAGCCGGTGGTTTGCGCTCAGGCACAGTGAAATCTGCGGTGGGTCTCGGTATGCTGCTCGCCGAAGGGATTGGCGATACTATCCGCATCTCGTTGGCGGCAGACCCGGTAGAGGAAGTGAAAGTCGGCTACGACATTCTCAAATCCCTGCGTTTGCGTTCCCGCGGCATCAACTTCATTGCCTGCCCGAGTTGCTCGCGGCAGAACTTCGACGTGGTGAAAACCATGAACGACCTGGAGTTGCGCCTCGAAGACCTGCTGGTGCCGCTGGATGTTGCAGTGATCGGTTGTGTGGTCAACGGCCCGGGTGAAGCCAAGGAAGCCCATGTGGGCTTGACCGGCGGTACACCGAACCTGATTTACATCGACGGTAAGCCGTCGCAGAAGTTAACGAATGACAATCTGGTGGATGAGCTGGAAAAGCTGATCCGCGAGAAAGCGGCCGAAAAGGTCGCGGCTGACGCAGCGCTGATCGCTCGCGGCTGATTGGACGAATTTAAGGATTTGATGTGAGCAAGTCTCTGCAAGCCATTCGTGGCATGAACGACATCCTGCCGGAGCAAACGCCGCTGTGGCGCTACTTCGAGGGGACTGTCGCGCGCCTGCTGGATAACTACGGTTACAAGCAGATCCGCATGCCGATCGTCGAGTTCACCGAGCTGTTCAAGCGCTCCATCGGTGAAGTGACCGACATCGTCGAAAAAGAGATGTACACCTTTGAAGACCGTAACGGCGACTCCCTGACCTTGCGTCCGGAAGGTACCGCCGCGTGCGTGCGCGCCGTGCTTGAGCATGGCCTCACCGGTGCTGGCCAGCCACAGAAACTGTGGTACATCGGCCCGATGTTCCGTCACGAACGTCCACAGAAAGGCCGTTATCGCCAGTTTCATCAGATCGGCCTGGAAGTGTTCAACATCGACGGCCCGGACATCGACGCGGAGCTGATCGTGCTGACGTGGCGCCTATGGGGCCTGCTGGGCATCCGCGACGCGGTCAAGCTTGAGCTCAACAGCTTGGGCACCAGTGAATCCCGCGGCCGCTATAAAGTGGCCCTGGTCGAGTACCTGTCCGCCCATCTGGACAAGTTGGATGAAGACAGCCAGCGTCGTTTGAAGACCAACCCGTTGCGCGTCCTCGATACCAAGAACGCCGACACCCAGGCCGTGCTGGTCAATGCACCGAAAATGGCCGATTACCTGGACGACGAATCCCGCATTCATTTCGAAGGCCTCAAGGCTCGTCTGGACGCGGCCGGCATTCCGTTCGTGATCAATACCAAGCTGGTGCGTGGCCTCGATTACTACAGCAAGACCGTGTTCGAGTGGGTCACCGACAAGCTCGGCGCCCAGGGTACCGTGTGTGCGGGTGGCCGTTACGACGGCCTGGTCGAGCAGATGGGCGGCAAGCCGACCACCGGCGTGGGCTTCGCCATGGGGATCGAGCGGCTGATCCTGCTGCTGGAAACCCTGGAGAAGGTTCCGGAAGAAATCTCCCGTCAGGTGGACGTGTACCTGTGCGCCTTTGGCGAGGCCGCCGAACTGGCTGCCCTGGCCCTGAGCGAAAAAGTACGTGACCAGTTGCCCAACCTGCGCCTTCAGGTCAATGCCGGCGCAGGCAGCTTCAAGAGCCAGTTCAAGAAGGCTGACAAGAGCGGTGCGCTGTACGCACTGATCCTTGGCGATGACGAGCTGGCCCAGCAAGTGATAGGTTTCAAACCCCTGCGTGGCCAGGGCGAGCAACAGAACATTGCCTTTGATGCGCTCGCTGCGCACTTGGCCACCTGCGTCGTGCAGGGTTGAAGCTGTCGAACAGCCGAATTTAGCGATTAAGGAGTATTGGGGTGTCGAGTACTGATGATGAGCAGTTGGCCGAGTTCAAGGACTGGTGGCAGCGTAACGGCAAGCCCCTGGTTACTGGCGGTCTGCTGGCTTTAGTGGTGGTGTTCGGCTGGCAAGCCTGGACAAAGTATCAGGCCAACCAGTCCCAGGGCGCCTCGATCGTTTATCAGCAATTGCTGGAAACCACCCTGACGCCGGACGGCAAGCCCGACCCCGCGCAGGTTGCAGACCTGGCAGGCAAGCTGAAGAACGAATTCGGCGGCAGCACCTACGCCCAATATGGCAGCCTGTTCGTCGCGAAAGTCGCGGTCGATACCGGCAAGCTGGATGACGCCGCCGCAGAACTCAAGGCCATCGCCGACAAGCCGACCAACCCGACCCTGGGTGAAATCGCGCGTCAGCGCCTGGCCCAGGTATTGGCGGCACAGAACAAGGCTGACGAAGCACTCAAACTGCTCGACGGCGATGCGGACAAGGCATTTGTAGCCACTCGCGAAGAGCTCAAGGGCGACCTGTTGGTCCAATTGGGTCGTACCGACGAAGCCAATGCTGCGTACAAGAAAGCCAAGGCGGCGCTGTCTGATGAAGCGGCGGTCGGTGGCTTACAAATCAAGCTGGACGACTTGGCCAAAGGGGATGCATGACGTGATCCGTTGGAAACATGCAGCATTGCTGGCTCTGGCCGTTCTGGCCGCGGGTTGCAGCAGCAACAGTAAAAAAGAACTGCCTCCGGCCGAGCTGACCAGCTTCAAGGAAGAAGTCGTCCTGCAAAAGCAATGGAGCCGCTCCATCGGTGATGGCCAGGGCGAGACCTACAACATGTTGGTGCCGGCAATCGACGGTGACAACATTGTGGCCGCTGACGTAACCGGCGTGGTGATCTCCATGGATCGCATGAACGGCGACGTGAAGTGGAAGAAAGACCTCGAATTGCCTGTATCCGGCGCCGTAGGCGTGGGTTACGGCATGGTCATGCTCGGCACGCTCAAGGGCGAAGTCGTGGCGCTGGACTCCAGCACCGGTGAAGAGAAATGGCGCGCTCGCGTGACCAGTGAAGTCCTCGCACCGCCTGCCACCAACGGCGATATCGTCGTGGTGCAAACCCAGGATGACCGTGTGATCGGCCTGGACGCCAGCACCGGCGAACAGCGTTGGTTGTACGACAGCACCCCGGCGGTGCTGACCTTGCGCGGTACCAGTGGTCCGGTTGTGACCAACAATCTGGCCGTTGCAGGCCTATCGACCGGTAAAGTAGTCGCCCTGGATACCAGGAACGGCGTGCCGGCCTGGGAAACCCGTGTGGCCATCCCCCAAGGTCGTTCCGAGCTGGATCGCGTAGTGGACATCGACGGTGGCTTGCTGCTGTCGGGTGAAACCCTCTACGTCGCCACTTACCAGGGCCGCGTTGCCGCGCTGGACCTGCAGAGCGGCCGTGTCAACTGGCAGCGTGATGCTTCCAGTTATGCGGGTGTCGCCCAAGGGTTTGGCAGCGTCTACGTAAGCCTGGCGTCCGGCACCGTTGAAAGTGTCGACGAGCGTTCCACCACTGCACTGTGGAGCAATGACTCCCTGGCCCGTCGTCAACTGTCGGCCCCGGAAGTGTTCTCCAGCTATGTAGCGGTCGGCGACTTCGAAGGCTACCTGCACCTGCTGAGCCAGGTGGATGGTCGTTTTGTAGGTCGTGAGCGTATCGACAGCGACGGCCTGCGTGCCCGTCCGCTGGTGGTGGGCAACATGCTTTATGTGTATGGCAACAGCGGCAAGCTGGAAGCCCTGACCATCAAGTAAAGGTTTGACTATGCTTGGGGTAAAACCCAGGCGGCCCCGCTTCGGCGGGGCATGCGGCATTTGAATATGCTGCCCCGAGCACCAGCCGCTGCCTTGCAGCGGCTTTTGTATTTTCTGAAATAACGAAGTGGAGAGCCGCATGGTTCCCGTAATCGCCCTGGTGGGCCGACCTAACGTCGGCAAGTCCACCTTGTTCAACCGCCTGACCAGGACTCGTGACGCCATCGTCGGCGACTTGTCCGGTCTGACCCGTGATCGCCAATACGGTGAGGCAAAGTGGCAAGGGCGCTCCTACATTATTGTCGACACCGGTGGTATCTCCGGTGATGAGCATGGCATGGACGAAAAGATGGCCGAGCAGTCCCTGCTGGCCATTGAAGAAGCCGATGTCGTGTTGTTCCTGGTGGACGCCCGCGCGGGCTACACCGCTGCCGACCAGATGATTGGCGAGCACCTGCGCAAGCGCAACAAGCGTTCCTATCTGGTCGCCAACAAGATCGACAACATCGATCCTGAGGCGGCCCGTGCCGAATTCAGCCCGATGGGTCTTGGCGACGCGATCCCGGTCGCCGGTGCCCACGGTCGCGGCATCACCCAGATGCTGGAAATCGCCCTGCGCGACTTCCCTAAGGATGACGCCGAGGAAGAAGAAGGCGAAGAAGAGATCGTTGCCGAAGGCGAGGAAGCCAAGCGCATTCCGGGCCCAAGCGAAAAAGACGGTATCAAGATTGCGATCATCGGCCGCCCGAACGTGGGCAAGTCGACCCTGGTCAACCGCATGCTCGGTGAAGACCGGGTAATCGTCTACGACCAGCCCGGCACCACCCGCGACAGCATCTACATCCCGTTCGAGCGTAACGACGAGAAGTACACGCTGATCGACACCGCCGGTGTGCGCAAGCGCGGCAAGATCCACGAGGAAGTTGAAAAGTTCTCCGTGGTGAAAACCCTGCAGGCGATCAAAGACGCCAACGTGGTGATCTTCGTGATGGACGCCCGCGAAGGCGTGGTGGACCATGACCTCAACCTGCTGGGCTTCGCCCTCGAAGCCGGTCGGGCGCTGGTTATTGCGATCAACAAGTGGGACGGCATGACGCCGAGCGAGCGCGATTTCGTCAAGATCGAGCTGCAGCGCCGCCTGTTCTTCGTCGAGTTCGCCGATATCCACTTTATCTCGGCCCTGCACGGCACGGGTGTGGGCAACCTCTACGCCTCCGTACAGAACTCGTTCAAGTCCGCCGTGACCCGCTGGCCGACCAACCGTCTGACCCAGATCCTCGAAGACGCCGTTGGCGAGCACGCACCGCCGATGGTCAACAACCGCCGGATCAAACTGCGTTACGCCCACTTGGGTGGTGCCAACCCGCCGATTATCGTGATCCACGGTAACCAGATCGAGAAGGTGCCCAAGTCCTACGTGCGTTATCTGGAAAACACCTACCGCCGTGTCCTGAAACTGGTTGGTACGCCGATCCGTATCGAGTTCAAGGGTGGCGAGAACCCGTACGAAGGCAACAAGAACACATTGACTGACCGTCAGGTGAACAAAAAGCGTCGTTTGATGACTCACCACAAGAAGGCCGACAAGAAGCGTCGCGACAAGAAATAGCAGCCGCTTCACGTTGTAAGTTACAGGCTGCAAGAGAGGGCTCCTTTGGAGCCCTTTTTTGTGCCTGGCGGTTTGCCGCTTGACCTGCTTGCAGCTTGCAGCTTAAAACTTGCAGCTCACCCGAAGGGGGCTCCCATGATCACCAGCAAGCTGCCAAATGTCGGCACGACCATTTTCACCACCATGTCGCAACTCGCTGCCGAAACCGGCGCGCTCAACCTGTCCCAGGGGTTTCCCGACTTCAATGGGCCTCAGGCTTTGCTCGATGCCGTGGGTAAACATGTCGCCAGCGGGCACAACCAATATTCACCGATGACCGGCCTGCCGGCCTTGCGCCAGCAAGTGGCGACCAAGATCACCCGCAGCTATGGCGCCACGGTGAATGCCGACAGCGAAGTGACCATCACCCCTGGCGCCACCGCCGCGATCTTCTGCGCGATCCAGGCGGTGATTCGCACTGGCGATGAGGTCATTGTGTTCGACCCCTGCTACGACAGCTATGAGCCCTCGGTCGAACTGGCCGGTGGCCGCTGCGTGCATGTGCAACTGAGCCTGCAAGGCTTTGCATTGGACTTCGAGAAGATCAAGGCCGCGCTGTCGCCACGTACGCGCATGATCATCCTCAATACCCCGCACAACCCAACCGGCGCGCTGATCAGCCACGCCGAGCTGGACCAGTTGGCCGAACTGATCCGCGACCGCGATATCTACCTGGTCAGCGACGAGGTCTACGAACACCTGGTATTCGACGGCGTGCCCCACGTCAGCGTGCTGGCCCATGAAGAGCTGTACCCGCGTGCGTTCGTGGTCAGCTCCTTTGGCAAGACCTACCACGTCACCGGCTGGAAAACCGGCTACGTGGTCGCGCCACCGGCCCTGACGGCCGAACTGCGCAAGGTGCATCAATACGTCAATTTCTGTGGTGTGACCCCGTTGCAGTTCGCGTTGGCCGATTTCATGGCTGAACACCCGGAGCACGTCGATGAACTGCCGGGGTTCTACCAGGCCAAGCGCGACCTGTTCTGCGACCTGCTGGCACCGTCGCGTTTCAGTTTTAGCCGAGTGGCCGGCACCTACTTCCAGTTGGTCGATTACTCACAAATACGCCCGGACCTGGATGACGTCGCCATGTCCCTGTGGATGACCCGCGAGCATGGTGTGGCGACCATCCCGGTCTCGGTGTTCTACCAGAGCCCACCGCAAGACCAGCGCCTGGTGCGCCTGTGTTTTGCCAAACGCGAGGAGACGCTGCGTCAAGCGGCTGAAAAACTATGCGTGATCTGACGGCATTGCCTGACTTGAATATTGCCCTGGTCCAGACCACCCTGGCCTGGCACGACCGCCAGGCCAACCTCGAGCATTTCGAGGGGCTGCTGGAGCAGGCCCGCGGCGCCGACCTGATCGTACTGCCGGAAATGTTCACCACCGGTTTCTCCATGGCGTCGCAAACCCTTGCCGAGCCGGAAAACGGCCCGACCCATCAGTGGCTCCAGGCCCAGGCTGCGAAGTACAACGCCGTGATCACCGGCAGCGTGATTATCCAGGCCGCTGATGGCAGCCACCGCAACCGCCTGTTGTGGGCGCGGCCGGATGGCGAGGTGTTGCACTACGACAAGCGTCATCTGTTTCGTATGGCCGGTGAACACAATCACTACACCCCCGGCGAGCGCCAGGTGCAGTTCGAGTTGAAAGGCTGGCGTGTTCGGCCGCTGATTTGCTACGACCTGCGCTTCCCGGTGTGGAGTCGGGATGCCCACGACACTGACTTGCTGCTCTACACCGCCAATTGGCCGGGGGCGCGGCGCCAGCATTGGAACCGCTTGTTGCCGGCGCGGGCTATCGAGAACCTGTGCTACGTAGCGGCGGTGAATCGAGTGGGCACCGACGGCAAGGGCTTTGCCTACACCGGTGATAGCCAGGTGCTGGATTTCCAGGGCGAGAGCCTGTTGAGTGCGGGGGAGGCCGACGGTGTGTTCCAGGTGTGCCTGGGCGCGGCTGAACTGGCGGCGTATCGCACCAGGTTTCCGGCGAACCTGGATGCCGATAGCTTTCAGTTTGTCTGACAGGCCGTTATCGGGGGCAACCCAAATCTGAAACTCAATAAAAAAGGCCCCTGGGTGCTCACCCAGGGGCCTTCTGTATGACGGCGAAGGTTACGCCGCTTTCGCTTCCTGCTGGCTCAACGAGCGGTTCAGCGCACTGAACAGTGCCTTGAAGCTCGCCGTGGTGATGTTTTCATCAATACCCACGCCATGCACCGGGCGTTCACCGTTCACACGCAGTTCGATATAGGCCGCAGCCTTGGCGTTGGTGCCCGCGCCGATGGCATGTTCGTTGTAGTCCATGATCTCCACCCCAATCGGCAGGCCGGCCACCAGCGCTTCCAGTGCGCCGTTGCCCTTGCCTTTCCAGTGCAGGTTGGTTTCGCCTTGGCCCTTGCCCGAGACTTCCACTTCGACAAAGCTGTTGCCGTTTTCTTCCTGCAGGCGATGGCTGACCAGCGCGTACGGGGTGTTGGCCTGCAGGTATTCACGCTGCAGCAAGGCGTAGATCTGCGGTGCGGTCATCTCCAGGCCCACACGGTCGGTTTCGGCCTGGACAACCTGGCTGAACTCGATCTGCATGCGGCGTGGCAAGCTGATGTCGTATTCCTGCTCCAGCAGGTAGGCGATGCCGCCTTTGCCCGACTGGCTGTTCACCCGAATCACCGCCTCGTAGCTGCGACCGATATCGGCCGGATCGATCGGCAAGTACGGCACTTCCCACAGCGCATCCTCTTTCTGCTGGGAGAAGCCTTTGCGGATCGCGTCCTGGTGAGAACCGGAGAAAGCGGTGTGCACCAGATCGCCGACGTACGGATGACGGGGGTGAACCTGGATCTGGTTGCACTCCTCGACGACTTTGCGTACGCCGTCGATGTCGGAGAAGTCCAGCTGCGGGTCGAGGCCCTGGGTGTACATGTTCAAGGCCACGGTGACGAGGTCGACGTTACCGGTACGCTCGCCGTTACCGAACAGGCAACCCTCGACACGGTCGGCGCCAGCCATCAGGCCCAGCTCGGTGGCGGCTACGCCGGTGCCGCGGTCGTTGTGGGTGTGCAGGCTGATGATCACGCTGTCGCGACGGTTGATATGGCGACCGAACCACTCGATCTGGTCGGCATAGATGTTCGGCGTGGCGCACTCGACGGTGGCCGGCAGGTTGAGGATCATCTTGTGCTCAGGCGTCGGGTTCCAGACCTCGATCACCGCATCACAGACTTCCTTGGCAAACTCCAGCTCGGTAGCGCTGAAGGTCTCCGGCGAGTACTCGAAAGTCCACTGGGTTTCCGGCTGCTGGGCAGCGTACTTGACGAACAGCTTGGCCGCGTTGACCGCGATGGCCTTGATGCCGTCCTTGTCCTGGTTGAACACGATGCGGCGGAACGACGGCGAGGTGGCGTTGTACAGGTGCACGATGGCCTTTTTGGCGCCGCGCAGGGATTCGAAGGTGCGTGCGATCAAGTCTTCACGGCCCTGGGTCAGCACCTGGATGGTGGTGTCCTCGGGGATATGATTGTCTTCGATCAGTGTACGCACGAAGTCGAAGTCGGTTTGCGATGCGGCCGGGAACGAAGCCTCGATTTCCTTCACGCCGACCGCGACCAGGGTCTTCCAGAAGCGCAGCTTTTTCACCGCGTCCATCGGCTCGATCAGCGACTGGTTGCCATCACGCAGGTCGGAGCTGCACCAGATCGGCGCGGTGGTGATGGTTTTGGACGGCCAGGTGCGATCCGGGATGTCGATGGTCGGAAACGCGCGGTACTTCGAAGACGGGTCTTTGAGCATGCTCATCGGGAAATCCTTTGTTGTAGGGGCCGAGAAAAGGCGGCCTGCCGTAGAACTGTTTTTAGGGATAAAACGTAAAGACGAGGCAGATCGATTCAGCCTGGCAGTCGTGCGCTGACAAGGCACAGGCTGCGGTGCTGGCGGAGCTGAATGAGGGTGTGAGAGGTTTTCATAAGCTCAACCCTAACCGCCGGGGTGAAAGATGGCAAGCAGTCGCTAAAAATTGAGAGAAGTTCTTTTATCTGCGTAAGAAACGGGATTTTATGGTTGTGAATTGCGCCGGGGCTAGATTAAATTGCGCGACCGTAATCGTGCGCGCAATCGCTTCATTCACGGTTGGAACGCCCCGATGAAAATCGCCGGGTCGACCCGCGCATCGTTCAGGCTCACATTCCAGTGCATATGCGGTCCGGTGGCGCGGCCGGTTGCGCCGACCTTGCCCACCACCGTACCGCGCACCAGTTGATCGCCGACTTTTACATCGATCTTCGACATGTGGCAGAACATGCTGATAAAGCCCTGGCCGTGGTCGACAAACACGGTATTGCCGTTGAAGAAGTAGTTACCGACCAGAATCACCTTGCCGTTCGCCGGAGTCTTGATCGGCGTGCCTGCGGGTACGGCGAAATCCAGGCCCGAATGCGGGTTGCGTTCTTCACCGTTGAAGAAGCGACGCACACCGAACTTGCTCGACAGCGGCCCGTTCACCGGCTTATCCAGCACCAGATTGCTTGGCAGGTTGGGGCTGAAGCTGCGATAGGCCTTGATCTGTACCGCCAGTTCCGCCTCGATGCGCTTGAGTTGCGCTGGGGCCGGGTTGACCTGGCTTTTGTTCTTCAGGGTGATGCGCTGTTCCGGGTACTTCTTGTAACCAACGATAAACGGCAGGCTGCGCCCGCCGCTGCTGATACGCTCGTTGCCCGGTTTGACCGTCAGCGGGATGCCGACAATCGCCAGCCAGTTGTCCTGCTCCTTCACCACCAGCACGGGTTTGCCCTGGTACGTGGCTTTCAGCGCGGTAGCCGAAGGGCCGAGTTCAACCACCGCAACGCCGCCGGGCACCGGCTTGTTCAAGGTACGGCTGATATAGCTGTCGGCATGAGCGTTAACGGCGAGGCATAGCAGCAACAACACACTAAAGAAACGTGGCATCAATCAATCCAATAACGAAAGGGTGACGGGGGTCAGGTGGTTATCTTCCACCCGCACCTGCAATTGGCCTTCACCGAGGCGCGCGGTGAGGCGTTGGCCGGTGTGGGTCTGTGCGGCGTTGCGGATGGCCTGGCCACGCTCGTCGAGCAAAATGCTGTAGCCACGGCCCAAGGTTGCCAGCGGGCTGACCACCTGCAACGTCTGCACCTGGCTTTGCAGTTGCAGGCGACGCGCCTTGAGGCCTTCGCGCATGGCGCGGGGCAGGCGTTCGGCAAGGCTGTCCAGGCGCTGGCGCAGCAGGGCCAACTGGCGCCCCGGATGCTGGCCGGCGAGACGGGTTTCCAGGCGGATCAGGCGTTCGCGGCGGGTATTGAGGCTGCGCTCGAAGGCGCGGCGCAGGCGCATATCCAGATCATCCAGGCGCTGGGCCTGCTGGCGCAGACGTTCGCCGGGGTGCCGCAGGCGCCGGGCCATGCCTTCCAGGCGCAGACGGTCGTGGGCCAGGCGATTGCGCATCAGCATCACCAGGCGGCGGTGCAGGTTCTCCACCTGGCGCACCAGGTGGCTGGCGTCCGGCGCCAGCAGTTCAGCGGCGGCGGAGGGGGTGGGGGCGCGCACGTCCGCTACGAAGTCGCTGATCGACACATCGGTTTCATGGCCGACGGCACTGACGATTGGCGTCACGCAAGCATCCACCGCCCGCGCCACGGCTTCTTCGTTGAAGCACCAGAGGTCTTCCAGCGAACCGCCTCCACGCGCCAGGATCAACGCGTCAAAGCCGCGGGCGTCGGCGAGTTTCAACGCACGTACAATCTGCGGGATCGCTTCGCGGCCTTGCACGGCCGTCGGGATCAAGGTCAGTTCAACGTTCGGCGCTCGACGGCGGAACACGCTGATGATGTCGCGTATCACCGCACCGGTCGGCGAGCTGATAATGCCAATACGCCGAGGGTGCGCCGGCAGCGGCACCTTGCGTTCGGCACTGAACAGGCCCTCGGCGCTGAGTTTTTCCTTCAGGGCATCGAAGGCCAGGCGCAACGCACCATCACCGGCCGGCTCCACGGTATCGAGGATCAACTGGTAGTCGCCACGGCCCTCGAACAGCGAGACCTTGCCGCGCACCTTCACCGCCAGGCCATCCTTCAACGCCTGGCGAACCCGCGCAGCGTTATTGCGGAACAGTGCGCAGCGCACCTGGGCGCCGCTGTCCTTGAGCGTGAAGTACACATGGCCGGAGGCCGGGCGGGCGAGGTTGGAGATCTCGCCTTCGACCCAGATATTGGTGAATACGTCTTCCAGCAACACCCGCGCGCGGCCGTTGAGCTGGCTGACAGTCAGGACTTCGCGGTCCAGGCCCAAGCGGGCAAAGGGATCTTTAATCATGGGCGGCAGTTTATAGGCATTCGCGCAGGGTTTGACAGAACTGCTCCACCAACGCGCTCGGTGACTGCTGGCAGGCCAGGGCGACGGTGCTCAGGCAGTCCGGGTCGGCCAGGGGCAAAAAGTGCACGTTGGCGGGGGCGATGTCCTGCATGGACTTTGGCAGCAAGGCTATACCGAAACCGGCCTGGATCAACTGTAACTGGGTGGTCTTGCGTGACATCACTCGCGCGGCCTTGGGGAAAAATCCCGCACGCATGCACAGTTCGGCCGACAGATAACTCAGGCCGCCACGCTGGGGATGGGGGATCGAGATAAACGCCTGGTCTTTCAGTTGCTCCAGTTCGATGGGCGCCTGGCTGCGTGCCAGCGCATGACTCACAGGCACGGCCAGCAGCAGGGGTTCGCTGTATAAAGGCATGACCCGTACACCTTCGCGCTGGCGCAGCACGGGTAAACGCAGCACCCCGACTTCCAGGCGACCGTCGGCGATTTCTTCCAACTGCGCTTCGGAGGACAGTTTGCCGATATCCATCGACACCCCAGGGCCGCGCTCCAGCCAGGTGCTGATGCCTTGCAGTAAAGGCCCGCTCATCGGCACGGTGCTCGAATGGCTGAGGCGCAGCGTGCCCAATTCGCCATTGCCCACTTGGGTCGCCATCTCGCTGGCCTTGAGCAATTCGCTCAGCAGGTTGCGCGCCCGTGGATAGAAGGCTTCACCGGCGGCAGTCAGCCGCGGCTGGCGCGCGGTGCGTTCGAACAGCGGGGTTTGCAGTTGGTTTTCCAGCTCCTTGATCTGCCGGCTCAGGGCCGATTGCGCCACGAACAAACGTTCGGCGGCCGCACTGAAGCTGCCGCTGTCGGCGATTTCGACGAAGTAACGCAGTTGGCGGGTGGAGATCACACGTCATGCCTTTTCGAGATGGGTGGAGGGCTTTGAAGATATTAGTCGCATCCCTCACCGATGGCTAAAGTGATGGTCATCTTCAATAAGGAATTCCCCATGAGCCCGGTTGAGCTGATGAGTCAGTGGTCATTTGGTGGTGTGGATTGGCTGGTGATCGGCCTGGGCATCGTCGTGGCCTATATCGTATTTGGCATCGCTGGCTTCGGTACGGCGCTGGTGGCGGGGCCGATCCTACTTGTGTTTATGCCACTGTCGAAGATCATCCCGCTGTTGGTGCTGCTGGATTTCGTCGCTGCCTTCGGCGGCCTGCTGCAAACGCGGCGTGACGTGAACAAGGCTGAGTTGCTGCGCCTGCTGCCGTGCATGGCCATCGGTTGCACCCTGGGCGTGGTGTTTCTGCTCAACCTGCATTCGGAGCTGTTGCTGTTGTTGATGGGGCTGTTCATCAGCGCCTATGCGATCTACAGCCTGGCGGTGAAAGCGCGGCCAACGCAGTTGGCGGCAGGGTGGTCGATCCCCATGGGCACCGTAGGCGGGTTGTTCGGTGCGTTGTTCGGCAGTGGTGGCTTTTTATATGCAATCTACCTCAACAGCCGCTTGCCCAAGGACGCGGCGCGCGCCACCCAAAGCGCGTTGATCAGTTGCAGCACGGTGGTGCGCTTGAGCCTGTTCCTGATCGCCGGGGTGTATGCTGACTGGCCGCTGCTGATGTTGGCGCTGTGCCTGCTGCCGGCGATGGCTCTGGGGCTGTGGTGTGGGCGCAGGCTGACCATGCGCATGTCCCGTGAGGCCTTCGTCCGGCTGGTGACGTGGTTGGTGCTGGCCAGTGGCATTGCGTTGATTGGGCGGTACTTGAGCACTTGACCTGATTTCTTCAGGGATTAAGCTGCCGTCCTCCCGAGCCTCATCGCGGGCTTGTCCGCGATGAGGCCAGAAGCCACGCCGCAGGTCTCCCATGAATTCCCAAAGCATCCTTGTCCCGAAAATCTCCACCTTGCCCGTCCACGAACCCCGCGCCCGGGCGATCGTGCGGTGGCTGGTGCGCAAGAACATCATCAAGGAAGAACTGACCACCTGTGGCCGCACCGGCAACCGCATGGCCTATGCCCTGGCCGACGGCGCCCGCGCCGTGGTGCTGCACCCCGAGGCGCTGCCGTTCAACGAGCCGATCAATGGCCTGGAGATCATCTACAAGCGCTGCATCTATACCCCGGCCAAGGGCTTTCTCGAAGAAGCCGGCTGCCCGGAATGCCTCAAGGAAGTCGGCGAGGCGCTGTTCGAAAGCCTGGAAGACTGGATGCCCGGCCACACCGACAACTTCACCTGCCCGCTGTGTGGGCATGAAGATGACATCAACGGTTTCCTGTTCCTGCAGGCGTGCGGGTTTTCCAACCTGGGATTCATCTTCAACAACTGGGCGGAGGCGGGGTTCAAGCAGAGCTTTATCGACGAATTCGCCGATTGGCTGGACCAGAAGATCAGCTGGGTCAAAGTCGAGCTGTAGTCCTTCTATCACTATTCCCAAATATGTCAGAGTTTTACATTGAGACCTGGGGGGTGTCTGAGTATAATGGCGCGCTTCCATTTTCCCGCTCGGGAGCCCCCGCGATGCTGCGTATCAGCCAAGAAGCTCTGACATTCGACGACATTCTCCTAGTGCCCGGTTATTCCGAGGTGCTTCCTAACGAAGTCAGTCTCAAGACCCGCCTAACCCGTGGCATCGAGCTGAATATTCCCCTGGTTTCCGCTGCCATGGACACCGTCACCGAAGCCCGTTTGGCAATCGCCATGGCTCAGGAAGGCGGCATCGGCATCATCCACAAGAACATGACCATCGAGCAGCAAGCTGCCGAAGTGCGCAAGGTCAAGCGTTACGAAGCCGGTGTGGTGAAGGATCCGATCACCATCGAAGCCGACGCTACCGTACGTGACCTGTTCGACCTGACTCGCCTGCACAACATCTCCGGCGTTCCGGTACTGCACGATGGCGACCTGGTCGGTATCGTCACCTCCCGTGACGTGCGTTTCGAGAACCGTCTGGAAGTCACCGTCCGCGAAGTGATGACGCCTAAAGAGCGCCTCGTGACTGTCAAGGAAGGCGCCGACAAGAACGACGTGCGCGAACTGCTGCACAAGCACCGTATCGAGCGCGTGCTGATCGTCGACGACAAATTCGCCCTCAAGGGCATGATGACCGTCAACGACATCGAAAAAGCCAAGGCTTACCCGCTGGCCAGCAAGGATGACCAAGGTCGTCTGCGCGTCGGCGCTGCGGTCGGTACCGGCAAAGACACCGGTGATCGCGTTTCGGCCTTGGTGGCGGCCGGTGTTGACGTGGTAGTGGTCGACACTGCCCACGGTCACTCCAAAGGCGTGATCGACCGCGTGCGTTGGGTCAAGCAGAACTTCCCTGAGGTGCAGGTGATCGGCGGCAACATTGCCACCGGCGCGGCCGCCAAGGCCCTGGCCGAAGCCGGTGCCGATGCGGTCAAGGTCGGTATCGGCCCTGGCTCGATCTGCACCACGCGTATCGTTGCCGGTGTGGGCGTGCCGCAAATCAGCGCCATCGCCAACGTCGCCGCTGCCCTTGAAGGCACTGGCGTACCGTTGATCGCCGACGGCGGCATCCGTTTCTCCGGTGACTTGTCCAAGGCCATCGTTGCCGGTGCTTCCTGCGTGATGATGGGCTCGATGTTCGCCGGTACCGAAGAAGCACCGGGCGAGATCGAACTGTTCCAGGGCCGTTCCTACAAGGCTTACCGCGGCATGGGTTCGCTGGGCGCCATGTCCCAGGCGCAAGGCTCTTCCGACCGTTACTTCCAGGACTCTTCGGCAGGCGCCGAGAAGCTCGTACCGGAAGGCATCGAAGGCCGTGTGCCGTACAAGGGCACCCTGAGCGCCATCATCCATCAACTGATGGGCGGCCTGCGCTCCTCGATGGGCTACACCGGCAGCGCCGACATCGAAGAAATGCGCACCAAGCCAGAGTTCGTACGGATCACCGGCGCCGGCATGGCTGAATCCCATGTCCACGACGTGCAGATCACCAAGGAAGCGCCAAACTACCGCGTAGGTTGAGGCTTCCAGCAAAACGTTAAGTAACCGGGGCTGTTCTTTCAGCCCCGAGTTGTTTCTGATTCATTAGACGAGACTGACTTCATGGCCCTCGACATTCACGCCCACCGCATCCTGATCCTCGACTTCGGTTCCCAGTACACCCAGCTGATCGCCCGCCGCGTGCGTGAAATCGGCGTGTATTGCGAACTGCACCCGTTCGACATGGATGACGAAGCGATCCGCGAATTCGCACCGAAAGGCGTCATCCTCGCCGGTGGCCCCGAGTCCGTGCACGAAGCCAACAGCCCGCGTTGCCCGCAAGCCGTGTTCGACCTGGGTGTTCCTGTCTTTGGTATCTGCTACGGCATGCAGACCATGGCCGAGCAACTGGGCGGCAAGGTTGAAGGTTCCGAGCTGCGTGAATTCGGTTATGCCCGTGTCGACGTGGTCGGCAAGAGCCGCCTGCTGGACGGCATCGAAGACCACATCGACGCCGATGGCCTGTTCGGCCTCGACGTGTGGATGAGCCACGGTGACAAGGTCACCAGGATGCCGGAAGACTTCCACATCCTGGCCAGCACCCCGAGCTGCCCGATCGCTGGCATGTTCAGTGACGAGCGTCGCTACTACGGCGTGCAGTTCCACCCGGAAGTGACCCACACCAAGCAAGGCGGGCGCATCCTGTCGCGCTTCATCCTCGACATCTGCGAGTGTGAAGCCCTGTGGACCCCGTCGAAAATCGCTGAAGACGCCATCGCCAACGTACGCGCCCAGGTCGGCACCGACAACGTGCTGCTCGGCCTGTCCGGCGGCGTTGACTCCTCCGTGGTTGCTGCGCTGCTGCACAAGGCCATCGGCGACCAACTGACCTGCGTGTTCGTCGACAACGGCCTGCTGCGCCTGCACGAAGGCGAGCAGGTAATGGCCATGTTCGCCGAGAACATGGGCGTCAAGGTGATCCGCGCCAACGCCGAAGAGCAGTTCTTGAACAACCTGGCCGGCGAGTCCGACCCGGAGAAGAAGCGCAAGATCATCGGCCGCACTTTCATCGACGTGTTCGATGCCCAGTCCAACAAGCTGGACAACATCAAGTACCTCGCCCAGGGCACCATCTACCCCGACGTGATCGAGTCGGCCGGCGCCAAGAGCGGCAAGGCCCACGTGATCAAGTCCCACCACAATGTGGGTGGCCTGCCTGAGGAAATGAACCTCAAGCTGGTAGAACCGCTGCGCGAACTGTTCAAGGACGAAGTCCGTCGTCTGGGCCTGGAACTCGGCCTGCCGTACGACATGGTCTACCGCCACCCATTCCCAGGCCCGGGCCTGGGCGTGCGCATCCTCGGTGAAGTGAAGAAGGAATACGCCGACCTGCTGCGTCGTGCCGACCACATCTTCATCGAAGAACTGCGCAAGGCCGACTGGTACCACAAGGTCAGCCAGGCGTTCGTGGTGTTCCAGCCGGTTAAGTCCGTAGGCGTTGTAGGCGATGGCCGTCGTTACGCCTGGGTCGTGGCCCTGCGTGCGGTAGAAACCATCGACTTCATGACCGCCCGTTGGGCACACCTGCCGTACGAACTGCTGGAAACCGTCAGCGGCCGTATCATCAATGAGATCGAAGGTATTTCGCGCGTTACTTATGACGTGTCGAGCAAGCCGCCGGCGACGATTGAGTGGGAGTAAGGCTGATCCGCAACCACCTGATTCATAGGTAAAAAACCAGGTGGCTGCGATTTTTCCACGTCATCAATGGCTCGGTTCATGGTGCGTGGTGCGGGTCTCGTCTGAAACAACAAAGCCCGCATTGGCGGGCTTTGTTGTTTCAGACGAACACGTTAATCAGAAGTCGTAACGCACGTTCGCAGTGAAGGTGTCGGCGTCGAAACCGCTGCTGGTCAGGTAGTTGTACATCCCTCCCACGCTCCACGCGCCCACGCGGTAGTTCGCGCCCAGTCCCAGCTCGTAGCTGTCGCGCGCGGGTGTCGCACCGGTGGTGGTGAACGGGGTGCCGCCGAGCACGAAGGTGGAGGTGGTACCGGCCTTGTCGCCGATGAAATCGTGCCAGGCCATCAGCTTGGCTTCCGGTTCCAGGCTGCCCACGCCTACGTCAAAGGCGGCCGCCAGGCGAGCGCCCAGGCCCATTTCGCCGATTTCATAACGCTGGCTGCCGACGTTGAGGGCGGCTGAGCTGCCTTTTTCACGGTACGAATCAATCGATACGTTGGCATAGCGCGCACCGACCTGTGGTTCCAGCAGCCACTGCTTGTCGAGCTGGAACGTGTAGCCTGCCAGTGCGTTGACGCCGAAGATCTCACTGTCGTAGTCGGCCTTGGCGCGGGTGCCGGCGATGTAGCGTTTGGACTCGTTGTCGTTCCAGCCATACATCAGCGAGGTGTCGACGAAGAAGTTGTCACGGGCCCAGTTGCCATACAGGGTCAGTGCATGGCCGCTGACGTCGGTTTTGTTGCCCAGGTCGGATTTGACGTCGCTGGTCAGGTAGCTGTAAGCCAAGCCCACGGTGGTATCGGTGTTGAGTTTGCCGTCGGCACCCACGGCGATGCCGTTGGTGTTGGCGTCGTAGCCGTCGACACCGTGGCGGCTGTCCTGGTTGGCATCGCTGGACAGCGCTTGCAGCCATACGCCTTGTTCTGCCAGGACGTCACCGGAGGACAGACCGCTACGTGCTTTGCTGGCGCGGCGGTTGATGGCACTTGCGACCAGGTTCTGGCTGTTGGTGGCGGCGTTGACCGCCCCACGGCTGACGTCCGGGGCCAGGGTTTCGGCAAGCTTGGCCAGCTCTTCACTGGTGGCGGCGTTGGCGAAACGCTGGAATACCGGGTCGCTTTCGTCCATCTGGCCCAGGGCCGTGTTCTTGAGCGGCGTGATGGCGTTCACCGCATTGCGCGAACCACGGGCACCCAGCAGGTCTTGTGTGATCACCTCATCACTGCGGGTGGCAACCAGTGCTTTCACGTCCTGGCCTTCGATGCCGAAGTTCCTCACTTCAAGCAGCGCTGAGGAGGAAACCACGGACAGGTTCTGCGGGTCTTCCCAAGTGCCGGAGTTGATGAGGGTGTAGCGGGTGCCCTGGGCCGACGTGCGGAAGTCGTCGGAGCGAGCCTGCAGTTCGACCTGGCTGCCTGGAGAGAAGAAGGTATTGCCGGTGACTTTCAGGATCGGCGTGTTGGGCTGCGTGTTGTTATCCAGCAGCAGGCGCAGGCGCGCAGTGTCGCTGTCCATGTCGAGGTCGCCCACAATCGTGGTCTGCGGGCGAAGCAGAGTCAGGCGGCCACCGTCGATATCGACGTAACCGGCGCGGATGGTCGAGCCATCGAACATCGCGTCCCCTCGCACCAGCACACCACTCAGGCCCAGCAGGTCACCCTTGACCTGACCACCCTGCCAGTAGAAATACGAAGGGGAGGCATTGTCGTCCGCCAGAATGGCTGCGGTGCCGCCTTCGATGAGGCCACCTGTCTGCCTGATGGAGAGCATGTCGAAACCGCCGGAGGTGTCGAGGCTGCGAAAGCGGATACCGACCCCGTCAGCGGAGATAGTCCCGCTGTTGTTGATATCACTCTTGAAGGGAGCGCCTGCCATCTGACCGGTAAAGCGTGCTTTCTCGATGTCGATACCCACAGAGTCGATGCCACGCGCGGTGATAGTGCCCGAGTTATTGATGCGCGCCTGGGTCGAGGTGATCAGCATGCCTTCGACATTTGTGCCAGTCACAGTGATGTTGCCGTTGTTGTTCACTTCACCAGCGATCTTTGCCAGATACAGGTCCAGCCCGACGGCGGCGTTGCCGCTCACCGTAATGTCGCCATTATTTACCAAGTCGCCACCGACGTTGGAATTGAGGGTCATGGCGATACCGGACGGGAAGTCGGTGGGGGTCGCAGCCGTCAGGTTGATTTTGCCCTGGTTGACCAAGTTGCCCGCCAGGGTCACATTCATCAGATTTACGCCTGCGTTTTGCGACGTCCCGGTGAAGGTGGCGTTATTGAAAACCTCATCGGAGCTGCTGTATGCCCCTGTGCTCAGGTCGTAGTTAAGGTCGGGTGCGGGTGCAGCATGGGCCGTGGCAGCCGCGACGGACAGCGCCAACAACGAGCGGCGCAGGTGGGAAATGTTCAAGGCAGTATCCTTACAGGGCAGAAACTGACAGGGAATAACGCACGCGTCAGCGTCAGTTTTTAGGCATCCCTGCCAGCTTGTCAGTGAGTGCTGATTCAAGCGCGCTCGAATTTACATGATCCCTGTAGGACAATTCATCATAAAAATAATTAATGCCGAACAAAAAGCTAAAAGATGCGACGTCCCAGTTGTTTTTTGAAGTTTTACGGGAACATTCAGCAATAATCGGAACGTTAGAGTCGCTATTACAGTCGCGTGCGGGTCAGGTACTAAGGGGAAGGGGATTCGGATGTTTTTAAACGGACCTTCCCGCCCTCAATCTGAGGATTCTCATGTGCCAACGGAGTTTTGACCCATTGGCTCCAAGTCGCTTCCCACCCACTGTCGTGGTTTGCTCCTGGTACAGGAACGTATTGGGAGAGGGGGGAGTCAAGCGCCTGTTGGTACTTATCAGCTAGCTTACCGGGAATGATCAGGTCAGCTTCTCCGATGAAATGACGCTGGGGTAATAAGGCGAGTCGATTACGATAGTCCAGCGGATCCAGTGAACCGTCGAGCGGCGACAGCCCTTTCATCGTCGCCCACAGGCGTGGACTGAGATTGCCAGCAAGGGTCTGCACCTGGGTAACATCATTGCGCTGCGCCGCTAACAATAATGCGAGAGCGGCACCACCTGAATACCCCACCAGTTCGAACTCACTATTGCCATATCGCTGTTTTAGTTGGTCCAACGCCTGGCTGAGGCGGGTGACCACTTCCTGGGAAAATCGTCGGTTGGTCCAGAGTGCTGGCTGACAGGCTGCGGTCATGACGAACTGGCAGGGGCGTGCCAGGTACGCATTCGGTGTCGGATCATCGACTGCCAGCCGTGGCACTAACAGATTGTGCGGGCTCGGATCCAGGCTGGGTTGAGTGGCGGTCGCCCAGGAATGGCCATCGCCTTCCAGGTAAACACGCAGGCGAGTCATCTTTTCTGCCGTGCGCGGTGCAAGTATGAAGAGGGGGAAGGCGTGTCCCGGCAGGACTTCCAATTGTCGTCCATGCTCTTCAGCCAGTTGTTGCAGTGCCTCGCGCGGTGATTGGCAGGCGATGAGAAGCGCACTGACCATCACCATCCAGGCTTTATAGAGGCAGGCCAATGTCCGACGACAGGGAAAGTGTTTATTCATAGGAAAGGCAAAGTCTGAGTCTGATGGCGGGGGCATCGACACCCTCCGCTAGAGTGAGTAAAAAACCTGGCCTCGGCCAGGTTTTTTATTACCTGTCAGGCAGGAAGCCGACTTTGCAGACTCATGCCCATATTGGTGAGGGCGCTGGACAGCTGTTCCAGCGTGGGGAACCGTATGTCATGCACGCCTGCCCAGGCCGGGCGGTCGATGTAAAAGCTGCCGTCGGCCAGCCGATTGATGGGGGTCGCAACGATGCCCCTGTCTCTGCTGTGGTGCCGCAGGGTGTAGTTGCCCTGGTTTTCGTCGATCAGGTACATGCCCTTGCGAAACAGCAGCCTCTGCTGTTGCTCCAATGTCCTGTGCACCGGCGGCGCTTCCACTTGTACGCGTAGGTCGGCATGCAAGGTGTCGAAGCTGTCACCGATGCTTTCATGACTGGGGGCGCTGTCGCGATCAATGGCGATGCCGGGGTCGATACGCACCTCGTTGCCTTGCCCCGGAAAGACCTCTTCTATACGCAGACCGATACCTCCTTCCAGTTCACTGAGACCGGCGAATCCATTGAAGGTGTTGATGTTTCTGGCGCCGGTCAGTACCAGCCATTTACCGCCGCCGTTCAGCGCTCTGTCGGCTTGAACAAGGATGTGGGCGAGGTAATTGCTCATCACCTGCTCTGAAAGATCGGCGATAGGGGTGGGGTATTTGTAATGGGCTGCGCAGTCGATAGCCTGCACGCGTATGCCATTGGCCCTGGCGGTCTTGACCAGTTCCAGTTCGTTGAACTGCCCGGATGGATCGGTGCCCAGCTTGCCAAGGTAGCTTTCCAGGTCCTCCGGCATCTCGCCGGTCTGGAAGTAGTGGTTCAGATCATCCTGGGCGAAGTCGTTGAGCAGGCGCCGCACATACAAGGTTTTCACGCCCTTGCGCGCGAAGAGCGGCATGTTGTTGATCACCAGGCGGGTGCTGGTGATGCGGTCAAGGGTTTCGCCGATGACGTAGCCCGGTAGGTCTTCGGGCAGGCGTTCGAGGACTTCTTCGAAGGCCGTTGTCGGTTCAAAGGCGGGGATGTCCGGACGAGGTGGCAGGCGGGTCCAGGACAGTTCCTTGTAGAAGTCTTGTGCTGATTGCAGCAGTTTGCGCTGCGTTTCGCCGAAGTAGTAGGTGAAGCGGTCAATGCGGCCGAAGCGGCTGTGAACATGGGTTTCATTGAGGCCCATTGCCCAGCGTTTCACTTCCGGGCGGGTGGATGGCGGGGTATCGAAGGGGCTGGTCACCCTGCGCAGTGAGTGGGGTGGCGTGGTCATCGCTTGTGGCGGTGGCGGGACCTGCGAGGGGGTCGGCCTCCGGGCGCTTTTGCTGGAGTTTCCCCCGCCGCCTTTCAAACCGTTGCTGTGGGGCACAGGTTCCCATTCGTTGAGTTCGTTCAGGCGCACCGGCAGCGCGCCGGAAAAGCCATGGGGGTTGTTCGGGTCGACAATCGCCCAATGTCCACGACCGTTGGGGTCGGCTTCGTAGCGCACGTAATAGGCTTGATCGTTCATCAGGATGGCTTGCTGAGGCATGCCGTCGGAGGTCCGCAGGCGATAGACCTGCTGGAATTTTCCGGGGGCGGTATCCAGGTGCTCTCCTTCCAGTATCAGGTTGGCCTGGTAGGTGGCAGGTACCGCAGGCTCAGGCACCGACGGTGCGCTGGTGGGCGCTGTGGGCGGCGTCAGCTCAATGGGCTCCGTTGCGAGGGTGTCGGCTGCTTCGGCGATATCGGGCATGACCCCGTCGGCTTTCAACAGTGCCAGGTTAAACAGCGTATCGATGGCACTGAATACCGCGCCCAGCTCCCCGGCGTGGCGTTCGGCCGGGGTCTTGCCGTTGATGGCCTGGTCGATGTTCAGGCCAAGATTTGCCGCACTGGCCCCCACCACCACCAACGCTACCGGCCAGCCGACCACGGCCATCGGGCCGAAGGTTTTGCCAAAGGCGTTCAGGTAGCCGATCCAGAGTTTCTTGCGCAGGTCGCCATTGCTGCGCAGGGAAAAATCCGCGTCATTGCGCATGCGCGTCTGACTCGATTGCGCCAGCCAGGTAAAGGCATCGTCCTCGATGGTCTGGTCGGCTTGATTGATCAGGCGGTGGTCCCAGGTGCCCCAGTCGACAAACAACTGGTCGAGTTGGTGGGACAGGCCCTTGTCCACCCAGTCCGGCGGCAGGGTACCCGCCAGGGCTTGGGCGGTGCGATAGATCAGCACGGGGGTGAGCAGCATCTGTTTCCACGTCACGGCATCGGTGTCGTCCTGCTGCACCTGGGCCGACAGTGGAAAGTGAGCCATGAAGCGTGCGCGATTATCCGGGTGGCTGGTCTGGTTCAGCAGCCAGAAATGCAGGTCAGCTGCGGTCTCGAAACAGTGGAAGGCCTGGGACTCACCCGGAACGTAGAGAATTTGCCGGCCATCGCCGTCGACGATGCGCAGGATATCCGTGGCGGTATGTCCACCAATATCCAGCGCCGCCACACGCAGTCCGCCGACTGAAGGGGCCTTGGCTTGCAGGTTGGACAGGGTTGGAGGCCAGCACAGATTGCTGGCCAGGGCTCGAATCACCGTCTGCAACTGCGACTTGCTGAGATGCCCGGCCTGTTGTGCTTGCAGGGCCTCGGCCAGGCAGTTGACCTTGGCCAGGGTGCGAAAATCTTCGAAGTGAGCGCGCCAGAATGCATCCATGCGCGTGGTGTAGCGATCGCTGAAATTGATCGCCCAGAAGTCCTTGAGCACCGCGCTGGCGGACAGCGGCACTTCGTTATGCTGATCGAATAGCCGCGCCTCGGCACCCTCGCGATAAAAGCCACCATCCCCGTCGAGCAGGTCGGCATTGTCCTGGTCATGGACCTCGAAGCGGTGAATGACCAACTGCGTCAGCGTCATCGACGCCTGGGGTTTTTCGTTGTGGCTCCAGCCCGTAAACGTCGCCGGATCACCGATACCGCCGTTGAAGCGGTGCCAGTACACGTGATCAGGATCCAGGTTCGCCAGACCGTGTTTTGCGAGAATCTCGCGGGCGGCCTCGATGGCCATCCTCTGCATGTTCGGGCACGCATCCAGCACGATGGGCGCCAGGGCCCTGAGTTGTTGCTGAGCGGCGGGGGAGGTGTCGGCAAGCGGCATGCTGCTCTCCTTAAGGGGGAAGAGCCGAGCATGCCAAGCCGTTTAGACGGGCGTTGGGTAGATAGTTAGCGCCTGGCGATATCGGAGAAGTAAAACTTATCCAACGTATGCCGCGACTCGGTGTACTCGAACTGTCGCCCGTCCTGCAAAAACGTCTGGTTGCTCACCACGATCACATGGCTCTGACCTTCGAGGTCCAGGTGGGTCTGGTCGTCCTTGCTGCGGGGCAGGGCTTCGATGGTGCGCTGGGCGTAGCTGATCTGCAGTTGCAGGGTCTGCTCGATGAAGGCGTAGATCGACTGTTCGGCAATCGCCTGGTCCAGGCCGGGGATCAGGTCGGCGACGAAGTGGTTGATGTCGAGGATCACCCGTTTGCCGCCGATGCGCCGTACCCGTTTGATGCGTGTGATGAGGCTGCCGGGTTCGGCCTCGATGTGTTGCAACAGCGGGCCTTCCAGGGGGAGCTGGGTGAATTCGACCACTTCGGTGCGTACGTCATCGCCCAGGTCGGCGTGGGTTTCGTGGAAGCTGACGATGCCGCCGAGTTGGAACTCAATCGGGTTGGGCGAGAGCACGAAGGTGCCCTTGCCGTGGATCTTTTGCGCAAACCCACGTTCCTGCAGTTGCTCGATGGCGCGACGCACGGTGCCTCGGCTGGCCTGGTAGCTGTCCATCAATTCGGTTTCGGAGGGCAGGCGCGTGCCGCGTTGCAGGCGTTCGGTGGTGATGCTGGCAAGCAGATCGGTATAGATCTGGTTGTATTTGCTCATGGGTAGGGCTCTGTGCCGCGTTGGCGTTCAAGGCAGGAACCTTAGAGGCAGAGCGGCGGTTTGTCCATTAGACCCAAGGATTTCTGCGGCTTGCAGCGCAGCGGTGTCCTACAGGGAGTAAACAAAATCAAACTCGTACAGACGAGTTGTTGCTTTAACTCGTCTGTACGAGTACTTTTGCCTTCGGCGTGCTGCCAATGACTGCCCCCCAAATAAAAAAATCAAAGTGGAAACCAAGCATGAGCCACGACTATTCCAACATTGCCCGCGAGATCCTCGAGCACCTCGGGGGCAGCGACAACCTTGAGCAAGCTGCCCACTGCGTGACCCGCCTGCGCCTGGCGCTCAAGGACCCGAGCCTGGTCAACGGCAGCGCGTTGAATCAGGTCGATCTGGTCAAGGGCTCGTTCTTCACCGGCGGTTTGTTCCAGGTGGTGATCGGCCCCGGCGAAGTGGAAAAGGTCTACGCCGCCCTGCGCGAACAGACCGGCCTCGCCGCCGCCACCATCGCCGATGTGAAGAAGAAGGGCGCCGACAAGACCAACGCCATGCAGCGCCTGGTGCGGGTGTTCTCCGATGTGTTCATGCCGATCCTGCCTGCGCTGATCATCGCCGGCCTGCTGATGGGCGTGAACAACCTGATGGGCGCCAAGGGCATGTTCATCGAGGGCCAGACGCTGCTGGAGGCGTATCCGAACCTGGATGGCCTGTGGAGCCTGATCAACCTGATGGCCAACACCTCGTTCGTGTTCCTGCCGGCGTTGGTGGGCTGGTCGGCGGCCAAGCGCTTTGGCGGCAGTGAAATCCTCGGCATAGTGCTCGGCCTGATGCTGGTGCATCCCGATCTGCTCAATGCCTGGAACTACGGCAAGGCGGTCGCCGGGCTCGACGGCCAGAGCCTGCCGTACTTCGATATTTTCGGTTGGTTCAAGATCGAGAAAGTCGGCTACCAGGGGCAGATCCTGCCGATCCTGATGGCGGCGTATGTGATGAGCGTCATCGAGAAATGGCTGCGCGCTCGCGTGCCCAACGCCATTCAATTGCTGGTCGTGCCGATCACCACCATCGTCGTCACCGGCGTGCTGGCGTTGGCGATCATCGGCCCGGTGACCCGTCACCTCGGCATCCTGATCACCGAAGGCGTGGTCACCCTGTTTGACCTGGCGCCGATGGTCGGCGGAGCGATTTTCGGCCTGCTATACGCGCCGCTGGTGATCACCGGCATGCACCACATGTTCCTCGCCGTGGACCTGCAATTGATCTCCACCCAGGGCGGAACCTTTATCTGGCCGATGATCGTGATGTCCAACCTGGCCCAGGGCAGCGCCGCGCTCGCGGTGTTCTACACCACCCGCAATGCGCGGGATAAAAGCATGGCTTCGACCTCGGCGATTTCCGCCTACTTCGGCATCACGGAACCGGCAATGTTCGGGGTGAACCTGCGCTTCAAGTTTCCGTTTTATGCGGCCCTGGTGGGCTCGGCGCTGGGCAGCATTTTCCTGTCGCTGAACAAGGTGCAGGCCTCGGCAATCGGGGTGGGTGGCTTGCCTGGGTTTATTTCGATCGTGCCGAGTGCCATTCCGATGTTTGTGATTGGGATGGTGGTCGCGATGGTGGTGCCGTTTGTTCTGACCTGTGCGTTGAGCATGAAGATTGTTCGGCCGGGTTATCGCGTCGCCTGATCGGCCGCTATCGGGGGCAAGCCCCCTCCCACATTTGACCGCGCTCACAATTCTACTGAAGGAACCCACCATGCAAGACTGGCAACACTCGGTGATCTACCAGATCTACCCCAAGAGCTTCCACAGCCACGCGGGTAACGCCACCGGTGACCTGCTGGGCATCGTGGACAAACTCGACTACCTCCAATGGCTGGGCGTGGATTGCCTGTGGATCACCCCGTTCCTGCGCTCGCCGCAACGGGACAACGGCTACGACATCAGCGACTACTACGCCATCGACCCCAGCTACGGGACCATGGCCGACTGCGACCTGTTGATCAGCGAAGCGGCCAAGCGTGGCATCAAGCTGATGCTCGACATTGTGGTCAACCACACCTCCATCGAGCATGAGTGGTTCCAGCAGGCGCGCAGCAGCCTCGACAACCCCTACCGCGACTTCTACATCTGGCGCGACCAGCCGAACAACTGGGAATCCAAGTTCGGCGGGTCGGCCTGGGAATACGAGGCGCAAACCGGCCAGTACTTCCTGCACCTGTTCGACCACACCCAGGCCGACCTCAATTGGGACAACCCCCAGGTGCGTGCCGAGGTGTTCAAGCTGATGCGCTTCTGGCGTGACAAGGGCGTGGGCGGTTTCCGCCTGGACGTGATCAACCTGATCTCCAAGCCCGCCGATTTCCCCGAAGACAACAGCGACGGCCGCCGCTTCTACACCGACGGCCCGAACGTGCATGAATACCTGCAGGAGATGCACCGCGAAGTCTTTGAAGGCCATGACCTGATCAACGTCGGCGAGATGTCGTCCACCAGCCTTGAGCATTGCATTCGCTACTCGCGGCCAGAGTCGAAAGAGCTGTCGATGACCTTCAACTTTCATCACCTGAAAGTCGATTACCCGAACCTGCAGAAGTGGGTGAGGGCCGACTTCGACTTCCTGCAACTCAAGCAGATCCTCTCCGACTGGCAACTGGGCATGCAGGCCGGTGGCGGCTGGAATGCGCTGTTCTGGTGTAACCACGATCAACCCCGGGTGGTCTCGCGGTTTGGTGACGACGGTGAGCATCGTGTGGTCTCGGCCAAGATGCTCGCCACCGCGCTGCACTTCCTCCAGGGCACGCCGTTCGTGTACCAGGGCGAAGAACTGGGCATGACCAATCCGGGCTTCGACAGCATCGATCAGTACCGCGATGTGGAGACCCTGAACATCTTCCGCCTCAAGCGCGATGCCGGTGAATCCGAAGCGGCGAGCATGGCGGCGATCATGCAGAAGTCCCGCGACAACGGCCGTACGCCGATGCAGTGGAACGCGCAGCCGAATGCGGGTTTCAGCACCGGCGAGCCCTGGATCGGCCTCCCGGCGAATGCCGCGCAGATCAACGTTGAACACCAGCTCGACGATCCCGACTCCGTGCTGCATCACTACCGCGCACTGATCGCTCTGCGCCGCCACGAACCGCTGATTCAAGAGGGGGTTTACCGCCAACTGCTGCAAGACCATTTGCAGGTCTGGGCGTACCTGCGCGAAGGCCACGGTGAGCGCCTGCTGGTGCTGAACAACTTCTACGGCCAGCCCTGTGAGATCCAACTGCCTGGCGACGTGATCGGCGCCGCGACCGAGCAACGCCTGCTGATCAGCAACTATCACGACTGCCCGCAACGCACGGCCACGGTGACTTTGCGCCCGTACGAATCCTTTGTGCTGCACCTGAAGGACTGAACCTGGAACTCCCGTAGCTGCTACGGGGAGCGCAGGGTGCTTCAAAAAACATAATAAAAATATCGGAGTGCTTCATGAAAACAACAATAAAGCTGGGCCTCGTTGCATCCTGCCTGAGCCTGCCATTCGGCGCGCAGGCCCTGGAATTTGCCGGTTACTTGCGCAGCGGCGCGGGGACGTCGACAGGCAGTGGCAAGCAGCAGTGTTTCCAGTTGCCGGGTGCGCAAACCAAATACCGGCTGGGCAACGAATGCGAGCAGTACGCCGAGCTGGAACTGCGTCAGGACCTGCTGACCCTCGACGACGGCTCGGTGCTCAGCGTCGACGCCATGGCATCGCTGTACAACCAATACGACCGCGCTCTTAAATTCCAGGGCGAAGACAACGGCTCGGCGCGCATGCCGCAGATGTATGCGCAGTGGTCGAACCTGCCTGCCCTCAATGGCGGTTCGCTGTGGGCCGGTCGGCGTTACTACAAACGCAACGACATCCATATTTCCGACTTCTACTACTGGAACCAGAGCGCAACCGGCGGCGGTATCGAGGACGTGCTGATCGGCGACCTCAAGTACAGCTACGCCATTTCGCGCAAGGACAACCTGTACCAGAAGGAATACGCCACCCGTCACGACTTCAACGTCGCGGGCTTCAAGACCAACCCCGGCGGCGAGCTGGAGCTGGGCTTGAGCCATATCGAAAAGGCCGGTGGGCGTGCCACCCACAGCGGCTGGGCACTCACCGCGCAGCATGTGCAAAAGCCCTTCCTGGGTGGCAAGAACAAATTCGCTTTGCAGTACGGCGAAGGCCCCGGCACCGGCCTGGGCTACACCGGCAATACCTTCCTGGATAACAGCAGCAAAAGTTATCGCGCTGTGGAGTTCTTCGACTGGCAAGTGACCCCGCGTTTTGGAGGGCAGATCGAGGCGGTGTACCAGAAGGATATTCGCCCCGGCAGCCAGGACCAGACCTGGATGTCCATCGGCGTGCGCCCTGCGTATGCGATCAGCGAACAATTCAAGTTGGTCACCGAGCTTGGGCATGATCAGGTCGATGCCACCGGCGGCACGCGCAAGCTGAGCAAATTTACCTTCGCCCCGACCTGGTCGCCCAACGGCCCGGATTTCTGGGCGCGGCCGGAGGTGCGTTTGTACTACACCTATGCGACCTGGAACGAAGCGGCCAAGCGTGCAGCGAATGAACTGGCGGCGGGCTCGGCGTTGTCCGACACCGGCGCCTATGGCACCGCGCGGCATGGGTCGAATGTGGGCGTGCAGGTTGAATACTGGTGGAAATAAGTCATCCATGGGATAGGCATCCACCCAAGGATTTTTACAGAACAAAACAGCAGGTGACGTCATGACCGCAACTCAACCCCTGGAACTGCTGGCGCCCTTGTCCGGCGTGCTGCTGGCACTGGACAAGGTGCCTGACCCGGTGTTCGCCAGCCGCATGATCGGCGACGGCCTGTGCATCGATCCCACCTCGCAGACCCTGTGTGCGCCCCTGGCCGGGGTGATCAGCAATATCCAGGACAGTGGGCATGCGGTCAGCGTCACCGACGACAACGGCGTGCAGGTGCTGATGCATATCGGCCTGGACACCGTGAGCCTGGCGGGCAAGGGCTTCACCCGCCTGGTCGAGGAAGGCCAGCGGGTGGAGGCCGGGCAAGCCTTGATCGAATTCGATGCCGACTATGTGGCACTCCACGCACGCAGTTTGCTGACCTTGATGCTGGTGGTCAGCGGCGAGCCGTTCACGCCGTTGGCAAGCGGCCTGGTGGAATTGGGCCAACCGGTGTTGCAGGTAGCGCCCGGCAACCGGGTAGAGGAGGCCGATGAGGAGGAGGGCGATGCACGCTTCTCAAAACCGTTGACCTTGCCCAACACCAACGGTTTGCACGCGCGCCCGGCCGCCGTATTGGCACAAGCTGCGAAAGGTTTTAACGCGAGCATTTACCTGCACAAGCAAACCCAGAGTGCCAACGCCAAGTCGCTGGTGGCGATCATGGCGCTGCAAACCGTGCAGGGCGATACCTTGCAAGTGAGTGCGGCCGGTGACGACGCCGAGGCGGCGATCCAGGCGCTGGTCGCGCTGTTGCTTGAAGGTTGCGGCGAGTCCATCGCGGCACCGGCTGCACAGCTTGAAGCGCCGGTGCCGGTATCGTCGGCGACGCTGCTGCGAGGCGTTTGCGCATCGCCGGGATCGGCGTTTGGCCAGGTGGTCCAGGTTGCTGAGCCCGAGCTGAAGGTGACTGAACAGGGGGCGGGAGAAACCTTCGAACGTGCTGCTTTGGCGCGTGGCCTGTTGGCTGCAACCGAAGCGCTGCAAGCCCTGCAAACCCAGGCGGCAGGCAGTGCCCAGGCTGAGATTTTCCGCGCCCATCAGGAATTGCTCGAAGACCCGACGCTGCTGGAACAAGCCCACGGTCTGCTGGCCGAAGGCAAGAGCGCCGCGTTCGCTTGGAACAGCGCCACGGTCGCCACTGCCCAGCTGTTCCAGAACCTGGGCAACGCCCTGTTGGCCGAACGTGCGGCGGACCTGGCGGATGTCGGCCGGCGTGTGCTGAAGCTGATCCTCGGTATTCAAGACCGCGCCTGGGACCTGCCCGACCGCGCGATCCTGGTCGCCGAGCAACTGACGCCTTCGCAAACCGCCAGCCTCGACACCCAAAAGGTACTGGGGTTTGTCACCGTCGGCGGCGGGGCGACCAGCCATGTCGCGATCCTGGCGCGGGCCCTGGGCCTGCCTGCCATGTGCGGGGTCGGGCCTGAAGTGCTGGCGCTGGCCAACGGCAAACAGGTCCTGCTCGACGCCGACAAGGGCGAGTTGCACCTGGACCCCAACCTGGCCGAGATCGAACAGCTGGAAGCTGCGCGTAAGCAGCACGTGCTGCGACGTCAGCGTGACGTGGCGCAGGCGTCAGTGCCGGCGATTACCCGCGACGGCCATCACGTCGAGGTGAGCGCCAACGTCGCTTCGTTGCAGGAAGTGGAGCAATCCCTGGCCCTGGGGGGCGAAGGCGTCGGCCTGCTGCGCTCGGAGTTTTTGTACCTGGATCGCAATCGCGCCCCAAGCGTGGATGAGCAGGCCGCCACCTACAGCGCCATCGCCCGTGCCCTGGGCACCGAGCGCAATCTGGTGGTACGCACCCTGGACGTCGGCGGCGATAAACCCCTGGCTTACGTGCCGATGGACAGTGAAACCAACCCGTTCCTGGGCCTGCGCGGTATACGCCTGTGCCTGGAGCGCCCGGAGCTGTTGCGTGAACAGTTGCGCGCGATCCTCGCCAGTGCCGGGCTGGCACGCCTGCATGTCATGTTGCCGATGGTCAGCCTGCTGTCGGAGCTGCACCTGGCCCGCCAGATTATGGAGGAAGAAGCCCAGGCCCTTGGGCTCAGCGCGTTGCCCAAACTGGGCATCATGATCGAGGTGCCGTCGGCGGCCCTGATGGCCGATGTGTTTGCGCCCCATGTGGATTTCTTCTCCATCGGCACCAACGACCTGACCCAATACACCCTGGCCATGGACCGTGATCACCCGCGCCTGGCCAGCCAGGCCGACAGCTTTCACCCGGCGGTATTGCGCCTGATCGCCACCACCGTCACGGCCGCCCATGCCCATGGCAAGTGGGTGGGCGTATGCGGCGCACTGGCGTCCGAAGCCCTGGCGGTGCCGGTGTTGATCGGGCTGGGGGTGGATGAGTTGTCGGTCAGTGTGCCGCTGATCCCCACCATCAAGGCCACCGTGCGCGGGCTGGACCTGGCCGGCTGCCAGACCATCGCCCGTCAGGTACTGGGCCTGGAAGAGGCCGCCCAGGTACGCGAGGCCTTGCGCCTGTACCACGCGGCCACCGTTGAAACCTCACCTGTCATGGAGCACTGAGCATGTTCGAGAAATTGCAGCGGGCGTTCTGGAAAGCCCTGACCCCGGATTTGATTGCCGAGACGGTGGCGGTGCCGACACAGGGGCTGTTGTCGGCCGAGGTGCTGAGTGCGCTGGGCGGTGCGAATAACCTCAGGTCGCAGCAGCGTGTGGCGCTGACGCGGGTGCGGGTGCAATTGCAGGATGCGGGGCGGTTGGATGAGGCGGCGTTGAAAGCGGCGGGTGTGGCGGGCGTGATGGTGTTGGCGGGAGGAGTGGTCCACCTGATCACCGGCCTCTGATCCATGTAGAGATCAAAAGGTGGTGTCTGAAATGTTGCGGTCAGAGTTGCGGGGTGTCCTCCGGCGGCTTGGTTTTATCCACACCCGGCACATGCAGATTACCTTCCACCACCTGGTTACCCTCCAACTGCGGCTGGGTCACCCAGGTCAGGATGTCGTAGTAGCGCCGGATGTTCGCCACGAAGTGCACCGGCTCGCCGCCCCGGGCGTAGCCGTAGCGGGTCTTGCTGTACCACTGCTTCTGCGACAGGCGCGGCAGCATCTTCTTCACGTCCAGCCACTTGTTCGGGTTCAGGCCTTCCTTCTTCGCCAGGATGCGCGCGTCGTCCAGATGGCCGGTGCCGACGTTATAAGCAGCGAGGGCGAACCAGGTGCGGTCGGGCTCGGCGATCTTGTCGTCCAGCTCGTCCTTGATCTTGGCCAGGTACTTGGCGCCGCCCATGATGCTTTGCCTGGCATCCAGGCGATTGGACACGCCCATCGCCTGGGCAGTGTTCTGGGTCAGCATCATCAGGCCGCGCACGCCGGTCTTTGAGGTGACCGCCGGTTGCCACAGCGATTCCTGATAGCCGATAGCCGCAAGCAGGCGCCAATCGACTTTTTCTTCCTTGGCGTAGGCGCGAAAGTGTTTCTCGTATTTGGGCAGCCGCTGCTGCAAATGCTGGGCGAAGGTGTAGGCGCCGACATAGCCGAGTACATCGACGTGCCCGTAATAGCGGTCTTTAAGGCGTTGCAGGGTGCCGTTCTTTTCCACCTTGTCCAGGTAGCTGTTGATCTCGTTGAGCAGGCTGTTGTCGTCGCCGGCGGCCACGGCCCAGCTCTGGTTGCTGGCATTGCCGAGGTCGAACGCCACCCGTACGTTGGGGAAGTACACCTGGTTCATCGCCACTTCGTTGGAGTCCACCAGGGTCAGGTCGATTTGCCCCTCGTCCACCATGCGCAGCAGGTCGACCACCTCGACGGCATCGGATTCTTCGTATTCGATGGCCGGGTTCTGCTTCTTAAGCGCCGCCAGTTGTTCGGCGTGGGTACTGCCCTTGAGCACCATGATCTTCTTGCCCACCAGGTCCGCCGCGTTCGTCGGGCGTGACTGGCCGTTGCGGTAGATGATCTGCGGGGTGACTTCCAGGTAAGGATGGGAGAAACGCACCTGTTGCTGGCGCTGCTCGCTGCTGACCAGGCCGGCGGCGGCGAGCACCGGGCCGTTGGGTTTGCCCAACTGGCCGAACAGGTCGTCAAGGTTGTCGGCGGTCTCGATTTCCAGCTTCACGCCCAGGTCATCGGCAAAACGCTTGACCAGTTCGTATTCGAAACCGGTTTCACCGTTGCGGTCCTGGAAGTAAGTCGCCGGGCTGTTTCGGGTAATCACCCGCAATACGCCATCCTCCTTGATTCGCTCGAGCGTGCTGGGTTTATCAACACAGGCGCTGAGCATCAGGAAGAGTCCGGTGACGATGAGCCATCTGGCGCATCGCGGGCGCAAAGCAGTTGGGGAGAACATCTGCGCAGTATACGCAAACGGCCCACGGCGCCATATCTCGACAGCGGCGGACTTGTCTGCTAGCGCCGCCAAAACTGTGCTGCAACCCGCAGAAACGTGGCTTGGCGCCCGATTGTGACGGTTAAAATAACTGCGCGGAATGCCTTGGATAACGCCCCGATAGCGTGCAAACCGTGCCAACTGACGTTCGGCAGCCGCCAGCGGTGCCGTTTCGGGTGCCGTTGGCGATGGTTTACGCTAGAATGCACGGCCTCAAAGCACACCCCTTCCCGAGGCTGTCCCGAAGATGTTGATCCTGCGCGGCGCTCCTGCCCTTTCTGCCTTTCGCCACAGCAAACTCCTTGAACAACTGAGCCAGAAGGTTCCAGCGGTTACAGGCCTGTATGCTGAATTTGCTCACTTCGCCGACGTTACCGGCGTCTTGACCGCCGACGAACAGCAAGTGCTCGCACGCCTTCTGAAGTACGGCCCAAGCGTTCCCGTTCAAGAGCCGACCGGCCGCTTGTTCCTGGTTCTGCCACGGTTCGGCACCATCTCGCCCTGGTCGAGCAAGGCCAGCGATATCGCCCGCAACTGCGGCCTGGAGAAGATCCAGCGCCTGGAGCGTGGTATCGCGTTCTACGTCGAAGGTGGGTTCAGCGACGCCGAGGCCGAGCTGATCGCCAGCAGCCTGCACGACCGCATGACCCAGATCATCGTCAGCCAGCTGGAACAGGCTGCCGGCCTGTTCAGCCACGCCGAGCCCAAGCCGTTGACCGCGATTGACGTGCTGGGCGGTGGCCGCGCTGCGCTGGAGAAGGCCAACACCGAGCTGGGCCTGGCCCTGGCCGAAGACGAGATCGACTACCTGGTCAACGCCTTCACCGGTCTCAAGCGCAACCCCCACGACATCGAACTGATGATGTTCGCCCAGGCCAACTCCGAGCACTGCCGTCACAAGATCTTCAACGCCAGTTGGGACATCGACGGCGAGAGCCAGGAAAAAAGCCTGTTCGGCATGATCAAGAACACCTACGTGATGCACAGCGAAGGTGTTCTGTCGGCTTATAAGGACAACGCCTCGGTGATCGTCGGTTCGGTCGCCGGCCGTTTCTTCCCGGACCCTGAAACCCGCCAGTACGGCGCGGTGCAGGAGCCGGTGCACATCCTGATGAAGGTCGAGACCCACAACCACCCGACCGCGATTGCCCCGTTCCCGGGCGCTGCCACCGGTTCCGGCGGTGAGATCCGCGACGAAGGTGCCACCGGCCGTGGCGCCAAGCCAAAGGCCGGCCTGACCGGTTTCACCGTGTCCAACCTGCAGATCCCGGGCTTCGAACAGCCATGGGAAGTGCCGTACGGCAAGCCTGAGCGCATCGTGACGGCGCTGGACATCATGATCGAAGGCCCGCTGGGCGGCGCCGCGTTCAACAACGAGTTCGGCCGTCCGGCGCTGACCGGTTATTTCCGTACCTTCGAACAGTCCATCACCACCCCCGTGGCGATGAAGTGCGCGGCTACCACAAGCCAATCATGCTGGCCGGCGGCATGGGCAACATCCGTGAAGAACACGTCAAGAAAGGCGAGATCCTGGTCGGCTCCAAGCTGATCGTGCTCGGCGGCCCGGCGATGCTGATCGGCCTGGGCGGCGGCGCTGCTTCCTCCATGGCCACCGGCACCAGCTCGGCAGACCTCGACTTCGCCTCCGTACAGCGCGAAAACCCTGAGATGGAACGCCGCTGCCAGGAAGTCATCGACCGTTGCTGGCAGTTGGGTGACAAGAACCCCATCAGCTTTATCCACGACGTCGGCGCCGGCGGTTTGTCCAACGCCTTCCCGGAGCTGGTCAACGATGGCGACCGCGGTGGCCGCTTCGAACTGCGCAACATTCCAAACGACGAGCCGGGCATGGCCCCGCACGAAATCTGGAGCAACGAATCCCAGGAACGTTACGTACTGGCGGTCGGCCCTGAAGACTTCGCGCGCTTCCAGGCCATCTGCGAACGCGAGCGTTGCCCGTTTGCCGTGGTCGGCGAAGCCACTGCCGAGCCGCAACTGACGGTCACCGACAGCCACTTCGGCAACAGCCCGGTGGACATGCCCCTCGAAGTGCTGCTGGGCAAGGCCCCGCGCATGCACCGTTCGGCGGTTCGTGAAACCGAGCTGGGCGATGATTTCGACCCAAGCACGCTGGACCTGACTGACAGCATTGAACGCGTGCTGCACCACCCGGCCGTGGCGAGCAAAAGCTTCCTGATCACCATCGGCGACCGCACCATCACCGGCCTGGTGGCCCGTGACCAAATGGTCGGCCCATGGCAGGTGCCGGTGGCCGACGTTGCCGTCACCGCCACCAGCTTCGACGTCTACACCGGCGAAGCCATGGCCATGGGCGAGCGTACGCCACTGGCCCTGCTGGACGCCCCGGCGTCGGGCCGCATGGCCATTGGTGAAACCCTCACCAACATCGCCGCGTCGCGCATCGGCAAGCTGTCCGACATCAAATTGTCGGCCAACTGGATGTCCGCTGCCGGTCACCCCGGTGAAGATGCGCGTCTGTACGACACCGTGAAAGCGGTCGGCATGGAGCTGTGCCCGGAGCTGGGCATCACCATTCCGGTGGGCAAGGACTCCATGTCCATGGCCACCCGTTGGAACGATGAAGGCGTGGACAAGAGCGTCACCTCGCCGCTGTCGCTGATCGTCACCGGCTTTGCGCCGGTCACCGACATCCGCCAGACCCTGACCCCGCAACTGCGCATGGACAAGGGCACCACCGACCTGATCCTGATCGACCTCGGCCGTGGCCAGAACCGCATGGGCGCCTCGATCCTCGCGCAAACCCACGGCAAGCTTGGCAAACAGGCGCCGGACGTGGATGACGCCGAAGACCTGAAAGCCTTCTTCGCCGTGATCCAGGGCCTCAACGCCGACGGCCACCTGCTGGCCTACCACGACCGTTCCGACGGTGGCCTGCTGACCAGCGTGGTCGAGATGGCCTTTGCCGGTCACTGCGGCCTGAACATCGTGCTCGACAGCGTTGCCGAGGATGCGTCCGAAATCAACGGCATCCTCTTCAACGAAGAGTTGGGTGCGGTGATCCAGGTTCGCCAGGACGCAACCCCGGACGTACTCGCACAGTTCAGCGCCGCTGGCCTGGACGACTGCGTCGCGGTGATCGGCCAGCCGATCAACAACGGTGAAATCAATATCTCCTTCAACGGCGACACCGTGTTTGCCGGCCAGCGCCGCTTGCTGCAACGCCAGTGGGCCGAGACCAGCTACCAGATCCAACGCCTGCGTGACAACGCCGACTGCGCCGAGCAGGAATTCGACGTGATCCTGGAAGAAGACAACCCGGGCCTGAGCACCAAGCTCAGCTTCGACGTCAACCAGGACATCGCCGCGCCGTACATCAAGAAAGGCATCCGCCCACAAGTTGCCGTGCTGCGTGAGCAGGGCGTCAACGGCCAGGTGGAAATGGCGGCCGCGTTCGACCGCGCCGGCTTTAATGCGATCGACGTGCACATGAGCGACATCCTCGCCGGTCGCGTTGACCTCAACGAGTTCAAAGGCCTGGTGGCCTGCGGCGGTTTCTCCTACGGCGACGTACTGGGTGCCGGCGAAGGCTGGGCCAAATCGGCCCTGTTCAACAGCCGTGCCCGCGACGCGTTCCAGGGCTTCTTCGAGCGCAACGACAGCTTCACCCTGGGTGTGTGCAACGGTTGCCAGATGATGTCCAACCTCCACGAGCTGATCCCGGGCAGCGAGTTCTGGCCGCACTTCGTGCGTAACCGCTCGGAGCAGTTCGAAGCCCGTGTCGCCATGGTGCAGGTGCAGGAATCCAACTCGATCTTCCTGCAAGGCATGGCCGGTTCGCGCATGCCGATCGCCATCGCCCACGGTGAAGGCCATGCCGAGTTCGAAAGCGAAGAGGCGTTGCTCGAAGCCGACTTGTCCGGTTGCGTGGCCATGCGTTTCGTCGACAACCACGGCAAGGTCACCGAAAGCTACCCGGCCAACCCGAACGGCTCGCCGCGTGGGATCACCGGCCTCACCAGCCGCGACGGTCGCGTGACCATCATGATGCCGCACCCGGAGCGCGTGTTCCGCGCCGTGCAGAACTCCTGGCGCCCGGAAGAGTGGAACGAAGACGGTGCGTGGATGCGCATGTTCCGCAACGCCCGCGTGTGGGTGAACTAAGGCGGTGTACAAGCTTGCCTTCTTTGTGCCCGACAGCCATGTGGAGACGGTGAAAGCCGCCGTCTTCGCTGCTGGCGGTGGGCGCATCGGCGACTACGACCGCTGCGCCTGGCAAGTGCTGGGCCAGGGCCAGTTTCGCGCGTTGGACGGCAGCCAGCCGTTTATCGGGCAGGTTGGCCAGGTTGAAGTGGTTGAAGAATGGAAGGTCGAGCTGGTGGTGGCCGATGAGTTGATCAACGCGGTGGTCGCCGCGTTGAAACTCAGTCACCCCTATGAGACACCGGCTTATGAAGTGTGGCCGTTGGCGGATTTCTGATCCGCCCGCTGTAGAAACAAGAAACCCGCTGGGCCGGTTTGGCCAGCGGGTTTTTTGTGGGTGGTCATGAACCCGGTGTCAAAGCCTCAATGGCTCAGGGTGCGGGGGTCAACCCGACTTCTGCCTTCAATGCACTGATCAACATGTTTTCGTAGCTGAACCGCTTGCCCTGCATCGGCTCCCAGCGGTCGACATAAAACAGGCCATTGTGGTCGACCTTGATCGGCGTCGACACGATTTCCCCGGTGCGCGAACGATGCAGCAGGATGTTCTGCGAGGGCGACGGGCGTTCGATCAGGAACAGGCCGGGCCGGTTCAGGCGTGTCCTGTCCACCGCTGCGAAAGGCGTCGGGGCTTTGGTGCCGGCAACCCCTGCGTCGAGAATGAAGTCGCTGCGCAAGGCCCTGGTGTAAGGGCTGATGCCTTCGGAGACGGTCTCCCAGGCCCCCGCTCGAATGTTTTGCGCCAGCGCCGGGGCGGTGTCCCGCACATGCAGGCTGACCGCGCCCTGGAGTTCCGCGAGGCCAGGCACGCTCAGGTGGGTGTTGGTGTGCGCGCTGCCCACGAAGGCCACCCACTTGTGGGGCCCGTGTGCGGCCTGGTCGGCGTCGATGACCTTGGAGGCGAAGTAACTGAACAGCTGGTTGCGTGAGACGTCCGCGTCCCCCAACCCCTTGATGTGGTAACTGGCGGTGCAGTCCAGGGCGCGGATGCGCATGCCGTGTCTTGCCGCGATCTGGATCACTTCGGTGTAGGTATCGCTGCCTTTGTAGCCCGGCATATGGCCCCGATCCAGCTGGGAGAGGTAGCGCTTGAGGTTGTCCGGCAGCCGTTGGGTCTGCAGAAAAATATCCAGCTCGTGCTGGTGCAAATCGGTCAGCAGATGCTCCACGTACAGCGTCTTGAACTCCAGTTCCTTGAGCTTTCCCATGTAATCGCGCAGCAGGCGTTTGCTCGATTGCGCATTGTGCCCTTCACCGATCACCAGCCCCGAAAACTCGCTGTGACGGATTTTCTCCAGCAATGCCTCGGGGGTGTTCGGCAGGCCCAGTACGGATGGCTCGGGCCGGGCTGGCGGCACGTGGCTGGCCAGGTACGTGTCGGCATCCGCACTCAGGCGCGCGCGGGTATCCACAAATGCCCTGAAGGCTTCCTGATGCTCCGGGTTCTGCGGGAAGTAGCGCGTGTCCAGGCCATGCCGTGTGCTGGTCTGTCGGACGATGCTCTCCCGGAGCGGGACGGCAATGTCGTACTCGCTGTAATGCGCTGCGGCCACAGGCACAGCGCTGGGCGATGTTGCCGGTTCGGGGGCTTTGTACGGGGTGCGCATGGTCAATTGGTAATCGCCTCTGGCCAGCGCTTCACCCGCCAAGGGGGTGTCGATCCACACGCCCACGGGTTGGTCCGTACCCACATCCACCACGCGCAGGGCGACCGCGTCCTGCAGGTCCGCCAGGCCAGGCGTTTGCTCGAAAGTACGCAGCCGGGAATGATCCACCAGGGCCACCCAGCGTTCATCCTGCTCGTCGAGGGCATCGGTCTGAATGGCTTTGTGGGAGTAATAGTTTCTGATGCTGTTGCCGCGTGGCGTCGTCGGTGGGGTGTCGCCCATTTGCAGGGCGTCGTCCAGCAAGTACGAGGTTGAGGCATCCAGGGCCTTGATCTTCACGCCCTTTTCCTGAGCCTTGCGTACCAGGGCGACGTAGGAGTACTCGGCGTTCTCGGCCAAGCCAAAGGCTTTGTCGACGGTCTTCAGGTGCCGCTCGATGTGCTGCCAGGATTTTCCGCTGTTGAGCTTCTCCAGTTTTGGACGAAATACATCACCGGGCAGGTACTCGATATAAAGGTGTTTGAAACCCTTGCTGATCAACGCGTCCATGTGTGTGACCAGCAGCTGTTTACTGGCAATGGAGCCGGGCACCGCGCCAATGACCAGGTTCTTGTTACCGCTGAAGGCATCGCTGGCGATCAGTTGTGCAAACGACGTGCTGGCGTCCAGGGCCGGAAGCTCGGCGCGGGCCGGCAACGGGTCAAGGGTCTTGAAAAAGTCCTGGGCGTCGGTGGCCAGGCGTTCGGCCTGTTGCAGGTAAGCGGTACGAAGGGATTTGAGTTCAATGGCGGCGCTTCCCAGGATCACGTCTTGCGAGCCGAAATCCCACTCCGACCGCAGCAGTATCCCGGTGCGCACATCCGGGTCGAGCACCAGTTCCAGTTTGTTGGCGTACTTTGCCGGCATCTCATAAGGCTTGAGCGGCTCTGGTGTGTCGGGCAATTTTTCATACTTGGGCGCGCCACCGGTGACGCCGGTGCGGCGCCAGACGCCTTGTGCATCGGGCGCGGCCACGCGAGTCGTGGAGATCAGTTTGCCGGTAGGCGGATCGAGTCGGTACAGCAAATAACGTCCGATCGGGTCCGGGGTGTTTTTTGCCCAAAGCAACTCGCCGTCGAACAGCACCGCCTGCATGTCTGCCGGCGCAAGTACCGGGGGTTGCAGGGGATGCACCAGCTTCAGGGTCTCGCTGGTCGCGGTGGCGCTCTGGGCGGCCTCGCGCAGGGCCGGTCTTGCCAGCTGTTTAAGGGAAACCAATGCCGGACGCAGGTCGGTGAACGCCGCGCCGGCGCTGTTCAGCACATAACCGATCAGGTGTTCCACGGCGGCACTTGTATCGCCTTGTTGATAGGCGTTCAGGGCCAGCATGCCGTCCTTGAACGCCAGCAGCATGCCCAGGCTCAGGCTGACGATGGGAAACGGTGCGGTAGCAATGGCGGTGACCCATTCCACGCAGGTCCAGAGGATGCCCGTGATCACCTGGGTGCGATTGGCCGTGGTGCCTTCAACGTCGTCGATCCTGCGCTGCTGCTTCATGTCGTACAGGGCCCGACGCAGATCCAGCAGGGGCGGCTGTGCACGGGTTGCGTCATAGCGTGCCGGGCTGGTGTCGGTTTTGTTCAGGTCCTCGGGCAACTGCGCCTTGGCGGTTTCCAGAAAGGTACGCACTTTAACCTGGGATTGGGCACCGACCCGTAGGGTGAAATAGGCGACCATGCCGGGCACCTTTTTCAGCAGGTAGTTGAACTGCCTGGCCTCGCGAAAGCTGATGCCATCCGGTGCGTTGGGGGTATAGAGCAGCGTCGGAAAATCAGCATGGCTGAAGAGGAAAGTGCCCATCACCCATTCGCCATTGATCATCAGGCGATGAATGGCGTAGGTGCCGCGTGTCTCGGTGGCCGTTTCCCCCATGCTGGCGATACTGCGCTCCAGCCAGTCCCAATCGACCCCGGCGATGTGGCCCTCGAGCCGGCACTCCAGGGCGGCGTTCTGCATCTGGCGCTGGGTGATACTCAGCGTTGCATTGCGCCGCAGGTCATAGTCCGCGCTGCCGACATTCAGCAATCGGCTCCGCACTTCGCTGATATAGCGCGCGCCGACCCAGGTGCCGGTGACCGAGCGGGCGACTTTCTCGGCGGTCAATGCGCTCAGGTCAATCCCCTTGGGGCCTTTGAATTGGGCGGCGCGGGAGAACTTCTCGTCGAGGAACCCCACACCGTCGGCATAACCGTCGCGGTACAGCTGGGTGTAGGTCAGGGGCGGCGGGGTCAATGAACCGAGCAGCGCCGGCGGTGAAAATGCCCAGACGGTGTCGGGGTCGACATCGTTCTGAGGACGTCCCAGCAGCAGGTTCAGGCGTTTTTTTGCCTGGTCATGCAGGTAGTCAGCGAAGCTGGGAAACTGCGCGTCAGACAGCGGAAAATCCTCGTAGGTGAGCAGCGCGCCTTCACTGTCCTCGGCCAGTTTCAACAGCTTGCGGCGGTTGTCGGCGTGGGTGGAGCGGTACCAGTTCGGGGTGCTGAATTCGTAGTCGTCGACGCGGGTCGCCAGCACATGGGCGGACATCGCCTTGAGGCAGTCGGCGTGGCTGCCGACGTTGCCAAAGCTGATCGCTGTGTACTCGCGGTCTTGAAATTTGAAGCTCAAGCCGCTCAGCACCCGCTTCATCGCTGCGCGAAAACGCAGGGCGACCCGCTTGATCAGATAGTCGGTGAGGGTGCCAGGCGGGTGTTTTGCACCGTTGTCCAGGCTCCAGCCGAGGATGTGCTGCTGGCACGCAACCTCAGTGTCGAAGGCCTGGAATTGCTGCTCCCGCGGTGCCTCGGGCGTGCATAGCAACAGGCGGATGAGCGCGCCGCTGGCGTCGGTTTGGCGCAATACCCATATGTCCTGCAACTGGGCCTCGTGCAGCGACAGGGTGGCGGCGCTCAGGCGCGTGTCGGTGCCCTGGCGCAGATTCTGCACCAACTGAAAGTCCTCTTCACTGAGATGACCCTGGAGCATGGCGGTATAGGCCAGCGCGTTGATCCGCTGGTCGAGCATCTGTTCGATCGCGCGGCTGAGCGCAGGCTTGGCATGCATCTGCTGTTGCAGCTCATCGAACTCGATACGCGGCTGCAGGGTAGTCAATACCTGTGCCAGCCAGGCGGGGGTCAGGTCCTGATAGGCCGGCGGCAGCGGTGCCTCGTGGTAGGTCAGCGTGGTTTTGTTCAGGAAGTCCGAACCCGGCTCGGTATCACCGGCCTGCAGCCCGCGCAGGGCCAGGTCAACCAGGTTGCGGTCGTGTTCGTATTCACCGATGGGATCGACGTAGCGCCGGGTGTTGACCAGCAGGTGTTCCGGCGCCAGGTCATGGATATCCAGTTCATCGCTCAAGCGTTCAAGCAGTCGATAGCGGGCCAGGGCCTCAGGGGTAGCGACCGGGCCCAGCACGTCGAGCAGATCCTGGCGGGCCGCGTTATAGCTCGCCAAGTGGGCGGCGAGCGCGGCCCGGCGCGGCTCGCTGGCGCTGCGATACCAGTCTGGTGCGCTGTGGCGCAGGTGGCGCTCCAGCAGGCGTCGGCTGCGCCATTGCAGGCGTGCTTCTAAGTCCGGCAAGGCCGCCGCGATGGCCTGGTCCAGGGCGTCGATCAGCACAGCGGCCTCGTGGGCCGGATTGTCTACCAGGTTCAAGGCGCGCTCGATGTCCTCGGTGCGCTTGTCGACCAGGGCAGCGTAGGTGTGTTCGAACAGCGGTTTGTCGGTGATCGGCGTCAGTTCCAACGGCCAGATGGCGCCGGGCGTTACATCGCGATAACGCACGGGCAACAATGCCATGAAGTCGCGTCGCTGCCCGGCATCCTCCAGGCCCTGGAACAAGTGCGTATTGAGTTGCGTCAGCGAGCCGAATGCCTCGATCCCGCGCGAAGGCGTGAACAGCATCACTTCCCCTACCGGCACAGCGCTCAGGTCGGTGACCACGGGGCTGGACGTTTCGGTCAGCACAAAGGCGCCGGCCAGCTCCACCGTCCGGTCCTGATAACGAAAGCTCAGCGCATACAGGCCTGGGCGCAACGTAGCGCCCAGCGGTACACGCGCAAGCATGGCCTGTTGCTGCGGATGCAGCAGGCGGTCCTGGGCACTGACCGTCGTTTCATTGGCCAGGGCGGTGTAGCCGGCTTCAAAGGTCATGAAGGATTTGCGCGGCTTGCCGTCGATTTGCTCGTTGCGATCGAGTGCCAGCAGATAGGTATTCAAGCTGGACTTGAGTGCTTCGACTCGGGCGAGCAGATCGCCCTGGGTGATGTCCTGATAGAGCGCGCGGCTCTTGGCCAGGAACTGCTGGCGGTAACGCTTCAGGATGCCGTTGGTTTTTTCCAGGTAGGCCAGTTCGGTAGACGGTGTGTGTTCGGGCACTAGCGGCTTTTCGATCTGGAGCAGGTGGTGCCCGATCTGATTGAGGTGGCCTTTGATACCTTCAAAGGTCTGGGGGGATGTGCTCACAGGTACGCTCTCCATGCGGGGGTAAGAACCCTCAGCATGCGCAGGCGTGCAGTCCGCCGGGCGGTAGATAAATCGCGCCGTCAGGTGCTGGCGCTTCACTGTGATTTGCATGGGAATCTACACAACTTTGGATCAACGCTGAACGCCCCGCAGATAGGGCTGTTGTGGCGAGCGGGCTTGTCCCGCGTTGGGCTGCGTAGCAGCCCCATTAAAAAGAATGCGGTGTATCAGACACTCTGTAGCGGCTGGTTTTGGGGCTGCTCCGCAGCCCAACGCGGGACAAGCCCGCTCGCCACAGGGAGATTTTTCAGGGTCTGAAAAGTTGTGTAGATACCCTTGCTGTGATTTGCTCAGCGCTCTGGGCCAGAGAGGCAGCCTGGACGCTGAGTGGCTCGGAGATTTCCCACAATCTGTTCAGGTTGTCCCTCGGAACTCCCCTCACTAACCTTCGCCAGTCGCTGCTTATTCAGCGACCGGGACTGCAAGCCCGCCGAAACCTCACCAGTTAGTCACAAGCGCCTTTATAATTGCGGCGCTTTTTCATGGTCATCCTATGGTGGCTGTGTGCGGGAGACCTTCGGGTCTACCGAGATTTACTGGTGATTCTCGGTCTTGCAGGCCTGCACACAGCTGCCACCCATCAACTGCAAGTGATGCTGGTAGCTCTTACTTCACACCAGAGGTTTACCATGATCAAAGACAGTCCAAATCCCCCATCCGCCTCTCAACCCACCGACCAACTCTTCACCGTACGTCCCCATCTGAACAGCGAAACCTTGCTTGCCAATGCATCCCAGGACCTGGCGTCCGTGCAGGCGCTGGCGGCCCATCTGGCGTTTGACATCGACGGCTCGCAGCGTGATGCGGTGCTGGGGATTCACCGGATGGTGGAGGGGATCCAGTTGATGGTGGATCGAGTGCTGGATTTATCCGAGGTGCCTGCGCAGCAGTAATTCGGCGCCGATGAGGCCCATTCGCGAGCAAGCCCGCTCCCACATTTGATCGGTGCCCGACTTGGCAATACGATCAAATGTGGGAGCGGGCTTGCTCGCGATTGGCCAGTACTGTCACCGCAGTTCTATACCCCGGCGCCTACCTCACGACCACCAACCAGGCGCTCCAGTGCTTCTCCCAACCCCGATGCCTTGTCACCCATCAACAGGTGCCAGACCCCGCTATCCAACTGGCGCACACCTTGGCAACCCAACGCCGTCAGTTGAGCTTCGGACATCATCGAATCATCACCCAACTCCACCCTCAGCCGGGTCATCGCCACCGCTTCCAGCTGGCGCACATTGCCTCGACCGCCCAGTGCGGCCAGCCATTGTTCGGCCTCCTGCACATTCACCGCAGCCGGCTTATCCACAGGCGCAGCCATTACGGGAGCGGGGGCCACAAACCCTGGCATCGCCAACCGAATCTCATCGGCAATGCTGTCCGCCAGCGGCCCGACCACCACCTGCAAACTGCCGCCATTGCCAGGCCGCACCACGGCCATGGCGCCCAGGGCTTTCAACTCGGCATCCACGGCTTTGTTGCGGTCGACCATGTCCAACCGCAGGCGCGTGGTGCAGGCGCCCACACTGAGCAAATTGGCCGCACCGCCCAAGGCCCGGATATAAGCCGTGGCGCGCTGGTTATCAGTCATCGCTTCAGCCTGTGCCACCTGGATATCCTCACGACCCGGGGTTTTCAGGTTGAAGCGGCGGATGCAGTAGCTGAACACGCTGTAGTAGATCGCCGCGTATGCCAGGCCCACCGGGATCACCAGCCAGCCATTGGTGGATTTGCCCCAGCCCAGCACCATGTCGATAAACCCACCGGAGAAGGTAAAGCCCAGGTGGATATTCAGCATATTGGTCACCGCCATCGACAGGCCGGTGAGCAGTGCATGGATCAGGTACAGGAACGGCGCGAGGAACATGAAGGCGAATTCAATCGGCTCGGTCACCCCGGTGAGGAACGACGTCAAGGCCATGGACAGGAAGATCCCGCCCATCACCTTGCGCCGCTCCGGCAAGGCGTTGCGGTACATCGCCAGGCAGGCGGCGGGCAGGCCGAACAGCATCACCGGGAACATGCCGGTCATGAACTGGCCACCTTTGGGGTCGCCGGCAAAATAGCGGGTCAGGTCGCCGGTCACCACTGCACCCGTCACCGGGTCGGTGAAGGTACCGAACACAAACCACGCCATATTGTTGAGGATATGATGCAGGCCGGTGACGATCAGCAGGCGGTTGAACACGCCAAATACGAACGCGCCGAAGCTGCCGCTCTCCATCAGCAACACGCCGAAGCTGTTGATACCGTGCTGGATCGGCGGCCAGATCAGGCCGAAGATCACCCCCAGCGCCACCGCCGAGAACCCGGTGACAATCGGCACAAACCGCCGCCCGCCGAAGAACGCCAGGTATTCCGGCAGCTTGATGTCCTTGAAGCGGTTATACAGCGCACCGGCCATCAGGCCGCTGGCGATACCGGCGAGCATGCCCATGTTGATGCTGCTGTCCATCACCTTGAGGGTGGAGACCATCACCAGGTAGCCAATCGCACCGGCAAGTCCCGCGGTGCCGTTATTGTCACGGGCAAAGCCCACGGCGATGCCGATGGCGAAGATCAGCGCCAGGTTGGCGAAAATCGCCTGCCCGGCATCGTGCATCACCGCGATGTTCAACAGGTCGGTGTCACCCAATCGTAGCAGCAGGCCGGCAATCGGCAGGATGGCGATGGGCAGCATCAGCGCGCGGCCCAGGCGTTGCAGGCCTTCGATGAATAATTGGTGCATGGCGGGTCTCCTTTTTCTTGTTGTTGTCAGCTCAGCGGCCAGTGGTGTTGACAGGCTTGGCGAACCGCCCTGGCGCTGCTCAGGTCAAGCAGGCCAAGGCTCAGTTGCCGGCATTGCGCCGCGTCCAGGTGGCGGACGCGATCCTTGATTTCTGCGATTTGCGGCGGGCTGACGGACAGTTCGCTGACCCCCAGGCCGACCAGCACCGGCGTGGCCAGTGGGTCGGACGCCAGGGCGCCGCACACGCCGACCCAACGTTTGTGTTTCGCCGCACCGGCGCAGGTCTGGGCGATCAGCCGCAACAGTGCCGGGTGCAGCGCATCGACCCGCGCGGCGAGGCCGGCGTGGTCGCGGTCCATGGCCAGGGTGTACTGGGACAGGTCATTGGTGCCGATGGACAGGAAGTCCGCGTGCTCGGCCAATTGTTCGGCCATCAGCGCCGCAGCGGGCACTTCGATCATCACCCCCAGTTCGGGGCGTTGGCTCAGTTCCAGCTCTGCACACAACTCATCCAGGCGCTGGCGAATCTGCAGCAGTTCGTCGACTTCGCTGACCATCGGCAACAGGATGCGGCAGCGTTGCAAGGGGCTGACTTGCAGGAGGGCGCGCAATTGCTGATCGAGCAGTTCAGGGCGCACCTGGGCCATGCGAATACCGCGCAGGCCCAGCACCGGGTTGGCTTCGACGGGCAGCGGCAGGTAATCGAGCTGCTTGTCGCCACCGACGTCGATGGTGCGGATGATCACCGACTTGTCGCCCATGGCATCCAGCACGGCTTGATAGGCGTGGCATTGTTCCTGTTCATCCGGCGCGGTGCGGCGGTCGACGAAGAGGAATTCGGTGCGCAGCAGGCCGACGCCGTCAGCGCCGTTTTCAAAGGCCACCTGGGCCTCGGCGCTGGAGGCGACATTGGCGGCCACTTCGATGTTCACGCCATCGCGGGTTTGCGCCGGTTGTTGGGCCTGGGCCTGTTGCTGCCGGCGACGCAGTGTCTGCGCGTCGCGGATCCGGTGGACTTCGGCATGACGCGCCGCGCTGGGGGCCAGTTCCAGGCGGCCGTTGCCGGCGTCGAGCACCACGCGCTGGCCGTGCGGCACATCGAGCACCTCAGCGCCCAACGCGACGACACATGGCAAGCCTTTGCCCCGCGCCAGGATGGCGACATGGGACGTGGCGCCCCCCTCGGCCATGCAGATCCCGGCAGCCTGTTGTGCGCTCAGTTGCAGCAAATCCGAAGGAGTCAGTTCATGGGCGCTGACAATCGCTCCCGCAGGCAATTCGAAATGCCAGGCTTCACCCAACAGTGCGCGCAGGACCCGTTGCTGCAGGTCGCGTAGGTCGTTGGCGCGTTCGGCGAACAGCGGCTTGCCCAGGGCCAGCAATACCGCGCACTGCGCCTGGATAGCATCGCGCCAGGCATGGGTAGCGGCGCTGCCGTGTTCGATAGCTTCGGTGGCGGCGTCCAGCAGGGCGGGGTCTTCGAGCAGGGCCAGGTGGGCGGCGAAGATCTCTTCTTCTTCGACGGCCTTGCGTTGGCGCGCCTGGTCCAGGGTGCTGCGGATTTCACCGCGCACCTGCTCCAGGGCTGCGTCCAGGCGTTGCAGTTGTTCGTCAGTGACGTGATGGCCGGGGTCCGACGGCAACTCGATACCCGCCAGCCGAAACAACGGCCCGCAGACCAGTCCCGGTGCCGCGCACACGCCCTGCAACACATCAACTTCCGTGGTTGCCCGGCGCGGCATGGCGACGACCGGTGCGTGGTGTTCTGCCTTGACGGCGGCGGACAAGGCCGCGACCAGCGCCTGCAGCGCGGCCTCGGCGTCCTTGCCGCGACAGGTCACGCGCACCTCGTCGCCTTCGCCAATGCCCAGCCCCATGAGGCCGATCAGGCTGTCGCAGGCGGCCGACCTGGCGCCGAAGTGCACCAGCGCCTGGCTGCTGAAACCCTGGGCGGTCTTGCGAATCAACGCCGCCGGCCGTGCGTGCAGGCCGCCACGGTGAGTCACGCGCACGCTGGCGCTGGCTTCGGCGACGGCGTTATCCACCGCCGTTTGCTGCGCTGCGTTCCCACGCGGCACAACCTGCACCAGGGGATCGCCCAGCCTGACGGATTTCGCGGCCAGCGGGCGCAGTTCAAAGTGTTCGCCATTGGTGAGAATGATCAGGCTGACCAGGCTTTTGCACTGGCGGGCGATACGGTCCAGGTCAAAGCGCACCAGCGCCTGGCCATTGCTGACCCGTGTGCCATCCTTGACCAGCAGGGCAAACCCTTCGCCGTTCAATTCGACCGTGTCGATGCCGATGTGCAGCAACACTTCGGCGCCGTTGTCGGCGCGTATCGTCAAGGCGTGGCCGGTGCGGGCGACATGGATGACCACACCATCGCACGGCGCATGCAGGCAATCGTTGAGCGGGTCGATAGCCATGCCGTCGCCCAGGGCGCCGCTGGCGAACACGTCGTCAGGCACATTGCCCAGGGCCAGTAACGGCCCGCTGAGGGGGGCGTTGAGGGTCAGTTCATTATTGTTGTTGGGCATGGGCACTGTACTCATCAGGAAAGCGCGACTCAGTGAGTGCGGGTAACTTTGCTCAGGTGGCGCGGCTGGTCCGGGTCCAGGCCTCGGGCGACGGACAGGCCGGCCGCCATGACATAGAAACTCTGGATCGCCAGGATCGGGTCCAGGCTCGGGTGTTCGGCGCGGCTCAGGGTCAGGTCGCGTTCGGCGATATCGTCCGGTGCTGCGAGCAGCACGCGGGCACCGCGTTGGCGCATATCGGCGGCCAGGCTCAACAAGCCGGCTTGCTCGGCACCCCGTGGCGCGAACACCAACAGCGGGTAGTCCGCACCGATCAAGGCCATCGGCCCGTGACGGACCTCGGCACTGCTGAAGGCTTCGGCCTGGATCGCCGAGGTTTCCTTGAGCTTGAGCGCCGCTTCCTGGGCAATGGCAAAACCGGCACCACGGCCGATCACCATCAGTTGCTGGCAGCCGCGCAGCGCCTCAATGGCGGGTGTCCAGTCCTGCCCGGCGGCTTCGCGCAGGCCTTCGGGCAGGGCCTGGCAGGCCTGCAGCAAGTCGGGCTCCTGGTTCCAGTGGCCGATCAACAGCGCGCTGGCGCTGAGGGTGGCGATAAAGCTCTTGGTCGCGGCCACGCTGAGTTCCGGCCCGGCGCACAGGGGCACATGGAATTCGCAGGCGGCTTCCAGCGGCGAGTCTTCGGCGTTGACCAGCGAGATGCTCAAGGCGCCGCGCTTGCGCAGCAGGCGCAGGCTGTTGACCAGGTCCGGGCTTTGCCCCGACTGGGAGAAACCGAACGCTACCTGGCCGCTGACTTTCATGGGTGCTTGCAACAAGGTCACCACCGACATCGGCAACGACGCCACCGGAATGCCGACATGCTGCATGGCCAGGTAGGCGAAATAGCTGGCGGCGTGGTCCGAGCTGCCCCGCGCAATGGTCATCGCCACTTGCGGCGGCTGGCGGCGCAGGCGGCCGGCGACTTCTTCCAGCAGCGGGCCCAGGCGTTGCAATTGCGCCGCGACGGCGTCACCGGAGGCCAAGGCCTCTTCAAGCATTTTTGAAGACAATGGTTTCTCCTTCGACCATGACGTCGGTGAGGTGCAGGGAGCGGTCCAGGCGCACGCAGTCGGCAAAGCTGCCGGGTTGCAGGCGACCGCGTTGTTCCAGGCCCAGGTAGTCCGCCGGAAATTGCGACAAGCGTTGTGAGGCTTCGCTGATGGGCAGGCCGATCTTCACCAGGTTGCGCAGCGCCTGATCCATGGTCAGGGTGCTGCCGGCCAGGGTGCCGTCGGCCAGGCGTACGCCGCCCAGGCATTTAGTCACGGTGTGGCTGCCCAGCTTGTACTCGCCATCGGGCATGCCGGCGGCGGCGGTGGAGTCGGTGACGCAGTACAGGCACGGGATCGCGCGCAGGGCCACGCGCATGGCGCCGGGGTGCACGTGGAGCAGATCCGGGATCAGCTCGGCGTACTTGGCGTGGGCCAGTGCCGCGCCGACGATGCCGGGTTCGCGGTGATGCAACGGGCTCATGGCGTTGTACAAATGGGTGAAGCTGGTGGCACCGGCGGCGAGGGCGGCGACGCCTTCTTCATAGCTGCCCAGGGTGTGGCCGATCTGCATGCGCACGCCGCGTTCGCTGAGGGCGCGGATCAGGGCGTCGTGGCCGGCGATTTCCGGGGCGATGGTGATCACCCGGATCGGCGCCAGGCGCAGGTAGGCTTCGACTTCAGCCATCAATGCGGTGTGGGCGAAGTTGGGCTGCGCGCCGAGTTTTCCCGGGTTGATGTAGGGGCCTTCCAGGTGCACGCCGAGTACCCGGGCGCTGCCCGTAGGACGCTGCTCGCAGAAGCGGCCGAGTTGGCCGAGCACGCTGGAGATTTCGTCCACCGGCGCGGTCATGGTGGTGGCCAACAGCGACGTCGTACCAAAACGCACATGGGTGCGGGTGATGGTCTCGAAAGCGTCGGCGCCTTCCATGATGTCTTTACCGCCGCCGCCGTGGACGTGCAGGTCGATAAAACCCGGCAGCAGGTAGGGCAAGTCGTTTTCAGCCGGGTCGCAAGGCTCGCCTTCAATGGCGATGACCTTGCCGTGCTGGTGCACCAGGCGGCCGCGCATCCAGCCGTGGGGCGTGAGGATATTGTCTTCGGACATGGGCAGTTTCTCTAAGGCCGCAATTCGGCGGCAAAGTCATAACGGCGAAGCTCTGCGACAAAGTCGTAGTAGTCGTTGCGGCAGTAGGTGTCGGTGATTTCGATCGGCGTGTTGTCGGCGGTGTAGCCGACCCGGGTCATCAGCAGCATGGCGGTGCCGGGGGCGATGCCCACCAGCCTGGCGAACTCGTCCGAGGCGTTGATTGCCTGGATGTGTTGCAGGGCACGAACGATGGGTTTGCCGATGCCTTCCAGGTATTCGTACAGCGAATGGCCGATGGCTTGCGGCTGCGGCAGTACCGAGGCGGGCATGGCGGTCATCTCGATGGCCATCACGGTGTCATCGGCCTTACGCAGGCGTTTGAGACGCGCCACCTTGTCGGTCGGCGACAGGCACAGGCGGATCAGTTCTTCATGGGTCGGCGGGGTGATCTCGCGCTCCAGCCATTGGGAGCTGGGCACAAAGCCCTTGAGACGCAACATCTCGCTGAACCCCGACAAGCGCGACAGCGGCTGTTCCAGGCGTGGCGTGATAAAGGTGCCGGAGCCCTGGCTGCGGCGGATCAGGCCTTGGGCGAACAACACTTCCAGCGCTTTACGGGCGGTCACCCGCGAAATGCTCAGCTGTTCGCTGAGGGCGCGCTCCGAGGGCAGGGCCTGTTCGGATTTCCACTGGCCGGCATGGATCGCCGCTTCCAGGTTGCGGGCCAATTGCAGGTACAGCGGCGTGGATTGTTTGTCGTCGGGACGCAGCGTCAGGATGGGGTTCATCTATGAGGTTTCCGATGCGGTTATTGGAGTGTTGTCGCCCGGTATTGGCCGGAAGCTAATACCACTTAAATACCATGTCAATGCTGCCAAAACGGTGCGAGTACCGGTTTCAGGGCGCCTTAATGGTGCCTGGTATCAAGTGGTATTAGAGAGGTCTTTATCGCGCGCAGAAGTGCGCAGCCCGCGCGGTGAACTGGTATTCACCGGCAGGCGTGGGAGGGGGAGGGAAATATTTTTAATTAAATTACGAACGGTCGAAGATTTACGGGCGGATCTCGATCAGTGTGCCGTCCTTGACCAGGTTCCAGACTTCGCGCATGTCGACGTTGCGCATGCCAATGCAGCCGTCGGTCCAGTCCAGGGTGTGAAACCACTGCTCCGGGTACTCTTCGGTGTCGGGCGTGCCGTGGATCATGATCATGCTGCCGGGCTTCACCCCTTCGCGGCGGGCGCGGGCGGCATCGCTGATATTCGGGTAGGAGATGTGCATGGACAGGTAGTAGCGGTCGCTGGTCTTGCGCCAGTCGATCCAGTACAGGCCTTCCGGGGTGCGGCGGTCGCCCTCGATCAGCTTGTGGCCCTTGGGGTTCTTGCCCAGGGAAATACGATAGGTCTTGAGGGGCTTGCCGTCGTTGATCAACTGCAATTGGTGGGCGGACTTGAGCACCAGGACTTTTTCGACCGTCTTGTTGCCCAGGGTTTCCACGGTAGAGGCCGGCGAAAGCGTGGCGAACGACAGGCAGATCAGAGCAAGCAACCAACGCATTAAAACGGTATCCCTGTGGCGACGAGCTGCCGAATGGTTATTGGGCGGGCTTTGAAGAAAGAGGTGGCACGGCTTCGCTGCGCACCGGGAACGACTGCTGGCGGCGGTCGGCGAAAAAGTATTCTAGGGTACGCCCGACCGTGCGGAAAGCCAGCTCGGACCAAGGGATGTCCGCCTCGTCGAACAGCTGCACTTCGAGGCTTTCGGGGCCTGCGGCGAAGTCCAGGTCGACCAGTTCGGCACGGTAGAAGATATGCACCTGGCTGATGTGCGGCACATCGATCAGGGTGTAAATGCTCAGGTTGCGCACCCGGGCGCAGGCCTCTTCCAGGGTTTCGCGCATGGCGGCCTGTTCCACGGTCTCGCCGTTTTCCATGAAACCTGCGGGCAGGGTCCAGTAACCCAGGCGCGGCTCGATGGCGCGGCGGCACAGCAGCACTTTATCGCCCCATACCGGCAGGGTGCCGGCGACGATATTGGGGTTTTGATAGTGAATGGTCGAGCAGTGATCACACACGAAACGCAGGCGAGCGTCGCCTTCGGGAATGCGCTGGGTAACCGGTTTACCGCACTGGCTGCAGAAATTCATGCTGGGGTTCCTGGAAAGTGCGTCTATCTTGGCTTGGCTGGCAGGGGCCTGCAAGTTGTCGTTTAGCGACATGCTCCGGGTTTTGGGGTTGGGCGCCCGGCGGCTTTGGTGCATGATGCAAGGTAGCCAACAGACCGAGATGACTCATGCTGGACGAGCTACTTCGCCGGGTAAGCAATCACACCCCCCACACGCTGGAAACCGATGGGCGTTTCCCCGAGGCCGCGGTGCTGGTGCCGATTACCCGCAGTGACGAACCTGAGCTGATCCTGACCCTGCGCGCCAGCGGCCTGTCGACCCATGGTGGCGAAGTGGCCTTTCCCGGCGGGCGCCGCGACCCCGAAGACCCGGACCTGATCTTCACCGCCCTGCGTGAAGCCGAAGAAGAAATCGGCCTGCCCCCCGGCCTGGTGGAAGTCATCGGCCCGCTGAGCCCGCTGATCTCCCTGCACGGCATCCGGGTCACGCCCTATGTGGGGGTGATCCCCGACTACGTCGAGTACCTGGCCAACGATGCCGAGATTGCCGCCGTCTTCAGCGTGCCTTTGGATTTTTTCCGACAGGACCCGCGCGAACATACCCACCGCATCGATTACCAGGGCCGCAGTTGGTACGTGCCCAGTTATCGCTTCGGCGAATACAAGATCTGGGGCCTGACGGCAATCATGATCGTCGAGTTGATCAACCTGCTTTATGACGACGCCCAGATCAGCCTGCACCAGCCGCCCAAGAGCTTCATCAATACCTAAGCCGTCGTTTGAACGGCCAGCCGTGAGGGAAAACCATGAAATACCGCCTGGGCGACGCCCGCGTCGAGACCCATCCACACAGCTGGGTGGCGCCGAATGCCACGCTGGTGGGCAAGGTCAAGCTGGAGGAGGGCGCCAATGTCTGGTTCAACGCAGTGCTGCGTGGCGACAACGAGCTGATCCTGATCGGCAAGAACAGCAACGTCCAGGACGGCAGCGTGATGCACACCGACATGGGCTACCCGCTGACCCTGGGCACCGGCGTGACCATCGGCCATAACGCCATGCTGCACGGCTGCACGGTCGACGATTACAGCCTGATCGGTATCAATGCGGTGATCCTCAACGGCGCCAAGATCGGCAAGCACTGCATCATCGGCGCCAACTCGCTGATCGGCGAAGGCAAGGAAATTCCCGATGGCTCCCTGGTGATGGGCTCGCCGGGCAAAGTGGTGCGTGAATTGACCGACGCACAGAAGCGGATGCTGGAAGCCAGCGCTGCGCACTATGTGCATAACGCCCAGCGTTACGCGCGGGATCTGGCAGAGCAGGAAGAATGAGTGCAGTTGAACGACCTGTTGCCTCGCCCTGCGTGAGTATTTGTGCGCTGGATGATGACGATATCTGCACCGGCTGCCAGCGCACAGTGGATGAGATTACGCGTTGGAGCCGCATGGACAACGCCGAGCGCCGGGTGGTGTTGGGCTTGTGTCATGAGCGGGCTTTGGCGAATGGGTTGGTGTTTATGGCTTCTGGTAAATCCGGCGCCTGATGGATCGCCATCGGGGGCAAGCCCCCTCCCACATTTTGACCGCATTCCTACAGATTAAACGCGGTTAAGTGTGGGAGGGGGCTTGCCCCCGATGAGGTCCACCCAGACGACATATTTCCAAATGTGAAGTACCCTGTGCCCCTTGTTCACAGGTCCTTCGCCTCATGCTCTTCCTGATCGCCTACATCAGCAGCGTCGTGCTGATCAACTTCGCCTTCTCCACCGCCCCGCACCTGGATGTCATCTGGTCAGCCTGGGGTGGCCTAGTGTTTATCCTGCGCGACATGGTGCAAACCCGCTTCGGCCACGGGGCGATCATCGCCATGCTGGCGGCGCTGGTGTTGTCGTATATCACTTCGGACCCGTCCATCGCCCTGGCCAGCGCCACGGCATTCGCGGTGTCGGAATGCATCGACTGGCTGGTGTTCAGCATCACCAAGCGCCCGCTCCACGACCGCCTGTGGATAAGTTCGGCGCTGAGCATTCCCCTTGATACCTTTATCTTCTTCGGCCTGATCGGTGCGCTCACCCCTGCCGTGGTGGGCACCGCCTTGGCGTCGAAGTTCGCCGGGGTCACGGCGGTGTGGCTGATCATGGCCTGGCGCATCCGCAAGCGGGCCGTCGCCAACTGAGGCCAATTTTTACAGTTCATGTAAAATGCCGGCCTTTCTCCCCATGATCCGCTCCCCTGAGGACCTGAGATGACCCGAATCGGAACTCCATTGTCGCCAACCGCGACCCGCGTTTTGCTGTGTGGCTGCGGTGAGCTGGGCAAGGAAGTGGTGATTGAACTGCAACGCCTGGGCGTTGAAGTGATTGCCGTGGATCGCTACGCCAACGCGCCGGCCATGCAGGTTGCCCATCGCAGCCATGTGATCAATATGCTCGACGGCGCCGCCCTGCGTGCGGTGATCGAAGCGGAAAAACCGCACTTCATCGTGCCGGAAATCGAAGCCATCGCCACCGCGACCCTGGTGGAGCTGGAGGCCGAAGGCTTCACCGTGATCCCGACCGCCCGCGCCACGTCGCTGACCATGAACCGTGAGGGCATCCGTCGCCTGGCCGCCGAAGAGCTGGACCTGCCGACCTCGCCGTACCACTTCGCCGACACTTTCGAAGACTACAGCAAGGCCGTCCAGGACCTGGGCTTCCCCTGCGTGGTCAAGCCGGTGATGAGCTCGTCGGGCAAGGGCCAGAGCCTGCTGCGCAGCGTCGACGACGTGCAGAAAGCCTGGGACTACGCCCAGGAAGGCGGCCGTGCCGGTAAAGGCCGGGTGATCATCGAAGGCTTTATCGACTTCGACTACGAAATCACCCTGCTGACCGTCCGTCACATCGGCGGCACCACCTTCTGCGCGCCGGTCGGCCACCGTCAGGAGAAGGGCGACTACCAGGAATCCTGGCAGCCGCAAGCCATGAGCCCGGTTGCCCTGGCCGAGTCCGAGCGCGTGGCCAAGGCGGTGACCGAGGCGTTGGGCGGTCGTGGTTTGTTTGGTGTGGAGCTGTTCATCAAAGGCGATCAGGTGTGGTTCAGCGAAGTGTCGCCTCGCCCCCATGACACCGGCCTGGTGACCCTGATTTCCCAGGACCTGTCGCAGTTTGCCCTGCATGCGCGCGCCATCCTCGGCCTGCCGATCCCGTTGATCCGTCAGTTCGGGCCTTCGGCTTCGGCGGTGATTCTGGTGGAAGGGCAGTCGACCCAGACCGCATTCGCCAACCTCGGCGCGGCCTTGAGCGAGCCGGACACGGCGTTGCGTCTGTTTGGCAAGCCAGAAGTGAATGGCCAGCGCCGCATGGGCGTGGCGTTGGCGCGGGATGAGTCGATTGAAGCGGCTCGTGCCAAGGCGACCCGTGCTGCCCAAGCGGTTGTGGTAGAGCTCTAAAAGCATCGGGGACAAGCCCCCTCCCACACTCGAATGTAGGAGGGCGCTTGCCCCGATAGCTGTTTATCAGGCAACCCTGTTCAAATCATTATTCCGCGTCTCTTTCAGGCACAGCACCGCAATCAAGCTGAGCAACGCCGCCGCCGACACATACCCACCGACATAACTCAGCCCACCCATCGCCACCAGCTTGGTCGCGAAGAACGGTGCGGCCGAAGCGCCCACGATCCCACCCAGGTTATACGCCGCCGAAGCCCCGGTATAACGCACGCGGGTTGGGAACAATTCCGGCAACAGCGCGCCCATCGGCGCGAAGGTCACGCCCATCAGGAACAGCTCCAGGGCCAAAAACAGCGCTACGGCCCAGGTAGAGCCGTGGGTCAGCAATGGCTCCATGGTGAAGCCCGACAGAATCGCCAGGACCGCGCCGACGATCAGCACCGGCTTGCGCCCGTAGCGATCACTGGCCAAGGCCGCCAACGGTGTGGCCAGGCCCATGAACAGCACTGCAAAGCACAGCAACCCCAGGAACGTCTCGCGGCTGTAGCCCAGCGTCGAAACGCCGTAGCTCAGGGAAAAGGCCGTGGTGATGTAGAACAGCGCGTAGCACACCACCATCGAGGCGGCACCCAGCAGGACCGGCAACCAATGCTGGCTGAACAGCTCCACCAGCGGCACTTTCACCGGGGCTTCCTTCGCCACGGCATTGGCGAACACCGGGGTTTCATGCAGCTTCAGGCGCGCATACAGGCCGACCATCACCAAAGCTGCGCTGAGGATGAACGGGATGCGCCAGCCCCAACTGCGGAACTGCTCGTCATTCAGGCTCATCGCCAGGATCAGGAACAAACCGTTGGCCGCCAGGAATCCGATCGATGGGCCCAGTTGCGGGAACATGCCGAACCAGGCGCGCTTGCCTTTCGGCGCGTTCTCGGTGGCCAGCAACGCTGCACCGCCCCATTCCCCGCCAAGCCCCAGGCCTTGGCCGAAGCGCAGCACACACAACAGGATAGGTGCCCAGGCACCGATGCTGTCATAACCGGGCAGCAAGCCAATCAGCGTGGTGCACACGCCCATCAGCAGCAGCGAGGCCACCAGGGTCGACTTGCGGCCGATGCGGTCGCCGAAGTGGCCGAACAGCGCCGAGCCCAGCGGGCGGGCGATAAAGGCGATACCGAAGGTCAGGAACGACGCCAGCATCTGCGCGGTACCAGAAGTCTGCGGAAAGAACACCGGCCCGATCACCAGCGCGGCAGCCGTGGCATAGATATAGAAGTCGTAGAACTCGATGGCGGTGCCGACGATGCTCGCGGTAGCGACACGTGCGGTCGAGTTGGTCGGGGCGGCGGTCGCGGCCTCGTTATAGGTGGTGCTCATGGCGGTATCCCTGACGGTCATTGCGCGTTTGGACGCGGATTATTATTGGGTCGAACACCCTTGGATCAGGGTTGTGCGCGGGGCGGCTCGGGATGGGAGCGAACACCGGTCGGACATGGTAAAGCGGTGCCTGGACGCGCTGAGTGCGGGTAGCACGCGGTCGGGCGGGGGCTTGGGTAAGCCGCAGGGATTATAGGAAGGGGTTTGGAATTACAACAAGTGACTGGCGTGCCGCAAATCAAAATGTGGGCGGGGCTTGCCCCTTCCCACACGGGATTATCAGAAAGCTATGCGGCCACAGGCATGTGGCTGGTATGCCAGATCAGCACCTTGCTGACGCGGTTGTCCTCGGTCTCGAGGATTTCCAGGCGGTAGCGGCCGATCTTCAGGCACACCGCGCAATCCGGAATGGTTTCCAGGGCTTCGGTGACCAGGCCGTTGAGGGTCTTGGGGCCATCGCTGGGCAGGTGCCAGCCCAGGCTCTTGTTCAATTCGCGGATCGAAGCGGCACCGTCGATGATATAGCGGCCATCAGGCTGCGCGTCGATATGCGGGTTGTCCGCACTTTGCTCGTTTTCGAATTCGCCGACGATTTCTTCGAGAATATCTTCCAGGGTGACGATACCCAGGACTTCGCCGTATTCATCCACCACCATGCCCAGGCGGCGCTGCTGTTTGTGGAAGTTCAGCAATTGCAGTTGCAGGGGCGTGCTTTCCGGGACGAAGTAGGGTTCGTAGGAGGCCGCGAGCAAGGCTTCCTTGGTCAGGCTGGCGTCCGGCAGCAGATGCTGGATCAGCCGGGTGTTCAGTACGGCTTCGACCTGGTTGATGTCACTGTGGAACACCGGCAGGCGAGTGCGCGGGGAGGTGCGCAGTTGCTCGATAATTTCTTCGATCGAGTCATCCAGGTTGATACCGTCCACTTCGCTGCGGGGCACCAGGATGTCATTGACGGTGATGTTGTCCAGGGCGTGGATGCCCGGCATGCCTGGGGTACGGCTGTCGTCGGCCTCGGGCTGCGCTTCATCGTCGTGGTCGGGCAGTGGCTCGTCGCTGTTTTTCACCACGCCGGGCTTGCGGGCAAACGGGCGCAGCAGCAACAGGCTGATACCATTGAGCAGCCAGGCGACGGGATAGAGGATTTTCAATGGCACGCCCAGCAGCGTGTTGCCGAAGCCCAGCACCGCGTGCGGATGCCGGGTTGCCAGGGCGCGGGGCAGGTAGTCGGCCAGGATCAGCAGGACGGCGCAGGAGATCAGCCAGCCGAGCCACGGGCCGTTCTGTGCCCAGGCATAAATCGCCAGCAGGGTGCTGAGGATGACCACGGCCGCACGGCACAGGCTGTTGCACAGGATCAGGCTGTGGCGCGGGAAACTCAAGCGGGCGGCAGCCTTGTCGCCCTGGCGTGTACCGGGTCGCAAGGCCAGCAGGTGCTGTTGTGCGGCTTCGATGGCGGTAAACAGCGCCGCCCATAACACCAGCAGGGCGATTACCGCGAGCATCGGCCCCAGGGGCAAGTTGTCCATTTTGGCTGCCCGTCAGATATGCAGGATGTATTCGCGAACCAGCTTGCTGCCGAAATAGGCCAGCATCAGCAGGCAGAAACCGGCCAGGGTCCAGCGAATCGCCTTGTGTCCGCGCCAGCCAAGGCGGTTGCGGCCCCACAGCAATACGCTGAAAACCACCCAGGCCAGGCACGCCAGCAGGGTCTTGTGCACCAGGTGCTGGGCAAACAGGTTTTCGACGAACAGCCAACCGGAAATCAGCGACAGCGACAGCAGCGTCCAGCCGGCCCACAGGAAACCGAACAGCAGGCTTTCCATGGTTTGCAGCGGCGGGAAGTTCTTGATCAGTCCGGAAGGGTGCTTGTGCTTGAGCTGGTGGTCCTGCAACAGCAGGAGCAAGGCCTGGAACACCGCGATGGTGAACATGCCGTAGGCCAGGATCGACAGCAGGATATGGGCGAGGATGCCTGGCTCTTCATCGATCACCTGCACCGTGCCGGTGGGGGCGAACTGCGCGAGCAGCACCGTCAGCACGCCCAATGGGAAGAGCAGGACCAGCAGGTTCTCGACAGGAATCCGATAACAGGCCATCAGCGTCAGCGCAATCACCGCCGCGGCGATCAGGCTGGCGGCGCTGAAGAAGTCCAGGCCCAGGCCAACCGGCGTCATCAGGTGGGTGAACAGGCTCGCGGCATGGGCCAGCAGGGCGAGGACGCCCAGGCCGACCAGCAGGCGTTTGTCCGCCTTGGCGCCTTGGGCCAGACGAGAGCCCTGATAGAGGGTCGCAGCGGCATACAAGATGGCGGCGGCGAGGCTGGGTAGCAAACTGGGTGACAAGGGGAGCATAAATCCTGATAGACAAGCCCGAAAGGCGCTGAGTTTGGCATACACCTGCGTTCCACGAAAGACTCCAGGGCCAGACAGCGGGTGTGCATGGGCGCAGTCTTCGCTATAATCCGCGACCTGCCCACGCCGCAGGCTCGCCGAACGCTGTGTTTAATAGCGATTTACCACAGCCTGGGCCGCCATTACCTCGGTCTACCAATGCATTTCGATGAATAGGGCCTGAAAGGATCGCGCATGTTTGAAAACCTGACTGACCGTCTCTCGCAGACGCTGCGCCATGTAACCGGCAAGGCCAAGCTGACCGAGGACAATATTAAAGACACCCTGCGCGAAGTGCGCATGGCGTTGCTGGAAGCCGACGTCGCCTTGCCTGTGGTCAAGGACTTCGTCAACTCGGTCAAGGAGCGCGCGGTCGGCACTGAAGTGTCCCGCAGCCTGACCCCGGGCCAGGCCTTTGTGAAAATCGTCCAGGCCGAGCTCGAAAGCCTGATGGGCGCGGCCAACGAAGATTTGAACCTCAGTGCCGTGCCACCGGCCGTCGTGCTGATGGCCGGTCTGCAAGGTGCGGGCAAGACCACCACCGCCGGCAAGCTGGCGCGCTTCCTTAAAGAGCGCAAGAAGAAGTCCGTGATGGTGGTATCGGCCGACGTGTACCGTCCGGCGGCCATCAAGCAGCTGGAAATGCTCGCGGGCGAAGTGGGCGTGACCTTCTTCCCGTCCGACCTGAGCCAGAAGCCGGTCGACATCGCCAACGCTGCTATTAAAGAAGCAAGGCTCAAGTTCATCGACGTGGTCATCGTCGATACCGCCGGTCGCCTGCACATCGATGAAGAGATGATGGGCGAGATCAAGGCGCTGCATGCCGCGATCAACCCGGTCGAGACGCTGTTCGTGGTCGACGCCATGACCGGCCAGGATGCGGCCAACACCGCCAAGGCCTTCGGCGACGCGCTGCCGCTGACCGGCGTGATCCTCACCAAGGTCGACGGCGACGCCCGTGGCGGTGCCGCGCTGTCGGTGCGTGCCATCACCGGCAAGCCGATCAAGTTCATCGGTATGGGCGAGAAGAGCGAAGCGCTCGAGCCGTTCCACCCTGAGCGTATCGCCTCGCGTATCCTCGGCATGGGTGACGTGCTCAGCCTGATCGAGCAGGCCGAAGCGACGCTCGACAAGGACAAAGCCGATAAGCTTGCGAAAAAGTTGAAGAAGGGCAAGGGCTTCGACCTCGAAGACTTCCGTGACCAGCTGCAACAAATGAAGAACATGGGCGGCCTCGGCGGCCTGATGGACAAGCTGCCGAACATCGGCGGCGTGAACCTGGCGCAAATGGGCAATGCCCAGGGCGCGGCAGAGAAGCAATTCAAGCAGATGGAAGCCATCATCAACTCCATGACCCCGGCCGAGCGCCGCGACCCTGAGCTGATCAGCGGTTCGCGCAAGCGTCGGATCGCCATGGGTTCCGGCACCCAGGTGCAGGACATCGGGCGCTTGATCAAGCAGCACAAGCAGATGCAGAAGATGATGAAGAAATTCTCCGCCAAGGGCGGAATGGCCAAGATGATGCGCGGCATGGGCGGTATGTTGCCCGGCGGCGGCATGCCGAAAATGTAAAGTATTCGAGCGGGAGTTCACTCCTGCTCCGACCCACAGGGATGTGGGATCTCCAGCAAACCCGCCGTTGGCGGGGGCTGACCTGCCGTTTTAACCGACGGCTCTCTAGCAGATCTGAATGGCACGCTGATAGGCGCCAGAAAAAGACATTTGCAAAAGTCCGGATATTCCTTAGAATATGCGGCCTTTCGGGCACCTATGCCCGCTGTGCATTTAGATTTGCAGCACCGACTACAGGAACGATGTTCACATGCTAACAATCCGTCTTGCCCTTGGCGGCTCCAAAAAGCGCCCGTTTTACCACTTGACCGTAACTGACAGCCGCAACCCACGTGACGGCTCTCACAAGGAACAAGTAGGTTTCTTCAACCCGATCGCTCGTGGTCAAGAAGTCCGCCTGTCCGTGAACCAAGAGCGCGTAGCCTACTGGCTGAGCGTTGGTGCACAACCGTCTGAGCGTGTTGCCAAGTTGTTGAAGGACTCGGCTAAGGCCGCAGCCTGAGCAATATGAACGCGACGCCAACTGTTGCTGATGATTTGATCGTTATCGGCAAGATTTATTCTGTTCATGGCGTTCGCGGCGAAGTGAAGGTGTATTCCTTTACTGATCCGACTGAAAACCTGTTGCAGTACAAGACCTGGACGCTCAAGCGCGAAGGTAGTGTGAAACAGGTCGAGCTGGTCAGTGGACGCGGGAGCGATAAGTTCCTGGTCGCAAAGCTCAAGGGTCTTGATGATCGTGAAGAAGCTCGTCTTCTGGCCGGTTATGAGATCTGCGTGCCGCGCAACCTGTTCCCTGAATTGACCGACGGCGAATACTACTGGTACCAGCTGGAAGGTCTGAAGGTTATTGATCAACTCGGGCAATTGTTCGGGAAAATCGATCATCTTCTGGAAACCGGCGCCAATGATGTAATGGTGGTCAAGCCTTGCGCTGGCAGCCTGGATGATCGCGAACGCCTGTTGCCCTATACCGAGCAATGCGTGTTGGCTGTCGACCTGGCGGCGGGCGAGATGAAGGTGGAATGGGACGCGGACTTCTAAGCGTGGCTAATTTGCGCATTGAAGTGATCAGTTTGTTTCCCGAGATGTTTTCCGCCATCAGCGAGTACGGCATCACCAGTCGGGCGGTGAAACAGGGGCTGTTGCAGCTCACCTGTTGGAACCCGCGAGACTACACGACGGATCGACATCACACTGTGGACGATCGCCCATTTGGCGGTGGCCCGGGCATGGTGATGAAGATCAAGCCCCTGGAAGATGCGTTGGTTCAGGCCAAGGCAGCCGCCGGGGAGAAGGCGAAGGTAATTTACCTGTCCCCTCAAGGCCGTCAGCTGAAGCAGGCTGGGGTCCGCGAACTGGCGAATGAGGAAGCACTGATCCTGATTGCCGGTCGCTATGAAGGCATTGACGAGCGGTTTATTGAAGCTCATGTCGATGAAGAGTGGTCGATTGGGGACTATGTCCTGTCTGGCGGCGAGCTGCCGGCGATGGTCCTGATAGATGCGGTTACACGACTGCTGCCTGGAGCTTTAGGGCATGCGGACTCCGCGGAGGAAGATTCCTTCACGGACGGTTTGCTGGATTGCCCGCACTACACCCGACCGGAGGTGTATGCGGATCAGCGTGTTCCCGACGTATTGCTAAGTGGCAATCACGCACACATCCGGCGTTGGCGTTTACAGCAGTCCCTTGGTCGGACCTATGAACGACGCGCCGATCTTCTGGAAAGCCGCTCGCTTTCTGGAGAAGAGAAGAAGCTGCTCGAGGAATACATCCTCGCGCGGGACGATAGTTAACAACGTATCGATGGTAGGTCCATTGACTTACCTTAGGAGCACAGCATGACTAACAAAATCATCCTTGCACTCGAAGCAGAGCAGATGACCAAAGAGATCCCTACCTTTGCCCCGGGCGACACCATTGTCGTTCAGGTGAAAGTGAAGGAAGGCGACCGTTCGCGTCTGCAAGCGTTCGAAGGCGTGGTAATCGCCAAGCGTAACCGTGGTGTGAACAGTGCTTTCACTGTTCGTAAAATCTCCAACGGTGTTGGCGTAGAGCGTACTTTCCAGACCTACAGCCCGCAAATCGACAGCATGGCCGTCAAGCGTCGCGGTGACGTACGTAAAGCCAAGCTGTACTACCTGCGTGACCTGTCCGGTAAAGCAGCTCGCATCAAGGAAAAACTGGCTTAAGTCCAGCTTCCCGATGCAGAAAAAAGCAGCCTACGGGCTGCTTTTTTGTGCCCGCGATTTGAGGTCCGGGATAGGATCTACCTGATTCAGCCACTTTTCTGTTCGAGTCCCTATGCCCGCCATCGACCACCCTTTGATCGACCGTTTCCTCGATGCCCTATGGCTGGAAAAAGGCCTGTCAGATAACACCCGCCAGGCCTACCGCAGCGACCTGGCGCTGTTCAACGGCTGGTTGCAGGAGAAACACCTGGAACTGATCAATGCCGGCCGCGAGCTGATCCTCGATCACCTGGCCTGGCGCCTGGAGCAGAACTACAAACCCCGTTCCACTGCGCGATTTCTCTCCGGTGTGCGTGGCTTTTATCGTTATTTGCTCAGGGAAAAACTGATTACCCTCGATCCGACCCTGCAAATCGATATGCCGCAGCTGGGCAGGCCCTTGCCCAAGTCCCTGTCGGAAGCCGACGTCGAGGCCTTGCTCGCTGCGCCCGACCTCAGCGAAGCCATCGGCCAGCGTGACCGCGCCATGCTGGAAGTGTTGTATGCCTGTGGCCTGCGGGTCACGGAGCTGATCAGCCTGACCCTGGAGCAAGTCAATCTGCGCCAGGGGGTGCTGCGGGTAATGGGCAAGGGCAGCAAGGAACGGCTGGTGCCGATGGGGGAGGAGGCGATTGTGTGGGTCGAGCGCTACATGCGCGATGCCCGTAGCGAGCTGCTGGGCGGGCGGCCCAGCGATGTGCTGTTTCCCAGCCAGCGTGGCGAACAGATGACCCGCCAGACGTTCTGGCATCGCATCAAGCACCAGGCCAAGGTCGCGGGGATCGGCAAGAGCCTGTCGCCCCACACCTTGCGCCATGCATTCGCCACCCATTTGCTCAACCACGGTGCGGATTTGCGCGTGGTGCAAATGCTGCTCGGGCACAGCGACTTATCCACCACCCAGATCTACACCCATGTGGCGCGTGCGCGCTTGCAGGATATGCATGCCAAGCACCACCCGCGAGGCTGAAAAGCGCCAATTTATGCCGCCACGGGCTGCCCTGCGGCCCAACTGTGGTAGGCTTTGCCGGTTAGCAAAGGGGACCGCCCGCACTCGTGTTTCCGTATTGGCGCGCCTGCACCCGTCCCTGCATCTGCCTTCAGGAGTTTCCATGCGCTTGACCCAGATTATTGCCGCCGCAGCCATTGCGTTGGTTTCCACCTTTGCCGTCGCCGATGACGCTGCCGAGCAGACCATCCGCAAGAGCCTGGCCAACCTGCAGCTCGATACCCCAATCGAAAGCATCAGCGCCAGCCCGATGGCCGGCCTGTATGAAGTCAAGCTCAAGGGCAGCCGCGTGCTGTACGCCAGTGCGGACGGTCAGTACATCGTCCAGGGCTACCTGTTCCAGCTCAAGGACGGCAAGCCGGTCAACCTGACCGAGAAAGCCGAGCGCCTGGGCGTGTCCAAGCTGATCAACGGCATCCCGGTGGCTGAAACCGTGGTTTACCCGGCCATCGGCGAGACCAAGACCCATATCACCGTGTTTACCGACACCACGTGCCCGTACTGCCATAAGTTGCATGCCGAAGTGCCTGCGCTGAACAAGCTGGGTGTGGAAGTCCGCTACGTAGCGTTCCCGCGCCAGGGCCTGGGTTCGCCGGGCGACGAGCAGTTGCAGGCCGTATGGTGCTCGGCCGACAAGAAAGCGGCCATGGACAAGATGGTCGATGGCAAGGAAATCAAGGCCGCCAAGTGCGCCAACCCGGTGTCGAAGCAATTTGCCCTGGGCCAGTCCATCGGCGTCAACGGTACACCGGCCATCGTTTTGGCTGACGGCCAGGTGATTCCGGGCTACCAGCCGGCACCACAAGTTGCCAAACTGGCGCTGGGTGCCAAATAAACCAGCATCGTCGAACCTTTGACGATCATGGCCTGTGGATAAGTCGACGGGCCATTAATTGAAAGCCGCAGTTGTGCGGCTGTTTTCCACGGCCGACCTAGCGTCGGCCGTTTCATGGGGAGTTCTTCAGTGAAACCGGTCAAAGTAGGCATCTGTGGGTTAGGGACCGTCGGTGGCGGCACCTTCAACGTACTTCAGCGTAATGCTGAAGAAATTTCCCGCCGTGCAGGGCGTGGGATTGAAGTGGCGCAAATTGCCACGCGTTCGCCAAAGCCTCAGTTCCAAACGACCGGTATTGCGATTACCAACGATGTCTTCGCCGTGGCCACCAACCCTGAAATCGATATCGTCATCGAGCTGGTGGGCGGTTACACCGTGGCTCGCGAGCTGGTGCTCAAGGCGATCGAAAACGGCAAGCACGTGGTCACCGCCAACAAGGCGCTGATCGCCGTACACGGCAACGAGATCTTCGCCAAGGCCCGCGAGAAAGGCGTGATCGTGGCATTCGAAGCCGCGGTTGCCGGCGGTATCCCGGTGATCAAGGCGATCCGTGAAGGCCTGTCCGCCAACCGCATCAACTGGGTGGCTGGCATCATCAACGGCACCGGTAACTTCATCCTCACCGAAATGCGCGAGAAGGGCCGTACCTTCGAAGACGTACTGGCCGAAGCCCAGGCCCTGGGGTACGCCGAAGCCGACCCGACATTCGACGTGGAAGGCATCGACGCGGCGCACAAGCTGACCATCCTGGCGTCCATCGCCTTTGGTATCCCGCTGCAGTTCGACAAGGCCTACACCGAAGGCATCACCCGGCTGACCACTGCCGACGTGAACTACGCCGAAGCCCTGGGCTACCGCATCAAGCACCTCGGTGTCGCGCGCAGCACCCCGGCGGGTATCGAGTTGCGTGTGCACCCGACGCTGATCCCGGCCGATCGCCTGATCGCCAACGTCAATGGCGTGATGAACGCCGTGATGGTCAACGGTGATGCCGCTGGTTCCACGCTGTTCTACGGCGCCGGTGCCGGCATGGAGCCGACCGCTTCGTCGGTGATCGCCGACCTGGTGGACGTGGTTCGCGCCATGACCAGCGACCCGGAAAACCGTGTACCGCACCTGGCCTTCCAGCCGGATTCGCTGTCGGCCCACCCGATCCTGCCGATCGAGGCCTGCGAAAGCGCCTACTACCTGCGCATCCAGGCCAAGGATCACCCGGGCGTGTTGGCCCAGGTGGCCAGCATCCTGTCGGAGCGCGGTATCAATATCGAGTCGATCATGCAGAAGGAAGTCGAGGAGCAGAACGGCCAGGTGCCGATGATCCTGCTGACCCACCGGGTGCTCGAGCAGCACATCAACGATGCCATCACCGCGCTGGAAGCCTTGCAAGGCGTCGTGGGCCCGGTGGTGCGGATTCGCGTCGAACACCTGAACTAACCGATCTGTTCCAGAGGTCCCGTGTGTGCGGCGGCCTCTGTTCGAGAATGTTTTAGAGGAGCCAGTCATGCGTTACATCAGCACCCGCGGCCAGGCACCGGCCCTGAATTTCGAAGACGTCTTGCTGGCAGGCCTTGCCACCGACGGCGGCCTGTACGTGCCGGAAAACCTGCCACGCTTTACCCAGGAAGAAATCGCTTCGTGGGCCGGCCTGCCGTACCACGAGCTGGCGTTCCGGGTGATGCGCCCATTCGTCACCGGCAGCATCCCCGATGCGGATTTCAAAAAGATTCTGGAAGAGACCTACGGCGTGTTTTCCCACAGCGCCATCGCGCCTCTGCGCCAGCTCAACGGCAACGAATGGGTGCTCGAGCTGTTCCATGGCCCGACCCTGGCGTTCAAGGACTTCGCCCTGCAACTGCTGGGTCGCCTGCTGGACTACGTGCTGGAGAAGCGCGGCGAGCGCGTGGTGATCATCGGCGCCACCTCCGGTGATACCGGTTCGGCCGCCATCGAAGGCTGCAAGCACTGCGAAAACGTCGACATCTTCATCCTGCACCCGCACAAGCGTGTGTCGGAAGTACAGCGCCGCCAGATGACCACCATCTTCGGTGAGAACATCCATAACATCGCCATCGAAGGCAACTTCGATGACTGCCAGGAAATGGTCAAGAACAGCTTCGCCGACCAGGGCTTCCTCAAAGGCACACGCCTGGTGGCGGTGAACTCGATCAACTGGGCGCGAATCATGGCCCAGATCGTCTACTACTTCCACGCCTCGCTGCAATTGGGTGGCCCGGCGCGCTCGGTGTCGTTCTCGGTGCCGACCGGCAATTTCGGCGACATTTTCGCCGGCTACCTGGCCCGTAACATGGGCCTGCCGATCAACCAGTTGATCGTCGCCACCAACCGTAACGACATCCTGCACCGCTTCATGAGCGGCAACCAATACGTCAAGGAAACCCTGCACGCCACCTTGTCGCCGTCCATGGATATCATGGTGTCGTCGAACTTCGAACGCCTGCTGTTCGACATGCACGGTCGCAACGGCGCAGCCATCGCCGGCTTGATGGACACCTTCAAGAGCGGCGGCGGTTTCAGCGTTGATGAAGAGCGCTGGACCGAAACCCGCAAGCTGTTCGACTCCCTGGCCGTGGACGACGCGCAGACCTGCGAAACCATCGCCGAGGTCTACGCCCAGACCGGCGAGTTGCTCGACCCGCACACCGCCATTGGGGTGAAGGCCGCCCGCGAATGCCGTCGCAGCCTGGATATCCCGATGGTGATCCTCGGCACCGCCCATCCAGTGAAATTCCCGGAAGCGGTGGAGAAGGCGGGTGTCGGCAAGGCGCTGGAACTGCCGGTGCATCTGACCGACCTGTTCGAGCGTGAAGAGCGTTGCACGGTGCTGCCGAATGACTTGAAGGCGATGCAGGCGTTTGTCAGCCAGCATGGCAACCGTGGAAAGCCTTTGTAAGGCAGGTCACCCAGACAAAAACGCCGCTTGGGTCAGCGGCGTTTTTTGTTTCTGGCAGGCCCGACGGCGTGCCGGTTACAAGAGCAACTTAATCGCTACTCCAGTAATCGAAGCAATCGTTGCGACCACGGCCATTGCTACGCCCATGGGGTACCAGAAAGTTTCACAGTTTATTTTCAGGGATTCCGATTTGAGCTTGTCTTGCTCAGCCTGCATGCGTGATATTTCTGCGTAGATGCGCCTCACATCGGCATGCATTCTCTCCATCGTCGCCAGTCGCTCATCGTTTTCCACCATCGCATTCCTCCTTCGCAATAAGGGCCTTTGGCATACGCTTTACCCACGTGGCACTGTGATCAGCGCTCATCGAGTATAGGATTCACCCATGGTCTGCGCGGCAGGGGAAGCCCAAAACAGCAGCCCATTGCGTAAGCATTTATGTGTCGCCGTTTTTTGCCTGTCATGTTGCAAGCGCATGCTGGAAACGTCATCCCCCGACAACCCCGCATAAACGAAAAAGCGAACTTTCCTACGTCACAACCAGTCACTTAGGATAGATGCAGCTCCCGTTTACAAGAATGTTTGCGAACTATTGAGTGGTGATCGAGATGGAAAGTATCAGCCTATTGCTCGAAGAAGCACTGAGCCCTTATCAGGTGACATTGACCACCGCAGGTGTGCAGGAAGAGTGCCTGGTAACCGTGAAGAACCCCGCCGGCGCGATCGTGGTCGAGCGTGAAGTCGACCGGGCGCAATTGCTCGATAAGCGCGTATTGGTGGATGTGGTGGATTGCCTTTTGCGCGACCTCAAGATCGCTGAAGGACGCCTGGAACCCTCGGTCATCGCGGCCTTGCGCAACGCCGCCCAGACCCGCAGCGCTGCCGTTGCATGAAGAATTGTTTATAGATGGAAACTTCCCACGTCATGGCCGGTCAGATTTTGTAACAGCAAGAGCAAACATTGTGCTCCGGTGTTTGTGCCTTGCTGTACTGGTCTTTGTAGGCCACGTTTAACCCCGAAGTGTCTCCCCACTCTTCGGGGTTTCTTTTTGCCTGGGGTTTGTCACGGCGCTGGCGAGTCCTGGAAAAAGCTCGGGTTGTCTCGCAGGTAGTGTTCACGCATGGCAGGGTCCAGCCAGGCGGCATAGGACTGCTGTACGTGTTCCAGCGGGAGGCTGAGCAGAACCTGGTTGATCCGTTCCATGGCCTCGCGCCCCTCAGGTGTATCCGAGCAGCCGATATGCGTGCGCTGGTAAGGCGCTGTGCCCTTGATGGGGTAGAAACTCAAGTCTTCGGCCGCGATCCCCTGTTGCATCGCGTGGTAGCGGATTTCCGGCCAATAGCCCAGCACTGCTTCCAGCCGGCCCAGGCGCTGCATCTGCAGCAAGCTGCCAAGGGCATCGTTGCCGTAGTGCAGTGCCAGTTTGTGTGTGTCGGCCTGTTTCAGTCGCTCATCGATAACGGCGCCGTAGCTGCGTTCCGCGATCGCGCCGACCCTTGCCTCATGGGCGTCGAAGAAGGCCTGCAGGTCGAACTGGCCGTCTACGATAAACGCCGCCAGGGCGCCCTGCTGGCTGCGTCGGATCGTGACCCCATTACTGGCGACCACAAACGCCTGCCTGGAAAATACGATGTACCTGGCCCGCTCGGCCGTCCACAGCAAGGATGGATCGCAGGTGAGCGTGGGCTCGCGCAGCATCTGCATGCCGCGCGCGCGATTGACGTGCATTACCTGGTGGCGATATTCCGGCAAGTGCTCGATCAGTATCGGCAGCAACTGGTCCAGGGCGCCCTGGCCTTTGCCTGGCCCTTCGAAGATGGTCAGCGGCGGCAAGTCGCGCAGCAACCAGATCAACGTGCCCTCGGCGCTCGCCGGCACGGGCCAGCCGCCGGCCAGCATGACGGCCAGGGACAGCGCACTGAACCAGTGCCTGCAACCGTGGGACATCAGATGGCGCCTTGCTCACGCAGGCGGACAATGGCGGCGGCGTCGTATCCCAACTCGCCCAGCACCACGCCGTTGTGTTCACCCAGTTGCGGCCCCACCCATTCGCAACTGCCCGGTGTGTCCGACAGCTTGGGTACGATGCCCGGCATCTTGAAGTCCTTGCCGCCGGGAAGCCGGGCCTTGAGGAACATCTCGCGTGCGAGGAATTGCGGGTCGCCCAGCATGTCCTCGGCGCTGTAGATCCGGCTGGCGGGAACCTCGGCCTTGTTGAGTTGCTCCACCACCTGCTCCAGCGGCAGCGAGTTCACCCAGCGATCAATCACGCCATAGAGTTCATCGCGACGGCTGTCGCGCCCGTCATTGCTGGCCAGTTGTGGATCGTTCGCCAGGTCGTCACGGCCGATGGCACTCATGAAGCGTTTGAAGATGGCATCGCCGTTGGCACCGATCTGTACGTGCTTGCCGTCCGCGCTGGTGTGGATCGACGACGGCGTGATGCCGGGCATGATGTTGCCGGTACGTTCGCGAATAAACCCGAATACATCGAACTCGGGGATCATGCTTTCCATCATGGCGAAGATGGCTTCATACAGCGCCACATCCACCACCTGGCCCACACCGCCGTTGACCTCGCGATGACGCAGCGCCATCAAGGCACCGATGACCGCCCACAGCGCGGCGATGGAGTCGCCAATGGAGATTCCCGTGCGCACCGGCGGGCGATCTTCGAAACCGGTGATATAGCGCAGCCCGCCCATGGACTCGCCCACTGCGCCAAATCCGGGCTGGTCTTTCATCGGTCCGGTCTGGCCAAAACCCGAGAGGCGCACCATCACCAGTTTCGGGTTCAGCCCATGCAGGGTTTCCCAGCTCAGGCCAAGCTTCTCCAACACGCCGGGGCGGAAGTTTTCGATCAGGATGTCGGCGTCTGCCAGCAGTTGCTTGAGAATCGCCAGCCCGTCCGGGTGCTTGAGGTTCAACGTCAGGGACTTTTTGTTGCGCGCCTGCACAAACCACCACAACGAGGTGCCTTCGTACAGCTTGCGCCATTTACGCAGCGGATCGCCGCCGTCCGGGGACTCGACCTTGACCACCTCGGCACCGAATTCAGCACAAATGCGTGAGGCGAAGGGCCCGGCGATCAGGGTGCCGAGTTCGATGACTTTCAGGCCGGCAAGCGGTTTGGCATTAAACGACATGGGGATCCTTGTCTGCGCGGAACGGTGGTGTGAAGCCTTTTAACATAGGCGAGCAGCCCAGGGATAAGGATGATGCAGCGCAGGATTCGTTGAATGACCTCGCCATCGGTTAGACTGACCGCCTTTCCCTGTCTCTAGAAGCCCGTTCATGGCCCAGCCGTCCACGACCTACAAATTCGAACTCAACCTCACCGACCTCGACCGTTCGGTGTACGAGAGCGTCAAGCAGACTATCGCTCGCCACCCCTCGGAAACTGAAGAACGCATGACCGTGCGCCTGCTGGCCTACGCCCTTTTTTACAACGAACAGTTGGCGTTCGGTCGTGGCCTGTCAGATGTAGACGAGCCAGCCCTGTGGGAAAAAAGCCTGGATGATCGGGTTTTGCATTGGATCGAAGTCGGCCAGCCGGATGCCGACCGCCTGACCTGGTGCTCGCGTCGCACTGAGCGCACCAGCCTGCTGGCATACGGCAGCTTGCGTGTTTGGGAGGGCAAAGTGGTGCCGGTGGCGAACACCCTGAAGAATGTCCACATCGCAGCAGTGCCCCAGGAGATTCTGGAGGTTCTGGCCAAGGACATGCCCCGCGTGATCAAGTGGGACGTGATGATCAGTGAAGGCACGATCTTCGTCACCGACGACCGTGGCCAGCACGAAGTGCAACTGCAATGGCTGGTCGGCGAACGCGGTTGAAAATGTGGGAGGGGGCTTGCCCCCGATTGCGGTGTGTCAGCTATATATAAGCTGGCTGATGCACCGCTATCGGGGGCAAGCCCCCTCCCACATTTGATCTGTGTTGCCTTCAGAGTTGTCGTTTAACCGTTGTATTCAAGAGAAGCTCCCGTCACCCATGCGTATCGATCCCCGCCCGTTGCCCGCCGTCCTGCCCTTCCTGGGGGAATTGCCACCGCTGTTGACCCGTCTCTACGCCGCACGTGGCGTGCAGTCCGAGGCCGAGCTGGACAAGAGCCTGGCGCGGTTGATTCCCTATCAGCAGCTCAAGGGCATCGACGCGGCGGTGGACTTGCTGGTGACGGCATTGGAGCAACGCCAGCGCATCCTCATCGTCGGTGACTTCGACGCCGATGGTGCCACCGCCAGCACCGTAGGCACCCTGGGCCTGCGTTTGCTCGGTGCGGCCCATGTCGATTACCTGGTGCCCAACCGCTTCGAATACGGCTATGGCCTGACCCCGGAAATCGTCGCGGTGGCCCTGCAGCGCGAGCCGCAGTTGCTGATCACCGTGGACAATGGCATTTCCAGTGTCGAAGGCGTGGCGGCGGCGAAAGCGGCGGGGTTGCAGGTATTGGTGACCGATCACCACTTGCCCGGGGATGAGCTGCCGGCGGCGGATGCCATCGTCAACCCGAACCAGCCGGGCTGTGAGTTCCCGAGCAAGGCCCTGGCCGGCGTGGGCGTGATCTTCTACGTGCTGATGGCCCTGCGCGCGCGTTTGCGCAGTTTGGGCTGGTATGAAAACAAGCCTCAACCCAACATCGGCGAGCTGCTCGACCTGGTCGCCCTGGGCAGCGTCGCCGACGTGGTGCCCCTGGACGCCAATAACCGCATACTCGTGCATCAGGGCCTGGAGCGTATTCGTGCCGGTCGCGCACGGCCGGGGATCAAGGCGATCCTCGAAGTGGCCAAGCGGGATGCAGCGCGCATCACCTCCACCGACCTCGGCTTTATCCTCGGACCACGCTTGAACGCCGCCGGGCGCCTGGACGATATGAGCCTGGGCATCGAATGCCTGCTCACCACGGATTTCGCCGCGGCACGGGAAATGGCTGCGCAACTGGATGGCATGAACCAGGACCGCAAATCCATCGAACAAGGCATGCAGCGCGAGGCCCTGGCTCAGCTCAAGGACTTGCCGGTGGACTCAATGCCCTACGGCTTGTGCCTGTTTGATCCGGACTGGCACCAAGGTGTGATCGGCATTCTTGCGTCGCGCATGAAGGAGCGCTATTTCCGCCCCACCATTGCCTTCGCCGATGCCGGCGATGGCCTGCTCAAGGGCTCAGGGCGCTCTGTGCAAGGCTTTCACATCCGCGATGCCCTGGCGGTGGTTGCGAGCCAGCATCCCAACCTGATCAGCAAATATGGCGGCCACGCCATGGCGGCGGGGTTGACCTTGCCCGAGGAAAATTTCCCACTGTTTGCCGAGGCCTTTGACGCCGAAGTGCGTCGGCAGCTGCGCGAAGAAGACCTCACCGGGCGCCTGCTGTCCGACGGAACCCTGGCGGTGGAAGAGTTTCACCTGGAACTGGCGCGCGCATTGCGGCATGCCGGGCCGTGGGGGCAACACTTTCCCGAGCCGTTGTTCCATGGCGTGTTCCAGCTGGTCGAGCAGCGGGTGGTGGGGGAGCGGCACCTGAAAGTGGTGCTCAAGAGCGAATGCGGGTCGGTGAAGCTCGATGGCATTGCCTTCGGCGTCGACCGGGAAGTCTGGCCGAACCCGACCGTACGTTGGGTGGAATTGGCCTACAAGCTGGATGTGAACGAGTTTCGTGGCAATGAAACTGTGCAACTGATGATTGCCCACATCGAACCGCGCTAGATCTTACCCACACCGCAAAAAACTGTGGGAGGGGGCTTGCTCCCGATAGCGTTGGGTCAGTCACAGCATTGTTGACTGATGCTCAGCTATCGGGGGCAAGCCCCCTCCCACAGTTTGATTTGTGTAAGGCTCGGGTTTATTCGGTTTTGGCCTGGTGCTTCACGATGATATCCACCAACCGCTTGGCCAGTGCCGGATAGTTCTCATCGAAGTGATGCCCGCCCGGCAGTTTCACCGCCTCGCCCACGGCGGTCTTGTCGGTGCAGCCACTCTCGTCGACTTCTTCGGCACCGTAGATGCACACCACCTTGTCAGCCGGCAGCTTGGCCATTTCCGGGCCGGTCGCGGCTTCTTTGCCGGCGTTGCCCAGCCAACCTTCCACTTCGATTTCAAAGCTGCCGGTGCGGGCGAAGGCCAGCAGGATGATGACGTCCACACGCTGCTGTTCGTTTTCCGGCAGGCGGTTGTAGATCGCCGGCAGGACGTCCGCGCCGAAGGAGTAACCGGTCAGCACGAAGCGCTTGGTGCCCCATTTCTGCCGGTAGTGCTGCATCAGCTCGGTGAGGTCCTTGGCGCTTTGTTCCGGGGTCTTGTGCTGCCAGTAGTAGCGCAGGGTGTCGATGCCGACCACCGGGTAGCCTATCTTGGCCATTTCGCCGGCCACGTCGCGGTCGAGGTCACGCCAGCCGCCATCACCGGAAAGGAACAGCGTCACGGTGTCCTTGGCCTGGCCAGCCGGCACTTCCACCACGGGAATCGCCAGGCCGCCGTTGTCCGAACCCACCAGTTGCTTGCGCAGTTCGTTGTTCAGCACTTGCGGATAGTGAATGTCGTAGTCGCTGATGCTGGTGGTGGCGCGCGGTGTGTCACGTACGAAACTGGCGCTTTCATCGTCAGGGTTGTCGTTCCAGGCCACCAGCCAATTACCGTGTGCTGCGGTTTTCGGCAGTGGGTCCTTGCACCCTTCCTGCACCAACGCGAAGCCGACGGAGATGGCGTTGGCCTTGTCGTCGCTCTGAGTGGCCAGCCAGCGCCAGGCGAGGGCGGCGCCAGGGCCGATGCCGCTGACCAGGGTCGCGGGGCCCTTGAGCTGGCCCAGGGCGCTTTGCAGCGCTTGTTCCTGCAGCTTGCAGTCATCCTTTGGCAGGATCACCTGGACGATCTGCGCCTTGCCGCCCTGGCTCAGGGTAATCAGCTGGCTATCGGTCAGTGTTTCGTCAGCCATCGCCGCCACCGCGACGCGGGCTTTCGGGGTGCCGGCCGGAGTCACGCGGGTCATCACCGAGCCGTCGGCCTGGGGCAGTTGCTCCAGGGTCGGCTGTGGGGCAGGGCGGTTCCAGAACCAAAAGCCGCCACCCAGGACCAGGGCGAGCAGCACTACAAAGGCCAATACATACCGCCAGGAGCGTCGAATCATCAGCGTTTCACCAATCCAGTCAAGCCGCCCGCGATCAGGGCGGCGGTATCGGCCAGTGCCACCAGCGGGTCAAGTCCCGCGGGCACAGCCATGTAACGGGGTTCCCAGTCAGGCTGGAACTTGTCTTTGAAGCGGCGCAAGCCTTGGAAGTTATACAGTTGCTCGCCGCGACGGAACACCATCGAGCCCAGGCGCTGGGTCAGTGGCGCGCCGCGTCGCGGTTGCAGGCCCGACAACGGCACCATGCCGAGGCTGAAGCGGGCGTAGCCGTGATTCTTATAGTGTTGAATCAGGCCGACCATCATGAATTCCATGGTCAGCTTGGGCGCATCCGGGTGGGCGCGCATCAGGTCGAGGCTGGCCAGGTCATGGTTGTAGGTCTCGAGCAGGTTGGCGAAGGCCACCGGGCGGCCTTCGAAGCGAATGATCGCGATACGAAAGTGCTTGAGGTAGTCGTCGCTGAAGCGTCCGAGGGAAAAGCCTTTTTCCCGCACATTCTTACCGGTAAGCCAGGCGTCCGAGATGACTTTTAATTCATCCATCGGTGCCGTGCCGGGTTCAAAGATCTCCAGGGACAGGCCATCCCGGGTGCCACGGTTCCAGGTGTAGCGCAGGTCCTTCATCTCTTTGCCCTTGGCTTCCAGGTCAAAGCGTTTCAGGTCGACGCGGGCTTCCTCGCCCAGCTTGATCGCGGTGAGGCCGATGTCCATGTAATAGGGCAGGTTCTCGGCGCGTACCTGATAGAACACCGGGCGCGCATGATGGATGTCGCACAGGTCGCGGAACTGCCAGATCATTTCGGCACGGGGCTGGGTCGGACCGATCGGGTCATACAAGGCCACCAGGCTGCGGCCGCGACGGGCATACATCAGGAACGCTTCGTCATTCGGGTGGAACAGCAATGCTTTGTCGCCGGTCAGCGCCAGGCCGCCGTCGGGTTGCGACGACGCCATCAGGATCTTGCTGGCGCGTTCCAGTTCATCGGGTGTCGGCAGGTGGATCACCGGGCGTGCGGTGCGCAGCAGCCAGGTCAGCGAGACGATGACCAGCAGCACGGCGGCGCCCAGCAGCGAACGCAGGCCGCGCGGGGCGTTGGCATCAAGGGTGAACTGCCACCACAGTTGATGGCTGTACGGTACATCTTGATACGCGAACAGCAGCAGCCAGATAGAAGCCCCCAGCACACAGACGCTGGCTACCAGGTACAGCGGTGAGAAAGGCAGCTCGGTCAGGCGGCTGGCGCGATAGAACGAGCGGCGGAAGATCGCCAGCAGTATCGCCGTCATGGTCATCAGGCTGGCTTCTTCCCAATCGAACCCCTTGAGCAGCGAGAGCAGGGCGCCCACCAGCAGCAGCACCATGGTCAGCATCCACGCAGCCGACAGGCGTCGACGCAGGCCCTGGGCCAGCAACAGGCACAGCACGCCGATCAGGCTGGCACCGAAGTGCGAGGCGTCAATCAGGCGGTGGGGGATCAGGAAGCCGATGTTTTCCAGGCGTGAGTCGATTTCTGGCGTGGCGCCGGAAAACAGCAGGACCACGCCGGACAAAAAAACCAGTACGGCCAGCACCGGCGCTGCCAAACCCGAGGCTACCCGCAGGCTTTGCTGAGTCTGGAACAGGCGCTGGGCCTCGTTGACCAGCAGGAACACACAGGCGATCAGCAGCGGCAGGACCACGTAGATCATGCGGTACAGCAGCAGGGCGGCGGCCAAGGGCGCGGCGCCGAGCTTGTCGGCGAATGCGGCAAGCAGGATGGCTTCGAATACGCCTACGCCCCCTGGCACATGGCTGAGTACACCGGCGGCCAACGCCAGCAGATACACCAGCAGGAACGGGCCGAAAGGCGGTGCTTCCGGCAGCAGCAGATAAAGGACGGTAGCGGCGGCGGCCACGTCCAGTGCGGTGATGATCAGTTGCAGGAACGTCAGGCGCCGGCCAGGCAGACGCAGGGTCCGACGCCCGGCTTTTACCAGCAGGTTGTCCGGGTAGGGCTGTTCCGGCAGGCGGCGGCGGTAGATGCCGATGCACAACATGGCCGACAGCAACAGCACTGCGCCGGCAACGCCGCCGAGCACCGTTTGTGGCAAATGCAGGTAGGTCGACGCTGCTGGCAAGTTGCTCAGCGTGGCCAATGCAGCCAGCGGGGGCAGGGCGCAGCCCAGTGCCAGGCTGGCGAACACGGTCATGTGGGCGACTTCCGAAGCCCCGATGCCATGGCGTGCATATAAACGGTAGCGTACCGAGCCGCCCGAGAGCATCGACAGGCCAATGGCATTGCCGATCGCAAAGGCAGTAAAGCCGCCAAGGGCCAAGGTTTTGGCCGGCAGGTTCACCCCGGCATAGCGTGCGCCGGAAAACTCATAGCCCAGCAGAATGACGAACCCCGCGACGGCGGCGGCGAACGCACCGAGCAATGCAGGTTTGGGCACTTCCAGGATCGAGTCATGGAGGGCGTAGAGATCCAGCTCCAATAGCAGGTGCCGACAGGCGATCAGGGCGATTGCGAACAGCAACAAGGTCACGGCCAGCCCGATGGGTTGCCGGTATTTGCTCAACAGATCCAGCCAGCGCAAGCGGGTGGGGGCGATAGGTTGTTCTGCTGTGACGGTGTCTTGTGGTTCAGACGAGTTGGCGCGCATCAATCACCTCGTGGATTGTGCGCGACAGGATGGAGGTATCCAGCCAAGTTACCAATCCCTATGGACAAAATAATTACAAATATTAACGCGGATCACCGGGTGCGGCGACTGCGGCCATTGGTCGTAGAGGCGTAAGCATAGCGTGCAATGAGATGGACTCAACAAACCGCGTACGGTTTCATGAAAGATGCCATGCCATTGTTTCAGAAGAACTTTTTCATCGGATACAAAAAAGGCCACTCTTTCGAGTAGCCTTTTTTGATGTTTGGTTGCGGGAGCCGGATTTGAACCGACGACCTTCGGGTTATGAGCCCGACGAGCTACCAGACTGCTCCATCCCGCGTCTGTGGGCGGCATTCTACAGCCAGATGGCGAGGTGTCAACCGTTAATGAGGCGATGGGTCAAATAAGTGTGAAATAGCTGACATGCAACCTAAGTTCGCGATTGAAAACGCTTTTTGTAGTGAGCGGGCTTGCCCCGCGCCAAGCTGCGGAGCAGTCCGTGGTGAAGTGCACACTATCTTGTGTGGGGCTGCTTGCCAGTCCCGCGCGGGGCAAGCCCGCTCGCTAAAACAAAAAAGGCCACTCTTTCGAGTAGCCTTTTTTGATGTTTGGTTGCGGGAGCCGGATTTGAACCGACGACCTTCGGGTTATGAGCCCGACGAGCTACCAGACTGCTCCATCCCGCGTCTGTGTGTCGGCATTCTACAGAGGATCACGAGTGTGTCAACCGGTGAATCGAAGAAAAGCGCTTGTGGTTCAATCGGTTAGCTCTCCATACAGAGCCGTTTGAGGGCTTCGGGCCAGAAGGGCCAAGGGTTTCAGCTCTATTGGGGCGCTAATTTCGATTGAGAAAATAAATTCATCTGGGAAGTTTCCTACCGCTCAGACGGAAGATTCAAACTACTGGTGCTATATACAGGGGTGGATGCGATACTGGCCACCCGTTGGATTACACCCGCCTTTCTACTTATGACGCAGCGCAAAATCATCCACGTTGACTGTGATTGCTTCTACGCCGCCATTGAGATGCGCGATGACCCGAGCCTGGCGCAAAAGCCCCTGGCGGTAGGTGGGTCGGCAGATCGAAGGGGCGTGATCGCTACATGCAACTACGAAGCGCGGGCGTACGGGGTGCGTTCCGCCATGTCGTCGCGGCATGCCCTGAAGCTCTGCCCGGACCTGACCATCGTCAAGCCGCGCATGGATGCCTATAAGGAAGCGTCGAAGGAAATCCAGACGATCTTTCGCGACTACACCGACCTGATCGAGCCCCTGTCGCTGGACGAGGCCTACTTGGATGTCTCCGACAGCCCGCACTTTGGCGGCAGCGCCACGCGCATCGCCCAGGACATTCGGCGCCGGGTCTCCAACCAATTGCACATCACCGTGTCCGCCGGCGTGGCGCCGAACAAGTTCTTGGCCAAGATCGCCAGTGATTGGAAAAAGCCCAACGGCCTGTTTGTCATCACCCCGGATCAGGTCGAGGACTTTGTCTCCCAACTGCGGGTAAGCAAGTTGCACGGCGTGGGCAAGGTGACGGCAGACAAGCTGGCGCGCCTGGGCATCGAAGACTGCCTGCAATTGCGTGAGTGGAACAAGCTGGCGCTGGTGCGTGAGTTCGGCAGCTTTGGCGAGCGCTTGTGGAGCCTGGCCCGTGGGATAGATGAGCGTGTGGTGCAGAACGACAGCCGGCGGCAGTCCATCAGTGTGGAAAATACCTACGATGTGGACCTGCCGGATCTCTCAAGCTGCCTGGCGAAACTTCCAGAGTTGATGGAGACCCTGGCAGGGCGCATGGCGCGTATCGACAGCAGCTACAAGGCGGGCAAGCCGTTCGTTAAGGTGAAGTTTCATGATTTTACCCAGACGACGCTGGAGCAGGCGGGCGCGGCGCGGGATCTGGAGAGTTATCAACAGTTGATGACCCAGGCGTTCAATCGCGGTGGGAAACCGGTGCGGTTGTTGGGGATTGGGGTGCGGTTGCTGGACCTGAGTGGCGGTAACGAGCAGTTAGAGTTCTCTTGGTAGAACCCGGAAACAAAATGTGGGAGGAGGCAAGCCCCTTCCCACATTTGGATCGATAGCGTTTCCGCAGCCTCAGCGTGCTCCGGGATCCGCCACCAACCGCCCCGCATCCTTGGTCAACGCCTGCAGGAATTCCTGCTGCAACTCGGGATCATTGCGGGTCAGTTCGATCAGGCTTTGTTCCAGTTCGCTGGCTTCTTCCTCCAGGCCCAGCTCCGACAGGCGCTTGACCCGGTGCACCCACTGGCTGACTTCATCGTCTTCCAGGTCGTCGTAGATCAGGCCGTGGGCTTCCAGCAACTTGCCGCGCAGGGTGCTGCTGATCGCCAGGGTCGAGTCCGAGTGCACGTCGTCCTGGCCATCTTCCACGCTGATCTTCAAGGTCGTGACGCGGTTCAGGTCCTGCTCGGCAAACGGGCTGTCCAACAGGTTCAGGCGCAGCACGCCGTTGCGGTCGGTGGTCAGCTCATGGGTCTGTTTGCCGGCGGTGACCTGGACCGGGCGTTCGCTCCAGGGCAGGCTCGAATACTCCACGCGTTTGTCGCGCTGGACTTCATCGATACCCGCCAGGTTCTGTTGCGCGCGCCCATGGGATTGCACGTTCATGAACGGGTTGAGACCGTCCACGCCGTAGGTCAGCCAGTCGTGGGTCATGCTGGTCGGCAGGTTGCCGAGGGCGAAGATGTTCGCCACGTTGGCGCCCGCACCCGCGACCAAAGCCACTGCACCCAGGGGCATCTCATAGAGTTTGCGCCAGGGTTGGTAAGGCGTGTAGCGGTCGTAACGACGGGTGACTTCGAATTCGGTGACCTCAAAGGTCTTTTGCTCGTGAATACGAACCCGGCGTTGCGGCAGTTCCAGCACTTTGGGTTCGCCTACATCGATCTGCAGGCTGTGGTCGAGCAACTTACGCTCGACCCGCTCCTCGTGCTCACTGCGTTGCGACATCTGATTGGCGCAGCCGCTGACCAGCAGGGCGCCGCATAAGGCGGCGCCCCCCAGGGCTCTGGTGTTTCGCTTGAACATGACGTCTCTTGATCTGGTTTTCAGCGACGAATACGCGCCTGGAGGAAAGACAGCACGTCAGCCACCGGCAACGGTTGGGCTTCGGCTTCGGTCCGGCTCTTGTATTCCAGATTGCCATCGGCCAGGCCGCGGTCACTGACCACGATCCGGTGCGGGATGCCAATCAGCTCCATGTCGGCGAACTTGATGCCCGGGCTGGTTTTCTTGTCGCGGTCATCCAGCAGCACTTCAAAACCAGCGGCCGTGAGTTCGGCATACAGTTTGTCGGTGGCTTCGCGTACTTGCTCGGTTTCGTAACGCAGCGGTACCAGGGCCACTTGGAAAGGCGCCAGGGCGTCACTCCAGATAATGCCTTTCTCGTCGTTGTTCTGCTCGATGGCAGCGGCAACCACGCGGGAAACGCCAATGCCGTAGCAGCCCATGTCGAGGGTGATCGGCTTGCCGTTCTCGCCCAGCACTTCGCACTTCATCGCCTTGCTGTACTTGTTGCCCAACTGGAAGATGTGCCCGACTTCGATGCCGCGCTTGATTTCCAGGGTGCCCTTGCCGTCCGGGCTTGGGTCGCCAGCAACGACGTTGCGCAGGTCGGCCACGGTCGGCACCGGCAGGTCACGCTCCCAGTTCACGCCGAAGTAGTGCTTGTCGTCGATGTTCGCGCCGATACCGAAGTCGCTCATCAGCTCGACCGAACGGTCGATGATGATCGGCAGCGGCAGGTTCAGCGGGCCGAGGGAGCCGGCACCGGCGCCGATGGCGTCGCGCAGTTCGGCATCGCTGGCCATGACCAGTGGGCTGGCCACGCCAGGTTGCTGGGCGGCCTTGATTTCGTTGAGTTCGTGGTCGCCACGGATCACCAGGGCGATCAGCTTGCCTTCTTCTTCGGCATGCACGATCAGGGTCTTGATGGTCTTTTCAATCGGCAGATTGAATTTCTCCACCAGGGCCGCGATGGTCTTGGTCTCTGGCGTATCCACCAGGCGCAGTTCTTCAGCCGGGGCTGGACGGGAGGTTTCCCGTGGCACGGCTTCGGCTTTCTCGATGTTCGCCGCGTAGTCGGAACCGTTGCTGAACGCGATATCGTCTTCGCCGGACTCGGCCAGCACGTGGAATTCGTGGGAGCCGGCACCGCCGATGGAGCCATTGTCCGCTTCAACCGCCCGGAACTTCAGGCCCAGGCGTGTGAACACGTTGCAGTAGGCCTGGTGCATGCGGTCATAGGTGACCTGCAGTGATGCCTGGTCGGCGTGAAACGAATAGGCGTCCTTCATGATGAATTCACGGCCACGCATCAAGCCGAAGCGTGGGCGGATTTCATCGCGGAATTTGGTCTGGATCTGATACAGGTTCAGAGGCAGCTGCTTGTAGCTGCTCAACTCGTTGCGCATCAGGTCGGTGATCACTTCTTCATGGGTCGGGCCGGCGCAGAAGTCGCGGCCATGACGGTCCTTGAAGCGCAGCAACTCAGGGCCGTACTCTTCCCAGCGTCCGGATTCCTGCCACAGCTCGGCCGGTTGCGTGCTCGGCATCAACACTTCGAGAGAGCCGGCAGCATTCATTTCTTCGCGAACGATGGCTTCGACCTTGCGCATCACCTTCAAGCCCATGGGCAGCCAGGTGTACAGGCCCGAGGCCAGTTTGCGAATCATGCCGGCGCGCAGCATCAGCTGGTGGCTGATCACGACCGCATCGGAAGGCGTTTCTTTCTGTGTGGCGAGCAAATATTGACTGGTACGCATGGTAGGCCGTTGTCGGTTGCTTGAACTTGAAATGACTTGGGATTGTACGGGCGCAAACTGCCGCCGTACAGGCATCAGAATGCAGGGCTGTCTGTAGGCGCAGAGCTTGCTTGCGATGGGGGCGCCGCGGTCTGGCTTTTAAAGGGCCCCCAGAATCAGTCCTCTACCGGCGGATTCAACCGCATCCGCCGATTTTCCTGATACCAGTGCAACGCAATCAGCAGCAGTGTCGGTACGCCCAGCATGCAGGTGATCAGGAAGAAGTTGTGGTACCCGAACTTCTCCACCATCACCCCCGAGTACCCGCCGATCAGGCGCGGCAGCAACAGCATGATCGAACTGAGCAGCGCATATTGGGTGGCGGAAAACTTGAGGTTGGTCAGGCTCGACAGGTAGGCCACGAATGCCGACGTGGCCAGGCCCGAGCTGAAGTTATCCAGGGAGATGGTAAAGATCAGCATCTGCAGGTCGGGGCCCATGTCGGCGAGCATCACGAACAGCAGGTTGGTCCCCGCCGACGCTACACCGCCTATAAACAGGATCGGCAGGATGCCGAAGCGCACGATCAGCAGGCCGCCCATGCCGGCGCCGAGCAGGGTCATGATCAGGCCGAAGATCTTGCTGACCCCGGCGATCTGGTCCTTGGTAAAACCCTGGTCGATGTAGAACACGTTGGCCATCACGCCCATCACCGTGTCGGACATACGATAGGTGGCGATCAGCCCCAGCAGCAGCAATGCCTGCCAGCGGTAGCGCAGGATAAAGTCGTTGACCGGCGTGAGCACCGGCGCCAGGCCCCGTCGACCCATGGCCGACAGGCACAGCGTGGTGAGAATGATATAGAGAATGGCGCGCAGGAACGCGCGGTCGTCCATCAGCAAGTCCCACAGGCTGACGCCCTGGAACAGCACGCTGGCGAAGTCGGTGTTGAACAGCTGGGTGAACATCGCCGGTACGGACACCAGCAACACGATCAGCACGAACACTGACACCAACTGATGCGCGAAGCTGTAGCGCCCGGCCTGCAACTGGGTGCGCAGCGGTACATTCGGTTCGCGCATGAACAGCGTGGTCAGCAGCGCCGGGATCATCAGCACGCCGAACAGCACATAGGTACCGGTCCAGGCCGAGTGCTTATAGTTGAAGCCGGTGGAGCCGAAGCCTTCGGCAAAGAACAGCGCACCGGCCGTGGCCAGCAGGGCGGCGATGCGGTAGCCGGACATATAGCTGGCGGCCAGGGCGGCCTGGCGGCTGTCGTCGGCGATTTCCAGGCGATAGGCGTCGACCGCGATGTCCTGGGTGGCGGAAGCAAAGGCCACCACGACGGCAATGGCGATCAGCCAGGACAGGTGTTTCTGCGGGTCGCAGAAGCCCATGCCGATCAATCCGAGGATCACCAGCGACTGTGCAAGCACCAGCCAGGAGCGACGACGTCCGAGTTTACCGAGCAGTGGCAGGCGCCATTGGTCGAGCAGCGGCGACCAGACCCATTTGAAGGCATACGCCAAACCGATCAGGCTCGCATAGCCGATGGTCTCGCGGGCCACACCGGCCTCACGCAGCCACACCGAAAGCGTCGAGAACACCAACATGTAAGGCAAGCCGGCGGCAAAGCCGAGCAACAACAGCACTAACGTCGAGGGGCTGGCATAGGCGGCGAGCGCGGCGCGCCAGGTTTTACGGGGCATGGGCTGGAGTCTGCCTCAGATTCACGGAAACAAAGCGCGCACTCTAACCGCTGTGCTCTACCGGGCGCCAGCCATGGCGCTGAATATCCACGCGATTGTTGCGCACCATAACGCCCTCATCGCGCAAGCGCGCCCGTTGCTCGTCGCCCGAGGCGCTGCCCACCGGCAGACTTATCCGACCACCGGCACCCAGCACGCGATGCCAGGGTAATGTGGTGCCCTCGGGAAGTTGGCTCAAGGTGCGACCCACCCAGCGCGCGGCGCGTCCCAGCCCGGCCAGTTGCGCCAGTTCGCCGTAACTCACCACGCACTCTGGCGGGACTTGCGCCAGGGTCAGGTACAGCACGGTGCGGCGCATTTCGGCGGGGGTTTGTGGGGCATCGGCAGGCTGATTCACTGTGGGCATATCCGTTGGGATCGTCGGTCTTTTGTAAGAAACGTCTGTAAGTATGCTGTTGAGAATTGAACTCAACACAAATCCTTGAGTCAGTCCTAGCTATCTAACACGATAATCGCCCCTTTTCGCCAACCTTGAGCTCCCTATCCGCTTATGTTGTCCAGAACCCTGCTGTGCCTCGCTGTCTTCAGTGCCTCCACGCCCCTGCTGGCCGATACCGTCTGGTTGAAAAACGGTGACCGCCTGACCGGCAAGATCAAGGTCTTCGACGGTGGCAAGCTGCTGATCCAGACCGACTACGCCGGCGCCATTCCGGTGGACTGGAAACAGGTGAAAACCCTGGAGAGCGACCAGGAACTGCTGGTCAAGCAGGACGCCTACACCGGCGAGAAGGCCAAGTCCCTGCAGGCGGCGGACGATGGCAAGGTGGTGCTGGCCAATGGCGAGGCGCCCAAGACCGTCGAGCTGGCAAGTATCCAGCAGATCATCAAGCCCAAGCCGGTGATCGAAGACCTGGTGTGGAAGGGCAATGTCGACATGGCGCTGGACTACAAGCGCGCCGAAAAAGACACCAACGACTACGACATCGACTTCAAGACCACCGCGCGCCATGGCCAATGGCGCCATACCGGGCAGGGCGAATACAACCGCGAGTTCCAGGACGACGTCACCACCACCGACAACTGGGCGCTGGAGTATGACCTGGACCGCTTCATCACCGAGCACTGGTTCTGGCAGGGGCGCCTGACCTACAAGCGCGACAAGGTTGAAGACCTGGCGCGTCAACGTACCGTCGGTACCGGCCCGGGCTACCAGTTCTGGGACGACGAGCTGGGTGCGTTCTCCCTCGGCTCGCTGGTCAACCGCACCGATTACGAATACGCCGATGGCGGCAAGGACAACTTCTATTCCCTGGCCATGAAGTGGAACTACAACCGCTACCTGGTGGGCAAGACCGTTGAGTTCTTCACCAATGGCGAGGTGGGCAAGCCTATCGACGGCCCGGCCGAGTACTCCCTGGATGCGGAAATGGGCCTGCGCTACAAGGTGACCGAGTGGGCGTCGCTCAACCTCAAGGCCGAGCGCGACGTGATCAGCGGCGATTCGGAAAGCAGCCTGAGCAAAACCCGCTATACCGCAGGCTTCGGCGTCGCCTGGTAATCGAGCCCTGGCAACCGGAGCGTAGATTGATTACCTTGTGTTGAGATCCATTCCCATACGCTATGGGCGGCTGAATACCCGAGGAGTCATACGTTGAGCGCGCAGGTTGCCAAGAACGCCCGAGAGCTGTTGCTCAAGGAATACCGTGGGGCTCTCTCCACACTGTCCAAGGCCATGCCCGGCTTTCCGTTCGGCTCGGTCGTGCCGTATTGCCTCGACGAGCAGGGCCGCCCGCTGATCCTGATCAGCCGTATCGCCCAGCACACCCATAACCTGCAAAAAGATCCCAAGTGCTCGCTGCTGGTCGGCGAGCGCGAAGCGGATGACGTGCAGGCCGTGGGGCGCCTGACCTACCTGGCCGAAGCCGAGAAACTCGACGACCCTGCCGCCATCGAAGCGGCGGCCGAGCGCTATTACCGTTACTTCCCCGATTCGGCCAACTACCACCAGGCCCACGATTTCGATTTCTGGGTGCTCAAGCCGGTGCGCCACCGTTATATCGGCGGGTTTGGCGCGATTCACTGGATCGACCAATTGACCTTGGCCAACCCCTTCGCGGGCAAGGCCGAGCGCAGCATGGTCGAGCACATGAACAGCGACCACACCAAGGCCATTGCCCATTACGTCGAGTTGGCCGGCTTGCCTGCTTTCGAACCTGCGCAATTGGCCGGCATCGACAGCGAAGGCCTGCATCTGCGCATCGGCCAGGCTTTGCACTGGCTGCCGTTTGCAGCGTCTTGCAACACGCCGACACAAGTACGCGAAGCCCTGGTTTCATTGGCCCACGCCGAGGTCTGGCCGAAAAAAGCCGCCGCTGAAGCTTGAATTCACGAAACGGCGACGTCATCTAAGGTGGACTGGCAAGGCATTCTTGCGTTGAGGAACCTTTTGATGCGCCCTTTTTTATTGCTCTTTCTGCTGTTCCCGGTGTTGGAGCTGTTCGTATTCGTTCAAGTCAGCGGTGCGATCGGGTTTTTCCCGGCCCTGTTGCTGATCATTCTCGGCTCGATGCTCGGTGTCCTGGTGCTGCGCGTCGCCGGCCTGGCCACGGCGCTGCGTGCTCGTGAGAGCCTGAACCGCGGCGAACTGCCGGCCCAGACCATGCTCGAAGGCCTGATGATGGCGTTGGCGGGCGGCCTGTTGATCCTGCCCGGCTTTATCAGCGACGTAGTGGGCCTGGTGATGCTGCTGCCGTTCACCCGCAAATTGCTCGCGGGCAAGATGCGCCAGCGCGCCGAAGAGGCCGCGATTCGCCAACGTGCGTTCGCCGACGACCTGCAACCCCGTGGCGGCCCGGCCCCGCGCCAACCGTTGGGGCGAGAAGGCGACGTGATCGAAGGCGAGTTCGAACACCGCGACAGCAAATAACCGCTTCACTGGCACGGCACCTTCGGGTGCCGTGTTGCTTTTTATAGGCGGGCAGACGCAAAAAAATCATCGCTGGCCCCTTGTAATAAGCTTATGCGCCCTTATGTAACGGTCACCGCAAGGTTTCTGGTGGCGACACCGGACAGACTTCCGTGTTTCGCCCAGCGAACCGCGACCGGCACTGCCGGAATACAACCCGCCGGTATCGATACCGGCCGATGAAAAACACAATTAGGAGAGATCGACAATGAGCAAGCTTCGTCCTCTGCACGACCGCGTCGTAATCCGTCGCAGCGAAGAAGAAAAGAAAACCGCTGGCGGTATCGTTCTGCCAGGTTCGGCTGCTGAAAAAGCCAACCACGGTGTGATCGTCGCTGCAGGCCCAGGCAAGACTCTGGAAAACGGTGACGTACGTGCGCTGGCCGTTAAAGTCGGTGACAAGGTTGTATTTGGCCCTTACTCCGGCAGCAACACTGTGAAAGTCGACGGCGAAGACCTGCTGGTTATGGCTGAGAACGAGATTCTCGCCGTTCTGGAAGACTGATTTCCCCGCTCATTTTCCCGTTACTACAAAGTATTTAAGGAATATCGATCATGGCTGCTAAAGAAGTTAAATTCGGCGATTCCGCCCGTAAGAAAATGCTCACCGGTGTCAACATCCTGGCTGACGCAGTAAAAGCGACCCTGGGCCCGAAAGGCCGTAACGTGATCATCGAGAAGAGCTTCGGCGCTCCGACCATCACCAAGGACGGCGTTTCCGTCGCCAAAGAAATCGAACTGGAAGACCGTTTCGAAAACATGGGCGCGCAGCTGGTCAAAGACGTTGCCTCCCGTGCCAACGATGACGCAGGCGACGGTACTACCACCGCCACCGTTCTGGCTCAGGCCATCGTCAACGAAGGCTACAAGGCCGTTGCTGCCGGCATGAACCCGATGGACCTCAAGCGCGGCATCGACAAGGCGACCATCGCCATCGTCGCTGAGCTGAAAAACCTGTCCAAGCCTTGCGCCGACACCAAGGCTATCGCCCAGGTAGGCACCATCTCCGCCAACTCCGACAGCTCCATCGGCGACATCATTGCCGAAGCCATGGAAAAAGTCGGTAAAGAAGGCGTGATCACCGTTGAAGAAGGCACTGGCCTGGAAAACGAACTGTCGGTTGTTGAAGGCATGCAGTTCGACCGTGGCTACCTGTCCCCGTACTTCGTCAACAAGCCGGAAACCATGGTTGCCGAGCTGGACAGCCCGCTGATCCTGCTGGTCGACAAGAAGATTTCCAACATCCGCGAAATGCTGCCAGTGCTGGAAGCCGTTGCCAAAGCCGGCCGCCCACTGCTGATCGTTTCCGAAGACGTTGAAGGCGAAGCCCTGGCGACCCTGGTTGTGAACAACATGCGTGGCATCGTTAAAGTCGCAGCCGTCAAGGCTCCAGGCTTCGGTGACCGTCGCAAGGCCATGCTGCAGGACATCGCCGTCCTGACCGGCGGTACCGTTATCTCCGAAGAGATCGGCCTGAGCCTGGAAAGCGCCACCCTGGAAAACCTGGGTAGCGCCAAGCGCGTGACCATCTCCAAGGAAAACACCATCATCGTTGACGGTGCTGGCGTTGACGGCGACATCCAATCGCGCATCACTCAGATCCGTGCCCAGGTTGCCGAGACGTCCTCGGACTACGACCGTGAAAAACTGCAAGAGCGCCTGGCCAAGCTGTCCGGCGGCGTTGCAGTGATCAAGGTTGGCGCGGGTTCCGAAGTTGAAATGAAAGAGAAGAAAGCCCGCGTTGAAGACGCCCTGCACGCAACCCGCGCAGCCGTCGAAGAAGGCGTGGTACCTGGCGGTGGCGTTGCGCTGATCCGTGCCCTGGAGGCCCTGACCAACCTGACCGGCGACAACGCTGACCAGAACGTCGGTATCGCTGTGCTGCGTCGTGCGGTTGAAGCACCGCTGCGTCAGATCGCTGCCAACTCCGGCGACGAGCCAAGCGTTGTGGTCAACGAAGTCAAGAACGGCAAAGGTAACTACGGTTACAACGCTGCGACTGGCGTCTACGGCGACATGATCGAAATGGGCATCCTGGACCCTACCAAGGTGACTCGTTCCGCGCTGCAGGCCGCAGCTTCCATCGGTGGTCTGATCCTGACCACCGAAGCTGCAATCGCTGACAAGCCGAAGGCTGAAGGCTCGGCTGGCGGCGGTATGCCAGACATGGGCGGCATGGGTGGCATGGGCGGCATGATGTAAGCCAGCCTTACCCCTGTACTGAAAAAGCCCCGCCTGCAGTGATGCAGGCGGGGCTTTTTTGTGGGCGCTGTCTTTGGCTTCAGGTGGGCGTTGCGCGCGTGGAGGGCCGGTACAGCAACAGGCAATACAGCCCCAGGCAGATCAGCCAGCAGAAAATTGCCGTCCACACGTTATGGGAAAAGAAGTGTGCGCCTTGCATCATACGGCTGATGGAAAACACACCGCCCAAGCCGACGGCGAAGATGAATGCGTAGCGCGCCATCCGTGGCTGCCGGTCACGCAGTGCAAAAAACAGGGCAAACAAGGCGAACCCGGTGGCGGCATGACCGCCTGGCCAGCAGCGCCCGGGTTTATCGGTGGGCGGGCGAGGGCTCAGCAGTTTGCTGTAGGTTTCCTGACCGCCGAATTCCTGGACGCTCCACGGGCACTGGACGCCGGTGATGGTTTTCAGCGGAGCGACAAACGCGGTCGCCAGCCCGAGTGACAGCACCAGGCAGCGCAGTTCACGACGATAGGGTTTGAGCCGTCGGAGGATAAACGTGCCGGCAAATCCCAGGATCGCCAGGACCGAGAACAGGATGACCAACTGTTTGGCACGGTCATGCAGGATGTCTTCGAGGAAGAAACTGTAACGCCCGATGAAACCGCCCTCCGCGCCGTTGTAGAACAACTTGGCGAGGTCCATGTCCAGCGAGGTCAGCTCCAGCAACAGCAACAGGAGTGCTGCGCCGCCGGGGATGCCCAGGCAGAGCCATAGGTTGAGAGGTTTGGAGACGGGGACGGCGGGGGTGGTTCCCATGGTGGACCCTGGTGAAAAACGTCCCGTACGGACCTGTACGGGACGTTTTGGTTAGCGCGTGCTCAGTGCCGGGGCCTCTTCCTTGGGCGCTCTCCAGCTCAGCAACTGTTGTTTGAAGCCATAGCTGGCGGCCTGGTAGTAGGTGATCGCCCGCTGGATCAACGGGTCATCGCTGCCGACCCGCAACTCCTGGCTCTCACCCAGGGCCTGGTCGTGGCGGCGCAGGCCCAGGCGTGGGCTGAGAATGGCCAGGTCCTTGCCGTCGAACAGGCCCAGGTGCTGGTAGTTGCCGACCACCACCCGAGGTGGCAGTGGGTTGTCTTGCAGCAGGTTGCGACCAAAGAAGGTGGATTCGTAGCTCAGGTTGAGCAGGCCCAGCAGCGTGGGCGCCAGGTCGATCTGGCTGGCCAGTTGTGCGCTTTCCCGTGCGTCGATCAGCTTGGGTGCATAGATGAACAGCGGAATCTGGTAGTTGGTGATGGGCAGGTCTTCCTTGCCTGCGCTGCCGGCGGTGTGGTCGGCGACGAAGATGAAGATCGTGTTATCGAACCAGGGTTTTTGGCGGGCGGCTTCCAGGAATTGGCCGATGGCGTGGTCGGTGTATTTCACCGCACCGTCGCGGCCATTCCCGGATTTGATATCGATACGCCCATCCGGGTAGGTGTAGGGGCGGTGGTTGGAGGTGGTCATCAGTTGCAGCAAAAAGGGTTGCTGCTTGGCGTAGTCGGTGTCGGCCAGTTTCAGGGTTTGGTTATACAGGTCCTCGTCAGCCATGCCCCAGGCGTTCTTGAACGAGATTTCTGACTCGGGCACGCTGCTCTGGTCCACGACGCGATAACCATTGCCGCTGAAAAACGCGTTCATGTTATCGAAGTACCCGCGCCCGCCGTACACAAACACGCTGTCGTAACCGACGGCCGTGAGCTGTTGCCCCAGGCTGGCGAAGCCGCTTTCACGACCGATGCGCTTGACGATCGAGCGCCCGGGCGTGGGTGGAATCGCCAGGGTGATCGCCTCCAGGCCACGGTCGGTGCGGGTGCCGGTGGCATAGAAATTATTGAAATACAGGCTCTGTTTACGCAGCGCATCCAGGTTAGGCGTGAGGTTGCGCTCGTCGCCGTTGCTGCCCATGTACTTGGCGCTGAAACTTTCGATGGTCACCAGCACGACATTGGGTTTGCGCGGCGTGCCCGGATTGGTGATGGCGCGGCGGATATCCAGCGGGTCCTGGCCGATAAAGCGGGCGTTGGGTTCGCTCAGCTCTGCACGCAGTTGCGTGGCGATAACCTCAGTCGGCAGGGTTTTGTAGAACTGTGGGTAATCCAGTTCGTTGTTACGGAATGCGGCGAAAAACTGATACGGGCCATTGCTGGCCAGTTCATTCTTGTAGGCGTTGCCGCCCTGGGCTCGCGGGCTGTCCTGGCTGATCAGCTGCAGGCTGAGGCCAGCAATCACCAACAGGGCCAGGGCATTCACCAGGCGACCGCGCATCGGCGGCAGTGGGGCGCTCATCGCTGCATTGAACGGTTTGCGCAAGGCCAGGCTCAAGACAATCGCCAGCATGGCGAGCAGGCTCAGCAGTTTGCCGATCGGGTAGGACTCGAGCAGGTTGTTCAACACCTCGTCGGAGTACACCAGGTAATCGACGGCAATGAAGTTGAAGCGCACGCCGAACTCATCCCAGAACAGCCACTCGGCCACCGAGGTAAACAGCATGGCGAACAGGCTGACGGTGAGCACGGCCTGCAGGAACCAGCGGTGACCGCGCCGGCGCCACAGCGCGGGCGGGCACAGCAGCAAATAAAGGCCCAGCGGCAGTGCCGCGTAGGCCAGGAAGCCCAGGTCGTATAGCAGGCCCACGCCAAACACCGGCAGCAGGTTGCCGCCGACTTCATCCAAATGGGTGATGAGCAGCACGCTGCGAGTGAGCAGGAAAATAACCAGCCAAGCACCGGTTACCAACAGCAGATAGCGCATTGGCGCCGTCTTGAGAAACCCCATGTCCATGTTCCTTATATCAATGGGTGGCGATCTTCTGCCTGACACTGTAGTCAGTTTGTGAAGCTATAGTGAAAAACTTGTTCAACTCTGTGCAAGGTTGAAAACCTTTATCGTCGTACCTCTCAGCTCTATCCCTGAGCCACACTTGGCCTTAAGCTGCGCGAGCCAACACGGCCGTTACCGCGTACGGAGACACTGCCCATGCGAATTCTATTGGTTGAAGACAACCGCGATATTCTGGCCAACCTGGCCGACTACCTGGGGCTAAAAGGCTACACCGTGGACTGTGCGCAGGACGGTTTGTCGGGCCTGCACCTGGCCGCCACCGAGCATTACGACTTGATCGTGCTCGACATCATGCTGCCTGGCATCGATGGCTACACCTTGTGCAAGCGCCTGCGTGAAGACGCCCGCCGCGACACGCCAGTGATCATGCTCACCGCCCGCGACCAGTTGGATGACCGGCTGCAGGGCTTCAAGTCCGGTGCCGACGATTACTTGCTCAAACCGTTTGCCCTGTCGGAACTGGCCGCGCGCATCGAAGCGGTGCTGCGCCGTGCCCAAGGTGGCGGTCGTCGCGCCCTGCAAGTGGCCGATCTGAATTACGACCTCGATACCCTGGAAGTAACCCGCGAAGGGCGCCTGCTCAAGCTCAACCCGGTCGGTCTCAAGCTGCTCGCGGTCTTGATGCAGAAAAGTCCCCACGTACTGCGTCGGGAAGTGCTGGAAGAGGCGCTGTGGGGCGATGACTGCCCGGACAGCGACAGCCTGCGCAGCCACGTGCACCAATTGCGCCAGGTGATCGATAAGCCGTTCGCCAAGCCGTTGCTGCAAACCGTGCATGGTGTGGGTTACCGCCTGGCCGAGGGCCGTGATGGAGTTTAAGCAAAGCCTTGCCCAGCGCATCATCATCGCCTTTGCCTTGATGAGTGCGTTGGTGGCGGGGGCCTTCGCCATGGGCATCGTCGCCACCGTGCACCTGGTGGAAGAGAAATTGATCTCGGCAGGCTTGGGCGGTGACCTGCAGCGCCTGCTGCTGATGGACACCGTCGAGGACTGGCGGCACCGCCCCGAGCCCGACCAGCTGTTTTACTTCAGCGGTGGCCCCGGGGATTTTGAATTGCCCAAGGACCTGCGGCATCTGGAACCAGGGTTTCATGAGGTGTTTCGCGAGGCCCTGTCGTACCACGCCATGGTCGAAGTGGTCGACGGTCGGCGCTATGTGCTGCTGCAGGATCAAAGCGATTTCGAAGAGCGCGAGCGCGTGCTGTTTGCCGTGGTGCTGGTGGGCTTCGTGCTCAGCCTGGCGCTGGCGGTATTCCTCGGCTGGGTGCTGGCCCGTAAAGTGATGGCGCCGGTGGTACGCCTGGCTCGTCAGGTGCGGCATCGCGACCAGTTGCTGGGCCTGGCGCCGCCCCTAGCCCCGGACTACGCGGCCGACGAAGTGGGTGAGCTGGCGGTGGCCTTCGACGCCACGCTGGGGCGCCTGCGCCAGGCATTGTCCCGTGAGCAGTTGTTCACCAGCGATGTCAGCCACGAACTGCGCACGCCTTTGATGGTCCTGGCCAGCTCCTGCGAATTGTTGCTGGAAAACCCGGCTATCGATCAGCGTGGGCGTAACCAGGTCGAGCGAATCGCCCGCGCCTGCGAAGAAATGCGCGAACTGGTGCAAACCTTCCTGATGCTGGCCCGGGCTCAACATGATGACGGTAGCATGTCACCCAAGGTCAATCTGTCCCAGGTGGCGGATGATCTGCTTGGCATCTGGCGCGAGCCCATCGAGCACAAGGGCCTGGAGTTGATCTACCAGCCGGGCAACCCGTTGGATACGCGCTACAACGCGACCTTCCTGCATGCCGTGATGGGCAACCTGTTGCGCAATGCCCTGCATTACACCGAAAGCGGCTTCATCCGGCTGACCCTGGAGCCGACCGGGTTTGTGGTGGAAGACAGCGGCGTCGGCATTCCCGAAGACAAGCGCGAAGCGATGTTCGAGCCGTTCGTCCGCGGCAGTGAGAAGCGCGGCGAGGGCCTGGGGTTGGGTTTGTCACTGGTCCAGCGCATCTGCGAGAACCAGGGCTGGAGCGTTACCCTCAGCACCATGGAGCCCAATGGCTGTCGCTTTCACGTCCAGTTGAGTCAGGTCAACGCCTGAGCGTTCCCCCTGCCGTTATCCTGCCAGAGATCCCCGTAAATCGGCGAAGATGGCCCTATGATATTGCTTGTGTCTGTAAAGTCTTGAAATGTATGGGATTGGACAGGACAAGTTTTTCACAAGGGGTTGACCTGTTGATCACAGGACGCTGCTTAAGGTTGTAGGCATCAGCAACTGGAGATCCGTTGATGCCTACCCCGATCAAGCTCGAATTTTCCGAAAAGTACGACGACCAGCACGCCCACGAATATTTGCTCAAGCATCAGGACAATCTGGCGCGCCGGTTGTCACACAAACGCGACGAGCAACTGGCCCGTGGCGCGTTGGCGATGGCCGGCGAGCCAGGCCTGGTGCTGGACCTGCCGTGTGGCGCCGGGCGTTTCTGGCCGCTGCTGGCGGAAAAACCCAACCGTGTGATCATTGGCGCCGACAATTCGGCCTCCATGTTGAAGGTCGCGATGGCCGCCCAGCCCGCAGAAGTGGTGAAACGGGTACGGCCCTTGCAGACATCTGCCTTCGACATCGATTTGCCGGATAACTCGGTCGACAGCATTTTCTGTATGCGCCTGCTCCACCACATCGGTGATCCGGCGCACCGTCAGGCAATTCTGCGGGAGTTTCAGCGGGTTACCCGTGACAGCGTGATCATTTCGCTGTGGGTCGATGGCAATTTCAAAGCCTGGAAACGCAAGCGTCTGGAAGGAAAGCGCCGCAAGACAGGTGAGCAGGAAGGTTACCAAAACAGATTTGTGTTACCGGCTGCTACTGTTGAATCAGAGTTCGAGCAAGCCGGTTTTCGTGTTCAGGAGTCCCTGGACTTCATACCGCTCTACGCCATGTGGCGGGTGTATGTATTGCGCAAGAGGTAACAGGATGGCAGTTGAGTGCGTAGCAGGCAGTCACGTAACTCCCGAAGAACGCTTCGATTATTTCTGGCGTCAGCAAGGCGAGTGGGTCGAAGAGCCCAATCGCCGGCGTGGCGGTGAAAGTGGTGTACAGCGTGTACTCAGCGCCAATGGCCGTTTGCTCTACAGCAAGCGTCAGACGGGCCATATCTACCGCAGTTGGCTGCATCCGTTTGGACGCCCAACCGTATTGCGCGAGCGCGATGCCCTCAAGGGCCTGCGACTGCTGGATGTTCGCGTGCCCGAAATGGTCTTTTGTGAGGCGCGTCGTGACCCCGAGCACCGCTGGAAGGCACTGCTGGTGACCGCTGCCCTCGATGGCTTCGACGAAATTGAAAACTGGTACGCCGCCGGTGGTCGCGAACAGTATGGCGAGCAGGTGCACGAGCGCTTGCTCAAGGAGTTGGCCGCTACCCTGGCCCGCATGCACAAGGGACGCTGGCAGCACGGTTGCCTGTACATCAAGCATATTTTCGTGCGGGTGACGGGCGAGGGCGACTCGGCCCAGGTGGAAGTGGCGCTGCTGGACTTCGAGAAATGCCGCCAGCGCTTGACCGCTTATCGGGCAGCCTCCCATGACATGTTGCAGCTGCGTCGCCATTCGTCGTGGAACAGCACCGACTGGGAAAAACTCAGCTACTTTTATGAAGCGGCGTTTGGCAGCGCTATCAAGGGTTTAACCAGATGAAGCTAGAAATAGCACGAGGTCTGTTCCTGGTCGGGGCGATGGGCATTGCCGCCCTGGCCCTGGCCGCATGGGAGCAACCTCGCACACAGGTACTCAGTGCGGTGCAAGGTGGCGGGCAATGCCTGTTGCCCCGCGTCGCCAAGGCGAGTGCGGCGGTCAAGCCTGATCATGAGTTGCTGTTGTTCATGTTTGGGATGTCTCAAGGGATGAGGCCGCAAAGTTGAAACGATTCAAACCCCCGAAGAAGGGCCTTGCGATGCGAGGCCCTTTTTTTTTGCCTTTCAAACCTTATCCGCAAGGCGTCTGCTACGGGGGCGCGATGTTGGCTAGACGGTATCTACGCAGCTCAGATCAGATGCAGGTGGTTATCCCAGAGCCCTGCCGGCAATTCCAACGGTTTGGCGACCAACTGTTTCTGGCGGCAATCGTAGTAGCGGCAACGGCCCTGGCCCGAGGTGACGACAAAACCATCGGCCACTGCACCGACGCCTGCGCAGTCGGGCAGCGGTCCATCCAGGCGCAGCTCGGCAGTGTCCATGTCCCAGATAAAGAAGCGGTTGCCACGGGGTGCGGTCAACGCCACCAGGCGCAATTCGCTGTGCACGGCGACGCTGGCGGTGTAATGCCCCATGGCCTGCAACTGCTCATCGGCCACCGGGAACGCCACGAACGGCTGGCCCGGGCGCTTGATCGCCAGCAACTCGGAGCGCTCCTGGGACGGCCCCATGAACTGCTGGCCGGTGAGAAGGGTGCCATCGCTGGCGATGCCCATATGGCGCACGCTGTTCATCTGCTGGCCGAGGGTTTCCTTGCTGATCAGCGTGCCGTCACGGTGCATCAGCACCAGGCTCGGTTCCATGGCGTTCAGGTTCATCTCCACGCGGCTTTCGGCTTCGGTGCGAATGCCGCCGTTGGCCACTGCCAGGGTTTCGCCGTCGGGCATCCACGACACCTGGTGCGGGCCGATGCCATGGGTGGAGATCTCGCCGCTGTGCACCAGGCGCTCGCCTTCGAACTTGTACACACCGAGCAGGCCACGGCCGGGGTCGGACGTGTCGTTCTCGGTGGCGTACAGCCAATCGCCGCTCTTGTGGATGACCGCATGGCCATAGAAGTGCCGGTTGGCGTTCGAGGCGATGGTTTGCAACAGCGCGCCATTACGCAGGTCGATCAGGTAACTCTCGGTGCCCGGGCGGCGGGCAACAAACAGCGCAATCGGCAGTGTCGGGTGGTTGATGATGTCGTGGCAGCGCTGGCCGACCTGGGTGGCGAACACCTGCTTGCCGTCCAGCTGAAAACCCACGGCATAGTGCTTGCCGTCTGCATCATCGCGCGCCGACAGCAGCAGCGGGCGCTTGTCCTTCCCTTTGAACAGCGTCCAGCCACCCAACGTGAGTGCGCTGAGCAGCACGCTGCCGATCGCCAAAGCCTGTCGCCTGAGCATCATCAGTCACCGTCGTTGGCATTGAAGCCCAGTTGGATCCCCAGCGCCTTGGCCAGCTCGCCTTCGTGCAGGCGGTGGACGACGTTGAGGCTGTCGTAGATGTCGTTGAGCTGCTGGCGCCCGGCGTCATCGTTCAACAGTTCGTTGAGGGTGCGCTGGTTGCTGGCGAACAGTTTCAGCGCGGCGGCATAGGCTGCGTCGATCTTGTCGGCCAGCGGCTTCTGATCCGCCGGCAGCAAACCACGCAGGCCCTTGTTGTCCACCCCCACCCACACGGTCTGGGCGGCGGCGAGGCTGGCTTCCAGGCTTTGCAGGGACGACTGGCTGCGCCATGCATCGGCCTGGAACGGCTGCGGGATGCCCTTGGTCTGGCGGCCCATGGGCGTGCCGAGTTTTTTCTTCAGGGTGTCCAGCGCGGTCACTTGTACGCGCAGCAGATCGGCGATGGCTTCGTGGGAGTCAGCGTAGCGCTGGTTCGGGAACTTGCTCATCTGCGCGAGCATGCCGTCGGTGCTGTTCCAGCTGGCCAGGATCTCTTCGGCCAGGGCTTTCTGGCGCTCACCGATGGCCACCAGCAGCGGGCAGTAACGGGCTTTCTGCGCCTCGTCGGCGATGTCGGTCTTGGCGTCGTAGAGGATGTATTCGTAGGCCGACAGGCCCTGTACCACCACGCTGGACTTGGCCAGTGCGGTGCCGTCGATCTGCGGTTGGGCGGCGACCAGTTGCTCGACCTGGCGGCCCACCAGGTTCTTCTTGTCCGGCCAGAACTGCACCTGCCACGAGCGGTTGCCCTCGGCCAGCGGGCCGATCAGCAGCGGTTGCAACTCGGCCCAGGCTTTTTGCGCGTGGAGGAAGTCGGCGCGGGCAGTGTCCAGGCTTTCCTTGCCCTGGCAGTAGGCGAGGGCGCTGACGGCCAACTGGCGGTCGGCTTCGACCCAGCGGCTGTAGGTCGGCAGGATCACCTGCTTGGCGATCGCCGCCGAGGTCACGGCTTGCGGGTCTTGTGGCGAGCAGGCGCCCAGGGCGAGGGCGGCCAGGCTGGTGAACAACAACTTGGGACGGAACATGTCGAGCTCCCTTCTGTAATTGGGGCGAAGCTTATAAAGAATTCAGGAACGCCAGCAACGCAGCGCGCTGCTCGGCATTGAAGGACAACACATGCTGCTGCGCCGCTTGTGCTTCGCCGCCGTGCCACAGCACGGCTTCGAGCAGGTTGCGGGCGCGGCCGTCATGCAGGAACTGGGTATGGCCACTGACGGTCTGCGTCAGGCCGATGCCCCACAACGGCGGCGTGCGCCAGTCGCGGCCACCGGCCTTGAATTCCGTGCGGTTGTCGGCCAGGCCTGGGCCCATGTCGTGCAACAGCAGGTCGCTGTAGGGGCGAATCACTTGGTTGGCCAACTCGGGTTCGGCGGCATTCGCAGCGGTGGTGAACGTCGGTTTATGGCAACCCTGGCAACCGGCCTGGTAGAACAGGTTTTTCCCGGCCAGCACCTGCGGGGTGTCGACGTCGCGGCGCACGGGCACGGCCAGGTTACGGGTATAGAACAGCACCAGGCGCAGGATGTTATCGCTGACTTCCGGCTCGCCCTCGGGGCCATTGCCGTTGGGTGCCTGTTTGCAGGCGACTTGGGCGTCGGTGCAGTCATCGAAGGGTCTCAGGGAGGTGGTGAGGCCCATATCACCAGAGAACGCGTGAACATTTTGTTGATTGAGATTGGGTTGCCCGGCTTTCCAGCCAAAACGTCCGAGTACGGTTTTTTGCTCGGCGTCATCCCAGACCCGATTCGCGCGGCCGACGAGGGCTTCCTTGTCGGCGGTCTGCGGGTCGGTATTGCGCAGGATGTCTGCGTCGCTGATGGCTTCGAGCAGGCCCAGGCCGATCATCGGCGGGGCGATGCGTGCGGAGAAGCGTGTATCTGGATGCATCGGGCCATAGCCGAGCTGGGTGATTTGCAGGTCGGGCTTGCGCAGCTCGACGACGGTGCCGTCCTTGAAGGTGACGTTGACCGGCGTGTAGTCGACGCGCACCTTGCCTTCCGGCGGCACGCCGGGCACCGCCATGTCTTGCAGTTGCCCGCCGTAGACGGGCTCGGGTACCACCCCGATTTGCTCGATGAGCTTGGCGTAGGGCGGCTGGTCCTGGATAGACAGGGGAATCGACAGGCGCACCAGCATCGACACCGCATTGGCCGCGTCGGGCAACGGCGGGTGGCCGCGGCCGTCCTTGATATGGCAGTTCTGGCAGGCGTTGGTATTGAACAGCGGGCCCAGGCCATCGCGGGCGGTGGTGGTGGACGGCGCGATCACCCAGGGGCTGCGAAAGAAGCTGTTGCCCACGCTGAAATCCAGGCGGCGCGTGGGCGACAGGTTGGCCGAGGGCAGGGAAAACGCATTCTGGTCGCGCTTGTTCACCGTCGTCGCGCCGCCCGCTCGCGCTTCACCCGGCTCGGCCTTGGTGAAGCGTGGGGCGTCGTCGCAGGCGGCCAGGCTCAAGGCCATCAACGCTGCGCACAGGCGAAAAAGCGAACGAAACATCGAGTTTCCCGGACCAAGGCTGAAAATAAGGTCGCAAAGTCTAACAGGGCGGGGCGGATTGAATAAGAGCAATTATCGTTTGGTGGCATCCCGATTCATTCCCGCTAGAATGACCGCACATTTTTTTCTGGAGGTGGCCAATGCAGGCTCTCGACGCTTTGCTCAACCGTGTTTCCGTGCCGCGTTTGCTGGAACCGGCACCGACCCAGGAGCAGCGCGATGTGCTGTTCGCCGCAGCCATGCGTGCGCCCGACCACGGCCAACTGCGCCCTTGGCGTTTCCTCACCGTGGAAGGTGCCGCCCGTGAGCAGATGGGCACGCTGTTGGCCGAAGCCGCTCGCCTGCAGGACGCCGATGCTCCCCAGGCTGTCATCGACAAGGCCCAGAACGGCCCGCTGCGGGCGCCGCTGGTGGTGGTGGTGATTGCCCGCCTGCAGGAGCACTTCAAGGTGCCCAAGTCTGAACAACTGTTGGCAGCCGCCTGCGCGGCCCACGGTATTCTGCTGGCGGCCTATGCCCAGGGGATTGGTGCGGTGTGGCGCACGGGTGAACTGTCCTACTCGGCTCATGTCGCCAAAGGCCTGGGGCTGACGGCGGATGAGGAGGTGATTGGCTTCCTTTATTTGGGTACACCGCAGAACCCGCCGCGTACGGCGCCGAAGGAAGATGTGGCGGCGTTTGTGCAGGCTTGGACGGGTCTCTAAGCAGTAGGCGGTCAAAATGTAGGAGGGGGCTTGCCCCCGATTGCAGTGTGTCAGTCAACTCATCGGTAGCTGACACATCGCTATCGGGGGCAAGCCCCCTCCCACATGGGTCCCGTGGTGTTTCTTAAACCTTGAACTGATCCATGAGTTTCATCTGCTGGCTGGCCAACGCATTGAGCTGGCTGCTGATGGCCGCCGACTCGGTGGCCTGGCCAGTGAGGGTTTCGGTCACGGTGCGGATCGCCGAGACGTTGCGGTTGACCTCTTCGGCCACGGCGCTTTGCTGCTCGGCGGCGCTGGCGATTTGAAGGTTCATGTCGCTGATCACCGTCACGGCATCACTGATCTTGCCCAGGGCCTGCGCGGCTTGATGGATCTGCCCGGCGTTACTCTGGGCCTGGCTCTGGCTCGAGTGCATGGTTGCCACCACGCCACGGGTGCCGCTCTGGATGCGTTCGATCACCTGGCGGATTTCCTCCACCGAATCCTGGGTGCGCTTGGCCAGGTTGCGCACTTCGTCGGCCACCACCGCAAACCCCCGGCCGCTTTCCCCGGCGCGTGCGGCTTCGATCGCCGCGTTGAGCGCCAGCAGGTTGGTTTGCTCGGCAATGCTGCGGATCACTTCCAGGACTGAACCGATCTGCTCGCTATTGACCGCCAGGGCTTCGACTTCGCCCACCGCCTTGCTGACTTCTTCGGCAAGGGTGGTGATGTCGCGGGTGCTCTGCTCGATGATCGACATGCCTTCACGGGCCGAGTGGTCGGCGCCGCGTGCCGCGCTGGCGGCATTGGAGGCGCTGTTGGCGACGTCATGGGCGGTGGCGCTCATTTCGTTGGACGCCGTGGCCACCTGGTCGATTTCGCGGAACTGCACCTGCATGCCTTCGCTGGTCTGGCGTGCGATGGCCGAGGACTGGTCAGCCGTGCCACGGGCTTCGGTGATGCTTTGCTTGATCTGCGCGATGGTCGGTTGCAGCTTGTCGAGGAAGCGGTTGAACCAGTTCACCAACTCGCCCAGTTCATCTTTCTTGGCATAGGCCAGGCGCTGGGTGAGATCGCCGTCGCCGCTGGCGATGTCCTTGAGCATGGCGGCCACGCTGTTGATCGGGCGGGTCACGCCGGTGGCGGTGAGCCAGATCAGCAGCAAGCCGAGCAGGCCGGCGGCGGCGCCGACCAGCAAGGCCTTGAGCGTGCCGCTGGCCTGGGCGTCGTCGAGTACCGCCTGCAGCTTGACGTTATCGGCCAGCATCACGCTTTTGGGCAGTTTGATCACCACGCCCCATGGCTTGGCATCGGCGAGTGGCTTGACCGGGTACACGGCGCGAATAGTGTCGCCCTGTTCACGGATCATGCGGTTGTCACTGGCCAGCAATTGCACGATTTCCTTGCCTTCGGCGCCAAGGGTGTCGATCAGGTTCTTGCCGACCTTGTCCGGTTCGCCGCTGTAGGCGGCAATCAGGCCGGTACTGGAAAGAATCTCCAGGTGCGCCGCGCCGTTGAACAGGTCTTTCTGTGCGGCGTCGGTGGTGGCTTGCAGGGCGGTGAGGGCAATGTCCACACCGATGACGCCGATGAGTTTGCCGTCGACGATCAGCGGCGAAGCGATGGTGGTCATCAGCACCTTTTTGCCGCCCACCGTATCTTCATACGGGTCCAGCAGGCAGGTAGTGCGGGTGTCCCGGGGGCAGGTGTACCAGATGTTGTAGGGCGTACCGTTGAGGGTGAGGGTGGTCTTGTTCAGGTCCTCTTCGACCATGACGGTGTTCAAGCCTTCGCCGCCGGCACGGCTCCAATAGCTGGAGAAGCGCCCTTTTTCGTTGGAGGCGCGCGCTTTGTCATCGACGAATTCGCTGTCCTTGCCATCCAGGCTGTTGGGTTCGAACGACAGCCAGAAACCCAGCACCTTGCTGTTGCGATCGAACGTGGTTTTCAGGCTCTGGTTGATTTCTTCGCGCAGCGCGCTGGCGTCCAGGCCACGCTTGCTGGCCATGGTGCGCAGGTCCTTGACCTGGTCGGCCAGTGCGGTCAGCGCCAGCAGGCTGTCGCCGAAGGTTTTCTGCAGTTGCACTGCCTGTTCGGCCGCCCTGGCTTGCAGCAGTTGTTCCACGCCGTCGGTAAGCATGCGCGAGCTTGAGTCGCTGACCAACTGATCGTTCTGGTTGGTGTTGTAGATGTTGATGCCGACCACCAGCGCAATCACCCCCAACAGGCAGAGCCCGGACAGCAGCACGATTTTCAAGCGGATAGAGAGGGTGTCGAACATAGGTTCACTCACGAATGGGCATGTTGGAGGGCTCGCAGTGCAGGCCAAGTCCATTCAGCGCTATGTCTGAAACATCGGCGTAACAAATTAATTCATGAGAGGCAGGCGATGAGCGGTAGGAGAACGGCTACAGCCGGCGTCACACAGGCTGTGCGAGCCGTTCCGGGCGTGACCAGATCCACAGGTTGCCCAGGCTCATCCCGGCAATCGCCAGGTAGATCGGCCAGCCGTGGTCGAGCATCACCAGCATCAGGATGGCGCACAGCAGCATGCTCACGGTGGCGCTGACTTTGGCCCGGCGCGCGATGATCCTGCCGTTGCGCCAGTTGAACAGGATCGGTCCGAACAGGCGGTGGTTTTCCAGCCAGGCACTGAGGCGCGGTGAGCTTTTGGTCGCGGCCCAGGCGGCCAGGAGGATGAACTCGGTGGTGGGCAAACCCGGCACAACAATCGCCACCAGCCCGATGCCCAGGCTGACGTAGGCCAGCAGGCCGAAGAGGATCTGTGCGATTTTCGAGGTGGATTGGGGTTTTCCGGTCATGGTGTGTGCAAAGTAGGGGGTAACAAAAGAGTCGGCATTGAAATGCGGTTTAAATGTGGGAGGGGGCTTGCTCCCGATAGCGGTGCATCAGCCAACAAATAGGTACCTGACCCTCCGCCATCGGGGGCAAGCCCCCTCCCACAGTTGATTGCATTTCAATGTGGGCGATCAGGCCAGTTCAGGGGCGCTAGCGTACGCCTGTTCCAGCAACACGGTGAAGCGTACAAACGCATCCACCGCGCCTTTTTCCGCTGCGGCTTCTTCCTCGGCGCTCAATTGCAACGCATCCAGGGTGCGAGTGAAGCTTTTCCAGCCTTCGGCGCGACCACCGGCCGGCTCACCCAGGTGGCGGGCACCGAAGGTTTCGCTCAGGCCCAGGCCTACGGCGCGCTTGATCAGGAACGCCGCGCCCAGCTTGGAACCTTCGGACACGAACAACCAGCCCAGGGCCTCGGCCTTGCTCGGGTTTTTCAGCGCACCGGGGAACGGTGCTGGCACTTCGGTATCCAGGTCAGCCAGGTCCAGCCTGGCGGCTTCGGCGCGGCAGCGTTCGGCCAGGTCAGGCACGATCTTGATCAGTTCGGCATCGTTGTACAGGGCCACCAGTTCCGACTGGAACAGGTACTGCGCCACTACGAAACGCGCGAAGTTGGCCTGGGTTTCAAACGGCGCGTGGGCCTTCACCAACGCGTCCAGCTTGGTGTGTGGCTCGTGGGTAATCTGGTTCAGGCGCTGGGAGCGCAGGCTTGGGCGTTCTGCGGTAGAAGAAGCGGTCATGAAAAAGTCCTTGAGAAGGGGGAGCGCCTTATGGCCCTTAAAGAGAGCTGTTATCAACTAGACGAACAAGAAGACGCGGCACAGTAAAAAATCCTCACCTCGCCGCTGAAATTTCGACGAGGTGAGTCGGGTGTCGTCAGATGTCCCAGATCAGGTTGATCGCAACGTTGCGGCCCGGCTGGGTCAGGCGGTCGAGGTTGGCCGGTCCGGTCACCGCGGCTTCGCCGACACTGTCGTAGCTGCGTACGTCATCCCAGTTCCAGTATTTCTTGTCGGTGAGGTTGTAGAGGCCGCCGTTGATGGTCACGTCCTGGGTGACTTTGTAGAAGGCGGTCAGGTCGACAACCCCGAAGCCCGGAGTCTTGAAGGGCCCGCTGGTGTCGCCGTCCGGCGCGTGGAAGGTACTGCTGTCGACGCGATCCTGTTTTTTCACCAGGGTCCAGCTCAACAGACCACCGTAGTTGTCCTGATCGTAGCCCAGGCCAAACACGCCCTTGAGCGGGTTGACGCTGTTCAGCGGCTCGCCGTTATCGTCGTTACGACCGTAGGCATAGGACACCGAACCCTGGGTGTAGAGGCCTTGCGGGGCGCCGAATGCATCCAGGTTCAGGCGCCCCTTGGCTTCGGCCCCCTTGATGGTGGCGCGCTTGATATTGATGGCCTGGAACTGTTCGACCGTGCCGCCGACGACGGCGTTGTCCTCATCGATAAAGTCGCGGTACTTGTTGTAAAACACGGCGATTTCAAAGGATCCCTCGTCAAATTTGCCGCGAATCCCGGTCTCGATGCCCTTGCTGGTTTCTGGCTTGAGGTCGGGGTTGGGCTCGACGGTGTAGCCCAGGTTGAGGTTTTCAAAGCGGCCGTACAACGCCTTGGCGGAGGGCGTACGGAAACCTTCGGCATATTGGCCGAACCAGGTGTATTGATCCGTCAGGGCGTAAGTCAGGCCGAACTTGGGCGTCACACGGTGCCAGGTTTTTTCCTTGTCGCTCACCGGGTCCGTCCCCGTCGGGTTGACGGTGTTGAGGAACTCCTGGGTCAGCTTGGGTTTGAGCTGGGTGTAGTCGTAGCGCACGGCGGGCAGGAAGGTCCATTTGTCCCAGCTGATCTGGTCCTGTGCGAACAGCGAATACGTGTTGATGGTCGGGTCGGGGAAGTCACTGGACTTTTTCACACTGTCGGAGGCCATCGGGCTGGGCGCGCCGATGGCGGTGCAGCCACTGCCGACGGCCACACAGGTCGCGCCGCCCTCGCGCGAGCCGGTGACTTTCTGCTGCTTGAGGGTAGTGCCGTAGGTCACTTGGTGATCGGTTTCACCGAGGCTGAACGCTTTGTCCAACTGCGCATCGAAAATCCACTGTTTTTCCTGGTACAGCGTGTCGCGGGTGCGCAGGACACGACGACCTGACTGATAGATCTCGGCAGTGGTCTGGTCGGTCTTGGCGATCTGGTAGTTGAGGCTGGTCTTGATCCGGTCGGCAATCGGCGACTCAAGGGCGAAGCTGTTTTCCAGGCCGAAACGTTCGCGGGTAATGGTGTCGTTACCACGGCGATCACGGTAGAGGTTGAAGCCTCGGCCGCCGATGAACGGGCCGCCCACCGCGTTCTTCAGGTTGACGTCGCGATCATCCTTGTACTTCTCATAGGTCAGGCCCAGGCGGTTGTCATCGCCATAGTTCCAGCCGAGCTTGGCCAGGATGTTGGTGGTGCGCGCGTCCTCGGGGTTGGCGCCGGTACGGGCCAGGCCGGTGGCGTTGTTGCCGTCGTAGGATTCGGTCTCATGGCCATTGCGCTGGCTCAGGTGCAGCAAGCCATCGAAGTCCTGCACGCGGCCGGCGACGGTGCCGGAGGTCAGCCAGCTTTCGTCGGCGGAACTGTAGCCGGTCTTCAAGCGTGCGCCGACGTCCTGGCCGGGCTTGATGATGTCGTCCGGGTCGAGGGTGAAGTAACTCACGGCGCCGCCGATGGCGCTGCTGCCGTAGAGGGCCGAGGCCGGGCCGCGCAGGATCTCGACGCGCTTGACGATTTCCGGGTCGACGTAGTTGCGGCGGGTCTTGGCGTAGGGGCCGTTGAAGAAGTTGTCGGGCACTTCCACACCGTCCACCTGGGTAAGGATGCGGTCGCCGTCGATCCCGCGGATGTTGAACCCGGCATTGCCGGCGCGGGTGCCTGCGCCGCCGACCGAGACGCCGGGCTCGTAGCGCACCAGCTCACGGATGTTGTTGACGTTCTGGCGGTCCAGTTCTTCGCGATCATGCACGCTGACGGTGCTCGGTACGCTGTTCACATCCTGCGCGTTACGGGTGGCGCTGATGGTCACCTGTTGCAGGTTGAGGGTGCTGCCTGCCGTGCGCTTTTCCAGGACGATGTTGTTATTGCCCAGCTTGCGGTAGCTCAGGTTGGTCCCCACCAACAGCCGGTCCAGGGCTTTCTCCGGCGACAGGGCGCCGCGCACCCCAGGGGACGACACACCCTGGCCCAGCTCGGCGGGCAGGCCGACTTGCCAGCCGGTCACGCTGGTAAAAGCGTTCAGCGCCGAGACCAATGGCTGTTGCTCGATGCTGAAGCTGTAGTTGCCGTGGCTGCGGGCGGCAGGTTCGGCGGCAGTGGCGGCCATCACTGGCGAACCGGCCAGCAGGATGGCGGCGGTCAGCAAGGACAGCACGGGGGAGGAGGACCGGCGGTTGAAACGAGAGGACATCGAGAGCGCTCCGGAAGGTACGAATCTTATAGTTGCGAACCGAACCAAATAGGAATCAGTTGCATTGGCTAAGACGAGACGTAACGTCGAAGGCTATCGAGTAAAAATAATTCTCATTTAGTTCAAAATCACCAGCGCGGGGTATTCCGACAACTTCGCTGAGGTGATGTGGGCCAGGGAGCGCACCACATCCAGGGGTTGGTCGAGGCGGTAGTTGCCGGTGACGGCGACGCTGGCGAGCTTGTCGTTGGTGTTGACGATCCAGCCGGGGTAGTAACGACGCAGTTCGGCGAGCACTTCGCTCATCGGGCAGTTTTCGAAAATCAGCCGGCCTTGCACCCAGGCCAGGTCCTTGTTGGCATCCAGCGTGGCCGGTTGGCCAAAGCCCTTGGGCCCGATGCGGATGCTTTCGCCGGCACTCAGGCGCACGCGGGCATCGTCGAAGGTGTTGCTCAGGTCGACATCGCCACGCTGCACCTGCACCTGGGCTTCGCCGTTGAGGTAGCGCACGGCGAAGGCGGTATCACGCACGCTGGCGCGCACGGGGCCGGCGTCGATTTCCAGGGGCAGGCCATGGCCGGGCATGATTTCGAAAAAGGCTTCGCCCTGGTATAGGCGGACGATCCGCTGGTGGTCCTTGATGCTGCTGGAAAACGCCGAATTGGTGTTAAGCAACACTTTCGAGCCATCGTCCAATTGCAGGCGCTGGCGTTCGCCCACCACCGTGAGATGGTCGGCTTGCAGGCGTACCGGCAGGTTGCTGAAGCTGAACAGGCCGATCAACAGCACGGCGGCGGTGGCCAGCGGTTTCCAGTGTGGCTTGATCCGGCGCCAGCCCCTGGGTTTGCGCGGCGCGGCCAGGGCGACGGCGGCGCTGTGTACCGGCGCGCCACCCCAGGCGGCCTGGGCCTTGCCGAAGGCGTGGACGTGGGCCGGGTCTTGGGCCAGCCAGGCTTCAAACTCGGCCTGCTGCCCGGGCGCTGGGCACTGCAAGGCGATCAGCCAGTCGAGGGCCTGGTCCATAGCCGTGTCTTGCAACACCTCATGAGCCAGCTCATGGGGGCGCAGTTTATTCGGGTCCGTCACGGTGTTCCTCGGGTCTTCGCCACGTTCTATTCATCTTTCCTACAGCTTGGGTCGACAATTCTGTCGGCTGAAGCTTAAGGCCGATCCAGTCTTTCGGCCACACCTACACAAATGGCCATGATCAATTTCAGTTCCTTTTGCACGGTGCTCAAGGACACGTCCAACTGATCGGCGATCTCCTGGTAGCTGCAGCCGTGCAAGCGGCTGAGGATGAAAATCTGCTGCTGGCGCGCGCTCAACTGGCCGAGGCTGATGCTCAGGTGTTCAAGCAATTGCTCGGCCTGGGTTGCATCTTCGGGGGTGCTGATGGGGGCGGCGACGCTTTGCAGGATCTCCAGCGGTACATCTTCCTGCAGGGTGCGCGCTTGAATCCTGCGTGAACGCAAGTGATCCAGCGCCAGGTTACGCGCGGTCTGGTAGACGAAGGGTTCGAGGTGATCGATCGGCCGCTCGCTGAGGGCCCGGGTGACGCGCAGGTAGGTTTCCTGCAACAGGTCCTCGGCGGTGCTGTGGTTATTCACCATCCGCTGCAAGGTGCGTAGCAGAATCACCCGTTGGGTGAGAAAGACTTGGTTGAAGCGAGATTGGCTCACAGTGATACCAGACCGATTTGCAGTTAATGATAATGCTTATCATCAACTGAAATGGCAAGTGGCTATTTCTCTGTGTCTACATAGAACAAATGTGGGAGGGGGCTTGTACTGCCCCTCCCACAGGACCGCGTTATTCGGCGTTGCACAACGCCAGGCAGTTATCCAGCATGCGGTTCGAGAAGCCCCACTCGTTGTCATACCAGGCCAGCACTTTCAGCAACTTGCCGCTGACCTTGGTGTGGTTGGCATCGAAGATCGACGACAGCGGGTTATGGTTGAAGTCACTGGAGACCAGCGGCAGGGTGTTATAGCCGAGGATCTTCGAGTGTTGGCTGGCTTCCTTGAGCAGTGCGTTGACTTCGTCGGCAGTGGCGTCTTTCTTCAATTGCACGGTGAGGTCCACCAGCGACACGTTGATCACCGGTACACGCACGGCCATGCCGGTCAGCTTGCCTGCCAGCTCCGGCAGCACCAGGCCCACCGCTTCGGCAGCGCCGGTCTTGCTTGGGATCATGTTCTGGGTGGCCGAACGCGCGCGGTACGGGTCGGTGTGGTAGACGTCGGTCAGGTTCTGGTCGTTGGTATAGGCATGAATCGTGGTCATCAAGCCGCTTTCGATACCCAATTCGCGGTGCAGCACCTGGGCGACCGGCGCCAGGCAGTTGGTGGTGCACGAGGCGTTGGAGATGATCTGGTGGGATTGACGCAGAATGTCGTGGTTCACGCCGTAGACCACGGTCGCGTCCGCGCCTTTGGCCGGGGCGGAGATGATCACCTTGCGTGCGCCGGCGGTAATATGGGCGGCAGCCTTGTCACGGTCGGTGAACAGACCGGTGCATTCGAACACCACGTCGACCTTGTGCGCCGCCCACGGCAGGTCGGCCGGGTTGCGAATGGCACTGACGGCAATCCGGTCACCATTGACGGTCAGGCTTTCCTGATCGTGGGCAACCTCTGCATCGAAAGTGCCGTGCACGGTGTCGTATTTGAGCAGGTGGGCGTTGATCGAGCTGTCGCCCAAATCATTGATGGCGACGATCTGCAAATCCTGGCGATAGCCTTGGGTATACAGTGCGCGCAGGACATTACGGCCGATACGGCCAAAACCATTGATTGCGATACGAAGAGTCATTGGAAAGTGCCTGTCGTCGATTTGTTGTAAGAATTACAAGATTATTCGCATAAAAATAGAAAACAAGCCTTTTTAGTGGCAATATTTTGTTCAATCTACAACGAGTGACCTGAATCAACTGGTCCGATGATCCAAACGACTCTCTGCCATCCCATGAGCTGCGGGCGTTTGATCAGCATAGACACTCAGGTCGCCACATCCGTTAGCCTGGAGTTCTACACATGCATCCCCGCGTCCTTGAGGTCACCGAACGGCTTATCGCCCGCAGCCGCGCCACTCGTGAGGCTTACCTTGCGCTCATTCGCGGCGCAGCCAGCGACGGTCCGATGCGCGGCAAGCTGCAATGCGCCAACTTCGCCCATGGCGTGGCCGGTTGCGGCACCGAAGATAAAAATAGCCTGCGCATGATGAACGCCGCTAACGTGGCAATTGTTTCGTCATATAACGACATGCTCTCGGCGCACCAGCCGTACGAACATTTCCCGGAACAAATCAAGAAAGCCCTACGCGAAGTCGGCTCGGTCGGCCAGTTCGCCGGCGGCACCCCGGCCATGTGCGACGGCGTGACCCAGGGCGAGCCCGGCATGGAACTGAGCCTGCTCAGCCGTGAAGTCATCGCCATGTCCACGGCGGTAGCGCTGTCCCACAACATGTTCGACGCCGCGCTGATGCTGGGCATCTGCGACAAGATCGTGCCCGGCCTGATGATGGGCGCGCTGCGCTACGGCCACCTGCCGATGATCTTCGTACCGGGCGGGCCGATGCCGTCGGGCATCTCCAACAAGCAGAAGGCCGACGTGCGCCAGCGCTACGCCGAAGGCAAGGCCACTCGCGAAGAGCTGCTGGAATCGGAGATGAAGTCCTACCACAGCCCCGGTACCTGCACCTTCTACGGCACCGCCAACACCAATCAACTCCTGATGGAAGTGATGGGCCTGCATTTGCCGGGTGCCTCGTTCGTCAACCCGTACACGCCGCTGCGTGACGCCCTGACCCGCGAAGCCGCGCACCAGGTCACGCGCCTGACCAAGGCCAACGGCAACTTCACGCCGATCGGCGAGATCGTCGACGAGAAATCCATCGTCAACGCCATCGTTGCGCTCAACGCGACGGGCGGTTCCACCAACCACACCCTGCACATGCCGGCCATCGCCATGTCGGCGGGCATCATCCTCACCTGGGACGACATGGCCGACCTCTCCGAGGTGGTGCCGACCCTGTCCCACGTGTATCCAAACGGCAAGGCCGACATCAACCACTTCCAGGCGGCGGGCGGCATGTCGTTCCTGATCCGCGAGCTGCTTGAAGCCGGCCTGCTTCACGACGACGTCAACACTGTGGCGGGCAAGGGCCTGAGCCGTTATATCCAGGAACCATTCCTGGTTGATGGCGAGCTGGTGTGGCGCGACGGCCCGATCGAAAGCCTCGACGAAACCATCCTGCGCCCTGTGGCGCGTGCGTTCTCGCCGGAAGGCGGCCTGCGTGTGATGGAAGGCAACCTCGGCCGCGGAGTGATGAAAGTCTCTGCGGTAGCGCCTGAGCATCAGATCGTCGAAGCGCCGGCGGTGGTGTTCCAGGACCAGCAGGACCTGGCCGATGCGTTCAAGGCCGGCCAGTTGGAAAAGGATTTTGTCGCTGTGATGCGCTTCCAGGGCCCGCGCTCCAACGGCATGCCGGAACTGCACAAGATGACGCCGTTCCTCGGCGTGCTGCAGGACCGTGGCTTCAAGGTGGCGCTGGTGACAGACGGGCGTATGTCCGGCGCGTCGGGTAAGATCCCCGCCGCGATTCACGTCAACCCCGAAGCCCAGAGCGGCGGGCCACTGGCGCGGGTCAAAGATGGCGATATCATTCGCGTGGATGGCGTGAAGGGCACCTTGGAGCTTAAGGTGGACGCCGAAGAATTTGCAGCGCGCACGCCTGCCACGGGCCTGTTGGGCAATAACGTGGGGGCCGGTCGCGAGCTGTTTGCATTTATGCGCTTGGCCGCAAGCTCCGCAGAGCAGGGCGCCAGCGCCTTTACCTGTGCCTTGGAGACGCTTAAGTGAAGCTAGCGCTGGTCGGTGACATCGGGGGTACCAACGCCCGTTTTGCGTTGTGGCGAGATCAGGCACTGCATTCGATCCGGGTGCATGCCACGGCGGATCACCAAAGCCCTGAGGACGCGATCAAGGTCTACCTCAAGGAAGAAGGCCTGCAAATCGGCGACATCGGTGCGGTGTGCCTGTCGGTCGCCGGGCCGGTGAGCGGGGATGAATTTAAATTCACCAACAATCACTGGCGCTTGAGCAAGACTGCGTTTTGCCAGGCGTTGCAGGTGGATGAACTGCTGCTGGTCAATGACTTCTCGGCCATGGCCCTGGGCATGACTCGCCTCAAGCCCGACGAATTCCGTGTGGTCTGCGAAGGCACGCCGGAACCGTTGCGCCCGGCGGTGGTGATCGGTCCGGGCACCGGCCTGGGTGTCGGTACCCTGCTGGACCTCGGTGCTGGTCGTTACGCGGCGTTACCGGGGGAGGGCGGCCATGTCGACCTGCCCCTGAGCAGCCCACGGGAAACCCAGCTGTGGCAGCATATCTACACCGAGATCGGCCACGTCAGCGCCGAAACCGCCTTGAGCGGTGGCGGTCTGCCGCGTCTGTACCGGGCGATTTGCGCGGTCGATGGCCACACCCCGGTGCTCGACACCCCCGAAGCCATCACGGCAGCGGGCCTGGCGGGCGACCCGGTGGCCATGGAAGTGTTGGATCAATTCAGCATCTGGCTGGGCCGGGTAGCCGGCAACAATGTGCTGACCACCGGTGGGCGCGGTGGTGTGTATATCGTAGGTGGGGTGATTCCGCGGTTTGCCGACTTCTTCATCCACAGCGGTTTTGCCAGGAGCTTCAGTGACAAAGGCTGCATGAGCGACTACTTCAAGGGCATCCCGGTGTGGCTGGTGACCGCGCCGTATTCCGGGTTGACCGGGGCGGGCGTCGCATTGGAGCAGGCGTTTGCCTGACCCGCACCCCCTATAACAACAAGGAGGACCCCGTGAGCGTAATCAGTAAATCGATTCTCCTCGTCGACGACGACCAGGAAATCCGCGAATTGCTGCAGACCTACCTCAGTCGCGCCGGTTTCCAGGTGCGTGGCGTGCCGGATGGCGCGGGGTTCCGCCAGGCGATGAACGAGGCGCCGTGCGACCTGGTCATCCTCGATGTGATGCTGCCGGACGAAGACGGTTTCAGCCTCTGCCGCTGGATTCGCCAGCACCCGCGCCAGGCGCAGGTGCCGATCATCATGCTCACCGCCAGTTCCGACGAAGCCGACCGCGTGATCGGCCTGGAACTGGGGGCCGACGACTATATCGGCAAGCCCTTCAGCCCCCGCGAGTTGCAGGCGCGGATCAAGGCCTTGTTGCGCCGCTGCCAGTTCGGCCAGGAGCGCAGCGGCAATGGCGATGTGCTGGTGTTCGATGAATGGCGCCTGGACATGATCAGCCATCGGCTGTTCCACGTGGATGGCGAAGAGGTGATCCTCTCCGGTGCCGACTTTGCCCTGCTCAAGTTGTTTCTCGATCACCCGCAGCAGATTCTCGACCGCGACACTATCGGCAACGCCACCCGTGGCCGCGACCTGATGCCCCTCGACCGGATCGTCGACATGGCCGTGAGCCGCCTGCGTCAACGCCTACGCGACACCGAAAAACCCCCGAGGCTGATCCGCACCGTGCGCGGCAGCGGCTATCAACTGGCAGCCAGCGTGGTTGCCGGCAATGCCCACTGAGCCGCTGAGCGAACGCCGCCGGCGCTTCCCGGTACCGCGCTCGCTGCTGGGGCGCATGTTGCTGCTGACCTTGCTCGCGGTGCTGTTCGCCCAGGCGCTGTCCAGCGTGATCTGGGTCTCGCAGTTGCGCGCCACCCAGCTCGAAGGCCTGGTCACCAGCGCCCGTAGCCTGGCGCACTCGATGACTGCCAGCGTGAGTTATTTCCGTTCGTTGCCGGTGGCCTATCGACCGTTGGTCCTTGACCAGTTGCGCAGTATGGGCGGCACCCGTTTTGTCGTGACCCTCAATGACCGGCCGCTCGACATGCAAGTGTTGCCGCAAACCCCGCGCAAACAGGCGGTGCTGGTGGCCGTGGATGAAGTCCTGCGCCAGACCCTGGGCGCCGACGTGCCTATCTCGGTGGAGTTCGTCAGCGCCGAAGACCTGCGCATCTTCAACGCCGGGTTGAAACTGGATGAGTTGCCGCGCTCCTGGGCCCATTACGCGCTGACCCTGGAACCGGTCAACCCGCCGGTATTGGTGACCCAGATCGAACTCGCCCCCGGCGAATGGCTGTACATCGCTTCGCTGTTGCCCGAGCCCTACACCAGCCTTGAAGAACAGGGCCTGCCGTCCCAGCAAGTGTGGTTTATCGTGCTGACCAGCGGCTTTTTGCTGCTGTTCATCGGCCTGCTGGTGCACTGGCAAAGCCGGCCGCTCAAGCGCCTGGCGCGGGCGGCGCGTGACATGTCCCTGGGCGCCGATGTGGAACCGGTGGCCGAAGGCGGCGGCAGTGAAGTGGTGGAAGTGGGCCGCGCGTTCAATGCCATGCGCGAACGCATCAGCCGTTACCTCACGGAGCGCAGCCAGTTGTTCAGCGCGATTTCCCACGACCTGCGCACACCGATTACCCGCCTGCGCCTGCGCGTGGAATTGCTCGAAGACGAGAACCTGCAAACCAAATTCGGCCGTGACCTGGATGAGTTGGAGTTGCTGGTCAAGGGCGCGCTGCAATGTGTGAAAGACACCGATATCCACGAGAACATCCAGCCGGTCGACCTCAACCATGTGCTCGAATGCCTGGTGGAGCCTTATGTGGCGCCCAACGGCAACGGCCGGGTCACCCTGGACGGCGCAGCAGTGGCGGCGTACCCGGGCAAGCCGCTGGCGCTCAAGCGCTGCATCGGCAACCTGATCGATAATGCCTTGAAGTACGGGCAGAACGCCCATTTGCGTATTGAGGACGATGGCGCGGAGTTCATCCTGCACGTCGACGACGAAGGCCCTGGCGTGCCGGAACAGCGCCTGGAACAGGTCTTCGAACCGCATTTTCGCCTGGCCGGCCAGCAGCAGGGTTACGGTTTGGGCTTGGGGATTGCGCGCAATATTGCCCATAGCCATGGCGGTGAAGTGAGTTTGCAGAATTTGCGTGAGGGCGGCTTGCGGGTCACCCTGCAACTGCCTCGAACCCTGGACTGAAAAACACCATTGGACAAATAGGGGAGGGGGCAAGCCCCTTCCCACATTTTGATCGTCTTTGTGTCAGACGCTTTGGCGCAGTCGTGCCAAATCCCTCAGCGGCGGTGCCCCAAACAACCGGCTGTACTCCCGGCTGAACTGCGACGGGCTTTCATACCCTACCCGATACCCCGCCGCCGACGCTTCCAGCCCTTCGGCAATCATCAGCCGACGTGCTTCCTGCAAACGCAGCTGCTTCTGGTACTGCAGCGGGCTCATGGCCGTAATTGCCTTGAAACGGTGATGCAGGGTCGAGACGCTGAGGTTCACTTCCTTGGCCAGGTCATCGATGCGCAGCGGTTGTTCGTAGTTGCCATTGAGCCACTTGATCGCCTGGCTGACGCGATGGCTCTGGCTGTTGGCTACGGCAATTTCATACAGGCGATAACCCTGGGGACCGCGCAGCAGGCGGTAGAGGATTTCACGGTTGATCAGCGGCGCCAACATGGCGATGTCTTTGGGTGTATCCAGCAGGCGCGCCAGGCGCAGCACGGCGTCGAGCAACTGGGGGTCGATGCGGTCCACATACATCCCGCGCGATGTCGGGCGCGTGGGCACGCCCATGGGGCCGGCCTCGGCGATCAAGGCAGTGAGCTGCGCCGGGTCGATATTGATGCGCACTGACAGGTTTGGATCTTCCGGCGTGGCATCGATGATCCGCCCGGCCACCGGCATCGCCACCGAGAACACCAGGTAATTGAGCGGGTCGTAGGCAAAGATTTCGTCGGCCAGGCGCACTTCCTTGCTGCCGTTGGCGAGGATGCACAACGCCGGCTCCACCAGCACCGGCATGAAGTCACGCGGCGTGTTGTGGCGGTTCAGGAACAGTGACGTAATCGCCGTGCCATAGGAGCCGTCTTCCCAGGTATGACGATGTACGATGCTCGCCAGTTCGGCGCGCTGTTTTTCCGTCTCGGCGTCGAGGGGCATGGACTGATGTTCGGGCGACGGCATAAGGCGTCCTCTGCATGCTTTTTTGATGGGCTCAGCTTAGCGGCGGCTTTTCAAACAGTGTTAGGTCGATTCTGCACAATCCTTGCCTGATCCTGCGACGTGTCGTGAATCAGGCAAGTTCTCGGGCTGTCATGTCCCTGAAACAAGGCGTTTGCCTGTGGAATCGAACCGGCGGTCCCTCCGTCCTTCCTACGCTTCTCGCAGGATTGTGCAATAAGCCTGCAGGAATTGACTAACCGCGCCCGCACCCGCGCCGTTATCTTTGATCCTGTGGCAACACGCCCCCACAGTGCTTGCCGAGCATCACTTCTCAACGGGAGAGTCGAACATGTCCACCCCCATTCCCGCGAGCCATATGGCCTTTATCCGCGCCCGCACCGGGTGCAGCACCGAACTGGGTGCACGCTTGAGCAGTTTGATCGAACCGGGCCGTCAGGCTCAGGGTTGCCTGCAATTTTCGTTGCAGCATTCCCAGGTCGATCCCGATGTCTGGTTGATCTCGGGTTTCTGGAGCAGCGAGCAGGCGATGAGTGCCTACTTCAACTCGCCGGCCCTGATGATCTTCACTGAGCTGTTGAACGACATGGTCGTGCGCAGCATGGATTTCCAGACCTTCACCGATGCCTCCGCCGCCAATGCCTACGGCGAGTACCTGCAACTGGCCGGTTAATGGTTAGAATGGCCCACTTTTCCATTGGCCAGGACCTGCAACATGGCACGTAAACAATTTGCCCACCACGAAGCCGTTTCCGCCGTAGTACCGGGTGAAGGGGGCTACAGCGCCGCCGTCGCCGTCAAGGCACTGGATGGCATGGGCGCCCCGCAGTTTCACAAGATCCTGGATGGACAGACGTTCAAGACCGCCTCCGACGCCGATGATGCAGCCACCGTGCAGCTTGAGCGGTTGATCGGTGTGGATGAAGAGGGTCAACTGACCTGGGCGAGCGCCGCCAGTTGAACAACGCCGACCCTCTAATGTGGGAGGGGGCTTGCTCCCGATAGCAGTGTGTCAGTCAACAATGATGTTGGATGTGCCATTGCCATCGGGGGCAAGCCCCCTCCCACTTTTTTGGTGTATTTCAGTCAGGGTTTGCTGGCGCCTGGGCGATACATCTTGAACAACGCCTCCGGGCCCAACTGGAAGTAATCCGCCGGGCCACCGCCGCGCAGGATCGGTTCGGCGGCGGCAGTGTCGTACACCCCATCCTTGAGCAGCCACTTGGCAATGTGCACCGCGACCACCTCGCCCAGTACCAGCCAGCTGGGCACCAACTGCTGGTCGGCGCGCTGCAGTTGGATGATCTGCGTCACCTTGCACTCGAACGACACCGGGCTCTCGCCCACTCGCGGCACGCCGACGATTTTCGACGCCACCGGTGTCAGGCCGGACAACTCGAACTCATTCACCTCCGGCGAGACGGCCGCGCAGCTCTGGTTCATCTGCTCGGCCAGCGGGCGGGTGGCCAGGTTCCACACAAACTCGCCGGTCTGTTCGATGTTGTTCAGGCTGTCTTTGCGCCCGACGCTGGAAAACCCAATGATCGGTGGAATGTAGTTGAACGCATTGAAAAAACTGTAGGGCGCCAGGTTCAGGCGCCCGCTACTGTCGTGGGATGAAATCCAGCCAATCGGCCGTGGCCCGACAATGGCATTGAACGGGTCGTGTGGCAGGCCGTGGCCGTTGGCCGGTTCGTAGAAGTGGATATCGTCAGGCATGGCCGGGTTCCTGCTGCGGGGGTCTGGGAGGCCGTCATAGTGCAATCCACGGCGACGAATTTCCATCGGCCCTATGGAATTTTCATTCAGCGGCCACCTATTTTTCACAGCGGCCCGTTCAGTCTGCGCCCAAGGTCGATACCCCCTATAAGACTGAGCCTCGGAGCCTTCTACCGCATGAATAAACTTCCTCAGATCACGCTGGCGTTCTGGGTCATGAAAATCTGCGCAACCACCCTGGGCGAAACCGCCGGGGACTTGTTGTCGATGACCCTGAACGTCGGTTACGCCATCAGCTCGATGATCCTCATCAGCGTGTTCCTGGTCACTCTGGTGACACAACTCTGGTCGAAAACCTACAACCCGGTGCTGTACTGGATCGTGATCCTGTCCACCAGCACCGCCGGCACCACCATGTCGGACTTCATGGACCGCACCCTGGGCCTGGGCTACGCCACCGGGTCGATGATCCTGATCGTGATCCTGATGATCATCTTTGCCTTGTGGCACCTCAGTGGTGACTCGCTGAACGTGAACAAGGTGCAGACTTTCCGAGGCGAGCTGTTCTACTGGATGGCGATCCTGTTCTCCAACACCTTGGGCACTGCGTTGGGCGACTTCCTGGCGGACGATTCGGGGCTCGGCTTTGCCGGTGGCGCCTTGTTGATTGGCTCGACCATTGCCGCGGTGGTGGCGCTCAAGTACTTCACCCAAATCTCGTCGGTGCTGTTGTTCTGGGTGGCGTTTGTACTGACCCGGCCGTTTGGTGCAACCCTGGGCGACTTCCTGACCAAGCCCCATGAAAAGGGCGGGTTGGATTTCGGCACCATTGGATCATCGGCGGTATTGGCGGCGGTGCTGGTGGTGATGATTGCCGGAGCGTCGTATGCACAGCGACGGTATGGCCGGAGCCCGGTAGCAGAGGTGTCCTGATTCAACAGGTGGGAGGGGGCAAGCCCGCTCCCACATTTGTTACTGCATCCAACCGTCAGTCCGTGGTGATGCGCGAATGCTTGCGTGTGTCCTTCATGGTCACATAGACCGCCAGCGACACGGCAATACACGCGGTCACATACCAGTAGTAACCGGTTTCCATCCCGATGCTCTTGAACCACAGCGCGATGTATTCAGCGGTACCGCCGAAGATCGACACGGTCAGTGCATAGGGCAGGCCCACGCCCAGGGCGCGGATTTCGGTCGGGAACAGTTCAGCCTTGACTACGGCGTTGATCGAGGTATAGCCGCTGACGATGATCAGCGCGGCCATGATCAGGAAGAACGCGCCCCACCAGGTCTGGATAGTGTGCAGGGTGGTGAGGATCGGTACGGTGAACAGGGTACCGAGGATGCCGAAGGCGATCAGGATCGGCCGACGCCCGACTTTGTCCGACAGCCCACCGACGATCGGTTGCAGGCACATGAACAGGAACAGCGTTGCCGCCGAGATCGTGGTGGAGTCGGAAATACTCATGCCGACGGTGTTCACCAGGTACTTCTGCATGTAGGTGGTGTAGGTGTAGAAAGCCAGGGTGCCGCCCATGGTCAGGCCGACCACGGTCATCAGTTCCTTGGGGTGGCGCATCAAGGTGCGCATGGCGCTTTCCTTGGCTTTTTCCTTCTTGGTGAACGACTCGGTTTCTTCCATGCCGCGACGCAGGTACAGCGCGACCACTGCGCACAGGGCGCCGATGGCGAACGGGATACGCCAGCCCCAGTCGTACAGTTGCTCGGTGGTAAGGATCTGCTGCAGCACGATCAGCACGGCCAGGGCGATAAGCTGGCCGGAGATCAGGGTCACGTACTGGAAGCTGGAGAAGAAACCGCGACGTTCCTTGGTGGCCATTTCACTCAGGTAGGTGGCCGAGGTGCCGTATTCGCCACCGACCGACAAGCCTTGCAGCAGGCGGGCGAACACCAGCAGGATCGGTGCGCCGACGCCGATGGTTTCGTAACCGGGGCTCAGGGCGATGATCAACGAGCCGAAGCACATCAGCAGGACCGACGCCATCAATGCTGCTTTGCGACCCGCACGGTCGGCGTACAGGCCCATCAGCCAGCCACCGATGGGGCGCATCAGGAAGCCTACGGCGAAGATCGCGGCGGTGTTGAGCAATTGGGCGGTGGTGTCGCCTTTCGGGAAAAAGGCTTTGGCGAAGTACAGCGAGAACGCGGCGTAGACGTACCAGTCGTACCACTCGACCATGTTGCCGACCGATCCGCTGAAGATCGATTTGATGCGGCTTGTGGTGGTACGTTCCTTGGCCGGCGCGGCCGCCGACCCCAGGGGCAAGGTGTTGGAGTTATCCATTGAAGGATCCTTCATCTAGTTGTTTTTATGGAGCGGCGCGAGCGCAGCCTGGCTGGGGCTATAGCAGGAGCTGTGCCAGGTAGATGAAGGCCCGGTCTAGAAGGGGCTGGGGTTTATTTTGAGCGGAAAGTCGCTGATGTTTTTGAGGGTGATGAGCGGAAATCCGCTCATTCATCTTTCAGGAACATGTCCCTGGCCAACCCATGGCGCTGCATCTTTTCGTTGAAGGTGCGCCGTGGCAGTTGCAACTCCGCCAGCACCGCCTTGATATCGCCTTTATGCCGGGTCAATGCAGCCTTCAGGCAATGGGCCTCGAACGCCTCCTGCTGCGCGGCCAGCGATTGCCCGGCTTCGATCCCTTCCGGCTCCGGCTCGCCAAGGCCCAGCACCTGGCGTTCGGCGACGTTGGCCAGCTCACGCACGTTGCCCGGCCAGTCATGGCTGAGCAGGCGGCCCAACTGCGCGCCGCTCAGCGGTTCCACGTTGCGGCCCAAGCGCTCGGCGGCGCTTTGGGCAAAGTGATCGAACAGCAGCGGGATGTCTTCGCGGCGCTCGCGCAGAGGCGGCAGGCGCAGTTGTGCAACGTTCAGCCGATAGGCCAGGTCTTCGCGAAAGCGCCCGGCGCGGGCTTCTTCCAGCAGGTCCGGCTTGGTCGCGGCAATGATGCGTAAATCCACATGAATGCTTTGATTGGAGCCCAGGCGTTCCAGCTTCTGATCCTGCAACACCCGCAACAGCTTCACTTGCTGGGCCAGGGGCATGCTTTCGATTTCATCGAGGAACAGCGTGCCGCCATGGGCGTACTCCAGTTTGCCGATGCGCTTGCCCTGGGCACCGGTGAAGGCGCCGCTTTCGTGGCCGAACAGTTCAGCCTCGAACAGCTGCTCGGGAATCGCCGCGCAATTGAGCGCCACAAACGGTTTTTTCGCACGGGGGCCGAAGTCATGCAGGCAGCGGGCGACCAGCTCCTTGCCGCTGCCGGTCTCGCCACGGATCAGCACGTTGACCGGCAAGGTCGCCAGGTCGAGTACCTGTCGGCGCAGGTTCTGCAAGCCACGGGACACGCCGAGCAGGCTGGACTCCAACTGCGCCCGATGATCGGCCTGTTGGTGCAGGCGGCGGTTTTCGAGGATCAGCCCGCGCTTGTCCAACGCGCGGCGCAGGCTGTTGAGCAAGGCATCGGGGCTGAAGGGTTTTTCCAGGAAGTCGTACGCACCGTCGCGCATGGCTTCGACGGCCATCGGTACATCGCCATGTCCGGTCAGCAGGATAACGGGCAGGTCGGCGTCACGGCGCTGCACTTCGGCCAGCAGCTCCAGGCCGCTGAGCCCGGGCATGCGCACGTCGCTCAGGATCACTCCGGGAAAGTCCTTGGGCAGTTGCGCCAGGCAGGCTTCGGCGCGGCTGAACAACTGCACCTCGAACCCCGACAAGCTCAGCCATTGCTCGACGGCCGTACGAATGCTGGCTTCGTCATCGACCACAATCACCGCGTTCAACATAAGTCGGGTGTCTCCAGCGCGATAGGCAAGGTCAGGGTGAATACCGCGCCGTCGCCACGGTTACTGGCGCTCAGGCGTCCGCCCAATTCGTGCACGATAGCGTAGGAAACCGCCAGGCCCAAGCCGAGCCCGTCGCCCACCGGCTTGGTGGTGAAGAACGGATCGAACACGCTGTTGAGGTGCTCCTCGGCAATCCCGCCGCCGCTGTCGCTGACCGTGAGTTGCCACAGTTGCTGGTCGGCATGCAGGCGGATTTCCAGGCGTTTGCGGGGTTTGTCGGCCATGGCGTCGAGGGCGTTGCGCAGCAGGTTGATCAGCACCTGTTCGAGGCGGATCGCGTCGCCGCGTACCCAGGCGGGGCGGGTCAGGTCCAGCACGCTGCCGATGGCTTCATCACGCAGGCGCGCGTCGAGCAGGTGCGGGGACTGGTCGACCACGGTGGCCAGGTCGAGGCGTTCGCGCAGGCCACTGGGGCTTTTGCGCGCAAAGGTCTTGAGATGGCCGGTCAGCGCGGCCATGCGTGTGAGCATGTCGTCCAGCGGGGTCAGGGCCTTGTAGGCGTCGTCCACCCGACCGTGGTCCAGCAGCAACCGCAGGGTCGCCAACTGCATGCGCTGGGCGGTCAGGGGCTGGTTGATCTCATGGGCGAGGGCGGCGGACATCTGCCCCAACGCCGCTAATTTCGCCGATTGCACCAGGCCATCCTGGGCCGTGCGCAGGGCCTGGGTGCGCTCTTCCACAAGCTGTTCGAGTTCTTCGCGGCTGCGCTGGCGCAAACGGGCCAGGCGCCAGCGTTGGCTGAGGAACAGCACCAGGAACACCAGCGCCAGCCAGGAACCGGCGGCGGCAAGGCCGGCGTTGCGCTGGTCTTCAAAGGCGAACTGGGGTTTGCGCAGCAGGTGCAGGGTCCAGCCCTCGGCTTTCAGCGGCAGGGACTCCCAGATGTAATTGGCGTTGCCATCGGGGCCGTTGACGCGCATCAGGTGGCTGTTTTCGTCGAAGCGTTGCAACGTTTGGGTGTCCAGCGGCTGCAGTTGTTTCTTGTCGTATTGGCGGGTGGCCTTGAGTTCGACCAGGTCGCTGGCCGACAACGGGTGCAGGTTGCGATAACGCCAGCCCGGTTGGTTGGCGATAAACACGATGCCGCGTGCGTCGCTGACCAGCAACAGGTCATCGCCCTGGGCCCATTCGCGCTCCAGCTCAGGGAATTCCAGTTTCACCACCATGGCGCCAAGGAACTGCTCGTGTTCATCCAGCACCGCGCTGGAGAGGAAATACCCCGGGATCCCGGTGGTTACGCCGACCGCGTAAAAGCGCCCGGTGCCCTGGCTCTTGGTCTGGCTGAAATACGGCCGAAACGCGTAGTTGTGCCCGACATAACTGCTTGGCAAGTTCCAGTTGCTGGCGGCCACAGCCAGGCCGGTGCGGTCCATCAACTCCAGGGTGGAGGACTGCGCCGCCCCATTGATGCGTTCGAGCTTGCGGTTGAGCAGGTCCTGGGTGCTGGCGTCCAACGGGCCTTTGAGCGCGTTGATCATTTCCGAGTCCAGCGCCAGCACGGCGGGCAGGGCGCGGTAGCGTTCGATCAGGGTGTGCAGGGAATTGGCGTACAGCGCCAACTGCTGGTTGGCGCGGGCCGCATCGTCCACCAATGCCTGGCGTTCGGCATGGCGCGTGGCCAAGGCCGCGGCCAGCAGCGCACCGGCGATGATCAGTAGGGAGTAGAAGGTCAGGCGCAGCGGGCGAGGGATCACGATCATACGGTGATGGGCAGGCACGGTAAGGGGAGTGCACCATAACATGAGCGGCTTGGGTCTTGTGGTGAGGGGCTGTCGTGGCTGAAGGGGAGAGTGGGCTTCTTGTGGTGAGCGGGCTTGCCATAGGTGAATCAGCAGGCAATAAAAAAGCGACCGGGCCATGGGCCGCGGTCGCCTCAGTCTTGGGGGAGGGTGCTTACTGCACTTCTACCGCCAGGCTTTCACTGATCTTTTTCTGCCAGATGGCAGGACCGGTGATGTGCACGGATTCGCCCTTGCTGTCCACCGCAACGGTGACCGGCATGTCTTTCACGTCGAACTCGTAGATCGCTTCCATGCCCAGTTCGGCGAAGGCCACCACACGCGACTTCTTGATGGCCTGCGCCACCAGGTAAGCGGCGCCGCCCACCGCCATCAGGTACACGGCCTTGTGGTCCTTGATCGCTTCGATCGCGGTAGGGCCGCGCTCGGATTTACCGATCATGCCCAGCAGGCCGGTTTGCTCGAGGATCTGGCGGGTGAACTTGTCCATCCGCGTCGCGGTGGTCGGACCGGCAGGGCCAACCACTTCTTCGCGCACCGGATCAACCGGGCCGACGTAGTAGATAAAGCGACCCTTGAGGTCCACCGGCAGGCTTTCGCCCTTGTTCAGCATCTCGACCATGCGCTTGTGCGCGGCGTCGCGACCGGTGAGCATCTTGCCGTTGAGCAGCACGGTTTCGCCCGGCTTCCAGCTCTGTACTTCTTCCGGGGTCAGGGTGTCGAGGTTGACGCGACGGGCCGATGGGCCGGCTTCCCAGACGATTTCCGGGTAGGCGTCCAGCGGTGGCGCTTCCAGCGACGCCGGGCCCGAACCGTCGAGCACGAAGTGCGCGTGACGGGTGGCGGCGCAGTTGGGGATCATGCACACCGGCAGCGAAGCGGCGTGGGTCGGGTAGTCCATGATCTTTACGTCGAGCACGGTGGTCAGGCCACCCAGGCCCTGGGCGCCGATGCCCAGTTGGTTGACCTTCTCGAACAACTCCAGGCGCATCTCTTCGATACGGTTCTGCGGGCCGCGCTTTTTCAGCTCGTGGATGTCGATGGATTCCATCAACACTTCCTTGGCCATCACCGCGGCTTTTTCGGCGGTGCCGCCGATGCCGATGCCGAGCATGCCCGGCGGGCACCAGCCGGCGCCCATGGTCGGAACGGTCTTGAGCACCCAGTCGACGATCGAGTCGGACGGGTTGAGCATGGCCATTTTCGACTTGTTCTCGGATCCGCCGCCCTTGGCCGCCACATCCACTTCCACGGTGTTACCCGGGACGATGGAGTAGTGGATCACGGCCGGGGTGTTGTCCTTGGTGTTTTTACGCGCACCGGCCGGGTCGGCCAGGATGGAGGCGCGCAGGACGTTTTCCGGCAGGTTGTAGGCGCGACGCACGCCTTCGTTGATCATGTCGTCCAGGCCCATGGTGGCGCCATCCCAACGAACGTCCATGCCCACGCGCACGAACACGGTGACGATACCGGTGTCCTGGCAGATCGGGCGATGGCCGGTGGCGCACATGCGCGAGTTGATCAGGATCTGCGCGATGGAGTCACGGGCTGCCGGCGATTCTTCGCGCAGGTAGGCCTCGTGCATCGCCTGGATGAAATCAACGGGGTGGTAGTAGGAAATGAATTGCAGGGCGTCGGCAACGCTCTGAATCAGGTCGTCTTGCTTGATCACGGTCATGAGTCGCGCTCCTCTATAAGGGAACATTCAATAAAGGTGGGCTCAGTGGGGTGCATCGGTCGGCTGAGTCCACCTTTCCAAGGCACGCCAAGTGGTGCAGGCGCGACGCTAAAAAGGCGCGGCAGTATAACCCGGCACGGTGGCCGATACACCCGACTATGGTCAAACTGTCGCAGGCATGATTCCCTGTGCGCACCCCTTGTGATTGAGTCCTTCCATGCCTGAACTGTACGTCGGCGAACGCCATTGGTCGGTAGCCACCGGCAGCAACCTGCTGGATGCCTTGAACCAGGCGGGTGTGGCCGTGCCCTACAGTTGCCGTGCCGGCAGTTGCCATGCGTGCCTGGTGCGGTGCCAGGGCGAGGTCGAGGACCGTCAGCCCGCTGCCTTGAGCCCGGCACAACGCCAGGAGGGCTGGCGCCTGGCGTGCCAGTGCCAGGTGATCGGCGATCTGCAGGTCGAGGCGTTCGACCCGCTGCGGGACGGCCTGCCGGCCCTGGTGGTGGGGGCCGATTGGTTGAATGCCTCGGTGCTGCGCCTGCGGCTGCAAGCGGAGCGTGGACTGCGGTATCGCGCCGGGCAGCACCTGGTGTTGTGGGCCGGGCAGGTGGCACGGCCTTATTCCCTGGCCAGCCTGCCTCAGGAGGATGCCTTCCTGGAGTTTCATATCGATTGCCGTCAGCCCGGCGCATTCAGTGATGCCGCGCGCGCGTTGTCGGTGGGTGATCGCCTGCGCCTGGGAGAACTGCGTGGCGGCGCACTGCAATACGATCCCGACTGGCAATCCCGGCCGCTGTGGCTGCTGGCTTCCGGTACCGGCCTGGGCCCTTTGTGGGGTGTGCTGCGCGAGGCGTTGCGCCAGGATCACCAGGGCGCCATCCGTATGATTCACCTGGCCCATGATGCCGACGGTCATTACCTGGCCGAGCCCCTGGCCGAACTGGCTGCGCGTCATCCGAACCTGACGGTGGAGCTGTGGACTGCGGCCGAGTCGGCCCAGGCATTGGCGCAACTGCGGCTTGTTTCCCGGCAAACCCTGGCCTTACTCTGCGGGCATCCTGTCAGCGTCGAGGCCTTCTCCAAGCGCCTGTTCCTGGCGGGGCTGCCGCGCAATCAACTGCTGGCCGATGTGTTCCTGCCCCGTGGTTGAGTGCTGAATTCCACTGCCGTGAGATTCGCCATGACCGACGCCATCCTGCTGCAACGCGAGCGCGGGCTGCTGACCCTGCAGCTCAATCGCCCGGATAAGAAAAACGCCCTGACCCGAGCCATGTACAGCCAATTGGCCGAGGCGTTGGAGCAGGCCGATGCGGACCCGCAGATCAATGCCGTGCTGATCCAGGGCAGCAGCGAGTGTTTTACCGCGGGCAACGACATCGGCGATTTTCTTGAACAGCCGCCCGGCGACCTCGACAGCCCACCGTTTCACTTTATGAAAAGCCTGCTCAACTGCCGCAAGCCGGTGATTGCAGCCGTAGCGGGTGCGGCGGTGGGGATCGGCACCACCCTGCTGCTGCATTGCGACCTGGTGTACATCAGCCGCGATGCACGTTTGCGCATGCCGTTCGTCAATTTGGGGCTGTGCCCGGAGTTTGGGTCGAGCCTGATCCTCCCCCGTTTGCTGGGACACGCGAAGGCGGCTGAACTGCTGTTGCTGGGTGAGGGCTTCAGCGGCGAACAAGCGGCCGCGTGGGGGATTGCGACCGAAGCGTTGGGCAGTGGCGAAGCGGCGTTGGCCAAGGCGCGGGAAATGGCCGAGCGCTTTGAAACCCTGGCGCCGGGAGCGGTGCAGGTCTGCAAGCAGTTGATGAAGAGCGTGGACCGTGAGCAGTTGCGGCAAGTGATCGAGGAAGAGGGGGCGTTGTTTGTGCAGCGCTTGAAGTCGCCGGAAGCGATTGCGGCGTTGTCGGGGTTTATGGATAGGCGCTAACCCCATGTGGGTGCGACGATTCGACATGCTCCCTGCCACACGGAAAGCAAAAAGCCCCGCCATTCACATGGCAGGGCTTTTGTTTTTCAGCCTGTCACTCAGACCATTGGGTCGCCAACGTGCAGGATCTTCATGCCGTTGGTGCCGCCGATGGTGTGGTAGCTGTCGCCTTTGGTCAGGATGACCCAGTCGCCTTTCTCCACTACGCCGCGCTTGATCAACTCGTCGATGGCCGCCTGGCTGACTTCATGGGGCGGCAACGACGCCGGGTCGAACGGCACGGTGTATACGCCACGGAACATGGCCGCACGGGCCTGGGTTTCGCGGTGCGGGGAGAACGCGTAGATCGGTACCGAAGAACGGATACGCGACATGATCAACGGCGTATAGCCACTTTCGGTAAGGGCAATGATCGCTTTCACGCCCGGGAAGTGGTTGGCGGTGTACATGGCTGCCAGGGCAATGCTCTGGTCGCAGCTTTCGAAGACTTTGCCGATGCGGTGGCTGGAGGTCTTGCTGGTCGGGTGCTTTTCGGCACCGACGCAGATACGCGCCATGGCCTGCACGGCTTCCAGTGGGTACGGGCCGGCGGCGCTTTCGGCCGAGAGCATCACGGCGTCGGTGTAGTCGAGCACGGCGTTGGCCACGTCGGACACTTCGGCGCGGGTCGGCATCGGGTTCTGGATCATCGACTCCATCATCTGGGTCGCGACGATCACCGCTTTGTTGTGGCGGCGCGCGTGCAGGATGATCTTTTTCTGGATGCCGATCAGCTCGGCGTCGCCGATTTCCACACCCAGGTCGCCACGGGCAACCATCACGGCGTCGGACGCCTTGATCAGGCCGTCGAGGGTTTCGTCATCGGCCACGGCTTCGGCGCGTTCGATCTTCGCCACCAGCCAGGCGGTACCGCCGGCTTCGTCGCGCAGTTTACGGGCGTATTCCATGTCGGCGGCATCGCGCGGGAAGGACACGGCGAGGTAGTCCACTTCCATTTCAGCGGCGAGCTTGATGTCGGCCTTGTCTTTTTCAGTCAGGGCTGGGGCGGTCAAGCCACCGCCGCGACGGTTGATGCCTTTGTGATCGGACAGCGGACCGCCGATGATCACGGTGCAATTCAGTTCGGTCGGGGTCGCGGTGTCGACGCGCATCACCACGCGACCGTCGTCCAGCAGCAGCTCGTCACCGACGCCGCAATCCTTGACCAGGTCCGGGTAGTCGATACCCACGACGTCCTGGGTGCCTTCGGTCAGCGGGTGGCTGGTGGAGAAGGTGAATTTGTCACCGATCTTCAGCTCGATACGCTTGTTGGCGAATTTGGCGATACGGATTTTCGGGCCTTGCAGGTCACCCAGCAGTGCGACGAAGCGGCCATGTTTGGCGGCCAGGTCACGCACCAGCTTGGCGCGAGCCTTGTGCTCGTCCGGGGTGCCGTGGGAGAAGTTCAGACGGGCAACGTCCAAACCAGCCAGAATCAGCTGTTCGAGGACTTCCGGCGAGTTGCTGGCCGGGCCAAGGGTGGCGACGATTTTGGTACGACGGACGGACATGCACAGACTCCTGAGTTCAAGCGCTGAGGAAGGCTACTATGCTCTTTGGTTGTAGTCATTGTTCGTTTGCACTACTTATCGACGATTCGCTTGTTTTCGCGCCGGTTGAATAGATGAACATCCTTGAAGATTTTTGACGAGGGGTCGATACACTGCACAAGACAGGAGAACCTTCATGCGAATTTTGCTCATTGCTGCCCTGGCCGTCAGTGTTGTCGGCTGCACCCGTTGGTCGATGGACCACCATTTGAACAATGCCTACCGTGCATACAAGGTCGGTGATTGCGAGCGCGTCACCTTGGAGCTATCCCAGGTCGACCGCGAGAGCCGTACACGGCGTTATGTACAACCGGAAGTTTCGATGTTGCGCGGGCAATGCCTGGAACGCCAGAAACTGTTCGTCGACGCCGTGCAAACCTATCAATTCATCATTAATCAGTACCCGTCGAGCGAGTATGCCTACCGTGCCCGCGCGAGGCTGGATACCCTGCAGCAACTGGGCCATTACCCCGGTGCGAGCGTGGCACAGCCGCGGCCCGCTTCTTTGTAATGGCATTCGTCATTTAATAACTGGCCCGTTGCCAGTCTTGGGCTATTCTTTCAACGTTCGTTTGTACAAGTTTCTATTCGAACGGATGCAGGGCCCGGATTCGGCAGCTGTCGAGTGACAAAATGTTGTCCGTTGTCACACCGAGATCCAGGGAGAGCGAGCAATTGCGCTCGTTCCGAATCACTGGCACGGCCAGAGTCATGGCCACTGGATGGCGATCTCACCATGTTTACCGACCGACGGATCGAGCGGCATCAACTACCGTATTTCCTGCAAGTGTTTAACCGTGTCACCGACAAGCCCATAGGTTTTCTGGGTAACGTCTCTGACGACGGGCTGATGTTGGTCAGCCAGTTACCCATGATGGTCGATGTGGACTTCGAGTTGCGCTTGAAGATACCCGGGGCTGACGACACGTTCCATGTCATTGACATCACGGCGACCTGCCTGTGGAGCCATGAAGATATCAACCCGCAGCACTACGATTCCGGGTTCAGCGTGCTTGAGGCTCCCGAGGAATATGGGCAACTGATCAACGTGCTGTTGCAGTACTTCAGTTTTGATCCCTTGCAGGCTTCGGCCTAGAAGCGGCGCGCTGTCGACGCGGCCGGGGTGCTGCTGTCCCTGCCGCAGTCGTGCGCTTTTTTAGAATACTCCGGCTTTCTTCCAACCCAGGTAGCGTGTTACCAGGGCCGCGCCCATTTCTGATGGCAACGTATCCAACGCCGACAGGCCGTGGGCGTTCATGCGGTCATGCAATTCATCCCGAGTATTGAGGTAGTCGACAGTGCCGCTGTAGGCCAGGGCTTCGGGCAAGGTTTGTACGGGGGATTGGCGCAGTCGATCGAGTACTTCCTCACGCATGCTCGCCACCAGCACCCGATGTTGACGACTGATGCGCTTGACGGCGGAGAGTAGGGCTTCGTCGTCCTCATCCCGCAGGTTGCTGACAATAATGACCAATGCCCGACGTTTTTGCCGGGCCAGCAGTTGGCTGGCCGCTGCCTGGTAGTCGGCGGTTCGGCGGCTGGTGTCCAGGTCATAGACCGTATTGAGCAACAGATTCAATTGGCTGCTGCCCTTGACCGGTGCCAGGTAGCGTGGCTGGTCAGTGGCAAAGGTGCACAACCCCACCGCATCGCCCTGGCGCAGGGCCACGTAGCTAAGCAGCAGGCAGGCATTGAGGGCGTGGTCGAAATGGGACAGCTCGTCATCCTGGCTGCGCATGCGTCGGCCGCAATCGAGCATGAACACGATCTGCTGGTCGCGCTCGTCCTGATACTCCCGGGCGATGGGGGTACGTTGCCGCGCGGTCGCTTTCCAATCGATTTGCCGCAGGCTGTCGCCCTCACGAAACTCGCGCAGCTGATGAAACTCCAGTCCCAATCCTCGTCGTTGCCGTTGACGGACCCCCAGTTGGCTCAGCCAGTTATCCACGCCCAGCAGTTGTGCCCCGTACAGGCGGGCGAAGTCCGGATAGACGCGGGTGGCGTCCTCGTCTTCGATAAAGCGCCGTGCAGACCAGAGCCCCAAGGGACTGGGCAGGTGGATTTCGCAGCGACTGAACGCGAAATGCCCACGCCGCAAGGGGCGCAGGCGATAACCCAGCTCACTGCGTTCACCAGGGCGCAATTCGATGGACTGGGGCAGGTTTTCCACGCTCAGTCCGTCGGGGACGTGATCGAACACCTGCACTGTCAGCGCCTGTGGGTAGTCATGTTCCAGGGACAGGCGGACTTCGCCCCAGCGCCCCAGCGCCAGGCTGCCGGGCATCTGCCGGTGCACGCGTGGTGAGGGTCGGCGGCGCAGTCGCAGCGCGTCGAGCATGGCCAGCAGCAACAGCGCCAGGAGCAAGCCCCACGTTATTGAGTGCAAGGTCTCGGGTACCTTGAACTGCAAGGCGGCCGCAGTGCCCAGCAGGATACTCAAGCCCAGCAGTACGCTGAGCCAGGCTAATAACAGACGGGTCGGTTTCATGAACGGGTCATTGCCGGGGGGCCGGAATCTGGTCCAGCAGCTGCTTGAGCACCTGGTCGACCTCCAGCCCGTCTATATCCAGTTCTGGCGCAAGACGTACCCGATGACGCAGTACCGCCAGGGCACAGCCCTTGATGTCATCCGGTGTGACGAACTCGCCTGCCCGTAACAATGCCCGTGCGCGGGCGCCGCGTACCAGGGCGATGGAGGCTCGCGGGCCGGCGCCTATGGCCAATCCCGGCCAACTGCGGGTTGCTCGCGCCAGGCGCACGGCATAGTCGAGCACGTGTTCATCCAGGGGCAGTTCACTGGCGACCAGCTGCAGCTGCAGCACGTCCTCGGCCTCCAGCACGGTGCGCAACGGTTGCACGTCCAGCATGTCGGCCCGTGATGAGCGTGTCACTTCGCGCACCATATCCAGTTCCTGCTGCGCATCGGGGTAGTCCATGCGTACCTTGAGCATGAAACGGTCCAGTTCGGCTTCCGGCAGCGGGTAGGTGCCTTCCTGTTCGATGGGGTTTTGCGTGGCAAGGACCATGAACGGCTGATCGATGGGCAGCGCCTCGCCTTCGAGGGTGACTTGCCGTTCCTGCATGGCTTCGAGCAGGGCTGCCTGGGTCTTGGCCGGAGCGCGGTTGATTTCGTCGGCCAGCAACAAGTGCGTGAATACGGGCCCCTTGCGCAGCTTGAACTGTTCGGTGTGAAGGTCGTACACCGCGTGGCCGGTGACATCGCTGGGCATCAGGTCCGGGGTGAACTGGATCCGCGCGAATTCGCCGTCAAAGCAACGGGCCAGGGCCCGCACCAGCAAGGTCTTGCCCAGCCCGGGAACACCCTCGAGCAATACGTGGCCGCCGGCGATCAGCGCGGTGAGTACATCATCAATCACCTGATCCTGGCCGATCACCGCCTTGCGCAGTTCAATGCGCAGGGCCTGGGCCTGCTGGCTGGCGCGTTGCAGAGAGTCGCCGGGCAGGGTGTTAGCGCTGGGAAATTCGCTCATAGGGCATTCCTGAGGGTTTGCAGGCACGCCACCTGCCGGCTGAAATCGGCACTGGAAAGCCGTTTCGTCGGGAGTGGGCCGAGGGCCTGGCTGATGACGTGAGAGGGTTGGCGCGTCAGGTGGGCAAGTACTCGCCCCTGTTCCGTGTTGTCGAGATGTTCAAAGCCGGGGTGACGCCGCCGTGCGGCGCGCAGGATGTCACGCTGCAAGGCCTGCAACAGTGTGCCTTGGCCGCTGCGACGCAGCAGGAAGTCGGCGCTGGCTTTCAGGTGCTCCTGCAATTGCCGGCGTGCCTTGGGGGCGAGCGCCTGGATTGGGCCCTGGCGCATACCTGCCTGCCAGAGTGCCAGGGCAATCAGGGCAATGAGCGCCACCAACGCCTGGGGGAAATAACGCAGCAGCAGGGTGAACAGGTCATCTACGTCGCCGTTGAACAACAAGGTTACGGCAGTGCCCTGGGTCAGATGCCACAGCAGCCAGGCATTGTCGTGTTTGCCAATGTCTGGCGTTTTCCACAGCTCGCTGTCGGTGATCACCGTTACGCGGCCTTGCCCGAGGTCGAGTTGCATCAAATGGCTCGACCTGGCGCTATTGGCTGAAAATTGTGCCAGGTGCTTGGGGTCGATGAGATTGAAGTCGGTGTCGAAACTGAAATAGACCGGGGCTGTGTCGTTGTCGACATAGAGTTTGGTCAGGTCCGGTGCTTTATTTTTGCGGGCCGGCGCGGGGGCATCGGGTTCATCGCTGAGGACTTGGTGGATAGGCAGGCGATCGAGCAGCAGGTCGCCGCTCTTGCCGGTTTCTTCGTCCCACAGGGCCTCGGCGACTACCAGTAGATGGCCGCCGGACCTGGCCCAGTCCAGGAGTTGCCCTACCTGGCGTGGCGACATGTTGCCGCGTTCACCCAGCAACAGCAGGCTGTTGCCCTTGGCGGGCAGGCTCGCCAGACGTTCCAGGCCGTTGGCATGCACCACGGCCAGGCCTTGCTGGCGCAGAAAGTGTTCGGCTGCCAGGTAAGGATTGGCCAGGGCTTCCGGGGAGGGGCCGCGGTCCACCACTTCTTCATAGGGAATCGCTTTGCTCCAGGCGTAAAAACCGCCCGCTCCAAGCAGGCACGCCAACAGCAGCCCCACCCACAGTAATGGCCGGTTCATCGGGCGCCTCCCGCACTGAACAGGGCACGCCAATCGTTGCACAGTTTCTGCTGGACTGAGACCGGGGGCAGGTGATGGCCATAGGCGAGGTTTTGCCAGTGCCGCGTCAATTCATCACTGAAGGCCAGCAACTGCGGCTGCTGCAATTGGTGAACCCGTTGCAGGACCTGGCCTTCGGTGTCAGCGCTTTTAAGGGGCAGGTTGAAGTCATGCAGCAACCTGCTCAGCAGGCCACGATACAAAAGGCCGAGGGCCTCCCGTGGCTGGGTCGACCAGAGTTGCTCGGCGGCGCTGGCGATATCCTCGGGCAGGGTCTCGGTGCCCAGTTCCAGGCCGAACAATTGCGCGGGTGGTGGTTTCGCTGCTTTGGGTGTACGTGCCCCGCGCAGGCTGACAAAGGTGCGCAACCAGTCCCGATAACGCCAGGCCACCAGGGCCACGCCACCGATCAGCAGGCTCCATAACAGTACTTCCAGGCCTTGGGCTACAGGCTTGAACGTGTTGCTGTTGAGGTTGTCCAGCAGTGCCTGCAACCACGACGGAAGTTTGCCGTCACTGTGTGCCTTGTTTTTAACGACGGACTTTTCTTCGCCAAAGCGGTAGCGGGTGACGGTTTCCGGATTTTTGAAGGGCGGCTTGTCCAGCAGCGACTTGATGGACTGGCTTGCGCTCTGGGGAGGCAGTGGCTTGGCGTCATCCGCCATGGCGGGCAGGTTGAATGGCAGCAAGGTCAGCCCGATCACCAGCACTAACAGTGGCACCACACTGCTCAGACGCTGGCGCAGGCGGCGGAATACCAGCTCCAGGTCCCACGCCTCCAGCAGGGTGCGGCGATTGAGATAAAGGCTGAAACCGCAGGCGACATAGATGGGCTCCCAAAATACCAGGATCAAGGCGTAGAAGGCGTTGCTCAAGTGTTCCAGCCAGACTCCCTCGGAGCCCGTCGCCAGCGCCAGCCGTTGCCAATCCCAATCCAGTTCAAGTTGTTGCGGAATGAATAGATAGAACAGCGCCATGCAGCCGAACCACAGGCCGATTTCCAGGTGCACCCCAACGGTGGTCAACCAGCGCGCGGCTCCTGCATTGCGCTGCTGCAGCACACCCAGGCGTTTCTGGCGCGCCTGGCCGTCCAGGCCTTCGAGCTGGCTGACCGGCATTACAAAACTGCGGCTGAGGCTAAGTCGGCGCCAGGTCAGGCTGGCCAGCAGTTGGTGGTTAAGCAGTCTTGGCCATTGGCGCACGGCCTGCTTAAGGCTGGGTGTTTCGCCGAACAGGGCTTTGGAGAGGATATATAAAGGCAAGCGGTCGAATGCCGGTTTGAGCCACCAGAACAGGAACATGGCTGTGGACGGGTATTTCCATAGCAACGCGGTAAGCAGGGCAAAAACCGGCAGGGTCACCAGCGCCCAGCTGCTCATCAACAGCAGGCGATGTTCCCGGGCCATTAATACCCCAAGGTCCATGGCCTCCCATGCGGTACGCGGGCGAATCGCCACGCTGGCATTACTCAGGCGCATGGCGAGTCCGTCCGGCAAGGGTCAGGTAAGTCGCCACCAGCAGCCAAAGTGCAGCACCCACCAGGTATTTGATCCAAGGGGCGATCTGGGTGGTGGAAGACCAGTAGGCCTCGATAAAAGCTGCGATCAGCAGGAACACCATGACACCGCATAGCAGTTGCACACTCTTGCGAGCGGCGAGCCGCAGGGATTCGCCACGGGTCAGTTGCCCCGGGGCGATCAACGCCCAGCCCAGTTGCAGGCCCGCGGCACCGGCGAGTGCAATGGCCGTCAACTCAAAGGCCCCATGGCCGACGACAAATGACCAGAAGGTCTGCCCATAGCCGATTTCTGTCAGGTGCCCGGAAATCGCGCCGATGATCAGCCCGTTGAATATCAGGAAAAACACACTGCCCAGGCCGAACAGCAAACCGGCGGCAAATGTCTGAAAGGCAATACCGATGTTGTGCATCACGTAGTAGCCAAACATCATCCAGTCTTCGCTCGAAGCACGTTCGGCAGCGCGCCCCAGCCGGCTGGCCTCGGGGTCATACATGCCCTGCATCTCGGCCACCTGCTGGGGGCTGACAATGCTGTAGATCAGGTCGGGAAACAGGTAGACCAGCAGGGCAATGCCCAGCAGGCTGCCAAAGAACAGCAGGCTGGCAATCAACACGAAACGCCACTGTTCTCGCACCAGACGCGGAAAGTCGGCCAGGACGAAACTCAGCACATTCGCCGCCAATTGGCTGCGGTGGCGATACAGTTGTTGATGGCCGCGCAATGCCAGTTGTTGCAGGGGATCCACCAGGTAACTGCTGTAGCCGCGCTCCTGGGCGAGGGCCAGGAGCTGGCATAGACGCCGGTATTGATGAGGGAAATCGGCCATATCACTGGCCTTGGCCTTGCCTTGTTCCAACTGCTTCAGTTGTTCGGCAAAAGCTTGCCATTGGTGTTGGTAACGGCTTTCGAAAAGACTCTGCTTCATGTCGGCCCCAGCAGGCCGCGGGCCACACCGTTGAGTTGCTCCACGGCGCGGGCCGGGGACACCTGCAGTGGCGTCGCAAGGATCGAGGCGAGCTCGTGTACCCTTTCGGCGGACAGTTCACCCTGGCGTTCCGCGAAGCCAAGAATCGCTCGCTGCTCACTCAGGTCCAGGGCAAACGGCAAGCGCAGTGCCGCGGCTTGAGGTACCTGGGGACGTGCCAGAGGCTGTTCGCGGTAAACCACCAAGGTGCCAGCGGCCAGGTCGCCAAGGCGTTTGAAGTGAGGATGTTGCAGGCAACTGATGGCGCCGAGAAAGTAGCCGAAAGGCAGCATGTCGACAAACCGCAGGAGGTTGCGGATCAGCGACGCCGACCAGCCTATGGGGGTGCCGTCGTCCTGCACGACCCGTAAGCCCATGACCTGTTTGCCCGGTGAGCAGCCTTGGTTGAGCACCTCGAACAGCACCATGTACCACCAACTGACCAGGAACAGCAGAAGCGATCCCAGGCCGATACCGATATTGCCGAGCAACGCCAATGGCACCAGCAGCACGCCCATGATCACTGCACGCGCGCCGAGGTCGAAGGCAAATGCCAGCGCCCGTGGCACCAAGCCGGCTGGGCGCAGCGGCAGGTCGATGCCCTCCGGGGTCTCGATCTGGTAGAGGGTGTCCAATGGGGCTGATGGCATCGCGATCCTTGGCAGTGCAGAGCGGCTGGAGACACGGATGCTAACAGTGTCCGTGATGGAAGCAACTACTCAAGGTTTTGCTGGATGTTTGTACAGTATAATTGGTGCTGGCCGCGAACACGGCTGAACGCCTAGACTTTGTCGATCTTCAGCACAGGAATAGCCCGTGACCTCCATTTTCTGGTACGACTATGAAACCACCGGCATCAACCCGCGCAGCGATCGCCCACTCCAGGTTGCCGGCATTCGTACGGACCTTGATCTCAACGAGGTCGGCCCGCCGGTCAATCTTTACTGCCAGCCCAGCGACGACATCCTGCCCCATCCCGCTGCCTGTGCCATTACCGGTATAACCCCTGGAATACTGGCGGAAAAAGGCCTGGCCGAGGCCGATTTCATGACCCGTGTACATGCCGAACTGGCGGCCCCGGGGACGTGCGGCGCAGGTTACAACACCTTGCGGTTTGACGACGAAATGACGCGCTACAGCCTGTATCGCAATTTTTTCGACCCCTACGCGCGGGAGTGGCAGGGCGGTAACAGCCGCTGGGACCTGATCGATGTGGTTCGCACTGCCTACGCCCTGCGCCCGGAAGGCATCGAGTGGCCGCAGCAGGATGGGCGCGTGACTCTCAAGCTTGAGCGCCTGACTGCCGCCAACGGCATTGACCATGGCCAGGCCCACGATGCGTTATCCGACGTGCGTGCCACCATCGCCCTGGCGCGCCTGGTGCGCGAGAAGCAGCCCAAGCTTTACGAATGGCTGTTTCAACTGCGCAGCAAGCAACGGGTGATGGACCAGGTGCGCCTGCTGCAACCCATGGTGCATATCTCCGGACGTTTTTCCGCCGAGCGTCATTACCTGGGTGTCGTGCTGCCCCTGGCCTGGCACCCGCGCAACCGTAATGCGCTGATTGTCTGCGACCTGGGGCTCGACCCCCAAGGGCTGCTGGACATGGATGCCGCGGCCTTGCGCCAACGCCTGTACACCCGTCGCGAGGACCTTGCCGAAGGCGAGCTGCCGGTGCCGCTCAAGTTGGTGCATATCAACCGTTGCCCCGTGGTCGCGCCCTTGAACGTACTGCGGGCTGAGGACCGTGGGCGCCTGCAATTGGATATGGATATTTGCCAGGCGCGAGCCCTGCGGCTAACTGACGCACAGGAACTTTGGCGCGATAAGTTGGCGGTTATTTACGCCGAGGAAGATTTTGCCCCGAGCGCAGACCCGGAACAGCAGCTTTATGAAGGTTTTATCGGGGATCGTGATCGACGGTTATGTGAGCAAGTCCGGGCGGCGGAACCTGCGCAGTTAGCCAGCCAGCAGTGGCCTTTTGATGATCACCGTTTGCCTGAATTATTGTTTCGTTACCGGGCGCGTAACTTCCCCGATACGCTGAACGGCGAGGAGCTACAACGTTGGAAACTTTTCTGTCAGCAACGTTTGGAAAATCCTGAATTCGGCGCGCCGAATACCTTGGAGGCATTTAATCAAGCCCGGCAGGAGTTGGCCGTTAGTGCGACGCCGTTTCAGCAGCAGGTGCTGGAGCAATGGCAGAGATATGCCGACTCTTTAGCCGCTCGTGTGAATCGGTAATAGCGGTTTGTAGAAAAGACGGTCAATAAAAAACGCCAGCAAGCTGGCGTTTTTAATGGGTTGCGTATCAAGCGCAGACCGGGTGAGGCTTAGCCCAGCAGGGTAGCCCAGCCTTCAACCACGTCACCGCCCCACTTGGCTTTCCACTCTTTCAGGGTTTTGTGGTTGCCGCCTTTGGTTTCAATCACTTCACCGTTGTGCGGGTTTTTGTATTGCTTGACCTTGCGCGCACGCTTGGTACCGGTAGTTTTCACGGCGCCACGGGGTGCTTTAACTTTCGACTCTGGATCCAGCAGCGCGATGATGTCACGCAGGGATTTGGAGTATTCACCCATGAGGGTGCGCAGTTTGCCTTCGAATTCCAGCTCGGTTTTCAGTTTGTCATCTTGGGACAGGTTCTTCAAACGAGCTTGCAGCTCTTTGATAGCTTCTTCGGTGGCACGGTATTCGTTGATCAGAGACATGTGGACTACCTTATGTAGAACGCTGATTGACAGGGATAGTGGCCCAATAATAGTCAGGCGGTTTCCCCAAGTAAACATTTAAGCGCGTATTCAGGTGAATTACTTTGAATGTTTGTGAAGACGCTAAGCAATCGAGTTAATTAGTAGGGGCTACCCCGAAAATAATCTCCTTGAAATTCGCATAATTGCTGCAGCGTGCGCTGTTCATTCATATAGCAATGGTAAAACCATGCGCTATTAAGGGATGTGGCCAGGGCAACGGATCAGAATAAGGCTCATCGAATACTGCAGTTTTTCTGCACAATCGCTAGAATGGCGGCCTTTGCGAAGTTCTGGAGTTCCCCCCTAATGCGCACTTTTCGGCTGGTGATTGCTTGCCCGGACCGGGTCGGCATCGTTGCCAAAGTCAGTAACTTTCTGGCCTCCCACAACGGCTGGATCACCGAGGCGAGCCATCACTCGGACAACCTCAGCGGTTGGTTCTTCATGCGTCACGAAATCCGTGCCGACACGCTGCCCTTTGGTCTTGAAGCGTTCCGCGAGGCATTTGCGCCCATCGCGGAAGAGTTTTCGATGACCTGGCACATCACCGACACCGAGCAGAAAAAGCGCGTGGTGTTGATGGCCAGCCGCGAATCCCACTGCCTGGCCGACTTGCTGCATCGCTGGCACAGCGACGAGCTGGACTGCGAGATCGCGTGCGTGATCTCCAACCATGACGACCTGCGCAGCATGGTCGAGTGGCATGGCATCCCTTACTACCACGTGCCGGTCAACCCGCAGGACAAGGAGCCGGCGTTCGCCGAGGTCTCTCGCCTGGTCAAGCAGCATGAGGCCGACGTGGTTGTGCTGGCGCGCTACATGCAAATCCTGCCGCCTGAGCTGTGCCGCGAATACGCAGGCAAGGTGATCAACATTCACCACAGCTTCCTGCCGTCGTTCGTGGGGGCCAAGCCTTACCACCAGGCTTCCCTGCGTGGCGTGAAGTTGATTGGCGCAACCTGCCATTACGTCACCGAAGAGCTGGATGCCGGTCCGATCATCGAGCAGGACGTGGTGCGTGTCAGCCACAGTGACAGCATTGAGGACATGGTGCGGTTTGGCCGTGATGTCGAGAAGATGGTGCTGGCCCGTGGCCTGCGCTATCACCTGGAAGACCGCGTGCTGGTGCACGGCAACAAGACGGTCGTATTCTGATTCAAGCGTCTTGGTTGAACAAAGAAGGGCCTGGGCGTTAAATCGCTGCAGGCCCTTTTTTCATTCCCCGCACTTTTCAGGACCAGGCCATGACCGACCCACTTGATAAAGCCACGTCCAAGGCACCTGCTACGTTGGGTGAGGGCTGCCTGAGTCGTTACGACCCGGATGCGTTGGAGCCGGAAGACGGTACGGACTTTCCGGGAGCCGCCGAGCTGTGGGAGCAGTTGCAGGAGGCCGATGAATTGCCCGGATCCCCTGGCCGAGGTGCTTGAGCGACCACCTGTTCAGCCAGCCAGGCAGCCTTGGTCAGCGGTGTTCGCCCTGCGTCGAGTAGGCGTTGTACGGTTTCAAGCCAATAGCAGCGAGAGAATGCGTAGCGCATGTCCACCGGGTGCACGCCCAGGCGAATCACCGGGGCGGCGTGCCAGCGCTGTTCGCGACGATCGCTGATGACTCTGGACACCCCCCGACGCCATGCACTGCGCGCACTCCAGGTCAGGCCCGGGGCTTCGATCGGCGTGAAATCGGGCAGTCGATACAGATGCTGTGGGCTGCTGGTGTAGCTCAGCGGTAGTTGGCGCAGGGCCTCGCGAGTGCCCTGGCTCATTAACCAGGCGGGTGCGACGAAGCCGTGCAACGGCCAGTCATGACGCCGGAATACTTCAATGCCATCCTGAAGACGATCAAGAGCCTGGGCTTGAGACAGTTGATAGAACTCAGCCTCATGGGTGTAGAGGCGGCGCATGAACCAGTCTTTGGGTGTGCGCGGTGCCGGTTGATCATCGCAATGGTAGTAACCGTGCAAGGCAAGTTCATCGCCCTTGGTCACGCGGCGATCCAGCAGGCGTTGAAAATCGCCGTGGGCAGTCAAGGCGTCGCGATGATGGAAGTCCGGCACCACCAACCATGTGATTGGCACGGCGCCCAGGGCATCGACGGCTTCGACAAAGGGCCGATAATCGGCCCAGTTGTGCGGCGCCACATCGTGCAGCACCAGTAATACCGAGCGCTCAGGCATGGGAAGGCATCGGCTTGTGACTGCCCAGTACCGCGTGGTAGTGGCCGAGCAGGCTGTCGACCACCGTATACCAGGCGTAATGTTGTTCTACGTGACGCCGAGCCTGCGCGCCCAGGCGCCTGCTGCCGAGGTTGAACAGCTCGCGCACCGTATCGGCCATCGCCCTTGGATTGTTTGGCGCGCACAGCAGGCCGCAGCGTTCGTCGACTATCTCCGTGAACGCGCCAGCCGCCACCGCGATTACCGGTATGCCGCAAGCCATGGCTTCGAGGATGACCAGGCCAAAGGTTTCCTGGTCGCCGCCATGCAGCAAGGCATCGGCACTGGCCATCAGCCGGGCGACATGCTGTGCCGGGCGAAACCCCTCGATGACGGTGACATTGGCCGGCACGCTGCTCGGCATGCCGGAGCCCACCAGCACCAAGTGATAGCCGTCCCCCAGGCGTTTCATGCAGCGAAGCAGGATCGGCAGGTTTTTTTCCTTGGAACCGCGCCCGGCAAAGATCAGCAGGCGGGTGTCTTCGCCGATCCCCAGCTCGGCGCGCAGGCCTGGGTCGCGGGCGTCAGGGGTAAAGGTTTGCAGGTCCACGCCCAGTGGTTGGACGAACACATTCTTCACGCCGAGCCCCATGAGCTTGTCGGCCATTACCTGGCTGGGCGCCAGTACCCGGTCGAAACTTCCATAGAGTTTGCTGACATAGGCTTCAACGTTCGGGGCAAGCCAAGACCCCATGCGGTTGCTCACCAGTAACGGTAAGTCGGAGTGGTAAAAGCCGATCACCGGTACATCAAGCTGGCGCCGGGCATCCAGCGCGGCCCAGGCGGTGAGATAAGGATCACCTACCTCGATCAGATCGGGCTGTAAATCGTGCAGGACATTTCGCCAGGGGGAGAGGCGAAGGGGGAAGCGGTAGCCTTTGCCGAAGGGCAGCGCGGGAGCCGGTACCTTGAAGATGCCATCCTGATTGCTCCATTGCGCGCCGGGAATCAGCAGGCTATGGCGAATGCCGGGCTTGAGCCTCAGGCGTCGGTGCTTGGCGTCCAGGTAAGTGCGCACGCCGCCGCTTGTCGGGGCGTAGAACATGGTTATGTCAGCGATATGCACGATGAACATCCCTCCGATCCATTGCTCTCCTAACGTGGACCTGAGCTAAGGATAGATGTTCGGTTGGCGTTCATCGTGAAAACAGTGCGGGAGCCTGACCGGCTCCTGCGGTAGTTCAGATCCGGAAGCTGCCCACCAGCTGTTTCAACCGTGCCGCCTGCTGTTCCAGGTCGGCGCAGGCGCGCAGCGTCGATTGCAGGTTTTCCACGCCTTCCTGATTGAGGGTGTTGATCTCGGTGATGTCCATGTTGATCGACTCCACGACCGAGGTCTGCTCTTCAGTGGCGGTGGCCACCGACTGGTTCATGCCGTCGATCTCGCCAATGCGCTGGGTCACGCTGTTCAAGCGTTCGCCGGCCAGGTTGGCGATTTCCACGCTGTCATGACTGTGGCGCTGGCTGTCGCTCATGGTGCTGACCGAGTCACGGGCACCGATTTGCAGTTCTTCGATCATCTTTTGTACCTGCTGTGCCGACTCCTGGGTGCGATGGGCCAGGTTGCGCACTTCATCGGCGACCACCGCAAACCCGCGCCCGGCTTCCCCGGCGCGTGCGGCTTCGATGGCGGCATTCAGTGCCAGCAGGTTGGTTTGCTGGGAAATACTGGTGATTACCTCAAGAATCTGGCCGATATTCACCGTCTTGCTGTTAAGTGCTTCGATATTGCTGCTTGAGGCACTGATCATTGCAGACAGCTGAGTCATCGCCTTGATATTGCGTTCAACCACCTGTTGACCGTCTTCGGCCAATTGCCGTGCATCACTGGCCTGGTTGGAGGCTTGTGCGGCGTTACGCGCGATTTCCTGCGCGGCGGCGCCCAGTTCGTTGATCGCGGCGGCAACGCTGTTGGTGCGGTTGGCCTGTTCGTCGGAGTTGACCATCGACGAGTTGGATGCACTGACAACCCGCAGTGCGACTTCATTCACCTGTTGGGTGGCTGAGGACACTTCGCGGATCGATGTATGAATGCGCTCTACGAAGCTGTTAAACGCGTTACCCAGGGTGCCAAACTCATCGTGATTCTGGATGGCCAGGCGGCGAGTCAGGTCGCCCTCGCCGTCGGCGATGTCCTGCATCGCGCGAGTCATCACGTGCAGCGGCTGCAGCAGCACGCGTATCAGCATGCCGAGCAGGGCGATGATGATCACCACGGCAATCACGGTGGCGATTACGGCGGAGGTGCGGAATTTGCTGAGCATTGCGTAGGCTTCGTCCTTGTCCACCGATACCCCGAGGTACCAGTTCACCGAGGGCAGCCCCTTGATCCGTGTGAAAGTAACGATGTTGTCCTTGCCGTTGGCTTCGACTTCGCTGAAGTCGCCGCTGATGGTGGGCGTGTGTTTTGGGTAGACATCGGAGAGGGACTTCATCACCAGGCTTTTGTCCGGGTGTACCAGCATCTTGCCGTCGGCACTGACCAGGAACGCATAGCCCATGCCACCGAAGTTCAGTGCACCGATGTTGTCCACCAGGGTCTGCAGGCTCAGGTCGCCGCCGACCACGCCGATGCTCTGGCTGCCCTTGGCACTGGGGGTGGCGATGGAGATGATCAATTGCCCGGTGGCTGCGTCGATGTAGGGCTCGGTCAGGGTCGAACCGTTGCTGCTCTGGGCGCCTTTGTACCAGGGGCGAACGCGTGGATCGAAGCCGTCCGGCATCTTGGTGTCGGGACGGATGGTGAAGGCGCCCTGACTGTCACCCACGTAGGTGGCCATGAACGATGACGTCAGGGTTTTCTGCTCCAGCAGGCTGGCAACCGCAGCGGGTTCAGGGTTGATGGCGATGTTCTGTGCGGCGTTTTCCACCAGTGCGATACGTCCGGTCAGCCAGGTCTGGATACTGCTGGCGGTGACGTCGCCCATCTCGTGCAGGTAGCTATTGAGGTCTTCGCGTATCGCGTTACGTTGCAAATAGTCGTTATAAAGGGTGAACAGCGTAAATGCCGCGATGACGATAAGGGAGGCTGCAAGCAGGATTTTATGGCTGAAGCGCAGATTTTTATTCATAGCTTGAAGGGTCCGCTAAGGTCTTAATATCCGAGGCGCGTCCTTGTGGAACACGCGGAAGGGTAGCGTCAAAAAAAGTTTGATATTTCCGTTGGTCCCTGTAGGAACTATCTGAGCGTTTTTTAGACTTTGTGGGTCTCACATCTTTCTTATCGACCTGGCGACACTAAAGATTAACCATGGGTGACGAAATGCCTGATTCCACGCAACTCCTTATCGGTGCCGGTCTTGACGGCCAGCCTATTGCCCAGGCCATGCGCCTGGCCAACCGTCACGGTTTGATCGCCGGCGCCACGGGCACAGGCAAGACGGTCACGTTGCAACGTCTGGCCGAAGCGTTCAGTGATGCGGGCGTCGCGGTATTTGCCGCAGATATCAAAGGTGACCTCTGTGGCCTGGGTGCCGCCGCCAACCCTCAGGGCAAAGTCGCAGAGCGCATCGCCGGCATGCCGTTCCTTAATTACACGGCCAAGGCGTATCCCGTCACGCTGTGGGATATCCACGGGCAGTCCGGTCATCCATTGCGCACCACAATCAGCGAAATGGGGCCGTTGTTGCTCGGCAGTTTGCTGGAACTCACGGACAGCCAGCAGTCGGCCCTTTACGCAGCGTTCAAGGTGGCGGATCGCGAAGGCCTGTTGCTGCTGGATCTCAAGGACCTCAAGGCCCTGCTCAATCACCTGCGTTATCACCCGGAGTTGCTCGGCGAGGATGCGGCGCTGATGACCACCGGTTCCAGCCAGGCGCTGTTGCGGCGTCTGGCAGTGTTGGAGCAGCAGGGCGCCGAGGCGTTGTTTGGCGAGCCGGCCCTGCAGCTTGAAGACATCTTGCAGCCCACCCGCGAGGGACGCGGGCGTATCCATCTGCTGGATGCCAGCCGCCTGGTGCATGAAGCCCCGAAAGTGTACGCGACGTTCCTGTTGTGGCTGTTGGCGGAATTGTTCGAGCAACTGCCAGAGCGCGGCGATGCCGACAAGCCGTTGCTGGCGCTGTTTTTCGACGAGGCGCATTTGCTGTTTGCCGACACGCCCAAGGCTTTGCAGGAGCGGTTGGAGCAAGTGGTGCGGCTGATCCGCTCCAAAGGGGTGGGGGTGTATTTCGTCACCCAATCGCCGGGCGACCTGCCGGACTCTGTGCTGGCGCAACTGGGTTTGCGCATCCAGCATGGCCTGCGGGCGTTCACCACGAAAGAACAGAAATCCTTGCGGGCGGTGGCAGACGGGTTCCGGCCGAACCCGGCGTTTGATGCGTTATCGGTGTTGACCGAGCTGGGCACGGGTGAGGCATTGGTGGGCACCTTGCAGGAAAAAGGTACGCCGGAAGTCGTCCAACGCGTACTGGTCGCGCCGCCGCAATCGCGAATCGGGCCGCTCAGCGCCGCTGAGCGCGCCGCGTTGGTGGCCAGTTCGCCTTTGCAGGGGCGCTATGACAAGCCGATTGATCGCGAGTCGGCCTATGAAGTATTGATGGCGCGCAAGGCGCTTGGACCGACCGAAGAGACCAGGCAGGCCGACGAGGAGCCGAGCTTTACTGAGAAGGCCGGGGCGTTTCTGGGAACCACCGCAGGCAAGGCGCTGAAATCCGCGATGCAGCAGGCCGCCAATCAGATGGGGCGCCAACTGGTGCGTGGTTTGCTGGGGTCTTTGCTGGGCGGCAGTAAGCGCAAGTAGCGGTTCAGGGCTTGGGCTTGCCATGGGCGGCCAGCCGCTCAAGCGCCGCGCGCAGGCCCGGATCGCTGATCCCGTCGGCCGTGGCCTGAATCGTCTCGGCCGCCGTCTCCGACAAGTCCATCGTGTGGCCCGCCGCGCCTTGCTGCACGGTCGGCGGCTGCACCTTGAACTGGATGCGCGTCAAGCTGGCGAACTCATCGAACGCCATCAATTGACGCTGCAGGCGTTTTTGCTGATAGCGCAGGCGGGTCGCCCAGTGGCCATCTGTGACAATCAGCAGCAGGTTGCCTTCACGCCAGGACGCCACGTGGCAGTGCTCACGGGCCGCCGGTTGAAGTTGGCTTTCGAGCAGGCGTTGCAAATGGCCCAAGCGTTGCGCATGGCCAAAGATGGCTTTCAACGGCTTGGCTTCGCGAAGCAACACGCTGGGCGCGCGGGCTGTAAGAGGGCGAAATGCCATGATTGGACACCTTAAGTAACAGAGCGGCCATCTTAGCAGAAAGCGTCTACGCGGCCCCGGGCAATGCATTGCCGGGGCTTTATCCACAAAATCAATGAGCTCCACGGGTTGAAGTTCGCGCAAAAGCCCTTATTTTAAACAAGCCCTCTCACAGCCCCATGCCAGCATCGGGAAACAACGCCACTTTCCTCACCCACGATTCCGGGTAGAATGCGCGTTCGCATGCGGCCGTGAGGGCTGCTCGGGCCACTCACGGTGCGCCCTCCATCCCTATGTGTGGAAGAACCTGCCGATATGTTTGCGCCTTTGTTAAAGAAACTTTTTGGAAGCAAGAATGAGCGCGAAGTCAAACGCATGCTCAAGACGGTGCAGCTGGTCAATGCCTTCGAAGAGCAGATGGTTGCCCTTTCGGACGAGCAATTGCGCGCCAAGACCGAAGAGTTCAAGGCCCGCATAGCCAAAGGTGAAACCCTCGACAAGCTGCTTCCCGAAGCCTTTGCGGTTGCCCGTGAAGCCGGTAAGCGTGTCATGGGCATGCGCCACTTCGACGTCCAGTTGATCGGCGGCATGACCTTGCATGAAGGCATGATTGCCGAAATGCGTACCGGTGAAGGCAAGACCCTGGTAGCAACCCTGGGTGTTTACCTCAACGCACTGTCCGGCAAGGGCGTGCACGTTGTAACGGTGAACGACTACCTGGCTCGCCGGGACGCCAACTGGATGCGCCCGCTGTATGAATTCCTCGGCCTGACCGTCGGCGTGGTAACGCCGTTCCAGCCGCCGGAAGAGAAGCGCGCCGCCTACGCCGCCGACATCACCTACGGTACCAACAACGAATTCGGTTTCGACTACCTGCGCGACAACATGGCGTTCAGCATGGAAGAAAAATTCCAGCGCGAACTCAACTTTGCCGTGATCGACGAAGTCGACTCCATCCTTATCGACGAAGCCCGTACCCCGCTGATCATCTCCGGCCAGGCCGAAGACAGCTCGCGCCTGTACACCGAGATCAACAAGTTGATCCCGCGCCTTGAGCAGCACATCGAGGAAGTGGAAGGCGTGGTGACCAAAGAAGGTCACTTCACCATCGACGAGAAGACCCGCCAGGTCGAACTCAACGAAGCCGGTCACCAGTTCGTCGAAGACATGCTGACCCAGATCGGCCTGCTGGCCGAAGGCGAGAGCCTGTACTCGGCCCACAACCTGGGCCTGCTGACCCACGTGTATGCCGGCCTGCGTGCCCACAAGCTGTTCCATCGCAACGTCGAATACATCGTGCAGGATGGCCAGGTTGTACTGGTCGACGAACACACCGGGCGTACCATGCCGGGCCGTCGTCTGTCCGAAGGCCTGCACCAGGCCATCGAAGCCAAGGAAATGCTCAACATCCAGGCCGAAAGCCAGACGTTGGCGTCCACCACCTTCCAGAACTACTTCCGCCTGTACAACAAGCTGTCCGGCATGACCGGTACCGCCGACACCGAAGCGTTCGAATTCCACCAGATCTATGGCCTGTCGGTGGTGGTCATCCCGCCGAACAAGCCGCTGGCCCGTAAAGACTTCAACGACTTGGTGTTCCTGACCGCCGAAGAGAAATACGCGGCGATCATCAACGACATCAAGGACGGCATGGCCCAGGGGCGTCCGATCCTGGTAGGTACCGCCACCATCGAGACTTCCGAGCACGTGTCCAACCTGCTCAACAAGGAAGGCATCGAGCACAAGGTCCTCAACGCCAAGTTCCACGAAAAAGAAGCCGAGATCATCGCCCAGGCCGGTCGCCCAGGCGCGCTGACCATCGCCACCAACATGGCCGGTCGTGGTACCGACATCCTGCTGGGCGGCAACTGGGAAGTGGAAGTGGCTTCGCTGGACGATCCGACCCCTGAGCAGATCGCCCAGATCAAGGCAGACTGGCAGAAACGCCACCAGGCCGTGCTGGAATCCGGTGGCTTGCAGGTGATCGCCTCCGAGCGCCACGAATCCCGTCGTATCGACAACCAACTGCGTGGTCGTGCCGGCCGCCAGGGTGACGCCGGTTCCAGCCGTTTCTACCTGTCCCTGGAAGATAGCCTGATGCGTATCTTCGCCTCGGATCGGGTGAAGAACTTCATGAAGGCCCTGGGCATGCAGTCCGGTGAAGCGATCGAGCACCGCATGGTGACCAACGCCATCGAGAAGGCCCAGCGCAAGGTAGAAGGCCGTAACTTCGACATTCGTAAGCAACTGCTCGAGTTCGATGACGTCAACAACGAACAGCGTAAAGTGATCTATCACATGCGTAACACGTTGCTGGCCGCCGACAACATTGGCGAAACCATCGCCGATTTCCGTCAGGACGTGCTCAACGCCACCGTCAGCGCACATATCCCGCCACAATCGCTGCCTGAACAGTGGGATGTCGCTGGCCTGGAAGCGGCGTTGAAGAGCGACTTCGGTGTCGACTTGCCGGTCCAGCAATGGCTCGACGAAGACGACCACCTGTACGAAGAAACCCTGCGCGAGAAGCTCATGACCGAGCTGCTGGCCGCGTACAACGAGAAAGAAGAGCAGGCGAGTGCCGAAGCACTGCGCACCTTCGAGAAGCAAATCGTACTGCGTGTGCTGGACGACCTGTGGAAAGACCACCTGTCGACCATGGACCACCTGCGTCACGGCATCCACCTGCGTGGCTATGCCCAGAAGAACCCGAAGCAGGAGTACAAGCGCGAGTCGTTCACGCTGTTCTCCGAGTTGCTGGATTCGATCAAGCGCGATTCGATTCGCGTGCTGTCCCACGTTCAGGTGCGTCGCGAAGACCCGATCGAGGAAGAGGCGCGCCTGCGCCAAGAGGCCGAGGCACTGGCTGCGCGCATGCAGTTCCAGCACGACGAGGCACCGGGTCTGGAAGCGCCTGAAGTTCTGGGTGAAGAGGTCGATGTAGTCCTGGCCCAGACCCCGGTTCGCAACGAGCAGAAGCTGGGCCGCAACGAACTGTGCTGGTGCGGTTCGGGCAAGAAGTACAAACACTGCCACGGCGAAATCAACTAAGATTTTTGCCTGACGCTGCTACACCCCGCGCCGCGACCGGCCCCTGCCGTCGCGGCGTTTTGCCATTAATTTCACCGTCGATCACGACGGCACAGACATCACCTATTTTTAAGGAGCGCATTCATGGCTGTTGGTCTTGGTCCTTTGCCCACATTGCACCCGGTTGCCGGTTTTGAGCTCGGTATCGCTTCGGCCGGCATCAAGCGCCCAGGGCGCAAGGATGTGGTGGTGATGCGCTGTGCCGAAGGCTCGACCGTTGCGGGCGTGTTCACCCTCAACGCCTTCTGCGCCGCGCCGGTGATCCTGGCCAAGCAGCGTGTTGCCGGCTCGATTCGTTACCTGCTGACCAACACCGGCAATGCCAACGCCGGTACCGGTGAGCCTGGGCTGGTCGCCGCCGCACGTACCTGCGCCAAGCTGGCCCAACTGGCCGGCGTGGACGCCAGCCAAGTGCTGCCATACTCCACCGGCGTCATCGGTGAGCCGCTGCCGGTCGAAAAAATCGAAGGCGCCCTGCAAGCCGCGCTGGACGACCTGTCTGTGGATAACTGGGCAGCAGCCGCCACCGGCATCATGACCACCGACACCCTGCCAAAAGGCGCGAGCCGCCAGTTCGTGCACGACGGTGTGACGGTTACCGTGACCGGTATCAGCAAGGGCGCGGGCATGATTCGCCCGAACATGGCCACCATGCTTGGCTACATCGCCACCGACGCCAAGGTTTCCCGCGATGTGCTGCACAGCCTGATCCTGGACGGCGCCAACAAGTCGTTCAACCGCATCACCATTGATGGCGATACGTCCACCAATGACTGCTGCATGCTGATCGCCACCGGCCAGGCCAACCTGCCGGAAATCACCGAAGCCAGCGGCCCGCTGTTCGCGGCGCTGAAGCAGGCGGTGTTCGAGGTGTGCATGGACGTGGCCCAGGCCATCGTGCGTGACGGTGAAGGCGCGACCAAGTTCGTGACCGTTGAAGTCAACGGCGGCGGCAACCACCAGGAATGCCTGGATGTCGGCTACACCGTGGCCCACTCGCCGCTGATCAAGACCGCGCTGTTCGCCTCCGACCCGAACTGGGGCCGTATTCTGGCTGCCGTCGGCCGTGCCGGCGTGCCGGACCTGGACGTGAGCAAGATCGACGTGTTCCTGGGCGACGTATGCATCGCCAGCCGTGGCGCCCGTGCCGAGACCTACACCGAAGCCCAGGGTTCGGCGGTGATGCAGCAGGAAGAAATCACTATCCGCATCGAACTCGGTCGCGGTGAGTGCAGCGAAACCATCTGGACCACCGACCTGTCCCACGAGTACGTGAAGATCAATGCGGAATACCGCACCTGATAGAAGAGGATAAGCGCGGTGAAACGAGTGCATGTAGCAGCAGCGGTGATCCGCGGTGTCGACGGCAGGATCCTGCTGGCGCGCCGTGCCGATACCCAGCATCAGGGCGGCCTTTGGGAGTTTCCCGGTGGCAAGGTGGAGGCCGATGAGTCGGTCGCCACGGCCCTGTCCCGTGAGTTGCAGGAAGAGCTGGGTATCCAGGTCACCACGGCGCGACCGCTGATCAAGGTGCAGCATGACTACCCGGACAAGCAGGTGTTGCTGGATGTCTGGGAAGTCTCGGCCTTTACCGGCGAGCCCCACGGTGCCGAGGGACAACCGCTGGAATGGGTGGCCCCGCGCGATCTGCCCCACTATGAGTTCCCGGCCGCCAATGCGCCAATCGTGGCGGCTGCGCGCTTGCCGGCCGATTACCTGATCACGCCGGGCGAGCTGGAAACGCCCACGCTCTTGCGCGGAATCCAGAAGGCTATCGCCGGTGGCATCAAGCTGATCCAGCTGCGGGCGCCCAACGGTTACGACCCTAAATACCGCGATCTTGCGGTAGATGCGGTGGGCCTGTGCGCCGGTAAGGCGCAGTTGATGCTCAAGGGTCCGTTTGAATGGCTCGGGGACTTCCCGGCGGCCGGCTGGCATATGACTTCGGCCCAACTGCGCAAATATGCGAGCAAGGGCCGGCCGTTGCCGAAGGACCGCTGGTTGGCGGCGTCATGCCATAACGCGGAAGAACTGGCGTTGGCGGAGTTGATGGACGTGGATTTTGTCACGCTGTCGCCGGTGCAGCCGACCCAGACCCATCCCGATGCGCAGCCGTTGGGCTGGGAACAGGCGGCAGAGTTGATCCGTGGGTTCAGCAAACCGGTGTTTCTGCTGGGTGGGGTAGGGCCTGCTGAGCGGGAACAGGCGTGGGAAGCTGGCGCTCAAGGTGTCGCAGGGATTCGGGCGTTCTGGCCTGAGGCTTGATGGTGCTCTGAAGGGCCCTATCGGGAGCAAGCCCCCCACATTCGACCGAGTTCCAACTTTGGAATGTGATCAAAATGTGGGAGGGGGCTTGCCCCCGATGAGACCCTATCAGTCACCGAATCATCATCAGTGTGGCTTCGCCGCCGCCTGCCACAACACTTCTGCAACACCCTGGCGCCTGGCGATCACCCTTGCCGCCACAAACAGCAAATCCGACAGCCGATTGATATACGCCAACCCCACCCCTTCCAACGGCTCGACAGCATTCAGGTGCTGACAGCGCCGCTCGGCACTGCGCGCCAGGCTGCGGCACACATGGGCCTGGGCAATCAGCGCTGAACCACCGGGCAGGATGAAATTCTCCAGGGGCCCGAGCTCTTCGTTCCAGCGATCGATCGCCGCTTCCAGCCGATCCACTTCCGCCGCGTTCAATGCCTTGTACTCCGGCATGGCCAACTCCCCACCCAGATCGAACAATCGATGCTGGCAAGGCGTAAGCACCTCGATCACGTCCTGTAAGCCTGGATGCTGCCCGCCGAGGGCTTCGAGATACGCCAGCAGTAACCCCAACTGGCTATTGAGCGTATCGACCTCGCCGATGGCCTCCACCCGGGGATGGTCCTTGGGCACGCGGCGGCCGTCGCCGAGGCCGGTTTCGCCTTTATCGCCGGTGCGGGTGTAAATCTTCGACAGGCGAAAGCCCATGGTCAGTGCTCCAGTTGGGTGAGTTCGTAAGGTGGCAGTTGGCCCGCCAGGGGCAGGCGCAAGGTGAAGCAGGTGCCTTGGCCGAGGGTGGAATGCACCTCCATCTGGCCCTTGTGGTTGTTGGTGATGATGAAGTACGACACCGACAGCCCAAGCCCGGTGCCCTGGCCGATTTCCTTGGTGGTAAAGAACGGCTCGAAGGTGCGTTTGCGCACGTTTTCGCTCATGCCGATGCCGTTGTCTTCCACCTGGATTTCCGCCCACGGCGGGTTAAGGCGCGTGCGCAGGATGATGCGCCCCGGTTCGCTGTCGTCCTCGCGCAGGTGAATGGCCTGGGCGGCGTTTTTCAGCAGGTTGAGCAGCACCTGTTCCAGTTCGTTGGCCGTGCCGGGCACGGGGCCCAGTTGCGGGTCGAACTGGCGGATGATTGCCTGGCCCTTGAAGTCGAAGCCAATGGCCAGGTCAAAGTCGTTACCGGCGATTTCTACCGCCTGGTCGATCAGCGCCGGCAGGTCGCAAGGCGCCATCTGCCGGTTGCTGCGGCGGCTGAAGCTGAGCATGTGGGTGACGATTTTCGCCGCCCGTGCCCCCGCCTGCTGGATACCGTCGAGCAGTTGCGGCACTTCGCGGCTTTGCAGGTAGCGGTTGACGGTGTCCAGCTCAACCCCCACCTGTTCGGCGTGTTCCAGGTTCTTGGGCAAGTCGGGGGACAGGCGCCGGCGAATGTTCTGCACGTTATGCAGGATCGCCCCCAGCGGGTTGTTGATCTCGTGGGCCATGCCGGCAGCAAGTCCGCCGACGGAGAGCATTTTTTCCGACTGCACCATCATCTCTTCCAGGGACAGGCGCTGGGTGATGTCGTCGATACGGATCACCACGCCGCGCCCGGCACCGCCCATCAGCGGGTAGAAGGTCAGGGCGTAATGCTTGGGTTCGTCGTCCTTGATCCAGGTGACGCGCTCGATGCGTTCCACCGTGTGCTGCTCCACCGTGGCCTTGATCTGCGGCAGGTACGGCTTGAGCGGCTGGAAGGCGAGGTAGATCGGTTGATTCAGCGCTTCATCCAGGCGCGTGCCGGACAGAGCCGTGGCTTCCTGATTCCATTGGGTGACGTAGAGCTGTTCGTCCAGGGCGATCAGTGCCGAAGGCATCGAGTCGATGATGCTGTTCAGGTAGTTCTGGAAACCGGTGAGCTTTTTCTCGATCTTGCTGCGCACCTGGACTTCCAGCTCCAGCTTGCGGTTGGTGTGGCGCGTCTCTTCGGCCAGGCCTTGTGCCTGGTCGTAGGCCGCCTGGGAATCGTCCCGCGCGCGCTTGAGCTGCTGCTCCCGGGCTTCGATGCGCGACAGCATGGTGTTGAAGGCTTCGGCCAGGCTGCCGATTTCGTCGTGGTTGCCTGGGCCGGCGCGCAGGGCGTAGTTCTCTTCGCGGGTGACCTGGCGTGACAGCTCTTCGAGTTCATGGATCGGCCGGGTGATCAGGCGTTTGATCTGCCGGGCGATGATCAACCACAGCAGCACACTGAAAATCAGGATGCCCAGGCTCGCCGTCAATGTGCCGGTATAGAAGGCCACCGGCAGCTCACTGCTGGCCACCAGCAGCAGGTGGCCGGACGGTTGGCCGGGACGGGGCAGGGTGATGACCTGGTTACTGCGAAATTCGGTCACTCGCCAGGCTTCGATATGCCGGTAGGTGTCCGGTAGGTGCAGGCGATCGCCGTGTTGCATCTGCGCCAGGCGGTTGCCTTCGCCGTCGTACAGGGCGGCGGCGCGCAGGGGCGAATAGCTGGTCAGTTCATTGAGCAGCGCATCGGCCTTGGCCGGGGATTCAAGGGCTTCGGCGGCGAGGGCCGGGTTGGACACCAGCCGGCCGATGGCCTGCAAGGCCTGGGGCGCCATGCTTTCCTGGGAGATCCAGTAGGCGGCGCTGATAAAGGTCAGGTTGGCCACCAGCAGGACGGTGGTCAGCAGCACCAGCAGGGCGGCCAGCAGTTTCTGCCCGACCGGTAGGTTTTCTAGACGCTGGCGCAGCGGCATCAGGGTTTTCCCAGGTGATAGACAGGCGGGCAGGGTAGCGCGTGCCTCAGTCGCGGGGCAATCCGCGTGCAAGTAACTGCTCGACCAGGCGCACTTGCAGTTGTTGCACATGGGGCAGGCTCAATTGGTGACGGGCGGCCGCCTGGCAAGCATAGCCCAACAAGTAGCTGATCTCGGTGCGGCGGGCGTTGGCCACGTCCTGGTACATGGAGGAATAATTGGCGGCCGTGGCCTGGATGACCCGTTCCACTTCCTGGTGCAGATCCCGCGCGGCGGCGGGTTGGCCGCAGCATTCCAGCAGTTCGCCAAGTTCGGCACACAGGGTCGCGACTTCACATTGATGGTTCTGCAGTTCGCCGTTGCGGCACTGGTAAAGCACCGTCAGCGGGTTGATCGCGCAATTGAGCGCCAGTTTGCGCCACAGGCGCGTCAGGATGTCGGTACTCCATTCGTGGGGGATGCTCGCAGCGTGCAGGTCATCCAGCCACAGCGGCGGAGTAGGGTGGCTCGCGTCTCCCAGCCAGGTATAGCCATGGCCGGCGAACACAACGCGCCAGTCACCGTCGCGAAACGCGCCTTCGGTGCTGGAGGCAAAAATGCAGCGCGCCTGGGGCAGTTGCGCGGCCACCGCGTCCTGGCTGCCTAGGCCGTTCTGCAGCAGGATCAGCTCGGCGTCCGGTGCCAGGCGGTGTTGCAGTTGTGCGACAGCGCCCTGGGCGTCGTAGGCCTTGCACGCTACCAGCAGGCGATGAATCGGCTCGGGGCTGTCGGGCGTTTCGGCGAACACCGGGTAGGTATGGGCGACGCCGTGTTCCACCAGGGTCAAGCCGGGTGAAGCCCGGTAGCTGGCCAGGCGCGCGGCATCGCGCAGGATCAACCTGACGGGCAAGCCGGCACGAGCCAGGCGGGTGGCCCACAGTGTGCCCAGGCTGCCCGCGCCGAGAATATGCCAGGTGGTCGACATCAGTTTTTGCTCCGTAGGGTCGCTCACAGTGAACGGGACGAAAGAACCGCTATAATGCCCCGGCATTTTAGCTCGGGCGCGCTCCATCTCTACTGAACCCGCCCCTTATATTGGAGAAATCACATGCCTTCGTTCGACGTGGTATCTGAACTGGACAAACACGAAGTCACCAACGCCGTCGAGAACGCCGTCAAGGAGCTGGACCGCCGCTATGACTTGAAAGGCAAGGGCAGCTTCGAATTCAAGGAAAAGGAACTGACCGTCAACCTGACCGCTGAAGCCGATTTCCAGCTGGAAGCGATGATCGAGATCCTCAAGTTGTCGCTGGTCAAGCGCAAGATCGACGCGCAGTGCCTTGAAATCAAGGACGCCTACGCCTCCGGCAAGCTGATGAAGCAGGAAGCCGTACTCAAGGAAGGTATCGACAAGGAGCTGGCGAAGAAGATCGTCGCCCATATCAAGGATGCCAAGCTGAAAGTCCAGGCTGCCATCCAGGGTGAGCAGGTTCGTGTCACCGGCAAGAAGCGTGATGACCTGCAGGAGGCCATTGCCGCCCTGCGCGCCAAGACCTTCGACATGCCGCTGCAGTTCAATAACTTCCGCGACTGATGGCACATTGGGGAACCTGTGGATGTTTTCGGCGTCCCACGCCCCAGAGCCAGCGCCTGCTCTTGAGCCCTACGGGGCTCATTTGCGTTTTCAGGCAGTCAATAAGCCGCACATCCGCCATACAGGAGAAGCTACATGGATTTAAACGCTGAAATGGATCACTTGATCAAGACCTCGCAGTCATGGATCCCGATGATCATGGAATACGGCAGCCGGGTGTTGCTGGCGGTGATCACCCTGGCCATTGGCTGGTGGCTGATCAACGTATTGACCCATCGCGTGGGCCGCCTGCTGGCCATGCGTAACGCGGACCTGGCGCTGCAGCACTTCATCACCAGCCTGGCGAACATTGCGCTGAAAGTCATGCTGATTGTCAGCGTGGCCTCGATGATCGGCGTGGCGACGACCTCGTTCGTGGCTGCCATCGGTGCCGCTACCCTGGCCATCGGCCTGGCGTTGCAAGGCAGCCTGGCCAACTTTGCCGGTGGCGTGCTGATCCTGTTGTTCCGCCCGTTCCGCATTGGTGACTGGATCGAAGCCCAGGGCACCTCCGGGACCGTCGATAGCATCCAAATCTTCCACACCGTGCTGCGTACCGGTGACAACAAAACCGTCATCGTGCCCAACGGCATCCTGTCCAACGGCATCATCACCAACACCAACCGTCAGCCGACCCGCAAGGTGGTGTTTGACGTGGGTGTGGACTACGAGGCGGATCTGCAAAAGGCCCGTGAAGTACTGCTGGACCTGGCAAAAGATCCGCGCGTACTGACGGATCCTGCTGCGGTGGCCGTGGTGTCGACCTTGGGCGATAGCTCGATCACGGTTTCCCTGCGCTGCTGGACCAATACCCCGGATTATTGGGATGTAGTGTTCATGCTGAATGAACTGGCGCGTGATCGTTTAAAGGCAGCGGGGATTGATATTCCATTTCCGCAGCGCGTTATTCGAGTGATGCAGGAAGCAGCTCCGAAGTAAGTGAAAGAAGCGCGTTTAACTTGGCCGAAAGGTCAGGTTAAACGTGTCACCTGAATCTAGTTAGTTAGCTTGCTAGTTATTTATTCGCTGAAATAAAACTGCAATAAAAAAGCCGCTCCCTTGTAAACAGGGGAGCGGCTTTTTTGTTTAAGGCCGAGGCCTTAAGTCATCGTTGTAATTGAACCGGCAATTACAAGATGTTCAGCGGGTAGTTTGCGATCAGACGCAGTTCGTCGATCGAAGGCGAACCGTAGTACACGCCATCGCCGGAGCGATAGGTCGCTTGACGCAGACGCAGGCTCAGGTTTTTGGCTGGACCGCTCTGGATCACGTACTTGGCTTCGATATCGCGTTCCCACTCTTTACCATTGTTAGTGGTGCCGGTGTCGGCGCCGCTACCGGTTATGTAACGAGTCATGAAGCTCAAACCAGGAACGCCAAAGGTTGCCATGTTGATGTCGTAACGTGCCTGGTAGGACTTCTCGCCTTCGGCGTTGAAGTCGGAACGGGCAACGGAGTTGGCCAGGAAGACCGTGCCGCCGCCGTCTACGCCGTAGCCGTAGTCGCCGTCGCCGGTAACCTTCTGGGCTGCCAGGGTGAACGTGTGAGCGCCGATGGTGTAGGCGCCCTGCAAGCTGAACGCGCGGTTGTCGAGCTTGGTCGTGCCATCTTTTTCGGCGCGCTGCAGGCCGGCACCGTCGCTCTTGGTGTCGTAGATGTTGAAGTCCAGAGCGAAGGACTGGTCATCGCTGAGCGCGTGGGTCCAGTTCACGTTGCTGTAGTACTTGCGGAAGTAGTCTTCGGTTTTAGCGTAGTACAGGCTGCCGGTGAGCTCTGGAGTGAACGAGTATACACCGCCGACAAAGTCGGTCTTGGTCAGGCCCAGGCTGTCATGAAACGTCTGGTTCTGCGCAACACTGGAAGTGAAGTGGCCGCCTTCCAGTTTCAGGCCCTTGATCTCGTTGCTGGTGATCGAGATACCTTGTGGCAGTTCCGGCAGCAGACGGCTGTCGTCGGAAGCGAACACAGGGGCTGTGGTGTATTGGTCACCGACTTTCAGCACGGTGTTGGAGAAGCGGAACTTGATGGCGCCGCCGCCTTTGGAGTAGTCGTCTTGCGAACGACCGTCGGAACCGGTGGGGAACAGCCCGGTGCCTGCGCGCCCCTTGCCACTGTCGAGCTTGACGCCCAGCAGGCCGATTGCATCGAAACCGACGCCGATAGTGCCTTGGGTGAAGCCCGATTCGAACAGTGCATTGAAGCCCAAGCCCGTTTCTTCAGCACGGCTTTTGCGCTTGCCGTTGACCGTGGCGTAGCCGTTCGCTGGTTCATTACGGAAATCGCGGCTGAAGTACAGCGCGCGAGTATTGATGCTGAACGTACTGTCTTCAACAAAGCCCTTGGAATCGTCCTGGGCGGACGCCATTGCGAACTGCGAGGTGCCTGCTGAAACAGCCAGGGCGATCATGCTCCACTTCATCACGCGCATCGTGATTTGCTCCTTTGGTTTTAGGAAGAGTACTGCCGTCCCACCTGTATTTTTATCTGGGCGGCTCTTTCTTTTTTGTGTCGGCGCAAAGTTATATCACGCAGACTCTATTGACGATACTTACCCATCTTTCCTTTCAGCTTCTTTACGAGGCTGTCGTAAATTGCTAGTTCCATGTCGCAAATTCACAGTCCGAATGTAACGGGACTGACAACTTCAATGCTGTTTTCAAACGCCTTTCAGCGTTTGTCGTCTTCCTTGGTATACATTGAAACGCCACTGTTATTTATCGCGAAACACTCACTTCCCTGCAGGTGCCGTTGTCGACGATAGGGGGGTGAATGCAACAAGCGCGCCCAAACCGGTAACTGAATGTCATTTTTTCGTGAAAAACGTTACGACGGGGTAAAAACCGCATAAGCACGGGCTTTTTACGCCGTTTGGTTTGGGCTTGACGCCCGTGTGTTACCGCTGTTCGGGGGTGCAAAAAAACCTTGCCCGAGAAAAACGTTACCGGTCCACCCCCATGAGTGGGTAGTTGGCGGATCTCTTTGAGGCACAAGTGGGTCATTTTGGTGCATCCCGGTGAGGCCCGAGTTAGCGTAGCTCAATTATTCGCCTGCATCGAAAGGGTGCGATTTTTTTCTCCGGATGCGCCGGGCTCCCCCGCATTCGCCGTGAAGCCGCCTGCATTCAAAGGTATGCTGGGCGCCAGAACTTGACCTGCCAAACGGAGTGCCCGTGGTGTTCGCCTTAGATCAACGCCTGCAACAAGACACACTGGTGATCGGGGACTTCCCGTTGTGCCGCCTGCTGCTGTCCAATGACTCGAATTACCCGTGGTTCATCCTGGTGCCACGCATCAACGGTATCAGTGAAGTGTTTCAGCTGGATGTCGTAGATCAACAGATCCTCTGGAAGGAAACTACGCTGCTGGCGCAGTTACTCAACGAAGGCCTGGACGCCGACAAGATGAATATCGGTGCGCTGGGCAATGTCGTCAGCCAGTTGCACGTGCATGTGATCGTACGCAAGCGTGATGACGCCGCGTGGCCTGCGCCGGTTTGGGGCAAGCATCCGGCCCAGCCGTACACTGAAGAACAAGTGGCGGCCATTCGTGTGCGCCTGCACGCGTTGCTGCCTGCCGACTTTATCTTTACCCAGGGTTGAACCATGGACTTGCAAGACCGCGTTACCGATCTGGAAAGCCGCCTGGCCTTTCAGGACGACACCATCGAGACCCTCAATGACATCCTGGTCGCCCAGCAGCGCGCGGTTGAACGCCTGCAGCTGCAGATGACCGCGCTGCTCAAGCGTCAGGAAGAAATGGGCGGCCAGTTCGAGACGTCCGAAGAAGAGGCGCCGCCACCGCACTATTAACCCGAGTGCAATAAAAAACCGCGACCCAGCCAAGGCTGGATCGCGGTTTTTTTGCTGCGACGGCTGGAATCAGCGACGCGGCAGGGCTGCGATCACGTCTTCGGCTTGCAGGCCTTTGTCGCGATTCATCACGGAGAACTCCACGCGCTGGCCTTCAACCAGGACGCGATGGCCTTCGCCACGGATAGCCCGGAAGTGGACGAAGATGTCGTCGCCCGAATCGCGGGAAATAAAGCCGAAGCCTTTGGAGGTGTTGAACCACTTGACGGTACCGGTATCCCGATTGGTCATGTCGTAGTTTTGCGACGCGGCCGCCGGGGACGAACGGTAGAAGCTGATGGCCAGGTGAAGAACGATGGCGACCACAGCAATCACCAGGCTGAGCAGGATGGCCGGATGGCCGCCCACTTCAGGCATAGGTGCCAGGAGGGTGAGGGTTTGTACGACAACGGTCAGTACCAGCAGCGCGCTGACCAGGTTTTGCAGTTGATGACGCGTGCCTTTGTTCCAGTAAGGGATTACGGGAGCGAGCGTCAGGTTAAGAAGGCCGAACAAGGCCAGGTACAGAGCGTCGTGTTGTTGCAGGTAGGGCAGGCTTTCAGGCTGCAGGCTCGGGATAAAGGACAGCAGCAACGCTGCAACGCCCGTTAGCAGGTGGACGATTTTCAACATTTTGATTAACTCACGTTAAGACGGATCACAAGGAAGAGCTGACTGGCACGGTTCGCTTCTGAACAATGGGAGGCGTTGGGCACGTGCACGGGTATCAGCCTATGCCGCTTGCCGTGGAAATTAACGACGGCGACACGCTGCCTATTTAACAGCAAAGGCCGTGCCTACTCAAATCGAGCATTTACCGGGCTTTAAAGGGCCTTGGCATTTATGCGGGAAATGCTTGTCCTAGACATGTGCAGGGGGTTCTTGCGGCCTTAAAAGAAATTTCCGACGTGCCCAAAGGCTTGTACTGCACGGGCTGACAGGTCGTGCAGGGGCGATTTGCCGCATGTCGCCCGAGGGTGTCGGGCTGCGTCTCTGCGCCGCTCTTGCTAGAGTGGTCGTGCACCTGATCAATGAATGCTTGTCAATTGAAGGGGATAAACATGGCAATCGATATCGGTATCAGTGAAGAAGATCGTAAATCCATCGTCGATGGGCTTTCACGACTGCTCTCCGATACCTATGTACTGTACCTGAAGACCCACAACTTCCATTGGAACGTCACGGGCCCCATGTTCCGTACGCTGCACCTGATGTTCGAAGAGCAGTACAACGAACTGGCGCTGGCGGTGGACGCCATAGCCGAGCGTATCCGTGCCCTGGGCTTCCCGGCACCGGGCGCCTATTCGATCTACGCCCGTCTTTCCTCCATCAAGGAAGAAGAGGGTGTTCCCAGCGCAGAAGAGATGATCAAGCAACTGGTGGCGGGCCAGGAGGCGGTCACGCGTACCGCACGCGGTATTTTCCCGTTGCTCGACAAGGTCAGTGATGAGCCGACCGCGGACCTGCTGACCCAGCGCATGCAGGTTCACGAGAAAACCGCGTGGATGCTGCGCTCCCTGCTCGAAAACCAGTAAACGTCACCCACAGTGGCGCCGTTGTGGCGCCACTTGCTTGTTTCCACGCATTTCCTGGCGTTGTCCTACGCCTATCAACGCCCCGTCTTCTGGCTGCCTGCTTCGTCCTGCTGTCTTATAGGGCCATTGTCCAATGGGAGAGCCCATGGGCTGTTGTTTGGCAATGGAGTGTCAGGTGTATGTCACGTGGAGTGGATGTGGGAGTGATGGAAACCGGTGGTTTCCACAAGATAAGCGTCGACCCCTTCGCCAAGGGGTTCGATATGGGGCTGGCCAAGCCATTGTCCCGATCGGTAAGGCTCAATGGGTTTTCCACTTGTCTTCGGCTTGAGCAGATCTATTGGAATATCCTCACGGAAATAGCCAGGATCAATGCCTGCTCTGTCAGCGCATTGCTGTCCTATGTCGATCGGGAAGTGCACCTCCGGTATGGAGGAGTGAAGAACTTCAGTGGGTTGGTCAGGGTGGTGTGTGTGGTTCATCTGTTAAAAGGCCGTGCCGTCTCAGCCAACCTTGAGTAATCGGCACGTCCCGGGGCAGGTCCGCCGTGGAGGTGGACCAGGCTCCGGGCAGAAAGCCGGCTGCGCTGCCTTGATTTACCAGATATAATCCCGCGCTTTGCTGCTGCCGGGGCTTTCTCCCTCTGCTCTCTATCAAGAGCGGGCGCGGCACAGTAACGATCGACCGCCGAGACATCGCCATGCCCATGTACGACTATCAATGTGCTTCCTGTGGACATCAGTTGGAAGCCATCCAGAAGATCAGCGCAGCGCCGCTGGTCGATTGCCCGGCCTGCCAGGCGCCCGAGCTCAAGAAGATGTTGTCCATGCCGGGCTTCCGCCTGAGCGGCAGCGGCTGGTACGAGACCGATTTCAAGACCGGTTCGAAGAAGAACCTGGCGGGCGGCGACAAAGCAGACTGAGTTGAACTCCATGCGCAGGCTCCTGCATTATCCGTCCCCTGCTTTAATGTACGGTGACGAGGCAGACCTCCACCGAATTTCGAATTACGAGAAGTGAAACCACTACCATGATGCGCAGCCACTATTGCGGCCAACTGAACGAGACCCTGGATGGTCAGGAAATCACCCTTTGCGGATGGGTTCACCGTCGCCGCGACCACGGCGGGGTGATCTTCCTCGATATCCGTGATTGTGATGGCCTGGCCCAGGTGGTATTCGATCCGGACCGCGCCGAGAGCTTCGCCGCCGCTGACCGTGTGCGCAGCGAGTACGTCGTGAAGATCACCGGCAAGGTTCGCCTGCGTCCGGCCGGTGCCGTGAACGCGAACATGGCGTCCGGTGCGATCGAAGTGCTGGGCTACGAGCTGGAAGTACTGAACGAATCGGAAACCCCGCCGTTCCCGTTGAACGAATACTCCGACGTCGGCGAAGAAACCCGCCTGCGCTACCGCTTCCTGGACCTGCGTCGTCCGGAAATGGCCGAGAAGCTGCGCCTGCGTTCGCGCATGACCACCAGCATCCGCCGCTTCCTCGACGAGAACGGCTTCCTTGACGTCGAAACACCTATCCTGACCCGGGCCACCCCGGAAGGCGCGCGTGACTACCTGGTGCCTAGCCGTACCCACGCCGGCAGTTTCTTCGCCTTGCCGCAGTCGCCGCAGCTGTTCAAGCAACTGCTGATGGTGGCCGGCTTCGACCGTTACTACCAGATCGCCAAGTGCTTCCGTGACGAAGACCTGCGCGCCGACCGCCAGCCGGAATTCACCCAGATCGACATCGAGACCAGCTTCCTCGATGAGAAAGAGATCATGGGCATCACCGAGCAGATGATCCGCAACCTGTTCAAGGAAGTACTGGACCTGGAGTTCGGCGAATTCCCGCACATGACCTTCGAAGAGGCCATGCGCCGCTACGGTTCGGACAAGCCAGACCTGCGTAACCCGCTGGAACTGGTGGACGTGGCCGACCAGCTCACCGAAGTTGATTTCAAGGTGTTCAGCGGCCCGGCCAACGACCCGAAATGCCGCATCGCCGCCCTGCGAGTGCCTGGCGGCGCGAGCATGCCGCGCAAGCAGATCGACGACTACACCAAGTTCGTCGGCATCTACGGTGCCAAGGGCCTGGCGTACATCAAGGTCAACGAGCGCGCGAAGGGCGTTGAAGGCCTGCAGTCGCCAATCGTGAAGAACATCCCGGAAGCCAACCTCAATGTGATCCTGGATCGCGTGGGCGCGGTCGATGGCGACATCGTGTTCTTCGGCGCCGACAAAGCCAAGATCGTCAGCGAAGCCTTGGGCGCTCTGCGGATCAAGCTGGGCCACGACCTGGACCTGCTGACCTGCAAGTGGGCTCCGATGTGGGTCGTCGACTTCCCGATGTTCGAAGAGAACGACGACGGCAGCTTCAGCGCCTTGCACCACCCGTTCACCGCGCCGAAGTGCTCGCCTGAAGAGCTGGAAGCCAACCCGGCAGGCGCGCTGTCCCGCGCCTATGACATGGTGTTGAACGGTACTGAGCTGGGTGGCGGTTCGATCCGTATCCACCGCAAAGAGATGCAGCAAGCGGTCTTCCGCCTGCTGGGCATCAACGAAGCGGAACAGGAAGAGAAATTCGGCTTCCTGCTCGACGCCCTGAAATACGGCGCGCCGCCCCACGGTGGCCTGGCTTTCGGCCTCGACCGCCTGGTGATGCTGATGACCGGTGCCCAGTCGATCCGTGAAGTGATCGCCTTCCCGAAAACCCAGAGTGCTGCGGACGTCATGACCCAGGCTCCGGGTGTGGTGGATGCCAAGGCATTGCGCGAGCTGCATATCCGCCTGCGCGAGACGCCGAAGGCTGAGTAAGGCTGCTGCGTGAAAGCGCACTGAGGTTTACGCAGTCTAAAAAGGCGCATCTTCGGATGCGCCTTTGCGTTACAAGGGGTGTATCCCACCCGGGGTGGGGTTGATAAGGTTTCTAGAGAATTTCGGAGTTGTGTTATGGCTGGCCATTCCAAGTGGGCGAACATCAAGCACCGCAAAGAGCGTCAGGATGCCAAGAAAGGCAAGATTTTTACCAAGTGGATCCGTGAGCTGACAGTCGCTGCCCGCCAGGGCGGTGGTGATCCGGGCTCCAACCCGCGTCTGCGCCTGGCCCTGGACAAGGCCCTCGGTGCGAACATGAGTCGCGACATTATCGACCGTGCCGTGGCCCGTGGGGCCGGCGCTGCCGACACCGATGACATGGTCGAGTTGACCTACGAAGGCTACGGCCCGGGTGGCGTGGCGGTGATGGTCGAATGCATGACCGATAACCGCAACCGTACAGCCGCCGCCGTGCGTCATGCGTTCAGCAAGTGTGGCGGTAACCTGGGGACTGACGGTTCGGTGGCCTACCTGTTCGAACGCAAGGGGCAGATCTCCTTCGCGCCGGGCGTGGATGAAGATGCGCTGATGGAAGCGGCGATGGAGGCGGATGCCGACGACGTGGTGACCAACGAAGATGGCTCCATCGACGTGTTTACCTCGTTCGCTGGTTTCTACGCCGTGCGTAACGCCCTGGAAGCGGCCGGTTTCAAAGGCTCCGACGCCGAGATCGTGATGCTGCCGACCACCAGTGCCGAACTGGACCTGGACGGCGCACAGAAGGTGTTGAAGATGCTCGATATGCTTGAAGACCTGGATGACGTGCAAAACGTGTATTCCAACGCCGACATCCCGGAATCCGTGGCCGAACAGCTAGGCTGAAGAATGACGTAGATCCAAATGTGGGAGGGGGCTTGCTCCCGATGGCGGTGTATCAGTCAGCCTATGTCTAACTGGACGATCGCCATCGGGAGCAAGCCCCCTCCCACATTAGAACTACGATGTATCAAAAAATGTGTTTATCCGACCTGCAGGCGTTATGACTTTAATCCTAGGTATCGACCCCGGTTCGCGCATCACCGGTTTTGGTGTGGTGCAACACACCCCGCGCGGCTGCGTCTACGTCGCTTCGGGTTGTATCCGTACCGGCGCGGGCGAGTTGGCTGAGCGACTGCAGATCGTCTATCGCGGCGTGCGTGAAGTGATCCAGACCTACGGACCGGTGACCATGGGCATCGAAAAGGTATTCATGGCAAAAAACGCAGATTCGGCGTTGAAGCTCGGCCAGGCCCGTGGCGCGGCCATCGTCGCCGGCGCCGAGGAGGGCATGGAGATCGCCGAGTACACCGCGACCCAGGTCAAGCAGTCCGTGGTCGGCACCGGCGCGGCCAATAAAGAGCAGGTGCAGATGATGGTCATGCACATGCTCAAGCTCACCTCAAAACCGCAGATCGATGCCTCCGACGCCCTGGCCATTGCCATTTGCCATGCGCACACGCGCTCCAGCCTGTTGCCTCACGGCTTGGGCACGGCACGCAGTCGTGGCGGGCGCCTGCGTCTCTGATAGCATCAGCGCAATCGTTATTTCCGGTCAGGCCTCGCTCTGACCCCAAGCTTTAAGGATCTGAACCGTGATTGGACGCTTGCGCGGCACCCTGGCTGAGAAACAGCCGCCGCACCTGATTCTGGATGTAAACGGGCTGGGGTATGAGCTGGAAGTGCCCATGACCACCCTGTATCGCCTGCCGTCGGTCGGTGAACCCATAACGCTGCATACCCATCTGGTGGTGCGCGAAGATGCGCAACTACTCTATGGTTTCATTGGCAAGCGTGACCGCGACTTCTTCCGCGAGTTGATTCGCCTCAATGGCGTGGGGCCTAAATTGGCCCTGGCGTTGATGTCGAGCCTGGAAGTGGATGAGCTGGTACGTGCCGTGTCGGCCCAGGACACCTCGGCGCTGACCAAGGTGCCGGGCGTCGGCAAGAAAACCGCCGAGCGCCTGCTGGTAGAACTCAAGGACCGCTTCAAGGCCTGGGAGGTGGTGCCGAGCATGTTCGCCCTGGTGCCGAACCAGCCGGATATGCCGGCGGGCCAGGTCGCGAGTGCTGAAAGCGACGCCGTCAGTGCGCTGATCTCCCTGGGTTACAAACCCCAGGAGGCCAGCAAGGCCGTCTCGGCCATCAAGGACAAGAACCTGAGCAGCGAAGATATGATCCGCCGAGCCCTGAAGGGAATGATTTAAGTGATTGAAGCTGATCGTCTGATCGCGGCCACCGGCCCGCGCGACCGTGAAGAAGTCCAGGACCGCGCCATCCGCCCCCTGAGCCTGGCCGAATACATCGGCCAGCCCACCGTGCGTGAACAGATGGAGTTGTTTATCCAGGCCGCGCGCGGGCGCAGTGAGTCCCTTGACCACACCCTGATCTTCGGTCCTCCAGGGTTGGGTAAAACCACCCTGGCCAACATCATTGCCCAGGAAATGGGCGTGTCGATCAAGTCCACCTCCGGCCCGGTGCTGGAGCGGCCAGGTGATTTGGCGGCGTTGCTCACCAACCTCGAGCCCCATGATGTGCTGTTCATCGACGAGATCCATCGGCTCTCGCCAATCGTCGAGGAAGTCCTGTACCCGGCGATGGAAGATTTCCAGCTCGACATCATGATCGGCGAAGGCCCGGCGGCGCGCTCGATCAAGCTCGACCTGCCACCGTTCACGCTGGTGGGCGCGACGACCCGTGCGGGCATGCTGACCAACCCGCTGCGAGACCGTTTCGGCATTGTTCAACGTCTTGAGTTCTACAGCACCGCAGATCTGGCGACCATCGTCAGCCGTTCGGCCAGTATTCTCGGCTTGCCCCTGGACCCGGAAGGCGCGTTCGAAATTGCCCGTCGGGCCCGGGGCACGCCACGGATTGCCAACCGCCTGCTGCGTCGCGTGCGTGACTTTGCCGAAGTCCGGGCCAAGGGGCATATCACCAAGGCCGTGGCGGACCTGGCCCTGAACCTGCTGGATGTGGACGAGCACGGCTTCGATCATCAGGATCGACGTCTACTCTTGACCATGATCGAGAAGTTCGACGGCGGTCCGGTGGGTGTCGACAGCTTGGCGGCGGCCATCAGTGAAGAGCGCCATACCATCGAGGATGTGCTGGAACCGTACCTGATCCAGCAGGGCTACATCATGCGCACGCCAAGGGGGCGAGTGGTGACGCGCCATGCCTATCTGCACTTCGGGCTAAACATTCCGTCACGATTGGGTGAGATGCCCGTGGTAGACGAATTCCTTGATGCAGTAGACGATTAAAAGCTTCACGCCAGTCGATTTATTCGATGTTTGTGCTGTCCTAGTGGCTGGTGTCGTCATTCAGTCACTGGATATGTTTTTCGAGAATGAAAAAACAGTTGCCCCAGCGGATTGGCAACCTGAGGAGTAAGCACTAGAGTATGCGCGCGCAAAACGGGGATCAGTCGTTCGCACATCGCTGTCGCGTTTATTACGAGGACACCGATGCCGGCGGCATCGTGTATTACGTCAACTATCTCAAGTTCATGGAGCGGGCTCGTACCGAGCGGCTACGGGAGCTGGGCTTTGCCCAATCCCTGCTGGCAGGGGAGGACCTGTTATTCGTCGTGCATTCCAGCGAGGCGCGCTACCACGCACCGGCGCGACTGGACGACGAGTTGCTGGTCAGCGCTGAAGTAATCGAATTGAACCGTGCCAGCCTGCGTTTCAAGCAGCAGGTCAGGCGGGCAACGGATGCAACGCTGCTCTGTGAGGGGCAGTTCCTGGTGGCGTGTGTGCGCACCAACAGTTTGAAACCTCGGGCCATTCCCGAAACTCTACGTGCGGCCTTTGCCGCCGTGAGCGGCGCGGGTAAACAATCAAAGCAGGAGATTTAGCGTGGAACCTACCGTCGTCGACCATTCCTCCATGTGGAGCCTGGTCAGCAATGCCAGTGTCGTGGTTCAACTGGTGATGCTGACCCTGGTAGCCGCATCGGTTACCTCTTGGGTCATGATTTTTCAGCGCAGCAACCTGCTGCGCGCCGGTCGACGTGCCCTGGAGAGCTTTGAAGAGCGCTTCTGGTCGGGTATCGACCTGTCCAAGCTGTACCGCCAGGCCGGCAGTAACCCGGACCCGGATTCGGGCGTCGAGCAGATCTTCCGCGCCGGCTTCAAGGAATTCTCGCGCCTGCGCCAGCAGCCCGGTGTTGATCCGGAAGCGGTCATGGAAGGCGTGGCCCGTGCCATGCGCGTCGCCATTTCCCGTGAAGAAGAGAAACTGGAGCAGAGCCTGCCGTTCCTCGCTACCGTCGGTTCCGTCAGCCCGTACATCGGCCTGTTCGGTACCGTGTGGGGGATCATGAACTCGTTCCGCGGCCTGGCCCAGGCCCAGCAAGCGACCCTGGCCACCGTGGCCCCGGGTATTGCCGAAGCCCTGATCGCCACCGCGATCGGCCTGTTCGCCGCTATCCCCGCAGTAATCGCCTACAACCGCTTTGCTGCCACCAGCGAAACGTTGATCGGCCGTTACTACACCTTCGCCGATGAATTCCAGGCGATCCTGCACCGTAAAGTGCACACCAGCGAAGAATAAGCAGGTAATTCCCAATGGCTTTAATCGCTCGAGCTCGCAAAAAGCGCAAGCCGGTCGCCGAGATGAACGTAGTGCCCTACATCGACGTGATGCTGGTGCTGCTGGTGATCTTCATGGTGACCGCGCCGATGCTCAACCAGGGCGTGAAGGTTGATCTGCCCAAGGTTTCCAGTGAAGCCTTGCCGCAGGACAACAACACTCAGGTCCTGACCATTTCGATCAAGGCTGACAAGACCTATTACTGGAACCTTGGCAGCGAAGTCGACACGCAGAAACAGCAGGACAAGGCCTTGACCCTGCCGGCGATGACCGATGCGGTGACCAAGATCATTCGCTCCGGCAACGAAGGCGGCAAGCACACCCAGGTGTTCATCCGCGGCGACAAGTCGGTCGACTACGGTTCCGTCATGGGCGCCATGGGCGGGCTGCAGAAGGCCGGCGTCGGTAACGTTGGCTTGATTACTGAGGCGCCCTGATGCACCAACAGCGAGAGCCGTCCGCCTCGGAAAGCTTCTTCTGGCCTAGCGTCTGGGCAATTGCCCTGCACGTCCTGGTCTTTGGCATGCTGTTCGTCAGCTTTGCCATGACCCCGGATCTGCCGCCAGCCAAGCCGATCGTGCAGGCGACCCTGTATCAGCTGAAATCGAAAAGCCAGGCCACCACCCAGACCAATCAGAAGATTGCGGGTGAGGCCCAGAAGTCGGCTGCGCGCCAGACTGAAGTCGAACAGATGGAACAGAAGAAGGTCGAGCAGGAAGCGGTGAAGGCTGCTGCGGAACAAAAGAAAGAAGAGGCGGCTCAAAAGGCCGAGGAATCGAAAAAGGCTGACGAAGCCAAGAAGGCCGACGAGGCGAAAAAGGCTGATGAAGCCAAGAAAGCCGAGAAAGCTGCCGAAGCTAAAAAAGCTGAAGAGAAACAATTGGCTGATATAGCCAAGAAGAAATCTGAAGAAGAAGCCAAGAAGGCTGCCGAAGAAGAGGCCAAGAAAAAGGCCGCTGAAGACGCCAAGAAGAAAATAGTCGAAGACGCGAAGAAAAAAGCCGCCGAAGACGCCAAGAAAAAAGCTGAAGCAGACGAGGCGAAGAAGAAAATCGCCGACGACGCGAAGAAGAAAGCTGCCGCCGATGCCACCAAGAAAAAGGCCCAGGAAGCAGCGCGTAAATCCGCCGAAGAGAAAAAGGCCCAGGCCTTGGCAGATTTGCTCTCCGACACGCCGCAGCGTCAGCAAGCCTTGGCCGATGAACGTGGCGATGAAGTCGCGGGCAGTTTCGACGACCTGATTCGGGCGCGGGCAGCAGAAGGCTGGACACGTCCACCTTCGGCACGCAAAGGCATGACAGTAGTGCTGCAGATCGGCATGTTGCCGGACGGTACGGTGACTTCGGTCAGCGTGGCCAAGTCCAGTGGTGACGGTTCGTTCGACAGTTCGGCGGTTGCCGCGGTCAAGAATATTGGCCGGTTGACCGAGATGCAGGGAATGAAACCAAGCGACTTCGCTCCCTATCGTTCATTCAAGATGACATTCACACCTGAGGATCTAGCCTTGTGAGAAACCTTCTTCGAGGAATGCTTGTCGTTATTTGCTGTATGGCAGGGATAGCGGCGGCGGATGAAAAGAACATCCTGGTCACCAGCGGCAGCGATCGGGCTACCCCGATCGCGGTAGTGCCGTTTGGCTGGCAGGGCGGCAGCGTGCTGCCGGACGACATGGCCCAGATCGTCAGCGACGACCTGCGCAACTCCGGTTACTACGCACCGATTCCGAAAGGCAACATGATCAGCCAGCCCACCCAGGCCAGCGAAGTCATCTTCCGTGATTGGAAAGCGGTGGGCGCGCAGTACCTGATGGTCGGCAGCATCACGCCGGCCGGCGGTCGCCTGCAGATCCAGTACACCTTGTTCAACGTGGCCACCGAGCAGCAGGTCCTGACCGGCAGCGTATCGGGTACCGCCGAACAACTGCGCGACATGGCCCACTACATCTCGGACCAGTCGTTTGAAAAACTCACCGGTATCAAGGGGGCGTTCTCGACACGCCTGCTTTATGTAACGGCCGAGCGTTTCTCCGTAGACAACACTCGCTACACCCTGCAGCGTTCGGACTACGACGGTGCGCGGGCAGTGACCTTGCTGCAATCCCGTGAGCCAATCCTGTCGCCGCGCTTCGCGCCGGACGGCAAGCGTATTGCCTACGTGTCTTTCGAACAGAAGCGTCCGCGTATCTTCGTCCAGCACATCGATACTGGCCGTCGTGAGCAGATCACCAACTTCGAAGGCCTCAACGGTGCACCGGCCTGGTCGCCGGATGGTTCGCGCCTGGCATTCGTACTGTCCAAGGACGGCAACCCGGACATCTACGTGATGAACATGGCTTCGCGCCAGATCAGCCGCGTGACCAGCGGTCCTGGTATCAACACCGAACCGTTCTGGGGCAAGGATGGTTCGACCATCTACTTCACCTCGGACCGCGGCGGCAAGCCACAGATCTACAAGACGAGCGTTGGCGGCGGGGGTGCGGAACGCGTGACCTTTATCGGTAACTACAACGCCAATCCTAAGCTTTCGGCTGATGAAAAGACGTTGGTGATGATTCACCGTCAGGATGGTTTCACTAATTTCCGGGTTGCGGCCCAGGATTTGCAGCGTGGAACGGTAAAAATCCTCACAGATACCAACCTTGATGAGTCAGCTACTGTTGCGCCCAACGGCACCATGGTAATCTACGCCACCCGCCAGCAGGGCCGGGGAGTCTTGATGCTCGTGTCCATTAATGGACGCGTAAGGCTCCCGCTTCCTACCGCACAAGGCGAAGTCAGAGAACCGTCCTGGTCCCCTTACCTGAACTGACGCGGCGCTACAAAAAGAAGTACTTAACACACTGGGGTTCATTAGGAGTTTCACGATGGAAATGCTGAAGTTTGGTAAGTTTGCTGCTCTGGCTCTGGCTCTGTCCGTAGCCGTTGGTTGCTCGTCTAAAGGCGGCGACAATGCCGGTGAAGGCGCAGCTGTTGATCCAAACGCTGGTTACGGCGCTAACACTGGTGCAGTTGACGGCTCCCTGAGCGAAGAAGCTGCTCTGCGCGCTATCACCACTTTCTACTTCGAATACGACAGTTCGGACCTGAAGCCAGAAGCCATGCGCGCTCTGGACGTTCACGCGAAGGACCTGAAAGCTAACGGCGCTCGCGTTGTTCTGGAAGGTAACACTGACGAACGTGGTACTCGTGAGTACAACATGGCACTGGGCGAGCGTCGTGCGAAAGCCGTTCAGCGCTACCTGGTACTGCAAGGTGTTGCTCCAGGCCAACTGGAACTGGTTTCCTACGGTAAAGAGCGTCCAGTTGCTACTGGCCACGACGAGCAGTCCTGGGCTCAAAACCGTCGCGTCGAACTGCGTAAGTAATTCGTCATGCGAACGTGCCGTCGTGCTCTAACTGTATTGGCTCTCAGCCTCGCCCCGCTTGCGGTGTGGGCTGCGGTTCCTGTGGAAGACAGCAACTCTGGCTATAACAATAGCGGGAGCAGCTATCCGCCAGCGGGTTATGGCACGAACGGCGCCTATGCTGGGGGGCGGCTACGTCCGCTCCCTCGGCACAGGGCGAACTGTTCAACCAGCTGCAACGCATGCAGGATCAATTGGCGCAGCAACAAGGCACCATTGAAGTTCTGCAAAATGAGGTGCGTCAGCTGAAGCAGGAAGGCCTGGAGCGTTACCAGGATCTTGATCGACGTATAGGAGCCGGTGTTACACCTGCCGCTACTCCTGATAATTCTTCTGCCGGTGGCGCGCCCAGCGCGGCTATCGGTGGTGCAGCAGCAGGGGCCGCCGCTGCGAGCCAAGCCCCTGCCGCCAGCAGTGAACCGGGTGATCCGGCGAAGGAAAAGCTGTATTACGATGCAGCCTTCGACCTGATCAAGGCCAAGGATTTCGATAAGGCCAGCAAAGCCTTTACCGCCTTCCTGGGCCGCTACCCAAACAGCCAGTACGCGGGCAATGCCCAATACTGGTTGGGCGAGGTGAATCTGGCAAAGGGTGATCTGCAGGGGGCGGGCCAGGCATTTGCCAAGGTCAGTCAACTGTACCCCAAGCACGCCAAGGTGCCCGACTCGCTGTATAAACTCGCTGACGTAGAACGCCGCCTGGGTCATACCGACAAGGTCAAAGGCATTCTGCAGCAGGTCGTAGCCCAATATCCGGGTACCTCCGCTGCACAGTTGGCCCAACGGGATCTGCAACGCTTGTAAGCGATGCAGCCGTTTAGAAGAAACCCGCGCCTGGCGCGGGTTTTTTCGTTAGAATCCACGCCCTTTTATGACACACGCTTCCTGGGGCCTACGCGTTGGCGGGGTTCTTTGAAGTGCCTGACGGAGGCGGACAGCCTGTTTAGCTGTTACGCCCGTGGCGACTATGCAAGACACATTACGCATCACCGAAGTTTTTTACTCGTTACAGGGTGAAACGCGAACCGCTGGCTTGCCCACGGTTTTTGTGCGCCTGACCGGTTGCCCCTTGCGTTGCCAATACTGTGACAGCGCCTACGCCTTCAGTGGCGGCACCGTGCGCACCCTCGAAGACATCCTGGAACAGGTTGCCGGCTACCGGCCCCGCTACGTCTGTGTAACGGGTGGCGAGCCCCTGGCCCAGCCCAACGCCATCCCCTTGCTCAAACAGCTGTGTGATGCCGGTTACGAGGTCTCCCTGGAAACCAGCGGGGCCCTGGATATTTCCGCGGTAGACCCGCGTGTCAGCCGAGTGGTTGACCTCAAGACGCCGGGCTCCAAGGAAGTGCACCGCAACCGCTACGAGAACATCGAACTGCTGACGCCCAACGATCAGGTCAAGTTCGTGATTTGTTCCCGTGAAGACTATGACTGGGCCAACTCCAAGCTGATCCAGTACGGCCTTGATCGCCGTGCCGGTGAGGTGTTGTTCTCTCCCAGCCACCACGACCTGAACGCGCGCGATCTGGCCGACTGGGTGGTTGCCGATAACCTGCCCGTACGCCTGCAATTGCAGCTGCATAAATACCTGTGGAACGACGAACCGGGGCGCTGAGATGACTGATCAAAAGCGCGCGGTCATCCTGCTGTCCGGTGGCCTCGACTCCGCAACGTTAGTGGCCATGGTTCGCGCCGAAGGCTACAGCTGTTACACCATGAGCTTCGACTACGGTCAGCGCCACCGTGCCGAACTGGAGGCAGCCGCCCGTGTGGCCCGAGACCTGGGCGTGGTCGAACACAAGGTGATTGGCCTGAACCTCGACGGCATGGGTGGCTCGGCCTTGACCGACAGCACTATCGACGTCCCTGAGAGCTCCACCCAAGGCATCCCGGTTACCTACGTACCGGCACGCAACACGGTGTTCCTGTCCCTGGCGCTGGGCTGGGCGGAGGTTCTGAATGCCCGGGACATCTTCATCGGGGTTAATGCCCTTGATTACAACGGCTACCCGGACTGCCGCCCCGAATACGTCGAGTCGTTCGAGCGTATGGCCAATTTGGCGACAAAAGCCGGGGTAGAAGGGCAGGGTTTCCGGATCCAGGCACCGCTGCAAAATCTGAGCAAGGCCGCTATCGTGAAGGCTGGCGTAGGACTTGGTGTCGATTACGCGCTGACAGTTTCCTGCTATCAGGCAGACGATGACGGCCGTGCCTGTGGGAAATGCGACAGCTGCCGACTGCGTGCAGAGGGCTTCCAAATGGCCGGAATTACGGACCCGACGCGTTATTTCTGATTTATTTCAAATAAGGTGTTGAATAATCCTTAGAAATCAGTATTATACGCGCCACCACACAGCGGGTCGTTAGCTCAGTTGGTAGAGCAGTTGGCTTTTAACCAATTGGTCGTAGGTTCGAATCCCACACGACCCACCATTTTTGGCGGTTTAGAAAATCCGGAAGGCCCACGCAAGTGAGGATTTCCGGGTTTTTTTTTGCCTGCGATTTGGTGCTTACCTGCCGGTGCGCAATGCACCCAAGCTATACCAGCATTTGGCAAACCTCCCTGTTGACTCTCCTGTTACGGGCACACCCTATCCTGCCCGCTCGACTTTTCAGGATGAAGTGATGATGAGCAAGCGAGTACTGGTGATTCTGGGACACCCCTCAACCGACAGTTTCTGTGGGGCATTGACCGACACCTATGTGAAGGCGGCCACAGAGGCCGGGCACGATGTGCGTCTGTTACGCCTGGATGCTCTGCGGTTTGATCCAGTGCTGCACGATGGTTACAAACAGGTTCAGTTGCTGGAGCCCGATCTGCTCAAGGCCCAGGCCGATATCACCTGGGCTGAGCACCTGGCGTTTATCTATCCCATCTGGTGGGGCGGAATTCCGGCCCTGATGAAAGGCTTCTTCGATCGGATATTCCTTCCCGGATTTGCCTTCAAGTACCGCGAAGGCAAAGCCTTTCCCGACAAGCTTTTGAAGGGGCGCACGGCTCACCTGCTGGTCACGATGGATACCCCGCCGTGGTACTACAAGTGGGTCTACTGCATGCCGGGCCTGCACCAGATGCGCAAGACTACCCTGGAGTTCTGCGGCATCAAACCATTGAAGACCCTCACGTTCGGGCCGATCCTCGGTTCCGGCGACTCCCAGCGCGAAGCCTGGCTCAAGCAAGCCCAGGCTATCGCTTGCCGCTGACATAGCCGTTGCACAGCATCGCCTTGCAGCAGGCGATGCCGGCTTTATCCCTGCCAAGTACACTGCCTTTTGCCACCTTCGGGTTTCCGACCCCGTAGACATGTGTGAAGATGCGGCGCGCCAAAGTACGCGCCTCTTCTGCGCCATAAAAAAGGACTTTTACATGTATATCGGCAAAGCTGCCCAGTTGTCGGGCACGACAGTCAAGACGATCCGCCACTATGAAGACATTGGTTTGCTGCCGCCGCCGGTGCGCGAAGGGAAGTATCGGGTCTATAGCCAGCAAAGCGTTGAGCTGCTGACGTTTATCAAATGCGCTCAGCAGTTGGGCTTCAAGCTCAAGGAAATGCAGGCGATCCTTCAGGATCACCGGGGCCAGGAGCTGCCGTGGGATTTGGCCAACCAGGCGATTGCGGATAAAAAGCTGGAACTGAAAAACCAGATCGAAGGCTTGCAAAGTATCTACGACGGCCTTGAACAGTTCGAGAGCAGCCTCAAGGACGCCCAGTATCAATGCCAGTTTGAACATCTTTCCAAAACGGCCTGAACGAACGTGCTGCATGACCTCATGAAGCGTTGTGTGCTGTTCGGAAACGCCGGCAACCCCTGGTTACTCAATGGCTATGGCCGGCGTCGTCCGTTCCAGCCTCTAGCTCAAGGCGCCCTCGCGTTCTGGGTACTCGCGTTCATCAGTCCGCTGCTCGGGCACAATGGCTGCAAAGAACCACGGAGATATCAAGGTCACTAACAGGATGGTCATGACGCCACTGGAGAAGAGGGCCAGCGCTACCAGTGTTCCCAAGTCAATGACCGGCTTGTAGGCGGAAAACAGCAGGGCAAGGAAGCCCACCGAGAAAATCACCACGTTGACCACTGTCGAACGCCCGACACTGTGCATCGCCGTCAGGATCGCCTCGTCCACGTGGATACCTTGCTGAACCAGCAGCTTGATGCGCGACAGCAGGTGTACCGCGTAATCCACCACGCCCACGACCAGGAACGTCACCAGTGTCGTGCCGATATTCAACTCGATGTCCAACAGGTACATAAAGCCATACACCGTCACCGACGTGGTCAGCAGCGTCAGCATGCCCAGAATGCCCAGCCGGACGGACTTCAGCCAGAACATCATCATCAGCGTGACTACCAGCAGCGCGAGCGAGAAGCTCAGGACCTGGCCCTGGGTGATCTCGGCCAATATGCCGGTCCATATTTTTGGCGTACCGGCATGGGTAACCTGCAGATTGGCCGGCTTGTTTACCAGCAGCCAGGCGTCCAGGCGATCGAGCATGGCCTTGTAGTCGCTGGCCACCGAAGAGGTCATGGTGTAGAGCGTCAAGGCCTTGGAGTAGTCGGCATTCAGTACGTTCTGCAAGTCTGAACCACCGCCGTTCTCGAACATCATGATGTGTTGCTCGATGAGCGAGTTACCGTCGACCTCAAAGGTTTCCGCCTGCCCCTCATCGTTGACCGATGTCACCTGCTCCAGGGCCTGTGGGACCCGCAGGTACTCAGGGTTCATATCATTGAGCACCAGGTTCATGCGCTTGACGTAAGCCGCCACCGAATAGGTGTAACTGACGTTTGGCTGAGACTTGAGAAAATGATCGAGCTTGTCGAGGAACTGCACGGTCTCGGTGGTCAACGCGCCACGCGGGGTCTTGGTGTCGAACGCAATCCAGCCGGGGGACGTGCCCGCGATCCGGGAGCGGTTGATGAACTCATCGGACACGCGCACCGGGCTGTCTTTCTTGAAGTAGGCGATGCCCGAGTCTTCGATATCGACCATGAAGGTAAACACCGTCATCAGTGCCAACAACGGCAAGCTGACCAGCAGCACCGGTTTGCGCCAGCGGATCAGGCGGGCACAAAAAGCCACCAGGTAGCGCGAGATGATCGACTCTTTGTGCACGGTTTTACGCGGCGGCTGATCTTTGCCCCAGATGGAAATCCACGCCGGAATCAACAGCAGCGAGATGATCAGGGCGGCCGTCAGCCCGATGGACATGAACACGCCGAAATTCCGGATGCTGACGATGTTGTTGGTGGTGGAGATCATAAAGGTGGCGATGGTGGTCACGGTGGTCAGCACCACCGGAACCACCATGCGGCGCATGGTCTCGCGGTTGGCCTCGCGGTACGTCTTGCCGGCATTGAGTTGCTCATAGTACTCAGCCATCACATGTATCGCGTCAGCGCAGCAGATGGTGAACAAAAATACCGGCAGCACACTGGTGAGCAGGTCGATGGGCACTTTTAACAAGGCCATCAGCCCCAGCGTCCAGATCGTGCAGAAGAGGATATTGAACAGCGGCAGGAACACACCCAGCGGCTTGCGAAAGAAAAACACCAGCATGGAAGTCACAAGCAGGAACACGATAGGAAACAGCAGCGCCAAGTCGTGATCGATGATCTCTTGTTGGGCAGCGATGAAAATCGGCGTCCCGGCAATAAACACTTCATCGGTGAATTGCGGATGTTTGCTCTGATAGTCGGCGACGATCTGGCGCACCTGCTGGTACGCCCGCAGTTGCGCCTGGGCGTCGTCCTGCTTGGTGCCCAGCTCGGCCACCACCACCGCGACTTTCTTGTCAGGGGAGACCACCCCGCCGACCATTTGCTCGTTGCCCATGATCTGCGCTTCGACGAGCTGCGGATCCATGTCCAGGCCGTGCAGGGTCTTGTGAATCCACAGTTCGCCATCGGCGCTCAGGCTGATGTTTTCCAGGTCGGCCATCGAGGCCATTTCCTGGATGGGGTTAATCCGTTCCGCCAGGAACGTCAGAAACTGCTGGTCTCGTTCTGCCCAGCCCTGGCCGCGGGCGTGATCGCGCAGGGCCTTGGCTTGGGCATAGTCGTTTTGGTTAAACCCGCCGCCGAGGATATCGCTGGCCAACAGTTGGGCGCGGCTGTCGTGTTCGTGCTGGCCGACAACACGGCGCAACTCGACTTCATCGTCGGCATTGGCCAGCATCAGCCGGCGAAGGGCCTGGGAGATTTCGAACTGCGCATTGAGCGACTGCGTGTTAAACACGCTGTGCGCATTGCTCTGGGCCACCATGACCGAGTCATAGGTGCCGGTGAACTCGTGCTGCAGGTCGATAATGGTTTTGCGCGCCGGGTGGCTTTCCTTGAGCAAGTAGGGGTTGGTGTCCGACATCAGCGAGCCGAGGGTATAGGTGAAGTAGGCCGTGATCGCCACCAGCACAAATACAATCGTGCGCGCATAGCGCTCAACGAAGTTCAGGTATCGTTCCATAGTTCAATCGGTTCCACGAAAGGCAGGCGCAGTATTCAGCGGGCGGATACGGTAAATTCAGGCAGGTCGCCGGTTTTCAGGCCGCGCTTGATTGCGGTCTGGTTGAACAGCCAATCGTCCAGTTCGACGTTGTACTGCAACTGGTTGAACCGCAGTTGGGAGCGCGTGCCGGCGATGAAGTCTTCGGTTTCGCTGAGGGTGATGCTGTCGATTTGATCGACCGTCTCGACTTTCAGCGTACGCATCTGCTTGAACATCACGCCTTTGACGTCGAAGAAATCCTGACGCATGACCAGGTTGTTTTGCTTGTCGATCCACACCTTGAGCTGGTTATAGCCAGTCTTGGCGAGAATCTGCGCAGACACCGGCGTGCGCTCGATGACGTAGCACTCGCGCCCGCCCATGGTCTCCTCGCCCACCAGTGTTTGGCGGTAGTCTTCGGCGCGGATCTTGTCCAAATCCGCGTAGGAGTAATCGCTGCCCATAAACGCGCCACGCTTATCGGTGGTCGAGATCCGACGGGTCTGTCGGCTGACCGGCAGGTACATCCACTGGCTGTCCTCGGCATTCAGTGCTTCGTGGGGGTTCTCGATGTGGAAGGCGACGTTGCGCACATCGTTGGGCGCCGAGAAGTACATGGTGAACTTGTCACTGTCCGGGTAATCCTTTTGCAGGTAGCTGAACTCCCGCACCCGGCTATTGCCTTGCTTGTCGAGCAGGATCAACGACACCTGCGACATGAAACTCTTGCCGTCATTGCGGTCACGGGCCTGACGAATGATGTCGTCGGCGTTCGGGGCGGCCAATGCCCCCATGCTGGTCAGCATCAGGAGGCTGGCGGTCAAGGCCTTGAGGGGCGGCAACATAGAATTTCCTTTTCTTGAAGAGGTTTTTATTGAGATCAGTTCGGGCTCAGAACAGGTAGCCGGCGGACACGCGCAGTTGATCGCGTTGGCGGTACTGGCCAAAAGTGCGGTCTTCCTTGCCAAAAAATACATCCACCTCCAGGCCCAACTTCAGCCAGTCCACTGGGGTGTAGGTGAAGATGCCTTGCAGCAAAGCGTCGTCTTTGGCCGGCGGTGACATGGCCAGGACCAGGCGGGACTTGAGGCGGTCACGCAGGTGATTGCCCTCGGCGGACAGGGTGAACAACGGCTGGCGTTTGTCCTGCACCATGCCCATTTGCCAGTCCAGCAACTGCTGCTCCTGCCATTGCACGGAAATCAGCCAGTTGCGCAGCAGGTAGTCGACCCCCAGCAATGACTTGACCATCGGGCTCTGGCTGCTGCCGTGGGTGCGGTAGGGGTTGGTGACGTGCCAGCGATCGAAGTAGGCCACCTCGCTGCGCACCACAAAGCTGTGGCCGGCATCGATCGCCAGGCCGGCGCCGCCCATGCTGTAACGTGGGAACTGGCGCTCCAGGAGCACGCGCTGATCGTCGGCGATGCCTTCGACCGCATACACCGGGTCCTGCTGGCGGGCGTTGAGGGCGACAAAACTGGCGTCCACCGAGCCGATCCTGCCGTTGGCGCTCATGCCATAGGAAAACCCTTTCTGCCCGCTGTAGTCCGGCTTCGAACCGATCACGAACAGGTCCGGGTCCGGGACTGCGAACAGCGGTGCGTCGAATTCGCTGCCCTGGGCCGGTGCCTGGTTTTTCAGGAAGTCGGTGATCCACAAGGCTTCCACTTCCCACTCGCCCACGGGCTGGGTCAGGCGCACCATCGGCACGGCAATGCGGCTGTCTTCAAGCAAGGCCGTGACCCCTTCGCGATAGTCGATGGGGTTGACCTGGTCCAGCACCCGCAGCTCGTCGGCGCGGCCCCAGACCACTTGCTGCCAACCTACGGTGACTTCACCGTCGCCCAGGTAATGGCCCCAGTAGAGGTGTCGCCAGTCGGCACTGAAGCGGTAGTCATCCCGTGCCTCCTGGCTGTAAGGGTTATGCCCGTCATAGCGCGCGTCGTAGCGCACCCGGCCCTTGGCCTTGTAGTAGCCGCTGTCCCAGTTGTCTTCCAGGTTGGCCTTGAAATACACCGCCTTCTGGGTGACAGGATCGTCGCCGTGCAGGCGCAAGGCACTGGCCAGTCCTACTTCCGCATCGGCATGGGCGGGCAACAGGTCTGCACCGGCCAGTCGCGGCGCCAGCGATACCAGGCCGAGCAACAGGCTGCGCGTGAACAATGCTGTGCTCATGACTACATCCCCAACCCGGCGCCGCCATCGATCATCAGGCTCTGGGCCGTGACCCCGGAGGCCTCAGGGCTGACCAGGTAACGCACCATGGCGGCGACTTCGTCGGCCTGGATAAACCGGCGCAAGGGCAGTTTTTTCTTGGCATTGCGCAGGATCTGCTCCTGGCTGATCCCGGCAATACTGGCTTGCGTCGCCAGCTCGCCCTGCAGCATCGGCGTATCGATCCAGGCTGGCAGAATCGCGTTCACGGTAATTCGGCGCGGCGCCAGGTCCAGTGCCAGTGCCTTGGTCATGCCGATAATGCCGTGCTTGGAGGCACAGTACGCGGTGTTGCGGACCTTGCCGATGCGACCCAGGATCGACGACAAGTTGATGATGCGGCCGCGATCCGCCAGCAGTGGCAGGCACAGCGAGGTGACATAAAAGGTACCGTTCAGATTGACGGAAATCACCTTGTGCCAATTGTCCAGGTCCTCTGGTTCATTCTCGTTGCAGACCCCGGCGCTGTTGACCAGTACATCGATAAAGCCGAGGCGCGCCGACAGGTCGTTGAATAACCCTTGCACGCTGGCAAGGTCGGCGATATCGACGCCATGGGTCTCGACGCTCGCGGCAAAGGTTGCGGCGCCGACCCAGTCCTGCAGCGATGCCACGTCACGGTCCACCAGGATCAGGCGGTGGCCCGGGTCGTTGGCGAAATGTTCCGCCACGGCCCGGCCGATACCGTTGGCGGCGCCGGTAATCAAAAACGTTCTGGGTGTATTCATGGCATTTTCAGCCCGCCATTGACCGACAGTACTTCGCCGGTCACATAGGTTGCGCGCTCGGCGAGGTACAGCACGGCTTCGGCAATGTCCCTCGGCACGGCGAAACGCTTGATCAACAGTCGCGACTGCACTTCCTGCTCGTGGGTTTCGAGCAAGGCGGCGGTCATGTCGGTGCTGACGATGCCCGGTGCGACCGCGTTGACGCGGATATTGCGCGGTGCCAACTCAACCGCCAGGGCGCGTGTCAGAGCCTCCACACCGCCCTTGGCGGCGGCGTAGCTGCTTTGCCCTTTGCCAGGCTTTTGCGCAGCCACTGAACTGAGGTTGATGATGCAGCCTTGACGCTGACGCATCATGCCGGGCACCACCTGCTGGCAGCAGAGCAGAGTGCCGATCAGGTTGGTCTGGATCACCTCGCAGATGGCCTCGGTGGAGAGTGTCGCCAGCAATCCATCGCGCGTGATGCCGGCGTTATTGACCAGCAGGTCGATGCGCTCGAAGCGCTGTTCAACCTGTTCGAAAAACACCTTGATGCTGTGGGCGTCGCTGATGTCGCACTGCGCCGTGAAGCATTCGCCGCCGAGTTTTTCGACTTCATCACGTACCGCCAGGGCCGCCGCTTCGTCACGCACGTAGTTGAACGCGACCTGGTAGCCGGCCTCGATCAGTGCCAGGACGACCGCTTTGCCGATGCCGCGACTGCCTCCGGTGACTACCGCTGTTTTAGAAGACATGGCCGTTCCTTAGAGTGAGTTGTGGGTCTTGAACTGCGCCAGGCCAAAGCCATGGATCGCCGCCAAGGCACGAATCTGCTGCACTTGCTCGCGGCTGATGTCGCCGTAGGAGTAATGCTGGGTGATCCCCGCCAGGCCCATCAGCACTGACTCGGCCATGCAGGCATACAACTGGCCCTGTTTCAGGTAGGCCCGCACATTCGGCGCCAACCCATCGTCGAATGGCGTCTGCACGATGCCGCCGTGCATGTACAGCACGTCGCTGCGCTGGCTGTTGATCGCTTGATCAACGTTCAACGGCACGGCGATGTCACAGATCACGCTGTGTTCGGCAAAATGCCCGGCGTCGAGAAACGGCTGCGCCGCGTTTGCCGCACACAGGACGATGCGGGCCTGCTTGAGGGCTTGCAGGTCATCGGTGACGGTAATGAACGCGTTGGCGCCAAGGCGCTCCTGCACCAGGCGCGAGACCTGCAACCCCAGTTGTGTGCTGTTGCCGTATTCGCGCAGCAGTGCACGGATACCGTCGATTTTGAGCAGGCGCTGCGCCAGCAGATCCTCGGTGGCCGTGCCCTTGATAATCGAGCGGGCTGCGTCGGCGTAAATCAGTTGAGCGGTTTTTTCCAGGCGGCGTACCGAGCCATCGCGGCCGCTGCCGATCAGGATCAAGTGGTCGACCGTGGCTGACAGCAGCGACGCATAGGTCGACGCCACGTTGCCGGCCGCGCCGACCACGGCGGCTGTCTGCGCCTGCAGCTCCAGCCCTTGCTGCTTGCAGCCTTGCTCGATGGCTTCCAGGCCCATGCCGATGGTCAAGGCGTTGCCGGAGGTCAGCGCCATGTCCGGGATTTTCAGGGCCTGGCAGTTGTTGGTCACGATGGAGGTATACATACCCAGGCCCGCGACGCGGTAGCCATCGGCGCGGGCATCCAGGATGCGATTGCCGACTTCTTTGCGAATCACGTCGAGGTCGCCGCTGATGATGTAGTCCGCCATGGCATTGGAGTCCATGCACAGCGGATACAACGTGAACTCCACGGCCATGCCCAATTGCGAGCGGATCACCACCGGGCCCACGGGGGCCGCCCGACGTTCCGGCGCAGTGCGTTGCATGAACACACGTTTTTGCTCGGTGCTCAATTGGCCCAGGGAAGGGTCGACGTCACCGAGGATGTCGGCATCGATCAAGTGATTGATAAAGGCCACGCGGGCGACGATGGGGGTGTCCTGCGGGGCATTGGCATGGGCGGTGACCTGGAAGGCGGTGTCGCGCGGCGCCACAGCCGGGATCAAGTCGTGACAAATGGTGGCGGCCAGCGGGAATGCATCCCCGCGTTGCAACAGGTCACAGACCTTCTGCAAGGCTTTGATCAACCCGTCGATCTCGGCAAAGCTGATGCAGGCGGGCGGCTCCAGGCGGATCACATTGGAGTTGCTGCCCGACGGCGCCACGCGCAGGGCTTCGAATTGCAGCAGGTAGCCGGCAATCAGGTAACCCAAGGCATCGTTGTATTGGGCCGATGCCTGTACCAGCGAGCTGTTGGTGCTCTGGTCGTGCAGTTCAATGCCGAGCAACAGCCCGCGACCTCGCACGTCGGCGATTACCCCGGGGTAGGCCGCCTTCAACTCAAGCAGCGAGGCCTTGAGGTATTCGCCCTTGGTGTGCACATCCTTGAGCATCGCCTGGTCATCGGCGAACAGACGATTGAGCGCCGCCAGTGCGATATGGCAGGAGGCGTCGTCTTCGGCGAAGGTCGAGCTGTGGATATAGCTGAAGTCTTTCTCATAGTGGCTGCTGCGAATCACGGTGGCCGCAATCTTCATCAAGCCACCCCCCAGAGCCTTGGACAGGCAGTAGTAGTCGCCTTGCAGATTGAAATGACTGCTGGCCAGGAAGGTGCCGGTACGACCGAAACCGGATTGCACCTCGTCGATGATCAGCGGGCACTGCTGCTCATTGCACAGGCGGCGCAGGGCTTTATAAAAATCGGCCGCGAACTCGATGATGCCGCCTTCGCCCTGGATAGGCTCCATCAATACGGCGGTGATTGCGCTGAACGCATCACGCTTGACCAGCAGTTGATCACCGCACCATTGCACGTTCAGCCAATGGCGGGTGTGGCGCGCCGGCAGCTCCTGGAGTTGATGGGGTTGCTGGGGGTCAATGAACTCCACGTTCAGGCCGAAGCGCGCGAATGGCTGGCGATACTGTCGGCCGTAAGTCAGTTGCACCGTGTTGACCAACTTGCCGTGAAAACTGCCGCGCAACGCGATGAACACCGGCTCGACGTGCAGCTCGGCGAGGTTGTGCTGACGCACTGCCTCAACCACCTGACGCACCGTGGCCGTGGTCAGGTGGGCAGGCAGCAGGCCTGCCGGCAAGTCGAGGTCAGCCACATCCACTTCGCGGTAGGCGCGGTCGCTGGAGGTCAGTTGGGCCAGGGTAAAGTCCAGTTCGTCGAACTGGCGCTGCAGGTTTTTCTGGCGGCGAAACTCGGCGTGCTTGACCGCAATTTCTACTGCTTCGGCACCGCTGTTGGAAAAGGTCGAGATGTACGCTTCGTTGTTCTTCAATTCACGATTGAAGGCTTCGCTCAACGCGCGGCCCAACGTACCGGCCGTGGCGCGGACCGACATCTGGGCGTTAAAGGGCACGTCATTGCGCAGCAGTGTGCAGAGCTGTTCGACAAACTGCGGGTCGTTATGGCCAAACAAGGCCGCGCCGTAGCCCCCGAGGAAATCGGTGACGGTCACCTCGTCACCCTGGCGGTTGCGGTAGAACAATTTGCTGCCCAGTGCCCGTTTGAACTCACACTCAAGCCCCAGGGCCTGAAGCAGGTCGACAAACTTGGGGCGAACAAAATCACGGTAATCCATCACAGCCATGTCCTTTAAAAGAGGGAGGGGGGTACACACACGTCAGGCGCTGTCAGCCTGTTCGCTGTACTTCAATTGGTAGCAAGCGCTGAAACCGTTGTCGTCGCGGTTGAGCACCACGCCATCGTCGAGCCGCGTCGAGCAGGGAGCCCCCAGCACAAACGGCAATTGCGCAGCCACGGGGTGGCTTAATCCGGCAATCGGTGGCACACGCTGGGCGAGCAGGGCGCAGCGGGCCAGGATCAGGTCCGCCAGGCTGGGAGCCGCACTCAGCAGGCCGGTCAGCGGTACGCCACTGGTGATGTGGGCGGCGCCGGTTCGGGCCAGTGTGTGGCTCAACTGTCGGTCTTTGTCGGGCGTGCCGGTGCCGCTGCACACCAGCACGTCGGCTTGCTGGTCTGGCAGGTTCAAGTGCTCGATCGCGGCGTCGGCGGTCATTGTCTGCAGGCAGACCTGGGGTTCATCGCCCAGGTCCTCGCGACGGCGCAGGACCAGGGCCGCCGCGCCTTCGCCAGCGATACCGCCGGTGCCGTGCGCATCGAAAGCGCGCAGGGTGTCCGAACCGTCGGCGCTGATCGTGCCGGCCTGCACCAGGGCGCTGAGTGCCAGCGCATCGAGTTCGCTGCCCGCACCGACGATGATCGCCACGTCAATTCGTCCGCTGTGCAACGCGGCGCACGCTTCGCGCAAGGCCGCCAGGTTGCCGGAGACCCCTTGCATGTAGGCGTTGCATTCACACTCAAGCTTGAGCGCCAGGCTGACCACGCCCAGCAGGATATTGCTCAGGCCCTTGAGCACCAGGAACGGGTCCTGTGCCCGCTCGTGCAAGATACGCCGGGCCAGGTGCCGCATGTCGGCACCTTCGCCCTGGCGGCATTCGTGGAGCAACTCGCCGTAGGACGCCAGTGACGGGTGGGTATAGCCACCCTGGCAGCAATAGAGGCCGTAGGTCAGGCCGTCGGCGCCCGGCGTCAGTTGGGCTTCGGCCAGTGCCTGTCGAACGGCGCTGACGCCCCAGATGACGGCGGGCGTGCAGTAACGTTGCAGATTTTGGGCGAGGTCCTGGCGACTGCGCTGGTGATCGTCATAGTGAATCTGCCCGAAAGCCGTGATCCGTTCACTGTGAAACTGCAAAGAGCGCAAGGGCTTGATCCCGCTGCGCGACTCACAGGCCGCCGACCAGAAGGCGTCCACGCCCCAGCCGCTGGCCAGGACACAGCCGCTGCCGGCAATGGCGATGGATGTCGGTACGCCGCTCATTGCGCGTGCCCCTGGTATTTGCCCAGCACCAGGCAGGTATTGAGCCCACCGAAGCCGAATGAATTGCTGAGCGCCACATCGACCCGGCGGTTGACGGTCTGATGGGCGCAGTAGTCCAGGTCACAGTCGTCGGCGGCACTGTGCAGGTTGAGGGTCGGGGTGATCCTGTCCTGTTGGCAGGCCAGTGCGGTGATGATGAACTCGGGGGCGCCGGCAGCCGCGATCAAGTGGCCGAATTGGGATTTATTGGCGCTGATCGCCAGCCGTCGATAGTGCTCGCCCTGAGCGAACACCGACTTGATCGCCAGGGTTTCGGCGGCATCGTTGAGCGGGGTGGAGGTGCCGTGGGCGTTGATCAGGTCCACCTGTTGAGGGCGGATGCCGGCGTCGTGCAAGGCGGTCTGCATCGCCAGGGCGGCGCCTCGCCCTTGCGGGTCGGGCGCGGTGACCTTGTAGCCGTCCAGGCTGCTGCCGAAACCCAGCACTTCGGCATAGGGCACGGCGCCACGGGCAAGTGCCCGCTCGAGGGTTTCGAGCACCACAAAGCCTGCGCCCTCACCGGCAACCAGGCCGCTGCGATGGCGATCGAACGGGCGGCAAAGCCCGGTGCCCCAGCGTTGCTCGCTGCTCGCCGCGCCCAATAGGTAAAGCGCGGTCATGGTGTCCAGGCTCAGCACCGAATCGGCGCCGCCAGCGATAGCGACGTCGACTTCTCCCCGGCGGATCATCTGGAATGCGTTACCGATGGCCTGGGACGCCCCGGCACAGGCGCTGCTGATGTTGATCACCGGGCCTTCGCAACCGATGTCGTCGGCGATCACCCGGGCCAGGCGGTCGTTGCTTTGGCACAACGAGTGGGCAGCATCGACCTGCTCAGCCTTGGCCATCAAGTAGCGCCAGGCCGGAGAGGCATTCGGCTCATCGGCGACGGTCAGCAGCATGTCCTGGATCTTGTGCGCCGGTGCGCCGGAGGCACACAGCACGGCGGCATCCCGCAACTGCGCGGGGCTCAGGCCGCTGTCGCTGATGGCTTGGCTGGCCGCCACCCAACCCAACTGGCTGCGTTTTTCCAGGGGCGTTTGCCAGGCGCGGTGGCCTTGCAGGTAGTCCGGCAGTTGGCGGGTGTCCACCGGCGCCGCGTAGCGCACCGGGAAGGTGCCGTCGGCCACGCCGTCGGGTTGCCAGGGGCGGATGCAGTGCTCACCGAGCAGCATCTGCGCCCACATGGTTTGCCATTCGAAACCGAAACCGGTCACGGCCCCGAGGCCAGTGATCACAATCCTTGGTGGGCTCATGCCTGTTTCTCCATGGCGTCATTGACCAGTAATACGGCGCCCCAATGGCCCGTACGGCTGTGATTGAGCAGCAGCGTGTAGCCATCGTGCAGATCGTGAAGGGCCAGGGCAATTTCAGTCAGCAGGGCGCTGGCCCCCAGGTTGCCGGTCATGGGCTGGCAGCTGTGGAGAATCGCCTGGGTGTCTGTGAGTAGACGCGCCAGGGATGGCGTGTCGGGCGCGGCGACAATATGGGCTACGTCGCGCAAACCCAGTTTTTCTCTGCTTAATGTCTGTTGGATGACCTTGCTCGCCACGGCGTGGGCACGTTCGGGCGTGGCGCTGTAGCCACGGGCGAAGCCGGCGATGCGCAGGGCGCGTGCACCGTTTGCAGGAGGGCAGGCGCTCAGCAACAGCGCTGCGGCGCCTTCGCCGTAAACGTCCGGGGTCGGGAGAGGAGGGCGTTCGGTGGTGTCGCGCAGGTACAGGGCCGGCGAGAGATTCGGGCTACTGCTGACCACGACCCCTGCATCGGCACGCCCTTCGGCGATATGTTCGACGGCCTCGATCAGCGCGTCGACCCCTGCATTACTCTGTGAGCAGAAACCGCCCATTGGACCATGGCAGTGCAACGCTTCGGCGACATAGGCCATGACACTGCTGTTGAGCATCATCAATGCATGCAGCGGCGGGGTATAGGCAAACAGTTGCGCGAGCAGCGCATCCGGTTGCTCGGCGATGGCCTGCACGGCCTCCCAGCAGGAACTGGGGCCGTCCACTTCCGGGATGGCAGCCATCAGCGCCACCCGCTCGCCAGGCAGCTGCAAGTCCTTCAACGGGCCGGCAATCTGCCCGGCGCAGTACAGCAGCCGGGCGCCCTGAGGTTCGACACTGCGTTGAATCTTGCGGTCGAACACCGTGGTCGGCAAGCGCGGTACGCTCACGGGGTACGCCAGCTGGTCCGGGGCAAAATCCAGCGGTTGTGCTGCCTGCACCGGGCCGTGCAAGTCGGCGCACTCGGTGCCGGCGTGGTTGAACACCGAAGCGGCGATCAGGTAGACGGGTTTTGCTTGAAGGCTGTTCATCTCATGCTTTTCCCAAAACCAGCGAACTGTTGACGCCACCGAAACCGAACGAATTGGACAGCACCACATCGATGGGCTGACGCTGCGTTTCGGTCAGGAAATTCAACTCAGGGAACTCGGCGTTTGCCGGGTCGTAGTTAAGGGTGGGTAGCAGCACGCCCTGTTGCAGGCTCATCAGTGACAGCACCGCCTCGATCGCGCCGCTGGCCGCCAGGGAGTGGCCGATCGCCGATTTGTTGGCTGTGAAGGTCATCGTGCTTACGCCGGTGCCGAATACCTGCGCAATCGCCAGGGCTTCACTGCGATCATTAGCCTGGGTCGACGTGCCATGGGTATTGACGTGATCGACCGCGTCGCAGCCCAGGCCTGCATGGGCGAGTGCTGCCTTCATGCAATGGGCGTAATGGCTGCCGTCGCGGCTGCTGGAGGTGATCTTCTGCGCTTCGCAATAGTTGGCGTAACCCAGGACGCGACCGATTGGCGTGGCCTTGCGGCGCTCGGCATGTTCCCTGGACTCCAGCACGATCATCGCCGCGCCCTCGCTGAGGACGAACCCGCAACGGTCGTTCATGAACGGGCGGCTCTGTTGTTCGGGCGCGAGGTCGGCACGTTGGCAAATGGCGCCCAGGCCGTCGAAGCTGTAATACGACAGTTCATGGGCCATCAGCTCGACGGCGCCACATAGGGCCAGGTCGATGTCACCGCGCTCGATGGCGCGAAACGCGGCGCCGATTGCCATGGTGCCGGCCGCGCAGGCATCGGAGTGGGTGCTGATATGGTCGCGAATGCCGAGCAGGCGGGCGATGTGCACCGTCTGCTGGTCGATCCGACGAGCGAATGGGCCGCCCACCAGGGTGTGGTTGTCCAGGTAGCGATCCAGGTCGACGCTGCCGACGTCGTCCATATAGCGGCTGGCCTCTTGCAGGTCACGGCTCACACAATGCTTGTTGGCGCCGAGGAACACGCCGCTGGGCACGCGGGCGAAGTCGTCGCGACCCAGGCCTGCCTGCTGGAGCGCCTGCCTGGCCACGAATTCGGCGAGCAGGCTCTGGCGCGGCAGGGGTGCGTCACCCATCGCCACTTGTGCACTGATGGTTTGCCATTGAACGGGGTCGATGTAACCCGCGGCGCTCGCCGCAAAACCCAACTCGGCAAACACCGGGTGTTGGCGAATGCACGAACGCTTTGCGCCGATCTGCGCAAACAGCGTTGCAGCGTCCAGTGCCGTGGGCGCTACCAACCCATAGCCCGTGACTAAAACCTCTCGCGGCCCCATGAAGAAACTCCTAGACCGCTTCCGGCAAGCGCGACGCGGCAAACTGCTCAACCAGATGGCGAGAAATGTCGTCGCCCTCCATCGGCGTCAAGCGCGCGCTGCAACCGCCGCACACCACCTGGCGACGCTCATTCAGACGCGCCTGGTCGGCATTGCATTCAGGGCAGGTCGCGGGGAGGTGGTCGAACATCCGGTAGCACTGCACGGCCCAGTTACGCACCGTGGTGGCCGCGAACACGTCCGCCGGCTGCATGCCGGCGCGCAGTTGCCCGGGTGCAAATGCGCTCAGGCTCTGCTCCAGGAGCGCTACCCCAGCGTGGGTGATACGGCCTTTTTCGACCAGTTCGCTGACGTCGCCAAACACCGCTACCGCATGGTCCAGCACGCTGGTTTTAGGCAGCGTGCAGCCATAGTTACGGCCAAGCTGAAAACTCAGGTCGACGATATCCAGGGAGTCGGCATTCAGATCCTCCACGATGCTGCTGTGCTCATCGACCTCTGCGAGGTCCATCACCAATAGCTGCGCGAGGATTTCGCGGGTGGTGGTAATGACGCTGTCCAAGTCCAGTGGATTATTCATCGGCTATTTCCCTATAACGCGTAAATGGGGGGGCAAGCAGTGGCCCTGACGGCTATTTGCTTGAGGTGATTTCTGAAGGCGGGGGAGCGTAAACCCTCCCCCGAGGGGGAGAGTCAATGTGCCATTACCGTTTTTTTTTGCCCGACAGGCGCACGCGTCAAAGCCAGATTAGGCTTTTGAAACCATTGGATATTCTGTAGCCTTGCGCAGCTTCACCTTTACCCGTGCTTGATGAACACAATCACTTCGTCCGGCGGCGCCCGAAGGGCTCCAGAGCCGGTGGTACACTCGACTTTCGCGCTACTGCGCCTGCAGGTCTTGCGAACATGACGCACATTTCCGAACGCCTACTGGTTCAAGCCCACCTCGACGCCAAGCAGCCCAAGGCCCTCAGCGCCGAGGAAGAGGCGAGCCTGCGTGCCGCCATTGCTGCCGAGCTCAAGGCTCAGGACGCGGTGCTGGTTGCCCACTTCTACTGCGATCCGGTGATCCAGGCCCTGGCCGAAGAAACCGGCGGCTGTGTCTCCGACTCCCTGGAAATGGCCCGCTTCGGCGCAGCCCACCCGGCCAAGACCGTACTGGTCGCCGGTGTACGTTTCATGGGCGAGACCGCCAAAATCCTCACCCCCGAAAAACGCATCCTCATGCCGACCCTGGAAGCCACGTGCTCCCTAGACCTGGGGTGTCCGGTGGATGAGTTTTCGGCTTTCTGCGACCAGCATCCCGAGCGCACCGTGGTGGTGTATGCCAACACTTCGGCGGCGGTCAAGGCCCGGGCCGATTGGGTGGTAACCTCCAGCTGCGCGCTGGAAATCGTCGAAAGCCTGATGGACAACGGCGAGACCATCATCTGGGGCCCGGACAAGCACCTGGGTACCTACATCCAGCGCCAGACCGGTGCCGACATGCTGCTGTGGGACGGTGCGTGCATCGTCCACGAGGAGTTCAAGTCCAAGCAGTTGGAAGACATGAAGGCGCTGTACCCGGACGCAGCGATCCTGGTGCACCCGGAATCGCCGACCTCGGTGATCGAACTGGCCGACGCGGTGGGCTCCACCAGCCAATTGATTGCGGCGGCACAGCGGTTGCCGAACAAGACCTTCATCGTGGCGACCGACCGCGGCATCTTCTACAAGATGCAGCAGCTGTGCCCGGACAAGGTCTTCGTCGAAGCGCCCACGGCCGGTAACGGTGCCGCGTGCCGCAGTTGCGCGCACTGCCCGTGGATGGCGATGAATACGCTGGAGCGCACGCTGCAGTGCCTGCGTGAGGGCAGTAACGAGATCTTCGTCGAGCCGTCGGTGATTCCTCACGCCGTGCGACCGCTCAAGCGCATGCTGGATTTCACCCAGGCTGCGCGCCTGAAGCTGGCGGGTAACGCCTGAATCGAGGCGAGCTCGGTTGAAAATGTGGGAGGGGGCAAGCCCCAATGCCAGTCAGTTAAGGTCGAACACCGTACCTGTGGCGAGGGAGCTTGCCCCCTTCCACATTTTGATTGCGTTCAGGCAGCGGGTTATTTCTTTTGCTTCGGGATGCGCACCAACTGCGTATCCGAGTAGATGTCATGCCAGCTGCGTTTGTGCTTGTCGAACAACGACCAGACAAACCCCAGCCCCACGCATAACCACGACGCAATCGACACCACAAAGCGCAACAGCGCCTGCCACAGGCTGATCCGCGAGCCGTCGGCGTTTTGCACGCGCACGCCCCAGACCTGCATGCCCAGGGTTTGCCCGGAATGGGTCCAGAACTTGGCAAAGAAACCAAACAGCACAAAGAACAGAATCGTCGACAGCAGCGGGTCACCGTCCAGTGCGCCGGATTCGGTGAGGGTGCGCATCCTGGCTTCGCCCACGAATGCGATCCACACCAGCTTGTAGATAAACGCGGTGACGATCAGCAGCGCGGTGCACAACAGGAAGTCATAGAACATCGCTGCCAGGCGACGGCCCAGGCCAACGGCGGGGAACTCGCCTTGGGGACTCAGCAAGGGTTTGGACATGGCAGGGCTCTCAGAGGAAAAAAATCATTTTACGGAATAGCGCCCATAAAAAAGCCCCTGATGTCATGTCAGGGGCTTTTTGTCGCAGGAAGGATCAGCCTTCTGCTTGTACTTCGTCAGCCTGCATGCCTTTCTGGCCTTGAACTGCAACGAAGGTGACCTTCTGGCCTTCCTTCAGGCTTTTGAAGCCGTTGCCTTGAATAGCGCGGAAATGCACGAACAGATCCGGACCGCTTTCTGGAGTGATAAAACCAAACCCTTTCTCGTCGTTAAACCACTTGACGGTACCGCTCTGACGATCAGCCATTTTCTTATTTCCTTGACGCTAAAAATTAATGACAGCCCCTTTCACATGAAAGAGTACTGGGCTGGGTTGCAGGAAAGTAAGAGACGTCGAACGGGTTGTAGCACAACTACTTCAGCTACTGCCCAGGTCCAGGTTCCAAGCGACCCATGCAAACACAGTGGGCAAACTCTACGCCAACTAATGGAGAAAAAACAAGCCCTGGCAAAAGCCCGGGTTTTGCTCGGTCGCATGACATTTCGTTGAATAATGTGAAACCGACTTATTCGATAGAATGGGTCACTTGTTATAGGTTAATTCTTATAATAATGCCTATCGTTGCTGCACTGTTTTATGGCGGTTGCGTTACAGATTAGTGCACGTTAACGCAACCGCGTTACTTATAGGAACAGTCAATCAGCCACGATAGTAACGTTGCGGCACAAATGGCATTTTGCTTACACGAAGTGGCACTTTTTTCCCACGCACCAACGCAGAGACTTCGGTGTCCAGTGCGGTGAATGCGCTGTCCAGGTAACCCATGGCCAGTGGGCCACCCAGGCTCGGGCCAAAACCACCGCTGCACACGCTGCCGATCACGCTGCCGTGTGCATCGACGATCTCTGCGCCTTCACGCACAGGCGTGCGCTCCTGGGGCAGCAGGCCTACGCGCTTGCGGCTTACACCGGTTTGCTGCTGGGTGAAGATGCGATCGGCTCCCGGGAAGCCACCGGCACGCGCACCGTCGGTGCGTCGGGCCTTGGAGATTGCCCACAGGAGGCTGGCTTCGATCGGTGTGGTCTCGGTGTTCATGTCGTGGCCGTACAGGCACAGGCCGGCTTCCAGGCGCAGCGAGTCACGGGCGCCCAGGCCGATGGCCTGCACTTCGTCCTCGGCCAGCAGGCTGCGCGCCAGGCTTTCGGCGCTGGCGGCAGGCACGGAGATTTCAAAACCGTCTTCACCGGTGTAGCCCGAGCGGCTGACGTAGCAATCCACGCCCAGCAGGCGCACCGGCGCGAATTGCATGAAGGTCATCCGGGTGACTTCCGGTGCCAGGCGCGCCAATACCTTCACTGCGGCCGGACCTTGCAGGGCCAGCAGCGCGCGTTCTTCGAACAGCGGCTCGATGCGGCACTGCTCGCCGATATGCTGGCGCAGGTGCGCCAGGTCCTGGTCCTTGCAGGCCGCGTTGACTACCAGGAACAGTTCGTCGTTACCCAGGTTCGCCACCATCAGGTCGTCGAGGATGCCGCCCTGGCCGTTGGTGAACATAGCGTAGCGCTGCATGCCGACCGGCAGGTCGATGATGTCGACCGGTACCAGGGTTTCCAGGGCCTTGGCGGCATTGGCGCCGGTCAGGCGGATCTGGCCCATGTGGGACACGTCGAACAACCCGGCCTGTTCACGGGTGTGCAGGTGCTCCTTCATCACGCCCAGTGGGTATTGCACCGGCATGTCGTAGCCGGCGAAGGGCACCATGCGTGCACCCAGCTCGAGGTGCAGGGCGTGCAATGGGGTTTTCAACAGGGTTTCGGTGGACATGTTCAGCTCCTGAAAAACGTGCCGGCGCGCCTTTAGGCGTCAGCACTCGATAATGTTGACCGCCAAACCGCCACGGGCGGTTTCCTTGTATTTGCTTTTCATGTCGGCGCCGGTCTGGCGCATGGTGCGGATGACCTTGTCCAGCGAGACGAAGTGTTGCCCGTCGCCACGCAAGGCCATGCGCACCGCATTGATGGCCTTCACCGAGCCCATGGCATTGCGCTCGATGCAGGGCACCTGCACCAGGCCGCCAATCGGGTCGCAGGTCAGGCCGAGGTTGTGTTCCATGCCGATTTCGGCGGCGTTTTCCACCTGGGAAACCGTACCGCCCAATACTTCGCACAACGCGCCGGCGGCCATGGAACAGGCCACGCCGACTTCACCCTGGCAACCGACTTCGGCACCGGAGATGGAGGCGTTTTCCTTGTAGAGAATGCCGATGGCGGCGGCGGTGAGCAGGAAGCGCACCACGCCGTCTTCATTCGCGCCGGGAATAAAGCGCATGTAGTAATGCAGCACCGCCGGCACAATCCCGGCCGCGCCGTTTGTGGGCGCCGTGACCACGCGCCCGCCGTTGGCGTTTTCTTCGTTGACGGCCAGGGCGTACAGGTTGACCCAGTCCAGCACCGACAACGGGTCGCGCAGGGCCGACTCCGGGTTCTTGCACAACTGGCGATGCAAGGCGGCGGCGCGACGCTTGACCTTCAAGCCGCCGGGCAAGATGCCTTCGTTGTGGCAGCCGGCCTCTACGCAGTCCTGCATCACCTGCCAGATCTTCAACAGGCCGGCACGGGTTTCCGCTTCCGGGCGCCAGGCACTTTCATTGGTCAGCATCACCTGGCTGATGGACAGCCCGTAGGTGGTGCAATGGCCGAGCAAGTCCTTGGCATGTTTGAACGGGAACGTCAGTGGGGTGGCGTCTTCGACGATCCGGTCGGCGCCGGCGGCATCTTCATCCACCACAAAACCGCCGCCCACCGAGTAGTACTCGCGGCTGCGGATCTGGATACCCGCCGCATCAAAGGCACGAAAAATCATGCCGTTGGGGTGGTAGGCCAGGGGTTTGCGAATCATCGCCAGGTGTTCTTTCTCGTTGAACGCAATGCTGTGTTCGCCGAGCAGGTTCAAGCGACCGTCGCCGCGCATCTGCGCCAGGCGTGCGGCCACGGTTTGGGTGTTCACGGTGTCCGGGTGTTCGCCTTCCAGGCCCAGCAGCACGGCCTTGTCGCTACCGTGGCCTTTGCCGGTGGCGCCGAGGGAGCCATAGAGTTCCACCTTGATGCCGGTGGTGGCGCTCAGCAGATTGTCACGCTTGAGGCCTTCGACGAATCGAGCGGCCGCGCGCATGGGGCCGACGGTGTGGGAACTGGAGGGGCCGATGCCAATCTTGAACAGGTCGAACACGCTTAAGGACATGAGTTGTTCTCCGGTTTCTTGTTATGTATTGGGTGTACTCGGTCAATGTGGGAGGGGCGGTGCGACGATTCGACTTGCCCCCGATAGCGGTGGGTCAGTAGAAAGTTCTGGTGACTGACACACCGCTATCGGGGGCGAGCCCCCTCCCACATTTTTGACCGCGCTCAGCCAGTCGGGTTATGCGTAACTCTCGATCGACGGGCACGCACACACCAGGTTGCGATCACCAAACACGTTGTCGACCCGGCCAACCGGTGGCCAGTACTTGCCTTCGATCAACGAAGCCACCGGGTACACCGCTTGTTCACGGCTGTATGGGTGGTTCCATTCACCAACCAGTTCCGCCGCGGTATGCGGTGCGTTTTTCAGCGGGTTGTCGTCCTTGTCCAGGGTGCCGTTTTCCACCGCGCGGATTTCCTCGCGGATGGCGATCATCGCGTCGCAGAAGCGGTCCAGTTCTTCCTTGGACTCGCTTTCGGTCGGCTCGATCATCAACGTACCCGCCACCGGGAACGACATGGTCGGGGCGTGGAAGCCAAAGTCGATCAGGCGCTTGGCCACGTCATCCACGCTGATGCCGCTGCTGTCCTTCAGCGGGCGCAGGTCGAGGATGCATTCGTGCGCCACCAGGCCGTTGCTGCCGGTGTACAGCACGGGGTAGTGCTCTTCGAGGCGACGGGAAATGTAGTTGGCATTCAGGATCGCCAACTGCGACGCGCGCTTGAGGCCTGCGCCGCCCATCATGCTGATGTACATCCAGGTGATCGGCAGGATGCTTGCACTGCCGAACGGGGCCGCACACACCGCGCCTTCCTTGCGCGCCATGGCCGCGTGGCCGGGCAGGAAGGGCGTGAGGTGGGACTTGACGCCAATCGGGCCAACGCCCGGGCCGCCACCGCCGTGGGGGATGCAGAAGGTCTTGTGCAAATTCAGGTGGGACACGTCGCCGCCGAACTTGCCCGGTGCGCACAGGCCAACCATCGCGTTCATGTTGGCGCCGTCGATGTACACCTGGCCGCCGTTGTCGTGGATGATCCCGCAGATTTCGCGGATACCTTCCTCGAACACGCCGTGGGTGGACGGGTAGGTAATCATCAGCGCGGCGAGGTGCTCGCGGTGCTCGATGGCCTTGGTGCGCAGGTCTTCGATGTCGACGTTACCGCGTGCATCGCAAGCGGTGACCACCACACGCATGCCGGCCATGTTGGCGGTGGCCGGGTTGGTGCCGTGGGCTGACGATGGGATCAGGCAGATGTCACGACGTGCTTCGCCACGGCTCTGGTGATAGGCACGGATGGCCAACAGGCCGGCGTACTCGCCCTGGGAACCGGCGTTCGGCTGCAGGGAGATCGCGTCATACCCGGTGGCCGCGCAGAGCATGGCCTCCAGGTCGGAGGTCAGTTGCAGGTAGCCGGCGCTTTGCTCGGCCGGGGCGAACGGGTGCAGGGCACCGAACTCGGCCCAGGTCACCGGGATCATTTCACTGGCGGCGTTGAGCTTCATGGTGCACGAGCCCAGCGGGATCATGGTGCGGTCCAGGGCCAGGTCCTTGTCCGCCAGCTTGCGCAGGTAACGCATCAGCTCGGTTTCCGAGTGATAACGGTTGAACACCGGATGGCTGAGGATCGGCGACTGGCGCAGTAATGCGTCGGGGAGGCGGCTGTCCACCGTGGCGTTGACGTCCGGCAGGGCTTTGCCATTGGCAAAGATCGCCCACAGGGTTTCGATATCGGCCTGGGTGGTGGTTTCGTCGACCGACAGGCCAACCCGCTCGGCGTCCACCACGCGCAGGTTGATGCGCTGGGCGCGGGCCTTGTCGTGCAGCGCAGCGGTGTCGGCGCCGGTGTGCAGGGTCAGGGTGTCGAAGAAGTGTGCCTGCTCGACCTTGAGGCCCAGGGCGGTCAAGCCCTTGGCGAGCATCGCGGTCAGCTGGTGAATGCGCTTGGCGATCTGGGTCAGGCCCTTGGGCCCGTGGTACACGGCATACATGCTGGCGATGTTGGCGAGCAGCACTTGCGCGGTGCAGATGTTGCTGGTGGCTTTCTCGCGGCGGATATGTTGCTCGCGGGTCTGCATGGCCAGGCGCAGGGCCGGCTTGCCGAAGCGGTCTACCGACACACCGACCAGACGCCCCGGCATGTCGCGCTTGAACGCATCCTTGGTGGAGAAGTACGCCGCGTGCGGGCCACCGAAGCCCAGCGGCACGCCGAAGCGTTGCGCGCTGCCGATGGCCACATCGGCACCGAACTCACCCGGCGGGGCCAGCAGGGTCAGGGCCAACAGATCGGCAGCCACGGCCACCAGGGCGTTGGCGGCATGGAAACGCTCGGTCAAAGCGCGGTAGTCGAACACGTCACCGTTGCTGGCCGGGTATTGCAGCAGGGCGCCGAAGAACGGGCTGACATCGGTCAGTTCGCGCTCATCGCCCACCACTACGTCGATGCCCAGCGGCTCGGCACGGGTGCGCAGTACGTCGAGGGTTTGCGGGTGGCTGTGGACCGAGGCGAAGAAGGCGTTGCTGCCCTTGTTCTTGCTCAGGCGCTTGCAGAAGGTCATGGCTTCGGCGGCGGCGGTGGCTTCATCGAGCAGCGAGGCGTTGGCGATCGGCAGGCCGGTGAGGTCGCTGATCAGGGTCTGGAAGTTCAGCAGCGCTTCCAGGCGGCCTTGGGAAATTTCTGGCTGATAAGGCGTGTAGGCGGTGTACCAGGCCGGGTTTTCCAGAAGGTTGCGCAGGATCGGCGACGGCGTATGGCAGTTGTAGTAGCCCTGGCCGATGTAGGTCTTGAACAGTTGGTTCTGGCTGGCGATGGCCTTGATCCTGGCCAGGGCCTCGGCTTCGCCCAGGCCGTCTTCCAGGCCGAGCACGCTGGTGCCCTTGATGCTTTCCGGGATCACGCTGGCGCTCAGGGCTTCCAGGGAATCGAAGCCCAGGCTGGCGAGCATCTGCTGCTCATCTTCCTGGCGCGGGCCGATGTGGCGGGCGATGAACTCATTGGCGGTGCTGAGATTGATGGTCATGGCGCGCTCCTCAGGCTTCGGCGTTGGCTTTGATCAGACGGTCGTACGCGTCCTGATCCAACAGTTTAGCGACTGCCCCGGCATCGGCCGGTTTAAAGCGGAAGAACCAGCCTTCGCCCAGCGGGTCTTCGTTGACCAGTTCCGGGTTGCCATCGAGTTTGGCGTTCACTTCCAGCACTTCACCGTCCAACGGCATGTACACGCCGCTGGCGGCCTTGACCGATTCAACCGTGGACGCTTCAGCGCCCTTGTCATAGGCCTGCAACTCCGGCAGTTGCACGAACACCACATCACCGAGCGCGTTCTGCGCGAAAGCGGTGATACCCACGGTGACGCTGCCGTCAGCTTCGGCGCGCAGCCATTCGTGATCTTCAGTGAAACGCAACTCGCTCATGGAAACTCCTCAGGGCCAGAATCGTCTGGTGGGCAGGATTGGAATAATGGGGAGTTGCTTAGCAATATCGCGGCCAATGTGATTAATCCTTTATTAATCAATAGCTTGTCAAAAACGGTTATAACGATAGCGTATTTGTGTGTAGCGATTTCGCTACAGTCCGGCCGTCGAAAAAAAGCCTATGCGGATCAAAGCCTTGCATGGCGCGCAAAAAACAAGGTTGTAGCGATATCGTTCCACTGTAGCGCTTTCAGTACGCATGGACGTCGTTTTTCGCGATTTATCTACCGTCCGGGAGGCCGGCCGGCGTTTTACCGTGCGCGCACTTCGTCATCAGGATGCGCCCCATGAGTGCTTCAAAGGTTATTCCCCCAGAGATTTCCCAGGCGCGGACGTCTCGCGACTATTTATCCAAGGTCTTCGCCCGACGCCTGGGCCTGACCCAAGTGGCCCGCGCAATGATCCAGGAATGGATCGGGCAGTGGTTTGCCGGTTCCGGCCTGCAGGCCGGTAACAGCTGGATCGGCGTGATCCAGCCAACCTCGAGCGGCCGCCGCCACATGCCGCTTATCACCTTGAGCGATGCGCTGATCCAGCGCTGCATGAAGGGTGACGCGCTGAACTACACGCCAGGCCATCATGTGCTGTTGGTGCAGTCTGCACCGCAGGTGTTCGAACCGGCGAGCGGCGCCATCACCGTGGACGATATCGAGTGGATGCTCAACACCCTGGCGCCCGATGTGCTGGCGGGTTTTGCCGAGCGCTTGGTGCAATACTGGAACGCGCGCGTGTCGGACGGTTCGGCCGACAGCCGTTGGCACGCGATCAGCAGCCAGTTACGTGCATGCCTGCTCACGGCGCGGCAGAACCCGCCATTGACGCCGGAGCAGGCGCGGCTGCTGGTGGGGCTGGGCGATGAGCAGGCACAGCAGCTTTGGGGGTATCGGGCGGATCGAGAGGCCTTGGGTGACGCCGATGCGCTGCATATCTATCAAGTCTATGCGGCCCAGGCCGGGGACCCGGGCGAATGGCTGCCGCTGTTGGTCTTGCAGCGTCGAGTCCAGGGGCAACAGGTCACCCTCGTCTATATCCCGGTGATGAACCTGTTGCAGCTCGAGTCCCTGGACGCCTTGGGTGACCTGCTGCCGCGCTATATGAGCCGTTACCGGCCAGGGGCGCCGCTGCAATGGGTACTGCGCGAGCCCGAGGGCGATGTGTTCGATGCGTTGGCCCAGGCCTTGCTCGAACGCCAACTTCGCGATGTGCGGCGGGTTGACTGGTCGGCACTGCCCGACATCGGCAGCTATGAACAGCTGTTCACCACGCTCACCTCGCCACTGGCCTGGTTCGACCCGGATGCTCTCGAACAACCTCATGAAGAACAGCTGCCGGTCTGGCTACAGCGGGCCAGCAGCGCGGATCGCCTGGCTTACGGTCAGTGGCTGGAGCGCCTGGCGCAGCTGCAGCGCAGCACCGGCGGTGCAACGTTCCTCGATGGCCTCGAGCCGATCGATGTGTATGCGCGCAAGGCGCTGCAACGGCAAATGCGCCTGGATCATCCAGCGCAGGCCCCCATCAACCCGGACGACTGCCTCCTGACCTTTGAGCGCACCCAGGGCGGCACGGTTGGCTGGACGCAACGGACCACCCGGACCTTGACCCAGTGGTCGCTGGAAAACCCCTTCGCCAGCGCCTATGCCAGTGTGCACATCAGCCACCAGGCCACGTCAGGTAACGTGCCGCGCTGGGTCACGCCGGCCTATCTCAAGGGGCTGATCGAACGGGTGGACGTGGGCAAGCACTATCCGCCGTTGCTGGAGCACGCACTGATCGCTGACCCGACGCAGTCTGCACGGCGGCGCCGTTTGTTTGTCGCTCAGATGGCGCTGCAACTGCCGATGCGCGCCCTTGAAAACAGCCTGCGCCAACGCAACGGCTTTACCCGCTCCGGTGCTCGGGTGGTGCACGCGTTGCTGCGGGAAGATCCGCTCCAGCGTGTGGTCGACGGTGAGGTGATCGTCGCCCGGCCCCTGGCGTTCCTGGCCCATGCAGGCGGGCTGGCCCATCAAGCGCACAACCTGTTTGTCATCGGTCCCCGCGACAACAGCACGCTGCCGCATATTCTCTACCGGCCGGATCAAACCGACGCGATGCTGCAACAGTTTCCCAGCCGCCAGGCATTGCTCGACGCGATCGCAACGGTGGGCAGCGATCTTCAACCCGTGGTGCTGCAGCGTTTACCGCAGGACAGCCGTGCCCTGTTTGCCAACGGCGGTTTTCTGCGCCCCCATGTCCAGCGTGTGCTGCAGGGCGATGAGTTCGACGTACTGCCCGCATCGAGCCCGGCGCTGCTGAGTGACGAACCGGTGCGTGGCGAGTTCCTTGAGAGCGTCTTCGATGAAAACGCCCGAGACCTGTGGCAGCGCGCCGTCAAACAGTCGGTTTCCAACGAGGCGCTGCGTTGGACCCTGTTCAAGAATGATCTGTGGCAAGTGTTCAATGCGCTTTTGCCGATGGTCAGGGGCCCGGTGGCGGTGGCGGGCTGGTTGTCCCAGACCTTCAGGACATTCCAGGCGGTGCTGGCGCTGCCGGCCGAGACGAGCCGCGAAGATTCCGCCAATGCCTTCGCCGAGCTGATCGGCAGCGTGGCCGGCCTGCTGATGAGCCCGGTGGTCACGCTGGATCAACGGCTGCGCTTGAGTTCGGGCGGTGCCCAGGCCCCTGACTTGATCCCGGCCAGCCACACGCGCCACTCGGCGTCGACGTTTGCCTGGCAGCCTTCATTCGCCGACGTCACGGCAATGGATTTTTCCTGGGCCAACTCAAGGTCCAGGCTTACGACCCAGCAGCGTGCCCAGCTCGAGACCTTCCAATGGTCACCCAGGCAGGGCGAACGCTGGCCCGACTCGCCGACACTGGCCTCGGCGGCCAGCCCGGTGCGTGGTCGGGTGCTGGTCCAGCGCGACGGCAGCGCGGCCCGTCACGAGCAGTACACCTTGATAGACAGCAAAGTCTATGGCGTGAGGGCGGTCAGGGATGGCTGGCGGGTCGTCGATCTGCGGCAACCCCAGCGTCTCGGCCCGTGGCTGGACAAGGATGCCCATGGGGTATGGAAAATCGACCTGGGCCTGCGCCTGGTTGGCGGGCAGCCAAAGAGCACGGTGGCCCAGCGGCGTGCCCACATCGAGCGGCAAAAGCTTGAGCTTGAGCACGAATACAGCGCGGCAAGCAGCGAATTACAGAGCCTCGAGCGTGTCGTGACCGCGGCCGAAGACCTGTGTGAGAAGGCGCACCTGACCTCCGAGGCGGCCTTTACCGAGCAGCACCGGCGCGATGCCAGGGCGCGTTACCTGCGCGAGTTGGAAAAAAAGGCCGATGCGCAACAGAAAAAACTCAATGTGCTGATGCGCAGAAACGCCAACAAGCCCCTGGACGGCTTTGAACGGGAACAGTGCCTGCAGTTGGAAGATATCGTGCTGAACATGCGCCGGCAGATGTTCGTGCTGACCTTCAGTCGCCGCGAGGAGCAGTTTTCCGAAGCGCATCTCGCGCAACTGTCGGAGCGAGTGGCGGGGGAGGACGCGATCGCGGCCCAGGCGGTGATCGGGACCTTGACCGAAGAGAGCCGCAGGATCGGCGAGTTTCACGACAAGATGGTCAACCTGAGCTTCTGGGAACGGGTCAATTACGAGCGGTTGCTCAGCATTCCTGCCTACAAGTCTTACATCGGCGAGTTGCAACCGTCCTCATACGGGCTGCCATTGGACTGGCGGACCGTGCAGTTGCAGGTGCTCAAGGAGCAGCTGTGGCGCCGGCTGCCGCTGCCTGAAGAACAGGATGATTACAGTCGGATCGACGCGGCCATGGATGAGGCGATCCAGTCGGCCCAGTCCCAGAAAACCATCGATGAGCCAGGCTTGCTGAGTGTGCAACAGCGCATCGACGGCACCCGGGCGGTGCTGCACGAATACGCGAAAACCCTGGCGCTCCTGGATGAATACCGTGCCGCCGCGCCGGAATTGATCCATGGGGATGTCGAGGTGCCGGTGCAAGCCACGATCCTCAGCCTGGAACAGGAGTCGAGAATAGCCCTGGCAAAGCTGCTGCGTGAGCACGAGCGCAACCCTCAGCCTGGCCGGGTACGCTCCCTTGAGGGCGATCAACGGTTGATCCGCGATTCGAAGAAACGCTATCAATTGGGACGGGTTCGCGCCCGCACGCCGGAGGCGACCGAAGACATCGTTGATGTTATCAACCCGATTGACCAGGCCGTGGTGGTCAGCCTGCATCAGCAGCCGGGTTCGGATGCGTTCGAAGCGATCACCGAGGCTGGCGCGGTGATGCCGCGGCCGACGCGTTCCCTGGAAAACCTCAAGGCCGACGCGCGTCGCTTGTTGGCCAGGGCACCGCTGGTGCTGCAGCAGGCCCGCGACGAAGCGCGCAGTGCCACGCTGCCGGCCAGCGTCGAAGCCCGGTTGACGCGGCAGTCCGAGGGTATCAAGGCGGTTGCCGAAAAGATCCGCAAGGCACTGCCGTCAACGCCGGATACCGCGGCCCAGGCGCTGCTCGATGAACTGGAACAGGCCGCCAGCCACTCTCTGGAGCAGGGGCGAGGATTACGCATCGAGATGATCAAGCGCTTGCCGCCCGATGAGGATGCGATTGCCTGGCTCCAGGCCCGGGATCAGGTGCAGATACTGCGCATCGAGGGGCGTATTGCGCTCAAGCGGGTGGATGATTTCCTGCAGGAGTATGTGGTCAAGGACAGGCAGGGCAAGGTCCTGGCGTATGCGCACTTTCATTACTCGTCGCCCACGGACCCCGATTTACCCTACAACGCCGGCCATCTGAAAAGGCCGGAGCAGCGTTTCATGAGCTTTCGCAGCCTGCTCGACAAAACCGACAACGAGGCCATCGCGATCTACTATTCGCGCATCAGCCCGCCCATGGCCACGCAACTGTTTTTCAGCGCCACCGGCGTTATCAAGCATCGTGGCCGGCGTGCGTTCTGGTGAGGCAGGCGCTCAGGGTTTTGCGGGAATGCCGTACTTGCGCAAGCGGTGGGCGATGGCGGTGTGTGAGGTTTGCAGGCGGCTGGCCAACTGCCGGGTCGAGGGGTAACTGACGTAGAGTTTCTCCAGCAGGCTGCGTTCGAAGTCCTCGACGGCCTGTTCCAGGCTATCGACTTCGCCGTCGTTCTGGCGGGCCACGGAGGTGCCGGCGATGTCCAGGTCACCGATGTCCACCAGGCTGCTTTCGCAGATGGCGGCGGCGCGGAAGATCACGTTCTGCAACTGGCGCACATTGCCCGGCCAGCGGTTGCCCAACAGCGCCGGATAGGTGCCGGGCGCCAGGCGGCACACCGGGCGCTGGATCTGCGCACAGGCCTGTTGCATGAAGTAGCGGGCCAACAGCAGGATGTCCTGGCCGCGCTCACGCAGGGGCGGCACCTCCACGTTGAGCACGTTGAGGCGGTAGAACAGGTCTTCGCGGAAGGTGCCTTCGCTGACCATTTTTTCCAGGTCGCGGTGGGTGGCGCTGAGGATGCGCACATTGACCTTCACTTCGCGGTCGCCGCCGACCCGGCGGAAGCTGCCGTCGTTGAGAAAACGCAGCAACTTGGCTTGCAAATAGGGCGACATTTCGCCGATCTCATCGAGAAACACCGTGCCCTGGTTGGCCAGCTCCATCAGCCCCGGCTTGCCGCCGCGTTGGGCGCCGGTAAAGGCGCCGGGGGCGTAGCCGAACAATTCACTCTCGGCGAGATTCTCCGGCAGCGCCGCGCAGTTCAGCGCCAAAAACGGCGCACTGTGGCGCGCGCTGATGGCGTGGCAGGCCCGCGCCACCAACTCCTTGCCGGTGCCGGTTTCGCCCTGGATCAACAGCGGCGCATCGAGCGCGGCCACCCGTTGTGCGCGTGCCTTGAGGGTACGGATCACCGGGGATTCGCCCAGCAGCGCATCAAAGCCTTCGGCATGATCGTGGTGCAGCGCCGACAGTTGTTCGCCGATGCGGTTGGGTTGGTACAGGGTGAGCAGGGCGCCGGCATGGGTGATCGGCGTGGCGTCGAGCAAAAACGTCTGGCCGTTGACGCTGATTTCACGCAAGGGCAGGCGAAAGCCGTTTTCCAGCAAGGTGTCCAGCAAGGCCGGGTCATTGAACAGCTCGGCGATACTTTCCCCGGCCGGTTCGCGACCGTACAGCGCGATCAGCGCCGGGTTGGCCAGCAGGATCTTGCCCGCGCTGTCCAGGGCCAGCACCGGGTCGGTCATGGCCGCCAGCAGGGCGTCGAGTTGCAGGTGGCGGCGCTGGCCGGGAAGGATGTCCACCACCGTCACCGCTTGTACGCCGTGCACGCTGAACAGCGCGTCACGCAGTTCTTCGAGCACGTCGGCGCTGAGGGTCGGCGCATCGATATAGACGTTGGGCGGCACCATTTCCACCGCATCCAGGTTGAGATTGCGCCCACCGAGCAAGGCCAGGACTTCCTGGGTGATACCGACGCGGTCGATAAAGCTGACGTGGATACGCATGGGGCGAATGTTGGTTCTGGCGTACTGAGGGTGGCCAGTATGCCTGACAGGTGATGGAGATCAAAAATGTGGGAGCGGGCTTGCTCCCACATTTGAGTGTTGGTGTCGGGGGCGTCGGGTTATTCCAGGTGTTCAGGCTTGATCGGGTCCCCGGATTTCACATCCAGTTGATGCCGCACATCCTCGAACATCAGGTCGTACTGTTTGTGCATCGAGCCATTCAACACCGCAATCTTCGGCATCCCATACTTCTGCGCGATGTTCATCGCATGCCGGGCAAAGTCGAATGCCTGGTCCTTGGGCAAGAAGAACTCTTCCTTGAGGTCCTTGCCCTGCACCGAGCCGTGCAGCTTGAACAGCATGCCCTTGCCTTCCTTTGGGTCCTGGCTGACTTCGTAGTCGATACACAGGTTGTAGCTGTAGTCGTCCTTGTTCAGCGCGTGACGTTCGACGTGCAGGTGACCGGGTTCAAAGGTGGCCATAGGCGTATCTCCTCTACTTCACAGATAGGTGATGCCAGGTGTCGCCGTGCTGATGCGTGTGCCGGCGCTGCCCTGGACGATGGCTTCGATGTCGGAGAGTGAACCGATCACCGCGGTTTTGCCAGTCTGGCGAGCGAACTCGCAGGCGGCTTGCACCTTGGGGCCCATGGAGCCGGCGGCGAAGCCGAGTTTTTCCATGTCGTCGGGGTGGGCCTGGCCGATGGCTTTCTGGGTCGGCTTGCCGAAGTCGATAAAGGCGGCGTTGACGTCGGTGGCGATCACCAGCAAATCGGCGTCCAGTTGCGTGGCCAGCAACGAGGAGCACAGGTCTTTGTCGATCACGGCTTCGATGCCCTTGAGCTTGCCGTCTTCACCGTACAGGGTCGGGATACCGCCACCACCGGCGCAGATCACGATGGCGCTTTTTTCCAGCAGCCATTTGATCGGGCGAATCTCGAAGATGCGTTTGGGCCGTGGGCTGGCCACGACGCGGCGATATTTATCGCCATCCGGGGCGATGGCCCAGCCTTTCTCGGCGGCGAGTTTTTCCGCTTCGGCCTTGGAATACACCGGGCCGATGGGCTTGGTCGGGTTCTGGAAGGCCGGGTCCTTGGCGTCCACTTCCACCTGGGTGAGCAGGGTGGCGAACGGCACTTCGAAGTCCAGCAGGTTGCCCAGTTCCTGTTCGATGATGTAGCCGATCATGCCTTCGGTCTCGGCACCGAGCACGTCCAGCGGGTACGGCGAAACGCTGGTGTAGGCCGCCGCCTGCAACGACAGCAGGCCGACCTGCGGGCCATTGCCGTGGGCGATGACCAGTTCGTTGCCGGCATGGATCTTGGCGATCTGTTCGGTGGCAATGCGGATATTGGCGCGTTGGTTGTCTGCGGTCATGGGTTCACCACGGCGCAGGAGGGCGTTGCCGCCCAGGGCTACGACGATGCGCATAATGCAATCCTTCTATAGGTGTGAACACAGAGGCCAATGTGGGAGGGGGGCAAGCCCTCCCACATTTGACCGTGTAGCCTTTAGATATCCGCGAGTGCCGACACCAGGATCGCCTTGATGGTGTGCATGCGGTTTTCCGCCTGCTCAAAGGCGATGTTGGCCGGCGACTCGAAGACGTCCTCGGTCACTTCCACACCATTGGCCAGGTTCGGATAACGTGCGGCGATGTCCTTGCCGACCTTGGTTTCGCTGTTGTGGAACGCCGGCAGGCAGTGCATGAATTTCACCCGAGGGTTGCCCGAGGCTTTCATCATCTTGGCGTTGACCTGGTACGGCAGCAGTTGCTCGATGCGTTCGTCCCACGCTTCCACCGGCTCACCCATGGACACCCAGATATCGGTGTGGATGAAGTCCACGCCTTTGACGGCTTCTTTCGGGTCTTCGGTGATGGTAATGCGCGCGCCGCTTTCCTCGGCGAAGGCCTGGCACTGTTTGATGAAGTCTTCATGGGGCCACAGGGCTTTCGGCGCGCCGATGCGCACGTCCATGCCGAGCTTGGCGCCGATCATCAGCAGTGAGTTACCCATGTTGTAGCGCGCGTCACCCAGGTAGGCGTAGCTGATGTCATGCAGCGGCTTGTCGCTGTGCTCGCGCATGGTCAGGGTGTCGGCGATCATTTGGGTCGGGTGGAACTCGGCGGTGAGGCCGTTGAACACCGGCACGCCGGCGAACTTGGCCAGCTCTTCGACGATTTCCTGCTCGAAGCCACGGTATTCAATGGCGTCGAACATGCGACCGAGTACGCGGGCGGTGTCTTTCATGCTTTCTTTGTGGCCGATCTGCGACGACACCGGGTCGATATAGGTGACGTGGGCACCCTGGTCGTGGGCCGCCACTTCGAAGGCGCAACGGGTGCGGGTCGAGGTTTTTTCGAAGATCAGCGCGATGTTCTTGCCTTGCAGGTGCGGACGCTCGGTGCCGGTGTATTTGGCGCGCTTGAGGTCGCGGGACAGGTCCAGCAGGTAGTGCAGCTCGCGGGTGGTGTGGTGCATCAGCGACAGTAGGCTGCGGTTGCGCATATTGAAAGCCATGATGGAATCTCCTTAATAGTCGATAGGGTCGCGGATGATCGGGCAGGTCATGCAGTGGCCGCCGCCACGGCCACGGCCGAGCTCACCGGCGCTGATGGTGATGACTTCCACGCCGGCCTTGCGCAGCAGGGTGTTGGTGTAGGTGTTGCGGTCGTAGCCGATCACTACGCCAGGCTCCACGGCCACCACGTTGTTGCCGTCGTCCCACTGCTCGCGTTCGGCGGCGAAGCTGTTGCCGCCGGTCTCGACCACGCGCAGGGCCTTGAGGTTGAGCGCGGCGGCCACGGTCTCGAGGAAGTTGGTTTTCTCCCGCTGAATGTCGATGCCGTGGGGCTTGCTTTCGTCAGGGCGCAGGGTGAAGGGCACGATCTGGTTGACCACTTCGGGGAAGATGGTCACCAGGTCGCGGTCGCAGAAGCTGAACACGGTGTCCAGGTGCATCGCCGCGCGGGATTTCGGCAGGCCGGCAACGATCACCCGTTCCACCGCTTTGTTCTTGAACAGGTTGCGCGCCAGTTGGCCGATGGCCTGGTGGGACGAACGCTCGCCCATGCCGATCAACACCACGCCATTGCCAATCGGCATGACGTCACCGCCTTCGAGCGTGGCGGCACCGTGTTCCTGGTCGGGGTCGCCGTACCAGATCTGGAAGTCCGCGTTGGTGAACTCGGGGTGGAATTTGTAGATGGCGCTGGCCAGCAGGGTTTCCTGGCGTCGCGCCGGCCAGTACATCGGGTTGAGCGTCACGCCGCCGTAGATCCAGCAGGTGGTGTCGCGGGTGAACTGGGTGTTGGGCAGCGGCGGCAGGATAAAACTGGCGTGGCCGAGGAAGTCGCGGAACATCTCGATGGTCTTGCCACCGAAGCTGCTCGGCAGGTCATCGGCCGACACGCCGCCAATCAGGAACTCGGCGATCTTGCGCGGCTCCAGGCTGCGCAGCCAGGAGCTGACTTCCTCGACCAGGCCCAGGCCCACGGTGTTGGAGGTGATCTTGCGCGCCAGGATCCAGTCCAGGGCTTCGGGGATGGCGACGATATCGGTCAGCAGGTTGTGCATTTCCAGCACATCAATGTCCCGCTCGCGCATCTTGGTGACGAAGTCGAAGTGGTCGCGCTTGGCCTGGGCCACCCACAACACGTCATCGAACAGCAGTTCATCGCAGTTATTGGGGGTCAGCCGTTGGTGGGCCAAGCCTGGGGAGCACACCATGACTTTGCGCAGTTTGCCGGCTTCGGAATGTACGCCGTACTTCACTTTTTCCGTGGTCATTACAGATCCTCCAAGGAACAACAATTACAGAGTCAGGAAGCCGTCGTAGAGGCCATAGGCAGCCACCAGGGCGCCAATGACGACTGCGGCGAAAATCAACTTCTCGACGTTGGTGAAAATCGGTTTGCCCAGTTCATGCTTGGCCTTGGCGAACAGGATCGCGCCGGGGGCATAGAGCAGGGCGGACAACAGCAAGTATTTGACGCCGCCGGCGTAGAGCAGCCAGACCGCGTAGATCAGTGCGATCGCGCCGATAAACAGGTCTTTCCTGCGCTCCTTGAGGGCGTTTTCGTAGGTTTCGCCGCGTACCGCCAGCAGTAGCGCGTAGGCCGCCGACCACAGGTACGGCACCAGGATCATCGAGGTGGCGAGGTAGATCAGCGACAGGTAGGTACTGGCGGAAAACAGCGTGATCACCAGGAATATCTGGACCATGGCGTTGGTCAGCCACAGGGCGTTGGCCGGCACATGGTTGGCGTTTTCCTTGCGCAGGAACTCCGGCATGGTGTGGTCCTTGGCGGCGGCGAACATGATCTCCGCACACAGCAGCACCCACGACAGCAGCGCACCCAGCAACGAGATGATCAAGCCGACGCTGATCAGCACCGCACCCCAGTGGCCCACCACATGCTCCAGCACGGCGGCCATCGACGGGTTCTGCAGCTTGGCCAGCTCCGGTTGGGTCATGATGCCCAGGGACAGCACGTTCACCAGCATCAGGAACAGCAGCACGGTGATAAAGCCGATCACCGTGGCCTTGCCGACGTCGGAGCGTTTTTCTGCACGGGAGGAGAAGATGCTTGCGCCTTCGATACCGATGAACACCCACACGGTGACCAGCATCATGTTGCGCACCTGGTTCATCACGCTGCCCAGGTCCGGGTTTTTCACGCCCCAGATGTCAGCGGTGAAGATGTCCAGCTTGAAGGCGAACACGGCGATCAACACGAACAGCACCAGCGGCACCACCTTAGCGACCGTGGTCACCAGGTTGATGAACGCCGCCTCCTTGATCCCGCGCAGCACCAGAAAGTGCACGGCCCACAGCAAGACCGACGCGCCAATCACTGCCGCAGGTGTATTGCCTTCGCCGAAGATCGGGAAGAAGTAACCGAGGGTGCTGAACAGGAGGACGAAGTAACCGACGTTGCCCAACCAGGCGCTGATCCAGTAACCCCAGGCCGACGAAAAGCCCATGTAGTCACCGAAGCCGGCCTTGGCGTAGGCGTAGACGCCGCCGTCCAGGTCAGGTTTGCGGTTGGCCAGGGTCTGGAAGACAAACGCCAGGGTCAGCATGCCCACGGCGGTAATTACCCAGCCGATCAATACCGCGCCAACATCGGCACTGGCGGCCATGTTTTGCGGCAGAGAGAAGATCCCGCCGCCAATCATTGAGCCGACGACAAGTGCAACCAGTGCACCCAATCGAAGTTTTCCGGGAGATTCAGACATCGCATAACTCCAATGCAGGAGAAGAGAGACCACAGAATAATTCCGTGCGCTAATCAAACAGCTGACTCAGATCACTTCATTGGCACATTCCATTGTGAATTAATGACTTAGACTGGGAAATCGTGGGCAATAGTTTTCCGCGCAAAGGCGCTTTCCAGAGCGATCTCTGCGGTTTGGTCAATCATTTAGTGCTGCGTATGGACGTTTGAAACTAGCCCGTTTTCCCGAATGTGCAAACTTTTCGCAACGGCGACAATAAATAGCTTGGAAGCGACAAAGTATTCGGCGTATTTAAAATCTAAATAAGCCTAAACTATAAAAACTGTCATGCCGTTGAGTTATGAGCGTGGCGGTTTTATCGCTGTCTTTAATAAACGCTACACTCGTTGAGTTAATTAGTTGAGTGCACGGTTGTCAGCTCAAATCTTATTCAGGAGTCTGCATGTCTCAACCGACCCAGAAACTTCGGCTTGGCGCCCTGATTGCCCTGGTGGTGGGCTCGATGATCGGCGGGGGGATTTTCTCGTTGCCGCAGAACATGGCCGCGCGCGCGGAGGTGGGCGCGGTGTTGATCGGTTGGGCGATCACCGCCGTGGGCATGCTGACCCTGGCGTTTGTCTTCCAGACCCTGGCCAATCGCAAGCCGGAACTGGATTCCGGGGTGTACGCCTACGCCAAGGCGGGTTTCGGCGACTACATGGGGTTCTCATCGGCCTGGGGTTACTGGATCAGCGCGTGGATGGGCAATGTCGGTTATTTCGTGTTGCTGTTCAGCACCCTCGGCTATTTTTTCCCGGTGTTCGGCCAAGGCAACACGCCGGTGGCCATCGGCTGCGCATCGTTGCTGCTGTGGGCCGTGCATTTCCTGGTGATGCGCGGGATCAAGGAAGCCGCGTTCATCAACCAGATCACCACCGTGGCCAAGCTGGTGCCGCTGCTGATGTTCGTGGTGATCGCCGCCGTGGCGTTCAAGGCCGATATCTTCACGGCTGACATCTGGGGCCTGGAAAAGCCGCAATTCGGCAGTGTGGTGGACCAGGTGCGCAATATGATGCTGGTCACGGTATTTGTGTTTATCGGCATCGAAGGCGCCAGTGTGTATTCGGCGCGGGCCGAGAAGCGCGCGGATGTGGGGCGGGCCACGGTGATCGGCTTTCTCGGCGTGCTGGCGCTGTTGGTGCTGGTGAATGTGTTGTCCCTGGGCATCATGAGCCAGGCGGAGCTGGCCGGCCTGCAAAACCCGTCCCTGGCCGGTGTGCTCGAGCATATCGTCGGTCCCTGGGGCGCGTTGCTGATCAGTATCGGCCTGGCCGTGTCGCTGCTGGGTGCCTTGTTGTCCTGGGCGCTGCTGTGTGCAGAGATCCTCTATGCCACCGCCCATGACAAGACCATGCCGGCCTTCCTGAAAAAGGAAAATGCCAACCAGGTGCCGGTCAACGCCTTGTGGCTGACCAATGTGATGATCCAGGTCTTCCTGGTGATCACGCTGTTTTCCCACAGCACCTACACCACCCTGATCTACCTGGCGTCGTCGATGATCCTCGTGCCTTACCTGTGGTCGGCGGCTTACGCGGTGTTGCTGAGCGGGCGTGGTGAAACCTATGAAGGTGCCCACCGCCATCGCATCAAGGACCTGCTGGTGGGGTTGATCGCCCTGGGTTATGCCGTATGGTTGCTCTACGCCGGGGGCCTTAAATACCTGCTGCTGTCGGCGCTGTTGTATGCGCCGGGCGTGATCCTGTTCGCCCTGGCCAAGCGCGAACAGGGCCAGCCGTTGTTTACCCACGTTGAGAAAGGCATTTTCAGTTGCGTGATCGCCGGCGCGGGGCTGGCGGCATATGGGTTGTACAGAGGGGTGTTGTCGTTGTGATGGGACTTGCTCCCGCTAGCGGCCGTCAAGTCACCATTGAGGCCGGTGGGAGCCCAATTCTCCCGCCGGCAAATCCCATTGCAATGGCGTACCGCTGATAGTCAGCGGGGGCAGCAGCCGATGGGCCTGGCCCCAGGCGGTCTGTTCGACGACCAGGCCTTGATCCCCTGGTTCTTCCTCGCGCAACGCCGGTTGGTCGGGCACTTGGCCTGCTTGCACCAGTAACGTTGCGGTGCGTGCCAACGACAACCGCGCCGAACCACCGCGCCCCGACTGAAACCGTTCGCCCAGCGCCTGAATCGCACTGGCCGCCATCAGATACCCGGTCGCGTGATCCAGCGCCTGCAACGGCAGCGGCAGCGGTTTATCCGCGTGTTTCCAGAGCATGCCGGCCTCGGCGATCCCGCTGCTCATCTGCACCAGGCTGTCGAAGCCCCGGCGATTACGCCACGGGCCGCTCCAGCCGTAGGCGTTGAGGCTGACGTCGATCAGGCCGGGGGCGAGGTGTTGCAATTCGGGAGCGGTGTAGCCCAGATGCTCCAGGGCGTCAGCGCGGTAACCGTGGAACAGGATGTCGGCGTCCCTGAGCAAACGCTCGAAAACCCGCCGGCCTTCGGGCGTTTTCAGGTCCAGGCGCGCGCAGCGTTTGCCCAGGGTCATTTCCGGGACCACGCCGGGTTCGTTCCAGGTGGGTGAGTCGATGCGCAGGACATCCGCGCCGAGGCCGGCAAGGAAACGACTGGCCACCGGGCCGGCCAAGACGCGGGTCAGATCCAGCACCTTGAGGCCGGCCAGCGGGCGTGCCAGCGAACCGTGCCAGGGTTTGTCGGTCGTGGTTTCGAAGGCCTGGCGTTGGACCAGCGCCTCGGCGTTCACCGCCAACCCCTGCGGGTGCTGCTGCCAGGCTTGCCAGGCACGCATCTGCGCGGCGCAGCCACCTTGGTCGACAATCGCCTGTTCCAGTTCTGCCGCGTTCCACGCCGCGACCTTGCCGGCCATCCCGGCGCGGTCGGCGACCTTGCCCAGCACCCGTTCGGCGGCGGCACGGTGATGAGGCGCGTTGGTATGCAGGCGAATCCAGCCATCGGCGCTGGCGTAATCGCCGGCCACCGGATCCCACAACGGCGGCACTTGCCAGCCCCGCGGGCGGATCGAGGACGAGAACCAGAAAGAGGCGAGGCGTCGGTCCACGGTCACGTCGGGCAGGCGCCCGGTCTGTTGCCGGATCAACTGAGCGACGGCCTGCCCGGCGCCGCCGATGCTGGCACTGGCCAGTTCGGTGACGGCGAAGGTCGAGGGCAGGGCGCCAGCCTCGGTGAAGGTCAGCGGGGTGTGGGGTAGATCGAGTGCGGCTTGGATGGGAGTCAGCAGGTCAGTCATCAAAGGCCCTCCGTAAGAGAAGGGCCACTATAGAAGATCATCACACCGGCGTGACAACTCCCGGTTCCAACGGCAGGTCGATGCTGGCGATAAAACCACCGGTTGGGTGATTGGCCAGGATCAGGCTGCCACCGTGGCGTTCGGCCGCGCGTCGCGCGATCGCCAGGCCCAGGCCGTGGCCTTGGGCGGTCTGGCCGGGAGCGCGGTAGAACGGTTCACCGAGTTGGCTCAGGTGTTCGGCGTCCACACCGGGGCCATGGTCGCGCACGCTGATCAGGATACGTTCGCCCTGGCGCTGTGCGTGCAATTCAATGGGTTGTCCCGGCGGGTTGAAGCGCTGGGCATTGCGCAGCAGGTTATCCACAGCCCGTTCGATCATGGTCGGCCAGCCCTTCAGTTGCAGGTCGGCATCGGTGCTCAGTTGCACCACCTGGTCCGGCGCGCTGAGTTGGGCATCCTTTTGCAGGGTTTTGAGCAGGGGGATGAGGTCGACGTCTTCGGCGCTGGCATTGTCGGCATCGACGCGGGCCAGCACCAGGATCTCGCTGATCAGCGCTTCCAGGCGGTCGCATTCGCGGGTCAGGCGTGGCCAGAGTTTTTCCCGTTCTTCGGGGCTGGCGCGTTCGGCCAGGGCCAGGGCGATGCGCAGGCGCGCGAGGGGCGAGCGCAGTTCATGGGACACGTCGCGCAGCAGTTGGCGTTGGCTGCCGATCAGGCTTTGCAGGCGTGCGCCCATGCGGTTGAAGTCGGTGGCGAGTACACCGAACTCATCGCGGCGGTTGGCCAGTTGCGCCAGGCTGTTCTGCTGGTAGGTGGCCTGGCCGAGGTCATGCACCGCGCCGCGCAGGCGGCTCAGTGGGCGGGTGATGGACAAGGTGACGAACAGGCTGAACAAGGTCAGCACCACCAGGGCAATCGTCAGTGCGCTCAAGGGCCATGTCAGGCTGCTGCGGTGCCACTCGTCCAGCTCCGGGTGCGGGATGCGGTAGATCAACAGGTAGGTGTCGCCGGTCTTCTCGCTGGTGTACTCGGCGGTCAGGCGTCGCCAGGGCAGATGACCTTCCTTGCTGTCGTTCTGTCGGGCTTCAAAGGCGGCGGCGCGGCGCGGGAAGGTGCCGCGCACCACCGGCTCGCCACTTTCGTTGAGCACTTGCACGTCGATGTGGTACTGGCGCTTGCGCTGTTGCAGCAGGTCCTGGGCGGCATCCTCGCCCTGGGCTTCGTAGAGTTGGGTCCACTCTTGCGCGAGGTTATTGAGGCCGGGGTGGCGGCTGAGAATCCAGGCATCCTGGTTAAGCATGTGCCCAAGCAGGATCGACAACCCGGCAACCAGGGCGATGGCCAGCCAGAAACTGGCCAGGATGCGCCAGAACAATGAACGCACAGGAAACCCTCAAACCGGAAAAGCCCAGTGGCGGTGGCCACTGGGCTGGGAGTGTTAACGCGGGTGCATTATTGCGCTTTTTGCGGCTGTTGCGCTTTCCAGGCCTGGAATTCCTTCCATTCGGCACGGCGCTGTTCTTGCTTCTTGACGATCTCGTCGAACTTCTTCTGCTGGTCAGGCTTGAGCACGGCGCGGATATCGGCCTGGGTCTTCTGCTTGCCGGCGGCGATTTCATCCTGCATAGCTTTCTGGTCGGCGGCCGGGAGTTTGTCCAGGTACTTTTTGACCAGGTCTTTGCGAGCGTGCCATTGGTCGCCCATCAGCTTGCCGATCTGTTCGCGCTGTTCGCGGCTCAGGTCCAGTTGGCTGAAGGGGCCGCCTTTGCCGCGCGGACCGTGTTCACCGCCGTGGCCCGGGCCACCCATCATGTGCCCTTCAGGGCCGCCCATCGGGCCTGGGCCTTCTGGCAGTGCGGCCATGGCAACGGTCGGCAGTGCGGCGGCGAACATCAAAGCGATAAGGGTCTTGCGCATGGTGATTCTCCTGTCTCTATTCCGGTGAGTCCGGATGTGAGTAGGTTACGGAGATCAAGGTCAGCGGCGGTCAGGTGTGGGTAAAGCTTGAGTAAAGAGGGTTTTGTTGTGAACTGACAAAACCCTGTAGGAGCGAGGGGCGGGTTAGAGGCTGTAGTAGTAGCCGCGGCTGCGCAACGCCACGATCCGTGGCCGGCCATCCGGGTGCGGGCCGATCTTCTTGCGCAGGTTGCTGACGTGCATGTCCAGGCTGCGATCGTAAAGGGTCAGCTTGCGGCCCAGGGCGATCTGCGCCAGTTCCTGCTTGTCCAGTGGCTCGCCGGGCTGGCGCAATAATGCTTCCAGCAGGCGGCTTTCGGAGACGGTGAGGGTGAACTCCTGTTCATCGATGCTGACCACGCCGCGCACCGGGCTGAAGCACAGGTCGCCCAGTTCCAGTTGGCTGGAGACGGCGGCCGGGTGGCTGCGGCGCAATACCGCGCGCAGCCGCGCGGTAAGTTCGCGTGGGTCGCAGGGCTTGGCCAGGTAGTCGTCGGCGCCCAATTCCAGGCCGAGGATGCGGTCCAGGGGTTCGCCCCGCGCCGAAAGCATCAGCACCGGCAGCTCCGGATGGTCGTTGCGCAATTGCTTGAGCAGCTCCAGGCCGCTGCCGTCGGGCAGCATCACGTCGAGCACCACCGCCGCCGGGGCGCTGTCGGCCAAGGCTTTGCGCGCGCTCAAGCCATCGTGGCAGGCGCGCACCTGGAAACCTTCCTGGCTCAGCCAACTGCTCAGCAGCTCGCAGAGTTCCTGGTCATCATCTATCAGTAACAGCTCGCTCATGACTCACTCAATTTAGCCATTGTCGACGGCGACGGTGCCCACCGCTGGCGAAGATCCCGCACAGCAGGGCGATCAGTGCGACGGCCCCACCGGTGACGAACCATTGCTGCTGCTCGGTCAGCCAGCGGGTCAAGGCGCCGCCCTGTGCATCTTTGAGTTGCTGGGCCAGGCGTTGGTTCTCCTGGCGAAGGCGACTCAATTGAGCGCTTTCGCGGGTGGCATCCGCGCTTTGCAGTTGCTTGCTCAGTTCTTCACGCTGCCGTTCGCTTTCTTTCAAACGTTGCTGCAACTCGGTGATCTGGGCGCCGGCGCTCAAGGACAGGGGCGTGGAACTGCCGGTGCTCGAGGTTTCTTCAGCGTGGGCCGTAGCCCCGATCATTAACACTGCCAACAGACACAACTGACGTAAGCGCATCGGAACTCCTGATTCCACACGAATATTCAGAACGTTGTCGGCAGGTTGCCGAGAATAATGAGCAATTAGGCGTGCGCCGCCCTCAATAGGTTCGGCGCCACCAGGATCAGGGCAGGACCTGCTTGAAGGGTTTGATCACTACGTCGGCGTAGACACCTGCGGCGACATAGGGGTCGGCCTTGGCCCAGGCCTGGGCATCGGCCAGCGAGGCGAACTCGGCGACGATCAGGCTACCGGTAAAACCGGCGTCGCCCGGGTCATTGCTGTCCACGGCCGGGTGCGGGCCGGCCAGCACGATGCGGCCTTCGGCTTGAAGGACTTTCAGGCGCTCGACGTGGGCCGGGCGCACGGACAGGCGTTTTTCCAGCGAGTTGGCGACGTCGGTGGCAATGATGGCGTAGAGCATGTCAGTCCTCGGTTTTCGGCGTAGTAGGCTCGGTGTCATGCAGGTGGCGCGACAGGTAGATGCCCTGGGCGACCAGGAACAGCACGGTCATGCCCAGGCTGCCGAACACTTTGAAGTCGACCCAGTAGTCCTGGAAGGTAAACGCCACGAACAGGTTGGCGGCGCCGCAGAAGATGAAAAACGCGATCCAGGCCAGGTTCAAGCGTGTCCACACCGGTTCCGGCAGGGTCAGCGCGTGGCCCATGATCCGCTTGATCAGCAGGCGATCACCGATGAAGTGGCTGCCGATGAACGCCAGGGCGAACAGCCAGTTCACCACCGGCGCTTTCCATTTCAGGAAGGTTTCGCTGTGGAAAGCCAGGGTCAGGCTGCCGAAGACCAGGCAGGCGACCAGGGTCAGCCACTGGCTTTTTTCCAGTTTGCGCTGGGAAATGAAGATGGCGCCGTAGACCACCACAGAGCTGATGATGAGCACGGCGGTGGCACTGTAGATGCCGCCGACAGTCAGCTCATGGCCGGCCAGGTCGATGACCCTGGGGTCGAGTTTGTAAACGATGAAAAACAGCAACAGCGGGATGAAGTCGATGAATTGTTTCACAGTAAGAGCCAGAAGCTGGATGTGGCGGCATAATAACAAACATCCTTGGTTGCGATAGCGCCAGCTGACTTGAGGTTACACCCCCCCGTGAATGTTGATTTGCACTGCCACAGCACGGCCTCCGACGGCGCCCTGGCGCCCGCGGTACTGGTTGCGCGTGCGTTTGAAAAAGGCGTGCGAGTCCTCTCGTTGACCGACCACGACACCCTCGAAGGCCTCGACGAAGCCCGTACAACGGCCCATGCCCTGGGCATGCAGCTGGTCAACGGGGTGGAATTGTCCTGCACCTGGGGCGGCGCCACCATTCATGTGCTCGGCTACGGCTTCGATCAAAAAGCGCCGCCGCTGGTGGAGGCTATCGCGCAATTGCACGATGGCCGCTGGCTGCGGTCCGAAGAAATAAGCCGAAAACTCAGCCTCAAAGGCATGCCCAACGCCCTCGACGGCGCCCGCGCCATCCAGCAGGAACTGGGTGACAGCGGCAACGCGCCGGCCCGTCCGCACTTTGCCGACTGGATGGTGCGTGAGGGTTTTGTCAAAGACCGTGCCGAAGCCTTTCGCAAGTGGCTGGGCGCCGGCAAATTGGGCGATGTGAAGCAACATTGGCCGACCCTCGAAGACACCGTCGAGACCCTGCGGGCCTCCGGGGCCTGGGTCAGCCTGGCCCATCCCTGGCATTACGATTTCACCCGCAGCAAGCGTCGCAAGCTGATTGGCGACTATATTGGAGCGGGTGGTCACGCGATTGAAGTGGTCAACGGCTTTCAACCCGCCGAACAGGTGGGCAGCCTGGCGATCCTTGCTCGCGAATTTGGTCTGCTGGTCAGCGCCGGCAGTGACTTTCATGGCCCTGGCGGCTGGTCCGAGATCGGCGAGTACCGCGCGGTCCCGGAAGATTTGCCGCTGTTGTGGGGGAGATTCAAGCATGACCCCATTATTGCCACCGTCTGAACAGGTAGAACCCGTGAGTCAATTCTTCCAGATTCATCCGGAAAACCCCCAGGCGCGCCTGATCAAGCAGGCCGTAGAGATCATTCGCGCCGGCGGTGTGGTGATCTATCCAACCGATTCGTCCTACGCCATCGGTTGCCAGATCGGTGACAAGGGCGCAGTCGAGCGTGTCAGACGCCTGCGCCAGTTGGATGACAAGCACAACTTTGCGCTGATCTGCAGCGACTTGTCCCAGCTGGGCCTGTTCGCCAAGGTCGACACCGGCACCTTCCGCCTGCTCAAGGCCCACACGCCAGGGCCCTACACTTTTATCCTCAACGCCACCCGCGAAGTGCCGCGCCTGCTGCTGCACCCGAAAAAACGCACCATCGGCCTGCGGGTGCCGGAGCATCCGATCGCCCTGGCGTTGCTGGCCGAGTTGGGTGAGCCGTTGATGAGTGTGTCGTTGATCATGCCCGGCGACACCGAGCCCCTGGAAGACCCATACGAAATGCGCCAATTGCTGGAAAAACAGGTCGACCTGATCATCGACGGCGGTTTCGGCGGCAACAAGGCCTCCACCGTAATCAACCTGGCCGACGGCGAACCTGAAGTGATCCGTGTCGGTTGCGGCGATCCTGCGCCCTTTATGGCCGAGGCCTGAATGTCAGCCGTGGAAACCGTCGACAGCCAGGCGGGCGCCCAGCAGGAGCTGCCGTTTGCCATGGTCTACGGCCAGGCGGTGCTGGAAATGCCGCTGGACCTGTACATTCCGCCGGACGCCCTGGAGGTCTTCCTTGAGGCTTTCGAGGGCCCGCTGGACTTGCTGCTGTACCTGATCCGCAAACAGAACATCAACATCCTCGACATCCCGGTGGCGGAAATCACCCGCCAGTACATGGGCTATGTCGAGTTGATGCAGTCGGTACGCCTGGAACTGGCTGCCGAGTACCTGGTGATGGCCGCCATGCTCGCCGAGATCAAGTCGCGCATGCTGTTGCCGCGCGCGGAGACGGTCGAGGCCGAAGAGGACGACCCGCGCGCCGAACTGATCCGCCGCCTGCAGGAATACGAGCGCTTCAAGGCCGCCGCCGAAGGTATCGACGGCCTGAGCCGCGTCGGCCGCGACGTGGTGGTACCCAAGCTCGACGCCCCCGAAGCCCGCGCGCGCAAGCTGCTGCCGGACGTGAGCCTGGAAGAGTTGCTGATGTCCATGGCCGAGGTGTTGCGCCGGGGCGATATGTTCGAACACCACCAGGTCAGCCGCGAGGCCCTGTCCACCCGCGAGCGCATGAGCGATGTGCTCGAACGCCTCAAGGGCGGCGGGTTTGTGCCGTTTGTGGAGCTGTTCACGGCAGAGGAAGGGCGCCTGGGGGTGGTGGTGACCTTTATGGCGGTCCTCGAGCTGGTCAAGGAGTCCTTGGTCGAGCTGGTCCAGAATGAGCCTTTTGCGGCTATCCACGTGCGGGCGCGAGCCGAATAAAGAGCTGAAACGATGAATCTGACTGAACCCCGCGAACTGGCCCCGTTGCTGGAGGCTTTTCTCCTGGCCTCGGGTAAGCCGCAATCCCTGGAGCGTCTGTTCGAACTGTTTGAGGAAGCCGAGCGCCCTGAACCGCCGGTGTTCAAGAAGGCACTGGAAATCCTGCGAAAATCCTGCGACGGCCGCGCCTTTGAACTGCGCGAGGTGGCGTCGGGTTATCGCCTGCAGATCCGTGAGAAGTTTTCCCCGTGGGTCGGCCGCCTCTGGGAAGAACGCCCGCAGCGCTATTCACGGGCGATGCTGGAGACTATGGCGCTGATCGCCTATCGCCAGCCCATCACCCGTGGCGAAATCGAGGACGTGCGGGGCGTGGCGGTCAACAGCCATATCGTCAAGACGCTGCTGGAGCGTGAGTGGATCCGCATCGTTGGCTACCGCGACGTGCCCGGCAAACCGGCGATGTTCGCCACCACCAAGGTGTTCCTCGACCATTTCAACCTGAAAAACCTCGACGACCTGCCGCCCCTGGCCGAATTGCGCGAGATGGAAGCCGAGCCGGTACTCGACTTCGACGACGCCCCGGTCCCGGCGAGCCTGCAGGAACTGGCCGACGCCACCGCCGAGCCGGAAGAGCCCAAGGACGAAACCAGTTTCCACACGTTGTTGCTGGAACTGGACGACATGGAGCAGGGCATCAAGACCGACTTTGATGACTTGCTGCGCGATGGTGCGGCCGAGCCGGACGCCCAGGTGAGTGTGGAGGTCGAACCTGAACCTGAGGACGATATCCTCGGCGTGGCCGAAGCCCGCGAAAAACTCCTGGCCGCCGTCGCCGCCCTCGAACAACCGCCCCTGAGCGACGAAGAAGACGAAGCCCGGGCCCTGGCCGAAGCCATCGAGAATGAACGCCGCCAGTTCGAAGACTGACGCAGTCCAATGTAGGAGGGGGCAAGCCCCCTCCCACAAGGGTTCAGTGGTGCCCTGGGCACCACCGGTCGGCGGAAAAACCAATGACCTCGCGCTTATCGACTAGTCTCTGATGCGCAATGCGCGCCATGGGCGTATGATTCGCGACCCTTTGCCGACCTATTCGGCCAAAGCCCCGCTTTCAACACTCTTCAGGCCACGCCTGAATCGACCCACCGGGAGGTGCTTAAGATGAACGACAAAGACCAGAACGACAGCCAGGAAATCGGCCCTGCAGGCGAAAAGCTGCAAAAGGTGCTGGCGCGTATCGGCGTGGGCTCGCGCCGCGACGTCGAAGCCTGGATCACCCAGAAGCGCATCAAGGTCAACGGCGTCGAGGCCACCCTCGGCCAGCGCGTCGACCTGCACGATGCAATCACCATTGATGGCAAGGTCATCAAGCGTGAAGAGGCCGCCGAATCGGTGCGCCGCGTGATCATGTACAACAAGCCCGATGGCGAGATCTGCACCCGTGACGACCCGGAAGGCCGTCCGACCGTGTTCGACAAGATGCCCAAGCCCAAGGAAGGCCGTTGGATCAACATCGGTCGTCTCGACATCAACACCACCGGCTTGCTGATGTTCACCACCGACGGTGAACTGGCCAACCGCCTGATGCACCCGTCCTACGAGATGGACCGCGAATACGCCGTGCGTGTGCGTGGTGAAGTCGATGACGAGATGATCGAACGCCTCAAGGCCGGCGTGGTGCTGGAAGACGGCCCGGCCAAGTTCACCGACATCAAGCAGGCGCCGGGCGGTGAAGGTTTCAACCACTGGTACCACTGCGTGGTGATGGAAGGCCGTAACCGTGAAGTGCGTCGCCTGTGGGAATCCCAGGGCCTGGTGGTCAGCCGCCTGAAGCGCGTGCGTTTTGGCCCGGTGTTCCTCAACTCCGACCTGCCGATGGGCCGCTGGCGTGAAATGAGCCAGTACGAAGTCGACATCCTCAGCGCCGAAGTCGGCCTGACGCCGGTCGCCATGCCGCAGATGAACGCCAAGAGCAAAGACAAGCTCGATCGTATGCAGCGTAAATCGTCGCGCCCCGTGGCCCGCACCGAACGTGTTGCCCGCACCCTGCGCCCGGCGCTGGATGCACCGGCTACTGGCGGGCGTATCTCGCGTCAACCGCATATCGAAGGCGAGCGTCGCCCCACCGCGCCATCGCGCCAGGAAGGCGAACGTGCGCCACGCACCCCACGCCCAGCCGGTCGTGGTGACGCGCCAAGCGGTGGTCGCAGCAACCGTGGTGACGCCGGTCGCGGTGCTCCGGCATCCGATCACCCAGCCGACAGCGCCAACACCAAGCGCCCGGCCAAGCCCGCGCCGAAAAAGCGCCCAGGCCTGAAGCTGGTAGCGGACGAGCCATCGGGCAAGCGCCGTGGCGCACCGGCCGGTTCGGGGCAGCGTCCAGGCTTCGGTCGCAAGAAGCCGCAGTGATGTAACCGCGGCACACAAACGCCAACCCTAGGGTTGGCGTTTTTTTGCCTTGGAATAGAGGTAAAGCATGTGGGAGGGGGCTTGCTCCTTCCCACAGTTGGATCTCCATCATTTTCAAGGTCGGTGTTCAGAACGCAAAAGTGCCGTCAAACACCGGTTTGTCATCCAGCGCCAACACCCCGCTGGCAAAGATCAGGTCCAGGTGATGGCTGCCTTTCTGACCGCCGCCCAAGCCCAGGTGCAAGCCGCAATGGCGCTCCTCGAACCCGGCATTGCGCGCATACAGGTCCTTCACCCCTTCATTGGTGCCAATCCCCAGCTCCTCCACCCGGCGGTTGGACGGGTTGGCATTCAGGTATTTATTGAAGTCGTCGGCCAGCCCCGGCACGTCACTGGCCACGCTGCAGATGGTCGAGTTTTCGATCCACAGTTCCAGCGGTGATTGCAGCACGCCGTACTTGCGCGCGAAGGGGATGGTGCTGAGAAAGGTGCCGACGAACCGCACCTGGCCATTGATGGCTTCGCTGTGGGTGGCGATTTCGCCGGGGGCCAGGTCGTGGTTGCCGATGCCGTTGATATTGGTCCACTTCTTGATGCTGCTCATGGGCGCCTGCAGGCGTGAGCCGTGTTTGTCGGTAAAGCTCAGCACAGCGGCTTGGGACATGCGCCGGATCAGCGTGGCGTTGAGGTCGGCGATGCGCTGCGGCTCGACGCTGAAAGTGTCGTAGAAGTAGTCGCCGTAATCCTTGAACAGCAGGGATTTCTTCCAGTGTTCGGCCATCACGCCCTGCAGGGCGCGGATAAAGTCCGGGCCTTCTGCGCGCGGGTTGGGCAGGGTGGAGGAATCGTAGAGGAACAGGTACAGGTCGCAGGTTTCGATGGCCTGCGCCAGGCGGTCGCTGTCGGCCAGGTCCAGACGCTGCACCTGGAAGTTGAAACGGGCGGCGCTGCTCTGGGCGATCGCCTGGGCGATGGCGTCGTAGCGCTCGGTGTGGCCCAGCAGCACAGTGGGGCAGTTCAGGCCGCTGAGGGCCGGATGGTGTGCAAGGTAGTAGAGAAAGTGTTCAACGGCGCGGGCCTTGTCCATGACGTATGTCCTTGTGTGCCTTGGGTAAGGAGGCAGGTGCCGTGCACAGCACCTGCCGAATACGTGCCGGGTGTCAGAAAGGCCACATCGCCGTGCCAAATGGCACCACGGCATCGGCTTGCATCATTTCAACGGCGGCCTCGTGGGTCGGCGCTTCAAACCAATCGTCAAGTTGCAGTTCGGTTTCCAGGTCGTTTTCCAGTGCTTGCATGGTGTATCTCCTAGAGGACGTTGTTTGAGAACGGCTTGCCAGCGGGCTTCGCTGGGCAAGTGAAAGAACCTAGGTGAGAGTGTTTGGTAATGCAAAAATTTTATTGACACGGTCTCATTTGGATTTTTTCTTCTGTTTTTTCGCCGGCTTTTTTTCTTCAGGAAATACAGTGAGCTGGCTTCGCTAATGGTGATGAATTTTCCTACCGCCATTTTTTCAAAAACTTACAGCTGTAACGCCGATTTTCCATGCTGTAACGATTAATTTACGTGTAGCTCGCGGCATGGTTGGCCTATTTACCGCTGTAAGGAATACCTGACAGATCGTCGCACGTGCGCTGCGGGTGCGGCTTGAAGCTGTCGAGCGGTGTACAATGCGCCGCGTTTTACTGTGACCCCCTTGCGTAACCACGCAAAAGGCCAAGACCTCAGGGTTTACCCACCCTGATCACTCCGCCTGGCCACGAGCCCGGCGGGTTCGATTTCGTCACAGATAAAAACAAACAGGTGACGCATGACCGTTAGAAAGACGCTGTACTCCTGGTGCCTGCGCTGGGGTTTGAGCGGCGCTGCTTGAGTCGGTAATTCAAGGCAGCAACCTGCATTCAACATCATCAAACCTTGCGTGAGACCCTTTTCATGAGTGAACCCCATTCCTCTTCAGGCGAGCTGAAACGCGGCCTGAAAAATCGGCATATCCAGTTGATCGCCCTCGGTGGCGCCATCGGCACCGGCCTGTTCCTGGGCTCGGCCGGCGTGCTCAAATCCGCCGGCCCGTCGATGATCCTGGGTTATGCCATCTGCGGCTTCATTGCCTTCATGATCATGCGCCAGCTTGGCGAAATGATCGTCGAAGAGCCGGTCGCCGGTTCCTTCAGCCACTTTGCCCACAAGTACTGGGGCGGTTTCGCCGGCTTCCTATCGGGCTGGAACTGCTGGATCCTGTACATTCTGGTGGGCATGTCCGAGCTGACAGCCGTCGGCAAATACGTGCACTACTGGTGGCCGGAGATCCCGACCTGGGTCTCGGCGGCGGCGTTTTTCGTGCTGATCAACCTGATCAACCTGGCCAACGTCAAAGTCTTTGGTGAAGCGGAGTTCTGGTTCGCCATCATCAAGGTGGTGGCCATCGTCGGCATGATCGCCCTGGGCAGCTACCTGCTGGTCAGCGGCAGCGGCGGCCCGCAAGCCTCGGTGAGCAACCTGTGGGAACACGGCGGCTTCTTCCCCCATGGCGTGGGCGGCTTGGTGATGGCCATGGCGATCATCATGTTCTCCTTCGGCGGCCTGGAAATGCTCGGCTTTACCGCCGCCGAAGCCGACCAGCCACGCACCGTGATCCCCAAGGCGATCAACCAGGTGATCTACCGCATCCTGATCTTCTACATCGGCGCCCTGGTGGTGTTGCTGTCGCTGACGCCATGGGACAGCCTGCTGGCCACCCTCAACGCCTCCGGCGATGCCTACAGTGGCAGCCCGTTCGTGCAGGTGTTCTCCATGCTGGGCAGCAACACCGCCGCGCATATCCTCAACTTCGTGGTGTTGACGGCGGCGCTGTCGGTGTACAACAGCGGCACCTACTGCAACAGCCGCATGCTGCTGGGCATGGCCGAGCAGGGTGATGCGCCCAAGGTGCTGGCCAAGATCGACAAGCGCGGCGTGCCGGTGCGTTCGATCCTCGCATCGGCGGCGGTCACGCTGGTGGCGGTGTTGATGAATTACTTCATCCCGCAACACGCCCTGGAACTGCTGATGTCCCTGGTCGTGGCCACGCTGGTGATCAACTGGGCGATGATCAGCTTCTCCCACTTCAAGTTCCGCCAGCACATGAACCGCACCGGCCAGGTGCCGTTGTTCAAGGCGCTGTGGTACCCGTACGGCAACTACGTGTGCCTGGCGTTCGTGGTGTTTATCCTGGTGATCATGCTGATGATTCCGGGGATCCAGGTGTCGGTGTACGCGATCCCGCTGTGGGTGGCGTTTATGGCGGTGTGTTACTGGATCAAGAACAAGCGCAGTGCTGAAGCGGCGTTGAGCACCGCGAGTGCAGCATTGAAGTAAACAGGCGCCTACCTGGAAAACCCCGCATCCTGCATAGGGCGCGGGGTTTTTTGCGGTTTGAAGCCGTCAACTTTTTGAAATCACACCGCTCATGTATTCATTCAAGTCGCGAAAGTCCTTAACGTTCCAGGCATGCGGCGCGACCTTCACCCCATTCTCGCGCAGCGTTTTTGGGATCAGGTCTCCATTCGGGCGAAGTATGACCGAAGACACAATCACGCCCGGGTAAGCCGCCAGCCGTTTTTTGAAGGCTGGGGTTGTCAGGTCAGGTGTAGGCGGGTTGCTTTTATTGGCCAACGGCCCCGTTGCCTTGAGGTCTGGCCCGTGGCACATGGCGCAGCGCTGTGAATAGAGGTTTTTGCCATTGGCATTATCTGCAAAGGACAGTGACGTTTGAATGAGTGATAAGGTGCCGAGCAAAGAGACCAACAGTATTTTCATTGTTATGCGTCCTTGTTGTTGAGGTTGTTGTCCTGATTGGGCGTGTCTGTTGCCTAGGGTTTATTGAGTGATGCTGGTTATTTCCAACAATGTGCACCTGGCCGATGCCGAAATCGAGCTGACCGCCATCCGCGCCCAGGGTGCCGGCGGGCAGAACGTCAACAAGGTGTCGAGCGCGGTGCACCTGCGCTTTGATATCCCGGCGTCGTCGCTGCCGGAGTTCTATAAGGAGCGCTTGCTGGCGCTGCGCGACAGTCGTATCACCAGTGAGGGCGTGCTGGTGCTCAAGGCCCAGCAGTACCGGACCCAGGAACAGAACCGCGCCGACGCGCTGGAGCGCCTGGTGGAGCTGATCCTCAGTGCCACCAAGGTCGAGAAGAAGCGTCGCCCGACCAAGCCCACCCTGGGCTCGAAAAAGCGTCGCCTGGAATCCAAGACCAAGCGCGGCAGCATCAAGGCCGGGCGCGGCAAGGTCGACTTCTAGGCATCGCGCGTTTCGCGGGCCTTGGGTGCTTGCCGGTACAGGTAGACACTCAGCAGCAGCCCACCGAGGGCGGCAAGGGCGGCGAACAGGAAGATCGACGCAAAGCCGAAGCCGGCTGCCACAGCCCCGGCCAGCGGCCCGGTAATGCCCAGCGACAGGTCGATAAACAGCGAATAGGCGCCCACCGCCGAACCACGGCTGGACGCGGGCACCAAGTTGACCGCCTCCACTCCCAGCGCCGGAAACACCAGGGAAAAGCCGAACCCACTCAACGCCGCGCCGGCCAGGGCCAGGTTGGCATCCGGCGCCAGCCACAACAGCAGCAGGCCGAGGATCTCCACCGACAGGCAGGCGATCGCCACGCGAAAGCCGCCGATACGGTTGATCAAGTTGCCGAACAGCAGGCGCGCACCGATAAAGCTGGCGCCGAACAGGCTCAATGCCCACACCGCGTTATCCCAATGCTGGGTGGTGTAATACAGGGTGATAAAGGTGGCGATGGTGCCAAAGCCGATGGAGCCCAGGGCCAGCGCGCAGCCGTGGGGCAGGACTCGGCCCAGGACGTTCATGAAGGGCAGGCGCACACCGGCCACAATCGGCGCGGCCACTTTGTTCCAGGCCAGCAGCACGCCGACGACCGCCAGCAGGATAATGCTGACACCCATGCTCCACAGTCCGAAATGCCTCACCAGCAATACGCCCAGTGGTGCGCCGACGGCCAGCGCGCCGTAACTGGCGATGCCGTTCCACGAAATGACCTTGGCGGTATTGGCCGCGCCCACCCGGCCGATTCCCCAGCCGATGGCACCTGAGCCCACCAGGCTTTCTGCGCTGCCCAGTACCAATCGACCGATGAGCAGGCTGGCCAGGCTGACGGCCGGCACGCTTGAAAACCACGCCGCAAGCAACATGAACACGCCGCTCGCGCCGCAGCCCACCAGGCCGATCAGCACCGCCCGCTTGCTGCCCAGGTTATCGATGATTTTGCCGGCATAGGGGCGGCTGAGCAGCGTGGCCAGGTACTGCACGCTGATCACCAGGCCGGCAATCACTGCGCCGTAGCCCAGTTCGCTGTGGACATAGCCCGGCAACACGGCCAGGGGAATGCCGATATTCAGGTAGCCGATAAAGGTGAACAACACGATGGAAACAACTTGCAGCGTGACCGCCATGGGGCGCTGGGTATCTGGCATGGGAGAGGTCCACTGTCGCAGCAGGTAAAGATAGGCTGCTAATGATACCGGGGCTTGGGCGTGCGCAGGGCGGTAAAACGCAAAAACGTCAGATCAAAAAGACGTCAGGCTTGAAGGGGGGCGAGTAACTGGGTGGTGACCAGAGCGGCCAGGGCGTTTTCCTGGGTGCCGAAGCGCTTGAGCAGCAAGGCTTGTTTGTCCGCGCTGAGACGGTTCCACACGTCGACCATCTGCAGGGCAGTGTCGAGTACGGCGGTGTCCGGGAGGGTGTCTGTCATGGCGGGTACCTCGGGGGTGATTCAGGCAGTGTGGAAAGCGTTCAAAGGTACGCTTTCCACACGGTCTGGTACGGCGTCAGTCCTGGCTCTTGCTGTCGACTGGTTTTGCTTCTTTGGCCTCAGGCTGCTTCGCGCTGGCCTGCTGCGGTGTTGGCTGCTCAGTTTCGTGCAGGCTTGGGAAGGGGAGATTAGGTATCTCGTGCATCGTCGTCGCTCCTCGCAAAGTCTGTTTTTTCAATCGCAGGTGATTCCGCGCTCTCAAAAAGCCTTGGCAGGATACAGCACTGTAAATGACAAAAAGACTTTTATATCGCCGGGTGTACGAACCTTTTATCGTTTTTACGCAAGTGACAAGAGGTCACATCGCTCAGAACGGCACCTTACCGAGGATCATGTCGCGGTACATCACAAAATCCCCCAGCAAGCTGTAGAACGGGTGCTGGAAGGTCGCCGGACGGTTCTTTTCGAAGAAGAAGTGCCCGATCCAGGCAAAACTGTAACCGGCAATCGGCACGGCCAATAACAGCCCCAGTGAGCCTCGGCCGATGGCATAGGCCAGTATGCCGATCACCAGGGTAGTGCCGATAAAGTGCAGGCGCCGGCAGGTGCTGTTGCCGTGCTCGGTCAGGTAATAGGGGTAAAACTCGGCAAAGCTGTTGAATCGCTTGAGGTTTTCCACTGTGGCCGGCCCTTTGATTGTTGTGCCGCCCAACAGATGTTCGGCGGGGAGCTTATTTGAGTCTAGAGTGATCAGTGGTAACAGCCAGTGACAATAGATGCCACTTTAGTATCCTTGGCTTTCCTGGCTGCCGTTTTGAGCCTGCTTTATTAAGAAGACGCCATGAGCGAACGAACAACTTCTGCAAGCTGGGCGATGGGGATAGTCAAGGCACTGGAAATGGACGGCCTGGATTGCCGCGCCTTGTTCAAGCAACTGGGCCTGGACTACGCCGCGCTGAGTGACCCCGATGCGCGGTTCCCGCAGGACTCCATGACCCGCCTGTGGCAGCGCGCAGTCGAGCTGTCGGGCAACCCGGCGATTGGCCTGAACATGGGCAAGGTGGTGCGCCCGGCGTCGTTTCATGTGGCCGGTTACGCCTTGATGTCCAGCAACACCCTGGCCGAGGGCTTTATGCGCCTGGTGCGTTACCAGCGGATCATCGCCGAAAGTGCCGACTTGAGTTTCCGACTATTACCTGAAGGCTATGCGCTGATTCTGACGGTGCATGGCGATCATCTTCCGCCGACCCGACAAAGCGCCGAAGCCTCCCTGGCCTGTGCGTTGGCGCTGTGCGGCTGGCTCACCGGGCGGACCCTGCAACCCCGCAAAGTGCTGTTGCAGGGCGATCAACCGGAAGACCTGGCCCCCTATAAACAAGCGTTCCATGCCCCGCTGGAATTCAATGCGCCGTATGACGCGCTGATCTTTGAGCGCGCCGACATGGACGCGCCCCTGCCCACGGCCAACGAGGCCATGGCGCTGTTGCACGATCGATTTGCCGGTGAGTACCTGGCGCGGTTCTCCGAAAGCCGTGTGACCCACAAGGCGCGGCAGGTGCTGTGCCGACTGCTGCCCCAGGGCGAGCCCAAGCGCGAAGTGGTGGCCCAGACCCTGCACCTGTCCCAGCGCACCTTGCAGCGGCGCCTGCAGGAAGAAGGCACGAGTTTCCAGACCCTGCTCGACGACACCCGCCGCGAACTGGCCGAGCAGTACCTGGCGCAGCCGAGCATGACCCTGTTGGAGATCGCCTACCTGCTGGGCTTTGCCGACCCGAGCAACTTCTTTCGCGCGTTTCGCCGCTGGTTCGATGCTACGCCCGGCGAATACCGGGCGCGACTGCAGGACGCGTCGACGGTCAGTGACGCCAGAACGCCGGAATGCACAGAACAAAGACTGTGATGATTTCCAGCCGGCCCAGCAGCATGCCCAGGGACAGGATCCACTTGGCCGCATCCGGCAGGCTGGCGAAGTTGCCGGCCGGGCCAATGGTTTCCCCCAGGCCCGGGCCGACGCCGGACACTGTGCTGGCGGCGCCGGTGAGTGCGGTCATCCAGTCCAGGCCAAGCAGCGACAAGGCCAGGGCGATGGCGCAGATGGTGATGGCGAAGAAAAACGAAAAGGTCAGGATCGAACGCACGATCTCTTCGTCGAGGCGGTGGCCGTTGTACTTCTGCTTGATCACCGCGCGCGGGTGAATCAGCTGGTTCAAGTTGGCCTTGAGCAGGATATAGGCGACCTGGAAGCGGAAAATCTTGATCCCGCCCGCCGTGGAGCCGGAACAGCCGCCGATGAAGCCCAGGTAGAAAAACAGCATCAGTGAGAAATTGCCCCACAGGCTGTAGTCCCCCAGTGCAAAACCGGTGGTGGTTACTACCGATGTGACGTTCAACGCCACATGGCGCAGGGCATCCAGCCAATGCAGATTGGTGGTCCACCAGTACCAGGTGCCGAGCACCAGCCAGGTCACCAGTAGCAGGCCGAGCAAGCCTTGTACTTGCTGATCCTTGATCAATGCCTTGCGATTACCCCGCAAGGTGGCCACGTACAGGGTGAACGGCAAGCTGCCGAGGATCATCACCACCACCGCCACCCAGTGCACCGCCGGTTGTTTCCAGTGCGCCAGGGATTCGTCCGAGGTGGAGAAGCCACCGGTGGAAATCGCCGACATCGCATGGTTGATCGCATCGAACAGGCCCATGCCGGCCCACCAGAACGCCAGGCTGCCGAGGATGGTGATGCCGACGTAGGCCGCCACGATCAGCCGCGCCACCATGTGCGAGCGGGGCATGACCTTCTCCGAGCGGTCCGAGGATTCGGTCTGGAACAGGCGCATGCCACCGATACGCAGCAGCGGCAGGATCGCCACCGCCATGCCGATAAAGCCGATGCCGCCGAGCCAGTGCAGCAGCGAGCGCCACATCAGAATACCGGGTGACAGGGTGTCCAGGCCGCTCAGCACCGTGGAGCCGGTTGCGGTGATACCGGACATGCTTTCGAAAAACGAGTCGGTGTAGCTGATGTGCTGGGTCAGCAGGAACGGCAGCGCGGCGAACACGCATACCACCACCCAACTGCTGACCGTGAGCAGGTACATGTCTCGCGGACGCAGGTGCACGTGTTCGGGACGACCGGGAATCACCAGGGCAAGCCCGGCGACAAAAGTGATCAGGCTGGCCCAGAGGAACGAGGGCAGGTCGCTGGTCCGTTCGAAAATCACCAGGGTGGCCATGGGCACGACCATGGCGATCGCAAGGGTGATCAGGAAGATGCCGATGATGAAACCGATGATGCGTAGGGTCGGCAACGCCATGAAGTGAGCTCGAAATAGGGCAGAGGCGCCATTCTACCTGGGGTGCCGGGCATGTAAACCGGGCCTTGAAAGCGACGCAAATCAAATGTGGGAGGGGTGGTGGTCCTACTGTGAAAGGCAGGTAAAAAAAAGGCGGCCCGAAGGCCGCCTCATTCAACACCGCACTGATCAGAATTCGTGATCAGCGTTATCCGGGTTCAGGTCGCTGATGCCCAGCTTGCCGGCAGCGGCTTCGATCGAACCGGTCTGCTTGACCAGGGCGGCGATGGCGTCACGCACGATCTGGTTGCCTGCGTCGTTACCGGCCGCGATCAACTGGTCGTAGTGTTCACCTTTCTGAGCGTGATCAACCATGACCTGGATTTTCGCTTCGGTCGCCGCCAGGTCCGCTTTCAGCGCGGTGTCGGCAGCCGGGTCGGCCTTGGCCACCAGGGACGACAGGCTGGCGCCGGTCAGTTTGGTGCCGTCGACGCGGGTGTACTCGCCCAGGTAGACGTTGCGGATGCCCTTGGCGTCGTAGAAATGCGAGTAATGGGTGTTGTCGCTGAAGCAGTCCTGTTCGTCTTCCGGCGAGTTGGCTTCCAGGGAAACCTTCATGCGTTCACCGGCCAGTTCGCCCAGGGACAGGCTGCCCATGCCGAACAACATTTTGCGCAGGCCGTCGGTGGCAGGTTCTGCCTCCAGGGTGGCGCGGTAGTTGTCTTCGACGTTGGGTTTCCAGTTGCCGACCATTTCCTGCAGGTCGCTGACCAGCAGTTGGGTCACGGCGGTCAGGTAGGCGCGACGGCGCTCGTTGTGGCCGCCGGTTGCGCCGTCGCCGGTCAGGTAATCCGACGCAGGGCGGTTGCCGGCGCCTGGGCCGGTGCCGTTCAGGTCCTGGCCCCAGAGCAGGAATTCGATGGCGTGGTAGCCGGTGGCGACGTTGGCTTCGGAACCGCCCAGCTCATTGAGGCTGGCGAGTTTTTCCGGGGTGATGTCCTTCACGTCGACCTTGTCTTCGCCGACCTGGATCTCGGTGTTGGCGATGATGTTGGCGGTAGCGCCCGGGTTACCCAACGCGTGCTCGTAGGATGTGTCGACGTAGTCGATCAGGCCTTCGTCCAGGGGCCAGGCATTCACCTGGCCTTCCCAGTCGTCGATGATGGTATTACCGAAGCGGAACACTTCGCTCTGCAGGTACGGAACGCGCGCGGCAACCCAGGCGGCGCGGGCGGCCTTCAGGGTTTCGTCGTTCGGTTTGGCGAGGAAGGCGTCGATTGCGGTTTGCAGGGTTTTTGCCGTGGACTCGGCATCGCTGTACACCGCGAAGACCATGTCGGCGTAATGCGCAACCACGGCCTTGGCGGCCGCTTCGTCGACCTGGCCGGCAGGGGTGGCAGCCGCTGGAGCGGTAGTGCTGGCAGCCGGGGTCGGCGCCTGGTTTGCTGCGGGCTTGTCTTTACCTTCGCCGCAACCGGCGAGAGAAATGGCAATGGCCAGCAGACTGGCGGTGGCCAGGGGCATACGAATCATGGCGAACATCCTGCTTCGGTTGTTGATGGGCGCGCGGGGGTCGCGCAAAACTGCGACATAATGCGAAAGATTTGCATTTTGTGTAAAGAGTTATACGCGGGAAATATTCAGTATCGTTTTGCCCGGTCAGAGAATGGCCGCGCCATTGCGCTCGGCCTGCTTCAAAAAAGCCGCCAACTCTCGGGCCGGCAGGGGTTTGCTGTAGTAGTAACCCTGACCTTCATGGCAACCCTCGGAGATGATGTAGGCCTCCTGCTCCGCGGTTTCCACGCCTTCCGCGATGACCTGCATGCCCAGGCTTTTGCCCAGTTGGATAATGGCGCGAACGATGGTGGCATCGTCATCGTCGTCCAGCAGGTCCTGGACGAAGCTTTTGTCGATCTTGATCTTGTCCAGGGGCAGGCTTTTCAAATAGCTCAAGGAGGAATAGCCGGTGCCGAAATCATCAATCGCGATCAATGCCCCGGAGCGGCGCAGGCTCAACAGGTGTTGGGCGGCGGTGCTGATGTCTTCCATCAGGCCGGTCTCGGTGACTTCCAGCTCCAGGCTGCGCGGCGGCAGGCGGTAGATCTGCATCAGGTTGTTGACCACCCGTGGCAGCTCGGTGTGGTGCAACTGCACGGTGGACAGGTTGACCGCCATGCGCAGTTCGGTGAAGCCCAGGTCATGCCATTCGCGCAATTGTCGACAGGCCTGGTCCAGTACCCATTCGCCGATCGGAATAATGGTGCCGTTCTGTTCTGCCAGCGGGATGAACAGGTCGGGCGGCACCAGGCCGTGTTCCGGGTGCTGCCAGCGGATCAGGGCTTCCACGCCTACCACACGCTGGTCGCGATAGCTGATCTGCGGCTGGTAGACCAGGTGGAACTGGTCGCGGCTGAGAGCGTCGCGCAGGTCTTTTTCCAGCTCGCGGCGACGGCGCATTTCGCTGTCGACGCTGGCGATATAGAACTGATAGCGGTTGCGAGAGCGGCTCTTGGCCAGGGTCATGGTCTGTTCGGCTTTTTGCAGCAGCTTCTCGGTGCTGTCGCCATCTTCGGGAAACAAGGTGATGCCGATAGTGGCGCGCAGGCGAATTTCCTCGTGGTCGAGAGCGAACTCCGCCTCCAGGTCGTCGAGGATGCTTTGCGCCAGTTCGGCCGCTTCGTAGGGCTGGTCGATATCGGCCTGTACCAGCGCGAACTGGTCGCCCCCCAGGCGGGCGAGGGCGCCGAGGCGACCGCTGTGGGCGCGCAGGCGATCGGCCAGGGCCAGCAGCAATTTGTCGCCGGCCTGGTAGGTGAACTGCTCGTTGACACTTTTGAAGTCATCCAGTCCCACGCACAGCACCGCTACGCGGCGCTGGCGGCGGCCGGCGTCGATGAGGATCTTGTCCAATTGCTCCTGCAGTTTCTGGCGGTTGGGCAGGCCGGTGAGAAAATCGTACTGGGCCATGCGCAGCAGGCTGGATTCCGCCTCATGGCGCAGGTGGGTGTTGCGCTCGATGGATTCGAGCAACTGGTTGGCGGTGTTGATCCACAACCCCAATTCGTTGCGCTCGTGGCCCTTGAGTTGCGGGATCTTGTGCTCGCTGGGGCGGTCCGGGTTGATCGATGTCAGGTGTTCGATAATCCGCGACAGCGGCTTGGTCAGCAGCCAGTGGTACACCAGGTACAACACCAGGCCCATGGCCAAGGCGCGTAACACGCCGGAAATGAAGATGATCACCGAACTGATAATAAAGCCCTGGCCGTACGTGGCGGTGTCGAGGGTAATGCTCAGGTCGCCGTAATACTCGCTGTAGGGGCCTTTGCCGACCAAGGCGGTGGTAAAGGTGCGTTCCTGGCCAAGAATCAGGTCGGTGAGCCAGCGGCTGGGGGAGTGCTGCAAGGCGCGGCTTTTTTCTGCCAGCATGGTTTCGTTGGGATGGCCGATGGAGGCCATGCGCACCGCCTCGTCCTGGAACAGCCCCTCTATCACCTGCATGCCCATCTCGCGGTCCAGGCTATAGACGGCCTGGGTCGAGGGGTCACGAAACATGTCGAGGATGCGCTGGGCATCACCGGCCACGGCCTGGCGCGTCTTGTAGGCATCGAAAACGATCTGCGCCACGCTCAGCGTCACGCCCACGATCAACGCCGACAGCAGCACGACCCGTAGCAACTTCACCGACAAGCTGTTCTTGAGTTCCAGCTTCAAAGGGGCATTCCTTGTCTCATGCGGGTGGCCTTCAATATGCCATGAGTATTGGCAATCTGGTGATGGCAGTCAAAGGGACATTGCGGCTGGGGGGCTGTAGTCTATCGAAGGGCGTTCGGGAGGGGAGAGGGCGGATCATATCCGCCGCTCTCTTGCACAACACAGGGTTCAGGCGATTGCCTGATAGGCACTCTGCGCGGGATCGTCAGCAGGTTTATTAACCATTGTATCGCTCTGACGGCTGATGGACATCCTCACCTGGTTTTCCGGAGGCTCCCCCTTGGCCGCCGCCCCCGCCCGCCAAACTTGTGAGCAGTTGCATCCCCATTTTCAGCCCCATTTCTATCCCATCTCCCAATAGTGGGGTGGTCGCTGAGAGGGCCCTCTGCAACAAGTCATCACCACCACCCATTCCGGGCATACCGGCACCAGCCATAATTGCTACTCCTGAAAATAAACGAGAGAGTTATTTCTCTCACCGCTTGGGTGGCAGGTTCGTGCCGGTGAGTTCCACCTTTCCTGAATGGGGTTCTTTTTTCAGGCATAAAAAAGCCCGGCAATCGCCGGGCTCTTTCTACTGCAAGCGTCGCTTAGGCAGTGAAGGTCTTGCCTTCGAACTGCTCAGCCACGAACTTCCAGTTGACCAGGTTCCAGAACGCTTCCACATACTTTGGACGTACGTTGCGGTAGTCGATGTAGTAGGCGTGTTCCCACACGTCGCAGGTCAGCAGCGGGGTGTCGCCGCTGGTCAGCGGGTTGCCGGCGCCGATGGTGCTGGCCAGGGCCAGGGAACCGTCAGCCTTTTTCACCAGCCAGCCCCAACCGGAACCGAAGGTGCCGACGGACGTCTTGGTGAATTCTTCCTTGAACTTGTCGAACGAACCGAACGCGGCGTTGATGGCTTCAGCCAGCGCGCCGGTAGGTTGGCCGCCGGCGTTTGGTGCCAGGCAGTTCCAGTAGAAGGTGTGGTTCCAGACCTGAGCGGCGTTGTTGAAGATGCCGCCCGAAGAAGACTTGACGATTTCTTCCAGGGTCTTGCCTTCGAACTCGGTGCCTGGCACCAGGTTGTTCAGGTTCACGACATAGGTGTTGTGGTGCTTGTCGTGGTGGTATTCCAAGGTTTCCTTGGAGATGTGCGGCTGCAGGGCATCGTGTGCGTAGGGCAGCGGCGGCAATTCGAAAGCCATGATGATTCTCCTAATCAGGTCAGTTGCGGTGAGCGCAAGGCCGATCACGGGCGGCCAAACAAGCGCCGGGGAGTTTGTACTCTTTGCGGCGCAGGGTCCGGATCATAGCACCGGGGGTGCGGCAAAACCACGCAACAACTGTGTGGGATAGAGGTTCCAGAGCGTTTTGGAATATTCATCAGGCGCTGATCAATTGATAGGCCACGCTGAACATCATCACCGCTACCAACAGGTCCAACAGGCGCCATGTCGCCGGGCGTGCCAGCCACGGCGCCAACCAGGCCGCGCCGAGCGCCAGGGTGGCGAACCACAGGAACGATGCACTCGCGGCCCCGGCCACGTAGGCACCGGGTTCGGTTTGTTGCGCGCCCAGTGAGCCGATCAGCAGCACGGTATCCAGGTACACATGAGGATTGAGCAACGTGACCGCCAACGCGCTGAGCAACACGGCGCGCAATGAACGGACCTTGAGATTGCCGCCTTGCTCCAGGCCCTGTGTCGAAAACGCCCGGCGCAACGCCAGGGTGCCGTACCACAGCAGGAACGCGGCGCCGCCCCAGCGGGCAATTGCCAGCAGCAGCGGGTTTTGGGCCAGCACCGTCGCCAGGCCGAATACCCCGGCGGCCACGAGCAAGGCGTCGCACACCACGCACAACGCCGCTACCGGCAGGTGATGTTCACGGCGCAGGCTTTGCGCCAATACAAATGCGTTTTGTGTGCCGATGGCCATGATCAACCCCAAGGCCACCAATAATCCGTTCAGATAGCTTTGCCACATAACCATTACTCCGAAGTCGCTGCCAGTTGCCGCAATACGTCCATGGCTCGCTCGGCATCCGCGCGGCCGACGAACAGGTGGTCGTGGTAGTAGCCGGCGATCACGTTGCAACTGATCCCGGCCTTGCCGAGTGCGCTGGCGAAGGCGGCCGTCAGGCCCACGGCTTGCAGCGCTGAATGCACATTCAGGGTGATCCACGCGGCGATGTAGTCGAACGCCAGCCCTGCCTGTTCCGCCTGCCGGCGCTCCAGAATCAGGGTCAGGCCTTCCTGTTCGCGAAAGCTGCCGATGGCCTCGCAACCGGCCGGTATACGATGCTCAGGCAGGGTGCAGAACACGTAGTCACCGTCATTGAGCTGCGGGCTCATGCTGCGCAGTAGGGTTGCCAGGGCGGTTTCGCCAGCCATGGTGAAGGGTCCTTATAAAGAGAGAAGCGATGCTGGCTATTCTCATGGCCCAGGCTGTATAAGAAAAACCAATAGTGCTGATCGCTCATTAGAGAAACTGATGTTCGACTATAAATTGCTTTCTGCCCTGGCGGCGGTGGTGGAACAGGCCGGCTTCGAGCGCGGTGCCCAGGTATTGGGGCTGTCGCAATCGGCGATTTCCCAGCGCATCAAGTTATTGGAAGCACGCATCGGCCAGCCGGTGCTGGTGCGGGTTACGCCGCCGACGCCCACCGATATCGGTCGACGTTTGCTTAACCATGTGCAGCAGGTGCGGCTGCTGGAGCGCGACCTGCAAAGCCAGGTGCCGGCGCTGGACGAAGAAGGCATGCCTGAGCGCCTGCGCATCGCCCTGAATGCCGACAGCCTGGCCACTTGGTGGGCCGAGGCGGTGAGCGATTTTTGTGCCGAGCAGCATTTGCTGCTGGATCTGGTCGTAGAAGACCAGACGGTGGGGCTCAAGCGCATGCGCGCCGGCGAGGTGGCCGCCTGCATTTGCGCCAGTGAGCGCCCGGTGGCCGGAGCCCGCAGTCTGTTGCTCGGCGCCATGCGTTATCGAGCGTTGGCCAGCCCTGCGTTTGTTGCACGGCATTTCCCCAACGGTGTGCGTGCCGAGCAACTGGCGCGCACACCGGCACTGGTGTTTGGCCCGGATGATTTCCTGCAGCACCGCTACCTGGCCTCTCTGGGCGTGGACGGCGGTTTCGAACACCATTTATGCCCATCGTCCGAAGGCTTTATCCGCCTGGCGGAAGCCGGGCTCGGCTGGGGGCTGGTGCCTGAATTGCAGGTGCGCGACCAGCTGGAAAAAGACGTGCTGGTCGAGTTGATGCCAGATAAGCCCATCGATGTGCCGTTGTACTGGCATCATTGGCGCAGCGGCGGGCAGCTGTTGGGCCTGTTGACCGACCACCTGGCCCAAGCCTGTGGACAATGGTTGGTGCCGTTGGACTGATGGCGGTCGTCAAGGCAACAGCGATGAAAAATGAAAGAACACGGGGTAATACATGAAGATTCTGGTCACCGGCGCAAGCGGCTTCATCGGCGGGCGCTTTGCGCGTTTCGCTCTGGAGCAGGGCCTGGACGTGCGGGTCAACGGGCGGCGCGCCGAGGGGGTGGAGCACCTGGTTCGACGTGGTGCCGAGTTTATCCAGGGTGACTTGAGTGATGCCGACCTGGTGCGCGACCTGTGCCGCGATGTCGAAGCCGTGGTGCATTGTGCAGGCGCCGTGGGCTTGTGGGGAAAGTATCAGGACTTCCATCAAGGCAACGTGCTGGTGACTGAAAACGTCGTGGAAGCCTGCCTCAAGCAGCGCGTGGGCCGTCTGGTGCACCTGTCGTCGCCGTCGATCTACTTCGACGGGCGCGATCACCTCGGGTTGACCGAAGAGCAAGTCCCCAAGCGCTTCAAGCATCCCTATGCGGCCACGAAGTACCTGGCCGAACAGAAAGTGTTCGGCGCCCAGGAGTTCGGCCTCGAGGTGCTGGCCCTGCGCCCGCGTTTCGTCACCGGTGCCGGTGACATGAGTATTTTTCCGCGCCTGCTGAAAATGCAGCGCAAGAACCGCCTGGCCATCGTCGGCGACGGTCTCAACAAGGTCGACTTCACCAGTGTGCACAACCTCAACGAAGCGCTGCTCAGCAGCTTGCTGGCCACCGGTTCGGCCCTGGGCAAGGCCTACAACATCAGCAACGGCACGCCGGTGCCGGTGTGGGATGTGGTCAATTACGTGATGCGCCAAATGGAGTTGCCCCAGGTGACCCGTTATCGCTCCTACGGCTTGTCCTACAGCGTGGCGGCGCTTAACGAAGCCTTTTGCGCAATGTGGCCCGGTCGTCCGGAGCCGGCGTTATCGCGCCTGGGCATGCAGGTAATGAACAAAGATTTCACCCTCGACATCAGCCGGGCCAGGCATTATCTGGATTACGAGCCCAAGGTCAGCCTGTGGACCGCCCTCGACGAGTTCTGCGGTTGGTGGAAGGCCCAGGATCCCGGGTTCAAATAAGGTCACAACAGGCAACACATCGGGAACCGAATTCCAGGTTCCGGGTCGATCAACGCGACGGGCTTGGGGTTTATACTCCCGTCGCTCGGCTTTCCAGCCAGCTAACTCACCGATTCAGGGTTGATTCATGCGTAACGATGCCAAAGACGATTTCGACAACATTCCCAGCCTGCGGGCCGATCTTGGGGATGACGATGATTTCGAACCTTCCCCGGCCACCTCGGTGCGTTCGCGCAATACGCCCGTGGTCAAGGTCAAGGGCGCCAGCACCGGCCCGCTGTGGGCATTGATCGGTGCGCTGCTGATCGCCTTCGCCGGCCTGGCCTGGTGGAGCTTCCAGCAGATTTCCCTGATGGGTCAGCAGTTGGTTGCCACCCAGGAAAGCTTTGCGCGCATCAGCGAAGAAGCGGCAGGGCGCCTGCAGGACATTTCCGGCAAGGTCGTAGCCAGTGAAGCCAATGTGAACAACGGCAGCGAAGCACTGAAACTGCAGATCAAACAGCTGGAAACCCAGTTGCTGGAGCAGGGCAAGCAGCAGCTCGGCGTTGCCGGCCAGGCCACCGAGCTGGACAAGCGCCTGGCGCAAATGACTGCCAGCACCACTGAGCTGTCGGGCGCCAATGCCAAGCTGCAGGGCCAGGTGCAAGCCTTGACCGATGCAGTGGCCACCCTGAAGGCTGCGCAGGGCGATGCCGGCAAGCGCGATACCGAGATAAAGGAATTGGTCGCTGATGTGGCGGCCTTGAAAAAGCAAGGTAACCCGAGTGCAGCCATCGCCCGTCTTGAGCAGGACCTCGTGGTACTCAAAAGCGCCCAGGACAGCCAGCCGGCCAACAGCGATGCGCCGACCAACAAGGAGTTCGACGTGTTCCGCATCCAGACCACCCGCAATATCACCACCTTGCAGAGCCAGGTGCAGAACCTGAATCAGCGCCTGAATGCGCCGGCGGCGGCAACGCCGCTCGGCCAGTAATATCGGGCCTGTGGCAAGCTTGCTCGCCACAGGCCGCCTAGCGGCTTGAATGTCACCGTCTGGTGACATTTCCCATCCCCTTCGTTACTTGCCCCCACCTTGCCCTTGTTTAGACTCCGGTCATCCCACAAACAATAATAAGGGCCACCCATGACCACGCGACCACTGCCTGCCAGCAGTTGGCTGAATGCACCTGTCCATCACGCCTGGCTCGCCGCCGAAGGGCAGCGCCTGCTGGCCTTCGCCAAGGCCTCCCGTCTGCCTGAGGGGTTTGGCAACCTCGACGACAAAGGCCAGTTGCCGGCCGATGCCCACGCCGAAACCATGAATACCGCGCGCATGACCCACAGCTTCGCCATGGCCCATGCCATGGGCTTGCCGGGTTATGCCGAATTGGTGGCGCACGGTGTTGCGGCCCTGGGCGGACCTTTGCGTGACAGCGAACACGGTGGCTGGTTCGCCGCGCCCCAGGCCCTGGACGGCAACACCGGCAAGGCGGCCTACCTGCATGCGTTTGTCGCCCTGGCTGCCAGCTCGGCCGTGGTAGCGGGCGCGCCTGGCGCGCAAAATCTGCTGAGCGACGCCATTCATATCATCGACCAGTTCTTCTGGAGCGAAGAGGAGGGCGTGATGCTCGAATCCTTCGCCCGGGACTGGAGCGGCGTCGAAGCCTATCGCGGCGCCAACAGCAACATGCACGCCACCGAAGCCTTCCTGGCCCTGGCCGATGTCACCGCCGACACACGTTGGTTGGACCGCGCCCTGCGCATCGTCGAGCGAGTGATTCATACCCACGCCGCCGCCAACCAGTTCATGGTGATCGAGCATTTCGACGCGCAATGGCAACCCCTGTTCGATTACAACGAAGATAACCCCGCCGATGGCTTCCGCCCGTATGGCATCACCCCTGGCCATGGCTTTGAGTGGGCGCGGCTGGTGCTGCACCTGGAAGCCGCGCGCCTGCAGGCCGGGCTGGCCACGCCGGACTGGCTGCTGAGCGCCGCCAAGGGTCTGTTCGCCAGCGCCTGCGACTATGCCTGGGCCGTGGATGGCGCCCCCGGTATCGTCTACACCCTGGACTGGAACCACCGCCCGGTCGTGCGCGAGCGCCTGCACTGGACCCACGCCGAAGCCAGCGCCGCTGCCCAGGCCTTGCTCAAACGCACGGGTGAGCTGCATTACGAAACCTGGTACCGGCGTTTCTGGGAATTTTGCGACACCCATTTCATCGACCGCCTCCACGGCAGCTGGCACCACGAACTCAGCCCGCATAACCAGCCCAGCAGCACCATCTGGGGCGGTAAACCGGACCTGTACCATGCCTGGCAAGCGGTCGTGCTGCCTGCACTGCCCCTGGCCCCGAGTATGGCCAGCGCTTTAGGCGCTGGGTGTTATGTCACCAAGTGGTGACATTTGTGCATCCCTTTGTTACCTGTGCTCGAAAAAACCATGTTTAAACTCCGTGCAGCGCAAGCTCCAGACTTGCATGCATAACAACAAGAAAAGGTATTCAGATGAACGCGATTAATCGCCTCGCCGTAGCTATTTCCGTTGCCTCGTTGTTTCCCCTCAGTGCATTTGCCGCCGACTCCAAAGGGACGGTTGAAGTTGTGCATTGGTGGACCTCGGGTGGCGAAAAAGCGGCTGTAGATGTCCTGAAGGCCCAAGTCGAGAAAGACGGCTTCACCTGGAAAGACGGCGCCGTCGCAGGTGGCGGTGGCGCTACTGCCATGACCGTGCTGAAAAGCCGCGCGGTCGCCGGCAACCCGCCAGGCGTTGCCCAGATCAAAGGCCCCGACATCCAGGAGTGGGCATCTACCGGCCTGCTCGACACCGACGTCCTGAAGTCCGTCGCCAAAGACGAAAAATGGGATTCCCTGCTCGACAAGAAAGTCTCCGACACCGTGAAGTACGACGGCGACTACGTTGCCGTACCGGTCAACATCCACCGCGTGAACTGGCTGTGGATCAACCCGGAAGTCTTCAAGAAAGCCGGTATCACCAAGAACCCGACCACCCTCGAAGAATTCTACGCCGCCGGCGACAAGCTCAAAGCCGCAGGCTTCATCCCGCTCGCCCACGGTGGCCAGCCTTGGCAGGACAGCACCGTGTTCGAAGCGGTGGTCCTGTCGGTAATGGGCGCCGATGGCTACAAGAAAGCCCTGGTCGACCTCGATAACGCTGCGCTAACCGGCCCGGAAATGGTCAAGTCCCTGACCGAGCTGAAGAAAGTCGCGACCTATATGGACGTCGACGGCAAAGGCCAGGACTGGAACCTCGAAGCAGGCAAGGTCATCAACGGCAAGGCCGGTATGCAGATCATGGGTGACTGGGCCAAGTCCGAATGGACCGCCGCCAAGAAAGTCGCCGGCAAAGACTACGAGTGCGTAGCCTTCCCGGGCACCGACAAAGCCTTCACTTACAACATCGACTCCCTGGCGGTGTTCAAGCAGAAAGACAAAGGCACTGCCGCTGGCCAGCAGGACATCGCCAAAGTCGTGCTGGGTGAAAACTTCCAGAAGGTGTTCAGCATCAACAAGGGCTCGATACCTGTTCGCAACGACATGCTGAACAAAATGGACTCGTACGGTTTCGACTCCTGCGCCCAGACTGCAGCCAAGGACTTCCTGGCTGACGCCAAGACCGGTGGCCTGCAGCCAAGCATGGCGCACAACATGGCCACCACCCTGGCGGTGCAAGGTGCGTTCTTCGATGTCGTGACCAACTACATCAACGACCCGAAAGCCGACCCGGCCGACACCGCCAAGAAACTCGGCGCTGCGATCAAGTCTGCCAAGTAACGGTTGACCTTGTGAGGGGGATCCCTGACCCCTCACAAGGCGTGCTTCTGTAGTCCTTTTTCCCTGTATTGGATTTCCCCATGAGTTCTGTTGCTGTGTTCAGCAAAGCCTCGCCGTTCGATGCACTGCAGCGCTGGCTACCCAAACTGGTGCTGGCGCCCAGCATGTTCATCGTGTTGGTGGGTTTCTACGGCTACATCCTGTGGACGTTTGTGCTCTCGTTCACCACCTCTACGTTCCTGCCAAGCTACAAATGGGCGGGTCTTGCGCAATACGAGCGGTTGTTCGACAACGACCGCTGGTGGGTAGCGAGCAAGAACCTGGCGCTGTTCGGCGGGATGTTCATCGGCATCACCCTGGTGATCGGCGTGACGCTGGCGATTTTCCTCGACCAGAAAATCCGCCGCGAAGGCTTTATTCGCACCATTTACCTGTACCCGATGGCGCTCTCGATGATCGTCACCGGTACAGCCTGGAAATGGCTGCTCAACCCGGGCATGGGCCTGGACAAACTCCTGCGTGACTGGGGCTGGGAAGGCTTCCGTCTCGACTGGCTGATCGACCCGGACCGCGTGGTTTACTGCCTGGTGATTGCCGCCGTGTGGCAAGCCTCCGGTTTCATCATGGCGATGTTCCTCGCCGGCCTGCGTGGCGTTGATCAGTCGATCATCCGTGCCGCCCAGATCGACGGCGCAAGCCTGCCGCGCATCTACTGGAGCGTGGTGCTGCCGAGCCTGCGTCCGGTGTTCTTCAGTGCGGTGATGATCCTGGCGCACATTGCGATCAAGAGCTTCGACCTGGTGGCGGCCATGACGGCCGGTGGCCCGGGCTATTCGTCCGACCTGCCCGCCATGTTCATGTACTCGTTCACCTTCAGCCGTGGCCAGATGGGCATGGGCTCGGCCAGTGCAATCCTGATGCTCGGTGCGATCCTCGCGATCATCGTGCCTTACCTCTACTCCGAGCTGAGGACCAAGCGTAATGACTAGTCTCACTGCCAAACCTGCCATCAGCCTGAGCCGCATCGCGATCTACGCGGTGTTGATCCTCGCTGTGCTGCTTTACCTGGTACCGCTGGTGGTGATGTTGCTCACCAGCTTCAAGACCCCGGAAGACATCAGCACCGGCAACCTGCTGAGCTGGCCGACCGTGGTCAGCGGCATCGGCTGGGTCAAGGCCTGGGCCACCGTGGATGGCTACTTCTGGAACTCGCTCAAGATCACCGTGCCGGCCGTGCTGATTTCCACCGCCATCGGTGCATTGAACGGTTATGTGCTGTCGTTCTGGCGCTTCCGTGGTTCGCAGCTGTTCTTCGGCTTGCTGTTGTTCGGCTGCTTCCTGCCGTTCCAGACCGTGCTGCTGCCCGCGTCGTTCACCCTCGGCAAGATGGGCCTGGCCAGCACCACCACCGGCCTGGTGTTTGTGCACGTGGTGTACGGCCTGGCGTTCACCACGCTGTTCTTCCGTAACTACTACGTGAGCATCCCGGATGCGCTGATCAAGGCGGCACGCCTGGACGGGGCCGGTTTCTTCACCATCTTCCGTCAGATCATTCTGCCGATGTCCACGCCGATCATCATGGTCTGCCTGATCTGGCAGTTCACCCAGATCTGGAACGACTTCCTGTTCGGTGTGGTGTTCTCCAGTGGCGACTCCCAGCCCATCACGGTGGCGCTGAACAACCTGGTCAACACCAGCACCGGGGCCAAGGAATATAACGTGGATATGGCGGCGGCGATGATCGCCGGGCTGCCGACCCTGCTGGTCTATGTGATCGCAGGCAAGTATTTCGTGCGCGGCCTGACGGCCGGCGCGGTCAAGGGGTAATCATGGCTACGCTTGAACTTCGCAATGTAAACAAGACCTATGGCGCCGGCCTGCCCGACACCTTGAAGAACATCGAACTGTCGATCAAGGAAGGGGAGTTCCTGATCCTGGTCGGCCCTTCGGGTTGCGGTAAGTCCACGCTGATGAACTGCATCGCCGGCCTGGAGACCATCACCGGCGGCGCGATCATGATCGGCGACCAGGACGTCAGCGGCATGAGCCCCAAGGATCGTGACATCGCCATGGTGTTCCAGTCCTACGCGCTGTACCCGACCATGAGCGTGCGCGAGAACATCGAGTTCGGCCTCAAGATCCGCAAGATGCCCCAGGCCGACATCGACGCCGAAGTGGCGCGCGTGGCCAAGCTGCTGCAGATCGAACACCTGCTCAACCGCAAGCCGGGCCAGCTCTCCGGCGGCCAGCAACAGCGCGTGGCCATGGGCCGGGCCCTGGCGCGTCGGCCGAAGATCTACCTGTTCGACGAACCGCTGTCGAACCTCGACGCCAAGCTGCGCGTCGAAATGCGTACCGAAATGAAGCTGATGCACCAGCGCCTCAAGACCACCACCGTCTACGTGACCCACGACCAGATCGAAGCGATGACCCTGGGCGATAAAGTGGCGGTGATGAAGGACGGCATCATCCAACAATTCGGCACGCCGAAAGAAATTTACAACGACCCTGCTAACCTATTTGTGGCAAGCTTTATCGGTTCACCACCGATGAACTTCGTGCCTATGCGCCTAAAACGCAAGGACGGGAAGTTGGTGGCGCTGCTCGACAGCGGCCAGGCGCGATGCGAATTGCCGCTGGGTATGAACGACGCCGGCCTGGAAGACCGTGATGTGATTCTGGGCCTGCGCCCGGAGCAGATCGTGCTGGCGGCGGGTGAGGGTAATGGTTCGTCGAGCATTCGTGCCGAGGTCCAGGTCACCGAGCCGACCGGCCCGGACACACTGGTGTTTGTGCAGCTCAATGACACCAAGGTCTGCTGCCGTTTGGCGCCTGATGTGGCGCCGCAGGTGGGCGAGACCCTGACACTGCAATTCGATCCATCCAAGGTATTGCTGTTCGACGCCAACACGGGCGAGCGCCTCGGCACTGCTTCTTCATTGCCCGCACAGGGGCATGCGGACAACGTGGCCCAATTCAAAGGTCGCTGAAGTAGATAAGTTGTTGTTTTAGATGAAAAAAAGTAACCCGCGTTAGATAAAAACAGTTTAATAACAATAAAGACGAGGATGTAGGGATGAAAAAGCAACACAACAACACTCGGCTGATCTGCCAACTGTCAGCAGCAGCAGCCCTTGTACTGTCCGCCAATGCGATGGCGGCCGATGCATTCAGTGCCGACTCCAAGTGGATGACCGGTGATTGGGGCGGCGAGCGTACCAAGCTGATCGAACAAGGTATCGACATCAAGGCTGACTACGTAGGGGAAATGGGCGCCAACCTGCGCGGCGGCTACAACGACGACAAGACCGGCCGTTACTCCGACCAGTTTGGGTTGGGCGTGGCGCTGGACCTGCAAAAGCTGTGGGGCTGGGATAACACCCAGGCCAAGATCCAGCTGACTAACCGTAATGGCCAGAACATCTCCAACGACCGCATTGGCGACCCGCGTGCCGGCACGCTGAGCTCGTCCATGGAAGTCTACGGTCGTGGCCACATGGTGCGTCTGACCCAGTTCTGGATTCAGCACCAGATGTTCGACAACAAGCTGGACGTGAAGCTCGGCTACTTCGGTGAAGGCGAAGACTTCAACACCTTCCCGTGCGACTTCCAGAACCTGTCGTTCTGTGGCTCCCAGGTCGGCAACTATGTAAATACCTGGTACAACTGGCCGGTCAGCCAGGCCGCGATCCGCGTGAAGTACAACATCACGCCTGAGCTGTATGCGCAAATCGGTGCGTACAACCAGAACCCGTCGCAGCTGGAGCACGGCAACGGCTTCAAGCTCAGCGGCAGCGGCACCAAGGGCACCGTGATTCCGGTGGAGTTGGTCTGGTCGCCGAAGGTGAATAACCTGCCGGGCGAATACCGTGTGGGTTACTACAAGAGCGCCGCCGATGCTGCTGACGTTCGTGAAGACGTCAATGGCAACGATGCTGCCACCACCGGTGCGGCCTACCGTACCCGCAGCAGCAAAAAAGGCTACTGGTTCGTTGCCCAGCAGCAGCTCACCACCCATAACGGCGACGCTTCCCGTGGCTTGAACATCGCTGCCAACGCGACCTTCCACGACAAGGAAACCAACCTGGTCGACAACTACCAGTCGTTGATGCTGGTGTACAAAGGCCCATTCGACGCGCGTCCAAAAGATGACGTCGGCATTGGTGCTGCGCGTCTGCACGTCAACGATGACGTGAAGAAAAACGCCGAACTGCTGAATGCCGCCAACGGCGTGGCCGACTACGACAACCCGCTGTTCTCGCCGATCCGCGAAACCGAGTACAACTTCGAAATCAACTACGGCTTCCACGTCACCAACTGGCTGACCGTGCGTCCCAACCTGCAATACGTTGTCCAACCGGGCGGCGTGGATAAAGTCGACAACGCGCTGGTGGCGGGCCTGAAAATTCAGTCTACGTTCTAACGCTGTTGCGATAAGCTCCTTCTCTCTGTGCGCATTTTGCGGGTAGCCATGGCTATCCGCTTTTTTTTGAGTGGCACTGTGACGATATTCAGGACCGTGGCACATGCATGAGCAACCGCTGCAACGCTTTTTCAAATCCCTGCGCGAGCGTCCGGTGTTCGCCTGGGAGCGCTTTCAGATGCGCGACGTGTTGGTGATCGACCATCCGCTGTGCCAGGCGGTATTCAGTCGCCAGGGCGCGCAACTGCTGCACTTTCAGCCCCGTGGCCAGAAACCCTGGCTGTGGTGCGCGGCCAAGTGGCCGCAAGTCGGCGCCATCCGTGGCGGCATACCGGTGTGCTGGCCGTGGTATGGCCGCCATCCGAGCGAAAACGCTTGGCCGTCCCATGGTTGGGCGCGGTTGATCGACTGGAAGCTGCTCGACAGCAGCAGCGACGACGACGGCGTGCGCCTGCACTGGCAATTGCAGCTGTGTGACTGGCAGGTCGACCTGTACGCGCACCTGGGCGACACGCTGGAACTGCGCCTGAGCACCGAGCATCAGGACGAGTTGCCGTGCCAGTTGAGCCATGCTTTGCACGCTTACTGGCGTATTGGTCACGTCGATGAGATAGCGCTGTCTGGGCTCGACGGCGCGCACGGTTACGACCAGCTCAATCGCCAGGCGTGCCAGCAGGAAGGCGAGTTACGAGTGGATGGCGGGTGCCAGCGGGTGTTCCAGCACGATGGCGAACTGCACCTCAAGGATCATGCCTGGCAACGTGAACTGTGCATCGATACCGGCGACAGCGCCGACACCGTTGTATGGCATCCGGGCAGCCGGCCGCTGCTGGGGGTGAGTTTCAACGAGGCGTCGGGGTTTGTGTGCGTGGAGTCGGCAATGGCGGGGGCGAGTCTGGCGCCGGGGGAGAGGGCGCATCTCAGTTTGCAGGCACGGGCTGGGGTTTAGCGGTGTGGTTGATGGCCTCATCGGGGGCAAGCCCCCTCCCACAGTTTGATTTGTGAATACCTTCATAATGTGGGAGGGGCGGTGCGACGATTCGACTTGCCCCCGATGAGGCCAGTGAAGCCAGCACACAGGCTGGCTTAGTTGAACTCATCCCCCACCGGATACCGGCTGTCATTCAAGCTCTCTTTGATCTTGCGCAAATGCGGCTGGAAATCCACCCCGCGGCGCAAGGTCATGCCGGTGGCCAGCACATCCAGCACCGTCAACTGAATGATCCGTGAGGTCATCGGCATATAGATGTCGGTGTCTTCGGGCAGCGGAATGTTCAGGCTTACGGTACTGGCCTTGGCCAGCGGCGAGTTCTCGGCGGTTACGCCCAGCACCGACGCACCGTTTTCCCGGGCGATACGCGCCACTTCCACCAGCTCACGGGTGCGCCCGGTGTAGGAAATAATCACGAACAGCTCGCCCGTGTGGGCCACCGAGGCGATCATGCGTTGCATCAGCACGTCGGCGTGGGCGGTGACCGCCAGGTTGAAGCGGAAAAACTTGTGCAGCGCGTCCATGGCCACCGGCGCCGAAGCGCCCAGGCCGAAGAAGTGGATCTGCCGCGCCTGGATCAACAGGTCCACGGCCTTGCTGATCAGGGCCGGGTCCAGGGCCTGGCAGGCGGCGTCCAGCGAGGCGATGGCGCTGCCAAAGATCTTCTGGGTGTAGGCCTCGGGGTTATCATCGGCCTCCACGGCGCGGCTGACATACGCTGCGCCACTGGCCAGGCTTTGCGCCAACTGCAATTTAAGTTCAGGGTAACCGCTGACGCCGAACGAACGGCAGAAACGGTTGACCGTCGGTTCACTGACCGAGGCGGCCTGGGCAAGGGCTGCGATGGAGAAGCGGGTCGCCTGCTGCGGGTTGAGCAGGATGACCTCGGCCACTTTTTTCTCAGCCTTGTTCAATTCTTCGAGGCGGTTCCGGATCTGTTCCAGAAGATTTCGCACGCGGTCCATTCAGTCTTTCCTTCGGGCGACGATGCAAATAAAGGGTGGCAACCAATCGACGAGTGGCCTTTTGCGGTGGCCTATCCTACTGAGGGTAGCTGAACACCACCACTCGGAATGCGTATTTCGGGAAAATGTTGTGGTTATTACTACATTTTTCCTTGAGTGATGCCTTGAAAAAAGGTATTTGTAGCTTAACTTGATAAAAGAACAAACATCATGCCTTCGATAACCGTAGAACCCTGCACCTTTGCCCTGTTTGGCGCCTTGGGTGATCTGGCGCTGCGCAAGTTATTTCCTGCCCTCTATCAACTCGATGGCGCCGGGCTCCTGCACGACGATACCCGTATCCTGGCCCTGGCCCGGGAAGCCGGTTCCGAGCAGCAACACCTGGCCCATATCGAAAAAGAATTGCGTAAATATGTCGGCAAGGAACTGGACGAGAGCATCGCCCAGCGTTTCCTGGCGCGCCTGACCTATGTCCACGTCGACTTCCTGAAAGCCGATGACTACGTGGCCCTGGCGGAAAAGGCCGGCACCGAGCAACGCCTGATTGCCTACTTCGCCACGCCTGCGGCGGTGTACGGTGCGATCTGCGAGAACCTGTCCAAGGTCGGACTGGCGGAAAACACCCGCGTCGTGCTGGAGAAACCCATCGGGTCGGACCTGGAATCCTCGCGCAAGGTCAACGATGCCGTGGCGCAGTTCTTCCCGGAAAACCGCACCTACCGTATCGACCACTACCTGGGCAAAGAGACCGTCCAGAACCTGATCGCCCTGCGTTTCGCCAACAGCCTGTTCGAAACCCAGTGGAACCAGAACTACATTTCCCATGTGGAAATCACCGTGGCCGAGCAGGTCGGCATCGAAGGCCGTTGGGGCTATTTCGACAAGGCCGGCCAGCTGCGCGACATGATCCAGAACCACCTGCTGCAACTGCTTTGCCTGATCGCCATGGACCCGCCGGCCGACTTGTCCGCCGACAGCATTCGTGACGAGAAGGTCAAGGTGCTCAAGGCCCTGGCGCCGATCAGCCCGGATGGCCTTACCACTCAAGTGGTGCGTGGCCAGTACATCGCCGGCTACAGCGCCGGCAAGCCGGTGCCGGGTTACCTGGAAGAAGAGAATTCCAACACCCAGAGCGACACCGAAACCTTCGTCGCCCTGCGCGCCGATATCCGTAACTGGCGTTGGGCCGGGGTGCCGTTCTACCTGCGTACCGGCAAGCGTATGCCGCAGAAGCTGTCGCAGATCGTCATCCACTTCAAGGAACCGTCTCATTACATCTTCGCCCCCGAACAGCGCCTGCAGATCAGCAACAAGTTGATCATCCGCCTGCAGCCGGACGAAGGCATTTCCTTGCGCGTGATGACCAAGGAGCAGGGCCTGGACAAGGGCATGCAACTGCGCAGCGGGCCATTGCAACTGAATTTTTCCGATACCTATCGCAGCGCGCGCATCCCCGATGCCTACGAGCGTTTGCTGTTGGAAGTGATGCGCGGCAATCAGAACCTGTTTGTTCGCAAAGATGAAATCGAAGCCGCGTGGAAGTGGTGTGACCAGTTGATCGCCGGGTGGAAAAAATCCGGTGATGCGCCCAAGCCGTATGCGGCGGGGTCCTGGGGGCCGATGAGCTCGATTGCACTGATCACGCGGGATGGGAGGTCTTGGTATGGCGATATCTGAATTGAAACTGCCTCGGGGCGTGACTGCCCACGAGTACCGCACGCCTGTGCTGCTGGCGGACGGCCTGGCCAACGACGTGGCCGAACAACTGCGCGCGGCCATCAGTGCCCGTGGCGAAGCGACCCTGGTGGTGTCCGGTGGCCGCAGCCCCGTGGCGTTTTTCCAGAACCTGGCCAAGCAAGGCCTGGACTGGTCCAAGGTCACCATCACCCTGGCCGATGAGCGCTGGGTGCCGGTGGAACACGCCGACAGCAATGCCGGCCTGTTGAAGCAGCACCTGTTGCAAGGCCCGGCGGCCAAGGCCAGGTTCCTCAGCCTGTACAGCGCCGCCGCCAACCTTGAAGACGCTGCCGAGCAGGCCGATCGCCTGCTGGCCGAGCTGCCGGCCATTGATGTGCTGGTGCTGGGCATGGGCGATGACGGCCACACCGCATCGCTGTTTCCCAACAGCCCGAACCTCGCCGCTGCACTGCAGGCCGACGGTACCCGCCGTTGCTGGCCGATGCTGGCGCCGACCGTGCCGCACCAGCGCCTGACCATGAGTCGCGCATTGCTGGCCACGGCCCACTACACCGCGCTGTCGATTTCCGGCAGTTCGAAATTGACCACCTTGAGCGCCGCGCTGGCCAGTGACGACGTCGCTGCCATGCCGATTCGCGCGTTTTTGCAACCTACTTTAGAGATTTACTGGTGCCCATGAGCCAAGGATCAGCCGCTATGAAAAGCCCTCAACCGACCGTGTCCATGGCGGATAAAGTTGCCCTGATCGACAGCCTCTGCGCCAAGGCGCGGATCCTGCCGGTGATCACCATCGCCCGCGAGCAGGACATCCTGCCGCTGGCCGATGCCCTGGCAGCCGGTGGTTTGACCGCATTGGAAGTGACCTTGCGTTCCGAGTTCGGCCTCAAGGCCATTCAGGTGCTGCGTGAGCAGCGGCCTGAACTGTGCACCGGCGCCGGCACCGTACTCGACCGCCACATGCTTGAAGCGGCGGAAGTCGCCGGTTCGCAATTTATCGTCACCCCCGGCATTACCCGTGACCTGCTGGAAGCCTCGGTGCACAGCCCGATCCCGCTGCTGCCAGGCATCAGCAACGCCTCCGGCATCATGGAAGGCTACGGCCTGGGCTACCGTCGCTTCAAACTGTTCCCGGCCGAAGTCAGCGGCGGTGTTGCCGCGATCAAGGCCCTGGGCGGCCCGTTCGGCGAAGTGAAATTCTGCCCGACCGGCGGCGTCGGCCCGGCCAATATCAAGAGCTACATGGCGTTGAAAAACGTGATGTGCGTGGGCGGTAGCTGGATGCTTGACCCGGAGTGGGTCAAGAACGGCGACTGGGCCCGTATCCAGGAAGTCACCGCGCAGGCGCTGGCGCTGCTGGATTGATCTGATTCATCGAATCGTTGTTGCTGTGCTTAACGGCATTTTTGCGGTGCACTTGGTCGGTGTACCGCTTTTTTTTGCCGGTAAAAACCTGAGGCCCACCTTTAGTCTCTGCTTAGCTCGGTAATGGCATTGACCAGGACATTGATGTCCTCTGCCGACGTCACCAACCCCGGTGTCACGCGGATACAGGTACCAAACGCCGCACCGGTGCGCGTGGTGGTAAACAGCCCATAGTCCTTGAGCATGCGATCCACCATCACCTGCTGATCCCGCCCGCTGAACTTGAATGCCGTGATCCCGCAATACAGCCGTGGATCATCCGGCGTCAGCACCTCAATCCCCGGCAACAGTCGCACCTGGCTCACCCATACATCCCGCAGGTAACTGACCCGCGCACCCTTGGCCGCCGCGCCGCCCATGGCGCGATGTTCTTCAAACACCAGCGGCAACGTCATTAACGCGGGGAAATTCGGCGTGCTGTACGACGTACGCGCACGCACGTCGGTGGCGGGGTAGTGGAACTCGCCCATGTCCGGATCAATATCTGCAAGGCGTTCGGGGGCGATATAGAGGAACCCCAGGGTCAGCGGCGCGCCGATCCATTTGTGCAGGTTGAAGCCGGCGAACGCAATGCCCAGTTCGGCGAGGTTGAACTCGATCTGGCCCAGTGCATGGGCGCCGTCGAGGATCACGTCGATGGCATGCTCACGCGCGGTCTTGGCGATGGCCTCTACGGGCATCACCAGGCCGGTGCGGTGGGTCACATGGGTGAGTGCCATCAGCTTCAGGCGCGGGTATTGGGCGAACGCATCGCGATAGGTCTGCACCAGGCTGTCGAAACTGGCCGGATGAGTGTGGGACAACTCGATCACTTCCACACCGCGAACACCCGCCAACCAGCGCATCGCACCTTTGACGGTGTCGTATTCCAGGTCGCTGATCAGCACCTGATCGCCGGGGTGCAGGCGGTTGTAGTTGCGGATCAGCGACTGCAAGGCTTCGGTGGCGTTGCGGGTAAAGGCGACTGCCTCGGGGTCGACGTCGATCAGGCCCGCCAGTTGGCGACGGATCTCGACATTTTCACCTTGCTCGAAGCGCTGGCGCACATACAGCGAGTTGCTGCGGTTGATAAACGCCACGTGCTCCAGGTACTGCGCCTGCACCTCGCGGCTCATACGCCCGAAGTAGCCGTTCTCCAGGTTGATCGGGCCGGGCTCCAGCGCATAGCGCTGGGCGATGGCCTGCCAGTGAGGTTCGTTGTCAGCATTCCTTGGCATGGCGAGTCTCTTAATGGCGGGGGGCGGGTTTGCCGTGTTTAGCGCGCAGCGGTTCCAACAATTCAGATAAACCGTTGTGGTCGATTTCCTGCATCAATGCCAGCAACCCGCCCAGTTCGCCGTGGGGAAAGCCTTCGCGGGCGAACCAGTTCAGGTAGGGACCCGGCAGGTCGGCGATGATCCGGCCCTTGTACTTGCCGAAGGGCATTTCGCGGGTGATCAGCAGTTCGAGTTTTTCGGGATTCATGGGCTTCGTGTTGAGTGAGGCGAGGTCTTCGAAAATACAGGCATTCTGCATGAAGGCCAAATGACAGATCATGCAAATAACGTACATACAGATGGTTCAAATATTTTTAAGTCATTGAAAATAAACATAAAAGTAATTTTTCAAAACCTGGCACGAGCGCTGCAATCATTAATACAACCCTTCTTCACCTGCCTAAGGAATTGAAAAATGACTGACATCAACAAAGAATCGATCTCCGTACTGAACGACCTGATCGAGACCAGCATCGACGGCCAGAAAGGCTTCAAGGAATGCGCAGAAGACATCAAGCATCCGGAACTCAAGGCGCTGTTTGCCAAGCGCTCCGCTGACTGCGCTACCGCCGCCGCCGAATTGAAGACCGCGGTGCGTGCCCTGGGCGGTGATCCGGAAGACTCCGGCAGCGTAGCCGGCGCCCTGCACCGTGGCTGGGTCGACGTGAAGTCGATGCTGACCGGTAAGGACGAAGAGGCTGTGCTGAACGAAGCCGAGCGCGGCGAAGACCACGCACTGAAGGCTTACAAAGAAGCCATCGAGAAGATCAACAAGCACAACCTGCTGGGCATTCGTGACCTGGTTGAGCGTCAGTACCACGGCGTGCAACGCAATCACGACCAGGTAAAAGCCCTGCGTAACCAGGCTCGCGCTCAGTCCTAAGCGCTGCTGTGTAACACATGTGGGAGGGGGCTTGCGCCCGATAGCGGTGGATCAGTCGATATTTCAATGACTGACACACCGCCATCGGGGGCAAGCCCCCTCCCACATTTGCAGGGTGTTGGCCCTGAAAACCGTACTCAGCCGATGCTGATCGGCGGCAACTCGGTCAAGGTCACGACCTGCTGCTTGCGTGGTGCAAGAATTTCCGCCTCGCCATCCACGACCAGCTCATCGCGCTGGTTGAAAACACGGGTGGCAATGCGTACGCGAAACTTCGGCAGCTTTTCGAGGATTTCCAGGCGCACGGTCAGGGTATCGCCGATTTTCACCGGCTTCTGGAAGCTCATCTGCTGGCCGATATAGATAGTGCCCGGCCCGGGCAGCTCACACGCAACGGCTGCGCTGATCAGGGCGCCGCTGAACATACCGTGGGCGATACGCTCCTTGAACATGGTCGCCTTGGCGTATTCGGCATCCAGGTGCACCGGGTTGTGGTCGCCGGACATGGCGGCAAACAGCTGGATATCACGCTCTTCGACGGTCTTGCTGTAGCTGGCGGTCTGGCCGACTTCAAGGGCTTCGTACGGGGTGTTGGTTACCTGGGTCATCTAAAGGTGCATCCTGTGGCTAATCGGTAATTTAACTGTCTGATTTTAAAGTAAATTTATTCGCAGTGGGCCGGCCTGCGCAAGGTCAGGGCCTGGTCGAGCCACCTCAGCACATCGGCGGTGACTTCATCGCGATTGGTTTCGTTGAACACTTCGTGACGCGCCTGCGGGTAGATATTCAGTTGCAGGTGCTGGCTGCCGGCCTCTCGCAGGGCATCGGCCAGGCTTTTGAGACGCTTGCCCTCACTGACCGGATCACATTCGCCGCCCATCACCAGGATCGGCAGGCCCGGATCGATCTGGGCGAGATTGGACGCTTTGCTGATTTGCTGCAAGCCGCCGAGCAGATCGATCCATAGTTGGTTGGTACAGCGGAAGCCGCAGAGTGGATCGTTGATGTATTTGTCGACTTCGTTCGGGTCACGGCTGAGCCAGTCGAACGCGGTGCGATTGGGCTTGAATGCCTTGTTGAACGAGCCGAAGGACAGGAACTCGATCAACGCGCTGCGCCCGCGCACACCCTGGCGCAGGCGTTCGGCGCGAGCGATCAGCCGAGCGGCACGGTACAGCGCCACCGGCTGGAAATTCGAACCGCTGAGAATCGCTCCATGCAGGCTGGCGCTGTGGTGCAGCAGGTAGGCCTGGGCGAGATAGCTGCCCATGCTGTGGCCGAGCAAAATGATCGGCAGCCCCGGATGCTGCTGGCCGATGTGCTGGTTGAGGCTGGCCAGGTCGCCCACCACTTTGTTCCAGCCGTCCTTTTCGGCATACAGGCCCAGCGTGCCTTCGTCGGCGGTGCGGCCGTGGCCACGCTGGTCCGGCGCATACACACCATAGCCGGCACTGCCCAGGGCTTCGGCCAGCCGCGCATAGCGCCCGCTGTGCTCCGCCATGCCGTGGGACAGCATGACCACCGCCTTGGCCGGGCCGTCGGGCATCCAATGATTGACGTACAGGCGGCTGCGGTCATTCGCGGTCAGCCAGAAGGTGCTGTGGTTCATGGGGTTCCCTTTCTCAAGGTCTGCTCAAGGTCTGCTCGACGTTGTTGCAGTGTATAGCTCATCTGTCAGGCGACGGGGTATCTGCCTGCGCATCAGGGACAAGATTCATACAATCAATGACGCAATTTGCTGTATTTGCCTGTTTGGCCATAGCTGCTAACGTCCCCCAAGCTCCGCTTTCTATAAAAGCGGCCGGACACCTTCAGGTAAGGGGACAAGAATAATGCAACCTGATTTCTGGAATGACAAACGCGCGGCGGGCGTTCCCAATGACATCGACCTTTCGGCCTACAAGTCGGTAATCGAAGTCTTCGAGCGCTCGTGCAAGGCCTTTGCCGACCGTCCGGCATTCAGCAACATGGGCATCACCCTGACCTACGCCGAGCTTGAGCGCCAGAGTGCGGCGTTCGCCGGCTACCTGCAGCAGCACACCGACCTCAAGCCCGGCGAGCGCATCGCCGTGCAGATGCCCAACGTGCTGCACTACCCGATTGCCGTGTTCGGCGCACTGCGCGCCGGGCTGATCGTGGTCAACACCAACCCGCTGTACACCCCGCGCGAGATGCGCCACCAGTTCAAGGACGCCGGCGTGCGCGCCCTGGTCTACCTCAACCTGTTCGGTTCGCGGGTGCAGGACGTGTGCACCGACACCGAGATCGACTACCTGATCGAAGCCAGGATGGGCGACTTCATGCCCGCCGCCAGAGGCTGGCTGGTCAACACCGTGGTCGACAAGGTCAAGAAGATGGTCCCGGCCTACCACCTGCCGCGTGCGGTGTCGTTCAAGCGCGCCCTACGCATGGGCGCGGGCCTCGGCGTGACGCGCCATCCGGTGAACCTGAACGATATTGCCGTGCTGCAATACACCGGCGGCACCACCGGCCTGGCCAAGGGCGCGATGCTCACCCATGGCAACCTGGTTGCGAACATGCAACAGGTGCGCGCCTGCATGTCCCAGACCGGCGATGACGGCCACCCGCTGATCAAGGAAGGGCAGGAGGTGATGATCGCGCCGCTGCCGCTGTACCATATCTATGCCTTCACCGCGAACTGCATGTGCATGATGGTCTCGGGTAACCACAATGTACTGATCACCAACCCCAGGGACATCGGTGGGTTTATCAAGGAGCTGAAAAAGTGGCGCTTTACCGGGCTGCTGGGGCTCAACACGCTGTTTGTGGCGTTGATGGACCACCCGGAGTTCAAGAACCTGGATTTCTCCCACCTCAAGCTCACCAACTCCGGCGGTACGGCCCTGATCAAGGCCACGGCCGAACGCTGGGAGCAGATCACCGGCTGCTCGATCGGCGAGGGCTATGGCCTGACGGAAACCTCGCCGGTGGCCAGCACCAACCCCTATGGCAACAAATCACGCCTGGGCACCGTGGGCATCCCGGTGCCCGCCACCGCGATGAAGGTAATTGATGACGAAGGCACCGAGTTGCCCCTGGGCGAGCGTGGCGAGTTGTGCATCAAGGGCCCGCAGGTGATGAAGGGCTACTGGCAGCAACCGGCCGCCACCGCAGAGGCCCTGGACGCCGAAGGCTGGCTGAAGACCGGTGACATCGCGGTGATCGACGAAGATGGGTTTGTGCGCATTGTCGACCGCAAGAAGGATTTGATCATCGTCTCGGGCTTCAACGTGTACCCCAATGAGATCGAGGACGTGGTGATGGCCCACCCGGCCGTGGCCAATTGCGCGGTGATCGGCGTACCGGACGAGCGCACGGGGGAGGCGGTGAAGCTGTTTGTGGTGGCGCGGGCGGAAGGGGTGAGCCTTGAGGAATTGAAGGCGTACTGCAAGACCAACTTCACGGGTTACAAGGTGCCCAAGCACATTGTGTTGCGCGACTCGTTACCGATGACGCCGGTAGGGAAGATCCTGCGCAGGGAACTACGCGACATCGCCTGATGTGAAATGCGGTAAAAATGTGGGAGTCGCGGTGCGACGATTCGGCTTGCCCCCTCCCACATTTATCGTGTGTCGTCCTGAAGGCCTTATTCCAGAGCCTTTCATCAAGGAATTTCAGTTCTGTTTAAAGTGTGACCAAATATTGTAGGACAGTCGTGATTATGACTGCGGGGCCCTCTTTAGGCTCTAGTCGGCCTTTGGCAAAGCTGCTACTCTCGGCGCGCTTTGTGACGTCTAGGCCTGCTTGAAAGCGCCAGATTCACCTAAAAAAACATACACCAATAATAATCGCATCAAATGCGATGATGAATTCGCGTCGCTGAGGAGTGGGCTTCCATGCACGAAGACTTTTGGAAGGATAAGTACCCCGCCGGGATTGCTGCAGAAATCAATCCAGACGAGTATCCGAATATTCAGGCGGTATTGAAGCAGTCCTGCCAGCGCTTTGCCAACAAACCGGCCTTCAGCAACCTGGGCAAGACGATCACCTACGGTGAATTGTACGAATTGTCCGGCGCCTTCGCCGCGTACCTGCAACAGCATACCGACTTGAAGCCCGGCGATCGCATTGCCGTACAGTTGCCCAACGTCCTGCAATACCCGGTCGCCGTGTTCGGCGCCATCCGTGCCGGCCTGATCGTGGTCAACACCAACCCGCTGTACACCGCGCGGGAAATGGAACACCAATTCAATGATTCCGGCGCCAAGGCGCTGGTCTGCCTGGCCAACATGGCCCATCTGGCGGAAAAGGTCGTGCCCAAGACCGCCGTCAAGCATGTGATCGTCACCGAAGTCGCCGACCTGTTGCCGCCGCTCAAGCGCCTGCTGATCAACAGCGTCATCAAGTACGTGAAGAAAATGGTCCCGGCCTATCACTTGCCCAAGGCGATCAAGTTCAACGACGTACTCGCCAAGGGCCAGGGGCAAGCGGTCAACGAAGTCTGCCCGGCCAGCGGCGATGTTGCCGTATTGCAATACACCGGTGGCACCACCGGCGTGGCCAAGGGCGCGATGCTCACCCACCGCAACCTGGTCGCCAACATGTTGCAATGCAAGGCGCTGATGGGCTCCAACCTCAATGAAGGTTGCGAGATCCTGATCACGCCGCTGCCGCTGTACCACATCTATGCGTTCACCTTTCATTGCATGGCGATGATGCTGATCGGCAACCACAACATCCTGATCAGCAACCCGCGCGACCTGCCGGCGATGGTCAAGGAACTGTCGAAGTGGAAGTTCAGCGGCTTTGTCGGCCTGAACACTCTGTTCGTGGCGCTGTGCAACAACGAAGCCTTCCGCAAGCTGGACTTCTCCGCGCTGAAAGTCACCCTGTCGGGCGGCATGGCCCTGCAACTGGCGGCGGCCGAGCGTTGGAAAGCGGTGACCGGTTGCGGCATCTGCGAAGGCTACGGCATGACCGAAACCAGCCCGGTGGCGACGGTGAACCCGATCCAGCATATCCAGATCGGTACCATCGGCATTCCGGTGCCGTCGACCCTGTGCAAGGTCATCACCGACGACGGTGTCGAGCTGGCCCTGGGTGAAGTCGGCGAACTGTGCGTCAAGGGCCCGCAGGTGATGAAGGGCTACTGGCAGCGTGAAGACGCAACCGCCGAGATCCTCGACAGCGAAGGCTGGCTGAAGACCGGCGACATCGCGATCATCCAGCCGGATGGCTACATGCGCATCGTCGATCGCAAGAAGGACATGATCCTGGTCTCCGGCTTCAACGTGTACCCCAACGAGCTGGAGGACGTGCTGGCGGGCCTGCCGGGCGTACTGCAGTGCGCGGCCATCGGTGTGCCGGATGAAAAGTCCGGGGAACACATCAAGCTCTTCATCGTGGTCAAGCCGGGCGCCACCCTGACCAAGGAGCAGGTCATGGAGCACATGCGCGCCAACGTCACCGGCTACAAGGTGCCCAAGGCCGTGGAGTTCCGCGATGCGTTGCCGACCACCAACGTGGGCAAGATCCTGCGCCGCGAGTTGCGCGATGAAGAACTGAAGAAACTCGGTCTTAAAAAGTAATCCGATCCAAATGTGGGAGGGGCTTGCCCCCTCCCACATTTTTTTGACCGCGTTCTTACACGGCGAACTGCGCGAAGCTCACACCCGCACCCGCCGGCCGCACGTCCTTCAAGAACGAATCCTTATCCGCGCTCAGCTCCAGGGTAATCTCCGGCTTGCGCTTGCCCGCGTTGCGCACCACCAGCCCCTCGAGCTTTTCACGCAGGAACACGGTCGGCACCTTCAGGTGCAGCAGCTGGTCGGTCTCGGCGTTGTGCATCAACAGGTGAATCCACTCGTACTGGCCGACGGCAATACGCCCCACCGGCAGATCGAACCACCAGATGTTGCGTTTGCGGTCCAGGTCGGTGAAGTGGCAGTTGTTGACGCCGAGTACGGCACCGCCCAGTTCCTGGTTTCTGCGGGCGATGGCCTGTGCTTTATTGAGTTTCATAACCTTCCTACGGGATCTGTTATTCAGCGTTGGCGCCTGAATGTGCCGGGCATTCTCGTGGGTTGGCTGCAAAACATAAAGCCAAACCTGTCGTTGGCGATGAAATGTTCACCGAAAAATAATTGAAACTCTGCCGAACGGCCTCGGGTCAATCTCTACGTAATGACCAAAACCCTTTGATTGTTCTTTCGGAGAAATACCATGGGCAGCACAGCGGATAAGGCAAAAGGTTTGAAAGACGAAGCCGTCGGTAACATCAAGCAAGGCGTCGGCAAAGTCACCGGCAACGACAAACTGCGCGCTGAAGGTGTCGTGCAGGAAAAGAAAGGCCAGGTTGAAAAAGCCGTGGGCGACACCAAGGACGCGGTGAAAAAAGCGACCAAGTAAGACTGCCATCGTGCAGCCGGACGGCCATCCACGGATGGCCGTTTTTATGTCACATGCAGTGATTAAAGTTTCGAAATTGTTTCAAGGTCGCCAAATAGGCTACCTTGATGTAGAAAACGGCCCCTGAGTCGCCCATGAACCCCCTTTTTGCGGCGAAAGGAGACGCTATGATTTTTCCGGTTCTCGATGGTCTCAAGCTCCACACAGTGCTGGTGCGCACCGTCAAGGAATTCGTCGATGACGAGATGTCCACCTACGCCTCGGCACTGGCCTACCAGATGCTGTTTTCGTTGTTTCCCTTCCTGCTGTTCCTTATCGCCCTGATCGGTTTCCTGCACCTGCCGGACTTTTTCACCTGGCTGCGCCTGCAGTCGGAGCTGGTGCTTCCGCCCCAGGCCCTGGAGCAGGTCAACCCGGTGATCGACCAGTTGCAGCAATCCAAGGGTGGCCTGCTCTCGGTGGGTATCGTGATTGCCCTCTGGACCGCCTCCGCTGGCGTGCGCCTGATGATGAGCGCCATGAACGCCGCGTACGACGTCGTGGAAGGCCGGCCGATCTGGAAGCGTTTTCCGCTGTCGATTTTCTACACCATCGGCATCGCCGGCATGCTGCTGGCTGCTGCCGCGTTGATGGTGCTCGGTCCGCAGGTGATGGAATGGCTGGCCGGCCAGATCGGCATGCAGGAATTCGTGGTGACCTTGTGGACCATCGTGCGATGGCCGCTGATCGTGATCCTGCTGATGTTTGCCGTGGCCCTCATGTATTACGTGATGCCGGACGTCGAGCAGAAATTTCGCTTTATTACCCCAGGTTCGGTGCTTGCGGTGGTGGTGTGGATCGTCGCCTCTCTCGGTTTTGGCTACTACGTCAAAACCTTCGCCGACTACAACGCCATGTATGGCAGCATCGGTGCGATCATCGTGTTGCTCCTGTACTTCTACATTTCCGCCGCCGTGCTGTTGCTGGGGGCGGAGATGAATGCCGTGATCGAGCACATGTCGGCCGAAGGCAAGGAGCCAGGCGCAAAGGATTTCGATGAGCCCGCGCCCGCGCCCGCGCATGAAAAACAACATGTCTCCGGCCTCGGCCGCGACCACTCCAAACCCACTACCGATGAAGTCTGATCGATGATCCGTGAAATCCTGAAAATGGGCGATGAACGCCTGCTGCGTATCGCCCCGCCGGTACCGCCGGAAATGTTCGACAGCCCCGAGCTGTGGCAATTGATCGACGACATGTTCCAGACCATGGAGCACGTGGGCGGCGTCGGCCTGGCCGCGCCGCAGATTGGCGTCGACCTGCAACTGGTGATCTTTGGGTTCGAAGCCAGCGAGCGCTACCCGGATGCGCCGCCGGTGCCGCAGACCATCCTGATCAACCCATTGATCACGCCGCTCAGCCCGGTGCTGGAAGAAGGCTATGAAGGCTGCCTGTCGGTGCCCGGACTGCGTGGTGCGGTGGACCGTTACCAGCAGATTCGCTACGAGGGGTTTGATCCGAAGGGCGAGCCGATCGTCCGTTTTGCCGATGGCTTCCACGCGCGGGTGGTGCAGCATGAATGCGATCACCTGATCGGCCGGCTGTACCCCTCGCGCATTACCGACTTCAGCAAGTTCGGCTTTATTGAAGTGATGTTTCCCGACATGGACCCAACCGCTGACGAGTAATCGCCGGCCCGTTGAGAACATAATCTGGGAGGGAGCAGGTTATTTGGCCGGTTTGACGAACCGTAACGTCATCCGGTCCGACTCGCCAATCGCCACATATTTTGCCTTGTCCTGCTCCCCCAATTTCAACGTCGGCGGCAACGTCCACACGCCGGCGGGATAATCCTTGGTGTCCTTCGGGTTGGCGTTGACCTCGCTCTGGCCTGCCAGCTTGAACCCCGCGTCGGTGGCCAGTTTCACCACCTGGGCGGTGGTCAGGTAACCGCTGTCCTTGATCGCCTCCAGCTCGGCCCCGTCCTTGGCCCGGTGATCTTCCACGCCCAGCACGCCACCCGGTTTCAACACCGTGTAGAACGCGCGGAACGTGGCCTCGGCGGTATCGGCCAGCACCCAGTTATGCACATTACGGAACGTCAGCACGGCATCCGCCGAAGCAGGTTTGCCGAACACCGGTGCCTTGGGGTCGAACTCGACCACGTCTGCCTTGGCATAGCGCGTCGGGTCGGCGGCGAATTTGTTTTTCAGGTTCTCTTCGGACGTGCGCGCATAGGCGCTGCTGCTTGGCGCTTGCACGGCGGCGATGTAACGCCCGTGCTCCTTGAGCAACGGTGCCAGCAGTTCGCTGTACCAACCGCCCCCTGGGGTAATTTCGATCACGGTCTGCCTGGCGCCCAGGCCAAAGAATTCCAAGGTCTGCTGCGGGTGGCGATAGCCGTCGCGGGCGCTGTTGGCCGGGTCGCGCCAATTGCCGGCCAACACACTGGCGTATTGCTGGGCGCTGATCGGTGCGTCGGCGGCCTGGCTGAACGTGGGAACGAGGAGGGCGGTAAGGGACAGAGCTGCAAAGGTCGCTTTCATGATCATCCGAAAAGTGGGCCACTGTGTCGCCGAGGCTAGCATGGGGCCCATACGGGGCGATCACACATTATCCGAGGACGACCTCACTAAACGATCTAAGCCCATGGCGATCATCGGTTTGTTGCGCTTGTAGCGCACCAGCCGCTCGCTGAGGGATTGCGGCAATAGCGTGTCCTGGGTGAAACCCATGCGCTGATACAAACCTTCCAGGTCCGGATGGCACAACAACCACAGCGTGCCTTGCACCTCGGCCGCCGCCGCCGCTATCAATCGCCCCGCCAACCCCTGGCCGCGATACGCCGGGTCGACAAACACGCCGGTCAACCACTGTCCGCCGACCACGGGTGTCAGGCACAGACCGGCGACAATCTCGCTGTCGCGCGCTACCCACAAACGCCCGCCCTTGAGCGCCTTCATCGGTGAGTCATGACGGCGATAAAACTTGTTCAGCAGCGGCCATAGCGGCTCAGCCAGGGGGGCGATGTGCAGTTCGGGCATGGTGTTTGGGCAACATAATCAAGGGCCGGGGATTATAAGCGCCTTCTGTGCGGCAATAGGTGGTATACCCAGTGTTACATCCCCTGTAAGTGGAGCATGCATCATGGCCAAAGGTATGGATTCAAAGAAAGCCGCGAAGAAGAAACCGGCAAAGACCGCCGACGAAAAACGCGCCGACAAGAAAGCCAAGAAAACCGAGACCGGCCTGTTCGGTCACTGAGTTAATGATCATTCCCACGCACCCGCGTGGGAATGCCGCCAGGGACGCTCGGCGCCCCACCTGTGACTTAGATCGCCGCCAGGGTTTCTTTCACTGCCCGCGCCTGCGGGTCAGTGGTCTTCGCCGCTACCTGCTGCTCTTGCTGCTGCTTCAAACGCTCGGCCACTTGCTTGGAAATGGCGTCCTGCTTTTCCTGCGACATGTTCTGCACATCCGCCTCGGTCAACCCTTGTTCCTTGAGCAATTGCTCACGGATACGCTCGGCCGGGGTTTTGCTCATGTAATCGGTGAAGTCTGCGCGGGCGGAGCTTGTGGCGGGTACATCCGTCGTCGCCGTGGTGGCCGCTGTGCTGGCCTGCAACTGCACGCGGGTCTTGGCGAAAGCTTCGTCGATGCGATCTCCCGCCTTGTCCAGATCCTTCTGCGCGGCCGGCAGGGTCACGCTTTGCTGCGCCGCTTGCAGGGCACCGCTGTACAGCGTGCTGGCGGCGGCGTTGGCCGGGTCCATGTCGGGACGCGTGATCTTTTGAAGGGTCGACACGGCTTGGGGGTTTTTGTTAACCAGCATGATCGGTCACCTGGGAAAATGTTCGGTGCCATAGCGGGAGCAAATAACATGCCGAGTCCGATAACCCCCGGTTTGATTGGATTTGGCCTGGCCGCCGCGGCAAACATTGTCCTGCCGGCGGCCAACCGTTGCCGTCAATGGGCGATATTTTCCAAGGCCAGGTTGCGCGTACGCGGGCCGAACCAACTGATGGTGATCATCACGATCAGCATGCTGCTGGCAATAAACGCCAACACACCGGGTGTGCCCAGGTGTTCGAGGATAAAACCGATCAACAGGCTGCTGAACACCGTCGACAAGCGGCTGAACGAATAGCAGAACCCCACCGCCCGCGCGCGGATATTGGTCGGGAACAGCTCGCTCTGGTAGGAGTGGTAACTGAAGCTCAGCCAGGCGTTGCAGAAGGTGATCATCACTCCGCAGATCACCAGCCCCACCGCCGTGGTTTGCAGGGCGAACAGGCTGCCGAAGATCACCGCACCCATGGCGGAGCCGACGATCTGCCATTTGTTTTCAAAGCGGTTGGCCACCTTCACAAACAGCAATGGCCCCAGCGGGTAGGCGAGGGTGATGATAAAGGCGTACAGCAAGCTGTGGGTCACGCTGACACCCTGGCCCGAAAGCAGCGCCGGCAACCAGTTGCCGAAACCAAAGAAGCCGATGGCCTGGAACACATGGAACACAATCAGCATCAACGCGCGGCGGCGGTACGGCGGTTGCCAGATGTCGGCAAAACGGCCACTGCCTTGCACGCTGACGGCTTCGGGTTCGGGTTCATCCAGCGGTTTGCCATGGTCTTTCCGGCAGCGTGCCTCCAGGGTGTCCATGATCCTGCCGGCTTCTTCGAAGCGGCCTTTCTGCGCCAGCCAGCGCGGTGATTCCGGCAGGCGCTTGCGCAGTTGCCAGATAAACAGCGCAAACACCGCACTGCTCAGCACCACCCAACGCCAGCCCGACACCCCGAACGGTGCCTGGGGCACCAGCCACCATGACATCAACGCCACGGCCGGCACCGACAGGAATTGGATGAAAAACGCAAAGGCAAACGCCGAACTGCGCATGCGCTTGGGCACCAGTTCCGATAGGTAGGCGTCGATGGTCACCAGCTCGATGCCCAGGCCGATGCCCACCAGGAAACGCATGCAGATAATGCCCAGCGCGGATGTCTGAATGCCCATCAACACCGTGGCGACGGTGTACCAGATCAAGGCAAAGGTGAAGATCGCTCGGCGCCCGAAGCGGTCGGCAATCGGGCTGAGCAGGCTGGCGCCGAGGAACAGGCCGAGGAAGGTCGCCGAGGCGAACGCCGCCTGGTCGGAGAAGCCAAACACGCCCTCGCTGCCGGTGTGGAAAATCCCGTCACTGATCAGGCCGGGGCTGATGTAGGCGGTCTGGAACAAATCATACAGCTCGAAAAAACCGCCGATCGACAGCAGCGCCACCAGGCGCCAGACCGTGGCAACGGCGGGCAGGCGGTCGATACGCGCGCTGATATGGGCGGCGCGGATCGGGTCGATGCCGTCTGTAGCGGGGAGTGCAGGCATGGCGGGGAAAACTCAGTCAGTGATGGGGATATCGAAGGTCTGAAATGCATCGTCCAACGGATGGTAACCCAACACCCGCGTGGTTTCGCTCAGGTCCAGGCGCTTGAAACGGTTATTGGAAATGCCATGGGCGATCAGGTGTTTCACGCCCTTGGCCTCCACTGCACGCTGCAGCAGCTGCACGGCATCCCGCGGGCTGAGCCAGGCGCTGAGGTCGCGGGCGTTGTTCAGGTCGTGGGTTTCAACGAATTCGAACGCGCCGATGCGCAGGGCAATCGTCGACAGCGGGGTTTTCGCCGCGTAGTAGCCACACAGCGCTTCGCCGTAGCATTTGCTCACGCCATACAGGTTGCCCGGCATCACCTGCATGCCTGGGGTGATCTGCCGGTCTACCGGGTAGCCTTCGATGGTTTGCGCGCTGCTGGCGAACACCACGCGTTGCACGCCCGCAGCCACGGCGGCTTCGAACAGGTAGGTGGTGGCGAGGATATTGTTTGGTAGCAATTCGTCGAACGTGGCGCTGGCGTGGGGGATGCCCGACAGGTGCACGATCACATCGATGCCTTCGAGCAGGCTGGCCAGGCTGGCTTTGTTGCTGAGGTCGGCGTGCACGAAGCGGTGTTCGCCCAGGTCGAAATCAGGCGCGATGCGGTCGGTGAGGGTGAAACGGTAGCGGTCTCTCGAGGCTTCGAAAAACGTCTTGCCGATTCTGCCGCAGGCGCCAGTGAGCAGTACGTTGAGTCCTTTCACGTGCGTCTCCTCAGTTGTGTCCGTCGAGGGCGAAGAGCTGGAAGCCCTGGTGCTGGCCGAGGCGCTGATAATAGGCCGCAATGGCCGGGTAGGCCGGGCGCGCCATGGGCGTCATCTGCCAGCGGTGCACCGAGAGGCCGATGAGGATGTCGGCGAGGGTGAATTCATCGCCGGCAACAAAGGCCCCGGTTTTGGCCAGTTGTTGCTCGAGGATGCCCATCTTGTCGTTCCAGCGTTGCACGGCGGCTTCAATCTGCGCCGCGTCCAGGCCGTCCGGGTTATTGCGTACCAGGGCGGTGAAGGCATCGCCCCAGGCACGGTTGAGCTCGACGGCCTGCCAGTCGATCCACTGCTCCACCCGGGCCCGTGGTGCGGGCTCGATGGGCAGCAGGTCGTGGCGTTGGTAAAGCCCCACGAGGTAGCGGCAGATGGTATTGGACTCCCACAGCACGCCGTGGTCGTCGATCAGCACGGGTATCTGCGCGTTGGGGTTCAGGGCAAGGAATTCGGCGGACTGGGTGGGCTGGAAGCCGATGCCCCAGTCTTCGCGCACGTAGTCGATGCCCAGTTCCTGGCAGGTCCAGAGCACTTTGCGCACGTTGATGGAGGACGTGCGACCCAGGATTTTCAGTGAATGTGCCATGGTGCTTTCCTTGCGATGGAGAACAGCCAATCTAGCAGGCGGGAGAAGCTACGGCGATGCCTCCGAGCGGGCGGGGTCAAAATGTGGGAGGGGGCTTGCCCCCGATAGCCATGGGTATCTACACAACTTGCAGATCCTGACAAATCTCTCTGTGGTGAGCGGGCTTGTCCCGCGTTGGGCTGCGTAGCAGCCCCAGTAAAGAAGAATGCGGTGTATCAGACACTCTGTAGAGGCTGGTTTTGGGGCTGCTACGCAGCCCAGCGCGGGACAAGCCCGCTCGCCACAACAGCCCTGTCTGCCGGACGTTCAGTGTTGAGCCAAAGGTGTGTGGATACCTAAGCCCCGATAGCGTGTCAGCCACCAAATGTTCTGGCTGACATTCTGCTTTCGGGGGCAAGCCCCCTCTCACATTTTGACCGCGTAGGGACTACGTGCTCTCGCGAACCTGCAACTCAAACCCCATGTCCACCACCGGCTTAGCGATCCTGTTGCCCGCCATGATCGTCAACAAATGCTCCGCCGCCCGCCGCCCGATCGCTTCCCTGGGGGTACTGATGCTGCTCAGGCGCGGCACCATGAAGGACGAGGCCGGCAAGTCGTTGAAGCCCAGCACCGCGACACGTTCTGGGACTTTGATGCCGTGGCGCATGGCTTCCAGCAGCGCGCCCTGGGCCAGGTCGTCGTTGCCGAAGAAGATCGCATCCACATCCGGATGGGTGGCCAGCAGTTGCAGGAACAGTTCGCCGCCCAGGCCGACCGAGGAAGGGCGTGGTGTCAGCAGTTCCAGCGCCGGGTCGTACAGGCCCGCCTGTTGCAGCGCACGGCGGAAGCCTTCGCCACGCAGCAGGGTGCGTTGGTCCAGTTGCGCGCCGATATACGCCAGGCGCTTGCGCCCGCGGGAGATCAAATGTGCGGCCGCGGTTTCACCCGCCGCCAGTTGCGAGAAGCCCACGCAGTTCACGCCGGCGTTGGGGTCGAGGTCCATCATGTACACACACGGCACATTACTTGCCTCGACCATCCGTCGGGCGCTTTCGGTGCGATCAAAGCCGGTCAGCAGCAAACCCCGTGGCTGATAGGCCATGTAGTTGCGTAGCAGGGTTTCCTCTTCGTCGCGCGAATAGTGGGAGTTGCCGATCAGTACTTCAAAGCCCTTTGGCCGCAGCACCTGGTGGATGGCTTCGAGGGTTTCGATAAACAGCAGGTTGGACAACGACGGCACCAATACCACCACCGAATGGCTCTGGGCCGAAGCCAGGGCGCGGGCGGCGGGGTTGACCACGTAGTTGAGTTCGGCAGCGGCGTGCTGGACTTTTTCCACCAACTCGGTGGCCACGGTGCTGATGCCGCGCAACGCGCGGGAGGCGGTAATCGGGCTGACGCCGGCCAGGCGGGCAACTTCGTTGAGGGTAGGGCGACCGGTGGTGCGGGTATTTTTATCGTTCTTGGAGGTCATCAGGCGGCTTGCCAAACAAAAATCGAGGCACTAAGGTAGCGCTGTCTCCAAAAGGCTGCAAATTATTGAACTATGGGTTGCCTGATCCGGTTCAAATGATTGGAGCGGATGCACGCGTCACTCCATAAAAATGACAAGACGGCGCGGGAAAAGCCTGTTTTTGCACTTGCCTCACCGCGTGCAAAGGTAGCGCTATCTGCGTCTTGAGGTGTTTCATGAGTCAACCTGTTACCGCCCTGGTCATCATGGGTGTTGCCGGCTGTGGCAAAACCAGCGTCAGCGAGGCCCTGTGCCGCCTGAACGGTGCCACCGCCATTGAAGGCGACAGCTTTCACCCCGCCGCGAACATCGAAAAGATGAGCGCCGGCCACCCCCTCAACGACGACGACCGCGCCGGTTGGCTCGACATCCTGTGCGATGAACTGCGCCGTTCGCTCAAAGCCGGTGAACATCCGGTACTCACCTGCTCCGCGCTGAAAAAGAAATACCGCGACCACCTGCGCGAAGCCGCGCCGGGCCTGGGCTTTGTATTCCTGGAGCTGACCCGCGAAGTCGCCGCCGACCGCGTGTCCCATCGGCCGGGCCATTTCATGCCGGCCAGCCTCATCGACAGCCAGTTCGCCACCCTTGAATCGCCCAAGGGCGAGCCGCTGACCCTGGCCCTCAACGCCAGCGAAGACAGCGTCGAGGAGTTGGCCAGGCAGACCAACGCCTGGTGGCTGACACACGGTTTTGAACCATCCAACTGATTTTTTGCCGGAAAAGATAGCGCTATCCCCGGCAGGAAATTCAACACCCGCTTTAATAACAACAACAAACAGGAGAGACCCCCCATGTTTGGCATGTCCCACGAGTCGTACCTGCTGTTAGATGCAGTCGTTACCATCATCGGGCTGATCGTCTTGATCACCCGCTTCAAGGTTCACCCGTTTATCGCGCTGATCATCGCGGCCGGCTTCCTTGGCCTGACCTCGGGCATGCCGGTGGACAAGATCATCAAGGCGTTCCAGGACGGTTTCGGCGGGGTGCTTGGCTTTGTCGGCATCATCCTCGCGCTGGGCACCATGCTCGGCAAGATGATGGCCGAATCCGGCGGTGCCGATCAGATCGCCCAGACCCTGATCCGCGCCTTTGGCAAGGACAAGGTCCAGTGGGCCATGATGTTCGCCGCGTTCCTGGTGGGCATTCCGTTGTTCTTCGAGATCGGCTTTGTACTGCTGATCCCGCTGGTGTTTATCGTTGCGCGCCGCACCGGCGTGTCGCTGATCAAGATCGGCATCCCGCTGCTCGCCGGCCTCTCGGCAGTCCACGGCCTGGTACCGCCGCACCCGGGCCCGCTGCTGGCCATCGGCGTGTTTGGCGCTGACATCGGCAAGACCATCCTGTACGGCCTGATCGTCGCGCTGCCGACGGCCATTATCGCTGGCCCGATCTTCGGTACGTTTATCGCCAAGTACATCCCGGGCAACCCGTCCCAGGAACTGGTCGATCAACTGGCCCGCGAGCCTGAGAACAAAAACCTGCCGAGCTTCAGTATCACCCTGGTCACCGTGCTGCTGCCGGTGTTCCTGATGCTGCTCAAAACCTTCGCCGACATCGCCTTTGCCGAAGGCAACGTGGTGCGCAACTGGATGGACATGATCGGTCACCCGATCACCGCCTTGCTGCTGGCGTTGCTGCTGTCGCTGTACACCTTTGGCAGTCGCCAGGGCATCCATTCCAAGCAGATCCTCAAGCTGCTTGACGCCAGCCTTGCACCGACCGCCGCGATCATCCTGATCATCGGTGCCGGTGGTGGCTTCAAGCAGATGTTGGTGACCAGCGGCGTGGGTGACGTGATCGGCCACATGGCGGTGAACGCACAGATCAACCCGATCCTGCTGGCGTGGCTGGTGGCGGCGGTGATTCGCGTAGCGACCGGTTCGGCCACCGTGGCGACCATTACCGGCGCGGGCATCGTAGTGCCGGTGGTGGGGATGATTCCCGGAGTTAACCGTGAGCTGCTGGTGTTGGCGACGGGGGCGGGTTCGTTGATTCTGTCTCACGTCAACGATGCGGGGTTCTGGCTGGTGAAGCAGTACTTCAACATGACCGTGGCCGAGACCTTCAAGACCTGGACGGCGATGGAGACCATCCTGTCCGTTGTGGCACTGATCTTTATCATGTTGCTGTCGTTGGTGGTCTAACAGACACGCTACAAGGCAAGGGTGAAAACCCAATGCAACTGTGGGAGGGGGCAAGCCCCTCCCACAGTTTGACCACATTTGTTCAGGTGGATCGGGTCAGGCTTTAGCGACCAGCCCATCCGCCCGGAACATCCCGCGAATCCCCCGCACCGCCTGGCGAATCCGGTCCTGGTTCTCGATCAGCGCGAAGCGCACATGATCATCCCCATACTCGCCAAACCCAATCCCCGGCGACACACAGACCTTCGCTTCCAGCAGCAGCTTCTTGGCAAATTCCAGCGAGCCCATGGCGGCATACGCCTCGGGGATCTTCGCCCAGACGTACATCGACGCCTTGGGATTCTCCACCATCCAGCCCAGCTCATGCAGGCCCTTGACCAGCACATTGCGGCGCTGGCGGTACTGCTCGGCAATGTCCTTTACGCACTGTTGGTCGCCTTCCAGTGCGGCAATCGCGGCGACTTGCAGCGGGGTGAAGGTGCCATAGTCGTGGTAGCTCTTGATCCGCGCCAGGGCGTTGACCAGTTCCGGGTTGCCCACCATGAAACCGATACGCCAGCCGGCCATGTTGTAGCTCTTGGACAGGGTGAAAAACTCCACCGCAATGTCCTTGGCGCCCGGCACCTGCATGATCGACGGGGCTTTCCAGCCGTCGTAGACGATGTCGGCGTAGGCCAGGTCATGCACCACCAGCACGTCGTACTGCTTGGCCAGGGCGATCACCCGTTCGAAGAAATCCAGCTCCACGCACTGCGCGGTCGGGTTGGACGGGAAGCCGAGGATCATCATCTTCGGCTTGGGGATCGACCCACGGATTGCCCGTTCCAGCTCGGCGAAGAAGTCCACGCCTGGAATCAGCGGCACCGAACGCACCTGGGCGCCGGCAATCACGGCACCGTAGATATGAATCGGATAACTCGGGTTGGGCACCAGCACCGTGTCGCCCTGGTCCAGGGTGGCCAGCATCAAATGCGCCAGGCCCTCCTTGGAACCGATGGTCACGATGGCTTCGGTCTCGGGGTCGATGTCCACTGCGTAGCGATCCTTGTACCAGCGCGAAATTGCCCGGCGCAGACGTGGAATGCCTTTGGAGGTGGAATAGCCGTGGGTGTCTTCACGCTGGGCGACGGTGACCATCTTCTCCACGATATGGGGAGGCGTGGCGCCGTCGGGGTTACCCATGCTCAAGTCGATGATGTCTTCGCCGCGCCGACGCGCAGCCATCTTCAGCTCGGCAGTGATATTGAAAACGTAAGGGGGGAGTCGATCTATGCGCGCAAAGCGGCGCGGCGAACCTTGGTCGGCCATTGTTGCCTCGAGAGTACGTAAGCGCCCGGAACCGTCCGAGCGACGTCGGCCACTGCGGTGGCCTGCGGGGCAGACAATACGGTCGATGATGGCCAGTTGTCCAGATGTGTCGGGAAATTTTCTGCATGGAGTACTGCAAGGATATGCCCCTATACTCGATACGGGTTTGTTCCCTCATAAGAAGGAGACTGTTCAGATGGACCAGCAGACAAAACAACCGTTAGAGCCGCGCATGGAAGACGGCAAGACCTTGGTGATCGCCGGGGTGCAAGGGCGTTATTCGAAGGCCACCGTGGGGGATATCCCCAAGTTGTGGAGCGTGTTCGACGAAAGCGTAAAACACATCAAGAAACGCGTCGGCGGGGTGACCTACGGCGTTTGCCATAACCCCAGCCACGGTGAATTCGATTACATGGCCGGGGTGGAAGTACCGTCCAAGGGCGATGTGCCGAGCAACTTCGAGTGCGTCGAACTGCCTGCGCACCACTACGCCGTGTTCCCGCACTATGGCCCGGTGCAGGCACTGGAGCAGACCTATGAGCGCATCATGTTCGAGTGGTTGCCGCACTCGGGCTACAAGGTGGCGGGGGCGGATTTCGAGCGCTACAGCGCGGATTTTGATGGGCGCAAGGGGACGGGGACGGTGGAGATCTGGTTGCCTGTAGAACCCAAGTAAGCACTGGCTGGACCCTTCCTTTGTGGCGAGCGGGCTTGTCCCGCATTGGGCTGCGCAGCAGCCCCCCAAACCTACCGCTGCGCAGCAGCCCCCCAAACCTACCGCTGCGCAGCCCGTCAGCAGAGCCATGGTTAAGACGCATACACCCACCTCAACCTCCGCTCATACCCAACCCGCCCCTTATACGCCTCCCCGCTGTCCACCCATCCTGCGCCCAGATACAACCCCATCGCCGCCACATTGTCCGTGTCCACCGACAACTCCAGCGCCTTGATCTGCGGCCACGCCTGCAATGCCGCCGCCGGCAAGGCTTGCAGGCAGGCCTTGCCGAATCCACGCCCTTGCTGCTGCCGATCCACCTGCAACGCATGCAGCGTTGCGCTGTGTTCATCGGCCCAGTGGGGCAGGCAGGGTGGGCGTTTAAGCAGGAGGAAGGCTACCGGAATGTCGTCGGCCAGCAGGGCAAAGCCTTTGACGCCGGGGCTGGGCTTGGCCAGGAGAGAATTGAGGGCGCAGTACATGTCGCCGCAAAACGGCAACTGTTCAGGGTGAACTTCGATGGCGCTGACGTGCTGTTGTTGCACGGCATTCAGGGTTTCGTAGGCGACAAGGCGGGTTTGCATCGGCGTGTCCGAACAGCGGCAAGGAAGGGCGCAGTCTATCGGGTTTGTGCTGGACAACATTATTTTTCAACGGGCTGTCGATTTGCCCGAGGGCCGTTCGACTAAGGGTGTCTTCCGTGATTTCCAACCCGAAGGAGTATCGCCATGAGTACCGCAATCAACACCCTGATCGAGCAATGGAAGCAAGCCGTGCTTTCCCGGAATATCGATAAAATTGTCAGCTATTACGCCGACGATATCGTCTCGTTCGACGCCGTGACCGCCCTGCAGTTCAAAGGCAAGGCGGCCTACCGTGCGCACTGGGAGGCCTGCATGGAGCACTGCCCCGGCCCGGGCATTTTCGAGTTCCACGAACTGCGTATCGTCGAGTCCCAGGACAGCGCATTCGCCCACTGGCTCGCCCACTGCGGCGGCGCCGGGCCGGACGGTGAAGTAAAGGCTTGCTGGATGCGCGTGACCGCTGGTTATCAACGCTTCAACGGCGACTGGAAGGTGGTGCATGAGCACTGGTCGGCGCCGTTCGACATGGCCAGCGGCACAGCACTGTTCGACCTGAAACCTTGAGCGCCGCGAACTATAGTCAATAGTCCGAAGACGGAGACGCACATGAAATACCTCTGCCTGATCTACAGCAACGAGCAGGTGCTGCACACCTCGCCGGACAGCCCCGCAGACCCGGAATGTCTTGCATACGCGCAGTCCATCCAAAAAAGCGGGCGGATGCTCGCCGCCGAGCCGCTGGAGTCGGTAACCACGGCCACCACGGTGCGCATGCGCAATGGCAAGCTGTCGATCACCGACGGGCCGTTTGCCGAAACCAAGGAGCAGCTCGCCGGGTTCTACCTGATCGAGGCGCGGGACTTGAATGAAGCGATCCAGGTGGCCGGTGGCATTCCGGCCGCCCGGGTCGGCAGTGTGGAAGTGCGCCCTGTGCGCCAATTGAATCTCTGAGCACAACAACCATAAGACTTGAGGAGGTTTAGTCATGCCTACGCAACCTGCCGAATTTGAACTGTCCATCAGCCGCTTGATCGATGCACCGCGCAGCCGGGTGTTCCGCGCCTGGACCGAGCCCGCCTTATTGCAACAATGGTGGGGCCCCCACGGCATGACCACCCCCGAGTGCGAAATGAACCTGTGGGTCGGTGGTCTGTTTCGCACCCTGATGCGTGCGCCGGATGGCAGTGAGTACCCGACCCAGGGCGTGTTCCTGGAAATCGTCGCCCCTCGACGCCTGGTGTTTACCGACGCCTATACGCCGGGCTGGATCCCCTCGGGCAAACCGTTCATGACCGCCGAAGTGATCCTGCAGGAAGTCGAAGGTAACAAGACCCTCTATACCGCCCGCGCCATGCACTGGAGTGCTGAAGACAAACAGGCCCACGAAGCCATGGGCTTTCACGACGGCTGGGGCCAGAGCCTGGACCGCCTGGTGACGCTGGTGACCCAGGGCATGCCTGATTGACGTCGGCAATCGAGGCCATTTACCGCAGCGAATCCCGGCGCGTCCTGGCTACGCTGATCCGCCTGCTCGGGGATTTCGACCTCGCCGAAGAAGCCTTGCACGAGGCGTTCTTCGTCGCGGTCGAGCGCTGGCCGCAAGAGGGCGTGCCGGACAACCCACGGGCCTGGCTGGTGTCGACCGGACGCTTCAAGGCCATCGACCGCCTGCGCCGCCAAGCCCGTTTTGCGCCCTTGTTGCAGGCGCAGGCCGACGCACTGGAAGCCGCCGACTGGAGCGTTGAGGACGTGGAAGACGACCGCCTGCGCCTGATCTTCACCTGCTGCCACCCAGCGTTGGCGGCCGACGCCCAGGCGGCGCTGACCTTGCGTGAGATCTGCGACCTCACCACCGAGGAAATCGCCCGCGCCTTTCTGGCCACCCCGACCACCATCGCCCAACGCATCGTGCGCGCCAAGGGCAAGATTCGCGAAGCCAAAATCCCTTATCAGGTGCCGTCGCTGGCCGAGCTGCCCGAGCGCCTCGACAGCGTGCTGCGGGTGATTTACCTGGTCTTCAACGAAGGCTATTCGGCGTCCATGGGCGCGGACCTCACGCGCGAGGACCTGACCCGCGAAGCCATTCGCCTCGGCCGCCTGCTGCTGGAGTTGCTGCCGGAGCCGGAAGTGATGGGCCTGCTGGCGCTGATGCTGTTGCACGAGTCCCGCCGCGCGGCGCGCACCTCAGCCAGCGGCGAGCTGGTGTTGTTAGATGAACAGGATCGTTCGCTGTGGGACGCGTCCCTGATGGTCGAAGGTTGTGGGCTGGTGGAACAGGCCCTGAGCCGTCGCGGCTTTGGCCCGTACTGCCTGCAAGCGGCGATTGCAGCGGTGCATGCCGAAGCGCCCAGCGCCGGGGAAACGGATTGGCCGCAGATTATCGGGCTCTACGATGTGTTGCTCAGTGCCGTGCCGTCGCCGGTGATCGAGTTGAACCGCGCCGTGGCGGTGGCCATGGGCGAAGGGCCGCTGGCGGGGCTGCAGTTGGTGGAAGGCATTCTGGCGCGCGGGGCGTTGCTGGATTACCACTTGGCGTATTCGGCGCGGGGCGAGTTTTGTCGGCAATTGGGGCAGGTGGAAGAGGCCCGGGCAGCCTACGAAAAAGCCTTGTCACTGACCCGGCAAATTCCGGAAAAGCAATTCCTGGAACGCCGCCTGGCCGAACTCAATCCCCCCAAGCAATGAAGATCACTCCAGCATCTTCCCCAACAACCAACTCCCCGCCGGCCCCGGCGGATGGTGTCGGGACCACAGTGCATCCACGGCCACCGAACGCGGCCAACCCCGGGCCTTGAGTTCGACCAGTTGCCCCCCACCAAAGCGCTCCACCAGCCAGCGCGGAATCGGTGCCCAGCCAAACCCTAACTGGGCCATCTCCAACAGCATCAGGTAACTGGGGGCCGACCAGACACGGCCGTTGGCGCGGGTTTCGTTCGGGTTGATGATGCTGGCCAAACGCAATTCGCGGTGCTGTTGCAGGGTGTGCGCGGTGAGGGTCCCGACGCCCGCCAGCGGATGTCTGGGTGACACGAACAGGGCAATTTCCGTGCGCTCGTCCACGGGCGCGCGGGTCAGGTCCGGCGGATACTCTTCCTGGTGTTCAATAAACGCAATCTGCGCGCGACCGCTTTGGACCAGGGCGATCAGGTCTTCGCATTCGGCGATCAGGCATTCCAGCTCCAGGTCCGGGTAGCGCTGTTCAAAGGCGCTGAGGGCGACCTCGAAACGGTCGGACTGGTAGGTGTCGGACATGGCGATACTCAGCTTCGGCTCCAACCCCTGGGCCAACTGGCTCGCCGCCAATTCCAGCCGGCTGCTGGCCTCCAGCACCTGCTCGGCGCGTTGCAGCAACACATGGCCCGCCGGCGTCAGCGTCGGCTTGCGGCTGCTGCGATCGAACAGCACCACATCCAGGTCAATCTCCAGGCTCGCCACGGCCGCGCTGACGGTGGACTGGCTCTTGCCGAGCTTGCGCGCCGCCGCCGAAAACGAGCCTTGGGTGGCCGCCTGCACAAACGCCTGCAGCACTTCGTTAGAGGCCATGACTATCGCCTTGATCGATGGTTATTGGTTATGAAGTATCGAGTCAAAGGCTAATGATGACAACCATCGTCACTCACGGAGCCGGGTCATGAACCCTACCAAGTCGCTTACTGAACGCGTTTGCCAGGCCATTGGTTTCGAAGCCCTGGCGTTGTTGATCTGCACCCCGTTGCTGGCGTGGATCATGGACAAGCCTGCCCTGGAGATGGGCATGGTCACCCTGGCGATCAGCCTGTTGGCGCTGGCCTGGAACGTGATTTTCAACGGCCTGTTCGACCGCCTCAAGGCGCGCCTGCAACTGGCCAGCAACGGCTGGACCCGCGTGCTGCACGCCTTGATGTTTGAAGGTGGGTTGATCCTGGTGTGTGTACCGCTGATTGCCGCCTGGCTGAACATCAGCCTGGTGCAGGCGTTTATCCTCGACATAGGCGTACTGCTGTTTTTCCTGCCGTACACCTATGTGTATCACTGGGGGTATGACGTCCTGCGCGACAAGCTCCTACAGAAACATGCCGCCCGACGCCTCGATACGCTGGCCGGTGATCCAGGCACTACCGTCGGCGAGCAGGCTGGCAATCGCGCCGCCGATATCGTCCGGTAACCCGGCGCGGCCCAAGGCGGTATTGCTGGCGACCATGGCGTTGAGGTTGGCGTTGTCGCGCACGGCACCACCGCCGAAGTCGGTTTCAATGGCGCCGGGGGCCAGGATGTTGACGCTGATGCCACGGCCGCCCAGCTCTTTGGCCTGGTAGCGGGTCAGCACTTCCATCGCGCCTTTCATGGCGGCGTAAGCGGCGTAGCCGGGCAGGCTGAAACGCGCCAGACCGCTGGAAATATTGACGATGCGCCCACCGTCGCGGATCAACGGCAACAGCTGTTGGGTCAGGAAAAACGGACCCTTGAACTGGATCGCCACCAATTGATCGAACTGCGCTTCGGTGGTCTCGGCGAAGCTGGCGTGAATGCCGATACCGGCATTGTTGATCAGAAAATCGAAGCGGTCCTGTGCGAAAACTTCCTTGAGCACGCCAGCAACCTCGCCGACGAAATCAGCAAACGTCGCGCTCTGGCTCACGTCCAGTTTCAGCATCGCGGCACGGCCGCCCAGTTGTTCGATCTGTGCGACCAATGCCTGCGCTTCATCGGCCTTGCTGTGGTAGGTGCCAATGATGTCGACGCCTTGTGCCGCCAGGTGCAGGGCGGTGTTTTTGCCCAAGCCACGGCTGGCACCGGTGATCACTGCGATTTTACGGGTCATGGTGATGTCCTCGGTGATTGAGTGTGGGAAGCAGTGTATTTGTCCGGTCGTAACGTGATAAACAGCGCTATACCGGAATCACTGGCCGAATAAGGCGAACAATCCCCATGAATAAACTGGAGCTGCTGCGCACCTTCGTGCGCGTTACCGAGCTGTCGAGTTTCACGGGTGCCGGCGAGAGCCTGGGCCTGCCGCGCTCCACGGTGTCGGAACATGTGCAGGCGCTGGAAGAGCTGCTCGGCGCCCGCCTGCTGCAGCGCACCACGCGCAAGGTGCAGGCCACCCAGGATGGCCGCGTGCTGTATGAGCGCAGTAAGGATTTGCTCGCGCACATGGAGGAGTTGGAAGGGCTGTTTCGCCAGGACGAAGCGCAACTGGCCGGGCGGATTCGGGTGGACATGCCCAACATGATGGCGCGGGACCTGATCCTGCCGCGTCTGCCGCAATTCATGGACGCGCATCCGCTGATCGAACTGGAGATCAGCACCACCGACCGCCAGGTCGACCTGCTCGCCGAAGGCTTCGATTGCGTGCTGCGCGTGGGCGCGCAGCCGGACCAGAGCGTGGTGGCGCGGCTGTTGTGCAGCATGCCGATGATCAACTGCGCGAGCGCCACCTACCTGCAACGCTACGGCGTGCCCCGGACACTGGCCGACCTGGCCGACCATCACCTGGTGCATTACGTGCGGCCGTTGGGTTCACGCTCGGCGGGGTTTGAGTACGTGCAGGGCAACAAGGTGCTGCGCATTCCCATGGGCGGGCGGGTCACGGTCAACAGCACCGATGGCTACAAGTCTGCCTGCCTGGGCGGTTTCGGGATTATTCAGGTGCCGGCCCTGGGCATGGGTGACGAATTGGCCAGCGGGGAGCTGGTGGCGGTCCTGCCGGACTATCCGGCCCCGCCGCTGGATGTGTCCCTGCTCTACGCCGGTCAGCGGCATTTGCCGCTGCGGGTGCGGGTGTTCATGGACTGGTTGGCGGCCATTCTGCATTCGCAGCTTTAACGCCGCGCCGACAGCTGTTGCGGCGCGAGGAAGGCGTCGTGGAAGTAATCGCGAAACGCCTGCATTGCCGGGGTAAAGGCGCGTTCGCGGTGCCAGGCCAGGCCGACGCTCATGGGCGTGACGGGGTCGGTGACGGTCAGGGTTTCGATGCGCTTGCCTTCCAGCGACCAGGGCCGGTGCACCAGGTCCGACAGGATCGCCACGCCGCTGCCATTGGCAACCATGCTGCGCACCGCCTCCACCGAACTGGTGCGCAGCCGCACCTTGGGCGTTTGCCCGGCCTGTTCCCAGTACCGCATGGCGCTGTGTTCGGCCTCATCGACGGTGAGCAGGATGTACGGCTCCTGCGCCACATCCGCCAGGCTCACCGCACCGCGTTCGCACAATGGGTGATGGCTGGGCAGCCATAAACGACGTTCCGAGTTGAACAGGATTTCCGAGACGATCGCCGGGTGGGTGAGGTTCGCGGTGAGGACCACGGCCATGTCGAACTGGCCATCGAGCAGACCCTGTTCGATGGCCTGGCGCTCCTGCTCGAACACCTCCAGGGTCACATCCGGGTGCCAGTGCTCCATGCGCTGCAAGTGGTGCGGCAGGAAGTAACCCAGCACCGTGTAGCTGGCCGCCAGGCGCAGCACGCCGCTGGCGCGGTAGTCGGGCAACGGGCTGTTCAGCGCATCGTCGACACTGCGCACAATCACGTAGGCGCGGTTGAGAAAGTGCCGCCCGGCATCGGTCAGGTTCATGCCCTGGGCCGAGCGCACAAACAGCTGCACGCCGAGCAGCGCTTCCAGCTCCTTGATCGCCGTGGTCACCGCAGACTGGGAGATGTTCAGGTGAATCGCCGCCTGGGAAATCTGGCCGATTTCGGCGGTGGCCACGAAGTAGCGGATTTGGCGCAAGGTCAGGGACATGGCTTTATCTGATTTTCAGAAGATGAGCCATCTGATAATAGATCTTCCCAAGGGGTCAAGCCGCAGCCTACTTTCGAGCATCACCTTTTGGCGGAGCGTTCCCGATGCAGGCAGTGGATTTCAATTCAGACATGGGCGAAGGCTTCGGTCCCTGGACCATCGGCGACGGCGTCGACGCGGAGCTGATGGCCTATATCAGCTCGGCCAATATCGCCACCGGCTTCCATGCCGGCGACCCCGGCACCATGCGCCGCACCGTCGCGCGGGCCAAGCAATTGGGGGTGGCCATCGGCGCGCATCCGGGCTTTCGCGACCTGGTGGGTTTCGGTCGTCGGCATATCCATGCGCCGGCCCAGGAACTGGTGGACGACATGCTCTACCAATTGGGCGCCCTGCGCGAAATCGCCCGCGCCCAGGGCATGACCCTGCAACACATCAAGCCTCACGGCGCGCTCTACATGCACCTGGCCCGTGACGAAGAAGCCGCGCGCCTGCTGGTACAGAACCTGCAAATCATCGAGCCGACGCTGTTGCTGTACTGCATGCCCAACTCGGTGATCTGGCGCGTGGCCAAGGAACTCGGGCAGCCGGTGGTGCGCGAATTCTATGCCGACCGTGAGTACGATCTGACGGGCTCCATTGTGTTTACCCGCAACGTACGTGCACTGGACCCGGCCACGGTCGCGGCCCGCGTCCTGCGCGCATGTCAGACGGGGCTGGTGCGTACCGTAGAAGGCGAAGACCTGTTTATTGAATTCGACTCCATCTGCCTGCACAGCGACACCCCCGGCGCCCTGGAGTTGGTGGAGGCCACCCGTGAAGCATTGGACCAGGCCGGCATCACAGTCAAAACCCCCTAATAAGATCGAACATTTACTTTTTTGCCTGCCTTTCTATAACGATTCCAAGAGGAACAGACATGGCTGAAACGTCCCCCATCCGCTACAGCTTCGGCGGTGATGAACACTTGTTCGCCGAAGTCAGCGAGAGCATGTCCCTTGAGGCTTTTTTCAAGGGCATGGCCGTGACCCGTGCCGTGGAACGCCTGGCGCTGGAGGGCGTGCTGGATGTGTGCCTGGCCAATGCCTCGTTCCAGATTCGCTTCGACCCCGACCGCATCGCCCCCCATGTGCTGCTCGACGCCGTGCAGAGCGCCGAAGCCCAGGCCGTGGCCGAACGCACCCTGCACACGCGCATCATCGAAATCCCGGTGCTCTATAACGACCCCTGGACCCATGAAACCCTGATGCGGTTTCGCGACCGCCATCAAGACCCCGCTGGCACCGACCTGGAATACGCCGCGCGCATCAATGGCCTGGCCGATGTCGAAGCGTTTATCGCCGCCCACAGTGGTGCGCCGTGGTTTGTCTCGATGGTGGGTTTTGTCGCGGGCTTGCCGTTCATGTTCCAGATGGTCGAGCGCGAGCGGCAGTTGCAGGTGCCCAAGTACCTGCGCCCGCGCACCGACACGCCGAAACTGACCCTCGGCCATGGCGGTTGCTTCGGTTGCATCTACTCGGTGCGCGGCGCCGGCGGCTACCAGATGTTCGGCGTGACCCCGGCACCGATCTACGACCCGGCGCAGCAGCTGGCCTACCTCAAGGCGCATATGGTGTTTTTCCGGCCGGGTGACATCGTGCAATTCAAACCCATCGACCGGGACGCCTACGACCTGGCGGTTGCCGAGGTGGAGGCAGGACGTTTCGACCTGCGCATTCGCCCGGTGGATTTTTCCCTCGATGCGTTTCTCGCCGACCCCATTGGCTATCCGAAAACCCTGCAGGAGGCGCTGGCATGATCAAGGTCCTCAAACCCGGCCTCGCCACCTCTGTGCAGGACCTGGGCCGCGAAGGTTATTACCACCTGGGCATTCCGCCATCGGGTGCTTTGGACCAATACGCCCTGAGTGCGGCCAACCATCTGGTGGGTAACCCGGTAGGCGCTGCCGGCCTGGAATGCACTTTGATCGGGCCGGAACTGGAGTTTCAGCGCGATACCCTGGTCGCACTCAGCGGTGCGTTGATGTCACCGCGCCTGGACGGCGAAGTGGTGCATCAGGACACCGCCTTTGAGGTGCGCGCCGGGCAGGTGCTGCGTTTCGAATTTCCCAAGGCCGGTGCCCGCACTTACCTCGCCGTCGCCGGTGGCATTGACGTGCCGTTGGTGCTTGGCAGCCGTTCCACCTACACCCTCGGCGCCCTGGGTGGTTTCCACGGGCGACGCTTGCAGGCAGGCGATGAGCTGCCCATCGGTGAAGCCAGCGGTCTCGGGCGGGCAGGCAACAGTTTGCCGATGGCATTGCGCCGCTCGGTGGGCGGTGATGTCACCTTGCGCATGGTGCCGGGGCTGTATTACGAGCGCTTGACCGCGGGTGCCAAGCGCAGTTTTTTTGCCGAACCGTGGACGGTCGGCTCCGAGGCGGACCGCATCGGCTACCGCTTCAAGGGCGGCAGTGCGCTGAGCTTTGAACCGCGTGAGCAGCCGTTCGGCGCGGGGTCGGATCCGTCGAATATCGTCGACAGTTGCTACCCCATCGGTTCGATACAGGTACCGGCGGGGCTGGAGCCGATTGTGCTGCATCGGGATGCGGTATCCGGCGGTGGCTACGCGATGATTGGCACGGTGATCAGTGCCGACCTGGACTTGATCGGGCAGATGCAGCCCAACCAGCGGGCGGGGTTTGTGGCGGTGACGTTGGAGGAGGCGCTGGAGGCGCGGCGGGTGTACAAGAAGCGGCTCAAGGCCATGGCGGGACTCTTCAACAACTGACACGACACACATCCAAATATGGGAGGGAGCAAGCCCCTCCCACATTTTCAATCTTGGGTTGGTCAGAAGAGTTGGGTGAACAGCCAGTAGAGGCTGCCGGACAGCAGAATCGCCGCCGGCAAGGTGAGCACCCACGCCATCAGCAAATTGCGGATGGTCCGCATCTGCAACCCACCCCCATTGGCCACCATGGTCCCCGCCACACCCGACGACAACACATGGGTGGTCGACACCGGCAGCCCGAACATATCCGCTGCGCCAATGGTCAGCATCGCCACGGTCTCGGCCGAGGCGCCCTGGGCGTAAGTCAGGTGGGTCTTGCCGATCTTCTCGCCCACGGTGACCACGATGCGCTTCCAACCGACCATGGTGCCAAGCCCCAGGGCGATGGCCACGACAATCTTCACCCACAGCGGAATAAAGCGCGTGGCATCGTCGATCTGTTGCTTGAACAGTTGCAGCTTGCCTTGGGTGTCGGCGTCGAAATTGCCGACCTTGCCTTTGTCCATCAGGCGAATGGTTTCGCTGCTCAGGTACATATCGTTACGCACGTTGCCCACGGCTTCGGCGGGGACTTTGGCCAGGGAACCGTAGCCTTTGACCTGGTCACCGATCTGGCCGGCGAGGGCGGCGAGAGCGGGAATCAACTCGGGCGTGGCTTCCTTGGTGCGCATGTAGGTCGACAGCACCGGCCGAGGGTCACCCGCCAACGCCCGCGGCGCTGTTTTCATCAGCGCCACCTGGGTCACTTCGGCGACTGCGGCGAACTGCAACGACTGTTCGGCCGGCATGGCGCGGTTCAGCGCATAGGCCATCGGCAGGGTACCCACCAGGATCAGCATGATCAGGCCCATGCCTTTTTGCCCATCGTTGGAACCGTGGGCAAAGGACACGCCGGTGCAGGTGGCGATCAGCATGCCGCGAATCCACCAGGGCGGCGGGGTGTCGCCCTTGGGGGCCTTGTACAACGCACGGTTTTTCACAAAGGCGCGCAGGGCCAGCAACAGCAAGGCGGCGAAGGCGAAGCCGATCAGTGGCGAGAGCAGCAGCGCATAACCGATCTTGATCGCCTGGCTCCAATCCACACCGCTGGTGCCGTCACGCCCGTGCATCAAGGCATTGGCCACGCCGACGCCGATGATCGAACCGATCAGGGTGTGGGACGACGAGGCCGGCAAACCCAGCCACCAGGTGCCGAGGTTCCACAGGATCGCGGCGATCAGCAACGCGAAGATCATCGCGAAGCCGGCCGATGAACCCACCTGCAGAATCAGCTCCACCGGCAGCAAGGCAATGATGCCGAACGCCACCGCACCGCTGGACAGCAGCACACCGAGGAAATTGAAGAAGCCCGACCACACCACCGCAAACTGCGGCGGCAGCGAGTTGGTGTAGATCACCGTCGCCACCGCGTTGGCAGTGTCGTGGAAACCGTTGACGAACTCGAACCCCAGGGCAATCAACAGCGCCACACCCAGCAGCAGGAACGGCGTCCACGTGGTGAGCTGGGCGCCCATTTCGTGCATGTCGTGCATGAGGCTGTAGGCGGTAAACAACAGGCCCATGGCAAGCACGGCGAAGAAAACGATCACCGTCACCAGGCCGGGTTTCTTGTCCAGGCGTGGTTTTGAGTCGACGGAGGATGAGTGCGTGGAGGCAGTCAGGGAAGGGGTGGCCATGCCGGGGCATCCGTGTGGGGAGGATGCCGCTCATATTCATTGCAGAATGTTACAGCGATGCTGCCGCAAATCATTGTTTAGGTAATTGGATCTGCCACTGGTCTACAAAACACCGGAGTACTCATATGAGCGGCGGTGCGACGATTCGACCGTTGGTTTCATTTCAATTTGAAAACTTGCGAAACGCCCAGCGCCCGGCGATCAGCGTGAAGGTCGCGACCAACGCCACCAGGATCCAGAACCCCTCCGGGTCCTGTGAAAGCGGCACACCGCCCACGTTCATGCCGAAAAAACCGGCGATGATGTTGATCGGCAACGCCAGCACCGTCACCACGGTAAGGGTGAACAGCGTGCGGCTGCTTTGCTCGTTGAGGTTGGCGGCGATCTCTTCCTGCAGCAGCTTGATCCGTTCGCCCAGCGCCGTCAGGTCGTTGATGATCAGCGCAAACTCCTCGGTGGATTTGCGCAACTCCTTCACGTCTTCCTTTTGCAGCCATTGCGGCGGGCGGTTGAGCAGGCGCAGCAGCGAACCCGGTTCCAACGCGAGCAGGCGTTGCAGGCGCACCAGCACCCGGCGCGCCGCGCCCAGTTCCGCGCGGTTGGTGGACAGGCGCGAGGACAGCAACTGGTCCTCGATATGGTCGACGCTGATGCTGGTCTTGCGCACGATCTGGGTCAGCACTTCCCCCTGGTCGCGCAGCAGGTGCACCAGCAACTCCAGCGGCGAACGAAAGCGTTCGCCGGCCTTCACCGACGAGCGCAACTTGTCCACCGAGTGCAAAGGTTGCAGGCGTGCGCTGATCAACAGCCGGCTGCGGGCGCAGACCCACAGCGTAGAAATATCCGACGAAACCATGCTGCTGAAGTTGAACACCACGTCGTTGACCACCGCCAGCAAGGCTGAGTCGACGTGTTCGATACGGGTGGAGCGCGAGCCTTCGTGCAGGGCCTCGAAGAATTCTTCGGGTAAATCCAGGTTGGCCTGCATCCAGCGTTCGCAGGCGGCGTGGGCCAGGTTCAGGTGCAGCCACAGGAACTCTTCCGGGTCGGCGGGTTGCTGCAAGGCCGCGAGGGCCGCGGCCGAATCAATCTGTTCGCCCTTTTCACCGGGACGAAAACGAAAACCGTAAAGCAAGCCAAACAGGTCGGAGTCCTGGTGGCTGTGGTCGAGGCTGTGGTTCATGGAGACTCGCAGAGAAAGCGCCTGTAGGACGTTTCACAGGTTCGCGTGGGCGAATCATTGCAAGGAGGTATGACAGTTATATGACGTTTTAACGGTGCGCATAAAAAAACGCGCCACCCGGAGGTGGCGCGTTTTTTCGAGGTTCAACTCAAGTGTCTTGCTTGTTTTCCAGCACCGCGCCGGTCTTGGCGTCGAGCTTCACTTCAAAGCGCTTGCCGGCGGTGTCGGTCAGGTCGACTTCGTAGACCAGTACCCCGTTTTTGTGGTCCAGCTCGGTGTCGGTGATGCTGCTACCGGCGTGGGTGGCCACGGCGGCGGCATTGAGTTTCTCGAACGGCATCACGGCGCCGGACTTGAGCAGGCCTTCAATCTGGTCCGGGCGAACATCGGCCTGGGCCAGGCCGGCGGTCAGGGTCAGGGCGGTGGCGGCGAACAGGGCGGTCAGGGTTTTCATGGTGTGTGTCCTTCTCTGGTGAGCTGTTTAAGTGGCGCCAGATTAACCGGCGCAACTTAACTCATCCTTAATGGCGCACTGACACCAATGCCCGACTCACTCAGTACTTATAGTCGTTCAGCAGGTCCTGAACGCTGGACGACGGCCAGCGCTTGTAGAACTTCAGCAGCTCGGCGGCGCGGTTGGTGAAGATGCCGTCGACGCCGGCCTTCATCACTTTGTCGAAATCGACCGGCTCATCCACGGTGTAGACGTGTACCAGCAGGCCCTTGTCGTGGGTCAGCTTGTTCATTTCAGGTTTCACCAGGTCGGTGTAGCTCTGGTCGCCATGGGCGGTCAGCTCAGCCGATGGGCCGGTGCCGATGGCGCCGAGGCGCTTGGCTTCGTCGACCCACTTTTCGAACTCGGCGGCGTCTTTCGGCTCTTGCTTGGCGTAATAGGCGGCCTTGGTCGGTTCGCCGGATTCGGCAAAGGTCTGCGTGGATTTCGGCTCGATGCTGCCCGGGCCAACCCATAACAGCAGGATTTTCGGGGTGTTCGGCATCTCTTTCTGCAGCTCTTTCAAGCTGTCTTTTTCAAACGTCTGCAGCACCACACGGCCCTTGCCCTGGCCGACGCCGGTGTTGCTCTTGCCCAGCTTGGAGCCGGCGGAGCTCAACCAGCCTTTATCCAGCAGCTTGTTTTTCAGGTCGGCTTCGATACCCGGGAATTGCTTGGGCTCCTTGGTTTCGATGTACAGGCCGGGTTTGTGCTGCGGGTTGCCTTCGGCGATCTTGATGATGTCGTCCAGGCTCAGGATCTTCAGGCCAACGAAACCTGGACGCGCACGGTCCGGGTATGCAGCGTTGAACCAGCTGCCGGCGTCGAGGGTTTGCAGTTCTTTCCAGGTGAACTCGTTGGCCGGGGCGTCCTTGCGCTCAGGGAACTTGGTGGCCACGTCGGTGGTGCGCTGCAGGTTGTTGTCATGCAGGGCGAACAGCACGCCGTCCTTGCTGCGCTGCAGGTCCAGTTCCAGGTAGTCGGCACCCAGGTCGCGCGCGACTTTGTAGGCGGCGGCGGTGGATTCCGGCGCGTCGTAGGACGCGCCACGGTGAGCGATCACGGCGGGGTAGGGAATGCCTTCGTTTGTCGCCAATTCAGCCGGGCTGATCGGTTCGGCAGCCTGTGCCTGGCCGAGGCCAAGCGCCAGTGCGAGCAGCAGGGCGCTCTTGGAAAACGTGACAGGCATATGCGAAGTCCTTTCGTGGAGGTAGCTTTGAGAAGGCCTCCTTTTTAACAATTGATTGCGAAAGGCGCTATCACCAAACCGACATTAACGTGCGCACGTGCCAATTTTCTCGGTTTTTTTGCGCGGCATTGCAGTACTCTTGCTCGCAGCCGCCCCGCTAGAGGACGGTATTTTCTGCCACGCGTGTAAACCATCTTTCCAGTCCCTGTGGGACTTTTCAGTGAGGTTTACCATGCGCATCACCTCCGAGCTTATCTGCCAGGCCGCCGACCAACTCCACGGTTTTGTTGGCCTCAACCGCAAGACCGGCCAGTACATCGTGCGTTTCAGCGAAGACTCCTTCGGCATGGATGTGGCCGACGACGGCATTATCCCCACCGCTGAATTTGTCTGGCTGCCGGCCCCCGAGCAGACCATGACCCTGTCCCGCGAGCGTATCCAGTTGCTGCTCGACCAGAATATCGACGACCGCATCAACATCAGCGAGCCGTTGCGCGTGTACATGAAACGGGTGGAAATTCCACAGATCAGTGCGCTGCGCAGTCTGGTGAGCTAGACGGCATAGGCGGTGAGCGAGCGTTCTGTGGCAGGCCGGCTTTTTAGGGCAGCGGGCCTGTTGTGGTGAGCGGGCTTGCCCCGCGCTGGGGCGCGAAGCGGCCCCTGAACCAGACGCTGCGGTTAGTCAGGAGAACCGCGTCAACTGAATTGGGGCTGCTTCGCAGCCCAGCGCGGGGCAAGCCCGCTCACCACAACGGGCCCACTCACCACAACGGGCCTGCTCACTACAACAGACCCGCTCACCACAACAGGCCTGCTCGCCACAGAGGGCCAGGCGATACGACGGTTACTGGCCTTGGAATGTGTAGGCCCGTTCCACCTTGCACACCCGTGTTTGAAACGCCGAGTACCAGGTGGCGCGTCCTTGTTCGCGCACCGCCCGGTGCTCGGCCTGCTGCTTCCAGGCCAGGATCGCCGCCTCGCTGCTCCAGTAGGACACGGTAATCCCCAGGCCATCCTCCCGCGCCGATTCCACCCCGAGAAACCCCGGTTGATCGCGAGCCAACTCCAGCATGCGGGCGGCGGCCTGGCCGTAGCCTTGATCGCCGTCGGTGCGCAATGAGCTGAAAATCACCGCGTAGTAGGGTGGGGCCGGGGTCTTGGCGATCATGCGTATTGCTCCTGGCAGGCCTTGAGCAAGGCAATCGCTAAAGGCGGCGTGACGTCCTTGAGGGCGGTACGTTCAGGCTGGAACAGGGTGGCAACGAAAAATGGATGGTCGAGCAACTCCACCGCGCGCAGATCGCCGACTGCATCATGCCCGCTGGGAATCATCTCGCGCTCGAGCAGGGCATCGGCGAATTCGGGGTTGATGCCGTAGCGGCAGCGGTAACCTTCCTCGATGTCAAGACGACCGTAGGCCTCGGCGATGCGCGTGTAGGGTGTCAGGCGCAGGCTGTCGGTGGCGTCAACCAGTGCGCAGCTCAGGGGGGTGATCACTGCGCGTTCAGCGCCCGGCGCCAGCTCGCCATGTTCGGCATCGGCCCAGCCCAGCACGTTGCGGGCGTATTCCAGCACCGTGTGTTGAAAACCACCGCAAGTGCCGAGGAAAGGTCGCCGCTGTTCGCGGGCAAAACGGATCGCCCGCAACGCGCCGTCGGTGTCGCGGTAGGGGCTGGCGGGCACGCACCAGAAGCCGTCGAAGCCGTGCAATGCTGTGGTGGGAGTGAGGGTGTCGGTGTCGAGCCATTGCATTTGAACCTGCAAACCGAGGGTTTCGCCGGCCCGTTGCAGCGCGACGGGAATGGCCTGGTGCGCGATGACATCGGGGTTGTAATCGCCGATCAGGGCGAGGTGCAGGGTGGTGGCTTTCATCGTGTGCGTCCCATGGCTTGTGGTGTCCTGATGCGCACTATAGATTGGCGCGCACGCAATCAATATTGGCATTTGCCCACATGCTCAATGCAGCCACGCACTATCAACTCGATTACCCCGACCTGTCGCTGATCCTCGCCCTGGTGCGTGGCGGCACCCTGGCGCGGGCGGCGGCATTGTTGCGGGTGGATGTGTCCACGGTGTTCCGCGCGGTGCGACGGCTGGAGGCCGCATTGGGCCAAACGCTGTTTGAAAAAAGCCGCGCCGGCTACCTGCCCACCAACCTGGCGAGCAACCTGGCGCAGCAGGCCGAACGTGCCGAACAAGCGCTGGAGGCGGCGCGCATCGGCGTGGAGCAGGGCGGCGAGGTGATCAGCGGCACGGTGCGCCTGACCTGTACCGACTCGGTGCTGCAAGGGCTGCTGCTGCCGGCGCTGGCGCAGTTCATGCCGGACTACCCGGCGCTGACCCTGGAGCTGAGCACGTCGAATGATTTCGCCAACCTCAGCCGCCGCGATGCCGACATCGCCCTGCGCCTGACCAGGACTCCGCCGGCGCATCTGGTCGGCCGTTGCCTGGGGGCCGTGGCGTATCAGGTGTGTGCCAGCCCCACGTACGCGGATCAACACGCCGCACGCTCACTGGCGGACCTGGCCTGGATCGCGCCGGACGACTTCCTGCCCGACCACCCCACGGTGACCTGGCGCCGCGAACACCTGCCCGGCGTACGTCCCAGCTATCGCTGCAACAGCATGTTGTCGGTAACCGAACTGGTGCGGGCCGGGTTGGGGGTGGCGGCGCTGCCGGATTTTCTGCTGGATGACGGCCTGCAACCCCTGGGCCCCGCGTTGGCCGGGCACGACACCGCGTTATGGCTGCTGACGCGCCCCGATTGCCGCGCGTTGCGCTCGGTGGTGACGCTGTTCGATGAGTTGGGCCGGCATGTGCAGATGAAACCCTGACACACCCTCCCTCCCACATGGCATTCGCGTTGTTATTGAGGTTTCCGCACGTAATGCTCATGCATTTCGCACGTCAGGGTTTCGATGTGTTCGGTCAGTTGCTTGGTCATTTCCGTCAGCCGGGTGTTTTGCTCCAGCAATTCGAGCAACTGTCTGGTGGTTTGCGCGGCCTGGGCCTGGCGTTCGGTATTGGCGATGGCCAGGGCTTCACGGTGTTGCGCGTCGGCGTCGGACTGGGCTTTGTCGCGGGCCGCCTGGCGCGTCTGGGCCAGCAGGATCAGCGGCGCGGCATAGGCGGATTGCAGGCTGAAGGCCAGGTTGAGGAGGATGAACGGGTACACGTCGAAGTGGGTGATGCCGGTTACGTTCAGCACCACCCACAAGATCACGATCGCGGTTTGCGCACCGAGGAAGGTCGGTGTACCAAAGAAGCGCGCAAAGGCCTCGGCCTTGAGGGCAAAGGTATCGTTGCCGAAGGTCGGCGCCAGGTGGGCGTGGCGGCGGTGAAAACGCAGGTGATCGACGGGGGCGGTTTCGGGCTTGTCGGGGGTCATGGTCGGCTCGGGTCATCAACGTTAAGACAGTGAATCACTATAGTCCTGGCGACCTGTCTTACACATGAATAACCCGTGGCCTACTTAGTGGGCACCCCGCTCATTGGCAAACGCACTTACCGCGTGCACCGCCTCGCTGGTGCCTTCGCGAATCTGCAGCATCACCGTACCGGCCTGGTCGGCCAACTCCACGCCCTGGGCGGCGCGGTCGCGGGTCGCGTCCATGCTGTCGATGGCTTGACGGGTTTCAGCCTGGATCACCGCGATCATGCTGGAAATCTCCGTGGTGGACCCGCTGGTGCGCGCCGCCAACTGCCGCACTTCATCGGCCACGACGGCAAAACCGCGGCCTTGTTCACCCGCGCGCGCCGCTTCGATAGCGGCATTGAGCGCCAGCAGGTTGGTTTGTTCGGCAATGCCGCGAATGGTGTTGACGATGGTGGTGATCTGCTGCGAGCGCTCGCCCAGCTTGGCGATCAGTTGCGAGGAGTTGTCGATGTCCGAGGAAATTTCACGCATGCCGCTGGCTGTTTTCTGGATCACGTCGGCGCCTTTTTCCGCCATGTCCTGGGTGTGCAGCGACAGGTGATAAGCCTGGGCGGCGCTCTGCGCGTCAGCGGCATGTTGTTGCACGCGCGCGGTGATGTCCGAGGCGAACTTCACCACTTTGCGCAGGCGCCCGCTGGCGTCGTACACCGGGTTGTAGCTGGCTTCGAGCCAAACGGGCCGGCCGTTTTTATCCACGCGCTCGAACTGGCCGCTGAACAATTCACCCTGGTTCAGGCGTCGCCAGAACTCGCTGTAGGCTGAGCTCGCGGCGGTCTCTGGGGTACAGAACAGACGATGATGCTGGCCCTGGATCTGCGCCAGGCTGTAGCCCATGCGCTGCAGGAAGTTGGCGTTGGCGGTGATGATCGTGCCGTCGAGGTTGAACTCGATGACGGCCATGGCCCGGCCGATGGCTTCCAACTTGGCGTTGGCCTCGCTTTCGGCCTGCAGGCGCGGGGTAACGTCCAGGGCGTACTTCACCACTTTGATCACACGGCCCGCGTTATCACGCACCGGGGTGTAGCTGGCTTCCAGCCACACCGACTGACCATTGCCGCCCACCCGTTCGAAGGTACCTGATTGGAACTGACCCTTTTGCAGGTTGGCCCAGAGTTGCTGGTACTCGGCGCTGCGGGCGAAGGCGGGCGTGCAGAACATCCGGTGGGATTGGCCTTCGATCTGCTCGGCGCGGTAGCCCAGGGTATTGAGGAAGTTGTCATTGGCCCGCAGCACGAGGCCTTGCGGATCGAATTCGATCACCGCCATGGAGCGTTCGATGGCGTCCAGCAGGCTGGCCTGATGAGCCACGGTGTATTGCAGGGTATCGATGGTTTTCTTGTGGGCGTTGAATAGCATGTTCGGGGGCTCGGGCAAGCACGCGTCTGGGAGGATCCATGTATAGGCGCCTGCCTCCGTAAGGCATTTGCCCTACGGTTGACCTGCTCATTGTCAGCTCCCTTGTGCTGACAGCGGGGGGTGGAACAACGGGTTAAGAGTCATCAGCCTGACAAGAAGTTCGCTCCATGGGCAGGACCATTTTTGGGTAGGCGACCAATGGAGGCATTGTGCTATCTCGTGCGGGGCTGCACGGAGGATTCAGACCGGTGTCGCAGGACAACGTCAGGCGGAACAGGCTATCCGGTCGTCGTTGACACTGACTCGATTACGCCCGGTGTCCTTGGCGGCATAAAGTGCCCGGTCCGCCGCGTTCAGCCACATGGCTGCGTCGGTGAAGCGCGGCTGGAAGTCCGCCAGGCCGATGCTCAGGCTGACGCGCAATTCCGGTATGTGCGGGGTGCGGTAGTTGCCGAATGTTTCGCGCATCTGCTCCATGATCTGCGCCGCTTGCTCCAGAGGCATTTGCGGAAGAATCACACAGAACTCATCGCCACCGTAACGTCCGGCCAGGTCGTTTTCCCGCAGGTTGCGCCGCAGTTCCAGGCTCAGTTGCCGCAGCACCGTGTCGCCGACGATATGGCCGTGGGTATCGTTGATCCGCTTGAAGTGGTCAATATCGATCAATGCGATGGTGGCGTGGCTTTGTTGCTGCTGGCACTTGTGGAACTTGAGGTGCAGCAGGTCTTTCCACGAGCCGTGGTTGAGCAGGCCGGTGAGGCTGTCGGTGCGGCTCAGGGCACTGAGGGCGCGTTTATGTTCCGAGAGCTTGATCGCCAGTTGATAACAGACCATGCCGATGGCCATGGGGTAGAGGGTCAGCATCGGCAGGCAGGAGTAGACCTGCAGCAGGCTGACGTCGGGGTTGAACTGTATGCCGAACAGCGCCCATGCCACGCCGATCCCCAGCCCCTGGGCGAGCAGGCCACGCAGGAACAGGCGCCGGCCGCCGGCGGCGACGTTGTTCATGGTCATCATCGACAGGATGGTCACGGCTGTCAGCGGCGTGAACTGCGTGGCCGCCGCCCAGAACCCGCCGAGTACCGAGTCATACAGGAAGTTGCGCTGTTCAGCCTGGTAAGGGAACGGCGAGCGGGTGGACAGCTGGTACGCCAGGTGCGCCCAGGCAAACCCATTGAACAGCAGTAATGCCCAGACCCAGCCCGGCATGGCGAGCGGGTACAGGGCGCCGGTAACGCTGATGCTGCCGACACCCAGGCCGATGATCCTTGGCTGGTAGATACGCCGGGCAAATGATAGCCCTTTGCCTCGTCTGTTTTCCATAAATTCCTGGTTCAGCTGTTTTCCACATTTACCGCGGCGCGCGGTCACCGGATCGACCGTTGATCGCATAAGGCCTGTGAATATTGTCAGTTATTCCCATAGGAATAATCAGTGGCCTTCCAGGCCATTTGCGCAAAACAGAGGGCGAATGCGTCAAAAGCGACCAGGAATGTCGCTCCTGCAATGGTTTTTACTGGGGGCGGGGGGCGCTGACTTCATAGCCGGCCAGGAACAGGTCAATGGCTGACTCAATGACGCGCGCCTGGTGAGCGGCATCCAGGGTCGGCTGGCCCAACGTGATCTGCGGCCAGAACGCGAAGGCCTTGAGCAGGCTTTGGATCTGGTGGGCGGCAAACGCCGGGTCGGTGCAGGAGAGGCGGCCGTCTTCCTGGGCGGCGCGTACCCACTGGGTAAAACCTTCTTCGCGCTGGCTCAGGCGGGTGACCATGTCTTGCGCGCGTTCCGGTGAGTGGATGGTGGCGGCGATGGCTACCCGGGCCAGATCGAGGAAATTGGTGTCCGACATCATCTTCATCTTGGCTTCCAGCAACCCGCGCAATTGTTCGCGCAGCGGGCGCTCGCTGGTGTAGCTGACGTCGAGTTGGGCGGCGCTGCTGGCCCAGAGCTGGTGAAGGATTTCGGCGAACAGTTCTTCCTTGCTGGGGAAATGGTTATACACCGTGCGCTTGGACACCCCAGCGGTGGCGGCGACCTTGTCCATGCTGGTGACCTCGAAGCCGTTATCGCGAAACTCAGCGATGGCCGCTGCCACGATGGCTTGGCGTTTGCGGTCAGTGAGGCGTTGAGGGGCAGTCATGGGTGGCGTTCGGCTCTTGAGGGTAAATTACACTGGGTAGTTTACTTGCTGCGGATTTTGTTGCAATCTTGAAACTACACTGTGCAGTGTAACTTATGAGCGGACCGTAGGAGTCACTCTGTAATGGCCACCATCTCAACCCGCCTCCAGTCTCCACCTGCGGCGCCCAAGCCTGCCGAACAGGACCTGGGGCGCTTCAGCAACGAGGCCCCCGTGCAGCACGGTGGCTTTGGCAAGACCTTGCGTATTTTCTGGAACATGCTGTTTAACAAACCACGCAGCACGCGCCCGGTGGGGCAGATCCCGGTGCAACCGCTGACCCGCGAGCAATTGTTGGCGGCGCCTGATCACAGCGTGTTCCGCCTGGGGCATTCCACCGTATTGCTGAAAATGCGCGGCAAGTTCTGGCTGACCGACCCGGTGTTCGCCGAGCGTGCTTCGCCATTCAGTTGGGCTGGCCCCAAGCGTTTCCACCAGCCGCCTATCCGTCTTGAAGAGCTGCCGCCCCTGGAGGCGGTGATTCTTTCCCACAACCACTACGACCATCTTGACCATAAGGCTGTGGTCCAACTGGCCGGCAAGACCCGTTACTTTCTCGCGCCGCTGGGCGTGGGCGACATCCTGGTCAAGTGGGGTGTCGACGCCAGCAAAGTGCGGCAGCTGGATTGGTGGCAAGGCACCGAGGTGGATGGCATTCGCTTTGTCGCCACGCCGGCGCAGCACTTTTCCGGGCGCGGCCTGTTTGATGCCAACCAGACCCTCTGGTGTTCCTGGGTGATGATTGACGGCACGCGCCGCATCTTTTTCAGCGGCGACACCGGCTACTTCGACGGCTTTAAACGCATCGGCGAACAGTACGGCCCGTTCGATCTGACGTTGATGGAAACCGGTGCTTACAACGTCGACTGGCCCCATGTGCACATGCAGCCGGAGCAAACCCTGCAAGCGCATATCGACCTCAGGGGCCGTTGGCTGCTGCCGATCCACAACGGCACTTTCGACCTGGCGTTCCATGCCTGGCACGAACCTTTCGACCGCATCATGGCGCTGGCGTGGGAGCGCAATGTGTCGATTACCACACCGCCGATGGGCCAGGCGTTCAGCTTGAACCAGCCGGAGCGTGGATATGCATGGTGGCTGGAAGTGGAAACCCAAGGTGCACAAGAGCACCTTGTGGGCTGAGGGCGCAGAGGTAATGGAAAAGGAGTTTTCAAGTTGTTTCGGGTCTGCGACAGGCTCCGACGAGGATGCGATGATCCCCGGAAAATGATTTCAGGGGAGACGTTCCGATGGACAGCAAATGCAGAAAGTTTTCTCGAGCGGATGCGGTTTGCCAGGTGGGCCAGCCGTTGCCTGCGCTCTTGGATATGACCAATTCGGCGCCTTCATGCCTGCGCCCTTCCACCGATCAAGCGCCCCCCCGCAGTATCGCGTTTGATGTCGATCCCCACCCTCAAACCCACCCCAATGGTGGGGGCCTGATCCCCGGGTATAACGTACCGGCACTTCCCATCAGACCCATGCGTGATCCCTCGTTGATGCTGATTGCCTTAAGCGGTATCGAACCAGAGGGCCAGGTGATGGTGGAGGTTCCGCTGGTGCAGAACAACAGTCCCTTTACCGCCATGCAAGTGTTGGCCGGCAGGCGCGTGGGGTATGCCGACCGATACGGACGTGGCGATGGTCACGAACCGATTCAACACCGTGCGCCCTTCATACGGGCGCTGGACGTTTTGCGCCGGGCCGGGGCGCAACTGATACCGGTGCCGGCGCAACGGGTCGACGGCACCCTCACGTTCAACCTGCACACGCATAATGAAATCGATGAACTTGTAAATGAGTACCGGCTGGATGCTCTCGTGTCGGACAGCCAAAGTGCTGCATTCCATGGTGCGTGCTGGAGTGGTTACCCGAGGTTTGGCGAGGCTCTCGATGGCGGCGGGACGTTGTGGCTCTACGGTGCACGATGGTCGAAGGAATCGTTGGCGGCGCTGGCGCAGGGTTATCGCAATGCTTGTTGCCTGGAAAATGCACAGCATGGGCTACCGGGTGTGTTGAACAATCCCACGGGTTGAACTGCCTGCATCAGGCAGGATGGGGAGAGGGAAGTTTTTAGACTGGCGCACGGCTCAATGATGGTCCTTCGTCATTTCTTACTCTTCTCCCGAGGTGGTTCATGTTTGGAATTGGATATGGTGTGAATGCGTTTGTCAGCCATGCGGCGTCTTGGATGGGGTTGCCGTTGACAGCCGATACCTCCAAACCGGTACCGCCGGGAACGGAATGGGCCAGTGTTCGCGCGCTCAGTGAACAAATGGCCAGGCCAGGCGGGCTCACGTCGGAAGATCTGGTCACTTTCCTGCAGGAGCGCATTCGCAAACGCGACCCTGGATTAAACGCCATCATCGAGCTCAACCCGCAGGCGCTGGAGATTGCTCGCGAGCTGGATCGCGAGCGCGCCAGCGGCAAGGTCCGAGGACCGCTGCATGGCATTCCCGTGCTCATCAAGGACAATATCGAGACGGGCGACACCCAGCAAACCAGCGCAGGCGCCTTCGGATTGGTGGGGGCTGCGGCGATCAAGGACGCGTTTATCGTCGAACGCCTGCGCCAGCAAGGCGCAGTGATCCTGGGTAAAACCAACCTGACCGAACTGGCCGGCTTTCGCGGCAGCCCCGACGGTTTCAGCCAGCGGGGCGGGCAAACGCTCAATCCACATCAAGCGGACGCAGAGGTGGGTGGGTCAAGCTCGGGCTCGGCTGTAGCGGTCGCGGCTGGTTTGGCGCCCTTGGCCGTCGGCACCGAAACCAATGGTTCGATCGTAGTCCCGGCGGCGTTTAACGGGGTGGTCGGTTTCAAGCCGAGCGTGGGCGTGCTGAGCCGCAGCGGCATTATTCCTGCCAGCCATCGACAGGACACGCCGGGGCCCATGACGCGTTCGGTGTTTGATGCCGCATTGTTGCTCAACGCCATGTCGGGCAGCGACCCTCAGGATTCAGCCAATGTGGATGCCCCCCAAGGCATTGACTACACCGCGTTGCTCAAGCCAGGCGCCTTGAAGGATAAACGTATTGGTTATCCCGCAACCTTTTCCGTGAATGATGAAAAACTGCCGGTGGACAATAGCCCTCAGTTTCAAAAAACCCTTGATGTGCTTCGCGCACAAGTTGCAGTACTCGTACCGGTGAACATGCGGCTGGCGGATGCATCACGCTATGGCGAACTATTGTTTGCTGATGTGAAGAGTGAGTTGAATGATTACTTGGACAAGCGCGGTGGGCTGCCGGTCAAGTCAGTTTCCGAGTTGATCGCGTTCAATGAAAAACGCGATGGCAGCGACACCGACCACCAGCCGCTGCTCAAGGAAATTGACGCATCCACCCTGACATCCGAGGAGCGCAAGCCGCTATGGGATGCACTTATCCAGGATTTTCGCAGCACAGTGGATGAGCTGATTGACGGTGAAAAGCTCGATGCCGTGGTGTCGGACTTTGAAACGAACAGCTATTTTGCAGTCGCAGTGGCCGGTTATCCGGGGATCTCGGTACCTTCCGGCAAAGACGAGCACGGCATGCCGGCCAGTGCATACTTCTTTGGTGCCCGCTGGACCGAACCCACACTGCTTGCCGTAGCCCATGGCTACGAGCAAGCCGCGAAGGCAGGTTCCAGGACCGGGCGTTGAACAACAGGCGGTTGTTGGGCGTTGGCGTTTACAAACGCAAGGGCTGACGCCTTCAAAAGATACACTCAATGCGATGGAGGGACGCCATGGCCTATCGAATTCATATCCTCGGTGCTGCGGGGGCGGGCACTACCACCCTGGGCAGGGCCTTGGCAGAGAGTCTGAACGTCGCTTACTTCGACACTGACGACTACTACTGGCAGCAAACCGACGCCCCCTTCACCGTTGCCCGGCCCAAGGATGAACGCATCCGCCTGCTGCAGGAGCAGACTGCGGGCCTGGAAGGCTGGGTGCTGTCCGGTTCACTGTGCGGCTGGGGCGACGCGATGATCGCGCAGTTCACCCACGTGGTGTTCCTGCGCCTCGACCCGCACGTGCGCCTGCACCGCCTGCGCCTGAGGGAAGTGCAACGCTACGGTGATGAAATCCTGGAAGGTGGCAGCCGCCACGAGAACAGCGTCGCCTTCCTGGCCTGGGCCGCTCGTTACGACAACGGCAACCACAGCCTACGCAGCCTGCGTCGGCATGAAACCTGGTTGACGGCACTGACCTGTCCGGTGATCCGCTTGGACTCTACGCACCATGGGGTTGGGGCGCTGGTGAATCAATTGATGCCGCTGTTGAGCCCATCAACCGCGACATAATGTTTTGTGCTGCGGGTTCGGCAGGGGCGGTGTCAAACCGCCGTACACTCATGCCCCACCCCGGCGCAAACCCCGGAAAAAACACCAGCCCCTGCGCCTCAAACCGAAACGCCAATGCCAGGCGGGCTTCATCAGCCACGTCGCCCTGGCTTTCGAACTGTTGGATGGCATCCACCGTTACACCCGCCTGGCGGGCCAGCTCCTCGCGGCTCCAGCCCAGCATCGCGCGGGCCTGTACGCTGTGTTTGGCGGTGAATTGATGCAGGACGATCTGCTGTTCTACGAAAGAGCTCATTGCCAGAGAGGACATGGGGTTTCTCCAGGGTTCGACGGGGGAGGACAAACTATACTGTGTTTTTGTACAGTTGTTTTGACCGCTCATCAACTGGATGTTTATCGACCCACTATTCCAACCCCGGCGCCTCACGAATGATCAGGTGATCGAGGTTCTCGATATTCGCGCTGAACACCCCGAAGGTCTGCTCGGGGTTTTTCTTGCTGGGCACGTGTTTCAGCTCCGGTGTGACCCCGTAGAAGAAACAATACAACGCCCGTTCACTGTCCGCCGCAGCCCTGATCTGCTCCAGGAACGCCTTGCGCTTGCGGTAGTTCTCGATGAGCTTTTTGCTCAGGTAGACGTTGACCGAGTAGGGCTTTTTGTCGAGCCACACCTTCTTTTCGAAGTCGATGCGAAAGCTGCTGGTGTAGTCCTTGATCGCTTTGACCTTGCCCCAATAGATCAGGCCCTTGTTGTCTTGCAGGTATTCGATCTTCTTGAAAAACGCCGCGTAAGTCGCGGTGTGCTCGCCGATTTTCAGCGGCATGCTTTTCAGCTTTTCCTTGTCGTGGATGTTCGACACAAAACACTCCACCGGGTGGGCGAACACGCTGGTTTTGTCCGGGGTGGTGTCGCTGGCACTGACAGATTCGCCGCTGCGGGTTGAAGGTGTTTTGGCTGAATCTTGTGGGACCAGCCCCTCGGTGCCGACCTCCGCGGTTTTACGCTCGTACGTACGACGTGTCAGTACAAACTCCGATGGGAAATTATCCTCACGCTCATCGTCGTTTTCGCCTGCTGCACCCTTGTGGAGGCTGGCATAGCGGCAGCCGTCGATATGCCGGGTGCTCGGCGTGTTTTTGAAGTGCGGGGTGCGTTGGTAGTTGACATTCCTGGCGTTGAACGTGCTCAGCACATTGCCTGCTTCGAAGGCGGCACGACAGGCATCGTTGGGGCACAGGAAACTGTCCTGGTCGGAATCGTAGGCGGCGGTTTCGTCGAAATTCAGGTCTCGTACGTCGTAGATCGACAGCTTGTCATCGAGACTCAGGCTGTAGGCCGTGTCGAATTTCATGGGGCTCGGGTCCGTGAGAGGTTTCGCTATTAATAGCGGGAACCCGCGCAAATATCAGCAAGAACCTGCAACCCGGCGTCCGCTGAGGAAGCACAAGGTCCCACCTATCGCTGTGAGTGTACCCAAGGCATAGAACATGCTGGCCGGCGCTGCGTTGATCAGCAGATACCCGCATATCACCGGGCTCATTGCCCCGCCGAACGCCGCCAGGTTCTGCGCCCCCCGCATCACCGCTGCAACCGAGCCCGCTTTTTCTTCTTGGCATGAAAATGCCGAAAATGCGCATCCTGTGCCGCCGCCAACAACTCCTGATCCCCACGCGTATCGCCCCAGGCCCGCAGCCGATACTCGCCCAAATCGCCATACACCGCTTCCAGCCTTAGCACCTTATTTTCACACCGGCAGTTATTCCCGGTGAGCTTGCCGGTCAACACCCCGTCGACCACCTCAAGCTCAGTGCCAATCAACTTGATCCCAAGCCGATCGGCAAACGGCTGCAGCACCAACGCCGGCGACGCCGAACACAGCGTCACCACCGCCCCCGAGCCCAACTCCTGCTCCACCGACAACACCCCCGCCGGGCGCATCAACCGTGCCCAATTGCGCTGGCAATACTCCTCGGCCTTCTGCTGCACCCACGTCTTCTCCACCCCGGTCATAAAGGTGCGGATCAACTGCGCCTTCAACTCATCCCGGCTTATCTGCCGCACCAAAAAGCGCAGCCCGGGCACCGCCAGCTTGACCATCCGGCCATAAAACTCGCCGGTGCCAAAGGCAAACTTGAGGAAGGGCACGAAACTGTCGTGGTGGGTCAGGGTGCCGTCGAAGTCAAAGACGGAGAGTACTTTGGCATCCACAGGGCCGGCTTCGAGCATGTCTGGGTTCACGGGTTGGCCTCGGTCCTATCTAGTATTTTTTGAGCGTGCATCAGGTGTGACAGCAGGAGTCTACTCCCGTGCCAATCTTCCGACCTTGGCGTAAAGCCCCTCGGTGAAAGCCTCCCGGTCACTCGACCGGTGACAACGCTGATGGCAATTGGGGCACAAGGCTACAGCATTGGTGATGCGATCCGAACCCTTCTGGGCCAGGTGCTTGACGTGATGTACTTCAAGAAATGGCAAACCTTACGGATAGTCCATTTTTTCCAGTCGTTCAAGGGCCTTGTCCAGCGCTGTTCGTTGTTCGTATAACCTCAAGCGCAGGTCGAGACGCTGTTCTTCTTGCTTTGCGATTGTCAGCGCCGTGGGATTATCCCGTAGCTGTAGCGCCTGCTGATGGATCATTTCAATGTTGTTGGCAACGATGTTTACTGCTCTCTTCGCAGAAATTTTGTCTGCTTTGGCCATATGTTGGGCTTTCAACAAAATACCGCTTGCAATCAAACTACCGCCGGCTGCGGCGATGGTGTAGCTGACAAGTGCGGCGGCTAGTTTAAGGTCAGTAAAGTATTTAGCCGCTTCGCCATTAGCAGCGATCTCTTGCAAACTATAGGAAAGATATCCACCCACGAGTGCTAGAACAAAACCTGTGATGTAGAGGACGAACGGATTTCTGAAGACAAATCCACCGAGAAACATCCAGGCAGCCATTCCGAGTATCGTGATAATTAATAGCGTGGCGTAGAGCAGTTCCATTTGCTGATGTGACCTTCTAAATGCTATTTGCAAAAAAAGAGCTGCCCTTGGGCAGCTCTCTTTGGTGGTACTGACTTTAATCCCAGCTCAGCGCACCGCCCGTCTGATACTCAATAACCCGAGTCTCAAAGAAATTCTTCTCTTTCTTCAAGTCCATAATCTCGCTCATCCAAGGGAACGGGTTAGTCGTCCCCGGATACTCTTCCTTCAACCCAATCTGCGACAGGCGACGGTTAGCGATGAACTTGAGGTAATCCTCCATCATCGCCGCGTTCATCCCCAGCACCCCACGCGGCATGGTATCCCGCGCATATTCAATCTCCAGTTGCGTCCCCTGCAGAATCATCTGGGTCGCTTCTTCCTTCATCTCGGCATCCCACAGGTGTGGGTTTTCGATCTTGATCTGGTTGATCACATCGATACCGAAGTTCAGGTGCATCGACTCATCGCGCAGGATGTACTGGAACTGCTCCGCCACGCCGGTCATTTTGTTGCGGCGGCCCATGGACAGGATCTGGGTGAAGCCGCAATAGAAGAAGATGCCTTCCAGCACGCAGTAGTAGGCGACCAGGTTGCGCAGCAGTTCCTTGTCGGTGTCGACGGTGCCGGTTTCGAACTTCGGATCGGAGATCGAACGGGTGTACTTCAGGCCCCACGCCGCTTTCTTGGCCACCGATGGAATCTCGTGGTACATGTTGAAGATCTCGCCTTCATCCATGGCCAACGATTCGATGCAGTACTGGTAGGCGTGGGTGTGGATCGCTTCTTCGAAGGCCTGGCGCAGGATGTACTGGCGGCACTCCGGGTTGGTGATCAGGCGGTACACGGCCAGCACCAGGTTGTTGGCGACCAGGGAGTCGGCGGTGGAGAAGAAGCCGAGGTTGCGCATGACGATGCGGCGTTCGTCGTCGGTCAGGCCTTCGGGGTTTTTCCACAGGGCGATGTCGGCGGTCATGTTGACCTCCTGCGGCATCCAGTGGTTGGCGCAGCCGTCGAGGTATTTCTGCCAGGCCCAGTCGTACTTGAAGGGCACGAGTTGGTTGAGGTCGGCGCGGCAGTTGATCATGCGCTTTTCGTCAACGGCGACGCGGGCGGAGGCGCCTTCGAGTTCGGCGAGGCCTTCGGCGACGTCGAGTTTGTCCAGGGCGGCCTTGGCGCGCACGATGGCGGCGGAGTCACTGGCGGTGACGGCGCGGGCTTCGATGGCGGCAGCGGCGCCGGCACCGTCGAGGCGGTCCATGTTGGCTTCGGTGGCGTGGCCGGCGTTGGCGCCTTTGGTGGCTACTTCGCCGTCTTCTTCTTTGTCGAATTCGTCCCAGCTCAGCATGACGTGTCGTCTCCTGCGTGAGGGCTCAAAGGTGCCCGTGTGAAACCGGATGGTTGGGTGTTCACACGGCCCTGAGGCCGCGGTGGATCTTAAGGAATCGTTTGTTGCAGCTAGCGCACGCATTAAACGGAATAGGCTAACGGGTGCTCTGCGTGAGGCTTGAGGGGCGGAGCGACAGGTACATGCTCCAGCGCAGGCTCAAGGTCTGGCTCTTCGTCCCTGTGTAAAGGGATATTGCAGGCCCGATTTACCCGCGCATTATAGGGAAAAATTCGGCTTTGTGTTGCGGCGGATGGCCTCAGCGGTCGGCCAAAATGCGTGGGGTTACGGCCAGAGTGTTGGTTTGTAAGGGTTTGCTGCTTGAGGATTTTTTTAGCGGCGAGTGGTGGTGTCCAGTCGTCGGGAAATCGCCTTGTGGCTTGTATGCGGCTGTTGTGGCTAGCGGGCTTGCCCGCGCTGGGCTGCCAAGCAGCCCCAGTCAAGGCGCTGAGGTTTTCCTGAGAGAACTCGGCGCCTGATTGTGGGGCCGCTTCGCTGCCCGACGCGGGGCAAGCCCGCTCGCCACAGGGGAGTGTGGCGGCTTTGACGGTTGTTTAGATAGCGGATTACTGGGCCGCCGCTTTAATGCTGGCGAACATCTGCTTACCCGCCTTGGCCGGGTCCGCATCTTTATTGCTCATGAAGTTGCTTACCACATCAAACACCGCGCCCTGCACGGCTTGGGACGTTGACATGTTGAACGCCATGCTCGGCGCCAGCGTGCCGGCCTTTTCCGCCTCGGCGAAATCCTTGGCGGAAGCTTGGGCGCAGCTGTCGAATGGGCTCATGTCGAGGCCCTTGATGACCGGGATCGAGCCTTTGTTCTGGTTGAACACCGTTTGGAATTGCGGCTCCAGGGCGATCTTGGCCAGGTCGTCGCGGGCGGCGTTGTTACCGGGCGTGTCGTTTTTGCTCGACAGCTTGAACATCGCCAGTGAGTCGATGGTGTAGCTATAGATGCCTTGAGTGCCGGGGAAGGGCGCGCATTCATAGTCGGGGCCGGCCTTTTTGCCGACGGCGCTCCATTCGCTCTTGGCCCAGTCGCCCATGAGTTGCATGCCAGCCTGGCCGTTGATGACCTTGGCGGTTTCCATGTTCCAGTCCTGGCCGGCGCCGTTGGGGTCCATGTAGGTCTTCAGTTTGCGCAGGGCGACGAACACTTCGGTCATTTTCGGATCGGTGAAGGTGGCTTCATCGTTGTCGATAAAGGCCTTTTTGAAGCCATCGGCGCCAAGGATGCTCAGTACCAGGCCTTCGAATACGGTGGTGTCCTGCCATGGCTGGCCGCCGTGGGCGATCGCGATAAAACCGGCGGCCTTGAGCTTGTCGCCGGCGGCGTAGAGTTCTTCCAGAGTGGTAGGGGCATGGGCGACCCCGGCTTTGCGCAGCACGTCGGGGTTGGTCCAGAGCCAGTTGATGCGGTGGATATTCAGCGGCACGGCAACGTAGTGGCCGTCGAATTTCATCAGCTCGGCGATGCTCGGCGGCAGCAGGGTGTCCCAGTGGTTGGCCTGGGCGACGTTGTCGATGCTGGTCAGCAGGCCCAGCTTGCCCCATTCCTGGATGTCCGGCCCTTTGATCTGCGCGGCGGAGGGTGGGTTACCGGACACTGCGCGAGTCTTGAGCACGGTCATGGCCGCCGCGCCACCGCCACCGGCGACGGCGCTGTTTTGCCAGGTGAAGCCGTCTTTTTCGATCAGTTGCTTGAGCACGTCGGCTGATTTGGCTTCGCCGCCCGACGTCCAGTAGTGGACGACTTCGACGCTGCCTTTGCTCTCAGCCGCCTGGGCGGTGAGCGTACAGAGGCTGGCGAAAGAGACTGCAAGGGCAAGGCGATTTAGGAGATTCATAGGGGATACCTTTTTTTGTTGTTATGGGCAGGGTTTATTCCAATCCCAGGCCTTTGCGGCCCAGGCTGTTGAGTTGTCGAGGGGTGAAGCGGTCTTGCCACTGTTGCTCGTAGTCTTCCCGGGGGAAGTCGTCCGGCGAGACACCTTGCTCGAATGCCCTGAACACGTCCTTGGCGTAACGCAGATTTTTCGGACACATGGGGGCGGCCGGGACATACATCACATTGCCCCAGCCCTGCTGGTTTTCCACCGGGGCGACGCTGTGGATTACGTCGCAGTGCCACCACACCGAGTCGCCGGCGTGCACGTCCGGAATGGGTGTCATGCCCTGTACCAGCAACGGGTGCCATTTCTCTGAGATGGGCAGCACTTTGCCGGGCGCCACGCCGCACAATTCATCCTCGGGTACGTCGTCCAGCAGCGGGCGCAGAAGCATATAAGCCATGGCCTTGGGGATCGGCAGCGTATGCAGCACACCCTGGTCGGCACGCATATCGCACAGTGCCGTCCAGCCCTGGAAGGTGCGGAAGGCCGAGCATTTCACCGTGTCCTTGTAGGCATATTCGTCGACCTCGGTGCGATGCGCGGCATCCCATGGGTCGTACGCCTGGAAGTCATTGCGGTAGATCTTGTCGAAGACCTTCAGGTAGGCCGGATGCAGCCAGCGTTCCAGCGCCCCGGAGTCGGTATGCGGTCCAAGGCCTTTGGATGTGGTGCCCGGTGGGCGCCGGCGGACGCGGTCCGGGTACAGCGCGTTGATGTCCGGATCGAACCATTGCTGGCCTTGGGAATGGGTGGTCCACAACCGGTTGAGGAAGGATTGCGCAGCGCCCATGCGCGGGTGCTGACGCACTTGCATCTGGGCGTCGGACCAGTAGATCGGAAATATCTCCGGGCGGGAGGCGTCGAGGTTGCCGAAAAAGGTGTCAGCCGGGCCGCGATACACCCTGTCGAAATGGTTGTTGTCGAGGTAGTCCAGCAGGCTCTTGTCCCACCCCAGCACTTGCTCGCGCGCGAAGTGATTGCGGATCACCAGGCAGCCCCTGCGCTTGATCAGGGCGCGTTGCGCGTCTGTCACTTGGCCGTTGGCGATCGTGTCGAAATCCAGTTCCGGCCAAGCCGAACCGCTCAGCGCCTGCTGGGCTTTGATCGAGGCGATTTCATCGGCAATGAAAGCGCTGACCTCGGCAAACAAGGCGTTCACATCGCCGATCTGCGCGCGCAGGGTTTTCTTCATGTTGACGATGTTGCGCCGGTAGTCGTCCGGCAGCTCGGCACTTTCGAAGGCGTGATAATTACTCATGGGGTGGCCTGTATTGTTGTTATGCATACAGGTATGGAATCACCGGGGCTGCCTGGGCAGCAGTCCGGTTAGACGCGTTGAGCAGTACGATTGTGGCGTTTGTTGCGTCGTGAATGGAAGAATCGGCTTGGTTACTGGAAGTGATGCCCGTGCTGGGCGCGAAATTGCGAAGGCGTGAGACCTTTTAGCGCTCTGAACTGGCGATTGAACAACGCCTGGGAGACATAGCCGACCTGCTCGGCTATGGCACTGACCGCCAGGTTGCCCTGCATCAGCAGTGCACAGGCATGTCCGATGCGCAGGCGCACGATGTAGTCCAGCACCGTGCAGCGTGTGTGTTTGCGAAACATGCGATGGAGGGCCGACACGCTGACGCACGCCATCTGCGCCAATTGCGGAATGCCCACGGGCTGGGCGTAGTGGGCATGCAGATAATCCAGCACGCGACGTATGCGCGGGTCTTCGATTACCTGAGGCGCGGCGTTTTCCACCGCAATACGCTGCGCGGCGACGTCTCGTGACAACAGGTTGAGCACGGTCAGCAAAGAGATCAGCCGCTGCGATGCATCCTGCTCGACCATGGCTTCGATCACGGGGCGCAGGACCCTTGAGGTGCTGTCACTGAAACTTAGCGCCTGCTGGGCTGCGGCCAGCAACGCGCGGGTCGGGGCCATTTCGGGAAACAGGCGCACCAGCGATTCCGCCCAGGCTTCGGAAAACCAGATGACGAGTGCGACGTGCGGCTGGGTCGGGTCAATACGTTCGGCAGACGACCAGCTGTGTGGCACGTTCGGGCCCACCAGAACCAGGTCGCCGTCGTCGTAGAGCGCCACATCGTTGCTGATATAGCGATGCCCGCGGCTATTGAGGGTGAGGGTCAGTTCGTATTCGGGATGGTGATGCCACTCAAACGGGATCGCCTCCGGCAGCCTGCGGTTCAGCAGGGTCCAGGAGGTATTGGCCTCGGTGGGGATCTTCTCGAAACTGGCTCGCATGAATGCATCCTGCCGTACAGGAAAGGTAGCGACGCCACAATCGTAGCATTCGATTCAAGCGAGGGGAGGGGGCCTCGCCGCAAGAACGATTTCTTGCGGCAAATAAGATCACGCGCAGATCACACTAACTAAGTTGTTATCCGTTCGAACAGCCATTGCCCATTACATGGTAGTTAAGAATATGACGCTGACCCTGTGAGTCTTCATATTCCATCTTTACCGGCACAACTTCGCAAACTTCCGGGATCGTGCTCATGGACAATACTTTGGCCACATCCAGCTTGGTGCTATAGGTGTAGTCCTCAACAATCGGGGCGTTCTGGCCGGCCAGCTCGGTCGGGGCCTCGTCGGCCAGGGCGGCGGTGGCGCACAAGCTGCTGAGGGCCATAACTACGAGAGCTTTCATTTCTTTACTTACCTTCTTCAGGGCGAAAGGGGTCACGGGGCCCTTGTGAGGCCACGTGTATAACTTAGGATTGGTTAGTTCGGATTAACGTGCCTTCGTGGGGGCTGTTACGTTGTTAATCACTGTTGTGTTAATCACAATGCCTTGGTTGGCGGAAGTGATTCTAGGCCTGCGGGTTATATTCATATACCCGTGCTTTTGATAAAGACTGTTGGCGGTTTTTGTAACAATCCCGTGGTAAAGGTTTTTTCACCCACCCGCAAAGCCCCGCAGGCTGCGGGCCAGAGCGGCAAACGGGGATAGCAGGGCATTTTGTAGGGTCTTGTTACTACCATCGTCGAATGGTTCTATAGGCCCACCCCGGATACAACTGGGTCATACAACAACAACTATGTCACCGAGGTAAGAAAGATGAGTGCGGCTTCCCTGTACCCCGTTCGCCCCGAAGTAGCAGCCAACACGCTGACCGACGAGGCAACCTACAAGGCCATGTACCAGCAGTCGGTGGTCAACCCCGACGGTTTCTGGCGCGAGCAAGCCAAGCGCCTTGACTGGGTCAAGCCTTTCACCGCGGTGAAGCAGACCTCTTTCGACGATCACCATGTCGACATCAAGTGGTTCGCCGATGGCACCCTGAACGTTTCCTACAACTGTCTGGACCGTCACCTCGCCGAACGTGGCGACCAGGCGGCGATCATCTGGGAGGGCGATGACCCGGCCGAGAGCCGCACCATCACTTACCGCGAGCTGCACGAGGAAGTCTGCAAGTTCGCTAACGCCCTGCGTGGCCAGGATGTGCATCGCGGCGACGTGGTGACCATCTATATGCCGATGATCCCCGAAGCCGTGGTCGCCATGCTGGCGTGTACCCGCATCGGTGCGATCCATTCGGTGGTGTTCGGCGGTTTCTCGCCGGAGGCCCTGGCCGGTCGCATCATCGACTGTAAGTCGAAGGTGGTGATCACTGCCGATGAAGGCATTCGCGCCGGTAAGAAAATTCCGCTGAAGGCCAACGTCGACGACGCGCTGACCAACCCGGAAACCAGCAGCATCCAGAAGGTCATCGTGTGCAAGCGCACCAATGGCCAGATCAAGTGGAACCAGCATCGCGACATCTGGTACGAAGACCTGATGAAGGTGGCGGGCACCGTGTGTGCGCCCAAGGAGATGGGCGCCGAAGAAGCGTTGTTCATCCTCTACACATCGGGCTCCACCGGCAAGCCTAAAGGCGTGCAGCACACCACCGGCGGCTACCTGTTGTACGCGGCCCTGACCCACGAGCGTGTATTCGACTACCGCCCGGGCGAAATCTACTGGTGCACCGCCGACGTCGGTTGGGTCACCGGCCACACCTATATTGTCTACGGCCCGCTGGCCAATGGCGCGACCACCTTGCTGTTCGAAGGTGTGCCGAACTACCCGGACATTACCCGGGTGGGCAAGATCGTCGACAAGCACAAGGTCAATATCCTCTACACCGCCCCGACCGCGATCCGCGCGATGATGGCGTCCGGCACCGCTGCCTGCGAAGGCGTCGATGGCAGCAGCCTGCGCCTGTTGGGGTCGGTGGGTGAGCCGATCAACCCGGAAGCGTGGGACTGGTACTACAAGAACGTCGGCCAATCCCGTTGCCCGATCGTCGACACCTGGTGGCAGACCGAAACCGGCGCCACCCTGATGAGCCCGCTACCGGGCGCCCATGCACTCAAGCCGGGTTCTGCCGCGCGGCCGTTCTTCGGCGTGGTACCGGCGTTGGTGGACAACCTGGGCAACATCATCGAAGGCGCCGCCGAAGGCAACCTGGTGATTCTCGACTCGTGGCCAGGCCAGGCCCGTACCCTGTACGGCGACCATGACCGTTTTGTCGACACGTACTTCAAGACCTTCCGTGGCATGTACTTCACCGGTGACGGCGCCCGTCGCGATGAAGATGGCTACTGGTGGATCACCGGCCGTGTGGATGACGTGTTGAACGTATCCGGCCACCGCATGGGCACTGCCGAGATCGAAAGCGCCATGGTTGCCCACCCTAAAGTCGCCGAAGCGGCGGTGGTGGGTGTGCCGCACGACATCAAGGGCCAGGGCATCTATGTGTATGTGACCCTGAAGAATGGCGAAGAGCCCAGCGAAGCCCTGCGCCTGGAGCTGAAGAACTGGGTGCGCAAGGAAATCGGGCCGATTGCCTCGCCGGACGTGATCCAGTGGGCACCGGGCTTGCCGAAGACGCGCTCGGGGAAAATCATGCGCCGTATCCTGCGCAAGATTGCCACGGCCGAGTACGACGGGCTGGGCGATATTTCCACCCTGGCGGACCCGGGGGTAGTGGCGCATTTGATTGAGACCCACAAGACCATGAACGTCGCGTAAGACGGGCTGGTCAGACAAAGCCCCATTCGGTGTGAGCCGGGTGGGGCTTTTTTGTGAGTGCTTGAAATCGAAGGAGATCCAAATAAATATCGGTTTTTCGCGTAGGAGGTTTCTGAATGTTACCGAGTGGCACAAATGTGTAACCCATCGCCCAAACCTGAGGCAAAGGGCTACGCTTATGCCCCGAAAAACCGCGCTTTAGACACCCCGAGCCATAAGATTAAACGCCACACTTGCCGTGCTAGAAGGGTTTGCGAATAATAGGCCCGCAATTTGCAGCATCAACAGGTTTAATATCTTTTGTCTCTGCATAAAATTCAGAGGCTGTCAATGTGCTGGAACCGCTTTCTCAGTGCTTCTGTAAATTGTTGTCGCATTGAGGAAATATCGGCTTCCGGCCTGTCGTTAGAATGCCGATCACTCGCTCGTCGTCTCCACTGTTGAATTGGTGTAGGACGCAGCACCGCTATTCGGTTTCACTCAGTCGCATCGTGGGCCATGGCTCATACTGCTGTTTTGCCCTATACCGATGGAGTCCCAAGATGAAGAAACTCGTGCTGTTGGGCGCCCTGGCGCTGTCCGTGCTGTCCATGCAGGCTTTCGCTGAAGGCAAGCCTCTGAAAATTGGTATCGAAGCGGCTTACCCTCCGTTTGCCTCGAAGGCGCCGGATGGCAGCATCGTCGGGTTTGACTACGACATCGGCAACGCCCTGTGCGAAGAGATGAAGGTCAAGTGCACCTGGGTCGAGCAAGAGTTCGACGGCCTGATCCCTGCGCTCAAAGTGCGCAAGATCGACGCGATCCTGTCGTCCATGTCCATCACCGAAGACCGCAAGAAGTCCGTGGACTTCACCAACCGCTACTACCTGACCCCGGCACGCCTGGTATTGAAGGAAGGCACCGCCGTCAGCGACAGCCTGGATGAACTCAAAGGCAAGAAGATCGGCGTACAGCGCGGTTCGATCCACGACCGTTTCGCCAAGGAAGTCCTGGCACCTAAAGGCGCCACCGTTGTGCCTTACAGTTCGCAGAACGAAATCTACCTGGACGTGGAAGCCGGTCGCCTCGACGGCACCGTGGCCGACGCCACCCTGTTGCAGGAAGGTTTCCTCGATACGCCAGCCGGTAAAGGCTATGCGTTCACCGGCCCGGCCTTCACCGACGTCAAGTACTTCGGAGACGGCGTAGGCATCGCCGTACGCAAGGGCGACAAGGAAAACCTGGACCGCATCAACGCTGCCATCGCCGCGATCCGTGCCAACGGTAAATACAAAGAAATCGAGAAAAAGTACTTCAACTTCGATATTTACGGCCCAGAAGCCAAGTAAGTACTCGCAGCTGTCTGTCCGAAATGGCGCAAGCAACAGAATTCCTGCGGTTTGCGCCATTTTTTCATCCCCCTTTTCGAGGACCTGAATCATGTTGAAAGGCTACGGGGCCGTCATCCTCGATGGCGCATGGTTGACGCTTCAGCTCGCCTTGTCGTCCATGGCCTTGGCCATTGTTCTGGGTCTGATCGGGGTCGCGTTACGCCTGTCGCCGGTGCGCTGGTTGGCCTGGCTGGGTGACTTGTACTCCACGGTGATCCGCGGGATCCCCGACCTGGTGCTGATCCTGCTGATTTTCTACGGTGGTCAGGACCTGCTCAACCGCGTCGCGCCGATGCTCGGCTATGACGACTATATCGACTTGAACCCCTTGGCCGCCGGTATCGGCACCCTGGGTTTCATCTTTGGCGCCTACCTGTCGGAAACCTTCCGTGGTGCCTTCATGGCCATCCCCAAGGGCCAGGCCGAGGCCGGCCTGGCGTATGGCATGAGCAGCTTCCAGGTGTTTTTCCGGGTGATGGTGCCGCAGATGATCCGGCTGGCGATCCCCGGGTTTACCAACAACTGGCTGGTACTCACCAAGGCCACCGCGCTGATCTCGGTGGTGGGCCTGCAAGACATGATGTTCAAGGCCAAGCAGGCGGCTGATGCCACCCGCGAGCCTTTTACCTTCTTCCTCGCAGTGGCGGCGATGTACCTGGTGATCACCAGTGTGTCGTTGCTGGCCCTGCGTCATCTTGAGAAGCGCTACTCGGTAGGCGTAAGGGCGGCTGATCTATGATCTTCGACTACAACGTCATCTGGGAGGCCATGCCGCTGTACCTTGGCGGCCTGCTGACCACCCTGAAACTGCTCGCCATCTCGCTGTTCTTCGGCCTGCTCGCCGCCTTGCCCCTGGGCTTGATGCGTGTGTCCAAGCAACCGGTCGTCAACGGTGCGGCCTGGCTCTACACCTACGTGATCCGCGGCACGCCGATGCTGGTGCAGCTGTTTTTGATCTACTACGGCCTGGCGCAGTTCGAAGCGGTGCGCGAGAGCTTCCTGTGGCCGCTGCTGTCCAGCGCGACCTTCTGCGCGTGCCTGGCCTTTGCGATCAACACCAGCGCCTACACCGCCGAGATCATTGCCGGTAGCCTCAAGGCCACCCCCAATGGCGAGATCGAAGCGGCCAAGGCCATGGGCATGTCGCGCTACAAGCTGTACCGCCGCATCCTGCTGCCGTCGGCCCTGCGCCGCGCGCTGCCGCAGTACAGCAACGAAGTGATCATGATGCTGCAGACCACCAGTCTCGCGTCCATCGTCACCCTGATCGACATCACCGGTGCCGCGCGCACGGTCAACGCGCAGTTTTACCTGCCGTTCGAAGCCTACATCACCGCCGGCGTGTTCTACCTGTGCCTGACCTTTATCCTGGTGCGCCTGTTCAAGTTGGCCGAGCGCCGCTGGCTGAGCTATCTGGCTCCACGGAAGCACTGATATGGAACGTATCGATCATCTGTTGCCCTGGGGCCACCTGGGCTGCGAGCGCCAGCTGAGCGTGTTCCGTTTCGGCAGCGGCGAGCGCAAGGCCTATATCCAGGCCAGCCTGCACGCCGATGAATTGCCCGGCATGCGCGCCGCGTGGGAGCTGAAAAAACGCCTCGCTGAACTTGAAGCGCAAGGTGCCCTCAACGGCGTGATCGAGCTGGTGCCGGTGGCCAACCCGATGGGCCTGGGCCAGTTGCTGCAAGGCAGTCACCAGGGCCGTTTCGAAGTGGGCAGCGGCAAGAATTTCAACCGCGATTTCGTTGAGTTGAGCGAGCCGGTGGCCGAGTTGCTCACCGGCAAGCTGGGGGATGATGCTCACGCCAACGTGCGCATGATTCGCCAGGCGATGGTCGATGTGCTCAACGCATTGCCCGAGCCGAGCAGCCAGTTGCAAGGCATGCAGCGCATCCTGCTGAGCCATGCGTGCAGCGCCGACATCGTCCTCGACCTGCACTGCGACGCCGAAGCCGCGCTGCACATGTACGCGCTGCCCCAGCATTGGCCGCAGTGGCGTTCGCTGTCGGCGCACTTGAATGTGAAAGTCGGTCTGCTCGCGGAAGATTCCGGTGGCAGCTCGTTCGATGAGGCCTGCTCGTTGCCGTGGCTGCGGTTGTCCCGCGCCTTCCCCGACGCACAGATTCCGCTGGCCTGCCTGGCGACAACGCTGGAGTTGGGCGGTCAGGCGGACACCGGCCGTGACGAAGCGATCTTCCACGCCGAAGGCATCCTCGCGTTTCTCGCCGAGCAAGGCCTGATCAAGGGCGAATGGCCGGCGCCGCAACACGAACCGTGCGAAGGCGTGCCCTTCGAAGGCACCGAATTGCTGTTTGCGCCCCACGCCGGGGTGATCAGTTACCTGCGTAAAGCCGGCGACTGGATCGAGAAGGGCGAGCCGATTTTTGAAGTGATTGATCCCCTGGAAGACCGCGTGAGCATTATCTGCGCAGGTACCTCGGGGGTGTTGTTTGCCGTTGAACGGCTACGTTATGCCCAAGCGGGTTTCTGGCTGGCCAAGGTGGCGGGGCGCGAAGCGCTGCGTCACGGGCGCTTGCTCAACGACTGACCACCTGTTTTTGTGAGAACCGACCGCATGTACAAACTTGAAGTCCAAGACCTGCATAAACGCTATGGCAGTCATGAAGTGCTCAAAGGCGTGTCCCTGGCCGCCGCAGCCGGTGATGTGATCAGCATCATCGGTTCCAGTGGTTCGGGCAAAAGTACCTTTTTGCGCTGCATCAACCTGCTGGAGCAACCCCACGCCGGCAAGATCCTGCTCAATAACGAAGAGCTGAAACTGGTGGCCAACAAGGACGGCGCCATGAAGGCCGCCGACCCTAAGCAGCTGCAACGCATGCGCTCGCGCCTGTCGATGGTGTTCCAGCATTTCAACCTGTGGTCGCACATGACGGCGCTGGAAAACGTGATGGAAGCCCCGGTGCACGTGCTGGGCATGTCGAAAAAAGACGCCCGTGAAAAGGCCGAGCACTACCTGGCCAAGGTCGGCGTGGGCCATCGCAAGGATGCGTTCCCGGGCCATATGTCCGGTGGCGAGCAGCAGCGCGTGGCGATTGCCCGAGCCCTGGCGATGGAACCGGAGGTGATGCTGTTCGACGAACCCACCTCGGCCCTCGACCCCGAGCTGGTGGGCGAAGTGCTCAAGGTCATGCAGGACCTGGCCCAGGAAGGCCGCACCATGGTGGTGGTGACCCACGAAATGGGCTTTGCCCGTGAAGTGTCGAACCAGCTGGTGTTCTTGCACAAAGGCATCGTCGAAGAGCGTGGCAACCCGCGGGAAGTGCTGGTCAACCCGCAGTCCGAGCGGTTGCAGCAGTTCCTGTCCGGCAGCTTGAAATAATCAAGGCCGCTGCTTTACCCCTGTAGGAGCGAGCTTGCTCGCGAAGATCGTCAACGATAACGCGGGAAGCCTGATGCCCCGTGATGTTCTCAGGTTTTTTCGCGAGCAAGCTCGCTCCTACAGGAAAGCAGGTCTTTATTGTTTTTGAGCTTTGTGTTGGTTTACGGGCTAGCATTGGCCCTTGTCTTCATTACCGTTCTTCGCTTCGGATAGCACTCCATGACCGCCCACAAAATTGGTTTCCTGATTTGGCCCAGCACAAAAGCACTCACGCTTGCGCTGGCTGAGGAGGCCTTGCGCGTTGCTCAGCGGGTGCATCCGGAGGTGGTCTACGAGCTGTCGTTTTTGCTCGCAGAGCCGGCCGCCGAAGGCGCCTGGCAACTGCCGGGTGAACCGTGGGCCGGCAAGCTGGAAGGCTTCCAGAAACTGTTCCTGCTGGCGGACGAGCCGCCTGCCGTGATCGCCTCGCAACTGAGCACCGCCCTCAAGCAGTTGGTGCGCGCCGGTTGTGTGATCGGCGGCTTGTCGGCCGGTGTCTACCCGTTGGCCCAGCTCGGCCTGCTCGACGGCTACCGTGCCGCCGTGCATTGGCGTTGGCAGGATGATTTTGCCGAGCGTTTCCCCAAGGTCATCGCCACCAGCCATCTGTTCGACTGGGACCGTGATCGCCTGACCGCCTGCGGCGGTATGTCGGTACTCGACCTGTTGCTGGCGGTGCTGGCCCGTGACCACGGTGCCGAACTGGCCGGTGCGGTGTCGGAAGAGCTGGTGGTGGAGCGCATTCGCGAAGGCGGCGAGCGCCAGCGCATCCCGCTGCAGAACCGCCTGGGCTCCAGCCATCCGAAGCTGACCCAGGCAGTGTTGCTGATGGAAGCCAATATCGAAGAGCCGCTGACCACCGACGAAATCGCCCAGCATGTGTGCGTGTCGCGACGACAACTGGAGCGGATCTTCAAGCAATACCTCAATCGCGTTCCCAGCCAGTACTACCTGGAACTGCGCCTGAACAAGGCCCGCCAGATGCTCATGCAAACCAGCAAGTCGATCATCCAGATCGGCCTGTCCTGCGGCTTCTCCTCGGGGCCGCACTTCTCCAGCGCCTACCGCAACTTCTTTGGCGCCACCCCTCGCGAAGACCGCAACCAGCGCCGCAGCAGCAGCCCGTTCGAACTCTCGTCGGTGCCGTCCGAGCGTGGTTGACGTGGGGTGAATACGATTGGCGCGGTGTGTCGCGTCCATCGCGCAACTTCCCTGCATACTGCCGAAAACCCCTGCATCCGTTTAAACTGCGCCATTGCGACGCTATTTGTCGCATTGGCGTAAACCCGCGTAAAACGGGGGTTGGCGCTATAAGAAGTTGTCGCTTGGCGGCAAGGCCGCGCTGAAAACTGTCCTTACAATCCCTGCATCGCCCGCCAGTTCCAGGCAGGCGTTCCTCTTCAGGAGACTCCGATGTCCGTTGAGCAAGCCCCGGTGCAACGTGCCGATTTCGACCAGGTCATGGTTCCCAACTACGCACCTGCCGCATTCATCCCCGTGCGTGGCGCAGGTTCCCGTGTGTGGGACCAGGCGGGTCGCGAGCTGATCGACTTTGCCGGCGGCATCGCGGTCAACGTGTTGGGCCACGCCCACCCGGCGCTGGTCGGTGCACTGACCGAACAGGCCAACAAGCTGTGGCACGTCTCCAACGTCTTCACCAACGAGCCGGCCCTGCGCCTGGCCCATAAGCTGATCGACGCCACGTTTGCCGAGCGTGTGTTCTTCTGCAACTCCGGCGCCGAAGCCAACGAGGCCGCGTTCAAGCTGGCCCGTCGCGTGGCGTTCGACCGTTTCGGCAGCGAGAAGTACGAGATCATTGCCGCGCTGAACAGCTTCCACGGCCGTACCCTGTTCACCGTCAACGTCGGTGGCCAGTCGAAGTACTCCGATGGTTTCGGGCCTAAAATCACCGGCATCACCCACGTCCCTTATAACGACCTGGAAGCGCTAAAAGCCGCCGTATCGGACAAGACCTGCGCCGTGGTGCTGGAACCGATCCAGGGCGAAGGCGGCGTACTGCCGGCCGAGCTGGCTTACCTGCAAGGTGCCCGCGAACTGTGCGACGCCAACAATGCGCTGCTGGTGTTCGACGAAGTGCAGACCGGCATGGGCCGCAGCGGCCATCTGTTTGCCTACCAGCACTACGGCGTGGTGCCCGACATCCTCACCAGCGCCAAGAGCCTGGGCGGCGGTTTCCCGATCGCGGCGATGCTCACCCGTGAAGACCTGGCCAAGCACCTGGTGGTCGGTACCCACGGCACCACCTACGGCGGCAACCCACTGGCGTGCGCAGTGGCCGAAGCGGTCATCGACGTGATCAACACCCCTGAGGTGCTGGCCGGCGTCAACGCCAAGCACGACCTGTTCAAGGCGCGCCTGGAGCAGATCGGCAAGCAGTACGGCATCTTCACCGAAGTGCGTGGCATGGGCCTGCTGATCGGTTGCGTACTGAGCGATGCGTTCAAAGGCAAGGCCAAGGACGTGTTCAACGCGGCCGAAAAAGAAAACCTGATGATCCTGCAAGCCGGCCCTGACGTGGTGCGTTTTGCACCAAGCCTAGTGGTGGAAGACGCGGACATCAACGAAGGCCTGGATCGTTTCGAGCGTGCGGTAAAAACGCTGACCCAAGCCTGATACATATCTGTCTGTCGGACCGGATCAAATGTGGGAGGGGGCTTGCCCCCGATAGCAATCTGTCAGTTGATGCATCTGGTGACTGATACACCGCTATCGGGGGCAAGCCCCCTCCCACACTGGAATATGCCCCACATGAAGATATGGGGTGTTCCTGACCTGTTCGGTATTTTTTTCCTGTGAGTTCTAGAGTTAAGGAGTGACACCATGCTGGTGATGCGCCCCGCGCAAATGGCTGATCTGGGCGAGGTACAGCGTCTGGCTGCGGATAGCCCGATTGGTGTCACCTCCTTGCCGGATGATGTGGAACGCCTGAGCGACAAGATCGCCGCCAGCGAAGCGTCCTTCGCGGCCGAGGTGAGTTTCAACGGTGAGGAAAGCTATTTCTTCGTGCTCGAAGACACCGAGACCGGCAAGCTCGCCGGCTGCTCGGCCATCGTCGCCTCGGCCGGTTACTCGGAGCCTTTCTACAGTTTTCGTAACGAGACCTTCGTGCACGCCTCCCGCGAGCTGAAGATCCACAACAAGATTCACGTGCTTTCCCAGTGCCACGACCTCACCGGCAACAGCCTGCTCACCAGCTTCTACGTGGTGCCGGAGCTGGTCGGTTCGCCGTGGTCGGAACTCAATTCCCGTGGCCGCCTGTTGTTCGTCGCCAGCCACCCCGAGCGCTTTGCCGATTCGGTGGTGACCGAGATTGTCGGCTACAGCGACGAGAACGGTGATTCGCCGTTCTGGGATGCCATCGGCCGCAACTTCTTCGACCTCAATTACGCCGCCGCCGAGCGCCTGTGCGGGCTGAAAAGCCGTACGTTCCTCGCCGAGCTGATGCCGCATTACCCGATCTACGTGCCGTTGTTGCCGGACGAAGCCCAGGAAGCCATGGGCCAGGTGCACCCGCGTGCCCAGATCACCTTCGACATCCTGATGCGCGAAGGCTTCGAGACTGACCACTACATCGACATCTTCGACGGCGGCCCGACGCTGCACGCACGGGTCTCGGGCATTCGCTCGATCGCCCAGAGCCGCGTGGTGCCGGTGAAGATCGGCGAGATGGTCAAGGGTGTCGGCCGCCAGTACCTGGTGAGCAACGCGCAGTTGCAGGATTACCGCGCGGTGATGCTGGAGCTGGACTACGCGCCGGGCAAACCGGTGACCCTGGACCTGGCAGCCGCCGAAGCCCTGGGCGTTGGTGAAGGCGCGAGTGTGCGCCTGGTAGCGGTATAAACAGAGTGTCGCGGGTGGCTGGCAGCAGCGGCCCGTCTGAGGAGATAGCATGATCGTTCGTCCCGTACGCAGCAGCGATTTACCGGCCCTGATTGATCTGGCGCGCAGCACCGGCACCGGCCTCACCACCTTGCCGGCCAACGAAGAGCGCCTGACCCATCGGGTAGGCTGGGCGGAAAAAACCTTTCGCGGCGACGCCGGGCGCGGTGATGCCGACTACCTGTTCGTGCTGGAAAACGACGAAGGCCGCGTGGTGGGGATTTCCGCCATCGCCGGTGCCGTCGGCCTGCGCGAGCCGTGGTACAACTTCCGGGTCGGCCTGACGGTCAGCGCCTCCCAGGAACTGAATATCTACCGTGAGATTCCGACGCTGTTCCTGGCCAACGACCTCACCGGCAATTCCGAACTGTGCTCGTTGTTCCTGCATGCCGATTACCGTAACGGCCTCAACGGCCGCATGCTGGCCAAGGCGCGCCTGTTGTTTATCGCCGAGTTCCCGCAACTGTTCGGCAACAAGATCATCGCCGAGATGCGTGGCGTGTCCAACGACGCCGGGCGTTCGCCGTTCTGGGAAAGCCTGGGCCGGCACTTCTTCAAGATGGAATTCAGCCAGGCCGATTACCTCACAGGCGTGGGCAACAAGGCGTTTATCGCTGAGCTGATGCCCAAGTTTCCGTTGTACAGCTGCTTCCTTTCCGAAGACGCGCGCAACGTGATCGGCAAGGTCCATCCGGACACCGAGCCGGCGTTGAGCATGCTCAAGAGCGAAGGCTTCAGCTACCAGGGCTACGTCGATATTTTCGACGCCGGCCCGGCCGTGGAGTGTGAAACCAGCAAGATCCGTGCGGTGCGTGACAGCCAGTCGCTGGTGTTGGCCATCGGCACACCGGGGGACGACGCCACGCCGTTCCTGATCCATAACCGCAAACGCGAAGATTGCCGCATCACCGCCGCACCGGCACGCCTGGCGGCCGGCACGCTGGTGGTCGATCCGCAAACCGCCAAGCGCCTGCAACTGGTGGTGGGTGATCAAGTGCGTGCCGTACCGTTGTCTGCTGCTCGGGAGTCGAAATAATGAATTCGCTGTATATCGCAGGTAGCTGGCTGGCTGGCCAGGGGGAACTGTTTGAATCGCGTAACCCGGTGACACAGCAGGTGCTGTGGGCCGGTAATGGCGCCACGGTCGAGCAGGTCGAGTCGGCCGTGCAGGCCGCGCGCCAGGCGTTTCCGGCCTGGGCCCGGCGTCCGCTGGAAGAACGCATCAGCGTGCTGGAAGCCTTCGCCGCGAGCCTGAAAAGCCGCGCCGATGAAATCGCCCGCTGCATCGGCGAGGAGACCGGCAAGCCGCTGTGGGAGTCGGCCACCGAAGTCACCAGCATGGCCAACAAGATCGCAATCTCGGTGCAAAGCTACCGCGAGCGTACCGGCGAGAAGAGCGGCCCACTGGGCGACGCCACCGCCGTATTGCGCCACAAGCCCCACGGCGTGGTCGCGGTGTTTGGTCCTTACAACTTCCCCGGCCACCTGCCCAACGGGCATATCGTCCCGGCGTTGCTGGCGGGCAATACCGTGCTGTTCAAGCCCAGCGAGCTGACCCCGAAAGTCGCCGAGCTGACCGTGCAGTGCTGGATCGACGCCGGTTTGCCGGCGGGCGTGTTGAACCTGCTGCAAGGCGCGCGCGAGACCGGCATTGCGTTGGCCGCCAACCCCGGTATCGATGGGTTGTTCTTCACCGGGTCCAGCCGTACCGGCAATCATCTGCACCAGCTGTTCTCCGGGCGTCCGGACAAGATCCTGGCCCTGGAAATGGGCGGCAATAACCCACTGGTGGTGGACGAGGTGGCCGATGTGGATGCGGCGGTCTACACCATCATCCAGTCGGCGTTTATCTCCGCCGGCCAGCGTTGCACCTGTGCCCGTCGCCTGCTGGTGCCGGAAGGCGCCTGGGGCGATGCGCTGCTGGCGCGGCTGGTGGCGGTGAGTGCGACGATTGAAGTCGGCGCGTTCGACCAGCAACCGCCGCCGTTCATGGGCTCGGTGATATCCCTGGCAGCGGCAAAAGCCTTGATGGAGGCTCAGGAATTGATGTTGGCCAATGGCGCCGTGGCGCTGTTGGAGATGACCCAGCCCCAGGACCAGGCTGCCTTGCTGACCCCAGGCATCATCGATGTGACCGGCGTGACCGAGCGCGAAGACGAAGAACTGTTCGGCCCGCTGTTGCAGGTGATCCGCTACGCTGATTTCGCGGCGGCGATTGCCGAAGCCAACAACACCCAGTACGGCCTGGCCGCGGGCCTGTTGTCCGATTCCGAGGCGCGTTACCAGCAATTCTGGCTGGAAAGCCGTGCCGGCATCGTCAACTGGAACAAACAGCTGACCGGCGCCGCCAGCACCGCGCCATTTGGTGGGGTAGGGGCCTCGGGCAACCATCGCGCCAGTGCGTATTACGCGGCGGATTATTGTGCGTACCCGGTGGCGTCGTTGGAGACCCCGAGCCTGGTGATCCCCGCCACACTGACCCCCGGCATTACGCTGATCTAAATGTGGGAGGGGGCTTGCTCCCGATAGCGGTGAATCAGTCACCTGATTTATCAACAGACAGATTGCTATCGGGGGCAAGCCCCCTCCCACAGGGGGTCAGTGGTGTATTCAAGTAATTTGAAGCCTATAAAAACAGATGTTCGTGGAGCCTCGCCGATGAAATCCTATGAAGTCAATTTTGACGGTCTAGTGGGGCCGACCCATAACTACGGCGGTTTGTCCTTCGGCAACGTCGCGTCCCAGAGCAACAGCCAGCAGCATTCCAACCCCAGGGAAGCGGCGTTGCAGGGCCTGCAGAAAATGAAAGCCCTGATGGACATGGGCTTTGTGCAAGGCGTGCTCGCGCCCCAGGAACGTCCGGACGTAGCGGCGTTGCGCAACCTCGGTTTCAGCGGCACCGACGCCCAGGTCATCCAGCAGGCGGCCAAGCAGGCCATGCCGTTGTTGGTCGCCAGTTGCTCGGCATCGAGCATGTGGGTGGCCAACGCCGCCACCGTCAGCCCGAGCGCCGACACGGCAGATGGCCGCGTGCATTTCACCGCCGCCAACCTCAATTGCAAATACCACCGCAGCATCGAACACCCCACCACCAGCCGCGTGCTGGGGGCGATGTTTGCCGACCAGAAACACTTTGCCCACCACGCCGCGTTGCCGGCGGTGGCGCAGTTCGGCGACGAAGGCGCGGCCAACCACACGCGTTTCTGCCGTGAGTATGGCGAAGCGGGGGTGGAGTTTTTCGTGTTCGGGCGCAGCGCGTTCGACCCCCGTTACCCGGCCCCGCAGAAGTACCCGGCGCGCCAGACCCTCGAAGCCTCCCAGGCCGTCGCCCGCCTGCATGGCCTGAAGGATGAAGGCGTGGTCTACGCCCAGCAGAACCCGGCGGTGATCGATGCCGGCGTGTTCCACAACGACGTGATCGCGGTGGGCAACGGCGAGGTGCTGTTCTATCACGAGGACGCGTTCCTCAATACCGAGCAGATGCTGGCCGAGTTGCAAGGCAAGTTGGGCGCGCTGGGCGGCAACTTCCAGGCGGTGTGTGTGCCGCGTGCCCAGGTCAGCGTCGAGGACGCGGTGCGTTCCTACCTGTTCAACAGCCAGTTGCTGACCCGTGCCGACGGTTCGATGCTGCTGATCGTGCCGGAGGAATGCCGCGCCAACGAGCGCGTCTGGCAGTACCTGCAAGGCCTGACGGCGTCCGCTGGGCTGATCCGCGAAGTCAAAGTCTTCGACCTCAAGCAAAGCATGCAGAACGGCGGCGGCCCGGCGTGCCTGCGCCTGCGCGTGGCCCTCAACGAAACCGAGCTGGCAGCGGTGAACCCAGGGGTTATCATGACCGCGCCGTTGTACGACACACTGACCCAATGGGTCGACAAGCACTACCGCGACAGCCTGCGCGAAACCGACCTGGCTGACCCGCAATTGCTGCTTGAGTGCCGGACGGCACTGGATGAACTGACGCAAATCCTTAAACTGGGCTCGGTTTATCCTTTCCAGATCAATTAACGCCACCTCTTTTTACACCCTATGGCTGAGAATTATTTATGACCACCGACACCCTGCAACTGATCCTTGAAGACACCGACGGCACCCAGCTGGAAACCTCCTGCACCCGCGTCGCCGTGGTCTGGCAGGGTAAGGAAATCTGGATCCAGCACGACGGCCGTGGCCAACTGCTGATCGGCGTGGACGTGGAAGAAGGCGACGCCGAATACGCCAACCTGTTGATGCGCCCACTGGCCACCAACCTGATGAGCCTGCAACTGGAAATGGAACCGGCCGACGTTGAAGGTGATGATGATCACGTCCACGGCCCAGGCTGCAACCACTAAGGAAGCTGCGTATGCTCGCCCTTGGCAAACTGCTTGAACTGACCCTCGCCGGTCGCGAACCGGCGCAAAAAATTCAACTGACTGTCGACGGCGTGCAGATGCGCTGGCTCAGCGAGGGCGCACTCGAAGTGCGCCCGCCGCAGGCAACGGACAATGGCCGCGACCTGCTGCTGTCGTCCGGCATCCATGGCAACGAAACCGCGCCGATCGAATTGCTCGACCGCCTGTTGCATGGCATCGCCCGTGGGGAGATCAAGCCCCGCACCCGGATTCTGTTCCTGTTCGGCAACCCCGAGGCCATGCGCCGCGGCGAGCGTTACCTTGAACTGGACGTCAACCGGCTGTTCAACGGCCGGCATGAAAAAAACATCGGCCCCGAAGCCATGCGCGCCGCCGAGCTTGAACAGCTGGCCCGCAGCTTCTTCAGCCAGCCTGGCCGTTCGCGCCTGCATTACGACCTGCACACCGCCATCCGCGGCTCGAAGATCGAGCAGTTTGCGCTGTACCCCTGGAAGGAGGGGCGCCAGCATTCACGCCACGAACTGGCGCGCCTGAACGCTGCCGGCATGGAAGCGGTGCTGCTGCAGAACAAGAGCTCGATCACCTTCACCGCGTTTACCTACGAGCAGCTGGAGGCCGAGGCCTTCACCCTGGAACTGGGCAAGGCGCGACCGTTCGGGCACAACCAGGGCGTGAATGTTTCCCGCCTGGAGCTGCGCCTCAAGCAGATCATCGAAGGCACCGAGCCTGAGACTGACAGCCTGGACGGGTTGAAACTGTTCGCCGTGTCGCGGGAAGTCATCAAGCACAGCGATGCATTCCTGCTGCACTTGCCGGCGGACGTGGAAAACTTTTCGGAGTTGGAAAAGGGTTATCTGCTGGCCGAAGACGTGGCCAAGACGCGTTGGGTGATCGAGGAGGAGGGGGCGCGCATCATTTTCCCCAACCCGAAGGTGAAGAACGGCTTGCGGGCGGGGATATTGATTGTGCCGACCACAGAGGCCGGGCTGGCGTAAATCTGAGCCTTAACCTGGTCCAAATGTGGGAGGGGGCTTGCCCCCGATAGCAGTGTGTCAGTCAGCTCATCTGGAGCTGAGACACCGCCATCGGGGGCAAGCCCCCTCCCACATATTGTTTTGCAGTGTTGCTTAAACAGCTACCGCCCGTGGCTCGCTGCGACGGATCGCCCGCACCTTGTGCAGGGTGTCGGCGCATGTACGTGCAGCTTCCTGGCCCTTGTGCACGAAGTGCTCATGGAAGAACGCGGTGTGTTCGCTGCCGGCATGGAAGTGATGCGGCGTCAGGGACACCGAGAACACCGGCACTTCGGTTTCCAGCTGCACCTGCATCAGGCCGCTGACCACCGATTGGGCCACGAACTCGTGACGGTAGATCCCGCCGTCCACCACCAGCGCGGCGGCCACGATACCGGCGTAACGACCGGTCTTGGCCAGCAGCTTGGCGTGCAGGGGCATTTCAAAGGCGCCGCCGACTTCGAAGAAATCGATGTCCGATTCCTGGTAGCCCTGGGCGATCATTTCGGCGAGGAAGCCTTTGCGCGATTGGTCGACAATATCCTTGTGCCAGCAGGCCTGGATAAACGCGACGCGCTCGCCGTGATGGTTTTTGCTTTTGCTGTCGATTGCGGTGGGTTGCATGTTCTGACTCCTGTTTAAGAAAAAAACAGGGCGTTATGAATCGAATGGGATTTAAGGGTACGAACCGCCGAGTCATGCAGGCATGCGCTCAGCGTGCGGCCCTTAGGTGCCAATCCCGTTCTCTCTTCATCCGGACTATGACCGTCGGCCCCGGGATCACACCGGGTCTGCTGACCTTGTCGCCGTCCTGCGTGAGCAGTTCGAGGCGCCAAGCGCTCGCGGGCTATGCACATTGCGTGCAATTACCGCCGGTGGGGAATTGCACCCCGCCCTGAGAACGTTGCCACCAGAACCCTGGCGGCGGAGAGTTTTTAACATGGTTTTTCATAAACTGCACGAGCGTCGTATCGATAAGCTATATCGGTTTGTTTGGTTGGTATTCGATTGAGAACGCGTGGGGCTTGATATTCCGCGGCTTTGCCCGCAGTAATCATCCTCATAAGAATCTTAATGAACCCCTTCGAGGCTTGTTTCATGTCTGTGATCGACCTGCGCAGCGACACCGTGACCCAACCCACCGCCGGCATGCTCAACGCCATGGCCAATGCCGCCAGCGGCGATGACGTCTACGGCGAAGACCCCAGCGTCAACCATCTGGAAGCCGAGCTGACCAAGCGCCTGGGCTTTGCGGCCGCGCTGTTCGTGCCCACCGGCACCATGAGCAACCTGCTGGCACTGATGGCCCACTGTGAGCGTGGCGAGGAGTACATCGTCGGCCAGCAGGCCCACACCTACAAATACGAGGGTGGCGGGGCGGCCGTGCTGGGTTCGATCCAGCCGCAGCCGCTGGACGTGCAGGCGGATGGCTCCCTCGACCTGAATCAGGTGCTCGAGGCCATCAAGCCCGACGACTTCCACTTCGCCCGCACCCGCCTGCTGGCCCTGGAAAACACCATGCAGGGCAAGGTGCTGCCGCTGGACTACCTGGCGAAGGCGCGGGCGTTTACCCGCGAACATGGCCTGGCCCTGCACCTGGATGGCGCGCGACTCTACAACGCGGCGGTCAAGCTTGGGGTCGATGCACGGGAGATCGCCCAGCATTTCGACTCGGTGTCGGTGTGCCTGTCCAAGGGCCTTGGTGCACCGATTGGCTCGGTGCTGTGCGGCTCCACGGCATTGATCGCCAAGGCGCGCCGTTTGCGCAAGATGGTCGGCGGTGGCATGCGCCAGGCCGGCTCCCTGGCGGCAGCAGGGCTGTACGCCCTGGATCACCAGGTGCAGCGCCTGGCCGACGACCACGCCAATGCGCAATGGCTGGGCGATGAGCTGCGTAACGCCGGTTACGCGGTGGAGCCGGTGCAGACCAACATGGTCTATGTGCAGATCGGCGACCAGGCCCAGGCCTTGAAGACGTTTGCCGCCGAGCGTGGGATCAAGTTGAGTGCTGCGCCGCGCCTGCGCATGGTGACGCATCTGGATGTGAGCCGGGCGCAGATCGAGCAAGTGCTCAAGGCATTCGTCGATTTTTCGCGCAAATGAGTGTGCAGACCGTCTAATTGAGCCTCTCTATCGCATAAACACGCTGTACCACCGGCAAAGGGCCGATATAATGCGGCCTTTTGCCGTCGCTCCGTCTGATGATGTTGCGCACTGGCCTTTGGCCGCAGCCTCCGTGGAAGAACCTATGAAAAGCGCAGAAATCCGTGAAGCCTTCCTTCGCTTCTTCGAAGAGCAAGGTCACACCCGTGTCTCCTCCAGCTCCTTGATCCCAGGCAATGACCCCACCCTGCTGTTCACTAACGCGGGGATGAACCAGTTCAAGGACTGCTTCCTGGGCCAGGAAAAACGCGCCTACACCCGCGCCACCAGCAGCCAGAAGTGCGTGCGTGCCGGCGGCAAGAACAGTGACCTGGAAAACGTCGGCTACACCGCCCGCCACCACACGTTCTTCGAGATGCTGGGTAACTTCAGCTTTGGTGATTATTTCAAGAAAGACGCGATTACCTTCGCCTGGACCTTCCTGACCGGCGTGTTGAAGCTGCCCAAGGAAAAACTCTGGGTGACCGTCTACGCGACGGACGACGAAGCGTATGACATCTGGACCAAGGAAATCGGGGTGCCCGTCGAGCGCATGATTCGCATCGGCGACAACAAGGGCGCGCCTTACGCTTCCGACAACTTCTGGACCATGGGCGACACCGGCCCATGCGGCCCCTGCACCGAGATTTTCTACGATCACGGCGCCGACATCTGGGGTGGCCCACCGGGCTCGCCGGAAGAAGACGGCGACCGTTACATCGAGATCTGGAACAACGTGTTCATGCAGTTCAACCGCACCGCCGATGGCGTGCTGCATCCGCTGCCAGCGCCGTCGGTGGACACCGGCATGGGCCTGGAGCGGATCAGTGCGGTGATGCAGCACGTTCACTCCAACTATGAGATCGACCTGTTCACTAACCTGCTGAGCGCGTCGGCCGCAGCCATTGGTTGTGCCAATGAAAGCCAGTCGTCCCTCAAGGTGGTGTCGGACCACATCCGTTCCTGCGGTTTCCTGATCGCCGACGGGGTCCTGCCGTCCAATGAAGGCCGTGGCTACGTGCTGCGTCGCATCATCCGTCGCGCCTGCCGTCACGGTAACAAGCTGGGCGCCACCGGCAGCTTCTTCTACAAGATCGTCGCCGCACTGGTTGCCGAGATGGGCGATGCCTTCCCGGAACTCAAGCAGCAGCAGGACAACATCGAGCGTGTGCTCAAGGCTGAAGAAGAACAGTTCTCCAAGACCCTGGAGCACGGCCTGAAGATTCTGGAACAGGACTTGGCCGAGCTCAAAGGCACCGTGGTGCCGGGCGATGTCGTGTTCAAGCTGTACGACACCTATGGCTTCCCGATGGACCTGACCGCCGACATTGCCCGTGAGCGCGAGCTGACCATCGACGAAGCCGGGTTTGAGCGTGAAATGGAAGCCCAGCGCGTGCGCGCCCGTTCCGCCAGTTCCTTTGGCCTGGACTACAACACCCTGGTCAAGGTTGACGTGCCTACCGAATTCACCGGTTACAAGGCGACCGTTGGCGCGGCCAAGATCGTTGCCATTTATAAAGACGGCAAGTCGGTCGACGTGTTGAGCGAAGGCGAAGAGGCAGTTGTGGTCCTGGACCAGACGCCGTTCTACGCCGAATCCGGTGGCCAGGTCGGTGACTGTGGTTTCCTGAGTTCGACCTCCGGTCGTTTCGAGGTGCGCGACACCACCAAGACCGGCGGTGCGTTCCTGCATCACGGCGTGCTGGTGCTGGGCAACCTGACTGTCGGTGCGCCGGTGGACACCCAGGTCGATGCCGACGTACGCCATGCCACCGCGCTGAACCACTCGGCCACGCACTTGCTGCACGCCGCGCTGCGCCAGGTGCTGGGCGAGCACGTCCAGCAGAAGGGGTCGTTGGTCGACAGCCAGCGCCTGCGTTTCGACTTCAGTCACTTCGAAGCGATCAAGCCTGAGCAGATCAAGGCCTTGGAAGACATCGTCAACGCTGAGATTCGCAAGAACTCCCCGGTAGAAACCGAAGAGACTGACATCGAGACGGCCAAGGCCAAGGGCGCCATGGCGCTGTTCGGCGAGAAATACGGCGACAGCGTGCGCGTGCTGAGCATGGGCGGCGACTTCTCGGTGGAACTGTGTGGCGGTATCCACGCCAACCGTACCGGCGACATCGCCCTGCTGAAGATCATCAGCGAAGGCGGCGTGGCGTCGGGTGTGCGTCGTATTGAGGCGGTGACCGGCGCTGCGGCCCTGGCCTACCTGAATGCGGCTGAAGAACAACTCAAGGAAGCGGCCAGCCTGGTCAAGGGCAGCCGCGACAACCTGATCGACAAGTTGTCCGCCGTTCTGGAGCGCAACCGTGCGCTGGAGAAACAGCTGGAGCAGTTGCAAGCCAAGGCGGCCAGCGCTGCGGGCGACGACCTGTCGGCTTCGGCCGTTGACGTCAAGGACGTGAAAGTCCTGGCTGCACGCCTGGACGGCCAGGACGGCAAGGCGCTGTTGGCCCTGGTCGATCAGTTGAAGAACAAGCTCGGCCGCGCAGTGATCCTGCTCGGCAGTGTCCATGAGGAGAAGGTCGTGCTGGTTGCCGGTGTAACCAAGGACCTGACTGGCCAACTCAAGGCCGGTGATTTGATGAAGCAAGCCGCTGCGGCAGTGGGCGGGAAGGGCGGCGGTCGTCCGGACATGGCGCAAGGCGGTGGTGTAGACGCCAGTGCCTTGGACGCGGCCCTGGCCCTGACCGTGCCATTTGTCGAGGCAGGTATTTAAGGCACTGTTAACCCGCCCGTGGTCTAGTCACGGGCTGTTCTGTGCTGGTTGATTGGATATTAGGCGCCCCTTTACGGGCTGAGGCGGCTTGGAAATGGCTTTGATCGTACAGAAATTTGGAGGCACCTCGGTCGGCTCTGTCGAAAGAATCGAGCAGGTGGCCGACAAGGTTAAGAAATTCCGCGATGCCGGTGACGACCTGGTCGTGGTGCTGTCGGCCATGAGCGGCGAGACCAATCGCCTGATCGAACTGGCCAAGGCCATCAGTGGCGAGCAACAGCCGCTGCCGCGTGAGCTGGATGTGATCGTGTCCACCGGCGAGCAGGTGACCATCGCCTTGCTGGCCATGGCCCTGAACAAGCGTGGCGTGCCTGCCGTGTCCTACACTGGCAGCCAGGTGCGCATCCTCACCGACAGCGCGCACACCAAGGCGCGGATCCTGCAGATTGACGACCAGAAAATTCGCAGTGATCTGAAAGCCGGGCGCGTGGTAGTTGTAGCGGGCTTCCAGGGTGTGGACGAGCACGGCAACATCACCACCCTCGGGCGTGGCGGTTCTGATACCACCGGTGTGGCCCTGGCTGCGGCCCTCAAGGCTGACGAGTGCCAGATCTACACCGATGTGGATGGCGTCTACACCACCGACCCGCGTGTGGTGTCCGTGGCCCAGCGCCTGGACAAGATCACCTTTGAAGAGATGCTGGAAATGGCCAGCCTCGGCTCCAAGGTGTTGCAGATCCGCGCGGTGGAGTTCGCCGGCAAGTACAACGTTCCGCTGCGCGTATTGCACAGCTTCAAGGAGGGTCCGGGCACCCTCATTACTATTGATGAAGAGGAATCCATGGAACAGCCGATCATTTCCGGCATCGCTTTCAACCGCGATGAAGCCAAGCTGACGATCCGTGGCGTGCCAGACACCCCGGGTGTGGCCTTCAAGATTCTGGGCCCTATCAGCGATGCGAATGTTGAAGTCGACATGATCGTGCAGAACGTCTCGCACGATAACACCACCGATTTCACCTTCACCGTGCACCGCAACGAGTACGATGCGGCGTTGAAAATCCTGGAGAACACCGCGAGCGAAATTGGCGCCCGTGAAGTGGTCGGCGATACCAAGATTGCCAAGGTCTCGATCGTAGGTGTGGGCATGCGTTCCCATGCCGGCGTTGCCAGCCGCATGTTCGGGGCTTTGGCCAAGGAAAGCATCAATATCCAGATGATCTCTACCTCGGAAATCAAAGTCTCGGTGGTGATTGAAGAGAAGTACCTGGAACTGGCTGTACGCGCGCTGCATACCGCTTTTGAGCTGGATGCTCCGGCCCGACAGGGCGAGTGACGCAATGCCAGGAAGGCGCGGTTTACCGCGCCTTTCATTTTTTTGTAGGGCGCATGGTCTTTTGCGTGGGCTCGACAATACTTAGGCCGTTAGGGCTATGGCTATCGAGTCGTAGGTCGAACGCCTTTTTTTTGCAGACTGTTGTTCCTGAAATGAAATGCGTGAGGAGAAAGGTATGCTGATTCTGACTCGTCGGTGCGCAGAAAGCCTGATTATCGGTGATGGCGAAATCACCGTGACCGTGCTCGGCGTCAAAGGCAATCAAGTGCGTATCGGGGTTAACGCTCCGAAAGAGGTGGCGGTCCATCGCGAGGAAATCTTCTTGCGGATCAAGAAAGAGAAGGACGAAGAACCAAGCCTTTAATTTTTATCGTTTTTTATGTTTGCAAACGGGGATGAACGTGGTTAATATACGCCCCGTGTTGCGGAGAGCTGGCCGAGTGGCCGAAGGCGCTCCCCTGCTAAGGGAGTACACCTCAAAAGGGTGTCGGGGGTTCGAATCCCCCGTTCTCCGCCATTATTTGCTTAGTACGTTGCAATCTGGTTTTTTCGTTAAGTTGTTGAAATTAAACGAAAAAATAGCTTTACATAGAGATTGAACGGCCTATAATGCGCGGCAACAAATGCACTCGTAGCTCAGCTGGATAGAGTACTCGGCTACGAACCGAGCGGTCACAGGTTCGAATCCTGTCGAGTGCACCATTTAAGAGTTAGTTGCAGCAATGCAGGTGGCTTGGCTTCAACCAGTTGTGATCTGGTCTAAAAACACAATCTGCACTCGTAGCTCAGCTGGATAGAGTACTCGGCTACGAACCGAGCGGTCACAGGTTCGAATCCTGTCGAGTGCACCATACAAACAAAAAGCCCGCCTAGTGCGGGCTTTTTGCCGTCTGGGGTTTGTGTAGATCCTTATCTTTTTCTCCTCCCTCGTGTGTTTTTCATTCCGGTGATGGCGTCGCAGTTGAATAGGTGTGGCCAATACTCAACTTTGGCTCGCAAGCGCTTGTTCTTTCCAGTTTTTTGACGTTAAAAACGGACGCACGGTGTATCATTGCGCCCGTCAGCCCCGCCGGGGCTTATGGAATACCTCCATGGACTTACCCAGTAGTTACTCAGTACCCCGTTTTACCAATCATGAATTGACTGATTGATCCTTCCGGCGTGCCCCGCTGCTGGGAGTGGAGTTCGCCTATGACCGAAGTAGAAGTAAAGAAAACACAAGAAAGCCTGCAGGATCGCCTGGCTCAAGTCATCGAGCTGCTGCAGCGCCAGCGTGTGGTCGAAGATTTCACGCACCGCCAGGATGGTCCGAATAACGACCTGGTGGAAAACCTGGTTCACCGCCAGAACCTCGTCGAGTTGCAACGCAAGCTCGACGACCTGCACTCCGCCGACGTTGCCTACATTCTCGAAGCCTTGCCGCTGGATGATCGACTGACCCTCTGGCAGTTGGTCAAGGCCGACCGTGACGGCGACATCCTGCTCGAAGTATCCGACTCGGTTCGTGAAACCCTGATCGCCGACATGGACGATCACGAGCTGCTGGCGGCCGCCAGGGAGATGGACGCTGACGAACTCGCCGACCTGGCTCCTGAGTTGCCGCGTGATGTTGTCCATGAATTGATGGAGGCCCTCGACGGCCAGCAGCGTGAGCGCGTGCGCTCCGCGTTGTCCTATGATGAGGATCAGGTCGGCGCGCTGATGGACTTCGAGATGGTCACCATCCGCGAAGATGTCAGCCTGGAAGTGGTATTGCGTTACCTGCGCCGGCTGAAAGAGCTGCCGAGCCATACCGACAAACTGTTCGTGGTCGACTATGAAGGCATTCTCAAGGGCGTGCTGCCGATCAAGCGCCTGTTGGTCAATGATCCGGAGAAAAAAGTTGCTGACCTGATGGCCAGCGATACCGTGAGCTTTCATCCCGATGAAGATGCCTACGACGCAGCGCAGGCCTTTGAGCGTTACGACTTGATCTCCGCCCCGGTCGTCGACAAGAACGGTAAGCTGATCGGCCGTCTGACCATCGATGAAATCGTCGACTTGATTCGTGAAGAGAGTGAAACCGAAGTCCTCAACATGGCGGGTTTGCGTGAAGAGGAAGATATTTTTGCGTCAGTCTGGCGTTCCCTGCATAACCGCTGGGCCTGGCTGGCCGTTAACCTGATTACCGCGTTTATCGCCTCCCGTGTGATCGGGCTGTTCGAAGGATCCATCGAGAAGCTGGTGGCCCTGGCGGCGTTGATGCCGATTGTGGCAGGCATTGGTGGTAACTCGGGCAACCAGACCATCACCATGATCGTACGCGCCATGGCGCTGGACCAGGTCAGTACCGCTAACTCTTCGCGCTTGCTGCGCAAAGAGCTGGCAGTGGGCCTGATCAATGGCCTGGTGTGGGGTGGGGTGATTGGCGTGGTGGCCTACTTGCTGTACGGCAGTTGGTCCCTGGGGGTGGTGATGACCGCTGCCATGACCCTCAACTTGCTGCTGGCGGCCCTGATGGGGGTGCTGATCCCCATGACCCTGGCACGCCTTGGGCGCGACCCGGCCATGGGCGCCAGCGTGATGATCACGGCCATGACCGACAGTGGTGGCTTCTTCATCTTCCTCGGTTTGGCGACGATCTTTTTGCTCTGATCTGTCTCGGGCGGGCGCCCTCTGCATAGCAGTTGTCGAGCCTTGGCGAGGCTGGGTCAGCGGTGTGCCAGGCAGGGCGCAAACGCAGCCTCGCCAAGGCTCGACAGCTGCGGCGTGATAAAAATGTCGAGACCTGTATAAATCCCAGGCAAAAAAAAGCCAGCACACGGCTGGCTTCGGCTTTCAGTGGCGGATCAATTGGCTTCTGCGGCCGCCTCGACGTCGTGCGCGATAAGCGAGACGAGGGCATTTTGCTGGCGATGGGAGAGCTGACGAAAACGCTGCAGCAGTTCGCGTTCGTGCAGCGACAGCTCAGGGCTGTCCAGGCGCATGCTCAGTTCGTCACCCAGCGCACCTTCCTGAATAAGGCTCTGCTCCAGGCGCGCGATGATTTCGGAGTTCATGCTGCGGTGATGATTGCGAGCCACCTCGGCAATGCGTTCCCGCATTCCGTCTGGCAGACGTACGACGAACTTGTCAGCCGTACGGCTGGAATAAATTGCCTGTTTCAATGGGCGCATATATTTAACCGGTTAGTTCAGGGGAGCGGTTATTGGAATTGGCCGCAAGATGAGTGTTAAGACAAGACTCACGACCAAAGTTCAACCCGAATTGCAAAGAGGCCGCATCATGCCTCAGATTTGCCAGTTCCTTGGCGTCAATTCTGTGACAAATATTGAACTGCCTAAAGGCTTTATGCCAGCACTCATTTGTATTTTTGCGGACTGGTTGGAAAACTTTTCCATGCGTGATTCCGCAACGGAACTTTCCGTAAGTCCAGGCCAGCACAGGGTTTGAGGCCGCACATCCTATAGCAAAGTGGCCTTTTGCCCTTAGTTTTAAGACTAGTGGCAATTTGCCGATTTACTAGGGCGAGGCGACATAAGGTAGGGGGAGGGCAGAGCAGAGAAGGGAGGTGTCAGCGTAAAACCGGGTCAAATTTGATTCGGCGACCCACGACGAGCGTCAACAGAAGCAGGCTTGCGAAAACGCCGGCAGCGACGAATGCGCTGGTTTGCCCATCCTGGGAGCTTGCACTCAGTCCCATAAGGCCAGTGGCGATGGTGAGGCACAGAAACAGCCAGGCAAATTTGCTCATCATCAGTGTCCTTAAAAAACCCAGTGTTCAGATGCGGGCGCGGCCTGGGTGCCTTGAGTCAGGCGTACTGGCGCTTGTGCATTCGGTGTCATCACGGCCAGTTGCGGACGTTGTTGCAAGTGGTGGGGGACTGCCTGCTGGCTAATCTGAGCGGGGTCGTTGCTGCCCGTCGATTGAAAGTGGAACATCACCAGTGCAGCCAGGGCGACGGTGTTGAGAGCTAACAGAATGGCACTGTTCATGGTCGTGTTCTCCGTTTAATGCCTTGGCTGAATGGGGCTTGCAGGAGAACTGTTGCAGGTGTCGTGCCAAAATATAAATTCATTAAAATCAAGGGCTTGAGTTTGCTTTAGCAGGGTGCGGGGTTGCAATTTGCAATGCTGGCATTTTGGAGGAGTGCATTTTGCACGATCAGGCCAAGTGCCCGTATTTGTGGGGCGAAACCGCCATCGTTTCGGTAAGGCTCGGCCTACACTCAAAAAGCCCACGGACGACATGACAAAACCCAGTTCGGCCGTTAACATGCACGCCGTCTGTCGCAGTGCCCTTGGCCTGATGGCTGTCATTTGTCCCAGTAGCTCAATTGGATAGAGCATCCCCCTCCTAAGGGGAAGGTTGGCCGTTCGAACCGGCCCTGGGACACCATATATTTAGGCGCTTCGCGCAATACTGTCGTTTTCCATTTTGCGCTGTGGGTGCAGGATGGGTGCAGTTTGAGAATGCCGGTACGGTTTCCGGCTCGTTTATCAAGGAGGAGCCAGGTCATGGCGCTATTCGATATTTTCTCAAAGCGCCAAAAGAAACTTCGAGGCGAAGCGTCAGACGTTTACCAATATGATCAGTTGCCAGATCCTCTGCGTGTTCAGATAGTGCACGTGATGTGTGATGCTTTGGGCCGTCCTGGGGAATTTGCTCAAATCGACTGCTGGAGATCTATTTCAGATGCCCTCTGCAGGGAGTACGGAATGTTCTCTTTGCCCACTGCACAAAAAGGCAGGCAGCGGCATTTCTTTCAAGAAGTCGCTGACTTCCTTTTGCAAACTGATGATCTGGAGCAGGCGTTAGATGTCGTGGAGCTTTGCTTTCGCGCTGTCGACACCACAAGTCGTCACTTTACGTTCATGGGACGGCATGACGCGGATCAAATCGCTGATAGGGCGATCGATGAGCTGAATCAGCGGTTCAAGGAGCATGCAGTTGGCTATCAATTCGTGAACGGTGAAGTTCTACGGGTTGACTCGCAGTTATTGCACGCCGAGGTGGTAAAGCCAGCTCTTAGGCTTTTGGAGAGTAAATTCTACGCCGGACCGCAAGAGGAATTCTTGAGAGCCCACGAGCATTACCGGCACGGGAACTCTAAGGAGGCACTGAACGAGTGCTTGAAATCCTTCGAAAGCCTAATGAAAGCAGTTTGTGTAAAACGAGGGTGGGCTCTTTCTGGCAAGGAAACAGCAAGCTCGCTGATCAAAGTTTGTATGGAAAATGGCTTGATCCCAGCCTTTTGGCAAACTCAATTTACCTCGCTCAAAAGCTTGCTTGAGGCCGCGGTGCCTACTGGACGAAATAATCTTGCCGGTCACGGGCAGGGTGCGGAACCAATTGTCGTTCCAGATTACCTCGTAGCCTACATGCTTCATATGACTGGAGCCTGTCTGGTCTTTTTGGCCACTGCCGAACAGCATCTGTGAGCGCTAAATCCGTTCTTCTCTGATTCGCAGGACGGTTGTAGTCGAACACTTCGCGTGCCTGGCCGTGGCCCGAATGCCTAGCCCCGCGCCAAGAAGCTCTTTGACTCGCTTATGGAGCTCCTCGTTTACTGGCCGGCCTTGATACTTGCCGGCAGCCTTGGCTTTCTCAATCCCCTGCGCCTGGCGCTCGCGGCGCTGTTCGTAGTCCTTGCGAGCGATGGCCGCCATCATTTCCACCAGCATTGAGTTGATGGCACCCAGCATCCGCCCTGTGAACTCGTCGCCCTTCGTGTCCTGCATTCCCTGATGGCTGGTCGGCAGGTCGAGCGCGACGATGCGCAGGCCCTTGGAGTCGATAGCCGCCTTGAGCTTTTGCCAGTCCTCCACCGGGAGACGGGATAGCCGATCTATTGACTCCACCAGCAGCACGTCACCCTTGCGTGCATCTTTCAGCAGGCGCAGCAGCTCCGGCCGGTCGGCGGTGGCGCCGCTGGCGTTCTCCAAATACACGCTGGCGATGACCTTGTTGTGTTCGCTGGCGAACTGCTCGAGCGAGGCGCGGGCGCGGCCGGCGTCTTGTTCTTCGGTGGATGCTCGGAGGTATGCGCGGATGAACATGAGGAGTGCCTGTATCAGTTAGGGCGTTCTACTAATACTGTTGCACTTTGGGTGTTACTTATCAAGCGGAAAGCCAGAAAAAGGCAAAATAAGCCTGTATCTGGATAGGCATACCCAAATTTACTTAAATCCGACTGTAGTAGTAGGTTTCTTCACTGAGAGCTGGCAATGGCGCTAAACTGAATTCCACTTATAGCGGCAGCATCGCCATCATCTGCTTGCATGCTGTAATTCGGGTATGGCATTTTGCTGGCTAGTGCCGAGCTAGCCAGTATATCGGTTGTGGGCCGTGCAAATCGGGCGCACGGCTAGCACCAGCAGTCACCCCTTGAGAACTTTAGGATGTGTGACCAACCAGAAAGGATGATATGGAAAACGGTATGAAACCCCTAGAGGCTCAGCTCGCCTACTGGCTTTCTCGCCAAACAGCACGTACTAGTGTGCGGCGTGTAGGCCAACTCGGTGCGGCTGTAGGTAGCGATATCGGAGTCGTTCGCACAGAAAATCAAGATAGAGCCGTTGTAGTTCAAGGCTGGGAGGCTAATGGAGGTCGGTTTTCCGTAGCCGTGGTTGCGGATGGCATCGGAGGTATGAGAGCGGGTGGCGCGTGCGCCTCTCTAGCTGTAAGTGGATTTATAGCTTCTATATGTGAATCCGCAAATTTTCGTGATTCATCATCAGATTGGATGATGAATGCAGCGCTGAGTGCAAACGAAGCGGTTTATAATAAATACTATGGCGATGGGGGGGCAACGCTAGTAGCCGCTCTAATACGACATGGCAAGGCTCCATGTTGGATGAGCGTTGGTGACAGCCGAGTCTATCTCGAAACCGAGCAAAAGCTTCAAAAGCTTTCGACAGATGACACTATTGCTGGACAATTAGGAAGAAACGCAATAGAGAGTCCCGAGCAAGGTAGGCTACTCCAGTTTGTAGGTATGGGGTCCGATCTTCAACCACATGTACATGAGCTTGAATCGAAACTATCTGGTAGGTTTATATTAGTTACAGACGGAATTCATTATTTAAGCAAGTACTCCTCGTGCATGGACAAAATTGTATCGATTGCTAGTGATTCCGGAGTCTGTGCTAAGCGGTTGCTAGAGCTGTCTAACTGGTGTGGCGGACATGATAATGCCAGTGTTGTGATAATTCCATTGTCTGACGAGGAGGACTCAATAAGTGCACCTAGCGCTGGATTTATTGAGATTTCGGATTCGTTTGGTGACGGACAATTCTTTTTAGGTGATTTAGCCTCTAGCTCGTTGCGTAATTACAGTAAAAGCCGGGCGCTGCCTAACAAGACGTTAAGCAATGGTGCTGCCGGCGATCTTTCAGAAAAAGAAAAGGTTGTTACAACGGCGAAAAAAGTACGCTCTAAAAATAGTGCCGTTAAGAAAAGCAGTATTGCTAAATCTAATGTTGCAAATGAGCCGCAGCTAATAATGGAATTCCCGAACAAAAGAAAGTAACAGGAAGTTGTCATGCTGATAGATTATCGCTATGAGTTCGGTGATGATGTTTTTTACGGCGGTATGGGGCAGGTTCTTAATTGTATTGACTTGGTGCTTGAGCGGCCGGTCGCAATAAAGTTTATGCCGGGTGATGTCAATCGCCGACGGATGAATGATGAAGTTGCTGCGCTGTTCAAAATGCGCTCAAAGAATGTTGTGCAGGTATACGATGTTCTAGAGTTTAAAGGTGAAGTAGGCATTGTGATGGAGTATATATCCGGCAATGACCTTTTCCATGTCCGTACAGCGCCTATGTCCTCAAGTGAGTATATTAAGCTCTTGTGGCAAATCGCTTCCGGTATAGCAGATATTCATGAAGTTAAAATAATTCATCGTGATATCAAACCTAATAATATGAAAATCGATCCAGAAGGCTTGGTAAAGATTTTTGATTTTGGCCTAGCCCGGGATGCTGTGGATGGCGCTGCTACAGTGGGATTCGTGGGAACCCATGGATTTGCTGCTCCGGAATTGTACGGCTATTCGGTCAGCTTCACGCCAGCGATAGACACATATGCGTTCGGCGCTACTGCTTTGTACATTGGGGCTAGAAATCTTCCTAATGAGCTCACGCAGCATCCTCCCCAGCCTTTACTACATAACTACTTCCAGGGGTTCGCTTGGTCATTGACTCAAGATGTGGCTGAGACGCTCTTAAGCTGCCTAAACCCAGATCCAATGCTGCGTCCTACAATGAGCTATGTACGTGACGTTTTAGCAAAGCACCTGCTGCAAGGTCGTCACCGAGCCTTGGTTGTTTATAATTCTAGACCATCTTACTTGGATGCTTCAAATCGATCGGTGCTATTGGATCTTCCAAGTCTAGGGTCTGTCGAAATCGCCTATAATGATTTTGACTTTGTTGTCACTGCTACGTCTGGTCAGGTGTTCATTAATAACAGAGCCGTGTATGTTGGATTTAAGTTGCCGGGAGCATGTGTGGTTGCGCTGGGTGGGCCAGAGCACGGGAACCGACGTCGTTACATTACATTTGACCTCTCTCATCCGGAGATAGTACTGTGATTGATATGTTGCAGCCAGGTGTTCTTATTGGAAATAGATACGAGATTGAACGATATCTGGCAGAGGGAGGTATGCAGTATGTATTTATTGCTAGAGATACTTATACAGATCGGAAAGTTGCTCTAAAGACCCCGAAAAACAAGTCTGCCGAGAAAAGATTTCAAAGAAGTGCAATAGTTTCCGCAAAAGTCAATCATCCCAACGTTGCAAAGACCCTCGATTATCTTGTTTTTGAAGAGCGCCAATTCCTGGTGGAGGAGCTAATTTACGGCCTCGATATGCGAGCTGCGTTACTTAATGACTCTGCCTTTATAGATCCTTACCTTGCGGCAAAAGTATTTCATCATCTAGCAAAAGGAGTCGCTGCCGCTCACCATGTCGGTGTTGTGCATAGGGATCTCAAGCCCACCAACATAATGGTGGTGGGTGATTACTCTTTTAGTGAAATTAAAGTTACAGATTTCGGCATTGCCAAAATGGCAGCAGAAGAGATGGTTGCAGCGGTGGAAGGGGGGAGGAAAGTTTGACAACTTCCCAGACAGCGGTAGGCGCGCTTCCGTACATGGCTCCCGAAGCCATAGAAACTCCTCGAAGTGTGGGGACTTCAGCAGATATCTGGTCGCTTGGTGCGATGATGTATCATTTGTTAACAGGAGACTATCCGTTTGGGCAAGGCCTAAACGCAGTGCCCAAAATTATAAATGCTGTGCTACCACAACCGCCAGCATTTCTCTTTAGTAATCCACAGTTTTCTCCGTTAGCTGCCGAGTTGATACAGATCGCTAGAGAATGTATGACTAAAAATCCTCGAAATAGGCCCACCGCAGATCAGCTTGTCGATAAGTTTAGTAATCTTTGTTATTCAGTAGCAGTCCGGGCGCGTGGAACTGTAGAAGATTTCCTGTTTAATGCCTATGGATATATTTCTTCTGAAAATGGTAGGGTTTTCTTTCATAAAGAATGTGTATATGGTGTCATGCCGAAAGTTGGCGAAAACGTCTTGTTTTCATGCTATAACGGCGGAGGGGCACCTCGAGCGCTACCTGTAGTAAAACTTAGATGATTATTTTTTCGGGAAGATGTTAGTTTTCTGTCTTGGAAAGTAGAACTTTCGTAATTAGTCAGGATATGGGACGCCCTTAGGCAGCAGGGTGTAGCTATTTTTATGCTGTTGGATGCGACAAGTCGTGATAGTGAAATGGCTCGGTACAGCTTAGCTCCGAGCCGTTAAGAAGCGTCAAAGTGCGTCTGATGAGGAGTCCAGAACGACACAGTTCAAGTAACCCGTAAACTTTCGGTTGTCATATTCGGCCGCATAGATGGGCTGGGTGTTATTTAGCCTATTTTGGCACATTGCAGAAGCGTGCTCTCCATAGAACGTTGCTATGTCTTGCGCCTCGCACTCAGCGCTACCTTGCTTTTTGATGCGGCCACTTCTCTCATCGAGGGGGCAAGTCTCGAGAAACATAATCGTCTGTGGGGCGTCAGATATATAAAGCTGGCGACCCTCATTCTTCGGATCATTATTATCCAGGCAGCGGAACAGTGCGTCTCGCTCTTTATCTTGTCGAGTTCTATCTGTCATTAGAACGTTTGAAAGCGCGGAACACATGCTGCTACCGTAGTTTTTGTTATGGAGCTCTGCGACCTTATATTCTTCGTAGTCACATCCAGCACCCGCTGCGCACGCGAGCGATAGAATTAGAGTAAACATAAAAATCCTCTTGATTTCATGATTCAAAGACGTGGTTGTAGTTTATATTTAGTGCTTGCGGTTAATGAATATTCTATTCGACACCATTTCGGTAGAGCCATTCAAGTGCGTCGGCACGTTCTTTTGTCATGCTAAGCTCGCAGCCGGACCCATTGAGAGAGTCCATCGTTCCACCTGAGAGATTGTAGTAAATTCCACAGTCAGCATCTCTAAACTTAATCCAAAGCCGCTGAGCTCCACGGAGCCTGGATTTACTCTCGTCCGATAAAACACCCATCGCATTTTTGAATGCAAGATTCAATCGTGAGTCTTGTCGTGAAAGCTCAGCACTTGAACACTCAATCATGTCAATTGTCACACCTCCGGCCTTGTCCATGCAGGTGTTATACGCTGGCGAGTAGTTGTCTTTGGCCTGCACATTAATAGATACTCCGCAAAGGATTGCTGTTATTGAGAAAATATAATGTCGCACAGTGATCTCTCCTTTATTAGCCGGGTTACTCGTTGGTACGGCTAGGCGTTTTCAAACTCTATGGGGCTTCTTGAGTTGCTCGCATCTTCGATTGCAGAGATGCATTCATCTCGCTTCTGTTTCTTAGAAAATCCCATTCCTCGTGACCCAAATTTCCCATGGATATAAAGCTTCTTTCCAGCTTGACGAGTGATTCGTCTAACTTGACTGAGCGGTACTTCTTCCATAGTTCCTAGTTCTGTGACGAACTTTAGGTTGAAGTAGTCCGAGATCGAGTAGTTGGCCATATCCTTGGGGAGCAGTACTCTGTCATTTTTACGATCTACCACCACCCCAAAATACGTCGTGGCTACGGATTGAGCTATTTTTAAAAAGGTAAATATAGCGAGAGCTAAAATAAACCAGCCTATTACCATCGAGGCAATCGATTTTCCGCTAGCAAACATGGCGTATAGCCAATAAAAAATGAAAATTGCACCCATTGAGGTCCCGCATGGTCGAATCAGGTTGCCAATATCGAAGACTCTTTGGCTGTATTCGTTTTCAGGATATTTAGACTTGAGCCTGGAATAGTGCACTGCTGAGACTATTAATAATGGTAGTAACGCTAAAAATCCGATAATGAGGCCCATTAATTTCGACTGTTCTTGATTTTGCTTTGCAGTAGCCACGCATTATCTCCTTATGAGTGATACCGAATTTATATTTATCCTGTTTTGAAGATGTTTAAGCTTTTGGTTCCCGGTCTCTAGCTTGACTTTTCCCTTGCACGATACGATTTGCATGGCGATCTCGCTTTTTCCCCCCTTTCACTTCACTGAGAGCGCTAGGTTGCGCCGATGTCACGATTAGTGTGTTCACGATTAGAGCACATCGCCACATCATTTGGGAATGCCATCATCCCTCAATCATCAGTTTGGTCAGCGCGTCCGTGAGCTTCGACTAGCCACTGGAATGACCCAAGAAGCCTTCGCAGATAGGTGTGGCTTCGCACGGACGTACATGTCTCGGATCGAAACAGGCGGTGCAAACCCCAGTCTGGTCGCGATCAAAATTCTCGCCGATGCCCTTCATATGGAGTTATCAGACCTTTTCGCCGGGCTCTGAAAGCGCAGGTTTACTTTCAATCTGCTATTTGGCGATTCCATTTAAGTATCCCTGAGCTAGCTAGTCAGGATATGTAAACGCCTTGAATTTATAAACTGTAAATAATGACTACCAATACATGAGTATGTAGTCATGAGTAAGTTCTGTCCTTCCTGTAATACATTGATTCCAAACGACTCACGCCAGTGGAGTAATAAGATCTACTGTAGTCAGAAATGCCGTATATCCGTATTTCGTAAGAATAAATCTGCTGCTACACGCGCTCAGCAGCGAAGAGCGAATATGCGACAGAATGATGAGGTTCTTCGTCTTGTGCGTGAATGTAGGAGAGCTGGAACTGTACAAATATTGACTGGTCACAACTTGGAGTCTTTTATAGAAACTATGAAACTGGTCAGAGAGCGGCCGCCAGGATATGTGCACCTGTGTCACATCGCACCTGTCAAAGGAAAATGGTTTGTAGGGCTTTTTCATTGTAAAAACTTGTTTTATGGTGGCGCTTATCAAAATAAGCGTTTGGGGAAAAAATACATAGCTGGCGGGCTATACATTAGCCACAAGGATCTCAAAAAGAAGTGGCGTGTAGATCGGAATGCTCCAGCTAATGAAGTGCTTTTGAAAATTGAAGAGTTCTTGGGCGATATAGTTCAAAAGTATCTTGAAGTTACACCTGTTCGAAAATCAAAAAAATATCAAATAATCGAAAAAATAATAGAGCTGGAAGGGGGCGGCGATCCTGAGCGTATGATGAGTTTGAGTCATACACATTTGGTGAACTGCCTGGATAAGCTCTGCAAAAAAATCACTCCTACGAAGAAATATGTCAGTGAATCAAAATTCATAGCCTATATGGATGGTTTGACTCGTTTTATCTCTTATCGTGATGACAGACTCGAAACTTTTCTCGCGTTAAGAAAAATCCTGGTGATTTCTTATATGGCGTTAGAAAGGGTAAAAAAAAGCAAAACGTATAATAAGTACTTTTACGTTGCGTATGAACCTTTGGTGGTTAAGAAGTATGCTTACGCCATGCTGGCTGACACTAAGAAATGGTCTGAATTCAAGGATTTTATTTATAACACTGTGTTTTTAGCGCTCCAAGGTCACTCGCCTGACCTGAAGATTTTTCGTAAAGAGGCTATGTCTTATTTGAAGTTTCCACAAAGCCTTGAAGAATTGGTAGCCCGTAGGGTCGGGCGTAAGTGATGGATTTGTATATAGAAGCCTCTTGAGTGTGCAGCGAAGTGGCCTCTCAGATGGCTCTAGACGTGTCAACAGCGACCTCAACGCTTAAGGTCGCTATTCACGTCCGCCACAGTCTTGCCTTTAATGAAAGGGCCCTTCAGTAACTTTCGTGGGTACTACCTCAATTCTGTGAGCACCGAGGCGCCGGAGGGCTTCCAAATCTGCTAATAGTACAGTTCCTGGCAGCACCAATATGCCAAGCAAATTTCCTGTGAAATCCACTATACGAAGGCTCATCGGCTGTTTTCCTGGGCCCGTCGTTTGATGAACGCCTCTAGTGTTTTTACGCGCACCAGCCTCCGGCGGCCCAGCTTGAAAGTATGAATCTCCCCATTAGCAATCATTTCGTAGAACATGGATCTGGCGACGCCGATCAAACGGGCGGCGTCTTCCACCCCGACTGATATCGGGTCTAGAGAGCTATTTTGGTTCATTGAACGGCCTTTGTGGCTTCAGGACGCAACGGGACGCCGCATCTGTGGCGCCACAATAAATGTGGTGCCACATTTGTGTCAACACGTTTTCATTGTGTGTCCGTGTGTGATGTGGCAACCTTGCTGAAATCCACAGGCGTCTGGAATTCGACGATGGCAGTCAGGAAGAAAGCAGAAACAATTCACCTGCGCGTTAGCGCCACCTCAAAGGCTTGTCTTGAAGGGTTGGCCAATGCGATGAAGAAAACCTCAACGCGTGTGCTTGAGGATTTGATTTTCGAAGCTGCGGCTAAATTCAAGGTTCAAGAAGTCGACGTAGATGTCGACGAGCGTGTTTTGAATGGTGGGGATTGGAGGTTGCTAGGAGCTTTGCAGTTGGCTCATTTGCCTGATGAGCAGATACTCAAGAAACTGCGGACTTATTTTTTAGCAGGTGAAGCGTTGAGCCCGAAGGACTACATGCTTGTCGAAGCCATCCTGTGGTCGCCGGATGTATTTTCTGGAGATACAGAGATCTTTCCCAAGTCGGAAGGTGTTATCAAATACACGAGCGAGTATAGAATTCCAAAAGTTGATCTGAATACGATCAATCGGTTGATGCCGTCGCTCGAGGACTATGCTGAATTTCGGATTAAAAATAAGTCGGTATCAGCATCCTTTGGCGAATATCTAAAGATGATAGAGCCAAAGCCCTAAAACCATTGAATTCAGATTAGCTCGACAGCCGCTGCTTTGGTTCCGGGGGCCAAGTGTGCGTAACGCAATGTCATCTTTATGTCGCTATGGCCTAGCAGATCCCGCACTGTGTTCAGCGGCACTCCGGCCATCACCAGTCGTGATGCGAAGTCGTGACGCATGTCATGCCACCGAAAGCCAATCACCTGGGCTCGTTCGAGTAGTTTGAGCCATGCGCTTTTGACGTCTTCAAAGCGGCCGCCTTCTCGGTTTGCAAAAACATAGGGGCTCGCACCTGATTGCTTTTTCCATTCTACAAGGGCGGTAAAGACTTCCGTATTCATTTGAATGTGACGTGTATCGCTGGTTTTTGTTGTGTTGCCAGTGACAGTAATGGTCTTTGTGTCGAAATTTACCGAGGACCATTTGAGGTCAAACAGCTCCCCACGTCTCATGCCAGTCTTCAGCGAAACGATAATCATCGGCTTCAGGTGATCCGTGAATTGTAGGTCTAGGAAACTCTGCATTTGCTCCTTACCTCTGTACTCTCGACATTTGTTTGCTCTTTCACGTTCACGTCGCATTTCGTCTTGGCGTGCATCTAATGCCGCGCGCAGGCGTTTGTCCTCTTCTACAGACAAATACCGTACCACTCCGATGGAGTCGACTTTTCGCTGCTTCAGTTTTGCCATTGGGTGGGCGGTGATGTATTCCCATTCTAACGCCCGGCTAAACACGCCACTGATTGAGCCCATCTTGCGATTGACGGTCGAGGGCTTGTTGCCAGCTTGCATCCAGGTGGTACGGATCTGCTCAAGGTCCCGACCGGTGATTGCGTCGATCCGCTGAGCCATGATGGTGTCGAAATTGTTGTCTAAAGTGTGCAGCGTTTTTGCGTGGCCCTTGTGGTGAGTCTTGAACCACGGCATATATGTGTCGTCGATGAACTCGCGTAGCGAGGGGAGGGCAGTACCTTTTCTGCCGTGGGTGACTGCAAGAGGCTCGCCGTGTTTGCGCGCTTCATATAGGTACTGAGTTGCTTCCTGCCGGGCTTGGTCTAGCGTGAGCATACCGACTCGTCCCAACGCCTTTTTTCGACCGCGTCCCCACCTGACAATATACGACTTGGCTCCGGCTGCCGTGACACGCACGTGTAGGCCTATCACGATGGTGTCGTGTACTTCGTACTCCTTGCCGGTGACTTCCAGCGAAGACAGTATTTTGCCAGTTAGTTTTTCTTTCACCTGATCTCCGTGGGTGCAATATGGGTGCAAAAAACACTATACGGATCTGTCTTCTCGGACGCAATCGGACTGAAAGCCCCGTAATTACTGGCGATACCCTTTGGTTGCTAGGCGCGAATTGGCCCTCCTAAGGGGAAGGTTGGCCGTTCGAACCGGCCCTGGGACACCAGATTCGAAGTCCGTCGAGAAAGCCCCGCACAGAACCTCCTGGCGGGGCTTTTTTGTGGGCGCTCGATCTTTTTGCACGCAGGTCGAACCTTGCCGCCGATCAAGGTTCACAGCAGGTGCTGTGATGTATTTGTCGCAACCATGTACCTTGCGCCCCATCCGACAGCGTCTGAGCTGTAAGCAAAATAATCCCCGGAACAGCGCATGTTGCCTGTCCGGACCCTGTCACCCCGGACTATCATGCCGATAGCCCTGTCTCTCACCGCAAGGAGCCGCTCGGAACGCCGATGCGCCAGATCTGGAAATCTTTTCGAGCCCTTTATTTCGCCTCCCTGATGATGCTGATTGGCTCTGGCCTGCTCAGTACCTACCTGGCCTTGCGCCTGGCGGCCGACCACGTCGACAGCCTATGGGTGGGTGCACTGATGGCGGCCAACTACTTTGGCCTGGTGCTGGGCGGCAAGATCGGGCATCGCCTGATTGCCCGGGTTGGGCATATTCGTGCCTACGCCACCTGTGCCGGGATTGTTGGTGCGGCGGTGCTGGGCCATGGCCTGGTCGATTGGCTGCCGGCCTGGATTGTGCTGCGGGTAATCGTGGGCCTGGGGATGATGTGCCAGTACATGGTCATCGAGAGCTGGCTCAATGAGCAGGCCGATGCCAAGCAGCGTGGCGTAGTGTTCAGTGGTTATATGATCGCCTCCTACCTGGGTCTGGTATTGGGCCAGTTGATACTGGTGATGCATCCCCAGCTTGGCCTGGAGCTGCTGATGCTGGTGGCGCTGTGTTTCGCCCTGTGCCTGGTGCCGGTGGCCATGACCCGGCGCATTCACCCGGCGGCGTTGCATCCTGCGCCGATGGAGCCGCGCTTCTTTATCAAGCGTGTGCCGCAGTCGCTGAGTACGGTGTTGGGGGCGGGGTTGATCGTCGGTTCGTTCTACGGCCTGGCGCCGCTGTATGCCTCCCAGCAAGGGTTGAGCACTGAACAGGTGGGCCTGTTCATGGGTAGCTGCATTTTTGCCGGGTTGCTGGTGCAGTGGCCGTTGGGCTGGCTGTCGGATCGTTATGATCGCGCGCTGCTGATCCGCTGCTTCGCCTTGTGCCTGGCGGTGGCGGCACTGCCGTTGGCAATCATGACCCAGGTGCCGCTGGAGGTGCTGTTCGTGGCGGGCTTCCTGTGTTCTCTCGTGCAGTTTTGCCTGTATCCATTGGCGGTGGCGTTTTCCAACGACCATGTAGAGGGGGATCGCCGGGTATCGCTGACGGCCATGCTGCTGGTGACCTACGGTATCGGCGCCAGTGTCGGGCCGTTGCTGGCGGGTGTGGTGATGAAGCTGTTCGGCAGCCAGATGCTGTATGCGTTTTTCAGTCTGTGCGCGCTGATCCTGGTGTGGCGAATCCGGCCTAAGGCGGTGACCAACCTGCACCAGGTGGAAGATGCCCCCCTGCATCACGTGGCAATGCCCGACAGTATGTCGAGTTCACCGCTGGTGGCAGCGCTGGACCCGCGGGTGGACGAGCAGGTGGTGCAGGAGCAGATGCAGACTGTCCCCGATCCCGAGCCGCAGGTCGATCCGGAGCTGCCGGTGGATGAGCCCGCCTTCGAAGGGCCACCCGAGCCTCTGGGGCCGGACGAGCATCCCCACGAATTGAGCAGGGCGCGCCCCTGAAAGCAAAAACGGGCAGGTCCCAAAGGGTCTGCCCGTATTTTTTGCTGCGATGGTTAAGGATCAAAAATCGTCGTCTTTGTCGAACCGTCGTGCTTCACGCTGCAGCTGGTACACAAAACGCTCGACCTGGCGTTGCACCAAACCACTCATGTTGTGGAAGCGCACACCGGCAAAGGTCGTGTTGATCCTTTCCTCGAAGTGCAGGTATCGCAGTTCGACGGCGGTGGTCATGCTGCCAAACGGCAGGGCTGCGATAAAACGGTCGTAGACCTGGCCCAGTTGCAGGCGCTCGGAAATATCGCCTTCAAAACGCAACTTGCAGCCGGTGGCGGAAATATCCAGCAGTTTGCCGTTGATCGGCAGCTGAAGCTTCTCGCCGCCCAGCTCGATATTCACCAGTTGCGCCAGCTTCAACGCGGCGCGGAAGGCATTGCGGCGCTGATGGTAGACCACCTCGCCCGGCAGGCTGCCGGTGTAGATACGGTGGCCGTCTTTTTCGCTGATGGTCAAGGTGCCATTGCTTTCCCAGGCGACGCGTACGCCATCATGGAAACCTTCGATGCGAAAGGGTTCGCCGTTTTCGAGGTAGCGCTCGCCGTCTCGGGGGATCATTTCGTCCAGCGCCAGCGTGTTGCTGTCGCGGTTGACATCCACCAGGTAGCTCTGGAAGCGCTGGCTGCGTTCATGGAAAGTGATGATCAGCGGGTCATGGCTGTCTTGCAGCATCCGCAAGGTGCCGGCGATTTCCAGAGGCGTGGTGAGGACCTTGGGTGGCTGCGGGGCATCTTCCGCATTAAGGGCGTTGAACACGGTTCTTCCATCTCCAGACAAAATACGACTACACGCAAGAACCGGCATTTTGCCAGCATGTGGCGGGCCTTGGATAGGGCGCGCTGTAAACCGGTGTCAGGCTTGGCTGCGAGTGCTTGGCTTGACCAGGCGCGAGGTGGAGCCCTGGGCGTTATAGAGTGCCGGAGGCTCTCCGCCGTGGAGTATACGCAACTGGTTGGCGGTCGTGGCTTGCTGAAGCTGGATCGACTGACCGTTAAGCAGGTTGGCTTCCTGGCACTGGGCGAGCAATTGGTTGAGTTCTTTGCTCTGGCTCAGCAGTTGATCGCCGACCGAGGAGTGGCTGGCCAATTGCGCCAGGCCGTCGTGGTCTGCCGGCAGGCCGAGGCTGATGAGGATCTGGCTGCGTTTTTTGCCGTGCTGTTCCAGCAGGACGATCAACGACTGCTTGCGTGCCAGAATTTCTTCCAGCAGCGGCATGTCCCGGCCATAGAGGGCCAGTGATTCTTCTTTGAGCAGCTCGAGCAATTGTTGCGTCGGCGCTAGATCATCAATGATCAGTTGAAGCAAATGTTCGTCGTGATGCATGGCTGGCCTTGGGTTTTAAGCGTCCAAAAGCCCTGCGCAGGCCTTTGCCTAGCGCTCGGCTTCGAAGTTAAGCAGCTTGCTGGCTACACGGTTGCTGTCGACTTTATAGCTGCCATCGGCGATCGCCTGTTTCAATTCGGCCACGCGGGCTTTATTGACGACCGGTTGATCGCGCAGCGAGTCAGTGACCTTCTGCAACTGTTGAGCCTCATTGCTCAGGTGTACGGATTCCCCGCTTTGGCTGGCACTGGCCTGTTCTGCCTTGGCGGGCAGCGCCGGAGCCTTGGCTTCTACGCTGTCCTTGGGGCTGGTGGTGCGCGTAGTGCCTGACGTCGTCGGGGTGTTATTCAAACGGCTGAAATCGATGACCATGATAAAAAACCTCTGGGTATTTGGACGCTTGCCATGTTTTCGGCCATACCCGGACAAACTTTAGGCGCGAATGACAATAAATCTCCGCACGGGGCCTCTCGTGCACAGTGTAGGAAAACCCAGCGTCCTGTACCAGTAATCTATAAAGCGACCTCGACTTGCCCTGGGGCTGTCACCCGCGCCTTGATCACGCGGTTGGAGTTGAGGTTCTTGACGCGAATCTGTTCGCTCATGCCGCCGTTGGACAGCGCTTCGCCCGGCATTTTCACATTCAAGCCGCCGCTGCTCGCGGAAATCACCACCTGGTCGCCCTTGCGGATGACCTCCGCCTGTTCCAGGTGTACCAGGGTAATGACCTGATCGGTGACCACTGGTCGGGTCAATCTTTGCCCGATGGCCTGGTCCAGGGATGTCAGGTAGCCCTGGCTGATCTGGCTGATGTCGCGCTCACGCAGTACGACATCCTCGAAATCGATGATGCCCGTGCGCTTCAGTGGGCGGGCAACCACCACCACATCACGGAACAATTTGACCTGGGCCGGTACGAACACGGTCCAGGGCGAGGCGCCTTCGCAGCGTACCTTGACCGTTACGCGCCCGATCGGTTGGGCGGGACTTTCCAGGGTCGCTGTCAATTCCTTGTCGCACATCGGCATGCGCAGACGCGGGTCCAACTGGTTGACCTGGATTTCATAACGCCCCGGCGTCTGTGTGGTTGCCAGATAATCTTCTACAGTGAACTCAAGAAAGCCTTGGGTGACGCCGATAAGTAGATCAGGCAAGGTGACGTTCTCTGCACGGGCCGTGGTGCCCAGGCTGAAGGCAAGCAGCGCCAACGGTACGCAGAGCAATCTGCAAAACCGTGTCAGGTGAAGGCGTCGGGAAACTGTCGTTTTAATGTCCATAATTCAACAAATAGCAAAGCTCGTGCCGTTTTAGTGTTGGGGGCGCGCCGCCCTTGTAGGTATAGCCAAAGGTTTTAGCGTAGGAGTCATGGCATGGCAGGAGTAATGGATTCAGTAAACCAGCGCACACAGCTGGTAGGGCAGAATCGCCTGGAGTTGCTGCTGTTTCGCCTGGATGGCAAGCAGCTGTATGGCATCAACGTATTCAAGGTGCGGGAAGTGCTGCAATGTCCCAAGCTGACGATCATGCCCAAGTCCAGTCCGGTGGTGTGCGGTGTGGCGAATATTCGTGGTGCGACTATCCCGATTCTTGACCTGGCCCTGGCCACCGGCTCGGCCGGCCTGCAGGATCGCGAGAACCCGTTCGTGATCATTACCGAGTACAACACCAAGACCCAGGGTTTCCTGGTGCGCTCGGTGGAACGCATCGTCAACATGAACTGGGAAGAGATTCATCCGCCGCCCAAGGGCACCGGTCGCGATCACTACCTTACGGCGGTGACGCGGGTCGATAACCAGTTGGTGGAGATCATCGACGTGGAGAAGATCCTCGCCGAAGTGGCGCCTACCTCGGAATCGATTTCCGTGGGGGTGGTCGACGCCGAAACGGCGCACAAGGCGGTCTCGCTGCGTGTGCTGACGGTGGATGACTCCTCGGTAGCGCGCAAACAGGTGACTCGCTGCCTGCAAACCGTCGGCGTGGACGTTGTCGCCCTCAATGACGGGCGTCAGGCATTGGATTACCTGCGTAAGCTGGTGGATGAAGGTAAGAAGCCGGAAGAAGAATTCTTGATGATGATCTCTGACATCGAGATGCCGGAAATGGACGGCTATACCCTCACTGCAGAGATACGCAGCGATCCACGCATGCAAAAACTGCATATCATCCTGCATACTTCGTTGTCGGGCGTATTCAATCAGGCGATGGTCAAGAAAGTCGGTGCCGATGACTTCCTGGCCAAATTCCGCCCTGATGACCTGGCATCCCGGGTAGTCGACCGGATCAAGGCAGCAGATCACGGCTAGGGTTTTCCCCTGGCGGTCATACGATTTTAGAGGCGGTATCAGTGTCTACGGGTAATTTGGATTTTGAACAGTTCCGGGTCTTCCTGGAAAAAGCCTGTGGCATATTGCTCGGTGAAAACAAGCAATACCTGGTATCCAGCCGTCTTAACAAACTGATGGAGCAGCAGGGCATCAAATCCCTGGGCGAGTTGGTTCAGCGGATCCAGGGGCAGCCGCGCAGTGGCCTTAAGGAGATGGTGGTCGATGCCATGACCACCAACGAAACCCTGTGGTTTCGCGATACCTACCCCTTTGAAGTGCTCAAGAGCAAAGTGCTGCCGGAGGCCATCAAGGCCAGCCCGGGCCAGCGCCTGCGTATCTGGTCGGCCGCCTGCTCTTCGGGTCAGGAACCGTACTCGATTTCGATGTCCATCGATGAGTTCGAGCGGACCAACATGGGCCAACTGAAAGCCGGAGCGCAGATCGTCGCCACCGACCTGTCCGGCACCATGCTCACCAACTGCAAGACCGGCGAGTACGACAGCCTGGCCCTGGGCCGTGGCTTGTCCCAGGAACGTTTGCAACGCTACTTCGACCCGAAAGGGGCCGGGCGTTGGGCGGTCAAGGCGCCGATCAAGAACCGTGTGGAGTTTCGCTCGTTCAACCTGCTCGACAGCTACGCCAGCCTGGGCAAGTTTGACATGGTGTTCTGCCGCAACGTGCTGATCTACTTCTCGGCAGAGGTGAAGAAAGACATCCTGTTGCGCATCCACGGCACCCTCAAGCGTGGCGGCTACCTGTTCCTCGGTGCATCCGAGGCGCTCAATGGTTTGCCGGATCACTTCCAGATGGTGCAATGCAGCCCTGGGATCATCTACCAGGCCAAATAATCAGGCCAAATAATATGTGGGAGGGGGCTTGCTCCCGATAGCGGTGTATCAGTGATAGAGACATCAACTGATCAAACGCTATCGGGGCAGCCCCCTCCCACATTTGTTTCTGCGGCAAAGTTGAAGAAAGCGGCAACTCCCCATTGCCGCTTTACTGGCGTCACGCGGAAACCCGTTGCCGCTTTTCTGGCATTGCCGCCGGCAAGCTCCTCGCAACCCCTTGATTTACGGGGGTATCAGATATTGGCATGCGCCTTGCTATAACCCTGTTAACGAACAGCAGGTCAGCCTAAAGGTTTCCGCCATGAGCATCAGCTTCGATAAAGCGCTCGGTATCCACGAACAAGCCCTGGGCTTCCGCGCCCAGCGTGCCGAAGTCCTGGCCAACAACATTGCCAACGCCGACACCCCGAACTACAAGGCTCGGGACCTGGATTTCTCTGCCGTGCTCGCCGCACAGCAGGACAAGACCAAGAACGGCACCTTCGCCTTGAACATGACCAACAGCCGTCATATCGAAGCGCAAGGCCTGAGCAGTGGTGACGAGTCGCTGCTGTATCGCACGCCGATGCAGCCGTCGATCGACCAGAACACCGTCGACGCCCAGTTGGAGCAATCGGCCTATGCCGAGAACTCGGTGAACTTTCAGGCCAGCTTTACCCTGCTCAACAGTAAATTCAAAGGGCTGATGTCAGCCCTGCGTGGAGAGTAAGCCATGTCCCTGTCCAGTGTTTTCAATATTGCCGGCAGTGGCATGAGCGCGCAGACCACGCGCTTGAACACCGTCGCCAGTAACATCGCCAACGCCGAGACCGTGTCTTCGAGCATCGACCAGACCTACCGCGCCCGTCACCCGGTGTTCGCCACCATGTTCCAGGGTGGCCAGAGCGGTGGCAGCGATTCGCTGTTCCAGAACCAGGATGCTGCCGGCCAGGGCGTGCAGGTCCTCGGTGTGGTCGAAGACCAGAGCAACCTCGAGGCCCGTTACGAGCCGAACCATCCTGCCGCGAACGAAAAGGGTTATGTCTATTACCCCAACGTCAACGTGGTCGAGGAAATGGCAGACATGATCTCCGCCAGCCGCTCGTTCCAGACCAACGCGGAAATGATGAACACCGCCAAAACCATGATGCAGAAGGTCCTGACCCTGGGTCAGTGATAAGGGGCGCCAAATAATGGCCATCGTTGATACCACGACCAATACGGCAGTCCAGGACCTTTTCAACTCCAAGGTCAAGACCGCCACCGACAACACCACCGTCGCCGACGCTACCAAGACGGCGACAGGCAGCCAGTCCCTGGGCAAGGATGCGTTCCTGCAATTGCTGGTGACCCAACTGAAAAACCAGAACCCGCTGTCGCCTCAGGACAACGGCGCGTTCGTGGCCCAGTTGGCCCAGTTCAGCAGCCTGGAAGGCATCAACACCCTGAACGACTCGGTCAATGCGATCTCCAGCAACTTCAGCTCGTCGCAGGCGCTGCAGGCATCGTCGCTGGTGGGGCGCTCGATCATCACCCAGACCAACAAGGCTTTGGTGGACACGAGCAAGAGCATGACCGGTTCGGTGGCGGTGACTGCGGCGACAGGCAACGTCTCGATCAAGATCTCCGATAAAGACGGCAACGTGGTGCGCACTATCGATATGGGTGCCCAAAGCGCGGGTTCGTCCGACTTCATCTGGGATGGCAAGAACGACAAGGGCGAGGTCGCCCCAGCCGGCACCTATACCTTTGCGGCGACGACCAAGAACGACAAGGGTGAATCGGTGGCCATGGCGACTTCGTTGCCGGCAACGGTGACCAGTGTGACGTTGAGCAAGACCGGCGGCGAAATGCTGCTGAACCTTGCGGGTGGCATGGGCAGCGTCAAGCTGTCGCAAATTCAGACTATCGGTACATAGAGCCGGCTAAATACGGCAGAGGGAGAGAAACATGTCTTTTAATATCGGCCTTAGCGGCCTCTATGCGGCCAACAAACAACTGGACGTAACCGGCAACAACATCGCCAACGTTGCGACCACTGGCTTCAAGTCGTCCCGTGCGGAGTTCGCGGATATCTACGCCGCGTCCAAACTGGGCACCGGCCAGAACAGCATCGGCAACGGTGTGAACCTGGCAGCGGTGTCCCAGCAGTTCACCCAGGGTGACGTCAACAACAGCGGCGGCGTGCTGGACATGGCGATCCAGGGCGGTGGCTTCTTCGTGCAGAAGGGCAGCGATGGCTCGCTGGAGTACACCCGTAGTGGTGCCTTCCGTGCCGATAAAGACGGCTACATCACCAACAACACCGGTACCTCGCGCCTGCAGGGCTACGCGGCAGATGACGACGGCAAGATCATCAAAGGCGGTTTGACCGACCTGCAACTGAACCTGTCGTACCTACCACCGAAGGCGTCCACCAAAGTGGACTCCACCAGTAACCTGAACTCGTCGGAGCCGGTGATCAACCAAACCACCAAGCCGTTCGACCCGACTGACACCACCACTTTCACCACCCAGTACAGCACCACCCTGTACGACTCCCAGGGCAACTCCCACGAGATGGTGCAGTACATGGTGAAAACCGACGCCAACAAGTGGAGCGCCTACACGCTGATCGATGGCCGTAACCTGGATGGTTCCAAGCCTACAACGACGGGTACCACTGCTCCTGTACCGTCGGTATTGAGCTTTGACGGTGCCGGTAAACTGACGGATATCACCACCGCAGGCGTGTCCGGCACGACCCTGACGCTCACCGGCTGGATCCCGGGCTCGGTGACCAATGGCGTATGGACGCCTAACAAGGCTACAGCGCCAAACATTGCCGTCAACATGGCCAATATCACCCAGTACAACTCCGCCAGTTACCGCAACCCACCGACCACCGACGGTTACGCCACTGGCCAGATCACCGGCCTGAAAATCGACGGCAATGGCGTAATGTTCGCCACGTTCAGCAACCAGCAGAGCAAGGCCATCGGCCAGATCTCCCTGGCCAGCTTCAACAACGAGCAAGGCTTGCAGCCATCGGGCGGCACCACCTGGAGAGAGACCTTCGCTTCGGGCCAGCCGGGTTATGACTCCCCGCAATCCGGTACCCTGGGTTCGATCGTGGCCAACTCCCTGGAGAACTCCAACGTCAACCTGACCAACGAGCTGGTGGACCTGATCAAGGCCCAGAGCAACTACCAGGCGAACGCCAAGACCATCTCGACCCAGAGCACTATCATGCAGACCATCATTCAGATGACCTGATGCCGTAGGCTCCATACCAAGCCCCTCGCAAGAGGGGCTTTTTTGTGGGCGTAAGAAAAAGCCATAAAAAAATTAAAGTTACTTGTCGAAATGCTTGAGGAGGAACACTCCATTCCTGCCTTGCCACTGATTGGTCCAGAGCCTTGCGGGCTTACCAATCAATGGGAGCACCAAAGATGTGGAGTTCAGGAGTTTCTGCGTCAAGTACAGGTCGCATACCTTTTTTGTCGGGCGTTGCGCGAGGTGATTCGCCGCCTGTTGAACCTGCTGCTGAAGTATCTACGGTTAAGTCGTTGCTCAACCAGTTGCTTGATGCAGATAAAGATGGCAAGACCCAAACGGTTCAGGACCTGCGCAACAAGTTGAATGAGTTGCGCGAGAAATTGGGTGACGAGAAATTCAAGGAAATCCTTAAGAAACTGGCCGAAGAAGCCGATGGCAGGCTGCTTGAACTTCTCAAGCGGCTGCTTCGGGAGTGGTTTCCTGATAACGATGATGTAACGCCACCGCGAGGAGGGGGCCGGGGGGCGGTGCAGGGGTGAATCCGCAGGATTTTGGCCCCTCTGAATCAATGAGTAACAAGCCCTATACCAGCGGGAAAAACTATTTCAACTACAAGCCTGATAACAGTAACCCTGGGCAAAAGCCGGGAACTGGCCGAGAGCCGGGCAATATCTGGAGTGGTTTCAAGCAGGGACCCGACGGCAACTGTGTGACTGTTTCCGCAATAAAGGCTGCCATGATGCGGTATGGCAAGGAACCGACAGATGTGTTCAAGGAGGTAAAAGAGTCGGGTAATGGCTATGACGTAACGATGCGCGATGGATTCAAGCTTCACGTGTCCAAGGGCGAACTGAAAGAGGCGGCAAAGGAGGCCCGCTTCGAGGGGGATGACCCTTCGATGATAACGTCTGCAAACTTCATGTATGCCGCGAGCGCCAAGCGGGCGCAGATGGAAAACAACGATGGCACGGCAGGGTACAGTTTCAAGTCTGCCATGGAGAGCCTCAACAATGGAGAGTACTCCCGCGAAGGTCTGGACCGCTTGGGATTGAAGGGGCTTTACAGGCAGGCGACCGATGCCGACTTGAGAAGCAGCAGAGTCGGAACGGTGGAGTACGGCGGTCATTCGATGGCGGTGATTAACGGCCGTATTGAGTTGTGGGGGCAGCGAGGCGGTGTACCTAAAATGGGTATAGCGACCGTGTTGATCTAGTTCTCTACGAGGGTTTTTCCGGGCAAAAGAAAACCCCCGATACACCGTAGGCATATCGGGGGCTATTCAACCCGGGGTGGTTAAACCCAAGGTGGGCTCAGCTTACTGGCAAGCTTCGCAATCCGGCTCGTCGATTGCACAGGCCTTTGGCACTGGTGCCGGGCCGGCCGGGGCGGCGAGCACCGAATCATCACCGTGGTTACCGCTGGACACAGCGTTCAGCTTGCCGGTGTTGATGGTCGACTTCTCGGTGCTGGTCGCGGCCAGGGCACGGAGGTAGTAAGTGGTTTTCAGGCCACGGTACCAGGCCATGCGGTAGGTCACGTCGAGCTTCTTGCCCGATGCGCCGGCGATGTACAGGTTCAGGGACTGAGCCTGGTCGATCCACTTCTGGCGGCGGCTGGCGGCGTCGACGATCCACTTGGTGTCCACTTCGAAGGCCGTCGCGTAGAGCTCTTTGAGTTCCTGCGGGATGCGTTCGATCTGCTGCACGGAACCGTCGTAGTACTTCAGGTCGTTGATCATGACCGAGTCCCACAGGCCGCGGGCTTTCAGGTCGCGGACCAGATACGGGTTGATCACGGTGAATTCGCCCGACAGGTTCGATTTCACATACAGGTTCTGGTAGGTCGGTTCGATCGACTGCGAGACGCCAGTGATGTTGGCGATGGTCGCGGTCGGTGCGATGGCCATGATGTTGGAGTTACGAATACCTTTCTGCACACGGGCACGTACCGGTGCCCAGTCCAAGGTCTCGTTCAGGTCAACATCGATGTACTTCTGGCCACGGGCTTCGATCAGGATCTGTTGCGAATCCAGCGGCAGGATGCCCTTGGACCACAGCGAACCCTGGAACGTCTCGTAGGCGCCGCGCTCGTCGGCCAGGTCGCAGGAAGCCTGGATCGCGTAGTAGCTGACCGCTTCCATGGACTTGTCGGCGAACTCGACCGCAGCGTCCGAACCGTAGGGAATGTGCTGCAGGTACAGCGCGTCCTGGAAGCCCATGATGCCGAGGCCGACTGGACGGTGCTTGAAGTTGGAGTTCTGCGCCTGTGGCACCGAGTAGTAGTTGATGTCGATCACGTTATCGAGCATGCGTACGGCGGTGTTGACGGTGCGCTCCAGCTTGGCGGTGTCCAGCTTGCCGTTGACGATGTGGTTCGGCAGGTTGATCGAGCCCAGGTTGCAAACGGCGATCTCGTCCTTGTTGGTGTTCAAGGTGATCTCGGTGCACAGGTTCGAGCTGTGGACCACGCCCACGTGCTGCTGCGGGCTGCGCAGGTTGCACGGGTCCTTGAAGGTCAGCCATGGGTGGCCGGTTTCGAACAGCATGGACAGCATCTTGCGCCACAGGTCCTTGGCCTGGATGGTCTTGAACAGCTTGACCTTGCCTGGGTACTCGGTGAGGGCTTCGTAGTACTCGTAGCGCTCTTCGAAGGCCTTGCCGGTCAGGTCGTGCAGGTCCGGCACTTCGGAGGGCGAGAACAGGGTCCACTTGCCGTCATCGAAGACGCGCTTCATGAACAGGTCAGGGATCCAGTTGGCGGTGTTCATGTCGTGGGTACGACGACGGTCATCACCGGTGTTCTTGCGCAGCTCGATGAACTCTTCAATGTCCATGTGCCAGGTTTCCAGGTAGGCACACACCGCGCCTTTGCGCTTGCCGCCCTGGTTGACCGCTACGGCGGTGTCGTTCACGACTTTCAGGAAGGGTACGACGCCCTGGGACTTGCCGTTGGTGCCCTTGATGTACGAACCCAGTGCGCGCACTGGTGTCCAGTCGTTGCCCAGGCCACCGGCGAATTTGGACAACATGGCGTTGTCGTGGATCGCGTGGTAGATGCCCGACAGGTCATCCGGCACGGTGGTCAGGTAGCAGCTCGACAGCTGTGGACGCAGGGTACCGGCGTTGAACAGGGTCGGAGTGGACGACATGTAGTCGAAGGACGACAGCAGGTTGTAGAACTCGATCGCACGGTCTTCCTTGTGCTTCTCTTCGATCGCCAGGCCCATGGCCACGCGCATGAAGAACACTTGCGGCAGTTCGAAACGGATCCCGTCCTTGTGGATGAAGTAACGGTCGTACAGGGTTTGCAGGCCCAGGTAGGTGAACTGCTGGTCGCGCTCGTGATTGATCGCCTTGCCGAGTTTTTCCAGGTCGAAGGTGGCCAGGACCGGGTTCAGCAATTCGAATTCAATACCCTTGGCGATGTAAGCAGGCAGCGCCTTGGCGTACAGCTCGGCCATCTCGTGGTGGGTGGCGCTGTCGGCCACGCCCAGGAAGCCCAGGCCTTCGGCACGCAGGGTGTCCATCAGCAGGCGCGCGGTCACGAACGAGTAGTTCGGCTCGCGTTCAACCAGGGTACGGGCGGTCATCACCAGGGCGGTGTTGACGTCGGTCAGGGCCACGCCGTCGTACAGGTTCTTCAGGGTTTCGCGCTGGATCAGGTCACCGTCGACTTCTTCCAGGCCTTCGCAGGCCTCGGTGATGATGGTGTTCAGGCGGCCCAGGTCCAGCGGCGCGAAGCTGCCGTCGGCCAGGGTGATGCGGATCGATGGGTGCGCTTGCACGGCGGCTTCTTCGGCCGGAGTGCGGACGGCACGTTCCTTGGCGCGCGAATCGCGGTAGATCACATAGTCGCGGGCCACTTTCTGCTCGCCGGCACGCATCAGGGCCAGTTCGACCTGGTCCTGGATTTCTTCGATGTGGATGGTGCCGCCCGACGGCATGCGACGCTTGAAGGTCGCGGTGACCTGTTCGGTCAGGCGGGCAACGGTGTCGTGGATGCGCGACGAGGCAGCAGCGGTGCCGCCTTCAACTGCAAGAAACGCTTTGGTGATGGCGACGGTGATTTTGTCATCGGTGTAAGGAACGACAGTCCCGTTACGCTTGATCACGCGCAATTGGCCAGGTGCAGTGGCGGACAGATCCATAGTCGAATCGGCGGCCTGCGGCACGGAGCCTTGCGGGTTCTCGCGAGTTGTGTCGGTTTGCATGGGGGGTTGTCTCCACATTTCTATATTTATTTGGGCACCATCACGGTGCCCACCGTTCCGTCCTGAAGCACTTACAGCAGGCCTGGGCCTGGCATAACAACTTCGGGACAGGAGGAAGGGAGCTGAACGCGCCGCTTCCATGCCGAAGTCTTCGGTTCGGGGCTCAAACGCCCTTGGCCGTGTTCCTGGTGGGTGACAGTTGCCAGGTTCAAGTACTGCAACACCCGTACCGTTTTCCGCTGTTGGAGCTTGAAAACGGCTGCCATCCGCTTGAGCGGTTTGGGCTTTCAAAAAATGCTTGGATTAGACCCAACAGGAGCAAGAAAGGGCTTGAGTTTCTTGTCTGATTTGTGTTGGGTCTTTTCGCTGAAAACCCTACATGTAGGGTTTTTTTTGCGCCGAGCTACAAGATAATGCGTTTTGGGGGGCTTAGCAACGCACTACCTGTGGATAACGTTGTGAGTAAAATGTGTATGAAACGTGGAACACCCGTGTAGGCCGCAGCGCTGCTGGATTCGGCCGTTTGTCACTGAATATTCCAAGTTGAAAACAGCCGGTTGGATTTTTGAGGGCGCGAACCCTATCACAGAAAAGCGCGATCACCGAATGGATTTCCCGGCTTGTGCGAGAGGGCTTGGGCATGGCTACAATCGGCCTCTGTTATGCCCTCAAAACATTACAAATAAGGTGTGGCCGACTCGGTCAACGCATCCCTTTATAACAACGAGGTTCACCCGTGGAGCAAGAAGCCTGGCACATCCTGATCGTCGAGGACGACGAGCGACTCGCCGAGTTGACCCGCGATTACCTGGAAAGCAACGGCCTGCGGGTTTCTGTGGAAGGTGATGGCGCCCAGGCTGCGGCGCGGATAATCGCCGAGCAACCGGACCTGGTGATTCTCGACCTGATGCTGCCCGGCGAAGACGGCCTGAGCATTTGCCGCAAAGTGCGTGAACGCTACGACGGCGTGATCCTGATGCTCACCGCCCGCACCGACGACATGGACCAGGTGCTCGGCCTGGACATGGGGGCCGACGACTATGTGTGCAAACCCGTGCGCCCGCGCCTGTTGCTCGCGCGTATTCAGGCCCTGTTGCGCCGCAGTGAGCCGGCCGAACCCGCCAGCGTAGGAAGCCAGCGCCGCCTGCAATTCGGCCCGCTGCTGGTGGACAACGCCCTGCGCGAAGCCTGGCTGCAGGGTGACGGTATCGAGTTGACCAGTGCCGAGTTCGACCTGCTGTGGCTGCTGGTGGCGAATGCCGGGCGCATCCTGTCCCGCGAAGAAATTTTTATCGCCCTGCGCGGTATCGGCTACGACGGCCAGGATCGCTCCATTGATGTGCGCATCTCACGGATTCGCCCGAAAATCGGCGATGACCCGATCCACCCGCGGCTGATCAAGACCATCCGCAGCAAAGGCTATCTGTTCGTCCCTGAAGCCGCTGCCGATATGCCGTTGTGAACTCGATCTTCCTGCGTATCTATGGCGGCATGTGCGCGGCGCTGATTCTGGTGGCGCTGCTCGGCGTGCTGGCCCTGCACCTGCTCAACGAGGTGCGCAGTGGCCAGTACCGCGAGCGCCTGGCCCACGGCACCTTTGCCTTGATGGGCGATAACCTGCAGCCCATGAGCGCCATCGAACGCCAGCGCGCCCTGGCCGTGTGGGAGCGCTTGCTCGGCATCCCCCTGGAATTGCGCAACCTCACCGATGCCCAACTGGACCTCAGCCAGCGCACCCGCCTGCAACGCGGCCAGGTGCTGGTGGAGCAGACCGGCCCCCATGCCGCCCGGGTGCTGCGCCTGGTCAGCGATAAGGAACAGTGGGTGCTGACGGGGGAGGTGCAGCAGATCAGCGAGCAACTGGCCCGCGCGACCATTTACCTGCTGGCCGACGAACTGGTGCGCTTCCCCGTGGCCGAGCAGCCGCAACGGCTGGCGGATATAAAGGAAGCCAAGGGCTTTGGTTTCGAAATGCACCTGATGACCCTGGATCAGGCCGATATGGACGACGACCAACGCCGCCGTGTATCGGAGGGTGATACGGTCATGGCCCTGGGCAAGGGCGGCGATTCGATCCGCGTGTTTGCCGGCATGGTCGGCACGCCCTGGGTGCTGGAGCTTGGCCCGCTGTATCAGATGAACCCGTATCCGGCGCAATGGTTGGTCCTGATCGCGTTGATCGGCCTGACCCTGATCGGCCTGATTGTCTATCTATTGGTGCGTCAGCTTGAGCGCCGGCTCCGAGGCCTGGAAGCCGCCGCCACGCGCATCGCCAAAGGCAATCTCGAGGTGCGTGTGCCGGCGCGGGGTGCCGACTCGGTGGGGCGTCTGGCGGCGGCCTTTAATGGCATGGCCGAGCACCTGCAGCAACTGCTGGCGATCCAGCGTGAACTGGTGCGCGCGGTGTCCCATGAACTGCGCACGCCGGTGGCACGCCTGCGCTTCGGCCTGGAGATGATCGGCGACGCCGCCACGCCTGAAGCGCGGCGCAAGTACCTGGAAGGCATGGACAGTGATATCCAGGACCTCGACGGCCTGGTGGATGAAATGCTCACCTACGCAAGGCTTGAGCAGGGTGCGCCGGCGTTGATTTTCCAACGGGTCGACCTCGATGCGCTGCTTGACCAGGTGATCGGCGAATTATCGCCACTGCGCCCGCAGGTGAGCGTGGCCAGGGGGATTTGCCTGTCGTCGGCACATTGGGACGACGCTTGGGTCGATGCCGAGCCGCGCTACTTGCACCGCGCCCTGCAAAACCTGGTGAGCAACGCCATGCGCCACGCCCAGGGCCAGGTGCTGATCAGTTATCAAGTGGGCCAGGTGCGCTGTCGCATAGATGTGGAAGACGACGGGCCCGGCGTACCGGAAAGTGCCTGGGAGCGTATCTTCACGCCGTTCCTGCGCCTGGATGACAGCCGCACCCGTGCCTCGGGCGGGCATGGCCTGGGGTTGTCGATTGTGCGGCGCATCATTTATTGGCACGGCGGGCGAGCGTTGATCAGCAAGAGCAACAACCTGGGCGGCGCCTGCTTCAGCCTGAGTTGGCCCAGGGATCAAGATAAACCCTGACATTCCTCCTGTAGCTACCACGCCGCGCCCGACGCAGCCTCGCTAAGGCTCGACAGCTGCTACGGCTACCAGGCTCAACAGTTGGCCATCACTCACTGAGTATTGCGCCAATAGCTCCTTGCCGTGGCACCACTCGCTGGACAGGTCGATGAGCAAGCGCAAGCGCACATGCCCGGCCTCTGACCACTCCACCACCTCGGCATGTTCAAAATAGAAGCGCTTCTGCACGATCGGGTAGAGCGCCTTGAACAAACTCTCCTTGACCGAAAACGTCAGCGTCACCAGCAAGGCGATCTGTTCTCGCGGCACATCAGCCATACGCTGCAGCTCTTGCACCGTCAGAATTTCCCCGGCCAGGCGCTCCGCCCGTTCCAGGCTCAGCAGGTTCTCCAGGTCCATCCCCAACCCGCGCCATTGCGCCTTGTGTCCGACAATCGCGGCGGCATGCCCGGTGCTGTGGGTAATGGAACCGCTGATGTGGGCGGGCCACACCGGTGCGCGGTCTTCACCGATCGCCGGGATGCAGTTGATCTGATCGAGCTGTTGCAGGGCCGCGCGCGCGCACAGGCGGCCGGCGAGAAACTCGGCCTGACGCTTGGCCACCGAACGCTGGATACTCGCCGGTGGCGGCACGGCGCAGTGTTGGAAGTCGCCAGGTGTCAGCAATGCGGGATCGAACCGGGTGCTGAGAAACACCGTGCCCGGCAAGGGGTCGGGTAGCGGCCAATGGGCGTCGAGTGGGGTGCAGCAAGCGGGTAGGGGCGTCATGGGCGGTATTTTGCCGAGTTGATGGGCAAGAGGATAGCCCGCCGTGATTCAGGCGAGGTTCAGAGCCCGTTCAGGGGGAGTTCAGGGGCGCCTGCGTAGTCTGGCCTCACAGCCAAACGCGTAATGAGGTAACACCATGACTGCGATCAAGAAGCTGATGTTGGCCTTAACCATGCTCAGTGCCACCGTCGGGGTTCAGGCCTCCGATGGTGCCTTTGCCGCATTCGGCCGTGAGAAAACCAAGAAATCCAGCATCCTGATGCAGCGCGTCAGCATCGAAGATGCTGGCAGTCAGCCCACGCCCTGGGGCCAGTCCCTGGGCCAGGCCACACCGCAGCCGAGCTATCGCGCCGGCTATGAACACCTGACCGGCCGGTTCAACGGCATTAAACTGCGCCCGCAAGACCTGCAGGGCCGCTATGATACCCCTCTGTCGGACAGTTGATTTGCTTTGGAGAGCCTTATGAAATTGCTGGTGGTGGAAGATGAGGCGCTGTTGCGCCATCACCTGTTTACCCGCCTGACCGACAGCGGCCACGTGGTCGAGGCCGTGGCCAATGCCGAAGAAGCCCTGTACCAGACCGGTCAATTCAACCATGACCTGGCGATCATCGACCTGGGCCTGCCCGGCATGGGCGGCCTGGACCTGATCCGCCAACTGCGCAGCCAGGCCAAGACCTTTCCGATCCTGATCCTCACCGCGCGCGGCAACTGGCAGGACAAGGTCGAAGGCCTGGCCGCCGGCGCCGACGACTATGTGGTCAAGCCGTTCCAGTTCGAAGAGCTGGAGGCGCGGATGAACGCCTTGCTGCGCCGCTCCAGCGGGTTTACCCAGTCGACCATCGTCGCCGGGCCCTTGCTGCTGGACCTCAACCGCAAGCAGGCGTCCCTCGATGAACAGCCCCTGGCATTGACCGCCTATGAATATCGCATCCTCGAATACCTGATGCGCCATCACCAGCAGGTCGTCGCCAAGGACCGCCTGATGGAGCAGCTCTACCCCGACGACGATGAGCGCGATCCGAATGTGATTGAAGTGCTGGTCGGCCGCCTGCGCCGCAAGCTGGAAGGTCCGGCCGGGTTCAAGCCGATCGACACCGTGCGCGGCCTGGGCTACCTGTTCAATGAGCGCTGCCGTTGATTCGCTCGCTCCGTGTGCGCTTGATGCTGGCGGCCGCCACCCTGGCCGTGCTGTTTATGCTGGGCCTGTTGCCCGCCATGCAGGGCGCGTTCAGCCTGGCATTGCAGGATTCCATCGAGCAGCGCCTGGCGTCGGACGTCACCACACTGATCTCCGCCGCGCGGGTGGAAAACAATCGCCTGCTGATGCCGGCGCAGTTGCCGGATGAACGCTTCAACCTCACCGATAGCCGGTTGCTCGGCTATATCTATGACCGCGAAGGCCACCTGGTGTGGCGTTCGCGGGCCACCCGGGACGAAAACATCAACTACAAGCCGCGCTATGACGGGCGCGGCAACGAGTTTGCGCGGATTCGCGAGTCCGACGGCCAGGAGTTCTTCGTCTATGACGTCGAGGTCAGGCTGCTCGGCGGCAAGAGCGCGGCGTTCAGTATCGTGGCCCTGCAACCGGTGCGCGAATACCAATTGACCCTCGAAGGCCTGCGCGAAAACCTCTACCTGGGCTTCGGCGCGGCACTCCTGGTGCTGCTGACCTTGCTGTGGCTGGGCCTGACCTGGGGCCTGCAGGCCCTGCGGCGATTGAGCCAGGAGCTTGACCAGATCGAAGGCGGTACCCGCGAAAGCCTCTCCGAGCAACACCCGCGCGAATTGCTGCGTCTCACCGGCTCCCTTAACCGCCTGCTGCATAGCGAGCGCGAACAACGGGCACGTTACCGCGACTCCCTCGATGACCTGGCCCACAGCCTGAAAACGCCACTCGCCGTGTTGCAAAGCGTGAGCGAAGACATGGCGCAACGTCCGGAAGATCGCGACCAGGCCTGGGTGCTGCAATCCCAGATCGAACGCATGAGCCAGCAAATCGGCTACCAGCTGCAGCGTGCCAGCCTGCGCAAAAGCGGCCTGGTGCGCCATCAGGTGCGCCTGGAGCCGGTAGTGCAAAGCCTCTGCGATACGCTGGGCAAGGTCTACCGCGACAAGGGCGTCACGGTGTCCTTTGACCTGCCACACGAATGCGATGTACCGATCGAGAAGGGCGCCCTGCTTGAATTGCTCGGCAACCTGCTGGAAAACGCCTACCGGTTGTGCCTGAGTGAAGTACGCATCAGCCTGGTGGAAAATTCCGAAGGGCTCGAGTTGTGCATCGAGGACGACGGCCCCGGAGTGCCACCGGACCAGCGTGCACGGATCCTGCAACGGGGCGAGCGCCTGGACCGTCAGCATCCGGGGCAGGGGATCGGGTTGGCGGTGGTCAAGGACATCATAGAAAGCTATGGCGCGCGATTGACCCTGGGGGATTCGCCGCTGGGTGGCGCGGCGTTCAAGATTCACTTTCCGGCCTTGTGAACGGTAGTGGCTGGGCTGGCCCTATCGGGGGCAAGCCCCCTCCCACATTTTGAACTTATTCACAGATCAAACTTTGTAAACACAGTCAAAGGTGGGAGGGGGGTTGCCCCCGATGAGGCCCTCACACACGACGCAGCGCTAGCTCTCCTGCGCCCGGTAGGCCCCCGGTGTCAGCCCCGTCCACTTCTTGAACGCCCGATGAAACGCCGACGGTTCTGAGAACCCCAGCTGCTCGGCGATCGCCTGCAAGGACAAATCCGCCCGCCCCAGGTGGTAGATGGCGATGTCCCGCCGCAATTCATCCTTGAGCGCCTGAAAGCTGGTGCCTTCTTCGCGCAAATGTCGGCGCAGGGTTTGCGGGCTGACGTGCAAGTGCTGGGCGACGGCTTCCAGGTCTGGCCAAGGCGTGCGGTCGCGGCTCAACGAGCGCCGCAGCTGGCTGCTCAAACTGTCGCCTTCATCCGGGCGTGACAGCAGGTCGGCGGGGGAGCGCTCGAGGAAATGCTTGAGGGTGCGCTCGTCCTGCAACAGAGGCAGGCTCAGGTAGCGGGCGGGAAACACCAGGCTGCTGTGCGCTGCACCGAACACCTGGGCGCAGGGAAACAGCAGGTCATATTCACCGGCGTGGGCCGGCATCGGGTAGCTGAACGTGGCCTGGTGCAAACGAATGCGCTGGCCGATCAGCCAACTGCCCAGGCGGTGCCAGATCACCAGCAGGCATTCGCTGAGGAAGTGATCCGGGTCCCACAGGTGAGAATCATCCAGGCTCAGGCGGGCCATTTCGCCTTCTCGTGTCAGCTGCCAGCGCGGGCCTTGTGGGAATAGGCTATAAAATAATAAGCCGCGTTCCAGAGCCTTCTCCAGGGTGCGGCAGTGGATCAGCGCATGGCACATCATGGCGAAGGTGCCGCGTTTGCTCGGCCCGTCGGCGAACCCCAGGTACTCATCGTCCAGCGCCAGCCAGAGCATTTGCAGCAGCCGGGTAAATTGCTCGGGTGCAATGCGGGCGCGGGGTTCGGTCAACAGCTCCGGGATGATGCCCAGCTGTTGCAACAGCCCCGAATAGTCGTAACCGGCTCGACGCGCACCGCCCAGGGCTGCCCGGGCGTAATGGCTGGCGATGGTACGTTCACGCATGTGGGGCCCTCGTCCATGGAATGGCGGATGGTAGTCATCACCTGGCAGGGCGACAAGGCGGATATCCGCCAAATTGTAGGACGGGATTGGGCGGCGTGGCGGAAATCCGCCAGCCGATTCGGCACATTGGTGGCGGCTTTGAAATCCGCAGCCCTGATGTCTTAAGGCTCCCAGGGGTTTTCAGCAAAGTGGCACGGCGTTTGCGATAAGGATTACAGCGCAGGCCTGGTCCTACAGGCTTCGCAAACAACAAATCCCTCCAGTGCAGGAGGGTTCGCAATTCAAGTGTCGTGGGCAATGGCGGATATTTGCCACACGGGACGATTGAGGAATTTTGCAATGACGACTCGTCAGCCAATCTACAAATCCCTGTATTTCCAGGTGATCGTTGCAATCGTTATCGGTATTTTGCTCGGTCACTTCTACCCGCAGACCGGCGTGGCGCTCAAGCCACTGGGTGACGGCTTCATCAAGCTGATCAAAATGGTCATTGCCCCGATCATCTTTTGCACCGTTGTCAGCGGCATCGCCGGCATGCAAAGCATGAAATCGGTCGGCAAAACCGGCGGCTACGCGCTGCTGTACTTCGAAATCGTTTCCACCATCGCACTGCTGATCGGCCTGATCGTGGTGAACGTCGTGCAACCGGGCGCCGGCATGCACATCGACGTGGCAACCCTGGACGCCTCCAAAGTCGCTGCCTATGTGACTGCCGGTGCTGACCAGAGCATCGTTGGCTTCCTGCTTAACGTGATCCCGAACACCATCGTCGGCGCTTTCGCCAACGGCGACATCCTGCAAGTGCTGATGTTCTCGGTGATCTTCGGTTTCGCCCTGCATCGCCTGGGTGCCTACGGCAAGCCGGTGCTGGACTTCATCGATCGCTTCGCCCACGTGATGTTCAACATCATCAACATGATCATGAAGCTCGCGCCACTCGGTGCCCTGGGCGCCATGGCGTTCACCATCGGTGCCTACGGTGTAGGTTCCCTGGTGCAGTTGGGCCAGTTGATGATCTGCTTCTACATCACTTGCCTGCTGTTCGTGCTGGTGGTGCTGGGTGGTATCTGCCGCGCCCACGGTTTCAGCGTGCTGAAACTGATCCGCTACATCCGTGAAGAGCTGTTGATCGTACTGGGTACTTCTTCCTCCGAGTCCGCACTGCCACGCATGCTGATCAAGATGGAGCGTCTGGGCGCGAAGAAATCCGTAGTCGGCCTGGTGATCCCGACCGGCTACTCGTTCAACCTCGACGGTACCTCGATCTACCTGACCATGGCGGCCGTGTTCATCGCCCAGGCGACTGACACCCACATGGACATCACCCACCAGATCACCCTGCTGCTGGTGCTGCTGCTGTCCTCCAAAGGTGCTGCTGGCGTGACCGGTAGCGGCTTTATCGTACTGGCTGCCACCCTGTCGGCTGTCGGCCACCTGCCGGTTGCCGGCCTGGCGCTGATCCTGGGTATCGACCGCTTCATGTCCGAAGCCCGTGCACTGACCAACCTGGTGGGTAACGCCGTTGCTACCCTCGTTGTGGCCAAGTGGGTCAAGGAACTGGACACCGACAAGCTGCAAAGCGAGCTGGCATCCGGCGGTACCGGAATCTCTGAAACCCGCGAAGTCGATGACCTGGGCGTGGCCGAGGGCCCAGCCCCTGTGATCAAGTAAACCGCTGATGGCGTGAATCCGCGCCGATAGTTATCCGCAAACGCCCCGACTGGTTCGGGGCGTTTGCGTTTGTGCGGGATTACTTTTTTGCAATATTTTCACTTAGAGTCAGTGACTGATGAAATTCGCGCTACGCGGCATGTTCCAAACGCAGACTGGCAGGAGGATATATGGACAGTGTTGATTTGAATGTCCTGCGCAGCGTGCTCGAATGGCGCCGCGCCGGGCAGCAGGTGGTGTTGTATAGCGTTGTCCAGACCTGGGGCAGCGCGCCGCGTCCACCGGGCGCCATGTTGGCGTTGCGGGGGGATGGTGTGGTGATCGGCTCGGTGTCCGGCGGTTGCATCGAGGACGACTTGATCGCCCGCTTGCAGGATGGCCGCCTGACGCACGATGGGCCGCCGGTGCAGTTGGTGACCTACGGCGTGACGCGCGACGAGGCGGCGCGTTTCGGCCTGCCATGCGGCGGCACCCTGCGCTTGACCGAGGAGCGGGTGCAAGACTGGGCCTGGGTCGCGCAGTTGCTGGAGCGTTGCGAGGCGCATGAGATTGTCGCGCGGGAACTGGACCTGGTCTCCGGCGAAGTCACGTTGAGCAGTGCGAACAAGACCGATGTGGTCACCTTCGATGGCGAACGTCTGCGGGCTATTTATGGCCCGCGCTGGCGCCTGCTGTTGATCGGTGCCGGGCAACTGTCGCGCTACGTGGCGGAAATGGCGCGCCTGCTGGATTTCGAAGTACTGATATGCGATCCGCGTAGTGAGTTTGTCTACGGCTGGGAAGAGCAGCACGGACGCTTCGTGCCGGGTATGCCTGATGAGGCGGTGCTGAACATCCAGACCGACGAGCGCACGGCCATTGTCTGCCTGACCCATGATCCGCGCCTTGATGATATGGCGTTGCTGACGGCGCTGAATTCCAGTGCGTTCTACATCGGCGCGCTGGGGTCGCGGGTCAATAGCCAGACGCGTCGCGAGAACCTGGCGGCGCTGGGGTTGTCGACGGACGCGATTGCGCGTTTACATGGGCCGATTGGCCTGCATATCGGTAGCCATACGCCGGCGGAGATCGCCTTGTCGTTGATGGCGGAAATTGTCGCGATCAAGAACGGCGTGGCGCCAATGCAGAAAAAGCCCGTGCCGGCGGTTGCTGAATAATGCTGGCGGCGATTGTCTTGGCGGCGGGGCAGGGCAGCCGGTTCCGAGCCGAGGCGGGGGCTGACCAGGATAAGTTGCTCGTCAATTGCGTGGGCCTTGATGGGGTGATGCGTCCGGTGATCGAGCAGGTATTGGTGAGTTTGCCGGATCGCCTGGTGGCGCGCTGGCTGGTGACCACGCCGGATCGCACGGAGGTCATTCGGTTGGCCGAAGCGTATGGCTGCCAGGTCTTGTTGTTGCAGTCAGCCGGCATGGGCGAGAGCATCGCTGCAGCCGTCGCGGCCAGTGCCTCGGCGGATGGCTGGCTGGTGGTGTTGGGGGATATGCCGTTTATCCAATCATCGAGCATTGAACGGGTGATTGACGTGCTGGAGGAGGATGGCATCAGCGTGCCGGTGCAGGCGGGTGAATATGGGCATCCGGTGGCCTTTGGTAGTGCTTTTGGTCCGGACTTGATGGCGCTGACCGGGGATCGTGGAGGCAAGCCATTGTTCGCACGTGCCAGGGTGCGGGAAGTGCAGGTGGAAGATGCGGGTGTTCTGTGGGATGTGGATCTGCCGGAACAGTTAAGTTTTAATCCCGACTAAATTTGATGCTGTTTTCGAGATCTATAAAAAAGCCCCGCCTGATCACTCAGGCGGGGCTTTTTAGTGGCGGATGGAATCAGGCGAGGGGTTTAGGCTCGTGTTCTTCTTCCAGGGCCTTGTGCTCTACCCCTACTTCAGCAGCGGTGTGCTCGACCACGGTTTCAGCAACCGGGGCCGGTGCCTCGACAGCTTCGACTACGGCTGGAGCGGCAGCCGCAGCGGCGGCAGCTGCCTCAGCTTCCTTGCGACGACGACGCACTTCGCGTGGGTCGTTCGGCGCACGGCCGTTTTCGGTCAGGGCGCTGGCTGGTGCGGCTTCTACCACGGGTGCTTCGGCAATCACCGGTGCTTCAACAACCACGGGCGCAGCCTCGACAGCTGGCGCAGGCTCGGCGACCACTGCTTCGGCAACCGGCGCAGGCGCTTCCTCTGCCACGGGGGCAGGCACTGGTGCTTCAACCGGGGCGGCCGGTTCGGCAGTCCACTGGAAGGCGGTCTGTTCTTCGCGAACTTCACGCACCGCCGGGGCAGCTTCTTCGATTACCGGGGCTTCAACAGCCGCTTCAACCACTGGCTGAGGCTCAACAACCGGAGCGGCTTCAACGGCAACCACTTCGGTTTCTGGCTGGGCGTCGCGGGTCGGTGCCACTTCCACTTCCGGAACCACTGGGGCTTCGACAGGGGTAGTTGCTTCAACGACCGGTGCTTCAACCTCTGGGGTCTCGGCAACTGGCGCTTCAACGGCAACGGTTTCTTCGACAGCGGCAGTCGCGCGTTCAGCCTGTTCGTGAGCCTGGGCTTCAGCAGGTGCGCTGATCACCGAGCTGGCAACCGCTGCGGTAACGGCCAGGCCGGCAGCCAGTTCGGCACCGGTCGGTTCGTGGGCGGCGCCTTCTGCGTTCTCGCCGGCCTCTTCCGAGCCCTCGATCACATTGCCATTGGCATCACGCTGACGCTCACGGCGGTTGCTGCGACGACGCTGGCCACGGGAGCGGCGGCGTGGACGATCGCCTTCGGCGTTGTCCTGGCCGTCTTCCTGCAATTGCTCTTCGCCGGTCAGTACTTCTTCTTCGCTGGCGGCAGCGGCTTGCTCGGCACGTGGTTGACGTTCTTCACGCGGTGGGCGCGGCTGGCGCTCTTCACGTGGTGCACGCTCTTCACGCGGCTGGCGAGCTGGGCGCTCTTCAGCGGCAGCGGCTGCAACACCTGCAACGGCAGGGGCGGCATCCAATGGCTCGCGCAGTTCACGCACACGTTCTTCACGCTCGCCACGCGGCTTGCGATCTTCACGCGGAGCGCGCGGGGTACGTGGTGCGCGCTCTTCGCGCGGTGCACGTTCTTCACGGGCTACGACCGGGGTTTCTTCACGCGCTTCGCGAGGTGCACGCTCTTCACGTGGTGCGCGTTCTTCGCGAGGCGCACGTTCTTCACGCGGCTTGCGCTCTTCGTCACGGCGACCGTTGCGGTTACGGCTCTGCTGGCGACCGTTGCGACGCTCTTCGTTGCGTGCTGGGCGTTCGGTCGCAGGTTTTTCAACCACGACCGGTGCCGCAGGCTCTTCCTTGGTGGCGAACAGGCTGACCAGCGACTTCACCAGGCCCTTGAACAGGCTCGGCTCAGGCAGGGCGGCCGGGGTGGCAACCGGGGCAGCGGCTTCAACCGGCACCGGTGCGTTGGCACGGGCTGGCGCGGTTTTCACGGCGGCTTCCTGGCGCACCAGGGTGCGGGTCGCGGCGGCTGGCTGGACTTCTTCCACTTCGGCAGCGGCAGCAGCGATTTCGTAGCTGGACTGGCCGCTGTGGGCTTCCGGGCTGTCGTCACGCAGGCGCTGCACTTCGAAGTGCGGCGTCTCGAGGTGATCGTTCGGCAGGATCACGATACGAGCACGGGTGCGCAGTTCGATCTTGGTGATCGAGTTGCGTTTTTCGTTGAGCAGGAAGGCTGCGACCGGGATCGGCACTTGCGCGCGGACTTCGGCGGTGCGGTCTTTCAGGGCTTCTTCTTCGATCAGGCGCAGGATCGCCAGGGACAGCGATTCAACGTCACGGATGATGCCGGTGCCGTTGCAACGCGGGCAGACGATGCCGCTGCTCTCGCCCAGGGATGGACGCAGGCGCTGACGGGACATTTCCAGCAGGCCGAAGCGCGAGATGCGGCCGACTTGCACGCGGGCACGGTCAGCTTCCAGGCATTCGCGGACTTTCTCTTCCACGGCGCGCTGGTTCTTGGCGGGGGTCATGTCGATGAAGTCGATCACGATCAGGCCGCCGATGTCGCGCAGGCGCAGTTGACGGGCGATTTCTTCAGCCGCTTCCAGGTTGGTCTGCAGGGCGGTTTCTTCGATGTCGCTACCCTTCGTGGCGCGCGCCGAGTTGATGTCGATGGACACCAGGGCTTCGGTCGGGTCGATCACGATGGAACCGCCGGAAGGCAGTTCGACCACACGCTGGAAAGCGGTCTCGATCTGGCTTTCGATCTGGAAACGGTTGAACAGCGGCACGCTGTCTTCGTACAGCTTGATCTTGCTGGCGTACTGCGGCATCACCTGGCGGATGAAGGTCAGGGCTTCGTCCTGGGCTTCGACGCTGTCGATCAGCACTTCGCCGATGTCCTGGCGCAGGTAATCGCGGATGGCGCGGATGATCACGTTGCTTTCCTGGTAGATCAGGAACGGCGCGGAACGATCCAGGGAGGCTTCTTTGATGGCGGTCCACAGTTGCAGCAGGTAGTCGAGGTCCCACTGCATTTCTTCGCTGCTGCGGCCCAGGCCGGCAGTGCGCACGATCAGGCCCATGTCGGCCGGTGCGATCAGGCCGTTCAACGCTTCACGCAGTTCGTTGCGCTCTTCGCCTTCGATGCGACGGGAGATGCCGCCGGCACGTGGGTTGTTCGGCATCAGCACGAGGTAACGGCCGGCCAGGCTGATGAAGGTGGTCAGGGCGGCGCCCTTGTTGCCACGTTCTTCTTTTTCGACCTGAACGATGACTTCCTGGCCTTCGCTCAGGACGTCCTTGATGTTTACGCGGCCTTCGGGGGATTTCTTGAAGTATTCGCGGGAGATTTCTTTGAGGGGCAGGAAGCCGTGGCGCTCGGAGCCGAAATCGACAAAGGCAGCCTCAAGGCTTGGTTCGATGCGAGTAATACGGCCTTTATAGATGTTGGCCTTCTTTTGCTCGCGTGCACCGGATTCGATGTCCAGGTCGTAGAGGCGTTGGCCATCTACCAGTGCAACACGCAACTCTTCGGGTTGAGTTGCGTTAATCAGCATTCTTTTCATGTTGTACCGTCGGTTTCCGGGCTGCCGGAAACGGCGTTCGGCACACACGACTTCTCACGGTCGGTGTCAGGTGCGTCAAGAGTGGTTGGCCACTCCAGTGTCCAGCAAAATCGGCCAATTGGGCCGGTATCGCGACGGACGCGTCCTGCTTGTTAGCGGTGGTGACAAAGGCACCACTTCAACAAAAGCTAAGGTCAGGAGGAGGAATCAACCGGCGACTGTGGACGAGATGAAGCGTCTAAATATAAGCCTAGTGCTACACGGTCCGACGGTTGTGCATCTCCACCCTACACGTATCCCTGATAATTCGGGTGCTGCCGCGCGCAGAATCCGCAGCGGGTTGGCATTTACCGTGTTCTCCAATGGGGAGTCCACGCTCATGGCTAAACAAGACTGAATGTGGGCGACTGCGCTCACACTCAGCTCTTAACAGGCGTTGTTTCCGAAGCATTCGCCGTGGTCCGGCTCAAGACTGACTGCACTTTGTGAACTGGCCGTAAATATCGGCGCAGAACGCGAGTATTCACTCTGCTTTCTGCACTCGCTTCAGGCCTCATGTCACCTGCGCTTGTTACAATCTCGAGCCTTCCAGGGTGGCGAAAGCCCCGTAGGACGGCCTCGCGTCCTGATGAATTGCGATGGTCAGGGCCGGCAGTTTGCCGCTAGTCCTCTGCCCAGGCCGCTTTTGGCGGCGTTCGCGACTATAGCAGCAATGATTAAGTGCTTCAATTCCATAAAAAATTGTTATCATCGCCGCCATGACGACTACCGCCCCCCAGACCCCCAGCGTCCAGCTGCTCGAGGTCTCGCCGGAATATGCCGGCCAACGCATCGATAATTTTCTCCTGGCCAGGCTCAAGGGTGTGCCCAAGACCTTGATCTACCGCATTTTGCGCAAAGGCGAAGTGCGTGTGAACAAGGGCCGCATCAAGCCTGAGTACAAGTTGCAGGCGGGCGATATTGTCCGCGTGCCGCCCGTGCGCGTGCCTGAACGCGATGAGCCCGTGCCATTGGCCCAGGGCCTGTTGCAGCGCCTTGAGGCATCGATTGTCTTCGAAGACAACAAGCTGATTGTGATCAACAAGCCCTGCGGTATTGCTGTTCACGGTGGCAGCGGCCTGAATTTCGGCGTGATCGAAGCCTTCCGTCAGTTGCGCCCGGATTGCAAGGAGCTGGAGCTGGTTCACCGTCTGGATCGCGACACCTCCGGCCTGTTGATGATCGCCAAGAAGCGCAGCATGTTGCGCCACCTGCACACCGCCCTGCGCGGCGATGGCGTGGACAAGCGCTACATGGCGCTGGTGCGCGGCAATTGGGCCAGCTCGATCAAGAGCGTCCGCGCGCCTTTGCAGAAGAGCAACCTGCGTTCCGGCGAGCGCATGGTCGAAGTGGACGAGGAGGGCAAAGAAGCCCTGACCCTCTTCAAGGTGCTGCGTCGCTTTGGTGATTTCGCCACCATGGTCGAGGCCAAGCCGGTGACGGGGCGCACCCACCAGATTCGGGTGCACACCCTGCACGCCGGTCACTGCATCGCCGGCGATACCAAGTACGGCGACGAGGATTTCTCCAAGGAAATCCGTGACCTGGGCGGCAAGCGCCTGTTCCTGCACGCCTACATGCTCACCGTGCCGCTGCCTGACGGCGGCGAGCTGAAGCTGCAGGCGCCGGTCGATGAGATGTGGGCCAAGACCGTGGAGCGTTTGAGTGTCGCACCTTGACTACAAGCTGCTGATTTTCGATTGGGACGGCACCCTGTGTAACTCCATCGGTCGGATTGTCGAGTCGATGCACGCAGCTTCGACCCGCTCGGGCTTCGACTTGTGCACTGACCTGGCGGTCAAAGGCATTATCGGCCTGGGCTTGCCTGAGGCGATCCGCACCTTGTACCCCGAGATCAGCGACGCTGAACTGGTGACGTTCCGCGAGCATTACGCGGATCACTACATTGCGCTGGAAGCCACACCTTCGCCGTTGTTCGAGGGTGTGCTGCCATCCCTGGAGGCTTTCCGCGCCCAGGGCTATCACCTGGCCGTCGCCACCGGCAAGGCCCGCCGCGGGCTGGACCGGGTGCTCAGCGCCCATGGCTGGGAGGATTATTTCGACATCACCCGTGCCGCGGATGAAACCGCCAGCAAACCTCACCCTCTGATGCTGGAGCAGATCCTTGCCCATTGCGGCGTGTCGCCGCGCGAGGCGTTGATGGTGGGCGATGCTTCCTTCGACCTGATGATGGCGCGCAACGCCGGCATGGACAGCGTGGCGGTCAGCTATGGCGCCCAGTCCGCCGTGGCGTTGCAGCAATACGAGCCGAGGGTCACGATTGATCATTTTTCTGAATTGCAGGCCTGGCTCGGTCGGGCCCAATAAGTCTTTGCTGGGGTTGATGGCATGAGTGACGAGTGGAAAGCGCCTGAAAAGGCTGAAAGCGGTGACGACAAGAGCTGGAAACTGCTGGAGAAGACGCTCCTGGCCAGCGTCCAGGAGCAACGCCGTGCGCGGCGCTGGGGGATTTTCTTCAAGCTGCTGACCTTCACTTACCTGTTGCTCATGCTGGCGCTGTTCAGCCCGCTGATGGACATGGAAAAGAGCGCGACCCGTGGCGCCAACTACACCGCCTTGATCGAAGTGCGGGGAGTGATCGCCGACAAGGAGCCTGCCAGCGCCGACAATATCGTCAGCAGCCTGCGTGCCGCGTTTGAAGACCCCAAGGTCAAGGGCGTGATCCTGCGCATCAACAGCCCAGGCGGCAGCCCGGTGCAGTCGGGCTATGTGTATGACGAGATTCGCCGCCTGCGCGGCCTGCACCCGGATATCAAGCTGTACGCGGTGATTTCCGACCTGGGGGCCTCGGGCGCGTATTACATTGCCAGTGCGGCCGACCAGATCTACGCCGACAAGGCCAGTCTTGTCGGCTCCATTGGTGTGACGGCGGCCGGCTACGGCTTTGTCGGTGCCATGGAGAAGCTGGGGGTTGAGCGTCGTACCTACAACTCGGGCGAGCACAAGTCGTTCCTTGATCCGTTCCAGCCGCAAAAGGCCGATGAAACCCAGTTCTGGCAGGGGGTACTCGATACCACCCATCGCCAGTTCATCGCCAGCGTGAAGCAGGGGCGTGGGGATCGCCTGAAGGATAAAGACCATCCGGAGCTGTTCTCCGGGTTGGTGTGGTCGGGGGAGCAAGCATTGCCGCTGGGGCTGATCGATGGTTTAGGCAGTGCCAGTTCGGTGGCGAGGGATGTGGTCGGCGAGAAAGAACTGGTGGACTTCACCGTTGAGGAATCGCCGTTTGATCGTTTCTCCAAGAAGCTCGGCGCCAGCGTGGCTGAGAAGCTGGCGCTGTACATGGGCTTCCAGGGCCCGACGCTGCGTTAATATCTCAAGTCTGTCGTAGATCAAAATGTGGGAGGGGGCAAGCCCCCTCCCACATTTGGTTGTGTTCTTAAGGGATTTGCACGCCCTCGCTGAGCAGCATATCCACCAGCCGAATCAGCGGTAAGCCGACCAGACTGGTCGCGTCCGGCCCTTCGGTGCTCTGGAACAGGCTCACGCCCAACCCTTCCGCCTTGAAGCTGCCCGCGCAGTCATACGGCTGCTCGATACGCAGGTAGCGCTCGATGCGCGCTGCATCCAGCTCGCGCATGTGCACGGTAAAGGGCGCGCAGTCGACCTGGCAGTGCCCCGTCTCACTGTTCAACAGGGCCAGGCCGGTGAGGAAGCTGACACGCTTGCCGCTGGCGGCCAATAACTGCTCGCGCGCATTTTCGAAGGTGTGAGGCTTGCCGATGATGCGGCCTTCCAGCGCGGCGACCTGGTCTGAGCCGATGATCAGGTGTCCCGGGTGGCTGGCGGCGAGGGCGCGGGCCTTTGCTTCGGCCAGGCGCTTGACCAGCTCGATGGCGGACTCATGTGCAGCATGGCTTTCGTCGATATCCGGCGAGCGGCAGATGAACGGCAGGTGCAGGCGGCTGAGCAATTCCCGGCGATAAACCGAGCTGGAAGCGAGTAATAAAGGCAGCATATACGTCTCCTCAAGGCAGCCGCCGATTCTAGCGGGGCGACCGGCCGACGCACAGGGCTGAATTTCCTTTGACATGGCTGGGTGCATCCCTATAATGCTGCGCCTATGTTGAATGACCCGATTCCACCTCACGTTGACCCGCGCAAATTGGCTGATCGTGGCACTTCCCTTCAAGGTGAGTTGCTGCTAGCCGATTTGGAGAGACTCTGCGACCCGCTTTCCGACACTGTCGGTACGGTGCAGGCCAAATTCGTTTTTGAACGAGATGAACGTAAATCTGTGGTAATTCACAGCTTTATCGACACCGAGGTCAAAATGGTTTGCCAGCGTTGTCTTGAGCTGGTCACCCTGCCGATTCACAGCGAGTGCAGTTATGCTGTGGTAAAGGAGGGTGCGAATACCCAGTCGTTGCCGAAAGGTTATGACGTGCTGGAACTGGGCGAAGATCCTTTGGATCTGCATGCACTGATCGAGGAGGAGCTTCTGCTCGCCTTGCCCATTGTGCCTGCTCATCATCCGGAAGAATGCCAGCAGCCGGCGGGTCTCGATGACGAGTCCGAACCGAGCGAGGACGAGGTAACGCGGTCCAACCCGTTCAGTGTATTGGCGCAGTTAAAGCGTGACCCAAACGTTTAGGAGTTAATCAATTATGGCTGTTCAGCAGAACAAAAAATCCCGCTCTGCCCGTGACATGCGTCGTTCCCACGATGCCCTGACGGCAAGCACTCTGTCTGTAGAAAAAACCACCGGTGAAATTCACCTGCGTCACCACGTATCGCCAGAAGGCGTATACCGTGGCCGTAAAGTGATCGACAAGGGCGCTGACGAGTAATCACTTGTCTGCTCAAGTCATCGCGATTGACGCAATGGGCGGGGACTTCGGTCCCCGCAGCATTGTTCAGGCCTGCATTGCCAGCCTGTCTGCCACGCCCTCGCTGCACCTGACCCTCGTCGGTCAACCCTCCCTCCTTGAAGAATTGATTGCCAGCCATCCGGCGGTGGATCGCGCGCGCCTGACGATTACGCCAGCCAGCGAAACCATCACCATGGATGAGAAGCCGGCGACGGCCCTGCGTGGCAAGCCTGACTCTTCGATGCGGGTGGCCTTGGAGCTGCTGCGTGATGGCAAGGTGCAAGCCTGTGTCAGCGCCGGCAACACTGGGGCGTTGATGGCGTTGTCGCGGCATGTGCTCAAGACGCTGCCGGGCATTGATCGGCCGGCAATGGTGGCGGCGATTCCGACGCAGAAGGGCTATTGCCAGTTGCTGGACCTGGGGGCGAACGTCGATTGCAGTGCCGAGCACCTGTTCCAGTTTGCCGTGATGGGCTCGGTGGCCGCTGAAGCGCTGGGCGTGGCCCGGCCGCGGGTGGCCTTGCTGAATATCGGTACCGAAGACATCAAGGGCAACCAGCAGGTCAAGCTTGCCGCCACCTTGCTGCAAGGTGCGCGAGGCCTGAACTACATCGGCTTTGTCGAGGGTGATGGGTTGTACCGAGGCGAGGCAGATGTGGTGGTGTGCGACGGGTTTGTCGGCAATATCCTGCTCAAGTCCAGCGAAGGCCTGGCGACCATGATCGCCTCGCGTATCGAGGCCTTGTTCAGGCGTAACCTGGTATCGCGTCTGGTGGGCGCCCTGGCGCTGCCGTTGATGCGTCGCCTGCAGGCCGATCTGGCCCCGGCGCGGCATAATGGTGCGAGCTTCCTGGGGTTGCAGGGCATCGTGGTGAAAAGCCACGGTTCGGCCGGGGTTGAAGGCTTCCAGAGTGCGATTGCGCGGGCGGTGATCGAGATCCAGGAAAACTTGCCGCAACGCTTGCACGGCCGTCTCGAGGACCTGTTGCCTTAGGCGAATCGGCCGGGGAATGCTTAAATGTGACCGGCCAGTTCAATTGACCATCCAATCTGTCAGTTTCGTGCGCTCCCACCGAGGAGCGACCATTTCCGACGACCAGATCATTAGGGGCTTGTTACATGTCTACATCCCTCGCATTCGTCTTTCCAGGGCAGGGTTCACAGTCCCTCGGCATGTTGGCCGAGCTGGGCGCGCAATACCCGCTGATCCTGGACACGTTCAAGGAAGCTTCCGAGGCCCTGGGTTACGACCTGTGGGCGCTGACCCAGCAGGGGCCGGAAGAGCAGCTCAATCAAACCGATAAAACCCAGCCAGCCATCCTGACCGCTTCGATCGCCCTGTGGCGCCTGTGGTTGGCCGAAGGCGGTGCGCGTCCGGCGTTCGTTGCCGGTCATAGCTTGGGCGAATACAGCGCCCTGGTGGCGGCGGGCAGCCTGACCCTTGCTGAAGCGGTCAAGCTGGTCGAGCGTCGCGGACAGCTGATGCAGGAAGCCGTTCCGGCCGGGCAGGGCGGCATGGCTGCTATCCTGGGGCTGGACGATGCCGTCGTGATCGAAGCCTGTGCCGAAGCGGCCCAGGGCGAAGTGGTCAGCGCGGTAAACTTCAACTCCCCAGGCCAGGTGGTGATCGCCGGTGCCAGGGCGGCCGTCGAGCGTGCCATCGAAGGCTGCAAGGCGCGCGGTGCCAAGCGTGCATTGCCGTTGCCGGTGAGCGTGCCGTCGCACTGCGAGCTGATGCGCCCGGCTGCCGAGCGCTTTGCCGAATCCATCGCTGCCATCAACTGGCAGGCGCCACAGATCCCGCTGGTGCAGAACGTCAGCGCAGCCGTGGCCGCCGACCTCGACACCCTCAAGCGCGACCTGCTGGAGCAACTCTACAAGCCTGTGCGCTGGGTTGAGTCGGTCCAGACCCTGGCCGCCAATGGCGCCACCGAGTTGGTCGAGTGCGGCCCGGGCAAAGTCCTGGCTGGCCTGAACAAGCGCTGCGCCGACGGCGTGTCGACTGCCAACCTCAATACCCCGGATGCCTTCGCTGCCGCTCGTGCGGCGCTGGCCTGATCCCCGAACTTAGGAGAAGCCTGCATGAGTCTGCAAGGTAAAGTTGCACTGGTTACCGGCGCGAGCCGTGGCATTGGCCAGGCCATCGCCCTGGAACTGGGCCGTCAGGGCGCCGTCGTGATCGGCACCGCCACTTCCGCCTCGGGCGCCGAGCGCATCGCCGCGACCCTGAAGGAAAACGGCGTTCAAGGCACCGGCCTTGAGCTGAACGTGACCAGCGATGAGTCCGTGGCTGCCGTACTGGCCGAGATCACCGCCCAGTTCGGCGCGCCGGCGATTCTGGTGAACAACGCCGGTATCACCCGCGACAACCTGATGATGCGCATGAAAGACGACGAATGGTACGACGTGGTCGATACCAACCTGAACAGTCTGTTTCGCCTGTCCAAGGGTGTTTTGCGCGGCATGACCAAGGCCCGTTGGGGGCGAATTATCAATATTGGCTCCGTAGTGGGTGCCATGGGCAACGCAGGCCAAGTAAACTATGCAGCCGCCAAGGCCGGCCTGGAAGGTTTCAGCCGTGCACTGGCGCGTGAAGTCGGTTCGCGGTCGATTACGGTCAACTCGGTGGCCCCAGGGTTCATCGACACCGATATGACCCGCGAACTGCCGGAAGCACAGCGTGAAGGCTTGCTGACGCAGATTCCGCTGGGCCGTCTGGGCCAGGCTCAAGAGATCGCGAATGTGGTCGCTTTCCTGGCATCCGACGGTGCGGCATACGTGACTGGGGCTACAATCCCGGTGAACGGCGGGATGTACATGAGCTAAATTGTGACGGATCGCTTCAAAAAAATGTCATACGAGCTGTCTAAAATCCGTTATAAAGCTGCAACTTAATTTATAGGCAGGTGGTAAACCGGGTACAGGGTGAAGCTTTCAGTTGAAAAGCTGAAAAGGCTTTCTATACACTTACCCACTGGCCAGCTGCCTGAATTTGTCCATTAGGAGTTAAACAAGGTATGAGCACCATCGAAGAGCGCGTCAAGAAAATCGTTGCCGAGCAACTGGGCGTCAAAGAAGAAGAAGTGGTCAACACTGCTTCCTTCGTAGAAGACCTGGGTGCCGATTCCCTTGACACCGTTGAGCTGGTGATGGCTCTGGAAGAGGAATTCGAGACCGAAATCCCGGACGAAGAAGCTGAAAAAATCACTACTGTTCAAGCTGCTATCGACTACGTTACGAACCACCAGGCGTAATAGTTTGTAGTCGTCGCCTGCTGTTAGGGAAAAACCGCACTGCTGTAACGGCGTGCGGTTTTTTCTTTAGCGCTGATGAAAAGTAAGCTCTGAAGTAAAGTGTCGTCATTAGAAAAAGGAGAGTGCTGTGTCGCGTAGACGCGTCGTAGTCACCGGTATGGGTATGTTGTCGCCACTGGGTACGGATGTGCCGAGCAGTTGGCAGGGCATTCTGGCTGGCCGCAGTGGTATTGGTCTGATCGAACACACGGACCTTTCTGCCTATTCCACCCGTTTTGGCGGCTCGGTAAAGGGGTTCAATGTCGAGGAATATCTCTCAATCAAAGAGTCCCGCAAGCTCGACCTGTTCATTCAATACGGCCTGGCAGCCGGTTTCCAGGCAGTGCGTAACGCTGGCCTGGAAGTGACCGACGCTAACCGTGAGCGCATCGGCGTGGCCATGGGTTCGGGTATTGGCGGTTTGACCAATATCGAAGAAACCAGCCGCACGCTGCATGATTCCGGCCCTCGTCGAATTTCACCGTTCTTCGTGCCTGGCTCGATCATCAATATGATTTCCGGTTTCCTGTCCATCCACTTGGGGGCGCAGGGGCCTAACTACGCGATTGCTACGGCGTGCACCACGGGGACCCACTGCATCGGCATGGCGGCGCGTAACATCGCCTATGACGAAGCCGACGTGATGATTGCCGGTGGTGCTGAAATGGCTGCCTGTGGCCTGGGAATGGGCGGCTTTGGCGCCTCCCGTGCTCTGTCGACCCGCAATGACGAGCCGACCCGTGCCAGCCGTCCGTGGGACAAGGGCCGTGACGGCTTTGTACTGGCCGACGGCGCCGGTGCCCTGGTGCTCGAAGAGTTGGAGCACGCCAAGGCGCGTGGTGCAACCATCTATGCCGAGTTGATCGGGTTTGGCATGAGCGGCGACGCCTATCACATGACCTCGCCACCGTCCGACGGTGCCGGCGCTGCAAGGTGCATCACCAATGCCTTGCGCGATGCCAGGGTCAATGCAGACCAAGTGCAGTACATCAACGCCCATGGCACCTCGACCCCGACGGGCGACCTGGCGGAAGCCGAAGCCATCAAGTCGGTGTTCGGCGAGCACGCCTACAAGCTGGCGGTCAGCTCCACCAAGTCCATGACCGGCCACCTCTTGGGTGCGGCGGGCGCGGTAGAAGCGATCTTCAGCGTGATGGCCATCAAGGATCAGGTCGCTCCGCCGACCATCAACCTCGATGAGCCGGACGAAGGCTGCGACCTGAACTTCGTGCCGCATGAGCCGCAACAGATGCCGATCGACGTTGCGATCTCCAACTCGTTCGGCTTCGGTGGCACCAACGGTTCCCTGGTGTTCCGCCGGTTCGCCGAGTGATGCACAGCTGGGTCGACGGTCAGCCAGCGGACAGCGTGCCCCTGAAAGATCGCGGCCTGGCTTACGGTGATGGCCTGTTCGAGACCATCGCCGTCAAGGCCGGGCAGCCCGTGCTGCTTGACCGTCACCTGCAGCGCCTGGATGAGGGCTGCAGGCGCCTCGCTTTCGTTGTGGATCAGACGTTGGTCCGCAGCGAAGTGCAGGCCTATGCCGCCGCTCTCGGCGACGGTGTCCTCAAGCTGATCCTCACCCGTGGCGACAGCCTGCGCGGTTATGGCATCAACCCCGAGGCCCCGGTGCGTCGTATCTTGCAGGGCAATCCGCCTGCGACCTATCCCCAGACCCATGGAACCGACGGTGTTCGTCTGTTTGCGTGCGCCACCCGCCTGGCCGAGCAGCCGCTGCTGGCCGGTCTCAAGCACCTCAATCGCCTCGAGCAGGTGATCGCCCGTGCGGAATGGCAGGATGCCGAACATGCCGAAGGGTTGATGCTGGATGTGTCCGGGCGTGTCATCGAAGGCGTATTCAGCAACCTGTTCCTGGTAAGTAATGGCTTGTTACTAACCGCCGATCTGAATCGTTGCGGCGTTGCAGGCGTCATGCGCGCCGAGATTCTGGCTCAGGCGAGCGCCCTGGGCATCCCGGTGGCCGTGGCTGACATTAGCCTCGAGCAATTGCGGGAGGCCGACGAAGTCTTTGTGTGCAACAGCGTTTATGGCATTTGGCCGGTGCGTGGGTGCGCTGCGATGAGCTGGTCGGTTGGGCCGCTCACCCGTAAACTGCAGGGCATTGTTCGCGCGCTATTGGATATTTGAGTTGATACGAAAACTGGTTGTACTGCTGCTGATCGGTCTGTTCTCGGCGGCTTTGCTGTTGGGGTTTTCCGCGTGGAAATATGACGCTGCCTTGAAGCAGCCGTTGAATCTGACCCAGGAGCAATTGCTCGATGTGCCGGCAGGGGCCACCCCCACCGGCACCTTCAATCGTCTGGAGGCGGATGGCGTGCTCGACGGCGCGTTCTGGCTACGCCTGTATTGGCGCTTCAACCTCGACGGCCAACCGCTGCACAGCGGTGAATACCGCATGACCCCGGGCATGACCGCCGAAGGCCTGATCGGCCTGTGGCAGCGCGGCGAGGTGGTGCAATACAGCCTGACGCTGGTGGAGGGCTGGAATTTCCGCCAGGTGCGTTCGGCCCTGGCCAAGCATGAAAAGATCGTGCAGACCCTGGCGGGCCTGAGTGACAGCGAAGTGATGGACAAGCTCGGCCATCCTGGCGTGTTCCCCGAAGGTCGGTTCTTCCCGGATACCTACCGCTTCGTGCGCGGCATGACCGACGTCGAGTTCCTGAAGAAAGCCTATAACCGCCTGGATGATGTCCTCGCCCAGGAGTGGAGCAAGCGTGCTGCCGACGCGCCCTATACCGACCCCTATCAAGCCTTGATCATGGCCTCCCTGGTGGAGAAAGAGACCGGTGTGCCGGAAGAGCGTGGGCAGATTGCCGGTGTGTTCGTACGCCGTCTGAAGATCGGCATGCTGCTGCAGACCGACCCCACCGTGATCTACGGCCTGGGTGAGCGCTACAACGGCAAGTTGACCCGTGCACACCTCAAGGAAGCCAACCCCTATAACACCTACATGGTGGCCGGCCTGCCGCCGACACCCATCGCCATGGTCGGCCGCGAGGCGATCCATGCCGCGTTGAACCCGGTGCCGGGCAGCAGCCTGTATTTCGTCGCCCGTGGCGACGGCAGCCATATTTTCTCCGATGACCTGGGTGCGCATAATGCCGCTGTGCGTGAGTTCCAGCTCAAGCGCCGTGCCGATTACCGCTCAAGCCCGGCACCGCTGGTAAAACCGCCGGAAGACCTGGCGCCGCCTGCTGATGCACCCGCCGAGCCCGCGCCGGATGACGCCGCGCCGCAAAGCCCGCAATGACTCTGACTAAGGACTGCCTGTGACTGGCTTGTTTATTACCCTGGAAGGCCCCGAAGGCGCCGGCAAAAGCACCAACCGCGATTACCTGGCCGGCCGCTTGCGGGCTGAAGGTGTCGAGGTGGTGTTGACCCGTGAGCCCGGCGGTACACCCCTGGCCGAGCGCATCCGTGACGTGTTGCTGGCCCCAGGCGAAGAGCAGATGAACCCGGACACCGAGCTGTTGCTGGTGTTCGCTGCCCGTGCCCAACACCTGGCCGAGGTGATTCGTCCGGCCCTGGCCCGTGGTGCCGTGGTGATCTGCGACCGTTTTACCGACTCCACGTATGCCTACCAGGGCGGCGGCCGGGGGTTGTCCCTGGCGCGTATCGCCACCTTGGAAACCTTTGTGCAGGGTGATCTACGTCCCGACCTGACCCTGTTGTTCGACCTGCCGGTGGCAGTGGGCATGGCCCGTGCCAGTGCCCGCGGGCGTCTCGACCGTTTCGAACTGGAAGGCCAGGGTTTTTTCGATGCTGTGCGCAGCGCGTTTCTCAAGCGCGCCCAGGCTGAACCGGCGCGCTACCACCTGCTGGACGCGGCCCAGCCGTTGACGCAGGTGCAGCAGGCCATCGACGCCCTGTTACCCAAGCTGTTGGAGCGCGCCCGTGGCTGAAGCCTACCCGTGGCAGGACAGTCTCTGGCAGCAGTTGGCCGGCCGTGCCCAGCACGCCCACGCCTATCTGCTGCATGGGCCGGCCGGGATTGGTAAGCGCGATCTGGCTGAGCGACTCATGGCCAGCCTGCTGTGCCAGCGCCCGGTCAACCTTGAAGCTTGCGGCGCGTGCAAATCCTGCCTGTTGCTCAAGGCCGGCAGCCACCCGGACAACTACCTGCTCGAACCCGAGGAAGCCGACAAGGCGATCAAGGTCGACCAGGTGCGTGACCTTGTCAGCTTCGTGGTGCAGACCGCGCAGATGGGTGGGCGCAAGGTGGTGTTGATCGAGCCGGTGGAGGCGATGAACATCAACGCCGCCAACGCTTTGCTCAAGAGCCTGGAAGAACCCTCCGGCGACACAGTGCTGTTGCTGGTGAGCCACCAGTCCAGCCGCTTGTTGCCGACCATTCGCAGCCGGTGCGTACAGCAGGCCTGCCCGCTGCCGAGCGAGGCCATGAGCCTGGAATGGCTGGCGAAGGCGCTGCCGGATTGCTCCGCAGAGGAGCGGATCGAGTTGCTGACCCTGGCGGCCGGTTCCCCGCTGGCGGCCGTCAAGCTGCAAGCCCAAGGTGTGCGTGAGCAACGCGCCCTGGTTGTGGATGGGGTGAAAAAACTGCTCAAGCAAGAGCTGTCCGCCACCCAGTTGGCTGAAAGCGCCTGGAAGGACATTCCCTTGCTGCTGCTGTTCGACTGGTTCTGTGATTGGTCGAGCCTGATCCTGCGCTACCAGTTGACCCAGGATGAAAACGGCCTGGGCCTGCCGGACATGCGCAAGGTGGTGCAATACCTCGCGCAGAAAAGTGCCCAGAACAAGGTGCTGTCTATCCAGGACTGGATCCTCGCCCAGCGCCAGAAGGTGCTCGGCAAGGCCAACCTCAACCGCGTGCTGTTGCTTGAAGCGCTGCTGGTGCAGTGGGTCGGCTTGCTCGGCCGGCGTTAATTTCCGTGGCCGACGGGTGTATCGTTGGCCAGACACTTTCCGTGACCTAAGTCGTAATTTCCTATGCTTGTAGATTCCCATTGCCACCTTGATCGCCTTGACCTCGCCCAGCACGGCGGCTCCCTGGATGCTGCCCTCGACGCTGCACGCCAGCGTGGGGTAGGGCATTTCCTGTGCATTGGCGTCAGCGCCGACAATGCTGCCGACGTCAAAGCCCTGGCCGAGCGTTATGCCGATGTGGATTGCTCGGTGGGTATCCACCCGCTGGACCTCAAGCCCGGCGAAGCCCCGGCCCTCGACTGGCTGCTGGGCGAACTCAATCACCCGCGCGTGGTGGCCATTGGCGAAACCGGCCTGGACTACCATTACGAGCCGGAAGCCGCCGAGTTGCAGCAGGCCTCGTTTCGCCTGCACTTACAGGCCGCCGGGCAAACCGGCAAGCCGGTGATCGTCCACACCCGTGGCGCCCGTGCCGACACCCTGACCCTGTTGCGCGAAGCCGCGTTGCCCCAGGCCGGCGTGTTGCATTGCTTTACCGAGGATTGGGACATGGCCAGGGCCGCACTCGACCTGGGGTTCTATATTTCCCTGTCGGGCATTGTCACTTTCCGCAATGCCGATGCCCTGCGCGACGTGGCGCGCCAAGTGCCAGCCGACCGCCTGCTGGTGGAAACCGACTCGCCGTACCTGGCGCCGATTCCCCATCGTGGCAAACCGAACCTGCCTGAATATGTACGGGATGTGGCGGATTACCTGGCCATGCTGCGCGGTGAGTCCTATGAGCGCTTTGCCGAGCAGACCACCGAGAACTTCAAGCGCCTGTTCCCGCTGGCCCACGTTGCTGCATGACAGGACTGAATCGCAGGCAAAAAAAACCCGGGTTCTGGGGGGTGAATCCGGGTTAAGACCATTAGGAGTAAAACAAGGGCACACAGTCCGTCGGTACCCAGGTCGGCGCTTCACTTGGGGAGATGTCACGCCGACAGTTCAAGTATTGATCAGTATCTGATTCAGTCCAGTCGCGACTGATCGTTTTTTAAACAGATTTGGAATACATGCGCTTCGCTTGAGTTCTCATTGGGCGGGTGCACGGGTGCAGTTGTTGCGTATTATTTCTGACTGATAGGCATGAAAACGTTGGCGCCTTGAAAGTAAAGTGCAGGGCGGGTTCACATAGACGTTGCCCAACGACCGTTCAGTCGGGATAATCCCTCGCACTGGGTAAATCGTATCGCCATGTATTCGTGGCCCTGCGCAGCCCTCCCTATTCCGACCTTTGCAGACCTCTTCCTCATGCACAAAGAACCCCGTAAGGTCCGTGAGTTTCGCCGCCGTGAGCAGGAAATTCTCGACACCGCACTCAAGTTGTTCCTCGAACAAGGCGAAGACAGCGTCACCGTCGAGATGATCGCGGATGCCGTGGGTATCGGCAAAGGCACGATCTACAAACACTTCAAGTCCAAGGCCGAGATCTACCTGCGCCTGATGCTCGACTATGAGCGCGACTTGAACGAGCTGCTGCATTCGGCCGATGTCGACAAGGACAAGGAAGCGCTGTCCCGCGCCTACTTCGAGTTCCGCATGCGCGACCCGCAGCGCTACCGCCTGTTCGACCGCCTGGAAGAGAAAGTGGTCAAGGGCCATCAAGTGCCGGAGATGGTCGAGGAGTTGCACAAGATTCGCGCCTCGAACTTCGAGCGCCTGACCCTGCTGATCAAGGGCCGCATCAGCGAAGGCAAGCTTGAAGACGTACCGCCGTACTTCCACTACTGCGCCGCCTGGGCCTTGGTGCACGGCGCCGTGGCGCTGTACCACTCGCCGTTCTGGAGCAATGTGCTGGAAGACCAGGAAGGTTTCTTCCAGTTCCTGATGGATATCGGTGTGCGCATGGGCAACAAGCGCAAGCACAGCTCCGAGCCGGCACTGGTTGAAGCGGCCCCCGTCGAAACCCCGGCCACGTAATGATTTACTGCCAGGCGCAGTAACCCAGGAATATACTCAGGCAAGGATCTTGCTAAAAGCTGATTTATCAGTCAGTTTTTAGCGCGCCCGAATCATCCTCTGCCGGAGTGATCCATGATCGTTGATCGTCAAGGCAGGCGTTTTCGCAATTTGCGGATCAGCCTGACCTCAGCCTGCAATTACGCGTGTACCTACTGCGTGCCGAACGGCAAGCGGCTGGTGGCTGCCCAGGACGAACTCTCGGCCGAGGCCATGGCCCGTGGCGTGGCCTACCTGATCGAGGCGGCGGGCATCGACCGCTTACGTATCACCGGCGGCGAACCGCTGGTCAGCCCCAAGCTGGAAGCCTTCATGGGCGCGGTGGGCGGCATGGGCCTCAGCGACATCAGCCTGACCACCAACGGCCAGTTGCTGGCGCGCAAACTGCCGCTGCTGGTGGATGCCGGGATTCGGCGTATCAATGTTTCTCTCGACACCCTGGATGCCGATGCCTTTCGCAGCATCGCCCGTGGCGGCGACCTGGCCACCGTGCTCGATGGCATGGACCAGGCGCGTGCTGCCGGGATCAAGATCAAGGTCAATATGGTGCCGTTGCGCGGCCAGAACCTCGACCAGGTGATGCCGCTGCTCGATTACTGCCTGGAGCGTGGCTACGAGCTGCGTTTTATCGAGTTGATGCGCATGGGCCACCTGGCCAAGGACTCCAATGCATTCCTGCAGCAGTTCGTCAGCCTGCAACAACTGCTCGGCCTGATCGGCGAACACCATGAATACCTGCAAGCCAACGCTCCCGTGGACGCCACGGCGGTACGCTACGAGGTGCCGGGCAAAGGCTTCTTTGGCGTGATCGCCAACGAAAGCGTACCGTTCTGCCGCACCTGTTCACGGCTGCGCTTGTCGTCGACCGGCTGGCTGCATGGCTGCCTGTCGTCGAGCAACCGTCACTATGTCGGCGACCTGTTGGACAAGCCTCGCCACCAGGCGCTGCCGGCCCTGCAAGGCCTGCTGATGAAGGCCTTGGGAGACAAGCAGGAAGTGGCTTTCTCCGGCGGCGCGACGGTCATGAAGATCATCGGCGGATAATGCTTTCCCAAGATTAAACATCAGCCAATGTGGGAGGGCGCAAGCTCCCTCCCACATTTAGTTCTGCGTTGTTTCCAAATGGCGCGGATTCTGCATCTCGTGCCCATTCGCCGGTTTTCCGTCACCGGCTTCTGGAGGATTAGGATGCGTAGTCTGGTTTTGTTGCTGGCGTCGTTGACGCTGAGTGGTTGCATGACCGTCAGCGATATGGCCGAAGGCACCCGTTATCAGATGAGCGACGCCGGGTTGCTGGACCACAGCGACACTCGTCGGACTGCCTCGGTGCGCATACAGCCGGATTCCTTTGTCTTTATCGCCCAGGGTGCATTTGTACCGCCCGGCAGCGCCTACCCGCGGCCGAATGTGGTGGCCGAGGAAGCCTTCAACGGTTTCGTCGAATACTTTCCCATGGTGCGCCGCGCTCGTCAGCCGGAAGGCCTGGAGCAGGCGATGGCCGAGGCCCGTGCGGCGGGTGCCCACTACCTGCTGTACTGCCGCTTCGCCAAGGCCGATGACCGTATCGGCAACGCCGACGAATGGGCTGATCAAGAGGCGCTGGACCGGCTTGGCCTGGACAACGGGGTAATCCAGATCATGTTGATCGAGACCAGCACCCAGTATTTGATTGATACTGCACGTATACGCAGTCGTGGCGGTTTACTGACGTTCCACGACAACAAGCCAGAAGACCTGATTGCCCGCCCCTTGGCGCAGTACGCCCGAGGCCTGCTGGGCATGGGCGATCAGTAACACCAAGGAGAACACCATGACCGATTCCGCCAAGGCCAACGATCTGTTGGCTCAATTGCCCAAGGGCAAGGGACCGGCGCCGGTGCATCTGTGGAACCCGGATTTCTGCGGCAACATCGATATGCGCATCGCCCGTGACGGCACCTGGTTCTACCAGGGCACGCCGATCGGGCGTAAGCCGATGGTCAAGTTGTTCTCTACTATCATCCGCCGTGATGGCGATGATTACTTCCTGATCACCCCGGTGGAAAAAGTCGGTATCACCGTCGATGATGCGCCCTTTGTCGCGGTTACCCTCGACGTCGAAGGGCAGGGCGAAAGCCAGGTGCTGCGCTTCACCACCAACGTCGACGAACAGGTTGCAGCCGATATCGAGCATCCACTGCGGGTGGTGATCGACCCCGTCACCCAGGAACCGTCCCCCTATCTGCGGGTGCGTACCAACCTCGAAGCCCTGGTGCATCGCAATGTGTTCTATCAATTGGTGGAGTTGGCAGTGAGCCGCCCGATCAATGGTCAGAACTGGCTTGGCGTATGGAGCGGCGGCGAGTTTTTCCGTATTGGCCTGGAGCCGTGAAGCCGGTTTTTTCATCTCCCTGAAATAATTCCCTTGCTGCAAACGGGCGCTTTCGGTTATCAATTTGTACATGATTAGACATGTTCGATTTGATAAGAAAAAACGCGTCGTCGACGAGCTCATCCGCCGTATCGAGGGTGGGGTGATGGCCGACGGTTTCCTGTTGCCGGGCGAGCATCAACTGGCTGAAGAGTTTGCGGTCAGCCGGGGCACGCTGCGTGAAGCCCTCGCCGAACTCAAAAGGCGCAATTACATCGCGACCCAGAGCGGCGTGGGCTCCATCGTCACATTTGATGGCATCGCGCTGGATCAAACAAGCGGTTGGGCCCAGGCCCTGGCGGACACCGGGGCCTTGGTGACCACCGATATTCTGCGCCTGGAAGCAGTGACGCGCGCCGATCTGTTCAGTCGCTTCGGCACCGACCAATTTATCGCCCTCGACCGCCGTCGCCGCACGACTGATGGCACTGCCGTTTCCCTTGAGCGCTCGCTGATGCCCGCGTCCGGTGGCCTGGAAAGCCTGCCGCGCGTTGGGCTGATCGACAATTCCCTGACCATCACCCTGGCAGCCTACGGTTACGTCGGTGCCGAAGGTGACCAATGGATCGGCGCCGAGCCCCTCAGCGATGAAGACGCCGAGCTGCTTGGCCGACCTGCCGGTACCGTGTTTCTCAAGGCCTCACGCACCACCTACGATCGTCGTGAGCGCTTCATGGAGTACGTCGAAAGCCTGCTCGACCCTCTGCACTTTCGCCTGCACCTGCAGTTTGGATCTTCGAAATGACCCTGAATACCCGCGCCCTCGGCGCTTTCTACGGCCTGGCGTTGGGCGATGCCCTGGGCATGCCCACCCAATCCCTGAGCCGTGAGCAAGTGCAACAGCGCTTTGGTGCCATTACCGGCCTGGAAGATGCCGACGCCGACCAACCCATCGCGCCCAATATGCCGGCGGGCTCCATCACCGATGACACCGAGCAAGCGATCCTGGTGGGTGAGTTGCTGGTCGAGGGCCAAGGCAAGATCGACCCCGCCGTGCTCGCCCGGCGCCTGATCGATTGGGAAGCGGTGATGCGCGCCAAGGGCTCCCAGGATCTACTCGGCCCGTCGACCAAGCGTGCAATCGACATGATCCTCAACGGCCATACCCCGGAAGAATCCGGGCGCTACGGCACCACCAATGGTGCCGCCATGCGCATCACGCCCGTGGGGATCGCCGCCAATGTCAGCGACCCGGCGCGATTTATCCAGGCGGTGATCCAGGCCTGCCAGGTCACCCACAACACCACCCTGGGCATCTCCAGCGCAGCGGCAGTGGCGGCGGTGGTGTCCGCAGGCATCAACGGTGTGGACTTGGGTGAAGCCTTGAATATCGGCACCCAGGTGGCTCAACAGGCGGAAGGCCATGGCCATTGGATTGCCGGCGGGCGCATCTCCACCCGCATCAGTTGGGCGCGCACCCTGAGCGTCGGCAGCGGCGACACAGCCCTGTTCGCCGACCTGCTGTATGAATTGATCGGCACCTCCGTCGCCTCCCAGGAGTCGGTGGTGGTGTCGTTTGCCCTCGCCCAGCAAGTGGCGGTGGGGGCCATGAACGCGTTCGAAGCCCTTTGCCTGGCCGCCAGCCTGGGTGGCGATACCGACACGATTGCCGCGATGCTCGGCGCGATGCTCGGTGCCTGCCTCGGCCTGCAGTGCTGGCCCGAATCGATGATCGAACAAGTCAAGCAGGTCAACGGCCTCGATCTGCAGCCGTTGGTTCAAGGCTTGCTCGCATTGCGCTGAGTCAGGAAGACCGCGTATCCGCCACAACCACAACAATACAGGCACCAGGAGCACCACTCATGAGCAGCACTTCTTCCGGCCAAAGCGCCGGGCAATTGGAAACCCGCGGTATCGAACCGGTCCCTGAAGGCGAGTGCAACGGCCATCCACTGCAACTGTTCTGGGTGTGGTTCGCCGCCAATATCAGCATCCTCGGCCTGCCCCTCGGCGCCACCCTCGTGGCGTTTCGCGGCCTGGCCATCTGGCAGGCGATCATCGTCGCGATCCTCGGCACTGCCGGCTCGTTCGCCGTGGTGGGCATCATCTCTATCGCCGGCCGTCGCGGCCGTGCCCCCAGCCTGACCTTGTCCCGCGCCATCTTCGGCGTGCGCGGCAATATTGGTCCGACGCTGGTGTCGTTGATGTCGCGCCTGGGCTGGGAAACCGTCAACACCACCACGGCTGCCTTCGTGTTGCTGTCGTTGTGTTCGATTCTGTTCGGCTCTGCGGTGGAAGCGAAAAGCGCACCGGTCCTCACCCTGATCTTCATCGGCATTTTCGTGTTGCTGACCTTGGCCGTTTCGGGCCTCGGCCACGCCACCTTGCTGGTGATCCAGAAGTGGGCCACCTACGTGTTCGGCGCGTTGAATATCCTGGTGGGCGGTTTCCTCTGTGCCACCATCGACTGGAGCGCGGTGTTCAACGCCACCCCGGCTCCCCTGAGCGCGATGATCATCGGCGTCGGCACCATGGCCGCCGGTACCGGTATCGGCTGGGCCAACGCCGGTGCCGACATGTCGCGCTACCAGCACCGCAGCGTCACCGCCGTGCGCCTGGTGGCGTCGGCGGCATTTGGTGCAGGCATTCCGCTGGTGTTGCTGATTACCCTTGGCGGCCTGCTGTCGGTCGGCAACAACGACCTGGCCGCGGCCACTGACCCGATCATCGCGATCCGCGACATGCTGCCCACCTGGATGGCGGTGCCGTACCTGATCACCGCGTTTGGCGGGCTGCTGCTGTCGAACAACCTGTCGGTGTATTCGGCCGGCCTCACCACCTTGACCCTTGGCCTGAAGGTCAAGCGCGTGCATGCGGTGATCGTCGACATCGTGGCGATCTTCGCCGGTTCCATCTACTTCATGCTGATCGCCGACAGTTTCTACGGCCCGTTCATCACCTTCATCTCGTTGCTGGCGGTGCCGATCACCGCGTGGGTAGGGATCTTCGTGGTCGACCTGATCCATCGTCACTACTACAGCCCCAAGGACCTGCTGGACGTGAGCCCGAGCAGCGCCTACTGGTATCGCGGCGGTGTGGAATGGCGTGCCTTCGGCGCCTGGGCCGTGGCCATCGTGCTGGGTTTCAGCTTCACCACCATCGGCACCACTGCCGAGAACATCTGGTTCGCCGGGCCGTTGTCCGACTCCTGGCTCGGCCACAATGGCCTGGGCTGGATCGTCACTTTTCTGGTTGCCGGTGGGATTTATGCGGTACTGGGCGGCGCGGCTGACCGTCGTCCGGCGTTGGTAGAGAGCCCTAATGTCTAGATTGCTGCACACCGGCCAGGTCATCGTCGACCTGGTCATGGCCCTCGACACCTTGCCCGCGACCGGCGGCGACGTGCTGGCCAAGTCCGCCAGCTTCGAAGCCGGCGGGGGCTTCAATGTGATGGCGGCGGCGCGGCGAAATGGCTTGCCAGTGGTCTATCTGGGCCGTCACGGCACTGGCCGCTTCGGCGACCTGGCCCGCGCGGCGATGCAGGCCGAGGGCATTGACATGGCCCTGGCAGCCAGCAGCGCAAAGGACACTGGTTTGTGTGTGTCCCTGACCGAAGCCACTACCGAGCGCACGTTCATTTCCCATATCGGCGTCGAGGGTGAACTCAGCCAGGAGGATTTGACCGCCGTCGCACCGCGCGCCGACGACTACGTCTATGTCAGTGGCTACAGCCTGCTCCTGGAAGGCAAGGCCCAGGCGCTGATCGACTGGCTGCTGGCACTGCCCCGGGAAGTCGTGGTGGTGTTCGATCCGGGGCCGCTGGTCAAAGCGCCGGATTCGGCCTTGATGGGTGCGCTGTTGCCACGTATCGATATCTGGACCAGCAATGGTCCTGAAGCCTTGGCGTTTACCGGCGCGGCGGACATCGTTGCAGCGTTGCCGGCGCTCAGCCAGCACCTGCCCGCCGAGACGCTGCTGGTGGTGCGGGACGGGCCGAATGGCTGCTGGGTGGGGCGTGCGGGTCAGATCGAGCATGTGCCCGGCTTCAAGGTGCAGGCGGTGGACAGCAATGGGGCGGGGGATGCGCATGCAGGAGTGTTTATTGCGGGGTTGGCGGCGGGTTTGAAACCAGCGGCGGCAGCACTGCGGGCGAATGCAGCGGCAGCCTTGGCGGTGACGCGTTGGGGGCCGGCAACTTCCCCAGGCAGCGCCGAAGTCGACGTATTACTCACCGAATAAGCGCGGAAAAAATGTGGGAGGGGGCCTCCCACATTGGGTTTTGCATGAGGGCTACTGGCGCGTTTCACCTTCGAGCTTGCGCGCTTCATCCACACCTGACGCCGTCAACTTGATCGGCAGATTCAGCGAGTATTCACCGGCGTCGTCGGTGGTCACATGCCCATCCTTGATCAACCCGCGGTCCTGCAGAAATGCCAACGCACTGGCGACCACTTTCTCTCCGCGGTAGTTATCCAGCACCTCCTTGCCCAGCCCCTGGGGATGGGCGTGCAGCAGGCGGGTGAGGACTTCTTTTTCAAGGTCTTTATCGACGTTCATGCGTACCTCTTCATTGGGGAATGATCGGGTGTTGCGATTGTGTGTGAAGCGTTAAGGCGCAGGCTGTTTCGGCGCGCCCGGCAGGTTCGAGTCATCGCCTTTATTGATCTTCGGCTCATTCACCGAAGGGCCCATTTTGCCGTTGCCGACGGCCGCTGGTGCCTGGCGTTGGGTGTCGTGACCCTGGGTATGCGGGTCTGCCCCATTGGTGTTATCGATGACCGCACCGCCGTTGGTGTCCAGGCCGGTGCCCATGGATTTTTGCGATTCGCTGGTGGCGTCCGGGTTGGTAGGACCGGTGGACGACGTGGCAGCGAAACCACTCAACGAAACCGAAGACAACAGGCCAGCAAATGCGAGGGCGGCAAACTTGGAATGCTTCATGAGGGTGTCTCCATATGATTGATGTCCTTACCCTCTATTGGTCAGTTGTGCCTTGATGATCGTGCCTGGGTGGCGACGAACGGTGCCGTGGCACCTGTAAGATTTTGTGTGTCGGCTGCCTGGCTTTCCGGAAATTGCACTGCAATCAGTCATCAAAGCGCCTTAGTATGTGTGCTTTGAAATTGCCCAAGGCTCGCCCATGACCATCGAGATTCGCCCCGCCGTGCCCAGCGATGCTGCGCAGATCCTGACTTTCATCACTGAGTTGGCCGAGTACGAGAAAGCCCGGCATGAAGTGATCGCCAGCGTGGTGGATATCCAGCGCAGCCTGTTCAGCGAGGGCGCCACGGCCCATGGCCTTATCTGCTCGCGGGATGGTTTGCCGATTGGGTTTGCGGTGTTCTTTTTCAGCTATTCCACGTGGCTGGGCAGCAACTGCCTTTACCTCGAAGACCTGTACATCAACCCCGAACAACGTGGCGGCGGGGCGGGCAAGAAGCTGTTGCGCCACTTGGCGAAGATTGCCTTTGATAATGGTTGCGCGCGCTTCGAGTGGAGCGTACTGGACTGGAACGAGCCGGCGATTGCCTTTTACAAATCCATCGGTGCACAGCCGCAGGAGGAGTGGGTGCGCTATCGCATGGAAGGTGATGCGCTGCGGGACTTTGCCCTCGGCTGAAGCCACCGTTTTGAAAGCACTGTAGATCAAATGTGGGAGGCGGCTTGCTCCCACATTATTTTTTGATTTTGCTCACTATATGGGATGCAAATTTATATATTGAGATATTTCAAATGATGGGTTTATAGTCGTCTGCAATCAGCACTCACTGCCAAAAATAAAACAGGTGACGCGATGCAGGCCCAACCGTTGTCATTACCCGCTGTGCCCGAGCCAACCTACGGCGAGCGCCTGAAGAACAAGGTGGTGATCATCACCGGCGCCGCCCAGGGGATTGGTGAGGCGATCGTCGCGTGTTTCCAGGCCCAGCAGGCGCGCCTGGTGATCGCTGATATCCAGGGCGACAAGGTCGAGAAAGTCGCTGCCCACTGGCGCGAACGCGGCGCCGAGATCTACGCCCAACCCGTCGATATCACCTGCAAAGCGCAATGGCTGGCGCTAGTCAATGTGGCCATTGAGCGCTTCGGCCGGGTAGATGTGCTGGTCAACTGCGCTGGGGTCAACGTGTTCCGCGACCCGTTGGAGATGAGCGACGAAGACTGGCGCCGTTGCTTCGCCATTGACCTCGACGGCGCCTGGTATGGCTGCCGCACGGTGTTGCCGCACATGCTCGAGCAGGGCATCGGCAACATCATCAATATCGCCTCCACCCATTCCAGCCACATCATTCCCGGCTGTTTCCCTTACCCGGTGGCCAAGCATGGCCTGCTCGGGCTCACCCGCGCCCTGGGTATCGAATACGCGTCCAAGGGCATCCGCGTGAATGCCATCGCTCCTGGCTATATCGAGACCCAGCTCAACGTCGACTACTGGAACGGTTTCCCCGACCCCCACGCCGAACGCCAGCGTGCGTTCGACATGCACCCGCCCAAGCGCATCGGCCAGCCCATCGAGGTGGCGATGACGGCGCTGTTCCTGGCGACCGACGAGGCGCCCTTTATCAATGCCACCTGCCTGATGATCGATGGCGGGCGGTCGGTGATGTACCACGACTAGAACTTGCCACTCCCAATAACAACAAGAGGTGCCGTTCATGAAAAAAGCAATACGCGTACTGGCAGCTGCCGCCGTGCTCAGTGGCCTCAGTACTTTCGCATTTGCCGAGGAAGTGAAGATCGGCTTCCTAGTCAAACAGGCCGAGGAACCGTGGTTCCAGACCGAATGGGCCTTTGCCGAAAAAGCCGGCAAGGAACATGGCTTTACCGTGATCAAGATCGCTGTGCCCGATGGCGAGAAAACCCTCTCGGCCATCGACAGCCTGGCCGCCAACGGCGCCAAGGGCTTTGTGATCTGCCCGCCGGACGTGTCCCTGGGCCCGGCCATCGTCGCCAAGGCCAAGGCCAACGGCTTGAAAGTGATTGCCGTGGATGACCGTTTTGTCGATGCCAAGGGCAACTTCATGGAGGACGTGCCGTACCTGGGCATGGCCGCGTTTGAAGTGGGCCAGAAACAGGGCGCGGCCATGGCTGCCGAGGCGAAAAAACGCGGTTGGGACTGGAAGGACACCTACGCGGTGATCAACACCTTCAATGAACTCGACACCGGCAAGAAACGCACCGACGGCTCGATCAAATCCCTCGAAGAAGCCGGCATCCCTAAAGACCACATCCTCACCGCCGCACTGAAAACCCTCGACGTCCCCGGCAGTATGGACGCCACCAACTCGGCCCTGGTCAAGCTGCCCAGCGGTGCGAAAAACCTGATCATCGGCGGTATGAACGACAACACCGTGCTCGGCGGCGTGCGCGCCACCGAAAGCGCCGGTTTCGCTGCGGCCAATGTGATCGGTATCGGTATCAATGGCACCGACGCCATCGGCGAATTGAAGAAGGCCAACAGCGGCTTCTTCGGCTCGATGCTGCCAAGCCCGCACATCGAGGGCTACAACACTGCGTTGATGATGTACGAGTGGGTCACCAAGGGCACCGAGCCGCCTAAATACACGGCCATGGATGAAGTGACCCTGATCACCCGCGCCAACTTCCAGGAAGAACTGACCAAGATCGGGCTGTGGAAATGACGGCGGCGGCCCTGCGTTTTGACGCTATCGGCAAGACCTTTCCCGGGGTCAAGGCGCTGGACGGCATCAGCTTCACCGCCCACCCGGGGCAGGTGCACGCCTTGATGGGCGAGAACGGCGCGGGCAAGTCGACGCTGCTGAAGATATTGGGCGGTGCCTATATCCCCAGCAGCGGCAGCGTGCAGATCGGCGCGCAGACCATGGCGTTCAAGTGCGCCGCCGACAGCATCGCCAGCGGCGTCGCGGTGATCCACCAGGAGCTGCACCTGGTGCCGGAAATGACCGTCGCCGAAAACCTGTTCCTCGGGCATTTGCCCGCGCGCTTCGGCGTGGTCAACCGGGGCCTGCTGCGCAAGCAGGCCCTGGCCTGTCTCAAGGGCCTGGCGGATGAAATCGACCCCGAGGAAAAACTCGGCCGCCTGTCCCTGGGCCAGCGCCAACTGGTGGAAATCGCCAAGGCGCTGTCCCGTGGCGCCCATGTGATTGCCTTCGACGAACCCACCAGCAGCCTGTCGGCGCGGGAGATCGACCGCTTGATGGCGATCATCACGCGCCTGCGGGACGAGGGCAAAGTGGTGCTCTATGTGTCGCACCGCATGGAAGAAGTGTTCCGCATCTGCAACGCGGTCACGGTGTTCAAGGACGGCCGCTACGTGCGCACCTTCGATGACATGAGCGCGCTGACCCACGACCAGTTGGTGACCTGCATGGTCGGTCGCGACATCCAGGACATCTACGACTACCGCCCGCGCGAGCACGGCGAGGTGGCGCTCAAGGTCGACGGTTTGTTGGGGCCGGGTTTGCGTGAGCCGATCAGTTTTGAGGTGCGCAAGGGCGAGATTCTCGGCCTGTTCGGCTTGGTCGGGGCAGGGCGCACGGAGCTGTTCCGTTTGCTCAGCGGCTTGGAGCGCGCCAGCGCCGGCAGCCTTGAGTTATGTGGGGAGGCCCTGCAACTGCGCTCGCCCCGCGACGCCATCGCCGCCGGTGTACTGCTGTGCCCGGAAGATCGCAAGAAGGAAGGCATCATTCCGCTGTCCAGCGTCGCCGAGAACATCAATATCAGCGCCCGTGGCGCCCACTCTTCATTCGGCTGGTTGCTGCGCGAGGGCTGGGAGAAGGGCAATGCCGACCAGCAGATCAAGGCGATGAAGGTTAAAACCCCGACCGCCGCGCAAAAGATCATGTACCTGTCCGGCGGCAACCAGCAGAAAGCCATTCTTGGCCGCTGGCTGTCGATGCCGATGAAGGTCCTGCTGCTGGACGAGCCGACTCGCGGCATCGACATCGGCGCCAAGTCGGAGATCTACCAGATCATTCATAACCTGGCCGCCAGTGGCATTGCGGTGATTGTGGTGTCCAGCGACCTGATGGAAGTGATGGGCATCTCCGATCGCATCCTGGTGATGAGCGAAGGCGCGCTGACCGGCGAACTGAGCCGCGATCAAGCGGATGAAGCACGCCTGCTGCAACTGGCACTCCCGCGTTCGCGGGCTTGAAGAATAAGAGGGTGTAGGCATGTCTCAGGTAAAAACTGCAAAGGGCTTCTGGCCGGGTTTCAACCAGCGCAAGTTTCTCGATGACTGGGTGATGCTGTTGGCGGCATTGGGCATCTTTGTGCTCAGCGCGCTGTTTATCGACAACTTCCTCTCGCCGCTGAACATGCGTGGCCTGGGCCTGGCGATTTCCACCGTGGGCATCGCCGCCTGCACCATGCTGTTCTGCCTGGCGTCGGGGCACTTCGACCTGTCGGTGGGCTCGGTGATTGCCTGCGCCGGGGTGGTAGCGGGGATCGTGATTCGTGACACCGACAGCGTGGCGCTCGGTGTGTCCGCTGCATTGGTCATGGGGTTGGTGGTGGGGCTGATCAACGGCATTGTCATCGCCAAGCTGCGTATCAATGCGTTGATCGCGACGTTGGCGACCATGCAGATCGTGCGCGGCCTGGCCTATATCTTCTCCAACGGCAAGGCGGTGGGGGTGATGAACGAGGATTTCTTCGTGTTCGGCAACGGCCAACTGCTGGGCGTGCCGGTGCCGATCATCATCACCGTGCTGTGCTTTGTATTTTTTGGCTGGCTGCTCAACTACACCACCTATGGGCGCAACACCATGGCCATCGGCGGCAACCAGGAAGCCGCGTTGCTCGCCGGGGTGAACGTTGATCGCACCAAGATCATCATCTTTGCCGTGCACGGCCTGATCGGCGCGCTGGCCGGGGTGATCCTCGCTTCGCGCATGACCTCGGGCCAGCCGATGATCGGCCAGGGGTTCGAGCTGACGGTGATTTCCGCCTGCGTGCTGGGTGGGGTGTCGTTGAGCGGCGGCATCGGCATGATCCGCCATGTGATTGCCGGGGTGCTGATCCTGGCGATCATCGAGAACGCGATGAACCTGAAGAACATCGACACCTTCTACCAGTACGTGATTCGTGGTTCGATCCTGTTGCTGGCGGTCATCATCGACCGCATGAAGCAGCGCTAGATCGAACACCACCCACCTTTGGATCGCCACTGTATTGAGGGACGGTATTTGCCATAATGCCCCCGCTTTCATACCTATAGGCCCGATATGCAGGAAAACGCCCACACCCCCGTCAAAGACGCTGCCCCCACCGGCACCCAGACCCTGCTGCGTGGCCTGGGCGTCGTGCAGGCGGTGGCGGCCGGTGCGCGGGATCTGAAAGAGATCGCCAGGCGCATCGGCACCACCCGCAGCACCACCCACCGCCTGGCCAGTTGCCTGGTGGAAGAGCGTTACCTGCGCGTGGTACCGCAAGTCGGCTACCTGTTGGGGCCGAAGTTGATCGAGCTGGGGTTTCAGGCCCGCGAAGAGCTGCCGCTGGTGACCCTGGCGGTGCCGTACCTGGACGAGTTGTCGGCATTGACCGGCGACACCATCCACCTGGCCATTCGCGAATACGACGACGTGCTCTACCTGCACAAGAACCCTGGCCGCAACGGTCCGGAAATGCGCTCGCGGGTCGGCCATCGCATGCCGTTGGCGCGCACGGGCGTGGGCAAGGCGATGCTGCTGGATGACTCGGTGCAAGAGTGGCAGCGCTTGTACGAGACCAGCCTGCCGGCGGGTGGGAAAAACCTGCAATGGCCGCAGCATCCAGAACAGTCCTGGGCGCAGTTCGAGCAGCGCATGCGTGAGTATGTGGTGGGCGGGTATGCGTTCGACCTGGAAGACAACGAACCGTCGATCCGTTGCGTGGCGGCACCGGTGCGCGATGCCAGCCGGCGAATCGTCGCCGGCATCAGCATCGCCAGTACCGTGCCCTACATGCCGCTGGAGAAAATGGCCGAGCTGATCCCTGTGATCAAACAGGTCGCAGCGCGGCTGTCGGCGGAGTTGGGTGCGAAGGCCTGATCAGACCTTCAAGGTCGCCATGTCGATGACAAAGCGGTACTTCACATCACCGGCGATCATGCGGGTATAGGCCTCGTTGATCTGGCGGATGTCGAGCATTTCGATGTCGCAGGTGATGCCATGCTCGGCGCAGAAATCCAGGACTTCCTGGGTTTCGGCAATGCCACCGATCAGCGAACCGGCCAGCACTTTACGCCCCAATACCAGTTTGGCGGCGTTGACCGGTGGGTCCACGGGCTCGATCAGGCCAACCAGGATGTGCACGCCATCAAAGCGTAATACGTCGAGGTAGGGGTTCAGGTCGTGCTGCACCGGGATGGTGTCGAGCAGGAAGTCAAAGCTGCCGGCGGCGGCTTGCATCTGTTCGGCATCGGTGGACACGATCACATGGTCGGCACCCTGGCGACGACCTTCTTCAGCCTTGCTCGCCGAGCGGGTGAACAGTGTCACTTCCGCGCCCATGGCCTTGGCGAACTTGATGCCCATGTGGCCCAGGCCACCCATGCCGAGAATCCCGACCTTGTCGCCAGCCTTGACGCCGTAGTGCTTGAGCGGCGAATAGGTGGTGATGCCTGCGCACAGGATCGGCGCGGCGCTGGCCAGGTCGAGCTTGGCCGGGATCTTCACCACGAAGTGCTCGCTGACCACGATGCTGTCGGAGTAACCGCCCATGGTGTTGCTGCCATCGACGCGGTCCGGTGTGGCGTAGGTCATGGTCGGGCCTTCGAGGCAATATTGCTCCAGGTCCGATTTGCACGCTTCGCAGTGGCGGCACGAATCGACCATGCAGCCGACACCGACGAGGTCGCCGACTTTATGCGCGGTCACGCGGGCGCCGACGGCGGTGACTTTGCCGACGATCTCGTGGCCCGGCATCAGCGGGTACACGGCGATGCCCCATTCGTTGCGCGCCTGGTGGATGTCGGAGTGGCACACGCCGCAGTAGAGAATCTCGATGGCCACGTCATCGGCGCGCGGGCTGCGGCGTTCAAACGACATGGGGGCGAGGGGAGTGGTGGCCGACTGGGCGGCGTAACCGATGGCGGTATACATGGCGAAAACCTCGCAAAAGCAGGGACAGATGAGGCGGGCCATTTTCCGCGTCACCCCCTGATGCGGCCATGGCGATTGCTCCGAGTCTCATGCCTATTCGTCCGGGAGTGCCCCCTGTTTGGATTCATCGGCGGCCAGACCTGCGATGATGCTCTCATCCCTTATTCGCGAAGTTTTTTGCCATGCTGTTGACCCGCCATGTTGATGCCAACGCCATGCTGGTTGCCCTGATCGAGGGGCTGACGTCCCGCGACGGTTTCTCCCCGACCCACCTGCCGGGCGTGCAAGTGCTGCGCGCCAGTTGCGACGTAGAGCGCGGCCCGCAGATCTACGAGCCGAGCCTGATGTTCGTGGCCCAAGGCAGCAAGGTCGCCTACCTGGGCCCGCGTACGCTGGAGTATGGCGCCGGGCACTACCTGATCCAGGCGATGCCGGTGCCGTTCGAGTGCGAGACGTTCGCCATGGCGCCCGGTGCGCCGCTGCTGGGGGTGACCGTGGGCATCGACCGCGTGGTGCTGGGTGAGTTGGTGATGGCCATGGGCATGCAGGCCGGTCCGCCGCCGACCGCGCAAACCCTGGAGTCGATGAGTTCGGTGGTCCTGGATGACGCCATGCGTGGCTGCGTCGAGCGGCTGCTGCAGTGCCTGCACGATCCACTGGAAAGCCGGATCATGGGGCCGGCGCGGGTGCGGGAATTATTGTTCACCGCCTTGCGCGGCCCCCAGGCCGATGTGCTGCGCGCCTTGGTGGAACAGCAGGGGCAGTTTTCGCGGATCGCCACGTCGTTGAACCACCTGCATGCCCACTACGCCGAGCCGCTGAATATCGAGACGTTGGCGGGGTACGCGCACATGAGTGCGTCGACGTTTCACGAGCATTTCAAGCGTTGCACGCTGCTGTCGCCGGTGCAGTACTTGAAGCGTTTGCGCTTGCTCAAGGCTCAGCAGTTGCTGCTGGTGGAGGGCATGGGCGTGGCGCAGGCGGCGCACAGCGTGGGGTACCAGAGTACGTCGCAGTTCAGTCGCGAGTACAAGCGCTACTTCGAGCGTAACCCTGGCGAAGAGCGGGCTGCCTAGTCATTTCAGGCAAGCCCCCTCCCACAGTTGACCGAGTTTGACTGCATAAAAAAGGCTCCCATTCGGGAGCCTCGCTTGGCTTACATATTCGGGTAAGTCGGCCCACCCGCACCTTCCGGTGTGACCCACGTGATGTTCTGCGAAGGGTCCTTGATGTCACAGGTCTTGCAGTGCACGCAGTTCTGGGCGTTGATCTGGAAGCGCTTTTCGCCGTCTTCCTGGGTGATCACTTCATACACGCCGGCCGGGCAGTAACGCTGCGCCGGTTCATCGTAGAGCGGCAGGTTGGTGCCGATCGGGATGCTTGGGTCTTTCAACTTCAAGTGGCACGGCTGCTCTTCTTCGTGGTTGGTACCGGAGATGAACACCGAACTCAGTTTGTCGAAGCTCAACTTGCCGTCGGGTTTCGGGTAGTCGATCTTCTTGCTGTCTTTGGCCAGCTTCAGGCAGGCGTAGTCCGGCTTGGTGTCGTGCAGGGTGAACGGCATCTTGCCGCCGAGGATGTTCTGGTCCAACCAGTTGAAGCCGGCGCCGATGATCGGGCCGAACTTGTGCATCGCCGGGCCGAAGTTGCGGCTGGCGAACAGTTCTTCGTAGAGCCAGCTGGATTTGAAGCTGTCAACGTAAGCGGTCAGCTCATCACCCCCTTCGGACTCGGCAAACAGGCGGTCGGCCACGGCGTCGGCGGCGAGCATGCCGGACTTCATGGCGGTGTGGCTGCCTTTGATCTTGGCGAAGTTGAGGGTGCCCAGGTCGCAGCCGATGAGCGCGCCGCCCTTGAAGACCATCTTCGGCAGCGAGTTCAGGCCGCCTTTGCAGATGGCGCGTGCGCCGTAGCTGATGCGCTTGCCGCCTTCCAGGTACTGGGCCAGCACCGGATGGTGCTTGAGACGCTGGAACTCATCGAACGGCGACAGGAAGGTGTTGCTGTAGGACAGGTCGACGATCAGGCCAACCACCACCTGGTTGTTTTCCAGGTGATAGAGGAACGAGCCACCGGTGTTCTCGTTGCTCATGATGTCCAGCGGCCAACCGGCGGTGTGCACCACCAGGCCTGGCTGGTGCTTGGCCGGGTCGATCTCCCAGATTTCCTTGAGGCCGATGCCGTAGTGCTGGGCGTCGGCGTCGCTGTCCAGGTTGAAACGCTGGATCAACTGCTTGCCGATATGCCCACGGCAGCCTTCGGCGAACAGCGTGTACTTGCCGCGCAGTTCCATGCCGGGGGTATAGACGCCTTCCTTTGGCTGGCCTTCACGGTCGACGCCGAGGTCGCCGGTGATGATCCCGCGCACCACGCCGTTTTCATCGAACAGTGCTTCCTGGGCGGCGAAGCCTGGGTAGACTTCCACGCCCAGGTTCTCGGCCTGCTGGGCCAGCCAGCGGCACAGGTTGCCCAGGGAGATGATGTAGTTGCCTTCGTTGTGCATGGTCTTGGGCACGAAGAAGTCAGGCACCTTGGTGGAGGTGTCGGCGCTGCGCAGCACATAGATGTCATCGCGCACCACGGGGGTATTGAGCGGGGCGCCGAGTTCCTTCCAGTCCGGGAACAGTTCGTTCAGGGCGCGGGGTTCGAACACGGCACCGGAGAGGATGTGTGCGCCCACTTCGGAGCCTTTCTCGACCACGCAGACGCTGATTTCCTTACCGGCTTCGGCGGCCTTCTGCTTCAGTCGGCAGGCGGCAGACAGGCCCGCCGGGCCAGCGCCGACGATGACCACGTCGAATTCCATGTATTCGCGTTCCACAGGCTATCTCCTACTCAAGGCTCAACAGGCTTTTTTTCTAATGGGTGGAGGTTCGGTGTCGTGTCCGTCATCGCCGTGCGCAACGGCAGGGGATGACCCACCTGTCTCTCTAGGTGGCGCATTATATATAGACCACTGTCAGCGTCCAATACAAACGTTTGTTTGAATTGCCCGCAGGCTAGGTAAATCAAAGCAACGCGGCTTATGACTGGCCATTTTGCCGTATTGACCAGAATAGGCGTTCCGGTCAATATACGGTCGGTTTTGCACAGACCGTAGGCAGACTGTAGGTTTCAAGAGCACGTCCAAAAGCACGGCAAAGGCAAAACAGGTGACGCGCGTTTAATTGATGGCGCGCAGTTTACACGCCGCGATAAAGAATGACCTCCCAGTCACCACTGACGAACGGTCATCACTTCCCGTGAGCAAGGTCATTCGCCGCCGTTTTTGGAGGTGCCCTTGTGTGCCGATGAGCATCAACCGCCAGGTTCGCCTAGGCGACTTTCTTTTCACCGGAGAGTAACGAGGAATCCATGAAGGTTCTTGTAGCTGTCAAACGCGTTGTCGATTACAACGTGAAAGTTCGCGTCAAGGCGGACAATTCCGGCGTCGACCTTGCTAACGTCAAGATGTCGATGAACCCTTTCTGTGAAATCGCCGTGGAAGAAGCCGTACGCCTGAAAGAGAAAGGCGTGGCGACTGAAATCGTTGTGGTTTCCATCGGCCCGACCACTGCTCAAGAGCAGTTGCGTACCGCCCTGGCACTGGGTGCCGACCGCGCTATCCTGGTCGAGTCCGCTGAAGAACTGACCTCCCTGGCCGTGGCCAAGTTGCTCAAGGCCGTTGTCGACAAGGAACAGCCTCAGCTGGTGATCCTCGGCAAACAGGCGATCGACAGCGACAACAACCAGACTGGCCAGATGCTGGCTGCACTGACCGGTTACGGCCAGGGCACCTTCGCTTCGAAAGTCGAAGTGAGCGGCGACAATGTTGCCGTGACCCGCGAAATCGACGGCGGCGCGCAGACGGTTTCCCTGAAGCTGCCGGCCATCGTCACCACCGACCTGCGTTTGAACGAGCCGCGCTACGCGTCCCTGCCAAACATCATGAAAGCCAAGAAGAAGCCTCTCGAAGTGCTGACTCCGGATGCTTTGGGCGTTTCCACCGCCTCCACCAACAAGACCGTCAAAGTTGAAGCCCCGGCTGCACGCAGCGCAGGCATCAAGGTCAAGTCGGTGGCTGAACTGGTCGAGAAACTGAAAAACGAAGCGAAGGTAATCTAATCATGACTATCTTGGTAATCGCAGAACACGACAATAAGGTGCTGGCCCCGGCCACCCTGAACACTGTTGCTGCTGCCGCTAAAATCGGTGGCGACATCCACGTACTGGTCGCCGGTCAAGGCGCTGGCGCCGTGGCTGAGGCTGCAGCCAAAGTGGCTGGCGTGAGCAAAGTACTGCTGGCCGACAACGCCGCTTACGCTCACCAACTGCCGGAAAACGTTGCCCCCCTGGTAGCAGAGCTGGGCGCTGGCTACAGCCACATCCTGGCTGCCGCTACCTCCAACGGCAAAAACATCCTGCCACGCGTTGCCGCGCAGCTGGACGTTGACCAGATCTCCGAGATCATCTCGGTAGAAAGCGCCGACACCTTCAAGCGCCCGATCTACGCCGGTAACGCCATTGCCACCGTGCAATCGACCGCTGCCGTCAAAGTCATCACCGTGCGTGCCACCGGTTTCGATCCGGTTGCCGCTGAAGGTGGCTCGGCTGCCGTTGAAGCCGTCTCCGCGGCCCACGACGCTGGCACCTCCAGCTTTGTCGGCGAAGAGCTGGCCAAGTCGGACCGTCCTGAGCTGACCGCTGCCAAGATCGTCGTTTCCGGCGGCCGTGGCATGCAGAACGGCGACAACTTCAAGCACCTGTACGCCCTGGCCGACAAGCTCGGCGCTGCGGTCGGCGCCTCCCGCGCGGCCGTCGACGCAGGCTTCGTACCCAACGACATGCAGGTCGGCCAGACCGGCAAGATCGTTGCGCCACAGCTGTACATCGCCGTCGGTATCTCCGGCGCGATCCAGCACTTGGCCGGCATGAAAGACTCCAAGGTGATCGTCGCGATCAACAAGGACGAAGAAGCACCGATCTTCCAGGTGGCCGATTACGGCCTGGTGGCGGACTTGTTCGAAGCCGTACCTGAGTTGGAGAAGCTGGTCTAATCCAGCCGCTTCACTTATAAAGAGCCCGGTCTAGTGACCGGGCTTTTTTTGGCCCGGGCTTTTTTGAACGCCGGAGAAACCGCCATGGAACTGCGCCCCTGGGCCGTACTGCTGGGACTTACGCTGCTGCCGAGCCTGACCCAGGCAGCCGGCAAATGTGATCGCCTGGTGATCACCGGCAGCCCGGACGCACCGCCGCTGCTGTGGCGCGATCCCCAAGACCCGACGCATTTGATCGGCGCCACCGCCGATGTCTTGCAACTGGTAGCCAAGGAGCTTGGGTTGAAAATCGACCTGCTCTACGGCGGCAAGCGTTCCCTGGCCCTGGACGAAGTGCGCAGCGGGCGCATGGACATCCTCGCCGATGCACCGCTGAACCTTGGCGAGCTGGAAACCCTCGACTACATCCACCCGGCGCTGGTACAGCTCGATTATCTGGTCTGGACCCGCAAGGATTCGGCGCTGGCCTATACCACGGCGGCCGACCTGCATGGCCACAAGGGTGCAGTGTCGGAGCGAGCACGCTTGAGCCGCGACTTTGAAACCTTCGCCGGCCAGCAATTGACCCTGCAACGCCTGCCCACGTTGACCCCGGCCTTCCAGAAACTGCTGCTGGGGGAAGTGGACTACGTGCTGGCCGGGCGTTACTCCGGCATGGCCATGGCCCAGACATTAGGGATGAGCAATGACCTGGTCGCCCGGGACGTGCCCGTCGATCAGCCCGGCCTGTACCTGGCGATTTCCCACAACTCGGCCTGCAATGATCCTTGGCTGCGCGGACAGCTGGCCAAAAAGATGACAGAATTGCCCGGGTCTGGTGTGACGGAAGCCGCGCTGCAGCGCAATCTGGAGCGTTGGAAAGCGCAATTGCAACAACCCGTCGGCACCCCAACAAAGTAGGGATTTTCAGTGACTCTTCGACCTTTTTTCGCGGCCCTCGCCGTTGTCGCTCTGGCGGGATGTGCAGCCGATCCTGCGCCGAATGAACAAATTCGCCTCACCCAGCAAGCCCTGGAACAAGCCAACGCCGTGGGCGCCAGCACCGATGAATCACCCGAACTGAAACTGGCCGAAGACAAATTCGCCCAGGCCAAGGCCGACATGGCCGAGCAATCCTACAAGGACGCGCGCATGCAGGCCGAACAGGCCGAGCTGGATGCGCGCCTGGCCGAAGCCCAGGTGCTGACCCGCAAGAGCCAGGAACAACTGAACGTGCTCAACACCCGCATCACGCGCCTGCGCAAGCAATTGCAGCTGGGAGAAGCCCAATGAACCCGATGATCCGTGGTCTGGGCTGTGCCGTGCTGCTGGGCACTGCGGCACTGGGCGGTTGTGCCAGCCACCCCAATGGCGAACAGGCCTTGCAACAGGCGGGCAGCGACTTCCAGAAGGTCAAGGAAGACGCCAACGTGCTGCGTATCGCACCCAAGGACGTGATCCGCGCCGGTGAATCCCTGGCGCGGGCCGACCGCTTGTCCAGTTACTGGGGCAGCGGCCCCGACGTGGTGCATTACGCCTACCTGAGCCAGCGCTACAGTGCCATCGCCCGCGAACACACCGAGCAGACACTTAACGAAGAGCGTGCAGCCAAGCTCGAACTGGAACGCCAGCGCCTGCAATTGGCCCTGCGCGAAAGCAAGCTGATCAGCGTGCAGCAGCAGGGTAAATGGCTCGAAGAACAGATCGCCAGCCTGACCACCACCCAGACCGATCGCGGCCTGGTGATGACCCTGGGCGACGTGCTGTTCGATACCGGTGAAGCGGAGTTGAAAAATTCGGCCAACCGCACTGTGTTGAAAATCGTGCAGTTCCTGCAACTGAACCCCAAGCGTGTGGTGCGCATCGAGGGGTACGCCGACAATACCGGTGGTCAGCAGGAAAACCTCAAACTGTCCCGTGATCGTGCGCAATCGGTGGCCGATGTGCTGGTGGACCTGGGGATCGACGAGAAACGCATCCAGGTTGAGGGCTACGGCGACCAGTACCCGGTGGAAGCCAACGCCTCCGAGCGTGGCCGCGCGCAGAACCGTCGCGTGGAAATAGTGTTCTCCGACGAGAAGGGCCAGTTGGGCGCCGCTCGCTGAAGCCTTGCGCAAATCAAAAGTGTGGGAGGGGGCTTGCCCCCGATAGCGGTGGATCAGTCACTATTTTCGGCGACTGACACTCCGTCATCGGGAGCAAGCCCCCTCCCACATTGTTCTGTATACATCTGAGTATTCTCTCCACTGACCTTACAGTTTTTACTGTCACTCCCGCGCGCGCTCGACTATTGTGGCAACTGTCCCCGTACACTTCTAAACTGTGCCGGTATGTTTCACACAAAAATAAAATACCCGTGAAATCGAGTGCTGCGTCATGACCAATCTGTTGCTTTACCAACGTATCGCCCAGCAACTGGCTGAGGACATCCGTCGCGGTGTCTATCAACCTGGCGAGCGCGTGCCCTCGGTGCGCAAGATGAGCTCCCAGCTCAATGTCAGCCACGCCACGGTATTGCAGGCCTACGCCAACCTGGAAGATCAGGGATTGATCCGCGCACGGCCGCAGTCCGGTTACTACGTGCACCAGACGCCGGCACTCACGGCGCCCACGCCGGACATCGCGCGGGTCGAGCGCCCGGGGTTGGTCACCCGCAGCAGCATTATCCAGCAGGTATTGGGCGAGTCGCGCCGCGAAGGTGTATTTCCCCTGGGCGCCGCCGTGCCGAGCGTCGACTATCTGCCGGTACGGGCGCTGCACCAGCAATTGGCCAAGGTCACGCGTTTCCAGAGCCCACGCGCCTTCAGCTACATGTTCAGTCCCGGTTTCGAGCCGCTGCGCCGCCAGGTGGCGATTCGCATGCGTGACGCCGGCGTGGTGGTGGACCCCTCCGAAGTGGTAATCACCCACGGCTGTGTTGACGCCTTGCAGATGTCGCTACGGGTGCTGACACGCCCCGGCGACTTGATCGCGGCTGAATCGCCCACCTATTACGGCTTGCTGCAACTGGCCGACCTGTTGGGCCTAAAAGTCATCGAGATCCCCAGCGACCCGTCCACCGGCATGAGCCTGGAAGCCCTGCAACTGGCAGCCAACCAATGGTCGATCAAGGCCCTGGTGTTGACCACGCGCCTGAGCAACCCCCTGGGCGGCACCATGCCCGAGGAACGGCAGAAACAGTTGCTGCGCCTGGCCTCGGATTTCGATATCCAGATTGTCGAAGACGATATCTACGGCGAACTGATGTTCGAACTCGGCCGCACCAAGGCCCTCAAGGCCTATGACCGCCTGGACCGGGTCATCTATTGCTCGAGCTTTTCCAAGACCTTGTCGCCGGGTGTGCGCATCGGCTGGATGATCGCCGGCAAGTACCAGCAGGAAATCCAGCGCCTGCAAATGTTCAGCACCCACTCGGCCTGCAGCGTCACCCAGATGGGTGTGGCAGCGTATCTGGAGAACGGCGGCTACGACCGGCACCTGCGTTACATCCGCCAGGAATACCGCAAGAATCTCAGCGCCTTCCAACTGGCGGTGCAGCAGTATTTCCCGGAAGGCACCCAGATGACCCGTCCGACGGGCGGCTTTATCTTGTGGGTCAGTTTGCCAGGGCGGGTCAATACCCAGGAACTGCACGTGCGCGCCCTGCAACAGGGCATCAGCATTGCGCCGGGGTTGATCTTCAGCAATACCGAGCAGTTCAACCACTGTATTCGTCTTAACTGCGGCACACCGTGGAACCGCGAGGCAGAGCGAGCGCTGATGACCCTGGGGATGCTGGCCAGCCAGTTATGCCAGGAAACCGCAGCCGGCTTTTGAGGCGTTGAAAAGGGACAACGCCGATAGCTGGATGATCACCGTGCTTGTCATGCCGCGCACAACAAGCGAGCATATGGCCCTCTGCCGTTAATGCTGTAGGCAATATGACCTCAATTGTTCGCGCTGCTTTGGTGATTGGCCTGTTAAGCCTGTGTAACGTCGGCACAGCGCTGGCGGCGGCACCCGTGGCTGAAAACAAGCCCGCTGCCAACACCCGGCAGGATGCCCCGGTAAAAAAACCTTCCTCCGCCAAGCAAGCCCCCGTCACGAAGAAGCCAAGCGCCACGGCGAAAAAGCGTGCGTCAACGGCGAAAAAATCCAAGTCAGCCCAGGAAGTGGCACAGACCAAACTGCCACCGGCACAGTTGGATTTGTCCCTACCTTCGGACATGGTCAGGCACCTGCAGCCCCTGGGCACCGTGCCCAAGCCCAAGAGCGTGCCGTTGTTGCCGCCGATGTTCGGTGAAAAGCCTACCGACAACAGTGCGTTCCAGATCAATGGCCGTTTGCTCAGCAATGAGATGAAGCTGCAATTGCGCAACGAAGAGCGCCGTGAAGTGGAAGGTGCGGCGTTGGAATTCGAGTTCAAGCAGTAAACTTTTTCCTGCACAGTGACGCGGGCCATCGACCATCTGTCGCAGACTGGTCGGTCACTTTTGTTTTGTGCGAAAAACCCCTGTTAACCCATTTTAAAACGGCTGTTTAAGGGCGTACTCTAGCCCGGCCGTCCCTATTGAGTCGTCGAGGACCTGCTGGTCATGAATTGCCGTGAAGGCTGTGGCGCCTGCTGCATCGCCCCCTCCATCAGTTCGCCCTTACCCGGGATGCCCAATGGCAAACCGGCGGGCGAACGCTGCCTGCACCTGTCGGTCGAACAGCTGTGCCAACTGTTCGGCCGCCCGGAGCGCCCGGCCGTGTGCAGTGATTTCAAGGCGGATATCGATGTCTGCGGCACCGACCAGGCCGATGCGATTCGGTTGATCGGCTGGTGGGAGCAGATGACGGCGGCTTGATGGGCTTTACTATCGGAACTTCAACAATAAGGAATACAACAATGGGTTCGCTGAAACGAATGGCTGTGCTGTGCGGTTTTACGCTGGTATTTGCTGCCACTGCCCAGGCTGAGGATTGGCAGGTTGCCAAGGATGAAGACGGTATCAAGGTGTCCCTGAGCGAAGTCGCCGGCTCCAAATACAAGGCGTATCGCGGTGTGACCGTGATCAAGGCGCCTGTCGCCAGGATCCAGGCCCTGCAGGAAGATGTGGCCGGTGCCTGCTCGTGGATTCATGAGTGCAAATCCCAGAAGCTAGTGGACAAGAAAGGCGATGAGGCCTGGACCTACACCCAGTTCAAGGCGCCGTTCCCGGTGACCGATCGTGATTCGTACATCCATGTCACCACCACCAAGGACGCCGACGGCAACGTAACCCGCAAGCTGCAGGGCGTGCCGACCTACAAGCCCGAAGAAAAAGGCTACGTGCGTGTCGCTCAGGTCGAGGGCTTCTGGAAACTGGTCCCTAAAGGCGCCAATGAGACCGAAGTCACCTACCAGGTACACACCGAGCCAGGCGGCAGCGTGCCGTCGTGGCTGGCCAACAAGTTCGTGGTGGACGCGCCGTTCAACACCTTGAAAGCCCTGAAGGAACACGCTGAAAAATAACTGCGCTTGATCCGGTGCCTCCTGAGGTGAGTGGAACGTTTGCCGAGCCCTCAAGGTCCAGATAGATGTAAGCCCACACATGGGTTTTATCGAGGAGGCACCGATGCAAAAGTGGCAGATTACCTTCGTTGATGATCACGGCGTACAGTCCGTGGAGCAGTTCACCTGCGAGCACAAGCCCAGCCTCGAAGATGCGGCACACATGATTCGCAACAAGCTGGTGCCCGTGGCCGCCGAACTGGACCTCAATGACCTTGAGGGCCGCAAGCCCGAGCCCACGGTCAAGATCCTCAAAGACCAGAACAGTATTCAGATCCTCGACATCTCTCCCGCCGCCTGAACATTCCCTGTATGCCATTCAAGCACCTCTGGTGGAGGTGATAGCTTCGCGCTACTCTGCAAGTGAGATCAGCGAATGAATCGCTAAGGTCTGGTCTTGTCAGCTACATGCTTGTTTTCCTGCGGTGCTGTACCTGCCGTAGTACCCGCGCCAGTAGGGCGCGGGCTTTGGGAAGCACGGAAAGTCTATCCATCGGTTTGAGGAGGACGTTTCATGAGCACAGCCTATCAAGAAGACATCAGCACCAACGTTCTGCGCCGCATGAAAGAAGGCGGCTTCGACTTTTCACGGTTCCACCCCATTGAGTTCTACGCCATTTTCCCGGATGAGGAACGGGCGCGCAGGGCTGCGGGTGAATTTCGTGGTGAGTCCCTGAATGCCCAGGTCAGTGCGCGCGACGATGGCGCCTGGTACCTGGAACTGAGCAAGATCATGTTTGCAACCTACGATGGCATAGGAGACTTCGAGCAGGACTTTGGAGCGGTGGTCGAGCCGCTGGGCGGAATCATCGAAGGTTGGGGCGTCAAGCAGGAGGTGCGTGGGTTACCCATGTAGCGCCATTGTATGAGCAACACAGCGTATCGGCTGGCCTTAGGGTCGGCCGATTTTGTTTGCGGTATATGAAGATTTGTGGAACTTGCGCCGCTCTTTCTTGCACAAAAAAAAGCCACCCGTAGAAAAGGGTGGCTGAAAGGGAAGACCGAAGGAGCCGGTCGGTACACGAGTGATCACGGTACCGATTACGCAATGGCTAAAGCTGTAGGACATGTCCTGTTCAGCGGATGGGGGCGATTATCCGCACGCTTCGACGGGCAGTGAAATCAACTCTGACTATGCTGTTGATAGCCAAAGCTTGCATTGCCATGAAGCGTGCAGCAGGGCAGCGGGCATTCTGCGCACCAGGACGGTGCGATCAGTTCCTTGCTTATATTTAACCAACTGATTTTTAAGTGTTTATGCCGCTGGCACGGGCCTTGCGATGGTTCTTGCGTCCGGGTGACAAGGAGTACGGCATGATCCGCACTTATTACGACGAAATGTACGATGGGGCAGGGCAGGTTCGCCCTCACTACCGCGAGTTCGCCCGCTGGTTGGCCGACACCCCCGCTGAACTGCTGGCCCAGCGCCGGCGCGAAGCCGACTTGCTGTTTCACCGTGCCGGGATCACCTTCACGCTTTACGGCGACGAGCAGGGCACCGAGCGCCTGATTCCGTTCGACACCATCCCCCGCAGCATTCCCGCCAGCGAATGGCGGATGGTCGAGCGTGGCTGCATCCAGCGGGTCAAGGCGCTGAACATGTTTCTCGCCGACCTCTATCACGAACAACGCATCATCAAGGCCGGGATCATTCCCGCCGAACAGGTACTGGCCAATGAGCAATACCAGTTGGCGATGCAGGGGCTGAACCTGCACCGCGACCTGTATTCCCACATCTCCGGAGTCGACCTCGTACGCGATGGCGACGGCACCTACTACGTGCTGGAAGACAACCTGCGTACACCCAGCGGCGTGAGCTACATGCTCGAAGACCGCAAGATGATGATGCGCCTGTTCCCCGAGCTGTTCGCCGCCCAGCGCATCGCGCCGATCGATCATTACCCCAACCTGCTGCTCGATACCCTGAAAAGCGCCAGCCCCCTGGATAATCCCAGCGTCGTGGTACTGACCCCGGGGCGCTTCAACAGCGCGTTTTTCGAGCATGCATTTTTAGCCCGGGAAATGGGTGTGGAGTTGGTGGAAGGCGCGGACCTGTTCGTGCGCGATGACCGTGTGTTCATGCGCACCACCGACGGCCCCAAAGCCGTGGACGTGATCTACCGTCGCCTCGACGACGCATTCCTCGACCCACTGGCCTTCAACCCCGACTCCATGCTCGGCGTGCCCGGTCTGCTGGCGGCCTATCGCTCGGGCAATGTGGTGCTGGCCAATGCCATCGGCACCGGGGTGGCGGATGACAAGTCGGTGTACCCCTTCGTCACCGAGATGATCCGTTTTTACCTCGATGAAGAACCGATCCTGCAGAACGTTCCCACCTTCCAGTGCCGTAAGCCCGACGAATTGTCCCACGTGCTGGCCAACCTGCCGGACCTGGTGGTGAAGGAAACCCAGGGCTCCGGCGGCTACGGCATGCTGGTGGGCCCAGCGTCCACGGCGGCGGAAATCGAAGCCTTCCGCGCGCGTATCAAGGCCAAGCCCCACGCCTATATCGCACAGCCAACCCTGTGCTTGTCCACCTGCCCGACTTTTGTCGAAAACGGCATTGCGCCGCGCCATATCGACCTGCGCCCGTTTGTGTTGTCCGGCAAGGAAACCCGTGTGGTGCCCGGCGGTTTGACCCGTGTCGCGCTGCGTGAAGGGTCGCTGGTGGTCAATTCGTCCCAGGGCGGCGGCACCAAAGACACCTGGGTGGTCGAGGACTGATGCCATGTTGAGTAGAACTGCCTCGGATTTGTACTGGATGTCGCGCTACCTGGAACGCGCGGAAAACCTCGCGCGCATGCTCGATGTCAGTTATTCGCTGTCGCTGATGCCCCAGGATGGGCGCGGTGATGGCCTGCATGAACTGGCCATGCCGCTGTTGATCACCGGCACGCTGGATGATTACCGCGAGCGCCACGGCGAATTGCACGCCGAACGCCTGCTGCATTTCTTCGCACTGGATGCGGCCAACCCGGCCAGCATCTACAGTTGTCTCGGTGCCGCGCGGGCCAGCGCCCATGCTGTGCGTGGGCGAATTACTGCCGACATGTGGGAAAACATCAACGCCACCTGGCTGGAGATTCGCGAAATATCACAGCAGGGCCTCAGCCGCTACGGCATGAGCCGGTTCTGCGAGTGGGTCAAGGAGCGTTCCCATCTGTTCCGGGGGCGACCTACGGCACCATCATGCGCAATGACGCCTTCCGTTTTATTCGGCTGGGTACGTTTATCGAGCGCGCCGACAACACCCTGCGCCTGCTGGATGCGCGCTATGAAATGGCCGGCGACCAGGCCGAAGCGGTCACCGATGGCACTGCCCACGCCTACTATCAATGGAGTGCCTTGCTGCGCGCGTTATCGTCGTTCGAGGCCTACACCGAGATCTACCGCGACGCCCCAGGTGCCCGGCAAGTCGCGGAGCTGTTGCTGTTGCGCGCCGATGTACCCCGCTCGCTGCGGGCCTGCAGCGAAGAGATCGACCAGATCCTCGCCAGCCTGCCCGGCATCAACGGCCGTCCGGCCCAGCGCCTGGCGGCCGAGATGGACGCGCGCCTGCGGTTTACCGCGATCGATGAAATCCTCGAGGAAGGCCTGCACGCCTGGCTGACCGACTTTATCCCCTTGGTCCGCCAGTTGGGCGACGCCATCTACAGTTCCTACCTGGAGGCCGCATGAGACTCTCCATCAGCCACGAAACCACCTACCACTACGAAGACCAGGTACGCGCCAGCATCCAGTACCTGCGCCTCACGCCCCACGACAGCGAGCGCCAGCACGTGCTCAGTTGGCAACTGGACCTGCCTCGCCCGGTGCGCGCGCAGATCGACCCGTTCGGCAACATCCTGCACGTGCTGACCCTGGACGAACCCCACGACGCCATCATCATTGGCGCCCGTGGCCAGGTGGATATCGATGAGCTGCGTGAGGCTGAGCACGAGAGCCAGTCAGCCTTTCCGTTCCTGCGCTGCACCCGCCTGACCGAGCCCGACGACGCCCTGCGCGCCTTCGCGCAACAGCATTGCCACCAGCGCCGGGATCGCACGGCCCTGATCGACCTGATGCACGCCCTCAACCAGTCGATGGTCTACACGCCCGGCGCCACCGAAGTCGACACCTGCGCCGCCCAGGCCTTCGCAGGGCGGGCGGGGGTGTGCCAGGACCATACCCATGCGTTCCTGGCCTGCGCGCGCAGCCTGGGCATTCCTGCGCGGTATGTGTCGGGGTATTTGTACACGGAAGACAGCACTCACCTGGCCAGCCACGCCTGGGCAGAAGCCTGGCTGGATGACGCCTGGTACAGCTTTGACGTGACCAACCAACTGGCCCGGCCGGAGCGGCATTTGAAACTGGCTGTGGGCCTGGACTACCTCGACGCTTGCCCGGTACGCGGCATGCGCCGTGGCGGTGGGCATGAGCAGATGCATGCCAAGGTGTTCGTGGCACCGACGCCGGTGGTCCTGGTCCAGCAGCAATAACCCGCTCGCCACCGAGATCAGGCTGGGTTCAGGGGTGTTGTTTACGCCCTGCCATATGCTTCAAGTACCCCACCAGCAATTCCAGCTCGCTGTCAGGCAACACGCTGGCGGCGAACGCTGGCATCTTCGCCTGCGGCCAGTGCCTCAGGCTCTGCGGGTCGCGGATATAGCGCTTGAGGAAGTCGCCGCTGAAATATTCCGTAGGGTTGTAGGGAACATTCAGGTCCGGCCCCACCTGTGCATCGCCGGCGCCATTGAGGCGGTGACAGGCCAGGCAGTTCTTCTGGAACAGCGCAAAGCCTTGGTTGACCTGATCATCCGCCGCCAACATCGGGTCGGGCAACAGCGCCGGAAAACGTTCGGCCACCGTCTTCAACTGCTTGATCGCGGAGATCTGGAACGGCCACTGCTCCGGGCTGATATGCCCGGCCTGCGGATCGGTCCACACCAGGTAGAACGGCCCGGCACTCGGCTTGCCGTCTGCCAACGGGGGCCATGGGTGGGCCGGGTCTTCCACGGCCAGCCAGGCGCGGGCGCCGTTTTTTTGCAGCAACGGTGCCGCCGTCAGTTCGGCGGCGAAGCCATCCAGGGCAACGGCTTGCAGATGATTATCGGGCTGTAGGCCCGGCAGGAGCACTGCCAGCGGTACTGCGCGATAGGTCATGTTGCGCTTGTAGGAAACGTCATCGACGACCTGCACTGTCTGCGCATCCGGATGCTTGAGCAGGTCGGCGGTCTGCCAGGTCTTGCGGCTGTGATCCAACTCGACGGTCAATTGCGCCGCCGAAGCGGGCAGGGCGAGCAACAAGGCAAGGAATGCGAAGAACGGTTTCAAGACGACGGCCCCGTGTTAAGTGGCGATAGGGCCCACGATAGCGGAAAAGTGCAGGTAAAAAGGCAGCTCCTGCAACAGGATCGCTATGCACGAAGTCCCGGCAGGTGCTGCCAAAAGCGGTAATCCTGAGGTACAGAACAGGCTCAAGAAGAGGTCACCCAATGACCTTGGTCAAGTTGGGCAAGATCAGAATCAATGTGGTGGCGAACAGAATAAGTCCCGCCTGACGTACTTTCGAATGTTTGAACATGGCTGACTGCCTTTTGTTGTTATTCCTGAGCGTCAAATGCGTGCCGTTGAATATGAGTATCGCAATGTGACGTGTCGCTTTTCTTACAGCTGCTCCAGCAAAACCCGGCAGCAACTTCTTACTGATTGAACCTTAGAGCCCTCGTTCTGCGCGGCTTAGACCCATTTCATATCACCTGATCAGCATTTCAGCTTAAAAAGGCATGAGGCATAACGCCATCTTGGCGCCAATGCCTTGGCTAGACAGCTAAAACGATTAATCCAGCAATTACCTTAGGTGCCTACCGTTCGTCCGAGCGTGGCGGTCAAAAGCAATGAGCGCATCCGTCATTGAAACCGTGTCAATCGGGCCTAAGGTAAGGGCATTACTGCGCAATGGTTCGAGGACGTCATGACCCAAGCTTTGATCTTTGATGCGATACGCACGCCCCGCGGCAAAGGCAAGGCCGACGGCGCCCTGCACAGCGTCAAGCCGGTAAACCTGGTGGCCGGCCTGCTCACCGCGCTGGCACAACGCAACGACCTCGACACCCAGCAGGTGGATGACATCGTGCTCGGCTGCGTTACCCCGGTGGGCGACCAGGGCGCCGACATCGCCAAGACCGCCGCCCTGGTGGCGGACTGGGCCGTCAACGTCGCCGGTGTACAGATCAACCGATTCTGCGCCTCGGGCCTGGAGGCGGTTAACCTCGGCGCGATGAAAGTGCGTTCCGGCTTTGAGGACCTGGTGGTGGTCGGCGGCGTGGAGTCCATGTCCCGCGTGCCCATGGGCAGCGATGGCGGGGCCTGGGTGCTCGACCCGCAGACCAACATGCACAGCCACTTCACGCCCCAGGGTATCGGCGCCGATCTGATCGCCACCCTGGAAGGTTTCACCCGCGAGGATGTCGATACCTTTGCCCTACAGTCCCAGCAGAAAGCCGCCAGGGCGCGTGCAGACGGTTCCTTCAACAAGTCGTTGATCGCGGTGCAGGACCAGAACGGCATCGTGCTGCTGGACCATGATGAATTCATTCGCGCCGATTCCACCCTCGAAGGCCTGGGCAAGCTCAAGCCCAGCTTCGAAATGATGGGGCAGATGGGCTTCGACGCCACCGCGTTGCGGGTCTACAGCCATGTGGAACGCATCCACCACGTCCACACACCAGGCAACAGCTCCGGCATTGTCGACGGCGCCGCATTGATGTTGATCGGCTCCGAAGCGAAGGGCCGCGAGCTGGGCCTGCAACCGCGGGCGCGCATCGTCGCCACGGCCGTCACTAGCACCGACCCGACCATCATGCTCACAGGCCCGGCGCCGGCCACCCGTAAAGCGCTGGCCAAGGCCGGTTTGCGCGTAGAAGACATCGACCTGTTCGAGGTCAACGAAGCCTTTGCCTCGGTGGTGCTCAAGTTCATCAAGGACATGGGCATCGACGCCGAACGCGTCAACGTCAACGGAGGCTCCATCGCCATGGGCCACCCGTTGGGCGCCACGGGTTGCGCGATCCTCGGCATCCTGCTCGACGAACTGGAGGTGCGCCAGCAGCGCTACGGCCTGGCCACCCTGTGTGTCGGCGGCGGCATGGGCATCGCCACCATTATCGAACGCCTCTGAGCCCAAGGAATTTGTCATGACCGCTGCCATTCGTTACGAAAAAGGCCAGGACCAGATCGTGGTGCTGACCCTCGACATGCCCGGCCAGAGCGCCAACACCATGAACGCCGCGTACCGTGAGGCGATGGCGGCCACCGTCGCACGCCTGCAAGCGGAAAAGGACGACATTGCCGGCGTGGTTATCACCTCGGCGAAGAAGACCTTTTTCGCCGGCGGCGACCTCAATGAACTGATCAAGGTCGACAAGGCCCATGCCAAGGATTTCTACGCCAGAGTCCTGGTGTTGAAGGCGCAACTGCGCAGCCTGGAAACCCTCGGCAGGCCGGTGGTGGCCGCCATCAATGGCGCAGCCCTCGGCGGCGGTTGGGAGATCTGCCTGGCGTGTCACTACCGCGTCGTGCTGGATGACAAGTCGGTGCAACTCGGTTTGCCGGAGGTCACCCTTGGCCTGCTACCAGGCGGCGGTGGTGTGGTGAGGATGGTGCGCATGCTGGGCTTGGAAAAGGCGTTGCCGTATTTGCTCGAAGGCAAAAAAGTCCGGCCACAGCAAGCGCTGCAAGCCGGGTGGGTCGATGAGCTGGTGGCGGATCGCACTGAGCTGCTGGCCAAATCCCGCGCATGGATTCTCGCCAATCCGCAGGCCAGGCAGCCGTGGGACAACAAGGCCTATCAGATTCCCGGTGGTACGCCGTCTCACCCGAAAGTGGCGCAAATGCTCGCCATCGCACCATCGATTTTGCGCAGCAAAACCAACGGCTGTTTCCCGGCCCCGGAGAAAATCCTCTGCGCCGCCGTGGAGGGCGCGCAGGTGGATTTCGACACCGCGCACTTGATTGAAACCCGCTACTTCACCGAATTGGTCACCGGGCAGGTGGCGAAAAACATGATGGGCACCTTCTGGTTCCAGCTCAATGAAATCAACGCCGGTAGCTCGCGGCCTCAGGGCTTTGCGCCTTACGTGACGCGTAAGGTCGGAGTGCTCGGCGCCGGGATGATGGGCGCGGGCATCGCCTATGTCAGCGCCTGTGCGGGCATCGAAGTCGTGCTCAAGGACATCAACCTGGCAGCCGCCGAGAAGGGCAAGGCACATTCGGCGGCGCTGTTGGACAAGAAGGTCAGCCGTGGGCAATTGACCGCCGAGCAGCGCGAAAGCACCCTCGCGCGGATTCATCCTACGGCTTCAGATACTGATCTGGTCGGCTGCGACCTGATCATCGAGGCCGTGTTCGAAGACCGCGAACTCAAGGCCAAGGTCTCGGCTGCCGCACACAGTGTGGTCGGCGCCGACGCGGTGATCGCCTCCAACACGTCCACCTTGCCCATCAGCGGCCTGGCCACGGCGGTGCCGGATCAAGGCAAGTTCATCGGCCTGCATTTCTTCAGCCCGGTGGACAAGATGCCCCTAGTGGAAATTATCAAGGGCGCCCGCACTTCGGACGAAACCCTGGCCCGAGGTTTCGATTTCGTCCTGCAGATCAAGAAAACTCCGATCGTGGTCAACGACAGCCGTGGGTTCTTCACCTCGCGGGTGTTCGGCACCTTCACCCATGAAGGCATCGCCATGCTGGGCGAAGGCGTGGCTGCGCCGATGATCGAGACCGAGGCGCGCAAGGCGGGTATGCCGGTGGGGCCGCTGGCGGTGTCCGATGAAGTGTCCCTCAGCCTGATGAGTCATATCCGACAGCAGGCTGCCAAGGATCTGCAGGTTGAAGGTAAAACAGTCCCAAGCCATCCGGCGACGGTGGTAATTGATCTGTTGGTGAACGAGTACAAACGCGCGGGCAAGGCGGCGGGGGGAGGTTTCTACGAGTACCCGGCGGGCGGGCAGAAGCATCTGTGGCCTGAATTGAAAGCGCGCTTTGAGCGAGCCGACCAGCGCATTTCAGCGCAGGATGTGCGCGACCGTTTGCTGTTTATCCAGGCCATCGAGACCGTGCGCTGCGTAGAGGAGGGCGTGTTGATGTCCACCGCCGACGCCAACGTGGGGTCGATCTTCGGGATCGGTTTTGCCGCCTGGAGTGGTGGCGCGTTGCAGTTTATCAACCAGTACGGCCTCAATGACTTTATCGCCCGTGCCCGCTACCTGGCGGAACAGTATGGGGAGCGGTTCTCGCCGCCGGCGTTGTTGCTCGACAAAGCTGCGCAGAACACGACCTTCTGACGGTTTTGGGCATGTACAGGGCTTGCCTTGTCAGGGTATTTCAAGGCAGGCTCTGGGGTGTGCATTATTCCCATCACCGTGTCAGGTATTTTTTATGTCGCTACGCGTCTGTATCCTGGAAACCGATATCCTGCGTCCAGGCTTGATCGATCAATACCAAGGCTACGGGCAGATGTTCAAGCGCCTGTTCTCCAAGCAGCCGATTGCCGCCGAATTTGTTGTGTACAACGTGGTGCAGGGCGAATACCCGTCGGACGACGAAGTGTTCGACGCCTACCTGGTGACCGGCAGCAAGGCCGATTCCTTCGGCACCGACCCCTGGATCCAGACCCTCAAGACCTACCTGCTCGAACGCTATGAGCGCGGCGACAAGTTGCTGGGCATCTGCTTCGGCCATCAATTGCTCGCGTTGCTGCTGGGCGGCAAGGCCGAGCGCGCGGGGCAGGGCTGGGGCATGGGCATTCACGATTACAAACTGGATACCCAGGCGCCGTGGATGAGCCCTGAAGTGCCAGAGCTGACGCTATTGATCAGCCACCAGGACCAGGTCACCACCTTGCCGGACAATGCCACGGTCATCGCCTCCAGCGAGTTTTGCCCGTTCGCCGCCTATCACATCGGCGACCAGGTGCTGTGCTTCCAGGGGCATCCGGAATTTATCCATGACTATTCTCGCGAGTTGCTGGAGATTCTTCAGACGACCCTGGGTGAAAAAGTCTACACAAACGGCGTGGCCAGCCTGGCGCGCGACCACCACGGCGTCACCGTGGCGGAATGGATGATGCGTTTCGTGGCGCACAAGCCTGAAGCCCGGGTTTAAAGCCAGCCCGAGCGTTTGAAACTGGCCCACAAGCCGGTGCAACCGAACGCAATAAACCCGAGCACCGCAAAATAGCCGTAGTGCCATTGCAGCTCGGGCATGTTCTGGAAGTTCATCCCATAAATCCCCGCCACAGCGGTGGGGAACGCCAGGATCGCCGCCCACGCGGCAAACTTGCGCTGAACCACGCTCTGGCGCGACGCTTCGAGCAATACACCGATCTCGATGGTCTGGCTGGCGATATCGCGCAGGGTGGTGAGGTCTTCCATCTGCCGCGTGACGTGGATCTGCACGTCACGGAAATACGGGCGCATGTTCTTGTCGATAAACGGAAAGCTCAGCTTCTGCAGTTCCTGGCTGATCTCTACCATCGGTGCCACATAGCGCTTGAGTCGCAGCACGTCGCGGCGCAGGCCATGGATCTTCTGGATATCGCGCTCGCTCAGCGAGCTGCACAGCACGTTGTGCTCCAGTTCATCGATCTCGGCGTGGATCGCCTCGCTGACCGGCTGGTAGTTCTCGGTGACAAAATCCAGCAGGGCATAGAGTACGAAATCTTCCCCATGCTCCAGCAATAGCGGCCGGGCCTCACAGCGTTGCCGAACAAAGCCGTAGGACGCCGAATGGCCGTTGCGCGCAGTGATGATGTAGCCGTTGCCGGCGAAGATATGGGTCTCGATAAACTCCAGCTTGCCGTTCTCGCGTACCGGTGAATAGGTGACGATAAACAGCGCATCACCGAAGGTTTCCAGCTTGGGGCGGCTGTGTTTTTCCAGGGCATCTTCGATGGCCAGTTCATGCAGGTTGAACTGGCGTTGCAGGTTGGCCAGCTCCTGGGCGTTGGGCTCTTCCAGGCCGATCCACACAAAGTGCCCGGGTTTGGCGGCCCAGGCCGCGCCTTCGTCGAGGGTGATATCCGTGACTTTCTTTCCGGCGCTGTACACGGCGGCCGCAACAACTCTACCCATGGTGCTGATCACTTCTTATTAGGAGGACAGGTGTTGGGCAGCTTAGCTTGAATGACGTTCCGTTGCGGCGTTTGCAGGTGCTCGCTTTTTGTGACGAGCAAGCTTGTTTACGTGGGGGGCCAGGCCCCCCGGAAGGTGTTCAGGCAGATTGCACTTCGCGATCCATTGCAGCAATGCACTCATCCATCTGCGCCTGACAGGTCTGCATCAACTGCGGGATGTCATCCGAAGTCAGGCCCACAGTAGGAATCGGCGGCAACGAGCGTATGAGCACATCACCACTGTTCCAGCGATTGAGCTTCATATGGGTAACGTAATTGCTGACACACACCGGCACGATGGGCACGCCAGCGGCGATGGCCATATGAAACGCGCCTTTCTTGAACGGCAACAGGCCTTTGCCCAGGTTGCGCGTGCCTTCCGGAAACACCCAGATCGACGTGTCCTGATGCTGCAACGTATGAGTGGTGGTGAGCATCGCGCGACGTGCCTTGTGCGCATTGCCGCGGTCGATCAGCACATTGCCCGCCAGCCAGAACAACTGGCCGAACAGCGGTACCCATTTCAGGCTCTTTTTGGCGATACACACGGTGCGATGGGGCACCACGGTGCCCAGCACAAACAAGTCATAGTTGGACTGGTGGTTGGCGATGATCACACACGTACCCGGCTTGTTGCGCAGGGAGTCGACATCGGTCTTCACCTTCAGCCGCAGGATCCACATGGCCGGCAGCGCATAAAGGCGCGCGCACAAGCGGCTGTTGTCCGGGTTGAACGGCCGGCAGGCCCCGAGCAGCACGCCCAGTGCACCGGTCACCATAAAGTGCAGGCCCATCAATAACATGCGTAACAGAAAAAGCATCGACACGGCCCATCGGGATAAAAGGTGGCGCAGTGTACGGATGTGCACTGAATTCGGCAATTACCCGTAAAGAGGTAGGAGATAGGCGATGTTTAAGCACATGTTTCAACATGTGCCGATATAGGCAGGCTAGAGCGGCTAAAGATGTTTCGGATTCATTTGTACGAAAAAGCCCGACGCAAGGTCGGGCTCTGATGTTTCGGTTGTAGGGCTTAACTCAGGATATGGCCCTGATCCTGGATGATTGCCTCATCCAACGCCTCCAGCAGCGCCTTACGCACCTTCAGCTTGGTGTGCTTATGGGCATTCATATTCAGCTTCTTCAACTGACGTGCCGCTTCCAGCGCCGCCGCCTGCAGCTCTTCAGGTGCCACCACCTTGTCGAGGAAACCGGCCTGCAACGCGCCTTGCGGGTCAAACATCTCGGCATTGATCACCGAGCGATGAAACGCCGATTTACGCAGACGGTCCCGCGCCAGCTCGATACCGGCGTGGTGCATGGTCATGCCGATCGCCACCTCATTCAGGCCAATGCTAAACGGGCCTTCCACCCCGATCCGATAATCTGCCGACAACAACAGGAACGCACCCTTGGCCACCGCATGCCCAGGGCACGCCACAATCACCGGGAACGGGTGCGACAACAGGCGACGCGCCAACGTCGAACCCGACGTCACCAGGCCGATGGCTTCTTTAGGGCCGGCTGTCATTACCTTCAAGTCATAACCACCCGACAGGATCCCCGGCGTGCCGGTGATGATCACCACCGCCCGATCTTTCTCGGCCTGGTCCAGCGCTGTATTGAACGCACTGACCACATCCGGAGAAATGGCATTCACCTTGCCGTTGCTCAGGGTCAGGGTCGCGATACCGTCTTCGAGGTGGTAAGCAATCAACTCACTCATGACGCGGTTCCTTGTAGGATTTGTTATAGAGAGGCTGTTTATAAAGGCGCATGCGCAGACGTTACCCACCACGCCCGCCCCGGTAAAGCGCCGTGACTGACTGCCCAGTCAGACTTTCCCCGCAGGGAGAGCACTGGAAGGCCTGGGGCAGGGCGCAACACCGACCCCAGACACAGGCCGCCCATGCCCAAGAATGGCAGAATCACCACCCCTTGCCGGGCGCATCTCGGCATAGCCGTCTAACCGCATGAAAATTCTGAAAAAAACCTTTGCCATCAGAAAGGCTTTCGACTACATTAGCGCGCCTCGACAGACTGAACTGGTTTGGCGAGATACGGTGAAGTGTCCGAGTGGCTTAAGGAGCACGCCTGGAAAGTGTGTATACAAGAAATTGTATCGAGAGTTCGAATCTCTCCTTCACCGCCAAATTGATAAAACGCAAGCCCCTGATTTTCCTAGAGAAAGTCGGGGGTTTGTGGTTTTTGGCGTCCAAAAAATGCCCCCATGGGACCATCATGGGACTGGCGCGCTGTTTTGGTGCGAAATTGTTCACCAGTCATCTGCGAATTTTTGAGTCGTGAAAGTGGCTTCGCGAGTCCTGTTGCATCCATTTCATACGGTGCTTCGGGTGCCCTGTCAGGCTGGCGTTCGTAGCACCAAAAATTGCACGAGGACAATCGCCAAATAGATGAACGTACTAGCACCTAATAGAAGCAAGGCACGTGCAATATTGATTTTTAGAGGAGATGAGTAGCCCACCCATGAAAGCCTCACGTTTTTCGCGATGCATTCCGCGCTTCGAACTAAAAGAAGCTCTGGCAGATCTCTGTTGATGCACATTATTTCAATCCCGATTTCCTCCTTTGGGGATAGGTTATCGAATATCAAAATATGGCGACCATCCTGATCAGTTTTATGTTCGTAATGACGAACGGGCCAGAGATTTATGTATTGCGGTTTCCAATTGAAAACTAATTCGATCTTTGTTGCCGTCTCTCGTCCAGTGTTGATCACCTTGATTGAAGCTGTGCATACGCGTTGAGTCGGGCTTACAACGTTGCCTTCAGGATCGTTGAGCGGCTCCTGTACTAAAAAATGGAAGAAATGGGGGCTTGCCCATACCAGCTTTGCTTTAGCCTTGAGCCCCGAATTCAGTATCCAAGTTAGTAGCGGAACCGCTAGCGATACAATTTCTTTGCCATATGCACTTAGAAAGTTCATGTGTTTTCCTTGATGTGGACTGTCGAGTTTCCAAAGCGAGAATATTCTTTTTTCTACGGCTGAAACCTACTGTCGAGCAAAACTCGTTTCATTTTGCGTTTCTAATAACGACACTTATGTAAAAAAGGCCCCCACACCGAAGCCAAGTGCGGGGGCCTTTTTTTTGGCTACGGAAACCAATCCCCCCTAGAGTGGCCTACCGGCTCCCGGCACTCTGGTTTTACAAGGAAAAGCGGAAAAATTTATTTGATTTTTAAACAAAACCCCTGATTTCGAAAGAAACCAGGAGTTTGTGATTTTCGGATTCTGAAAAAGACTGTGAGTATTAAATCACGCGCCCGGCGCATCCATGTGGCGCCCTATGACATCCAGCAAATCGCATCCGTCTCGCAGAGGGATTGAGCAGAGCAATGCAAAATCGCTCAGAACAACGGCATCACTGCTGATTTCACTGCGTAGTGCGAGGTTCTCCAGGACTTGGGTGACGGCGCGAAGTCGATATGTCGCGGCATCGAGCAGTATCTGCAGAGGCACGGTAGTGTCGACAAAAAGGGCAGGGGTGGCGCTGTCGTTGCTGGTAAGTGCTATGTATTGGTTCATGAATTAAGTCCGTTCACTTAGTAGAAGGTCCGCCACACATTTGTCGCCAAACAAATGGTGGCAGCTGTACGCGGGTTGGCGAACCGGGACAAGAACGGACAAAGACCGGCAGACCCAAGGGTCTCCCACGCACAGCTACCATTGAGCAGCTTATTGCGTGCAGGGCCGACCCGCAAATTAGCCGGGAGGCTTTCTGCCATCTTGTAGTCGAGTCGCCAAACCCGATCGCCATTTCAGCGACCGAGGGACTATAGGCTGGGTGGTTTTGAAGTGGGAGAGTGGCGCTTCTGAGTGACTTGTAGGAAGTTGCTCAAATCTATTGTTGCTGCGCAATAGATCACCCCCTCAATGCCTATGCCGATGATGCACATCCGGAAAATGCGCATGGCTGTGCCTCAGCGGACTGTGCACATGCACATGGCTATGGGGTTCCGCCGGATCCCACTCAAACCCGTGCTCATGCTGATGATGTTCATCATGCACATGCCGATGCCCGTGTTCCGTCGCGTCATGCTGATGATCATGGGCATGTCGTTCCGTCAGGTGCAGCCAAACCCCCACGGCCATCAGCGCTGAGGCAATCCAGAACGCCAGCGTCACTGACTCACCCAACAACAGCACCGCAATCGCAGCACCCAGGAACGGCGCGGTCGAAAAATACGCCCCCGTGCGTGCACTGCCCAGTCCGCGTAACGCCAACACGAACATCACCAGGCTGATGCCGTAGCCCAGAAAACCCACCAGCAAGATAGGCGCCAGCTGCGCCATGCCCGGAATCTGCGCCCCGAGATAAAGCGCCAACCCGCCATTCACCAGCCCCGCAATCAACCCCTTGGCCCCGGCGATAAACAGCGCGTCCGATGCAGACACCTTGCGTGTCAGGTTGTTATCGATCCCCCAGCACAGGCACGCCACGGCAACCGCCAGCGGCCCCGTCCAGTCATGGCTGGTGCCACCGCCGTCGGCCCCCGACAGCACCACGCCGCCCAGCACGATGGCGATCATCCCCAGGACGATGCGACGGTCGGCGTTTTCCCTGAACACGACCCAGGCGATAACGGCGGTCAGCACCGATTCCAGGTTGAGCATCAGGGAGGCGGTTGCGCCGGCGGTGCGGCTCAAGCCGAACATCAACGCGACGGGCCCGAGGATGCCGCCGAATGCGATGGCGCCGAGCAGCCAGGGCCATTCCGAAGGGGTTAGCCCGGAGGGTTTCCAGCCGCGATCACGAATAACGCGCACACCCGCGAGGCCGACGCCACTGCCAAGATAGAGCAGGCCGGCGAGCAGCACGGGCGAGAGGCCCAGGCCGAGGTGCTTGGCGAGCGGGGTGCTGGCGCCGAACAGGGCGGCGGCGGCGAGTGCGTAGAAGATACTGAGGTTCATGGGCCATCCTCGAAAGGTTGGCCCATGATACGTCGTGGGCTCAGGTTAAAGCTTGGGCGATTTGGGCAACGTCATCTTCAGGCTTGCACATACACCCACGCCGTCAGCCCGGACGCCAACGTCACAGCCATGCGCTTGTAGTCCGCCACTTCATACGCATCCGCCGCCGCCAGTTCCTGCTCGGAAATCTGAAACACCATCCCCTCAATACGCGCCCCCGCCTCGGTGGTAGGTTGCACAATCGGGTGATGGGTCTTGCCACTGCTGGCCAGTACCTGCGGGTCGCTGATTTCTACCCAGCTTTGCGCGTAGCCCAGCATTGCATCGTGTCGGCCCGCCAGTTCCCGCCCGAAGTTGGCCAGTTGCACGGTTTTGTCCTGCAATGTGCCGTAGGAAAACAACAGCACAGAGTGTTCAGTGGAGCGTTCCATTTCTGTTCCTTTAACGGTCAGGCGAGTAAGTCTTCATAGAAGGCACCGTAGGGCTTGGTCGGGTGGGCGATCTGGATTTCCAGGATCCACAGCCCTGCATTCGGGTAGTGCTCGAAGTCACCCAGGTCGCCGCCACGATGGATGGCGTGGGGGAAGTCGCTGACGCGATGGCCCTTGATGTCCAGGTTCAGTTGCCAGCCCATGGCCTGGGCTTGTTGTTCGGCGTAGCGGTAAAGCTCCAGGCCGACGACCTGGTCGTTTTTCCAGCGCGCTTGCACGCGGTCGAACAGCGTCTTGGCGGCGTGGGCGCAGGCAATCATGTCCGCGTCGTTGCCGGTGGCGAAGGTCGCGCCGGCATCGCCTTCGTGGCCTTGCCACACGGCGCCCATGTCGATGAAGAAGATGTCGTTGTCACCCAGCACCGGGTCGCCATCGGAGCGCTGCTTGAAGGTCTTGAGGGTGTTGGCGCCGAAGCGCACCAGCAGCGGGTGCCAGATGCGTTGCATGTCGAGCTCGGCAAGCACGTGCTTGCCCAATTCGCGCGCTTCGGATTCCAGCATGCCGGGGCGGATGTGCTGGGCGAGGTGGTCGATGGCTTGCCAGGTCATGGCCTGGGCATAGCGCATGGATTCAATGCTGTAGGCGGCGCCCACGGCTTCTTTGGGTTGTGCGGACACCGGTCTCTCCTTGGGTAACGTTATGCCATTTACTATATAGCGATGAATGCAACGCGCCCAAGTAAAATTGCTAGATATGCAGCCAGGCCAGGCTACCTAGCACCACCGCCACACCCGCCGCCGCATAGGACATGCGCTTCAACCATTCCCTTCTCGTCAACAACGTAATCGCCGCCAGCGAAATCGCGATCTGAATCGCGGTCATCGCCTGGGCCCAGCGATGATGCTGGTGCAAGGCCTGCTCGGATTTTTCATCCCATTCCTTTGAGGTCGCTTCCAGTTTTTCCGCTTGCTTGCGTACCTCTTCCTTCTGGCTTTTGTAGCGCTCGATCTCATCCTTGTAATGGGCGGCATCCACACCGGGAATATGGGTCGCGAGTTCCGCCAGGTTCTGTCGGCTGGACTTGGCCTGGTAGTAGTTCCATTGGTTGGCGGCGTCGGTCTTGATGATGGCCGCGTTGTTCTTGTCCATCGCCGCCTCACTCTCGGTGGAGCCGGCCTGGTAGCTGAGCATGGCGCCGAGGGTGGCCATCAGCGCGGTCATGACGGCGATGCGGCTGGCGAAACTGTCACCACGGGCGTGGGCATGTTCGGTGGTGTGTTCGAGGTGTTTTTCGTGGGGGCTGGGGACTTCGAAGGCTTCGGACATGGGGGCGCGCCGGTGAAGGGACTGAGGGAGTCTGATTCTTTACCAGTGAAGCTGTCTCAAGCCTGTACGTAATGCTGCAAACCCTGCACCAGGGCGTCGAACATCACTCGGCAGCGCGGGCTGTTGCGCAGGTCTTCGTGCATGGTGACCCAGGTGTCCATCTTGAACGCAAAGGCATCCGGCAGAACGCGCAGCAGGCGTGGGTCGCGCTTGGCCAGTTGCACCTGGCAGCCGCCAATGCCGGCACCGGCGCGAATCAGCGCCAGTTGTGCCAGGTCGCTGTCGCTGCTGAGGGCAAACGCGCTGCGCTCGAAGCCAGGAATAGCCAGGCTGCGGATAAACGCGGTTTCCTGGTCGAAGCCGATCACCGAGTGCGCCGCCAGTTCTTGCAGGTGCTGCGGGATACCGTGCTGTTGCAGGTAGTCGTCGCGGGCGTGCAAGCCCACTTCGATCAGGCCGATACGCCGTGCCAGCAGTTGTTCCTGGCTCGGGCGGACCATGCGCACGGCGATGTCGGCTTCCAGTTGCAGCAGGTCGCTCAGGCGGTTGGTCAGGATCAGTTCGACCTTGAGGTGGGGATGTTGCTGGCGCAATTGGCTGAGGATCGGCGGCAGTACCTCAACGCCGACCACTTCACTGGCAGACACCCGCACTACGCCGCGTACTTCATCGCCTTGTGAAGAGGCGGCGCGCTCGAGGGCGGCGGCGGTACGCGCCATGGTTTCGGCGTGGGCGCGCAGCGTGTGGGCGACCGCCGTCGGCAACAAACCGGTCGGTGAGCGGGTAAACAGCACAACGCCCAGCGCCGTTTCCAGGGCGGCAATATGCCGACCGACCGTGGGCTGCGTGATGCCGAGCTGCCGTGCGGCCCCCGACAACGAGCCCTCCTTGAGTACACCGAGGAAGGTTCGGTAAAGCTCCCAACCGATAGTCAATGCCATGCATAAATGTATAGCGGCTGGATGCTCTTGGGCAATTTATCTATAGCGTGCCGGCGCTCAGGATGACCCCATCAACTCAGTGCGGGAGGCAGGGCATGGACAAGGTATTGGTACTCGGCGCGACCGGTGGGATCGGCGGTGAAGTGGCACGCCAGTTATTTGCCAAAGGGTGGCAGGTCATAGCGCTGACGCGGGAGGTGGACAAGGCCCGTCGCCACAGCAGCAATTTCACCTGGGTACAGGGTGATGCGATGAACCGTTCGGATGTGCTCGCGGCGGCCAAAGGGTGTTCTGTGATCGTGCATGGAGTGAATCCGCCCGGTTATCGCCGCTGGGCCGAGCTGGTGTTGCCGATGCTGGATAACAGCATTGCCGCGGCGATCGCAGAAGGGGCGACCATTGTGTTGCCGGGCACCGTCTATAACTATGGGCCGGATGTTTTCCCACGGGTTGGCGAAGATTCGCCCCAGCACCCGCACACGCGCAAAGGTGCGATTCGCGTCGAGATGGAGCGGCACCTGCTGGACGCATCGCGTAACGGTGCGCGGGTGCTGATTGTGCGGGCCGGGGACTTTTTCGGCCCCAAGGCGGCCAACAGCTGGTTTTCCCAAGGCCTGGTCAAACCGGGCAAACCGGTGGGCACGGTGAGTTACCCGGGCGCGCCGGGTATGGCGCACCAGTGGGCCTACCTGCCGGACGTGGCACGCACGATGGTCCAGTTGCTGGCGCGTCGCGAAAGCCTGGAACCGTTTGCGCGTTTTCATATGGCCGGGTATGTGGACACCGATGGCACCCAGATGGTTGAGGCCATCCGCCGAGTCGTCCAACGCAGGACGGGCACCACACCCCGCGTGGGCGCGTTCCCCTGGTGGCTGCTGAAGCTGGTTGCGCCTTTTGTCGTCACCTTCCGCGAACTGCAGGAGATGCGTTACCTGTGGCAAACCCCGCTGCTCCTGGACAATTGTCGGCTCCTGCAAGCCCTGGGCAGTGAACCCCATACGCCGCTGGATGAGGCGGTGGAGGCCACGCTGGTCGGCATGGGCAACCTGGCTACTGCGGCAAACCCCGCGGCTGCCTGATCAAGCGCACATACACCGCGATATTGATCACCAGCACCAACGCGCCCAGGCCCAGCTGGATCTGTGGCGTCAGCCCGGCCGGGTAGATCAGCGTGAGGATGTAATGCTCGATAAACCCACCGCCATAACCGTCCTGCCCGGCGAGGTGGCGAAACAGGTTTTCCCAGCGGGTCAGCGGGCAGGGCAGGTGGAACACTTCGACCGCTACGCCCCATGCAGCGGCGGGCAGGTGCAGCCAGATAACCGGACGCCATCTCAGGGCCAGCAGCCCACCAAACAGTACGAACAGGATGAAACACAGGTGGAACAGCACGAGGCTGTCTGCGGCTAGACGATAGAGCATTGCGCGCGCATCGAAAGGAGGGGGCGCACAGTCTAAAGGGTTGCTAGCGGGCAAGCGTGGCCGTTATTGTGCTGAATCCATTTAGTCCTTCCTCCAGGGTTTGTAGTGATGAATGCACCGCGTACGGCAGTCGGTCCGATCAAGGCCGTGATTTTCGATATGGACGGGTTATTGCTGGATACGGAAGGCATCTACACCGAAGTCACGCAGATCATCGCTGAACGCTACGGACGAACCTACGACTGGGGCATCAAGCAGCACATCATCGGGCGCGGCGCCCAGGATTTGGCCGACTATGTGGTCAAGGCACTGGACCTGCCAATTACCCCGGCTGAATTCCTCGAGATTCGCGAGCCGTTGATGAGCGAGCGCTTTCCCAAGGCCTTGGGCATGCCTGGCGCGGAGGCGCTGGTGCGGCACTTGAAGGCGCACAACATACCGATTGCGGTGGGCACCAGTTCGTCGCGCAATTCGTTTGGCCACAAGACCACCCTGCACCGCGAGTGGTTTGGTTTGTTCGACACCATCGTCACCGCTGACGACCCGGAAGTTGGCGCCGCCAAGCCGGCGCCGGACATCTTCCTCACCGCGGCGCGCCGCCTGGGCGTTGCGCCCGAGGATTGCCTGGTGTTCGAAGACTCGCCGTTTGGTGTGACGGCGGCGAAGGCCGCCCATATGACCGCCATCGCCGTGCCCGATGAAGCCATGGCCGACAGCAAGTACCAGCATGCCGACCAGATCATCCGCAAGCTTGCGGACTTCGACCTGGCGGCCTATGGCCTGCCGCCCATCTCCTGAACCAACAAGGTCAACCTGTGGGAGGGGGCAAGCCGCTCCCACATTGCTTAAGCGCTGAACCCACCATCGATAGTCAGGCTGGCACCGGTGATATACCCCGCTTCCGGCCCGGCCAGATACGCCACGAAACTGGCAATCTCTTCCACGTGCCCGTAACGACCCACCGCCATCAACCCGATCAGGCTCTCGGCAAAATCACTGTTTGCCGGGTTCATATCGGTGTCCACCGGCCCAGGCTGCACGTTATTGATCGTGATGCCACGCGGCCCAAGATCCCGCGCCAGGCCCTTGGTCAAACCGACCAGCGCCGCCTTGCTCATTGCGTACGGGCCACCACCGCCAAACGGCATACGTTCGGCATTGGTGCTGCCGATGTTGATCACCCGGCCACCTTCACCCATATGCCTGGCGGCTTCCTGGGTGGCGATAAACACGCTGCGCACGTTGATCGCCAGGGTCTGGTCGAAGTCTTCCAGCTTGAAGTCTTCCAGCGGTGCGATGGCCAGCACGCCGGCGTTATTCACCAGGATGTCCAGGCGGCCAAAGGCTTCCACGGTGGCGTTGACTGCGTTGCGGATCGCAGTGGCATCGGCGCTGTCGGCGTGAATCGCCAGGGCTTTGCCGCCTTCGCTGATCACGCTGTGCTGCAGGGCTTCAGCCTTGGCTGCCGAGCTGACGTAGGTAAAGGCAACGGCTGCACCCTGTGCTGCCAGGCGCTTGACGATGGCGGCGCCGATGCCGCGGGAACCGCCTTGAATCAAGGCGACTTTGCCGCTGAGGTTGTGTGTGGTCATGTCGATCTCCTGGTTATTCAAGGCGCAATGCCTTGTTGTTGGAGCCGAGTATCGACCTCGCTCGCCGCTGCCGGTAGATCGTGATTGCTATAGTCTGTGTAAACCAAAAGTTTAGAGTGGGGCGACATGGAAAGCTTTGGCAGTATCGAATGCTTTGTGCGCAGCGCTGAAGGTGGCAGCTTTGCCGAGGCCGCCCGGCACCTGAGCCTGACCCCGGCAGCGGTCGGCAAAAGCGTCGCCAAGCTCGAAGCACGCCTCGGCGTGCGGCTGTTCCAGCGCAGCACCCGGCGCCTGGCCCTGACCGAAGCCGGCAAGCTGTTCCTGGCCGAAGTCAGCGGCAGCCTCACCACCATCCAGAATGCCGTGGCTAACCTGGCCAGCGCCGAAGGGCGGCCGGTGGGCACGCTCAAGGTCAGCATGGGCACGGTGTTTGGCAATCGCTACGTGGTGCCGTTGCTGGGGGCGTTCATGGCGCGCTTTCCGGATATCAGCCCGGACTGGCATTTCGACAACCGCCAGGTGGACCTGATCGGCCAGGGCTTCGATGCCGCCATCGGTGGCGGTTTTGAGCTGCCTCAAGGGGTGGTGGCGCGCAAGCTGGCGCCGGCGCATCGGGTGCTGGTGGCCTCGCCGGATTACCTGGCGCAGCGCCCGCCGGTGCGCGAGCCCGAAGACTTGTCGCGCTGCAAGGGCATTCTGATCCGCTCGCCGCAAACCGGGCGTATCCGTTCCTGGCAGTTGACCAGTGTCGAACGTGAACACCGCCCGCTGGTGCTCAAGCCCGGCATGACCATGAGCGACTCCGAAGCCGCCTGCTGCGCCAGTGCCCAAGGCCTGGGGATGGCGCTGGTGAGCATGCCCATGGCCGTGCCGTTCCTCGACAGTGGCGCGGTGGTGCGCGTGTTGCCCGGCTGGTGTGTCGACGACGGCAATATTTCCATCTACTACGCCGAGCACAAACTGCTGCCCGGCAAGACCCGGGCATTTGTGGATTTCATCATCGAGCAGTTTGCCGAGAGGAAGCTGGGCCAGAGGTTCAGCGCAATCTGAAAGCAGGTGCCGGTCAGCGGCCGAACCGAGTCGGCCAGCCAATCACCTGCTTCGGCCGTGGCGTCGCGTAAGTGCGGATCTTCGACGTCGACAACCCCAGCCGCACCAGGGATTCGGCAATGGTCACCGCCGCCGTCACCCCATCCACCACCGGCACGCCGGTGCGCTGGCGAATCTGCTCATCCAGCCCGGCCATGCCGCCGCAACCCAGGCAGATCACTTCGGCCTTGTCCTCGCGAATGGCCAGTTCCGCCTGGCGCACGATGGCTTCCATGGCGGCCAGCGGGTCCTCTTCCAGTTCCAGCACCGCCATGCCGCTGGCGCGCACCGAGGCGCAGCGCTGGTACAGGCCGGCGAGTTTCAGGCGGTCTTCGATCAGCGGCACGGTGCGGTCCAGGGTGGTGACCACGGAGTAGGCGTGGCCCAGGAACATTGCGGTGCTGGCCGCCGCTTCGGTGATGTCCACCACCGGCACATTCAGCAACTCCTGCAAGCCTTCCCGGCCGTGCTCGCCGTAGCCGGCCTGGATCACCGCATCGAACGGTTGGTCGTAGGCCATCACCCGGTCCATCACGGCGATGGCGGCCAGATAGCTTTCAAAGTTGCCCTCCACCGATTCCGCGCCGAAGTAGGGCGTGAGCCCGACAATCTCGGTGCCCGGCGAGGCCACGGACCGCGCCTGTTGAGCGATGGTTTCAGTGATGGATTCGGTGGTGTTGACGTTGACCACGAGGATGCGCATGGAAGGTCCTTACTCAGTGACTGACGTTATCGACGGCAATGCTTTCGCCGCTGACATCGGCGTAGAACGGCTGGCGCTTGGCGATCAGCAGGTACAGCAACCCTGCAATACCGGCGCCAAACAACCAGGAAAACGGTGAGACGCTGGCAAAACCGGGCAACAGCGCCAGCAGGATGGCGATCACGGCTGCAGGAATAAACGCCGCCACGGCACGCATATTCACCCCGCGGCTGTAGTAATAAACGCCATTCGGGTTTTCGCTATACAGCTGCGGCACGTCCACCTGGCTTTTACGAATCAGCCAGTAATCGACCATGATCACCCCGTACAGCGGCCCCAGCAGCGCGCCCAGGCCGGAGAGGAAATACACGATCACCAACGGGCTGTTGTAGAGGTTCCATGGCAGGATCAGTACGGCCACGGTGGCGCTGATCAAGCCGGCGCGGCGGAAGTTCAGGTATTTGGGGGCCAGGTTGCTCAGCACAAAGGCCGGCGCGACGAAGTTGGCCATGATGTTCACCGCCACGGTGACGATCAGGAACGCCAGGCAGCCCAGCACGAGAAAGAAGGTATTGGGGATGGCGGCGATGATTTCAGTCGGGCTTTCGATCACCCGGCCATTGAGTTGGAATTGACCGCCGCACAGCAGCACGGTGATGGCCGCGAACACCAGGATATTCACCGGCAGGCCCCAAAAATTGCCGACCAGGATGGTCTTGCGGCACGGCGAAGAGCGCGCGAAGTCGCAGAAGTTGAGGATCAGCGTGCCATAGATCGCCAGCCACAACGCGCCACCGGCAAAGATATTGCGCCACATCTCGCCGCCGCTCAGCGGTTCGCGGATCGACCAGGCGATGTTGCCGCCGGCCTGGAAGTACATCCAACCGGCCAGCGCCGCCACCGTCAGCAAAATCACCGGCCCGGCGAAGCCTTCATAGCGGCGCACCATCTCCATGCCATAGGCCAGGATCACCAGTTGCACGAACCAGATCGCCACGAAACAGGCCCAACCCAGGGTCGATAATCCCAGGATCGAGTTGTGGTCATAGCCGGCAAAGCCCGGATGAATCGCCGTCAGCAGTACGCGGAAAACTACCGACGCCAGGTACGTCTGGATACCGAACCAGGCAATCGCGATTACGGCGCGGATCAACGCCGGTATCTGCGCGCCGTGAATGCCGAAGCTGATGCGGCTGATCACCGGAAACGGCACGCCGGTCTTCTGGCCCATATACCCCGACAGGTTCATGAAGAAGTACACCAGCGCCGCGCCGATGCCCAGGGACAACAGGATCTGCCAGCCGCCCAGGCCCAGCGCATAGAGGCCGATGGCGAACGAATAGTTGGCGATGTTGTGCACGTCATTGGTCCACAGCGCGAAGATGCTGTAGCGCCCCCAACGTCGGCCTTCGACCTTGGTGGGCGCCAGGTCCTTGTTGTGCAGGCGCGGGCTGAGCACCAGGGGGCCGGGGCTCGCGGCGTCCGGGTTCAGGGCGGAGGAGGGTAGATCCAGTGCGATGTTATTCGGGAGGCTTGTACGCATTCCGGCAGGCTCCAGCGCATCTGCTGAGGCGCTGCAGATGGCAAAGTGTATGTAGGTTTTGTATTTATTGTATACAAAGAGTATTTCACCTTAAGCCACATGCGTGCCAGCTTTGGATCTATGAAAGTCCTGGGTAATTTCGTTTTTATAGGTTGGTTGAATAACTGGCTGAATTTGAAGAAATATAAATTGACCGATTGAACAGCTATTTATTTTTGGACTGTCAGCCTGTGATTCACCAGGCCAACCAAGGGGAGGGGAGAGGTGTTACGTTATGGTGCGGATGAAGAAAAATTGCACACATAAATGGCACCGATGGTTACATCTATGTGTACATCTCTGACATTCAACACAAGACAAAATGTGGGAGGGGGGCAAGTCGAATCGTCGCCCCGCCCCTCCACATTTTCTAATCGCGTCCGCCCTTAGGCCTTGCTGATGATATTCCCGGCATGCAGCCCGCATTCCTTCTGCGTGGCTTCTTCCCACCACCAGCGCCCTTCGCGCTCGTGCTGGTTCGGCAGCACGGGCCGGGTGCACGGCTCACAGCCGATGCTGATAAAGCCGCGCTCATGCAGGCTGTTGTACGGCAGCTCCAGCATGCGGATGTAACCCCAGATCTCCTCGCTGGTCATCTGCGCCAGCGGGTTGAACTTGTACAGGGTGCGTTCCGGGGTGGAGAAGGCCGTGTCGATTTCCAGCGCCGCCACCTGGCTGCGGGTGCCGGGGCTCTGGTCGCGGCGCTGGCCGGTGGCCCAGGCGCTGACGCCGGAAAGCTTGCGGCGCAGCGGTTCGATCTTGCGCACGCCGCAGCATTCGCCATGGCCGTCCTTGTAGAAGCTGAACAGGCCTTTTTCCTTGACGAAGGGTTCCAGCTTGCTCTGGTCCGGCGAGATCAGTTCGATATCGATCTTGTAGAAGTCGCGCACCTGCTCGATAAACCGGTAGGTCTCCGGGTGCAGGCGGCCGGTGTCGAGGCTGAACACCTTGACGTTCTTGTTCAGCTTCCAGGCCATGTCCACCAGCACCACATCCTCGGCGCCGCTGAAGGAAATCCACAGGTCATCACCGAACTGGCTGAACGCCAGCTTGAGAATGTCCTGGGCAGACTTGTTGGCATAAGTCGTGGCGAGTTCAACGACGTCGAAGGCTTGGTTCATCAGGACGGTTCCTACAGTTCAATGGCGCTGAGCGCTCTATAGGGGAGCGATGGTATCAAAATCCGCCCTGCGTTGCGGCGGCGGGCTTGAATCGCTAGAGTTCGGCAGTCCTTTTGCTCGCTCAACTAACAACATCCAATGGGAGTGTCTTGTGGAAATTGCCTGTCTCGACCTGGAAGGGGTGCTGGTGCCGGAAATCTGGATCGCCTTCGCCGAAAAAACCGGTATTGAATCCCTGCGGGCCACCACTCGGGACATTCCCGACTACGACGTGCTGATGAAGCAGCGCCTGCGCATCCTCGACGAACACGGGCTCAAGCTCGCCGACATCCAGGAAGTGATCGCCACCCTCAAGCCGTTGGACGGCGCCATCGAGTTCGTCAACTGGCTGCGCGAGCGCTTCCAGGTGGTGATCCTGTCCGACACCTTCTACGAATTCTCCCAGCCGCTGATGCGCCAGCTGGGCTTCCCGACCTTGTTGTGCCACCGTCTCATCACCGACGAAAACGACCGCGTGGTCAGCTATCAACTGCGCCAGAAAGACCCCAAGCGCCAGTCGGTATTGGCGTTCAAGACCCTCTACTACCGCGTGATCGCCGCGGGCGACTCCTACAACGACACCACCATGTTGGGCGAGGCCGACCGTGGGATTCTGTTCCATGCGCCGGACAATGTGATTCGAGAGTTCCCGCAATTCCCGGCGGTGCATACGTTTGAGGATTTGAAGAAAGAGTTCATCAGGGCGTCGAATCGGCCGTTGAACCTGTAATTTCTTTCGGTCCGGCTGATGGCCCTATCGGGGGCTTGCTCCCGATGGGGAAAGTAGCGCCACTACCCATGTTTCTGTCAGCTCCCTGCAAGCAACCGCTCATAAGGAATACTCAAGCCTTCATGCAGCCGCTTGATCATCGACAGGCTCAGCTTTCGCTTGTGGTTCAGCACCTCTGACACCCGTCCGCTGGTGCCGATAAATGGCTCCAGGTCGCGGGCAGTCATGCCCAGTTGCTCCATGCGAAATTTAATGGCTTCCACCGGATCGGAAGGTGGCATTGGGTAATGTTCGGCTTCGTACTTCTCAATGAGTACTGCAAGAATTTCCAGCTCATCGCCTTCAGTCGAGCCGATGTCCGCTCCCCAGAGCTGCTGTACCCGCGCGAGTGCAGCAGTGAGGTCTTCCTGGGAGTGTATGGGTTTGATGTTCATTACACGGTCTCCGCGTTGATCTGGTCGTACTGCCCATGAGTCCCTACGAACCGTATGAACCCAAGCTGTCGCTGGTAATCGATCGCCATGATCACTCGATATTTGTTGCCGCCCACGTTGAATACAACCCTGCCACCTTTGAGAATGCTCGCGGTCCTGAGCGCTGCCTTGAGTGCTTGTGGCGTCGGGTAAATGGCCTTTTCCATATGGCGATACAGTTCTATAAGCGGTGCCTTTGCATCGATATAGGCGGGTTGGCTTTCCCAGAATATTCGTAAGGTCGAGAGGGCGATTATCCGCATCGCTGCAACCTCCCAATTTGGGAGATGATAGGCGCGGTTGAGAGGGGGCGCAATCTCGGAAATATTTCCTGACGGGTAGGCAGTCGCTTCATGTGATCCTTCACAGACGGCGGGTGGACGGTTGAAGCCGGACGCTATCTTCTGACGTTCAACTACGTCTACTGCGGTTCTGATTCAGGTTTTTTCTACTGCTCGGCGCTGCGTCTGAGAACCAGGAAGGCACTGTGCGCTACAGGCTTTCCAGCGTTTGTAACAACACCCGCACCTTCGTCAGCGACTCCTGGTACTCCGCCTCCCACTGCGAATCCGCCACGATCCCACCGCCGCCCCAACAGCACACCTGGCCATCCTTGACCAGCAAACTGCGGATGGCGATGGAGCTGTCCATCTCGCCGCGCACATCCAGGTACACCAGCGAACCGCAGTACAGCCCACGGCGTGTGGGCTCCAGTTCGTCGATGATCTGCATCGCGCGGATCTTCGGCGCACCGGTGATCGAGCCACCAGGGAAGCTGCCGGCGATCAGGTCGAGGGCATCTTTATCGTCGGCCAACTCGCCGGTCACGCTGCTGACCAGGTGGTGCACATTGGGGTAGCTTTCCAGGCTGAACAATTCCGGCACATTGACCGAGCCGGTGCGGCACGTGCGGCCGAGGTCGTTGCGCAGCAGGTCGACGATCATCAGGTTCTCGGCGCGGTCCTTGGGGCTGGCCAGCAGTTCGGCGGCATTCGCCGCGTCTTCTTCCGGCGTAAGGCCGCGGGGGCGGGTGCCTTTGATCGGGCGGGTCTCGACGTGGCGCTCGCTGATGCGCACGAAACGCTCCGGCGACAGGCTCAGCACCGCGCCGTCGTCGGGCAGGCGCTGGAACCCGGAAAACGGCGTCGGGCAGGCTTCGCGCAGGGCGCAATAGGCTGCCCAGGGATCACCGATGCATGGCGCGCGGAAACGCTGGGCGAAGTTGACCTGGTAGCAGTCGCCCGCCTGGATGTAATCCTGGATACGCACGATGGCTTGGCGGTAGGTCTCGGCGCTGAGGTCGGGGGCCATCGGGCCCTGGAGTTTGAACGTCGCAGAGGTGTCGACCGTCCCATGGCTGAACAACGCGATCAGCCGTTGCCGTTCGCTGTCTGCCAGCGACGGGTGAAACACCAGTTGGCTGCTCTGGGCCTGGTGGTCACTGATCAGCGCCCAGGCGTACAGCCCGAAGCGCGCGTCCGGCAGGTGCAGGTCATCCACCGCCAGGTGCGGCATGGGCTCCAGGTGCCGACCGAAGTCGTAGCTCAGGTAGCCGATCAAGCCACCGGCGAACGGCAACTGCAAACCGGCGGGGATTGCGGCTTCACCCAATCGCGTCAGGTTTTCTCGCAGGCGTTGCAGGAAAGCGGCGCCGCTTTCGTCAGGCGCTACCGTCAAGGTTGCGTCGGGCCAGGCGCTGAGCAGGTCGTAACGCCCACGCTCGGCCGCCGGGCGGCCGCTGTCGAGCAGTACCGCGCCGGGAGCGTGACGAATCGCCGCAAAATACTCGGCGGGGTTGGCCCGGTAGGGCAATGGGTGTACGGAGCAGGTCGACATGCGGGGTTGGATCAGCCAATGGCGCGGGGGGAGAGGGATTGTAGTCCCCCGTAGGATTTGCTCCTAGAGGGGATGTCGGGGATAGACAGTTCGAAGACTGGATCAGCCTTCCACGGGCGGAATATGCCCGAACATCTCCTGCACGAACTTCACCCGTTCTTCCGGGGTTTCCGTTACGCCGGCGGCTTTCAGTTCTTCCAGTCGCGCCTCCACCGCATGGGTGCGCAAGGTCAGGCCGCAGTCGTTGGCGATCTGGATATTCAGCCCCGGCCGCGCATTCAGCTCCAGGATCAGCGGGCCCTTTTCCTGGTCGAGCACCATGTCCACGCCGATATACCCCAGCCCGCACAGCTCGTAGCAGCCGGCCGCAAGCTTCATGAACCCGTCCCAGTTGGGCAGTTGCACACCGTCCACCGCGTTGGTGGTGTCGGGGTGCTTGGTGATGATGTTGTTCAGCCAGGTACCGCGCAGGGTCAGGCCGGTGGCGAGGTCGACGCCCACGCCGATCGCGCCTTGGTGCAGGTTGGCCTTGCCGCCCGACTGGCGGGTCGGCAAGCGCAGCATCGCCATCACCGGGTAGCCCATCAGCACGATGATGCGGATATCCGGTACGCCTTCGTAGCTGATGCTCTTGAAGATCTGGTCAGGCACCACGCGGTACTCGATCAGCGCACGGTCGCGGTGGCCACCCAGGGAGTACAGGCCGGTGAGGATGCTGGAAATCTGGTGCTCGATCTCTTCATGGCTGATGATCTTGCCCGACACCGTGCGGTAGCGCCCCTCGAAACGGTCCGCCACCACCAGGATGCCGTCGCCGCCGGCACCCTGGGCCGGCTTGATCACGAAGTCGCTGCGCCCGCCAATGATCTCGTCGAGCTTGTCGATTTCCTTCTCGGTGGAGATCACCCCGTACATTTCCGGCACATGGATGCCGGCGGCGATGGCCCGCTCCTTGGTGATGATCTTGTCATCCACGATCGGGTACAGGCTGCGCTTGTTGTACTTGAGCACGTAGTCGGCATTGCGCCGGTTGATGCCCATGATCCCCCGCGCTTCCAGGGCCTTCCAGGTCTTCCAGAAGCCGAACATTACGAGTCAGCCTTGAGGAAGGCCTTGAAGCGCACCAGCTCGGTCAGGCGGTAGCCACGATAGCGCCCCATTGCCAGCATGAAGCCCACCAGGATCAGCAGGATCGCCGGGAAGGTAAAGACGAAGTAGATCAGCTCCGGCACGCTCATGATGATGTGCGCCAGGGACGCGGCGAACAGCGTACCAATCGCGACTTTCATGGCATGGCTGGCGCCGCGCTCTTCCCAGGTGATGGACAGGCGTTCGATGGTCATGGTCAGGATCACCATCGGGAACAGCGCCACCGACAGCCCGCGCTCCAGCCCCAGCTTGTGGCTGAACAGGCTGATGGCGGCGATCAATACCACCACGAAGGTCAGCACTACCGACAACCTCGGCAGCATCTGCAGCTTCAGATGTTCCAGGTACGACCTGAGGGACAGGCCCAGCGCGGTGATAATCGTGAACAGCACAATCCCGAAGCCCAGCTGCGTCTCGCGGAACGCCAGGGCAATCAGCACCGGGGTAAAGGTGCCGAGGGTCTGCAGGCCGATCAGGTTGCGCAGGATCAGGATCACCAGCACCCCAATCGGGATCATCACCATGATCATGAAGGTCTGCTGGGTTTGCAGCGGCAGGCCGTACAGCGAGTATTCGAGGAAGTTGGCGTCGGTGTTCTCGTCGGTCAGCTTGGCCAGGCGAATGGCGTTCATTTCGCTGTTATTGAGGCTGAAGGTGACCATGGCTTTCTTGCCGCCATCGACGGTGATCAGGTTTTCATCGCCGGTCCACCACAGCAGGCGGTCGGCGGGCAGGCCCTGTTCGCCGGTTTCCGGGTTGAAGTACAGCCAGTCGTTGCCATTGAAGCTGCGCAGCCACAATTCCGGGGTTTGCGGCTGGTCGGCCACCAGGCGGATGGTGTGGACCTTTTCCACCGGCACGTGGGCGATGGACAGCAGCAGCTCGACGATCTTGGCCTTGTGCGGCGTCGACGGGTCGCCGGCCAGCAACAGCTTCACGTTGTCGTCGTTGAGGTTGTTGGTGCGCTTGATGGCTTCGGTGATAAAGGTCTCGACGTCGGCCGAATGCTGGCGGATCGGCGCCAGCAGGGCTTCGGCGGCAATTTTTTCCGGGCCTTCCACGGCAATACTGTCGCGGAAGGTCGGGCCCTTGATCTTGGTTTTTTCGCCGCTGTAGCGCTTGGTCAGCACCAGGCGGTAATACAGGGTCTGGTTGCCCTTGGCGCGGCGTGCCGACCAGGTGACCTTGCGGTTGCCGTCGATGCGGTTGACGCTCACCCCGTAGTTATTCGAGATAAAGCTCTCATTGAGGCTGACGAAGTCGCGGCTCAAGGGCGGCACGAACATCTGGATCTTCACCGGGTCCTTGGGGTTGGCGACGAACTCGACCTTGGCGTCGATGTTCCACAGGTCGTCGGTGGCGTCCTCGGTGACGGGAATGCCCAGCACGAAGATCTGGTAGGCGGTGACCGAAATACCCAACACCACCAGGATGGCGATCAGGATTCTCAGGTGCAGGGTTAGAGCGCGCATTCGGTTTACTCGGCGGTATGAGCGTCGGCGGCGCAGGCGGGTTTGCCTGCTGCGTATTTAAGACTGGGGTCGACCAGCGCATCAAAGCGTTTCAACGCTTCGGAGCCGATCAGCAGCGGGTATTGGAAAGCGCTGCGGTCAGTCAAGTTCACTTCGATGCTGCGTAAAGCGGTGCCCATGCAGATATCCAGGGCAATCACAGGACGGGCGGTGTAGTTCTTGTCCTCATCGGGGTCGTAGTCGCCGGCGCGACGCTTGATTTTGCTGACGCGGGCCAGGGGGCGTTCGATGGGATGGGAATGGGCGGTGTCGATGGCCAGGTAGAAGCGCACCCAGGATTCGCCGTTGCGCTTGAAACGCTTGATATCACGGGCGCTGAGGGAGGCGGTCTTGGCGCCGGTGTCGAGCTTGGCGGCTACTTCCAGGTCGATGCCGGCCAATTGCGCGTATTCATTGAGGCCATACACGGTCTTCTCGGCGGCAGCGCCAAGGCTCGGTATGGACAATAGGCAAAACAACAGGGGGAAGGGCTTGAGTCTCATAGATCCTGAGGCGGTGCAGTGCGATGTTCAATTCAAGGCGACTGGCATTGCTGCGCAAGCTCCCTTCGTGCGCCGTTTCATCAAGTGATGTCAGGCAAATGCGGCGGGCATTCTAACATGATGCTTTTCTGGCGCCAGCGCTGGCAGCCGGCCATGCCTTGAGGGGATACAGCCGGGATTATTAGACGATTGTCGACAATATCGATTTATTCTTTGACTGGTCGCGGTTTATTGGCTAGTTTTTGCCGCATTGCTTTCAAAGGTGTCGACAATATGCTGGGTCAATCAGAAGCTCCGATAATGGCGTCGGACGAATCCCAAACGATGTCCGAGAACGTCTTCCGACGCATCCAGGCCGCCATCGTCAAGGGTGAGATCGCGCCCGGCAGCAAGATTTCCGAGCCGGAACTGGCCCGCACCTACGGCATCAGCCGTGGCCCGCTGCGCGAGGCGATCCACCGCCTGGAAGGCCAGCGCCTGCTGGTGCGCGTGCCCCATGTGGGCGCCCGGGTCGTGTCCTTGAGCCACGCCGAGCTGGTTGAACTGTATGAAATCCGCGAGTCCCTGGAAGGCATGGCCTGTCGCCTGGCCGCCGAGCGCATGACCGACGCGGAAATCGAAGAATTGCGCCAGGTGCTGCACACCCATGAGCGCGACGCCGCGTTCCAGGCGGGTGTCGGCTATTACCAGCAGGAAGGCGACTTCGATTTTCATTACCGGATCATTCAAGGTGCGGGCAACCGCACGCTCACCCAGATGCTCTGCGGCGAGCTGTACCAGCTGGTGCGCATGTACCGCATCCAGTTCTCCGCCACCCCCAATCGTCCACGCCAGGCCTTTGCCGAGCATCACCGCATTCTTGATGCGATTGCCGATCGCGACGGTGAACTGGCCGAGTTGTTGATGCGCCGGCATATCGGTGCTTCCAAACGCAATATTGCCCGTCATTTCCCAGGCGGCGCCCCTGATAGAGGTGAGTCATGAGTTCGAACAACAAAAGCACACCCGGCCAGCGTTTCCGTGACGCAGTCGCCAGCGAGCACCCCTTGCAGGTGGTCGGTGCGATCAACGCCAACCATGCGCTGCTGGCCAAGCGCGCCGGCTTCAAGGCGATCTACCTGTCGGGTGGCGGGGTGGCGGCCGGTTCCCTCGGCGTGCCGGACCTGGGCATCACCGGCCTGGATGACGTACTCACCGACGTGCGCCGTATCACCGACGTCTGCGACCTGCCGCTGCTGGTGGACGTGGACACCGGCTTCGGCTCCTCGGCGTTCAACGTCGCGCGCACGGTCAAATCGATGATCAAGTTCGGCGCGGCCGCCATCCATATCGAAGACCAGGTCGGCGCCAAGCGCTGCGGCCATCGTCCGAACAAAGAGATCGTGTCCCAGCAGGAAATGGTCGACCGCATCAAGGCCGCCGTGGACGCGCGCACCGATGACAGCTTCGTGATCATGGCGCGCACCGACGCGCTGGCCGTGGAAGGCCTGGAGTCCGCCCTGGAGCGTGCCGCCGCCTGCATCGAAGCCGGCGCCGACATGGTGTTCCCGGAAGCCATCACTGAACTGGAAATGTACAAACTGTTCGCCGCCCGTGTGAAGGCGCCGATCCTGGCCAACATCACCGAGTTCGGCGCCACGCCGCTGTACACCACCGAACAGTTGAAATCTGCCGATGTTTCCATCGTGCTGTACCCGCTGTCGGCCTTCCGTGCCATGAACAAGGCCGCCGAGAACGTCTACACCGCGATCCGTCGCGACGGCACTCAACAGAACGTGATCGACACCATGCAAACCCGCATGGAGCTTTACGATCGCATCGACTACCACACCTTCGAGCAGAAGCTTGACGCGCTGTTCGCCGCGAAAAAGTGACGAACACGCCTCCCTGAATAACGACAAAATTGGAGAACAACCATGGCTGAAGCAAAAGTACTGAGTGGTGCCGGCCTGCGTGGCCAGGTCGCCGGGCAGACCGCACTGTCCACCGTGGGCCAGGCCGGAGCCGGCTTGACTTATCGTGGCTACGACGTGCGCGAACTGGCTGCCGATGCACAGTTTGAAGAGGTCGCTTATCTGCTGCTGTACGGCGAACTGCCGACCCAGGCCGAACTGGCCGCCTACAGCGCCAGGCTGAGCAAATTGCGTGATCTGCCGCAGGCGCTGAAAGAAGTGCTCGAACGCATCCCCGCCGACGCCCACCCGATGGACGTGATGCGCACCGGTTGCTCGTTCCTCGGTAACATCGAGCCGGAAAAAGACTTCAGCGTGCAACGCGACGTGACCGACCGCCTGCTCGCCGCATTCCCGGCGATCATGTGCTACTGGTACCGCTTCAGCCACGACGGCAAGCGCATCGACTGCGTGACCGACGAGCCGAGCATCGGCGGCCACTTCCTGCACCTGCTGCACGGCAAGAAGCCGAGCGAACTGCATGAAAAAGTCATGAACGTGTCGTTGATCCTCTACGCCGAGCACGAGTTCAACGCCTCGACCTTCACCGCGCGGGTGTGTGCCTCGACCCTGTCCGACCTGTATTCCTGCGTCACCGCCGCCATCGGTTCCCTGCGCGGCCCGCTGCACGGCGGCGCCAACGAAGCGGCGATGGAAATGATCGAGCGTTTCGGTTCGGCAGAGGAAGCTGTCGAAGGCACCCTCGGCATGCTGGCCCGCAAGGACAAGATCATGGGCTTCGGCCACGCGATCTACAAAGACAACGACCCGCGCAATGAAGTGATCAAGGGCTGGTCGAAAAAACTCGCTGACGAAGTGGGCGACACCGTGCTGTTCCCGGTCTCCGAGGCCATCGACAAGACCATGTGGGAACAGAAAAAACTGTTCCCCAACGCCGATTTCTACCATGCCTCGGCGTACCACTTCATGGGCATCCCGACCAAGCTGTTCACGCCGATCTTCGTCTGCTCGCGGCTTACCGGCTGGGCCGCGCATGTGTTCGAACAGCGCGCCAACAACCGCATCATCCGTCCAAGCGCCGAGTACACCGGCGTCGAACAGCGCAAGTTCGTGCCAATCGAACGTCGCTGAAGACCGACGATCCCAGGACTGGAATGAGGTCAAAGTGTGGGAGGGGGCAAGCTCCCTCCCACATTTTGAGCGCATTCCAGCCCCGGATCAGCCGGCTTTGTTTGCAATCACCGTGACCGAGTCCTGACGATGAACACTGAATTTCGCAAACCACTCCCCGGCAGCCGCCTGGATTACTTCGACGCCCGCGCGGCTGTCGATGCAATCAGCCCCGGCGCCTATGCCACGTTGCCCTACACCTCTCGTGTGCTCGCCGAGAACCTGGTGCGCCGCTGCGACCCGGCCACCCTCAACGCATCCCTGAGCCAGTTGATCGAACGCAAACGCGACCTCGACTTCCCCTGGTTCCCGGCCCGCGTGGTGTGCCACGACATTCTTGGCCAGACCGCCCTGGTCGACCTCGCCGGCCTGCGTGACGCCATCGCCCTGCAAGGCGGCGACCCGGCCCAGGTCAACCCGGTGGTCCCGACCCAGTTGATCGTCGACCACTCCCTGGCCGTCGAAGCCGGTGGTTTCGACCCGGACGCGTTCGAGAAAAACCGCGCCATCGAAGACCGTCGCAACGAAGACCGCTTCCACTTTATCGAGTGGACCAAAAAGGCCTTCAAGAACGTCGACGTGATCCCGCCGGGCAACGGCATCATGCACCAGATCAACCTGGAGAAAATGTCCCCGGTGGTCCAGGTGCGTGACGGTGTGGCCTTCCCGGATACCTGTGTCGGCACCGACAGCCATACCCCCCACGTCGATGCATTGGGCGTGATCGCCATTGGCGTCGGCGGCCTTGAAGCCGAAAGCGTCATGCTCGGCCGCGCGTCGTGGATGCGCCTGCCGGAAAGTGTCGGTGTCGAATTGACCGGCCAGCTGCTGCCGGGCATCACCGCCACCGATATGGTGCTGGCCCTGACCGAGTTCCTGCGCCAACAGAAAGTGGTCGGCGCCTGGCTGGAGTTCTTCGGTGAAGGCGCGTCCAAACTGACCCTCGGCGACCGCGCGACCATCTCCAACATGGCCCCGGAATACGGCGCCACGGCGGCCATGTTTTATATCGACCAGCAGACCATCGCCTACCTGAAACTCACCGGCCGCGAAGACGAGCAAGTCGCCCTGGTCGAACAATACGCCCGCCACACCGGCCTGTGGGCAGACGATCTCAAAGGCGCGCAATACGAGCGTGGCCTCACCTTCGACCTGTCCAGTGTGGTGCGCAACATGGCTGGCCCGAGCAACCCGCACGCCCGCGTCGCCACCCGCGACCTGGCCGCCAAGGGCATCTCCGGCCAGTGGGATGAAGTGCCGGGGCAAATGCCCGACGGCGCGGTGATCATCGCCGCCATCACCAGTTGCACCAACACCAGTAACCCGCGCAACGTGATCGCCGCCGGGCTGCTGGCGCGCAACGCCAACAGGTTTGGGCTGGCGCGCAAGCCGTGGGTCAAGTCGTCCCTGGCGCCGGGTTCGAAAACCGTGGCCATGTACCTGGAAGACGCCGGCCTGGGCCATGAGCTGGAAAAGCTCGGCTTTGGCGTGGTGGCGTTTGCCTGCACCACCTGCAACGGCATGTCCGGCGCGCTAGACCCGGCGATCCAGCAAGAGATCATCGACCGCGACCTGTACGCCACCGCCGTGCTCTCGGGCAACCGCAACTTCGACGGGCGTATCCACCCGTACGCCAAGCAGGCGTTCCTGGCTTCGCCGCCGCTGGTGGTGGCCTATGCGATTGCCGGCACCATCCGTTTCGACATCGAGAAGGACGTGCTCGGCCTCGACGCCGACGGCAAGGAAATCCGCCTGCAGGACATCTGGCCGAGCGACGAAGAAATCGACGCGGTGGTCAAGGCGTCGGTCAAGCCGGAGCAGTTCCGCGCGGTGTATATCCCGATGTTCGCGATCCACGAAGACACCGGCCCGAAAGTCGCGCCGCTGTACGACTGGCGCCCGCAGAGCACCTATATCCGTCGCCCACCGTACTGGGAAGGCGCGCTGGCCGGTGCGCGGCCGCTCAAGGGTATGCGCCCGCTGGCGGTGCTGCCGGACAACATCACCACCGATCACCTGTCGCCGTCCAACGCGATCATGCTCGACAGCGCCGCCGGCGAATACCTGGCGAAAATGGGCCTGCCGGAAGTCGACTTCAACTCCTACGCCACCCACCGTGGCGACCACCTGACCGCCCAGCGCGCGACGTTCGCCAACCCGAAACTGTTCAACGAAATGGTGCGGGAGAACGGCAAGGTCAAGCAGGGCTCCCTGGCGCGGATCGAACCGGAAGGACAGGTCACGCGGATGTGGGAAGCCATCGAAACCTACATGGAGCGCAAGCAGCCGCTGATCATCATTGCCGGCGCCGACTACGGCCAGGGCTCGTCCCGCGACTGGGCCGCCAAGGGCGTGCGCCTGGCGGGTGTGGAAGCGATTGCCGCCGAGGGTTTCGAGCGCATCCACCGCACCAACCTGGTGGGCATGGGCGTGTTGCCCCTGGAGTTTCTGCCGGGCACCGACCGTCACACCTTGCAGATTGACGGCAGCGAAACCTACGACGTGATCGGCCAACGCACCCCGCGTGCGCAGTTGACGCTGGTGATCAATCGCAAGGATGGCGAACGTGTCGAGGTGCCGGTGACGTGCCGCCTGGACACCGCCGAAGAAGTGTCGATCTACGAGGCCGGCGGCGTATTGCAACGTTTTGCCCAGGATTTCCTGGAATCGGCGACCACCGCCTGAAGAGGATGACCATGGCACACGCAGCGCAAATCAAGATCCCCGCCACCTATATGCGTGGCGGCACCAGCAAGGGCGTATTTTTCCGCCTCCAGGACCTGCCCGAGCCGGCGCAGGTGCCGGGAGCGGCGCGGGATGCCTTGCTGCTACGGGTGATCGGCAGCCCCGATCCCTACGACAAGCAAATCGACGGCATGGGCGGCGCTACATCGAGCACCAGCAAAACCGTGATCCTCGCCAAAAGCACCCGCGCCGATCATGACGTGGACTATCTGTTTGGCCAGGTCTCCATCGACAAACCCTTTGTCGACTGGAGTGGCAACTGCGGCAACCTGTCGGCGGCGGTGGGTTCGTTCGCCATCAGCGCCGGGCTGGTCGACGTGGCCCGCGTGCCCCATAACGGCGTGGCCGTGGTGCGGGTCTGGCAGGCCAATATCGGCAAGACCATCATCGCCCACGTGCCGATCACCGACGGGGCGGTGCAGGAAACCGGCGACTTCGAGCTGGACGGCGTGACCTTTCCGGCGGCCGAAGTGCAGCTGGAGTTCATGGACCCGGCGGCGGAAGAAGAGGGCGGCGGCGGCTCGATGTTCCCCACCGGCAACCTGGTCGACGATCTGGAAGTGCCGGGTGTCGGCACCTTCAAGGCCACGCTGATCAACGCCGGCATCCCGACGATTTTCATCAACGCCGAAGACCTCGGCTACACCGGCACCGAGCTGCAAGGTGCGATCAACGGCGACCCCAAGGCTCTGGCGATGTTCGAGACCGTACGGGCCTATGGCGCGTTGCGCATGGGGCTGATCAAACACCTCGACGAAGCGGCTCAGCGCCAGCACACGCCGAAGGTGGCGTTCGTGGCCAAGCCTGCCGACTACGTGGCGTCCAGTGGCAAGGCGATCAAGGCCGGCGATGTGGATTTGCTGGTGCGCGCCCTGTCCATGGGCAAGCTGCACCACGCGATGATGGGCACGGCGGCGGTGGCGATCGGCACGGCGGCGGCGATTTCGGGGACCTTGGTCAACCTCGCTGCGGGCGGTATTGAACGTAATGCCGTGCGCTTCGGGCATCCCTCCGGCACCTTGCGCGTGGGGGCTGAAGCCACCCAGGTGGACGGTGAGTGGGTGGTGAAGAAAGCCATCATGAGCCGCAGTGCGCGGGTGTTGATGGAAGGTTTCGTCCGCGTACCCGGCGACTCTTTCTAAAGTCCAACATCAATCCCCTGTGGGAGGGGCAAGCCCCCCTCCCACAGTCATAAACAGGCATTCAGACCTGCGAAACGATCAACCCTGAACCTGAGGATGCAACAACCCTAACTCACTTTGGAGATCCGCCATGAGCACCAACGTCGACCAGAACAACCGCCCCGACTACGACCAGGTTTTGCAGGACATCGCCGACTATGTCCTCAACTACCGGGTCGAGTCCCAGGCCGCCTTGGACACCGCCCGCAACTGCCTGATGGATACCCTCGGTTGCGGCCTGCTGGCCCTGCGTTTTCCCGAGTGCACCAAGCACCTGGGGCCGATGGTTGAAGGCACGGTGGTGCCGTTTGGCGCGCGGGTGCCGGGCACCTCGTTTCGCCTGGACCCGGTCAAGGCGGCCTGGGACATTGGCTGCATCGTGCGCTGGCTCGACTACAACGATACCTGGCTCGCCGCCGAGTGGGGGCATCCCTCGGATAACCTCGGCGGCATCCTTGCCGTGGCGGATCACCTGTCGCAAAAGCGTGTGGCCAATGGCGACGCGCCGCTGACCGTGCGCGCGGTGCTGGATGCGATGATCATGGCCCACGAAATCCAGGGTGTGATTGCCCTGGAAAACTCGTTCAACCGCGTTGGCCTCGACCATGTGCTATTGGTGAAAGTCGCCTCCACGGCGGTTACCGCCAAGCTGATGGGCGCCAACCGCGAACAGTTGCTGTCGGCGCTGTCTCACGCCTTCGTCGATGGCCAGGCCTTGCGCACTTATCGCCATGCGCCGAATGCAGGCTCGCGCAAATCCTGGGCGGCGGGGGATGCGTCGAGTCGCGGCGTGCGCCTGGCGGATATCGCCCTGCGCGGCGAAATGGGCATCCCTGGTGTGCTGAGCGCGCCGCAATGGGGCTTCTACGACGTGCTGTTCAGCCACACCAACAAAGACCTGGCGCTCAAGCCCGAGGACAAGCGTGCGTTCAGCCTGTCCCAGCCATATGGCACCTACGTGATGGAAAACGTGTTGTTCAAGATCAGCTTCCCCGCCGAGTTCCACGCGCAGACCGCCTGTGAAGCCGCGGTGACCTTGCATCCGTTGGTCAAGGATCGCCTGCACGACATCGAGCGCATCGTGATCACCACCCATGAGTCGGCGATTCGCATCATCTCCAAGGTCGGGCCACTGGCCAATGCGGCCGACCGTGACCATTGCCTGCAATACATGACCGCCGTGCCCCTGGCATTCGGCAACCTGGTGGCCGAGCACTACGAGGATGCATTCCACGCCGCTCACCCGATCATTGATCAGTTGCGCGACAAGATGGTCATCGTCGAAGACCCATGCTACAGCCGTGAATACCTGGAAGCCGACAAGCGTTCCATCGCCAATGCCGTGCAGGTGTTCTTCAAGGATGGCTCCAGCACCGAGCCAGTGGCGGTGGAATACCCGATCGGCCATCGCCGTCGTCGAGTGGAGGGCATTGCGTTGCTGGAAGACAAGTTCAAAGCCAACCTGGCCACGCGCTTTACCGCCCAGCGCAGTACCGAGATCTTTGCGTTGTGCACCGACCAGGCGAAGCTCGAGGCCACGCCGGTCAATCGCTTCGTGGACCTGTTCGTCATCTAGCAGGCGCCGCAAAACTAAAAATGTGGGAGAGGCAGGCCCCTCCCACAGTTGTTGCGTTCACTCAAACCGCAGAATCACCCGGCGGTTGTGCTTGCTCTTCTTCTCGATCTTCTCGCAGAACACCCGGCCGATTTCCTCGGTGTTGAGCACATGGGTACCGCCGCATGGCTGGATATCGATCCCGCCGATTTCAATCACCCGTACCGAACCCTGGATCACCGGCGGCGCAACCGCCTGGGTGCGGGTGATCTGCAGCAGGGTGGCGTACTCCGAAGCCGGCATCGACAGGGTCTTCACCTCGTGGGCCTGTTCGATCAGCGCGTTGAGGTCGCGGGTGATGCTGTCCTTGTCGAGGGTCATTTCCGGCAGGTCGAAATCCAGGCGGCCTTTGTCGGCACTGATGCTGCAACCGGTCACCGGTGCGTCGATGAGCGAGCACAGCAGGTGCAGGCAGGTGTGCATTTTCATGTGCTGGTAGCGCCGCTCCCAATCCAGGCCGGCGTTCACCATCACGCCGGCGACCAGTTGCTCGGGGCAGTGTTCCACCTGGTGCCAGATGATCGAACGCAGCACCGGGTCGCGCACCGTGCCGGTCACGTCGACCCGGGTACCGTCCGCCAGGGTCAGGTGGCCGGTATCGCCGGGTTGGCCGCCGCCGGTGGGGTAGAACAGGGTGTGCTCCAGGGCGATGCCGTGTTCGCTGACGGCAATCACCCGGGCGCTGAATGCGTTTTGGTAGGGCGCGCTGTCAAACAGCGCCAGGGTTTCCATGGTGTGCACGGACATGTTCAACCTCCGACGATCAGTGGGCTGGCTTGCAGCAGGTGGCGCACCATCGCGCTCAAGCCAGGGGGGGAGAGCAGGGTGATTTCGAATTCCGGCCCGCAGACTTTCAGGTTCAGCGGCAGGCGCGGCAGGTAGTTGCCGGATTCGAGGCGGTGCAGCCTGAATTGCAGGTGGTGACGTTCCTTCACCGTTGGCTCCAGCATCAGGCCTTGCAACGGATGAAAGTCGGCGTCCAGCACCGTGACCTTGTGGCTGGCATTGACCTCGCCGACCACGTGCAGGCGCTCATCCAGGGCGAAGGCCCCGAGGTAGTTGCTGTGGTCCGATTCATCGTTTTTTTGCAGTTGGATCTGGTTCACCACCTTCACCTTGGTGCCGGCGGGTACGTCCTGGGTGATCACACAGGAAGGGCTGATAAACACGTTGTCGCCGATCAGCACATAGCCCAGCACCCGGGCGCCGGAGCCGACTTCGACATTGTTGCCCAGGCGCGGATGACGCTTGCCATCGGGGTTGTTGGCGATGCCGCGGGCGCCCAGGGTCACGCCGCAGAGGATGTAGCAGTCGTTGCCGATCTCGCAGGTTTCGCCGATTACCGTGCCGTAGCCGTGGTCGAGCACAAAGCGCCGGCCGATACGTGCTGCCGGGTGGATTTCGGCCCCGGACAGGACCTTGCCCTGGTTGCTCAGCTTGAGGGCGATGCGTGAAAACACGCCGTTGGTCTGGTCGGGGAAATTCCACACCTGATGCGCAAGCCGGTAATAGAGCACCGCCTTGAACGACGCGTAGGACTCCAGGATCAGTTCGCCGCGGCCACGGGATGCCGGATCGCGATAGGCATATGCGATCAGGTCTTCGGCCACCGCCTGGGCGGCATTTTGGATCAGCGGCGCAAGGTGCGGCTCCAGCTGTTTCATCTGCATGGGGGTGAGGGTCTTGATGAGCTGGGTAAGCAACTCATCGTGCAACTGTTGCATGTCGATAAAGCCGCCCATGGAGGCATCCCCGCATTCTGGCTGGTTGGAAAACCGGTTATTCGAAACTGGGCAGGTAGCTGTCGGCATTGTCGTAGACCATGGTCAACACCACCGTTTCGGGCGGCAATTCGGGGGCGAGCCTGGCGATGGCCACCATGTTGGCGGCGGAGGACAGGCCCAGGCTGATGGCGTCGGTGCGCATGATGCGTTTCATCATGTCGATGCAGTCCTGGCGCGAGACCTTGAGCATGCCGTCGATCACCTCCAGATTGAGGATGCTCGGGATCAGGCCGATCGACAGGCCCTGGATATGGTGCGGCGCGTGCTGGTTCTTCAGCAGGTCGCATTCTTCGGGCTCCACGCCCATCACGCGCAGGGCTGGCCAGGCGGCCTTGAGGGTTTCGCCGATACCGGTGATATGGCCGCCGGTGCCGATGCCGCTGACGAAATAGTCAACACGGCGATCACCGAAGGCGCGCAGGATTTCCGGCGCGGTGGTGTCACGGTGGGTTTGCGGGTTGGCGCCGTTGCGTTGCTGGTTGAGCATCACGTAGCTGGGGTTTTCCAGCTGCAACTCCATGCATTTTTCACCGTGGGAATTGTTGCCGAGGCGGCTGTCGGAGAGCACCACCTTGGCGCCGTACAGGCGCAGCAGCTTCTGTTTTTCGGGGCTGTAGTTGTCCGGGATCACCAGCACCACCTTGTAGCCCAGCACGTTGCCGGCCATCACCAGGCCGATGCCGGTATTGCCGCCGCTGGGTTCGATGATGGTTTGCCCGGAGTCACGGATCAGCACGCCGCGCCGCTCGGCGTCGAGGATCATGCCCAGGGCGATGCGCGCCTTGTGGCTGCCCCCCGGGTTGAGGGATTCGAGCTTGGCGTAGACCTCGATGCCGAGGTCTTCGGAAAACTGCGCCAGGCGGACGATCGGCGTATGGCCGATGGCGTCGAGGATAGAGTTATGCAGCATCGGTCAGCCCCCGGATCAGTACAACGGCATGTCGGGTTCGACGTCGCGAACCCAGTGTTTCATGCCGCCTTGCAGGACTTTGGTGTTGGCGAAACCCGCCGCCAACAGGGTGCTGGCCGCTTGCTCGGCGCGGGTGCCGGCGTAGCAGATCAGGTAATGGGTGTTGTCGCGGCTGAGGCGCCCGAGCTGGCCATCCAGCTCGGCCAGGGGGATGTGCACCACCCCCGGTAATTTGCACACCTCCAGTTCGCTGGCGTCGCGCACATCCAGCAGCACGTCGGCGCTGCTGGGGTGTTCGAGTACCTGCTTGAGTACGCGCGGCTTGATGTAGCGCTCTTCGGCCAGGGACGGTTGGCTGGGCACGGCGTCCGCACATACGGCTGGCGCCAGGGTTTCGCTATGGCGCAGGTCGGAGCAGCACGGGCAGTCGGCACGGCGCTTGAAACGGATCTCGCTGAACTTCATCGCCAGTGCATCGAAGCGCATCAGGCGGCCGGACAGGGGCTCGCCAATGCCGATCAACAGTTTGATCGCCTCGGTGGCCTGGATCATCCCGACCACCCCGGGAAGTACGCCGATCACCCCTCCGGCGCTGCAATTGGGCGCCAGTTCCGCGGGCGGTGCGCTGGGGAACAGGCAGCGGTAGCACGGCCCGCCTTGGTAATTGAGCACGCTGATCTGCCCGTCGAAACGGTAGATGGCGCCGTACACCAGAGGTTTGCCCAGTTGCACGCAGGCGTCGTTGACCAGGTAGCGGGTGTCGAAATTGTCGGTGCCGTCGATCACCAGGTCATAGGCGCCCACCAGTTCCAGGGCGTTGTCGGCGTTCAGGGCGGTGTCGTGGGCGTTGATCTGGATATGGCGGTTGAGGTCCTGCAAGCGCTGCTTGGCCGAGTCGACCTTGGGCATGCCCAGGGTGCTGTTGCCGTGGACGATCTGGCGTTGCAGGTTGCTGCTTTCCACCACGTCGAAATCCACCAGCCCCAGGGTACCGACACCGGCCGCTGCCAGGTACAGGCTGATGGGCGAGCCCAGGCCGCCGGTGCCGATAATCAGGACCTTGGCTTTCTTGAGGTTCAACTGGCCTTCGCGGCCGACGCCGGGCAGGGTGATATGGCGCACATAACGTTGCACTTCCTCGTTGCTGAGGCTGTCGACGTCCATACCGCCGGAGGTGGCGAGCAGCACTTCGATGCGGGCTTTTTCCGGCAGCCGGTCATCGGCGCTGATCAGCTCTTCCTCGGCGGTGAACAGGAAGTGTTCCTTGAGCTGGTTGTTCTTTTCGTGAAACAGATGGGCGCGCAACTGCGGGTGGCTGCTGCAGAGGTTTTCAATGACTTCGCGCAATGTCGATCCGGCGCCCTCGAGGGTCGATTCCGGCAGCTTGGCCACGCGAACCAGAATGTCGGGGAAAGAGACAGCGTTCATGGACAACTCCGTGTGCAGGTCGTTGAAGGGGGTAAGGGCGAAATGCCTGCCATCCCAGGCAAACAGTTTTGAACCCAGGGCCTGGCCCTGGCGAACGTCGACCACCAGGTAACTGACGGGGTAGATCGGCTCGCCCATGAACAGGGCCTTGTCCTGGTCTTCATCGCTGAAATAGGCGCCGACATCCGGGTGGGAGTGGTAGATCACCAGGACCGGGTTGTCGCTGCGAAACGCCTTGTTCATCAGCAGGGTGTCGGCCACCGAGAAGGTGTAGCCATTGGCCGCGCTGCGCGGGTACATCTCGGGGTTTCTGCGGTGCAGTTCGTTCTGGATGTTGCTGCCCAGGTACACGCTGCCGTCGGCGAAGACAAAGCCGCAGCATTCCTCGGGATAGCTGCGGCTGGCGTGGGCGTAGATCTGTTCCAGGGCTTTTGGGCGGAGGACGTCCATGTTTCTCTCGCGTTGATGGAGGGTCAATTTTTCTTGGCCAGGAGTTTTTCAACAGGCAACTTGGTGATCGCAAAGCCGGCCAGCAGGATGGCCGAATACAGCATCAGGTCGCGGGAAATCGCCACGCCTTCATACCAGGCGCCGATGACCACCGCGAACACCGGGAAGATGATGAACACAAACGACAGGATGATCGGGCTCAAGCGCTTGAGCAGCATGAAATACACGATGAACCCACCCACCGAGGCTACCAGCCCCAGGTAGAACAGGGCGCTCCAGGAGCGCAGGGTGATGGCTTCGAAGGTCGGCGTTTCAAACCATAACCCGGCCACGAACAGCATCAGCCCGGCAATCCCGATGGGAAGGGTGTTATAGGTGATCACGCTGATGGCGCTGCCTTTTTGCTTGGTAATCACGTAGCACAACGCATGCATGATCGCGGCCGCCAGGATCGCCAGTACCCCCAGGAACTCGGCGTGGTCCAGGTGCAGGCCCTGGCTCCTGATGATCATGTAGAGGCTGCCGAAGCCGATACCGATGCCGACCACCTGGGAAAAGTAGATGCGCTCACGCAGGAACAATGCGGAGAAAATCAGGATGAATACCGGCATGCAACTGAACAGCAGGGCGGTAAGACCGGATGACACATGCATCTCGCCGTAGTTGAGCAGGTAGTAGGGCACGCTGAAGTAGGACAGGGTCACGAATACGAAGAACCAGCGACTCTCGCGGGGAAACAGGATGGGCTCGCGGCGCACCTTGGCAAAACACAGGAACAGCGGGAAGGCGATCAGGAAGCGCAGGCCGGCGGACGTCAGCGGCGGCACGCTCTCCACGGCGATCTTGATCCCCAGCCACGTGGTGCCCCAACTCAGGCACACGATCAGGAACATCACGCTGGTTACCAGCCCGGCCAGCCACTGTTTTTGCGTTTTGGTTTTGGCGGTGTTTTCGAGAACGGCGGACATTGGCATCGTTTATTGCTTCCCTGAGCCTGAATTGAACTCTATATTGAACTTGTAATGAGTTATGAAATTCGGCGATTGAACCCGTAAAAGCACACTATTAGGGCGAAAGATGGCTGTCAAAACAAATATTGACATGGTGTCAATTATGCGTGAGGGGTTGTCCAACGGGCAGGGCGTGAAGTACAAGCGCCTGTCCGATGTCATGGAACGGGGCATCCTCGAAGGCTTGATTGAGCCGGGACGAAAACTGCCGCCTCATCGGGTGCTTTCCGACAACCTGGGGGTGACCATCGGCACCATCAGCCGGGCCTACGGTGAGCTGGAGCGTCTGGGGTTGGTGGTAGCGCGAGTGGGTGACGGCACTTTCGTCCGCAAGCGTGGGATGGAACGCCAGCGTGATGAAGGCTTTCGTAACTTCAGCGAGGAGCCGCGCCAGTACTTCGACATGAGCCGCAACATGCATATCCCGGGTCAGGAAACCACCTTCCTGGCACAGAGCTTCCAAACCCTGTCGACCAACGCCAAGTTCCTCCAGGACATCAGCGCCTACACCCCGGATGCCGGCCTGCCGCGTTATCGCGACGCGGGGGCGCAGTGGCTGGTGCAGTGTGATTTTCATCCGATCCCCGAGCAGGTGATCTGCGTCAACGGCGGCCAGCATGGCCTGCTGTGCGCGATGATGGCCCTGCTGCGCGCCGGCGATACGGTGGTCACCGAACAATTGACTTACCCGGGGCTGATCACCGCCGCACGCATGCTGGGTATCCGCCTGATCGGCCTGGAGATGGACGAAGAAGGCGTGCTGCCGAGCGCGCTGGATGAAGTCTGTCGTAATCACCGGGTTTCAGCGTTGTATTGCACGCCGACCATCCAGAACCCGACCACGGCGGTGTTATCGGTGGCGCGCCGTGAAGCCTTGGTGAAGGTGTGCCGGGAACATAATCTGCTGATTCTTGAGGACGAAGCCCACGGCGTATTGGTTGAAGACCGTCCACCGCCCCTCAGCCATTTCGCCCCCGAACGTACGATTTTGATCAGCAGCTTGAGCAAGGCCGTGTCTGCCGGGCTGCGTGTGGGTTATGTGCATGCGCCCCCGGCGCTGGTCAGCCGTATCTCGGCGGCCTTGCGCTCCACCTGCTGGATGGCGACGCCGGTGACCCTGGAGCTGGCGACGCAGTGGATCGAAAACGGCACGGCGGAATACCTGCTGCGCCAACAGATCAACGAGATCAGCCGACGCAAAGCGTTGGTGCAGGATTTGTTGGCCGGCCTGGCGTACCGCACCCACCTGAACAGCCCGCACTTCTGGATCGAAGTGCCGGAGCCCTGGCGCGCGTCGGAAATCGAGGCGGAGCTCAAGCAGAATAATTACCTGATCGCCACCGCCGAGGCGTTTGCCGTAGGGCAGACGGCGGTGCCGCAGTTCATTCGGGCGAGTATCTGCAATACCTCGGGGGATGATCAGTTGTTGCGGGCGGGGTTTGATGCATTGGCGACGGCGTTGGGGCAAGGGGGAGGGCGGTTTCACCTATAGCCAGTGGACGTCCATGCTGTGAGCAGGCTCGTTGTGGTGAGCGGGCTTGCCCCGCGCTGGGCTGTGCAGCAGCCCCAATCAAGATAAATGCGGTGTGTCAGCCAGTTCTCGCTGACTGGTTTGGGGCTGCTGCACAGCCCAGCGCGGGGCAAGCCCGCTCACCACAGTAAAGCAGTGTCTCAAGGCATTATTTGAAGCGCCGCTCCACACCTTTCTCCACCAGAATCTTCGCCGAAATCTCTTCCACCGAAAAATGCGTGGAATTGATATGCGCAATATTCTCGCGACGGAACAGATTTTCTACTTCGCGCACTTCGAACTCGCACTGGGCATAGCTGGAGTAGCGGCTGTTGGGCTTGCGCTCGTTGCGGATGGCGGTGAGACGGTCCGGGTCGATGGTCAGGCCGAACAGCTTGTGCGAATGGGCGCGCAGCGCGGCGGGCAGCGTCAGGTGCTCCATGTCGTCTTCGGTCAGCGGGTAGTTGGCCGCACGGATGCCGAATTGCATGGCCATGTACAGGCAGGTGGGCGTTTTGCCGCAGCGCGACACGCCGACCAGGATCAGGTCGGCCTTGTCGTAGTAGTGAGTGCGGGCGCCGTCGTCGTTGTCGAGGGCGAAGTTCACCGCCTCGATACGCTCCATATAATTGGAGTTATGCCCAATGGAATGGGACTTTCCGACCGAATAGGAGGAGTGTTCGCTCAACTCCTGCTCCAGCGGCGCCAGGAACGTCGAGAAAATGTCGATCATGAAACCATTCGACGTTGCGAGAATCTCACGGATGTCTTGATTGACGATGGTGTCGAAAATGATCGGCCGAAAGCCGTCTTTTTCAGCCGCCAGATTGATTTGTTGTACCATGGCCCGCGCTTTATCCACGCTGTCGATATAGGGCCGCGTGAATTTGGCGAAGGTATTGTTTTCGAACTGCGCGAGCAGGCTCTGACCCAGGGTTTCGGCGGTAATGCCGGTGCCGTCGGAGATAAAGAAAGCAGATCGTTTCATTTGAGCCCTGGGCCTTAAGCTGATGACGAATCTTGGATATGATAGGCGCGATTTTGCCGTCCCATAGTGGGCCGCATTCTCACTTATTTTCCAGGTCCAGGCCACAAACGCGGGTAATCGCTCCTACGAGCAGCCGGCGTCCTGAGCTTTTCCAACACAGTTAGTGGAGAGATCACCTTGGTAGAGTACGTAGTTTCCCTCGATAAGCTCGGCGTCCATGATGTAGAGCACGTAGGGGGCAAGAACGCATCCCTCGGCGAGATGATCAGTAATCTTGCAGGCGCTGGTGTGTCGGTGCCCGGTGGTTTCGCCACCACGGCCCAGGCTTACCGCGATTTCCTCGAACTGAGCGGCCTCAACGCTCAGATCCACGCCGCGCTGGATGCCCTGGACGTCGATGACGTCAACGCCCTGGCCAAAACCGGTGCCCAGATCCGCCAATGGATCATGGAAGCCGAGTTCCCCGAGAAGCTCAACGAAGAAATCCGCACCGCCTTCGCCACCCTGTCGGCCGGCAACCCGGACATGGCCGTCGCCGTGCGCTCCTCGGCCACCGCCGAAGACCTGCCCGACGCCTCCTTCGCCGGCCAGCAAGAGACCTTCCTCAACATCCGCGGCGTGGAAAACGTGATCCGCGCCGCCAAGGAAGTGTTTGCCTCGCTGTTCAATGACCGCGCCATTTCCTACCGTGTGCACCAGGGTTTCGACCATAAGCTGGTGGCCCTGTCTGCCGGCGTGCAGCGCATGGTGCGTTCGGAAACCGGCACCGCAGGCGTGATGTTCACCCTCGACACCGAGTCGGGCTTCCGTGACGTGGTGTTTATCACCGGCGCCTACGGCCTGGGCGAAACCGTTGTACAAGGCGCGGTCAACCCCGACGAATTCTACGTGCACAAGCACACCCTTGAAGCCGGCCGCCCGGCCATCCTGCGCCGCAACCTGGGCAGCAAGGCGATCAAGATGATCTACGGCGACGAGGCCAAGGCCGGTCGCTCGGTGAAAACCGTAGACGTCGACAAAGCCGAGCGCGCGCGCTTCTGCCTGAGCGACGCGGAAGTCAGCGAATTGGCCAAGCAGGCGATGATCATCGAAAAGCACTACCAGTGCCCGATGGACATCGAATGGGCCAAGGACGGTGATGACGGCAAGTTGTACATCGTGCAGGCCCGCCCGGAAACCGTGAAGAGCCGCACCTCGGCCAACGTCATGGAACGCTACCTGCTGAAAGAAACCGGCACCGTGCTGGTGGAAGGCCGTGCCATCGGCCAGCGCATCGGCGCCGGCAAGGTGCGGATCATCAAGGACGTGTCCGAGATGGACAAAGTCCAGCCTGGCGACGTGCTGGTTTCCGACATGACCGACCCGGACTGGGAGCCGGTGATGAAGCGTGCCAGCGCCATCGTCACCAACCGTGGCGGGCGTACCTGCCACGCGGCGATCATCGCCCGCGAATTGGGGATTCCAGCAGTGGTCGGTTGCGGCAACGCCACCCAATTGCTCAAGGACGGCCAGGGCGTGACCGTGTCCTGTGCCGAAGGCGACACCGGCTTCATCTTTGAAGGCGAGCTGGGCTTCGACATCAAGCAAAACTCCATCGACGCCATGCCCGACCTGCCGTTCAAGATCATGATGAACGTCGGCAACCCGGACCGTGCCTTCGACTTCGCGCAGTTGCCGAACGCCGGTGTGGGCCTGGCCCGCCTGGAGTTCATCATCAACCGCATGATCGGTGTGCACCCCAAGGCCCTGTTGAACTACGACGGCCTGCCGCTGGACATCAAGGAAAGCGTGGACAAGCGCATCGCCGGCTACGACGACCCGGTGGGCTTCTACGTCGAGAAGCTGGTGGAAGGCATCAGCACCCTGGCGGCGGCGTTCTACCCGAAAAAAGTCATCGTGCGCCTGTCGGACTTCAAGTCCAATGAATACGCCAACCTGATCGGCGGCAAGCTCTACGAGCCCGAAGAAGAAAACCCGATGCTGGGCTTCCGTGGCGCCTCGCGTTACATCAGCGAAGCGTTCCGTGACTGCTTCGAGCTTGAATGCCGCGCCCTCAAGCGTGTGCGCAACGAGATGGGCCTGACCAACGTCGAGATCATGGTGCCGTTCGTCCGTACCCTTGGCGAAGCGAGCCAGGTCGTCGACCTGCTGGCCGAAAATGGCCTGTCCCGCGGCGAAAACGGCCTGCGCGTGATCATGATGTGCGAACTGCCGTCCAACGCCATCCTCGCCGAAGAGTTCCTGGAGTTCTTCGACGGTTTCTCCATCGGTTCCAACGACCTGACCCAGCTCACCCTGGGCCTGGACCGCGATTCCGGGATCATCGCCCACCTGTTCGACGAGCGTAACCCTGCTGTCAAGAAGCTGCTGGCCAACGCCATCCAGGCGTGCAACAAGGCCGGCAAGTACATCGGTATCTGCGGCCAGGGCCCTTCCGATCACCCGGACCTGGCCAAATGGCTGATGGAGCAGGGTATCGAAAGCGTCTCGCTGAACCCTGACTCCGTGCTGGAAACCTGGTTCTTCCTGGCGGAAGGTCAAGCGTCCGCCTGAGGTCGCCATGTCAAAAGTGCCGGTCCCCCGTCAGGGTGACCGGCATTCTTATCTGTACAGGGCGGAATCCTTGCGGACGTCGCCCTTTTTTGTGCAAGAGCATTATGCAAAGCAGCAGCAACCTGTTTCCTGTCGCCCTGATCAGCGCTGAGCGTCGTGGCGACCTGAGTGAAGACGTGTATCGCCTCAAGCCCGGTAACAGCCCCGACGGTACCGTCGAGCTGGCTGTGACCCGTTTAGGCCTGGCCGATGTCCCGGAAAACCGGGGCATACCGGTTATTTTGTTGCACGGCAGTTTTTCCAACCGGCGTTTCTGGTATTCGCCCAAGGGGATCGGCTTGGGCGCCTACCTGGCCCGCCAGGGATTCGATGTGTGGATCCCGGAAATGCGCGGTCATGGGCTGTCCCGGCGCAACCAGGACTACGCCCGCAACCGCGTCGCCGACTACGCGCGTTACGATCTGCCGGCCATCGGCGCCTTTGTGCGTGAGCAAAGTGCGCAGATTCCCCATTGGATAGGTCATTCTCTCGGCGCTACAACCCTGGCGGCGGCCCTGGGTGGGCAGCACCTGGGTGCGCCGGCAGTGGCCTCGGTAGCACTGTTTGGCTGTCAAGTCAGTCGCAGCCACTGGCCATTGAAACTTCCTCCAGTGGAGTGGACCGGCCGTCTGCTGTTGAAGCGCTTCGGCGAAGTGTCCGGCTCGCGGCTCAAGCGGGGCCCGGAGGACGAACCGGCCGGCGTGCTGATCGAAGCCATGCGCTGGAATGGCCTGTTCGGCCGCTTTGGCGAGGGTAAGCGCGATTGGTGGAAAGGCCTGGCGGACGTCGATGTGCCGCTGCTGGCCGTCAGCGCGGCGGGCGACCAGCAGGATCCGGACTGGGCGTGCCGTAAGCTGTTCGAGCAGATCGGCTCCGAGCACCGTCAGTACCTGTGCCTGGGGCGTCAGCAAGGGTTCAGCGGTGATTTCGGGCATGTGGAAATGCTCGTCAGCAAAGCCGCCCAGGCCGAGGTCTGGCCGCTGGTTGAGCAATGGTTGAACGATCCGCTGACACCTTTATTGGGTGCCAAGCCCGAGGCATTGGTCGTAGTTTGACGCAGGGCTCTGCCAAGGGCGTTTCGCTCGTGTGTGGTTGCGGCTAATATATGACGCGTTAAACGCTTCTGGTCATATTCAGTCGCGCAGTGGTTATTGCGTTACGACGAAGCGGATGGGATGTTGCGCACCGGCTCCGGCTGGTGCTTCTTTCGAAAGACACTTCTTTGGCGGAAAGGAATTTTTCAATGAACCATTACGTGACCCCCGACCTGTGCGACGCCTACCCGGACCTGGTGCAGGTAGTCGAGCCGATGTTCAGCAACTTCGGCGGCCGAGATTCCTTTGGCGGCGAGATTGTCACCATCAAATGTTTCGAAGATAACTCCCTCGTCAAGGAGCAGGCCGACCAGCCGGGCGCCGGCAAGGTACTGGTGGTCGACGGTGGTGGTTCCCTGCGGCGCGCGCTGCTGGGCGACATGATCGCCGAGAAAGCCGCGAAAAACGGTTGGGAAGGGTTGGTGATCTATGGCTGCATCCGTGACGTCGATGTGATCGCCCAGACCGACCTTGGGGTGCAGGCGCTGGCCAGTCATCCGATGAAAACCGATAAGCGCGGCATCGGCGACCTGAACGTCGTGGTGACATTTGCGGGTGTGACGTTCCGCCCAGGTGAGTACATCTACGCCGACAATAATGGCGTGATCGTCTCGCCAAGCCCGCTGCAGATGCCTGAATAAAACCGCAATAACCGACAGGGGTGAGGATGTTCGAGGAAGAAAACGCGCAGTGGGGGCTGGTGCATGCCCTGGTGCTGGACGGTAAAGGCGGTGCGCGTTCGATTGCCCGGACTGAGCTCGACGACTTGCAACTGCAGCCCCAGGAAAGCCTGTGGCTGCACTGGGATCGCAGCCATCCCCAGACCCAGACCTGGCTGCGCAAATCCAGTGGCTTGAGCGAATTTGCCTGCGACCTGCTGCTGGAGGAGAACACCCGCCCACGCCTGTTGCCGCTGCCGGATGCCGAGTTGCTGCTGTTCCTGCGCGGGGTCAACCTCAACCCGGGGGCCGAGCCGGAAGACATGGTCTCGGTACGTATCTTCGCTGCCGCCAGCCGTGTGATCTCCCTGCGTCTGCGCCCGTTGCGCGCCACCGATGAACTGCTCGTGCAGTTGGCGGATGGCAAGGGGCCGAAAACCGCTTCGGAGCTCATCCTTTATATGGCGCAGTACTTGACCAACAAGGTCCAGGATCTGGTCACGGATTTGTCGGAAATCGTCGACGCTGAGGAAGAAAAACTCGATACCGACGAACGGTATACACCTGAACATGGCAGTGTTTTGCAGATCCGTCGCCGAGCGGCCGGGCTCAAGCGTTTCCTGTCGCCGCAGCGGGATATTTTTGCCCAGCTCACGCGGATAAAATTGCCGTGGTTCTGTGACGACGATGCCGACTACTGGAACGAATTGAACAACAGCCTGACCCGCTACCTGGAAGAGCTCGAATTGACCCGGGAGCGCGTGGGGCTTGTGCTTGAGGCCGAAGACCGACGCTTGAGCGTACGCATGAACCGCACCATGTACCGCTTCGGGATCATCACGGGAATCTTCCTGCCGATGAGTTTCCTGACCGGTTTGCTGGGTATAAATGTGGGAGGCATACCGTTCTCTGCCAGCCCCTACGGATTCGTGATTGCATGCCTGTTGATGGTGTCGGTGGCGCTCGGACAATGGTGGTTGTTTCGACGATTGCGCTGGGTTTGAGCTGAATATGACCTGAACGTAGGAAGGGTCCTATGTGACCCCGGGAATTTTACCCTCGTCTTTTAAAACACTTGCGAGAGGTCTTTATGCACGATCCGTTCGAACAGTCTTTGCGTGACATGCTCAATGCCTCGCCGTCCAACCGCGACGACGATGCCTGCCTGGGCCGCGTATTGAAAACCGCTAACCGTCAGGTGGGCGCGGGTGACCTGTTCGGTCTGCTCGGCCGCTGGATGCCGGCGTTGATGATGGCCCTGAACAACGGTTCGGCCCATGTATCACCGGTCTCCCGTCGTAAACCTCTTGCTCGCACTGCTGATAAGGCTGATTGAATATGGAACTTGATCTCTGGACCCAGAGCCTGGTCACCGCGATGACCGCATTGTGGACCAAGGTGGCGAATTTCATTCCCAACCTGTTTGGTGCCCTGGTTTTGGTGCTGCTGGGCTTTGTCGTAGCCAAGCTGCTCGACACCCTGCTGTCCAAACTGCTCGCGAAACTGGGCCTTGACCGCCTGATGGCCGGCACTGGCTTGACCAAGCTGCTGGGCCGCGCCGGGTTGCAAGTGCCGATCTCCACGTTGATCGGCAAGATCGTCTATTGGTTTGTTTTACTGATTTTTCTGGTTTCTGCGGCGCAATCCCTTGGACTTGAGCGAGTTTCAGCTACGCTCGACATGCTGGCGCTGTATTTGCCGAAGGTTTTCGGCGGCGCGCTGGTGCTTCTCGTAGGCGTTTTGCTTGCTCAACTGGCCAACGGGCTGGTGCGCGGCGCCGCTGAGGGGGTGGGGTTGGATTATGCCGCTGGCCTGGGGCGTATCGCCCAGGGGCTGGTGATCATCATCAGTATTTCGGTCGCGATCAGCCAGTTGGAGGTCAAGACTGACCTGCTCAACCACGTGATCGTCATCGTTTTGATTACCGTTGGTCTGGCCGTTGCGCTGGCCATGGGCTTGGGAAGCCGGGAAATTGCCGGCCAGATTCTCGCGGGAATCTATGTGCGTGAGTTGTATCAGGTTGGGCAACAGGTGCGTGTGGGCGAGGTCGAAGGGCAAATCGAGGAGATCGGCACAGTCAAGACGACGGTGCTGACCGATGACGGCGACCTGGTGTCGCTGTCCAATCGGATTCTCCTCGAGCAGCAGGTCAGTAGCCGCTAACCCGGCAAACCCTGCTAATGTACGCCGCCGCAAGCCCGGCTGACCGGGCTGTAGCGGACATTGACCTGACTGTCGGCACGACTTGTTTTGAATAAAGCCCAAACGCTGTCCACGCGCTATGACCCCCGTGAGCTCTCTGATGAGGAGTTGGTCGCGCGCTCGCACACGGAGCTGTTTCACGTAACTCGCGCGTATGAAGAATTGATGCGCAGATATCAACGCACTCTGTTCAACGTTTGTTCAAGGTATTTAGGGAACGATAGAGATGCGGATGATGTCTGTCAGGAAGTGATGCTCAAGGTGCTGTACGGCCTGAAGAACTTCGAGGGCAAATCGAAGTTCAAGACGTGGCTGTACAGCATCACCTACAACGAGTGCATCACGCAGTATCGGAAGGAACGGCGAAAGCGTCGCTTGATGGACGCCTTGAGTCTGGACCCCCTTGAGGAGGCGTCTGAAGAAAAGGCGCCGGCACCCGAGGAGAAGGGCGGACTTGATCGCTGGCTGGTGTATGTGAACCCGATTGACCGGGAAATTCTGGTGCTACGATTTGTCGCAGAGCTGGAATTCCAGGAAATCGCTGACATCATGCACATGGGTTTGAGTGCTACAAAAATGCGTTACAAGCGTGCTCTAGATAAATTACGTGAGAAATTTGCGGGCGAGACTGAAACTTAGTGCGTGGCAAATATCTCTTACGTGTAGGCAAGTTCTGTTAGACTTGTCGCCGAGTTGTCCCCCGGTTTGTGGGACTGCTTTACAATCACCAGATGGGGATTTAACGGATGAAACTGAAAAACACCTTGGGCTTGGCCATTGGTTCTCTTATTGCCGCTACTTCTTTCGGCGTTCTGGCACAAGGCCAAGGCGCAGTTGAAGGCGAGCTGTTCTACAAGAAGCAGTACAACGATAGCGTCAAGCACATCGAAGACGGCTTCAATCCTGGCGCTCGCATCGGTTACTTCCTGACCGACGACCTGTCCTTGAACCTGTCCTACGACAAGACCAACCACACCCGTTCGAACGACGGTACTGGTAACCAGAAGATCAAAGGCGATACCGGCAGCCTGGTTGCCCAGTATCACTTCGGTCAAGCTGGCGTAGACAGCCTGCGTCCATACGTAGAAGGCGGCTTCGGTCACCAGAGCCGTACCAACGTTCAGGCTGACGGCCACAGCGGTCGCGACCAGACTACCTTCGCTACCGTTGGTACTGGTGTGAAGTACTACTTCACCAACAACCTGTACGCTCGTGCCGGTGTTGAAGCTGACTACGGTCTGGACAACGGCAAGTGGGACTACTCCGCACTGGTTGGCCTGGGCGTGAACTTCGGCGGTAACGCTGGCGCAGCTGCTCCAGCTCCTACCCCAGCACCAGCTCCAGAGCCAACTCCAGAGCCAGAAGCTCCAGTTGCCCAGGTTGTTCGTGTTGAGCTGGACGTCAAGTTCGACTTCGACAAGTCCGTTGTTAAGCCTAACAGCTACGGCGACGTGAAAAACCTGGCCGACTTCATGGCTCAGTACCCAGCTACCAACGTAGAAGTTGCTGGTCACACTGACTCCGTAGGTCCAGATGCCTACAACCAGAAGCTGTCCCAGCGTCGTGCTGACGCTGTTAAGCAAGTCCTGGTTAAAGACGGCGTGGCTCCTAGCCGCATCACCGCAGTAGGTTACGGCGAATCCCGCCCAGTTGCTGACAACGCAACTGAAGCTGGTCGTGCTGTTAACCGTCGCGTAGAAGCGTCGGTTGAAGCTACCGCTCAGTAATTACTGAGATGTAGAAAAACCCGGCTTCGGCCGGGTTTTTTTCGCCTGGAATTTGCCTCAGGCGCTGACTGCGGCAGCGACATAAGCCGTCTGCTCGGCGGCCGCAACATGGCCGATCACCAGAATCGCCGGGCTCTTCAAGGCAAATGCCTGTGCGTCTTCATGCATCCGTGACAGCTCACTGCGGCATTCGCGCTGTTGGGGCAGTGAGGCGTTTTCGATCATCGCCACCGGCATATCTGCCGCCATCCCGCCTTCGAGCAATTGCTGGCGAATCTCCTCCAGCTTGGCCACTCCCATATACACCACCAATGTCGTCCCGCCCTCGGCCAATGCGCGCCAATTAAGGCTGCTGTCGTCCTGGGTATGGGCCGTGACCAGGGTCACACCGCGGCTGACGCCACGCAACGTCAGTGGAATCGCGCAATTCGTTGCACCCGCCAGCCCGGCGGTGATCCCGTTGACCAACTCTACCTCGACGCCGCGTTCACGCAGCCACACGGCTTCTTCACCACCGCGCCCGAAAATGCACGGGTCACCCCCTTTCAGCCGCACTACGCACTTGCCTTGGCGGGCGTAACGCAGCATCAGGCGGTGGATAAAGTCTTGCGGGGTCGAGCGGCAGCCGCCGCGTTTGCCGACCGTGATCACCCGCGCCTCGGCGCAATGCTCCAACACCGCCGGGTTGACCAAGTCATCGATCAGTACCACATCGGCTTCGTGCAGGGCCCGTACAGCCTTGAGGGTCAACAGCTCCGGATCGCCAGGGCCCGCGCCCACCAGCCAGACTTTTGCGTTCATGGTTTTTTCCTCGTCTAGAGCTGACGTCAGCTGTGAAAGAGTGAATACAGAAGAATCAGATTGATCAGCATCGAGACCAGGCCCAAGGTGCGCCAGACCTTCAACGGTTCGCGCTCCAGCAGGGGCCTGGGGCGAATGCTCAGTTCATGGCGGTCAGCCTGTTCCAGCACCAGCAGCCATTCCTCGGCGGTTTCATAGCGATGCGCCGGCTGGGCAGCCACGGCCCGCTCCAGGCTCAGGGGGAGCCAGTCGGGGAGATCCGGGCGATAGCGGCTGGCGCTGACAGCCTGGGCAAATCGAGGCCGTTGGAAGGCTTCGATTTCCCCGTAGGGGTAATGCCCGGTCAACAGGTAATACAAGGTGACGCCTACGCTGTACAAATCCTGCTGGGCTGTCGGACGGTCGCCATTGAACGCTTCGGGCGCGATAAAGCTCGGGGTGCCGGGCAGTACGTGGGCACGGTCCTCGGAAAGACCGGGGCAGTAGGCCAGGCCGAAATCCAGCACGCGCAATTCACCGTCATCCCCCAGCAGCAGGTTTTCCGGCTTGATGTCGCGGTGCAGGATCTGCCGTCGATGCAGCATGCCGACTGCGCGCAGCAAACGCTCGGCGACGGACTGCCATTGCGCCAGGGGCAATGGGCCCTGGTGCTGGAACAGCTCGGCCAGGGTCTGCCCCGGGTATTCCCGCATGACGTAGTACAAATGCTGGCGCCCGCTGGCGGCGTGCACCTCAGGAAAGGCACGCCCGGCTACCCGGCGCAAAAACCACTCTTCCGACAGTAATGCCTGGCCGGCGTCGCTGTCGTCGTCGCGGCTCAGTGGCAGGGTTTTCAGCAGCCAGGGTTGCTGTTGGGCATCGCGCACCCGGTACAGCAATGACTGCCTGCTTTGCGCCAGTACGCTGTCCACCTGCCAGCCTTCAAAGCGTTGCCCGGATTTCAGCAGCGGTGGCAAGGGCCATTGCTGCAATTGCACCAGGGCGTCGCCGAGGGTGGCGGCGCCCAGCGTGTCGACGCGCACCAGCAAGGCGCTGGCATTGTCCTGGCTGCCCGCCAGGTGTGCGGCATTGACCAGTGTGGTGACCGCCAGGTCCAGGTCGGTTTGTTCGCGCAGGATCGCGCTGATGCTGTGATCGCCCAGGGTGGCCCATACGCCGTCGCTGAGCAGCAGGAAGCACTCACCTTCGCGCAATTGACCGTCGAGAAAATCCAGCACCAGGTGCTGATCCAGGCCAAGGGCACGCTTGAGTACGTGCTGCATGCCCGGTTGTTCCCACACATGGTCTTCGCTGATGCGCTGCAACTCACCGTCCAGCCAGCGATACGCCCGGCAATCACCGACATGGGCCAGGGTGAAACGCTGGCCGCGAAAGACCAGGGCACTGAGGGTAGTCAGCAACGGCTGGCCGCCGCCATTGGCCTGCAACCAGCGGTTTTGCGCCAGCAGCAAGCGCTCCAATGCCTGTGCCACACCCCAGGTTTGCGGTGTGGCGTAGTAATCCAGGGCCAGGGCCTGCAAAGTCGAGCGTGCGGCCAGGCCGCCGTCGGCGCACTGGCTCACACCGTCGGCCAGGGCGCACAGGTAACCTTTGCTCGCCGCCAGTTCCGCTGCGGGGGTGACGACCCGCAGCGCATCCTGGTTTTCCGCCCGTGGGCCGATGGCGCTGGCATGGGCGACGCTCAGTTGCAGGCTCATCAGACGCGTGCGGCGGTCACTGCGGCCGAACCCCAGGTGGTTCTCCAGCGACGCTTGACGCCATGCAGGCCGAACCAGGCCAGTACGCCCAGGCTGGCGAACAGCCACAAGGCCAGTTGATAGCTGCCGGTGCTCTGCTTGATCGCGCCCATGCCCGCGGCCAGGGCGAAACCGCCGATGCCGCCGGCCATGCCGATCAGGCCGGTCATCACACCGATCTCACGCCGGAAACGCTGTGGCACCAACTGGAACACCGCGCCATTGCCCGCACCCAGGCCGAGCATGGTGCAGACGAAGAGCGCCAGTGCTGCATAGGAACTGGGCAGGTTGAAACCCACCGCCGCAATGCAGATCGCCGCGACGCTGTACATGCCGAGCAAGGTGCGGATCCCGCCGAAACGGTCGGCCAGGGCGCCGCCCAGTGGGCGCATCAGGCTGCCACCGAACACGCAGGCGGCGGTGTAATAGCCGGCAGTCATGGGGCTCAGGCCGTATTGGTCGTTGAAATAGCCGGGCAGGGCGCTGGCCAGGCCGATAAAACCGCCGAAGGTCACGCTGTAGAAAAACATGAACCACCAGCTGTCGCGGTCGCCCAGGGCCTTGAAATAATCGGCCATGGACTTGGCTTTCGGCCGCTCGGGTGCATTGCGTGCCAGCCAGGCGAAGACGATCAGCGTCAGGATCAGCGGAATCAGCGCAAAGCCGAACACATTGCTCCAGCCAAACGCCGCCGCCAGCACCGGGGCCAGCAACGCCGCGAACACCGTGCCCGAGTTACCGGCACCGGCGATGCCCATGGCCTTGCCCTGGTGTTCGGCCGGGTACCATTGGGACGCCAGCGGCAGCGCCACCGCAAAGGATGCGCCGGCCATGCCGAGGAACAGTCCCAGCAACAAGGCTTGTTCGTAGCTGTGAATCCCCAGTTTCCAGGCGCTGAACAAGGCGACGATCACAATCACCTGGCCAATCAGCCCGGCGGTCTTGGGCGACAGCTTGTCCGCCAGCATGCCCATCAGGAAGCGCAGCACCGCGCCGGCCAGGATCGGCGTCGCCACCATCAGGCCGCGTTGTTGGGTGGTCAGGTGCAGGTCGGCGGCAATCTGCACCGCCAGCGGGCCCAACAAATACCAGACCATGAAACTCAGGTCGAAATACAGGAACGCGGCAAACAGGGTCGGGGTGTGCCCGGATTTCCAGAAGCTTGATTTCATCACGCACCTCAACGGTTGGGAGTCTTGTAAGAAGGCCTGGTGATGGAGCCGCCGGCTGAGGCCGCCCCACCGGCCCCGTGCTACCGGGGCCAAAACAAAAAAACGCCGCCACCGGGTTCGCGAGGGCAAACCGGGTGTGCGACGTCTTTGTCGTGAAGGGGCAACCGCCGTTGGTTACCTGTGGTGATTACTTAGCAAGTCCTGCGCCAACCTGCTGGCCGCAGGGTGCTCAGCCGAGCAGTTCACTCATGGCGATGATCTGCTCCGCCACCTGGATCAGTTTCTGCTGGCGGCTCATGGCCTGGCGGCGCATCAGGGTGTAGGCCTCTTCTTCATTGCAGGCCTTCATTTTCATCAGCATGCCCTTGGCCAACTCGATGCGCTTGCGCTCGGCCAACTGTTGGTCACGGGCCTGGAGCTGGGCGCGCAAGGCCTGGTCGCTCTCGAAGCGAGCCATGGCCACGTCGAGGATCGGTTGCAGGCGCTGCGCCTGAATGCCTTCGACGATGTAGGCGCTGACCCCGGACTTGATCGCCTGGCGCATCACGTCGGGGTCGTGCTCGTCGGTAAACATCACGATGGGCCGGGGCTGGTCGCGGCTGACCAGCACCACTTGCTCCATCACATCGCGGCTCGGTGACTCGGTATCGATCAGGATGACGTCCGGGCGCACCGTTTCGACGCGCGCAGGCAGGTCGATGGTCAGGCCGGACTCATCGATCACTTCAAAACCAGCCTCGATCAGCGCTGTCCTCAGGCGGCCGACTTTGCGCGGCGTGTCGTTGATCAACAGGATTCGCAGCATGGAAATCCTCCTGTCAGCGCAAGGCTTGGCGGCTGGTAGGGTCGACCATGGCATGCAGGCGGAAGCTGCGCGCGTAGCCGGCGGGGTCCGAGCCGTCCCAGATCTTGCCGTCGATCAGTTGGCTGCTGCGCATATCCTGGCCGTTGTCGCTGAGGCCCAGTGCCTCGGCGGCTTGGCGATACAGCGCCAGCTGTTGAACTTGGCGCGCAACGCCGAGGTAGTCAGGGTCTTCGCGCAGCAGGCCCCAGCGGCGGAACTGGGTCATGAACCACATGCCATCGCAGAGGTAGGGCAGGTTGACCTCGCCATCGGCAAAAAAACGCAGGGCGTGCGGGTCCTGCCACTGGTTGCCCAGGCCGTCGTCATAGGTGCCCAGCAAGCGGGGTTCGATGCAGTCGAGCGGGGCATCGAGGTACTCGCGGCCGCTGAGCAATTGTGCGGTGGAGCGGCGGTTTTCGGTGTTTTGCTCGATAAAGCGGCTGGCCTCCAGGATCGCCATCACTAGCACGCGGGCGGTGTTGGGGTACTGGTCGACAAACGCCTTAGTGCAGCCGAGCACCTTTTCCGGATGGTTCGGCCAGATCGCCTGGCTGGTCGCCAGGGTAAAGCCCTGGTGTTGCTTGACGGCACTGGCGCACCAGGGCTCGCCGACGCAAAAGCCATCGATACGCCCGGCCTGCAGGTGCGCGAGCATTTGCGGGGGCGGTACCACGACGCTGTCCACATCCTGTAGCGGATGAATGCCTTGGCTCGCCAGCCAGTAGTACAACCACATGGCGTGAGTACCTGTGGGAAAGGTCTGGGCGAAAGTCAGTTTTGTTCGGCTTTGGTGCACGTGGCGGTCCAGCGCCTCAGGAGTGACCACGCCCTGCTGTTGCAGGCTGCGGGACAGGTTGATGCTTTGGCCGTTCTGGTTCAGCCCCATCAAGACCGCCATGTCGGTAGGTGCGACGCCGCCGATGCCCAGGTGCACGGCATAGACCAGCCCGTACAGGCTGTGGGCGGCGTCCAGCTCGCCGCTGACCAGTTTGTCCCGCAGGTTGGCCCATGAAGATTGGCGCTTGAGGTTGAGGGTCAAGCCATACGGCTGGGCGAAGCCCTGGGTCGCTGCCACCACCAGGGATGCGCAATCGCTCAAGGCCATGAAGCCCAGGTCAAGGCTGCTCTTTTCCGGGGCGTCACTGCCGTTGACCCAAGCCAGTGGGTCGTTCGTCGGGCTGTTGCCAACCGAATCGTTCATCAACACCTACCTTTTCTTTCACAAAAAAGCGTCGTTCCCTCAGATGGCGATGCAAGGCCATTGCGGGTAACGACGCCTTTGTCCGTAAGCCCGCTCCGCCGTTGGTGCGCGCTCTGATACAGAGTCCATAGCAAGGCACATGCCACGGGCCGATGGGCACCGCCCGCCGTCAACTTTTCATCAAGATTGAAATTGGGCGGCCTCTCAGTATGGCCGCTTCTTACTGCCAGGCTGCCCAGGAAATCCAAGGTGTACGCTCATTTCTCCGTAACCACTGCCTGTCTCTGGCTGCTGTTTGCCGCGCTGATGCTGGGAAGTGTCGATGCCCAGGGCCAGACCTACCAGGCACGGGATGAGAGCCTGCATACCGTCTTTACCGCCTTGTCCGTGCCGATGGGCCTGCCCATCGTCGTGAGCAGTGAAGTGGCACGCATACGCATCAGCGAGGTCATTGACCTCGATATGCCGCTGCACGCCCTGGAGGCGCTTGCGTTGCAGTACGGCTTGATCTGGTACAGCGATGGCCAGGCGCTCTACCTCTACAACGCCAGCGAGGCAAAGCGTTCGGCAGTGGTGCTGAGGCATATATCTGTCGAGCGGTTTCGTGGCCTCATGCGCCGCTCGGGGCTTGATGAGACGCGCTACCCCCTGCGCGTGAGCGGGGCACGCACATTCGATGTGTCCGGGCCACCTCATTATGTCGACCACATTTTGCGCCTGGCCCAATTGATGGATCGCGAGCGGGCTGAATTACAAGTAGGTACCCAGGCGTTTGCTGTCGTTCAGGTACTCAACACCCATGTGGCAGACCGCAGCTATGCCATGGGTGACGAAAAGGTCACGGTGCCGGGCATCGCGTCGACGATCGAAACCCTGTTGGGTTCTGAACAGAAGGGGCCGCTGGCCGACAAGAGCCTGGTGGTGATCGCCTATCCGGACACCAATAGCCTGCTGATCAAGGGCAAGCCAGCGCAACTGGGGGTCATCGAGCGCCTGGTGGCGGAATTCGACACGCCCAAGCGCTCTATCGAAGTCTCGCTCTGGATGGTGGACGTGGACCGTGACGAACTGAAAAAGCTGGGTTTTGACTGGGACAAGGATGGGAAGGCCCAGGCCACGCGCATTCTGGAGCCGATGGACGATAACCGCGTGATGGCGCAAATCGCCGTGCTGGAACGCCGGCGGCGAGTAAGGGTGATGACGTTGCCGGTGATTCTCACCCAGGAAAATGTGCCGGCCGTGTTCCAGGATCACCACACCTTCTACCTGCCGACTCCCGGAGCTGAACATGCTGATTGGAAGCCCGTGCAATACGGCTCCCAGGTTAGCGTGCTGCCGCGTTTTGCCGAAGGGAACCAGATCGAGATGCTGCTCCATGTCGAGGATGGTCGACAATTGAACCAGGCGGGGCGGCGCGGCAAACCGACCGCGGTCGGTCGGGTGAGTGTCAGCAGCGTGGCAAGGGTGCCGCAGGGTAAGCGCTTGTGGCTGGGAGCGTTCAGCCGTGAGGCACATGAGTTGGGACGCAGCACCGTTTCAGCTGGCCCGGCCAAGGTTCGCCTGTTTGTGATTGAGGCCCGGGCCGTGGGAGGCGAGATGAAAACGTTGGCCACTGGCGTTGGCCCGCCACCGTTGAGTGCGGCGCAATACGAGCGCGTGCAACGTGCGTTCGTACGCCCGGGTCGCGATGGTTCTCCGTGAATAAGGCGTTGCCCCATGCATTTGGAAATTCTTCTACAGGAACAACTGATCAGCCGCAGGCGCCTGGCAGCCTTTGCTCCTGGGAAGGTGTTGCCATTGTCGCCCGGCATCATCCACTGCGTGGAAGTTCGGGTTAATGGCCGGTTGCTCGCATTGGGCGAGTTGGTGCAACTGGAAGATCGGTTGGGCGTTGAGTTGCACGAGGTCTATAAAAGGGGAGCGCCTGAGGTGTATGGGTGAAGTGTCTTACAGAGTGTTGCTAAAAATCGTTGGCTGTATGGGTTTTTTCCTAGCGTGGCCTGCAAGGCGGTTTTTTATAGTCGTGATGTGGGCGCAAGGGCCAGTACTGGAAAATAAGGGCTTCAATGTCAGTAGTCGGATGTCGAGGTAGATATGGCCGTCGTTAATGATGAATTGACGGCGACTTCCCTGCTCTTTTCCCGGTGGACGCTGCATGGCGATGGTCGCTTGACCGGAGACGGCAGCGATGTCCAGTTGCCACCCAAGGAGCTGCATGTTTTGCGGCTGCTGCTGGTCTCTGGCGGTGTACTGATGACCAAGGACCGCTTGCTGGAGCTGGCCTGGCCTCAGGGGGAGGTCGCCGAGGAGTCGCTGACCCGTTGCATTTATTCGCTGCGCAAGCATCTTGGCGCTGACAAAGGCTTTATCAAGACCATCTATGGTCGCGGGTATCGCTTTACATGCCCGGTGAAGGCTGAGCGCCATGGGCGCGGGCCTATGGATACCCGGCAGCATGTGTGTTCGGCCTGTGGACAAGTCAGTCATGGCTGAGTTCTGGCGCAGGCTACTGTGGCTTGGCCTGGTGACGAGCGGCAATCAGGCACTGGCCTATTGCTGGGAGGAAACTGCCCGCCGCTACGATATCGAACCGGAATTGCTACAGGCTATCGCCGCCGTGGAGTCGGATTTTCGCCCGGATGCGATGAACTACGCCAACGGTAATGGCACACGGGATATCGGCCTGATGCAGATCAACAGTATCCATTTACCTCGTCTGCTCAAGCTGGGTATCACTGAGGAAAGGCTGTTGAGTGAACCCTGCCTGTCGGTGGAAGTCGGGGCCTCCATACTGGCCGAGTTTATCCAGCGCTTTGGCTACAACTGGACGGCGGTGGGGTCCTACAATGTCGGGCCCGGCTCCGGCCCTGAGCGCGACGCGTTGCGCATGCGCTATGCAGAAAAAATCTGGGCACGTTATGAGACCCTGGTACAGCAACGCTACTGACGTTTGGGCGGCGCGCCTCGCGTGCACCCCGCCACCCCGCTATAATCGCCGCCACCTTCCGCCGCCATCCGAGTCTAGCCCGCCCATGTATACCCTGGCCCGCCAGCTGTTGTTCAAACTCTCCCCGGAAACCTCCCACGATCTGTCCCTGGACCTGATCGGCGCCGGTGGCCGCCTGGGGCTCAATGGCCTGGTATGCAAGGCACCGGCGAAAATGCCGGTGTCGGTGATGGGGCTCGACTTTCCCAACCCGGTCGGACTGGCCGCCGGCCTGGACAAGAACGGTGCGGCCATCGATGGCTTCGCGCAGCTGGGTTTCGGTTTTGTGGAGATCGGCACCGTGACGCCGCGACCGCAACCGGGTAACCCCAAGCCGCGTATCTTTCGCCTGCCGGAAGCCGAGGCGATCATCAATCGCATGGGGTTCAACAACCTGGGCGTCGATCATCTGCTGTCGCGCGTCGAGGCCGCAAAGTACAAAGGCATCCTCGGTATCAATATCGGCAAGAACTTCGACACGCCGGTCGAGCGTGCAGTGGATGACTACCTGATCTGCCTGGACAAGGTCTACGCCCACGCCAGCTATGTCACCGTCAACGTCAGCTCGCCCAACACCCCGGGCCTGCGCAGCCTGCAGTTCGGCGATTCGCTCAAGCAATTGCTCGAAGCCCTGCGTCAACGCCAGGAAGACCTGGCCGTGCGCCATGGCAAGCGCGTGCCGTTGGCAATCAAGATTGCCCCGGACATGAGTGACGAAGAAACCGTGCTGGTGGCCCAGGCACTGGTGGATGCGGGCATGGATGCGGTCATTGCGACCAACACCACCCTCAGCCGTGTCGGCGTCGAAGGGTTGGCCCATGGCGATGAAGCGGGCGGCCTGTCGGGTGCGCCAGTGCGTGACAAGAGCACCCATATCGTCAAGGTGCTGGCCGCTGAGTTGGCCGGGCGTTTGCCGATCATCGCGGTGGGCGGCATTACCGAAGGCAAGCATGCCGCCGAGAAGATCGCTGCGGGCGCCAGCCTGGTGCAGTTGTACTCGGGTTTTATTTATAAAGGCCCGGCGCTGATCCGCCAGTCAGTGGATGCGATTGCGGCCTTGCGCTGATAGTAGATGCACGCTGGGCGGGGAATAGTCATTAAAAAACACCGCCAATAAAAAGGGCTCCTTAAGAGGAGCCCCTGGGCCGAAGCCCGCCGCCTGGATAGGGCGTGCGTGGTTAAGTCGCTACATATTCGAGGTGTTGTCGGAATTAAATGCCCTTGATTAGCCGACGGCGTGAAGTTCGTTGAGTCTGTGGATTCCCGCAGTGCCAGTCATACCGTCCCAGTTGTCGCCGCGTCCTTCTCGCCAGCCGTTGATCCAGGCTTGGCGTACCGACGGTAGAGTAAATGGGCAAAGCTCACGGGATTTGCCATGAACGCCATATTGATATCCGCGTAAAAATGCTCTTTCCAACGGATCACGCTTAAGTCTTCTCATAGGGTGTTTCCCTCACTTGTTGACTGTCTTGATATCCTTCGGCCTCGTCTGAGGCCGGGCAGAGTTTTTCTGCCGTTGGTGGGCTCGCTGCCGGCGTGGCGAGCCTATGTGTTGGCGTCGTTGCGGCGCCAACCTGTGTTGAGTTCTAACCAATAGGTCACATGGATTCAATGATCGTTTTGTCATAAGCACGTAACGATAACGATGCTATAGCCATAAGCTGGGATGGCTTTTCGCCCCATTTGTTGGGCAAAGCCAGCTATGATGCACCCTGCAAAGAGGATGGGTTTAATCCTTTAGTGAGAATATCCTTCTGTTGCTGTCGGTTATTATTCGACGAAGGGTCGGAATATTTCTTTTTGTTGCGTCAAATTCTCTCTCTGCCCCGTCAATAAAGGCTCCAAGGCCCGTCAGACGGGGTGGAACGGCACATTCGTGCCACGCGAGCACTCTTAAGAAAAGTGCTTGATTGAAAACCGAGCCGGCGATGCGTCGCCCGTTCACTTATTGCTGAAAAGCCTGGAATGCCCCATGTCGGACCGTTTTGAACTCTTCCTCACCTGCCCCAAGGGCCTCGAAGGCCTGCTGATCGAGGAAGCCGTCGGGCTTGGCCTTGAGGAAGCCCGCGAGCACACCTCGGCCGTGCGCGGCATGGCCGACATGGAAACCGCCTACCGCCTGTGCCTCTGGTCGCGCCTGGCCAACCGTGTGTTGCTGGTGCTCAAGCGCTTCCCAATGAAGGACGCCGAAGACCTCTACCACGGTGTGCTGGATATTGAATGGGCCGATCACATGGTCTCTGACGGTACCCTGGCGGTGGAATTCAGCGGTCACGGCTCAGGCATCGACAACACCCACTTCGGCGCGCTGAAGGTCAAGGATGCGATCGTCGACAAGCTGCGTACCCCGACCGGCGAACGCCCGTCCATCGACAAGATCAACCCCGACCTGCGCATCCACCTGCGCCTGGACCGTGGCGAAGCGATCCTGTCCCTCGACCTGTCCGGCCACAGCCTGCACCAGCGCGGCTACCGCCTGCAGCAGGGCGCCGCGCCGTTGAAGGAAAACCTCGCGGCGGCGATCCTGATTCGTGCCGGCTGGCCGCGCATTGCTGCCGAAGGCGGCGCGCTGACTGACCCGATGTGCGGCGTGGGCACCTTCCTGGTGGAAGGGGCGATGATCGCCGCCGACATGGCACCTAACCTCAATCGCGAATTGTGGGGCTTCACCACCTGGCTCGGTCACGTCCCGGCGCTGTGGAAAAAACTCCATGCCGAGGCCACTGAACGCGCGGCCATTGGCATGAACAAGCCGCCGTTGTGGGTGCGGGGCTACGAAGCCGACCCGCGCCTGATCCAGCCCGCCCGCAACAACATCGAGCGCGCCGGCCTGAGCCACTGGATCAAGGTGTACCAGGGCGAAGTCGGCACCTTCGAGCCGCGCCCGGACCAGAACCAGAAAGGCCTGGTGATCTGCAACCCGCCCTACGGCGAGCGCTTGGGTGACGAAGCCAGCCTGTTGTACCTCTACCAGAACCTCGGCGAGCGTCTGCGCCAGGCCTGCATGGGCTGGGAAGCGGCGGTGTTCACTGGCGCGCCGGACCTGGGCAAGCGCATGGGGATCCGCAGCCACAAGCAGTATTCGTTCTGGAACGGCGCATTGCCGTGCAAGTTGCTGCTGATCAAGGTCAACCCGGATCAGTTCGTCACCGGCGAGCGCCGTACCCCGGAACAGCGTCAGGCCGAACGTGAACAGGCCGTTTACGACCAGGCTCCGGCCGAGCCGCAGGAGCGCCAATACAACAAGAACGGCAACCCGATCAAGCCCGCCCCGGCCCCCGTGGTCGAGCAGGCGCGCCTGAGCGAAGGCGGGCAGATGTTCGCCAACCGCCTGCAAAAGAACCTCAAGCTGCTGGGCAAGTGGGCCAAGCGTGAAGGGGTGGATTGCTACCGCGTCTACGACGCCGATATGCCTGAATACTCCATGGCCATCGACCTGTACCACGACTGGGTCCACGTGCAGGAATACGCTGCGCCAAAATCCATCGACCCGGAAAAAGCCTCGGCCCGCATGTTCGACGCCCTGGCGGCCATTCCCCAGGCGCTGAACATCGACAAGAGCCGCGTGGTGGTCAAGCGTCGCGAGCGCCAGAGCGGTACCAAGCAATACGAGCGCCAGAGTGCCCAGGGCAAGTTCACCGAGGTCAGCGAAGGCGGCGTGAAGCTGCTGGTCAACCTCACCGACTACCTGGACACCGGTCTGTTCCTCGACCATCGTCCGATGCGCATGCGTATCCAGAAGGAAGCGGCCGGCAAGCGTTTCCTCAACCTGTATTGCTACACCGCCACCGCCAGTGTGCACGCAGCCAAGGGCGGCGCGCGCAGCACCACCAGTGTCGACCTGTCCAAGACCTACCTGGACTGGGCCCGTCGCAACTTCTCCCTCAATGGTTTCTCCGACAAGAACCGCCTGGAGCAGGGTGATGTGATGGCCTGGCTGGACGCCAGCCGCGATGAGTTCGACATGATCTTCATCGACCCGCCGACCTTCTCCAACTCCAAGCGCATGGAAGGCATCTTCGACGTGCAGCGCGATCACGTGCAGTTGCTCGACCTGGCCATGGCCCGCCTGGCACCGGGTGGCGTGTTGTACTTCTCGAACAACTTCCGCAAGTTCCAGCTGGAGGACAACCTCAGCGAACGCTATGCGGTCGAAGAGATCAGCGACAAGACCATCGACCCGGATTTTGCGCGTAACGCGAAGATCCACCGGGCGTGGAAAATCACCGCTCGCTGATCGCCGCCACGAAAAAGCCGCAAGCCTGGACTATTCCGGGCTTGCGGCTTTTTTACGCTGGTCAAACCCTGGGCCGATGGCTATAACTTAAGGCCTAGCCAAAGTGACACCCCCCGCACGCTGGCGTTGTGAGTGTTGCCTATGCCGTTGCAAGCCGTTCGCCCGAAAATCCTAGGCTTTATCAGTGAACAGGCGTCGGCTTGGCTGGTGGCGTTGGTGGTGTTATTGGCAGGTTTTGCGCTGACGGCCATCGTCGCCTGGGCGGCCTCCGACCTCTATCAGCAACAGGTTCGCCAGCGCTTTCAGTTGCTGGTCAACGAGCGTTACACCCGCTTGCAGGAGCGTTTCGAGGATCAGGAACAACGCCTGAACAGCCTGCGGCGGTTCTTCGTCAACTCCGATGTTGTGTCCCGCGAGGAGTTCGACGGGTTTGCCCAGCCGTTACTGTTGCGCGCCCGGGCCTACGCCTGGGCACCCCGCGTGTTTCGCGAACAGCGCAGCCAGTTTGAACAAGAGGTGTCCCGCCTGCGTGGGGTACCCTTTGTTATCCGTGAACTTAATAGCGCCGGCGAACTGGCCCCGGCGCCCGAGCGTGATGAATACGTTCCGGTGCTCTACAGCCAGACTCAAAGCCTGCTGGGGTCGCCCCTGGGTTTTGATCTGTTGGCCCAGCCCCTGCGGCGCTCGGCCCTTGAGCGGGCGCAAAAGAGCGGCAAGTTGGCGGTGTCCCAACCCATGCAGTTGGTGGGGGTCGAGCCGGCTTATGTCACTGGTGTATTACTGGTCGCGCCGGTGAGTCACCTGCCCACCTCCGAGCCGTCCCCAAATGAGCCATACGGTTACGTGATGGCGGTGATCAGCATGCGCCAGTTGGTCGCCGACGGCTTGCCCAAAGCGGAGCGGGACAACCTGGTGATGCAGATCGTCGACACCTCCGACCTGCAAAAGCGCGTGCTCTTCGAGTCCGGCAATGCCGTGGCCAACAGTGACCTTGCTGGCGCGCGTCGCCTGACCCTGGGCGACCATGTGTACGCCCTGAGCCTGCGCCCGAGCAAGGTGTTCGAGCAGGCCAACTATTCCTCGCTGTCCACGATCCTGACCATGGGTAGCCTACTCAGCCTGCTGCTCAGCGCCTTGCTCTATGTGCTGGTGAGCCAACGCCAGCGTGCGTTGAAACTGGTGGAGCAACGCACTGTGCAGTTGCGCTTGCGTGAGCAGGAACTGCGGGGTGCCCATGGCCAGTTGCGCAGCGTACTCAACGCCGCTACCCAAGTGGCGATCATTGCCACTGACTTGCGCGGTGTGATCAACACCTTCAACGCCGGTGCCGAGCAGATGCTGGGGTACGAGGCCGAGCAGGTGGTGGGCAAGCTGACCCTGGAAAGCCTGCACTTGGCGTTGGAGCTGGAGGCGCGTTCCGCGAGCCTGAGCGTGACCTTGGGCAAGCGTATCCCGGCGAGCCAGGCGATGCTGGTGGAAAGCCCCGACAACCTGCACGAAGCCCGGGAGTGGACCTTGATCCGCCAGGATGGCAGTCAGCTGATTGTGAACATGTTGGCCACCGTCTTGCTGGATGACCATGGCCTGTGGGTCGGGCACCTCGCGATTTACCTGGACGTCACCGAGCAGAAACGCGCCTACGAGGCCCTAGCGGCGCGGGACCGCCTGCTCAAGAAACTCAGTGCCCACGTACCTGGGGGGATCTTCCAATTCACCCTGGAACCCCAGGATAACTGGCGCTTTATCTACGCCAGCGACGGCATGCGCGATATCTATGAAATCGAGGTCAGCGCGTTGCAGCGGGATGCGACGAAGGTCTTCGAGCGAATCCACCCGCTGGACGCGGATCGGGTGCGGGCCTCGATTCGCCTGTCGGCATTGCAGTTGAGCCACTGGCGCGAAGAGTACCGGGTGCAGTTGCCGCAACGGGGGGTGCGCTGGATTCGCGGCGAGGCCACCCCGGAAGAGTTACCGGGGGGCGGTACGCTGTGGCATGGCTATGTGTCGGACATTTCCGACTTGAAGCGGGTTGAAGAGGAACTGCGCGCGCTGTCCATCACAGATTCCCTGACCGGGATTCACAACCGTCGCTATTTCCAGGACCGCCTCAGGGCCGAGATGGCGAGGCTCAACCGGATCAGTGGGGCGCTGTCGGTGATCATGCTCGATATCGATCATTTCAAGCGTATCAACGACCAGCACGGGCATGCGGTTGGCGACGGGGTGTTGCAGGAGTTGTGCAGGCGCATCAGTCAGCGTCTGCGCCGCACCGACGTGTTCTGCCGCCTGGGGGGCGAGGAATTCATGGTGCTGTGCCCCAATACCGATGGTGAGCAGGCCTACAGCTTGGCGATGGAGTTGTGGCAATCCCTGCGTAGCCTGCCGATGGAACCGGTGGGCATCGTCACCGCCAGCTTTGGTGTGGCCAGCTGGCGGGTGGATGAAGGCATTGATGGCCTGTTGTTGCGTGCCGACTCGGCGGTGTACGTGGCCAAGCAGGCGGGCAGGGACCGGGTGGAGGCCGAGAGGGCGCGGGCCTGATGCTCGCTCCTATAGGACGGGAGCCGCCGCCGCCATTTTTGGCTGGCGGTACAGATCCAGCAGCACCTGGTCCAGCACCGACGACGCGCCCCACGGCTTCGGATCGTTGAGGATCGCCACCACCGCCCAGGTGTTGCCATTGTTGTCGCGGCTGAACCCGGCAATGGCGCGCACGGTGTTCAAGGTACCGGTCTTGACGTGGGCCTCGCCGCGCATGGCGGTGGTTTTCAAGCGCTTGCGCATGGTGCCGTCGGTGCCAGCAATCGGCATGGAACTGATGTACTCCGCAGCGTAGGGGCTTTTCCAGGCGGCTTGCAGCATGGCGGCCATCTCGCGGGCGCTGACCCGTTCGGCACGGGACAGGCCCGAACCGTTCTCCATCACCAGGTGTGGCGCGGTGATGCCTTTTTTCGCCAGCCACTGGCGCACTACACGTTGCGCGGCCTTGGCATCGTCGCCGTCGGCATCGTTGCGGAACTGCGCGCCCAGGCTCAGGAACAATTGCTGGGCCATGGTGTTGTTACTGTATTTGTTGATGTCACGGATGATTTCCGCCAGGTCCGGCGAAAAGGCGCGGGCCAGTACCTTGGCATCCTTGGGCACCGGTGCCTGGATATCGCGGCCCTGAATGGTGCCGCCCAGTTCCTGCCAGATCGCCCGTACCGCACCGGCGGTGTAGGTGGCGTGGTCCAGCAACGACAGATAAGTCTGCGAGCTGCAGCCATCGGCCAATTGGCCGCTGACGGTGACCGTCATACTGCCATCGGCGCCCGTGACCGGGTTGTAGCGTACGTCGCCGGTGCACTGCTTGGCGTTGGAGGCCTTGACCTGGTTGTCGATGCGGATGCTGGCAATCGGCGGTTCGACCGAGACGAGCACGCGGCCCGAATCGTTGCGGGTCACAAAGCGCAGGGCCTTGAGGTTGACCAGCAGGGCGTCGGGCTTGACCAGGAACGGTTTGTTCTCGTCGTTGCCGTCGTCATTGAATTCCGGCAACTGCGGCTGGTTGAAGAAACTGCGGTCCAGCACCAGGTCGCCGGTGACTTGCTGCACGCCATTGGCCCGCAGGTCGCGCATCAGCAGCCAGAGTTTTTCCATATTCAGCTTGGGGTCGCCGCCACCCTTGAGGTACAGGTTGCCGTGCAACACGCCACCGCTGAGGGTGCCGTCGGTGTAGAACTCGGTTTTCCACTGGTGGTTGGGGCCGAGCATTTCCAGGGCCGCATAGGTGGTGACCAGCTTCATGGTGGAGGCCGGGTTCACCGAGACGTCGGCGTTGAACACGGTGGGGGTGCCGGGGCCGTTCAGCGGGATCATCACCAGGGACAGCGCAGTGTTTTGCAGCTTGGCTTTGGCCAGTGCCTGCTGGACGTTGGCAGGCAAGGTGTTATTGATCGGGGCCGCGGAGGTGGAAAAGGCCAGTGGCAGGAGAAAACTGGCAAGTAGCAATGGACGCAAAGATTTGATCATAAGAAATAAAACCCTACTGCTGAGGAGGGTGAAAAAGGCGAGGGGTAAATAGGAAAAATCCCTCAATGGTCATGAAAGTGTCGGCATTATGCCCCAAGGTGAAGGCACTTGTAGCTGAACGATAGCTGGTAATCGGCGTTTTTTTAACAGCAAACGGCCGCCCGTCCCAGAGAGTCGGGCAATCGTCGCCTTAAACTGCTAAAGTGCCGCCCGTTATTACTTATGAGGATTGTTCCAATGGCGACTAACCGTTCCCAGCGTCTGCGCAAAAAACTGTGCGTTGATGAATTTCAAGAGCTGGGTTTCGAACTGAACCTGGACTTCAAAGAAGGCCTGAGTGAAGAAGCTATCGACGCTTTCCTCGAAGCATTCATCAAAGAAGCCATGGAAGCCAACGGCCTGGGCTATGTCGGAGGCGACGACTACGGTCTGGTTTGCCTGCAGAAGCGTGGCTCGGTCTCCGAAGAGCAGCGCGCTGCCGTCGAAGCCTGGCTGAAAACCCGTTCCGAGCTGACCAAGGCTGAAGTCAGCCCGCTGCTGGACGTGTGGTATCCGGAAAAGCCGATCAACGCGGCTAAGTGATACTGAAAAAAACGGCGACCTGAGGGTCGCCGTTTTTTTATGCCTTGCGCCAGTTCAGAATCAGCAGCGTCAACACCCCCGCCACAATTCCCCAGAACGCCGACCCGATGGAAAACAACGTCAAGCCTGACGCGGTGACCATGAAGGTGATCAGCGCCGCTTCCCGTTCCTTCGGCTCATTCATGGCGATACTCAAGCCATTGATGATCGAGCCAAACAAGGCCAAGGCCGCAATCGACAGCACCAGTTCCTTGGGCAAGGCTGCGAACAGTGCCGCCAGTGTTGCGCCGAACACCCCGGCTATCCCGTAGAACACCCCGCACCATACGGCGGCGGTGTAGCGTTTATTACGGTCTTCATGGGCGTGGGGGCCGGTGCAGATCGCTGCGCTGATCGCCGCCAGGTTGATGCCGTGGGAGCCAAAGGGCGCCAGCACCAGCGAGGCCAGGCCGGTGGCGGTGATCAGCGGCGAGGCCGGCACGTTATAGCCATCGGCCCGCAGGACGGCGACGCCGGGCATGTTCTGCGAGGTCATCGCCACCACGAACAACGGAATCCCGATGCTGATAGTTGCCGCCAGCGAGAAGTGCGGCGTCGTCCATACCGGCGTCGCCACTTCCAGGTGGAAACCGCTGAAGTCCAGCAAGCCCATCAGCCCCGACAGCAGGGTACCGATCACCAAGGCGGATAGCACCGCGTAGCGTGGCGACAGGCGCTTGATGATCAGGTAGGTGAAAAACATCCCCAGGACCAGGCCGGTGCGATGCTGCGCGGCGACGAAAATCTCGCTGCCGATCTTGAACAGGATCCCCGCCAGCAACGCGGCCGCCAACGACGCAGGGATACGCTTGACCAGTTTTTCAAAGCTGCCGGTGAGCCCGCAGAGCGTCACCAGCACCGCGCAGGTGATGTAGGCGCCGATGGCCTCGCCGTAACTCACACCGCCCAGGCTGGTGATCAACAGCGCCGCGCCGGGGGTGGACCAGGCAATGGTGATCGGCGTGCGGTAGCGAAGGGACAGGCCGATGCTGCAGACCGCCATGCCGATGGAAATCGCCCAGATCCACGAAGAAATCTGCGCCGTGGTCAAGCCGGCCGCCTGGCCGGCCTGGAACATCAGCACCAGGGAGCTGGTATAGCCGGTCATCATGGCGATAAAGCCGGCGACGACGGCGGAGGCAGAAGTGTCGGCCAGCGGGCGCAAGGGCGCTTGGGTGGCGTCGGTCATGGAGAGGTGTTCCTTTTACCTGGGTGTTTGCCGGTGACGGCGCAGATTCAAGCCTAAACTCAAACGTAACGACTCATTGCAATACAGACGGCACCGCAAACAGCCGTACAGTGTGTGTTGGCGCAGTGGGTTGTGTACAATGTGCGCTGTTTTTAGGTGATACTTGCCAGCGACCCCGTGTTGCCGTATTACCTTAAAGTTGCCGTATTACCGTTAATTCGCCGCCGTTCTCCCTACCCGAGTGCCCATGAACGAACAGTTGCAACCTCTCAAGAAACAACCGCGAGCCGGCAAGGCCGGTCGCAGCGGAACCCAGGACGATATCGTCTACGCGCATATCTTCGAGGCGATCCTCGAGCAGCGCCTGGCACCCGGTACCAAATTGAGTGAAGAGGCACTGGGCGAAATCTTCGGCGTCAGCCGCACCATTATTCGCCGCGCGCTGTCGCGCCTGGCCCATGAAGGCGTGGTGCTACTGCGGCCCAATCGTGGCGCGGTGGTGGCGAGCCCAAGCGTGGAAGAAGCACGCCAGGTGTTCCTGGCCCGGCGCCTGGTAGAGCGAGCGATCACCGAGCTGGCAGTGCAGCACGCCACCGCCGAGCAACTGGCCGAACTGCGCCAGATGGTCAACGACGAGCGCGACAGCTTCTCCCGCGGCGATCGCGGTGCGGGCATCCGCCTCTCCGGCGAATTCCACCTCAAGCTGGCCGAAGCCGCGAAAAACGCGCCGCTGATCAGCTTCCAGCGCAGCCTGGTGTCCCAGACCTCGTTGATCATCGCCCAGTACGAAAGCGGCAACCGCTCGCACTGTTCCTACGATGAGCACACCCAGCTGATTGATGCGATCGAAGCACGGGACGCAGCGTTGGCGGTGAACTTGATGATGCATCACATGGATCACATCGACAGCAAGCTCAACCTCGACGAGGAAAGTGCGTCGGATGATTTGCATGCGGTGTTCTCGCATCTGTTGCAGACCAAGAAGCCGGGGCGTTCTTCAGTCAAGCTGTAAACCCGATTAAAAAATGTGGGAGGGGGCTTGCCCCCGATGGCAGAGTGTCAGTCACTGAATTAAGTGCCTGATCCACCGCTATCGGGAGCAAGCCCCCTCCCACATTTGTTTTGTGTCGTGGCGCAGATCAGCGTTGGTGCACGAGTTGGCCGGCAGCGTAGGTCTGCAACACCGTCCGATCATCCCCCAGGGTCATCAACACGAACAACGTCTCGGCAATGTTATTGGCCTGCTTCAAGCGATAGCTCAGCAGCGGCGTGGCGTTGTAGTCCAGCACCAGGAAGTCTGCATCGGTGCCCGGCTGCAACGTGCCGATCTTGTCTTCCAGGCGCAGCGCCCGCGCACCGCCCAGGGTGGCCAGGTATAGCGACTTGAAGGGGCTCAACCGCGCGCCCTGCAGTTGCATGACCTTGTAGGCTTCGTTCAAGGTTTGCAGCAGCGAGAAACTGGTGCCGCCACCCACATCGGTGCCCAGCCCGACATTCAGCTTGTGTTTCTCGGCCATCGGCAGGTTGAACAGGCCGCTGCCGAGGAAGAGGTTCGAGGTCGGACAGAACGCCACCGCCGACCCCGTCTCCGCCAACCGTGCGCATTCGTCATCACACAGGTGCACGCCGTGGGCAAACACCGAGCGCTCGCCCAGCAGATGGTAGTGATCGTACACATCCAGATAGCCGTTGCGCTCCGGAAACAGCGCCTTCACCCACTCGACTTCCTGCTTGTTCTCACTGATGTGCGTCTGCATGTACAGGTCCGGGTATTCGCCCAACAGTTGTCCGGCGAGCGCCAATTGTTCCGGCGTGCTGGTCGGCGCAAAACGCGGGGTGACCGCATAGTGCAGGCGGCCCTTGCCGTGCCAGCGTTCGATCAGTGCCTTGCTTTGCTGGTAGCCCGATTCGGCGGTGTCGGTGAGGTAGTCCGGAGCGTTGCGGTCCATCATCACCTTGCCGGCGATCATGCGCAGGTCGAGTTTTTCCGCCGCCTCAAAGAATGCGTTCACCGACTGCGGATGCACACTGCCGAACACCAGTGCGGTGGTGGTGCCGTTGCGCAGCAGTTCCTTGATAAAAATGTCTGCGACTTCTTCGGCGTGGGCCTTGTCGGCGAACTGGCTTTCGCACGGGAAGGTGTAGGTGTTGAGCCAGTCCAGCAACTGCTCGCCGTACGCGCCGACCATGCCGGTTTGCGGCAGGTGGATATGGGTGTCGATCAGGCCGGGGATGATCAGCGCATCCTGGTAATGGGTGATGTCGATGTCGGCAAGCAAGCTCGGCAGCAGGTCGGCGGCATGGCCCAGGGCGCTGATCCGGCCGTTTTCGATCACCAGCAGGCCGTCTTCGAAATACTCGTAGGAGGCTTCGATCCCAACTTCAGCGGGGTCGGCGATGCTGTGCAGGAGGGCGGCACGGTAGGCTTTGCGAGTCAAAGGCATGGTCGTCTCAATTGATAGCTTGGCTGCGGCGCGAGGCCGGCAGCAATTTGGCAATAGGTTCGGCGCTCGCGGTGTGCTGGCCGAAACTGGCGTTATAGGTGGCGATGATTTCGCCGGCGATGGAGATGGCGATCTCCACCGGCAACTTGCCCTTCACCTCAGTGAGGCCCATGGGGCAGCGCATGCGTTGCAACTGTGCGGCGTCGAAGCCGCGATCGCGCAGGCGGTGTTCGAACTTGACGCGTTTGGTCTTCGAACCGATCAGGCCGAAGTAGGCGAAGTCATTGCGCTTGAGCAGGGCTGCGGTGAGTTCCAGGTCCAGCGCGTGATTGTGGGTCATTACGATGCAGTAACTGCCCACCGGCAGGTCGGCAATTTCGTCCACCGGCTCTTCGCTGATGATTTTACGCACGCCCTGGGGGATATGTTCCGGAAACTCCTGTTCGCGGGAATCGATCCAGCGTACCCGGCACGGCAGGCTCGCCAGCAACGGCACCAGCGCACGGCCGACATGGCCTGCGCCGAACACCGCGATCTGCGCCTGCACCTGGCCCATGGGTTCGAACAGCAGCACGGTGACGCCACCGCAGCACTGGCCCAGGCTGGCGCCGAGGCTGAAGCGCTCCAGATGGGTGTTCTGCTGGCCACGCACAAGCATGTCGCGGGCGATCTGCATGGCCTTGTATTCCAGGTGCCCGCCGCCGATGGTGTCGAAGGTTTGCGCGGCACTGATCACCATCTTCGAACCGGCATTGCGCGGCGTGGAGCCGAGCTCTTCGATGATGGTCACCAGTACGCAGGGTTCGCCCCGGTTCTGCAGGTCGGCGAGGGCGCTGATCCAGTTGTTCATGTTTACCTCAACATTACTGTTGGCAGTTCGGCCGTCATCGGGAGCAAGTCGAATCGTCGCACCGCCCCTGATGGCAGCGCGTCGGTCTAGAGCGAAGCCATTTCAGTTTCAGTCTCGACAGCTGTCGCCGTCTGCAACTTGCGCATCTGCTCACACCCCCACAACACCCGCTCCGGTGTCGCCGGCGCATCGATCTTCGGCTGATGGCGATAATCAGCCAGGCTCGCCACCGCATCCTTGATCGCGCACCACGAGGCAATCCCGAGCATGAACGGTGGCTCGCCCACGGCCTTGGAGTGGAACACCGTGTCTTCCGGGTTCTTGCGGTTTTCCACCAGCTTCACGCGCAAATCCAAAGGCATGTCGGCCACCGCCGGGATCTTGTAGCTGGCCGGGCCGCAGGTCTCTAGCTTGCCCTTGTTGTTCCACACCAGCTCTTCCATGGTCAGCCAGCCCATGCCCTGGATAAAGCCTCCTTCTACCTGGCCGATGTCGATGGCCGGGTTCAGTGAGGCGCCCACATCGTGGAGGATGTCGGTGCGCAGCATCTTGTATTCGCCGGTCAGGGTGTCGACGATCACTTCGCAGCACGCCGCGCCGAAGGCGAAGTAGTAGAACGGCCGACCGCGGGCCTGACTGCGGTCGTAGAAGATTTTCGGGGTCTTGTAGAAGCCGGTGCTCGACAGCGAGACCTGGGCGAAATACGCCTGCTGGATCAGCGTTTCGAAGGTCAGGATCTGCTCGCGCACGCGCACATGGCCGTTATGGAACTCCACATCCGCTTCGCTCACGTCGTACTTGCGCGCGGCGAATTCCACCAGGCGTTGCTTGATGGCTTCGGCGGCGTTCTGGGCGGCCTTGCCGTTCAGGTCCGCACCGCTGGACGCGGCGGTCGGCGAGGTGTTGGGCACTTTGTCGGTGTTGGTGGCGGTGATCTGCACGCGGTCGATGTCCACCTGGAACACTTCGGCCACCACTTGTGCGACCTTGGTGTTCAAGCCCTGGCCCATTTCGGTGCCGCCGTGGTTCAGGTGGATGCTGCCGTCGGTGTAGATATGGATCAGCGCACCGGCCTGGTTCAGGAAGCTCGCCGTGAACGAGATCCCGAATTTCACCGGCGTCAGCGCCAGGCCTTTTTTCAGGATCGGGCTGTGGGCGTTGTACAGGCGGATCGCTTCGCGGCGCTCGGCGTATTGGCTGCTGGCTTCAAGTTCGGCGGTCATCTCTTCGAGCATGTTGTGCTCGACGGTCTGGTAGTAGTGGGTGACGTTGCGCTCGGTCTTGCCGTAGTAATTGGCCTTGCGCACCGCCAACGGGTCCAGCGCCAGATGGCGGGCGATGGCGTCCATCACTTCCTCGATGGCGACCATGCCTTGCGGGCCGCCGAAGCCGCGATAGGCGGTGTTGGACGCGGTGTTGGTCTTGCAGCGATGGCCGTTCACCGTGGCATCGCCCAGGTAATACGCGTTGTCGGCATGGAACATGGCACGGTCGACGATCGAGTTGGACAGGTCCGGCGAGCAGCCGCAGTTACCGGCCAGTTCCAGGTTGATCCCGTGCAGGCGACCGCTGTCGTCGAAACCCACGTCGTATTCGATATAGAAGGGGTGGCGCTTGCCGGTCATCAGCATGTCTTCGACGCGCGGCAGGCGCATCTTGGTCGGCTGGCCGGTGAGGCGCGCCACCACCGCGCACAGGCACGCCGGGCTCGCCGCCTGGGTTTCCTTGCCGCCGAAACCGCCGCCCATGCGGCGCATATCGACGACGATCTTATTCATCGACACATCCAGCACTTCGGCCACCAGCTTCTGCACTTCGGTGGGGTTCTGCGTGGAGCAATAGACGATCATGCCGCCGTCTTCGGTGGGCATTACCGAGGAAATCTGGGTTTCCAGGTAGAAGTGTTCCTGGCCGCCGATATGCAGGGTGCCCTGGAGGCGGTGCTTGGCGGTTGCCAGCGCGCCGGCCGAATCACCCCGTTGGTGGGTGTGGCTGTCGAGCACGAAGTGCTTGTTGCGAAAGGCCTCGACCACATCCAGCACGGGCTCCAGGTCTTCATATTCGATCACGGCCGCCATCGCGGCCTTGCGTGCGGTGTCCAGGTCGCGGGCGGCCACGGCCAAAACCACCTGGCCGACGAACTGCACCGTGTCGATGGCCAGCAAGGGATCGCCGGGCAGCAGCGGGCCGATGTCCTTCAGGCCCGGCACGTCTTCGTGGGTGATGACGATACGTACACCGTCGAAGGCGTAGCAGGGCGTGGTGTCGATGCGGATGATCCGGGCGTGGGCGCGGTCGGACATGCGTGCATACAGGTGCAGCTGGTTGGGGAATTCCAGGCGGTCATCGATGTATTGCGCTTCACCGGACACGTGCTTGGCGGCGCTGTCATGCTTGACGCTGCGGCCGACTCCGGAGGTCAGGTCCTGGGCAAACAGCGCGGCCAGTTCGGCCTGGGTTTTTTCCACGGCGTGATGGTTAGACATAAGCGGTCACCCGAGTCTCGATGTGCGGCGTTTGCAGTTCGATGAAGTATTTGCGCAGCAGGTTCCGGGCGCTGAGCAGGCGGTATTCCTTGCTGGCGCGGAAGTCCGACAGCGGGGTGAAATCCTCGGCCAGGGCGGCGCAGGCTTTTTCCACGGTGGCAGCGTTCCAAGTGGCGCCGACCAATACCGCCTCGCAGTATTTTGCGCGTTTGGGCGTGGCGGCCATGCCGCCGAACGCGACGCGGGCATCACTGATCACACCGTTGTCGATCTTTAGGTTGAAGGCTGCACACACAGCGGAAATATCGTCGTCCAGGCGCTTGGAAACCTTGTAGGCACGGAACAGCGCGTGGCCCTTGGGGACGATGATTTTCTCGATGAACTCGCTGTCCTGGCGCGCCGTCACGCGGTAGTCGATGAAGTAGTCTTCCAGCGCCAGGGTGCGGCGCACCTCGCCTTTGCACAGCACGATCTGCGCCCCCAGGGCGATCAACAGCGGCGGCGAATCGCCAATCGGCGAGGCGTTGCCGATATTGCCGCCGAGGGTGCCCTGGTTACGGATTTGCAGGGAAGCGAAGCGGTGCAGCAGGTCGCCGAAATCCGGGTATTCGTGGTGCAGCGCGGTGTAGCAGTCGGAGAGGGCAGTGGCGGCGCCGATTTCCAGGCGGTCGTCGAAGTCCTCGATGCGCTTCATCTCTTCAATATTGCCGACATAGATCATCACCGGCAGGGTGCGGTGAAACTGGGTGACTTCCAGCGCCAGGTCGGTGCCGCCGGCCAGCAGGCGGGCTTGTGGGTAGGCGTCGTAGAGGTCGGCCAGGTCGGCAACGGTGAGGGGCACCAGGCAGCGTTTGTCGCCGCTGTTGAGTTCACCGGTTTGGGTCGGCGCGATGGCTTTGAGGCGGGCGATGGTCTCGGCCTGGCGGCTGTCGAACTGGTCCGCCGGTTTGTTGCAGCAGGCCTGTTCGGCGGCGGCCAGGATCGGCCGATAGCCGGTGCAGCGGCACAGGTTGCCGGCCAGGGCTTCGTGGGCCTTCTGGCTGTCGGGGGCGTCGCTGTTCTTTTGCAGGGCGAACAACGACATCACAAAACCGGGGGTGCAAAAGCCGCATTGCGAACCGTGGCACTCCACCATGGCCTGTTGCACGCTGTGCAGTTGGCCCTGGTGCTTGAGGTCTTCGACGCTGATCAGTTGCTTGCCGTGCAGCGACGATACAAATGTCAGGCAGGAATTGAGGCTGCGATAACGGATCTGCTCAACGCCCTGAGGGTCGGTGTGCAACTCGCCGACCACCACCGTGCACGCACCGCAGTCGCCGCTGGCGCAGCCTTCCTTGGTACCGGGTTTGCCCACATGCTCGCGCAGATAGTTGAGCACGGTCAGGTTGGGGTCCAGGGCGTGCTCGCTACGGAGTTCCTGGTTAAGTAAAAACTGGATCACGGAAGGCCTCGCAGACTCATTATTGTTGTTAACCGCTTTGCGCCGAATCTAGTCATGTCTGACTTTTCGGTCAACGATTTTCTGACCATGAGGTCAAGAAATTGCGATCGCAACACTTTCAATTATGGTTCAGTCTTCTGAAACCGGCGTTTTTGGGGGCGTGTGGGTTTTCAGTGCTGCTTATTTCATGCCAAATTCGCCACGGTGGGCGTAGCGCCATCAGCGGGCCAATGCGCTACACTGCCGCGCTTGTACCGATAGAAGATTTTGAAGGGAAAACATGACGTTCAAGGCGCCGGACAGTCTCGCCGAGCAAATCGCTCACCACCTCGCCGAACGTATCATTCGCGGCGATCTCAAGCCTGGAGAGCGGATCCAGGAACAGAAAGTCACGCTGGCGCTGAATGTCAGCCGTGGCTCCGTGCGTGAAGCTTTACTGATCCTCGAACGCCGCCACCTGATCGCGATCCTGCCGCGCCGTGGCGCCCATGTGACCGAGCTCACGGCGCACAAGGTGCAGAGCCTGTGCACGCTGATGAGTGAGCTGTATATCCTGCTTGGCAATGCGGTCGCCCAGGGCTGGCAGACCCAGGCCGACATGGCGCCGTTCGTCCAGATCCAGCAGCGCCTGGTGAGCAATTTCGAGCGCCAGGACATCCGCGCCTTTGTCGAAGAATGCTTCAATGTGATGCGCGCCGCGTACCCCTTCGCCAACAACCCGTATTTGCAGGAAACCGTCGAGAACCTGCAACCGGCGATGAACCGTGCCTATTACCTGGCCCTGGATCAGCGCAAGGCGTCCATGAGCGAGTACCTGGCGCTGTTCGAGCAACTGCTCGCCGCCGTACTCGCCCGTGACCTGGAGCAGATCCGCCAGGTGCTGTCGGCCTACTGCCAGCGCAGCAGCTCGCTGGTCATCGCTGCGTTGGCGGACGCCTAAACGTGCGGCTCAAGTGCATCAAACTGGCGGGGTTCAAATCCTTCGTCGACCCGACCACGGTGAACTTCCCCAGTAACATGGCGGCAGTGGTCGGGCCCAATGGCTGCGGCAAGTCGAACATCATCGACGCCGTACGCTGGGTGATGGGCGAGAGCTCGGCAAAAAACCTGCGTGGCGAGTCGATGACCGATGTCATCTTCAACGGCTCCACCAGCCGCAAGCCAGTGAGCCAGGCCAGCATCGAACTGGTGTTCGACAACTCTGACGGCACCCTGATCGGCGAATACGCGGCCTACGCGGAAATCTCGATCCGCCGCAAAGTGACGCGCGACAGCCAGAACAGTTACTTCCTCAACGGCACCAAGTGCCGGCGCCGGGACATTACCGACATCTTCCTCGGTACCGGCCTGGGCCCGCGCAGCTATTCGATCATCGAACAGGGCATGATCTCCAAGCTGATCGAAGCCAAGCCCGAAGACCTGCGCAACTTTATCGAAGAGGCGGCCGGCATCTCCAAGTACAAGGAGCGCCGCCGAGAGACCGAAAACCGTATCCGCCGCACCCATGAAAACCTCGCCCGCCTCACCGACCTGCGCGAAGAGCTGGAGCGCCAGTTGGAGCGCCTGCACCGCCAGGCCCAGGCGGCCGAGAAGTACCAGGAATACAAGGGCGAAGAGCGCCAGCTCAAGGCGCAACTGTCGGCCCTGCGCTGGCAGGCGTTGAACGATCAGGTGGGCCAGCGCGAAGCGATCATCGGCACCCAGGAAATCAGCTTTGAAGCGCTGGTGGCCGAGCAGCGCAATGCCGACGCCGCCATCGAGCGCCTGCGCGACGGGCACCATGACCTGTCCGAGCGCTTCAATCTGGTGCAGGGCCGCTTCTATTCGGTGGGCGGTGATATCGCCCGGGTCGAGCAAAGCATCCAGCACGGCCAGCAGCGCTTGCGTCAGTTGCAGGATGACTTGAAGGAAGCGGAACGCGCGCGCCTGGAAACCGAATCGCACCTGGGCCACGACCGCACCTTGCTGCTGACGTTGGGCGAAGAGCTGGACATGCTCACCCCCGAGCAGGACATCACCAACGCCGCCGCCGAAGAGGCCGCCGCCGCGCTGGAAGAATCCGAAACCACCATGCACGGCTGGCAGGAGCAGTGGGACGCCTTCAACCTGCAATCCGCCGAACCGCGGCGCCAGGCCGAGGTGCAGCAGTCGCGCATCCAGCAACTGGAAACCAGCATGGAACGCCTGGCCGAGCGCCAGCGTCGCCTGCAGGAAGAGCGCGTGCTGCTTGCCGCCGACCCGGAAGACGCGGCGATCATGGAACTCAGCGAGCAACTGGCCGAAAGCGAAATGACGCTGGAAGAGCTGGAAGCCAGCGAAGAACAGCAAGTGGAGCGCCTGGAGCAATTGCGCCAGCAACTGCAACAGGCGACCCAGGCCCAGCAGCAGGCCCAGGGTGATTTGCAGCGGCTTAACGGCCGCCTGGCGTCCCTTGAAGCCTTGCAGCAAGCGGCGTTGGACCCAGGCACCGGCACCGCCGAATGGCTGCGTGACCAGCACCTGGCCGAGCGTCCGCGCTTGGCCGAAGGCTTGAAAGTTGAAGCCGGTTGGGAGCTGGCGGTAGAGACCGTTCTAGGCGCCGACCTGCAAGCCGTACTGGTGGATGATTTTGGCGGCTTCGACCTGGCCGGCTTTGCCCAGGGCGATCTGCGTTTGCTCAGCCCCGCCGCTGATGGCACGCGAGTGCCGGGCAGCCTGCTGGACAAGGTCGAAGCGGCGATTGACCTGTCGCCGTGGCTGGGCCAGGTCAAGCCGGTGGACTCCCTGGAACAGGCCCTGGCCCAGCGCGGTCAACTGGCGGGCGGCGAAAGCCTGATCAGCCGCGACGGTTATTGGGTCGGCCGCCACTTCCTGCGGGTGCGCCGTGCCAGTGAAGCGGAAAGCGGTGTTCTGGCCCGAGGCCAGGAAATCGTCAACCTGATCGCCGAGCGCGAAGAGCGCGAAGCCACCCTGGAAAGCCTCGAAACCGAACTGCAAACCCTGCGCGCCACCCAGCGCCAGCAAGAGACCGGCCGCGAACACCTGCGCCGCCTGTTGCAGGACGAAGCGCGCCAGCAAGGCGAATTGAAAGCCCAGCTTTCCGCGAGCAAAGCCAAGGCCGAGCAACTGACCCTGCGCCGCACCCGCCTCGACGAAGAAGTGGCGGAGATGGGCGAACAGCGCGCCCTCGAACACGAACAGATTGGCGAAGCGCGCCTGCAGTTGCAGGAGGCCCTCGACAGCATGGCCCTGGACACCGAGCAGCGTGAATTGCTGCTGGCCCAGCGTGACAGCCTGCGCGAACGCCTCGACCGCGTGCGCCAGGAAGCCCGACAGCACAAGGACCACGCCCATCAGTTGGCCGTGCGCCTGGGTTCGCTCAAGGCCCAGCACGCGTCCACGGCCCAGGCCCTTGAGCGCCTGGAGATGCAGTCCGAACGCCTCACCGAAAAACGCGAGCAACTGAGCCTCAACTTGGAGGAGGGCGAAGCACCACTGGAAGAACTGCGCCTCAAGCTTGAAGAGTTGCTCGACAAGCGCATGACCGTCGACGAAGAACTCAAGACCGCGCAGATCGCCCTGGAAGACGCCGACCGCGAACTGCGCGACGCAGAAAAACGCCGGACCCAGGCCGAGCAGCAATCCCAGCTGATTCGCGGCCAGCTCGAACAACAGCGCATGGAATGGCAAGCCCTCACCGTGCGCCGCAAGGCCCTGCAAGACCAATTGCTCGAAGACGGCTACGACTTGCACGGTGTGCTCAATACCTTGACCGCCCAGGCCAGCGAGAAAGAAGCCGAGGAAGAACTTGAACGGATTGCCGCACGTATCCAGCGACTGGGCGCGATCAACCTCGCGGCCATCGATGAATACCAGCAGCAGTCCGAGCGCAAACGTTATCTGGATGCCCAGGACGCCGACCTGGTGGAAGCCCTGGACACCCTGGAAAACGTGATCCGCAAGATCGACAAGGAAACCCGCAACCGCTTCAAAGATACCTTTGATCAGATTAATGGCGGTTTACAGGCGTTATTCCCGAAAGTTTTCGGTGGTGGCAGCGCTTACTTGGAACTGACGGGCGAAGATCTACTCGATACAGGGGTAACGATCATGGCGCGGCCTCCGGGCAAGAAGAACAGCACCATCCATTTGTTGTCCGGCGGCGAAAAAGCCCTGACCGCGTTGGCCCTGGTGTTTGCCATCTTCAAGTTGAACCCGGCGCCGTTCTGCATGCTCGACGAAGTTGACGCCCCATTGGATGACGCTAACGTTGGACGCTATGCGCGACTGGTCAAGGAGATGTCCCAGACGGTGCAGTTCATCTATATCACCCACAACAAGATCGCCATGGAAATGGCTGATCAGTTGATGGGGGTGACAATGCACGAGCCAGGCTGCTCGCGGTTGGTCGCGGTGGATGTGGAAGAAGCGATGGCGATGGTGGAATCTTGAGTTGGGCCATGAGAGAAAGTTTTCAGCGCGATGTCAGGTGATTTACCGGCCTGGTGAAAGTGGCAAATGGACATATTTGTTCAAGGCATTTTGACAGACGGTGTAAAGTTATCTTTGGTCGTGCTAGTTTAATGTCAATTTTTCGTGTGCGTGGGCAAAACGTCAGTCAGAACATAGAGTTGGCGCCACGTTTTAAAGCGGTTTGCACGGTGCTAAACCCCTTATTTTTCAGCATTTTTTATTAGAGGCACGGGATTACATGGAAATCGGTCTGCGCGAGTGGCTGATCGTCATCGGCATCATTGTCATTGCCGGTATTCTTTTTGATGGCTGGCGCCGCATGCGCGGTGGCAAGGGTAAGCTCAAATTCCGCCTGGACCGCAACCTGTCCAACTTGCCCGACGACGACGGCAGCGCCGAGCTGCTGGGGCCGCCCCGTGTGCTGGATACCCATAAGGAACCGCAACTGGACGAGCATGACCTGCCGTCGATGAGTGCACCGGTGCGTGAAGCCCGCGAGCCCTCGTCCAAGCGTGGCAAGCGCGCCAGTGCAGCTGTTGCCGAACCCCATCAGGGTGACCTGAACCTCGATGTCGATGAAGGCCCGAGCTTCAGCAGCCGTGATGACGATTTCCCTGACGAAAACGCCGGTAAGAATGCGCCGCGTCAATCCGTCAACGATCAGCCTGCCGCCGAAGAAGTGCTGGTGATCAGCGTGATCTGCCGCGACGCCGCCGGCTTCAAGGGCCCGGCCCTGTTGCAGAACATCCTCGAAAGCGGCCTGCGCTTTGGCGAGATGGATATTTTCCACCGCCACGAAAGCATGGCCGGCAACGGCGAAGTGCTATTCTCCATGGCCAACGCGGTCAAGCCAGGCACTTTCGACCTGGACGACATCGACCTGTTCAGCACCCCTGCGGTGAGCTTCTTCCTCGGCCTGCCGGGCCCGCGTCACCCGAAACAAGCCTTCGACGTGATGGTGGCCGCTGCCCGCAAGCTGTCCCAGGAACTCAACGGCGAGCTCAAGGACGACCAACGCAGCGTCCTGACCGCCCAGACCATCGAACACTACCGTCAGCGCATCGTCGAGTTCGAGCGTCGCGCCCTGACACAGAAACGCTGAGGATTGGTTTCCAGCGTTGTCATTAGAATAAGCGCACCAACATTTGAGCAGCTTCGGCTGCTCTTTTGCTTTATGAGAGAACACCCATGACCGCCGCCCACACCCGCATCCTCGAACTGCGCGCTGAACTGGATCAGCACAACTACCGTTACCACGTGCTCGACGAGCCGAGCATTCCGGACGCCGAGTACGACCGCCTGTTTCACGAGCTCAAGGCCCTGGAGGCCGAGCATCCGGAGCTGGTGACGCGTGATTCACCGACGCAGCGGGTCGGCAGTGCGGCATTGTCAGCCTTCACCCAGGTGCGTCATGAGATCCCCATGCTCAGCCTGGGCAATGCGTTTGATGAAACCACAATGCTGGAATTTGATCGCCGGGTCACCGAGGGCCTCGACCTGCCCGTGGGCGATCTGTTCGGCGGTGGCGCGGCGGTGGAATACAGCTGTGAGCCGAAGCTGGATGGCCTGGCGGTCAGCCTGCTTTACCAGGATGGCGAATTGGTACGCGGCGCCACCCGTGGCGACGGCACCACCGGCGAGGACATCAGCGTCAACGTGCGCACCGTGCGCAATATCCCGTTGAAACTGCACGGTAGCGGCTGGCCGGCGACCCTGGAAGTGCGCGGCGAAGTGTTCATGTCCAAGGCCGGTTTCGAGCGGCTCAACGCCTCGCAACTGGAAGTCGGCGGCAAGACCTTCGCCAACCCGCGTAATGCGGCGGCGGGCAGCTTGCGTCAACTGGACTCGAAGATCACCGCCAGCCGTCCGCTGGAGTTCTGCTGCTACGGCATCGGCCAGGTGACCGGGGATATCAGCGACACCCATATTGGTAACTTGAAGCAACTGCAGAAGTGGGGCATGCCCATCAGCCATGAGCTGAAACTGGCCAAGGGCATCCAGGAGTGCTTGGACTATTACCGCGATATCGGCGAGCGCCGTAACAGCCTGCCCTATGAAATCGACGGTGTGGTGTTCAAGGTCAACAGCATTGCCTCGCAACGTGAACTGGGCTTCCGCGCCCGCGAGCCGCGCTGGGCCATCGCGCACAAATTCCCGGCCATGGAAGAACTCACCGAGTTGCTCGACGTGGAGTTCCAGGTCGGCCGCACCGGCGCCGTGACGCCGGTGGCGCGCTTGAAACCGGTCAAGGTCGCGGGCGTCACCGTGTCCAATGCCACCCTGCACAACATGGATGAAGTCGCGCGCCTGGGCTTGATGATCGGCGATACCGTGATCATCCGCCGTGCCGGGGATGTGATCCCGCAGGTCGTCTCCGTGGTCACCGAGCGCCGCCCGGAACACGCCCGCGCGGTGCAGATCCCCGAAAGCTGCCCGGTGTGCGGCTCCCATGTGGAGCGCACCCAGCTGGTCAAGCGCAGCAAGGGCAAGGAAACCGTCAGCGAAGGCGCGGTGTACCGCTGCGTCGGGCGCCTGGCCTGTGGTGCCCAGCTCAAGCAGGCGATTATCCATTTCGTCTCGCGCCGGGCCATGGACATCGACGGGCTCGGTGACAAAACCATCGAGCAACTGGTGGATGAAAAACTCATCGGTTCGCCGGCCGACCTCTACAAGCTCAAATACGAGCAGATCATCGACTTGGAAGGCTTCGCCGATATTTCCAGCAAGAAGCTGATCACCGCCATCGAAAACAGCAAGACCCCGACCCTGGCACGTTTTATCTATGCCCTGGGCATTCCCGATGTGGGCGAAGAGACGGCCAAGGTGCTGGCGCGCTCCCTGGCGTCCCTTGAGCGCGTGCAGAAGGCCTTGCCGGAAGTGTTGACGTACCTGCCGGATGTAGGCCTGGAAGTGGCCCATGAGATCCACAGCTTCTTCGAAGACAGCCACAACCAGGAAGTGATCGGCGCGTTGCTGTCGCCTGATGAATGCGGCCTGCAATTGCAGGATCAGGGCGAGCTGAGCGCCGAGTTTGCCGCCAGTACCACCTTGGGCGGCTTCCTCGACAAGCTGCACGTACCCTCCGTCGGCCCCGGCGCCGCGCAGAAACTTGCGGACAAGTTCGGCAGCCTGGAAAGTGTGATCAGGGCGGACTGGCTCGACATGCGCCAGGCGCTGCCGGAGAAGCAGGCCAAGGCCGTGCGCGAGTTTTTCGATAACCCGGAAAACGCCAGCCATGCCCTGGCCATCGAGCAGCAGCTCAAGGACTTCGGGATGCACTGGCAGAGCGAGAAGAAGGTGGTCGAAGGCCTGCCCGAAGCAGGGCATACCTGGGTGCTCACCGGCTCCCTGGAGCTGATGAGTCGCGACGTGGCCAAGGACAAGCTCGAAAGCCTCGGCGCCAAGGTGGCCGGTTCCGTGTCGGCCAAGACCCATTGCGTCGTGGCCGGGCCGGGTGCCGGCTCCAAGTTGGCCAAGGCCAGCGAACTGGGGTTGAAGGTGCTGGACGAAGAGGCCTTTGTCGCATTCCTTGCCAAACACAACATTTCGGTCTGACGCGGCTTCGCAGCCTGGCGCGGGCTTGTCGAATCGTCGCACCGCCCGCGCCAGGCTGCGAAGCCGCCCTTGAAGAAAGTGGAACGATCCTGAGTCCCAGATGATCTAGTCTCAGTCACCCAGGGAGAGATCGCCATGTTCCGCTACTTCGAGCAACTCAGTTCGCGCATCGCTGCACCGTTCATGGCCGAAACCTCGCGCAACGGCAAGGTGTGGCAGTGTCGGTGCGGGCAAGCGCTGTTCTTTCGCAACAGCCAATGCCTGGCCTGCCACGCGCTGCTGGGCTATCAACCGCAGCAAAGCCGCTTGTCTTCCCTGCAGCCGGGGCCGGTGGAAGGCACCTGGCTACAGGACGACAATCTCGATGCCGGCGCCTTCCGCCGCTGCGCCAACCTCGACACCGCGGCGGCCTGCAACTGGCTGATTCCCGCCCACAGCACCGCACCGTTGTGTGTGGCGTGCAGCCTCAACCGCACCATCCCCGACCTGTCGATCCCGGAGAACCCTGAGCGCTGGCGCAAGGTGGAGACCGCCAAGCGTCGGCTGGTAGCACAGTTGATCAGCCTGGGCCTGCAAGTGGTGCCCAAGAGCGTCGACGAGGACAGCGGCCTGGCGTTCGACTTCGTCGGCATCGACCTGGAAGGCAACGCGCCCATGACCGGGCATGCCAACGGCCTGATCACCCTCGACATCAAGGAAGCCGACGACGCCCACCGCGAAAAAATCCGCGTGCAGATGCGCGAACCCTATCGCACCTTGCTGGGCCACTTTCGCCATGAGGTCGGCCACTATTACTGGGACCGTCTGATCGCCAACAGCCACTGGCTGGAGCCTTTTCGCTGCCTGTTCGGCGACGAACGCGCCAGTTACGCCGACGCGCTCGATCAGCACTACCAGAACGGCCCACGCCCCGACTGGCAGCAGACCTGCGTCAGTGCCTACGCCACCATGCACCCCTGGGAAGACTGGGCCGAAACCTGGGCCCACTACCTGCACATGATGGATGCCGTCGACACCGCCCTGGGCTTTGGCATGAGCGCCCGTGAGATGGACCTGGATTACCAGCCATTCCCCCTCACCACTCTCTACGACCCCGAACATCCCGGCGGCGTGGCATTCCTGTCCTTCGTCAACGCCTGGATCGAACTGGCTGGCATGCTCAATGAACTGTCCCGCGCCATGGGCCAGCCGGACTTCTACCCATTCGTGCTGCCACCGGCGGTGATTGCCAAGCTGCACTTCATCCACCTGGTGATCCAGGAAGAGGGTGGCCGGGCGGACGAGGTGTTGCAGGCACAATGATGAACCCCTGTGGGAGGGGATGCTGACGGCCATGGCAAGTGCTTGAACCCCTTCATATTTTTAATCCGTTGCCAACGGTTGTAACTTCCGATGAGATCGGTACAATGGCCCCGCTTGCCGAGAGGCCAGCGTCGTTATGGTGACCCCATCGGTCCCCCCGCAACGATTACCCGTGAACCTGGTCAGAGCCGGAAGGCAGCAGCCACAGCGGGAACATTGTGTGCCGGGGTGTGGCTGGTGGGGTTGCCTCCATAGCGCTCTTCCTTGCAGTGCCCCTTCGATTCAAATCCAAATGACCTGCTTTCAGTCAACTGCCGATGTTTTATTGCACGGTCGATGATGGTTGTTTCACAACTTTCCAACACCCCTCTGGACAACCCCAAACCGCCTTGTTAATTTCCGCCGGCCACTTGTTACAGAGTATGACGAGGGCGCCGACTTGATATTGAAGTGCCATCACTTCTTTAACTAACAAGGATGTCTGTGATGAAAAGCCTGCAAGGGTTACCCCGTCTTATCAGTGCTTCGGTAGGTGCGCCGGGTAAAGCCCGCAACTTGCCCGCCGATGTGCAGTGCATCCAGTATTTATTCAATCTGATCATTCCCAAGATGGGTTTCCCGCTGGCCGAAAACGGCAAGTGCGATGGCCAGTTGGTGCAGTGCATCAGCCAATACCAGTTTCGCCACCTCAAGTATGCCCATCCCGATGGCGTGGTCGACCCCACCGGTCGCACGTTCAACAGCCTGATCGAAGAAGCGGTGAAGGTACCGGTGAAGGCCTTCCCGACGATGCGCATCCCGAGTTTTCTCAATGCATTCGGCAACAATCAGGGCGATGCGGTGCAGGCCACGGTCAATGTGTACCTGGACCGCATGCGCGCGATGATCGAGGCCGAGCGGCGTAACCGGCAATTGATGCTCCAGGCCACGTGCGACGGAGGCATGACCCTCAGCGAAACGGACTTTCAGAACGCCGCCACGCAATTGGGCAGCGGTATTTCGGTGAATATCATCAAGGCCTTCGCCACCGTGGAATCAGGTGGGCGTTCCGGGTTCGGGCCGGCCAAGTTGCCGGTGATCGCGTTTGAAGGGCACTTGTTTCGCAAGTACACCAAGCACATCTACGACCAGGCGCACCCGCTGCTGTCCTACGCCTACAAGAAAAAGGCCGGGCCGCAGTGGCAGGCCAATAACAAGGACCAGGCCAAGGCTTGGGAAACCATGGCCACCGCTTTTGGCCTGGACCAGGAAGCGGCCCTCATGTCGGCGTCGTGGGGCATGTTCCAGATCATGGGCTTCAACTACGCGTCGTGCGGTTACAAGACGGTGTTTGAGTTCGCCGCAGCATTAAAGGTAAATGCCGGCAACCAACTAAAAGCCTTCCTCGGTTTTTGCAGCAAGAGCCCGGCATTGATGAAGGCCATGAAAGCCAAGGATTTTACCGGCATGGCACGTAACTATAACGGCGAGGACTACGGCAACTACGACGTCCTTATGCAAAAAGCCTACGAAAAACTTGAAGGGAAAAAATAGGATGATCCGTTTTCTAGCGTTAGGTGTGTTGTCGTTGTGCGCCGTGGGCCCTGCCTTGGCCGGTCCGGCCGCGTTGCATTCGGGCAAGTACGAAGGGCTGATGCTGGCGGTGACGCCGGAGCATCAGGTCGAAGGGTTCTATTCGGAAGCCATGGGCGAGGGCGTCACCCGCCGTTGCGCGTTTTACCTGCAAGGCAAGCCTGAGGCGCTCACCACGTGGCTTGACGAGGCTCATCCCGGCAGCCTGGCGCCTTCGTCCGATGGCGTGACCCTCACGGTGGAAGAGGGCCGCCAGCACCCCGGCTGCCTGAATGTGCTGATGCCGGAGATTGCCACCGGCCTGGACCTGACCCAGACCGCCAGCAAAAAATGGATCGGCCTGGTGACGGTGTCTGCCGACAAGGCTTACCTGCTCAAGGCCCCAGGCGCCAAGGCCGCCAAGCGTCCGTATATCGTCAAGCGCGATGTGGTCGGTGTGCTGGCCTTCAAGGACGGTTGGGCCCAGGTCGAGTTCATCAATGCCGACGACCGCTCGTTCAGTGGCTGGATCAGCCAGGATCAATACAGTCGACTGGTCGCGCCCAACTGAGTCATCCCAATCGCCGCAGTGTGCCGGGCACGCTGCGGCGTTTTTGTGCCTGGGGTTCAGGCCTTGCTGCGGTTGAACAGCTTGCGAATCACTGCGAGCAGCGCCACTACGCCGATCACCAGGAACTTCTTCGCAGCCAGCAGGAAGATACCGATCTTGGCAAATAGCCCGGCCTTGGCGGCGATCCCACCGGCAACCAGCGCGGCGAGGCCGTAAGTGGCAAGCTTGTCGGTTTTCGGGTTGAAGTCGGTATAGAGGTTGCCGTCGGTGAAGTTGGTAAAGGCCAGCACCTTAGGCAATTCCTGCTGGATGGTGGCCAGGTCGGCCATGGCGGCCACAGCGTTGAGTTCCAGTACGCCTTCACGGCCCAACACGCGGATGCTGTAGTTGAGGGTGTTCTGGTCGGCGTCGTCAGCCTTCAGTTCGCGGGCCCAATACATCTTGTGGGTGGTGTCGTCGTAGCGCGGTGGCTCGGCCCAGCCCAGCAGGTGCAGGCCGGCGTAGCCTTGTTTCTGGCGTTCCTTGTTCTCTGCTTCGTCTTCTTCCTGCATTTGCTTGAGCAGGTCAGCGTAGTCGATTTTTGCCGCATCTTCCTCGGAGATGTGCCCATCTGCCTTGTAGCTGACGATCACGCCCCAACCGCGTTCCGACAATGGGCTGACGGCTTTGGGCACGATCATGCCCAGGGTCTTGAAGCCCGGCGGGTTGCCCCAGCCATCGGTGAGCAAGCGCTCGGTATCGGCGGGGTCGAGGTAGTAGAACTCGTCGGTGAGCTTGAGGGTGGCGATGCCGCTGGGCAGGGTGACCGTGCCGGTCTTTTGGTTGAGTGACGCCAGAAAGTGCTCGGCTGTTTCGGCGGGGGCACTGGTTTCAACGGGGGCAGGCGAGGCAGCAGCAAAGGCAGGCGCGGCAGGCAGGCTCAGAGCGGCCGCCGCCAACAACAGGCGGAAGTAATTCATGGTAGTCCCTTACATTTTGAATTAATTTCGCTGGAGGATAACCGAAACAACATGTTGCGAGTTAGCCAAAAGTCTCCCGCAACAGCTCGGCAAATGCGTCCCTGGCCAGATGCCGCTGGGTGTCCTTGTGCCAGAACAGCAGGTTATCCACGGCCGCCAGCTCTTCAAATCGATAAGACGCCAGCTGATTGGCCTGCTCATACCGGGCCAGGATCCCCTCCGGCGCCAACGCTACGCCAATCCCCGCGCTGACGCAGCCGATGATCGTGCCCCAGCTGGCATAACTGGCGATAGTCGGCTTGAAGTCATGGGACTTGACCCAGTTTTCCAGGGCTGCGCGATACGGGCAACCGGGTGGCCATACCAGCAGGGTGCGGCCGGCGAGGTCCTCGGCGCCACTGATGGGGGCGCTGGACGCGCTGGCGATCAGCACCAGGCGCTCGCTGTAGACCACGCTGTGTTCGAGCTTGGTGCGTTTGTTGCCGGCGGCCACCAGCGCCACATCCAGGCGGTGGTGTTGCAGGTCGTCGAGCAAAGGGCCCCAGGCGCCGGTCACCAGTTCCAGGCTGACATCGGGGTAGCGCCGGTGATACTCCGCCAGCAGGGGCGGCAAACGCCCGCTGGCGCTGGACTCCACCGCGCCGATACGCAAGGTGCCACGGGGAATCGCATTGGCGTCCACGGCGCGTTTGGACTCATCCACCAGCGCCAGGATGCGCTCGCAGTAATCCAGGAAAATCTCACCGGCGGCACTGATGGCCAGTCCACGCCCGGCGCGGATGAATAGCGGTGTGCCCAGCTCGCCTTCCAGCTGCTTGATGCGCGTGGTGATGTTGGACGGCACGCAATGCAGCAGCACGGCCGCCTGGGCCACGCTGCCGGTTTGTGCCACGGCTCGCACCATTTTCAGTTGGGCCAGTTCCATTGCTCAGTTCCAGTGATTGCAGAAGTCAGAAACGGTTAATTGTCCTGCGCCTTGCCCGGGCCAAGACTGACGGCACTCCTTCCCGGTTTCTGGACGCCGTCGATGAATACCCCTTCACCCGTAAAGCTTACGCTAGTCATCGCCAGCGTCATCCTGTGTTGGGCCTATTCGCCGATTGGCGTGCACATGGGGCTGCACAGCTACAGTCCGGGCCAATTGGCGTTATTAAGGTTTTTGATTGCCTCGCTGTTCATGGGCGGTGTGGCACTGGTGATGGGCATCGGCCGGCCGCGCCTGCGGGATGTTCCGTGGTTGCTGGTGCTGGGGTTCTTCGGCGTGTTCCTGCATCACACCAGTCTCAACTATGGGCAGCAATGGGTGACGGCGGCGGCGTCCAGCGTCCTGGCGCAGTCGGCGCCGTTGTTCAGTGTGCTGATCGCGTTTTTCTGCCTGAACGAGCGGGTCAGTGCCTGGCGCTGGGGCTGCGTCTTGCTGGGGCTGCTCGGCGTGCTGGTGGTGATCTGGGGGGATCAGGGGCTGGGTGAGATCGACCCGCGTGGTTTGTTGATCCTGCTGGCGGCGGTGTCGTGGAGCGTGTACTTCGCCCTGCAGAAACACTATGCCCACCGCTACAGTCCGCTGACCATGGCGTGCTACATGGTGTGGGCGGGCACCCTGATGCTGTGTGTGAACCTGCCGGGCCTGCCGGCTGCAGTGGTGCAGGCGCCGTTGGCGGAGAACGTGGCTGTGCTGGTGCTCGGGATTTTCCCCAGCGCCTTGGCGTATCTGGCCTGGGGGTATGTGTTGAAGCATGTGGAGGTCAGTCGCGCGTCGGTGGCGATGTACCTGATCCCGCCGGTGGCGATGGTGATGGCCGCGACGTTGCTGGGCGAACACATTGCCGTGCAGGTGATGCTGGGCGCTGTGATCGTGCTGGCCAGCGTGGCGGCCATCAGCCTGGAAGGGCGCTGGCGGTCAGTCGTTCAGGCAAAACGCGCGCAAGCGGTGGCCATCGAGGTCCTGGGCGACAAAGGTGTAGCCGAAATCCAGGGCCGTCGGTGACTGGACAATGATGGCGCCCCGTTCTGCCCATTGGTCGTGCAACGCGTCCACGGCGGCCGTGTCGGGCAGCGAGAAGCCCACTTCACCGCCACCGCCTGTGAACCGGGCTGCCGGCTCGACGGTATGACGCGACCACAGCCCGAGTTTTACCCCGTTGTCCAGAATGAACAGAGCAAAGGTCGGGTTCAATTCGACCGGCGGCTTGCCCAGCAGGCGGCTATAGAAATTGGCACTGGTGGCTGGGCTGTCGACGTACAGCAGGAAGTAATGGGCGAGGGTGTTCATGTGGGTTCCTTGAGAACGGGCGTGGTGTGGAGCCGAGTCTATAAGGAGTGCCTGTCAGTTTTTGTCAGGAGCGTGCAGGGGCACCGGGTCTTCGCCAGTGTATAGCTTGATGATGTCGTCGATTTCGCCGGACATTTTCATCCGCAGCAAAGTGCGCAGGATCTTTTGGGCCGGCACGTCGGGATCGTTGCGCACGATGCAACCGAGGTTTTGCTCCTCAATTACCGCAACTTTGTGCAAGCGCTGGCTGATTGGCATTTTCTGGTTGAAACGGTCGACGATCCATTCGTTACTCACCGCGTAGTTGAATCGCCCCGCCACCAGCTTGTGCAGCACCTGTTCTTCGCTGCGTGCGTCGTCGCGGGTGAGTTGGCCGTTGGCAAACAGTGGATCGAGGGCGCCATAGCGATAGTTGAGCACCGTGCCGATCGGCTGGGGTGTCAGCTTGAGCACCTGCACCGGCTGGTTGAGCACACTGACCAGCACATTGCGCTGCACCATTAAAGGCAAGCTCCAGATGTAGTCGCCGGACAGGTTGTCGACCCACGCCTGGGTGACATAACAGCGCACATCAATATCCCCGTGGCCCATGGCTGTGGCGATACGGGCGCGGGCCAGCACGTGGAATTCCGCCGGCTGGCCAACCTGGGTGGCCAGGCTCAACATCAAATCATACAAAATACCCTGTGTAGGCCGGCCGTTCTCCACCTGCACCATAGGCATCGCCCAACTGTCGGAAACCGAGAAACGCAGCGGTGCAGGCGCCGCCAGGCAAGCCGTGGTCATCATCCATAAAGCGCCCAGGACTACGCGCATACACTCTCCGGGTTCAGGCCTTTTCGGGGCCAGTCAGCAGAGCTTAGTCAGATTAGGCGAGCGTGCCGGATGCAATTTCCCCCTTGCTCCGCTAGCATTACCCGCTTCCGCTTCCCAGTTGCGACGGTTTTCGATGAGTTATCAGGTTCTTGCACGTAAATGGCGTCCGCGCTCGTTCCGCGAAATGGTCGGCCAGACCCATGTGCTCAAGGCTCTGATCAATGCCTTGGACAGCCAGCGGCTGCACCATGCCTACCTGTTCACCGGTACCCGGGGAGTGGGCAAGACCACCATTGCGCGCATCATCGCCAAATGCCTGAACTGTGAAACCGGTATCACCTCGACGCCCTGCGGCACCTGCTCGGTATGCCGTGAGATCGACGAAGGGCGTTTCGTCGACCTGATCGAGATCGACGCCGCGAGCCGCACCAAGGTCGAAGACACCCGGGAACTGCTCGATAACGTGCAATACGCGCCCAGCCGTGGCCGCTTCAAGGTCTACCTGATCGACGAAGTGCACATGCTTTCCAGCCATTCCTTCAACGCCTTGTTGAAAACCCTGGAAGAGCCGCCGCCCTACGTCAAATTCATCCTGGCCACCACCGACCCGCAGAAACTGCCTGCAACGATCCTGTCGCGGTGCCTGCAGTTCTCCCTGAAAAACATGACCCCCGAGCGCGTGGTGGAGCATTTGACCCACGTGCTGGGCGTCGAGAACGTACCGTTCGAAGACGACGCACTGTGGCTGCTGGGCCGCGCCGCCGATGGCTCGATGCGCGATGCCATGAGCCTCACCGACCAGGCCATTGCCTTTGGTGAAGGCAAGGTCATGGCCGCCGATGTGCGCGCCATGCTCGGCACCCTGGACCACGGCCAGGTGTTCGACGTGCTGCACGCGCTAATCGAGGGCGATGCCAAGGCGTTGCTCGAAGCCGTGCGCCACCTCTCGGAGCAAGGCCCGGACTGGAACGGTGTGCTCTCGGAAATCCTCAATGTGCTGCACCGCGTCGCCATCGCCCAGGCGTTGCCGGAAGGTGTCGACAACGGCCATGGCGACCGCGACCGCGTGTTGGCCCTGGCCCAGGCGTTGCCGGCCGAAGACGTGCAGTTCTACTACCAGATGGGCCTGATCGGTCGTCGCGACTTGCCTTTGGCACCCGACCCGCGCGGAGGCTTCGAGATGGTCCTGCTGCGGATGCTGGCCTTCCGGCCTGCCGATTCGGCGGACGCACCGAGACAGCCGCTAAAGCCAGTGGGGATCAGCCAGGCCACAGTTGATTCCGCCAAACCAGTGGCTGGCGCGGCGGTGGTCGCGCCAGTGGTTGCTGCCCCCGTCGCACCGGTGCCTGAGCCGGCAGCGGTGGTGGCGGCAGCGGTGGTTGAGCCGGAACCGGTTGTCGAGCCCGAGCCTGTGGTCGACCTGCCCTGGAATGACCCGGTAGACGCTGAGGTCGAGGTCGAACAGCAGCCCTATGTCGAGCCCGTCCTGGAAACCGTCGGTGAGCAGCCTGAGCTGACGCCGATGCCTGCGCCGACGCCGGACAGCGTGGTACCGGCCGCCCCCGAGTGGGTGTCGGCCCCGGTTCCCGAGCCGACCGTGGCCCAAGTCGAAGCCGCAACCCCGGGCATCGACCTCGACGACGAACCGCCGCTGGACGAAGATTACATCGAGCCGGACATGGATTCGGCCTACAGCTACCTGGACGACCTGGCCAGCGAGCACACCGCCGAGCCGGCCCCGGAACCCGAGGCTGAGCCTGCTGCGGCACCGGCCACCGGCCTGGCCCTGCAATGGCTGGAGCTGTTCCCGAAACTGCCGATTTCCGGCATGACCGGCAGCATCGCCGCCAACTGCACCCTGATCGCCATCGATGGCGACCACTGGCTGTTGCACCTGGACCCGGCCCACAGCGCCCTGTTCAACGCGACCCAGCAGCGGCGCCTCAATGACGCCCTGAACCAGTACCATGGGCGCACGCTGACCATCGCCATCGAGTTGATTAAGCCCGAGCAGGAAACCCCGGCCCAGGCCGCGACCCGCCGGCGTATCAACCGCCAGCGCGAGGCTGAGGACTCGATCCACGGCGATCCGCTCATCCAGCAAATGATGCAGCAGTTCGGTGCGGTCGTTCGCCAAGATACAATTGAACCTGTCGAAGCCCCGGTGCCCCAGGCGTCCTGACACCGGGCTATTCATTGATCCACGTACTTTTGAGGTGATTCCCATGATGAAAGGTGGCATGGCCGGCCTGATGAAGCAGGCGCAGCAGATGCAGGAAAAGATGGCCAAGATGCAGGAAGAGCTGGCCAACGCCGAAGTCACCGGTAAAGCCGGTGGCGATATGGTCAGTGTGGTGATGACCGGTCGTCACGACATCAAGCGCGTGAGCATCGACCCAAGCGTATTGCCAGGCGTGGGCGAAGATGACCTGGAAATGCTCGAGGCGTTGTTCGCCGCGGCCGTCAACGACGCCGTGCGCAAGATCGAAGCCAACAGCCAGGACAAAATGTCCGGCGTGACCGCCGGCATGCAACTGCCACCGGGCATGAAGCTGCCGTTCTGATCGCCAGGCTTTAGCTAGACTCCAATGCCAGGCCTTGTGCCTGGCATTTTTGTTTGTGCCAATCCAATCGAACCCTGGCGCGGCACCCATGGTCTGCACCCTATACCGATAGATTCGATCAAGGAGCCCCTTCATGCCTCACGAACCGACTTTGAACCAGCGCATTGTCCTGGTCTCACGCCCTCAAGGCGCACCCACCCCGGAAAACTTCCGCCTGGAACGGGTGACCTTGCCGGAGTTGGCAGACGGCCAGGTCCTGCTGAAAACGCTCTACCTTTCCCTCGACCCTTATATGCGCGGGCGCATGAGCGACGCACCGTCCTACGCCGCACCAGTGGAAATCGACGAGGTGATGACCGGCGGGGCTGTCAGCCGTGTCGAGCAATCGCGTAATCCGAAATTCGAGGTGGGTGATCTGGTCGTCGGCGCCACCGGTTGGCAGAGCCACAGCATTTCCGACGGCCGCAACCTGATTCCGGTGCCCAATGGCCTGGCCAGCCCGTCCATGGCCTTGGGGGTGCTGGGCATGCCGGGCATGACCGCCTACATGGGCCTGATGGACATCGGCCAGCCGAAAGCCGGAGAAACCCTGGTGGTGGCGGCTGCCTCCGGCGCGGTGGGTTCGGTGGTCGGCCAGGTGGCCAAGCTCAAGGGCCTGCGTGTGGTCGGTATTGCAGGCGGTGCCGAGAAGTGCCGCTACGTGGTGGACGAATTGGGTTTTGATGCCTGCATCGACCACAAGAGCGCAACGTTTGCCGACGACTTGGCCCAGGCCTGCTTCAAGGGCGTGGACATTTATTTCGAAAACGTCGGTGGCAAGGTGTTCGACGCCGTGCTGCCGTTGCTCAACCCTAAGGCGCGCATCCCCCTGTGCGGGTTGATCGCCGGCTATAACGCCCATGAAGCGCCCAGCGGGCCTGACCGTTTGCCGGCGCTGCAACGCACGTTGTTGACCAAGCGTGTACGGATCCAGGGCTTTATCGTGTTTGACGACTATGGTGATCGCCAGCCGGAGTTCCTCAGCGCCATGGCTCCGTGGGTACGCGACGGCAAGATCAAGTTCCGCGAAGATGTGGTCGAGGGCCTGGAGCAGGCGCCCGAAGCCTTTATCGGTTTGCTGGAAGGGCGCAACTTCGGCAAGTTGGTGGTACGGGTCGCGCAGGATTGAGCATTTGACGCTAATCCGAGGCGCGGGTATAAACCGCGTCTCGTTGTTTTGTCGGACCACTCGCCCATGAGCTTCAGCCCCCTGATTCGCCAACTGATCGACGCCCTGCGCACGTTGCCGGGTGTCGGCCAGAAAACCGCCCAACGCATGGCGCTGCAACTGCTGGAGCGGGATCGCAGCGGCGGTACCCGGTTGGCCCAGGCCCTGAGCCAGGCCATGACCGGGGTGGGCCACTGCCGCCAGTGCCGTACCCTTACCGAAGAAGAACTCTGCCCGCAATGCGCCGACCCGCGCCGCGACGACACACTGCTGTGCGTGGTGGAAGGGCCGATGGATGTGTACGCGGTGGAGCAGACCGGTTATCGCGGACGCTACTTCGTGCTCAAGGGCCATCTCTCGCCGCTCGATGGGCTGGGGCCGGAGGCCATCGGCATTCCGCAGCTGGTGGCGCGTATCGAGGAGCAGGGCACCTTTACCGAGGTGATCCTGGCCACCAACCCGACCGTGGAAGGTGAAGCCACCGCGCATTACATCGCCCAACTGCTGAGCAACAAAGGCCTGGTCACTTCGCGCATCGCCCATGGCGTGCCGCTGGGTGGCGAATTGGAGTTGGTGGACGGCGGCACGTTGGCGCATTCGTTCGCCGGTCGTAAACCGATCGCACTCTGACGATCAGCGCAGGATCAAATGTGGGAGGGGCAGTGCGGCGAATCCACTTGCCCCTGATAGCGTCAGTCCGCGCAGCCGTTACCGCTCGGTGAGGGCAAAGCGGGTCAGGCAAAACGTCGGGATGCCCATGTCTTCCAGGCGTTGCGAGCCGCCCAGTTCCGGCAGGTCAATGATCGCCGCCGCTTCAAAGATCTTCGCCCCCATGCGTCGCACCAGGTTGGCCGCCGCGATCAGGGTACCGCCCGTGGCGATCAGGTCATCGAACATCAGCACCGAATCACCTTCGCACAGGCTGTCGGCATGCACTTCGAGGAAGGCCTCGCCGTATTCGGTCTGGTAACCCTCGGACAGCACATCAGCCGGCAGCTTGCCCTGCTTGCGGAACAGGATCAGCGGCTTGTTCAGTTGGTAGGCGATGATCGAACCGATCAGGAAGCCGCGCGCATCCATCGCGCCGATATGGCTGAAATCGGCCTCGACATAGCGATGGGCAAAGGTGTCAGCCACCAGGCGCAGGGCCTTGGGCGATTGGAACAGCGGTGTGATGTCACGAAAGATCACCCCAGGCTTGGGGAAGTCGATGACGGGGCGGATCAGGGATTTGATGTCGAACGAATCGAAAGTCATCGTCGAAGAGTCCTGGGCGGAAAACGGACTCGAAGTATACCTGCGGCCTCACCGATTGGCGCGGCCGCAAGCGTCTGCATCAGCCTTCCAAGGAACCACCGGCGAGTGCGCACAGCTGGATCGGGTCGAGGATGTGCACTTCCTTGCCTTCGGCGGCCAGCAGTTCGCTCTGCTGGAAGCGGGTAAACACACGGGATACGGTTTCCACTGCCAGGCCCAGGTAATTGCCGATTTCGTTGCGCGACATGCTCAGGCGGAACTGGTTGGCCGAGAAACCACGGGCACGGAACCGCGCCGACAGGTTGACCAGGAAGGTGGCAATGCGCTCGTCGGCGGTTTTCTTCGACAGCAGCAGCATCATCTGCTGGTCGTCACGAATCTCGCGGCTCATCACGCGCATCAACTGACGGCGCAGTTGTGGCAGTTGCAGAGCCAGTTCGTCCAGGCGCTCGAAGGGGATTTCGCACACCGACGTGGTTTCCAGGGCCTGGGCCGACACCGGGTGAATCTCGGTGTCCATGCCCGACAACCCGACCAGCTCGCTGGGCAGGTGGAAACCGGTGATCTGCTCTTCGCCGCTGTCGCTCAGGCTGAAGGTCTTCAGCGCACCCGAACGTACTGCATAGACGGAATCGAACTTGTCCCCCTGGCGAAACAGAAACTCGCCTTTCTTGAGCGGGCGACCGCGTTTAACGATTTCGTCCAGCGCATCCATGTCTTCCAGATTCAACGAAAGTGGCAAGCAGAGGGGAGCCAGGCTGCAATCCTTGCAGTGAGCCTGGCTGTGAGCGCGCAGTTTGACTGGCTCGGACATTTCTTAAATCCTTGTGGGAAAACACACATAAGACGTAAGGGTACCGCACTGGCGGGCAGTGAAGCCAGCCTGTACAAAAAACAGGCAACGGTATAAAGCTTTTTGTACCGATGCCGATACAGTTGCATATCTACCCTTCGGAGCTCGGATCATGTCTGTTATCGCGGCTTACAACCCTGCCATCCGTGTACCCAGCGTGCAGGACTTGAAGCCCGCTGCCGAGGCCGAGGAAAAGCTGCCCGTGGCCGCGCCGGCGCCTGAAACCAAGGTGATTGAAGGGGTGACGGTGACTATTTCCGCCGCCGCGTTCAAGGCGGCCGGGGCGCCCAAAAGCGCGAATGCCGATATCGACGACAGCGGCCTGGACGATAACGTCAAGGAGGTGCTGAAAATGATCCGCAAGCTGAAACAGCAGATCGCCGAGAAAATGGCTGAGCTTCAGGCGATCGCGGCAGACAAAAGCTTGACCCCGGAGCAGGCCCGGGCCAAGACCGCCAATGTGCAAGGCGCGATCAGTTCGTTGCAGGCAGGTTTGATGACGGCCCAGACCTCTCTGGCCAAAGCGATGAAGACCATGAGCGCCGATGACGCGCTCAAAGCCGCTTCGTTGTCGATGTAACTAGATCACCCGCGAAAACCGCTGCCGGTTCTGGTGCTCCAGGTACGCATCGAACACCATGCAGACCGAACGCACCAGCAGCCGTCCGGCGGGCAGCACGCGAATGCCTTGGGCATCCAGTTCGATCAGGCCGTCTTGCGCCATCGCCTCAAGTTGCGGCCAGACCTCGTCGAAATACCCGCGAAAATCGATGTTGAACGCCTGTTCGATCTGCTCGAAGGCCAGGCTGAACGTGCAGATCAACTGCTGGATCACTTCCCGACGTAACCGGTCATCCGTGGTGCAGATCAAGCCACGGCTGGTGGCCAGTTGGGCGCTCGCCAGGGCGTTCTGATAGCCGTTCAGGTCACTGCTGTTCTGGCAGTACAGATCGCCGATCTGGCTGATGGCTGACACGCCGAGCCCGATCAGGTCGCAATGGCCGTGGGTGGTGTAGCCCTGGAAGTTACGTTGCAGCGTGCCTTCTTCCTGGGCAATGGCGAGTTCGTCGTCCGGCAGGGCGAAGTGGTCCATGCCGATATAGCGGTAGCCGGCCTGGGTCAGTTGCTCGATGGTGGTCTGCAGCATCAGCAGCTTGGATTCCGGCGACGGCAGTTCCTCGCTGTTGATCCGTCGTTGGGGCATGAAGCGTTCCGGCAGATGCGCGTAGTTGAACACCGACAGGCGGTCCGGCTGCAGCTTGATCACTTCCTCCACGGTGCGCGCGAAGTTGATCGGCGTCTGCTTGGGCAGGCCGTAGATCAGGTCGATATTGATCGAGCGAAACTGCAGGGTACGCGCGGCGTCGATCACCGCGCGGGTTTCTTCCAGGCTTTGCAGGCGGTTGACCGCGCGCTGCACGTCGGGGTCGAGGTCTTGCAGGCCGATGCTCACACGGTTGAAGCCCAGTTCACGCAGCAGGCCCATGGTCGCCCAGTCGGCTTCGCGCGGGTCGATCTCGATGCTGTAGTCGCCGGAGTCGTCGTCGAGCAGATTGAAGTGCTGGCGCAGGCTGCCCATGATCTGGCGCAGTTCGTCGTGGCTGAGAAAGGTCGGGGTGCCGCCGCCGAAGTGCAGTTGTTCAACCGACTGTTTCGGGTCGAGGTGGCAGGCCACCAACTGAATCTCCTGCTCCAGGCGTTGCAGGTAGGCCTGGGCGCGGCCGCGGTCCTTGGTGATCACCTTGTTGCACGCGCAGTAGTAGCAAATGTTCGCGCAGAATGGCACATGCACATACAGCGACAGCGGTCGCGTGGCCTTGCGGCTTTCGCGCAGGGCGTGGAGCAGGTCGAAGGTGCCGACCTGGCTGTCGAATTGTACGGCGGTGGGGTAGGACGTGTAGCGCGGTCCCGCCAGGTCGTAGCGGTGAATCAGATGTGGGTCCCAACGAATGGCGTCGAGCATGCGGGCATTCCCCGGATAGGCTAGTGAGCCGAGTCTAGGGGTGTGGTTGGTAGGGCATCTTGATTTGCATCAACGGGGAGCGGCGCTATGCCACATAGCCTTTTAATGGCCCATCAGCCAGTGCTGGTGCGGACCTGGCAGGGTCCAGATACCGAAAATAATCACCAACAGGCCACCGGCCATCCGCACGCTGCGCTTGCGCAATAACGCGGTCACGCGTTCGGCCGCCAAGCCGGTTGCCAGCAGTACCGGCCAGGTGCCTAAGCCAAAAGCCAGCATCAGCAGCGCACTGTCCAGCGCATTACCCTGGCTGGCGGCCCACAGCAGGGTGCTGTAGACCAGCCCGCACGGCAACCAGCCCCACAGCGCGCCCAGCAGCAGCGCGCGGGGCACGCTGGATACCGGCAGCAAACGGTTGGCGACGGGCTGTATGCAGCGCCACAGGCCGCGCCCGAGGCTTTCGATACGGGTGAGGCCACTCCACCAACCGGCCAGGTACAGCCCCATGCAGATCAACAGCAACCCGGCGAGCACACGCATGAACAGGGCCGCCGGGCTGTTGGCCAGCGCCCAGCCGGCCAGGCCGATCAATAACCCGGCGCTGGCATAGCTGAGGATGCGCCCCAGGTTGTAGGCCAGCAGCAGGCGGAACCGGCGGCTGCGTTGTTCCTTGGGAATCGCCAGGGTCAGCGCGCCCATCAGCCCGCCGCACATGCCCAGGCAATGGCCGCCGCCCAGCAGGCCGAGGATCAGCGCGGAGACCAGCAGCGGCGCCAGCTCAAGCATGGGGCGGGTCTTTGGGCACGGGCGGTTGCTCGGGGCCGTTGGCTTCGTCCACGGCCGCCAGGTGGTTCGGGTCCTGGTCGTCGAACAGCACGCTGTGGGCCGGGCCGTCGAGGTCGTCGTACTGGCCGCTGTCCACCGCCCAGAAAAAGATGTAGATGGCCACGCCCACTAACAGCAGCGCCGCCGGAATCATCACGTATAGAGCTGGCATCTGCACTCCATGCCCGCGCGGCTCAAGCCGGCAGCGGGCGGGTTACCAAAGGGGCGCTTGTGGCCTGCGCACTCGGCAGGCGAGTCAGGCGCAGGGCGTTGAGCACCACGGTCAACGAACTGAGGGACATGCCGATCGCTGCCCAGATCGGAGTGATCCAACCGAGGGCGGCAAACGGCAGCATAAGGCCATTGTACAGCCCCGCCCACAGCAGGTTTTCAATGATCACCCGACGGGTGCGTCGTGCCAGGGTAAAGGCCTGCACCAGCGCGTCGAGGCGGTTGGACAGCAGCACCGCATCAGCGCTGGTCTTGGCCAGGTCGGTGGCCGAGCCCATGGCCACGCTGATGTCGGCGGCGGCCAGCACCGGCACATCGTTGACGCCATCGCCGAGCATCAGCACCTTGCGGCCTTCCTTGTGCAGTTGTTTCAGCACGTGGAGCTTGTCGTCGGGGCGCAGGCCGCCGTGGGCTTCATCGATACCCAGTTCAGCGGCGACGCTGGCGACCATCGGCGAACTGTCCCCCGACAGCAGCAGCGTGCGCCAACCACGCGCCTTGCAGGCGGCCAGCAGGTCGGGGGCATCGCTGCGCAGGCGGTCGTCGAGGATGAACCAGGCCAGGGCACCGTCGCCGTCGCCCAGCAGCAGCCATTGGCCGTCATCCTCCGGAGCGGCGGGAATCGGGCACCCACTGAGTGCACAAACAAACCCTGGCTGGCCGATGCGCAACTGGCGTGTGTCGACACGGCCTTCCAGGCCAAGGCCCGGGGAACTGAGCACTTCGCCGGCGGCCAGCGGCGCACGCCCGAAGGCGCGGGCAATCGGGTGTTCGGAGCGGTTTTCCAGGGCGGCGGCGAGGCCCAGGCATTCGTCGCTGTTCAGAGCGGCCAGGGGCCGGATCGCTTTCAACGCCAGGCGGCCTTCGGTGAGGGTGCCGGTCTTGTCGAAGATCACCGTGTCAATCTGGTTCAGGCCTTCGAGCACATGGCCACGGGTCAGCAATAGGCCGAGCTTGTGCAGGGTGCCGGTGGCGGCGGTGAGGGCGGTCGGCGTGGCCAGGGACAACGCGCACGGACAGGTGGCGACCAGCATTGCCAGCACGATCCAGAACGCCCGCGATGAATCCAGCTCCCACCACAACAGGCCGATCACCGCCGCGGCAATCAGCGAACACAGCAGGAACCACTGCGCGGCGCGGTCGGCGATCTGCGCCAGGCGCGGCTTCTCGGCCTGGGCCCGTTCCAGCAGGCGCACGATGGCGGACAGGCGGGTCTCATGGCCCAGGGCGCGCACTTCGACGGTCAACGCACCTTCGACGTTCAGCGTGCCGGCGGTGACGGCATCACCGGTTTGGCGCGGCAGCGGCAGGTACTCACCGGTGAGCAGCGATTCATCGATGCTGGAGCGGCCGTCGAGGATCACCCCATCTGCCGGCAGAACCGCGCCCGGATGCACCAGCACGCGGTCGCCCAGTGCCAGTTCGCTCAAGAGAATACGTTCGCTCTGGCCGTCACCTTTGAGGCGCAGGCATGAAGCGGGCAGCAGGTTGACCAACTGCGCGGTGGCGGCGGCCGTGCGTTCCCGGGCACGGCGCTCCAGGTAGCGACCGGCCAGCAGGAACAGCGCAAACATGCCCACCGCATCGAAATACAGCTCGCCCACGCCGGTGATCGCGGTCCAGATCCCGGCCAGGTAAGCCCCGCCAATGGCCAGGGACACCGACACGTCCATGGTCAGGTGACGTGTACGCACGTCGCGCATGGCGCCCTTGAAGAACGGCGCGCAGCTGTAGAACACGATGGGGGTGGTCAGAAACATCGCCACCCAGCGCAGGATCACATGCAGTTCGGGGCTCAGGTCGATATTGAATTCCGGCCAGGTGGCCATGGTCGCCATCATCGCCTGGAACCACAGCAGCCCGGCGACCCCCAGCTGGCGCAGGGCCAGGCGGTTCTCGCTGGCCAGTTGCTCGGCCGCACGGTCCGCTTGATACGGGTGGGCGGCGTAGCCGATATGGCGCAGTTCACTGAGCACCTGGCTCAACGGCAATTGCCCGTCGGCCCAGCGCACCTGCAGACGATGGTTGGACAGGTTCAGCCGCGCCTCGGCCACGGCGGGCAGGCTGCGCAGGTGTTTCTCGATCAACCAGCCACAGGCGGCGCAACTGATTCCTTCCATCAACAGGGTGGTTTCGGCGAGCTCGCCTTGATGATGTACGAAGGGTTTTTGCACGTCGGCGCGGTCATACAACGCCAGTTCATCCACCAGTTGCACCGGCAGCGTCTCGGGGTTGGCCGAGGCTTCGCTGCGGTGCTGGTAATAGCTTTCCAGTCCACCGGCCACAATGGCTTCGGCCACGGCCTGGCAGCCGGGGCAGCACAGCTCGCGGCGCTCGCCGAGGATCACGGCGGTGAACCGACTGCCGGGCGGGACGGGCAGGGCGCAGTGGTAGCAGGGGGTTGGGCTGGTCATGGGCGCTGCTATTTTTTCAGGTCTTCAGCACCCAGCAACGGCTCGTCACCCAGCAGCAAGTCCTTGTCGTGGCTGACTTCCTCTTCCTCGAACAGGCGCCAGGTCTTGTCGCCCTCCACACCCAGCAATTCCACGAAGCGGCGGCCTTCGACCTTGTCGGTGACCTGGCCGATGTAGCGGCCCGGTTCGCTGTCGCTGCGGGTCAGGTTGATCTTGCGATCCTTCTCCGGCTGGGTCGGGGAGATGAGGTTCAGTTCCAGGGTGTTCGGGTTGCTGTAGCCGGTGAGTTGCAGCTCGACTTCGCCGGTCAGCTCATCCAGGTGCAGCTTGGCGCGCAGTTGCAGGGTCTGGGCCAGACGTTCGCGGTCCAGGGAGCGGTTGATGCCTTTGCCGGCCTCGTAGTAGTTGTCGTTGACCAGGTTGTCCGGGTTGTTCACCGCGATGGTCACCATGGACAAGGTCAAGGTCACCGAGCAGGCCAGGATCCCAATGATGATCCAGGGCCAGAGGTGCTTGTACCAGGGGCTTGCGGCAGTGGCTACGGGCATTGTTCAGTTCTCTCGTTATCGAACTTGTGGGCCGATGAATCGGCTCTTGGCTTCAACGTGGACGCTGGCGTCATCGGCATCGGTGAGGATGAATTTCACCTCGTTGGTACTCGACGGCAGTTGCTCCGGCGCACTCGACAGCTCCACCGGCATGCTGACGATATCGCCCGCCGCTACTCTGATTTCACGTCGGCCTTGCAGCTTGAGGTCCGGCAGGCCGGCGGCGTCGAGCACGTAGGTGTGATCGCGCTGGTCCTTGTTCATGATCTTCAGGCTGTAGACGTTTTCGATGCGCCCTTCGGCGTTTTCACGGTACAGCACGCGGTCTTTGCTCACGTCGAAGCCCACCAGCGAACGCATGAAGAACGCCCCGGCCAACAGGCTGATCATCGCCAGCAACACCAGGGCATAACCGATCAGGCGTGGGCGCAACGTGTGGGTTTTCTGCCCCGACAGGTTGTGCTCGGTGGTGTAGCTGATCAGGCCGCGCGGGTATTCCATCTTGTCCATGATGGTGTCGCAGGCGTCGATACAGGCGGCGCAACCGATGCACTCGATTTGCAGGCCGTCGCGGATGTCGATACCGGTGGGGCATACCTGGACGCACATCGTACAGTCGATGCAGTCACCCAGGCCCTGGGCCTTGTAGTCGGTGCCTTTTTTACGCGGGCCACGCACTTCGCCACGGCGTGGATCGTAGGAAACGATCAGGGTGTCCTTGTCGAACATCACGCTCTGGAAGCGTGCGTACGGGCACATGTAGATGCACACCTGTTCGCGCAGCCAGCCGGCGTTGCCATAGGTGGCGAGGGTGAAGAAGCCGACCCAGAAATACGACCAGCCGTCGGCCTGGCCGGTGAAGAAGTCGAACACCAGCTCGCGGATCGGCGAGAAGTAGCCGACGAAGGTCATGCCGGTGACAAAACCGATCAACAGCCACAGCGTGTGCTTGCTGAATTTGCGCAGGAACTTGTTGGCCCCCATGGGCGCCTTGTCCAGCTTGATGCGCTGGTTGCGGTCGCCTTCGGTGACCTTTTCGCACCACATGAAGATCCACGTCCACACGCTTTGCGGGCAGGTATACCCGCACCATACGCGGCCGGCGTACACCGTGATGAAGAACAGGCCAAACGCCGCGACGATCAGGATGCCTGACAGCAGGATGAAGTCCTGGGGCCAGAAGGTCGCGCCGAAAATAAAGAACTTACGTTCCGGCAGGTTCCACCACACCGCCTGGTGGCCGCCCCAGTTCAGCCACACCGTGCCGAAGTAGAGCAGGAACAGACCGGCGCCGCCGAGCATGCGCAGGTTGCGGAACAGGCCGGTGAAGGCGCGGGTGTAGATTTTTTCGCGCGAGGCGTACAGGTCGACAGTCTTGGTGTCAGCACTGCTGGCGTTTTTGGCAGGCGGGGTAACGTCATGTACCGGTATCTGGTTGCTCATCATTGCATCCCACGGCGGTGGAGATTTGCCTCGGCCAGTACGTGCCAACCGGGGTCAAATTAAGGGTCTTGCAGTGGCGTAATGATACGCCCCCGGTACGGCTCAAAGGGTGCGACCTTTGGTCGCGTTGGGGGAAATCAATTGATGGTGTACGTGATCTGGATCAATTGACTTGGGAAGTATGGACGGTTTTCGTGGGGGAGGCGGTCATTCGTCCCAAGGATTGATCAGTGGAACGCCGCTGGATTTGAAGTCGCTGACGTTGCGCGTGACAACCGTGAGCCCATGCACCAGCGCGGTCGCGGCAATTAATGCGTCACTTTCATTGGCGCGGTCCGGCACATGCAAGTGTGCGCAACGCAACGCAACTGCAGCATCGACGGGCAGGATTCTGGCATCAAAGGCCGGCATCACATGACGCTTGAGCCAGGTTCGCAACACCTTCCCCTGAGCCGGGTCGCGCCGCTCAATGCGCAAGACCCCGGTTTCCAATTCTTTCAGGGTGATTGCCGAAATAAACATACGCGGTGCGATGACACTTTTGGCCCAGGCGACCACGTTTGCATCAGCCTGGGGTTTACGCAGTTCAGAGATGACGTTGGTGTCGAGCAGATACATCAAGAGAGGTCCACGGGTCGATGAGTGATCACGGCACGTTCGGTTTCAAAGTCGATATCGGCCGCTTCCGGCATCACCAGCAGGTCAACGATGTTGGCATTGAGACCTGTCAGCTTTTGGTAGTCCTCAATGCTTAGCAGTACATGGGCAGGCTTGCCGCGATCGGTGATAAAAACCGGGCCTTGGCGAGCGGCTTTTTTTGCACCGCTTGTGTCTTGATTGAATTCGCGACTGGAAATGGTGGTGAAAGTCATGGTGCGCCTCCCCTGGAACGGGTTGAATGTAGTTATGTTACTACTTCACCTTTGCTAGCCACAAGCTTAAAACTACAAGCGGTCAACGTGCTTTTCCCATGGGGTTGTCACGGCCTTGGAAATGAAAAAGCCCCGCCAGCTTTCGCTGGGCGGGGCTCTTTTGTTTCCGAGAGCCTTACTGCTCTTCGGCCTTCTTATCCCCATGGGACAAGCTGTAAACATACGCCGCGAGCAAGTGCACCTTGTCGTTGCCTTGCAGTTGCTCCTGCGCAGGCATCTGGCCCTGGCGGCCCCAGCGGATGGTCTGCTGCAGTTGGGCGAAGCTCGAACCGTAGATGAACGCACCCGGGTGGGTCAGGTCCGGCGCGCCCATGGCGGGAGTGCCCTTGCCGGCCGGGCCGTGGCAGGCCACGCAGTTGGCGGCGAAGAGTTTCTCACCGTTGGCCACATCGGCTTTCACGCCTTCCGGCAGCTTGCGGCCGTCGAGGTTGGTGACGACGAACGCGGCGACGTCGCTGACGCCTTGCTCCTTGAGGATGTCCAGCCAGGCCGGCATGACGGCATGGCGGCCCTTCATGATGGTTTCCTTGATGGTGGCCGGTTCGCCCCCCCAGCGCCAATCGGCGTCGGTCAGGTTGGGGAAACCGTAGGCGCCCTTGGCGTCGGAGCCGTGGCACACCGAACAGTTGGAGGCGAACAGGCGCCCGCCCATCTTCAAGGCCTGCGGGTCCTTGGCGACATCTTCAATCGGCATCGACGCGAATTTGGCGAAGATCGGCCCGAACTTGGCGTCCGACCTGGCCATTTCCTTTTCCCATTCGTGCACGCCGGTCCAGCCGGTCTGGCCGTTGGCGAACGGGGTTTGCTTGTCGTTGTCGAGGTAGTTGTAGCCCGGCAGCAGGCCTTTCCAATTGCCCAGGCCGGGGTAGAGCGCCAGGTAGCCAAGGGCGAAGACGATGGTGCCGACGAACAGCATGAACCACCACTTGGGCAGCGGGTTGTCGTACTCCTCGATGCCGTCGAACGAGTGGCCGACGGTCTCGTCGGTCTGCTCGGCGCGCTGGCCCTTGCGGGTCGACAGCAGCAGCCAGGTCAAGGCGAAGATGGTACCCAGGCTGAGGACTGTGACGTACAGACTCCAGAACGTAGTCATTCTTTGTTACTCCTAGAAGCTTGCTCGACGTGCTTGATGGCTTCGGGATCATCCGCAAAGGGCAACATGGTCGCGTCGTCAAACTCCGACTTGCGCCGGGGACTGAACACCCACAGCGCCAGGCCGATAAAGGCCACCATCACCACGACGGTGCCCAGGCCTCGAATCATCCCGATATCCATGAAGAATCACCGTTTGCTTTTGATGATGGTGCCCAGGCCTTGCAGGTAGGCCACCAATGCGTCCATTTCGGTCTTGCCCTTCACGGCTGCGGCTGCACCGGCGATGTCTTCGTCGGTGTAGGGCACGCCCAGGGTGCGCAGGACTTCCATCTTCTTCGCGGTGTCCTTGCCGTCGAGCTTGTTTTCCACGAGGAACGGATACGCCGGCATTTTCGACTCAGGCACCACGTTGCGCGGGTTGTACAAGTGCGCACGTTGCCAGTCATCGGAGTAACGCCCGCCGACACGGGCCAGGTCCGGGCCGGTGCGCTTGGACCCCCACAGGAACGGGTGGTCCCACACGCTTTCACCGGCGACCGAGTAGTGGCCGTAGCGTTCGGTTTCGGCACGGAACGGGCGGATCATCTGCGAGTGGCAGCCGACACAGCCGTTGGCGATGTAGACGTCGCGGCCTTCCAGCTCAAGGGCGGTGCGTGGCTTCATGCCTTCCACCGGCTTGTTGGTCACGTCCTGGAAGAACAGCGGAACGATCTGGGTCAGGCCGCCGATACTCACGGCGATGACCATGAAGAAGGCCAGCAGGCCGATATTCTTCTCGACTACTTCATGCTTCATCAGTGGGCTCCCACAACGGCGATCTTGGCGGCGGCTTCGGCTTCTGCCGGGTCCGAGGCACGCACGGTGCGCCAGACGTTGTAGGCCATTAACAGCATGCCGCTGGCGAAGAACGCACCCCCCAGGGCGCGGACGATGAAACCAGGGTGGCTGGCTTGCAGCGCTTCGACGAAGGAGTAGGTGAGGGTGCCGTCATCGTTGATCGCACGCCACATCAGGCCCTGGGTGATGCCGTTGACCCACATCGAGGCGATGTAGAGCACGGTGCCGATGGTGGCCAGCCAGAAGTGCGCGTTGATCAGCCCGACACTGTGCATCTGCACACGGCCGAACAGTTTGGGAATCATGTGGTACAGCGCGCCGATGGAGATCATCGCTACCCAGCCGAGGGCGCCGGCGTGTACGTGGCCGATGGTCCAGTCGGTGTAGTGGGACAGCGAGTTGACGGTCTTGATCGCCATCATCGGCCCTTCGAAGGTCGACATGCCGTAGAACGCCAGGGACACCACCAAAAAGCGCAGGATCGGGTCGGTGCGCAGCTTATGCCAGGCGCCCGACAGGGTCATCATGCCGTTGATCATGCCGCCCCAGCTCGGGGCCAGCAGGATGATCGACATCGCCATGCCGAGGGACTGCGCCCAGTCCGGCAACGCGGTGTAGTGCAGGTGGTGCGGGCCGGCCCAGATGTACAGGGTGATCAGTGCCCAGAAGTGCACGATGGACAGGCGATACGAGTAAATAGGCCGTTCGGCCTGTTTGGGCACGAAGTAGTACATCATCCCCAGGAAACCGGTGGTGAGGAAGAAACCTACGGCGTTGTGGCCGTACCACCACTGGATCATCGCATCCGTCGCCCCGGCGTAGGCCGAGTAGGACTTGAACAGGCTGACCGGCAACGAGGCGTGGTTGACGATATGCAGCATCGCCGTCACCAGGATGAAGGCCCCGTAGAACCAGTTGCCCACATAGATGTGCTTGGTCTTGCGCTTGACGATGGTGCCGAAGAACACCACTGCGTAGGTCACCCAGACGATGGCCAGCAGAATCGCGATCGGCCATTCCAGCTCGGCGTATTCCTTGGTGGTGGTGTAGCCCAGCGGCAAGGTGACGATGGCGCCGACGATGACCGCTTGCCAACCCCAGAAGGTGAAGGCCGCGAGGCTGTCGGAGATGAGTCGCGTCTGGCAGGTTCGCTGCACGACATAGTAGGAGGTGGCAAACAATGCACATCCGCCGAAGGCGAAGATCACCAGGTTGGTGTGCAGCGGGCGCAGGCGGCCGAAGGTTGTCCATGGCAGACCGAAATTCAATTCCGGCCACACCAGTTGCGAGGCGATGAACACCCCGAGCCCCATGCCAAGGATCCCCCAGACCACCGTCATGATGGCGAACTGGCGGACTACCTTATAGTTATAAGCAGTCGGACTGATTGCTGTGCTCATTCTAAGGTTCCACGGTTTAGGTTTTTTTATAGGTAAAATTCGGCCGCAAGTATGTAGAAAGCAAGGGGCCATTGCAACGCAAGGCTGACCTGTGTCAATGCGTTCCACGCCAGATTCTGCGCCCTTTCCATGTTTGGCGTAAGGATAAAATCCCAAATCGAAAGCTGATCGAGTGGACAGGAAATTTCGGGGGTCGCAACGACTGTCGTCGCGTTCGCCAGGATCGGTCCGCTGTGCAAGCAAGCGTAGACCCGAATGGCAGGAGGGGAAAGGTGTGCTTTGGAAGGGTGCGACACTTGGTCGCGTAGCGCGGTAGAGCTGCCGCCCCAGATTGGGGCGGCAGTCAGGTGTTACTGGGCTGGGCTTTCTGGCGTTGCGCCATCAGCGTTATGGGACAGGCTGTAAACGTAGGCGGCGAGCAGGTGCACTTTGTCGTTGCCCTGCAGCACTTCCTGGGCAGGCATCTGGCCTTGGCGGCCGTGGCGAATGGTCTGCTGCAACTGCGCGAGGCTGGTGCCGTAGATGTAGCCGGCGGGCAGGGTCAGGTTCGGCGCGCCCATGGCTTCCATGCCGTGGCCCTGCGGACCATGGCAGGCCACGCAGGTGGTGTTGAATGCGGCTTGCCCTGCGGCCAGGTCGGCGGTGCTGTCGGCCGGCAATGGCAACTTGGCCAGGTCGTGACGCACATAGGCGGCGACGTTTTTCACGCCGTCGTCGCCGAGCATGTCACCCCAGGCCGGCATCGCCGCGTGGCGACCGTTCATGATGGTGGTCTTGATCGCTTCGGCTGAACCACCCCAACGCCAGATGTTGTCAGCCAGGTTTGGAAAGCCGAATGCGCCCTTGGCATCCGAGCCGTGGCACACCGCGCAGTTGGAGGCGAACAGACGGCCGCCCATTTTCAACGCTTGCGGGTCTTTCGCGACTTCTTCCACGGGCATGGCCGAGAATTTGGCGAAGATCGGCCCGAACTTGGTGTCGGCCTTGGCCATCTCCTTGTCCCACTCCTTGGCCGAGGTCCAGCCGTCTTCATAGCCCGGCAACACGCCTTTCCAGTTGCCCAGGCCCGGATAGAGGACCAGGTAGCCGACCGCAAACACCAGGGTGCCTGCGAACAACATGAACCACCACTGGGGCAGGGGGTTGTCGTATTCCTCGATACCGTCGAAGGCGTGGCCCATGGTCTGGTCGACACTGCCCTTGGTCTCGCCCTTGCGGGTACCGATCAACAGCCAGGTCAGGCCGATCAGGCTGCCGAGGGTCAGTACGCAGATCCATGTACTCCAAAAGGTAGTCATGGCCGGTTGCTCCTTGTTACAGGCTCTTCTTGAGCGTCGGTTGGAGAGGGTTCATCGGCGAAGGGCAGCAGGCGCGCCTGCTCGAATTCCGCATTGCGCCGGTTGTTGAACACCCACAGCGACAGGCCGATAAAGGCGATGGCGACCACCAGCGTGCCAAGGCCGCGGATGGTGCCCGCATCGAATTCAAATCCCATGGCTCACCTCTTGCTCTTGATGGCAGTGCCGAGTACTTGCAGGTACGAAACCAGCGCGTCCATTTCGGTCTTGCCCTTGAGGCTGGCCACGGCGCCACTGATGTCGTCGTCGGTGTACGGCACGCCGAGGGTGCGCATCACGTTCAACTTGGTCTCGGTGTGGCTGCTGTCGACCGCCGCCGTGACCAACCACGGGTAGGCCGGCATTTTCGACTCAGGCACGACGTTGCGCGGGTTGTACAAGTGCGCGCGGTGCCAGTCGTCCGAGTAGCGTGCGCCGACGCGCGCCAGGTCTGGCCCGGTGCGCTTGGAGCCCCACAGGAACGGGTGGTCCCACACGCTTTCACCGGCCACCGAGTAGTGGCCGTAGCGCTCGGTCTCGGCGCGGAACGGGCGGATCATCTGCGAGTGGCACTGTACGCAGCCTTCGCGGATGTAGATGTCGCGGCCTTCCAGTTGCAGCGCGGTGTAGGGCTTCATGCCTTCCACCGGCTTGTTGGTCACGTCCTGGAAGAACAGCGGGACGATCTGGGTCAGGCCGCCGATGCTCACGGCGAGCACCATGAGCAGCATCAGCAGGCCGACGTTCTTTTCAATCGTTTCGTGTTTCATCACTGACTCCTCAGGCCATCTGCGCGGCAGGTGCGGCTTCGACAGGTTGTGCCGAGCGCACGGTGCGCCATGTGTTGTAAGCCATCAGGAACATGCCGCTGAGGAACACCGCACCGCCCACCAGCCGCACGATGAAGCCTGGGTGGCTGGCCACCAGGGTTTCGACGAAGGAGTAGGTCAAGGTGCCGTCTTCGTTGATCGCACGCCACATCAGGCCCTGGGCGATGCCGTTGACCCACATCGAGGCGATGTAGAGCACGGTGCCGATGGTGGCCAGCCAGAAGTGCGCGTTGATCAGGCCGAGGCTGTACATCTGCTCGCGACCGAAGACTTTCGGGATCATGTGGTACAGCGCGCCGATGGAGATCATCGCTACCCAGCCGAGGGCGCCGGCGTGTACGTGGCCGATGGTCCAGTCGGTGTAGTGGGAGAGGGCGTTGACTGTCTTGATCGCCATCATCGGACCTTCGAACGTCGACATGCCGTAGAACGCCAGGGACACCACCAAAAAGCGCAGGATCGGGTCGCTGCGCAACTTATGCCAGGCGCCCGACAGGGTCATCATGCCGTTGATCATGCCGCCCCAGCTCGGCGCCAGCAGTACCAGCGACATCACCATGCCCAGGGACTGTGCCCAGTCCGGCAGCGCGGTGTAGTGCAGGTGGTGCGGGCCGGCCCAGATGTACAGGGTGATCAGCGCCCAGAAGTGCACGATGGACAGGCGATAGGAGTACACCGGGCGCTCGGCCTGTTTCGGCACGAAGTAGTACATCATCCCGAGGAAACCGGCGGTGAGGAAAAAGCCTACCGCGTTATGCCCATACCACCACTGCACCATGGCATCCGTCGCACCGCCATACAGCGAGTAGGACTTGGTCAGGCTGACCGGGATTTCCAGGTTGTTGACGATGTGCAGGATCGCCACGGTGATGATGAACGCACCGAAGAACCAGTTACCGACGTAGATGTGCTTGGTGTTGCGCTTCATCACCGTGCCGAAGAACACGATGGCGTAGGCCACCCAGACGATGGTGATCAGGATGTCGATCGGCCATTCCAGCTCGGCGTATTCCTTGGAGCTGGTGTAGCCCAGGGGCAAGCTGATCGCGGCCAGGAGGATGACAAGTTGCCAGCCCCAGAAGCAGAACGCGGCGATTTTCGGCGCGAACAGCCGGGTTTGGCAGGTACGCTGCACCGAGTAGAAGGAGCTGGCGAACAGCGCACAGCCACCGAACGCGAAGATCACCGCGTTGGTGTGCAATGGGCGCAGGCGGCCGAAGCTGGTCCAGGGCAAGTCGAAGTTGAGCGCGGGCCAAACCAATTGGGCGGCGAGAAAAACCCCGAGCCCCATGCCGACGATGCCCCACACCACCGTCATAATGGCGAATTGGCGGACCACCTTGTAGTTATAGGCGGTACTTAAAGTAGTGTTCATGGTTCCCCATCCACGGTTCAACCCAAGCAAATGCGGCACTTGGGCTGGAGTTATAGGCAGACTGAATAGCGAGGCAAGCATGGGCAAAGAGCACAAGGCCAGTATTGACGGGGATCAATGGGCGCAGTGTGTGCGGGAACACGGGTGGCTTTGGGATGTCGCGTCGGGCCGTGCTTCGGGTGATTGCGTGACGTTGATCCTGGCCCATGGCGCCGGCGCACCGATGGACTCATCCTTCATGAACGACATGGCTGCACGCCTTGCCGGGCATGGCGTCAACGTGTTGCGCTTCGAGTTTCCCTACATGGCCCAGCGCCGGGTGGACGGCGGCAAACGCCCACCCAACCCGGCGCCAAGACTGCTGGAAGCCTGGCGCGGGGTGTATGCCGAGGTGCGACGTCATGTCGCTGGGAAACTGGCCATTGGCGGCAAGTCCATGGGCGGGCGCATGGCGAGTCTGTTGGCGGACGAATTGGCCGCCGACGGGCTGGTGTGCCTGGGGTATCCGTTCTATGCGGTGGGGAAACCGGAGAAACCACGGGTCGAGCATTTGGCCGGGCTGAGCACGCCGACGCTGATCGTGCAGGGCGAACGGGATGCCCTGGGCAATCGGGCGGCGGTGGCGGGCTATGATTTGTCGCCGAGCATCGAGGTGATGTGGCTGGTGGCGGGGGATCACGACTTGAAGCCGTTGAAGGCTTCGGGGTTTACGCATGAGCAGCATTTGGAGGCTGCGGCCGTGCAGGTGGCTGAGTTTCTCAGCGCCTGTTAGGGCCAATCGGGAGCAAGCCCCCTCCCACATTCGACCGCCTTCCAAGGGATGTACGCGGTTAACTGGGGGAGGGGGCTTGCTCCCGATATCGGTCTACCGGTTGAAACGCTCGACCAACGAATACTGGGTATTCGCCGTATGCGTCAGCTCTTCACTCAACTGCGCCGAGTTCAACGCCTGCTCCGAGGTCTGGTCCGCCAACAGCGCAATGGTGCTGATATTGCGGCTGATCTCTTCGGCCACCGAGCTTTGCTCTTCGGTGGCGGCCGCGATCTGGGTGGTCATGTCGGTGATATGCGCCACCGCTTCACTGATGCCCACCAACGCCTGGTCCGCCTCCATCACCCGCGCCACACCCTCTTCGGCCTGGCGATGCCCGGCATCCATGGTTTGCACGGCGGCGGCAGCGGTTTGCTGCAGCTTGGCGATCAGGGCGTGGATCTGCCCGGTCGACTCAGCCGTGCGCTGCGCCAGTTGGCGCACTTCATCGGCGACCACCGCAAACCCGCGGCCCATCTCACCGGCTCGCGCCGCTTCAATGGCGGCGTTGAGCGCCAGCAGGTTGGTCTGGTCGGCAATGCCTTTGATCACGTCGACTACGCCGCCGATCTCGTCGCTGTCCTTGGCCAGTTGGGTGACGGTCACGCCCGTTTCCCCCACGGCCACCGACAGACGCTGAATCGCCTCGCGGGTTTCCCCGGCAATATCGCGACCGCGACCGGTCAGGCGATTGGCTTCCTGGGTCGCATCGGCCGTGCGCTGCACATGGCTGGCCACTTCCTGGGTGGTCGCCGCCATCTGGTTGACCGCCGTGGCCACCTGCTCGGTTTCCACGCGCTGGCGTTCCAGGCCGCTGGAGCTGTTATGCGCCAGGGTATTGGACTGCGCCGCCTGGTCGTTGAGGTGCTCGGCAGTGTCCTGCAAGCGCGTCAGGCAGGTCTTCAGACGCGCCTCCTGGCTGAGGATCGACATCTCCAGGCGCGCCTGGGCACCACGGCTGTCGGTGTACATCTGCGCGATCAACGGGTCGGAGGTGGTCTGTTCGGCCAGGCGCAGCAGGCGCTTGAGGCCGCGCTGTTGCCAGCTCAGGCCCAGCAGGCCCAATGGCACCGACAAACCCGCCGCCAGGGCAAAGCCCCAGTGGGAGTTGAGCGACGCACCGATCATGAAGCTCAACTGGCTGATCAGGATAAACGGCAGCCAGTCCTGCAACACCGGCAGCCACTTGTCCCGCTGGGGAACGGCCGACTTGCCCTGGTTGATGCGTTGGTAGAGCGCCTCGGCACGGCGGATCTGCTCGGCGGTGGGCTTGATGCGCACCGATTCGTAGCCGACCACCTGGTTGCCTTCGAAGACCGGCGTCACATAGGCGTTGACCCAGTAGTGATCGCCCGTCTTGCAGCGGTTCTTAACGATGCCCATCCATGGCAAGCCTTGTTTGAGCGTGGTCCACATATGCCCGAACACGGCCGCTGGCACGTCCGGGTGACGCACCAGGTTGTGCGGGGCACGCACCAGTTCGTCGCGAGAGAACCCACTGATTTCGACAAACGCGTCGTTGCAGTAGGTAATCACGCCTTTGGCATCTGTGGTGGAAATCAACCGTTGCTGAGCGGGGAAGGTACGTTCGCGCTGGGTAACGGGCTGGTTATTACGCATGATTGTTCAATCCGCAAGGCTTTCATTGGGTATCGGCGGTAACGGGGGTTTATTTAACTTATTTTTGCAACAATCGGCGGGTTGGTCATTCCTCGAGTGGATATCAACCCGCCAGCATCGGATAGGTAAACAACCCGAAGTGAAGCAGATTCAAGCCAAAGTGCGTGGCAATCGCCGCACCGAGCCCGCCAAACCGATACGCCAGGCCATAACCGACCCCGGCGAGGCCCGCCAGCAGCATCCATTGCCACCCCGCACCCACGTGCACCAGGCCGAACAGCAGCGATGCCAGCAGCAGCGCGAGGTTTTCCCCGTAGGGCAGCTGTTTGAAGCGTCGGCTCAAGCCGCCTTGAATGTAGCCACGGAACAGGGCTTCTTCCACCAGGGTCACCAGCAACAGGTTATTGAGCACCCACAGCCAGGCCTGGTCCGGCCATTTCGGCGCCCAACTGATCACGCCCAACAAGGCTGCGCCACCCAGCGCGACGATGGCGGTAAGGGTCAGTACCAACGCGGTGACGCAGATCCACAGGCGCAACGAACGCCGCGCCACAATCCATGGGCAGGCCAGCAGCAACCAGAAACCAATCAACGGCTTGTCCAGGTTCAGGTACATCGAGAACGGCACGGCATCGGGGGTGAAGCGCTGCGGGGCAATGCCGCGACCGTTATGGAACCCCGGCAGCCAGTGCATCGCCAGGCCTAGCGCCAACACGACAAACAGCCCGTGACCCAGGTAACGCGCCCACGGCGTGCGCTGCTGGCGTACGGCATAGCCGGCGATCAACAGCAGGGCGACGGACACCAGCGCCAGTACGCCCAGTTGCCCGTAGGCCAAGGCCAGCACATAGCCGATGGAAAGAAGCGCCAGGTACAGCCAGGGCAGTGGGAGCATGGAGGAATCCTTGGAAAAAACCGGTCGGCATTATAGCGATGGCCTGCGCGCCGAAACGTGAAAACGCCTCCCCGCAAAAGGGCTTGGGCAAGTGATTGCAAAACATGTCATCGGCTGGTTATAGTCCTTGCGTCCTTATTCCTTCAAAAAGATCAGCACATGCCAGCTTCTCTGCGCATAGCGGTAGTCGATTCAGCGGTCAACGCTGTGCGCGTGCCGTGCGCGAACAAGCAGCCTGTGCAGATCAGTCACTACCCCCCACCTGTCAGTAGCACGCCGGTGTACGCAGTCGTATCACCGCCGGGTGTTGGCATTTCGGGCTGATCGGCACGTTGCTGTGCCCGCTCTGCCTGCCTGAAAAAAACTACTGAATTTCAGCCTCTGCGGCTGAATCGGCTTTTTTTGCCTGATTACAGGTGGTAACCATGTCCGTTCTTTCGAAACACTCCGTGGCCGCGGCGGCCTCGACGAGCCTGTTTGTCCTGCTGTGGAGCAGCGGGGCGATCTTCTCCAAGCTGGGCCTGGCCCATGCTTCGCCCTTCGCCTTCCTGCTGATCCGTTTTGCCATCGCCCTGGCGGGGCTGATGATCCTGGTGCCGGTCCTGCGGTTGAAACTGCCGCGTCCCGGCAAGCCCATGTTGTACGCGGCGGCAACGGGGTTGGTATTGCTGGGGGCCTATCAGATTTTCTATCTGCTGGCCCTGGACCTCAGCGTCACCCCCGGCGTCATGGCGACCATCATGGGGGTGCAGCCGATCCTCACCGTGGTGCTGATGGAGCGCCAGCGATCCTGGCGCCGGATGTTCGGCCTGAGTCTGGGCTTGGCCGGGCTGATCATGGTGGTCTACCAAGGCATCGGGCTGGCGGGCATGTCCCTGGCCGGGATGCTGTTCGGGCTGCTGGCCCTGGCAAGCATGACCTTCGGCTCGATCATGCAAAAGCGCATCACCGACAACCCCCTCGGCACCCTGCCGGTGCAGTACCTGGCGGGGCTGCTGTTGTGTTCGGTGTTTGTGCCGTTCCAGCCGTTCCACGTTGAACACAACGCCGGCTTTTACCTGCCGGTGCTGTGGATGGGCCTGGTGGTGTCGTTGCTGGCAACGCTGTTGCTGTACCGCCTGATCGCCCGGGGCAACCTGGTGAATGTCACCAGCCTGTTCTACCTGGTGCCGGCAGTGACGGCGGTGATGGATTACCTGATCTTCGGCAATCGGCTCGCGATGCTGAGCCTGTTGGGGATGGGCTTGATCATCATTGGGCTGGTCTTCGTGTTCCGCAAAAACTGATGCCCCCCGTAGGTGCCGGCCAGCCGGCGCCTACGGTTTTCGAGGCCGCAATACCAGCCACAACGCCCCGGCAATCAACACGCCGCCATATAAATGCGCCATCGATAACGGCTCGTCGAGCAACAACGCCCCCCACAACACGCCGAACGGCGGGATCAGGAAGGTGGTGGTCATCGACCTCACCGGACCAATCGCAGTGAGCAGCCGGAAGTACAACACGTACGCAAACGCCGTACACACCAGCCCCAACCCCAGCAGCGACGACCAGACCTGCCAGCCACCCCAACTCGCCGGCGGATGGCTGATCGCGCTGTAGGCAAACAACGGCAGCAGAAACAGAGTCGCGCCCAGCATGCTGCCCAGGGCCGCGAGACGACTGTCCAGGCCGCCGCGCTGGTCCAGCCAGCGCCTGGCGAGGAACCCGGCAAAGCCATAACAGGTGGTGGCCAACAGGCAAGCCAGTGCGCCCATCAATAATTCCAGGTCAAACGCCACCGGTCCTGCACGGGTCAGCACGCCTACACCGAACAGACCCAGGCACACCCCGGCGATTTTCGACGGGGTGAGGCGTTCGCTGAAAAACAGCCCGCCAATCAACACGCCCATCAACGGCGTGGTGGCATTGAAGATCGCCGAGTAACCCGCCGGCAGTACCTGGGCGGCCACCGAATACATGGTCGCCGGGATCCCCGAGTTGATCACCCCCAGCAACAGGACCGTCTTGAACTTACCCTGGAAATCCCAGCTCACCCGCGCCATCGCCAGGATCACCAATAGCCCGGCGGCGGCAATCGATACGCGGAAAAATGCGGTCGGCACCGTGCCGATTTCCGGCGCGATGATGCGCATGAACAGAAAGCTCGCGCCCCAGATGGCGGCGAGCCCCAGCAGGTAAAGGGTGTCAACAGGCCTCACGGAACACTCCTACATCAATAAGGTGGCGAGTGTTGCACGCCGCCTCCACTGATTACAGGACAAACCGCGTTACCAGCCCATTCAGGTCCACCGCCAGGCGCGACAGTTCCTGGCTGGCGGCCGAGGTCTGAGTGGCGCCGGCGGCGGTCTGGGTGGACAGGTCGCGGATGTTCACCAGGCTGCGGTCCACATCGCGCGCCACCAGCGCCTGTTGCTCGGCGGCGCTGGCGATCACCAGGTTGCGCTGGCTGATCTGCGAGATGGCGGCGGTGATTTTTTCCAGGGCACTGCCGGCGCTGTTGGCCCGTTGCAAGGTCTGGCCGGCGTGCTCGGCGCTGCTGTTCAGCGCCTCGACGGTGGCCTGGGTGCCTTGCTGGATACCGGTGATCATCTGTTCGATTTCTTCGGTGGAGTCCTGGGTGCGCTGTGCCAGCGAACGCACCTCGTCGGCGACGACCGCAAACCCACGCCCGGCTTCACCGGCACGCGCCGCTTCAATCGCGGCGTTGAGCGCCAGCAGGTTGGTTTGCCCGGCGATGCCACGGATCACTTCCAGCACCTTGCTGATGTCCTGGGCTTGCAGCGCCAGGCCTTCGGCCTTGTTCGAGGCGCCGAGCACTTCGTCCACCAGGTTCTGGATCGAACTGATGGTTTCGCTGATCTGGTAGTGGCCGTGCTTACTGTCTTCATCGGAAGCCTGGGACGCCTCGGCGCTGGACACCGCATTGCCGGCGACCTCGTCCACTGCCGTGCTCATCTCGGTCACGGCGGTGGCAGCCTGCTCGATTTCATCGTTCTGCGCCTGCAGGCCGCGGGTGCTTTGTTCCATCACCGCGCTCATTTCTTCCGCGGCGGAAGCCAGTTGCTGCGCCGATTCGCTGATGCCTCGGATGGTGGTCTGCAGCTGCGCTTGCATGGTCGCCAGGGCGCTCAGCAATTGCGCGGGTTCGTCATGGCCGCGCACCACGATCGGCTGGCTCAAGTCGCCGGCGGCGATGGTGCGCGCCACGTTCAGGGCCTGGCCGATCGGCGCGGTGATGCTGCGGGTCAGCAGCCAGGCCAGCAGCAAGGTGGCGATCAATGCGACTGCGATAATCAGGCCGACAATCCACTGTGCGCTCGAATACATCTGTGCGGCCGAATCAGCCGCCGCTTCGACGCCGTTCTGGTTAAAGACGATCAGGTTTTCCAGGCTCTGGCTCAGGAGCGTGCCCTGGGGGGCGAGACGGCTGACGAGCAGGTCGAGGGCGTCTTGCTGTTGATCCTTGTCCACCAGCGCGACCATCTGCCCGACGATGGCCAGGTACGTCGCGACATTGCCCTTGAGGGTTTTCAGCAGTTCGCGCTCTTCGTCATTGCTCAGCAAGGTTTCATGACGTTCGAGCAGGGCTTGCAGTTCGCTGCTGGTGCGGCTGATCAGGCCTCTGCTGGTGTCACGCACGCGAGATTCGTCGGTGCTCACCAGGCGCAGGGACTCCAGGCGGACAGTGGCCACCAGGGCTGCGCTGTCATGGATATTCTCGATGCTCGGCATCCAGGTTTGTTCAATGACCAGCGCGCTTTCCCGCAGCTTGGCCATCTGGCCCAGGCCAAACATTCCCACAATCACCAGCAAGCTGGCCAAAACCCCAAAACTCAGACTGGCACGCAGACCGATCCTCATGTTCCTCAATGACATCTCAATGCTCCTTGGGCGATTAGAACCTGCTCCCGGATCGGTCTTCGGACCTTGTTAGGGTGGGAGAGGGCGCGCTATATATCAAAGTGCCATCAAGGTAGTAATCGGGGTTTCCCTTAGTTGGATCCAAAGCCCTATGGAGGACCCGCGGCCGTTCTGGTTGGCGGTTTTCCGGCTTCTACCTGCCAGGCCACGGCGCTCAAGGCGTGTGGATCAAACGCGGATCGACTATGAGGTGCGTTTATTGACCGGATGGTCGAATTAAAAAAATTGAAAATAAATGTACGAAATGAACGGACTTGTATAAGTCAGTGCAAAAAATGACCCTTCTCCTGCCTGCGTACACTGGCTAAGCTCAGGGCTTCCCGATGCCCGCTCGAGGTTTCCCGCATGTCGCCATCCACGCCTGCCCTCGCTATCGCCCGCACCATCCTCGAAGGCTTCGACGATTACCGCGAACACTTTCGCCAGATCACCGATGGTGCCCGCGAGCGTTTCGAAAGGGCCCAGTGGCAACAGGGGCAGGCGGCGTCGGCGGCGCGGATCAACCTGTACGAAGACAAGGTCGGTGAAGTCAGCGCGCGCCTGCGTGCGAACTTCGAGGGCAGCGCATTGCTCGACATTGACCTATGGCCGCTGGTGAAAAGCGCCTATATCGGCCTGATCGACCTGCGCTTTGACGATGAGCTGTCCGAGACCTGGTACAACTCGATCTTCTGCGGCCTGTTCAGCCATGACCTGATCAGCGACGGCTGCATGTTCATCCACACCACGCGGCCGAGCCTGCGCCGGGCGCGGGCGGCACAAACCCGTATCTACGCGCCCGCCGGCCAGATTCTCGAGATGCTCGCGCAGATTTTTGCCGACTATCGTTTCAGCGAGCCCTACGCCGACCTGGCAGCCGACCTGCATCGCCTCGAAGCCCAACTGCGGGAAAACCTGCCGGACTGGGTGTGCAAGGACCCGGACCTCAAGGTCGAGCTGTTTTCCTCGGTGCTCTACCGCAACAAAGGTGCCTACCTCGTCGGGCGCATCTACACCCGCGACGAACAATGGCCCCTGGTGATCCCGCTGCTGCACCGCGAAGGGCAGGGCATCCAGATCGATGCGCTGATCACCGACGAGGCCGAGGTGTCGATCATCTTTTCGTTCACCCGTTCCTACTTCATGGTCGACGTGCCGGTGCCGGCGGAATTCATCGGCTTTCTCAAACGCATCCTGCCGGGCAAGCATATCGCTGAGTTGTATACCTCGATTGGTTTCTATAAACACGGCAAGTCGGAGTTCTACCGCGCGCTGATCAATCACCTGGCCACCACCGACGATCAATTCATCATGGCCCCTGGCGTGCGTGGCATGGTCATGAGCGTGTTCACGCTGCCGGGCTTCAACACCGTGTTCAAGATCATCAAGGACCGTTTTTCACCGTCGAAAAACGTCAACCGCGCCACGGTGATCGAGAAGTACCGCCTGGTCAAAAGCGTCGACCGCGTCGGGCGCATGGCCGATACCCAGGAGTTCGCCGACTTCCGCTTTCCCCTGGGCAAGTTCGAGCCCGAGTGCCTGGCGGAACTGCTGGACGTCGCCGCCGGCACCGTCGAAGTGGAAGGCGACACCGTGCTGATCCGCCACTGCTGGACCGAACGGCGCATGACCCCGCTCAACCTCTACCTGGAACACGCCAACCCCGCCCAGGTGCGCGAAGCCCTGGAAGACTACGGCCTGGCGATCAAGCAACTGGCGGCAGCGAACATCTTCCCCGGCGACATGCTGCTGAAGAACTTCGGCGTCACCCGTCACGGGCGCGTAGTGTTTTATGACTATGACGAAATCTGCTTTCTCACCGAGGCCAACTTTCGCCACATCCCCGCGCCGCGTACGCCCGAGGACGAAATGGCGTCCGAGCCCTGGTACTCCATCGGCCCGCTGGATGTATTCCCGGAAGAATTCCCGCCGTTCCTGTTCGCCGATGCCGGCCAGCGCAAATTGTTCGATGAGCTGCACGGCGAGTTGTACAACGCCGATTACTGGAAAGGTCTGCAGGACGCGATTCGCGCGGGGAAGGTGATTGATGTGTTTCCGTATCGACGCAAAGAGCGTGATCACTCATAAAAACGGGCGAAGGTTTTGCAACCATCCGCCCGCAGCAGTTTTGGTATGTGCAACTTTAGCGCTTATGGGCATCTGACTTATTCGTTGGTAACAACATAAGAGCAGAGCGTGTGGATGTTCAGGAAGGTTCCTTAAATTTTAAAACCGGTGGTATTTCCTCCCTGGCTTCTGAAGTTAACGCCCTTCTCTTTGCGATTCTCAGCACTTATAGCCTTAAACCAGGGCTGGTCACGACCCATCGTCGTCAGTTCGTCGGTGAGATTGCTTGCACGGTTTCTCTCGGTTGGGTTGGTGCCATTGGACTGAACATCGCGAGCTTGTTTATACAATCCCCCCATTTCCTTGTTAAACGCTTTGTCGGCTTTTTTATTCTCTCGGTAATCACTGAGTTTTTGCAGTGGATTTTTGCTTTGAGGGCTAACTTCAAGCTTCTTGATTCGCTGCTCCAGCAGGGTGATAGGTGCCTCATAAGCCGTTTTGGGCATGGCATTTATCGGGAAATCAACCGGTAGTTTTTCCAGCTTGTCTTTGGTTGTCCTGGCTTGATCAAGCTGTTTTTGTTGGGACGAACTCAACGCGGAGTAGGGCTTTTTGTCCACCAGCGAATGCGATGTATCGGCGCGGCTGGACGTCTGGAGCCAGGAACCTTGTGTTGAACGGCTTTCAGGCGCGATGTTCTGGTGTTTGTCGGAGTATCGGTTCTCATAGTTATAGGAGCCGCTGCTCGGGTTAAAGTTAGAATCAATAGGCATAAAATCTCCTTTAAAGCTGATGTACAGGACGTCTCAGTGTTTTCTTGGGGAGGCTGCGCCGCGCAACCGGGCCGATATTTTACAAGTTACTCATGAAGTTCATTCCTCGAATGGCCTGGCTTGTAGAATGATATTGCGAGATTCTATTCGCCGTCAGGCTTGTTGGCCGCTCCGATGAAGCTTGGCTGCTGGTTGATGTTGACGACGGCCTTTCGGTATAGGCCGGAGCAAACTCGTAGCGCGGTGGTGGCAGGGTATCTGCCGAGCGTGGTTGGGACCGCATGGACTCTTGGTAGCTCGGCGGCTGGCGCGGCGTTACGGAATCGATTGGCATATTAAGCTCCGTATTCAATGGGGAGTACTTTGAGTTGCTTGAGATATCTGGCAACTCATTGAAGCCTGCGTATCTCACCCATCAAATCGGACTTTCTCTTTTTAACAGTGTGACGGGCGCCCAAAGCCCTGTAGTACAAGTCGCTATTGGGGGCAGCCCTCATTTTAAACTTTGGACAATATGAACATCCCGAGCGTTGCCAGTCTGCTTGTAGCGCTGTTTGCGCTTCGATTCTCCGTCAGGTTGGTGGCCGGCTCGGCTGGAGTACGGCTATTACTGGTCGAAGGCTGCGTACCTGTTGCTTGCGCATCGCTCGGAGGGGGCTCATTGGGCCGCAGGTTCCGAGAACTCATTGCTTCATCGTATGAGGGCGGGTTGTCTGAGGGTGTAGTGGACGGCCTGATTTCCATGGAAGCTCCGTTTCACGTTAGGTGGGTGTCTGGAAGTCTCATTGAACCGTTCACGTGCCATCCATCCCATCGGACTACTGCTATTGAAACTACCGAATGGTCCACTCCGTGTCGTAGTAAATATCGTCATCGGCGGTAAGTCAGCGCAGTCCTGATTGACTGACCGTCTCCATACTGGTCGAAATCTGCGACAATCCCCGTCCTCTCTGATGACTTACGCTGCGCAGGCCTCACCTGCCTCACCCAAAAGACCCTTGCCGCCCTGATGACTGACCAAGCGCCCGCTATCGACCAACTGCTGAAAAACCTCGACCACGCCATGCTCGCCGACCGCCACCGCTTGCGGCGCCAGTTGCTCGAGCTGCGCAAGAAGCCCGACGAGGAGAAGCTGGCGCAGTGGGTGGTGCGCATGCAGGCGTCCTGCGCCCAGGTCACGGCACGGCGCGCCAGCCTGCCGGTGATTCGTTACGACGACAGCCTGCCGATCGCCGCCAAGCGCGATGAGATCAAGGACGCGCTGCAAAAGCATCAGGTGCTGATCATTGCCGGCGAGACCGGCTCGGGCAAGACCACCCAGTTGCCGAAGATCTGCCTGGAGATCGGCCGCGGCCAATATGGCCTGATCGGCCATACCCAGCCACGCCGGATCGCTGCGCGCAGCGTCGCCAGCCGCGTCGCCGAAGAGTTGGCCACGCCGCTGGGCGCGTTGGTCGGCTATCAGGTGCGCTTCGAAGACCAGAGCGACGCCAACACCCTGATCAAGCTGATGACCGACGGTATCCTGCTGGCGGAGACCCAGAACGACCGTTACCTGGAACGCTACGACACGATCATCGTCGACGAAGCCCACGAACGCAGCCTGAACATCGACTTCCTGCTGGGTTACCTGAAAACCCTGCTGCCGCGTCGTCCGGACCTGAAAGTCATCATCACCTCGGCGACCATCGACCTGGAGCGTTTTTCCAAGCACTTCGACGACGCACCGATTGTCGAGGTCTCGGGCCGCACCTTCCCGGTGGACACCTGGTACCGCCCGCTGACCCTGGAACAGGACGAGGAGGGCAACCGTGTCGAAGACGACCTGACCGTCGACCAGGCGATCCTCGCCACCCTTGATGAAATCGCCGCCTATGAGCGCAGCGAGCGCCGCAGTCCCGGCGACGTGCTGGTGTTTTTGCCCGGTGAGCGCGAGATTCGCGATGCGGCCGAGATGCTGCGCAAGGCCCAGCTCAAGCACACCGAGATCCTGCCGTTGTACGCGCGCCTGTCACCGGCCGAACAACAGCGCATTTTTCAGTCCCATCCAGGGCGCCGCGTGGTACTGGCGACCAACGTGGCAGAAACCTCGCTGACCGTGCCGGGCATTCGTTATGTGATCGACAGCGGCACCGCACGCATCAGCCGCTACAGCTACCGCGCCAAGGTGCAACGCCTGCCGATCGAGGCGATTTCCCAGGCCAGTGCCAACCAGCGTAAAGGTCGTTGCGGCCGGGTGGAGCCGGGGATCTGTATTCGCTTGTACAGCGAAGAGGATTTTATCGGGCGTCCGGAATTTACCGACCCGGAAATCCTGCGCACCAACCTCGCGGCGGTGATCCTGCAGATGCTGCACCTGCGCCTGGGCGAAATCACCGATTTCCCGTTTATCGAACCGCCGGACGGCAAGGCCATCAGCGACGGTTTCAACCTGTTGCAGGAACTCTCAGCCGTCGACCGCAACAGCCAGCTCACGCCATTGGGCCGCCAGTTGGCGCGCCTGCCGGTAGACCCGCGCATGGGCCGCATGCTGCTCGAAGCCGCCAAGCTCGGCAGCTTGCAGGAAGTGTTGATCGTGGCCAGCGCCATGTCGATCCAGGACCCGCGCGAGCGCCCACCGGAGCGCCAGCAGGCCGCCGACCAGGCCCATGCGCAGTGGAAAGATGCGGACTCGGACTTCGCCGGGCTGGTCAATTTGTGGCGTGGTTTTGAAGAGCAGCGCCAGGCACTCACCGCCAGCCCGCTGCGCAACTGGTGCCGCAAGAACTTCCTCAACTACCTGCGCCTGCGCGAATGGCGTGATTCCCATCGCCAGTTGAGCCTGATCTGCCGCGACATGCAGTTGACCGTCAACAAAGAACCGGCGGACTTCCCCAAGCTGCACAAGGCGGTGCTGTCCGGCCTGCTCAGCCAGATCGGCCAGAAGACTGAAGACGGCGATTACCTCGGCGCTCGTCAGCGACGTTTCTGGATCCACCCCTCCTCGGGCATCGGCAAGAAACGCCCGCAATGGCTGATGACCGCCGAACTGGTGGAAACCACCAAGCTGTATGCGCGCATGGTGGCGAAGATCGATGCCGACTGGATCGAACCGCTGGCCGGGCACTTGATCAAGAAAAACCACTTCGAACCCCACTGGGAGAAGAAGCGCGGCCAGGTGGTGGCGTTCGAGCAGATCACCCTGTTCGGGCTGATCGTGGTCGGGCGTCGGCCGGTGCATTACGGGCCGATTGACCCGGTGGTGTCGCGGGAGTTGTTTATTCGCGAAGGCTTGGTGCGTGGCGAGATCCAGTCCCGCGCCAAGTGCCTCACGGCCAACCAGCAACTGCTGGAGCAGCTCGACGAACTGGAAGCCAAGGCGCGCCGCCGCGATATCCTGGCCGATGAAGAAACCCTGTACGCGTTCTACGATGCACGGCTGCCGGCGGAGATCCACCAGACCGCCACCTTTGACAGCTGGTACAAGGTCAACAGCCAGAAAGACCCGCAGTTGCTGATCATGCGCGAGGAAGACGTGCTGGCCCGCGAGGCCAGTGAAGTCACTGCCGCCCATTACCCGGACACCCTGCACCTGGGCGACCTGGAACTGGCCCTGAGTTACCACTTTGAACCCAACCACCCCCGCGACGGCGTGACCCTGCGCGTACCGGCACCGCTGCTGCCGGCCTTGCCGCCGGAACGCCTGGAATGGCTGGTGCCAGGGCTGATCGAAGCCAAGTGCATCGCCCTGGTGCGCAACCTGCCCAAGGCCCTGCGCAAGAACTTCGTGCCGGTGCCGGATTTCGTCAAGGCGGCGCTGCAGCGCATCGAGTTTGGCCAGGGTTCGCTGCCCCAGGCATTGGGGCGCGAATTGCTGCGCATGACCGGGGCGCGGGTCAGCGATGAGGCCTGGACCGAAGCGGCGCAGCAGGTGGAAAACCATCTGAAGATGAACCTGGAAGTGGTCGACGGCCAAGGCAAGTTCCTTGGCGAAGGCCGCGACCTGGCCGAACTGACTGCACGCTTTGCCGAAGCCAGCCAGGCCGCGCTGGCCGTGCCGCACACCGCGAAAAGCCAGCAGCCGGTGGAGGCCAAGGTGTTCGCGGCGGTGGCCGAGAAAACCCAGCAGAAGATCGCCGGGCTGTCGATGACGGTCTACCCGGCGCTGGTGGAAGAAAACGGCACCGTGAAAGAGGGGCGTTTCTCCACCGCCGCCGAGGCTGAGTTCCAGCACCGCCGGGCGTTGCAGCGCCTGCTGATGCAGCAATTGGCGGAACCGGCCAAATTCCTGCGCGGCAAATTGCCCGGCCTCACTGAACTAGGTCTGATGTACCGCGAACTGGGGCGTATCGACGCCCTTGTGGAAGACATCCTGCTGGCCAGCCTCGACACCTGCGTGCTGGAAGGCGAAGCCAGCCTGCCCCGTGACGGTGCCGGTTTGGCGGCGCTGGCTGAACGTAAGCGTGGCAGCTGGACCGAACACGCCGAACGCCTGGCGCGCCTGACCCTGGACGTGCTGAAGCTCTGGCATGGCCTGCAAAAGCGCTTCAAGGGCAAGATCGACCTGGCCCAGGCCGTGGCCCTGAACGACATCAAGCAGCAATTGAGCAACCTGGTGTATCCCGGCTTTGTGCGCGAAACCCCGGCGCAGTGGTTCAAGGAATTGCCGCGTTTTCTCAAGGCCATCGAATTGCGCCTGGAGAAACTGCCGAGCCAGGTGCAAAAGGATCGGGTGTGGAGCAGCGAACTGGGCGGCCTGTGGGCGCAGTACCAGAACCGCTTGAACAAGCACGCCCAGGAAGGCAAGCGCGACCCGCAACTGGAGCTGTATCGCTGGTGGTTGGAGGAATACCGGGTGTCGTTGTTTGCCCAGCAGTTGGGGACCAAGGTGCCGATTTCCGACAAGCGCTTGAGCAAGCAGTGGAGCCTGGTCGAGGCCTGATCCCTTTCTCGGTTATCCAGACCAGACAGGTCCAAATGTGGGAGGGGGCTTGCCCCCGATAGCGATGTGTCAGTGACAGAACCTGTGTCTGGTACACCGCTATCGGGGGCAAGCCCCCTCCCACATTGAAACTTGATCGCGCTTTGATCAGGGTGTTTATCCGGCATATGGCGCCAAACCCCAGGGTTTGTGGCAAACTTCGCGGTTATAAATGCCGGGATCGTCGTGATGGGCTGGTGTGTAGCCACGGCGCGAAGGAATAAAGCGTTGCCAGTTTGATGTCCGCTGGGCGGAATAAAACTACTTAAAGTTTGGTACGTCGGTACCAATATCATCTGCCTGACAGATTTAGAGGAACGATCGTGCATAACGTCGTCATCAGCGGCACTGGCCTTTACACCCCTGCCAACAGCATCAGCAACGAAGAGCTGGTGCAGTCTTTCAATGCTTACGTGCACCAGTTCAACTCGGACAACGCCGCTGCCATCGAGCGCGGTGAAGTCCAGGCGCTGACGGAGTCGAGCGCCGCGTTCATCGAAAAGGCGTCGGGCATCAAGAGCCGCTTTGTGATGGACAAGGAGGGCATCCTTGACCCGCAGCGCATGGCGCCGCGCCTGCCTGAGCGCAGCAATGACGAGTGGTCGGTGCTTTGCCAGATGGCCATCGGTGCCGCCGAGCAGGCCCTGCAGCGCGCCGGCAAGACTGCCGCCGACATCGACGGTGTGATCGTCGCCTGTTCCAACCTGCAACGTGCCTACCCGGCCATCGCCATCGAAGTCCAGGAAGCCCTGGGCATCGCAGGCTTCGGTTTCGACATGAACGTGGCGTGCTCCTCGGCGACCTTCGGCATCCAGAACGCCGCCAACAGCATCCAGCTGGGCCAGGCCCGGGCGATCCTGATGGTCAACCCGGAAGTCTGCACCGGCCACTTGAACTTCCGCGACCGCGACAGTCACTTTATCTTCGGCGACGCCGCCACGGCCGTGGTCCTCGAGCGTGCCGACCTGGCGACCTCCGAGCATCAGTTCGACGTGGTGAGCACCAAGCTGCTGACCAAGTTCTCCAATAACATCCGCAACAACTTCGGCTTTCTCAACCGCGCAGCGGAAGAGGGCATCGGTGCGCCCGACAAACTGTTCGTGCAGGAAGGCCGCAAAGTCTTCCGCGACGTGTGCCCGATGGTCGCGGAACTGATCGGCGTGCACCTGGAAGAGAACCAGTTGAACGTGGCCGATGTGAAGCGCTTCTGGCTGCACCAGGCCAACCTGAGCATGAACCACCTGATTGTGAAGAAACTGCTGGGCCGCGAAGCCACGGTGGAAGAAGCACCGGTGATCCTCGATACTTACGCCAATACCAGCTCGGCGGGTTCGGTGATTGCATTCCACACCTACCAGGACGATCTGCCCAAGGGCGCTGTCGCGGTACTCAGTTCGTTTGGCGCAGGCTATTCGATCGGTAGCGTGATCCTGCGCAAGCGTTAAGACAATCGAGGTCTTGAATGGCAGCAGCGGACGACGCGCACCTGCTTGAACGACTGCTCAAGGGCGAGCAACGGGCCTACAAGGAATTGGTCACCACGTACCAAAGCGCGATGCGGGCGGTGGCGTATGCCATCGCCGGCCAGCGGCATGCCGACGAAGTGGTGCAGGACGCCTGGCTGTCGGTGGTGCGCAACCTGGCCAAATTCGAAGGGCGTTCCAGCCTCAAGACCTGGCTGCTGACCATCACCGCCAACGCCGCCAAGGGGCGCTACAAGCAGAATCGCCGGGAAGTGCTGCTCGACGACTTGCCTTCGCCCCATGGCACCATCGGGGATGACCGCTTTACCGCCGATGATGGCCACTGGGCCGTCGCCCCGTATGCCTGGCACCAGGACACCCCGGAAGCCTTGCTGACCGAGGATGAACTGCGCAAGTGCCTGGAGCACACGTTGCTGAGTTTGTCCGAACTGCAAAGCAGCGTGCTGGTGCTGCGTGAACGCCAGGGCCTGGAACTGGAGGAGATCTGTAATCTTCTGACGCTCTCACTCTCCAATGTCCGCGTGCTGTTGCATCGAGCACGGCTTAAAGTCTTCGCCACGGTGGAGCATTTTGAGGAAACGGGCGAATGTTGACCTGTAAAGAACAAGTGGCACGTTCCAGTGACTATCTCGATGGGCAATTGACCTTTCGCGAACGTCTGCTGGTGCGTCATCACTTGATGTTCTGCCCCAACTGCCGACGGTTTATCCGCCAGATGCGCCTGCTGCAGGCGACGTTGCGGATGCTGCCGCAGGAACCGGTGAAGGATGTGGACGCCTTGGCGCAACGGCTGGCTGCCGAGCGGCTCAAGGACCAGAAAGGCGGGGAATAAGCAGGCTCGCGTGGGGAGATCGGACGGATGATGGGGACCGGTCCTCCCACGCAAGTCTGGTACAGCCACCTTGGGCCTTCCTGGCCCAAGGCTTTCAACTTTTACATTTAGAACTTGGCTTCTGCATCCAGCTGGAAGGTGTTGGCTTTGGCGCTACCGTCCACCAGCGTGCGGCTGTAGGTGTCGGTTTTGGTCAGGAAGTAGGTTGCGCCGACGGCGAAGTTCTTGTCGATGTCATAGCCGACTTTGAACTTGTGACCACGGGAACCGGTGAAGCCGCCGCCGAAGTCCGAATCGGTGAAGGCACCCACCACGGCGTTTTTCTGCACGTCGCGATAGTTGTAGTCCAGGTTGAAACCGAACACCTTGGACTTGGCACCCAGCAACCAGGCAGTGTCCGCATCGTCGACAGCGTCATTGTTTTTCACGTACTGACCATAGAACGACAGGGGGACCGCCAGGCCGCCGATATCGACTTGACCGAAGCCTTCATACAGGCGGAACTCGCCGTTGGGGGTGTTACCGTTGGTGGCCAGCACGTTCGGGGTACTGGTGCCTGAGGCGCGGCTGTCTTCATCGTTCTGGTAGGCATAGACGCTGCCGCCCAGGGTCATTTTCAGGTTGTCGGTCACCGAGAAGCGGGTCCCCAACTGGCCGGTGGTCAGGCGCAGGTCATGGCGGTACTGCACGCCGTCACCGTCCACGTTGTCCTTGAGGTTGTAGTTACCCAGGCTGCCGAACAGCTCGGCGCTGCCGCCCAGTGGGTACTTGTAGGTGAGTGCCAGGCCTTCCGGGTTGATGTCGCTATCCCAGATCACATCGCCCATGTTGACCCAGGGCTGCAGCATTTTGCCGCCAATGATGTGCAGGTTTTTGATCTGGTCGGGGTGGTAGTCGATATAGCCGAGGTCCAGCCAGATCGATTTTTTATCGAAGTAGCCGTCCAGGTCCTGGTTGGTGGAGCGCGCATCGCTGCCGCCGCCGGTGGCGATACGGATACCGGTGTCCACCTGTGGGTTGATTTCGGTGTAGGCGCCGAGGCGTGCGCGGATCCGTTCGCGGTCCTTGTCACGACCGGTGACGCCGGCGCGGGTAACGCCATTTTCGCCTTCGACCTTGATGGTCTCGTGGCGCATGCGCACATCACCCTTGAACTGAGTCTTGGCGGCCCAGGCCAGCTTCTGGTCGAAGCTGCTCAGCTCGTTGGTTTTCTTCGCGGTGGCCGCGATCTGTTCGTTGGTCTCTTGTTGAGCTTGCCGTGCGATCTGCTGTTCTTTCTGGTCTTTGGCCAACTCGTTTTGCAGTTCGGTGTACTGCGAAGCGGTGATCTGGCCGTTGGCCTTGAGCATGTCGAGCAATTTAGCGTCGACTGCAGCGCCGGCCGGAACGCTCAGGGCCAGTAACAGGCCACCGCACAGGGCCGCTGCAGTTTTAGTGGAAGCAAGACGCATATCAATCTCCGAAAGTGAGGAGGGATGGCAAACCATCCAGGACACAACCGACCGATGACGGACGGAAAAATAACCACCTGATAGAACCAGGCGCTCTAAAAACAGGCGTCAGTATCACGATCGTTTATGACGGAGCAGTGGCGAAGTGATGTCATGTAGATGACAAATTATTTAAGAATGGAACTATTGATTTAGAGCCTTGTCGGGCGATTCGGGGGTGTGCCCGGACCTGCGATAAGCGATACTCGCCAGGCTTTCATGCCATGACGTAGTGAGGATGCCAATGCCGCTGCAACGCCTGGACAACCTGTCCGAAATCGCTCCGCAGGCCTGGGACGCACTGGTGCCGGACGCCCAGCCCTTTGTGCGGCATGCCTTCCTCAGCGCGCTGGAAGACAGTGCCAGCCTGGGCCCTCAATCGGGCTGGCAACCCGAACATTTGTTGCACTGGGAAGGCGACCGCCTGGTGGCGGCATTGCCCAGTTATCGCAAATGGCATTCCTACGGCGAGTACGTGTTCGACCATGGTTGGGCCGATGCCTGTGAGCGTGCGGGCATTGATTACTACCCCAAGCTGCTGACGGCCGTACCGTTCAGCCCGGTCAGCGGCCCCCGCTTGTTGGCGGCCAGCGCCGACGATGGGTTCGAACTGCTGAAGAGCCTGCCGGGCTATCTGGAAATCGAAGGGCTCTCCAGTGCCCATATCAACTTCACCGACGGCTTGGCCGATGAGGCGTTAGCCCAACAACCGGGTTGGTTGCAGCGCCTGGGCTGTCAGTTTCACTGGCAGAATCGCGGCTACCGTGACTTCCAGGATTTCCTCGACGCCCTCAGTTCCCGCAAGCGCAAACAGATGCGCAAGGAGCGTGAACAAGTGGCGGGGCAGGGCATCGACTTCGAATGGTTGCAAGGCCACGAGTTGAGCGAGGCGCAGTGGGATTTTGTCTACGCCTGCTACGCCAATACCTACGCTGTACGCCGCCAGGCACCGTACCTGACCCGCGCGTTTTTCAGCCTGCTGGCCGAGCGCATGCCCGAAGCGATCCGTGTGGTGCTGGCCAGGCAAGGCACACGTCCGGTGGCCATGGCCTTCAGCCTGATCGGTGGCGACAGCTTCTACGGCCGCTACTGGGGTTGCCTGGCGGAGTTCGACCGGCTGCATTTCGAAACCTGCTTCTACCAGGGTATGGACTACGCCATCGCTCATGGCCTGCAACGCTTCGACGCCGGCGCCCAGGGCGAGCACAAATTGATTCGCGGGTTTGAACCGGTGATTACCCGGTCGTGGCACTACCTGCGCCACCCCGGGTTGAAGAATGCCGTCGAGGATTTCCTCAAGCGCGAGCGGGTGGGGATTGTGGCGTATGCCGAAGAGGCGAGGGCGGCCCTGCCTTACCGGCAGGGCTGACCCTTTGCCTCAGACCGGCTCCTCCTTGCCCAGCCATCGATAGACAACACCGCCCGCCACCGCACCCAGGATCGGCGCGAGCCAGAACATCCACAACTGCTGGATCGCCCACCCGCCGACGATCAAGGCCGGGCCGGTACTACGGGCCGGGTTGACCGAGGTGTTGGTCAAGGGGATGGAGATCAGGTGGATCAAGGTGAGGGCCAGGCCAATGGCGATGGGCGCGAGGCCCTTCGGGGCACGGTGGTCGGTGGCGCCGAGGATGATTAGCACGAACATCGCTGTCATCACCAGCTCGCAGACAAACCCCGCTGCCATTGAATAGCCGCCCGGCGAATGCTCGCCATAGCCGTTGGAGGCCAGCCCGCCGGCCAGTTCAAAGCCCGGCCTGCCACTGGCGATGAAGTACAACAATGCGGCGGCGACCACCCCGCCAATGACTTGGGCCACGATGTACGCCGGTAACTCCCTGGCCGGAAACCTCCCGCCCACTACCAGCCCCACCGATACCGCCGGGTTGAGGTGACAACCGCTGATATGCCCGATGGCCACCGCCATGGTCAGCACCGTGAGCCCGAACGCCAGGGCCACACCCAGCAACCCGATCCCGACGGCGGGAAACGCGGCGGCCAACACCGCACTCCCGCAACCGCCCAACACCAGCCAAAACGTTCCCAACCCCTCTGTGACTGAACGCTTGAACAAAGACATGCAGCACGTCCTTGATAGATCGCTCTACCCAATCAGTAAATCAGTGATGCTCCCTGCAGATTTACTTCAGCGCCCGTCTGGGCACTGCACTGAGTACAGCACGGTTTTTACACAAATCCAGGCCACCCAATGTGGGAGGGGGCTTGCTCCCGATAGCGGAGTGTCAGTCGCAAAATGTGGTGACTGACCCACCGATATCGGGAGCAAGCCCCCTCCCACATTTGCTTCAGTCGATGCCGACAAACCCCCCGGTCTGGTGTTGCCACAACCGTGCATACAACCCGCCATGGGCCAGCAGTTCGGCATGGCTGCCCGTCTCGGCAATCTGGCCTTTCTCCAGCACCACCAGGCGGTCCATCCGTGCGATGGTCGACAACCGGTGCGCAATCGCAATCACCGTCTTGCCTTGCATCAGGGTCTCCAGGCTTTCCTGGATCGCCGCTTCCACTTCCGAATCCAGCGCCGAGGTGGCTTCGTCCATGATCAGGATCGGCGCATCCTTGAGCAGTACACGGGCAATGGCGATACGTTGACGCTGCCCACCGGAGAGTTTCACCCCGCGTTCGCCGACGTGGGCATCCAGCCCGGCACGGCCTTCCGAGTCCGACAGCAGCGGGATGAACTCATCGGCACGCGCCTTGTGCACGGCGGCCCAGAGTTCTTCGTCGGTGGCGTCCGGCTTGCCGTACAGCAGGTTGTCGCGGATCGAACGGTGCAGCAGCGAGGTGTCCTGGGTGATCATGCCGATCTGTTCGCGCAGGGTTTCCTGGGCCACTTCGGCGATGTTCTGGCCGTCGATCAGGATGCGCCCGCCTTGCAGGTCGTAGAGGCGCAGCAGCAGGTTGACCAGGGTCGACTTGCCCGCGCCGGACGGGCCGATCAGGCCGATTTTTTCCCCGGCCTTGATCTCAAGGTTCAGGCCGCCAATGATCCCGCTCTGCTTGCCGTAGTGGAAATCCACGTGCTCGAAGCGGACTTCGCCACGGGGCACGCTTAAACGCGGGGCGTTGTCGCGATCAATCACGGCCAGGGGTTGGGCGATGGTTTTCAGGCCGTCCTGCACCATGCCGATATTTTCGAAGATGCCGTTGACCACCCACATGATCCAGCCGGACATGTTGACGATGCGAATCACCAGGCCAGTGGCCAGGGCGATGGCGCCCACGGAAATCAGCGACTGGGTCCACAACCACAGGGCAAGGCCGGTGGTGGTGACGATCAGCAGGCCGTTCATGCTGGTGATTGCGATGTCCATGCTGGTCACCACACGGCTGGCCAGCTGGGTTTTTTCGGTCTGCTCGATGATCGCTTCCTTGGCGTACTGCTGCTCGTATTGGGTGTGTGCGAACAGCTTCAAGGTGGTGATGTTGGTGTAGCCGTCGACGATGCGGCCCATCAGTTTGGAGCGTGCCTCCGACGAGATCACCGAGCGTTCTTTCACGCGCGGCACGAAGTAGCGCAGCGCCAGGCTGTAGCAAACGATCCAGGTCACGAGTGGGATCATCAGGCGCCAGTCGGCCTCGGCAAACAGCACCAGGGAGCTGATGGCGTAGATCGCCACGTGCCAGATAGCGTCCACCGCCGCCACGGCGGAGTCGCGCAGGGAGTTGCCGGTTTGCATGATGCGCTGGGCGATACGCCCGGCGAAGTCATTCTGGAAGAAGTTGAGGCTCTGCTTGAGCACGTAGCTGTGGTTCTGCCAGCGGATCAGGCTGGTCATGCCGGGGCTGATGGTCTGGTGCACCAGCAGGTCGTGCAAGGCGCCGAAGATCGGGCGCAGCAGCAGGGCGACCACGGCCATCCAGATCAGCTCGGTGCTGTGGAGCTGGAAGAAGTTGGCGGGTGGCGTGCCCTGGGCCAGGTCGATGATACGGCTCAGGTAGCTGAACAGCGCGACTTCAATCAGCGCACCGATCAGGCCCACCACCAGCAAGGCGGCGAAGTGCGGCCACACCTGGCGCAGGTAGTAGAGGTAGAAGGGCAGGACTTTGTCGGGAGGGGCGGCGCTGGGGGCGTCGCGGAAAATATCGATCAGTTGTTCAAAACGACGATAGAGCATTAGGGTTGACGCCCGCCTGGCGGGCTCTCCTTTCAAATGCGCGCGCGGCCTTGTGGGCTGCGCGCGGAGCTACCTGCAGACCTCAGTCGATGCGCTTGGCCGACTTGATCAGGACAGGATCGATAGGCACGTTCTGCATGCCTTGCTTGGTGGTGGTCTGGGAGTTGACGATGATGTCGACCACATCCATGCCCTTGACCACCTTGGCGAACACGGCATAACCGGCATCGCGACCCGGGTCGAGGAAGGCGTTGTCAGCCACGTTGATGAAGAACTGGCTGGTGGCCGAGTCCGGGTTCGAGGTGCGGGCCATCGACAGGGTGCCACGCACGTTATGCAGGCCGTTGCTGGCTTCGTTCTTGATCGGCGCTTCGGTCGGCTTTTGCGACATCTGCTGGGTGAACCCGCCACCCTGGACCATGAAGCCCGGGATCACGCGGTGGAAGATCGTGTTGGTGTAGAAGCCTTTGTCGACATAGGCGAGGAAATTCTTGGTACTGATCGGCGCCTTGACCGGGTCCAGTTCGATTTCAATGTCGCCGTTGGTGGTGGAGATCAATACGTGTGGCGCCTTGGAAGGCTCGGCGGCCATCAGGTTGGCAGCGAACAGAACGGAACCGGCAAAAAAGGCGATTTTTTTCAGCATGGGTCAGTGATCCTGGGTAGTGGTTTCGACTGTCTCTAGAAAATCGAGCAGGGTGGTATTAAAGACTTCGGGTTGGTCCAAGGGCGTGGCATGGCGGGAATCCTCGATCACCACCAGTCGCGCATCGGGCAGCAGTTTTACATAGTTTTCTTTCTGGGCCACGGGGGTGTAGTCGTGGTCGGCGCTGATGACCAGGGTTGGACAGGTAATCCTCGAAAGTCGTTCCTGTACGCCCCAGCCCACAATCGCATCGAAGCTGGCGAGATAAGCACGTTTGTCGTTTTTTGCCCAGCGTTCGGCCATCTTGCGGCGCAGGTCGGCCTGCTCAGGTTTGGGGAACAGCCGGTCACCGAGGGCCTTGCCGATGGTGGCCAGGCTGAGGGTGCGGGCCAGGGTCCATCGCTTGGCCCACTGCCAGTAATCGTCGGCACTGCGCACCTTCACCTGCGGCGCGCTGTTGACGATGCACAGGCTCTTGACCCGGCCGGGTTCGTCCACCGCCAGCTGGAACGCGATCATGCCGCCCATGGACAAACCCACCACATGGGCGGGCAGCAGGTCCAGGTGCTCGATCAGGGCGATCAGGTCGTAGGTGAACCCTTCGATGCTGTAGCGCTCCCGAGGCTTGTCGGAGCGCCCATGGCCGCGCACATCCACCACGATCAGGCGGTAGTGGCGGGCCAGCACCGGCACCTGCAATTCCCAATCCTGGCTGCTGGAGCCCAGGCCGTGGATCAGGATCAGCGGCGTGCCGTGGCCGTATTCCTCATAGTGCAGGCTGCAGCCTTCATGGTCGAACCAGGCCATGCATGAACTCCGTTTCAGGCTTGCCGGGGGGCGGCGAAAGGCGCGTCCAGAGGGGCGGTGTCAAAGGTGCGCAGCAGCTCCACGAGGATCTGCGTCGCCGGCCCCAAGGGTTTGTCCTTGTTTGAATACAGGTAGAACGTGGGGTGGCGGCTGCCGCCCTGTTCCAAGGGTAGCTGCTTGAGCACGCCTTCGGCGAGTTCACGCTCGATCATGTGCCGTGGCAGCCAGGCAAAACCCAGGCCGCTGCCGACAAACGCGGCGGCGGTGGCCAGGCTGCCGACGGTCCAGCGTTGTTCGGCGCCGAGCCAGCCCACATCCCGGGGTTGCTGGCGACCGGAGTCGCGGATCACCACCTGCATCTGGCTTTCCAGGTCCTGGAAGCTCAGTTCGCGGTTCATGCGGTGCAAGGCGTGCTCGGGGTGGGCCACGGCGACGAACTCCACGTCGCTCATTTCGGTGCCCAGGTAGCCGGGGATGCTGAAGCCGCAAATCGCCAGGTCGGCCACGCCTTCCATCAACAGCTCTTCGACGCCGGACAGCACCTCTTCACGCAAACGCACCCGGCAGCCACGGCTCTGCGGCATGAACGCGGTGAGTGCGCGTACCAGGCGCGCGTTGGGGTAGGCCGCATCGACGACCAGCCGCACTTCGGCTTCCCAGCCCTGTTCCATATGGTGGGCGAGGTCTTCCAGCTGGCTGGCGTTTTTCACCAGTTGCCGGGAGCGGCGCAGCAGCACTTCACCGGCGTCGGTGAGTACCGCCTTGCGCCCGTCGATGCGCAGCAGCGGCACGCCGAGTTGGTCTTGCATACGGGCCACGGTGTAGCTCACCGAAGACTGCGAACGGTGCAGCGCTTCCGCTGCCTGGGCGAAGCCGCCGTGGTCGACGACGGCTTGCAGCGTGCGCCATTGATCGAGGGTAACGCGGGGCGCTTTCAAGATGTGTTCCTCTTGTCCTAAGCTGGCGGTCCCTATTGGAGACTGCCGAATGAGAAAATTCTGTTGTGTGTTGCTGACGCTGCTGCCGATGAGCGCGTTTGCCTACCCCATCGACGTGACGAAAAAGATCGACGGCGTGAGCATCGATTACACCGCCTCCGACGTGGACGGCGATATCAGCTCGATCCAGCTGAATAACTACGGCACCCAGGACGCCGTGTGTTCGGTAACGTTCACCAACGGCCCGGAGTCGCCGCGTCGTCGCACGGTTACGGTGCCGGCGGGGAAAAGCACCAACACCACGGTCAAGTTCAACCGCGCCATTATCAAGATGCGTATCGCGTTGGCCTGCGCGCCGAAATAACACACCAGCGGAGCATGCCCATCGCGATACTCCGCTTATAAACAAATTTATAGATGGGTTATAGCAGTTTTTTGCGCTTTTTTATCGAATTGGCTCTGTCTAATCTCCACTCCATCGACTTACAGCAATTACAGATGGAGCCTACGAAGCCATGTCCAATGTCCTGATCATCGAAAGCAGCGCCCGCCAGCAGGATTCGATCTCCCGTCAACTGACCCAGCAGTTCATCAGCCAATGGCAGGCCGCCCACCCGATGGACCGGATCACGGTACGTGACGTGGCGCTCAACCCGGTTCCGCACCTGGACGCCAACCTGCTCGGCGGCTGGATGAAACCGGCGGATCAGCGCAACGGTAGCGAACAGGCTTCCCTCGACCGCTCCAACGAGTTGACCGACGAACTGCTGGCCGCCGACGTGCTGGTGATGGCCGCACCGATGTACAACTTCGCCATCCCCAGCACCCTCAAGGCCTGGCTGGATCACGTGTTGCGGGCGGGTGTGACCTTCAAGTACACCCCCACCGGGCCGCAAGGTTTGTTGACCGGCAAGCGTGCCATTGTGTTGACCGCCCGGGGTGGCATCCACACCGGCGCCAGTTCCGATCACCAGGAACCGTACCTGCGCCAGGTCATGGCCTTTATCGGCATCCACGACGTCACTTTCATTCACGCCGAAGGGGTGAACCTGAGCGGGGACTTCCAGGAAAAGGGCATCAACCACGCCAAGGCCCAGCTGGTACAGCTCGTGGCATGAGGTGGTTGATCTTTTAATCGTCAGATAATCGCGCGGTGTTTATATCGCTCCACGCAAACCCTTCAAGTACGCGTACGAACCTCCCTTTGCACTTGTTGCTCCTGAGTGCTCCTGCCCGACTGCCGCTTTAGCGAGGTCGGGTTTTTTTTGCCCCGAGTTCCTTCAATCGTCGAAAACCTTTAATGTCCCGCCCATTCGATGCGAGGCGCACATGGGCTATCTACTGGTTGTCACCCTGATTCAGGCATTTTCCTTCAGCTTGATCGGCGAATACCTTGCCGGTCACGTCGACAGCTACTTCGCGGTGCTGGTGCGTGTGGTACTGGCCGGGCTGGTCTTTATCCCGCTGACTCGCTGGCGTTCGGTGGAACCTGCCTTTATGCGCGGCCTGCTGGTGATCGGCGCGCTGCAGTTTGGCGTGACCTATGTGTGCCTGTACCTGAGCTTTCGTGTGCTCACGGTGCCAGAGGTGCTGCTGTTCACCATCCTCACGCCGTTGCACGTGACCCTGATCGAAGACGCCCTCAACCGACGCTTCAACCCGTGGGCACTGGTTGCTGCCCTGGTGGCAGTGGCGGGGGCGGCGGTGATTCGCTTCGACCAGATCACCCCGCACTTCCTGATGGGCTTCCTGCTGCTGCAGCTGGCTAATTTCACCTACGCCGCCGGGCAAGTGATGTACAAGCACCTGGTGGCACGCTACCCGAGTGACCTGCCGCACTACCGGCGCTTCGGTTATTTCTACCTCGGCGCGTTGCTGGTGGTGCTGCCGGCGTTCTTGCTGTTCGGCAAGGCCAACTTCCTGCCCGAAGCGCCGCTGCAGTGGGGCGTGCTGGTGTTCCTCGGGCTGGTCAGCACTGCCTTGGGAATGTATTGGTGGAACAAGGGCGCCTGCCTGGTGCATGGCGGCACGCTGGCGGTGATGAACAACCTGCATGTGCCAGTGGGGTTGTTGCTGAACCTGCTGATCTGGAACCAGCACGAGCCGCTGGGTCGCCTGGCCTTGGGTGGCCTGGTGATCCTGGGGGCGGTGTGGATCAGTCGATTGGGCGTAAAGCCCGCGCCTGGCGTACAGTCTGCGACGTGATCGGTCGAGGGCAAGCGTGAGCGGCAATGAAAGTCTGCTATCGAAAAGAACGGTGTGGGGGCGGCAGAGTGGACAAGATTGATGAACTGATCATTGCAGCCTTGAAGGATGACTCCCGAGTCAGCCTGGCGCAATTGGCACGGCAAGTTCACAAGTCTCGAACCGCAGTGGAGTCGCGCGTTCAAAAGCTGATTGAAAAAGGCATCATCCTGGGCTTCACCATCAACGTCGCCGAGGGCGATGAGACCCTGCAAGCGGCGTTCTTGATGCTGACGCTCAATGGCAGCAACTGCCATCTGGTGTTTCCGAAGATCCAGCAGTTCAGCCAGGTGGTGCATGCCTATTCCCTGTTTGGCGACGTGGACATGATGCTCGACGTTCGGTACAGGAGCTTTGAAGAGCTGATGGTCTTCAAGGACAGCCTGCTGAAGATCGAGCATGTGAAGGAAGTGGTGGTCAACCCGGTGCTGAAGGCCTGGCGCTAGGCGCCGGCCACTCCTTCATGTGCTGGCTTCAGGCGTGGTCGCGCACGGTTTCAAGAAAATGATGGCTCAGGTTCGGCATTTTCTGGCGCAGGGTGTCCACGAGTTCTTCGATGACCGCCTGGTTGAATTGGAACGATGTGTCGTCGTGCCCCAGGATCACCACCAACAACCTCGACGAGTCTTTTGTCAGCCGGAAGTCGTGGGCATCGGCATCCACCTTGCCGATGCTCGCCAACGGCACATCACCGCAGGTATAGACGATATCGCCGACGGGAATGGTGATGGCCTTCTTGGCGAACAGGGGGCGTAGCACCCTCGGCTTTTCCGACCGCATCACGTAGATGTCATCCTTCTGATGATAGGTGTGCACGCCGATACTGACCCCATGTCGGATCGCGACCGCGTTATAGGCGTCGACGATGTTGTTGATGGGGTACACGCCTTTGGCGATGAAGCGGCGCAGCAGCTTTTCGTTGGCACTCACGGTATTTTCGTAGCCGAGTTTCTTGAGCTGTTTGGCAAACCCTTCGTACACGACGTTCGAGTCCAGCTCGTTAAGGCGCGAGGCCACGTGGTTCAGGTTACTTTGCAGTACCCCGACGAAGCTCTGGTCATCGGAGACGGTGATGTCTTCGATCACGGCGGCGCACGCATTATTGATGCCCAGCTCACAGGCTGACTTTCTGATGATCAAGCGACTTTTCATAACCTTAGCCCCACAGTTTTTTTCGCAGGTTGGCGGTACTGGCGTCCAGTTGCTGCGCCGAAGGACTTTGCAGCCAGAACAGCCCCGGACAGGTGGCGAAGTCGATCGTGACCGGCGTGGTATCGCCGGCGCCGATGAAATAACGGTGCCCGCAATAGGCCTCGTCCGCCTGGGCGCTTTGTATGGCCTGGGGGGAGGGCGGAGCGAAGGCATGGCGTTCATCGGAGCAGAAGAAACCGATCCGGCCATGGCTGATCTGGCTGACCGCATCGGCCTGGGGGCGTGGGTGGCCGAGGTAGCTGTCGATCGACAGTGACAGCAAGTCGGGGTGATACACCTGCTGGAACAGCAGGGGCGCGATGCCGCCGTGCAAGCGACCGCCGGCCTCGATCATCACCGGCCCGTCCTCAGACCAGATGATTTCCATGTGAATCGGCCCGACCCGCACGCCCAGGGCCGCTGCCGCCTGGCGCGCGTAGTCGGTCAGCGGTTGCAGTTCTGCCGCCTGCGGGTCGAGGGTGTCGAGGCTTTCGTAGACAAACATGCTGCCGTTCTTCTGGATCTTGGTGTACTTGCAGACGCTGGCAACGATGTAGGTGCCGTCAAAGGCGACCATATCCACCACGTACTCCGGTCCCGCTATGAACGACTGCACGATAAAACCGAGGTTGACTTCGCCCAGGTCGTTTTTCTGCTGCCAGGCCGCGTTTTGCAAGGCGGTCTCCACTTCGCCCTTGCCTTGGGCAAACACCACGCCTTCGGTGGCGGCCGAGTTCAGCGGCTTGACCACATAGGTGGCGGAGTCGTCGAGTTTGGCCAGCACTTCGCCGATGCGCCTCGGTGAGCTCAGCAGGTGCGAATCGATGTGGGCCAACTGGTATTTTTTCAGCGCCTGCTGCATGGAGAACTTGTTACGTCGCAGGTCGCTGGTGATACGGCTGTTGCCCGGGATGTCGAGCAGCTCCGTCAGGTAATCCGTGAGGTAGATCGCGGTCTCGCAACCGGCGATCACGGCGCTCGGTGACAAGGCTTCCAAGGTGATCAACAGGCTCTCTTCCCAGGCATACACCTCATGGAAGTTCTCGGTGATCAGGTCGTTGGTGAAGTGTTCAGGCAAGGCGCGCGTGGAGATCACGGCGATGCACCGTATGCCCTGTGCGTTGAGCAAGGGCGCGTAGAGTTTGCCCGTGGAGAACGGGTCAACGATGAGTACGGTTTTCACGTCGTGCATTCCTTATTCCGTGGTGGCGGTGGGCGCGGCGGCCGGGGTCAGGTTCCACGCCAGTACGGCGGTGGCCAACAGGCCGGCGGAGACGATCATCAACAGGCGGGCGCCTTCGAGTCCGAGAAATCCCGAGGTGGTGAAGAACGTCAGGATCATCGGTGCCGAGCCACTGACCAGCAGGTAGTAGAGTGAGCTCTTGGCCGCGATCACATCGGCTACCCGGGCGTTGGGCGCCGACTCGATCAGGGTTTTACGCAACTGGATCCGCAGGCTGTTGATGCAAAAACCCAGCAGGAAGGCTGCAGCCATCATCACGTAGAGGTTCTGGAAGTAGACGATTGCCACGTCCGCCAGTATCACCAGCGAGATGGCCCCGTAGCTGTTGAGCTTGATGCGCGGCAACACCGCGGCGCTGAAGGCGCCCAGGCCGGCCAGGCCACTGGCGACGCCGAACAGGGTGGCATTCCATTCATTGAGCTTTTGAAAAACGATGGGCACCAGGCTGTTGAACGCGCCGATATGGAAACCGATCATGCTCAACACGATGATCAGGATGTAGAGGTTGCGCGGCAGGTCCAGCGGCCGCGCAGTGGAGGGCCCTGTGGCCTGTTCGCCGGTGTGTTCGTTGGGGGTGTCGGCCACCAGGAGGATCGCCGCGAGCGAGAGGATCGCCGCCAGGCTGATGATCTGCAGCGTCTGGTTGACCGAGAACACATCCACGATCAATCCGCCCAGCAGCGCACCGCCGAAGGCACCGATTTGGATGGAGGTTTGCATCAACCGCGCGCAGGTATCGCTGTCGGTGAGGCCGGCCAGCACCAGCTTGGTATTTTTCGATTCCAGGGTGCTGATGGTGAAGTAGTCGGTGACGCCCACCACGAACGCGATGGCCAGGAAGCCGATCGGCAGCAAGGCGGCCTGGGTAAACGACAGCCCCAGTACTGCGGCGAAGGCCGCCAGGCGAATGTACAGCAGGCGTTTCAGGCTGAGTTCAATGGTAAAGAACTTGCCGATGTACTGTTCGCACAAATAGGGCACCACGGTGGCCACGCACAAGGTGGCGCCGACCAGGAATGTCGAACCGGTGGTCTCCAGGCCGAACCAGACCATCGCGATGACAATCGCCATGTCGAGGCCGGTGAACAGGGTCACGATTGAATAGAACGCGGTCAATGTCGATTTAGTATTCATGGGCTTCATCAGTCGTAACGGGAGATTTTAAGCAGCGGCACACAGCGCTCGGTGTCGCCGACGACGGTGGTGATCTGGTTCCTTACGCGCACCGTGGGCAGTGCTTTCTTTTCCAGGTTGCAGACCTTGTAGGCGTTGTCGTGCCAGGGGCAGATCACGCTTTGGCCGTCACCTGTCACTTCGCCCATGTGCAGCGGGCCGCCGCGATGGGGGCACGAGGTGGGCAGCAATTGCGTCGAATAGGCGTGACGCTTGAGAAAATAGGTTCTTTCCTCCACGGCCACATAGTTGGCGTGGGTGATATTCAGGCTGATGGCTTTCATTGGGTTGCCCACTCAGATGGCGGTGACGGTGTACGTGCAGGACGGGCTGGTGATGCGGGTGCCGTGCAGCATTCCCTTGGGAATCACCACGCCTTCGCCGGCCTTGAGGTGCACCGTCAGTTCGGGGCTGGCGACGAACTCCAGCTCGCCTGATTCGACCCAGAACAGTTCGTCATTCGGGTGGGTATGCAGCACCGACAGCTCGTGTTCGGTCTCGGTAATCCTCAGGTCCACGGGTTTTTGGCCCTGGAGCGCCGCTGCCTGCGCGCGATGCTCTTCGAACGCGTCATGCCAGTTGATATGGGCATACAACTCTTCGTCGGCGATGTCCTGAAGCAGCCTGAACTCTTCAAAGCCGCGAATAAGGTCGGGGATGATCTTGGTGCCGAACTGCTTGATCATGGGAATGATCAGGCGCTGGAGGGCCATTCTTCCGTGGTGCACATCGATGTGGGCATGCTCATCGAAATAGTCCGTGGAGACGCTGCCGTTGAAGATGGTCTTGATCGCGCGTGACTGGTGCTTGGTGGTCAGCGCCAACGTGGCTTCGGTGTAGTACATGGCGCCGATATAGCGGAACAGCTCGCCATGGTTGGCCGATACATAGTGGAAGTAGTTGGTGAGCGACAGCGACGCCGGCGTATAGAACTGCCAGTAGTGGTGCACGTGATGGGACATGCCCATGTCCTGGAGCATGTCTTCAAAAATGGTGCTGTGCTTCTTTTTGTCTACGCCGTAGCCATACTCGTCGATCAGGATCTTGAACAATTCGCTGGTGTACACGCCGCTGTTACCCAGTACGTTGCGGGCCATGGCCGATGCTTCACTGAGGAAGTCTCCCGCACATTGCGTCATGAAAAACCTGGCGGCTCGCTCGGGGTGGCGGCTGGTGGTCAGCACTTCATGGAGTTTGGACTCGGACTGGGCGACGTCATCCAAGACTTTATCAGTGTGGGCGATAAAAGAGTCCAGGCACCAAGGGCCGTTGATATGCACTTCTTCCTTGAGCCAGTTGTACAAGTAGTGTTCCAGCAACGGGCGGATCTTTTTGCCACTGGCTGCGTGCTGCGGATCATAGAAACGCTTGAACGCCTTGAAGTCGAGTTCCAATGGCGGCTTGGGCAAGAAGACCAAGTCTTGTTCGTAGATATTCAATAACAACCGCTGTGCCAATAGATGCTGGCTGTTTGAAAGCTGGTCGCTGGTCAGGCAGGTGGTAATGATTGAATCGGTGACGTCCTGCGGCCGCGAAGGGCGCTGGTAGGGGTTTTGGGTATAAAAGTCGTGGGGTTGAGCAAAGGCGCCAGCGCCACAATAGTGGGTCAATGCTTCGGCATTCGAACTTAATACAAAGTCTGCTGCATTATCGGAAAGCTGAGTTGTCCATAACATGAGGGTGGCCTTTTGCTGGCGTTGTTTGATTACCAGATGCTAAGGCGTTGGTTTTTTTAAAAACAGATTAGAAATAGTGCGCGCAAGTAGTGAAATTCACTAAAGGCGTAGGAGAAATTTTCTTTATGGGGTGGGCCCGTTGAATAAACGGCAGCAGCGGCTATACATAGATGCCGGCTTTTATCGGTCGCGTTTAGATGAATACGCTTGCACCCATCGTCCTATATAGCGACGAGGCGCTTGCCAGCCCCTCGTCGCTATCGTTGTCACTACGCCGGGGTTTCCAAGGTTCGGGCAGTGCCTGCCAGGGCCAGTATCCCGGTGCGCAAGTCGGTGCCGCTGGGTTGCTGGTAAAGATTCAATCCGAACTCCGGCAACACGGCCAGCAGGTAGTCGAAAATATCCCCCTGGATCCGCTCGTAATCGGCCCACGCGGTGGTGCGGGTGAAGCAGTAGATCTCCAGCGGCACGCCCTCGGCGGTGGTTTGCATCTGGCGCACCATGCAGGTCATGTTCGGCTGGATGTCCGGATGGCTTTTGAGGTAGGCCAGGGCATACGCGCGGAAGGTGCCGAGGTTGGTCATGCGCCGGCGGTTCGCCGACAGTTGCGCGCTGTGGCCCTGGGCTTCGTTCCAGGCCTTGAGTTCGGCCTGCTTGCGCCCGATGTAGTCGGTGAGCAGGTGCACCTGGGTCATGCGCACTTCTTCATCGTCGCGCAAAAAACGCACGCCGCTGGCATCGATAAACAGGCTGCGCTTGATGCGTCGCCCACCCGAGGCCTGCATGCCGCGCCAGTTCTTGAACGATTCGGACATCAGGCGCCAGGTCGGGATGGAGACGATGGTCTTGTCGAAGTTCTGCACCTTGACCGTGTGCAGGGTGATGTCCACCACATCGCCGTCGGCGCCGACCTGGGGCATTTCGATCCAGTCGCCGACGCGCAGCATGTCGTTGCTGGTCAATTGCACGCTGGCGACGAACGACAACAGCGTGTCCTTGTAGACCAGCAGGATCACCGCCGACATCGCACCCAGGCCTGACAGCAGCAAGAGTGGCGAACGGTCAATCAGGGTCGCGACGATGATGATCGCGCCAAACACGTACAGCACCATCTTCGCCAACTGCACGTAGCCCTTGATCGAGCGGGTACGCGCGTGTTCGGTGCGCGCATAGATGTCCAGCAGGGCGTTGAGCAGGGCGCTCATGGCCAGCATCAGGAACAGGATGGTCAGGGCCAGCGCCACATTGCCGATAAACAGGATGGCGGTCTTGCTCAGGTCCGGCACCAGGTACAGGCCGAACTGGATCACCAGCGACGGCGTCATCTGCGCCAGGCGGTGGAAGACTTTGTTGTGCCGCAGGTCGTTGAGCCAGTGCAGCGCCGGTTGTCGGCCGAGCAATTTGACGGCGTGGAGGATGAGGTAACGCGCCACCCGTCCGAGCAGCAGGGCCACCACCAGCAACACCAGGAAACCGAGGCTGGCATGCAGCAGCGGGTGTTCGTCGAGGGTGCCCCAGAGGTCTTGGACGTTGAGCCAGAGCTGTTTGATATCCATGGATGAAACCGATTCTTCTGTAAGACAAGACGGCGCGATTAGAGCATTTAAGTGCAACAAAGTTGATGCCGCGGACAAATGCTCTGACAAAAAAGCAACTGATTAGCGCCGTTCGCGTAAAGACACTCGGTTTGGACGCCCGAAACCGGTACCCTATGCAGCTGATTTTTTGTATTTCTTCGAGGTAGCACCCGTGTTTTCCCAATTCGCCCTGCACGAACGCCTGCTCAAAGCCGTGGCCGAGCTTAAATTTGTCGAGCCTACGCCTGTGCAGGCAGCGGCCATCCCGCTCGCGCTCGAAGGGCGTGACCTGCGGGTGACGGCTCAAACCGGGAGTGGCAAGACCGCCGCTTTCGTGCTGCCGATTCTTAACCGCCTGATCGGCCCGGCCAAGGTCCGCGTCAGCATCAAGACCCTGATCCTGCTGCCGACCCGCGAACTGGCCCAGCAGACCTTGAAGGAGGTGGAGCGCTTCTCGCAGTTCACCTTCATCAAGTCCGGCCTGATCACCGGTGGCGAAGACTTCAAGGTCCAGGCCGCCATGCTGCGCAAGGTGCCGGACATTCTGATCGGCACGCCGGGCCGCATGATCGAGCAACTCAATGCGGGCAACCTTGACCTCAAGGAAGTCGAGGTGCTGGTGCTCGACGAAGCGGACCGCATGCTCGACATGGGCTTTGCCGACGACGTGCAGCGCCTGGTGGCTGAATGCGTGAACCGCCAGCAGACCATGCTGTTCTCCGCCACCACCGGTGGTTCGACCCTGCGCGAGATGGTCGCCAAGGTCCTGAACAACCCTGAGCACCTGCAGGTCAACAACGTCAGCGACCTGAACGCCACCACGCGCCAGCAGATCGTCACCGCTGACCACAACGTGCACAAGGAACAGATCCTCAACTGGTTGCTGGCCAACGAGACCTATCAGAAGGCCATCGTCTTTACCAACACCCGCGCTGCCGCCGACCGCATCTACGGCCGACTGGTGGCCCAGGACTACAAGGCGTTCGTGCTGCACGGCGAGAAAGACCAGAAGGACCGCAAACTGGCGATCGACCGCCTCAAGGCCGGCGGCGTGAAGATCCTGGTTGCCACCGACGTCGCCGCGCGCGGCCTGGACGTGGACGGCCTGGACATGGTCATCAACTTCGACATGCCCCGCAGCGGCGACGAATACGTGCACCGTATCGGCCGTACCGGGCGTGCGGGCAACGATGGCCTGGCGATCTCGCTGATCTGCCACGGCGACTGGAACCTGATGTCGAGCATCGAGCGCTACCTCAAGCAGTCGTTCGAGCGCCGCACCATCAAGGAAGTCAAAGGCACCTACACCGGGCCGAAGAAGGTCAAGGCGTCGGGCAAGGCCGTTGGCGTGAAGAAGAAAAAAACCGACGCCAAGGGCGAGAAGAAAAAGGCCGGTGCCAAGTCGCCGACCAAGCGCAAGATCGCCAACCGGCCGAAGACCGACAACCTGTCGCTGGTCAGCAAGGATGGCATGGCGCCGCTCAAGCGTCGCAAGCCAGAAGCACCCGCTGCCGAGTAAGGCGTAAGGGATGTGAAAAAACCGGACGTTGTCCGGTTTTTTTATGGCCTCAGTTTTTCGCTTTGGCCGCCGCTTCTTTCAATTCCTTGAGGCGGGCGTCGATCAACTGGCACTTGTCGGGAAACTCCGCGCTTTCAGTATCCAGGTCCATCTTCTGCAGCTCGTCGTTCATCTCCTTGGCCTTGGTCGGGTTCTGCTCGGTGAGTTTGGCCACTTCCTGGGCCAGTTGCTCGCGCTTGGCCGTGGCCTCTTCCGGGGTGCAGGCCCAGGCGGGCAGGGCGGTGAGCAACGTGGCGGCGATGGCCAGGTTCATCAGGGTTTTCATGGTCGGACCTCCTTGGCGGTGATGCTCAGTTGAGGGGGCGAACGTCTGGAAAGTTCAGAGAAATGACGCCCGTCGGTTGGTCTGAACGGCCACAGACCCACAGGGTCACTCCTACAGACGGGCTACTTTCCTTAGGCCTGCAGGAGGAATCAGGATGACGACTTACAACTGGGATCTGATCGAACGTCTGCTGCATGAAGTGCAGAACGGCGAGGGCAGCTTTGCCCCGCGCAAATACGCCGAGCAGGAAGCGGCCGAGAAGGCCACGGCGGGCGAGTCCACCGGTAACCTGGATGCGCTGAAAAAGACGGCCGCGGACTATGAAGCGCTGTTGTTCAAGCGTGGGTTTATCGAGTCGCGGCCTGAGGAAGAAGGCGGTAACGGAGAGAATTTCATTCTGACCGCCCTGGGCGCGCAGCTGTTGGCGCTGATCGACAGCTCCATCCCGGGCAATGATCATCCGCGTCAGGTGCTGGATGAGCAGGCCGATGCGTTGGATCCGGCGACCTTCGCTGAGGTGGCGTCCAAGGCGCAGATCGCCTGACCCCTCCATGCCCCGGCACCCAGGCGGTGCCGGGCACGCCGAAACTGTCGGATCGGTAATCTGCCGCTAAGGTTGCTGACAGCCGGCGACCCCTAATCTGCTGCCATTCAACTGACGGACTTGAATCGGCATGCACTCTACTACCTCCAGACGAACCTTCGTCAAAGGCCTGGCCGCCGGCGGCCTGCTCGGCGGGCTCGGGCTATGGCGCACGCCGGTATGGGCGCTGACAAGTGCGGGCGAGCCCACGGTGCTGGCGGGCAGCGAATTCGCTCTGTTTATCGAGCAGACGCCGGTCAATCTCACGGGTCAACAGCGCACCGCGTTGACCATCAATGGCAGCCTGCCCGGCCCGTTGCTGCGCTGGCGTGAGGGCGACACCGTGACCCTGCGCGTGCACAACCGCCTCAGCGAGCCGACGTCGATCCACTGGCACGGCATCTTGTTGCCGTCGACCATGGACGGCGTGCCCGGCCTGAGTTTCAAGGGCATCGAGCCGGGTGGCGTGTTTGTCTACCAGTTCAAGGTCAGACAGCATGGCACTTACTGGTACCACAGCCATTCCGGGTTCCAGGAGCAGCAGGGGGTGTACGGCCCGCTGGTCATCGAGCCGTTGGAGCCTGAGCCCTTCACCTGCCAGCGCGACTACGTGGTGATGCTCTCGGACTGGACCGACGAAGACCCCGTCGCCTTGATGAAGACCCTCAAGAAGCAGTCCGATTACTACAACCTGCATAAGCCCACCGTGGGCGATTTCGCACGGGATGTGGGCAAGCAGGGCTGGTCGGCCACCGTCTCTGACCGGCTGATGTGGGCGCAGATGAAGATGAACCCTACCGACCTCGCGGACGTCAGCGGCCAGACCTACACCTACCTGCTCAACGGCCAACCCCCCGGCCTCAACTGGACCGGGGTATTTGAGGCCGGGGAGAAAATACGCCTGCGCTTTATCAACGGTTCGGCGATGACCTATTTCGATGTGCGCATTCCGGGGCTGAAGATGACCGTCATCGCCGCCGATGGCCAGCCGGTCAAGCCGGTCAGCGTCGATGAATTCCGTATTGCGGTTGCCGAAACCTTCGATGTGCTGGTGGAGCCCACGGCAGCGGCCTACACGCTGTTTGCCCAGTCCATGGACCGCACGGGTTATGCCCGTGGCACGCTTGCCCGCCAGGCGGGGGCGACGGCACCCGTACCGGCCCTTGAGCCGCGCCCCTGGCTCACCATGGACGACATGGGCATGGGTGGGATGGATCACGGCGCCATGGCGGACATGCCGGATATGGCGGGCATGGATCACAGTGGGATGGGCGCGATGTCGATGCAGAGCCACCCGGCCAGCGAGCAGAACAACCCTTTGGTGGACATGCAGGCGATGAGCCCAGTGCCCAAGCTCGACGATCCCGGTATCGGCCTGCGCAATAACGGTCGGCGAGTGCTGACTTACGCCGACCTGCACAGCACCTTTGAGGACCCCGATGGCCGCGACCCCGCGCGCACCCTTGAATTGCACCTCACCGGGCATATGGAGAAGTTCGCCTGGTCATTCAATGGCGTGAAGTTCTCCGATGCCGAGCCCTTGCAGCTGACTTATGGCGAGCGCGTCCGGCTGGTGCTGGTCAACGACACGATGATGAGCCACCCGATTCACCTGCACGGCCTGTGGAGCGACCTGGAGGATGAAAGCGGCCAGTTCCAGGTCCGCAAGCACACCATCGACATGCCGCCGGGCTCGCGCCGCAGTTACCGGGTGACCGCCGATGCCCTGGGCCGTTGGGCCTATCACTGCCACCTGCTGTACCACATGGAAATGGGCATGTTCCGTGAAGTGCGCGTGCATGAATGAGGACGCGAGCATGAATCGTCGAGTTTTATCGGTGTGTATCGCGCTGGCCGGGTGGGCATTCGGCTCGCCGGTGCAGGCCGAGGAGTTTCAAGGCATGAGCCCGGCGGTTCCGGCGCTGACCGAAAGCCGTACGCCGATCCCGCTGCTCACCGACGCGGATCGCGCCGCCGTGTACAACGCGCCGGGCGGGCATGTGGTGCATGACAGCGGCATCAACTCAATGCTGCTGGTCAACCAGCTGGAATGGCAAGGCGGTGGTGGCGGTGGTGCGCTGAACTGGGACATCAAGGGTTGGGTCGGTGGTGACATCGACCGCCTGTGGCTGCGCAGCGAAGGCGAGCGCAGCGCCGGTCGCACTGACAGCGCCGAAGCCCAGGCGGTGTGGGGGCACGCCATCAGCCCTTGGTGGGACCTGGTTGGCGGCTTGCGCCAGGACTTCAAGCCCGGGGACAGCCAGACCTGGGCCGCGTTCGGCCTGCAGGGCATGGCGCTCTACAACTTCGAGGCCGAGGCGACGCTGTTTGTGGGCGAGTCGGGCCACACCGCGGCACGCCTGGAAGGTGACTACGACATCCTGCTGACCAACCGCCTGATCCTTCAGCCGACGGCCGAACTCAATTTTTATGCGCAGAACGATCCGCAACGCCGGGTGGGCGCAGGCCTGTCGGAAAGCGAGCTGGGCCTGCGCTTGCGCTACGAGGTGCGCCGGGAGTTGGCGCCTTACGTGGGGGTGAGTTGGAACCGCAGCTATGGGCGGACGGCGCAGTACGCTCGCGATGAAGACGAAGACATCAGCCAGCTGCGCTGGGTGGTCGGTGTGCGCCTTTGGTTTTAACCGGTTTTTTATTCCTATAACTCGCCGCCTTGAGCGGCCTGGAGCCTTGCATGTCGATGTTGAAAACCGCGTTAACGGGGGGGCGCTGTGGGTCGGATTGATGATCAGCCTGCCGGCCTCGGCCCATCCGAAACTGCTGTCATCCCTCCCTCCAGCCGGGGCCCAAGGTGCCGCGCCGGCCGTCATTGAACTGCGCTTTTCGGAGAACCTGCTGACGCAGTTTTCCGGGGCCAGGCTGACCATGACCGATATGCCCGGCATGCCCAATTCGCCGATGCCCATTAAGGCCAGTGTCGCGGCGAGCACCGACCCCAGGGTGATGCTGATCAAGCCGGCTTCTGCACTGGCTACTGGCACCTACCGGGTCGATTGGCGCGCAGTGTCATCCGACACTCACCCGATTACCGGTAACGTGGTGTTCAGCGTCCAGCCATGAGCGAACTGACCCAAGTCACACTGCGCTTTGCGCTCTATCTTGACCTGATGCTGTTGTTTGGCCTGGGGCTCTTTGGTCTTTACGGGCTCAAGGCGCCGGAGCGCGTGCTGCTGAATTTGAGGGGCCTGCTGCGGCTGACGGCTGGCCTCGGGATAGTGCTGTCGATGGCGTCGCTGTTGACGCTGACCCAGGCCATGAGTGGCGCGACGGATTGGCAGACGCTGTGGCCGCATCTGCACATGATGCTCTGGCAGACCGACCTGGGCGTGACGTGGTGGCTACGGATGGGGGCGCTGGTGGTGGCTGCGCTTGGCCCCCGCCTGCCATTGGCCACGTTGTCGGGCGCCGCCGCGTTGGTGACGCTGGCGTGGACCGGGCACGGCGTGATGCATGAAGGCACGCTGGGGGTGTGGCACATCCTCAGCGACGGCGCACATCTGTTGGCAGCGGGCGGCTGGGTCGGGGCGTTGGCGGCGTTCGGGTTGTTGTCGAGGCGCACGTCTTTGCACGACGCTTATCACGTTCGGGTGCTGGCAAGGGCGCTGAAGGGGTTCGAGCATGTGGGAGCGGGATTTGTCGCGGTGCTGATCGGCACCGGGGTGGCCAACTATCTGTTGGTGGTCGGGCTGAATCTGGACGGCCTTACCGGCGGTGTCTACGCGATCCTGTTGTGCCTGAAGCTGGGGCTGTTTGGCCTGATGCTGGGGCTGGCGGCGCTCAATCGTTTCCACCTGACGCCGCTTCTGCAACGCTCCGTGGCGGCCGGTGATTATGTCGCTGCCATGGCTGCGCTACGGCGCAGCATGGTGCTGGAGATGGGGGCCGGGGCGCTGATCCTCGCGCTGGTGGCCTGGTTGGGCACCCTGGCGCCCAATTAGGACTGCGCGCTTTTCAGGCACTTGAGCGCCTGGAAGTCACTGCGGACCTTGTCGACTTTCTGGGTGAGTTTCAGCCGTTGCGGCACGCTGCTGTCGGCCATGATGTCGATGATCAGGCTGCGCGCGGCGGCTTCGGTCTGGGCATACGCCGCGCGATACTCCGGTGTCCACAGGCTTTCGCGGTCCACCAGCAGTTGCTGGATTTTCTGCGGGAAATCGGCGCTGTGGCGTTGCTGCACGGCGTCGATGAATTGTGCCTGCCAGTGGGCTCGGTTGCCGATCCACTGCTCGTTCTGCTCGCCCAGGCTGATGGACCAGGCCATGACCCGGTTCTTCTGGCTATCGCTCAGTGGCCCCATCCACGCATCCAGACGCTTGTTCATACGCTCGGCTCGGTCCTGGATCTGCTTGGCCAGCGGCGGCTTGAGGTATTCGTCCTGGCGTTTGCGCAAGTCCTTGGCCAGGGCATCGTTCATGTCGTTGACCTGCTGGTCATCCAGTCCTTGTAACAATTCAATCGCCGACGGGGTGATTTCCCGCGCCACCTCGGCAATCGCCTGCTTGGCCTCAACCGTGCGGGTTTGCAGCGCTGCATCGGTGACCTGGTTGCTCTCGACCATTGCTTGCAGGCGGTCGAGCCAGTCGAGGTAACCCGGCAATTGGGTGTTGCAGTGCCAGGCCAGGTGGTCCTTGAGCTTGTCGTTGAACCAGCTCTTCTGCCCGGCGTTCATGTCCAGGTAGTCGTTGAGGGTCCAGGGGATGATCACGTCCAGATTGCGGTAGGCCAGGCCCACGCGGTTGCAGCCGGCGAGCACCAGGCTCAGGGTCAGAAATACCACCAGCAGTTTGAGCCGATGCAACATGGGCGTGTCCTTGCGCAGAGGGAGTCAATGCATGTGAACCCGCGGCGCACACGACAGTTCAGCCCATCAATAAAACGACCGCACCGCCTTCAGGGTCAACAGGCCATCGCATTGCGAATTGTGTCCGGAGTAGGCCGAGCAATCGCCGCCGCTGAGGCTGGAGTCGCTGTAGATCAGGTCCAGGTCGATGCCTTTCCAGGCGCGGGAGAACTGCACCGACCAGTCGCTGAAGCTGCTGATGGTGCCGCCCTCTACCGAAGCCGGCGTGCCCAGCTGATGGGTGGTGTACTTCATGCTGACGCCGATGCCGAAGGGCTGGGTACCGCCGAGGTCGGCGAACAGCGTGCTGTCCTGGCGGTCCGGGTCGTTGCTGAAGGAAGCGCCAAAACGATTGCCGAGTAGATTCAGACCGCCGTAGAACTCCTGGCTGTCGAGGGGGCTGAGCTTGGGGTAGCTGTAGTGGATCAGGCCGACTTCGTAGCCCAGGGTCTGGTCGAAAGGGTGCTTGAACCCCATGTAGGAGTCGACTTCGAGGGTGCTGGCCGAGGACAGGCCCATGTTCGGCGAAAACTGGCCGAAGTACAGGCCGCTGTCATGGCTCAGGTCCAGCCCGCCATGGAACGAGTCACTGCCCGGCGAGGTCGGCTTGACCAGGCCCTGGGCCATGCTGCGGCTGGGGGTGGTGCCCAGTTTCAGGTCGAAGTCACCCAGTTCACGCTGGAAAATCTGCGCTTCGGCGAGAGGGCTGGCCGCCAGGATACTGGCCACGAAAATGCAGCGTTTAAGCATGCTTCACTCCATGAAAAGCGAGGAGCAGTAACGGAAAAATAGGGCAGATGCCCGTGCTAGACGTGTGCAAGCATACCGGCGAATGCCAGAAGGTGAGGCCCGTTCGTCGATTTGCACGTTCTGAAGATGACGCGAGAGGGTATTTCGGGCTCTAGTCCTAGCGCCTTGAAGGCAAGACGCTTAGGGACCAGATGTGCTGCGCGGTATTACTTTTTACCCAGGCTGATCTGCTTGGACGGGCCGAAAGTCTGGCCGCTCACGCCCTTGGCAATTTGCTGGATTTCGCCACCGGACTTGAGGAAAGCAGCAATCTGGCTGTTGATCGATTCGCTGGTTTCAACGGCGGGAGCTGGCTTTGCTTTGCTGTTGGATGCTTTTACACGCATGGCGGCCACTAACCTGTAGAAAATTAACTTGGCCAGGCATCGTACAGGAAATACTTGACAATTGCTTGGTAAATATCCCCGGGGAATAAGCGCAGCGGCGGAAAACAGCCAAAGTTCATCTTTGAAATAAACCCCTAACTTACTGTTTTAACTCGAAACCACGGGCTGAGCCGGCACCGGTGGCGTGGCAAAATTCAGCCGAATGATCGGACGAGCGGGGCGGTGCCACTGGAACGCCAGGCAAACCCGCGATTTTTCAGGCGCGCGCGCGCGGCGAGGGCAACTCGGGTAGAATGCCGCCCACGTAATGAGGGTATTGGAAATGGCTTTAGTCGGGCGCTACAACAGCTTGCAAGTGGTTAAACACACTAACTTTGGTTTGTACCTCGATGGTGCGCAAGATGGCGAAATCCTCTTGCCTAATCGGTATATCCCCAAAGATATTCCCAGTGAAGATGAAGACTGGCTTAACGTTTTCATTTATCTGGACAGCGATGACAAACTTATCGCCACTACCGAAAAACCGAAAGTTCAAGTCGGCGAATTTGCCAGTTTGAAAGTCGTGGAAGTCAACAGTATTGGCGTGTTCCTCGACTGGGGGTTGCCAAAGGATCTGTTGCTGCCGTATTCGGAAGAGAAACGTCAGCTGACCGCCGGTGAATACTGCGTGGTGCATGTCTACCTCGACAAACACACCAAGCGTATTACCGCGACCGCGCGCCTCGACCGCTACCTGGACAAGACGCCGGCCAACTACGTCGTGGGCCAGGAAGTCGACCTGCTGGTTGCCGAAGCCACCGACATGGGCTTCAAGGCGATCATCAACAATAAGCACTGGGGCCTGATCCACAAGAACGAAGTGTTCAAGTTCCTGCGCCCGGGCAAGGAAGAGAAAGGCTTTATCAAAGAGATCCGCGCCGATGGCAACATCAGCCTGAGCCTGCAACCGGTCGGCCAGGAAGCGGCGTCCAGCCTCAACTCGAAGATCCTCGCCAAGTTGCGTGAAAACAACGGCAGTTTGCCGGTCAGCGACAAGAGCGACCCTGCGGTGATCAGCAACTTGTTTGGCGTGAGCAAGGGCAACTTCAAGAAAGCCATTGGTGCACTCTACAAGCAGGGCCAGATCGTGATTCACGCGGATCGCATTGAACTAAGCTGAGTGCGGTTTGCTCTTCTGTAGGAGCGAGCGTGCTCGCGAAAAAGGTCCATCCGACACCGTGATGCGCCTGGAATATTTTCGCGAGCAAACTCGCTCCTACAGAGGCTGCATCAATGTCCAAGAAGTCTGCCTTCGCCTACCTCGGCACCTTGCTTGCCTTCCTGATCCTCGACGGCCTCTGGCTTGGCGTCCTCATGGGCCCGACCTACAAATCCCTGCTGGGTCCGCTGATGCTCGATCAGCCTCGCCTGTTGCCCGCCGCGCTGTTCTATCTCCTGTATGTCCTCGGTTGCGTGGTGTTCGTGGTCTTGCCCAGTGCCAGTTGGCAGCGCGCGGCGCGACTGGGTGCATTGCTGGGCCTGGTGGCCTACGGCACCTATGACCTGAGCAACTGGGCCACGCTGCAGGGTTGGTCCGGCGGGTTAGCGGTGATGGACATGGCCTGGGGCACCTTCCTCACAGCGGCGTGCTGCACGGTCGGGTACTTGTGTGCACATCGAGTGCACCAGTGATTGTGTACAGGATTAATCTGCACCGTTGCTGAGCGCAGTCCCCGTTACTAAACCTCTATGTACCCCGTTGGAACACCGTTGCAGAGGGATTGTGTGCTATTGGCACGCATTCTGCTGACTATCTCGTATACAAACCATGCCGCCTCCCGTATGCACCCCGTGACGGAAGCGCAGGCCGGTATTACGAGGAGCCCGCGATGACCGAACAATTGCCCAAAGGCTACAGCCCCCGCCTGTACAACCAGGACCTGGGGCCGCTGCCGCAAAAGTGGACCTGGTACAACATCTTTGCCTTCTGGATGAGTGACGTGCACAGCGTGGGCGGCTATGTGTTCGCCGCCAGTCTGTTTGCCTTGGGGCTGGCCAGTTGGCAGGTGTTGATTGCCTTGCTGGCAGGCATTTGCATTGTGCAATTGATTGCCAACCTGGTGGCCAAGCCCAGCCAGCAGGTCGCCGTGCCCTATCCAGTAATCTGCCGGCTGGCGTTTGGCGTGTTCGGCGCGAACATTCCCGCCGTTATTCGCGGCTTGATTGCGGTGGCCTGGTACGGGATTCAGACCTACCTGGCGTCGAGTGCCCTGATCATTGTGGTATTGCGCTTTTTCCCACAGATGGCGGTGTTTGCAGAGCCGCATTTTGCCGGCCTGTCTTACCTGGGCTGGTTTGGTTTCCTCAGTTTATGGGTGTTGCAGGCGGCCGTGTTCTGGGCCGGCATGGAGTCCATCCGCCGCTTTATCGATTGGGCGGGGCCGGTGGTCTATGCGGTGATGTTTGCCCTGGCCGGCTGGATCGTCTGGAAGGCAGGGTGGGCGAATATCAGTTTTACCCTGGCGGAAAAATCCCTGTCGGGCTGGCAGGCGTTCGGCCAGGTGATCGTGGCGACGGCGCTGGTGGTGTCGTACTTTTCCGGGCCGACCCTGAATTTCGGTGATTTCAGCCGTTACTGCCGCAGCATGCAGGACGTGCGGCGTGGCAATTTCTGGGGCCTGCCGGTGAACTTCCTGGCGTTTTCCCTGGTGACCGTAGTGATCGTCTCGGGCACCTTGCCGGTGTTTGGCGAAATGCTCCATGACCCGATCGCGACCGTCTCGCGCATTGATAACAGCATGGCGGTGCTGCTGGGCGCTTTTGCATTTGTGACTGCCACCATCGGCATCAACATCGTCGCCAACTTCGTGTCCCCGGCGTTCGACTTCGCCAACGTCGCGCCGAGCAAGATCAGCTGGCGCGCCGGCGGCATGATCGCCGCGGTGGCGTCGATCTTCATCACCCCGTGGAACCTGTTCAATAACCCGCTGATGATCCACTACACCCTGGATATCCTCGCGGCCTTTATCGGCCCGCTGTTCGGGATTCTGCTGGTGGACTTCTACCTGATCAAAAAGCAGAAGATCGACGTGGATGCGCTGTTCGATGACAGCCCGAGCGGGCGCTATTACTTCGACGGCGGTGTGAACTGGACGGCGGTCAAGGCGCTGGTGCCCGCGACACTGGTGGGTGTTGCGATTACCTTCACGCCGGCGTTGCAGGGCATGGCTAACTTTGCCTGGTTCACCGGCTGCTTCCTGGGTGGGCTGTTTTTCCTGGTGTTGGCGCGGCGTGAGCAGGTTCGTGCGCCGGCACCGTTGGTCGCCGGCTGACCAACACCCCTCCCGCCACTGACAGGCCTGCACCGGCAATCACCAACGCCGGTTGCAGGCCACCGCTCAGGTGGCTGCTCACCGATGCCAGCAACGGCCCACTCAATTGGCCGATGGCAAAGCTGGCGGTCAGCAGCCCGGTGCTGCGCTGATAGCCGTGGGGCGCAACGTCCCGCAGGCGCGCCATCACCAACTGCATGCAGGCCAGGAACGGCCCGCCGCACAGCAACACCCCCAGCGCCAGGCCCCAACCGTTACCCAGCAGGCAGGCGAATACCCCGGCCGCCTGCAGCCACAACGTGGTCATCAGCCAGCGGCGGGTGGTGTCCGGGTCCTTGGGACGCAGGCTTGCGACCACTACCCCAATCGCCGCGGCCAAACCAAAGCAGGGCCAGAACAGATCAGCCTGCCAGGCGCCGTTGAATTGCGCGCTGGCCATCTGTGACAGGAAGGTCGCCGGAATGATGTAGCCCAGGCCGAACAACACGTAGATCCAGCACAGGTGAGTAATGCTGCCGTTGCTGGCCGTGTCGGCGCGGCTTGCAACAGGCGCAGTGACGGCGGACGGCTGTGGCAGGAAGGGCAAGATTGCCAGCAGCATCACCAGCGCCACTACGCCATAGATCAGCCACAACGTTGCTGAGCTCTGGCCCAATAGGTTGGAGCCCAGCGCCAGCAACCCGGTCAATACAATCCCCAGCCCCGGCCCGGCGAACACCAGGGCGCCGAGGCGTGCACGCCCGGCGGCAATCGCCAGCGGCTGGCTCAGGCTGGTGATCATCACCAATGCCCAGGCACTTGCAACCCCGGTACCGAAGCGCAACAGCATGTGTGGCCAGAAACCCTGGGCCCAGTACGACGCCAGGGTCAGCAACACGCACAACCAGAGCCCGCCATACAGGCGACCCCGCACATGGTGATGGCTGCGCGCAAAAATCGAATCCACCGCGCCCACGAAGTAGCCCAGGTAATTGGCCGCTGCGATCAGTCCGGCGCCGGTCAGGTCGATCTGGCCTTCACTGAGCAAGTGGGGCATTTGCGGGGTAAGGGCGAAGCGGCCAATGCCCATGGCCATCATCAGGGCGATAAAGCTGGCGAGTAAGCGGGTGAGGGGTGACATGGTCGGGTGTCCTGCGGGTAAGCGAATACCGTCAGGCTAGAGCGGATTGACTTTCTGTAAAAATGAATAATAGTGAGTAACTTGTTCAGTTTTGGAGAAAGTCATGGAGTTCAGTCAATTGCGCATCTTCCAGGCGGTGGCGGAAGAGGGCTCCATTACCCGCGCTGCCGAGCGCCTGCATCGAGTGCCGTCGAACTTGTCGACCCGGCTCAAGCAGATGGAAGAACAGCTTGGCGTGGAATTGTTCGTGCGCGAACGCCAGCGCTTGCAGCTTTCTCCGGCGGGCAAGGTGTTGCTGGACTACAGCACCCGTCTGCTGGCGCTGCATGATGAAGCCCATGGCGCCGTGCAAGGCGGGCAACCGGCCGGCAATTTTGTACTGGGCAGCATGTACAGCACGGCGGCAGTGCATTTGCCGAAGCTGCTGGCGCGCTATCACAAGGCCTATCCGATGGTGAACCTCCAGGTGCTGTCGGCGCCCAGCGGTGAACTGCTCGAAGGGTTGATCACCGGTCGCCTGGACGCCGCATTTGTGGACGGGCCCATCACGATTGCCTCCCTGGACGGTGTGGCCCTGTGCGAAGAACGCCTGGTGCTGATATGCGAAGCCGACCACCCGCCGGTGCGCGGGCCGCAGGATGTTGCCGGCCGCTCGGTGTTCACCTTTCGCCGCAGTTGCGCCTACCGCACGCGCCTGGAAACCTGGTTTTCCCACGAGCACGTCGCCATGGGGCGGGCGATTGAGATCGAGTCTTACCAAGGCATGCTCGCCTGTGTCATCGCCGGTTCAGGGGTGGCGCTGATGTCCGAATCCATGCTCGACAGCCTGCCGGGCAAGGACAGCGTGTCCGTTCATCCGCTGACAGGGCAATTTGCCACTGCGACGACCTGGCTGATGTGGCGAAAGGGTATGCTCGGCGCTAACCTCAACGCATGGATCGACCTGCAGCACGAGGGCAGGGCCGAGGTCCTGCAAGACGCACGTGCGATTGCTTGAGCGATCCGTCAGGATTTGCATCAATTCAGTAACAGTTCGTTGTGGTTTCATTCAAGCAATACGTAGGACTTAGGGCTACTATCAATGTAGGAAAAGGCGACAGAACTTGCGCCGACCAGCATTTCCCTCAAAGGGGGCAAACCATGAAAGAGAAAATCCAGAACTGGCTCCACGACCTTGGCGTTGCATTGGGCTTGATCGAGCCCCCCCTGCAACCGGTGCCGATTCGTACCGATGACGAGCAGCGTCGTCCGCGCCGCAGATAATCTCTGGCTGAAGCAGGATTGAAGGTGGGGGCGAGTAAGCCCGCTCCCACCGTTTATTTTGCGCCAGGCAAAACCAGCGGGCGTGACATCCCACGTCGCAGCGTCCATACAGCGTTTCCAACGCCAGTCATACCTCTCGCCGTCCCAGTCACCCTTGCCCCGGGCCTGCGTGATAGCACCCTCACGCCATAACACTCACTTGCCCCAGTGATCTGAACAATCGTTCGGATGCGAGCGTTTGCTTTCAGGAACCGTCTGTCATCCCTCGGTAACCCAGGCAAGTAGTCCGAATCCATGCAGGTCAGTCAGGCCTCTGACCTTCACGTGTCGGAATCAGGCTACTTGTTCATCAGAAGTGGCTGGCTTATTCAATTCAAACCATGAGCGTAGGTTGAGTTCCTCAACGGCCTTCCAATAACGCCCCACCTTTATTGAAGGGCTCTCTGCGAGGCACCAGTCCGTCAGAAGTGTTGGAGACACAGCTATGAGGCTCTCTTCCATTCCGCCAGTCGCCGCGTCACTCATCGCCATAACCGGAAATATCCTGCATCTCGCACCGGTGTCGAGAGCCTGGAAGGCTCACGCACCCAGCAACGTGGTGTTCTTTCCCCCGACATTGACCAAACACGATCTGCTCATACAGATCGGTCTCCTGAGTCCATCGGCGATCATTGTCGGGGACCAGGCGATCGATGCAGACGTCATCGCCCAATGGCGCATATCCCACCCGTTTGGCGACCTCCATCTGATCCGCAGAGGTACGAGCCTGGATAAGGTGCGACTGGACCTTTGCGGCTCCAACGACATCCGCGTAGTCAATACGCCGGGGGTCAACGCGCCCCATGTCGCCGCCTATATGGCGCGCTGGCTGACACTGGCCGATGGCTCCCTGCCGCGCGACATCTGTGTGCTGGGATACGGCAACGTGGGCAGGGAGCTGGTCAAGTTATTGCTTGATCGAGATCCGGAGGTTCGGATCAAGGTATTGGATCGACATGGTCAGAGGCCGGACACTCTCGGCAAAACCTGTTCCGACAGCCGAGTGTCCTTTGGCGTGGACTGGTTCGAGGTGCTGGAGGGGGCCCGTGCTGTCGCTATCTGTTTATCCCTGAATGATGAGTCCACCCATCGCATTGACCGGGCCCTCATTCAGTGCCTGCACAGGCAGGCTCGCCTGGTCTGCGTCGCCAAGCCGGATGTCTTCAGCGATGACGCTTTGCGGGCCCTGGCAACGGCTGAAGCTATCCAGCTTGTATTGGACTACGGGCCTGGGACACTGGATGCATTTCGGGTGCGCGCGCAGGCACTCGGCTGCAGTGTCTCCAAGTGGCGCAAACCGGCGACCCTGACAACCCAGGCGGCAGTGACTGAAGCCTGCCATGGCGACCTTGACTATGCCGTCTCGATTCAACTGAGCCTGACCGCCTTGCGCTGCCTGGTCCGGCGCAAACTTGCCCACTCATTGATGATCCCCGCGCAACAGGCAGATGCCCGCGCGCCGCGCGTATCGATCATCGGTCGAGGCATCAACGGCCTGCTCCAAGCCGTGATGTTCCGCCTGGCCAATTATCAGGTTTCGGTCTACGGAGGACATCAGCAGAGCGATGGCGCCAGTCATAAGCAGGTGAACATGCGCCACCTTTCAGCCACGGAGACGACTGCAAAGCCGCTGGACAACGCTTATCTGACGCCTGGAAACCAGTACCTGGCCGTGGAGTGCAACCGTGCAGGCATTGAGCTGTTTGAAAAGTTTCTGGCCGACAATCCATTGATTGACGCATCGGGCGACGATCTGGGCATTGCGCATTTGATGGATGAGATAGAGGCGCTTTTGCGGCGCGCTGGGGTTCGGTTCCTGCCCCAGCATCTGAGTCCGGCCCGCATTGCTGAACTGAGCAGAGAACAGTTCGTCGTCACGGCCATGGAAGGAGAGGAGCCTGATGGACTGTCGATAGTTTATTGCTCCGCCTACAACCGCATTGCCGCCGGCGGAACGTATGCCGGCGGCACCACCCAGGGATTGGTGTGGGCCTCCTTGGTCGAGGAAATCATCCAGGCAAAGGCACCCGCAGTTTCGGCCATGTACTCATGATAAAAAACGGGCGCGACATCCGACGTCGCGCCCGCTGAAGAAACCGCTCTAAATCCCGCTCTATCTCAAACTGCGCTGGCCGCGACCCCCTCTGGCCGGCGTGACAACACACTCACCAGCACAAAACTCACCAGCGCCACTGCCAGGCTGTAGTAGATCGGCGTGTTCGCATCCAGGCCATCCTTGAACATGAACACCAGCGCCGTTACAAAACCCAGGCTCATGGACGTGATTGCCCCCGACGTGGTCGCGCGCTTCCAGAAGATCGCGCCGATCAGCGGGATCAGCATGCCACCCACCAGCAGGTTGTAGGCCAGGGTCAGGGCGCTGATCACGTCATTGACCACCAGTGCGATGCCCAGCACGACGATACCGGTCAGCATCGTGAACAGGCGGTTGATTGCCAGGCTCGATTGTCTGCCGCCGCGCAGGCGTGGCAGCAGGTCTTCGGTCAATACGGTGGAGGCGGCGAGCAAGCCGGCGCTGGCGGTGGACATCATTGCCGCCAGTGCCGCCGCGATCACCAGGCCGCGGATGCCGTCCGGCAGCGAGACTTTGACGATGGCCGCGAACGCGTTGTTGACGTTGTCCAGGTCCGGAATCAGCACATGGGCCGCCATGCCGATCAGCGCACAGGCGAGGCCGTAAAGGATGCAGTAGAAGCCGGCGAAAGTGCCTGCGTACTTGGCGACCTTTTCGTCACGGGCGGTGAACACCCGCTGCCAGATGTCCTGGCCGATCAGGATGCCAAAGAAGTAGATCATGAAGTAGGTGATGATCGTGTCCCAACCGATCGCGGTGAAGCTGAAGCTCGATGCCGGCAGCTTGGCCACGAGTTCGTCCCAGCCGCCGACGCGGTACAGGCAGATCGGCAGCAGGATAAACATCAGGCCGACGGTCTTGATCACGAATTGCACGATGTCGGTGAGGGTCAGCGACCACATGCCGCCGATGGTCGAGTAGACCACCACCACACCACCGCCCAGCAACACCGAAATCCAGAACGGCAGGCCGAACAGCACTTGCAGCACCGTGCCGATGGCCAGGATCGAGGTCACGCCGATCATCAGCGCGTAGGCCAGCATGATCACCGCACTCGCCTGGCGGGCCATGGGGTTGTAGCGTTTTTCCAGTACCTGGGTGACGGTGAAGATTTTCAGCTTGAGCAGCGGCTTGGCCAGGAACAGGTTCAGCGCGATGATCCCCATGCCCAGCGCCGCACACAGCCAGAAGCCGGAGATGCCATGCACATAACCCAGGCGCACGGTACCGACGGTGGATGCACCGCCCAGTACCGTGGCGGCCATGGTGCCCATGTACAGCGACGGGCCCAGGTTGCGACCGGCCACCAGGTAGTCTTCGTGGGTCTTGGCGCGGCGCATGCCGTAATAGCCGAGCACGAGCATGCCGGCGGCGTAGATGAGTACGACGAATAAATCCAAAGCCATGACGGCGGGTCTCCGATTATTGTTTTAGGTAACAGGCGAACTTGTTGTGGGAGCGGAGCCTGCTCCCGCAGGGCTGCGAAGCGGACCCTTGGGGCCATACACCGAAGCCGGCTCCGGAAACACACGCAACAACGTCAGGTACACCACCGACGCCAGCCCCAGCGTCACCGGCAGGCTGATATCGATGCCATCGGCCAGGTTGCCCAGCGGCCCGACAAACTGCCCCGGCAGGTTGACGAAGCACAGGCCCACCAGCGCACTCGGAATCCAGGCCCCCAGCCCGCGCCAGTTCCAGCCATGGCTGAACCAGTAGCGGCCGCCGGTTTCACCCCGGGTGAACACCTGCAGGTCATCCGGGCAGTAGAAGCCGCGACGCACGATCAGGCCGATGATCATCATCACCATCCATGGCGTGGTGCAGGTGATGATCAGCACGGCGAAGGTCGATACGCTCTGCACCAGGTTGGCGGCGAAACGTCCGATAAAGATGAAGGCAATGGACATCACCCCGATCAGCAGCGTGGCCTTGACCCGCGACAGCAGGCGTGGGAACACGCTGGACATGTCCAGTCCGGTGCCATACAGCGAAGTGGTGCCGGTGGACATGCCGCCAATCACCGCGATCAGGCACACCGGCAGGAAGAACCAGGTGGGTGCCACCGCCAGCAGACCGCCGACGTAGTTGTTGGCCGCGATGTAGTCCGGCGCCTTGATCGCCACGATGGTGGCGGTGGCCAGGCCGAACAGGAACGGGATCAAGGTGGCGATCTGTGCCAGGACTACCGCCAGCATGATGCGCATTTTCGGCGTCTCACGTGGGATATAGCGTGACCAGTCACCCAGGAACGCCCCGAAGGAAATCGGGTTGCTCATGGCCACCAGCGCCGCGCCGATAAAGGCCGCCCAGAAGCCGGCCTGGCCCAAGGCTACGCTGCCGGCGAAGTGGCTGTCGAAGGTCGGCGCGAACGCGAAGATGCCCAACAGAAACAGCAGGCTTGCCGCCCAGACCGCAATGCGGTTGACCCACAGCATGAAGCGGAAGCCGTAGATGCACACCGTCAGGACAAGCATGGCGAATACGCCGTAGGCCAGGCCCAGGGTCAGGTCGGTTTCCGGCAGGCCGATCAGCCGTTTCGCACCGCCGACCAGCGCATCGCCTGAACTCCACACCGACAGTGAGAAGAAGGCAATCGCCGTCAGCAATGACAGAAACGAGCCGACAATCCGCCCGTGCACGCCGAAGTGCGCACCGGAAGACACCGCGTTGTTGGTGCCATTGATCGGCCCGAACAGACCCATCGGCGCCAGGATCAACGCACCCACCAGCACGCCCAGCACAATCGCCCAGACGCCGGCCTGGAACGACAGGCCGAACAGCACCGGAAAGGAACCGAGCACGGCGGTGGCAAAGGTATTGGCGCCGCCAAAGATCAGGCGGAACAGATCCTTGGGGGTGGCGGTACGTTCGTTGTCCGGGATCTGTTCGACCCCGTTGGTTTCTATTGTGCGAATACTTTTATCGTTGTTTTTATTATTCATGATCAGCTCCGATCACATTGGCTAAGGGGGCGGCAGCCCTTCCGGCATAGCGGACAAATGTTCGTGACAGGCCAGCCACAGGCCTTCTTGTTGTTCTGTGCGAGATCCTTGGCGTTTGAAGACAATGGTCTCGCGTTCCTGGCTAAAGAATTGCTCCCCGTTCATGCGCAGCTCGGTGGCCACGTCATGGATAAATATCGCCACGTCACCCTGCAGGCTGACCACGGCGTTACTTGAGGCGCAGGACAGCACCTCAAATCCTTCATCCCGGCGCCAGCTGTCCCACAATGCCTGGTAGGCATCGCGACTGAGCAGTGGCTGGGGGAGGGTGTAGAACACAAAGCTGGCATCGGCCGTGAACGCGCCGAAGTAGGCGGCGCGGTCGTTACGCGCAAAGGCCGACACCAGGTCGGCGGCGGCTTTCAATACCTGCGGCACGCTCATCAGCGGTGCGCCACGCCAGGCAGTACGCAGAGCATCTCGTACAGCAGGTTGGCGCCCAGCAGCGAGGTGTTGCCGGTGGTGTCGTAGGGCGGCGAAACTTCTACCAGATCACAACCAACCAGGTCGAGGCCCTGGCAGCCACGGATGATTTCGATCGCCTGGATGGTGGTCAGCCCGCCGATTTCCGGGGTGCCGGTGCCGGGCGCCCAGGCCGGGTCGATGCCGTCGATGTCGAAGCTCAGGTACACCGGGCCGCCGCCGACTTTTTCCCGCACCTCGGCCATCAGTGGCGCGAGGGAGTGGTGCCAGCATTCTTCGGCCTGCACTACGCGAAAGCCCTGTTTGCGGCTCCAGTTGAAGTCTTCGGCGGTATAACCCTGGGCGCGCAGGCCGATCTGCACCACGCGGTCGCAATCGAGCAGGCCTTCTTCCACGGCGCGGCGGAAGGTGGTGCCGTGGGCGATTTTCTCGCCGAACATATGGTCGTTGACGTCGGCGTGGGCATCGATGTGCACCAGCCCGACCTTGCCGTGTTTCTTGTGGATCGCCCGCAGGATCGGCAGGGTGATGGTGTGGTCGCCGCCCAACGTCATCGGGATCACGTTGTGCTCGAGAATCTCATCGTAGGCCTCTTCGATGATGCGCACGGCGTCCAGCAGGTTGAAGGTGTTGATCGCCACGTCGCCAATGTCCGCCACCGACAGCGAGTCGAACGGCGCGGCACCGGTGGCCATGTTGTAGGGGCGGATCATTACCGACTCGGCGCGGATTTCACGCGGCCCGAAGCGGGTCCCGGCACGCAGCGAGGTGCCGATGTCCAGGGGCACGCCGATAAAGGCCGCATCCAGGCCCTTGGCCGATTGCAGGTGGGGAAGGCGCATCATGGTGGCGATGCCGGCGAAGCGCGGCATTTCGTTGCCGCCCAGTGGTTGGTGGAAAATCTTGTCCACGGGATTGCCTCATCGTTGTTGTGTTTATCAGGGGCCGATTCTGCGAAAAGCGCAGGAAGGGAAGAATCGGCAGGGGCAAATACTTAGTTCAGGTTTTTCTAAACTAATGCGGGAGGGTAGACTGCCCACATCTACACCCGGAGCCGCCCATGGCCAGCGCCTTGCCCGACCTGAAACTCCTGCGCATCTTCGTCAGCGTCGTGCGCCACCAGGGGTTCGCCAACGCCCAGCACGAACTCAACCTGTCCACCTCGGCCATCAGCACCTACATGAGCCAGTTGGAAAGCGCGTTGGGCCTGGTGCTGTGCCATCGCGGCCGGGGTGGGTTCAGCCTGACCAGCAAAGGCGAGCTGTTCCACCAGGAAACCTTGCGCCTGCTGGGTGAGCTGGAAGGCTTCGAGCAATACGCCGCCGCGCTCAAGGGCGAGCTGCGCGGCACGCTCAAGCTCGGCGTGCTCGACTCCACGGTGAGCGACAAGGCCTTGCCGTTCGCCGAGGTTATCGGCGCCTACAGCCTGGAGCACCCGGCGGTGCACCTGAATCTATCGGTGATGAGCCCCTATGAACTGCAACTCGGCGTGCAGGACAACCGCCTGGACCTGGCCATCGGTGCCTTCTCCAACCGCATGAGCGGGCTGATCTACATGCCGCTGTACCGCGAGCAACACTGGTTGTATTGCAGCACCCGCCATCCGTTGTTCAGCGAACGACGCATTCCCGAGCAGGTGATCACCCAGCAGCGCATGGTCGGGCGCGGCTACTGGAGCCAGGCCGAACTGGCGCGCCACGGCTTCAAACACAGCGCCGCGACGGTGGAAAGTATGGAGGCGCAGTTGATCCTGGTGCTCTCGGGTGCCTACATCGGCTACCTGCCCGAGCACTACGCCCAGGCCTGGGCCGACAAGGGCGACCTGCGCGTATTGCTGCCGGCGACCTTCGGCTACCAGGCGCCGTTCTCGATGATCATGCGCCGGGGCCGCAGCCGCGAACCGCTGATCCAGACCTTCCGCGATCTACTCAAAGCCCAGCTCAACCAGGCCTGAAAACCATGTCCCGACCCCACTGTTCCCGCTGCCTCAGGCCCGCCGCCCATTGCCTGTGTGCACTGATTCCCTGCATCGATAGCCGCACCCGCGTGCTTGTTTTGCAGCACCCGAGCGAGGTCAATCATGCGCTCAACACCGCGCGGCTGGCGGCGTTGGGATTGAACAATGCGCAGTTGGTAGTGGGCGAGGTCTTTGATGATCTGCCGACCCTGTTGAACCCGCCCGGCTATCAGGCGCGGCTGTTGTTTCCGGCTGACGATGCCCAGCCGCTGCAAGCCTATGCTCCCGGCGATCAGCCGTTATTGTTAGTGGTGCCTGACGGCACCTGGCGCAAGGCGCGCAAACTGCTGCACCTCAATCCTTTGCTGGCGGCGCTGCCTCGGGTGACGCTGGTCGAGGGCGCCGTGTCCCGCTATCGACTGCGCAAGGCGCCGGGGCCTGGCGCGTTGTCGACGGTGGAGGCGATTGTGCAGGCGTTGCAGGTGCTGGAGGCGCCAGTTTCGTTCGAGCCGTTGCTCAAGCCGTTTGATGCATTGATCGAAGGGCAGATTGCGGCGATGGGGGAGGAGGTCTTTCGGAGAAATCATGGCGATGGGCATTTGCGCTAGGCGGGATATCGAGGCGCGGCCATCGGGGGCAAGCCCCTCCCACATTCGACCGAGTTCCAGCATGAGAATGCGGTCCAGTGTGGGAGGGGGCTTGCTCCCGATGGCGCCCGCTCAGCCACCACCGCCTCGCTTATTCCTTTAAGCCATAAGCACCACACTTTGCGTGATATGGCCCGCCGACCTTTCCCGGTATGATGTTCGCCCCCGCAGTCTGGATTGCGAATACGCCATGACCTTGCAGTACCCTACAATCGCCGATTGCGTCGGCAACACGCCCCTGGTCCGCTTGCAACGCATGGCGGGTGACACCAGCAATACCCTGTTGCTCAAGCTCGAAGGCAACAACCCGGCCGGCTCGGTAAAAGACCGCCCGGCGTTGTCGATGATCACCCGCGCCGAACTGCGCGGGCAGATCAAGCCCGGCGACACCCTGATCGAAGCCACCTCGGGTAATACCGGGATCGCCCTGGCCATGGCCGCCGCGATCAAGGGCTACAAGATGGTGCTGATCATGCCCGACAACGGCAGCGCCGAGCGCAAGGCGGCGATGACCGCCTATGGCGCCGAGTTGGTGCTGGTCACCCAGGAAGAAGGCATGGAAGGCGCCCGCGACCTCGCCGAGCGCATGGCCGCCGAAGGCCGTGGCCAGGTGCTGGACCAGTTCGCCAATGGGGACAACCCCGAAGCGCACTACACCACCACCGGTCCGGAAATTTGGCGCCAGACCCAGGGCACCATCACCCATTTCGTCAGTTCCATGGGCACCACCGGCACCATCATGGGCAACTCGCGCTACCTCAAGGAGCAGAACCCGGCGATCCAGATCGTCGGCCTGCAACCGATGGAAGGCGCGGCGATCCCAGGCATTCGTCGCTGGCCCGAAGAGTACTTGCCGAAGATCTACAACGCGACGCGCGTGGACCGCATCATCGACATGGCCCAGCGTGAAGCCGAAGACACCACCCGCCGCCTGGCGCGTGAAGAAGGCATCTTCTGCGGCGTGTCGTCCGGCGGCGCCGTGGCGGGTATGTTGCGCTTGTCCAAGGAAGTGGAAAACGCGGTGATCGTCGCGATCATCTGTGACCGAGGCGACCGTTACCTGTCGACCGGCATTTTCGACGAACCCAACTGATGGCCAAGCACGAGAGAGGCCTGCGCTTCCAACCGACGGGCGGCAGCCGGGCCCCACAGATTCCCGTGGGCAAGAAGCAACGCCTGACCATCGAGCGCCTGGCCAACGACGGCCGCGGCATCGTGTTCTTTGAAGGTCGCACCTGGTTTGTCAACGGTGCGCTGGCCGGCGAAGAGGTTGAAGCGCGGGTATTGGGCACCCACGGCAAGGTGGTCGAGGCCCGTACCGAGCGCGTGTTCAAGGCCAGCGAGCTGCGTCGCCCGGCACCGTGCGCGCACTTCGGTCGCTGTGGCGGTTGCAGCGTGCAGCACTTGCCCCATGCCGAACAACTTGCCCTGAAACAGCGCATGCTCGCCGAGCAACTGTCCCGCGTGGCCGGTGTCGAACCGCAGGAGTGGGCCGCGCCATTGAGTGGGCCGGAATTCGCTTACCGGCGCCGCGCCCGGGTGGCCGTGCGCTGGGATGCCAAGGCGAAGAAGCTTGAGGTGGGTTTCCGCGCCGTGGCCAGCCAGGATATCGTCGCCATCGATGATTGCCCGGTGCTGGTACAGGCCTTGCAACCGATCATGCAGCGCCTGCCGAACATGCTGCGCCGCCTGAGCAAACCTCAGGCCCTGGGGCATGTGGAGTTGTTCAGTGGCTCGTCCGTCGCCGTGTTGCTGCGGCATATGGCGCCGTTGTCAGAGGCGGACCTGCTGATCCTGAAAGAATTCTGCAGCTTCCATGACGCCCAGCTGTGGCTGCAGGGTGAAGGCCAGCCGGAACCGATTGAGCCCGATCAGTCACTAGGTTTCCGATTGGACCCATGGGACCTGGAGTTGGCGTACCGACCGGGGGATTTTGTCCAGGTCAACGCCGGGGTCAACGAGGCGATGGTTGCCCAGGCCCTGGACTGGCTGGCGCCGCAGCCTGATGAGCGGGTGCTGGACCTGTTCTGCGGCCTGGGCAACTTTGCCCTGCCGCTGGCGAAACGGGTGCGCGAAGTGGTGGCGGTGGAAGGTGTGCAGGCCATGGTGGATCGGGCTGCACGGAACGCCATCAGCCACAATTTGCATAATGCGCAGTTTTTTCAGGCCGATTTGTCCCAGCCGTTGACTGACGCGGAATGGGCCAAACAGGGCTTTTCTGCGGTACTCTTGGACCCACCCCGCGATGGTGCCCAAGAGGTTGTGCGTAAGCTCGCCACCCTGGGGGCCAAGCGCCTGGTGTATGTGTCCTGTAACCCGGCGACGCTGGCGCGGGACACGGTTGAGCTGGTCAAGCAAGGCTACCGGCTAAAACGTGCCGGGATCCTCGACATGTTTCCGCAGACAGCGCATGTCGAGGCCATGGCGTTATTTGAAGCGGGCTAGGATGCCCGTTTAATCCGACTGGCCTGCGTTCTCCAAGGCCTATGATCTGCCACGGAGCTCGCAGTAAAAAGGTCGGCGATGATTTTGGCGCATCCAAGGTGCGTCATAGGGAAGGTAAGCAAGATGGTACAGGTGAGAGCACACCAGCCGATCAACACCGACGGCAGTATCAATCTCGAGGCATGGCTGGATCATGCCATCAGTGTCGACCCGGCACTGGACCGTGAAGCCTTGAAAGCAGCCTGCGAGTTCGCTCGTGAGTCTGAGCAACAAGACAATGCAGCCAAGAACCTGTGGGCCGAAGGCACTTCCAGCTTTCGCACCGGGTTGGAAATCGCCGAGATCCTTGCCGATCTCAAGCTGGACCAGGACTCGCTGATCGCCGCCGTGCTCTATCGCGGCGTGCGCGAAGGGCACATCCAGTTGCCGACCGTCAGCCAGCGCTTTGGCGCGGTGGTGGCCAAGCTGATCGACGGCGTGCTGCGCATGGCCGCCATCAGCGCCAGCCTCAGCCCGCGCCAGTCCATGGTGCTGGGCACCCAGGGCCAGGTGGAAAACCTGCGCAAGATGCTGGTGGCGATGGTCGACGACGTGCGTGTCGCCCTGATCAAGCTGGCCGAGCGCACCTGCGCGATCCGTGCGGTGAAGACCTCCGACGACGAAAAGCGCAACCGCGTCGCCCGCGAAGTCTTCGACATCTATGCGCCCCTGGCCCACCGCCTGGGTATCGGCCATATCAAGTGGGAGCTGGAGGACTTGTCCTTCCGCTACCTCGAACCTGATCAATACAAACAGATCGCCACGCTGCTGCACGAGCGGCGGCTCGACCGTGAGCGCTTTATCAGCGACGTGATGGGCCAGTTGCGCGCCGAGCTGCAGGCCACCGGGGTCGATGCCGACATCAGCGGCCGCGCCAAACACATCTACTCGATCTGGCGCAAAATGCAGCGCAAGGGCCTGGCCTTCAGCCAGATCTACGACGTGCGCGCCGTGCGCGTGCTGGTGCCGGAAATGCGCGACTGCTACACCGCGCTGGGTATCGTCCATACGCTGTGGCGGCACATTCCCAAGGAGTTCGACGACTACATCGCCAACCCCAAGGAAAACGGCTATCGCTCGCTGCACACCGCGGTGATCGGCCCCGAGGGCAAGGTGCTGGAAGTGCAGATCCGCACCCACGCCATGCACGAAGAGGCAGAACTGGGCGTGTGCGCGCACTGGCGCTACAAGGGCACCGACGTCAAGGCCGGGTCCAACCAGTACGAGGAGAAAATCTCCTGGCTGCGCCAAGTGCTGGAATGGCACGAAGAACTCGGCGACATCGGCGGCCTGGCCGAACAGTTGCGCGTGGATATCGAGCCGGACCGGGTCTACATCTTTACCCCCGACGGCCATGCCATCGACTTGCCCAAGGGTGCGACGCCGCTGGACTTCGCCTACCGCGTGCACACCGAGATCGGCCATAACTGCAGAGGCGCCAAGATCAACGGGCGCATCGTACCGCTCAACTACAGCCTGCAAACCGGCGAGCAGGTCGAGATCATCACCAGCAAGCACGGCACGCCGAGCCGCGACTGGCTGAACCCGAACCTGGGCTACATCACCACGTCGCGGGCGCGGGCGAAGATCGTCCATTGGTTCAAGCTGCAGGCCCGCGACCAGAACGTCGCCGCCGGCAAGACCCTGCTCGAACGCGAGCTGGGTCGCCTGGGCCTGCCCCAGGTGGACTTCGACAAGCTGGCCGAAAAGGCCAACATGAAGATTGCCGAAGACATGTTCGCCGCCCTCGGTGCCGGCGACCTGCGCCTGGCGCAACTGGTCAACCTGGCCCAGCAACTGGTCGAGCCGGAGCGCGGAAACGAACAACTGGAGCTGATCCCACGCAAGGCCACCGGCTACAAGCCCGGCAAGCGCGGCGATATCCAGATCCAGGGCGTCGGCAACCTGCTGACGCAAATCGCCGGCTGCTGCCAGCCGTTGCCGGGGGATGCCATCGTCGGCTACATCACCCAAGGCCGTGGCGTGAGCATTCACCGCCAGGACTGCGCCTCGGTGCTGCAGCTGGGTGGGCGTGAGCCGGAGCGGATTATCCAGGTCAGCTGGGGTCCGGTGCCGGTGCTCACCTACCCGGTGGACATCATCATCCGTGCCTACGACCGTTCCGGCCTGCTGCGCGACGTCTCGCAAGTGCTGCTCAATGAGCGCATCAACGTGTTGGCGGTCAACACCCGCTCGAATAAAGAGGACAACACCGCGTTGATGTCTCTGACCATCGAGATTCCGGGGTTGGACGCACTGGGGCGGCTGCTGGGGCGGATTTCCCAGTTGCCGAACATCATTGAGACGCGGCGCAACCGTACCCCATGATTCGCAGAATGAATGCAGGCTAAATGTGGGAGGGGGCTTGCTCCCACACTGATCGGACACAGAAAGATGTATTCACTTGAAGACCTGCTGCACCTGATGAGCCGCCTGCGGGACCCGCAATACGGGTGCCCGTGGGACATCAAGCAAACCTACGCGACCATTGTCCCGCACACCCTGGAAGAGGCCTACGAAGTGGCCGACGCCATCGAGCGCGGCGACTTTGATCATCTGCAAGGTGAGTTGGGCGACCTGTTGTTCCAGGTGGTGTATTACAGCCAGCTGGCACGGGAAGAGGGGCGTTTCGAATTTGCCGGGGTGATCGACAGCATCACCCGCAAGCTGATTCGCCGCCATCCCCATGTGTTCCCGACCGGCGATCTGTATGCGCCGCTGGATATTCCTCGACTGAGCGAAGAGCAGGTCAAGGAACGTTGGGAGCAGATCAAGGCCGAGGAGCGTGCGGAAAAATCCGACGCGCCGGAGCAGCTGTCCCTGCTGGACGATGTGCCCACCGCCTTGCCGTCCCTGTCCCGGGCCGCCAAATTGCAGAAGCGCGCCAGCCAGGTCGGCTTCGACTGGCCATCGGCGTTGCCGGTGGTGGATAACGTGCGCGAAGAGCTGGACGAAGTGCTCGAAGCCATGGCCGACAACGACCCGGAGGCCATCGCCGATGAAGTCGGTGACCTGCTGTTCGCGGCGGTCAACCTGGCCCGTCACCTCAAGGTCGACCCGGAAACCGCGCTGCGTGGCGCCAATGCCAAGTTCGAGCGACGCTTCCGATTTATCGAACAGGCATTGCGCGATACCCACCAACCCATAGAAGATTGCACCCTCGAAGAGTTGGACGCCCTGTGGGGCGAAGCCAAACGTCAGGAAAAGAACGTGTCCAGCTGCGGTTGAGCAGTTGCCTAAGTGAGTAAGCACCATGAGCCTTTCCCTTCGCGACCAGTTGCTCAAAGCAGGTCTGGTCAACCAAAAGCAGGCCAAGCAGGTCGGCAAAGAGAAACAGAAACAGCAGCGCCTGGTCCACAAGGGCCAGATCGAGGCCGATGACACCCAGGCTCGCCTGGCTGCCGAAGCCCAGGCCGAGAAGGTCAAGCGTGACCAGGAGCTGAACCGCCAGCAGCAGGAAAAAGCCGAGGCCAAGGCCCGTACGGCCCAGGTCAAGCAACTGATCGAAACCTCTCGCCTGCCTAAGCTCACGACCGAGGACTACTACAACTTCGTGGATGACAAGAAGGTCAAGCGCCTGTCGGTCAACACCTTGATGCGCAACAAGCTGAGCAACGGCTCCCTGGCCATCGTGCATCACGGTGGCGGCTACGAGGTGATCCCCCGTGAAGCCGCGCTGAAGATCCAGGAGCGCGCCCCGGAACGTATCGTGCAGCTCAATATCCTGACCGAAAGCCAGGTGCCGGATGAGGATGATCCGTATGCGGCCTACCAGATCCCGGATGATTTGATGTGGTAAGGCTGTAGCAACGAATTGTGGTGAGCAGGCGTGCCCTGCGTTGGGCTGCGAAGTAGCCCCAGAACACACAAACCCCGCTCAAAAGGCGGGGTTTGTGTTTTACAGGCCCCCCAGCTGCGTGGGGCTGGGGGCCTACAGGATTTCGAAGTTTCAGGAGCTTTGCGTCTGGCGTTTCATCTCAAGGGCTTCGAGCTCGTTTTTATAATTATGAGCGTCGCTCTCGTTGTGAAACATGCCGACCAGCAGGTCTTGTTGGTGGACATCCCAGATGTGAATCCCATGGCCCAGCGCTTCGTGGGACATATGTTCGTCGTCGCGTTCAGTTACTTTTACAGTCATCTGCTTGCTCCAATTTCTGGTGGGTATGCGGCAAGTCGTCGCAGGTCTTTTTATACGGTTTGTTAGCTTGCTAAGTAAACCGCTTTAGAGGTTTATGACAGAAGTTTCATGTTGGGCACCATCGGGAGCAAGCTCCCTCCCACAGGGGAAAGTGTTCGCAGTTCAAATGTGGGAGGGGGCTTGCTCCCGATGACGGCAGACACTTGAACCCAAAACCCCAGACGAAAAAAAGCCCCGCATTCAGCGAGGCTCTTGTTCAGCTCATCCGCGCACTCAGTTGCCTTTGACAGCCTTGCCGTCAACGGTACCGTCTTGCAGCATGATGTTGTATTCCTTGCCGTCGGTCTCAACCTGACGCAGGGCAACCAGGATGCCGCCCTGGTCCTTGGCAAACCACATCTGGGTGATGCGCTTGCTTTGAGTCGGGTCGCGTACGCGCTCGACCTTGATCGCGTCAATGCTGCCGACCTTGGTCTGGACCTTTTCCGGGCCGATCACGCGGAAGTCGTAGGTGTCGACGTCGGTGCCTTCAACCACGTTGTAGCTCATGCTTTTCTTGCCGGCTGCCACGTCGCGCTGCAAGGCCAACTGGTAGGTCGACTTGTCGAGCATGCCGCTTTGCAGGGGCACATTGACCGGGTCTTTGTTTTCAAAGCCTGTGACTTTCTTGGTCGACGGGTCGAAGTCCAGGTTGATCTTCTTGGTCTTGCCCAGGCCGCCGCGTTCGAAGGCGTAGCTCTTCGGTTGCAGGGTGTCCTTGTCGAACAGGATCACGCTGGTTTCGGTCAGGCTGGCGATCATCATGGAAGCCTTGAAGTTCAAGGTCCAGGTGCCGTCACCGTTCTTGGTCAGGCTGCGTTCCGCCGAACCACTCATGGGCAACTGTTTCCAGTCGGCGGTGTAGCTGGCGGAGAACGGGTGTAGATCTGCCGCTTGCACGGCAGGCAAGGCGAACAGCGCAAAAGCGAAGAGCAAGGCGCGACGCATAAAATCTCCTAGGTTCGAATCAAGTGGCCGCTGGCCGCAAGTAACTGACCGTCCAATAATGCACCCTGGTCACCAAGAATCAACCGCCCCTCGGCAAACCAGCGCACAGCCAGCGGGTAAATCCTGTGTTCCTGGGTATGCACCCGTTGCGCAAGGGTCTGCGCCGAGTCGTCAGACTCTACCGGAACCACTGCCTGTACGACCAGAGGCCCGCCATCGAGTTCCTCGGTGACGAAGTGCACGCTGCAGCCATGCTCGCTGTCACCGGCATCCAGCGCGCGTTGGTGCGTGTGCATGCCTTTGTACTTGGGTAGCAGGGAAGGGTGGATATTCAGCAGGCGCCCTTCGTAGTGCCGCACGAAACCAGCGCTGAGAATGCGCATGAAACCGGCCAGTACCACGAGTTGGGGGTTGAAGGCGTCGATCAGTTCGACCAGGGCGCTGTCGAAGGCCTCGCGGCCTTCGAAAGCCTTGTGATCCAGCGAGCGGGTTTCGATACCCGCGTCCCTGGCGCGTTGCAGGCCGTAGGCGTCGCTGCGGTTGGAGATCACCGCAGCGATGCGCACCGGGCTGTCGCCGGTGCGCGTGCTGTCGATCAGGGCCTGCAAGTTACTGCCGGTGCCGGAAAGCAGCACCACGACATCACAGGTCCGAGGCATCAGTGAGCCTTGAGGTTCTTCAGTTCAACCTGAGCCGCGCCTTCGGCAGCGGTGGCGATCTGGCCGATGACCCAAGGCTGCTCGCCGGCTTCACGCAATACGTTCAGCGCGGTTTCAACGTGTTCCTGCGCGACGCAGATCACCATGCCCACGCCGCAGTTCAGCACGCGGTGCATTTCGGTTTCATTGACGTTGCCTTTTTCCTGCAGCCAGTCGAATACCGCAGGACGCTGCCAGCTGGCCACGTCGACGATCGCCTGGGCGCCTTTTGGCAGTACGCGCGGGATGTTGTCCAGCAGGCCGCCGCCGGTGATGTGGGCCATGGCCTTGACCGCGCCGGTGTCCTTGATCAGCTTGAGCAGTGGCTTGACGTAGATGCGGGTCGGGGCCATCAGCAGGTCGGTCAGCGGCTTGCCGTCGAGCTGGATGTTCTCGATGTCGGCACCGGACACTTCGATGATCTTGCGGATCAGCGAGTAGCCGTTGGAATGCGGGCCGGAGGATGGCAGGGCGAGCAGGGCGTCGCCGGCAGCCACTTTGGAGCCGTCGATGATCTCGGCTTTTTCCACCACGCCGACGCAGAAGCCGGCCAGGTCGTAGTCTTCGCCTTCGTACATGCCTGGCATTTCAGCGGTTTCGCCGCCGACCAGGGAGCAACCCGACAGTTCGCAGCCGGCGCCGATGCCGGTCACCACCTGCGTGGCGGTCTCGACGTTCAGCTTGCCGGTGGCATAGTAGTCGAGGAAGAACAACGGCTCGGCACCGCATACCACCAGGTCGTTGACGCACATGGCGACCAGGTCGATGCCGATGCTGTCGTGCTTGTTCAGGTTCAGTGCCAGGCGCAGCTTGGTGCCCACACCGTCGGTACCGGAAACCAATACGGGCTGCTTGTAGCCGGCCGGGATCTCGCAGAGGGCGCCAAAACCGCCCAGGCCGCCCATGACTTCGGGGCGCGCAGTGCGCTTGGCAACGCTCTTGATGCGTTCGACCAATGCTTCACCGGCGTCGATGTCTACACCGGCGTCCTTGTAGCTCAGGGAGGGTTGCTTGCTCATGATCCAGGCCTTTAGGGGGGATTCAGGGGTAACGACCGAGCGGGCAGGCGCTTTTGGTAAAAGGCCCAGCCGTTGACGGTCTGCGAAGGCGCGCGATTTTATCAGGCTTGAGGGGCAGCGGCCATCCTCGGGCCGACGGGCAGGGCAGATAGATTTAAAAAAGCAGGTTAAAAAAATGCTGATCGGGTCTGTTCAGGCACGTATTAAGGTATAGCCTTTAAACCGCTGTCGTTAATGACATGGCGAAAACTTACCGGGACCCCGTGAATGTTTTAGTTGTCGCTGTGGTCACAGCCTGGCTACACCGATTTCACGCGGTCTGTTCCAGCCGCTAAATTTGTCGTTCGGGAATCTTCCATGCGTCTGTGTAATGTCTTTTTTGTAGGCTGCTTGTCGTTGATCAGCCTGGCGAGTCATGCCGAAACCCTCAATGGCCTGTACCAGGTACTCGAACCCGTCAGCAGCCAATCGCCGCAAGAGCGCGACCAGGCGACCCAGCGCGCGGTGGAAACCCTGGTGACTCGCCTGACCGGCGACGCCAAGGCCGCGCAAGGCCCGGGCCTGGCGGCGATTCGCAAGGATCCGCAGCAAATCATCACTCAATACGGTTACGACGCCGGCCCGCCCGAGAGCCTGCAAGTGGACTTCGACCCGGTCAGCACTGATCGCGCCTTGCGTGAAGCCGGCCTGTCGATCTGGGGCAGCAATCGGCCATCGATCCTCGGCTGGTGGCTGAACGACTCCACCGAAGGCAGCAGCCTGGTCGGCGATGGCCAGGCCGCTGCCCAGGCGCTGCGCCGTGCGGCACAGCACCGTGGCTTGCCATTGCGCCTGCCCCTGGGGGACCTGGATGAACAGGTGGTCGCCACCGCGCCGAATCTTGAAAGCGCCGATGCCACGCCGTTGCGCGCTGCGTCCGAGCGCTACGGTGCCGACGCCTTGCTGGCCGTGCATGCACGCCAGGAAGGCAATCAATGGCAGGCCAAATGGCGCCTATGGCTGGGTGACAAGAGCGAGCAGGGCACCGCGCAAGGCGCCGACACGGGCGCGCTGGCCGATGCAGTCATGCTGGCGGTCAGCCAAAAACTGGCGCCGCGCTTTGCGGTCAAGCCCGGTGTGAGTGCCGAGCAACTGCTGGAAGTGCAGGGCATGAACCTGGAGCGGTACGCGGCCCTGGGGCACCTGCTTGAGCCGTTTGGCGGTCAGCCGCAATGGGTGGATGGCAATCGTATTGTGTATCGGGTCAACGGCAGTGCCGATCAGTTGCGTACCCAGTTGAGCCTGGCCAAGTTGCAGGAAGTGCCTGCCGGTGAGGCCCCGATGCAGCAGCCTGCGGTCGATGGCACACAACCGGCAGCGGCACCTGCGCCCCAGGCGCAACTGCGTTTTCGTTGGTAAAAGTTCTTCCTATATAGATAGAAGCAAATAATGGAGTGGTTTATGGCGGATACGCGTCGTTGGGTGTGGCTTGGCGGGATCGTCCTGCTGTGCGTTTTTGTGTTCCTGCTGCATTCGATCCTGACGCCGTTCCTGGTTGCGTTGCTGCTCGCCTATCTGTTCGATCCCGTGGTGGATCGCCTGGAAAAAGCCGGTCTGTCGCGGACCTTGGGCGTGGTTGCGGTGTTTGCACTGTTCACGTTGATCATCACCGCGCTGGTGCTGGTGCTGGTACCGATGCTGGCCAAGCAACTGTTTCGTCTCTATGAGCTGGCGCCGCAGATGCTCGACTGGCTGCAGCATACGGCGATGCCGTGGGCCCAAGCCAAGTTGGGCCTGTCGGATGGCTTCTGGAAGTTCGACAAGGTCAAGGCGGCGATCAGCGAGCACATGGGCCAGACCACCGATATTGTGGGGGTGATCCTCAGCCAGGCGACCGCCTCCAGCCTGGCGCTGATCGGCTGGCTGACCAACCTGGTGCTGATTCCGGTGGTGGCGTTCTACCTGCTGCGCGATTGGGACATCATGATGGCCAAGATCCGCAGCCTGTTGCCGCGCAACCGTGAAGAGCGCATCGTGGCCCTGGCCGGCGAGTGCCATGAGGTGCTTGGTGCCTTTGTGCGCGGGCAGCTGCTGGTGATGCTGGCACTGGGGATCATCTACGCGGCGGGCTTGATGGCCATCGGCCTGGAGCTGGGCCTGTTGATCGGCCTGATCGCCGGCCTTGCCGCTATCGTGCCGTATATGGGCTTTGTGATCGGGATCGGCGCGGCGTTGGTGGCTGGCCTGTTCCAGTTTGGCGGCGACCTGTATCCGATGCTGGGGATTGTCGCGGTGTTCATGGTCGGCCAGGCCTTGGAAGGCATGGTGCTCACGCCGTTGCTGGTGGGGGATCGGATTGGCCTGCACCCGGTGGCGGTGATCTTTGCGATCCTGGCGGGCGGTGAGCTGTTCGGCTTTACCGGCATTCTGCTGGCACTGCCGGTGGCAGCGGTGATCATGGTGCTGGTGCGTCACGTGCACGATCTGTACAAGGATTCCGACGCCTATACGGGGGTCGAAGACCCCGACCTGTAACCGCTGCGTCATAAACCCGGCTTCGGCCGGGTTTGTTGTTTATGGGGCTAGGGCGTCAAACAATCCGCTCAAAACCGGCAAGTTAACGCAAACCTTTGATTTTGCTTGTGGTCTGCTGCATTGTGCGCCCGGCGTCACGGGTATAAACTTTGCAAACTTTACACAGAGGCCACTAACGGTTCGATGGGAGCCGTTCAGTCAGCATGAAACCGATTCAGCTGCCCTTAGGTGTGCGTCTGCGTGATGACGCTACCTTTATCAATTACTACCCAGGCGCCAATGCCGCTGCACTCGGCTATGTCGAGCGGCTCTGCGAAGCCGACGCCGGGTGGACCGAAAGCCTGATCTATCTGTGGGGTAAACACGGCGTAGGGCGTACCCACCTGTTGCAGGCCGCTTGCCTGCGTTTCGAGCAGATGGGCGAGCCGGCGGTTTACCTGCCCCTGGCCGAGTTGATGGATCGCGGCATCGGGATCTTCGACAACCTTGAGCAATACGAACTGGTGTGCCTGGACGATCTGCAGGCAGTGGCCGGCAAGGCGGATTGGGAAGAGGCGCTGTTCCATCTGTTCAACCGCCTGCGTGACAGCGGCCGGCGCTTGTTGATTGCCGCCTCCACCTCGCCACGGGAGTTGCCGGTGAAGCTGGCCGACCTCAAGTCGCGCCTGACCCTGGCGCTGATCTTCCAGATGCGCCCACTCTCCGACGAAGACAAACTGCGGGCCCTGCAATTGCGCGCATCCCGTCGCGGCCTGCACCTCACCGATGAAGTCGGGCACTTTATCCTCACCCGTGGCACCCGCAGCATGAGCGCGTTGTTCGATTTGCTCGAGCAGCTCGATCAGGCCTCCCTGCAGGCTCAACGAAAATTGACGATCCCTTTTCTCAAGGAAACGTTGGGCTGGTAACCGGTTGAATCTACGGGATTCGGCAATTTCCAGGCGCCAGAAATCCTGCGTTTAAGCCACGTTGGCTACGCATGTGAACCGATAAATGGAATTACGGCTTAGATGTCATAGTCCAATCGCGAAGTCACATAGATCACGATTGAATTTGCAAATCGATGTGATAGAAGGCATAGTCTCGACTTCTTTACATACCAGCCACGGTCGTGCCCATGCTAAATCGCTTCGCACCCCTCGTGCCCCTCGCACTCGTTACCCTGTTGTTTGGTTGCGCCTCCCACCCTCAACAGGTGGTTGAGCAGCAAAAACCTCAACAACAGTCCCAGGCAAAATTCGTTGCTGCACAGTCTGCTTCTGTCTATGAAGAAGAGGTCGCAACCGAAAAGGAACTGGCCGATTTCTCCGGCAACAAGCCTTACCAGCTTCCAGTCCTGGCCGACAGCATCCTCGAACGCGGCATGTCCCTGATCGGTACCCGTTACCGTTTTGGCGGTACCTCTGAAGCCGGTTTCGACTGCAGCGGTTTCATCGGCTACCTGTTTCGTGAAGAAGCTGGCATGAACCTGCCACGCTCCACTCGCGAAATGATCAACGTGAAAGCACCGTTGGTCGCGCGCAACAATCTCAAGCCTGGTGATCTGCTTTTCTTCAGTACTGCGGGCCGTGGTCGCGTAAGCCATGCCGGTATCTACCTGGGCGATAACCAGTTTATCCACTCCAGCAGCCGTCGCAGTGGCGGTGTTCGAGTCGACAGCCTGGGTGACAGCTACTGGAGCAAAACCTTCATCGAAGCCAAGCGCGCACTCGCCATGGCCCCGACTACGGTTACCGCCAGTAAGTAAACTTAAAGTGATACTTGAAGTTTGACGTGTAAGCGCTAGAATCCCTGGACATTGTTGTAATCCGTTCGCGCGAGCTTTGCTTGCGCGTTCTGGTTTTCAGCGTTCGGCAGCGATAGCCGCATCCAGACCAGGATTGTTCTGCACATGTCGACCTCAGCCCGCCTGCTCCTTATTCTCTGCGCCGCGCTTATCAGCGCCTGCGCCAGCCGGCCGCCACCCGCTCCCGTTGCGGTCAAGCCCAAGCCGGTATTCAACTATTCCACCCAGAATTTCTCGCCTGCGGCCGAAGACGTACTCTTTCGTGCACTGGGCCTGGTCGGCACGCCTTACCGTTGGGGCGGCAACACGCCGGATTCGGGTTTTGATTGCAGTGGCCTGATCGGCTTCGTCTTCCGCGACGCCGCCGGCATCTCCCTGCCGCGCACCACCCGCGAACTGATCGTGATGCGCGCCCAGGACGTCAGCGAGCAGAACCTGCAGACCGGCGACCTGCTGTTCTTCGCCACCGGTGGCGGTTCCCAGGTCAGCCACGCCGGCATCTATGTGGGCGAAGGCCGCTTTGTGCACGCGCCGCAGACCGGCGGTACGGTCAAGCTGGACACCTTGTCCAAGGCGTATTGGCAGAATGCCTATCTGAGCGCCAAGCGTGTGTTGCCAGCAAACCTGGCACGTAATCCCTGAACCAAATGTGGGAGGGGGCTTGCCCCCGATAGCGAAGTATCAGTCACAGTATCTGTGCCTGACCCACTGCTATCGGGAGCAAGCCCCCTCCCACATTGGTTTTGTGATGCTTCTGGGGGCGTTTATTTAGCGGCCGACACCCGCCACACCTTATTCCCCACATCATCCGCCACCAGCAAATCCCCCTGCTGATCAATCACCACGCCCACCGGCCGGCCCATGGCGTTCTCATCTTTATCGAGAAACCCGGTCAGCACATCCACCGGCTGCCCTTTAGGCTGGCCTGCCTCGAACGGCACGAAGATCACCTTGTAGCCACTGTGGGGCTTGCGGTTCCACGAGCCATGCTGGCCGATGAACGCGCCGTTGCTGAGCGGTGCCGGTAGTTTGCTGCCCTCGGCGAACGTCAGGCCCAAAGACGCGGTGTGCGGCCCTACCGCATAGTCCGGCACGATTGCCTTGGCCACCAGGTCCAGGTTCTGCGGCGTGACGCGTACATCCACATGCTGGCCGTAATAGCTGAAGGGCCAGCCATAGAACCCGCCATCCTTGACCGAGGTGATGTAGTCCGGCACCAGGTCGCTGCCGATCTCGTCGCGCTCGTTTACCGCGGTCCATAGCTTGCCGCTCTGGGGTTCCCAGGCCATGCCGTTAGGGTTGCGCAGGCCGGAAGCGAAAATGCGCTGCTGGCCGCTGGCGCGATCCACTTCCCAGATAGCCGCCCGGCCCTGTTCCGCCTCAAGACCGTTCTCACCGACGTTGCTGTTGGAGCCGACACTCACGTACAGCTTGCTGCCGTCCTTGCTGGCGATCACGTTCTTGGTCCAGTGGTGATTCAGGGGCCCGCCCGGCAGGTCGACCACCTTGGTGCCAGGTGCCTTGATCGCGGTTTCGCCCGCTTGATAGGGGAAGCGCAGCAGCTTGTCCGAATCGGCCACGTACAGGTCATTGCCGACCAGTGTCATACCGAAGGGCGAATTGAGGTTTTCCAGGAACACCGTACGGGTCTCGGCAACGCCATCGTGATCGGCGTCGCGCAGCAGGGTAATGCGATTGGGGCTCGGCACCCCGGCACCGGCGCGGCCCATGACCTTCTCCATGACCCAGCCGCGAATGCCCTTGGAATCATCCGGCTTGGGCGGCGCATTGGTTTCTGCCACCAGCACATCGCCGTTGGGCAGCACATACAGCCAGCGCGGGTGATCCAGGCCTTCGGCGAACGCCGCCACTTGGGTGCCGGCCGCTGCCGTTGGCTTCACGCCCTGCGGCCAACCGATAGCGGGGGCGATGTTCACCGTGGGAATCAGGGTTTTGTTCGGCTCCGGTAGCTGCGGCGACGGCCCGGTGCCGTCGGACACCTGCAGGGTGGAGCTTTCACCGCAGGCCGCAAGGGTGCCGGCGAGCATGATGAGTAGGGCGAGTCTGGTTTTATGCATGGTGTTCTCCTTGATACCTGTAAGGGTAGAGGAGGGCGCTGGTGCGATGGTTCAAGTGCAAGGCCAGCTTTAATTGACGCTCCACCCCCAACCCACTAACCTTCGCGGCTTGTTCCAGGTGCTCTGTGACCCATGGGTCGACCGAGTGAAACAGGGAAGCCGGTGAGCGAGCGCACTTGTACACAGTGCTGCCGCGATTCCGGCGCTGCCCCCGCAACGGTAAATGAGTCAAGACGGTGCCTTTTGCCACTGTATCGCCCGCGATATGGGAAGGCGCGCCGTCGGCGTGTTCGCTCTGTCGATGAGCCAGCGCACCACTCATGAGCCCGGAGACCGGCCTGGATCATCCAACAGCATCACGGTGGGCGATGCTTGGCTGTCTGTTTTTTCCTGCCTGCCGTTTTTGTCCAGCCCCAATGGAGAGCTGCCATGACCGATACCCCCGACCGCGACGAACGCCACCTGGCGCGCATGCTGCGCAAAAAAGCCGTGATCGACGAGCGCATCGCCAATTCCCCCAATGAGTGTGGCTTGCTGCTGGTGCTGACCGGCAACGGCAAAGGCAAGAGCAGCTCGGCATTCGGCATGCTCGCGCGCGCCATGGGCCACGGCATGCAGTGCGGTGTGGTGCAGTTCATCAAGGGGCGCAACAGCACCGGTGAGGAGTTGTTCTTCCGCCGCTTCCCCGAGCAAGTGCGTTTCCACGTGATGGGCGAAGGCTTCACCTGGGAGACCCAGGACCGCCAGCGCGATATCGCCGCCGCCGAAGCCGCCTGGGCCGTGTCCCGCGAACTGCTGCAAGACCCGCGCATCGGCCTGGTGGTGCTGGATGAGCTGAACATTGCCCTCAAGCATGGTTACCTCGACTTGGACCAGGTCCTCAGCGACCTGCAAGCGCGTCCGCCGATGCAGCACGTGGTCGTCACCGGCCGTGGCGCCAAGCCTGAATTGATCGAAATGGGCGACACCGTCACTGAAATGGGCATGCTCAAGCACGCGTTCCAGGCCGGTATCAAGGCACAGAAGGGCGTCGAACTTTGAATCAGCCCCGTCACTGCCCGGCCGTCCTGATCGCCGCACCGGCGTCCGGCCAAGGCAAAACCACCGTCACCGCCGCGCTGGCCCGTTTGCACCGCAACCTGGGGCGCAGGGTACGCGTGTTCAAATGCGGCCCGGATTTCCTGGACCCGATGATCCACGAGCGCGCCAGCGGTGCGCCGGTGTATCAATTGGACATGTGGATGGTGGGCGAGCAGGAAAGTCGTCGGCTGCTGTGGGAAGCGGCGGGTGAGGCCGACCTGATCCTGATCGAAGGCGTGATGGGCCTGTTCGATGGCACACCGTCCAGCGCCGACCTGGCGCGGCATTTCGGCGTGCCGGTGCTCGGTGTGATCGACGGCACCGCCATGGCCCAGACCTTTGGCGCCCTGGCCCTGGGCCTGGCGCGTTATCAGCCGGACCTGCCGTTTGCCGGGGTACTGGCCAACCGCGTCGGCACCCTGCGCCATGCGCAGTTGCTGGAAGGCAGCCTCACCGAAGGCTTGCGTTGGTATGGCGCCCTGTCCCGCGAAACCGGAATCGAACTGCCCAGCCGCCATTTGGGCCTGGTGCAGGCCAGCGAGCTGAATGACCTCGACGTGCGCCTGGACGCCGCCGCCCAGGCCCTGGGCAGCAGCTGCGAAGTCGCATTGCCGCCACCGGTGACCTTCGCCGCGCCGGAAGTGATCGAGGCCGAGCCGTTGCTGGCCGGTGTGCGCATTGCGGTGGCCCGTGACGAAGCCTTCGCCTTCACCTATGGCGCCAGCCTCGACCTGCTGCGGGCGATGGGGGCCGAACTGACGTTTTTCTCGCCGATCCATGATCTCCAACTGCCCGAGGCCGACAGCCTGTACTTGCCCGGCGGTTACCCGGAATTGCACCACCAGGCGCTGTCGCAAAACACGCCGATGCTTGACGCCATTCGTAACCATCATGCCGCCGGCAAACCCTTGCTCGCCGAGTGTGGCGGCATGCTCTACCTGTTGGATTCGCTTACCGATGTCGACGGCACCCGCGCCGAGCTGGTCGGCCTGCTGCAAGGCGATGCGGTGATGCAAAAGAAACTCGCGGCCCTGGCCCTGCAAAGTGTCGAGCTGCCGGAAGGCGTGCTGCGCGGGCACACGTATCACCATTCCCTGACCAGCACCGAGTGCCAGCCGATTGCCCGTGGCCTGAGCCCGAACGGTGGGCGCGGTGCCGAAGCGGTGTTCCGGCAGGGGCGGATGACGGCCTCTTACGTGCACTTCTATTTTCCGTCGAATCCGACGGCGGTAGCCGCGTTGTTTGCCCCGGACCGAGCTGAAACCCCATCCACTGTGGGAGGGGGCTTGCCCCCGATAGGGCCATGACCGACAACGCTTTCCCCCAGGCCGACCGCGACGCCGTCTACCGCGCCATCGCCGAACGCCGCGACATGCGCCACTTCAGCGGCGGCAGTGTCGCCCCCGAATTGCTGCATCGCCTGCTCCAGGCCGCGCACCAGGCGCCCAGTGTCGGCCTGATGCAGCCCTGGCGGTTTATCCGCATCAGCGACCGCGCGTTGCGCAGCCAGATTCAACAGTTGGTGGAAGAAGAACGCGTGCGCACCGCCGAGGCGTTGGGCGAGCGCTCCGATGCGTTCATGAAGCTCAAGGTCGAAGGCATCCACGACTGCGCCGAAGTGCTGGTGGCGGCGTTGATGGATGATCGCGAGCGCCACATCTTCGGGCGGCGCACCTTGCCGGAGATGGACCTGGCGTCGCTGTCCTGTGCGATCCAGAACCTGTGGCTGGCGGCGCGGGTCGAGGGGCTGGGCATGGGCTGGGTCTCGCTGTTCGACCCCCAGGCCCTGGCCGACCTGCTGGGCCTGCCGCCCGGTGCGAAACCCCTGGCGGTCTTGTGCCTGGGGCCGGTGACGGAGTTTTACCCGGCACCGATGTTGCAGCTCGAAGGCTGGACCGAGCCTCGGCCGTTGAGTGACATGGTGTATGAAAATGCGTGGGGAGTGAGTCAATGAGTGTGGCCTTGCTGTGTGTCGCTGCGGTGGCGTTGGATGCGCTGCTGGGCGAGCCCAGGCGCTGGCATCCGCTGGTGGCGTTCGGCAATTTTGCCGGGCGCATCGAGCAGCGTTTCAACAGCGGTGGCCGGGGCTGGCGCAGCCATGGCGTGACCGCGTGGGTTATCGCCGTGGTGCCGTTGACCCTGCTGGCCACCGCGTTGTCGTGGGCGCCGTATATCGGCTGGGTCCTGGAGATCCTCGCGTTGTACTGCGCCCTCGGCATGCGCAGCCTCGGCGAGCATGTGATCCCGGTGGCCCAGGCCCTGCGCAGCGAGGACCTCGACGCGGCTCGCACACGGGTGAGCTACCTGGTCAGCCGCCAGACCAGTGAACTGGACCGCACCGAAGTCGCCCGCGCCGCCACCGAATCGGTGCTGGAAAACGGCAGCGATGCGGTGTTTGCCGCGCTGTTCTGGTTTGTCGTCGCCGGTGTGCCGGGCGTGGTGCTCTACCGCCTGAGCAATACGCTCGACGCCATGTGGGGCTATCGCAACGAACGCTTCGAGCGCTTCGGTTGGGCCGCGGCCAAGATCGACGATGTACTCAACTATGTGCCTGCACGCCTGGTGGCCTTGACCTACGCCGTGCTGGGCAAAACCCGCCTGGCCCTCAAATGCTGGCGCACCCAGGGGCCGACCTGGGACAGCCCCAATGCCGGGCCGGTGATGGCATCCGGCGCTGGCGCGTTGGGCGTTGAGCTGGGTGGCGCCGCGATTTACCACGGCGAGGTGCACCAGCGTCCGCCACTGGGCGAAGGCCCGGCGGCGGATGCCGACTCTATCGACCGCGGCTGGCAACTGGTGCAGCGCGGCGTATGGTTGTGGTTGCTGATTCTCTGCGTGGGGGGGCAATTTTATGCTTGAGCACGGTGGCCGGCTGCGCAAGGCGGCGATTCAGTACGGAATTGCCGAAGCCGATTGGCTGGACCTGTCCAGCGGCCTTGCACCCTGGCCATGGCCGATCCCGGAGATTCCGCTGCGGGCCTGGGCGCGCTTGCCGGAGTCCGACGACGGCCTGGAACAGGCGGCCAGCGAGTATTACGGCGCCGCGCATCTGCTGCCGGTGCCCGGCTCCCAGGCGGCGATTCAGTTGCTGCCGCGCTTGCGCCGTGCCGGCAAGGTCGGCGTGCTGTCGCCGTGCTACGCCGAACATGCCGAGGCCTGGCGGCGTGCCGGTTACGTGGTGCGTGAAGTGCAGGAGCAGGAAGTCGACTTCTTCCTCGACGTCCTTGACGTGCTGGTGGTGGTCAATCCCAATAACCCCACCGGATTGAGCCTGGCCCCGCAACGCCTGCTGGATTGGCACGCAAGGCTGGCCCAGCGCGGCGGCTGGCTGGTGGTGGACGAAGCGTTCATGGATGTCACCCCGCAGTTGAGCCTGGCGAGCCAGGCCCATCAGGTCGGCCTGATTGTGCTGCGCTCGTTCGGCAAGTTTTTCGGCCTGGCCGGTGTGCGCCTGGGCTTTGTGCTGGCCGAGCGCAGGTTGCTCAAGTTGCTGGCCGAACAGGTTGGGCCCTGGGCCGTCAGCGGGCCGACGCGGGTGCTGGGCCAAGTGTGCCTGCGCGATACCGCCGGCCATGCGCGGCAGCGGGCGCGCTGCATCGAGGCCGGCCAGCGCTTGTTTGAACTGCTCGAGCGCCGTGGCTTTCAACCCCAGGGCGGCTGCGCGTTGTTCCAGTGGTTGATCACCCCGCACGCCGAGCGCATGCACGAATTCATGGCCCAGCGCGGCATCTTGCTGCGCCTGTTTGTGCACAACAGCAGCGTGCGGTTTGGCCTGCCCGACACCGAGGCCGACTGGCTGCGCCTTGACGAAGCGCTGGCGGCCTACAAGGACGCCTCATGACGACGCTGATGGTGCAAGGCACCACCTCCGATGCCGGCAAAAGTACCCTGGTGACCGCGTTGTGCCGCTGGCTGGTACGCCAGGGCATCGCCGTGGTGCCGTTCAAGCCACAGAACATGGCGCTCAACAGCGCCGTGACAGCCGAAGGCGGCGAGATCGGCCGTGCCCAGGCGGTGCAGGCCCAGGCGGCCAACCTGGCGCCCCACACCGACATGAACCCGGTGCTGCTCAAGCCCAACAGCGACACCGGCTCCCAGGTGATCATCCATGGCCGCGCCGTGACCAGCATGAACGCGGTGGCCTATCACGATTACAAAGCCATCGCGATGCAGGCGGTGCTGGCCTCCCACGCGCGGTTGAGCGAAACCTACCCGGTGGTGATGGTGGAGGGTGCAGGCTCCCCGGCGGAGATCAACCTGCGCGCCAATGACATCGCCAACATGGGTTTCGCCGAAGCCGTCGACTGCCCGGTGCTGCTGATTGCCGACATCAATCGCGGCGGAGTGTTCGCCCATCTGGTCGGCACCCTGGAATTGCTCTCTCCCAGCGAACAGGCGCGGGTCAAGGGCTTCATCATCAACCGCTTTCGCGGCGACATTGCACTGCTGCAACCCGGCCTGGACTGGTTGCAGGCACGCACCGGCAAACCGGTGGTGGGCGTATTGCCCTATGTGATGGACCTGCACCTGGAAGCCGAGGACGGCATCGACCAACGTCAGATCGACAAGGCGGCGCAGGTGCTCAAGGTGGTGGTGCCGGTGTTGCCGCGCATCAGCAACCACACGGATTTCGATCCGCTGCGCCTGCATCCCCAGGTGGATTTGCAGTTCATCGGGCCGGGCCAGCCGATTCCGGCCGCCGACCTGATCATCCTGCCGGGCTCGAAAAGCGTGCGCAGCGACCTCGCTTACCTGCGTGCCCATGGCTGGGACACCGCCGTGGCGCGGCACTTGCGCTACGGCGGCAAGGTGCTGGGGATTTGCGGCGGTTTGCAGATGCTCGGTGAGCAGGTGCACGACCCGTTGGGCCTGGAAGGGCTTGCCGGTTCCAGCGACGGTCTGGGTCTGCTGGCATTCAGCACGACCCTGGAAGCAGAGAAACAGCTGCGCAATGTGCGTGGGCGCTTGTTGCTGGAGGACGCCGAGGTCAGTGGCTATGAGATCCATGCCGGCGTGACGTGCGGCGCGGCCCTGGCGAACGCCGCCGTGCTGCTGGAGGACGGTCGCCATGACGGCGCGCACAGTGCTGACGGGCAGATTCTCGGCACGTATCTGCATGGCGTGTTCGAGACGCCGGCGGCCTGCAGCGCGTTGCTGCGTTGGGCCGGGTTGCAGGATGTGCAGGCGGTGGATTATCACGCCCTGCGCGAGCGCGATATCGAGCGCCTGGCGGATCTGGTGGAGAACCACTTGGATACCGATTTGTTGCGCAAACTGTGTGGGGTTTAAGGGTGTACACACGGTTCAAATGTGGGAGGGGCGGTGCGACGATTCGACTTGCCCCCGATAGCGGTGTATCAGGTGCTGAATTGTTCAGGTATACCGAGTACATATCCATTCCTGCGGTAACGGCCACGTATGGTTCCGCTCTTACAGCGGCTCACTTTTGGAAAGGCCCAAAAGTAAGCAAAAGGCCTTCGCCCCACCACTCGGCACCTCGCTTGGGCTCGGTGTGCCCTCACTCCGGCTTGAATCCGTGGGCCGCCGCAATGGGCCATCCCTGGCCCAGTGCGGCTAACCCGGCGTCCTGCCGGGTTACCCACGGATTCAAGCCTGCGTTCGGCCAGCGTGGTTTACGGGGCGACCTCAGATCAAAAGTCAGATCAAAAACGACTCGCTGCGCATCGTGGATGGGTGGGTGGGTAGGGGGTGTCTCATGCTTCAACTGATTTTAGGCGGCGCCCGTTCCGGTAAAAGCCGCCTGGCCGAAAAGCTCGCCAGCGACAGCGCTTTGCCCGTCATCTATATCGCCACCAGCCAACCGCTTGACGGCGAGATGAATGCCCGCGTTGCCTTGCATCGCGAGCGTCGCCCTGATCACTGGGGTTTGATCGAAGAACCTGTCGAGCTGGCGCGTGTGCTACGCGAAAACGCCGCGCCCGGTCGTTGCCTGTTGGTGGATTGCCTGACCCTTTGGTTGACCAATCTGCTGATGCTCGAAGACGCGCAGCGCCTGGCGTTCGAGCGCGATCAATTGCTGGAAAGCCTGGCCGTGCTGCCGGGTGAAATTATTTTTGTCAGCAACGAGACCGGTTTGGGTGTCGTGCCGCTGGGCGAATTGACTCGCCGCTATGTGGATGAAGCCGGTTGGCTGCATCAAGCCTTGGCCGAGCGATGTCAGCGTGTTGTCCTGACGGTTGCCGGCCTGCCCCTGACGTTGAAAGGTACTGCGTTATGACTGACACCTGGTGGCTCAACCCTTGTAAGGCCATTGACGCCTCGGCGTACGAACAAGCCCTGGCGCGCCAGCAGCAATTGACCAAACCGGCCGGTTCCCTGGGCCAGCTGGAAGCGCTGGCGGTGCAATTGGCCGGCTTGCAGGGCCAGGTCAAGCCATCGGTGGACCGGCTGTGGATCGCCATCTTTGCCGGTGACCATGGTGTGGTTGCCGAGGGTGTATCGGCGTTTCCCCAGGAAGTGACCGGGCAGATGCTGCATAACTTTGTCACCGGTGGCGCGGCCATCAGCGTACTGGCGCGGCAACTGGATGCGCAGTTGGAAGTGGTCGACCTCGGTACGGTGACCCCTTCGCTGAGCCTGCCCGGCGTCCGTCACCTGAATATCGGCGCGGGCACCGCCAATTTCGTCAAGGGCCCGGCAATGACCGGCGCCCAGGGCCGATTGGTATTGCAGGCGGGTCGCGACAGTGTGCTGCGCGCCCGTGAAAGCGGTGCGCAGTTGTTTGTCGGCGGCGAGATGGGCATCGGCAACACCACCGCCGCCAGTGCGCTGGCCTGCGCCTTGCTCGATTGCCAGGTGACTGACCTCACAGGCCCGGGCACCGGGTTGAGTGCCCAGGGCGTCAGCCACAAGGTGGCGGTGATCGAGCGCGCGCTGGCCGTGCATGCCGCGCAGCGTGGGGATGCGCTGCACACTCTGTTTAATCTCGGTGGCTTTGAAATCGCTGCCTTGGTGGGCGCTTATCTGGCCTGTGCCCAGGAAGGCATCGTGGTGCTGGTGGATGGGTTTATCTGCACCGTCGCGGCGCTGGTCGCCACGCGCTTGAACCCGGCGTGCCGCGACTGGCTGCTGTTCGGCCACCGCGGTGCCGAGCCTGGCCATCGCCATGTCTTGCAGAGCCTCGATGCACAACCGTTGCTGGAGCTCGGCCTGCGCCTGGGCGAGGGCAGTGGCGCGGCGTTGGCGGTGCCATTGCTGCGCCTGGCGTGTGCGCTGCACGGGCAGATGGCGACGTTTGCCGAAGCGGCCGTGGCAGATCGCCCGGCATGACTTTGCACCTGGACCTGTTGCGCCATGGCGAAACCGAACTGGGCGGCGGCCTGCGCGGCAGCCTGGACGATGCATTGACCGCCAAGGGCTGGGAACAGATGCGCGCCGCTGTGCTGGCACAGGGGCCCTGGGAGCGGCTGATCAGTTCGCCGCTGCAACGCTGTGCGCGGTTCGCGGAGGAACTGGGCGCGCGGTTGAATGTGCCGGTGAGCCTGGATAAGGACCTGCAGGAACTGCACTTCGGTGCCTGGGAAGGGCAGAGTGCGGCAGCGCTGATGGAGACCGACGCCGAAGGCCTGGGCCGGTTCTGGGCCGATCCCTATAGCTTCACGCCGCCCCAGGGCGAACCGGTCAGCGCGTTTTCCCAGCGGGTTTTGGGCGCCGTCCTACGCCTGCATAAGGCGTATGCCGGTGAGCGTGTGCTGTTGATCAGTCACGGCGGGGTGATGCGTTTGTTGTTGGCCCAGGCTCGGGGGTTGCCCCGTGAGCAGTTGCTGAATGTGGAAGTCGCTCATGGTGGGTTGTTCAACCTGCAGGTCGGCGCCGATGGCGTGTTGAAGGAAGGAATCTAAGCATGCTGCCGTTCTGGATCGCCGTGCAGTTCCTGAGCAGTTTGCCGATTCGCCTGCCGGGTATGCCGCAGCCGCAGGAACTGGGGCGCTCGTTGCTGTTTTATCCCGTGGTCGGGTTGCTGTTCGGCGTGCTGCTGTGGGGCCTCAATACGCTGTTGACCGGATCACCGCTGTTGTTGCACGCCGCGCTGCTGCTGACGGCCTGGGTATTGCTCAGTGGCGGCTTGCACCTCGACGGCCTGGCGGACAGCGCCGATGCCTGGCTGGGTGGCTTCGGCGACCGCGAGCGCACCCTCAGCATCATGAAAGACCCGCGCAGCGGGCCGATTGCGGTGGTCACCCTGGGCCTGGTGTTGCTGCTCAAGTTCACCGCACTGGTGGCTTTGATCGAACAGCGCAACGGTGTGGCGTTGATTCTCGCGCCGTTGATCGGGCGCGCGTCGATGCTTGGGTTGTTTCTCACCACCCGTTATGTGCGAGCGGGTGGCTTGGGCCAGGCGTTGTCGGATCATTTACCGCGCGTCGTCGGGCAACAGGTGCTGATCCTCAGTGGCCTGGCCTGCATCCTGATCGGTGGTTTCAGCGGGGGGCTCGCCGTGCTGCTCGCGGCCGTGTGTTTTATCGGCCTGCGCCAACTGATGGTCAATCGCCTCGGCGGCACCACCGGCGATACCGCTGGCGCGCTGCTGGAGCTGCTGGAAGTGGCTGTTCTGGTCGGTTTGGCGCTGTAACACTTTCTTGCATTTACTTAATCGCGGGTATATACACGTTCCATGCTTGCCTCCCAATGTTTATGTACCAACCTGCGACGTGCCGCCCGTGGCGTCAGCAGGCACTACGACGGCGCCCTCGACGGCTTCGGGATCAACGTCGCCCAGTATTCCTTGCTGTGCAACCTGCAGCGCCTCGATCAACCGAGCATTTCCAGCCTGGCCGACGCCATGGGCCTGGATCGCAGCACCTTGGGGCGCAACCTTCGGGTGTTGGAAGGTGAGGGCCTGGTGCGGATGGTGGAGGGGGATGACCTGCGCAACCGCCTGGTGCTGTTGACCGCCGCCGGTGAAGAGCGCCTGGCCGCTGCGTTACCCGCCTGGGAGGCAGCGCAACAGAAATTGATCGATCAACTCGGCGCGGAAAAACGCGAAACCCTGTTGGCCTTGCTGGATGAACTCGCCTGAACGCGGGTTTGTTCGAATACAAGCGGGTATATACCCGCGAACGGAGAATAAGAAATGACGTCGATGTGGCGCACCAGCGGTTGGATCCTTGTAGGGAGTGCGCTGATCCTGGCGTTGTCCTTGGGCGTGCGGCACGGGTTCGGCCTGTTCCTGGCGCCGATGAGCAGCGAATTCGGCTGGGGCCGTGAGACCTTTGCCTTTGCCATCGCCTTGCAGAACCTGATCTGGGGCCTGGCGCAGCCGTTTACCGGTGCCCTGGCCGACCGGTTCGGCGCCACCAAGGCGGTATTTGTCGGCGGGGTGTTGTACGCCGCAGGCTTGGTGTTGATGGGCCTGTCGGATTCGGCGTGGTCGTTGTCCTTGAGTGCCGGCCTGCTGATCGGGATTGGCCTGTCGGGTACATCGTTCTCGGTGATTCTGGGCGTGGTCGGCCGCGCCGTGGCGCCGGAAAAGCGCAGCATGGCGATGGGCATTGCCAGCGCCGCCGGTTCGTTTGGCCAGTTCGCCATGGTGCCGGGCACCTTGGGCTTGATCAGTTGGCTGGGCTGGTCGGCCGCCTTGCTGGCGCTGGGTTTGATGGTGGCGCTGATTCTGCCGCTGGTGAGCATGCTCAAGGACCGTCCGCTGCCGGTCATGGCCGGCCAGCAGACCCTGGGTGAAGCCTTGAGGGAAGCCTGCTCTCACTCCGGGTTCTGGCTGCTGGCCTTCGGCTTTTTCGTCTGCGGTTTCCAGGTGGTGTTTATCGGTGTGCACCTGCCGGCCTACCTGGTGGACCAGCACTTGCCGGCCACCGTCGGTACCACGGTGTTGGCGTTGATCGGGCTGTTCAATATCTTCGGCACCTATACCGCCGGCTGGCTTGGCGGGCGCATGTCCAAGCCGCGCCTGTTGACCGGGTTGTACCTGCTGCGGGCGGTGGTGATCATCCTGTTCCTGTGGGCACCGGTGACCGAAGTCACGGCCTACCTGTTCGGCATGGCCATGGGCTTTTTGTGGCTGTCCACGGTGCCGCTGACCAACGGCACGGTCGCCACGTTGTTCGGGGTGCGAAACCTGTCCATGCTCGGTGGGATCGTGTTCCTTTTCCACCAGCTCGGCTCGTTCCTTGGCGGCTGGTTGGGTGGAGTGGTCTATGATCGAACCGGTAACTACGATTTGATCTGGCAAGTGGCGATCTTGTTGAGCGTGCTCGCCGCAGCCCTTAACTGGCCGGTGCGTGAGCGGCCGGTGGCGCGATTGCAGGCGCAGATGGAGGCAGCATGAGTTCGACCTGGTATTGGTGTGGCGGGGCCGCCGCGACCGCGCTGTTGCTGGCCCTGGCCTGGTGGGGCTGGCAGCGCGGTGGCCTGGCGTTGATGCAACTGGGTATGTCGATCTGTTAAGTTCGGTGCCTGAACTCTTTAAAGGACTTTTCGACATGCAGATGCGCTGGCTGGCTGTACCTGTGCTGATGGCTGCTTTTGGCGGTGTGGCGTTGGCTGCCGATTGCCCGCCGTTGCTGGAGGGTCAACTGCCCAAGTTGCGCGCCAAGGAATCCATCGACCTGTGCCAACGTTTTGCCGGCAAGCCCCTAGTGATCGTCAACACGGCGAGCTTTTGCGGGTTCGCGCCGCAATTCAAAGGCCTCGAAGCGCTGTATCAGCGCTACAAGGATGAAGGGTTGGAGGTGATCGGCGTGCCATCCGATGACTTCAAGCAGGAAGCCAAGACCGGCGAAGAAACCGCCAAGGTCTGCTACGTGAATTACGGCGTGACCTTCACCATGACCGAGCCGCAGAAGGTCAAGGGGCCGGACGCGGTGCACCTGTTCAAGGTATTGGCGCAGCAGAGCAATGCGCCGAAGTGGAATTTCTACAAGTACGTGGTCGACCGGCAGGGCAAGGTGATTGCCGATTTCTCCAGCCTGACCAAGCCGGACAGCCCCGACCTGATCAAGGCGGTGGAGCAAGCCATAGCGTCCAAACCCTGACCAACGCCCATTGAAAAGCCCCGCCTCCTTTGCAGGAGCGCGGGGCTTTTTTACACCCGCCTGGATCAGAAGGTGTAGGTCATGCCCAGGCCGAAACCGTTGGCACTGTTTTCGTACTTGGCGCGGTAACTGGCTGTCGACGGGGCGTCAGCCGTCTGGTTGATCTTGACGTCTTCTTCTTTCAGGTACGAATACGCCAGGTCGACGGTCATGTTATCCATGACTTTGTAGCCCAGGCCCACGCTGAAGATCGTACGGTCGCCCGTCGGGATGCGCGGCGAACGATCGGTGTTGTTGGCTGGGGATTGGTCAAAGGTCAGGCCGGTACGCAGCACGACTTGCTTGGTCAACTGATACGAGGTACCCACCGCGTAGGCCCAGGTGTCGTGCCAATTTTGTTCTTCAGTGATAGAACCCAGTTGGCTTGGCGCCAGTAAGCCGCCTGCAGCTGTTACGCCTTCGTTGTTGACGGTGATCTCTTTCAGGCGACTCCAACGCGTCCAGGTTGCACCGCCGTAGAGTTTCCAGGCGTCGGTCAGGTCTTGGGTGACCGACAGGTCGTAGGACTCTGGGGTGTCGATTTTCAACGAAGCGTCGTAACGGTTGTTACGCAGGAACGGTTGAGTGGCTGCTGGGCCGCTGACCGTGGTGTGGCCTTCCAGCTTGTATTTGACCTTCGAGTGGTAGGTCAGGCCCACGCGAGTGGTGTCGGTGGCCTGGACCAATACGCCGACGTTGAAACCCAGGGCGGTATCGTCACCCTTGATTTTGACGTTGGTATCGGAAGCGAGCGGGCTGAGCGTCTTGTCCGACTCGAGCACACCGGAAATCCGGTTGATGGTCGGGCCAAAACCGATGGATACACGGTCGTTGAATGCGTAGCTGACAGTGGGCTGGAAGGTCATGACCTTCACTTCGCTCTTGCTGCCGAAGCCACGGCCCTGAAAGCCGTTTTCATAGTCGGTCACCAGGCCGAACGGTGCGTATACACCGAAGCCGACGGCCCACTGATCGTTGAGTTTATTGGTGTAGAAACCGAATGGCACCGCGGTGAACGGAACCATGTCACCTTTGTTGGAGCCGCGAGAGTTGCCACCGGTATTGCTGATGTCGGTGGAGGCATCGATAGCCGCAACACCACCGGTGATTTGCTGGCCATTCAGGCGCGACATACCGGCAGGGTTACCGTAGACAGTGCTTGCATCATCGGCAGAAGAGGAGCGACCTGCGAAACCCGTACCCATCCCGCTGACGCTCTGTTCGTTCAGTGCGAAACCGCTTGCGAACAGTTGGGAGGATGCCATGGCAACGGCGAGGCTAAGTGTGGTCTTGAGCATTACTTTTTTCATTATTAGAACTCCGTGGTGATCACCGCAGCGGAAAGTATCAATAAAATTAACATCGCGCTATAGGCTGTAATGCAGGAGATAGAGCGGTTTTGTAGGACAATCCGACCAAAATTCGGCTTTTTTGCCGAATCTTGCAAATTGCCCGGTCAGCAGGTCACGTGATTCAAGGGCGAAACACAGGTTTGCCAGGCCTGGGTGAAATCCCGCAGCCTTCCTTGAGGATGAAATATTTCTTTCCAGATACGCGCCATGGCTAAAACATCACCGGGTGGTGGCAGGGCAGGGCTGTGTTGTTCGACCAGGAGCCAGGCGATGGCCGTGGCATAACGCAGGTTTACGGTGAGTTCCAGTTGGGGCGCACTGAGAAAGGCGTGTTGGCTGGCGAGCCCGCGTACCAGGCTGGCACGCTCGGGGTCGAGCGCCAGGTAGTTATCCCACAAGGCACGATGGCGAGGTTCGGTGATGCTGTACAGGCCGTGGCCGCGTCGATCATGCAGGGCAGAACCCAATTCCGACTGGCTGGCGGCGATACCCAGCAGCAGTGACTCAGCCGTGGGGCTCTGCTGTCCGAGGTACGTCAGCGTCGGCCGGATCACATAACGACACAATTCACTGGCTGCGATACCCATACATGCCTCAATCCGTGAAAAGGGTCGACGAGCCCTGAGAAAGGGGGGCTTGGCAGCAGTGGATCGGCTCTCAGGCTCGTCGGAAGCGGATCATGCCGCTTGAGTTGAAGTGTAGTGTCATATTCATGAGGTAAAGGACTGTTTTTAAAACATCTTCTTCATCCAGTTATAACGTTTATATCGATTTGAACTTAGTGCAAATACTCGAGCCAAGAATGACGGGCAATAAAAAACCCTGCGTTTTAAGCAGGGTTTTTTGTGTTTCAGCGACTCGGGTCGATCAGGCAACCAGTGCCTGACGGGTACGCTCGATCACGGCCTGCAGCGGTTCAGCGCTGGAGTATTGATCGGGGTACAGGCGTTCGCTGTGACGGGCGATGCCGTGTTCGTTGACCAGGGTGAAGCTGAAGCAGCCTTTGCGAGCGGCCATGATCAGGCAGTTCATTGGGGCAAAAGCGTTGGTGAGGGTGCGAATGGCATCCTGAGTGTGGATAGCGGACATATTATTGGTGTTCCTACAAATGACACGGATAAGAACCGTGCAACGTTAAAACGTTCCAGTAACGTTGATCACCATTGATCGAACGAAGAACCCGACTGGAACAAAGCAGCCAGTTTGAAGCGCTGATTAAGTTAGGCGCGCTTGGGCTGGCAGGTAGGTACTTAGGAGGGCAGGCGACACAACAAGGGCAAAGGTTCTGGGCCCGGGGTGAAGATCCTGATCAATTTGCAGGTTGGTTCGGTCAGAGTATGAAAACTTCGCGGCACCCTTTGCTTGTTCAAAGGCAGTGTCGTCGCAAGTGATACCTGGAAACCATCGAGGTGGTCGATCCCGTGTTGTTCAGGGGAGTTGTTCGACCAGAATTGACTTTCAGCTTGGTACTAACGCTGCGGATAGTAACGGATTGAAACAGGCAATGGAAGCGTGCTAGTCAAAAAACTTCAATCAGCCGCCCAGCAGGCCACGGTACACCAGCACCGTGACGGCGGCGGCGAGGGAACAACCCAATCCATAGGCGGCCAGGGTCAGGCGCAAGGATTGGCCGGTCTCGACCATCTTCATCACATCGCCCATGTCGTCGATACGGCCTTCACCCAGCTCGATGCACAAGCTCACGGCGGTGAACGCGGCCGATAGCAGGATGGCGATGGCAAACAACGCCCCATCCGGGGATGGCAGCGCGACATTGATCCCTAGTGAAATGGCGCAGATGGCCAGTAACAACACGGCGAATAACAGAATTCCTTTCATCGGCCCACTCAGCGTTGCGTTGCCCGTCGGGCAGTGTGGCGAGCGGGAAAAGATTTGAAAAGTCCCTGCTTTGCCTCGGCGGTAACATTTTTGAAGGCTATCGCTTCAAAAAAAGCCGGGGATATAACCATCGGATCGGTACTTGTGCACATTAGTTGCGGCGTGTGTAACCAGGCTGTCAATCGCTGGACAGGGCCGCCATTTGCCTGCAATGGAAATTTAAGTCAATGAAAAATCTGGCTTTTTTTTATTGGTGAAAAAATCGTCAGTTTGACTGCGGGCCCCGTTCCATGGGCCTTTGCGCGAGTTAAAGGCTGGTTGTCCACTGAGTTATCCACAGCTTCTGTGGATTGTCCCGAGCGCTTGCTCTAGAACGGGCGTGCAGGTTTTTTTCAGCTTTACCTGTGCGAAAAAAAGAGTAGAGTGGCGCGCCTTCCGTTCTGTCCCACAGTGCTTTATGAAGTTTCGCTCAGTATCACCTTCTGTTACCGACACCCCCCAGACTGTTACCGCACCCAAGCGTTTTTCCTTGAAAGTCGCCCTGTGGTTGCTCGACAGCCCACGCCTGGGGCATAGCACCAACGTCAAACACTTCGCCGGGCGCTTGCTCAAGCAGCCGGCCCGTGAGGGCGTAGTGGCTGCGCAAAGCCGTCTGGGCCAATTGATGTGCCGCGAGTGCGGCAACGCCCGCGACCGCCGCATCGGCCACGATCTGCTGCGCCTGGCCGCCCGTGCCGGTGACCGCCGCGCCCAACGGGAACTGGGTCAGGTCGAAGACTGAGCTGTCCTCACGCTCTACGCTTGGTTAACCTTGCTCCTTTTCGGTGATGGCAGAAATGGCTATGGTTTTTGACTGGACCAGTGTTGCCCTGGGCCTGGCTGGCGCCGCAGTGCCTTTATTGGCGGTGTGCTGGCAGCTTCAACGGCGGTTGACCGCGCGGACCACCGGCTGGGAACTGCTCGAAGAGCGCCTGGCCACTGCGCAACTGGCCCAGGAAGGCCTCGTCGCTCAATTGGATTCCAGCCGCGATGAAATCAGCGATCTGAGCCAGGCCAACGCCGCCAAGCAAGCTGACCTGGCTGCAGTGCGCCGCGAGGTCGAGCTGTTGCAGATCGACCGCGACAACGCCCGCGACGCCGCCCACGCCTGGAACCTTGACCGCAGCGCCAAGGAAACCGAATTACGCCGCCTCGACGCATTGTCGGCCGCCTTGCGCGCCGAACTGCGCGAACAGCAGGAAAGCCATCAGCAGCGCCTCGCCGACCTGCAGGGCTCGCGGGACGAGTTGCGTGCGCAGTTTGCTGAGCTGGCCGGCAAGATCTTCGATGAGCGCGAGCAGCGCTTTGCCGAGACCAGCCAGGAACGCCTTGGCCAGTTGCTCGATCCCTTGAAGGAACGCATCCAATCCTTCGAAAAACGCGTGGAAGAAAGCTATCAGAACGAGGCCCGCGAGCGCTTTTCCCTGGCCAAGGAGCTTGAACGCCTGCAGCAGTTGAACCTGCGTCTGTCAGACGAAGCCACCAACCTGACCCGCGCCCTCAAGGGCCAGAAAACCCAGGGCAACTGGGGTGAGTTGATCCTCGAGCGCGTGCTGGAACACGCCGGCCTGGAGAAGGGCCGCGAGTACCAGACCCAGGTCAGCCTCAAGGGGCCGGACGGCGAGCGTTTCCAGCCGGATGTGCTGATCATGTTGCCGGGCGACAAGCAGGTGGTGGTGGACTCCAAGGTCAGCCTGACCGCGTACCAGCAGTATGTCGCAGCGGATGATGAGGTGATCGGCCAGGCAGCCTTGAAGCAGCACGTACTGTCGCTGCGCAATCACGTCAAAGGCTTGGCCGGTAAGGATTACAAACGCCTGGAAGGCCTGCACAGCCTGGATTTCGTGTTGTTGTTCGTGCCGATCGAAGCCGCTTTTTCCGCGGCCTTGCAGGCCGAACCGAATCTGTTCCAAGAAGCTTTCGACCGGCATATCGTGATCGTCAGTCCTACGACGCTGCTCGCCACCCTGCGGGTGATCGACAGCCTCTGGAAGCAAGAGCGTCAAAGCCAGAACGCCCGCGAAATCGCCGAACGCGCCGGGTGGCTGTACGACAAGTTCGTGCTGTTTATCCAGGACCTGGACGAAGTGGGCAATCGTCTACAGCAATTGGACAAGGCTTACAGCGCGGCGCGGAACAAGCTGACGGATGGGCGCGGAAACCTGGTCAGTCGCACCGAGCAATTGAGGTTGCTCGGTGCGCGTGCCAGCAAAAGCCTGCCGGCGGATTTGCTGGAGCGGGCGATGACCGACGCCGACGGCGTCGCGCACCTTCCCGAATAAACACAATCCGAAAGGTGGAAGGGGGTAAGTCCCCTCCCCAATTTTGACTGAGTAGGTCCGGTTTACAGCGGTAAGTGTCGACTCAGCAACGCCCGCAGCGCGGCGGGTTTCACCGGTTTGGCGAGGTAATCCAGCCCTGCCGCGTGCACCTCTGCCACCATCTCCGGGCGGCCGTCGGCACTGATGACCACACCGGGAATCGGCTCCGCCATTTGCGCCCGCAGCCAGCCCATGAGCTCGGTGCCGGTCTCGCCGTGGTCGAGGTGGTAATCCACCAGCGCCAGTTGCGGGCGTACGCCTTGCTCCAGCAGCGCCGCACATTGCGCCTGGTCGGTGGCGGTCCACACTTCACAGCCCCAGCGTGTCAGCAGGCTGCGCATACCGATCAGGATGCTCTCTTCGTTATCTACGCAGAGCACTTGCGCGCCGCTTAACGGCAGGCCGTTCTCCTGAGTAGGCTTGGCCTGTGGGCTGGCCTGGTTGCGTGCCAGCGGCACACGCACGCTGAACACGCTGCCCTTGCCCGGCCAGGAGCGTACGCTCAAGCGATGGCCCAGCACCCGGCACAGGCCGTCGGCAATCGCCAGGCCCAGGCCCAGGCCTTTCTCGGCGCGGGTCTGGTGGCTGTCCAGGCGCTTGAACTCTTCGAAGATCACCTTCTGTTTATCCAGCGGGATACCAGGGCCTCGGTCCCAGACTTCCAGGCACAGCTCGCCCTTGCGCCGGCGTACGCCCAGCAGCACCGGGCCGTCGGCATACCGGAAAGCGTTAGTCAGGAAATTCTGCAGGATCCGCCGCAGCAACTTGATGTCACTGTCCACGCGTAAGCGGCTGCCGCGCAGGCGAAAACGCAGGCCTTGTTCCTGGGCCAGGGCCTTGAATTCCGCGCCGAGGGTGTCGAACAGTTCGTTGAGCACAAAGGGCTGGCGCTGCGGGTTGATCTTGCCGTTTTCCAGGCGCGAGATATCCAGCAGGTCGCTGATCAGGTCTTCGGCCGAACGCAGCGAGCTGTCCAGGTGCTGTACCAGTTGCCGGGCTTCGCTGGACAGGCCGTCGTTCTGGTGGGAAAGGGCGGCGGAGAACAGACGGGCAGCGTTCAGCGGTTGCATCAGGTCATGGCTGACGGCCGCGAGGAAGCGGGTCTTTGACTGGCTGGCGGACTCGGCAACGCCCTTGGCATCGGTGAGCGCCACATTGAGCTGCGACAATTCGTGGGTGCGCTCGGTCACCCGTTGTTCGAGGCCTTCGTTGGCCTCGGTGAGTGCCTGCTCGGCCTCGCGGAACGCGGTAATGTCGGTGAAGCTCATGACGAAGCCGCCGCCGGGCATCGGGTTGCCGATCAGCTCGATCACCCGCCCATTCGGAAACAGCCGCTCTGAGGTATGCGCGCGGCCCTGGCGCATCCAGTGCAGGCGGCGCGCCACGTGCACCTCGGCTTCGCCCGGCCCGCACAGGCCGCGCTCGGCATTGTAGCGAATGATGTCGGCAATCGGTCGGCCTACGCTGATCAGCCCGTCCGGGTAATTGAACAATTCGAGATAGCGCCGGTTCCAGGCCACCAGCTTGAGGGACTGGTCCACCACACTGATGCCCTGGGTGATGTTCTCGATGGCGCCTTGCAGCAAGGCACGATTGAATTGCAGCACTTCGGACGCTTCGTCGGCGATGCGTACCACGTCTTCCAGCTGCATTTCCCGCCCTTCGATCGCCGCTTTCACCACGGCCCGAGTCGAGGATGCGCCGAGCACACCGGCCAGCAATCGCTCGGTGTGGGCGATCCAGTCGTTGTCGGCATTCTGGTTGGGGTTGAAGCCTTTGCCCTGGCGATAGGCAAAGCGGATAAAACTCTGCTGGGCCCGTTCTTCGCCGACAAACCGCGCGGCCAGGCTGAGCAGGTCGCTGATCTGTACCGACAGCATCGAGCGGGCATTGGCGCGCTGGCTGATTTCCTGGCCGATAAAGCGCCCGGCTTGCCAGTGTTCCGACACACGTGTGCGCGACAGCATCGACACCCACACGAACAGCGTGAAGTTACCTGCCAGGGAGAACACGGTGCCCAGGGTCAGTGAGGTGACGGACAAACCGAGCGGGTGCGAATGCATCCACGTCAGCCCCGGGAAAATGGCGAGGGACCAACCCAGGCTTTTCGCGGTAACCGGCAGGACCAAGGTGTAGAACCACAGGAACGTACCCGCCGCCAGCCCCGCAAATACACCGCGTCGGTTGGCTTGCTTCCAATACAGTGCGCCAAGCATGGCCGGGGCCAGTTGAGTCACTGCGGCAAACGCGATCTGGCCGATGGTCGCCAGGCTCGCTGTGGAGCCCAGCAGGCGGTAGCTGACATACGCCAGCAGCAGGATGATCACGATGCTGACCCGGCGCACCGACAGCATCCAGTGGCGGAACACTTCGAACGGCCGCTCGGCGCTGGAACGGCGCAGCAGCCAGGGCAGCAGCATGTCGTTGGAGACCATGGTCGACAAGGCGATGCTCGCCACGATCACCATGCCGGTGGCCGCCGACGCACCGCCGATAAACGCCAGCACGGCGAGGGCCGGATGGGCTTCGGCCATGGGCAGGCTGATCACGTAGGAGTCCGGCAGCACCGAGCCGGGCAGCATCATTTTGCCGCCCAAGGCGATCGGCACGACAAACAGCGCGGCGAGGATCAGGTAGGCCGGGAACACCCACTTGGCCAGGCGCAAATCCTGTGGGTCGATGTTCTCCACGACCGTCACATGGAACTGCCGGGGCAAGCAGATGATCGCCATCATGGCGACGCCGGTCTGCACCACCATCGACGGCCAGTTGATGGTTTCCTTCCAGTATTCCTCCAGGCGTGGCGCGAGCATCGCCTGGCTGAACAGGTCGCCGAAACCGTCGTACAGGCCGTAGGTCACAAACGCCCCGACCGCGAGAAAGGCGAACAGCTTCACCAATGATTCAAACGCAATCGCCAGCACCATGCCGCGGTGGTGTTCGGTGGCGTCGAGGTTGCGGGTACCGAACACAATGGTGAACAACGCCAGCACCAGGGACACGATCAAGGCGGTGTCCTGGGCTCGGGTACCGGTGGTATCGGCACCTGCGCCAATCAGCAAGTTGACCCCCAGCACAATGCCTTTGAGTTGCAGGGCGATATAAGGCAGCACGCCCACCAGGCAGATCAGCGCGACCACCACTGCCAGGGACTGGGATTTGCCATAGCGTGCGGCGATGAAGTCGGCGATGGAGGTGATGTTTTCCTGCTTGCTGATCAGGATCATCTTCTGCAGGACCCAGGGTGCCAACACCAGCAACAGTACCGGTCCCAGGTAGATCGGTAGAAACGCCCACAGCTGTTCGGCGGCCTGGCCTACGGCGCCGAAGAAGGTCCAGCTGGTGCAGTAGACGGCCAGCGACAGGCTATAGACCCAGGCACGCATGCGCGGCGGCAGCGGCGCATGGCGGCGGTCACCGTAGAAGGCGATGGCAAACATAATGGCCATATAGGCCAGGGCAACGGCGGCGATCAGCCCGCTGGACAGCGTCATGGTAACTCCGAGCATGAGAACACCCAGGCATTCCAGGCCCGGTTGGACAGTCTCGCATGATGCCTGGGGTTAGTCAGTGTCGACCAAGGTCGTGTGGGATCTAATGTCGCAGTTGGCGCTCAGCGCGGTGGCAGGGTTTTCTGGCGCAGGATGTAGATTGTCACCAGCACGGCGCTGGTCAACATGAAGCCACGCGCCCATGGCAACGGCACCAGGTAACAGGAAAAACCGATGCTCAGCCACATCAGGCCGATGGCGTAGACCTTGCCCTTGAGCGGGATGCCGTTGCCGTCCAGGTAGTCACGAATCCAGGGGCCCAGGCGCGGGTGTTCCACCAGCCACTGGTAGAAACGCGGGGAGCTTCGAGCGAAGCAGGCGGCGGCGAGCAGGAGGAAGGGGGTGGTCGGCAATACCGGCAGGAAAATACCGATCACTCCCAACGCTACGCTCAGCCAGCCGATGGCCAGCAGCACGTAGCGCAGGAGCAGCGAGCGATTGCCCATGGGTGTCACGGGCAAGCGACTCAGTGGTGGCGTGGCTTGAGGATCGCCGGTTTTTCGTCAGGGGCGTTGCACAGCAGGTACAGGGCGGTCAGGGCTTCCGGGATCTGTACGATCATGTCGTCCATCAGGTTGGCGTCGGCGGCGATGTCGGAAAATTCAGCTTCTTCTTCGAACAACCCCGAACCGACCATGATCGGCAAAAGCATTTCGCTGACTTCTTCCTCGGCGGTTTCGAACCAGGCGGCTTCACGCAGGAACACACCTTCCATGAAGCCGATGCACCAGCCGCGCAGGTCGGAGTCGTCCGGCTCTTCGCCCAGGTCCAGCTCGCACGGCAACTCGAACTCTTCATCGGAGGCCAGTTGGCGCGAGATGTGGGCCTTGAGGGCCAGCAGGGTGGATTCGATTTCTTCGCGCTGGGCGGCGTCGGCGTAGTGCGGCTCTTCGGCGAACAGTGCGTCGATCCATTCACGGTCGGGAACGACCTCGGAGCAGATCGACAGGGCGGTCAGGTAGCCGTGGGCGGCCACGTAGTCCAGCGCCTCGTCATGCAGCTCATCGGCGTCGAGGAAGGCTTGCAGGCGGGTTAGTTGCTCAGCGAAGGACATTGAAGGACTACCTTGGGAATAAACGATGCTGAATTCTAGGCTTTCTTGCGCGCCCAAGCCAGTCGGCATGCATATTTGCCAGGTTTTAGAGACGGGCTGCAATTCGTCAGCGGCACCCTTTGCCGGATGACGCTCGGGTATACTGCCGCGTTTTGTGATGCCCCTGCAGGCCAAGCGCCAGGTCGAGAAAACTTCGCTTACGGATTATTTTCCGTGAGCCCGTATTTTTTCGACCAGCCTGTACAGAGGGATTTCGGCACTATTTTGTTGGAGTTATACATGCTCGATCAGGCTCAACGCGTCCTCAAGGACATCTTCGGCTACGACAGTTTTCGTGGCCGCCAGGGTGCGATCATTGAGCGCGTGGCCAAGGGCGGTGATGCCCTGGTCCTGATGCCTACCGGCGGTGGCAAGTCGTTGTGCTTCCAGGTGCCGGCGTTGTTGCGCAACGGGCTGGCAGTGGTGGTGTCACCCCTGATCGCGTTGATGGACGACCAGGTTGCGACCCTGGAAGAACTTGGCGTCGCTGCCGCCGCCTTGAACTCCACCCTCAGTGCCGAGCAGCAACGCGACCTGGCCGCGCGGATCAAGCGCGGTGAAGTGAAGATGCTTTACCTGGCACCTGAGCGCCTGGTGCAGCCGCGCATGCTGGCGTTTTTGCAGAGCCTGGAAATTGCCCTGTTCGCCATCGACGAAGCCCACTGCGTATCGCAATGGGGGCACGATTTCCGCCGCGAATATTTGCAGCTCGGTCAACTGGCGGAGCTGTTCCCGGACGTCCCACGCATCGCCCTGACCGCCACGGCCGACAAGCGCACCCGTGAAGAAATCGTCGAGCGCCTGCACCTGCAGAACGCCGAGCGGTTCCTGTCGAGTTTCGACCGGCCGAATATTTTCTACCGCATCGTGCCCAAGGAGCAGCCGCGCAAGCAGTTGCTGGCGTTCCTCTCCGAGCGGCGCAGCGATGCGGGCATTGTCTATTGCCTGTCGCGCAAGAAGGTCGATGAAGTGGCCGCGTTCCTCTGCGAGCAGGGCTACCCGGCGCTGCCGTACCACGCCGGCCTGCCCAACGAAACGCGCGCTGCCCACCAGAAGCGCTTCCTCAACGAGGAAGGCCTGATCATGGTGGCCACCATCGCGTTCGGCATGGGCATCGACAAATCCAACGTGCGCTTCGTGGCCCATATGGACCTGCCCAAGTCCCTTGAGGCCTATTACCAGGAGACCGGGCGTGCCGGCCGTGATGGCCTGCCGGCGGATGCCTGGATGGTCTACGGCCTGCAGGACGTGGTGATGCTCAAGCAGATGCTGCAGAACTCCGAAGGCGATGAGCGCCACAAGCGCCTGGAGCAGCACAAGCTCGACGCGATGCTCTCGTTGTGTGAAGAGACCCGCTGCCGCCGCCAGACCTTGCTGGCCTACTTCGACGAGGACATGCCGCAACCGTGCGGCCACTGTGATAACTGCATCGATGGTGTACAGACCTGGGACGCCACCGAGCCCGCGCGCCAGGCGCTGTCGACGATCTACCGTACCGGCCAGCGTTATGGCGTCGGTCATCTGGTGGATGTATTGCTGGGCAAGGACAACGAAAAAGTACGCAGCTTCGGCCACGAGAAACTCTCGGTCTACGGCGTCGGCAAGGCCCGTGCCGAGGGCGAGTGGCGTTCGCTGTTCCGGCAGATGGTCGCGCGCGGCCTGGTGGACATCGACATCGAAGGGTATGGCGGCCTGCGTCTGAACGACAGCTGCCGGCCGCTGCTCAAGGGCGAGGTGAGCCTGGAGCTGCGCCGCGACCTCAAGCCGCAAACCACCGCCAAGACCAGCACCAGCCAGGCCAGCCAGCTTGTACGGGGCGAGGAGCGCGAACAGTGGGAAGCCCTGCGTACCCTGCGACGCAAACTGGCCCAGGAACACAGCGTGCCGCCGTACGTTATTTTCCCCGACTCCACCTTGCTGGAAATGCTGCGCGAGCAGCCCACCACCATGGCCGAAATGGCCCGGGTCAGCGGCGTCGGTGCGCGTAAGCTGGAGCGCTACGGCCAGGCATTCCTCGAAGTGCTCGGTGGCCAGGCCGAAGCGCCGAAGGAAATCGCCGATATTCGCCATGAACTGATCAGCCTGGCGCGCGCCGGCATGACCCCGATCCAGATCGCCGGCCAGTTGCAATGCACGGAGAAAAACGTCTACACCTTGCTGGCCGAAGCCATCGGCAAGCAGCAGTTGTCATTGGAGCAGGCCCTTGATTTGCCGGAAGATTTGCTCGGCGAAATCCAGGATGCATTCCTGGACGGAGAAGGCGAATTGCCACCGGTTGCGGAGATTGCACCGCTGTTTACCGGGCGTGTTCCTGAAGGGGTTTTGTACTGCGTGCGGGCCGCTTTGCAGTCTGAATTCGAAATTTAGTGTGCCAATTACGACAATGTAACGAATCAGTACATAGCAAGTCTTGCCTAGTGACATGGCTCATGCTTAGCTGACTAATAATTAGCCATACTTTATTTTCAGTCTAAACCATGAGTTTTTTATGCCGTTAACCGATCAACACCGTTTTGGCATGCAGCTGGCGCAAATGTCCCGAGGTTGGCGCGCCGAGCTCGACCGCCGTTTGGCCGGGCTGGGCCTGTCCCAGGCGCGCTGGCTGGTGCTGCTGCACCTGGCCCGTTTTGAAGAGGCCCCCACCCAGCGTGAGTTGGCGCAAAGCGTCGGCGTAGAAGGGCCGACCCTGGCCCGGTTGCTCGACAGCCTCGAAGGCCAGGGCCTGGTGCAACGCCAGGCCGTGGTGGAGGACCGTCGCGCCAAGCGCATCCTGCTGTGTGACACCGCCAAGCCGTTGATCGAGCAGATCGAGACGATCGCCACGGCGTTGCGTCACGAGCTGTTTGTGGGCATTGACGAAGAAGATATGCGTGTCTGCATGCGGGTGCATGGGCACATCCTGGCGAACCTGGAAAAGTCCTGATCCGAGCCCCGTAGCAAGGGTTATTAGAAGGTTTGCCCGAGGTTCAGGTACACCGCCTTCTGATTATCATCGTTGAACCCATAGCTGAAATTCAGCGGTCCCAGCGGCGTATCAAACCCGAGGAAAATACTCGCGGCGTTGATATAGCCGCTGTCGAATTCATTGTCGTTGTTCCACGCCCGGCCGCGTTCCAGGGACGCGCCCAGGTACAGCGGGAAATCCAGCGGCAGGTAGGAGCGCGGTGTCAGCCGGCGGTAGTACACCGCGCGCATCAGGCTGATGTTCTGCCCGGAAATCGCATCCTGGCGGAAGCCCGACAACTGCCGCGCACCGCCCAGCAGGAAGCTGGAAATCACCACGTCCGAATCATCCAGGGTACGCCCGTAGCGCCCGCCCAGTACCAGCGTGTCCGGACCGTGGCTCATGGCCTTGTCCAGCTTGAACTCCCATTGTCGATAGCGCTGGTCCGAGCCCAACCCAGGTTCGAATTCGCGAAACGCCAGGCCAATGTCCTCGCCGCTGTGGGGGAAGTACACGTTATCCAGGGAGTCGAAGGAATACTTCAGTTCATAGAAGCCTTCGCTGAAGCTCACACTTGGCAGGTCGCGGTCGCCGATGCGCACATCCGCCTTGCCCCAGGCCTCTCCGACACCGAAGCGGATCTCGCCGCTGTTGCCGATCTGCCGCCCCACGTTGAGGCCGAAGCCGTAGCGTTCCAGGCGGTATTCGGAGATGGGGTCGTTGTCCAGGATCAGCTCGACGTTCTGTGCCTGGGCGCTGATATACGGCGCGACAAAGTAGCGCGAACCGGTATCCATCGGCTGGTAGAACTCGCTGTAAAGCTCCTGCCGATCACCGATCTGCACCCGCGTCAGCCACTCGGCGCCCAGGCGATTGATGCCGTTCATGCGGTAGCTGGCGCCGAGGTTGAAGGCGCTGTCGCCGCGCATATCGTCCGACAGGTTCAGGCCCAGGCGCAGGTAGTCGGTGCCGCTGCGTTTGCCGCGCGCGCTGATCACCAGGGTGTTGTCCTGGCCCTTTTTTACCACGCGGTATTGCACCTGCTCGAAGTAATCCAGGCCATACAGGGTGCCCATGTCGGTCTGCAGGCGGCCAAGTTCCAGCGGTTGGCCCAGCGGTTGGCGGATGTAATAGCGGATCACGTCGTCGCTGACCTTCGAGTCGTTCTCCACCTTGATCGCTGTGATCACCGGGGTGCGTTCGCCCGGAGTGCGCGCGGCCACCAGTTGTGGGTCGATCGGCTCGGCGGGGCGCAAATGGGCCAGGCGAACGTCGAGGGCGCGGGTGGCGCGGTAGCCGGCATCGATCATGTCCTTGGCGCGGCCGAAATCCGTCACGCCATAGGCGGCCAGCGGCGGCTGGATCAGGACGTCCCTGGGCTGCAGGGCCTTGAGTTGTTCTTCGGAGTTGCGCCGGGTCATCAGGGTGATGGACTGGTTGAGCACGTCCACCACCGTTGCCAGTTGCTTGCGTGAACGCAACGGGGTGCCGATGTCGACCACGATGGCGATGTCCACGCCCATCTCACGCGCCACATCCAGTGGGATGTTATCGGTCATGCCGCCATCCACCAGCAGGCGGCCATCCAGTTCCACCGGCGCGAACACGGCCGGGATCGACATGCTGGCGCGGATAACCTGGGGCAGGTGGCCCTTGCTGAACACCACTTTCTCGCCGGTGGTGATGTCGGTGGCCACGGCGCGAAAGGGGATCGGCAGCTTGTCGAAATTACGCGTGTTGCTGGTGTGGGCGAACATGCTTTCCAGCAGCAGCGCCAGGTTCTGGCCCTGGATCACGCCAAGGGGCAGGCCGAGGCTGCCGTCATCGCGGAAGCTGAGTTTCTGCTTGACCAGGAAATCCCGGTCATCCTGCTTGCGTCGAAACGGCACGTCTTCCCGTGGCGGTGCGTCGGACAGCGCCTGTTGCCAGTCGATGCCCAGGGCCAGTTTTTCCAGCTCATCGATCTTGTAGCCCGAGGCATACAGCCCGCCAATCACCGCGCCCATGCTGGTGCCGGCAATCGCGTCGATGTGAATACCCTGCTCCTCGAGGGCCTTGAGCACGCCGATATGGGCCAGGCCTCGGGCGGCACCGCCGGACAGCACCAGGCCGATTTTGAGGCGGGGCGTTTCTACGGCGTCGGCAAGAAGCGGGAGCAGGCACAGGAACAGGCAGGACAACAGGCGGCGCATCATGAATCTCGAGGCTGGGCGATAAAGGCCGGTATTATAGCCATCCGATCCGCCGAGCCCGTTACGCCAGGAGCCTCTCAAATTATGTCGTTGAGCAAACCCGAGATTGTCATCACCTATTGCACCCAGTGCCAGTGGCTGCTGCGCGCCGCGTGGCTGGCGCAGGAGTTGTTGAGTACGTTTGCCGATGACCTCGGCCGGGTGGCGCTGGAGCCGGCCACCGGCGGTGCGTTTCGGATCACCTGCGACGGCGTGCAGATCTGGGAGCGCAAGGTGGACGGCGGCTTCCCCGAAGCCAAGGTGCTCAAGCAACGGGTGCGCGACCAGATCGACCCACAACGGGACCTGGGCCACAACGACCGTACGCCATGAAGGTCACCGCCACAGCCGGGCGGTGACCCCTTGGTGCGCCGCTATTTGGCGGCCATCTTGCTTTTGATGAAGCCCACGACCCAGGTCAGCACCAGGCCGCCGACACCGCCGCCGACGATGTTGCTGCCCACCGCCGCCACATCCAGGGCTTCGCCGCCGGAGGTGCCCGTGAGTGCCGCGACAACCTGGCCCAGCACCAGCCCACCGATACCGCCAAGCATGGTATTGAGGCCGGTCCCCAGGCTCTGTTTGGTCATGCCGGCCAAATTGCCACCGACGGCACCGCTGATGATCTGTACCAACAAGCTGATGAACATTTCCATGATGAAACCCCTGCATCGCGTTGATGGAGTGACCACTCGCGTGCAGCAACTTCAGGAAACGCCATGGCTGTCGTCGAGGAGTCTGTATCCGTTGAACGACGGCTGACTGTTGCGGATGTTTAAAGTATAGATCAGGCCGTTGCAGCGGGCTGCTTGGCCTGGCTGGCGCTGCCCATCAGCCCGGAAAGCACGATGGCGACGATGATCAACGCGCCGCCCAGCAGCATGCGCAGGGTCGGGGTTTCGGCAAACAGCAGCCAGGCCACGGTGATGCCGTAGACCGGCTCCATGGCGAACACCACCGAGGCGGTGCGCGCCTTGATCACCGCGAGGCTGGCGACAAACAGGCTGTGGGCCAGGCCGGTGCAGAACACCCCAAGCAGGCCGATCCACAACCAATCCAGCGCACGCACATCCGCCAAACCCGGCGCAGCCACGGGCAGCAGGCACACCGCGACCACCACGTTCTGGCACAGCGCCGCCTGCACGGCGGGGATGCGTCCGGAGCTGGCGCGGTTATTCAGCGACAACAATGAGAACAGCAAACCCGAGACAATCCCCCACAGCAGGCCGCCCGTGGCTTCGCTGGCGAGATTGAAGTCCGGCGTCACCAGCACCAGGCCAACGGTGACCAGGGCCACCAGCACGATTTCATTGGCGCGGATACGCTCGCGGAAGATCAGCCCTTCGAGGATCACGGTAAACGCCGGGAATGCGGTGAACCCCAACGTGGCGACGGCCACGCCGGCGACTTTGACCGCAATGAAGAACGTCACCCAATGTGCCGCCAGCAACACGCCGCTGACCAGCAGGCGGCGCCAGTCCTGCAGCGCCAGGGTTTTCCAGGGGGCGTTGCTGGCGAAGCGCGCAAACACTGCGAGGGCGATCACGGCAAACGCGGCGCGCCCGAACACGATGATGGCCGGGGAGGCGGCCGCCAGCTTACCGAATACGCCGGTGAGGCCAAACATCAGTGCGCCGATATGCAGGGCGCCGAGGGCTGAGCGGGGAGTCATTGCGATCCTTGAACCAACGGGAGTGACAGGTTCGCAGTCTAGAGGGTACAGGTGTGTGCGTCTGTCGTGGGACTCGCGATTTTTAGCGCAAGGCTCGCCCTATAGGGCGCGCCGCAACGCGCCGGGAGAGGCGCCGAATTCACGCAGCATAGCGGCGGCAAAAGCACTTTGTGAGGTGTAGCCCACCCGTTGGGCGATTTCACCGATGGGCAGCGGCGTCTCGCGCAGCAGGTTCAGGGCCAGTTGCAGGCGCCGACTGCGGATGTAATCCATGGGCGTCTGCCCGCATTCGGCGATAAAGCGCGCATGCAGGCGCGCCACCGACAGGCCGGCGATACGCGCCAGGTCGGCGACCTGCAACGGATGGGCAACGTGTCGCTCGATATGTGCATTGAATGCCGCATACGGCAGGCGGCGGCCCGGCAGCTGCGGGGCCTGCGGATGATTGAGGCTGGCCAGCAACAGCACCGCACCCTGTTGGACGATCAGTGGATCATCCACAGGGCTGTGCGCCAGCCATTGCACCAGTTGGTGCTGCCGGGCATCCAGGGCCAGGCGTGCCGGTTGATCGAGCAGACGGCGGCTGGCGTCGGCGTGTTCGCCCAGGGATTGCAGGAGCCAATGCTCCGTGGGCACATCCAGCACCAGGCAGCGGCTGCCATCGCGACTGCCACAGGCGTGGTGGGCGGAGAAGGGCAGCACCATCACGCTGCTTTCGCGCACCTGGCTGCCACGGCCGTCGACTTCCAGGTCCAGGTGGCCGGACAGGCCGAACACCAACTGCGCATGGTCATGGCTGTGGGCGATGGGCGCTTCGAGGTAGTGGCGTAGCGTGAGCGACGGTCTCATCGCGGTCTCCTGGGCGGCAGGCCGCCAGTCTACAACGCTTCGCGGCCGGCGGGCGCTGTCATCGGACTGACGCACGACTGTCATGGGCTATTAATCGCCAGGGCGCAAGCTCGCGAAAACAGCGTCGAGGGATGCCCATGACCAGTGCCGAGTTCACCAAGCCCAGCCGCAAGCAGCGGGTTCGTACCCTGTGGATTTCCGACGTGCACCTGGGCACCCGGGATTGCCAGGCCGAACACCTGTCGCAGTTCCTCAAGGGCTACCACGCCGATAAGGTCTACCTGGTGGGCGATATCATCGACGGCTGGAAAATGCGCGGCGGCATGTATTGGCCCCAGGCCCACACCAACGTGATCCGTCGCCTGCTGACCATGGCCAAGCGCGGGACCGAAGTGATCTACGTGACCGGCAACCACGACGAGTTCCTGCGCCGCTACTCCAAGCTGATCCTGGGCAATATCCAGTTGGTGGATGAGGCGGTGCATGTGACGGCTGACGGTCGTCATCTGCTGGTGATCCACGGCGATCAGTTCGATGTGATCACTCGCTACCACCGTTGGCTGGCGTTCCTGGGCGACTCGGCCTACGAGTTCACCCTCACCTTGAACCGCTGGTTGAACCACTGGCGCGCCCGCTACGGCTATGGCTACTGGTCTTTGTCGGCGTACCTGAAACACAAGGTCAAAACCGCCGTGAGCTTTATCAGCGATTTTGAAGAGGCCATCGCCCACGAAGTGACCCGGCGCGAGTTGCATGGCGTGGTGTGCGGGCATATCCACCATGCGGAGATTCGCAAGGTGGGCGAGGTGGATTACCTCAACTGCGGGGATTGGGTGGAGTCGTGCACGGCGTTGATCGAGCACTGGGATGGGAGCATCGAGTTGTATCGCTTGGCGGATGCCCAGGCGAAAGAAGCGCTGCTGAAAGCCGAGATGGTCGCCAGCTGAGGGGTGTGCTCGGTCAAAATGTGGGAGGGAGTAAGCCCCCTCCCACATTTTCAGTCCTGGTTTCGTCAGTGGGAGACGTCGGCGATGGCTTCGGCCAGAAGCGTCAGGCGTGTCGCATCGATCCCCGCCACGTTAGCCCGTCCCGAACTGACCATGTACACGCTGTGCTTCTCGCGCAGTTGCTTGACCTGCTCGGCACTCAAGCCGGTGTAGGAAAACATCCCGCGTTGCGCCCCGATGTGCGCAAACTGCTCCGCCAGACCATGGGGCGCCAACGCCTCCACCAGTCCGGAACGCAACTGCGCGATTCGCGCACGCATGGCTTCGACTTCCTCGCTCCACTGCTTTTTCAGTTCGGCATCACCGAGGATAGTCGCGACCACCGCCGCACCATGGTCCGGTGGCGTCGACCACAGGTTGCGCGCAGTGTTCGCCAGCTGGCTGCGTACATCCTTCAGCTTCTCGGCGTCCGCCGCACACACGATCAGCGCGCCGACACGGTCGCGGTACAGGCCGAAGTTCTTCGAGCACGAACTGGTGATCAATACTTCCGGCAGTTCAGCCGCCAACAAGCGCACCGCCCAGGCGTCCTGCTCCAGGCCGTCGCCAAAGCCCTGGTAGGCGAAGTCGATCAGCGGCAGCAACTGGCGCTCACGCACGATGTGCAGCACCTGGCGCCAGTCATCCTGGGACAGGTCGAAGCCGGTCGGGTTATGGCAGCAGGCGTGCAGCAAGACCACGTCGCCCTTGGGCACGGTGGAGAGGGTTGCCAGCATCGCCACCACATCCAGGCGGTTGTCCGCGCCCACGTAGGGGTAATGGCTGACCTTGAGCCCGGCCTTGGCAAAGATGGTTTCGTGAATCGGCCAGGTCGGGTCGCTCAGCCACACGCCACGGCCGGGCAGGTTGTGGGCGATAAAGTCGGCGCTCAGGCGCAGGGCCCCGGTGCCGCCTGGGGTTTGAGTGGCGCCGGCACGGTGTTCGCGCAGCAGGGCGGAGTCGGCGCCCAGCACCAGTTCGCTGATCAGGCTGCCGAACGCTGCATCGCCGTGGCCGCCGATATAGGTCTTGGTGGCCTGGTTGTCGACCAGGCGCTGCTCGGCGCGCTTTACCGACTGGGGAATCGGCGTCAGGCCCTGGTCGTCCTTATAGACGCCCACGCCAAGGTCGAACTTGTTCGGGTTGGCGTCCTGGGCATACAGGTCCATCAAGCCGAGGATCGGGTCGCCGGGCACGCGGCCTATGGCATCGAAATGCATTACTTGCGGCCCTCGGCGTCCTTGGCCACTTCGTCGGTGCGCGCGGCCATGATGAAGTCGTTGCGGTGCAGGCCCTTGATGGAGTGGCTCCACCAGGTCACGGTGACCTTGCCCCATTCAGTGAGCAGGCCTGGGTGATGGCCTTCGGCTTCGGAGATTTCACCCATGGCGTTGGTAAAGGCCAGGGCGAACTTGAAGTTCTTGAACAGGAAAACCTTTTCCAGCTGCATCACGCCATCGCGCACTTCGATGTTCCAGTCGGGGATCTGCTTGAGCAGCACCGGCAGTTCTTCATCGCTGACTTGCGGGGCATCGGCGCGGCAGGCTTCGCAGTGGGCTTGGTTCAAGGTGGTCATGTGATGGTGTCCTGAATTCGAGTGTTTAAAAACGGTCGTCAGTGGCGTCACCCTAAAGCAACGCGGGGCCGGGGAACAGACTCACCTGGCCTTAAAAGCCACGGTTCACGCGGCCTTGGTTTTTGGCGGGAATTTCGGCGCATGCAACCCAAGCTGCATGCCGCGCTCGACCATGCCCATGATGTCTTCCTGCGCCACTTCGAACAGGCGCTTGAGGTTGGGCAGCACGAAATACAGCGGTTGCAGGATGTCGATGCGATACGGCGTGCGCATCGCTTCCAGCGGGTCGAAGGCTTGATGTTCAGGCTGGTCGGACAGGCAGTAAACACTTTCCTTGGGCGACGACAAAATCCCGCCACCGTAGATGCGCCGACCGTCGGGGGTGTCCACCAGGCCGAACTCGATGGTCATCCAGTACAGGCGCGCCAGGTACACCCGTTGCTCCTTGCTGGCCGCCAGGCCGAGCTTGCCGTAGGTGTGGGTGAATTCGGCGAACCAGGGGTTGGTCAGCAGCGGGCAATGGCCAAAGATCTCGTGGAAAATATCCGGTTCCTGCAGGTAGTCCAGTTCTTCGCGGGTACGAATAAAGGTCGCCACCGGAAACTGCTTGTTGGCGAGCAATTCGAAGAAGGTCTGGAAGGGGATCAGCGCCGGCACGCGGGCAACTTGCCAGCCGGTGGTCGCGGCCAGCACCTGGTTGATTTCACCCAGCTGCGGGATGCGATCCAGGGGCAGGCCGAGCTTGTCGATGCCGTCCAGGTATTCCTGGCAGGCGCGGCCCTCGATCACTTTCAATTGGCGGGTGATCAGGGTGTTCCACACCGCGTGCTCTTCCGCCGGGTAGTGGATAAAACCTTGCGCATCGGGCTCGCGGGCCACGTAGTGCGTCTGCTTCATACGGCTCTCCTGCTAGGCATTCGTTCTTGTTATGTCCTCGGATGAGCCTATTGATACTCCGTGCGGGGCAAGATTCCATCGGCTTCAAAAGCGCTCATGTAGGAAAATTTACCGATTTTCGTAAAGTATTCGTTACGCTTGCTTGGCTCAATACGGTATTGGGCTGGGAAAAGCCCCTAAGCTGTCACATAATCTTGACGACTATCTGCGCCCAGCGACAAAAAGACGCGGCGCCTACCCACTTTTCGAGCCTTTTCATGCGTATCAAAGTGCACTGCCAGAACCGCATCGGCATCCTGCGGGACATCCTCAACCTGTTGGTGGAGTACGGCGTCAACGTCGCCAAGGGTGAGGTGGGCGGCGAGCATGGCAACGCCATTTACCTGTTCTGTCCGAACCTGGTGAACATGCAATTCCAGGCGCTGCGCCCGCAGTTCGAGGCGATTGCCGGGGTGTTTGGCGTCAAAAGGGTAGGGCTGATGCCCAGTGAGCGTCGGCATATGGAACTCAATGCGCTGCTCGGTGCGCTTGAGTTTCCGGTGTTGTCCATCGACATGGGCGGCTCCATCGTCGCCGCCAACCGTGCGGCCGCGCAGTTGCTCGGGGTGCGGGTGGACGAGGTGCCGGGCATTCCGCTGTCGCGCTACGCCGAGGATTTCGACTTGCCGGAACTGGTGCGCGCGAGTAAATCGCGGATCAATGGCCTGCGGGTGAAGGTCAAGGGTGACGTGTTCCTGGCGGATATAGCACCGCTGCAATCCTCCGAGCATGACGACAGCGAAGCCATGGCCGGTGCCGTGCTGACCCTGCACCGTGCCGACCGCGTGGGCGAGCGTATCTACAATGTGCGCAAACAGGAACTGCGCGGTTTCGACAGTATTTTCCAAAGCTCCAAGGTCATGGCCGCCGTGGTGCGTGAAGCCCGGCGCATGGCGCCGTTGGATGCGCCTCTATTAATAGAAGGCGAAACCGGCACCGGCAAAGAGTTGTTGGCGCGTGCTTGCCATCTGGCCAGCCCGCGCGGGCAATCGCCGTTGATGGCGCTGAACTGCGCCGGGTTGCCCGAGTCGATGGCCGAGACCGAATTGTTCGGCTACGGCCCCGGCGCGTTTGAAGGCGCGCGGGCCGAGGGCAAGCTCGGGCTGCTGGAGCTGACGGCCGGCGGTACGTTGTTTCTCGATGGCGTCGGGGAAATGAGCGCGCGCTTGCAGGTGAAATTGCTGCGCTTCCTGCAGGACGGCTGCTTTCGGCGCGTGGGCAGTGACGAAGAGGTGTACCTGGATGTGCGGGTGATCTGCGCCACCCAGGTGGACCTCTCCGAACTCTGCGCCCGTGGTGAATTCCGCCAGGACCTCTATCACCGCCTCAACGTGCTGTCCTTGCATATCCCGCCCCTGCGCGAATGCCTCGACGGCCTTGCGCCCCTGGTCGAGCACTTTCTCGACCAGGCCAGCCGGCAGATCGGCTGCCCGCTGCCGAGGCTGGCGCCTGCCGCCATGGACAAGCTCAGCCACTACCACTGGCCGGGGAATGTACGGCAGCTGGAAAACGTGCTGTTCCAGGCGGTATCGCTGTGTGACGGCGGGACGGTCAAGGTCGAACACATCCGCCTGCCGGACTACGGCGTGCGCCAACCCCTTGGCGACTTTTCCTTGGAGGGCGGTTTGGAGGCAATCGTCGGGCGCTTCGAGAAGGCGGTGCTGGAGAGCCTGTATGCCGAGCATCCCAGCAGCCGGCAGTTGGGGAAACGCCTGGGGGTGTCGCACACCACCATTGCCAATAAGTTGCGCGATTACGAAATCCTCAAGGCGGACAAATAACCAACTGCGCCCCCGCATTGGTTCTCTGTCACCCGTAAGACGGGTACTTGCCGTAAGCGGCATAAGTCCGCCGTTTTTTCGACTATCTCCTGTCCTTCAAATCCTGCTGCCTGCCCGCAAACCCCCGCCCCGCCTGGGCTTTCCCCTGTTTTTAAAAGTTGGTTCGCAAATTGCTTAAGCCTCATCAGTACAGCGGTGGGCGGCAAGCCTGCGTCAGAAAGAGGAAAGAGCGTGGACAAGTACCTTTATGTGGCAATGACCGGCGCCAGCCAGAATGCACTGGCGCAGAAGGCCCATGCCAACAACTTGGCGAACATTTCCACCAACGGTTTCCAACGGGACCTGGAACAGGCGCGTTCGATGCCGGTGTTCGGTGACAGCTTTCCGGCGCGTGCGTTTGCCATGACCGAACGTCCCGCGACCGACTTCAGCCCTGGCGCGATGATCGAGACCGGTCGCGACCTGGATGTGGCGGTGAACGGCAATGGCTGGATGGCGGTGCAAACCCCCGATGGCGGTGAAGCCTACGTGCGCAGTGCCAGCATGAACGTCGATGCGCTGGGTGTGCTGCGCGCCGGCAACGGCATGCCGATCATGGGCAACGGTGGCCCGATCGCCGTACCGCCGCAGCAGAAAGTCGAAGTGGGCGCCGACGGCACCATCAGCATCCGCGCCATGGGCGAAGGCCCGCGGGTGATGGCTGAAGTGGACCGCATCAAGCTGGTCCAGCCCGATCTCAAGAATATGAATAAAGGCCTGGATGGCACCATCCATACCAAGGATGGCCAGCCGGCCGTGGCCGATGCGAACGTCACGCTGACCTCGGGTTTCCTGCAGGCGAGCAACGTCAACGCGGTTGAAGAAATGACCGCGGTCCTGGCGCTTTCCAAGCAGTTCGAGTTGCACATCAAGATGATGAACAGCGCCAAGGAAGACGACCAGGCCATGACTCGCGTCATGCAGATGAGCTGATAGCCGCGTCACTGACTGAATACTAATTTTGCAGCGCAGCGCCAACAAACAGGCGCACGAAGGAGAACAGCATGCTTCCGGCTCTATGGGTTGCCAAAACAGGCCTGTCCGCCCAGGACACCAACCTGACCACCATTTCCAACAACTTGGCCAACGTGTCGACCACGGGTTTCAAACGTGACCGCGCCGAGTTCCAGGACTTGCTCTATCAGATCAAGCGCCAGCCAGGCGCCCAGTCGACCCAGGACAGCGAATTGCCGTCGGGTCTGCAACTGGGTACCGGTGTGAAGATCGTCGGCACCCAGAAGAACTTCAACGCCGGTAACCTGCAACAGACCGGGCAGCCGCTGGACATGGCCATCAACGGCAAAGGGTTCTTCCAGATCCTGCAGCCGGATGGGACCACTTCCTACACCCGTGACGGTACCTTCCACCTGGACTCCAATGGCCAGATCGTGACAGCCAACGGTTTTGCCCTGGAACCGGCTATCGTCGTGCCGAACAACGCCCAGACCTTCACCGTCGGCAACGACGGCACCGTGTCGATCACCGTGGCCGGTAACCCGGCGTCGCAAGTGATCGGCAACCTGCAAACCGCCGACTTCATCAACCCGGCCGGCCTGCAGGCGATGGGTAATAACCTGTTCCTGGAAACCGCTTCCAGCGGCGCGCCGCAAATCGGCACCCCTGGCCTGAACGGTTTCGGCACCACGCTGCAAAGCACCCTGGAAACCTCCAACGTCAGCACCGTTGAAGAGATGGTCAACATGATCACCACTCAACGCGCCTACGAGATGAACTCCAAGGTGATTTCCACCGCCGACCAGATGCTTTCGTTCGTAACGCAGAATCTGTAATCAAGTCTATGGGGCGCTCCTGAGAGCGCCTGCAACACCGTGAGGTAAGGGTCATGAATCGCTATGTTTCCGTTCTGGCATTGAGTGGGATTACCGTGCTCGCGGGCTGTGTCGCCCCGACGCCAAAACCCAATGACCCGTACTACGCGCCGGTGTTGCCGCGCACGCCGTTGCCGGCGGCGGCCAACAATGGTTCGATCTACCAGGCCGGTTTCGAACAGAACCTGTACAGCGACCGCAAGGCGTTCCGCGTGGGTGACATCATCACCATCACCCTGAATGAGAGAACGACGGCCAGCAAGAACGCCAACTCCCAGGTGGACAAGACCAGCACCAACAGCATTGGGCTGAGCTCGTTGTTTGGTGCCGTACCGAATACCAACAACCCGCTGGGCAGCGGCGACTTGAGCCTCAACGCAGGGTACAGCGGCAACCGTGCCACCAACGGCAAGAGCGCCGCAGGGCAGGGCAATAGCCTCACCGGCTCGATCACCGTGACTGTCGCGGATGTGTTGCCCAACGGCATCATCGCCGTACGCGGTGAAAAGTGGATGACCCTCAATACCGGTGATGAGTTGGTGCGTATTGCCGGGATGGTGCGGGCCGATGACATTGCGACTGACAACACTGTGCCCTCGACGCGCATTGCCGATGCACGCATTACCTACTCGGGTACGGGTTCGTTCGCTGATGCGAGTCAGCCGGGCTGGTTCGACCGTTTCTTCCTTAGCCCGCTGTTCCCTTTCTAGGTGGCCACTTTGAAACTCAAACAGCTGATGGCGGCGGCACTCCTGCTGAGTCTGAGCGCAGTCGCCCAGGCCGAACGCCTGAAAGACATCGCCAGCATCTCTGGCGTGCGTTCCAACCAGTTGATCGGCTACGGTCTGGTGGTGGGGCTCAACGGTACGGGCGACCAGACCACCCAGACCCCGTTCACCCTGCAGACCTTCAACAATATGCTCTCGCAGTTCGGCATCAAGGTGCCGGCGGGTTCGGGCAACGTGCAGTTGAAGAACGTCGCGGCGGTGTCGATCAGTGCCGACTTGCCGGCGTTTTCCAAGCCGGGCCAGGTGGTCGACATCACCGTGTCGTCCATCGGTAACTCCAAAAGCCTGCGGGGCGGCACCCTGCTGATGACGCCGCTGAAAGGGATCGACGGCAACGTCTACGCCATCGCCCAGGGCAACCTGGTGGTGGGCGGGTTTGACGCCGAAGGTCGCGATGGTTCGAAGATCACCGTCAACGTACCGTCGGCCGGGCGTATCCCGGGTGGCGCTACGGTTGAGCGTACGGTGCCGAGCGGTTTCAACCAGGGCAACAGCCTGACCTTGAACCTCAACCGTTCGGACTTCACCACGGCCAAGCGCGTAGTCGACAAGATCAACGACATGCTCGGCCCTGGCGTGGCCCAGGCTATCGACGGCGGCTCGATTCGCGTCACCGCGCCGCTGGATCCCAGCCAGCGTGTGGACTACCTGTCGATCCTGGAAAACCTCGAAGTCGATCCGGGCCAAGCGGTGGCCAAGGTCATCATCAATTCGCGCACCGGTACCATCGTGATCGGCCAGAACGTCAAGGTCTCGCCGGCGGCGGTGACCCACGGCAGCCTGACCGTGACCATCACCGAAGACCCGATCGTCAGCCAGCCTGGGCCGTTGTCCAATGGCCAGACGGCGGTGGTGCCACGCTCGCGAGTGAATGCCCAGCAAGAAGCCAAGCCGATGTTCAAGTTCGGCCCGGGCACGACCCTGGATGAGATTGTACGTGCGGTGAACCAGGTGGGCGCAGCGCCAGGCGACTTGATGGCGATCCTCGAAGCGTTGAAGCAGGCCGGCGCGTTGCAAGCCGACCTGATCGTGATTTAAGGCCATGGCCATGGACATGCGTAACAGCGGCCTGACCAGCACGGCGGATTCGGGTTCGTATTCCGACTTGAATCGCCTGAACCAACTGAAGGTCGGCGACAAGAACAGCGAAGGCAACATGCGCAAGGTGGCGCAGGAATTCGAGTCGCTGTTCTTGAGCGAGATGCTCAAGTCCATGCGCTCGGCCACCGAGGCCCTGGGCAAGGACAACCCGATGAACACCCCGGCCGCCAAGCAGTACCAGGAAATGTACGACCAGCAACTGGCGGTTTCCATGTCCCGCGAAGGCGGCGGCATCGGCCTGGCCGATGTGCTGATGCGCCAGATGCAGAAGAACAAGCCGGTGGACGCCCAGGCGGCCACCTTGCAGGGCCCGGCGGCGGCCGAGGCGGTCAAGAAAGTCGATGTGCCGACGCAAATTGCCGCCGGCACCCAGGCCGAGGGCCCACTGGGGCGTTCCAATGGCCAGCGTCCACTGTGGGCCTATCGCGTGGCGGAGCCCCAGGCGGGCGCTGCAGCGGCCCACAGCAACGACATCGCACTGATGAACCAGCGCCGTATCGCCTTGCCGAGCAAGCTGACCGATCGCCTGCTCGCCGGTATCGTGCCGAGCACCGACACCACCACCGTTGCCCAGGCGGCGCCGCTGCGTAACAGCGCGGCCGCCGACAATGTGGTCAACAGCACCGCGCGCACGTTTGCCGTGCCGAGCGGGCGCATGCAGGTCTACGGCCGCGCCGTGGCCCAGCCGCCATTGGCACCGGTGAAGAAGGCGTTCAGCTCCCAGGATGAGTTTGTCGCGACCATGTTGCCGATGGCCAAGGCGGCCGCCGCGCGTATCGGTGTCGATCCGAAGTACCTGGTGGCCCAGGCCGCCCTGGAAACCGGTTGGGGCAAGTCGGTGATGCGCGCCGAAGATGGCAGCAGCAGCCATAACCTGTTCGGCATCAAGGCCGGCCAGAGCTGGCAGGGCGGCCAGGCCCGTGCGATCACCAGCGAGTTTCGTGATGGGGCGATGGTCAAGGAAACGGCGCAGTTCCGTTCCTACGCCTCCTATCAGGACAGCTTCCATGATCTCGTGACATTGCTGCAAAGCAATGATCGCTATAAAGAAGTTGTGAAATCGGCCGATAACCCCGAACAGTTTGTACGCGAGTTGCAAAAAGCCGGGTACGCCACGGACCCGGCCTACGCCAGCAAGATTTCGCAGATCGCAAAAACCATGAACAGTTACCAGAATTACGCTGCCGCGGGCGCGACCACTCATTTATAAGGTCTGAACCATGAGTTTGCTCAATATCGGGATGTCGGGGCTTAACGCCGCTCAAGGATCGTTGTCGGTCTTGAGTAACAACATCGCCAACGCCAATACCGCGGGCTATTCGCGTCAGCAGACCACCCAGAGCGCAAATGCGTCGAACCAGTATGGCGGCGTGTTCATCGGCAGCGGTACCACCCTGGCCGACGTGCGTCGGGTGTACAACGAATACCTGGACACCGCCTACCAGAACAGCACCTCGCTCAACAGCGATGCCAAGGCTTACCTGGATCAGGTCAGTGCCGTCGACAAGACCTTGTCGGACAAGACCACTGGCATGTCGGCGGTACTCAGTTCGTTCTTCGCTGCTGTGCAGACCGCCTCGGCGAACCCCAACGATACCTCGGCCCGCCAGATCCTGCTCACGAACGCCCAGACGCTGAGCAACCGGTTCAACTCCATTTCCAGCCAGTTGAGCCAGCAGAAAGAGACCATTAACAGCCAGTTGTCCTCGATGAGCGATCAGGTCAACCAACTGACTTCGTCGATTGCCTCTCTCAACAAGCAGATCGCCCAGGTGCAGGGTTCGTCGAACACCACCCCGGCCAACCTGCTGGACTCGCGCGCCGAAGCCGTGCGCTCGCTCAATGAGCTGATCGGTGTGACCGCCACTGAGAAGAACGGTGTGTTCAGCGTCAGCACCGGTAGCGGCCAATCCCTGGTGCTGGGTGATAAGTCCAATACCATTTCCGCCGTACCGAGCAAGAGCGACACCAGCCAGTACACGATCCAGCTCAATGCGGCCGGCGGTACGACGATGGACCTGGGTAACGTGATCAGCGGCGGCAGCATCGGCGGCCTGTTGCGCTATCGCAGCGATGCGTTGATTCCTGCGATCAATGATCTGGGGCGCATCGCGATTGCCACCGCCGATACGGTCAACAGCCAGTTGGGCCAGGGCCTGGACCTCAATGGCGAGTTCGGCGCCTCGATGTTCACCGACATCAACAACGCAGCCTCGGTTGCCCTGCGTAGCCTGGCTGCCCAAGGCAACCTGGGCGACGGCGCCCTGGGCGTGACGATCAAGGACACCACTCAGCTGACCAACTTCGATTACAAGGTCAGCTTCAACGACGGTACCGACCTCAACAAGGTCACGGTACTGCGTTCCGACGGCAAGGCCATGGGTACCTATGACCTCAGTGCCACGCCGCCTCCGGTCATCGATGGGTTCACCCTGGCGGTCAAGAGCGGTGCGGTGCAGGCCGGTGACAGCTTCAAGGTCAGCCCCACCGCCAACGGCGCCAAGGAAATCGGCACGGTCCTCAGCGACCCCAGCAAGATTGCCTTTGCCGCGCCGTTGCAGGGCGAGGCCAGCAAGACCAACCAGGGCACCGGCACCTTCACGCCGCCGACGCTCACCGTGCCCCTGGACATACAGGGTGGTGCCGATACGGCACAACTGCGTACCGGCATCGAATACTCGATGCCGGTGAAGATGGTTTTCGGTAAACCGGCGGCCGATGGCACCCAGCCTTATACGCTGAGTAACGCCCAGGGCGATCCCATCGGTTCCGGCACCATCATTCCGGGACAGGCCAATAAGATCAGCATCAGCGTGCCGATGCGTGATGCCAGCGGTGCCTTGGTGTCGCCAGCCAAGAGCTTCAGTTTCGACACCACGGTGGGCGGTTCGCCGGCCAACGGCGACGGCACCTCGTTCTCGTTCAATGCCACTGGCAAGTCCGACAATCGCAACGCCCAGGCACTGCTCGACCTGCAGACCAAGGCAACCGTGGGCCTGGCGGCCGATGGCAGCGGCGGCACCAGCCTGGTGGGTGCCAACAGCAAGCTGGTCTCCACCGTCGGCGCCAAGGCCGCTTCGGCCGGCACTGACAACACCGCCACCGGTGCGCTGCTGACCGCCAACAAGAACGCGCGCAACTCCGTATCCCAGGTGAACCTGGATGAAGAGGCGGGCGACATGATCAAGTTCCAGCAGTACTACACGGCGTCGTCGCAGATCATCAAGGCTGCGCAAGAAACCTTCAGCACGCTGATCAATAGTCTTTAAGGGAGTCTGGGACGATGCGCATTTCTACACAGCAGTATTACGACACCAGTGCCGTCAAGTATCAGAACAACTATTCCAGCGTTGTGAAGGCCCAGGAACAGGCGAGCTCCGGCGTGCGTGTACAGACCGCTTCGGATGATCCGGTTGCCGCCCAGCGCCTGCTCATGCTGCAACAGCAAAAAGACATGCTGGCCCAGTACAGCGGCAATATCACTAGCATTCAAAATACCCTGACGAACGAAGAAAGCGTGCTGGAGGCGATCAATACCACCATCCAGGCCGGCAGCCAGTTGGCGCTGCGCGCGGGTGGCGTGACCAGTGATGCTGACCGCAAGTCCATCTCGGTCGAGGTGGGCGCGCTGGAAAACCAGTTGCTGGGTTTGCTCAACAGCAAGGATGCGGCGGGCAACTATCTGTTCTCCGGTTCCAAGACCGACACGCCGCCGTACTCGCGCAACAATGATGGTACTTATAGCTATCAAGGCGACGAAAACGAGCTGAGCCTGCAGGTTTCCGAGACGCTGAAGGTGCGCACCAGCGATACGGGCAAGACCATCCTGGAAGGCGCGGTCAACACCAGCCGCACCCAAGCCACCTACACGACGCCTGCAACGGTGGATGACCACAAGGTCGCGATCTCGGCAGGCCTGGTAACGTCGGACATCGATTACACCAAGCAGTTTGCCGACGGCCAGCCCTATAAGGTGACCTTTACCAGTAGCACGCAGTACGTTGTGACCGACAAGGACAACAACGACATTACTTCGCAGCTTCCAGGTAATGGTACGTTCGACTCCACCAAGGAAGGCAGCGCCAGTATCAATGTACGCGGGGTCAAATTCGATATCACCGCGGACCTCACCGGCGTGGCCACCGGGCCGGATGCCGATGCGTTGGTTGCAGGGCGTGAGTTCACCCTGGCCGCCAAGCCGGACGCGTTCAATGTCTCTCGCACCGCAAGCAACACTTCGGCGGCGCAACTGACCAATGCCCGCGTCAGCAGTGCAGCCGACTACTCCAGTACGTTTCCCAACAGCGGCGTACTGATCAAGTTCGACGATGTCGACCCGACTGCTTATAAGGTGTATGCCCAGCCGTATACCCCCGACAGCAAGCCGATTGTCGATAATGGCGTGATCGTCAGCGGTACGCCGCCAGCCAAGGACACGATCACCGCTGCGGGTGTCACCTTCGAGTTGAGCGGTACGCCGAACACCGGCGATCAGTTTTCGGTCGGCAACACCACCCAGAAAACTCAGAATGCCCTCGACACCCTGAGCCAGCTGCGCCAGGCCCTGGAACAGCCGGCGGATGGTATTCCCGGTGCGCGGGTCAAGCTTCAGGATGCCCTGAACGCCGCGGTCAGTAACCTGACCAACTCGGCCGACCAGGTGGACAACGTGCGTGGCTCCATCGGTGCGCGACAGAATGCACTCACGGTGCAGTCCAGTGAAAACACCAGTGTCGGTCTGGCCAACAAGACCACGATGAGTGACCTGGCCAACATTGACATGGGCGAGGCAGCGATCAACCTGACCCTGCAGCAAACCATGCTGGAAGCCTCGCAGCTGGCTTTCGTGAAAGTCTCGCAGTTGAGCCTGTTCAACAAGATGTAAGTGGCGTCAAGTCAAGCGGCCCGCTCTGGAAACAGGGCGGGCCGCTGCCGTTTCTGGGACTTAATTGTTTGAAGGTTTTGCACAAAGCACACACAATTGAGTGACCTGTGAGTCATAAAGCGCATCTTCACTGTATCGTGTGAAAAGGATAAGTCGTCACAGGGTCCTTGCGGGGCGGCTTTCAGCGAGATTTTTATGGGGTTATCCCCTTTATTGTCAGCACTCCAGGCCACGTCTGGGGTGTTCTCCAGCTATTTAGTATTGGGAAGCCACAATGATTGGCATAAAAAGCATCGCCAGTTACGTGCCGGCAAACGGGATCGATAACTACGCCCAGGGTGCCAAGTTCGCCAAGGATGAAGAATTCATCATCGGCAAGATCGGTTCGGCGTTCCTGCCGCGCAAGGAAGCCGCGCAGGAAACCTCCGACCTGTGTGTCGAGGCGGTCAACGCTTTGTTTGCCAACAACCCGGATTTGAAGCGCGAGTCCATCGATGCCCTGATCGTCGTCACCCAGAACGGCGATGAAGAGGGTTTGCCCCACACGGCTGCGATCGTCCAGGACAAACTCGGCCTGCCCACCCACGTGGCGGCGTTTGATATTTCCCTGGGCTGCTCCGGCTACGTCTACGGCATCTACGCGATGAAGGGCTTCATGGAAGCCACCGGCCTGAAAAACGGCCTGTTGGTCACCGCCGACCCGTATTCGAAGATCGTCGACCCGGAAGACCGCAACACCACCATGCTGTTCGGCGATGCCGCCACCGCCACCTGGATGGGCGAAGACGCGCCGTGGTTGCTGGGCAAGTCCAAGTTCGGCACCGACGGTTCCGGCGCACCGCATCTCAAGGTCAGCGATGGCGTGTTCTTCATGAACGGTCGCCAGGTGTTCAACTTCGCCTTGCTCAAGGTGCCCGCGCATTTGCACGAGCTGCTCGACGAGTCGGACCTTGCGGCCGATGACATCGATGCGTTCTGCATTCACCAGGGCAGTGCGGCGATTGTCGACGCCGTGGCCCGTCGTTTCGAAGACGCGCCGGTGGAGAAGTTCATCAAGGACATGGTCGAGACCGGCAACACCGTGTCGTCGAGCATTCCGTTGCTGCTGGAAAAGCATGTGATGGACGCCACCTGGAAGCGCGTGGCAATCAGCGGTTTTGGCGTGGGCCTGTCGTGGGGATCGGCGATTCTCTATCGTCCGTGACGCTTCGATAGACTGCTTTCTGCGTAAAAGCAAACGCCGATGCTCGAAAGAGTATCGGCGTTTTTTATTTGGCGCCAGAAAACCCAATGAAATATGGGTTTTTGGCCGTCGTAAGCCCTTGAATTACAAGGGGTGGCACGGCGCCATTAAAAAAATCAAAAAAAATCCTCAAGCAACCGGCTACCACGACGATAACTATTACGTAGGTTCTCAGGCCACACCCGGCGGTTGCCAGGGCCGGAAGCCGCAGTATCCATCCAACGAGGATTTCGTCATGGCTTTAACAGTAAACACCAACATTGCTTCGATCACTACTCAGGGCAACCTGAACAAAGCCGGCGGCGCCCTGGCCACCTCCATGCAGCGCCTGTCTTCCGGCCTGCGTATCAACAGCGCTAAAGACGACGCAGCCGGCCTGCAGATCGCTAACCGCCTGACCAGCCAAATCAACGGCCTGGGCCAAGCAGTAAAAAACGTGAACGACGGTATCTCCATCGCTCAGACCGCTGAAGGCGCGATGCAGGCTTCGACCGACATCCTGCAAAAAATGCGTACCCTGGCTCTGTCTTCCGCGACTGGCTCCCTCAGCGCTGACGACCGTAAGTCGAACAACGACGAATACCAGGCCCTGACTTCGGAACTGACCCGTATCTCGCAAACCACTACTTTCGGTGGCCAGAAGCTGCTGGACGGTTCGTACGGTACCAAAGCTATCCAGGTTGGCGCTAACGCTAACGAAACCATCAACCTGAGCCTGGAAAACGTCGCAGCCAACAACATTGGTTCGCAGCAGATCAAAACCAAGGCCATCGTGCCTAGCGCAACTGGCCTGGCTGGCGGCGACATCACTGTTACCGGCAACGGTCAGACCAAAACCGTAACTTACGCTGCAGGCGCTTCGGCTAAAGACATCGCTGCGGGCCTGAACGGTTCGATCGGTGGCCTGACCGCTACCGCCAGCACTGAAGTCAAACTGGAAGTAGGCGCTGCCACTCCGTCGAACTTCAAACTGGCTGTAGGTAGCGGTAATGCTGTTGATTTCGTCGGCGTGAAGGACCTGGCCGGCCTGGCTGACCAGCTGAAATCGAACGCTGCCAAACTGGGCATCAGCGTTAACTACGACGAATCCAACAAAACCCTGTCGGTTAAGTCGGATTCCGGCGAAAACCTGTCGTTCTCTGGTGCTGATGCCAACGCCCAGACCAACATCCTGGTTGGCGCTAAAGACGGCGCTGGCGCATTCGCCACCCCGGCTGCTCTGGGTGCTGCTGCAATCGTTGTGACCGGTCAGGTTTCCCTGGATTCGGCTAAAGGCTACTCCCTGAGCGACGCTGGTACTGGTGTATCGGACTTGTTCTCGGCTGCTACCGTTTCGTCGACCAAGACCACTATCTCTAACACCGACGTGACCGACGCTACCAACGCTCAAAACGCGCTGGCTGTTATCGACAAGGCCATCGGCACCATTGACGGCGTTCGTTCGGGCCTGGGTGCTACTCAGAACCGTCTGACTACCACTGCAGACAACCTGCAGAACATTCAGAAGAACTCCACCGCTGCACGTTCCACCGTTCAGGACGTCGACTTCGCTTCCGAAACCGCCGAACTGACCAAGCAACAAACCCTGCAATCGGCCTCCACCGCGATCCTGTCGCAGGCTAACCAGCTGCCATCCGCTGTACTGAAGCTGCTTCAGTAATTCCAGCGCTTGGTAACTAACGGAAGGGCGCGTCTACGTGCCCTTCCGTTTTTTCGGTTTAGAGGAGATTGGACATGGACATGAGTGTAAAGCTGAACCAGTCTTATCCGCCGGTTGCACCTAAAAGCGCGCCTGCACCGATAGCAGCAACTGACAAAAGCGTCACCAAAGTCCAGGAAACGCCGGCCACAGGCAAAGAGCCTGAGCGTGCCGACCTGGAAAAAGCAGTCACTGATATTCGCGAATTCGTACAAGCGGCCCAGCGCAAACTGGACTTTTCCATTGATGACTCCACCCACCGTGTGGTGGTCAAGGTCATCGCCACCGACAGTGGTGAAGTGATTCGCCAGATCCCGTCGGAAACGGCATTGAAGCTGGCACAGAACCTTTCCAGCGCAAGCAACCTGTTGTTTGACGACAAAGTCTGAGCTGGCATGAAACTTGTTGCTGTCGTGGCTTGAGGCGTAATAAGTCAAGATAACGGCAGCCACCGAACAGGAGATAGATGATGGCGGGTTCAACGGTAAGTGGTATCGGTTCGAATATCGATACGCAAGCGATCGTGACATCCTTGGTTAACGCCGAAAAGGTGCCCAAGCAGACGCAGATCAATACCGCGTCCGCGAAAGCGACCACCACGCTGTCTTCGATCGGCAAGGTTCAAGCTGCACTGGATGCGTTTCGTGGTGCCCTGGACTCCATGACCAAGGACAGCAGCTTCACCGGTTTGACCGGTTCGTCCTCGGATGAAAAGACGGCGACCATGACGGCCAGCAATACGGCCTCGAACGGCAGCTTCCGGCTGATCGTCGACCAACTGGCCCAAGCGTCCAAGCTGTCGAGTAAAAACTTCAGCGGTGGCACCTCGACAGTGGTCAACACCACTGATAAGCCGACGACGCTGACCATCAGTCAGTCCGGCAAGGCTTACGATCTCAGCGTTCCAGCCGGCGCGACCCTGCAGCAGGTACGTGACTCGATCAATACCCAGTTTGGTACTTCGGGGCTCAGTGCCAACATCCAGACCGACTCCAATGGCTCTCGATTGATCCTGACGTCGACCAATATGGGGACGGGCTCGGACCTTACGCTGTCTGGCACCTCGGGGCTGGATGTGGGGGCCACGGTCGTTGATCCGCCCAAGGATGCGCTCTACAGCATCGATGGTGTTTCTTCTGTGTCCAAGTCCAACACCATCACTGGTGCTCTTAGTGGCGTGGATATCAAGCTGGTAGCTGCGTCGACTTACAAAACGGGCAGTACGGTTGAAAAGAACGCCACGCTCATCACCGTCAGCACCAACAACACGGCGCTCAAGTCCGGGGTCAAGGGGTTCATTGATAGCTACAACGCCCTGATCACGGCAATGAACGCTGAAACCAAGGTCACCACGAACCTGGACGGCAGCACCACGGCGGCAGCGTTGACGGGTGACTCGACCATGCGTTCGTTGCAGAGCACGATCCGTAACGAGTTCAACGCGCTGTCGGGCACTGGTGCCTTCAAGTCCCTCGCTCAGTTCGGTGTGACCACCAGTTCGAGTACTGGCCTGCTGGCGATTGATGACAAAAAGTGGGATGCGGCAGTTAAAACCAACGCCGCCGACATCAACAGTATGTTTAGTGGCAAAGACGGCATGCTGGCGCGGATGAAAAGCGCCACGGATGACTTCGCCAAGGCAAGCACCGGGATCCTGGCGACGCGCTCTACCTCCTTGTCGAACACGTTGAAGGATCTGACCAAGGATCAAGCCACGCTCGACGAGCGCATGACCCTGCTCACCAGCAGCCTGTCGGCCAAATACAACGCCATGGACACCCTGGTCGCCCAATTGCGTCAGCAAAGCACCAGTGTCATGACCACACTCAATGCGTTGAACAACGTCAAAACCAATTCTTGATCCCCTGCTGATGCAAAAAGGCCAGGCAAACTGCCTGGCCTTTTTTTATCGAAGCCCGACTGGCCCTAAAGCTTTTCGCGAGCCAGTCGACATATTGGTTACTAGAATCCTTTTCGCTGTCGCCTGTCACGAGGTAGAAACATGAATCCCATGAGAGCCCTTCGCCAATACCAGAAGGTCAATTCCCATGCTCAGATCTCCGAAGCCAGCCCTCATCGCCTGGTGCAGATGCTGATGGAGGGCGGGCTGGACCGCATGGCCCAGGCCAAGGGTGCGCTGGCGCGTGGCGACATCGCCCAGAAGGGCCTGATGCTGGGCAAGGCCATCGATATCGTGATTGGCCTGCGCGACGGCCTGAATGCTGAAAAGAGTGACAACCCGGCTTACGTCCAGCAGTTGGAAAGTCTGTATGCGTACATGACCAACCGTCTGATGGAAGCGAACCTGCATAACGATGCCGACATGATCGACGAAGTCGCCCGTTTGCTGATTACCGTGAAAGAAGGCTGGGATGCCATCGCCGCGCCACAGGCTGCAACCGAGTAAGGCGCAGCAGAGAAGGGCCTGAGGGCCTTGAGGAATACGTCATGAGCCAAGCACTGCAACGCATTGATGAAACCCGTGAAGCGCTGATCGGCGCGCTGGCAGACCGTAACTGGGACGCCATTGGCGAGCTGGACATGGGCTGTCGCAACGTGATCGACGAGGTGCTCAGCGAAGCGCCGGTGGATGAGGATGCGTTGCGTGAAAAGCTTGAGAGCCTGTTGGCGGTATACCAGCAGTTGCTTGAGGTGACGACGGGCGAGCGCCAGGCGATTTTTGAAGAGATGTCGCAGATCAACCAAGCGAAAAATGCGTCAAAGGTTTACCATTTGTTCGGCTGAACAGACGCAGTTAATCCGAACGGCGCGTCATAAATTTGACCGTGCCAGCTTTTTTGACTTAACTAGTGCTGTTTTCAGATTTCAGACGTCTATAAAGTAAGAAGTCTTACGGCCGTCTCGATTGCCCTTACACTGGGCAGAGCGTTTTACTAGGGAAGTTGCTATTGCATGTGGCGTGAAACCAAAATTCTGCTGATTGATGACGATAGCGTCCGCCGCCGCGATTTAGCGGTGATTTTGAATTTTCTTGGCGAAGAAAATCTGCCCTGCGGCAGCCATGACTGGCAGCAGGTAGTCAGCTCATTGTCATCGAGCCGTGAAGTCATCTGTGTGCTGATCGGGACGGTAAACGCTCCTGGCGCTGTTTTGGGCTTGTTAAAGACACTGTCTACCTGGGATGAGTTCCTTCCGGTGTTGCTAATTGGTGATATTTCTTCCATCGAGTTGCCGGAAGACCAGCGCCGCCGCGTGCTTTCCAGTCTGGAAATGCCCCCCAGCTACAGCAAATTGCTTGATTCCCTGCACCGTGCCCAGGTCTATCGCGAGATGTACGACCAGGCCCGCGAACGCGGTCGCCACCGCGAGCCCAACCTGTTCCGCAGCCTGGTCGGCACCAGCCGTGCCATCCAGCACGTGCGCCAGATGATGCAGCAGGTGGCCGATACCGACGCCAGCGTGTTGATCCTCGGCGAATCGGGCACCGGCAAGGAAGTGGTCGCGCGCAACCTGCATTACCACTCCAAGCGCCGCGACGGGCCTTTTGTGCCAGTCAACTGCGGCGCGATCCCGGCAGAGCTGCTCGAAAGCGAACTGTTCGGCCACGAGAAGGGCGCCTTTACCGGGGCGATCACCAGCCGTGCCGGGCGTTTCGAGCTGGCCAACGGCGGCACCCTGTTCCTCGACGAAATCGGCGACATGCCGCTGCCGATGCAGGTCAAGCTGCTGCGCGTCTTGCAGGAACGCACCTTCGAGCGCGTGGGCAGCAACAAGACCCAGAGCGTCGACGTGCGCATCATCGCTGCGACCCACAAGAACCTCGAAAGCATGATCGAGGTCGGCAGCTTCCGCGAAGACCTGTACTACCGCCTCAACGTATTCCCGATCGAGATGGCCCCGTTGCGTGAGCGCGTGGAGGACATCCCGCTGCTGATGAACGAACTGATCTCGCGCATGGAGCACGAAAAGCGCGGCTCGATCCGTTTCAACTCGGCCGCGATCATGTCCCTGTGCCGCCACGGCTGGCCCGGTAACGTCCGTGAGCTGGCCAACCTGGTGGAGCGCATGGCGATCATGCATCCCTACGGCGTGATCGGCGTGGTCGAGCTGCCGAAGAAATTCCGCTACGTCGACGACGAAGACGAGCAACTGGTCGACAGCCTGCGCAGCGACATGGAAGAACGGGTCGCCATCAACGGCCACACCCCGGACTTCGGCTCCACTGCCATGCTGCCGCCTGAAGGCCTGGACTTGAAGGACTACCTCGGCAACCTCGAGCAGGGGTTGATCCAGCAGGCCCTGGACGACGCCAACGGCATCGTCGCCCGTGCCGCCGAGCGCCTGCGCATCCGTCGAACCACCCTGGTGGAGAAGATGCGCAAGTACGGAATGAGCCGCAAAGAAGGTGATGAACAGGCAGATGATTGACGCCTGTTTTCCAAGCCGCTGATATTTCAGCGGTTTTTTTTCGGCACAACTATTGCTACAGCCCTCGCAACGTTCCGTTTAACTGACGGTCAGCCAAGCGAGAGAGCATCATGCCCCACGCCGCCCAACTATCTTCCGCCCCTGCCATCCAGGGGCTGGTTCCGCCTGTCGAGCCGCCGACCCGCCAGGGTCTTGAACAGGCGTTCTCGCAGTTCAGCCAGATGTCGAGCCAGCTGACCGACTCCTACAGCCTGCTGGAAGCCCGGGTTTCCGAGCTGAAAGGCGAACTGGCCGTGGTCAGCGCCCAGCGCATGGAAGAGCTGGCCGAAAAAGAGCGCCTGGCCAACCGTTTGCAAAACCTGCTGTCGCTGTTGCCTGGTGGCGTGATCGTCATCGATGAAGAAGGCCGCGTGCGTGAAGCCAACCCGGCGGCCTGCGACATGCTCGGCCTGCCGCTGGAAGGCGAGCTATGGCGCCATGTCATCACCCGCTGCTTTGCGCCGCGTGAGGACGATGGCCACGAAATCTCCCTGAAGGACGGGCGCCGCCTGTCCATCGCCACCCGCTCCCTGGATGCGGAGCCGGGCCAGTTGGTGTTGCTTAACGACCTGACTGAAACCCGGCACCTGCAAGACCAGTTGGCGCGTCATGAGCGTTTGTCCTCGCTGGGGCGGATGGTCGCTTCGTTGGCGCATCAGATCCGTACGCCGTTGTCGGCTGCGTTGATCTACGCCAGTCATTTGACTGATGAGCAATTGCCCGCCGCCACGCACCAGCGCTTTGCCGGGCGCCTGAAGGAGCGCCTGCATGAATTGGAGCACCAGGTCCGCGACATGCTGGTGTTTGCCCGCGGCGAATTGCCGCTGACCGACCGCATCACCCCGGCCGAGCTGATGCAGGCCCTGCAAGCTGCGGCCGCTACCCATATTCAAGACGTGCAGGTGCGCTGGCAGTGCGACAGCCACCTCGGCGAGCTGCTCTGCAACCGCGACACCCTGGTGGGCTCGCTGCTCAACCTGATCGAAAACGCCACCCAGGCCAGCGGCCCCGGCGCGCGGCTCAAGGTGCACCTGTACAACCGCGAGCAAGCCCTGCGGCTGTGCATCAGCGACAGCGGCAGCGGTATCGACCCGGTGGTGCTCAAGCGCCTGGGTGAACCCTTTTTCACCACCAAGACCAACGGTACGGGCCTTGGCCTGACCGTGGTCAAGGCGGTGGCGCGTGCCCATCAGGGAGAATTGCAGCTGCATTCCCGTGTTGGGCGTGGCACCTGTGCATTGATGACCTTGCCGCTGTTTTCATGCGCGGCAAGCGCGGAGTAAGGATATGGCTATCAAGGTTCTGTTGGTGGAAGACGATCGCGCCCTGCGTGAAGCATTGGCTGACACGCTGTTGTTGGCGGGCCATGACTACCGGGCGGTCGGTTCTGCCGAGGACGCCTTGGACGCGGTGGAGCAGGAAGCCTTCAGCCTGGTGGTCAGCGACGTGAACATGCCCGGCATGGATGGCCACCAGTTGCTCGGACTGCTGCGTGCGCGCCAGCCGCAACTGCCGGTGCTGCTGATGACCGCCCACGGTGCGGTGGAACGTGCCGTGGACGCGATGCGCCAGGGCGCCGCGGATTACCTGGTCAAGCCCTTCGAGCCTAAAGCCCTGATCGAACTGGTGGCGCGTCACGCCCTGGGGGTAATCCCGGCCAACGAAGGCGAGGGCCCGATCGCCTTCGAACCGGCCAGTGCACAATTGCTCGAGTTGGCGGCTCGTGTGGCGCGCAGCGACTCCACCGTGCTGATCTCCGGCGAGTCCGGCACCGGTAAAGAGGTGCTGGCGCGTTATATCCACCAGCAGTCGACCCGCGCCCAGCAACCGTTTATCGCCATCAACTGCGCGGCGATCCCCGACAACATGCTTGAAGCCACCCTGTTCGGTCATGAGAAAGGTTCGTTCACCGGTGCCATCGCGGCCCAGGCGGGCAAGTTCGAACAGGCCGATGGCGGCACCATTTTGCTGGATGAAATCTCGGAAATGCCCCTGGGCCTGCAAGCCAAGTTGCTGCGGGTGCTGCAAGAGCGCGAAGTGGAGCGGGTGGGTGCGCGCAAGCCGATCCAGTTGGACATCCGTGTGGTCGCCACCACCAACCGGGACCTCGCCGGCGAAGTGGCGGCGGGGCGCTTTCGGGAAGACCTGTTCTACCGTCTCTCGGTGTTCCCCCTGGCCTGGCGCCCGTTGCGTGAGCGCCCGGCAGACATCATTCCATTGGCCGAGCGCCTGCTGAACAACCACGTCAAAAAAATGAAGCACGCCCAGGCGCGGCTATCGGCGCAAGCCCAGGCCTGCCTGGTGAGTTATCCATGGCCCGGCAACGTGCGGGAATTGGACAACGCCATCCAGCGCGCGCTGATTCTGCAGCAGGGCGGCCTGATCCAGCCCCAGGATTTCTGCCTGGCCATGGGCAGTGGCGCGGCGCCATTGCCGACGTTGGCGCCCGCGCCGGTGGTTGCAGAGGCTGAGTCTGCCGGTGCCCTGGGCGACGACCTGCGCCGCCGCGAATTCCAGATGATCATCGACACCCTGCGCGCCGAGCGCGGCCGGCGCAAAGAGGCCGCCGAGCGCCTGGGCATCAGCCCGCGCACCCTGCGCTACAAGCTGGCGCAGATGCGTGATGCCGGGATGGACGTGGAAGCGTATCTATTCGCCACGTAACCGGTAAGAAGGTCGACAATGTTTGTCGCCTTTTCTTACGAGCTGATGCGGATCTGGCACCCTTGTTGCTACCTCCCCTAGTAATCGCTGCGTAGTGTCAAAAAATTGCAGGTTGGAGAGAGAAGGTCATGAGCCAGGGTATTGAGTTCAATCGGTTGATGTTGGATATGCGCGCCATGCAGATGGATGCCATGGCTCAACCGAAATCCGTCGCGCCAGCGCCGGAATTGGGCCAAAGCAGCTTCGCCGACATGCTCGGCCAGGCCATCAACAAAGTCAGTGATACCCAGCAAGCTTCCAGCCAATTGGCCAATGCGTTCGAGATCGGCAAAAGCGGCGTGGACCTCACCGATGTGATGGTCGCCTCGCAAAAGGCCAGCGTTTCCTTCCAGGCCCTGACCCAAGTGCGTAACAAGCTGGTTCAGGCCTATCAAGACATCATGCAGATGCCGGTTTAAGGGCGAGATTTAAGTCATGGCAGAAGCAGTCTCCGACAACGTACCCGCCAAGACAGACGGCAAACCGCCGCTGTTTGGCCTGTCGTTCCTGGAAAACCTCTCGGAAATGACCATGCTGCGTCAGGTGGGCCTGATGGTCGGCCTGGCTGCCAGCGTGGCGATTGGTTTTGCCGTGGTGTTGTGGTCGCAGCAACCCGATTACCGGCCGTTGTACGGCAGCCTGGCGGGCATGGATTCCAAGCAGATCATGGAAACCCTCGCCGCCGCCGACATCGCCTACACCGTGGAGCCCAACTCCGGCGCCCTGCTGGTCAAGGCCGACGATGTGGCCCGTGCACGCATGAAGCTGGCCGCCGCCGGCGTGACCCCGTCCGACAGCAATATCGGTTTCGAGATCCTCGACAAGGACCAGGGCCTGGGGACCAGCCAGTTCATGGAAGCCACCCGCTACCGTCGTGGCCTTGAAGGCGAGCTGGCGCGCACCATTTCCAGCCTGAACAACGTCAAGGGTGCCCGCGTGCACCTGGCGATTCCGAAAAGCTCGGTGTTTGTGCGCGACGAGCGCAAGCCAAGTGCGTCGGTGCTGGTCGAACTGTTTTCCGGCCGCTCCCTGGAGCCTGGCCAGGTGATGGCGATCATCAACCTGGTGGCCACCAGCGTTCCCGAACTGAGCAAGTCGCAAATCACCGTGGTCGACCAGAAGGGCAACCTGCTCTCCGACATGGCCGAAAACTCCGCGCTGACCCAGGCCGGCAAGCAGTTCGACTACAGCCGCCGCATGGAAAGCATGCTCACCCAGCGCGTGCACAACATCCTGCAACCGGTGCTGGGCAATGACCGCTACAAGGCGGAAGTGTCTGCCGACGTGGACTTCAGCGCCGTCGAGTCGACCTCCGAGCAGTTCAACCCGGACCAACCGGCCCTGCGCAGTGAGCAATCGACCAGCGAACAACGTACCGCCAGCAATGGCCCGCAAGGTGTGCCGGGTGCCTTGAGCAACCAGCCGCCGGCCCCGGCCTCGGCGCCGCAAACCACCGGTGGCGCCGCAGCCACCGCGGGCGCGATCCAGCCTGGCCAGCCACTGTTGGATGCCAACGGCCAGCAGATCATGGACCCGGCCACCGGCCAGCCGATGCTCGCGCCGTACCCGGCGGACAAGCGTAACCAGTCCACCAAGAACTTCGAACTCGACCGCTCCATCAGCCACACCAAGCAGCAGCAGGGTCGCGTCAATCGCCTGTCGGTGTCGGTGGTGGTGGATGACCAGGTCAAGGTCAACGCCGCTGACGGTGCTGTAACACGTGCGCCGTGGAGCGCCGACGAATTGGCGCGCTTCACACGTCTGGTGCAGGACGCCGTTGGTTTTGACGCCAGTCGGGGTGACAGCGTCAGCGTGATCAACATGCCGTTCTCCGCCGAGCGTGGCGAAGTGATCGCCGAAGCGGCGTTCTACACCCAGCCGTGGTTCTGGGACATCGTCAAGCAAGTGCTGGGTGTGTTGTTCATCCTGGTGCTGGTGTTCGGCGTGCTGCGCCCGGTGCTCAACAACATCACCGGCAACGGCAAGAAACAACTGGCGGCCTTCGGTGGCAGCGATGTCGAGTTGGGTGGCATGGGCGGCCTGGACGGCGAACTGGCCAACGACCGCGTCAGCCTCGGCGGCCCGCAAAGCATCCTGTTGCCGAGCCCGAGCGAAGGCTATGACGCGCAGTTGAACGCAATCAAAAGTCTGGTAGCAGAAGACCCGGGCCGTGTGGCCCAGGTCGTGAAAGAGTGGATTAACGCAGATGAGTGATCGAGCCGCTGTTGCCAAGCTCTCCCGGGTCGACAAAGCCGCAGTCCTGCTGCTGTCGCTGGGGGAAACCGACGCCGCCCAAGTGCTGCGCCATATGGGCCCCAAAGAGGTCCAGCGGGTGGGCGTGGCCATGGCGCAAATGCGCAATGTGCACCGCGAGCAAGTCGAACAGGTGATGAGCGAGTTCGTCGAGATCGTCGGCGACCAGACCAGCCTGGGCGTCGGCTCCGACAGCTACATCCGCAAGATGCTCACCTCGGCCCTGGGCGAAGACAAGGCCAACGGCCTGATCGACCGCATCCTGCTGGGCGGCAACACCAGTGGCCTGGACAGCCTCAAGTGGATGGAACCGCGCGCGGTCGCCGACGTGATCCGCTACGAGCACCCGCAGATCCAGGCAATCGTGGTGGCCTACCTCGACCCGGACCAGGCCGGTGAAGTGCTTGGCCACTTCGACCATAAGGTGCGCCTGGACATCATCCTGCGCGTGTCGTCGCTGAACACCGTGCAGCCGGCGGCCCTGAAGGAACTCAACACGATTCTCGAGAAACAGTTCTCGGGCAACTCGAACGCCTCGCGCACCACCCTGGGTGGTATCAAGCGCGCGGCCGACATCATGAACTTCCTCGACAGCTCGGTCGAAGGCCAGTTGATGGACTCGATCCGCGAGATCGACGACACCCTGTCCGGCCAGATCGAAGACCTCATGTTCGTGTTCAACAACCTCTCCGATGTCGACGACCGTGGCATCCAGGCGTTGCTGCGCGAAGTGTCCTCCGACGTGCTGGTACTGGCTCTCAAGGGCTCGGACGAAGGCGTCAAGGAGAAGATCTTCAAGAACATGTCCAAGCGTGCCTCCGAGCTGTTGCGCGACGACCTGGAAGCCAAGGGTCCGGTGCGCGTCAGCGACGTGGAAACCGCGCAGAAAGAAATCCTCACCATTGCCCGCCGTATGGCCGAAGCCGGAGAAATCGTTCTCGGTGGGAAGGGCGGCGAAGAAATGATCTAAGGCGCTCCCCATGTCGAACAAAGATGAGGCGCCCAGCGATCTGATTCGCGCACGGGACGTCGGTGGGTTCGACATCTGGTCGTTGCCCAGCTTCGATCCGCATGTGCCCGAGCCCGAGCCGGAACCGGTTGAAGAGCCGCCGGTGGAAATGGAAGAAGTGCCGCTGGAGGAAGTCCAGCCACTGACCCTGGAAGAGTTGGAAAGCATCCGTCAGGAGGCCTACAACGAAGGCTTCGCCGCAGGCGAGAAAGACGGTTTTCGCAGCACTACCCTCAAGGTGCGCCAGGAGGCCGAGGCGGCGCTGAGCATCAAGCTGGCCAGCCTGGAGCGCCTGATGGGCAACCTGTTCGCGCCCATCGCCGAGCAGGATTCGCAGATCGAAAAATCCATGGTCGGCCTGGTACAGCACATCACCCGCCAGGTGATCCAGCGCGAACTGGTGCTGGATTCCAGCCAGATCGAAAGCGTGATGCGCGAAGCCCTCAAGTTGCTGCCCCTGGGCGTCGGCAATGTGCGGCTGTACATCAACCCGCAGGACTTCGAACAGGTCAAAGCGATGCGCGAGCGCCATGAAGAAACCTGGCGCATCGTCGAAGATGCGGCGCTGCAGCCCGGCGGTTGCCGGGTCGAGACCGAGCACAGCCGCATCGATGCCACGGTGGAAACCCGCATCAGCCAGATCATGGCCAAGCTGCTTGATCAACAACACGAGCAGGCGCTGAACCCGGCCGAGCCGGACCTGAGCGTGGACCTGGACGCCCCCGATGCGCCTTGATCGCACCAGCTTCGCCAAGCGCCTGGGCGGCTATGCCGAGGCCACCGAATTGCCCGGCCAGCCAATCCTCGAAGGGCGCCTGTTGCGCATGGTCGGCCTGACCCTCGAAGCCGAGGGCCTGCGGGCCGCCATGGGCAGCCGCTGCATGGTGATCAACGACGACAGCTACCATCCGGTGCAGGTCGAAGCCGAAGTGATGGGTTTTTCCGGCAACAAGATTTTCCTGATGCCCGTCGGCAGCCTGGCCGGCATCGCCCCCGGCGCCCGCGTGGTGCCCCTGGCCGACACCGGCCGCCTGCCCATGGGCATGAGCATGCTCGGCCGGGTGCTGGACGGCGCCGGTCGCGCACTGGACGGCAAGGGCGGCATGAAAGCCGAAGACTGGGTGCCGATGGACGGCCCCACCATCAACCCGCTCAACCGCAACCCCATCAGCGTGCCGCTGGACGTGGGGATTCGCAGCATCAACGGTTTATTGACGGTCGGCCGCGGCCAGCGTCTGGGCCTGTTCGCGGGTACGGGGGTGGGTAAGTCGGTATTGCTCGGCATGATGACGCGCTTTACCGAGGCCGACATCATCGTGGTGGGCCTGATCGGCGAACGGGGCCGCGAGGTGAAGGAGTTCATCGAACACAGCCTCGGCGAAGAAGGCCTCAAGCGCTCGGTGGTGGTCGCATCCCCCGCGGACGATGCGCCGCTGATGCGTCTGCGCGCGGCCATGTACTGCACACGCATCGCCGAATATTTTCGCGACAAGGGCAAGAACGTCCTGTTGCTGATGGACTCGCTCACCCGTTTCGCCCAGGCCCAGCGGGAAATCGCCCTGGCCATCGGCGAGCCCCCGGCCACCAAGGGCTACCCGCCGTCGGTGTTCGCCAAGCTGCCCAAACTGGTGGAGCGCGCCGGTAATGCCGAGGCCGGTGGCGGCTCGATCACCGCGTTCTACACCGTATTGTCCGAAGGCGATGACCAGCAGGATCCCATCGCCGACTCGGCGCGGGGTGTGCTCGACGGCCACATCGTGCTGTCGCGGCGTCTGGCGGAGGAGGGGCACTACCCGGCCATCGACATCGAAGCGTCCATCAGCCGGGTCATGCCGGCGGTGGTCACGCCGGAGCATATGGCCCGGGCGCAGCAGTTCAAGCAACTGTGGTCGCGTTATCAACAGAGCCGCGACTTGATCAGCGTCGGCGCCTACGTGGCCGGCGGCGACCGCGACACCGACCTGGCGATCGCCCTGCAACCGCAGTTGGTGACCTACTTGCGCCAGGGTCTCAACGACAAGATCAGCATGGGTGAAAGCGAAGCGCACCTGGGCTCGATCTTCGCTCCTGCGCCGGGCGGCTAAGCCATGGCCAACAGCCGCGCTGCACGCCTGGCCCCGGTGGTGGACATGGCCGAGAAGGCCGAGAAAACTGCGGTCCAACGCCTGGGGTATTTCCAGGGCCAGGTGCGCTTGGCGGAAAGTAAGCTGGGCGACCTGGAGCGCTTCCGTAGCGAGTACCAGCAGCAATGGATCGAGCGCGGCACCCAAGGTGTGTCGGGGCAATGGCTGATGGGTTACCAGGGCTTTCTCAATCAGCTCGAGACGGCCGTCGGCCAGCAGCGCCAAAGCCTGGCCTGGCACCAGAACAACCTCGACAAGGCCCGCGAGAGCTGGCAGCAAGCCTTCGCCCGCGTCGAGGGCCTGCGCAAACTGGTGCAGCGCTACATCGACGAAGCGCGGGCATTGGAAGACAAGCGCGAGCAGAAATTGCTCGACGAATTGTCCCAGCGCCTGCCGCGCCAATCACAATACTGACGGTGGCCCGCCTGCCACATTTGATCTGCCGTGTTGCTGGTATCCCATTCGCCTGCTACACCTTGTGTCTATGCCCATGACAAGGAAGCAGTCGCATGTCAATCGAGTCAGAAGTATCCCTGGACGGGAAGAAGTTGACGATCGCAATCAAGGGTCGGTTCGATTTCAGTAGCCACCAGACATTTCGTGATGCTTACGAGCGTTTCTACAAGGTCCCTGAGTCGTATGTGGTCGACCTGAAAGAAACCACTTATATGGACAGTTCGGCCCTGGGCATGCTCCTGCTGTTGAGGGACCACGCCGGCGGCGAGGAGTCGGAGGTCCAGGTGATCAACACCAACTCCGATGTGCGCAAGATCCTCGCTATCTCCAACTTCGACAAATTGTTCGACATCAATTGAGCGCCCTGGCCCCCGCGGTTGAGCCGCTGACGATCCTGATCGCCGAAGACAGCGCCGCCGACCTGCTGTTGCTGTCGACCATTGTGCGACGCCAGGGGCACCAGGTGCTCACTGCAACCAATGGCGAGGAGGCCGTTGAGCTATTCGCGCGCGAGCGCCCGCAACTGGTGTTGATGGACGCGATCATGCCCGTGATGGATGGCCTGACCGCCGCGCGGTGGATCAAGCAGTTGGCGGGGGAGGAACTGGTGCCGATCATCTTCCTCACGTCCCTGCGCGAGAGTGCCGCCCTGGCCGAGTGCCTGGATGCCGGCGGCGATGATTTCCTGCCCAAGCCCTATAACCAGTTGATCCTGGCGGCCAAGATCAACGCCATGGACCGCCTGCGCCGGCTGCAGGCGACGATGCTGCAGCAGCGCGACCAGATCGCCCGGCACCATGACCACTTGCTGCATGAGCAGCGGGTGGCCAAGGCGGTGTTCGATAAAGTCGCCCATTCCGGCTGCATCAACGCGGCGCCGAATATCCGCTACCTGCAATCGCCCTATGCGCTGTTCAACGGCGACCTGCTGCTGGCGGCGTATACGCCGTCGGGCGACATGCACGTGCTGCTCGGCGATTTCACCGGCCATGGCCTGCCGGCGGCGGTGGGCGCCATGCCCCTGGCGGAAGTGTTCTACGGCATGACTGCCAAGGGCTACGGCCTGGCGCAGATCCTGCGGGAGATGAATGCCAAGCTCAAGCGCATCCTGCCGGTGGACATGTTCTGCTGCGCCACCCTGCTGTGCCTGAGCACGCAGCGGCGGGTGGTGGAGGTGTGGAACGGCGGCATGCCCGAAGGCTATGTGCATGAAGTCGCCAGCGGCAGGCGCACGCCGCTGCAGCCGCGGCATTTGCCGTTGGGGGTGCTGTCGGCTGAGGCGTTTGATGATCGCACCGAGGTCTGGCCCATGGCCCTGGGTGACCGCGTGTTCCTGCTCTCCGATGGTGTGCTGGACACCGCCGACGCCAATGACCAGCTGTTTGGCGTCGAGCGCTTGCAGCAGGTGTTTGCCGCCAACCGTGAGCCCGACCGGCTCTTCGACGACATCGAGCGCGCCCTGGCGGCTTTTCGCGGTGAGGCGCGGGACGATGTCAGTCTGGTGGAAATCATCCTGCAACCCGGGCAGCCGCTGCGTGCGACCGGGCTGCTGTATGCCGACAGCGGCCAGACATGCCCGCTGGATTGGTCGGTGAGTTTCGAATTTCGGGCCGAAACCCTCAAGCGTTACAACCCCTTGCCCTACCTGCTGCAACTGCTGCTGGAGATCCAGGGGCTGCGCGAGCAGAGCGGGGCGCTCTACAGCGTCATGGCCGAGTTGTATTCCAATGCGCTGGAACATGGCGTGCTGGGCCTGGACTCGCGGCTCAAGCGCGATGCCCAGGGTTTTGCCGAGTATTACCGCCAGCGCAATGACCGCCTGGCGCAGTTGAGCAGTGGCTATGTGCGCGTGCATGTGCAGGTGGTGCCCACCGAGGCGGGCGGCAAGATGACCCTGCGCCTTGAAGACAGTGGGCCAGGGTTTGACGTGGAGCAGGTGCTGGCCCGGCCGCTGGACATCGATGGCCTGTCCGGTCGAGGCCTGAGCCTGGTGCGTCAACTGAGCAGCCAGGTGCGCTGGTCCGACGGCGGACGCAGTGTCTGCGTAGAGTTTTGCTGGGGGGCTCTGGCATAATCCGCCGATTCTTGATCAAGGAGCGAGCAAGTGGCTGAGATTCATATGGACCCGGACGTGTTGTCGGGTTTGCAGGAGGTCATGGAAGGCGAGTATCCCAAGTTGCTCGATACCTTCCTCGATGACTCCCAGAAACGCGTCGAAGCGCTGCGCAAGGCGCGGGACGACGCCAAGGCACTGGGGCGTATCGCCCATAGCTTCAAGGGCAGCAGTGGCAATCTCGGCGCAGTGCGGTTGGCGCACCTGTGCCAGCGCTTGGAGGCGGAGTCCGCTGAGGCCGCGGCGGACCTGGGGGCGCTGGTGGACCAGATCGATCATGAGTTTGCCTTGGTGAAGCCGATGTATGAGTCGGAACGGCAGCGGTTCCAGATTTGATTCCATCCTTGTGAAAACCTGGCCCGACTCTTGCTCTACCTCCTGATACTGCATCCCCGATCCCCATGCAGTGGAGACCTTTACCTATGCCAGTCGCCCCGAATTCGCTTCTCCAGGCTGCCCCTGCGGCAAAGCCTCAAGCGCCTGCCGTCAATCCACCGGCAGTGGCTGCGGACCCACGGGACAAGGGCCCTGGCTTCGCTCAGGTGTTCGCCAGCCAGGGTTCCAAACCCACGGTCAAGGCTGATGACAACTCGGCCAAGCCCACGCGGGACAAGCCTGCCGATGCCAGCGCCAAGCCTGCGGCGGGCAACGACAAACCTGCCGCCGCCACGCCAGCGGTTGCCGATAGCGGCAATACCTTGCCTGCCAAGCCTGCGGCATCGTCCGACGACACTGCCAGCAAGGATGACGCTGCACCTGTGGATCCGGCCCTGGCGCAGCAGCCTCCCGTGGATCCGGTGGTCGACCCGGCATTGATTGCCACGGTCACCCCGGTGGTGGTGCCGGTGCCGGTGGAAACCCCGGCCCCCGCAGCCGCTGCCAAGGATGACAAGGCCGCACCCGTGGTTGCAGCGCCAATCGCAGCGACCGAGGACGCCACGCCGGCCTTCGACCCTGAGGCCGATCCCCTGGACGCCATGCCGGCCGTACGCCTGGCAATGGAGCAGGGTGGGCACGTGTCGGCCAGCAGCCAGGCACCGGCCAAAACTGCCCCGCCGACCACCCAGGACCAGCCAACCGCCGCGCAGAACTTTGCCGCCGGCCTGGCCACCATGGTCGACCAGCAAGCCACCAAGGACAGTACGGACCAGGGTGGCGACAAGGCCTTCAGCGGCTTGATCGAAGGCGGCCTCAAGGACTTGAAAGAGGCCGGCAGCGACACCCGCGTCGATGACTTCGCCAACCGCCTGGCCGCATTGACCCAGGCGGCCACGCCGAAAACCGCGAATGCCTTGCCGCCGGTGACGAATGCGCCGCTGGCCATGCATCAGAGCGGCTGGACCGACGAGATCGTCAACCGCGTGATGTATCTCTCCAGCGCCAACCTCAAGTCGGCGGAGATCCAGTTGCAACCGGCCGAACTCGGGCGCCTGGACATCAAGGTCAACATGACCGCCGACCAGCAGGCCCAGGTCAACTTCATGAGCGCCCACCCGGTGGTGCGTGAAGCCCTGGAAAGCCAGTCCGGTCGCTTGCGCGAGATGTTCGCCCAGCAGGGCATGGGCCAGGTGGATGTGAACGTGTCCGACCAGTCCCGTGGCCAGGAGCAGCAGCAACAGCAGGCGCAGACGGGGGCGTTAGTCGCAGCGGACGGGGGGGCGACAGCGGCGACAGCGGCAGCCACATTGAAGTGGCCGAAGCCGTGGCGCCCGTGACTTCGACGGTGATCGGCTCCAGCGCCGTCGACTACTACGCCTGATGTGAGCCTGGCATAGGCCAAAATGTGGGAGCTGGCTTGCTGTGGTGGGTTGGCTTGTTGTGGTGAGCGGGCTTGCCCCGCGCTGGACTGCGCAGCAGTCCCATTGTCGGTGAACAAGCCCACCCACCACAGCCCCCCCTTTCCACATTTTTTTGTGGCGTTCCTCTGTCTGCGTTCAGCCAGACAACTCTGGCATAACACTTGCTCTTGCCTTTCCGTAGATCTATGAATCCCCGAATAGTGACGGATTATTGGCATGGCGAAGAGCGACGACGCAGCAAAAGCACCCGCACCCGCACCCGCAGGCAAAGGCAAGCTCAAGCTTATCCTGATGATTGTCGTAGGCCTGCTCCTGGCCATCGGCGCCTCGGTGGGTGGCACCTGGTACATCATGCACAGCAGTGCCAGCAAGCCGGCACCTGCCGCCGAAACCGCCACTAACGCCAAGCAACCGGCGATCTTCGAGCCGATGCTTCCGGCCTTTGTCGCCAACTTCAACCAGAACGGTCGTCAACGCTACCTGCAGGTGAGCATCACCTTGCTGGCGCGTAACCAGTCGGACCTGGATGCCCTCAAGGTGCATATGCCGGTGATCCGCAACAACCTGGTGATGCTGTTCTCCGGGCAGAGTTTCGACACCCTGGCCACCCCGGTGGGCCAGGAAATGCTGCGCCAGAAGGTCACTGCCAGCGTGCAGGAAGTGGCCCAGAAGGAGCTCGGCAAAGTCGTGATCGAGCAGGCGCTCTTCACTAATTTCGTATTGCAGTAGGATCACCCCATGGCCGTGCAGGACCTACTGTCCCAGGATGAAATCGACGCGCTGTTGCATGGCGTCGACGACGGTCTGGTACAGACTGAAATGGCTGCCGAGCCCGGCAGCGTCAAAAGTTATGACCTGACCAGCCAGGATCGCATCGTCCGTGGACGCATGCCGACCCTTGAGATGATCAACGAACGTTTCGCCCGTTACACCCGGATCAGCATGTTCAACATGCTGCGCCGCTCGGCGGACGTGGCGGTGGGCGGCGTGCAGGTGATGAAGTTCGGCGAGTACGTGCACTCGCTGTACGTGCCCACCAGCCTCAACCTGGTCAAGATCAAGCCATTGCGCGGTACCGCGCTGTTCATCCTCGACGCCAAGCTGGTGTTCAAGCTGGTGGACAACTTCTTCGGCGGTGACGGCCGTCACGCCAAGATCGAAGGCCGTGAATTCACCCCTACCGAATTGCGCGTGGTGCGCATGGTGCTGGAGCAGGCCTTCATTGACTTGAAGGAAGCCTGGCAGGCGATCATGGAAGTCAATTTCGAGTACATCAACTCGGAAGTGAACCCGGCCATGGCCAACATCGTCGGGCCGAGCGAGGCCATTGTCGTGTCCACGTTCCACATCGAGCTCGATGGCGGTGGCGGCGACCTGCACGTGACCATGCCGTATTCGATGATCGAGCCGGTGCGCGAAATGCTCGACGCCGGTTTCCAGTCCGACCTGGACGACCAGGACGAACGCTGGGTCAAGGCCCTGCGCGAAGACCTGCTGGATGTCGACGTGCCGCTGAGCGCTACCGTGGCCCGGCGCCAGTTGCGCCTGCGGGATATTTTGCACATGCAGCCGGGGGACATTATCCCGGTCGAATTGCCGGACGAAATGATCATGCGCGCCAACGGCGTGCCGTCGTTCAAGGTCAAGCTGGGGTCCCACAAGGGCAACCTCGCTTTGCAAGTGGTTGAGCCGATCAACCGTCGCTGATCCCTATTTATGAATGTTTGCTCCGCCGAGGACATGTAATGGCTACCGAACACGAAAACACTTCCGCCGAAGACCAGGCCCTGGCTGACGAGTGGGCTGCGGCCCTGGAAGAGACCGGCGATGTTGGCCAGGACGATATCGACGCACTGCTGGCCGCCGACGCCGCCACTGCGCCGGTGGGTAACCGCTTGCCCATGGAAGAATTCGGCAGCGTGCCGAAGAACAACGATCCGGTGACCCTCGATGGGCCGAACCTGGACGTGATCCTCGACATCCCGGTGTCGATCTCGATGGAAGTGGGCAGCACCGACATCAACATCCGCAACCTGCTGCAACTCAACCAGGGCTCGGTGATCGAGCTGGATCGCCTGGCCGGTGAGCCACTGGACGTGCTGGTCAACGGCACCCTGATCGCCCACGGCGAAGTGGTGGTGGTCAACGAAAAGTTCGGCATCCGCCTGACCGACGTGATCAGCCCAAGCGAACGCATCAAGAAGTTGCGCTGATATGAAACGGCTGATGGTGGGACTGTTAGCCGCGCTGCCATTGGCGGTGTGGGCGGCGGAGCCGGTGGCCCAGGTTGCCGCTGCGCCCGTCGGCGGCAGCGTTGGCGGGCAACTGACGCAGCTGGTGCTGGGCCTGTTGCTGGTGGTCGGCTTGATCTTCGTGTTGGCCTGGCTGATGCGTCGCGTACAGAGCATCGGCCCGGGCAATGCCCAGGTCATCGAAATGATCGGCTCGCGCGCCCTCGGCCCGCGAGACCGGCTGGTGCTGGTGCAAGTGGGCGAGGAACAGATCCTGCTGGGCATTACCCCCGGCCGAATCACGCCGCTGCACGTGCTCAAGACCCCGGTGCCAACCACCCAATCCCAGCCCGCCACGCCAGAATTCGCCCAGCGCCTGATGGAATTGCTGGGCAAGGATCAGAAGGATAAGAAGTAATGCGCGTTTTATTGACGCTCATGCTGTTGCTGGCCACGCCATTGGCGCTGGCCGCCGACCCGTTGTCGATCCCGGCGATTACGCTGGGTACCAACGCGGCGGGGGCCCAGGAGTATTCGGTCAGCCTGCAGATCCTGCTGATCATGACTGCGCTGAGCTTTATCCCGGCGTTTGTCATGCTGATGACCAGCTTTACGCGGATCATCATTGTGTTCTCGATCCTGCGTCAGGCCCTGGGCCTGCAGCAGACGCCGTCGAACCAGATCCTCACCGGCATGGCGTTGTTCTTGACGATGTTCATCATGGCGCCGGTGTTCGACAAGGTGAACCAGCAAGCCCTGCAGCCGTACCTGGCCGAGACCATTACGGCCCAGGTCGCGATTGACCGGGCGCAAGGGCCGATCAAGGATTTCATGCTGTCGCAGACCCGCTCCAGCGACCTTGAGCTGTTCATGCGCCTGTCCAAGCGTACCGACATCGCGACCCCGGACCAGGCGCCGCTGACCATCCTGGTGCCGGCGTTCGTCACCTCGGAACTGAAGACCGCGTTCCAGATCGGCTTCATGATCTTTATCCCGTTCCTGATCATCGACCTGGTGGTGGCGAGCGTGCTGATGGCCATGGGGATGATGATGCTGTCGCCGCTGATTATTTCATTGCCGTTCAAGATCATGCTGTTTGTGCTGGTGGACGGTTGGGCGCTGATTATCGGCACGTTGGCCGGCAGTTTCGGAGGGGTGTGATGTGTTAGGTGAAGCAGCATGACCCCAGAAGTTGCCGTCGACCTGTTCCGTGAAGCACTGTGGCTGACCACCGTGATGGTTGCCGTGCTGGTGGTGCCGAGCCTGTTGGTGGGCCTGCTGGTGGCGATGTTCCAGGCCGCGACCCAGATCAACGAACAGACCTTGAGCTTCCTGCCGCGCCTGCTGGTGATGCTGATCACCCTGATTGTCGCCGGCCCGTGGCTGGTGCAAACCTTCATGGAATACATCCTGCAGCTGTACGGCAGTATTCCGCAGTTGATCGGCTGACCCGATGCAGTCCTTGCTGGCATTGACCGACACCCAGATCAGCACGTGGGTGGCCTCGTTCATCCTGCCGTTGTTCCGGGTGACGGCGGTGCTGATGAGCATGCCGGTGTTCGGTACTACCCTGGTGCCACGCCGCATCCGCCTGTATTTCGCCGTGGCGATCACTGTGGTGCTCGTGCCCGGCCTGCCGCCGATGCCCCCGGTCAACGCACTCGACCTCAGTGCCTTGATGCTGATTGCCGAGCAGATCCTGATCGGCTCGCTGCTGGGTTTTTCGCTGCAACTGTTCTTCCAGGCGTTCGTGATCGCCGGGCAAATCATCTCGATCCAGATGGGCATGGGCTTCGCGTCCATGGTCGACCCCACCAACGGCGTGTCGGCGGCGGTGATCGGGCAGTTCCTGACCATGCTGGTGACCTTGTTGTTCCTGGCCATGAACGGCCATCTGGTGGTGTTCGAGGTGTTGACCGAAAGCTTCACCACTTTGCCGGTAGGCTCCGGGCTGGTGGTCAATCACTTCTGGGAGCTGGTGGGGCGTCTCAGTTGGGTGCTCGGTGCCTCGCTGTTGCTGGTACTGCCGGCGATCACCGCCTTGCTGGTGGTCAACATCGCGTTTGGCGTCATGACCCGCGCGGCGCCACAGCTGAACATTTTCTCCATTGGTTTCCCCTTGACCCTGGTGCTGGGCATGGGGATTTTCTGGGTCGGCCTGGCTGACATTCTCAATCAGTATCAACCGCTGGCGACCGACGCCTTGCAGTTCTTACGTGATCTGGCACGGGCGCGCTGAGCCATGGCCGAGAGCGAGAGTGGTCAGGACAAGACAGAAGACCCCACGGAGAAACGTAAAAAGGACTCCAGGGAAAAGGGCGAGATTGCTCGCTCCAAGGAACTCAACACCGTTGCGACCATGATGGCTGGGTCCGGTGCCTTGCTGATCTATGGCGGTGGCCTGGCGCTGGACTTGATGGAGCTGATGAAGCACAACTTCACCTTGCCCCGCGATGTGCTGCTCAACCCTGGCTCCATGGGTCAATACCTGCTGCACTCGGGCAAGATCGCGATATTGGCGGTGCAGCCGATCCTGATCACCCTGCTGCTGGCCGCGCTGATCGGCCCGGTCGCCCTCGGCGGCTGGCTGTTCGCCGCCGGCAGCATGGCGCCCAAGTTCAGCCGCATGAACCCTGCGGCAGGGCTCAAGCGCATGTTTTCCGCCAAGGCCCTGGTGGAGCTGCTCAAGGCCCTGGCCAAGTTCATCCTGATTCTGTTTGTGGCGCTGATGGTGTTGTCGGCCGACATCGACGACCTGCTGCGCATCGCCCATGAACCCCTGGAGTCGGCGATCATCCACAGTGTGCAGGTGGTGGGTTGGAGTGCGCTGTGGATGGCCGCCGGGCTGATCATCATCGCGGCGGTGGATGCGCCGATCCAGTTGTGGGAAAGCCACAAGAAACTGCTGATGACCAAGCAGGAAGTGCGCGACGAGCACAAGGACCAGGAAGGCCGCCCCGAGGTCAAGCAACGCATCCGCCAACTGCAGCGGGAAATGTCCCAGCGCAAGATGATGGCCTCGGTGCCCGACGCCGATGTGGTCATCACCAACCCGACGCACTACGCCGTGGCCCTCAAGTACGACCCGGAGAAGGGCGGCGCGCCGATGCTGCTGGCCAAGGGCAGCGACTTTACCGCACTGAAAATCCGCGAAATCGCCGTGGCCCACGACATCCTGCTGCTGGAATCGCCTGAGCTGGCGCGGTCGATCTTCTACTCCACCGACCTCGACCAGGAAATCCCGGCAGGGTTGTACCTGGCCGTGGCCCAGGTGTTGGCGTATGTCTATCAGATTCGCCAGTACCGCGCGGGCAAGGGCAAGCGCCCGGATCCGCTCAAGGACCTGCCGATCCCGCCGGAGTTGCGCCGCGATTCCTGAGACAGGGCTGGCGCGCCTGCGGTTTTCCGTTTGTCGGGAAGTGTTCTCTACCTGTCAAGTTTGACAGTTGTGAGTGTGCACCTCTGCGCGTTACATGGGGTTCCCATCCATGCAGAGGGATTTCCCCATGACCGGCTCTTCAACCAAAGCCAATCACCCCCTTGCGATCAACCTTCCTGGCCAGCGGCGGCCTGTCAGTGCTGCCGACAGGCAGGCTGCCCGGCACGGTTTTTACCCGAACAAAGGTCTCGATGTGCATGTGCGCGAAACCTTCAGCCATGCCGACAGCGCCGTTGAACTGACATTGGACGGCCAGGTGATTGCTGCCCATAAGCTCAAAGGCGACGCAACGCAAACCGGGATCAAGTTTTCGGTACCGGCCGAACGGCTCACCCATGGCCGGCATGTGTTGAGCTATCAGGTCAAGCAAGGTCGCTCGGGTCTGCGTCAGGCCACCCGCCAAGCCATCCTCCGCGTGCATGCCCAGCGCCTGTTGTACTTGGGGGTGCCCGTGAAGAAGAGCGATGAACGCGTCTACGTGAACATCGATATCAGGGTCGAACCCTGCATTGCCACCCTCACGACGGCCGCCGAAGTGGTTCATATGATTGAGGGCAACATCGGCAGCTTTCTGTTCAGTCCGGATGGCAGGTATCTGCATGCCGAATGGGTCAACGGCATTGCGAAGATCGATCTTCAGACAATCAGCCTCGTCGATAACTATCCCGTTTTCATTGAAAAGCTGGGAGGGTTCAGTCCCGATGGGCGGTTTCTATATGCGTGCAATTGGTTATATAACAATTTGTTAATCGTTGATGTGCAGGAAAAAGAGCTTTTGCCAGGCGCTGTTATCGATGAGTACGCCACGGGGCTGGTGCTTGGTCGCGATGGCGGCCAGATTTATGTTGGCGTGTGGGGGGGGCCTGGGAACGCTGAAGCCTCGCTGATCATTGTCGACAGGGCATCGCAGGAAGTGATCAAGAAAATACCGGTTGGGGCCATCACGTTCGATACCGTGGGCAATCCGCACGACGGCCATGTCTATGTGGCTTGTCTTGGCGTGCTGGGCGAAGGGGCAGGGGTCTATAGGTTCGATCCTGTCAGTGAGCGCGTCGAAAAAATATCCAAGCACCCGGCCTGGGGGTTGACCTTGAGTGCCAATGGCCAGCGGCTGTATGCATACGGCGGTGACATTATCAGTGTCATCGACACGAAGACGGGCAGAGAGAAGGAGAATCACCGTTTGTCTGTGCGGTCATTGGCCGTGAGTCCGGACGGGAAGTGGGTATACACCGGGTCCTATGAAGAGCACGGACGGATTGACGTGTATGACGCCCAAGGCTGGACGTTGGATCACAGTATTCCTATTTTCAAACCCTTCATTCATCGCATGGAAACCCAGAAGTCCAACGGCGACCTGTGGGTTTGCTTCTCCAATGCGTAATGACGTAACAACCGAGGCAGGCGAGGGGCCAGCCATTCGTCGTCACTCCTTGCCTACCTGTCAAGTTTGACAGTAGCCAACTTGCCATTCTCGCGGTTCCATACCATCAGGTACTGCGCGCACGCTGTTAATAGATGCAGGGAGTGGCGATGGCTGTGGTGACGGGAACGATCAAATCTTATGACCCGAAGACCCGCAAGGGGGTGATTGTGCTGGATGATCACGCAGAGGAGGTGTTGGTGGATTCGCTCGGTTCGCAAGGGGTTCGGCTTTCAGTGGGTTTGAAGGTCAAGCTTCAGATGATCCATCGACCCGATGGTGTGTATGCGTCTAGGGTCAGGCGTATCTTGTGACACCGGTGCAGGTTTCTTGAGTGAAATCTAGGGAGAACGGCAATGGCAACGGGCACGGTGAAGTGGTTTAACGCGGAGAAGGGGTTTGGGTTTATTTTTCCCGACGACGGCAGTGCGGATGTATTCGTCCATTACTCCGCTATAGACAGCGCGGGCTTCAAAAGCCTGGATGAAAAGCAAAAAGTCGAATACGAAGTGACTCCGGGTCAAAAAGGGCCGCAAGCGGCCAATGTGAGGCCGTTATAGAAAGGTCCCGGGCAGTAAATGCAAACGGATCCAACGGTGGGAGGGGGGCAAGCCTTCTCCCACCGTTGGAGTGTTTACATCCGATAGAACTCGGGCGCCTGTAGCGATCCACCTCCTCAAAAGCAAAGTTGGAAGGCTTCTTGCAATACCGCCTCCAGGACGCCTCCCGGCGTCAAAAGTTTGCTTCAAGGAAACGAGGAATACCGGTGGTGGATCGCTCTCAAATGTTCAGCACGGCCCGTGGCACCCTGACTGACCTCTCGCGGGGCAATCTGGGTGTGCCGTTGTTGTTGCTGGTCATGCTGGCAATGATGATGTTGCCGATGCCGCCGTTCCTGCTGGACGTGTTCTTCACCTTCAACATCGCCCTGTCCGTCGTCGTGCTGCTGGTGTGCGTCTACGCCTTGCGGCCGCTGGATTTCGCGGTGTTCCCGACGATCCTGCTGGTGGCAACCCTGTTGCGCCTGGCGCTGAACGTGGCGTCCACCCGTGTGGTCATGCTCCACGGCCAGGACGGTCACGCCGCTGCCGGTAAGGTGATCCAGGCCTTCGGTGAGGTGGTGATCGGCGGTAACTACGTGGTCGGTATCGTGGTGTTCGCGATCCTCATGATCATCAACTTCGTGGTGGTGACCAAGGGCGCCGGGCGGATCTCCGAGGTGAGCGCACGCTTTACCCTCGACGCCATGCCCGGCAAGCAGATGGCTATCGACGCCGACCTCAACGCCGGCCTGATCGACCAGAACCAGGCCAAGACCCGCCGCTTGGAAGTCGCCCAGGAAGCCGAGTTCTACGGTTCCATGGACGGTGCCAGCAAATTCGTGCGCGGTGACGCCATCGCCGGCCTGCTGATCCTGTTCATCAACCTGATCGGCGGCATGGCGGTCGGGATCTTCCAGCACGGCATGACCTTCGGCGATGCGGGCAAGGTGTACGCCCTGCTGACCATCGGTGACGGTTTAGTGGCGCAATTGCCATCACTGTTGTTATCTACAGCTGCCGCCATCATGGTGACCCGTGCTTCGGGCTCCGAAGATATGGGCAAGCAGATCAGTCGCCAGATGTTCGCCTCGCCCAAGGCCCTTGCCGTGGCGGCCGGCATCATGGCGATCATGGGGATCGTGCCGGGCATGCCCCATGTGTCGTTCCTGAGCATGGCAGCCATGGCGGGCGGTGGTGCCTACCTGTTCTGGAAAAAGCAGAATGCGGTCAAGGTCCAGGCCCAGCAAGAGATCGCCCGCCAGCAGGAACTGCTGCCATCCCCGGCCCGCGCCCAGGAAACCAAGGAGTTGGGCTGGGACGACGTGACCCCGATCGACATGATTGGCCTGGAAGTTGGCTACCGCTTGATTCCGCTGGTGGACCGCAACCAGGGCGGCCAGTTGCTCGCGCGGATCAAGGGCGTGCGCAAGAAGCTGTCCCAGGACCTGGGCTTCCTGATGCCCACCGTGCATATCCGTGACAACCTCGACCTGGCACCCAGTGCCTACCGCCTGACCCTGATGGGCGTGATCCTGGCCGAAGCCGAGATCTACCCGGACCGCGAGCTGGCAATCAACCCCGGCCAGGTGTTCGGCACTCTCAACGGCATTACCGCCAAAGATCCGGCTTTTGGCCTGGAGGCGGTGTGGATCGAAATCAGCCAGCGCAGCCAGGCGCAGTCCCTGGGCTACACCGTGGTGGACGCCAGTACCGTGGTCGCCACCCACCTCAACCAGATCCTGTACAAGCACTCCCACGAGCTGATCGGCCACGAAGAAGTCCAGCAATTGATGGGGTTGCTGGGCAAGGCCTCGCCAAAACTGGCAGAAGAGCTGGTGCCAGGCGTGCTGTCGTTGTCGCAATTGCTCAAGGTGCTGCAGGCGCTGCTGGCCGAACAGGTGCCGGTACGCGACATTCGCAGCATTGCCGAGGCTATCGCCAACAACGCCGCCAAGAGTCAAGATACCGCCGCGCTGGTGGCCGCAGTGCGCGTCGGATTGTCCCGCGCCATCGTGCAAAGCATTGTAGGGCTTGACTCCGAGCTGCCTGTGATCACCTTGGAACCAAGGTTGGAACAAATATTGCTCAATAGTATTCAGAAGGCAGGACAAGGCCAGGAAGAGGGCGTTCTGCTGGAGCCAAGCATGGCTGAGAAACTGCAGCGTTCGTTGATCGACGCCGCACAGCGCCAGGAAATGCAGGGCCAACCGGTGATTCTGCTGGTGGCGGGTCCGGTCCGGGCGATGTTGTCGCGGTTTGGACGTCTGGCAGTACCGAATTTGCACGTTTTGGCTTATCAGGAAATTCCTGACAACAAGCAAGTGACTATCGTCGCGACAGTAGGGCCCAACGGCTGAGGGTAGTGGGTTATGCAAGTTAAGCGTTTTTTCGCCGCCGATATGCGTCAGGCCATGAAACTGGTCCGCGATGAGCTGGGCGCCGATGCCGCGATTATCGGTAATCGTCGTATTGCCGGCGGTGTCGAGCTGACGGCTGCCCTGGACTACACCCCCTCGGCATTGGCGCCGCGTGTGCCGAACATGGAGCTCGAAGACGAGCTGCGCAAGACCGCTTCGCGCATCGTCTCGGCCCAGGCTGAGCTGAGCATGCGTGGCGACAGCGATGCCTCCACCAATCGCCAGTTGTTCGCCGGCCTGCCGCTGACCGCCGCCGAGCCGCTGGTTGAGCCAACATTCATCGAACCGCCGCGTCCTGCCGCGCCAGCCCCGGCCGCCGCAGTCGACCAGCGCGTCTTCGACTCGATGCGTTTTGAACTCAACGGCCTGCGCGAACTGCTGGAAGTCCAACTGGGTTCGCTGGCCTGGACCCAACTGCAAGGCAGCAAACCGCACCAGGCCAACCTCTGGCGCCGCCTGCAACGCATCGGCCTGTCCGGCCCGTTGTCCCGCGACCTGCTGGCCCTGACCACCGAAATCGAAGAGCCTCGCCAGGCCTGGCGCATGTTGCTGGCCCACCTGGCGCGGATGATCGCCACCCCGGAAATCGAACCCCTGGAAGAGGGCGGTGTGATCGCCATGGTCGGCCCTGCCGGCATGGGCAAGACCACCACCCTGGCCAAGCTGGCGGCGCGCTATGTGCTCAAGTACGGCGCGAACAACATCGCGCTGGTGAGCATGGACAGCTATCGCATCGGCGCCCAGGAACAGCTCAAGACCCTGGGCCGTATCCTCAATGTGCCGGTCACCCATGTCGATCCGGGCCAGTCCCTGGCCAACGCGCTCGATCCGTTGCTGCGCAAGCGCGTGGTGCTGATCGACACCGCCGGCCTGCAGGCCAGCGATCCGGCGTTGCGCCTGCAACTGGAAAGCCTGGCCGGGCGTGGCATCAAGTCGAAAAATTACCTGGTGCTTGCAACCACCAGCCAGAAACAGGTTCTTACCGCTGCGTACCATAGCTACAAGCGTTGCGGTCTGGCCGGTTGCATCCTGACTAAACTGGATGAAACCGCCAGCCTGGGCGAAGTGTTGAGCCTGGCTATCAGCCATGAACTACCGGTTGCCTACCTGACCGACGGGCCGCGGATCCCGGATGATTTGCATCTGCCGCGCCGTCATCAGCTGGTCAGCCGCGCCGTCAGCGTGCAAATGCAAGAAGAGCCTAGCGAGGAAGCGATGGCCGATATGTTCGCCGACCTTTACCACAACCCGGCAAAACGGGTGGGTTGAGGTGCGATGAACACCGTGAAATGTACCTACATCGATGGTCTGCAAGCGATTCACGCGGCCAAGCCATGTAGCCTGCGTCTAAGCAAGACAAGGTAAAGAAATAAAATGGGCAGCATGCATCCCGTACAGGTGATCGCGGTGACCGGCGGCAAAGGTGGCGTCGGGAAAACTAACGTGTCAGTGAATTTGTCCCTGGCCCTGGCAGAGCTTGGCCGTCGCGTCATGCTGCTGGATGCTGACCTGGGGCTGGCGAACGTCGACGTTCTGCTGGGACTGACGCCCAAACATACCCTGGCCGATGTGATCGAGGGGCGCTGTGAGCTGCGTGACGTGCTGCTCCAGGGCCCTGGCGGGATCCGCATCGTGCCGGCCGCCTCCGGTACCCAGAGCATGGTGCACCTGAGCCCGGCGCAGCATGCCGGCCTGATCCAGGCATTCAGTGACATCGGCGACAACCTCGACGTGCTGGTGATCGACACCGCCGCCGGGATCGGTGAGTCCGTGGTCAGCTTTGTGCGCGCTGCGCAGGAAGTCTTGCTGGTGGTCTGCGATGAACCCACCTCGATCACCGACGCCTACGCCCTGATCAAACTGCTTAACCGTGACTACGGCATGAACCGCTTCCGCGTCCTGGCCAACATGGCCCAGAGCCCGCAGGAAGGCCGCAACCTGTTCGCCAAGTTGACCAAGGTCACGGATCGCTTTCTCGATGTCGCCTTACAATACGTCGGTGCAGTTCCCTACGACGAGTGTGTGCGCAAGGCTGTGCAAAAGCAGCGTGCAGTCTACGAAGCGTTCCCTCGTTCCAAGTGCGCATTGGCGTTCAAGGCTATTGCCCAGAAGGTCGATACCTGGCCGTTGCCTGCCAACCCTCGGGGGCATCTGGAGTTTTTCGTCGAGCGATTGGTGCATCAGACGAGTGCAGGACCGGTGCTATGACAGCGAACGGCTATAACGCTTACAAGAAATCTGCCCGTGACAGCCAAGGCGAGTTGATCGAGCGCTATGCGCCCCTGGTCAAGCGAATTGCCTATCACCTGCTGGCACGCCTGCCCGCCAGCGTCCAGGTCGAAGACCTGATCCAGGCGGGCATGATCGGCCTGCTCGAAGTGTCGACCAAGTACGACGCGAGCAAGGGCGCGAGCTTCGAGACGTATGCGGGTATCCGCATACGTGGCGCGATGCTCGACGAGGTGCGCAAGGGTGACTGGGCGCCGCGTTCGGTGCACCGCAATACACGCATGGTCAGTGACGCAATTCGTGCAATTGAAGCAAAAACCGGTCGCGACGCTAAAGATCACGAAGTTGCGGCCGAACTCCAATTGAGTCTCGACGATTATTACGGGATTTTGAACGATACCTTGGGCAGCCGCCTGTTCAGTTTCGACGACCTGTTACAGGACGGCGAACACGAAGGGCTGCACGAGGACGGCGCGAGCGCGCATATGGAGCCGTCCCGTGATCTGGAAGATGAGCGTTTCCAGGGAGCGTTGGCGGACGCCATTGCCAACTTGCCGGAGCGCGAGCGGTTGGTGTTGGCGCTGTACTACGACGAAGAGCTGAACCTCAAGGAAATCGGTGAGGTCCTGGGGGTCAGCGAATCCCGTGTCAGCCAGTTGCATAGCCAGTGCGCGGCCCGCTTGCGGGGGCGTCTGGGAGAGTGGCGAGCGCGCTGACAGGCAGTGTGGGGAGCATTGCAAAGCGATACCGCGAAGGTGATAGGCCTTCGCGGGCTCGGGCCGTGGTGCCCTTGGCAGTCCTTTTTGTGTAATGCCTGTTGATTGAAATGGCGCGTCCAGGTGCTGGGCGCGTTTAAGACTGCTTGGAGGTCGAATTGGACAAGAACATGAAAATCCTCATCGTTGATGACTTCTCAACGATGCGGCGGATCATAAAAAACCTGTTGCGTGACCTTGGGTTCACAAACACGGTCGAGGCGGATGACGGCCTTACGGCGATTCCGATCCTCAACAGCGGGAGCATCGACTTTCTGGTAACGGACTGGAACATGCCGGGCATGACCGGCATCGACTTGTTGCGCCACGTGCGTGCCGACGAAAAATTGCGCAGCCTTCCCGTGTTGATGGTGACCGCCGAAGCCAAGCGTGAACAGATCATCGAAGCCGCCCAGGCCGGGGTCAACGGTTACGTGGTCAAACCATTCACTGCACAGGCCTTGAAAGAGAAGATCGAAAAGATCTTCGAACGCATCCACGGCTGATGCCATCGCGGGGGAGCTATGGAGCATAAAGAAACGTCACAGGGAGACTTTGAGTCGACCCTGAAAAAGCATGCTCACCAGTTGGTTGACAGCCTTGAAAAAGGCCAGTTCGGCGACGCGGTGCAGTTGATCCATGAGCTCAACCAGACCCGTGACCGAGGCCTGTACCAGGAAGTGGGCAAGCTCACACGCGAGCTGCACAGCGCGATCGTCAATTTCCAGATTGACCCGCACATGCCCCAGGCCGAAGAGATTTCGCAGATCACCGACGCCACCGAACGCCTGTCCTATGTGGTCAGGCTGACCGAGGCGGCGGCTAACCGCACCATGGACCTGGTGGAAAACGCCACGCCCCTGGTCAACGGCATGGCCACGGAAGCCCACGCCCTGAGCGTTGACTGGGGCCGCTTCATGCGCCGTGAAGTCGGTGCGGAAGAGTTTCGTGAGCTGGCCCGTCGGGTCGAAGGGTTCTTGTCACGCAGCGAGCAGGAAAACCGCATGGTTTCCAGCAACCTCAATGACATTCTGCTCGCCCAGGATTACCAGGACCTGACCGGTCAGGTGATCAAGCGTGTGACCCAGTTGGTCACCGAAGTGGAAAGCAACCTGCTCAAATTGGTACTCATGGCCGGCCAGGTCGACCGTTTTGCCGGCATCGAACATGACCGCGAAGCGATCCTCTCTGAAAAAGATCCACAAAAACATCTCGCCAAGGGTGAAGGTCCGCAGATTCATGCCGATAAACGTGAAGACGTTGTGTCAGGTCAGGATGACGTAGATGACCTGTTATCCAGTTTAGGCTTCTAAGGAGCACCCACATGAGCTTCGGCGCCGATGAAGAGATCCTTCAGGATTTCCTTGTAGAGGCCGGCGAAATTTTAGAGCAACTGTCCGAACAACTGGTCGAGCTGGAAAGCCGCCCGGATGATGCGAACCTGCTCAATGCAATTTTTCGCGGTTTTCATACTGTAAAAGGGGGCGCCGGCTTCCTCCAGCTCCATGAGCTGGTGGAGTGCTGCCACATCGCCGAGAACGTGTTCGACATCCTGCGCAAGGGTGAGCGTCACGTTGATTCGGAGTTGATGGACGTGATTCTCGAAGCACTGGATGCGGTCAACGGCATGTTCAGCGAAGTGCGCGAGCGTGCCCCGATTACCGCAGCCACTCCGGAACTGCTGGCCGCCCTGGCGCGCTATGCGGAGCCGGCCGATACCTCGGCAGCGCCGGTGGTCGAAGCCGCGCCCGAGCCGGAACCGGTGGCGGAGCCTGAAGCGGATGTGACGGACAGCGAGTTCGAGCAACTGCTCAACTCCCTCAGTGCCGTCAAGGCCGAGGCCGAAGCGCCGGCGGCGGTTGCCCCGGCTGCCGCGCCGACCAGCGAGGACATTACCGACGCTGAGTTCGAGTCCCTGCTCGATCAATTGCACGGCAAGGGCCAGTTCGCCGCCGACGCCGTGGCGCCTGCCAGTGCCGCCGCCGGTGCTGCGGATGCGCCTGCCGCTTCTGCCAGCACCGACATCACTGACGATGAATTCGAAGCGTTGCTCGACCAGTTGCATGGCAAGGGCACCTTCGCGGCCGATGCCTTGCCGGCCGTCGCTGCGACGGCCGCAGCCCCGGCAGCACCCGTTGCCGACGCCAAGCCTGCGGACGATGGGTTGATCTCCGATCACGAATTCGAAGCACTGCTGGACGATCTGCACGGCAAGGGCAAGTTCACCGAAGTCGCCCCGGCCGCTGCTGCAGCCACGGCGGCACCGGTTGCCGCCAAAGCCGCCGCGCCCGCCGCCAAGCCTGCGCCTGCGCCGACTGCTGCCCCGGCTCCAGCGCGTGCCGCTGCGGCGCCGGTCGCGGAAAAACCGGCCAGTGAAGCCGAAACCACCGTGCGGGTCGATACCGCGCGGCTGGACGACATCATGAACATGGTCGGCGAGCTGGTACTGGTGCGTAACCGCCTGGTGCGCCTGGGCCTGAGCAGTGGCGATGAGGCCATGCAGAAGGCCGTGTCGAACCTCGACGTGGTCACCGCCGACCTGCAGACCGCGGTGATGAAAACGCGCATGCAGCCGATCAAGAAAGTCTTCGGTCGCTTCCCGCGCCTGGTTCGCGACCTCGCGCGCCAGCTGAAGAAAGAGATCAACCTGGAACTGGTGGGTGAAGAAACCGACCTCGACAAGAACCTTGTCGAGGCCCTGGCCGACCCGCTGGTCCACTTGGTGCGCAACGCTGTCGACCACGGTGTCGAAACCCCGGAAGAACGCGAGGCCTCGGGCAAGTCCCGTGGCGGCAAAGTGATCCTGGCGGCCGAGCAGGAAGGCGACCACATCCTGCTGTCGATCACCGATGACGGCAAGGGCATGGACCCGACCATCCTGCGCAATATCGCGGTCAAGCGCGGCGTGATGGACAAGGACGCCGCCGACCGCCTGACCGACACCGAGTGCTACAACCTGATCTTCGCCCCCGGCTTCTCGACCAAGACCGAGATTTCCGACGTGTCGGGCCGTGGCGTGGGCATGGACGTGGTGAAGACCAAGATCAGCCAGCTCAACGGCTCGATCAACATCTACTCGACCAAGGGCCAGGGCTCCAAGATCGTCATCAAGGTGCCGTTGACCCTGGCGATCATGCCGACCCTGATGGTGATGCTGGGCAACCAGGCATTCGCCTTCCCGCTGGTCAACGTCAACGAGATCTTCCACCTCGACCTGTCGCGCACCAACGTGGTCGACGGCCAGGAAGTGGTGATCGTGCGGGACAAGGCGTTGCCTCTGTTCTACCTCAAGCGCTGGCTGGTTGCATCGGCCGCCCATGAAGAGCAGCGCGAAGGCCATGTGGTGATCCTCTCCGTGGGCACCCAGCGTATCGGCTTTGTCGTCGATCAACTGGTGGGCCAGGAAGAAGTGGTCATCAAGCCTTTGGGCAAAATGCTGCAGGGAACCCCGGGCATGTCGGGCGCGACCATCACCGGTGACGGTCGGATCGCGCTGATTCTCGATGTTCCGAGCATGCTCAAGCGTTACGCCGCTCGGCGTATTTGATTCTGGTGGGGCAGGGCGGTATTGCCCGCCCCACCTAACGGAGTGTTTATGGCAGTCAAGGTCCTGGTGGTGGACGATTCGGGTTTCTTCCGCCGCCGCGTCTCGGAAATTCTTTCCGCCGATCCAAGCATCCAGGTGGTCGGCACGGCCACCAACGGCAAAGAGGCGATTGATCAAGCCATTGCGTTGAAGCCGGACGTGATCACCATGGACTACGAGATGCCGATGATGGATGGCATCACGGCAGTCCGGCACATCATGCAACGCTGCCCGACCCCGGTATTGATGTTCTCCTCGCTGACCCACGAAGGCGCCCGAGTGACCCTCGACGCGCTGGATGCGGGGGCGGTGGACTTCCTGCCGAAGAATTTCGAAGACATTTCGCGCAACCCCGAGAAGGTCAAGCAACTGCTGTGCGAGAAAGTCCACAGTATTTCCCGCAGCAACCGCCGCAGCCTGTTCAGCGCGCCAGCCCCTGCGCCGGCACCGGTGGCCGCGCCGGCGGCGCCTGCCGGTTCCACGTTTGGCCGCCCGGCGCCTGCGCCGGTTGCACGGCCTGCCGCGCCGCCGGTACGAACGTCGGCACCGGCGGCTGCCCATTCGCCTGCGCCCAAGCGCAAGGCCTATAAGCTGGTCGCCATCGGCACCTCCACCGGCGGCCCGGTCGCCTTGCAGCGCGTGTTGACCCAATTGCCGGCCAACTTCCCGGCGCCGATCGTGTTGATCCAGCATATGCCCGCCGCGTTCACCAAGGCCTTCGCCGAGCGCCTGGACAAGCTCTGCCGCATCAGCGTCAAGGAAGCCGAGGATGGCGACATCCTGCGTCCTGGCCTGGCGTTGCTGGCTCCGGGCGGCAAGCAGATGATGGTCGACGGCCGTGGCGCGATCAAAATCCTGCCGGGCGATGAGCGCCTCAACTACAAGCCGTGCGTGGACATCACCTTCGGTTCGGCGGCCAAGTCCTACGGCGACAAAGTTCTGGCGGTGGTGCTCACCGGCATGGGCGCCGACGGCCGTGAAGGCGCGCGCCTGCTCAAGCAGGGCGGCAGTGCGATCTGGGCCCAGGACGAGGCCAGCTGCGTGATCTATGGCATGCCCATGGCCATCGTCAAGGCTGACCTGGCCGACGCCGTCTACAGCCTGGACGACATCGGCAGGCATCTGGTGGAGGCCTGCCTCTGATGGATGTATTGAGCCTGATCGGCATCATCCTGGCGTTTGTCGCCATTATTGGCGGCAACTACCTCGAAGGCGGTCACCTGGGCGCCCTGGCCAACGGCCCGGCGGCGCTGATCGTGATTGGCGGCACGGTGGGCGCCGCGTTGCTGCAGTCACCGATGAGTTCGTTCAAGCGCGCGATGCAGATCCTCATCTGGATCATTTTTCCGCCGCGTGTCGACCTGGCCGGTGGCATCGATCGCGTCGTCAACTGGAGCCTCACCGCACGCAAGGAAGGCCTGCTGGGTCTCGAAGGCGTGGCCGATGCCGAACCCGACAGCTATTCGCGCAAAGGCCTGCAATTGCTGGTGGACGGCGCCGAACCGGAAGCGATCCGCAGCATCCTCGAGGTGGATTTCTACACCCAGGAAAGCCGCGACATCAACGCCGCCAAAGTGTTTGAAAGCATGGGCGGCTACGCGCCGACCATCGGCATCATCGGCGCGGTGATGGGCCTGATCCACGTGATGGGCAACCTGGCCGATCCGTCGCAACTGGGCAGCGGTATTGCCGTGGCGTTCGTTGCCACCATTTACGGGGTGGCCAGTGCCAACCTGGTGCTGTTGCCGGTGGCCAGCAAGCTCAAGTCGATTGCCATGCGCCAGTCGCGCTATCGCGAGATGCTGCTCGAAGGCATCCTGTCGATTGCCGAGGGCGAGAACCCGCGCTCCATCGAATTGAAGCTCCAGGGCTTCATGGATTGATGGGGAGTATTGCCAATGAGCCGTCGCCGTCGCGAGCCTGAAGAACACGTCAACCACGAGCGGTGGCTGGTGTCCTATGCGGACTTCATCACCTTGCTGTTCGCCTTTTTCGTGGTGATGTACTCCATCTCGTCGATCAACGAAGGCAAGTACAAAGTCATTTCCCAGGCGTTGATCGGCGTGTTCAACGACGCCGACCGTTCGCTCAAGCCGATCCCGGTTGGCGAAGAGCGGCCCAAGACCGTGACCCCGGCCAAGCCGCTGGTCAACGACAGCGACGAAACCGCTGCCGGCGTGGGCGGCACCAGTGATCCGCTGAAAAGCATCGCCGATGACATCAGTGCCGCGTTTGGCGACCTGATCAGCTCCAACCAGATGACCGTGCGCGGCAATGAGTTGTGGGTGGAGATCGAGCTCAATTCCAGCCTGCTGTTCGCCAGTGCCGATGCATTGCCCAGCGACCAGGCGTTCACCATCATCGACAAGGTGGCGGCGATCCTCAAACCGTTTGAAAACCCGATCCACGTTGAAGGCTTTACCGACAATGTGCCGATCAGTACCGCGCAGTACCCGACCAACTGGGAGCTGTCATCGGCCCGTGCCGCAAGCATCGTGCGCATGCTCGCGATGCAGGGCGTGAACCCTGGACGCCTGGCGTCGGTGGGGTATGGCGAGTTCCAGCCGGTGGCCAATAACGCCACGCTCGAAGGCCGCGCACGCAACCGTCGGGTGGTGCTGGTGGTGTCTCGAAACCTGGAAGTGCGCCGTAGCCTGACCGGCACCGGTACCGCCAATGCAACACCGGATGCGGCCTTGAAGCGCGCTGGCACACAAACTGCACCGGCCCCTGCAAAGCCGCCGGTTCAGCAGAGTGCCGTCAATTCTCCGTCGCCGGCTCAATAACCTTATGCAATGTCTCGGTCGCGCGCGTGCCCACCGGGAGGAACCATCCGAATGAGAGTCTGGGCAGTTGCCAATCAAAAAGGTGGAGTCGGCAAGACCACCACCTCCATCGCTTTAGCCGGCTTGCTGGCCGAGGCGGGCAAGCGTGTGGTCGTGGTCGATCTCGACCCCCACGGCTCGATGACCAGCTATTTCGGCTACGACCCGGATGCGCTGGAGCACAGCAACTACGACCTGTTCCTGCACAAAGGCAACGTACCGGCCGACCTGCCCGGGCAATTGCTGCTGCCCACCAGTAACGAAAGCATTTCCCTGCTGCCGTCGAGTACCGCGCTGGCCACCCTGGAGCGCCAGTCGCCGGGGCAGAGCGGCCTGGGCCTGGTGATCGCCAAGACCCTGGCGCAACTGTGGCAGGACTTCGACTACGCCATCATCGACAGCCCGCCGTTGCTCGGCGTGCTGATGGTCAACGCTTTGGCGGCCAGCCAGCAACTGGTGATCCCGGTGCAGACCGAGCACCTGGCGGTCAAGGGCCTGGAGCGCATGGTCAGCACCCTGGCGATGATCAACCGTTCGCGCAAACAGGCGTTGCCGTACAGCATCGTGCCCACCCTGTTCGACCGCCGCACCCAGGCGTCCCTGGGCACCTTGCGCGTCCTGCGCGATGCCTACCCGGAGACCATCTGGAACGGCTACATCCCGGTGGACACCCGCCTGCGTGATGCCAGCCGTGCCGGGCTCACGCCGTCGCAGTTCGACGGCAAAAGCCGCGGTGTGCTGGCCTACCGGGCGTTGCTCAAGCACCTGCTGTCCCAGCAGCTTGTGGCACAGGTGGCCTGATGATGAACCGTCCCGTCGAACTCAAGGTCAAGACCCGCCCGCAACTGGCACTGGAATCCTACCTGGATGCCTTGCTGCAGGACGCGACCGCAGAAGAATTACAGGAGCCTATCCTGGTGCTGGAGCCGGCGGTCGAAGTGCCGTCGTCGAGCAGCCTGGATGAGTTCCAGTTGGCTGTATTGGAAGAGCAGGCCCGCGATGCACTCGTCGTCCCGGTCAGCGTCCCGGTGGTCGCGCCCGTCGCGCCTGCGGTGGTCGAGCCGGTCGTGGAAGTGCACCTGCCACCGAGCATCACGCCACCGCCGGTGAGTGGCGATGATCGTCCGGCCTGGGCGGCCGAGCCATTTGAATGTTTGCTGTTCGACGTCGCCGGGTTGACCCTGGCGGTGCCGTTGGTGTGCCTGGGCTCGATCTATTCGTTGGAAGGCCAGGAATTGACGCCATTGTTCGGGCAGCCGGAATGGTTCCTGGGCATCCTGCCGAGCCAGGCCGGTAACCTCAAGGTGCTGGACACCGCGCGCTGGGTGATGCCCGACCGCTACCGCGATGACTTCCGCCAAGGCTTGCAATACGTGATCTCGGTGCAGGGCTACGAATGGGGGCTGGCGGTGCATCAAGTCAGCCGCTCGCTGCGCCTGGACCCGAATGAAATCAAATGGCGCAGCCATCGGGGCCAGCGGCCCTGGCTGGCAGGCACCGTGATCGAACACATGTGCGCGTTGCTGGACGTTGCCGAACTGGCCGAGTTGATCGCCAGCGGTGCGGTTAAAGCGATGCCGGTGAACAAACGCAGTTGATGGGACAACAAGGGCCGCACGAGTGTGCGGCCAAAAGAAGTACACACGCCGCCTACATCGGCATTTGAAGGGGTCAGAGATATGAACAAGTCAGCGTCCGCACAAGGTTTGGATGATCCGATCCTGCAATGGGTTACCTTCAAACTGGACAACGAAACCTACGGTATTAACGTGATGCGCGTGCAGGAAGTGCTGCGCTACACCGAGATCGCTCCGGTTCCCGGTGCGCCAAGCTATGTGCTGGGCATCATCAACCTGCGCGGCAACGTGGTGACGGTGATCGACACCCGCCAGCGTTTTGGCCTGGACACGGTCGAAGTCAGCGACAACACGCGTATCGTCATCATCGAGGCCGACAAGCAAGTGGTCGGGATCATGGTCGACAGCGTCGCGGAAGTGGTCTACCTGCGCCAATCGGAAGTGGAAACCGCGCCGAACGTGGGCAACGAGGAATCGGCCAAGTTCATCCAGGGCGTGTGCAACAAGAACAACGAACTGTTGATTCTGGTTGAGCTGGACAAAATGATGAGCGAAGAAGAATGGTCGGAACTGGAGAGCATCTGATTGTTCCTTGAGGTCGCGGTGATTGTCCTGGCCCTGTTGTGGGCCGGGACCCTGGGTTTTCTGCTGCGCTACATACGCCAGCAGCGCGAGTTGGCGATGCAGCAGGCCGAGCGCGATGCGGTGCGTGATCGACGGGTGCTGGAGCTGGTCAAGCGGGTCGATCACTTCCAGCAGAGTGCGGTGAGGGTCGGGGACGAGGTGCATGAACTGCGCGCCATTCTCGCGCCGTTGCCGGACAAGCTGGCGCAGATCGAGCAGCGTGACCCTTCCAGCCTGTCATTTGCCCAGGCGGCGAAGCTGGTGGGCATGGGCGCTACCGTGGATGAACTGACCCAGTCGTGTGGCTTGACCCAGGCTGAGGCGCAGTTGATGAGTAAATTACACAAAAGCTGATTGCGCTGTGTAAACCCTGAAAAACCTCTGTATGCCTTGAGCTAGAGCCTTCAGGCTTGAGGCTCAAGGGTGTCGGCGGTGGCCGATTGTGTCGAATGTGTCACATTGCCATGCTTTTCCATGGCACTTTTACGTCTTTGTGATGACCAACCTGCGCATGTAGGAAGTTTCATTCACAAGGATGCGAAATGTCTGTCGACGCTCTCTCTCGAACAAAACCCTCTGTTTTGCTGCAATCTTGCGTCGCCGCCTGCTCCTTTGTTGGTTTCTTTACCAGTATTGCGGTGCTGGCGGCTGAGCCCCAGGCGCCTGCGCAACAATTGCTGTTGCAGCAACAACGTGAGCGCGCCCAGCGCGAGCAGTTGGAGCCGTCTCCCGACGTACGCCTGCAAGCGCCACAAGACAACGCCGGTGGCCTGCGTTTGCCGCGTAATGAAACGCCCTGCTTCAAGATCGACCGCGTGGTGCTCACTGGCGACCAGTCCGAGGATTTCCAGTGGGCCCTGCGTGCCGCCAACCCGGCCGATGATCCTGTGCAAGGACGTTGCGTCGGTGCCGGCGGCATCAACCTGACGATGAAGCGCATCCAGAACGCGATTATCGCCAAGGGCTTCATCACCACCCGCGTACTCGCCCAAGCCCAGGACCTGAACCAAGGTACCCTGTCGCTGGTGCTGGTGCCGGGCCGGATCAAGCACATCCGTTTTGCCGAAGGCACCTCCGCACGCGCCCACTATTGGAACGCCATGCCCGCGTCCGCCGGCGACGTGCTCAACCTGCGCGATATCGAACAGGCGCTGGAGAACTTCAAGCGCGTGCCCACCGCCGAAGCGGATGTGCAGATCACCCCGGCCGAGGGCAACGACGCGCAGCCTGGAGAAAGCGACGTGGTCATCGCCTGGAAGCAGGCCATACCGGTGCGGGTCAGCTTGTCGGTGGACGACTCCGGCAGCAAGCAGACCGGCAAGTACCAGGGTAACGTCGCCTTGTCACTGGACAACCTCGCCACCCTCAACGACCTGTTCTACATCAGCTTCAACCACGACCTGGGCGGCGGCCAGAGTGGCGACCGCGGTTCCAAGGGCCACACCGTGCATTACTCGGTGCCCTACGACTATTGGCAACTGAGCCTGACCTCCAGCGAGTACGACTACCACCAGACGATTGCCGGGGTTAACCAAGCGTATTCCTACAGTGGCCGCAGCCGTACCAACGAAATCCAGCTGTCGCGGGTGATCTATCGCGATGCGGTGCGCAAGACCACCGTGTCTGTCGGCGGCTGGAGCCGCACCTCCAGTAACTATATCGAAGACACCGAAATTGAACTGCAGCGCCGGCGCATGGCGGGCTGGATGGCCGGGATCAACCACCGTGAGTTCATCGGTGCCAGCACCCTCGACCTCGGCGTCGGCTATCGCCGGGGCACCGGTGCCCGTGACGCGTTGCGCGCGCCCGAGGAAGAGAACGGCGAAGGCACCTCGCGCTCGCAGGTGATTTCCGCCAACGCGCAACTGCAACTGCCGTTCACCCTGGGCGAGCAGCGGCTGCGCTACATCGCCGGCTGGCGCGGACAGTGGAACCGCACGCCGCTGATCCCGCAGGATCGTTTTTCGATTGGCGGGCGCTACACCGTGCGTGGCTTCGACGGCGAGCAGATCCTGTCCGCCGAGCGCGGCTGGACGTTCAGCAACGACCTGGGCCTGAGCCTGGCCAATACCGGTCAGGAGCTGTACCTGGGCGTGGACTACGGCGAAGTCGGCGGCCACTCCACCCAGTACCTCTCGGGGCGACGCCTGGCCGGTGCGGTGGTGGGCCTGCGCGGCGGCTACAAGCAGTTTTCCTACGACCTCTACACCGGCAAACCCCTGGAAAAACCCAAGGGGTTCCAGACCGCCGACGTGACCAGTGGCTTCAGCGCCAACTGGTCATTTTGAAGGAGACCACCATGCGCTACGACACCCTGCACGTGCTGGCCCCCGAACGGGCCGACAGCCCCATCGACGAAGCCCAGGTGCTGGGCTCGGCGGTCTGGCTGTGGATGCACTCCACTGCACACCGGGATGCGCCGTTGCACAGCCTGTCGACCCTGTTGCTGCCCGCCATCAAGCAGCGCCAGTTCATTTTGATCAGCGAAGACGGGCGCCCGGTGTTTTTCCTGTCGTGGCTGAACCTCAGTGCCGAGGCCGAAGCGCGTTACTTGCGCGAGCCGGCGGTGTGCCTGCCGCCGGAGGACTGGAACAGCGGCGAACGCACCTGGGTCAACGACTGGGTCGCGCCGTTTGGTCACACCCCGCGTGTCATGAGCTTGTTACGTCGGCGCCTGTGGCCCAATCGCATCTGCCGTTCGCTTTACCACCGAGGCGATGAGCGCGGTTTACGCGTCATGAATTTCCAGGGGATCGCCGTCCTGGATCTGGAGGCGAAAGCCTGGTTTGCCACTCACCCGTTACCCAGCGACGCGCTCTGATCAGCCTCCGCGCAAAGGACTTGCATGAATAAGCATCTATTTCGAATTGTATTCAACAAGGCTCGCGGCCTGCTGATGGTGGTGGCCGAGAACGTCAAGAGTGCGTGCAAGGCACCCGGCACCACGAGCGCCGTGTCCCGGGCCGGTACCGCCGTGGTGACCCTCACACCGCTGCGGTTTGCGCTGATGGTGGGGATGGGCTGGGTCGCGCTGGTGATGCCGGCGCAGGCCCAGGTGGTGGTCGACGGTTCTGCGCCGGCCGGTCAGCGCCCGACGATTGGCGCCGCCGGCAACGGCGCGCCCGTGGTGGACATCACCACGCCGAGCGGGGCGGGGGTGTCGCGCAATACCTATACGCAGTTCGATGTGGACAAGCGCGGCGTGATCCTCAACAACGGCGTGACCAACAGCCAGACCCAACTGGGCGGTTGGATCGAAGGCAACCGCGCGCTGGCCAACGGCAGTGCACGGGTGATCCTCAACGAGGTCAACTCCAGCAACCCCAGCCAATTGCGCGGGTTTGTCGAAGTGGCAGGCTCCAAGGCCCAGGTGGTCATCGCCAACCCGTCCGGGATTGCCTGCGACGGTTGCGGCTTTATCAACGCCGACCGGGCGACACTGACCACGGGCCGCGCGCAGTTCGAGAACGGCCTGATCAGCGGCTATCAAGTCTCCGGGGGCAAGGTCAGCATCGGCGGCGATGGCATGGACAGTACTCGGGCCGACTACACCGAGATCATCGCGCGCACGGTTGAAGTCAACGCGGGGATCTGGGCGAAGGACTTGAGCATCAAGGCGGGGGCCACGGATAAAACCCAGGCCGACGCCCCCGCAGTCGCCATCGATGTGGCGCAGTTGGGCGGCATGTATGCCGGCAAGATCACCCTGGTGGGCAACGGTGCCGGCGTCGGTGTGCGTAACGCCGGGCAGATCGGTGCCAGCGCCGGTGAGGTGGTGATTGGCAGCGACGGCCGCATCGAGAACAGCGGCCGGGTCAGCAGCGCCACCCAACTGACTGCCCAGGCGGACAAGGGCATCGACAACAGCGGTACGCTGTTTGCCCAGGGCGACCTGGCACTGAGTGCTGCCGGGGATATCGACAACAAGGGTATTGTGTCCGCCCAAGGGAATACGCGCCTGACCACCACCGGCGCGCAGTCGGCGATTCGCAGCCAGGCCGGTTCCGCACTGGCCGCCGGCGTCGACAGCAGCGGCAAGTTGGGCAGCAGCGGCTCGCTGACCCTGACGTCTGCCGGCACCTTGACGGCCAAGGGGCAGAACCTTGCGGCGCAACACTTGAGCGCCACCGCCGCAACGGTCGACCTCAGTGACAGCCAGACCTCGGCCCAGAGCGTGGCGTTGACCAGCACCGCCGGCAACCTCGATGTGCGCCGCAGCCGCGTCACCGCCGGCCAGGGCCTGACCGCCGACGCCAAGCAAACCTTGCTCAGCGATGCCGCGCAGGTGGGCGCGGCGCAGATCACCGCCACGGCGCTGGACCTGTCCAACGTCGGCGGCAAGTGGGTGCAGACCGGCAGTGCGGGCATGCGCATGACCGTCTCGCACAGTCTCGACAACAGCCGTGGCACCCTCGCCAGTGGTGGCCGCCTCGACGTCAGTGCCGACACCCTGGGCAACCAGCATGGCCTGGTGCAATCCGGCGGGCTCGGCGACTTGCACGTCACGGCTCGCGAGCACCTGGACAACCAGCAGGGCAAGCTGGTCACGGCTGCGCAGCTGTTCCTCGACGGCGGCAGCCTCGATAACCGTAACGGCCAGATCACCGCCGGCGGTGCGCTGGACGTCGACGCCGGGCAGTTGAATAACGCCCAGGGCACGGTCGCGGCGACACAGACGCTGACGGTCAATGCCGACAGCATCCTCAACCAGGGCGGCACCCTCGGTTCGGTCGCCGCCGACCTGATCCTCAACAGTCGCGGGCAACAGCTCGACAATCAGGGCGGCCGCCTTGAGGCCGCCAAAGCCTTGACCGTCAACGCCCAGGGTTTGAACAACCAGAGCGGCGTGGTGACCGGCGCGCAGTTGCTGATCGACACCCACGGCCAGCAGTTGGATAACGGCCAGGGCATGCTCAATGCCAGCGATACGCTGACGGTCGACAGTGGCGTGCTGAACAATGACGGCGGCACCGTGCAGGCGAAGTCGGCGCTGACCCTGGACACCCATGGCCAGTTGCTGAGCAATCGTAATTCCGGCACCCGCGGCGGCATTCTTGGCCAGGCTGCGGTGACGGTGCGCGCCGGGCAATTGCTCAACGACCAGGGCTTTATCGGCAGTGCCAAGACCCTGCAAGTCAATGCTCTGCAGGTGAGTAACCAGGCGGGCCTGTTGCGTGCCGACGGCCATCTGGCGCTTACGGCTGCGCGTGTCGATAACAGCTCGACCCAGGGCGCCAACCAAGGCGTCAAGGGGCAGTCGGTGGCCATCGACGCTGATGACGTGACCAACCGCGGCGGCTCGATCGTCTCCGATGCGGAACTGAGCATCACCGGCAGCGGCACCCTGGATAACGAGCAAGGCATTGTTTCCGCCGGCAGTGCGCTGACCGTGGCCGACCGTGACCTGGCCCAGAAACGCCAGGCAGTGAGTAACGTGGCGGGCACGCTGATTGCCGGGCAATCCCTGCTGCTCGACAGTGCCCGTTACAGCGGCAGCGGCAAGGCCTTGAGCCTGGGCGACCTGACGTTTCGGCTGACCAATGACTTCGTCAACAGCGGCCTGTTCCAGGCCAACGGCGGCCTGACGGTAGAGACCGGCGGGCGCTTGACCAACCAAGGCAGCTTCCAGGCCGGTGACCTGCTGCGCCTGAACGTCAACGCCCTCGACAACGCCGCCAGCGGTTTGATCAGCGCGCGTCAGGTCGAGGTCAATGCGGGCAGCCAACTGGATAACCGTGGCTTGATCGACGCTGAGGTCACGCGGATCAACACCGCGACGCTGAACAACCTGGGCACCGGGCGTATTTACGGCGATCACCTGTCCATCGCCGCCGCGACCCTGAACAACACCCTCGAAGGCGGTGTTGCCGCGACGGTTGCAGCGCGCAACCGCCTGGATATTGCCAGCCAGGTAGTGAACAACCGCGAGCACGGTCTGATCTTCAGTGCCGGCGATTTAGCGATTGGGGCGACCCTGGATACCAACGGCAACGCCAGCGGCCAGGCGCAGGAATTGAATAACGCCAGTGCAACCGTCGAGGCGCTGGGCAGCCTGAATGTGAACGCCAGGGTTATCCGCAACACCAACGAGCACTTTGCTACCGAGCAGGTGGTGGCGTCCCGTGATGTGCTGCAGGAGTTCCAGCTGTCTGGCTCCACCAACCGCTATACGCCGGATCAGGTCTCGACCTACAACAATGAGGTTCTGCACCTGGTCACCCCGGAGGGCTATGACGATCGCTGGAACCGCTACGACTACACCCGTGAGGTGACTGAAACGCGGATTACCCAATCCGACCCCGGACAACTACTGGCGGGCGGCAACCTCACCCTGATCGCCGACCAGGTAATCAACGACAAGAGCCGGATCATTGCTGGTCAGGCCCTCAACGCCAATGTCGGCAGCGTGATCAATACCGAGGTGGATGGCCAGCGCATCACTACTGATAAAGGCACGCTGAGTAATTTCTATCGTATCCAGCGCAAGGGCCGCGACCGTCAGGGCCGCAGCGTCACCACCTATACGCCGGCACCGCTGATTCAGCAGATCAAGCTGACACCGACCATGTTTACCGAGTACGCGGCCATCAATGGCACCGGTACGCAGGTCGGCGCGCTGGTGTTGGCCAAGGTCGCGGATAACACCGCCGGCACCGGCGATCTCTCGGGTGTCGGCAGAACCTACGCCGTCAGCCCGATCAGCCAGGTCGAAGCACTGACCAAGCAGAATGCCGCTGGCGCGGTGGAGCAGATCCGGACCGGTGGCTTCAACCCGGACCTGCCCAACAGCAGCCTGTTCCACACCAACCCCGGCAGCACCGCCGGCTACCTGGTGGAGACCGACCCGCGTTTTGCCAACTACCGTCAGTGGTTGTCGTCGGACTATATGCTGCAACGCCTGAACCTTGACCCGGCGGCGACCCAGCAACGTCTGGGTGATGGCTTCTACGAGCAGAAGCTGATCCGCGAGCAGGTGGCACAACTTACCGGGCGGCGGTTTGTCGACGGCTACGCCAGTGACGAAGAGCAGTATCGCGGCATGATCGACAGTGCCGTGACCCTGGCCGATCAGTGGAAGTTGATTCCGGGTGTGGCGCTGACCGCCGAGCAAATGGCGCAGCTGACCAGCGACATCGTCTGGCTGGTGGCCAAGGACGTCACCCTGGCCAGTGGCGAAGTCCGCCAGGTGCTGGTGCCGCAGGTGTATGTGCGGGTCCGTGAGGGCGACATGGATGGCTCCGGTGCCTTGATGGCCGGACGCACGTTGAACCTCGACGTGCGCGGTGACCTGGTCAACGCCGGTAGCCTGTCCGGGCGCGATGGCGTCAACATCAGCGTGCAGAACCTCAATAACCTCGGCGGCCGGATCCAGGGCAACGAGGTGGCGCTCAGTGCCAGCCAGGACATCAACAACATCGGTGGCCTGATCAGCGCCAACAACCGCTTGTCCCTGAGTGCCGGCAATGACCTGAATGTGCGGTCCACCACCACCGACAGCCAGAGCGAGCAGGGCACCCGCACCGGCCTGTCGCGCGTGGCCGGGCTCTATGTCTCGGCCCCTGCGGCCAACCTGATAGCCACCGCCGGCAACAACATCAACCTGCAAGGCGCCGAGGTCAAAAACACCGGTGTGGGCGGTAAGACCGCGTTGGTGGCGGGTAACGACATTACCCTGAGCACCGTGAGTGAATCCTATACCCAGGCCAACCAGTGGGACGGGAGCAATTGGCGCAAGGAAGCCGGGCGCAATGAAGTCGGCAGCGCCGTGCAAGGCGCCGGCGATATTCGCCTGGGGGCCGGGCGTGACGTGAATGTGCGCGGCGCGCAAGTCGGCAGTGATGCCGGCGCCGTGGTCGTCAGCGCCGCGCGGGACATTAACGTAGAGGCCGGCGAGCGCTTCAACAGCGCCGATGAAGCGCACAAGGTTACCGGCAGCAACGGCATGTTCTCTAAAAAGACCATCACCACCCGCGATACGGTGAGCCAGACCAGCGCACAGGCGGCGACACTCAGTGGTGAACAGACGGTGCTGCAAGCCGGCAACAACATTGCGATCACCGGCAGCAATGTGGTCTCGACCTCGGGGACGCTGCTTTCGGCAGGCAATGACATCAAGGTGCAAGCCGCCACCGAGCACCTCAGCGAAGAACATACCAAAGACGTGAAAACCAGCGGCATGTTCAGCGGCGGCGCCATTGCCGTCACCATCGGCTCGCAGCGCCAGACCAATGAGGAGCGTTCGCGCCAGAGCACGGCGGCGGCCAGTAATATCGGCGCCACTGACGGCAATGTGCTGGTCAGTGCGGGCGGCGAGTACCGCCAGGTGGGCAGTAACGTCAATGCGCCCAAGGGGGATGTGTCGATCGACGCGTCCGAGGTCAACATCCTCGAAGCGCGCAACCTCAGCTCGATGCAGACAGAGCAGCGCTTCAAGCAGACGGGCGTCAGCCTGACCCTGACCAACCCGATCGTGAATGCGGTGCAGACCGGCCAGCGCATGAACAAGGCCGCCGAACGTACCGACGACAAACGCATGAAAACCCTGGCGGCGTTGAATACCGCTTGGGCGGCCAGCGATGCCTATACCCAGGTGGCGGCTGATCCGGCCGCCATGGGCGGGATCAACCTGAGTATTTCCCTGGGCACCAACCAGAGTTCGAGCAAGAGCGAACAAAATGGCAGCACCGCGGCCGGCTCGACCGTTGCGGCGGGCGGGGATGTGTCGATTGTGTCCAGCGGCGGCACACGCAACAACGACCTGACGGTGCAGGGCAGCCAGATCACGGCGGGCAACGATGCGTTGTTGAAAGCCGACGGCAATATCCTGCTGGTGGGCGCCCAGAACACCATGGAGCAGCACAGCACCAACAAAAGCATCAGCGGCAGCATTGGCATCGGCATCTCCTTTGGCGGCGAGAAAAATGGCCTGAGCTTCAATGCCTCGGCGTCCCAGAGCCGCGGCAATGCCGATGGCAACGACCTGGTCTGGAGCAACACCCACCTGACGGCGGGTAACCAGGTCAGCCTGATTTCCGGCAAGGACACCACGATTCGCGGCGCCGTGGTGTCGGGTGACAAGGTCAAGGCTGACGTCGGTGGCGACTTGAATATCGAGAGCCTGCAGGACACCAGCACCTTTGCTTCCCAGCAGAAAAGCATGAGCGCCGGTATCAGTATCTGCATCCCGCCGGTCTGCGCCGGCGCCGCTACGGCGAGCTTCAGCTCGACTAACACTAAGCAGAAGTCCAACTTTGCCAGCGTGATCGAGCAATCGGGCATCCGCGCCGGCGACGGTGGTTTCGACATCAACGTGCGCGGCAATACCGACCTCAAGGGCGGTGTGATCGCCAGTTCCGACAAGGCCATCGCTGACGGTAAGAACAGCCTGACCACCGGTACGCTGACCGTGTCCGACATCCACAACTTTTCCGAAGCCAGCGCCAAGACGTCAGGGGTCGACCTGAGTTCGGACATGCTCGACGGCAAACTGGGCACGGCCAAGGCGCTGCTCGCCAACAGCCTCAACAATGGCTCGGATTCCGACTCCGAATCCAGCGACACCCGCAGCGCGATCAGCGCCGGTACCCTGGTGATCACCAACGCCGAGCGCCAGCGCGTGGTCGGCGGCATGACTGTCGACCAGACAATTGCCAACCTGAACCGCAACACCGAAGCCGCCCATGCCGCCGTGGAGCGCCTGGATGTGGCAGAAATGGGGCGCAAGGTCGAGGCCGAGCAGGAGATCAAGCGTGAGTTCTATCATCAGGTCTCGTTGTTGGCGGATGAGGCGTATCGCAAGATCTTTATCGAGAAGGCGCGGGTGTATGAGGTCTTGAAGGACAAGGATGGCAAGGCGTTGATTGATAAAGACGGCAAGGTTGAACGTCGCGAGTTGAGCGACGAAGAGAAACAGCACCTCAAGAAAGGGCCAGACGGCAAGGTGCATATCGCTAACAACGGCATTTTCAACGACATCGATGGTGCCGCTAAATATGCTAACCAGCACAGCACCGCCGATACCGGGCCGCAATATTTGATCCACTTTGAGAAAGCCAACAATTTCACGTCCGAGCTGATGATCGCGGCGTATCAGAAAAACCTTGAAAATGACTTCTGGGGTTTATCCAATGCCACCGTGCAAACCAAGGACTACATGGTCCAGTTCGGTCAGAGCGGGTTGCATATCGACGGGCACAGCCGGGGCACGCTGACCACCGGCAGTGCGATGGAATCATTGGCCCGTGATCCGGCCAACGCTGGCGTTCTGGGTCAGACGTCGATGAACTTCTTTGGTGCAGCCTACGGGGTGCAAAAGGCTGACTCGCTGTTGGGGATATTGCAGAACCGCTCAACGTTCAGTTCTGAGGAGCAACGCGAGGCGATGGCGCTGCAGTACCAGAATCATAATTTCGACCCCGTTGCGCGAACACCCGGCGTAGGGTTTAACGCTGGCACAGGCGGTACGATCCCGGAGGGAAGCGTTCGTGTATGGGAGTGGCTGAAGGTGCTGGGCGGCGAAAACACCGTGCACAACTGTTATGGCGATGGCGGACCAGCCTGCCAGCCTTTCTGGCGGGATTCACCCGACGGTGTCTCACACTTTGTTCGAGTTAAACCATGAGGAAGAACGCCATGTTCAGTCGGTGTCTGCTGTTAAGTTTTTGCGCGGTGTTAACGACCGGCTGCACGGGCAGGGGCTTTCAACCTCCGCCGCCTGATTTTACCTATTGGCAAAAGAGCGGGGTGTCGGTTGAAGGCGTCAAGAGCAGCATGCTCGCGTGCGGGTACGCCAATGTGGCGGGCACGGGCGGCGGCTCAATCGATGAGAAACTGAAGCACTTCTATTGCATGAAGGACGCTGGCTTTACCCGCAAGGATAATCTGGATCTGTGCAAGCTTGGCCGCATTGGCGAATCTCCAGTGTGCGAAGGCCGTCGCTGAACCATCACTAAAAGGAAGCAAGGCATGAACGATCTACGCAATGGACTGTACGGCGTCGCGCTGGCATTGGCGGTGGCAGGGCTGGGCGGTTGCGCCTCGTCGATGACGGTCACCGGCGAGCCGGGGGTGAAGATGGGCCAGAGCTACGCCCAGGTGCTCGCGGTGGTCAGCCGAAACAACGCTGTGACCAAGCAGGTCGATGGCCAAGGCTTCCGGGCTGAAGGTTACTCGCCGATGTTCAAGGACTGCCGGATCAAGTACTTCATCTTCCAGGGCGCTGATGGCTTGCAGCAGGTGAAGTACGAGCCGGCGCCAGAGCTGTCGGTCAACCAGAATTGCCGTCAGCCGTAAGCGGCCCTTTATTCCTCTGCGAGTTGACTGCTGATGAGCCTTTTACGTGTGTTTCCCGTGGCGTTGCTGGTACTGCTGACCGGCTGCGGCCAAGTGGCGAACATCCGCTCCCTGTCCACCGGCTACGTTGCACCGCAGACCGGCGAGACCGCCCGCGTGCGGTTGATCACCGATGGTCTGGTGCGCGCGGTGCCGGGGCGTGATTGCCTGGACTGGAACGTGCCGGGCGCCGGGGTGATGGCGTCGACGAAAGCGGGCTTCCCCGATCACAACGGTGAAAGTCTGGGCATGCCTGGGCCGATTTATTCGTGGGCGGCTGCGGTGTCGTCGGAATTGGTGGTGCCGGCGAACACGCCGATCGCCTTTCATTACCTGGGGCAATTGCAATATTCCCGGCAATGCTCCGCCAGCATGGCCTTCGTGCCTCGGCCCGGGGTGGATTACATGGTGCAGGCGTCCATGTATGCCAATTGTTCGATCCAGTTGCATGAACTGCCGGCGGGCGCCAAGCAATGGGTCGCTGTGGAGCCTGCGTCCAAGGGCAAGCTGTCGATGTGCAACGCGATGGATAACCTCTAATCAGTCGCTGGATTAATTTTCAATATTCATGGCTTTTTTTCGGTTGCCCAAGGTCCACATCCTTCAAGCACCTTTGAATCCAGGAGTAAGCCACCCATGACCACCCCCAAGGCACTGTTGATCCTCCACGGCAAGCAGGCCCTCAACGAGGACGTGCGCAGCGCCGTGCTGGCGCGGCGCGAGCAGGGTTGGGAGCTGGCGGTACGGGTGACCTGGGAGGGCGGTGACGCGAAGCGCCTGGTCAAGGAGGCCTTGGAGGGCGGCTACACCCACATCATTGCCGGCGGCGGCGATGGCACCTTGCGCGACGTGGCCGAGGCCATGGCGCAGGCCAAGGGTGAGGCCAGCCTGGTGCTGATGCCTCTGGGGACCGCCAATGACTTCGCCAAGGCTGCCGGCGTGCCATTGGAGCCCGCCCGGGCCCTGGCGTTGCTGGATGTGCCGCCCCGTGCGATCGACCTCGGCCAGGTCGGCGGGCAAATCTTCCTGAATATGGCCACCGGCGGCTTCGGCAGCCAGGTCACCGCCAATACTTCCGAAGACCTGAAGAAAGTCCTCGGTGGCGCCGCCTACCTGTTCACCGGCCTGACGCGCTTCAGCGAGTTGAAGGCCGCCTATGCGGAGCTGGACGGGCCGGATTTCCACTGGAAGGGCGAGCTGCTCGCCCTGGGCATCGGCAACGGTCGCCAGGCGGGCGGTGGGCATGTGCTGTGCCCTGGCGCATTGGCCGACGATGGCTTGCTCGACATCAGTATCCTGCCGGCGCCCCAGGAAGTGGTGGGCACCTTGCGCGAGCTGATGGGTAACGGTTGGGAGCTGGACGCGATGTTCGTGCGGGCACGCCTGCCGTGGGTCAACATCAAGGTCGCGCAGGGCTTGTACATCAACCTCGATGGCGAGCCGCTGGAAGGTGACGACCTGCACTTCGAGGCCTTGCCCAAGGCCCTGCGCGTGCATCTGCCGGTGGGTTCGCCCCTAGTCGTCCAGGCTGATGATCTGCTCGCGCACGGCAAATAACACCAGGCCCGCCACATCGAATATCTGCAGGCGCTTCATGATTTGCGAGCGGTGGGCTTCTACGGTCTTGATGCTCAGGCCCAGGCCGTGGGCGATCTCGCGGGTGGATTTGCCGCGCACGATCAGGCGCAGGATTTCCAGTTGGCGGGCCGTGAGGTTATGGCTGTGGCGTGCGGGCGTGGCGGGTTCCTGGCTGCGCACCAGCGCCTGGTTGATCACGGTATGGGCGATCGCCGGGCTCAGGTAGCGCTCGTTGTTGCGCAAGGCCAGCAACGCGTGTTCCAGCTCGTTGGCAGTGGTGTCCTTGAGCAGGTAGCCGTGGGCGCCTGCCTCCAGCGCGCACATGATCAGCTCCGGGTCGGTGTGCATCGACAGGATCAGCACCTTGCTCCTGGGGTGCGCACGCTTGAGTTGCTGTAGCGCATCGAGGCCGCTGGTGTGCTTCATGGACAGGTCCAACAGCACGATATCCGGCAGCAAGGTATTGAACTGCTCCAGCAACTGCGCGCCATCGCTGGCTTCGCCGGTCACTGTGTAGCCGGGAATATCCTGGATCAGCGCACGTACGCCGGCCCTGATCAGTGCATGGTCATCCACCAGGAGTAATGTGCAGGTCACTCGATAACCTTAGGGGCGCTGGCCCGTTCGAGAGTGCGGGGTGCCCAGGGGAAAAGCGCGTCGATCCGTGTGCCGTTGCCTGGTTGGCTGCTGACGGACAATGAACCGCCAAGCTGGTCAATGCGCTCGGACATGCCAGCCATGCCCCGTTGACCTTCCAGGCCGGGGTTGATGGCGGGCGAAAAGCCCTGGCCGTCATCACAGATGGTCAACGACAGGCCCTCGGGCAGGCGTTGCAGGCGCACCAGCAGATTGCGCGCCTGGGCGTGGCGCAGCATGTTGGTCACGGCTTCCTGGGTAATGCGAAAGGCCGCCACGGCCATTTCTTCAGGGATGCCGGTCAGTCGTTGCTGGCATTCGAGGCTCCAGTGCACCGGGGTGTTTTCCAGGGTCTTGAGCAGGTGCGCGCGCAGGCTGGCTTCCAGGCCCAGGCTGGCGAGCTGCCGGGGGTTGAGGATGGCGGACACGTCGCGCACCTTGGCCAGGGTCTCGTTCAAGGTGTTGCACAGCACAGTGCACTGGCTTTGCAGCTCCTCCGGCAGGCGGCGCTTGAGCCATTCGCTTTGCAGCTTGGCGGCGGTCAGCAACTGACCGATATCGTCATGCAGTTCACGGCTGAGGCGATGACGTTCGTTTTCCTGCACTTGCAACAGGCGATCGGCCAACTCCTGGGGCTGGAACTTGATGGATTTACGCGAGCGCCACTGTTGCAGGCCAACCACCACCAAGGTGGCCAGGTTGAGCAGCAGCACCAGCAGTGGGAGCGGCGCGGAGCGGCTGTAGGCCCACAGGCTCAGCAGCAGCGAGCCGAGGCACAGGGCGAGGATCAAACGGCGTGCGTTACTGCGGGACGCGGACCTTGCGATGAATGTCTTGAGGCTGGCATGCATAGCGGATGGAGCCAATGAAGGTTCGCTGCGGGAAGACCGGTCGCGGCTGACCGGGCTCTGTTTGGAATACGTTCTTGAATCGTTCTCAAGCAGGCTGAAGTTGAGTCACTTCAAGCGGGGGCATAGTACCACCACTCTTACCGTTGGTCGCCAGGTGCCGTGCCTAGCGGCCTATTTAAACGCGCAAGAACGCGGGGAATGATAATCCCGGCGTTAATGAAGTGAGGTTGTATTATTTCAAAGGGTTTGTATCGTTAATAGCTAATTGATGTTAAATCGCCATTTTGCTCCAGCGAGTTAGTTGGCGCTGTCGTTTTTAGATAACCCCGTGCTTGAATGCGACCTGAGAGCGCCTCAAGACAAATGATGCATACGTTGTTGCGGATTGTAACTGAAACCCTTTTGCGGAATTTGCAGGGTGACGGTGTCAATCAACTTGGTCTGTTCTTCTTTATCCAGGGTCAGTTGGCCTGTTTTTGCATCGATCAATTCCAACTGCCAGGCCAGCAATGTCAGGCAGTCATGCAGGGCCCCCAGGGCTTGATCATGTAACTGCAACGGGTTTTCGGCGTTGGCGATCACGTCCTGGATATGCCGCGAGAACTCGCTGATCGCTTGCAGGGCCAGGCAATCGGCCTTTTCGGCGAGCTTGATCAGGCTGATTTTCATGCAGTCGATGGCGTCACTGTCGTTGCGAATCAGATGCAGATGGCTCAGGCATTCTTCCGACTTGGCGAGCAGCTTTTCAGCCTCGCGCAGGAACTCAGGAAGTGCAAGTTGCCACTCGTTACCGTCGTTCATCATGCAAGTCTCCACAACATAAGGTCGGGTGATGAGAGGTCGCACCGGGTGAATGGCGTAAAACTACCGCTGAAAGATAACGGGAATCTGTAGGTCGCTTCTGAGTTTTCAGTAGGACGTTTATTTGAATGACGGCGACGGCTGCGCGTGGCCCTCGTGAGTGGGCTCGATTGCACACCTTCAGTTGCCGCGACGTGAGCGTCTGGAAAACCCATAAGACGAGGGCTGGGGATGGCAAACAAAAGCCTGACTCCATTCATGCAATGAGAATGGCGTCACATTAATGGCTATTAGATATTGCGAATATCAGGTTGGGCCTGATTGTGTATAGGGGAATCCCTTACATGGCGGAACCTTGCGTCGATTTGAGTGTCGCGCAATGTCTCTGCACCGCCATATGAACAGGCCTCAGCAGTAAAGCATGATGTCAGTGTGACATCAATGAATTTACGTGGCATTTTACCGGGGTCAAGGTCCGGCGTTTGCCGCCGATAACAAGCTAACTGCACAAACACTTCGCGCATTACTTTCCAGCGCACACCAGGAGCTCTTAATGGCCGGCATTCTCGACACGGTAGACCAACGCACGCAACTGGTGGGTGAGAATCGCCTGGAGATCCTCATGTTCCGCCTGGCCGGGCGGCAGCTGTTCGCCATCAACGTGTTCAAGGTGCAGGAAGTCCTGCAACTGCCCAAGCTGACCCTGATGCCCCAGCGCCACCCCTTCGTGTGCGGCGTGGTCAACCTGCGGGGCCAGACCCTGCCGGTGATCGACTTGTCCCAGGCCATCGGCATGCGTCCGCTGGTGCCGGGTCCCAACAGCACCATTATCGTCACCGAGTACAACCGCTCGGTGCAGGCGTTTCTGGTGGGTGGCGTGGACCGCATCGTCAACATGAACTGGGAAGCCATCCTGCCGCCGCCGACCAGCGCCGGGCGCCAGCATTACCTCACCGCCATCAGCAAGGTCGACGACCAGTTGGTGGAGATCATCGACGTGGAAAAAGTCCTCGCCGAGATCGTGCCGTACAACGCCAAGGTCTCCCGCGAAAAACTCGACGACCCGGTGCTGGAACGCGCCCGTGGCCGCGAAGTGCTGCTGGTGGACGATTCCAACGTGGCCCTGTCGCAATTGCGCGACACCCTCGGCCAACTGGGCGTGAAGATGCACATCGCCAGCGACGGTCTCAAGGCGCTGAACATGCTCAAGGCCTGGGCCGACGCCGGCCATGTCATGACCGACAAGCTGCTGATGATCTTCACCGACGCCGAAATGCCCGAGATGGACGGCTACCGCCTCACCACCGAAATCCGCAACGACCCACGCCTGCGCAAGCTCTACGTGGTACTGCACACCTCGCTGTCGGGCAGCTTCAACGACTCGATGGTGAAGAAGGTCGGCTGCGACAACTTCCTGTCCAAGTTCCAGCCGGACAAGCTGGTGGATGTGGTACGTCAGCGCCTGATGCTGGACGAAGCGTCCGCTTGACCTTAGGGTGACGGCTTTGCCCCTCAGGAATGTTGGCCCATGCTTCGTCTCAGCGCGTTGTACCGTTACCCCTTGAAGTCCGGCAAGGCCGAAACCCTGCAACAGGTCGGCCTGGATAAACTGGGGTTGGACGGCGATCGACGCTGGATGCTGGTGGATGAGGCCAGCGGGCGTTTCCTCACCCAGCGCGCCGTGGCGAAGATGAGCCAACTGTCGGCGCTGTGGAACAGCAGCGGTGGCCTGACCCTGAGTTCGCCTGGCTACGCGCCGCTGGACGTGGCGCTGCCCGGCAGTGCGGCCGAGCTACGTGGCGTGACCATCTGGCGCGACACCTTGCGTGTGCCGGACGCCGGCGACGAAGCCGCCGCCTGGGTCAGCGCCTTTATCGGCAAGCCCACGCGGCTGGTGCAGATCCCCCTTGAGCGGGCGCGCAGCACCCAGGCAGGTTACGGCCGCGATGATGACCAGGTCGCGTTCGCCGACGGTTATCCATTGCTGGTGATCGGACAAGCATCCCTCGACGACCTCTCGCAGAAAGTCGGCCGCCCCATGGACATGCTGCGCTTTCGCCCCAACCTGGTGATCGAAGGCAGCGACGCCTTCGCCGAAGACGGCTGGAAGCGCCTGCGCATCGGGGATGTGGAGTTCCGCGCAGTCAAGCCCTGCTCACGCTGCATTCTCACCACCATCGATCCGCACACCGGCGAGCGCAGCCCCGACCGTGAGCCTTTTGTGACGCTGGAGGCCTACCGCAAGACGGAGGACGGCGCGATTTTTGGCCAGAACCTGGTCAATGATGGCGTGGGCCGCCTGGAAGTGGGCATGCCGGTGATCATCCTCGAATAAGCCATGGGCCCATAAAAAATGCCCGTCTCCCAGGAGACGGGCATTTTTTTTGCGGCGCAGCGATCAGCCGCGGTATTCGCACAGATAAGCGGTGTCCACCGCGACCTTCAGCTGGAACTTGCTGTTGGCCGGTACGTTGAACTGGCTGCCGGCGGCGAAGGTTTCCCAGTCGTTGGCGTCGGGCAGCTTGACGCTCAGGGCGCCGGACACCACGTGCATGATTTCGCGCTGGGCGGTGCCGAATTCGTATTCACCCGGGGCCATCACGCCGATGGTCGCCGGACCTTCTGCGGTGCCGAAAGCGATCGACTTGACGGTGCCGTCGAAGTACTCGTTGACTTTGAACATGGGCGAATCCTCGGAAAAAGGGTCTGGAAAGGTCGGCCAGTATGCCCAAGGCCAGGGAAGCTGCCTAGACCGGCAAAATCAACGGTAACAGGCGCGCGGTGTTGCGTGCATCTTCCAGCGCTCGATGTTGCTGGCCCTGGAACTGCATCCCCGCCAATTGCAGGGCGCCATTGAGCCCCAGGGGCTTGTCCAGGCGCCGGGCCTTGGCGAAGCGTTGCTTGAGGTTGACATGGGGCGTGGGGGCCATGGCGCTGGCCAGGCCATGGCGCTGCCATTCGAGCTCCAGCTGCACGCGGTCGTAGTCACCCCAACTGGCCCAGCCTTCCAGGCGCGCCTGATGCTGGCCCAGCCAGCGCTCGAACAGCGGCCACACCTCGGTGAACGGTGCAGCGCCGTCGATGTTTGCCTGGGTGATATGGGTCAGCTGGCGACAAAAGGGCGTGAGCAATGGGCGGCGCAGCGGCCGCACAAAGCGCTGGAAGTGGTCCAGCTCGCGGCCCTGGCGGTTCACCAGGCTCGCGCCGATCTCGATGACTTCCATCTCCGTCACGGGCCAGCCGCCTTCATCCGTTGTGGCTTCAAGGTCAATAATCAGCCAATGAGGCATCGCGCAGGTTCCCGTACTCGTCCTTTCCTGTTGGGGATAGAGCGTAGACCGGCCTTGTAGTTCCGACTAGGGGGTTATTCGATCTCCAGCAGAACCTGGCGATTGCGTACCTGATCGCCTGCTGTGACCTGTACGGCCTTGACCACGCCGTCCCTGTCGGCCTTGAGTGGATGCTCCATTTTCATGGCTTCGAGCACCAGCAGCAGTTGGCCTTTGGTCACCTGTTCACCGGTGCTGACGCGGACGTCGACGATGGCACCGTCCATCGGTGCCTTGACCGTGCCGCTGCCGGCGTCGGCCTGGCGCCCGGCAACTTGCTGGGTGCAGTTGTTGACGATAAGGCCAGGCAACCACAGCCGAGAGCCCTCCAGGTGATAGGCGATACGGCGGCGAATGCCGTTGAGCACCACGGTGGCGTGACGCCCATCGGTGCTGAGTGGCAAGGGGGCGGTGGTGACGGTATGGGTTTCGCCGTCGACCTCCAGGCTAAAGGTGCAGGGAACACGGGCGTTGTTGCGCCATCCCGCGAGGCCGTGGGAATGCTGGTCGGCGCTGTGTTGGTAAAACAGCGCGGCGGCCAGGGCGAGTTGATCACTTGTCGCGGCCTGGCGCGGTATTTCGCTGAAGTGCTCGGCGATAAACCCGGTGCTGAAATCACCGCCGATAAACCCTGGGTGCTTGAGCAGTTCAGCCAATAAGCGCTGATTGGTCGTCACCCCCAGCAACAACGTGTCCTCCACCGCCCGCAGCAGTTTGCGCCGGGCTTCTTCGCGGGTGGCGCCATGGGCGATGAGCTTGCCGAGCATCGGGTCATAGAACGGGCTGATGGTTTCGCCTTCGCACAGCCCATGGTCAACCCGTACGCCCACGGCCGGTTCCCAGCGCAGCACCTCACCGGTTTGCGGCAGGAAGCCCTGGGCCGGGTCTTCAGCATAGAGGCGCACTTCCATGGCGTGGCCGCTCAGGCTCACCTGCGCCTGCTCGAGCGGTAGCGGCTGGCCGGCGGCGATTTGCAGTTGCCAGGCTACCAGGTCGAGGCCGGTGATCAGCTCGGTGACCGGGTGCTCCACTTGCAGGCGGGTGTTCATTTCCAGGAAGTAGAACCGGCCGTTGCGGTCGAGCAGGAACTCCACGGTACCGGCGCCGATGTAATTTACCGCGCGTCCGGCCTTGAGCGCGGCTTCGCCCATGGCCTGGCGCAGTTCGGGCGTCATCACCGGGCAGGGCGCTTCCTCGATGACTTTTTGATGGCGGCGCTGGATCGAGCAGTCGCGTTCGCCGAGGTAAATCAGGTTGCCGTGGCGGTCGCCGAACAGCTGGATCTCGACGTGGCGCGGCTCGATCAGCGCCTGTTCGAGGATCAGTTCGTCACTGCCGAAGGCGTTCCTGGCCTCCGAGCGGGCGCTGTGCAGGTTGTCCAGCAGCGCCTCTGGCCGGTGGACCAGGCGCATGCCACGGCCACCGCCGCCGGCGCTGGCCTTGATCATCAACGGGTAGCCGATGCGCTCGGCTTCACGTTGCAGGCAGGTGTCATCCTGGGCGCTGCCCTGGTAGCCGGCGATGCAAGGCACGCCGGCCTCGAGCATGGCGAGTTTGGACCGGCGCTTGCTGCCCATCAGTTCGATGGCCTCGGCGCTGGGGCCGATGAAGGTCAGGCCGGCGTCCTGGCACGCGCGGGCGAAGCCGGGGTTTTCCGAGAGGAAGCCGTAGCCGGGGTGGATGGCGTCGGCGCCGGTTTTTTCCGCGGCCTCGAGGATGGCCGGGATGTTGAGATAGGACAGTTGTACCGCAGCGGGGCCGATGCGTACGGCTTCGTCGGCCATCTGCACATGCAGGGCCTGGGCGTCGGCGTCGCTGTAGACGGCGACGGTGCGGTAGCCCAAGGCCTGGGCTGTACGCTGGATGCGGCAGGCGATTTCGCCGCGGTTGGCGATGAGGATTTTTGTGAACTGCGGCATTGGGTTATCCCTTGGGTTATGCGGTGGCTATCCCGGACGTCACTTGCACCACCGAGGCTTTCTCTTCTGCACAAACGCCTGCGTCCCCTCGATCCCTTCTGCACTGGTCACTGCTTCGGCAAACCACTGCGCCGCCTGGTCCAGCAGCGGCCCCAGGGGCTGCTCCACGCTGGCCAGCAACAGCGCCTTGGTACGCGCATTGGCGCCTGGGGCGCAGCGCAGCACCTGCCCCAGCACCTCATCCAGACGTTCGGCCAACGCCTGCGGATCGGTCTCGGTGAAGTGCACCAGCCCCAGCCGTTGAGCTTCCAGCCCATCGAACCGCGCCGCCGTCAGCGCCAGTCGCCGCGCCTGGGTCAGGCCGATACGCTTGACCACAAACGGTGCGATCTGTGCCGGCAGCAACCCCAGGCTGGTCTCCGGCAAACCGAACTGCGCCTGGTGATCGGCAATCGCGATGTCACTCACGCAGGCCAGGCCAAACCCGCCGCCCAGCACCGCGCCTTGCAGCACCACGATGACCACTTGCGACACGGCTTCCACCGCTTGCAGCAACGTGCCGAACGCCCGGTTCAGGGCCTGCAATTGATCGCCGGCGCTGACCAGGTCCTTCACATCGGCACCGGCGCAAAAATGCCCGCCTGCGCCGCTGATCACCACGGCGCGCACCTGGCTGTCCAACCCGGCCAGCACCGCGCGCAGTTCGTTGACCATTTCCAGGCTCATGGCATTGCGGCATTCGGGCCGGTTGAGGGTGATGTGCAACACGCCGTTGTGGGGTTCGAGCAGCAGGGTATTCATGGCTTTTTCCCCGGTAAAGTGCCCATCAACTTGCAGATGATGCCCAGCATGATTTCATCGGCACCGCCGCCAATCGACACCAGGCGCACATCGCGATAGGCACGGGCCACCGGGTTGTCCCACATGAAGCCCATGCCGCCCCAGTATTGCAGGCAACTGTCGCTGACTTCGCGGCCAAGGCGCCCGGCCTTGAGCTTGGCCATGGAGGCCAGGCGGGTCACGTCCTGGCCCTTGATGTACTGCTCGGTGGCCTGGTAGACCAGTGCGCGCAGGCATTCGATTTCGGTGGCCAGTTCGGCCAGGCGAAAGTGAATCACCTGGTTGTCGATCAGCGCCTTGCCGAAGGTCTGGCGCTCCTTGCAGTAGTCGATGGTGCTGTCGATGCAGTACTCCAGGCCCTTGATCATATTGGCCGCGCCAAACAGGCGTTCTTCCTGGAACTGCAGCATCTGCATCATGAACCCCGCGCCCTCGTGGCCGATGCGATTGCGCTGGGGCACGCGCACGCCGTCTAAGAACACCTGGGCGGTTTCGGAGCTGTGCATGCCGAGTTTTTCCAGGGGCGGGCTGACGCTGATCCCTGGGGTGTTCATCGGCACCATGATCAGCGACTTGTTGATATGCGGCTTGTCGTCGGAGGTGTTGGCCAACAGGCAGATAAAGTCGGCGCTGGGCGAGTTGGTGATCCACATTTTGCTGCCGTTGATCACATAGTCGCTGCCGTCCTTGCGCGCATGGGTTTTCAACCCGGCCACGTCGGAACCGGCGCCGGTTTCCGAGACGCCGATGCAACCGACCTGCTCGCCGCTGATGGCCGGGCGCAGGAATTCGTCGCGCAATTCATCGGAACCGAAGCGGGCGAGGGCAGGGGTGCACATATCGGTCTGCACGCCGATGGACATGGGGATGCCGCCGCAGCGGATGGTGCCGAACTCTTCGGCGGCGACGATCGAGTAGCTGTAGTCCAGGCCCATGCCGCCGAATTGTTCCGGTTTGGAGATCCCCAGCAAGCCGAGGTCGCCGGCCTTGCGGAAGATGTCGTGGATGGGGAAGCGCCCGGCCTTTTCCCATGCGTCCACATGAGGGTTGATCTCGCGGTCGACGAAGGCACGGACGGTGCGGCGCAGTTCCTGGTGTTCCTGGGTGAAGATCATTGTTCTTGTTCTCCGGTTAGAAGCGCGCGATGCCGAAGCTGTTGGGCTGCAACTCGCGGACGTCGGCCTCGTGACAGATATCCAGCAGAAAGCCGAGTAAGGTACGGGTATCCCGTGGGTCTATCAGCCCGTCATCCCACAGGTTCGCGCTGCCATAGAGTGCGGTGGACTGGCTGTCGAGTTTTTGCGCGGTGACCTGTTCGAGCATGTCCAGCACCTTGGGATCCGGCACCAGGCCGTCTTTCAACTGCTTGGCCTCGGTGACGATCCGCAGCACCTTGCCCGCCTGGGCACCGCCCATCACCGCCGTGCGGCTGTTGGGCCAGGCGAAGATAAAACGCGGGTCCAGGCCGCGACCGCACATTGCATAGTTGCCGGCGCCGTAGGAGCCACCGACCACCACCGTGAGTTTAGGCACCCGTGCGTTGGCCACCGCCTGGATCATCTTCGCGCCATGCTTGATCACCCCTTGCTGCTCCGCTTCGGTACCCACCATGAAGCCGGTGGTGTTGTGCAGGAACAGCAGCGGTGTGCGGCTCTGGTCACACAGCTGGATAAACTGCGCCGCCTTGCTCGCGCCCTTGGGCGTGATCGGGCCGTTGTTGCCGATCACGCCGACCGCGCGGCCCTGGATGTGCAGATGGCCGCAGACGGTATGGGCGTCGAACGCTGCCTTGAACTCGAGGAACTGCGAACCGTCGGCCAGGCGCGCGAGGATCTCGCGCACGTCGTAGGGCTTTTTCGGGTCAGCGGGGATCAGCCCCAGCAGGTCGTCGATGGGGTACAGCGGCTCGGCGTAATTGCGTTTGGGCGCCAGCGGCAGGCGCTCATCCCAGGGCAACAGGCTGACGATTTCACGCACGATGCGCACGCCATCGGCGTCGTTTTCCGCCAGGTATTCGGCGGTGCCGGCGATCTGTGCATGCATTTCGGCGCCGCCCAATTCTTCATCGGTGGCGACTTCACCGGTCGCCGCCTTGAGCAGCGGCGGACCGGCAAGGAACAGCTTGGCCTTGCCGCGCACCACCACCACGTAATCCGACAGTCCTGGCTGGTACGCGCCACCTGCCGTGGCCGAGCCGTGCACCACGGTGATCTGCGGCAAGCCCATGGCCGACATGCGCGCCTGGTTGGCAAAGCTGCGCGCGCCTTCGACGAAAATCTCTGCGGCATAGTTGAGGTTGGCGCCACCGCTTTCGGCGAGGGTCACCACCGGCAGTTTGTTGTCCATGGCGATCTGTTGCAGGCGCAGGGATTTTTTCAGGCCTGAGGGCGAAACGGTGCCGCCCTTGATCGCGCTGTTATTAGCCACCACCAGCATGCGCACGCCGCTGACGTAGCCGATTCCGGCGATCAGCCCACCGCCGGCGGCGCTGCCGTCCTTGTCATCATGCAGCTTGTAGCCGGCCAGGCTCGCCAGTTCCAGGAACGGCGCGCCTGGGTCCAGCAGCAGGTTGAGGCGCTCGCGGGGCAGCAGTTGGCCGCGTTTTTCGAACTTGGGCCTGGCTTCCTCGGCCTTGCCCAGCAGGGTCTGTTCCAACTGGCGCAGGTGTTGGATGCCTTCCAGCATGGCGGCGCGGTTCTGGGCGAACTGCGGGCTGTGGGGATCGATCAGGCTGTCAATCAGCGGCATGGTTTATTGCTCCGCCTTGTGTCGCGGCCGCTGACGATCACGGTGTGACCCTGGAACAGGCCGGCTTTGAAGATCGAGTCGAAGGCCACGGCAACGCTCCTTTATGTGAGTTGATCGGCGATGTGTTGCGGCACGGCGATGGGGATTTCCAACAGCTGCTGGGCGAAGGCCTTGCCCTGGGGGTCGATGCGCAGGCTGGCGATGCCGCCGCCGCCCAGGGCGTTTTCCAGCAGGAAATTGAGGCTGTGGCTGCCGGGCAAATACCAGCGTTCAACGCGGCCGTGCACGGGGTCGAGCACATGGCCCATCCAGTCGACGAGCACCTCTGGCGTCAGCGCTTCGGCAATCCACGGCAGGTACTCGGGGGCGCGGGCGATGACCCCGATATTGCTGTGGTTGCCCTTGTCGCCGGAGCGTGCCACGGCGAGTTTCACCAGCGCCACGCTGGCGTCGGCGCGCCCCTGGGGCTGGGGCGGATCCATCGGGGCGGCAGGCAGGATCGGAGCGTCGGCGATGGGCTGCGTGCAGACGTGGCGTTGACCCTGGAAGTCGACTACCACCTCGCAGGCGGCCTTATCGATCAGGAACGAGAACAAGCGGATCAGCGGGTAGACCGTCGGCCGCCCACCGACAATCCCGGTCAGCCCCGGCGCCATGCCCGTGGCCGCCTGGGCGATCTCGCGGGCGAACAGCACCAGCGCCGGCTTGCTGGGGTGGCGCACCGCCAGCTTGACCACCACTTCGCGGCAGTCGTGGCGCAGGGCGCGGGGGCCATACGTCGCTTCGCTGCCCAGCAGTTCGATATTCACGTCGGTGTAGGGCGCCCAGCCGCGCTGGCTGAACAGTTCCGAGGTCTTGTTGATGATCGCCTGGCTGACCCGCTCGGCCTTGGCCACTGCATCGATCCCGGCGATCAGGCAACTGGCGGTGCAGCGAAAGCCTTCCGGGTACGTGGCGCTGACCTTGTACTGGTGCGTTGGCGGCAACCCCTTGGCGCCGTGCAGGCGTACGCAGTTTTTGCCTTGCTGCTGCAACTTCACCTGGCTGAAATCGCAGATCACATCGGGCAGCAGATACGCGTGTGGGTCGCCGATTTCATACAGCAGCTGTTCGGCCACGCTCAGTTCGCTGATCAGGCCACCGCTGCCCTCGACTTTATTGACCGTGAACTGGCCATCGGCATTGACTTCGACGATGGGAAAGCCGATGTGCTCGTAGTCGGGCACGTCGCGCCAGTCGGTGAAGTTGCCGCCGGTACACTGCGCGCCGCATTCGATGATATGCCCGGCCAACGCGGCCTGGGCCAGGCGGTCGTAGTCCTGCCACGACCAACCGAATTCATGCACCAGCGCTGCGCTGACCACCGCGCTGTCGACCACCCGGCCGGTGATGACAATGTCCGCGCCCAGTTGCAGCGCCTGGGCAATGCCCGGTGCGCCGAGGTAGGCATTGGCGGATACACACAGGGGCGGCAGCGGCGTGCCGTTGAACATGTCGGTGATGCCGTGCAGGTGCTTGAGCTTGGGTTGCAGGTCATCGCCCAGCAGCACGGCGATTTTCAGCGGCACCTGGGCTTTATCGCAGGCAGCTTGCAGGGCGGCGGCGCAGGCTTGGGGGTGGATGCCGCCGGCATTGCTGATCACGCGGATGCCCTGGCGCTGGATCTCGGCCAGCAGCGGTGTGAGCACCTCGACGAAATCCGTGGCGTAGCCGGCCTGGGGATCTTTCATCCGTGCACCGGCGAGGATCGACATCGTGACTTCCGCCAGGTAGTCGAACACCAGGTAGTCCAGCTTGCCGCCGTGCACCAACTGCGCGGCCGCGCTGCAGGTGTCACCCCAGAAGGCGCTGGCGCAGCCGATACGAACCGTCTTGCTCATGAGAAATCCTTCCTCGAATGGCTGGCAACGAGACTACCAAGCAAGCGCTTGGTTTGTAAACTTCGGTCACAAGTTTTGCCCAAGCGCTTGCTTGGGTGACTGGCACGGCCTAAATTGCCGGCCAAGACGTCAGTAGAAGTAGAGGAGAGCAGCATGGATGAGCACAAAGCCCTGCGGGTGATGCGCACCATGGTCGACGGCGGCCAATTGACCGACCCCGACAGTGCCCGGGGCAAGTTGCTGCAAACCGCGGCGCACCTGTTTCGCAACAAGGGCTTTGAACGCACCACCGTCCGCGACCTGGCCAGTGCCGTGGGCATCCAGTCCGGCAGTATCTTTCATCACTTCAAGAGCAAGGACGAGATCCTGCGCGCGGTGATGGAGGAAACCATCCACTACAACACCGCCTTGATGCGTGCCTCGCTCGAGGAGGCGAGCACCGTACGCGAACGTGTGCTGGCGCTGATTCGCTGCGAATTGCAGTCGATCATGGGCGGCAGCGGCGAGGCCATGGCGGTGCTGGTGTATGAATGGCGTTCGCTGTCGACCGACGCCCAGGCCCAGGTGCTGGCGTTGCGCGATGTGTACGAAGACATCTGGCTGCAGGTGTTGGGCGAGGCCAAGGCGGCGGGTTACATCAAGGGCGATGTGTTTATTGCGCGACGCTTCCTCACCGGGGCCTTGTCCTGGACCACCACCTGGTTTCGCGCCGAGGGCAACCTGACCCTGGAGCAATTGGCCGAAGAAGCCTTGTTGATGGTTTTGAAGGCCGATTGAGGCGCAAGCTATTAATTTGCCGATGGAAAGTTGTCTAGCTGGACAAAAACGCCTAGCTTATCGACATCGATGTATTGAACGGTGTGTGCCTTGATGTTATCGCCATGGCGGTTGGCTGCAGGACTTACTTTATGGGCACTCGGCACCGCAGCATGGTTGCCGGCTTCGGCTGCGCAACTGGTGCGTATCGGCGCGGCGCATTTTCCGCCCTACACCGTGCGCCCGGAGCAAGGCGCCGACACCGGTCTGTTGCCTCAATTGGTGGAGGCCCTGAACGCCTCGCAAACCGACTACCAGTTTGTGCTGGTACCCACCTCCATCCCCCGGCGTTTTCGTGATTTCGAACAAGGCCGTATCGACATGGCCATCTTCGAAAATCCCGATTGGGGCTGGCAGAAGGTTGCCCACACCAGCATCGACATGGGCCTGGAAGATGCGGAAATCTTCGTCGCCCAGCGTGAGCCCGGTCGAGGCCAGAACTATTTCGCCGACCTTGCCGGAAAACGCCTGGCGGTGTTCAGCGGCTATCACTACGCCTTTGCCAACTTCAACCCCGACCCCAAGTACTTGGCCGAGCACTTCAACGCCACCTTGACCTATTCCCATGACAGCAACCTGCTGATGGTTGCGCGCGGGCGTGCGGACATCGCCTTGGTAACCCGTTCGTACCTGAGTGACTTCATGGTGCGCAATGCGGATATGGCCGGGCAGTTCCTGGTCTCGGAGCGCATCGACCAGGTCTATCACCACTACGCGTTGCTGCGGCCCAAGGCGCCGATCACGGGCGAGGCGTTTTCGGCGTTGCTCAAGCGCTTGCGCGACAGCGGCGAGATGCTGAAGATTTTCGAGCCGTACCGCATCGATGTGATGGCGGTACCCTGAGGTCACACGCGCCGTGCAAACGTATCGCTATGGTTGCCGGACACCTTGCGGCAGTGCACCAGCGCATCGCGAATCATGAAGTTCACCAACGTCGGTGAAACCCCGAGTTCCTTGGCAATGTCCTTTTGCGGCACACCGTGCAGGCGGTACATCTCGAACGCGTAGCGGGTGCGCTGGGGCAACTCCGTCAGGGCGTCGGCGATGTTTTCCAGGGTGTTGAAATTGATGTGGGAGGTTTCCGGTGAAGCGCCGTGAATGACCACATTCAAGCCTTCCTCTTCCGTCCCGGAATATTTGAGTTCCAGGGCCTGCTTGCGGTAGTGATCGATCGCCAGGTTGCGCACGATCTGGAACAGATAACTCAGTTGGGCCTTGAACGATGACGTGATCGTCGGCGCCGATTGCAGGCGGAAGTAGGCGTCCTGCACTACATCTTCGGCACGGGAGCGGCACCCGGTAATACGTGCCGCAATCTTCACCAGAATCAGTCGATTGTCGACAAATGCCTGGAGAAGCGGTGAGTCGCACCTGCCTGTGGATACTTGTTCCGTCATGGAAATCACCTTGTCGCAAAAGAGGTTAGGGGAGGGCGTCCTTGCTGAGGCCTCCTACACATCGGGCAACAAATTATGCTGAATGATAATGATTGTCAAATGAGAAGGCGAACTAATCTTATGCTTTCTTGTTTGGTGTGAACCACGTCTCGCAGGTACCCGGCGACTAATTATTTGCCGGTGCCGTCCGTTCTTCTGGGTGACAGGGCCGTTAGTAAAGCGGCCAAGGATCAGCACCCGCAGGAGGACGACATGGGTTTTTATCGTGCACACAGCGTGTTTCAGTTTGGAGTCGTCGCGGGATGACTACGCCGACTCGACTGCGCCTGTTCTGCCTGCCCTATTCGGGCGCCAGCGCCATGGTTTACGCGCGTTGGCGCCGCACGTTGCCGGAGTGGTTGCAGGTGTGCCCGCTGGAATTGCCTGGGCGGGGCATGCGCATGGACGAGCCCCTGCAGCGCGATATCAAGGCCTTGGCGGCGCAGCTCGCGGAGGAAATCAGTCGCGACTTGAGCGGCCCTTATGCGTTGTTCGGCCATAGCCTCGGCGGTCTGCTGGCCTTTGAATTGGCCCACGCGTTAAAGGCACGGAATGTCCCTGTGCCGCTGGCGCTGTTCGCCTCCGGCACGGCCGGCCCGGCCCGCCGCGATGTCAGCGAATACGCCATCGAGAAGACCGACGCGCAACTGATCGCCCGTCTGCGCGAACTGCAAGGCACCGCCGAAGAAGCCCTGGCCAATCCCGAGTTGATGCAGTTGATGCTGCCAATCCTGCGCGCCGATTTCCTGCTGTGCGGCAGCTTCACCTACGGCGAGCGCAAGCCGCTGGACCTGCCGATCCATGTGTTCGGCGGCAAGCAGGACAGCGTGCGCGCCGACCAGTTGCTCGACTGGCAGCTCGATGCCGCCAGCGGTTTTTCCCTGGACATGTTCGACGGCCACCACTTCTTCCTTATCCAGCACGAAAGCGCCGTATTGCGCTGCGTGCGGCGCTACGCCGACGAACACCTGGCCCGCTGGCGCAATGGCGCGGCGCGGCAAATGGCCGCCGGCTGATCGCTCTCCCATTCCCGAATTTCCCGTAAGCCGATTTCAGGCAGGAACCCCATGATGGACGCCTTCGAACTTCCCCGCACCCTGGTCGAGTCCCTTCAACGTCGCGCCGCCCAGGCCCCGGACCAGGTCGCCCTGCGCTTCCTCGCCGAGTCGGCCGAGCACAACGTGGTACTCAGTTACCGTGACCTGGACCAACGCGCCCGCACCATCGCCGCCGCCCTCCAGGCCAATGCGGCACAGGGCGACCGTGCGGTGCTGCTGTTCCCCAGTGGCCCGGACTACGTCGCGGCGTTCTTCGGCTGCCTGTACGCCGGGGTGATCGCGGTGCCGGCCTACCCGCCGGAGTCCACCCGCCGTCATCACCAGGAGCGTTTGCTGTCGATTATCGGTGACGCCGAACCGCGTCTGCTGCTGACCATCGCCAGCCTGGCCGAGGGCCTCGCGCAGATCGAAAACGCGCCGCCGGTGCTGAGTGTCGACACCCTCGACGCACAGATCGCCAGCGCCTGGAGCACCCCCGACCTGCAACCCGACGACATCGCCTTCCTGCAATACACCTCAGGCTCCACCGCGTTGCCCAAGGGCGTGCAAGTCAGCCACGGCAACCTGGTGGCCAACGAAGTGCTGATCCGACGCGGCTTTGGCATCGACCTGAACCCTGACGACGTGATCGTCAGCTGGCTGCCGCTGTACCACGACATGGGCCTGATCGGCGGCCTGCTGCAACCGATTTTCAGCGGCGTGCCGTGCGTGTTGATGTCGCCGGCCTATTTCCTCGGCCGGCCATTGCGCTGGCTCGAAGCGATCAGCGAATACCGCGGCACCATCAGCGGCGGGCCGGATTTCGCCTACCGCCTGTGCAGCGAGCGGGTCAGTGAGTCGGCCCTGGAGCGCCTGGACTTGAGCAACTGGCGCGTGGCCTATTCCGGCTCCGAGCCCATCCGCCTCGACACCCTCGAGCGCTTCGCCGAGAAGTTCGCCGCCTGCGGGTTTACCTCGGATAGTTTCTTCGCCTCCTACGGCCTGGCCGAAGCCACCCTGTTCGTCGCCGGCGGCCGGCGTGGCCATGGCATCCCGGCGCTGCGCGTCGACGAGCAGGCCCTGGCCGCCAACCGCGCCGAGCCGGGGCAGGGCAGTGCGATCATGAGTTGCGGCACCTCCCAGCCGGAACACGCGGTGCTGATCGCCGACCCGCACACACTGAGCGAGCTGGCCGACAACTGCGTCGGCGAACTCTGGGCCAGCGGTCCGAGCATCGCCCACGGCTACTGGCGCAACCCAGAGGCCAGCGCCAAGACCTTCGTGCAGCATGCCGGCCGCACCTGGCTGCGCACCGGTGACCTGGGCTTTATCCGCGAGGGCGAGGTGTACATCACCGGTCGCCTGAAAGATCTGCTGATCGTGCGCGGCCATAACCTGTACCCCCAGGACATCGAACAGACCATCGAGCGCGAAATGGAAGTGGTGCGCAAGGGCCGGGTCGCGGCGTTTGCGGTGAATGACAAAGGCCTGGAAGGCATCGGCATCGCCGCGGAAATCAGCCGCAGCGTGCAGAAGATCCTGTCGCCTGAAGCGCTGATCAAAGCCATCCGCCAAGCCGTGGCCGAGGCCTATCAAGAGGCGCCGTGCGTGGTGGTGTTGCTCAACCCCGGCGGCCTGCCCAAGACCTCCAGCGGCAAGGTGCAGCGTGCGGCGTGCGCGCTTCGGCAGGCCGACGGCAGTCTCGACTGCTACGCACAGTTCCCCGATCTGCACGCCCAGGCGAGCGCTGTTGCGCTGGAATCCGAACTGCAAAGCCGGATCGCCGCGATCTGGTGCGAGCAGTTGCAGGTCGCCACGGTGGCGGCCGACGACCACTTCTTCCTGCTCGGCGGCAACTCCATCACCGCCACCCAAGTGGTCGCGCGCCTGCGGGAAACCCTCGGCCTGGAGTTGAACCTGCGCCTGCTGTTCGAGGCGCCGACGTTGTCCGGGTTCGCCGCCGGCGTGGCGCAACTGCAACAGGACGGCGGCATTGCCCAAGGTGCGATCCGCCCGTTGTCGCGCCAGGACGAACTGCCCCAATCCCTGGCCCAGAACCGCCTGTGGATCACCTGGCAACTGGACCCGCAAAGCAGCGCCTACACCATCCCCGGCGCCCTGCGTCTGCGTGGCGAGCTGGATGAAGACGCGCTGCGCTCAAGCTTCCAGTACCTGATCCAGCGCCACGAAGCCTTGCGCACCCGCTTCTATGAGCGCGATGGCCAGGGCTTCCAGCGTGTGGACGCCAATAGCGATTTTGACCTGCAGGTTATCGATCTCAGCGACTTGCCCGTCGCCGAGCGTGAGGCTCGCGCGCAACAGATCCGTGAGGACGAAGCCCGAACCCTGTTCGACCTGGAACAAGGCCCGCTGCTGTGGGTGACCCTGGTGCGCCTGGACGAGGACGATCACCAGTTGCTGGTGACCCTGCACCACATCATCGCCGATGGCTGGTCGTTGAATATCCTCATCGACGAGTTCTCGCGCCTGTACGCCGCCGCAAGCCAGGGCCAGGCCCTGGCGTTGCCGCCACTGGCCTTGCAGTACGCCGACTACGGCAGCTGGCAGCGCCAATGGCTGGCCGACGGTGAAGGCCAGCGCCAACTGGCGTACTGGAAAGCGCAACTGGGGGACGAGCACCCGACCCTGAGCCTGGCCACCGACCACCCGCGTGCGGCCCAGCAACGCCACAGTGCGTCGCGCCATAGTGTGCGCCTGAGTGTCAGCCTCAGCGAGGCGATTCGCCAGACCGCCCAGGCCCACGAGTCCACGCCGTTCATGCTGTTGCTGGCGGCGTTCCAGACCTTGCTCTACCGCTACAGCGGCCAGCGCGATATCCGCATCGGCGTGCCCAACGCCAACCGCCCGCGCCAGGAAACCCAAGGCCTGATCGGCTTCTTTATCAACACCCTGGTGCTGCGTGCCGAGCTGGACGGGCGCCTGCCTTTCAATGAGCTGCTGGCCGCCACCCGCCAGACGGCACTGGGCGCCCAGGCCCATCAGGACCTGCCCTTCGAGCAACTGCTGGAAGCCTTCCCGCAAGCCCGCGAACAAGGCCTGTTCCAGGTCATGTTCAACCACCAGCAACGCGACCTCAGCGCCTTGCGCCGCCTGCCGGGCATGCTCGCCGATGAGCTGCCCTGGCACAGCCGCGAAGCCAAGTTCGACCTGCAGCTGCACAGCGAAGAAGACCGCAACGGGCGCCTGAGCCTGTCCTTCGACTACGCCGACGAACTGTTCGACAGCGCGACCATCCAGCGCCTGGCCGCGCACTTCATCCACCTGCTGCAGGCCGTGTGCGAACAACCGCAACAGGCCATCGGTGACCTCCAGCTGATGCCGCAGGACGAACAGCAAGCGTGGAGCCAGGCGCCGTGCGCACCGGCTCAACAATGGCTGCCCGAACTGCTCAATCAACACACCTCGGACAACACCGCGCTGGTCTGGCAGGACGGCAGCCTGACCTTCGCCCAACTGCACACCCAGGCCAACCGCCTGGCCCATTACCTGCGCGACAAAGGCGTCGGCCCGGACGTGTGCGTAGCCATCGCCGCCGAGCGTTCGCCGCAGTTGCTGGTGGGCCTGCTGGCGATCATCAAGGCCGGTGGCGCCTATGTGCCGCTGGACCCGGATTACCCCGCCGAGCGCCTGGCCTACATGCTCAAGGACAGCGGCGTGCACCTGCTGTTGACCCAGACCGCATTGTTGGACCGTGTGCCGAGTGCCGAAGGCGTGTGCGTGATTGCCATGGACAGCCTGCACCTCGACAGCTGGCCGACCCAACCGCCCGGCCTGCACCTCGATGGCGACAACCTCGCCTATGTGATCTACACCTCCGGCTCCACCGGGCAGCCCAAGGGCGTGGGCAATACCCATGCGGCCCTGGCCGAGCGCTTGCAGTGGATGCAGGTCACCTATCAACTCAATGACAGCGACGTGCTGATGCAAAAGGCACCGATCAGTTTCGACGTGTCGGTGTGGGAATGCTTCTGGCCGCTGATCACCGGCTGCCGCCTGGTGCTGGCCGGCCCTGGCGAGCACCGCGATCCGCACCGCATCGCGCAGTTGGTGCAGGCGCACGGCGTGACCACGCTGCACTTCGTGCCGCCGCTGTTGCAGCTGTTTATCGACGAACCGCTGGTGCCCGAGTGCACCAGCCTGCGTCGCCTGTTCTCCGGTGGCGAAGCCTTGCCCGCCGAGTTGCGCAATCGCGTATTGGCGCAGTTGCCGGCGGTGCAATTGCACAACCGTTATGGCCCGACCGAGACGGCGATCAACGTCACCCACTGGCATTGCACTGCTGACGATGGCGAGCGTTCGCCGATTGGCCGACCACTGGGCAATGTGATCTGCCGCGTGCTGGACGAGCAGCTCAACCCCTTGCCGGCCGGTGTGCCGGGTGAACTGTGCATCGGCGGTATCGGCCTGGCCCGTGGCTACCTTGGGCGTGCCGGCTTGACCGCCGAGCGCTTTGTCGCCGACCCGCTGGGCGAGGCGGGCGCACGCCTGTATCGCAGCGGTGACCGTGCACGCTGGAGTGCGGATGGCGTGCTCGAATACCTCGGCCGTCTCGACCAGCAGGTCAAGCTGCGCGGCTTCCGGGTGGAACCGGAAGAAATCGAAGCGCGCCTGCTGGCCCTGGACGGCATCGCCCAGGCCGTGGTGCTGGTGCGCGATGCGCAGTTGATCGGTTACTACACCGCCCATGTCGCCTTGGACGAACAGGACGTCAAAGCCGCCCTGGCCGCCGAGCTGCCGGAGTACATGGTGCCCGCGCAACTGATGCGCCTGGACGCGATGCCCTTGAGCCCCAGCGGCAAGCTCGACCGTCGGGCATTGCCGGCGCCGGTGTGGCAAACCCGCGAACACATCGAGCCCGAAACACCGTTGCAGCAGCAGATTGCAGCGATCTGGCGCGAAGTGCTCGGCTTGGCAACAATCGGCCTGCGCGATGACTTTTTCGTCCTCGGCGGTCACTCGCTGCTGGCCACACAAATCATCTCCCGCACCCGCCAGGCGTGCGACGTCGAGTTGCCGTTGCGCACCTTGTTCGAGGCCAGCGAGCTGGGGGCTTATGCCGAGCAAGTCGGCCTGATCCAGGCCAGCGGCCAACGCAACCAGCAAACCGCAATCGCCACCGTCGACCGCAGCCTGCCGGTGCCGTTATCGTATTCCCAGCAGCGCATGTGGTTCCTCTGGCAGATGGAACCGGACAGCCCGGCCTACAACGTCGGCGGCATGGCACGCCTGCGTGGCGTGCTGGATGTGGGGCGTTTCGAGGCGGCGTTGCAGGCCTTGGTCATGCGCCACGAAACCCTGCGCACTACATTCCCGAGCGTCGACGGCGTGGCCTATCAAAAGGTGTCGGCGCAGACCGGCCTGCGCATGGACTGGCAGGATATGTCGGCGTTGAACGAAGGCGAGCGCGAGCAGCGTTTGCAGCGACTGGCCGACCACGAGGCGCACACCCCGTTCAACCTGGAAACCGGGCCACTGCTGCGCGCGTGCCTGGTCAAGGCCGGTGAGCGGGAGCACTACCTGGTGCTGACCCTGCACCATATCGTCACCGAAGGCTGGGCCATGGACATCTTTGCCCGTGAACTCAGCGCGCTGTACGAAGCCTTTATCGATGAGCGCCTGTCGCCGCTGGCACCGTTGCCGGTGCAGTACCTGGACTACAGCGTGTGGCAACGTCAGTGGCTGGAGTCTGGCGAGCGCCAACGCCAACTGGACTACTGGACCGCGCAACTGGGCAACGAACATCCACTGCTCGAATTGCCCGGTGACCGCCCACGACCACCGGTGCAAAGTCACCGGGGCGAGTTGTACCGCTTCGACCTCAGCGACGATCTGGCCGCCCGTGTGCGTGCCTTCAACGCCGAACGTGGCTTGACCCTGTTCATGACCATGACCGCCACCCTGGCCGTGTTGCTCTATCGCTACAGCGGCCAGACCGACCTGCGTATCGGCGCGCCGGTGGCCAACCGCATTCGCCCGGAAAGCGAAGGGCTGATCGGCGCGTTCCTCAACACCCAGGTGCTGCGTTGCCAGCTCACGGGGCAGATGAGTGTCGCCGAGCTGTTCGAGCAGGTCCGTCACACCGTGATCGAAGGCCAGTCCCATCAGGACCTGCCGTTCGACCACCTGGTGGAAGCCCTGCAACCGCCGCGCAGCGCGGCGTACAACCCGTTGTTCCAGGTGATGTGCAACGTGCAGCGCTGGGAATTCCAGCAGAGCCGCCAACTGGCCGGCATGACCGTCGAATACCTGGCCAACGATGCCCGCGCGACCAAGTTCGACCTCAACCTGGAAGTCACCGACCTCGACCACCGCCTGGGTTGCTGCCTGACCTACAGCACCGATTTGTTCGATGAACCGCGCATCGCGCGCATGGCCGAGCATTGGCGCAACCTGCTCGAAGCGTTGATCGCCAACCCGCAACAACGCCTCAGCGAACTGCCGTTGCTGAGCGCCACCGAGCAACGCGCGTTGCAGGACAGCCTGGGCGTGGAGGCGGGCGAGCATCGCCTCGACCAGTGCCTCCAGCAACTGTTCAGCTGGCAGGCGCTCAAGCGTGGCGATGCCCCGGCGCTGACCTTTGCCGGTGTGACCCTCACCTACGCTGAACTCGACGCCCGCGCCAACCGCCTGGCGTGGATGCTGCGCGAGCGCGGCGTTGGCCCGCAGGTGCGGGTCGGCCTGGCGCTGCCGCGCTCGCTGGAAATGGTCATCGGCCTGCTGGCGATCCTCAAGGCGGGTGGCGCCTATGTGCCGCTGGACCCGGAATACCCGCTGGACCGCCTGCATTACATGATCGAAGACAGCGGCATCGGCCTGTTGCTCAGCGATGCGGCGATGTTCGACGCCCTCGGCGAGTTGCCGGCGAGCGTGGCCTGCTGGTGCCTGGAAGATGACTTGCCGGTGCTGGCCAATTACCCGGCCGGCGAGCTGCCGTTTATCAGTTTGCCGCAACATCAGGCCTACCTGATCTACACCTCCGGCTCCACCGGTAAACCCAAGGGCGTGGTGGTGTCCCACGGTGAAATCGCCATGCATTGCCAGGCCGTGATCGAGCGCTTCGGCATGCGCCCGGACGATTGCGAACTGCATTTCTATTCGATCAACTTCGACGCCGCCACCGAGCGTCTGCTGGTGCCGCTGCTCAGCGGTGCCCAGGTGGTCCTGCGCGCCCAGGGCCAGTGGGATGCCGAGGAAATCTGCGGGCTGATCCGTACCCATCGCATCAACATCCTCGGTTTTACCCCGAGCTACGGCAGCCAGTTGGCGCAGTGGCTGGCAACCCAGCACCAGACCTTGCCGGTGCGCATGTGTATTACCGGCGGCGAAGCGCTGACCGGCGAACACCTGCAGCGTATCCGTGCGGCGTTCCAGCCCGAGGTGTTTTTCAATGCCTATGGGCCCACCGAAACCGTGGTGATGCCCCTGGCCAGCCTGGCGCCGCAGCAGTTGGAAGAGGGCGCCGCCAGCGTGGCGATCGGCAGCATCATCGGCGACCGCGTGGCCTATATTCTCGACGCCGACCTGGCCTTGGTGCCGCAAGGCGCGACCGGCGAGTTGTATGTCGGCGGCGCCGGTTTGGCCCAGGGTTACCACGAACGTCCGGGGATGACGGCCGAACGGTTTGTCGCCGACCCGTTTGCCCGCCAGGGCGGTCGCCTGTATCGCACCGGCGACCTGGTGCGCCAGCGCGCCGATGGCCTGGTGGAGTACCTGGGGCGTATCGACCACCAGGTGAAGATTCGCGGTTTCCGGATCGAACTGGGCGAGATCGAAACCCGCCTGCTGGAACATGCTGCCGTGCGCGAAGCGGTGGTGCTGGCGCTGGATTCGCCGAGTGGCAGGCAACTGGTGGCGTACCTGGTCAGCGACGCCGACCACGGCACCTTGCGTGAGGCGCTCAAGGCCCATCTCAAGGCGCAACTGCCGGACTACATGGTACCCGCGCACCTGATCGTACTCGACAGCATGCCGCTGACCGCCAACGGCAAGCTCGACCGCCGCGCCCTGCCGCAACCCGATCCCGAGGCCAATCGGCAACAGTACGTGGCGCCGCGCAACGAGCTGGAAAGCACCTTGGCGGCGATCTGGTGCGCGGTGTTGAACGTGCAGCAGGTCGGCCTCGACGATAACTTCTTTGAACTGGGCGGCGATTCGATCCTGTCGATCCAGGTGGTCAGCCGTGCGCGGCAGGCGGGGATTCACTTCAGCCCCCGCGACCTGTTCCAGCACCAGACCGTGCAAACCCTGGCCGGGGTGGCCACGCGCTCCGAGCAGGTCAGCGCCGAGCAAGGCGTGCTTACCGGCGCTTCGGGCCTTACACCGATCCAGCACTGGTTCTTCGACACCGATATTCCCGCGCGCCAGCACTGGAATCAGGCGCTGGTGCTCAAGCCGCTGCAACTGCTCGAGCCTCATCGCCTGGAGCAAGCGCTGCTGGCGGTACTCGAGCACCACGACGCCCTGCGCCTGAGCTTTACCCGGCGCGATGCGCAATGGCATGCCGAACACCTGGCCGTGCCCAAAGGCGGCGTGCTGATGCAGGCGCAAGTGCGCGACATGCAACAGTGCACCGCGCTGTTCACCGACACCCAGCGCAGCCTCGACCTGGAGCACGGCCCGCTGGTGCGCGCCTTGCTGGTGGATGGCCCCCAAGGCCAGCAACGCTTGCTGATCGCGATCCATCACCTGGTGGTGGACGGTGTGTCGTGGCGCGTGTTGCTCGAAGACCTGCAAAACGTTTACCGCCAGCTCAGCGACGGCCAGTCCGTCAGCCTGCCGGCCAAGACCAGCGCCCTGCGCGATTGGGCCGCGCGCTTGCAGGCGTACGCCGGCAGCGAATCCCTGCGTGAAGAGTTGAGCCTGTGGCAGGACCGGTTGGCCGGCCCTGACGCGGCATTGCCCGTGGCCCACCCGCACGGTTCGCGGCGCAACCGCGATGCCGACACCGTCAGCGTGCGCCTGGATGCCGAACACACGCGCCAGTTGCTGCAACAGGCGCCGAGCGCCTACCGCACCCAGGTCAACGACCTGCTGCTGACCGCCCTGGCCCGTGTGCTGTGCCGCTGGAGCGGGCACGGGTCGGCGCTGATCCAGCTCGAAGGCCATGGCCGCGAAAGCCTGTTCGACGACATCGACCTGACCCGCAGCGTCGGCTGGTTCACCAGCGCTTACCCGCTGCGCCTGACCCCGCAAACCGGGCAGGGCGACTCGATCAAGGCGATCAAGGAACAGCTGCGTGCGGTGCCCCATAAAGGTTTGGGCTATGGCGTGCTGCGTTACCTCGCCGATGACCTGTGCAAACAGAGTATGGCCGCCTTGCCGAGTGCGCAGATCACCTTTAACTACCTCGGCCAGTTCGACCAGAGCTTCGGCGCCGATGCACTGTTCCACCCACTGGACGAATCGGCGGGCCTGGCCCATGACCCGGATGCGCCGCTGCCCAACGAACTGAGTGTGGACAGCCAGGTGTACGGCGGCGAACTGGTGCTGCGCTGGACCTTCAGCCGCGAACGCCACGACCCACAGACCATCCAGGACCTGGCACAGGCCTACCTGGCCGAACTGCAAGCGTTGGTCGCCCATTGCCTGGAGGACAACGCCGGCGGCCTCACGCCGTCCGACTTCCCCCAGGCGCACTTGAGCCAGTCGCAACTCGACAGCTTGCCGGTACCGGCCAGCGCCATCGAAGACGTGTACCCGCTGACCCCGATGCAAGAGGGCCTGCTGCTGCACACCCTGCTCGAGCCGGGCACCGGCCTCTACTACATGCAGGACCGCTACCGCATCAACAGCGCTCTGGACCCCGAGCGTTTCGCCCAGGCCTGGCAAGCGGTGATCGCCCGCCACGAAGCCTTGCGCGCCTCGTTCTGCTGGAACGTCGGCGAAGACATGCTGCAAGTGATCCACAAGCCCGGCAGCACGCCGATCGAGTACCTGGATTGGAGTGCCGACCAGGAAAGTGAACAGGAACCGCGCCTGCAAGCGCTGCTCAAGGCCGAGCGCGAAGCCGGTTTCGATCTGCTCAACCAGGCGCCGTTCCACCTGCGCCTGATCCGCGTCGGTGAAGCGCGCTACTGGTTCATGATGAGCAACCACCACATCCTGATCGATGCCTGGTGCCGTTCGCTGCTGATGAATGACTTCTTCGATATCTACATGGCCCTCGGCGAAGGCCGCGAGGCGCAGTTGGCCACGCCGCCGCGCTACCGCGACTACATCGCCTGGCTGCAACGCCAGAACCTGGCCGAAGCACGCCAGTGGTGGCAGCAGAACCTGCAAGGGTTCGAGCGCACCACGCCGATCCCCAGCGACCGGCCGTTCCTGCGCGAACATGCCGGCCACAGTGGCGGCATGGTGGTGGGTGACTGCTACACCCGCCTCGACGCCCGTGACGGTGCGCAACTGCGCGAACTGGCCCAGGCCCATCAACTTACCGTCAACACCTTTGCCCAGGCGGCCTGGGCCTTGGTGCTGCGACGCTTGAGCGGCGAGCGTGACGTGCTGTTCGGCGTCACCGTGGCCGGGCGCCCGGTGGAAATGCCCGAGATGCAACGCACCGTCGGCCTGTTTATCAACAGCATCGCGCTGCGGGTGAAGCTGCCCGAAGACGACCAGCGTTGCAGCGTACGCCAGTGGTTGAACGCGTTGCTCGACAGCAATATGCAACTGCGCGAGTACGAATACCTGCCGCTGGTGACGATCCAGGAACACAGCGAACTGCCCAAGGGCCAGCCGCTGTTCGACAGCCTGTTCGTGTTCGAAAACGCCCCGGTGGAAGTCTCGGTGCTGGACCGCGCCCACAGCCTGAATGCCACCTCGGACTCCGGCCGCACCCACACCAATTTCCCGCTGACCGCCGTGTGCTACCCGGGGGATGACCTCGGCCTGCACCTGTCCTACGACCAGCGTTACTTCGACGAAACCACCGTGCAAGGCATGCTCGGTGAATTCAAGCGCCTGCTGCTGGCGCTGGTGCAGGGCTTCCATGGCGACATGGCCGACCTGCCACTGATGGGCGAACAGGAACGCGCGTTCCTGTTGGACGGCTGCAACCAGAGCGAACACGCCTACCCGCTGGAACGCAGCTATGTCGAGTTGTTAGAAGCCCAGGTGAGCGCGCATCCGCAGCGCATCGCCGCCCGTTGCCTGGACCGGCAATGGACCTATGACGAGCTGAACCGGCGCAGTAACGGCCTGGGTCATGCATTGATTGCGGCGGGCGTCGGCCTGGACCAACCGGTGGCGTTGCTGGCCGAGCGCAGCCTTGACCTGCTGGGCATGATCATCGGCAGCTTCAAGGCCGGTGCCGGTTACCTGCCGTTGGACCCGGGCCTGCCGAGCCAGCGCCTGAGCCGCATCATCGACCTGAGTCGCACACCGTTGCTGGTCTGCACCGAAGCGTGCCGCGAGCAGGCCATCGAGCTGCTGGACGGCGTCGATTGCCAGTTGCTGGTCTGGGAAGACGTGCCTGCCCGTGGGGAAAATCCGGGCATCTACAGCGGCCCGGACAACCTTGCCTACGTGATCTACACCTCGGGCTCCACCGGCCTGCCCAAAGGCGTGATGGTCGAACAGCGCGGCATGCTCAATAACCAATTGAGCAAGGTGCCGTATATGGACCTGACGCCAGCGGATGTGATCGCCCAGACCGCCTCGCAAAGCTTCGATATTTCCGTGTGGCAATTCCTCGCCGCGCCGCTGTTCGGCGCACGGGTGGATATCGTGCCGAACAGCATCGCCCACGATCCGCAGGGCTTGCTGGCCCATGTGCAAGCACATGGCATCACTGTATTGGAAAGCGTGCCGTCGCTGATCCAGGGCATGCTTGCCCAGGATCGCGTCAGCCTGGACGGTTTGCGCTGGATGCTGCCGACCGGTGAAGCGATGCCGCCGGAGCTGGCGCACCAGTGGTTGTTGCGTTACCCGGACATCGGCCTGGTCAACGCCTACGGCCCGGCGGAATGTTCGGACGATGTGGCGTTCTTCCGCGTCGACCTGGCGTCCACCCGTGGCACTTACCTGCCGATTGGTACGCCGACGGACAATAACCGTTTGTACGTGGTGGATGGTGCGCTGGAATTGGTGCCCCAGGGGGCGGTCGGTGAGCTGTGCGTGGCCGGCACCGGGGTGGGCCGCGGATATGTCAGCGATCCGCTGCGCACCGCCCAGGTGTTTGTGCCGAACCCTTTCGGCGCACCGGGCGAGCGCCTGTACCGCACCGGCGACCTGGCACGGCGGCGCAGCGATGGTGTGCTGGAGTACGTCGGGCGTATCGACCATCAGGTGAAGATTCGCGGCTACCGCATCGAGCTGGGTGAAATCGAAGCGCGCCTGCACGAACAACCGCTAGTGCGCGACGCGGCAGTGGGCGTGCAGGAAGGCGTCAACGGCAAGCATCTGGTGGGTTACCTGGTGGCCGTCGATGAAAGGCTGAGTCCGGGCGAACGCCTGGACCGCATCAAGCAACGCCTGCGCGCCGAACTGCCGGAGTACATGGTGCCGCTGCACTGGCTCTGGCTCGAGCGCCTGCCGCTCAACGCCAACGGCAAACTCGACCGCAAGGCCCTGCCGGAACTGGAGATCGGCCAGTTGCACAGCCAGGACTACCTGGCGCCACGCAACGAACTGGAAAACACCTTGGCCGCGATCTGGGCCGAGGTGCTGAAAGTCGACAGGGTCGGCGTGCAGGACAACTTCTTCGAACTGGGCGGCCACTCGTTGCTGGCCACGCAGATTGCCTCGCGCGTGCAGAAGACCCTGCAGCGGGATGTGCCGCTGCGGGCGATGTTCGAATGCAGTACGGTGGCGGAGTTGGCCGAGTACATCGAGGGGCTGGCGGCCAATGAGATCAGTGCAGAGAAGGTGGATCGGTTGAGTGATTTGATGGCGGAGTTGGAGGGGCTCTGATCTTCGCTGTCTGTCAGGACGCCATCGGGGCTTGCCCCCGATGGCGTCAGACCAGGCGCCGCTTACTTCGGCCCCATAATCTTCGCCAACTTCTCCGGCGACGGCGCCCCTTGCTGTTGCTGCAAGCCACCCTTGTCATCCAGGTAGAAAATCGCCGGCGTCGCCGACAGTTCCAGCTCATCCATCAACTTCATATTGGCATCGAGCTTGGCTTCGATATCCGCCGGGATCTTGGCCAGCGCCTGCAATTTGCTGCCCTTGCCGGCGGCTTCATGTTCTTCCAGGGCCTTTTGCGGGTCCTTGGCGGCGAACAGGGCGGCCGACTTGGCGGCGCTGTCTTCGCGGATGATGCCGACCATGATGTGGCGCAACTGCACCTTGCCGGCTTTTACCCATGGCCGCGCCTGTTCCCAGAACATGTTGCAGTACGGGCAGTTGGGGTCGCTGAACAGGTAGACGATGCGCGGGGCGTTTTTGTCGCCGTCCTGGATCCAGCTGCTTTTTTCCATTTTGGCCCAGACTTCCTTGGCCATCGGCGCGTACACCAGTTTTTCGAGGGGCGCGCTGCTCAGGTCATTGCCCTGGGCGTCGTACAGGTTGCCGGCGATCACGCTCTTGCCGTCGGCGGTCAGGTACAGCGCCATGCCGCGGTTCTGGTATTGCGCGGCGTAGCCGGTGAGGCCGCTGGGGGCGTCGAACTTGCCGAGGATTTTGGCGCCTTTGGCTTCGATCTGTTTGATCGGTGCCGGCCAGTCTTCGGCCTGGGCCAGGGTAGCCGCCAGTGTCAGCGGCAGCAGGGTCAGCAGGTGGCGGAGGCGAGGCATGTCGGTTTCCTTGTGGCGGCAGGGGCGGTGTCGAAGGGTTCCATGGCACGGGCCAGGCTGGCCTGGGACAACTCGCCCAGGTGGCTGTTGATCAGGCGCCCGTCGGCTTGGTAGAACAGCGTGGTGGGCAGGGCCATGGAGCCCACGGCCTGGCCGAGGCGGCCGCTGGCATCGAACAACACGTTGTCCAGGTTCAGGCCCTGGGTGGCTAGGTAGGTGCTGACGCTTTGCATGCTTTCGGCCTGGTTGACGAACAGGAAGGTCACGTCGGGGCGCATGCGCTGGGCGCTTTCCAGCACCGGCATTTCACGGCGGCACGGCGGGCACCAGGTGGCCCACAGGTTGATCACCAGCGGACCGCCCTGGTAATCCGCCAGTTGCACGACCTCGCCATTGGCGTTGCGCAAGGTGATGTCCGGCAGGCGTGTGCCTTTTTCATACACGCTCAAGGACAGGCTGGTCATGCCCCAGAACACCAGCCCGGTGATGACCCCGGCGCTCAGGGGCTTGCGCAGCGCCGGGCGACGCCAGCCATAGAGCAGTGCACCGAGGATCAGGGCGACGATACCGGGCCAGGCGAGAAAACCGCCGTCGCGCAGGTCGACCATCTGCAGCCAGTCGTTGCTGTAGTAACTCCAGTACATCAGCACGAAGCTGACGCGGGCCGCCAGCATGCCCAGCAGGAACAGGCTGAACAGCACCGATTCCGGATTTTCACCGCCACGCTTGGCCACGCGCCAACCCACCAGGGTGGCGAGAATCAACGCGCTGATCAGCAGGATGTGATTCAGGGCGATGGCGAAGGTGCCGATGGTCAGGGTCAGCATCAGAGGGCGTCCCGGGCGTGAGTCCAGCGTTGCAGGAAGGCGGCGGCATCCACTTCGCCGGTGATGCGCTGGGCGCGGCGTTCCTCACCGTCAGGGCCGATCCACACGAAGCTGGGCGGCCCCGGCACCTGGTAACGGCCCAGCAGTGCGCGGCTGGCGGCATTGTCGGCGGTGACGTCGAGGCGCAGCAGGCGGACATCCTTCAATGCATCGAGCACTTCGGGTTTGCCGAACACCTGTTTTTCCATGATCTTGCACGACACGCACCAGTCGGCGTAGTAGTCCACCAGCACCCATTGGCCCTGGGCCTTGGCGCTGTCGAGCTGGCTTTGCAGCACGGCGGGGTCATTGATGGTCATGAAGGCTTCGTGGGCGCTGGGTGCGGCAGTGCTTCGCGAGCCGCTGTAGACCTTCAACGGTTGCCACAGGTCATCGCTGCCACCCGCGGCACCCACCAGCAGCAGGCCGCCCCACACCCCCATGACCACGGAACCGGCGCCGAACAGCATGGCGACCCGCCCGAAATCCTGGGCCAGGCGCCAGCCGCAATAGGCCATGGACATGGCCAGCACGCCCCACAGGCCGAGCCACAGGCTTTCGTCGATCACCGGGCGAATCATCAGCACGGCGGTGGCCAGGAACAGGAAGCCGAAGATGCCCTTGAGCACATTCATCCAGGTGCCCGGCTTGGGCAGGAAACGGTTGCCCACGGTCACCAGCAGCAGCAGCGGCACGCCAATGCCGATGCCCATGGCGAACAGGATCAGGCCGCCGTGCAGGGCATTGCCGCTCTGGGCGATATACAGCAATGCACCGGCCAGGGGCGCGGTCATGCACGGCCCCACCAGCAGGCCGGACAGCGCGCCGAGCACTCCGGCGCCGACCAGGCTGCCGCCGCTCTGGTTGCGGCTGACGTTATCCAGGCGATCGCGCAAGGCCACGGGCAGTTGCAGTTCGAAGAAGCCGAACATCGGCAGGGCGAGGATCACGAACAAGGCGGCGAAGCTGCCGAGGATCCACGGGGTTTGCAACAGCGCCGCGAGGTTGGCGCCGAGCAGGGCGGCGAGTACGCCGAGCGCCGCGTACACCAGCGCCATGCACACCACGTAGCTGCCGGCCAGGGCAAAGCCGCGACGCGGGCTCGCGCCACTGCCCACCACCAGGCCGGCGAGGATCGGCAACATCGGCAACGAACACGGGGCAAACGCCAGCAGCAGCCCCAGGCCGAAGAACACCAGCAGGCTCCAGCCCAGGCTGCGTTGTTGCAGGCCGCTGGCCAGGCTCTGGTCCTGGGCTTCGGCGGTGGCCGCAACGGCGGGGTTGCCGCCCAGGTCCACGCTGATCGACTGCGGCGGATAGCACAGCCCTGCATCGGCGCAGCCCTGCCAGCCGAGCTTGACCTGGCCGGTGACACCGGCGGGAATCTTCACTTCCAGGCCCTGGCGATACACTTCCTGCTCGCCAAAGAACTCGTCGCTATGGGCTTCGCCTTGCGGCAGCACGGGCTTTTCGGCCAGGCCATCGAACTTCATGCGCTGCTTGTACAGGTAATAACCGTCGGCAATCTGCCAATACAGCTGGGTCTCGCCACTTTCAAGACGTTCGGAGGTAAAGGTGAAAGCCTTGCCCACCGGAAGGAAATCAGGTTTGGTCTCAAACGGATTGCCCGGCGCGGCCTGGGCCAGCCCCGCGAATAACACCAGCAGAAAGGTAAACAGATGCCGCATGGTCAAGCCTTAGTTCGATGCAAGTGAGGCACACAATGTGTGGCGTTGATTAACCGATGATTAACCGGGCGCTATTCTAAAGTGTAGGGATTATCTGAGCTTGCATCTTTTCACGGCATAATCTGCGCTTAATCCGCTGCACTTTTAATCCCCCCATCTTTCATGAAGGGTTCAGCATGCACGTACTGGTCTGTGAAGACGACGAACTGATCGCCAGCGGCATCGTGGCCGGCCTCGGTGCCCAGGGCTTTACAGTCGAGCGCGTGGCCACGGCCGCCGCTGCGCGCGCGATGCTCAAGGCGGCGACCTTCGACATCATGGTGCTCGACCTCGGCCTGCCCGACGAAGACGGCCTCAAGCTGCTGCAACAGCTGCGCAGCCAGGGCCTGGAGATTCCGGTGCTGATCCTCACCGCGCGGGATTCGGTGACCAACCGCGTCGACGGCCTGCAAGCCGGTGCCGATGACTACCTGCTCAAACCCTTCGACCTGCGCGAATTGGCCGCACGCCTGCAAACCCTGCTGCGCCGGATGGCGGGGCGCAGCGTCAACCTGATCGAGCACGGCCGGCTGACCTACGACCCGAGCAGCCGCGAAACCCTGTTGGGCGGCCAGCCCGTGGACCTGTCCCGACGTGAACAGGCGCTGTTGCAGGCCTTGCTGCACAACAAAGGCCGGGTGCTGTCCAGCGAGCAACTCAAGGACAGCGTCTACGGCTTCAACGATGAACTGGAAAGCAACGCCCTCAACGTGCATATCCATCACCTGCGACGCAAGTTGGGCAATGGCATCGTCGAGACCGTGCGCGGCCTGGGTTATCGCCTCGGCCCGGCAGATGATGGAGAGAACGCTTCGTGAAAAGCCTGCGCCTGCGCCTGACGTTCAAGCTCGGCGCCGCGTTTGTGCTGATCTGGGCCCTGGCGGCGGCCTGGATGCTCAACGACCTGCGCAACCAGATGATGTTCTCCCTCGACCAGCGCCTGGTGGCGTCGGCGCGCATGGTGGCGGGCCTGACCGAGCAGATGCCGGGCCTGGCCAGTGTCAGCGGCGGCGCGCATTTCAGCGCCGAGCAACTGAATGTGCCGGGGGGCATGGCGTGCCAGGTCAGCTCCTTGCGCGGGGAAATCCTCGCCCGCAGCCATACCACGCCGGATGAAGGCCTGGAGTCGCGCAAGAGCGGCTTTCGTGACCAGGTCATCGATGGCGTGGGCTGGCGCAGTTTTACCCTGTCCCGTGGCGACCTGTTGATCACTACCGCCGACCGCCAGGTGGAGCGCGAGGCGCTGAACCTGTCGATCCTGCTCGCCGCCTCGGTGCCGGTGGGCGTGGCGATGCTCGGTTGCCTGTGCCTGTTGTGGCTGGGCATCGGTCAGAGCCTGCTGCCGCTCAACCGCATGCGTGACGCGCTGATGCGCCGCAGTGCCGATTCCCTCGAACCGTTGCAGATCCACCCGCTGCCCAGCGAGCTCAAGCCGCTGCTCGACACCCAGAACCAACTGCTGCAACGCATCGCCAAGACCATCGAACGTGAACGCCGCCTCACCGGCGACGCCGCCCACGAGCTGCGCAGCCCGCTGACGGCGATCAAGACCCACCTGCAAGTGGCGCGCATGACCGAAGGCGCGGCCCGCGACCAGTCCCTGGCCCATGCCGAGGAGGGCGCCGACCGCTTGCATCGCACCCTGGAGCAGTTGCTGCTGTTGGCGCGGGTGGAAGGCAGCCTGTCATTCGACGATGGCGTGCAGTCCAGCGCCGAGGAAGTCGCACGGCTGGCGATCCAGGATGCGAATGCCGGCGATAATGGGCGTATCGACCTGAACCTGGCGGATAACCTCAGCGAAACCCCGGTGGACATGCCGGTGGGCCTGGCGGTCGCCGCCCTGCGCAACCTGCTGGACAACGCCCTGCGCCATACACCCGCAGACACACGGGTGGAGCTCAGCGTGTTCACCGCCGCCGACCACGTGATCTTCCGCGTGCGCGACCACGGCAAGCAGATCTCCCCCGAAGACCTGCAATACCTCACCCAACGCTTCTGGCGCAACGGCAACAGCGAGGGCTGTGGCCTGGGCCTGGCGATCGTGCAGGCGATCGTGCAGCGCTGTGCCTGCTCATTGACGTTCGACAGCCAGGCGGATGGCCTGCGTGTTGACCTGGGCATGCCGTTGCGGCGCTGACCGCGTTCTTTCACGTGCCAAATAGTTACCGCCCGCTTGAAGTGCAAGCCTTCAGGATGGCGGTAATTTTTTTGCGCTTGAACGGGCCGAAAGACTCGGCCTGTATTGAAAAGGACGGTTCTTATGTTGGTCATCGATACCAGTTTCCCCGCCAGGGATTTCAACGAGCGTCACGGCGAACCCGTGCGGCAGGTGATCCTGCATTACACCGCGGCGCCGTTCGCCTCCTCCTTGCGTACTCTGACCCGAAATGGGGTCAGCGCGCATTACCTGCTGCCGGATCCCCATGAGCCCGGCTACCGCGCCGCCGGGTATGACGAGTTGCGCGTGTTTCGCCTGGTGCACGAAAACCAGCGCGCCTGGCATGCCGGGGCGAGCCACTGGGGGGGCGCGATAACCTCAACAGTCGGGCGATCGGCATCGAAATCGTCAACCTGGCTCGGGATGACGGTGGCGTCTTCACCTTTCCCGCGTACGGCCAGGAGCAGGTGGCGGTGTTGATTGCATTGCTTCGCGACATCCTTGGGCGTTACCCGCAGATCGGACCGGCCGACATCCTCGGGCACTCGGACGTGGCGTACTGGCGCAAGAGCGATCCGGGACCGCGCCTGCCGTGGCGCGGTTTGTTCGAGGCGGGAGTCGGGGCATGGTTCGACGAGTCGACGCGGGCCATGTACCAGCGCCGGTTTTGTGTCGGGCTGCCGCCTGAAGTGGAGGTGGAGCGCGCATTTCAGCGCTATGGCTATAAGCCGGCGCAGAATCGCCAGGCGTTCGAGCAGCGCACCCGGGCGTTTCAGATGCACTTTCGGGCGCGGGATTATTGTGGTGTGTTGGATGCCGAGACCTGCGCGATCCTGTATGCCTTGAATGAAAAATACCGCGGACTTTGATCTCATCCATCAGTCAACCATCACTGCCCCCTAAATCCTTTTCTCGCTGGTGCGTTTCCAGAACAGGAAATCCGTGCGCATGCCCTTGGGCCAGATGCCAACGGATCGGCAGTTTGGTCACCATCATCCGCGTATTGAGGGATCGAGAGATGTCAGTCGCTACCAGCCGTATCGAAGATACCCAGGTGCATGAAACGCTTTATCAGTTCGACGAAAGCCCGCTGCTGGCCCGCCAGCGCCAGCAGGAATCCAACGCCCGCAGTTATCCACGGCGCATTCCCCTGGCGCTCAAGCGCGCCAAGGGGATCTACGTGGAAGACGTGGAGGGTCGCAGTTTCATCGATTGCCTGGCCGGCGCGGGCACCCTGGCGTTGGGGCACAACCACCCGGTGGTGATCCAGGCCATCCAGCAAGTGCTGAGCGACGAACTGCCGTTGCACACCCTGGACCTGACCACGCCGGTCAAGGACCAGTTCGTGCAGGACCTGTTCGGCCTGCTGCCGGCGGAGCTGGCGCGGGAAGCCAAGATCCAGTTCTGCGGCCCCACCGGTACCGATGCCGTGGAAGCGGCGTTGAAATTGGTACGCACTGCCACGGGGCGCAGCACGGTGCTGTCGTTCCAGGGCGGTTATCACGGCATGAGCCAGGGCGCGTTGAGCCTGATGGGCAGCCTGGGGCCGAAAAAACCCTTGGGTGCCTTGCTCGGTAATGGCGTGCAGTTTTTGCCATTCCCTTACGACTACCGTTGCCCGTTCGGTCTCGGCGGCGCAGAAGGCGTGCGGGTCAACCTGCATTACCTGGAAAACCTGCTCAACGACCCGGAAGCCGGGGTGTTGCTGCCGGCGGCGGTGATTGTCGAAGTGGTGCAGGGCGAGGGCGGGGTGATCCCGGCCGATCTCGACTGGCTGCGCGGCCTGCGGCGTATCACCGAACAGGCCGGCGTGGCGTTGATCGTCGATGAAATCCAGAGCGGTTTCGGCCGTACCGGCAAGATGTTTGCCTTCGAACACGCCGGCATCATCCCGGATGTGGTGGTGATGTCCAAGGCCATCGGCGGCAGCCTGCCGTTGGCGGTGGTGGTGTATCGCGACTGGCTAGACACCTGGCTGCCGGGTGCGCATGCCGGGACATTCCGTGGCAATCAAATGGCCATGGCGGCCGGTTCGGCGGTGATGCGCTACCTCAAGGAGCACGACCTGGCCGGCCATGCGACCGCCATGGGCGAGCGCCTCGGCGAACACCTGCGCATCCTGCAGCGTGACTACCCGCACCTGGGGGATATTCGCGGGCGTGGGCTGATGCTCGGCGTTGAACTGGTGGACCCGGACGGCGCCCTGGATATCCAGGGCCACCCGCCGGTGCATCGCCAACTGGCACCGCTGGTACAGCGTGAATGCCTCAAGCGCGGCCTGATCCTCGAGCTGGGCGGCCGGCATGGCAGCGTAGTGCGCTTCCTGCCGCCCCTGGTGATAACCGCCGCCGAGATCGACCGCGTGGCCGAGATCTTCGGGCGCGCCCTGGCGGCAGCCGTCGCCAGCCTCTAATTTTTTGGCGTGTTGGTACGTTTCTACAGATATCAGCGCTGCGCGTGGTGCGCAGCCAGCCTTTGAGCGATGGAGAACAGCAATGACCTCAGTATTTGACCGCGACGACATCCTGTTTCAGGTAGTGGTCAACCATGAAGAACAGTATTCCATCTGGCCCGACTACAAGGCCGTGCCGGAAGGCTGGCGTACCGTTGGCAAGAGCGGCCTGAAGAAAGAGTGCCTGGCCTACATCGAAGAAACCTGGACCGATATGCGTCCGTTGAGCCTGCGCCAGAAGATGGACGGTGCAACGCTGGCCTGACGCAAAACCTTCAGTAGGCCGGCCTGTTGTGGTGGGTGGGCCTGTTGTGGCAAGCGGGCTTTTTGTGGCAGGCGGGCTTTTTGTGGTGAGCGGGCTTGCCCCGCGCTGGGCTGCGAAGCAGCCCCACTCAAGAAGCACTCGGTGTATCAGGCATAACTCAGCGGCTGGTTTTGGGGCTGCTTCGCAGCCCAGCGCGGGGCAAGCCCGCTCACCACAAAAAGCGCATCACAAAAAGCTCACCACAAACCACAACAAGCTCATCACATTCGCCATGACCTTACGCGTTCTTGTCCTTCTCCAACCCCCCCGCAGCCCCCGTCACCACCTGCACACTCAAGCGCGGCGTGGCCAGGTCCAGACCGGCTTCATCCAGATGCCGCTTCAGCGACAGGTTGAACGCCCGCGACACTTCCCACTGCTTGATCGGCGCCGTCTTGAACCGCGCGCGCAGGATCGCACTGCCTGACTCGAAGCTTTCCACCCCCTGGATCTCCAGCGGCGACCAGATATTGCGGCGTTGCAGCGGATCGTTGCGCATTTTCTGGCCGACATCGCGCATCAGCTTGATCGCATCGTCGATTTCCATGTTGTAGGGGATCGCCACTCGGAAGATCGCGTAGCCGAACTCCCGCGAGTAGTTCTTGATGCTCTTGATCTCGCTGAACGGGATGGTGTGCACGATGCCGTCAATGTCGCGCAGGCGCACGGTACGGATGGTCAGGCCTTCGACGGTGCCGAGGTGGCCGCCGACGTCCACGTAGTCATCGATGGCCAGGGAGTCTTCGATGATGATGAACAGGCCGGTGATCAAGTCGGCCACCAGTGACTGCGCACCAAAACCGATGGCCAGGCCGATCACACCGGCACCGGCCAGCAGTGGCGTGACGTTCATGCCCATGTTTGCCAGGGCGACGATGGCGGCGATGATGAAGATGGTCACGAACAGCACGTTGCGGATCAGCGGCATCATGGTCTGCGCGCGGGCATTGGCCAGGCCTTTGCGCGAGCGGGTGAGGGCGTGATGGATGGCGGTGTCGCTGAGGATCCAGATCAACCAGGCAAATAGCAGCGTGCCGCCCAGGCCGAACAGCTTGACGCTGATTTCATGGCCGTCGCCTTCGGTAAAGCGAATCAGCGACAGGCCCCAGACCCGCAGCCCCAGTTCGATAAACACCAGCCACACCACCAGGTGGGCGAGGGTGTAGACGAAGCTTTTCAGGCGTTCGGAGTACAGCGCATGGCGCTTGTGCCCCCGTTGCGGCTTGAGCGCATGGCGCCGCACCAGGCCGTTGATCACCATGCACAACACCAGCAACACCGTGCACAACAGCGACTGGCGCAGGGCGGTGCTGGTGTCGCCGGCGGAGACGAATGTGGCGAACAGCGAGATGCCCACCAACAACAAGGCGGGGATGTACCAGAAGGTGCCGACGATCTCGATGGTGTCGCTGAGGGCGCGGCGGGTCAGGCGGCGCGACAGCGGCTGGTTGCGGATCAGGTGGGCGATCGGCCGCCGGAAGCGCAGGATGAACACGCCGGTGGACAGCGCGGCCATCACATTGGCGACCGTGGCCGCCGTATGGGCCAGGTGCTGGCCGAGCGCAGCCACCAGCCGCGGGTCGCTCAAGGCTTCACCAAAGGCGGCAAAGCTGCCGATCCACCACAACGGGCGGAACGCCTGGTGGCGCAGGATATATAGCGCGCGGTGGCGGTGCGGGCCGTCGAGCAGGGAGAAGGCAATCACGCAGATCGCCGAGAAGCAGGTGCCGACCACCAGCGCATACGCCAGCACCATTGCCAGGGATTTGCCCAGGGACGAGGGCAGGGCGTAGCTCAGGTACACGGTGATCACCAGTGCGATCAGCCAGGGCCCCAGCTTGCGCAGGGCGAAGCGCAGCATGTCCCAGGTACGCGGGTGTTGCGGCAACTCCTCGGGCAGGCCGAAGCGCTCGCGTACCCGGTGGCTGAGCCAGATCAACGCGGCTGCCAGCAGGCTCCACACGGCAAGGATCACTGCAAAGCCGAAAATGATCGGCAGCCATTCGCTGGCTGGCAGCATCAGGGCGCTGAGTTCATCCTTGGCCAGGTCGATTTCATTCGACCAGCGCCCCAGCGGGCTGTCGGCACCGGAGAACTGCTGCTCCAGGCCCGACAGCGTACTGCCGATCAGCCCGAGCACGCCTTGCTCGGCGGCGGGCTGGGCCTTCTGGGTCGCGGCGCGCAGCTTCTTCAAGTCGTTCAGCAACTGGGTGCGTTGCTGGTCGTTTTCCAGGGTCTTGATCACCTCGTCCAGCGACTGCCCCAACGGCACTTCGGCCTGGGGTTGGGCCTTGGTGGTGCCGAGCAGCCCGGGCAGGCCCACCGCTTGGGCGGACGAGAGCGGCAGCAGCGTGAGCAGGGCGATCAGGAAACAGCAGGGCAGGGCAAACAGACGGGAAAGCACGAGGCGGTCAACCTTGGAAACGACGGGTTGAGCGAGTGTACGAGTGCAAGCGTCATTCGGCCAGTTTGGCGAGGATCTTGTACACCACGGTGCCCAGGATCAGCAGCATGCCGACCCACATGCCGAACACGCCGAGGGGCTTGTCGCGGAAGTTGAAGCCGACGGCGAGCATGATCATGCCGATCAGGATAGGGATGAGCATGGCGTGGAAAGAGGACATGGAGATCATGGGGCGACGGCCTTGTCGGAGTGGGAATACTGACAAGTCTAGGTCGGATTGCAGGAAATGCAGGTGATGCAGATCAGGTGGACGTAAACCAAATGTGGGGGGGCAAGTCGAATCGTTGCACCGCCCCTCCCACATGTTGACGGCATCCAGTCCTGGTCTTAGGGCAGGTCGTGGCTGGCGTAGAACGCGCCCAACACCTTCACCAGATGCGCCAGGTCATGGCTGCCGCACAGTTCACGAATGGAGTGCATGGCAAACGTCGGCAAACCGATATCCACCGTACGCACTCCCAGGTGGCTGGCGGTAATCGGGCCGATGGTCGAGCCGCAGCCCATGTCGCTGCGCACCACGAAGCTCTGCACCGGCACTTCCTGGGCCATGCACAGGTGACGGAAGAACCCGGCGGTTTCGCTGTTGGTGGCGTAGCGCTGGTTGCTGTTGACCTTGATCACCGGGCCGGCATTGAGCTTGGGGCCGTGGTTGGCGTCGTGCTTGTCGGCGTAGTTGGGGTGTACGCCGTGGGCATTGTCGGCCGACACCAGCAGGGATTTCTGAATGGTGCGTACGAATTCATCACCTTCAGGCAACAGGCGACGCAGGGTCTGTTCCAGCATCGGGCCGTCGGCACCGCAGGCCGAGCAGGAACCGACTTCCTCGTGGTCGTTGCACACCAGCACGCAGGTTTCGTCGCTCTCGCTGGTGAGCAAGGCTTGCAGGCCGGCGTAGCACGACAGCAGGTTATCGAGGCGTGCGCCGGCGATGAAGTCGCCGTTGAGGCCGATGACGGCGGCGCTCTGGGTGTCGTAGAAGCTCAACTCGTAGTCGAGTACCACATCGGCGTTCAGCCCATGCTCCCGTGCCAGCTGCTCGGTGAGCACGGCACGGAAGTCCACGCGTTCATCACCGGCAAATTGCGCGAGGATCGGCGGCAATTCGGTCTGGGCATTGATCGCCCAGCCCTGGTTGGCTTCACGGTTCAGGTGAATGGCCAGGTTGGGGATGATGGCGATGGGCAGCTTGAAGTCGATCAGCTGGCTTTCGACCTTGCCGTCGCGACGGAAGGTGACGCGGCCGGCCAGGGACAGGTCGCGGTCGAACCACGGCGCCAGCAGCGCGCCGCCGTAGACTTCCACGCCGAGTTGCCAGAAACCCTGGCGTTGCAGCTCAGGCTGGGGCTTGACCCGCAGGCACGGGCTGTCGGTATGGGCGCCGACCAGGCGAATCCCGCCTTGCAACGGCGAATGGCGGCCGAGCTTGAAGGCGATGATCGAGGAATCGTTGCGGGTCACGTAGTAGCGACCGTTGGCTTCGGTGGTCCAGGTCTCGCGCTCGTCGAGGCGCTGGAAACCGGCCGCTTCCAGGCGCTGGGCCAGGGCGGCGGTGGCATGAAAAGGAGTAGGGGAGGCCTTGAGGAAGTCGATCAGGCCTTGATTCAACGCTTCGCGCATAAATAGCTCCAGACAGCAATGCGCGGAGTTTACCGTTCGAGGGCGGGAAGTGCACAGAACAAATGTGGGAGGAGGCAAGTCGCACCGCCCCTCCCACATGCACTGTATTTACAGCTTTAGAAGGGCGCCGGGCACTCAAAGCGCAAGCGCTCACCGCTTTGCGGGTGAGTGAAGCTCAGCATGCTCGCGTGCAGGCACAGGCGCGGCCAGGCAGCCAGGGCCTGTTCATGGGCATACAGGCCGTCACCGAGCAACGGATGCCCGATGGACAGCATATGCACGCGTAACTGGTGCGAGCGTCCGGTAATCGGCGTCAGCTCGACCCGGCACCAGTCGCCACAGCGTTCCAGCACTTTCCAGAACGTCAGCGCGTGCTTGCCGAACTCGTGGTCCACCACATGGCGCGGTTTGGTCGGCGGGTCGTAGCGCAGGGGCAGGTCGATGCTGCCGCTGTCCAGTGCCGGTTGGCCCCAGGCCAGCGCGGTGTAGGCCTTTTCGGTTTCGCGGTCGTGAAACTGGCGGGACAGTTCGCGATGGGTATCGGCATCCCGGGCCAGCAGGATGATCCCCGAGGTTTCCCAGTCTAGGCGATGGACGATGCGGGCTTCGGGGTAGCCGTTTTCCTGCAGGCGGGTGATCAGGCAGTCCTTGTTGTCATCGGCGCGGCCGGGCACCGAGAGCAACAGGGTCGGCTTGTTCACCACCAGGACAGCGTCGTCCTGATGCAGGATATGAATAGTGGACAGCGGCATTAAACAGCCTCGCAACAAACGCCAACGGCGGCTCGACCACCCGGTTCCCGCGAAGGGATCAAGGTGACCGAGCCGCCGTGGCGGCCGCCTGTTCGATCAACGATCAGGCAGGGTGATATTGAGTTCCAGAATCGAGCAGCTGCCGTCATTTTCCAGGGCGACATGCACGTCATCGTTGCCGATATTGACGTACTTGCGGATCACCTCCACCAGTTCCTTCTGCAAGGCGGGCAGGTAATCCGGGGTGCTGCGTTGGCCGCGTTCGTGCGCCACGATGATCTGTAGACGCTCTTTCGCGACCGACGCGGTGCTTGGCTTTTTGTTGGCGCGAAAGAAGTCGAGAAATTTCATTGTTTAGTTGCCTCCAAAGATACGCTCGAAGAATCCCTTCTTCTTAACATCGAGGAAGCGATGTTCCACGGTCTTGCCCAGCAAGCGATCAACCGCATCGCTGTACGCCTGGCCGGCGTCGCTCTGGTCGTCGAGAATCACCGGGACGCCCTGGTTGGACGCCTTCAGCACCGCCTGGGATTCCGGGATCACACCCAGCAGGGTCACGGCGAGGATTTCCTTGACGTCTTCAACACCGAGCATTTCGCCGTTGCTGACGCGCTCAGGGTTGTAGCGGGTGAGCAGCAGGTGTTCCTTGATCGGGTCCTGGCCTTCCTCGGCGCGCTTGGACTTGCTGGCCAACAGGCCGAGCATGCGGTCCGAGTCACGTACCGAAGACACTTCCGGGTTGGTCACCACGATGGCTTCATCGGCGAAGTACATCGCCAGGTGAGCACCGGTTTCGATACCGGCCGGAGAGTCGCAGACCACGTACTCGAAGGTTTCCTTCAGTTCAGCGAGAACCTTGCCTACGCCTTCCTTGGTCAGCGCATCTTTGTCGCGGGTCTGGCTGGCGGCCAGTACGTACAGGTTCTCAAGGCGCTTGTCCTTGATCAGGGCCTGCTGCAGGTTGGCTTCGCCGTTCACCACGTTGACGAAGTCGTACACCACGCGGCGTTCGCAGCCCATGATCAGGTCGAGGTTACGCAAACCGACGTCGAAGTCGACGATGACTGTCTTGTGGCCGCGCAGAGCGAGGCCGGTACCGATAGCGGCGCTGGTGGTGGTCTTACCCACACCACCCTTGCCGGATGTAACCACGAGAATCTTGGCCAAGGTGTTTCACCCCTAAGGAAAAAGGACTTTTCAGCCCCTGAAAAACATCTCTTGGAACTCGCCGCAGGCGGACAGCCTTTGTAGGAAAAAAGACGGGTTTTCGCAGGAAAAACGCCAACCTTCAAATGTTCCTACGCAAGTAATGCCAGTTTCGCTGTGCTATCAGAGTCTAGAGATGCTTGGAAAATGCGGCAGTATCCGTTAAAGACGGATGATGTTCAACACATCGCCCGACAGGCTGACCTGCACCGCGGCTCCCCACAGCGGATCGCGGCGCAAATCTTCCGAAACCTTGTACTGGCCCGCGATGGACACCAGCTCAGCGGTCAATTGCTGGCAAAAAATGCGCGCCTTGGTATCCCCCTTGATGCCGGCGAGGGCACGTCCGCGCATCGGGCCGTATACATGGATATTGCCATCGGCGAGAAGTTCCGCGCCGGGACTGACCGAAGAGATCACCACCAGGTCGCCGCCCTGGGCGTAAATCTGCTGTCCGCCGCGTACGGGCGTGGTGATTATCTTTGTAGGCTTGATCGTAGGTTCCGCTGGTTTTTCCGGTTTTTTCTGCACTTCGCCGACCAAAGGTTCCAGTGGACGCTCACGCGCGCCGGAGGGTGGCAGTACTGGCAGTTCAATGGCGATGGCGGCGGCAATGTCTTCGATGCGGCTGGCACGAATCGCCAGGGTTCGCAGGCCGTGGGAGCGGCACACGCGCATCAGGCCGGGCAGGTCGATGCTGCCCTGGCCGGCCGGCAGTTTGTCCAGGGCCAGTACCAGCGGGGCGTTGTTGAAGAAGTTCGGCGCCAGGGCGACCTTGGCGGCGAGCTGGCGGTCCAGGGCGTCGAGGTCGTTGCGGGCCAGTTCCAGCACGGTGATGGCGAGCATGCTGCCTTTCAGCTGGAACACGGGATCTTGGTCTAGCGGTTCGGTTTGGCTCATGGTCGGCAAAAAGCGGCTTGTCACGAAAAGTGTCGAGACTTATAACGAGAACACTCACTGGCCGCAAGCCGAGTCGAACCGTTGTAGAATGCGCGGCCCTGTCTTTCCCGGAATCTGTAATGGATCGCCCGCGTTTTCGAGCTGTATTTTTTCACCCGCGCTTTTGGCTGTTATGGCTGGGACTCGGCCTGCTGTGGCTGGTGACCCAACTGCCGTACCGTGCGCTGCTGACCATTGGTCGCCTGCTGGGTGCAGGCATGTACCGTGTGGCCGGCGAACGTCGCCGCATCGCCGCCCGCAACCTGGAACTGTGCTTCCCGGAAAAAACCGCCGCAGAGCGCAAGAAGCTGCTCAAGGAAAACTTCGCCTCCACCGGCATCGCCTTCTTCGAAATGGCCATGAGCTGGTGGTGGTCGCGCCAGCGCCTGGCGCGCCTGGCCCATGTCGAAGGCCTGGAACACCTCAAGCAGGCCCAACTGGATGGCAAGGGCGTGATCCTCATGGCCCTGCACTTCACCACCCTGGAAATCGGCGCGGCCCTGCTGGGGCAGAAGCACACCATCGACGGCATGTACCGCGAGCACGGCAACCCGCTGTTCGACTATATCCAGCGCCGTGGCCGCGAGCGGCATAACCTCGACTCCCTGGCGGTCGAGCGCGAAGACGTGCGCGGCATGCTCAAGCTGCTGCGTGCCGGCCGCGCCATCTGGTACGCACCCGACCAGGACTACGGCGCCAAGCAAAGTATCTTCGTGCCGCTGTTCGGCATTCAGGCCGCCACCGTGCCTGCCACCAGCAAGTTCGCCAAGCTGGGCAAGGCGCTGGTGGTGCCGTTCACCCAGCAGCGCCTGGCGGACGGCAGCGGTTATCGCCTGGTGATCCACCCGCCGTTGACCGACTTCCCCGGCGAAAGCGATGAAGTCGACTGCCTGCGCATCAACCAGTGGGTCGAAGCCTCGGTGCGTGAATGTCCCGAGCAATACCTGTGGACCCACCGCCGCTTCAAGAGCCGGCCACCGGGCGAACCCAAGCTGTACGAAAAACGCCGTCGCTAAGACCGACTTTCCCCCCACATGGAGTGATGCAATGCGCCCAGCTGAACCGGTTACAGGCTTGATTCTTTCCGGCGGCGGGGCGCGAGCGGCGTATCAGGTGGGGGTATTGGCGGCGATTGCCGAGCTGTTGCCGCCGGGGGCTCCCAACCCTTTTCCGGTGATCGTCGGCACGTCGGCCGGTGCGATCAATGCGGTGAGCCTGGCCAGCGGTGCGATGGATTTCACGGCGGCGATCCAGCGCCTGACCGCGTTCTGGCAGGGGTTTCGCAGTCATCTGGTATTGCGCAGCGATTGGCCGGGGGTGGTGCGCCAGGCGAGTCGCTTCTTTACCCACAGCTTGCTGGGGCTGGGCCGGCAGTTGCCGGTGGCGCTGCTCAACAGCTCGCCGCTGCGGGACTTGTTGCAGGACAAACTGCATTTGGCAGGTATCGACGAGGCCATCCGCCAACAGCACCTGCATGCGGTCGCCGTCACGGCCTTCGGCTATGAATCCGGGCAGGCGGTGACTTTCTATCAGGGCGGCGGCACCATCGACGCCTGGTTGCGCCATCGGCGTATCGGAGTGCCGACGCAACTGACCGTTGAACACCTGCTGGCCAGTTCGGCGATCCCCTTGCTGTTTGCCCCGGTGAAGCTCGACCAGGAATACTTCGGCGACGGCGCGGTGCGCCAGTCGGCGCCCATCAGCCCGGCGCTGCACCTGGGGGCGACCCGGGTGCTGGTGGTGGGTGTCAGCGGTAACCCGCGGGGCAATGAACCGATGGCGCAACGCACCTATACCGGCCAGGAGCCGACGTTGGCCCAGATCGGTGGGCATATGCTCAACAGCACGTTCATTGACAGCCTGGAAAGCGATATCGAACTGCTGGAGCGTCTGAACCAGTTCAGCCATCACCAGCCAGCCGACAGTGCTGCCCGTGGCCTGGCGCCGGTGGAAGTGCTGGTGATTGCGCCAAGCCAGCCGATCGACGAAATCGCCGCAAGGCATCGGCAGGAATTGCCGGCGGCATTGCGTCTGTTCCTGCGTGGGCCGGGGGCGACCAAGACGAGCGGGGCAGGGGTGCTGAGTTACTTGCTGTTCGAGGCGGGGTATTGCAGCGAGTTGATTGAGTTGGGCAGGAAGGATGCGCTGGCCAAGCGTGAAGAGATCATGCGGTTCCTGGGCCTGCCGCCTATCTGAATGTGGGAGGGAGCAAGTCCCTCCCACATGTGTCTTGCAGTGGCTTTTAGAAGTGATACTTGACCAGGAAGCTCGCCGTGTCCTGGGTCGTCTTGAACGCGCCGGAATCCTCGATCCCGTACTTGTTCTTCCAGTAGTCGTATTCAAAGCCCACGTACAACTGCTTGTCGCCCCAATGCAGCGCCTTGCCCAAGTCGTATTTGACCTGCGGGTTGAAGTGCAGGTTGGCGTGGTAAGTGCCACGGGCGTTCTTGTCGTTGTCCACCACCCAATCCATGAAGCCGTCGATCAGGATATTCGAGTTGCCCACCGGCAGGGTGTACGACCATACCGGGGTGATCTGCCATACACCGTCGCCTGGGCGATTGCCTTCGGTCTGGCGCTGGTAGAAGTTCAGCTGGAAGTAGTCGAAGCCCGGAATGTTCAGGTCGAAGCCAGGACCGAGCAGGTACGACTCGTTGTCGCCTTCGCCGAACTCATACGTGAAGGCCAGCAACACATCCTTGATCGGTCCGAAGGACAGGTCCTTGTCGAGAATCTTGCCGAACGACAACCGTGGGCTGAACTCGCCGTAATACGTATTCGGGCCGACATTGCCGTCTTCCTTGCCGTTGTAAAAGATGCGGTCGAGGAAGAAGAAGTTGTCGCCGTACTTCCAGGCGTCGGCATGTTCGAACGTGACGGTTTGCTGGATCTGTGGGTTGACGGTAAAGCTCTTGCCCCACAGATACGTCAGGCTGTTGTTCTGCCACTGCAACAAGTCACCGGCCACGGCCTGGCCGCCGGCCAGCAGGGATCCCGCCAGCATCAGGCCTTTGAACATAGGTTTCATTCGGTTGCTCCCGAGTTAAAGTTTTATGGTTTTTCTTCTACACAAGCGCTCTGGTGCGGCGCCTTTAGTGGTTACAAAAGTGGTCTGAATGGTCAGCTTTATTGCTACAGCAAGACCCGCGCCAAGGCGGTAAACAACCGTCGATTCAAGCGGGCGCGGAGAATACTGGCTCCCACGTCAGGGCTCAAGTGCGCCGTTACAGCGCGCACAGGGCGACAATGGGGCATGTGTCAGGTGTGGGCGGGGTCGACTACGGGGCGTTCGGCCCCGCCGAGAATGTTGAACAGGATATTCAGCGACAGTGCGCTGAGGGTCGCCATGGCGATGCCGCTGTGGGTGATCGGGCTCATCCACACGGGCAACTGTGCGAAGAACTCCGGGCGCACCACGGGGATCAGGCCCATACCGATGCTCACCGCCACCAGCAACTGGTTGCGACGGTCGGCGATATCGGCCTCCTGGAGGATCTTGATGCCGGTGGCCGCCACCATGCCGAACATGGCGATCGCCGCCCCACCGAGCACTGCCGGGGGAATCGACGCCACCAGGTACGCGGCCTTGGGCAACAGGCTGAGCACAATCAGGAAGGCACCGGCCATCATCGTCACCGAGCGGCAGCGCACGCCGGTCATCTGCACCAGGCCGATGTTCTGCGCGAAGGAGGAATGGGTGAAGGTGTTGAAGAAACCGGCGAAGAACGACGCACCGGCATCACACAGCAAGCCACGGCGCAGCATTTTCGGCGTGACGTCCTGGCCGGTGATCTTGCCCAGCGCCAGGAACATTCCGGTGGATTCGACGAAGATGATCACCACCACCAGGCACATCGACAGGATCGGCGCCAGCTCGAACCTGGGCATGCCGAAGTGCAGCGGTGTCACCACTTGCACCCACGGCGCCTGGGCCAGGCCGCTGAGGTCAACCATGCCGATGGCCCCGCACAGGGCGTAACCCAGGCCCATTCCGATCAGCACCGAGATATTCACCCAGAAGCCGCGCATGAAGCGGTTGATCAGCAGGATGGTCGCCAGTACCAGGGCGGCAATCGCCAGGTAAATCGGTGAGCCGAAGGTGGCCGCTGCGCTGCCGCCACCGGCCCAGTTCACGGCCACGGGGAACAGCGACAGGCCGATGGCCGTGATCACGGTGCCGGTTACCAGCGGCGGAAAAAAGCGTACGACCTTGGACATGAACGGTGCGATCAGCATGCCGAAGAACCCGGCGGCGATGGTGGCGCCGAAGATGCCCTGCAAGCCGATACCGGGCATGCCGGCCATGGCGACCATGCTGCCCACAGCGGCGAAACTGGCGCCCATCATCACCGGCATACGGATGCCCACCGGGCCGATGCCGAATGACTGCACCAGGGTGGCAATGCCGGCTACCAGCAGGTCGGCGTTGATCAGAAAGGCGATTTCTTCACGGCTCAGGCCGGCGGCCTGGCCAATGATCAGGGGGACGGCGACGGCGCCGCCGTACATCAGCAAGACGTGTTGCAGGCCTACCAGAATCAGTTGCAAGAGGGGCAGCCGCACCATGGCGGGTGCGGCAGGAATCTGCGGTTCGACTAACTCGGTCATGCAACACCTCGGATCTTTTTTATTTTTGTGTTGTGTGAAACGCAATCTTCAAAACACTGCAGGTCCAAATGTGGGAGGGGGCAAGCCCCTCCCACATTGGAACTATGTGAATCTGTCAGTTGGTACGCGCCCCCTGATTGATCCAGGTGCCAATCAAATCCCGCTCCTGCTGGGTCATCTGGGTGATGTTGCCCAACGGCATGATCTGGCTCGCCACGGCCTGCGCCTGGATGCGCGCCGCCTGTTGCTGGATCTGCGCCGGGGTATCGAACATCACCCCGGCCGGTGCGGTGCTGAACAGCGGGCTGGTGGGCTTGGCCGAATGGCACACGGCGCAACGCTCCTGGATCACCCCGTGGACCTTGTCGAAATCAATCGTCGCCTGGGCAGGCGCAGGTGCGGCGGCCGGAGCTGCCGGCGCGGCGGGTTTCAAGCCACCGCCCAATGCGGTTTCCGGCAACGGTTGGTACTCGATGGCCGCCGGTGCCTTGGCAATCGGTTCGGCCGGCTTGGGCCCGGTCACATACGCCAGGCAAATCATGGCCAACGCACCCACGGGCAAGGTCCACGCATACTTCTGGCTGTTATGCCGCGTGTTGAAGTAGTGCCGCACCAACACCGCCGCCACCGCGATCCCGGCGAGGATCAACCAGTTGTATTGGCTGCCGTAGGTGCTCGGGAAGTGGTTGCTGATCATGATGAACAGCACCGGCAGGGTGAAGTAGTTGTTGTGCCGTGAGCGCAGCAGACCCTTGGCCGGCAGGGCAGGATCGGGCGTGCGGTGCTCGGCGATCGCCGCCACCAACGCGCGCTGCGCCGGCATGATGATGCGGAACACGTTACCGACCATGATGGTGCCGATCACCGCGCCCACGTGCAGGTACGCACCACGGCCGCTGAACACTTTGCTGAAGCCGTACGCGGCGGCAATCAACAGCACGAACAGGATCAAGCCGAGCAGGGCAGGGCGTTTGCCCAGGGCCGAGTCGCAGAGGAAGGAGTAGATGAACCAGCCGGCGAACAGTGAGCCGATGCCCAGCAAGACGCCTTCGCCGCCACTGAGGCTGCTGCCGGGGGCGAGCAGGTACAGCGTCGGGTTGAGGTAGAACACCACGCACAGCAGCGCGACGCCCGACATCCAGGTGAAATAGGCTTCCCATTTGAACCAGTGCAGGTTGTCCGGCATGGTTGGCGGGGCCAGTTTGTATTTTTCCAGGTGGTAGATACCGCCACCGTGGATCGCCCACAAGTCACCGGACAGGCCGTCCTTGGGGTTGACGCGGTTGAGGTTGTTTTCCAGCCAGACGAAGTAGAACGAAGCGCCGATCCAGGCGACGCCAGTGATCATGTGAACCCAGCGCACGCTGAGGTTCAGCCATTCCAACAGATGTGCTTCCACAGTCTTTACCTCTCGCCTGTCACCCTTGTTGTCGGGTGATCCGGCCTTCTCTTATTGGTGGGGGGCGAGGATCAACCGCTCATCCTCTTTGAAAAAATGCTCATCGCAGTTATTGCCTGTGCCACTGCGATCAACCACCAGGAAGTCATCCCGCTTTTCGATCGTCAGCACCGGGTGGTGCCAGACGCCGCGATGGTAATTGATGCCCTGCCTGCCGTTGGTGACGAAGGCGCGGACCAAGCCTGATACAGGTGCATCGCCAAGTGGCGCGACCACGATCAGAAAGGGGTTGCCGAGCAGCGGAATGAAGGCCTGGCTGCCCAGCGGGTGTCTCTCCAGCATGCACACGGTCAGCGGCATATCCAGCGCGTCGGCGCGGAAGATGCTGATGATCGCGTTGTCTTCAGGCTGTGCGGTTTCTACCGTTGCCAGCTTGTGAAAGCGCATGGTCGACCCGTTGTTGATCATGAAGTGATCGCTGCCGTCGGTTTCGATAACGTCTCCGAAAGGGGCGAAGGCTTCTTTGGTCAGGGGTTCGATCATCAGTGTGCGCATGGCTGTCTCTTATCCGAATTCTGTGTTGTTAAAACTATTTTGTGTGTGGCAATGAGCTTATGTGGTGAGCGGGCTTGCCCGCGCTGGGCTGCGAAGCGGCCCCAACAAGATCACTGCGTTTCTTCTGTGAAAACGCGGTGTCTGCTTCCAGGGTCGCTTCGCGCCCCAACGCGGGCGGTGCGACGATTCGACAAGCCCACTCACCACAACAAGCTCTTTTGCCACAGGATTCAGCGTTTACCTGGAGACTTTACCCAGCACGCGCAGGCGACTCACACCGCCATCCGGGAACACGTTCAGGCGGATATGGGTGATCGGCCCCAGCGCCTTGATCTGCTCGGCGAAGGTGTGTTCGGCGTGCATTTCCAGTTTCTGTGCCGGCAGCAGTTCGCGCCAGAACAGCGACTGGGTTTCGATCTGGCTGTCGGTGCCGCCCTTCACGAAGGCGCCCTGGATCGAGCAGGTGTCCGGGTAGTTGCCCTTGAAGTGCAGGGTGTCGACGATGATCTTCTCGATTTCGCCGGGATGCCCCAGGGCTACGATCACCCAGTCATTGCCGGGTGTGCGACGACGGGCAGTTTCCCAGCCATCGCCCATGTTGATGCCACGGCCCGGGTTGAGGATGTTGCTCATGCGGCCGAAGTGCTCGTCGGAACACGCCAGTGCGCGACCACCGTTTAATGCAGCAGCCAGGTCGATCTGTTCGTTGTCGCCCACTGCCGACCAGTCGCGGAACGGCACGCCGTACACACGCAGACGGGCCACGCCGCCATCCGGGTAGATGTTGAAACGCAGGTGGCTGAACGCCTGGTCGTTGCTGATCTCGTGGTAGTGGTGGCTGTTGCCTTGCAGCTCGACGGCCGACAGGACTTCTACCCACTGGGTGTTGTCGTCAGGCTCGCCCGAGGCCAGGAAGCAGGCTTCCAGGGAGGCCGACGGCGGATAGTTGCCGGTGAAGAATGAAGTGTCGATGTCCACGCCCTTGATCGAGCCCGGTACGCCCAGGCGGATCACTGCGCTGTCGTAGCCTTCGAAGCGCTTGCGGCGTGACTCCCAGCCGTCCATCCACTTGCCGTTGTCATCGAAAACGCCCTCCTTCCACACGGCCGGGGTCGGCTGGAACAGGCGGTTGGCGTCGGCGAACCAGTCATCTGTCACGGAGATGATCTTGGTACCCAGGCGGGCGTCGGCCAGGTTGACGAACTTTTCGAAAGGTACGGCGTAAGCTTTCATTCTTCTTGTCTGCCTTAAATAGAGTGGCTGGGGATGGTCGTTTAGAGGGTCAGTAAACGGAACAACGCGATCTTGTTGATCTCGGCCAGTGCGCATTTGAACTCAGCGTCTACCGAGTTGTGAATGCGGGTTTCGAACGCGGCCAGGATCTGATGCCGGTTGCTGCCTTTTACCGCCATGATGAAGGGAAACTTGAACTTGGCCTTGTAGGCATCGTTCAGCTCGGTGAAGCGTGAGAACTCTTCGGCCGTGCAGTGGTGAATCCCCGCGCCAGCTTGCTCATCGGTGCTGGCTTGGGTGAGTTGGCCCTGGACGGCCGCTTTGCCGGCCAGGTCCGGGTGAGCGTTGATCAACGCCAGTTGACTGGCGTGATCGGCGCTCAACAGGATGTCGCTCATGCGCTGGTGCAGGGTTTCGATCTGGTCGATCGAGGCGTCCTGGCCCAGGTCGAAGGCCTTTTCGGCCACCCATGGCGAATGTTCGTAGATGTCGGCGAAGGCCTGGACGAAGGCGTCGCGGCTCAAGGTCGAGGGTTTCAAGGTCTGGAAAGCAGTCATTTGGCCGCTCCCTGAAAAGGGTGTACGTCATGCCAGTGGCGGGCGATGTCGACGCGGCGGGTGAACCACACCTGGTCATGGCCCTTGGCGTATTCGATAAAGCGCTTCAACGAGGCCAGGCGCGCCGGGCGGCCGATCAGGCGGCAGTGCAGGCCGATGGACAGCATCTTCGGTGCCTCGGCGCCTTCGGCATACAGCACATCGAATGCGTCTTTCAGGTACTCGAAAAAGTCATCGCCCTTGTTGAAACCCTGCACCTGGGTGAAGCGCATATCGTTGGTGTCCAGGGTGTAGGGGATCACCAGGTGCGGCTTGCCGTTGGGAGTGTTGGGTTCCCAGTAGGGCAGGTCGTCGTCGTAGGTGTCGCAGTCGTAGAGGAAGCCGCCTTCCTCCATCACCAGCCGCCGCGTGTTGGGGCCGGTGCGCCCGGTGTACCAGCCCAACGGGCGTTCGCCGGTGAGTTCGGTGAGGATGCGGATGGCTTCGAGCATATGCTCGCGCTCCTGGGCCTCGTCCATGTATTGGTAGTCGATCCAGCGGTAGCCGTGGCTGCAGATCTCGTGGCCGGCGTCGACCATGGCGCGGATCACATCCGGGTGACGCTGGGCAGCCATGGCCACGGCGAAGATGGTCAAAGGAATGTCGAATTCCTTGAACAACTTGAGGATGCGCCACACGCCGGCCCGGCTGCCGTATTCGTACAGCGACTCCATGCTCATGTTGCGCTCGCCCTGCAGCGGCTGGGCCGAGACCATTTCCGAAAGGAAGGCTTCGGACTCTTTGTCACCGTGCAGAATGTTGCGCTCGCCGCCTTCTTCGTAGTTGAGTACGAACGACAAGGCGATGCGTGCCTTGCCCGGCCAGTGGGGGTGAGGAGGGTTACTGCCGTAACCGATCAGGTCGCGTGGGTAGTCAGCGCTCACTGCAGTCTTCCTTCTTGTTCGTGGTAGCAAGTGTGTGGCGGCCAGCGGAAAGACTGGGTGGCGTCACAGCGATGGGCTGATTGTATACAACTTAATGGTCACTTTGTAAGCCTGTATTTCCGCATTTTTTCCGTGGAGTTGCCGCCGTTCAGCACTGCAAGAAACTTGCCCGATTGGTCAGTAAACGGACAAAAGGTCTTTTAAAAGCAAGGCTTGCTGGGAATTCCCGCCGAGGATCGAGGCATCGGAGCATGTACGAAACTTTGTAATTTTTATTGTGTACAATTTTTATTAAAAGTGTCTTAATCGGCCCATCAGCGGCTTTTTGATGCCCCGTAAAGGTGCAGCCTATTTCACTTCATGCAAGGGAGCCCGCCCCATGGGACGACTGACGACACACGTACTCGACGCAGCCCACGGCTGCCCCGGCAGCGCCATCCAGGTTGAGCTGTACCGCGTCGACGGCGCGCAGCTGGAACTGGTCGCCACTGCGCTGACCAACAGCGATGGCCGCTGCGACGCGCCGTTACTGCAAGGTGATGACTACCGCAGCGGTGTCTACCAATTGCAATTCAGCGCCGGCGATTACTACCGCGCCCGCGGTGTGCAATTACCGGAGCCGGCCTTCCTGGATGTGGTGGTATTGCGCTTCGGCATCAGCGCCGAACAGGATCACTACCATGTGCCCCTGCTGATTTCGCCCTACAGCTACTCCACCTATCGCGGTAGCTGAGTCGTCACCTGGTTACACCCCCAAGCTCTTCGTTGGTTTTTCGCCCGCCCACACTGCGGGCTTTTTTTTGTGCGCGGCACCCGTCAATTATCTAGCGCCCCCTGGGCGTTTGCGCTGCATAGGCTAGGGTTTTCCTCGACGAAGATACCGCCGTGACTTCACCTACCGATCCCGATATGGCCGACGACGATGCGTTGCAGGCCATGCGTCGCCAACTGACCCGGTCCATCAACCGCAGCCCCCATCCCAGCCTGTTGATCAATTGGCTGGCCATTGCCGACCTGCGCTGCGCCCAGTCGGCCAAACACCAGTCCCGCCTGATCCTGCATGCGCCCAAGGTGCTGCGGGTGATTCGCGCCGAGCTGCGCAAGGCCTTTGACCTGGACCCGGACGGCCTGCTCTTCACCGAACCCAAGCCGCCGGCAGCCGCGCAGCAGGTCGACAGTCTGACCGATCGCGCGCTACGGCTGATGGTGCTGCCTGCGGTGCCGATCAACCTCAATCAGTTCACCGCTGTGAGCCTCAAGGCCGAGCCGGCACGCCAGCTGCCGTTTACGCCGCTGGAGGCGTTGCGCCGGGTGATTGCGCTCAACCTTTCGGCTCGGCTTGCCCAGGTGCACAGCGCCTATTGGCAGGCGCTGGTGCCGGGTTCCTGGCTGACGCGCCAGGAGTGCTGGGCGGCTTTGCACAAGCAGCAGTTCGCCGACCAGGCTTTTGTGGCGCGGCAGTTGGACGAGCTGTCGGAGGAGGCGATGGGCATGGTCCAGGCGCTGGTGGACGCTCCGACGGCCGAAGCGCGCCGACGCGCCGGTGAGCTGTGGGCCAGCGTCCAGGCCAGTGAGTTGATGTGGCCGGGCGTGGGGCCGCGGCTGATGCCGATCCCCGGCGCCCTGCATATTTATCGCGAGGGCGACCCGGCGGGCGGGCCGCACGTGATGTACCTGCCGGGCGCCCGCCGCAACTACTACGAATATCCGTCGTTCGCCCACTTGCAGTGTGGCCTGGTGGCATTGATCAATGGCGCCTCGTTCGACGACCTCTGGCAGTGCCTGCCGCTGCGGCGCCGGCATGAGGTATGCCGGCCCGAAGACGCGGCGGCGGCGCCCGGACGCGGTGTGGCATTGAGGGGCGATGCGCTGGCATACAGCGCGCAGGCGGTGCTGGAGGGGCAATGGGAAAACGAGTTGGCCTGTGGGATGTCGATCAACCTTGCGCAGGTGTTTTCCGCCACGCGCGAGCCGCTGGAGATGAATGCCGCGCGGTTGCTCGCCTATATCGAACGCGCGCGCCGACACTGGGTGGGCAAGGCGCGCCTGGGCAGCCTTCGCCGGACGTTGCAGGGCTGGGATCAGCATCGGCGGCGCAAGGACATCCTGTTCGCCAGCACCGCCGCGCACCTGCCCGTTAACACGGCGCTGCAACAGCTCAAACGGTATGAAAAAGGCCTGATGGGATTGCTCGACCCGCAGGACGTCAGGGCGGATACCCAGGCCTTTGACGATTTCGTCGTGTTGGAGCAGCGGCGCAAGGTGCACGCGGACACCCTGCACACGCTGCTGCACGGCGCGCAATTGCAACTGTTCGACCCCGCCTTCTGGAAGGCGCGCCCCGTCGGTCAAGCCAGGCGCCTGAACGCGCTCATCGACGGGTGGACTGCTGTGCTGCGCGCCGACATCCTCTTGCTGCATCGGCTCCAATTGATCCGCGCAGTCCATCGCGACCTGCTGGTGGATGTGCTGGATACGCCGCTGGCCAGCAAGCGCGCCGGCAGCGATACCCGCGTGCTGTCCGTGCTGGTGGGCAGCGCCGACGCCTTTGAGCCTCTGCACAGCGTATTTGCGGTGACCCGCAGCACGGCGCTCAACGATCCGCAACGACGGGTGCCGGTGGTGCTGTGCGCGTTGGGGCGCGAGGGTGGCGTGGCGACGTTTGCCAGCCTCGAAGCCTTGTCACTGGGCATCGAGGCCAGCCTCAACAGCCGTGACGGGTCTGTGCTGTGGCGCTACATCGAGCGGCCGCAGCGCAATGCCATACGTGAACAGGTGGCCAATCAAACCCTGGCGGTGCGCTATGAGGTCATCGAGGGTAATCCTGTCTTGCTTGCGCTCAAAAGGCTGATGAAGGGGTACCTGCGCCTGCAGCGCGGGTTTGATGGCAGCGCGAATATTTTCAGTGAAACCCGGGATGTCCAATTGACTCGCGCGCTGTTGGCCGTCGAGTTGGAGAAGCACCTCGACGCGCCGGTCAGCGATGCCCTCATTCAAGCACGGGCCCAGGTCGATCTGGTGCGCAAGGCGGCAGCAGCCAAACACAGATTGCCGGGCTGGCTGGCCGAGGCGACGGTGGCGCAACGCAACCGTTTCAAGTACCTGCAAAGCCGCTACCTGGGCAGCGTCCTGGCCTATGAAGAGCGCCTCGGGCAGCGTTTGCCGGATCTGCACAGCTTCGCCCGCCGCCTTTTGATCGCGCGCTTGCGTGAGGACGGCCTGCCGCCGCAGCTGGACATCGACACTCCGTTTATCGAAATGCCCGACCGGGTCGATGGCCGCTTCTGCGGTTGGGAAAGCAGCTGTACGGTCGGCGATCGCAAGGAAGTCCTGGCGCCCAGTGCTGAGCGTTCGCGCTTGAGCCTGCTGCAACTGGCACTGCACAACCTCGACCCGCAGATGATGTCCACCTGGTGGCGCTTCCGTTATGCCCAGTACCTGCAACCGGCCTGGCGGCAGCAACTGAGCCCGCGTTACCTGATCGGCATGGTGTCCTCGCTGGATATAGGCGGGCGCTACGAAGCCTTGATCAATCGTGCGTTTTATCCCCCCGATGCCGCTGCGCACCGGCTGAGCGACGCACGTGTCCAGGAGCTGCTCAGGCGGGCCTTGCAGGCGGGTATCGAGGCGGATCTCCATTCGGCGATTCAGCAGGGGCTGACTGCGAGTGCCCAACGTTTTTTCAACACGGCAATGGCTGCCCGTGTGCCCGCGGATTTGCTTGCACACGGCGATCAGTTGCAACTGCACGTGGTGCATCTGGTGGGCCATACCCTGCAGCACGATCGCTATATCGCCGGCATCCTGCTGATTCACGACCTTCTGTCGCAACGCTGCGTGGTCTACTGGCCCACTGCGCCGGATGTGCAGCACATCACTGAGTACGCCAGCCTGCAAGAGGCCCATGAGCACCTCAATCGTGTCGGGACGTTGCCCGATTACGTCAGCGCCCTGGCCCGGCATGTTGCGCCGGGCTGGGCGTTTGAAGCCATCGCCCATCACCCGGGCGCGGTGCACGAGCAAGCTGGTTTTTTTCAGCCGAGTAATCTGCTGCCGGGTGCGATCATGCTGCAGGGGCTCTGGCGCGCGGCTGATTTCGTTCGCTCATTCAAAATCAAGCACCTGGTGCCCGCGGCGCGTGTCGAGGAGATTGAACAGCAACTGCTTGAGCAAATCGCCAGCGACCCGCTGAACTGGCTGGCCTGGGTCCCGACGTCCCACGCCGATGCCCAGGCCCTGTTGTACCGGGCGCGGGTGCTTGAGTTGCACCGCCAGGCCCAGGCGTACAGTCATTCGGGCCAGGCGTTGCAGCGCTACCGCGAACAGCACCTGGAGGCGCAACGTGACACGCGTCGGCGGGCGTTGTTGTCGGTGGTGGTGCCGTTTTTCAGCCTGGGTAACCAGCTGTACGAGTTGCTGCTCACCTCGCGGCGTTATCACCGCTATGGTGAGGCGCGGGATGCGGTGGATGTGGCGTTTGGCACGGTGTTTTTGACGATAGACCTGTTACTGACGTTTTTCCCCGGCCCCAAGCTGAAGCCGGGAGCCGTGGCGAGCCCGGCAGTCCGTTCCATGGGCGCCGGCTTGAATCGTATCCACCGCGCGAGCGTCTCGACGTTGGGCCGGGTCGCCCCATTGGAGCCGTCGCCATCGAGGGTCGCGCGGCTCAAGCCCCTGGAGCGCTTCAAAGCCCAGGGTACGCCGCAGGAGGCCGTGGCGTTGAAGGGACCGGGCGAAAAGGGCATCTACGTCAAACATGGCGAGTACTTCATGGTGGACGACACGCACCACTACCCGGTTTACCGACGTGGCGACGAAGCGTATTTCCGCCTGAAGAACCGGCAGGCGCCGGGCGTCGATGAGTTGATCCTGACGGTCCATGAGCCCCGGGAGTGGCTGCTGGGGGCGGATGCACCCGTGGCCGGGCCGAGTTCGGCGACGCTCACCCCGTGGCCGGCAACTGCCCGAGCGCCAGGCTGGCGACCGCCCACGGCACCGATGGCCACCCACAACCGTATTCTTCAGTCCGCCGCGCCGGCGGACTACTGGTTCAGTTGGCGTACCCAGGTGCCTGAGGCCCAGGCGACGAGTCCGCCGGCTTCCGGGGTGTTTCATGTGCATCTGGAACCGCCCGGTTTTCCCTACGACGCTATCTACATCGGTTCCAGGTATGACACCGCGACGCAATCGGGCGTTGGTTATTACCGGTTGCTTCACCAGGGGGATCACGCGCCGTTAAGCACGCTCGGCTTTATTGCCAGGAACGAGCCGCTGGTTTCAAAGGCCCAGGTGGATATCGAGCGCTGGACCGGCAGCGCGCTGCAGGAGCAGCCGATTCCGGTGTCGCGCCTGCCATCGGGGGAGTGGCAATTGCACGCGCCGTTGTTCGACGGGCCGCTGGAGCCACAGGTGGGCAGGGCGTTTCCGGGGATTACGCGGCAAAGCCAGGCGTCTGCGATTGCCAGGGTGATTGAGTTGGCCGACTCCTCGCGCTCGGTCACAGCCAGCCATTTGCTCAACCTGCGGGCCACCCTGGACAACTGGTTGACCCCCAACCCTGTGAGGCTGGGCCAGACCGATGATTTGCTGAACCTGCTGCGGCCCACGCAAACGCGGGGCGCCAATCTGTTCATTGGCTATGAAGGTAAGGCGCCGGGTTTCACCCGCGTCGATTTCAGTTCGCCGGTGGCGCTCGCGCCGGCACTCAAAGCCGGTGGTGCGCAGGTCTCCGAAGCGCGCAAGACGCTGCAGCGGGAGGCCGTCAGGACCGTGCTGGAGCAGCAGGGCTTCAGCCTTCACGAATGGCGTGTGCGGCGCGGCAAGATCCTCGTGCCTGAACTGGTTGCCACCCATCCCCATTCGAACAACCTGTACTACGTGACCTATCAGTGGTTCGAGCGCGGTTCGGTGGCGTTGAACAAGCGGCTCACTGACCGGTGGCTCCAGGCCGCCATCCGTTCGCACCGGGATTCCGTCCTGGCCGCCACGGTCAGCGGGGCGATGGAGGAACAGCGCCTGGTTCGGATCGTCGCAGGCATCCAGTGGCCGGTGCTGGGGGACCTGGCACCCAGCGTTTACTTCGTCAAACTGAGCCCGCACGTGCCTTGAGCAGCGAGGCGACGCCGGCGCAGCCGAACAGCGCGGCACTGACGCGGTTGAACCAGTTTTGGCCGCTGCCGCTGCGCAGGTAGCGCGCAGCGCCATGGGCGCCGAGACCGTAGGCGAGTTTGCACAGCAGGTCGAGGAGCGTCCAGGTGGCGATCATGATCAGCAATTGCGGCAGGAACGGCTGCTGGCTGCTGAGGAACTGCGGCAGGAAGGCGGCGAAAAACAGGATGTCCTTGGGGTTGCTGGCCCCCAGCACAAAGGCGCGGCCGAACAGCGCGCGAAAACGCGGCACCGGCGCCGCCTCCGGGACGGTCGCGCCGTGGGACGGCTGGCGCGATTGCTGCCAGCTCTGCCAGGCGAGGTAGAACAAATAGAGCGCGCCGACGATCTTCAACGCGCTGAAGAGTTGTTCCGAAGCCAGCAGCAAGGCGCCCAGGCCCAGGGCCGACGCGCTCAACAGGCAGATCGAGGCAATCACCCCACCGAGAAATGCCGGGTACGAGCGGCGCAGGCCGTAGTTCAGGCTGTTGCTGATCATCAGCAACGACAGCGGCCCTGGGATCAGGATCACCACCAGCGCAGCGCCGCTGAACAGCAGCCAGGTTTCCAGACTCATTGCATGCTCCTTTTCTATAGAAAGACGAACTTGGCGATAAAGATCGCGCACAGCACCCACAGGCTTACGGAAATCTCGCGGTACTTACCGGTGCCGGCCTTGAGCGCCACATAGGTGATAAAGCCCAGGGCGATCCCGTCGGCGACCGAGAAGGTCAACGGCATCATGATCGCAGTCACGATGGCCGGGATGCTGTCGGTGGCCTCATCCCAATTGATATGGGCCATGCTCGCCATCATCAGCATCGCCACATAGATCAGCGCGCCGGCGGTGGCATACGCCGGGATCATGCCCGCCAGCGGTGCGAAGAACATGGCCGCCACAAACAACACGCCGACCGTCACCGCTGTCAACCCGGTACGACCGCCTGCGGCCACCCCGGCAGCGCTTTCCACGTAGCTGGTCACCGGCGGCACGCCCACCATGGCACCGAACACACTCGAAGCGCTGTCAGCCTTGAGGGCGCGGGACAGGTTATCGATCCTGCCGTCGGCGTTGACCAGCCCGGCGCGTTGCGCAACGCCCATCAGTGTACCCGCAGTGTCAAACATGTGCACAAACAGGAAAGCAAATACCACGCTGATCATGCTGACATTGAATACACCTTTTATGTCCATGGCCATCCAGGTCGGCGCCAGGCTCGGTGGCGTGGAGAGAATGCCGTTGTAGTGCACCAGGTCGAGGGACCAGCCGGCCAGGGTCACGGCGATGATGCTGATGAGGATCGCGCCGAACACCCGGTGGTAGCTGAGGATTGCGATCAGCAGGAAACACACCGCCGCCAGCAGTGGCGCCGGCTCGTGCAGCGAACCGAGCTTGATCAGCGTGGCCGGGCTGTCGACGATAATGCCGGCGGTTTTCAGGCCGATCACCCCGAGGAACAGCCCGACGCCGGCGCCCATGGCGTGGCGCAGGCTGACCGGAATGCTGTTGAGCAGCCATTCACGCACCCGCGAGAGCGTCAGGCCCATGAACAGCACCCCGGAAATAAACACCGCACCCAGCGCGGTTTCCCAGTGGTAGCCCATGGTGCCGACCACGGTGTAGGTGAAAAACGCATTCAGGCCCATGCCCGGCGCCAGGCCCACCGGCCAGTTGGCGTACAGCCCCATCAGCAGGCAGCCCAGGGCGGCGGCGATGCAGGTGGCGACGAACGCCGCGCCGTGATCGATACCGGCGTCGGCCATGATGTTGGGGTTGACGAAGATGATGTAGGCCATGGTGATGAAGGTGGTGAGCCCGGCGATCAGCTCGGTCTTCACTGTGGTGCCATGCAGGCGCAGTTTGAACAGGCGTTCGAGCCAGCCGTTCTGTGAGGGGGCAAGGTCCAGCGGCGAGGCTTCGGATTTGCGGCTATCCACAGCGAGTACTCCTCAAGCATTTTATTGTTATGTCCAGCGCGGGGCGCTGTGAGGTACCGGCGGGTTTTGTTGACCAATGGGTCAGGAACTCGCACGAAGCGAATTATGCTTTTGTATACAAAGAAAGCAAATAATGTTTTCTATTTTCTGCATGAAAAGGATGAAAGGCAAAGCGAGGGCGCCACCGAGGATCAAGGCTGGCCTGCAAGCGCCTGGTTGACTGCGAGCCAACCGTTTACCGCTTCTTCGCCCGCTTCGGCGAAGGCGCGCTGCAACAACTTCACCTGTTCGCGGCGCAGCGATTGCTCGAAACGCAGGCCTTCCTCGGTCAATTCCAGCAGGCGTTTGCGCTTGTCGGTCTCCGACGCAACGCTGTCCACCAGGTGCATTTCCTGCAATTGGCGCAGGGGCATGTTCAGCGCCTGCTTGCTCACACCGAGCAATTCCAGCAGTTCCTTGACGCTCAACGCCGGGTAGCGCGCGATAAAAAACACGATGCGCTGGTGCACGCGGCTCAGCCCACGGCGCTCAAGCATTTCATCGGCCTTGGCAGTGAACGCCTGGTAACCGAAGAAGAACGCTTCCATGGCTTGTTGCTGGCTGCTTTGGCTTTTAAGGTCAAGCATGTTGACGTATCCACTCAAGCTGTCGTAATTTCGGTCAACCAGTTTGACGTATTTCCCACAGGCTTCGCTAGCGGTGACCTTATGGCCTTCTCTGAACGTGTTACGCGCCTCAAAAGCTCCTTGATCCGTGAAATCCTCGCGGCCGCCCAGCGCCCGGAAGTGATGTCGTTCGCCGGTGGCCTGCCGGCCGAAGCCATGCTGCCGGCGCTGGACTGGGATGATATGCCGCTCAACATCGGCCAATACGGCATGAGCGAAGGCGAGCCGCAGTTACGTGAACTGCTCGCCGCCGAGGCGCGTGGGTGGGGTGTGCCGTGCCAGGCCAGCCAGGTGCTGGTGGTCAGCGGTTCCCAGCAAACCCTGGACCTGGCGGCCAAGCTGTATATCGACAAAGGCACCAGGATCCTGCTGGAAGGCCCGACCTACCTGGCCGCCCTGCAGATCTTCCAGCTGTTCGGCGCTGACTGCCTCAGCGTGCAACTGGAAGCCGATGGCCCCGACCTGGCCAGCCTGCGCACCAATCTCGAACGCCATCGCCCGGCGTTCGTCTACCTGATCCCGACGTTCCAGAACCCTTCGGCCGTGCGTTACAGCGAAGCCAAGCGCGAGGCCGTCGCCGCCTTGCTCGATGAGTTCGGCGTGACCCTGATCGAAGACGAACCCTACCGTGAGCTGACCTTCGACGGCGGCAGTGCGCAACCCATCGTCGGCCGCTTGAAAAAAGCCAGCTGGATCTACACCGGCACGGTCTCCAAGACGTTGCTGCCCGGCCTGCGCGTGGGGTACCTGATCGCCAGCCCGGACCTGTTCCCGCACCTGCTCAAGCTCAAGCAATCGGCGGACCTGCACACCAATCGCGTCGGCCAGTGGCAGGCCATGCAGTGGATCGGCACGCAGAAATACCAGCAACACCTGGTGGAACTGCGCAGTTTCTACCGCGAGCGCCGCGACGCATTCCAGGCTGCATTACAACGCCACTTCAGCGAACTGGCCGACTGGCAAGTGCCCCAGGGCGGATTATTCTTCTGGCTGACCTTGAAACAGCCGCTCGATACCCGCACTTTGTTGGCACCTGCGCTCGATCAGGACGTCGCGTTCATGCCCGGTGAACCGTTCTTTTCCGAGCCGGACCAGCATTTAGGCTCACTGCGACTCAATTTCAGCCATATCGACCCGGCCCGCCTGGACGAAGGGCTCAAACGCCTGGCCGCGGTGGTCCGTCAAGCACAGCACGCGCAAGCGGCATAAGGGGAGCCCCATGTACAAGGTTTATGGCGATTACAAGTCGGGCAACTGCTACAAGGTCAAATTGATGCTCAACCTGCTGGGCATCCCGTATCAATGGGTGGATATCGACATCCTCAACGGCGATACCGAGACCCCTGAATTCCTGGCCAAGAACCCCAACGGCAAGATCCCGGTGCTGGAACTGGAAGATGGCACCTGCCTGTGGGAGTCCAACGCGATCCTCAACTTCCTTGCCGATGGCAGCGAATTCCTGCCCACCGAACCGCGCCTGCGCACGCAAGTGCTGCAATGGCAGTTCTTCGAGCAGTACAGCCATGAGCCGTACATTGCGGTGGCGCGGTTTATCCAGTTCTACCTGAACATGCCGGAAGATCGCCTGGAGGAATACAAGACCACCCACAAGCGCGGTTACAAGGCTCTGAAGGTCATGGAGCGTCAGCTGCAAACCACGCCATATCTGGTGGGCGAGCAGTATTCGATTGCCGATATTGCGCTGTATGCCTACACCCATGTGGCCCATGAAGGTGGGTTTGACCTGACGCCTTACCCGGCGGTGCAGGCCTGGTTGAAGCGCGTGGCCAGCCATCCCAGGCATGTGGCCATGCTCGACTGATCACCACGGCCAAAAACGGTGGGAGGGCGGTGCGACGATTCGACTTGCCCCTCCCACATTCAGCTCGATGCCGTGCCAGATAATTCATCGTTCAGCAGGTCGAAACAGCGCTGCGCCGCCGGGCTCAATCCCATCCCGCTACGACTGATCAAGCCGATCTCGCGGTTCACCCCGGGATGATCGATGTGGATGCGCTTCAACCCCTCCAGGCTGTCCGCCGCCGACTCCGGCAGTACGCTGATCCCCAGCCCCTGACGCACCAGCGCCAGTACCGTCGACATGTAGTTGGCCTCCATCCCGGCGTTCATCGTCAACCGCGTCTCATCGAACAGCCCATCGACTTGCTCGCGTACGCTGCTGTCGCGGCCGGTGAGGATGATCGGCTGGTCCGCCAGCTGCTCCAGGGTCAATTGGCGATGGTGGGCGAGGGGGTGATCCAGCGGTACGAACGCACACAATCGATCATTCAGCACCGGGGTGAACTCCAGGCCATGGCTTAGCCGCGCCCGTACGCCAATACCGAAATCCACTTCGCCTGCACGCACCTGAGCATGAATGCGATGGGCCACCAGGTCCTGCAGGCGTACTTCGATCCCGGCAAAACGCTCGCGAAACAGACGCAGGGCCGGCGGCAGGGCGCCGGCGCAGACCGACGGCAGGGCCGCGAGGGTGACCACGCCACGGCGCAAGGCCGCGAGGTCGCGGGAGCCGGTGACGATGTTGTCCAGGTCCAGCAGCAGTTTTTCCATCGGCCCGCGCGCGTCCTGGCCGGCAGCGGTGATGCTCACATGCCGGGGGCTGCGGTCGAGCAGGGCGACGCCGAGCCAGTCTTCCAGTTGTTGCACCTGCACGGTGAGTGCCGAAGGCGAAAGATGCAGCTCATGGGCGGCCTTGATAAAGCTGCCGGTGCGGGCCACCGCAAGGAACGCCTGAATGTGCTGGATCGAATTTTTCATTGTTGTTGTTCTCGAGCGTTTTGTTTTTACGAATATGACTGGCTGAACATTCCAATTTACAAAGAGTAACGCGCTTCCAATACTCCAGGGAAAACAATAACCGGCCACCAAGGCCGCTCTGGAGTAACCCATGCTCGCAACCCTGGGTGTCATTACCATCCTGTGCCTGCTCGCTGCCGTCATGAGCAAACGCCTTTCGCCACTGGTGGCCCTGATCGCCTTGCCGATCATTGCCGCGCTGCTCGGTGGGTTCGGCCTGCAAACCAGTGCCTTCATCATTACCGGCATCAAGAACGTCGCCCCCGTGGTGGGCATGTTTGTGTTCGCGATCCTGTTTTTCGGGATCATGACCGATGCCGGCATGCTCGACCCCATCATTGATCGCATCCTGCGTACTGTAGGGACACGTCCTACACGGATTGTCGTTGGGACTGCGACCCTTGCCCTGTTGGTGCACCTGGACGGTTCCGGTGCCGTGACCTTTCTGGTGACGGTGCCGGCGATGCTGCCGTTGTATACGCGGCTGGGCATCGACAAACGCATCCTCGCCTGTGTCTGCGCGATGGCGGCCGGAGTCAATTTCCTGCCGTGGACCGGCCCGGTGCTACGCTCTTCGGCGGCCTTGCACGTGCCGGTGGCGGACCTGTTCCAGCCGCTGATCCCGGTGCAGATCGTCGGCCTGATCTTCGTCTTCGCCTGCGCCTGGTGGCTGGGCCGGCGAGAAGAAAAACGCCTGGGCCTGGGCGCCGGCTCCAGCGTGGACGCCGTGCCGCAACGGGTGCTCAGCGACGACGACATCAAGCTGCGCCGCCCACGCCTGTTCTGGGTCAACCTGATCCTGACCGTGCTGGTCATGGTGGTAATGATCGCCGGCTGGGTCGACCCGGTGGTGATGTTCATGCTCGGCACCGTGGCAGCGCTGTGCATCAACTACCCGAACGTGGACGCCCAGCGCGCCCGCATCGATGCCCATGCTAAAACCGCCCTGACCATGGCCAGTATCCTGCTCGCCGCCGGGGTGTTCACCGGCATCATGCAAGGCACCGGCATGCTCAAGGCCATCGCCGAAGTGGCGGTGGCGCAGATTCCGGCCGGCCACGGCAAGCTGATTCCGGCAGTGGTGGGCTTTATTTCCATGCCGCTGAGCATGCTGTTCGACCCCGATTCCTATTATTTCGGCGTAATGCCGGTGATCGCCGAAGTCGGCAAGGCCCTGGGCGTCGACCCGTTGCAAGTGGCCCAGGCGTCGTTACTGGGCGTGCACACCACCGGTTTTCCGGTCAGCCCGCTGACCCCGGCGACCTTCCTGTTGGTGGGCCTGTGTAAGATCGAATTGGCCGATCACCAGCGCTTCACCATCCCTTTTCTGTTTGCCGCGTCGGTGTTGATGACCCTGACCGCGTTGCTCCTGGGAGTGATTTGAGATGAAAACCTTGCGCATCGGTTCCGGTGCCGGCTATTCCGGCGACCGTATCGAACCTGCCGTGGAACTGGCCGAGCTGGGCGACCTGGATTACCTGGTGTTCGAGTGCCTGGCCGAACGCACCATCGCCTTGGCACAACAGGCACGAATCAGCGATCCACAGGGGGGTTATGACCCGCTGCTCAGTGAGCGCATGCGCCGGGTGTTGCCCTTTGTCGGCCAGCATGAAGGGCGCCGCCGCCTGCGGGTGATCACCAATATGGGCGCGGCCAACCCGGTGTCGGCGGCGCTTGAAGTGCGGCGGATTGCCCATGAGCTGGGCCTGGCCCTCAAGGTGGTGGCGGTGGTCGGCGATGACGTGCTGGACGTCTTGCGCCCCGAGCAAGTACTGGATAACGGCCGGACCGTGGGTTCACTCGGCAAGCGACTGATTTCCGCGAATGCCTACCTGGGCGTCGACGGCATTCTTGATGCCTTGCGCGCCGACGCCGATGTGGTGATCACCGGGCGGGTGGCCGACCCGTCGCTGTTCCTGGCGCCGCAGATGTTTGCGTTCGGCTGGGCAGCGGATGATTGGCAGCGCCTGGGGCGCGGCACGTTGGTCGGGCATCTGCTGGAGTGTGCCGGGCAGGTCAGCGGCGGCTATTTTGCCGATCCCGGTTTCAAGGATGTGGATGACCTCGCACGCCTGGGCTTTCCGTTGGCTGAAATCGATGCCGAGGGTGAGGCCGTGATCACCAAGGTGGCAGGCTCCGGTGGGCGGGTCAGTCGTGCCACCTGCACCGAGCAGTTGATCTACGAAGTGCATGATCCTGCGGCGTATCTCACCCCGGACGTGACTGCCGATTTTTCCCAGGTGGGGTTTGATGAGGAGGGCGTTGATCGGGTACGTGCCCACGGTGCTGCTGGCCGCGCACGGCCCGAGCAGTTGAAGGTGAGCGTCGGTTACCTGGATGGCTGGATTGGCGAAGGGCAAATGTCCTACGGCGGTCCCGGCGCGGTCGCACGGGCGCAGCTGGCGCGGGATGTCGTACTCAAGCGTTTGCAACTGATGGGTGTGAAGATGCAGGACGTACGCGCCGAACTGATCGGCATGGACTCGCTGCACGGTCCGCGCAGCAGCGTAGAGCCCTGGGAAGTGCGCCTGCGCGTGGCGGCCCGCTGTGAAGAACGCAGCGAAGCGGTGCGGGTTGGCAATGAAGTGGAAACCCTCTACACCAACGGCCCGTCCGGCGGCGGCGGTGCCAGCAAGAGCGTACGGCAGGTGGTGGCGGTGGCGTCATTGCTGCTGCCCCGTGACGCGGTCAACCCGAGGATCGAAGCATGAAACTGCACACGCTGGCCCATTCCCGTACCGGCGATAAGGGCGATACCTCGAACATTTCGATCATTGCTTACCGGGCCGAGGATTATCTGCTGTTGTGTGAACAGCTTACCGCCGAGCGCGTGGCCGACTTTTTTGCCGGCCTGCTGGAGCCGGACGCGGCCCCGGTGCGGCGCCATGAACTGCCGAATGTGCAGGCGCTGAACTTCGTACTGCCGGGGATATTGCGCGGCGGCGTAACCCGCTCGCTGGCACTGGATGCCCATGGCAAGTGCCTCGGCTCGGCGCTGCTCGATCTCGATTTGGCACTACTGGACTAACTCTGGGAGGGACTTGCCCCTCCCACAGTGAATCTGCCCAGGTCGGTCAGATCGCGGCGAAACGCTTGTCCAGGTAATCGATGATTACCTTGGAGTCATACATCCAGGTGGTCTGGCCATTCTCTTCGATACGCAGGCACGGCACCTTGATCTTGCCGCCTTGCTCCAGCAGGGTCTGGCGGTCCTGCTCGTTGTTCTTCGCATCCTTCAGCGCCACCGGCACATTCAGGCGGTGCAGGGTGCGGCGGGTCTTCACGCAGAACGGGCAGGCGTGGAATTGATACAGGGTCAGGTCCTTGGCCGCTGCGTTCACCTGCGCCTGTTGTTCGGCAGGGCGCTGCTTTTTGCGCGGGCGGGTAAGGAAGTCGCCGGCGATGATGACGTGGCCGAGGCCCACTCGAAGTGCTTTGACGAACATGGCTGAAACCTCTTGCCCATGAAGAAGGGGCCGCAGCTTACCTCAATTTTGCAGGCGAAAAAAAACCGGCGATGAACGCCGGTTTTTCCCTACCCAGCCTGTTACTTGATCAGGCTGAGGAATTCACTGCGGGTGGCCGCGTTTTCGCGGAACTCACCCAGCATCACCGAAGTGATCATCGACGAATTCTGTTTCTCCACACCGCGCATCATCATGCACATGTGCTTGGCTTCGATCACCACGGCCACGCCCAGGGCACCGGTCACTTGCATCACCGCATCGGCGATCTGGCGGCTGAGGTTTTCCTGGATCTGCAGGCGGCGCGCATACATGTCGACAATCCGCGCGACCTTCGACAGGCCCAGCACCTTGCCGCTCGGGATATACGCCACATGCGCCTTGCCGATAAACGGCAGCAGGTGGTGTTCGCACAGCGAGTACAACTCGATGTCCTTGACCAGCACCATTTCGCTGTTGTCGGAGCTGAACAAGGCACCGTTGGTGACTTCTTCGAGTGTCTGCTCATAGCCGCGGCAAAGGTACTGCATCGCCTTGGCGGCACGCTTGGGCGTGTCGAGCAGGCCCTCGCGGGAGACGTCCTCGCCGAGTTGGCCGAGGATCGCGGTGTAGTTTTGTTCCAATGTCACAGGACTGTTTCCGTATGGGTTTCAGAACGGTACGGTGTATGCCTGTACCAATGTGAAGCGCTGCCCGGCGCGCGACAGCGGCGGGTGATGTGGCGCACATAGTAGCGTAGGTGCGCCGACAGTTGTATTCCCGGACGATACCGATGTTAGAGTCGGCCTCCGTTGAGGAGGACGTGATGACCCCGCTGGAGCGAAGTATTTCTGAGCGCGCCCTGATCTTTGCCAAAGCAAATCGGACCCGCATTGCCCGTGAACTTGCCTGCCTGACTAAGTACCCAGGTGAAAATTATCCGGTTTCAGTGTTTATGGCGGGCTCGCCTGGTGCCGGCAAGACAGAAGTGTCCAAATCATTTATTCGCTTGATGGAGGAGGGGGGATCCAGTGCATTGCGAATCGACCCAGATGACTTCAGGGAATACTTTCCTGACTACACAGGCGCAAACTCCAGTCTTTTTCAACGTGGCGTAACTGCTATGTGGAGAGGACCGTCGACCTGGTTTATCAGCAGCGTCAGTCTTTCCTGTTGGACGGAACGCTGGCCAACTTTGCCGTGGCTCGGAAAAATATCCAGCGCGCCCTTGATAAGGAAAACCGGTCTGCACAGGTTATCTACGTCTACCAGAAGCCTGAGCTGGCGTGGGAATTTGTGTTGGCACGGGAGACTGTTGAGGGGCGAAACATTCCTTGCAAAGAGTTCATTCGCCAGTTTTATGCATCAAAAACGACGGTGTGCGGATTGAAACGTGAGTTTCTGGGGCGTCTTCAAGTCGATGTTCTCATCAAGGACACTGATGGCGGGGCGTCGTACATCGGCATCGACCTATCGGCTGAGGAAATTGACGAACTCGTTATACAGCCCTACCATCCTGATCAACTTGAGCAAATTTTGACCGGAGTAGCCTTATGAAAGGCGAAATTACGGAAGTCGTAGAAAAATATTCATCCACCACCATGTCAGATTTTTTTCGAAGTGGTTCGGTAGAAGAAAAACGTGCTGTTTACAGAAGCGCAGCCGATACTGCGATCACCATGCAAAAGGCAGTGATCTCGCTGGCGAAAGAGAAAAAAGCGAAAGAACTTTTCGACAACTGACGTTACTGGCAATACCACAATAGCCCAGCTCAATTGCTGGGCTTTTTATTCCTTATTCGTCGCGCCCTTCCATCATCGTGCGCTTGAGCATCACATACACCGCACCCGCGCCCCCATGACGGGCCTGGCACGAGGTAAACCCGAGCACCTGGGCATGCTGGCGCAGCCAGGTGTTGACGTGGCTCTTGATCATCGGCCGCTTGCCGTCCAAGCGCACCGCCTTGCCATGGGTGACGCGCACGCAGCGGATTTCGAACTTGGTGGCTTCGGCGAGGAAGGCCCACAGGGTTTCCCGGGCTTTCTCCACGTTCATGCCGTGCAGGTCGAGGCTGCCTTCGAACGGGATCTGACCGGCCTTGAGCTTGCGCATCTGGCTTTCCTGTACGCCGTCGCGGGCCCACATCAGCTCGTCTTCGGGGCCGACATCGATCACGAACTGGTCTGACAGGCCATCTACGGTGGTGGCATCGGTGCGCACGGTAGCAGCCTGGCGCAGCTTGGCGATCTGCGCGCGGTCGGCCTTGGGTTTGCCGGTGTCGGCGCGGTCGTGCTTGATCGGCTTGACGCCGCGCAGCTCGTTTTTGAACAGGGAAAAATCGTCGTCTTGCATGTCAGCCTCCGCGAAGGGCGGGCAGTTTACCTAAATCGCGGCGGCCGGGGCGCAGGAAACGCTATCCAAGCGCCATCAGTCGTGCTTTTTCATCAGGTGCGAGGCGATGTTCAGTGACAACGGCTGGCGCATCTTCCGACGGCTGCGGCGCCACAGCCACACGCCCAGCCACAGCACCAGCAGCCCGATCCCCAACAGAATCGCCGAGCCGCCAGGGCTGGCATTCAGTTCGCCAAGGGCCGGCGAGTGGCCAAACAAACCGGCGCCACCAGCGCCGGTCAACAGCAAACCTACTACCGCCAGCAGCGCGGCAATGCCGGCCACCAGGCGCAGACGCCAGTTGCTCGGGCCCTTGGGGCGCAAGCGACGAGCGTCAAAACCATCGGATATCTTCATTCCGACCTTTCCTCCAGGGTATCGGCCCTTCGACCGGAAGATACACAGGTTGTTCCTGTACCCGAGGTAAATGCGCCAAATGAGAGGGCTTTGCGGATGAGCGGGACCTGCAATAGGCCGCGCCGCTCACCCGAAGGGCGATCAGATCAGGTCTTTAGTCAGTGCGAGAGTGGCAAAGTTGTCAGCCATGATGGCCATCTCGGTCTGCTGCACATGCTCGGCGCTCAGGATGCCACCTTTGTAAGGCAGGTCGCGGGTGGCACAGGCGTCTTCCACCAGGGTGCAGCGAAACCCCAGGTTCTTCGCGGCACGCACGGTGGTGCTGACGCTGGAGTGGCTCATGAAGCCGCAGACGATCAGGTCCAGGGAACCGAGGTCCTGCAGGTGTTTTTCCAGGCCGGTGCCGTGGAAGGCGCTGGGCAGCAGCTTGCCGATGATGGTTTCGTCACCTTGAGGTTCGAGGCCGGAGATGAACTCACCACGCTCGCCCTGGGGGTCAAACAGGCCGCCCACGGTACCCAAATGGCGCACGTGCACGATCGGGCGCCCGGCGTTGCGCGCGGCGGCGACCAGTTGCTTGATATTGCCGACCGCCGCGTCCATGCCGGAGAGGGCGAGCGGGCCACTGAGGTATTCCTTTTGAGCGTCGATGATCACGAGGGTCGCATGGGCAAGGTTGGCAGCTGCGTAACCACGACCGCTGAGTTGAAACATCGTCTTTGGAACGGACATTCTGGGGCTCCTGTGAGGGGGGCTTTTGCGTCATTGTCCACTGGCTGAGCGGTTCTGTGAATCGCTACTATCGTAAGGTACGCCGTTGCTGGCGTGCAGCCATGTCAAGTGGGCAGCTTGTTTAACCGAATGATGGCGATTTGGATGAAATCCGACGTACGGCAACAGGTTTTCGTACATCGTCGGTACAGGTGAAGGCTGTTAGAATCGCCAGTCGTTTTTTCCAGGAGTCTGCCCCCCCGTGATCACATCCCGCCTGCGCACCTTGCGCGACCACATCCGTTGGGCCGTCAGCCGTTTCCATGGGGAAGACCTGTTTTTTGGCCATGGCACCGACAATGCCTGGGACGAAGCCCGGCAGTTGGTGCTCGGCGCCTTGCACCTGCCATGGGAAATTGCCGACAGCTACCTCGATTGCAACCTGGAAGAAGAGGAAATCTCTCACGTACAGCGTTTGTTGCATCGCCGTATCCATGAGCGGGTGCCCACGGCCTACCTGTTGAAAGAGGCGTGGTTCTGCGGCATGTCGTTTATCGTTGACGAGCGCGTGCTGATCCCGCGCTCACCCATCGGCGAACTGATCGAAAACCGCTTCGAACCTTGGCTGGCCCAACCGCCGGCGCGCATCCTCGACCTGTGCACCGGCTCCGGTTGCATCGGCATTGCCTGCGCCTACGAGTTCCAGGACGCCGAAGTGGTACTCGGCGACCTGTCCTTCGAAGCCTTGGAAGTGGCCAATCAGAATATCGAGCGCCATGGTGTCGACGAGCGCGTGTACACCGTGCAGGGCGATGGCTTCGACGGCCTGCCGGGCCAGCGCTTTGATCTGATTGTGTCCAACCCACCGTATGTGGATGCCGAAGACTTTGCCGACATGCCGGACGAATACCAGCACGAGCCGGAACTGGGCCTGGCCTGTGGCGACGATGGTTTGAACCTGGTGCGGCGCATGTTGGCCGAGGCGGCGGACCACTTGACCGAGAAGGGTTTGCTGATTGTCGAGGTGGGCAACAGCCAGGTGCATGTTGACGCGCTGTACCCGGAAGTGGACTTCGCCTGGCTGGACTTCCAGCGGGGTGGGCATGGGGTGTTCATGCTCACGGCCGAACAGTGCCGGGAGCACCAGGCAATCTTCGCCGCTCGGGTTTAACCAAGCTTAGGGTAGGAAATGTAGGAGGGGCCACGCCCCCTCCCACCTTTCGATGGCTTTCCAGCCGGCTAGCGGTGCGTGGCAATCCAGATCAACAGCCCCGCTTGAAACACGGTGAACGCCACCAGGCAGGTGATGGTAAACCGCAACCCGCTGTCCTCACGCTTGAACTTGGTGACCTTTTCTTCTTCCTTGCGCAGCTTCACTTCCTGCTCCAACAGGTTGTGCTCGGCCTGTTGCAGCATCTGCGCGGCTTCGAGGATCTCCACGAACTGCACCTTCTCGGTGTTCCAACTATCCAGCACGTCGCTGACCTTGCCCGGCTGCACGTTACCTTTGAGGTGCTGCACATCGGCGTAGGCCACATCGAAACCCTGGACGCGCAGGAAGTGATCGCGGCGCAGGCGTGTGGCTTCGTTGAGTGCGTCCTTGTTGGCCAGGTCCACGCCGTCGACGCGGTAGTGCGACCATTTCTTCTTCGCCCACGCGGCGCCTTGGGCCACCAGGAAACGACCGATGCCGCGGTTGGCCGGTTCGATTTCCAGGCTGTTGCCCGGGCCGAAGTGCACGCGGTGTTTATCGTGATCCACCCAGATATCCAGATGGTTCTGCTCACGGCGCACCCGCTGCCCCGGCAATTGGATCACCATGCGCAACAGGCTGTGGTGTTTGTCATGGCGCTCGGCATAGCCGAACTGTACGAACCGCAGCGGCCGCAGGCCGGTGGCGCGGTCGGTGGCCAGCGGGGCCAGGCGCAGCATCTTGAAATGCTCGGCCTGAACATCCGCCCACGGCAGGGGAGCCGCCGTGTCGATGGCCTCGGTTTTTTCAGCCGGGGTGTCGGCGGTCGGTTCCGGTGTTGCTTCAGTGGTTGTCATGCGGTGCGATCCTGTCCAAGCCCTGCAAGTCGAGCGTCTTTTTGCTGTCGACCCTGGGCTTATCGGCCGATTTCTGCAGGACTGGAGGCAAATTGTCGCTTAACGGGGTTGAAGTCCGTCGATAAAGCGCACCAAACGGTTGCCCAACTCGGCGGCGAGGGGTAATTGCGGGTCATTGTAGGAGGCCAATTGTTGCTTTACGTCGTTGGGCACGATGCGCATCACGTGGTTCATGCCTTCGATCACCGTCAGTTCGGCATCGGGCTTCGCCCTTTTGAGTTGCTGGGCGTCGCCGACACCTACCTGAATATCGTTGGTGCCCTGGATGATCAACGCCGGCATGCGCAGTTTCGCAAAGGCCGCCGAAGGGTCGGCGCGAAACAGGCTGATCAGATATGGCTGTACGCTGGGTCGGAAAATGCCCTGCAACGGGCCAGGCACATCGGCGTCCACCTGACCGGCCTTGAGGTGATCAAGGATTTCATTGCTGCGCAGCAGCAGGGCAGGGGGCAGGTGATCGGCCAGTTGCTGGCGGATGACCTGGTCGACCGGGCGGGCGCTGCCGGACAGGGAAATCACCCCGGCCGGGTCGAGTTGCGGTGCGGCCAGTGCAGCCACCAGCGCGCCTTCGCTGTGGCCCAGCACAATCAGCGGGCCCATGCGTGTGTCGGCCTTGAGCAATTTACCCCAGGCCACCGCGTCGGCCACATAGGCGTCGAGGGTCAGGTTGCGTTCGTCGGGCGTGGCGGCGAGGCTGGCGGCCACACCGCGCTTGTCGTAGCGCACGCTGGCGATGTTGTGCCGGGCCAGCACCCAGGCCAGGCGCTTGAGGCTGTCATTGCGTGCGCCGTCGGCGCTGTTGCCGTTGCGGTCGGTGGGGCCGGAGCCGGCGATGATCAACACCACCGGCACCGGTTTGTCGGACTGCGGCAGCAGCAGCGAGCCAAACAGTTCGCCGCTGCCGGTGTCCAGGCTGATCGGGCGTTGCAGTACGACAGGGGAGGCGGCGTGGGCCACGGCGGTAAACAGGGTCAAGGTAAACAGAAGAACTCGCAGCATCATCGCGCCATCATGAGGAAGGTGCCGGTTGGACCAAGGTCTACCGGTAAGGTTTCGAGGATGAACTAGTCGGTTAGCCTGCGTATACTGGCCGCCTTAAGTTATTACGGTTGACTTGATTCAACTGATTTCACGGAGCGCCCTGCATGTCCGGCAATACCTTCGGCAAGCTGTTCACTGTCACCACCGCGGGCGAAAGCCATGGCCCGGCGTTGGTCGCCATTGTCGACGGCTGCCCGCCCGGCCTCGAGCTGTCCCTGGAAGACCTGCAGCGTGACCTCGACCGTCGCAAGCCCGGCACCAGCCGCCACACCACCCAGCGCCAGGAGCCCGACGAAGTCGAGATCCTCTCCGGGGTGTTCGAAGGCCGCACCACCGGGTGCGCCATCGGCCTGCTGATTCGCAACACCGACCAGAAGTCCAAGGACTACTCGGCGATCAAGGATCTGTTCCGCCCGGCCCACGCCGACTACACCTACCATCATAAATACGGCGAACGCGACTACCGTGGCGGCGGCCGCAGCTCGGCCCGTGAAACCGCGATGCGGGTGGCAGCCGGCGCCATCGCCAAGAAATACCTGGCGACCCAGGGCATCGTCATCCGTGGCTACATGAGCCAGTTGGGCCCGATTGAAATCCCGTTCAAGACCTGGGACAGCGTGGAAGACAACGCCTTTTTCTGCCCTGACCCGGACAAAGTGCCGGAGCTGGAAGCCTACATGGACCAGCTGCGCCGCGACCAGGATTCGGTCGGCGCCAAGATCACCGTGGTCGCCGAAGGCGTCAAGCCGGGCCTGGGCGAGCCGATTTTCGACCGCCTCGACGCCGAGCTGGCCCATGCGCTGATGAGCATCAATGCGGTGAAAGGCGTGGAAATCGGCGCCGGTTTCGCCTGCGTGTCCCAGCGTGGCACCGAGCACCGCGATGAACTGACGCCGGAAGGTTTCCTCAGCAACAACGCGGGCGGCATCCTCGGCGGTATTTCCTCCGGCCAGCCGATTGTCGCGCACCTGGCACTCAAGGCTACCTCGAGCATCACCACCCCCGGCCGTTCCATCGATGTGCACGGCAACCCGGTGGACGTGATCACCAAGGGCCGTCACGACCCGTGCGTGGGCATCCGGGCCACGCCGATTGCCGAAGCGATGATGGCCATCGTGTTGATGGACCACCTGCTGCGCAATCGCGGGCAAAACGCCGATGTGCGCGTGAGTACCCCGGTGCTGGGCCAGCTGTGACGGCGCGGCGGTGACAGCCCTCCCGTACTGGCGCCTCTCCAGCTTCTACCTGTTCTACTTCGCTCTGCTTGGGGCGACGGCGCCTTTCCTGGCGCTGTACTTCGACCACCTGGGGTTCTCCAGCGCGCGCATCGGCGAGCTGGTGGCCATCCCCATGCTGATGCGCTGCGTGGCCCCCAACCTGTGGGGCTGGCTGGGCGACTACAGCGGCCGACGCCTCGCCATCGTGCGCTTCGGCGCGGTGTGCACCCTGCTGAGTTTTTCCCTGATCTTCGTCAGCCACACCTACGCCTGGCTGGCCCTGGTGATGGCCCTGCATGCGTTCTTCTGGCACGCGGTGCTGCCGCAGTTTGAAGTGATCACCCTGGCCCACCTGCAAAAACAGACCGCGCGCTATAGCCAGGTGCGCCTGTGGGGCTCCATCGGTTTTATCCTCACCGTGGTGATCATGGGCCGCCTGTTCGACTGGCTGAGCCTGGACATCTACCCAGTGGTGGTCGTGGTGATCATGGCCGGCATCATCGGTGCCAGCCTGTGGGTACCGAATGCGCAGCCCGCCAGCCACGGCAATCGCCTGGCCGGTGATGGTTTCCTCAAACAGCTGCGCAGTCCCGGCGTACTGGCGTTTTACGCCTGCGTGGCGCTGATGCAAATGAGCCATGGCCCGTATTACACCTTCCTGACCTTGCACCTGGAACACCTTGGCTACAGCCGTGGCATGATCGGCATGCTGTGGGCCCTGGGGGTGGTGGCGGAAGTACTGATGTTCCTGGGCATGAGCCGCATCCTCACACGTTTTTCGGTACGCCGGGTGCTGCTGGCCAGTTTCCTGCTGGCGGCCCTGCGCTGGCTGCTGCTGGGCTCATTTGCCGAACTCCTGTGGGTGCTGTTGCTGGCGCAGGTCATGCACGCTGCCACGTTCGGCAGTTTTCACGCCGCAGCGATTGCCTTTGTGCAGCGCAGCTTTGGCGATAAGCAACAAGGCCAGGGCCAGGCGCTGTACGCCGCCCTGGCCGGCACCGGCGGTGCGCTGGGTGCGCTGTATTCCGGCTACAGCTGGAATCTGCTGGGGCCGACCTTCACCTTTAGTATTGCCAGCGTCGCCGCCCTGGCCGCCGCCGCTATCATCGGTTTTCGATTGCAAGAGCAGAACCAAGGAACCCTTCAATGAGTTATGTCGCCGTCTACCCCGTCGCTTCACCGGATACCCCGAACAAGGTCCTGACCCATGTCGACGACATCGCCGCTACCCTGGCCGAGCACGGTGTGCGGTTCGAGCGCTGGCAGCCTGCCCTGATCGAGAGGGGCGCCAGCGACGCTGACATGATTGCCGCCTATCAGCCGCAGATCGATGCCCTCGGCTACGGTGCGGTGGCGGTGCTCAGTGTCACCAGCGACCACCCACAGAAAGCCGAATGGCGTGCCCGGTTCCTGGATGAACGCCGCTACAGCGAAGACGAAGTGCGTTTTTTCATCGCCGGCCAGGGCTTGTTCAACCTGCATGTGGGCGACTACGTGTATGCCGTGCGTTGTGAGAAAAACGACCTGCTGGTGGTGCCGGCCGGTATGCCGCACTGGTTTGATATGGGTGAGAACCCGCACTGTATAACGCTGCGACTCTTCGATCAGGCGCAAAACCCGGTGCCGGAGTTGACGGGTGACGATATCGCCCGACGCTTTCCTGGGCTGGATGACTGATTACGACATATCGAAAACTTCAACCCCCGCATGTTGGAAGTTGTTGTGGGAATAAACTCTTATTCTTGTAAGGCCCGGCTGTTTATCGCGGGGCCTGCGCCTTAGTGCCATTGGTTATGTAACTCTTTGCGGCATCAACGTTTATATCACCTGTCAATAGGAGGAATCCGAAGGTGATAGGGCGATAGCCAATAAAAGGGAGTGAAACTAATGATAGGCCCAAGGGAATTGTCTCCAGCGCCACATTCGGTGCCCAACGCCGTCAGGAGGCGTTTGAGCTTGTCCGGAAAACCACTGACGCCTACGGAACTGGAAATCCTGCGTTGGGCCTCCGAAGGCAAGACCGTCTGGGAAATCAGCCAGATTCGCGCCACCTCCGAAGCCACGGTGAAATTCCACCTGCGCAATATCTACGGCAAATTTGGCGTGACCAATCGAGTGCAGGCGATGAATGAGGCGGCACGCCAAGGTTTATGCTGACCCAAGCTGTCGGCCACCAAAGCAATCGGTTTGAAGCGTCATCGTCCAGCCATAACCAAGCCGTGCTTACGTAGATGCACCTTCAGAATGTCCTAGGCGACCGACTCGATTCCAGTTCCGGAGGGTGTCAATGAACGCGCGTAGCGGAGGCGGTACCTGACGCGGAATAACGGTAATGCCATGACCTCGACCTTGCACCTAATTGACCTCATCATCGTGTCGCCCATTCACATTCGGGGGGCGGGGCGGTGTCTAACGTCGCATTGGTGGCGCTAGGCTCGACGTCAGTCTTTTGATTGATCGCGTCGGCTACGCGGCAGCGATCAGCGCTCCTTGTTGGCGCAGATGCGTCTGGAAACGCGCGGCATAGTCTTCGACAACGGCATCCCTTACGCTGGAGCGCGCCTCAAGCGCCTTACGCCAAGCCGAAATGCGCGGAAGGCCGTCGAAAATCTGGTCTGCGACAGTTGCGTCGATACTCTCGAAGTAACGGAAAAGCGGGGCATAAACCGCATCAACCATTCCAAAGGCCGAGCCATTGAAGAACGGCCCCACGCCTATTTCTGACTCCAGTTTGCCGAGCCGTTCGCGAAATGCGGTGCGCTTGGCATCTGCGGTCGCAGAGTCACGAGCGTGGAGAAACTGCCAGGCTTCAGCTTGCGCCTGCGACGCGAACTCGATCCACGCGCGATTCCGTGCGCGAGCTAACGCATCGACAGGGTGCATCGACGCGCCGCCTTCGGTTTCGTCGAGGTACTCGCAGATGACCATGCTTTCGAATAGGATCGCGTCTTCCGCATTGTCCCGGCGCACCTTGAGCACCGGGACCTTGCCGGTTGGCGAAACTGCCAGGAACCAGTCTGGCTTGGCTGATAAGTCGACATTTATCCGATCGAATTGGATGCCCTTTTCAAGAAGTACAATCGCGGCGCGCTGTACGAATGGGCATAGTGGGTGGCTTATCAGCGTAAGAGCGTTCATTGCTTTTAGTGGCCCTGGATGGTTTATCAAGCGCAAACAACGGCAGAGGTTTCCCGCGTACCTCTGTGTGCGCAGTCTGGATTGGACTGGTTCGTCCCTAAGTGCTGGGGCCGGCGTTCAGTACCTGATTAACTCAGCCCAGGCGATAGTGCATTCGCCGCAATTCTTGAGCTGCGCGCTTAGCCATTCAGCAGGCGGCCGCCGTCAAGGACGATTTCAGAGCCGACCGTCCAGCGCGACTCGTCGGATGCCAGATACAGCACTGCCTTGGCCACCTCGTCAGAGGTACCGAAGCGCCCAAGCGGAATGGTTGCCGCGATCTCTTTGTTAAGCTGCGCGCGATAAGCTTCTGGAATACCCAGCTTGTCGTAAAGCGGAGTCTCGACGGGGCCAGGGCTCACTGCGTTGACACGGATGCCACGGCCCAGCAATTCGGTCGAGAGCGTCTTCGACATGTTCAGCAATGCGGCCTTCGTTGCGGCATACACGGACGAGCGATCTGCGCCTGCATGGGCGCTTACGGAAGTCGTCAACACGACCGAAGCAGGATTGGCGAAGACCGGCAACAGCGCCTGCATCAGGAAGTACGGCCCTTTGACGTTGATGTCGAAAGAGCGGTCGAACATATCTTCCGTCCATTCCTCAATGGGCTGCCAGACGGATACGCCGGCATTGAGGAAGGCAACGTCGAGTTGGCCGTAGTGTTCCTTGATGACGTGTGCCAGTTCCTTTTGTGCCGCAACGCTGGCCGAGTCGGCGCGCAGCACCGGCACTTCCGGGCCCAATTCGGCCTGGGCTTTTGCAATCGAATCGGGGTTGACACCCGTTACGATCACGCGAGCACCCTCCGCCAGGAACTGCTTTGCCGTTTCCAGCCCGATGCCACTGGTGCCGCCAGTAATGAGCGTACGTTTACCTTGCAAGCGCGACATTTGAATTCTCCGGTGAATGACGACCACCGCGGTCGACAGGGAGAAATATGCGCTCATGCCCCATGGTATATAAGACGGCTTATTCGCATATAATTCATGCAAATTGAGCATGAATTGAGGTGGAGAAGTGGACCGATTTCTGTTGATGACATGCTTCGCGCGTGCTGTAGAAACCGGGAGCTTTTCGGCGGCAGGGCGTGATCTAGGGCTGGGGCAACCGAATGTAAGCCGCTATGTAGCGGCTCTGGAGGATCATTTGCAGACGCGTTTGCTCCACCGGTCTACGCGCAAGCTGTCGTTGACACCGGAGGGCGAACGCTACTATGCGGACATCCGGCGCATCCTGGATGCGGTGGATGAATCCGAATCGTCCTTCAGAAACAACGTCGATCCATCGGGACTCTTGCGCGTAGCCTGTCCGACAGCTCTCGCACACGCGTTTGTGCTGCCGCATGTGCCGGCCTTTCTGGAGCGCTACCCTCAATTGATCTTGGATCTCCAACTCAACGATCGATACGTAGACCTGGTCAATGAAGGCACCGAACTCGCCATTCGCATAGGACAGCTGGAGGACAGCACCTTGCGCGCGCGGCCTCTTGGATGGTACGACCGGGTCTTCGTCGCCAGTAAGGACTACCTGGCTAAACGCGGCGTTCCGCAGACCCCGGAGGATCTACGCGACCACGATTGCATCGTCTACACCTTACTGTCGTCCGGGGCGACCTGGCGATTCCGGGACGCGGAGATTCCGATTACCGGCAGGCTCAGGGTCAACTCGCCCGACGCTGTGAGCGCGGCAGTCGTGGCGGGCCTGGGTGTGGCGCATGGACCTGCGTGGCTGTTTGAGGGCGGGCTGAACAGCGGGAGATTACAGTTCATTCTCACCAACCATGGGGCTCCCCCTGTCCCCGTGCAGATGGTTTATGTCGCCAACAGACTGCTCCCCACGCGGGCTATCGTGTTCATGGATTTTATGGCTGAGGTGTTTTCAAAGATTCCAGCCTTGAACGGCGGCACCCCTGTGCCGACTCTATAGGAGACGGCACCGGCAGATGTTGAACTCGCCTATAAACAGCTTTATCGGGCTCAGGCGCAGTTCAGCGAAGTGCCGGGCTGGAATCATCGTCAAACAAAAAAGGCCGCGATGCTCAAAAGCGTCGCGGCCTTGTTATGTCTGCGGTATTTAAGCCGAATGGTAGGTCGGCAGGGCAAAGCGGTTCTGGCTTTGCAACATCGAAATTTGCGGCAGTTCACTGGCTTGTTCGGCCAGGTCGCGACGAATCGCGCTGATCACCCAGGTCAATTGATCGGCGGTGTGCAACTGCTGGTAAGAGATCGAACGCTTGACCTGCTTGCCGTCACTGTTGCGCAGGGTCAACAGAATGCCGCCGTCGGGACGTGGCTGGGTGGTGACATCGTAATTGGAGAATACTGAAGCGAATTTATCTTGGATCAGGCTCATGTCTATCAGCTCCGTTGGCTCAAGTTGGCAAGCATGGAGTGATAGGTGCAGTGATTGTGCCAGCTTATGATTTAAAAAATATCCTTATAAATCAATAGCTTGAAAATTAAGTGAATTTTCGCTTTCGTGCAATTTGCATGAATGGCCATCATGCATCCTGCATTTTGCGTTACTCGATGGCATGGGGTTGGCTCCCCTGTACCGATAAAGACTACCCGCGGGCAGCTAAATTCCCTTTTTGAGCGCTCACCCGACGGGATACAAAACTTTTCAAATCCTGCGTGTACAGCCGAAGAACGGCTGACGTATTTTCCTGCAATGCATTCGGCCTTCCTCTTACAGAGGTGTCGGTGCTTCGGGATCAGACGAAGAATAAGAAAAAGGACGTTTCTCCATGAGCCACCCGCACAATGACATGATCACCTGGGGCAAGCTGCTGAGTAAGGTGCCGGCCATCGTTCGCGCCCTGCCGCGCGTAGTGCGCGGCATGCGTGCGGCCAATGTCACCGACCCCGCGCAGCCTTGCGGGCTGGGCTGGCACTTTGAGCAAGCCACCCTGCGCAACCCCGACGGCAACGCGTTGCTGTACGGTGACTGTGTGCTCAGCTACACCGACGCCAACCAGCGCGCCAACCGTATTGCCCACCACCTGCAAGCCGAGGGCATCGGCAAGGGTGACGTGGTGGCGCTGTTTATCGAAAACCGCCCCGAATTGCTCTTGAACGTGCTGGCCGTGGCCAAGCTGGGTGGCATCTGCGCGATGCTCAATACCGCGCAAACCCAGGCGGCGCTGGTGCACAGCCTGAACCTGGTGAGCCCGGCAGCCATTATTGTTGGCGCGGAACTGGTGGCCCCCTATGACGCGGTGCGCGATCAGGTGGCCATCGCGGCTGATCGAACCTGGTTCGTCGCCGATCAGCCATCCAGCCTGGTGCCGCAGGGGTATATCGACCTGTTGGCGGCGAGCGCCGCGTGCCCGGTGGACAACCCGGCCAGCACTGCGCAGATCTTCTTCAACGACCCCTGCTTCTATATCTACACCTCCGGCACCACCGGCCTGCCCAAGGCCGGCATCATGAAACATGGCCGCTGGACCAAGACTGCCGTCAGCTTCGGCAGCATCGCGCTGGACATGGGGCCGGACGACGTCTTGTATTGCACCTTGCCGCTGTACCACGCCACCGGGCTGTGTGTGTGCTGGGGATCGGCGATTGTCGGGGCATCGGGCTTCGCCATTCGCCGCAAGTTCAGCGCCAGCCAGTTCTGGGACGATGCGCGCCGATTCAAGGCGACCACCCTCGGCTATGTCGGTGAGTTGTGTCGTTACCTGCTCGACCAGCCACCCGGCGAAAACGACCGTGATAACTGCGTGACCAAGATGGTTGGCAATGGCTTGCGCCCCGGTGTGTGGGCGCAGTTCAAGGCACGCTATGGCGTGGAGCATATCTGCGAGCTGTACGCGGCCAGTGACGGCAATATCGGTTTTACCAACGTGCTGAATTTCGACAACACCATCGGTTTCTGCCTCCAACACTGGGCGCTGGTGGACTACGCCCATGACAACGGCGAGCCGCTGCGTGGCAGCGATGGTTTTATGCGCAAAGTCCCCACGGGCGGGCAGGGCCTGTTACTGGCCAGGATCGATGAAAAATCCCCCTTCGACGGCTACACCGACCCGGAAAAGAATCGCCGGGTGGTACTCACCGACGTGTTTGAAAAAGGTGATCGCTACTTCAATACCGGCGATTTGTTGCGCAGCATCGGCTTTGGCCATGCGCAATTTGTGGATCGCCTGGGGGACACCTATCGCTGGAAAGGTGAAAACGTGTCCACCACCGAGGTCGAGAACGTCCTGCTGCAACACCCGCAGATCGCCGAAGTAGTGGCTTATGGCGTCGAGATCGAAAACACCAATGGCCGCGCGGGCATGGTCGCCATCACCCCGAGTGAATCCCTGGCCGCGCTGGACATGCGCGAGCTGCTGCAATTCGCCCACGGCCAGTTGCCCCACTATGCGGTGCCGCTCTTCCTGCGGATCAAGGTCAAGATGGAAACCACCGGTACCTTCAAGTACCAGAAGGTCAAGCTCAAGGAAGAAGCCTTTGATCCGGACAAGGCCGGCAATGACCCGGTGTATGCCTGGCTGCCGGGGTCGGACTGCTATGTGCCGGTCACCGGGCAACTGTTGGCGCAGATCCAGGGCGGCCAGTTCCGCTATTGATTCTGTCTATGGCCGCTTTTGCTAAAAAGGGCATGACAGTGGGGAACTCCCTCGCGACACTGGCGGCCTATAAAGCACCAGACAAGGAGCCCCCACATGTCAGACCAAGCCAAACAAATGACTGAAGACGAAGCCGCCGAATTTGCCGAGCAGGTCTTCGACGTCGCCCGCAAAGGCGACGCCGCCATGCTCGCCGCGCTCCTGGCCAAAGGCTTGCCGGCCAACTTTCGCAACCACAACGGCGATACCTTGCTGATGCTGTCTGCCTACCACGGCCATGCCGAAGCGGTAAAAGTGCTGCTGGAGTTCAAGGCCGACCCGCTGATCGCCAATGACAAGAACCAGTTGCCCATCGCTGGCGCTGCCTTCAAGGGCCACTTGCCGGTGGTCAAGGCGCTGATTGAAGGGGGCACGCCAATCGAGGCCGCCTCGTCCGACGGGCGTACCGCCCTGATGATGGCCGCCATGTTCAACCGCGTCGAGATGCTCGACTACCTGCTCAGCCAAGGCGCCAACCCCAAGGCCACCGATGCCCAGGGCGCGACTGCGCTGGCGGCGGCGCAGACCATGGGGGCGAAGGACACGGCGGCGCAGTTGGAGAAACTGGTGTAGGCTGTGCGCCCTCAAAAACCAGCCCGCTACAGGATCACCCCATGAAAACCGCCCTCGTCGAACTTATCAGTAAAATCAGCGCCGGGGTCATGGGCGAGGACGAGGTGGCGCGCATTGCCGAAGAGGCCGCCCAGGCCTACGCCGACCCGGCGGCCTTCCTGGCGGCCAACCCGGATATCAACTACGACGACAGCTTTCCGATCCCGCTGGGGGAGTGGGTAGTGGTCGGCAGCCTGCCGGATACCGTGCTGTTCCAGGCCGATACCTATGGCGATCTGTTTGCGCAGATCGTCGCGTCGTTCGGCCCGGGTGTGGCGTTCAACCTCAAGCCCAAGCAATTGGCCAAGACTGACGGCCTTACCGCCCTGAACCGTATCCAGATCCAGATGAGCGCCCTGAGCCCGGAAGACGGCGGTTATGTGCTGCTCAACTTCAGCCAGTTGCTGGACGACGAGATCCAGGCGGTGTTGGTGTTCGGCAATGACCTGCCGCGCGTGCTGGCGTTGTGTGCCGAAGTCGGCATCCAGGCCGAGCCATCCCTGGAAGCGCTGAAGGTCGCCGTGCACGTCTGAAATAAAACGGAACCCCGGCCAGGGCTGGCTATCCTACAAGGGCATGCCCTCACTTAGGAGCGACACCATGGGTTCCACTTTCAACGGTCTGATCGGGCTGATCATCCTGGCGCTGGATATCTGGGCGATCATCAATGTGTTCAAAAGCGGCGCAAGCACCGGGGCCAAGGTGTTGTGGATCCTGTTGATCCTGCTGCTGCCGGTACTGGGCCTGATCATCTGGGCTATCGCCGGGCCGCGCGGCAACGTGCGGATCTGACCCCCCCCGCACTCAATTTGGAGTGGGCACAGTAAATGTGGGAGGGAGCAAGCCCCTCCCACATTGGTTTTCAGCGCGCTCCAGAGATTTGTGTGTCGAAATATTCGCTGCACACAATTTTCACATCTTATCCAAGACAATCCGCCGGCTCTATCTCCCTGCCAAGGCCCTGCCTCAGGTGCTTTTAAAGGCGGCGCAGCGGTGCTCGTTCAGTAATTAATAGCCTTGATGGCATTGATCGGGCACCATTCGCGCCACTGCATTACTTCGTCACTTAAACTTCCAATGGGTCCTGAAACGACATGGCAAACCCGGACGCCCTGAGTCAGCAGCGAGCTTCTAATCGCCTGCTGCAACCGACCGTCAAATCCCATCTGGCGTACACGCTGCTCTGCGCACTGGTCATGATGGTGATGTTCTCCCTGCTGCGCCTGGCGCTGCTGGTCTACAACCGCGAGATGATCCTCGACACGCCGGCCTCGACCTTCCTTGAAGCGTTCGCCAACGGTCTGCGTTTTGACATCCGCCTGGTGGTCTACCTGCTGATCCCGCTGCTGCTGGCACTGTTCAGCGTACGGGCCATGGCTGCGCGTGGGTTATTTCGCTTCTGGCTGACCCTTGCGTCCAGCATCGCCCTGTTCCTGGGCTTGATGGAGATGGACTTCTACCGCGAGTTCCACCAGCGCCTCAACGGCCTGGTCTTCCAGTATGTGAAGGAAGACCCGAAAACCGTGATGAGCATGCTCTGGTACGGTTTCCCGGTGGTGCGCTACCTGCTGGCCTGGGCCGTGGGCACGCTGATCCTGAGCATCGCGTTCAAAGGCGCCGACCGCGCCACGCGCCCACGTGGCCCGTTCAGTGGTGGCAGCATCGGCACGCGCCAGGTGGCGCCGTGGTACAGCCGCATCGCGGTGTTCGTCGTGTGCCTGCTGATCGCCGTGGTTGCCGCCCGTGGCACCCTGCGCCAGGGCCCGCCGCTGCGTTGGGGCGATGTGTACACCACCGATTCGAACTTCGCCAACCAGTTGGGCCTCAATGGCACCTTGTCGCTGATCGCGGCGGCCAAGGCCCGGTTCGGTGAGGACCGCTCCAACATCTGGAAGGCGACCCTGGACCAGCCGCTGGCCACCCAGACCGTGCGGGACATGCTGGTGCTGCCACAGGAAAAACTGGTCGATACCGACATCGCCGCCGTGCGCCGCGACTACACACCGCCGGCCGAGAAGACCCTGCCGATCAAGAACGTGGTCGTGATCCTGATGGAAAGCTTCGCCGGTCACTCGGTCGGCGCCTTGGGGCGTCCCGGTAACATCACGCCATCCTTCGACAAACTGTCCAAGGAAGGCCTGCTGTTCGACCGTTTCTTCTCCAACGGCACCCATACCCACCAGGGCATGTTCGCCACCATGGCCTGCTTCCCGAACCTGCCAGGCTTTGAATACCTGATGCAGACCCCGGAAGGCAGCCATAAGCTGTCGGGCCTGCCGCAGTTGCTCAGCGCCCGTGATTTCAACGACGTGTATGTCTACAACGGCGACTTCGCCTGGGACAACCAGTCGGGCTTCTTTAGCAACCAGGGCATGACCAACTTCATCGGCCGCAACGACTTCGTCGACCCGGTGTTCTCCGACCCGACGTGGGGCGTGTCCGACCAGGACATGTTCAACCGTGGCCTGGAAGAGTTGAAGGCCCGTGAAGGCGGCAAGCCGTTCTACGCACTCCTGCAAACCCTGTCCAACCACACGCCATACGCGTTGCCGACGCCATTGCCGGTGGAGAAAGTCACCGACCGTGGCAGCCTCAACGAGCATTTGACGGCCATGCGTTACTCCGACTGGGCCCTGGGCCAGTTCTTTGAAAAGGCCCGCAAGGAGCCGTACTTCAAGGAAACCCTGTTCGTGATCGTGGGCGACCACGGCTTCGGCAACGAACAGCAGATCACCGAGATGGACCTGGGCCGCTTCAACGTACCCATGCTGATGATTGCACCGGGCATGCAGGAGAAATTCGGCGAGCGTGACCACACCGTGGGCACCCAGATCGACATCGTGCCGACCATCATGGGCCGCCTGGGTGGCGACACCCTGCACCAATGCTGGGGCCGCGACCTGCTGAACCTGCCGGAAGGCGACAAGGGCTTTGGCGTGATCAAGCCATCGGGCAGCGACCAGACCGTGGCCTTGGTCACCGCAGACCGCATTCTGGTACTGCCCAAGGAAATGCCACCGAAGCTATGGCAATACGAACTGGGCGCCAACCCGAGCGGTAAAGTGATTGCCGAATCGCCGGACGAGGCTGCACTCAAGCAGAAACTCGAAGCGTTCCTGCAAACCGCGACCAAGAGTTTGCTGGATAACACCGCAGGCGTTGTAAACGGTAAGCCGGACTAATTAACCGGCAATAAAAAAGAGGCCTTTTTCAAGGCCTCTTTTTTTTGCTTCGTTATTACCGCGGGGCGGTTATATCCGGCCCAGCAACAACAGGACCAGCAGCACCACCAGCACCACACCGAGGATACCCGACGGGCCATAACCCCAATTACGCGAGTGCGGGAATACCGGCAGGCCGCCGACCAGCAGGAGGATCAAGATAATGATCAGAATGAGGCTCATGGTTTTTTTCCTTATTGTCTTTCTGCAAAGACCGGTTGTTTAACGATAGGCCTGCAGAGTTAATTACAGACGCCTTAACTACTCCGACTCTGGCGCTTCGCAGAAAATTCCATGTTTTTTTAAAGCATTTCGATCAGTCGCTTATTTCTTTTAATTCGCGCTCATCCAGCACTTATTAGTTGAAAAACATTGAACTTAGGCGGACGGCAGGTATCCGACCCGGTCCACGGTTTGCCTGGGGCATTCATCACTCTGATGGTGCGTGGGTGCAGGAAAAACCTTCGCTACACTGCCGATCACTTCTTCTGTGAACCACAAGGCTACTTCCTATGCAAAATCGCATGATGATCACTGGCGCCGGGTCCGGCCTGGGTCGTGAAATCGCTCTGCGCTGGGCCCGTGAGGGTTGGCAGTTGGCCTTGTCGGACGTCAGCGAGCCAGGCTTGCAGGACACCCTGAAGCGCGTGCGTGAAGCCGGTGGCGATGGCTTTATCCAGCGCTGCGACGTGCGCGACTACAGCCAGCTCACGGCGTTTGCCCAGGCCTGCGAAGTGAAGCTGGGCGGCATCGATGTGATCGTCAACAACGCCGGTGTAGCCTCGGGCGGCTTCTTTGCCGAACTGTCCCTGGAGGACTGGGACTGGCAGATCGCAATCAACCTGATGGGCGTGGTCAAGGGCTGCAAGGCGTTCCTGCCGCTGCTGGAAAAGAGCAAGGGCCGCATCATCAACATCGCCTCGATGGCGGCCCTGATGCAGGGGCCGGCCATGAGCAACTACAACGTGGCCAAGGCCGGTGTGGTGGCGCTGTCGGAGAGTTTGCTGGTGGAGCTCAAGCAGCAGGAAGTCGGCGTACACGTGGTGTGCCCGTCGTTCTTCCAGACCAACCTGTTGGATTCGTTTCGTGGGCCCACACCGGCGATGAAGGCGCAGGTCGGCAAGTTGTTGGAGAGTTCGCCGATCTCGGCGGCGGACATTGCCGACTACATCTTCCAGCGTGTGGCGCAGGGCGAATTCATGATCCTGCCCCATGAGCAGGGGCGGATGGCCTGGGCCTTGAAGCAGAAGAACCCGCAGTTGCTCTATGACGAAATGACCACCATGGCCGACAAGATGCGCGCCAAGGCACAGGCTGTTAAGGGCTGATCAGGCAGTAGTCTGTCAGGCAATTTACCTGCATATGTAGGTGTTGCCTGATTTTGCCGCGAGGCATTGCTGCGCCCACACCCAGCGCGCATGGTCGGGGTCCTGTCATTCAATAAGGACAACCGCCATGCTGGTCTTAAGCCGCGCCGTAGGCGAAATCATCGCCATCGGTGATGACATCACCGTGCGCATTCTCGAGCTGAACGGTAATCAGGTGAAATTTGGTGTTGTTGCGCCCGTCGGGGTGCATGTCCATCGCGCCGAGGTCTACCAAAAGATCCTCAAGCGTCAAATCTCCCCATCCCAGCCCACCACCAACCCCTGAGTCAGTCGAACAGATGCTTGGGCACATCGTGCTTGAGCATCAACTGGCATTGCTCGCTGTCCGGGTCGAACACAATCAGCGCCTGGCCCTTGGTCAGCGCCTGGCGCACCCGCAGCACGCGGGTTTCCAGGGGCGTGTCGTCACCATTGTCGGTGCCGTCGCGGGTCACGAAGTCTTCGATAAGGCGGGTCAGGGTGTCGACTTCAAGTGCGTCGTAGGGAATCAGCATACAAGCCTCAGATGATGGATCCCGGCGATCCTACTGCGCCGGGACCGCAGTTGCCAGCGTCAGGACTTCTGGCCGACCAGGCTGTCCACCGATGGCACACGCGTGTCGCTCTCCATCTGCGTTTCGTGCTCGATCTGATGGCTGAACCGATCCAGTGAGCCCTGGGCCGGTTGTGCGTCACTGGCGAACACCGGCGGGCTGAGGATATACGCGCCCAACAGCCGGCTCAGCGCCGCCAGGCTGTCGATATGGGTGCGCTCATAACCATGTGTCGCATCGCAACCGAACGCCAGCAGCGCGGTGCGGATGTCGTGGCCGGCCGTCACCGCCGAGTGGGCATCGCTGAAGTAATAGCGGAACAGGTCGCGGCGCACGGGCAAGTCGTTATCCGAGGCCAGGCGCAGCAAGTGGCGGGAGAGGTGATAGTCATACGGCCCGCCGGAATCCTGCATGGCCACACTGACCGCGTGCTCGCTGGAGTGCTGGCCGGGGGCGACCGGGGCGATATCGATACCGACAAATTCACTCACATCCCAGGGCAGGGCCGCCGCGGCGCCGCTGCCGGTTTCCTCGGTGATGGTGAACAGCGGGTGGCAGTCGATCAGCAACGGTTCGCCGCTGTCGACGATGGCCTTGAGTGCAGCCAACAGCGCGGCGACGCCGGCTTTGTCGTCCAGGTGGCGGGCACTGATATGCCCGCTCTCGGTGAACTCGGGCAATGGGTCGAACGCCACGTAGTCGCCGATGCCGATCCCCAGGGAATCGCAATCGGCGCGGGTGGCGCAGTAGGCATCCAGGCGCAATTCCACATGGTCCCAGCTCACTGGCATTTCATCCACGGCGGTGTTGAACGCGTGCCCGGAGGCCATCAACGGCAACACGCTGCCACGGATCACTCCGTTGTCGGTAAACAGGCTGACGCGGCTGCCTTCGGCAAAGCGGCTCGACCAGCAGCCGACGGGCGCGAGGGTCAGGCGGCCGTTGTCCTTGATCGCGCGCACGGCGGCGCCGATGGTGTCCAGGTGCGCCGACACCGCACGGTCGGGGCTGTTTTTCTGGCCCTTGAGGGTGGCGCGAATGGTCCCGCGGCGGGTCATTTCAAACGGGATGCCCAGTTCTTCCAGGCGTTCGGCGACGTAGCGCACGATGGTGTCGGTAAACCCGGTAGGGCTGGGAATGGCGAGCATTTCCAGCAGGACTTTTTGCAGGTAGTTGAGATCCGGTTCGGGGATGGTTCGGCTCATGAAGACTCCTGATGAAATAAGTGAAATTCTTTGGCCAGTAGGGCTGTTGTGGCCAAGGGGCTTGTTGTGGCAAGCCCGCTCACCACAGGGTTATTGAGCTGTCGGCTGGCTATGGGGGAATAGCAGGTCCACAAACTTCTCCGCCGTCGGCTGCGGTTCATGGTTGGCCAGGCCGGCCCGTTCGTTGGCTTCGATAAAGGCGTACTCGGGTTGATCGGCCGCGGCCACCATCAGGTCCAGGCCCACCATGGGGATATCCAGGGCGCGGGCGGCGCGCACGGCGGCGTCCACCAGGGTGGGATGGAGGATCGCGGTGACGTCCTCCAGGCAGCCGCCGGTGTGCAGGTTGGCGGTGCGGCGCACGGCCAGGGTCTGGCCACGGGGCAGGATGCTGCTGTAGTCGTAGCCGGCGGCGTGCAGGGTGCGTTCGGTTTCTGCATCCACGGGGATTTTGCTTTCGCCGTCGGTGGCCGCCTGCCGCCGTCGGCTCTGGGCTTCGATCAGCGCGCCAATGGAATGCTGGCCGTCACCGGTCACTTCGGCGGGGCGGCGAATCGCAGCGGCGACCACCTCGAAGCCGATCACCAAAATGCGCAGGTCCAGGCCTTGGTGGAAGCTCTCCAGCAACACGCGGCTGTCGAACTGGCGCGCGGCTTCGATTGCCTGCTGCACCTCTTCAATGCTCTGCAGGTCCACCGCCACGCCCTGGCCTTGCTCGCCATCTAGCGGCTTGACCACGACGCGCTGGTGTTCGTCGAGGAACTCCAGATTGTCATCGGCGCTGCCTGCCAGTTGTTGCGCAGGCAGTTTCAAGCCCGCCGCTTTCAACACCTTGTGGGTGAGACTCTTGTCCTGGCACAGGGTCATGCTGATCGCGCTGGTCAGGTCGCTCAGCGACTCGCGGCAGCGCACGCGGCGGCCACCATGGCTGAGGGTGAACAAACCGGCATCGGCGTCATCCACCTGCACATCGATGCCGCGTCGATGGGCCTCTTCGACAATGATCCGCGCATACGGGTTGAACCCCGCCTGGGGGCCGGGACCGAGGAACAGCGGTTGGTTGATACCGTTCTTGCGCTTGATCGCAAAGGTGGTCAGCGCACGGAAGCCGAGCTTGGCGTAGAGGTTCTTGGCCTGGCGGTTATCGTGCAGCACCGACAGGTCCAGATAGCTCAGGCCACGGCTCATAAAGTGCTCCACCAGGTGGCGCACCAACACTTCGCCCACGCCGGGGCGTGTGCACAGCGGGTCGACCGCCAGGCACCACAGGCTGCAGCCGTTTTCCGGGTCGTGGAAAGCTTTCTGGTGATTGAGGCCCATCACGCTGCCGATCACCGCGCCACTGTCTTCGTCCTCGGCCAGCCGATACACCGGGCCGCCTTCGTGGCGCGGTGTCAGGCGTTCGGCGTCGACCGGCAACATGCCGCGGCCTTGATACAACTGGTTGACCGCCAGCCAATCGGCCTCGCTCTGCACCCGGCGAATGCGGAAACCGCGAAACACGCGGGTGGACGGGCGATAGTCGCTGAACCACAGGCGCAGGGTGTCGGATGGGTCGAGGAACAACTGCTGCGGATCAATCCCGAGGATCTGCTGGGGCGCGGCCACATACAGCGCGATATCGCGCTCGCCAGGCTGTTCGTTGAGCAGTTCCTGGGCCAGGCTCGCCGGGTCCGGGAAGGTATGGCCGATCAACAACCGGCCCCAGCCGCAATGCACGGCGATCGGCTCGGCGGCCAGCGGGCTGCCATCTTCGGCCAGACGCGCTTGCAGGCGCTCGTAGGTCGGCGCCTGGCCCTTCAACAAGCGTTGGCTGTAAGCCGCTGCATGGGGTTTCATCAATCAGATTCCTTGTTCGCTGAGCCACAGGTTCAGCGCGGCCAGTTGCCACAGCTTCGAGCCGCGCAACGGGGTCAATTGACCCTGCGGGTCAGTGAGCAGGCGGTCGAGCATGGCCGGGTTGAACAGGCCGCGATCCTGGCTTGGGTCCAGCAGCAGTTCGCGCACCCAATTCAGGGTGTCGCCCTGCAAATGCTTGAGGCCCGGCACCGGGAAGTAGCCTTTCTTGCGGTCGATGACTTCGCTCGGAATCACCCGGCGCGCGGCTTCCTTCAGCACTTGCTTGCCACCGTTGGGCAATTTGAATTTGCCCGGTACACGGGCCGACAGTTCCACCAGGCGGTAGTCGAGGAACGGCGTGCGCGCTTCCAGGCCCCAGGCCATGGTCATGTTGTCGACACGTTTGACTGGGTCATCCACCAGCATCACCGTGCTGTCCAGGCGCAGGGCCTTGTCCACGGCGGCGTCCGCGCCGGGAATCGCAAAATGCTCGCGTACGAAGTCGCCGGCGGCGTCGTTGGCGGTCAGCCATTTCGGCGCGACGGTGGCGGCGTAGTCATCGTAGCTGCGGTCGAAGAACGCCTCGCGGTAGGCGGCATACGGGTCGCTGGCGCCATCCACCTGCGGGTACCAGTGGTAACCGGCGAACAACTCATCGGCGCCCTGGCCGCTCTGCACCACCTTGCAATGCTTGGCCACTTCCCGCGACAGCAGGTAGAAGGCGATGCAGTCATGGCTGACCATCGGCTCGCTCATGGCGCGGAACGCCGCCGGCAGTTGTTCGATGATCTCGCTTTCGGCAATGCGCAGCTGGTGGTGACGGGTGCCGTAGTGCTTGGCGATCAGGTCCGAATACTGGAACTCGTCGCCACGCTCGCCACCGGCGTCTTCAAAGCCGATGGAGAAGGTCGACAGGTCCTGTACGCCGACTTCACGCAGCAGGCCGACGAGCATGCTCGAGTCGACGCCGCCGGAGAGCAGTACGCCGACATCCACCGCGGCCCGTTGACGAATGGCCACCGCTTCGCGGGTGCTGTCCAACACGCGATCGGTCCAGTCTTCCAGGCTCAGATTTTTTTCATCTTCATGGGGGCCGTAGGGCAGGGTCCACCAGGTTTTCTGCTCGGTGTTGCCTTCGGCATCGATGCGCATCCAGGAGGCCGGCGGCAGTTTTTCAATGCCCGCCAGCAGCGTGCGCGGAGCAGGCACGACGGCATGGAAATTCAAGTAGTGATTGAGCGCCACCGGATCGAGGATCGGGTTGATATCACCGCCCTTGAGCAGCGCCGGCAAGGCCGAGGCAAAGCGCAGGCGCTGACCGGTGCGCGACAGGTACAACGGCTTCACGCCGAGGCGGTCACGGGCGATGAACAGGCGCTGGGCATCGCGCTCCCAGACGGCAAAGGCAAACATGCCGTTGAGCTTGGGCAGCAGTGCTTCGCCCCAGGCGTGGTAGCCCTTGAGCAGCACTTCGGTGTCGCCGCCGGAATAGAACGCGTAACCCAGGGCTTCAAGCTCCTGGCGCAATTCCGGAAAGTTATAGATCGCGCCGTTGAACGCCAGGGACAGGCCCAGCTGGGCGTCGACCATCGGTTGGGCGGAGCCGTCCGACAGGTCCATGATTTTCAGGCGTCGATGGCCCAGGGCAATCGGCCCTTGGGCATGGAAACCCCACGCGTCAGGGCCGCGTGGGGCCAAATGATGGGTGATTCGCTCCACCGCTGCGAGGTCCGCAGGTTGGTGATCGAAACGTAACTCGCCAGCTAATCCGCACATAGGTTCCTTACCGGTTTTTCCGTTGGGGAGGGATAGAAAGACCCGCACCAAAATGGCGGGTACCTAGGGACTGACCCGAGGCTATACGCGGAGTTTTAGATCAATAAGTTATATGGCAAACCGCCGCCCCCCATTCGGAACATCCCAGCAGGCTGTGCGGCGTGGGTGAAAGGGGCGGTACTTAAGTCGAGGTGAGATGCAAAAAATCGACGGTTACGAGGGCTGATCCTGCAGCTATTTGAACCCTTTTGCGCGGTCGCAGCCCTTATCGTCTGGCGTCATTGTTCAACGCGATAAAGGAACATTGCGAATGACGCAAACCACTGATTTGACCCAGGCGCTCGCGCCTGTGGCCGGGGACCAATTGATGGCGGCGCTGCTGAATATCACCGGTGACCTGGATAAAGCGCAGGTCTTGCACGACACGCTGCCGGCCTGGTTGGTCAAGGCCGACTCTCACGTACTGCAGGCCATCGAGCAGGCGTACGCCGACAGCGAGCGCCCCCGTGAAACCCTGCATCGGGTGCTGAACCGTCTGCAACCGCTGGATAAATTCTGTGCCGAACGGCTCAGGGCATTCCTGGACGACAAGGGCCATGGGGGCCTGGACATCGAAAACGACACCCTGGAAATCCCCCGGCGCTCGTTCAGCGGTGTCAGCCAGGACCTGGGCGGCCAGATGATCGAGACCGTCAACCTGGAGAAGCACAGCCTGCTGCAAGCGGCCATGCAGAATTTCTCCCAGGCGGCTGCCGAGCCAGGCGGCTCGCCGACCACTGCCGTGGTGCGCATCGGCCCCACGCGCCGCATTGCGCAAACCCTCAGCGCCCAGGCCTTTATCGGCTACTGCCGCGAGCTGAACCTGGGAGAGGCCTATCAGACCCATGTGCGCGAAGTGTTCAACCTGGTAGCGCCCGACCAGGACTTCAACCCTTCGGTGACGCAGGTCGGCCAATCCCGTTGCGTGGACATGCAGATCGACCTGCATCTGGCCCATGCCAAGGGCGATATCGATGCATCGACCCGCGCGTTGCTGCTTGGGCTGGTCAAGGCGGATATGCCCGCCAGGGACATCCGGCAACTGTGGTTCAACCAGCAGCCGCTGACCTGGCAAGGCCTGAACATCGACGGCGCCTGCCTGTGGGGGTACTGGTGTTTTCCAGTGCGTCGGCCGAAGGGTTCTCCAGCGGCCCGATCGTGGTGTATATGCCCAACGAACCCGTGCGGCCGTGGTACCGCTATGAATCACTGGAGCATTTCAAGCTCTACCTCACCCTCAAGCTTCACGTCAGCACTTATCGCGATTTCTTCAAGGGTTACCTGGATGAGTCCGAGCGGTTCGGTTTTTTCGAGCGTTTTGACCAGGAGAAAATCCTCGTGCGGGTGGCGCCGCTCCCGGTCACGGGTAAGCTGTCGACGTTCTTTTTCAATGCCTGCGTCGGCAAGATCCAGCTGGATGCGCGGGTATTGGCGGTTCCCAATGCCCAGGCCGATGACGACGCGCGTCGCAAGCGTATCCAGGATTACCTGGATGTCGGCTTGACGGTGCTCAACGTCGCCGGGTTCGTGGTGCCGGTGGTGGGCCAGTTGATGACCGGCGTGGCCGTTGGGCAGTTGCTTGGCGAGGTGTTCGAGGGGGTGGATGACTGGCTGCACCATGACAAGCTCGGCGCCCTCAGGCACTTGACGAACATCGCGGAAAACCTCGCTGCCATGGCGTTGTTCGCCGCGGGTACGAAAGTGGTGGGTCGGCTGTGGCGAACTACGCCGTCGGCGGCGGGGTTCTACGACAGCCTCGAAGCCGTGCGGCTGCCCGACAAGTCGACGCGCTTATGGCGCAGTCGTACCGAGCCGTATCGCCACACCGTCTCGCTCGAAGGCACAGTGGCCAGCCCCCGTGGGGTCTACCAGCTCAATGGCCAGTCCTATGTGAATGTCGACGGGGCGCTGTATTCGATTGTCTTTGACGCCCGCACCGGGCGCTGGCGAGCCCGGCATCCGCAGCGGGATTCGGTCTATCGGCCGCCCTTGACCCACAACTATCAGGGCGGCTGGCAGTTCTCGTTCGAGCAGGCGGATGAGTGGCGCAGCCCTGACTATATCCTGGGGCGGCTGGACCCCAGTCTCAGCGCGTTCCCGGCCGGACACCTGAAGGATATCGCCGCTATCACCGGCTCGACCCTGCCGCGTTTGCAGCAACTGGCCAGGCAGAATCTGCCGCTGCCGGAGCGGCTGCGCGATTGTGCGCTGCGGTTCAAGCTGAACCAGGGGGTTCGCGACCTGATCTGGCAAATGGAGCATCAAGCCCCGCTCGATGCAGCCACCACCCGTGTACAGATGCTGGCCCTGCCGCTGATGGACGGATGGCCCCGTGGGCGTTTTTTCGAACTGCTTGACGACGAGGGCTACCTGCTTGAGCGCCATCCAGACACCGCGCCGTTCGATTACGAGGACTTGAGCATCCACCTCACCACGCAACAACTGCGGAACGGACAGATCCTGCCTACCCTGCTGGCCGCCCTCGACCCCGAGGAAACCGCGCAATTGCTCGGCGGCACCTTCCACGCCGATGAAGCGCAAGCGGCCCTGGCGCGGCGTCTCACAGCCTCGCTCAAGACCACCCATCAGGCGGTCTATGAGCGGCTGCGCATGGATGCCGATTTCATCGATCAGACCGATCACGGCCAGCTCAAGCAGCGCTTGCCGCAATTGCCGATCCGGGTGGCCTGGGAGGTCATGACCCAGGCCTCCACGGCGGAGCGCTGGCACTTGCGCCATACCGGGCGTGTGCCGCTGCGGGTCAGCCAATGGGCCCGGGAAGCCCTGGAAGCGTTGGAGGAAGACGATGCCCTGGCCGGCCTGTACTTGCCGGAGCTGGCCACCGATGCGACACGGCGCGTGGCCACCGGGTTGTTGCAACGGGTTCCGGGCTGGCCCGAGGATCTGTTCTTGCAGGTACGCCGCGAAAGCGTACAGGGCACTGTCCTGGGCCAGGTGGGCCACGCAGACGCTGATATGAGGCGCATCGTGGTGCAGTCGGCCAAGGGCTTTCGCGCCCACGATGGGCAAGGTATGGCGTTGGGCGCGCTGGCCGGCGGGTCGGAAGGTTTCTACGAGGCGTTGCTCAACAGTTTGTCTGCCGCCCAACTCGACGCGCTGCGCCTGACCGCGAGCGGCAGGGCCAGCCAGTTGCGGCATGCATTGATTGGCAAGGCGCAGGACGAACGCAATCGCATCGGCCGTTATTTGTGGCCCGAGCGCGCGATACCCGAGGAGCCGGCCCTGTCGTGTGTGCAAGGCTCGCCGCCTGCGCTGCTTCCACAGCCTGCGGGCCTGATGCGCAAGGCTCGCAAACTCTTCCCGTTATTCGATGACCGGCGCCTGTCGACCTTCCTGCAGGACTTGGGCACCGATCACCTGTCCCGGGCCAAAGCCGTGCGCACCCTTGAGCAGCACTATGAGGCACTGCAGCGGGCGTTGAGGCTGTGGGTCAAGGAGAAACCGGCGCAGCCCTACTCGGACATCGCGCTGCAAGACTACCGTCTGGCTCGACACCAGGCCGCACGGGCCATCGAGCATTGTTGGCAATATGCGTCGCTGGCGCCGGATGAATACCATCAGCAAGTGCCGAGCCTGTCCCTGGACGGCATGGCCATCGGGGCATTGCCGACCTTGCCGGCGCACGTGCAGTTCGAGCATGTCCGGCAATTGTCATTGAAACGCATGGGACTCAACGATGACGTTGCGTATTTCCTCAAGCACTTCAAGGGGCTGCGCAGCCTGGCGTTGAACGGTAACCGGCTGACGCGGCTGCCGGAAGTGCTCCAGCACATGCCGTGGCTCAGGCAGCTGTACATGGCCGATAACCAACTGCAACTGACCGAGTACACCCGCACCAAACTTGCGGACCTGAAGAGCCTGGTCGTGCTCGACCTGAGCAACAATCCCCTGGTGGACCCGCCCGTCGTCAATAAGATGTTCGAGTTGCGCAACCTGATGCTGCGCAACTGCCGGCTGACCAGTCTGCCCACCGGCTTTACCCGCGTTCCGTACCTGGAGCAACTCGACCTGCGGGACAATGACATCGCCAGTTTGCCGGCTTGGTTGTTCAATGCGCCGCGCGAGCACACCGAAGTCATCAACGTACGGCATAACCCTCTGGACGCCAGCACTCGTCAGGCCTTGAACCGTTACCGGGACACCACCGGCGTAGGCATGGGCTTCGTGGAGGATGACATTGCGCGACTCAACGAGCAGACCGCACGTGAGCTGTGGCTGGGCGATGAACACGCGACACACTTCGCCGAAAAGGCCGAGACCTGGCTGGGGCTCAAGGACGAACCCGGCTCCGACGGCCTGTTCAAATTATTGGCCGGCCTGGGTGGCGCCGCCGATACCACCCACGTGCGCGAGGACATGAACCGCCGCATCTGGCGCGTGCTGGAGGCGGCCGCTGCCGATACCCGACTGCGTGCCGAGGTCTTCGAGCGCGCGGCCACGCCGTTGAACTGTGATGACGCCGCTGCCGTGAGCTTCAGCGACCTGGAGGTGCTGGTTGAAATCCACGAGGCCGCCCAGCGGGTGGAGGGCGGCAGGGTCACGGCCAAGCCGCTGCTCAGGTTGGCGAGGGGCTTGTTTCGTCTCGACCGCCTGGAGTCCATGGCCAGCCGACACAGCGCCGAGCATCCGATGCTCGATCCGCTGGAGGTCAGCCTGGCTTATCGCACCGGGCTGGTGGAGCGCTTTCATTTGCCCGGGCAGCCCCGGCATATGCGCTTTGCCAGCCTGGCCGGGGTGACCGAGCACATGCTGGAGGTTGCCGAAGCGCAGTTGAAAGAGGCCGAGCTTTCCCCGCAACTGCTGAACTATATGGTGAAGCTGCCATTCTGGAGCAGTTACCTGAGGCGCACCCATGGCGGTTCGTTCAACACCCTGACCCAGCCTTTTGGCGAGCGCATGGAAGCGGTGTGGGCGCAAAGGGAAACCTTGGGTGACGCTGACTATCACACCCAGATGGGCGCGATCCAGCGCGCGCGGGAAAGCGCCGAACTCGTCGAACTCAAACGCCTCACCCAGGAGGCGTTGAGGCTCGATGAGCTGGGCACCTGCCAATTGCCACCGGCAGGTTGAAGCGCGGCCTACGGGGCCGTTTTTACAGCGTTGCTGCGAATCAACCCGCGCACTGCAAAGCGATTCGGGTGACAGGCCTCGGCCACGCTGCGGGGCAGGGGTAGCGGTTCGTTGTCCAGCCATGCCGCCAGCAACTCGCCGGACAGCGGCGCGGTGATCAGGCCCCGGGAACCGTGGCCGCTGTTGATGTACAGGCCGTCCAGCCACGGGCAGGCGGCCTGCGGCGTGTGGCGGGCGTCTTTGCGCAGCGCGTCGTAGGCCTGGGCGAACGCCAGGCTGTCGGCCAGCGGCCCGACAATCGGCAAGTAGTCCGGGCTGGTGCAGCGGAAGGCGGCGCGGCCTTCCAGGGTCTCTGCGGCAAGGTCGGCGGCCTGCAGGCGCTGGGCCAGGTCCGGGGAAATATCCTGCAGCAGCTCAAGGTTACCGGCGTGCTCGGCGGCGGTAGGGGTGAGGTCATCGTTGTTGAAATCAAAGCTGGCCCCCAGGGTGTGTTCGCCCAGGCGAGCCGGCGCCACATAGCCCTCGGCACACACCACGGTGGCCAGGGCCTGGCTGGCGGCGGTCTGGGGCAGGCGGGTGATCTGCCCGCGAATCCGCTTGAGGGGCAACTCGGCGCTGGCGACAAACCGTTTGACCTCAGCCGCCCCGGCCAGCACCACTACGGGCGCGCTGGCCAGCAGCCGATTACCGTCCCAGGCCTGCCAGTGGTCGTCGACTTTGCGCAGGTCCAGCACCTCATGATGGGCCAGCACCTCGATACCTGGCTGGCGCGCCTGCCATTGGCACAGCGCGGGGGGATGCACCCAGCCGCCTTCGGGGAAAAACAACCCGCCCTGTTCCAGGCCCACCCCGGCGCGAGCCTGGGCTTGAGCCTTGTCCAGCAGATGCAGCAGCTGCGGGGCGAATGCCTGGGCCAGTTGCGCCTGGCGTTCGGCCTCCTTGGCATTGAAGGCCAGTTGCAGCACACCGCAGCCGTCCCAATCCACGCCGCGTTGCAGGTGCTCCAGCAGGCGCCGGGTGTACCCGAACCCGCTGACGATCATCTGCGACAACGCCGTGCCGTGTGCCGACAGCTTGAGATAAAGCACCCCTTGCGGGTTGCCGGAGGCCTCCTGGGCGAGACCGCCATGGCGCTCCAACAGGCTGACCTGCCAGCCCCGCGCCGCCAGGCTGGCCGCACTGGCGCAGCCGGCCAGGCCGCCGCCGATCACCAGGGCGCGGCGCTCGCCAGTGGGCATGGTCGGGCGGGCGAACCAGGGTTTGGCGCTGGCCGGTGCCGGCGTGTCGGCCGGCCAGCCGAGAAACTCCCCGCGCAGGATTTCCCACTTGTGGCCGATGCCCGGCGTACGCTTCATCTTGAAGCCGGCGGCGTTGATCAGCCGGCGCACCCAGCCGGTGCTGGTGAAGGTGCTGATGGTCGAGCCCGGGGCCGCCAGGCGTGCCAGCTCGGCAAACAGTTCGGCGCTCCACATCTCGGGGTTTTTCGCCGGGGCGAAGCCGTCGAGAAACCACGCGTCGATCTGCGCATCCAGTTGCGGCAACTGTTCCAGGGCATCGCCGATCAGCAGCGTGAGGGTGACGCGGCCGTTGTCCAGCACCAGACGCTGGAAGCCTTGGTGGATGGCGACGTAGTGCGCCAGCAATTGCTCGGCGAACGGCGCCAGCTCGGGCCACAGGGCGAGGGCGCGTTGCAGGTCGGCGTGGCTCAGGGGGTACTTTTCCACGCTGACAAAATGCAGGCGCGCACCGGCCACGGCGTGTTGCTCGAACAACTGCCAGGCACAGAGGAAATTCAGGCCGGTGCCGAAGCCGGTTTCGCCAATCACCAACCGCCCGCCCACCGGCAGTGCGGCGAAGCGCTCCTGCAAGCGGTTCTGTTGCAGGAACACATAGCGGGTTTCGTCCAGGCCCGATTGGTCGGAGAAATACACGTCGTCGAACACCCGCGAGTGCGGGCGACCTTGATCATCCCAGTCGAGCTGGGCGTGGGTTACGGGGTTCATGGGCGGCTCGGTAAAGGCAAGGCGGCCATTCTAGCCGATCAACAGGCTTTGAATTGACCCACGGCAAGCCCAGGTGGAATTTCCTCCCGCGCGTTGTTGCCCAATCCGCTAGTCTTGCTCACTTCTGGAACGGAGCCGCCCATGTTCGAATCTGCCGAAATCGGTCACGCCATCGACAAAGACACCTTTGAGGCCGAAGTGCCCGCCCTGCGCGAGGCTTTGCTGGAGGTGCAGTACGAGTTGCAACAGCAAAAGCGCTTCCCGGTGATCATCCTGATCAACGGCATCGAAGGCGCCGGTAAAGGTGAGACGGTCAAACTGCTGAATGAATGGATGGACCCGCGCCTGATCGAGGTGCGCACCTTCGACCAGCAGACCGACGAAGAACTGGCCCGCCCCCCGGCCTGGCGCTACTGGCGCCAGCTGCCTGCCAAAGGCCGCATGGGCATCTTTTTTGGCAACTGGTACAGCCAGATGCTGCAGGGCCGGGTGCACGGCGAGATCAAGGATGCGCGGCTCGACCAGGCCATCGCCGGCGCCGAGCGCCTGGAGAAGATGCTCTGCGATGAAGGCGCGCTGATCTTCAAGTTCTGGTTCCACCTGTCCAAGAAGCAAATGAAGGCACGGCTCAAGGCCCTGGCCGACGACCCGTTGCACAGTTGGCGCATCAGCCCGCTGGACTGGCAGCAGTCCGAGACCTACGACAAGTTCGTGCATTTCGGCGAGCGCATCCTGCGCCGTACCAGCCGCGATTACGCGCCCTGGCATGTGATTGAAGGCGTCGACGCCAACTACCGCAGCCTCACCGTGGGCAAGATCCTGCTCGAAGGCCTGCAGAACGCCCTGAAGCTGCCCAAGGGCAAGGCCAGCGGCATGAACCCGGCACCCTTGCCCTCGGCCATCGACCAGATGAGCCTGCTCAACAGCCTCGACATGACCTTGAGCCTGGACAAGGACGATTACGAAGAACAGCTGATTACCGAGCAGGCGCGCTTCTCCGGCCTGATGCGCGACAAACGCATGCGCAAGCACGCGCTGGTGACGGTCTTCGAAGGTAACGACGCGGCGGGCAAGGGCGGGGCGATCCGGCGGGTGGCGGCCGCGCTCGACCCGCGCCAGTACCACATCGTGCCGATTGCCGCGCCCACCGAGGATGAACGGGCCCAGCCGTACCTGTGGCGGTTCTGGCAGAAGATCCCGGCGCGGGGCAAGTTCACCGTGTTCGACCGCTCGTGGTACGGCCGCGTGCTGGTGGAGCGTATCGAGGGCTTCTGTACCACGGCCGACTGGATGCGCGCCTATGGCGAGATCAATGACTTCGAAGAGCAACTGCGCGACGCCGGTGTGATCGTGGTCAAGTTCTGGCTGGCCATCGACAAGCAGACCCAACTGGAACGCTTCCAGGCCCGTGAGGAAATCCCCTTCAAGCGCTTCAAGATCACCGAAGACGACTGGCGCAACCGCGAAAAATGGGACGACTACCGCGCCGCCGTGGGCGATATGGTCGACCGCACCAGCACCGAGGTCTCGCCGTGGACGCTGGTGGAGGCCAATGACAAACGCTGGGCGCGGGTCAAGGTGTTGCGCACCCTCAACCTGGCCTTGGAGGAAGCGTTCGCCAAGTCCAACAAGCACGACAAGAAGAAAAAGAAATAACCACTGGCCTGGTGTTGTTCAGGATGCAGTCCTCTGTGGCGAGCGGGCCTGTTGTGGCAAACGGGCCTGTTGTGGTGAGCAGGGTTTGTTGTGGTGAGCGGGCTTGCCCCGCGCTGGGGCGCGAAGCGGCCCTGACCAAGGCGCCGCGTTCTTTCAGGCAGACCTCATTGGCTGGTTTTGGGGCCGCTTCGCAGCCCAGCGCGGGGCAAGCCCGCTCACCACAACAGGCCGGCCCAGCCACAGGTTTATGTCCGTCACCATGCTTTTGTATACGCCGGATGAATGATCATCGCGATGGGGCAGGCCTGGATCTATCCTCGATCCATCTCCCCACAACGACAAGATCGAGGTAGCCCATGCGTGAAGTAGTGATCGTCGACAGCGTGCGAACCGGCCTGGCCAAATCCTTTCGCGGCAAGTTCAACCAGACCCGCCCGGATGACATGGCGGCCCATTGCGTCAACGCACTGCTGACCCGCAACGGCATCGACCCGGCCAGCGTCGAGGATTGCATCGTCGGCGCCGGTTCCAACGAAGGCGCCCAGGGCTACAACATCGGGCGCAACGTGGCCGTGCTGTCGCAATTGGGCACCGGTACGGCGGGCATGACCCTCAACCGGTTCTGCTCGTCGGGCTTGCAGGCGATTGCGATTGCGGCCAACCAGATCGCTTCGGGTTGCAGCGAGATCATCGTTGCCGGGGGCGTCGAGTCCATCAGCCTGACCATGAAAAGCGTCAACACCGATAACCTGATCAACCCGCTGCTCAAGGAGCAGGTGCCGGGCATCTACTTTCCCATGGGCCAGACCGCCGAAATCGTCGCCCGCCGCTACAACGTGAGCCGCGAAGAGCAGGACCTCTACGCCCTGCAAAGCCAGCAGCGCACCGCCCAGGCCCAGGCGGAGGGCTTGTTTGATGATGAAATCGTGCCGATGGCGGTCAAGTACAAGGTCGAGGACAAGAACACTGGCGCCGTACAAATCCTCGACGGCGTGGTTGATCGCGACGACTGCAACCGTCCGGACACCACGTTGGCCAGCCTGTCCGGTTTGAAACCGGTGTTCGCCGAAGACGGCTCGGTGACGGCGGGTAACTCCTCGCAGCTCTCCGACGGTGCTTCGATGACCCTGGTGATGAGCCTGGAAAAAGCCCTGGCACTGGGGCTCAAGCCCAAGGCGTTTTTTCGCGGTTTCACCGTGGCCGGTTGCGAGCCGGATGAGATGGGTATCGGCCCGGTGTTCTCGGTGCCCAAGCTGCTCAAGGCGCGGGGCTTGCAGGTGGCGGACATCGACCTGTGGGAACTCAACGAGGCCTTTGCGTCGCAGTGCCTGTATGCGCGCAATCGCCTGGGCATCGATAACGCCAGGTACAACGTCAACGGCGGCTCGATTTCCATCGGCCACCCGTTCGGCATGACCGGCTCGCGGCAAGTGGGACACCTGGTGCGTGAGCTGCAACGACGCAATGTGCGTTATGGCATCGTCACCATGTGCGTGGGCGGCGGCATGGGCGCCACGGGACTGTTCGAAGCCGTGCGCTGATAAGTGTGGGAGGGGCAGTGCGACGATTCGACTTGCCCCTCCCACATTTGAACGGCGGCGTATCCCAATTCGCTCACTTCCCCCTAGAATGCCCGCTCCACTTCCTCTGGCTTCTGGGGCACTCATGCACATCTCTTCCGGCCGCTGGGTCTACGGTTTTCTCCTGACCCTGCTGACCGCGCTGCTCTGGGGCATTCTGCCGATCAAGCTCAAGCAAGTGTTGCAGGTGATGGACCCGATCACGGTCACCTGGTTTCGCCTGGTGGTGGCCGGCAGTTGCCTGTTCGTGTACCTCGCCGCGACCAGGCGCCTGCCCAGTCGTAAGGTACTCGGCCCCAGGGGCGGCTGGCTGGTGGCGATGGCGGTGTGCGGGCTGGTGGGTAACTACGTGTTGTACCTGGTGGGCCTGAAACTGCTCAGCCCCGGCACCGCGCAACTGGTGGTGCAGATGGGCCCGATCTTCCTGATGATCGCCAGCGTGTTTGTGTTCAAGGAACGTTTCAGCGTCGGGCAGTGCGTGGGCCTGGTGGTGTTGATCATCGGCTTCGGGCTGTTCTTCAACCAACGCCTGGAAGAGTTGCTGACGTCCCTTGGCGCCTACACCGCCGGCGTGCTGACCATCCTGCTGGCGACTTCGGTCTGGGTGTTCTATGCCCTGGGCCAGAAGCAGTTGCTGACCGTGTGGAATTCGCTGCAAGTGATGATGGTGATCTACCTGTCGTGCGCCGTGCTGCTGACGCCGTGGGCGCATCCGCTGGAAGCCCTGCAACTGAGCCCGCTGCAAGGCTGGCTGTTGCTGGCGTGCTGCATGAACACCTTGGTGGCCTATGGCGCATTTGCCGAAGCCCTGGCCCACTGGGAAGCCTCGCGGGTGAGTGCGACCCTGGCCCTGACGCCGTTGGTGACCTTTGTCGCGGTGGCGTTGGCGTCGTGGCTGTGGCCGGCCTATGTGCAGGCCGAAGAGATCAATGCCTTGGGCTATTTCGGCGCGCTGGTGGTGGTGCTGGGGTCGGCGGCGGTCGCGCTGGCGCCGTCGTTGCTCGCCGGGCTCAAGGCCCGGCGGCTACGCATGGCGTCTTAGGCGCCCAGCATGTTTTCCGGGCGTACCCACTGGTCGAACTCTGCGTCGGTGAGGTAGCCCAGGTCCAACGCCGCTTCCCGAAGGGTCAAGCCTTCGGCGTAGGCCTTCTTGGCGATCTCTGCCGACTTGTCATAGCCGATGTGCGGGTTGAGCGCCGTGACCAGCATCAGTCCGCGCTCCAGGTGCTCGGCCATTTTCCCGGCATCGGGTTCGAGGCCGGCGATGCAGTGCTCCTGGAAGTTATTGCAGCCATCGGCCAGCAGGCGGATCGATTCCAGCAGGTTGTGGATGATCACCGGCTTGTACACGTTCAACTGCAAATGCCCCTGGCTCGCCGCGATGCCGATGGTCACGTCATTGCCCAGCACCTGGCAGGCCAGCATCGACAGCGCCTCGCACTGGGTCGGGTTGACCTTGCCTGGCATGATCGAGCTGCCGGGCTCGTTGGCCGGCAGTTTCACCTCGGCAAGGCCGGCACGCGGGCCGGAGCCCAGCAGGCGCAGGTCGTTGGCGATTTTCATCAGGGCCACGGCCAGGGTTTTCAGGGCGCCGTGCAAGGTCACGATCGGTTCATGGCCAGCCAATGCGGCGAATTTGTTCGGCGCGGTGACGAAGGGCAGGCCCGACAAGGCCGCCAATTCCGAAGCAATTGCCTCGCTGAAGCCATGGGGCGCATTGAGCCCGGTGCCCACTGCCGTGCCACCCTGGGCCAGCTCGCATACCTGGGGCAGGGCGCTGCGGATCGCCCGTTCGGCGTAGTCGAGTTGGGCGATAAACGCCGAGAGTTCCTGGCCGAAGGTGATCGGCGTGGCGTCCATCATGTGGGTGCGGCCCGTCTTCACCAGCTTTGCATGCCGCGCCGACAGTTCCGCGAGGCCGCCGGACAGCGTATTGATCGCCGGCAACAATTGCTGGTGCACCGCTTGCACCGCCGCAATGCTCATGGCGGTAGGGAAGCAGTCGTTGGAGCTTTGGGAGCGGTTCACATGATCGTTGGGGTGCACCGGGCTCTTGCCGCCACGGGGCTTGCCCGACAGCTCGTTGGCGCGGCCGGCGATGACCTCGTTGGCGTTCATGTTGCTCTGGGTGCCGCTGCCGGTTTGCCAGACGACCAGGGGGAACTGGTCATCATGTTGGCCATCGAGCACTTCGTCGGCGGCCTGTTCGATCAGGCGGGCAATGTCGGCGGGCAGGTCGCCGTTGCGGTCGTTGACCCGGGCGGCGGCCTTCTTGATCAGGGCCAGTGCGTGCAGTACCGCGAGGGGCATGCGCTGTTCGCCGATGGCGAAATTCACCAGCGAACGTTGGGTCTGGGCGCCCCAGTAAGCGTCATCCGGGACTTCCACGTCTCCCAGGCTGTCGGTTTCGATACGGCTCATCGGGCACTCTCCTTCAGGTTCGTTTGCGCAGTTTAGGCCCTGATCGGCCTGGGGGGTTCCCTAAAAGACTTTTCATCGGATTCATTCACCGCAATCCGCGCCCGGTAAGGCCCGGGGTTGAGCCGCAGCGTTTTTTAGGCGCAGAATGGGCGCCCTTGGGGTCTTACCTCGCCTGCTAGAAAAGGAAACTCGATGACTCGTCTTCGTGCCATCTGTACCGCGGTTGCTCTGGTTTGCGCCAGCGGCCAGGTTTTTGCCGATACCGCCAGCCACAACGCCAGTGCCGAAGCCTTCCTTACCCTGGCCCATGCCGACAAGCTGGGTACCCCGGTGTACATGCAAGTGCAGCAAATGTTCGCCCAGCGTTTCGAACAGACCAAGGCGCCTGCCGCCAAGCAGTCCGTACTGGACAGCTACCAGGCCAAGGCCAACGCCGCCCTGGACCAGGCCATCGGCTGGCCGAAGCTGAAACCGGACATGGTCAAGCTCTACACCACCAACTTCAGTGAATCCGAGCTCAAGGACCTGGTTGCTTTCTACCAGTCGCCACTGGGCAAGAAAGTCCTGGAAAAAATGCCGCAGCTGACCCAGCAATCGGCCCAGATGACCCAGGCCAAGCTGGAAAGCGCCGTGCCGGTGGTGAACAAGCTGTTGGAAGACATGACCAACGAGCTGACGCCAAAAGCCGCTGCACCGGCCAAGAAGAAGTAAGCAGGAATGACCATGCAACAGCGTATCGAAACGGCGCTCGCCGCCCTGGCCCCGGAGCACTTGAGCGTGCTGGATGAAAGCCATATGCACAGCCGTGGGTTGCAGACCCACTTCAAGGCCGTGCTGGTCAGCCAGCAGTTCGAGGGGCTTAACCGCGTCAAGCGCCACCAGAAGGTCTACGCCACCCTGGGGGATCTGATGAGCGAATTTCATGCGCTGGCGCTGCATACCTACACGCCCGAAGAATGGGCGAAAATCGACGCAGCCCCGGCCTCGCCGACCTGCGCCGGCGGGCATAGCTGATACGCGGGTGTCTCTGACACCCTGCATTTGCTAGAATCCGCAGCGCGCCGCTCAGCCGGCGCGTTTTTTTTGCATCCGGTTCACCCCTTACGAGGGTAGCCACCTGGAGAGAACACCCATGACTCAACCGATTGTCGTGGCGGCACTGTATAAGTTCGTCACCCTCGAAGATTACGTCGCCCTGCGCGAGCCACTGCTGCAGGCGATGGTCGACAACGGCATCAAAGGCACCTTGCTGATCGCCGAAGAAGGCATCAACGGCACCGTTTCCGGCAGCCGCGAAGGCATTGATGGCCTGATGGCCTGGCTGAAGAACGACCCGCGCATGGACGACATCGACCATAAAGAGTCGTACTGCGATGAGCAGCCGTTCTACCGCACCAAGGTCAAGCTCAAGAAAGAGATCGTGACCCTGGGCGTCGAAGGCGTCGACCCGAACAAGAAAGTCGGCACCTATGTCGACCCGCAGGACTGGAATGCGCTGATCAGCGACCCCGAAGTGCTGTTGATCGACACCCGCAACGACTACGAAGTGTCGATCGGCACCTTCGAAGGCGCAATCGACCCGAAAACCACCAGTTTTCGCGAATTTCCCGACTATATCAAAGCCAACTTCGACCCGGCCAAGCACAAGAAGGTCGCCATGTTCTGCACCGGCGGCATTCGTTGCGAGAAGGCGTCGAGCTACATGCTCAGCGAAGGTTTCGATGAGGTCTACCACCTCAAGGGCGGCATTCTGAAGTACCTCGAAGAGGTGCCGCAGGCAGAAACCAAATGGCAGGGCGACTGCTTTGTGTTCGACAATCGTGTCACTGTGCGCCACGACCTGAGCGAAGGCGACTACGATCAATGTCATGCCTGCCGCACACCGGTGAGCGCCTCCGACCGCGCATCCGAACACTATGTGGCTGGCATCAGCTGCCCCCATTGCTGGGATAAGCTGCCGGAGAAAACCCGTCGCAGCGCGATCGACCGGCAAAAGCAGATTGAGCTGGCCAAGGCCCGCAATATGCCGCACCCGATTGGCTTCAACTACAAGCAAACCCCTTCCGAGGCCTGACCCATGCCCGCGCGCCTGCTCTATGTGATGGACCCGATGTGTTCCTGGTGCTGGGGCTTTGCCCCGGTGGCGCAGGCGCTGGTCGAGCAGGCCCAGGCGGCCGGCGTGGACGTGCACCTGGTGGTGGGCGGCTTGCGCACCGGCAGCGGCGCGGCACTGGAACCGACCACGCGGCGCTACATCCTCGAGCACTGGCAGGCCGTCACCGACGCCACCGGCCAGCCGTTCAAGCGCGATGGCGCGTTGCCTGATGGCTTTGTCTATGACACCGAGCCTGCCTGCCGTGCCATCGTCACCGCGCGCAGCCTGGCGCCGGATTGCGCGTGGAAGCTGTTGGGGCTGATCCAGCACGCGTTTTATGTCGAAGGCCGCGACGTGACCCTCGCCAGCGTGCTGGTGGAACTGGCTGAAAAGGCAGGCATCCCGCGCATCGAGTTTGCCGGCGCATTCGACCGTGCCGAGCAGCATGCCGCGACCGCCGCTGACTTCACCTGGGTCCAGGACCTGGGGATCGCCGGCTTTCCGACCTTGCTCGCCGAGCGTAACGGCCAGTTGGCGTTGCTGACCAACGGCTACCAGCCGCTGTCCGAGCTGTCACCGTTGTTGGGGCGATGGCTGGAGCGAGCGACCTGTGCATGACCAGTCACCCCGTACCGACCGACTGACCTGGGCGGAAATTCGCCGCCTGGCCCTGCGGCACAAGAAGTCCCTGTGGATCGCCAATGGCGTCGCCGTGCTGGCGACCCTGTGCAGTGTGCCGATTCCCCTGCTGTTGCCGTTGCTGGTAGACGAAGTACTGCTGGGCCATGGCGACGCCGCGCTCAAGGTGATGAACCACCTATTGCCCCTGGGTTGGCAGAAGGCGGCCGGCTATATCGGCCTGATGCTGCTGGTGACGCTGTTTCTGCGTTGTGGCGCGCTGCTGTTCAACGTGGTGCAGGCGCGGTTGTTTGCGCGCTTGGCCAAGGACATCGTGTACCGCATCCGCGTGCGCCTGATCGAGCGGCTCAAGCGCATCTCCCTGGGCGAGTACGAAAGCCTGGGCAGTGGGACCGTCACCACCCACTTGGTCACCGACCTGGATACGCTGGACAAGTTTGTCGGTGAAACCCTCAGCCGTTTCCTGGTGGCCATGCTGACCCTGGTGGGTACCTCGGCGATCCTGGTGTGGATGCATTGGCAACTGGCGCTGCTGATCCTGCTGTTCAATCCGTTGGTGATCTACGCCACGGTGCAGTTGGGTAAGCGCGTCAAGCACCTGAAGAAGCTGGAAAACGACAGCACCTCGCGTTTTACCCAGGCCCTGACCGAAACCCTGGATGCCATCCAGGAAGTGCGCGCCGGCAACCGCCAGGGCTTTTTCCTCGGGCGCCTCGGCCAGCGGGCCCAGGAAGTGCGTGACTACGCCATTCATTCGCAATGGAAAACCGACGCTTCGAGCCGCGCCAGTGGGTTGCTGTTCCAGTTCGGTATCGACATCTTCCGTGCGGCGGCGATGCTCACCGTGCTGTTTTCCGACCTGTCCATCGGCCAGATGCTCGCGGTGTTCAGCTACCTCTGGTTCATGATCGGCCCGGTGGAGCAACTGCTCAACCTGCAATACGCCTACTACGCGGCAGGCGGGGCGCTGACGCGGATCAACGAGCTGCTGGCGCGTGCCGATGAGCCGCAATATGCCGGCGGTGCTGATCCGTTCACCGGGCACGACACCGTGGGCATCGAAGTGCGCGGCCTGGACTTCGGCTACGGCGAAGAGCTGGTACTCGACCAGTTGAATCTGGCCATCGAGCCCGGTGAGAAGGTGGCAATCGTCGGCGCCAGCGGCGGTGGCAAAAGCACCCTGGTGCAATTGTTGCTCGGGCTCTACACACCCCAGGCGGGCAGTATCCGGTTTGGCGGTGCCACCCAGCAGGAGATTGGCCTGGAGACCCTTCGCGAGCATGTTGCGGTGGTGCTGCAACACCCGGCGCTGTTCAACGACACCGTGCGCGCCAACTTGACCATGGGCCGTGAGCGCAGTGACCAGGCGTGCTGGCAGGCGCTGGAAATTGCCCAGCTGGAGGCGACGGTCAAGGCCTTGCCCCAGGGCCTGGACAGTGTGCTCGGGCGTTCCGGCGTACGCTTTTCCGGGGGCCAGCGCCAGCGCCTGGCGATTGCGCGCATGGTTCTGGCCGAACCCAAGGTGGTGATACTCGACGAAGCAACCTCGGCCCTGGACGCCGCCACCGAGTACAACCTGCACCAGGCGCTGGCGCGGTTCCTCAGTGGCCGTACTACACTGATCATCGCCCACCGTCTGTCGGCGGTGAAACAAGCTGATCGAGTGTTAGTGTTTGACGGTGGTCATATTGCTGAGGATGGCGATCATCAGCAATTGATCGCCGATGGCGGTCTTTACGCCAAACTCTATGGGCACTTGCAGCAAATACGTTGATTTAGCCTAGGCTGTGCTATCGGAAGTGGGTGTTTGCGTGCGTTTCCAGCAGTGCATATGCAAGGGACTTCATGAAGCAAAAGCGGACTTTCGGAACGCCTCGGCTATTGGGCATTGTCTGGCCCTTTATCGCCGTCGTGCTGTTCCAGGCATTGTTGGGTTGCGTCAGTCTCTACGTGCTTTCAGCGGTGCGTGGTTATGTGGGCGGCGAGAGCCTGTGGTCCAAGGGCCAGAAGGACGCGATCTATTACCTGACGCTGTATGCCGATAACCGCGCCGAAACCACCTATCTCAAATATCAGCAGGCCATTGCCGTGCCTCAGGGCGGCCATGAGTTGCGCATTGCCCTGGACCGTCCCAGTCCTGACCTGGCCGCAGCGCGCCTGGGCATCCTCAAGGGCGGCAACCACCCGGACGATGTGTCCAGCCTGATCTGGCTGTACCTGAATTTTCGGCATTTCAGCTACCTGGAAAAAGCCATTGAGCTGTGGACCGTAGGCGATGGCTACCTGGTTGAGTTGGACGAGCTGGCCCGCGAGATGCACCGAGCGATCAATGCCGACCAGCAGGTCAATCCCAATGAAGTCCGGCAGTGGAAAGCCCGTATCACCGCGATCAATGAGGGCGTGACCCCCGCCGCCAAAGCCTTCAGCGACGCCTTGGGCGAAGGCTCGCGGATGATTTTGCGGTTGTTGCTGATCACCAACCTGGCGACGGCCCTGGGCCTGATTGTGCTGGCGCTGTTGCGTACCCATAAGCTACTGGCCCAGCGTCATGCGTTCGCCAATGCCCTGCAGGCCGAGAAGGAGCGTGCGCAGATCACCCTGGAGTCGATTGGCGACGGGGTAATCACCACCACTGTGGACGGGACCATTACCTATATGAACCCGGCAGCCGAGGCGATGACTCACTGGAACTCGGCGCAGGCCCAAGGCCTGCCCCTGGCGGCACTGTTCAACCTGCTCGATGACAATGCGCAGCCGGATGGTTTTACCCTGATCGAACACATCGTCAAGGGCCGGTTCAAGGGCGGCAGCGAGCATTCGAAAACCATCCAGCGCCTGGACGGCAGCACGGTCTCCGTCACCCTGGTGGGAGCGCCGATCCTCAGCGGCGGCCAGATCAGCGGTGCCGTGCTGGTCCTGCACGACATGACCCAGGAGCGTCAGTACATCGCCAACCTGTCGTGGCAGGCCACGCACGACGCCTTGACCGGCCTGGCCAACCGTCGCGAGTTCGAGTACCGCCTTGAGCAGGTGCTCCACAAGGCAGGGCAGCCCCAGGGCGGGCGACATGCATTGATGTTCCTCGACCTCGACCAGTTCAAGCTGGTCAACGACACCTGCGGCCATGCGGCGGGCGACGAGTTGCTACGGCATATCTGCGCGCTGCTGCAATCGGATTTACGCGAAGGTGACACCCTGGCGCGCCTGGGGGGCGATGAATTCGGCATCCTGCTGGAGAACTGCCCGGCGGCGGTGGCGGAAAAAGTCGCCGAGAGCCTGCGCCACACCGTGCAGAGCCTGCATTTTGTGTGGAAGGGGCGGCCGTTCATGACCACTGTGAGCATCGGCCTGGTGCAGATCTCCCAAACCCCGACCACCCTGGAAACCTCGTTGCGCGCCGCCGACATGGCCTGCTACATGGCCAAGGAAAAAGGCCGCAACCGAGTGCAGGTGTACCACGCCGATGACTCGGAGCTGTCCCTGCGCTTTGGCGAGATGGCCTGGGTGCAGCGTTTGCACATGGCGCTGGAGGAGAACCGGTTTTGCCTGTACGCCCAGGAAATCTCGCCCTTGGGAAGTGCCGACGGCGGCAGTGGGCATATTGAAATCCTGCTGCGCCTGCACGACGAGGCGGGTCGGATCATCCTGCCGGACAGTTTTATCCCGGCAGCCGAGCGTTACGGCTTGATAACCTCCCTGGACCGTTGGGTGGTGGAGAACGTATTCAGGATCATTGCCCGTTGCATGCACGAGCACCCGGGCCGGCCTATGGCGATGTGTGCGATCAATCTGTCAGGCATTACGATTGGCGACGATGATTTCCTCGGTTTTTTACGTGAGAAATTCGAGGCTTACCACATTCCGCCAGAAATGATTTGTTTTGAAATAACTGAAACAAGCGCTATTGCGAACCTGGGCAGTGCCATTCGCTTTATTAACGAACTCAAAGCCTTAGGTTGCTTCTTTTCCCTTGATGACTTCTGCGCCGGAATGTCCTCATTCGCGTATCTGAAACATTTACCTGTAGACTTCCTGAAGATCGATGGAAGTTTCGTAAAGGATATGCTGGACGACCCGATTAACCGCGCGATGGTCGAAGTGATCAACCACATCGGCCATGTCATGGGAAAGCGCACAATTGCCGAATTTGTTGAAACACCGCAGATCGAACAGGCTTTGCTCGACATCGGTGTGGATTACGCTCAGGGCTACCTGATTGAACGACCGCAATTGTTTACCTTTGATAGCTTGCGTCGACCCGTGCGGCCGCAGCCTCTGTTATTCAGGGCGCCCGGCACATTCCGCTGAAACATTTGCCGGTCTGTAAATCACACTTAAAAAGGAGCCTTAATAGTGATCGACACATTCAGCAGAACCGGCCCGCTTATGGAAGCCTCAAGTTACCCCGCCTGGGCTCAGCAATTGATCCAGGACTGCAGCGAGAGCAAGCGCCGGGTTGTCGAACACGAACTGTACCAACGCATGCGTGACAACACGCTCAGCGCCAAGACCATGCGTCACTACCTGATCGGTGGCTGGCCCGTGGTGGAACAGTTTGCCTTGTACATGGCACAGAACCTCACCAAGACCAAGTTTGCCCGCCATCCAGGAGAAGACATGGCGCGCCGTTGGCTGATGCGCAATATCCGTGTGGAGCTGAACCACGCGGACTATTGGGTGCATTGGGCGCGCGCCCATGGCGTCAGCCTTGAAGAGCTGCAGGCCCAGAACGTTCCGCCGGAGTTGCATGCGCTGAGCCACTGGTGCTGGCACACCAGCTCGTCCGATTCGTTGATCGTGGCCGTTGCCGCGACCAACTATGCGATCGAGGGCGCGACGGGGGAGTGGTCGGCGGTGGTATGTTCCACCGGTGTGTATGCGGCAGCCTTTCCCGAGGAAGACCGCAAGCGTGCGATGAAGTGGCTGAAGATGCACGCCCAGTACGACGACGCCCATCCTTGGGAAGCCCTGGAAATCATCTGCACCCTGGCCGGGATGAACCCGACCAGGGAACTGCAGGCAGAGCTGCGCCAGGCCGTGTGCAAGAGCTACGATTACATGTACCTGTTCCTGGAAAGTTGCATGCGCCTGGAGAAAGACAAACCGGCGAGCGCTGCCGTGCGCGAGCGCCCGTTGCGCGTCGCCAGCGAAGCGTGATGTAACGGGGATGGCGGGGGTTTACCCCGCCATTGCCAGGCGATTGCGGCCTTCGCGCTTGGCCACGTACAAGGCGCTGTCGGCGCGACGCAACAGGCTCTCGGCCGACTCGGCGGCCAGCAAGGTCGAACAACCGAGGCTCACCGTCAATTCGATCCGTGTCCCGTCCGCCCAATAATCCTGGGCCTGTGCCGCCTGGCGCAGGCGTTCACCGACCATGGCCGCTGCATCCCGACTGGTATTGGACAGCAGGATCAGAAACTCTTCCCCGCCAAACCGAAACACCATGTCCACGTTACGCAACTGGCTCTTGATCGCCCCGGCGACGGCGCGCAATACGTTATCGCCGGCTGCATGGCCGTGGGTGTCGTTGATGATCTTGAAGTGGTCGATGTCCAGCATCAGCAAGGACAGCGGGTTCAAGTGCCGGCGCGCCATGTCGATTTCCCGTTGCAGGGTCTGGTCCATGGCAATGCGGTTGCCCGTTTCGGTCAACGGGTCGCGCAGGGCGCTGCGGGTGGCGGCGCGGTAGAGCAGGGCGTTGCGCATCGGGTAGAGCAGGGTCGACAGCAGTGATTCGAGCTGGCCCAGTTCCTCTTCCAGCAGGCGCTGGTTGCGGCGAAAGATCAGCTCGCCGAGGTGCTCGCCTTCGTGGCTCAGGCTGTAGCTCACCGAGTGATGGCCGCGGTGGCCGAACTCCAGGCGCAGGTCGCTGGTTTCGTGGCGATATTGCAGGGCGTCCAGGGGGACCAGGCGTTGGATTTCACGGAAAAACACCGCGAGGATACGCTGCGGTTCCAGGCTGGTCTGCAATTGCATCCCCAGCTGCTGGCGAAGTTGTGCGACGGTCGTCGGGCGTCGAGGTACGAGTGATGGCTGACCAAACCCCAGGCGTTGCAATTTGGCACTGTCGAAGTCAACTGCGTTGGTCTGGGTTGGTGTTTTCATAAGCAAACGGCCTCTAAGCACTTAGCTGTCTTACAGGCTGGATGAGAGTGGCGAATGCCAGGCGTCTTACCGTTCCTTCAGTTCCGTAAAACATTGGAAACAGTTTAGACCGCTTTACCAGGGGTTATAACCCCTGGGCACTGCCGCACGTCTTGTCATCGCTTGACCTGCTTGGAAGGTGTTAGAGCGAGATTCGTGCCATTTCGTTTAAATAAATAAAAGTCCTTACAAATCAAAGACCGTTTTTAAAGTAAAAAACGGTCGATCAGGACTGACGTCAGTTATTTGGCTGATTGCACCAGCGTGTTGTGGTCAATCTGGTCGATGGACGTGACACCCGTCAGCGTCATGGCCACGCGCATCTCCTTGGCGAAGATCTCCAGCAGGTTCACTACCCCGTGCTGCCCATCGGCGGCCAGTGCATAGGCGGTGGCGCGTCCGAGCAGGCACGCCTTGGCGCCCAGGGCGAGCATGCGCACCACGTCCAGCCCGGAACGAATGCCGGAGTCCACCAGCACCGTCAGGTCATCGCCCACGACATCGGCAATCGGTGGCAGGGCCTTGGCGGTGGACAGCACACCGTCCAACTGACGGCCGCCATGGTTGGAAACCACGATGCCATCGGCGCCGAAACTCACTGCGTCCCTGGCGTCCTGAGGATCGAGGATGCCCTTGATAATCATCGGGCCTTTCCAGAAGTCGCGGATCCACTCCAGGTCTTTCCAACTGATGGAGGGGTCGAAGTTATTGGCCAGCCAGCCGATGTAATCTTCCAGGTGAGTGGGTTTGCCGAGGTACCTGGAGATATTGCCCAGGTCGTGGGGGCGGCCCATGAGCCCTACGTCGAACGCCCATTGCGGCTTGGTGACGGCCTGCAACATGCGCCGCTGCGCCGCGAACGGCCCGGACATGCCCGAGTGGGCATCGCGGTAGCGCGCGCCCGGTGTGGGCATGTCCACGGTGAACACCAGGGTGGTGACTCCCGCCGCCTGGGCCCGCTCCAGGGCATTGCGCATAAAGCCCCGGTCCTTGAGCACATACAGCTGGAACCAGATTGACTGCGGGCTCTGCGACGCCACTTCTTCAATCGAACACACCGACACCGTCGACAGGCAGAAGGGGATGCCCTTGTTCGCCGCCGCCTTTGCCGCCTGGACTTCGCCGCGCCGCGCATACATGCCGGTCAAGCCGACTGGGCTGAGGATGACCGGCATGTCCAGGGTCTGGCCGAACAGCGTGGTCTTGAGGCTCAGGTTATCGACATTGCGCAGCACGCGTTGGCGCAGGCTGATCTCGGCCAGGTCCGAACTGTTCGCGCGCATCGTGTGCTCGGCGTAGGCACCGCCGTCGATGTAGTCGAACAGGAAGCGCGGCAGCTTGCGTTTGGCCGCTGCGCGGTAGTCGGAGGCGGACGAGATGATCATTAAGCGTGTCTCCACAAGGCTGGGCGGGTCAGGATAGGCAAATATCTGTCATGATAAAAACAACTTTTATCGCTAGATACCAGTCGCTAAAGGAATACCCATGAACTTGAGAACGTTGCGCACGTTCGTCGAAGTGGTACGCCAGGGCGGATTCTCCCAGGCCGCCGACGTGGTGGCCTTGACCCAATCCACGGTGAGCAAGGCGGTCAAGACTCTGGAGGAAGAACTCGGCATGCCGCTGCTCGACCGCCTCGGCCACCGCAATGAACTCACCGCCGCGGGTGAAATCACCTACCGTCGCGCCCTGGTGCTGCTCGCCGAACACCATGACCTGGTCGCCGAGATCAACGACCTGCGCGGCCTCAAGCGCGGCGTATTGCGCATCGGCCTGCCACCGGTGGGGTGTGGGGTGTTGTTCGCGACGATGTTTGCCACCTATCGCAGTCGTTACCCGGACATCGACATCGAACTCACCGAATACGGCAGCAAAAGATTGCGCGAGTGCCTGGAAGCGGGGGAGGTTGACCTCGCTGCGTTGCTGCTGCCGGTGGATGCGGGCTTCGATTATCAGCCCGTGCGCAACGAACCGCTGATGGCCGTGCTACCCAGGAGCCATGCCCTGGCCCAGCGTCAACGCATCGACTTCGCCGACCTGGCGGATTCGCCGTTCATCCTGTTCGAAGCCGGCTTCGCCCTGAACGCCAAGATCCTCGCCGCCTGCGAGCGCAAAGGCGTGATACCCCGCGTGGCGGCGCGCAGCGGGCAGATCGACTTCATCGTCGACCTGGTCGCCGCCGGCCTCGGCGTCGCCTTCCTGCCCCGCATGCTGGCGCACAAGCATCAACACGCAGGCATCGCCCTGATCCCCCTCGACGAACCCCACACCGACTGGCACATCGCCCTGGCCTGGCGCGCCAGCGCCCACCTGCCCCCCGCCGTGCGCGCCTGGCTGGACCTGGCCAAGGAGCAGCAGCTTTCAACCGGTCATCCGGATTAATCGTCCAGGCACTCAGGGAAAGCTTGACTTCTCCTTTTCAATCAGTAACATACGGCGCATTCCGCGATAGCTCAGTTGGTAGAGCAAATGACTGTTAATCATTGGGTCCCTGGTTCGAGTCCAGGTCGTGGAGCCAGATAGGGAAAAGCCTGCAGCGATGCAGGCTTTTTTTTGCCTTGGATTTTTCCGGGGTGATCAAAGCGCACAGCGTGGCCAGCATGAATGCATCTCAAATCCTACGATTCAGAGGTAAATATCATGAAAGTCACTGCGGTCGTTTCAACCAAAGGCGGGCCGGGTAAAACCACGGTTGGCGTCAATCTGGGCGCGTTCTGCGCCGATGCAGGGATCCGTACCCTGCTCATCGATCTGGATAATCAGCCGTCGCTGTCGTCGTTCTATGCGCTATCGCACGAGGCGCCCGGTGGAACCTATCAACTGATCGCGAACAACGAGACCCGGGCCGACCAGGTCATTTCGCACACCTGCATTCCTAATCTCTCACTGATCCATTCCAATGATTCGTTCGATCAGCTGGGAAATTTGTTGCTCCATGCTGCTGACGGGCGCCTTCGTCTCAAGAATCTGTTGCCGGCTTTCGAGCAGGACTTTGATCTGATTCTGATCGATACCCAAGGCGCTCGCTCCATCGTGCTGGAGATGGCCTTGCTTGGGACACACATGGCTATTTCGCCCATCACTCCGGATATGCTGACTGCAAGAGAGCCGATGCTACGCTGACCCACCACCGATGGCAAAATCCAGCGTTGGTAGTGGTTCACATTGTAAGAGCCTGGGTCAGTGAAATTTCGGTAACTGGGTCAATCCTGCGTTGGCAATAACAGTGTTGGCCTTCCTGATGAGCCAGAGCCACGTCAAGGCGCAGAAAAATGCATTGGAGCATGCCTTTTAGATCATAAGCTTATGATTTAAAACGATTTATAGGTCATAATATGCGTAAATGCATTTTTATCGTTGTGCGATTTACTGGCTTTATGTACAGCGTATGTGCCTGGTGTCTATGAAGACAAACAGGACACGGCCTGCTTTTGGTCTGCTGAAATTTACGATTTGTGCATTTCTAAATAATGCCAGGTCGCATGGAGATTTTAATGTCTACAACAAATGGAATTGAGCTCCCCCCTATCATCGTCACACCAGATCCGCTTCCACCTCCTGTGGTGCCGCCGATTGTGCCCGGCGGAGGGTATGTACCGAGACCAGGCACATGGAATAAAGATTATGTACCGGGCACTAAATTGACCGACCTCGGTATTAATCTTTATCAAGATAGCTCTGTAGTTCCTATTATTATAGCGACGGAGTCGGAACAAAGAATCAAAGATGCATACACAGCGTACATGCCTAATTTACCCGCTCAACTTGATGCTGAAATAAACGAGTCCATTGCACAGGGAGGTGATTTGTCTCTGGGAGGATTGAATGCTGAAAAGGCTCTAATAGATAACCTTCTTCAGATTAAAATGGTAGAGCTTGAAAAAGACACTAATAAGGCAAATGCCTTTTTTGGGCGAGGTTTCTTGGATAAGAAGCCAGTAGCTAATGGTGTAGATTTTGGGGGCAGGCTAAGAAAAGCCGGAGATCCCGATGTATATTTCGATTCTTTTAACGCGGCTGCAACCGCTGCGTAGAACTCTTTGATTGTTGCTGAAGAAATTCGAATTCTCACTGATAAATCTAGCGCACTTACTGCCCTTATTGGTGTTGCTAAAGCTGAAGAAGATGCACGTATCGCTGCTGAAGCTGAAGCGAAGCTATTGGAGGAAGAAAAAGCGAAAGAAGAAGAGGAGTTAAAGGGGGTTATCAAATTCACAGCTGATTTCTACAAAGAAATCAGTGCTAAATACGGCACCCTGATGTCAACGTTAGCTACAGATTTGGCTGAAAACGCCAAGGGTAAAACACTCCGAAGCGCTGACGAAGCTTTGAAAGCTTTCGAGCAATACAAGGATCATCTGGATAAGAAATTCAGTGCTGCAGATCGTGCAGCCATCGTGAATGCTCTGGATTCACTTGACAGTGCTGAGCTGGCAAAAAATCTCAACCTTTTCACCAAAAGGTTTGGTGCAGTAGGAAAGGCATTGGATGTATATGATTTGGTTAATGAGGTGAAGAAAAGCTACGCATCGGGTGATTGGAATAATACTACACTAAAAGTGGAAACACTTTTTGCTGGCAGTGCAGCTACACGTCTAATTGCTTTTGCTTTCGGAGTGACCGTCTCCACACCAGTTGGTATCGTAGCTTTTGCGCTAATCATGGCACGTGTCAGTGCTTATATTGATGACGCGCACGTGAAGCACGTTCAATGATGCATTTGATGCAATTCTTCCTTAAAAGATAAGGGGAAAGTGGCCTTTTTAGGCCACTTTTTTTAATGCCATATAAATTAGATAAATCCCAAAAATTGGAACAGCTAAGATCGTACAGGCTACATAAAAGATCGCATACAGGCCATTTTTTCCAGGTGACTCAGCAAATAATCCGGTGCTCCAGAACTCTCGCGTTGTGAAGCGAAGCGCCGTTTTTTCGATTATCATCCGCGAAAAAGGGAATAAAAAAGCACTGCATACACCCAGCGTTAAAAAAATGGGGTTTGTTCTTTCTACGAATGCTTCCCCTCCAAACCAATTGGTAAAGAATAAAATGAAAACTCCTACCGAAATTATCAAGTTCTGGAAGTAATATTTTATATACAAAGCCTGCTCGTGCCTAAAGTCAATTTAGTTTAATAGCTGCCATGCTCGTTTCTAAAATAGCAAATATGGTGACTGGCGATGGGCCATTATCAAAGCCCGATTTTAAATACATTCAGATAACCATCCGCAAGGGCCCCCTAATGTATCGCCATCTATTGCTCGCATCGAGCTCGACTTCTTCACGCAGACACTGAGCTAACGCCAAGAGCATCCTTACAGGGCGAGTCAGCCGGCTGTGAGGTTCCTATGACTGAGTACCGCGTGGAGTACCTGGATACACCAGGCATAACTACGCAGCGAGGACTGCCTTTTTCCTAGTCGGCTACATACCTCAGACCATCTATCCACTCGTCAGTACGCTCGTATCGTCAAAGGCTGGGTGAAAGGCGTGGGCCTTGATCCAGACATGTATGGCACTCACACAATGAGACGTACGAAGGCATCACTAATCCTAAGGGTGGTTTAGTTGCTGCTCGGCCATACGAAGCTGGAGGCACTGTTCGATATCTGGGGATTGAGGTCGATGACGCCCTGGAGATGGCGGAACAGACTGAGGTTTGATCATGCATAGCGACGGTCGAAGTCAGGCCGCCGCTAACCAGCCAACAGCAGACGGTCGGTGACCTGCAAGCACGGCAACGAATCCTGTGCCCTTTTACGGCGACTCATCACTCAAGCAACTCCGTCGCCGTTTACTGGTTCAAGAACCTGGTGACAGCACTGGCGAACAGTTCTGGCTGATCAAGCATGATGAAGTGAAAACTGCCGTCAATGCGCCTGAACCTGATGTGTGGGGTAGAGGCATAGGCGTTACGGAACATTGCATCGACGTGGGCCGCTTCTACGCCGAAAAGCAGATCGTACGCATAGACGACTTCAACGGGCACCTTGATGCGTCCAAGCTCAGGCCGGAGATCTGAGACCATCAATTCATACATGGCATCGGCCATAGTCTTTCGGTCCGAGTTTATCCCCGCCGCGACTAGGCCTGGTCTGACCGCTTCAGTTTTAGCGAGACGGGCGATGGAGGCATGTTGCATGGCTTCCGCCTGCTCAGGCGTTGCCGCCAACATTGCATCACGCATCGCAGCAGCATACGGGGCCGCCGTTTCACTGGTCGCGAAGGGATCAAACAGCAAAGTATAAAAGGGCATCGCATCGACAATCATCAGGCGTCCCACTTGATCGGGATGACGAGCACCTAACATCAGTGCCACCTCGCCACCCAACGAATGACCGATGATGACCGGCGACTCGATGCGCTGGCTGCGGATGTATTCAGCGATCGCCTCGACCGTGGACGCGACTACTCTCCCGTCCGGGTCGGATACAGCAGGCGAGCCAGCAAACCCAGCTACCTGTATAAGATGGAGACGGTGGCTGAGGCGTAATCTGGAGGCCAAATCTGCCCATACTTCGTAGGACGACGCAAATCCTGGAATTAAGATGATATCTGCACCCGATCCTTGTACCAGCACGGAGATACCACCCTGGTTCACAGTTCCTGACGGCAGGGGCGCAGGCTGGGCTGGCGATGCAGACAACAGCGCCAGCATGGTGCCGATCCCAGCAAGGATCATTCCTGTACGCATTGAGCTCCCCTTTTCGCACAATGCGTAGTGACATTTACATTGACAGGTAGGCCGCTTAACGGGTCCATAGCCACTCCTTTGACCAAAAAAGTATTGCCACTATACGAAGCCCAACGGCACCAGAAAACTATCCCAGCCCGCAATTTTTGGCGTCCGCTTTGGGTCGATTGTGTTGGAAAAGTCGGTACTTCCAGACTGCCCGCGTACTGACTGCTTAAAATGCATTTTTTGCGCGCAGCTACGCGAAATCTGAGCCCGAAATCCTCTGCACAAAGTAAAGATTTCAATCTCAAGCGCTTACTTTTCTGCCGCGGAAACCATGGCCGACTTTTTCAACAGAATCGGCCGGATGCCGCCGCTCGCCTTGTCAACGGATTTTCGGACGATTGGATTTTTCCGGGGGGGATCAAAGCGCACAGCCTGACCCGCAGGGATGCATCTCAAATCCTACGATTCCGAGGTCAATATCATGAAAGTCACTGCGGTCGTTTCAACCAAAGGCGGGCCGGGTAAAACTGCGGTTGGCGTCAATCTGGGCGCGTTCTGCGCCGATGCAGGGATCCGTACCCTGCTCATCGATCTGGATAATCAGCCGTCGCTGTCGTCGTTCTATGCGCTATCGCATGAGGCGCGCGGTGGAACCTGGCGAACAACGAGACCCGGGCCGCCCAGGTCATTTTGCACACCAGCATTCCTAATCTCTCACTGATCCATTCCAATGGTCCGTTCAATCAGCTGACGCCACCGCTTACATCCGGTGATGCTCCAGCAAGAAGTCTACGAACAATCGCACCCGCGCCGGCATTGCCGAGCCGCCTACGAACACCGCATGAATCGGTTCCCGGTCGCCGGGGTTCCAGGCTTCCAGCAGCGGTATCAGGTCACCGCGCTGCAGATCCTCGCTCACGCTGAACTCGCCGATACGCGCAATGCCCGCACCTACTCGCGCAAGTTGTGCCAGCGCTTCACCACTGCTGCATTCGATGTTGCCGCAGACCTTCAGGGAGAACTCTCTTGCGTCGCGGATGAACGGCCAGTTGGGTTCGGCACGCCGGAAGTTGAAGCGCAGGCAGTTATGCCGTAGCAGGTCTTCCGGTTCGCGAGGGATGCCGTGGCGTTGCAGATACTCGGGCGATGCCACCACTACCTGGCCGGTGTCGCCGATCCTGCGCGCGGTCAGCGGGCTGTCGGGCAGATGGCCAAAACGTACCGCCACATCGGCCTGGCCGCCGAGAATATCGACCACTTCGTCGCCGAGGGTGAGGTCGACCAAGATGTTCGGATGGCGGGCGCTGAATGCCGCCACCAAGGGGACGATGGCCAGCCGCCCGTGGCCAAGGGCGGCACTGACCCGCAATCGGCCCCTGGGTACGCCCTGGTCGGCGATGGCTTCTTCCACCTCGGCCATGTCGGCCAGGATACGCCGGGCGCCGCGCAGGAAAGCCTCGCCCTCGGCAGTGAAGCTGATCGCTCGGGTGGTGCGCAACAGCAGTCGGGTGCCAAGGCGCTGTTCGGTACGCGCGATGATCCGACTGACCGCCGAGGGTGTGAGCCCTAATGCACGCGCGGCAGCCGATAGGCTGCCTTCCTGCGCCACGGTGGCGAACACGAGCATGTCACCGGATCTGCCGTTGAAGTCCATTTGTGCCCCTTACGCATAGGTGATTGCCAGAAATGCTATCTACCGCCTTAAAACGCTGGATCGTAGCATTGGCGGCATAGATAAGGAGCCTTCCATGCGTATCAATCCACCACTTGTCGCACTTGCCATAGGTGCCTTTGGCATCGGTGTTACCGAGTTCGCCCCCATGGGCATGTTGCCGGGCATCGCTGCGGATCTCGGCGTTTCTATTCCCGCCGCGGGCCTGTTGGTCAGTGCTTACGCCCTGGGTGTACTGCTCGGCGCGCCGCTGATGACCCTGACTACCGGCAGGATTCCCCGGCGCTCTCTGCTGATCGGACTCATGGCGATTTTCACCCTGGGTAATCTGATGTCAGCCCTGGCGACCGATTACTACAGCCTCATGATCGCCAGGGTGGTGACCTCACTGAACCACGGTGCGTTCTTTGGCGTTGGCTCTATCGTTGCTGCCAGCGTGGTCGCCCCTGAGAAACGTGCCGGAGCGGTCGCGGCAATGTTTATGGGCCTCACCCTGGCGACCATTGGCGGTGTGCCGCTGGCCGCCTGGTTTGGCGAAATGTTCGGTTGGCGCACTGCATTCTGGGGCATTACCGGCCTCGGCGTGGTCGCCATGGCCGCGTTATGGTTCGCCCTGCCCAACCTGAAGGCGCCGCCAGGCGTCGGTGTAATGGCCGAAATTCGGGTACTGGGCCGTGGCCCGGTGCTGGGCGCGTTGGCCCTCACGGTAGTCGGCTCGGGCGCAATGTTTACCGTCTTCACCTACATCGCGCCGATCCTTAGCAGCGAGACCCACGCGTCCACCGCCTACATAACCGCCATGCTGGTTCTGTTCGGTGTGGGCCTGACACTGGGCAACATGTGGGGCGGCAAGGCCGCCGACCGCTCGATAGATCGCACACTGATCGTTTCGCTGAGCGTGCTGATTCTCGTGTTGCTGGCGTTTACGGTACTGATGCGTTGGCCGCTGCCGGCGGCCGTTGCCATCCTGATATGGGGTATCGCCAGTTTCGCCCTGGTGCCGCCGCTACAGATGCGCGTCATGGAAGCTGCCAAGGACGCGCCTAATCTGGCCTCGGCGGTGAACATCGGTGCGTTTAACTTCGGCAATGCGATTGGTGCGGCACTGGGCGGTGCGGTGATCAATGCAGGGCTAGGTTATCCGGCGATTTCCCTGGCTGGAGCGGCAGTGGCGGGGCTAGGGCTGCTGATGGTGCTGGGATTTGCCTGGCGTTCCAGAAAGATTGCAACTGCATTGGTGTGAGCTTGATGGGAGAGCCAGTCACTCAGTTGCTCCGTGACTTACATTGTGATTTTGGCATGACCAAGTTGGATGGCTGAATCGCCGAGTAACACACGCTTTGCTTGCCCGCGTGAGCACTTAGAGTGGAGCCCAATATAGCGTTTGAACAAGGAGTCTAAGGTCAGCGCTTACACCCTTTACCTTCCTCCCATGACGCCTCATTAATGAACGTAGCCTTGCAGGCTGGAGATGTCTACGGTGCCGGGGCGATTCAGAATGCTTGAATGAATTCCCCTCACAGCGACTCGAGGGCCGACTTCATAGAGGTGCTGAGCCGCGTTTACATTCGAGGCGTTCACCTAAGCCACGGATCATCTCCATCAATGCCTTCACCCGCAGCGGCAAGTTTCCGGCCGGGTATACCGCGTGCATCTGTGGGCTCTCACCGCTGCTGGAAGTGAGCTTGTACTCAGGACACACCCGGAGCAGACGCCCCGCTTCAACTTCGGGTTCCGCCATCCAATCGGCCAGGCGGGCGATCCCGACGCCCGCCAGGGCTGCCTGGAATACCGCCAGGCCGGAGCTGAAGCGAAATTTTGGATGAACCCGAAAGCTGATGGCCTGCTCCTCACTGCGAAAATTCCACTCCTTGAGAATCCGCGGCGCCGTATGCAGGATCAGCGAATGCGCCTCCAGTGCCTCGATGGAGTCGGGCATGCCGTTGCGCTCCAGGTAGCCGGGGCTGGCATACAGGTGACGTGAGTAACTCCACAGCGCAAAGCCGATCAAGTCGCTGGATTGTGGAAACGCGCCGCGAAGCGAGAAGTCCAGCTTGCTCTTGGCCGGGTCGATGATCTCATCGGTGAAAATTACATCGATGTTAACGTCTGGATAACGCTCGCAGTATTGCGCGATCAACCGGGGCAATACCCCGTGTCCGAGCACCTCGGGGGCGGAAAAACGGATCCAGCCGGAGGCCAGGCCGCTGAGGCCGGCCAGGTCTTCATCCACCTCACGTTGCAGATCGAGCATTTTGTACGCGTGGGGCAATAAGCATTCGCCCGCTTCGGTCAAGCTCACGGCATTGGACGAGCGATTGAACAACTTGAGCCCCACACTTTCCTCCAGGGCTTGAACGGCACGGGTCAGTGCGCTGGGGGAGCGCCCCAGCGTCCGTGCCGCGGCGACGAAGCTGCGCTTGCGAGCCACGGTCGCGAAGGCTTCAAGTTCCCCCAACATATTCAATGCCACTTTCCACCTCATTGCATTTTTCACAACGCGGCATTGCAACACAAAAAAGGCCCTTCCGTTAACCTTCCCGTTCAACCCACAAGGATGGTGCAAACAGGAGCGCAAGGACGTGTCGAAGTTGGATGAAGTAATCGGGAAAGCCGCAGCGTGTATTGATGAAGTCATTCATGAAAGGCTGGAAAAAAAAGCAGTGACTTCGACCCGACGGGAGATACCGCAAATTCATCTGTCGCTGGAAGAACAACGCACACTTCAGGCCGGGCTGGCGTCGCTGAACGTGACCGATAGCGCCTCGGGGATCCGCCAGATGCCGGTCCTGGGGCGGTTGCTGGAAAGTGTCCTGGGCACCGAGAAAATCCAGCAGCTGCGCAATTTTCCACAGGCCCGTGACGTGGCGATGATCGTCAGGGGGCTGCCGCTGGACCCGCAACTGCCCGCCACGCCCTATGACCTGGAGCCGGGTATCGAGAACCTGTCGATTCTGGCCGGGGCTATTTTGTCCGTGCTGCACACTCTGCAAACCCGTCCGCTGGCGTACGAGGGTGAAAGCACCGACTCCGTGTTCCGTCACGTATCGCCCAAGCGCAAGCGGGAGACCGAAAAGAGCTCCTATGGCTCGCGGGCGGATCTGGACATGCATGTCGACAACCCTCACCTGCCTTTGACCTGCGAACCTATCTCGCAGTTGTCGGCCTGTCCGGAGTTCCTGTCCCTGACCGGCCTGCGCTGCGAGCTCGACGTGCCGACGCGGATCGTCGCCATTGACGAGGTGCTGGCCATTCTGCCGGCCTACGTCGAAGAAGAACTGTCACGACCGAACTTTACCGTTCGCCGACCGGCCTCCTTCGGCAAACAGGGGAATGTGCTGGAAAACGTCCCCTTGCTCTACAGAAGCGCAACCGATGGCCTGTATTGCCGCTACAACAAAGCGAGTGTCGAAGCGACCTGCGCCCCTGCGCAGTTTGCTCTCCAGCTGTTTGCCGCCGCCGCCAACCATCCCGATGTCGTGCACCACATCATGCTGCAACCGGGGGACATGCTGATCTTCAAGAACCAGCAAACCCTGCATGCCCGGGATGGTTTTACCCCCCGCTACGACGGCCGTGATCGCTGGATGTTGCGTGTCTTCGGGGTCAATGATCCGGCACGCGTGGTGCCGCTGGACCCTCATCAACCCTACATAGTCAGAGCCTGATTTCATGGTCGATATTGTCATCCTTTGCGTGTTCGCCTTCGCCGCCGGCCTGATCGATGCGGCGGTGGGCGGCGGCGGACTGATCCAGATTCCCGCGCTATTCAACGTGCTACCCACCGCTCAACCGGCGGCGCTGCTGGGGACCAATAAGGTCGCGGCCGCCTGCGGCACCGCATTCGCGGCCCGGTCCTTCGTGCGCAAGGTGGTGATCGACTGGGGGCTTGTGATCCCCGCCGCCTGCGCGGCCTTTGTCATGGCCTTCTTCGGAGCCGCCACCGTGTCGTTCGTGCCCCAGTCGATGATCCGGCCGGCGGTGCTGGTGTTGATTGTGCTGATGGCGATCTACACCTTCTGGAAAAAAGACTTCGGCGCCCTGCACAAACCCATGCGCATCGGTACCAAGGAAAAACTGCTGGCGATCGTCATCGGCGGCGCCATCGGTTTCTACGATGGTCTGTTCGGTCCCGGCACTGGCAGCTTCCTGATCTTCCTGTTTATCCGCTGCTTCGCCTTCGACTTTCTTCATGCCTCGGCATCGGCCAAGCTAGTGAACATCGCGACCAACGTAGCGGCACTGATATTCTTCATTCCGACGGGTAACGTGCTTTACCTGATCGCAATCCCCATGGCGGCATTCAACATCCTGGGCGCGCTCACCGGCACCTGGCTGGCGGTTCACAAAGGCGTGCCCTTTGTCCGGGCTCTATTCCTGGTGTTGCTGGTGATTCTGATCAGCAAGCTGTCCTACGACCTCCTGTAAACCAGAGGAAAACTACATGCATCCCATGTTCGATCGCCTCGTGGCATTACTCGATGCCCGCTCAGCCTCTTACCGGGTGTTGATGCATGATGCCGAGGGCCAGTCGGCGCGCGTCGCCGAAATCCGTGGCACCGAGCCCGGCCAAGGCGCGAAGGCCATGCTTTGCGCCCTCAAGGGCCAGGCCGGCCCCTATGCTCTGGTGATACTGCCGGGCGACCAGAAGCTGGACATGAAGAAAGTCGGAGCGGCCCTGGGCGGGAAAAAAGCCGAGCTGGTGAAGGCCGAAACCGCCATGGAACTGACCGGGTGCCGGATCGGCGCCATCCCTCCGTTTGTTTTCGATGAGCGGATTCAATTGATCGTCGATCCGGCCTTGACCACAGGCTACGCCGAAATAGCCTTCAACGCGGGGCGGCTGGATGCGTCGATGGTGCTCGATACGCAGGACTATCTGGCGATTGCCATGCCTCGATTGCTGGATATCAGCCAGGCCTGAGCAGACGTTTTCACATACGCGGCCAAAAAAACCGATAGCCGCGCTGGCCTGCTATGCACTGTATCTGGCCGGTCTTCAGGCTCGAACGACAGGTCGGTCACGTCATTTCCAGAGCAACCGCATCAGGCATGAACCGGTGCGCTCATTCTCTCGCGTAGATTTGCGGGAATTCCTCAGGACCAGATCGTCCTTTAGTCCATCCACCGTGCAGGTATTGCAGTCTGTGTCTATGCTGCGGTATCGGTGTTGAAAGCCGGAACGAACCTGTCTCGGCATGGCACATCTCGATGTCCGGCAGTCCGCATTTAAACCACCACAGCACCAAAACAGCACAGCGGAATGTGCGTGAGCGTGGGCATTGAACGCCTGAGCGTTTCAGCCATTTATCGGATAGGGAAATAGGCTTGATGTGTCGGTAAAAAAAATTCTTTGCGTGGTCGGGACACGTCCCGAAGCTATCAAAATGGCCCCAGTCATTCTGGCCTTGAAACAACAACGTTGGGCCGATGTGCGCGTCGTCGCCACGGCACAACATCGCGGTATGCTGGATCAGGTCCTGGCGTTTTTCGGCATCGAGCCCGACATCGACCTGGACGTCATGCGACCCAATCAGGCCTTGGCCACTCTGACCGGGCAGTTATTGCTCAAGTTGGATGTTGTCCTGCTCGAAGAGCGGCCCGATGCTGTTCTGGTGCAAGGCGATACCACGACCGTAATGGCCAGTGCCCTGGCCTGCTTTTACCGGCGCATACCGGTGGGGCATATTGAAGCCGGCCTGCGCACGTGGGATCTGCAGCATCCATTCCCCGAGGAAGCCAACCGGGTCCTTACCAGTAAATTAGTGCGCTGGCACTTCGCGCCGACGCAAAGCGCTAGGCAAAACCTGCTCAAAGAGGATGTAGCCAGTGCGGATGTTTTCGTCACGGGCAACACGGTGATCGATGCCCTGCTCATGACAGCCGCCAGTGAGGTGGAAATCGGCCTTGATCTGGATCCGAGCAAGCGCCTGGTGCTGGTGACGGTCCATCGTAGGGAGCATTTTGGCGCGCCGTTTCTCGACATCTGCCGAGCGTTGCGCACCCTTGCCGAGAACAATCCTGAGGTTCAGTTTCTTTACCCTGTGCACCCGAACCCGAAGATCCAGGACGTCGCCCAGGCGTGCCTGGCAGGCATGCCGAATTTCAGGCTGTGCGCGCCGCTGGGTTACGCGGCGTTCATTGCCGCCATGAAAGCTGCGTATTTCATCCTGACCGACTCAGGAGGTGTCCAGGAAGAGGCGCCGGCGCTGGGTAAGCCGGTGCTGGTCATGCGTGATGAAACCGAGCGCCCTGAGGCGGTGGAGCAGGGCAGCGTCAAGCTGGTGGGCGCCAACTATGAACGCATCATCGAGCAGGCACAGCGCCTGCTTGACGATGAATCGGCCTACTGTGGCATGGTGCGAGGTGTTTCGCCCTACGGCGATGGGCAGGCTGCCGGGCGTATCGTGAAGGTCCTGCACGAGCACTTTTCTTGACGCGCCTGGTATTTCTCTCGCCGTTGCCCTGGCACAGCTTCGCCCAGCGGCCGCACAAGTTTGTCGATTGGGTGCACAGCCGCACAGGGGCGTCGGTGCTCTGGGTTGATCCTTATCCCACGCGGCTGCCCAGGTGGAGCGATCTCAAGGCGGCTGCGCCCTGCGCGCAAACCAGTCCATCCAGTGGCACGCCGCCATGGCTCACGCTGATCAAGCCTGGCGGTCTACCGATAGAACCTCTACCGGGCTCGGGCTGGGTGAACCGCTTTTGCTGGCGGCATGCATTGAGCAGGATCGATCAATTCACCCACGCCTCCCCAGCCTTGCTCGTGGTCGGCAAGCCCTCGGTCCTGGCACATCTGTTGTTGCAGCGGCTTCGTCACTGCGCGTCCTTGTATGACGCAATGGACGATTTCCCGGCGTTTTATACCGGCCTCTCGCGATCGGCCCTGGCGCGCCGTGAGCGGCTGATCGCCCAGCACGTGGACGTCATCTGGACGTCGAGTTCCGTGCTCGACGCACAGTGGCGGCGTTATCGCAACGAGGTGTGCCTGGTGCTGAACGGCCTGGACTTGGCGGCGATCTCTGCCGTAAAGCCGGCGCCGATGTCATCGAGTGGAAAGGTTTTTGGTTACGTGGGCACCCTGGCCGCCTGGTTTGACTGGGCCTGGGTGGCGGCTTTGGCTGAAGCCAGGCCCAACGATGAGATTCGTTTGATGGGGCCGATCTTCGGCGCCGCGCCCGGGCACTTGCCGAGCAATGTGGCGGTGTTGCCCGCCGGTAATCATGGCGCCGCGTTGGCCGCCATGGCCGAGTTCGACGTTGGGTTGATTCCTTTCAAAAAGACCCGGCTCACCGCGTCGGTCGATCCAATCAAGTACTACGAATACCGTGGCCTGGCATTGCCGGTGATCTCGACTGACTTCGGCGAGATGCATGGCCGTTCAGGGCTGCCGGGTGTTTTTATCAGTCACTCGCACAGCGATATTGCCGGGCTGGCCGAGGCCGCCTTGCAGTGTGAGCGCAATGCGGACGAAGCCCGTGCATTTGCATTGCAACACTCATGGGAGGCGCGTTTTGATGCTGCCACGCTTCATCCATAGCTGCGACGTAAGCGTCGTTAAGTACAACGTCGGCAAGCTGATCGGCGAGTGCGTGGCGTCGGCCCTCGGGGAAGGCGTTCTACACGTGATTGTGGTGGACAGCGGCTCGTGCGCCGGCAGCCTGGTGTACCAGAATGAGATCCGTGGGTATGTCTGAGGTCACGGTCGGTGTGCTGGGGGCCAGCAGCCTGGTAGGCCACTGCCTGCTTGCGGTGCTTGCGCGCGAACAGTTTAAGGTCGTCGCTTTTTCCCGGCAGCCACAGTACGGGCGTGACAGTGACACGGCCAGTTGGCAACAGCTTCCTGAACCGGGTGTAAGCGAGTATGCCGAGCCCATACCCTACTGGATCTGCGTGGCACCGATTTGGGCGCTGCAGCAGCATTTTGGGTTGTTGCAGGCCTGTGGCGCGCGCAAAGTCGTGGTCCTGTCTTCGACCAGTCGGTGGAGCAAAAGCCAGTCGTTCGACCCCGCAGAGCGGCGTCTCGCCAGCCTGCTGGGCGACGCCGAAGCACGTGTTGAGCAATGGGCGCAGGACCATGGGGTGCACTGGTGCATCCTGCGCCCGACCTTGATCTACGGCCAGGGCCGCGACAAAAACATCACCGAGATCGCACGCTTTATTCGCCGCTTCGGCTTTTTTCCGCTGTTGGGCGGCGCGATGGGACTGCGTCAACCCGTGCATGCCGAGGATGTGGCGAGCGCCTGCGTGCATGCGTTGCAGGCACCCCAGGTGTGCCGTCATGCCTACAACCTCAGCGGCGCAGAAACGCTGCCCTATCGGGAGATGGTCACCCGCGTATTCACGGCGCAGAACCGCTGCCCGCGTTTACTCACGGTGCCGCTCTGGGGGTTCCGGATGACCCTGTTGCTGTTGCGAATGCTGCCGCGCTACCGCCATTGGTCGGCGGCGATGGCGCAGCGTATGAACCAGGACCTGGTGTTCGAGCATACCAAGGCTGCCCGGGATCTTGGCTTCGCGCCCAGGGGGTTTTTATTGTCACAAGACGACCTGCTTTAGTTACTCATGTTCATGGGGCACCCACGGGCCCCACTTGGCTTCATAGATCGCCTTGTTGCGCTCGAACAGTGCTTGGCGTTCATCCCGGTTCATGAGCGCGAACGATGCCGAAAGCTGGTGATGGATAAACACATCGCGGGCGCAGGCGTTCACCAGGACCGCGTGTTCGACCCGTCGGCAGTAGTCGTCATCCTCGAAGAAACCACGGCCGTAGACTTCGTCGAGCGGGCCGATTCGCGTGTAGGTGCTGCGCGGCATCATCACGCAGAAGAACGCCAGGGTCGGCAGCCGGACCACCTCGCCAAGGTGGCGGCAGGTAAAGCGCCGAGCCGCTTGTGGCATGCCTGCGAGGTCGGCGTAGTCGATGTCGATCCTGGCCTGGTTACCGATGTTGTTGGTCACCGGGCCAATCAGGCCAAGCTCGGGATTGCGTTGTAGATGCCGGCGCAAGGTACTCGCCCAGCCGCTGGTGACCTGCGTGTCGTTATTGAGCAGCACCAGGTACTCACCGTTGGCGATCGCCAGGCCCTGATTGTTCGCGGCGGCGAAACCGCGATTGTCGGTGTTGAGTACGATCGTCTGGCCGCTGCCGGCCGCCCATTGCGAGAGAAATTCAGCGGTGCCGTCACTGGATGCGTTGTCCACCACGATGATTTCCAGTTCAGGCCCCTCGCTGTCGTGCTCGAGGCTGTCCAGGCACGCCCGCGTCAGCGCCAGGTTGTTGTAGGTCACGACGATCACGCTGATGCGTGCCGCGTGGTCGCGGCGTTCGGCCAGAGTGATGAGCGCATCGGCGCGGTGTGTCCAGGTTTGTCGGGCAGCGAACGCCTGACGCTGGGCAATCTGTTCGGCCGTCGATGTCAGCAGTGCTCGCGTGATTGCGGCAATGAACGCCGGACCGTCGCGGCCAACCTGAACCTGCGAGCCGAATTGCTGCATCTCCGGCAAGTCGACCGAGACCACCGGTTTTCCGGCACTCAGGTATTCGTAGACCTTGACCGGGTTGGTGGCGAGCGTCAGTGCCGTGATATGAAACGGCACAATGCACACGTCGAAGCCATGCAGGTAGTAGGGCAGGGTGGCATAGGGCACTTCGCCGATGAATTCTATGTTCGCATAGCCACGCAATTGCGCCTGCGCGCCCACCGTATCGGCGCCGATCAGCAGCACCACATGCTGTGGAAACGCCTCGGCGATGCGGGCCACGAGCGCCTGGTCGAACCAGTGTGCAATGGCGCCATAGTAGCCAATCACCATGCGTTGCAAGCGATCCCGGTAGATCGAGGCAGGTGGGGTGCAGAACCGGGTGAAGTCGGCGGCATTGCGCAGGATGGCGCGGGTTTCATTGGCCTGGGCCGGCCATTGCTCGGCCAGCCAGTCGGAGGTGAACAGCCGAACGTCGGCGTTGCGCACCAGCCGTTGCTCCAGGTGCAGGATACCCGCGGCGTTGTCGCCGAAGCCTTGATGATGGTCCATGCAATCGTAGATCAATCGACTGTTGGGTAATTCACCGGCAATGTCACACCAGAAAGGGTGCTGCACCAGTGAAATCAACCGGGCGGAGCCGGCCCACAGGAGTACCTCGCCAATACTGCGGCACAGCTGCCGAACCTGTGCGGCGTCAGGCGCTGCGGCGTAGATAAGCGGTGCACCCCAGGCAAACAGCTTGACCTGGAACAACCGCTGGGTCTGGTCCAGCGACTCGAGTTCAAAGCCGGCCTGGGGGGCGTGTATCAATGAGGCCGAGACGTAGATGACTCGCCGCCCGGTGGCGCTCAGCGCCTGGGCCAGTTGTTGCGGGCGCTGGTGGCGCAAATCCCAATCGATAGCCCCCCAGATAATGTAATCCGCCAGACCGGCCTGTTGTGGCTGAGGCGCCGACGATGGGCTGGCGAAGGTTTCCATCGGTTGCAGGACGCCGCGCAGTGCGCGCACAGCGGGCAGCAGTGCACGTCGGTAGATGACTGCCAGGAGTTTTTTCGCGCTGGCCGGCAACGGCAACTGGTGATACACCGCGCGCCAGCGCTGCCGGCCAGACGGGCGCCGCTCGATCAGCATGGGCGGGGCGACCTCATCAGGACGTTCTCGGCGATGCGGCGACCACCACAAAGTCGCTTTTCAACGTGCCCGACTCGATCAGCCCGTCTTCGATGTCGAACAACATCTGCAGTACCCTGAGGGACTGCGGGTTGTCCGCGGTGAAGTTGCCGGCGATACCGTGCAGCAGAAACTGCAGCAGCGAACCGCCGCAGAGGTTCAGCGCACGCACATCAAAGTGCTCCTGTACCACCTGCAGGATATCTGCCGAACGCACGGCTTCCGACGGGTCGACTTTCACCACCTCGGCGGGGTCGGGCAGTGGCACGACCTGTTGAACCTGGCCGTATGAACCCTTCACGAATGAGCGGCGCAAATGCTCGGGAATCAAGCCGAACGCATGGCTGATGGCCGCGCGTTGCTGGGCATCAAAGGCAAAGTGATTGGCCCCGACATATTCATTGAAAAACAGCCAGCCCCCAGGCTTAAGGCTATGGCGAACCCGCTGGCAGACCACTTCCAGCTCGCGGATATGGTGCAGTGAGCCATTGAACCAGACCGCGTCGTAGTGATTGCCCGGCAGGTCAGTGCGTTCGATATCACACAGGGCGTAATGGATCGTCGACGCGCCCATCGCCAGCGCTTCGGCTCTGGCCACCTCGAGGGCGGCAGGCGCTATATCCACGCCGTCACAGTGCTCGAACGCCTTGAGCCTGTAGAGTTCGCGCTCCAGGGTGCCGGTGCCGCAGCCGATGCTCAGCATCCGTGTGCCTGGCGCCGGGTTGCCGAGAAACTCCTTCAGGCAGTACTGCACCCAGCCCGGATGGCCGCTGCCCGCCGTTGCCTTATGCTGATGACGGCGTTGCACGGTCGGTACCGCCAGCCAATAGACATCCGCAGAAAAGGCGTCGGAGCCGGCCATGTTTTCTGACCAGTGATCCGCCGTGACTTGCTTGTCGGCGCCGATCCCTTCGCGCTTACCGTTGAGTTTGTTCATGATTCGCTTGAGCACGGTGTCTTCCTTTGGTTGGTCAAGGGCTACCCGATTTGCGCTGCGGTTCAGGGCGCGTCCATGTGCCCCATTTGCTTTCAAAGTACGCCTGGTTCTTGTCCCACAGCGCTTGATACTCGCCGCTGGCGATCAGCTTCTTGAAGGACGCCTGCCCGTAGTGGTGGATGAAGGCATCCTCGGCGCACACGGTCCTCAGGCCGGCCGCCTGGATGCGCCGGCTATAGTCATCGTCTTCGAACATGCCGATGCCGAACGCCTCATCCAGCCAACCGATGCGTTCCAGCACCTCGCGGCGCATGGCCACGCAGAACATGGCGAGCATGCTGATATCGAAGCTGCGCCCACGATGCCGCGCGACGTGCTGATCGGCGAAGGCTTCCATGTGTTCGAGGCCGACGTAGTCGACGAGCACTTTCGCTTCGTTGCCTACCGAGTTGGTCATCGGGCCGACCAGGCCAATCTGTGGGTCTTGCAGGTGGCGCAGCAACGGATCGACCCAGCCCTTGGGCACCACGGTATCGTTGTTGAGCAGCACCAGGTATTCCCCGGTCGCCAGGCGCAGCCCCTGGTTATTCGCGGCGGCGAAGCCCAGGTTGCGGTCATTGAGCACCAGGGTGACGTTTGCTTGGGTGCGGCCCAGGTAACGCAGGTAATTGCGCGTGTCGTCCGAGGACGCATTGTCGACAATGATCAGCTCGTAATCGGGGTACGTGGTGTTGCGCAACAGACTTTGGATACAGCCCTGGGTCAGTTCGACGTTGTTGTAGGTAACGATCACGATCGACACTTTCGGGTGCAAGGACTTCAGCGCACTGAGGTTGGCGTCGAAGCGGTGGCGCCAGTCATTGGCGCTGGCGAGTGCCACGCGCCGGGTAGCGGCCTGGGTATCGGTTTCGTTCAGGGCGCGCTCGATCTGCTCGATAAAGGCCTGCGGTTCGCTGGCGAAATACACGAAATCCGCATAGATCTGCATTTCTTCCAGCGGCACCGACACCACCGGTTTACCTGCGCTGATGAATTCGTAGAACTTCACCGGGTCGACCGCATGGGTCACGTTATACAGGCGAAACGGGATCAGGCAGACATTGAAGTGGTAGAGGTACAACGGCATCTGTGCATAGGGCTTCCTGCCAAGTAAATGCACATTGGGCAGGCGGTCCAGACCGGCCAGGTCCTTGACGAAAATGTCGCCGATCAACACAAAGTTCCAGTCCGGCCGCAGCCGGGCGATGCTCGCGATCAAGGGCAAATCGACCCATTCGGCCAGGGCTCCATAGAAGCCGATCAGCGGCCGCTCGATCTCCGCCATCAAGGGGTTGGGCACACAATTTTGCTCGAAGAACTCGACATCCACGCCATTGCGCAGCAAGCGACAATCGCGGCTCATCGCGGCCCATTTCTCCTGCAGCAGCGCAGCGGTGACTGTCACCAGGTCGGCGTCTCGGACCAGGGTGTGTTCTTCCTCCAGCAACGTCTCGCCGATCCCCGGAAAGCCCACCCAGTCATCCATGCAGTCGTATTGGATTTTCCAGCCGTGGGCGTCGCGCAAGCGATGCGCGAGCGCAGCCCAGAACGCCAGGTGCACCACACTGACTGCGGTTTTTATGCGCCAGTCCTTGGCCAGCGCTTCAATTGCCTTGGCGTAGGTTTGCAGGTGTTTTTCCGACATGCGCTGGGTGTAGCAGTCCACGAACTCGTCGCGCTGCAATGTCACCTCGAATACCCCGGGCGCCACTTCCAAGGTGCTGTAAGCCAGGCCAGGCTCGGCGCTGCGGGAAGGCACGATGTAGAACACGCGGTAGCCGTGACGGGCGAACTGGCTCATCAACTGCTGGGGGCGCTGGAAGCGGGCGGCCCAGTCGATATTGGCGAAGCAGAGAATGTCGAAGCGCGCCTCTGGTGGCGATAAATCCGCCGATGGCGACAGCGGGTTTTTCAACGCCGTGCGCACCGGCAGATATTGCCCGTGCAGAAAGTCGGGGATGTCGGCGTCGGTGTGGGATGACCGATACCTCAACCAATGCAGCAGCGCCCGTAAGGGCTTGGTGATCCGCCACGAACGGGTATTTTTCAACATGGCGATGTAAGCCAGCGCCGCGTCTCGTTCCCTGATGGCCGCATCGCGTTCCAGCGTGGCCGGATTGTCCTTGTCCATGGTGCGGTCCTTCACGAAAACGTGGTGTTGTGCTGTTCGCCGTAAGTGTGCAGAGGTGTCGGGTCGTTGGGCGGCCACATCGAGCTGGTAGCGCCGGGGCGGTAGAACGTCACTGTCACGCTGCGCCTGGAAGAACGGCAACCCTCCACCACCCGTGAAACCGCATGCCAGGAAGTGTCGGCGCGCACGAGAATCGCCGAGTTGCCGACCTCGGGCGTCACTTGCGCAACGATATCGGTGGGCCTGGCAGAACCGAGGATCTGCAGGCAGCCGCCGTCGGCAGGGTCCCAAGTCTGATTGAAGTACAAAATGTGCGTGACCAGTTTGTCATCCAGGTCCGGGTGCGGCCCGAGGTTGGCCCCGGGGCCGTAGTGGAACAGGTTGGCTTCCATGGGAACCTTGGTTACGTCCACCCCGGTCAGCGCGGAGATGGCCTGGCGGTACTGCGGCGAACAGAGGCTATGGGCCAGTGCCAGCCATTGCGGGCTCAAGGCCTGTGGATTGACCACTTCGTGGCTGCCCATGGCGATCAATTGCCGCGCCTCGTATTCGTAGTCCTTGGCCCCGCCGTAGCCGGAGACCGTCTTGAAGTGGTCGTGCGGGTAGGTTTCGGCCAGCGCCTTGGCATCGTCGGGGGTGTAGAGCGCACCGATTTGCGCCCAGGAAAAAGGCACGGTCTGCAGGCGGTGGGCCGTCAGTTTGTTCAGGTCAATCATGTCGAAGGGCTCCCAGCCATTTGTTCAGGGTTCGGCGCAGATGGCGCAACGGCGCCGTCAGCTTGAACGAGTTGGAGCGGTACAGCGTTTCCAGTGCCTGTTGATGTTGCTCGCGTTCGTGTTGCCGCTCAGCGACCTGGCTTTCGAGGTGTGAGTGCAGGTCTTCGAAAACACCCGGCAAGGCTTGCCAGTAGCGATTGAGCGCGGGCTGCGTGGGCCTGCGACCTTCGCGGATCAACTCGGCCACGCGGTCCCAGTGTGCGTCGATCTGTACCATCGCGTCGGCGGTCACCTGGGACACCGGCTGCTTGCCCAACTGTGCGCGAAACCACTGCGGATCAATCGGCTGGTCCCGGCGTAATTGGAATATTCGCCCATGGCTCGGCAGCGCGGTGTATTTGCCGGTGCCCAGGTCCGCCGAGCAGAAGATCGGCACACCAAAGGCCAGTGCACTGATCGCCAGGTGGTAGCTGTGCCCGATCACCCCTTCGGCATGGGCGAGCAGTTCTGCCAGCAGCAGGGGCTCTGGCCAGAAGGGCAGGCAACGCGCGCGCGCAAGGCCGTCGCCCAGTACGGATTCGTGATCGCCCAGTACCGGCCCTATGGGCAGCAGCAGCAGTTGCACGTCCTCGAACTGCCCGGCGTGGGTTCGCCACAGTTGCAGGAAGCTGTCCAACCCCCACATTGCATGCACCACCAGATAGGGTTGGGTCAGGCCGGCGCTGCTGCACAGCTCCAGGAACGGGGCAGAAGGCGATTGAGGGTCGAGCAGGCGTGGCAGGCCGAAGGCCGTGTCGGGAAGCACCTCGACCTGGGCCGTCGGCGACAGTTGGGCCAGGGCCGATTGGGACAGCGCATCGCGTACCCTGATGTGCGGGCTGTGTTCGAGGGTCAGTTGCACCAGCGGTGCGGCCCACGGCGGGATGTCATTGCAATGCATGCCCGGTGCATTCCAGATCAATGGGATGCCGTGTTGCAGCGCAATCAGCGCGGGCGTCAGCCAGTAGCCGGTAGGGTGGTGAATGGCGGCATCCGGGGGGTAATAACCGCTGGCCACCAGCTTGTCGAAACGCACAATGAAACCACCGCCGATCAACACCCCATCCAACTGATCGGCGACGTCCGGCAAACGGGTCAGCGAGGTGACCTCGTACGGCCATTCGGGCGGCGTTTTCCCGTGATAGGAAAACCGGTGCAGCGTTATCGCCCCCAGGCGCCGGGTCAACTCCGCCTCAGCGAGGATGGGAAACAGCAAGTCGCCATAGTTGGCGACATCGAATGTGCCGAAGATCCCGACCTGCCACTTTCGGCTCATTGCGGTACCCCCGGTTCACTCGTGTGAGGGGCAGGACCGGCCTCTATTCCCAGATCGACGAACCCAAGGAACTCCCGGGTACCTGGCAAGGTGTCGAACGCCAGCAGCGCGACCTGCTTCTCGATGAGCTGCGCGGTCTCTTCGAGGTGGCCGTTCATCAGTTTCAGCGTGATGTGGTACTTGCCCGCCGCAAGGTTGGCGGGGAATCGGACGTTGAGCGTCGCCTTGCGCCAGCCGTCGTGCGTTGCCTCCAGGTGCAGCGGCAGGTTGGCACCGCCGATCACCAGCAGGCGGGCCTCCTGGATCGTCACGCTGAGAGTCGGCAGCTCGATGCTGTCGCGTACCCGGGTTTCGATGCGCAGCTGGATGGTCTCGCCATACACAAAGCTTGAATACAGGCTGTCCGTGTTGGTAAAGCAGGCCGCAACGATATGCCCCTCATCGGTGCCAAAGGCGATGCCAGCCTGTTGGGCAAGGAAGGCCTTGGGGGCGACCGCCACCGCGCCGCCGCTGGCCCAGCGACGCTGTTCGTCACGCATCTCCAGCAGGTAGAGTTCGGCCATTTCTTCGGGAGAGCCACTGGCGCGCACCTGGCCTTCGCGCAGGTAAATCACCCGATTGCAAAAGCGTTTGACCATGCCCATGTCATGGGACACGAACAGCAGCGTCGTGCCTTGCTGGGTGAGTGCTTCCAGCCGATTGAGGCACTTGAACTGGAAGGACGCGTCGCCCACTGCCAGGGCTTCATCGACGATCAGGATGTCGGGGTCCACGCACACCGCGACGGCAAAGGCCAGGCGTACCAGCATCCCGCTCGAATAGGTCTTGGTGGGCTGGTCGATAAAGTCGCCGATATTGGCGAAGTCAGTGATCTGGGAAAAACGGGCATCGATTTCCGCGCGACTGAGCCCCAATACCGCACCGTTCATATAGACGTTTTCACGCCCGGTGAAATCGTGATTGAAGCCCGAGCCCAGCTCGAGCAACGCCGCCACGCGGCCATGGCTGTGAATGCTGCCGGAGGTGGCACTGAGCGTGCCGCAGATCAGTTGCAGCAGCGTCGATTTGCCGCTGCCGTTGCGCCCGATGATCCCTACCGTTTCACCTTTGCACAGTTGCAGCGACACGTCACGCAGTGCCCAGAACTCGCGATAGAACTGCTTTTTGCCGCGAGAAAACAGCTGCCACAGGCGATCCCTGGGCGTGTCATAGATGTGATAGCTCTTACTCAGGTGGGCCGTTTGTACGGCGATGTCAGAGCACATCGGCAAATCCTTTGCGGGTTTTCTGGAACCAGCTGAACCCCAGCCAGGCGATGCCCCCGGCCACCAGCAGGCCGCAGGCCCAGGTGAAAAGGTCCGGTAGCACACCCCAGAACAGTACGTCACGGGCCTGTTCGACCACCAGGGTGAGCGGGTTCAGGTGAAGGATGCCCTGGTAGGCTGGCGGAAATGCGCTGGTCGGGTAAAAAATCGCCGAGACAAACATCAATGCCGTGGTCAGCACGCCCACCACCTGGCCGACATCACGCAGGTAAACCCCCAGCGCTGCCAATAGCCAGGTGACTCCCAGTGTGAAGAGCGCCAGCGGCAATAACACCAGGGGCAGCAACACACTGGTCAGGGGCGGCCAGCCGAAAAATACCAGGTGGAAGACCAGCCAGATCACCAGGCTGGCCAGGGTGTGGAACAACACGGCGCCCAGCACCACCCACGGCAGGACTTCGAGGGGGAACACGACTTTCTTGACGTAGTTGGCATTGGCGATGATCAGGCCCGGCGCACGCCCCACGCATTCGGCGAACACGTTGAACACCAGCAGGCCGGCAAACACCAGCAGCGCGAACTCGGTGCGCGAACCGTCGCCCGCGGGCCAGCGCAGCTTGAACATCACGCTGAACACAAAGGTGTAGACCAGCAACATGAATAGCGGGTTAAGGAACGACCACAACAGCCCCATGATGGAGCCTCGATAACGCCCAATCACTTCCCGCTGGACCATGGAAAACAACAACTCTCTATGTCGCCACGGGCTGGAAAACATCCCCGCTCGTGCGTTTGTTTCACTCATGCAGCGATTCCCATAGCCAGTGCGGTGCGCCCATGAGTCTAGTCAACAATTGTCGTTTCGCTATGTGGCGTTGAGTGATTGTTCGACCTGGGGGGATGCTCATTGCGTCAGCCTGTCTGCACGCGATCACAGCAGCGGATAAATTTTTTTGCTGGGGCTGCTTGAAATTTTTTTCCCTGAACCTACTTAGGTTTTACGCGATGCCGAATACGGGTCGCGTGTCAAATCACTTGGAGAAAACTCAGGAGATTTTGCAATGGCTACTACTCTTTCGTTGGCCCCACTGTTCCGTCATTCCGTCGGCTTTGACCGCTTCAATGACCTTTTTGAATCGGCGCTTCGCAGCGAGGCCGGTACCACCTACCCACCTCACAACGTCGAAAAGCACGGTGAAGATCACTACCGGATCGTCATCGCGGCGGCAGGCCTGGTGGAGGATGACCTGGAAATCCAGGTGGAAAAAGGCGTGTTGACCGTCGCCGGCGGCAAGCGCGAACACGATGAGGGCATCACCTACCTGCATCAGGGCATCGCCCAGCGCGCGTTCCGTTTGTCGTTCCGCCTGGTCGACCACATTGAAGTGCAGGGCGCACAACTCGCCAACGGGTTGCTGAGCATCGACCTGCTCAGGGTGGTACCGGAGGAAGCCAAGCCTAAGCGCATTGCGATTGGCGGTGCAGCCAAGGCCGAGGTGAAATCCATCAGCGAGCAGTAAGGCTGGAATGAATAAAGGCGCTCTTCGGAGCGCCTTTATTCGTAGCGTTCACATTACAGCGTGGGAACATTTCTCCCTCTAGACTCATGCCCCGCCCGCACCTCACGCCCCTCCCACTTGGCAATCACCAACGGCGCCAACGCATTGCCCAGCACATTCAGCGCTGTGGTCGGCATCTCCATCAAGCGATACACCCCGGCGATAAACGCGATGCCTTCCAACGGCAAACCCGCGCTGGCCAGGGTGGCCGAGAGGATCACGAACATGAATCCCGGTACTCCGGCTGCCCCCTTGGAGGTGAGCACCATGGTCACCACCAGCAAGGCCTGATCGCCCAGGCTCAGGTCGATGCCGTACAACTGCGCGACGAACAGGGTGCCGATGCCGAGGAACAGGGAAGCGCCGTCAAGGTTGAACGAGTAACCCACCGGCACCACAAAGCTCACCAGCGAAGGGGGTACGCCGTAGGTTTCGAGTTTTTTCATCAGTTGCGGCATCACCGCCGCCGAGCTGGCGGTGGAGAAGGCCAGCACCAGTTCATCCTTGATATGGCGCATCAGGGCGAACAGGTTGATCCCGCATACACGCGCCACCAGGTTGAGCACCACCAGTACGAAGAAGGCGATGGCCACATAGCTGACCATGATCAGCTTGGCCAGCGGCAGCAATGAGCTGAAGCCGAAGTTGGCCACGGTCACGGCGATCATGCCGAACACGCCGATGGGCGAGTAGGCCATGATCATCGAGGTGACCTTGAACATGGCATCGCTGACGCCGCGCAACAGCGCGATGACCGGGTCTTTGCGTTCGGCGGGCAGGCGCGCCACGCCCAGGCCGAACATCACCGCAAAAAACAGCACCGACAACAGGCTGCCCTGGGCCATGGCGTTGACCACGTTATCGGGGATGATGCCGACAATGATTTGCCCCAGGCTATGACCGGCGCCGTTGCTGGTGGGCAGGGTGATATTCGCCGCGTGCAGGCTGGACAGTTCAGTGCCGGTGCCGGGCTTGAGCAGGTTGCCCATGACCAGGCCGATGATGATCGCCAGGGTGGTGATACAGAAAAAATAGCTAAGGGATTTGACCCCGATACGGCCCAGGGATTTGCCGTCACCGTGGCCGGCAATGCCCACCACCATGCAGGCAAACACGATAGGCACCACGATCATCTTCATCAGCTTGATAAAGATATCGCCCGCCGGTTGCAGGAGATTGTCCACCAGCCACGGCCGGGATTCGGGAAAGCGGTGCAGCAGGGCACCAATGGCGATGCCGGCGAGCAAGCCGATCATGATTTGCCAGACCAGCGCGATACGGGGCGTGTGCATGGGAATGCCTCATTTGAGATCAATGATTTTTAAGTTGTTGTTCTAGGCAGTCAAAAGGCGGCCGTCCGCTGGTCGCCGGGTGTTGCGGGTGGCCGTCAGCGCAGGTCGTGGCATGCGTCTTTGAGGCGACGGCACCCTTCTTCGATCACGTCCAGGGCGCTTGCGAACGACAGGCGCACATACGGCGACATGCCGTAGGCCGCGCCGCTGACCGTGGCCAGGCCGTAGTCGCGCAGCAGGTAGTCCACCAGTTGGGTGTCGCTGTCGAGGCGATCACCCTGGGGGGTGAGCTTGCCCATCAGGCCGCTGACGTTGGCGAACACATAGAACGCGCCATCGGGCGGGATGAGGCCCAGGCCGGGAATGCCCGCCAGTCGCTCCAGCATCAGGGCGCGACGCTGCCGGTATTCCCCGCGCATGGCGGCGATAGGTGCCTGATCACCCGCAAACGCGGCCACCGCTGCCGCCTGGCTCAACGAGCTGGGGCAGGTGGTGGTCTGTGACAGCAACTTGGCGATGGCCGCGATCAACCACACCGGCCCGGCACCAAAACCCAGGCGCCAACCGGTCATCGCATAGCCCTTGGACGCGCCGTTGACGATCAGCGTGCGTGGCTTGAGGTCGGGCGCCAGGCGTGTCAACGGCACATGCCGGGCGTCGCCGTAGACGAAGTGCTCGTAGATCTCATCGGCCATGACCAGCACGTGGGGATGGCCCCGCAACACCTGCGCCAGGGCCAGCAGCTCGGCTTCGCTGTAGACCGCGCCGCTGGGGTTGTTCGGGCTGTTGAGGATCACCCATTTGGTGCGTGGGGTGATCGCCTCTTCGAGGGCGGCGGGCGACAGCTTGAAACCCAGGCGTTCATCGCCCGGGATGATCACCGGCGTGGCATCGTTGAGCCGTGCGATGTCCGGGTACGAGACCCAATACGGCGTGTGCACGATGACTTCATCATCGCGATTCAAGGTGGCGGCCAACGCGTGATAAATGATGTGCTTGCCGCCGCAACCGGCGACGACTTCATCGAGGCCATACACCAGATCATTGTCGCGCTGCAGTTTCAGGCAGATGGCCTGGCGCAGCGCGAGGGTGCCGGTGGTGGCCGTGTAATGGGTGTCACCGCTGTGCATCGCCAGGCTGGCGGCCTCGAGAATGTGCGCCGGGGTGTCGAAGTCCGGCTCGCCCACGGTGAAGTTGACGATGTCACGGCCCTGGGCGCGCAACTCGGTGACCAGGGCGTTGGCGGCGATGCTGGGGGAGGGTGCGATGCCCAGGACGCGGTCCGACAAAAATGCAGTGCTCATCTCGGACTCCTTCACGCCAGGCCGGCGTTGTTGAGGGCCTTGTCGATCCAGCTCTGGCGCACCGCACCGCTGGCGATCTCTGCCTTGACCGCTTCTTCATGTTCGGCATGTTGTGCGGCACGGCGTAGCACTTCGGCGGCGTCGGCCTGGGAGAACGCGACCAGGCCGTCTTCATCGCCCACCAGCAGGTCGCCGGGGTTGACCACCATGCCGCCGATGGACACCGGCACGTTCACTTCGCCGGGGCCGGTCTTGTACGGGCCGGTATGCACCACGGCGCGGGCGTAGCACGGGGTGTCCTCGAAGCTGGCGACATCGCGAATCGCGCCGTCGATCACAAACCCCACGCAACCGCGCTGTTGGGCATACAGCTTGATCAGCTCGCCGATCACCGCGTTGTTGGTGTCGCCCTGGCCGTCCACCACCAGCACATGGCCGGGTTGCAGCAGGCTCATGGCCTTGTAGATCAGCAGGTTGTCACCGGGGCGGGTCTTGACTGTGATCGCCGTGCCCACCAGCTTGCCGCTGCGGTTGTAGCGCGTGAGTCCACGGGCGCCGATATGACGGCCGAGGTTGTCGCTGATATGCGGGGTGACCACCTGGGCAAACGCCTCGACCAGTTCGGCCGGCGCCATGGGCGCGTTGGGAAGGATGCGTGAACCGGGCAAGGACATGGCAAATCTCCAGAATTGTTGGATAGCGATGGGCTATGGCCGGATCTTAGGAGTGATGACGGGAGAGTTTTAGCGATATTTTATGATGTGATAGCATCGCTTTTTTTCATGAGTTGGTCGCCATGATCACCTTCAAGCAAATCGATGCGCTGTACTGGATCGCCGAACTCGGCAGCTTCGAAGCAGCGGCGAACAAGCTGAACATGTCTCAGTCGGCCATCTCCAAGCGCATCCAGGAACTGGAAGACACCTTCGACGTCGAGATTTTCGACCGCAGCAAGCGCAACGCCCGGCTGACGGAGAAGGGCGGTGAGCTGCTCGACTATGCCCGCGACCTGCTCAACAGCCGCGACCAACTGCTCGAACGGGTCAGCGCCCGCGAGGTGCTGGTGCGCCGTTTTCGCCTCGGCGTCACCGAACTCACCGCCTTGACCTGGCTGCCGGCGCTGGTGGAAGCGTTGCGCCAGGCCTACCCCAAGGTGCAGATCGAACCGTCAGTGGAACTGAGCAGCGAACTGTTCCGCAAGCTGGAAAGCGACCAACTCGACCTGGTGATTGTGCCGGACGTCTATAGCGACCCGCGCTTCCACAGCACCGTCCTGCAAAGCGTGGAAAACGCCTGGATCTGCGCGCCTGGCCTGATCCCACACCCCGACCCCGTCAGCCTGGAAGTGCTGGCCGACTACACCGTACTGACCCAGGGTTCGCAGTCGGGCACCGGCCTGATCTACGAGCGTTGGCTGGCCGCGCACAATGTGCAGATGCCGCGCACCCTCACCAGCCATAACCTGCTGGTGCAGGTAGGGTTGGCGTTGTCGGGGATTGGCGTGAGTTATTTGCCCAAGGCGTGTTTGTCGCACTTGATCGAGCAGGGGGCGTTGCGTGCGCTGATTACGCAGCCGCAGTTGCCGAGTATCCAGTATGTGGCATTGCACCGGCTGGACCGGCAATTCGGCCTGAACCAGGACGTGGCGCGGATGGCGCAGGCGTGCTGCGATTTTTCGCGGTTGCTGTTCTAGTCGGCTCGTAGGTTATGGTTTTTTTGCTGCAGGGCTGTGAGGACTGGGCGGTGCGATAGACGCGGCAACATCCCAGCTCATCAGCAACTGGCTGATCGCCGCGTCGAGGGTGGCATGGGGCACGTTGTCCCGCGCCAAGATCGACACCCCCTGCAAAAAACTGTCAAACACACTCGCCATCACCGCTGGCTGGGTCTGCTGCGGCAACTGGCCCAGGCGAATCGCGCGCTCCACACACGCCACAATCCCCGCCCGGGTGCGCAGGCGCGATTGGGTCAATGCATCGGCCACCCGCGCATTCTCCGGGCTGGGCGCACTCATCACGCCCAGCGCGACCATGCAGCCTTTGGGGTGCCCGTCTTCGCATTGCATGCGCGCCGACTGGCGCAACGCGGTTTCGACGGCCTGGCGCGGGGGCAGGGTGTCGTCCCACAGGCATTCGGTGACCTGGGCATAGGTCGCCAGGTAGCGCTGCACGCACTCGTCGAACAGCGCCTCCTTGGAACCGAACGCCGCGTAGAAACTCGGCGCGGAGATCCCGCCACCCAAACCCGCCTTGAGCTGGGCCAGGGAGGTGGCGTCGTAGCCATGCTGCCAGAACAGGTGCATGGCCTGTTCCACGGCGTGTTCGCGGTCGAAGGTGCGGGGGCGGCCCATTTGTGCCATGTCAGGTCTCCAGTGGGAAAACGAGATAAATACTAGTCGATACATAAGTCGTTGACAACGCGGGGTGGTCGCCCGCAACATTTATATCGATCAGTATCTAAGTCTTGCCCAAGGAGTTTCCCGTGACCCCCTCACTCAGCTTATCGGCCTCATCCGAGCGCCTGCCCATCGGTGCCTTGCTCGCCCTGGCGATGACGGGCTTCCTCTGCATCGTCACCGAAACCCTGCCCGCCGGCCTGTTGCCGTTGATCAGCGACGGCCTGGCGATTTCGCCGTCGATGGCCGGGCAGATGGTCACCGCGTATGCGCTGGGCTCGGTGCTGGCAGTGATCCCCATGACCATCGCCACCCGTGGCTGGCGCCGGCGCAATGTGCTGCTGCTGACCATCGTCGGTTTCCTGCTGTTCAACTCGATCACTGCGTTGTCGTCTCACTATGGCGTGACGCTGGTGGCGCGCTTCTTTGCCGGGGTGGCGGCGGGGTTGGCCTGGAGCCTGCTGGCCGGTTACGCCCGGCGCATGGTTGCGCCCCACCAACAGGGCAAGGCACTGGCGCTGGCGATGGTCGGCACGCCGATTGCGCTGTCGTTGGGGGTGCCGTTGGGTACCTGGCTCGGTGGCCTGGTGGGCTGGCGCACCACCTTCGGCCTGATGTCGGCCGTGAGCCTGATACTGATCGCCTGGGTGCTGGTAAAAGTCCCGGACTACGCGCCGCAGCCCGCCCATCAACGCCTGTCGCTGGGCAAGGTGCTGACCACGCCGGGGGTGCGCCCTGTGCTGGCGGTGGTGATCAGTTGGATGCTGGCGCATAACATTCTGTACACCTACATCGCACCGTTCGTGGCGCCTGCGGGGTTGGCGGAGCGCGTGGACCTGGTGTTGCTGGTCTTCGGGATCGCTGCGTTGGCGGGGATTTGGATCACGGCCAGATTGGTCGAGCCGTTATTGCGCAACACCGTGCTGGCAAGCCTGGCGAGCTTTGCGCTCATCAGCCTGGTGTTCGGCTTACTGGGAACGATGCCGCAGGTGATTTACCTCGGCGTGGCGGTCTGGGGCCTGAGCTTCGGCGGCGCCGCGACCTTGCTGCAAACCGCCCTGGCGGATGCGGCGGGGGACGGCGCGGATGTGGCGTTGTCGCTGAACGTGGTGGCGTGGAACAGCGCGATTGCTGGCAGCGGCGTGGCAGGCGGTGTGTTGCTGGACCGCTGGGGCGTGGCGGCATTTCCCTGGGCGATGCTGGTATTGATCGGCGTGGCGTTGTTGATCACTGCGGCGGCGCACGCCCATGGCTTCAAACCGGGGGCGCGCAGTACTGGCAAACCGAACGTTGCCGGCCACTGAAAGAAAAACAGCCGCCAGTGAATAGCGGCCAGTTTCTTCAAGGGATCAACCGCGCTTCACGCAACTGATCGAATACATCAAAAAATGCCTGGTCGCTGGCTTGGTAGGCGGTAAACCCCATCTTCCGGCTCTTGGACATATCGGTGACCACCTCGATCGGGCGCCCAAGGTCGGCATCGGTGTGCCAGGGTGAGACCAAGCGCCTGATGTCGGTTTCTTTCAACCCGTGTTTGGCCGCGATCTCGCTCCAGGCCGCCTGATCATCGGCCATCTGGTGCTCAAGCGGCGACGGTTTGGCCGGGAACTCTGCGGGTACAAGGCCAAAATAATCGGCGATCTGGCCCCACATCCATTTCCATCGAAACACGTCCCCATTGGTGACGTTGAACGCCTGGTTGGCGGCAGCGGGCGTAGTGGCCGCCCATAACTGTTGCTGGGCCAACTGCCGCGCATCGGTCATGTCCGTGAGGCTGTCCCATTGCACGCGGGAGCCTGGGAATACAAACGCACGACCGGTGTGTTTGCAGACACTGGCGTAGACGGCGAGGGTGGTCGCCATGTTCATTGCGTTGCCCACCGCCACGCCGGTGACGGTGTGCGGGCGATGCACGCTCCAGGTGAAGCCGTCCTTTTTTGCGGCGGCGAACACTTCGTCTTCCTGGGCGTAGTAGAAGTTCTCGACGTCCAGGCGGCCTTGCTCTTCGCGGAACGGGGTGTGCGGCAGGCTGCCCTTGCCATAGTTTTCGAACGGCCCTAGGTAGTGCTTCAAGCCGGTGACCAGCGCCACATGCTGCACGCTCCCGGCGGGGCGCACGGCGTCCAGCACGTTGCGCACCATGGCGGCGTTGACGCGGATGTTCTCGGCTTCGGTGGCCTGGCGCGACCAGGTCGTGATGAACACATGGGTGGGTTTCAGATCGGCCAGGGCCTGTTGCAGCGATGCCGGGTCCTGCAAGTCGGCGGCGACCGGAATCACCCCCGGCACCTGCGAGGGCTGACGGGACAGGGCTGCAACGTGCCATTGGTGTTCAAGCAGTAACTGGGTGATGGCGCTGCCAACGATGCCGCTGGCGCCCACGACTAATGCGGTCTGGGTCATAGGTTTCTCCCGAGGATGTAGGGTTCTGAGCCCCTGGGCGTAGGAGAGGTTCAACCTTATCCGTGAGTCTCGCGGCACCAAACACACGAATCAGGGTCCATAAGCCCCGCACGAACATTCGCGCTCATCCGTTACCCTCACCATAAGATTTAAAGCATGTACCTACGCACCATCGCAGTCGGGCTGTCGGCCCTTGTTTTGCTTTCTACCGCTGTAGAAGCCCGCAGTCTGGCAAACCCTTACACCCCCACCGAGCAACGCGCCTCATTCGATGGCTGCGCCGATCTCTTCCCTGGCGCTGCGCCGATCAAGACGGCCACCGTCCCGGCGTCGATGAAGCCGCTGGCGCTGTGTTCCGAGACGTTTGCGGTGCTCTACTCACAAACCAGCAAGACCCCACTGGTGGTGGTCGAACGCCTGAACACCAGGCAGTTGAAAAATGCCAAAGGCGAGGAGCGCACCAACCAGTTCTACGCCGACCCACGCATTCCCAAAAGTGGCCGTGCGGAGCTGAGTGACTACCGCAGCCAGCACCCGGCCATGGACCGTGGCCACCAGGCCCCGGCCGCCGACGCACCCAACGCGCGTGCCATGGCCCAATCCTTCGCGCTGTCGAACATGGTGCCCCAGGACCCCACCAACAACCGCAAGATCTGGAGCAAGGTCGAGGCCGACGTGCGCAAGTTCGCGGTGCGCGCGGGCGGTGACGTGTATGTGTTCACCGGGCCGCTGTTCGACCCGGGCTACAGCACCATCGGCGCCAACCAGGTCTGGGTGCCGACGCGCCTGTTCAAGCTGGTGTACGACGCCTCCAGCCAGCGCGCCTGGGCCTACGTGCTGCCCAACACCGAAACGCGCATCCAGAAGCCGATGGACTACGACACCTTCGTGAAAAGTACCGGGCTCAAATTGCTGGGCAACCTTCCGGTATCCGGGTCGGTGGGGCGCTCCTGATCAAGCGGCTTACCTGGCTTTTTTCAACGCTTTCAAGCGTTGGGTTGCACGTTGCACGGCGGCCATTTTCTCGGGGCGTTTCATGCGTTTCCACTTGCGGATCTCGTCCTTGCTGCGGCCACAGCTGACGCACATGTCGCCGCTGAGCTGGCAGGTGGAGACGCAGGGGTTTTCGATGTCTTTAGCCAAGGTGTCACCTGGAAATGGGGTAAAGGGGCGCACTCACGCCGAACGAAACTCAATGGTGAGGTGGCTCACTTCATGCACCGCCTTGAGACGCTCGCGAAGGGTGTCGGCATCCGTGGTGTCCTGGCCGAGCACACTCACAATCGCCGCGTGGGCGTCGGGGCCCACGCGCCACACGTGCAGGTCGGTAATCCTGGCGTCGCCGGGTTGTTCGACCAACGCGCGGATCTCGGCGGCGACGTGCTCATCGGTTTGATCCAACAGCACACCGGCGGTCACCCCCATCAGGCTCCAGGCCCAGCGCGCGATCACAATGGCACCGACGATACCCATCACCGGGTCCAGCCACACCCAGCCCAGGTAACGCCCGGCCAGCAAGGCGGCGATGGCGAGGACCGAGGTCAGCGCATCGGCGAGCACATGCACATAGGCGGATTTGAGGTTGTTGTCGCTGCCGTGGTGGTGCTCGTGATCGTGGTCATGGCTGTGACCGTGGCCCAGCAACAGCGCACTGACGATGTTCACCAACAGGCCCACGATGGCAATCAGGGTCGCGGTACCGAACTGCACCTCGGTGGGTTCCAGCAGGCGGATCACCGACTCGACGCCAATGCCCAGGGCCACCAGCGCCAGGATCAGCGCCGAGGCGAAGCCACCCAGGTCGCCCACTTTGCCGGTGCCGAAGCTGTAGCGTGGGCTGTGCGCGTGGCGTTTGGCATAGGCATAGGCTGCGGCGGCAATGCCCAAGGCGCCGGCGTGGGTCGCCATATGAAAACCGTCGGCCAGCAGGGCCATGGAGCCGGTGAGGTAGCCGGCGGCAATTTCCGCCACCATCATCACCACCGTCAGCATCACCACCCACAGGGTGCGCCTGGCGTTCTCGTCGTGGGCGGCGCCGAGGAACACATGGTCGTGGGCGTGGTGGGTCATGAGCGTCATTTGGCGTAGCGCCGAATCGCTTCGAGCAGTTCTTCGACACCCTTGCTGCGTTCTTCCTCGCTGAGGGAGGGATCGGCCACGTGCGCCCTGGCGTGTTCTTCGATGATTTCTTCCATCAAGCCGTTGATGGCGCCGCGCGTAGCGGCCACCAGGTGCAGGGTCTTGGCGCAGTCGGCGTCCGACGCCAGGGCTTTTTCCACCGCCTGAATCTGCCCGGCGATGCGCTTGACCCGTTTTATCAGGCTGTCTTTGTTGGCTGCGATATGGCCCACGGTATACCCCCCTACCTATAGTGCGGCGGAGTGTGTCATACCCCACCCCCTATACAAGGTGGCCGCAGCGAGAGGTTGTTGTGTAGCCAACTGGGACCCTGTGGTGAGCGGGCTTGTCGAATCGTCGCACCGCCCGCGTTGGGCTGCGCAGCAGCCCCAAAACCAGGCGCGGAGGAGTACCTGATACACCGCATTCATCTTCATCAGGGGCGCTTCGCACCCCAGCGCGGGACAAGCCCGCTCACCACAGGAATTCGGTCAGCCTGAAATTGTTTATGCAAGACTCAAGACTTTTGGTTAAGTTTTAACCCTTAAAAATCAATTGGTTATGTTGAATTTTAGAGGGGTTGTCGAGCCCTGGCGAGGCTGCGATGGCGGTGGCATCGCTTGCATCTACGTTGCCTGACACACCGCTATCGCAGCCTCGCTGAAGATCGACCACGCCCACAGGTTATACTCGCCCCTTCGCAATCACCCCTTCAAATCAAACCGAGATCCCCATGAGCACCTCTCTTTCCCTCACCCCTGCGCGCAAGCCTGTCGCGCCGCTGGTGGCCTTCGTCATCCTGGTGCTGGGCGCCTTGTTCCTGCAAAACAGCGTCGGTTCGCGCGAGGTGCTGTTGCTGGTGGTCGGCGCCGCGCTGGGCTTGACCCTTTACCACGCTGCCTTCGGCTTCACCTCCGCCTGGCGTGTGTTTATCAATGATCGCCGTGGCGCAGGCCTGCGGGCGCAGATGGTGATGCTCGCGCTGGCGGTGCTGCTGTTTTTCCCGGCGCTGGGGGCGGGCACGTTGTTCGGGCAACCGGTGGTCGGGCTGGTGGCGCCGGCCGGGGTGTCGGTGGTGTTCGGCGCGTTTATTTTCGGCATCGGCATGCAGTTGGGCGGCGGGTGTGCCTCGGGCACGCTGTTCACGGTGGGCGGCGGTAATGCGCGCATGCTGGTGACCTTGTTGTTCTTTATCTGCGGTTCGCTGATCGCCACCCACCATGTGGACTGGTGGTTTGCGTTGCCGGCATTCCCGGCGGTGTCCATCGTCAAGAGCTTCGGCGTGGTGCCGGCGTTGCTCGCAAGCCTGACCATGTTTGCGCTCATCGCGGCCGTCACCGTGCGCCTGGAAAAGCGCCGCCACGGCCAGCTTGAAGCCGGCGTGACCAGCGAACACCAAGGCCTGCGCCGCTTCCTGCGCGGGCCTTGGCCATTGGTGTGGGGCGCGATTGGTTTGGCGTTGCTCAACTACGCCACCCTGGCACTGGCCGGGCGGCCGTGGGGGATTACATCGGCCTTCGCGCTGTGGGGCGCCAAGGTGGCAAACGGGTTGGGTGTGGACGTGGCCAGTTGGGCGTTCTGGCAAATGCCGGGCAACGCCAAGGCCCTGGCTGCGCCGGTGTGGGAAGACATCACCAGCGTCATGGACATCGGCATCGTCCTCGGTGCGCTGTTGGCCGCCGGCCTGGCCGGGCGCTTTGCCCCCAGCCTGAAGATCCCGGCCCGTTCGCTGCTGGCCGCGGTGATCGGCGGCCTGCTGCTCGGCTACGGCTCGCGCCTGGCCTATGGCTGCAACATCGGCGCGTACTTCAGCGGTATCGCCTCGGGCAGCCTGCATGGCTGGGTGTGGCTGGTGGCGGCGTTTATCGGCAACGGCGTGGGCGTGCGCCTGCGGCCGTTCTTTTTCGCGGGTGAGCGTCGGCCCGAAGCGCTGAGCGGTTGCTGAGTTAACCCTCGGGGGACATGTCTGGCGCCTGGGCGGCCTCAGCCGCCAGCTTTTCCCGCTCGGCCTTGCTGATGTACTTATCCTTGGATTTCGGTGCCAATTTGGCGCTGGCCTTTTTGGCTTTGGCCTTGAACAGCTGTTGCAGTTTTTTCTGGCGATTCATGGGTTGTTACCTGGCGTGTACGTGCGCGGATGATACCAGCTTAAAAAACCGCGACGGCTGCCTGGGTCGCTTTTTAGCGCCGATCTGTGCATTGAATCGCCGCGCCTTTCGCCAATACTCGGGCCCCGCATTCCCCGAGTATTGAACGCGATAAGGAACACACCATGAGCCTGCACACCCGCACCAAACGCATGACCGTGCCCCAACTGGTCGCCATGAAAGGCCAGCAGAAAATCGTCTCCCTCACGGCGTACACCAGTTCCATCGCCAGGCTGATCGATCCGCTGGTGGACTTCATTCTGGTCGGTGACTCCACGGCCATGGTCGGCTATGGCCGGGCGTCGACCTTGAGCATGCAGCTCGAAGAAATCATCGGCCACACCCGCGCCGTGGTCGACAGCACGCGCCTGGCCTGTGTGATTGCCGACATGCCATTTGGCAGCTATCAGGAATCCCATGAACAGGCGTTCCGCAATTGCGCCCAGGTGTTGGCGCGCACCGGCTGCGACGCGGTCAAGCTGGAAGCCAACCAGGCGCTGGCGGGCACTGTGGCGTTCCTGGTGGCGCGTGGTATTCCGGTGATGGCGCACGTGGGGCTGATGCCGCAGTTCGTCAACGTGATGGGTGGGTTCAAGGCCCAGGGCCTCACGGCCGAAACCGGCGCGGTGATTACCGAAGACGCCCGCGCCAACCTGGAGGCGGGCGCTTTCAGCCTGCTGCTCGAGGGTGTGGCCGAAGGCGTGGCGCGGCAGATTACCCAGGACTCGGACAGGCCCACCATCGGCATCGGCGCCTCACCGGCCTGCGACGGCCAGGTGCTGGTCACCGAAGACCTGTTGGGCCTGGGCGGCGAGCATCTGCCGCGCTTCGTCAAGCAGTACGCCGATGTCGGCGCGGTGATCCGCGAAGCGTGCGGGCAGTTCGCCGAAGACGTGCGTCACGGCCGCTTCCCCGAAGCGCGGCATTGCTACGGGCTTTGACGGATCGCCTGGGCCAACAGCTGCACGGCCTGGGCGATATCCTTGCTCCAGTCGAGGGTGTAGCTCAGGCGCAGGTGATGCGGCCAGTTGCCGTGCAGGCTGAACAACTGCCCCGGAGCGATCACGACGCGCTGGGCCAGCAGGCGCTCGAACACGTGCCCCATGTCGACCGGGCGCCTGGCCTCCAGCCAGAAACTCGCGCCGCCATGGGGTTCGACCACGTGCCACTCGCCGTGCGTTTCCAGCAGGGCTTCCATGCGCGTCATCCGTTCCCGCAAGGCCGCGCGCAGCATCAGCAGGTGCTGGTCGATGCGCCCGGAGGTGAGCAGCTTGGCAATCGCTTTCTGACGGGTCGGCGACAGGCGAAACCCCCGCTCCAGGAACACCCGCTGCAACTGCGGCCCTTGCCCGCGACACAGCACATAAGCGTAGGGCGCCTCCGCGCCGATCACCTTGTCGAAGGTCGAGAACACCAGCAGTTTCTGCGGGTCGGCAAAGTCGCGATAGCGGGCGGCGGGCGGCTCGAAACACAGCTCGCCGTAGGTGTCATTTTCGAACAGCCAGATGTCCCGCTCTGCCAGCCAGCGGCAGATCTGATGTTTATCCTGCGCCGGCATCACGCCGCCCTGGGGCACGTTCACGCTGGATGACAGCACCACCAGGCGGATCGGCTCCCGCTCGAGCAGTGCCTGGAAGGCGGGCAGGTCGAAGCGCCCGCCCGCGCCGAGGGGCATTTCAATCACGCGGATATTCGCCGCCTGCAACTGGCGCAGCACCGCCCACGAACACGGCGACTCCACCAGCGCCAGCGTGCCACGCAACGCCAGGGCGCTGAGCGAGAGGTCCAGCACGCTGTGCAGGTCCGAGCCGATATACACCTGTTCGGCCTGCCAATAGCGGTGGGTGGATTGGGTGTAGCGCGCGGCCAGCGCCGCACGCAACTCGGGCTCGCCGAACGGCAGGTACAGCGGCGTGAGGGCGCGCGGGTACTGGCGGGCCAGTTCGCGCTCCATCATCAACAAGGGGTTTTCCAACGACAGCAGCATCGCCGGGGCGTCGCTGCTCAGGGCCAGCATGCCCGGCTGGCGGGCGTTGGCGAATACCTGGTCGAGCAAATCAGGCGAACCTTCGCTCAACAGCGGCGCCGGCACGGCCTGGGTGAAATAGCCACGCTTGGGCCTGGCCTGGACACGCCCCTCGTCCTCCAGCAGCGCATAGGCGTACTTGGTGGTCGATACCGACACGCCCAGGCGCCGGGCCAACTGGCGCAGGGACGGCAGTTGGCGTTCGCCTGCCGAAGGGCTCGCCTCGATCAACTCGACAAGGTAGCGGTACACCGCCTGATAGGCGAAAGAAGCGTCGTTGGCGGTATCCATGGTCCCTCGGTTTAGCCAGGCTGGGCCGCCAGGCTATTACTGATGTTGCGCCCCAGCACCAGCACTGTAACAAAACCGCAGCCCACCAGTGCCGTGGCCAGGCTCAACAGCACCGAGCTGCCCAGTTGGTCGACGATGCGCCCGCCGAAGAACGAACCCAAGGCAATGATCACCTGGAACAAGGCCACGAACAGCGGCATGCCGCGTTCGACATCCTTGGGCGCCACCACAAACATCCAGATACTGGCACAGGCCGGGAAGGCGCCGAAGGCGAAGCCCCACAGCCCGATCAGCATCGCTGCGCCGGTCATGCCGGTGGCGAAGTGGGGGAACAGCGCGGTGCTGGTGCCGATCATCAGCGCCACCAGCAACAGGGTGTGACGCACGCTGCGGTTGGCGGCGAAACCGGCAAAGATATTGCCGAACACCCCGGCCACGCCGAAGAGCAGCAACAGCGAACCAATCGTCGGCCCGTCGAAGCCGGAACTGTATTTGAAGAACGGCGCCACATAGGTGTAGGCCGCAAAGTGCGCCAGGCCGATCAACAGCACCGCGATCAACCCGATCCGCGCCTGTGGGTTGATAAACAACGCCGGCAGGTCACTGATGCGAATGGCCTTCTCCGGGGTGAGCCGCGGCAGCAGGAACACCTGCGCCAGCAGCACCGGCACGCCCAGCAGCGCGGTGACCAGGAACGTCATGCGCCAGCCCATCAGGCCGCTGAGCCAGGTGCCGACCGGCACGCCGAGCACGGTGGCCAGGGTCACGCCCATCATGATGATCGAGGTGGCCTTCGCCACGTCCACACCCCTGGGCGCCAGGCGCCCACTGAGGGCAATGGCCGTGGCCCAGAACCCGCCGATACTGATGCCCAGCAAGACACGGCCGAACAGCAGCAGGCTGAAGTCACTGGCAAAGGCCACCACCGAGTTGGCGATGATCATGATCAACGTCAGGCCGATCAGCAGGTAACGCCGGTCCATCGCGCCAATGCTCACCGACAGGAACGGCGCAGCGAGGGCGGCCATGATGCCGGGCAACGTCACCATCAGCCCGGCGTGGCCGGCACTGATACCGAGGTCGCTGGCGACGTCGTTGAGCACACCCACCGGCAGGAACTCACTGGTCACCAGGGCGAAAGCGCCCACCGCGACCGAGAGGATTGCCAGCCACTGCTGTTTGACGCTTTGCTGATTATGTTCGGGACGGCCGCTGGGGGCCTGGAGGGCACTTGGCATGATGCTGGGTTCCAAGGGGGATGTCGCCTGTGTCCAGGCGAAGGGGAAGAATTGGGAGGCGATTATAGGAATCGGGCCTGGCCACCCTATAGGCGAGCGGTTCGATAGTAATCATCAGTGCTATCGATGTGAGAGGGGCTGCGTAGTTCAGCGGCATCGCCTTGGCAGCCTGCCAGTCAGCCGGCAGGCGCTCGATGCTCACCGCGTCAAGGGCTGACGATGCCCGGCGCTTGCGCCGCAACCGGCCGGTGTTGGACAAACGTTGCCTTGACCCTTTTGGAGAACAGTATGTAGGGGACCCAGATTGAGGTGGACACCAATCCGCGGACGGTTTCCTTGGTCGTGTTGTAGTCGAATATGGGTTCATCCACCAGAACAAGCGAGCTGAACCATGCATCAAGTGGAACGTAAACAGCCGAGGCGATGAGCGTGACGATATAAACCTTGGGGAATAAATAATGTTCGCAGAAGAACAGGTAAACCAAATAGCCAAAGGCCGCGATAAAGACTGCATTGACGAGGGTTTCTGAAATCAGGATCGCGCCCCACAGGGCGTTAGTCATCGTCGTGCCGGATGAGGTGAGGAGACTGAACGAGCCATCTGCGAATATCGGGTAATACACCGCGATAAGGGCATAACCCAGGCGCGCCAAGGCTATAAACAGGCCCAAGCCAACCACGATCAACCAACCGCCAAGTCCCTTCGGGTGTTTACTTTCTTGCATGTTCGCTCCGCAGTTCAATAGCGTTAAAACGATAAATAGTCAGCCGTGGCTCGACACGTGCTCTAAGGTCGATGCCTGCTTTACTGTCGAAACGATCGGCGTAAAAACTCACTGATCAGCCCCACCACCTGCTGCTGAATCACCGCCCTCGGCCGGGCCCCCTCACCATCGCGGCAAATCATGCCGTCGCCTGGCGAACCCTCCTCAATCAGCGCCATGCCCCCCGGCTTGCAGATCGACATAAAGCTGAAGTGCGTAGCATCGGCGATCTCCACGTACTTCGTCATTGCTTCAGGCAGCCGCTTGACCATGTCGGCGGACTCCAGCTGCGGGTCCATATCCTCCGATGGCACGCCCCCCGCAATCACCAGCGCCGGTACCGGCAATGCAGCCAGGCTGGCGTCGGTGAAGCCGCGGGACAGGCCCAGGTCCAGGGACACGATGGCGGTGACGCGCTTGTCGCTCAAATCAGCGGCCAAGCGCGCTTTACCTTCTGGCGTGCCGGCGGGGTTCATCTCCTGGTAGCCGATGCAACCGCCGAGCTTGGGGTAAACGCTACAGTCGCGGCTGAACAGCTCGGGGTCGAAGCGCGCCCCGGCGATTTCCAGCACGGTCCAGCCGCCCAGGGAATGGCCCACGGCGGCGATCTGGCCTTTCGCGACCGCGCCAAATAGCTTCGGCTGAGCCAACACCGCGTCGATCACGCGGCTCAGGTCGGCCGGACGTTGCCATAACTGCGCGGCGGTTTGCGGGTTACGGTCTTTGGTGGTGGTGCCGGGGTGGTTGACCGCCGCCACGATGTAGCCCTGATGCGCCAGCGCACTCGCCAGCCAAACCTGCTTGCCCCAGTTGCCGCCATAACCGTGGGAGAGCACCACCAGCGGATGCTCACCGGCAGCCGGCGGCGCGTCGGGTACGGCGAGGGCACCGATGAACACCGCGTTGTCGGCGATCAGGGTGGGTTTGGCGGTGGTGGTAGCGGGGTACCAGACGACCAGCTCAAGTGGACGCTTGTCTTGTGCATCGGGCAGGGTGACGGTCTTGAAGCCGACGGGGTTTTCGGCGGCGAGGGCGGGAGCGGTCAGGCACAGCAATAGCAGGGCGGCGAGGGCGTTTTTCACGGTTGTTATCGTCCTTGATATGAGCGACGCATCATGCACTGAATCCCCCGTTCAGTGCCATGAGCCCCGCGCCATTTTTTACCTGCCGTTAGCGCCTACCCATGGGTCAACCCCGTCAACGTATCCGCAATGGTCTTGGTCCGTTGCGCCGTACCCTCCGTTGCTCGGCTCGACGCCTCCAGCACATCCAGCATCTCCCGCAGCGCACCCACCCCGGTGGACTGGTCTTCAATCTGCTGGGCCACCCGCTGGATCTCACTCGACAACAAGTCGATATCCACACCAATTTCCGCCGCATTCTTGCGCGTGATTTCCGCCAGCTTGCGCACCTCGTCCGCCACCACCGCAAAGCCCCGGCCCAGGTCGCCCGCGCGCGCCGCTTCAATCGCGGCATTGAGTGCCAGCAGGTTGGTCTGCCCGGCGATCTGCTGGATCACCTGCACAATCGACTGGATACGCAAACTCGACCCCGCCAGCGTGCGCGCCCCCTGCACCGCGACATCCGCCTGGCTCGACAGCCCCTCCACCGTGGCCCCGGCCTGGGCAAACACGCTGTTCTGCTGGCCAATCGTGCCCACCAGTTCATCCATCGAGGCGTGCAACTCGCCGGAGTAATGCTTGAGCTGCGAAGCGATGTCCTCCTGCTGACGCTCGGCCTGGGCCAACACCAGGCCCAAGTCGGCCAGGCCCTCGAAGACTGGCAGGATATTGCGGTCCAGGCCTCGGGTATTCAGGGTGTCGGTGAAGTCATTGTTCTTGAACGCGGTAATCTGCTTGACCACCACATGGTTCAACCCCGCCAGCTTCTTCACCTGACGCCGTAGGAAAAACGCCTTGAACTCGCCGTAATGGGCGATGAAATTGTCCACGTACTCATCACTGAAACTCGCACCCTTGGCCACCCGAAAGAAGAAAATCGCCGTCAGCGTCTGGTTCAGGTTCAGGCCCAGAATCTCCCCGAAGGTCGAAAACCCCGCCAACGGCACATCCCCAAAAATGCCGGCCATGCTGCCCAGCTCGGCGCCGTTGTTCAGCCGGCGCAGAATGCAGTCATTCAAAATCCCCGCCACCGGCTGGCCACCCTTGCCGCGCAGGAACTGCTCATAGTCCAGGCGCGTCGCCTCCCGCAACGGCGTACGCCGCACCATCACCAACTCCTCGCCCGGCGCCACGTCGCAAAACAACTGCACGATCTGCTGCTCATAATCGATGCGCGCGATAGACCGCACAAACAACTCACTGCCCACCCGAATCGCAAACGAATAATCCGCCAGCTTCGACTCCAACGCCTGGGGCGCGCAACTGAACGCATCACACAGCGCCTGCACCATGCTCTTGATATTGCCGCTGCTGTCGATCACCTGGTCAATGGTGCGGTCCTCCACCGACGCCGTCAGCACACTGAAGGTCAAATCCGCCGCCTTGAAATTCTGGCTCTTGAACACCCCAAACCGCACATGGGCCGCCGTCTTCAGGAACACAATCTGCGCATGGTTCTGATAACTGCGTTGGCCGTCATGAATCATCGTCTTCTGGAAATCCGACTTACCCCCGGCCGATCCCCCTACGAACAAACACGGAAACCGCCCCGACTCATACAGCGCCTCCATAAAAAACGACTCCGACGCCGACAACCCATCGAACACCACATACGCCAAGGTATCGCGATGATCGATCGACGTACGCACCTGCACCCGCTTGATATTCGCCACCAATTTGGCAATCCGCTCCTGCATCCCCAACCGCTTACCGCCACCGCGAATGTCCTCACACTCCAACGGCACCATCACCACCTCGGCCGAGGCGATCAGACTGTCGTCGAACAACTGCAACACAACCCGGTCCCAGCGCTCACCGGTGGCGCAATACAGCGAACCGGGCGCATTGCAGAGCTCGCCGGAGGTGGTGCACAGGCTGAGGGTGGACTGGGGGAAACGGCGCTTGAGCTTGGCGGCGATGGCGTCGATGTCCAGGTGGGGGAGATGAAACCGGTGATCAGGGTGGGGGTGATACGCAGGGCCGTGAGTGCGGCGTCCAGGTTGTTGGCGGTGCTGGTGAGGGTGGTGGTGCCTTGGCGAGCGGGCCGGGATTTTTTCAGGAGGGAGAGTGGGTTCATAGGGTGGGCTCGGTCGGGTGGGGATGCGGGGGTAGGCATGTGGTTAGTAGGGTTATCGGCAGGTTGGGTGGGGGCTGGAGGGGGATGTGACGGATGGACGCGGGTGGGAAGAGTCGGACCATGACATCAAATATGTCATTTGCATTCAGAAGAACGCCTCAACGATTCGATGAGTTTTGTCGATGTACTTGAACGTGAGCTTTGCTTTCGGGCGAGCGGTGATAAAGATCCACAAAAGATCGCTCTTGGTCGACTCCTACACTCACGCATTTGCTGACAAATGGCTGGCGGACTAACAGAAAACGGGATTTACTTGAGATAAAGAATGATGTCACTATGGCACCATTCTGGAGTGATAATCTGGTTTTGCTGTTTCGATTTTTAGCCGATTTGATTTTTTAATTAATGGGAATTAAATAGTAGTCAATATGATTTCCTTATGAGAGACAAGGAATGGTTAAGCTAAAGGATATAAATAATTTTATTGCTGTTGATTTGGAAGATTATAAGCAGTGCCTGGATTCTGTCGAGCATACCCAGGTAACTAAAAGCTTAAAGACAAATTTGAGGTTTCATCATTTAAAGTTTGATGGCAACGGGCGGCCTATGTCAAAGGCCTTAGCGGAGCTACTGTATCAATATATAATCCACTATTGTATTGCCGCTAAAAATAGACCCTCAGCTATTACTGCGAAAGAGTCAGCGCAGCTCATAAAAGAAGCACGCAAGCTCTTTCGGCACCCGGATATTACCGACGATAGTCCAGATAAAACCGGAGAGGCCGGAGAAGCTCTGCTATTCTTCCTTATGGAGGCAATAATCCAAGCTCCACAAATTGTTTCTAAAATGGAGCTTAAAACTAACAGAAAGCTTGAGGCTAATGGATCGGACGGCATACATGCAAGATGGAATGAAAAAGATGAAATCGTAGATTTTTATTTTGGTGAGGCTAAGTTATACCAAAAAATAGATGATGCAATTGCGTCAGCCTTAAAGAGTATTGAAGCGTTTCATGTTGATGAGATATACAAGCACGAATTTACAATGATAACTAAGCATTTTAAGTATGCTGATTCGGAAGTGCAAAAGGCCGTTACTGAGCATATAAAACTTGGCGAGCCTGGGCCGGGTGCGCGAGTCAATCACGCTTGTCTAATAGGTTATAATTGGGATGAGTATGATAACAAAAGTAATAAGAGTAGCAGAGAGCTCGCTCAAGAGTTTAAAGAGAAGCTCAAAGAAGCAACGTCGTTTATAGCGGCGCAACTTGATAAGAAGCTGGAAGGGTTTTCTAGAAAGCACCTTTGCCTAGAAGTGTTTTTTATTCCTTTTCCCTCAGTGCAAAACTTTCGAAATGAATTTAACGAAGCCTTAGATTAATATGGATATTAATGTAGAAGATTTTCAAGAAGATATTAATAAGCTTTTTGCCTATAGCACTCTGCATTTGCTCCCGGCCCGTAATGAGCCAAAGAAAATATCTTTAGCTGAGTCCAAAAGGCTTATAGGTATTGCTTCGATATTATCTATATCTGATGTCTCGGATGAATTGTCTCTTGCGTATGAAATTATAAGTCGGTTAATAGAGTGCGAATCAGATTATGAAGAAAATATAGCTCAGGCGGCAGATATTATTCTTTCAAGAATAGGAAATTTTCCTGGTCGAGATCTTCTAAGGAGCCGTTTTAGAGCTCTTGAGAATTTTTCACCAGCGCTAATTCTCTCTCTGGAAAGGCTCGCCAGGGAAATCGAAAATACGACCGAAGAAGGCGTAAAATTAACTGACTTTCAACATAGATTTTATATGGATCTGGAAAAGCAGAAGTCTCTTAGTATTTCAGCACCAACTTCAGCAGGGAAATCATTTATACTGAATCTCGATTTGGTGAGACGGCTAGGGGCTGGGAAAGAACATAATATAGTTTATATAGTGCCTACTAGAGCACTGATTTCCGAGGTTTCCGCTCGAATAAGAAAAACCATAAAGATTAGACAGATAGCTGGCACAATAGTAAGAACTGCTCCATTTCCTACAAAAGATAGTGCTCAGTTAAAAAGTGTGATTTATGTTCTGACTCCAGAGCGATTGCTAAGTCTTCTAAAACCGGAAAATAATAAGGCGAAAATAACTTCATTATTTGTTGATGAGGCTCATGAGATTCAGAAGGGTAACAGAGGCGTAATTCTGCAGAGTGCCATTGATCTTGCGCTTAGCCTGCATCATGGTGCTTCAGTTTTATTTGCAAGTCCTCTAATAAGTAATCCTGGTTATTTTCTGAGTCTGTTCGGGCGGCAAGGTGAGGGATCTTTTTTTACTGAGACGGTTTCTCCCGTTTCTCAAAATCTGTTACTAATATCTGAGGTCAGGAGTCAGCCAACGAAAATTAGTGTGTCTTTGTTAGTTGCAGATAAAGTTATTGATTTGGGCGTGACACCGATTAGTTTTAAATTTAGAGGGTCTAAATCTTTTCAGCGAGCAAGTTTTGCTAGTGAAATAACCCAAAGAAACGAATCTACTATTATTTTTGCTAACGGTCCCGGGGAAGCAGAGGCTGTTGCGGAAGAGTTAATCGCTATAAATAGAGGCTTTATTGCAACAGATGAAGTAAGGGACTTTATTAATTTTATACGATCTGAAATTCATGAAGAGTATCCTTTGGCTAGGACGCTTGAATATGGTGTTGCTGTGCACTACGGTGATATGCCTTCAATCGTTAGATCAGGTGTTGAAGACCTTTTTAAGTCGGCTGAAATAAATTTTCTATGTTGTACTAGTACTCTCCTGCAGGGTGTTAATCTACCTGCAAAGCACATAGTAATAGAAAATCCCTATAGTGGGAACAGTCCGATGTCGAGGTCGGATTTTCTCAATTTGTCAGGTAGAGCAGGAAGACTTTTACAGGAGTTCCATGGAAATATTTGGTGCATAAGGCCAAGTGAGTGGAGTGAGCAGTCTTACACTGGTGAAAAGCTGCAAGAAGTTAAATCGTCTATGTCCAAATTAATGGACGATGGCGGTAAAATTATTGAACAGCTACTTTCAGGTGGTGTTAGTGAGGAGTTTAAAAGTCTTGCTGAAGCGGGTTTTAGTCGTCTTTATCAAGAAATACAAAGTGAAGGAGAAGAAAAGGTAGTTTTAAAATATGAAACTAAAGAAAATGCTGAAACTTTAGCAAAGAATTTAGAGAGCTTGCGTAATATATCTATCACTCTGCCTCGAGAGTTATTGGATTCACATAGCAGTTTGAGACCAGACCACCTGCAAAATCTATACGACAAGCTTTTTAGCGCAGTTTACACAGAAGAGTTTTCTTTGATAAACCCTTTTATGAAGGGAGGTTATGAAAGAATGAATAACGCAATAAATATCATATCTGATGTTTTTGGCTGGGCTGAAAATCAGAGGTTCAGGAACGCTGTCGTTTATATAGCCCATCAGTGGGCAACGGGAGCGGCTATATCTGCTCTTATAAAAGATCGTGTTAATTATGTAAAAAGAGAAGATGAATCGGCAAGTGTGTCCGTAGTAATAAGGGCGCTCTTAAAGCTAATTGAGACGGAAGTTAGGTTTAAGCTTGTAAAATACTTTAGTGCTTTTGAAGATGTAATTAAATATTGCCTGCTTCAGAAAGGTTTTAGTCAGGACGATGCTAAGCAAGCAGCCTACCATACGTTTCTCGAGTTTGGTTCATGTTCTCCTGTTGAGTTAAGCTTAATGTCACTTGGTTTCTCACGGTTCACGGCCTTGCGGTTAAAAAGTGCTATTAATTGGGGGGATGCTGTCGAGATTGAAGACTATTTACTTCTTCTTGCTAAAGTAAATATTTCAAGTTTGAAAATGCCTAAGGTTTGTCTTAGAGAGATTAGTGATATTCTCGGTCAGCAATAGACGTGTCCAGCGAAAAAAGGAGACGGATTTATTTGATTAATAGATCTGTCACCTTTCACGAACGTTTATGCAGAAAAATTCAGCTTAATCCTCAGCAGTACTTAGGGATAATTAGGGTCAGACCACCATTAATTCAATTGTGGTCTGACCCTGTTTTCCATAAAGCGGACGCACCGCAGTGCTGAGACGGCATTTTTCCTCGAAGAGAAGCTGCTCATGAAAATCCTCGGCACTTTTAGTTAAGGTGCCGTCGCCCTGAAAGGATTAGCTTGCCTATCGAGCGTCACTGAGAGGTAAACAGCCGTACTGATGAATCTCAGCGAATGTTAGATGACGTCGAAGACCTTTTCTTCATGATGGCATTTTGGTGTATGATGCTGGTCTTATGACTACTCAAAGTTTTTATGTAGTTTCCCTAATAAAACCTTAAGTATCGGCCAAACACGGTCGTATTGATAAGATAAGAGAACATGGAAAGTCCACTAATCAACCTTGCACTACTTGAAGCTCTAAAGTCTGAAAAATTTACTGACGAAATTGATCTTTTTTTACCATTCGTCGCTGTAACAATACTAGAACTTGGGATGCCTACGGTTCAAGCTTCAGATATACAGTCGAAGTTGGCTGATTTATTTGGCTTTCGCCCGCCAATTTCCGCAGTTAGAGTATTGATGACCCGAGCAAAAAATAAAAATATTCTAATCAGAGAGAATCACGCTTATATACCTTGTGCAGAAAAAATTCATGAGTGGTCTAATGGATATGCCAAGAAAAAAGAAGACCTTGAAGTCTCACTTGGTAGCTTGAAAAGGGCTTTTGTCGAATTTACAGATGAAAAGTTTCAGAAGGATCTAACCCTGCCTAAAGCGGAGAGTCTGATTTTTCAGTTCATAGAGGAAAATGTTTCAGCAACTGTTAGTCATAGAGCTTACAATAAGGCTGAACTGGAAAATAGCATCAAGAACACAAATCATATTACTGCATCATTCATTAGCTATATACACAAAAAAGAACCTTCGTTGCTGGAGCATTTCGGCAGATGTGTTAAGGGTATGCTGCTTGCGAACTACCTTTATTTTGCGGACAAGCGAACCACAAAGAAGACTTTTGAAAAAATATCGGTATATCTAGACTCCCCGCTCGTGATTGGCTTGTTAGGTTTTAACGGGGCGCTTAATAAACAGGCTAATGAAGAATTCGTAGAGCTTTTGATTTCGCTAAAAATTAAAGTATGCATTTTTGATAAGACATTGGATGAAATTGAACGTCTTCTTTCAGCTTGGAAAAATGATATATCGAGGAAGGTTTTTGGACGTTTTAATACAAAAACGTTAGAGCTTCTAAGGTCCCAAGGTTACGACGAGGCTCGTCTAGACACAGAGATAAAAACCCTTCATCGGACTATTGAGAGTAAAGGGATCAGTGTGGTAATCGGCTTCGCCGCTAAAGAGCGATTCCAGTGCGACGAAGGCGCTCTAGAGCAAGCTATTGCCGAAAACTTTAAGAAGGATAAAAATCTTGAGCATGATACTGTTTGTATCTCACGTATTCATAACATGCGAGAAGGACGTTTTATTAGGGAACTTAGCGATACTTTTTCGGTGTTCGTCACAAGAAATACGGGACTAGCCAAGTTTGCTAATGGTTTTTTCAGCAAGAATAACTACTCCAGTCCTATTCCAGTTGTTGTATCTGAACAATGGATGACAATAATGTTCTGGCTTAAGAATCCTGACATCACAAGTAAGCTGGCTACTGACCAAGTTGTGGCGACTGCTTATAGCCTTCTTTACACGGATGACAAGTTTTGGGAAGCATTCTTAGATCGTCTCGATTCCATCAAGAAACGTGGAGGTATTTCTGAAGAGGATTTCGTGTTAGTTCGCTGGGACTCTGACCTTCTTCGAATGGTGCAAGATGTGTCTGTGGATGTTGGAGATGACTTTTCCGAAGAAGATGTTTTTGATATCGTAGACGGAATAAAACAAAAATACCTAATTGACTCCAAACAAACCATTGCCGAGCTTGAGCGGCTACAGGCCGAAGAAATCCAAAGGCTGCGAGCTCTTGCACTGGTAGAAATAGCTTCCGAGCGAGAAGCCGGAGATGCCGCACGCGCCGAGAAAGACAACATAGTTTTACAGCACAAAGCTCTTGAGAGTAGGATTCGAAAGTTTTCTCGATTCGTAGCGCGTTGCATATCAATCCCGACGTGCGTCACGCTTATAATTCTTCTAATAATTGCGAGTATTCAATCACTGCCCGCAGGAGTCCTCCCTCAATTTATGGAGGATCCAGAACTCGTTGGATTGTTTAAGCTCTCGGCAACTACAATAACTATTACATTTATAACTACCGCTGTCTGGGGAGTGTCAAGTTGGGTTTTCGGCCTGGACGTAAAAAAAATGAATAAAGCTATGGAGGATTGGTTAACAAATCGAATTCTCGCTCTTTTTTTGGGAAGGCCAGATAATTAATTCCAGATTTTCGCCATTTTCCCTCTGCTAGGCCCTCCTGACTATGCTTGGTTTTCTGGCTACGTTATGGAAACGTGACATTATCGCCATTGGTGTATGGTCATTATCGGATGATTAAAATTTAGGAAGTTAAGGTAAATTAAGGGGGCAGATTTATTTACCCCGCAAGACAATCGCCGAGTCGTCGTAAAAGTGGCCACAACGACTCAGCGACCTATCTAGTGGGTGGAGGTTAGCTTCCCGCTCCAGCCCCCTCCCGCTCCATCAATTTATCCACCAACAAAACCCCCAATTCACTCAACTGGTAAATCGCCAACGCCACATCCCGCTGCTTCCCCGTCAACTCATCCGACAGGTCCAGCAACAACGCAGTCACCGAAGAAAAAGTCTCATAGCTATTGGCAATCAGCACTTCACTGCTGACATCGTCCGCAACGCTGAACAGCGTAGTCGAAGGTGGAGGAGGCGGCCCTGGCGGTTCGGCGCCCGCGTTGAGGTAGTGATCAATAGCACGATGCGCCGCCTGATTCAGTTTCAGGTCGGGACCGTTCGGAGGGTTAGGCGTGACTTTGTACATAACGGAATTTCCCTGTCAGGGCCGACACCGTTTCGCTACTAAACGAAAGGGTGGCAGCTGTACGCAGGTTAGTAGACCGGGGAATTCCGCAAAGCCGGCGCACCCGAAGGTGCCCTGCGCACAGCCGCCATCAAGCACAGACGGGAAGTCTGGTGGATGAAGCTTGTGCACTAAGCGAAATTCGACCACGGGCTACTAAACCCGATCACTGAGTTGTCAGCGACCGGGCCACCTTAGAGACGCTCACTCAAGCGCACAAGCCGGCGGATTCTGACGCAACTGTAGGCAATGGAGCAAGGCGCTGCGGCTTGCTGTAGGACATGTCAACAACGTAGGAGCAAGCGTGCTCGCGAAGAATCTTGGAGCGCCGCGGGAAACCAGAGTCGCGGCGTTATCGTTGACGTTTTTCGCGAGCAAGCTCGCTCCTACATACGGTGCGTTGATTACTGGAGGTTCTTGTCCAGGAACGCCCGTATAACCGCAATGATCGCCTTTCCATGGGTTTCCAGCGCAAAGTGCCCGGTGTCATAAAAACGAATATCCGCCTTGGGGATATCGCGCTTCCACGCCTCGGCGCCGGCCGGCAGGAAGAACGGGTCGTTCTTTCCCCACACTGCGAGCAGGGGTGGCTGGTACTGGCGGAAGTACGACTGGAAGGCCGGGTACATCGCGACGTTGGAGGCGTAGTCCAGCACCAGGTCGAGCTGGATGTCGGCATTGCCTGGGCGGGATATTTGCAGCCCTTCCAGCGTGTAGCCATCGGGTGACACCGAGCTTTTGTCGGCCACGCCTTCCAGGTACTGCCACTTGATCGAGGCGGGGGTTGGGAAGTCGTGCAGGGCGTCACGGTTTTGTTGGGTCGGGGCGTGCCAGTAGCGTTGGATAGGGGCCCAGCCGGCGCCCAGGCCTTCTTCGTAGGCGTTGCCGTTTTGGGAAATGATCGCGGTCACTCGCTCCGGATGGGCGACGGCCATGCGCCAGCCTACGGGGGCGCCGTAGTCATGGACCATCAGTGCGTATTTATCGAGTTTGAGCTGTTCGGTGAACTGGCCGATGGTCTTCGCCAGTTGGCTGAAGGTGTAGGCGTATTCGCCGCGCGGCGGGGCTTCGGTGAAGCCAAATGCCGGCAGGTCCGGCGCGATGACGTGGTAACGGTCGGCAAGCTCGGGCATGAGTTCGCGGAACATGAAGGATGAGGCGGCGAAGCCGTGCAGCAGCAACACGGTCGGCGCGCTGGGGTCGCCCGCCTCGCGGTAGAACACCTTTACGTCGCCGACCTGCTCGTAGCGGTAATGCACTGTGTTGTCTGCATGGGCCGCGCCGCTGATCAGCAAGGAGGCGGTGAGCCCGGCAGCGGCCATGGCGTTGGACGTAGTCATGATGTGGCTTCCTGTGTAACCGTTAAAGTTTGTGTTTGAAGGTTATGTCTGGATTTGGTAACCTGTCAAACATATTTTATTGGTTACAGGCTGCCCATGAATCCGAACAGCACTGCTTCAGGCGCACTTTTTCTGGCTGACAACCTTGCCCTCGATTTCATCAACTCCGAGTACGGGGTGAGTGATCAGCGCCATGACTGCTTCGTCGATGATCACAGCGTTATGAGCTGGCTGACCCAAGCGGGGCTGTTGCCCGAGCAGCTTGACCCGAAGGCGCCGAGTGGGCTGCTGGCCCTCGCTCGCTCGCTACGCGCGAGTTCAAGGGCGGTGGTGAATGCGGCAATGACAGGCGTTCCCGTCGATCTCGCGGTGATCAACCAGGTGCTTGAAGCGGGCCGCCCGGTGAGCAGGCTGGAATGGGCGCAGGAGCAGAAGGCATTTCGGCTTGCCACGCGTCCTCGGGACAGCAGCCCGGCCAGCCTGCTTGGGCCGGTGGCTGAGTCGCTGGTGGGCTTGGTCACGAACGATAAGTTTGAATTCGTCCGCCAGTGCGAGGCCCACGACTGTGTGCTGTTGTTCCATGACCTGAGCAAATCACACCGCCGCCGCTGGTGCAGCATGGCGACCTGCGGCAACCGGATGAAGGTCGCGGCGTTTCGTTCGAGGAATAAACCTTGAGTCGATAGGGGGGCAGTTTTTCTTTGATTGAACTTGGTATTGCCCAGCATTGCCCCATAACTACCCCTGTCTCCATTAACCGCAAGGACAGACCATGACCAACCCAACCGAAACCGCCATCCTCGCCGGCGGCTGCTTCTGGGGCATGCAGGACCTGTTGCGACGCTATCCCGGCGTGCTGCAGACGCGCGTCGGCTATACCGGTGGCGATGTGCCGAATGCCACCTACCGCAACCATGGCAACCATGCTGAAGCGATTGAGATCGTGTTCGACCCGGCGGTGATTTCCTACCGGCAGATCCTTGAGTTCTTTTTCCAGATCCATGACCCGAGCACGCCGAACCGGCAGGGCAATGATCTGGGGCCAAGCTATCGTTCGGCGATTTACTACCTGAGCGAACAGCAACGGGAGATTGCCGAAGATACTGCGGCTGACGTGGATGCCTCCAACCTGTGGCCTGGGCCTGTGGTCACGGAAATTGAGCCCGCCAGGGAGTTTTGGCAGGCGGAGCCGGAGCATCAGGATTATCTGGAGCGGATACCCAACGGCTATACCTGCCACTTCATCCGGCCGAACTGGAAGCTGCCCAAGCGGGCGTGAGCGTGAGTAGCGGCGGGGGAAAGGTCGCGACAGGGGAGGTCGGCCTGCCCCCCATTTCCTCATTTCGTTTCTTTTGCCTTGAATCCACTGCCCGCCTTCTAGAGAATCCCCGCCTTTGGCTCGAAAGGAGGCGTGCGATGAAGTTCGAAGGGGCGTTCCAATACATGGGCAATCACGGGATCGTGTTCAACGTTTCGCAGATCACCCTCACCGACAGCGAGCGCGGACGCCTGCGCGAGCTGCATTTTGGCGAGGCGAAAAGTGCCCATTACGAGGTCAACAGCAAGGTCGTCGAGGTGTACGACAAGATGTTGGCCAAGAGCCTGCCGTGCGTGATGATGATCGGCATCTCCAAGCCACTGACGCGGCAACAGGGCGACACCCTCAATGCCCAGCGCACCAGGATCGCCAACCTGGCCGCCAGTGCCTTCGCCGGCGCCACTTCTGCTGTGGCTTCCCCTTACGTGGGTGTTCCTGTTGGCGCGGGTGTGCGCATGTATGCCAATGAAATCCTGCCCACCTATCATGCCGGCGACGTACTGGTCAGCATCGAAGCGCAGGTCAACGGCGGCATCGGCCCGCAACGCAGCGCCTCGACACTGATCATCAAGACCTGACGGGAGAAGCACATGTCTGACATTACCCAGCTGGTCCTGGCCCTGGTGCTGTTTTTTCTGCTCGATCGGTTTGTTAAACCGTACCAGCTTCGCACGTGGCTGGGGGTGCTGCTGGTGGTGGCGGGGGCGGTCGGCTGCGTGGCGGCGAGCCAGGTCCGTCCATGGGGGGCTGACTTGGGGTTGCTGTCGATCTTTGCGGTGGCGTTGGGGGTGGGGTTGTTCCTGAAGCGGCGGCGTCATCGGGGTCGGCTCCCTAAAGCCTGACCCCTCTAACCCCACTAGGGTATGGTCATTGACGGAAGGCGGGAGAGCGCATTTCGATCATTGTTCAGGGGGAACGTTGGGAAGGCCGAGTGATTTCGCCCGTTGTAACCTGAAACGACGTCCCGCCAAGCGGGTTTCTTGTGCGCTGATACCCGTTTCAAATCGCGGTAGGTAAAGGCCGCTGCTACTAAGCTCCAAGTAACATATTCTCGGAAAGTGACCGAGCAAACCATGAAGGAAGCTCACCAACAGAACAGCTAGCGTCGATTGCCCAGGTGGGATGATGGTCACGGCCTTAGTGCCGTCCAAGGTGGCTGGAAGCACAGAGAGGGCACTTTGTATTTGAGCAGTGATGGGCAGGTTGAAATCAAATTCGGGCCACTGACCATCGATTACTTTTTCAAAGTGCAAGGCCAGAACCGCCTCGGCTTCAGTGCTCAGCCGATGACCTGAGAAGTTGATAATTTGACCGGTCATTGCGCTGTCTCGAACATTTGCTCTATTCCTACCTTCATCGACTCGTGAACGATAGAGTCCTGAAATTGCTGTAAGTAATAGGAGGCTCCGCCTGAGCTTTTGGTGTTGTAAATCACTGATCGATCACCAAAAACGTACATTGAGGCTGTGTTTGGAATGCTTTGGGTTTTTTTGATGACAATTGAATCTTCGATTTTTACGGAGTTGCTCAACTGTTGCTTCAGCCAGTCCACTCCAGTTTTTTGTTTGTAGGTGCGATACGATATTATTTTCAGGTCTGTGCCGTCGCTGATTTTGGATTTGAGAAGATTTATTATGCGCTCAAGTTGGGCTTTGTGTTTGGGCTGGAAGTCGTCAGGGTGGTCGAACGAATGTAGGTAGATTCTCGCGTAAGAACAATTTTCGAGTTTTTCAGCGATGTGAGTGAACCATGTGGTGCTGTCTATTTGTTGACGTGCATATTGATCGGGTGATGATGCTTGGATTTTGAGTCTTATGTACTTTGTTTCTTCATACGCATGTTTGCTGAGTGTTGTGTCAAGTTTTCCTTGTTTTACCAGATCGCCAATACTGCTTAGTAGTTTCGCTTGAGCGTCTGTTTTGTCATGGGGGGCTGGAAGTAGAAGGGATACCAAATTGTCTAGAGTTTTTCCAAACTCATAATCCAGCGCCGCCAATATGCGGTTATTAAGTGATTCAATAGCGGCAACCTTCTGTTGCGCCTCCAGTAATTCAGGTGAGGGGGCAGCGCTATGGTTCAATGAGGCTGGGTGCAGGACTTTGGTCAGGAAGTTGCACAGCGCCTTGTGCTGCGGACTATCCTTGCTTTCCGGCTTGGAGATAGTGATATGGTCGGATTCGGGGATCTTCAAGGGATCACCAAAATAGCGATTGGCACTGTAGTAGGTGACAACTTGTTTGAATCTAACCCATTTTTTCGAAGCGAGAAGTTTGTGCTCGATCAGTTCTTTGCCGAAGACTTTTATTTTTGTACGCTCTTTAACGTTGAAGAAATCACTATCAAGACTTTGAAGCCAGTGATTAGATTCAATACTTTTTAAGCTCTGTCCTTGAGAGTGTCCCACTATTTTACTCAAAGGAGCAATGTAATTAGCATAGTGTGATCCGAGGGACGGGGACGCGACGAGAAATAGGCCGATGCTTTTCCCTTCAAAATCAATTTCACTTCTGACAATGCATCTACGTGCGATAATTCCGCCCATGCTGTGGCACACAAATACTATAATTTTGTGATTCTTAAACTTCTGGCTTGTTAAGTCATCCCTGAGCAATTGTGCCGCGTCGTCAATGCTATAATCGCCACTCCAAATATCGGATGGATAGTTGAAGGCAAAAATATCAAAGCAGTCAAATTCAGATTCTTTTGATATTAGCTTTGGCCAATAGACACCTGTTTTACTCGTCCAGCCTTTTTCATTGTTCGATAGCACTCCATGTAAAAATACGATGCAGCGCTCCAATCCGTTGTCTCTGATGGGTTCCAACGTTGGTTTTGTACTCATGCTTCCCTGCTCGTGAGATTAGAATGAGGAGAATCATAAACGGCGGGGCGTATGGATGCTAGCCAAGTGCCCTACCTGAATCATCAGCCTTTCGCCACACCTACCCGCCACTGCGCCGGCGGCAAAATCCCGTGGGGGAAACGGCGGGGCCAAGTGTTCGTAACGCGAGGAGGGCGGTGCACGCCAGATATTCAAAACGGGAGTCGACATGCTATGGACCTTGCAGAAAATGGTTCAGGCGCTGGGGGCCAGTGGTCTGGAGACGTCACCCTAACTCAGGGGAGGGGAGACGTTTTTAATACGAAAAATGGCTATCGATCTGTTCGGTGGTTCTATCGATTGTCCAGGGAAATAAGCGCTCACAGAAGCGCCCGGTTGTGTATGCGGGTGCTGGACTAGGATTTTTTCTTCCGGTTCTCTGCGGAACTAAAAATCCACTGGCATCTACAAAGAGTAGCCAGTAGGCTACAAAAAATTCTGTGACCAATCTGATCGGCAGGACGCCGGAGTTCGATACATGGCTCGACGGCATGAGCGATACTTATGGAAAAACCGCTGTCCTCACACGGTTAGACCGAGCCGAGGAAAATAATTTCGGCGATTGTGCACCCGTAGGCGATGGGGTGAGTGAAATGCGTGTGTTTGTCGGGCCCGGCTACAGAATTTACTTTGTGCGTACGGGCATCACCGCTTACCTGATGCTCTGGGGCAGTGATAAAACCGACCAGAACAGAGGAATCAAACGGGCAAAAGAGATCCTTGATGCCCTGAGAGGTAGATGAAATGAGCGAATCGAAATTTAAACCAGAGGACATGCCGATCCTCGATCTTGATACCTCCGGTACCAGCGTCTATGAAGCGTCGCGCTTCCTCGATAGCCCGGAAACCATCAGCGCTTATCTGGCGCAGAGCATGAAATCTCAAGACCCGCAGGTGCTCATGAAAGCGCTTGCCGAGGTCGCCAAGGCCCAGGGCGTAAACAAGGTGGCGGAGTCTGCGGGGGTTAATCGCGAGAGCCTATATAAGACGCTGAAAGGCGGTTCTAAAACGCGCTATGAGACGATTCAGAAGTTGATGCTGGCGTTAGGCGTGGAACTGACTGTGCAGCCGATTGCGGCGGTGGCAGTCAAGAAAACTGCAAGAGTAAAACGGGCTTTGGCCGGTAAACCCTGACGCGCGGTTTAGCGAGCGACCACAACCCTTGTAAAACACCGAGGACCCATGTGGGAGGGAGCTTGCCCCCGATGGCGGAGTGTCAGTCGATACATGGCTGGCAAACACACCGCAATCGGGAGCAAGCCCCCTCTCACATTGGATTGATGGTGTTCTGGAGACCGAGCCGCCCCCGGAACCCAGCGCTTCAGCGCACCAGGCAAGGCTGCTTGTTGTTATAACGCCACCCCGGAATCAGGAACTGCATCGCCACGCTGTCATCCCGTGCGCCGAGGCCCATGCCTTTGTACAGTTCGTGGGCCTTGGCCACGGCGTCCATGTCGATGTCCACGCCCAGGCCAGGCTTGGCCGGCACTTTCACATAGCCGCCTTCGATTTTCAGCGGTTCGCGGGTCAGGCGTTGGCCGTCCTGCCAGATCCAGTGGGTGTCGATGGCGGTGATGTCGCCCGGGGCGGCGGCGGCCACTTGGGTGAACATGGCCAGGGAAATATCGAAGTGGTTGTTGGAGTGCGAGCCCCAGGTCAGGCCCCACTCATGGCACATCTGCGCCACGCGCACCGAGCCTTGCAGGGTCCAGAAGTGCGGGTCGGCCAAGGGGATGTCCACCGATTGCAGTTGGATCGCGTGGCCCATTTCGCGCCAGTCGGTGGCGATCATGTTGGTGGCGGTTTTCAGGCCCGTGGCGCGGCGGAATTCGGCCATGACTTCGCGGCCCGAGTAACCGTTTTCGGCGCCGCACGGGTCTTCGGCGTAGGCGAGCACGTGGTGCTGGTCGCGGCACAGGCGGATGGCTTCTTTCAGTGACCAGGCGCCGTTGGGGTCGAGGGTGATGCGCGCATCGGGGAAGCGTTCGGCCAGGGCGGTGACGGCTTCGATCTCTGCATCGCCGCTCAATACGCCGCCCTTGAGCTTGAAGTCGTTGAAGCCGTATTTGGCGTTGGCGGCTTCGGCCAGGTGCACCACGGCCTCGCTGGTCAGGGCGGTTTCATGGCGCAGGCGAAACCACGCGTCATCGCTGTCGGCCTCGTTGCGGTAAGCAAGGTCGGTGGCGCTGCGGTCGCCGACATAAAACAGGTAGCCGAGCATTTTCACCGCATCACGCTGCTGGCCTTCGCCGAGCAGGGCAGCCACCGGCACTTCGAGGAACTGGCCCAGCAGGTCGAGCAGGGCGGCTTCCATGGCGGTGACGGCATGGATGGTGATGCGCAGGTCAAAGGTTTGCAGGCCACGGCCTGCCGAATCCCGTGAGGCAAAGGTGCTGCGCATCTGGTTGAGGACGCGCTGGTACTGGCCGATGGGTTGGCCGATCACCAGGCTGCGCGCGTCTTCCAGGGTTTCGCGGATGCGTTCGCCGCCGGGGACTTCACCGACGCCGGTGTTGCCGCTGCTGTCCTTGAGAATCACGATGTTGCGGGTAAAAAACGGTCCGTGGGCGCCGCTGAGGTTGAGCAGCATGCTGTCGTGACCGGCCACCGGGATGACCTGGAAGTGGGTGATGACGGGAGTATTCATGGCTAATTCCTAAAGAGGCTCAGAGAGATTTGCTGATGGCAGCGCCGGTGGGCACGGCGCCCGGCGAGGTCAATGCGGCAGCGGGCGAGGTCTTGGCGAAGAACACCAGGATTGCGGCGAGCACCGAGGTGCCAGCCAGGCCGTAGAGACCGCCCTGGATCGAGCCGGTGGTCTGCTCCAGGAAGCCGAAGGTGGTCGGTGCAACGAAGCCACCCAGGTTGCCGATGGAGTTGATCAAGGCAATCACGGCTGCGGCGATGCGCACGTCCAGGTAGCCCTGTGGGATGGGCCAGAACAGCGAAGACGCCGACTTGAATCCAATGGCCGCAAAGCAGATCGCCACGAACGCGAAGATCGGCCCGCCGGTGGTGGACATGAACATGCCTGCTGCGGCAATCAACAGCGCAGCCGCCACCCAGGCCTGCTGGAACTTGAATTTGCCCGACAGCGTCGCGAAGGCGTACATGGCGATGATCGAGATCAGCCACGGGATCGAGTTGAAGAAACCCACCTGCACATCGCTCAGGTCACCCATCTTCTTGATGATGCTCGGCAGCCAGAACGTCGCCGCGTAGATCGTCAGTTGAATGCAGAAGTACAGGGCGCAGAACAGCAGGATCTGGCGGTCCCTGAGCAGCTTGCCGAGGGTCGGCTTGACGCTGGTCAGGGCTTCACGCTCGCGCTGTTCCTGGTCGATGGCGTTGACCAGCGCATCCTGTTCTTCGCGGGTCATCCATTTGGCGTCGTGGGGCTTGGAATCGAGCCAGAACCACACAAAGAAACCGATCACCACCGAGGCCAGGCCTTCGATGGCGAACATCCATTGCCAGCCGTGGAAGCCGAACCCTTCGATCTGCAGCAGCGCGCCTGACAGCGGGCCGGAGATCAGCGAGGCCACCGCCGAGCCGCTGAGGAAAATCGCAATGGCCTTGCCGCGCTCAACCCCCGGCAGCCAGCGCGTGAAGTAGTAGATCACCCCAGGGAAGAAGCCGGCTTCGGCCACGCCCAGCAGGAAGCGCAGGATGTAGAAGTGGGTTTCGTTCTGGATGAACGCCATCAGCGTGGCGACGATGCCCCAGGTGAACATGATGCGGGTCAGCCAGATTCTGGCGCCGACCTTTTGCAGCAGCATGTTGGAGGGCACTTCAAAGAGCGCGTAGCCGATGAAGAACAGCCCGGCACCGAAGCCATAGGCGGCAGCGCCGATGCCCAGGTCATGTTCCATGTGCGTGCGCACAAAGCCGATATTGACCCGGTCGATGTAGTTGAGGATGAACATGATCACGAACAGTGGGAGCACATGGCCCTTCACTTTACTCACGGCGCGCGCGAGGACCGGATCACTTTCTGGTGCGGCAGATGCATGGCTTGAATTGTTCACAATTCAAAACTCCCCCTGATTGTTTTTATGCGGGTTTGCGTGTTTTGTTGATAGACATCATACAAGTTGGTTTCTGAGGTTCGCAATGCGGTCGTGAGTGATTTGTTCTTATAAGACCGTACGGTTATCGGGTATTTTGGTTATTTGCTTAATGTTTATTGGGGTTTTTGGTGGGGTAAAGAGGGCTGGCTGTCGCGAGTTCTTCAGGGTGACGATGATGAGGTAAGGCAGGTATCAGATTAGTTGTCATACAAGTTGGCTGGCTTTTGAATCAACCCCGCCTGGTGCCCGATCGGGATGTTAAGCTCCCTCCAGCCCAACCCCGTGGACCCGCAACGATGCCCATTGATAGTGGACCTCCCGTCCGTAGACGCTCCAACAACCTGGCCCAAGGCGTGCTCGACGCCCTGACCCAGCGCATCCTGCTTGGGCAGTTGAAGCCCGGTGAAAAACTGCCGTCCGAATCCACCATCGTGCTCGAGCATGGGGTGAGCCGTACCGTGGTGCGCGAGGCCCTGTCCAAGCTGCAAGCCTCGGGGCTGGTGGAGACGCGCCATGGCATCGGCACCTTTGTACTGGCGCAACAGGCCCAGCAAGGCTTGCGCCTGCATGTGGACACCGTCGCCAGCGTGCGCAACATGCTCGAGCTGCGCCTGGGCCTGGAAGTGCAGGCGGTGGCGCTGGCCGCCGTGCGCAGGTCCGACGCGCAGCTGGCCCACATGCGCGCCGCTCTCGACGACTACCAGGCCTCGCTGGCCAACAACGACAGCTGCGTGGATGAGGACAAGCGTTTTCACCAGTTGATCGCCGAAGCCACCGGCAACACGTTCTTCACCGAGATCATGCAGCACCTGGGCAATGCGATGATTCCGCGTACCCAGGTGAAGGGTGACGAGCGCGGCGGGGCGGACTTTGCCAAGCTCGGGCAACTGGCGAACCTGGAGCATGAGGCGATCTTCAACGCGATCAAGCGCCAGGATCCGGATGCCGCAAGGGCGGCGATGGTGTTGCATCTGACCAACAGCCGGGATCGATTTTCCGGCGAATAAAAAGGAACACAGGTTGAACGAACACACCTTGTCCATGCGCCTGGAGCGTGTGGCCGCGCAGGTGCCGAGGGGCGCGCGGCTGGCCGATATCGGCTCGGACCACGCCTACCTGCCGGTGGCCTTGATGCGCCGTGGCGTGATTGAGGCGGCGGTGGCGGGCGAGGTGGCGAGCACGCCGTTCCACGCGGCGCAGCGCACCGTGCGCGACAATGGCCTGGAGCAGCACGTCACGGTGCGCCTGGCCGATGGGTTGGCGGCGATAGAGCCGGCGGACGCGATCACCGCGATCAGCGTCTGCGGCATGGGCGGCGAGACGATCCGCGACATCCTCGACAGCGGCAAGGCCCACCTCAGCGGCCGCGAACGTCTGATCCTGCAACCCAACGGCGGCGAACAGCCGTTGCGCTACTGGTTGATGAGCAATGGCTACCGCATCCTCAGTGAGGAGCTGCTGCACGAAAACCGCTTCTACTATGAAATCATCATGGCCGAGCGCGCCGAACCCGTGGTGTATAGCGCTGAGGAGCTGTACTTCGGCCCCTTGCACCTGCAGGCCCGCAGCCCGGCGTTCCTCGCCAAGTGGCAGCGCGCGTTGCGTCTGAAAAAGGCCGCCTTGGCGGGCTTTGACCAGGCTCGGCAACGGGTGCCGCAGGCGAAGGCGCAAGCCATCGCCCAGCAGGTCCAGTGGATTACCCGACTGCTGGCGTAAATAGGCCGCCGGACTCCCTTCAAGTTCTCCCCATGGGCGGCCGATAGGCTGTGGTGATTGAGGGCGTTTCAGTGCGCGCCTCGGGTGGTCGTCTCCGCAGGTGACGATGCCTGTGTCGCAACTGGGTGCTTTCGCCCCATTTTCGAGCACGCCTCGGGCCGTATTGGCGCGTCGCGTGCCCTGTTTCAGGGCTGTGCAGCAGCGGCCCGTATCTTGCTAGTGCCAACCTAATCAATGACATGGCATTTTGCCGTTAGTCATTTCAAGGCTTCGCCTGCCGTCTAACGCGTGGGTTGTTTTTGGGAGTGGACATGCACAGCCTTTTATCACCCGGTATCCGCCTGCTCGGACGTTTCGGCTTCGCACGTAAGTTCCAGATCCTGTTCTTCCTGTTCATGCTGCCCCTGGCGGGCAGCCTGTGGATGATCGGCCAGGACTATCGCGACAAATTAAGCGTGATTTCCAACGAACAGTCCGGCGTTCGCCAGCTGCTGGCCCTGGATGCGCTGGACGGCCAACTGACGGCGCAACGTAACCTGGCGGCGCGCTGGAAGGCGGCGGACATCCTGCACGCCCCGACACCGGAAGCGAAGGCGGCGATGGATAACGTCGATGCCAATTTCCCGCTGATCCTGCAAAGCCTGCAAGCCCTCGGCGAGGCGTTGAAAACCCAGAACGCCAGCGCTGATGTCCTGGCCCGCTTCGAAGCGTTGCAGGGCACCGTCAAGGGCATGGATTCGTCATCGCTGCGCACCGTCGGGTGGTGGCCGGACGGCTACGACCGCTTCACCACCGCGCTTACGGCGATGCAGGCGCTGCGCGAACAGATCGCCCTGGACGCCGGGCTGATCCTCGACCCGTGGCTGGAAACCTACATGCTCATGCAGATGGGCACCCAGCACGCGCCCGACCTGATCGAGCGCATCGGTCGCATGGCCAGCGTGGGGCAGTCGTCCATTTCTTCGGGGCAATTCACCTTGCAGAGCCGTTTGCAGATGCGCGACTTGCGCAGCCGCATCGGCGATGCGCGCGACCAGTTGACCAAGGCCGCCTCTTCGCTCAAGGCCAAGCAGTTCGCGGGCATGGAACCCTGGACCGGACAGTACGACAACAGCCTGCAAGTGCTGGATAACGAACTCAAGGTGCTCGACGACGGCGTGTTTGGCGGCACCATCAAGCTCGACACCGCCGCCTTCGACCGCAGTGTCGACGCCATGCTCGGCAGCCTCGGCGCGCTGCGCAAGCAGTCGTTGACCTCTCTGGACGCGCGCCTGAGCTATTACCACGACCGTTCACTCAAGCAATTCATCCCGATGGCGGCGACATTCAGCCTGTTGGCCCTGGCGGCGCTGTACCTGTTCATGTGCCTGCAAGCCTCCATCCGTCGCAGCGCCAGTGGCATTACCACGCTGGCCGAGTCCCTGCGCGACGGCAACCTGTGCGTGGAAGTGGCGGTGGAAGGGCGCGACGAACTCGCTGCGATCAGCACCGCGCTGAACGTCGCGGTGGTGCAATTGCGCACCAGCCTGCTCGGCGTCAATCACGAAACCCAGCAGCTCGGCTCGGCGGTGCTTACCCTGAACTCGCAATCGGGCAGCACCCTCAGCGAAGTCGAAGACCAGCAGCACCAGATCAGCCAGATCGCCGCCGCTGCCACGCAGTTGGCCGCCACGTCCATGGGCGTCGCGCGCAGCTGCGAACAGGCCTCGGGCAGTGCCCAGCAGACCCGGCGCATCGCCGAAGACAGCAGCCGCGACAGCCAGCGCACCACCGCCAGCATCCAGCAGCTCAACCAGCGCCTGACCGACACCTCGGACGCCTTGCAGCAGGTCAGCCAGCAAGGCCAGCAGATTCAATCGGTGGTCGACACCATTCGCGGCATCGCCGAGCAGACCAACCTGCTGGCGCTGAACGCAGCCATCGAAGCCGCACGCGCAGGCGAGCAGGGCCGGGGCTTTGCGGTGGTCGCCGATGAAGTGCGCAGCCTGTCGCAACGCACTCAGGCGTCGACAGCGCAGATCGCCGGCACCGTCGACAGCCTGCGCGCCACCGTGAGCCAGGCGGTGACGCTGATGGGCGCCGCGTGCGAGCAGGCCTTGACCGATGCCGAGTCCGTCACCGGCCTGGGCACGCGCCTGGGCGAGATTGCCGGCGCGGTGCAGAACGTCACCGACACCCTGGCGCAAATCGCCACGGCGGTGGAGGAGCAGGCAGCGACGGCGGATGAAGTGAGCGGCAATATCCAGCAAGTCGACCAGGCCGCCGGGCGCCTGCTGGACGGCGCCCGCGCGGTAAACCGTGCGGCGGACACCTTGAGCAAGGGCAGCCAGGCGTTGAGTGATAACACCGCACGGTTTCGCCTGAGCTGAGGCCTGTACACCCTCAAGATCCAACCCTGTGGGGGTGTAGAACCGTAGACATCGTTTACATCTGAAACCGGGGACATCGTTTACACATTTGAGGCCTGGACGCGGGTCATACCTCGTCCAAGCCTCCCCAAGGGATAATCACACAGGTTCAGGTCAGTTGGCCGAGGTATGCAGCACCTCAATCCACAGCGCCCCCTTGCCCGACGCCGCTTCCCCCACCCGCTTCAACGCACCGTTGGCGCTGACTGCATAGGTGCCGACCTTGTCGCTTTTCTCACCGGTCACCAGCAGCCAATGCCCGTTGGGGGAGAACGCGATATTGCGCGGCTGCTTCTCCTCGACCGGGTAGTTGTCGACATAGCGCAGGCCGCCGGTGGCGGTATCCACCGCAAACGCCGACACCGAACTGCTGGTGCGCTCGCTCATCAGCAACAGCTTGCCGTCCGGCGACAGGCGCAGGTCGGCCGCCCAGATGCGCGGCGTCGGGTCGTCTTTCAGGTCATTGTTGCGCGCGTCACGCACTTCACCATGGGCCAGTTTCAAACGCTCGGGAATGCCATTGGCCACGCCGATCTGCGTCAGCGCGCCGGTGCTGTCATCGATGGCAAATGCGGTGACGGTGCCGCTCATTTCACCGACCACATACAGGTACTTGCCGTTGGCCGAAAACGCCAGGTGCCGAGGCCCGGTATTGGCCGGCACGCTCACGAAGCCGCTGCCAATCGGGGTGAGTGCGCCGGTGTTGGCATCGAAGCGGTATTGCAGCACATGGTCCGTGCCCAGGTTGCCGGCGTAGGCAAAGCGATTGCTGGGGTCGGTGCGCAGCGAGTGGGCATGCAGGCCGGTTTTGTAGGTGCGGATGGGGTCGGGCTTGTCGATGGGCTGGACGCTGAGGGTATCGGCACCGTAGGACGCCGCGAGCAAATAGCGCCCGGCGCGGTCGGTGGCCAGGTACGCCATGCTTTCGGCCAGCGGCGCCTTGGACTGCGGGGTCAGGCGGCCGGTTGTCGGGTCGATGCTGAAGCCCTGGACCTGAAACGGTTTGACCCGCAGGGCCGCGAACAAGGTCTTGCCGTCGGGACTGAGGGCCATGGGGTTGACCTGATCGCCGGCCGTCACTTGCTCGACCAGGCTCAGGGCGCCATTGCTTTCGTCGAGGCGGTACTGGGAAATCAGCCCGTCGCCGGGGCTGGAGATATACGCAAACGTGGCGGCGTGGGCGTGGGCACTGAAGCCGCAGACAACGGCGGCGGCCAGGAGCAGGGGTTTGTTCACAGGTGATCCTTTATTGTTATGGGTGTGATCAGTCATCGTATGACTGTGGGCGGATCTCGGCAATGATTGTTTTATCGGTGCTCGGGGCGCTGTATCTCTGCCCGCGCCAAGGGCATGATGCGCGGCATGAATAACGACCCCGTGGCACTTTACTGGCGCTTCAAGGCCCCCGATCCCGGCATCGGCCCGCGCGAACAGGCACCCATGCTCGCCCAGGAGCAGGCCTGGGCACGTGAGCATGCAGCCGGGCATCACTTCAGTTGGATCGAAGTGCTGCTGCCGCCGCTGTGCTTTGGTGTGTTCCTGCCCAGCCTGGTGTTCATGCTGGGCGTGTGGCTGTACGGGGCCGCGTTCGCGCCAGGGCTGGACGTGGACCGTGTCATCGGCGACACCTTTGCCTGGCAGGTATTGGCGGCGGTGGTCTTTACGGCGGCCTGGGGGCTGCGCAACTACCTGCGTGATACCCGCGATCCCATCAAGCGCTACTGGCAGGCCATGCCGGACCAGGGCGTGGTCGAGCTGGAGCGCCACAGGCTGGTGTCGGGCACCAGCCTGTGGGCCTCGGACTACGATCCCGACTGCAACGCCCTTATGCAATGGAAAAACGGCCAGCTCGAACGCACCCAGAGCAGCGGGGTGTCGCAGTGGATCGTCGCCAAGACCACGGCGGGCCACTGGCTGGTATTCAAGGACGAATACCCCGGTGACTTCACCTACAACCGGGTCGGCCGCATGCCGGCACCGGACAAACAACTGCAACCCTGCCAGGACCTGGCCTTTACCTTCGCCCCCGGCACCAACCTGATGCTGGGCCGACGTTTCGACGGCGAACCGCTGCCCTTGCTGGACACCGGGTATTGGCTGGCGGCCGATGAGCTCAAGCGCCTTACAGCAATCGCCCATCACTGGGCGTTTTTCCCGCCGGACCGCTATGGCGTGGTCAATCCCCGGAACGCGCCGTGGGTGCAGCAACTGTTGGACAAGGCACAAGCCGAAGGCGGGGCGGCCGGGGGAACGGGTTTTACGCCCGCATAGTGGTGAGCGGACTTTTTGTGGTGAGCGGGCTTGCCCCGCGCTGGGCCGCGAAGCGGCCCCATCAAGAACACCGCGTTTTTCCAGGTAAATCCGGATAACAGCTTCTGGGGCCGCTTCGCAGCCCAGCGCGGGGCAAGCCCGCTCACCACAAAAGCCAGGTCACTCCGGGCGGATACATTCAGTCACCCGATGACACTGGATCGCCAGCTACGGCGCGCTAGTGTTAATGCTCTTCAGGACGGTCCCCAGGAGCAACGGAATGCGCCCCACACCCCAATCTCATCGGCTGCGTCACGGTCGTTACTCTGAATACGGACGCAGTTACCTCATTACCGTTGTCGTGCATCACCGTCAGCGCCTATTCACCGACCTTTATCTGGGTCGTCTGTTGGTGGCCGAATTTCGGCAGGTTCATGAGCTGGCATTGGTCGACTCTCTGGCCTGGGTCATCATGCCTGACCACATTCACTGGCTGTTTGAGCTGAAGCAGAAGACGTTGCCCGACGTGGTGCGGCGTATGAAGTCGCGTAGCACGCTGACCATCAACCGGCGTCGTCAAAGCAAGGAGCGTGTCTGGCAACCCGGTTATCACGATAGGGCTGTCCGTGCGGAGGATGATGTTCGCAAAATGGCTCGCTACATCATTGCCAACCCTTTGCGGGCCGGGTTGGTGGCGCAGGTAGGGGATTATTCGTTATGGGATGCTGCATGGCTCTGATTGAGTAATTGATGGCGCAGTGGTTGAAGCCCGCTCACCATAAAAAGGTGTCCGCTTGCCGCATAGGAACCTTCAGGCCTTAAGGGGCTCACTTGTTATGTCGCCCTGTTCCCCAGCCGAAAGGAATCCGCATGCATGCCACCTCATCAACGGTCCCCCTTCATCCCCCGTCGAACACGAACTGAGCCTGCGCGCGGTCATCACCGGCACCGTGCTCGGTATCCTGCTGACCCCTTCGAATGTGTACGCCGGGTTGAAGATCGGCTGGTCGTTCAACATGTCGATCATTGCCCTGCTGGTGGGGTATGCGATCTGGCAGGGCCTGGCGAGGAGGTCGTCGGAGCAGCTGCCGTGGACGCTGCATGAGAGCAATATCAACCAGACCGTCGCCTCGGCCGCTGCTTCGATCATTTCCGGTGGGCTGGTGGCGCCGATCCCGGCCTATACCCTGCTGACGGGCAACCAGCTGGATGCGCTGCCGATGATCGCCTGGGTGTTCTCGGTGAGTTTCCTGGGCATCTGGATCGCCTGGTACCTGCGGCCTTCGTTGCTCAATGACAAGGCGCTGAAGTTTCCCGAAGGCATGGCCACCCTGGAAACCCTGCTGCATATTTACAACCATGGGCGCGAAGCGGCGACGCGTTTGAAGGTGCTGCTCAGCGCGGCGTTGCTGTCCGGGCTGGTGAAGTGGGTGGACACCTTTGTGTGGGCCTTCCCGCGTTGGTCGCCATCCGCCCAGCTGGAGCGCCTGACCTTCACTGCCGACCCTTCGCTGTTGCTCCTGGGTTTTGGCGGCATTATCGGCATTCGCGTCGGCCTGACCCTGCTGCTTGGCGCCTTGCTCGCCTGGGGCGGCCTGGGCCCGTGGTTGCTGGCGCAAGGCCTGGTGACCTTGCCGGCCGGCAGCAGCGGCCCGCAATTTGCGGCGTTGGTGGAGTGGTTGCTGTGGCCGGGAGTGAGCCTGATGGTGTGCTCAACCTTGGCGTCGCTGACGATTCGTCTGTGGGCGTTATACACCTCGACCAAGTCCGCCGGCGGGCAAGCCTGGAGCGTACCCAAACCCGGGCCGGCCGCTGGTTTTGTGCTGTCGATCGTATTGGTGGTGAGCCTGCAGGCGCTGTTGTTCGGCATCAACCTGTGGATGGCGTTGCTGACCATTCCCCTGGCGATCTGCCTGGCGGCCGTCGCCGCCCGTGTGGTGGGCGCCACCGGTATTCCGCCGATTGGCGCCATCGGGCAGTTGTCCCAGCTGAGCTTCGGCATCGTCGCGCCGGGGCAGGTGCCGATCAACCTGATGAGCGCCAACACCGCCGGCGGCTCGGCGGGGCAGTGCACCGACCTGATGAACGACTTCAAGGTCGGCAAGGCCATTGGTGCCACGCCGCACAAGCAAGTGATCGCGCAGATCCTGGGGATTTTCATTGGCAGCATCGTCGGGGTGTTTGCGTACCTGGCGCTGATTCCTGATCCGCAATCGATGTTGCTCACCGAGGAATGGCCGGCGCCGGCGGTCGCGACCTGGAAAGCCGTGGCGCAAACCCTCACCCATGGGCTGGATTCATTGTCGGCAAGCATTCGCTGGGCGATCGGTATCGCAGGGCTGGCCGGGGTGTTGCTGGGCGTGCTCGACAGCCTGTTACCCGCCCATCGCGCCCGCTACCTGCCCAGTGCTGCCGCGTTGGGGCTGGCATTTGTGCTGCCAGCTTCGGTGTCGCTGATGATGGCCCTGGGTGCGGTGCTCACCTGGCTGGTGAGCTGCCGCTGGCCGAGCCTCACCGAGCGGTTTGCGATTACCGCAGCGGCGGGGTTGATTGCGGGGGAGAGCATCACCGGCGTGGGCGCTTCGCTGTGGCAGATGGCGGCGCCTTAGCCGCTGTCATGCAGTCGAGGGCAAGCTACTCACTTGGCAAACGCATACTCCCCACCCTGTTCCAGCGCCTGGCGGTAAGCCGGGCGTGCCTGGAAACGCTGCACCCACGCCGCCAGGTGCGGGTACGCCGGCAGCTTGCCCTGGGCCTTGGCGATTTCGCCGATAAAGCTCATCTGGATGTCCGCGCCGCTCACGTCATCCCCCAGCAGATACGGCGTGTGTGCCAGCGCCTCGTTGAGGTAACCGAGGTAATTGGCCACTTCCGATTCGATACGCGGGTGCAGCGGTGCACCGGCATCGCCCAGGCGCCCCACATACAGGTTAAGCATCAGCGGCAGCATGGCCGAGCCTTCGGCGAAGTGCAGCCATTGCACGTACTGGTCGTAGGCGGCCGTGGCCGGGTCCGGCTGCAGGCGACCGTCGCCATGGCGGCGGATCAGGTAGTCGACGATGGCGCCGGACTCGATCACCACGTTGGCGCCGTCTTCGATCACCGGGGATTTACCCAGCGCATTGATCGCCTTGAGCTCCGGCGGCGCAAGGTTGGTTTTCGGGTCGCGCTGGTAGCGCTTGATCTCGTACGGCAGGCCAAGCTCTTCCAGCAGCCACAGAATGCGCTGCGAACGTGAGTTGTTGAGGTGATGGACAATGATCATGGGAACTCCGCGGGGCATGGGGTGTGTAGGAACAGACTGCTGCGACAACGTAGAGTGCCCTGAATCAGCGGGATGTTTGCTTGGCAACCGCCCCTTCGATCAACGCACCACCTCGAACGCCGTGTATTCATACGCCGAGCGCATTTTGCTCGAGGTCGTTGCCAGCGTCACGGCAATGCCCAGGTCTTCGATAAACGCGCGCGAGGTTTTGTAGTCGCCTTGCTCGCACTCAAGCTTAATGGCGTCGCCGGTCAACGAGGCAAACACCTGTCGGGCCGGGAAGCGCTGGCCTATCTTGCAGCTCACGGAGGTCTCGAGCGGGGTATCGGTCGGTTTGCCGGGCACGTTCGCCATGTGCAGGTTGGCGCTCAGCGTTTGGCCAGGCGTCCAACTGCTCGGAATACTCAGCTCGGCTTCGCGGGTCAGCAGCACCTGGCCGTCGCCCACGCCGTTCATCTTCGACTTCAACTGGATCAGGTCCGCCTGTACCAGGCGCTCGACATGGAAGGTGTCGCTGTAGATCTCATTCTTGTTCAGCAAGCCACCCACCGCCGTAAAGGTCACCGAGGTGGGGCTGTCGTTGCTGCCATCGCTTTTTTTCGACAGGTAGGTGTAGCTCAACGTCTTGAACTTCGGCTGCAGCAGGGCCGAGTCGAGGCGCTGGAGCACGCTGGCGGGGACGGCGACGTCGTTGATGCTTGGTTCCACGATAGTGCGCGGGTAGTCCACCGGTTGGATGTCCGGACGCGACCAGGCCAGCAGCGCCGCATCCACACCACCCTGCAACGAACAACTGATGCGCGATTGCGTGCCGTCGCTGCCTTCCGGCTCTACCAGCAGCACGCGCTCGACTTCGCGGGTGCCGGGCGCGACGCCGGGCCGTGGCTTGATGGCCTGCCAGCGGTCGCCGACCTTGAGCTCGCTACGGATGTAGGCGCCGTCGCCTTTTTGCAGGCGAGCCGGTTGGTCGAGCAGCGGGGCAAGGCGTTGGGCAACCTCGTCGATGTTACCTTGCACAACAAATCCCCAGTAATAGTAGAGCCCCAGGTTGCCAAGGTCGGTGGCCTCGTCGGCGTACGACAACAGCTTCAAGCCGGCGATGGGCGGCGTGCTGACCGGCACCGCGTTGGCCTTGCGGTCCGCGCGGTTGACTACCGCGATCCACGCGAAGTCTTTGTCCTGCTTGAGCGGTGCGTAGGCCTGCCAGGCGTCGCGGTGGCTGTTCAGGCGGCTGAAGAACGTCGCGTCGCAGCGGGTGAAGGCCTTGAACGTGTCGGTCAGCGCGGCGTCGTCGGCGTGGGCGATGGAAGGCAGCAGCGCAGAGGCGAGGAGGAGGGCGGCGGCGGTGGGCAACTTCATCGAGCGGGATGTCCGTATCGGGGGCGGGAGCTGGGCATTATCCAGAAATTACCCGCTAAAGGCTCGGTTCAATGACCGAGAGTATCTACACCCGCGCCACTTTTCAGATCCACAGATCATTCGTGGCCGTACGTTCGCCGCCTTCGTGGCCGGTATTCAAGATGCCTCGAGGCTCAATCATCATCAGCTTCGCCTCACCCTCGGCGGCAGTCCGATGTTCAACGCCACGCGGGACCACATACAGCTCGCCCGCCGCCACGTACACCGGGCCTTCCGGCAGATCGATACGCAGCGTCCCTTCGAGCACCAGGAACGCTTCGTCGGTTTCCGGGTGCGAGTGCCAGATGAACTCCCCTTCGATGCGCACCACCTTGAACTGGTAGTCGTTCATTTCGGCGACGACCCTGGGGCTCCACTGCGCGTCGATGAGCGATGCCTTTTGCGCGAGGTTTACCGGTTGTGCCGAGTGCTGTGACGTAGCCATGATCCATCCTCTGGTGGGTAAGACGGCCAGATTATCGAGGCCACGGGGCGCCTGGCTTGTACGATCCTGCAGGTTGGCCGCCTAAAGCTCGACCCTTTACCGTCGATAACCTGTATGAACCCGCCAATCATGGACCGATTAAATGGCTCTTTCCGTCAGCGCGGCCTATCTCCCGCCAGCCAACGTCAGCCTCGCACCTTCCGAGCAGAAACTCGTGGCCCAGCCCCTGACGGACGCCGCGAAAGACGCGTTGGCCAACGCCGCCCCGGCGGCCGTCTACCATCCCAGTGGATCAGCCAGCGCCCCCTTGGAACCGCTGGAGGTGGTCGACACCTGGGTCGGTCGTACCCAGTCGCGAGACTTTCCTCGCCGCGCTGAAATCTTCAACGGGGCGTTCAGTACGCTGAAGGCTTCCTTCAAGTCATTCGAGTCGGCGCTGTCGGCCACCGCCCCCGACTTGGCCGGCAAAAAATACGGCTTCACCGTCGAGGCCGATGGCCGCCTGAAAGTGCTGGATTCGGCCAGCCAGCTCAGCCGCTCGGATACCCAGCGGCTGACGGATTTGCTCAACCGATCCCTGGGCCTGAAAAGCGCAGCCATTGCCTACCGGAATGCTGCCATCGACACGGTGGACGCCGATTCGGTCTGGTCGGGCCTGGGGTTTTACAGCCTGACCAACGAAAACTTCGCCAAGACCCTTGATCTGGCGCCTCTACTCACGGATCACGACCCGTCGGACATCAAGGGGGGCAAGGACCGGACTTTTATCCAACAACTGCAATACAAAGGCGAGCGGGCGACGCAAGCGACGGAAGCGGCGATGTATGAGCGGCGTGGAGTGCAGCGGTTCAGTACGCAGGCGTGACCTGCCTGGTGGGGTAAAAATGCAGCCGTGCAGCGACCATCGCGAAAGCCCGCAGATGCCATGCCCACTGGTACAACCGGCGCCAGGAAGACGCGCACTCACACCTTGGCCGTATGCACCTTGGCCAGGCGCACGCGCCAATCGCCGTCATGACGCAGGCGGCATTCTTCCTCGGAGTCGACGTGTACGCAGCGCTCCATGGGCGCGCCGTGCACGTCGGCGTCGTTGAGTGCAGCGGCGGTCAGCTCACGCATGCGTGTGTCTGCCCCTGTCGAGAGGGCGTGCTCCTTGCTGGCGCGGCTGTCGAACACCCAGATCACCCGCAGGCTTTGGGGGAAGGCGCTGTAGTCGACGGTGTGGGTCAGCCAGTCGAAGCCGGGGATTTCAGTCTTGGCGGTTTCGCAAGCGTCGGTGAGGGCGGCGATGAGACGGCGGTCGAGGCGGGCGGTTTCGCGATGGGTCAGGGGCATGGAGATTCTGCAGGGGGGAAACGCCTGAGAATAGCAGCGTGCGCAAGTGGGTGGCAGTACTCATCTGGGATTGGCTTTCAGCCGGCCCAGTATCGCCGTGCGCAGGCAACCCCAGGCGATCAACCCGATAATCAGCACCTCGGCGATGCCGACAAGCAGATTGAATGAAAAAACCATCGGTTGCTCAGCCCAGTAAAAACTTGTCGACCCCGTTCGAAGCCCGCTGACCCGCAGCCGTCCGGTCAACAGCGCACGCATCAATGCGATCACGTGAGTCAACTCCAGCACCGCCAGGAACGCTCCCAGCAGGGTGAGCAGGGCACGGGCGGGAAGGCTGAGTTTCTCGCTCGATTCGTCTGAAGACGTGAGCTCTTTCGCCTTCGGCTTGACCCCCTTCACCGCTCTGGCGCGGGTGGGAGCGGGCCTGTAGGCGGCGGTCGCCCTGGCCGCCGAATCGACCACGACCTCGGTGGGCACCGGCACGTTCAGGTAGTCGGCCAGCTCACGCAGCCACCTGTCGGTGCGTTGACTGCCCGGCACCACCGGCACGTTGTCGGTGGTCAAACGCTGCTCGCTGCCATCGCGCATCACCAGCCACAGCTGGGTATAGACCGGCTCGGCCTGTGGGCGGCGGCGAAGTTCGAGGGCATGGGGGGCATTGATGCTGAACACCGACTGCACCCGTTCGCGGCCGCCGAAAAAGTTACGGGTGCGGCGCGTGCCTTCACCGTTGTGCCGCGATAACAGCAAGGTCTCGCGGGTGCCGGTGTACACCATCAGCAGCAGGCCAAGAGCAGGAATCAGCAGCAGGCCGAGCACGATCAGCAGTGAGGACAGTGGGTCCAGGTCTGCCAGTGGCGAGTGTTCAGCGCTGAACCCAAACACGACGAAGGCCAGCGGCAGGATGAAGGCCATTGCGCCGGTCAGCAGCACGAATGCGCTTTGCACCCGATTGCGCGAGTGGATGTGCAGGTCACCCTGGGCGGTGCGCTCGAAGCGATGGCCGATCAACATGCAGCTCTCCTGGTGCGCCGTTTTTAAGGTTGCTCGAAAGTCTGTGACAGGCGGTGCATGTCGCAGCGCAGGATAGCTTATGCCGGACAGGGCCGGACCAGCGGCACACGGGTATTCTCCGGCAGGCCCGTATTGCTAAAGTTTCCCACTCACCCGCCGACAGCTGTTGTTCCTACTTCACGGATGATTTTAATGTTCCGCTCTCTTTTTTCCGGCGTTGCATTGCTCGCCGTCGCCTGCACTGCCCACGCCCGTACCGTCACCACGCCCGAACAACTGCTGACCGAGTTCTCTCGTTGCGATGCGCATTTCTTCGAGAGCCTGCGCGATGCGCGCTTGCCAGCAGGTACCTTGCGCCTGAGTGACTACGGTTCGGTCAAGGCACCGACCATCATGAGCCCGCTGCAGGAAGGTGGCACTTATCAACACTTCGAAACGCCCCTGATCGTTAATGGCGTGCGTATGGTCGGCTATTACAACCAGGCCCAAACCATCAAGGACGTCGGCAATTTTCTGTTCTGGGGTTTTGTAGCCGATGGCTCGCCGCAAGAGGTGGCTGCAAAGCTCAAGCCGCTGATCGTTGATAACGCACGTTTTGTCAGTCAGGGCAAAGCCATTACCCGCGCCGAAATCCGCCGTGTCGGTGACCCGATCGGCCAATGGCGCACCGAAGGGCTGACCGGTCCTGGCGTCGCTACGCCGTTTGGTTTCGTAGACCGTGTGCTGATGGTCGACGCGGGCGACACGTCACCGTCGCTCGTGGGACACACCACCGTGTTCTGCTCGCTGCAAGGCACCGTGACCGCGCCGCTCCTGCAGGTCTATCGCCCTGACCTCAACGCTCATCTGCTCGACTGACAAGGATGCTGATCATGAATACTCGCTGGCTCGCACTGATTGCCTGCTCCGCCCTCCTCACCGGTTGTGCAGGGATGCAGAACCCGCAAAAAGCCAACCTTGCCCACTGCGCCAACCAGTTAAAGGCGTCCAAAGCCGAAAACTACCCCCTGGTGCTGCAGGAAGGTGATCTATGCCTGCAGAAAGCTACGCTGCCTGCCTCGCTGCATAGTTTGATTTATGCGGTGCAGGCCGACGCCTACCTCAACCTCAAGCGCTTTCCCGAAGCCTTGGCCGCCAAGGAGAAATCCATGCAACTGGTGGTCAAGCCTGAGCCGCGCGCCTACCTGGACTTGAGCGCCATGTATCGCGCCGCGGGTAACCCGAAAAAAGCCCTTGAGCTCGTGCAGTACAACCTTGACAACGGAATGGGAGAAGCAGGAAAGGGGACCGGCTTCAATATGCCGACCTACTATCATCTGGGCCTCGCACTGACAGACCTGGGTCAGTACCGGGAGGCCGCCGAAGCATTCAGTACCGGCCTTCAGCGCCAGCCGGACTACGCCTGGGCCTATTATGCGCGCGGGATCGCGTACGACCATTTGGGCAACAGGGAAGACGCCAAGGCCGACTTCATGAAGTTCTCGCAGATCGTCGACAAGAAGTACCTGGAGCAGGAGAACAAGGCCAAGCTCGCGGAGTACAAGATTTCCATGCCGTGATTGGAACACCCGCTTAGGGGCGAATGTGCACGGGGTGGCCAGGCTCTGTTGTTCATCTGTGCTGCGAATGGTTGGGGGGCTGCTGCGCAGCCCAACGGGAGCAAGCTCCCTCGCCACAGGGGGGAGCGTTTGCCTTGGTCAGTTCGCTGCAGCTGCCGCATGCTTCTTGGCCCGTAGCGCCAGGCAGCGGTCGTATTCAGTTGTGAAGGCTTGGTTCGGTGTGTCGTTGGCGTGAGTCAAGCGCACCACTCGGATGATGCTCCGCATATCTTGGGCATCCTGGCCTTTGAGGCCCCTGGCATCCACCAGGTATTGCTCGGCTTTTTCGATGGAAAAGCCTTGGTTGTTGGCGTCGGTGGCGACTTTGTTCATGGCGGAATATTTGTAGCATTGCTGCACGTCTTCGTTGCGTTGGTTATCCCAATTCACTTGCTCGGGCGTGCGGGCGGCCAGGGCTTGTTGGCGGACGGCTTCGTCGCGTTGGGCCTTGAGTCGTTTTTCCTCGCGGACGGCGGCTTGGTCGGCGAGGCTTTTTGCGTCGCGGGCGTCTTCGGCGGCTTGGTAGGCCTTATCTTGCTCGGCCTTGCGCGCCCATGCCTGCCGGTCGATCTCTGCGCGTCGGGCGTCTTCGCTGGTTTGTTCGGCGTTGGCCTGCACGCGATGCTGGCTGAGGCGTGCGGTGCTGGCAATGTAGGGTTGTTCTTTTTGCAGCGCTTCCAAAAACGCCTTGAACGCACCGACTTGCTGGCGTGAAGGGGCGGCCTCGCACATTTTCATCAACACACCCAGGTCCTGCGCCAGGAAGTGCTTGGACACATCGACCAATTGCGCATGCACGGCGGGGTCGTTGCGGGTGATGACCATGTCGGGAGCCATGATGCGCAGCAGGTTTGAGACCGTGGACGGGTACAGGAAGGTGCTGGCGACCGCGCAGGTCTGCACTGTGGCGTTAAAGTTTTTGTCTTGGATCTGTTCGATGGCCGAAGTGCGGTAGTTTTCGATGTTTTTCAGCTGCAGGGCGTCGGTGTCGTACAGGCTGACGGGAACGCCCATGTCCTTTTCCAGGATGTCGGCGTAGATCCGGGCAAGCCGGTGCAGGGTTTCAAAGTTGTCACCACCGACCGTGGTAGACACCAGCGTGGCGTAGCGGTACTTGCTTGCGTCGGTGAGGCTGGTTTTCAGGGTGCCGAAGTTGTTTTTATCGGAACTGTAGAGCCCGGCGCTGGCGGTGGCTGGCATGAACGCGAGCAGCAGCAGGCTGGCGGCGAGCAGTGTCTTGAATGGCGGCATTGCCTGTCCCTGGTCTTTGTTGGATGAAGTGTGCGGGGCCCGCGCGATGACGCGAGGCCGGGGTGATGCATGATAGCTAAATGACATGGTGAAGGCGTCTTGAGTTTAAAGGGGGCATCAGGCTCACCCGGAAAACAGCCCCTTGCGGCGTATAACGGTCTACCATGCCACCCCCGGCAGTGGTTCCACGCGCTACCGATCTCTCTCTTTCAAGGTATCGCCCATGTCCATCGACCAAATCAGCCTTCCCAAGGGTGTAGGCCCTCACGCCATCAAGCTGCTTGACGCCATCACCGGCGCGTCCACCCCCGAAGAACTCAACCGTGCCGGCGGTAAGGCGGAAGGTTTTGTGTTGGGACTGGAGTCCACCAAGGCCATCAAAAGCCAAATCGCCGAGTCGTTGTATGTGGCTTACGACGATGCGGCGGGTCATCGGGCGGGTGAGTTGAAAGGTTGATCATCAGCCGGAGCACGGCACGGTGGCTGCGCGGCTCACACCGTAAGACTTAATAACCATCCCGCCGCGCCGCTTCCTACAACCACCAGCCACGTTGGCAGTTTCCACACCATCAGCGCCACCAGGCCAATCAGCGCCAGGGCGACGTCCTGGGCGGTGAAGATGGCGCTGGTCCACACCGGTTGGTACAGCGCCGCCAGCAACAGGCCGACCACCGCCGCGTTCACACCCGCCAGCGCGGCTTGGGTGCGCGGGCTGCGGCGCAGGCTTTCCCAGAAGGGCAGTGCGCCCAGCACCAGTAAAAACGACGGTGCGAAGATCGCCAGCAGGCAGAGCAGGCCGCCGAGCCAGCCGTTCGGCGCTTGGGCCATCGAGGCGCCGAGGAACGCGGCGAAGGTGAACAACGGGCCGGGCATGGCTTGGGCGGCGCCGTAGCCGGCGAGGAACACGTCGTTGCTCACCCAGTGGCGGGGCACGACTTCGGCTTGCAGCAAGGGCAGCACCACGTGGCCGCCGCCGAATACCAGCGCGCCGGTGCGGTAGAAGGCGTCGGTCACGGCCAGGGTTGGGTTGGGCATCAACTGGGCGAGGATCGGCAGGCTGGCCAGCAACAGCACAAACAGCGACAGCCATAGCGCCCCGGCGCGACGGCTGATGGTCACGGGCAGGGCGTCGTGCGCGGTGGGCGGTGTGGGCTTGAACAGCAGCATGCCGGCCATGCCCGCGATGAGGATCACGCCGACCTGGCCCCACGCCGATGTTTGCAGCAGGGCCACGCAGGCGGCGAGCAGCATCACGGCCACGCGCGGGGCGTCGGTGCACAGGTTGCGCGCCATGCCCCACACGGCCTGGGCGACCACGGCGACGGCCACCACTTTAAGGCCATGCAGCACGCCGGGCGGGATGGCGGTGCTGTGCCGGGTGATGCCCAAGGCCAACAGGATCAACACCACGACGGACGGCAAGGTAAACCCGAGCCACGCCGCCAATGCGCCGCCATAGCCCGCGCGTGACAGGCCGAGGGCGATGCCGACCTGGCTGCTGGCGGGGCCGGGCAGGAATTGGCAGAGCGCGACCAAATCCGCGTAACTGCGCTCGCTCAGCCAGCGCCGCCGGGTCACGAACGCGTCCCGGAAATAACCCAGGTGCGCAATCGGGCCGCCAAAGGAGGTAAGGCCCAGGCGCAGGAAAATCAGGAACACCGACCAGGGGCTTTCGCGGTGATCTGCGGGGGAGTGGGCCAAGGCGGGCGGTCTCGGTGAGGGCAGGGCATCGCGGCACCTTAGCGAATTTTGATGACGTGAAGAAGCGGCGCCAGCGCTCAATGTTGTACCGTTGCTCCCCAGGACCGTACCGATGATGAAGGAGCCCCCATGACATTGACCGTCGACACCCTGCTCGAACTGGCCATGGCCAACCCCATCAACGCCGAAATCACCGCGCGCCTGCCTGACCTAGGTGTGGATCAGTGCATGCTCACGGCGGGCTGCCTGTTCCAGGCGGTGTGGAATCATCAGGCGAATCTGCCGGCTGATCAGGGCGTGAAGGATTACGACGTTTTTTACTTCGACACCGACCTGTCCTACGAGGCGGAAGACGCGGTGATTCGTGCGGCGGATGAACTGTTCAAAGACCTGGGCGTGAATGTCGAGGTCAAGAACCAGGCGCGGGTGCACCTTTGGTACGCTCAGCGCTTTGGTCGGCCTTACCCGCAGTTGCAGTCGGCGCGCGACGGGGTCGACCGTTATCTGGTGGCCGGTACGTGCATCGGCTTGGAGGTTGCCACGGGCGACGTGTATGCGCCGTATGGGTTGGAGGATGTGGAGTTGGGGATTTTGCGGATTAATCCACTGCATCCGGAGCAGACGTTGTTTGAGCAGAAGGCGCGCAGTTATCAGGCGCGGTGGCCCTGGCTGAGGATTGTCGGGTTGGAGATGCCGGAATGAATTGGCGCTGAACTTTTAGGTAGGTGTCGCACGTCCAAGCTTCAAATCACTCCCGCCAAGGACAGACGATGACCTTCTTTATCTTCCTGCTTGCCTGCGCCGCCGCCGCCAGTACCGGCGTCATTTTCAAACCCGGCGCCTGGTACGAATCCCTCGTCAAACCCAGCTTCACCCCACCCAATTGGCTGTTCCCGGTGGCCTGGACGATCATCTACCTGCTGCTGGCCTGGGCCGGCTATCGCTTGAGCCTGATCCCCGGCAGTCAAATGGTGCTGGCGCTGTGGGCTGCGCAAATTGCCCTGAATACCCTGTGGACACCGGTATTTTTCGGCGCGCATCGCCTGCTGGCCGGGATGGTGATCATCGTGTTGCTGTGGATCACCGTGGCGGCGATGGTGGTGCTGGCCGTGCGCCTGGACCTGATCACCGGCCTGATCCTGTTCCCGTACCTGGCGTGGCTGTGTGTGGCGGCCGCTTTGAATTTTTCGATCCTGCGTAATAACCGCTGATGGCTCGCCAACCGTGGCCCGCCAACGAGGCGGAACTGGCGCAGATGCGCCGCTTCAATCAGAAGCTCGCCTGGCTGCCGCGCTTCAAGATCCGCAATCGCGTTACGCCGCGTTTGATCCAGGCGCTGTTGCGCGTCAGTCAAACGCTCAAGCGTGCCATACCGGCTGAAAGCCGGATGGTCGCCGACGTCCCGGTGCGCATCCTGCGGCCAAGCGGCAAGCCCAAGGGCGTGGTGCTGGATATCCACGGCGGCGGCTGGGTGATCGGCAATGCGCAGATGGATGACGACCTCAACCTGGGCATGCTGCAGGCGTGCGACGTGGCGGTGGTGTCGGTGGATTATCGGTTGGCGGTGGATACGCCGGTTGAAGGCTTGATGGAAGACTGCCTGAACGCCGCACGTTGGTTGCTCACGGATGATGAGTTTGCCGGGCTGCCGGTGATCGTCGTCGGTGAATCGGCCGGTGGGCATCTGGCGGCGGCGACATTGCTGGCGCTCAAGCAATGGCCGGAACTGCTCAAGCGCATAAGCGGCGCGGTGCTGTATTACGGCGTTTATGACCTGGCCGGTACACCGAGCGTACGCGCGGCCGGGCCTGAAACGTTGCTGCTGGACGGGCCGGGGATGGTGGAAGCGTTGCGCATGCTCACGCCGGGGCTAAGTGATGATGAGCGCCGACAGCCGCCGTTGTCGCCGTTGTATGGCGACTTTGAAGGGCTGCCCCCAGCGTTGATGTTTGTCGGGGAATTGGACCCGCTTAAGGATGACACGCTGCTGATTGCCGAGCGGTGGCCCAGTGCTGAAGCACACCTGCTGCCGGAGTCGGCCCATGGGTTTATTCATTTTCCGGTGGCGATGGCGGATGGGGTGTTGGCCTATAGCCGACAGTGGATCACTCAGTGCATTGATGGCGAACAGGCATAACTGTATAGGCGCCTCTCTAAGGCTCACCCATTCCTCTGTGGTGAGCGAGCTTGCTCGCGTTGGGCTACGAAGCAGCCCCAAAACCAGCCAGTGCAGAGTAAGCCCGCGTCCCACAGAAAGCACCGATTCACCACTACCGCCTTATCTTTTATCAGCAGGCCGGGTACCCTCTTTTCTCCACACATTCCCCCCAAGCCAAGGAAAGCACGTGAAGGTTCTTCAAGGAGCAATCGGTCTATCGGCGTTGTATCTGCTGGCAGGCTGTGGTCAGGTCACCGAAAAAACACTGACGTTCGACGTGCCCTATGGGATGTATGAAACCGTTCTGCGCCAGAACGTCACCGGAACAGGCCAGTTGACCTGCAAGGTCACCACCGACAACCAGGACCGCGGCGAAAAGTGGGTGCCGTCGGTGATTCTCGCGGCGGCCGAGGACGCTGCCGAGGACGACACCCTGTTTCTTTCCAGCTACACGCCCGCCGACAGCGACCAGCGCTTGTTCCAACTGCGCACCTTCAACAAAGCCAAGCCGGTCATCGACACCTTCTTCCATCGGGCCCCCGACCAACGCGGTGTGTATATGTTGCGCCTGACCTGGCAGGCGGACGGCGCCATTGGTTATCAGGTCGCCAGCGGTGGGGCCTGGGAAGAGAGGAAGCTCGTGGACAAGCCCGGTTTTTCCGTGCGCCACGTAAGCGTACATGCCTCCGGTATGAAGGGCAGCGCTGTGTGTGAGTTGCGTGAGTGAACGCGCTGACGTTGAGGCCGGCGACGGTGACCGATCTGCCGTTCTCCCTGTGGTGAGCGGGCTTGTCCCGCGTTGGGCTGCGAAGCAGCCCCGAAACCAGTCTCTACAGAGTGTCTGATACAGCGCATTCCTCTTGACTGGGGCTGCTACGCAGCCCAACGCGGGCAAGCCCGCTCGCCACAACAGCCTATCTACCACCGCCCCTCCCACAATAGAGTCTCGGGTGAAGTGGACATGTGCTGTTCAGTTAGACCGCAACCGCAGTATCTGCGCCCCATCAAACGGGTCCGTCAGGTAATGCGCCTGCACCCCGAATGTCTCCTGTAGTCGCTGTGGCGTCAGCACCTCCAGCGGCTTGCCCAGCGCGACCAGGCGCCCACGGTCCAGCACGGCCAGGCGATCGCAGGTCAGCGCCTGGTTCAGGTCATGCAGGGCGATGAGGGTGGTCACCGGCAAGCCTTGCACGCCTTTCAAAATCGCCAGTTGATGCTGGATATCCAGGTGGTTGGTCGGCTCATCCAGCAACAGGATCTGCGGCCGTTGCGCCAGGGCGCGGGCGATGTGCACGCGCTGGCGCTCGCCGCCGGAGAGGCTGCGCCAGGCGCGGTGGCTCAGGTGGGTGGCGTCCACATCATGCAGGGCCTGGCGCACGATGGCGTCGTCGTCGCCGGACCATGGGCTCAGCGCCGACAGCCACGGTGTACGGCCCAGCGCCACGGCGTCGAACACGCGGATGGCGTCGTCGGTGTCGGCCTGTTGCTCTACCACCGCCAGCTGTTGGGCGATGGCGCGGCGGGACAGGTCGCCCAGGCGCTGGCCGCCCAGGTGCACGTCGCCGCTGGCCGGTGTGCGCAGGCCGGCGAGCAGTTTGAGCAGGGTGGATTTGCCGGAGCCGTTGGGCCCGACGATCCCCAGGGTTTCCCCCCGCTGAACCTCCAGGTGAATATCCTGCAGCAACTCCGCCTCACGCACCTTGAAGCCCAGGCCGGTGCAACTCAGTACGCTCATCGCGCATTCCTCCGGCCAATCAGGATCAGCGCAAACACCGGCGCGCCCACCAGCGCCGTCACCACGCCGACCGGGATCACCTGGCCTTTGATCAAGGTGCGCGACAACACATCGGCCGCAATCAAAAATAACGCGCCGCCCAGCGCACTGGCGGGCAGCAGGCGCGAATGTCCGGTGCCGAACAGCAGGCGCACCGCGTGGGGGATCACCAGACCGACAAAGCCGATGGAGCCGACAATCGACACCATCACCGCCGTCACCAGCGCCGCGCACCCCACCAGCACAACCTGCACACGGCGCACCGGGATGCCCAGAGACGCGGCCGAATCCGTGCCGAAGGTGAACGCATCCAACGCGCGACGATGCCACAGGCACACCGCCAGGCCGGTGACCGCCACCGGCACCGCCAGCCACACCGACGGCCAGCGCACGCCGCTGAGGTTGCCCAGCAGCCAGAACATGATGCCGCGCGCCTGTTCGGAACTGGCGGACTTGGTGATCAGGAACGCGGTAAGTGCATTGAACAGCTGCGACCCGGCGATGCCCGCGAGGATGATCTGCCCGGTGCCGCTGGACGAACCGCTGGCCCGCGCCAGCAGGATCACCAGGGCAAACGCCGCCATCGCGCCGACAAAGGCGCCGGCCGACAATGAAATCAGCCCGCCGCCCACGCCCATCAACGCCACCAGCACCGCGCCGGTCGAAGCCCCGGCGCTGATGCCCAGCAGGTACGGATCGGCCAACGGGTTGCGCAGCAACGACTGCAAAATCACCCCGCAGGTGGCCAGCCCCGCACCGCAGGCGGCGGCCACCAGGGCACGGGTGAGGCGGTAGTTCCACACCACGCCTTCATCGATCGGGTCCAGCACGTAACCGGCCGCCCACAGTTTGTTGGCGAGCACCTGTAGCACCACCTGCGGCGAGATGGCGGTTTCGCCGATGGCCACGCCGGCGAGCACGGCGATCAGCAATAGCGCCAGGGCGAGTAAGGTCCGGATCATTGCGGCAGGTCGTAGCCGTCGATGGCCGTGGCCAGGTGTTCAAGGCCGTCGAACATGCGGATGCTGGCCTGCAGCGCGAGAGCGTCGAGGATGATGATGCGGTTGTTTTTCACCGCGTCCATGTTGCGCGTGACCGGGTCGCTGCGCAGGAAGGCGAGTTTCTTTTCATGGTCATCGGCGGGGTAGCGGCGGCGGTCCATGCGGGCGATTACCAGGAAGGTCGGGTTGGCCTTGGCGAGGGTTTCCCAGCCGACGGCGGGCCATTCTTCATCGGATTGCACCACGTTGTGCAAACCGAGGGTTTCGAGCATGAACTCCGGAATGCCCTTGTGGCCGGCCACGTAGGGGTCGCTGGCCAGTTCGGCGCTGGAGAACCACACCAGCGCGCTGGCCTGCTTGAGGCCTTTGCTCTGCACGGTGGCCACGGATTTGGCCAGGCGCGCCTGGAGTTCATCGTTCAACTGTTGGCCGCGATCCTGTACATCGAAAATCTGCGCCAGCTGGCGGATGCTCTTGTAGATGGTCTCGATACGGAAAGGCTCCAGCCGCGTGCCGTCGGCGCCCACCAGGTTGTCCTTGCCTTCGCAGTCGGAGGGCAGCAGGTAGGTGGGAATCTTCAGTTCGTGAAACTGCTCGCGGGTGCCGACCACGCCTTGCGGGCCTACCACCCATTCCAGCTCGGCGGCCACCAGTTGCGGGCGCTTGGCGATCACCGCTTCGAAGCTGGGCTCGTTGTTGGCCAGGCGCTCGATGCGGTCGTTCTGCGCCTTGAACTGCGGCAACACGCTGTTGAACCACAGCGAGGTGCCTACCACGCGGTCAGCCACGCCGAGGGCATAGAGCATTTCGGTGGCGGCCTGGCCGATGGTCACGCTGCGCGCGGGCGCCTGCGGGAAAGTAAGGGTGCTGCCGCAGTTTTCCAGGGTCAGCGGGTAATGCGTGGGGGCGGCGTGGGCCAGGGCGCAGAAACCCAGGCCGCTGATCAGGGCGGTAACGCGTGGCAGCATGAGGCGATCTCCGTGTGAACCGTACGTGGAAACAGGGGAGGTACGGTTCGGAAATACGCCCTCGAACGCTGCCGAACGGGCAGGCAAGGAGGTCCTTCCCGGACACCCCGCCGGTTAGTGATTACTGGGCCGGCAGGTCTCCTGACTGATGCGTCGTCGCCACGCTCCGGCCTTCCCGGACGCGGTCCAGTGGCAGTGGGGAGCAGGCTCGGCACCTACAGTTGCGGGGGCAGTTCCGATTGACGCGGTGTACCGCGCTTCGGATTCCCTATTAGTCCCGTTCGGGAACCGGCGCGGTATGGTAGTTGATTAGGGCCAGGCGATACAGCCCGAAGGGCGCCCGGTCAGAGACGAATATCCTCGGGGCCGCGGATCAGCGCTTCAATTCGCGTGCCCGTGGCGCGCTCTTCGTTGCTGAAACCGTCGTAGTCCGCCAGGTTGGCGAAGCGGATACCGGTCAATTGTTCGATCTGGATCACGCTGCGCTGGTAGGTCCTGACCTGGCCGAACATCAGGTCGAGCTGACCCAGCTCGCGGCTTTGGTCGATCATGTAGGCGCTGGCGGAGGGCTTGCCGTCATCGCTGAGGTAGGCCACCACTTTCCAGAACGCCTTGGGGATTCTGATACCACGGTAAAGGCGGTCGTCGTCGGCGAACACCGGGCCGCTGAACACCGTGGCCCGGGCTTTCCAACGTTGCGTGTTATTGAGGATGTAGTCCTCCAGTTCAAGCCAGGTCTTCTGGTTGAACCCGCTCATCTGCGGCGAGCAGTTGGTGAAGTGGAAGGTGTCGAGGTTGGCGGTGTTTGCCGCGTCGCCCCAGTTGGGATCCTGGCGCCGTACCAGGTGGCCGCGGTCCAGGCCATTGCTGGCATAGAGCTCTTCACCAACCTGGGCGCTGATCGGCAGGCGCCCATCGTAGGCCCAGGTGTCGTTGCTGCGGACTATCTCCACATGCTGCCCGCCATCGATATTGACGCCCACGTAGAGCGCCAGTCGTCGGGAACGGGACATCGTCACCGAGAAATGCGTGTAGTCCAGGCGCAGCGGTTGGACGTCGTCCGCCAATGCCTCAGCGGCGGTGGGCCAGGGCACCGCGAAGCTGCTGAGAAAATCCTCGGCGTAGCCGCGTCGGTCCTGTAGGTCCTTGGCCGCGGTGACACGGGGCGTCGCCGCCCGGGCTTCCATCAGGGTGGGATTGGTCGCGATCAACGGGCGCAGATCGGCGAGTCGTGGGCGGTGCGCAAGATCGATTTTGGCTTTGCGGGCTGGCATGGGTAAGTCCTCCTTGGATAAACACGACTGCAACATAGATTGATGACAATTGATGACACGGGTTAACCCTGGGGGGCTATCCTCAAACGGTTACCGGAGCTACACCATATGCCAACAGGGAGCCAGCTAATGTGTGATCGCCACCACCGCAACCCGATTTTCTGCCTGATCCCACCGTACATGCTCGACCAGATCGCGCGTCACGGTGATAAGGCCCAGCGCGACATCGCGCTGCGCACCCGCGCCAAGGACAGCACGTTCCGTTCGCTGCGCATGGTCGCAGTGCCCGCCAAGGGGCCGGCCCACATGGCCCTGGTCATGGGTGCCGGCAAACGGCGCTCGATCTACAGCGCCGAAGGCACCGACAGCCTGCCGGGCAAGCTGGTCCGCGGTGAAGGCCAGCCCGCCAGTGGCGACGCCGCCGTGGACGAAGCCTATGACGGCTTGGGTGCCACGTTCGATTTTTTCGAAGAGGTGTTCGACCGCAACTCCATTGATGACGCCGGCATGGCCCTGGATGCCACCGTGCACTTTGGCCAGAACTATAACAATGCGTTCTGGAACTCGACCCAGATGGTGTTTGGCGACGGCGATGGGCAGTTGTTCAACCGCTTCACGGTGGCCCTCGATGTGATTGGCCATGAATTGGCCCACGGCGTCACCGAGGACGAGGCCAAGCTGATGTATTTCAATCAATCCGGCGCGCTGAACGAGTCACTCTCGGACGTGTTCGGCTCACTGATCAAGCAGTATGCGTTGAAGCAAACCGCCGAAGACGCCGATTGGCTGATCGGCAAAGGGTTGTTCACCAAGAAGATCAAAGGCGTCGCCCTGCGTTCGATGAAGGCCCCCGGCACCGCGTTCGATGACAAGCTGCTGGGCAAGGACCCCCAACCAGGGCATATGGATGATTTTGTCCAGACCTACGAGGACAATGGCGGGGTGCATATCAATTCCGGCATTCCCAACCATGCGTTCTATCAGGTGGCGACCCGGATTGGCGGGTTTGCCTGGGAGCGCGCAGGACGTATCTGGTATGACGCGCTGCGCGATGCGCGGTTGCGGCCAAACTCGGGGTTTTTACGTTTTGCGCGTATAACCTACGATATCGCCGGTCGTCTCTACGGCGCGAATAAGGATGAGCACAAGGCGGTCAAGGAGGGCTGGAAAGCGGTTGGCATTAACGTCTGACGTGAGGAACAGCCATGCAAATTTCGATCAAGGAAAACGGCGGGCCGGCGTTTTTTCCGGGTTTGACCCAGCCTCGTACGGTGGAGTTGAACACGTTGCCCGAGCCGGACCAGCAGGAGTTGCGGCAACTGATCGAGGCTTCAAACTTCTTTCAGTTGCCGCAGAGCACCACGCCAGAGCCCGGAAACCCGGGCCAGGTGCACTACACCCTGACCGTGAAGGAAGGCCAGCAGGAACATACGGTGTGCGTGCTCGCGCCGGTGAAGTCACAGGCGCTGGATGGGCTGGTGCAGTGTGTGCGCCGGCATATCCGCAGTTGAGGTCACCCCAGCAGTTCCTTCACCTTGGTAATGAGCTTGTCGATGTCGAACGGCTTGTCCAGCACCGCATCGAACAGGTCTGAGCGCTGCATGCCGATATGGGCCTGCGCGCCGCTGATCAGGATAATCGGCAGGTGCTTGACGGCCGGCAGTGCACGGACCGCTTCGGCGAACTCCTCACCGTCCATCACCGGCATCATGAAGTCGGTGATGATCAGCGACGGCCGTTCTCGCTCCAGCACCTCCAGCGCCTTTTTCCCATTGCCAGCTGTGACGACCATGAACCCCTCATCTTCCAGTGCATAGGCAAGGATATCGGCGATCAAGTACTCGTCATCGACGACCAGGATGGTGGCCATGTCAATTCAACCTACCCAAAGACTTAAAAAGCTGAACCAGGCAGCGCTGAATTGGATGCAACTGAGGGGGCATTTGTTGAAACCTTTCTTAAGTCAACGGCTTGGTCACGGATCACCACCTCCAATAATGAGGGGTCATAAAAGCTGTCTCTGACCTTAAGAATGGAAAGCGTCCTTCTAAGTTCAGACTGAATCTCGAAGAAACGCATAAGCATGAGGTTGTCGGCAATGCTCGACAGTTCAGACGCGGGGGAAGTGACCTCCGCGCCGAACAGATCATGCATCTCCCACGTGGCGAAGACCGTGACGCCCCTGGCGCGCAGTTCGTTCATCAGTGCGCTGTAGAAATCGGTGATCCGTGCCGGGTTGTTGGAGACGCGGGTCATGCCGCTCAAGCTGTCGATGAACAGGCGCTTGATGCCCTTTTCCTCGACCAGGCGCAGCAATCGCGCGCCAAGCCCGTCCAGCAGGCCTTCGGTGGTGGGCTGCCAGGCGATGGTCAGTGCGCCGCTGTCTTCCATCTTCTGGATATCGATGCCCAGGGATTGGCCTTTGAGCCGCAGGCGCTGAGGGCTTTCGTAGAAGCCGAAGTGCAGGCCGGGGGCGTCTACCGTCGATTCCGAGAGGAACTTGAGGCCCAGGGTGGTCTTGCCGATGCCCGACGGCCCCATGACCAGGGTCACGCTGGAACTGTGCAGCCCGCCGCCGAGGATGCCGTCCAACGAGTCGATACCGCTGGCGATGCGCGTCAGGTCGGCGCTGTCGGGCGCGGACGGCCGGCCATAGAGGCTTTCCAGGCGGGGGTACACCACCAGGCCGTCGTCGTTGATTTCACACTCGTGCAGGCCGGTGAGCGCGCCGCTGCCGCGGGTCTTGCGCAACTGGATACGGCGCACGGAACGGGTGCCGAACAGTTCCTCGCCCATTTCGATCACGCCATCGACCATGGTGTGCTCGGGGCTGCCGTCATCCAGGCGTGAGCTGGTGAGGAACAACACCGTGCAACCGGCGAAGGCGGCATGCCCTTGCAGTTCGGAAATGAATTTTTTCGTGTCGATCGGCGAGTCGGCCTTGGAACGCGCGTTCAACAAGCCGTCCACCACCATGACAGTGGCCCTCTGCCTGCTGATCTCACGCCTGAGCAGCTTGACCACTTCGTCGAGGCCTTCGTTTTCCAGGGTGTCGAAGGCGCTGACAAACTGGATTTCGGCGCCGACACGGGAGGCGTCAAAAAAGCTCAGGGTAGAGAGGAACTGGAAAAGGCGGTCGTGGGATTCCGCCAACAGCGTGGCAACCAGGACTCGGCCGCCATTGCGCGCGTGATGAAACCCCAGTTGGTTGGCAAGGATGGTTTTACCTGAGCCGGGGCGGCCCTGAATGATGTAGGACGCCCCAGACACCAGCCCTCCCTTGAGCAGAGCGTCCAGCCCTTCGATTCCGCTTTGAAGGCGATTTAGCTTTTCCACAGTGCGATCCTGACCCTAAAAACATGCTGTTAAGCCGAGTGGACAGAATGCTAACGCCATTTGTTCACTGCTGCTACTTGCGATCCAGCCATACGGTCTGCGCATTGCAGAATTCGCGCAGGCCAAAATGCGACAACTCGCGCCCGAACCCGCTCTTCTTCACGCCGCCAAACGCCACCCGAGGGTCGGACACGCTGAACGCATTGATGAAGATCCCGCCGGTGTCCAGCTGGTTGGCGATGTCGCGGGCCTTGGCCGGGTCGGTGGTGAAGAGGCTGGCGGTGAGGCCGAACTCGCTGTCATTGGCCAGGGCCACGGCGTGGTCGGCATCGCGGGCGGTGATGATCGACGCCACGGGGCCAAACAGTTCCTGCTTGAACGAAGTCATCTGGTCGGTAACGTCGGCCAGTACGGTCGGCTCATAGTAGTTGGCGGCACCGGCGACTTTGTGGCCGCCCAGCAGCAGGGTGGCGCCTTCTTCCAGGGTGGCCTGGACCTGGCCGTGCAGCTCGTCGCGCAGGTCGAAGCGCGCCATCGGGCCGACGTAGGTGCTGGCCGAGGTCGGGTCGCCCATCACCAGCGCGCGGCTGGCTTCGACGAACTTGGCGGTGAAGGCGTCCACCACACCGGCCTCGATGATCAGGCGCTTGGCGGCGGCGCAGACCTGGCCGCTGTTCTGGAAGCGGCCGATCACGGCGGCCTGCACGGCGGCGTCGAGGTCGGCGTCGTTGAGCACGATGAACGGGTCGGAGCCGCCCAGTTCCAGTACGCATTTCTTCAGCGCGGCACCGGCCTGGGAGCCGATGGCCATGCCGGCGCGTACGCTGCCGGTGAGGGTGACGGCGGCGATGCGCGGGTCGGCGATGGCGGTGGAGACGCCGTCCTGGGTCACGTTGATCACTTCGAACAGGCCTTCAGCGAATCCGGCCTTCTGCAACGCCGCTTTCATCAGGTAGGCGCTGCCCATCACGTTCGGCGCGTGTTTGAGCACGTAGGTATTGCCGGCGAGCAGGGTCGGCACGGCGCCGCGCAGCACTTGCCATACCGGGAAGTTCCACGGCATCACGGCGAGGATCGGGCCCAGCGGGCGGTATTCGATCCGGGCGCTGCCGTTGTCCACCAGGGTGGGTTCCGGGGCCAGCATGGCCGGGCCGTGGGCGGCATACCACTCGCTGAGCTGGGCGCATTTTTCGATTTCGGCGCGGGCCTGGGTGATGGGCTTGCCCATTTCCAGGGTGATCATCTGCGCCATTTCTTCGGCTTGATCGCGCAGTGCGCCGGCCAGGGCCAGCAGCAGTTCGGCGCGCTGGCTGACCGGCTGGCGGCGCCAGGTGCGGAAGGCTGCGGTGGCACGGTCGAGGGCGGCGTCCAGTTGCGCGGCGTTTTCGTAGGGATAGCTGCCGACTGTTTCGCCGGTGGCGGGGTTGATCGACAGGGCGTGGGTCTGGTGGGAAATAGCGTTCATGGCACCGTCCGGCTGAAAGAGTGGAATGGGTTCAGCGTACGGGGATGCATGTTTTCTGGAAACTGAATAATATTAAGCAATACATTCACGATTGGAGAATGACTTGGACCTGGTGCAGCTGGAAATCTTCAAGGCCGTTGCCGAGCAAGGCAGCATCAGCGCCGCCGCACAGTTGATTCATCGGGTGCCGTCGAACCTGACCACGCGCATCAAGCAACTGGAGCAGGATTTGGGCGTGGAGTTGTTTATCCGCGAGAAGAGTCGCCTGCGCCTGTCGCCCGCCGGGTGGAATTTCCTCGGTTATGCGCGGCGTATTCTCGACCTGGTGCAGGAAGCCCGCGCGACGGTGGCGGGGGAGGAGCCCCAGGGCGCATTTGCCCTCGGCTCCCTGGAAAGCACGGCGGCGGTGCGCATCCCGGCGCTGCTCGCGGCGTACAACCAGAAGCACACCAAGGTTGAATTGGACCTGAGCACCGGGCCTTCAGGCACGATGATCGAGGGCGTATTGTCGGGACGGCTGGCGGCCGCGTTTGTGGATGGGCCGGTATTGCATGCCACCCTGGAAGGCGTGGCGGTGTTCGAGGAGGAGATGGTGGTGATTGCGCCGCTGCACCACGCGCCAATCACGCGAGGGCAGGATGTGAACGGGGAGAGCATCTACACCTTCCGCTCCAACTGTTCCTACCGGCACCATTTCGAGCGCTGGTTCGCACAGGACGGCGCGGTGCCGGGGAGGATCTTCGAGATGGAGTCCTACCACGGCATGCTCGCCTGCGTCAGCGCCGGGGCCGGTCTGGCGCTGATGCCACGCAGTATGCTGGAAAGCATGCCGGGGTTTACCACGGTGAGCGTGTGGCCGCTGACGGACAGTTTTCGCACCCTGCATACCTGGCTGATCTGGCGCCGGGGTACGGTGTCGCAGAGTTTGAACAGTTTTGTGAAGTTGCTGGAGGAGCAGGGTGTGGCGTCGGCCTAGCCGCCGAACTGGAACGTGCCCATGGCCAGCTTGGCCATGATTGCCGTCGCGCCCAACTGCACCAGCCACAAGGCCAATCCACCCAGGAACACCCCGAGCGCCACCTGCAACACCAGGCTTTTCTGGCGCTTGGCTTGGGGCGCGCGCGGGGTGTAGTCGTGCAATTCGTCGCGGTCGGCGCGCAGGTCCAGGTCGTCGTTTCTCATAGGGCTCTCACAGCAAAGGGGCAATCAGGGTTCAGTCTAGTGGGTTCGCCAATAAAAAGGGGGAAGCCATCGGCTTCCCCCTTCGTATGACGCCGTCAGGCTTATAGAACCTGAACAATCGCCTTTGTTACCGCAGCAATGTTCGACTGGTTCAACGCCGCCACGCAGATACGCCCGGTATCCAGCGCGTAGATACCAAACTCGCTGCGCAGGCGGGTGACTTGCTCAACGGTCAGGCCGGAGTAGGAGAACATCCCGCGCTGGCGACCGACGAAGCTGAAGTCGTGGCCCGGGGCAGCCTTGGCCAGCTCGGCAACCATCTGCTCACGCATGCCACGGATGCGCAGGCGCATCTCGGCCAGTTCGGCTTCCCACTGGGCGCGCAGCTCAGGGTTGTTGAGCACCGCGGCAACAATCGCTGCGCCGTGGGTTGGCGGGTTGGAGTAGTTGGTGCGGATCACGCGCTTGACCTGGGACAGGATGCGCGCGCTTTCTTCCTTGGAGTCGCCGACGATGGACAGCGCGCCCACACGCTCGCCGTACAGGGAGAACGACTTGGAGAACGAGCTGGAGACAAAGAAGGTCAGGCCCGATTCGGCGAACAGGCGCACGGCCGCGGCGTCTTCGTGGATACCGTCGCCAAAGCCCTGGTAGGCCATGTCGAGGAACGGTACCAGGTTTCGGGCCTTGACCACGTCCAGCACGTTCTGCCAGTCGGCCGGGCTCAGGTCGACGCCGGTCGGGTTATGGCAGCAGGCGTGCAGCACCACGATGGACTGGGGCGGCAGGGCGTTGAGGTCTTCGAGCAGGCCGGCACGGTTCACGTCGTGGGTGGCGGCGTCGTAGTAGCGGTAGTTCTGCACCGGGAAGCCGGCGGTTTCGAACAGGGCGCGGTGGTTTTCCCAGCTCGGGTCGCTGATCGCAACGACAGCGCCTGGCAGCAATTGCTTGAGGAAGTCTGCACCCAGCTTCAGGGCGCCGGTGCCGCCTACCGCTTGCACGGTGGTGACGCGGCCAGCGTTCAGCAGTGGCGATTCAGCGCCGAACAGCAGGGTTTGCACGGCCTTGTCGTAGGCCGCGATGCCGTCGATCGGCAAGTAGCCACGGGCGGCGTGTTGCGCCACGCGAATGGCTTCCGCTTCGGCAACGGCACGCAAGAGTGGAATCTTCCCCTCCTCGTTGCAGTAAACGCCCACGCCAAGGTTGACCTTGGTGGTTCGTGTATCGGCGTTGAATGCTTCGTTGAGGCCCAGGATTGGATCGCGTGGTGCCATTTCGACAGCGGAGAACAGGCTCATTTTTGCGGCAGCTCTATGGGAGAAGGGAGGGACGTGTCGCGCTCCAGCCGAATGCACTAGAGCGGTGCACAAACGGGGAGCTAGTATAGAGGCCATCACCGCTGAGGGCGACAACCGAAACGGCTTTTCGGCCAAGTTTTTCGGTTTATTTGCCGACCGTTAGTCTTATTGCAACATGGATCAATGACGGCAGGCGGGACGGTTGCCTTGAAACCCGTCACATTCGCCACCACTTCTACAGCTATCATGGTTTTTTCCTACGGCCTGCTCTGAAACTTCGCGGGTTGTGGTCTTTTTCGTCCCCGACGGGTTTACAGTCTGGGGTGACTTCAAGAGGTACGTTATGTCGGATTTCCAACTAGTCACCCGCTTTGAACCTGCCGGCGACCAGCCCGAGGCCATTCGCCAGATGGTCGAAGGCATCGAGGCCGGCCTGGCGCACCAGACGCTGCTCGGGGTGACCGGTTCGGGCAAGACCTTCAGCATCGCCAACGTGATTGCGCAGATCAACCGCCCCACGCTGGTGTTGGCTCCGAACAAGACCCTGGCCGCGCAGTTGTACGGCGAGTTCAAGGCGTTCTTCCCGAACAACGCGGTGGAATACTTCGTTTCCTACTACGACTACTACCAGCCCGAAGCGTATGTACCGTCCTCCGATACCTTTATCGAGAAGGATGCGTCGATCAACGACCATATCGAGCAGATGCGGCTGTCGGCGACCAAGGCGTTACTGGAGCGCAAGGACGCGATCATCGTCACCACGGTGTCGTGCATCTATGGCCTGGGCAGCCCGGAAACCTATTTGAAGATGGTGCTGCACGTCGACCGCGGCGACAAACTCGACCAGCGCGAGCTGCTGCGCCGCCTGACCAGCCTGCAGTACACCCGCAACGACATGGATTTTGCCCGTGCCACCTTCCGCGTGCGTGGCGATGTGATCGACATCTACCCGGCAGAATCCGACCTGGAGGCGATTCGCATCGAGCTGTTTGACGATGAGGTCGAGAGCCTGTCTGCCTTCGACCCGTTGACCGGCGAGGTGATCCGCAAGCTGCCGCGCTTCACTTTCTATCCGAAAAGCCACTACGTGACCCCGCGCGAAACCCTGATGGGCGCCATCGAGGGTATCAAGGTCGAGCTGGCCGAGCGCCTGGAGTACCTGCGTGCCAACAACAAGCTGGTGGAAGCCCAGCGTTTGGAGCAACGCACGCGCTTTGACCTGGAGATGATCCTCGAGCTGGGTTACTGCAACGGCATCGAGAACTACTCGCGCTACCTCTCGGGCCGTGACTCCGGCGCACCGCCGCCGACCCTCTACGATTACCTGCCCGACGACGCTCTGCTGGTGATCGACGAGTCCCACGTCAGCGTGCCGCAAGTGGGCGCCATGTATAAGGGCGACCGCTCGCGCAAGGAAACCCTGGTGGAGTACGGCTTCCGTCTGCCTTCGGCACTGGATAACCGGCCGATGCGCTTCGACGAGTGGGAAGCCATCAGCCCGCAGACCATCTTTGTCTCCGCTACGCCGGGCAACTACGAGGCCGAGCATGCTGGTCGTGTGATCGAGCAACTGGTGCGTCCCACCGGCCTGGTCGACCCGGAAATCGAAATCCGCCCGGCGCTGACCCAGGTCGACGACTTGCTCTCGGAAATCACCAAGCGCGTGGCGCTGGAGGAACGGGTGCTGGTCACCACGCTGACCAAGCGCATGTCCGAAGACTTGACCGACTACCTCGCCGACCACGGCGTGCGCGTGCGTTACCTGCACTCGGACATCGACACCGTGGAGCGCGTGGAAATCATCCGCGACCTGCGCCTGGGCACCTTTGACGTGCTGGTGGGCATCAACCTGCTGCGCGAAGGCCTGGACATGCCGGAAGTGTCGCTGGTGGCAATCCTCGATGCGGACAAGGAGGGCTTCCTGCGTTCCGAGCGCTCGCTGATCCAGACCATCGGTCGCGCGGCGCGTAACCTCAATGGCCGGGCGATTCTCTACGCGGACCGCATCACCGGTTCCATGGAGCGGGCGATTGGCGAGACGCAACGCCGTCGCGACAAGCAGATTGCCTTCAACCTGGAAAACGGCATTACGCCCAAGGGCGTGTTCAAGGACGTTGCCGACATCATGGAAGGCGCCACCGTGCCGGGCTCTCGCAGCAAGAAGCGCAAGGGCATGGCCAAGGCCGCCGAGGAAAGCGCCAAGTACGAAAACGAACTGCGCTCGCCGAGTGAGATCACCAAGCGGATTCGCCAGTTGGAAGAGAAAATGTACCAGTTGGCGCGGGACCTGGAGTTCGAGGCCGCGGCGCAGACCCGCGATGAAATTGGCAAGTTGCGCGAGCGACTGCTGGCGGTTTGATTGGTGGTGACTTGACCGGCCTCATCGGGGACTTGCCCCCGATGGCTGCGCCTCGGTTTTCCAGAAATCACCCAGGCTGTTACCATTCGCCCCTTGTTTCAATTTCAGTTATATCGCCCATTCGAGACCTGCCATGACCACCGTCCGCACGCGCATCGCGCCATCGCCTACTGGGGATCCCCACGTCGGCACTGCCTACATCGCCTTGTTCAACTACTGCTTTGCCAAGCAGCACGGCGGTGAATTCATCCTGCGGATCGAAGACACCGACCAACTGCGCTCTACCCGTGAGTCGGAACAGCAGATTTTCGATGCCCTGCGCTGGTTGGGCATTACCTGGGCCGAAGGCCCGGACGTCGGCGGCCCGCACGGTCCGTATCGCCAGAGCGAGCGCAGCGACATCTACAAGCAGTACACCCAGCAGCTGGTCGACATGGGCCATGCGTTCCCATGCTTCTGCACCGCTGAAGAACTCGACCAGATGCGCGCCGAGCAACAGGCCCGTGGCGAAACCCCGCGCTACGATGGCCGCGCATTGCTGCTGTCGAAAGAGGAAGTGGCTGCCCGCCTGGCCGCCGGTGAACCTCACGTTATCCGCATGAAGGTGCCGAGCGAAGGCGTGTGTGTGGTGCCGGACATGTTGCGCGGTGACGTCGAGATCCCGTGGGACCGCATGGACATGCAGGTGCTGATGAAGACCGACGGCCTGCCGACGTACTTCCTGGCCAACGTGGTCGATGACCACCTGATGGGCATCACCCACGTATTGCGCGGTGAAGAATGGCTGCCGTCGGCGCCGAAGCTGATCCTGCTTTACGAGTACTTCGGTTGGGAACAGCCGCAGCTGTGCTACATGCCGCTGCTGCGTAACCCGGACAAGAGCAAGCTGTCCAAGCGCAAGAACCCGACCTCGGTGACGTTCTACGAGCGCATGGGCTTCATGCCCGAGGCGATGCTCAACTACCTGGGGCGCATGGGCTGGTCGATGCCGGACGAGCGCGAGAAGTTCTCCCTGCAGGAAATGGTCGATAACTTCGACCTGTCCCGTGTGTCCCTGGGCGGCCCGATCTTCGATATCGAGAAACTCTCGTGGCTCAATGGCCAGTGGCTGCGTGATCTGCCGGTGGAAGAGTTCGCCAGCCGCGTGCAGCAATGGGCGTTGAACCCGGAATACATGATGAAGATCGCGCCGCTGGTGCAGGGCAGGGTGGAGACGTTCAGCCAGGTTGCACCGTTGGCCAGCTTCTTCTTTGCCGGTGGCGTTAACCCGGATGCCAAGTTGTTCGAATCGAAGAAACTCTCTGGTGACCAGGTTCGTCAATTGATGCAACTGATCCTGTGGAAGCTGGAAAGCCTGCGCCAGTGGGAGAAGGACGCGATCACTGCGACGATCCAGGCGGTGGTGGAATCCCTGGAGTTGAAATTGCGCGATGCCATGCCGCTGATGTTTGCCGCGATCACTGGGCAGGCCAGTTCGGTGTCGGTGCTGGATGCGATGGAAATTCTCGGCCCGGACCTGACCCGTTTCCGCCTGCGCCAAGCCCTTGATTTGCTTGGTGGTGTATCGAAGAAAGAAAACAAAGAGTGGGAAAAACTGTTGGGCGCTATCGCTTAAGCAGTCCGTTGCAGCGACGAAACCCAGGTTTTCCGGGGTTTCGTCGGTAAGTGATTGTTATCCCGGCAAAAAATTTTGGAAAATGTTGAAAATAAATTTGACACCTTTCCAAACCGCCATTAAGATTCGCCCCGTCCTCACCGATGAGGGGCTATAGCTCAGCTGGGAGAGCGCTTGCATGGCATGCAAGAGGTCAACGGTTCGATCCCGTTTAGCTCCACCAATCTACAGGTTCAAGGTCTGGCCACACCGTCCTTGAATCGATCAGCTCTCAGCGCTGGTCAGATGTACAGAAGGTTTTGTCCCCTTCGTCTAGTGGCCTAGGACACCGCCCTTTCACGGCGGTAACAGGGGTTCGAGTCCCCTAGGGGACGCCAGTTTCAACAAGCAGTTCGAAAGGCCTGCTGCGCCGCGAGGCGAAAAATCCGGGGCTATAGCTCAGCTGGGAGAGCGCTTGCATGGCATGCAAGAGGTCAACGGTTCGATCCCGTTTAGCTCCACCAATTTACAGGTTCAAGGTCTGGCCACACCGTCCTTGAATCGATCAGCTCTCAGCGCTGGTCAGCTGTACAGAAGGTTTGTGTCCCCTTCGTCTAGTGGCCTAGGACACCGCCCTTTCACGGCGGTAACAGGGGTTCGAGTCCCCTAGGGGACGCCACGATTACCCGCTCTGCGGGATTTTTAAGGGTCATTCAATTATTGAATGGCCCTTTTGTTTGTCTGGCGTTTGGCCAATTCTCTCCCCCATTCCCTTTGCTTTGCTGACCAGTGGTCATGCTTGTCGCTTGCTAAATATTATTATGGTAATAATATTAAACCCATGAAAGTCGGAGGCAACGATGAGCGATAAAAAAGCGCAAACCCGCGAACGTATTCTGCAAGCCGCCAGCACTGCATTGACCCAGCGTGGTCCGGCCGAGCCTAGCGTGGGCGAAGTCATGGGCGCGGCGGGGCTGACCGTCGGTGGTTTCTACGCGCACTTTGAAAGCAAGGACGCCTTGATGCTGGAGGCGTTCACCCAGTTGTTGGCGCGGCGGCGTGCATCTATCGACGATATGGACGCACAGCTGACGGGAGAAGAGCGCAGGGGCCTGGTGGCGGCGTTTTATCTGTCACGCAAGCACCGCGATTCTACAGTCCAGGCATGCCCGATCCCGGCCACCGTGGGCGAGATGGCGCGGCTGCCGAACGCCTTCCGCGAGGCGCTGAGCGAGCATGTGGAACTGATGGCGGCCCAGCTTGCCGCGAGTCCCGAAGACACTGACAAAGCCTTGGCTGATATGGCGTTGATGATCGGCGGGCTGGCCTTGGCACGAGCCCTGGGGCCGGGCGAGTTGTCGGACCGAGTGTTACGCGCGGCCAAGTCGGCTGTGCGCTAGAAGAGGGTGCAAGGATGGGCGCGTTAACCTGGATTCGTCGCTTCAACGGCACGCTGGGGCACCTGGCGCCGCAAACGGTGGCCAACAAGATGCGGCGTGCCTTCATGACGCCGCGCGACCTGCCGCCACGTGACTGGGAGCTCCCGCTGCTGGCGCAATCGGAGCGCATCACCTTGCGTTTCGGCTTGTCGGCCCTGCGCTGGGGCCAAGGCCCTGCGGTGTTGTTGATGCACGGCTGGGAAGGTCGTCCGACCCAGTTCGCCAGCTTGATCACCGCGTTGGTAGGCAACGGTTACTCCGTGATTGCCCTGGACGGTCCGGCCCATGGGCGTTCACCGGGACGGGAGGCTCACGTGCTGCTGTTCGCCCGCGCTATGCTGGAGGCGGCTGCCGAACTGCCACCGCTGCACGCCGTGATCGGCCATTCCATGGGCGGCGCCAGTGCGATGCTGGCAGTGCAGTTGGGGCTGCGTACCGAGGCGTTGGTGAGCATCGCCGCCCCGTCACGCTTTCTGGATGTGCTGCGCGGATTTACCACGATGGTTGGTCTGCCGGCGCGGGCACGCTCGGCCTTTATCCAGGAGGTGGAGTTGACGTTCGGCATGCCGCTCAAGCACCTGGATGTGGCGCACTACCAGATGAACATCCCCGGCCTGATCGTGCACGCCGAAGACGATACGTTTGTTCCGGTCAAAGCGTCTCAAGCCATCCACGAAGCCTGGTTCGACAGCCGTCTGCTGCGCCTGGAGCAGGGCGGGCACCAGAAAGTGCTGGCCGATCCCCGGGTGATCGAGGGCGTGCTGGCGCTATTGGCCGGCTGTCGTCTACAGGACCGGCAAACCGCCTGATACACTGCTCCCGCCGACATCAATCGACTGGAGCAAGGCATGGGCTGGGATTTGGCAACGCCGTTTATCATCGATCTGCAGGTCGCACCTGAAGACATTGACGGCCTGGGGCACGCCAATAACGCGGTGTACGTGTCCTGGCTGGAGCGCTGCGCCTGGCGCCATTCCCAGCGCCTGGGGCTGGACCTCACCGAGTACCGCCGCCTGGACCGTGCCATGGCCGTGGTGCGCCATGAAATCGATTATCTGGCGGCAGGCTACGAAGGCGACGAGTTGCAGTTGGCCACCTGGATCGTCGATTGGGATCAGCGCCTGAAGATGACCCGTCGTTTCCAGCTGGTACGCCCGCGTGACGGTGCGACCTTGCTGCGGGCGCACACCACCTTTGTCTGCATCGAATTGTCCAGCGGCAAGCCCAAACGCATGCCGGCCGAATTTCTCGACGGTTATGGTCCCGCCCTGACAGGGGGTTAACGGTTGCCGCGGGAAACCCAGTAAACTGCGCCACGATTTTTGTTGAGTGTTTTCCATGCAAATTGCTTTGGCGCCCATGGAGGGGTTGGTCGACAACATCCTGCGGGACGTGTTGACCCGCGTGGGCGGTATCGACTGGTGTGTGACCGAGTTCATCCGCGTCAACGACCGCCTGCTCACCCCGGCGTATTTCCACAAGCTCGCCCCGGAACTGCTGCACGGTGCCCACACCGCAGCCGGTGTGCCGTTGCGCGTGCAATTGCTCGGCTCCGACCCGGTTTGCCTGGCGGAAAACGCCGCCCTGGCCTGCGAGCTGGGTTCCGAGGTGATCGACCTGAACTTCGGCTGCCCGGCCAAGACCGTCAATAAGTCCCGCGGCGGTGCAGTGCTGCTCAAGGAGCCAGAGCTGCTCAACCAGATCGTCGAACACGTGCGTCGTGCGGTGCCTGCCCATATCCCGGTCACCGCCAAGATGCGTCTGGGTTTCGACAGCCCGGATGGCGCGCTGGTGTGCGCCACGGCCCTGGCCGAAGGCGGTGCGGCGCATATTGTGGTGCATGCGCGTACCAAGACCGATGGCTACAAACCGCCCGCCCACTGGGAGTGGATTCCACGGGTACAGGAGGTGGTCAAGGTGCCGGTGTTCGCCAATGGCGATATCTGGAGCGTCGAAGACTGGCGGCGCTGTCGGGAGATCAGTGGTGTCGAAGACATCATGCTCGGTCGCGGCCTGGTGGCGCGCCCGGACCTGGCCCGGCAAATCGCCGCCGCGCGTGCAGGGGACGAAGTGGTGGAAATGACCTGGGCGCAAATGCAACCCATGCTTCAAGACTTCTGGACCCAGTCGGTAGCACAACTGACCGAGCGCCAGGCCCCCGGCCGGTTGAAGCAGTGGCTGGCGATGTTGACGCGCAACTACCCCGAAGCTGTAGCGCTGTTTACCGCCTTGCGCCGCGAAACCGAACTGGGGCAAGTCAGTCGTTTGTTGGGTATGGATACGCCTGCCGCTGCCTGATCTATAACGATACTGTTGATCACCTGCCGATGGTTCAAACAAGGCTCTTTATCGAAAGATAAGGAGCCTTTTGCGTTGCGGGATTTTTGAGTTGTGACTGAGTTGTTCTGAAAACTTCCGTAGTTATTCGTGCGACAGCTTAATTATGACTGATGATTTTTTGTGCCCGCTAACTATCACAGAACAATAGTTAATGGTGTCGTTAAGTATGTCTCCTAATTGCATGTCTGACGCTTTATTAACAGGTGTGTCACGCGAGTGTGACGTCGACGTGCGCTGAATCAGGCTTTTCCTGGAGTTGCCATGAGGCAAAGTCTGAAAGTGCGTGTTGGTTTCCTTATGTGAGGTGCGATTTCTGGAACTCGATAGCCTCAGACTCCACGAAAGTAGTGACTTTGAGGCAACGCTGTTGTCTTTCAGTCCACCTAAATTTCATTGCTGTCCCAGGCATTTAATGGCCGAGATGGCGCTGACGAAGGAACTTGCTTATGTCTCTCTCGATCAATAATTCACCTTCTATAAAACTTGATACGGCACGCGATGAAGTGCCGTCGTCAACACTCCCAAAGTCCAGCGTGCCATTGAGTACCTCCAAGACGGATTCAGCATGGACTTCATCTGCACTTTTTCCTGACAATGCCCGAACGACTCGGGGTGAAATGATGATCAGCGCGGGGGCGCTTTCAAAGTTGTTCGACATGCTTGAGCAAGTCTTCAAGTCCATGCGTGAGGTTATTTTAGGAAAAAATGTAACCCCTCAACCCGCTATCCCCTCCGATAAGGCACTCAAGGCCACACCGGATTCGTCTGACCCGCTGAAAATGAAGGCAGATGCAGCCACGTTACCGAAGGCCTCGTCGGATTCGGCTGACCCACAGAAGATGAAGGCAGATGCAGGCACGTTGCCAAGGACCACGTCGGCTTCGACAGACCCACAGAAAGTGAAGGTAAATGCAGACCCGTTGGCGAAGACCCCGTCGGATACGACGAGCGAACTGAAAGTGAAAATTGACGACGGGTTGCTTCCAGGGACGTCACGCAAGCCCACGTCACATGTTTCGCCGGCGGTACCCGTGCCCAGCGTCAACGTGAGTAACGACTCGAATGCGCAGGTAAAGGTGGAGCTCAATATTGGTCGTTGTCACTGTCCTGACACTCCCGTCGAGCACGACAGAGGCAGGCTCAAGACCGTGCCCGACGCGGCGCCCAATCCTGTCCCGATGCCCAAGGCCGAGGTGACTCCACAACCCGAAGCCCGGGTGCCGGACACCAAGCCCGGCGTGCAGCCCAAGCCCGCGTTGATACCCAAGGCCGAGGTGACTCCACAACCCGAAGCCCGGGTGCCGGACACCAAGCCTGGCGTGCAGCCCAAGCCTGCGTCGATACCCAAGGCCGAGGTGACTCCGCAACCCGAAGTCAAGGTTCCGGGCAGCCATCCTGGTGTGCTGCACAAGCCTGAACCGATGCCCCTTCCCGGGGTAGTACCGCAACCCGGCACGAAGATCGTGCCCCCGACTGATACCAAGCCGACGGTCACTCCAGATCAGCCAAAGCCTGAGTCTGACGTGACCAGTCCGGGCCCTGCTGAAAAAGATAACGACCTCAAAGGGTGGAGTTTTATCAATCGTCGTCGGCTGAAAACCTGACGCCAGGCATCGCACTTCAACTTCTTCGATAAATAAAAACGGTGTTTCTCCGGGGAGCTTAACGTCCGGAGAAACACTAAGAAAGTGGAGAGAAAACCATGTCGTATTGCTCGATTGATAACATTGCACGCGTAGTGGATGTTCGGCAGGTGTTGAACAGCGATTTGTCGGCGCCTGCCAACGAACTCATGCCTTCATACCGGTTTAAACCTGTCGAGCCTGTCAAAGCCGCTGTCTCTACTCCTCTCGGCGTACCACGAAGTAACACGGCAGTAGGGGCGGACTCAAATCCAGCAGCCAGCCTTGTTGCGTTGTTTACTTCATTTTTCACGCAGTTGTTTAACCTTCTCTCGAATAAAACGGATAAGGTCGTTCCCGAGAACACACCGCTGCCCCAAGTTACTCCAACGGTCGACCCACCGGCTCCGCCAGAACCGCAACCGCAACCGCAACCGCAACCGCGACAAAATTTCCCTATAGCAAACTTATCCGATAAGCGAAATGGCGCCAAGCCGGACAATATCTGGAGTGGGTTTCGCCAGGGGCCGGATGGTAACTGTGTCACGGTATCGGCCATTAAGGCGGCCATGTACAAGTTCGGCCAAAGTCCAACGGATATCTATAAAGAGGTGGTCAAGACGAACAATGGTTATCGGGTGACGATGCGCGACGACTTTGTACTTAACTTGACGGATCAAGAGTTGAAGGTTGGCGCCGCAGGTTCGCTCTTTATCGGCTCCGATAAAGGCATGCTCAAGGACGCGCAATTTCTGTTCGCTGTCAGCGCCAAGCGTGCGCAGATGGAAAACAACGACGGCTGGGCGAGCCGCAGTTATCGCGCAGCAGTGCGAACATTGAACGATGGGGAGGATGATGATGGGCCGGGTGAGGGCTTCCTGCGTTTGGGGCTGCGCAAGCACATGAAGAGGGTCAACGTACGTGACCTCGCCAAAGGCCAGTTGGGCATGTGCAATCGTGCCCGTCATTCGGTGGCCGTGATCAATGGCCGCGAAGAGATTTATGGGCGCCAAGGCTCGGCGCCGACACGTGGGGTCGCCATCGCGCTGGTGTGATGCGTGTGTGCAAGGCGTGCAGCCAGGGCCTCTGGCTGCACATTTCCAGTCCAGTCTTGAGTGAGCAGTCCCATGAACACTTTGATTGAGGGTCGTGGCCCGGTCATGGCCAATCGGCCGTATGAGTACGTTTCAAGTATTTCCAACACCAGGGCCGGGGTGAAACTTGATGATCCCGTGAATGCATTCAATGCCGCCGAACGTCGATTTGGCGAAAACTATGACTGCAGTACCCATGCGGCCGTTATCAAAATGATGATGATGACATTCGGTCGACACCCCACTGATGTATTCAATGAGGTCGTTCCCGCAGGTGACGGGTATGCCGTCACCATGAAAGACCAATACAACGTGCATGTTTCACAGGCGGAACTTGAACGAGCGGCACAGGCTTGCAGGTTCACAGGGCGGGACCCCGAGGCGGTGAAACACGCCAGCTTCATGTTCGCGGCCTTTGTGAAACGCAAGCAGCTGTCAGGTGGCTATGGGACGTTCGATGCCGCCCTGGCGAAGACCCTTGAGGGTGAGACAAGCAAGCGATGCCTGGAGGGCATGGGCGTGTATGGTTTGTCGCGGTCCGTAGAGGCCAGCGATATGGTTGGCAGGGAGGCTGCCTGGGTACGGCAAACCCATGCCTTTGGCGCTGCGGTGGTGGTGAACGGCGTCGTGTCCAACTATGGCCGGCAGGGACCGGCCGAGGGTGGTTACGGGTATGTGCTGTTTGATGATCGCCAGGTTCCATCGCACCCAGGTGTGGAGGTTTCCCTCGTGTCAGAAAGCATCAGGCATGCGGATATCTGGAGCGGTTTTTATCAAGGTGCAGAGGGCAATTGCGTCACGGTGTCGGCAATCAAGGCCGCCATCACGCGATTCCCCGACGGCATCTATACGGCCATCCACAGGACACCCGATGGCTGTGAGGTGACGATGCGTGATGGCGTCCGGCTGCGGTTGACGAATGAGGAGCTGAGGCAGGCAACCGCAGCCTCGAATTTTCTCGGCAGCAATCGGGTGTTGCTCGATTACGCCAACTTCCTCTACGCCGTCAGCGCCAAACGCGCGCAAATGGAAAATAACGATTTCCGTGCCCGGCAAAGCTATACGGTCGCTCTGGAAACCCTTAATGACGGTGAAGCTCCAGACGAGGCACTCCTACGCCTGGGCCTGTTTGGCTACATGCGTAACAGCACGGTAGACGAGTTGGCCCAGGGCGTGATCGGGACGATGGAAGACGGTTGGCATTCCGTGGCGGTGGTCGGTGGCGCACTGGACCTGTATGGGCAAAAGCACGCGCTGCACACGTCGCCCTGGAAACGCAGGGCGTTGAGCGCGCTCAAGCTGGTGTGAGGCTTAGCCCAGCAATCGCCTGAACCCCTCGATCGGCAGTGGCCGACTGTGCAAATACCCCTGGAACAAATGGCAGCCCAGCTTTTGCAGGAACGCCAATTGCTCCGGGGTTTCCACGCCTTCGGCAATCACCGTCAGGTTCAGGCTGCGGGCCATGGCCACGATGGCGCGGATGATTTCGGCGTCGTTGGGGTCATGGGTCGCGTCGCGTACGAAGGACTGGTCGATCTTCAGCGCATCCACCGGCAGGCGCTTGAGATAGGTCAGCGATGAGTAGCCGGTACCGAAGTCATCCATGGCAAAACTGACACCGAGCTTCTTCAGGCGGCGCATCTTCGCCACGGTGTCGTCCAGGTTCTGAATCACGATGCCTTCGGTGATTTCCAGTTTCAGCAGGTTGCAGGGCAGTTGATGCCGCTTGAGGCTTCGCTCCACCCGTTCGACAAAGTCGTTCTGGCGAAACTGCCGGGGGCTGATGTTCACGCACAGGCTGAAATTCAGCGGGTCCACCAAGCCTTCGGCAATCAGCTCTGCAAAGGCGGCGCAGGCTTCATCGAGGATCCAGGTACCCACTTCGAGGATCAGGCCGCTGTCCTCCAGGACCTTGATGAATTCGGACGGCGACTGCGCGCCCAACTGCGGATGCTGCCAACGCACCAGGGCCTCGGCGCCGACGATCTTGTTGCCGCGCGCGTCCACCTGGGGCTGGTAATGCACGCTGAACTCGCCGCGTGACAGGGCCAGGCGCAGGTCGGTTTCCATGCGCAGGCGCTCGCTGGCGGCCTTTTGCATGCTGTTGTGGAACATCTGCGTGGTGTTGCGCCCCGAATCCTTGGCCCGGTACAGGGCGATGTCGGCGCGCTTGAGCAGGTCCGCCGGGGTCGTGCCATGGTCGGGAATCAACGCCACGCCGATGCTTGGCGTGACCTGCAGGCGATGGCCATCGAGGAACATCGGCTCCGAAAGCAATTCGCGCAGGGTATCGGCCAATTCCTGCACCTGGGTGCTGACTTGCGTGCGCGTGCCATCCAGGCCGCTGAGCAGTACCACGAACTCATCGCCGCCCAGGCGCGCCACGGTGTCCTCCATACGCACGCTGGCCTCCAGGCGCGCGGTGACGATTTTCAGCACGGTGTCGCCCACCGGGTGGCCGAGGGAATCGTTGATGTGCTTGAAATGGTCGAGGTCGAGAAACAGCAGGGCACCGCGCAGGTTATGGCGCTTGAGCAAGGCGATCTGTTGGCTCAGGCGATCCATCAGCAGCGCACGGTTGGGCAGGTTGGTCAGCGGGTCGTGATAGGCCAGGTGACGGATCTGCGCCTGGGCGTTTTTCAGCAGGCTCACGTCCCGCGCGGTCAGCAGCAGGCACGGGGTTTCATTGAGGGTGATCGGCTCGACCGAGACCTCTACCGCCAACACGTCGCCGCGTTTGTTGTGCCAGAGCATTTCCAGGTGAGGGATGCGCCCCTTGATCTGCAATTCGGCCAACAAGGCGGAACGCTGGTTTTCATCGGCCCAGATGCCGATCTGGTACAGCGTCAAGCCAATGGCTTCTTCGGCGCGGTAGCCGGTGAGGCGGCAGAAGCCGTCGTTGACCTCCACATAACGGCCGGTGTCGCGCTCGGTGATGGAGATGGCGTCGGGGCTGGAATGGAAGGCCTTGGCGAATTTTTCCTCGCTGGCCTTCAGCGCGGCCTCCGAGCGTTGTTGCTGGGTAATGTCGCGCAAGGTGGTGACGATGCACGGCTGGTCGCCCACTTTGATCAGCCGGCTGGAAATCATGCAGGTCAGGATCTGGCCGTTCCTGTGGTGCACCACGATGGCCACATTGCTCAACGCCTGGTCGCGAATCACCTGTTCGATACGCTGCAGGCGCTTGCTTGACTCGTCCCACAGGCCGATCTGCTCGGCGCTCTTGTCGATCACCTCGGCCGCCGTCCAACCAAACGTCTGGGTGAAGGCGGGGTTGATCTCGATGAACGCGCCACTGTCCAGGCAGGTCACGCAGATGGGATCGGGGCTGGCCTGGAACAGGCTGGCGAACTTTTCTTCGGAGGCGGTCAGGCGTTGTTCGCGTTCCACCTGGTCGGTGATGTCCAGCAGGGTGCCGGCCATGCGCAGCGGCGCCCCTTGCTCGTCGCGGTAGAGGCGGGCGCGGCTTTCCAGGTAGCGCGAGCTGCCGTCGTCCAGTGGCACGCGATAAGTCAGTTGATAATTGCCGGCCGGGCCTTCGCGCAGGGTGCGATAAGCGTTGCGCATGTTCTCGCGCTCTTGCCTGGGCATGCCCTCGAAAAACGCCTCGAAGGATTCATGGAAGGGCTCGGGCGGCAGGCCGTGCAGTTGAGCGGCGCGGGCCGAGCCGTAGAGCATGCCGGTGGGGATATGCCAGTCCCAGGTGCCCAGTTGTGCCGAGTCCAGGGCCAGGTCCAGGCGCTCCTGGCTGTCCTTGAGGGCATTTTCGGCGTTTTTGCGCTCGGTGGTGTCGAGAAAGGTGCTGATCAAGTAGGCCTCGCCCTCCAGTTCGACCTTTTGCGCGCTGAGGGTGCCATCGTGGATCTGGCCGTTGCTGGCGCAGAACTGCACTTCCATGGTGATGGGTTCGCCTTTGCGCTGGGTGGCCTGGACCAGTTGCGCACGTTGTTCGGGGTGGCGCCACAGGCCCAGGTCCAGGGTGGTGCGGCCGATGGCATCGGCCACCGGCCAGCCGAAAAGCATCTCGAAATACTGGTTGGCTTCGCTGATCAGGCCGTCGCGCTGACGGGTCAATAACACCATGTTCGGACACAGGTGAAACAGCGTGGCGAAGCGTTTTTCGGAATGGCTGAGGGCGTGCTCCCGCTCGCGCTGGCGGGTGGTCTCGCGGATTACGCCGATCATGCGGCGCCGACCGGCCTTATCCGGTGCCAGGCTGCCGTTGATCTCCAACCAGTGATACGTGCCGTCCGGCCATTGGATGTGATGGTGCATGGCCTGCTCGAACGGCTCGCCGGCCAGCACCGCATGAAAGGCGCGCACCACCCGGGAGCGATCCGACGGCGCCAGCAGGTCGAGGTAGTCCAGGTCCTTGGGCAATGGTTGGCGCGGGTCGAAGCCGAACAGCGCCTGGGTGCCCCGTGACCAGCTGATACGCCCCGTGTCGATTTCCCAGCACCACGCGCCCAGCCGGGCCGCATTGAGGGCTGCCAGCAGTTGCGGGGCGCTGTCCCAGCTTTGTTCCGCCTGCTGGGGGTCCAGGGCGTAGATGCGGGGCAGGGGAGGTAGAGGGTCGACAGGGTTGCGCATTATCAAAGGGCCTTGGCTCGATGGGCAAACAGCGCGGTTTTATTCACAACCTGGGGCCGCACGGCGTCATACCGGTATCACTGGCAGATCCACCTGTGCATCCAACAGGCTCATGAACGCCCGCGCAGCGTTCGACAGTGTCCTTTCGGTGTGCACGATATAGCCTAGCTGGCGACTGAGTTGTATGCCCGGCAAAGCGATACTCGCCACCTGCTCATCGAGCATGGTGCGCGGCAACACGCTCCAGGCCAGGCCGATGGAGACCATCATCTTGATGGTCTCCAGGTAGTTGGTACTCATCGCGATGTTCGGCGTAAGGCCCTGGGCCTCGAACAGACGGCTGACAATATGGTGGGTAAAGGTATTACCGCCAGGGAAAACCGCCGGGTGGCCGGCAATATCGGCCAGACTGACCTCGCGGTTGCCGGTAAGGCTGTGCTCCGGCGCCACCACGAAATCCAGCGGGTCATCCCACACCGGCGTGGCGCGTACCAGGTGATGGGGGGCGGGCGCCAGGGTGATCACCGCCACTTCGGCGCGGCCGTGGAGGATTTCTTCGTAGGCCACTTCCGAATCGAGAAACTGAATATCCAGGGCCACGTTCGGGTATTCCCGGGTGAAGGTGCGCAGGATCGGTGGCAAACGATGCAGGCCGATGTGGTGGCTGGTGGCCAAAGTGAGGCGGCCGCTGACTTCTCCGGTGAGGTTGGTGAGGGCGCGGCGGGTGTCGTCCAGCACGTTGAGAATCTGATAAGCGCGCGGCAGCAAGGCCCGGCCGGCTTCGGTCAAGCCGACTTCACGGCCCAGGCGATCGAACAGTCGCACCTTCAATTGCTGTTCCAGGCCGGCGATGCGCTTGCTGATGGCCGGCTGGGTCAGGTGCAGGCGCTCACCTGCACCGGAGAAGCTGCCGGTCTCGGCGATGGCAATAAAGGCATTGAGGTTGGCCAGGTCCATGGGTGTATTCCAGTTGGTAATCCAAAGCATAAAAAATATGAATTTGAGTTATTTAATGTAGCGCCATACCATCAGCCTCACAAGCCAAAGGGTTATTGAAAAGCCCGGCGCATAGAAACACCGCTGATGAGGACCGACTGATGGCCGGCAAAACGCTTTACGACAAGCTTTGGGATTCCCATGAAGTGAAACGGCGCGACGATGGCTCGTCGCTGATCTATATCGACCGTCACATCATCCATGAAGTGACCTCGCCCCAAGCGTTCGAAGGCCTGCGGCTGGCCGGGCGCAAGCCTTGGCGCGTCGACTCGATCATCGCCACTCCGGACCACAACGTACCGACCACCCCGGAGCGCAAGGGTGGGATCGACGCCATTGTCGACACCGTGTCGCGCTTGCAGGTGCAGACCCTCGACGACTACTGCGACGAATATGGCATCACCGAATTCAAGATGAATGACGTGCGTCAAGGGATCGTCCACGTGATCGGCCCGGAGCAGGGCGCCACCTTGCCGGGCATGACCGTGGTCTGCGGCGACTCCCACACCTCCACCCATGGTGCGTTTGGCGCCCTGGCCCACGGCATCGGCACCTCGGAGGTGGAGCATGTGTTCGCCACCCAGTGCCTGGTCGCGAAGAAAATGAAGAACATGCTGGTGCGTGTCGAAGGCACCTTGCCCTTCGGCGTGACCGCCAAGGACATCGTGCTCGCCGTGATCGGCAAGATCGGCACCGCCGGCGGTAACGGCCATGCCATCGAGTTCGCCGGCAGCGCCATTCGCGACCTGTCCATCGAAGGCCGCATGACCATCTGCAACATGTCCATCGAAGCAGGTGCCCGCGTGGGCATGGTGGCGGCGGACGAGAAAACCGTTGAATACGTGAAGGGGCGCCCATTTGCACCGCAAGGCGCCGATTGGGACGCCGCAGTTGAAGCCTGGAAAGACCTGGTGTCCGACGCCGATGCGGTGTTCGACACCGTGGTTGAACTCGACGCTGCCCAGATCAAGCCGCAAGTCAGCTGGGGCACCTCGCCGGAAATGGTCCTGGCCGTCGACCAGAACGTGCCGGACCCGGCGCAGGAGGCCGACCTGGTCAAGCGCGGCTCCATCGAGCGCGCCCTGAAGTACATGGGCTTGAAGGCCAACCAGGCGATCACCGACATCCAGTTGGATCGCGTGTTCATCGGTTCCTGCACCAACTCGCGGATCGAAGATCTGCGCGCGGCGGCGGTGATCGCCAAGGGCCGCAAAGTCGCCTCGACCATCAAGCAGGCCATCGTGGTGCCAGGCTCGGGCTTGGTTAAAGCCCAGGCTGAGGCCGAAGGCCTGGATAAGATCTTCCTCGAAGCCGGTTTTGAGTGGCGTGAGCCGGGCTGCTCGATGTGCCTGGCGATGAACCCGGACCGCCTGGAGTCGGGCGAGCATTGCGCGTCCACCTCCAACCGTAACTTCGAAGGGCGTCAGGGCGCCGGTGGCCGTACCCACCTGGTCAGCCCGGCCATGGCCGCCGCTGCTGCCGTCAACGGTCGTTTCATCGACGTTCGCGAATTGATCTGAGGAAAACCCGATGAGAGCTTTTACCCAACACACCGGTTTGGTCGCGCCGTTGGATCGTGCCAACGTCGACACCGACCAGATCATCCCCAAGCAGTTCTTGAAGTCCATCAAGCGCGCCGGTTTCGGCCCCAACCTGTTCGACGAATGGCGCTACCTGGACGTGGGCTACGCCTACCAGGACAACTCCAAGCGCCCGCTGAACAAGGACTTCGTGCTCAACGCCGAGCGCTACCAGGGCGCCAGCGTGCTGCTGGCCCGGGAAAACTTCGGTTGCGGCTCCAGTCGCGAGCACGCGCCGTGGGCCCTGGAAGAATATGGCTTTCGCAGCATCATCGCGCCGAGCTATGCCGACATCTTCTTCAACAACAGCTTCAAGAACGGCCTGTTGCCGATCATCCTGACCGACGAAGAAGTCGACGAACTGTTCAAGCAAGTGGAAGCCGATGAGGGCTACCAGCTGACCATCGACCTGGCTGCGCAAACCGTGACCCGTCCGGACGGCAAGGTGTACCACTTTGAGGTGGACGCCTTCCGCAAACACTGCCTGATCAACGGCCTGGACGATATCGGCCTGACCTTGCAGGACGGCGATGCGATTGCCGCGTTCGAAGCCAGGCACCGGGCGAGCCAGCCCTGGTTGTTTCGTGACGCATAAATTGATGTAGGCAGGACCGGCTTCATCGGGGGCAAGCCCCCTCTCACAGGGGGAGCGCATTCCAAATGTGGGAGGGGGCTTGCCCCCGATAGGGCCGGTACCAGCAACACACCCCTTGAAGGATGCCACCATGACCAGCACCGCCCACACCCAAGTCGTGCAAAAACAATTCGGCGAACAGGCGTCTGCCTACCTGAGCAGTGCCGTGCACGCCCAAGGCACCGAATTCGCGCTGCTCCAGGCCGAACTGGCCGGGCAGGGCGATGCGCGGCTGCTGGACCTGGGTTGCGGTGCCGGTCATGTGAGTTTTCATGTGGCGCCATTGGTTAAGGAAGTCGTGGCCTACGACCTCTCCCAGCAGATGCTCGATGTGGTGGCCGCCGCTGCGCAAGATCGCGGTCTCACCAATATCAGCACCGTAAACGGCGCCGCCGAGCGCCTGCCGTTTGCCGATGGCGAATTCGACTTCGTGTTCAGCCGTTATTCGGCGCACCATTGGAGCGACCTCGGCGTGGCCCTGCGCGAAGTGCGCCGCGTGCTCAAGCCGGGCGGCGTGGCGGCGTTTATCGATGTCTTGTCACCGGGCAGCCCGTTGCTGGACACTTACCTGCAAACCGTCGAAGTGCTGCGCGACACCAGCCACGTGCGTGACTACTCCGCCGCCGAATGGATGCGCCAGCTCAGCGAAGCCGGCTTGCACGTACGCAACAGCAGCCGCCAGCGCCTGCGCCTGGAATACACCTCGTGGGTCGAACGCATGCGCACACCGCAAGTGTTGCGCGCCGCGATCCTGGAGCTGCAGCAGGCGATGGGCCAGGAAGTGCGCGATTACTACGAGATTCAGGCCGACGGCACCTTCAGCACCGACGTGCTGGTGGTCTGGGCCGAACGCTGATTAATTTTCCCGGCCTGCCCACGGGCAGGTCGCTCGATGAAATGAGGAACCCATGAGCAAGCAGATTCTGATTCTCCCTGGCGACGGTATTGGTCCGGAAATCATGGCCGAAGCGGTCAAGGTCCTGGAGCTTGCCAACAGCAAGTACAGCCTGGGCTTCGAATTGAGCCACGACGTGATCGGCGGCGCTGCCATCGACAAGCACGGCGTGCCCCTGGCCGACGAAACCCTGGACCGCGCCCGCGCCGCCGATGCCGTGCTGCTTGGCGCCGTGGGTGGCCCGAAGTGGGACAAGATCGAGCGTGATATCCGCCCTGAGCGCGGCCTGCTGAAAATCCGCGCGCAGCTGGGCCTGTTCGGCAACCTGCGCCCGGCGATCCTCTACCCGCAACTGGCCGACGCGTCGAGCCTGAAGCCGGAAGTGGTGGCGGGCCTGGACATCCTGATCGTGCGTGAACTGACCGGCGGTATCTACTTTGGCTCGCCACGGGGCGTGCGCGAGTTGGAGAATGGTGAACGCCAGGCCTACGACACCCTGCCGTACAGCGAGAGCGAAATCCGCCGTATCGCCCGTGTCGGTTTCGACATGGCCCGTGTGCGTGGCAAGAAGGTCTGCTCGGTGGACAAGGCCAACGTCCTGGCCTCCAGCCAACTGTGGCGCGAAATCGTCGAAGAAGTGGCCAAGGACTACCCGGACGTCGAACTGAGCCACATGTACGTCGACAACGCCGCCATGCAACTGGTCCGTGCGCCGAAGCAGTTCGACGTGATTGTCACCGACAACCTGTTCGGCGACATCCTGTCCGACCAGGCGTCGATGCTCACCGGTTCCATCGGCATGCTGCCGTCGGCGTCCCTGGACACCAATAACAAGGGCATGTACGAGCCTTGCCACGGCTCGGCGCCGGACATTGCGGGCCAGGGCATTGCCAACCCGCTGGCGACCATCCTGTCGGTCTCGATGATGCTGCGTTACAGCTTCAACCTGAGCGACGCTGCGGACGCGATCGAGAAGGCCGTGAGCCTGGTGCTGGACCAGGGCTTGCGCACCGGCGACATCTGGTCGCAGGGTTGCACCAAGGTGGGTACGCAAGAAATGGGCGACGCAGTAGTCGCCGCGCTGCGGAATCTGTAATCTCTCGGGCCCGCTTGCAGTTGTTGCTGCAAGGCGGCCCACTTTTTAACAAGGTGTAGTTGCGATGAAACGTGTAGGTCTGATCGGTTGGCGCGGTATGGTCGGTTCCGTGCTCATGCAGCGGATGCTGGAAGAGCAGGATTTCGATCTTATTGAGCCGGTGTTTTTCACCACTTCGAACGTAGGTGGCCAAGGGCCGTCCGTGGGCAAGGATATTGCCCCGCTCAAGGACGCCTACAGCATTGAAGAGCTGAAAACCCTCGACGTGATCCTCACCTGCCAGGGTGGCGACTACACCAGCGAAGTCTTCCCCAAGCTGCGTGAAGCCGGCTGGCAGGGTTACTGGATCGACGCCGCCTCGAGCCTGCGCATGCAGGACGACGCCGTGATCATCCTCGACCCGGTCAACCGCAAGGTCATCGACCAGCAGCTGGATGCCGGCACCAAGAATTATGTGGGCGGCAACTGCACCGTCAGCCTGATGCTGATGGGCCTGGGCGGCTTGTTCGAAGCCGGCCTGGTCGAGTGGATGAGCGCCATGACCTACCAGGCGGCGTCCGGCGCCGGCGCGCAGAACATGCGTGAGTTGATCAAGCAGATGGGCGCGACCCACGCCGCCGTCGCCGATCAACTGGCCGACCCGGCCAGCGCGATCCTCGACATCGACCGCCGTGTGGCCGAAGCCATGCGCAGCGATGCCTACCCGACCGAGAACTTCGGTGTGCCATTGGCCGGCAGCCTGATCCCGTGGATCGACAAAGAGCTGCCGAACGGCCAGAGCCGCGAAGAGTGGAAGGCCCAGGCCGAGACGAACAAGATCCTCGGCCGGTTCAAGAGCCCGATCCCGGTGGATGGCATCTGCGTGCGCATCGGCGCCATGCGCTGCCACAGCCAGGCGCTGACCATCAAGCTGAACAAAGACGTGCCGATCGCCGATATCGAAGGGCTGATCAGCCAGCACAACCCCTGGGTCAAGCTGGTGCCGAACAACCGCGACATCAGCATGCAGGAGCTGAGCCCGACCAAGGTCACTGGTACCCTGAATGTACCGGTGGGCCGTCTGCGCAAGCTGAACATGGGCACCCAGTACCTGGGGGCGTTCACCGTCGGCGACCAACTGCTGTGGGGCGCGGCCGAGCCGCTGCGTCGCATGCTGCGGATTTTGCTGGAGCGTTGATTTCCTGCTGTTGAAGAACCCCGCGGTCTGGTGACAGTCGCGGGGTTTTTTATTGTTCTTTCGGGCGCTATCGGGAGCAAGCCCCCTCCCACAGTGAACAGCATTTCAACGTTGGCGCTTGGTTGAATGTGGAAGGGGGATTGCCCCCGATAGCACCATCAGCCACTCCACCAGCCCCAGGTTAATTGCCTCACTCCCGGCCACCCGGTAAAGTGCCGCTCCCCCCGCAATGCCCGAGGCAGCCCCCATGACCCAGACCTTTGAAATTGCCGTGATCGGTGCCACCGGTACGGTCGGCGAAACCCTGGTGCAGATTCTCGAAGAGCTGGCATTCCCGGTGGGCACCCTGTACCTGCTGGCGGGCAGTAATTCTGCTGGCGCGTCGGTACCGTTTCGCGGCAAGAACGTACGGGTCAAGGAGGTCGACGAATTCGATTTCAGCAAGGTGCAACTGGCTTTCTTCGCCGCAGGCCCAGCAGTCACCCTGAGCTTCGCGCCCCGTGCCACGGCGGCGGGTTGCTCGGTGATCGACTTGTCGGGAGCCTTGCCCGCCGAGCAGGCGCCCCAGGTGGTGCCGGAAGCCAATGCCCACGTCCTCGACGGCCTGAAAAAACCGTTCCAGCTCGGCAGCCCGAGCCCGTCGGCCACCAACCTGGCGGTGGTGCTGGCGCCGTTGCGCGGCTTGCTGGACATCCAGCGTGTTGCTGTCACTGCCAGCCTGGCAGTGTCTGCCCAAGGCCGGGAAGCCGTCAGCGAATTGGCACGTCAGACCGCCGAGCTCCTGAACGTGCGCCCTCTGGAACCTAAGTTCTTTGACCGGCAAATGGCCTTTAACCTGTTGGCACAGGTCGGCACGCCAGACGCCCAAGGTCATACCGCCCTGGAAAAGCGCCTGGTTCACGAACTGCGCGCAGTCCTGGAATTACCTTTGCTAAAGATTTCCGCAACTTGCGTTCAAGCCCCGGTGTTTTTTGGCGATAGCCTGACTGTGTCATTGCAATTGGGCGCGGCGGTTGATCTTGCCGCCGTCAACCGCGCATTGGAGGCCGCGCCGGGTATCGAACTGGTAGAAGAGGGTGATTACCCTACAGCCGTGGGCGACGCAGTGGGCCAGGATGTAGTCTACGTAGGCCGGGTGCGCGCTGGCGTGGATGATCCGGCTGAACTAAATCTGTGGCTGACGTCAGATAACGTACGCAAGGGCGCCGCCCTTAACGCCGTGCAGCTGGCGCAGTTGTTGATAAAACGCCTTGCGTAAAAGATACTTGGCGGCAATTTGTAGATTGATTCTAACCAGGCGCTATGCTTGGCCCCAAGCAGGAACAATTGCGCGTCGGTGACCTATCGGCTCGCCATGCCTTATGGCAAGCGGTTACCAACCTTCTCGCAGGCCGGGGAGTGTTCAAACAAAGGATGAGGCTATGGTTCAAGTTCGCAAACTGGTGTTAGCAATAGCGGCCGCCTCGGCGCTGTCCTCCGGTATGGCGCAGGCGCTGCAGCTGGGGGAAATGACCCTTAAGTCGAAGTTGAACCAGCCGTTGTCGGTGGAAATCGAATTGCTCGATGTCGGTGGCCTCACGGCGTCCGAGATCACCCCGAGCCTGGCCTCATCCCAGGCATTCGTGGACGCGGGCGTCGATCGCCAGGCGTTTCTCGATGACCTGACGTTTACCCCGGTCATCAATCCCAGTGGCCGCAGCGTGGTGCGCGTCACCTCCAGCAAGCCGCTGCCGGATTCCTACGTACGTTTCCTGCTGCAGGTGCAATGGCCTAATGGCCGCTTGATGCGCGACTACAGCGTGTTGCTCGACCCTGCCAAGTTCGACCAGTCGGCTTCGACCTCCGCAGCACCTGCACCGCGCGTGGGAACGCCCTCCCGTACTGCGCCCGCTGTGAGCACGCCGGCCCAGCACACCACCACCTCCCGCGACACCCTGTGGGAAATTGCGCAGAAGCACCGCAATGGCGGCTCGGTGCAGCAGACCATGCTGGCCATTCAGGCCCTCAACCCCGACGCCTTTGTCGACGGCAATATCAACCGCCTGAAAACCGGCCAGGTGCTGCGCCTGCCGGACACCGTACAAAGCACGGCGTTGCCGCAACCTCAGGCAATCGCCGAAGTGAGGGTACAAAATGCCGCCTGGCGCCAGGGTCGGCGCGGGGCGACCAATCAGGCGGCCGGCAAGCAGCAACTGGACGCCACCAAGCGTGCCCAGGCCGGCAATGCGCCGTCGACCACCAATACCCAGGACAACCTGAGCCTGGTCTCGGCTGAAGCAGCCAAGAAAGGCGGCAAGGGCAAGGCCGGCGACAGCCAGGTCCTGAGCGACAAGCTGGCGATGACCCAGGAGCAACTGGACACCACTCGCCGCGATAACGAAGAGCTCAAGAGCCGTGCCGCAGATCTGCAAAGCCAGTTGGATAAACTGCAAAAGTTGATTCAACTGAAAAACGATCAACTGGCCCGTTTGCAGGCAGAAAAAGGCGACCCGGCCGTAGCGGCGACGGCAGCGATGCCTGCACAGCTGGCAAGCGACCCGGCCGCCACGCCGGCAGCACCCGCTGCACAGACCGCCGCGCCAACGCCAACCCCTGCTGCGCCGGCACCTGAAGCGGCTAAACCGGCCGCCGCACCTGACACCACCGAAGGCAAGTTCAATGAACTGCTGACCAACCCGGTTGTCCTCGGTGTGATCGGCGGCGCGGCTGGCCTGGTGGTGTTGCTGCTCCTGCTGCTGTGGGCGCGCCATCGCAACGCCCGCCGTGAAGAGGAAAAGCACTTGCGCATGGCGCGGGCGCTGGCTGAAGAGCCGGAATTTACCTCGAACATCGAACAGGACCTGCCGTCGGACAGTTTCGAAGGCCTCGAAGTGCCGCCGCCGAACGTCAAGCTGGCAGCGGCTCCGGCACCCGCTCCAGTGGTTGCGCCGGCGGTGGCGGTTCCGACGGTTGCCTCCGTGCTCGCGCCGCTGGCCGCTGCCGTGGCCCCGCAAAACGCCAACGATGCCCTGGCGCAAGCCCAGTCCCATATCGACCGTGGTCACCTGAACCAGGCCGCCGATGTGCTGGAACAAGCGATCAAGCACGAGCCTAAACGCAGCGACCTGCGGTTGAAGCTGATGGAGGTCTACGGCCTGCAAAGCGACAAGGACGGTTTCGTGACCCAGGAGCGTCAACTGGTGGCCAATGGTGAGAACCATGCCCAGGTCGAGCAACTCAAGTCGCGCTTTCCTGCGATGGCGGTATTGGCGGCGGGCGTCAGTGCCGCGGTTGCCGCCGCGGCCCTCGACGCTCAGTACGTCAAGGACCTGCTGGAAGACAAACCGGCCGTCCCAGCCGCCGAGCCCGATGCACTCGACACCGATTTCGACCTGAGCCTGGATGAGCTGGAGGCGGCTTCGCCAGCCAACCTGGACGACGAACAGACGTTTGCAGCGCTCCTGGAACAGCAATCGGCGTCCAAGGTCGACAAGGAAAACCTGTCGGACTTCGACCTCGATCTGCAGCCGAATACCCCGGCGTCCGAGCAGTCCGACGATGACTTCCTTTCCGGTCTTGAGGACCAGATGAAGGATGTGTCGGCAGTGGAGCCGCCGACGCTGACCCCATCGGCGCTGGATGACTTCGATTTGCCGGAGGATTTCGACCTGTCCCTGGCGGACGAACCAGGCGAAGCCGCCAAGCCGGATGCCTTCGCTTCGGAGCTGGACGATGTCAACGCCGAGCTGGATCGCCTGTCCCAAAGCCTGGAGAATCCGCCCATCGAACCCTCCTTTACCGCCGAGGACGCGGCGCTGGGTGGGGATGAGCCGGAGTTCGACTTCCTGTCTGGCACGAATGAAGTCGCCACCAAGCTCGATCTCGCCCAGGCCTATATCGACATGGGGGATGCCGACGGCGCGCGGGACATCCTCTCCGAAGTGCTCACCGAAGGTGATGAAGCGCAGCGCGGCGAGGCCAAGGAAATGCTCGGCAAAATCTGAAGGTTGATGCCGGTGCGGTGTGGGAAGGTCAATCCCTAACAAAAGCGCACGCCACGCATCTGCCGCATTTATAATGGCCGCCTTCGCGCAACTCATCAGGCTCTCAGTTCTTGGCAAATATAGATAACCCGGCCGCCGAAATGGCGGCCGCTGGCTTTTACCGCATCGCCCTCGGCGTGGAATACAAAGGCTCGCGCTATCGCGGCTGGCAGCGTCAGGCGTCAGGCGTGCTAACGGTGCAGGAAACCCTGGAGAAGGCGCTGTCGAAAGTGGCTGACTCCCCGGTGTCATTGATGTGCGCCGGACGTACCGATGCCGGTGTGCATGCCTGCGGCCAGGTGGTGCACTTCGATACCCAGGCCGAACGCACGATGAAGGCCTGGGTGATGGGCGCCAATATCAATTTGCCCCATGACGTCAGCGTCAGTTGGGCCAAGGTCATGCCTGCGCACTTTCATGCGCGCTTCAAGGCGATTGCCCGGCGTTATCGCTATGTGATCTACAACGACCAGATCCGTCCCGCGCACCTCAACGAAGAAATCACCTGGAACCACCGCCCGCTGGATGCCGAGCGCATGGCCGAGGCTGCGCAGCATCTGGTGGGGGTGCATGATTTCAGTGCGTTCCGCGCCGGCCAGTGCCAGGCCAAGTCGCCTATCAAGGAAGTCCACCATCTGCGGGTGACTCGCCACGGCAAGATGATTGTGCTGGACATCCGCGCCGGTGCCTTCCTGCACCATATGGTGCGTAACATTGCTGGCGTATTGATGACCATCGGCACTGGCGAACGCCCGGTGGAATGGGCCAGGGAAGTACTGGAAAGCCGCATCCGCCGCACGGGCGGCGTCACGGCGCATCCGTTTGGCCTGTACCTGGTGGACGTGGAGTACCGCGACGAGTTCGAGCTGCCGCAGCGTTTCATCGGGCCACACTTCCTCACAGGGTTCAGTGAACTTGGCGGCTGACGCCCGGAAAAGCTTTTGTTACCATCCGGGACTTTATCGGTCCAACCCCTGAGGTTTCTACGACATGCCTGCCGTTCGCAGCAAGATTTGCGGGATTACCCGCATAGAAGACGCGCTGGCGGCAGTCGAGGCGGGGGCGGATGCCATTGGCCTGGTGTTTTATGCCAGGAGCCCGCGGGCGGTGAATGTGTTGCAGGCGCGGGCGATCATTGCGGCGCTGCCGCCGTTCGTGACCACCGTGGGCTTGTTCGTCAACGCCAGCCGCTGCGAACTCAACGAAACCCTGGATGCCGTGCAGCTGGATATGCTGCAATTTCACGGCGACGAAACCCCGGATCAATGTGAAAGCTACCAACGCCCGTATATCAAGGCGTTGCGGGTCAAGGCGGGTGACGATATAGCGAGGGCCTGCGCTGCCTATTCCGGCGCGCGTGGCGTTCTGTTGGACACGTATGTCGAAGGCGTACCCGGTGGTACCGGCGAAGCGTTCGATTGGTCGCTGATTCCTGAAGGATTGAGCAAGCCGATCATCCTGGCCGGGGGGCTCAACCCTGGGAATGTCGGTGCGGCGATTCAACAGGTCCGGCCGTATGCCGTGGATGTCAGCGGTGGGGTAGAGCAAGGCAAGGGCATCAAGGATCACGACAGGATTCGCGCATTCATGCAGGCGGTGCGCAACAGCTGTGGCGGGATGTGACGGCTGGCAGTCTGCCGCCGTCCATAACTACCACTGTGTAAAACAGCCCGGCGCCGCCTGAGGGAGGCCCGGAAATGAAGTGGCAACCTGCGCAGGCAGGCTGTCTGGAAGGCTGAGGATGCAGGCTGGAAATGGCAGGTCGAACGTCTGACCCCGTCCAGCCTGCGTCATCGCCACATATGAATTTAGCTCAAGGGCATACGCGGGGCTGTGTTCAAGCCACCGGTACTGGAGAAAGAAAGCATGAGCAACTGGTTAGTAGACAAACTGATCCCTTCGATCATGCGTTCCGAGGTGAAGAAAAGCTCGGTTCCTGAAGGTCTGTGGCACAAGTGCCCATCCTGCGACGCGGTGCTGTACCGCCCCGAGCTGGAAAAGACCCTGGATGTTTGCCCCAAGTGCAACCACCACATGCGTATCGGCGCCCGCGCCCGCATCGACATCTTCCTCGACGCCGACGGCCGTAACGAGCTGGGCGCCGACCTGGAGCCGGTCGACCGTCTCAAGTTCCGCGACGGCAAGAAGTACAAGGACCGCCTGACCGCTGCGCAAAAGCAGACCGGTGAGAAGGACGCGTTGATTTCCGTCAGCGGCAAGCTGCTGGGCATGCCGGTGGTGGTGTCGGCGTTCGAGTTCTCCTTCATGGGCGGCTCCATGGGGGCCATCGTCGGCGAGCGTTTCGTGCGCGCGGCCAACTACGCCCTGGAAAACCGCTGCCCGATGATCTGCTTCGCCGCCTCCGGTGGTGCGCGGATGCAGGAAGCGTTGATCTCCCTGATGCAAATGGCCAAGACCTCTGCGGTGCTGGCGCGTCTGCGCGAAGAAGGCATTCCGTTTATCTCCGTGCTGACCGACCCGGTCTACGGCGGCGTTTCCGCCAGCCTGGCGATGCTCGGCGACGTGATCGTCGGTGAGCCAAAAGCCTTGATCGGCTTTGCCGGCCCGCGCGTGATCGAGCAGACCGTGCGCGAAAAACTGCCGGAAGGCTTCCAGCGCAGCGAGTTCCTGCTGGAGCACGGCGCAATCGACCTGATCATTCCGCGCGGTGAGCTGCGTCCACGCCTGGGTAGCCTGCTGGCGCAGATGATGGGCCTGCCGACACCTGTTTACGTCGCGCCTAAAGTCGAGCCGATCGTTGTGCCGCCGGTGCCTGCGAACCTATGACCCAACGTACCCTGGGCGAATGGCTCGCCTACCTCGAGCAGTTGCATCCGTCCGCCATCGACATGGGCCTGGAGCGCTCGCAACAGGTAGCGGCCCGCCTTGGGTTGGGCCGGCCGGCGCCGCGTGTGATCACGGTGACCGGCACCAACGGCAAGGGCTCTACCTGTGCCTTTGTTGCCGCGCTGCTGCAAGCCCAGGGGCTGAAAGTCGGCGTGTACAGCTCGCCGCACTTGCTGCGTTACAACGAGCGGGTGCAACTCAATGGCGTCGAAGCCAGCGATGAGCAACTCTGCGAAGCCTTTGCCGCACTCGATGCCGGGCGGGGCGAGATTTCCCTGACTTACTTCGAAATGGGCACCCTGGCGGCGTTCTGGCTGTTCGAGCGTGCGCAGCTGGATGTGGTCGTATTGGAAGTGGGCCTGGGCGGGCGCCTGGACACCGTAAACGTGGTGGATGCCGACCTGGCGCTGGTCACCAGTATTGGCGTGGACCATGCTGACTACCTGGGGGATACCCGCGAGTCCGTGGCCTATGAGAAGGCCGGGATTTTCCGCCCGGGCAAGCCTGCGCTGTGCGGTGACCTGGATCCGCCGCTGCCCTTGTTGGACAAGGTGCGTGAGCTGGGCTGCCCATTCTTCCTGCGGGGCCGCGAATTCAATCTTGAAATCGGTGACCGGCACTGGCAGTGGTGCGGGCGGGATGCCCGTGGGCAGGCTGTGGAGCTGCGTGATCTGCCCTTGCTGAATCTGCCGATGGAGAATGCCGCACTCGCGCTGCAAGCCTATCTGTTGCTGGACCTGCCTTGGCAGGCTGAGCAGATTGCTGCGACGTTGCTGGCGACCCGCGTGGTAGGGCGCCTGGATCGCCGGGTGTTCGACTGGCATGGCAAGCACCTGAACCTGTTGCTGGATGTGGGGCATAACCCCCATGCAGCGCAATACCTGGCAAAACGCCTGGTGCGCACGCCGCCGGTCGGTCGTCGCCTGGCTGTATTCGGCTTGCTCGCCGATAAGGACCTGGAGGGCGTGGTTGCACCGTTGCTGGACAGTGTCCAGGCTTGGGCGGTAGCGCCGCTGGATACGCCGCGCAGTCGTCCGGCCCATGAGCTTGAGATCGTGTTACAGAACCTTGGTGCGCCGGTGGCGTCGTATGCAAGCGTGACTGCTGCCCTGGAGGCGCAGTGCGCGGTGGCGACGGCCGAGGACGAGATTCTGTTGTTCGGATCATTTTATTGTGTTGCCGAGGCGCTTGAGTGGTTGGCCCGGCGCTCCACGGAGGAAGCTGCACATGGCATTACTGGATAGCGCATACAAGCAGCGAATGGTTGGAGCCCTGGTGCTGGTGGCATTGGCGGTGATTTTCCTGCCGATGCTGTTTTCCCGCCAGGACGAGCAGCGCCAGGTGGTTGTCGAGGCTCCGGCTGCGCCCCAGGCACCGGCAGTGCCCCAAGTGCAGGTGGAGCCGGTGGTGGTGCCTGAGCCGCAGGCGTTGCCCGAAGAAGAGCCGGTGCCGACTGACGATGAGGTGGCTGCGCAGCAGGCGCCGTCGATGCCGGTGCAGCCAAGCGTGCCGGTGGTCAAGCCGACACCTGCTCCGGCGGTCGCCGCCAAGCCGGCGACGCCTGCGCCTGCGCCCAAACCGGTGGTGCCGCAGCCTGCCGCGCCGGGCAAGCCGGATGTGGGTCAGAGCCGTATCGATCCTAATGGTCTGCCGATCAGTTGGTCGATCCAGGTGGCCAGCCTGGGCAATCGCGAAGGCGCCGACGCCTTGCAGAAGAAGCTGCGTGCCCAGGGCTACAACGCCTATATCCGTAGCGCCGACGGCAAGAACCGCGTGTTTATCGGGCCGCTGATCGAGCGCGCCGAGGCCGACCGGCTGCGGGATTTGCTGGACCGTCAGCAGAACCTGAAAGGCTTCGTCACACGCTTCCAGCCTGAGCGCGGCTGAGCCCGTATCGGTTTAAACCTGAAGTCCAATCAAATGTGGGAGGGGGCTTGCCCCCGATAGCGGTGGATCAGTCAGCACTATGCAGTGATTGATAAGCCGCAATCGGGGGCAAGCCTCCTCCCACATTGGTTTTGTGGTGAGGTTGAAATGTGATCGGCCCGCCACAATCTATTGATTTGCAAAGCAGCCGCAATCACAGCTTACCGACAGCCCGACGCTCTGCTAAAATGCGCCGCCTTATCCGTCCGTAGGCTCAAACGTGCCATTTACCTGGGTTGACTGGGCGATCGTTGCAATCGTCGCCATCTCCGCTTTGATCAGTCTAAGCCGCGGCTTCGTAAAAGAAGCACTGTCGTTGCTGACCTGGATCATCGCAGGAGTCGTAGCCTGGATGTTCGGCGGTTCATTGTCGGTCTACCTGGCCGGATACATCGAGACACCTTCGGCTCGCGTCATCGCGGGCTGCGCCATCATGTTCATCGCCACGCTGCTGGTGGGGGCAATGGTCAATTATCTTATTGGCGAGTTGATACGTGTCACCGGCCTCTCCGGGACCGATCGATTTCTCGGCATGGCCTTCGGTGCCGCGCGTGGCGCGTTGCTGGTGGTCGTGGCGGTCGGGCTGTTGAGCCTGGGGCCGGTACAGCAGGATTCGTGGTGGCAGGAGTCGGTACTCGTGCCAAAATTTCTATTGGTTGCAGATTGGTCCAAGAACCTCATCTTGGGGTGGAGCAGTCAGTGGCTGGCCAGCGGAATCAGCGTACCCGCTGATCTTCCGTTCAAGGAACATCTCTTGCCGGCCAAAACGCCGCAGTAAGTTGTGTTCAGTCAAGATTCATTAAGTAGGGGTTGCGTCGCATGTGTGGCATCGTCGGTATCGTCGGTAAGTCGAACGTCAATCAGGCGCTGTATGACGCGCTAACCGTCCTCCAGCACCGCGGCCAGGACGCTGCCGGTATTGTGACCAGCCACGACGGCCGGTTATTCCTGCGCAAGGACAATGGCCTGGTACGTGACGTGTTCCATCAGCGTCACATGCAGCGCCTCGTCGGGCACATGGGCATTGGCCATGTGCGTTACCCGACTGCCGGTAGCTCGACGTCGGCCGAAGCTCAGCCGTTCTACGTCAACTCGCCTTACGGCATTACCCTGGCGCATAACGGTAACCTGACCAACGTTGAGCAACTGGCCAAGGAGATTTACGAATCTGACCTGCGCCACGTCAACACCAGCTCCGACTCGGAAGTGCTGCTCAACGTGTTCGCCCACGAGCTGGCCCAGCGCGGCAAGCTGCAGCCGACCGAAGAAGATGTGTTCGCCGCCGTGATCGACGTGCATAACCGTTGCGTCGGCGGTTATGCCGTTGTGGCGATGATCACCGGCTACGGCATCGTCGGCTTCCGTGACCCCCACGGTATTCGCCCGATCGTGTTCGGCCAGCGTCACACCGATGAAGGCGTCGAGTACATGATCGCGTCCGAAAGCGTATCCCTGGACGTGCTGGGCTTCACCCTGATCCGCGACCTCGCGCCGGGCGAAGCGGTGTACATCACCGAAGACGGCAAACTGCATACCCGTCAGTGCGCTGTCGCGCCGAAACTTACCCCGTGCATCTTCGAACACGTCTACCTGGCGCGTCCGGATTCGATCATCGACGGCGTTTCGGTGTACAAAGCGCGCCTGCGCATGGGCGAGAAGCTGGCCGACAAGATCCTGCGCGAGCGTCCCGAGCACGACATCGACGTGGTGATCCCGATCCCGGACACCAGCCGTACCGCTGCGCTGGAATTGGCCAACCACCTGGGCGTCAAGTTCCGCGAAGGCTTCGTGAAGAACCGTTACATCGGTCGCACCTTCATCATGCCGGGCCAGGCGGCGCGCAAGAAGTCGGTGCGCCAGAAGCTCAACGCCATCGAACTGGAATTCCGCGGCAAGAACGTGATGCTGGTGGACGATTCCATCGTGCGCGGCACCACCTGCAAGCAAATCATCCAGATGGCCCGTGAAGCCGGTGCGAAGAACGTGTACTTCTGTTCCGCAGCGCCTGCCGTGCGTTACCCGAACGTGTACGGTATCGACATGCCGAGCGCCCACGAACTGATCGCACACAACCGTACGACCCAGGACGTGGCCGATCTGATCGGCGCCGATTGGCTGATCTACCAGGACCTGCCGGACCTGATCGAAGCGGTCGGCGGTGGCAAGATCAAGATCGAGCAGTTCGACTGCGCCGTGTTCGACGGCAAGTACGTGACCGGTGACGTCGACGAGGCCTACCTGAACAAGATCGAGCAGGCGCGTAACGACTCGTCGAAGATCAAGACCCAGGCGGTCAGCGCGATCATCGATCTGTACAACAACTGAGTAGACACCGGCCCTGAGGGGCCGGTTTTGTATCTTAAATAAAGAATTGAGTAAGGAGTCGCAGCATGAGTCAGGAATGGGATGCCGGTCGCTTGGACAGCGACCTCGATGGCGTAGCTTTCGATACCCTGGCTGTGCGCGCCGGCCAGCACCGTACCCCGGAAGGTGAACACGGTGACCCGATGTTCTTCACCTCCAGCTACGTGTTCCGCACGGCGGCCGACGCCGCTGCGCGCTTTGCTGGCGAAGTGCCGGGTAACGTTTATTCCCGCTACACCAACCCGACTGTGCGCGCGTTTGAAGAGCGTATTGCGGCGCTGGAAGGTGCAGAGCAGGCGGTGGCAACGGCCACCGGCATGGCGGCGATCCTGGCGGTGGTAATGAGCCTGTGCAGTGCCGGCGACCACGTGCTGGTGTCGCGCAGCGTGTTCGGTTCGACCATCAGTCTGTTCGAGAAGTATTTCAAGCGCTTCGGTATCGAAGTGGACTACGTGCCCCTGGCGGATCTGTCCGGGTGGGGTGCGGCAATCAAGTCCAACACCAGGTTGCTGTTCGTCGAGTCGCCATCCAATCCGCTGGCCGAGTTGGTGGATATCGCCGCGTTGTCCGAAGTGGCTCACGCCAAAGGCGCGATGCTGGTGGTCGACAACTGTTTCTGCACGCCGGCCTTGCAGCAGCCGCTGAAGCTCGGCGCGGACATTGTGGTGCACTCAGCCACCAAGTTTATCGATGGCCAGGGCCGTTGCATGGGCGGCGTGGTTGCAGGCCGCAGCGAGCAGATGAAGGAAGTGGTGGGCTTCCTGCGCACCGCCGGCCCGACCCTGAGCCCGTTCAATGCCTGGATCTTCCTCAAGGGCCTGGAAACCCTCAGCCTGCGTATGAAAGCCCATTGCGCCAACGCCCAGGCCCTGGCCGAGTGGCTGGAGCAGCAGGACGGTATCGAAAAAGTGCATTACGCCGGCCTCAAGAGCCACCCGCAGCACGCATTGGCCCAGCGCCAGCAGCGTGGTTTCGGCGCCGTGGTGAGTTTCGAAGTGAAGGGCGGCAAAGAGGGCGCCTGGCGCTTTATCGATGCGACGCGCCTGATCTCCATCACGGCCAACCTGGGCGATAGCAAGACCACCATTACCCATCCGAGCACCACCTCCCACGGACGCCTGGCGCCGCAGGAGCGTGAGGCGGCCGGTATCCGGGACAGCCTGATCCGCATCGCGGTCGGCCTGGAAGATGTCACGGATCTGCAGGCTGACCTGGCTCGCGGGCTGGCTGCCTTGTGATCGAGTGGTCCCTGGAGGCCGCGGCGGCCAGTAATGGGCGCGTCGCCCTGGTGACGGGCGCGGCGCGGGGTATTGGCCTCGGGATTGCGGCGTGGCTGATCAGCGAAGGCTGGCAGGTGGTCTTGACCGACCTCGACCGCGAGCGCGGTTCCAAGGTGTCCAAGGTGCTGGGCGAAAACGCCTGGTTTATCACCATGGACGTGGCTGACGAGAAACAGGTGGCCCAGGGGGTCGCCGAAGTCCTGGGGCAGTTCGGTCGCCTGGACGCGTTGGTCTGTAACGCTGCGGTGGCCGACCCACACAATATCACCCTGGAAAGCCTCGACCTGGCCTACTGGAACCGCGTGCTGGCCGTTAACCTGAGCGGGCCGATGTTGCTGGCCAAGCATTGTGCGCCATACCTGCGTGCCCATGGCGGGGCCATCGTCAATCTGGCCTCGACCCGGGCTCGTCAGTCTGAACCGGATACCGAAGCCTACGCGGCGAGTAAAGGGGGGCTGTTGGCCCTTACTCACGCCTTGGCGATCAGCCTCGGGCCGGAAGTGCGGGTGAATGCGGTCAGCCCTGGCTGGATCGATGCCCGCGATCCTGCTGCACGGCGTGCCGAGCCTTTGACCGATGCCGATCATGCCCAGCATCCGGCGGGCAGGGTGGGTACGGTAGAGGACGTGGCAGCGATGGTGGCGTGGTTGCTGTCGCGCCAGGCCGGGTTTGTCACCGGGCAAGAGTTTGTGGTGGACGGTGGCATGAGCAAGAAGATGATTTACAGCGAGTAGGACAGGTAGCCGTCTTGAAGCCATTTTGTCTTTTTCAGAAAAACTTCAAGCAGGCTATTGACTTAGGTCCGCTACCTGCGTAAATTTCGCGGCCTCAACGAAGCAAAGGGTGATTAGCTCAGCTGGGAGAGCATCTGCCTTACAAGCAGAGGGTCGGCGGTTCGATCCCGTCATCACCCACCACTTCTTGAGAGTTTTGCCTTCGGGCAGGACGCAACGTTAAAAGTTGCACCGACGCGCAGCGGTAGTTCAGTCGGTTAGAATACCGGCCTGTCACGCCGGGGGTCGCGGGTTCGAGTCCCGTCCGCTGCGCCATATTTTCCAGGTTCGATTTATCGAGCTTGAGGTTGAACAGCCAAGCTGATCAATCAGATGTTCAAGGGCGGTTGAGGCGGTTTGCTCGGCCGGTCAAGCGATACGCAGCGGTAGTTCAGTCGGTTAGAATACCGGCCTGTCACGCCGGGGGTCGCGGGTTCGAGTCCCGTCCGCTGCGCCATATCTGCCTCAAGGCCCGCTGAACGCCTTGGAGCACAAAGCAAGCCACTGGCTACTTTGATCCGATAGCAAAGACCCTGGTCGAAAGACCGGGGTTTTTTGTGTCTACAATTTGGCAATTTGGGAATTTTTTGCGGGAGCCGGCGAACCGGCTCCCATTGATTTGTCAGAAGCCCAGCTTATCCCGCAGCCCGTAATACCAGGCCCCCAGTGCCGCAAACGGTGTGCGCAACAGTTGCCCGCCCGGGAATGGGTAGTGCGGCAGGTCGGCAAACGCATCAAAGCGCTCTGCCTGGCCTCTCAGCGCTTCCGCCAGGACCTTGCCCGCCAGGTGGGTGTACGTCACGCCATGGCCGCTGCAGCCTTGTGAGTAGTAGATGTTGTCGCCCAGGCGACCAACCTGCGGCAAGCGCGACAGGGTCAGCAGGAAGTTGCCGGTCCAGGCGTAGTCGATCTTCACATCCTTGAGTTGCGGGAAGGCCTTGAGCATCTTCGGGCGGATGATTGCTTCGATGTTCGCCGGGTCGCGCGCGCCATACACCACGCCACCGCCGAAGATCAGGCGCTTGTCACTGGTGAGGCGATAGTAGTCGAGCAGGTAGTTGCAGTCCTCTACGCAGTAATCCTGCGGCAGGAGTGTCCTGGCCAGGTCATCCCCGAGTGGCGCCGTCGTGATCACCTGGGTGCCGCAGGGCATCGACTTGGCCGCCAGCTCCGGCACCAGGTTGCCCAGGTAGGCATTGCCCGCGACGATGATGAACTTGGCCCTGACCTTGCCTTCGGCGGTGTGAACCACCGGGTTGGCGCCACGCTCGATGCGCACCGCCGCCGATTGTTCGTAGATCGTCCCGCCCAGGGACTCCACGGCTGCGGCTTCACCGAGTGCCAGGTTGAGTGGGTGAATATGGCCGCCACTCATGTCCAGCAGTCCGCCGACATAGTTGTCACAGGCCACGACCTCGCGAATGCGGCGCTGGTCCAGCAACTCCAGCTGTGTATGGCCGTAGCGCTCCCATAAGCGTTTCTGCGACTCCAGGTGGCCCATGTGCTTGCTGTTGAGTGCCGCGAACACGCCGCCGTCCTTGAGGTCGCACTGGATCTGGTACTTGGAGACCCGCTCGCGGATGATCCTGCCGCCCTCGAACGCCATCTGCCCCAGCAACTGCGCCTGCTGGGGGCCGACGCTGCGCTCGATCACATCAATGTCACGGCTGTAGCTGTTGACGATCTGCCCGCCATTGCGGCCTGACGCGCCAAAACCCACCTTGGCGGCTTCCAGTACCGTCACGCGAAAACCGTTCTCCAGCAGGAACAGCGCGCTGGACAGGCCGGTATAGCCGGCACCGATCACGCACACATCGGTTTCGACGTCGCCTTGCAACATTGGGCGTGGCGGAACGGCATTTGCGGAAGCGGCGTAATACGACTGGGGATAGGGGGTGTTCGCCATCCTGGAACCTCTGTTTTATATTTTTTACGAGTGCCCTGATCCTACCTGAGTTGAAAATTGCCTGCCAGCCACCCCAAAAAGTGCGGTGCGTCGGCTGCAAATAAATAATTCGCATATTCATAGGGTTAGCTGCAAAAAAGATGTTGACACCCCTCCGGAATTCCGTAGAATGCCGCCTCACAGCAGGCACGTAGCTCAGTTGGTTAGAGCACCACCTTGACATGGTGGGGGTCGTTGGTTCGAGTCCAATCGCGCCTACCAAACAAAATCCGCTCTGCTGGGCGGTCGCGAAGGGCTCACCGAAAGGTGGGCCCTTTTTTGTTAGTGCGATTTATTACTACCCGAAAATCTTCCTACCCCCACCTAAAGTAATCGACCCCCAGGCCGATAGAGATCGCAAATCTCTTACTCTCGGACACTTGGCATGCTTATCAACATCAGCACTACCGCCTCCGTAGCAAGCACCCCAAGCACTGTCAGCTCGACGGCTGTCGCGACCAAGGAAAGTACAAGCAGCGCAGGCGGCACGACCGTCAACATGCACGCTGATTCCAATGGTGCGGCAGGTGTAAGTGGCGGTGGCGGTGGCCAAGCCTCCTCGCTCTCGAAGGAGTCCGATACCGTCAAAGAATTGAAGAAGCAGATCGAGCAGTTGCAAAAGCAGCTTCAAGCGCAGCAGCAAGCCTTGCAGAAAGCTCAGTCCAGCAACCAGAGTGCAGAAGCCAAAGCGGCGGCAGTAGCGGCGGCGCAGATGCAGATCGCCGGTACTGCGGCGGCGTTGCAGACAGTGACTTCCGCACTGTTGCAGGCAGTCACCGATGAGGGCAACAGCACGTCGGGTTCGATGGTCAGTACCACCGCCTGATACTGGCAACAGTGTGTTGAGTCGCAGCCTTCACTGTCGATTCAACACACTTTCTCCCGCTCCCACCGTCAAGCGATATACATCCACCAGCGCCCACGTTCCCAGCAGCGCCACGCCGACGAACGCCACGCGAAAATCCCCGACCTGTGCCTGCATCTCATGCCCCTGCAGGGTCATGGATGCCCGTAGCAGCAGCGCCGCCACCGTTACGCCCATCCCCATGGCCAGCTGGAATGACATGCTGAACAGCGCCGACGCCTCACTCATGCGCGGTTTGGGCACATCCGCAAAGCCGATCGAGTTGTAGCAGGTGAACTGCATCGAGCGGGACAACCCTCCCACAAACAACACGGCCGCGATCAGTACAAATGGGGTCTGCACCGTGAAAAGCGCGCAGGCGGCTATCGACACCACACCGATTACCCCGTTCACCAGCAAGACTTGGCGAAACCCATAGCGGCGCATGATGGCCGTGGTGAACGGCTTCATCGCCAGATTGCCGGCGAATACCGCCAGCACCAGCAAGCCTGCGTCCACCGGGGACAAGCCAAAGGCGATTTGAAACAGCAGCGGCAGCAGGAACGGCAGGGCGCTGATGGCCAGGCGAAACAGCGAGCCGCCATAGATGCTCACGCGAAATGTATCGATGGACAGGGTCTCGAGCGGCAATAACGGGTCGCTGGCATGGCGGCAATGGTGAATGGCCCACACTGCCAGCGCGATGCCTGCCGCGACCAGCACGGCGCCTGGAATAAGGCGTTCACCGGTCTGGTTACTCAGCCATTCCAGCCCACCCAGCAGGGCCACACAGGCGCCTGCCAGCAGTACAAAACCCTTGGCATCGAACTGGCGCACGCTGGCTTCACGGTCTTCCGGTACCAGCCACAGTGCGGCGGCCAATGCCAACACACCCAGCGGCAGATTCACGTAGAAGATCCATGGCCACGATGCATGCGTCACGATCAACCCACCGGCCAGCGGCCCCAGAATCGGCGCGACCAGGCCGGGCCAGGTAATGATCGCAATCATCTTCACCAAGTCTTTCTTGTCCGTATTACGTAACACCGCCAAGCGTCCTACGGGCACCATCAATGCGCCGCCGATGCCCTGCAGAACGCGGGCGAACACGAACATCTCAATACTTTGGCTGAGCCCGCAGAGCAGCGAGGCGAGGGTGAACAGGATGATTGCGCCTGCGAATACCCGGCGCGCACCAAAGCGGTCGGCGACCCAGCTGGACAGCGGTATGAAGATCGCCACGGCGAGGATATAGGCGGTGATGCCGATGTTCATGTCGACCGGTGTCACCCCGAAGGCGGTCGCCATGGTCGGTAGCGCGGTGGCGATGACCGTGGCGTCAAGGTTCTCCATGAAGAAGGTTACGGCGACCACCAGGGCGATCAGACTGGTGTGTAGACTGAGGCGGTTTTGCGCGGCGGAATCTGGAATGGCTGAGCTCACCGGTGCTGCCCTCTTTCAGTGAACGGTTTGATGAAGAAGGCCGACCAACTGCCCGATGCGCCGCGCACGATAAACGGGCGGCGTTAAGATGAGCGAATCCTTCATGGCCTGTCCACGTCTGTTACTCGTGGGCTACTCAATTACCCACAAAATTTATTGGTTTGCAGCAACAATTTTTCTTGTTGGACACCTCCTGCTCCCAGGCAGCACAGTTGCCGCCACTGACGCTCGCCCTGACGGGCCAACAATAAAAAACCGAGCCGACTGCACGCCACTTCCTGCTGTGAACCCTTTGTTCACATCCTGCTGTAATGGCGCCGCAGCGCGCACTTAAGGACTTCTCCGCCATGCAAACTGTTGTGAACTTATGGCCGTTGATCGGCGTACTTGTGATCGTGGTTGGCTTTGTTTTGCGTTTCAATCCGCTGTTGGTGGTCACCGCCGCAGCTATCGCCACCGGGCTCGCTGCCCACTTCCCGCTGGAGAAAATCCTCGCCACTATGGGGGATGGTTTCCTACAGACTCGCGCCCTGCAATTGATCCTGTTGTTGCCCCTCGCTGTCATCGGTTTGCTGGAGCGCCACGGCTTGCGCCTGCACGCGCAGAACTGGATTGCGCGGTTTGAGCGCGCCACGGTCGGACGCCTGCTGATCATCTATCTGTTTGTACGCGAATCCACCGCAGCCATGGGCTTGACCAGCCTCGGCGGGCACCCGCAGATGGTGCGCCCGCTACTGGCACCGATGGCCGAAGGCGCGGCGGAAAAGCGCTACGGCAAACTGCCGGACAAACTGCGTCACAAGGTGTTGGCCATGTGTGCGGCCACCGATAACGTCGGCCTGTTTTTTGGTGAGGACATCTTCGTCGCCTTTGGTGCGATTGCGTTGATGCATACCTTCCTGCTCGGTTCGGGGATTGATGTGGAGCCGCTGCACATTGCGGTGTGGGGTATTCCTACGGCGATTTGCGCCTTTATCGTTCACGCGATCCGACTTCATCGGTTTGACCGAAGACTGACCCGCGAGATGACGACCGCCGTGACCCCAGTGGAGGCCGCGCAATGATCATCTCTATCCAATACCTGTACTGGCTCGCCGGGGTCCTGCTGCTGATCACCGCCGGCATGATCCTGTTGGATCGAACCCATCCCAAGCGCTGGTCCAGCGCACTGTTCTGGCTGCTGTTCGCCATCCCGTTCCTGGTAGGGGAGCGCCTGCCCTCGGTGGTGGTCGGTGCGGGAGTGGTGGTGATGGCACTGATCGCCGGCCTGGGCGGCGTCGGCCGTGGCACCCATGCTGAGTTGCATGACAAGGCTTCGCGCGCCAGTGCCGGCCGCCTCGGGCACAAGCTGTTTATCCCGGCGCTGGCGATCCCCCTGACCACCGTGATCGGTTCGGTTTTGCTCAAGCACACCGAGATTGGCGGCGTACCGCTGTTGGATCCGAAAAACACCACCTTTGTGTCCCTCGGCATCGGCTGCCTGATCGCCCTCGGCCTGGCGTGCTGGCTGACCCGTGATACCCCGGTGCAAGCCTTGCGCGAATCCCGGCGACTCACCGAGGCCCTGGGCTGGGCCATGGTGCTGCCGCAGATGCTGGCGATGCTTGGCCTGCTGTTCAATGAGGCCGGTGTCGGCACGGCTGTCGCCCATGTCACCACCACCTACATCAACCTGGATTTCAAGTTGGTGGCGGTCATGGTGTACGTGCTGGGCATGGCGCTGTTCACGGTAATCATGGGCAATGGCTTCGCGGCGTTCCCGGTGATGACCGGGGGCGTCGGCGTGCCGGTGCTGGTGGGTATCTACGGCGGTAACCCGGCGGTGATGGCCGCCATCGGTATGTTCTCCGGCTACTGCGGTACGCTGATGACGCCGATGGCGGCCAACTTCAATATCGTGCCGGCGGCGTTGCTGGAGTTGCCGGACAAGAACGCGGTGATCAAGGCGCAACTGCCGACCGCGTTGATGATGCTGGTGGTCAATATTGTCCTGCTTTATGTGTTGATGTGAGGCCAAGATGCGAACTGTATTGCTGACGGGGTTCGAGCCCTTTGATCAAGACCTGGTGAATCCTTCCTGGGAGGCGGTGCGCCAGTTGGATGGCGTGCAACTCGACGATGATGTGCGCATTGTTGCGCGCCGATTGCCCTGTGCGTTTGCCACGGCGGGTGAGTGCCTGCTCCAACTGATCAGTGAACTGCTCCCGGCGATGGTCATCGCCACTGGGTTGGCCTCCGGGCGCAGCGAAATATCCCTCGAGCGAGTGGCGATCAACATCAACGATGCACGCATCCCCGATAATCTGGGGGAGCAGCCCATCGACACGGCGGTGGTGGTCGGCGGCCCGGCGGCGTACTTCTCGACTCTGCCTATCAAGGCCATGGCCAGGGCGGTGCGCGAAGCAGGGATTGCGGTGTCGGTATCGCAGACGGCGGGTACATTCGTGTGCAACCAGGTGTTCTACTGCCTGCAGCACGAACTCGCGGGCACCGGTGTACGCAGTGGTTTTATCCACGTGCCGAACCAGCTTGGAGCGGGCCTGGTCGATGGGCTGCGCATCGCGGTGTCGACGGCGTGGAATACCCCGGTGGATGTGCTGGAAGTGGGCGGTCAGGTGAGTTGACGTCCCACGGGGTGCGATAACCTCGACTACAGTTCAGCTACATTCCTGTGTTGGATCATCGCCATGATCAAGTGCCCGAAATTCGTGTCTGTTGCGCTTTCGCTTGTGTTGTTTGCTGCTGGTGGTATGGCCCTGGCTGATCCAGGCAATGGCAAGGGGCAAGGCAACGATAAAGGCAATGGTCACGGCGGACAGGGGCATGACAAGCCCAAGGGCAAAGGTGCAGCAGGCAGTCGCGGCCCCAGTGTAGACCGTGGCAGCGTGCTGAATGTGTTGGGCGGTTATCGCGACTACTGGAGCCCGGGGCCCGCCTTGCCGCCTGGCATCCAGAAGAACCTGGCCCGCGGCAAGCCGCTGCCGCCGGGCATTGCCAAGAAGCTGGACGGGCGTTTGTTGGGCCGCTTGCCCCATTACGATGGGTACGAGTGGCAGCAGGCGGGCACCGACTTGATACTGGTGGCCATCGCGACGGGCATCATCTACGAAGTCCTCAATGGCGCCCTCGATTGAGCTGGCGGTGTCGCCCGCATGGCGATCGACGCCGCCGCGTTATTGCCGGCGTTGTTGGCGTTTACAAGCCGCCGGGTGATCCGTAGATTGCATTGCGTCGATTATTCGTTTCAGCTCACGAGGAAACCCCGCAGTGTCCATCCGAGGTTCAGCCGTATTTGCCCGCCCTTACCGCGCTTTTCTGTTCGATATGGATGGGACTCTGCTCAATTCGATTGCCGCCGCCGAGCGGGTATGGAGTATCTGGGCTGAACGCCATGGGCTGGAGGTGGCGACGTTCCTGGCCACCATCCATGGCGCCCGGGCGATCGACACCATCACGCGCCAAGCCTTGCCCGGCGTCGACCCGGAGGTTGAAGCGCAGTGGATTACCGAGGCTGAAATCAATGATGTGCAAGGTGTCGTTGCGATTGCCGGGGCCGTCGAGTTTCTGAACCGCTTGCCCGGCGATCAGTGGGCGTTGGTCACCTCTGCACCCAGGGAACTGGCGATGCGTCGACTGCAAGCGGCGGGTATTACGCCGCCAGCGGTGCTGGTCACGGCTGAAGACGTGGCTATCGGCAAGCCGAACCCTGCGTGTTATGTGCTCGGTGCGCAGCGCCTGGGGGTGTCGACGCAGGATTGCCTGGTGTTTGAGGATGCAGCGGTGGGCATCCGTGCAGGGGAGGCGGCAGGAGCGGATGTGATGGTCGTGACTTCGACGCACCTCAAGCCTATGGCGACGGAGCATCCTTCGATCGATGGGTATGAACAGCTGCAGGTGCAGCGCAGCGCTGATGGCTTGCTCTACTTGGCGCGTGCGACGGGCTGAAGCAGCAAAACCGAACCGGCTACCGGCTTCGGCCTGCTTCGCGGGTGGCTGGGTCAGGCGACGCCTGCATTCGATCACTGCGCATGCCTTGGCGTGACAGCACCATCTCCCTGAGAATCTCGTTGGCGAGCCGGGCAATCGCTTCGGCACCGCGATAATGCGCGCGCACGATTCCGGTGATTGCAAAGTGATCGGTTTCCGGACCGCTGAGCACGGCCGAGAGGGTGCCGTCGGCGTGCAGGGTACAGGTGACCGTGTAGCTGGGCAGGCGGGCTGCCAATTCAGATTCGATTTGGGTTTTAGTGAGCGTGTCCATCTGTACCGGCACCTTCTACTGACTGTGCAAACACACCCAAGGATAGGTCCTGCTGCGAGGCTGTAAATACCAGCGATCTGAAAGCGAATCGGGGGTGGGCGTCAGCGTACGGTTTTGCGCACGACGCGTTGGCACAACTTGCGCTGCACGGCCATCTGGATGGGCTTGAGGCAGAACATGAACAGGTAGCCACACAGCAGGAGTACCAGGTCCAGCCGCGAACGGGGCGCTTCGGCGCCCTCTATTTCAAGCTTCAGGCCATATTCCAAGCCGACAAAGACCAGTCCCGTCAGCAGGGCGATCATCCAGGATCTGGAAAAAAATGGCTGGGCGCTGCCTGGCATCATCGACGTGCTCCTAAGTGCACACGGATGGTGGGATATCAGTCAGAGGATTCGGTTGCAGGGGGGCAATAAGTTCCAGGTGTGAAGATAGTTTCATCTTGAGCATGGATGCACATGCGGCAAAAAGCGCTTCGCGCAACACAGACAAAAGCAGTCCGAGGAGGTTTTCGCCAGCCGTTACAGTGAACGAAAGGGCTGGCTACTGAGGGCGCTTCAAGGCGTCTGGTTTTTGTCCGGAGCGGTCAGGCCGGCCTGGATGCGCTGGTAAATCTCCTCGCGATGCACGGCAACATCCTTGGGTGCGTTGATGCCGATTCGTACTTGCTGGCCGCTGACGCCCAGGATGGTGATCGTAATGTCATCACCGATGTTTATGCTTTCACCGACTTTGCGGGTGAGTATAAGCATGGACTTCTCCTTGATTACTTTTAAGGACACATGTTTCAGACAGGGCAGGTGTCGTATGTGTGTAGCTTACTGCTAAGCGCGTCCCTGTGACTGCCTCTTTTAGGACGCATAGAGGCGACATTAATTCCCATGGCGGCATCATACAGGTCTGGGATACATCATTCGCATTGTTTAAGCCAACGTTTATGACGGCCAGAATAGACAGTGAATGATAAAGTCGCCTCTTTATCCGTTGAAGGAGCAGGGCAGTGCGTAAAGTAGCGATGGCAATTGCGGTGTTGGTATTGGCCGGTTGCGGTGAAGGCAAAAGCGTCGATGCCCCCAAGGCCAAGCCTGCCGTAAGCGAAAGCCAGCCACAAACCGGCGCGATTGCTGCCCAGGAATGGGACCTGCGAGTAGGCCCGCCGGACCATAAGCTGCAGGCAATCACCGACCTGACCGCCTGGTTGCTCGAACACGGGTTCAGTTTTTATATCGTGAAGGTCGACGGCAAGGACGAAGTGCTGCTGGGGCCATTTGCAACCAGGGCCGAGGCCGAGGCCAAGCAGACGCTGCTCAACGAGAAGATGGCGCGGGCCAAGAAAAGCGACACGGTGTCCGAGATCATCGAGCACAAGGCCGCGCAGTAACAGCAGATCGGGCGGCAGTGCCGCCCCTGTTCAACCGCAGGCTTTCAGGTTAACCGGGCCGACAAACTCATTGCCGCGCCCCATCACGCACGCCACCGTCTGGTTCCGCTGACGCTCCCAGGCTTGTACCGGATAGGTCTTGTTCCAGGCTTCGTACAACTGGCGATCCTGTTTCGACAGGCGCAAGCCGTACTGCTTGCTCATATAGAAATACGTGCGCGCGATCATCCCGCGAATGGACGGGCGCGGCATGACCTTCTTGGCCTTGAAATCCACCTGGGTCAGGCACGAACCGTATTGCCCGCTTTGCACCGGCAGCCAGCCAAAACTGAAGTTACTTCGATCTCCATTGACCTCGCCGATGCTCGGCACCAGGTTGTGCAGATCCGCTTCGGCACGCTTGAATACGTCGTCATGGCGGGTGCAGTTCTTGCGTCCACCGTCCTGCCAGCACTGGCGCTGATGTCCGATCTGCCAGGCCGGAACAATGTGCTCCCACTCGATGCGCGCGGCACGGTTGGCGTTTTTGCGTGGGATGTAGCCGCAGGCTTTCAGGTCAACGCGGTTGCCGGTGTATTTGCAGCCGCAATAGAACTCGGTGGATTGTGGCGCGTACAACTTCCAGGCAACCTTTTTGGCTTCGCTGAAGGTTCGGGGCGCCTGAGCATGGGCAGTGACAGCAAAAAGCAGGCAGCACACAGCAATAAAACGGGCACTCATTGAATCAATCTTCCTTCGGCACAACCCAGAAAATCTGCACGCCGCCGTCATCCCGATAGGCGAGGGTGACGTTGTCGTTCTCCGCGATTTCCTCCAGCAAGCGCTGCCACTCGTCTTCTGGCTCGTCCGGCAAGCGGAAGATCAAGGCTGCCTTGGCTTTTTGGGCGTTGGTGGAGTTGATGATCTTTTGCACACGAATGGCCAGGCGTTCGTAGGCATCAGGTGGGGTTAGGGCTGCGGAAGAGGACTTTGCCACGGAGTGTTCCTTAATAAGCTGTACGTGCATACAGTATTTAACTGTAGGCAATTTCGCAACTGCTTAAAATTCAATAAGTTCGTCTGACGGCGGTTTAGGCGAGTTGGTGTAAGGCGGGGAGGTGTTGGTTGCGGGATTTACACATGAAGTAGAGGCGGGTAAACCCGCCTCTACAGAGATGCCAGCAGGAATCAATATTCCCAGAACATCCGTTGCAGTTCTTTGCTGTCCTGGGTCTTGGTCAGGGCGACCATCGCCAGAATCCGTGCTTTCTGCGGGTTCAGGTCAAGAGCGGCGACCCAGTCGTATTTATCGTCCGGCTGTTCGGCATTACGCAGCACCATGCCCCCGGCATTCACGTGGGAAGAGCGGATGATCTGCACACCTTGCTTGCGCAATTCCACCAGCGCAGGAACCACTTTGGACGACACCGAACCATTGCCGGTGCCGGCGTGGATGATGGCTTTGGCGCCAGCCTGGGCCAGTGCCTTGTAGGCGGTGTCGCTCACGTTGCCGTAGCCGTAGGCGATTTCAACATCGGGCAAGCTCTTGATGTTCTTGATGTCGAATTCCGAGTCCATGGTGTGACGCTTGGCCGGCAGGCGGAACCAGTAGGACTTGCCTTCAACGACCATGCCCAGCGGGCCCCATGGGCTCTTGAACGCCTCGGTCTTGATATTGATCATTTTGCTGACGTCGCGACCCGATTGGATCTCGTCGTTCATGGTCACCAGTACGCCTTTGCCGCGTGCGTCCTTGCTGCCGGCCACGGCTACGGCGTTGTACAGGTTGAGCATGCCGTCGGCCGACATGGCGGTGCCTGGGCGCATGGAGCCGACCACCACGATAGGCTTGTCGGTTTTTTCCACCAGGTTCAGGAAGTAGGCGGTCTCTTCCAGGGTGTCGGTACCGTGGGTGATCACGATGCCGTCCACGTCCTTGCTGTCGGCCAGTTCGGCGACGCGGCGACCCAGTTGCAGCAGGTTCTCGTTGTTGATGCTTTCGGACGCAATTTGCATCACTTGCTCGCCACGCACATTGGCGATCTGGCTAAGCTCAGGAACACCGGCGATCAATTGCTCTATACCGACTTTGGCAGCCTGGTACGTCGCACTGTTGGCGGCGCTGGCGCCCGCGCCGGCAATGGTGCCGCCGGTGGCGAGGATCACCACGTTGGACAATTTGGTCTTGGATTCAACCTCCTTTGCCTGGGCGGCAACGGGGAACAGCAGCAGAAGGGCCAACGCCCCCGGAACAAAATTCTTCAATGCAGATTTCATTATTTTTCTCTCTGGTTTTTGATGAGTGCTGTAGCAGGTTCATCTAGAACACCTGGGCAGTGCTGAAGGCCTCCAGGCGCTGTGTAGGAGCAGGATCTGTACCATGCCGAATATGTTCGAGCATATAAATTAACTTGTTGATATATATAAGTTTTTATTAATTGAACGATGTGGTTTTGCTTGCTGGATGTCCGGCTTTCCGAACAACCTGAGGTGTGGCGTTCGGTTGTCCGAAAGTTATGACGAAAGAATCCTGAGTGCCGCGCCAAAACCTGTCGTTTCAGAGAACGACCGAACGTGGCAGATGTTTAGGAGCGGCCTTCGCAGGACGGGAGAGCCGGGGCTGTAGGTCTTGCATGAAAGGCCATGTTCTACCGTTGACAAATCTCGACAAGGTTCTCATAGTTTGGCTAACGCAAACGTTTGCGAGATGTTTCACGAGACCCTCATTAGAGTCTCCTGTCAGCTCGTATCAGCCACCCGGGTGGGAGGGCCGCCGAAGTACACTTTGGTGCACGCGTTGCTCACAATAATCATAAGATCGGAGTGAACCATGAAGCTGCCATTCGCTGGACGTCTTCTTGCTGTCGCTGTGCTTGCTGCCGCATCCGCCGCCTTACCTTTCTCCCCTGCATTCGCTGCTGACGCTGCCGCCAAACCCAAGGTCGGCCTGGTGATGAAATCCCTCGCCAACGAATTTTTCGTGACCATGCAGGACGGTGCCAAGGCGTATCAGAAAGACCATGCCACCGATTTCGACATGATCACCAACGGCATCAAGGACGAAACCGATACCAGTGCGCAAATCGGTATCGTCAAGCAGATGATCCTGTCCAAAGTCAATGCCATCGTTATCGCGCCTGCTGATTCCAAGGCACTGGTAAAAGTGCTGGAAGATGCCTCTAAGGCCGGGATCAAGATCGTCAACATCGATAACCGCCTGGACCCGGACGTGCTGAAAAGCAAAAAACTCGATATCCCCTTCGTCGGCCCCGACAACCGCAAAGGCGCCAAACTGGTGGGCGACTACCTGGCCAAGCAGCTTGCTGCCGGCGACAAGGTCGGCATCATCGAAGGTGTACCGACCACCACCAACGCCCAGCAGCGCACCGCAGGCTTCAAGGATGCGATGGGTGCTGCCGGTATGAAGATAGTTTCCACCCAATCCGGCAACTGGGAAATTGACCAAGGCCAGAAAGTGGCCTCGGCCATGCTGAGCGAACACCCGGACCTCAAGGCGCTGCTGGCCGGTAACGACAACATGGCCCTGGGTGCCGTCTCCGCCGTACGTGCTGCAGGCAAGGCCGGTAAGGTCCTGGTGGTGGGTTACGACAACATCGAAGCCATCAAGCCGATGCTGCAGGACGGTCGTGTGCTGGCGACCGCCGACCAGGCGGCTGCGCAGCAAGCGGTGTTCGGTATCCAGAACGCCCTCAAGCTGGTCAAGGGTGAGAAAGTCGATGCCAAGGACGGCATGATCGAAACCCCGGTCGAGCTCGTCCTCAAGAAGTAATCCTGGCAGCACCCAACAGCGTCCGCCCGTCCTGGGCGGACGCCTGGAGATTTTCCTATGTCATCTTCCGCCCCGAACGCTGTCCTCTCGGTCAGCGGTATCGGTAAGACCTATGCCCAACCGGTTCTGGCCGACATTACCCTCACGCTTAACCGGGGTGAAGTACTGGCGCTGACCGGTGAAAACGGCGCGGGCAAGAGTACCTTGTCGAAGATCGTCGGTGGGCTGGTTACCCCGACCACCGGGCACATGCAATTCCAGGGGCAGGATTACCGTCCGGCCAGCCGTACCCAGGCTGAAGCGTTGGGCGTGCGCATGGTCATGCAGGAACTCAATCTGCTGCCGACGCTGACCGTGGCCGAAAACCTGTTTCTGGATAACCTGCCCAGCCACTGTGGCTGGATCAGCCGCAAGCAATTGCGCAAGGCTGCGATCGAGGCCATGGCTCAAGTCGGCCTGGACGCCATCGACCCGGACACCCTGGTCGGCAGCCTCGGTATCGGCCATCAACAGATGGTCGAGATCGCCCGCAACCTGATCGGCGACTGCCATGTGCTGATCCTCGACGAGCCCACCGCGATGCTCACGGCCCGCGAAGTCGAGATGCTGTTTGAGCAAATCGCCCGCCTGCAGGCCCGGGGCGTGGCGATCATTTATATTTCGCACCGGCTCGAAGAACTGGCCCGTGTCGCCCAGCGCATTGCGGTACTGCGCGACGGCAAGCTGGTCTGCGTCGAGCCGATGGCCAATTACAACAGTGAACAACTGGTCACCTTGATGGTGGGCCGGGAGTTGGGTGAACACATCGACCTGGGACCGCGCAGCCTCGGCGGCCCGGCCCTGACCGTAAAAGGCCTGACGCGCTCGGACAAGGTCCGCGACGTATCGTTTGAAGTGCGTGCCGGTGAGATCTATGGCATCTCCGGCCTGATCGGCGCCGGTCGTACAGAGCTACTGCGGCTTATCTTCGGGGCCGACCTGGCCGACAGCGGCACTGTGGCCCTGGGTTCGCCGGCCCAGGTGGTGAGTATTCGCTCGCCGGTGGATGCCGTGGGTCATGGCATTGCCCTGATCACCGAAGACCGCAAGGGCGAAGGGCTGCTGCTGACCCAGTCGATCAGTGCGAATATCGCATTGGGCAACATGCCGGAAATTTCCGCTGGCGGCCTGGTCAATAGCCGCGATGAAACTGCCTTGGCCAAGCGCCAGATCGATGCCATGCGGATCCGCAGTTCCAGCCCGGCGCAATTGGTGTCCGAACTGTCCGGTGGCAACCAGCAGAAAGTCGTGATCGGCCGCTGGCTGGAGCGCGACTGCTCGGTGATGCTGTTCGACGAGCCCACCCGCGGCATCGATGTCGGTGCCAAGTTCGACATTTATGCCTTGCTGGGTGAGTTGACTCGCCAGGGCAAGGCGCTGGTGGTGGTGTCCAGCGACCTGCGTGAACTCATGCTGATCTGCGACCGCATCGGCGTGCTGTCCGCCGGGCGCTTGATCGAAACCTTCGAGCGCGACAGCTGGACCCAGGACGAATTGCTCGCCGCCGCCTTTGCCGGCTATCAGAAACGTGATGCGCTGCTCAACGACGCAGTGCTTAGGGATACCCCATGAAACTAACAACTTCCCCCGGTAAAACCGGCGGCAACTTTTACGGCCTGGGCACCTACCTGGGGCTGGCCGGTGCATTGCTGGCGATGATCGCGCTGTTTTCGGTGCTCAGTGATCACTTCCTGTCCTATGACACGTTCAGCACCCTGGCCAACCAGATTCCTGACCTGATGGTGCTGGCGGTGGGCATGACCTTCATCCTGATCATCGGCGGTATCGACCTGTCGGTGGGCTCGGTGCTGGCGTTGGCGGCATCGGCGGTCAGCGTGGCGATTCTCGGGTGGGGCTGGAGTGTCTTGCCGGCTGCCTTGCTCGGCATGGGCTGCGCCGCGTTGGCCGGCACTATTACCGGCTCGATCACGGTGGCCTGGCGCATTCCATCGTTTATCGTGTCCCTCGGCGTGTTGGAAATGGCCCGTGGCGTCGCGTACCAGATGACCGGCTCGCGCACGGCCTATATCGGCGATTCGTTTGCCTGGCTGTCCAACCCGATCGCCTTCGGCATTTCGCCGTCGTTTATCATCGCTTTGCTGGTGATCATTGCCGCCCAGCTGGTACTGACCCGCACCGTATTCGGTCGTTACCTGATCGGTATCGGCACCAACGAAGAAGCGGTACGCCTGGCCGGGATCAATCCCAAGCCGTACAAGATCCTGGTGTTCAGCCTCATGGGCCTGCTGGCCGGTGTGGCGGCGCTGTTCCAGATTTCGCGCCTGGAAGCGGCAGACCCGAATGCCGGTGCCGGCCTCGAGCTGCAAGTGATCGCCGCAGTGGTGATCGGCGGTACCAGCCTGATGGGCGGGCGTGGTTCGGTGATCAGTACCTTCTTCGGTGTGTTGATTATTTCGGTATTGGCCGCCGGCCTGGCGCAGATCGGTGCCACGGAGCCCACCAAGCGCATCATCACCGGTGCCGTGATCGTGATCGCCGTGGTCCTGGATACTTATCGCAGCCGTCGCGCCAGTCGGCGAGGCTGAACCATGGCAACGATCAAGGATGTGGCCGCGATTGCAGGTATTTCCTACACCACCGTGTCCCATGTGGTGAACAAGACGCGCCCGGTGAGCGAGCCGGTACGGATCAAGGTTGAAGCGGCGATCAAGCAGCTTGACTACGTGCCCAGTGCCGTCGCGCGTTCGCTCAAGGCCAAGACCACGGCCACCATCGGATTGCTGGTGCCCAACAGCCTCAACCCGTATTTTGCCGAGCTGGCCCGGGGCATCGAGGATTATTGTGAGCGTAACGGCTACTGCGTGATTCTCTGCAACTCCGACGACAACGCAGAGAAACAGCGCAGCTATTTGCGGGTGTTGCTGGAGAAGCGCGTCGATGGCTTGATCGTGACTTCGGTAGGCGGTGATGACAGCGGCCTCGCCGCAGGCTTGAGCGCTGTGCGCACGCCCATGGTGATTGTCGACCGGGCGCTGGATGGCATCGATGTCGACCTGGTACGCATCGACCACGAGGAGGGCGCCTACCTGGCGACCCGGCACTTGCTTGAGCTGGGGCATCGGGACATCGCCTGCGTCGGCGGCCCGGCCCACACCCGCGTCGCGCAAATGCGCCTGGCGGGTTACCAGCGTGCGCTCCATGAAGCCGGTGTGGCGGTGGTGGCCAATCGCGTCCAGGAAAGCGACTTCACCAGCACCGGCGGTTATGCTGCTGCCGTGCAATTGCTGGCGCAGAACCCGCCCAGCGCGATTTTTGCCAGCAACGACATGATCGGCTTCGGCGTGTTGCGCGCGGCGGCGGAGCGCAATATCCGCGTGCCCGGTGAACTGTCGGTGATCGGTTTCGATGACATTCAAATGGGCCGCTACGTGTACCCGGCGCTGACCACGGTCGGTCAGTCGATCCTGCAGCTGGGCGAGACCGCGGCCGAGCTTTTACTGCGACGAATTGCAACCCCCCAACTGCCGATCGATCAACGCATCGTGACGCCGAGCATCGTGTTGCGTGAATCGACGGCGCCCGTCGCCGGTGTGTTCGCCCAATACCGCTGAACCGAATTGATGAGTACTGATGTATGCCAGCAAAAGTAGTGGTAATAGGCAGCTTGAACATGGACCTGGTCACCCGCGCGAGTCGGCTGCCCCGTGCCGGTGAGACCCTGATCGGCCAGACGTTTTCCACGGTGCCTGGCGGCAAGGGCGCCAACCAGGCCGTGGCCTCGGCGCGACTGGGTGCGGATGTGGCAATGATCGGGTGTGTCGGTAGCGATGCCTATGGCACTGAACTGCGTGGCGCCTTGCTGGTGGAAGGTATCGATTGCCAGGCGGTGAGCACCGTGGACGGTTCCAGTGGCGTGGCCTTGATTGTGGTGGACGACAGCAGCCAGAACGCGATTGTGATCGTTGCCGGCAGCAACGGCGAGCTGACACCCGCCTCACTTCAGGCGTCCGATGCGGTGCTGCAGGCTGCCGACGTGATTATCTGCCAGCTGGAAGTGCCGATGGATACCGTGGGCTACACCCTCAAGCGCGGTCGTGAACTGGGCAAGACCGTGATTCTCAACCCGGCGCCGGCCAGCGGCCCGTTGCCCGCCGACTGGTACGCCTCGGTCGACTACCTGATTCCCAACGAAAGCGAAGCCAGTGCACTGAGCGGCGTGACAGTCGACTCCCTCGACAGTGCCAAGGTCGCGGCGACCCACCTGATCAAGGCGGGGGCGGGCAAAGTCATCATCACCCTGGGTGCCCAAGGTGCGTTGTTTGCCGATGGCCAGGGCTTTGAGCACCTGGTGGCGCCCAAGGTCAAGGCGGTGGATACCACCGCTGCCGGCGATACCTTTGTCGGTGGTTTTGCCGCAGCACTGGCCAGTGGCAAAAGTGAAGCCGAGGCCATCCGTTTCGGCCAGGTCGCGGCAGCCTTGTCAGTCACCCGTGCCGGTGCGCAACCCTCCATTCCTACGCTGCATGACGTTCAAGGTTTTGTGCTTTTATGAAAAAGACCCCGCTGCTCAATATCGCCTTGTCGCGTTTGATCGCATCCTTGGGCCATGGTGACATCCTGGTGATCGGCGACGCCGGCCTGCCAGTGCCGCCCGGGGTCGAGTTAATCGACCTGGCGCTGACCCAGGGCATTCCCGACTTCATCAGCACCTTGCGTATCGTGCTCAGTGAAATGCAGGTGGAAAGCCACGTGCTGGCGGAAGAAATCCTGCTCAAGCAGCCGCCCGCGCTGACGGAGCTGAACGCTTTGGCTGAACAGGCCGCCCTCGGCGAGCGAAGGCTGCTCAGCCATGAACAATTCAAGCAACTGAGCCGTAACGCGCGCGCTGTCGTGCGTACCGGCGAGTGCCAGCCTTACTGCAATATCGCGCTGGTCTCCGGCGTCACCTTCTAGAGTTTCCCAACGACAAGGAGTGTTTTATGCAACGTGGTCTGCCAACCCTGAAAAATCTGTTTCGGAGTGTCCTGCTTTTGTCCGCACTCACTGCTGCCAGCGCCCAAGCGGCGGAAAAAATCGACTTGATCATCGACACCGACCCAGGTGCCGACGACGTGGTGGCCTTGCTCTTCGCCATGGCTTCCCCGGACGAATTGAACATTCGTGCGCTGACCACCGTCGCCGGCAACGTGCGCCTGGACAAGACCTCGCGTAACGCGCGCCTGGCCCGCGAGTGGGCCGGGCGTGAAGAAATCCCGGTGTACGCCGGCGCACCCAAGCCGCTGTTGCGCACACCGATCTATGCCGAGAACATCCATGGCAAAGAAGGTATTTCCGGCGTCACCGTCCATGAGCCTAAAAAGGGCCTGGCTGAAGGCAACGCCGTTGATTACCTGATCAAGACCCTGCGTGCGGCCAAGCCTCACAGCATTACCATTGCCATGCTCGGCCCTCAGACCAACCTGGCGCTGGCCTTGACCCAGGCCCCGGAAATCACCCAAGGCATCAAGGAAGTGGTGGTGATGGGTGGCGCGCACTTCAACGGCGGCAATATCACCCCGGTTGCCGAGTTCAACCTGTTCGCCGATCCGATTGCAGCCGAGATTGTGCTCAAGAGTGGCGTCAAGCTGACCTACCTGCCGCTGGACGTGACCCACAAGGTGCTGACCAGCGAGGCGCGCCTGAAGAAGATCGCCGACATCAACAACAACGCGAGCAAGGTCGTCGGCGATATTCTCAATGAATACGTCAAGGGCGATATGGAACACTACGGCATCCCGGGCGGCCCGGTACATGACGCTACTGTCATCGCCTATCTGCTCAAGCCGTCTTTGTTCACCGGGCGTCAGGCCAATATGGTGGTAGACAGCCGCGAAGGCCCGACCTTCGGTCAGACCATCGTTGATTGGTACGACGGCCTGAAGCAGACAAAAAATGTGTTCTGGGTTGAGAACGGTGACGCCCAGGGCTTCTTCGATCTGCTCACCGAGCGCCTGGCACGCCTGAAGTAACCCGGTCGACGTTCGCCAGCCGGTTCTTATTCACGCTCGGGGTCTGATGCCCCCATGTGATCGGCCGGGTATTTTTCGAATACCTGGCCGATGAATGCCTGTGCCGCCTGGGTGCCGAGTTCCTTGACCAGCAGGTCGATACCGATGATTGCCAGTTCTTCCGGGCTTCCTGGGCTGTAGGAGCTTTGTCCTTGGGGCCATTTGGCTTTGATGTCGGCTTGGAGCGTTACGGTGGTCATGGAAGTCTCACGGGTTGAAATGCTGGGCAATGCGCTGGAACGCGGCTCTAACCGGCGCAGTTAATCATTTTGCGCGGGGTTTGGCACTGCTACTTAGGCATGAAGCAGGTGCTGTGCGACACTGTCTCCCTGTTTAATTGCCGGGGGACCCCGCGTGCAGATCGATTTGAATAACCCCGAGAACCTGACACTGGCCGCCGTGCGTCAACTGATCGCCAGTGCCAGTGATGACGAGCATACCCAGTTGCGTGTAACCAGGGCGGGAATTGCCTACATATCTTCTGGGGTGGTGGGAGGTACTGACATCGATGGCCTGCTGTTCCGCCTGGAGACCTGGGCCAAGGGTTCCGGTTATGTCGGCAATGTCGCGGCCAGCGACGAGGTCTGGGTTACACAGATTTTCAATGCGCTGAAGCAGAACTGGCCGAAGCCGCCGTTTGATTACATCGACGTCTACTGATTGCGCTCATATTTGGTCACGATTGATCGGGCGAATGCCTGCTGATAGTCGGGCAGACTTACCTGGCGGCGGTTTACGTTTTGAAACCTATCAGCCTGACCGCTGTCGCACGATCTCTGTCCATTTTTCAATTAGGAGGCTTCATGCCTTGGAAGCTCGCATCATTCGGTACTTTGTTGGCAGCACTCGCGTTGGCGGGTTGCAGCACCCCGGGTGCCTCTGAGCCAGCCAAAGACGCCGCCGTGACCGATGCCGGTCATAGCCGCTGTGAGTCGAAGGCCGCCGAATTCAGCATTGGCCAGAAAGCCTCGCCGCAGTTGCTGGAGCAGGCCCGTACCCGCGCAGGCGCACAGAACGCACGGATCCTCAAGCCCAACGATATGATCACGCTGGAATACCGCTCCGACCGCTTGAACCTGAACACTGATGACAACCTGGTGATCACGCGCGTTAATTGCGGCTGATCGTTTCCAGGCTTTTGCAACGCCCATAAAAAACCCCGTCACATGGACGGGGTTTTTTTAGCTCAGCGGAGAATTACTCGCCGCGAACCTGTGCAGCTTGCATACCCTTTTGGCCTTTCTCAGCCACGAAGGAAACGGTTTGGCCTTCTTTCAGGCTTTTGAAACCGTCGCTTTCGATAGCTTTGAAGTGTACGAACAGGTCGTCACCGCCACCTTGAGGAGTGATGAAGCCGAAGCCTTTTTCATCGTTGAACCATTTAACGGTGCCGGTTTGGCGATTAGACATGGTGTATCTCCAAGAAACATATATTTTCAGTAGTGCTGTGCTGCTCAGGCCAACTGGGCACACTGGGCTATCATAGTCGAAATGTTCGGCTTGGGAGCCCCCCAAGGCATTGTTTGCTAATCAATAGCGTTGCGTTTGCTACTTGTGTCGGCTGAAAGCCCCGATCTACGGGGCTTCGGCGCGAAATATCAGCTGGTAAAAAAAGCCGTAAAAGCTGCGTAATTTGTGCGAAATGGCAGTTTTCGGGCTGTTTTCCTGGCAAAACGGTCGTCTGGTCCCAGGTCGGTCTTACTTTTTCTTCACGACTTTGCAGGACGAAATAGCCGCGACTGCTTTGTTTTTAAGCTCCGGGCTGGCGTTCTGGTTAGTCATGAGCTCTTTGATTTCCGCAGTGCTCAATTCGGCGTTGATCTTGTCGGCGCCACATTCGCAGTGGGCCTTGGCAGTCTTGACGTCTACGTTCTGGCTGGCGGCCGCGCTGCAGTCGCTGACGAAACTGTCACGGGCACCGGCTGGCCAATTGGATGGAGCGGCAGCCTGCGCGCCGAGGGAAAGGAGGCTCAGGGTAGCGGCGAAAGCGAGGGTCGAGGTAAAACGCATCATGGGATGCTCCTTTGATTCGAGGACGAACGGCGATTCTCAGTGGGTTTGAGGTGTGGCGTACAGCTCAAGTTCACTTTTGCAGCTATAAAGGCTGGAATTTGTATTTGCATCGGATACTGCCGGCGCGATGACCGTTCATCTGTGCTAGCATCCTTGGCTTGGCTAATTCCGGGTGCGCCATTTGCCGCCTAGCCATGTTTCTTTTCTGCTCACTCCAGTCACTGTGGTTCGATTATCGGTTGGCCGAAAGGCTCCTGCCGCTGTAAGGCAGGCGTTCATCATTGAACGGCCTGGTGTTGGATCTTGTACTGGCTCATCCCAACCCACGTGACCTTTGGTAGGGGTCACCACTAGGAGAGGAGGCGCCATGCCAACTATTACTCTTCCCGACGGCAGTCAACGTTCATTCGATCATTCGGTTTCCGTAGCCGAGGTCGCCGCATCCATTGGTGCTGGCCTGGCCAAGGCCACCGTGGCCGGCAAGGTCGATGGCAAGCTGGTTGACGCCAGCGACCTGATCACCTCCGATGCCAGCCTGCAAATCATCACGCCCAAGGATCAAGAGGGGCTGGAGATCATTCGCCACTCCTGCGCGCACTTGATTGGCCATGCGGTCAAGCAGTTGTATCCCACCGCGAAAATGGTGATCGGCCCGGTCATCGACGAGGGCTTTTACTACGACATCGCCTACGAGCGCCCTTTCACCCCGGACGATCTGGCCGCTATCGAACAGCGCATGCACGCCCTGATCGAAAAAGATTACGACGTCATCAAGAAAGTCACCCCGCGCGCCGAAGTGATCGACGTGTTCACTGCGCGTGGCGAAGACTACAAGCTGCGCCTGGTGGAAGACATGCCGGACGAGCAGGCCATGGGCCTGTACTACCACGAAGAATACGTCGACATGTGCCGTGGTCCCCACGTGCCGAACACGCGCTTCCTCAAGTCGTTCAAGCTGACCAAGCTGTCCGGTGCCTACTGGCGCGGCGACGCGAAGAACGAGCAACTGCAACGCATCTACGGCACTGCCTGGGCTGACAAGAAGCAGCTGGCCGCCTATATCCAGCGCATCGAGGAGGCCGAAAAACGCGACCACCGCAAGATCGGCAAGCGCCTGAACCTGTTCCACCTCCAGGAAGAAGCGCCGGGCATGGTGTTCTGGCACCCGAACGGCTGGACGCTGTACCAGGTGCTCGAGCAGTACATGCGCAAGGTTCAGCGCGACAACGGTTACCTGGAGATCAAGACCCCGCAGGTCGTTGATCGCAGCCTGTGGGAGAAATCCGGGCACTGGGCCAACTACGCCGACAACATGTTCACCACCCAGTCGGAAAACCGCGACTACGCCATCAAGCCGATGAACTGCCCATGCCACGTGCAGGTGTTCAACCAGGGCTTGAAGAGCTACCGCGAGTTGCCGATGCGCCTGGCCGAGTTCGGTGCCTGCCACCGTAACGAGCCATCGGGTGCGTTGCACGGCATCATGCGTGTGCGCGGCTTCACCCAGGACGACGCCCATATCTTCTGTACCGAAGAGCAGATGCAGGCCGAATCCGCCGCGTTCATCAAGCTGACCATGGACGTTTATCGTGATTTCGGCTTTACCGAAGTCGAGATGAAACTGTCCACTCGTCCGGAAAAACGCGTCGGTTCCGACGAGCTGTGGGATCGCGCCGAAGCGGCCCTGGCCGCAGCGCTAGACAGTGCGGGCCTTGCGTACGATCTGCAGCCGGGTGAGGGCGCCTTCTACGGCCCGAAGATCGAGTTCTCGTTGAAAGATTGCCTTGGCCGTGTCTGGCAATGTGGTACCTTGCAGCTCGATTTTAACCTGCCGATCCGTTTGGGAGCCGAATACGTCTCCGAAGATAACAGTCGTAAACACCCGGTTATGCTGCACCGGGCGATCCTCGGCTCATTCGAACGGTTCGTCGGGATCCTGATCGAGCACTACGAGGGTGCGTTCCCTGCGTGGCTGGCTCCGACTCAGGCAGTGATCATGAATATCACTGATAAACAGGCGGATTTTGCTGCTGAAGTTGAAAAAACTCTCAACGAAAGCGGATTTCGTGCCAAGTCCGACTTGAGAAATGAAAAGATCGGCTTTAAAATCCGCGAGCATACTTTGCTCAAGGTTCCCTATCTTTTGGTTATCGGAGATCGGGAAGTCGAGATGCAGACTGTCGCTGTGCGTACTCGCGAAGGTGCTGACCTGGGCTCGATGCCCGTCGCCCAGTTCGCTGAGTTCCTCGCGCAAGCGGTTTCCCGGCGTGGTCGCCCAGATTCGGAGTAATTATTATTAAGCGTGAAATGAGACAAGATAAACGAGCTGCACCGAAAGCCCCGATCAACGAGAATATCTCGGCACGCGAGGTTCGGTTAATTGGCGCTGACGGCGAGCAGATTGGCATCGTCTCGATTGATGAAGCGCTTCGTATTGCAGAAGAGTCCAAGTTGGACCTGGTGGAAATCTCCGCCGATGCAATCCCACCCGTTTGCCGGGTGATGGACTACGGCAAGTCGATCTTCGAAAAGAAGAAGCAGGTTGCCGCGGCGAAGAAGAACCAGAAGCAGATTCAAGTAAAAGAAATCAAGTTTCGTCCAGGGACGGAGGAAGGGGATTACCAGGTAAAACTGCGCAACCTGGTACGTTTCCTGAGTGATGGGGACAGGGCCAAGGTATCCTTGCGATTCCGCGGCCGTGAGATGGCCCACCAGGAGCTGGGGATGGAACTCCTCAAGCGGGTTGAAGCTGACCTGCTCGAGTACGGTTCGGTCGAACAGCATCCTAAGATGGAAGGACGCCAGCTGATCATGGTCATCGCCCCGAAAAAGAAGAAGTAATCAACAGGGCACGGCAGGCCTTCTGATTATGTTTATCAACTGAATGCGGAGTATCCGAACATGCCAAAGATGAAGACTAAAAGTGGTGCTGCTAAGCGGTTTCTGAAAACTGCTAACGGTATCAAGCACAAGCACGCTTTCAAGAGCCACATCCTGACCAAAATGTCGACCAAGCGTAAGCGTCAACTGCGCGGTAGCAGCTTGCTGCATCCGTCTGACGTGGCAAAAGTCGAGCGCATGCTGCGCCTTCGTTAATTTTTGGATCAAGAATAGAGGAAGTAACTCATGGCTCGTGTAAAGCGTGGCGTCATTGCCCGTAAACGTCACAAAAAAATTCTGAAACTCGCTAAAGGCTACTACGGCGCGCGCTCACGCGTATTCCGTGTTGCCAAGCAAGCGGTAATCAAGGCAGGCCAATACGCCTACCGCGACCGTCGTCAGAAAAAACGTCAGTTCCGCGCTCTGTGGATCGCTCGTATCAACGCTGGTGCACGTGTTAACGGTCTGTCCTACAGCCGTTTCATCGCTGGCCTGAAAAAAGCGTCCATCGAAATCGACCGTAAGGTTCTGGCTGAACTGGCCGTGAACGAAAAAGCGGTGTTTGCTGCGATTGTCGAGAAAGCTAAAGCCACCTTGGCTTAAGTACCCCCGACAGTCACCCTGGGCTGCGCCTGTAGCCCAAGGTGGTAAACGTCATAAATAGGGGAAGAGCCTTCAAGCTCTTCCCCTATTTTGTATCTGGAGTCTGTACATGGAAAACCTGGACGCGCTCGTCGCTCAAGCTCTTGAGGCTGTGCAAAGCGCTGAAGATATCAATGCCCTGGAGCAAATCCGGGTTCACTACCTTGGCAAAAAGGGTGAATTGACTCAGGTGATGAAGACCCTGGGAAATTTGCCGGCCGAAGAGCGCCCGCAAGTCGGCGCGCTGATCAACGTTGCCAAGGAGCGTGTCACAGAGGTGCTCAATGCACGCAAGGCGACCATGGAGGAGGCCGATCTCGCGGCCAAACTCGCCGCCGAGTCCATTGACGTTACCTTGCCTGGCCGTGGCCAGGCCTCGGGCGGTCTGCATCCGATCACCCGGACTCTGGAACGTATCGAGCAGTTCTTCACCCACATCGGCTACGGCATTGCCGAAGGCCCTGAGGTCGAAGACGACTATCACAACTTCGAGGCGCTCAACATCCCAGGCCATCACCCGGCCCGGTCGATGCACGACACCTTCTATTTCAACGCAAACATGCTGTTGCGCACCCATACCTCGCCGGTACAGGTCCGCACCATGGAAGCGAACAAGCCGCCGATCCGCATTGTCTGCCCAGGCCGTGTGTACCGTAGCGACTCAGATATCACCCACTCGCCGATGTTCCACCAGGTCGAAGGCCTGTTGGTTGATCGCGACATCAACTTTGCCGACCTCAAGGGCACCATCGAAGAGTTCCTGCGAGTGTTCTTCGAGAAAGAGCTGGCGGTGCGTTTCCGTCCATCGTTCTTCCCGTTCACCGAGCCATCCGCAGAAGTCGACATGGAATGCGTGATGTGCAGCGGTAAAGGCTGTCGCGTCTGCAAGCAGACTGGCTGGCTGGAAGTGATGGGCTGCGGCATGGTTCACCCCAACGTGCTGCGCATGTCCGGGATCGATCCGGAAGAGTTCTCGGGCTTTGCCTTCGGCATGGGCGTTGAGCGTCTGGCCATGCTGCGTTACGGCGTGAACGACTTGCGTCTGTTCTTCGACAACGACTTGCGGTTCCTCGCGCAATTTCGCTAGTCGTAACGAATCTTTAGGAGAGCAGGATGAAATTCAGTGAACAATGGCTGCGCGGCTGGGTAAGCCCGCAGGTAGATCGCGATGCGCTGGTTGCGCGTCTGTCGATGGCCGGTCTTGAGGTCGATAGCGTTACGCCGGCCGCCGGTGTTTTCAGTGGTGTGGTGGTGGGCGAGGTGCTGAGCACCGAGCAACACCCCGATGCTGACAAATTGCGTGTGTGCCAGGTCAGCAATGGCGCACAAACGTTCCAGGTCGTGTGCGGAGCGCCTAACGTGCGCCCGGGCCTGAAGATCCCGTTCGCCATGATCGGTGCCGAACTGCCGGGCGACTTCAAGATCAAGAAAGCCAAGCTGCGTGGCGTCGAGTCCAACGGCATGCTGTGCTCCCAGGCAGAGTTGCAAGTAGGCGAGGGCAACGACGGCCTGATGGAACTGCCGGGCGATGCGCCAGTGGGCCAGGACATTCGTGTCTATCTGGAGCTGGAAGACGCCAGCATTGAGGTCGACCTGACTCCGAACCGTGGCGATTGCCTGTCCCTGGCTGGCCTGGCACGTGAAGTGGGCGCGCTGTACAACGCTCCCGTGACGCGTCCAGTGGTGGCCGCAGTGGCTGCTGTGCATGATGAAGTACGTCCGATCGAAGTACTGGCGCCAAGCGCTTGCCCGCGTTACCTGGGGCGTGTGATCCGCAACGTCGACCTGTCCAGGCCAACCCCGCTGTGGATGGTTGAGCGCCTGCGTCGCGCCGACGTGCGCAGCATCGACGCGGCCGTCGACATCACCAACTACGTGATGCTTGAACTGGGCCAACCGCTGCACGCTTTCGATCTCGCTGAAATCAATGGCGGCATCCGCGTGCGCATGGCCGAAGAAGGCGAGAAGCTGGTTCTGCTCGACGGCCAGGAAGTCAGCCTGCGCGCCGACACCTTGGTGATCGCTGACCATTCCCGCGCCCTGGCGATTGCCGGTGTGATGGGGGGCGAGCACAGCGGTGTGTCCGCGACCACGCGCGATGTGTTTCTTGAAAGCGCGTTCTTCGACCAGATTGCCATCGCTGGCAAGGCCCGCTCCTACGGCCTGCATACCGATGCTTCGCATCGCTATGAGCGTGGTGTGGACTGGAAGCTCGCCCGTGAAGCCATGGAGCGCGCCACTGGCCTACTGCTGGAGATCACTGGGGGCGAGGCCGGTCCGATCATTGAAACCGTCAACGAACAGTACCTGCCGTCCGTTGCGCCAATTACCCTGCGCGCCAAAAGTGTCGAGCAAATGCTTGGCCTGGTCATCGCACCGGCTGAAATCGAGCAATTGTTGTCGGCCCTCGGGCTGAGCATTTCTGCGGGTGGGGAAGGGCAGTGGCGTGTTGAAGTGCCAAGCCACCGCTTCGATATCAGCCTGGAAGTCGATCTGATCGAAGAGTTGGCTCGCCTGTACGGTTACAACCGCCTGCCGGTTCGTTACCCGCAAGCCCGCCTGGCACCGCAACCCAAGGCAGAAGCGCGTGCGCACTTGCCTGAGCTGCGCCGTCTGCTGGTTGCCCGTGGCTATCAGGAAGCGGTGACCTACAGCTTCATCGATCCGAAGCAGTTCGAACTGTTCAACCCGGGCGTCGAGCCGCTGCTGCTGGCCAACCCGATCTCCAACGACATGGCCGCCATGCGTTCGTCCCTGTGGCCAGGCCTGGTGAAAGCCCTTTCCCATAACCTGAACCGTCAGCAAGACCGCGTGCGCATGTTTGAAAGCGGCCTGCGGTTTGTCGGGCAACTCGACGGCCTGAAGCAAGAGCCGATGCTGGCCGGCGTTGTTTGCGGCAGTCGCTTGCCGGAAGGCTGGGCGCAAGGCCGGGATGCCGTGGACTTCTTCGACGTTAAAGCGGACGTGGAAGCGGTACTGGGCTTTGCCGGTGCATTGGATGACTTCACATTTGTGCCAGGCAACCACCCGGCTTTGCACCCTGGTCAGACTGCGCGTATTGAGCGCGAAGGTCGCCTGGTGGGCTTCGTCGGCGCCATCCACCCGGAACTGTCGAAAACCCTTGGGCTCGACCGCCCGGTCTTCGTCTTCGAACTGGTCCTGGCTGAAGTGGCCTCGGGCAAGATGCCTAAATTCAGCGAGTTGTCGCGCTTCCCTGAAGTGCGTCGTGACCTGGCCCTGATCGCCGATCGTGAAGTCGCCGCTGCTGCTGTTCTGGATGTAATCCGTGAAAATGCAGGGGAATGGCTGACAGACCTCAGGCTATTTGACGTCTATCAGGGTAAAGGCATTGATCCGCATAGAAAAAGCCTTGCAGTTGGCTTGACCTGGCAGCATCCATCGCGCACTCTTAATGACGATGAGGTGAATGCCACGACACAAAATATCCTCACCTCGCTCGAACAAAGGTTGAACGCCACGTTAAGGAAGTGACGTATGGGGGCTTTGACGAAAGCTGAGATGGCGGAACGTCTGTACGAAGAGTTGGGTCTGAACAAGCGCGAGGCCAAGGAATTGGTCGAGCTGTTTTTTGAAGAGATCAGACACGCTCTGGAAGACAACGAACAGGTCAAATTGTCCGGTTTCGGCAATTTTGACCTGCGGGACAAACGCCAGCGGCCTGGCCGCAATCCAAAAACGGGAGAAGAAATCCCGATCACGGCTCGCCGTGTGGTCACCTTTCGTCCAGGGCAGAAGTTGAAGGCCCGAGTTGAGGCTTATGCTGGAACCAAGTCATAACGACGAGCTACCCGTCATCCCAGGCAAACGCTACTTCACCATTGGTGAAGTCAGCGAGCTCTGTGCGGTAAAACCGCACGTGCTGCGCTATTGGGAGCAGGAGTTTCCTCAACTCAACCCCGTGAAACGCACTGGGAACCGTCGGTATTATCAGCGCCAGGATGTGCTGATGATCCGACAGATCCGTGCATTGCTGTATGACCAGGGTTTCACCATCAGCGGCGCGCGCCAGCGTATGTCCGGTGATGAAGCCAAAGACGACACCACCCAGTACAAGCAACTGATCCGCCAGATGATCTCCGAACTGGAAGATGTGCTGGTGGTTTTGAAGAAATGATTCAGGCTTTTAAAATACTTCCACATTTCAAAAGCTTGCGGTATATTCCTGATCGCTTCGTTGCGAAGCGAACCCAGTAACACGCCTAGTCGGGGCGTAGCGCAGTCCGGTAGCGCACTAGCATGGGGTGCTAGGGGTCGAGTGTTCGAATCACTCCGTCCCGACCATATAATTCAATGACTTAGCCCAATCTGGAAAGGTTGGGCTTTTTCATGCCTGAAAAATACCACCGCTTTTTCTCACGCTCATATTCCCCCTTTCATTTTCGCCCCCGAAAACCAAAAAACTCGATGGTAATCATCGGATTTTTGCGGTTTTTCCAAAATGACTGTTGACCATAATCGTGGCTTCTTAACGGGAGGTATGTGCTGATGTCGAACGTAGAAAGCTACACAGCTACCGCAAAGTGGTTGCACTGGGGAATGGCGTTGATCTGGATAGTCGCCTGGCTTTTCGGGATCGTGGCGGTTCATTGGCGTGACGAATTCAACCCTCAGCACCAGCTCACCTTTCTCCATAAGGCTATGGCCAGCGTGCTTCTATTCCTTATCGTCCTGCGCGTTGTCTGGCGTCTTACCCATCCTTCCCCCGCAATGCCCGCGACAATGAGCCCGCTGATGAAGCGTGGCGCTTTCGCTGGCCATCTGTTGCTGTACTGCATCGCTTTGGTGGGGCTGCCGATGTCCGGCTGGTATTGGAGTTCGGTCGCAGATAAACCCATCCTGGTCGCCGGTTTGTTCTTGCTGCCGGCACTCGTGGAGCCTGATCAAAGCCTGTACGACCTGGCGAAGTCGATTCACACCTACACCGCCTGGCTATGCGGAGTACTTGTAGGTGGGCATGTGATCGTGGCCCTGAAACATCACTTTATTGACAAAGACAGGGTTCTCGCGGGTATGTTGCCCGGGCGTGCGACTGATGCACCAAGCTGATCGCAGCGATTGACCGTTCAGGTTTCGGAACGGCTCGCACGATAGGGCCTGACGCTGATGCATGCTCTAGAGGGGCTCGGGGCAGTGTTTTCATCAGGCTCAACGTGCGCTGAGTGCCAATTGTCTACATCACCGCATAGGTGCTCTGGTACGGCGTTTCTTTACAAAAAAGGATACCTAGGCGCGCAATCAAAACGTCTGCCCCATGGAGAACTGAAACACTTGCTTGTCCGCGTTCTCCGGCGTGCGAATCGGATACGCCAAATTCACACTCAGCGGCCCCAGCGGGCTGTACCAGGTCACCCCAACTCCCACCGAACTGGCCATCTGGCCCAGGTCCACGCTGCCGCAGCCCTGTGTCGTGCTGAGGTAGCACTTGTCCGAATACACCGTCCCCACGTCCCAGAACAATGAGGTGCGCACGGATTTGTTGTCTTTGATGAAGGGCACCGGGAACAGGTATTCCGCGCCGCCGGTTATCAGGATATTGCCGCCCAGCGACTCGGTGTCCCGGTCCGAGTAGTACGCCTGCCCGGCACTGGCGTAGGCACCGGTTGCCGGGGTGTTGCGCGGGCCGAGGGTGCCGCTTTCAAAGCCGCGCACCGTGCCTTCGCCGCCGGCGGTGTAGGTTTCATAGAAGGGCAGCCCGTCCGTGGAGCCGTAGCCGCTGCCGTAGCCGAGCTTGGTGTGAAAGCGCAGTGATGTGTTGTTGCTGACAGGCAGGAACGTCTGCCCCGTGTAGTCGATTTTGTAGAAACTCAGGTCGCTGCCGGGCACCGTCACCATCAGGTTGAGGTTTTGCGAATGCCCGCGAGTCGCCAGCACGCCTTTGTTCAAGGTCGATTCCGACCAGCCAAGGTTGGCCTTGAAGTTAGTGAATTCCTTGCCTTCGCGCTCGATAAAGTCGTAGATCTCGTCGGCGCTGTAGGTGCCCGGTTCGATGCTGTCGTGTTGTACGGTCAGGCCAAAGTTCAAGCGCGAGGTTTCATTGATCGGGTAACCGAGTGTGGTGCCCAGGCCAAAACTATTGATGGCGTAATAGGAAACCCCGTCATCGTAGTACTTGTTGTAGTCGGTCTTGCTGTAGAACGCGTTGTAACCCAGGCTCACCCCGTCGGTGGTGAAGTAGGGATCGGTGAAACCGATGTTGTACTTGCTCTGGTAGGACGAGCGGGTCAGCCCCAGGCTGGCGTAGTTGCCGGTGCCGAGGAAGTTGTTCTGGGTGATCGAGCCGCCGAGGATCAGCCCCGAACTCTGGGCAAAGCCGACGCTGGCGGTAATCGAACCGGACGCCTGTTCTTCCACGGCGTAGTTCACATCCAACTGGTCGTCGATGCCCGCCACCGCAGGCGTCTCGACGTTCACCTCCTTGAAGAACCCCAGGCGCTCCAGGCGCACCTTGGACTGATCGATCAGGTAGGTTGACGCCCAGCCACCTTCCATCTGGCGCATCTCGCGACGCAGCACTTTGTCGTCGGTCTTGGTATTGCCGCGGAAATTGATGCGATTGACGTAGGCCCGCTTGCCGGGGTCGACGGAGAACGTGACGTCAACCGTGTGGTCTTCATCGTGGGCCTGCGGCACGCCGTTGACGTTGGCGAACGTGTAGCCTTCATTGCCCAGGCGGCGAGTAATAAGCTCCGAGGTGGTGGTCATCAGTTTGCGTGAGAACACCTGGCCCTTCTGCACCAGCAGCAAGGACTGGACCTGGTCCTGCGGGACTTTCAGCTCACCACTGAGCTTCACCTCCCGCACCGTATATTTCTGGCCTTCCTGGATGTTCACGGTGATGTAGACGTGCTTTTTGTCCGGCGTCATCGAGACCTGGGTCGAGGTGATATCCATGTTGATATAGCCACGGTCCAGGTAATAGGAACGCAAGCGTTCAAGGTCGCCCGACAGCTTCTCCCGTGCGTATTTGTCGTCGTTCTTGAAAAACGACAGCCAGTTGCTGGTTTTGAGGGTGAACTGGTCGATCAGGGCATCGTCGGGGAACACCGTGTTACCCACTACGTTGATGTGCTGGATCGATGCCACTTCACCTTCGTCGATCTTGATTTTCAAGCCCACGCGGTTACGCGGCTGAGCCACCACCTGCGCGTCGACCGACGCCGAGTACCGGCCCTGGGCAACGTACTGGCGCTGCAACTCGTTGCGTATCCCTTCCAGGGTGGCGCGTTGGAAAATTTCGCCCTCGGCAAGGCCCGATTGCTTCATGCCTTTCATCAGGTCATCGGTGGCAATCGCCTTGTTGCCCTCGAACTCGATACTGGCAACCGAAGGACGCTCGACTACATTGATGATCAACACATCGCCTTCGCGGCTCAGTTGGATGTCCTGGAAGTAACCGGTCTTGAACAGCGCGCGGGTCGAGTCCACCAGGCGCCGGTCATCCGCTTCGTCGCCGACGTTCAGGGGTAATGCCCCGAACACGCTGCCCGCAGAGACCCGTTGCAGGCCGTTGATTCGAATATCCGAGATTTTGAAGCCTTGGGCGAGTGCCAGTGAGGCATTGAGCAGCAGCGCAACCGAGCAGAGCAGGCGCGAAAAATTCATCAAGATCTTTTCCAGAACACATCGACAAGCAGCGCCGGCACGCATGGACAACTCGCCGCGCGGCCGGACTGGTGAACATCCAGCATACGAGCGAGGGGCGTTTGGTGCGGTTAACCGAATGTCAAGTTAGGTAAAGTTTGGCCTGGGATGCCGATGCCGGGCCGATAATGCGCAACCCCCCACCGACGAGCCCGAGATGATCCGCGTACTGTTGGTTGACGACGACCAGGAACTGACTGACATGCTGAGCCAATACCTCGCGCGCGAAGGCTTTGAGGCCACGGCCGTGCACACGGGGGAGGAGGGCGAGGTGGAGGCGCTGTCGGGGCACTACAGTATTGTGGTGCTGGACGTGATGCTGCCCCAGCGCTCGGGCATCGAGGTGCTCCGGCGCATCCGCGTCGTCAGCCAGGTACCCGTAGTGCTGCTCACCGCCCGTGGCGACAACATCGACCGCATCACCGGCCTGGAACTCGGCGCCGATGATTACGTACCCAAGCCCAGCTCCCCCGGCGAACTGGTCGCGCGCCTGCGCGCCATCATGCGCAGGGTGCAGCCGGTGGGCCAGCCGACCACCGAAGTGATCACGACCGGCGCGCTGGTGTTGTGGCCCGGCAAGCGCCAGGCCCTGTGGAACGGCCTCGAGCTGGGTGTGACCAGTACCGAGTTCAGCCTGCTGGAAGAGCTGGCCCGCAGTGCCGGCCAGGTGGTGAGTAAAAAGGATCTGTCACTCAATGCCCTCGGTTGCCCGCTGACCCGCTACGACCGGCGCATCGACGTGCATATCAGCAGCATCCGGCAAAAACTCGGGCCGCGCCCGGACGCCAAGGCCTGGATCCAGAGCGTACGTGGCCTCGGCTATTTGTTGATTGCCGAATGACCCGGCCCAGCCTGCTGTTCTGGAAACTGTTCCTGGCCTTCTGGCTGGCGACCACCTTGACCTTCCTGGTGGGCGTCGGCGTGCTTGAACTGGGCCGTTTCCAGCCGAATGACCCGCATGTGGAAGCCATGCTGGCGGCCGAAGACAAGCTGTTGCAAACGTTCGGTGTCGAGGCGGGCGGCCAGCTCCTGGCGGTGTGGGAGCGCCCGGCGGATGAGGCCATCGGCGTCTACAACAGTGCCGGGCAATTGCTGATAGGTGGGCCGGTGACGCAGCCGGCCTATGAGCGAGCGGTCGTCAGCAAGGAAGGCCTGGCGCTGTCGATCAGGTCCACCCACACGCCCGGTAACCCGCCCGGCCGGCCCTGGCACCAGATTCCGCTGATCATCGGCACATTGATGAGTGCGCTGTTCAGCGGCTACATGGCCTATTACCTGGCCTGGCCCCTGGCTTACCTGAAGCGCGCCATGAGCGACGCGGCCCACGGACGCTTCGAAACCCGGGTCAAGCCGGCCATGGGCAAGCGTCGCGACGAGATCGTCGACCTGGCGGAAGACTGCGACCGCATGGCCAACCAGTTGAAGGTGCTGGTGGAGGCCCAGCAACAGCTGCTGCACGACATCTCCCATGAACTGCGCTCCCCGCTGACGCGCATGCAGGCGGCCATCGGCCTGTTGCGCCAGGACGCCGCCCGCCTGGAAATGCTCGAACGTATCGAGCGCGAATCCGAGCGCATGGACACCCTGATCGAAGCGTTGCTGACCCTGGCCCGCCTGCAAGGCCGTCCGGAAAGTATCGAGCGCGAGCCCGTGGATATTGTCGAATTGCTGGCGATGATCGTTGAAGATGCGCAGTTCGAAGCCGGCATCAAAGGCTGTCGCGTGCACCTGCAGGCGTGCCCGCCGTTTATCGCCTGCGTCAGCGGTGAGTTGTTGTACCGCTGCTTCGAGAACGTGATCCGCAATGCCGTGCGCTACACCCGGCCGGACACCACCGTGTGCGTGTCGGCGCAGGTCAACCCTGACGCGACCCGCCTCACGGTACAGATCACCGACCAGGGGCCGGGCGTCGACAATGACCGGCTGCGCAGCATTTTCCAGCCGTTCGAACGTGGTGTGGGCGATGCCAGCGTGGGGTTTGGCCTGGGGCTGGCCATTGCTGCGAGGGCCGTCCAGATGCACGGCGGCCACATCCTCGCGCGCAATGAGCCGGGCAGCGGGCTGACAGTGGAGATCACCCTGCACAGCGCGCGATCTTTACACGACATTACACTGGCTTGACCGCCCTGTACGTCGCGCCTCATTAGACTTGTCGCCATTGATTGAGTGGAGGTGGCGATGTTTCAGGTGCATAAAAAGGGCTTCGTGCCCGGCAGGAAAATGGTCGACGGCCTGGTCCCTTACGACTTCTTTTGCGAAGACAGCCCGGCGATCAATCTGTTTGTGTTCACCGGCGCCGCTACGCCGGGCGCCACCGTCGAAGAACAGACCCTGTGGGGCTTCACGCGGTTGGAACGTTTCGAGGCGATGAGCCACGCGTTGGTGAGCAACCAGCGGCATGCCGGCTGGTTTCAGAGCGTCAATGTGCTCACCGGGCCTAACCAGAACGGCACGCAAAGCGTGAAGTTCCAGCGCGTGCTGAAAATCATCAAGCACGCCAGTCCGGCCCGCAAGGCCGACTACGAGATCCTCACCGACGAAGGCGACACCTATTTCACCCGCCACGCGGTCGGCGAAAACAGCGCGCAAACCGTCATCTATTCGGTCGAGCCATAACGCCAGCGGTGGGCTGGATTCGCCTCAAGCAAAAGCATCTCACCCACGTCCTGCTTGTTACTTCCGCCCACCAATGGGGCATCTTCTGCGCCATTGGGTAGCAAATTCCCACGCGACTTTTCAACGCCAGCGCCAGCTTTTTCCCTTCTATCCGATCTGAATCAATCACTTGGCTCCTGGCCCAGGCCGTTGGCACGCATTCTGCTTTTTTTGTATTCGTGGATAATTGGATACAAAAATTCAAAAGGTGCTGCCGATGCAATTCGCTCCCGCTTACGTTGACCGCCAGCCCCTCACTGCCGAGGAGGAGGCCTACAACTTTCTGCTCGATGCCATTTGCAGTGGTCGCTACCGCAAGGGCGACCGGCTGATCGCCGAAGACATCGCCAGCGAGATCGGCATGAGCCGCATGCCGGTGCGCGAAGCCTTTCGCCGCCTTGATGCCCAGGGCCTGGTGACCTTGCGGCCCAACCGTGGCGCGATCGTCAGCGGTCTGGATATCGATGAGTTGCACGAAGTGTTTGAGATGCGCAGCGCCCTCGAAGGCCTGGCGGTGCGCGTGGCCGTCGGCCGTATCGGTGAGCGTCAACTCGCGGCCCTGGAGCGCATGCTCGACGCGATGGACGACTACCGCGATGAGAGCGCCGCCTGGGTCAGCCGCCATCGCGCGTTCCATGAATACCTGTGCAGCCTCAGCGGTCGCCCGCGCCTGATGAAGCAGATTTCGGCGTTGTACTCGCTGGTCGAGGCGCCTATGCGCTTGTGGCTGCAGCACGGTGAAAAACCCCTCAGCGCCCGCCAGGAACACGCGGTGATCCTCGATGCGATCCGTGCCGGTGACGCCGCCCGCGCCGAAGCCGTGGTGCGCGAACACATCGAAGGCACCGTGCCGGCACTGATCCAGTTCCTGCAAACCGAACAATAAGAAACACCCGCTGTGTTTTGACTTTAGTCCTGCCCCGTTATTCAACGAACTGGAGTGTCTGGTCATGCATAAATGCCGCGCCTTGCTGGTGGCTGTCTCCTTCGGTCTCTGTGCACAAGGGGCCTTTGCTGCGCCTCAAGTGCCGGATCGTCTGCAAAAAGTCGACAAACTTGTCTATTGCTCGGGGATGGATTCCCCGCCCCTGGTGTCCTTCGACGAAGCCCAGAAACCCCGCGGGCTCACCGTCGACCTGGGCCTGGAAATCGCCAAGCGCCTGGGCGACAAGCAAGTGCAATGGCGGGTGATCCCGTTCTCTGGCCTGGTGCCGGCGTTGCTCGCCCAGCAGTGCGACATGATCGTCGACCAGTTGTTCGACAAACCCGAGCGGCGCCAGGTGATCGACATCGTCAACTACATGTATTCCAGCCAGTCGGTGGTGGTGCCCAAGGGCAACCCCAAGGGTATCAAGGCGCTGGATGACCTGTCCGCGCACAAGGTCGCGGTGCTCAACGGCTCAACCATCAAGACCCTGCTTGATGCCCACAATGAAAGCCTGGCCAAGGCCGGCAAGCCCCCGATGAAACTGGTGGTCTACAACACCGACACCGACGCGTTCCAGGCCCTGCGCATCAGCCAGGTCGACGCCTACGGCACCACCGTGGAAACCGCCGGCTACTACGCGGCGATGGCCCCGGACCTGTTCCAGGAAGGCGTGCCGGCGTTCAGCCGCATCCTCACCGGCCTGGGCATACGCAAGGACGACCCGCAACTGACCGCCGCCGTGCAGCAGGTGATCAGCGATATGCGCAGCGATGGCAGCTATGTGCAGTTGCTGAACAAATGGCATGTCAGCAGCGACACACTCGACTGAGGTTCTACAACAATGAATTTCAATTGGGATGTGTTCTGGCAGTACCTGCTGCAGCCCAGTGGGGTTTACCTCACGGGGCTGTGGCTGACCTGCCTGATCAGCGTACTGGCGATGCTGCTGGGCTGCGCGCTGGGGCTGGCGGCGGCGTTGTTGCGCTTGTCGAAGAACCCGCTGTTGCATCTGCCGGTGCGTTTTTACGTGTGGCTGATGCGCGGCACGCCCTTGCTGGTACAGATCGTGTTTCTGTACACGGCGCTGGCGGCGGGCGGGATTTTCCGCTTCGAAGATATCGAATTGTTCGGCCTGATCGTCCCCGGCAATATCCAGGCGGCGATCATTGCCCTGGGCCTCAACGAAGGTGCCTATATGGCCGAGATCATCCGTGCCGGCATCGGCGCGGTGGACAAGGGCCAATATGAAGCCGGGCGCTCCCTGGGCATGGGCTTCGCCAAGTTGATGCGGCGCATCGTGCTGCCCCAGGCGTTCCGGGTGATCGTGCCGCCGCTGGGCAATGAGTTCAACGTGATGCTCAAGAACACCACCCTGGTCAGCGTGATCGGTGTGCAGGAGCTGCTGCTCAGCACCCAGATGATCACCTCGGCCACCTTCCGGGTGTTCGAGCTGTACCTGGTGGTTGCCTTGTACTTCCTGACGCTGACTACCCTCTGGGGCTTTTTCCAGCGCTGGCTCGAAGCCCGTTTCAGCCAGTCCGACCGGCCTTCCGCGCCACCACCGGCAGCCAGCCGCATGTTCGGGCGCAGCACCCTGAAACTGCTGAGGGGACGATAACCATGGCGCACCAAAGTGAAGAGCTGATCATTGAGGCACTGGATATTCAGAAGTCGTTCGGCGAGTTGCAGATCCTCAAGGGTATCTCGCTGCAAGTACGGCGCGGCGAAGTGGTGGTGCTGATCGGCGCCTCGGGCTCGGGCAAGACCACCTTTATCCGCTGCATCAACCTGCTGGAAGACATCCAGGGCGGGCGCATCCGCGTCAACGGCCGCGCCATGGGCTATCGCGAGCGCAGCGACGGCAGCCTGGTGCGCGATTCGGAGCGCAACATCGCCCGCCAGCGTCGCGACATTGGCATGGTGTTCCAGCGCTTCAACCTGTTCCCCCATATGACGGCGCTGGAAAACATCATTGAAGCGCCGATCCAGGTCCTCGGCACGCCACGTGCCGAAGCACTGGAACAGGCCCGTGGCCTGTTGGCGCGGGTCGGCCTGGCGGACAAGGCCAGCCATTACCCGTCGATGCTCTCCGGCGGCCAGCAGCAACGGGTCGCCATCGCCCGCGCCCTGGCGATGAAACCCCAGGCCATGCTGTTCGACGAACCCACCAGCGCCCTCGACCCGGAAACCGTCGGCGAAGTGCTGCAGGTGATGAAAGAGCTGGCCGAGGAGGGCATGACCATGGTGGTGGTCACCCATGAAATGGGCTTTGCCCGGGAAGTGGCAGACCGCGTGGTGGTTCTCGACCAGGGCGAACTCATCGAACAAGGGCCGCCGGAACAGATCTTCAGCCACCCCAGCCATCCCCGTACCCGGGCGTTTCTCAGCCGTGTGTTATAACTTTTTTGAAGAGCCTTTGCCATGTTGAAATTTTCTGCCCACGAGTACCCCTATCCGTCGCAGCGCCAGAGCGTATTTGCCCGCCGTGGCATGGTCGCCGCGTCCCAGCCCCTGGCCGCCCAGGCCGGTATCGAGATCATGCAAAAGGGCGGCAACGCCATCGACGCGGCCATCGCCACGGCGGCCGCGCTCACGGTGGTGGAGCCCACCGGCTGCGGCCTGGGCGGCGATGCGTTTGCCCTGGTGTGGTGCAAGGGCCAGTTGCATGGCCTGAATGGCAACGGCCACGCCCCGGGCGCCTTGAGTGTCGAGGCGGTCAAGGCTGCCGGGCACGACCGGATGCCGCTGTACGGCTGGACCCCGGTGACCGTGCCCGGCTGCCCATCGGCCTGGGCGGAGCTGTCGCAACGCTTCGGCAAGCTGGCGTTTGCCGAGTTGCTGCAACCGGCCATCCGCCTGGCCCGCGAGGGTTTCCCACTGTCACCGGTGGTTGCCCATCAATGGCAGATCTCCTTGAACGAGTTCAGCCCGCACCGCGATGAAGTGCTGCAAGCCTGGTTCGACACGTTCCTCATCGATGGGCGCGCACCCCAAGCGGGCGAAATCTTCCGCAATCCGGCCCAGGCGCGCACCCTGGAAGAACTGGCCGCCAGCCGTTGCGAAAGCCTGTATCGCGGTGCCCTGGCCGCACGCCTGGACGCCCACTCACGGGCCACCGGGGGATACCTGCGCGCCAGCGATCTCAAGGACTACCGCGCACAGTGGGTGGACCCGATCCACATCAATTATCGCGGTGTCGACGTCTGGGAAATTCCGCCGAGCGGCCAGGGCCTGGTGGCGCTGATGGCGCTGAATATCCTCGAAGGCTTCACCTTCGATCACCGCGACAGCCAACAGACCTGGCACCGCCAGCTCGAGGCCATGAAGCTCGCCTACAGCGACGGCCTGCACTACATCACCGACCCGCTGCACATGCGCGTGGCCGTGGCCGACCTGCTCAGCGACGACTACAGCGCCCGTCGTCGCAGCCAGATCGGCGAGCAGGCACAGGCGCCCAAGCCCGGTGACCCGCACGCCAGCGGCACGGTGTACCTGGCCACGGCGGACGCCGAAGGCAATATGGTCTCGTTCATCCAGAGCAACTACCACGGCTTCGGCTCCGGCGTGGTGTTGCCCGACAGCGGCATTGCGCTGCAGAACCGTGGGCAGGAATTCAGCCTCGACCCGACCCACGCCAACTGCCTGGCAGCAGGCAAGAAGACCTTCCACACCATCATCCCCGGCTTCCTCACCAAGGACGGCCAGGCCCTGGGCCCGTTCGGCGTGATGGGCGGCTATATGCAGCCCCAGGGTCACGTACAGATGGTGATGAACCTGGTGGACTTCGGCCTCAACCCCCAGGCCGCACTGGATGCGCCGCGCTGGCAATGGCTGGGCGACATGAAGGTCGGCATCGAGCAGGGTGCCTCCCGCGACCTGGCCAATGCCCTGGCCCGGCGTGGTCACCATGTGCAGATCGCCAGCGACCTCACCGACTACGGCCGTGGGCAGATCATCCTGCGCGACCCGGTCAGCGGCGTGCTGTGCGGCGGCACCGAACCGCGTGCGGATTCCCATATCGCGGTATGGTAACCAGGGCAGGGCATGGCGCCGCCATTGCCCTGTCATTTTGAAAAAAGTTGGTCGAAGCCTGTCCCCTTTTTTCACCTCGCCTGTCATTCCAGGCAAGTGAACAAAATCGAGAGCTTCTTCCAATGCCCGCAGTCCACCCCTTGCGCTTGCGCCCGTTGCTCAAACTGAGCCTGATGCTGAGCCTCAGCGCCAGCCCCTTGTTCGTCCCCGTCAGCTATGCCGAAGACAGCGCCGCGCGCCGCAGCTACCAGGTGCCGGCCGGCAGCCTGAGTGCGGCGTTGACCCGTTTTGCCGGGCTGTCGGGGGTCAACCTGTCGGTGGACCCGGCGCTGGTCAGCGGGCGCAGCAGCAGCGGCTTATCCGGCGAATATGGCGTGGAAGAAGGGTTTGCCCGCTTGCTGCAAGGCTCCGGCCTGCAATTGCAGCCCATGGGGGAGCAGGCCTACATGCTGGTGCCGGTGCCGGAGGGCGGCAGCCTGGAGCTGGCGCCCACGTCGATTCTCGGTACCACCGGCCTGTACGACGGCGACACCTACGCCGGTGGCCAGGTGGCGCGGCGTGGCTCGCAAGGCCTGCTGGGCACCCGGGACTTCATGGAAACCCCGTTCAGCATGACCACCTACACCCAGGACGCGGTGAAAAACCAGCAGGCGCGCACCCTCGGCGACCTGATCGCCAGCGACCCGTCGGTACGCGCCACCAACCCGGCCGGCGGGCGGTATGAGCAGTTCACCATTCGCGGCTTCAGCCTGTTCAACAGTGATGTGTCGTACAACGGCCTTTACGGCGTGCTGCCGACCTACACCATCGACATGGAGATGGCCGACCGCGTCGACATCTTCAAAGGCCCCACCCAGTTGATCAACGGCATCTCGCCGCGCGGCAGCGTGGGCGGCGGGATCAACGTGGTGCCCAAGCGCGCCACCGACAAGGACATCACCTCGTTCACCGGCACCTGGGCCTCCGACAGTCAGGCCGGCGGTGCGGTGGACGTGGGCCGGCGTTTCGGTGAAGACAACAAATTCGGCCTGCGCTTCAACGGCGTGAAGCAGTCCGGCGATACCGAATGGGACCATCAGAGCGTCGACCGTGAGATGGCCGTGCTGGGCCTGGATTTTCGTGGCGAGCGCCTGCGCCTTTCCACCGATATCGGCCGCACCGAGCGCGATACCGATGCGCCGCAGGAGCGTGTGCAAGTCGCGGCTGCCGCGCCGGTGCCCAGCGCCAACGATGTGCGCCGCAACTATGCGCAGTCCTGGAGCAAGGCGCGCACCAAGGACACCTTCGGTACGCTGAATGCCGAATATGACCTCAGCGATTCGGTGATGCTCTACGGCGGTGTCGGCGCGCGTAAAAGTAACCATGAGTTCCTGCGCCATGCTGTTTCGGTGACCAATGCGGCCGGTGATTTCACCGTGCAGCCACGGGACTTCACCCGCGATGAAAACGTCCGCACCGCCACGGCCGGTGTGCGTAACTGGTTCCACACCGGGCCGGTGAGCCATGAGGTCAACCTGGCCGCCAGTTACTTCTATATGGACTTCACCAACGGCGGTGCGCGTTATGCCAACGCATCGAGCAATCTCTATAACCCCGTGCAAACCCCGACGCCGTCGGTGGCCACGCGCCAGGATGCGAAGGTTTATACCGAGAACAAGTTCAGTGGCGTGGCGTTGTCCGACACCCTGGGTTTCTTCGATGACCGCCTGTTGCTCACCCTCGGTGCGCGCTGGCAGCGCGTGATCGTGGATGACTGGAGCGACGGCATCAAAGGCGACACCAACTACGACGAAGAAAAGATCTCGCCTTCGGGCGGCCTGCTGTTCAAAGCCACCGACAAGCTGTCGCTGTACGCCAACTACATGGAAGGGTTGAGCCAGGGCAAGATCGCCCCGTCCACGTCGCGCAACGAAGACCAGATCTTCCCGCCGTTTATCAGCCGCCAGGTGGAAGTCGGCGCCAAGTATGACGCCGGCGCCTTCGCCGTCACCGCCGCGGTGTTCCGCATCAAGCAACCGGCCTACGAGACCAACGCCACGTCGCGGCTGTTCGGTCCCAATGGCAAACGCCAGAACACCGGTGCGGAGCTGAGCGTGTTCGGCGAACCCCTCAAGGGCGTGCGCCTGCTCGGCGGCGTGATGTACATCGACAGCAAATTGAAGGACACCACCAATGGCGCCTGGGACGGCAACCGCGCGCCGGCCACCCCCAAGTACAACGTCAACCTCGGTGCCGAGTGGGATGTCCCGACCCTCGAAGGCCTGACCCTGACCAGCCGTGGCATCCACTCCAGTTCCCAATACCTGGACCAGTCCAACGTCAAGGAAATCGACGCCTGGAACCGCATCGACGTCGGCGCCCGCTATGCGTTCAAGGTCGATGACAAGCACATCACCCTGCGGGCGAATGTGGAAAACGTCGCCGACAAGCGCTACTGGAGTTCGGCCGGCGCGTCGGATGACAGCGAGCCGGGGCTGACCCTGTCGACCCCGCGCACCTATCTGCTGTCTGCCACCGTCGACTTCTAGACGCGGATTAAAAATGTGGGAGGGGGCTTGCCCCCGATTGCGGCGGTTCAGTTGGAGCATCCTTGACTGACACACCGATATCGGGGGCAAGTCCCGTCCCATATTTGGATCTCAGTTGGCTTCGGAACTCCACACGGCCTTCTTCACCTCAATGGCCTTGGGCAACAACCGATTCTGGAAAAACAGATCCGCCGTCGCCTGCTGCGCCTCAATAATCTTGTCATCAATCGGCAAAATCGGCGAAGGCGGGCGGTTGTCCATATAGCGCGCAACCACCTCGGCGGGCAGGCCCATGAACTCGGTCAGTACTTTCAAACTGTCTTCGCGCTGGCTGCGGGTAAGGGCTTCGGCGGCGGTGAGCTCGTCGAGCAGGTCATGGATAAAGGGCCCATTGTCCCGCGCATACTCGCGCCGGGCGCTGTACACCGGACCCGACAAACCCAAGCCTTCGCCATTGGCCAGCACATGGCTGGGGCTCTGGCTCAAGGCGAGTGACGAGTAGGGCTCCCAGATCGCCCAGGCATCGACGCTGCCTTGTTCGAACGCCGCTCGCGCATCGGCCGGGGGCAGGTACACCGGTTGGATGTCCTTGTAGCTCAGGCCGGCGTTGTTCAGCGCGCGCAGGATCAGGTTGTGGGAGCTGGAGCCCTTCTGGAACGCCACTTTCTTGCCCTTGAGGTCCGCGACCGAATGCAGCGGGCTGTCATTGCGCACCAGGATCGTCTCGGCGCTGGGCTTGGGTGGTTCGGCGCCGATGTAGACCAGGTCGGCCCCGGCGGCTTGGGCGAACAGCGGCGGGATGTCGCCGGTGGAACCCACATCCAGTGCCCCCACGTTCAGCGCTTCAAGCATCTGCGGGCCGGCGGGGAATTCGATCCACTTCACCTCCGTCTTCGGGAAACGCTTTTCCAGCAGTTCATGTTGCTTGGCGAGGACCAGGGCGATGGAGCCTTTTTGGTAGCCGATGCGCAAGGTGGCGGGGTCGGCGGCCAGGGCGGTTTGCGTCACCGCCAGCAGGGCCAGGATCAGTGCTGGAAACTTCATGCTTTACCCTCTGTAAAACGATGGGCCGGGCGCGCCAGGCCGAGGTTTTCGCGCAAGGTGGAACCGCTGTATTCAGTGCGAAACAGGCCGCGCCGCTGCAGCTCGGGCACCACCCCTTGCGCGAAATCTTCCAACCCACCCGGCAAGTGCGGCACCAGGATATTGAAACCATCGGCCGCGCCGTTTTCGAACCAGTTCTGCAGCTCATCGGCAATCTGCGCAGGCGTGCCGATCAGGCTGTAATGCCCGCGTCCCCCGGCAATTCGCCGACCCAATTGTGCGAGGGTCAGTTGCTCACGGTTGGCCAAGTCGCTCAGCAGTTGCTGGCGACTGCGTTGCCCGCTGTCGGTCAACGGCAGCGCCGGCAACGGCCCGTTCAGCGGGTAGCCGGACAGGTCGAAATTGCCCAGCATGCGCCCCAGCAACGCGACGCCCACCTCAGGTTTGACGAGATCCTGGAACGCCTCGAATTTGGCCTGGGCCTGGGCCTCGGTCGCCCCGACCACCACAAACACGCCGGGCATGATTTTCAGCGAATCCGGCCCGCGCCCGTACCGGCTCAAGCGGCCCTTGAGGTCTGCATAAAACGCCTGGGCATTGGCCAGCGAGGTCTGTGCGGTAAACACCACCTCGGCGGTCTGCGCGGCCAGCTCACGGCCGGCTTCGGACGAGCCGGCCTGCACGATCACCGGTTGGCCCTGGGGCGAGCGCGCCACATTCAGCGGGCCCTTGACCCGGAAGTGTTCGCCCACGTGGTCCAGCACATGCAGCTTCGTCGGATCGTAATAGTTGCCGCTGGCCTTGTCGCGCACAAAGGCATCGTCTTCCCAGCTGTCCCATAGCCCGGTCACCACCTGATGAAACTCCCTGGCGCGGCTATAGCGTTCGCCATGGCCGAGGTGTTCGTCGCGGCCAAAATTCTGCGCTTCGGCGGCGTTGTCCGAGGTCACCAGGTTCCAGCCCGCACGCCCGCCGGACAGGTGATCCAGCGAAGCGAACTTGCGCGCCACATGGTAGGGCTCGTTGTAGCTGGTGGTCGCCGTGGCGATCAGGCCGATGTTATCGGTCACCGCACTCAGCGCCGAGAGCAGGGTGAGCGGCTCGAAATGGTCCGAGCGCGCCATATGGCTGGCGATCTCACCGGTGGCGGCGGCGATGCTGTCGGCCACGAACAGCGCATCGAACTTCGCCGCTTCGGCCACCCGCGCCAGGTGTTTGTATTGGGCGAAATCCAGCCCGGCATCCGCCGGGACGTCCGGGTGGCGCCAGGCGGCGACATGGTGCCCGGTGGCCATGAGAAAGGCGCCGAGTTTCAGTTGACGGCTCATGCTAGAAATCCTTGCGCAGTTGCACGCCGAAGTAACGCTCATCGTCACGGGGTACGGCGCGGTAGATGTAGTTGCCGCCACTGGCCAGCAGCGGTGAGTAGGACTTGTCGGCGAGGTTCTTGGCCAGCAACGCCACGCGCCAGCCGTTGCTGTAGTCGGCCAGGGCCACGCTGGCGTTCCAGATGCCGTAGGCGCCTTGCTTGGTGTCGACGTTCTGGCTGATGTCGTACTGCACTTCGCTCTGCCAGCTGTAGTCGGTGCCCAGTTCGATGTCCAGACCGTTATCCAGCGGGATCGTGTAGTCGGCGCGCACGTAGCTTTTCCAGTCGGGGCTGAAGGGCAGTGGCTTGCCATTCACGTTGCACGTCGCCGCTGCACCGGCCGGGCAGGCGAACTCATCGATGCGCGCACGGGTGTAGGCCAGGGCGCCGGAGAGCTTGAGTTGCTGGGTGGCCTGCAGGGCGTAATCCAGCTCGACGCCTTCGGTGCTGACGCTGCCGGCGTTGATCAGGCGGGTCACGACCTGGCCGGCGACGGTGTCGAAAAAGTTCGCCTGGTAGTTGTCGTAGTCGCTGTGGAATACCGCCAGGTTGGTGGTCAGGCGGTTGTTCCAGGCGGTGGCCTTGATCCCGGCTTCCCAGGTGTTGGAGGTTTCCGGCTTGAGCGCGTCGGTGTCGCGCGGCTGCATATTGAAGAACACGTTGTAGGCCGGGCCCTTGTAGCCGCGCGAGTAGGTGAGGTAGCTGGTGACACTGTCGCTGAGGTCGTACTGCACCCCGAGGCGGCCTGACCAGCCGTCTTCGTCCATCGAGCCGGAGCTGGAGGTGGCCGGTTGAATCCCGCTGACCGTGGTGGCCGAGGTGGAGACGCGGCGGTGATCGTATTTCAGCTCATCGTGGGTGTAGCGCAGGCCGGCGATGCCACGAAAGCGCGAGGTGAAGTTCAGCGTGGTCTCGCCGAACACCGCGTAGCTGTCGCTGGTGGTGCTGTAGTCGGCGATGCCACGGTCGGTGCGCGTGGTGGTGGTCAGCGTACGCTGATAGGTTTCCTCGTCCTTGCCGTGCATGTAGAACAGGCCGCCGACGTATTCCAGGAACTCACCCTTGGGCGAGGCCAGGCGCAGTTCCTGGGAGTATTGGTCGAAAGCCAGCTCGCCCTTGTCGGCGGTGCCGGGGAAGGCGCCAGTCACCGTGCCGAGGCGGTCGCCGTCCTGGTACTGGGTGTTGTCCCAGCCGCGCCAGGCGGTGATCGAGGTCAGGGTGTAGTCGCCGAGGTTCCAGTCCAACTGAGCGGACAAGCCTTTATTGGTGTCCTCGACATGGCTGCGCGTATCGGTGTTGATGTCGCGGTTGTCGCCGGAGGCGCGCACCGGGCTCAAGGCATTGCTGAAGGCCGGGCTCAGGGACTTGCTGACCACGCCATTCGGCGCGTCGTCGTGGGACTGCATGTAGTCGGCGATCAGGGTCAGTTTCACGTCATCGTTGGGGGTGAATTCCAGCTTGCCGCGGATGCCCTTGTGGTTGTAGCCGTTGACCTCCTGGCCGTTGTGCTGGTTATCGACGTTGCCGTCGTAGCTGCCGAACAACGTGCTGATCGAGCCTTTGAGCACCTCCGGCACCAGGCTGCCGCCGATGCCGAAACGGGTGCGGCTTTCGTTGCCGCTGTAGTACGCCTGGTCGATATAGCCGTGGGTCTCGGCGCTGGGCGCCTTGCTGGTGATGTTGAGCACGCCGGCCGAGGCGTTCTTGCCGAACAAGGTGCCTTGCGGGCCGCGCAGCACTTCGATGCGTTCCAGGTCCAGCAGGTCGAGGGTGGCCTGGCCGGGGCGCGCATAGACCACGCCGTCGATCACCGTGGCCACTGTCGGCTCCACCCCAGGGGAGGTGGAAATGGTGCCCACGCCGCGCACGAACAGCGAGGTGTCCTTGTTCGAGGCGCCGGTGCGGAAGTTCAGCGACGGCACTTGCTGGGCGATGCTGGCCACGCCGTTGCGGTTGTCGCGCTCCAGTTGTTCGCCGTCCAGCACCGAGACCGCCACCGGGACTTTTTGCAGGGATTCTTCACGCCGGGTGGCGGTGACCGTCACCGCTTTGAGCGTGGGTTCCTGCTCGTCGGCGGCAAAGGCGCCGGGCACGGGGAGGGCGGTCAAACCGGCGAGAAGGAATAAGTGCGTGTGCCTGTGCATGGTGTGTTCGCTCGAAAAAATGCCCTGAACCGCTGCGGTTCTTACGACCGTCAGCGCCTGTGGAAACTGCCTTGGGCATTCGCTTGAGCGAGTAGCAGACAGCGCGCTTTGTTAGCGCTAACATCGGCATTATTGGTAGCTCGGGTTTAGAGCGTCAAAGACTTAAAAATTATTCCTATATTCTTTTTGGTTGTTAGCAGGATGGTCCCGTGAGCGAAGACAAACCGCGTAAACGCCGTGGCGCCGGGCGCGTCACCTTGAACACCGTGGCCCGCCAGGCCGGGGTGTCGGCGATCACCGTGTCGCGCTACTTCAACCAGCCGGAGCAGGTCTCGCCCGAGCGCCGCGAGCGCATCGCCGAGGTGGTGGCTGAGCTGGGTTATGTGCCCAACCTGGTAGCCGGCGGGCTGGCATCGGCGCGGGGGCGGATCGTGGCGATGGTGATCCCGAACATCTCGGGGCCGATCTTCGCCAACACGATCCAGGGCTTCAGCGACACCCTCAGTCGCCATGGGTATCAGCTGTTGCTGGCGTCCAGTTACTTCAGCGCCGAGCAGGAAGAAAGCGCGGTGCGCGCGTTCCTCGGCTGGTCGCCGGCGGCGCTGGTGTTGACCAGCCGCTTCCACAGTGCAGGCACCGAAAAGATGATCGCCGACACCGATATCCCGGTGGTGGAAACCTGGGACTACGTGCCCGAACGCGCGCCGGTGCAGATCGGTTTTTCCCACTACGACGTCGGCGTCACGGCCGCGCGCTACCTGCATGGCAAGGGCTATCGGCGCATGGCCTTCGTGCAGAACAGCGCCACGGGCGACTTCAGCGCGCTGGAGCGGGGTGATGGGTTTGCCGCGACCCTGATCGAACTGGGTGTACAGCCCCGGGTCTTCGTCCCGGACGCTGACAGCGCGCCGTTCGAAGCCGGCAAGCAGGCGATGCAAGCCCTGATGAACCACGCCACCCCACCTGACGCGATCTTCTTCGCCAATGACAACCTCGCAGCCGGTGGTTTGCTGGCGGGGCAGCGTTCCGGGTTAAAGTGCGCGGTGCTTGGGTTCGGTGACTACCCGTTTGCCGAAATGCTGTTGCCCAGCCTGAGTACGATCAAACCGCCGGCCCTGGAGATCGGCGTACTGGCGGCAACCCGCGTGCTGGAAAGCCTCGGCGTGTTGCCGCATGCCGTACAGCGTTTGAACCTGTTGGATTGCCGCTTGATCGAACGGGAAAGCGCCTGAGCTTTTTTATCGCCCACTAGGACCTGCCCATGACCGAACCCGCCCCCAAGACCCGCCGCGCCCCCAAAGGTGAAAAACGCCGCGAAGAGCTGCTGGACGCGGCCCTGCAGGTGTTCTCCCTGGAAGGCTACAGCGGCGCCTCGATGGCCCAGGTGGCGGCGATCGTGGGTATTTCGGTGGCCGGGCTGCTGCATCATTTTCCCAGCAAGATCTCGCTGTTGATGGGGGTGTTGCAGCGTCGCGATGAGGTCAATCAACGGATTGCCGATGAGGTACGTGCGGAGAAAACCCTCAATGGCTTGCTCGGCAGCCTGCGTGCGATCAATCGTTCGAATGCCACGGCACCGGGCGTGGTGCGCGCGTTTACTATCTTGAATGCCGAAAGCCTGCTGGACACCCATCCGGCCTGGGCCTGGTTCCAGGCGCGCTATGCGGCGATTCACCAGCGCATGCAGGGGCAGTTTGCCGACCTGGTGGCGGCGGGGGAGGTGCGCAGCGATGTGGACATCGCCGGGCTGGTGGAAGAAATCCTGGCCATGATGGATGGCCTGCAGATCCAGTGGCTGCGGTTTCCCGAGCAGGTGGACCTGGTGGCGCGGTTTGACGGCTACATCGCGCGGGTCGAGGCAGCCATCAGAACCTGAGTCGAACACAGTCAACATGTGGGAGGGGGCTTGCCCCCGATGGCGGCCTCTGGGCCGACCATCTGCTGGGGTTGGAATGAGTACATATCCGTTGCTGCGGTAACGGCTACTTAGGGTTCCGCTCTTACAGCGGGTCACTTTTGGAAGAGCGCCAAAAGTAACCAAAAACGCTTCGCCCCCACCACTCGGCACCTCGCCTAGGCTCGGTGTGCCCGTAATCCGACAGTGATGTGGGGGGCCGCCGCCACGCGCCATCCATGGCGCGGGGCGGCTAAACCGGCATCCCTGCCGGTTTACCCCCCAAATCACTATCGAATTCCGGCCAGCGTGGTTTAACGGGGCGCCTGAGATCAAGATCAAGATCAAGGGCGGCTCGCTTCGCATCGTGGTTAGCGTTGGCTGCTACACAGTTGTGTAGATACCCATGCTCATCGGGGGCAAGCCCCCTTCCACAGGGATCAGTTGCCGGTGGCACTGCCCTGGCTGCTGTCATCGCTCATGTCGTAGCCATCACCGTCGCTGGTGCCGCTGTCGCCTTCGTTTTGATGCAGCACACCGCCGGTCTTCACCGTCGATTCACGCAGCGTCGAGTTGAGCGCCGAGCGCGGCAGCGGGTTGCTGGTGGTGGTCGACAGTTCCTGGCGGAACGGGTTGACCAGCTTGGCGTTCAGGCGAATATCCTGGGACGACGCGCCCACCGACAGGTTGAAGCTGTCGGCATCCACCACCCATTGCTTGCTCGCTACGTCGTAGTAGGCCAGCGAGCGATCGTTGAGCTCGATGGTCACGCGCTTGCTCTCGCCCGGCTTGAGGAACACCTTCTTGTAGCCCTTGAGTTCCTTGATCGCGCGTTCGACTTTCGGGTTGTTCTGGCCCACGTACAACTCGGCCACTTCGGCGCCCGCGACCTTGCCGGTGTTGGCCAGGTCGAACGACACCTTGATCGGCGCACCGGCCACCGCCACCCCAGGGGTCACGCTGATGTTGCTGTAGCCGAAGGTGGTGTACGACAAGCCGTAGCCGAACGGGTAGAGCGGCTTGATGCCCTTTTTCTCGTAGCCGCGATAGCCCAGGAACAGGTCGTCCTTGTAGCTCATCTCGGCCAGGGTTTCCTGGTTGTCGAACTTGGGGAAGGTCGCGTAGATCGGGTTGTCTTCGATGTTGCGCTCTATGCTGATCGGCAGCTTGGCCGACGGGTTGACCTTGCCCAGCAGGATCTCCGCCAAGGCCTGGCCGCCGTTCTGCCCAGGGTAGAACGCATGCAGCGCAGCCGGTACCTGGTCGATCCAGTCGCTCATCTTCAGGCCGGTGCCGCCGTGCAGGGTGACCACGGTATTCGGGTTGACCTTGGCGATGCTCTGGATCAGCAGGTTCTGGTATTCGGGCAGGTCGAAGCTGTGGTCGAAGCCTTCGCCTTCGTACTCATTGCTGTTACCGGCCGCGACCAGTACCGCGTCGTACTTGGCCAGGTCCTGCGGTGCCACCAGCGACGCCCAGCTCATCTGCACACCGACGAGGCCGCCCATGGTCGACAGGTAACCGTTGCGACGTGAGTATTCCAGCTTGATGTCGACCGGTTTGCCGGCTTCAAGGTTGACCTTGGCAAACACCGGGATGGTCGGCGGAATGCTGTTGTTCGGCAGCGGTTTGCCGTCGCCGTTGTCGAGGACTTTCTTGCCGTTGACGTAGAGGCGCACGGCGCCGTCGGCACGCACCTTGAACACCTGCTCGCCGCTGACCGTCGGGGTGATCTGGCCGCTGTAGCGAATCGAGGTGGCGGCGGTATCGCCGTTCACCGGCAGGCTGTCGGTGGACCAGTCCAGGTCGACATGGGTGTCGGTGCGGCTGGCGGCCGGGTCGCCGGACCAGTTGGTGTTGCTGAAGAACTCGGTCTTCAGGCCTTTGACGCTGTTGCCATTGCTGTCGGCATGGGTCCAGGTCGAGGTGGCCGGGTCCAGGGACAGCCCGTCGATGAACTCGACCTTGGCGCCTGGCGCCAGTTGCTGCAAGCCGCTCAGCTCACTGATGTAGTTGGCGGCCATGACGTTGGCGCTGCCAAAACCGGTAGGCGGCGCGTACTTGGCCAGGGTGCCGACCACGGCGATGCGCTTGACCTTCCTGGCGTCCAGCGGCAGCAGGCTGTTCTGGTTTTTCAGCAGCACGATGCCTTCGCGGGCGGCGTTCAGGGCCACGCGGTTGCTGGTGGCGCTGTTCATGTTGTGGCTGGTCAGCGGCGCCTTGCTGTCGAACTTGTACAGGTAGATCTGCTTGAGGATACGGCGCACCTTGTCATCGATGGTCGCGCTGCTCAGCTCGCCGCTGTCCAGGTACGGCTTGAGGATGGTGCTGTTCATCTGGTAGCCCATCATGTCCAGGTCGGTACCCGCCTGTGCCGCCGGCAAACCGTCGACCACTGCGTTGTAGTCGCTCTGCACGAAGCCCGGGTAGCCCCATTCAGTCTTGAGGATGTCACGCATCAGGTGCTTGTTCTGGCACGCGAACTCGCCGTTCACCTTCTGGAAGGCGCACATCATCATCGCGACCTTGCTGTTCTTCGAGGCGGACTCGAACGGCGGCAGGGTCATCTCGCGCAGCACGCGTTCGCTGATGATTTCATTGAGGTGGAAGCGGTTGCTTTCCTGGTCATTGGCGGCGAAATGCTTGGCATTGGCCCACACGCCACGGGACTGAATGCCGTTGATCACGGCCGGCGCCAGGCTGGCGCCGAGGAACGGGTCTTCACCGGACAGGTATTCGAACGCCCGGCCGCTGTACGGCATGCGGTACAGATTCACACCAGGGCCGGTGACGAACTGATAGCCGCCGCTGGCGGTGTCATAGCCCAGGGCACGGCCCAGGTCGATGGCGCGCCGTGGGTTCCAGCTGGCGGCCAGGTTCGGCCCCGACGGGTAGACCACGCCCTGGGCGTTGCCTTCGCTGGTGTAGCGCACGCCCACACCGCCATCGGCGCCGTGGATCTGCGGGATGCCGTACTGGGTCAGTGGCTTGACGTCCCAGCCACCGGTGCCGCCGATGTAGGCGAGTTTTTCTTCAAGGGTCATCTTCGCCAGGGTCTTGTCCGCGGCTTTTTCCGCGCGGCTGACCCGGCCTTCATCCAGGGCCGGGCTGGTGGCTGCATGCACCTGGGACACGGCCAGTGCCAGCAGGGCGAAAGCCGACTGTGCACCGATCATTTTGCGTTTATTCATGGGTCTCTCCGACAACAGTTCAGTAAACAGGGCGCGCCGAGAAGTGCGTATTGCACTGCACCTCGTCACTTTTTTTCGGGCAATAGTTGCCCGTGATCGCAATTTTTAACCGATGGCTAATTGCAACTATTTGGCGAATTTCGCAGTTTTATAAGTGTAATAATTGTATTAGTTATTGTTGTGGATAGTGTCTAAGCGATATCACGAGATGGCATTTTGAACCGCTAAAACCGCATAATTAAGGCAATTCTTGCGGTTATAAGTCAAACGAAAGCTAATTTTTGCGTGAAATAAGAAATATTTTCTTACCTTTCGGAACTAAGGCTAAACCTACCAGTCGATTGGTTTAAGAAAATTTGTCGAGTCGTGGCTAACTAGTGGCATTGCTCGGTAGTTCTAAAGTGCCATGTTTACACAAGCTGTCATACACAACGCTTTGGTGTAGGGTCTTGATCGAGTTCAAGGCGCCACTTGGGCTATCTGCTGTTTTTGATCTGGAGAAAGTTGATGAAGATTTCCCTGTTGGGTGCCGGTGTTGTATTGGGCGTTGCGCTAACGCTAAGTGGCGCGGCGATGGCGGCCGAGTCCACGGACGCCGATGCGAAATCCGGCGCCGCCGATTCCACGGTGTTGACCCAGGCCCACGATGCCAAGGCCGTCAAAAAACAGAAGGCTGAAACCACCAAGGGTGGGCGGCCGCTGAGCCAATCTGCTACCTCTAAAACAGCGCCAACCAAGTAAGCCTGACCCCCTGTAGGAGCGAGCTTGCTCGCGAAAGTATTCCAAGCGCATCGCGGCGTCGGATGTACCTTTTTCGCGAGCAAGCTCGCTCCTACAGGGGGCTCATATAGCCCCTCAGATTTTTACCCATGCCCAGCCCTTCAACGCCCATCGATGCCTGCCAACTGCACATCCCGCACACCGAACAGGTCTGCGCGTGGCTGATGCAGCACGCCGGCTTGAAAACCGTTGACCTGGAGCGCGCCCGACGCTTGTCCCAGGAGGGGGGTGACACTGAATTACTAGGCCTGCTCACGCGCCTGGGGCTGGTTTCCGAAGTGGAATTGGCCCGTGCCTGGGCCGACCTGCTCGGCGCACCGCTGCTGTTGGCCGATGCCGCGCCGCCGCTGCTGGACCCGTTGCCGGTATTGACCGAGCGCTTCATGCGCCACTACCAGGTGGTGCCCGTGGGCTGGAGCCAGGGCGGCCTGCGGGTGCTGGCGGCCAACCCGTCGCTGGTGTATCCGTTCCAGGCCATGGCCTATGCCTGTGGCGTGCCGGTGTGGCTGGCGGTGGGGCCGCGCAACGAAGTCGAAACCCTGATCGAGCGCTACTACGGCCAGGGCCGTTCGGCCATGGGCACCCTGATCGAAAACCTTGACGAGCAGGGCGGTGCCCTCGAAGACATCGAACACCTCAAGGACATGGCCTCCGAAGCGCCGGTGATTCGCCTGGTTAACCTGATCCTGCAGCGCGCGGTGGAACATCGCGCCTCGGACATTCATATCGAACCCTTCGAAAACCAGCTCAAGGTGCGCTACCGCATCGACGGCGTGCTGCACGACGCCGAGGCGCCGCCGTCCAGCTCTTCGGCAGCGGTCATTTCGCGGGTGAAGATCATGGCGCGCTTGGACATCGCCGAGCGGCGCCTGCCCCAGGACGGGCGCATCATGCTGCGCATCCAGGGCAAGGAGCTGGACTTGCGGGTGTCCACGGTGCCCACCAGTTTTGGCGAATCGGTGGTCATGCGTTTGCTCGACCGCCAGACCGTGCAGTTCGATTTCCAGAGCCTGGGCTTTGATGGCCAGCGCCTGGAAACCTTCCTCGAAGTGCTCGAACGGCCCCACGGCATCCTGCTCGTCACCGGGCCCACCGGCTCGGGCAAGACCACCACCCTGTACACCGCGCTGTCGCGGCTCAATACCGCCGAGCGCAAGATCATCACCGTCGAAGACCCGGTGGAATACCAGCTTGAGGGCATCAACCAGATCCAGGTGAAACCGGCCATCGGCCTCGACTTCGCCGGCGCGCTGCGCTCCATCGTGCGCCAGGATCCGGACGTGATCATGATCGGTGAAATCCGCGACCTGGAAACCTGCCGCATCGCCATCCAGTCGTCCCTCACCGGCCACCTGGTGCTCTCGACCCTGCACACCAACAGCGCGGCGGCGAGTATCACGCGCTTGCTGGACGTGGGCGTCGAAAGCTACCTGATTGCCTCGACCGTCAACGGCATCCTCGCCCAGCGCCTGGTGCGGCGCCTGGACCCGGCCACCCGTGAAGCCTTCGAAGCACCGGCGGAGTTGATCGCCGAACACGGCCTCGACCGCTTTACCGAGCAGCGCCCGATCCTGCTTTATCGCCCCCGCGCCGATGCGCCGGGCGGTGGCTACCACGGCCGCAGTGCGATCACCGAACTGCTGGTGATGAACGACGAACTGCGCAGCCTGTTGATGCGCCAGGCCGACGCCGCCACCCTCGAACAGGCCGCCCGCCGTGGCGGCCTGCGCACCTTGCATGAAGAAGGCCTGCGCCAGGCCGTGGCCGGTGTCACCTCACTTGAGGAAGTGCTGCGCGTCACCCGGGGAGAGGGCGCATGAGCCTGTTCAAATACCGCGCCCTCGACAGCCAGGGCCAGGCGCAAAACGGCACCCTCGAAGCCAAGGACCAGGATGCCGCCGTCGCCGCGCTGCACAAGCGCGGTTTGCTGCTGTTGCAGATCGAGGTGGCGGGCGCCCAGGGCCTGCGCAAGGCCTTGGGTCGGGGCCAGTTGAACGGCGCGGCGCTGGTCAGTTTCACTCAACAGTTGGCCACGCTATTGGGCGCCGGCCAGCCGCTGGAACGCTCCCTGGGCATCCTGCTCAAGCAGCCCGGCCAGCCCCAGACCCGTGCGTTGATCGAGCGTATCCGCGAACAGGTCAAGGCCGGCCAGCCGCTATCCAAGGCGCTGGAGGCGGAGGGCGGCCAGTTCTCGCCGCTGTACTTGAGCATGGTCCGCGCCGGCGAGGCGGGCGGCGCCCTCGAAGACACCCTGCGCCAGCTCAGCGACTACCTGGAGCGCAGCCAGTTACTCCGGGGCGAAGTGATCAACGCGCTGATCTACCCGGCGTTTCTGGTGGTCGGCGTGCTCGGTTCGCTGGCCCTGCTGCTGGCCTATGTGGTGCCGCAGTTCGTGCCGATCTTCAAGGACCTGGGCGTGCCGATTCCGCTGATTACCGAAGTGATCCTGGACCTCGGCCAATTCCTCGGGGCCTACGGCCTGGCGGTGCTGGCCGGGTTGATTGTCGGCGCATGGGCCCTGGCCGCGCGCCTGCGCGATCCCCAGCGCCGCGAACGTTATGACCGCCGCGTGCTGGGCATCCGCATCATCGGCCCGTTGCTGCAACGGGTCGAAGCCGCCCGCCTGGCCCGCACCCTCGGCACGCTGCTGAGCAACGGTGTGGCGCTGCTGCAAGCGCTGGTGATTGCCCGCCAGGTCTGCACCAACCGCGCCCTGCAAGCCCAGGTCGCCCAGGCCGCCGAGTCGGTCAAGGGCGGCGGCACCCTGGCCAGCGCCTTCGGCAGCGAGCCGCTGCTGCCCGACCTGGCGTTGCAAATGATTGAAGTCGGCGAACAGGCCGGCGAACTCGACAGCATGCTGCTCAAGGTCGCCGAGGTGTTCGACGTGGAAGCCAAACGCGGCATCGACCGCCTGCTCGCCGCGCTGGTGCCGTCCCTGACCGTGGTCATGGCGGTGCTGGTGGCGGTGATCATGCTGGCGATCATGCTGCCGCTGATGAGCCTGACCAGCAATATATGAACCCTTAAGGAAACACGCTGATGCGCCATACCCGATTCAAGCCCGCCCGCCGCCAGGGCGGTTTTACCTTGCTGGAAATGCTCGCCGTGATCGTGCTGCTGGGCATTGTCGCGACCATCGTGGTGCGCCAGGTCGGCGGCAATGTGGACAAGGGCAAATACGGCGCGGGCAAGGCCCAGCTGGCCAGCCTGAGCATGAAGATCGAAAGCTACGGCCTGGACGTCGGTTCGCCGCCCAAGACCCTGCAGCAACTGGTCGACAAGCCGGGCAACAGCGCCGGTTGGGCCGGGCCGTATGCCAAACCGTCGGACCTCAAGGACCCGTTCGGTCATGCCTTCGGCTATCGCTTCCCCGGTGAGCACGGTGCGTTCGACCTGATTTTCTACGGCCAGGACGGCCAGCCCGGCGGCGAAGGCTACAGCGCCGACCTGGGCAACTGGGAATAACCCACGACCATGGCCAACGCCCAACGCGGCTTTACCTTGCTGGAAATGCTGGTGGTGATCGTCTTGATCAGCATCGCGGCCGGGTTGGTAGGGTTTGGCCTGCAACAAGGCCTGCGTGCGGCCAAAGAGCGCCAGGCCGTCGGGCAGGTGGTCGAGGCGTTGCGCAGCACGCGGGCGCGGGCGATTGTCAGTGGCACCACCGAAAGCACGGTGTTCGATTTGCGCAACCTCAGTGTGCAGGCGCCGGGCCGTCCGAAAAAGTATTGGCCGGCCGGGCTGCAAGTGACCCTGCACACCGCCGAGCAAGCCGGCGCTGCGGTGGATTTCTACCCCGATGGCAGCTCCACCGGCGGCCACGTGTTGCTGGCCAACGGCAGTCGGCGTTGGCGCATCGACATCGGCTGGCTGACCGGCAGCGTCGAAGCCAAGGCCCTGCCATGAAGCGCCAGGCGGGTTTTACCCTGCTGGAAATGCTCGCCGCGCTGACGCTGATGGCGATCTGTAGCACGGTGCTGCTGGTCGCCTTCGGCCAGAGCGCACGCTCGTTGTTGCAGGTGGCCCACAGCGACCGCCTGACCCATGCCGCCTTGAGTGTGATGGATCAGGAAGGCATGGGCCCTTTGGCCAGCGGTACACGCCAGGGCGAGTTGGACGGCATCGCCTGGCAACTGCGCATCGCCCAACAACCCAGCCGGATCGGCCAGGCCCATCTGTTTCGCCTGGACCTCACCGTCAGCGAAGGCCCGCGCCAGGCCAGTTTCAGCACCTTGAAACTGCGCGCTGCCGGCGTCGGGGCCGGCTTGTGAAGGCGCGTCAGCAGGGCTTTACCTTGCTTGAGATCATGATCGTACTGAGCCTGCTCGGGGTGTTGCTGACCCTGGTCGGCGGGGCGTTGCTGGGCGCCAATCGCGCCGTGCTCAAGGCCCAGCGCTACACGGTCAGCCTGGATGATATGCGCGCCGCGCAGCAGTTTTTGCGCACCGCCATCAGCGAGGCGTTGCCGCTGGATGTGACCGAGGACGACAGCCAGACCGATGGCTTTTTTGCCGGTGGGCCCCAGCGCATGCAGTTTGTCGCGACCTTGCCGGGTGTACTCGGTGGCGGGATTCAGCGCTTCACCTTGCAGTTGGTGGGCCCTGAATCGCGGCGCGATTTGCAGGTGGCGTTCGCGCGGTTTGAGTCTGAGGCACAGGTGAGTGTTCCGGCCTCGCGCAGTGAGCCGCAGGTGTTGTTGAAGGATGTCGAGGGCCTGCAATTCAGCTATCGCGGGGTGTCGCCCAAGGGCCAGGCCACCGGCTGGATCAGTGAGTGGCCGTGGACCAAACGCCTGCCTTACGCAGTGCGGATTGACGCACGGGTGAACGGGCCGGTGCCGTGGGTAACCCAGGTGGTTGCCCTGCGCCTGAACCTGTCCGGCGGGGCACCCGAATGATCCGCCATCAACGCGGTGTGGCCCTGCTGCTGGTGCTGTGGGTGCTGGCCTTGCTCAGCCTGTTGCTCGGCGGTTTGGCCGGCTGGGTGCAACTGGAAACCCGCCAGGCCGCCTGGCACCGCCAGCACACCCAGGCGGTGCTGGCGGCCGAGGCCGGGGTGGCGTTGGCGATGCAGGCCGTCGCCGACCCATTGCAGCGCAAGCAGTGGATTGCCGACGGGCGTGAAATTCCGTTGGTGTTCGACGATGCGCAGCTGCGCGTCAGCCTGCATAGCGAGCGCGGCAAGTTGTATTTGAACAGCGCCGAGGTGGGTGATTTTGCCCGCCTGGCGCTGGCCTGCGGTGCGACCCAGGCCCAGGCCAACCACCTCGCCAGGGCCCTGGAAGTACGGCGCAACCAGGGCCTGGCGCCGTTTCGGGTGGTGGAAGAGGTGCGCCAACTGCCGGGCATGACCCAGGCGCTGTACAGCGAACTGGTGCCCGAGATCAGCTTGTGGAGCGGCCTGGACCGGCCCGATCCGGCATTCGCCAGTGCCTTGATGCGCCGCGCACTGAACCTGCCGCACCAGAATGCGGTGGGTGCCGATCCCGGCGACGTGCTTGTGGTCAGCAGCCGCGCCCAACGCCCCGGCGGTTACCACGCCCAGGTGCAGGCCACCGTGTTATTGAGCCCCGCGCAAGGCAGCGCACAACCTTATCGAGTCTTACGTTGGCAAGAATGAACGAACAGTTAACCGCACGGCTTCAGGCGCTGGCGCAGCCCATCACCCAGCGCTGGCGCGGCAGCCTGCTGCAACTGGGCTGGCGCCTGTGGCTCAAGGAGCTGCGTGGCTGCCTGCCGGCATGGTTGTCATTTGCCGAGATCCCCGAGCATGCCTACGCCTGGCCGCTGACCGCGGCGGTCGAAAAGCTGCCCGGCGAAGCGCGTCAGGTGTTGGTGCTGCCGCCTGAAACGGTGTTGGTGCAAACCCTGCAACTGCCCCCGGCGGCAGCGCGCAACCTGTCGACGGTGGTGGGCTATGAACTGGACCGCTTCACGCCGTTCGACGCCGCCCAGTTGTACTTTGTTGCGCGCCAGGAGCGCCGTACCCCTACGCACTTGCACGTCACGCTGGTGGCGATCCTGCGGGAGCGCCTCGACCAGATCCTCAATGACTGCGCGGCCCTCGGCTTGCAGCCCCATGCCGTGGATGTCGCCGATAGCGCAGGCAAACCCATGGGCATCGACTTGCTGCCGGCGCCGTTGCGTCCCCGTCAGCGCCCCCAGGGCAAGGGCCTGCAACGCAGCCTGCCGTGGTTGTGCGGGGCCTTGCTGATTGCGGCGATGCTGCTGTGGCTCAACGACCGCCAGCGCGTGCTCGATGCCATGCAACACAGTGTGCGCGAGCAGAAAGCCCAGGTCGCCGAGATCCAGGCCCTGCGCCAGCAATTGCTCAATACCCGTGGCGCCGCCCAGTACCTGATTCGCCGCAAGGCCGCCCAACCGCCGTTGGCGGCGCTGCTCAACGAGCTGACCGCGTGCCTGCCCTCGGACACCTGGCTCGACCAGTTGGAAGTCAACGACGGCGCCGAGGTGTCCTTCTCCGGGCAGAGCGCCAAGGCCAGTGCCCTGATCACCCGGATCAAGGGCTGCCACAGCCTGGAAAACGCCCAGTTCGAAGGGGTGATCCAACCCGATGCGCAAACCGGCAAGGATCAATTTTCCTTGCGCGCCCACCTGCACCAGGAGGCCGCCGATGCGCCGACCACTGACACCCCGTGAACGCCGTGGCGCGGCCCTGATCGCCCTGGCCCTGGTGCTCGGCGCCGGTTACTGGCTGTTGATCGACAGCTGGTTCGCCGGCCCCTTGCGCGCCATGGGCGAGCAGGCCGAGCAACTGCGTGAACAGCAGCAACGCTACGCCGGCGTGTTGCGTCAGGGCGACAGCCTGCGCCAACAGTTGGAACAGGCGCGGCAGGACCCGGCCAGCAGTACCAGCCTGTTGCCCGGCGACGACCCGAGCGCGGTGGCCGCGGACCTGATGCAACGCATCGCCGACCTGATCAACAGCCGCGCCGGCCTCGGTGGCGGTTGCAGCCTGACCCAGCGCATGCCCATCACCCCGGAGCAGGACGACGCCGAGCCCTATCGCCAGGTCAAGGTCAGCCTGACCCTCAACTGCGCCATCGAACCCTTGACCGCGATCCTGCATGAGCTGGAGTACCAGCGGCCATTTCTGTTCGTCGATGAAATGAGCATTCGTCGCCCACCGAACGCACCGGCCAGTGGCGGCGCCGGGCAACTGGTGGTGCACCTGTTGGTGCGCGGTTACCTGCAACCGGCCGCCGCCCGGCAGGTGCAGCGATGATCCATGCATTGCGTCCCCTGGAATGGCTGTTGCTCGGCGTCGCCGGGCTGTTGGGCCTGCTGATGGTCGGCATCCTCAGCAGCATCGGCGATGCGCCGCAGTGGTTGCCGGCGCCAGAGCCCGATGCGCGCGCCAACACCGCCGCCAAGGTGCTGGTGGCGCCGAGCGCGACCCTCGAAAGCCTGGCCGGCACCTGGCAGGCGCCGCTGTTCAGCCCCGACCGCAGCCCCGACCGTGCCGTGGGCCAGGCCGGTGTTTCCAGCCTGTCGAGCCTGGTGCTGACCGGGATCGTCCTCGACGGCGACCTGCGCGTGGCGCTGCTCAAGCGTGCCGATGGCCCGCCGCTCAAAGTCCACCAGGGCCAGACCCTGCCCAATGGCTGGCGCCTGGAACAGCTGACGCCCCGCGATGCCCGCTTTGTCCTCGACGGCCGTACGCAAACCCTGAGCCTGCGGGCCCTGCGTTTGCCGCCGCCGTCCACCACACCCCCGATTACCCTTCCTCACGAGTCCACCCCTTGATCGATACCTTCCCTGGCGCCTTGCGCACCACCGTGTTCTGCCTGGCCACCGCCGTTTCCCTCGGTGGCTGCGGCACCTTCCCCGAGCATCTCGACCCGGACGAGGCCCTGTTGCATGAGGCGATGCAGGGCACCGGTTCGCAACGCCCACCCGTGGACCCGGCCAGCGAACAGGCGCCGGTCGACAGCGGCCAACCCCAGGCGAAGACTCCGCCCCAGCGCCAGTTGATACGCGGCAACCAGCAGTTCGTGCGCCAACCGACGGCGGTCTCGGCCGCCAAGGAAGAGGGCAGCGGCGACATCGTATTCAACTTCGCCGACCAGCCGATCGAAGCGGTGATCAACAGCGTGATGGGCGACCTGCTGCACGAGAACTACAGCATCGCCCAAGGCGTGAAGGGCAATGTCAGCTTTTCCACGTCCAAGCCGGTGAACAAGCAGCAGGCCTTGTCGATTCTGGAGACCCTGTTGTCGTGGACCGACAACGCCATGATCAAACAGGGCAACCGCTATGTGATCCTGCCGGCCAACCAGGCGGTGGCGGGCAAGCTGGTGCCGGAGATGCGCGTGTCGCAGCCCTCCAGCGGTTTGTCGGCACGCCTGTTTCCGTTGCGTTATATCTCGGCCACCGAGATGCAGAAACTGCTCAAGCCGTTCGCCCGCGAGAATGCGTTCCTGCTGGTGGACCCGGCGCGCAATGTGTTGAGCCTGGCCGGCACCCCCGAGGAACTGGCCAACTACCAGGACACCATCGACACCTTCGACGTGGACTGGCTCAAGGGCATGTCGGTGGGCGTGTTCGGCCTGCAACGGGCGTCGGTGGCCGAGCTGATGCCCGAGCTGCAAAAAATGTTCGGCCCCGACAGCGGCATGCCCCTGGCCGGCATGGTGCGCTTCTTGCCCATCGAGCGGACCAACTCGGTGGTGGCGATCTCGTCGCAGCCGCAGTACCTCAGTGAAGTTGGCGACTGGATCCACACCATCGACGAAGGCGGCGGCAACGAGCCGCAGATGTACGTCTACGACGTGCGCAACATGAAGGCCACCGACCTGGCCAAGTACCTGCGCCAGATCTACGGCACGGGCGCGATCAAGGACGACACCCCGGCCAAGGTCGCCCCCGGTTTGCGCACCGCGACCTTGTCCTCGCCGGGCACCAACAGCACCTCCGGCAGCACGCCCGGTGGCCTGAGCAACAACCTCAATGGCAACCCACCCGCCGCAGAGGATGAGGAGCAGGAGCCCGAGGCCGAGCAGGACACCGCCGAGCAGGGCGCGACTGAAGACGCCCCGGCCAAAAGCCTCGACGCCGGCACCCGTATCACCGCGCAGAAAAGCAGTAACCAACTGCTGGTCCGCACCCGCCCGGTGCAGTGGAAAGAGATCGAATCGGCGATCAAACGCCTCGACAATCCACCGCTGCAGGTGCAGATCGAAACGCGCATCCTCGAGGTCAAGCTCACCGGCGAACTGGACCTGGGCGTGCAGTGGTATCTCGGTCGCCTGGCGGGCAATTCCACCAGCACCACCGTGGCCAACACCGCCGGCAGCCAAGGCGCGTTGGGCGGCGGCGGTGCAGGGTTGGGCGCGACGGATTCGTTGTTCTACTCCTTCGTCAGCTCCAACCTGCAAGTGGCCCTGCACGCCCTCGAAACCAACGGCCGCACCCAGGTGCTGTCGGCGCCGTCGCTGGTGGTGATGAACAACCAACCGGCGCAGATCCAGGTGGGCGACAACATCCCGATCAGCCAGACCACGGTCAACACCGGCACCTCCGACACCACCTTGAGCAGTGTTGAATACGTGCAGACCGGGGTGATCCTCGACGTCGTGCCACGCATCAATCCGGGTGGTTTGGTGTACATGGACATCCAGCAGCAGGTCAGCGATGCCCAGGACCAGCAGGCGTCCAGCAACGACACCCAGGCCAACCCACGTATCTCCACGCGCTCGGTATCGACCCAGGTCGCGGTGCAGAGCGGGCAGACGGTGTTGCTGGGCGGGTTGATCAAGCAGGACAACGCGGAGAGTGTCAGTGCGGTGCCTTACCTTGGGAAAATTCCGGGGTTGCGCTGGTTGTTTGGCAATACCAGCAAGTCCAAGGACCGTACGGAATTGATTGTGCTGATTACCCCGAGGGTGATTACCAGCAGCAGCCAGGCGCGGCAGGTGACGGATGACTATCGCCAGCAGATGCAGTTGTTGAAGCCGGCTAACTGAAATGTGGGAGGGGCGGTGCGACGATTCGACTTGCCCCCGATGGCGGCCTCTGGGCCGACCATTTTTTTGGATTGGACCGGGTACATATCCGTTGCTGCGGTAACGGCCGCCATGGGTTCCGCCCTTACGGCGGCTCACTTTTGAACAGCGCAAAAGTAAGCAAAACGCTTCGCCCCACCACTCGGCACCTTGCCTAGGCTCGGTGTGCCCGTAATCCGACAGTGATGTGGGGGGCCGCCGCCACGCGCCATCCATGGCGCGGGGCGGCTAAACCGGCATCCCTGCCGGTTTACCCCCCAAATCACTATCGAATTCCGGCCAGCGTGGTTTAACGGGGCGCCTGAGATCAAGATCTAAAGCAAGATCAAGGGCGGCTCGCTTCGCATCGTGGTTACCGTTGGTTAATACAACGTTGTGTAGATACCCATACTCATCGGGGCATAGGTATCTACACAATTTTCAGAGACTGGCGAGTTCCCCTGTGGCGAGCGGGCTTGTCCCGCGTTGGGCTGCGTAGCAGCCCCAGTAAAGCTGAATGTGGTGTATCAGAAACTCCATAGCGGCTGTTTTGGGGCCGCTACGCGGCCCAACGCGGGACAAGCCCGCTCGCCACAGGGAGATTTATCAGAGGCTGAAAAGTTGTGTAGATATCCATGCCCCGATGCGGGAGTGTCAGTTGATGCATCTGTAGCTGACCCACTGCCATCGGGGACAAGTCGAACCGTCGCACCGCCCCTCCCACATTTGGATTTGCATACCTCAGGTAGACCTCGGCCTGAGCTAAAGGCCAATCTCAAAAAGACATTATTTATATGAATAAAAAAACTAAAAAATAATAAAATTAGAGAATATTAGCTTATACCAAAACAGCATTATATTTTCAAAACCCATTCCGTTATGTTTGATCGCAACAGCCTACCCCTGACCTCGGATGGTACCCAGCGTGATTCAGATTCTGCGCGCCATAACCGGGTGATAGCCCCGCGGCAGAATCGTTGGAAGGGAGCTCAACGTATGTTGCCGACTCAAACCCCTCGACTGCCCCACACCTAGTCCCCAATCGCCGCAACGCCCCTGAAAAAATCGAGCACCGCGCCCGCCCGCGTGACTGCCCGACTTCGCGATTTGGAATGTCTGGAGTGGCTATGAAGCAAGTCTTACAACCGACCGCCATCCTGGCGCTGGCGATCCTGGCCAACACCGCCCGGGCCCAGGACGACAGCACCCTGTCCACCGTGGTGGTCACCGGTAACCGTGGCGCCGAACAACGCACGGTCACCAGCAGCCCGGTGCCGATCGATGTGGTCAGCGCCAAGCAACTCCAAAGCACCGGCAAGCCCGGTTTGATGGAGGCCTTGAGCGCGGTGATCCCGTCGCTGACCCTGCCGGAAAAAACCGGTTGGGACGCCAGCGGCATCGCCCGTGCGCCGAACCTGCGCGGCATGAGTGCCGCCGAAGTGCTGGTGCTGGTCAATGGTAAGCGCCGCCACACCGCGGCCACCCTGAATATCAACGGCATCAACACCGGCGCCGCACCGGCAGACCTGGATTTGATCCCGATCAGCGCCATCGACCACGTCGAAGTCCTGCGCGATGGGGCCGCCGCTCAGTACGGCTCCGATGCCATCGCCGGGGTCATCAACGTGATCCTCAAGGCCGACACCAGCGGCACCTCGGTGACTAATGTCGGCCAGGGTTACGACGGCAAGAAACAGACCGTGCAGCAAAGCCTCAACAAGGGCTTCGAGATCGGCAACGGCGGCATCGTGCAGTTGGCCCTGGACGCGCGCAGCCAGAACGACGACAACAAGGCCAGCGCCAACGGCTACACCTACGCCCAGGCCTTTGAGCAGGCCGGCCGCTCCACCTATGGCGGCTACGGCACACCGAAGACCAACCTGCTGACCCTGGGCTACAACGCCGAATTGCCGATCGACGACAGTTTCAGCCTGTATTCCTTCACCACCTATTCGCGGCGCAAGGCCGAGCAGGGCCAGAACTTCCGCCTGCCGACCATCACCAACACCATTACCACCGGGCCTAACGGTTACCCCGGCGGCTACACGCCGACCTGGTATATCGACGAGGACGACTTCCAGGCCGCCTTCGGCGGTAAAGGCACCGTCGGCGAGTGGGACTGGGACCTGTCCAGCACCTACGGGCGCAACGAGGCGGAGCAGGGCACCACCCATAACCAGAACCCCTCCCTGGGCGAGGCCACGCCGAATAGCTTCACCTCCGGCACCTGGATTTCCACCGAGCTGACCACCAACCTCGATTTCAAGCGCGGCTTCGACATCGGCCTGCAAAAGCCGCTGGACCTGAGCTACGGTTTCGAACATCGCCGCGACACCTATGAGGTGCAGGCCGGTGACTATGAGTCCTATGCCAACGGCGGCTACTGCGTGGCACCGGGTAACTGTGCGTCGTCCGGGGCCCAGGTCACCAACGGCATCTCCCCGGATGAAGAAAGCAGCGCCTCGCGCAACAGCCTCGCCAGTTACGTCGACGTGGGCTTCAACCCGGTGCCGGACTGGTACGTGGGCACCGCGTTTCGCTACGAGCATTACAACCAGGGCGTGGGCGCTACCCGCAGCGGCAAGCTGACCACCCGCTACGACTTCACCCCGCAATTCGCCGTGCGCGCCACCGTGAGCAATGGCTTCCGTGCGCCGTCCCTGGCCAACAGCCTGTTCAGTGCGCGGTCCACCACCTATGGCGTGGTCGACGGCGTGTACCAGTCGATCAACTACGGCGTGCTGCCGGTAGGTTCGGCCGCCGCCCAGGCCTTGGGTGCGCAGGAACTGAAACCCGAGCGTTCCACCAACTTCAGCCTGGGTTTCACCCTGACCCCCACCGATCGCCTGAGCTTCACCGCCGACGCCTACGTGATCAACCTGCGCGATCGCATCACCCTCACCGGCACCTTGCTCGGCCCGGAGATCACCCAGGTGCTGCAAGGCAATGGCATCACCTCCACCTCCGGCGGCCAGTACTTCATCAACGGCGCCGACACCCGCACCAAAGGCCTGGACCTGGTCAGCAACTACAGCCAGGACCTGGGTCCCTATGGTGCGCTGAAATGGACCGCCGCGTTCAACTGGAACCAGACCAGAATCCTCAACTACAAGGAATCCACCACGATCCTGGGCACGGCCTATGACCTGATGGACCGCCAGGCACGCAACCTGATCACCGGCGTGCAGCCCAGCACCAAGCTGATCCTCGGTGGCGACTGGAGCATCGAGCGCTTCAACCTCAACCTGGCCCTGACCCGCTACGGCTCTTACAAAGAGGTCAACGTCTCCGCCGACCGCAGCCTCGACCGGGTCTACAGCGCCAAGTGGATCACCGACCTCGACCTTGGCTACAACCTCACCAAAGACCTCAACGTGGCCATCGGCGCCAAGAACCTGTTCGACGTCTACCCGAAAAAACAAGGTGTACCGAGCAGCACCATGGTCAGCAGCTACGGCACCTATTCGCCCTACGGTTTTACCGGCGGGTACTACTACACCCGCTTGACCTATGCCTTTTAGGCCGAGGAATACACCATGCCCATCGTTGCCAAATCCTATGACCTGATTGACACGCCCGGCGCGCTGCGCCAAGCCCGAGTGTCCACCCCGATCAAAGCCCTGCAGGTGGTGCCCGCGCGACACCCCTGGCGCTGGGCCGGGTCGATCTTTGCCGCGCTGGTGCTGCTCGCCATTGGGCATTCCCTGGCCACCAACCCGCGCTGGGAGTGGGGCGTGTTCGGCCAGTGGTTCTTCTCGCCGTCGGTGCTGCGTGGCCTCGGCCAGACCCTGTTACTGACGCTGCTGAGCACGGTGTTCAGCGCCATCCTCGGCACTGCGCTGGCGTTGGCGCGGCTGTCGGGCTCGCCGCTGCTGGCGGCGCTGGCCTGGGGTTACATCTGGTTTTTCCGCTCGATGCCGGCGCTGCTGGTGCTGATCATCCTCTACAACTTCGCCTACCTGTACGACCACATCGTCCTCGGTGTGCCGTTCACCGGCGTAGTGTTCGCCGAGTGGTCGACGGTGGACGTGCTCAGCCAATTCACCGTGGCCGTACTGGGCCTGAGCCTGATGCAGGCGGCGTACGCGGCGGAGATCATTCGCGGCGGCCTGATCGGTGTGGATGCCGGCCAGCATGAAGCGGCGGCGGCCCTGGGCCTGCCGGCCTCGCGGCGCATCTTCCGGATCATCCTGCCCCAGGCGCTGCGCTCGATCCTGCCGTCGGGGTTCAATGAAATCATCGGCCTGGTCAAGGGCACCTCCATCGTCTACGTGCTGGCGCTGCCGGAGCTGTTCTACACCGTGCAGGTCATCTACAACCGCACCCAGGCGGTGATCCCGTTGCTGATCGTCGCCACCGTCTGGTACCTGATCATCACCACCGTGCTCACCAGCGCCCAGTACTACGTCGAGCGGCATTTCGCCCGGGGTACGGCCAGGGTGCTGCCGCCTACGCCGTGGCAACGCGTGCGCCGCTGGCTGAAGGAGAACACCCATGAGTGAAGCCCGCGCCGGCCGTATCCAGATCCAGGGCGTGGGCAAGCGCTTTGGCAATCAACAGGTGTTGAAAGACATCGACCTGACCATCGATCCAGGCAAGGTCACGGTGATTCTCGGGCCGTCCGGCTCGGGCAAGTCCACCTTGCTGCGCACCATCAACCACCTGGAAAAGATCGACAGCGGGCACATCACCATCGACGGTGAATACGTCGGCTATCGACGCAAGGGCGACCTGCTTTACGAGCTCAAGGAACGCGAGATTCTCAAGCGCCGTATCGACGTCGGTTTTGTGTTCCAGAACTTCAACCTGTTCCCGCACCTCACCGCCTGGGAAAACGTCGCCGAGGCGCCGCTGGCGCACAAGCGCTGGAGCAAGGCCGACGCCCAGGCCAAGGCCACCGCACTGTTGGCCAAGGTTGGCCTGGCGGACAAGGTCGATGCCTACCCACGCCAGCTTTCCGGCGGCCAGCAACAGCGCGTCGCCATTGCCCGCGCACTGGCGCTGGACCCCAAGGTACTGCTGTTCGATGAACCCACCTCGGCCCTCGACCCGGAACTGGTGGGCGAAGTACTCGACGTGATCAAGGGCCTGACCCAGCTGGGCGTGACCCTGGTGATCGTCACCCACGAAATCGGTTTTGCCCGCGAAGTGGCCGACCACGTGGTGTTCCTCTGCGACGGCGAGTTGATCGAAGAGGGCCCGCCCGAACAGATTTTCCGCCAACCCCGACATCCCCGCACCGTGGCCTTTCTCGGCAAGGTGCTTTAGTTCAAGGAGTGACTGCCCATGTTCATCAACACCACCCGTGTGGCCCTGCTGGCGCTGGCCGTCAGTGCTGCGCAAAGCGCATTCGCCGTGCAACAGGTCGACCTCAGCCCCGACCGCCCGCGCATCCATGTGCCGCGTAACGAAGCGGCGATTGCGCAGATCCCGCCGGGCTTCAAGTTCGCCCAGCCGGGCAAGTTCACCGTGGCCGTGTCCGGCGTGGCCGGGCCGCCCCTGGCGCTGTTGGCCAGCGACGACAAGACCACCATCGGCAGCGAAGCCGACACCGCGCAACTGGTGGCCGACAGCCTCGGCCTGCAACTCAATGTGGTGCAGACCAGCTGGGAAGACTGGCCCCTGGGCGTCAGCTCGGGCAAGTACGACGCGGTGATCAGCAACGTCACCGTGACCGAGGCGCGCAAGAAGCGCTTTGACTTCGCCACCTATCGCCAGGATGTGCTCGGCTTCTACGTCAAGACCACCAGCAAGATCAGCGAGATCAAGCAGGCAGCCGATATTGCCGGGCTGAAGATCATCGTCGGCTCCGGCACCAACCAGGAAAAAGTCCTGCTGGCCTGGAACGAGGCCAACGAAAAGGCCGGTCTCAAGCCAGCGCTGTTGCAGTACTTCGACGACCAGGCCGCCGCGCAACTGGCGGTGCAGTCGGGGCGCAGCGATGCGCTGTTCGGGCCCAACTCGGTGTACGCCTATTCGGCGGCGATCACCGGCGGCATCAAGCGCGTCGGCACGGTGAACGGTGGCTGGCCATTGCAGGCAGACATTGCCGTGACCACCCGCAAGGATAACGGCCTGGTCAAGCCGATCCACACCGCCCTGGAAGGCGCGATTGCGGGCGGCCAGTACGCGCAGGTGCTGCAACGCTGGGGCCTGGATGTGGAGCGTGTCGACAAGTCGCTGATCAACCCACCGGGCCTGCCGGATTAAGGAGCAATCGATATGGGACTGACACGACGTGAAGCGTTGTCGAGCATCGCGGCGGTAGGCGGCGAAAAAGCCGTCAAGGATGCGCTGGCGGTACTCGGCCTGGGGCCGTCATCGCACCGCCGACCGCAACCGTTGAAACTCAAGGACGGCCTGGGGCAGGGCACCCGCGTGCTGGTGCTGGGCGCCGGGATTGCCGGGCTGGTCACCGCCCTGGAACTGACCCGCGCCGGGTTCAGCGTGCAGGTGCTGGAAGCCCGTGAGCGGGTCGGCGGTCGCACCTGGACAATCCGCCATGGCGACCGCGTGGACTACCAGGATGGCCGTACGCAGACCGCCGCGTTCGAGCCGGGGCATTACTTCAACGCCGGGCCGGCACGGATTCCCAGCCAGCACCGCACGATCCTCGATTATTGCAGTGAGCTGGGCGTGCCGCTGGAAGTGCTGGTCAATAGCAGCCATGGCGCCCAGGTGCGGCCGGATGTGAACCAGCCGGCCTTCACCGTCGGCCAGGCGATCAACGATGCGCGCGGGCATTTGTCCGGGTTGCTGGCCAAAGCGGTGCAGCGTGATGCCCTCGACGATGTGCTGAGCGCCGAGGAACGCACGCGCTTGCTGGCGTTTTTGCAAGTCTATGGCGACCTGTCCCAGGAGCTGACCTTCGAGGGCACGATCCGTTCGGGGCACCTGGAATCGCCTGCACATCCTGGCGCCTTGCCCGCCAGCCGCAGCCCGTTGGCGCTGGACCAACTGCTGCACCCCGAACTGTGGGGCGCCTTGCTGCACACCGAATTCCCGGAATTCTCGGCGACCATGTTCCAGCCGGTGGGTGGCATGGACCGCATCACCGACGCCTTCTACCGGCGCGTCAGCGATCACGTGCAACTGGGCGCCCAGGTGCGCCAGATCCGTCAGTTGGAAGACGGCGTGGCCGTGACCTACCACGACCAACGCAGCGGTCGCGAGCAGGTGGTGCGCGCCGACTATCTGGTCTCGACCTTGCCGCTGCCATTGCTGGCCAAGCTCGACACCGACTTCAGCGACCCGATCAAGGCCGCCTTGCTCAGCACCCGCAGCGACCAGGCCACCAAAGTGGCGTGGCAGTCCCCACGCTTCTGGGAAACCGACTACCGCACCTACGGCGGCCTGTCGTGGATCGAACACCCGGCGCGCCTGCTCTGGTACCCGAGCAACGACCTCAACACCCACGAGGGCCTGCTGGTGGCCGGCTACGTGACCGGGGAGGGCGCCGATGTGTTTGGTGCGCGACCGTTCGACCAGCAGTACGCCACCTCCAAGGAGGCCGTGGAGTTGCTGCATCCGGGCTATTCCAAACACCTGCGCCACCCGCTGGCGGTGTCCTGGGAACAGATCCCCTTCAGCGAAGGCCCGTGGCTGCAACGCGAACACTTCCCCGCCGATGCCAGCGCCTTGCTCGAACAGGGCCACGGCCGCGTGTACTTCGCCGGCGACGGCCTGGTGCAAAGCGGGGTGGGCATCTGGCAGGAATCGGCGGCCAACTCGGCGCGGCATGTGGTCGCGCAACTGGCTGAACGCGTGACCCAACAACGACAGGTCGCGGCACTCGCCGCCTCTTAAGGAGACACACCATGAGCGACAGCATTCAACGCACCAGCGTCGGCGATTTCCCGATCTCGCAGACCGTCACCGTACCGGCGTCCGCCAGCCTGATCTTTGTCAGCGGGACCTTGCCGGACCTGGTTGATCCAACGGTTCCCGGGGTGTTTGGCAACACCGAAGTGCAGACGGTTTCGGTGTTCAACAAGCTGCGCCAGATCCTGCGCCAGCAAGACCTGGACCTGGGCGATATCGTGCAGTTACGGGTATTCCTGGTCGGCGCCGAGGAAACGGGCGGCAAGCTGGATTTCGCCGGGTTGCAGCGTGGGTATACGCAGTTCTTCGGCACCCCCGAGCAGCCGAACAAGCCGGCACGCACCGCGTTGCAGGTCGTGGCGTTGCCATTGCCAGGTGCACTGGTGGAAATCGAAGCCATCGCCGCCAGGACGGCGTGACAATCCCTCGCAAGTAACTCCCCTCCAGCCCCCTCACAACCGCTTCGGGGCTTCGGCGTGACTGCGCCGAACGCCCCCGGCGGGCGCCTGCCAGACAGCGTTTCCAACCTTCCTGAAACCCCTCCCGCACAAAGATAAATCTTGTATTTAAACGCCTGCGACGTATTATCCAAGCAATGTCTTGTGTATATACCTGAGGCTGGATTTCCCTTTCGACAAATACGGAGGTTTGAATGACTGTGGAGGCAGGGTTACTGGGTCACTCGATGTCAGTGTTCCTGGGCGTACAGGCCATTGGCTTGAGCCTGTGGCTGAGCATTGCGGTGCTTAACAACTGGCAAGCGTTTCGCAGCTCGGTAGGCGCGGTAGGCGCGACGATGGCCATGGAGCCGTTGCGCCAGAGCCCCGCCATCGATATTCCCTTGCTGGTGCGGGCCGTGCGTTCACCCCGTCTGCACCAACTGGCGCTGCTGGTGGTGCTGGCCCTGCAATTGGTCGCTGCACTCGCGGCCTGGACCGGCAGTTATCAGTTGATCCTCGGCGATGGTCTGCTGTCGGCAAGGCCCTGGCTCAACCTCGCCCTCAGCGCGTTTTCGGCGTTTGTCTTCGCCATGTTGCTGGGGGCTTGTGGTTCGGCTACTGGATTCGCCAGGAGGGGTTGCAACTGACTCATCTGGTGCTGTCGATCTGGGCGGTACTGGCCTTCTTCCTGTTCAACCACAGCTGGCTGTGAACCGCGCGTAACGCACTCATCGTGATAAGGACGTCCATGAACAACAAGAAGATAACCAGCCTGGTGTTGATTCCGGTGGCGGTCATCGCGGTGGTGATGATGTCGCGCGCGCCGTCCCAGGCCCAATCCGCCGACGCCCCCGCCAGCGCCTTGACCAAGGTGGCCCTGGGGGCGGTGCAATTGCGCCCGGCCAATGTGTATTTCGCCGGCGTCGGTGAGCTGGAAGCGGCCTCCCAGGTGCAGGTTTCCGCCGAGGCAGGTGGGCGGGTCACCTTGATCAACTTCGAGTCGGGCCGCCAGGTCAAGGCCGGCGAGGTGCTGGTCAAACTCAACGATGCCCCGGAACAGGCCGAGCAGTTGCGGCTGCAGGCCCAGGTGCGCAATGCCGAGATCATCCGCAAGCGGGTGACCGGGCTGGTCAGGGAAAACGCCGCGACCCAGGAACAGCTCGATAACGCTCGGGCCGCCCATGACATGGCCCTGGGCGAGTTGAAAAAAGTCCAGGCCCTGATTGCCCAGAAGACTATCCGCGCCCCCTTCGCCGGGGTGCTGGGGATTCGCCAGGTCAACGAAGGGCAGTACCTCAATGTCGGCGACCGCATCGTCAGCCTGGTCAATACCCAGGTGCTCTATGTCAATTTCTCCCTGGATGAGCAGCTCAGCCGCCGCCTGGTCGTCGGGCAAACCGTGGGCGTGCTGATCGACGCCTACCCTGACCGGGTGTTCAAGGCGCGGATCAGTGCCGTCGACCCGATGATCGGCCGCTCACGCACGGTGCAGGTGCAGGCCACGCTGGAGAGCCCGGACGCCCCCCTCAAGCCGGGCATGTACGCCAGCGTCAAAGTGGCCGATACCGAAGTGGCCGATGTCCTGACCGTGCCGGAAACGGCGGTGGCCTACACCGCCTATGGCGATACCGTTTTCCTTGCCCGCCCGGACCAGGGCGCCACGCTGGTGGTCAAGCGGGTGGCGGTGAAAATCGGCCAGCGCCAGGACGGTTGGGTCCAGATCCAGGAAGGCTTGCACGAGGGTGACCAGGTGGTGACCTCCGGGCAACTCAAGCTCAGTGACGGCATGGCGGTGCAGGCGACCGATGACACCCTGGCCCTGCCTGCGTCCAAACCGCCTGTGACGGGCATCTGATTCTTCGCCCAGAGAACGCTCATGACTTTCACCGATATTTTCGTTCGGCGGCCGGTGCTCGCGCTTGTCGTCAGTATTCTGATCCTGCTGCTGGGGATCATGTCCTTGTTGCAGCTGCCAATCCGCCAGTACCCGATGCTGGAAAGCTCCACCATCACCGTGACCACCGAATACCCCGGCGCATCATCCGACCTGATGCAAGGCTTCGTCACTCAACCGATTGCCCAGGCGGTGTCATCGGTGGAAGGCGTGGATTACCTGTCGAGTTCGTCGGTGCAGGGGCGCAGCGTGGTCACGGTGCGCATGGAGCTCAACCGGGACTCGACCCAGGCCCTCACGGAAGTCATGGCCAAGGTCAACCAGGTGCGTTTCCGGCTGCCGGAGCAGGCCTATGACCCGGTGATCGAACGCTCGTCCGGCGAGTCGACGGCGGTGGCCTATATCGGGTTCTCCAGCCCGACCCTGTCCACCCCGGCCTTGACCGATTACCTGGCGCGGGTGGTGGAGCCGGTGATGAGCACCATCGAGGGCGTGGCCAAGGTCCAGGTGTTCGGCGGGCAAACCCTGGCGATGCGCCTGTGGATCGACCCCGCACGGCTGGCCGCGCGCGGCCTGACCGCCGCCGATGTGGCCGACGCGGTGCGCCGCAACAACTACCAGGCGGCGCCGGGCAAGGTCAAAGGCCTGTTCGTGGTCGCCAACCTGCGGGTCAATACCGACCTGACCAACGTCAATGAATTTCGCGATTTGGTGCTGCGCAACGATGGCAACGGCCTGGTGCGCCTGAAGGATGTCGGTACCGTGGAGCTGGGTGCAGCGTCCAGCGAAACCAGCGCCACCATGGACGGCGTTTCGGCCGTGCACCTGGGGTTGTTCCCGACGCCCGGCGGCAACCCGCTGGTGATCGTCGACGGTATCAAGAAACTCCTGCCGGACGTGCGCAAGACCCTGCCGCCGGACGTCAAGGCTGAGCTGGCGTTTGAAACCGCGCGCTTTATCCAGACCTCCATCGACGAGGTGATGAAGACCCTGCTCGAGGCCTTGCTGATCGTGGTGATCGTCATCTACCTGTGCCTGGGGTCGTTGCGCACGGTACTGATTCCGGTGGTGACCATCCCCTTGTCGATGCTGGGGGCCGCGGCGCTGATGCTGGCGTTCGGTTTCAGCCTCAACCTGTTGACGCTGCTGGCGATGGTGCTGGCCGTGGGGCTGGTGGTGGACGATGCGATTGTGGTGGTGGAGAACGTGCACCGGCATATCGAGGAGGGCAAGACCCCGGTGGCGGCCGCCCTGATCGGTGCGCGGGAAGTGGCGGGGCCGGTGATCGCCATGACCATTACCCTGGCGGCCGTGTATGCGCCTATCGGCATGATGGGCGGCCTCACGGGTGCGTTGTTTCGGGAGTTCGCCCTGACCCTGGCCGGCGCGGTGACCGTGTCCGGCGTGGTGGCGCTGACGTTGTCGCCGGTCATGAGCTCGTTCCTGCTGCAGTCCAAGCAATCGGAAGGGCGCATGGCGCACCTGGCCAACCGTTTCTTCGACGGCCTGGCCCTGCGTTATGCCAAGGTACTGGACCTGTCGCTGCGGCATCGCTGGCTCAGCGGGCTGTTTGCCTTGCTGGTGATGATCAGCCTGCCGTGGCTGTACCAGTTGCCGCAGCGGGAGCTGGCGCCCACCGAGGACCAGGCCGGGCTGCTCACCGCGATCAAGGCGCCGCAACATGCCAACCTGGAATACGTCGAGCGCTTTTCCGCCAAGCTGAATGAGGTCTATGGGCGCCTGCCGGAAACCGTCAGCACCTGGATCATCAATGGCAGCGACGGCATCGCCTCGAGCATTGGCGGCATCAACCTGACGTTGTGGGGCGAGCGCGAGCGCACCGCCGCGCAGATCCAGGTCGACCTGCAGGCGGCCACCAACGATGTGGAAGGCACCAGCATCTTTGCCTTCCAGTTGCCGGCCTTGCCGGGCTCCACCGGTGGCCTGCCGGTGCAACTGGTGCTGCGCAGCTCCCAGGATTACCGCGTGCTGTACGAAACTATGGAGCAGATCAAGCAGAAGGCCCGCGACAGTGGGTTGTTCGCCGTGGTCGACAGTGACCTGGACTATAACAACCCGGTGGTACAGGTGCGGGTGGACCGGGCCAAGGCCAACAGCCTGGGGATTCGCATGCAGGACATCGGCGAATCGCTGGCGGTGCTGGTGGGGGAAAACTACCTCAACCGCTTTGGCCTGGAGGGCCGCTCCTATGATGTGATAGCCCAGAGCCCCGGCAGCGAACGCCTGACGCCCGAAGCCCTGACGCGCCAGTACGTGCGCACCGAGGACGGCACACTGATTCCGCTGTCGACGGTGATCCAGGTGTCCGAGCACGTCGAACCCAACAAGCTGACCCAGTTCAACCAGCAGAACGCCGCGACCTTCCAGGGCGTGCCGGCGGCCGGGGTCACCCTGGGCGACGCCGTGGCGTTCCTGGAAGGCGTCACCGCCGAGTTGCCCGTAGGGTTCAGCTACGACTGGCAATCCGATGCGCGGCAGTACACCCAGGAAGGCAATGCGCTGCTGCTGGCGTTCCTGGCGGCGGTGATCGTGATTTACCTGGTACTGGCGGCGCAGTACGAAAGCCTGATGGACCCGCTGATCATCCTGATCACCGTGCCGCTGTCCATCAGCGGCGCGCTGATTCCCCTGGCGCTGGGCTACGCCACGATCAATATCTACACTCAGATCGGCCTGGTGACCCTGATCGGGCTGATCAGCAAGCACGGCATCCTGATGGTCGAGTTCGCCAACGCCCTGCAGGCCCAGGAACATCTCGACCGTTCCGAGGCGATACGCAAGGCCGCGCAGATTCGCTTGCGGCCGATCCTGATGACGACGGCGGCCATGGTGGTCGGCCTGGTGCCGCTGCTGTTCGCCTCGGGGGCCGGGGCCAACAGCCGCTATGGCCTGGGGGTGGTGATTGTATCGGGCATGCTGATCGGCACTTGCTTCACCCTGTTCGTGCTGCCGACGGTCTACACCCTGCTGGCCCGCAAGCATTCCTTGGCGGCCGCGACCCCACGGGCCCAGTCCCTGGCGCAAACCCTGAGGAGCGAACCATGAAGCCCGGCAAAACTGTCACCACCGTGCTGGCGTTGGCGCTGCTCAACGGCTGCATGGTCGGGCCGCATTACGAAAAGCCCGTAACCCCGCCGATCAGCCTGGTCACCGCGCAAAAGGATTTGTTTGCCCGGCAGGCGCCGGTGCAGGCCCAGTGGTGGGCGTTTTTTGACGACGCCGAGCTCGATCGCCTGATCGACACGGCGCTGGCGCATAACCATGACATTCGCCAGGCCCAGGCCAACCTGTTGGCCTCCCGTGCGGTGTTCGATGACCGCCGGCTCGACCAGTATCCCGGCGTCACTGCTCGTACCGCCTATGGCCGCAGCCTGGAGCAGCAGTTGCCGTTCGACGGTGGGCCACCGGAGCGGATGCTGTCGCAGACCTATCGCGCCGGCTTTGATGTGCAGTGGGAGATCGACGTGTTCGGGCGTTTGCAACGCCTGACCGCCTCGGCCATGGCGCGTTCCCAGGCAGCCCAGGCGGACCTGGCGCTGATGCAGTTGAGCATCGCTGCCGACGTGGCGCGTTATTACTACGAGCAGCAAGGCTTGACCCGCAGCCTGGAAGTGGCCCAGGCCCAGGTCAGTGCCTGGCGCGAAACGCTCACGCTGACCAGCGCTCAGGTGCGCGCCGGCAGCGGTCAATTCGAGGATCAGCAAAACGCCCATGCCAACCTGCTGCTCAGCGAGGCGGCGATTCCACCGTTGCTGACGCGGATCCAGGAAACCGGTTATCGCCTGGACGTATTGACCGGCCAACCACCGCGTCAACAGCAGGCCCTGGCCAAGGCGCATTTCCTCGCGCCCCTGGCCCGGCAACTGCCCTTGGGCGATGTCGACCAGTTGATCCGCAATCGTCCGGATGTGGTCAGCGCCGAACGCTTGCTGGCCGCCAGCACCGAAGACGTCGGCGCCGCCACGGCGGACTTGTACCCACGCCTGAACCTGGGCGGTTTCATTGGCTTCTTCGCCCTGCGCGGCGGCGACCTGGGCAGCGCGTCCCGCGCGTATGAGCTGGCGCCGTCGGTGGACTGGCCGGCGTTTCGCCTGGGCAACGTGCGCGCACGCCTGCGCGGTTCCCAGGCCCAGGCCGAAGGTGCCCTGGCGCGCTATCAACAGTCGCTGCTCAAGGCCCAGGAAGATGTGGAAAATGCGCTGATGCGCCTGGCGCAGGACCAGACCCGCCTGGGCGCCTTGCTGGCGTCCGCCACCCATGCCGAGCAGGCGATCGACATCGCCAGCAAACGCTACCGCAGCGGTTCGGGCACCTACATGGCGGTGCTGGAAAACCAGCGCGCGTTTTTCCTGATCAAGAAGGACGTGGCCGATGCCGAGACGGCGTCCTACCTCAACGCCATCGCGTTATACAAGGCGCTGGGCTGGGGCAGTGGCGGTGCGCTGCAGGCTCAATCAGCGGACAAACCATTGGCCAGCAACTGAGCCTTGAGGTCGGGCCGGTAGTTACGTGCATACGTGCGGCCCACGGTGCTTGACCAGGACTGGCCGTCCGCACGGCCGATGATCTGCCAATGGCGCATCAGGTGCTGGTCATAGGCACTGATCGCCGGTGCCAGCGCGGCCGGGTTGTAGCGCTCGTCGTGACGGAAGGCTTCGATGCCCATGCGCGGTTTCTGTGCCGCCGGCTCGTGCACATGACCCAGGGCCAGGCCGCACAGGGCGAAGGTCTGCTCGGGCAGCCCGAGCAGCTCGATCATCGCCTCGGCGTTGGCACGAATGCCGCCCACCGGCACCACGCCCAACCCCAATGAACGTGCGGCGATCATCAGCGTGCTGAGGATGATGCCGCCGTCGGTGCTGGCGGCGATCAGCCCTTCCAAATGTCGCTGGATCTGCTGTTGCTGGCCATTGAGCGCGGCACCCACGGCGGTCTTGTGAAAGTCCACCACCAGGGTGATAAACACCGGCGCCGACGCGATCCAGGGCTGGCCGCCGGCTATTGCCGCAATGCGTTGGCGGGTGCCTGCGTCGCGCACGACCACCACGGAAATATGCTGGGCATTGAAGGACGTCGGCGCCAGGTGGCCGGCCCGCAAGATGGCATCCAGGTGTTCGTCGCTGACGGGCGTGGGTTGGAAGCTGCGCTCGCTGCGGTGGTTGGCGAGCAAGTCGATAGTCGGGGTCATGGCCTTATTCCTTTAGGGCGGTTGGTGTAGGGCGGTCAGGTGCGCGGTTGAATGTTATAGACGCAACGCCGGTCCCCGGAGATCAGGTGTTCGCAGCGTTCGACAAGGGTGTCGTCACCCATGGCTGCACGAAATATCTGCAGCTCCGAGCGGCAGAAACCCTGGCATTTGCGCGCGGCAGCGCAGATCGGGCAATGGTTTTCGATCAGCAGCCAACCTTCACCTGCGGGTTCCATATGCGCCATATAGCCGGCGAGTTCGCGGATGCGCACCAGGATGGCGACTTTTTCTTCCAGGGATGAGGCTTGCGAACACGCCTGGACGTATTCCTGGCGGTTGGTCGCTTCCATGCTGGAGATGATTTTTTCGATGCCGTCGCTGCCGAAAACGCCCTCGATGGATTCGATCAGGTGCAGGGTCAGCACACTGTGGGAATCGGGGAATTTATTCTGCGCGGTGTCCGTCAGCGCCCACTTCAACGAAGGGCGGCCGGCCCCGGAGGTGGGTGCCGAAACGCCGACGATCAGCTCCGATGTCTGCAATTTCTGGATTTGTTGCCGGGTTGCCTCAAACGTGAGTTCCAGCAGGGACGCCAGTTCGGTGGTTTTCAGCGGGCCACGGGTCTTGAGCAAAAACAGGATGCGTTCAGCGGTGGATGACTGGGTATCGTCGGCAGGTCTGGAGGTCATAAATCGCGTGTAACCATGGGGAGTGAGGGCATCACTGGAGTTCGTCGACCTTTGGCGCCATCCATTGCGTAAGGGGTAGTGGGCATGAGCATAGTCATTTTTGCTGCTCAGGAAAATAATAAATAAATGGAATCAATAGGTAATTATAAATAGCAAATAATTATAAAAGGTTTGGCTTGCTTTTGTAGGACTTACGACTAGGATCGTAGCTAGCTTTTTGGAAGCTGCTCGTAAACATTCATTTGCACACGACTCCGGACCGTTAAAAAACACGCTGCGTCCCGAGCACTCATCGCTCGCCGACGCCAGTGAAGACAAAAACATTCAAGGAAGAGAATCTGTATGAATGCGCAAAAGCCGACGACCATCTATGAGCACGCCGATGAAGTAACCGCTCTGTCCAGCGTGGTCGACCTGGTAAAACTCTCCGACCAGTATCGACAATCCGCCATCCTTCACTTCGCCGTGGCGCAGCACCTTTTCGATCACACCGCCCGCCCGGCTACCGCCAAGGCGATCAGCCAGCAATTGGGCTGGGTGCCCAACAAGGCGAAGATCTTTCTCAATGGCCTGGTCGCCCTGGGCCTGTTGAAAAAGTCCGCCGACACCTATACCAACCAGCCCCTGGCCGAGCGTTTCCTGGTCAGCCGCAGCGCCGAGTTCATCGGCCCGATCATTGCCCACCAGCGCTTGCAGTGGCAGAACTGGCCACGCCTCGGGGAAATCCTGAGCAGCGCCGAGTCCATGGATTTCCAGCAGGAGAACCGCTTCAAGCACGACATCGCCGCACGTGATGCCTTCAACGATGCGATGGTGCGCTTCAGTCAACCCATGGTCGATGTGCTCAAGGAATTGCCGGTGTTCGATACCGCCAGCAAGGTCATCGACCTGGCCGGTGGACACGGCACCTATATCGCCGAAATCGCTCGGCGGCACCCTCAGGTCCAGGGCGAAATCTGGGACCTGGCCGCCACGCGCCAGTCCGCCGAAAGCACCGTCGAGAAGTACCAGTTGGCGGGGCGCCTGACGTTCAAGGAGCGTAACCTGCTGGACCTGGCCCGCTACGAAGGTGAAAGCGCCGACGTGATCATGGTCAATGATTGCCTGCACTATTTCACCCGCGAAGAAACCAGCACGCTGATCCGCTCGGCGGCCCAATTGGTCAACGACGGCGGTTCGTTGCTGGTGCTGAGCATGACCCTGGAAGACGATGAAATTCACCCGGCGCTGTCGGCGGATTTCTCCCTGCACATGATGGTCAACACGGTGCACGGCGAACTGCATCCCACCCGCTGGATCGCCGAACAGATGGTTGCCCAGGGCTTTGAGGTGGTCCAGGAGCCTATCGGGCGCTACAGCCTGTTGATCGGTCGCCGCACTGAGGGGAGGGTTGCCTGATGCTGCGCTTTATTACCTTGTACAGCTCCGACACGGCCGCACGTCTGAACGGCTTTCTCGAGTCGTTGAACACCTGCGCGAAAACCGCCGGTTTTGAACTGTGCGCGGCCGTTGAGGGCGCGCAGTTACCCCAGGCCGACGGGTTTATCCTGCTGGTGTCGGCGGCAGACAGCCTCGATACCCTCACTGCCCGGCTCGCGGCATTGGCCGATGGCTACCACAACAAGGCGGTCAGCATCGTGCGCCTTGCCGAAGGCAGCGCCGGGCAACCTGCCGGCGATCCGCTGAACGCGGCATTGCTGCAACGCACGGCCTGTTTCATTTACCCCCATGGCCTGGCGATCACTGACGCGGGCGTATCCACGGACACGGTGAAAAACTGGCTGGCCGGTTTCTCAAAATTCGCCGCCGCGATCAAAATGTGGCGGTCCCTGGAAGGCGTATCCATCGAGGCGGCCGCGCTGGAATCCCAGCGTCCGCAACTGACCCACATCAACATCCTCACCCGTAACCTGGAAGCCTCCCAGGCGTTTTATCGCGACATCTTCGGCGCCCACTATTGCTACAACCTGGGGCCGCGCAAAGTGGTGATGGAGTTGAACGGGTTCGACTTCTTCATCGAACACAATCCCGACTTTGTCTACCCGCCGGGCTACCACATCGGCATTCGTGCGCTGCCGGAGGATGTCAAACGCATCGCCGACAAGGTGGCTGCCGACGACAACATCACCCTGGTCAAGGGCAATGGCCCCGCGCCGGGTTATCACCACGGTCCGGACAACGTCCGCACGGCCGTGTACTTCGAAGATCCCGATGGCCTGGTGGTTGAGGTGTACTCCACCGAAATCGAGATGATCGAGACCAATCGAAGGTTGCTGCTCGACCAACTCTGATACCTGACTGATCCACACGCCGAGCGGTTTCGCGCTCGGTCGTGGATGTGTTCGCTCGGAATAAAGGTGTACCTATGACGAATCAATACGGTTGGCATTGGCCGACGCTGCCGAGCCCTTTGCCAAAGAACGTGTCTGATCGGGTATTGATGGGCTACCCGCAGGCTTACGTCGAATATGAACTGACCCGGCAAATCGCCGACGCCACCGGACAGCTGATGAGTGCGCCCATCGAGCAACTGCTGCGGGTGGTCGAGTCGGTTGCCGAACCCCTGGTGCGGCGTATCGCCGCCGGTGAAGTGCTGGGCTACAAGGGCGACCCGCGCATCGACGTGTTCAGCCCCGCCATGTGCGACGTTCCTGCCGCCCAGGTCGAGATCGGCCTGGAGCCGCAACGCGTCGATGCGGTCATGACCGCCTACGCCGGGCTGGGCCTGGATCGCAGTTGGATCGAGAAAGAAACCCCCAACCATCGGGTCGACCTGGCGAGCTTTCGCATCGGTCGCTACCCGGTCACCAACAGTGAATATCGCGCCTTCCTGCTGGATACCGGTTATCCGTTCCTGCCGACCGGCTGGGCCTTTGGCCGCTTTCCCCAGCACCAGGCCAACCACCCGGTCTACAGCGTCAGCGACGTGGATGCCGACGCCTACGCCCAATGGCTGAGCCGACGCACCGGGCGGGCGTTCGCGCTGCCCAGCGAAGCACAGTGGGAATACGCCGCGGCAGGGCCGCAGCGCTCTCAGTTTCCCTGGGGCGAAACCTTCAATGTCGAGTACGCCAATACCATCGAGTTGGGGTTGCTCACGTCGACACCCGTCGGGGTGTTCCTCGAGGGCGCCTCGATGTTTGGCGCGCTGGACATGGCCGGCAACGTGGAAGAGTACGTTGCCGACGATTATCGGGCCTATCCGGGCGGGCCTGAGATCAACGATGACCTGGTGCTGGATGTTGGTAGGCACCGGGTAGCCCGTGGCGGCAGTTTCACCCGCTTCAGGGATCTTGCGCGCAATCAGCGCCGACATGGACGTTATCCAAGACCCATCTATGTCATGGGATTCCGTTTGGTAGAAAACCACTCTGGCCAGAACGCGACACTTCCATAGAGGCTATGCCATGGACACTCCAGTAACGCTTCATACGCAAGTTCCCATCTCCATTCTTGGCGGTGAGGTCAACGCCCACTTCTACGGGTTCAAGGGCTTTGACAAGAACAATGAACACTTTGCCGTCAAAGCCGGTGAGCCCGATGCCGATGTGCCCCTGGTGCGCGTGCATTCCGAATGCATCACCGGTGATGTATTCGGTTCCCAGCGCTGCGATTGCGGCCCGCAGTTGCAGGAAGCCCTGAAGGCGCTCGATGCCGAAGGCGGCTACCTGATCTACCTGCGCCAGGAAGGTCGCGGTATCGGCCTGTATTCGAAGTTCGAAACCTACCTGCTGCAAGACGCCGGCATGGACACCTACGAGGCCAACGTGAAGCTCAACCACCCGGAAGACTCACGCAGTTTCGCCCCGGCGGTCGCCATGCTGCGGGCCCTGGATGTGCATCGCTGCCGGCTCCTGACCAACAACCCGGACAAGGTCAAGCAGTTGCGCGATGGCGGGATCGACGTGGTCAGCTCAGTGCCGACCGGGGTGTTCCTGACCAAGCACAACCACAACTACCTGCGATCAAAAGTCAGCAAGTCGAGCCACACCATCAAGCTTTGATTTCATTCTCCAGGAAAAGGACTTTTCGATGAGACACATAGGCCCTATCAGCGGCGTCGCCGCCCATGCTGGTGAGTTCATCGCCACCGCCGGCTACGACAACCAAGTCATTCTGTGGAACGCCCAGACCGGGCATTCGATCCACCGTGTCAGCCATGACCACCTGGCCAACCAGTGCGCGTTCAGTGCCGATGGCAAGTACCTGGTGAGCGCCAGCAGCGACTACACCGCCCGCGTCTGGGAAGTGCCGAGCATGCGCCTCAAGGCGGTGCTGTCGGGGCATGACGACGACGTGGAAATGGCAGTGTTCTCGCCGGACGGTGCGTCGATCGCGACCTGCTCGCGCGATCATCAACTGCGCCTCTTCGACCTCGACGGCAACCTCAAGGGCACCTGTCGGGGGCATCAGGCCGATGTGATTTCCGTGGTCTGGTCGCCGGATGGCAAGCGCCTGATTTCCAGCAGCGACGACGGCACTGTACGCCAGTGGGACACCAGCACCTTCGAGCAATGCGATGAAGTCGACATCGGCGGCGTCGAGACCGATACCGTCGCCATTACCCGTGCCGGCGTGGTGTTTGCCGGTGACGATGAAGGGCGCATCTCGATCATCCATGGGGCGAGATCCGCTCCATTCCTGCCCACGATGCCGGGATCAAGCGCATTGTCTGGAATGATGAAAAACAGCTGCTGGTGACCTTGAGTTATGACCGCCTGGCGATCCTCTGGCGCTTCGATGGCACCCAGCTGGAGCGCCTGCGCAGCACCAATTTGCCGAGCATCGTCTGGCCGCGCAGCTGTGCGTTCGTCGGCAGTGACGCCTTGGTGTTCGCCACCTTCGGCTCGCGCTACGCCACTTGGGATTATGAACACGATCAGTGGACCGTGGACGGCATTCAGCCGGCGGTGAGTATCAACGCCGTGGTGACCACCGAGGGCGGGCAATACAGCATCGGTGACGCGGGCCTGCTGTTTCGCGATAACCAGCCCGTGAGCGGCGTCGGCAGCCTGTGCAACTTCCTGCTGCCGTTCGGCCCACTGTTGCTGACCGGTGGGCAGATGGGCCAGGTGTTCGATGCCCTCAGCGGGCGCCTGTTGTATCAGCATCGCTCGCCGCTCAATTGCGGCACCACGTTCCAGCGCAATGGCCAGCTTCATGCACTGATCGGAACCTACACCGGCGAAGGCCTGGTGTTTGTCATCGCCGGCGATAACAGCCTGGAACTGGTGGCCTCGATCCCGATGCACGACAACGCGATCAAAGGCGTGGCCGCCAACGAGCATCACTTGTTCAGCGTGTGCGCCTCGGCCGCCGCCGCCCTGCACAATATCAGCGACTTCAGTTGCGCGCGGCATATCGAAAATGCCCACACGCGCATCTCTAACGGTTGCTGCCGGGTCGACGGCGGTTTCGCCAGCATTGGTCGCGACCTGAAGCTGCGCCTGTGGCTGGAGTCCGGTGACGAGGTCTATGACACGCCGCACCGCAATTCCATCAAGTGCATTTGTGCCTCGGCCGACGGGGAGGTGATTGCCACCGCGAACTACAGCGGCACCATCGCGCTGTTCGACTTGCCCAGCCGTTCCTGGCAGCAAGTGCAGCGTCCCACCGCCAGTGGTATCTCCTGCATCACCCACAGCACGGCCAGTGATGACTTCCTGGCCAGTTCCTACGATGGCCAGATCTACGGGATTGCCACCCGTCGCGCCTCTTGACCCAAGGACCGCCTGATATGAGCAAGCAAGCGCAATTCATGGACGTATCGACGTACCGCCGGGCGCTCGACACCTCATTTGTCCACCGCTACAGCCATGGTGAAGATGAGTGGTCCTGGGACATCGGCATGGCCAAGGCCGCCCGGGTCTTCCTCGAGGCACTGGGGCCGACGCCGGACCAGCACATCCTCGACGTGGGCGTCGGCCGTGCGCGGGATGCCTCTGAGTTCATCCTGGCAGGACACCGGGTGACCGGCCTGGACATCGTCGAGAATTCCAGCTGGCCGCTGCTGCGCAAACGCTGGGGCGAGCGTCTCAGCCTGGTGTGCAGCGCCCTGCAGGATTGGCAGCCACCAGCAGGAGAGGTGTTTGACGGCGTACTCGACAATGGCTGCTTCCATCACCAGCATCCGGATGAGTGGAGCCGTTACCTGGCCAATATCCGCCAGTACGCCCGCCCTGGCGCGTTGATCGGGCTCAACGTCTTCGGCGTCGACGCGAGCAACCCGGAGCCGGGCTGGCGCGAGATGGATAACCAGCGTCAAGGTTATTTCTTCACCGGGCAGGGCGTGCGCGACACCCTGGAAGCGTTTGGTTTCACTTGGCAGGACCTGGTGGTAATCGAGCGCCAGCATGGTGAGGCGGTGTACCTGTTGGCGCTGGTTCGCACATGAGCCTGGCGCTGGCGCGCGACATGCACTTCATGCGGCTCGCCCTGAAACTGGCTGACCGCGGCGCCTTTACCACGGCGCCGAACCCGCGGGTCGGTTGCGTGATCGCCAAGGGCGACCTGCTGCTTGGCCAGGGCTGGCACGAGTGGGCGGGGCAGGCACACGCCGAAGTCAATGCCCTGCGCGAGGCGGGCGTCGATGCGCGGGGCGCCACCGCCTATGTCACCCTGGAGCCGTGCGGCGGTCATGGGCGCACGCCGCCTTGTGCCGACGCGTTGATCAGGGCCGGCGTGGCGCGAGTGGTGATCGCCAGTGTCGACCGCTCCCAGCATGAGCATCATGGCATTGAGCGGCTTGAGGCGGCGGGGGTGCTGGTCGAACACTTGCCGTGTCCGGAGGCGCGCGAGTTGAACCAGGGGTTTTTCTCGCGTACCGAGCGCAAGCGGCCGTGGCTGAGGGTCAAGCTGGCCATGAGCCTGGACGGGCGCACGGCCCTGGGTAACGGGCAATCCAAATGGATCACTTCGCCCGAGGCCCGGGACGATGTACAAGTGTGGCGCGCCCGGGCCTGCGCGGTGCTCACCGGCAGCGGCACGCTGCTGGCGGACAACCCGCGCCTGACGGTGCGCCTGCCCGACCCGCACGCGGCGTTTTCCGTTCCGCTGCGGGTGGTGCTCGACCAGCATCTCAAGGGCGATGCCCAGGCCCATGTGCTGGATGGTGCGGCACCGACCCTGGTGTTTCATGGCCCCGGCGTCCAGCCGGCGCACCCACCCCCTGCGGGTGTGCGTTTCCGGCAGGTCGGGGTGGACGGCGAAGGGCTTGACCTGCGAGAGGTCATGACGGTCCTGGCTGAGGAGGGGTGCAACGAGGTCCAGGTCGAGGCCGGCCCGGTATTGTGTGGCGCCTTTGCGGCGGCAGGCCTGGTGGATGAATGGCTGGTCTACATCGCCCCGCTGTTCCTGGGCAGTGATGCACGGCCGTTGCTGGCGCTGGATGGCTTGACCGATCTGGGCCAGGCGCAACCCTTGTCGATCATCGAGCAGTGCCTGGTGGGGGCGGACATCCGGGTGCGATTGCGCCCGGTCGCCGCCCCGGCGTGATTATTTGCGGCAGGTCAAACCGATCTGCAGGCTGTTGCGCTCGAACAGTTGCCAGTACCCCGCCCCCATGGTGGTGCGGCTGTGTTCGCTGATCAGCGGGGCGACCCAGGTGAGCTGGTTGAAACCGGCCACCCGTGCGGCTTCTTCGTACACGCCTTGCTCCCAGCGGTAGTAGGTAAACGGTGCGGGGGGCGATGACATGAATTGCGCATTGCAGCGAAACCCGCCGGCGACCGGGGTTTCATCGAACACCTCAATCCCGTAGCGAGTGAAATTGCCTTTTTGCAGTTCGAACGACGGGTTGGCGGTGTAGGCCACCAATTGACCACCGGGCTTCAGGTTGTCGGCCGCCGACTGAAACATCTTGCTCAGTTCGTCGACACTGCTGGCATAGTTGAAGAGCCAGGCCGCCGTCACCATGTCGTAGGCGCCGATACGGCCCATCTTCGCCACATCCCGCACTTCGTAGGCGATACCGTCGTTGGCTTGCCGTGCCTGGTAAATCATGTTTTCGGAAATATCCACGCCATGTACCTTGGCCGCCCCCAGTCTTTCAACTGGCGACTGAAGAAGCCATGCCCACACGCCAGGTCCAGGATATGCAGGCCCTCGATATGACCGACCATGCTGCGAAAGGTGTCGACCTCGACCTTGCGCTGAGAGGCCCTGGCGGTGAAATCCTCGAACTGTTCACTGATGCGTTCGTACACTTCTTTGGATTCTTTCATCTGCATGCCACTCCTTCGAATATGCGGGCTGGGGGATGTGCAAGCCTTGGCATTTTTATGCAAGGTATAACTTGCGATATTAGGCCTAACGCCTCGATTTAACAAACGGCTTGGTGGGCGGTGCGCCTCGATCGGGTCAGCCTGCTGATAGGCGCGCGCTGGGTTGATTATGTGTTTGTGGAATATCTTCTATTGTTTTGATCATTATTTTTAATGATTAGCATAGATCCACAAAGCATTTCACAAGCCTGTCGATGGGCCTTATGGTCCTCCTCCACAGGTCAGCGTCGCTGCCATCCACGGAGGAATATCGTGATGTCCCATTTACCCCGGCAACTCAGGTTCGGTGCCATCCTCACCGGCGTCGGCACCGCGCAAAACGAATGGTTGCACCCGCAAATCCCCGGCGATGCCAGTGTGGACATCAATTGGTACCGCACCCAGGCGCAACAGGCGGAAGCGGCAAAGTTCGACCTGGTGTTCATCGTCGACAGCCCCTACATCACCCCGGATTCGGCGCCGCATTTCCTCAACCGTCTGGAGCCGCTGACCCTGCTCTCGGCCCTGGCCGGTGCCACTTCGAAGATCGGCCTGGTGGCCACCCTGACCACGTCCTATACCGAACCCTTCAACGTCGCCCGCCAGTTTGCCTCCCTGGACCTGATCAGCGGCGGCCGCGCCGGCTGGAACGTGGTCACCACCGGCCTGGAAGGCGCGGCCGGCAACTTCGGCCGTGAGCAGCATATCGACCACACCGAGCGCTATCGCCGCGCGGCCGAGCACCTGGAGGTGGTGCAGGGGCTGTGGGATTCCTACGAGGACGACGCCTTCGTGCGCGACAAGGCCAGCGGCGTGTTCCTTGACCCGCAACGCCAGCATCGCCTGGATCACCATGGCGAGTTCTTCTCGGTGACCGGGCCGTTGAATATCGCGCGCTCAGCCCAGGGCCAGCCGGTGATTTTCCAGGCGGGTATTTCCGAATCCGGACGCAGCCTGGCGGCCAACTATGCCGAGGGCATTTTTGCCGGCGTGGGCAACTTCGAAGACGCCCAGGCCTACTACCGCGACATCAAACAACGCACCGCCGCTGCCGGACGCAACCCCGACCACGTGACCATCCTGCCGGGCATTTCGCCGATCATTGCCGACACCGACGAACAGGCCCAGGCCATCGACCGCGAACGCAATGGCGAGCTGGATCTGAACAAGGCCCTGGTGCAGTTGGGGCGGCCGTTCAACTACCACGACTTCAGCCAGTACCCGCTGGACGAACCCTTCCCGGACCTGGGCGACCTGGGCAGCAACGGCTATCGCGGGCATGCCGAAAACATCAAGCAAGTCGCCCGCGACCAGCGCCTGACATTGCGCGAGGCGGCGTTGCGTTTTGCCAAGCCGTTTTCCAGCTTTGTCGGCTCGCCCAAGACCGTGGCCGACGAGATCGAACGCTGGTTTGTCGAAGGTGCGGTGGATGGGTTCAATATCCACGTGGGTGCGCCGGATGACTTTGCGCGGTTTACCGACCAGGTGCTGCCATTGTTGCGGGAGCGTGGGTTGTTTCGCAGTGAGTACAGCCACAGCACGTTGCGTGGGCATCTGGGCTTGCCGGTGCCGGTGAATCGGCATACGGCGGCAAGGAGCGAGGCGGCCTGAGGGTCACCACCATTTCCAGCGGCCCTGTTGTTTCAGGGGCGCGATAACGCTGTTGCGTTTATGCCTGATTTCCAACATCTCTCGGCGCATTTGTCGTTGGCGTTTGCTGTTCAGGCATAGAAGTCCGATCAGCGGGCTTAGTAAGGCAAGGGTAAATAGGAGGTGATCGGGGCTGTAAAGGATTGTCGGTAATACAAGCAGTAAGTAGATGATGAACACCCCAACCTGAAGCCACACCCATCGTGGGTAACCGTGAAGGACCAAGCTCTGCGCGACGCCGAATACCGCACACGCAATCCCGCCTGCGATGAAGAACGCATTGCTGGTCAGTTCATCGGATGCGTGGGCGAAGTAGGTGAGATTCATCAGGGTGCCGGTGGTGGCAATCGAAAAGCACAAGGCTATAAGACCGCAAAACAACACCAGTCTGTGACGCGCCCAAAGAGGGCGAGGATCTATAAGGTAAAGGGGCTCCTGGCGGTTTTTCATTCGCTGAACTCTTCGTAGATACCGATGGCCAGCGTCTTGGTGTTTCCGGACATACCGCTGCTGGCGAGGCCCAGTGCTGCTGCAATGGCATCATTGCGATGGGTCGCGATGATGGGTTTTATCTTTGTTGCTGGAATGCGTTTTGGCGCGTTACGTGCGGCTTGCTTGAGCTTGAGGAGCTTGGGTGTCAGGCGCGGGTCTTGGATTATCAGGAGCTCATTCGTTAATTTTGCCCGTTCCTGTCGACTCAGCCCACGCAATACTTCTCTTAGTGGTTTACCTGTTGCGCGCTTGGACAGGTTGATGACTTTCACTGTCGTTACCGCAGAAGAGGCGACACCAAGTAAAGACACAGCATCGAGAGCTGCCATCACCCCTTCGTACCAAGCATTACTGTCCAGGTAGTCATTCATCTGCGGATCCCAAACTTCGTTTACCGTTCGATAGACTCCGGCGGCGCACTGGAACAACCCCGCTACTGCTGCTGCGGTGCCAATGAATGAGACAACAACACTTGCGCCACCCGTAAAAGGCATCAAGGCGATTCCGCTGTAAATAACATGCCAACTCAACAACGCCCCGGTACACGTCACCGTCGTCCTCAAAGCCTCCGCTACCCATTCCGACTCCCGAGGCTCATGCTCCAACATCCGCTTGAACTCCACCGGCCCCACATACCTCGGCGGTTCCCGCAGCACCACCTTGATCGGCCGCACACTGCAAATCGCCTGGAACTCACGCAGTACCACCACGTTGAAATCCCCATCGATATACACCACCCCCGCGCCGATCAACGTCGGGTCGGCGTCTATGGCGAAAAACAACCGCCGCAGGTCGAGACTGCTTTCAATGCGTTGACGTGTAGTGCGGTGGGCCGAGGGGAATCCATCCTTGAACAGGGCGACGGTCATTCCTGAACTCCTTTTTTTGGGAGTTGAGAGAGTAAAGACACCGCGGCTGGGGTGAGTGTCGGAAGCTTCGCCATTTGCAGTCGGGCACTTCCTGATGCGACTTTGACGTCTTGTAGGCCTGCTCCCGATTGAGGAAAAGTGCGCCCCACGTCATTTCCGGCGGACCACAGGACAAGGAGCCAACATGGCAGTCGATATGTTTTTGAAACTGGGCGATATCAAGGGTGAATCGCGGGACCAGGCCCATCGTGACGAGATCGACATTACCAACTGGGGCTGGGGTTTATCGCAAACGGGCTCGATGCATTCCGGCACGGGAGGCGGCTCGGGCAAGGCCGACTTTGCCAACCTGAACCTGACCAAACCCCTGGATAAATCCAGCCCCAACCTGATGATGGCCTGCGCCACCGGCAAGCATTACCCCGAAGCCAAATTGGTGGTGCGCAAGGCCGGCGGAGCCAGCCCGGTGGAATATCTGGTGATCACCTTGAAGGAGGTCATGGTGGTGTCCTACAGCACCCGCGCTGAAACGACCGATGATGTGTTGTACGACAGCATCGCCTTGAACTTCGCCACCGTCGACGTCAGCTATCAGCCGCAGAAGGCCGATGGTGCCAAGGACGGCGGGCCGGTGAAATTTGGCTGGAATATCCGGCAGAACGTCAAGGTGTGATGCGCTGAGAGGGCATAGGTACTGACACAACTTTTTAAACCCTGACACATCTCCCTGTGGTGAGCGGGCTTGTCCCGCGCTGGGCTGCGAAGCAGCCCCAAAACCAGCCTCTACAGAGTGTCTGATACACCGCGTTCTTCTTGACTGGGGCTGCTTCGCAGCCCAGCGCGGGACAAGCCCGCTCACCACAAGAATGCGGTCGCCTGAAATTGTTTATGCAAGACTCAAGATTTTAGAGTGAAAATTTAACCCTTTAAAATCAATAAGTTATTTTAAGCTTGATAAAGGCCCATCACTCATCACCAAACCCGATAATCGCCTTGGTTTCCAGATACTCCTCGAACCCCTGCACCCCATACTCCCGCCCATTCCCCGAGCGTTTGTAGCCCCCAAACGGCGCCATCGGATTCCACGCTGGATGGTTCAGGTGCACCTGGCCCGCGCGTATACGCGACGCCACCGCTCGCGCAAGATCAAGGTCCTGCCCCTGAACGTGGGCGCCCAGCCCGTACACCGTATCGTTGGCGATGGCGACGGCTTCATCCACCGTGTCATAGGCAATGATGCACAGCACCGGCCCGAATATTTCCTCCTGGGCAATGCGCATGGCGTTGTCCACGTCGGAGAAAACCGTCGGCCGTGTATAGAAGCCCTTGTCAAAACCCGCCGCCCGTCCCGGCCCGCCGCACAGCAGTTTGGCGCCCTCGTCGAGGCCGGCCTGGATCATGGCCTGGACGCGATGAAACTGGGCTTCGTTGGCAATGGGGCCCAACTGTGTCTGTTCCGATTGCGGGTCGCCGACGATCAGTGCATTCGCGGTAGCCGCCGCCAGGGCTTCGACTTCGGCCAGGCGGTTTCTCGGCACGATCATGCGGGTCGGCGCGCTGCACGACTGGCCGACGTTGCGAAACGCCGACATCACCCCCAGCGGCACAGCCTTGGCGAAGTCGGCGTCGGGCAGCAGCACGTTCGGCGACTTGCCCCCCAATTCCTGGGTGACCCGCTTGACCGTTGGTGCGGCCGCCTGGGCAACCAATGCGCCCGCGCGGTTGGAGCCGGTGATGGAAATCATGTCGATATCCCCATGGGCCGCCATGGCCGCGCCGACGTCGGCACCGCTGCCGTTCACCAGGTTGAACACCCCAGGCGGCAGGCCGGCGTCATGCACCAGTTGGGCAAACAGCAGGGCACTCAATGGCGACAGTTCGCTGGGTTTCAACACTACGGTGCAGCCTGCGGCGATGGCCGGGGCGACTTTTGCGGTGATTTGATACAGCGGCCAGTTCCACGGCGTGATCAGCCCGCACACGCCGATGGGCTCGCGCTCGATTGCGGTGCCGCCTTCCACGGTCTGGAAGCGATAGCTGGACAGCAGGTCACGGGCGACCCGCACGTGTTCGGCCGCCAGCGGCACTTGCATTGCCCGCGCAAAACCGATGGCCGCGCCCATTTCCAGGGACAGCGCCTGTGCCAGCTGCTCTTTGCGTTCAAGGATCAGTGCGTGGATTTTCCCCAGCACCTGGGCTTTCGCAGCCGCCGGGGTTGCAGACCAACCGACGAACGCCCCGCGTGCCGCCGCAACGGCCCGGTCGACATCCTCGGCAGACCCGCGTGCCACCTCGGCAACCACGGCTTCATTGGCCGGGTTGACCACCGGCAGCGTCGCCGGGATCGCCGGGGACGTCCAACGACCGTTGATGTAAAACTGGTGAGCCGTTTGCGCATCAAAGCTGTAGCTGTTTGAAGATTGAGTTGTCATCCAACTGGCTCCCTGGAGCGGTAATAGGCGCTGCAAACAGCACGGCCCGGTGTCCGGATAAGCTAGCAAAAGCCTCCCGCGCAAAGATGCCGTTATTCAACGCTGCAAGGGATAATCTGCTGAATCCGGCAGGCGGGTGAGGCTCATATGAGTTTTCCTGTGGTGGGGGCGTTTGCAGGCACTGTCGAAGGTTGGGTAAAGCGCCGGATATCGAACGGGCTGATCAAGGTGCTGGTACTGCCGGTGCTGATCAGTTCGGCCATCACATCCCCCACGCCCGGGCCGAGCTGGAAGCCGTGGCCGCAGAAGCCGAAGGCATAAAACAGCCCGTCCACGTTGCCGCTGGGGCCCATCACCGGCAGGGAGTCGGGTGTATAGCTTTCGATGCCGCTCCACACGCGAATGATGTTCAGCTTCTCGGCGCCCGGTAATAGCCGTTTCATCTGGCGCATCTGGTTGAGCAGGCTCTCGGGCTTGAAAAATGCGCGGCGGTTGAGCATGTCCGGCGTGCAGCGGGCGCCGCCACCGATGATGATGTTGCCGCGCGGGATCTGGCGGAAGTAGATCACCTCTTCCTTGAGCTTGGTGAACACACCGATCACGGTTTTCAGCGCGTAGGGCACCGGTTCCGTCACCGACATCTGCGGGCCGTTGGGCTCCAGTGGCACCGGCTCGCCGAAGCGCTCGGACAGGCGCGCGGCCCAGGCGCCGGCGGTAATCAACAGTTGCTCGGCAACAAACAACTGACCGTCGGTGGTGGTGACGTGGAATAGGCCGTTGACCTTTTCCACGTCGGCGACTTCGGTGCTTTCCTCGATGCGTGCACCGAGGCGCTGTGCGGCGCGGGCAAACGCCGGCGCGGCCAGGCGGGGGTTGGCGTGGCCGTCGTGGGGCGCGTAGGAGCCGCCTTTCACCTCGGGGCCGAGGAAACCGAAACGCTGGTGCAACTCGGCGCCGCGATAGATTTTCAGGTCCAGTTGCGCGGCTTCCGGCGCAGCGGCGTAGGCCTCCAGTTCGGCGATTTCATCTTCGCGATAGCACACGCGCATGTGGCCGCTGGGGATAAATTCCAGGTCGTCGTCGATCAACTCCGGCAGGCGTTTCCACAGTGCCCACGAACGGTTGGCCAGTTCCAGTTGCCCCAGGTAGCGGCCCTGGCGGCGCACATTGCCGAAGTTCACACCGCTGGCGTACTGACCGATCTGGTCGCGTTCCAGCAGCGTGACCGAGCAGCCGCGGCGGCGCAGGAAAAACGCCGACGAGGCGCCCATGATGCCGCCGCCGATGATCAGCACAGCGCTTTTTTGCGGGTTCATGCAGGCTGCTCCTGTGTGGCACGGGCCACCGCTTCGATTTCGATCAGGTAGCCATGGTGCAGCACCGGCACGGGCACCACGGCGCGGGCCGGTTTATGTTCACCCAGGTAGCGCGCGTAAATCCGGTCGAAGGTGGGCCAGTGTTCGATGCCGACCACGTAGACCGTCACTTTGAGCAGGTCATCGGGGCCCAGGCCCGCTTCACCGAGGATCGCCACCAGGTTATCCAGGGCAAGCGAGGCTTGCACTGCGAACGGTTGCCCGGCGCTGTGCTCGCCATTGGCGCGTACCGGCAGTTGCCCCGACACATACAGCACGCCGCCATGCGCCACCGCTTGGGAATAGTGCCCGCCCGGCGGTGCCGCGTGGGTGCTATGAATCGAGTGGATGCGATTACCAGCCATGCAGGCGACTCCAGGTGTGCACGCTGCCATCGGCCTCCACGGCGTGATAATCCGGGAACTGCGCGCCGGTGGCACAGGCATGGTTGGGCAGGATGCGCAGCCGACTGCCGATGGGGAAGCGCGTGACAAGCGCGTCACTGTGGGCAGCGCCGAGGCTGACGATGCCGTGTTCCTGGTTGGCAGCGCTGACCAGCGCGCCGTCGATCCAGTCGCCCGCTTCGCTGCACACTTGGCCGTAACCGAAGTCCTGGCGCTGGCGCTGGGTGCCACGGTCACGACTCATGGCCATCCAACCGGCGTCGGTGATGATCCAGCCTTTGTCCGGCTGATGGCCGATCACAGTGGTCAGTACGCTCAGCGCCAACTCATCGGCCTGGCACACGCCGATGTTGCGCATGACCAGGTCGAAGAACACATACACCCCCGCGCGCACTTCGGTGACGCCGTCCAGGTTCAGCGCCGAGAGGGCCGTGGGGGTGGAGCCGATGCTGACCTCGGGGCACGCCAGCCCGGCTGCGCGGAGGGTGTCTGCGGCGTGTACGCAAAGTGCGCGTTCCTGTTCGGCCAGCGCTTGCAGGGGTTCAAGGCTGTCCAGCTCGTAGCTCGAGCCGGCGTGGGTCATCACGCCACGCAGGTGCAGGCCGCCCTTGCTGAGGATTCGGGCGACGTCGATCAGTACCGGGTCCTGTGCGGCCAGGCCGGAGCGATGGCCGTCGCAATCGATTTCGATCCACACGTCGAAGCGTGCGTCATGCTGCTGTGCGAAAGCGACGATGGCCTCGGCGCCTTGGACGCTGTCGGTGAGCAGGCTGAGGTTGCAGCCTTTGCGCCACAGGGCCAGGGCCTGGGGCAGTTTGCCTGGGGCGATGGCCACGGCGTAGAACACATCGCGGATGCCGGCGGCGAAACAATGCTCGGCTTCCTTGAGGGTGGACACCGTGACACCGCTGGCCCCGGCGGCGATCTGGGCGTGGATCACCGGCAGGCACTTGCTGGTCTTGATATGCGGGCGCAAACGCACGCCCAGGCTGTTCATGCGCTCTTGCATGCGCTGGATATTGCGCTGCATCTGCGGGATGTCGACGAGCGCGGCGGGCGTGTCGAGGGAAGCAATCGGCGTGGGCATGGCGGAACTCGTGTGGCGGGGGACAGGCTGCACTCTACTCAGCTGTCGTTAACCTGTGGTTCAATCGGTACTCATCAATCATTAAGTAAAATTGAATGATTTCCATCGAAGACCTGCGCCTTGCCGTGACCCTGGCCCGCTCGGAGTCGCTGAGCGCCGCCGCCCGCACCCTGAATGTGTCGCCGCCGGCGTTGTCCATGCGCCTGCGCAAGTTGGAGACGCTGCTCGGTCTGAGCCTGGCCAATCGCGATGCGCGGCGCCTCAGCCTGACGGCGGATGGCGAGCGGTTTTCGCGGGAGAGCGCGCTGTTGCTGGAGCAGCTTGAGGCGCTGCCGGAGTCGTTCCGGCACAAGGATGAAACCCTGGTGGGCACCTTGAGGGTGGCGGCGCCGTTTGGCTATGGCCGCCAGCGCATCGCACCGCTGTTGGCGCGGTTTGCCAAACTGCACCCGCAGCTGTGTTTGCACCTGGATTTGCGCGAGACGCCCTGGCCCGATCGCCATGACAGCGATGCGGTGATTCACATCGGCCATCTCAATGACAGCCTGTGGACCGCGCGGCCACTGACACCAAACGAGCGCTGGTTGTGCGCCAGCCCGGCCTACCTGCACGCCCACGGCCTGCCGTCTGCGCCGGATGAGCTGGCGTCCCATCGCTGCATCTGCATTCGGGAAAATGATGAGGACGTGACCCTGTGGCACCTGCGCAAAGGCCAGGACCGCAAGACCCTGCGCGTGGAACCTGCGTTGTTGAGCAACGATGGCAGCGTTGCCCGGCGTTGGGCCGAGCAAGGCTTGGGGCTGGTGCTGCGTTCGCAGTGGGACGTGAGTGACGCCGTGGCCAGCGGCAGCCTGGTACGTGTGTTGGCGGACTGGAGCTTTGACAGCGCACCGGTGCTGCTGCTGGTGCCGTCGCGCAAACTGCGCAGCCCGCGCGTACAGGCGTTGGTGACGTTTCTGGAAGAGGCGTTGAAGGCCTGAGTCACTTCACCGCGTAGACCTTGCGCACGTACACCGTACTGGTCCAGGCGCAGGGCGCGCCCTTGGCCACGAACACGGTGTCGCCGGTATGCACCGTGACCTCGCCACCTTCGTTATCCAGCAAGGTGACGCGGCCTTCGAGCAGGTGCATCAGTTCGTGCAGTTTGTGCGGGCGGCCGTGGCGAGCGTAGGGCGTCGAGTCCCAGATGCCGACGCGCAGCTCGGTCACGGCATCGTCGAACAGGTTCAATGCGCGGCACTGCGGGGTGGGGCCGATCAGTATCTGGGGTTCCGGCGCGGCGGAGGGGTTGAGCAGGGTGTGCGGGTCGAGCAGGGTCAGGCCGGGGCATACCGGGGCATCGGCGTGCTCGACCGCGCAGAACGCCCATTCGCTGCCTGCACTGGCCTGCACCGTGAGGCGTGTGCCGAAGCCGATGACGGCGCTGGCGCCGACGTCCAATTCCAAGGTCTGTTCCGCGGCACTGAGCACGACATGGCCTGCATGTACCACCAGCGTTTCGCTATGGGGGAACTCTTCGACCACCGCTTCGCCGCTGAAGGACACCACGCCGGCGGACACGCCATCGTCGCCCATCCAGGCAAGGTGGCGGCTGTCGCCGAACGGGTCCAGCGCGCTCAAGGCGGCCTTGTTGAAAGGCGTGGCAACGCGGCTGCCGTCGGCGCGTGCCAACAGCAGGATACGGGGAGATGACATGGGGAGTGCTCCGGGAGAAAAGTCAGCCGATCGCCTGGGTGATCAGGGCAAAGGGGTGGACGCCTTGGCTGGCCTGGGGCGGCGTACCCAGGGCCATTTGCGCGACGGTGTCGATGTTCTTCAGGCCGGCCTGTTCGAGCCAGTCGCTGAGGCCGCAGGCGACGGGAATGTCGATGCGCACAAAGGTGTCCGGCACCTGGGCCAGTAAGGTGGCGATCAGGTACTTGGCCTGCTCGATATTTTCCGCTACCACCGGGCCGATGCACCGCCCACGCCCAAACGGCCGCAGCAGGGCGAAGCCCCGTAGGCAGCCGTCGCGTTCGATACCCACGGCGTGCTCCACCTGCAGGTCACGCAGCACTTCACGGCGGTCCATACCGCTGGCGGCCTTGGCCAGCGCGAGCAGGCTGGCGTGATCATCGGCGTTAAGCGCCCGGCAGGTTTCGCCGTCGGCCAGCGTCGGCAGGGCGGGCACCAACGCCTGGCCCTGATGCTGCTGCACCCGGCCGAACTCGACAAACCCCTGGCTGGCATACAACGGCGCGCCGGCGAGGGTGGCGTTGAGGACCGGCGTGCGCGTATCGCAGGCGGCAATGGCCTTCTCCATCAAGCGCCGGCCGATGCCCTGGCCCTGGTAGTCATTGCTGACGATCACCAGGCCGATGGTGGCGTAGTCGCCCTGGGGGCAGGTGAACGCGCTGCCGATCAGCCGCTCGCCATCCATGACCACGAAGCCGTCGCTGACCCGTTGCAACATTGCCCAGTCTTCCAGGCGGTGAGGCCATTTGAGTTGCACCGACAAATCGTGGGCGGCCGGGAGATCGGCTGCGGTCATTGCACGGTAGAGATAAGTGGGGTGTGGCAGGGCGGACATGGCGAGCCTCCGTGGAGCGTTGTTTTGGCGGTGTCAGGTTGCTTGTATCCCACCTGGGTTGGAGGCTGGCAAGAGGGCCGGGAATATTCGGTAGATTCCTCGCGGTGTGCGGGGCGAGACCACAGTTACTACTTAATTGGGGTTGGGGGGCAGCAGCAAATGCCATGGGGTTGGCGTTGGAGCCAACTGGAGTAGGAAGGGTGTACACGGTACAAATGTGGGAGGGGGCTTGCTCCCGATGAGGCCGTGTCAGTGGATACATCTGTAGCTGACCCACTGCCATCGGGGCATAAGTATCTACACATTTTTTTCAGCGGTCTGTGGCGAGGGCACTTGCTTCCGTGGCGGCCTTCGGGCCGACCGCTTTTTTTTGGGGTGAGTACATATCCGTTCCTGCGGTAACGGCTGCCTATGGTTCCGCTCTTACAGCGGGTCACTTTTGGAAAGACCCAAAAGTAACCATGGACTTGTTCCCTCGCAGCGGACGCCAAGAAGCGATATTTTAATCGCAATCTTGGAGGCACCTATGTCACAGCAAACCCGCCGCAGCTACACCGATGACTTCAAAGCTCAAGCAGTGACACTTGCTGAAAGTATTGGTCGAGGAGAAGCTGCCCGACAGTTGGATATCTCGGTCAAAACCCTAGGGAATTGGCTGGACGCCGCACGCAACGGGCGTCCTCTCAGTTCTCCCTCCCGGCATCCGGTTTCTGACCTGGAAAGCGAGCTGGCCCGGCTTCGAGCTGAAAATGCCACGCTTAAAATGGAACGAGAAATCCTAAAAAAAGCGACGGCGTTCTTTGCCAGAGAGTCCAACTGAGATACGCCTTCGTCGCCCGTGAACGGACTCACTTTCCAGTCAGGCTGTTATGTCGAGTGATGGAGGTCTCGGTGTCGGGCTTTCACGACTATTTGAAGCGCCAGGAACGTCCTGATCCAGATGCGGCGATTCGCTTGGAAATTCGTGCGATTCATCGGGCAAGCCGCGGCACTTATGGGCGACCACGTATGGTTAAGGCGCTTCATAACCGGTCGTACGCGATAGGACACAAGCGAGTAGCTCGTCTGATGAGAGAGGAGATGCTGCGAGGAAAAATCAAAGCACGGTTCAAACACTCGACGGATAACCGGTATATCCAACCCATTTCTGAGAACGTGTTGAAACGACGCTTTTCTGTGACAAGCCCGGCGCCCGCCTGGGTGGGGGATATCACGTATATTTCGACTCGCCAGGGTTGGTTGTACCTGGCTGTGGTGTTGAGTGTCCAAACCCGGCAGGTGCTGGGTTACAGCCTGTCGGACCGTATGCCCGAGGGCTTGGTACAACAGGCGTTCATGAACGCCTGGACTAAAGCGCCAGTTGATCACGGTGTGATTTTTCACTCTGATCGAGGCCGGCAATACACCGGTAGCGGTTTTCGCAGCATGATCGCGGAAAGAGGCTTCGTGCAAAGCATGAGCCGTAAAGGAAATTGCTGGGATAACGCCGTGGCAGAGAGCTTTTTTGCCACACTCAAGAAGGAAGAAGCCACCGGTGTGTATCCCAGCAAAGCGCAGGCCCATACATCAATCGCAAGCTACATCCATGGGTTTTACAACGCGGCACGGCTGCACTCGGCGCTGGGATACAGCTCACCTAATGACTACGCAACGCAACTGAAGCAAACTGCTTAACACTCGCTTCATGGCGTACGTTTTGAGGGAACAAGTCCACCAAAAGGTCTTCGCCCCAACACTCGGCACCTCGCCTAGGCTCGGTGTGCCCTCACTCCGGCTTTGGAGCGTGGGCCGCCGCGATGGGCCATCCATGGCCCAGCGCGGCTAACCCGGCGTCCTGCCGGGTTACCCACGCTCCAAAGCCTGCGTTCGGCCAGCGTGTTTGACGGGGCGATTTGAGATCAAAAGCCAAAGCGCGGCGGCCTTAGAGCCGACCGGAGTTGGGTCTGGTGTACTGGGTTAAAAATGTGGGAGGGGGCTTGCCCCGGTACAAACCGGGGACATCGTTTACATTTCTAACCGGGGACATGGTTTACAGGCTAATACGCATGATCAGGAGGTAACTGATCATGCCCTGGAACCGAGCGCCCTCCCACCGTTCAACCCGCCACACTTTCTGCCGCCCCCACCCCCGTGCTTAAGCCTCTGCACCCCGAAAAGCCCCCTAAAAGCGCACAAACACTGGCCCTGCCCAAGCCTGGCGCGCACCGCAAAGTCTGCTGAGCCCGGCCACCAAAACGGTGGTTTGTATTGAGCGCAGGTCTTTTTAGACGGCATATGCTGATTTCACAGTGGTGTAATGAACCTGTGCTGCAACGAGGCCAACGCGCCGCCAGGGCAGCGAACGCTTGTCACACTCAACGAACTTCAGGACCGCACTCAATGAGCTTTCTTCGTCCCAAATTCATTACGTTCGACTGCTACGGTACGCTGACCAACTTCCATATGGGCACCATGACCCGCGAGCTGTTCGCCGATCGCATCACGCCCGAGCAGATGGACCAGTTCGTCAAGGATTTCTCGGCCTACCGCCTCGATCAGGTCATGGGCGACTGGCGCCCGTACGATGAAATCCTCAAGACCGCCCTGGCCCGTACCTGCAAGCGCTGGGGTATCGACTATCGCGAGGAAGGCCAGCTGTATTACGACGCCGTGCCGACCTGGGGCCCCCATGCGGACGTGCCGGCCGGGCTGTCGAAAATTGCCGACAAGATTCCTCTGGTGATCTTCTCCAATGCCAGCGACAGCCAGATCATGTCCAACGTCGACAAGCTCGGCGCGCCGTTCCACAAGGTGTTCACCGCCGAGCAGGCCCAGGCCTACAAGCCGCGCCTGGCCGCGTTTGAATTCATGCTCGACAACCTCGGCTGCGGCCCGGAAGACATCTTGCATGTGTCGTCCAGCTTCCGTTACGACCTGATGCCGGCCCATGACATGAAGATCAAAAACAAAGCCTTCGTTGCCCGTGGCCACGAAGTGCCGGGCAACGCGTTCTACGGTTACCAGCAGATCACCGACATCGGTGGGCTGCCGGCGCTGGTCGGTCTGTAATCGCACACCTCTGAGGGCAAGACATGGGCAGCGAATCCTATTGGCTCGACACCGCACCGGCGTTTACCGGTGCCCGGCTGGGTGGTTTGCCCAGCCAGGTCGATGTGGCTGTGGTCGGCGGTGGGTTCACCGGCCTGGCGGCGGCGCGGGCGTTGGCGCTCAAGGGCGCCAGCGTGGTGGTGCTCGACGCCGGGCGGGTGATCGGTGAGGCCTCGGGGCGCAACGGTGGGCAGTGCAACACCGGAGTCGCCCAGGATTACGCCGGGCTGCACGCCAGCCTCGGTGCCGCCAAGGCGCGCGCCTATTACCAGGCCTATGAAAGTGCCGTGCAGACGGTGGTGTCACTGGTCGAGCAGGAAGGGATCACCTGCGACCTGGTGCGCAACGGCAAGCTCAAGCTGGCGGCCAAGCCGATGCACTACGAAGGCCTGGCGCGCACCTGCGAGCTGATCCGTCAGGAGGTGGATGCCGAGGTCGAGCTGCTCAGTGCCGAACAGACCCGTGCTGAGGTCAATTCGGCGCAGTTTCATGGCGGCCTGCTGCAGCGCAACGGCGTGCAGATGCATGTCGGCCGCTTCGGCGTCGGCTTGGCCGAAGCGGCGGCGCGGCACGGCGCGATGATTTACGAGCATACCCAGGTCAAGGATTGGCAGGCCCAGGCCGGCGGCTACCAGGTCAACACCGCCAAGGGTTCACTGCACGCCGGGCAAGTCCTGCTGGCAACCGGTGCCTGCCAGCATGGCGACCTGGGTTGGTACCGCCGCAGGATTGTGCCGGTGGGCAGTTTTGTCATCGCCACCGAAGTCTTGTCCCAGACGCTGATCGACCAGTTACTGCCGCAACATCGCGCCTATGTGACCAGCCGCATGATCGGCAACTACTTTCGCCTGACCCCGGACAACCGCCTGCTGTTTGGCGGGCGTGCTCGGTTTGCCATGTCCGACAGCGTCTCCGACGCCAAGAGCGGCAAGGTACTGCAAGCGGCGATGCTGAACATGTTCCCGCAGTTGGCGCACGTGAAGATCGACTACTGCTGGGGTGGCCTGGTGGACATGACGTCCGACCGCCTGCCCCGCGCCGGCCAGCATGGCGGCGTGTTCCACTCCATGGGCTACAGCGGCCATGGCGTGCAGATGTCGGTGCACATGGGCCAGGTGATGGCCGAGGTCATGGCCGGCAATACCGCGGCCAACCCCTGGCGCGAACTGGAATGGCCGGCGATTCCCGGGCATTTCGGCAAGCCGTGGTTCCTGCCGTTCGTGGGGGCTTACTACCGCTTCCAGGACTATTTGCACTGAGTTGCCGTTGTTGCGTCACCGTCGTTTGTGTTTCCAGGACGCTCCGGACATCCGTGAGCACTCGATTCTTCCGATTATCGACAGGTAGCCTTGCTATGACTGACAACAAAAACACCCCCGAACTCATCTCCGGCCAGGACAGCCTGCGGGTGTTCGAACGTCTCAACCGTGGCATGTCGCGCCGCAACGCCCTGCAAATGCTCGGTGTGGCCGGTGTCGCCGCCGCCGGTGCGGGCAGCCTGTTCGGTGCCGCCGGCAAGCTGTTCGCCGACGAGGCCGCCGTGGACGGCAAAGGCAAGCCAGGCGGCAAGATCCGCGTGGCCGGCATGTCCAGCTCCACCGCCGATACCCTCGACCCGGCCAAGGGCGCGCTGTCCACCGACTATGTGCGCCACTACATGTTCTACAACGGCCTGACCCGCTTCGATAAGCACCTGGTGCCGCAACTGGAACTGGCCGAGCGCATCGACAACACCGACGCCACCGTCTGGACCATTACCCTGCGCAAGGACGTGACCTTCCACAACGGCAAGGCCCTGACCGCCGCCGACGTGGTGTTCTCCCTGAATCGCCACAAAGACCCGCTGACCGGTTCCAAGGTCATGCCGCTGATGGAGCAGTTCGCCGAGATCAAGGCCAGCGGGCCGAACGAAGTGCAGATCCGCCTCAGCGCGGCCAACGCCGAATTGCCGTCGATCCTCGCGGTGTCACACCTGTTGATCGTCCCCGAGGGCACCAGCGACTTCAGTAAAGGCATCGGCACCGGACCGTTCACCGTGGGCGAGTTCAAGCCCGGCGTGCGTTCGATTGCGGTGCGCAACAAGAACTACTGGAAACCGGGCCTGCCGTACCTCGATGAGATCGAGTTCATCGCGATTGCCGACGAGCCATCGCGGGTCAATGCACTGCTGTCGGGCGACGTGCACATGATCAACGAGGTCAACCCGCGCTCCACCACGCGCATCAAGGCCAGCGCCAAGCATCGCGTGGTCGACGCACCGTCGGGCAACTACACTGACCTGATCATTCGCCAGGACCAACTGCCCGGCAAAAGCCCGGAATTCACCCAGGCCATGAAGCTGCTGCTCGACCGTGAACAGGTCAAGTCCGCGGTGTTCCGTGGCTTTGCGGTGGTGGGCAACGACCACCCGATTGCGCCGGGTTCGCGCTACTTCAACACCGACTTGCCGCAGACGGTCTACGACCCGGAAAAAGCCAGGTTCCTGCTGAAGAAAGCCGGCATGGAAAGCATCACCATGCCCGTGATGGCCTCGCCTGCCGCCACCGGCTCGGTGGACATCGCCGTGCTGTTGCAGCAATCGGCCAAGCAGGCCGGGCTCAAGCTCGACGTGAACCGCCTGCCGAGCGATGGCTACTGGTCCAACCACTGGATGAAGCACCCGCTGAGCTTCGGCAACATCAACCCCCGGCCGAATGCCGACGTGATGTTCTCGCAGTTCTTCCAGTCCAAGGCGCCGTGGAACGAGTCCGGCTGGCAGAACGATCAGTTCGACCAGTTGCTGATGCTGGCCCGTGGCGAAACCGACGACGCCAAGCGCGCCAAGATGTATGGCGACATGCAGGTCCTGGTGCACGACCACTGCGGCATCGGCGTGCCGGTGTTCATCAGCAATATCGACGGCGTCGACCAGCGCATCAAAGGCTACGACAGCAACCCACTGGGCGGTTTCATGGGCTACATGTTTGCCGAGCAGGTGTGGTTGGACGCTTGAGGAGGGTGGTGGGATGAATAGCAATACACTGTGGTTGATCGGCCGGCGCTTCGGCGCCGGGGCCTTGACCTTGTTGATCGTGTCCATGGTCGTGTTCGCGATCACGGCGGTACTGCCGGGGGACGCGGCGCAACAATCCCTGGGCCAGTTCGCGACCCCTGAACAGGTGGCGGCCCTGCGCCTGAAACTGGGGTTGGACCAGCCCGGTGTGTTGCGGTACCTGCACTGGTTGATGAGCCTGCTCAGCGGCGACATGGGCGTATCGGTCTCCAACGCCATGCCGGTGGGTGAACTGATGGCGGGCCGGGTACCCAACACCCTGATGCTGGCGGGCGCCACCGCGCTGGTCTCGGTGCCGGTGGCGCTGGTGCTCGGCATCGGTTCGGCGATGGGCCGGGGCGGGCGCATCGACAGCTGCCTGAGCTTTATCACCCTGGCGATGGTCGCGGTGCCGGAATTCCTGGTGGCGACCCTGGCGGTGCTGATCTTTGCGGTCAACCTCGGTTGGTTGTCGGCCCTCTCGTATGCCAGCGACATCAGTTCACCGCTGCAATTCATGCGCACCTATGCCTTGCCGGTGATGACGCTGTGCTGTGTGATCGTCGCGCAAATGGCGCGCATGACTCGCGCGGCCGTGATCGACCAGCTCGACAGTCCCTATGTGGAAATGGCCCGCCTCAAAGGCGTCAGCCCGATCCGCATCGTGCTGCGCCATGCCTTGCCCAATGCCATCGGGCCGATTGCCAACGCCATCGCCCTGAGCCTGTCGTACCTGTTGGGCGGGGTGGTGATTGTCGAAACCATTTTCAACTACCCCGGAATTGCCAGCTTGATGGTCGATGCCGTGACCAACCGCGACATGGCGCTGGTGCAGGCGTGCACCATGTTGTTCTGCGCGGCGTACCTGGGCCTGGTGCTGCTCGCCGACCTGTGCGCGATTCTGTCCAATCCGAGGCTGAGAAACCAATGAACAACCTCATTGCGAAATCCAAGCCTGTCTCCTCCGCCCTGGCACTCGCCAAGGTGTCCAGCGGCCCGTCGTGGCTGGGGCTGCTGGGCGGCGTGGTGTGTGTCGCCTGGCTGCTGGTGGCGCTGCTCGGCCCGTGGCTGGCGCCCCATCCGGTGGGGGAGGTGGTGTCCGATAACATCTTCGAAGGCTTCAGCCTCGCGCATCCATTCGGCACCGATTACCTGGGCCGCGACATGCTCAGCCGTGTGCTGGTGGGCGCGCGCTTTACTGTCGGGCTGGCGCTGGTGGCGGCGTTACTGGCCAGCACCTTCGGCACCGGCTGTGCGCTGTTGTCGGTGGTCTCGCCCAAGTGGCTGGACGAGATCATCAGCCGCATCATGGACGCCTTTATTTCGATCCCGAGCAAAATGCTCGCGTTGATCATGGTCTCGGCGTTTGGCTCATCGGTGACGCTGCTGATCTGTACGGCCGTGATCAGCTATATCCCCGGCTCCTTCCGTGTCGCCCGCAGCATGGCGGTCAACATTGAAGCCCTGGAGTACGTGCAGGTCGCGCGTACCCGTGGCGAGCGCCGGCTGTACGTGGCGTGCGTGGAGATCCTGCCGAACATGCTCAACCCGGTCCTGACCGACCTGGGCCTGCGTTTCGGCTACATCGTGCTGTTGCTCAGCGGCATGAGTTTTCTTGGCCTGGGCGTGCAACCGCCGGATGCCGACCTCGGCTCGCTGGTGCGGGAAAACATCGGTGGCCTTAACCAGGGCGCGCTGGCCATCATCCTTCCGGCGCTGGCCATCGGCACGCTGACCATCGGCGTGAATCTGCTGATCGACTATCTGTCCTCGCGACGCAGTCGACGCACGGGAGGCCATTGAAATGACTGAATTGATTCGCGTCGAAGACCTGCGCGTGGTCGCCTGTGGCGAACGCGGTGAGGTGGAAATCGTCAAGGGCGTGAGCTTTGCCCTGAAACAAGGTGAAGTGCTGGCGTTGATCGGCGAGTCCGGCTCGGGCAAGACCACTATCGCCCTGGCCTTGCTGGGGTATGCACGGCGCGGGTGTCGGCTGTCCGGCGGTGTGGTGCAGGTCGGCGAGCACGACATGCTCGCCCTGGGCGAACACCAACTGCAGGGCCTGCGCGGCAACCGTGTGTCCTATATCGCGCAAAGCGCCGCCGCCGCGTTCAACCCGGCGAAAAGACTCATCGACCAGGTCATCGAAGGCGCACTGATCCACGGCCTGGGTACTCGGGCCGAGCTGCACGCCAAGGCTATCGGCCTGTTCCGCGACCTGGCGCTGCCAGGCCCGGAACGCATCGGCCAACGCTACCCGCACCAGGTCTCCGGCGGGCAACTGCAACGGGTGATGGCGGCGATGGCGCTGATCAGCGATCCGCTGCTGGTGGTGCTCGACGAGCCGACCACCGCCCTGGACGTGACCACCCAGATCGACGTGCTGCGCGCCTTCAAGCGCGTGGTGCGCGAGCGCGGTGCCACGGCGGTGTACGTGTCCCACGACCTCGCGGTGGTGGCGCAAATGGCCGACCAGATCGTGGTGCTCAACGGCGGGCAAATCCTCGAACAGAGCGCCACGGCGCCGCTGCTCAATGCCCCGGCTCACGCCTATACCCGCAGCCTGCTAGCCGCCGCACGGCCCGACAGCAGCATTCGCCCGCCCTGCGGCGTCGCCGGGGAGGTACCGCTGCTGACCATCACCGGCCTCACCGCCGGCTACGGCAACAAGAACCTGCACGGCATGCCGTCGATTCGGGTATTGGAAGACATCGACCTCACCGTGCGCCGTGGCCAGGCCATCGGCGTGATCGGCGAGTCGGGCTCGGGCAAGTCCACCCTGGCCCGGGTGGTGGCGGGGTTGCTGACCCCGGCCCTCGGCGGCCTGGCCTTCGATGGGCAACCCTTGGGCGGCAGCCTCGCCGAGCGCACCCCGGAACAATTCCGGCGGATCCAGATGGTGTTCCAGAACGCCGACACCGCGCTCAACCCGATGCACAGCGTGGCGGCCATCATCGGTCGGCCGTTGAAAATGTATTTCGGCCTCAAGGGCGCGGCGCTGCAAGCCCGGATCGGTGAACTGCTCGACCTGGTGCGCCTGCCCCGGGACCTCGCCGAACGGCGCCCGAATGAGCTGTCCGGCGGGCAAAAGCAGCGGGTCAACCTGGCCCGCGCGCTGGCGGCCAAGCCCGACCTGATCCTCTGCGACGAAGTGACCTCGGCCCTCGACACCGTGGTGGGTGCGGCGATTCTCGAACTGCTGCGCGACCTGCGCCAGCAGCTGGGGGTGTCGTACCTGTTTATCAGCCATGACATTTCCACCGTGCGCGCGCTGTGCGATGACATCGTGGTGATGTACAGCGGCCGCAAGGTCCAGGCCGGCAGTCGCCAGGCGTTTGCCGAGCCGCCGTTCCATCCTTACACCGACCTGTTGATTCACTCGGTGCCCGAGTTGCGCCAGGGCTGGCTGGAAACCTGCGGTACTGCAGGCGACACGCTGCCGGCGCTCGGCGAGCGGGCCAATGGGCCGCAGCTGTGCACCTTCCTCAATCGCTGCCCGGTGCGCGTCGACGGCCTGTGCAACCGCACCGCGCCGCCGCGCCGCCGCCTTGACGACGGTGGTGAAATCCTTTGCCACCACGACAGCGCCCACTTGCTGGGTACCCAGCAGGGCGTCAACACCCTCACTGTGGGAGCCTATGCATGAACGCGCGTTTTGTGAGGCTGGCCGAACAGGGCCGGCCGACGGTCAGCCTGACCGTGGATGGCGCCGCCGTCCAAGCCCTGCAGGGCGACACCCTGATGGTTGCGCTGCTGACCCAGGGCAACGCGCTGCGCCAGTCGGAATTCGACAGCGGCCGCCGTGCCGGTTTCTGCCTGATGGGCGCGTGCCAGGATTGCTGGGTGTGGACCCGCAGCGGCGAACGCCTGCGCGCCTGCTCCAATGAAGTCCGTGACGGGCTGGATATCGTTACCACACAACCGGAGGCGACATGGCCACTGCACGGGTAGTTATTGTGGGCGCCGGACCGGCCGGGGTGCGCTGCGCCGAAACCCTGCTGGCGGCCGGGATCAAACCGATCCTGATCGATGAAAACCGCCGCGACGGTGGCCAGATCTACCGGCGTCAGCCAGAAGGCTTCACCCGCGACTACGCGACCCTGTACGGCAGCGAGGCCGCCAAGGCCCAGGCGCTGCACCAGAGTTTCGACCGCCTGCGCGACGCCATCGACTACCGCCCCGACACCCTGGTGTGGAACCTCACGCCAGGGCAACTGTGCTGCGTGAGCCAGGGCCGCCACACCACGGTGGATTACGACGCACTGATCCTCTGCACCGGCGCCACCGACCGCCTGATGCCTATCGAGGGCTGGCAACTGGCGGGCACCTACAGCCTGGGCGGGGCGCAGATCGCCTTGAAAAACCAGGCCGTGTCCATCGGCCATCGCGTGGTGTTCATGGGCAGCGGGCCGTTGCTGTACCTGGTCGCCAGCCAGTATGTGAAGGCCGGCGCCGACGTGGCGGCGGTGCTCGACACCTCGCCTCTGAGCCTGCGCCTGAAAGCCTTGCCCAAACTGCTGGCGCGGCCCGGCGTGCTGTTCACCGGGATCAAGCTACTGGCGCAACTGTACCGCGCCAAGGTGGCGGTGCACCTCGGGGTCAAGCCGCTGCAAGTGATGGGCGACGCGGCCAATGGCGTGAGCGGTGTGCGCTTCGCCACCGGCAACGGGCAGACCGTCACGGTGCAGGCCGATGCCGTTGCGCTGGGTTACCACCTGCGTCCGGAAACCCAGCTGGGTGACCTGGCCGGCTGTCGCATGGCGTTCGATGAGGCATCGAGCCAATGGTGGCTGGCCACGGATGACGCCGGACGCACCTCGGTGAAGGGCGTGTACGCGGCCGGTGACGGCGCGAAAATTCGCGGCGCCGATGCCGCCGAGCATGCCGGGCGCCTGGTGGCGCTGGCGCTGCTGGAAGACCTGCAACAACCGGTCGACACCGGCCTGCGGGATGAGCAACAGCAGGCCCTGGCGGTGATGGATCAATTCCGCCTGGGCCTGGCCCAGGCGTTCCCGTGGCCGAGCGAACAGGCCAAGGCGTTGCCGGACAGCGCCATCGTGTGCCGCTGCGAGATGATCAGCGCCGGCGAGTTACGGCGCACGGTGAAGGAGAAGGGCGCCTGCGAAGTCAATCGCGCCAAGGCGTTCAGCCGCGTGGGCATGGGCCGTTGCCAGGGGCGTTACTGCTCCCAGGCCGGGGCCGAAGTGATCGCCGCCGCTGCCGGCGTGCCGGTGCAGGCGGTCGGGCGCCAGCGCGGCCAGGCGCCGGTCAAACCGTTATCGATGCTGATCACCGAGGAGGTCTCGTCATGAGCGTGCAAAAAGCCGATGTGGTGATTGTCGGCGGGGGGCTGATGGGCTCGGCGACCGCGTTTTTTCTGCGCCGTCGCGGGCAATCGGTAATCCTGCTGGAGCGCGACCAGATCGGCCAGTACGCCAGTGGTGTGAACTTCGGCAATGTGCGCCGGCAAGGGCGTTTCCTCGGCCAGCTGGCCTTGGCTAATCGCTCCTGGGCGCTGTGGAAGCGCCTGCCGGAACTGATCGACGACGACCTGGAATTCATCCCCAGCGGGCATATGCGCGTGTGTTACCGCGAGGATGAAATCGCCGAGCTGGAGGCCTATGCCGCCGCACCGGAAGCGCAACAACTGGACCTGAAGATTTATCGCGGCGCCGAACTGCATCAACGCTTCGGCTTCCTCGGCCCGGACGTCAAGGGCGGCTCCTATGCGCCCCACGACGGCCATGCCAACCCGCGCCTGGCCGCACCGGCGTTTGCCCGCGCCGCCCGGCGCCTGGGCGCGCAGATCGAAGAACGCACCGAAGTGGCCGAGGTGCAGAAGGTCGGCGCCGACTTCCAGGTCACCACCACCGACGGCCGCCAGTTCCACGCCGCGCAACTGTTGATCACCGCCGGCGCCTGGGGCCAGAAGCTCTCGGCGCAGTTCGGCGAACCGGTGCCGCTGGACACCCACGGCCCGCAAATGGCCGTGACCGAGCCGGTGCCTTATGCCTTGCCCACGGTGATCGGCGTGTACACCAAGGTGCCCGAAGAGGTGATCTACTTCCGCCAGATTCCCCGGGGCAATATCGTCATCGGCGGCGGCTACCGCAGCAAGCCGGATATGCTCAACCGCCGCGCCTACGTGGAACCGCGCAGCATCCTCAACCAGGTCAGCCAGATGCGCCGCCTGCTGCCGGGCGTCGGCAACCTGAACATCATCCGCGTGTGGAGCGGCATCGAAGGCTACCTGCCGGACTCGCTGCCGGTGATGGGCCCCAGCGGTACGGTCGACGGGCTGTTCTATGCCTTCGGGTTCTGCGGCCACGGTTTCCAGCTGGGCCCGGGCGTCGGCGATGTGATGGCCGAACTGCTTGCCACCGGCAGCACCAGCACCCCGATCGAGCCGTTCTCCATCACCCGGTTCGCCCCATCTGCCGAGCAACGGAGCCAGGCCTCATGAAACCCCGCGTATTGGAGATTCTGAAACAGCTGATGGCCTTCGACACCGTGTCATCGGCGTCGAACATGGCCTTGATCGAGTATGTGCGCGACCAGCTGCTGAGCAAGGGCATCGACTCGCTGATCGTCAAGGACCCCAGCGGCAAGAAAGCCAACCTGTTCGCCAGCACCGGGCCCAAGGAACAGCCCGGCGTGCTGCTGTCCGGGCACACCGACGTGGTGCCGGCGGCGGGGCAGGCCTGGACCTTTCCCGCCTTTGCCGCCACCGTGCAGGACGGGCGCATTTATGGGCGCGGCAGCTGCGACATGAAGGGCTTTATCGCCCTGGCCATCGACGCCATGCTGGATGCCGCCGACCACACGTTGAACCGCCCGCTGCAACTGGCCCTGTCCCATGACGAAGAAATCGGCTGCGTCGGCGTGCGGCGCTTGCTCGACGTGCTGCACCTGGCGCCGGTGCGGCCGTTTCTGTGTGTGATCGGTGAGCCGACCAACATGCAGTTTGTCCTCGGCCACAAGGGCAAGGGCTCCTACCGCACGTACTGCCGAGGCCAGGAGGCGCATTCATCCCTGGCGCCGCGCTCGGTCAACGCCATCCACGTGGCCTGCGACTTTATCGCCGCCCTGCGTGACAGTCAGCAGCAGTTGCAACGCCACGGCGCCCAGGACAACGACTATGACGTGCCCTACAGCACCGTGCATGTCGGCCAGATTATCGGCGGCAAGGCGCTGAATATCGTGCCCAACCTGTGCACCCTGGACTTCGAAGTGCGCAACCTGCCGGCGGACGACCTGGACGCGTTCCTGGAGCAGATGCGCGAGCGCGCCGAGGTGATCGTGCGCGAGGCGCAGAAGCTGTCCAGCGTGGCGGCCATCGAGATCGAAACGATCAACGTCTATCCTGGCCTCGACACCCATCCCAGTGTCGAGGCGGTGCGCTTTCTCAAGCAATTCGCCGCGCCGGGCACCGGCACCTCCAAGGTTTCGTTCGGCACCGAAGGCGGCCTGTTCAAGCAGCGCCTGGACGTACCGGTGGTGGTGTGCGGGCCGGGTTCCATCGAGCAGGCGCACAAGCCCGACGAGTTTATCGAGATCAGCCAGATGGACGCCGGCGAGCGCTTTTTGCAAGGCTTGCTCGGTTCGCTGACGGCTTAGCAGAGCCTGCCGTCCTGGGGTGAATTTCAGCACGGCACGCTGCTTTAACCGCGCTTTCGGCATCCTCGTTTGCGGCGCCTCCCTAGACTGGAGCGTGTCTCGGATCAGGACTCGACCATGCTCAAGAATCGCTTGCAAGACCCCAGCCTGCTGGCTGAACTCGCCTACGTAGATGGCCAGTGGATCGCTGCCGACAGCGGCGCCACCCTGGACATCCGCGACCCGGCCACCGGCCACGTGATTGCCCAGGTGCCGGCCATGGACGCGGTGGACACCCGCCGCGCCATCGAAGCCGCCGAGCGTGCCTGGCCTGCCTGGCGCGCCCGCCCGGCCGCCGAACGCGCGGCGCTGCTGGAGCGCTGGTACCAGGCGATGATCGACAACCTCGATGACCTGGCGCTGATCATGACCTGCGAGCAGGGCAAACCGCTGAACGAGGCCCGTGGCGAAGTGCGCTACGGTGCCGGTTTCGTCAAGTGGTTCGCCGAGGAAGCGCGCCGGGTCTACGGCGAAACCATGCCCGCGCCCAGCGGTGATCGGCGTTTGCTGACCCTCAAGCAACCGGTGGGCGTATGCGCCGCCATCACCCCATGGAATTTCCCCAACGCGATGATCACGCGCAAATGCGCACCGGCGCTGGCCGCCGGTTGCCCGATCATCGTCAAACCCTCGGACTTCACGCCGCTGTCGGCCCTGGCCCTGGCGGTGCTGGCCGAGCGCGTGGGCATTCCGGCCGGGGTGTTCAATGTGATCACCGGCTTACCCGCCGGCATTGGCGAAGAACTGACCGGCAACCCGGCGGTGCGCAAGATTTCCTTTACCGGCTCCACCGCCGTCGGCCGCCTGTTGATGCGCCAGAGCGCCGAGCACATCAAGCGCTTGAGTTTGGAACTGGGCGGCAATGCGCCGTTTATCGTGTTCGACGATGCCGACCTGGAGCAGGCGGTGGCCGGGGTGATGCTCAGCAAGTTTCGCAACGCCGGGCAAACCTGCGTGTGCGCCAACCGTATCCTGGTGCAGGACGGTATCTACGCGCGTTTCGCGGCGCGGCTGGTGGAAGAGGTGGGCAAGCTCAAGGTCGGCAACGGCCTGGACGACGGCGTGACCATCGGCCCGCTGATCAACCCCGCAGCGGTGAACAAAGTCGCGCGGCATATCGACGATGCCCTGAGCCAGGGCGCCCGGCTGCTGTGCGGCGCCGTCCCCGACGGCGACAGCCAGTTCGTGCAGCCCACGGTACTCGGCGATACCCACGCCGGGATGTTGCTTGCCAATGAAGAAACCTTCGGCCCGGTGGCACCGCTGATGCGCTTTACCGACGAAGCCCAGGCCCTCGCCCTGGCCAACGCCACCCCGTATGGCCTGGGTGCCTACTATTTCACCCAGGACCTGCAGCGCTCCTGGCGCTTTGGCGAGGCCCTGGAGTTCGGCATGGTCGGGCTCAACACCGGGATCATCTCGATGGAGGTCGCGCCGTTCGGCGGCATCAAGCAATCGGGACTGGGACGCGAGGGCAGCAAGTACGGCCTGGACGAATACCTTGAAGTCAAAGCCTTCCATATCGGCGGCTTGAACTGAATTTTTGCGAGGCATGCACCATGAGCAAGGCATTCAGAATCGCCGCGATTGCCGGCGATGGCATCGGCAAGGAAGTCCTGCCCGAAGGGCTGCGGGTACTGGAACAGGCCGCCAGGATCTGGGACCTGGACCTGAGCATCGAAGTGCTCGACTGGGCCCACTGCGATTACTACCTGGAACACGGGCAGATGATGCCCGAGGACTGGTTCGAGCAGCTCAAGGGCTTTGACGCGATCTACTTCGGCGCCGTGGGCTGGCCGGACAAAGTCCCGGACCATATTTCCCTGTGGGGCTCGCTGCTCAAGTTCCGCCGCGACTTCGACCAGTACGTGAACATCCGCCCGGTGCGCCTGTTCCCCGGCGTGCCGTGCCCGTTGGCCGGGCGCGCGCCGGGGGACATCGACTTTGTGGTGATCCGCGAAAACACCGAGGGCGAATACTCCTCGGTGGGCGGCAAGATGTTCGAAGGTACCGAGCATGAATTCGTGCTGCAGGAATCGGTGTTCACACGACGTGGGGTTGATCGCATTCTCAAGTTTGCCTTCGACCTGGCCAAGACTCGCCCGCGTAAGAAGCTGACGGCGGCGACGAAGTCCAATGGGATTTCCATCAGCATGCCTTACTGGGATGAACGCACGGCATTGATGGCGGCGAACTATCCCGAGGTAACGTGGGACAAGCAGCATATCGATATTTTGTGTGCGCGGTTTGTGTTGCAGCCGGACCGGTTTGATGTGGTGGTGGCGTCGAATCTGTTTGGCGACATCCTGTCGGACCTGGGGCCGGCGTGTGCGGGGACCATCGGGATAGCGCCGTCGGCGAACCTGGATCCGGAGCGGCGGTTTCCGTCATTGTTCGAGCCGGTGCATGGGTCGGCGCCGGATATCTATGGGCAGAACATTGCCAATCCGATTGCAATGATCTGGTCGGGGGCGTTGATGTTGGACTTTTTGGGCAATGGGGATGGGCGGTATCGGGCGGCGCATGATGGGATATTGCGGGCGATTGAGGCGGTGATTGCAGAAGGGGTGGTGACGCCGGATCTGGGGGGCCGGGGATCGACTCAGGATGTGGGATTGGCAATTGCGACCCGGTTGACTGAGACGAATTGATCAAAGCGCGGCGGCCTTGGAGCCGACCGGCATTGTGCCTGGTGTACTGGGTTAAAAATGTGGGAGGGAGCAAGCCCCCTCCCATATTTTGATCTGCATACATCAGGTAAACCTTGGCCTGCTCTTGCGGGCTTGGAACCCACGGCCTTGGAACCGAATAGGTACTCAATACCCCCGCAACCGATCCACCTCACCCACCATCTCCTCCCCCCGCTCAAACCGCCGAATATTCTCCAGCAACACCGCAAACGCACTCTCCGGCTGGGTCATCGCCGCAATATGCGGCGTCAACAACACCTGCGGATGCCCCCAGAACGGATGCTCCGGTGCCGCCGGCTCTTCCCGCAGCACATCCAGCACCGCCCCACTCAACTGCCCACTCTCCAACGCCTCGAGCAAATCCTCTTCAACCAGGTGCCCCCCACGGCCCATATTCACCAACCCCGCCCCCCGTGGCAGTTGCGCAAACAAGCGCCGGTCCAGAATTCCCTGGGTCTGCTCCGTCAACGGCAACACGCACAGCAAAATATCGCACTGGCTGAGAAACGCCGGCAGTTGCGCTTCCCCCGCATAACACTCAACCCCCGGCACCTGGTGCGCACTGCGCGCCCAGCCGGACAGGGCAAAGCCCAGGGGGGCCAAGGTCGCCAGGATCTGCTGGGCCTGGGTACCCAACCCCATCACCCCCACGCGCCGGTTCGCAGCCGGCTGCAACAGGTGCGCCTGCCAACAGCGCGCCACCTGCTGTTGGCGGTAGCGCAGCATGTCGCGGTGCAGGCTCAGCACGGCCCAACTGGCGTATTCGCACATGCCGCGGGTGATGCCCGGGTCCAGCAGGCGCACCACCGGCAGGCCCGCGGGCAGGCGATCAAGGTCCAACTGATCGACACCGGCCGACAGGGCGAACAACACCTTCAGGTTGGGCAGCACGCGGGCCAGATCTTCCGGTGCCTGCCAGGCGGCCAGGTAGTCGACCTCGGCGGGGTTGCCGAGGTCGGGCCAGGTGCGCCATTCGATGTCCGGCGCGTGTTGGGCAAAGAGTGCCTGCCAGTGTCGGCCGCGCACCGGGTCAGCTTTGTAGAGCAAGGCCATGGGCATTTCCTGCTGGATAAACGGAAGCATCATCATCGCCCAAAGCCCGGCGCAGGATCTGTTGAAACGCGGGGCGAAAACAGTTGATCCGAATTTCTCACGGGGCAAGTTCGGCGTAGTTGGTTGCCCGCAGGCCGTACTCTGGACTGCATCGCAACCACCTTCCGGTTGCCGGACTCACGATGGGAAATGCCATGAATAGCAAAGTCGACGAAACCCCTCATTTGCTCCGTCAGCGCGAGCAGTTCGTGCCCCGTGGCCTGGTGACCGCGCACCCGCTGGTGATCGACCGCGCCCAGGGCGCCGAATTGTGGGACGTGGATGGCAAGCGTTACCTGGACTTCGTCGGCGGTATCGGCGTGCTCAACATCGGCCATAACCACCCCAAGGTGGTCGCCGCCGTGCAGGCTCAGTTGCAGAAGGTTTCCCATGCCTGCTTCCAGGTGGTGGCCTACCAGCCTTACCTCGACCTGGCCCAGCGCCTGTGTGAAATGATCGGCGGCCAGGAAGCCTATAAAGCGGCGTTTTTCACCTCCGGCGCCGAGGCGGTGGAAAATGCGGTGAAGATCGCCCGCGCCCATACCAATCGCTCGGCGGTCATTGCCTTCCGTGGCGGTTTCCACGGGCGCACGTTGCTGGGCACCACGCTCACCGGCATGAGCCAACCCTACAAGCAGAACTTCGGGCCGTTTGCGCCGGAGGTGTTCCACACCCCGTACCCGAACGCTTATCGCGGCGTGACCAGCGACATCGCGCTCAAGGCCCTGGATGAGTTGCTGGCGACCCAGGTAGCGCCGGAGCGGGTGGCCGCGATCATCATCGAACCGGTGCAGGGCGATGGCGGTTTCCTCACCGCACCCCCTGAGTTTCTCCAGGCGCTGCGAGCGTTGGCCGACAAGCATGGCATCGTGTTGATCCTCGACGAAATCCAGACCGGCTTCGGTCGCACCGGCACCTGGTTCGGTTTCCAGCACGCGGGCATCCAGCCCGACCTGGTGACCGTGGCCAAGAGCCTGGCCGGCGGCTTGCCGTTGTCCGGCGTGGTCGGCAAGGCGCACATCATGGATGCACCGCTGCCCGGCGGGCTGGGCGGCACCTACGGTGGTAATGCGCTGGCCTGTGCGGCGGCGCTGGCGGTGATCGACGCGTTCGAGCAAGAGCAATTGCTGGCACGCAGCCAAGTGCTGGGCGAGCGCCTGCGCCAGGGGTTGCTCGGTTTGCAGGCGCGCTACTCGCGCATCGGCGATGTGCGCGGCACCGGCTTTATGTTGGCGATGGAGTTGATCAAGGATGACCCGGCCCGCACCCCGGATGCCGACCTCAATCAACGCCTGATCGATGCAGCCCGGGCCGGTGGTTTGCTGGTGATCAAGTGCGGGGTACATCGCAATGTGCTGCGCTTCCTCGCGCCGTTGGTGACCAGCGAAGCCCAGGTCGACGAAGCGCTGGAAATCCTCGACGGCGCCTTGGCACGGGTCTTGAACTGAGGCTGTGCCCGCTACGGGCCAACTGCGGCATTGGAGGCTTGACCCCACATGGGACTGACAGATTATCGAGCGTTGCTGATCGATTGCGATGAAGTGCTGGTGGATCGCGATTCAGGGGTGTGGGCGGCGTTGCAGCCGCTGCTCGACAGCCGTGGCGGGCAGCCGGCCAAGGATCAGGTGCTGGCCGAATTCAACACGCAGGTTGCCAGGCTCTACCCGCGTTTCGCCGAGCTGGGCTTCAGTGGCGTGTTGTGTTTTGCCCATCGCCAACTGGCCGAGAGCTGGGGGCTGCACGCCAGTTGGGAGGAGGGCATGAGCTTTGCGCGTTCGGCGGGCAATTGGTCGCTGTTCGAGGATGCGCCGGGGGCGATGCTGTACCTGCGCAAGTTCTACCGTTTGCTGGTGCGTGGCGACCGTGATGCCGAGGACCGCGGGGTGTTGTGCGAGCGATTGGGGATTGCACCGGAAGATTTCATTTCCCTCGCCGAAGACCCGCAATGGCTCACGGACCGAGGCGCGCAGCTGCAACCGGTGCTGCATGTAACGCGACCGTCGGTCGGCGCACATGGGGCGCTGGACCGCTGTTTGATCGGCCGCCACCGGGCGCGGCAGCCTTCGCCTTGTGCGGCGGAGTACTGCATCAACAGCATGGCGGATCTGGTGGCGCAGCATCAGCTGTCTTTACGGCGCTGATTTTGCTAGAAGATTGTCTTACAAACGGCAGTCAAGAGGTACGTGATGGAAGGGCAAGTCAAGCTGGACCGGATCGACATCAGTATTCTGGTTGAACTGCAAAAAGACGGTCGGATGACCAATGTCAGCCTTGCCGATGCCGTGGGCCTGTCCGCCAGCCCCTGCCTGCAACGGGTCAAGCGGCTGGAATCGGCCGGGTATATTTCCAGCTACAAGGCGCACTTGAACCTGGCCAAGATCACCGACTCGGTGACGGTGTTTACCGAGATCACCCTCAGCGACCATAAACGCGAAGACTTTGCCAAGTTCGAATCGAATATCCGCCTGGTGGACGAGGTACTTGAGTGCCACCTGATCAGCGGTGGCTACGACTATCTGGTGCGTTTCATGACCCGCAGCATCCAGCACTACCAGGAAGTGGTCGAGAGCCTGTTGGATAAGAACATTGGCATCTCCAAGTACTTCAGCTATATCGTGATCAAGTCACCGGTGCTCAAGGATGGCGTGCCGTTGCGCAAACTGCTGCGGCACTGACCCACGCTCGCTTTCCTGTGGGAGGGGGCTTGCCCCCGATGGCGGCCTCTGGGCCGACCATTTTTTTGGATTGGACCGGGTACATATCCGTTGCTGCGGTAACGGCCACTTAGGGTTTCGCTCTTACAGCGACTCACTTTTGGAGAGGCCCAAAAGTAAGCAAAAGGCCTTCGCCCCACCACTCGGCACCTCGCCCAGGCTCGGTGTGCCCGTAATCCGACAGTGATTTGGGGGCCGCCGCCACGCGCCATCCATGGCGCGGGGCGGCTAAACCGGCATCCATGCCGGTTTACCCCCCAAATCACTGTCGGATTACGGCCAGCGTGGTTTAACGGGGCGCCTGAGATCAAGATCAAGATCAAGATCAAGATCAAAAGCAAGATCAAGCGCGGCTCGCTTCGCATCGTGGTTACTGTTGGCGGCTACAACGTTGTAGATAGCTATGCCCCCGATGGCGGTCTTTCAGCTGACCCCGCTTTATGGGGGGAACCGGTTCAAATGTGGGAGCTGGCTTGCCTGCGATGCAGGCACCTCGGTACATCAGGTACACAGCCTTGCGCAGAGCGTCGGAACGATCAACGCTCACTGCTTTTGCACCTCAATTGGACACGCTCACTCGTAGTCTCGGCTAAACGCCTCATCTCGACGCAACCCGCATAAAACACTTTTTCGGGCCCTTAAACAGTGGTCTGCGCCGATCCGTGGGTGCAATTCGGCGAAAAACGCAAAAGGGCCTGCGCTGTAATGCTCGCAGAGTGAGGGAGCGCAGGGTTGTGCGGTGTTTTCCAGCCGCGACAGCCTTGGGTTGAACACCACCAATCGGAGCGAAAAAAATGCGAATGAGCAACGCAAAAGCACTGTTGGGTTATGGCGCGTTCATGTTGGCAACCGCCTGCGAGGCGCATCAGATTTGGTACGAACAACTTCCCGGCCAGCCCTTGGCCTTGTACTACGGGGAGTATGACAAGAATGTTCTGGAGGTGACCCCGGGGGGCATGGACCGGTTCAGGCAACTCCAGGCGTGGTCGATGGCCGACCGGTCGGCACCGCTGCAACTGAGCCTGCAGCGCCAGGCGTTCCTGCTGGCGGAGCAGCCCGGGCAAGAGGATTCGCTGCTGGCGCAAGATCTGCACTATCCGATGTTCGATGTGCATGAAGGCGCCAAGACCGTGAAAGCCGCTTGGACCCCGGCCACGCGTTGGGTCGGTGACCTGCGGGCCCGTAGCCCGGAGCTGACCCTGGATATCGTCCCCACCGGCGTTGCCGATGCGGGCCGTGCGCAGTTCCGGGTGTTCTACGCGGGCAAGCCGCTGACGGGCCAGGAAGTGATGCTGGAAACCGCCTCCGGTGAAGTCTTCAAGCAGCGCAGCGATGCCGCCGGCAACGTCAGCTTCGAGCTGCCCTGGCAGGGCACTTACGTGGTGGCCGTCGAGTACCAGGACAACAGCCCTGGGGAGCGTCTTGATCCGGTGGGCAAGCCCGAGCGGTTTGACGTCAAACGCTTCAGTTCGACGTTGTCGTTCTACCGCCAGCAAGGCCAGGCGCCGTTACCTCGCGCGCCGTCGCAACTGCCGGCATCGGAAGTCGCCAGGCTGAAAAAGTCAGCCTGATTCATTGCCTCCTTCATGAGTGATTGATATGACCCTTTCTTCAGGATTGGCCGGTCAGGCGGGCACTGTTGCGCCGACGCTTGCCCGCACGAACGTCACGACGGCCACACGCATGCTGGCTATCGATGCGCTGCGTGGTTTTGTGATGCTGTTGATGCTCATCGACCATGTGCGCGAAACCTTCTTGCTGCACCGGCAGGTCACCGACCCAATCGACGCCTTGAGTGTCACCCCGGACCTGTATTTCACCCGTATGCTCAGCGAGATCTGCGCCCCGGCGTTTATCTTCCTGACGGGCTTGTCGGCCTGGCTCTACAGCCAGAAACACAGCGCCCGCGAAACCTCGGTGTTTTTGCTCAAGCGCGGGTTGTTCCTGGTGTTCCTGGAAATCACCTTCGTGTGCTTTGCCTGGAACGCCGAGTTCCCACCCAAGACGTTATGGCTGCAAGTGATCTGGTGTATCGGCCTGTGCATGATCGTGCTTGCCGGTTTGCTGCACTTCAAACGCGCCTGGCTGATCGTGCTGGGGGTGGCGATTGTCGCCGGGCATAACCTGCTCGACGGCGTGACCGTCGGGCCGGAGTCGCCGTTCTTCGTGCCCTGGTCGATCCTGCATCAGCGGGTGTTTATCGACATTACCGAATTCACCCGCGCCCGCACGACGTACCCGATATTGCCGTGGATCGGTGTGATCCTGCTGGGCTGGGGCATCGGTCCGTGGTTTGGCAAGGCAATGCCGTCGGCCGAGCGTATCTCGCGCCTGGTCAAGCTGGGTGCATGCCTGCTGGTCGCGTTCGTGTTTATCCGCTACCTCAATGTGTATGGCGAGAAACCCTGGGTGCAGACCGGTGATGCGCTGCGCACCTTCATGAGCTTCATGAGCGCGAAGAAATACCCGCCGTCGCTGATGTTCCTGATGCCCACCCTGGGCCTGTCGCTGCTGCTGTTGGCACTGTTCGAGAAGTGGCAGGCCCGCTGGGCTACTGCGACCCTGGCGATCTACGGTGGGGCGCCGATGTTTTTCTACTTGCTGCACCTCTACGTGCTCAAGGCCATGTACCTGGTCGCGCTGGCGATCTGGGGCGCCAACCAAGGCACCTACTACGGTTTTGACGACCTGCCCATGGTGTGGTTGTGGAGCGTGATACTCGGGGTGTTGCTGTTCTTCCCGACACGCTGGTTCGCCGACCTCAAGCAGCGTCGTCGCGACATCGCGATGCTCAAATACCTCTGACGGAACCAACGGTGTTCTGCGCCCTGCGGAACACCTTTGCCTGACACGTTCTGGAGTCAAACCGTGAAGATGCTATCGACCCGCACCCTGCTATTGGCATTGGGAGGGCAGAGCCTGCTCGCCTTCGCCGCCGAACAAGACACCGCCAACGGCTTTATCGAGGACAGCCAGTGGAACCTGCTCAACCGCAGTGTCTACGACCGCCGCGACTACCAGCATGGCGCCCTCAGCAACGGCGCACGCAACGCCTACAAACCTCGATCCCAGCGCAGCGACCTGGCGGAAGAATGGGCCTATGGCCTGATGGCTGACTACGCCTCGGGTTTCACCACCGGCACTCTGGGTTTTGGCCTGGATGCGCACGTTTACTCCGCCTGGCAACTGGACAGTGGCGGTGGGCGCGCCGGGAAGGCACGGCTATTGGCGGTGGACAATGACGGCCACCCCAAGGAGCAGTTCAGCCGCGGTGGTGCGGTTGCCAAACTGCGTTTTTCCTCCACCGAATTGCGCTACGGCGAGCAGCGGGTGAAAACCCCGGTGTTTGCCTCGTCCGACAGTCGCTTGCTGCCCGAAACCGCGACGGGATGGTGGTTGACCAGCCGCGAGTTGCCGGCCACCACCCTGTTCGCGGGGCACTTCAATGAGAGCACCGACCGCAACGCCAGCAGCCATGACCGAGGGTTTGTCGTCAACTATTCCAACGGCAGGCAAGGCGATCGCTTTGACCTGGTGGGCGTGCGCAATACGGCAATCAAGGGGCTGAGCGCCAGCGTGTTCAGTGCTGTCTATGAAGACACCTGGCGCCAGCATTACCTGGGGGCGGTCTACACCCGGCCGCTGTTTCCCGGCCAGGCACTGACCGTTGACCTGAACCTGTATCGCACCCAGGACACCGGCAAGGCGTTGTCGGGGCGCATCGATAACACCACGTGGAGCCTGCTCTCGACCTATCGGTTCGGTGCCCACAGTGTGGGCGTGGGCTATCAGAAAGTCAGTGGCGACACGCCGTTCGACTACGTGACGCGCGGGGCGATTTACCTGAGCAACGCCGTGGCGCTGTCCGACTTCAACGCCCCACGGGAGGCCTCGTGGCAGGCGCGCTATGACCTGGACCTGGCGGGCCATGGCATGCCCGGCCTGAGCCTGGCGGCGTTGTATGTACGTGGCAGTGGCATTGACGGCCGCCACATGGATCCTCGCGGCGGCTACCAATGGCTTGGCTACGGTGATGAGGGCAAGCACTGGGAACGTGACCTGCAGGCACGCTACGTGGTGCAGTCCGGTGTCGCGAAAAACCTCGCCTTTACCCTGCGCCATGCCGTGCACCGGGGCAATGCGGCCCAGGCGGAGCTGGATGCCAACCAGATCCGCCTGGCGGTCGAGTACCCGTTGGGCGGGCGCTTGCACTAGGTCGGCGTTACTCCTGCAACTGCAACGCCTGCTGCTTGAGCTGGCGTTTCTGCGCGAACGGCAGCTTTTCATCATCCCCATAGGGCGCGCTGTACCAGTTGCCGTAAGTCGGGTTGGGCAGCAAAAACCAGCGCTGCCCGAGCCAGTTCACATAGGGTTCGACGGCCTTGCGCTGGGCCTCGAGGGTGTTGCGTTCGGCCTGGACGAAATCCCCCAGGGAATCACCGGCCATCAACAGCACGCGAGCCTGGCTGGCGACCCATTGGCGGCGGCAGTTTTTGCCGTAGCCGGCGCTTTCGCAGTGCCCGGTAGGCGTGCTGGCGGCGAGCACCTGTTGATTGCTCTCCACCGGGAAGCCGCGCAGGCGCAGGTTGGCCACCGTGGCCGCGACCTGGCGGTGTTCGCGGTTGGTCAGGTAGTAAACCGTGATGCCTTTTTGCTTCGCCGCTTGCAGGAACGCCACGGCACCGGGAAGGGCCTGGGCCTTGGCCTGGTCGACCCAGGTGTTCCAGCGGTCGTAGCCATACACCTGGTTATGGATGACGTCGCGGGCATTGAGCGGCACGTTGTCCAGCAGGGTTTCGTCAATATCCACCACCACTGCCGGTTGCAGGCCGCTCAGGTTGCGGGGCGGGAAGGGCAACGCGTCCCAGCTGGGATCGGCCAGGGCCACGTCGAGCTGGCGGGTGGCGTTGGCGAACACCTGGCGATAGATCAACTCGTGTTCGATGGAGGTCTGGGTCCAGAGTACGGCGTCGAGCTGGTCGTTGGCCGGCGGCGTTTGTTGGCAGCCTGCCAGCAGGCACAGGCTGGCGAAGATCAGGGGTCGCATGCAGAGGTCTCGCAGGGAAAGGGCGCGTGGGCCGCACCTTAGCCTAATCCCGCGTGGATTCACCACATTGCGAAATGTTTCGCCGGATGCGAAACTGACGTAATTGTGAATACTTATCATCTAGCGCCAACCTTATCGCCGGCCCCGCGCATCCTGATCATCGAGGATGACGTGGAGCTGTGCACGCACCTGAGCAACCATTTGAGCCGTCGCGGCTTTGCCTTGAACAGCACCCATTGCGGCGACCAGGGTTTGGACCTGGCGCTGCATTCGCCGGTGGAGCTGATCCTGCTGGACATCATGCTGCCCAATGAAAGCGGCCTTAACATCCTTGCACGCCTGCGGCATGCGCGCGGCACCCCGGTGATCCTGATGTCGGCGCTGGGCGCCGAGCAGGATCGCATCACCGGCTTCAGCCAGGGCGCCGATGACTACTTGCCCAAGCCGTTCAGCCTGGCGGAACTCGATGTGCGCATCGATGCCTTGCTGCGTCGCGTGGCGATTGATTGCGGGGTCGCGAAACCGCTCGCCCGGCATTCCACATCGGGACTGGACAGCGACGCACGCGATTTCACCTGTAACGGCCGCGCCGCCGGGCTGACGGCTTCGGAATTCCGTCTGTTGTGCACGCTGCACGCACACCGGGGCGAGACGCTGAGCAAGGCTTTCCTCTACCAACAGGTGCTGCATCGCCCCTACACCCGCCTGGACCGTGGCCTCGATGTGCATGTGTGCAACCTGCGCCGCAAGCTGGCGGCCATCGATGTGCAGGGTATTCGCATCGACGCGGTGCGCCATCAGGGCTACGTGCTGCTGTGCGACAGCGCCTGATGCCGCGCCGTCATCCGCTGCTGTGGAAAATGGCGGCGCTGCAAGTGTGCTTCTGCCTGCTGCTGGTGTGGCTGGTCTGGAGCTGGGGTTTGCAGGTGGAGCGCAACACCTACTTTCTGGAACAGCCGGATCGCATCGCGCTGGCTGCGTATGCCGCCGAGGCGGAACAGCTGGCGGCCAGTGGCGATGCCCAGGCGCTGGAGCGCTGGCGACTGGCGTTGCAGCAGCGCGAGCACACCTGGGTCGCGGTGCTGGATGACTACTTGCACAGTCTGGGCACCACGCCGCTGACGGCCGAACAGGTCGGCCACCTGACTTTCATGCGCAAGCTCAGTTGGCCGATGAGCAAGCGCCTGGACGATGAATTGCCATACGTCAGCATCGCCTTCCCCCAGCACCCCGAGCGCGGGCGGCTGGTGATGCAATTGCCGGAGCGCCTGTTGCCACCGGGCCTGACGCCCTGGACCCATGTGTTGAGCCACGGCGTGGTACCGGTGCTGTTGGCGCTGGGCCTGGGGTTGCTGCTGTATCGCCATTTGGTACAGCCTTTGAACGAACTGCGTGAGCGCGCCAACGCCTTGAGTGCCGGCGACCTCGAGCCCCTGGCCAGCAGCCGCGTGACCCAGCGCCCGGACGAATTGGGCGAGCTGGCACGCGCCTACGAACACATGGCGGGGCGCCTGCGCCAGAGCCTGCACCAGCAACGGCAATTGCTGCGCACCCTGTCCCATGAAATCCGCACACCGTTGGCACGCTTGAAGATCGCCAGTGAAAGCGGCCTGTCGCCGGCTCAGCTGGAGCAGCGCCTGGGACGGGAAGTGGAGGAGATGCGCCGGCTGGTGGACGACTCCCTCAACCTGGCCTGGCTCGACACCGAAAAACCGCGCCTGGAAGCTGAAACGGTGGTGGTGGCCTCGGTGTGGGAAGCGCTGGTGCAGGACGCGCATTTCGAAACCGGCTGGCCCCTGGATGCGCTGGTCTGCGAGCTGGACAGCGCCTGCCAGGTGCACGTGCACCTCAACAGCTTTGCCCAGGCCCTGGAAAATATCCTGCGCAATGCCATCCGCCACTCGCCGCAACACGCCGTGGTGCGCTTGAGCGGCGAGCGTGACGGCGACAGCTGGTGGCTGGTGATCGAAGACCAGGGGCCGGGCGTGGCCGGAGGCGATCTTGAGCGCATCTTCGAAGCCTACCTGCGCCTGGATGGCACGGTGGGCAGCGGTTTCGGCCTGGGCCTGAGCATCGCCCGGCGCGCCATCGAACTGCAGCACGGCCGGCTGTGGGCCAGCCAGGGCACTCAAGGTCTGCGCATGAACCTGCGCCTGCCCGCGGCGAATGTTTAGAAAGTTAATGTTCTTTACTCGCAATTGCATCTGATTATCATCGGCGATCTTTGATGGCCCACCGCTATCGGTCGGGCTGACGTTTGGAGATCCGCGCATGTTCCGCTTGTCCCTGCTTGCCGTGAGTATTTGCAGCCTGTTGCCCGCCAGCAGTTTCGCGGTTGAAACCGAAGCCCCCGCGCAGATGGAGCTGCCGACCCAGACGGTACTGGGCACCGCACAGGAAGAGATCAAGCAGATGCCCGGCGTGTCGATCATCACCGCCGAAGACATCAAGAAACGCCCCCCGGCCAATGACCTCTCGGAGATCATCCGCACCATGCCTGGCGTCAACCTCACCGGTAACTCCAGCAGCGGCCAGCGCGGCAACAACCGCCAGATCGACATCCGCGGCATGGGCCCGGAAAACACCCTGATCCTGGTGGACGGCAAGCCGGTCAGCAGCCGTAACTCGGTGCGTTACGGCTGGCGTGGCGAGCGCGACAGCCGTGGTGACAGCAACTGGGTGCCGGCTGACCAGATCGAGCGCATCGAAGTCATCCGTGGTCCGGCGGCGGCGCGTTACGGCAACGGCGCGGCAGGCGGCGTGGTGAATATCATCACCCGGCAACCGGGCAGCGAAACCCACGGCTCGGCGACGATCTACCACAACTTCGCCCAGCACACGGCCGAGGGTGAGACCGAGCGCATGAACTTCGGCCTCAACGGCCCGCTGACCGACACCCTCAGCTACCGCGTGTACGGCAACATCGCCAAGACCAATGCCGACGATGCCGATATCAACAGCGGCCATGAGTCCGTGCGCACCGGTAACCAGGTCGGCACCTTGCCGGCGGGGCGCGAAGGTGTACGCAACAAGGACGTCAACGGGCTGCTGAGCTGGCAGTTCACCCCCGAGCAGACGCTCGACCTGGAAGCGGGGTTCAGCCGCCAGGGCAATATCTATACCGGCGATACCCAGAACACCAACAGCAATGCGAATGTGAAGAGCATGCTGGGCCATGAGACCAACATCCTCTACCGTGAAACCTATTCGGCCACCCACCGTGGCGAGTGGGATTTCGGCAGCAGCCTGGCCTACCTGCAATACGAAAAGACCCGCAACAGCCGCATCAACGAAGGCCTGGCGGGCGGCACCGAAGGCATCTTCGCCAACACCGATTTCTACACCACTGTGCTGCGCGACCTGACCGCCCACGGCGAGGTCAACCTGCCGCTGCACGCCGGTTTCGAACAGGTGCTGACCCTGGGCACCGAGTGGGTCGAGTCGCGGCTCGACGACCCGAGCGCCAACACCCAGACCACCACTGCCGGCGGCAGTGTCGCAGGGCTGACCAGCACCAACCGCAGCAGTACCTCGTCGTCACGCATCTTCTCGGTGTTCGCCGAAGACAATATCGAGCTGCGCCCCGGTACGCGCCTGACGCCGGGCCTGCGCCTGGACCACCACGACATTGTCGGCGACAACTGGAGCCCCTCGCTGAACCTGTCCCAGGTGCTCACCGACACGCTGACCTTGAAGGCCGGCATTGCCCGTTCGTACAAGGCGCCGAACCTCTACCAGCTCAACCCCAACTACCTGCTGTACAGCAATGGCCAGGGTTGCTATGGCTCGACCAAGAGCTGCTACCTGCAAGGCAATGCCGATCTCGAGGCCGAAACCAGCGTCAACAAGGAGCTGGGGATCGAGTACCGCAATACTGCCGGGGTGGTCGCCGGCCTGACGTATTTTCGCAACGACTACAAGAACAAGATCGAGTCCGGCCTGACGCCGGTGGGCACCGCTTCGGGCGGTTCGGGCACCACGGCCAACGCCAATATCTTCCAATGGGAAAACGTCCCCAAGGCACTGGTTGAAGGGCTCGAAGGCAACCTCACGTTGCCGTTGGCCGAGTCGCTGACCTGGACCAACAACTTCACCTACATGCTGCAATCGAAAAACAAACAGACCGGCGATGTGCTCTCGGTCACGCCCAAGTACACCCTCAACTCCATGCTCGATTGGCAAGCCACCGAGGCTCTGTCCCTGCAGGCCAGCGTGGCCTGGTACGGCAAGCAGACCCCAAAAAAGTACGATTACCACGGCAACCGTGTTACCGGCACCGGCAACAATCAACTGTCGCCCTATGCCATTGCCGGTGTGAGCGGCACCTACGCCATCAGCCAGCATCTGAGCGTTACCGCTGGCGTCGATAACGTTTTCGACAAACGCCTGTGGCGCGAGGGCAACGCCCAGGGGGTGAACAACATCGAAGGCGCGGGGGCGGCGACCTATAACCAGTCCGGCCGCACCCTGTACACCAGTCTGACGGCGTCGTTCTGATGGGGCGCGCGATCTTCCTTGCCTTGCTTGTCGCCCAGGGCGCCCATGCCAGGCCGGCACCGGACCAGTTGATGGACGCGCCGGTATTGCGCGAAGCCAGCGCCTACCGTTTCAGCACCCTGGAACTGGACTCCGCCGATGGTGCGCGGCACTACCGCATCTGGCTGGGGCAACCGCCCAAGGTCAGTGCCGCCAACCCTGTGGCGTACCTGTTGGATGGCAACGCGGCGATGGCGGCATTGGATACCGAGCTGTTGAATCGCCTGTCCCACCACCCCACGCCACCGGTGCTGGTGGCGGTGGGGTACGCCACGCCACTGCGTATCGAACGCAATGCCCGCACCTTCGATTACACACCGCAGGTGGGCGAAGGCATGCAACGCGACCCACTGACGAATGTGCCCAGCGGTGGGGCCGATCAGTTCCTCGACCTGCTCACCCGGCAGATCCGGCCCTTGATCAACCAGCGCCTCGCCGTGCAGCCTGCGCGCCAAGTGCTGTGGGGGCATTCCTATGGTGGGCTGCTGGTGCTGCACACCCTGCTGACACGCCCGCAGGCCTTTGATGAGTATGCCGCCGCCAGCCCCTCGCTGTGGTGGAACAGTGGGGTGATCGAGGCCGAAGGGCTGGGCTTGCAACAACGGCTGCAGGGCCGGCGGCCGAGGCTGTTGCTGATGCGTGGCGACGCAGAACCCGCCGGTCCGACGAGGTCGGCCACGCCGCAGGATGATGCCGCGGCCAAGCGATTGCTGGTCAGGCTGCAAAGTGTCGAGGGGCTGACTACCCGCTACCAGACCTTTCCCGGCCTTGGCCATGGCCCGATGTTACCCGCGTCGTTGCGCTATACCCTCGAACACCTGTAGGCGTCATCAATCGGGTTGGCACACCAACGGCTGTCGCTCGTAGTTCAACGCCTTGTTCTGTGGCGCCAGCACATAGCTCGCACGGCAACGCTGTTCGCCCCACTTGATGGTCAGGGTGCCCCGGTCCTGCTCAACCAGCGCCAGGGCATTGCCGTTCGGGTCGGCAATTGCCAGTTGCTTGCCGTTGGCATCTTCCAATGAGGCACCAAACGACAGCGGCTTTCGTTGCGCATCAAACAACTCGAACAACACTCGCCGTCCGGTGGTGCCACTGTAATGCGCGACGACCACGGCCCCCCGGCGCGGTACCAGTTGCTGGGTGGCGTTGGTGATCTCCACGTTGCCCCCCAGGTCGCGGGTGTCGAGGCTGATCCAGTTCACCCGATAAGGTTGCGCCGTCGGGATCACCGCATAGCCGTTGGATCCGGTTTCCACACCGCTGTAACTGCTGATCTTCGCCCCGGAGATGCCCGGCACTTGAGCCAGCGCGAAGGTCTCGCTGACCGTTTGCCCCAGGTTGATACCGCCGGCATGGGCCACCACCGAACCTGCGAGGTTGACGTTCTGCGAGGTGTAGCCCTGGCCCTGGCTGTAGCCGAGGCTGACGTCGGCCACGGCGGTACGGCTGTTGATATTCACCGAGCCGGAATCGCCGCTGGTATCGCTGTGGCCCGCCTGCACCGAATAGAACGTGTCGCTGGTGTCGGCGACATAGCCGTTGATCCCCGCCTGGGTGGTGGTGTCGCCGTGTTGCCGGCTGGTGGTGACAAAGGCGCGTGGCGCGCGCGCCTGGCTGCCCAGCGGGAATGAGACGGACAGGTTCAACTGCGTGTCGCTGCTGGGTTCGCCCCAGGTGACAATCTGCTTGGTGCGCGTCACGCCCAGGTTGTAGCTCAGGTCGCCCCAGTGGCTGGTGTAGCCGGCGGAAAAACTCTGCGAGCCGCCGCGATTCCAGTAGCGCTGGTCGCTGGCATTCACGTACAGGCTGCCGAACGCACTGTTGCGTCCCAGGCTCTGGTTGATGGTCAGGTCGGTGCGGGTTTTTGAATGCCCGGTGCGAACGCGCACGTCTTCGCTGAGGTCCTCCACGTGGTCGGTGAGGGTGCGGTAGCCCTCGGTGGAGTAGCGGTAGGCGGCCAGGGTGAAGTTGGTGTCGGTGCCGGCGAAGGTCTTGGCATATAGCGCACGCACGCTGCTGCCCTGGGTGGTTTGCCCGCGTGCCTTGCTGGACGAGTGGGTGGCGTCCAGGGAGAACGCGCCCAGCGAGGTGTTCTTGCCGGCGCCGACCGACACGGCGTTGTAGTCCTCGCTGGCCTGCAAACCGACGATGCCGCTGAGGTTGCTGGTCAAGCCGTACGCCAGCGTGCCACTGAGAAAACGCGGGGTCGCCAGGCCGTCGGCGTTGCTCTTGAAGGTACCCGCCGAAACGCTGTATTTGACTTGGCCTTCACGCACCATGATCGGCAGGCTGGAGAACGCCTGCATCGTCACGCGGCGGCTGCCGTCAGCTTCGATCACGGTGATTTGCAGGTCGCCGTTGGAGCCGCTGGGGTAGATGTCGTTGATCTCGAACGGCCCTGGCGCGACGTTGGCGGTGTAGAGGATGTAGTCGTTCTGGCGAATTTCCACGGTCGCGTTGGTTTGCGCCACACCCCGGATCACGGGCGCATAGCCGCGTTCGCTGTCGGCGCGCATGCCTTCATCGGAGGCCAGTTTCAGGCCGCGATAGCGCACGCTGTCAAACAGGTCGGTGTCGGAGAAAATTTCACCGGCGCTGAACTGACCCTTGATCGCCGTCACATCATGCTGCAGGTAGGTGCGGTTGCTGGTGTAGGTGTTCGAGCGCCCGGTACCGCCACTCAGGTTCGATTCGTTGCGCAGACGCCAGGAGCCGAGGTTGATGCCGTTGCGCAGGCCGAGGTTATTGGCGATGCGGGTGTCGTAGTCGCCCGCAGTACGACTGCTGTTGAGCTGGTAGTTGATGAAGGCGGCGGGGACGCCTTCGTCCCACAGCTGCGGGTCGACATAGCCGCGCAAGCCACGTTGCATGGCCACTTGCGGAATGCTCGCCAGCAGGCGCAGGCGGCTGCTGTCATAGCGCACGTTGGCCTCTTCGATTATCTCGGCCAGGGAGTAGCAGTCCTGCGGGTGCTGCGGGTCGAGTTTGCCCTCGGCCTGCAAGCGGGCCAGGTCGATGCCCAATTGCTTGAGCAGGTCGAGGTTCAGGCAGGCTTCGACCCGACCGTTGTGGGGGGTGCGCTTGAAGTCGATATCGCGCCGGCCCACCAGCACCTCGTTGCTGTACAGGTCGACGCGGTAATTGCCCGGCAACACGCTGTTCGCGGAGAGCAACTGCTGCAGGTCTACGGTGGACTGTGCACCTTGCAGGAACGTGGTGTTGAAGCGCTCCGCAGGCTCATCGGCCATTGCCCAGGCCGGCAGGCTGGCGGCCATCGCGAGCGACAGTGTCTTCAACGTCAGTGCGCCGTGCGCGGGCCTGTTGCTGGAAAAAAAAGACATGCGAAGACCTGTGACATCCCGGGTTGGCGAACAGGCGGGCACGCAAACACGCACGCGAGGTGAGCCTGTGGATTAGAAAAGGGGCTTAGGGTTTGCGGCGTGATTCCGTGGCGTGCGCGGGGGCGGCAGCACCGACGGCCAGGTGCGCGGTGTACGCGTTCTGGGCACCGTAGTCATTGATGCTGGAAAACGACAACTGCACCGGCCCGCTGGCGGGCGTGGCGCCGAGGGGAAACTGTTTCTCCTCGCCGGGCGCGATCATGGTGGAGTCGCTGGCCAGTTGCGCCTGCACTTTGATGTCGGCCATGGACACGTGGTAGAGCGTCGGGTTTTTCACCCGCAGCAGGGTCTGCGCGCCATGTCTGGCCAGGCGCCACTCGAGCTGCGCTGGGGCCTGCAACGCACTGCCTGCGAGGCCGGCAGGGCGGTAGAAAATCTTGATGCGTTGGCGGATCGCCAGTTGCAGGGTGTTCTCGGCCTCGCTGGCCTTGGGGATCTCCTGCACGTTGAGCCACACCACCGACTCGCGGTCCGTGGGCATGCCGGCGCCCTCATACAGGATGCGCAGCAGTTGCTGTTCCTTGGCGAACACCCGCGCCAATGGCGGGGTGACGGCAAACGGTGCGCGGCTGCCGCTGGCATCGTTCATGTCGACCCAGGATTGCACCAACACGTCCTGGTTACCGTTGCGCACGGTGATATTGGCTTCCCTGTGGTCGCCATCGAATACGATACGGGTGGCATTCAGTGAAATGCTGGCGGCGGCCTGGGTAGCCATAAGCATGCCCAGCAGCACCAGGCTCATGGCGATAGAACGAGGCGGCATGAGGGGTATCCGGTGTCATCAAAAAGGGAATGGCGAGGCCGCATGGCCTCGCGCGTTCGGTGCACGGGGCGCCGGGGTTATTCGTATTGCAGGATGAACGGCAGGGTTGCATCACCGCGACCGGCGGTGGACGCACCGGCGGCACCGGTGGTGACGTAGGCCGCCGCGAAGCTCAGGGTGGCGTCGCCGCCTTCAGTGCCTTGACCGTGCATGGTGCTTTCGATGCGTGCGGTGGCTGGCGAGCTCAGATCGATCAGCGTGCCTTTGCTGTCCAGGAGGGCGATACCGACGTTTTGCGCGGTGGCCGAACCCGGGTTCAGGGCCAGTACGTTCTTGCCGGTCACCAGGCCCGAACCGCCGTTGTTGGCGTCAAAGATCATCGCCACCTTGGTGCCCTGGTTGCAGTTGACGTTCAGGTTGAAGTCTTTGGCGGTAACGCGACCTGCGGTTGGGTTTTCCGCGGTGCCCATGTCCTTGATCGAGACGTTGCCCATGTCGACCGAGATGGTGCGGTCGGAGTTGGCGCCGTCCACCGAGCAGGCGTCGTTGTTGATCACGCCGGTGAAGGTGATTTTGCCGCTGCCGCCCAGGGTAGGAGTAGGCGCTGCCGTATCGTCGGCGAACGCACTGCCGGATGCGGCGATAATGGCCGAGGCGATAACAGCCAGGGAAAACTTCTTCATGATGATGTCCGTTAGTGTTAGTTGGAGAATGTAAGTACTGAATTGCCAGGAAAGAGTAAAAGGCGAGATCGTTAACCAGAATAAGACGATTCTTATAAGTCGAAACTCAGGCGCGCTGCTTACGCGTCAAGAACAGGCGGGGAGTCTGAAAATAAAGGGCGAAGCCATTGTCGACGAATGGCTTGCGAGTGGTTCTTTAGTTGAAAATGTTACGCGCCAGGCAATAAGCGAGCAGGTCTTGGTCGCTGTTAACTTCAAGTTTGCGCATGGCCGATATCTTTTGTGCGCTGATGGTTTTTGAACTTCGGTTCTGGCTGCGTGCAATATCACTGACACTCATGCCGGAGATAAACAAGCGCAGGATCTCGAACTCTTTGGGCGACAAGCTGGTAAAGCGCTCGTCGAAGTCGGTGAGGGTTTCGATCACTGATGTCTTGGGCGGTTCCAGGCTGCGATAGGCGCTCTGTTGGGCAATGGCCTGGAGTGCCAGTTGAATCTCGGTGTGCAACTGGCTTTTCTGGATGATGCCGACCACACCCAGCTCTTGCAGGCGGGTGAGAATCAGGTGGTTGGAAATCATCGTGAGGATCAGGACCTGCACCTGTGGGAAATGCCGTTTCAGGTATTCCACCAACTTCAGGCCATCGCCGTAGGGCGAGTCGCCCGGCATGTTGTAGTCGGTGATCACGATGTCGGCGCCCTGGCACTGCAGCAAATCGATCAGCCCGGCCGAACACACGGCCTCGCCGACCACTCGAAAGCGCGTGTCGCGTTCCACCAGCTCGCGAACGCCCAGCAACACGATCGGGTGATCGTCCGCGATTACCACGTTGAATTTTTTCATAAGGGGCCGTCCGTAGTGCCGGTTCAAGTGAGTGAAGAGTGCCCGGGCTGGAGAGTTTCCAGGACGGCCGACAGTCGCTGCATGACCGCTTTCACCTTGAGCGTAAGGGCAGTGTCGAGGCTGCCACGGTTAAGTGCGCTTTCCAGTTCGATGCAGGCGTGGGCCAGGTCGAGCGCCTGGACGGCACCCAGGGCGCCGGCCAGCGAATGCAGGCGTTGGCCAAGACCGTGGGCGTCGCGCTGGGCCAGGGCGGCGTCGATACCTTGCAAGTCCTGCTCCACGCTGCTGATGAACAGCGGGCGCATCTTCTCCGATAACTGCACGCTGTCATTGAATGACGCGGTGGCTGGCGCAACCGGCGGCTTGACCTTGCACAGCTTGATCAACTGGCCACGCAAGGTTTGCAGGCTCAAGGGCTTGACGATCCAGGCGTTCATGCCCACCGCCAGGCAGCGCACGCCTTCCTCGCGCATCGCATTGGCGGTCACGCCGATGATCGGCAACTGCGGGTCGTGCTCGCGCAGGGCCCTGGCCAGGTCATAGCCATTCATCAACGGCATATTCACGTCGGTCAGCACCAGGTCAAAGGCGTGCGGTTGCCACAAGTGCAGGGCCTGCTCGCCATTGGCGGCCAAGGACACCGAGCAACCGAGTGCTTCCAGCTGTTCCTTGATAATCGCCTGGTTGACCGGGTTGTCCTCGGCCACCAGGATATGCAACCCCAACTGCCCGGCACTTTGCAGGCGCGTCGCAGGCGGTTGCTCATGCTTGCCGTGTTGTGCCAGCGAGACCGTGGCGGCGATGGCACGTACATCGTACATATCCACCCTCCAACCCTGGGCCGTGTGCAGCGGCGGGCTGTGCGCACCTGGCAGGCACAGCACGCGCTGGCCGACCCAGGGCCGCGCGGGGTCGCTGGCGAACAGGTCCACCAGCACCGCGTGGCGGTTGTCCTGTTCCTGGGTGGGCGCCGCCAGCGCCGCCGCAATGCCCAGGCGGTTGAGCCAGTCACTCATTGACTGTGCCAGCTCGCGCACCGGTGCCTGCACATACACCGGCGTCGGGCTGGGCTCGATCAGCGGCAGGTTGGTCAAGGCACCGCCACACAGCGGCAGGCGCATTTTCAATGTGAAGCTGCTGCCCAGGCCCGGCTCGCTGACCACCCTGATCTCGCCGTCCATCATCTGCGCCAGCCACCGGCAGATCGGTAATCCCAGCCCGGCGCCGCCTTCGCTGGCGGTGTCCGGTGCCTGGTAAAACAGATCGAACAGCTTGGCCTGCTGCGCCTCGGGGATGCCCACGCCGGAGTCGGTGACTTGCCATTCCAGGTCAACGTGGTTGGCGTCCTGTGCCGTGACCCGGGCGCGGATCACCACGCGGCCGATGTCGGTGAACTTGATGGCGTTGCTCACCAGGTTATTGAGAATCTGGCGAATCCGCATCGGATCGCCCATGACGCAGTCCGGCAGTTGCGGGTCTATGCAGCTGTAGAGCTGCAAACCCTTGCGCTGGGCGAAGGCGGCGTAGGTGTGCAGGGTGTCTTCGAGCATGTCCAGCGGGCAGAAATCCACGGCTTCTATCGCCATTTGCCCGGATTCGATTTTCGACACATCGAGCACATCGCTGATCAGTTGGAACAGCGTGCCGGATGAGCGCTGGATGGTCTGCAGGTAGGTTTTCTGGTGCGGGTCCAGGTCTGTCAGCCCGAGCAGTTCAAGGGTACCGAGCACGCCATACAGCGGTGTGCGGATTTCATGGCTCATGGTTGCCAGGAACAGGGTCTTGGCCTCGTTGGCCGCATCGGCGGCGCGGCGGGCGTCTTCCAGGGCCTGGGCGTCATCGATATGACGGGTGATGTCGTTGAACGCATACAGGCGCACGTCTTCGGCCTGGTAGCGGGTCGACACGAAGCCGATCTGCAGGTGCCGGCCTTCGATCTCCAGGTGCGTCTCGCCGCTCTCGGCGCCCTCAGGTGTACCGGCCATGGCCGCTACCAGGCGTGCGGTGCCCGGCCATTGCTGGGCGCGCTGGTTTTCGATAAGCACCTTGCCGTCGCTGCGGCGCACCACGCATAGGCCGGTGGGTGCGGTGTCGATGATCACGCGGCTGAACGCCACGCTTTCGGCAATGCGCTCGTGGGCCAGGCGCGCCGGGTTGATTACCTGGCGCCGATACCAGCGGCTGCCGCCCCAGCCGAGGGTGATCAGGCCGCCGAGAAACAACGCCAGGCTGCTCAGCGGCCACAGCGCAGAGTGGAAGAAGTGCGCGTAGTTCAGGCCATAGACCGCGCTCCAGGGCCGGTCACCGGCCTGGGTCATCTTGAATTCGAAGCCATCGGCGTTGAAGTGCACGCCATCGCTGAGCGATGCGTCGATGTCGGGCCCGGCCAGCCGCTGGCCGTCGGGGCCCATCAACGTGAGGCGATCGAATGCCGAGTGATCCAGGGCGCGCTGTACATCGTCGACCCGCGACAGGTCGAGCAAGGTGCCGACTACCGCCTGTTCCTGACCGCCAAGTGGCAGGCCGATATACGCCAGCAAATGTTCGGCGGCGGGACCGGCTTGCCAATACACACGGTTTTGTTCCAGGGGCTGGGGCGTCTGCTCCAGGCGTTGTTGCACTGCGTTGACCAGCGCCACCAGGTTGCCCGTGTCCTCTGTGCTTTCGCGGCGTTGGTAGCCCACGGACGGCACGGTAATGGTGTAGTTCGCCTGACGATTGAACAGGAAGGTTTGTGGTGCCTCGTAGGGCGAGGAGGACCAGAAGGCGCTGTAGTAGCTGGTCAGGTGGGCGCCCAGCGCGAAAATCTGCGGCCGGGCAGCGACATTGACCTGTTGCTCATCGAACTTGGCGCTGAAGGGCACCGAAAACGAATACTTCTGGCCTTCGTACAGCGTGCGGTGGTTGTCGACCATGCGGCTTTTCAGGCTGACCTGCACATGGGTGGCACGCAACAGTTCGGCCTGGATGCCCGGGTGGGTCAGGCTCTTGAGATAGGACTCCTGCTCCTGCAGGTTTTCCATCAGCCGCGCGAAGTGAAAGCGCGTGGCGCCGTAGCGGGTTTCGATCCCGCGTTGCAGTGACCAGTAGTTGGTCAGGACCAGCAGCAACGCGATGCCAATCAGCACCATCAGGCCTTTGTTCAGGCGCAATGAGCTGCGGGTGAAAGCTTCGAGGATCGCGTTGTTGTGCTTCATCAAGGGTTTCCGCGGGCGCAGGATAAATCGGCACTGGATGGAGCTTACTCCTTAATACGGGGTAAATAATCCGGGGCCGGCTGCTAGTGAGATGTCGCAGGGCCATCATTGTTCAGTAGTTGTTGAAATTGGTCCGGCGACACCGCGTGGGAGATCAGAAAACCTTGCACCTGGTTGCAGTCGATCTTGCGCAGGAGCGCCAGTTGCTGGGGCGTCTCCACCCCTTCGGCGACCACGGTCAGGCCGAGTTTGCGGCCCAGCGCGATGATACTCGCCAACGCCTGGGCAATGCCTTCGTTGTCATGGCTGCCCTGGACCAGCGCCTGGTCGATCTTGAGTTCGGTAAACGGCGTGGACACCAGGTTCAGGTACGAGCTGTAGCCCTTGCCGAAATCATCCTGGGACAGCCCGAACCCCTTGATGCGCAGGCGGCAGGCACCGGCATAGAAGTTACTGATGTCCTGCGGCACCGAGCACTCCATCAACTCGAAGCAGATCATCCCCGGGATGCCATCGTGGTGCAGCACGAACTCCAGCAAACGGTCCGCCAGGTCGTGGCTGTTGAGCAGGTGGGTGGGCAGGTTGATCGACACCGGGATTTCATAGCCACGCTGGCGCCAGTGTTCCTGGGCGTGGATCGCCTGCTTGAGCACCAGCCACAGTAGTCGTTCCTCCAGTTCGAAGGCCTTGATCGCCGGCAGGAAGGCACCCGGCAGCATCACGCCTTGCTCGGGGTGCATCCAGCGCACCAACGCTTCGGCGGCGACGATACGGCCGTTGGCCAGGGATTTTTTCGGTTGGAACCAGGCCTGGAACTGGCCGGCGCTCATGGCCTGGATCAGGCTGTGACGGTCGATGTCCACGTGCTCGGGCATTGCGGGGGAGGGCTTGCACACCCTGTTCCTGAGTTGTTCCACCAGGCTGCGCAATGCATCGGCGGCAACCGGTTTCGAGATCAGCCCGATCACCTCCACATCGAGGTTTTTTGCCACCAGGCTGGCCGCCATCAACATGCGTCGCGACGCAGCGCTCATGATCGCCAGCGCCGGCTTGCAGCGCAGGCTGGCCAGGCACTGGATAAACTGCACGCCGTCCATGCCGGGCATCAGCAGGTCGGTCAGTACCAGGTCGAAATCCCGCTGGCGCAGCTGCTCCAGCGCTTCTTTGCCATCCGCGGCGGTTTCGAGCATGAACTCCCCCAACTCACTGAGCAGGTGCTGCAGGTAGATGTGCTGCAGGGGATGATCCTCAACAATCAAAATACTAAGGGGCTTCATGGGTGATCCGTGCATAAGGCGCCAGGGAGTTGAATAGAGCCCGCAACGCAAAGGGTTTGACCAGGCAGTGGTTCATGCCGGCGGCCAGGCACAGGTCGGCCTCGCCGCGCATGGCGTTGGCGGTGGCCCCGATAATCGGCAACGGGCAGCCCTGGCGGCGCAGTTCGCGCGCCAATTCATAGCCGTTGATATGGGGCATGTTCACGTCCGTCAACACCACGTCGAAGTTGCCGGCGGTGTACAGCTGCAACGCTTCCTGACCATCGGCCGCCAGCTCCACGGTACAGCCGAGCTCTTCGAGTTGGTCACGCAGTATCAGCTGGTTGATGATGTTGTCCTCGGCCACCAGCAGGTGCAGGTTGAGTTTATTCAGGTCACGCTGGCGCGTGTGCTCATCGGCGCGGGCCACCCACAGCCCTTGCGCCTGGCTGACGGCCTGATGAATAGCGCCCAGGTGGTTGAGGTTGACGTGCCAGGCACCGGCGTCGGCCTCCAGGGTCGTGCAGGCGTTGCTGCTGACGTGAATCACCGGGCCCGGCCACTCGGGCACCAGCAACGGGTCGATGCTGCCGGGGTGCACTTGCAGCAGCAGATGATTGTCCGCCAGGGTCGGCAGGCCGGTCTGGGCCCTGGCGCCCCAGCGACGCAGCCAGCCACTGACCGAGTTGGCCAACTCCGGAATCGGCGAGGCCACGTAGATTGTCTCGGCCAATAGGGGGGGCATGGGCGGGGTGGGAGCCTCTTCCAGCGGCAGGATCAGACTGAAACTGCTACCCAGGCCGAGTTCGCTGACCATGCGGATATTGCCGTTCATCAACTCCGTCAGGCGTTGGCAGATCGGCAGGCCCAGGCCGGTGCCGGCGACCACATTGGTGTTGCCTTCACTCTGGTAGAACGGTTCGAAAATCATCGCCTGGTCTTCCTGAGCGATGCCTTTGCCGGTGTCCGAGACTTGCCACAACAGGCTGGAACGCTCGCCGTCGCGGCCCAGTACTTTGACCCGCAGCACCACGCGCCCGTAGTCGGTGAACTTCACCGCGTTGTTGAGCAGGTTGTTGAGTATCTGACGGATGCGCGTCACGTCGCCGATCAAGCGTTCCGGCAGCGTGGGATCAAAGCAGGCGTACAGTTGCAGGCCCTTGCCCTGGGCGGCTGCGGCGTAGCCCTGGATGATTTCGTGGACCAGGTCCAGGGGCGAGAATTCGCTCAACTCCAGGGCCAGTTGCCCGGCCTCGATCTTCGACACATCCAGCACGTCGCAGATCAACTGCAGCAGCGTCGAGGAGGAGCCTTCGATGGCATGCAGGTAGTCCTTCTGCTGGGCGTCCAGTTGCGTGCGCGCCAGCAATTCCAGGGTGCCGAGCACGCCATACAACGGTGTGCGGATTTCATGGCTCATGGTTGCCAGGAACAGGGTTTTGGCGGCGTTGGCGGCATCCGCCGATTGACGTGCTTCTTCCAGCGCCGCCTCGACTTGCTTGCGTGCGCTGATATCGCTGAACGCGCAAAACAGCACGTCCTCGCCGCGATAGCGGGTGGGGGCGCTGCTCAGGTACAGGTGGCGGCCGTCGATGGTTTCGAAGTAGTCACTGTGTTCGCTCGGTTCGCAGGCAAAGGCCTGCTCGATCCAGCCGGCGCGCAACGCCTCACGCTCCGGGCCGTGGCCCAGCCACTGTTGGGCCAGGGTGTTTTCCAGCACCACCTGGCCATCGGTGCGGCGCAGCACGCAGAGGGCAACGGGCGCGGTCTGGATCACGTCGCGGCCGAACGCCTCGCTTTCGATCAAGGCCTGGATGCGATGGATCGAAGGGATGATGAAGCGCTGGTCGACGCGGCGCATCACCAGCCAGATCAACGTCAGGCTGAACAGGCAGAACAGCAGCGAGCCGAGCAACTGTTTCCACAGGCCGGTGACCACCGCGCGCAGGTCGATGGAGTACATCAGTTGCCAGTCTGAGGACTTCAGATGCTTGCGGATCACCAGGTGGTCGGGCAGGAAACCACTGCCGACAAACCCGAAAAAATTGTCTTCCCTGGGCTTGAGGCGTTGCTGGCTCAGCTGTGAGTCGTGACTGTTGGTGAAGACCAGCATGCCCTGGGAGTTGAGCATCATGAATTCGCCGGCGCTCTGGTCGCTGAGGGTCTGGGACACTTCGCGGCTTTCCATTTCCAGGCCCAGCCAGCCGGAGCGAGGGTCGCGCTCATCCAGGCGAATGAAGATGTAGAGGTGCGAGTGCTGCTCGGTCTTGTCGCTGAGCCACAGCTCCTTGAGTGTGCCCGGGTCGCTGTTTTGCAGGGCCTTGAGGCGGTTGAGCATGCATTTGGAAATCGGCAGCACCTGCGCAGTGGAGTCGTACAGCCGCGTCACCTGTGGGGTCGGGCCGGTGTTCACGTAGAGCAGGTTGACCTGCTTGGCCTTGAGGTAATCGCGCATGCGCGTGGTCAGCCAGATGCTCCACTGGTTGCCTGGCGTGTCACCCAGTTGCAGGTGTTGTTCCTCCTCCGAGGGTGGATAGATCCTTGCCTGCTTGCGCACCGCGGACAGGCTGAGGCTTTCGAGCAGGGCCTCGCGGTTGGTGAAAAAAGTGTGGGCTTCGGCGATGGCGCTGCTCATGTAGCCGCGGCGCTGGGAGATGTCGTTGTTGAACGTCGACAGTAGAAAGGTATAGACCCCGCTCAGGATGCCGATCAGCAGTACGGTCGCAAAAATACGAAGCAGCCTTCTGGCTGCTTCGGGTCGGGAGAGGACGGGGTTGATCTGGAGCAGATAACTTTTCAATCGCATCGACGCACTTTAAACAGCACGGTGCACCGGGGGTATAAGACGATCCTTAAAACAGGCCTACTTGTAGTACATATCCACCACCACGGCGGCGTCGAAGGCACCCGGGATCGGTAAGGTGCGCCATTTCAGGTCGGCGCGGAATTCATCGTGGCTCTGGCCCAGCCCCATCAACTCTTGCAGCGTGAACCAGTTATTGAACGGCAATTGCTGTTGGCTCTCGGCGCGGGACAGCGCGATGCCCACCGAGCTGTTGTTATCCGGCACCAGCAAGCCATTGATCACACTGCCGCCCCCCGCCGTGCTGGCGAAGCGTGCGCTGATGGTGTAGGGCGTGTCGCAGCCCTTGCGCAGGTTCAGGCTGAAGTTGGCGCTGCTGGCCACTTCACCGATGGCAGCCTTGCGCGACGGTGTTGGGAAGTTGACCACGCTGGGGGTGATGGTCAACTCGGGGGTACAGGGCACGAAGCGGATATCGTTCATGCCGGTGACCACGTAGTTGAAATTGCTGTTGGGCCGCGAGTTGAGCCCGCGCACGCCGTCGAGCTGGAATACCCGGTAGGAGGTCAACGTACTGGCTTGCCCGCTGGGTGGCGTGGGGTCGTATTTCTCGATGAACACGCTGAAGTTGAGGGTAAAGCGCGCCTTGTCCCAGCCGACGCAATTGGCCAAGTTGCAGCCTCGATCGGAATAGAAGCCGGTACCGACCTTGCCGGTGCTTTGGGTAATCGGCTGGTTGTTGTAGCGAATGCCCACGCGAATACCCGTGCCGATACTCACGCCGGCCGGGTTGACGTAGAAATACACTTCTTCGCGGCCATGGCCGTAGTCGTCCTTGCAGATTACATCGGTCGAGCGCGGGCCCGACTCCCAGATGATGGTGCCGTTGGGCGCATCGGCGGCCACCGCCAGTGCAGTACCCAGTGCCTCCTGGGTGATGATCGAGTTGGTGCCGTCCTCACGGCAGGCCAGCGCGTGGCTGGTAGCCGGCAGGACCGCACAGGCCCACAGCAGCATCGGTAAGCAGTGTTTGGTGAGTGACATGGGGGCAGATACTCCGCGATCTATCACTTGAGCGCCGCGCTATGGCGGGCCTGCAAGCCGATATCGGTGATTTCGGTGAAGTGAAGGGAAGTGCCTTTGGCCAGACGTCTCGGTGCGGTGAGGGTTTTGCTCTCATGGGGTTTGAGCAGCAGGTAATCGCTGAGCGCCAGGCTGTCGGTCTGTACATTGACCAGCGACAGGTGAAACGCGCTGGGGTTACTGACGGTGATGGTCGGCCCGTCGTCGCTGCGCCATGACAATTGCCGCACCGCCTCGGCCGAGCCACCCTTGAGCGCGGGCGGCCGATAGAACAGCTTGAGCCGTTGGCGTATTGCGAACTGCACGCTGTTGGCGTCTTGCGCCTTGAGCGGAATTTCCATGACGTTGAGCCAGAACAACGACTCGCGATCGGCGGGCAAGCCTTCCCCGGCATACAGGATGCGCAGCCGGTGATGTTCCCCGGCGCCCAGTCGCACCAGCGGTTCAGGGGTGGCAAACGGCACGGGGCCTGCGGCTGAATCGTCCTCGCCGGTGACCCAGGTTTGCACCACGACGTCACGCGGTGCCTGATTGACCACGCTGATACTGGCGGCCTTGTCCTGGCCGAAGTAGATCAGGCGCGTGCCTTCGATCTTCAACGCAGCACGGGCGGGTGGCGGTGCGAGAGCCAGCAGCGCACAGGCCAGCATCGCCATTCTGAGTAGAAACATGAGCACAATTGAAATCCATGGGAGCGTGGGGACGCAGTCCATGGTAGGGAGAGGTGCGCACGGGGGCTTTCAGGCGATTCTTAAAAGTGTGCCGGTGTACCGGCTTAGCGTTTCAGAATCGCCTTAAAGTCAGGTTTGCCGCCCGACGGTTAACGTAGCGGCGTTGAATGATCGACGCTGATGCCCAACTGTCAGGTTTACCTATGTCCAATAAAGCGTTACGCCTTCTGATTGCCGATGCAGACCTTCTGCAACGGATCAAGATCGAGAAAATGCTCAACCAGATGGGCTATCACCGTATCGCCCCGATTGGTTCGTTCGACGAACTGCTGGCGTTGACGCGTTCCCCCGGCGTGGCATTCGACCTGTTGATCATCAACATGGCGCTGGTGCATACACGGGAGGTGAACCTGTTGAAGTACTGCCATGACAACCCGCTGATCCGCCACACACTGGCGTATGACGGCCAATGTGCGCAGAGTTCAATGGTGTCGGTGTCGGTAAGCCAGACCTTGCATTTGTCGCTGTCGCAATCGCCGGACTTCAACTCGCTGCGCCGTTGCATGGAGATGGTCGATCCCTTGCACACGCCACAGTCACTGGAGCGCCCGACGCTGCGCGCAGTAGACACGGAGCGCATGGCGCCCCGGGGCAGTAAGGGTTCAATAGGCACGCGTGCGTTTTGCCCCGGCGACCCGGCGGTGGTCGCGTGTGCGATCGGGTTGTCGCCCAAGCGCTAGGGGGCTGGCGTTACAAAATGCTCAACGGGTAACTGATGATCACCCTATGCTCATCGCTGTCACGCTGGGTGGTGACTTCGGTGCGCAATGAGGCATGGCGCAAGGCGATGCTCAGGTTCTTCAGCGGGCCTTGCTGGAACACATAGCTCACCGTCAGGTTGCGTTCCCACTCGCTTTTGTCGCCCGTGGGAGTGCGGATGTTCGAGCCGCTTTCGTACATGCCCACAAAGCTCAGGCCTGGCACGCCGACCGTGGCGAAGTCATAGCCGTAACGCACCTGCCAGGTGGTTTCCCCGGCGCGCTGGAATTTGCCGATCATCGACTCGGTCATGAAGTAGGCCGTGGAACCGTCCCCCTGGTTCAGCCACACCGCATCGCTGTCGCCGCTGACCTGTTGCAGGCCGGCGGCAATCGTATGGCCGTCGACCAGGTAAGTGAACAGGGCGCTGCTCAGGCGGCTGTCGACCTTGCCCTTGGTCACGCCGTCGCCGTAGTAGCCGAAGGTGTAGAACGCCGGGTCGTTGCCGTTGGCACCGTCGGAGCGGTTATCGAAGTGGCGCAGGTCGGTGCGCAGGGTGCCCGGGCCGATCTGCCAGTCGTACTTGAGGCCCAGGAAGTTCTGCTTGTAGAAGTCCTGCAGGTTGCCGTAGTAGTACTGCAACGTCAGGTCTTTGGTGGGTTTGTAGTCGACGCCACCGTAGTAGAACTTGTTGACGAACTCACCGCTGACCGCGTTGTTGGCGCCCGGGATCGACATGCCCATCTGGTTGCTCGAACCACGGCCTTTCACGTGTTCCAGCTGGCCGAGGGTGAAGGTGAAATGGTCCAGGTCCTTGGACTGCACCTGTCCGCCGTTGAAGGTCTGTTGCAGCATGCGGTCGGTGGACATCACCACCGGCAGCATCGGCACCAGGGTCCCGTATTTCAGCTCGGTCCGGGCAAAGCGCGCCTTGGCGGTCAGGCCCAGGCTGCCGAACTCGTCCACCGCGCGACCATCGTGATCGGTGGGGAACACGTTGCCGTTGAATGCGGTGCTTTGCGGGTTGTAGTGACGGCCCTTGCCGGAGTCCAGGCGCACACCGAACATACCGATGGCGTCGAGTCCGAAGCCCACCGTGCCCTGGGTGAAACCCGACTCGAAGTTGGCGATAAAGCCCTGGCCCCATTCCTGGGTGTAGTTGGGGTCGGCGGCGCCGCTGCGGTTGTCGGCGTTACTGAAGAAGTTGCGGGCCAGCACGTTGAGCTTGCTGTCTTCCACCAGGCCGGCGGCGTAGCCCTGTTGGGCGATCAGCAGGCCACAAAGACCGGCGAGTACTGTTGGTGCGCGATTGAAAAGCTCCATCGGTGTCATCCCCATGTGTGTTTGGTTTTTTTGAGGGCAGTCAAAAGCGGCAGTGAAGGTTTTCTATTTGTTTTCAGGAGCAGGTTTTTCAGGAGCAACGGTGACCGGCACGACATGCAGTCGCACCGGCGGCAAGCGGTACAGGATGAACAGCGCCAACACGCCGATCCCGGCGCACAGCAACAGGCCTACGCCCACGGACTGCGCCAGGGCATCCCGGGCCAGGTTCAGCCACGGCGAAGCGTCGAGGTTGGCATGCAACAGCGTTTGCGGATCGGCGTACGCGGCAATGCCCTCGGCGTGATTCGCGGCGAGAAACACCCGCTGCACATTGGCGCTGTACAGCAGGTTGACCAGCACCCCCATGCCCGCAGTGCCGAGCAGCCCGCCGACCAGGCGCAGGGACTGGGTCAGCGCTGTGGCAATCCCCAGGAACTGCCGTTCGGCCAGGGTCTGGGTGAAGACCGTGAGGTTGAGCAGGATAAATCCCAGCCCCAGGCCGGCCAGCAGGATCAAACCGAGCAGCAGGTTGAACGCGGCCCCGCGCCCGACCACCGCCAGGCCCAGGCACGCCAGCAGCAGTGCGACAAAGCCTGCCAGCGGCAAATGGTTGGGGTTGCGCAAACGGGTCACGATGCGGCTGTTGACGATGGCCCCCAGGGTGATGCTCAACGCCAGCGGCGTGATCAACAGGCCGGCGTCCTGGGGCGAGTAGCCGTAGGCGCCTTGCAGCAACAGCGGCAGGTAGAACAACAGCGAAAACATGATCGCGCCGGCCGCCACCGACAGTACGAACAACCATCGCAGGCTCGGCAAACTGAACAGCGCCGCCGGCAACAGCGCATGGGGGCAACGCCGCTCCCAATGCCACAGCGCGCTGATCGCGGCCATGCAGCCCAGGCCCAGGGCGGCGCTCAACGCCAGGCTCGAATGCCCCAGCCACTCCACAAATAGCTGCAGGCTGCCCAGGGCCAGAGCGATCAATAGCGCGCCGGGCCAGTCCAGGCGAATGCCGCTGCGCTGCTGCGGGCGGTACCAGGGCAGAAAGCGCCAGGCGATCAACAGCGCCAGGCACCCCAGGGGCAGGTTGAGGTAGAACACCGAGCGCCAGCCAAAGGCGCCGGTCAGGTAACCCCCCAGGCCCGGGCCGATGGCATTGACCACGCTGAACAGCGCACTCAAGAGCATTTGCCAGCGCAGGCGTTGACGGGTATCGGGAAACAGTTCGGGAATGCAGGCGAACGTGGTGCCGATCAGCATGCCGCCGCCCACGCCTTGCAAGGCGCGCCCGATCACCAGTACCCGCATGTCATCGGCCACGGCACAGGCCAGGGAGGCCAGGGTGAAAATCAACGTGGCGGCGAGCACGAACGGCTTGCGCCCGTAGTAATCCCCCAGCCGCCCGAAAATCGGAATGGTGACGATGGACGCCAACAGGTAGCCGGTGGCCACCCACGCGTAGAGTTCAAAGCCATCGAGCTCGGCGACGATGCTCGGCAAGGCGTTGCCGATCACCGTCTGGTCGAGTGCCGAGAGCATCAGCACCAGGGAGATGCCGAGCATGGCCAGCAAGGCTTGCTGGAAACTCAAGGGCGGGTGGGCTGCCACGGTCATGGTCGGCCCTCAGCGCAACGCGGTGACGGCGGTGGCGATGCGTGCACAGCCCTGGTCGAGAGTAGCGATCGCGGTGGCGATCGACATACGGAAAAACGGCGCCAGGCCATACGCCGTGCCCGCCACCACCGCCACGCCCTGGCTTTCCAGCAGGTACATCACGACGTCGCTGTCGGTGTGCAGCACCTTGCCCTCGGGCGTGGTTTTACCCAGCAGGCCAGCGCAATTCACATACAGGTAGAACGCACCATCGGGCTTGCGGCAACTGAGGCCGGGAATGGCATTGAGCAGCTCCAGGCAGCGGTCGCGGCGTTGCTGGTAGACCAACACGCTTTGCTTGACGAAGCTCTGGTCGCCGTTGAGCGCTTCCACCGCCGCTGCCTGGCTGATCGAGCAGGCGTTGCTGGTGGACTGCGATTGCAGGGTGGCCATGGCGCCGATCAGGTCGGCGGGGCCGGCGGCGTAACCGATGCGCCAGCCGGTCATGGCGTAGGTCTTGGACACGCCGTTGACCACCAGACTGCGCCCGCTCAAGGCCGGCTCGATGGCGAGGATATGCGGGTTGTCCAGGCCGTCGAAACGGATGTGCTCGTAGATGTCATCGGTCATCAGCAGCACATGGGGATAGTCCAGCAGCACATCGGCCAGGGCGCGCAATTCGCTGTGGCTGTAGCTGGCGCCGGTGGGGTTGCTGGGGGAGTTGAGCAGCAGCCAGCGGGTACGCGGGGTGATCGCCGCGCGCAGCTGGCCTGGGGTCAGCTTGAAGCCGTTGTGTTCCGGGCAGGCGAGGGTTACGGGCTCGCCTTCGCAGGCCAGCACCATGTCCGGGTACGACACCCAGTACGGCGCCGGGATCAGCACCTCATCGCCGGCGCCGAGGGTGGCGGCGAAGGCGTTGAAGATCGCGCTTTTGGCGCCGCTGGTCACCAGCACCTGCTGGGCGGTGTAGATCAGGGCGTTTTCCCGTGCCAGCTTGTCGACGATAGCCTGGCGCAGCTCCGGGGTCCCGGCGTTCTGGGTGTAGCGGGTTTCACCGCGCTCGATGGCGGCACTGGCGGCCTGGCGAATGTTGGGTGGCGTATCGAAATCCGGCTCGCCCACCACCAGGTTGATGATGGACTGGCCCTGGCGACGCAGCTCGTTGGCGCGGTCGGACGCGGCGCTGCTGGGCGATGGTTTGATGCGTTGCACACGGGCGGCGATGCGGGAGGCAGTCACGGGCGTTCCTCGTTGATGGCGTTGACAGGGGCCACAGTACGAGGCGCGGGGAAGGGCGCCATAAGATGAGTTCGTTCTGGTTTGATAGGCAGTGCTTATGGCTGGGGTTGCACTGTTGCGGTGCGTCCAGTCCTGGCTGCTCCGGGCGGGTGCCTTGGATGGAGGATCAGGGGCACCCATAGCAAAGCCTTATGGCTGGTTATACGGATGGCCTGTCTTTTGCAAACCTGCCAGGTGTACGCAAAACCAAATGTGGGAGGGGGCTTGCTCCCGATAGCAGTGTGTCAGTCACAGATGCGTCAACTGACACTGCCCCATCGGGAGCAAGCCCCCTCCCACATTTAAGGCATCACTTGTCCATTACATGAGCATCGCCATTTTGAACCTGCGCCGCCTGAAGTATTTCGTGAAACTGGTCGACATCGGCAGCATGACCCAGGCCGCCGATGTACTGCATGTGGCGCAACCGGCGTTGAGCCAACAACTGGCAACCCTGGAAGCCGAGCTGCAACAGCAGCTGTTGATTCGCACCAAGCGCGGCGTCACGCCGACCGAGGCGGGCAAGGTGTTGTATGGGCATGCGCAGATTATTTTGCGTCAGTGCGAGCAGGCCCAGAGCGATATCAATGCCACCGGCCAGGCGTTGTCCGGGCAGGTATCGGTGGGGCTGGCGCCGGGTACTGCGGCGTCGGCGCTGTCGTTGCCGTTGCTGCGCACCGTGCGTGAGCGCCACCCTGGCATCCTGCTGTACCTCAATGAAAACTTCGGTACCACCTTGAGCGAGCTGATCATGAACGGCCGCATGGACATGGCTGTGCTGTATGGCGGGCGCGAGGTGCATGGCCTGAGTTTTGTCTCGCTGTTGCGCGAGCCGCTGTACCTGGTGAGTGCCGACCCGGCGATTGCCACGCGTGAAGAAGTGCCCCTGGCCGAACTGGCCGACATGGACATGCTGCTGCCGCGTCCCTACAACGTGATGCGTCGGCTGGTGGACGAAGCCTTCCTGCGCATCGGCCTGAGTGCGCGGGTGGTGGCCGAAATTGAATCCTCGACCACGCTGACCGCCGCCGTGGCCGACCATTTCGGCTCGACCATCCTGCCGGAGTCGTCGGCGCGGGTGATGGTGGCGGCCACTTCGGTGCACATGTGCCGCATCGTCGAACCCGAGGTGGAGGCGCCGCTGGCGCTGTGCCTGTCGGGGCATTTGCCGTTGTCGGTGCCGGCCCAGGCGGTCAAGGCGATCCTGCTGGAGCTGGTGGCGAAGATGCGTGGCAGCCTGATTTGAGCGGTCATAAGGTCGGCTTATCACCCCAAAGCCAAAGCGTCTTGGCCGCTTTTCGAGGGGCTCGGTAGATTGGGCCCATCCACTCAAGACACGCTCGACAGGCAGGGACCATACATGGATTCAGCACGTATCAAGGGGTTGATGGATTTGCTGGCCGAATCCGATCTGCTGGAACTGAGCCTGACCGAAGGCGACAGCACGCTGCGGCTGTTCAAGCAGGCAGGTCAGGTGATCACCAGCGCGGCACCGACCGTGACTTCAGCGCCAACACCCGCCGCCGCCGTGGCCAGCGCCGCCGTGGAGATCAAGGCCAGCCTCTATGGCGTCCTGCACCTGACGCCCGCCGTCGGTGAGGCGCCGTTCGTCAGCGTGGGCCAAGCGATCGAAGCCGGTCAGACCGTGGCGGTGATCGAGGCGATGAAGATGTTCCACCCGGTCAAGGCCAAGGTTGCCGGCAAGTTGGTTGAGATTCTTGCCCAGGCCGGCGTCGAAGTCGAAGCGGGCCAGGCCCTGTTCCGTCTCGGTTGACCCCCACGCGTATTCGTTATTCAGGTGAATTCAATGTTCGACAAAGTGCTGATCGCCAACCGTGGCGAAATCGCCCTGCGCATTCAGCGTGCCTGCCACGGCCTGGGTATCAAGACCGTGGCGGTGCACTCCGAAGCGGACCGTCATGCGCAGTATGTGCAAAACGCCGATGAGTCGCTGTGCATCGGCCCGGCCGCACCGGGCCTGAGCTACTTGAACCAGACGGCGCTGCTGTTTGCTGCCAGGGTCAGTGGTGCCCAGGCGATCCACCCCGGTTACGGGTTCCTGTCGGAAAACGCCGGGTTTGCCGAGCGCATCGAAGCGGCCGGGTTGACCTTTATCGGGCCGAGCGCCGCATGCATTCGCACCATGGGCGACAAGGTGGCAGCCAAGCGCGCCATGCGTGAAGCCGGTGTGCCGTGCGTGCCGGGGCCGGATTCGAGCATGCCGAGCGACGACGCGAGCATCCTCGCCATCGCCGCCGACATCGGTTACCCGGTGATCGTCAAGGCGGCCGGTGGTGGCGGTGGCCGCGGCATGCGCGTGGTGCAGGCAGAGGCCGAGTTGTTGGCGGCCATCGGTCTCACTCGCGAAGAAGCGCGGTTGGCGTTCGGCAACCCTGAACTGTACATCGAGAAATTCCTCGGCCACCCCCGGCACGTGGAAATCCAGGTGCTGTGTGATGCCCATGGCCATGCGATCTGGCTTGGCTGCCGCGACTGCTCCCTGCAACGCCGCCACCAGAAAGTCCTGGAAGAAGCGCCGGCGCCGGGCATCGATCCCGCGCTGATCGCCACGGTCGGCGAACGCTGCGCCGAGGCCTGCCGCCGCATCGGCTATCGCGGCGTGGGCACTTTCGAGTTTCTGTATGAGGACGGCGAGTTCTTCTTCATCGAGATGAACACGCGCCTGCAAGTGGAGCATCCGGTCACCGAGATGACCACCGGCATCGACATCGTCCAGCAGCAACTGCGCATGGCCCGCGGTGAAGTGCTCAGCGTGCGCCAGGAGGACGTTCAACTGAACGGCCACTCCCTGGAGTGCCGCATCAACGCCGAGGACCCGCTGACGTTTATGCCGACCCCCGGCCTGATCCAGCGTTGGGAAGTGCCCGGCGGCTTTGGTGTGCGGGTCGATTCCCATGTCACCACCGGCTACCGCGTGCCGCCGTACTACGACTCGATGGTGGCCAAGGTCATCACCCACGGCGCCACGCGCGAAGACGCCATGGCGCGCATGCGCCTGGCCCTGAGCGAGATGGTCGTGGAGGGCATCAGCACCAACATTCCGTTGCACCGCGAGATTCTGGATGACCCGGCGTTCTGCGCCGGCGGCGTCGATATTCATCACCTGGAGCGCTGGTTGCAGCAAAGGAGTCCGATATGAACACCGCCCCTGTCATCAGCCTGCTGGGCTCCAGCGCCTTGCTCTTCGAGGCGCCGGGCGAACTGGACCTGGCCCCGCAGCAGCGCATCTGGCGCCTGGCCCTGCAAGCCGGCGAATGGCCCGAGATCCACGAAGCCGTGCCCGGCATGAACAACCTGATGCTCACCTTCCTCACGCCGCCCCGTGAACTGAACGGCCTGTGCCAGCGCCTGCTGGAAGCCTGGGAACAGAGCCAGCCGCTGCCCCTGGAGGGGCGCATCGTCGAATTGCCGGTGGTGTACGGCGGCGAATTCGGCCCGCATATGGCGGACGTGATCGCCCACACCGGGTTGGATATCGAGACCATCGCCAACCTGCACTGCGAACCGCTGTACCCGGTGTACGCCCTGGGCAGCCATCCCGGTTATTGCTACCTCGGCGGCATGGACCCGCGCCTGGCCACACCACGGCGCCAGGTGCCGGTGCTGACTATCGGGGCGGGCTCGGTGTCCATCGGCGGGGTGCAGACCGGGGTGTCCGCCTCGGCCGGCCCCAGCGGCTGGAACACCATCGGCCGCACTGAAATGGCGTTTTTCGACCCCGCCCAAACCCCGCCCGCGATCTTGCGGCCGGGTGATTTCCTGCGCTTGCGCATCGAGAGGATCATTCGATGATCGAGATTTTATCGGCCACCGCCCTGGCCACCGTGCAGGACTTCGGCCGCTTCGGCAGCCTGGGTTATGGCGTGGGCACATCGGGCGCCATGGACCACCTGGCCCTGGCCTTGGGCAACCTGTTGCTGGGCAATCCCGAAGACGCCGCCGCGATTGAAATACCGCTGTTCCCGTTCGAGGTACGGCTGCTGCAGGACTGTGCCTTCGCGGTGACCGGCGCCGCTTGCGACGCCACCCTGGACGGCCAGCCCTTGCCACCGAACTGGGTGTGCCAGGGCCGCGAAGGCCAGGTCTTGAGCCTGGGCTATCCGACGTCTGGCAGCCGTGCCTATCTGTGTTTGGCGGGCGGGGTGGATGTGCCGTCGGTGCTGGGTTCGCGCAGCACTCAATTGCGCGGCGAGTTCGGTGGCCTCGACGGCCGCGCCCTGCAACAGGGTGATCGGCTGGGGGCAATGCGCCCCGGTATCAGCCCGTTGCCGCTGGATGTTGGGGTGTTGGCGCCAGGCCTGGCGCTGCCGTTGCAGGTTGATGGGGTGCCTGCGATGCGCGTGTTGCCCGCCGCCGAATACGAGCGCTTCCAGGAGGCTTCCCGCGCGGCGTTCTGGGCCGGTGAATGGAAGATCACCACCCAGAGCAATCGCTACGGCTACCGAATGGAAGGCCAGCCCCTGCTGCCCATTGCACCGATGGAAATTCGCTCCCACGGCATCGTGCCGGGGGTGATCCAGGTGCCCCACGGCGGCCAGCCCATCATCCAGATGCGCGACGCCCAGCCCAGCGGCGGCTACCCCAAGTTCGGCAGTGTGATCGAGGCCGACCTGTGGCGCCTGGGCCAGGCGCCCATCGGCGGCAAGGTGCGCTTTATCGAGTGCAGCTACCTGGAGGCCGTCGAGGCCCTGGAAACCAATCGCGCGTATCTGCGTGAAGTCAGCCGCCTGCTGGAACTGCACCGTGAAGGAGTGAAAGCATGACCCTTGAGGAAATTCGCCAATTGGCGCTGTGGCTCAAGGAGCACCACCTGGCCGGTGCCGAAATGAGCCGCCCCGGTGTGCACCTGACGCTTAAGCGCGACGCCTCTGCCGCTGCTGTTGCGGCGCCTGCCGTTGCCGTGGTTGAAGACCAGGTGCTGCGCACCACCGGCCTGGGGCGCTTGCTGCTGACCCATCCCCAACTGGATCAAGCGTTCGTGGCGGTGGGCGATCAGCTCAGCGCCGGGCAACTGGTCGCGCTGCTGCAAGTGGGTGAGTTGCTGTTGCCCTTGCGCGCGCCCCGCGCCGCACGGGTCGTCGATGTGCGCGTGCCGTGCGGCACCACCGTCGGCTACGGCGAAGCCTTCCTTGGTGTGGAGTACCCCGCATGAAGATTGATTTGAACGCCGACCTCGGCGAAGGCTTCGGCCCGTGGCGCATGGGCGAGGATGAGGCGCTGATGCACCTGATTTCATCGGCCAATGTCGCCTGCGGTTTCCATGCCGGCGACCCGCTGATCATGGACAACACGGTGCGCCTGGCCAAGGCCGGTGGCATCGACCTGGGGGCGCATGTGGGCTTCCCGGACCTGATGGGCTTTGGCCGTCGGCAGATGAACATCGAGATCAAGGAACTCGCCACCCATGTGATCTACCAGCTCGGCGCGCTCGCCGGGATCGCGGCGGTCAACGGCCATCCCATGACCCACATGAGCTTCCACGGCGCCTTGGGCAATATGGCCGCCGCCGATGCGGCGCTGGCGGAGCCGTTGGTGCGGGCGGTGGCGGCGTTTGACCCGACGCTGATCATCAGCTCTTCGAGCAGCCGCGCCATCGAGGGCGCGGCCGAGAAGTGCGGCCTGCGCGTCGCCACCACGTTTCTCGCCGACCGCGCCTATGACGACGATTGCCTGCTGGTGCCGCGCAAGGTCGACGGTTCGGTGATCAAGGCGCCGGCAGCGGTGCTGCGCCGGGTGCGGCAGTTGCTGGAGGAGGGCACCGTGACCGCCCTCAGCGGCAAGGTGCTGAGGGTGCCGGCCCATTCGATCCTGTTGCATGGCGACACCCCCGGCGCGGTCGAACTGGCGCGCACCATTCGCGCCGAAATCGAGCAACTGGGCGGCCGCATCACGCCGATTTCCCAGCTGCTGGCCGTGTCATAAGCAGGCCTTATCGCCACACAACCATTGCGTCTTGGTCCAGCGCCCGAAGGCTGGATAGAGTCGAACCATAACCCGTAGCACAAGGACCACCCCATGCCATTTTCCGACTACAAAACCGCGCTGGTCACCGGAGCTTCCTCCGGCATCGGCGCCGCCGTTGTCGAGCGCCTGTGCCAGGAAGGCGTGCAGGTGCATGCCCTGGCTCGCAGTGCCGACAAGTTGCAGGAACTGGCGGCCAGGACCGGCTGCATCGCCCACGCCATCGATGTCACCGACCTTGCCGGGCTGACCAGACTGTTCGCCGAAAACACCTTCGACATCCTGGTCAACAACGCCGGCGTCGACAAGCCCGGCTCCCTGCTCAAGGCCGACGCCGACGGCATCGACCTGCTGATCGACGTCAACCTGCGCGCCGTGCTGCACCTTGCACGGCTGGCGCTGCCGGGCATGGTCGAGCGCGACTGCGGGCACATCATCAACATCAGTTCGATCGCGGCGGCCTACAACTTTGGCGGCAACTCCACCTACCACGCGACCAAGGCCGCCGTGAGCATGCTTTCGCGCCAGTTGCGCATCGATGCGTTCGGCAAACGCGTGCGTGTCACCGAGATCTGCCCTGGCCGGGTCGCCACGGATATTTTTGCCCACGTGCACGGCGATTCCGAAGCCACCTACAAGCGCTTCGTCGAGGGCTTTGAATTGCCCCAGGCCGAGGACATCGCCAATGCCATCGCCTTCGCGATTGCCGCGCCGATTGCGGTCAACATCGGGCACATGGAAATCACCCCGACCTTGCAGGTACCGGGCGGGCTTTCCACCGCGCGGCCCCAGGACTACCAGGGCTGAATCCGAGCCCCGGCAAAAGAACGGATCGATCCGTCAGCGCTGCATTCCGCCACGGCCACGCCGGGTGATTTTGATTTCTGCCCTAGCCCAATGCCGATAGGGATTGACCATGAAGCAAGACTTCGATTTGGCCGCGATTCTGCAAGGCGAGTACGCCGAGCTGATCGTCAAGGGCATCGAAATGACCTTGCAGCTGGCGCTGTTCGCCTGGCTGCTGGCGATGCTGCTGGCGCTGACACTGGTCACGGTGCGCCTGACCGGTAACACGCTGGCCGACCGCCTGGTGGCGGGGTATGTGTCGTACCACCGCAATGTGCCGACCCTGGTGCAACTGATGCTGTGGTACTTCGGCGTGCCGACGCTGCTTGGCGAGTCCACGCAACTGTGGCTGGCCAACCACAACACCGAATACCTGTTCTCGGTGATCGCCCTGGGCCTGTGCCAGGCCGCGTATTTCTGTGAAGACATGCGCAGCGGCCTGCGCGCCATTCCCGCCGGGCAGACCGAAGCGTCCAGGGCCCTGGGCCTGGGCTACGTGCGTTCGATGCGCTACGTGATCCTGCCCCAGGGCGTGCGCAACTGCCTGCCGTCGCTGATCAACCACACCGTGCTGCTGTTCAAGAACACCAGCCTGGCGATGGCGATCGGCGTGATGGAGCTGACCTACGCCAGCCGCGAAGTGGAGAACTACACGTTCCGCACCTTTGAGTCGTACCTGGTGGCCACGGTTTTCTACCTGGTGTTTTCACTGCTGCTGATGGGCGCCGGGGCGTTGCTCGCCCGCCACTTCAGCAAAGCCCTGGCGAGGTAGACCGCGATGTTCGATATGTTTTCAATCGTGCAGCAGAACTGGACGCTGTTCCTGATCGGCCAATACCCCCACGGTCCTCTGGGCGGCCTGGCGAGTACCCTGATCCTGGCGGCGCTGGCGTTGCTGCTGGCGTTCCCGTTCGGCCTGCTGCTGGCCTTGGCGCGGGTGTCGCCGTGGAAGGGGTTGTACTGGGTCGCGACAGGGTGGGTCTACGTGCTGCGTGGCATCCCGTTGCTGATGGTGATCTTCTGGACCTACTTCCTGGTGCCGTTGCTGATCGGCCATAACATCACCGGCTTCATGACCATGCTCTGCACCCTGGTGATCTACCAGAGCGCCTACCTGTGCGAAATCATTCGCGGCGGCATCCAGGCGCTGCCGGCCGGGCAGTACGAGGCGTCCCGCGCCCTGGGCCTGGGCTATGTGCGCACCACGGTCTGGGTGGTCCTGCCCCAGGCGCTGTACAACGCGCTGCCGAGCCTGATCAGCCAGTTCATCTCGATCATCAAGGAAACCTCCCTGGGCTACGTGATCAACGTGCAGGAAGTGACCTTCGCCGCCAACCAGGTCAACAACCAGCTGCTGACCAAGCCGTTCCAGGTGTTTTTCATCCTGGCGATCATCTACTACCTGCTGTGTTTCGGCCTGACCCGCCTGGCCGGTTGGGTGGAGCAACGCATTGCCCGCAAGCGCCTGGGCGATGGCGGGCAAACCGTGGCGGGCGGTCCGTTGCTGACCACCGATAATTGAAGAGGGCTGCGCTCATGCATCCAATGATCATGTTTTCGAAAATCAATAAATGGTACGGCGAGTACCAGGCGCTCACCGACATCACCGCCGAGGTGCAACCCGGTGAAGTGGTGGTGTTGTGCGGCCCGTCGGGCTCGGGCAAGTCGACCCTGATCCGCACGGTCAACCGCCTGGAAGACATCCAGGCCGGCCAGATCCTGTTCGACGGGCAGGACGTGCACGGCACCGACGCGCAGATCAACCGCCTGCGCAGCCGCGTGGGGTTTGTGTTCCAGAGCTTCAACCTGTTCCCGCACCTGTCGGTGCTGGAAAACATCACGCTGGCGCCGAACAAGCTGCGCAACCTCAAGGGCGCCGCTGCCAAACAGAAGGCCATGGAATTGCTCGACCGCGTCGGCCTGGCCCATAAGGCCGGTGCTTACCCGGCGCAGTTGTCCGGCGGCCAACAGCAGCGCGTGGCGATTGCCCGGGCATTGGCGATGGAACCGCCGGTGATGCTGTTCGACGAGCCCACCAGCGCCCTCGACCCGGAAATGGTCGGTGAAGTGCTGAGCGTGATGAAGAGCCTGGCCAAGGACGGCATGACCATGATGTGCGTGACCCACGAGATGAACTTCGCCCGTGAAGTGGCCGACACCATCTGGTTTATGGACGCGGGGCAGATTCTGGAAAAGAGCAGTCCCGATGCGTTCTTCACCCAGCCTTCGCACCCGCGAGCGCAACGTTTTATCGCCGACCTGCGGGCCCATTGAGCTGCGGCGGCTTTGCTCCCTCTGCCATTTTTGCTGGTCCAACTTTCTGGAGATTTCCCATGGGTATGAAGCATCTGTTTACCGCACTGGCATTGGGGCCACTGGCGATTGCCGTCGCACAGGCCGACCAGTTGAGCGACATCCTGGCCAAGCAGTCCCTGAGTTGCGGCGTCTACGCCGACGTGCCGCCATTCTCCGCGCCGGACCCGAAAACCCGCGAGCTGGTGGGCATGGACGTGGACCTGTGCAAAGCCCTGGCCAAGACCATGGGCGTGGCCCTGGAACTCAAGCCGCTGTCGGTTGAAGCGCGGATTCCCGAAGTGAAAATGGGCCGCGTCGACGTGATCTTCGCCAACCTGGCCTACACCAAGACCCGCGCCGAACAGATCCAGTTCAGCGACCCGTACTACATCGCCAAGGAAACCCTGGTGGTGCGCGCGGCGAATGCCGACCAGCCGAAAAGCTTCTTCAAGGAAAAGCGCATCAGCTCCACCAAGGGCTCCACCTCCGAGCAGTCGATACGCCTTGCCGGGGCCACCCCGGTGACTTTCCAGGACACCGGCTCGGCCTACATGGCGTTGCAACAGAACAAGGTGGTGGGCCTGGTGACCAACACCATGACCGCGCTGAAACTGGTCAACCAGGCCAAGGCCAGTGGTGTCGAACTGGCCCTGGCCAAGGAGCCGATGGCCCTGGAACCCATTGGCGCCGGCATGCGCCGCGATGAGCCGGCGTTTCTGGCCAAGGTCAACGAGTCGTTGATGGCGATGGAGAAGGCCGGGGAGATCGATGCGATCTGGGATCGCTGGATAGGCCCGAACACCGAATACAAGATGGTCCGCGAGGACAAGGTGCAGAGCTTGAGCGCCTTGAAGTTCGAGCCGTTGCCGTAAGCGCCGGCGGTTGTAAAAAAGCCCGCCGTGGGTGATGCACGGCGGGCTGTTTTTTTACTGTGTTCTGTACTGGGGGCGCAGGGCCTCATCAATCATCCAGTGCGGTTGGCCGGGCCTGATGCATGTACCGCCCACCCAGCGTTCGTGGCTGGCATGGTCGAGCCAGTACGCCTGTCCGTTGAGCATGCTATGGCCCAATGGGGTCAGCGACAACGTTCGGCGGGGCCAGTCCAGATGCGTCTCGGTTTCCATCAGCAACGGCTGCTCGCCATCGATCAACGGCCGCAACAGCGCATGAAACATCATGTCCCCCAGGAACGGCAACGGGTCGCGCCTGGCCATCAGCTCGGCGAACACACGGCCAAACGGCAGCGGCCCGGCTTCGGCGAGGTAGGTCAGGGCCAGGCGTTCGGTCAGCGACAGGCCGTCCTGGGTGCCCGGCAATTCCTGCAACTGACGCAACAGCGCCGGCGCCAGCAAGGGCAGGGCGGGGTGTTGGCCATGGGCAAGCTCGGCCAGCCGGGTCGGTGAGCTGTCGCAATAGGCCGACCAGGCCTGTTTGGCCAGGTACACGGCATCGTCACCGATGAGGCGCCGCTGTGGCCATAGCCACGCCAATACATCCGGCGCCAGTTGGCCGATGCCGATAAAACGCTCGACACCGGGAATACGATCCACCTCGATCAGCTCCAGCTTGGGCGGTGCCTGCTCCAGGCCGGCCAGGGCACGGATCAGGAACAACTGGTCATAGGCATCCGCCTCGCACCACAGCACGCTGTGCGCGGCACTGGCCAAGGTTTCCAGCTGATCGTATTCATCGTCGACGCGGCGCGTGATGTCCGCTAAGGGCAGCGCAAAGGCCTGGCTGATGAACGCGCTGCGCAGGGCGCGGAATTCTGCGGCGGGGACGTCGCGCACCGGGCCCATGCACAGCGGGTCGGTGAGCATCTGGAAGCGGCCCTTGAACCCGGCCACCTGAAGGCTGTGGGCAATGTCATTGCCGCAGCGCCAGTGGGTGGTGCGCGCTTCGTCGCTGGCGGCAAAGTCGGGATGGCGGGCGGCGAAGTCAATGGCGTCGACATGGGCCTTGAGTTTGGGCCAACTGCTGAAGCCCAGTTGCCTGGCGATCTGCCATTGGGCTTGGGACAGGGTGGCGCCGGGGTCCTGGGCTTTCAGCTGGCGCAACAGTTCCTTGGCGCGCTTGCGCTGCTGCTCAAGGTTGAGACGGCCATCGGTGTTGGAGGATACAGGGCGTTGCGACATACGATCTCCTTGCACAAACCTTTTCCGCTTTAAGGTTGGGAGTCGTAGAAATGAGGTAGAGCTTCATTGTCCTGGGCGCAGCCCTTTCCGCGGAAGGTGGCGTAGAGAGCGCCAGGCGGAAAATATAGGCATTGCGGCGTTTGATTGCAAATCGGACTTGGGATCGAGGCCGTACTCCTTTTTTGGGGGGACGGGATTAAATGTGGGAGGGGGATTTGCCCTCATGCCAGTCAGTGAAGACGTAGAAAGGGGCAAAAGTAACCTGTGGCGAGGGAACAAGCTCCCTCGCCACAGGTACGCTGTCCTGGATTATTTGTCCTTGCGTGCATCCATGGTTTTCTGGTGCTCGGCCAGGAACGGCTGTTCTGCCGGATCGAAGCGATCAATCCCGGCAGTAAAACGATGCCAGTACGGATACAACGGTTGGCGCCGTGTCACCGCTTCAATACGCGAGAACTGTTCATCGGTGAGTTTCAATTCTGTGGCCGCCAGGTTGTCACGCAGATGCGCTTCCGTGCGGGCGCCGACGATCAGCGAGGTAATTCCCGGACGGTCCTTGAGCCAGGCCAGGCAGGTGCGCGCCACCGACACGCCCTGTTCATCGCCCACGGCGGCGAGGGTCTCGATGATGTCCAGCGCACGTTCCTGGTCATGCACGTAGGGTTCGGGCCAGCCGCTGCCCTGGCGGGTATTGGCCGGTGGCTGCTGCCCGCGCCGGGTGGAACCGGTCAGCAGGCCTTCGCCCATCGGCCCCCACACCAGCGTCCCCACGTGCTGGTCCAGGGCCAGGGGCAGTAACTCGTACTCGGCCTCGCGGGATTCCGGGGTGTAGTAGATCTGCTGGGTGATGGGCTTGAGCATGCCGTGCAATTCGGCCTTGCCGAGGGTTTTCATCATCTGCCAGGCGGTGAAGTTGCTGGTGCCAAAGTAGCGGATCTTGCCTGAGCCAACCAACAGCCGCAGGGCTTCGAGGGTTTCCTCGATGGGGGTCATGCCGTCCCAATTGTGCAATTGGTAGAGGTCGATATGGTCGGTGCCCAGGCGCTTCAAGCTCGCTTCGCACGCACGAATCAGGTGGTAGCGCGACGAGCCTGAGTTGTTCGGGTTGTTGTCCACGGGGCTACGGCCCTTGGTGGCCAGCAGGATATCGTTGCGCTTGTCGCCCAAGGCTTTGCCGACCACTTCTTCGGCCAGTCCGTGGGAGTAGAGGTCGGCGGTGTCGACCATATTCACCCCGGCGTCGAACGCGATATCGAACATGCGCCTGGCCTGGGGCACGTCTACCGATCCGCATTTTTCAAACTCGGCGCGACCGCCAAAGGGCACGGTGCCGAGGATGATTTCGGATACCAGCAGGCCCGAATGGCCCAGTTGTCGGTATTGCATGTCGTCTCCTACTTAACGTTGAACCTGAAGTTCTGAACGACGTGGGTGGCGATAGTTTGAATTTTTTCATGAAAACTTCCCGCGCCTGCCGCACCATTGTGCCCAACAGGTTTAAGAGGAACACCGCGTCCATGAGCGCACTGATCGAAACCCGCGCCCTCACGCGCATGGACGAACACCGGCAGGTGCCGTTGCTGCAGCCCACGGATTTCACCTTGCACCGCGCCGACCGCGTGTCGATCACCGGCGCTTCCGGTTCCGGCAAAAGCGTATTGCTGCGGGCATTGGCGCTGCTGGATGCACCCACCAGCGGGCAGGTCCTGTGGAACGGCCAGCCGATTGCCAATGCCGAGATTCCCCATTACCGCAGCCATATCAGCTACCTCTCCCAACGCCCCGCGCTGCTCGAAGGCACGGTGGAGGACAACCTGCGCTTTCCCTTCAGCCTCAAGACCCTGCGCCAGCGCCGCTTCGACCCGCAAGCGGTGACCGCGTTGCTGGGGCATGCCGGCAAGGCAGCGACTTTTTTGACCAAGAGCGCATTGGACCTCTCGGGCGGCGAGGCCCAGGTGGTCTCGCTGATCCGCACCCTGCAACTCAACCCCGAGGTGCTGCTGCTGGACGAACCCACCTCCGCCCTCGACCCCACCTCATCCCGCGATGTGGAAGCGTTGATCAGCGCCTGGTTTGCCGGTGATAACGCCCGCGCTTATATCTGGGTGTCCCACGACCTCGATCAGGCGCGGCGCATGAGCGACATCCACTGGCAGATGAGTGCCGGCGTGTTGAGCGAGGCGACCCAGCCATGAACTATCAAAACCTCACCGCCCTGGACCTGGGCATCGCCGCTTCGCTGATCCTGGTCAACGGTGCGCTCTCCCTGCTGCTGCGCCTGGGCCTGGGCCGCCAGTTGCTGTGGGCGGCGGTACGTACCGTGGTGCAATTGTTGGCCATCGGTTACCTGCTGGGCTGGGTGTTCGCGTTCGCCTACTGGTATGTGGTGCTGCCGTTGATGGGCGCAATGACCCTGATCGCCGGGCTGTCGGCGGCGGGGCGTGGGCGCAGGACGTACCGTGGGCAAAGGGTCGACAGCATCCTGTCGGTGTGGGGCAGTTCGTGGCTGGTGACGGCAGTGGGTTTATTTGCGGTGATCCGCATCCACCCGTGGTACGAGCCGCAGTACGCGATCCCGATCCTCGGCATGATCCTCGGTAATACCCTGACCGGCGTGTCCCTGGGGATCGAACGCATGACCCAGGAACTGACCTCGGGGCGCAACACCATCGAGATGATCCTGGCCCTCGGCGGCTCACGCTGGGAGGCGGCGCAGGAAGCGATCCGCCAGGCGGTACGCGCGGGGATGATCCCGACCCTGAACCAGATGACCGTGGTCGGCATTGTCAGCCTGCCCGGCATGATGACCGGCCAGGTGCTGGCGGGGGAAAGCCCGCTGGACGCGGTGCGCTATCAGATCGTGATCATGTTCCTGATTGCCGCGTCGTCGGCGTTGGGCACGGTGGTGGCGGTGTTGCTGACCTATCGGCGGTTGTTTTCCAGGAGCCACCGGTTTTTGCGTGAGCGCTTGCAAGAGCGCTAAGCGTTCATTTGGCGAAGGGGTTTTCTGTGGTGAGGGAGGCCCCACCCCGTCTTCGGCGCCGCGCTGTCGCGCAGCAAACTGGGACCTCTGTGGCGAGCGGGCTTGTCGAATCGTCGCACCGCCCGCGTTGGGGGGCGAAGCGCCCCTGATGAAGACAAATGTGGTGTATCAGACACTCCTCTGCGCCTGGTTTTGGGGCTGCTGCGCAGCCCAACGCGGGACAAGCCCGCTCACCACAAGAATGCGCTCGCCTGAAATTATTTATGCAGGGCTCAAGACTTCAGTGTGAAACTTTCACCCTTTAAAATCAGTGAGTTATTTTAAGTTTGATAAGAGCTGGGGCCGCTTCGCGTCCCAACGGGAGCAAGCGCCCTCACCACAAGAATTTTGCTGACCGGAGGGCTCGTCACAGGTTCAAGGCTGATCCACCACGCCAAAATCCAGCACCACCTTCATCGCCTGGGTCTTGTCCGCCGCCAATTCAAACGCCTGCACCGCCTGTTCGAACGGCACCGTGTGGGAGATCACCGGGCGCACGTCGATGACCTGGCGATTGAGCAGGTCCACCGCCTGGGCAAACTCGCTGTGGAAGCGGAAGGTGCCGCGCAGGTCGATCTCGCGGCTGACCAGCAGGTTCAGCGGCAGCGACACCTCACCGCCCAAGCCGACCGTGACCAGCACGCCGCGTGGGGCGATGCAGTCCAGGCCGTTACGCAGGGCCTGGGCGCTGCCAGAGACTTCGAACATCACCTCGAAGTAACCCTTCTCGGCGGTGTAGCGTTTGAGCGCGTCGATGCCGTCGGCAATGTTGTGGGTGCGCGTGGCGCCCATTTTTTCCGCGCAGGCCAGGGCGCTGGCGGACAGGTCCACCGCGACGATTTCAGCCGCACCGGCGGCGCGCAGGCCGGCGATCAGCAGGTTGCCGATGGGGCCGCAACCGGTCACCAGCACGCGCTTGCCGAATACTGCGCCGGCCCGCTGAATTGCATGCAACCCCACCGACAGCGGTTCGGCCAGTGCACCTTCGGCGAGGCTGACATGATCGGCCAAAAGATGTGCCTGATGCGTCTCGATCACCAGGCTCTGGCGGAACGCGCCCTGGATATGCGGGAAGGGCATCGCGCTGCCGTAGAAGCGCATGTCCAGGCAGTGGTTGGGCAGGCCTTGATGGCAATAACGGCAAGTACCGCACGGGCGCGACGGCGATACGGCAATGCGTTGGCCGACCTTGAACCGGCCGGCGTCGGAGCCCACGGCGTCGATCACTGCCGAGACTTCGTGGCCGAGCACCATCGGCTCGCGCAGGCGCACGGTGCCGAAGCCGCCGTGCTGGTAGTAGTGCAAGTCCGAGCCGCAGATGCCGCCACGGGCGATGCGCACGCGCAGTTGCTCGGGGCCCAGGCTATGGGGTTCGTCCTGGGGGCTGACCCGCAGGTCTTTTGAGGCGTGGCAGACAATGGCGTGCATAAGGTTCTCCAGGGTTACAGCGATGCGGTGATGCCACCGTCGACATAGAGGATATGACCGTTGACGAAACTCGCGGCATCGCTGGCCAGGAACACCGCCGCACCGGCCAGTTCGGCGACGTCGCCCCAGCGTCGGCTGGGCGTGCGCTGCACCAGCCAGTCGCTGAATTCGGGGTTGGCCACCAGGTTGGCGTTCAACTCGGTCTTGAAGTAGCCGGGGCCGATACCGTTGACTGTCAGCCCGTGGGGCCCCAGTCGATGGCCATGCCCTTGGTGAGCATCTTCAACGCACCTTTGCTCGCTGCATACGGCGCGATGCCCGGGCGGCCCAATTCACTTTGCACCGAACAGATATTGATGATGCGCCCACGCTTGCGCGGGATCATCGCCCGTGCCACGGCCTGGCCCACCAGGAAGGCGCTGTCGAGGTTGGTGCTGATCAGTTCGCGCCAATGCTGCTCGCTGTAGTCTTCCAACGGCCCACGGCGCTGCATGCCGGCGTTGTTGACCAGGATATCCAAGGGCCCGAGGCGTTCCTCGATAGCGGCCACACCGGCCTGGATCGCCGCGCTGTCGGTGACGTCGAAGGCCTCGGTGTGCACCTCCAGGCCCTCGAGGGTCAGCAGCGCGGCGGCGTCGCGCAGGGTGCTGCGGTTACGCCCGTTGAGCACCACCCGCGCACCGGCCTGGGCCAGGCCTCGGGCGATGGCCAGGCCGATACCGGCACTGGAACCGGTGACCAGCGCCAGTCGGCCATCGAGGCGAAAGGTGTCTAGAACGCTTTGCATGGGCAGGTTTCTCCGGGCGCGCTTGTGATAATCAAAACAATGGCTGATGGGCTTAACTTCACTCCGGTATAGGGCGCAGGTCCAATGTTCATTTATGATCGGCTGATCAATATCCGTGATAACCGGGGAGGCTCGATGGAACTCAAGCACTTGCGCGCCTTTGTGGTACTGGCACAGGAGCTGCATTTCGGCCGGGCGGCGGCGCAGTTGTCGATTGTGCAACCGGCCCTGAGCATGCAGATCAAGCTGCTCGAAACTGGCCTGGGCGTACGCCTGCTGGACCGCAATCGCCACTCGGTGACCTTGACCGATGCCGGTCGGGTGTTCCTGCCCGAAGCCCAGGCGACCCTGCACCAGGCCGCGCGGGCGGCGGAGGCGGCGCGGGCGTCCAACCGGGGGGAAATCGGCCGGGTGCGCCTGGGCTTTGTGTCGTCGGTATTGCCGCACCTGTTACCCGCGTTGATCCGCACGGTGCATCAGCGCTACCCGCGGATCGAGCTGGAACTCAAGGACATGCCCGGCCCCGATCAAGCCGCCGCGCTGAAGAATGATCGCTTGGATTTCGGCCTGATGCGCCTGCCCGCCGCCTACCCCGGGGTGCAAACCCGCGTGGTGCTGCGCGAGCCGTTCTGCGTGGCCCTGCCGATGGATCATCCGCTGGCCGCCCAGGCGTCGATCCAGCCCGGCGACCTGCTCGACGTGCCGGTGTACATCCTCGCGCGGCGCTATGCGCCGGGGTTCTACGACGAATTTATCCAGGTCGTGGGCGTCCCTTTGCAGATCGCGTCCGAACTGGGCGAGTTCACCACCATGCTCGCGCTGGTCTGCGCCGGCTTGGGCGTCGGCGTACTGCCGCAGCAGGCCGCGCGGGCGTTGCCGGCCAATTGCGTGTCGCGGCCACTGGCGTTGGGGGCGTTCCAGGCGCGTACGGGGTTGGCCTGGACCACGTTGGACAGTGCGGTGAAGACCACGCTGTTTGCGTTGATCGTCGAACTGTTTGGCGAGTGATTGTTTCACCCGCTGAAATGCTGGATTGTAAAAGCTGGTGATTCCAGTGGTCGGCGCAGCGGTGGAACATGCCGGTGTCAAAACTCCACCCTTTGGAGCCTTACATGTCCCAGCCTGCGATCAAACTCTATGGTTTCCCTCTGTCCGGCCATTCCCATCGGGCCGAGCTGATGCTGTCCCTGCTGGGGTTGCCCAGCGAGTTCATCCTGGTGGACCTCAAGCAAGGCGCGCATAAAAGCGCTGACTTCACTGCGACCATCAACCGTTTCGGCCAGGTCCCGGCGATTGACGACAACGGCACCGTACTGGCGGACTCCAACGCGATCCTGGTCTACCTCGCCACGAAATACGGCAAGGGCCAATGGTTGCCAAGCGACCCGGTGGGGCAGGCGCGCGTACAGCGCTGGCTGTCGGCGGCCGCCGGCCAGTTGCACGCCGGGCCCGCCACCGCACGGCTGGCCGTGGTGTTCGGTGCCGATGTGGATGCGGCGGCGGCGATCAGCCGTGCCCATGGCTTGTTGGCACTGGTGGAGCAGCAACTGAGCGAAACCCGCTTCCTGGCGGGGGAGCAGGCGAGCATCGCCGATATTGCGTTCTACACCTACGTGGCCCATGCGCCGGAAGGCAATGTGTCGCTGGCCGACTACCCTAAGGTGCGCGCCTGGCTTGCCAGCATCGAGGCCTTGCCGGGATTTGTGGGCATGCCGCGTACGGCGGTAGGGTTGCAATCACATTAACGTTGCTGAGGCGCATCGATGGACCGATTTCACGAAATGCAGGTGTTCCTGGCGGTGGTCGAGGAGGAGGGCTTTGCCGCCGCAGCGCGCCGCCTGAACACCTCGCCCCCCAGCGTGACCCGGGCCATCGCCGCCATGGAAGCGCGCATCGGCACCCAGCTGCTGGCGCGCACCACCCGCAGCCTGCACCTGACCGAGGCCGGCCAGCGTTACCTCGAAGATTGCCGGCGCATCCTCGCCGAGCTGGACGAAGCCGAAGAAGCGGCGGCGGGCAGTTATTCGATCCCCTGCGGCCACCTCACGGTGACCGCACCGGTACTGTTTGGCGAGCTGTATGTGGCGCCGGTGCTGGGCGAGTACCTCGACCGTTTTCCGCTGGTGAATATCAATGCCTTGCTGGTGGATCGGGTGGTCAACCTGACCGACGAGGGTATCGATGTGGCTGTGCGCATCGGCCATCTGCATGAGCCGGGGCAACAGGCGATCAAGGTGGGCGAGGTACGCCGGGTGGTCTGCGCCTCGCCCGGCTATCTCGACCAGCACGGCCGCCCCCTGCACCCCGGGCAGTTGGGTGCGGCGCAGGTCGTCGGCCTGTCCTCCAGCCGATTGGTGAGTGAGTGGGCGTTTGTCGACGCCGGCCAGCCGTTGACGGTGCCCATCGAACCGCGCCTGGTGGTCTCGGCGAACAACGCAGCGATCAACCTGGCGCGCCTGGGCTGGGGGTTGACGCGGGTGCTGTCCTATCAGGTCGCGGCGGCGGTGGCGGCCGGTGAGCTGGAAATTGTCCTCGAGGACTTCGAGCCGGCCCCGTTGCCGATCCAGGTGGTGTTCCAGAAAAGCGCGCGCGTGCCGGCCAAGATCCACACCTTTGTGGATTTCCTCAGCCATCGCCTGGGCCAGGACACGGCCTTGAATCCGGCGATGAAGCGGCGCGGTTGATGGAGCGTTATCGCGATATGCAGCTGTTTGCCGCGCTGGCCGAGCAACCGAGCCTGGCCTCGGCCGCACGTGCAGCCCAGGTCTCGGCGCCTACATTGATGCGTGCGATCGCCCGCTTGGAAGCACGCCTGCGCGTACCGTTGCTGCAACGCAGCACGCGGGGTGTCAGCCTTACCGACACGGGCATTGTCTACATGGCCGACTGCGTGCGGCTGCTGGCCGCCGTGGACGCCGCCGAAGCCTCGGCCAAGGGCTTGCATGTACAGGTCCAGGGCAATCTACGGGTGTTCATGCCGTTGCTGTTCAGCCGCTATGTGATGGCGCCGCTGTTGGCCAGCTACATGGATCGTTACCCTGCGGTGCAGCTCACCGCCCACTACCACGACTATTACCCCAATCTGCACGAAGAGGGGCTGGACGTGGCGATCCTGGTCGGCGAGTTGCCCAGTTCCTCACTGATCGCGCGGCCGGTCGGGTACGTGCGGCAGATCCTCTGCGCCAGTCCCGCTTACCTCGCGGCGCACGGCGAACCCCGACACCCGGACGACCTCAAGCGGCATCGCCTGATCGCCACTGCCGACCCGGTGCATTGGGCGTTCCAGGGTTGCCAGCTCAAGGCCCGCGCGCGGCTGAGTTGCGCCACGGTGCAAGGCACGATCAATGCGGCGGTGCAGGGCGCGGGGCTGGTGCGTTGCTTGAGCTATCCGCTGCATGAGCATCTGCTCAACGGCCAGTTATGCCGTGTCCTGCAGGGCTATGAGCCAGCGCCCCTGCCGGTGCATGTGGTGTACGGCGAGGGGCGCCATGGGCCGATGCGTGTGCGCAGTTTTGTCGATCATTGCGTGGCGGCGTTGCGTGAGCATCCGGCATTTCAGTTGGCGTAACAGTGGATTGCCTGGGCTGGGTATTCTGCGTTTGGCTGGCGGGGCGCAGCATGGAGGCAACCCACTGGAGGTGATCACCATGAACCCTATTGAACAATCCCCCTGGCATGCCGGCGAACGGCAGTTACAAGCAGCGGTCGGCGTGGCCGAGCGCATGGCGGTGGTCGGGCCCAAGGTGATACGCGATCACCTGCCGGAGCAGCATCGGGATTTCTATCCGCTGTTGCCCTACCTGGTGCTTGGCGTGGTGGATGAGCAGGGGATTCCCTGGGCGACCCTGATTGAAGGCGCGCCGGGGTTCGTCCACTCTCCCAACCCTTATACGTTGCAGATTGACAGCCTGCCCTCTGCCAGCGACCCGGCCCGCGCCGCCTTGCACAAGGGCGCTGCCGTGGGCCTGCTGGGTATCGACCTCAACACCCGGCGCCGCAACCGCATGAATGGGCATATCGGCACGTTCGATCACGAGGGCCTGTCGGTCGACGTGGTGCAGACCTACGGCAATTGCCCCAAATACATCCAGCTGCGGCCGGTCGATGGGATTGCGCGTAAACCCGGCACCCGGGTCGAGCGTCTTGGCGGCCTGGACGCCGCAGCCGAAAGCATGATCCGCAACGCTGACACCTTCTTCGTCGCCAGCTACGTGGAGGTCGACGGCGAACGCTCGGTGGACGTCTCCCATCGCGGCGGCAATACCGGCTTCGTGCGCGTGGAGGACGACGTGCTGACCATCCCGGACTTTGCCGGCAACCTGTTCTTCAACACCCTGGGCAACCTGGCGGCCAACCCGGTGGCGGGGCTGCTGTTTATCGACTTTGAAACGGGGGATGTGCTGCAGATCGCCGGGCATACCTCGTTGATCCTCGACGGCCCTGAAGTCGCCCGCTTCGAGGGCGCGCAGCGGCTCTGGACGGTGACCGTGGACCACGTGGTCCGCCGCCCGGCGGCGTTGGCGTTGCGCTGGCAGTTCGCGGAGTTTTCGCCGTTCAGCCTGGCGATGGGCGGTTGGTAGCGTCAGCGTATTTATCACGGCCTGTTGAAGAGCAAATGGGGGAACTCCCTCTGTGGTGAGGGGGCTTGTCCCGCGTTGGGCTGCGCAGCGGCCCTAATCACTTCCACATGATGGGAGTTCGGGCTTCCACACCCGTTCTCTGAATGTGCAGCGACTCGCGAAGGGGGGCGGCGAGGTTGATCAGACGCAACCCGAAAGCTGCGTAAGAGCGGTCCGATGGACCTGCTCATCTTCATCACCCAAAGTCCTCTCCTGGAGACGTAAGACTTTTAACGTTAGCCTTGCACTCCTACCGACAACAAGGACTCGTCACATGCAACCCAAGGTCATCAATCCCAAGAGCGTATTCAACTCCTTGCAATACGGCTTCAGCCAAGCCATCGAAGTGCCTGATGGCCGGCGTATTCTGCTTTCCGGCCAGGTAGGTGTGGATGCCCAGGAGCGTACGGTCGGTCCAGGCATTGCCGAGCAAACCGATACGGCGTTGGACAATATCGAAAAAATCCTGGCGGAGGTCGAGGGGGGCTTGTCCCACGTGGTAATGCTGCGGCTGTATATCGTCGAGTCCGCACGTGATCAGCAGGAACTCATCGCCCAGGCGCTGCGTGAGCGCTTCCCCCACAACCCGCCGCCGTCGTCCTGGATTATTGTCAGTGGGCTTTCGTTGCCGGAGTGGTTGATCGAAATCGAGGCAGAGGCGGTGATTGCGCTGAAATAAGCGCCTCACCTCACGGGGCCGTGGCGAGCGAGCTCGCCACGGAACGAGCAAACCGGCTTACCACGATGCCAGCGCGGGCATTTGTGCCCAGGCACCACCCAGTGCGGTATACAAATTCACCTCCGCCACCAGTTGCGCCAGCCGGTCCACGATCAGCGCCTGTTGCGCACTGAACAGCGAGCGCTGGGCATCGAGGAAGGTGAGGTTGCTGTCCACCCCGCTGCGGTAGCGGTGCTGGGCCAGGTCGTAATACGCCTGGTTGGCGGCGACGAAGTCGCGTTGGGCGTTGAGCTGGTCGGTAAACGTCTGGCGTGCGGCCAGGCCGTCGGCGACTTCCTGGAAGGCCGTCTGGATGGACTTTTCATACTGGGCGACGCTGATGTCTTTTTGCAGTTTCGCGTAGTCCAGGCTGGCGCGCAGGCTGCCGGCGTTGAAGATCGGCAGGCTGATCTGCGGCTGGAAGGTCCAGGTGCCGGTGCCGCCCTTGAACAGGTCCGACAGTTCGGTGCTGGTGCTGCCGGCATTGGCGGTAAGGCTGACTGACGGGAAAAACGCCGCGCGCGCCGCGCCGATGTTGGCGTTGGCGGCGCGCAGTTGGTACTCGGCCTGGAGGATATCCGGGCGGCGTTGCAGCAGGGCCGATGGCAAGCCGGCCGGTAGCCGCGCCACCAGGTCGTCAGCCAACGGGCGCGCTGGCAGGCTTTGATCCACCGGGCCGCCCACCAGCAGGGTGAGATTGTTGAGGTCCTGGGCCACCTGGCGTGCATAGCGGGCCACGCTGGCGCGGGTACTTTCGACGCTGGTGCGCGCCTGCACCACGTCCAGGGCCGAGGCTTTGCCGGCGGTTTTGCTGCGGCGGGTCAGGTGCAGGCTGTGGTCGTTGGCGGCCAGGGTCTGTTGGGCCAGGGCCAGCAGTTCCTGGTCGGCGCGCCAGGTCAGGTAGGCGTTGGCGACGTTGGCCACCAGGCTCAGTTGCGCGCTGCGCCGGGCCTCTTCCGTGCCGAGGTAGGTGAGCATCGCCTGTTCACTGAGGCTGCGCACGCGGCCAAACAGGTCCAGCTCATACGCGCTGAGCCCCAGGGTGGCGGAGTAACTGGAGGTGATCGCGGACTTGCCCGTGCCGGTGACATCCCCCGGCAGCTTCTGGCGTTTGCCGGCGCCCGTGGCGGACACCGCCGGGAACAGGTCGGCCCGCTGGATGCGGTACTGCGCCTGGAACGCTTCGACATTCAGCGCAGCCACCCGCAGGTCGCGGTTATTGACCAGGGCATCGCGAATCATCTGTTGCAGCGCCGGGTCGTGGAACTGCTGCTGCCAGTCCGACGCCGGATCGCTGTTGCCGGCCTGGGCGAGGCGGTAGACCCCACTCTGGGGATACTGCGCGGGCATTGGCGCCTCGGGCCGCTGGTACTCGGGGATCAGCGAGCAGCCCCCGAGCATGCAGGCCATACCGATGCTGGCGACGGTGCGTGTGTCCATCAGGCCCCCACCATCCATTTAGCCAAGCCATGCCGGCCACTCACGCCCAGCTTGGCGGCGGCGCGCTTGAGGTAGGTTTCGATGGAGCTGTTTTTCACGCTGAGTTTTTCCGCGATCTGCGGCACAGTGCCGCCGGTCAACAGGCCGAGGCACACTTCCTGTTCGCGGGCCGAAAGGCTGATCTCGCCGAGGGACAGGCGCTTGTGGAACTCGCGCTGCAAGCGTGATTGCTCAAGCAGCGTATGGGCCGGCTCCGCCTGGGCATGTGGCGCATGGCGCAGGACGTGCGCGTGGCGCTCGATCAGCGGCAACAGGGTGTCCGACAGGCACTTGAGAAACGATAACTCGGCCAGGGAAAAACCGCGCTGGGTCGGCGGTCGGTAGCATGAAATCACGCAGCGCCGGTTGCCCTGGCGTGACACCAGATTGCACTGGTGCGAGGTACCCCGAGGATGGGCGCTGTCGGGTTTGGCATTCATCTGGATCAGCAGCGGGTCTTGCATGCCGAGCATTTCCCGCAGCAGCGGGTGGTCATCCGGCGGGCGCAGGGCCAGGGGCGGCGGCAGGTCCTGTTTTTGGCCAGCACTGCCCAGGAGTTTGATATCGAGTACGCGGTCGCGCGGCTCGTCGAGGGTCCATTCACTGAGGTCCACCAGGTGGATCGGCACCCATTTGCAGACCAGGTGCAACATGTGGGCGGCGAATTCCTCATGGCCGCTGTGTGCAATCAGCTCGCCCATTTCGGCGTAGAAATTCGGGCTCTGCGTGTTACCCGTGCTGCGTTTCAAACTCATAGCCATCTCATCCTTGATGTCGAAAACCGTCAACGAACTCCCTGGGCCTGTGGGGGGCGATTCGTTCCTCATGAACGAGAGTCGGCACTCTAGATTTCATTTGGCCAGGGGATCTGTCCTACGTATGTAGCGGAAACGAGGGACACAACCTGCCATAAAAACAACGTCATTAATTCGACGTTTCTGAGAGGTGATTCCGCCTACGAAAAGCGATGTAAAATATTTATTAGTTTGTAAGCTATTGATATTTAAAATAAATATTCATTAATGAGGGGGCGTCTGAAAAGCTGGTAGCGAGTAGATGTAGCCAATTTCCTACAGGGCTTTAATCGTTTCAGCAATGAACCTTCAGCCAACCCGGATCCATCCGTTTGGGTGTCCGGGTTTAGGGTGACAGACAGCTCGCGACCTCCAATGCTCAAATCCGGCAATTTCGCCGTAAAGGGGCTCCCCGCGCGGCCAGTGCCTGATACCCATGAGAAGGATCTTATGCAGCATTTTCCCAGCCTGCCGGCCAGCTTTCCCCTCACCGCGGCCCAACAGGACATCTGGCTCGACCAACTGCGGGCGGGCGATTCGCCGCTGTATAACATCGGCGGTTACGTCGACTTCGAAGGCCCGGTGGACCGTGAATTGATTCAGCGTGCTGTCGAGCAGTTGGTGGTCAGGCACGATGCGCTGCGCACCCAGTTGCACAGTGACGCCGACGGCTTGCCTCGACAAACCTTTGCCCCTGGGTTGTCGACGCAAGTGGCACTGCACGATTTCAGCGCGCTGCCCGACCCCGAGGCCGCGAGCCAGGCCTTGATGCACGCGCAGATGGCCCGGCCTTATCAGATGGAGGGCGCGCCGCTGTTCCGTTTCTTCCTGGTCAAACTCGACGACAACCACTACCGCCTCGGCACCCAGGCCCATCATGTGATCCTCGACGGCTGGGGCTTTGGCCAGATGCTGCAATCCCTGGCGCACCTGTACACCGCGCTGGAGCAAGGCCGGCCACCGGAGCCGCCGGCACCGTCCTATGTCGAATTCATCGACGCCGACCAGCGCTATCACGCCTCGGCACGCTTCGCCCGCGACCGCGCCTATTGGTTGGACAGATACCCGGTTTTACCGGAGCCGCTGCTCACGCCCCGGCACAACGCCAAGGCCGGCAGCAACACCCTGGTGCAAGGCTTTCCGATGGCCTTGCTCACCCGCATGGAACAGGTGGGCAATCGTTACCAGGCCTCGGCGTTTCATGTGCTGCTGGCGGCGCTGTATGTGTATTTCACCCGCACCGCCCAGCGTCAGGATTGGGTGCTGGGCCTGCCGATACTCAACCGCTCCAACGCGCGGTTTCGGGCGACTGTGGGGCTGTTTGCCCAGGTCAGTGCCGTGCAGTTGCAGTTCGATGAACAGTTGCCGTTCGGTGCCTTGGTGCGCGGGGTGCGCGACCGGCTCAAGGAGGATATGCGCCACCAGCGTTTCCCCTTGAGCGAGATGAACCGTGAACTGGGCTTGCACCGTTCGCAGCGCGGCCAACTCTTTGACGTGTCGGTGTCCTTCGAGCAGGACGACCATGAGCTGCGCTACGGCGCCACCCAGGCCCGTGCGATCAAAGTCTCCAACCTCCACGAACCGCTGCCATTGGCCATCCACCTGCGCAGTAACCGTCACCAGGGCACCGCGTGCCTGCATTGCGTGTACAACGAGGCATACTTCCAGCACGACGAAGTGCGCGCATTGGCGCAGCGGCTGAGCGGATTGCTGGAGCAGGGGCTGGAGAATAGCGCGTTGCAGATTGGCGCGTTCTCCCTGGTCACGCCTGCCGAACAGGCCCAGTTGCAACGGTGGAACGCTACCGTCCAGCCCAGCGCGCAGCCACACACCCTGCACGGGCGGATCGAAGCCCAGGCACTACGCACGCCGGATGCGGTCGCTGCGATTTACCAGAATCGCCAGCTGACTTACGCCCAGCTCAACCAGCAGGCCAATGCCCTGGCCCATCAACTGATCGCGCACGGTGTTCGCCCGGATGATCGCGTGGCTGTACTGGCCCGGCGCGGGTTGGAGACCCTGGCAGGGCTGCTGGGGATTCTCAAGTCCGGCGCCTGCTATGTGCCGATCGACCCGGCCCATCCCGCCGAACGCTTGAACTACCTGCTGCAGGACAGCGCGCCGGTGGCGGTGTTGACCCAGCAGGCGCTGTTGCCACGCCTGCCGGCGTTGGCGATACCGGTGATTGCGCTGGATCGGCCGGTTGTTCGCCCTGGCAGCAACCCTGGCGTGAGGGTCGAACCGTCGAACCTCGCCTACGTGATTTACACCTCCGGCTCCACCGGCTTGCCTAAAGGTGTGATGGTCGAGCACCACAGCGTCGTCAACCTGGTGGATTGGCACTGCCAGGCCTTTAACCTGCACGCGGGCAGCCATACCGCCAGCGTTGCCGGATTTGGCTTTGACGCGATGGCCTGGGAGGTCTGGCCGGCGTTATGCGTGGGCGCGACCTTGCATCTGCCACCGGCTCACGACGGCGCGGAAGACATTGATGCGCTGCTCGGTTGGTGGCGCGAGCAGCCGTTGGATGTGTGCTTCCTGCCGACGCCCGTGGCCGAATACGCCTTCAGCCAGGACCTGGTCCACCCCACCCTGCATACCTTGCTGATCGGCGGTGACCGTCTGCGCAGCTTCACCCGTGCGCAACCCTTTGCGGTGATCAACAACTACGGCCCCACCGAAGCCACGGTAGTCGCCACCTCCGGCCGCGTCGACGTGGGCCGGCCGTTGCACATCGGCGCGCCCGTCGCAAATACCACGGTGTACCTGTTGGATGCGCAGCAACGGCCGGTGCCCATCGGCGTGGTGGGGGAGGTGTACGTCGGCGGCAAAGGCGTGGCACGGGGTTACCTGAACCGTCCGGACCTGAGCGCCGAACGCTTTCTCGACAACCCCTTCGCGCCGGGGCGCATGTACCGCACCGGCGACCTGGCGCGCTGGTTGCCCGAGGGCCAGCTTGAGTACCTGGGCCGCAATGATGACCAGGTCAAAATCCGTGGCGTGCGCATCGAATTGGGTGAAATCGAAGCCGCCCTGGCCACCCACCCGGATGTTCAGGAGGCCGTGGTGCTGTCTCGCCAGGGGCAATTGTTCGCCTGGTTCATTCCACGCCAGGCCGTGGCCATCGAGACCCTGCGCACCCATCTGCAAGCCTCGTTGCCCGACTACATGTTGCCAGCGGCGTACATGCCACTGCAGGCGTGGCCCCTGACTGCCAACGGCAAGCTCGACCGCAAGGCCCTGCCGGCGCCGACCCAGGCGGCGTTCGTGACGCGCGTGTTCGAAGCGCCGCGAGAGGGGGCGGAAACGCTGCTGGCGCAGATCTGGGCCGAGCTGTTGCAGGTGGAGCAGGTGGGGCGCCACGATCATTTCTTCGAACTGGGCGGGCATTCCTTATTGGCGGTGCACCTGGTGCAGCGCATGCGCCAGGCCGGCTTGCACGCAGATGTGCAGGTGCTGTTCGGCCAGCCGACACTGGCGGCCCTGGCCGCGGTGAGTACCGGCAGCGACATAGATGTGCCGGCCAATCGCATACCGGCGCAGTGCAGCCATATCACCCCGGACCTGCTGGCCCTGGCCGAGCTGGATCAGGCCGGTATTGATCGCATCGTTGCCGACATTCCCGGCGGTGCGGCCAATGTGCAGGAGATCTACCCCCTGGCGCCGTTGCAGGAAGGCTTGCTCTACCACCATCTCACCGACGACCACGACCCGTACCAGCAACAGGCGCTGTTCAGCTTCGAACAGCGCGAGCAACTGGACGCCTTTGCCCATGCCCTGCAACAGGTGATCGACCGCCACGACATCCTGCGCACCAGCCTGGCCTGGGAGGCACTGGAGCAGCCGATGCAGGTGGTGTGGCGCGAGGCGCGCCTGCCCGTGCTTCCCTGGAACGAAGGCGCTGCGCCGCTGGATCTGCGCCAGGCACCGTTGATGGCGCTGGAGTATGCCGAAGAACCCACGCGATGGGTCGCCCGGCTGCGCTTTCATCACCTGGTGAACGACGCGACGTCGACCACGATTCTGATGCAGGAAATCCGCGCTCATCTGCTCGGCCAACAGGGGCAATTACCGGTGCCGGTGCCTTACCGCAATGCGCTGGCGCAGTCTCGTTCAACGACGCGTCAGGCCGCCCACGAGGCGTTCTTTCGCGAGCAGTTGGGGGATGTCGACGAGCCGACCCTGGCCTTCGGCGTGCAAGCGCGCCAGGCCAACCGGGCGGACACCGAAGAAGCGGTCCGCACCCTGGACGCCGCCCTCACGCTGCGCCTGCGTGCCCAGGCGCGTGGCGCGGGCGTCAGCGCCGCCAGCCTGTTTCACCTGGCCTGGGCCCAGGTCCTCAGTCGCGTGGCGGGCCGCGATGACGGGGTGTTCGGCACCGTCCTGCTCGGCCGTTTGCAGGCCGGCGAGGGCGCCGACCGCGCCTTGGGCATGTTCATCAACACCCTGCCACTGCGCCTGCACCTGGCCGGACGCAACGTGACCGATGCGCTGCGCGACACCCATGCCCGTCTCAGCGCGTTGCTCGCCCATGAGCAGGCGTCGCTGGCTTTGGCGCAGCGCTGCTGCAGCGTGGCGCCGCTGTTCAACAGCCTGTTGAATTACCGGCACACCGACGCCGAGCGTGACTTCACCCTGGTGCCGGGCATTGCTCTGGTCAGCGCCGAAGACGTCCTCAGTTATCCGTTGATGCTCACCGTGGACGACAGCCCCGGTGCTTTTCAGCTCAAGGCCAAGGCCCCGCGCAAGGTAGGCGCCGAGCGCGTGCTGGACTACCTGGAAACCACCCTGGTCAACCTGGCGGATGCGTTGGAAAACGCCCCGCACATGCCGTTGCGTGAGGTGCAGGTGCTGCCCGCCAGCGAACTGCACACCTTGCTGCAGGCTTTCAACGCCACTGCAATTGATTACCCCGCAAGCCTCACCGTCCAGGCGCTCTTTGAGGCCCAGGCGCGGCGCGTTCCCAATGGCGTGGCCGTGCAGGCCGGGGCGTTGCAGCTGACTTACCGGGAACTGAACGAGCGCGCCAACCGGCTGGCCTACCACCTGCGCGAACGCGGTGTGCAGCCGGACGCTCGCGTGGCGCTGTGCGTCGAACGCGGCCTGGACCTGGTGGTGGGATTGTTGGCCATCCTCAAGGCGGGCGGCGCCTATGTGCCGTTGGACCCCGGCTACCCCCGCGAACGCCTCGCGTACATGCTTCAGGACAGCCAACCTGTCGCGCTGCTGGTTCACGCGGCCACCCGCGACTTGCCGGGGGAGGTGGCAATTCCGGTGATCGACTTCGACCACTGCGCCTGGCATCACGCGCCGGATGGCAACCCGTCGGTGCCGGGGCTGACCGTCGCCAACCTGGCCTACGTGATGTACACCTCCGGCTCCACCGGCAGGCCCAAAGGCGTGATGATTGAGCATCGTGGCCTGGGCAACCTCATGCACTGGGGCTCTCGGCTATTCTCCAACGCCGAGGGCGGTGCGTTGTTGCAACGGGCGCCGTTCAGCTTCGACGGCTCGGTCTGGGAGCTGTTCTGGCCGCTCGCCAGCGGCATGCGCCTGGTTCTTGCACGGCCTGATGGGCATCGCGAGCCGGCTTACCTGGCGCAAGTGATTCGCGAGCAGCAGATCAGCGTGATCAAATTCGTACCGGCGATGTTGCAGCAGTTCCTCGAACTGCCAGAGTCCGCCCTGTGCACCTGCCTCACCGACGTGCTGTGCGGCGGCGGCGAACTCACCGAGGCCCTGGCCCGTGGCGTGCAGGCGCGCTTGCCCAAGGTGCGCCTGCATAACGTCTACGGCCCCACTGAAGCCACGGTGGACAGCAGCGCCTGGACCCTGGAACCGGGCGCACCGGTGCCCGCGTTGCAACTGCCGATCGGCCGGGCGATCAACAACACGCGCCTGTATGTGTTGGACGAACACGATGCGCCGGTGCCCATGGGCGTCAGCGGCCAGCTGCATATCGGCGGTGTCGGCGTGGCCCGGGGCTATCTGGGATTGCCGCAGATGACGGCCGAGCGCTTTATCGACAGCCCGTTCGTGGCCGGTGACCGGCTGTATCGCACGGGGGATCTGGTGCGCTATCTGCCGGACGGCAACCTGGAGTTCCTCGGGCGCAACGACTTCCAGGTCAAATTGCGCGGCGTGCGCCTGGAACTGGGAGAAATTGAATCGCGCCTGCTCGCGCATCCGGCCTTGCGTGAAGTGGCGGTGCTGATTCGCGATGAGCGTCTGCTCGCGTACTTCACCCTTCGCGGCCCGGCGCCGAGCCTGGAAGACCTGCGTGCTCACGTGCTGGAGCAGTTGCCGGAATACATGGTGCCGGCAGCCTTCGTGCAGTTGGAGGTGTTGCCCCTCAACCCCGCCGGCAAACTCGACCGCAAGGCATTGCCGGAGCCGGGGCTGGCAGCAGTGCTGAGCCGTGGCTACGAAGCGCCGGTCGGCGAAGTGGAAGCATTGATGGCCGGTATTTGGGCTGAGGTCTTGAGGCTGGAACGGGTAGGGCGCCACGACCACTTCTTCGAATTGGGCGGGCATTCCCTGCTGGCGGTGAACCTGGTGGCGCGAATGCGCAAGGCCGGGCTGGAGGTGGACGCGCGAAGCGTGTTCAGCCACCCGACGTTGGCCCAACTGGCCGTGCGCACGGTGGCGCAGGTGCAGCGGGTGGACGTGCTGCAGACGGTGATTCCGCAACTTGGTCGTCGGCGTCGGATTTAACGTCCGGCCCTTTGCCTGCTAACTCAAAAGCGCTTCGCTATGCGATTTAGCTGTGTGATTAGTTATTAACCAATACTATTCATTGGGTAGCTACTTCATTACTGGCCGGGATTAATCAACGCCCTTGCGCACTGTAATGAGCGACCATGCGCATCCGCTGGCCACCCCAGATGAAGCCTGCACGTCTCGCTTCTGGAGCGTCTCATCGTATGAAGTTCAAAGAAAAGTCGACACCAAGCGCAATTTGCAGAGTTAGCTTGACCAGTGGGTAAAACTGACACCATTGGTCGGATTTTTTTCTGCAGTTTTGGGATGTGCATTTCATATCTAAAGTTGCTAATTAGTTAGGCGTTGTTTAAATGTGTAGGGTAGCAGTAGGTAATGTGTTGATTTTAATATAGTTGGTTATGTTGCTGATTTGATGGGTAGCGTTTAGTTTTTAATTCGGTTCTGATAGTTGTGAGTGAAATTTCCTAATTTGAATGGTTAATATTCCTACATCGACATTTTGAAAAAGTTGAAATTTTTTTTGAGCCGACTAAGTTTTACTTGTCACTTGTGTGAGTGGCTCAATTCAATCAATGATGTGATTTAGGAGTCAAAAATGAAAAATGACGAGTTTGGAGAGTTGGTTTTAAGTTTTGAGAATGAGCATGGATTCAATCCCTATGCAGGTAATGCTGGTGCGTCTGGAAGCCAAGGTGGATGTGGTGGCAGTGGAGGTTGTGGAGGAGGTGGCGGATGTAATGGAGGTAGTGGCGGCTGCGCTAATGGGATAGTGGAACTGCCAATCGCCGATGAATAGTTTCAATAATTACCCACATGACGAGGCTTTCTGGTCTTAGCCGGAAAGCCTTCCGGGGGACAGCACTATGAATATAATAGTACCTGATTATCAGATCTTGAATTTCGAAACGGAAAGTCTAGTTATATCTGATCTGGGGATGTCAAAAGTGCACTCACAACCTCTGCTGAGCGCAATTCGGCAGATTAAGTTATCGAATTTAATTACTAGGGAGGAGTTGGAAGAGGTGCTTTCGGAAAATGGCTTGAATGTAAAAGATGCATTTGAGTTCTTGGAAAGAATCATTCCTCTTAAGGTGGTTGACGAAATATATTTTGAAAAGACGATAATTGTACATGACTGGGAGGGCAAATCTTATATTGAGTCGATTTTTAGGAACGAACTGTCTGGAGCAGTGGAGTTTCAAAGGTTTTCAGATGATGTGGTGGAACTAGCAAGAGATAGCAGGTGTTTTATAGTGCTTTTGTGCGATTTCTATGATTACGAAAATATAAAGAAACTGTATTTTGATTTGGTGAAAATCTCTCCAAAAAGTGCTGTTAGCGTTTGCTGGCGAATAGGCGCTCTATTTTGCATAGGACAACCATATATTGCAGAGATAGGAAACCCCTGTCATTTTTGTATGGTTGATAGACTTATTAATAATGAGTCTGTAATGCCCGCAAAAAGCAGATGGACAAGTATTTTAGCATTTTGTAAAAATAAGCATGTCAGTGTTCCCTCTAAACCTCTAAGTCTATATCAGGAGATGATCGTAATTGGCGCTATCGTTAGACAAGTCAAATTTTTTGTCGAGGCTGATGGTGGGCATAAATTCCAAGATGACGTTCTCCATACCTCGTACGTTCAGCTAAGCGACGGAAAAATTTTTGAGGAGGCTAATTCACACTGGTATATGTGTGATTGCTTAGGGGCAGACTCATGAAAAATATTCCGCACGATTATTATCTAAGGTTTGTAGATACTTCGGTATATGAGGATGTGCTTGATTTTCATAGTAAGGGGAATTTTGTATTTCATAAGGCGTTTGAGACACGCACGGGTTTGCATTGTTTGAGTGAAGAGTACTTAAAGCAGTTAACTGGAAATGAACTGACTCTATATCCAGATATGGACTTGACAACCGATTTGGAGTTGTCTGATGAGGAGAGGGGTAGGTGGCTGTATCGAAATGAGTCATGTGAACGATTTTTACCTTCATCTTTAGATTTTTCAGATGTTAAAAAATTAATGTTTCCATTACTTTCGAGGTGTAGAGGGACTTATAAAAGAGGATATCCAAGCGGTGGAGCACTTTACCCGGCTGAAATTTTCCTTTGCTCGCTTACCAAGGAAAACTCTACTTGGCCAGGTGTCGGAACGATTCTGCATTTGCTTCCTGTATCTAGGAAATTTGAAATAATGCAGTTGGAGGTTGATGTCGAAAAGCTGAAGGCTGCTTTGCTATCCTCGCCTAACGATATTGGTGATCCTAGTCTGGCAATTATATACGTCGCGTATATGCCTAAGAACTTATTCAAATATCGATATCGTGGGTACCGAATGGCACTCATGGAAATTGGCTCAATCTATATGCTCGTGGAGCTCCAAGCCAAATCTCTTGGGCTGGCCTGCCGGCTCTGGTCTGCGTATACGGACTCGATGCTTTGTAAAGTTCTAGGTGTTAACCCGGCTTTGTTCTTTCCTATGTGCGTTCATTTTATAGGTAAGCAACATGAAAATGATTAACTCGATGCAGAAGCCTGATCTCCCGGAAACATTGCTGTTTCAGCCCGCAGGCTTACTCGCTTTGCCTAACGCTGCAGAAGTATCAGACGTTTTATCGGTAAACGGGTCAGGTGTGGGAGGGGGGGCGAACTCAATCAAGACTGCCTTGGGGGAGTATTTTGAGCGTCGCCATTTTTACAGAGAGATTCTTTCAAAAAAAACAGGGGTGCTTGGTGAGTTTCTAACAGACACGGAAGTCGCTAGTTTTATTGGCGCATTTCGTCAAACGGCATCCAGTCGTATTTCTATCGAGGCTTTGGAAACGCATAGATTTACCCTCACTCAAGTAGTGAGAACTTTAGATCTTTCCACCTGTTTCATTCCGACGATCTGTATTTCACTTTCGTCGCACGGTCTTCAAAATGATAATTTTATTTACCCCCGAAGAGATACTTGCGGGTGCAGCTTTCACTGGCGTGCAGATTTCGCATTCTTAGGCGCTGTGAAGGAGTATCTTGAGCGTCAGTTTCTTTTAAAATTTTGGTTGACAAAGAGATGCCGTTCACGTCTTTGCCTTATACGAATAGCAGAGCTCTTGGTGCATGGAAATGTAAAACATCTATATGATTTACTTGCCGCTTCAGGTGAGGTCGCCGTTTTCGATATTTCAGATTCTACGTTCCCAGGAGTTTGTATATTAGTCGTGTATGGACGAAGCAAGGATCGCCATCATGTAAAATATTGCGCGGGGATGTCCTATGCGCCGAGCATGGCGGAAGCTTTGGTGAAATCAATACTTGAGCTTTGGCAAACTTATCGATTTATTAACTTATTCGAATCGACTGATGCTGATCCGAACAAAGTTGAGGATGATTATCTTAGGTATTTTTTAGATTGCAATTCATATGAGACATATCAGGAGGTCAGCGATGTTCTCGTTTCTGGTGGCGATAAAGAAGAGAGAGGGGCGGTGGATTTTACATTGCTCACGTTACTGTCTCTATTGAATGATCAAGGTGTTGCAGGTTATTTGTATTCAAGGCAGTCAAAGGTCAATGGCGTCGCCGGTGTTTTCTGTAAATATGTTTCGCCTGATCTTTTTTTACATATGGATAGCTCGCAAAATATAAATGGAGTTAATAAGTACTCTAAGCGTTTTGCTGCTGAAATACTCCCATCTCGAATGGGTAAAATGGTTCCGTTTCCATGAGGTGATTGATGAGTTATTATCTAGTGCTCAAACCATTCAAGCTCGCGGTACTTTTCATCAAGGAACAATTGAAGGAGCCTGTTGCCCTTTTTTGGATTGTGATTTCTCCAGTGGTGACTTTCTACTTAATACTCTATGCAAGGGCGCCGAGCACTGCAGAGTCCGTCAGTTACGTCGCTAGTACCTCATGGTTTTATGCGTTTGTGTCCTCAAGTGTAGCTTTGTTTGGTCTGGCGTTTTACATCGTCGGGCGCAGGGAAAGTGGATTTTTGCGTTCATTTGTCTATACGCGCCGTACAAAATCTATCTTTCTTCTCGGGCAGTTTTTGGCGTATTCTGTAATAGCTATAGTTTACTCTTCAGTTTTTTATACTTTTACTCGACTCTATTTTGGCGGGATGGAGTGGTTTGAATTAGCGACGGTCATTGGTAGGTTCTATGTGTGTTTTCTTCTGTTTTCCACGTTGTCGCTTTTGCTGACACTCATTCCCATGGGATTTCAGAATACGAATACTGTCTTTTCGATCCTGTCCTTCCTGATGTTGGCATTAGGAATAGTTAGCGTAAACTCGCCTCACTCTTTGCCAGGGGGGGTGACGCTCTTTAACCCGATGTGGTGGGCGAACCAGATTATGTTAGAGGGGGTGATAGCGTCCTCGCGAGTCGTTAGGGTGGTGGTGGCTTCATTCTGCTTATCGTTGTGGGTGACTTATCGATTTTTATTGATTAATCCAGTCTGGAGTCGTTACTGATGAAGCAGCTTTTGGTGAAGTCTCTTGATGTCAGATATGCGAATCACATCTTGTTCGACAAGGCATCCATCAAGGTTGAAGCGGGTTTTATTTCAGGGCTATTGGGGCCTAATGGTTCTGGGAAAACGACGTTTTTTGATGTGATTTGTTTGCTGAAGAAAATGCATGGCGGTGAAATATATAATTCATTTTCCAAGCTGCTTTATCTTTCGCAAATAATCGCGACGCCACCTGTACTTCGCATGTTCGATATCTTTAATATGATGATGCTTTTTTGTGCAGATTCCTTAGTAACTCAACGGGATGCGTTACGAAAAATCGAACGGTGGAGCCCTGGCGTGGCCGAACGTTATTGCGACATCTGGCAGAAAAAATCTTCCTTATGCAGTTATGGAGAAAAACGTTGGTTTTTCACGTTGTCGCTACTCTCCGTTAACGCTGATCTGGTGATATTGGATGAGCCTACTGCGGGTGTAGATCCCGAGTTTCGTTACCATATTTGGAGGTGCCTAGAGGGGGCTGCAGCCGAGGGGGTTGCTGTACTTGTTTCTTCGCATAATGTCGATGAAATCGTCAGTCACTGCGACGATTTTTATATGCTAAGTCAGCGGCGCTTCAATCATTTCACTGACGCCAAAGGCTTCATGCGTGCGTATGGCGCTAACAGTTTGGATGAGGCCTTCATTCATGCGGCCGGGTTGCCAACGGGCTAAGCAGTCATTTTCGTATCGCTATTTACCCATTGGGATAAACGCCACACTGCCCTCTTCACGCGGGTGAAACAGCCGTTCGCCATTGTCCGGCTGGGTGGTGATCCGCTGATGGTCGGCACCCAGATAGGCCAGCGGCGTCGGATCATCCTTGGAAAACTGCGCGACGATGATCGTACGGTGCGGGTCGAAGGCCTGGCCGCTGGTTTTTTCCAGCCAGGCCATCAGCGCGGCGCTGTCGCCCTGGCGGGGGAAGTCCTGGGTTTCGGCGATGTAGTAGAACGGCTTGCCGCCATTTTGCAGGTACATCGGCAGTTTGTTATCGACCTCTACCAGCACCATTTGCCATTGATTCCAGGGCGCGGTTTTGCGCGCTTGGGCTTGCACATCGTCGGCGAAGCGGGTCACGCCGCCATTGCTGTTGGACCAGGGATAGGCCACGCCCAGGATCAACAGCATGAGTGCGGCCGCGATACCCAAACCCTTCTGCCAGCGCGGCCAGCTGGCGGGCTGTTTCAACACGCGCTCACTCACCCACCACGCCGCCAGCAACTGGGCAAATGGCACCAGCGGCAGCACGTAGTAGCTGCGCCGGCTACCGCTGGCGGTAAAGAACACAAACAGCAGGCCCAGGCCCCACACCAGCCAGCGCACGTTCGGTGGGGTGTGACGCCAGTGCCGCATGGCCAGCCACAGGCCCAGCAGCCAGCACGGGGCCCAGGGCAGGGTGTAGGCGGGCAGGTAGATCAGGTAGGTGTAGATCGGCCCCATATGGTCGAACGGGTCGAAGAACCGCACCACGTTTTCCCGGAACACCAACGCCAGGCCGCTCGCGCCATAGGTCGGTGCGCCGTAGCAGTGCGACAGCACAAATGGCACGGCATACATCGCTGCGGCGATCAGCACGGCCAGCACCAGGCGCAGGTTGAGGTGGCGCTTGTAGCGCTGTTCGCCGAGCAGGTGCGGCAGCAGCACCAGGCCGGGCAGCACGAAGCCGATCAGGCCTTTGAACAAGGACGTCAGGGCCAGCAACAGGAAAAATACCGTGTAGCGCCACAGCCGTGTGTCGTCGGGGCCGCGCCAATACCAGGCGACGGCCGCCAGCACGCCGCACACGGTGAGCACATCCGCCGTGGCCACGCGGGCCCAGAACAGGAAGTAGAACGTGGTGGCGAGCATCCAGCCGGCGATCAGCCCGGTGCCCTTGCGGAACAGGCGTTCGCCGATCAGGTACACCAGCCACACACTCAACCACGCGCCGATCACCGATGGCAGGCGCAACGACCAGGGGCCGAGGCCCCCCATCAGGTGGGCCGCGCCGGTGATCAGCCAGTAGGAGGGCAGGGGTTTGTCGTAATAGGGCACGCCCTTGAGGTACGGGTCGAAATAATCGCCGCTTTGCAGCATCTGCAAGGCGATATTCGCCCAGCGGGTTTCCGGGCCCCACAGGTCACGCGCGCCCAGGCCGGTGAGCAGCAGCAGGGCCGAGACGCCGAGCAACAGCAGCAGGGCGCCGCGTTCGGTCTTGAAATAACCGGGCATCATGGCGCCTGCGGGTAGAGGATAAGTTCCAGGTAACCCTTGTAATAGCGTTTGCCTCCGGGCGGCAATTGCCCGGCCTCGCGCATTTCACTGGTGCTGTTGACCCGCAGCAGCACGCCGACCGAGCCGTGCTGGCGCGCCTCTTTGAGCCAGCCCTGAACCTGTTCCAGCTCCACTTTGCGTGTGACCGCACCGGCGTACCGCAAGCCGTAGCGCAACTCGCCTTCGGTGTCATACAGCGCCACGTCGGGTCTTTGCAGACGCCAGGCCAGGGCGCTGGCGCTCCCCAGTTCGTTGCTCAGCAGCGCGTGGGTGTGCTGCAGCTCATCCAGGTGTTCCAGCACAAATTGGTCGGGCATTTCGTTATCGGCGATGTAGGCCGGCATGCTCGACGGCAACAGCACCACCAGCAGGCCGATGCCCAGGGCCGGCATCGCCCACAGCGTCAGCGGCCGCACGCTTTGCAGCAGGTTGGTGAGGATCCAGCCCAGTAGCACGATAAACGCCAGGGACAGGCTGAACATCTCGGCATGGCTGTTGCTGTACAGCGGCCGGGCGATTTGCAGGTAGATCAGCCCGACCATGGCGGCCATGCCGATCACGAAGTTGAGCAGGCCATTGAGGCGCAGGGTGCGGGTTTTGCCCTGGCTGACCAGCTCGCTCAGGGTATGCCCCGTCAGCAACGCCAGGGGCAGCAGGCACGGCATGATGTAGGTCGGCAGCTTGCCGTTGCTCAGGCTGAACAAGCCCAGGGGCAGCAGCAACCACAGGGCCAGGAAGGCGATTGCCGGTTGGCGCTTTTCTTTCCAGGCCTGGTACAGGGTGTTGGGCAGCAGCCCGGCCCACGGCAGGCAAGCCACCGCCATGATCGGCAGGAAGAACCACCAGGGCCGCACGTGCTGCGCGTTATCGGCGCTGAAGCGGCGGATGTGTTCATTCCAGAAAAAGAAGCGCCAGAAATCCGGTTCCTGAGTGTGGATCGCCAGCACCCAGGGCAAACACACCAGCACAGCCACGCCGATGGCCAGCGGGCCATACCGCAGCAACTCGCCCAGGCGGCGCTGCCAGAGCATATAGGGCACGGCAATCAGCACCGGCAGCGCCCACGCCAGGAAACCCTTGGTCATGAACCCCATGGCACAGGCAAATCCCAACACGGCCCAGGCGCCCAGACGGCTGCGCAGGGTGCTGCTGTCGAGGGCAAACCACAGCGCCACCAGGCTCAGGTTGACCCACAAGGTGAATTGCGGATCGAGATTGGAATACCCCGCTTGCCCGGCCACCAGGCCAAAGCTCAGGTAGAGCAGGGCGCAGGCGAAACTTTTGCGCGGGTCGTTCCACAGGCGACGGGCGATCAGGTAAGCGAGCAGCACACTCAAGCCGGTGGTCAGGGCCGAGGCGATGCGCACGCCGAACAGGTTCTGGCCAAACACGGCCTGGCCCAGGGCGATCAGCCAGTAGCCGGCGGACGGTTTTTCGAAATAGCGGATGCCCATGAAGTGCGGCGCCACCCAGTTGCCGCTCAGGAGCATCTCCTGGCTGATCTGGGCGTAGCGGGTTTCATCCGGTATCCACAAACCGTGCAGGCCCAGTGGCAACAGATAAAACGCGACGAAGGCCAGCAAGAGTACCGGCAGGGGTTTCAGGCGAGTCATGAAAACGTCGCTCCTTGACGTCTGATGGTGGTTTTTTCAACTAATGAAGTAATGGCGAAAGTCGTCACAGCGGTCACTAAATAACAGGAAATAGTCATAACGACCTTAATTAAGGACGCAACTAAACATGCCAGAACAGGGCTGTCTTTTTGCTGAACATAAGCCGTAGCGGCGGGAAGGGAATGACTTAGATTTGTTTAAGCGCGGCAGGCCAGTCCTGGTTTTTCATGATGCCCAGGGCCTTGAACTTGCCGTTGGCCAGCACCTGCACGAACAGCGCGCTGCCGTACTCGGAAAACGTGGCGTGGGGGAAGCCCAGGGCGGTTTCAAAGTCGGCGATGCAACCGCTGTGGGTGACGAATACGAGGTTGCGTCCAGCCTGTTTGTGGCTGAGCAGTTCTTCGCCCATGGCCTTGCCGCAGACGGCTTGTTCGCTGGAGGTCATGTCGGTTTTGCCGAACATGAAACGCGAGGTCTGGGCCGTGCGAATGGCGGGGCTTGAGAGTACGTCGGTGCCGTCCATGCCCAGAGATTTAAAGGCTTTTCCCAGGTTTTCGGCGTGGTGGCTGCCGTTGATCGTCACGCCTTCCACCGGGCCCAGGCATGGGTTGCTCGAACGGTCGCAGCGCTCTTCATGACGCACCAGTACGATCAAGTCGCCGTCGCGCCACAGCGGCAGCACCTGGGAGGTCAGCAGGCGGTTGCCGACGCCAAGGTCCCGCGGGGAAGTCGGCCAGAACAGCGCGCAAGTGAGCAGCACGGCGAGCACGGCAAGTCCGAGCCAAAGCGGTTTGAGGCGCTTGAAAAAGGCTCGGCGCGAGCGTGGTTTAATCAGGGTAAGGTCAACCACTACATTCACCATGGTCACTATCGGCTGTGTTGTATTAATTAGGCGCAACTTGTCGGCAAGTGCCCGAAGTGAAGCGCGAGGCTGTCACAGGGTGGCTGTCTTTTCGCTGAACATGCTGCGGTTAGAAGTTGCCAGGCGTGACAACTAAAAAGTTGCCGACGAGTGACGCATGGCCGGCAATTTAAAGTGTGGTGGGTGGGCGGCCGGTGAAAAGCATGTGAAAAATTTGCGTGGCCTTGATCCTCAGCCGTTATTCTCGATTGCCAGCCATCCGATGAGTGCTCCCATGTTGCAGGTGCAAGGTGTCTTCAAAAGCTACGCCACCCCCCAAGGCCCGTTGGCGGTGTTGGCGGGGGTCGACTTGCACCTGGGCGCGCGCAGCAGCCTGGCGTTGATGGGTGAGTCCGGCAGCGGCAAGAGCACGCTGCTGCACTTGGTTGCCGGGCTTGATCGGGTGGACGGCGGCAGCATCCTGGTAGGTGAGCAGCGCCTTGACCGCATGAGCGAGGCGCAACTGGCCCACTGGCGGCGTACCGAAATCGGCCTGGTGTTCCAGCAGTTCAACCTGATCGGCAGCTTGCGCGTCGACGACAACCTGGCGTTCCAGGCCCGCCTGGCGGGGCGTTTTGATCCGCAGTGGCAGGCGCAATTGGTCGAACGCCTGGGCCTGGGGGACTTGCTCAAGCGTTACCCGGAACAACTCTCGGGCGGCCAGCAGCAACGGGTGGCGGTGGGGCGGGCGTTGGCCTCGCGCCCGGGTTTGCTGTTGGCCGACGAGCCCACCGGCAACCTCGACGAAGCCACCAGCGATGAGGTCCTGCAACTGCTGTTGGACCTGCTGCGCGACAGTCCCACCAGCCTGTTGATGGTCACCCACAGCCCACGCATCGCCGCCCGCCTGGACCGGCAAGTGGTGCTGCATCATGGACAGGTCATGCCGACGTGAGGGTGTTTTACTGGACCTTGCGTGCCTTGCTCAGCCATTGGCGACGGCATCCGGTGCAGTTCTTCAGCGTGCTCACCGGCCTGTGGCTGGCCACCGCGCTGCTGACCGGGGTGCAGGCCCTCAACAGCCAGGCCCGCGACAGTTACGCGCGCGCCAGCCAATTGATCGGCGGCGAACCCCAGGCCAGCCTCAGTGCGCCGGACGCTGCCAGTTTCCCGCAAACGCTGTTTGCCCAACTGCGTCGCGCCGGGTGGCCGGTGTCGCCGGTGGTGCAGGGGCGGCTGCAACTCAAGGGGCATGAGGACGTGCGCCTGCAGTTGATGGGCATTGAACCGCTGTCGTTGCCCGGCAGCGGCGCAGTGGCGGGGCAGCGCCTGAGCCAGGCGCAGATGCTGGCCTTCTTTGAACCGCCGGGGCGTACCTGGATTGCACCGCACACCTTGCAGGCCCTGGGACTGCGCGAGGGCCAGCAACCGCTCACGCTGAATGGGCAGCGCCTGCCGCCATTGCAAGTCCAGGCGGATATGGCGCCCGGCCTGTTGCTCACCGATATCGGGTTTGCCCAGGCGCTGCTGGAGATGCCCGGCCAGCTCTCACGCCTGCTGGTGGACAAGGCCTTCGCCGCTCGCCATCCCACACCGCCCGCCGGGCTGCAGCTCAAGCAGGGCGAGGAGAATAACCTCGCGCGGCTGACCGAGAGCTTTCACCTGAACCTTGATGCGCTGGGCTTCCTGTCGTTTGTGGTGGGGCTGTTTATCGTGCATGCGGCCATCGGCCTGGCCCTGGAGCAGCGGCGCGGGTTGTTGCGCACATTGCGCGCCTGTGGGGTGAGTGCGCGGATGTTGATCCTCGGCCTGGGGGTGGAGCTGGGGGCCTTGTCGCTGCTGGGGGGTGTGCTCGGCGTCGCCAGCGGTTACCTGCTGGCCAGCCTGTTGCTGCCGGATGTGGCCGCCAGCCTGCGCGGCCTGTATGGCGCCGAGGTACCGGGCCAATTGAGCTTGAGTCCCTGGTGGTGGGCGGCAGGGTTGGGCTTGAGCCTGCTCGGCGCCTTGCTTGCCGGCGCCAGCAGCCTGTGGCGCGCGGCGCGTTTGCCGTTGCTGGCGCTGGCCAACGCCCAGGCCTGGCACGAGGCCCATGGACGCTGGTTGCGGCGTCAGGGCTGGGTCGCGGCTACGGCCTTGCTGATCGCGTTGTTGGCGTTATGGCTGGGCGACAGCCTGGCGGCGGGCTTTGTGTTGATGGCGGCCTTGCTGCTCGGCGCCGCCCTGGGGTTGCCGGTCGTGCTCAATGAGCTGTTGAAGGCCGTATTGGGGCGCAGCCGTTCGGTCCTCGGCCAATGGTTCCTGGCTGACTGTCGCCAACAATTGCCGGCCCTGAGCCTGGCGTTGATGGCGCTGCTGTTGGCCCTGGCCGCGAATATCGGCGCGGGCTCCATGACCTCGGGCTTTCGCCACACCTTCAATAACTGGCTGGAGCAACGCCTTACCGCCGAGCTGTACCTCAACCCGCAAAACCCGGCCCAGGCAGAGCAACTCAGCGCCTGGCTGGCGCAGCAACCGTTGGTGCACACCGTGTTGCCCACCTGGCAGGTCGCGGTGCAATTGCAGGGCTGGCCGGCGGATCTGTTTGGCGTGGTCGACGACCCGACCTATCGCCAGCACTGGCCGTTGCTGGAAGCGGCGAGGGCGCCGTGGGACCAGTTGCAGCAAGGCGATACCCTGATGCTCAGCGAACAGCTGGCGCGGCTGCTGGGGGTTACGCTGGGTGATACGGTGAGCATTCCCACGCCCCAGGGGGTGTGGTCGCCCACCGTAGTGGGGGTGTACGCCGATTACGGCAACCCCAAGGGCCACGTGCTGGTCAATTCCCGGCACCTGCTGGCCCACTGGCCGACACTGACGCCGGCGCGATTCAACCTGCGGGTGTTGCCAGAAAACGTGGCGCCGCTGGTGGGTGAAGTGCAGCGCGCCTTTGCCCTGGAAGACAGCCGTATCGTCGATCAACAGCAACTCAAGGGCTGGTCGAGCCAGGTGTTCGAGCGCACCTTCGCCGCCACCGCCGCGCTCAACAGCCTGACCCTGGGCGTGGCCGGAGTGGCGCTGTTTATCAGCCTGCTGACCCAGAGCCAGAGCCGCCTCGGTCAACTCGCCCCGCTGTGGGCATTGGGGGTGATGCGCAGGCAATTGATGCTGCTGAACCTGGGGCAAACCTGGCTGCTGGCGGTGCTCACGCTGCTGCTGGCCTTGCCCCTGGGGCTGTTGCTGGCGTGGTGCCTGGATGCGGTGATCAATGTGCAGGCCTTTGGCTGGCGCCTGCCGTTGCAAGTGTTCCCGTGGCAGCTCGCACAATTGCTGGGGCTGGCGATGTTGGCCACGTTGTTGGCGTCGGCTTGGCCCCTATGGCAGCTGTACCGCAGCCGTCCGGCGGATTTGTTGAGGACGTTTGCCCATGAAGATTAGGGCGTTGATGTGTGCGTTATTACTGCTGGCGGCCTGCGACAAAGTCCCCGCGCCCCAGGAAAGCTTCGCCGGCCTGGGCAGTGATGCGGCCGACTTTGCCCAGGTGCTGCCCGGCAAAGTCTTCAGCTTTCCCGAGGACCATGGCCCCCACGATGGCTTTCGGATCGAGTGGTGGTACGTCACCGCCAACCTCAAGGACGCCCAGGGCAATGTGTTCGGCGTGCAATGGACGCTGTTTCGCAACGCCCTCAAGGCCGGGCCGACGCAAGCGGGCTGGCACGACTCGACCGTATGGCTCGGCCACGCCGCCGTCACCTCCGCCACCCGCCACTACGCCGCCGAACGCTTCGCCCGCGGCGGCGTCGGCCAGGCCGGGGCGCAGGCAGCGCCGTTCAACGCCTGGATCGACGATTGGAATTTCGCCAGCCAGCCCGGCGCCGCGAGCGCGTTGGCGGACATGCAACTCAAGGCCAGCGGGGCGCAATTTGCCTACGACCTGCGCCTGACTTCCAGCCGGCCATTGGTGCTGCAAGGCGACCATGGCTACAGCCGCAAATCCGATCAGGGCCAGGCGTCGTACTACTACAGCCAGCCCTTTTTTACCGCCGAGGGCAGCGTCAGCATCGACGGCCAGACGTATCAGGTCAGCGGCCCTGCGTGGCTCGACCGCGAATGGAGCAGCCAACCGCTGACCGCCAGCCAGACCGGCTGGGACTGGTTCTCCCTGCACCTGGACCGTGGCGAGCAACTGATGCTGTTTCGGGTGCGGCAAACCGACGGCGCGTCCTACCTGACCGGCACCTGGATCGACCGCGAAGGCCACACCCAGACCCTGCACAACGCCGACATCCAACTGGCACCGCTGGACACCACGGCGATCGACGGTCGCCAGATTCCCACACGCTGGTCGCTGAAGATTCCCGGCAAGCAGCTGGATATCACCACCCAGGCTGTCAACCCCAAGGCCTGGATGAACCTGAGTATTCCGTACTGGGAAGGGCCGGTACGGTTTGAGGGTGGGGTGGGGTACCTGGAGATGACCGGATATTAGGGTTGTTTCTGTAGGTGCTGTTTCTTCTTTAAGTAGGCAACTTCCCAAATGCAATTCAGACCACCTGCGCTTGTTTTCGGGGCGTAGGTGCTTGCTTATATTTCGACGCCATCTTCTTTGCATCTCGGATGTAGGGCATGGCGCAGAGCTATATCAACGACCGCGCAACGGACTACACCAGTTTGAAATCCCGCCTGATGGGGGGCGCCCCGAGCCGACAACGCTCCGATCATTTTGATGTGTTGAATCGGCACCTGCGGCCCGGCCTGGTCGCGCCGGGGCAACTGGTGATTATTCCCGATCCCTACAGCGTGAGCTGTTCGAGCGAGGAAGCCTGGTTGATGCGTCATGCTGAAGAGGTTCGGCGCAACCTGGAAATGAATACTTCGGCGGGCAGGGAGTTGCTCGGCAACTATGACTTGCTGCAGAGCTTCATGGCCTACGGTTCTATTGGGATCGGCAGCGCGACATCGGCCTGGTCACGGCATCTGGAGGAGGTGGCGCAGACCCTGGAGGACATCGAGCGGTTGCATCAGCGCTTGAAGGACGGTGCGTTGGACCGGGATGGCTTTATCAAACAGCGCCAGGCGTTGTTCCGGCGCCTGGATCTGCAACTGCAAGGCGCGGCACGGTTCGGCACGGGGTTGCAGGGCAATGAGTCGTTGAAGAAGGTGCTGGGGATTTCGACCAAAAGCTATCTGCATAAAGGCGAGATTGCGGGGTATGCACAGCGCATGCGCGAGATTGCGCAGATGTCCAAGTGGCTGGGTAACGGGACTTTCATTGGGATCGCGCTGGACGTGGGCGTGACGGGGATGGAGATCAAGGAGGCGTGTGTGACGGGACGGGAGGCGCAGTGCAGGAGGGCGAAGTATGTGGAGACGGGGAGGTTGGTGGGGGGAGTGGCTGGGGCTGCTGGAGCTGGGGGATTAGGCGCTGAACTGACTCGTCGCGCATGCACCATTTTTTTAGGTGTGGCGACTAGGGGAAGTGGCGCACTCACCTGTGGAGTTATCGGTGGGGCTGCGGGAGGGTATATAGGCGGCAGTAAAGGCGGCGATGCTGGGGCGTTCCTGGGCGGAAGGATCATAGAGATTGATGGTGATTTGATATTTCATCCAGAAGGCGCTTAACGATGTCGTTTTTTCTCGTCTACACCCTTGTGATGATCATTGGAACGTTCGTTGTTTTGGGCCTGATTCTATATGCCGGGCATACAAAGCTCGACGAGCTGGAAAGTTATTTCAGTGAAAACGCGGAGGTTCGTAAATATTGGCAACGCTGGGAACGAAACCAGCAGCTCAATCGGGGTAATCGCATGGCGCTGTTGATTGACATCCTTCGCACACCAAAACGCTCCGTGAAAGACGGTCTTGTGACCGAGGTAGAGCTAGCCGCCATCCCCCTTGCCCTCAAGCGTTGGGCCGTATGGCCTTATCGGCTTGTGATGTTTTGGGCTGTCAGTTGGGGCTTTTGGGGTACTTGGCTCTAAAGGAAGCCAGCTTTTTCCTAAACGTATTTTTCCTTAAAGCCACATTTTCCTGAAAAATACTGTACATCCATCCAGTCTTATCCTACATTCCATCCCAGGTGACCGGATGTCACCTGACCTTCAGTTTTTAACTATGGATGGATAAAAAATGAAATCGAAAAAAGCCTTTATGCTCGGTGCGGCCATGGCGGCCACCTGCTTTGTCTCGGCCTTTGCCCTCGCTGAACAATACCCTCACCTGGCTGCGCAAGCGGCGCCTCCTGCGGTCAAGCAAGGGTTGAAAAACGCTGCGAAGATCAAGGCCAACAAGGCGACGGCTGCCCTCAAGCAGCAATTGCTGGCGGGTGCCCAGCAGAAGAAAACCCTGTTTGCCCCCAAGGCGAAGGCTGACTCGGTGGTGGAAGACAACACTGCGCCGGCCAGGGTGACCAAGCTGCAGAAAACCACGGCCCAGTCGGCGCCTGCCGTACAGGCTGCGCTGGTCCAGGGCTGTGAGCAGACGCTGGACATCAACTCGCTCTACACGATCGATGGGGTGCAAACCGGCGACCTGCTGTGCTACCACTTCAACCTGCCGCAGAAGGCGCGGATCAATGTTCTGCTGGTCAACCAGACCGCAGGCACCGACATGTCGTTGTCGCTGTTCCAGGACGATGGCCAGGGCAATCCGCTGCCCCTGGGCACCTCCAATAACCCCGGCACGGGCGATGAAAGCCTTGGCGGCGTGGTGCCGGCCGGTGATTACTACTGGTTCATGGAAGCCAACGCTGCGGTCCAGGGCTCGAGCTTTCAGTTCGGTGTGGCGGTCGATACCAACCTTGATGCGTTCGAACCCAATGACACCCCGGACACGGCTTTCCAACTGCCGGACACCCTCAACTACATCAACGGCAACGCCGACAGCCTGGATGATGTCGATTACTTCGATTTCACCGCCGTCCGTGGCCAGAGTGTGGGTATTGCGCTGACGGCCGATGCGACCAGTGGCAGCACGCGCAACAAGTGGATCCTCGAGCGTTTCGATGGCGCCCAGTGGGTCACCGTGGGGGCCAACGTCGTGTCGACCTCGATCCCGAGCCCGGGTGTCGGTGGCGTGGTCAAGGTGCGTGTGCGGCCGAACCAGCACCCGAACGAGCCGTGGAGCGCGACCGGCAAGTACAACTTGTCGTTCGGTTCCAACCCGCGGGTCAACAGCCCGGATGTGAAGGGCGAGGCGAACGTGTTGCGCATTCCGTATTCGGCTTCCGGCGTGGGCTACGGCTACATGACCACCCAAGCCTATCGCGACCTGACCTGGACCATGGGCCTGTCGGACAGCACCGGTGCACCGTTGGTGGGCCTGCACCCGATCGTCTATCTCGACCAGCGGATCGACCCGGCCAACGGCGATATCGTCTACAAGGCGTATTCGGCGGCGACCGACAGTGCGGGCCAAGCGGCGGGCACGATCAACGTGGGCACCTGCTTCGGTGATTTCCAGACCACCTTTGTCGATTACGCCCAGGGCTACAACAACACCTGGCGTACCGACTTCAACTACGGCGTGTGGCGCATGGAAGTACTGGAATACCCGGGTATCGGCGTCGGTGGTGACAACACCGAGTTCGTCAGCTTCGGCCACCTGTGCAAACAGACCTTGCTGAGCAGCACCAAGAGCTGAACATGAGTGACCCGTAGTACCCAGGGCATACAGGCCAGGCGCCTGTATGCCCTGTTTGCGTTATTGCGCCAACGCCAGCTTCAACGGCAAGCGCGCCATGCTCGTATTCTTCAATGAGCCCAGGTACAGCCAGTCGCCATATTCCCGGGCCGTGGTGATGGGCGAGTAATTGCCGGCGCTGCCATCCTGCAAATTGGCGATGACCTTGCCATCGGTATCCAGCCCCAGCACGAAGGCTTTGCGCTCAATGGGCTTGGGCACCACCATCAGCGCACGCACCATCACCTTGCGCAGCAAGGGGTAGCCGGCAAAGCTGTCCAGCAGCGGGTTGCGTGGTGAGTACAGTGCCACCCAGAAACGGTCCTGGCCGTTGAAACTGAGGTTGTCCGGCAGGCCGGGCAGGTTGTCGATAAACAAGTCGTGGTTGCCCGCACGTTCGCCCTTGAGCCAGTAGCGGCTGATGCGATACGCCCCGGTTTCATTGACCAGCAGGTAATTTTCATCGGGGCCGAGGGCCACGCCGTTGGCGAATTGCAGTTGGTCCAGCAACACCTCGGTGGTGCCGTTGCGAAAGTCATAGCGCAGCAGGCGACCATCGCCGCCATGCTCGATCACCGCCTCGCCATCCTGGCCATAACCCCAGCGGCTCGAAGCATCGCTGAAGTACGCATAGCGCCCGCCGGCATCGATGGTCACGTCATTGGTAAAGCCAAAGGGGACGCCATTGGCGCTGGCGCTCAGGACGGTCAGTTGGCGCTGGGGATCCAGCGCGAGCAAGCCCTTGACCCCGTCTGCAATGATCAAGCGCCCGTCCGGGTGCAGCGCCATGCCCAGCGGCCGACCACCGGTGTTGGCCAGCACTTCCAGAGTGGGGCTGTCGGGCGACGTGCGGATGATGCGGCCGTCATGCAGCCCGCTGATCAGAAGCCCCTGGGCATCGAGCAGCAAGGCCTCGGGGCCGGCGATGCCCTGGGCGCCGATTTTCTGCACAGCCTTGAGGCGTTGGTTGTCGGCATAGGCGCCTTCCTTCATCGATGGCGCCTTGGGTGGAGCCCAGTTCACCGGTTGCACTTTGGTCGGCATCAACAGCAGGAAAGCGATCACCGCCAGCAGCAGCACAAACAGCAGATGACGCATTTTCTTTCGACGGGTACTCATGACGATTCCTGGTTGTCGTTGGGGTTCGGTTCCCAGTACAGGGTGCCGAACAGGTAATCCATCAGCGGGAGGACGATATTGAAATTGCGCCCCTGCATCAGCTCGCGGCGGTGATGCAGGGCGTGCAGTCGGTGCATCTGGCGAATCCACGGCAGGCGCGCCAGCGGGTGGTCGGCGGGCAAGTGCTCGCAGGCGTGGAACACTTCGTAGAGCAGGTAACCGAGGATCATGCTTCCGGCGAACAGCCCGGCGACATTGGCGTTCAGGTGCTGGAGCAACCACCAGGCGGGGAGGGTGATGACCAGGCTGTGCAGCACGATCAGCCACGCCGGAAAGAGAATGACGCGCCAGTCTCGCGGGCTGTCGTAGGTCATGTGGCCGGGGGTAAAGAAGCTGTGGTGATCACCGGTGTGGCGCGCATAGAACAGGCGGGCCAAGGCGTGCTTGTGGTGGCCGAGGTGGCGATGCACCAAGTAGATACAGAGGTTGAAGAACACCAGGGTCAGCGGCACGGTCAGCCACTCGAACGGCGTAACTCGGTGGGTGGAGGCCCCGGCCAGGCCGATGCAGCACACGCCATAGCCGAGCACAAAGCCGGCGTGCAGCCAGGGGTTGTAATGGGGGCTGACCTCGGCGCGGTAGCGGCTGCGAAACGTCTCGGTGGGGTGGACCATGGCGGGCTGCTCAGGTTTTTTTGTTGGAGACTGAGCTTAGTTGGTACACGGGAATCTGCGAGTTTTGCGTGCTGCGCCGGGGAAGGGATTCAGATCAACGGGTCCCAGCGCTGCGACCAGTCACTCTCGGCCTTGACCACTTCACGCAGCAGCCCCAGGGCCTGTTGCAACACCGCCGAATCCCGTGCCCGCGAGTACACCAGGAACGTCGGGAAGCTGAATTCAGGGGCCTTGGGCACGCGCTGCATCACGCCGCTGTCCAGGTAGCTCTGTACCACCCGCGTGCGGAAATACCCGGCGCCGCCATTCTCGAGGATGTACTGCAACGCCAGCGGCCCGAGGTTGAAACTCACCGCCGCGCGAGCCCTGTCGGGCAGGGCCGCGTCGTGCTGCTGGCGGAAACCCGGGCCCCAATCGATGTAGACGTACGGGGCCGGTTTGCTCGTCAATTGCACCAGGATCAGTTTTTCTTCCAGCACCTGCTCCACCTGCAACCCCGGCCAGTATTGCGGCTGGAACACCAGCGCCGCATCGAGTACGCCGAGCTCCAGCTGCCGCAGCAGGTATTCACCTTCACGCACTTCGGTGCGCAGGGCATGCCCGGGGATCTGTTCGCGCAGGGCCCGGGCCCAACCGAGCATCAGCGGGTTGCACAGGCTGACTTCACCGCCGATATGCAGCACATTGCGATAGCCATCGGGCAGAGGCAGGTCGCGCCGCGCGGCTTCCCAGGTTTGCAGCAACTGGTTGGCGTACACCACAAACGCCTCGCCGTCGGCGGTCAGGCGAGCACCGGCACGGTTGCGCACGAACAGCGTACTGCCCAGTTGGCTTTCCAGGTTTTTAACGCGTGCGGTGATGGCGGTCTGGGTGACGTGCAGTTTCTCGGCGGCGGCGGCCAGGCTGCCGCAGCGGGTGATTTCCAGGAAAGTGCGTGCCAGTTCGATGTCCATGAAGCCCCCAGGGATGAATGGGGGACATTGTAGAGGCAGGGGATTGGAGTGCGCTCAGAAAATGTGGGAGAGGCTCGCACCGCCCCTCCCACATTTGGATCTACGGTGTTGGGGTGATCGGTGTCTGTAAGTGCCGGGTCGGAAACGCTTTGGCATACACCCGGCACACTCGCAACACCTGCTCATCGGCAAACCGCGCGCCCACCACATGCAACCCCACCGGCAAGCCATTCGCCGCCAAGCCGCACGGCACCGACGCCGCCGGCTGCTGGGTGAGGTTGAAGGGGTAGGTGAACGGCGTCCACTCGGTCCATTCCTGCATGCCGGAACCGGGCGGTACGTTGTGCCCGGCCTCGAACGCGGTGATCGGCATCATCGGCGAGACCAGCACGTCGTAATGCTCGTGGAACGCCGCCATACGGGCCACCAGCGCGGCGCGGGCTTCGAGGGCTGCGTTGAAGTCATCCAGGCTCAGTTGCTCGCCACGCTGGGCAATGCGCAGCAGGCCAGGGTCCAGCAGTTGTTTCTGTGCGTCGCTCATGGACCCGGTCAGGCGTGCCGCGCCCGCCGCCCACAAGGTGCTGAACACCTCCAGCGGGTCGCTGAAACCGGGGTCGATCTGCTCGACATGGGCGCCCAACTGCACCAAGCCCTCGACCGCCTGGGCAACCACCTTGGCCACCTGCGGGTCGACATCCACGTAGCCAAACGTGGGGCTGTAGGCCACGCGCAGGCCGTTCAAATCCGTCTGCGGCGTGAGCCATGGAGTGGTCCTTGGCGCGCCGATCAGGCCATCCCGCGCATCCGGCTGTGCCACGGCCTGCAGCATCAGCACGCTGTCTTCCACGGTGCGGGTCATCGGCCCCAGGTGCGAAAGGATGGTCATCGAACTGGCCGGCCACTGCGGCACATAGCCGAACGTCGGCTTGATCCCGAAGGTGCCGGTAAACGCGCAGGGGATGCGGATCGAGCCGCCGGCATCGCTGCCCTGGTGCAGCACGCCCAGGTTCAGCGCCGCTGCCGCCCCCGCGCCACCGGACGAACCGCCCGCCGTGGTGCGGGTGTCCCACGGGTTGCGCGTGATGCCGTACAGCGGGTTATCGGTGACGCCTTTCCAGCCGAACTCCGGGGTGGTGGTCTTGCCCAGCAGCACCGCGCCGGCCTTGCGCATAAAGGCCGGGAAGGGCGCGTCGACGTCCCACGGTCCCTCGGCCGACGAGGTGCGCGAGCCCTTGCGGGTGGGCATGCCGAGCGTCAGCGTGAGGTCCTTGATCGAGGCGGGCACGCCATCCAGGGCACCGCAGGGCTCCCCCTTCAACCAGCGTTGCTCCGACGCCCGCGCGGCGTGCAGTGCGCCCTCGGGGTCCACATGGCAGTAGGCGTTGATCACCGGGTTGTGGCGTTCGATGCGCAGCAGCGCATCTTCGGCGACGTCCACCGGCGATAAGGTCTTGTTACGGAAATGCTCCAGCAGTTGCACCGCTGTCAGTTGGCCCATCTCACTCATGCCCTGTCTCCCTGTGCCGCGCTGACCATGGCGCGCAACAACACGGCGCAACCGGCCGCCAGGTCATCCGGCGCGGCGTTTTCGATTTCGTTATGGCTGATGCCGCCTTCGCACGGCACAAAGATCATCCCGGCCGGGCCCAGTTCTGCGACGAAAATCGCGTCATGCCCGGCGCCGCTGACGATGTCCATATGGCTCAAGCCCAAGGCGCCCGCCGCATCGCGCACGGCGTTGACGCAGGCCGGGTGGAAGTCCAGCGGCGGGAAATCGGCGGTGGGCGTCAGTTCGAAGATCAACCCGTGCCGGGCTGCTGTGGCTTCGATCACGCCGCGCACTTCATCGACCATGGCCTGCAGCTTGTCGGCATGCAGGTGGCGCAGGTCGAGGGTCATGTGCACCTGGCCGGGAATCACATTGCGCGAACCCGGATGCAGGCTCAGGCAGCCGACCGTGCCGCAGGCGTGAGGTTGCTGCTGATGGGCGATACGGTTGACCGCGCTGACCACCTCGGCGGCGCCGACCAGGGCGTCCTTGCGCAGGTGCATGGGCGTCGGGCCGGCGTGGGCTTCGACGCCGGTGAGGGTCAGGTCGAACCACTTCTGGCCCAGGCAGCCCATGACCACGCCAATGGTGGTGGCCTGGTCTTCCAGCACCGGGCCTTGCTCGATATGCGCTTCGAAATACGCGCCGACCGAGTGGCCCAACACCGCACGCGAACCGGCATAGCCGATGCGCTGCAATTCAGCGCCCACCGACAGGCCCTGGTCGTCGCGTTTGTCGAGGGTATCCTGCAAGTCGAACTTACCGGCAAACACTCCGGAACCCATCATGCACGGCGGGAAGCGCGAGCCTTCTTCGTTGGTCCATACCACCACTTCGAGCGGCGCCTGGGTCTCGATGTTCAAATCGTTGAGGGTGCGGATCACTTCCAGCCCGGCCATCACCCCGTAGCAGCCGTCGAACTTGCCGCCGGTGGGTTGGGTGTCGATGTGGCTGCCGGTCATCACCGGGGGCAGGGCGGGATTACGCCCAGGGCGACGGGCGAAGATATTGCCGATGGCATCGACACTGACGCTGCACCCGGCGGCCTCGCACCACTGCACAAACAGGTCACGGGCCTGGCGGTCCAGGTCGGTGAGGGCCAGGCGGCACACGCCGCCCTTGACCGTGGCGCCCAGTTGCGCCAGGTCCATCAGCGATTGCCACAGGCGGTCGCGGTTGATCAGCGGGGCGTTGCCCTGGAGTGGTTGCGCAAAACTGTTCATCTGCAATCTCCCGTCAGGCGCTCAGCGCCAGGTAGCGGTTCTTGATGGTCGGGTCGGCGCGGAAGGCGGCGGCGCTGCCCTCGTAGACCACGCGGCCCTGTTCGAGGACGTAATGGCGGTCGGCGAGCTTGTCGCAGACCATCAGGTTCTGTTCCACCAGCAGCACCGGCAGGCCGTCGTCCTTGACCTTGCGCAGGATTTTCACCAGTTCGTCGACGATCACCGGAGCGAGGCCTTCGGTGGGTTCGTCGAGGATCAGCAGCTGCGGATCGTTGAGCAGGGCGCGGGCGATGGCGAGCATCTGTTGCTCGCCGCCGGAGAGCGCATGGCCGGCGTTCCTGCGCCGCTCCTTGAGGCGCGGGAACATGCCGTACACGTCTTCCAGCTGCCAGCGGCTGGTCTTGCGCACGGCGATGCGCAGGTTTTCCTCGACGGTCAGCAGGCGGAAGATCCCGCGATTTTCCGGCACCAGCGCCAGGCCCTGGCGCGCGATTTCAAAGATTTTCTGCCCCACCAGCGCCTGGCCGTTGAAGTGGATCTGGCCCTGGCGCGGGCAGATGATGCCGAGGATGCTGCGCAGGGTGGTGGTCTTGCCGGCACCGTTGCGCCCGAGCAGGGTCACCAGTTCGCCGGGGTTGACCCTCAGCGACACGCCTTCGAGCACGTGGCTCTTGTCGTAGTAGGAATGGATGTTGTCAACGATCAGCATCAGGCAGCCTCCCCAAGATAAGCACTGCGCACGCGTTCATCGGCACGCACGAACTCCGGCGTGCCTTCCACCAGGATCTGCCCGTGGCTCATCACCGTGATGCGTTGGCTGATGGACATGACGATGCTCATGTTGTGTTCGATCAACAGCACCGTGTGGTCGCGGCCGAGGTCGCTGATCAACTGGGTCATGATCGGGATGTCATCGATGCCCATGCCCGAGGTGGGTTCGTCGAGCATCAACAGTTTGGGCTTGGAGCAGATCGACATGCCCACCTCCAGCACCCGTTGCTGGCCGTGGGACAACTCGCCGGCCAGGGTCTCGGCGCGGGCGCTGAGTTGCAGGCGTTCGAGCACCTGGTCGGCCATCTCCAGGTGTTCGCGCTTGCTGTCCACACGGCGCCAGAAGTTCAACGCACGTGCACCGTCGCGGCCCTGGGCGGCGAGGCGCAGGTTTTCGCGCACGCTGAGGTTCTGGAACAGGCTGGTGAGCTGGAACGAGCGCGCCATGCCCAGGCCGACGCGGCCGTGGGCCGGCTTGCGCATCAGGTTCCTGCCGTCGAAATGAATCGCCCCGGCTGTGGCCTGGCGTTCACCGGTCAGGCAGTGGAACAGGCTGGTCTTGCCCGCGCCGTTGGGGCCGATGATGGTGTGGATGGTGCCGGCTTCGACCTTGAGGTTCACGCCGTTCACTGCACGGAACGCGCCATAGGCCAGTTCCAGGTCCTGGGTTTCCAACAGGATGCTCATAGCCCTTCCTCCTTGGCGACGACGGCGGCCTTGCGACGGCCGCGCACGCGCTCGAACAACGCGGCCAGGCCGCCCCACAAACCGCCGCGCATGAAGATCACCACCAGGATCAGGATCACCCCCAGCAGCATCAGCCAACGGGGCCACAGGTCGGAGAGAAAATCCCCCAGCAGCACGATGGACCCGGCGCCCAGCAACGAACCGAACAGCGAGCCGGTGCCGCCGATAATGGTCATGATCAGGATGTTCTCGGACATCGCCAGGTCGATATTCGACAGCGGCACAAAGTGCAGCAGCATGGCGTACAGCGCCCCGGCAATCCCGGTGACTGCGCCGGACAGCACGAACACCAGGATCTTGAAGTGCCGCGTGTCGTAGCCGATGGCCGAGGCGCGGGTTTCGTTTTCGCGGATCGCCATCAACGTGCTGCCGAACGGCGAGGCGATCACCCGGCGTGCGCCGATAAAGATCAGCAAAAACAGCACCGCGACAAAGCCATAGAACGCACGGGCGTCGGCCAGGGACAACAGCACGGTGTCACCCAGGCGAATCTCGGGGCGCGGTACGCTGAGCAAGCCGTTGTCGCCGCCGGTCCAGTCGCTCAAGGTGTAGGCGACGAAGTAGGCCATCTGGCTGAAGGCCAATGTGAGCATCACGAAGTAAATGCCGGTGCGCCGGATCGCCAGGGCGCCGACCAGCAAGGCCAGGAAGCCACCGGCGATGGCTGCACCCAGCAGCGCGGCGAACAACCCCAGTTGCAGGTGGATCATCAGCAGCGCCGCGCAGTAGGCGCCGGCACCAAAGAAGATGCCTTGGCCGAACGACAGCAGCCCGGTGTAGCCCAGCAACAGGTTGCAGGCCAGGGCTGCCATGGCAAAGATCAGGATCTCGCTGGCCAGGGTCGCCGAGGGCAATAGCACGGGCAGGCCGATCAGCACCGCCACGACCCACAGCAACATGGTGCGCGATTGGGTTTTGGCAAACGGCAGGGGATTTTTCTCGCTCATGTCAGGCTCTCCCAAACAGGCCGTAAGGACGCACCAGAATCACCACGGCCATGGCGCCGTAGATCATCAGGCTCGCGCCTTGGGGCCAGAGTGTGGTCATCAGGCTTTGCACCACGCCCACCAGCAAACCGCCGACCAGCGCACCGCTGAACGAGCCCATGCCGCCGATCACCACCACCACGAAGGCGATGCCGAGAATCTCCGGGCCAACGAACGGCTGCGCACCACGCAACGGCGCGAACAGCACGCCGGCCATGCCGGCCAGGCCCACGCCGAGGGCGAAGGTCATGGAGAACAGACGGAAGATATTCGTGCCGAGCAGCGACACGGTCTCGGTGCTTTCACTGCCGGCGCGCACCAGGGCACCGAAGCGCGTGCGTTCCAGCAGCAGCCACAGGCCCAGGCCCACCAGCCCGGAAAACACGATGAGGAACAGGCGGTAGTAGGGGTAGACGAAATCACCCACCACCAGCACGCCGCGCAGCAGTTCCGGCACGGCGACGCTTTTGCCCACCGGGCCCCAGATCATCACGCTGGCTTCCTGGATGATCAGTGCGATGCCCAGGGTGACCAGGATCTGGAACATGTGCGGCAAGTGATAGATCCGCTGGATCAACAGCCGCTCGATCACCCAGGCCAACGCGGCCACCACGAGCGGCGCAATCAACAGCGCCAGCCAGAAGTTGCCGGTGAGGCTCACGGCGGTGTAGCAGATGTAGGCGCCCAGCAGGAAGAACGCGCCGTGGGCGAAGTTGACGAAGTTGAGCAGGCCGAAAATGATCGTCAGCCCGACCGCGATCAGGAAGTAGATCATTCCCAACCCAAGGCCGTTGAGTATCTGGAACAGGTAAAGATTAAGCATGCAGAAACCCTCGAACAGGTGGCCGCCCGGGCGGCCCTGCCGTGTACAACGGTGGTGTTTTAGCGGATCAGGCGAGCGTGCAGCCCGTGGCTTCCACCGGCGGGAAGGACTGGCCGGCGCTGAGCACCTTGGCCAGGTCATCCTTGTCGGCCATCTCGCTGGCGGCCTTGCCGACCAGCAGGTAGTAGTCCTTGATCACCTGGTGGTCGCCTGCGCGGATCGACTCCTTGCCGGTGGGGCCTTCGAAACTCAGGCCCTGCATGGCCTTGGCCACGGTCGGCCCGTCGAAGCTGCCGGTGGCGATGATGGTGTCGAGCATGACTTTGGTGCTGATGTAGTCGGCGGCCAACGGGTAGGTGGGGTTGATGCCGTACTTGGCCTGGGTCAGCTTGACCAGTTCGCGGTTGAGCGGGGTGTCGACCTGATGCCAGTACTGCGCGCCGAGGTACACACCGTCGAGGATATCGCTGCCCAGTTCCTGGAACTGGTCGAGGCCGGCGGACCACACCAGCAGCACTTTCATGCGCTCCTTGATGCCGAAGTTCACCGCCTGGCGCAGGGTGTTGGACGACTGGCTGCCAAAGTTGAGCAATACCAGCACATCCGGCTTGGTGGAAATGGCATTGGTCAGGTAGCCGGAAAATTCCTGCTCCTGCAGCGAGTGGTAGCTGTTGCCGACATGCTCCAGGCCATGTTCCTTGAGCACGTTTCTGGCGCCTTCGAGCAGCGCTTCGCCGAACACATATTGCGGCGTGATGGTGTACCAGCGCTTGGCATCCGGCAGCAGCTTGATCAGCGGCACCATGGTTTCGCGGATGGCACCGTAGGTGGGCACCGACCAGCGGAACGTGGCGTGGTTGCAGTCTTTGCCGGTGACTTCATCGGCACCCACCGGGGTCATGAACACGCCGCCGACCTTGTCGACTTCCTTGGCCACCGCGAGTGCCGACGACGACAGCGTGCAGCCCTGGAAGAACCGCGCGCCGTCCTGCTGGATCGCTTCCTGCACCTTGCGCACGGCCTTGCCGGCATTGCCCTCGGTGTCGATGACCTTGTAGTTCAAGGGGCGCCCAAGTAGCTCGGTGTGTTGTGCCACCGCCAGGCGCGAACCCATGTCGGCAAACTTGCCATAGCTGGCAAAGGCGCCGGACATGGACTTGAGGCCGTAAAAGGTAAAGGGCTCGGCGGCGAATGCCGAACGCACGCTCAGCGGAAGGCTGAGGGCGGCGGCCGCGGTAAGACTGGCTTTCAATAACGTACGACGCTGCATGGGGTGACTCCCTGGTTTAGTTATTGGCAGGAGTAGCAAGGGCGATACGGTGGAGCAGGGCCTGTGGGCAGGCCTGTTATTGGGATAACGCAGTGAATGCAGTCAACTGTGGGCGGGGTGTTTTCAGTGGTTGTGGTCGAACTCCAGTAGAAAGTGCGGGCTGACCTGGCCTTCCAGCGCGGTCATATGGTGTTCGGCATCGCACATATGTTCGTGCATCAGGCTGCGTACCGCGCCTTCATCCCCGGCGCGAAAGGCGCTCAGCAGTTGCTTGTGATAGTCGAGATTGGCGGCGTCGAACTGCTTGCGCTTGGGCTTGTAGGCTTTTTTCAACACCACCAGGTCGCGCAGCAGGTCGTTGAGAAATTGCGCCATAAAGCTCAGCAACGGGTTGGGGCAGGCCTTGGCCAGCAGGTTGTGGAACTCCAGTTCCGCCAGGCGTTGCTCGCGCTGGCCGGCTTCGCTGTCTTCGGGGGCGCTGCAAAAATCCACGTTGTCCTGCAATGCCCGGTAGTCGTCCTCACTCAGGCGCCCGAGCACCGACACCGCCAGTTCCACTTCGATGACCTTGCGCAACTGGTACACCTGCTCGCCGTCCAGGTGCTGGAAGTGCAGGTAGTTACGCAGCGCGCGGCTGGCGGGTTCGGTGCCGGCCTGGTTCAGGTAGGCACCGCCGCTGGGGCCGGTGCGCGTACTCACCAGCCCCTCGACCTCCAGGGCCTTGAGCGCTTCACGGGCCGAGCCCTTGGAGCACTGGAAGCTTTCCATCAGCTCACGCTCGGTGGGCAGGCGGTCGCCGGGCTTCAAGGCGTCGGTGACGATGGAGCGCTTGACCGACTCGACAATCACGTCGGACAGCTTCTGGCGTTTACGGCGTAGCGGGCGAGTCAGCATGGGTTCGATTTATCGTATTAATGCGGATAAATAGCACTTAATAACGATTGCGACGGAGCGTCAACGCAGGGTGTCGTTTTCGGCGGTAAGAGGTCGTAAACGACGCGCTACTCCCAATTGCCCGAATCCAGGCAGCGTGTGGACGGGGGCGGTTGCCTGCCATAGGCCAGGAAGTCGCCGACCCATCGGTTGATGCAGCCGCTGGCTGCCGTCTGAGCGGGCTCCTTGAGGCGTAGCTGCTCGACCAGGGGCGCAGCCTTTTCTCCGTATGGAGCATTGACCAGCACCATGCGCGCGACGCGTTCCGGATACAGCACCCCGTAGTGGTTGCCCAGCCGCGTGGCGTCAGCATTGCCCAGGTAAAGCAGCTGTGCATCGCCCAGCTGGGCACGTACGAACTCCATGTCCCGTGCGGCGTGTTCGACGCTTTTGTCGTGCTTGAGGTCGCGGTGGCTGAGTTCGATGACGTCATAGTAATTGAGCAGCCTGCGGTAAGCCTGAGTGGAGTAGTCGCCCCAGCGGCTGGCCAACTGAATGGCGAAGGTGCCGCCGGTGTTGCTTCTCGAGGCGTTGCCGGCCTGGGCAAAGACCAGGCCGGCGCGGTTCAGCGGCTCGCGGGCGCCAACACGGGTGAGGTAGAGACGGATGCTGCCTTGACGCGGCGCAGCGTAATTGCGCGGTACGGTCACAATGCCGCACTGGGTGCGCGAGAGTACCTCGGGGTCCAGGCCCTCAACGTGGGGCAGCGGGCAGTCCAGCAACCAGTCGATGGCGGTGGGCTTGATCAGGGGCTCGGCATGGCCAAGGCTCGCCAGCAGCCAGAGACAGGCGCACGCCAATGAGTTTGCAGCAGTCATCGAGAGGTCCTGGTCAGCCGTGGGATGGCGGCTGTTTTACCAAGGACCTGGGGTCGAAGAATGTAGGTTGAGAAAACGGATTGCGTACGAAATCAGAGTTTTGTTTATCAGATATCAGTCTTCCAGCCGCCACCCAATGCTTTGTACAAGGCGATGCTGGCCTGCAGGCGTGACAGTCGCAATTGCACGTTCAAGTCCTGGGCGGCATACAGGGTGCGCTGGGTTTCCAGTACCGTCAGCAAGTCTTCGGCACCCGCCTGGTAGCGGCTTTCGGCGATCTGGAAGGCGGTTTGGGCCTGTTGCAGTTCTTGGGTTTGCCAGTGGCGTTGCTGGTCCAGGCGCGTGATGCTGCTGAGGGCTTTTTCCACATCGGCAAAGCCGTTGATGATCGCGCCGCGGTAGGTTTGTAACAGCTCATCCTGGCGCGCGCGGGCCTTGTCGCGCTCGGCGCTTAAACGGCCGTTGTTGAAGATCGGCCCGACCAGGCCGGCCGTCAGCGTGTAGTAGGGGCTGCGCAGGACGTCCACGGCCTTGTAGGCATCGGAGCCGAGCGTGGCGCCGAGGGTCAGGGCCGGCAGCATGGCGGCGCGGGCCACGGTGACGTCCGCCTGGGCGGCTGCCAGTTCGGCCTCGGCCTTGGCAATGTCCGGCCGGCGGCTGAGCAACTGGCTGGGCAGGCCGGCGCCGATGGTTGGCCAGGTCAGGTCCTGGAAGGGTTCGGCGCCCAGGTCCAGGGCCTGGACCGGCTGGCCGAGGAGGGCGGCCAGGGTGATCTGGGATTCTTCGGCCAGTTGTTGAATCAACGGCAGCTGGCGTTGCTGGCTGGCCACCAGGCTGTTCTGCTGGGCCAGTTCCAGGGCCGTGGCGGAGCCTGCGTCGTAACGGGTCTGCACCAGGTCGAGGACGTTGCGCGCATTGGCCAGGTTCAACTCGGCGATCTGCTGGCGTTGGCGGGCCGCGAGGGTTTGCGCATAACGGTCGGCGACGCTGCTGAGCAAGGTCAGCTCCACGGTGGCCTGGTCGAACTCGCTGGCGCGCAGGCTGTGCAGGGCACTGTCACGGGCGGCGGCGCGGCCGCCCCAGAAATCCACTTCGTAGCTGGCGGTGAGGTTGGCGCCGAAATTGTTCACGGCGTCATCGCTTTGTGAGGCGTCAAGGTCCGGCCCGCCCGTGCCGTGCAACAACTTCTGGTGGCTGGCGGCAAGGTTGAATTTCACCTCGGGCAGCAGTGGCGCCCCGGCAATCACCGCCGCGGCCTGGGCCTGGCGCACGCGGGCCATGGCAGCGGCCACGTCGAAGCTGTCACGGCGGGCCTGGTCGACCAGGCGGTCCAACTGCGGGCTGCCGAACTGCGTCCACCAGCGCTGGTTGGTGGCCTGGGCGGCGTCGCGTTCGGCGAACTGCCAGGCGGCCGGCGGCGCAATAGCGCTGTCCACGGCGGGCGGGTCACCGGCGCAGGCCGTGAGCAGCAGGCACAGGCCAAGTGCGGGCAGGTACGGGGGGATGGATCGTTTATTCACTGGTCAACGCCTTAACCGGATCGAGCCGGGCAGCTTTACGGGCCGGCATGAAGCCGAATACGACGCCGGTGACCAGTGCGCAACCGAATGCGCCAAGCACCGCCACCAGGGAAAACTGCACCGCCACCTTGGCCAGCACCAGCACGCCACCCACCAGCAGGGCCAGGGCAATGCCGCACAGGCCACCGACCACTGACAGCATCACCGCCTCGGTCAGGAACTGGCGCAGGATGTCGCGCTGGCGCGCGCCGGTGGCCATGCGGATGCCGATCTCGCGGGTGCGTTCGCGCACGGTCATCAGCATGATGTTCATCACGCCAATGCCGCCCACCAGCAGGGAAATCGCGGCAATCGAGCCGAGCATCAGCGACAGGGTGTTCTGGGTGCGCGCCTCGGCCTGGATCATCGCCGCGTTGTTGGTCAGCTCGTAGTCGCGCTTGCCGTTGTGCAGCTTTTGCATCAACTGATCGATGGCCACTTCGGCCTCGTGGACCTTGCGCGCATCGGCGGCGGCAATCACCACGTATTCGGGGTTGTAGCTGCCGAACAGGCGCACGCTGGCGGCGGTGTAGGGGATGGCGATACGGTCATCACTGTCTTTGTTGCCGGAGCTGGCGCCTTTCTCCGCCAGCACGCCGATCACCTGGAACGGTACGTTTTCGATCAGGATGTACTGGCCGATCGGGTCGACCTCACCCTTGAACAGCTTTTCCCGCACGCGATGGCCGATCACGGCCACGGTGGCGGCCGCACGCTCGTCGGCCGCCGTGAAGTAACTGCCCTCGACCACCGGCCAATTGAAAATATCCGGAAAATTGGTGTCATTGCCGCCCACATAGGCCATGTAGTCGACGTTGCCATAGCGCACGCCGGCTTCGGTGCCGTTGACCGGCATGATGCGCTTTATCTGGGGCAGCGCCGCCAGCGCCGCGACGTCGTTGAGGGTGACGATACCCAGCGGCGTGCGCGGGTTGGGCGATGAGCCGCTGAGGTAGAGGATGTTGGAGCCGAACGCGCCCATCTGCGCCATGACCTGGCGTTTGCTGCCTTCGCCCACGGCCAGCATCACCACCACCGAGGCCACGCCGATGATGATCCCCAGCAGGGTCAGCGCGGTGCGAAAACGGTTGATCCACATCACCCGCCAGGCGGCCTGGACCGCGTCCAGCAGTTCGGCCTTCCAGGCGCCATTGTGTTCGGCGCCGTCGGCCAGGCGCTGGCGCAGGTCCACGGCTTGCAACGCGCCGCTGTTGGCCGGTAGGGGAGCGGCGCCGTCATCGGCCGAGTCACTGATGATCAGGCCATCGCGAATCTCGATGATGCGGTTGGCCCGCGCCGCGACTTCACGGTCGTGGGTGATCAGGATCACCACATGGCCCTGGCTGGCCAGTTCGTCCAGCAGGGTCATTACCTCGGCACCGCTGTGGCTGTCGAGGGCACCGGTGGGTTCATCGGCAAGGATGATGTGCCCGCCGTTCATCAGCGCCCGAGCGATCGAGACGCGCTGTTGCTGGCCGCCGGACAGCTGGTGCGGACGATTGCCGGTGCGCTCGGCCAGACCCAGGCGCGTGAGCAGGGCGTGGGCGCGGGCATGGCGTTCGGCGGCGCTGATGCCGGCGTAGATCGCCGGCATCTCGACGTTCTCCTGGGCCGAACCCGAGGGGATCAAATGGTAGCCCTGGAACACAAAGCCGAACGCCTCGCGGCGCAGCCAGGCCAATTCGTCGCTGTCCAGGTGGGCGACGTTTTCCCCCGCGAACAGGTACTCGCCTGTGCTTGGGCGGTCGAGGCAACCGAGGATATTCATCAACGTGGACTTGCCGGAACCGGAAGCCCCTACGATGGCGACGAATTCCCCGGCATGGATCGACAGGTCGATGCCGCGCAACACGTCGACCTGCGGGCTGTCGCCACCGCCGTAGGATTTGCGGATGTTCTTGAGTTCGATCAGGGGCGTGGTCACCTCAACCCCCGTTGCCGTCGGCCGGGCCGATCAGCAGGTGATCGCCTTCGTGCAGGCCATCGAGCACTTCGACCCGCAAGCGATCGCTGATGCCCAGGCGCACTTCACGTTCTTCGATGCGGCCGTTGGTGGCGACCACGCGGGCGATTTGCTTATCGGCACTTGAGGTGCCCAGCAGAGCGGCCACCGGTGCGGTGAGGACATCCTTGACCTGGCTGGCGACGAAAAATACCTGGGCGGTCATTTCGGCCATCAACGCGTTGTCGCTGTTGTCCACGTCCAGCAGCACGGTGTACAGCACCACGCGCCCGCTGCCGCTTTTGCTGGAACTGTTGGGGCTGCCGCTGCCCTGGGTTTCATTCAGCGGCTTGGGCGGGATCGGCAGGATCTGCCGCACGGTACTGGTCCAGCGCCGGCTGCCGCCGCTGAGGGTGGTGAAGTAGGCGGTCATGCCCGGTTTGACGTGGCCGATGTCGGCTTCCGAGACTTCCGCCCACACGGTCATCGGCGACAACTTGGCGATCCGCAGGATCAGCGGCGTCTGCTGCTGGGCATTGAGGGTCTGGCCGACGCGCGCGTCCACCGCGACCACGGTGCCGGTCATCGGTGCGTAGATGCGCGTATAGCCCAGCTCCGCTTCATCGCTGCGCAGGCTGGCCTGGGCCTGGAGAATCTGCGCCTGGAACATGTCCATCCGGGCCTGGGTGGCGCTCAGTTCGGCCTTGGCGGTTTGCACGTCTTCCTCGCGGGTGGCGTTGCCGGCGGCCAGGCGTTGCTGGCGCTGGTATTTCTGGCGGGCGAGGGCGTGCTGGGCCTTTTGCTCCTGCAACTGGGCCTTGAGGTTTTCGATGGCGTAGCGGCTGGCATCGAGCTTGGCTTTTTGCGTCGAGGGGTCGATCTCCACCAGCAATTGGCCCTCCTGCACCTGGTCGCCCGCTTCAACGTGGATCTTGCGAATCTGCCCGGACGCCTGGGCGCCCACGTCGACATACCGGCGCGGTTGCAGGGTGCCCAGGGCGGTGACGCTGTTTTCGATAGTGCCGCGGGTGACGGTGACGGTGGTCAGGTTGTCACGCCCCGGCGGCAACACCTGCCAGGCGGCGACGGCGATGATGGGAATCAGGCACGCGATAGCGAGCAAGGCGCGTCGGGCGGGTCGAGGGCGTTTCATGCTTAGGTTCCAGCCGGGAAAGTTCGGAGCGCAGTTGCGCAGAGCTGACAGTTAAACGAGAGAATTGGCCGAGGATTTAGGCTGTTACATAAGTGGTTACAGGTCTTGTGGAGAAAAAAAACGGCCTGTAGGTGCAAGTCTTGTTTAAAAGTAGATGAGAATTACTATAAATTGCACCTATCCAAACTGCCATTACTGAATGGCCTGTATTTGTGTAGGAGCGAGCTTGCTCGCGAAGAGCTCAAGGACGCCGCGTTCACTCTGGTTTTCCGCGTTATCGTTGACGTACTTCGCGAGCAAGCTCGCTCCTACAGGACCTAATGCCGCCACCCGGCGGCCGGGAGTCATGTTGGAAAACTACTATCGCGAGCTGGTGTGTTTCCTCAACGCCAAGCTGGGCAACCGTCAGGTGGCCGAGGATGTGGTGCATGACGCTTATGTCCGGGTGCTGGAACGTTCCAGCGAGACGCCCATCGAACAGCCGCGTGCCTTTTTGTATCGCACCGCGCTGAACCTGGTGATCGACGGCCACCGGCGCAACGCCCTGCGCCAGGTCGAACCCCTGGAGGTACTCGACAGCGAGGAGCGCTTTGCCGCGTGTTCGCCCCATGCCACTCATGACTACGGCCAACGCCTGGCCTTGCTCGAGCGCGCCCTGGCCGAGCTGCCGGCGGCCTGTCGCGACAGCTTCCTGCTGCGCAAACTCGAGGGCCTGAGCCACCTGCAAATCGCCGAGCGCCTGGGTATTTCCCGCACCCTGGTGGAAAAACACATCGTTAACGCCATGAAGCACTGCCGGGTGCGGATGCGCGAGTGGGACGCGCACTGATCACCGATCGGTTAAATTTTTTTTCACTGTCCTCGTTTCCTATCAACACATGACCTGTTGTGCAGGTCTCGAAGGTATTCCCGCCCCACCGCCAAGGGGCTTATCCAGAGGACACTGGAATGACACAGGCAATTGCTTCGCCCGCGGTTCACGACCTGATCGGTATCGGTTTTGGCCCTTCGAACCTGGCGCTGGCCATCGCCCTGCAGGAGCGCGAAAAGGCCCAGGGCAAACTGGACGTACTGTTTCTCGACAAACAGGCCGATTACCGCTGGCACGGCAATACCCTGGTGACCCAGAGCGAATTGCAGATTTCGTTCCTCAAGGACCTGGTGACCCTGCGCAACCCCACCAGCCCGTACTCCTTCGTCAATTACCTGAAAACCCACGGCCGGCTGGTGGACTTCATCAACCTGGGCACCTTCTACCCGTGCCGCATGGAGTTCAACGATTACCTGCGCTGGGTCGCGGGGCAGTTCCAGGCCCAGGCCCGCTACGGCGAGGAAGTACTGGCCATCGAGCCGATCCTGCACCAGCAACAGGTCGAGGCATTGCGCGTGATCTCCCGCGATACCCTGGGCGAGCAGCATGTGCGCACCACCCGTTCGGTGGTGGTCAGCGCCGGCGGCACACCGCGCATTCCCGAAACCTTCAAGGCCTTCAAGGGCGACAGCCGGGTGTTCCACCATTCCCAGTACCTGGAGCGCATGGCCGCCCAGCCTTGCGTGGACGGCAAGGCGATGCGCATCGCCATCATCGGCGGTGGCCAGAGCGCGGCCGAAGCCTTTATCGACCTGAACGACAGCTTCCCATCGGTACAGGTCGACATGATCCTGCGCGGTTCGGCGCTCAAGCCTGCCGATGACAGCCCGTTCGTCAACGAAGTGTTCTCGCCGGCTTTCACCGACCTGGTGTTCCAGCAAGTCGGTGCCGAGCGCGAGCGCCTGGTCGCCGAGTACCAGAACACCAACTATTCGGTGGTCGACCTCGACCTGATCGAGCGCATCTACGGGATTTTCTACCGCCAGAAAGTTTCCGGCATCGCCCGCCAGGCCTTCCGCACCATGACCGTGGTCGAGAAGGCCACCCCCGGCCCCCTGGGCATCGAACTGGCTCTGCGCAACAACGCCAGCGGCGAAACCAGCGTCAACCATTACGACGCGGTGATCCTCGCCACCGGCTACGAGCGCGAGACCCACCGCGCATTGCTGGCGCCGCTGGAGGAGTACCTGGGTGATTTTGAAGTGGCGCGCGACTACCGCATCGTCACCGACGAGCGCTGCAAGGCCGGCATCTACATCCAGGGCTTCAGCCAGGCCAGCCATGGCTTGAGCGATACGTTGCTGTCGGTACTGCCGATTCGCGCGGATGAGATTGCGGCGTCGCTGTTTGAAAATGACCGTAGCCGTGGCAAGGGGCGTTCGGTACAGGATCTGCTCCTCGCCACCGCCAGCTGACAGGCTGCACTTGTGACACGGGGGGCTGGCTGATACTGTACAAAAAACCAGTATCGGTAAGCCCCCATGCAGTTGATCGAAAAACTCAGCATCCTCGCCGATGCCGCCAAGTACGACGCCTCCTGCGCCAGCAGCGGCGCGCCCAAGCGCAGCTCGGAAGGCAAGGCGGGGCTGGGCTCCACCGATGGCATGGGCATCTGCCACAGCTACACGCCGGACGGTCGCTGCGTATCCTTGCTCAAGGTGTTGCTCACCAACTTCTGTCTCTACGACTGCCAATACTGCGTCAACCGCCGCTCCAGCGACGTGCCCCGTGCACGCTTCAGCCCGGAGGAGGTGGTCACCCTGACCCTGGATTTCTACAAGCGCAACTGCGTCAGCGGGCTGTTCCTCAGTTCCGGCATCATTCGTTCGGCCGACTACACCATGGAGCAATTGGTGCGGGTGGCCAAGCTGCTGCGCGAAGAGCATGACTTTCGCGGTTACATCCACCTCAAGACCATCCCCGAAGCCGACCCGGCGCTGATTGCCGAGGCCGGGCGCTACGCCGATCGCCTCAGCGTGAATATCGAACTGCCCACCGATGCCAGCCTGCAAACCCTGGCGCCGGAAAAGCAGATCGTCTCGATCAAGCAGGCCATGCAGACCATCTACACCGGCGAGCAGACGGTCCTGAACGAACCCCGCGCACCGCGTTTCGCCCCGGCCGGGCAGAGCACCCAGATGATCGTCGGCGCCGACGAGACCGACGACAGCACCATCCTCCACAGTGCCGAGGCGCTGTATGGCAACTTCAAGCTGCGCCGCGTGTATTACTCGGCCTTCAGCCCCATCCCCAACAGCCCGAAAAGCGTGCCCCTGGCCGCGCCGCCATTGATGCGCGAGCATCGCTTGTACCAGGCGGATTTCCTGCTGCGCAGCTACGGCTTCAGTGCCAACGAATTGTTCGAAGGCCCCGGCCACCTGGCCCTGGATATCGACCCCAAGCTGGCCTGGGCCCTGGAGCACCGCGAGGTATTCCCCCTGGACCTGAATCGTGCCGAGCCGACCTTGATCGCCCGCATCCCGGGCATCGGCCTGCGCACCACCCAGCGCCTGGTGGACCTGCGCCGCGAACGCAAGATCCGCTTTGAAGACCTGGCACGCATGCGCTGTGTACTGGCCAAGGCCAAGCCGTTTTTCATCACCAGTGACTACCACCCGCAACAGGCGGACAGCACCAGCGTGCTGCTGCGCGAACAACTGCGTGACCGCCCGCAGCCGCAGCAGATGGGGTTGTGGGGATGATCAGCCTGGAATGCGACAACCTTTTCAGCACCTGGCGCGAACAGGCGCGCTGGCTGCTCAGTCATCAGGTCGACCCCAGCCAGGTCAGTTGGGGCGAGGTACAGGCGGCGGACCTGTTTGCCACCGATGAGCCGATCCCCGAAGGCTTGGGTCCGTTCCAGGCGCGAATTCCCAAGGCGCTGCTGGAGCTGTTGGCGTCAGCCGCCTGTTACCACGGCGACCAGCGTTGGAGCCTGTTGTACGAAGTGCTCTGGCGCGTCAGCCATGGCGACCGCACCGCGATGCTGGCGGGGGATAAACTCGGCACTGAGCTGCAGCGGCGCATCAAGCAGGTGAGTCGCGAGGCCCATCACCTGCATGCGTTTGTGCGCTTTATCGCCTTGCCGGCAGAAGCAGGGCCCGAGTTGCCGGAGTACGTGGCCTGGCATGAACCGGCCCATGACATCCTCAAATCGGCCAGCCAGCATTTTGTCGGGCGCATGGGGCGCCATCGCTGGATGATCGCCACGCCGTTGGATGGGGTTTATTACGATGGCGAACAGCTGATTCATCAACGCCAATGCCCTGAGGCCTGGCAGCAGCTGGCGCAGAACGTCGAGGATCCCCACAGTGCGATGTGGCTGACGTACTACAGCCATATCTTCAACCCGGCGCGGTTGAACCCCAAGGTGATGGAAGGGCACTTGCCGAGTCGGTTCTGGAAGAATCTGCCGGAGGGCAGGTTGATCCCGGGGTTGATCAGCGAGGCGCGTACGGGGAAGCAGAAGGATGGGCAGGCGAAGATGATTGGCACCAAGCTCGGCAAGCGTATTTCAAGCGGGCGCGGTTAAAAATCTGGGAGGGGCAAACCCCTCCCAGATTGAATTTCCAGTGTTTGAGGATCTAGGCCAGTTCGATGGCGGTATTTTTCACCACCGCCAACTCCGGATGCGCCACCAACTTATCGATGTGCAGCTCATCATTGTTCAGCCAGATCTCCGATACCACCCGGTAGTGCTCCATATCCCGGCAGCGCATGCGCAGGCTGTAGTCGAACGGCCCGCTGATCAACTGGCATTCGAACACCTGGGGGCACGCCTTCATACAGGCTTCGAAAGCCTTTTGCGCCGAGCGCCCGCTCTGGTTGGACAAGGCCACCAGCACCAGCAGCGACAGCCCGGGCGAGACCATCTGCACATCGATGATCGCGCCGTACCCGCGAATCACCCCGCGTCGCTCCAGCTTGCGCACCCGCTCCAGGCAGGGCCTGGGGGTGAGGTGCACCAATGACGAGAGCTTTTCATAGGTGATACGCCCCTGGTGGCGCAGCACGTCGATGATCGCCTCATCGATGCGATCCAGCGCAGGGGAGGTATGGGGTCCGTTGGCCTTGGTATCCATGGGTTTCACTTCAAACGGTTGGAAAGAAATTGCTGCAAGCGCTCGCTGTTGGGGTGGTCGAGGATCTCGGCGCCGCCTTGTTCCTCGACTCGGCCTTGATGCAGGAACAGCACTTGGCTGGACACCTGGCGGGCAAAGCCCATTTCGTGGGTGACCATCAGCATGGTACGACCTTCCTCAGCTAACGTCTGTATGACTTTGAGGACTTCTCCTACAAGTTCGGGGTCGAGGGCGGAGGTGGGCTCATCGAACAGAATGATTTCCGGCTCCATCGCCAGGGCCCGCGCGATGGCCACGCGCTGTTGCTGGCCGCCGGACAGGAACGCGGGGTACTGATCGGCCACGCGGCCCGGCAGGCCGACCTTGTCGAGGTACATGCGCGCGCGTTTTTCCGCTTCGGCGGCACTTACCCCCAGCACCCGGCGCGGGGCCATGGTGATGTTTTCCAGCACGGTCATGTGGCTCCACAGGTTGAAGTGCTGGAACACCATGGCCAGGCGCGTGCGCAGGTTCTGCAATTGTTCCTGGTGCGGCGCACGGGCGCCGGCGCGGCCCTGGCGCATTTCGATGCTGATGCCGTCCAGGGTGATGACGCCGGCGTCCGGCTGTTCGAGAAAGTTGATGCAGCGCAGCATGGTGCTTTTGCCCGAGCCGCTGGCGCCGATCAGGCTGATTACGTCGCCATTGCGGGCGTTGAGGGACACGCCCTTGAGCACTTCGTGTTCGCCGTAGCGTTTATGGATGCCTTCGACCTGCAGCTTGACGGCAGCAGTTGCCGCCTGGGTAACGGGTACATCGACAGGATAAGTGGCCAGGGCCTGCGCGGACTGATTCATGGGTTAGCCTCGGGTAGGAACAAGAAAACGCATCCAGCGACGTTCGGCCAGTCGGAACAGGCCCACCAGTGCAAAGGACAGCAGCATGTAGAGCAGGGCGGCGATGCCGAAGGCCTGGAACGTCAGGAACGTCTCGGCATTGGCATCGCGCGCCACCTTGAGGATGTCGGCGACGGTGGCGGTAAACGCCAGCGACGTGGCGTGCAGCATCAGGATCATTTCATTGCTGTAGGCCGGCAGCGCGCGGCGCAGTGCGGCAGGCACCACCACAAACAGGTTGAGGCGCCAGCCGTGCAGGCCATAGGCGCGGGCCGCTTCGAGTTCGCCGTGGGGAATGTTGCGGATCGCCCCGGCGAAGATTTCTACGGTGTAGGCGCAGGTATTGAGCACAAAGGCCAGCAGGGTGCAGTTGAGGGCATTGCGGAAAAACTGGTTGAGCAGGGCGTTGTCCTGCACCACCTCCAGGCTGTACAGCCCGGTGTAGCAGATCAACAGTTGGATATACAACGGCGTGCCGCGGAACAGGTAGGTGTAGACCTCCACCGGCCAGCGCAGCCAGAAGTGTTCCGACACGCGGGCCAGCGCCAGGGGGATCGAGAGGAAAAACCCCAGCACCACCGAGATAATGAACAGCCACAAGGTCATGGCAACGCCGGACAACCCGGTGTCATCGCTGAACAGGTAGGCCAGGCCGTATTGCTGGAACAGTTCGATCATCGCGCCATCCCCTTGATGCCGAGGTTATAGCGCCGTTCGAGGCGCTTGAAGATGCGGTTGGAGAGGGTGGTGATCACCAGGTACACCAGGCCTGCGAGGATCAGGAAGTACAACGGCTCGTTGGTGGTCTTGCCGGCGTTCTGCGCAGCCTTGACCAGGTCCGACAGGCCGATGATCGACACCAGCGCCGTAGACTTGAGCAGCACCAGCCAATTATTGCCCAGGCCCGGCAGGGCAAAGCGCATCAACTGCGGGAACAGCACCAGGTGAAAACGCTGCCAGCGGCTCAGGCCGTAGGCGGTGGCGGCTTCGAGTTGGCCGACCGGCACACTGAGGATCGCACCGCGAAAGTTCTCGGTGAAATACGCGCCGTAGATAAACCCCAGGGTGATGACCCCGGCGGTAAACGGGTCGATTTCAAAGTAGTCCCAGCCGAACACTTCGCTCAGGTCGTTGAGCCACAGTTGCAGGCTGTAGAAAATCAGCAGGATCAGCACCAGGTCCGGCACGCTGCGGATCAGCGTGGTGTACAGCGTGGCCGGCACCCGCAGCCATTGGGCGCTGGACAGTTTGGCGCCGGCGGCGATCAGGCCCAGGGCGAGGCTCAGGGCCAGCGCCAGGAACGCCAGCTTGACCGTCATCCAGGCACCCTGGGCGAGCATCGGGCCGTAGCCTTGCAGGTTGAGGAGTTCGTTCATGGGGAAATCTCTAAAGGGCGCAGACATACCCCTGTGGGAGGGGGCTTGCTCCCGATGAGGGGCGTGCCAGTCGACACCTGTATTGACTGACCCATCGCTATCGGGAGCAAGCCCCTTCCCACAAGGGATTGTGTTGGCTTATTCGTTGTAGATGTCTTGATCGCCGAAGTATTTCTTCTGGATCTGTGCGTAGGTGCCATCGGCCTGGACGGCGGCGATGCCTTTGTTGATCAGCGCACGCAAGTCCTGGTCGTTCTTGCGCAGGCCCATGGCGATGTCCAGGGGCAGGGTCGGGTCCTTGAAGGCCGGGCCGGTCTTGAAGTCGGCGCCTTCAGGCTTGGACAGGAAGTTGAGCTGGGCTTCGAGCTTGTCGGTCAGGGTAGCGTCGAGACGGCCGTTCTGCAGGTCGGCGTAGTTCTGCTCCTGGGACTGGTACGCCTTGATCTGCGCGCCCAGTTTGGCCAGGTGCGCGCGGGCATAGGCTTCCTGCAACGAACCTTGCAGCACGCCGACCTGTTTGCCTTTCAACGATTCCGGGGTGTCGCCGAAGTCGGCATTTTTGCGCGTGATCACCGACGTGGGGCTGAGGAACAGGCGGTCGGTGAAGTCGATGACTCTCGCGCGCGCCGGGGTCACGGCCATGGACGACATGATCGCGTCGAACTTGCGCGCGCGCAGGGCCGGGATCATGCCGTCGAATTCGTTGTGCACCCAAGTGCATTTGACCTCGAGCTTGGCGCAGATGGCATTGCCCAACTCGATATCGAAGCCTTGCAGGCTACCGTCGGCGGCCACGGATTCAAACGGGGGGTACTCGGGGAATACGCCGAAGCGGATTTCTTTCCAATCCTGGGCGTGGGCGGCGCCGGCGCACAGTGGCAACAGCAACGCAGCGAAGAGTGATCGCAATGGAGTCATATGTCGGTCCCTATATTTTGTAATTGATGTCAGGGCAGTAGAAAGGGTGCAGCGTGCATGCATTCGGTGACTCTTTGGTCGGGCTCAGAATGCTTCATGGTGGTGCGTTTTTTGTGTCGTTTACCCGGTGCTCAAAGCGCAAATTGCGCTGTTAAAACACGCAATGCAGCGGAATCGGCTGTGGCACCCGCTGAATCGGCTTTTCAGCCCTGGAAATCCGACCTGCCCATGGCGCAAAGGGGCAGGCCAGAGCGGTCTCAGGCGCGCTTTTTATGCTGTGCTCGAGGCTGTTGGGCCAGGCGCGCGAACAAGTCCTTGGGGTCGGCCAGGTCCGGCACCAGTTCCAGTTCGCTGCCGACATCCAGGGCCTTGGCCACGTCCAGCACATAGCGCAGGGCCGAGTAGTCTTCGATGGCAAAGCCCACCGAGTCGAACAGGGTGACCTGGCGCTCATGCTCGCGGCCGGCGACCTGGCCGTTGATGACCTGCCACAACTCGGTCACCGGCGAGTCTTCCGGCATGTGCTGGATTTCACCTTCGATGCGGCTTTGCGGTTCGTACTCGACGATTACACGGGCGCGCTCGACGATGCGGCGGTCCAGCTCGGTCTTGCCCGGGCAGTCGCCGCCCACGGCGTTGAGGTGCATGCCGGGCTCGATCATGTCGTCGGTGAGGATGGTCGCGTAGGCCTTGTCGGCGGTGACGGTGGTGACGATGTCCGCGCCCTTGACCGCTTCGGCCACGCTGCCGGCCAGGATCACCTTGATTGCCGGGAACGCCTTGAGGTTGGCTGCCAGCTTGGCGGTGGCCTTGGCGTCGATGTCGAACAGGCGGATCTCGTTGATGCCGAGCATGGCGTGGAAGGCCAGGGCCTGGAATTCGCTCTGGGAGCCGTTGCCGATCAACGCCATGCTGCGGCTGTTGGCGCGGGCCAGGTAGCGGGCCACCAGGGCCGACGTGGCGGCGGTACGAATGGCAGTGGTCAGGGTCATTTCCGCCAGCAGCACCGGTTTGCCGGTGTCGACGTCGCCCAGTGCACCAAAGGCCATTACGGTGAGCATGCCGGCCAAGGTGTTCTTCGGGTGGCCGTTGACGTACTTGAAGGCGTACAGCGAGGCGTCGGACACCGGCATCAACTCGATCACGCCATCCGGCGAGTGGTTGGCCAGGCGTGCGCATTTTTCAAAATCCTGCCAGCGCAGGTAGTCGGCGCGGATGTACTCGGCCATCTCAGTGATGCAGGTGTGCAGGCCCTTTTGCGAAACCAGATAGCTGAGGTCGTTGACGTCGATATAGCGGGTCATGGCAAGACTCCTTATTGAAATGAGGGACGGGCTGGCAGGTGCACTTCTGCCAGCATGCAGCGGGCACTGCCGCCGCCGATGCGTTCGATGTTGTCGATGTTCACCACCACCGGCCGGGTGTGGCGCTCCACATGCCGGCGCTGCGCCGGTTGCAGCGCGCCCCAGGCACTGGCAGACATCACCAGCAGCGGCTGGCCGTCGCGGTCGTGGACTTCGAGCATGTTGCCGGCGAAGGCTTCGAGCTGGTCGAAGTCGAGGCCGAGGATGTCTTTGCCGGTGTCGCGCAGCGAGCGTTCCAGGGCCTGGCGTTCGTCGGCGTCGGGCAACGCTTGCAGGCACACCACCGAAAGGTCGCGGCCGACGCTCATCATCACGTTGCTGTGGTAGATCGGTGCGTGGTGGCGGTCGACGGCGTGGAAGACGCAGAGCCGGTAGTCGAGGCGTTCGGCAAACTGGCGCAGCGCGTCGTGGTGGGTGCGCCCGGAGTGACAGGCGTAGCTGATGCGGTGCTGACGGTCGAGGACCATGCTGCCGGTGCCTTCGAGGAAGATGTTCTGTTGTTCGAGGTGGCTGAGGTCGATGGTGTCCTTGATCGCAAAGCGCTGCTCCAGCACTTGCAGCACGCCTTTGTTGCGCTCCAGTCGGCGGTTCTGGCCTTCCATCGGGTACAGCACCAGGCTGCCGTCGGCGTGGCTGCTCCACCAGTTGTTGGGGAAGATCGAGTCGGGTGTGTGGGGCGCCGGAGTGTCTTGCACCACCAGCACTTCCACGCCGTGCCAGCGCAGGGTGTCGACATAGCCGTCGAACTCTTCCAGCGCTTTCTGCTGTGCACTGAGCGGGTCGAGGGGCGGGCGTTGGAAACGGTTGTTGATCGCGGTATCCGGGTTGAAGGCAAAGCGCGCCGGGCGAATCATCAGGACGGTGTTGGTGGTTTGCATGGGGGCACGAATCCATGGGGTTGAGCAGTGGGGCTATTTTGTTCGCTGTGGCAGGGGAATCCCGGCTGAAACCAAGGGGCGGCCCAGCCGGGAAAGCTGAAAAGGGGGGTGAGGCAGCCGAATCGGCTGTTGGAGCTGGAGCGCGGTCAAAATGTGAGAGGGGGCTTGCCCCCGATTGCGGTATATCAGTCACTCAATCCATCAACTGGCACACCGCCATCGGGAGCAAGCCCCCTCCCACATTGGTACAGTGGCGACTGTAATAACGCCGTCAGCCAGGAGGAGTCATGTCTACCGTCGTACGTCTTGCCCAATCCGAGGATGCCGAAGGGATCAGCCAGGTCATCCTGGCGGCCTTGCACAGCAGCAATGCGCGGGACTATCCGGCGGATGTGATTGCCCGGGTGGCCAGCAACTTCACCCCGGACGCGGTGCTCGACCTGCTCAAGCGCCGTGTGGTGCTGGTGGCGGTCCAGGACCGGGTGATCGTCGCCACGGCGGCCCTGGATGCCAATGTGGTGCGCTCGGTGTTCGTCAATCCGGCGCTGCAAGGGCAGGGCATTGGCCGGTTGCTGATGATTGAAATCGAACTGCGCGCGCGGGAAGCGGGGGTGACGACGCTGAGTGTGCCGTCCTCGCTGACCGCCGAGCCGTTCTACACCAGGCTGGGTTTTCACACGGTACGTGACGTCTACCACGGCAATGAGCGCACGTTGGTAATGGAAAAGGCGCTGTTGTCGCGCCATCCCATCGGTCCATATCGCGACCGCCAGCACCGTGGGCAAGTGGTGGCGTTATGGCAGGAGGCGTTTGGGTATGACACGGCGCATAACCTGCCGACCCTGGCGATCGATAAGAAACTGGCGGTCAATGACGGGCTGTTTTTTGTGGCGACGGACAAAAAGACTGTCATCGGAACGGTGCTTGCCGGCTACGACGGTCATCGCGGCTGGCTGTACTCGGTGGCCGTGCACCCTGGCTATCGGCGTCATGGCCTCGGTTCCTCGCTGGTGCGGCATGCGGAACAGGCCCTGACGGCCCTGGGCTGCATGAAGATCAACCTGCAGATCACCGGTGGCAATGAGGCGGTGGTGGGGTTCTATGAGGCGCTGGGGTATGGGGTGGAGCCGAGGATCAGCATGGGCAAGAAGATTGCCGAGAATATCCCGAAGGATTCTTGAATACACTGGAGAGCAAATGTGGGAGGGGGCTTGCCACCTCCCACAGGGTTTTGCGGCGTTACTGGCTTAGACTTTTACGATCCAACCCGCTGGCGCTTCGACGTCGCCGGTCTGCACGCCGGTCAGCTCTTTGTAGAGCTTCTGGGTGATCGGGCCGACTTCGGTCTCGCTGTGGAACACATGCAACTGGCCGTTGTACTGGATACCGCCGATCGGCGAGATCACTGCCGCAGTCCCGCAGGCACCGGCTTCCTTGAACTGATCCAGCTTGTCGATAAATACCTCGCCTTCGACCACTTCCAGGCCCAGGCGGGTCTGGGCCAGTTCGATCAGCGACAGGCGGGTGATGCCTGGCAGCACCGAAGGTGACTTCGGTGTGATGAACTTGTTGTCGTGGGTGATCCCGAAGAAGTTGGCCGAGCCGACTTCTTCGATTTTCGAGTGGGTCATCGGGTCCAGGTAGATCGCGTCGGCGAAACCGGATTTCTTCGCTTCCGAGCCCGGCATCAGGCTGGCGGCGTAGTTGCCACCGACCTTGGCGGCACCGGTGCCCTGTGGGGCGGCGCGGTCGAAGGTGGAGATCTGGAAGTTGTGGGGCACCAGGCCGCCCTTGAAGTAGGCGCCGACCGGGATGCAGAACACCGAGAAGATGAACTCCGGCGCGGTGCGCACGCCGATGTTGTCACCGGTGCCGATCACGAACGGGCGCAGGTACAGCGCGCCGCCGCTGCCGTAGGGCGGGATGAACCGCTCGTTGGCCTTGACCACTTGCTTGCACGCGTCGATGAACGCGTCGGTCGGGACGTGGGGCATCAGCAGGCGGGCGCAGCTGCGCTGCATGCGCGCGGCGTTCTGGTCCGGGCGGAACAGGTTGATCGAGCCGTCCTTGCAGCGGTAGGCCTTGAGGCCTTCGAAGCACTGCTGGCCGTAGTGCAGGGCGGTAGAGCCCTCGCTGATGTGCAGCACGTTGTCGTCGGTCAGGGTGCCGGTTTGCCATTCGCCGTTTTTCCAGACCTGGAGAAACCGCTTGTCGGTCTTGATGTAGTCAAAACCCAGCTTGTCCCAATTGATGCTTTCGTTACCCATGACACCCTCTATCTTTGGTCAAGTCGGTTTTTTTCTGAATGGGCGCAACAATACTTCATTCCCGGGCCCGTTCGCATCCCCTGTAGCGCCCTCGCCACAAACGCTATAGGTGCAAGGCGTGGCCCAGGGCCCGCAGCGCAGCTTCCTGCACCGCCTCGCCAAGCGTCGGATGGGCGTGGATAGTGCCGGCCACGTCTTCCAGGCGTGCGCCCATTTCCAGGCTCAGGCCGAAGGCGGTGGACAGCTCGGACACGCCGGCGCCGACCGCTTGCCAGCCGACAATCAGGTGATTGTCGCGGCGTGCCACCACCCGTACGAAGCCGGTTTTCGACTCCAGGGTCATTGCACGGCCGTTGGCGGCGAACGGGAAACTCGACACGATGCAGTCCAGGCCGGCGGCCTTGGCTTCATCGGGCGTCTTGCCGACCACCACCAGTTCCGGGTCGGTAAAGCACACCGCCGGGATCGCCGCCGGGTTGAATTCGCGGGATTGACCGCTGATCAGTTCGGCGACCATTTCGCCCTGGGCCATGGCGCGGTGCGCCAGCATCGGCTCGCCGCTAAGGTCGCCGATGGCATACACGTTGCGCATGCTGGTCTGGCAGCGGCTGTCGATCTTGATCGCCGCGCCGTTCATCTCCAGGTTCAGCGCCTCAAGGTTCCAACCCTGGGTGTTGGGTTTGCGACCAACGGCAACCAGCACCTGATCGGTTGTCAGCGCCAGGATGTCGCCATTCGGGTCGCATACTTGCAGGCTGCCATCGGCAAAACCCGTGACGCTGTGCTTGAGGTACAGCTTCACGCCCAATTGCTTGAGGGATTCGTTCACCGGTTGCGTCAGCTCGGCGTCGTAGGCTGGCAGGATGCGGTCCTGGGCCTCGACCACACTCACGTCGGCGCCGAGCTTGCGATACGCAATCCCCAGCTCCAGGCCGATGTAGCCGCCGCCCACCACAATCAGGCGCTTGGGCACGCGGGTCGGCGCCAGGGCTTCGGTGGACGAGATGATCGGCCCGCCGATCGGCAGCATCGGCAGGTTGACGCTTGTCGAACCGGTGGCCAGCAGCAGGTGTTCGCACTGGATGCGCTGGTCGCCGACGTCGACGGTCTTGCCGTCCACCACCTTGGCCCAGCCGTGGATCACCTGCACTTTGTGCTTTTTAAGCAGTGCGGCGACACCGGTGGTCAAGCGGTCGACAATGCCGTCTTTCCATTCCACGCTTTTGCGGATGTCCAGGGTCGGCACGTCCACCTCGATTCCCAACCGGGAACCCTGGCTGTGGTGCACGGTTTGCTGGAACTGCTCGGCCACGTGAATCAAGGCCTTGGACGGAATGCAGCCGATGTTCAGGCAGGTGCCGCCCAACGCCTGGCCTTCCACCAGGATGGTCGGGATGCCCAGCTGGCCGGCACGAATGGCGGCCACATAACCGCCAGGGCCGCCGCCGATAATCAGCAGCGTGGTATGCAATGTCTGGGTCATGCCCTTACTCCAGGAACAGGCTGGCGGGTTGTTCGAGCAGGCCGCGAATGGCCTGGATGAATTGCGCCGCGTCCATGCCATCGACCACGCGGTGATCGAAGGAGCTGGAGAGGTTCATCATCTTGCGGATCACGATCTGGCCCTTGATCACCATTGGCCGCTCGACGATGCGGTTGACGCCGACGATGGCCACCTCCGGCAGGTTCAGCACCGGGGTGCTGACGATGCCGCCCAGGGCGCCCAGGCTGGTCAGGGTAATGCTCGAACCGGACAGCTCATCGCGGCTGGCCTTGCCATTGCGTGCAGCAGTGGCCAAGCGCGCGATTTCCTCGGCGTTGCCCCACAGGCTGCGGGCTTCGGCGTGACGCACCACCGGCACCATCAGGCCCACGTCGCTCTGGGTGGCGACGCCCACATGCACTGCGCCGAGGCGGGTGATGACCTGGGCTTCGTCGTCGTAGCGCGCGTTGATCTGCGGGAAATCCCGCAGCGCCACGACCATGGCGCGCACGATAAACGGCAGCAACGTCAGCTTGCCGCGCGTGGCGCCGTGCTTGTCGTTGAGGTGCACGCGCAGCTCGTCGAGGGCGGTGACGTCGATCTCTTCCACATAGCTGAAATGCGCGGCACGCCGGGTGGCGTCCTGCATGCGCTGGGCGATCTTGCGGCGCATGCCGATCACCGGGATCTGTTCTTCGTCGTTGCGTTCGGCGTAAGGGTTGGCGGCCATCGAAGTTTTTGACGCCCCTTGTTGCAGGTAGGCCTCGAGGTCTTCGTGCAGGATCCGCCCGGCCGGGCCGGAGCCCTGTACCAGACGCAGTTGAATCCCGGCATCCAGCGCGTGCTTGCGCACGGCGGGGGAAGCCAGGGGGCGTTCGTCGGCATCGCGGGCCACGGGGGACTGTGCGGCTGCCACCGGTGCAGGCTTGCTTTCGACCACCGGTGCCGGCTTGGCCTCGACAACGGCAGCCGCTTTCACCGGCTCCGCCGCCACCGGCACGTCTTTGGCGTTACCCGCACCTTCCACTTCAATGCTGATCAGAATACTGCCCACCGCCATCACTTCACCCGGCTCGCCGCCGAGGGCAATCACCTTGCCATGGACCGGCGAGGGAATGTCCACCATCGCCTTGTCGGTCATCACATCCGCCAGCACCTGGTCTTCGACGACCATGTCGCCGACCTTCACATGCCACTGCGACAATTCAACTTCCGCGATGCCTTCGCCAATGTCCGGCATCTTGATAACGTGCGTGCCCATTCAGACCTCCATGACCCGTTTCAACGCCGCGCCCACTCGGGACGGGCCTGGGAAATACGCCCACTCCTGCGCGTGCGGGTAGGGGGTGTCCCAACCGGTGACGCGTTCGATCGGCGCTTCCAGGTGGTGGAAGCAATGCTCCTGCACCAGCGCCACCAACTCGGCACCAAAGCCGCAGGTACGGGTGGCTTCGTGCACCACCACGCAACGGCCGGTCTTTTTCACGGACTTGACGATGGTGTCCAGGTCCAGCGGCCACAGGCTGCGCAGGTCGATGACTTCGGCGTCGATGCCGGTTTCTTCGGCGGCGACCTGCGACACATACACCGTGGTGCCGTAGGTCAGCACAGTGACGGCCGAGCCCGGACGCACGATGGCGGCCACGTCCAGCGGCACCGTGTAGTAACCGTCCGGCACCTGGGCTTGCGGGTGTTTCGACCACGGCGTTACGGGGCGGTCGTGGTGGCCGTCGAACGGGCCGTTGTACAGGCGTTTGGGCTCAAGGAAGATCACCGGGTCATCGTTTTCGATGGAGGCAATCAGCAGGCCCTTGGCGTCATAGGGGTTGGACGGCATCACCGTACGCAGGCCGCAGACCTGGGTGAACACCGCTTCGATGCTCTGGCTGTGGGTCTGGCCGCCGTAGATGCCGCCGCCGCAGGGCATGCGCATGGTCAGCGGTGCGGTGAACTGGCCGGCCGAGCGATAACGCAGGCGCGCCGCTTCGGAGATGATCTGGTCGGTGGCGGGGTAGACGTAGTCGGCGAACTGGATCTCGGCCACCGGGCGCAGGCCGTAGGCACCCATGCCCACGGCCACGCCGATAATGCCGCTTTCGGAGATCGGTGCGTCGAACACCCGCGAGCTGCCGTACTTGGTCTGCAAGCCTTCGGTGCAGCGGAATACACCGCCGAAGTAACCGACGTCCTGGCCGAACACCACCACGTTGTCATCACGTTCAAGCATCACATCCATGGCCGAGCGCAGGGCCTGGATCATGGTCATGGTGGTGGTGGTCATGGCGGTTTCCAATTCGATGCTGTTGTTGTGATCGTTCATGTCAGATCCCCAACTCCTGACGCTGGCGCTTCAAGTGCTCCGGCATCTCTTTATAGACGTCTTCGAACATGGTCGCGGCGCTTGGGATCTGGCCACCGGCCAGGGTGCCGTACTGTTCGGCCTGTTTCTGCGCGGCGATCACCTCGACTTCCAGTTCGGCACTGACCGCCGCGTGCTCCTCTTCGGACCACTGGCCAATCCTGATCAGGTGCTGCTTGAGGCGGGCAATCGGGTCGCCCAGCGGGAAGTGGCTCCAGTCGTCGGCGGGGCGGTATTTGGACGGATCGTCCGAGGTGGAGTGCGGGCCGGCGCGGTAGGTGACCCATTCGATCAGGCTCGGTCCGAGGTTGCGGCGCGCACGCTCGGCGGCCCAGGCGGAGGCGGCGTACACCGCGATAAAGTCGTTGCCGTCCACGCGCAGGGAGGCGATGCCGCAGCCGACGCCGCGTCCGGCGAAGGTGGTGGCTTCACCACCGGCGATGGCCTGGAAGGTGGAGATGGCCCACTGGTTGTTGACCACGTTGAGAATCACCGGCGCGCGGTACACGTGGGCAAAGGTGAGGGCGGTGTGGAAGTCGGATTCGGCGGTGGCGCCGTCACCGATCCAGGCCGAGGCGATCTTGGTATCGCCCTTGATCGCCGAGGCCATGCCCCAGCCCACACCCTGTACGAATTGGGTGGCGAGGTTGCCGGAAATGGTGAAGAAGCCTGCGTCCTTGACCGAATACATGATCGGCAACTGGCGGCCTTTGAGCGGGTCGCGCTCGTTGGACAGCAGTTGGCAGATCAGGTCCACCAGCGGCACGTCGCGGGCCATCAGGATGCTTTGCTGGCGGTAGGTGGGGAAGCACATGTCGTCGATGTTCAAGGCCAGGGCCTGGGCGCTGCCGATGGCTTCTTCGCCAAGGCTCTGCATGTAGAACGACATTTTTTTCTGACGCTGGGCGACCACCATGCGGTTGTCGAAGATCCGCGTCTTGAGCATGGCACGCATGCCTTTGCGCAGGACTTCAACGGGAACCCCTTCGGCCCATGGCCCCAAGGCCTGGCCCTGGTCGTCGAGCACGCGGATCAGGCCCTTGGCCAGGTCGGCGGTGTCGGCGGGTTCTACGTCGATGGCGGGTTTGCGCACCAGGCCGGCGTCGGTCAGGCGCAGGTAGGTAAAGTCGGTCTTGCAGCCTGGACGGCCCGAGGGTTCGGGCACGTGCAGGCGAAGGGGTTCGTACTGCTGGGTCATGGCTTTCTACGCTCTATCTTGTGAATTTCTTGTAGTGGGCGCGCTAGCTGACAGTCCGTCTTCGGGTAGAAGAAATCTTGTCCTACAACAATCATAGGCGTGGCGTAGAAGAATATTTATCTGTGTTTCATTGCGCCCGCGATCATTTGCGGATAAAAAACCTGCATAAACATAATAAACAGGTGATTTTGTCTCATGCGCAAACTGGACCGTACCGATATCGGCATTCTCAACGCCCTGCAGGAGAATGCGCGGATCACCAACGCCGACCTGGCCCGCTCGGTCAACCTGTCGCCCACACCCTGTTTCAACCGGGTCAAGGCCATGGAAGAACTGGGCTTGATTCGCGAACAGGTCACCCTGCTCGACGCCGATCTGCTGGGGTTGCACGTGAATGTGTTCATTCATGTGAGCCTGGAAAAACAGAACGAGTTGGCGTTGCAGCAGTTCGAAGGCGCGATTTCCGACCGGCCCGAGGTGATGGAGTGCTACTTGATGGCCGGCGACCCGGACTATTTGATCCGGGTCTTGGTGCCGACGATCCAGTCGCTGGAGCGTTTCATGATGGACTTCCTGACCAAGGTGCCGGGGGTGGCGAATATTCGCTCCAGCTTTGCCCTCAAACAAGTGCGCTACAAGACGGCGCTGCCATTGCCGCCGGGTGGATTAATGGTTTGATCCCAATAGGAGGCTGCACCGCTGATCCTGATAGTTAGCCAAGTAATAATCAGGGCGGGCTTTTTATTTTTAGTTAATGAAAAATTGCATCAGCGGTCACGTATTTTTCACACGCATTTCAACACATTGGCCCCATCAGGCCGTGAAGTTCGCGGCCCAGGAAAGGGGTAAGCCGCGATGTCCATGAGAGCCTTGAAGTTGAACTTCCGTACCACACTGTGTTTTGGCCTGGTGTGCCTTTTGCTGCTGATACAAGGCGCAATGACCCTGATAAAAGTCGATAAGGTCTATTCGTCGACGGTTGAAATCGAAACTAACTGGCTCCCCAGTATTCGGTTGGCCGGTGAAATAGATTCGGCGTTTTATAAACTTCGTCTCGATCTACGTCGTTATGCCATGGATATCAGCCGCCAGGATCCGGCCTCCCTGGAAAAACTCAAGGCGACCCGTACCGAAGCCCTCGATATTGCCGAACGCTATGGGCCGTTAGTCTCAGGCCCCGAAGAGCAAGCCAAGTACAACGAAGCATTAGCCAGCATCAAGAACTACAGCCAGAAGATGGATGAGTTCCTCGCACAAGCCTCCACCTTGTCCGCTGAACAGATGTCGACCTACCTGCGCGAAGTCAACGGGCCGATTGCCCTGGATGTGCAGCGTTCCATCAGCGAGTTGATCGCATTGAATGAACGGGGCTCCAAGGCGGCGGTGCAGGTGGCTTCCAGCGAATATGACGCGGCGCGTCTGTTCACCTGGATATTGATGGCCGCCTCCTTGCTGATCACCGTCGTGGTAGCAAGCCTGTTTACCCGCAGCATCATTACTCCTGTGCGTGAATTGCTGGTATCGACCGGCAAGATTGCCGACGGCGATCTGCGCGTGGCGATTGCCATCAATGGCAATGACGAGTTGACCGCGTTGCAACGGTCTACCGCGTCCATGCAAATGAACCTGAAAAGTACCTTGCAGCACATCTCCGAGGCGTCCGGGCAATTGGCTTCGGCGGCGGAGGAGATGAGCGCCATCACCCGCGAGTCCAGTGCCGGTATTGAACGCCAAAGCATGGAAACCGATCAGGCCGCCACGGCGGTTAACCAAATGACGGCAGCAGTTGAAGAAGTGGCGCGCAATGCGGTGTCGGCGTCCCAGTCCACCCAGGACTCCCAACGCTCGGCCAAAGTGGGGCAGGAGCGTGTGACGCAAACCATCGCCTCCATCGAGAAACTCAGCGCCACGGTGCAGCAGACCGGCGTCGAAGTCGAAGGGCTCGCCAAGCAGGCCCAGGATATTGCCCGGGTGGTTGAAGTGATCCGCTCGATTGCCGAGCAAACCAACCTGCTGGCCTTGAACGCGGCCATTGAAGCTGCCAGGGCAGGGGAGCAGGGCCGGGGCTTTGCGGTGGTGGCCGACGAAGTGCGGGCACTGGCCCACAGAACGCAGACCTCGACCCAGGAAATCGAGCAGATGATCGCGAAAATCCAGACGTGCTCCAGTGAAGCGGTGTCGTCCATGGCCCTCAACCGCAACGAAGCGGTGGACTCCTTGAAGATCGCCCATGAAGCGGGCCTGGCAATTACTCAGATCACCGAAGCCATTACCGATATCAATGACCGTAATCTGTTGATCGCCACGGCCTCCGAGGAACAGGCCCACGTGGCCCGTTCGGTGGACCAGAACCTGATCAGCATCCGTGATCTTTCCATCCAGAGTTCTTCGGCGGCCGGCCAGACCTCGATTGCCAGCCAGGAACTGTCGAGGCTGGCGGTGGACCTCAAGCAGATCGTGTCGAAATTTGCCGTAGCCTGATCACACCTGTGCAGCACCCCCGGAGCATGGAATGGCATGGACGCCAGGCAGGACGGCTTTAGAGCTGGTTCAACGGAATCTTCAAGTACACCACCCCGTTCTCCTCCGCTGGCGGCATATGACCGGCCCGCACATTCACCTGGATCGCCGGCAACAACAGCGTGGGCATCCCCAGCCCGGCATCGCGTTGGGTGCGCATGGCCACGAACGCCGCTTCATCCACCCCGTCATGCACATGGATATTGCCCGCGCGCTGCTCCGCCACGCTGGTCAGGCATTTGGCCTCGCGGCCTTCGGGCGGGTAGTCATGGCACACGTACAGTTGGGTATCGGGGGCAAAGGCCAAGAGCTTGCGCATCGACGCATACAACTGGCGTGCATCGCCGCCGGGGAAGTCGCAGCGGGCGGTGCCGACATCGGGCATGAACAGGGTGTCGCCCACCAGGATCAAGCGGTCGTCGATCAGGTAGGCCATGTCCGCCGGGGTATGCCCGGGCACGTGCAGGGCCTGGGCCTTGATGTTGCCGATGCGGAAGATTTCATCCGGCGCGAACAGGTGGTCGAACTGCGAGCCGTCGACGCGAAATTCCGGCTCCAGGTTGAAAAGATGCTTGAACACGTCCTGCACCTTGCTGATGCTCTGGCCGATGGCGATCTTGCCGCCCAGGGTCCGGCGCAGGTACGGCGCGGCCGACAGGTGGTCGGCATGGGCGTGGGTTTCCAGCAGCCATTGCACCTGCAAGTCGTGCTCACGCACAAAGGCGATGACCTTGTCGGCCTGGGCGGTGTCGGTGCGCCCGGAGGCCGGGTCATAGTTGAGCACCGAATCAACGATGGCACACGGGCCGCCGTCCGCTTCATAGACGACATAGGTGTAGGTCGACGACGCCTCGTCCAGAAAGGAATGAATCAACGCTGACATGACGGCTGCCCCTGATGTTGAAAAAAGTGATTACAATCACTTTACATTTACACATAATGTTTTGAGCTTAAGTGACGCAAAGGACCCGAGGCAAATGGAATCTACTCTGAGTGAAGGCGAAGTCGCCCAGTTGCGCGCGTCGGCATCCAAGGCCTGTGCCTTGCTCAAGGCCCTGGCCAATGAGGATCGCCTGTTGATCCTGTGCCAGCTGACCCAGGGCGAACGCAACGTCGGCGAGCTGGAAACCATGACCGGCGTACGCCAGCCCACGCTGTCGCAGCAGTTGGGCATCCTGCGTGACGAAGGGCTGGTCGCCACCCGTCGCGAAGGCAAGTACATCTTCTACGGGCTGGCCAGCCATGAAGTGATCCAAGTGATGAAGACACTGTCCGGCCTTTACTGCGGCGCGGTGATAAAAAGCTGGGCGTGACGCCATACGGCAGCGACCCTTGTGTGCATTGACGATAAAAGGCAATAGACCATGACCGACCAACACTGGGAGCCAACCATCAGTGGCGATATCGTCGTCATCGGCGGCGGTTCGGCAGGCATCGGCCTGCTGGCCAGCCTGCTCAAGCGCGACCCCGACCTCAACATCACCCTGATCGAACCCAGCGACCATCACTGCTACCAGCCGGCCTGGACCCTGGTCGGCGGCGGCGCCTATGACCTGGAAAAGACCCGACGCCCCCTGGCCGACGTGCTGCCCAATGGCGTCACCTGGGTGCAGGCCGCCGTTACCGAGCTGCTGCCGGACGAGCACACCCTGGTGCTCGACAGCGGCCAGAGGGTGACCTGGAACCACCTGATCGTCTGCCCCGGCCTGCGCCTGGCCTGGGAGAAGGTCGAAGGCCTGAAAGAGACCCTGGGCCAGCACGGCGTCACCTCCAATTACAGCTACGAAAGCGCCGCCTACACCTGGCAACTGGTGCAGCAACTCAAGGGCGGCAAGGCGATCTTTACCCAGCCGGCCATGCCGATCAAATGCGCGGGCGCGCCGCAAAAGGCCATGTACCTGTCCTGCGATCACTGGCTCAGGCAGGGCGACCTCAAGCACATCGACGTCGAATTCAACCTGGCCGGCGCGGCGCTGTTCGGCGTGGCGACCTTTGTGCCGCCGTTGATGAAGTACGTGGAGAAGTACCACGCGCGCCTGGCGTTCAACGCCAACCTGGTCAAGGTCGACGGCCCGGCGCGCAAGGCCTGGTTCGAGGTGAAGGACGCCGAGGGCAACGTCACCGTCGAGGAAAAATCCTTCGACCTGTTGCACGTGGTGCCGCCGCAAGTTGCGCCGGATTTCATTCGCCACAGCCCGTTGGCCGACGCCGCCGGCTGGTGCGAGGTGAACCCCCACAGCCTGCAACACCTGCGCTACCCGCACATCTTCGGCCTGGGCGATGTGTGCGGCACCACCAATGCCAAGACCGCCGCCGCCGTGCGCAAGCAAATCGTGGTGGTCGCCGAAAACCTGCTGGCCCTGCGCAAACAGGCACCGCTGCCGCTCAAGTACGACGGCTATGGCTCGTGCCCACTGACGGTGGAGAAGGGCAAGGTGGTACTGGCCGAGTTCGGCTACGGCGGCAAGCTGCTGCCGACCTTTCCCCTCGATCCGACCCGGGCACGCCGTTCGATGTGGTTCCTCAAGGCGACCTGGCTGCCGTGGTTCTACTGGAACGGCATGCTCAAGGGCCGCGAGTGGCTGACCCGTCTGAGCAAGGTGGACTGAATGCTGCTGGCGAGCGTTTTAGGCGTGTTGATGGGCCTGGTCATGGGCCTGACCGGCGCGGGCGGCGGCATCCTCGGGGTGCCGGCGCTGGTGCTGGGGTTGGGCTTGACGATGACCCAGGCTGCGCCGGTGTCGTTGCTTGCGGTGGGGGCGGCAGCAGCCGTCGGGGCGATTGACGGCTTGCGCCACGGCCTGGTGCGTTACCGCGCCGCGCTGTTGATCGCCTTGCTCGGCGCGCTGTTTTCGCCGCTGGGGGTGTTTCTCGCCCACCAGTTGCCGGAGCCGGTGCTGATGGGCCTGTTCAGCGCCTTGATGGTGCTGGTGGCCTGGCGCATGTTGCAGCGCGAAAAGATTGAGGCCGGGCCGAGTGACCATGGCGCGGCGTCCTGGGGCCAGAAGAACTGCATGCTCAACCAGCAGACCGGGCGCCTGGCCTGGACCGCCAAATGCAGCGCCACCCTGGCCGCACTGGGCGCGGTGACGGGGGCAGTCTCGGGGTTGCTCGGGGTGGGCGGCGGCTTTTTGATCGTGCCGGCGTTCAAGCAACTCACCGACGTGCAGATGCGCGGCATCGTCGCCACGTCGCTGATGGTGATCAGCCTGATTTCGCTGATCGGCGTGGCTGGCGCGTTCCATGCCGGCGTGCGCATCGAACCCGTGGGCTGGGTGTTCATCGCGGCGAGCATCGTCGGCATGCTGATCGGCCGGCGCCTGTGCTCGATGATCCCCGCCCGCACCTTGCAGGTGGGGTTTGCCAGCCTGTGTGTGGTGGTTGCAGCTGGAATGCTTGGGAACGCTTTGCTGTGAATTTGAAATGCAGTCCAACAGTTGAATCTCCCTTGTTTTTGAGCGATTCATCCCATCGCATCCCCCCACCCAGTACCCAAGTAGCATAGGTCCCGCCCCCGCCCTTCGTACACTCATGCTTCAGAGGGGGAGGCAACGATGCACAACAGTGAAGGCGTAGTCAGTGCCATGTCCCAGGCCACCGATGCCGGGCAGGCCGCCGAGGAGTTGGCGCGGCAACTGTTGCATCCGTACCTGGGCTTCGTGCTGTTTTTCTGCTCGGCGTCCTACGACCTGCAGGCCCTGGGCCGCGCCCTGCAGGAGTGTTTCGGCAACGTGCGCGTGGTGGGCTGCACCAGCGCCGGCGAGATAACGCCCCAGGGCTATGGCCGCAATTGCATTACGGCGATGGGCTTCAACCACGCGCACTTTTCCATCGCCACGGAGCTGATCGACCAGGTGGAACACTTCAGCCTGATCGACGCCCAGCAGATGGTCGAACGTCTGGTCGGCGGTTGCCGCAGCAATACCCTGGCACCGATCAAGGGCAACACCTTCGCCCTGACCCTGCTCGATGGCCTGTCCAGCCGCGAGGAAGTGGTGCTCGCCGCCCTCAGCGCGGCGCTCGGCGACATTCCGCATTTCGGCGGTTCGGCCGGCGACGACAACTTCCTCACCCACACCCACGTGTACTTCAACGGCGCCTTCCACAGCGGCGCGGCGGTGGTGGTGCTGGTCAATACCTGGCTGGATTTCGAGGTGTTCACCACCCACCACATCCTGCCGCGCAGTGAAAAGCTGGTGGTGACCGGCGCCGACAGCCCGTCGCGCCGGGTCTTCGAGCTTAACGCCGAACCCGCCGCCGAAGAGTACGCGCGGCATATCGGCGTGGCTGTGGCCGACCTCGACCACCGCGTCTTCGCGGCGCACCCGTTGGCGGTGCGCATCCACGACCAGTACTACGTGCGCGCGATCCAGCAAGTGCACGACGACCTCAGCCTGAGTTTCTACTGCGCGGTGGAAAACGGCATCGTCCTTACCGTGATGAAGCCCGGACCGATCCTGCCAAACCTGCAAACCCTGTTCGACGGCCTGCAAGCGCGCCTTGGCGACCTGCTGTTGACCATCGGCTGCGACTGCTTCCTGCGCCGCCTGGAGTTGGAAGACTCAGGCAATCTGGAACAGATCGGCGGTTTCCTGCGCGACCAGCGGGTGATGGGTTTCAACACCTACGGAGAACAGTTCAATGGCATGCATATCAACCAGACCTTCACCGGGGTCGCCATTGCCCGAGGCCGGCGCTGAACTGCTCGCCCAGGTTGCCCAGCTGCAGCAGGACAACCACAAGCTGGCACGGATCAACGCGGCGCTGATCGAGCGCATCGAGTCCGGCATGGCCCAGGGCAATAACCCTTACACCACCTTCCAGCATTCGGTGGTGCTGGCCGAGCAAGTGCGCGAACGCACCGACGCGCTGAACCAGGCGATGGCCGAACTCAAGGCCAGCAACCACTTGCTGATCAACGCCCGGCTGCGCGCCGAAACCCTGCGCGGCGAACAGGCGGCGGCGCAAAAGGCCCAGGAAAGCGAACGCTGGATTCGCCTGATCACCGATAACGTCCCGGCCCTGATCGGCTACCTGAATGCCGACCTGGTCTATGAGTTCACCAACAAAGTCTATGAAGAATGGTATTGCTGGCCGCGCGGCATGATGCTCGGCCAGAGCCTGCGCGAAGTCCACAGCGAACAACATTGCCAGCGCCTGGACGCCTACGTCGCCCGTGCCCTGGCCGGGGAGAGTGTGACCTTCGAGTTCGCCGAGACCAATATCAATAACCAGGAGCGCTACATGCTGCGCTCCTATGTGCCGAATATGCTGGCCAGCGGCGAAGTGGTGGGGATCTTCGTGCTGATCCGCGACATCACCGAACGCCGCCGCACCGCCGAAGCCCTGCACCAGGCCTATCAGCACCTGGAGCAGCGCGTGGCCCAGCGCACCTCGGAACTCACCGCGCTTAACGACCAGTTGTTGCAGGAGATCGACGAGCGCCGGCGCATGGAGGCGCGCCTGCGCGAAGCCAAGCTCGAGGCCGAGCAGGCCAACCTGTCTAAAACCAAATTCCTCGCCGCCGTCAGCCATGACCTGCTGCAACCTTTGAATGCGGCGCGCCTGTTCACCAGCGCACTGCTGGAGCGGCCCAGCGAAACCCTGGTGCGCAACGTGAGCAATTCCTTGGAAGACGTGGAAAACCTGCTGGGCACCCTGGTGGATATTTCCAAGCTGGATGCCGGGGTGATCAAGGCCGACATCGCGCCGTTTGCCCTGAGCGAATTGCTGGATAACCTGGCCGCCGAGTACACCGAATTGGCCCGCAGCGAGGGCCTGGAATTGCATTTTGTCGGTTGTTCGGCGCTGGTGCGCAGCGATATCCAGTTGCTGGCGCGGATTCTGCGCAACCTGCTGAGTAACGCGCTTCGCTACACCTACAAGGGGCGTGTGGTGCTGGGCTGTCGCCGCCAGCATCAGCGTTTGTCGATCCAAGTGTGGGACAGCGGCATGGGCATCGCCGAGGAGCGGTTGGAGGAGATTTTCCAGGAATTCAAGCGCGGCGATGTGCAGCGGCCCGACCAGGACCGTGGGCTGGGCCTGGGGCTGGCGATCGTGGAAAAGATCGCCGGGATCCTGGGGCATCGCATCAGCGTCAGGTCCTGGCCGGGCAAGGGCTCGATGTTCTCGGTGGAGGTGCCGTTGAGCGCCACGGCGCCCAAGTCGCTGCCAATGCTGGCCATGAGCGAACCGATGCTCGAACGCCTGCAAGGCGCACGGGTGTGGGTGCTGGATAACGACGCGGCGATCTGCGCGGGCATGCGCACCTTACTGGAAGGCTGGGGCTGCCAGGTGATCACCGCGTTGTCCGAGCAGGACCTGGCACGGCAGGTGGACAACTACCATGCCGAAGCCGACTTGCTGATCGCCGACTACCACCTCGACGACGACCAGAACGGCGTCGACGCCGTCGCCCGCATCAATGGACGCCGCGGCCGCGCGATCCCGGCGCTGATGATCACCGCCAACTACAGCAATGAGCTGAAACAGCAGATCCGCGAGTTGGGACACACCTTGATGCACAAGCCGGTACGGCCGATGAAACTCAAGACCGCCATGAGCCACCTGCTCGGCAAATGAACGGCGAAATACCCACAAGTGGAGATCAAAATGTGGGAGGGGCAAGCCCCCTCCCACCTTTGATTTGTGTTGTGTCAGATGGGTCAGCGGCGCAGGTACGAGCCGAAATCGATATCCCCGGCACTGAGGATCGCCTGCACCCGGTTATGCACATTCAACTTGCGCAGGATCGCCGACACATGGGCCTTCACCGTGGTCTCGGCAATCTCCAGGGTGTAGGCGATCTGCTTGTTCGACTCGCCCTTGGTCATGCGCTCCAGCACCAGCAACTGCTTGCGCGTCAGGGCTTGCAGCAGTTCGGGGGCGAAGCCGGGGTTTTCGTTGAGGCGCCGGTGGGTGCCGGGCTTCTGGGTGCGGATGATGTCCGGCGGCAGGTACACGTTGCCGTTGAGAATCTGCTGGATCGCCTCGGTCATTTGCAGGCGCGGCGAGGATTTGGTGATAAAGCCCACGGCGCCGTAGGTGATGGCTTGCAGCACGACCTGCTTGTCCTGCTCGGCCGAGACGATCACCACCGGAATGGTCGGCGCCTCGTTGCGCAGGTTGATCAGGCCATTGAGGCCATGCATGCCGGGCATGTTCAGGTCGAGCAAGATCAGGTCGAGGTCGTCGTGTTCCTGGGTCAATGCCAGGGCGCTGTCGAGGTCGGCGGTTTCCATCACTTCGCTGCCGGGGAAGCCGTCGCTGATGACGTTATGGATCGCTTCGCGAAACAGTGGGTGATCGTCGGCAATCAGGATTTTGTACATGGCCGTTCACCTTTCTTATTGTGAGGTTTGAAATGGCTCGGGTTGGGCGACCGTTACCGGCAGCTTCGCCGCTTCCCAGGCATCCAGGCCGTCGCGATACCAGTACACAGAGGTATAGCCGAGGTTGGCGGCACGTTTTACCGCGTTCCAACTCAGCCAGCAATCGGAGCGGCAATAGAAGACCAGCGGTCGCTTGAGGTCGCCGCCGCTGTAGGCATACAAGTGGCGCACGAAATAGCTTTGCCACTCCGGCGTCAGGTCGCCGTCGCCGGTATTGGCCAGCCAGTGGCTGCCGGGCAGGTTGGCGTGGGGCTGGTCTTCGATGAAGCGGCCTTGCAGCCATTGGCGGCGGTACACGTCGATCAGCACTGGTGCCGGGCTTTGATCGAGCAGGGTTTGCAGGGCCGCGGTGTCGACAATCGTGGCGCCTGGCAGGTGGTCGGGCGTGGGGCTGCGGTACAGGCTGATGCGGTAGCCCTCGGCGGAAAACAGCGGGGTGTCGGCCTGGACGTTGGCGACGAACAGGCACAGCAGCGCCAATAGAGGCAGTCGGGCAGGCAGCATGGCAGGACAATCCTTATCGTTATGCGCGCATTACACGTGAGTCCCGAGCCCTTGGGAATGCGACGATAGACAGGAAAACCAGTACCAAAGTAGTAGTTTTGCCGCCTTCAGCCCTTTTTGCGCAACGCCGCATGCTGGGGATTGAAGGTCAGCACCGCCAACACTGCGAACAGCACGGTCAAACCCAGGCACACCGCCAGGGCCAGGCCGGCGAAGCGTTGGTACAGGGCAAAGCGCACCAGCTCCACGGCGTGGGTAAACGGGTTGACCGCGCACAGCCAGTACAGCCATTCACTGGAGTCGCGCATCTTCCACAACGGGTACAGCGCCGACGACAGGAAAAACAGCGGGAAGATCACGAAGTTCATCACCCCGGCAAAGTTCTCCAGCTGGCGAATCGCATTCGACAGCAGCAAGCCCAGGGCACTCAACATCAAGGCCACCAGCAGCAACGCCGGCAGGGCGACGACCAGCCCTATGGCCGGCGGTTGCACGCCGTACACCCAGGCGATCGCCAGGAACCCATACACCTGCAACAGCGAAATCAGCGCGGTGGCCAACAGCTTGCTGCACAGCAAAAACGTGCGCGGCAACGGGCTGGTCAGCAGCACGCGCATGCTGCCCATCTCGCGGTCGTAGACCATCGACAGCGAGCCCTGCATGCCGTTGAACAGCAGGATCATGCAGGCCAGCCCCGGGACGATGTAGACCTCGTAGGGGATATAGGTGTCGTAGGGTTCGATCACCGAGATGCCCAACGCCGCACGGAACCCGGCGGCGAATACCAGCAGCCACAGTAACGGGCGCACCAGCGCACTGAGAAACCGCGTGCGCTGCAACACAAAGCGCAGCCACTCGCGCAGCACGATGCCGCGCAGGCATTGCCAGTAAGCGTTCATGCCGCCGCTCCCGTCGTGGTGGGGCGGGTCAAGCGCGCGAACACGCTGCCCAGGTCGCCGCCTTGTTGCTCGATCAAGGCAGCGACTTGCCCACTGGCCACCAGGCGGCCCTGGTGCAGGATCATCAAGGCATCGTCGGCCTGTACTTCGTCGAGCAGGTGGGTGGTCCACAGCACGCTGATGCCGTGTTCGCGGCACAGGCTGCGCACGTGCTGGTTCAGGGCCAGGCGGCTGGCCGGGTCGAGGCCGACGCTGGCTTCATCCAACAGCAGCAGGCGCGGCTCATGCAGCAATGCGCGGGCGATTTCCACGCGGCGGCGGTGCCCGCCGTTGAGTTCGCGGACTTTTTCCCGGCGCCGTTCGGTGAGGGCCTGGCGGGCCAGTTCGGCGGCGACGCGCAGGTCGGTCTGGCGCCGCGACAAACCATGCAACGCAGCGTGGTAACGCAGGTTTTGTTCCACGCTCAAATCCAGGTCCAGGGTGCTTTGCTGGAACACCACACCCAGTTGTGTAAGGGCCGCGCGCGGCGCATCGCGTAGGGAATGACCGCCCACGCGAATGTCGCCGGCTTGCAGGTCATAGAGCCGAGTGAGCAGGGCGATCAAGGTGGATTTGCCGGCGCCATTGGGCCCCAGCAGCGCCGCAAAGCGCCCTGGCGCCAGGCTGAAACTTACCTCGCACAAAGCCTGCCGTGCGCCGTAGGCGAAGCTCAGGTCGCGCACCTCCAGGGCGTTCATGGCGTGACCACCACGCCCCACGGATAACGCCCGACCTTCACCGACTTGATCACCTTGAGGTTGTCCACATCGATTACCGACACATCGCCGCTCACGCCATTGGTGGCCAGCAACTGTTTCTCGTCCGGGGTAAATGCCATCTGCCACACGCGGCGGCCCACCAACAAGTAGTCGAGGACCTCGAAGGTCTTGGCGTCGATCACGGCCACATGGTTGGCCGGGCCGAGGGCGACAAAGCCGTACTTGCCGTCGGCGCTGAGCTTGATGCCGACCGGCTGGACTTTGTCCGGGTGCACGCCCTTGATCTTGAAGGTCAGGGTCTTGAGGATCGCGCGGCTGGCCACGTCGAGGATGGTCACGGTGCCGCCGATTTCCGCCGAGGCCCACAGCTGCGAGCCATCGTGGTTGAACTCGACGAAGCGCGGGCGCTGGTCCACCAGGGTGCTGCCGGCCAGGGTCTGGGTGCTGGTGTCGATCCAGTGCAGCATGTTGGTGGTTTCGCTGGTGTTCACCGCCCACTTGCCATCCGGGCTCACGGCCATGCCTTCGGGCTCGACGCCGACGTTGATCTGGCCGAGCACCTTGGAGGTCTCGGTGTCGATCACGGTGACCAGCGCATCGTCTTCGTTGGATACGTACAGCCAGCGGTTATTGGGGTGCAGGGCGAACTGCTCGGGGTCTTTGCCGGAGGGCAGTTCCTTGATGATCCTGCGCGTGGCCACGTCCATCACCTGGACGCGGTCCGAGTCGCTGGCGCAGATGTACAGCAGCTTGTTGTCATGGGACAGCAGCAAGCCTCGCGGGCGCTGGCCGACCTTGAGGGTGTCGGTGACTTGCAGGGTCTGCATGTCGATCAGGCTCAGGCTGTTGTCTTTCTCGTTGGAGACCCAGGCGGTACTGGCCACGGCGTGCCCGGCGGCAAGCAGCAGGGCGCATGGGAGCAGGGTGCGGCGCATGGCGGATTCCTTATTATTGTGGGTAGGCGATCAAGGGAAGCGGCAGGTCACCTCGGGTTTGTCATAGCCCAGGCTGTCCATTTCGTTGGTGGGGTGCAGGAAACCGTCCTGGGGCGAGGTGCTGACCAGCGCGCGGGGCTGCACGAGGGGAATCGGCTGGCGCAGTTGGCCGTTCCAGGGGCGGTAACTGAGCTTGCGGCCCTTGAACCCGTCCAGGGGCAGTTGCTCGCTGATTTCCACTTGGCGGATCGCCATGGGCTCGACCTGGCGCAACTTGCTCACTGCACTGGCGACGCTGCGCACGGCCATCCAGGCGGCGAAGTCGCGGTCGTTCATCCAACGCCCGGCCAGGGCCTCGAAGCGTTTCTGCAATTGGGCGGCGCCGTAGGTCTCGACGGTTTTGTGCCAGCCGGTGGGCGTCAGGCCCTGGGTGCCGGCGACGGGGCGCGGGTACCAGGTCTGGTAGGGCACGTACTCGCCGAAGTCGCCGCGCTCGTCGGCCACCAGCACCACGTCGTATTCGGCGGTCTGGGTGAACAGCGGCATATCCGCCTGGGCGCTGCGGCGCTGGTCGTTATCGAAACGCCAGGCCTTTTCCGCCACCAGCTGCACGCCGAAGCGTTTGGCGGCGCGACGCAGGGCGGCGGCGTAGGCCTGGTCATCCTCGGTGGGGCCGACGATCAACAGCGCTTTTTGCCATTTGCGCACTACCAGGAACTGCGCCAGGGCATCGGCGAGCATCGCGCGGCTGGGCAGCGTATGCAGCACGTTGCCCAGGCAGTCGCTGCTGCGCAGGCTGTCATCCGGGCTGCCAGCATTGAACAGCAGGCTGTCGGGCAACGCCGCGCTGAGTTGGCGCAGGCTGGCAACGGGCGTGTTCACCACGAACAGGCGCAAGCCCTGGGCATGCTGGGCCTGGGCGGCGGCGAGCAGGGCGTCTGGGGTGTCTACCGTGGCGCTGGTCAGGCTGTAGCGCTGGTTGAGAAAGGCGCCAGTGCTGTTGCTGTCGATGATCGCCAGTTCAGCGCCACGCTGCCCGGCATCGGCGGGCTCGGGAATCACATTCGACAGCAGCGGGCCCGGATCGGGCCGATAACCCAGGTAGCCGATCTGCACCTGCAAGGGTGCTTCGGCGGCCTGGCCGGTGGCGGCCCAGGCGATCGCCAGCAGGCAGATCACGGCGTAGGGGGCGAGCTGGCGCATAGGGCACTCCATGACAGGTAGCGCCAGCATAGGAACCCTGAACGTCGCTGCAAATATGCAGAAAGTAGCGCTGGGGCAGTACCAAGGTAGTAGCCCCGGGCGTGCCGTGGGGTTTTAGCATGGAGCACCACGGGCTCTATCCACAGGAGTGACACCAGCATGCGCGTCTTGTCGGCCTTGTGGCGCATCAACCTATGGGTGTGCGGCTTTTTCGCCCTGGTGACCTGCGCCTGCACCGCGCTGTTGCTGCACCAGGCCCTGGCCGATGTGGGGCGCGAGCTGCAATCGGCCGAAGCGGTGGTGCACTACCTGAGCGAAACCGCCGCGCGCGATCCGGCCAGCCTGCAACCCCACCTCACCGCGAGTTTGCGCCATGTTCGCGTGCACTGGGTGGCGAGCGGCGACACCGTGCAAGCGCCGGACGCGGACGGGCTGGACGCCTGGCTCGGGCGCCTGTTGTTTGCCGAGGCGCGGCGCAGTGCCCAGGTGCTGGACTTGCCGGACGGCCGGCGTGTGTCCATCGCTGTCGACCCACGGGATGAAATCGACGAGGTCTGGGACTCCCTGCAACAATTGTTGGGCCTGTGCGCACTGGCTCTGGCCCTGAGCCTGTTGACCATCCGCTGGGCGGTGCGCCGGGGCATGGGCGTGCTGGATGAATTGCTGCGCGCACTGCAACAGGTGTGCGCCGGCCAGCTCAATGTGCGCCTGCGCAGCCAAGGCGCGCCGGAAGCACGCCAACTGGCGCTGCACTTCAACCGCATGACCGACGCCCTGGAGCAGGCGCGCACCGATAACACCCGGCTTACCCAGACCCTGCTGGCGGTGCAGGAGCAGGAGCGCACCCACCTGGCCCAGACCCTGCACGATGACCTCGGCCAATACCTGGCCGGTATTCGCGCCCAGGCCTGCCTGTTGCGCCTGGCCACCGACCAGCCGCACCTGCTGGCGCCCACGGTGGCGCAACTCGAGGATCACTGCGAGCACTTGCAGCAAGGCTTCCGGGCACTGGTCCACGATCTTTATCCGGTGGCCCTGCAACACCTGCCGATGGCCGAGGCGTTTGCGCTGCTGGTCACCCAGTGGCAGGCCAGCCACGGCATTCCCTGCCACCTGCAGGTCAGCACCGACCTGCCGCTGTTGCCCGGCGCCAGCAAGACTCATCTGTACCGCCTGCTCCAGGAAGCCCTGACCAACATCCTGCGGCATGCCGACGCCAGCCAGGTGCACGTGCGCCTGCAACATCGCGGTTCGCGCCTGCGCCTGTGGGTGCGTGATAACGGTCGCGGTGCAGACACGCCCCAGCGGCCCGGCGTGGGCCTGTATTCAATGGCCGAACGCGCCCGTTGCCTGGGCGGCGAATTGAAGATCATCAGCCACCCCGGCGCCGGTTGGGCGTTGGCGTTGAACATGCCGTTGGAGGCCTCATGAATATTCTATTGGTGGATGACCACGCGGTGGTGCGCCAGGGCTATGCCAGCCTGTTGCGCGCGCTGCTGCCGGCCGTTGGAGTGCGCGAGGCGGCCAGTGGCGAAGAGGCGTTGAGCCGGGTCCAGGAAGCGCTGCCGCACCTAGTGATCATGGACTTCGGCCTGCCGGGCATCAGCGGCCTGGAAACCACCCGGCGCCTGCGCCAGCGCCTGCCGCACCTGCGCGTGCTGTTTTTCAGCATGCACGACGAGTTGCCCCTGGTGCGCCAGGCCCTGGAGGCGGGCGCCTCGGGCTACCTGACCAAAACCTCGGCACCCGAGGTGTTGATCGAAGCGGTGCGGCGCATCCTCGACGGCCACGCCTATATCGAACAGGCCCTGGCCACCGAACTGGCCTATACGCCCGGTGATCAACGTTTGCAGGGCATGACCCCGCGCGAGCTGGAAATCTTCCTGATGCTGGCCAAGGGCACGCCGACCCGAGCGATTGCCGACCAGCTGAATATCAGCAGCAAGACCGTGTCCAATCACCTGACCTTGCTCAAGAGCAAATTGCAGGTGAGTTCCCATGCCGAGCTGGTGCACCTGGGGATCGACATGGGGGTCGTGCGGGTGGTTGGATAACAGCGTATGCGCGGGGGGCTAGCGATCCCAGGTGGTGGGGCAGTCGATGCAGCCTTCCATATTGGCATCCTGGAAGTTCGCGTAGTGCTGGCGGCTGCCGGTGAGGGTGGCCTGTTCCAGGTTGCTCTCGCCGAACTTGGCTTCCTGCAGGTTGGCATCGCTGAGGTCGGCCCCTTGCAGGTCGGCCTTGCTCAACCAGGTCATTTCCAGGTCGGCCGCACGCAGGTTGGCCTTGTGCATTTTCGCCCCGGACAACCGCGCAAATTGCAGGTAGGCCGCGCTGAGGTTGGCGTTTTCGAACTGCGCACCCTGGGCGAACAGGCCCCAACCCTGGATCGCCATCAACGTGGCGCCGCTGAAGTCGGCCAGGCGCAGGTTGGCCTGTTGCAGGCTGGCGCGGGTCAGGTTGGCGCCTTGCAGTCGGGCTTTTTCCAGATTGGCCAGGTCGAGGTTGGCATGGCGCAGATCCGCCTCGCGCAGGTCGGCGCCGGCCAGGTTCATCTTGCTCAAGTCCTGGTTGCGCAGGTTGGCGCCCTTGAGGTTGGCGCCGGGGCATTGGCTGTGTGCGGCGATGGTGCAGCCGTTGATGATCAGCGGCGCATCGTCGCCGTCGTCGGCGTGGGCCACGGGCAGGCAGAGCAGGAGTAACAAGGGCAGGTAGTTCATCGTGCGACCTCTGGGGATCCTGTGGTGAGCGGGCTTGTTGTGGTGAGGGCCTTGCTGTGGTGAGCGGGGCAAGCCCGCTCACCACAAGGGAAGAAGCCGCTTGCTGCAAAAAGCGGCCCGGCATTCTCGCGGGGGTTATTTTTGCGCGGTCTTCTGATCCCAGCTCGGGATCTTGAACACCCAGAACGACCCGCCTTGTGCCACCGGCTTGGTCAGCTCGGCCATGTCGCCGCCCCACAACGGCACCGCGCCGCCGTAGCCGACGGTGACGCCGACATACTGCTCGCCATCCTGCTCCCAGGTGATCGGCGGCGAGACGATGCCGCTGCCGGTCTGGAACTTCCACAGCTCCTTGCCGGTTTTCGCGTCGAAGGCCTTGAAGAAACCGTCGCCTGTACCGGTAAACACCAGGTTGCCCTTGGTCGCCAATACGCCGGCCCACAGTGGCAAGGCTTCCTTGTGCTCCCACACCACCTTGCCGGTAGTCGGGTTCATTGCCCGCAGGGTGCCGACGTGGTCGTCATACATGCGCTTGATGCGAAAACCCATGCCCAGGTACGCCGAGCCTTTCTTGTAGTTGACCTCTTCGGTCCAGTATTCCTCTTTCCACTGGTTGCCTGGGATGTAGAACAGGCCGGTGTCCTGGCTGTAGGCCATGGGGTTCCAGTTCTTGCCCCCCAGGAACGGCGGCGAGACCTCCACCGGCTTGCCTTTGGTTTCACCCGGCAAGGGCTTGGCCGGACGCTGGCCTTCGTTCTCCACCGGACGCCCGGTCTTCAGGTCGATATGGCTCGCCCAGGTGATGTTGTCGACGAACGGGAAGGCGTTCTGCAGCTTGCCGCTGTTGCGGTCCACCACATAGAAAAAGCCGTTGCGGTCAGCGTGGCCGGTGGCCTTGACCACCTTGCCGTCCTTGTCCTTGTAGTCGAACAGCACCAGCTCGTTGTTGCCGGAGAAGTCCCAGGCGTCGTTGGGGGTGTGCTGGTAGAACCACTTCACTTCGCCGGTGCTCGGGTCGACGCCGACCTGGCCCGAGGTGTAGAGGCTGTCGAAATCGTGGGGGTTGCCGTCCTTGGCGGTGCGCGCCCAGGTGTTCCACGGGCCGGGGTTACCGGCGCCGACGATGATCGTGTTGGTCTCGGCATCGAAGCTCGCGCTCTGCCAAGGGGCGCCGCCGCCGTGGCTCCAGGCCTCGACCTTGCCGGTTGCGGTGGTCGGGTCATCCGGCCATGAAGGTGCCTTGACGTCGCCGGTGGTGGTGCTGTCCTTGCCGTTGAGGCGGCCCATATGGCCTTCCACGAACGGGCGCATCCACACTTCTTCCCCGGTGTCCGGGTCGCGGGCAAACAACTGGCCGACCACGCCGAATTCATCGCCGGAGCTGCCGTGGATCAGTAGCACCTTGCCGCTGACCTTGTCTTTGATCAGCACCGGGGCGCCGGTCATGGTGTAGCCGGCGGCGTGGTCGCCGAACTTCTTGTTCCACACCACTTTGCCGGTGTGCTTGTCGAGGGCGATCAGGCGCGCGTCGAGGGTGCCGAAGTAGATCTTGTCGCCGAAGATCGCCGCACCGCGGTTGACCACATCGCAGCATGGGCGAATGTTGTCGGGCAGGCGGTGGTTGTAGGTCCACAGGCGCTTGCCGGTCTTGGCGTCGAGGGCGAACACCCGGGAATAGGAGCCGGTGACGTAGACCACGCCGTCGCTGACGATGGCCTGGGATTCCTGGCCGCGTTGCTTCTCATCGCCAAAGGAATAGGACCAGGCCGGGGTGAGCTTGAACACGTTCTTGTCGTTGACCTGGGCCAGCGGGCTCCAGCGCTGGGCGTTGGTGCCCATGCCGTATTGCAGCACGTCCTGGGTGGTCAGGTGGTCGTTGGCGATGTCTTCCCAGGTGACATTGTGCGTCGGCTTGGCGGGTTCGGCGGCCGCGAACGTTACGGCACTGAGGGACAGGCTGCCCACCAGCACGAAGGCTTGCACGGCAAGGCTTAAAGGTGAGCGGGCGGGTAGCGATCTTATTGTCATGGTTGCAGTTCCCAGTGGAGGTTTTGGCCTGCACAGGGTGGAACGCCGGGGCGCCGGGCGGATACGGAAAAACTCCCGCTGTGGCCGGGAAGACTTCCCGAGGCGCCGCTGTTTTAGGCGTGCCCCACAAGCCCTACTACCAAGGGAGGAGAGGGCGGCCACCAAAGCAGCATACGGCCCATGCCCCGGGGTTTCTAAGATGGTTGCCATAGCCTCTGCAATGAGGTTTTGCGTGCAATCCTGAGGGCAAAAATAATGACAACAAAACACAATGCCTTGCTCGTCGCCGGGCTGTTGGTCGGTGTGATCGCCGGGGGCTCCGCCTGGGCCCATGGCAACGTGGTCCCGCAAGCGGTGGAAACCAAGGGCCTGACCTCGATCAAGGACGCCGGCGTGCCGGTCAACGAAGACGGCTGGGCGGCGGTCAACCCATACCGCACCTCGCCTGAACACGACCGCGCCGTGGAAATCGGCTCGTCCGCCTACAACCAGAACTGCGCCGCCTGCCACGGCCTGGAAGCCAAGTCCGGCGGCATCGCCCCCGACCTGCGCATGCTCGATGTGGGCGAAGCCGGTGATGAGTGGTTCGTCGAGCGCGTGCGCCATGGCGCGGTGCGTGACGGCCGCGTGTACATGCCGAAAATGGCCGACTACCTGAGCCAGGAAGCCTTGTGGGCCGTGCGCACCTACTTGGACAGCGTGCACGTCGAGGAGTAAGCCATGCGCCTGTTCGCTTATGTGCTTGGCCTGGCCCTGCTGTGTTGCCAGCCGGCACAGGCGCAGGTGCGCAGCTATGACCAGATGATCGCCGCCGGCGAAATCAACGTGGCGGTGTACAAGGACTTTGCCCCCTACAGTTTCGAAGACGGCGCCACCGCGCGCGGGGTCGACGTGGAACTGGCCCAGGCCCTGGCCACGGCCCTGGGGGTACGGCTCACGTTGATCTGGACGCCGGCCGGCGAGAAGCTCGACGATGACCTGCGCGACTACATCTGGCGCGGCAGCCCGTTGCACAACCAGCAACTGGCCGACCTGATGATGCGCGCGCCCTACGACCGCGATTACGCACAAAAGCGCAACGACCAGGGCGAACTGGAAAACGGCCATGTGGTGATGTTCGGGCCGTACCAGAACGAACAATGGCAGGTGGCCTACGATCGTCGGCGCCTGGACACGGTCGCCAGCGTGGCGGTGTTCGAGCAGCACCCGATTGGCGTCGAAGTCGACAGTGTGCCGTCGTTCTACCTCACCTCGGTGTTCAACGGCATGCTCGCCGCCAAGACCCATCACTACCCCGACGTACCCCAGGCCTTTGCGGCGATGAAAGCCGGTGAGGTCGATGCGGTGATGGCGATGCGCGGCGAAGTCGATTGGCAGGTGCATGAAGCCCACGACCCGCAACTGGCCCTGGCCGAAAACGCCTACCCGAACATGGGCAAGCAACGCTGGGAGATCGGCATGGCGGTGCACGAGAGCAATCGCCAGTTGGCCTACGCGGTGGAAGAGGCGCTGGAAGGCCTGATCCGCGACGGCGCGGTGCAAGCCATCTATGCCCGTTACGGCCTGCAGTACGAAGTCCCCGAGATGTATCAATAGGAGCAGGCGATGAACTGGCGACTGAGCTGCATCCTGGCCTGCTGGCTGCCGCTGGCGGCGCACGCCGTGGAGGTCGATCCGGTGCCGTCGGTGATGTGGGCCTTCTATCACAAGCAGTTCCTGGCGCAGGCGCCGTTTGTGTTCGACGACCGAGTCAAGCTGCTCGCGCCGCCGTTCGCCGAAGATGCGCGCCAGGTGCCGCTGGAAATCGATGCTCGAGCCTTCAGCGGCCATGTGGTGAAGATCCTCGCCTGGGCCGAGCTCAACCCGTTGCCGAAAATCGTCGACTTCCAGCCCAAGGCCGGCGTGCTGCCGTGGCTGTCGCTGCGGATTCGTATCGAGCAGGCCACGCCGTTGCGGGCGGCGGTGCTCACCGATGACGGCCTGTGGCATGTGGGTTCGACCCTGATCGACGCGGCCGGTGGCGGCTGCACCGCGCCCAGCGTGGTACGCACCCAGCCGGGCTGGGAAGAGCACATCGGCGAAGTGCTCGGCGGCCGTTATCCGCGTGGCGAGTTCAGCCGCGTACGTGTGCAGGTGGCGCACCCGATGGACAACGGCATGGTCAGCGGCATCCCCGAGTTTTTTATCAACCATGCGCAACTGCGCGGCCAGGACGGCCAGGTGCTGGCTGATCTTGAGCTGTTCCCGGCGGTCAGCGAAAACCCCAACCTGGCCTTTGATATCGCCGCGCCGGGGCCCACCCGCCTGGTGCTGCGCGACAACAGCGGCAATGAGTTCGACGCGGCCATCCCCTGACCAGAAGGAGCGCGGCATGCGCTGGATTCTATTGTTATGCCTGGGCCTGAGCCTGCCCGCCCTGGCGGACCTCGACTACGCCCTCAAGCCCCGGCTGATCGCCGACGACACCTGGCTGCTCGAAGGCAGCACCGACAATTTTGCCAAGGCCAACGGCGGCAATATCGTCAACACCGCCTTCATCGTCACCGAGGCCGGCGTGGTGGTGATCGACACCGGACCGTCGCGGCGCTACGGCGAAGCCATGCGCGAGGCCATCGCCCGTGTCACCCCCAAGCCGGTGATCCAGGTGCTGATTACCCACCATCACCCCGACCATGCGCTGGGCAACCAGGCCTTCAAGGACGTGCCCATCGGCGCCCTGGCCGAGACCACGCGCCTGCTGCATGAGCAAGGCGACGGCATGGCGGAAAACCTCTACCGCATGGTCGGCGACTGGATGCGCGGCACCGAGGTGGTGTTGCCCACCCAGGTGCTGCAGCCCGGTGTGCTGAGCGTCGGCCGCCATGACCTGCGCCTGCTCGCGCTCAGCGGTCACACCGGCGCCGACCTGGCGATCTTCGACCAGAGCACCGGCGTGCTGTTTGCCGGCGACCTGGTGTTTTACCAGCGCGCGCTCACCACCCCCAACAGCCCGGGGCTGGCGGTGTGGCTGGCTGACCTCGGCACCCTGCAAGCCTTGCCCTGGACCCTGATCGTGCCCGGCCATGGCCCGGTGGCCAGCGACGCGCAACCCTTTACGCAGATGCGCGACTACCTGACCTGGCTCGATCAACTTTTGCATGACGGCGCCGCCCAGGGCAGCGACATGGCCGAGATGATCCGCAGCCCAATCCCCGCACGCTTCGCGGCGATCAGCCTGAGCCGCTATGAACTGATCCGCAGCGTCAGCCACCTGTACCCGCGGTACGAGCGCGAACAGATGCAACGCGTGGATTCGCCGCGCTGACCCGCTACTAAGGAACTAGCAAACTCGATACTGCGGTCAATTGTGACAACGGCCCCTGCGCCCAAGAATCTGCACCAGACCGGGAAAATTTCCCGGGTATAACAAAAAACCGCAGAGGTAGCCGTCATGACCCAACCCGCACGTCGCCAACCCTTCGCCTTGAGTGTGTTGCTCGGTGCCATCCTGTTATCCGGCCAGGCCATGGCCTCGGTCAGCGATGAGGACATCCTCCAGGACCCGAAAAACCCCGGGCAGATCGTCACCAACGGCCTGGGCGTGCAGGGCCAGCGCTACAGCCCCCTCGATACCCTGAACGTCGACAACGTCAAGGACCTGCGCCCGGTCTGGGCGTTTTCCTTTGGCGGCGAGAAGCAGCGTGGGCAACAGGCGCAGCCGATGATCAAGGACGGGGTGATGTACCTCACCGGTTCCTACTCGCGGGTGTTCGCGGTGGATGCGCGCACCGGCAAGAAGCTCTGGCAGTACGATGCGCGTCTGCCCGATGACATCCGCCCGTGCTGTGACGTGATCAACCGTGGCGTGGCGCTGTACGGCGACCTGGTGTTCTTCGGCACCCTCGACGCCAAGCTGGTGGCGCTGAACAAAGACACCGGCAAAGTGGTGTGGAGCAAGCAGGTCGCCGACCACAAGGAAGGCTACTCGATCAGCGCCGCGCCCCTGGTGGTCAACGGTAAGCTGATCACCGGCGTGGCCGGTGGCGAATTCGGCGTGGTCGGCAAGATCCAGGCCTATGACCCGAAAAACGGCGAGCTGCTGTGGAGCCGCCCGACGGTCGAAGGTCATATGGGTTATGTCTACAAGGACGGCAAAGCCGTGGAAAACGGCATCTCCGGCGGCGAAGCGGGCAAGACCTGGCCGGGGGACCTGTGGAAAACCGGCGGCGCCGCACCGTGGCTGGGCGGCTACTACGACCCGGAAACCAACCTGCTGCTGTTCGGCACCGGCAACCCGGCGCCATGGAACTCGCACCTGCGTCCCGGCGACAACCTCTACTCGTCCTCGCGCCTGGCGCTGAACCCGGACGACGGCACCATCAAGTGGCACTTCCAGAGCACGCCCCACGACGGCTGGGACTATGACGGCGTCAACGAGCTGATCTCCTTCAACTACACCGAAGGCGGCAAGGAAATCAAAGCGGCAGCCACCGCCGACCGCAACGGCTTCTTCTATGTACTCGACCGCACCAACGGCAAGTTCATCCGTGGCTTCCCGTTTGTCGACAAGATCACCTGGGCCAGCGGCCTGGATAAGGACGGTCGACCGATCTACAACGAAGCCAGCCGCCCAGGCGCGCCGGGCAGCGAAACCAAGGGCACCTCGGTGTTTGTCGCGCCGGCGTTCCTCGGTGCGAAGAACTGGATGCCGATGGCCTATAACCGCGACACCGGGCTGTTCTATGTGCCGTCCAACGAGTGGGGCATGGACATCTGGAACGAAGGCATCGCCTACAAGAAGGGCGCGGCGTTCCTTGGCGCCGGCTTCACCATCAAGCCGCTGAACGAAGACTACATCGGCGTACTGCGCGCCATCGACCCGAAGACCGGCAAGGAAGTCTGGCGCCACAAGAACTTCGCGCCGCTGTGGGGCGGGGTGCTGACCACCAAGGGCAACCTGGTGTTCACCGGCACGCCGGAAGGCTTCCTGCAGGCGTTCAACGCCAAGACCGGCGAGAAGGTCTGGGAATTCCAGACCGGCTCCGGCGTGCTCGGCTCGCCTGTGACCTGGGAAATGGACGGCGAACAGTACGTCTCGGTGCTCTCCGGCTGGGGCGGCGCCGTGCCGTTGTGGGGCGGTGAAGTGGCCAAGCGCATCAAGGACTTCAACCAGGGCGGCATGCTCTGGACCTTCAAGCTGCCCAAAGAGCTGGTCGCCAAGCACTGAAACTACGACCAAATGACAAGTGCCCCCCTGCCAACGGCGCATTCGCCCGCCAGCGGGGGCTCTTTACTATCGGGTCATCGCCTGTTGACCGACAGGCCCGGACCCAGACAGAGGCTTTAACATGATCTACGCACAACCTGGCACCCCTGGCGCCATCGTCAGCTTCAAGCAGCGCTACGGCAATTACATCGGCGGCGAGTTCGTCGCCCCGCTCAGTGGTGAGTACTTCACCAACACCTCGCCGGTGACCGGTGAAGTGATCGCCGAATTCCCGCGCTCCAACGCCGCCGATATCGACAAGGCCCTTGACGCTGCCCATGCCGCCGCCGACGCCTGGGGCAAGACTTCGCCCCAGGATCGCTCCCTGGTGCTGCTGAAAATCGCCGACCGTATCGAGCAGCACCTCGAAGTGCTGGCCGTGACCGAAAGCTGGGACAACGGCAAGGCCGTGCGCGAAACCCTCAACGCCGACGTGCCCCTGGCCGCCGACCACTTCCGCTACTTCGCCGGCTGCATCCGCGCCCAGGAAGGCGGCGCCGCCGAGATCAACGAACACACCGCGGCCTATCACTTCCATGAGCCATTGGGCGTGGTCGGGCAGATCATTCCGTGGAACTTCCCGCTGCTGATGGCCGCCTGGAAGCTCGCCCCGGCCCTGGCCGCCGGTAACTGCATCGTGCTCAAGCCGGCCGAGCAGACGCCGCTGTCGATCATGGTGTTTGCCGAGTTGATCAATGACCTGCTGCCACCGGGCGTGCTGAATATCGTCCAGGGCTTTGGCCGCGAAGCCGGGGAGGCGCTGGCCACCAGCAAGCGCATCGCCAAGATCGCCTTTACCGGCTCGACCCCAATCGGTGCGCACATCATGCATGCGGCCGCCGAGAACCTCATTCCCTCCACCGTGGAACTGGGCGGCAAGTCGCCGAACATCTTCTTCGAAGACATCATGCAGGCTGAGCCGCAGTTCATCGAAAAAGCCGCCGAAGGCTTGGTGCTGGCGTTCTTCAACCAGGGCGAAGTGTGCACCTGCCCGTCGCGGGCGCTGGTGCAGGCGTCGATCTACGACGACTTCATGAAAGTGGTGATGAAGAAAATCGTCAAGATCAAGCGCGGCAACCCGCTGGACACCGAGACCATGGTCGGCGCCCAGGCGTCCGAGCAGCAATACGACAAGATCCTCTCCTACCTCAAGATCGCCCAGGAAGAGGGCGCCGAACTGCTCACCGGCGGCGCGGCCGAGCGCCTGGAGGGCGACCTGTCCAGCGGTTACTACATCCAGCCGACCCTGCTCAAGGGCCACAACAAGATGCGCGTGTTCCAGGAAGAAATCTTCGGCCCGGTGGTGGGTATCACCACCTTCAAGGACGAAGCCGAAGCCCTGGCGATTGCCAACGACAGCGAATTCGGCCTCGGCGCCGGGCTGTGGACCCGCGACATCAACCGCGCCTACCGCATGGGCCGGGCGATCAAGGCCGGCCGCGTGTGGACCAACTGTTATCACCTGTACCCGGCGCATGCGGCGTTTGGCGGCTACAAGAAATCGGGCGTGGGGCGTGAGAACCACAAGATGATGCTCGATCACTACCAGCAGACCAAGAATTTGCTGGTGAGCTACGACATCAATCCATTGGGTTTCTTCTAACCCTCTGACTGCAATGCGGTCCCCTGTGGGAGGGGGCTTGCTCCCGATGGCGGTGGGTCAGTCAATATTTATGGCACTGACATGCCGCTATCGGGAGCAAGCCCCCTTGTATGTTTAGACTTGAAGGGGTGGGTGGGACTAAAAGCCCGATTCTGACTCTAACCAGTACAGACCGTGGGAGACTTCGTCCCACCCCTTCTACCCAAAAGCGCCAATAAGGAATTCATCGGCAAGGCCGACGATAGAGACAAGTCAGCGCAACGGTAGACCCCAACAAGCTCTTAAACCCTAGCTCCGAGGATTCGTCATGACAATCCTTACTTCGCAAACGGTCGTGGGTGTTGATGTGGCCAAGGCTGAGGTGCTCGTCTATCGTGCCGATCTGCAAACCACACAAGCCATCCCCAATAATCGAACAGCACTCAAACGCTGGCTCAAGACGCTGCCCGCCCAAAGTGGCATTGCCGTCGAGGCCACCAATATTTACCACTTGGACACGGTTGAGTTGGCCCATGAGTTGGGTCATCAGGTCTACGTCGTGGACGGTTATCGCTTGAGTCATTACCGTCGCGGTGTCGGCCAACGAGCTAAAAATGATCCGTGCGATGCTCGTCTTCTAGCTCGGTACCTGGCGCATGAACAGGGTGGATTACGCGCTTGGAGCCCGCCACCCAAGGCTTACAAGGCCCTGCAAAGTCTGCTTCATCGACGGGCAGCACTGATCAAGGCGCGCGTCAGTCTGGCTCAGAGCTGGGCCGATGAGCCGCGCCTGGAAGAGGAGCTGAAATGTCTGATGGAGACGTTTAAGCACTCGGATTTGGCCATTCAAAAAAAGCTGCGCGACCTGAGCAAAGAGGCTGGAGTCGCCGAAAATATTGAGCGTTGCAAGGCCATTGAAGGCGTCGGAGTACTGACGGCAACCGGATTTGCGACGGCTTTTTTGCGTGGCGAGTTTAAGGATAGCAATGCCTTCATCGCTTTTTTGGGCATGGACTTGAGGGTCGATGACTCGGGAAAAAAGACGGGGAGTCGCAGTCTGACCAAGAAAGGGGATCCGGAAATACGGCGTCTGGCCCACAACTCGGCCATGGCTGCCTGTCGTTCAGCGACCTGGAAACCATTTTATGAAGGGTACCTGGCCAGAGGATTCAAGAAGACTCAGGCCTTGGTAATTCTTGCCCGAAAACTCGCACGGGTGGCGTTCGCCCTGATGAAAAACCAGAGCGAATACCAACCGAATCGGCCGTTGCAGGGTTGTCCTGCAACATAGAATCTCCCACATTTTGCTCCCTGTACATTCGCGACTAATGCAGTGCGGCATTTACTTCGAAAGTAGCATTCGCACCCCCATCCCCCATGCATTAATGCCCTTACCGGAATCTTCCGGCACAACAAGAGGACTCTCCCCATGTGGACCAAACCCGCCTTCACCGACCTGCGTATCGGCTTCGAAGTGACCATGTACTTCGCCAGCCGCTGATCCATCTCCGGCCAGCCTCGCGCTGGCCGGTGCTCAACTGGTCTTTGGGATCAGTCCTACAATTCCCTCGGAAAGTCTCACCTGAGCAAGGACACAATCGCGTGATTTGATCCTGGTCTTTTCAGACACGGATCGTTACGCATGACTGACACGCTGTGGGCCGCCCGCGAGGGTGACGCGCTTCTGCACAGTTCAATGCTCGCCGACGTGTTAGGCGGCGTCCTGGAGATTGCCGCCAACGTGGCCGTGACGGCCTTGGCGACAGCCGCTGTTGTTGCCGCAGCCGGCTTCACCGTGGCAACGGGCGGCATCGGCTGCGTTGTATTGGGCGCCGTCGTGGGGGTGGTGGTCGGCGTCGGCATGAGCCAGACCGGTGCGGATAAAGGCCTCTCACGATTATGTGAGTCTTTTGCCAATGCGCTGTTCCCTCCGGTCATCGACGCCTTCATCAGCAGCGGTTCGCCCAACGTCTTCATCAGCGGGAAACCTGCCGCGCGGGCGGCCGGCAAACTCTCGGATGTCATCGCGGCGCCAAGTGGTGAGCCGTCTTATCTGGATATCGCCGAAGGCTTTTTCTCTCAGCTATGGTGCCCTACGGTGGCCGCCCCGGTGGCCGCCGCTGTGCCTTGTCCTGCCGATAAGGTCGACTGCAATAAACACCCGCCAATGCCGGAGCAATACCTGGCGGAGGGCTCCAGCCGGGTCTTTATCAATGGTCAGCCCGCCGTGCGCAGTGGGGATCGGAGCACCTGCGAAGCCAAGGTCGGGAACGTACAGATTTCGCCGAATGTGATCATCGGTGGCGCGCCCTTGGTGGTGCGTGAGATTCGCAGCGGCAAGACACCGGGCGTGGGGTTGGCGGTGACGGCGTTGCTGACGTTGCGCGGCGGTGGCGCGAAGTTCTTCAGCAAGTTGCCGTGCATGGCGGTGGGCGGGATGGTGTCGTGGGGCAGCAGCCAGGTAAGTAATGCGGTGACTGCGGCGGTCGCGGGTTCGCCCAACCCGGTGCACAGCGCCACGGGCGCGAAGATCCTCGACGGTGAAGACGACCTGGACTTTGCTTTGCCAGGACTGCTGCCGATCGAGTGGCAGCGCTATTACTGCAGTAGAGATGAACGTCGTGACGGTCTGTTCGGCGCCAGTTGGAGCGTGGTTTATGAAGCCCGCGTCGACATTGGCGTGCATCCCGAAGGTGGTGAACGATTGGTCTACACCGATGAGCAGGCTCGCCAGATCGACATGGGCGTGATCCCGCTGGGTGGTGCGGTGTTCAGCGCCGGAGAGGGGTTGAGCGTGCGGCGCCATAGCAACGGCCAGTTGCTGATTGAAAGTGTCGACGGGCGCTATCGGTTGTTCAAACCAACGCCAGGCAATCCGTCGCACCTGCGTCTGAGCCAGTTGGGGGATCGCAATGACAACCGTATCCTCCTCGATTATGACGCCCAAGGCCGCCTGAGCCAGTTACGCGATCCCTTCACCGATGTGCGAATCGAACTGGGCTACAGCCAGCAATGGTCCGGTCGGGTCGAGCAGATTGAACGCCTGTTCCCTGATCACAGCCGCGAAATCCTTGCCAGCTATGGCTATGACGATGATGGCAACCTGGCTGAAGTTCGCGACGCTGCCGGGCATGTACAGCGCCGTTTCGCCTACGACAACGGCCAGCGCATAGTCGAGCACCAACGGCCCACCGGGCTACGTTGTTTTTACCAATGGGCGTGTGTGGAGGGCGCGGAATGGCGTGTAGTCCGACACTGGACCGACGAGGGCGACGACTACCAGTTCGACTATGACCTACACGCCGGAACCACGCGGATTACCGATGGCTTGCAGCGGGTCAGCATCCGCAGATGGAACCCGCAGTACCAGATCACCGCGTATACCGACAGCCTCGGTCAAACCTGGCAGTTTGAATGGAATGACGAGCGCCAGTTGCTCGGTGCCACCGATCCTCAGGGCGGTCGGTGGACGTTGGGTTACGACGCCTCCGGCAACCTGTGCGAGACGCAAGATCCGTTGGGGCGCGCTGAATCCACGGTGTGGCTGGCGCATTGGTCGCTGCCGCTGGTGGAGACCGATGCCGCCGGCCAAGCCTGGCAGTATCAATACGACCCGCGTGGCAACTGTGTCAGCGAAACCGATCCGCTGGGGCAGGTCACCCGCTATCGCTATGACGGGTTTGGCCAAGTGGTAGAAATCATCGACGCCGCAGAAAAGCGCAAAACCCTGCGTTGGAACGAAACCGGGCAGTTGATTGAGTACGTCGATTGTTCGGGCTATCCCACGCGCTTCGAGTACGACCGTCGGGGCCACTTGCATGTCGTGATCGATGCGGGGGTGAGCGGCAGCGCTATCAACACGACAGCCAGGGCCGCCTGCTGCAAACCGAAAGGCCCTATGGGCATATCGAGCATTATCTGCGCGACACCAGCGGCCAGTTGATCGCCTACACCGATGCAGCCGGCCAGATCACCCGCTACCAATACGACCGCCGTGGGCAGGTCCGCCAGCGCGTCGATGCCCAAGGCCGACAGATCGAATTGCGCCACGACGCCTACGGTCGCCTGCAAACCCTGACCAATGAAAACGGTGAGCGCTACCGCTTTGCCTGGGACCACGGTGACCGCCTTGCGCAGCAGCAAGACCTCGATGGTAGTGGCCGACGTTATGCCTACGATGCGCTGGATAACCTGGCTGCTGTCGAATATGTGCCTTCGAATGATGCGCCTTCTATCGTGCATCGCCTGGAGCGCGATGCAGCCGGGCGCTTGCGGGCGAAAGTGACCGATGATGGTCGCACCGACTACACCTACGATTTAGTCGACCAACTCACCGCCGTCAGCTTCACCGGCAACGACCAGACCACCCAGACCTTGGCCTTCGTCTACGATCCACTTGGCCAACTGCTCACCGAACACAGCGCTGCCGGCAGCCTGAACCACCACTACGACGAACTCGGCAACCTGATCCAGACGCAACTGCCCGACGGTCGCTGGCTCAATCGCCTGTACTACGGCAGCGGCCACCTGCACCAGCTCAACCTCGACGGCCACGTCATCAGCGACTTCGAACGCGACCGCCTGCACCGCGAAGTGCTGCGCACTCAAGGGCAGATCACCACCCGCAGCGAGTTCGACCGCTGCGGCCGATTACGCTCGCGTAAACGTAGCCCAACAGGCCAACCCCGGCAGCTGCCGCCCTCCCAACAAAAAACCTTCGAATACGACCCGGCCGACAACCTGATCGGCCGCCTGGAAGAGAGCCGACGCCAACTGCTGCACTACGATGCGACCGGTCGGATTATCGCTACTCAGGACAACACGCAAGGTCAGCAGGAAACCTTCGCCTACGATGCGGCCGCCAACTTGCTGGATGGGCCCCAGCCTGGCGCCGGATTAGTGAGGCACAACCAGTTGTTGACCTATCAGGACAAGCGCTACCGCTACGACGGCTTTGGTCGGCTGATCGAAAAACGTAGCACCCTCAGAGGCTTGCAACGCTTCGCCTACGACGCTGAACACCGCCTGATCGAAGTGCATAGCCAGAAAAGCGGGCGAGAAACGCGGGTAAAAATGCGCTATGACCCACTCGGCCGACGTATCAGTAAAACCGAATACGACAGCCACGGTTATCGGCAGGGCGAAACCCGCTTCGACTGGGACGGCCTGCGCCTGTTGCAGGAACATCGGTATAGCCAGACCAGCCTCTACCTCTATGAAGACGACGGCTACGCGCCGCTTGCCCGAGTCGACGGAAAGGGCGAACACCAGCGCGTGCGCTATTACCACAACGATCTGAATGGGCTGCCGGAACAGCTGACGGAAGCCGACGGAAACAACGTGTGGCACGCGACTTATCGGGTGTGGGGCAACACGCTGGAGGAGGTGCGCGAGCCTTACTACATTGAAGAACAGAACCTGCGGTTTCAGGGGCAGTATCTGGATCGAGAGACGGGGCTGCACTACAACACGTTTCGGTTTTATGACCCGGATGCGGGGCGGTTTACGACGCCGGATCCGATTGGGTTGGCTGGGGGGCTGAATCTCTATCAATATGGGCCTAACCCGATAGGGTGGGTGGACCCAAAGGGCCTGAGTTGCATACACGCCGAGAGGGCAAGGCGGCTTAGATATAAAAAAACCAATGAGCGGTCGCACGGCCAGCCGGTATATTTGAACAGCAAGGCCCCGATCAAGCTTAAGTACATTACTCCAGACGTAGATAAACATAACGGCGGCTTTTGGAAAGCAGCCGACAGCGTCAAAAATTTGGGTTCTAAGAGGACTCGGTCGGGCACCTTTGACGAAAATCTCAATCGGGTAGGTGATTAGAACGATGAAATATTCTTACCGGATAACGAAGTACGATCCCCTGGGTAACGAGTGCTTAAATAGCGAGTGGACGAGCTTCTTTGACATTGGAAAAAGCGTGTCGGAAGAAGAGTACCTACTCACCGAAACTAACTATGTAGAAACGGTCATTGCAATTTGCCAATGCTTGGGTGTTTCAGTGTTGATAATTAGCAATCTTGAAATTAATTCAGAGGGTGAACCTTACACGGAAGGGCAGAGCATTGAGGTCGATCGACTAGCTCCAGTCCTCAAAGCTATTTTGAGAGAAAAAATCTGGTGCAAGCTGAAATCTGCCAGCTGTGAATTTCACTTTGGCTATGACTATTACATGTATCTAATCTCGGAAACTGACGCAGCTCTCTGCTTTCCAAAGGAAAAAAGCAAGCTTTTCTTTGAGACGTTTCTATCACCTTATCTTAATAGTTAGACCTGACGTGAATGTCATTGCGCCCAATGAACTACTGAATACCGATTGACCAACGCTACGTCGTCGGGTCGTCGTGGCGCTTGTCGATATCCTCCTCGTAGTAAATAGATACTGAGGACGTTACCTATGAAAGACCTATCTGAAGAAATTCCAGATCTAGATGCGCAAATTTCTTCCATCGTAGAAGGTGGAAACAAGCTGGACGAAGAGGGCAAAAAAACTCAGGCGCTTGCTGCTTATATTCAAGCGTGGGAGCTACTCCCAGAGCCAAAATTGGGCTGGAAGCTATTGGCCGGATGGATTGCGGGCTCGCTTTACAACTTCTACTTTGATAACGGTGATTTCAAAAAATCTAAGTATTGGGCTCAAGCTGCACTCGCTGGCAGAAGTTCCCAACGGAATACCGGGCCATTGATGGATTTGGGTATGGTTTGTCTCGAACTTTACGAGGAGGACGAGGCTTTTCAACATTTTGATGTGGCTTATTCCATCGGGAAAGAAAGAGCTTTCAAAGAAAGGCCAAAAAAATACCTGAATTTTTATTTGATTAAGAAAAATAAGAAATGAATAGACGATTCAAATGTTTTCAACTCTGTTGCGACTGCTTTTCAAAAAACAGTGAGTTTATTACAGCTAACGTGAGTCATTTGGAGCGCGGATGGCTTTAAAGCCTTGAATGGCCGATGGTGTTCATTGGGCAGCTCGACATCAGTGATGTTGAGTCATGACTACGCTCAGGCATACCTGTTTTTTGATGAAGAGAAAAAGACCTTTCATGCCATTACTCAAGTATGTTGATCTTTCGTTCTGGCGCCATTCTACAACCCGATCACGCAACTTAGCTGGATAATTCGATGACCCCGACAAAGACTAAGCTTTACCGCTACCACCGTCTCCGCCGAATGATCGACAGCCAGAACAGAGAGTGAGAAACGCTCATGACCCGCTCAACGATATGTTCCAAGCCACCCGAAACTAATACTCAGAGGAGGGAACATGAGTGAGTTGACTGATTTTCACGTTTTCTGGGGCGCGGCTATGGCTGTTGCTGAAAAAAAATCCGCCTCGATGGAGGCCGATGGGGCCGAGGATTTCGCCCAACGGCTTTACGATGAATACGTTGAGCAGGGCGCGCCAAAGAATAAAAGGAAATGGCTAGCTGAACGGTTGGAAAATGAATTTCTCTGTTTAAAAGAGAGCCCCGTATGGGTGGGGGAGCCGGCATGGTTGTACCATCAGGGTCAACCTATGGTTTTTTACATCAATTTTCAGTTTTACTTTCAGCACAGCACATCAAAGAAAAAATCTCTCTTGGCGATACCGTCTACGTGTTTGGCGCAAAACATCGTCTCAAAAGGCCGGCAGAGGATACTTGGACTGATATATATCGCACCGTCGTTCAAACGTTTGAGGGCGAAACTACAGTGGAAATTCTAGCGTAGGCTGTATTGAAAAGCGCTAGCCAAAGAAGACCAAGGGGAAGAATAACGGGGACAGCTTTTATTAAAATATTTTTAATTCAAATAGATCTGTCTCCTCTATGCCATGGGGCAACACGCTGGAGGAGGTGCGCGAGCCGTACTACATTGAAGAACAGAACCTGTGGTTTCAGGGGCAGTATCTGGATCGGAAGACGGGGCTGCACTACAACACGTTTCGGTTTTTATGTTCCGGATGTGGGGCGGTTTACGAAGACGACGTCTATGTTGGCGTTCGCACAAGCGCGATGGTCGTATTGGGAATGACCCTTTGGTCTGATTGCATTCGCTCCCGAATGGGTTAGTGTGAAGCGCATCTCCCAAAAATAATAACAACAGGCTTTCCAATGAGCCCCAATCTGAGCCTCCTGCGTAAATTCGTCTCGCCTGAAATCATCTTCGGTGCCGGCTGCCGGCACAACGTCGGTAACTACGCCAAGACCTTTGGTGCGCGCAAGGTCCTGGTGGTCAGCGACCCCGGTGTGATCGCCGCCGGATGGGTCGCCGATGTGGAAGCCAGCCTGCAGGCCATCGGCATCGACTACTGCCTGTACAGCGCCGTGTCGCCCAACCCGCGCGTCGAGGAAGTGATGCTCGGTGCCGAGGTATACCGGGAAAACCATTGCGACGTGATCGTGGCGATCGGCGGCGGCAGCCCCATGGACTGCGGCAAGGCCATCGGCATTGTGGTCGCCCATGGGCGCTGCATCCTCGAGTTCGAAGGCGTGGACACCATCCGTGTGCCGAGCCCGCCGCTGATCCTGATCCCCACCACCGCCGGCACCTCGGCGGATGTCTCGCAGTTCGTGATCATTTCCAACCAGCAGGAACGCATGAAGTTCTCCATCGTCAGCAAGGCGGTGGTGCCGGATGTGTCGCTGATCGACCCGGAAACCACGGCGAGCATGGACCCGTTCCTGTCCGCCTGTACCGGTATCGACGCGCTGGTGCATGCGATCGAGGCGTTCGTGTCCACCGGCCACGGCCCGCTGACCGACCCCCATGCGCTGGAAGCCATGCGCCTGATCAACGGCAACCTGGTGCAGATGATCGCCAACCCCGGTGACATTGCCCTGCGCGAGAAGATCATGCTCGGCAGCATGCAGGCGGGGTTGGCGTTCTCCAATGCGATCCTCGGCGCGGTGCATGCCATGTCCCACAGCCTCGGCGGGTTTCTCGACCTGCCCCATGGCTTGTGCAACGCGGTCCTGGTGGAACACGTGGTGGCGTTCAACTACAACTCGGCGCCGGAGCGTTTCAAGGTGATTGCCGAGACCTTCGGCATCGATTGCCGTGGCCTCAACCACCGACAGATCTGTGGGCGCCTGGTGGAACACCTGATTGCCCTGAAACACGCCATCGGCTTCCATGAAACCCTCGGCCTGCATGGCGTGCGCGTGGCGGACATTCCGTTCCTGTCCCAGCATGCGATGCACGACCCGTGCATCCTCACCAACCCGCGCGAGTCCAGCCAGCGTGATGTCGAGGTGGTGTATGGCGAAGCGCTCTGACGACCAGCAACAGGCCCTCGCCGGTCTGTTGGGCCTGGGCAATCACTCGGCGCGCAAGAGCCACTACCCGGAACTCACCGCGCGTCTCGACGAGCTGGAGGCCGAGCGCAACCGCTATATCCGTCTCAACGATGAGCTGGAGCAGCGCGTGGCGGCGCGCACCGATGAACTGCTGGAAGCCAACCGCAACCTGCAACAGCAGATCGCCCAGCGCGAGCAGGTCGAGCAAGAGCTGCGTGACGCCCGCGATGCCGCCGAGGCCGCCAACCGCAGCAAGGACAAATACCTCGCCGCCGCCAGCCATGACCTGTTGCAGCCACTCAACGCCGCGCGACTGCTGGTCTCCACCCTGCGCGAGCGCAACCTGCCCAGCGTCGAACAGGTGCTGGTGGAACGTACGCACCAGGCCCTGGAAGGCGCCGAGGATTTGCTCACCGACCTGCTGGATATCTCGCGGCTCGACCAGGCGGCGGTCAAGCCCGATGTGGCGCTGTATCGCCTGGATGAGCTGTTTGCGCCGCTGGTCTCGGAGTTCCAGTCGGTGGCGCTGGCGGCCGGGCTGAACCTGCGCGCGCGTACCGGCCATTATGCGATTCGCACCGACCTGCGCCTGGTGACGCGGATCCTGCGTAACTTCCTCAGCAACGCCTGCCGCTACACCGACGAGGGCTGCATCTTGCTCGGCGCGCGCCGCCGTGGCGATCGCCTGCGCCTGGAAGTGTGGGACACCGGGCGCGGCATCGCGGCCGACCGCCTCGACGCGATCTTCCTCGAGTTCAACCAGCTCGACGTCGGCCGTGCCTCGGACCGCAAAGGCGTAGGGCTGGGCCTGGCGATTGTCGAGCGCATCGCCGAGATCCTCGGCTACCCGGTGGCAGTCCGTTCGTGGCCCGGGCGCGGTTCGATGTTCAGTATCGAGGTGCCCATCAGCGAAGAGATGCCCCTGGCGATCAGCCAACTGCCGGCGCAACCGAGCACGGGCAACCCGCTGCCGGGAAGGCGCCTGCTGGTAATCGACAACGAGGTGAGCATCCTCGACAGCATGCGTGCGCTGCTGGCGCAGTGGGGCTGCGAGGTGATCACCGCCACCGACCAGGCCGGGGCGTTGCTGGCGTTGCAGGGCAGGGCGCCGGAGCTGATCCTCGCCGACTACCACCTTGACCATGGGGTGGTGGGTTGTGCGGTGGTCAAGCACCTGCGCGAGCATTTCGCGCAGAACATCCCCGCCGTGATCATCACCGCCGACCGCACCGACCAGTGCCGCCGCGCGCTGCGCCGCCTGGACGCGCCGTTGCTGAACAAACCGCTCAAGCCCGGCAAGTTGCGGGCGGTGTTGAGCCAGTTATTGACCTAGGGTTGATACCCGTCAACACCTGTTGCGGCGCTTTGCCCCATGCTGCGGGCTCTGATTCAGCGCCCGACGGAGCCCGCCATGAACGCCCCCGCAACAACCGCAGCCTCATTCAAGTTGCCCCCGGGCCTGGTGATTGGCGTACTGGTGATGGTCGGCGTGCTGCTGTTGCCGCTGCCCGCCGACCTGCCGGTGGCCGGGCAGCGCATGCTGGCGATCCTCGCGTTTGCCGTGGTGGTGTGGATCACCGAGGCGGTGTCCTATGAAGCCAGCGCGATCATGATCACCTCGCTCATGGCGTTTTTGCTCGGCACCGCGCCGTCGCTGCAAGACCCCACGCACCTGATCGGCTCCAGCCCGGCCATCAGCATGGCGCTTACCGGCTTTTCCAACCCGGCACTGGCCCTGGTGGCGGGCGCATTGTTCATCGCGGCGGCCATGACCCACACCGGCCTGGACCGGCGTATCGCCCTGGTGACCCTGACCCGCGTCGGCACCAGCACGCGGGGCATTCTGCTGGGGGCAATTGCGGTGACCATCCTGCTCAGCCTCGTGGTGCCCAGCGCCACGGCGCGCAGTGCCTGTGTGGTGCCGATCATGATGGGCGTGGTTGCTGCGTTCGGCGTGGACAAACGCTCCAACATCGCCGCCGGCCTGATGATCGTGGTGGCCCAGGGCACCAGCATCTGGAACGTCGGCATCCAGACCGCCGCCGCGCAAAACCTGCTGACCGTGGGCTTTATGGACAAGATGCTCGGCCAGCGCGTGTCGTGGATCGACTGGCTGATCGCCGGCGCGCCGTGGGCGGTGATCATGTCGGCGGTGTTGCTGTTCCTGGTGATCAAGCTGCTGCCGCCGGAAACCGACAGCATCCCCGGTGGCAAGGAGGCCGTGGCCCAGTCCCTGGTGGACATCGGCCCGATGACCGGCCCGCAGAAACGCTTGCTGACGGTGTCGGTGCTGCTGCTGTTGGCGTGGGCCACGGAAGGGCGCCTGCACCCGTTCGACACCACCTCGACCACCTACGCCGGGTTGGTGTTCCTGCTGCTGCCGGGCATCGGGGTGATGACCTGGAAGGATGTGCAATCGCGCATCCCGTGGGGCACGGTGATCGTGTTTGGCGTGGGCATCAGCCTCGGTACCGCATTGCTGACTACCCAGGCCGGGCAATGGCTGGGGTCCCAGGTGGTGGCGCACACTGGCCTGGATCAGGTCGGGCCGTTGGGGGTGTTTGCGATCCTGGGGGCGTTTCTGATTGTGATCCACCTGGGCTTTGCCAGCGCCACGGCACTGACTTCGGCGTTGTTGCCGATATTGATTGCGGTGCTGCAGACCTTGCCGGGGGAGTTCAACCGCTTGGGCATGACCATGCTGTTGGGGTTTGTGATGAGCTACGGGTTTATCCTGCCGATCAATGCGCCGCAGAACATGGTGTGCCTGGGGACCGGGACGTTTACGGCGCGGCAGTTTGCCAAGGTGGGGATTTTGGTGACGTTGTTCGGGTATGGGTTGATGTTGGTGTTTGCGGCGACTTATTGGAGCTGGCTCGGTTGGATCTGATTTGAAATGCGTTTCTGGATGCCCATGAGATCCACTGTGGCAGGCCGCTGATGTGGTGAGCGGGCTTGTCCCGCGCTGGGGGCGCTTCGCACCCCAACGCGGGACAAGTCTGCATCGCCATCAGCTTGAGCGTTGGGTGGGCTTAGTCATAGGACCTTGATCACCACCTTGCCCTTGGCTCTGCCCCGTTCGACGTAGCTCAAGGCCTCAGCCGTTGCCTCGAGAGGGAAGGTTCGGTCGATCACCGGTGTGATGGCGCCGGACTCGACGAGCGCGGTGATTTTCTGCAATTGCGCACCGCTCGCACGCATGAACACGAACCTGTAGTCGACGCCCTGCCTGCGGGCTTTTCTGCGTATGCCGCTGCTTAACAGGCGCATGACCCAGCCCAGTCCCCAGGACAGCTTTTGCTCGCGTGCGAACTCGGCGGTCGGTGGTCCCGAGATGGAGATGAGCTGCCCAACCGGCTTGAGAATGCGCAGGGATTTTTCCAGTTCGGCGGGGCCGAGGCTGTTCAAGACGACGTCGTAGTCACGCAACACGTTTTCGACGTTTTGCTGCGTGTAGTCGATGACCACGTCTGCTCCCAACGCCTTGACCCACTCCACGTTGGCGGTGCTGGTCGTGGTGGCAACGAAAGCCCCCAGGTGTTTTGCCAGCTGGATGGCAATGCTGCCGACACCACCGGAGCCCGCCTGGATAAAGACTTTTTGCCCCTTCTTCACGCGGGCTGTTTCAACCAGCACCTGCCAGGCGGTCAGTGCCACCAGGGGCAGGGCGGCGGCTTGTTCCATGCTGGTGTTGTTGGGTTTCAGTGCGAGGGCACTTTCCTTAATTGCGATCAGTTCGGCAAAGCCACCGATGCGCGCGTCGGGCGGGCGCGCGTAGACCTCGTCACCGGGTTTGAAGGTGCGCACGCCTGACCCTACGCGAACGACGACGCCGGCCAGGTCGTTGCCCATGATCAGCGGGAATGTGTAGGGCAGGATCAGTTTGAATTCACCCTTGCTGATCTTCGAATCCAGCTGGTTGACGCTGCTGGCATGTACCTTGACCAATACGTCGTGGATGCCCGGTTCCGGATCCGGTACCTCGGCAAGGCGTCCTTGATGCTTGCCGTAACGGTCAATCAGGAAGGCTTTCATCGTTCGGTTCCCATGGCTATACGTGACAATCACGCCTTGGCTTGATAGCGCTCGGCGACGACCGACTGGCGAATCTCTGACAGCAAACCCTGGCGGGCGGCTTGCAGGGCATCCCAGCGGGCGGCGTCTTGCAATGGCGGAATGGTCACCGGTTCGCGACGATCAAAACCGACCAGCGCAGCATCGACCAACTCGTCCACGCTCATGATTTCGCTCAGGGTATTGATGTCGATGCCTGCGCGATCCCAGATTTCCGTGCGGGTGGCGGCTGGAAGAACGGCTTGCACGTAGACGCCCTTGGGCGAGAGTTCGAGGCTCAGCCCCTGGGATAGAAACAGCACGAACGCCTTGGTTGCACCGTAGACGCTCATGCCGAATTCCGGTGCCAGCCCCACCACCGAGCCAATGTTGATGATCGCGCCGTTACCGGCGTGTACCAGGCGTGGCGCGATGGCGCTGGCGAGTCGTACCAGGGCGGTGGTGTTGAGCGCGACCAGGTTGGTAACGCTGTCGATGGATTGCTCGATGAAGCTGCCGGAGAGGGCGGCGCCCGCATTGTTCACCAGGATGCCGATACTGGCGTCGTCACGCAGGCGTGCTTCGACGCGGGCCAGGTCACCGGTTTGAGTCAGGTCGGCCTGGATCACGTCAATGGACACCGCGTGTTTCTCACGCAGCTGCGAGGCCAGTGCGTCCAGCCGGCCTTTATCGCGGGCTACCAGCACGAGATTGTGCCCACGTTGGGCAAAACGCTCGGCGTAGGTCGCGCCAATGCCTGTGGAGGCGCCAGTGATCAGTGCGGTTTCGGGAGTGCTCATAAATGGATGCTCTTGAGTGTTCAGGATGATCAGGTACGGCGATCGGCGCCACACAGCCGCAGGGATAGGTGCGGGTGGTTTTATGATGTCTATCATAATCAAAGCTGTCAATGGTTTTGATTATGACCGACATCAGAGTATGATCAGGTCATTGTTCAGGAGTCGTAAGGGCCGCGAAATGAAGATCACCAAGACACAATCACTCGCCAACCGAGCTCATATTGTGGAGACGGCGTCAGAGCTGTTTCGTGAGCGTGGCTATGACGGTGTGGGTGTGGCAGAACTCATGGCTACCGCGGGTTTTACCCAGGGAGGCTTCTACAAACACTTTGGCTCCAAGGCCGACTTGATGGCCGAAGCAGCGGAAAATAGCCTGGCAAAGTCCCTGTCGAATAGCTCCGATCTGGACATTCCGGGCTTTGTGAACCTGTACGTGTCCAGGGATCACAGAGACGGCAGGGGAGAGGGGTGCACCATGGCAGCCCTGTGTGGTGACGCGGCCCGTCAGTCAGATGATCTGAAGGCAACCTTTGCCAGTGGCGTTGAAAACACGCTTGCAGCACTCGAGGACAAGTACACGGCGGGTGTGGATGTGCCCAGGCAAGAGGTCCGCGCGAAAATGATCGACCTGCTGGCCCATGCAATCGGTGCGGTCATGCTGTCGCGGGCGTGTCCGGATGACTCGGCCCTGGCGGATGAAATATTGGAAACGTGCCGCGCTGAGATAATGGCATCCCTGCCATCGAGTAAAGAAAGCAGCGCATGAGTGGCAAGATGGGCGCTGACCGACGCGCCCAAGATGGCAAGATGAACCCCGCTCAGGTTTACTACTCTGAGTAGTGGTTTTACCGACGTCACCCGTCGGCTCATCTAGGTCATCGAATGGACAAATACACCCCCCGCCCCTGGGAACCCCACGAGCGCCCGAGCCTGCCGGGCTCGCCGTCGACGCCGTTGCATCCGACGCACAAGCGCTGGCTGTTTGCGATGGTCGGCGTGCTGGTGGCAATCACCGGTGGCCTGGGCAACGCGCTGGTCATCGCCAACCTGCAATACCTGCAAGGCGCCCTCGGTGCGACCACCGCGGAAATGGCCTGGCTGCCCGCCGCCTATGTGATGACCAACGTATGCATGAACCTGCTGCTGGTGAAGTTCCGCCAGCAATTCGGCCTGCGCGCGTTTACCGAGGTGTTCCTGGTGCTCTACGCGCTGGTGACCTTCGGCCACTTGTTCGTCAACGACCTCAACTCGGCCATCGCCGTACGGGCGGCCCATGGCATGGTGGGTGCGGCGCTGAGTTCGTTGGGCTTGTACTACATGATCCAGGCGTTCCCGGCCAAGTGGCGGTTGAAATCCCTGGTGCTGGGGCTGGGCACGGCGCAGTTGGCCTTGCCCCTGGCGCGGCTGTTCTCCGAGGACCTGCTGCAGATCGCCGAATGGCGCGGGCTTTACCTGTTCGAACTGGGCCTGGCGCTGATCTGCCTGGGTTGTGTATTCCTGCTCAAACTGCCCCCCGGCGACCGCTTCAAGACCTTTGAAAAACTCGACTTCGTCACCTTCGCCATTCTCGCCAGCGGTGTCGCGCTGCTGTGTGCGGTGCTGTCCCTGGGGCGTATCGACTGGTGGCTGGAAGCGCCGTGGATCGGCGTGGCCTCGGCCTGTTCTCTGGTGCTGATCATGGCCGGCCTGGCCATCGAGCATAACCGCGCCAACCCGATGCTGATGACCCGCTGGCTGGGCAGCGGCACCATGATCCGCCTGGCGTTGGCGGTGATCCTGATTCGCATGGTGCTGTCGGAGCAGTCCACCGGTGCGGTGGGGTTCATGCAGATGCTGAACATGAGCTACCAGCAGATGCATACGCTGTACGTGGTGATGCTGGCCGGCGCGATCAGCGGGCTGGCGGTCAGTGCGCTGACGATCAACCCGGCGCACCTGCTGATGCCGCTGGTGATTTCCCTGGCGCTGATGGCCACCGGCTCGGTGATGGACAGTTTCTCCAGCAACCTCACGCGTCCGCAGAACCTGTACATCAGCCAGTTCCTGCTAGGCTTCGGTGGCACCTTCTTCCTGGGGCCGACCATGGTGCTGGGGACCAAAAACGTGCTGGCCAACCCGCGTAACCTGGTGAGCTTTTCGGTGATGTTCGGGATCTGCCAGAACCTCGGCGGCCTGATCGGCGCGGCCTTGCTCGGCACCTTCCAGATCGTGCGCGAGAAGTATCATTCCAGCATGATCGTCGAGCACCTGACGCTGCTCGACCCGCGTGTGGCCGCGCGTGTGGCCGCGCGGGTGCAGAGCGGCGGCTCGGCCTATGGCGGTATCGTCGCCGACCCGGAACTGCGGAACCTCATGGGCATCCGCAGCCTGGCCACGGCGGCGACCCGCGAGGCCAATGTCATGGCCTACAACGATGTGTTCATGCTGATCGCGATTGTCGCGATCCTGACCATGATCTGGATCTTTATCCGCAGTCTGTGGCTGATGAGCACCACTAAAACAGCCACTCCTGTTCAACCCAGCGGCGCTACTTCATGACCGAACCGACCACCACGACCACCAACGCCATCGCCGCCACCCCGGAAGGCACCACGCCGCCCGGCGCCACGGTCACCGAGCCGCGCTCATTGCGCGTGCGCATTCTCTCGTCCCTGGGCTTTGCCGCGATTGCCATCGTCGGCGTGCTGATCGTGCTGTATGCCTGGCAATTGCCGCCGTTCAGCAGCGCGGTGGAAACCACCGAGAACGCCCTGGTGCGCGGCCAGGTGACCATTATCGGCCCGCAGCTCAGCGGCTATGTGTTCGAGGTGCCGGTGCAGGACTTCCAGTACGTCAAGGCCGGCGACCTGCTGGTGCGCCTGGATGACCGCATCTACAAGCAGCGCCTCGACCAGGCGCTGGCGCAACTGGCGGTGCAGAAGGCCGCGCTGGCCAATGTGGTGCAGCAACGCAACAGTGCCGAAGCCACCATCAAGCTGCGCCAGGCCGCCCTGGTGGACAGCCAGGCCCAGGCGCGCAAAAGCACCGCCGACCTGCGCCGCAACGAAGCGCTGATCAGCGACGGTTCGGTGTCCAAGCGCGAGCTGGACGTGACCCGCGCCGCCAATGCCCAGACCATCGCGGCGGTGGCCCAGGCCCAGGCCAGCCTGGAAATCGCGCGGCAGGATTTGCAGACGGTGATCGTCAATCGCGGCTCCCTGGAAGCGGCGGTGGCCAGTGCCGAGGCGGCGGTGGAACTGGCGCGGATCGACCTGTCCAACACCCGCATTACGGCGCCGCGTGACGGGCAGCTGGGGCAGATTGGCGTGCGCCTGGGGGCCTACGTCAACTCCGGCGCGCAGTTGATGGCGCTGGTGCCGAAGCAGCTGTGGGTGATCGCCAACATGAAGGAAACCCAGATGGACAATGTGCAGGTCGGCCAGCCGGTGACCTTCACCGTGGATGCGCTGAACCACCGCAGGTTTCACGGCACGGTGCAGCATATTTCCCCAGCCACGGGCTCGGAGTTCAGCCTGTTGCAGGCGGACAACGCGACGGGCAACTTTGTGAAGATTGCCCAGCGCGTGCCGGTCAGGATTACCGTGGACCCGGATCAGGCTGAGAGCGAGCGGTTGCGGCCGGGGTTGTCGGTGGTGGTGAGTATCGATACCGCCGGCCGCCTCAAAAACTCCCCACCTTGAGCATGGCGCTGATCCCCGTAGGAGCGAGCTTGCTCGCGAAGATCGTCAACGATAACGCGGGGCGCCTGATGCCCCGCGTTGTCCTGAGGTTCTTCGCGAGCAAGCTCGCTCCTACAGGGGGGTGTATTTCAGGTTGAAATTGAGTTGGACCGACTGATTGTGTTCCAGCAGTTTCAGGCCCGGCCGTCCCGCCAGGTGATGAGCATTCACCGGATGGCTCACCGGCTCGATGCAAAAGAACCCCAGCCCCGGCGGGCAGTACAGCAGGAAGTAATCGGCCCCGCTGGCCTGGCATTCCAGCGCATAGCCCAGGTCCGGCTGTTCGATCCGGCAATAGCCATCCCACTGGCAAAAACCGTTGTCCACCAAGCCTTCGGGCAGGGGCTTCAATGCCTGGAAGTCCCACTCGCCCGGCACCGGCGCCAACCCGGTCGGCAGCTTGGACGCGTCACTCATCCACACCTGTGCGGCCCTGGCCTGCAACCGGGTACCCGGCCGGCGCGGAAAGTACGGATGCAAGCCCAGGCCATGCCATGCGGCTGTTTCGGCCAGATGGGTCACCCGCAGTTCAATACTCAACGCTCCTTCGCTCAAGCGAATCCGCTGCTCGGCGCGATAGGCAAACGGCGTCTCGCACAGCACCTCCAGCACCACTTCATCCGCCGTGTGGCTGACCACCTGCCACGCCTGTTGCCAGGCCGAGCCATGGATCGGCAGCGGATCGGTGAGGCTGTTGGGCGTGAGCGGGAGCCAGCCGTCGGGGTTGTCGAAACCGCCGTGGGCAATGCGGTTGGACCAGGGCACCAATGGATAGCACCCCAGCTTGCCCGGCAAACCGGTATGGATCGCCTGCTGGTCGTTATGGCGCAACAACGGCTGGCCGGTGGCGCGCACTGTCCAGTTGACGAGGCTGCCGCCCACGGCCGGGTTCAGGGTGAGGTGGGTCAGGTTATCTTCGAGTTCAATCATCACAGCACCACGCTCGGCAGCCACAACGACAGCGCCGGAATGTACGTCACCGCCATCAGCACCAGGAACAGCACGGCATAAAACGGCAGCAGCGCCTTCACGGTCTTCTCGATACTGACCTTGCCCACCGCCGCCCCCACGAACAGCACCGCACCCACCGGCGGGGTGATCAGGCCGATGCCGAGGTTGACCAGCATGATCATGCCGAAGTGCACCGGGTCGACGCCGATACCGAGCACCACCGGCAGCAGGATGGGCGTGAGGATCAGGATCAGCGGCGCCATGTCCATCACCGTGCCGAGCAACAGCAGCATGGCGTTGATGCACATCAGGATCACGTAGCGGTTGTCCGACAGGGTCAGGAACAGCGTGGTGATCTTCGCCGGGATCTGCATCAGGGTCATGATGTAGCCGAAGCTGGCCGCGAAGGCGATCAGGATCATCACGATGGAAATGGTGCGCACCGTGCGGTGCATCAGCTTGGGCAGCTCGCTCCATTTGTAGTCGCGGTAGATGAACATGGTCACGAAGAACGCCCACAGCACGGCAATCGCGGCGGACTCGGTGGCGGTGAAGATGCCCGAGAGGATGCCGCCGAGGATGATCACCATGGCCATCAGGCCCCAGAGCGCGTCGGCGCAAATTTTCAGCGCCTGCTTGAGCGGGATCACTTCGCCCTTGGGGTAGTTGCGTTTTTTCGCGAAGATCAGGCACAGCACCATCAGGCACGCGCTCATCAGCAAGCCGGGCACCACGCCGGCCATGAACAGCGAGGCGATGGACACCGTGCCGCCCGCCGCCAGGGAGTAGAGCACCGAGTTATGGCTGGGCGGGGTCAGCAGCGCCTGCACCGAACCGCTGACGGTGACGGCGGTGGCAAATTCCCGTGGGTAGCCACGGCGCTCCATTTCCGGGATCAGCACCGAGCCCACCGAGGCGGTGTCGGCCACCGACGAGCCGGAGATGGCGCCAAAGAACGTCGAGGCCATGATGTTCACCAGCGACAGGCCTCCGCGCACAAACCCCACCAGCACCCCGGCAAACGCCACCAGCCGGCGCGACATGCCGCCCTCGGCCATGATCGCCCCCGCCAGCACGAAGAACGGAATCGCCATCAGCGAGAATTTGTTCACCCCGCCTGCGACCTGAATCATCAGGGCCTGGAACGGGATGTCGATCCACCATGCGCCAATCAGCGCCGACAGCCCCAGGGCGTAGGCCACCGGCATGCCGATCAGGATCAAGGCGATAAAGCTGCCCAGCAGAATCAATGCGTCCATATCAGGCAGCCCCTTCGCTTTCTTCCACCAGGTCGAAGCGCACCACGCGTCGGTTGCTCTGGTCTCCGAGCAGGAGTTTTTCCACCACGAAGATCAGGGTCAGCAGCCCGCCAATCGGGATCGGCATATAGGTGATGCCCACGCGCAGGGTCGGGATGGCGCTCATGAACTGGTTCCAGGTGGACAGGCACAGCTTGGTGCCCCAGATCGCCATGAACAGGCAGATGGTGCCCATCAACAGTTGCGAAAGGATGCCGACGAGGCGGCGCTGGGCGGGCGGCAGGCGGTCCGTGACCATGGCCACCGACATATGCGCACCGGCGCGGTAGCTGGCGGCGGCACCGATAAAGGTAAACACCAGCATCAGCAGGATGGCGGTGGGCTCCGGCCAGCTGGAGCCGGTGCCGAGGACGTAGCGGGCGAAGATGCCCCAGGGAATGATCAGCGCGACGCCGAGAACCGAAAGGCCGGCGACCCAGATGCAGGTCATGTAGATGCGGTCGTTGATGCGCAGCAGTAGATTCTTCATGGCGTTCACCGTAACCGGGCGCGTCGGTGCAGACCGCGCCGGGCCTTTTGCGAGAGGCAGGGGAGGTTATTGAACGGCGTCGATGCGCGCGATGATGTCGGCGTAAGGCGCGCCGTACTTGGCGCGAACCGCTGCGGTGGCGTCATAGAAGGGCTTTTTGTCGACGGTGATGAACTCGACGCCGGCCTTTTTGAGTTTTTCCTCACTGCTGGCGGACTTGGCATCCCACAGCGCGCGCTCATCAGCCTGGGCGGCCTTGGCGGCGTTTTTGACCATGACCTGTTGCGCTGGGGTGAGCTTGTTCCAGGTGATTTTCGACATCACGATGGGCTCGGGCAGGATCAGGTGCTCGGTGAGGGTGTAGTACTTGGCGTTCTGGAAATGATTGTGTTCCAGCAGGGTCGGCGGGTTGTTCTCCGCGCCGTCGATCACCCCCGTCTGCAAGGCGCTGAAGATCTCGCCGGTGTCCATGGCAATGCCGTTGGCGCCCATCGCGTTGAATGCATCGATGAACAGCGGGTTGCCTTGCACGCGGATCTTCATGCCCTTGAGGTCTTCGATCTTGCGCACCGGCTTCTTGGTGTAGAGGTTGCGTGTGCCGCCGTCCATCCAGGCCAGGGCCACCAGGCCGAACTCGGAGTCGGTGATCTTGGCGAGGATTTCATCGCCGATCTCGCCATCGATGACCTTGCGCATGTGTGCCTGGTCGCGGAACACGAACGGCAGGTTGAACACGTTCACGTCCGGCACCACCGGCCCGACGATGCCGAGGCTGACGCGGGTCATTTGCACGGCGCCGACCTGGGCCTGTTCGACCACTTCCTTCTCGGAGCCCAGCACGCCGCCGGGGAAATACTTGAAGGTCAGTTCGCCGTTGCTTTCCTTGGTCAGGGCCTTGCCCATGTTTTCTTCGGCGACGACGGTAGGGTAGCCGGCGGGGTGGATGTCGGCGAATTTGATTTCCAGCGCATGGGCGGCGCTGCTGAGGGTAAAGACTGCGGCGGCGAGCAAGGTGCGTTTGAAGTCCATGGGAGGTCACTCCTGTGTTGTTATTGTTGTATTCAAGGCACAGCGATGCAGCTAGAGGATGAAACGGGGCTCCGGCAATCCGGTGACGCCGGGGTTGAGGGCGAACACGCCACCGGACACTGACTGGGCACTCTGGTCGTCACGGATCGAGGTGACGAACAGGGTGTCCAGGCGGCTGCCGCCGAAGGCGCACATAGTGGGTTTTTTCACCGGCACGCTCAGGGAGCGGTCCAGGCGTCCGTCGGGGGTGAAGCGGTGGATCAGGCCGGCGTCGTTGGCGCAGATCCAGTAGCAGCCATCGGCGTCCACGGCGGCGCCGTCGGGGCGGCCGAGGAAGTTGTGCATGTCGACGAACACGCGACGGTTGGACGGCGTGCCGGTGTCGATGTCGTAGTCGAAGGCCCAGATCTGCTGGACCAGCGGGTGCGAATCCGAGGCATACATCGTGCGACCATCGGGGCTGAAGGCCAGGCCGTTGAGGGTGATAAAACCGTCCAGCTGGGCGTGGGGGGCCGAACCCGATGCATAGCGATAGAGGATGCCTTCGGCCGCATTCGCGCCCATGTTCAGCACCATGCTGCCGGCCCAGAAACGCCCCTGGCGATCGCAACGGCCGTCGTTCAGGCGCATGTCCGGACGTGGGTGCTCGACGCCGGCCAACGGCGCGGTATCGAGGCTGCCGTCGTTGTGCGGCGTGAGTTGGAAGAAGCCGGTTTCCATCCCGGCGACCCAGTTGCCCGCCGTGGTGCGGGCAATGCAGGCGAGCATCTGCGGGGCTTTCCAGGCGGCAACGTGGCCGCTGGCGGCGCTCCATTTTTGCAGGCCGCCGTTGGGGATATCCACCCAGTACAGGGCGTTTTCCTCGGGCACCCACACCGGGCATTCGCCCACGGCATTGCGGGCGTCGACAATCAATTCAGCAGTCATGGCCACTCATTCCCTTGGGTTGGTGTGAACTCAGTCACCGAACGGCCCGGCGGCGCAGAACGCCCCACCCTGATAGACCTTGGCCGGGTCATCGGCGGCCACCGGTGGCTGGGCTTCGACCTGGGCACGGAAGACTTCGGAGCTGTCTTTCGGGGCGTAGCCCAGGTGCGCGGCGTAGCGGTTGTCCCACCAGGTGTCGAGGTTATCCGACATGCCGTAGACCACCGTGTGGCCGACGTTCGGCGTATACAGCGCGCGTTCGAGCAGTTGGGTCAGGTCGTCGAAGCTCAGCCAGGTGTGCATCATCCGGCGGTTCTGCGGCTCGGGGAACGAGGAGCCGATACGGATGCTCACGGTCTCGATGCCGTAGCGGTCGAAGTAGAAACTCGCCATGTCTTCACCGTAGGACTTGGACAGGCCGTAGTAGCTGTCGGGACGGCGTGGGGAGCGGGCGTCGAGTTGTTCGCCCTGCTTGTGGAAGCCGATCACATGGTTGGAGCTGGCGAAGACCACGCGCTTGACCCCATGGCGGCGCGCGGCTTCGTAGATATGGAAGGTACCGCTGATATTGGCGCCGAGGATTTCTTCAAACGGACGCTCCACCGATACACCGCCGAAGTGCAGGATGGCGTCGACGCCTTCCACCAGGTGGTGCACGGCTTGTTTGTCGGCGAGGTCGCAGGCTTGGACTTCTTCCGAGGCATCCACCGGCGGGGCCATGCTGGCGATGTCCGATAGGCGCAGCACCTGGGTGTAGGGACGCAGGCGTTCGCGCAGGACTTTGCCGAGGCCGCCGGCGGCACCGGTGAGCAGCAGGCGGTTGAAGGGAGTGGGGGTGGTCGTGGTCATGGGGGTTCCAAATTTTTGTTGTAGGTTGTCGTATGACTATGCCGAAGTATTGTTAGGGATCCCCCAGGTTGTCAACGTTCTTGCGGACAGAGTGCGGAGCAAAATGTGGGAGAGGGCTTGCCCTCGATGAGGGCATGCCAGTGAATGCATCTGTTACTGACCCACCGCCATCGGGAGTAAGCCCCCTCCCACAGGGGATTTTCTGGGGCTGGGAGACTAGGTTCTACAGCAGGGAGAGTGGATAGCTGATAAAGATCCGGTTTTCGTCGAACTCGTTGTTGCTGAAATCCCGACGCATGGTGGAATTCCGCCACTTAACGTTGAGGTTCTTCAACGCACCGCTCTGCACGGTGTAGGCCAGTTCCGATTCGCGCCCCCATTCCTTGCCATCGGTGATCGCCCCGGTGTGCACGTTGCTGCCGCTGATATAGCGGTTCATCAGGGTCAGCCCCGGCACGCCGAGTACCACGAAGTTGAAGTCATGCCGCACCTGCCAGGATTTTTCCTTGGCGTTGTCGTAGCTGGCGTTGTAGCTGTCGTTGGCCAGGGTGCCGCCACTGGTGCCGTTGACGCGCATCCACACGCTGTCGCCGGTGAGTTTTTGCAGGCCCACGTAGAAGGTGTTGCCGTTGTACTTGGCCGAGAGCAGGGCGAACACGGTCTTGTTGTCGAGGTCGCCGGCCAGGGCGCTGCCGTCTTCCTTGCCGTTGAAGAAACCGAGGTTTGCCCCCAGGGTCCAGTCGCCCACGGGCTGGCTGTGGGTCAGGTTGAAGTACTGCTGCTGGTAGATATCGGCCAGCTCGGCGTACCACACGCCGACCTGGGTACGCTTGTCGTTGAAGGTGTATTCGCCGCCGCCGAAGTTGAAACGATCGGAGGTGAACGCGGCTTTGCCGTTCATGAACATGTCTTCCATGCTCGCGTCGTTGCGCGGGCTGTTGCCGCGAAACTGGCCGCCGTAGAGGGTCAGGCCGGCGATTTCGCTGGACGTCACCTGGCCGCCGCGAAAGGTCTGGGGCAGCGAGCGGCCATCGTCGGAGCGCAGGATCGGCAGCACCGGCATCCATTCGCCGACCTTCAATTCGGTCTTCGACAGCCTGGTTTTCAGCGCCACGCCCAGGCGCCCGAAGTTGTCGGCGGGGCGTCCGTCATCGTGGATCGGCAACAGTTGGGTACCGCCGGTGCCCTTGCCGCCATCGAGCTTCTGGGAATACAGCCCCAGCACATCAATGCCGAACCCCACGGTGCCCTGGGTGAAGCCGGACTTGGCGTCGAGAATAAAACTCTGCGTCCACTCTTCAGCCTTGCCCTGGGGATTGCTCGGGTTGGTGAAGTTGCGGTTGAAGTAGGCGTTGCGCAGGTTGAGCGTGGCCTTGGCGTCGTCGACGAAACCGTCGGCGTGGGCGAGGAGGGGCAGGGTAAACAGGCCGATAACACTGAGACGCGCGGACGAATTGCGGGCGAATGGACTCACAGTGACGCTCCCTTTCATTTGTTGTTTTTATTATTTGTTATACGTCGTCGTACAACATTGGAGCGGATATTTGCGGGGTTTTCGTGGGGTGTCAAGCAGAAGTTATACGATGACTAGGTGGGGGTTGATCCAGAGCGCACAGGGTCAATGTGGGAGGGGCGGTGCGACGATTCGACTTGCCCCTTCCACATTCAGCCCGCCAGGACCATCGGCGGCAAAGTGCCAAGGAGTGAAACGGCCGCGACTGCACAAACACCGAGCAGCCATTCCAGCATCACGCTGGCCTTCAAGCTGCCCAACCGCTGTTCGCCGCTATCCAGGCGCAACCGGTTCAACAATGCCAGCGCCAGCATGCCCAGCACCAGCATTACCTTGATCAACAGAATCAGGGCAAAACCACTGAACAACGGCGTGGGCCACAGCTGCCCGGTAAGTACGCGCACATTGATCAGGCCGGTTACCAGCAAGCCGCTGACCAGGCCATAACCCACGCCGCTGAAACGACGCAGGACAGGCGCCAGTTCAACACGGTGTGACTGCCTGAAGATCAATACCAGCAGCAGTAACCCACCCAGCCATGCGCCGACGCATACCAGGTGCACCACTTGGTTGAGGATCAACAACTGCCCGCTCAGCCCGTCGAGCATGGCGCCATGGCCGACCGGGGCGAGAGTCATCAGCAACAGTGTGAGCAATGGCAGGCGCGGGGCTTTCCACGGGGTCATCAGGGCGATGACCAGCAAGCCATTGACGATCAGGTGCCAGGTCCACACCTGGCCAAAAAAGGTCTTGCCCAGCACCAACTGCACGGTCGACAGTTCCAATGCCGCTGGCCATGAACCGGCCATGCTGGCGGTAATCAACCCCAGCCAGATCAGCCCCGACGCGAGGGCCGTCCATGCCAGCCCACGGGTGATGCGCAGCAATTGCCGGTCGAGCATGGGCTGCGCTGCGGCGCCGAGGAGCCAGGGCCTGAATACACAGGCCCCGAACATCAACAGCACGACGATGAAATGCACGAACCGGCACAGCACCAGCAGCGTTGCCATGGGTTATTGGCCGACCTTGAAGCTGTATTCACCGTTGCTTTTGTGGGTGTCGACCGACACCGCATTCCACACCACCTTGTAGGTGCCCGCCGCAAGTGGGGCGGCCGGTGTCACCACCAGGGTTTTCTTGTCGGCGTCCGGGGTTTCCAGGCCTTTGATGGCGATTTCGGTGCCGTCCTTGCTCAGGGACACCTTGGTGAAGGTGGCTTCGACGCCTTCGCTGAAGGTCAGGCGCAGGTCTTTGGGCGCGGTGACGCTGCTGTCCGCCGCAGGCGTGGAGCTTTTGAGATGAGCATGGGCAAATGCTGCGGAGGCACCCAGCAGGGAGGCGAGCAGGGCGACAGTGGTCAGGGTTTTCTTGATCGACATGGTGCAATACCCATCAATGGTAAGGAGCGGGCAGTGTACGAAGTTTCGACTGCGCCTGTCGCCCCGATCTAGAGCGGTGGTAGTCTTTGGGGCATGTCTTTGTCAGGGAGCCCTTATGGGCAATCACAAGAGCGGAATTCGTCGGGTCAACGTCGAGAAAATCCTGCTGGCGGCGGAGAAAATCTTCGCCGAAAAGGGCTACGGCAGCACCGCCATGGCCGATATCGCCGAAGAAGTGCGACTGCCGCGCTCCAACCTGCATTACTACTTCACCACCAAGAGCGAGCTGTACAGCGCGGTGCTGTTCGACCTGCTGGAAGTGTGGAAGCAGGACGCCCTCAGCTTCGAAACCTTCGATGACCCCCGGGTGGTGCTCAGCAGCTATATCCGCGCCAAGATGCAGCGCTCGCGCACGCGGCCCTATGGTTCAAAGGTCTGGGCCAACGAGATCATCCACGGCGCGCCGACACTCGGTGAGGCGTTGGATGAAAGCCTGTACGACTGGGCCAAGATGAAGGAAGCGAAAATTCGCCAGTGGGTGGAAGACAAACGCATCCTGCCGGTGGAGCCGTCGAGCCTGCTGTACATGATCTGGGCGTCGACCCAGCACTACGCCGATTTTGATCACCAGGTGAAGATTCTGAATGATCACCAGCCGTTGTCGGATATGCAGTTCGAGAAGGCGATCCAGACGGTGACCAGTGTGATTTTGCGCGGGATTGGGTTGGAGCCTTGAGTACTGTGGTGTGGCTTAGGGCCTCATCGGGGGCAAGCCCCCTCCCACATTTGATGTGTGGTGTGGGAGGGGGCCCCCGATAGCGGCCTGCAGGCCTACACCGCCTCCCGGTACGGATTCCTTGGATCCTGCGTCCAATTCAAAAACGGCTTGCCCGTGTCGATCGGCACCATCTCGATGCAATCCGCCACCGGGCAGGTGATCTGGCACAGGTTGCAGCCCACGCATTCATCATCGATCACTTCGTATTTATGCGTGCCGTCCGCCTGTTTCAGACTGGCGATGGCCTGGTGCGAGGTATCCTCACAGGCAATGTGGCAACGCCCACAGCCAATGCACGCCGCCTGGTCGATCCTGGCGATCACCTGGTAATTGATGTCCAGGTACTTCCAGTCCGTGGTGTTGCCCACCGCGCGCCCGGAAAATTCTTGCAGGCTGGTGTAGCCCTGGCTGTCCATCCACCGCGACAGCCCATCCTTCATCTCTTCCACGATGCGAAAACCATGCAGCATCGCCGCCGTGCACACCTGCACCGCGCCGCAACCGAGGGCGACGAATTCCGCGGCGTCGCGCCAGTTGCCGATGCCGCCGATCCCGCAGATCGGCAGGCCCTGGGTCTGCGGGTCACGGGCGATTTCGGCAACCATGTTCAGGGCAATCGGCTTGACCGCCGAACCGCAGTAACCGCCGTGGGTGCTCTGGGTGCCAACCATCGGCAGGGCGACCATGCGTTCCAGGTCCACGCTGGTGATGGAGTTGATGGTGTTGATCAGCGACACCGCGTCCGCACCGCCGCGATACGCCGCCCGCGCGGCTACGCGGATGTCGGTGATATTCGGCGTGAGCTTGACGATCACCGGCAGCGAGCAATAGGTCTTGCACCAGCGCGTCACCTGTTCCACGTACTCCGGCACCTGGCCCACCGCCGCGCCCATGCCGCGTTCGGGCATGCCGTGGGGGCAGCCGAAGTTCAGCTCGATACCGTCGCAGCCGGTGGCTTCCACCAGGGGCAGGATGTTTTTCCAGGACTCCTCCACGCAGGGCACCATCAGCGACACGATCAGCGCGCGGTCGGGCCAATCCTTTTTCACCTGGGTGATTTCCCGCAGGTTGATCTCCAGGGAACGGTCGGTGATCAGTTCGATATTGTTGATGCCCAGCACTTCACGGTTGGCGCCGTAGTGCGCCGAGTAGCGCGATGACACATTTACCGCTGCCGGGTCTTCACCCAGGGTCTTCCACACCACGCCGCCCCAGCCCGCTTCAAATGCGCGGACCACGTTGTAGGCCTTGTCGGTGGGCGGCGCGGAGGCCAGCCAGAATGGGTTGGGGGCCTTGATACCGGCGAACACAATCGAGAGATCGGCCATTACGCAGCCTCCACATTCAGCATGAGTTGGGCGTGCATGGCTTCGGCGGCCAGCTTGCCGTGTTGCACCGCCTGCACGGTGAGGTCCTGGCCGAGGCTGACGCAGTCGCCGCCGGCATAGACCCCGGGGATGCTGGTGCGCAGCTGTTCGTCGACGAAGATACGCTCGCCGACGCGATGCAGTTGTTGCGCCAGGGGATCGTGCAAGGCGTCGTTGTCGAAGCCCTGGCCGATGGCCTTGAAGATGGCATCGGCGGCCAGTTCGAAGGTTTCTCCGGTGGATTGCAGGCGGCCGTTTTCCAGGCGGGTGCGGGCGAAGCGCATGCCGCGTACGTGGCCCTGGTCGTCGAGCAGGACTGCTTCGGGTTGGGCCCAGGTCAGCAGGCGCACCTGATTGGCCTTGGCGATGTCCTGCTCATGGTGGGTGGCGCCCATATCGGCCAGGCCACGGCGGTAGACGAGGTTCACATCACGGGCACCGAGCCGGGCCATTTGCACGGCCATGTCGATGGCGGTATTGCCGGCGCCAAGCACAATGCAGCGGTCGGCCAGGGGCAGTTGAGTCAGGTCATCGGCCTGGCGCAGTTCGCGGATATAGTCGGTGGCGGCGAGCAGGCCGGGGGCGTCCTCATGGGGTAAGCCAAGTTGCTTGCTGGCCGCCAGGCCCAGGCCGAGGAACACCGAATCGAATTGCTGGTGCAGTTCGCTCAGGGTGAGGTTGTCGCCCAGGCGCTGGCCATGGCGGATTTCAATGCCGCCGATCTGCAGGAGAAAATCCAGTTCCTTCTGGGCGAAGTCGTCGACCAGCTTGTACTTGGCGATCCCGTATTCATTCAGGCCACCGGCCTTTTCCCGCGCTTCGAAGATCACCACGTCGTGCCCGTGCACAGCGGCGCGATGGGCGCAGGCCAGCCCTGCGGGACCTGCGCCGACCACGGCGATGCGTTTGCCGGTGGGGGCGGCACGCTGGAACGGGTGTTCGCTGAAGTGGGCGTTATCGATGGCGTAGCGTTGCAACAGACCGATCAGCACCGGCGCGCATTCTTCGGCGTTGTTACGCACGCAGGCTTGCTGGCAGAGGATCTCCGTCGGGCAGACCCGCGCGCAGCTGCCGCCGAGGATGTTGGCCGAGAGGATTTTCTGCGCGGCGCCCTGGACGTTGTCGGTGTGGATATTGCGGATGAACGACGGGATGTCGATTTCGCTGGGGCATGCGTTCACGCACGGGGCGTCGTAGCAGTACAGGCAGCGCGAGGCTTCCAGTTGGGCCTGGCGCGCATTGAGGGGCGGCGCCAGGTCGGTGAAATGGCTGGCGAGGGTGGCGCCGTCTTCATGGGGATGGGGGAGGTGGGTCAGGGTCTGGATCACGGTGTGGGCCTCACGGTTTTTTTTGGATTGCCTCTAAGTGGGCATTTTTGTTGCTTGTTCGGGCCTCATCGGGGGCAAGCCCCCTCCCACACTTGAATGTATTCACACATCAACATGTGGGAGGGGCGGTGCGACGATTCGACTTGCCCCCGATGGCGGTCTCAGCGCTTCACAGCAACCGGCCTGGAATGCTCCGCCCGTTTGCTCAACTGCTCGAACACCGACGGATACGCCGGCCGTTCCACATAGCGCCCGGCGCCACGTTCGGCGCGCAGGTCGCCATCGGCCCAGACCAGCCTGCCCTGGCTGATGGTGTGGCTCGGCACGCCGCGCACGGTCTTGCCTTCGAAGATGTTGAAGTCCACCTTCTGATGGTGAGTCTTGGCGGAAATGGTCCGCGTGCCTTCGGGATCCCACAGCACCAGGTCGGCATCCGCACCCACGCGGATCGCGCCTTTGCGCGGGTAGAGGTTGAAGATCTTCGCGGTGTTGGTGGAGGTCAGCGCGACGAATTCCTGCATCGACAGGCGCCCGGTGTTGACCCCTTCGTGCCACAGCAGCGCCATGCGGTCTTCTATACCGGCGGTGCCGTTGGGGATCTTGCTGAAGTCGTCACGCCCGGCGGCTTTTTGCTCGGCGCAGAAGCAGCAGTGGTCGGTGGCGGTGGTGTGCAGGTTGCCGGATTGCAGGCCATGCCACAGTGCTTCCTGATGCCCGCGCGGGCGGAACGGCGGGCTCATCACATAGCCGGCGGCGGTTTGCCAGTCGGGGTGCTGGTAGACGCTGTCGTCCAGCAGCAGGTGGCCGGCGAGCACTTCGCCGTAGACTGCCTGGCCCTTGCCCCGGGCGTAGGTGATTTCATCCAGTGCTTCCCGGGTGGACACGTGCACCAGGTACAGCGGCGTGCCGATGGTCTCGGCGATACGGATCGCGCGGCTGGCCGCTTCGCCTTCCACCTGGGACGGGCGCGACAGCGGGTGCGCTTCCGGCCCGGTGATGCCCTGGGCCATCAGCTTGCGTTGCAGGTGGTACACCAGCTCGCCGTTTTCCGCATGCACGGTGGGCACGGCGCCGAGTTCCAGACAGCGTTCGAAGCTGGCCACCAGGGTATCGTCGGCCGCCATGATCGCGTTCTTGTAGGCCATGAAATGCTTGAAGCTGTTGATGCCGTGGTGGCTGACCAGCTCGGCCATTTCCTCGCGCACCTGCTCGCTCCACCAGGTGATTGCTACATGAAAGCCATAGTCGGACGCGGATTTTTCCGCCCAGCCCCGCCACTGATGGAACGCTTCCATCAGCGATTGCTGCGGGTTGGGAATCACGAAGTCGATAATCGACGTAGTGCCCCCGGCAAGACCCGCCGCCGTGCCGCTGAAGAAATCTTCACTGGCCACCGTGCCCATGAAGGGCAGTTGCATATGGGTATGGGGGTCGATGCCGCCGGGCATCAAATATTGGCCGCTGCCGTCGAGTTGTTCAGTGCCGGCGGGAATATCCAGGTCCGTGCCAATGGCGCGAATCAGACCGCCTGCGCATAAAACATCGGCGCGGTAACTTTCATCATGGGTAATAACGGTAGCGCCACGGATCAACAGCGACATGTCGAGTTCCTCACAGGCTTGACCGGCTTGTGCCAGTTCTAAGTGTTGTATGGCTACGCGCCGATGGTCGGTTAATTCCTGTCATCGGTGACAGGAATAGAAACTAGCCCGAGTTTTTCGATTGGGCAAGAAGATTTTTTATAAGCTTATATTGAATTTAAGTTATTGATTTATAAGGTTAAAAATAAAAAATCACCAAAATGCAGCGGCCTCTCACCATTTTGACGCACTTGACAGGTTCACAATATGAGCAACATTTCTTATTGCAAATCAGACGCTTGAGAGATGCCTCTTGACGGGGTCGGTAAATAAAAATAATTGTGGTGCACCAGATTGAGTCCTGACAGTTCGGATAACTTGCGCGTTAGTTAGCCTGAGTCACGCGGCAAGTACCGTAGGCACAATCGGAAAGCTGATTAACATCAGCCAGTTATATAAGCGGTGCGGGTTCAAGGGCAGTTGTCGGCACGGTTATTGAGTGCAGTGGTGGCTGGCCGGGCCCGTGATGTCATGTTGTTTACGAGGTACTCCGGCCACCCTGTGTTCAGCGCGGGGTGAGCAACAATAATTCGAAAAAACCGTGGAGCGGCCATGCAACAGAACAGATCGCAAGTCATTGAGCGCAACGGCCTGTACGAACTCGACGCCGGCCCCGACGTCCTCGACAGCCCTCGCTACAACCACGACATGGCACCGACCAAGGTGCACGAACGCACCTGGAACAAGTGGCACATCACCGCGCTGTGGGTCGGCATGTCGATCTGCGTGCCCACCTACACCCTGGGCGGTGTGCTCACCGCGTATTTCGGGTTGTCGGTGGGTGAGGCACTGATGGCGATCTTGCTGGCCAATATCGTGGTGCTGATCCCGCTGACCCTCAACGCCTTCCCCGGCACCAAGTACGGCATTCCGTTTCCGGTGTTGCTGCGTTCGTCCTTCGGCATCCTCGGTTCCAACGTGCCGTGTTTGATTCGGGCATTGGTGGCCTGCGGCTGGTTCGGGATCCAGACCATGTTCGGCGGGCTGGCGATCCATCTGTTCCTGGGCTCGATTTTAGAGGGATGGAAGTCCCTCGGCGGCACCGGCGAAGTGATCGGCTTCATGATCTTCTGGTGCCTGAATCTGTGGGTGGTGCTGCGCGGTGCCGAGTCGATCAAGCGCCTGGAAACCCTGTCGGCGCCGTTGCTGGTGGCGGTGGGCATCGGCCTGCTGGTATGGGCGATGCCCAACGTGTCGATCAGCGAGTTGATGGCAATCCCGCCCAAGCGTCCCGAAGGCGCGAGCCTGACCGGTTACTTCATGGCCGGCCTTACCGCGATGGTGGGCTTCTGGGCCACCTTGTCGCTGAATATTCCCGATTTCAGCCGTTATGCCAAAAGCCAGAAGGACCAGATCCTCGGGCAGATTTTCGGCCTGCCGCTGACCATGTTCCTGTTCGCCGCCCTCGGCGTGATCATGACCGCCGCCTCGGTGAAACTGGTGGGCGTCAGCGTATCCGACCCGGTGACCCTGATCGGCCATATCCAGAGCCCGGTGTGGGTGGCCGTGGCCATGGCGCTGATCATCGTCGCCACGTTGTCCACCAACACCGCTGCAAACATCGTCTCGCCCACCAACGACTTCCAGAACATCGCGCCCAAGCTGATCAACCGCACCACGGCGGTGATCCTCACCGGGTTGGTGGGCTTGGCGTTGATGGGCCACGAACTGCTGAAAAAACTCGGCCTGATCGTCTCGGATGTGAGCCTGGAAACCGTGTATTCCAACTGGCTGCTGGGCTATTCGAGCCTGTTGGGGCCGATTGCCGGGATCATGGTGGTGGACTACTTCATCACCCGCAAACAACAACTGGACCTGGCCGGCCTCTACCGCGACGACGTGTACCCGGCGTGGAACTGGAGCGGTTTTATCGCCTTCGGTGTGCCGGTGGTGCTGACCTTGCTGTCCCTGGGCAGTGATGCGTTCAGCTGGTTCTACAGCTACGGCTGGTTTACCGGTTCGGCGTTGGGCGGGTTGTTGTATTACGGCCTGAATGCCAGGCGTGGAGCCAGCCCGGTGGTTGTCAATTCATAAGAAATACAAGCCTGAGGAGATCCCCATGAACGCTGCCCTCGACGTTCTGCAATCGACCCACCAGCATATCAACCGCGACCGCTTGTGGCAGTCGCTGATGGACCTGGCCAAACTCGGCGCTACCCCCAAGGGCGGCGTGTGCCGCCTGGCCCTCACCGACCTCGACCGCAAGGCTCGCGACCTGTTTGTGCAATGGTGCGAAGACGCCGGTTGCACCGTGACCGTCGACGGCATCGGCAATATCTTCGCGCGCCGCCCTGGGCGTAATCCCGACCTGCCGCCGGTGATGACCGGCAGCCATATCGACACCCAGCCCACAGGTGGCAAGTTCGATGGCTGCTTTGGCGTGCTGGCGGGAGTGGAAGTGCTGCGTACGCTCAATGACCTCAAGATCGAAACCGAAGCGCCCTTGGAAGTGGTGGTGTGGACCAACGAGGAAGGCTCGCGCTTCCCGCCGTGCATGATGGGCTCGGGTGTGTTTGCCAGGAAATTCACCCTGGCGGATACCCTGGCCAAGGTCGATGCGGACGGGGTCAGCGTGGGTGATGCGCTGAATGCGATTGGCTACGCGGGAACCCGTCCTGAGAGTGGGCACAAGGTCGGTGCGTATTTCGAGGCGCATATCGAACAAGGGCCGATTCTGGAGGATGAGAAAAAGACCATTGGCGTGGTGCTCGGCGCCCTCGGGCAGAAGTGGTTCGACCTGAAACTGCGCGGTGTCGAGGCCCATGCGGGGCCGACGCCGATGCACCTGCGCAAGGACGCCCTGGTAGGCGCGGCGGCGGTGGTGGCGGCGGTCAATGCGGCGGCCTTGGGGCACCAGCCCCATGCGTGTGGGACCGTCGGTTGCCTGCAGGCGTATCCCGGTTCACGCAACGTGATTCCGGGCGAAGTGCGCATGACCCTGGACTTCCGGCACTTGGAACCGGCACGGTTGGACTCGATGATTGCCCAGGTGCGCCAGGTGATTGACGAGACTTGTGCCAGGCATGGGCTGAGTTTTGAAATGGAACCCACGGCTGACTTCCCGCCGCTGTACTTCGACAAAGGCTGTGTGGACGCCGTGCGCGATGCGGCCAATGGGCTGGGCTTGTCGAACATGGACATCGTCAGCGGTGCAGGGCACGACGCGATTTTCGTCGCCGAGTTGGGGCCGGCGGGGATGATCTTTGTGCCGTGTGAAGGGGGCATCAGCCACAACGAAATCGAGAACGCCGCCCCGGATGACCTGGCGGCGGGGTGTGCGGTGTTGTTGCGGGCCATGGTGGCTGCATCGGTAGCCATCGCCAGCGGCAAACTCGCCGCCTGAAATGCGGAAAAAATGTAGGAGGGGGCTTGCTCCCGATTGCGGTGCATCAGTTACAGATAAGCTGACTGACCTACCGCAATCGGGAGCAAGCCCCCTCCCACATTTGGACTGTGCATGACGTCAAACCCAGATGGCATCCCACAGTGGGTAGTCGCCAATCCGCTCGACCAGACCCGCTCGCAATGGATTAGCCACCACATACCGGGCCATTTTCACCAAGTCATCTTCCTTGCGCAGTGCGCGGTCTTGAAAGCTCTCTTGCCAGAGTCGGCCCTTGCGACCACTCACGCCATTGACGGTCCTGGTGCTTTTTGACTTCACCTGGCACATCAAGTCCGCCAGCGAGCCTTTTTTCAGTTCAAGCAACCAATGGAAATGGTCCGGCATGATGACCCATGCCAGGGAATTGGCCAGCCCTTGGTACTGGGCTAACCGAAATTGCCAGACCACCAGGCGAGCGAGATGGAAATTGTTGAATATCGGTATGCGTTCGTGGGTGTTGGTGGTGACGAGGTAGATGCGGTCGGGTTCGCTGAAGCGGCCGATGCGCAGGCGGTGTGAAGCGGGTAAATCTGCCATTCCCTGGCCCTCTCTAGATGTGCTTAGAGAGGCTAGATTGGCGAGCAGGAGGTGGATGGGCAGGCTTTTGGCAGGATGTGTCTGGACGGCCGCCATCGGGGGCAAGCCCCCTCCCACATTGGCTCAGCGGCGCTTATACATTATGTGTCTGACGCAGGATCAGTGTGGGAGGGGGCTTGCCCCCGATTGCGGTGGCTCAGCTACGGATAAACTGGCTGTTCCACCGCTATCACTGTGCCTGGGGTGATGTCAGGCGCCAGGTTGCCAGCCGCCGCCGAGTGCGGTCACGAGTCCTACACTGGCCTGCAACTGCCGCGTCTGCACCGCCTGCAATGTCCGCTGCGCCTGCAACGCCGCTGTCTGCGCGGTCACCACATCCAGGTAACTGACCGCCCCCGCCTGATAGCTGTTCATCGCCAATGATTGCGTATGCTGCGCCGCATCCGCTGCCGCCTGTTCATCCTGCGCCTCCTGCTGCAAATCCCGTAGTTGCGCCAGGTTATCTTCCACCTCGCGCACGGCCTTCAGCACTTGGCTGCGGTACTGCGCCGACGCCTCTTCAAACTCGGCCTTGGCCTGGCGTTCATTGGCGCTCAAGCGGCCACCGTCGAAGATCGGCAGGTTCACCAACGGGCCCAGTGCCCAATACCGATTGCCCGCCGACAGCAGATTGCCGACGCCCTGTGTCTGCCCGCCAATCAACCCGGTCAAGCTGAAGTCCGGGTACCACGCCGCCTTGGCCACGCCGATATTTGCGTTGGCCGCAAACACCCGTCGCTCTGCCGCTGCAATATCCGGGCGACGTTGCAACAGGTGGCTTGGCAACTGCGACGGAACCTCCGGCAGGGCGATCAGTTGCTGGCCGGGCGGCAAGGTAAAGTCGCTGGCTGCCACACCCACCAACTCGCCGATGGCGTGCTCGGTGAGGTTGCGTTGCCCCCGCACTTCATCCAATTGCGCCCTGGCCTGCGCCAGTTGATTTTGCGCACGGGTCAGGTCCAGCTCCGAGGCTATCTGGCCCTCGTAGCGGCTGCGGGTCAATTGCAATGCCTGGCTGAAATCATCCAGCGAGCGAGTGAGAATCCGGCTCTGTGCATCCAGCCCATTGAGCTGCACGTACAAGGTCGCCAACTGACGCTGCAAACTCAGGCGCGCCACCGCCAGGTCATCCCCGGACGCTTGCGCCTGGGCATCGCCGGCCGCGACCTGGTTGCGGATTTTGCCCCACAGGTCCAGGTCATAGCTCAAGGAAAACCCCGCGATGTTGCTGTTGTACACCGACGGTTGCGTATCCCCCCGCAACGGTCGCGAATCCGATTGCCGCTGGCGCAGCGGTTGCGCGCTGGCGCTGATCTGCGGGAACAGGCCTGCGTGCAGTTGGCTGGCATACGCCTGGGAAGCATCGAAGTGCGCCAGCGCCGCCGCCAGGTCCGGGTTGGCCTTGAGCAGCTGCTGTTGCAGGTCATTCAGGCGCGAATCGTTGTAGAGCTTCCACCATTCGGGCGCGAGTTGGTCGGACGGCTGCGCGCTGTGCCAGGGTCCATCGCTGGTCTGTTCGCGGTAGTGGGCCGGCAGGTCGATCGCTGGCACCTTGTAGGTCGGCGCCATCGAGCAACCCTGCAAGACCAGCAGCGTCAATGCGGCGAGCGGTTTAAGCCTTATGCGCATGCGCACCTCCGGAGGCATCGGCGAGTTGCACGGGATCACCTTCGCGCAGGGCATCGGGCGGGTTGTCGACGATGCGGTCGGCGGGTTTCAAGCCCTGGTCGATCACCAGGCGTTCGCCCAGGTCGAGGCCGATATGGATGGGCTGCAGGTGCACATGGTTCTGCCCGTCCAACACCGCCACCTGGGTGCCCTGGGCGCGGAAGATCAGGGCGCTGGCCGGGATGCTCACGCCATGGGTATCGGCCGGAATCGGCAGGGTGGCCTCGGCATAATCACCGGGCAGCAGTTCGCCGTCGGGGTTGTCGGCGACGAACTGGGCGAGCAGGGTGCCGGAACGGCGGTCGATGGCGGTCGAATCGCCGATCAGGCGCGCCTTGAAATGCTTGCCGGGGTGCTCGGGCACGGTCAGCTCGGCTTCAAGGCCCGGATGGATGACCGCTGCGTAGTTCTGCGGCACCGGTACGTAGAGGCGCAATTGATGGGTGTCGGCAATGTTGAACAGTTCCGGATCGCTGTCGGTGTCGGCCTTGATTAGCTGGCCGATATCGGTGTTGCGCGCGGTGATGGTGCCGGCGAACGGGGCGCGAAGGGTCTTGTAGTTTTCCAGCGCCGACAGCCGGGCGTAGTCGGCAGCGGCGGCCTCGGCGTTGGCCTTGGCGGCAGCGGCATTGGAGGTTTTTTCATCGGCCTCCTGGCGCGATACCGAATGGCTGGCCAGCAGGTTTTGCCAGCGCGTGGCGGTGGTTTCGGCCAGGCGTGCGTTGGCCTGTTCCTGCACCAGGCGTGCATGGGTCTGCGCCAGCTGTTGATCCAGGTCGGGGCTGTCGATTTCCGCGAGGACTTGCCCGGCCTTGACCCGGATGCCGATATCGACTTTCCAATCCTTCAGGTAACCGCTGACCCGGGCGTGGATCGGCGCCTTGCTCCAGGCTTCCAGGTGCGCCGGCAGGCGCAAGGTATCGCCGGCCACATTCTGCCGGGGCTGGAACACCATCACGTGCGGGATGGCGGCGGTCTCGGTCCAGGCCGTGACCGATTGTTCGTACAGCGTACGGGCATGCAGGCCGTTGGCGACCAACAGCGCGGCCAGGGTCAGGCCGCCGACACCCATGAGCATCAGACGCTTGCGCGAGGGTTTGTGATCAGACGACATGTGGGGTTTCTCCTGCAACTGCGCGAGTAGGGTGACGACCGTGGACCAGGCTGAAGACCACGGGAACAAACAACAATGTGGCGAGGGTCGCGAAGATCAAACCGCCGATGACGGCGCGCCCGAGCGGGGCGTTCTGCTCCTCGGAAATTGCCAGGGGCAACATGCCGATGATCATCGCCAGGGCGGTCATGCACACCGGGCGGAAGCGCGTGTAACCGGCCTCCATGGCGGCTTTCAACGCATCACCATGTTCGGCCAGGCGCTCACGGCAGAAGCTCACCACCAGGATCGAGTTGGCCGTGGCCACGCCCATGCACAGGATGGCGCCGGTGAGTGCCGGCACCGACAAGGAGGTGCCGCTGAGGAACAGCATCCACACGATCCCCGCGAGTGCCGCAGGCAAGGCCGTAATGATCACAAACGGGTCGGCCCACGACTGGAAGTTGACCACGATCAGCAGGTAGATCAGCACCACCGCACCCAGCAGGCCAAAGCTCAGGCCGCTGAAGGCTTCATGCAGCGCATCGATCTGCCCGTGCAGGCTGATCGTCGCGCCTTTGGGGCGCAGATGCGCGGTGTCATCCAGCACCTTTTGCACGTCGCGGGCTACGCCGCCGAGGTCGCGGCCCTGCACGTTGGCGTACAGGTCCAGGGTCGGTTCGATGTTGTAGTGGGTCACCACCGCCGGGCTTTGCACGCGGGAGATAGTTGCTACGCCGCCGAGGATCTGCGACTGCCCATCGGCGCCGGTGACCGGCAGCGCTTCCAGCGACGGCAGGCTGTCGAGTCGGTATTGCGGGGTGGCGGCGACAATGGAATAGGACACGCCGTTGGCCGGGTTGAGCCAGAAGGTCGGCGCGGTCTGCGAACTGCCGGCCAGCGACGCCACCATGCTGTTGGTCACGTCCCGCTCGGTGATGCCCAGGCCGTTGGCGCGCATGCGGTCGACATTCACCTGCAGCGACGGGTAGCCGGTGGACTGCTGGATGCGCAGGTCGGCGATGCCGGGCACATGTTGCAGGCGACGTTCCAACTCGACGGCATAGGCGCGGTTTTCTGCATCGCTGCGCCCGGAGATTTTCACGTCCAGCGGCGCCGGCGCGCCGAAGTTGAGGATCTGGCTGCTGATGTCCGCCGGCAGGAACGCAAAGTGGCTGCCGGGGAAACTTTGCGGCAGCGCTTCACGCAGTTTCTTCACGTAGTCGGCGGTGGGCGCATGGCCCTTTTTCAGGCTGACCTGGATGTCGCCATCCTGCGGGCCGATGGTGCCGCTGCTGCTGTAGGCCATGTCGATGCCGCTGAGCGGAATGCCGATGTTATCGACGATGGTGTCCAGTTCTTCGGCGGGGATCACTTCACGGATCCGCGCTTCGATGCGGTCGAAGGCGGCGGCGCTTTCTTCGATGCGCGTGCCCAGCGGCAGGCGCACATGCAGGGCCAGCGCACCGGCATCCGTCGCCGGGAAAAAGTCCTGGCCCAGGCTTGGCAACAGCAGGAATGAGGCGAGCACGCAGGCCAGGAAACTGACGATAAAACCCTTGCGATTGCCCAGGGCCAAGGTCAGCAGGCCGTGGTAGGTGTCGCGGATATTCGAGAAGTGACGCTCGAAACCCTGCTGGAAATTCAGCACCGCTTGCAGTGCGGCATTGCGCGGTTTCGGGTGCTGCTCGCCCTCATGGTGGTTGATGAATGCATCTTCGGGATGGTGCCCCACGCCTGGCTCCGGCGTGTGCGGCTTGAGCAGGAACATCGCCAGCGTCGGCACCAGGGTGCGCGAAAGAATGAATGAGCTGGCCATGGCGAAGATCACCGCCAGCGCCATCGGCCGGAACAGATAACCGGCGATGCCTTGCAGCAGGAACATCGGCACGAACACGATGCAGATGCACAGCAGCGAGACGAGCGCCGGGCCGACAATTTGCGCGGCGCCGTCGAGGATCGCGGTCTTCACCGCCTTGCCTTGCTCCAGGTGCCAGTTGATGTTTTCGATGGTCACCGTGGCGTCGTCCACCAGAATCCCTACGGCCAACGCCAGCCCGCCGAGGGTCATGACGTTGAGGGTTTGCCCGCTGACCGCCAGCAGCGCAATGGCCGACAGTACCGCCAGGGGAATTGACGCCGCGATAATGATCGTGGAGCGCCAGCTGCCGAGGAACAGCAGGATCATCGCACTGGTCAGCAGCGCGGCGATGATGCCTTCCTGGGCCACGCTGCCCACCGATTGCTTGACGAATACCGAGGCGTCGCCCAGCAACGAGGTCTTCAGTGACGGCGGCAGGGTTTCGTTGATGCGCGGCAGCATCTGGCGGATACCGTCGATGATCGACAGGGTGGAAATACTGCCGTTTTTCAACGCCGGCATCAGCACCGCGCGATGGCCGTCGACGCGCACGATGTTGGTCTGCGGCGGCGAACCGTCGCGCACGTGGGCAACCTGGCCGATGGTGATCAGCGCGCCGTCGACGGTCTTGATCGGCAGGTCGTTGAGCTCATCGATGGCCTTGGGGCTGTTGTTGAGCAGGATCGTGTATTCATTGGGGCCGAGTTTGGCGGTGCCCACCGGGATGATCTGGTTCTGCAGTGCCAGGGCATTGCCCACATCCTGGGCCGACAAGCCTTTGGCCGCCAGCGCCTGAGGGTCGAGGTCGAGGGTGATCTGCCGCTGCTTGCCACCCATCGGCGTGGGCATGGCCAGGCCGGGCAGGGCGCTGAGGGGTAGACGGATATTGTTCTGCACCAGGTCGCGAATTTTGGCTTCCGACAGCGTCGGGCTGGAGAACGCCATTTGCAGGATCGGCACCGTGGAGGCGCTGTAGTTGAGGATCAGCGGTGGCGTGATGCCCGGTGGCATCTGCTTGAGCACGGTTTGTGACACGGCGGTCACTTGGGCGTTGGCGGTGCGGATGTCGACGCCGGGCTGGAAGAAAATCTTCACGATGCCCATGCCGGGCAGGGATTGCGATTCGATATGTTCGATGTCGTTGACGGTGGTACTCAGGGAGCGTTCGTAGGTGTAGATCACCCGGCCGGCCATGGCGTCCGGCGACAGGCCGTTGTACTGCCAGACCACGGCGACCACAGGGATACCGATATCGGGAAACACGTCGGTGGGGGTTCGCAGGGCCGCCATCGGCCCGATGATGCAGATGAATATGGCCAACACGATAAACGTGTACGGCTTTTGCAGTGCGGTCTTTACCAGCCCGAGCATGCGTGAACCTCCGAGGGAGCAGGATTGCAAACCCCGGCAGTCTTGCCCGACCCACCTAACACGCGCCTTTCAGCCAGGTGAAGGAACATTTAGGTAAGGGCTGAAGATCGTTTCATATGGATTCATTTGTTCTACAGGGCGTGGCTGCCCAAGCTTGCATCCCATCGGACGACTTGTCTTTTTACTGATGTTCTTTGGAGCCCTGCCATGTCACTCAAACCTTTATTGTTGATCCCCGCCCTGGGGGCTGTTTTGTTGTTGTCGGCCTGTGCCGGCCCGATTCCCAAGGCGGACCCCAGCGAAGCCTGGATCGGCTTGAAAGAAGACGCGCCGAACGATCTGATGGCTGAACGTGTGGACGGCAAGCGTGTCGACGACGGGCGCTTTTTCGAAGTGCCCCCCGGGGATCATCGCCTGGACGTGACGTTGTTCGAGGAAGAAGCCGGCGACGACAACCAGCAGGACTGCGAGGGTCGGGTCGAGTACAAGGATTTCAAGGCGGGTGAGCATTACACCCTGGTGGAGTCGAGCCTGGGCACCACCGTGCGCGCATCCCTGATGGACGGGCACGGTAAGGAAGTCGCGGCGACTCAGGATTTCAATTGCATGCCTGGCTAGGCGTGGTGCACCGCCGCTCTATGGGGCTTGGCGGGTGCCTCAGGTTTGACGTGGGGGTGATGGTGCCGGCGAGTAATGCGCAACACCCCCCACAACATGGCGCCGGCTACCGCCAGCCAACCGCAGATCAACAGGAAAATCGTTGTTGCAAGGCTCATTTTGGCCTCCTTTCGCCCCGCAGGGGGCACACACAGTCTTCTCAATGGACAGTCTAGCTACCCGGCGGTTGCCTGCTATTGACCAATGGTCGTGTTCGTCCAACTCGTTTGCTCTAACCGCGACGCTTTACTGAGCCTATGGGCTATACCCGCGTGGCAGAGCGTCCTATGATCAGGGCCCTCACCGGCAGTTGATCAAGAGAGTAAAAAAATTGCGGTTACGGTCGAACCTTAAAACATCCTTGTTGCTGGCCTGTGCCCTGGGGCTTGCGGCCTGTTCCGGGCAGCCGTCGAAACTTCCGGGCCTGCCGGAACGTGTCGAACTCAATGGTGTGCCGACATTTCGCAGCGAGGCTTATCAGAGTGGTCCTACAGCGTTAGCCAGCATGCTGTCGCAACAAGGCATTGTGATGACACCGGGCTTGTTGGATAAGCCGTTGCATTTGCCGGGCGGTGAAGCAGACCTGGAGCGCAATATGCAGGTGCTGGCCCGTGAGTACGGGCTGATGGTGTACCCGCTGGATGCCAAGCTGACCGCGGTACTGGCGCAGGTGGCGGCGGGTTATCCGGTGATGGCGCGGATTGGCGGCGGCCTGTTGTCTGACGCGCGCTACGTGGTGGTGGTGGGTTTCAACCAGCAGAAAAGCACGGTGCTGTTGCGTTCAGGCATGGACCGACGCCTGCTGATGAGCTTCAGCGACTTTGAGTCGAAGTGGAGCAGTGCCGGGCACTGGGCAATCGTCACCCAGCGCCCGAGCCAATTGCCGGCCAATGTGGATTCGCAGCGCTGGCGGGATTCGGCGAACGCAACGGCCCAGGCCGGGCAGGAGCGGGCGGCGGCGCAGGCGCTCAAGGTGTTGGCGGAACACAAATAAAATGGGAGGGGCTAGCCCCTCCTAACTGCGTTCTCGGTGTTCCTTAACGGCGGACTTCGGCGGCATTCGCGCGGTTCTTCAGGTTCTTGTCAGCCTTGTAGCGCAGCGCGACGTCCGGCACCGAGCCTCCCTTGCCGGTCTCGACCCAGCTACGGATACGGCTGGCATCGGCAAAGTGGGTGAATTTGCCGAAAGCATCCAGGATCACCAGCGACACCGGACGATTACCCATGCGGGTGACCAGCACCAGGCAATGACCGGCCTGGTTGGTGAAACCGGTCTTGGTCAGCTTGATATCCCAGTTGGCGCGGTTGATCAGGTGGTCGGTGTTGGAGAAACCCAGGGTGTAGTTGGGCTTGCGGAACGCTACGGTCTTTTCCTTGGTGGTGCTCAACTGGCTCAGCATCGGAAATTTTTGCGCATAGGCCAGCAGCTTGCTCAAGTCGCGGGCGGTGGACACGTTGTGGATCGACAGGCCGGTGGGCTCGACATAATGGGTGCTGGTCATGCCCAGGGCCTTGGCCTTGGCGTTCATCGCGGCAATAAAGGCCGCGTAGCCGCCCGGATAGTGGTGCGCCAGGCTCGCGGCGGCGCGGTTTTCCGAGGACATCAGGGCAATCAGCAACATCTCCTTGCGCGGCATCTGGCTGCCGATCTTCACGCGGGAGAACACGCCTTTCATCTCCGGCGTGTCGGTGATGTTGATGTCGATGTACTCGTCCATGTTCTGCTTGGCTTCAAGCACGATCAGGCCCGTCATCAGCTTGCTCACCGAAGCGATAGGCACCACCACGTCGGGATTGCTGGCGTAGATGACCTTGTTGGTCTGCAGGTCCACCAGCATGGCGCTGCCGGAAGCGATCTGCAGTTTGGAGGGATCCCGCGGCGCCAGGGCGGAGTCGGCAGCGTGCGCAAAGGTGCCGGTGAACGCAAAAAACAGGCTGACAATGGAAAGACGAATTTTCACGCGGATGAACTCGCTAAAAAGTAAGAAATACCGTTGGGAAACGGGTTTTGTGACAAATGGCGTTACATTTTAGGAGTATGGACGAGAGACTGTCGAATGTTCTTCTAAAACCGGACGAAAGTGCTTAAAAACTAAGAAAAAACAGGTTTTCTTCCGGGCAATAAAAAGCCCTGCGATAAGGCAGGGCTTTTTCAGTACGACTGGTTATTAACCGTGCAGGGTTTCTGCGGCGTACAGGGTATTTTCCAGCAGGCAGGCACGGGTCATCGGGCCAACGCCACCCGGCACCGGGGTGATCCAGCCGGCGCGGGGCAGGGCGGTTTCATACACCACGTCGCCGACCAGCTTGCCGTCTTCCTGGCGGTTGATGCCCACGTCGATGACGATGGCGCCTTCCTTGATCCATTCGCCCTTGACCAGGCCCGGCTTGCCAGCGGCCACGACGACCAGGTCGGCGCGGCCAACGTGGCCGGCCAGGTCCTTGGTGAAGCGGTGGGTCACGGTGACGGTGCAACCGGCCAGCAGCAACTCCATGGCCATGGGGCGGCCCACGATGTTGGACGCGCCGACGACGACGGCATCGAGGCCGTACAGGTCGACACCGGTGCTTTCCAGCAGGGTCATGATGCCTTTGGGCGTGCATGGGCGCAGCAGCGGGATACGCTGGGCCAGGCGGCCGACGTTATAAGGATGGAAACCGTCGACGTCTTTGTCAGGGCGGATGCGCTCGAGCAACTTGGACGCATCCAGGTGCGCGGGCAATGGCAATTGCAGGAGGATGCCGTCCATCGCCGGGTCGTCGTTGAGGCTGTCGATCAGGTCGGTCAGGGCCTGCTGGGTGGTGTCGGCAGGCAGGTCGTAGGCCTTGGAAAGAAAGCCGACCTCTTCACAGTCTTTACGCTTGTGCGAGACATAAACCTGAGAGGCAGGATCGCTGCCGACCAGGATCACCGCGAGGCCAGGCGTGCGCAAGCCTTGCTGGCTGCGCTCGGTGACTCGTTTGGCGATCTGCTGGCGCAGGCTGGCGGCGATTGATTTGCCGTCGATAAGTTGTGCAGTCATTACGCGTGATTAACCATCGAGAGGGGGAGGAAAAGTGCGCGCATTCTCGCACGCCACGGCGTGAGGGCAAAGGCGCTTGGTCCGCAAATTGGCCTAACCCCTTAAATAAAATGAATTTTTTTCAAAAAAGATTTGACGGGTTTCCAGGCCCTCTATACTATTCGTCGCACTTGTCGGGCACAGCCTAGCACTGGTTAAGAAGGTCGAGCAGAATCGTTGTTCTGCAAGGCTGGAAGCACTTAGTTTGTAATCCTCCAAGAGTACAGATTAATAAGGCGCCCGTAGCTCAGCTGGATAGAGCATCCGCCTTCTAAGCGGATGGTCGCAGGTTCGAGTCCTGCCGGGTGCGCCATTAGGCAGCTTTGGCACAAGTAGCGCTATATGGTGGGCGTAGCTCAGTTGGTAGAGCACGGGATTGTGACTCCCGTTGTCGAGGGTTCGATCCCCTTCGTCCACCCCATATTTTGAAAGGCGCCAGATTAACCGTCTGGCGCCTTTGCTTTAAGAGCTTCAAGCGCGGATGTGGTGGAATTGGTAGACACACTGGATTTAGGTTCCAGCGCCGCGAGGCGTAAGAGTTCGAGTCTCTTCATCCGCACCAAATAAGGCCTTACTCAGTTTGCATTCAGGGTGGGGTTCGACAAAGAAGTAGTTTGGTTTCTTTGTTAACGCAATATGGTGGGCGTAGCTCAGTTGGTAGAGCACGGGATTGTGACTCCCGTTGTCGAGGGTTCGATCCCCTTCGTCCACCCCATATTCGAAAGGCGCCAGATTTAACAGTCTGGCGCCTTTTTTGGTTTTTGCGGTTCGGTTTTTCGTGGCTGCGGGTTGTGGGTCGCGATGGCGATGCGTTTCATCGTATTTATGTGTCTCGATGATACTGCATTGTGATCTGCCTTCATTGCGAGGTAGGCCGTCGGGGAGGTGGGCGACGATCCCTTCTATATATAGAGGGGCGGCGCAGAGCCCTGGCGTGATTGGCTTTATTTGTCACCGGGGCGGGGCGCGACAGTGCCTTCGTACCGATAAATTGCCGGCTGTTTACGGGCGTATTTCCAGTAGGGTGACTTCTTGAGTTTGACCCACTAGAATGCATGCCCTTGATTGGGGTCGGAAATGGCCGGCTAACGTCTGTGCAACGAGGAATATCCATGCAAGTTTCTGTTGAAAATACTACTGCTCTCGAGCGCCGCATGAGCATCACCGTGCCGGCTGAGCGCATCGAGACTGCGGTCAACAAGCGTCTGCAGCAGACTGCCCAAAAGGCCAAGATCGCTGGTTTCCGTCCAGGCAAAGTGCCAATGAGCGAAATCAAGCGCCGTTTTGGTGCTGATGCACGCAATGAAGCCGTCGGTGACGTGATCCAGGCTTCTTTCTACGAAGCAGTGGTTGAGCAAAAGCTGAACCCGGCTGGTTCGCCTTCGATCGAGCCCAAGTCCCTGGAAGCGGGCAAGGACCTGGAATACGTTGCCGTATTCGAAGTGTTCCCTGAGTTCGAAGTGGCCGGTTTCGACGGTATCGCTATCGAGCGCCTGAGCGCCGAAGTGGCTGATTCGGACCTGGACAACATGCTGGAAATCCTGCGCAAGCAGAACACCCGTTTCGAAGTGGTCGACCGTGCTGCCCAGAACGAAGACCAGCTGAACATCGATTTCGTTGGCAAGGTTGATGGCGAAGCATTCGCTGGCGGCTCCGCCAAGGGCACTCAGCTGGTGCTGGGTTCCAACCGCATGATTCCTGGTTTCGAAGACGGCCTGGTTGGCGCCAAGGCCGGCGAAGAGCGTGTCCTGAACCTGGAATTCCCTGCTGACTACCAGAACCTGGACCTGGCTGGCAAAGCTGCCGAGTTCACCGTGACCGTCAACAGCGTTTCCGAGCCTAAGCTGCCAGAACTGAACGAAGAATTCTTCAATCAATTCGGCATCAAGGAAACCGGTATCGAAGGCTTCCGCACCGAAGTTCGCAAGAACATGGAGCGCGAGCTGCGCCAGGCTATCAAGTCCAAGGTCAAGAACCAGGTCATGGACGGTCTGCTGGCCTCCAACCCGATCGAAGTGCCTAAGGCCCTGCTGTCCAACGAAGTGGATCGCCTGCGCGTACAGGCTGTCCAGCAGTTCGGCGGCAACATCAAGCCAGACCAACTGCCGGCCGAGCTGTTCGAAGAGCAAGCCAAGCGCCGTGTGGTGCTGGGCCTGATCGTGGCTGAAGTGGTCAAGCAGTTCGACCTCAAGCCTGACGAAGATCGCGTCCGCGAAATGATCCAGGAAATGGCTTCGGCCTACCAGGAGCCTGAGCAGGTCGTGGCTTGGTACTACAAGAACGACCAGCAGCTGAACGAAGTACGTTCGGTTGTGCTGGAAGAACAAGTTGTGGATACTGTTCTGCAGAAGGCTAAGGTGACCGATAAAGCGGTCTCTTACGAAGAAGCAGTCAAGCCGGCGGAAGCAGCACAAGCCGACTGATTGTCCAACTCGTTGGAAATTCAACCATAAGCCAGCCTCGCGCTGGCTTATGCGTTTTCAAGACATGACTATTTGGGAGTAACTGCAGAGCATGTTCCGTAATTCCTATATTCAGCAGAACTCTGATATCCAGGCCGCAGGCGGCCTGGTCCCGATGGTTGTCGAGCAGTCCGCTCGTGGCGAACGCGCCTACGACATCTACTCGCGCCTGCTCAAGGAGCGAGTGATCTTTCTGGTGGGCCCGGTAGAGGACTACATGGCCAACCTGATCTGTGCGCAGCTGCTGTTCCTTGAAGCGGAAAACCCGGACAAGGACATCCATCTCTACATCAACTCACCGGGCGGTTCGGTGACTGCGGGCATGTCGATCTACGACACCATGCAGTTCATCAAGCCGAACGTATCCACTACCTGCATTGGCCAAGCCTGCAGCATGGGCGCGTTCCTGCTGACCGCAGGTGCCGAGGGCAAGCGTTACTGCCTGCCGAACTCGCGTGTGATGATTCACCAGCCACTGGGCGGTTTCCAGGGCCAGGCGTCGGACATCGAAATTCACGCCAAGGAAATCCTCTTCATCCGCGAACGTCTCAACACGCTGATGGCCAAGCACAGCGGGCACACCCTGGAAGAAATCGAGCGCGACACCAACCGTGACAACTTCATGAGCGCCGAAGCCGCACGTGAATATGGGTTGATCGACGCAGTGATCGAAAAGCGCCCCGCTTAATATAAGCCGCTCAAAATAGGGCTGGTTGGGTTTCCCGATCACCTGCGGGCTTGAAAAAGCCCGCATAAGCCTTCATCTTGTGTTGCAAGCCTATCGGATTTGGATCGAACGAATGACTGACACCCGCAACGGCGAGGACAACGGCAAGCTGCTCTATTGCTCCTTCTGTGGCAAAAGCCAGCATGAAGTGCGCAAATTGATTGCCGGCCCCTCGGTCTTTATCTGCGACGAGTGCGTCGACCTGTGCAATGACATCATCCGTGAGGAGGTGCAGGAAGCCCAGGCCGAAAGCAGCGCGCATAAATTGCCTTCGCCTAAAGAAATCAGCGGCATCCTTGATCAGTATGTGATTGGTCAAGAGCGTGCAAAGAAGGTTCTGGCCGTAGCGGTATACAACCACTACAAGCGCTTGAACCAGCGTGACAAGAAAGGCGACGAAGTCGAACTCGGCAAGAGCAACATCTTGCTGATCGGTCCTACAGGCTCGGGTAAGACCCTGCTTGCAGAGACCCTCGCTCGCTTGCTGAACGTTCCGTTCACCATCGCCGACGCCACCACCCTCACCGAGGCTGGCTACGTGGGCGAAGATGTCGAGAACATCATTCAGAAATTGCTGCAGAAGTGCGACTACGACGTAGAGAAGGCCCAGATGGGTATTGTCTACATCGACGAAATCGACAAGATCTCGCGCAAGTCCGACAACCCGTCGATCACCCGGGACGTTTCCGGTGAAGGCGTGCAGCAGGCCCTGTTGAAACTGATCGAAGGCACGGTCGCTTCCGTACCGCCACAAGGCGGCCGCAAGCACCCGCAGCAGGAATTCCTTCAGGTTGATACGCGCAACATCCTGTTTATCTGTGGCGGTGCATTCTCCGGCCTGGAGAAGGTTATTCAGCAACGGTCTACCCGTGGCGGCATCGGTTTCAGTGCAGAAGTGCGCAGCAAGGAAGAAGGCAAGAAGGTGGGCGAGTCCCTGCGTGAAGTCGAGCCTGACGATCTGGTCAAGTTCGGTCTGATCCCGGAATTCGTTGGCCGTTTGCCGGTCCTGGCCACGTTGGACGAGTTGGATGAGGCGGCTCTGATTCAGATCCTCACCGAACCGAAAAACGCCCTGACCAAGCAATACGCCAAGCTGTTCGAGATGGAAGGTGTGGACCTCGAGTTCCGTACTGACGCGCTCAAATCGGTGGCCAAGCGGGCACTGGAGCGCAAGACCGGTGCACGTGGCCTGCGTTCGATCCTCGAAGGTGTATTGCTCGACACCATGTACGAAATCCCCTCGCAGTCCGAGGTGAGTAAAGTGGTGATCGACGAAAGCGTTATAGAAGGTAAGTCCAAGCCACTGTATATCTACGAAAACAGTGAGCCGACTGCCAAGGCTGCGCCAGACGCGTAAGCGTTTCGCAGTTTTGGTACAAACGAAGGGGCCTCTAGGGGCTCCTTTGTTTTTCATAAGGATTTTTACTGCGTGTAACTGCCAGCATTGAGCTTGTTTTTTTTACACGCAGCCCCCATCTTGGTTTCAAGCTTATTTTTCAACTGTCATAGAGGCGAAATCATGAAGACAACCATCGAATTGCCTCTCCTGCCGTTGCGTGATGTCGTCGTCTATCCGCACATGGTTATCCCGCTGTTCGTGGGGCGCGAGAAGTCTATCGAAGCCCTCGAGGCCGCGATGACGGGCGACAAGCAGATCCTGCTGTTGGCCCAGAAAAATCCTGCCGATGATGATCCGGGCGAAGATGCCTTGTATCGCGTCGGCACCATTGCCACTGTCCTGCAACTGCTCAAGCTGCCCGATGGCACCGTCAAGGTGCTCGTGGAAGGCGAGCAGCGCGGTGCGGTAGAGCGTTTCATGGAGGTGGACGGCCACCTGCGCGCTGAAGTGGTGCTGATCGACGAAGTCGAGGCCCCTGAGCGCGAGTCCGAAGTGTTTGTGCGCAGCCTGCTCTCGCAGTTTGAGCAGTACGTGCAGTTGGGCAAGAAAGTCCCGGCTGAAGTGTTGTCTTCCCTCAATAGCATCGATGAGCCAAGCCGCCTGGTCGACACCATGGCCGCGCACATGGCGCTGAAGATCGAGCAGAAGCAGGACATCCTCGAAATCATCGACCTGTCGGCCCGTGTCGAACACGTGCTGGCATTGCTGGACGCTGAAATCGATCTGCTCCAGGTCGAGAAGCGCATTCGTGGTCGGGTCAAAAAACAAATGGAGCGCAGCCAGCGCGAGTACTACCTGAATGAGCAGATGAAGGCCATTCAGAAGGAACTCGGCGACAGCGAGGAAGGCCACAACGAAATCGAAGAGCTGAAAAAGCGCATCGATGCTGCCGGCCTGCCGAAAGACGCCCTGACCAAAGCCACCGCCGAGTTGAACAAGCTCAAGCAGATGTCGCCGATGTCGGCTGAAGCCACCGTGGTGCGCTCGTACATCGACTGGCTGGTGCAGGTGCCGTGGAAGGCTCAGACCAAGGTACGCCTGGATCTGGCGCGCGCTGAAGACATTCTCGATGCCGACCATTATGGCCTTGAAGAAGTCAAAGAACGCATCCTCGAATACCTCGCCGTGCAAAAACGCGTGAAGAAGATTCGTGGCCCGGTGTTGTGCCTGGTTGGCCCGCCTGGGGTAGGTAAAACCTCCCTGGCCGAGTCCATCGCCAATGCCACCAACCGTAAATTCGTGCGCATGGCCCTCGGTGGCGTGCGTGATGAGGCGGAAATTCGTGGTCATCGTCGGACTTACATCGGTTCGATGCCAGGAAGATTGATTCAAAAAATGACAAAGGTGGGTGTGCGCAACCCGCTGTTCCTGCTCGATGAAATCGACAAAATGGGCAGCGACATGCGTGGCGATCCGGCATCGGCCTTGCTGGAAGTGCTCGACCCTGAGCAGAACCACAATTTCAATGACCATTACCTTGAGGTCGACTACGACCTGTCCGACGTAATGTTCCTGTGCACCTCCAACTCCATGAATATTCCGCCGGCATTGCTGGACCGGATGGAGGTGATTCGTCTGCCGGGTTACACCGAAGACGAGAAGATCAACATCGCCGTCAAATACCTCGCGCCCAAGCAGATCTCGGCCAATGGCCTGAAGAAGGGCGAGATCGAATTCGACGTCGAGTCGATCCGCGACATCGTGCGCTACTACACCCGCGAGGCCGGTGTACGGGGACTTGAGCGCCAGATCGCGAAGATTTGCCGCAAGGCGGTCAAGGAGCACGCGCTGGAAAAACGCTTCTCGGTGAAGGTCACGGCCGACGCTCTTGAGCACTTCCTGGGGGTGCGTAAATTCCGTTACGGCCTGGCAGAACAGCAGGATCAGGTAGGGCAGGTCACTGGCCTGGCGTGGACCCAGGTGGGCGGCGAGTTGCTGACCATCGAAGCTGCGGTGATCCCCGGCAAGGGCCAGTTGATCAAGACCGGCTCCCTCGGTGACGTGATGGTCGAATCCATTACCGCCGCGCAGACCGTGGTGCGCAGCCGCGCCAGGAGCCTGGGGATCCCCCTGGACTTCCACGAGAAGCACGACACCCACATCCACATGCCGGAAGGGGCTACACCGAAGGATGGCCCCAGCGCTGGCGTAGGCATGTGCACGGCGCTGGTTTCGGCATTGACCGGCATACCGGTGCGCGCCGATGTCGCGATGACCGGGGAAATCACCCTGCGTGGCCAGGTATTGGCCATTGGCGGCCTTAAAGAGAAATTGCTGGCGGCACACCGCGGTGGCATCAAGACCGTGATCATTCCTGAAGAGAATGTTCGCGACTTGAAGGAAATTCCTGACAATATCAAGCAGGATCTTCAGATTAAACCGGTTAAATGGATTGACGAGGTCCTGCAAATTGCGCTGCAATACGCGCCGGAGCCCTTGCCGGATGTGGCTCCGGAGATAGTCGCAAAGGACGAAAAGCGAGAGTCTGATTCCAAGGAAAGAATTAGCACGCATTAATGTGAATAAGCCTGGGGGCTTCCTTGACAGCTTTTTAGAGCCCTTGTTATAAAGCGGCTCTTAAGTGTCTGTAGGCCATTCAGCACTGGTTTTTGCTGTTTACCAAAAAACTTAGAATCATACTCAATAGATATATAAGGGGACTTAGAGTGAACAAGTCGGAACTGATTGATGCTATCGCTGCATCCGCTGATATCCCGAAAGCTGCTGCCGGCCGTGCGCTGGATGCAGTAATCGAATCCGTCACTGGCGCTCTGAAGGCCGGCGACTCCGTGGTACTGGTAGGCTTCGGTACTTTCTCTGTGACTGACCGCCCAGCTCGCACTGGCCGTAACCCACAGACTGGCAAAGCACTGCAAATCGCTGCTGCCAAGAAACCAGGTTTCAAAGCCGGTAAAGCCCTGAAAGAAGCGGTTAACTAAGCTTCGATCAAGCCTTTGCTACCCGGGTCGGACGCAGGTCTGGCCTGGCAGCGGAGCGACAGCTGACCCAAGTATCCATCGGGTCGCCAAGCCGGGGTGTAGATTCAACCCCCCGTCCGCTCCGCCAGTTACGAGAAGGCGCATCCTCGGATGCGCCTTTCTTCTATCCGGACTCTACCCACGCTCCACGGTTGCCAATTTTTGAAGTTCAACCGTTTCTGGGGGACGCATGCTGCAAAATATCAGGGACAATTCACAAGGCTGGATTGCCAAGACCATTATCGGGATCATCGTCGCATTGATGGCGTTCACCGGTATCGAGGCCATTTTCCAGGCTTCGACCAACACCAAGCAGGACGTGGCCAAGGTCAACGGTGAAGAAATCACCCAGACTGAACTGAGCCAGGCCGTCGATATGCAACGTCGCCAGCTGATGCAACAGCTGGGTAAGGATTTCGATGCTTCACTGCTGGACGAAAAATTGCTGCGCGAAGCAGCCCTCAAGGGCCTGATCGATCGCAAACTGCTGCTGCAAGGCGCCGCGGACTCCAAGTTTGGCTTCTCTGAGGCTGCGCTGGACCAGGTGATCCTGCAGACGCCGGAATTCCAGGTGGACGGCAAGTTCAACGCCGAACGCTTTGACCAGGTGATCCGTCAGTTGGGCTACAGCCGTCTGCAGTTCCGTCAGATGCTGACCCAGGAAATGTTGATCGGCCAGGTTCGCGCAGGCATCGCCGGCAGCGGTTTCGTGACCGACGCCGAAGTGCTGGCATTTGCCCGTCTGGAAAAGCAGACCCGCGATTTCGCCACCGTCAATATCAAGGCCAACCCTGCGGCGGTGAAACTCACCGACGACGAGGTCAAGGCCTACTACGACCAGCACGCCAAGGAGTTCATGACCCCGGACCAGGTGGTCATCGACTATCTGGAACTGAAGAAGTCTTCCTTCTTCGACCAGGTCAGCGTCAAGGACGATGAACTGCAGGCTGCCTATCAGAAAGAAACCGCTAACCTCGCTGAACAGCGTCGTGCAGCGCACATCCTGATTGAAGTCAACGACAAGGTCACCGACGCGCAAGCCAAGGCCAAGATCGAAGAAATCCAGGCGCGCCTGGCCAAGGGTGAGAAGTTCGAGGCCCTGGCCAAGGAGTTCTCCCAGGATCCAGGTTCGGCCAACAATGGCGGTGACCTCGGCTTTGCCGGCCCTGGCGTCTACGACCCGGACTTCGAAACCGCCTTGTACGCCTTGAACAAGGACCAGGTATCTGCACCGGTGCGCAGTACCTTCGGTTGGCACTTGATCAAGCTGTTGGGCGTTGAAGCACCGCAAGTGCCGACGTTCGCCAGCCTGAAAGACAAGCTGACCCGCGAGCTCAAGACCCAGCAGGTCGAGCAGCGTTTTGTCGAAGCAACCAAGCAATTGGAAGATGCGGCATTCGAAGCCTCCGATCTGGCTCAACCGGCGTCTGACCTGAAACTGACCGTACACACCTCCGCGCCGTTTGGCCGTGAGGGCGGTGACGGTGTTGCGGCCAACCGCGCCGTGGTCACCGCTGCGTTCAGCCCGGAAGTGCTGGATGAGGGGGCCAACAGCAGCGCCATCGAGCTGGACCCGGAAACCATCATCGTGCTGCGTGCCAAAGAGCACCGCAAACCGGCGCAATTGCCGCTGGAAAGCGTTGCAGCGGCGATCCGCACACAGATGGCCAAGGAGCGCGCCAGCGCGGCTGCCAAGACTCACGCTGACGAGCTGATCGCCAGCCTGCGTGATGGCAAGACCCCGCTGAACCAGCCGGTCGACGGCCAGGCCTGGAAAGTCACTGAAGCGGCTACCCGTAGCCAGGAAGCGATTGACCCGGCCGTGCTGCAAGCCCTGTTCCGCATGCCCAAGCCTGCGGCCAAGGACAAGCCGACCTTCACCACCGTGACACTGGCTGATGGCAGCCTGGTGATCGTGCGCTTGAACGGCGTCAACGAGGCGGCTGCCCCAACGGACGAAGAAAAGGCGCAGTACCGCCGCTTCCTCGCTTCCCGTGTCGGCCAGCAGGACTTCGCCGCGTACCGCAAGCAGTTGGAAACCAAGGCCGACATCAAGAAGTACTGATGACGGTTTGAACAAGAAGCCCCCGGCCTGAAAAGACCGGGGGCTTTTTTATGGTTCCAGAGGAAGCCTGAGCAGAGTGCGCCGTTGATGGAGCGGACTGTAATAAGTCCCTATGCTCACTGGATTTCCATGAGTTGCAGATGGTTTCATACAGGGCCTAGGTAAAATCTTCGTAATCACTCAAATCGGCATTGTTGTGGGTGGCATCATCTTGGGCACGTTGGGCATCCGCGACCCGTTTGTTGTGTTGTTCAATTTCAGCCTGTGTCATTGGTCGCGGAGTTTTTGGGGTAGAGGGTTGAGCAACCCCTTGGGCAGAAAATTTCACGGGTTTGTAGCTTGGGTCCGGGTAGTACTTCATGACGCCGTTATCCAACTGGCCTATCTCAACATACTTGTTTTCTACTTGTCGTTTAACGCCCAGAAACCGGTCATCCAGATAATCCCTGCGAGCAGCCCTGTGGGGAAAGTTATTCAGATGCATGGATTCCACATTAGGCTGCACATACATTGTTCCTTCATAGCCTTTCACCGGTTTTTTCGTGAGTTTTGCAAACTGCGCAGCGAATGAATTGGCACCGCCGTTAGCAGAATTGCATACAGTCAGGCGAATTTCGTCATAGTCTTCAATCTTTACCCTAGTACGTTTTAAATGGTCGAGGAACTCTCTGGGCGCCAGGTGCTCACCGTTCACTAATATACTGGTGGAACCATCCATTGGATTCACGACGCCATGAGCATCCAGAGTGAGCCGTTTGGCTCCGCCATGAATGTCCTCAAATAAAACAAGTCCTTCATCCAACACCCTGACGTTTTTAATCTCGCCGCCCATCGCTATGCTATTTGGATTAAAAAAAGCCAGCGGTTTTCCATAGGGAGCGTTGTTCGTCAGGCTATAGGGGTACCATTTGCCCTTGAAGAAAACTGCAGTCCCTTCGAAGACCTCGTCCATGATCTTGAACGTACCGGTGGCGGCAGCATCGAAGCACTTGCTGGCTGCCACCAGATCAAAACTATTCATTGACCCAAGCAATCGTCTGGTACCTGCCAGGTCGCCGATGGCTCCCCCCAGTTTCGAGGCCAAATGGCCTCCTGCATGGATCAGCCTTTGACCACCGTTTACAATCAGTCGACCCAGATCATCAATACCGCTCGCCGGGTTGAGGGCACTGAGTGTCAGTCGACCGATGACCCTTGCCCCCTGGAGCACGCGAGCGGCTGTCGAGGCGCCGGAAGCTGCGGCTTTTAGACCGGCAGAAGCACCTCCAGTCGCAAACGCCATCACAACGCCCAGGATATCTAAGCCCAAGTCGACGAGACCTGCGCCAATCTTGCCTTGTTGGAAATTGACAATCGCTGACCTGAGGGGAATGAGGTTCATCACTACTTCATGTAAGAACTTATCGGTGTTGAATTCGGTCTCGAAGGTTGTCACACCTTTTGCCTGGGCTTGCAGTCTGTCGATGGCAGCGTCCTGGATCGCAGCACCGGCAATAAGGGTCGTTCTGTCGCTGAAGTAACTTTTGGGCGTGGTGTCGGTGTCGGCTTGCTCCTGGAGCAGGTGCTGCTTTGTATTCGAGGGAGTAAGGGGTTGCATGTACTCAGTGTCGATCTGGGACTCGCTGACAATCCCGGCCTTGACATTATCAAGATCACTCCGACGGCGAACGCTGGCCTCTTTCAAGTCAAACTCAAAGGTCTTGGGATTTCCCCCAAGCGTGGTTTTTATGATGAGACGGTCCGGGTTTGGCGTATAGGCATAGGTCGGCGCGGATGAGATGCCAAGAGCCCCTTTTTTTTTGGCATCTATTACTTTAAATAGCTCCAGCTTCCCTAACTCCAAGTGCTTGCGGTCCTCCAGGGGCATTTTTGAAATCAGGTGTTTGACGACAGTCGGCAAGTGTTGTTTTAGCTTGGGCCTGTAAGCAGAAAAGGCTTGCTCGAATTTACTGGTTATATCGGGAAGTTCCCCTTGCCTGGCGAGCAGGCTGCGGAGGTCGACCTTGCTGTTGGAAGATACCCAGTAGTTCAGCTTCAATCGATTGCTCGTGCCGGACCCTGTGCCAAGCGTCCCGTTTACAACAGGTTCCGTAGGTTTGAGAATACCGGCGGGCGTCCCCAGGTTGTCCGCCATATACAGATCCAGAAACGAGTAAGGCCCCTTATAGTCCCGATGAGGTGAGGCCACATTGATGCATTTTTCTTCGAAAGGGATCTGTTCACCGAAGACCCTTTTCAGTTCGGCCAATGCCATTGCCTTTCGGTTCGGCATGTCGACATGCAAGGCTGTAGATGCGGCTTTCAATTCGGTGATTTGGTTGTTAAACGCTTCGAGAACGGTGTTCAGTTGCTCATCGCTATACGCGTCCCGAGCGTTAACCTTAAGAAGTCCTTGGGCAATTCCCCAATCTTTCAATGCCGATTTTCTGGCAGCTTGCTCGATACCTTGTGCCGACTGGGTAATTGGGGCCAGGTCTGCGTAGGCCATGATTTGGGCAAACGTCATTTTCGCCGAGGCCCCCGGCGCTTGTGCCTCGACACGGGCGACGGCTGTTGTAAAGGTGACCCAGGTATGTGAGCCCATGGTCACGGTTTCGGGAATATCTTTGACCAGTAGAGCCGGGGCCTTGTGTGACAATAACAAGAGCGCCGCTGCGCAGGCCATGTTCCGAGGGACTCTAGCGTTTTTGACCAAGTGATCGGTCAAGTCCTTGACCACGACAGAAGGAGGCGTGTGCCAGTACTGACTCTTGGTCAGGTCAAAACCCGCAATGGTTGTTCTCGCCGGGGAGGCGGGGTTAAGCGGGCTGGCCTGATGCTCAAGCTCGGCACTGAGCGCCGCCAGGACCAAGTCATTGGCAGTCGACGCGGAGGCGATGCCTTGATATTCATTTTGAAGTGTTACTCCCAGCGCCTTGGCGCGAGGTGTGTTGAGCACTTTACCGAGCCACTGTCGGACATTGTCCAGTGTTATCTCGGGACCGCCCTCATAGGCGGAGAGGCTGACAGTTGAGCCCAGGCTGCCCAGCAATCCTTTCGAGGCGTCGTAATCCTTGGATAATCTCAGGGAGGTTACCAGACTTGCGCGAGCCTTATCGTCTAGAGGGATGGGCCAGGACAGGGCACCGCCTAAATTGCCATGCCGCGCAGAGGTCAACGGTTGGCGCTTGAGATGACCGATCAGATTGATCAGTTCTTCAGTATTTTTCGGTTGAAGCCAACCGTTCATACGGATGAATTCTTCCAGGGTGACGGATTTCTCAGCCAAATCCTCCTCTGATGCCAGGAACGAACCGGGTGCAAGTGTGATCCTGGTGGTTTTCAGTGCATTGGCCAGCTCAGTCTGAGCATCGCCGATGGCACTCAGCTGAGTGGCCAGGGAGTGTTCATTCAGAATGGCACCCAAGCGCCTCTGTGCCACTTCAATGGTTGCTAGCGACTTTGATGGGGAGGCTGCACGCGTAGAGAGGTTTTGCTGAGCGGGGAAGGCATTGGTCTTGCGAAGTATCGCAACCCGCTGCTCCAAGGTGGTCTTTGACCACACAGATGGCTCATCGTAAAACGCCGCGATGTCTTCGAGAGTGGCGTCTTCGGGGCTGTCGGACAGCAAGGCGTCCGGAGTCGGTACTTGGGCGGCGGCGGCGAGGATCAGCGGCCAGGTCAGAGGCAACGACTCTAAGTCTTGCCCGCTAAACACTTTAGAATTGCCGTTGACGTAGCATTTCAGCCCGCCGTCATCGGTGATCTCGAATGGCTTCGACAGGTCCACCCCGTTGAGGCCTGCCCAGCTTTTAAGCTCGGCATTGTTGAGCAGCGAGTGAAGGTGAGCCTTCCATTGCCCGAGCGTCGAGTGCCGTGGAATGTTTTTGATAACGAGTTTACGAAGATCAGCAGGGGGGGTACTCGCTGCGTATTCGTCCAGCTCATTTGCGTAAAGCTGTGCCAACTCGCTGTCACCGATTTCCTGCGCAGTGCCGTCAACCATCTTGATGGAGCCTAACCGCTCGGACAACGCGACAACGGCTTCTCTGTCGACTGGAAGGGGCCACCCGTGAGCTTTGATGAAATCTCCGACACTTGCGGTCTCGCCAGCATTCGCCGTCCATTGGCTATACGTGCTGTCTGGATCGATAGGAATACGTTGTGCCGTCGGCCCGATCAACTGCGATTCGAGAGAATGAGTTGATCCAGCGTCAGGGCTCAGAAGGGAGGTAATGGAGTCGAGTGCTTTGATTAATTCTCGTCGATTGGCTACGTTGCCAAGAGTGGTCTTGGCCGTCGCCAGGGTTTCCTCGCTACGTGGATCGGTAGGGCTCAGTGTCAATGCGCCGTTGGTACTACTCAAGTGAGTATCCAAAGCTTCAAAGGCGCCCGATTTTTCGATGTCGTGACGATAAAACCTAGCTACGTCATGCAGGGGGGCTGTGCTTTCCCAGTCATCATCCATCTGATAATAATGGGCTCCCAGTGCTTTAGCTGCGCTTATTAACAAAGACCACCACTGTGGAGGATTTTTATGGTAGGTAATCTGCTCCGTATCGCCATTTTTTGGGTACGAGATCGCACCTAGGCCGCCGGATGGTATGACGTGGACCCGAAACTGCTTGAGGTCGATCCCCTCCTTGGAGGCCCACTCTTTGACGTCCGTGCTATCGAGGATCTTTCTGAAGTGCGCTCGCCATTGTCCGAGTAATGAATCTTTCGGGATGTTTTCAAGTGGTTGAAAGCCAGGATAATGGCGATAACTTAACAGTTTCTGGTGAAAGAGCACGGCCAGTGCGGCGTCCCCGGCGCTACGGGGGCTAATCGCAGGGGGGGATAAGTCGGGGCTTTGAGTTTCGTCGAGAGTGATAGCTTTGCGCTTGATGAACGTTTCCAACGCTTGCTTCTGGGTGTTGAGTTGATCCTCACTTCGTGGGTCGGAAAGGTCAAGATTGAGCGCGCCCTGATTGTTGTCCAGTTCAAGGGCACGCTGTTCGAACGCCGCTTTGGTTGATGCTAATGTCCCGTGATCACGAAAAAACCGGGATATTTCAAGCACTCCGACTGTCGTGTGCCCAGCGCTGATAGCTCCACTGTCGCTCGCCAGTACTTGGGCCGCATTCATCAACAGACGCCACTCATCCGGAACCGTTTTCATCGCTTCAAAGGCCGAGAGGCTCTTGATTGTTCCGTCCGCCTTAACCTGCCCTATGGCGTTTTTCGATGGATCAATGCTGATACTTTTTGTCAGATCGATACCATTGGCAAGCGCCCACACCTTTAACGCCGGAAGTTGCAATAGCTTATTCAGATGAGCGCGCCATTGGCCGTACAGCGAGTCGGTGGAAATATTGTCGATAGAGTCACTGCTGGAGATCGCGACGGGCAGTTCGTTTGCGTATTTGCGCAGTGCTGTGGCGTAAGTGATGGCGAGGTCTCTGTCGGCTTGGGCGCGGGGCGTCAGATCGTTCGCCTCCGAGGCATGCCGAGAGCCTGTTTCCTCCTGCCGCATCTCTCGTAATGTGGCAGCAGCAGTTTGTGGAGCAATATTGCGTAGGGTGTCGATGCTTCTCATGGCCTAGACTTCTCGTGTTGCCTAAGGGGGTGTTTTCAGCAGAGGTCTAGTTGGGTGGCTACTGAGGTGAGGAGGTTCCGGAGTTGGGGGGGTAGTTATATGAATGGATGTGATCCCGCCCTCACATGAGCCACGGGACATTTTTCCAGGCGCTACCGGATGACTTTTGCCAGTGTGGCGGATGTTCCTGCCGTGCTGCAGGTGTTCGACGAGGTAATCACTTGGTTAGTCGGCACGGGCAATAACCATCAATGGGGCACTGAGCCCTGGTCGGCGTCGCTCCGGCGAGTGGCGCAAATGACTGAAGCCTGCGCGGCCGTCTGCAATGCGCCGGCCCACGCCAATAGCATCAGAAGCACAACCGCCCATGGAAAGGCCGCAACGCCCCAACCTTGAAGCAATACACCACCCGCCAGGCCGCCGCCGGCTATCCCCAGGTTCCACACGGTCACCAGCATGGATTGTGCGGCATCCGCCGACTCGCCCGCCGATTGGGCCAGTGCGGTTTGCAGCAATGCCGGCAAACCGCCGAACGCCAGGCCCCATAACGCCACGGCGATATAGATGACTGCCGGCACATTGATCCACAACGCCAGCGCCAGGGCGATCAGGCCAAACAGCGCACAGCTGATCAGCAGCAAGGCGCGCAGCCACCGGTCAATCAATACACCTGCCAGCCAGATGCTCAGCACCGCCGAGAGGCCGAACACCAGCAGCACTCGGTCAACGTCCACCTCAATCCCGGCGGGCACCAGCAACGGGGCGATATAGGTGTACAGAATGTTGTGGGCCAGCACGTAGGTAAACGTCACCCATAGCACCGGACGAATGCCCGGCAAGTTCAGCACCTGGCGCAGCCCCAGGCGTTTATCCGCCCGTTCGCCGGCAAAGTCCGGCAGTTGCCAGCGTGCCCAGGCGAGCAGTATCAGGGTCAGCCCGGTCATGATCGCAAAGCTCAAGCGCCAGCCAACCGCGGTGCCGAGGAAGGTTCCCGCGGGTACACCCAGCGACAGCGCCAGCGGTGCACCCAGCATCGCCACGGCAATGGCGCGACCTTGCAGGTGTGGCGCCACCATTCGGCTCGCGTACCCCGCCAGCAACGCCCACAGCAACCCGGCGAAGACCCCGGCAAAAAAGCGCGCCACCAGGGTCAGCCCGTAATGGCTGGACAGCGCGGTTACGCTGTTGACCAGGGCAAAGCCGCCAATGGCCAGCAGCAGCAAGGGCCGCCTGCGCCAGCCGCGGGTCAGCAGCGTCAGGGGAATGGCGGCCAGCAACGAGCCCAGGGCGTAGAGGGTGACCAATTGGCCGACCAGGGCGGGCGACACGCCCAGGCCCTCGCCCATCTGCGGCAGAAGCCCGGCGGGCATGGCTTCAGTGAGGATGGTGATAAAGCCGGCGCTGGCCAGGGCCAGTAAACCGCCCAGGGGTAAAGAATCCCGCTGGCCTGATGCGGTGAGTGAAGGGCTGCTGCTCATGACGTTTTATCCAGGTAAAAGGGCAAGCAGGCAGAGTAGGGGGCTGTGATTGGCGGAAAAACAGGCTAAGGTTCCGAACTTATCGGACGCCGGTGTCCGTAATTGCTGGAGGCAGATCATGGACAGCTTGGGCAGCCTGTCGGTATTTGTGCAGGTGGCGCAGACGCTCAGCTTCACCGCCGCCGGCCGCGTGCTGGGGGTGTCGTCGTCGGCCGTGGGCAAAAGCATTGCGCGGATGGAAGAGCGCCTGGGCGTGCGGCTGTTTCACCGCAGCACGCGCAGTATCACCTTGACCAGTGAAGGTGCGCTTTTCCTTGAGCGCTCGCGGCGGATTCTCGCTGAGGTGGAAGCGGCCGAGCAGGAACTGACAGACGCCGCTGCAACACCACGGGGCAAGTTGCGCATCAGTGTGCCGCAGGTGCGCGGCTTGTTGATGCCGGTGCTCAGTGACTTTATGCGCGCCTACCCGGAGATCGAGTTGGATGTGGATTTCTCCGACCGCATGGTTGACGTGATCGAGGAAGGTTTCGATGCGGTGATTCGCACCGGCAAGCCGGAAGATTCGCGTTTGATGGCGCGTCATCTGGGCCACTACCAGTTGGTACTCGTCGCCACACCGGGCTACTTCGCCCAACACGGCACGCCGCAGCAACCGCAGGACCTCAATGGCCACGCCTGCCTGCGCCACAAGTTCTGCGCCACGGGCAAGCTTGAGCCCTGGCCGTTGCGCCTTGCCCCGGGGGCTGCGGAACCGCTGTTGCGTACGCCGTTGGTCAGCACCACCATCGAGTCCCTCAAGCATGTGGTGCTCGAGGGGTTGGGCATTGCCTGCCTGCCGGACTACATGGTCAACCAGGCCGTGGACGAAGGGCGCTTGCAACGGGTGCTGGATGAATACCTGGAGCATCGGGGCAGTTTCTGGATGTTGTGGCCCGGTCGCCATACATCGGCCAAGCTCCGCGTATTTATTGACCATATGTGTGCCGGGCTTTTCCCGGCAGGCCCGGGTGCGTAGCCCTGTGACGTTTTACCGACAGGAATGCGCGCGCCAAGGCCTCGTTCTGTTGCACAATACCGCCCAGACCGTTTTCCTCAGGATTATCAATGTCGACATCATTCCACTTGCGTAGCCTCGGGCTGGCGCTGGTGCTGGCGGGCGCCGCGGGCTGCTCGTCACCCAAGACCGCTATTTATGAACATGAGAACTTCGACGACTCCGGTACATTTTCCCGGGATTACCCGGTTACCGATGTAGCGGCGTGCGAGGCCGCGCGGCGCGCCTTGCTGAGCCAGGGCTACATCATCACCAGCAGCGATCCGAAACTGGTCGTGGGTAACAAGAGCTTCCAGCAGACCGGCGAAACGCACCTGCAGATCAGCTTCAACGTGGTGTGCGCCGATGATGGCAAAGGCAAGAACCACTCGACGATGTTTGCCAATGCCCTGCAGGATCGCTATGCGCTGAAGAAGGTCAACAACTCCGCGAGCCTGGGTGTGGGCGTGCTGGGGTCGGTGTCGATGCCGATCGGCTCCACCGATGATTCGATGGTGAAGGTGGCCAGTGAGACGGTGTCCGCGCCGAAGTTCTACGACCGTTACTTTGCGTTGGTGGATGTGTTCCTGCCACAGGAAGTAAAGAAGGCCGAGCATATCCCCGAGCAGCCCAAGGCCGATCTGGGTGTGCCGGAGCCGAAGGCCGCACCGGCTGCAGAGAAAGTCGAGGCGCCGAAGGAAGAGCCTGCCGCACCGGCTGCCTCGGAGCCGGTTGTGCCCGCGCCTGAGGCTGCACCGATTGCGCCGCAGGCCGAACCCGCACCCGCTGCCACCATGCCGGACCTGCCGCCGCCGACAGAAGCGATTCCGCCGCTGCCGACGCCTGCGCAGTAAATCAAACCGCTACGGGGTCGGCCTTGTCGACGTTGATCCCGTAGCGCTTGATCGCTTCACTGACCTTGTCGCGACCGATCACGCCGTCATCCGCCAGTGCCTTCAGGGCAGCCAGGGCGATGAAGTGGCGATCCACCTCAAAGAACGCGCGCAAGGCTTCCCGGGTGTCTGATTGCCCGAAGCCATCAGTGCCCAGTGCGACAAAGCGTCGGCCCGGCACGAACGGACGGATCTGATCGGCGAACAGTTTCACGTAATCCGTCGCCACCACCACCGGTCCCGTTTGCCCGGCCAGGCATCGCTCGACGTAGCTCGCGCGCGGCTCACGCTCGGGGTGCAACAGGTTCCAGCGCTCCACCGCGTGTCCGTCACGGCGCAACTCGGTCAGGCTCGTCACGCTCCAAACGTCGCATTGCACGGCAAAGTCGTTGGCGAGCAGGTCGGCGGCTGCGATCACTTCGCGCAGGATCGACCCGCTGCCCATCAGTTGCACCTTGGCGTGCTGGCTGCCGCTCAGGCGGTAGATGCCTTTAACAATGCCATCCTCCACACCTTCGGGCATCGCCGGGTGCGGGTAGTTTTCGTTGAGCAGGGTGATGTAGTAGTAAATATCCTCCTGTTCGACATACATACGCCGCATGCCTTCGCGAATAATCACCGCCAGTTCGTAGGCAAAGGTCGGGTCATAGGACACGCAGCACGGAATCACCGATGACAGGATATGGCTATGGCCATCGTCATGCTGCAGGCCTTCGCCCATCAGCGTGGTGCGCCCGGCCGTGGCACCCAGCAGGAAACCACGCGCCCGTGCATCGCCCGCCGCCCAGGCCAGGTCGCCGACGCGCTGGAAGCCGAACATCGAATAGAAGATATAGAACGGCACGGTCATCAGGCCGTGGTTGCTGTAGGACGTACTTGCTGCGATCCACGAGGAAATGGCGCCGGACTCATTCAAGCCTTCCTGCATGATCTGTCCGTCCTTGCTCTCCTTGTAATAGCTCAGTTGCCCGGAGTCCTGTGGGGTATAGAGCTGGCCGACGGCGGAGTGGATGCCGATCTGTCGGAACAGGCTTTCCATGCCGAAGGTGCGTGATTCGTCCGGCACGATGGGCACGATCAGCTTGCCCAGGTGCGGGTCTTTCAGCAGCGTACCGAGGATGCGCACGAAGGCCATGGTGGTTGATATCGCGCGCTCGCCGGTGTCCTTGAGCTGAGTGGCGAAGGCGCTCAGTTCGGGGATCTGCAACGGTTCGACCGCCGTGTGGCGCGCGGGCACATAGCCGCCCAGGGCCTGGCGACGCGCGGCGAAGTAACGGGCTTCTTCGCTGTCGGCGGTGGGCTTGAGGTACGGAATTTCAGCGAGTTGCTCATCGGGCACTTCCAGGCCGAAGCGGTCGCGGAAGGCTTTGACGGCGTCGGCGCCCATCTTCTTCAATTGGTGGTTGATGTTCTGGCCTTCGCCGGCTTCGCCCATGCCAAAGCCCTTGACGGTTTTTGCCAGGATCACCGTCGGTTGGCCGCTGTGGCGCACGGCGGCGGCATAGGCGTTGTAGACCTTGTCCGGGTCATGGCCGCCCCGTGAGAGTTTCCAGATATCGTCGTCGGACAGGTCTGCAACCAGTGCCAGCAACTCCGGGTATTTGCCGAAGAAATGTTCGCGCACGTAGGCGCCGTTCTGGGATTTGTAGTTCTGGTAGTCACCGTCCACGCACTCCATCATGCGTTGGCGCAGCAGGCCGCTGGTGTCTTTTTCCAGCAGTGCATCCCAGCCACCGCCCCAGATCACTTTGATCACATTCCAGCCGGCGGCGCGGTACAGGCTTTCGAACTCCTGGATCACCTTGGCATTGCCGCGTACCGGGCCGTCCAGGCGTTGCAGGTTGCAATTGACCACGAAGATCAGGTTGTCGAGTTTCTCGCGTCCGGCCAGGGAAATGGCGGCCAGGGATTCCGGTTGGTCCATTTCGCCATCACCGAGGAATGCCCAGACCTTGCGGCCCTGGTGTTGCTTGAGGTCACGAAACTCCAGGTAGCGCATAAAGCGCGCCTGGTAGGCCGCCGTGATCGGCCCGAGGCCCATGGACACGGTGGGGAATTGCCAGAAGTCCGGCATCAGCCGTGGGTGGGGGTAGGACGAAATGCCCTCGCCACCGGCTTCGCGGCGGAAGTTATCCAGGTGTGCTTCGCTGATGCGGCCTTCGAGGTAGGCACGGCCGTAGATGCCTGGCGAGGAATGGCCCTGGATGTACACCAGGTCGCCGTCGAAACTGTCGGTGCGGCCACGGAAGAAGTGGTCGAAACCTACGTCGTACAGCACAGCGGCTGACGCATAAGTGGCGATATGCCCACCCACACCGGAGTGTTTGCCTGCACGCAATACCATGGCCATGGCGTTCCAGCGGATAAACGCGTTGATACGGCGTTCGATGGCCAGGTTGCCGGGGTAGGGCAACTGGCGTTCCACCGGGATGGTGTTGACGTAAGGCGTGGTCACCCGCCCGTAGAAGTCGCCATGCCGCGCCACGTCGAAATCCAGCAACTGATCGATCAGGTAATGGGCGCGCGGGCGGCCTTCAGTGGACAGCACCGATTCGATGGACTCCAGCCACTCGCGGGTTTCCTGTGGATCGACGTCGCGTCTGACTTCGTTATTCGGGGTCATGTGAGGCTCCAGGGTCGGCGGATTTCAAGTGGCGGGCTCCTTGTGGGAGCGTCGTAAAAGTTGTTGCAATTGCAACTACATGGCCGAATCTAGCGCGGGATGAGCTACTATTGCAACCTTCTTGAAATCCGCCGGATGGTGTTGCATGTCGTCATCAGAGCCTGATGTATGGTTCCGTTTTGTCAGGGCCCACAGAACCGTCATCCGCGAAATCGAGCGCCGCCTGGCGGCCGCCGACTTGCCGCCTTACGCCTGGTACGACGCTTTATGGGGCCTGGAAAGCGGCCCTGAAGGCACCCGTCGCATGCACGAATTGGCCGATGTGCTGGCCATCGAGCGCTATAACCTCACGCGCCTGGTAGACCGCCTGGAAAAGGACGGCCTGGTGCTGCGTTCACGCTCCGACGGCGATGGCCGCGCGGCCTTTGCATCTATCACCGATGCCGGCCGGGCGTTGCGTAAAAAAATGTGGAAGATCTACGAAAGTACGGTGGACGAGTTGTTCCTGTCGCAGATCGAACCGCAGCAGCGCCAGGCGTTTGCCGAGGCGTTGGAGCGTACCGCCGGGATGGCGGTGGAGGCGGGTGTTCAAACCCGTGGCCGACGCAAGTCTGAAACTTGATGCAGATCGAATGTGGGAGGGGGCTTGCTCCCGATAGCGGTGGGTCAGTGACAGATGTGTTGACTGACACCCAGCTATCGGGGTGTAGAACCGTAGACATCGTTTACATCTGAAACCGGGGACATCGTTTACACATTTCGGTTTGTACCGGGGCAAGCCCCCTCCCACAATGGAATGCATTCCCGCCCATTTCAGTGCATCCCTGATTGCAATCGCGCCTCAAAACCCCGGTGCTAAATCCGCATTACGCTGCTACGTTTAATCCTGGAGTGCAGGAACGTCATGACGTCGACATTTTTTCGTCATCACGGCACTTTAGGCTGGCTGTGCAGGTCATTTATGTGCAGCCGCTTTTAATTCAAAACAAGGAGCCCACCATGGACGAATATCAGGAAGAACTGCTGGAGTACCAGGCCTTTGAACTGGATCCTCTGGATCCGGCCGATGACGCCACCGAGCTGTAAGACCGACTTCAGGCGGAATGCCGCTGACTGCGGCGAAATTCCCCTGGGGTCTGGTTGTTCCATCGCCTGAACGCCCGTTGAAACGCCTGGGCCGAGGCAAAACCGAGCAAGTAGGCGATTTCGCCGAATGCCAGTTCCGTATCGCGAATGTAGGTCATGGCCAGGTCGCGGCGGGTATCGTTGAGAATCGCGCGAAACTGTGTGCCTTCTTCGGCCAGTTTGCGGCGCAGTGTCCAGGTCGGCAGCTTCAAGCGCGCCGCCACTTCTTCCAGGTCGGGTTCCCGGCCGCCATTGAGCATCGGCCCGAGCAAGCGGGTAATGCGCTCGCGCAGGCTGCGGGTGCGGGTCAACTGCTCCAGTTCCCGTTCACATAGTTGCAGCAACAGCTGCCAGGTACTCGGACAATGCTGCGGGTTGCGCAGGGCCAGAGTTTGCTGGCTCAGACGCAGTTGATTGGCGTCGGCGCCGAACTGGATCGGGCCATCGCCCAGCAGCGCGTACTGTTCGCTGTACTCCGGCGCTGCAAATTCGATTTCAATCCGTTGCGCCTGTACCGTTTGCTGGGCCAGGCTCGACAGTTGCTGCAGCCAGCCGGCGATGATCGAGTCCACCACGAAGCGGTTGTAGGCGTTATAGGGGCTGATGGAATAGAAACGCAGCCAGGCGCCTTCGGCGTCCTCGTGGAAACTCGATTGCCCGCGATAGTTGGAGCCGTACAGCGCTTCGAAGCGGGTCAGGGTGCGCGCCGCCTCGCGCACATTGGGCGCCTGGGCGGCGGTGACCCCGGCCAGCCCGGCCTGGCTCAGGCGGCTGAGCTGGCCCATGCGCAGGCCCAGGCCGGGGTCGCCGGTGAGTTGGATGGCTGCATGGCCCAGGCGCATATAACGGGGGATCGACAAGCGTGCACCCGCTTCGGCGAGGCGCGCGGGGTCGAGGCCGTATTGCAGCAGCAGCGGTTGCGGGTCGAGGCCGTGGCTGTGGATCGCGTCGGCCAGGGTGTGCACGAAGCCCACCGACAGATCCCCCAGGCGCACCGGCTTCACGGGGTTACAGCCAGATATTCAGCAGGCGCGCACCACGGGCGTCGCCGTCGGCGCTGATCTGCCCGTTGCTGCTGAGAAAACTGTGCCCGGCCGTGCCCAGGTCCCAGAACTGCCCACGCAAGAATACGCTCATGCCCGCGGTTGCCTGGCTGACGGGTTGCTGGCTGATCAGCGTGAGGCGTCGCCAGGCCTCACCTTCGCTGAGCTCTTCAGGCTTGAGGCTGATTTCCGGCGGCGTGGACACGCTCTTGAAGCCGCGCCATGGTCGATCCCAGGTATCGCGACCGAGCACAAAGGCCGGCACCGCAATCAATTGCGCACCTTGCTCGTTGAGCTTGCGATAGTTGTCCGGGTACCAGCTGTCACTGCCGACCAACACGCCGAGGCGCCCGGCCGGGGTGTCGACCACGCTGACGATATTTTCGTCACCGGGTTCGATAAAACCGCGTTCATCGTAGATCGGATAAAGCTGGCGCTGGGGATCGCCGAGGGGTAAGCCGTCCGCCGCGAACACCACGCTGGCGTTGTACAAGGCGCCATGGCCGACCTGCAATTGGCCCTGGCTGACACTGGGGTTCGGCAGCGTGATGGAGCCGGCCACCAGCGTGACGCCAAACTCTTTGGCCAGGCCGCCGAACAGCACCTGATAGTCCCGCGCCATGCCGGAGGCTTTCATGCGCAGGTAGGCGTCATCGGTGCGGTTATCGCCGGTTGCGCTGATCCAGGCACGGGCAAACAGCAGCGGGTTGCTGACCGACAGCCAGTTCATCGCATCCTTCACGTGCAGCGCCTGGTACACCTCATTTTTTTCACCGGTCAACATCAGCCAGGTGCCGATATGTTCAGGCAGCACCACGATGGTTTTTTCGTTGATCAACCCCTGGTCCCGGGCTTTTTGCAGGTAGGCCGCGAGCTTCAGGTGCAGGCGTTCCAGGCTCTGGTAATCGGCGGGAAACAGCTCCGGCTGGATACCCAGCAGGTTGCCGCGATCCGCGGGCAGGCCTTCGTTGACGGCGAGGGTGATGCGCAGGTCCGACAGGTAATGCCCCACGGGGCGCTCCTGGGTCCAGACCAGATACGCGGCGACGGCGGCAACCAGGGCCATGGAGACGGTAAAAGCGAGAAGTTTACGCATGGGGCAACAGACAACAGACCGGGTGCAGGGTTCGCGACTAGGGTAGGGCCCCTGCAACGGCTTGCCAAGGGGCGCTGTGCATTTGGATCAATAACTTGTCAGTTTCAGTCATTGAGCCGTCGTCCACCGCCTCTTAGTCTGTGGGACATAAACCGATGAGGTGCCATTCGAGCCCCTCACGTCCCGTGATGATCCGTTGTGGAGCTGTACCATGACCGCTGCTGCCTACCCGCACCTGCTGGCCCCGTTGGACCTGGGTTTTACCACCTTGCGCAACCGCACCCTGATGGGCTCGATGCACACGGGCCTGGAAGAAAAGCCCGGTGGTTTCGAACGCATGGCGGCGTACTTTGCCGAGCGCGCCCGTGGCGGCGTGGGCCTGATGGTCACCGGCGGCATTGGCCCGAATGATGAAGGCGGGGTGTATTCCGGCGCGGCCAAGCTCACCACCGAAGAAGAAGCGCAGAAGCACAGGATCGTCACGCAGGCCGTGCATGAGGCGGGCGGCAAGATCTGCATGCAGATCCTCCACGCCGGCCGTTATGCGTACAGCCCAAAACAGGTGGCGCCGAGTGCGATCCAGGCACCGATCAACCCGTTCAAGCCCAAGGAGCTGGACGAGGAGGGCATCGAGAAGCAGATCCAGGATTTCGTCACCTGCTCGCTGCTGGCCCAGGTCGCCGAGTACGACGGCGTGGAAATCATGGGGTCCGAAGGCTACTTCATCAACCAGTTCCTCGCCGCCCACACCAACCACCGCACCGACCGTTGGGGCGGCAGCTACGAAAACCGCATGCGCCTGGCGGTGGAAATCGTGCGCCGCGTGCGTGAAGCGGTGGGCCCGAACTTCATCATTATCTTCCGCCTGTCGATGCTCGACCTGGTGGAAGGCGGCAGCACCTGGGAAGAAATCGTGCAGTTGGCCAAGGCCATCGAGCAGGCCGGCGCGACCCTTATCAACACCGGCATCGGTTGGCACGAAGCGCGTATCCCGACCATCGCCACCAAAGTACCCCGTGGCGCGTTCAGCAAAGTCACGGCCAAATTGCGCGGTGCGGTGCGGATCCCGTTGATCACCACCAACCGCATCAACACCCCGGAAATCGCCGAGCAGATCCTCGCCGAAGGCGATGCCGACATGGTCTCGATGGCGCGGCCGTTCCTCGCCGACCCGGAGTTCGTCAACAAGGCCGCCGCCGGCCGCGCCGATGAAATCAACACCTGCATCGGCTGCAACCAGGCCTGCCTGGACCACACCTTTGGCGGCAAGTTGACCACCTGCCTGGTCAACCCACGCGCGTGCTACGAGACCGAACTCAACTACCTGCCGGTCAAGCAGATCAAGAAAATCGCCGTGGTCGGTGCCGGCCCCGCAGGCCTGGCCGCCGCCACCGTGGCGGCTGAGCGCGGCCACCAGGTGACACTGTTCGATTCGGCCAGTGAGATCGGCGGCCAATTCAATATCGCCAAGCGCGTACCGGGCAAGGAAGAGTTTTTCGAGACCCTGCGCTACTTCAATCGCAAGTTGCAGACCACCCACGTCGAGCTGTGCCTCAACATCCGGGTCGACACCGCGCAGCTGGTGGCGGGCGGTTACGACGAGATCATCCTGGCCACGGGCATTGCGCCACGCACGCCGGCGATTGCGGGGATTGAAAACCCCAAGGTGCTGAGCTACCTGGACGTGATCCTCGAGCGCAAGCCGGTGGGCAAGCGCGTCGCGGTGATCGGCGCCGGCGGCATTGGTTTTGACGTGTCGGAATTCCTTGTGCACCAGGGCGTGTCCACCAGCCTCGACCGCGAAGCGTTCTGGAAGGAGTGGGGCATCGACACCCAGTTGCAAGCCCGTGGCGGCGTGGCCGGGATCAAGCCGCAACCCCATGCCCCGGCCCGTGAGGTGTTCCTGCTGCAACGCAAGACCTCCAAGGTCGGCGACGGCCTGGGCAAGACCACCGGCTGGATCCACCGTACCGGCTTGAAGAACAAGCGCGTGCAGATGCTTAACAGCGTCGAGTACCTGAAGATCAACGATGACGGCCTGCATATCCGCATCGGCGCCGAGGGTGAGCCGCAGCTGCTGGCCGTGGACAACATCGTCATCTGCGCCGGGCAAGACCCGCTGCGCGAGTTGCAGGACGGCCTGGTCGCCGCAGGGCAGAACGTGCACCTGATCGGCGGCGCCGATGTGGCAGCCGAGCTGGATGCCAAGCGCGCCATCAACCAAGGCTCGCGCCTCGCCGCCGAGCTGTAAGACGACGCAAGGGGCGGTGTTAGACTACCGCTCCTTTTTCCATGCAGATGCCGCCCGATGGGTCCCTTTGACTGGCTTCCCCACGCGCCCCTTGAAGCCATGCGGCTCGATTGGCTCAATGGCGTCGAGCTGGCCGTGCTGCGCCTGGACCGTATCGACCCGCTGATCAGCGGCAACAAGTGGTTCAAGCTCACCGAACACCTGGCCCAGGCACGACAGGCCGGTGCCAGCGGCATCATCAGCCTTGGCGGGGCGTACTCCAACCATCTTCACGCACTGGCAGCGGCGGGCAAGCGTTTTGGTTTCCCCACTGTCGGCCTGTTGCGTGGTCATCCCCACGACACACCCACCGTCCTCGACCTGAAAGCCTTTGGCATGCACCTGCATTGGCTGGGCTATGCCGGCTACCGCGCGCGCCACGCGGAGGATTTCTGGTTGCCGTGGCGCGAGCACTATCCCGATTTTTACCCCGTGCCCGAAGGCGGAGGCGGGATGGCCGGGGCATTGGGTTGCGGGGTCTTGGTCGAGCAGGCACGCCGGCAATTGAGCACCGTGGGCTGGGCCGATTACGACGCCTGGTGGTTGGCGGCAGGCACCGGTACGACGTTGGCGGGGTTGGCGCTGGCGGAGGCGGGCGCGCATCCGGTGTATGGCGCCATGGCGGTACCGGATGATCATGGCGTGGCGCAGAACGTGAGTGCCCTGGTGCAGGGCGGTTATGAATTGCTGGACGCCAGCCGGGGTGGCTTTGGGAAGGTTGATCCGCTATTGCTCGAGTTTATCGAGAGCACTGAACAGGCCTGCGGTGTACCGCTGGAGCCGCTCTATACCGGCAAGGCGTTGCTGGCGTTGAAGCAGCAGATCGAGGCCGGGCGTTTCGTGCCCGGCACTCGCCTGATCTTTGTGCATACCGGCGGCTTGCAGGGCCGCCGAGGGTTTACAGCCTAGCGCGCTTACCCGGCATCATCCGCAACGCCGTGTTATCACGCATCACATAGTGATGAAAGATCCCCGCCAACGCATGCAGGCCGATCAGCCAGTAACCGATCTTGCCGAACAGCACATGCCAGCCCTCGATCTGCTTGGCCAGCGCCTTGTTTTCAGCAATCAGCGGCGGCAACTCGATCCCATAGAACATCACCGAATGCCCCTCGGCACTGACGATCAGCCAACCGGCAATCGGCATGCCGATCATCAACGCATACAGCGCGAAGTGCATCAGCGTGGCCAGCAGGCTTTGCCATTGTGGCGGGGCGGGGACGATCTTGGGTGCAACCCCCAGGCTGCGCGCGAACAGGCGCAGCCACACCAGCACAAACACGGTGAGGCCGAACATAAAATGCATCTCGACGATCAACGTCCGTGCACCGCTGCCTTTGGGAAACTGTCCGCGTAACTCAATGCAGGCGTAGACCACCGCCAGTAGCACCACCATCAACCAGTGCAGCGCAATCGACATGGTGCTGTAGCGCGTATCGGAATTTTTCCACGGCATCGCTGGGTTCCTCACTCATCAGGGCGAACCTTCGTTCTTTGGCGACGAAGTCCTTTTACTGTAAGCCTGTTTTGCGCGGTTTGCCCGGTGCGATGTCGTTGTCTTGACCTCTATCAGTTGGTTTGCGGCATTTCGCCACGGGCCAGGCGCTGGTTGATGTCGGCGATGACGGCCGGCAGGTCGGTAATGGTGTCGATCAGGTAATGGGGGCGCGAGCCTGCGAACATCGCTTCGATACGAGTGCGTTCGCTGGCCAGCGTCGCGGCGTCGAGGGCGCGAAACTGCGCGTAGGTCAGGCCCAGGGCGTTGCCGGAGCAGGTCAGGGCCACGGTCCACATCCCGGCGCGACGGCCTTCGAGGATACCCGGCACGGTGTCGTCGACCTTGACGCACGCCGCCACATCGTCGATGCCCAGGGCGATCACGTTGGCGAGTGCCTGGGCTGGCCATGGGCGGCCGTTGGGCACTTCGTCGGTGGCGACCACGTGGTCGGCGACGTAGCCGTTGGTGGCGGCCAGGGCGACCACTTTATCCATGACTTGCTTGGGATAGCCCGAGCAGGAGCCGATCTTGATGCCTTGCCCGCGCAGCTGGCCGATGGTCTCGAGGGCACCGGGGATCAGCGCCGAGTGCTCGGCGATTTTCTCGATCTGCAACGGCATGAAGCGCTGGTAGATGGCGGTCACGTCGTCATCGGTGGGCGTGCGGCCGAACGCCTGGCGGTAGCGCTCGGCGACTTGCGGCTGGTCGCACAGGGTGCGGATATGGTCCCACTTGCCCATGCCCATCGGGCCACGGGCTTCTTCGATGGAAACCTGCACATCGAATTCGGCGAAGGCCTCGACGAAAATCTGCGTGGGGGCGAAAGAGCCGAAGTCGACCACGGTGCCGGCCCAGTCGAGGATGACGGCCTGGAGGGTGTTGGGGTTTTGATAGTTCATGGTTCAGATCCTGTGGGTAAGGGGCAATCAGATGTCCGACACTTCCATTTCTTCCAGCACCTCGGCGATCGCCTTGACCGCTGCGCGCATCCCTTGCGCATCGACATGGCCGATGCAGCCCACGCGGAACGTCTCCACCTGGGTCAATTTGCCGGGGTACAGAATGAAACCCTTGGCCTTGACCCGTTCGTAGAAGTCCTTGAACTGGTAGCGCGGGTCTGTCGGGGCATGAAAGGTCACGATGATCGGTGCCTGGATCGCCGCCGGCAGGAAGCTGCGCAGGCCCAGTGCGGCCATGCCGTCGAGCAAGGCCTGGCAGTTGTCGGCGTAGCGTCGGTGGCGCGCAGGCAGGCCGCCTTCTTCCTGGTATTGCAGCAGCGCTTCGTGCAGGGCGGCGACCACATGGGTCGGCGGGGTAAAGCGCCATTGGCCGGTCTTGGTCATGTAGCTGTGCTGGTCGAACAGGTCCATCGCCAGGGAATGGCAGTTGCCCTGGGCGGCGGCCAGCGCCTGTTTGTTCGCGAAAACGAAGCCCATGCCCGGCACGCCTTCCAGGCACTTGCCGGAGGCGGCGATCAGCGCGTCGAACGGCACTTCGCGGGCATCGATCGGCAGGGCGCCGAAGGAGCTCATGGCGTCGATGATCAGGCGCTTGCCGTGGTGTTTGACGACCTCGGCGATCTGCGGCAGCGGGTTGAGGATGCCGGTGCTGGTTTCGCAATGGATCAACGCAACGTGGGTAATGGCGCTGTCTGCCGCCAGCAGGCGGTCCACATCGGCCGCGGTGGTGGGCTGGTCCTCGGCGGTTTCAAAGGTGCTGACATCCCGGCCGAGCACTTCGCAGATCCTGGCCAGGCGCTTGCCGTAGGCGCCGTTGATCAGCACCAGTACCTTGCCGTCACGCGGTACCAGGGTGCCGATGGCGGCCTCGACCGCAAAGGTGCCGCTGCCTTGCAACGGCACGCAATGGTGGCTGCCTTCGCCGTGGAGGATCGCCAGCAATTGCGCGCAGACGCTGGCGGTGAGTTGGTTGAAACGGTCATCCCATGAACCCCAGTCCACCATCATCGCCTGACGGGTGCGGTTGGAAGTGGTCAGGGGGCCAGGGGTCAGCAGGATCGGCGCGGCAGTGGTCATCTCAAGTCCTCGCAAGGCATCGGGGGTTGAAGCTACGGCGCCTAAATTGCAGTTTGGCTTGCCATCAATCAAATTGTTTGTTGTTATGCGAGCTATCAGTGAGGCCGATAGATATGAACCTGTTCCAACTGCGCGCGTTCGACGCCGTGGCCCGTGAGGGCAGTTTTACCCGTGCTGCCGCGCGGCTGTTCATCAGCCAACCGGCGGTGACCGGGCATATCAAGGCCTTGGAGGAGCACTACCAGATCCCGTTGCTGCGCCGCACCGCGCGGCGGGTGGAGTTGACCGAAGAGGGCGCGCGGCTGGCGGCGATCACACGGGCGATCTTTGGCCTGGTGGACGAAGCCCAGACCATGCTGGAGGCCAACCGCCAACTGCTGAGCGGGCGCCTGGAAGTCGCGGCGGACGGCCCGCACCTGGTGATGCCGATGATTGCCAGCCTGCGCGCGCGCTACCCCGGGATTACCGTCAACCTGCGCCTGGGCAATGCCCAGGAAACCCTCGCCGCACTCTTGTCTGAACATGCGGATGTGGCGGTACTCACCGAAGTGGAACCGCGCAACGGTCTGCACCTGCAACCGTTGAGCGAGTCGCGGATGTGCGCATTGGTGCCGGCCAGCCATGCGTGGGCGCAGCAACCCGAGGGTATTCGCCTTGAGCAACTCAACAACGTGATCATGGTGCTGCGCGAGCCCAGCTCCATCACCCGGCGTACCTTCGATGAGGCCTGCATGGCCGCGAATGTGCAGCCCAAGGTGCTGCTGGAGCTGGACAGCCGCGAGGCGGTGACCGAAGCCGTCGCCGCTGAGCTGGGAGTGGGCGTGGTCTCGTCCATGGAAGTCAGCCCCGACCCACGGGTGCAGGCGGTGCCGATTCAGGGCGAGGGGCTGGTCAACCGGCACCTGCTCGGTTGCATGGAGCGGCGGCGCTCGTTGCGCCTGATTCAGGCGTTCTTCGAGTTGGCGCCGGGCTGAAGGCTGTCGCGCACGATCTCCAGGAATGTCGCCACCACCCGGCGTGAACTCTGTTCCTTGAGGCACACCAGGGTTTCTTTCATGCGCTGGCTGCAATCGCGGATCGGCATGGCGTATACCCGCGAGTCGGCGCCGAACTCCGCCGCCGAGACCACGCCCACGCCGATGCCCACCACCACCGCTTCACGGGCGGCCTCGCGGCCCTCCACCTGGATCGCCGGGCGAATGCGCAAGCCTGCCTGGCTCATTTCCTGCTCCAGGGTCTGGCGGGTGACCGAGCCGATTTCGCGCAATACCAGCGGCGTGTCGTCCAGGTCGGCCAGGCAGATGGACGCGCGTCCGGCCCACGGGTGGTTGCGCGCGACAAAGGCGAGCAATTGGTCGTCGGGCAACGGCAGCGACAGTAGGCGCTCATCGTCGACGTCGCGGCCCAGCAAGGCCAGGTCGGCCTGGTAGTTGTACAGGCGAGACAGCGATTCGTCGGTGTTGCCGGTTTCGATCTTCACGCTGATCCCCGGGTACAGCTGGCAAAAGCGCGCGATCTGCGGCAGCACATGCACCGGGGCATCCACGGCGAGGGTGAGGGTGCCGGTGAGCAGCGCGCGGGAGTCCTGCAACAGTTCCTCGGCTTCGGCTTCGATCACAAACAGGCGCTGGGTGATGCTCAGCAGGCGTTCGCCCAGGTCGGTCAGGCGCACCGAGCGCTTGTTGCGATGAAACAACAGCACGCCGAAGCGCTCTTCGAGTTTGCGCACCTGGTCGGAAATCGCCGGTTGCGTCAGGAACAACCGTTCGGCGGCCTGGGTGAAACTGCCGTGGACGGCGACGGCGTGGAACGCTTTGAGCTGTGTGTGGGACACCGACATCGCGAATCCTCTTACAAGCTGAACTTATATTTGAAATACGATAAATCGATTTTACCTATTAGTCAGCCATTGCTTTGATACGCCTCAACCCCCGTAGGTTGAGTCCTACAACCTACGGGGCCATGGGCTCCTGGATACCGGACCCATCTGACCAATGCCGCGCCATCCACGGCTCGGCATTGCAGTGCTCAAGCATAAAAACAACAGGCATTCGCTTCTCGATTCTGCCGGCACACTCACCTGAGGTCAGAACCACCATGAATATCCCTATGGGTAGCATCAAGCGTTGGCGCGTGCAGATTTTCGCCATCACCTGGCTGGCGTACGCCGCGTTCTATTTCACTCGCAAAGCGTTTTCCGTGGCCAAGCTGGGGATCGTCGACGACCCGAGTTTCCCCCTCGACAAAATGATGATGGCCAACCTGGATGGCATTTACCTGGCGGCCTATGCCGTCGGGCAGTTTACCTGGGGCATGCTGGCTGATCGCTTCGGGCCGCGTGTCGTGGTGCTCGGCGGGTTACTGATTTCTGCCGCTGCGGCGCTGGTGATGGGCACGTTCGCCACCTTGCCGATCTTTATCAGCTGCATGTTGATCCAGGGGTTGGCGCAGTCCACCGGCTGGTCGGGATTGTGCAAGAACCTCGGCAGTTTCTTCCCGGCGCAGCAGCGCGGGCGAGTGTTGGGGCTATGGAGTTCGTGCTACGCCTTCGGCGGCCTGGTGGCGTCGCCCTTTGCCGGGTGGTGGGCCTACACCCTGATCGGCAGCTGGCATGCGGCGTTTATCTCCAGTGCGGCGGTGGTGGCGTGTGTGGCGCTGCTGTTCTTTCTCTTCCAGCGCAACACGCCCCAGGACGTGGGCTTGCCGGCCGTGGAACCAGAGCCGCTGTTGAGCGCCGAGGAGGCCGCCGCCGAGAAACGCATCAGCGTGCTGGAACCGCTGCGGGCGATTTTGCGTAACCGCACTGTCTTGACCCTGGGGCTGGCGTACTTCCTGCTGAAACCGGCGCGCTACGCAATCCTGTTGTGGGGGCCGGTGATCGTGTATGAGCAGATGCCGTCGGTGGGCAAGGTCGGCGCGGCCATCGTGCCGACGGCGTTCGAACTGGCCGGTTTGCTGGGGCCAGTGCTGATCGGGCTGGCGTCCGACAAACTGTTCGGCGCCCGCCGCATGCCGGCCTGCGTGCTCAGCCTGCTGGCCCTGACCGTGGCCCTGGCGCTGTTCATGGGCGCACTGCACACCGGCAGCGTGGTGCTGGTGATGGCGTTGCTGTTTGTCATGGGCCTGACCCTCTACGGGCCGGACTCGATGATCAGCAGCACCGCCGCCATCGACTTCGGCACCGCCAAGGCGGGGGCGACGGCCGCAGGCTTTGTGAACGGTTGCGGTTCGGTGGGGGCGATCCTCGGCGGGTTGCTGCCGGGTTACTTCGATACGGTGACGGTGTTTATCGTGTTTGCCGGTGCCGCGCTGTTTTCCTCGCTGGTGCTGATGCCCTACTGGAACGCCAGGCCGGCCGTGCTGGCCCAGGTCGGGGATTTCGTGCCGGACTGCCGTGGGGCGATCAAACCCTTGCGAACCTGAGGGGTATGGCCGGTTTTTTGGTGGATCAGAGCGTTTTTGCCCTATAAACTCTGCCCCCAAAGCGCCGGCCAGTAGACGTTTCGGCGCGATGTATAGAAGAGAGTGAGTCATGGGCGCACAGTGGAAAGTCAAACATAAAGAAGCGGCATCCAATGCCAAGGGCAAGATCTTCGGCAAGCTGGTGAAAGAAATCACCATCGCCGCCCGCAACGGTGCCGACACCGCGACCAACGCCCACCTGCGTCTGGTGGTGGAACAGGCCAAAAAGGCCTCGATGCCCAAGGAAACCCTGGAACGCGCGATCAAGAAGGGCGCCGGTCTGCTCGGTGAAACCGTGCAATACCACCGCGTGACCTACGAAGGGTTCGCCCCGCACCAGGTACCGCTGATCGTCGAGTGCGTGACCGACAACATCAACCGCACCGTGGCGGAAATCCGCGTGGCGTTCCGCAAGGGGCAGCTGGGTGCTTCCGGCTCCGTGGCCTGGGATTTCAACCATGTCGGCCTGATCGAAGCCTCGCCGGACACCCCGGATGCCGATGCGGAAATGGCCGCGATCGAAGCCGGTGCGCAGGACTTTGAAGACGGCGAAGAAGAAGGCACCACCCTGTTCATCACCGAGACCACCGACCTGGACGCCGTGCAAAAGGCCCTGCCGGAACAGGGTTTCACCGTGCTGTCGGCCAAGTTGGGCTACATCTCGAAGAACCCGGTAAGCGGCCTGACCGATGAGCAGATGGCTGAAGTCGAAGCCTTCCTCGAAGGCTTGGACAACCACGACGACGTGCAGGACATGTTCGTCGGCCTGGCCGTCTGATTTATCAACTGAAGAAACGCGATCCAAATGTGGGAGGGGGCAAGTCGAGTCGTCGCACCGCCCCTCCCACATTTGTTTAGCGGTGTTGGATGGATTGCAGCAGGGCGTTGATTTCTTCGAAGCTCGGCCGTGCCAACACGTCGGGCTGGCAACAGCTTTTCTGCAAATCCAACAGCGCCTCGTCAATCAACCCCGCCTCAACCCGCTCCAGCAATTCCCCCAGCAGCACCCCGAACGCGCGCACTTCAATGCGTTGCAAGGCTCGTGTTTCCAAGGTGTCTGCCTTGGTATGAAACGACGCCGCGCCAAAGTCCCCGAGCAAACAATCGCCCGCTTCATTCCACAGGATATTGTGCCCGTATAGGTCGCCATGGGTGATGCCGTGCCGGTGCAGATGCGCCGCCACGGAGGCGATGCCCCGTGCCATGCGCAAGGCTACGTCGAGGCTGAAGCGGGTGGCGGGGGCGTAGACGTCGCGGGTGCAGGAGGCCAGGCTCGGCAGGGCGGCGAGGTTGCGGTAGCTCGGGTCGATCAGGTCCATGACCAATGCGGCCTGGTCCTCGGGGCACCCACCGCGCGGCCTTGCACCTTGATCAGGTTAGGGTGCAACCCGGCGGCGATGCAGGCCTGCATTTCGTGCAGCGGCGAGCCGTCGCTGGTGATCGTGCCTTTGTACAGCTTGACGGCGACGGGCTTGGCGGTGGGTGTCCACAGGGCCTTGCGGATAACCCCCGAGGCACCTTCGCCCAGCACCTCGGCCAGTTCCAGTTCCGTCCAGGGAATAGCCGCTGTCGTGTCGTCTACCGTCACATCCACGGCCATTTCCACCGGGTTGCCCGCATAGGCCAGCCACGTCAGGCTCGGCAGCGTCAACAGCCACTCGGGCAGGCGCGTGAGGCGGTTGGAGGCAATGCGGATCAGCTCCAGGTTGCTGCAGTTGGCCAGGCTCTGCGGCAACTGCGTCAGTTGGTTCCCGGCGAGCATCAGTTTCTGCAGCAGCGGCCGCTCGCCCAACTCGCGGGGTAACTGGCTGATGCGGTTGTCTGTGAGGATCAGCCAGCGCAGCAACGGTGGCAGCGCGGCGGCGGGCACGTGGCTGATCTGGTTGGCCTTGAAGCCGATCATGCTCAGTTTGGCGCATTGGCCCAGGCATTCCGGCAGTTCGGTAAAGGCGTTGTCCGAGCAGAACAGCACGCGCAGGTGCGGCAGGCGGTGCAGGTCGTCGGGCAGGCGGCTCAGCGCATTGCCGCTGAGGTTGAGGATTTCCAGGGAGTCGGCCAGCCCGAAGATTTCCTCAGGAAATTCGGTGAGCCCGCAGGACAGGTCCAGGCGCGTAATGCCGGCCAAGTGGCCGGCCTTGAGTTGGGCGAGGGTATTCATGAACGGCGCGGTCACTCGGCAAGGGGGCGTAAATGGCGCTCATGATACCGGGTCGCGCACCCGTTGCGGGTCGGCCTGTTGCAATTGGTTCAGGCGGCTGGCGGTGCGCGCCAGGTCGATGGCCTGGCCGCTCATGGCCTGTGCCAGCGGTTGTTCGCCGATCAGGATCAGGTGCTTGTCCTTGTCGTAAAGCACGTCCACCAAGTTGATAAACCGCTGCTGCACGGCGATCGGGCAGTCTGCCAGGCGGGGCAGGCCGTCGATGACCCAGTGATCGAACGCCTCGCACAGCAACAGGTAGTCCATCACCGCCGTCAGCTGTTCGCACAGGTCGTTGAAGGTGAATACGATGGTGCGGGCCTGATGCCGGCGGCAGATCAATGTGCGGTGGCCCACCGTCAGCGTCTGCGGCGGGCCGCCGCTGACCGGCAGGCCGAGCGCTGCACGCTGGGCCTGCGTGCCCGGCCACAGGTAACAACCGGTGGTGAAGCGCTGCACGGCATGGGCCTGGGGCAGGCTGCGAAAGTCCTCGGGCGAACTGACTTCCAGCACGTCCATACGCGCGGCAATCAAGTCGATCACCGGCTTGAAACGCTCGTGGTACAGCGGGTTGGGCAACAGCCCTTCGGGTGGATAATTGGAGGTGACCAGCACCCACACGCCACGCTGGAACAGGGCCTTGAACAACCGGGTAATCAGCATGGCATCGCCGATGTCGTGCACGTGGAACTCGTCGAAACACAGCACGCGGCAGCCGTCGAGCAGTTCGTCCAGGGTCATGGCCAAGGCATCGTCCGTCGCCTGGTGCGTAAACATACCGCGGTGCAGTCGGGCGAAAAACTCATGGAAATGCACGCGTTGCTTTTCGGCGATGGGCAGCGCCTGGAAGAAACCGTCCAGCAGCCAGCTTTTGCCGCGCCCCACCGGGCCGTGCAGGTACAGGCTGCGGGTAGGCTGGCTGGCGAGCAGGTGGTGGGTCTGGCGCGCCATCGCGGCGATGGCCTGGGCTTGGCCAGCACTGAGGGTGTAACCCAGTTGCCGAGCTTTGTCCTGAAAGAACGTCTGGATGGGCGTGTCGTCCAGTGTGTCGGTTTTTTTACCGAGCAAACGACGGATAAGGGGGAGCACGGCCAATGCGAGTCACTCTGTAGTGCGGTGGTCGCTTACTTTAGGGCGCCGGTGGCGATTTGACCAATCTAGAACGGCTGCAGGGGTGGCGTCGCCTGGCCGGCCGGGCTGACCACCGCATAGTTGTAGCCGCTGCCGGACCAGTATTGCGCTTGCAATCCATCCGCCGTGCGCTCGCCACGGGGCAGGAAACCGTTGTCCGGGCCCGGTGGGCGGATGTAGAAGCTGATGCGTCGACCTTGTGCGTCCTGGTACAGCACCATGGCGGCGGCGCCTTGATCGGTAGTGAGCAGTCGCCCGCTGACGGGCGTGAAGCCCGCTTGGCTCAAATCCGGCAGGCGATGGGCCTGATTGAAGTAGCGGTCGAGCCACGCCTGCATCGTGCCGCGGTCCTCGCCGTTGTAGTCGGCAGGCATGATGCCCTCCTGGGCAAACAGGCGGAACGCTTGCATCGCATCGGCCATCGGCAGCAGCGGCGGTTGCGTGGCTTCACGGGCCTGCCAGCCGCCGAGGCCACCGAGGCTGACGGCCATCAGCAGCACCGCGGCGGTGGCAAAGTGGCGGCGCGTCTGGTGCTTGAGGCGCTGGCGAATCAGCGCCGGGTCCAGCGCCGGGTTGGCTGGCTGTTGCAGGGCGCCGCTCAAGGACGCGCGCAGCAATTGCGCGTCCTGCTGCCACGCCTGCACTTGGGCCGCGACCTCGGGGTGGGCGGCCAGGTAGGTTTCGAGCACACGGCGATCACTGTCCAGGAGTTGGTGATCGACGTAGGCATGCAGGTCGCGTTCGCTGGGGGGCAGGCTGATCATTTGAGTATCCGCAGGGAAGGGCTGGCGATGTCGCCATCGCTGAGTTGACGCAACGCTTGGCGCGCCCGGGACAGGCGCGACATCACGGTGCCGATCGGCACCTCGAGTATTTGCGCGACTTCCTTGTAGCTCAAGCCCTCCACCGACACCCACAACAGCAGTGCGCGTTGTTCGGTGTTGAGTTGGTCGAAGGCTTGCAGGGTCGCCTGGGCGATGACGGTGCGCTCCACCGACGGCTGCGCATCATCGCGGCCGGTAAAGAATTCCAGCATGCGTGCATAGCGCCGGGTGCGGCGGTGGGCATCGAGGAACTGCCGGTAGAGGATCGAGAACAGCCACGCGCGCAGATCGCCCTCGATGCGTTTGTCGGCCCAACGGGTGATCGCCCGCTCCAGGGTCGCCTGCACCAGGTCGTCGGCACTGCTGGCGTTACGGGTCAGGGACACAGCGAAACGCCGCAGCCTGGGGATGAGTTCACGTAACGGTTCGTCGAGTTCATGCATGGGTGTCTGGCTGGTCACTACGCTGGGACTAGAGAGACGTCCGGCGTGAACGGTTATTCCCGGCCGTGGAAAATAAATCCAGGGCCTGGGAATAGAGCGGATCGGCGTTCGTCTTAATTCTCCGACCTTATGGTTACCCCCAAAGGCCTTCAGGCCCTGGAGTCTGTTCATGGTAGATCACTCATCACCGCCACGTCCCCCGTTAAGCACGGCGAGCCTGATCGCACGACTTGCGGGTATTGGCGCCGTGGTTGCGGTTATGGCCGGGGCATTTGCCTACGTCAACGGCAGCCTCGACCCACAACGCCTGCGTCCGAAAACCCTGGTCAATGCCCTGGAAACCAACAACGGCGTGCACCCTGGATTCCGGCGTAACCATGCCAAGGGCGTGTGCGTGGCCGGGTATTTCGAAAGCAGTGCCGAGGCGCGTGCCTACTCCAGCGCCCAGGTGTTCAGCGCGGCCAGGACGCCGTTGATCGGCCGCTTCGCCTTGCCCAGCGGCAACCCCTATGCGCCGGACAGCAGTGTGCCGATCCGCAGCTTTGCCGTGCAGTTCAGCCTGGCCAACGGCCAGCAATGGCGTACCGGCATGAACAGTATGCCGGTATTTCCGGTGGGCACGCCCGAGGCGTTCTACCAGATGCTCAAGGCCGGCGCGCCGGACCCGGCCACCGGCAAGCCGAACCCGGCGAATATGCCGGCGTTTTTTGCCGCACACCCTGAGGCGGCGCCATTCCTGGCGTGGGTCAAGACGGCCAGGCCATCGGCCAGTTATGCGACCGAAACCTATAACGGTATCAACGCGTTTTACCTGGTGAGTGCCGAGGGCAAGCGCCAGGCCGTGCGCTGGGGCGTAGTGCCCCAGATTCAGGATGCAGCGGGGGAGACCGCACCAGCGGGCGCCGACTTTCTGGAGAAAGACCTGGTGCAACGCCTGGCCTCAGGGCCGTTGCGTTGGCAATTGAACATGACCCTGGCCAACCCCGGCGACCCGCTGGATGATGCGAGCAAACCCTGGAGCGGTGAGCACAAGGTGCTGAATGCCGGCACCCTGGTGCTGCAAAGCAGCCAGCCCCAGGCCGACGGCGATTGTCGCGACATTAATTTCGATCCGTTGATTTTGCCCAGCGGCATCGAAGCCTCCAATGATCCGCTGCTGGCTGCACGCTCGGCGGCGTATGCCAGTTCGTACCTGCGCCGTGCCGGTGAAGTCAGCCCCTTGCACAGTGCCCCAGCGGAGTCGAAGCCATGAATGCCCAACCACGGTTTTTTGCGCCCCTGGCGCGCCTGCTGCACTGGTTGATGGCGCTGATGGTCATCGCCATGTTGTTTATCGGCGCAGGCCTGGCGGCGTCAGTGTCGGAGCGGCATGAGTGGTTGATCCACCTGCACAAGCCGCTGGGGATCGCGATCCTGGTGCTGGTGATCGTGCGCCTGGCGGTGCGCTTCTCCACCCGCCAGCCGCCGTTGCCGTCTGACTTGCCGCTGTGGCAGGTGCTGGCAGCCAAGGCGTCCCATCTGGTCTTGTATGGGTTGATGCTGGTATTGCCGCTGCTGGGCTGGGCGATGATTTCGGCGGCGGGCGATCCGGTGATGCTCAGCAGTTCGGTGCAGTTGCCGGCGCTGGTGGCGGCGGATGCACCGCTGTTTGCGCTATTGCGCAAGGCCCATGGGTATCTGGCGTACCTGCTGTTCCTGACGGTACTGCTGCACCTGGCGGCGGCGCTGTTCCATGGGTTGATTCGGCGCGATGGTGTGCTGCAGAGCATGACCGGCACCAAGGACTGATGCCGGGGGCCAGGGGCGTTAGCGCAGGACCGTGACGATATCGGCCACGGTGCTCAAGACGTCCTTGGCTAGCTGTTTGGAGCGTTCGCCTGACCAACCGGTTTTCGGATTGGGGGCGTCGTCGTTGTCCTTGAACGGCATTTCCAGGGTCAGGGACAGGCAGTCGTACTGCTCGCCGACGGCATTGCAGGCCAGGGTCATATTGGCTTCGCCCGGCAAGTCGCGGGTGTAGCCGTGGGTGGTTTGGAAGTCACGGGTCAGCGAACTCAAATGGCTGCGGAAGCGTTTTTCCAGCGCTTCGATACGCGGGGTGTATCCGGGGTTGCCTTCGCAGGCAGCGGTGAACACGTAGGGGATTTCTTCGTCGCCGTGAATATCGAGGAACAGGTCGACACCGTACTGCTGCATTTGTTGTTGCACGAACAGCACTTCCGGGCTGATCTCCTGGCTGGCGCTTTGCCAGGCGCGATTGAGGTCCTGGCCCATGGCGTTGGTGCGCAGGTGACCGTGGAAGGCGCCGTCGGGGTTCATGTTCGGCACCAGGTACAGGTCGGCAACGGCCAGGAGCTTTTTCATCTCGGCATCGCCATCCTGTTGCAGGCGTTCGATGATGCCCTCCATGAACCATTCGGCCATGTGTTCGCCGGGGTGCTGCTGGGCAATGATCCAGACATTGCGTCGGCCTTCGCCGCCTTTGCCACGTCGCAACAGTTGAATATCGCGGCCCTCGACACTTTTGCCGGTGGCCAGCACTTGGGTGCCGGCGTACTTCAGGGCCTGGTCGATCAGCCAGTCGTGGCGTTCGCGGCTGTAGGGCTCGAAGTAGGCCAACCAGGCATGTTTCTCACGGGTTTCGAGGCTGATATGCAGGATCTCGCCGTCGAAGCGCGTAGGGACTCGGAACCAGTTGACGTGATCATAAGACGCGACAGCGTTGTAGCCGCTCCAGGCGTGCTTATACGAAGAACCACCGGCGTTGCTCAGGCGAAAGTTATGGGTGTGGCCCACGTGCATGCCTTCGGCTTTGAAGTGGAACCATTGGTAATGGTGGCTGCGGGTATCGGGCTGGATGGCCAGCAGCAACTGGTAGGCGTCGCTGGCGTCGAGCACCTGGATATTGCCACTGTCGAAGTCGGTGCTGATCTTGATGGAGGTCAAGGCCACGGTCATAGTCTGGTTGCCTGAATATGAGTGTTGTGGCGGCTATATTACACAGGAGTCTGGTAAAGCCTGGATGCAAAATTGTTGCGGGGAGGGGGGCGTCGTCCGTGACGCCGCCGCAGCTTAGAATCTATGAGATTGATTCTCAAGCGCTATTTCGCAGAGATGTGCGCTGCAGCACTGGACTGGCTTTCTTTTGGCGATGGTCTTTTGCTACCATGCGCGCCATCAAGCAACACACAGTCTTCATTAGCCTGAAGCCATGCCAGGGAAACTGGCAAAAAAAAGACCCGGCCAAAGAGCCGGGTCAAAAACCGTGATTAGCCTGATGAGGAGATATTCCAAGAGTCCGACCTAAGGTCCCTTGGTCTATCGACTGATCTCGCGATCAGCTGAGCCCAATAATAATCATTATCATTTGCAAGTCAAATGTTTTTATCCATGGGATAGAAATATTTTTCTTTCGCGGCTGTTATCCGTTCGCCCGAACCTCCGGTACCTGCAACGACCGCTCGACCATCGCCTTCGCCATATCAATCAAATACACCACTGAAAACGCCAGGTCGCGCTGGTTGCCGTGATGGCTGCTCGCTGATTCGTAGGCCGTGGCGGCGGCACTGCGCAACAGGTCCGAGGCGTGCACCAGGGCTTCCTCCTGGCTGATGCCGGGCTTGATGGCGAAAAAGCTGTCATCCGGGACGGGTGCTGACATATTTTCTTTCAAGTAGAAGTCCAAGGCACGCTGTGCAGCACCGCTGCTGCGCAGGTTTTGCATGTCATCGTTTTCGGGTGTTTCAGGCAGGAGATACGGGCTCGTCGTCATAAGGGGCGGTACTCTGGGTGGGTGTCGAAAACCTTATGCTCGATGATAGTACGTATCGTATTTATGTCGTTTTATGGATTACTACAAACTGTTTATTGCCCTGGAAACTGGCTGACGTATTGTCCGCGGCCATGGATAAATGGATAGCGTTGGTCAAGGCCAACATGAAAGACCGCAAGGTCACCCAGGGTGAGCTGGCTGAACGCTTGGGCATGTCCCAGGGGGGCGTTGGCCACTGGCTCAACAAGCGTCGCGTGCCGAGCCTGGCGGATATGAACCGGGTGCTGGCAGAGTTGGGGCTGGGCGACCTGGAAGTGGTGCAGGAGCTGCGTGAGAAGGCCGACGAGGTCGTAGATCCGGCAAGACAGTACACGGCGTATTTTCGCTACCCGGTCAGCGAGTGGAAAGGCCTGGGCGAAACGCGCGAAGAGCGCCCGGCCTATGGTGCCGCGCGCTTCGAACCGACGGATTACCACGCCCGGGGCGACGCCTTCTGGCTGCCGGTGACGGGCGACGCCATGACCGCGCTCAGCGGCCCGAGCATCGCAGCGGGGATGATGATCCTGGTAGATCCGGCCATCGCCGCCGAACCCGGCAAACTGGTAGTCGCCCAACGGGCCGGCAGTAGCCAGGCGACCTTCCGGCAGTTGCTGGAAGAGAGCGGCCAGCTCTATCTGGTGCCGCTCAACCCTACCTACCCGAAACTGCTGTTCACCGTTGATTGCCGCATCCTCGGCGTCGTCGTGCAAGCCACGGTGAAGTTCTAGTCCGCCGTTTCGAGCTCCACCAACGTGCACCCTTCGGCAACCATTTCGCCCTCCTGGCAGAACAGCGCCTTGACTACCCCGGCCTGGGGCGCGCGGATGCTGTGCTCCATCTTCATCGCTTCGAGCACCACCAGTTGCGTGCCGGCTTCGACCGTTTGGCCCACGTCCACCAGTACCCGCACGATGCTACCGTTCATCGGTGCCGTGAGGCCGCCCTGGTGCGACTGGCTGGCCTCGACAGCGGCAATCGGATCGAACAGGCTCACGCCCTGCATCTCGCCGTCCCAACGCAGGAAAACCGTATGCTCGTTGCGCACCGCCAAATGTGAACGACGGACGCCCTGGTGTTCGATCACTAACTGTTCGCCCTGCAATGTCGCGGCGCCGGCGGCCAGTGTCACCAGGCGGTCCTGGCCATTGCAGCTCAAGTGCAGCGAGACCTCGGCGGGCAATCCTGCACGGAATCCACCGGTGTCCGCCCATGGCCCGTCACCTGGGGGCAAGCTCTGCATGAAGGCAGAACCCGCAGCTTGCCAGAACGCATCGCTCAACGTCCCGGCCACCGGCAGAAGTTCGTCCTGGTAGCGCGGAATAAATCCGGTATCCAACTCAGCTGCCGCAAATGCCGGATGACCAATAATGCGCCGCAGGAAGCCCAGATTGGTCTTCAACCCACCCACGGCAAACTCATCGAGCATGCTCAGCAAGCGCAGGCGCGCCTGTTCACGGTCTTCACCCCAGGCAATCAGCTTGCCGAGCATCGGGTCGTAAAACGGCGACACGTCGTCTCCTTGCTCGACACCACTGTCCACGCGACGCCCCGGGCCCGGCGCGGACTCGCGATACAGCGCCAGGTGCCCGGTGGCGGGCAGGAAGTCGTTGGCCGGGTCTTCGGCGTACAAACGCACTTCAATCGCATGGCCGATCAATGGCACCTGCTCCTGGGTGATCGGCAGCGCCTCGCCCTGGGCGACGCGAATCTGCCAGGCCACCAGGTCCAGGCCGGTAATCGCTTCGGTGACCGGGTGTTCCACCTGCAGCCGGGTGTTCATCTCCATGAAGAAAAACTCGCCGCGCGCATCCAGCAAGAACTCCACCGTGCCCGCGCCGACATAACCGATGGCCTGGGCCGCACGCACCGCCGCTTCACCCATGGCCTTGCGCTGTGCAACGCTCAGCCCCGGTGCCGGGGCTTCCTCGACGACCTTTTGGTGGCGGCGTTGGATCGAGCAATCCCGCTCATTGAGGTACAGGCAATGCCCGTGCTGATCGGCAAACACCTGGATCTCTACATGGCGTGGCTTGAGCAGGTATTTCTCCACCAGCATCTGCCCATTGCCGAAGGACGACAGCGCCTCACGCTGGGCCGAGGCCAGGGCTTCGGCGAGTTGGCTGACATCCTCCACCACCTTCATGCCCTTGCCGCCGCCCCCGGCCGTGGCCTTGAGCAGTACCGGATAGCCGATGCGCTCGCAGGCGGCGCGGAAGGTTTCCAGGTCCTGTTCTGTGCCGTGATACCCCGGCACCAGGGGCACGCCGGCGGTTTCCATCAGGGCCTTGGCGGCGGACTTACTGCCCATGGCGTCGATGGCCGAGGCGGGCGGTCCGAGGAAGATCAGGCCCGCCGCCTCGATCGCACGGGCAAACCCGGCGTTTTCCGACAGGAAGCCGTAGCCTGGGTGAATGGCCTGGGCACCGCTGGCCTGGGCGGCGGCGATCAGTTTGTCGATTTGCAGGTAGCTCTCGGTCGCTTTGCTACCCCCCAGGTCGACACGAATATCCGCCTCGCGGCTGTGTCGCGCATCACGGTCGACGGCGCTGTGCACCGCCACGGTGGTCAGGCCCATGGCCTTGGCGGTGCGCATCACCCGGCAGGCAATCTCGCCGCGGTTGGCCACCAGTACGGTGGTCAGCGTGCTCATGAACGCGGCTCCTGGGGCTGCCAGCTGGGTGGGCGTTTTTGCAGGAACGCGCGCAAGCCCTCCTGGCCTTCGGCGCTGACACGGATGCGCGCAATGGCATTTTCGCAATAGCGGCGCAGGGCAGGGGTGAGCGCGCCGTTACCGACTTCGCGCAGCAGGTCCTTGCTGGCGCGCATCGCCGCCGGGCTGTTTTGCAGCAGGTGGGTGATCCACTGTTCCACCTGTTGGTCCAGTTCGCCAATCGGGTAGCTTTCCGCCAGCAGGCCGATTTCCCGTGCACGCTGGCCGCCAAACCGCTCGGCGGTCAGGGCATAGCGCCGCGCCGCACGTTCGCCGATGGCCTGCACCACGAACGGGCTGATCACGGCCGGGGCCAGGCCGATGCGCACTTCCGACAGGCAGAACTGCGCATCATCGGCGCCGATGGCCATGTCGCAGCAACTGATCAGACCCAGCGCGCCACCGTAGGCCGCGCCTTGCACCACTGCCAGGGTGGGGATTTTCAGCTTGGCCAGGTTGTACATCAGCTCCGCCAGTTCGCGGGCGTCGTCCAGGTTGGTGTGGTAATCCAGTTCGGCCGACTGCTGCATCCAGGCCAGGTCGGCACCGGCGCTGAAGTGCCTGCCGCGCCCCCGCAGGACCAGGAAACGCAGGGACGCATCACCTTGCACATGGTCGAGGGCGATGATCAGTTCGCGGATCATCTCGGCGTTGAACGCGTTGTTCTTGGCTTCTCGGCTGAGCCACAGGGTGGCAAAGCCACGGCTGTCGGTGATCAGTTCGAGGGTATTGAAATCGCTCATGCAAGGAGCTCCATGATGATGAGAGGTCTCCTGTAGGAGCGAGCTTGCTCGCGAAAAACGTCCAGGCAACGCGTTCATCCAGAATGCTCGCGTTATCGTTAACGACCTTCGCGAGCAAGCTCGCTCCTACAGGTTACATGCGGAACACGCCGAAGCGGCTCGGCTCGATGGGGGCATTCAGCGCGGCGGACAAGGCCAGGGCCAGAACATCGCGGGTCTGCATCGGGTCGATGACGCCGTCGTCCCACAGGCGTGCGCTGGAGTAATAGGGGTGACCCTGGGTTTCGTACTGGTCGAGGATCGGCTGCTTGATCGCCGCTTCCTCTTCAACGCTGAAGCTGACGCCTGCCCGTTCAGCCTGCTCACGCTTGACCTGCACCAGCACGCCTGCGGCCTGCTCGGCGCCCATCACACCAATCCGCGCGTTGGGCCACATCCACAAAAAACGCGGGTCATAGGCGCGGCCGCACATGCCGTAGTTGCCGGCGCCGAAGCTGCCGCCGATGATCACCGTGAATTTCGGCACCTTGGCGCACGCCACTGCAGTCACCAGCTTGGCGCCGTGCTTGGCGATGCCACCGGCTTCGTATTTCTGGCCGACCATAAACCCGGTGATGTTCTGCAGGAACAGCAGTGGAATCCCGCGTTGGCAGGCCAACTCGATAAAGTGCGCGCCTTTTTGCGCGGCTTCGGCGAACAGAATCCCGTTGTTCGCCAGGATCGCAATCGGGTAACCGTGCAAATGCGCGAAGCCGCACACCAGGGTGGTGCCGAACAGCGCCTTGAACTCATCGAACACCGAGCCATCCACCAGCCGTGCGATCACTTCGCGCACATCGAACGGCTGCTTGGCATCGGCCGGGATCACGCCGTAGAGCTCTTCGCTGCTGTACAACGGCGCCACGGGCGTGCGTTGCAGCAATTGGCCTTGCTTGCGCCAATTGAGGTTGGCCACGCTGCGGCGGGCCAGGGCCAGGGCGTGTTCATCACTGTCGGCATAGTGGTCGGCCACGCCAGAGATCCTGCAGTGCACATCGGCACCGCCGAGGTCTTCGGCGCTGACCACTTCACCGGTAGCGGCTTTCACCAGCGGCGGGCCGGCCAGGAAGATCGTCGCTTGGTTGCGCACCATGATCGCTTCGTCGGCCATGGCCGGCACGTAGGCGCCACCGGCGGTGCACGAGCCCATCACCACGGCGATCTGCGGGATGCCCTGGGCACTCATGTTGGCCTGGTTGAAGAAGATCCGCCCGAAGTGCTCGCGGTCGGGAAACACTTCATCCTGGCGCGGCAGATTGGCGCCGCCGGAGTCCACCAGGTAAATGCACGGCAGGCGGTTCTGCTCGGCGATGGTCTGGGCGCGCAGGTGTTTTTTCACCGTGAGCGGGTAGTAGGAGCCGCCTTTGACCGTGGCGTCGTTGGCGACGATCATGCATTCGACGCCCTCCACGCGGCCGATGCCGGCGATCACGCCGGCGGCGGGCACGTCTTCGCCATACACCTGATGGGCGGCCAGTTGGCTGAGTTCAAGGAACGGCGAGCCCGGGTCCAGCAGGCGATTGATGCGCTCGCGCGGCAGCAGTTTGCCGCGTGAGGTGTGACGCTCCTGGGCCTTGGCGCCGCCGCCTTGCTGCACATGGGCGAGCAGGGTGTGCAGGGCGTCGACCTGTTGGCGCATCGCCGCGCTGTTGCTGGCGAACTCCGCCGAGCGTGGGTTGAGCTGGGTGTGCAAGGTGGCCATGGGACGCTCCTTCAGCGGGTTTCGTTGAAGAGTTCGCGACCGATCAGCATCCGCCGAATCTCACTGGTGCCGGCGCCGATTTCATACAGCTTGGCGTCCCGCAGCAGGCGCCCGGCGGGGAATTCATTGATATAGCCATTGCCGCCGAGGATCTGGATCGCGTCGAGGGCCATTTGCGTGGCGCGTTCGGCGCTGTACAGGATCACCCCGGCCGCATCCTTGCGCGTGGTTTCGCCGCGCTCGCAGGCCTGGGCCACCGCGTAGAGGTAGGCGCGGCTGGCGTTGAGCTGGGTGTACATGTCGGCGACCTTGCCCTGGATCAGCTGGAACTCGCCGATGCTTTGGCCGAACTGCTTGCGATCGTGGATGTAGGGCACGATCAGGTCCATGCACGCCTGCATGATCCCGGTGGGGCCGCCGGACAGCACCACGCGCTCGTAATCGAGGCCGCTCATCAGCACTTTCACGCCGCCGTTGAGCACGCCGAGGATGTTTTCTTCCGGCACTTCGACGTCATCGAAAAACAGCTCGCAGGTGTTGGAGCCACGCATGCCGAGCTTGTCGAACTTGTTGCTGCGGCTGAAGCCTTTCCAGTCGCGCTCGACGATAAACGCGGTGATGCCGTGGGGGCCCTTTTCCAGGTCGGTCTTGGCGTAGATCACATAGGTGCTGGCGTCGGGGCCGTTGGTGATCCAGGTCTTGCTGCCGTTGAGCACATAGTGGTCGCCGTGTTTGTCGGCGCGCAGTTTCATCGAGACCACGTCGGAACCGGCGTTGGGTTCGCTCATGGCCAGGGCGCCGACGTGCTCGCCGCTGATCAGTTTGGGCAGGTACTTGAGTTTCTGTTCGTGAGTACCGTTGCGGTTGATCTGGTTCACGCACAGGTTGGAGTGGGCGCCGTAGGACAACGCCACCGAGGCCGAGCCACGGCTGATTTCTTCCATGCTCACCACGTGGGCCAGGTAACCCAGGCCGGCGCCGCCGTATTCTTCCGGTACGGTGATGCCCAGCAGGCCCATGTCCCCGAACTTGCGCCACAGGTCGGCGGGGAACAGGTTGTCGATGTCGATCTGTGCCGCACGGGGCGCGATTTCCTTGGCCACGAAGGACTGCACCTGGTCGCGCAGCATGTCGATGGTTTCACCGAGGGCGAAGTTCAGGGACGGGTAACTCATGGACAGGCACCTTAATGTAAGCGTTGTTGTTGTGTGGAGGGCGCGTCAGGGAAAGGGCGCTCACCTTTACGTTAACGTAAGCTTGCGTTACGGCGCTGTCAATCGTAGTTTACGTATACGTCAACCTACAAAAAAGACAACAGGGGTCGTTATGGATCAACCGCATCCGAGCTACAGCCGTGGCTCCCAGGACAAGGCCTTGCTGGCCATGACCATTGGCCAGGCCTTCGATCACACCGTGGCGCAATACCCCGATGGCGAAGCCCTTGTGGTGCGCCATCAGCAGCGTCGCTACACCTGGCGGCAACTGGCCGAGACCGTCGAGGTGCACGCCCGCGCGTTCCTGGCCTTGGGTATGCAGACCGGCGACCGCCTGGGCATCTGGGCGCCCAATTGCGCCGAGTGGTGCATCAGCCAGATCGCCAGCGCCAAGATTGGCGTGATCCTGGTCAATATCAACCCGGCGTACCGCAGCAGTGAACTGGACTACGTGCTCAAGCAGTCCGGCTGCGAGTGGCTGGTGTGCGCCGGCGCGTTCAAGACCTCCGACTACCACGCGATGTTGCAGGCATTGCAGCCTGAGCTGCGCGGCATGATCAGCCTCGACCCCAGCCCGCCCCCGGGCTTCCTGCCCTGGTCGGAACTGGCGGCCCTCGGTGCGGGCCTGCCGCCCGAGCAGTTGCACAGCCGCCAGGCCAGCCTGCACTTCGATCAAGCCGTCAATATCCAGTACACCTCCGGCACCACCGGGTTCCCCAAGGGCGCCACCCTCAGTCATCACAACATCCTCAATAACGGCTATATGGTCGGCGAAAGCCTGGGCCTCACCGCGCAGGACCGCCTGGTGATCCCGGTGCCGCTGTACCACTGCTTCGGCATGGTGATGGGCAACCTGGGCTGCATCACCCATGGCACCACCATGATCTACCCGAATGACGGCTTCGATCCGCTGCTGACCCTCACCGCCGTGGCCGAAGAGCGCGCCACTGGCCTGTACGGCGTGCCCACCATGTTTATTGCCCTGCTCGATCACCCACGCCGGGGCGAGTTCGAGCTGTCCACCCTGCGCACCGGCATCATGGCCGGCGCCACGTGCCCCATCGAGGTGATGCGCCGGGTCATCGGCGAATTGCACATGGGCGAGGTGCAGATTGCCTACGGCATGACCGAGACCAGCCCCGTATCCCTGCAAACCGGCGCGGATGACGATCTGGAGCGCCGCGTGACCACCGTCGGCCGCACCCAGCCGCAACTGGAAAGCAAGATCATCGATGAAGCCGGTAACACGCTGCCCCGTGGCCAGGTCGGCGAACTCTGCACCCGTGGCTACAGCGTGATGCTCGGCTACTGGAACAACCCCGACGGCACCCGCGAGGCCATCGACGCTGCGGGCTGGATGCACACCGGCGACCTGGCCACCATGGATGCCCACGGCTATGTGTGCATCGCCGGGCGCAACAAGGACATGATCATTCGCGGTGGCGAAAACGTGTACCCGCGCGAGGTGGAAGAGTTTTTCTTCACCCACCCGGCGGTGGCCGATGTGCAGGTCATCGGCATTCCGGACGAGCGTTACGGCGAAGAGATCGTGGCCTGGGTCAAGTTGCATCCGGGCCATGTGGCCGACGAGCTGGAACTGCAGGCCTGGTGCAAGGGCCGCATCGCGCACTTCAAGACGCCCCGGTACTTCAAGTTCGTGGAGGAGTTTCCAATGACGGTGACGGGCAAGATCCAGAAATTCCGCATGCGCGAGATCTCGATCGAAGAGCTGGGGGCAGGGCAGGGTTAAAGGCCAGAAAGCACAAAGGGGACCCGAAGGTCCCCTTTAATTTGTCGTTGCGTGCTCTTTTTTTATTATTGAGGGGCGGTCTATTGTTGTTTTTGGCAACCGTTACCCTTTACCGCTGTTTTTGGCGACCCCCATCCGGGGTCAAGAGCAAACGTATTTTTTTGAGCGCTGATCTGCTTCTTCGTTAACGATCCAACCAGTGGGTAGCTACCTGAGGTAGTTTTATTTTTCTCTAACCGGTTGCGGGTTTCGGCATGCCGTACCCTGCGAAGCACATCTTCTCCAAAAAAATCTGTTAGCTGCGTCTCTGCCGTGTTGTTTTTGTTATGTCAGAGTCGTTTCGTCTTATTTTTATTAGGTTTGGCGCTTTTTATTCTTGTTATGCCATAGAGATAGCAGAAGGCGTGCCAACTTTTAAAATCCCTTTAAAATCAATAAGTTGATTTTTTAGTAGGGCTCAGCCTACAGAAAATACGACAAAATATGTTCCCGTGTTACTCGATGTGTAGCCGTGCGGTAACACATTGTCACGGCTACGCTACTCAACCGGCTGTCCGCGCCTTGGCTACGCGCGAGCCCGTGGGGCGGCCGAGGACATGGCTGATGTGCAGGCCCGCGCGAATCAATGCGTCCAGGTCGATGCCGGTGTCGATCCCGAGGCCATTGAGCAGGTACAGCACATCTTCGGTGGCGACGTTACCGCTGGCGCCCTTGGCATAGGGGCAGCCGCCGAGGCCTGCAATAGAGCTGTCGAATACCGTGATGCCTTCCAGCAGGCCGGCATAGATATTGGCGATGGCCTGGCCATAGGTGTCATGGAAGTGGCCCGCCAGTTTGTCCCGTGGCACCTGCGCGCCGACCACCTCGAACAGCCGCCGCGTGGTGCCCGCCGTGCCGGTGCCGATGGTGTCGCCCAGGGAGACCTCGTAGCAGCCCATGGCATACAGCTCCCGCGCGACCGCCGCCACCTGTTCCGGCGCAATCTCACCTTCGTAAGGGCAACCCAGCACACAGGACACATAGCCGCGCACGCTGATGCCGTGCTGCCTGGCCGCCGCCATGATCGGCGCAAAACGCTCCAGGCTTTCGCTGATGGAACAGTTGATATTGCGCTGGGAAAACGCCTCGGAGGCTGCGGCAAACACCGCCACTTCCTTCACGCCCGCCGCCAACGCGTCCTCGAAACCACGCAGGTTTGGCGCCAGCGCACCGTAGGTTACGCCGGGCTTGCGCTGGATCTGCGCGAACACGTCGGCGGAACCGGCCATTTGCGGCACCCACTTGGGCGAGACAAAACTGCCGACTTCGATATAGCTCAGGCCCGCCGCGCTGAGGGCGTCCACCAATTGGACCTTGTCGGCCACGCTGATGGGCTGGGCTTCGTTCTGCAAGCCGTCGCGCGGGCCGACTTCCACCAGGCGCACATGGGAGGGGAGGGACATGGCAGCTACCTTCTGATCAATGGCCAACCTGGCCCATGGTTTGCGCCAGGGCCTGGGTGCAACGCTCTTCGGCGGTGTCCAGCTCCAGCTTCATTTGTTCGATATCCAGCAGTTGCTGTTCCAACTGCTCACGGCGCTCGGCGATCTTGGCCAGCATGCTGTTGAGTTGGATCTGGTTGCCGCCGGTGGGGTCGTAGAGTTCGATCAGCTCACGGCACTCGGCCAGGGAAAAACCGATGCGTTTGCCCCGCAGGATCAGCTTGAGGCTGACCTTGTCCCGCGCCGAATAAATGCGCTCCTGGCCCCGGCGTTCCGGGGCCAGCAGGCCTTGTTCTTCATAGAAACGAATGGCGCGGGTGGTGATGTCGAGCTCGCGGGCGAGGTCGGAGATGCTGTAGGTCGTGCTCATGGGGGCGCTCAAGAAGGTCTTGGCGCTAAGCTAATGGCAGGTTGACGTAAACGTCAAGGACCGCTGCGAAGCCCATCGGGGGCAAGCCCCCTGCCACAGGGGGCGTTCTTCAGCCTCAGGCCTGTTGTTTGTCCAGCTTCTTCTCGTGGGCGGTGACTTGCTGGCACAACTCGATCATCTGCTCGCGCATCCAGCGGTTGGCCGGGTCCTGGTCGGTGCTTTCATGCCAGTACAGGTGGGTTTCCACCGGTGGCACGTCGTTGACCGGCAGGTTGAACCAATGCAGCTCATGGCGGCGGGCGAAGCGTTCGGGCACGGTCATGACCATGTCGGTCTGCTGCAACACTTGCGAGGCCATCAGGTAATGCTGGGAGCGCAGGGCGATCTTGCGCTGGATGCCCATCTTGCCCAGGGCCAGGTCGACGTGGCCCAAGCCGTTGCGGCGGCTGGAGATATGGATATGGGTCAGCGACAGGTAGTCATCCAGGGTGAACTTGTCCTTGCCCGCCATGGGATGGCCCTTGCGCATGGCGCACACGTAGCGGTCTTCCATCAGCTTGACGTGGCGTACCTGCGGGTCGGTGTTGAGCGGCGCGTCCACGGCAAAATCCAGGCGCCCGGCTGCCAGTTCCTTGGTGGTCTCGCGGCGTTTGGACAGGAAACTCTCGATCACCACGGTGGGCGCCAGGCGGCGCAGGCGTTGGAACAGCAGCGGCAGAATCACCGCTTCGGTGAGGTCGGTCATGCTGATGCGGTAGGTCTTGGCCGCCTGCTGCGGGTTGAAGATGCGGCTTTCCTGCACCGACACCCGCAGCAACGACAGCGCATTGCGCACCGGGCCGATGATGTTCTGCGCCATCGGCGTGGGCACCATACCTTGGGCGGTGCGCACGAACAGCGGGTCGTTGAACGTCTCGCGCAGGCGCGCCAGGGCGTTGGACACCGCCGGCTGGGTGATGCCGACAATCTGCCCGGCGCGGGTCAGGTTGGCTTCGGTGTAGATCGCGTCGAAGACGATAAAGAGGTTGAGGTCGACCTTGCTCAGATTCATTGGGTTGCGCTCTTATTATTAGGTGGCGATTTGTTACGTGCTCATATGTCGATCATATATCGGTGATGAATGTTAATACACGCCGAGAATAGGCTAGGTAAATTATCAACGCTGTTCTAGCATCGATTGCATGACCTAAACAACCTCTCAAAGAAGGGAGCTGCTCATGGATTTCGCCTATTCGCCCAAGGTTCAGGAACTGCGTGAACGTGTTACAGCGTTCATGGACGCTTACGTTTACCCGGCCGAGCCGGTGTTCGAACGCCAGGTCAACGAAGGCGACCGCTGGCAGCCCACCGCCATCATGGAAGAGCTGAAGGCCCGGGCGAAAGCCGAAGGCCTGTGGAACCTGTTCCTGCCCGAGTCCGAACTGGGCGCCGGCCTGACCAACCTTGAATACGCCCCCCTGGCCGAAATCATGGGCCGCTCGCTGCTGGGTCCGGAACCGTTCAACTGCTCCGCCCCCGACACCGGCAACATGGAAGTGCTGGTGCGCTACGCCAACGAAGAGCAGAAACAACGCTGGCTCGAACCGCTGCTGCGCGGTGAGATCCGTTCGGCCTTCGCCATGACCGAGCCCGATGTCGCCTCTTCGGACGCCACCAACATGGCCGCCCGTGCCGAGCGCCAGGGCGACGAGTGGGTGATCAACGGCAAGAAGTGGTGGACCTCCGGCGCCTGCGACCCGCGCTGCAAGATCCTGATCTTCATGGGCCTGAGCAACCCGGATGCACCGCGCCACCAGCAGCACTCGATGATCCTGGTGCCGGTGGATGCCCCCGGGGTAAAAATCGTACGCCCGCTGCCGGTGTTCGGCTACGATGATGCGCCCCACGGCCACGCCGAGGTGCTGTTCGACAATGTCCGCGTGCCGTACGAAAACGTACTACTGGGTGAAGGCCGAGGCTTCGAGATTGCCCAAGGCCGCCTTGGCCCCGGCCGTATCCACCACTGCATGCGCTCCATCGGCATGGCCGAGCGCGCGCTGGAACTGATGTGCAAACGCTCCGTCAGCCGCACCGCGTTCGGCAAACCTTTGGCGCGCCTGGGCGGCAATATCGACAAGATCGCCGACTCACGCATGGAAATCGACATGGCGCGCCTGCTGACCTTGAAAGCGGCGTACATGATGGACACCGTGGGCAATAAAGTGGCGAAAAGTGAAATCGCCCAGATCAAGGTGGTGGCGCCGAACGTGGCGTTGAAGGTGATCGACCGCGCGATCCAGATCCACGGCGGCGCCGGCGTCTCCAACGACTTCCCGCTGGCCTACATGTACGCCATGCAACGCACCCTGCGCCTGGCCGACGGCCCGGACGAAGTGCACCGCGCGGCCATCGGCAAGTTCGAGATCGGCAAGTATGTGCCTAAAGAGTTGATGCGCAGCGGGCAGTAACACCGCGTCGCCTGAATCGGGGGCTTGCCCCCGATGAGGTCGGATCAGGCACTGAAGATCCAGCAGTCCTCAGTAAACCCAAACCTCCACCCGCCGATTCTTGATCCGTCCCTCATCCGCCGTATTCGCCGCCACCGGCATCTGTGCGCCAAACCCACGAATATCGCGCAATACCACGCCGTTCTTGACCAACTCCCGGCGCACCGCCATCGCCCGCAGCTTCGAGAGCAGCGCGGCCCGTTGCGGGTCATTCTTGGCATCGCCGAATCCCACCAGCGTTACTTGCTTGTCGAGTTGGTTGTGGCGCTTTATATAGGCCACGACGCGCTGCACGTCCTGGCGCGCCTTGTTGTCCAGGCTGGCGCTGCCTTCCTCGAAGCGAAAATTCACGCTCAAACGCTGGGCGTCGCGGGCAATCGCCTGGTAGTCGTCGGGCATCGAAGGGCGTGGTTCCACCGTCATCGCCTGCACCTGCTGCGCAATAAACCCATTGGCCGCCACAATCGCCTGGCCTTTGCTGCTCTGGGCAAAATCCACCAGCGCCTTCGCCCACGGGTTGCCGGAGGAGGGCGGCAGGTAGAAGAACAGCCGGCGTGACAGCGGGTAATCCTCGGTGGCAATCAGACTGTTCAACGGCAACATCGGTTGCGAGTCGCCATCGACAATCGCCACCGCCTTGGCCTGGCGCACGTAAGGCAAGCCGATAAAACCGATGCCCTGGGGATCCCGGCTCACTGCATCGGACAACGCTTCGCTGGACTCGAAGCGCTTGGCGGACGCGGCCAGGGGCTTGCCGCGCAGGCGCAGCACCAGGTCCTTGAAGGTGTCATAGGTGCCGGATTGATCATCCCGCGCGTACAGGTGAATGGCGCCGCCGATACCGCCCAATGCTTCCCAAGTGTTGATTTCGCCGTTGAAAATCTGCGCCAGTTGCTCGGTGTTCAACGTATTCAGCGGGTTGCGCGGGTTGAGGATAATGGCCAGGCCGTCGATGGCGATCACCTGCTCGGCCTCGGGGCTTTTCAGGTCGCCGAGCGGTTCGAGGTCCACCAGTTCGCTGTCTTTTATCGGCCGGGACGAGGCGGCCAGGTCGGCGCTGGCGTTTTTCAGCGCGGCAAACCCCGTGCTGGAACCATGGGCCGCCACCTCGACGGTCACCGTCCTGCCCTGGCGCGTCTTGCCGATCACGCGCTGTTCATTGGCGCCCTCGGCCGGTTCGCTGTGCACCGCCTGCAGGCCCTGATGCTCCATCAACCCCTTGACCAACGCCGGCCCCAGCGCCGCGCCAATGGTGTTGGAACCCTGGATGCGCAAAGCCGGGCCTTGGTCGGGAACGGGGAGGGGGGCAGCCACGACGCAGAGGGACAACGCGCTACACAACAGGAACAGAACGCGCAGCATCATGCCGGCACCTTCTCAAGCCAAAGGGAGTGCGGCGAGATTAAGTCAGTTGGATTTCAATAATGTGACTGACAGTCAGCTTATCTGTTGCTGATACACCGCGATCGGGGGCAAGCCCCCTCCCACATTTGGCCCGAGTACAGTCAGGGGTATCAGCTCAGTTCAAGCCAGATCGGCGCATGGTCAGACGGTTTCTCCAAGCCCCGCAGGTCGTAATCCACCCCGGCATCCTTGACCCGTGGCAACAAGCCATTGGAGGCCATGATCACGTCAATGCGCAGCCCACGCTTGGGCTCATCCTCGAACCCACGGCTGCGGTAGTCGAACCAACTGAAACGGTCGGCCACCTCGGGGTTGAGGTGGCGGAAACTGTCCACCAGGCCCCAGTTTTTCAGGCGCGCCATCCACTCGCGCTCTTCGGGCAGGAAACTGCACTTGCCGGTTTTCAGCCAGCGCTTGGCGTTGTCGGCGCCGATGCCGATGTCGCAGTCCTCCGGGGAAATGTTCACATCGCCCATCACCACCAGGGCCTGGTCGTTGCTGAACTGGCTTTCCAGCAGGTGCTGCAAGTCTGCGTAGAAACGCTGCTTGGCCGGGAACTTCGTCGGATGGTCGCGGCTTTCACCTTGTGGGAAATAGCCGTTCATGATGGTCACCGGCTGGCCGTTTTCATCGGCGAAGGTGCCCCAGATAAAGCGGCGCTGGGCGTCTTCTTCATCGCTGGCAAAGCCCTTGTGCACGCTCAAGGCTTCTTTTCGCGAGAGCAGCGCTACACCGTAGTGGCCTTTTTGCCCGTGGTAGTACACGTGATAGCCCAGGGCCTGCACTTCGGCCAGGGGGAACTGGTCGTCGTGGACCTTGGTTTCCTGCAGGCCGATGACGTCGGGTTGGTGTTTTTCAATCAGTGCCGCCAGCTGATGAGGGCGGGCGCGCAGCCCGTTGATATTGAAGGAGACGATTTTCATGGTCGGCGGTCCAGTCTGGCAAAAGGGCGATGCTAGCGGACAAGTCGGACGGGGGCCAGCGTGGCGGTAGGACAGATGCACTGCTAATGTCTGGGAACGACTGGTGCTGCGTAGGTTCGTACCCATAAGAACGCCATCTATTGAGTGGCGCCCAGGGAGATTGACTGTATGACTGACACTGCCATTGGCGAAGTTCGCCTGCTCAACAGCGGCTACTCCCGCGAAGCACGCTCGCTCCTGTACCAGGCCTATCGGCATGAGCCGACGTTTGCCTACATCTTTGAAGCTGAACGCGCAGGCTATGAACAGCGGGTACGTGCCACGGTGCGCGAACTGGTCAAGCAGCATTTCTTCCAGAAACTTCCCGCCATCGGCCTGTTCGTCAACGACCGCCTGATAGGTATCGCGCTGATCGCGCCACCGCAGCGGCGCCTGGGGATTACCGAAAGCTGGGCCTGGCAATTGCGCATGTGGCTGAGCACCGGCGTGCGCGGCACCCGGCGCTACCTGGACTACCACTATGCGGTGATGGCCTGCCTGCCCAACGAATCGGTGCATGTGTTGCCGCTGCTGGGCATTCATCCGCAATTCCAGGGCAAGCACTACGGTGAACAGCTGCTGGAGGCGGTACACAATTGGTGCGCTGAAGACCCGCACTCGTCCGGTGTGGTGTTGGACACGGGGAATTCGCGCTATCTGGAGTTCTACAAACGCCAGGGCTATGAGGAGATCGGCGAAGTGGCGGTAGGACCGATTCTGGAGCACGTATTTTTCCACCCCAATCCACAGGTGTTACATGCTGCAACGGCTTAGCGCAGAATTTTTCAGAATCCTCTGAGTTCTAAGTTTCTCCCCAGCTCGTGTAGCATCCGCGCCTATGAAGTTTCCAGGAAGATTTACCAGCGGCTTGGTTCTGCTGTTCACAAGCTGCGGCGCATTCGCGCAAAGCGAATTGGACGTGCGGATCAAGCCAAAAAACGACGCGTTGAAAGCCAACATCGAAGGCTATATCGGCGGGGTGGGCGAGCGTGACGAAGACGCCTTGCTGCGGTTCAGCCGTGGGGCCGAAGAGCAGGCGCGCAAAGCCGCCCAGGCTTTAGGTTTCTATCAGCCCCGGATCGAAAGTGATGTGAAGGGCGGCAAGAACCCGCGCCTGATCCTCACCATCGACCCCGGCGAACCGGTGCATCTGCGCAACGTGACCATTCGGGTCGACGGCCCGGCCGCGGACCTCAAGGCCTTTCGCGTGCCCGCCAGCGACGACCTCAAATCCGGCGCCGTGCTCAACCACGGCCACTACGAAGACGCCAAGCGTCTGATCCAGAACCAGGCCTCGCGCTACGGCTTTTTCAGCGGGCGCTTCACTCACCAGAAACTCTCGGTAGACCCCCAGGCCGGTGTCGCCGATATCGAACTCATCTATGACAGCGGCCCGCGCTACACCTTGGGCAAGGTCAGCTTTGCCGGCGATACGCCGTTTGACGAAGAGCTGCTGCAACGCATGGTGCCGTTTAAAAGTGGCGCCCCCTACGATTCCGAGCTGATCGCCGAACTCAACCAGAACCTGCAAGCCAGCGGCTTTTTCGAAGGCGTGCGCGTCGACGCCGCACCCGCGGCTTCGGCCAACGAGGTGATCCCGGTGGCCGTCAATCTGGAGACCCGCAAGCCACGCACCATGGGCCTGGGCCTGGGTTTCTCCACCGACGTCGGCCCGCGCGGCAAGGCCAACTGGACGCGCCACTGGGTCAATCCCCAGGGCCACAGCTATGGCTGGGAAGCTGAACTGTCGGCGCCTCGGCAGAACGTCGGGTTGTGGTACGACATCCCGCTGGACCCGCCGCTCACCGACAAACTGCGTTTCGCCGGCGGTTACCAGAATGAAGAAATCGCCAACACCGACACGTTGAGTAAATTGCTCACCCTCGGGCCCGAATGGCACAGCAAGTTGCCCAGTGGCTGGACCCGGGTGATCTCGCTCAAATACCAGCGCGAAGAATACCGCCTGGGCAATGACTCGGGCCTCAGTAACCTGGTGATGCCGGGTGTGAGTTATTCCTACCTGCGCAGCGATAACCGCATCGACCCCCACAACGGCTACCGCCTGCAATTCGACAGCAAGGTGGCCAAGGAAGGGTTGGGCTCCGACACCAACCTGCTGTACGGCACGGCCATGGTCAAGGGCCTGACCACCCTGTGGGACAACCACCGCTTCCTGGCGCGGGCCCAGGTCGGCGGCAGTGCCACCAACGGCTACAAGTCGGTGCCACCATCGCTGCGGTTCTTCGCCGGTGGCGACCAGAGCGTGCGCGGCTACGAGTACCAGACCCTGTCGCCGGAGAATGACCGGGGTGACCGTATCGGCGGCCGCTACATGGTGGCCCTGAGCGCCGAGTATCAATATTCCATCGCCGAAAAATGGCGGATTGCGACCTTTATCGACCAGGGCAACTCGTTCAACTCCCTGGAGTTGCCCAGCTTGAAGACCGGTGTGGGTGTCGGCATCCGCTGGGTCTCGCCGGTCGGCCCGATCCGCCTGGACCTGGCCCATGCCCTGGAAGACCCGGGCGGCGTTCGATTGCACTTTTCCATGGGGCCTGAGCTGTGATGCGTGGTGTGAAAATAGCGGGGCTGGCCGTGCTGGCCATCCTTGCCGTGTTGTTGCTGGCCCTGTGGGCGGTCCTCGGCACCCAGGCGGGCAGTCGCTGGGCGCTGGGGCGTGTACCGGGTTTGAGCGTAGAGAATTTCCACGGCCGTCTGGGCGGCCAGTGGCGCGCCGATCATCTGCTGTGGGCGCAGGACGGCAGTCGCGTCGAACTCGATGCGCCGACGTTTGACTGGTCGCCGGCGTGCTTGTTGCGCATGACCCTGTGCATCAATCGCCTGGATGTGGAGCAAGTCCGCCTGGACGTTGCGCCGAGCACCGAAGAAAGCAGCGAGCCGATTCAATTGCCCGACCTGAAGCTGCCCGTTTCCATTCAGTTGGGCGACGTTCGTGTCGGCAGCCTGCTGCTTAACGGCAGCGAACAACTCAAGGGCCTGCAACTGGCCGCGCACTGGACCGCCGCCGGCATGCAGATTGACGCGGTGCACCTGCAACGGGACGGCCTGGTGCTGGACCTGAACGGCCTGTTGCAACCCAGCGGCGACTGGCCGCTGACCGCCAGCGGCAATCTGAGCCTGCCCTACGCCCCCGGCGGCGCGCCGTGGACGGTGGCGCTCAAGGTCGAGGGCGACCTGCTCAAGACCCTCAGGCTCGACGCCGACAGCAGCGGCTACCTGCCGGCCAAACTCAAGGGCGAGCTGCAACCCTTGGTGGACAACCTCCCGGCCCAGTTGCACCTCACTGGCGATGGCTTCAAACCCAGCGCCGATCTGCCCGACACCCTGCAACTCAATCAACTGGACCTCACCGCCAAGGGCGACCTGGGCAGCGGCTACCAACTGCTGGGCAAGGCTGTGCTGCCGGCGGAAAAAGGCCCGGTGGACCTGCTGCTGCAAGGCAAGGTCGACGCCAAGGGCGCGCAGATCGCCGGCCTGGACCTGAATGCCGGCGACAAACAAAGCCTCAAGCTCACGGCGCAGTTGGACTGGCAACAAGGCTTCAGCGCCGAGGCCAAGATCGACTGGCTGGACTTTCCCTGGCATCGCCTCTACCCGCTGATCGACGAGCCACAGGTGGTGTTGCGCACCTTCAACGGTGAGGTTTCCTACAAAGACGGCAACTACCTCGGCAACCTCAAGGCCGACCTGGACGGCCCGGCGGGCAAATTCAATCTGGTCACGCCGTTCAGTGGCGACCTCACGCAAATCTTCCTGCCTGAGCTGAAGCTGACCGCCGGCCAAGGCAAGGCCGAAGGGCATTTGAACCTGCAATTTGCCGATGGTATTGCGTGGGATACCGCGTTGGACCTGTCGGCGCTGAACCCGGCGTACTGGGTGGCGGAATTGCCGGGCACGCTGGCTGGCCCCTTGCGCAGCCAAGGTGAATTCAAAAACGAGCAGCTCAAGCTCAACGCCGACCTCGACCTCAAGGGCCGCCTGCGTGGGCAAACCGCGGTGCTGGCGGCCAAGGCCGAGGGCGCGGGCGAGCAATGGACCCTGGCCAATCTGGATGTCCGCCTGGGCGACAACCGCATCAACGGCAGCGGCAGCCTGCAGCAACGCCTGGCCGGGCAGATCGATATCAAGCTGGCGCGCCTGGCCCAGCTGTGGCCGCAATTACGTGGGCAGGTCAATGGCCGACTCGACGTGGCCGGCAGCCTCAAGGCGCCCCAAGGCCAACTCGACCTCAAGGGCCAGCAACTGGCGTTCGCCGATAATCGCCTGCAAAGCCTGAGCCTGGGTGCGACCCTGGACAGTGCCCAGCGCGGGAAAATCGACCTCAAGGGCAGCGGGATTCAAAGCGGTGACACCCAGGTGGGCACGCTCACCGCCAGCGCCCAGGGCGATATCAGGAACCAGAAGGTCCAACTCGACCTGGCCGGCCCCTTGGTCAAGCTGGCTCTGGCCTTGGACGGCAGCCTCGACAAAGGCAACTGGCGCGGTCGCCTGGCCAGTGGCGATGTGCAGGCGGGTGGCCAGGACTGGAAGCTGCAGGCGCCGGCAAAAATCGAGCGCATGGCCGACGGCAAGCTGACTTTTGCGGCTCACTGCTGGGTCTCCGGTGCGACCAGCCTGTGCGGTGAAGACCAGCGCCTGATGCCCGAACCCAAATTGCGCTACCACCTCAAGCAATTCCCCATCGACAGCCTGGCGGCGTTTCTGCCCAAGGACTTCGCCTGGCAGGGCAAGCTCAACGCCGACGTCCAACTGGACCTTCCCGACAGCGGCCCCAAAGGCGTGGTCGCGGTGGATGCCAGCGGCGGTACCCTGCGGGTCAAGGACAAGGACCAGTGGCTGGATTTCCCCTACGACACCCTCACGCTGGAAACCACCCTCAACCCCAAGCGCATCGACACCCAGCTGAACTTCCGAGGCGGCAAGCTCGGCGAGTTGCTGTTGCAGGCGCAGATCAACCCATTGCCGAAAAACAAGCCGATCAGCGGCAATTTCAGCCTGACCGGTCTGGATCTCGCCGTGGCGCGGCCGTTTGTGCCGATGGTCGAGAAACTCAGCGGCAAGCTCAACGGCAGCGGTCGGATCGCCGGTGGCCTGCTGGCGCCGCAGGTCAACGGCAACGTCAACCTGGTGGGCGGTGAAGTCTCCGGGCCGGAATTGCCCATCAGCCTTGAAGGCTTGAACGTGCAGGCGCTGATTGCCGGTGAAAGCGTGCAATTGAATGGCGCATGGCGCAGTGGCAAGGCCGGGCAGGGCAGCCTCAAGGGCCAGGTCGACTGGGGCCAGGCCCTGGTGGTGGACCTCAGCCTGCAAGGCTCGCAATTGCCGGTCACGGTGGAGCCCTATGCGGTGCTGGAAGTGGCCCCGGACCTGAAGATCAGCCTGAAGAACGACAAACTGGCGATTGCCGGCAAGGTGCGAATCCCCCGTGGGGACATCACCGTGCGTGAGCTGCCGCCTTCGACGGTCAAGGTCTCGGATGACACCGTGATCGTCGGCAGCCAGACCGAAGAGGGCACGCCACCGATGGCCATGGCCATGGATATCGACGTGGCGGTGGGCGAAGACCAGCTCAACTTCTCGGGCTTCGGCCTCACCGCCAAGGTGCAGGGCCATGTGCACATCGGCGACAACATGGACACCCGTGGCGAGTTGTGGCTCAACGACGGTCGCTACCGCGCCTATGGCCAGCGCCTGGATGTGCGCCGCGCACGTCTGCTGTTCGCCGGGCCGCTCGACCAGCCATACCTGGATATCGAAGCGATCCGCAAGACCGACGATGTCGTCGCCGGTATCCGCCTCAGCGGCAGCGCCGAGCAGCCCACCACGCAGATCTTCTCGGAACCGGCCATGAGCCAGGAACAGGCGCTGTCCTACCTGGTGCTGGGCCGTCCGCTGAGCTCCACCGGCGAAGACAACAACATGCTCGCCCAGGCCGCCCTCGGCCTTGGCCTGATGGGCAGCGCCGGGGTCACCTCGGATCTTGCCAACAAACTGGGGATTCGCGACTTCGACCTCGACACCCAGGGCAGCGGCAATAATACGGCCGTGGTGGCCAGCGGCAAGATCACCGAGAAACTCAGCCTGCGTTACGGGGTAGGGGTGTTCGAACCGGCCAGCACCATTGCCTTGCGCTACCTGCTGAGCAAGAAGGTGTACCTGGAAGTGGCGAGTGGCGTGGCCAGTTCCCTCGACATCTTCTATAAGCGCGATTTCTAGATCCTTTCGCGGTACAAAATGTGGGAGGGGGCTTGCCCCCGATAGCAGTCGTTCAGTCAACACATCAGTGACTGACCCAACGCTATCGGGGGCAAGCCCCCTCCCACATTAGCAAGCAAGCTAATTATTCCATTTGACTTTCTCTGCCTAGGCAGTAACATCTCGTCATACATTCACTGCCTAGGCAGTAATAAGGTGACTTCCGATGCCCCACTTCACCCCTGAAAACTTCCACAACTGCCACCTCGGGCTGTTGCTGGGCCGTGCGGCGCTCCTCAAGGACCGCATCATCGACACCCACATGGAACCCCACGGCATCACAGCCGCGCAGTTCAAGGTGCTGATCATCATGGCCCAGTTCGGCGTCGACACCCCGGCCGAACTGTGCCGCAACCTGTCCCTGGACAGCGGTTCGATGACCCGCATGCTCGACCGCCTCGAGCAGAAAGGCCTGCTGGACCGCAAACGCTCCGAGCAGGACCGCCGCCAGGTGCAGTTGGTGCTGACTACCGACGGCCAGCGCCTGGCAGACATGCTGCCGCATATAGGCGCCCAGGCGTTGAACCAGTTGGCGGGCGTGCTTGAACCCGGCGAGCTGGAAACCCTGGAACGGATCCTCAAGAAAATTCTGATAGCTGCCGGTGATCCCATCACCCTGCAGCGGGTAGGTAAAGCATGAACACACGTGCCCTATGCCTGGTGCTCGTGGCCATGAGCATGGCCGGTTGCGCCAACTACAGCGGCCTCGACACCCAGGGCCGGCGCCTCGACGCCAACACCTTGCAGACCGGTAAATCCCTGAGCGGGGTGACCCTGTCGAGTGCCGCCTGGCCCAGCGCCGACTGGTGGAAAAAACTCGGCGACCCGCAGCTCGACGGCCTGATCCAGGAAGCCCTGCAAAACAGCCCCGACATGCAAGTCGCCAGCGCCCGTGCCCATCAGGCCGAAGCCGCCGCCTATGCCGCGAATGCCGCACGCATGCCGACCCTGGATGCCAGCGCCGGCGTGAGCCGTTCACGCCTGGCCAAGGACCAGGACCCGCGCGGCGAGGGCGATGCCTACTCGACCGTGCGTAATATCGGCGCCAGCTTCAATTACAATTTCGACCTCTGGGGTGGCCAACGCGCCGCCTGGGAAGCCGCGCTGGGCCAGGCCCGTGCCGCCGAAGTCGACCAGCAGGCCGCGCGCCTGACCCTCGCTGCCGATGTGGCCAAGGCCTACAGCGACCTGGGCCAGGCGCACATCGTGCGCGACCTGGCCGGCGATGACCTCAAGCGCACCCGGCAAATGCTCGACCTGAGCAAGCGCCGCCTGGCTGCGGGCATCGACAGCCAGTACCAGTACCAGCAGACCGAAAGCCTGGAAGCCAGCTCCCAGTCGCAATTGATCGATGCCGACAAACAACTGCAGAGCGCCAAAATCGCACTTGCCGTATTGCTCGGCAAAGGCCCCGACCGAGGCGGCGAACTGGCCCGTCCGAATGTACTCAAGCCCGCCGCTGTCGCCGTGCCTTCGGTGTTGCCCGCCGAGCTGCTGGGCCGCCGCCCGGACCTGATCGCCGCGCGCTGGCGAGTCGAGGCCGCGAGCAAGGACATCGCCGCCAGCAAGACGCGCTTCTACCCCAACCTCAACCTCAGCGCGAGCGCCGGGGCCGAGTCGTTGCTGGGGGATGCGATGTTCGGCTCGGCCAGCCGCTTCTTCAACATTGCGCCGACGATCTCGTTGCCGATCTTCGATGGCGGCCGCCTGCGCGCCGACCTCGATGCGCGCGATGCCGACTACGACCTGGCCGTGGCCCAGTACAACAAGACCCTGGTGCAGGCCTTGGGCGATATCGGCAACACCCTTTCGCAACTGCGCGAAACCGGTCGGCAGATCCAGGCCCAGCAACACGCCACGGACATTGCCCAGCAGTCCTACGACACCGTGGTCCAGCGCTACGGCTCAGGGGTCGGTAACTACCTGGACGTGCTCAGCATCGAGCAGCAATTGCTGCAAGCCCAGCGTCAGCTGGCGACCCTGAATGCCGGGCAAATCGATCTGTCGATTCAATTGATGCAGGCCCTGGGTGGCGGATACAGCGCCGACAACGTGGCGTCGACCACCCCAGCCACCCGCACGGAATAATTTGAGGTATTTGTCATGGCCACTGCCGAAAACACCAACGCTACAGAACAACCCAAAGACAACAACCCACGCAAACGCAAGGTCATGCTGATCGGCCTCGCGCTGATCGTCATCCTCGGCGTCGTGGGCGTATGGGGCTGGTATGAATTCTACGGGCGCTTCAACGAGAGCACCGACGACGCCTATGTGAACGGCAACGTGGTGGAAATCACCCCGCTGGTCACCGGCACCGTGGTCAGCATCGGCGCGGACGATGGCGACCTGGTCCACGAAGGCCAGGTGCTGATCAACTTCGACCCCAACGACGCCGCCGTCGGCCTGCAAAGTGCCCAGGCCAACCTGGCCCGTACCGTGCGCCAGGTGCGGGGCTTGTACAGCAACGTCGATGGCATGAAAGCCCAGGTCAACGCACAGAAAGCCGATGTGCAAACTGCCCAGGACAACTTCAATCGTCGCAAGACCCTGGCCCAGGGCGGCGCGATTTCCCAGGAAGAACTGTCCCACGCCCGTGACAGCCTGACCGCCGCGAAAAACGCGCTGACCAACCTTGAGCAGCAACTCAAGACCAGCAATGCGCTGGTGGATGACACCGTGATCTCGTCCCACCCGGACGTGCAGGCCGCCGCCGCGCAACTGCGCCAGGCCTACCTGGCCAATGCGCGCAGCACCTTGATCGCGCCGGTCACCGGCTACGTGGCCAAGCGCACCGTGCAACTGGGCCAGCGCGTGCAGCCGGGTACGGCGTTGATGGCGGTGATCCCGCTGAACCAGCTGTGGATCGACGCCAACTTCAAGGAAACCCAATTGCGCGACATGCGCATTGGCCAGCCGGTGGACATCGAGTCGGACATCTACGGCAGCGACGTGAAATTCAGCGGCACCGTGGATAGCCTTGGCGCCGGCACCGGCAGTGCGTTTGCCCTGCTGCCGGCGCAGAACGCCACCGGTAACTGGATCAAGATCGTGCAACGGGTGCCGGTACGCATCCACATCAATGCCGAAGAACTGGCCAAGCACCCGCTGCGGGTCGGCCTGAGCACCGTCGTCAATGTCGACCTGCATGACCAGAGCGGCCCGGTGCTGGCGCAACAGGCGCCGCAGAAGGCGACCTTCACCACCAACGTGTACGACCGTCAATTGGCCGAGGCTGACGCCATGATCACCGAGTTGATCCATGCCAACAGCATCGCCGCGCCCAAGGCTGTGCAACGCTGATGAGCAATAACGCCTCCTTCACGCCGCCCAGCCTGTTGATGGCCACCATTGGCCTGTCGCTGGCGACCTTTATGCAGGTGCTCGACACCACCATCGCCAACGTGGCCTTGCCGACCATTTCCGGCAACCTCGGCGTGAGTTCGGAGCAGGGCACCTGGGTGATCACCTCGTTTGCGGTGAGCAACGCCATCGCCTTGCCGCTGACCGGTTGGTTGAGCCGGCGGTTTGGCGAAGTGAAGCTGTTCCTGTGGGCCACCATGCTGTTTGTGCTGGCCTCGTTCCTCTGCGGTATTTCCACTTCGATGCCCGAATTGATCGGCTTCCGGGTGCTGCAAGGCCTGGTGGCCGGGCCGTTGTACCCGATGACCCAGACGCTGCTGATCGCGGTCTACCCGCCGGCCAGGCGTGGCATGGCCCTGGCGTTGCTGGCAATGGTCACGGTGGTGGCGCCGATTGCAGGGCCGATCCTCGGTGGCTGGATCACTGACAGCTACAGCTGGCCGTGGATCTTCTTTATCAACGTCCCCATCGGCATCTTTGCGGTGATGGTGGTGCGTGCGCAATTGAAGAAGCGCCCGGTGACCACCAGCTACCAGCCGATGGATTACGTCGGGCTGTTGAGCCTGATCGTGGGCGTCGGCGCGCTGCAGATTATCCTCGACAAGGGCAACGACCTGGACTGGTTCGAATCCAACTTCATCATTGTGGGCGCGGCGATTTCGGTGATTGCCCTGGCGGTGTTCATCATCTGGGAAATGACCGACAAGCACCCGGTGGTCAACCTGCGGCTGTTTGCCTACCGCAACTTTCGCATCGGCACGATTGTGTTGATCCTCGGCTACGCGGGCTTCTTCGGCATCAACCTGATCCTGCCGCAGTGGCTGCAAACCCAGATGGGCTACACCGCCACCTGGGCCGGCCTGGCGGTGGCGCCGATCGGCATCCTGCCGGTGCTGATGTCACCGTTCGTGGGCAAGTACGCGCACAAGTTCGACCTGCGCCTGCTGGCGGGCCTGGCGTTCCTGGCGATCGGCCTGAGCTGCTTTATGCGCGCGGGTTTCACCAATGAGGTGGACTTCACCCACATCGCCCTGGTGCAGTTGTTCATGGGCATCGGCGTGGCGCTGTTCTTCATGCCGACCTTGAGCATCCTGATGTCCGACCTGCCACCGCACCAGATCGCCGACGGCGCCGGTCTTGCGACCTTTCTGCGGACCCTGGGCGGCAGCTTTGCGGCCTCGCTGACCACCTGGATCTGGATCCGCCGGGCGGACCAGCACCATGCGTACATGAGCGAGAACATGACCACCTATGACTCGGCCACCCGCGACGCGCTGCAGGCGCTCGGTGGGGCAGGGCACAAGGCCTACGCGCAACTGGACCAGATCCTCACCAGCCAGGCGTACATGATGTCCACCGTGGATTACTTCACGTTGCTGGGGTGGATGTTCATGGGGTTGATGCTGCTGGTATGGCTGGCGAAGCCGCCGTTTACCGCAAAAGCGGGGCCGGCTGCTTCGGGTCACTGATTGGCAAAGACTGAAATGCAATCAAGTGTGGGAGGGGACAAGCCCCCTCCCACATTTTGATCTCTGTTCACATTGGATCAGTGGGATTCGAGGATCAGGCGCCAGGCAACGCCAGTTGCGGATTGACGAAGTCAAACGCCGCCAACTGAAAGCCTTGCTCATCCGCCTGCAACGCCCAGCCCTGCTTGTCCCAATCCCCCAGCACAATGCGCTTGGCCGCCTGGTCGCCAATCTGCAGCTTATGGATCGCCGGGCGGTGCGTGTGGCCGTGGACCAGGGTGCGCACGCCGAACTGCTGCATCACCCGCGGCACTTCCTCGGGCGTGACATCGACAATGTCGTTGGCCTTCATGCGGGTTTGCGCGCGGCTTTCACTGCGCAGCTTGCGCGCCAGCCGGTGGCGGGTGCGCAACGGCAAGTGACGCAGGATAAACAGCACCATCGGGTTACGCAGGATGCGCCGCAGCTTCATATAGCCAAGGTCGCGGGTGCAGAGGCTGTCGCCGTGCATCAACAGCACGGGTTCGCCTGCGAGCTGCACGACACTCGGGTCCTTGAGCAAGGTGGCGCCTGCCGCTTTGCAGAACGCCTTGCCGAGCAGGAAGTCGCGGTTGCCATGCATGATAAAAATCGGGGTACCGCTGTCGCTCAGCTCGCGCAGAGCCTCGCAGATCGAACGCTGGAAGGGCGTCATCCCATCGTCGCCAATCCAGGCTTCAAAGAAGTCCCCCAGAATGTACAACGCCTGGGCGCCACGGGCGCGGTTGTGAAGCAGATCCAGAAACGCCCGGGTAATGTCCGGGCGCTCCTCTTCCAGATGCAAATCTGAAATCAGTAATATCACTCAACGATCTCGGCTTTCTCGACGATCACGTCTTCGACCGGTACGTCCTGGTGACCGGCCTTGGAGGTGGTCGACACGCCTTTGATCTTGTCGACAACGTCCTGGCCTTCGGTGACTTTACCGAACACGGCGTAGCCCCAGCCCTGTACGTTCTTGCCGCTGTGGTTGAGGAAGGTATTGTCGGCCACGTTGATGAAGAACTGCGCGGAGGCCGAATGCGGCTCCATGGTACGGGCCATGGCGACGGTGTACTTGTCGTTGGAAAGGCCGTTGTCCGCTTCGTTCTGGATGCTTGGGCGCTTGTCTTTCTTTTCTTTCATGCCAGGCTCGAAACCGCCGCCCTGGACCATGAAGTTACCGATGACACGGTGGAAAACCGTGTTTTCGTAGTGGCCGGCCTTAACGTACTCGATGAAGTTGGCGACGGTGATCGGCGCTTTCTCGGCGTTCAGCTCGATGACGATGTCACCGTGGTTGGTGGTCAGTTTGACTTGAGTCATGTTCACTACTCTTTTCAGGGAATTCGTGGGTTTGGACGCCTGGGGCGCCTTACCTGTCTGGCTAAACGGCGGCCAAGGCGCGCAGTTTAGCGTGCCCGGCAGGAATTTCGAGGTGGTTTTTTACCGCCCGGTTAATTAAAGCAGCAGTTTTTGGTCGTGACCTGTCAGTGTCTTGACAGCATCAGCTATGATATCGCCTTTGTTTTATCTGGCCCCAACCGGCCACGAACCTGTCTGTTCAAGGATCCTATGAGCAAGCCCACTGTCGACCCTACCTCGAATTCCAAGGCCGGACCTGCCGTCCCGGTCAATTTCCTGCGCCCGATCATCCAGGCGGACCTGGATTCGGGCAAGCACACGCAGATCGTCACCCGCTTCCCGCCAGAGCCCAACGGCTACCTGCACATCGGTCACGCCAAGTCGATCTGTGTGAACTTCGGCCTGGCCCAGGAGTTCGGTGGCGTCACGCACCTGCGTTTCGACGACACCAACCCGGCCAAGGAAGACCAGGAATACATCGACGCCATCGAAAGCGACATCAAGTGGCTGGGCTTCGAATGGTCCGGTGAAGTGCGCTATGCCTCCAAATACTTCGACCAGTTGTTCGACTGGGCCGTCGAGCTGATCAAGGCCGGCAAGGCCTACGTCGACGACCTGACCCCGGAGCAGGCCAAGGAATACCGTGGCACCCTGACCGAACCGGGCAAGAACAGCCCGTTCCGCGATCGCTCCGTAGAAGAGAACCTCGACTGGTTCGCCCGCATGCGCGCCGGTGAGTTCCCGGACGGCGCCCGCGTGCTGCGCGCCAAGATCGACATGGCCTCGCCGAACATGAACCTGCGCGACCCGATCATGTACCGCATCCGCCACGCCCACCACCACCAGACCGGCGACAAGTGGTGCATCTACCCGAACTACGACTTCACCCACGGTCAGTCGGACGCCATCGAAGGCATCACCCACTCCATCTGCACCCTGGAGTTCGAGAGCCATCGCCCGCTGTACGAATGGTTCCTGGACAGCCTGCCGGTCCCGGCGCACCCGCGTCAGTACGAATTCAGCCGCCTGAACCTCAACTACACCATCACCAGCAAGCGCAAGCTCAAGCAACTGGTGGATGAAAAGCACGTCAATGGCTGGGACGACCCACGCATGTCGACCCTGTCGGGCTTCCGCCGTCGCGGCTACACCCCGGCGTCGATCCGCAACTTCTGCGAGATGGTCGGCACCAACCGCTCCGACGGTGTGGTCGACTACGGCATGCTCGAGTTCAGCATCCGCCAGGACCTCGACGCGAACGCGCCACGGGCCATGTGCGTGCTGCGTCCGTTGAAAGTCGTGATCACCAACTACCCGCAAGACAAGGTCGACCATCTCGAACTGCCGCGTCATCCGCAGAACGAAGCACTCGGCGTGCGCAAGCTGCCGTTCGCCCGTGAAATCTACATCGACCGCGATGACTTCATGGAAGAGCCGCCAAAAGGCTACAAGCGCCTGGAGCCGAACGGCGAAGTGCGCCTGCGCGGCAGCTACGTGATCCGCGCCGACGAAGCGATCAAGGACGCCGATGGCAACATCGTCGAACTGCGTTGCTCCTACGACCCGGAAACCCTGGGCAAGAACCCGGAAGGCCGTAAGGTCAAGGGCGTGATCCACTGGGTGCCGGCCGCTGCCAGCATCGAGTGCGAAGTGCGCCTGTACGATCGCCTGTTCCGTTCGCCGAATCCTGAAAAGGCCGAAGACAGCGCCAGTTTCCTCGACAACATCAACCCTGACTCCCTGCAAGTGCTCACCGGTTGTCGTGCCGAACCCTCTTTGGGCGACGCACAGCCGGAAGACCGTTTCCAGTTCGAGCGCGAAGGCTACTTCTGCGCGGATATCAAGGACTCGAAACCTGGTCAGCCGGTATTCAACCGTACCGTGACCTTGCGTGATTCGTGGGGCCAGTGATTCTGTTTAAGGAACTGTCGTGCTAACGATCTACAACACACTCAGCAAGACCAAAGAAGTCTTCAAGCCGCTGGATGGCAACAAGGTGCGCATGTACGTGTGCGGCATGACCGTGTACGACTACTGCCACATCGGCCACGGCCGCAGCATGGTTGCCTTCGACCTGGTGACCCGCTGGTTGCGTTTCAGCGGCTATGACTTGACCTATGTGCGCAACATCACCGACATCGACGACAAGATCATCAACCGCGCCAATGAAAACGGCGAGTCGTTCGACGCGTTGACCGAGCGCATGATCGCCGCCATGCACGAGGACGAGGCGCGCCTCAACATCCTCAAGCCGGACATGGAACCGCGTGCCACGGACCACATCCCCGGCATGCACGCCATGATCCAGACCCTGATCGACAAGGGTTACGCCTACGCCCCAGGCAACGGCGACGTGTACTACCGCGTCGCCAAGTTCATGGGCTACGGCAAGCTGTCGCGCAAGAAAATCGAAGACCTGCGCATCGGCGCACGCATCGAAGTCGACGAAGCCAAGCAGGATCCGCTCGACTTCGTGCTGTGGAAAGGCACCAAGCCCGGCGAGCCGAGCTGGGAGTCGCCATGGGGCGCCGGGCGTCCGGGCTGGCACATCGAATGCTCGGTGATGTCCACCTGCTGCCTGGGCGAGACCTTCGACATTCATGGCGGCGGCAGCGACCTCGAGTTCCCGCACCACGAAAACGAAATCGCCCAGAGCGAAGCCGCCACCGGCAAGACCTACGCCAACGCCTGGATGCACTGCGGCATGATCCGCATCAATGGCGAGAAGATGTCCAAGTCCTTGAACAACTTCTTCACCATCCGCGACGTGCTGGAAAAGTACCACCCGGAAGTGGTGCGTTACCTGCTGGTGTCCAGCCACTACCGCAGCGCCATCAACTACTCGGAAGACAACCTCAAGGACGCCAAGGGCGCCCTGGAGCGGTTCTACCACGCGTTGAAAGGCCTGCCATCCGTGGCGCCGGCCGGCGGCGAAGCCTTCGTGGCACGCTTCACCGAAGTCATGAACGACGACTTCGGCACACCGGAAGCCTGCGCCGTACTGTTCGAAATGGTGCGCGAGATCAACCGTTTGCGTGAGAGTGATCTCGACGCAGCGGCGGGTCTGGCGGCGCGCTTGAAAGAGCTGGCCAGCGTCCTGGGCGTATTGCAGATGGAAGCCGATGACTTCCTGCAGGCCGGCGCTGAAGAGCGTGTGGATGCGGCTGAAGTGGATGCGTTGATCCAGGCGCGTTTGGCTGCGCGCACCAACAAGGACTGGGCGGAGTCCGACCGTATCCGTGACCAACTGACCGCGATGGGTGTGGTGTTGGAGGACGGGAAAGGTGGGACGACGTGGCGGTTGGCTGATCAGGCCTGATTGGCAAACGCTGGATGAAAAAAGCCCCGACTGGTTCGGGGCGTTTTTTTGCACACTGTTTTAGTGAGCGGCTCACCCGATCCCGTGTGGGAGGGGCGGCGCGACGATTCGACTTGCCCCCGATGGCGGTGGGTCAGCCAACATACCTGCCAACAGTGCCGCCGCCTTCGAAGCCTCGCTAAAGCTCGACATCTCCCACAGGGGATTGGCGGTATCCTTGAGATCTACAGCCGGGCTGCTTTCTACCTGCCAACCGCAATCAAATGTGGGAGGGGGCTTGCTCCCGATAGCGGTGTTTCAGCCAACACCTCTACCAACTGTGCCGCCGCCATCGAAGCCTCGCTAAAGCTCGACATCTCCCACATTTTTGACCGTGCTCGTTTCAGCGCTCAGCGGCGGCTGCTGACCTCGGCCGGTACATCATCACCGGCCATGCGCTTGCGAAACAGCGCCGTACGCGCCAGCAGCAACGTCGTCACCGGCACGGTGATCGCCAACAAAATCGGAATCAGCCACCCGTGCAGCACCGGCCCGGACTTGAGCACCGAAAAGTAGATAATCGATGCCAGCGCCACACACCAGGCGCCCAACGTCGAGGCCAGCGCCGGCGGGTGCATGCGCTGGAAGAAGTCTTTCATGCGCAGCAAGCCAATCGCGCCGATCAACGCAAACGCGCTGCTCAATACCAGCAGCACTGCGACGACGATTTCCATCCATAACGGCATCATTCAATCACCTCTCCACGCAGCAGGAATTTGGCCAGGGCAAACGAGCCCACGAAGCCGAACAGCGCAATCAGCAGCGCCGCTTCAAAGTAGGTGTCGCTGGCATATCGAATACCGAGCACCAGCATCATCAGCATCGCCAGGATGTACAGGTAGTCCAGCGCCAGGACCCGGTCCTGGGCCGACGGGCCTTTGAACAGGCGGATCAGGGTCAGCACCATGGCCAGGGAGAACAGGAACAGGCTGAACAGGATCGCATTGGAGAGCAGGGCGCTCATTCGAAGATCTCCATCAGGGGCCGCTCGTAAGTAGTCTTGAAGTGCTCGATAAACGGCGCTTCATCCTCCAGGTCGAATACGTGCAGCAGCAGGATGCTGCGGTCCAGCGCCAGTTCCGACCAGATGGTGCCGGGGACCACGGTGGTGATCATCGACAGGGCGGCGAGGCCATTGGCGTCGCGCAGCTCCAGGGGGATTTTGACGAAGCGCGAACGCGGTGGGCGTGAGCCGCACATCAGCACGCCCCAGGCCACTTGCAGGTTGGAGACGATCACATCGCGGCCGACCAGGAAAAACAGGCGGATGATCACGCCAGGGCGGCGGATGCGGATCGGCAGCGGGCGCAGCGGTGCCATCAGCAGCGGTGCAAGCAGGCCCAGCAGCGCGCCAAGCAGCAGGTTGCCGGGGCTGACGGACAGGTTCAGCACCAGCCACAGCAACCACAAGGCCAGGGACAACCACGGGGCAGGCAACAGGCGCTTCATGGCTGCACCTCCAGCGCGGCGGTCTTGGCTTCGGGGCTGGGGATCGGACGCGTGGCCATCACCGCCATCACGTAGTGTTCCGGGTTGTTCAGGCTCTGGGCAGTGGCCTGGGTGTAGCGCATCAGCGGCTCGGCCTTGAAGGTCAGCAGGATGCTCAGGCCCAGCAGGAAGAAGATCGGCACGCACTCATAGCGGCGCAGCAACGGCGACGGACGCTCTTCCGGGGTCCAGAAGCGCTGGATACCCAGGCGGGCGAAGGCGATCAGCGAGGCCAGGCCCGAGAGGATCAACAGCGCCACCAAACCCCAGGCCGCGGGACGAATGGGTTCATCCACACTGACGCCCAGGCCCAAGGGGTTAACCAGCGCACTCAACAAACTGAGCTTGCCGATAAACCCGGACAGCGGCGGCATGCCGATGATCAGCAGGGCGCAGGCGACAAAGCTCAAGCCGAGGAAGGCCATGGTCCAGGGAATCACCTGGCCGACCACGGCTTTCTGCTCGTCATCCAGGTTCACGCCAGGACGCGGATGCAGGGATTCCATGGCCTTGGGCAGTGCGTCGATTTCTTCATCCAGCGGCAGGTCGTTGGCCGAGCGCGAACGCTCGATCAATTCGGCCAGCAGGAACAGCGCACTCAACGCCAGGGTGGAGCTGACCAGATAAAACAGCGCCCCAGCGGTCAGGCTTGGCTGGGCGAAACCAACGGCCGACAGCAGGATGCCGGCCGAGACCAGGATGCTCAAGCTGGCCATGCGCTCCAGCCGCTGCGCCGCCACCATCGCCAGCGCCGCGCAGATGATCGTGGCCATGCCGCCGTACACCAGCCAGTCGCCGCCAAACAACGCCGACGCGCCGGCCTGGCCGGAGAACAGCAGGGTCCACAGGCGCAGCACGGTGTACACGCCGACCTTGGTCATGATCGCGAACATCGCCGCCACCGGCGCACTGGCCGAGGAATAGGCGGGGGCCAGCCAGAAGTTCAGCGGCCACATGCCGGCCTTGGCCAGGAATGCGGTGGCGAGGATCGCCGCACCGGCATGCAGCAGGCCGCGATCCGCCTCGGGTACCAGCGGGATTTTCAGCGCCAGGTCGGCGAAATTCAGCGTACCGGTCACGCCGTAGATCATCGCCGCGCCAATCAGGAACAGCGACGACGCCAGCAGGTTGATCGCGATGTAATGCAGCCCCGACGACACCCGCGCCCGGCCCGAGCCGTGCAGCATCAAGCCGTAGGACGCCGCTAGCAACACCTCGAAGAACACGAACAGGTTGAACAGGTCCGCCGTGAGGAACGCGCCGTACAGGCCCATCATCTGGATCTGGAACAGCGCATGGAAACTGGTACCGGCACGGTCCCAACGGGCCATGGCGAACAGCAGCGCGCTCACGCCGATGATCCCGGTGAGCACCAGCATCAGCGCCGACAGTTGGTCGACCACCAGCACGATGCCGAACGGCACCTGCCAGTTGCCCGGCAGGTACACGCCAATCGAGCCGGGGCCGCCTTTTTGCGTCCAGTACAACAGCAGGATCGCGATGCCCAGGCCAATGACGCTGGAGAACAGATTGATCCTGGCCTTCAGCGGGCGGCGTTTTTCGCCGAGCATCAGCATCAGCGCGGCGGTGAGCAACGGCAGCAGGATCGGGGCGACGATCAGTTGGTTGACCCAATTCATTCCTTGGGCTCCCGGCCGTCCACATGGTCAGTGCCGGTCAGGCCCCGTGACGCCAGCAGCACCACCAGGAACAACGCGGTCATGGCGAAGCTGATCACGATCGCCGTAAGCACCAGGGCCTGGGGCAGGGGATCGGTGTAATTGAGCAAGTCCTGGGGCACGCCGTCCTTGATGATCGGCTCCTTGCCGATAAACAGGCTGCCCATGCTGAAAATGAACAGGTTGACCCCGTAGGACAACAGGCACAGGCCCATCACCACCTGGAACGTCCGTGGCCGCAGGATCAACCAGACGCCGGAGGCCGCCAGGACCCCAATGGCAATTGCGATGACTTCTTCCATCAGGCGGCTCCTTCGGTGGCGGCGACTACTTTGGCCTGGTTGCTCGGTTTATGCGCACGCACCGACTGGTGGCCGAGGGCGGTGAGCATCAGCAGCGTCGAGCCGACGACCATGGCGTACACGCCCACATCGAAGAACAACGCGCTGGCAACATGAATATCGCCCAGCAGCGGCAGGCTGAAATGCCAGGTATGGGTCGTGAGGAACGGGTAGCCGACAAACAACGCGCCGATCCCGGTCAGCGTCGCCGAGAACAGGCCGAAGCCCATCCAGCGCATCGGCCGCAGGCTCATCTGCGCCTCGACCCACTGGGTACCGGCAACCATGTACTGCAGGATAAACGCCACCGACATCACCAGGCCGGCGACAAACCCGCCGCCCGGTTGGTTGTGGCCGCGCATGAACAGGTAGAACGACACCACCAGCGCAATCGGCAGCAGCAGGCGCACCAGCACCGCCGGCACCATCATGAAGCCCAGGGCGGTGTCGCTGGCCTGGCGCGGGTTGACCAGGTCGGTGGCCACGTCCGGCGCCAGTTGACGCTGCTGTGGCGGCAGCTCCATGCTTTCCTTGGACGGGCGGAAACGACGCAGCAGGGCATACACCGTCAGCGCCACGGCGCCGAGCACGGTGATTTCGCCGAGGGTATCGAAGCCCCGGAAGTCCACGAGCATCACGTTCACCACATTGCTGCCACCGCCCTCGGGCAGGGCGCGGCTCAAGTAGAACGAGGAAATATCGTTGGGCGTCTGGCGCGTCAGCATTGCATAGGACAGCAACGCCATGCCGCCGCCTACCACGGTGGAGAGCAGGAAGTCGCGCAGACGACGGATGCGCGCCTTGCGCAGCGAACTGGGCAGCGGCGAGACCTCTTCGATCCGCCGTGGCAGCCAGCGCAGGCCGAGCAGGATCAGTACGGTGGTGACCACTTCCACCACCAACTGGGTCAGCGCCAGGTCCGGCGCCGAGAACCACACGAAGGTAACGCAGGTCATCAGGCCGCACACGCTGACCATGGTCAGGGCCGCGAGCCGGTGATACTTGGCTTGCCAGGCGGCGCCCAGGGCACAGGCAATCGCCAGCAGCCACAGGGTGACGAACACGATGGAGCCCGGGATCTTCGGGCGGTCGCCCCAGCTGAGGCCGCTGTTGAGCATCGGGATCATGGCGCCGATCACCGCGACGATCACCAACAGGAACAATTGGGTCTGCAGGCGCTTGGTGCTGATGCGTTTCTCGATCCTGCGCACGCCGCGCATCATCAGCACCAGGCTGCGCTCGAAGCCGCGCTTGCCGTTGAAGTAGCTGATGATCGGCGGGTATTTGAAGCGGCCGCGTTTCAGTTGTTTGCGTAGCAGCAGGTAGAGCACCACGCCACCGGACATGGCCACCAGGCTCATGATCATCGGTGCATTCCAGCCGTGCCAGATCGCCAGGCTGTACTCCGGCAGCACCCCGCCGACCACCGGCAGCGCCGCGGCAGCGAGGATCGAACCGACCACCTGGGCCGGGAAGATGCCCACCAGCAGGCAGGTGAATACCAGCAGCTCAACCGGGGCACGCATCCAGCGCGGGGGTTCGTGAGGCGTGTGGGGCAGGTCGGTGGCGGGCGGGCCGAAGAACACATCCACGGTAAAGCGCAGGGCGTAGGCCACGCTGAACGTACCGGCGATGGTCGCGATCAGGGGCAGGGCGATTTCCACCCATTGGGTCGACGAGATAAACACGGTTTCAGCGAAGAACATCTCTTTGGACAGGAAACCGTTGAGCAACGGTACGCCGGCCATGGATGCGCTGGCCACCATCGCCAGGGTCGCGGTAAACGGGATCAGGCGCACCAGGCCACTGAGCTTGCGGATGTCCCGCGTGCCGCTTTCGTGGTCGATGATGCCCGCCGCCATGAACAGCGAGGCCTTGAACGTGGCGTGGTTGAGGATATGGAATACCGCGGCGACGGCGGCCAGCGGGCTGTTGAGGCCCAGCAGCAGGGTGATCAGCCCGAGGTGGCTGATGGTGGAATAGGCTAAAAGGCCTTTGAGATCATTCTGGAACATGGCGCAGTAAGCGCCGAGGAGGAGGGTCAGGGCGCCGGCACCGCCGACGATCCAGAACCATTCTTCACTGCCGGACAGCGACGGCCACAGGCGGGCCAGCAGGAACACGCCGGCCTTCACCATCGTCGCCGAGTGCAGATAGGCAGACACCGGGGTCGGTGCAGCCATGGCGTGGGGCAGCCAGAAATGGAACGGAAACTGCGCGCTTTTGCTCAGGGCGCCGATCAGCACCAGGGCGAGCATCACCGGGTACAGCGAATGCGCGCGGATCTGCTCGCCGGCGGCCAGCACCTGGTCCAGGTCATAGCTGCCGACGATATGCCCCAGCAGCATCACCCCGGCCAGCAGGCACAAGCCGCCCGCGCCGGTGACCATCAAGGCCATGTACGCACCACGACGCGCATCGGCGCGGTGGTGCCAGTAGCCGATCAACAGGAACGAGAACAGGCTGGTCAGTTCCCAGAAGAACACGATCTGGATCAGGTTGCCGGAAATCACCAGCCCGAGCATGGCGCCCATGAAGGCCAGGAAAAACGCGAAGAAACGCGGCACCGGATCGTCCGGCGACATGTAGTAGCGCGCATACAGCGACACCAGCGCGCCGATGCCGAGCACCAGCATCGAGAACAACCAGGCGAACCCATCCATGCGCAGCACGAAGTTCAGCCCAAGGCTGGGCAACCACATGAATTCTTCGCGGATCACGCCACCGTGGGCGATCTGGGGGTAGAGCAGGGCGACTTGAACGGTTCCGACCAGGGCCACAAGGCCAGCCAGCAGGGATTCGGTGTTACGTGCATTGTGCGGCAGCAAGGCCGCCAGACAGCTGCCGATAAAAGGCAGAAGCAGTAGAACTATCAGGGACATAGGCTTCTAATCTGCGGGAGTTTGGGATGCATCATACGTGCCGCTTTGTCGATCACCAAACGGCAACATGTGGCAGGATCCTACAAAGTAGGTCGAAAACTCCCGTTTGGCATTGTTTCGGACCCTAGCCCTGTTGCTCCTGTTCCCGCTCATCCTGCAACTCGATGGCCTTTTGCCCTTTTGTCTTGATCTCACTCACAATCACCGCCACCACAATCAACGCTGCCCCCAGCATGGCAATCGGCGGGAAGCGCTCGCCGGCGATCCGCCCGACTACCCCGGCCCACACCGGCTCACCGGCGTAGATCAACGTGGCCCGTGTCGGCGAAACGCTTTGCTGCGCCCAATTCATGGCGACCTGGATCACCGCACTGGTCAGGCCCAGGCCCACGGCGCTGAACAGCAGCAGCCAGGAGAACCCCGGCAGTGCCTCGCCCATTGGCACCACCATCAAAAACGACAGCAGCGACGCCGTCGCCAGTTGCACCACCGTCACCCGGCGTACGTCCACTTGCCCGGCGAACGCACTGATCAAAATGATTTCCGCCGCTATCGCCACGGCACCGATCAGGGTGGCGATTTCCCCGGGGCTGAAATTCAGCGAAGCCCCGGCGGGACCGGTCAACAACATCAACCCGGCAAACGCCAGCATGATGCCGATGCTTGGCATCAACCCCGGGCGCCGGCCCAGCACCAGCCATTGCAGCAGCGGCACGAACGGCACATACAGCGCGGTAATGAACGCCGACTGGCTGCTCAGGATCGTCTGCAGGCCAATGGTCTGCAGGCCGTAGCCGAACATGATCGCTACGCCGATGAACACGCCCGCCTTCAATTCGAACAACGTCAGGTCGCGCAAGGTACGCAAGGAAAAGAACCCGACCACAATCGCCGCCGCCGCAAAGCGCAGGCCCACGAAAAACATCGGCCCGCTGACAGTCATGGCATGCTGCACGAGCAAAAACGTGCCGCCCCAGATCATGGTGATAAACACCAGGATGCACTCGGCTTTGCTGAAACGGTGGAAACGCGACGGGGAGTTCGGGGTGGTCATGGCGGCTCGGTCTTGCAAGGGAAAGGCACGGACCGCACAATGCGCCGCACGCTGGGCAGTATACTGCGCACACCCACCCATTGAGCAATATAGTGCACAAAGAAAATCCACAACGGGCCTCGGTCCTGCAGCACGTCAGCCAGAACGTTCGTCGCCTGCGCCACGCCGCCGACCTGAGCCAGACTGCGCTCTCGGAAAAGTCCGGGGTCAGCCGGCGCATGCTGGTGGCCATCGAGGCCGGGGAAAAGAACGTCAGCCTGTCCACCCTCGACCGTGTGGCCGAAGCGTTGGATGTGGCGTTCAGCGACCTGATCCAGGCGCCGGATGTGCGCGATCACAGCCGCATCAACGAACTCGCCTGGGCGGGGGAAATCGACGGCAGCAAGGCGGTGTTGCTGGCCAAGGCCACGGCGCGGCGCGAGGTCGAGTTATGGGAGTGGCGTCTTGAACCCGGTGATCGCTATTGCCCGGACCCCGACCTGGAGGGGTGGAGCGAGCAACTGTTCGTCTTCGAGGGCAGCCTGACGTTGGTGATCGGCGAGCAGGAAAACACCATCGGCGCCGGCGAGTTCTTCATGTTCGCCAGCCACCAGCCCCATGCCTATCGCAATGACGGCGACGTCGCCGTGCGCTTTGTGCGCAATGTGGTGATCTAACTGTTTGCCAGCCAACAGTGGATGCACACTTTGCTGGTTTGAAACTGCGGTTGTACGCCTGTTTACGCGGCAACCGGCTGATTTTACTGACGATTAAAATCAGGCACGACTCCTGCAAACACTCCAGTATCCCCTCGGAGCCTGGAGTCGGCCCATGTCTGCCCACCCTCAACAACCTGCCCATATCATCCGCTCGGACGCGGAGGCCATCGAGGTCGCCAAGCGCCTGGCCGAACGCTTTGCCGTCGACGCCAGTGCGCGCGATCGTGAGCGGCGCCTGCCGGTGGCCGAACTTGACGAGTTTTCCGCCAGCGGCCTGTGGGGCATCACCGTTCCCAAGGCCTATGGCGGCGCCGGGGTGTCCTATGTGACGGTGGCCGAGGTGATCAAGTTGATCTCCGCCGCCGACCCGTCATTGGGGCAAATCCCGCAGAACCACCTGGGTGTGGTGGACATCCTCCTGCAAACCGCCACCGAGGAACAAAAGCGCCACTACTTTGGCAAAGTCCTGGCGGGTTATCGCTTTGGTAACGCCTTCTCCGAGGCCAAGAGCAAAAACGCCGGCACCTTCGACACGCAGATTCGCTTCCACGGCGACACCGCGCAGATCAACGGCGAGAAGTTCTACTGCACCGGCGCGCTGTTCGCCCATATCGTGCCCACCGTGGGTAATAACGAAAAGGGCCAGGCGTTCATCGGCCTCGTCGAGCGCGATGCGCCAGGCCTGACCGTGATCGACAACTGGGACGGCTTCGGCCAGCGCACCACCGCCAGCGGCGGCGTGACCCTCGACGGCGTGAGCGTGCCCTTGAGCGCGGTGATTCCTGCCCACCTGGCGTTTGACCAGCCCACCGCCGACGGGCCGATTTCGCAAATCATCCAGGCCGCGGTCGACACCGGTATTGCCGTCGGCGCCCTTGAGCAGGCAAAAATCTTCGCGCGCCAGGCCCGTCCGTGGATCGACAGCCAGCAGGATCACGGTTGGCAGGACCCGTTCACCATCGCCGCCATCGGCGATCTGCAATGGCGTGTGCACGGCACCGACGCGATCCTCGCCAAGGCCGGCCTCGCCGTCGACCGGGCCCTCGCCGAACCGAACGAAGACACCGTCGCCCAGGCTTCATTGGTGGTTGCCCAGGCCAAGGTGCTGTCGGCCGAAACCGCCTTGCTCGCCAGCAGCAAACTCTTCGAACTGGCCGGCACCCGCTCGGTCACCGCCAAGCACAACCTCGACCGCTTCTGGCGCAATGCGCGGACCCACACCCTGCACGACCCGGCCCGCTGGAAATACCACCTGATTGGCAATTTCGTGCTCAACGGCGTCAAGCCTGCGCGCCACGCCTGGAACTGAGGACCTGACCCATGACCGCACTGACCCTCGCACGCCAACTCCTGGACAGCACCCGTCGCCACGTCGCAAAAAGCGACGACCCCTACGTGATCAGCCGCTTCGGCGATTGGCAGATTCGCGTGGATGTAGCGGCCGCCTTGCTTGAACGCGCCGAAACCGATCCAAGCCCGGTCGCCGTCACCGAAGCGCAGATCGCCGCCGCCGAAGCCTTGCTCTTTGCCAGCAACACCGAATTCGAACTGACCGGCCAACGCACCGCGCTGCCACCGACCCTGGATGATCCGTTGCGCTGGAAGTACCAGGTCGTCGGCAACTACCACCTCAACGGAGTGCTGTGATGTCCCGTGAAATCCGCTTGAACGCCTTCGACATGAACTGCGTCGGCCACCAATCGCCGGGCCTGTGGGCGCATCCGCGCGATCGCTCGTGGCAGTACAAGGACCTTGAATACTGGACCGACCTGGCGAAGATCCTTGAGCGCGGCAAGTTCGACGGCCTGTTTATCGCCGACGTGCTGGGCATCTACGACGTGTACAACGGCAACGGCGACGCGGCGATTCGCCAGGCGACCCAGGTGCCGGTCAACGATCCGTTGTCGCTGATCGCACCCATGGCGCTGGTCACCGAGCACCTGGGTTTTGGCCTGACCGCGTCGCTGTCGTTCGAGCACCCGTATCCGTTTGCACGCAGGCTGTCGACCCTCGACCACCTGACCAAGGGCCGCATCGGCTGGAACATCGTCACCTCCTATCTGGAAAGCGGCGCCAAGAACCTTGGCCAGAAAGCCCAGACCGAACACGACGCCCGCTACGACTATGCCGAGGAATACCTGGAGGTCTGCTACAAGCTCTGGGAGGGCAGTTGGGAAGAGGGCGCGGTACTGCGCGACCGCGAACGTCGAATCTTCAGCGACCCGAGCAAGATCCACGAGATCCGCCACGTCGGCAAACACTTCCAGGTGCCCGGCATCCACCTGTGCGAACCCTCGCCGCAGCGCACCCCGGTGCTGTACCAGGCCGGTGCCTCCAGCCGTGGCAAGCAGTTCGCCGCCGAGCAGGCCGAATGCGTGTTCGTTGCCGCGCCGTCCAAGGTGCTGCTGAAAAAGACCGTCGCCGACATCCGCCGCCGTGCGGCCGAAGCCGGGCGCGACCCGAAGAAAATCCTGATTTTCAACTTGCAGACCGTGATCGTCGACGAGACCGACGCCAAGGCCAAGGCCAAATTCGACGAATACAAATCCTACGCCAGTTATGAAGGCGCGATGGCGCTGATCTCCGGCTGGACCGGGATCGATTTCAGCCAGTTCAAGCCGGATGAACCGCTCAAGCACGTGCACACCAATGCGATTCAATCGGCGGTGGAAGCCTTCTCCACGGCGGACCCGAACAAGGTCTGGACCCCCAGCGAACTGGCCGATTGGGTCGGTATCGGCGGCTTTGGCCCGCTGTTCGTCGGCGGCCCGGAAACCGTGGCGGACCTGTTGCAGGAGTGGGTCGAAGAGACCGACGTGGACGGATTCAACCTCGCCTATGCGCTGACCCATGAAACCTTTGTCGACGCCGTCGAATGGCTGGTGCCGGAGTTGCAGAAGCGCGGCGTGTACAAGACCGAATACGCCCAGGGCACATTGCGCGAGAAGTTGTTCGGCGATGGTGCAAGGTTGGGCGCGAACCACCCTGGCGCCAGCTATCGCGATCTATCGAATGCACGTAAGTCCAATGTGGGAGGGGGCTTGCCCCCGATAGCGGTGGGTCAATCAAAGGTGTTCTAACTGACACACAGCCATCGGGGGCAAGCCCCCTCCCACATTGGAGCTGTGTCGATCCAAATAATCAAGCCAGCGGACCACCGCACGCACACCCCCCAATAGGAGCAACCCCCTATGAGCGTGCACGAACCAACGGCCCTCCTGGAACACCTGAGCCACTGGGCGCAACTCACACCGTTGCACATCGCCCTGCGCCACAAGCGCCAGGGCCAGTGGTACGCCTGGCGCTGGATCGACACCTTGCGCGATGTCGAACGCCTGGCCGATGGTTTGCGCCAGCAAGGTTTCAATCAACAGTCACGCTTGGTGCTCAGCGGCGCCTTTGAGCCGAACCTGCTGTTGCTGGCGTTGGCGGCCCATTCCGTTGGCGCACAGGTGCTGACGTTGGCCGATAACCTCGAGCCGCAGGCCTTGGAGCAACAGCTGTGGCGTATTCATCCCAGCCACGCCTACGTTCAAGGTCGCCAGCGCGATTGGACCTTCACCCAGCGGTTGGATTTCGCCCAACTGCTCGGCCCCGTGGACCCGGCGCAACACCTGCAGCGCTGGTGGCAGCCAGCCGGTGAAACCGCGTTGTGGAGCGAGGAGGGCACCCACTGGCAAGGCGGCCTGGCGGTGGTGCTGGAGCAGTGGCTGAGCAGCGGCCACGGCCTGGCCTTCCCGGAAAGCCTGGCCTCGGCGCGACGTGATCGCAGCGAAGTCGCGCCCACCGGCCTGCTGCTGTCGCCCGCCCGTTTGCTGCACCTGGCCGACGAGATCGAAAGCCGCCTGCCACCCCACGGCACCTGGCGTCGACGCCTGTGCGACTGGGCCATTGCCCACCCGCACAGCGGCCTGCGCCGCCTGCTGAAAAACCGCGTGCGCACACTGTTGGGCTTCCAGCGCCTGGCCTATATCTGGCAGCCCCTCAAATCCAATGCCGAGCCGACGTGGCTTGCCGAATTCAAACGGGAACGTGCATGAGCCAAGCCATTCTCCAGGTGCGGGACATCTCGCTGTCGTTCAAGGGCGTCAAGGCTATCAATGGGTTGTCGTTCGAGGTGGCGCGCGGGGAAATCTGCGCGTTGATCGGGCCCAACGGTGCCGGCAAGAGTTCATTGCTCAACGTGCTCAACGGCGTGTATCGCTTCGATGCCGGCGAGATCGTGTTCGAGGCGCAGCATTTCCAGCGTATCGACCCGCTGGGCGCCGCGCGCCGAGGCATTGGCCGTACCTTCCAGAACAACGCCCTGTTCAAGAAAATGAGCGTGCTCGACAACATCCTCACCGGCCTGTCGCGGCATATGCGCACCAGCTTTATCGAACAGGCCCTCGGCTTGCCCCGCGCACGCCGTGAAGCCGAAGCCTTCCGCCTGCGCGCCCAGAGCATCCTCGAGCTCCTGGAGCTGCAAGCCTACCGCGATGTGCTGGTGGGCAACCTGTCCTATGGCCTGCAAAAGCGCGTGGAGCTGGGCCGTGCATTGATCGCCGGGCCCAGCCTGTTGCTGCTGGACGAACCCATGGCCGGCATGAACGCCGAGGAAAAACAGGAAATGGCGCGCTTTGTCGCCGACGTGAACCGCGACCTCGGCACCACCGTGGTGTTGATCGAACACGACATGGGCGTGGTCATGGGGCTGTCCGACCATGTGGTGGTGCTCGACTACGGGCGCAAGGTCGGCGACGGCACCCCTGCCGAGGTGCAGGCCAATCCCGAGGTGATCGCGGCCTACCTGGGAGTGACGCACTGATGACGTTCTTCTTCGAAACCCTGCTCGGCGGCCTGCTCGCCGGCACCATGTATTCCCTGGTCGCGATCGGCTTCGTGCTGATCTACAAGGCCAGCGGCGTGTTCAATTTTGCCCAGGGCTCGATGCTGCTGTTTGCCGCGCTGACCTTCGTCAGCCTGCACGACCAGGGCGTGCCGTTTGCCCTGGCGTTGCTGTTGACGGTGATCGTGATGATTGTCGGCGCCTTGCTCATCGAGCGCCTGGTGCTGCGGCCGCTGGTGAACCGCTCGCAGATCACGCTGTTCATGGCGACGCTGGGCCTGTCGTTCATTATCGAAGGCCTGGCCCAGGGCGTGATGGGCTCGCAGGTGCGCGCCCTGGACCTGGGCATCGACGATGTACCGCTGTTCGTCGGGCCGCTGATGCTCAGCCAGTTCGACCTGATCGCCGCGGCCGTGGCCGTGGTGCTGGTGACGGTGCTGGCGCTGCTGTTCAACAAGACCCGTATCGGCGTGTCGCTGCGCGCGGTGGCGGATGACACCACGGCGGCGCTGTCCATCGGCATCAACCTCAACCGCATCTGGCAGATCGTCTGGGCGGTGGCCGGCATCGTCGGGCTGGTGGCGGGGTTGTTGTGGGGCGCGCGCCAGGGCGTGCAGTTTTCGCTGTCGCTGGTGGTGCTCAAGGCCTTGCCGGTGTTGATCATCGGCGGCTTCACCTCGATTGGCGGGGCCATTGTCGGCGGCCTGATTGTCGGTGCGGCGGAGAACCTCGCCGAGGTGTATATCGGCCCGCTGATCGGTGGCGGCATCACGCCGTGGTTCGCCTATGTCCTGGCGTTGTCCTTCCTGTATATCCGTCCCGCCGGCCTGTTCGGCGAGCGCGCCATCGAGCGAGTCTGAAAGCATGTCGATCCCTGTTGCTGAACACACCGCCCCCTTGCTGCTGGTCCAGCGGCGCGTGCCCTGGAGCCTGCTCGGCCTGTTGGCGCTGGCGTTTATCGTGGTGCCGCTGTGGGGCAATGACTATTGGCTCAACGCGATCCTCATCCCGTTCCTGGTGCTGTCCCTGGCCGGGCTGGGCCTGAATTTACTCACCGGCTATACCGGGCAAACCTCGGTGGGCGCAGCCGGCTTCATGGCGGTTGGGGCGTTCGCCACCTACGGGTTCCTGTTGCGCCTGCCGGAGTTGGGGCTGCCGGTGGCATTGCTCGGCGGTGGGATCATCAGCGCCGTGGTCGGGTTGCTGTTTGGCTTGCCCAGCTCGCGGATCAAGGGCTTCTACCTGATGGTCACCACGCTGGCCGCACAGTTTTTCCTGGAGTGGCTGTTCGTCAAATTTCCCTGGTTCTACAACTACGGTTCGTCCGGGACCATCTCGGCGCCGAAGCTGGCGTTGTTCGGCCATGACCTCAACACGCCGCTGGGCCGCTACTGGCTGACCCTGGTCACGGTGCTGTTGTTGACCTGGTCCGCGGTCAACCTGGTGCGCAGCCAGGTGGGTCGCAACTGGATGGCGATCCGCGACATGGACACCGCCGCCGCCGTGGTCGGCATCCCGGTGGTGCGCTACAAGCGCCTGGCGTTTGCGGTCAGTTCGTTCTACCTCGGCATCGCCGGCGCGTTGTGGGCGTTTGCCTACCTGGGCACGGCCAGCGCCAGCAGCTTCGACATCAACCGCTCATTCCAGATCCTGTTCATCATCATTATCGGCGGCATGGGCAGCATTGCCGGCAACTTCGTCGGCGCGGCATTCATCAGTTTGCTGCCGATCTTCCTCAGCCATGCCGGGCAGGCGTTGTTCGGTGGCTCGGTGGACGCGGGGCAGTTGCAGAACCTGCAGAAAATCATTTTTGGCGTGTTGATCATCGTGTTCCTGATCAAGGAACCCGAGGGCTTGATTCGCCTGTTGTACAACCTCCGTGACCGGCTGCGTCAGTGGCCCCTACGTTTCTGACCGATAAGAGAATCCCTATGCGTGCATCCTTGAAACGCTCCCTGGCCGGCGCCGCCTTCGCGCTGGCAGCCCTGGCCGGTGCCGTGCCCCAGGCGGTAGCCTCGGCCGACCAGCAGTTCTTTCCCCTGGCCACCTACCGCGTCGGCGCCTACGCGTCCAGCGGCGTGCAGGTGTGGGCCGGGATGATCGACTACCTGCGCTATATCAACGAGGTCGAAGGCGGCATCAATGGCGTGAAGCTGGTGTGGCAGGAATGCGAGACCGAGTGGACGGCGGAGAAGGGCATCGAGTGCTACGAGCGCTTCAAGAACGGCCTGGATGGCGCGCCGGTCGCGGTGTACCAGCCCAACGGCGCACCGGCGGCCTATGCGCTCAGCGAAAGGGCAGAGGTGGACAAGATCCCGCTGATCACCCTCGGCTATGGTCGCACCGAAGCCACCGACGGCACGGTGTTCCCGTACAACTTCCCGGTGATGCTGACGTTCTACAGCGAGGCGTCGACCCTGGTGAACTACATCGCCCAGCGCGAAGGCGGCTTCGACAAACTCAAGGGCAAGAAGATCGCCACGGTCTACCACGACTCGGCCTACGGTCGCGAAACCCTCGGCCCGCTGAAATTGCTGGCGGAAAAATACGGCTTTGAAAACATCCAGATTCCGGTGGCCGACCCGGGCAATGAGCAGTCTGCGCAATGGCGCCAGGTGCGCCAGGCCAATCCGGATTGGGTGTTCCTGCGCACCTGGGGCGTGTCCACCCCGGTGGCGGTGAAAACCGCCGCCCGCTTCGGCTTCCCGGTGGACCATATCATCGGCGACATCTGGGCCAGCTCCAGCGAAGACGTATTGCCCGCAGGCGCTGCCGCCAAGGGCTACCTGGCGCTCACGCCTTACCCGGCAGGTGCGGATTTCGAGATCCACAAGCGTCTCAAGCAATACATCCTCGACAAGGGCCACAGCGACCTCAAGGACCTGAAGAATTTCGGCAGCGTCTACTACAACTCCGGCCTGGTGAACGCCGCCGTGGCCGTGGAAGCGATCCGCACCGGCCAGGCCAGGTTCGGCAAGCGCCCGCTCAATGGCGAAGAAGGCCGCTGGGGCTTGGAACACCTGAATATCGATGACGCGCGCTTGAAGGACATGGGCTACCTGGGCCTGATGCAGAACCTCAAGCTGTCGTGCCGCGACCACGAAGGCGGCGGCTCGGCGCGCGTGCAGCAATGGGACGGCGCCCACTGGACGCTGATCAGCGACTGGATCGCCGCCGACCGCGCCCTGTTGCGCCCGCTGATCGATGAAAAATCCGCGGCGTTCGCCAAGGAAAAAGGCCTGACGCCACGCACCTGCACCGGGGATGAATAAATCATGAGCCAGCTCGCCAGCGAAGCCACGCGCCCGTCGTTGTTGACGGTCAACGATATTGAAGTGATCTACGACGGCGCGATCCTCGCCGTGGCCGGGGTGTCGCTGAGCGTGCCCAAGGGCGCCATCGTCGCCCTGCTCGGGGCCAATGGTGCCGGCAAGAGCACCACCCTCAAGGCGATCTCCGGGCTGGTGCGGGCCGAGCGCGCCGAAGTCAGCCGGGGCGTGATCGAATACGCGGGCGTCGACCTGGCCGGCGTCGACCCCAGCCAGCGTGTGCGCCAGGGCATGGTGCATGTGCTGGAGGGCCGCCATGTCTTCGGCCAGCTCAGCGTCGAAGACAACCTGCGCAGCGGCGGCTTTGTCCGGCGCCTGAGCCGCAAGGCCATGGAGCAGGACCTGGAGCGCATCTATGCGTGGTTCCCGCGGCTCAAGACCAAGCGCCACACCCGTGCCGGCCTGACGTCCGGCGGCGAGCAGCAGATGGTCGCCATCGGCCGCGCGTTGATGACCCGTCCTACTTTGGTACTGCTCGACGAGCCGTCCATGGGTTTGGCGCCTATGATCGTGCAGGAGATCTTCGAAATCATCGCGCAGCTCAACCGCGAGCAGCAGGTGAGCTTCCTGATCGCCGAGCAGAACATCAACGTCGCGCTCAACTATGCGTCCCAGGGCTACGTGCTGGATACTGGGCGCGTGGCCTTGAGTGGCAGCGCCGCCGAGCTGTTGGCGCGGGGCGATTTGCACGACATTTATCTGGGTAAACAGTAAAGGCGAATGTGCATGACTGAATCCCTCCGCAACGCTGATGTGCTGATCATCGGCGGCGGCCTGAGCGGCACGATGTTGGCGGTGCAACTGCTGCGCCGGCCTGGGCAGCGCCGGATCCTGGTGATCGAACCGCGCGCCGAACTCGGCCGTGGCGAGGCCTACAGCGCCGTCGAACTGGGCCACACCTTGAACGGCAACGCGGCGCGCATGAGCGTCGACCCGGACAACGCCGATGACCTGACCCAATGGCTCACCGCCTACATCGGCGCCGGCGGTTGGCCCGAGTCGGACCAGCAGCACGTGCCCATCAGCGAACTGTTCCCGCCGCGCGGGATTTTTGGCCTGTATGCGCAGCAACGGCTGGCTGAAGCCAAGGCGTTGTCGGCGTCCACCGTCGAGCATATCCGCGCCGAAGTCGTCGACCTGCAAGTCGGCGACGATTCAGTGTTGCTCACCCTCGACAACGGCCAGCAATTGCACGGTGCCCAGGCGGTGTTGGCCACCGGCATGTTCCCGGCGGCACGCACGCCGCAGACCCAGTCCAGCGGCTTGAACGCCGCCGCTGTGGATCCCTGGGACGTGCAGGCCATGACCCGGATCGACCCGCAGGCGCCGGTGCTGATCATCGGCTCCGGGTTGACCATGGTCGACGCCGTGGTGTCCCTGGAACAGGCCGGGCACCGTGGGCCCATCGAGGTGTTTTCACGCCACGGGTTGTTGCCCCATGTGCGCCGGCAGCCGCCGGGCTGGGACGATTTCCTCGCCGCCGACCACGCCTTGCGCAGCCCGCGACAACTGCTGCGCGAGGTGCGGCGTCAATGCCGCCTGGCATTGGCGCAGGGCATCGATTGGCAGGCGCCATTGGACACGGTGCGCGCCCATATCGGCCGGCTGTGGAGCCAGGCCAGCGAGGGCGAGAAACGCCAGTTCGTGCGGCATGTGCGGCCCTGGTGGGAAAGCCATCACCACCGCTCGCCGCCGTTGAGTGCCCAGTTGGTGGCCCGGCTGCATGAGCAAGGGCGGTTGCGCATTCGCGCGGCGTCGTTCAAGGGGCTGGAGCCTTCGGGCGAGGGCGTGACCATTCGCTTGCGTTACCGTGGCGAACAGGTGATCAGCCTGGTATCGGGAGCGGCGCTGATCAACTCCAGCGGCATCGAATACGACTGGCGCCGCGTGGCCCGGCCGTTGCCGCAGCAGTTGCTCAAGCGCGGGCTGATCAGACCCGGGCCGTTGGCGTTGGGGATTGCGGCGGACACGTGCGGCGCCGTGCTGGATGCCCAGGGCCGGGTCAGCACGCGATTGTTCGCCATGGGCCCGCCGTTGCGCGGGATGTGGTGGGAGAGCACGGCGGTGACGGATGTGGCGCTTCAGGCCAAGGCATTGGCATTGAAGTTGGCGCATTTCTAAATGTGGGAGGGGGCAAGCCCCAATGCCGGTCAGTTAAGGGACAGAACGGGCAACCCCTCCCACAGGGGATCTCCATTTATCTTGAGGTCTTTACGAAACCGGGTTTTAGGCCGAACACTTCCACCCCCTGCGGCGTCGATTGCCCGGTAGTCACCTTCACCCGCTCCACCGGCTTGTCCATCGCTTCTCGATACTCCACCGTCCTGTCCGCCTGGATCGCCTCGCTCGGAATCACCATCGCCTGCGCATTGTTGTAGGTGACGATGGTCAACCGCGCACTCATCCCCAGGCGCACCCGCTGCAACTGTTGCGGGGTCAGCCTGGGGATCGACAACGTCACCGGAAACTGCGCGCTGCCCTGGCTGTCGCTGGCAATCGCCAGGCCGCTGACCACGCTCACCGAGCCGCTCAACCGTTCCCCGTCAAAACCATCGCCCAGCACTTCCACCGCCTGGCCTTGGTGCAGCTGGTTGATGTCCAGCTCAGACACCTTGGCGACGATTTTCAGCCGCTCGATATTGGCCAGGCCGAACAGCACCTGGCCCTGGCTGACCTTGCTGCCGGCCTGAATCGGCGCGTTGGTGTTGCCGCCGCCTTGGGGCGTGTTGTTGCCGGGGGCGGGCACCACGATGCCGGAGAACGGCGCCTTCACCTCCTTGCCTGCGAGCAGGGTGCGCAAGGCCTCGTATTTCACCGTGGCGTTGGTCAGTTCCATGTCGGCGATCTGGCGGTATTCGCCCTTGCCCTGGTCGAGGGCCTGTTGCAGTTCACTGCGGGCGGAGGCGAGGTCCAGTTGCTGTTGCTGGGTCTGCTGCTTGAGGTCGTCCAGCTCATTGCGCGGGATGATGCCGCGCTTGAACAGGTTTTCGCTTTCGGTGAGTTTGCGTTGGGTATTGCCGGCGGTCATCTCGGCGGTGCGCAGGCTACGGCGCGCACGGCTGACGGTGGGGCCGCTGTCCCAGTCCTGCAGCTCTTGCACGGCGCGGCGGGCCTTGAGCTGGGCGGAGAGGGCGTCGCGCAACTGCACCTCAAGGGTGGCGGGGTCCATGCGCAACAGGACCTGGCCAGCCTCGACCCGCTGGCCTTGCTCCACCAGATTGGCCTGCACGTTACCGTCGAACGGCGCCGTGAGGGTGAGGGTGGTGTCGGGTTCGATCTTGCCCACCAGGCCGATCTGGTGCAGCAGCGGGTCGGGCTTGACGGCCAGCCATTGTTCGGTGGCGCCGGCCGGGCCTTCTGCGGGGCTGCGCAGGGCCAGCCCCGCGCCGGCCAGCAGCAGGATCAATGCGACGCCCAGCAGGCGTTTTCGATTAGTAGTCATTGAGGGCGATTTCCCAACTTTCCAGCGTCATGCCCAGGGTCAAGTCGAGCTGGGTCTGGGCGTTCAAATAAGCGATCAGGGCGTTGAGCTGCGCGTTTTCGGCATTGCGCAGGTCGGTCTCGAAGCTCAGCACCTGGAAGTTGGTGGAGCGCCCGGCGCTGAGTTTCTCGCGTTCGATCTCGATCTTGCGCCGCGACAACTCCACCGCGCGCTGGGAGATTTCATACTGGCGCCAGCGGGTGCCGAGGTCGCGTACCACGTCGTTGACGTTGCGTTCCAGTTCCTGGCGGGCGTCGGTGATGCGGATCTCCTGGTCCTCCACATTGACCCGCGCGCGCACTTCGGCCTGGCGCGTACTGATGTCGCCGATGGGGATCTGCACCTGCACCCCGGCGTAGCTGTCCCAAGTGCGGTTGTTGGTGCTGCCGGCATCGTTATTGTAGGCGTCGCGTATCTGGTTTGCGCCGGCCACCAGGTCCACCTGCCAGCGCCCGGAGTCCTTGGCGATCACCAGGTTGAGGTCGGCCTGCTGGCTGCCGAGCAGGGCGGCGAGGTATTCCGGTTGCTGGGTCTGCGCCAGGTTGAAGGCCTGGCGTTTGTCGATCTGCATGGGCTTGGCCTCCAGGGCTTCGGTGGCGCGAATCGGCGTGGACAGGTCCAGGGCCAGCAGGCGCAGCAAGGCCAGGCGGTTGGTGTCCAGTTGGTTCTGCGCTTCTTCGACGCCCAGTTGCTGGGTGGCGATATCGGCTTCGGTCTGCACGATCTCGAATTCGGCCATGCGCCCGGCGCTGATCAAGGCCTTGTTCACCTCCAGCAAGGTGCCGGAGCGCTTGAGGGCGTCCTGTACGATGCTCAGTTGCTCCTGGGCCCGCAGCAGTTCGCGGTAGGTGGCGATGATCTGGCTGATGGTCTGCGCCACGGTCGCCTTGAGGTTCAGGCGGTTGGCCTGCTCCGACAGGCGCGACAGGCGCAGCGGTGCAGTGGTGGCGTCCCAGCCGGCGCCGCGCATCAACGGCTGGATGATCGCCAGGTCGAGGCCGTCGCTGCGGTAGCGGCCGGCGCGGTCGGCGTTGTTCAGCTGCTGGGTCCAGGCCATGCTCAGGCGGGTGCCGTACTCACTGAGCAAGCTGGTGGCCGGCGCCACGTTGGCATTGCGCGTACTGTCCTGGGATCCACGGGTGCTGCGGTAATAGCTGTTAAGGGTGAGCTTGGGGTTGAACACGTCTTCGGCGACGCGCAGGTCGAACTTCTGCGCCACCCGTTGCAGGTAGGCGCTGCGGATTGCCGGGTTGTTGCGCAGGCCCAGGTACACGGCGTCACCCAGGGTCATGCTGGTGACCTGGGCATTCAAGGACACGCCCCGGTCGTAACCGCTGCGGGTGCTGCTGGGGGCCGACGGCTTGATGACCACCTCGGCGGCCATGCCGTGCAGGCTGATCAACACGAGCAACCCGAGCCATTTACTCATCGCGCAAGGCCTCCACCGGCTGCAACCGCGAGGCCGACACCGCCGGGTAGATGCCAAAGAACAAGCCCACCAGCAACGTACTGCCCACCCCCAGGGGCAGGGCGGCAACGGCCAGGTCGAATAGCCAGCCCGACAGCCAGGCGTAGAGCCATGCGGCGGTCATCCCGAGTACCGCCCCGCACAGCGCGCCGACGGCGGTGAGGGTGACGGCTTCGAGCAGGAACAGGTTGCGGATGTCGCGCTGTCGAGCGCCCAGGGCCATGCGAATGCCGATCTCGCGACGGCGTTCCGATACGTTCATCAGCATCACATTCATCACGCCTACGCCGCCGCCGACCAGGGAAATGGCGCCGAGGGCCAGCAGCAGGTAGGCGAAGGTGCGGCTTTGCCGGGTCATGCCGTCGATCATTTGCTGGGGCACCTGGATGTCGACCGTGTGGTCGGTGAGTTGGGGCTGCAAGGCGCCGGCGGCTTCCCTGGCAATGCGTTCCATGTCCTGGCCGGGCGCGGCGCGGATAACCACATTGCCGATCTGCGGCATGGCATAGATGCGGCGCATGCCTTCGGCGGGAATGAACAACGACTCGTTGGCCTGTACCGGCATCAGCATCGCCCTGGGCTGGTTCTGCAGAATGCCCACCACCAGAAACAGGTAGTCGTTGATGCGCACGCGGTCGCCCAGTTGCAGCGGATCGCCCGGCGCTCCGAGTGCCTGGGCCAGCTGGTCACCGATCACGCCATAGGTTTCGTTGGCGTCGAAGCTCGACAGGAAGCGCCCCTGCCGTACCACCAGGCGCATCGCCGCCTGGATGTCCGGTGTGCTGCCGACGAGGTTGGCGTTGGTGGTGCGGCCATGGAACACGATGGGCCCGCTGAACAAGGTCAGCGCGCCGATATGGGCAATGCCCGGCACGGCCTGGCGCACGGCATCCAGGTCGAGCCTCGCGGGCGCGGGGACCGTGCTGCTGCCCTTGGGCGGGAACTGGGCGACCAGGGTGTCGGTGCCCATGTCCTTGAAAATCATCGCGGCATCCACCGCCGCGTTATGGCCGATATTGATCAGCGCCACCACCGACGAACTGCCGATGACGATGCCCAGCAGGGCCAGCACCGAGCGCTTGCCCAGGGTGCGCAGGCTGACGAAGGCTTCATGCAGCAGTTGGCTGAAGCTCTGTTCGACCCGCAGGCTCATAAGCGCCCGGCCTCGTGCACTACGCCGTTGCGCACCAGGATCTTGCGCTCCAGGCGTTCGGCGATATGCGGGTCGTGGGTGACGATGATCAGCGTGACCTGTTGCTCGCGGTTCAATGCCAGCAGCAGGTCCATGATGTCCTGGGCGGTGCTGCTGTCGAGGTTGCCGGTGGGCTCGTCGGCCAGGATCACCGAAGGCTTGCCCACCAATGCCCGGGCAATCGCCACACGTTGGCGCTGGCCGCCGGAGAGGTCGGCGGGGCGATGGTGGGCGCGCTCGGCCAGCCCGACCTGTTCGAGCATGCGCAGGGCCTGCGCCACCGATTCATGCCGCGACACACCGCGATAGCTCAGGGGCAGGGCGACGTTGTCCAGGGCGCTGAGGCGCGGCAGCAGGTTGAAGCTCTGGAACACAAAGCCGATCTGCTGGTTGCGGATCGCCGCCAGTTCGTCCGGGGATGCACTGAAAATATCGTGGCCGGCAAAGTGGTACTGGCCGCAATTGGGCAGGTCCAGCAGGCCGAGGATATTGAGCAGGGTGCTTTTGCCGGAGCCCGAGGCGCCGAGGATGCCGCAGCTGTCACCGCGCTCGATGGACAGGCACACCTCATTGAGAATGATCAGTTCCTGCCCGGCGAGCTGATAACGCTTGCCGATGCCTTGCAGGGAAATCAAGCCTGGGTGCGCGGGGGTATCTGTCATCGTGACTACGCCTGCAGTCTCGACGCTGCCGTCATGCGCCCTTTGTAAATCTTTGTAACAAGTTCGGGAGCTATCTGGTTCGCGTCACGGACTGGTTTTATTTCTTGTTTTTAAAATATTGTTTGAATACTAACCGTGTTCCCGGTGCTCCGCCAGCCGTGGATGTAGAGCGGTTTTACGCTTTGAAAAAATTTCCCTCACCGGTACGGGAGTCTACCGAAAGGCGCCTGACCCGCCTGAAAATCCCCGTGGGCAAAGGCTTTGGATAGTATGGCGGTGTGTCACTACTTGCTTTCGACCGGCCGCACCGGTATAAAAAATCAAATTATTTTTTAAAACAATATTTCCGCCGTGGAACCCTTATGGTCGCGAAGAAACTCAGCGCTCCAAACGTTACCAAGACTCGATTGCTGGATGCGACAGAGGCTCTCTTCATCAAATACGGCTATGACGCCGTGCTGCTGCGGCAGATTACCGAGCGCGCCCAGGTGAACCTGGCTGCCGTGAACTACCACTTCGGGGACAAGGACTCCCTGATGAAGACCCTGCTGATGCAACGCCTGGAGCCGCTCAACGAGCAGCGCCTGGAATTGCTGGCGCGCTGTGAGGCCGAATCCGACGGTCCCCTCGACTGCGACACCTTGCTCGGTGTGCTCTTCGCCCCGGCCATGGGCCTGGAACGCAGCGACCCGGGGAGTGGGGAAGGGCGTTCGTTCATCCGTTTCCTCGGACGGGTGTACAGCGACACCTCGCCGTTTATCCAGGAATACCTCAAGGTGCATTACCAGCCGGTGTTCCAGCGCTTCTTCGAAGCCTTTGCCCTGGCCTTGCCGGACTTGCCGCGCAATGAACTGGGGGTACGCCTGCAATTTGCCCTCAAGGCGATTTCCGGGGTCATGGCCGGTACCGAACTGCGCCTGCTGATGAACTCCATGAGCCTGGGCCGCCCGGCGACGGATGCCGAGGTGATGGCCAAGCTGATCACCCTGGTCTCGGCGGCGATTCGTGTGCCGCAGCAAAGCCCCGAAGCCGAAAACGCGCTGGCCAAGGTGCTGGACACCCAGCGCGCCATTCGTGAACAGGCGGCAGCGCCGGCTGCCAAGGCCTCGCGCTGACCCAAATCCCAGGCAAAAAAAAGCCCGCTGGGGCGGCGGGCTTGATATACAACGTTTGTAACGGATGAGGCTTCACCCTACGTCTCGGGATGTAAATAAAACGTGAAAAATATGTAAGAAGAAATGTGAACGTGTGAAGTTTTGTCCAGGCGTCCGTCTCCGATTTTTCCCTGTGTGATTCGCCACTCGTCGCCACTGTCAATTCTGACAGCTAGACGCCCCTCCCCACCGGGTGTCTGATTTTCCTTGCCTGAACGCGCCCTTTTACTCGCGCACACCCTCCAGCAAGGAGTCTCTTTCATGTCCGACCGACCCGTTGATCCAGCCTGCGAGTGTCATTCGATGGATGACACCCCAACCCCGGCGCCCTCCCAAGAGCTTGTTCCCTTTACGCCTGCCGCGGTGCAGACGACAGGCCCCCAGCGGGTCGAAAACCTCGACGAGCCGTATTCCGCCTACCCGTCAATTTCACTGCACGCCTCCCTGTACCCTGAAAACGCCCCCATCGGCCTGGGTATTCGTCATGTGCGTCCTTATGCGCATTTCATCTTTGAAAAGTGGCGCCTCTGGTCGGAGTACGACTATTACGCGCTCTACCTCGATGACCTGCTCAATGCCGTGGCCGCAGACATCGTCCTCGACGATCTGCCCCGTTACGATCTATTTGTGCCAGAGGAGCATGTGCCTGAAGGCGAAGTGCCGATGTACGGCCGGGTATTGCGGGCAGGTACCTTCCAGGAGAGCACCTCGCCGCTGCAAACCCTCCTGATCAAGACCACTCGCCCCGGCGGCACCGACGTCGACCCGGGCAGCGCCTGGCACACCGGCCTGGTCATGACGGTCGAGGGCCTGCCCGAAGGTTCGACGATCGACCGATTGATTGCCGGTGCTGGCGTGTGGTGCCTGATTGAGCGGTATGAACATATCCGCCAGAACGACCGCATCGAGTTGTCTTGGGATGGCGTCATCGTCACGCATATCGTCAGCCCGGCCGAGGCGGCGGGCAGCGGGCCGATCCGGATTTTCGTCAGTGAGGCGATCATCCTCCAGGGCGGGCTGTTGGGCACCCTGACCCTGCGCTTTCGGGTACAGGACGTGGTGGAGAACTTCTCCGGGGAAAAGTACCAGTATTCCAAGTCTTACTTCCTGGTCAGCGAGCTGGACCCCAGCCTGATTGAAGCCCCGGTGTTCCTGGTGGACGATGTCGACCTCAAGCAGGTCGACATCGATACCCAGGGCGATGCGGTATTTAAAGTCTCGTGTTTCACGGGCCGCCAGTTGCCCGCACCCAATCCGCCCCACCAGGTGTTCGTCACGCTGTATGCCACGCTGGCGGATGGCTCGACCCGGGAGTTTGCCGTTCCCTTCAGGAACGCGACCAACGTATACGTGACCGAGGTTCCCGTTGATGGCGACATCATCAAGCAAATAGTCGGCGGTTCCTTCCGGGTTTCGTTCGTGATCAAAACCGCCGGCGGCGACTTCGTCGGCCAGTCCGGCAGCATCACCGTCACCGTGATCGGCACGCCGGTGTCGATGCCTGGGGTGACGATCAACCCGATCGAGTTGGGCCTGATTGACCCCGACCACGATATCGACGTCACCCTGCCGTTCTATGAGCCTCATAACCCGGACTGGCTCGAGACCCTGTACATCGAACACCGGGTCCCCGGCGGCGGTGGCGAAACCTACTTCGAGTCCCAACTGGCGGGGCCCCAGGGTGGCAGTCGCCATGTGAGCAAGGCGGATCTGCAACGGTTCAACGGCCGGGGCATCATCTATTTTTACTACGTGGTCACCGACGGTAAAAACACGCGCAAATCGGTGGAGGTGGGGGCCCAGGTGGGCGAACGTGTGGCTGAACTGCCGCCGCCACAACTGCAGGGCACCGAAGGCAACAACATCAACCCCGCCCACATCGTCGGCCCCACCGTACTGCTGACCTTGCCCTATCTCGGTGCCCGAGAGGGCGACGTATACCATTGGAGCTGCATCGGCTCGGCCCTGGGCGGCTCGGCCAATGGCACCATCCTGGTCAATGCGGCGACCGAAGGCGTGCCACTGACGTTCCCGGTGACCCGCACCATCCTGGACTTCAACCTCAACGGCAGCCTGCGCATCAGTTACAGCCTGGAACGCAAGGGGCCGCCACGGCAGATCCTGCGCTCGGAGGTGCTGAACCTCAGTGTTGGCGTGGGGGTGGTCCTGGACCGTCCGGAAGTCGCCGAAGCTCAACGCTTTCCGGATCGCCTCGACCCGTTGGCGGCCTTGTCGGGGGCCACCGTGGTGGTGAAATTCCGGCCGATGCACGCCACCGATCGGATCTTTATCGACTGGCTCAGCCCGGACGGCCATGGCAGCTACGCCACGGAAGTGCAGGGCAACCCCGCCACCCACGAGGTGAGCGTGCCCATTCCAAGGGAGGTTATCGCCAAAGGTATTCGTGAAGACGGCAACCGCATCAGCGTGCAGTACCATTTTTTCCGCGGTGCCATTCCCTATGAGTCAGATGTCCTGAGCCTGGAATTGCTGCCGCTGACCGGGTTGCCCACACCGACCCTGGACGGGATCGGCGACAGCATGGTGCTGCAACTGTCCCTGCTCACCGACGCGACGCGTACGCGTATTTCAGTGTGGAATTTCATCGCGGCCAACCAGCGCATGTGGATGCGCTACGAGGGCACGTTTGACGATGGCACGCCGTTTATCGAGAACACCTACACGGCCAATCTGGTGACCGAGACCGGTGTCGTCAACGGCATCTCCCCCCCTGCGCCGGTGGATAAACTGCGCCGGCTCAGGGACGGCTCGCGGCTGACCATCCGCTTCTGGGTCACCCTGTCTGAAAGTTTCAGCCTGGATCAGGCGGTGCTGTTTGGCGTACGCGAGCACATCGTGCAGGCCATTCCCTCGACGTTACCGGCCCCGGCGTTCGCCAACCGGGTTGCCCCGACCCTGAGTATTTACCCGCTGGATTACGAGAACACCGCTTCGGTGACGGTGGCTTACGACGGGATGAATGGCACGCACCGGATTCATTTGCAGTGGATCTACCCCGACGGCAGCATGGCCACTATTGCCGCCAAGGATGGCCTGGATGGCGGTCGCGTCGACTTCGCCATCAGCCAGAAGATCCTGGCCGACAGCGTGGGTAAAACAATCACCTTGCGCTATATCGCCGTTATTAACGGTGACGAGGTAGATTCCTTTGTCCAGACCCTGACCGTTCAAACCCTGCGCGAGTCGGACTTGCCCAGACCGCTGATCAACGGCATCGCCCATAACGGCACACTCGACCTCAATACCTTTACTGGCAACGCGACGGCGTCGTTGGCCAAGTGGCGGTTGAGTGCTCAGGGACAACGGGTGTGGTTGAGGTGCAGCAGCGTCGGCGTAGATGATTTGCCGGTGCTTGACGGGGTGGCGATCACTTCGTCGGAAGCGGCGAACGGCCTGGTGAACAAGGCGGTACTGCGCAGTTGGCTGGCGGCATTGCCGGATAACCGGCAGATCACTGTCACGTGCAACGTGAGTTTTGACGGCAGCGCTGTCGAGGCCACTGCCCAGGAATTCCCCACGTCCACCTACATCGTGCGCTCGGCACTCGGAGACCTGCGCCTGCCCGTGCTGCTCCAGGCTTCAAGCAGTGGAGCCTCGGTAACCCTGGCCCCATTGAGCGCCTTGAATGGGGGCACGGTCCGGGTGAGCTACACCGGTATGCTCACCACCGATAACATCCGAGTCATCATGCTCGGCAACGGCGCCGCAGGTTCTCCCGTCCTCCCAGCCAAGGGCGGCAGCACGAGCGGCAGCGTTGATTTCCCGATTCCGGCGAGCGCCATCGCTGCCAATATCGGTAACGGCAACCGAATATTTACGCTCAGGTATGAAGTGACCCGTGGCAGTGAGACCAAGCCTTCCGGAACGGTAACGGTGACGGTGACGCCGATCCCCGCGGCGAACCTGCCTCGGGCGGTCATTCATAACATACCTAACGGCGGGACGCTGGACCTGAACACGTTTGCCGGCAATGCATGGGCAGCCCTGGGGAGATGGCCTTTTATTGCTGGCAGGCAACGGGTGTGGATTATCTGCAGCAGTGCGGGAGTCGCCGACCTGTATGTGCTCAATGGCGTGGAGATCACGGATACCGAAGCGGCGTACGGGTTGACGAATAAAACGGTGGTGCGCAGTTGGCTGGAGTCCGTGCCCAATAACCAGCAGATCCAGGTGAGGAGCCAGGTGACGCTCAATGGCAGCGTGAGCCCTGGCGATGTGATTACTTTCCCGACGACGACTTACACTGTTGTTGACTCATGGCAAAACTCCATTACTGACTTCCAGAATGGGACGACAGGAGCCTGGGCGATCGGTGCTGCTGGTGTTAGCGGGAGAGTATTCAATGGAAGTATATTTTTTGATACTCCATATCCTTCAAACGCAGGTGTGGTGCTCAGTCAAGCGTTTAACTTTAACAGTGCTCATACTTATCGCTTTTCCTATGATGTCGCGAACTCCAGCCCACAAGCAAATAACGTTGCTCCATCGATAGAGATACGTACTGCGGGTGGTCAGGTTATTTTGCCAGCGTATATAGTGCCGAGAGATTTCACATGGAAGACGCAAAGTGCAAACTTCAGAGTGCCGCAAAGTGGGTTGACCACGGTAGTAATTTACAATTATCAAAATTCAGGTGGAGGTACTGGGGCATCAGGCGGTAACGACTTTTATCTAGATAACATAGTGGTGACTAGAGTTTAAAAAGTACGAGAGAACCATGGCAGACTGATTTACTGAGTCTGCCATGTTTTATACCGCTACTTTACTCAAATCCTCCAGCGCTTTGCACTCTTCGCCAACCGCCCCCGCATCGCATCCACATTCGCCGCCAGTTGCACCGTCAACAACCGATACCCATCCAATGCGCTGTACACCGGTGCATCCAGTGAAGGCTCGCCGCCGCTGACAGTGCTGGGCCGCTCCAGCCGTTCCGTAACCCCCGACTTCAATGCCCGCGCCATCCCCACCAACTGCACGCGAATCTGTCGATGCTCGGCTTTCAACATTACTTGCATGCGCGCCATCGCCTGTTCGTCCCGCGGGTCCGGGCGGGTGTTGCCGAGAATCTCCAAGGTGCTGATGCACATGCGCAGGTGGCGTTGGATCGCGTCCAGTTCGGTCATGGAGATGCGCACTTCCTTGGACACCGACGGCATCAGCGAGCGCAATTGCAGCATTGCCGCATTCAGGCGGTTGAGCAGTTTCAGGTGTTCGTCGTCGGTGACCGACTGGCCATTGATGATCCGGCTGTAGATCTGGGCGCAGTCACGCAGGGCGCTGGCCAGGTTGTAGCGCCAGGAATATACGGCATACAGCGGCAGTGCGAATGAAAACGCCAACGCCAAGGCAATGCCGATCAGGATATCCACGGTGCGCCACAGCCCGTCCGACAACGGGTTGTCACCGTGCCCCGCGACGATAAACACTGTGATCGCGGACAACAGCGCCGTGTACCCGCCCTTGCCGATGGCGTGATAGGAAAAGAACCCGCACACCACCGACATCAGCAGGTAGGTGAGCAACGGCTGGCCGACATACGCCTCCTGCACCACCAGCAGCAGACCGACGCTGGCACCGATCAGCGTGCCATAGGCACGCTCAACGGCTTTCTTGCCGATATTGCCGTGGTGTTGCAAACCGCCGATCACCACCAGCATGGTCACCGATGCCCATTCACCATGGGGCAGGTTGATACCGGTGGTCAGCAGGATCGTCGCCAGCAAGCCGATGGACACGCGCACGGCGTGGATCAGCTTGGCGTGGCGATAGCGGCGGTAGGGGTCGAGCAATGGGCGCAGCAGGCGCCGGGCGAAGAGTGGCAGGTTCATCGGTAATTAAAGTGGCCTCGGTTTTGGATATGTACACAATCCAAATGTGGGAGGGGGGCGGTCCCCTCCCACCTTGAGATCGGCATTGTGCTTAGAAGATATAGTCGGTGGTCAGGAAGCTTGAGTCACGGTTGCGCAGGATGTCGCTGACCAGCGCCTTGTTGCTCTCCTGGAATTTGGTCGCCACCAGGGTGCGGATCGAAAATACGCGCAGCGCGTCATGTACCGACAGCGTGCCCTCGGCCGAGTTCTTGCGCCCGTTGAACGGGAAGGTGTCCGGGCCGCGCTGGCACTGGGCGTTGATATTGATGCGGCCGACCTGGTTGGCGAAGGTGTCCACCAGGCGTCCGACTGCCACGGCGTTGGTGCCGAAAATACTCAATTGCTGGCCGAAGTCCGAGTCGAGTACGTACTCGATCACCGTTTCCAGATCACGGTAGGGCACGATGGGCACCACCGGGCCGAATTGTTCCTCGTGGTACACGCGCATCTGCGGGGTCACCGGGTACAGCACCGCCGGGTAGAAGAACGAACCACGGCTGACGCCGCCATTGGCATTCACCACCTGGGCGCCGTGTTGTTGGGCATCGGCCACCAGGTCGTTGAGGTAATCCACCTTGCCGACTTCCGGCAGCGGTGTCAGTGAAACCCCGTCTTCCCACGGCATGCCGGGCTTGAGGGTCTCCAGCTTGCGGTTGAATTTCTCGATGAAGCTGTCGACCACGTCTTCATGCACAAACAGGATTTTCAGCGCGGTGCAACGCTGGCCGTTGAAGGACAGCGAACCGGTGACGGCCTCGCTGACGGCGTTGTCCAGGTCCACCTCCGGCAGCACGATGCCGGGGTTTTTCGCATCCAGGCCCAGGGCCGCACGCAAGCGGTGCGGCTTGGGGTGCAGTTTTTTCAAGTCACTGGCGGCCTTGTTGGTGCCGATAAAGGCAAAGATGTCGATCTTGCCGCTGGCCATCAACGCACTGACGGTTTCGCGGCCGCTGCCGTAGATCACGTTGATCACCCCGGCCGGGAAGCTGTCGCGGAAGGCTTCCAGCAACGGACGGATCAGCAGCACACCGAGTTTGGCCGGCTTGAACACCACGGTATTGCCCATGATCAGCGCCGGGATCAGCGTGGTAAACGTCTCGTTGAGCGGGTAGTTGTAGGGGCCCATGCACAGCGCCACGCCCAGGGGCACGCGGCGGATCTGCCCGAGGGTGTCCTGTTCCAGCTCGAAGCGGCTGCTGCGGCGGTCGAGTTCCTTGAGGGCATTGATGGTGTCGGTGATGTAGTCGCAGGTGCGGTCGAATTCTTTCTGCGAGTCCTTGAGGTTCTTGCCGATCTCCCACATCAGCAGCGTGACCACTGCGTCGCGCTGTTCGCGCATACGTCGCAAAAACGCCTCGACGTGCTGGATACGCTCCACCACGCGCATCGTCGGCCATTCACCCTGGCCGCGGTCATAAGCGCGCACGGCGGCATCGAGGGCGGTAAGGGCGGTGTCGGCGTCCAGCAACGGCGTGCTGCCGATCACCACGCGGCGGTCGCCCAATTGCACCGGGCTCTGTACCTGGGCCAAGGGGCCGTTCCACACCTGCAACTGGCCATCCACCAGGTAGTCACGCTGTTCGATGGGCGCCGCCAGGCGGTATTGCTCGGGAATATCGGCGACGCTGGTGGGAAACAGCTGGGCGAGCAGGTTGCTGGTGGTCATGGCACTACCCCTGAAATAGTTGCAAAACATGACTAGAGAGTCACCCAACACAGGGCTTCATGGCAAGGCTTGTGCGCGTTGCACTGCACACCGGGACGTGTCGCCTGCTCTTCGAGATAGTAGACTGCGCGCCTTTCTTGAAGGAGTTCACATGAGTCAGTACCAGCCGGGCATTCTTGCCGCACCGGTGCCTTTGCAGGCACGCCATCTGTTTTTTGCCGTGGACACCCTGGCAGCCGTGCCCGCTGCGCTGGACGCGCTGGTGCAGTTGACCGATTCGGCTGCAGTGGTCGGATTTGGCGAGCCGCTGGTCAACGCGCTGGGTGCAACAGTTGATGGCTTGCGCAGCTTTCCTGCCGTGAGCGCGCCGGGCGCGCACAACCCGTCCACCCAGCAGGCACTGTGGGTGTGGCTGCATGGCGTCGATCGCGGTGAGTTGCTGCTGCGCAGTCGCGCTTTCGAGAAGGCCCTGGCCCCGGCGTTTCGCCTGGTGCAGTCGACCGAAGGCTTCCGCTACAAGACCGGCTTCGACCTCACCGACTACGAAGACGGCACCGAAAACCCCCACGATGACGCTGCCGTTGAGACCGCCCTGACCGACAGCGGCGCCAGCTTCGCCGCGATCCAGCAATGGCAGCACGACCTCGATGGCTTCGCCGCGTTGCCCGCCCAGGAGCGCGACCACATCATCGGCCGCCGCCATGGCGACAACGAAGAGTTGGAAGACGCCCCCGAATCCGCCCACACCAAACGTACCGCCCAGGAAAGCTTCACCCCGGAAGCCTTCGTGGTGCGCCGCTCCATGCCCTGGGCCGAAAATGGCCAGGCCGGGTTGATGTTCCTCGCATTCGGCCATTCCTTCGATGCGTTCGAAGCCCAACTGCGCCGCATGAGCGGGTTGGAGGACGGGATTGTCGATGGCCTGTATCGCATCAGCACGCCGTTGACCGGTGGTTACTACTGGTGTCCGCCGACCCTCGGTGGGCGCCTGGACCTGAGTGCACTGGCAGGCTGATCGCCTTTACCTGTGGCGCGTGGCTGAACATGAAAATTCGGACAGCCACGCAATCCCCCACTGAAAAAATCCCCGGCTGCCCGTAATCTAGACACCTTTGCCACTGTGCGGATTGTTCATGTCTTCTGTTGCCGATGGGCTGCCCCTCAATAAACGCCTGCCGGCCGTGATCGCGATCTCCCTGGGGATCGGCATGGCGACCCTCGACACGGCCATCGTCAATACGGCCTTGCCGACCCTGGCCGAAGGGATTGGCACCGATTCCGCCTCGGTGATCTGGGTAGTCAATGCCTACCAGTTGGCGATTATCGCCACGGTGCTGCCGTTTGCGTCCCTCAGTGATGTGCTCGGTCACCGCCGTGTGTATCTCGGCGGGTTGCTGCTGTTTATCGTCTCGTCGCTGTTTTGTGGGCTGGCCGGCTCGCTGGTGACCCTGACCGCCGCCCGTGTGGTGCAGGGGCTGGGGGCGGCGGCGATCATGAGCGTTAACACGGCGTTGCTGCGGCATATCTACCCGTCAAAAATGCTCGGGCGTGGCCTGGGCTATAACTCGCTGGTGGTGGGGCTGGCGTTTACCCTGGGGCCCACGGCGGCGTCGGCGATTCTGTCGGTGGCGACCTGGCACTGGCTGTACCTGATCAATGTGCCGTTGGGGCTGTTGGCCCTGGGACTGGGCCTGCGTTCATTGCCGACCCTGCCGATGGCCGGGCATGCCTTCGACCGCCTCGCGGCTGCACTGTGTGCCGGGTTGTTCGCCTTGCTGGTGCTGGGGCTGGGCACGGCGGTGCATGGTGCGCAGGGGGCGTTGACCCTGGGCTTGATTGCGGTGGCGCTGCTGTGTGGCGCGTTGCTGCTGCGTCGGCAGGCCGGTCACCCGGCGCCGATGCTGGCGTTGGATCTGTTCAAGCGGCCGGTGTTTGCCTTGTCTTCTCTGACGGCGATCTGCGCCTTCAGCGCCCAGGGCCTGGCCTTTGTGTCGCTGCCCTTTCTGTTGCAGGCGGTGCTGGGGCATAGCCAGGTGGAAACCGGGTTCCTGATGACGCCGTGGCCGGCGGTCGTGGCGGTGATGGCCCTGGTCGCCGGGCGCCTGGCTGACCGTGTGTCCCTGGGCCTGCTGTGCGGTATCGGGCTGTTGATGTTGAGCGTGGGAATGGCCGCGTTGGCGACCTTGGGCCACGGCGCGTCGGCCTTTGATATTGGCTGGCGCATGGCGTTGTGCGGTGCCGGTTTCGGCTTCTTCCAGTCGCCCAACCTCAAGGCCTTGATGACCAGTGCGCCGTTGGCGCGCAGCGGCGGGGCCAGCGGCATCGTGGCGATTTCGCGGTTGCTGGGGCAGACGCTGGGGGCGTCGTTGGTGGCGCTGTGTTTCCACCTGTCCCTGGGCAATGGCCCGCTGTATGCGCTGTGGCTGGGTTGCGTGTTTGCGCTGGTGGGCGCCGTGGCCAGTGGCCTGCGTTTGCTGCCCTACGGGAAAAAGCCGTTGTAAAACCAGCGGCGGGAGGGCTACCGTGGCGACCTGAATATTTCGGGATGTTTCAGATTTATGTCCAGCCTGGCCCTCCGCACTGCCGATACCCATTCCCGCCGCGCTGCGTTGACCCTGGCCTTATGCCTGCCCAGTGATGTGTTGCTCTATCTGCTGCTGCCCATGGAGTCCCAGGCCTTTGGCATCACGCTCGCCCAGGCCGGTGTATTGCTGGCGGCCAACCGGCTGGTGCGGATTTTCGGTTACCGCCATGTGCTGAATTTCTACGCGCGCAACGGTGATCGCCTGACCTGCATGATCGCCGCCGGGGCCGCAACGCTGTGCGCCCTGGGTAATTCGGTGCTGTCGGGATTTGCCGCGTTGTTGGGGCTGCGGCTGGTGTGGGGCCTGTGTTTCGCGGCGTTGAACCTGTCGACCCAGGTATTGGCCACCTCCGAGCCGGAGGGCGCCGCGCGCCGGGCCGGGCGTTCGCGGGCCCTGATCGCCTGGGGGCCGATGCTGGCGTTACCGTTCGGTGGGTGGCTGACGCTGTGGGTCGGGCCGCGTCCGATCTTTGTGATCCTCGCCGGCTGTTGCCTGGTGGGGCTGTGGATGGCGCGCGGCCTGCCCAGCGCCGGGCATGATTTGCACAGCACCCCGGGGCGCCGCTTCAAGTGGCCCGACAGCGTGGCGCTGTGGTCGTTTATCGAAGGCGTGGCGCTGGACGGACTGTTTATTTTCGGCCTGTCGATCCAGGCGCAGAAGCTGCTCGGCGGTAATGCGGTGCTGATCGCCGGTGGCTTGATGGCCCTGCGTTATGTCTCGGAAATGCTCCTGAGCCCCCTGGGAGGCCACGCCGCCCAGCGCTTTGGCGCCACCTCGATGTTGTTGCTGTTTTCGTTCCTGAGTGCCTTGGCCCTGACGGCGTTCGGCAGCTATTGGGTGATTGTCGGCGCGGCGGCGGTGTTGGTGCTGCGCGCGTTGCAACTGCCCTTGGTGACCACCCTGGTCGCCGAGCGCAACCCCGGTTCGCTGCGGGTGTCGGCCCTGGCGTCGAATGCGGTATGGCGTGACATCGGTGCGGGCCTCGGGCCACTGCTGGCAGGCCTGCTGTTGCCGGTGGCCTCGGCCCCCCTGGTGTTTGGCGTGGCGGGTGCGGCGATTGCGGTGAGTGCGTTGTTCTGCTGGCGCACCCGTGTGGCAGCAGACTGACTTACGTGCGTTTCAATCCTTCCAGCCAAGCGGGATCAAAGCGGGTTTGTTCGGTGTCGATCCCCAGTGCCTGCATCGTGTTCTTATGCGCGTCCATTTCACCGACCAACTGCGCCTGGGCACTGGAATTGGCGTCCAGGGCGTGCATCTGCGTCAGCCCCAGGTGATAGAAGCGCAGGATCTTCATGGCCGTCGGATCATTCGCCTGCACACGCTCGGTGACGATGTGCATCACGTTGGTCACGCGCATCAGGGTGCGCTTGAGCTGCCAGCCATACACGGCCGGTGCCAGCCACGGTTGGGTGCGGAATGGGCCGCGCAGCAGGGCGACCGTTATCAACACCCCGGCGAATACGCCGCCGACATTGAAGCGGAAGTTGTCACCGCCGGGTTCGCCGAACAGCATCACCGCCAGGCTCGACAGCAGCATGGCCAGGGCCACGAACAGCACGGCCACGATCAGCGTGCTGCGGCGCGTCTGCTGGCGGTAGGTGACGGGGTCGCAGGGTTTGAGCTCGAACATCCGGGCCAGGTCTCCAGGGCGGGTAGGGGGAAGGCATCTTCTCATGGTCGGCGGTCAGTGGTGGGGCAATCAAGTTGAACCATGATCTGGGGCAGTTTCTCTAAAGCGGTGTAGTCCCTTTGAGGTCAACCACCATGCCCGAATACAAGCAGCCACCGCCCGGTACCCCGGACCCCGATCGCACGCCCGGCGAAGAGGAGCGCGACAACGATGCCTTGCGCCCCAATTACCCGAAAGAGCGTGACGCCCAGGATGATGTGGAGCGCGTCGAAGAAGACCTGGAAAACCTCCACGACAAAGCTCGCCCGCTATAACAGGAGACCATGATGAACAAGCGCTCGGATGGACCGCCCTCCAACGAACACGCCAGCGGCAAGGATGAGCTGGGATTTGACCCGGACTCGCCCGATGTGGCTGATCCGCAGGTTGATCCCATCGGTCCGGCCATCGCCCCGCTGGATAAAAAGGCCAAGGACGACGCGAAAAAAAAGCCGCCCTACGATCCGTTGGGCGACTTGAAGAAATGAACTGAGCCCCGCCAATGAGCGGGGCTTTTTATTTATCTGGGCGGCATCCAGGTGACGTCGGTAATGCCGTACTTCTCGGCCCACGGGCGCGTGGTTTTTTTCACTTGCTCATGGCCGACCCGGCCGATACGACTGACATGCGCAATGTCAGCGTCAACGGCTGCCCAGTGCCAGGCCTCGGCGTTGTTCATCACTTCGGCACGCACCACAAAGGACTTCGGTTGACCGTGCAGTTGGTAGTGGATGGTGTAGATTTTTGCGGTACTCATGTTGCCTCCCTGTCTTGTTATAGATGGAGAGGGAACGGTTTAAAAAGGTTCATTCAAAATGACAATCTGCATGCTTGCGCGGCATAGTGACGCATTGCTCCCGCGCCCAAGGATCGCGCCATGACCCTCCTGAACCACAGCCGCCTGTACCTGCAACGCCTGGGTTACGATGCGCCGCCACCGCCCACCCTGCAGACCCTGCGGGATTTGCAACTGCGTCATGTGTGCACCTTCGCCTTCGAAAGCCTGTCGACCCTGCTGCGCCTGCCGGTGCCGATCGACTTGCCCAGCGTCGAGCAGAAAGTCCTGTTCGATGGGCGGGGTGGGTATTGCTATGAGTTGAACCAGATGTTCCTGGCGCTGTTGCAGGAGCTGGGCTTCGAGGCCCGCGGCATTACCGGGCGGGTGGTGATGGGTGGTCCGCCGGACGCACGTACGGCGCGCACCCACCGCCTGAGCCTGGTGACCCTGGACAGCGTGCGCTACATCACCGACGTCGGCTTTGGTGGCATGGTGCCCAGCAGTCCGCTGCAGTTGGACACGCAAGCCGTGCAGGCCACGGCCCATGAGCCGTATCGCCTGACTCTCAATGAACAGGAGAGCAGCTACACCTTGTGGGCCGAGGTCGCGGGGGAGTGGCGTGGCTTGTATGTCTTCGACCTGCAAGTGCAGGCCGACATCGACTATGAAATCGGTAACTGGTACGTCTCGACCCATCCGGGATCGCCGTTCCTGGGTCAATTGAAAGTCGCACGCCTGGCAGCGGGCGAACGCCACACCTTGAACAACGCCCATTATGGGATTCACTATCTGGATCGGCCGAGTGACAAGCGTGTGATCCAGAGCGCCGACGAGCTGCTGGGCGTGCTGGGCACTGCCTTTGGGATTCGTGTGCCGGGTCACCCTCAGCTTGATTCAACCCTTGATGGCTTGGTAATGGCTGTGCGCCAGGAGTATTGACCTAGAGCCATCGCTGAACCGTTTTACCTCCAGGTGGGGGCAAATTTTTCGAACCTTTGGTGCCAATCTGGGTTCGAAGCGTTTCCTGGATAATTTGCCCACCAGACAAGGAGATGTAAACGATGTCCAAACTATTCGGAAGCTTCCTCAAAAATTCCTCACTGCTGGCGCTGGTCGCCGCGCCAGCAGTGGTGTTCGCCGCACCGTCCACTGACCCGATTTCTACCTTTGGGATCCTGGGCAGCTACAACGACTTCAAGCTCGAAGGCGGTAGTGAAAGTGATAAGGACCACATGCCCGAAGCCGGCCTTTTCTACAATTTCGGCAACAAGCTCACCGCCGAATCGGGCTTTATCTACCAGGCAGGTGTGGAAGCCAAGTACGGTAAAAAGAGTGATAACAAACTCAAGGAAGGCCAGGCCGACCTGGATCTCGGCTGGCGTGCCGCGCTGGATGCGCGCAACTTCGTCGATGTGATCGTGGGCGGCGGTTACAGCTGGACCCGCTATGAGCTGGACTCGAACGACTACGACATGGAACTCACCAACAAGTCGCCGTTCGCCAAGGCAGCCCTGGGCTATAACCATCAGTTCGATGACATGACGCTGCGTTTCGAAGCCGGTGCGCGTCGCACCATTGATGGTCGTACCAAGCTCAAGGTGGACGGCGTGGGCAGCGACACCGTAGACCTCAAGGACCGCACTAACCCGTATGCGGAAGTCAGCCTGCTGATGAACCAGAAGGGCGACCTGCCGTTGATGGCGGGCCTTTACTACACCCGCACCGAATACAAGCTCGACGGTGATTCCGAAGTGGCCGATAACACTCGTCTCAAGCGGGATGAGTACGGGGTCAAGGTCGGTATCGCGTTCTGACGCGGTTGCAATGTAAAACGCCCCGAACATTCGGGGCGTTTTTTTGGGGGCTGTTGCAGATCAGCCCAGAACGCAAAAACGGCGCCCTGGGGCGCCGTTTCTGTTGGTTCACATACCGCTAATGGATCAAACCCCCAGCACCGCGTGCTGCACCAGGGTGAGCAACGGTTGTGGGTACACGCCGAGGAAGAAGGCGAGCAGGGCGATGGCCAGCAGCATCACGCCACCGGCTTTCTGTTCCCAGTGCAACTCGGCATCCACACGGCGCAGGTTTGGCTCGATCAGGTACAGGGTGACCATCACGCGCAGGTAGTAGAACACGCCGATGGCACTGCCCAGCACCAGGGACGCAACCAGCCACCACTCGTGGGCTTCGACACCGGTCGCGACGATGTAGAACTTGCCGATAAAGCCCGCGGTCAGCGGGATACCGGCCAGGGACAGCATCATCACGGTGAGTACGGCGGTCAGGTACGGACGGCGCCAGAACAGGCCGCGGTATTCGTACAGGGCGTCGGCGTCACGGCCCTTGTAAGGCGAGGACATCAGGGTGATCACGCCGAACGCGCCGAGGCTGGTGATCACGTAGGTGACCAGGTACACGCCGATGGCTTCCACGGCCAGGCCTTTGCTCGCCACCAGGGCGATCAGCAGGTAGCCGAAGTGGGCGATGGACGAGTAACCCAGCAGACGCTTGAGGTTGTTCTGGGTCAGGGCCAGCAGGTTACCGAACAGGATCGACGCGATGGCGATCACGGTCAGCACGTGGCTCAGCACGCCGGTGTTGGCGGCAGGCGAGATCTGGAACAGACGCACCATCACCGCAAACACAGCGACCTTGGACGCGGTCGCCAGGAACGCCGCCACCGGCGCCGGGGCGCCTTCGTACACGTCCGGGGTCCACAGGTGGAAAGGCACCAGGGAGAGCTTGAACGCCAGGCCGATCAGCATCATCGCCAGGCCCAGTTGAGCAATCGGCGCGGGGCTGTTGGTGGCGGCCAAGGCGTGACCGATACCGGTGAAGCTCAGGCTGCCGGCTTCGGCGTAGAGCAGGGCCATGCCGAACAACAGGAACGCGGAACCGGCGGCCGACAGCACCATGTACTTGATGCCGGCTTCCAGGGAGCGCTTGTTGAAGAAGGCGTAGGCCACCAGGCCGTAGGTCGGGATCGACAGCAGTTCCAGGCCGATGAACAAGCCGGCCAGGTGCTGCGCGCTGACCAGCACGATACCGCCGGCCGCAGCCAGCAGGATCAGCAGGTACAGCTCTTCGCGGTTGCCCGGGTAGCCGGTGCCGCCTTCGCCGAGGTAGGCGTGGGCGAGGGTGACGCAGGCGAGGGTGGCGACGAGGATCAGCGCGATATACAGCAGCGCGAAGTCATCGACCATCATCAGCGGGGTCACCGCCAGTGGCGCGACCTTGAGTGCCGGGATAATCGACAGCAAGGCCAGGTTCAAACCGGCGCAGGACAGCAGGAACGTTTGTGAGTGATTGCGGCGCCAGGCGATCGCCAGCATCACCACCACGATGGTGAGGCTGGTGATCAGCAGCGGCGCAAGCGCGATAAAGTGTTGGATCGTGAATTCCATAGCGCTCTTACCGGGCCGAAGCGAGTTGAGAGAAGGCGGTGCCGAACCACTGCTGCACGCCATGCATCGTCGCGGCAGAAGTGTCCAGGAACGGTTGCGGGTACACGCCGATGTAGATCAGCAATACCGCAAGGCCGAGCACCATGATCAGTTCGCGAGCATCCATCCCCTTGAGGACGGTGTCGGACTTGGCCGGGCCGAAGTAGGCGCGGTGGATCATGATCAGCGAGTAGACCGAACCGAATACCAGGCCGGACGTAGCAATGGCGCTGATCCACGGCGTTTGCACGAAGGCACCCATCAGGATCAGGAACTCGCCGATGAAGTTACCGGTACCCGGCAAGCCCAGGGACGCGGCGGCGAAGAACAGGCTGATCGCTGGCAAGTACGCAATGCGCGACCACACGCCGCCCATCTCGCGCATGTCACGGGTATGCAGGCGCTCGTACAACTGGCCGCTCAGGATAAACAGTGCCGCGGCCGAAACACCGTGGGCCAGCATCTGGATCACGGCGCCTTGCAACGCCAGCTGGCTGCCGGAGTAGATGCCGATCAGTACGAAGCCCATGTGGGAAACGGACGAGAAGGCAATCAGACGCTTGATGTCGGTTTGCGCGAACGCCAGGAACGCACCGTAGAAGATCCCGATCAGACCGAGGGTCATGGCGATCGGCGCGAACTCGGCCGAGGCATTCGGGAACAGCGGCAGGGCGAAACGCAGCAGGCCGTAGGCCGCCGTCTTCAGCAGGATACCGGCCAGGTCCACGGAGCCGGCGGTCGGCGCCTGGGCGTGAGCGTCAGGCAGCCAGGAGTGGAACGGCACCACCGGCAGCTTCACCGCGAAGGCGATGAAGAAGCCCAGCATGAGGATGTACTCGGTGGTCAGGGACATCTTGGTTTTCAACAGGTCGGCGTAGTTGAAGGTAATCACGCCAGTCGAGTTGAAGTTGACCAGTACCAGGCCCAGGATCGCCACCAACATGATCAGGCCGGAAGCCTGGGTGAAGATGAAGAACTTGGTCGCCGCGTAGATCCGGGTTTTCTTGCCGTCCGAAGAACTGTGACCCCAGAGCGCGATGAGGAAGTACATCGGCACCAGCATCATTTCCCAGAAGAAGAAGAACATGAACAGGTCGAGGGCGAGGAACACGCCGACGACACCGCCCAGGATCCACATCAGGTTCAGGTGGAAGAAGCCCACATGACGCTGGATCTCTTTCCAGGAGCAGAGTACCGAGAGGATACCCAGCAGGCCGGTCAGCAGGATCATCAACAGCGACAGGCCGTCGAGGGCCAGGTGCACGTTGATGCCGAAGCGCTGGATCCACACGTGCTTGAATTCAAGCGCGAACGTCGGATCGACACCCGGTGCCGGAGCGAATGAATAGTCGCCATGGGCCCACAGCCAGAGGCCGAGTGCGAGTTCCAGGGACATGGTCAGCAACGCAATCCAGCGGGGGAGGGTGGCGCCGAAGCGTTCACCCATCCAGCAGAGCAGGCCGCCGATAAAGGGGATCAGGATTAGCCAGGGCAGAATCATGACGGGCTCGTTTCCTTTCGCAAGTTCGCAAAGTTCATATCAGACCGCTACCACAACGATGGCGCCGATCACCAGCACGGCACCGGCCGCCATGGAAGCCGCATACCAACGCAACTGGCCGGTCTCGGTACGGCTCAGGGCGGTGTGACCGCCTTTGGCCGCGCGCGGGATCAAACCGATGGTCTGGTCGAGCGGGTCTTTACGCAGTACATGACTGATGGCCAGGTAGGGCTTGACGAACAGTTTGTCGTAGAGCCAGTCGAAGCCCCAGGCGGCGAACCACCAGGCCGAGAGGAAACGGCCGATGCCACTGTTGGCCACGGCGGTCACGAAGCGACGCTTGCCGAGGAACAGCAGGGCTGCCAGCAGGATACCGGCGATGGCAATGGCGCCCGAGGCGATTTCCAGGCTGTGCTTGGCGGCGCCGCCGGCATGGCCGGCGCTTTCCGGCAGTACACCGGCCAGTGGCGGGGTGATCAGCGCGCCGATGAAGGTCGACAGGATGATCAGCACCGACAGTGGCAACCAGTGGGAGATGCCATGGCCTGCGTGGGCTTCGGTCTTGGCTTCACCGTGGAAGGTGATGAAGATCAGGCGGAAGGTGTACAGCGAGGTCATGAACGCACCCACCAGGCCTGCGTACAGCAGGTTCTGGTTACCGCTGGCAAAGGCTTCCCAGAGGATTTCGTCCTTGGAGTAGAAACCGGCAGTCACCAGCGGCAGGGCGGCCAGGGCGGCACCACCGACGATGAAGCTGGCGTAGGCCAGTGGCAGTTTCTTCCACAGGCCGCCCATCTTGAAGATGTTCTGCTCGTGGTGGCAGGCCACGATCACCGCACCGGAGGCCAGGAACAGCAGGGCCTTGAAGAAGGCGTGGGTCATCAGGTGGAAGATCGCCGCGTCCCAGGCGCCGACGCCCAGGGCCAGGAACATGTAGCCGATCTGGCTCATGGTCGAGTAGGCGAGGATCCGCTTGATGTCGGTCTGCACCAGCGCGGCGAAGCCGGCCAGTACCAGGGTCACGCCGCCGACGATGCCCACCAGGTGCAGGATGTCCGGCGCCAGGGTGAACAGGCCGTGGGTACGGGCGATCAGGTAGACACCGGCGGTCACCATGGTTGCGGCGTGGATCAGTGCCGACACCGGGGTAGGACCGGCCATCGCATCCGCCAGCCAGGTCTGCAGCGGCAGTTGCGCGGATTTACCCACGGCGCCGCCCAGCAGCATCAGGGTCGCCAGGGTGATCCAGAAGTCGCCGACCTGGAATTTCTGCGGTGCCAGCACCAGCAGTTCCTGGATGTTCAGCGTGCCCACCTGTTGGAACAGGATGAACAGGCCGATGGCCATGAACACGTCGCCGATGCGGGTGACGATAAATGCCTTGAGTGCCGCGTTACCGTTGTTGCGGTTGCTGTAGTAGAAACCGATCAACAGGTACGAGCAAAGGCCCACGCCCTCCCAGCCGAAGTACAGGAACAACAGGTTATCGCCGAGCACCAGGAACAGCATGCTGGCGATAAACAGGTTGGTGTACGAGAAGAAGCGCGAGTAGCCCGCTTCACCGCGCATGTACCAGGACGCGAACAGGTGGATCAGGAAGCCCACGCCCACCACCACGCCAAGCATGGTGATCGACAGGCCGTCGACGTAGAGGGCGAAGTTGGGCTTGAAGCCCTCCACCGACATCCACTGCCACAGCACCAGGGTGTAGTGACCACCTTCCGGCGGCGCCACGTTGAATTGCCAGATGACGTAGGCGGCAACGATGGCCGACAGGCCAATGGAGCCCACACCGATCAGGGCCGAAAGGTTTTCCGACCAGCGTCCGCGAGAGAACGACAGCAGCAGGAAACCGATCAGGGGAAATACGAAAGTCAGAAAGATCATGTTCATCCGCGCATCTCACTGGCAGCGTCGATATCAAGCGTGTGGAAGCGACGATACAGTTGCAGCAGGATCGCCAGGCCGATACTGGCCTCGGCGGCTGCCAGGCTGATCACCAGGATGAACATGACTTGTCCATCCGGCTGGCCCCAACGTGCACCTGCAACGATGAACGCCAGTGCCGCAGCGTTCATCATGATTTCCAGGCTCATCAACACGAACAGAATGTTACGGCGAACCATCAGGCCGACCAGGCCAAGGCAGAACAGGATGCCGGCGACCGCCAGACCATGCTCCAAAGGGATAGCAGGCATCGTCATTGCTCCTTGGCTTCGTTGCGGCCCAAGTGGAAGGCGGTGATGGCTGCGGCGAGCAGCAGCATCGAAGCCAGTTCGACCACCAGCAGGTACGGGCCGAACAGGCTGATGCCCACGGCTTTCGCGTCCACGGTGGTATGGCCGATGGCCTGGCCGCTCTGGTGAGCGAACAGCACATACAGCAGTTCACCCAGCAGCAGCGCTGCGAGGACAACCGGGCCGAGCCAGATGCCGGGCTTGAGCCAGACGCGTTCCTGGGCGACCGAGGCCGGCCCGAGGTTGAGCATCATCACCACAAACACGAACAGCACCATGATGGCGCCGGCGTAGGCGATCACTTCCAGCACACCGGCGAACGGCGCGCCGAGGCTGAAGAAGGTCATGGCCACGGCGATCAGCGAAATGATCAGGTAGAGCAGGGCGTGCACGGGGTTGGTGTTGGTGATCACGCGAAGCGTGGACACAACCGCGATACCCGATGCGAAATAGAAAGCGAATTCCATCTTTCTTCCTTAAGGCAGCAAGCTCTTCACGTTGATCGGCTCGGCTTCGTTTTGTGCGGCGCCTTTCGGCTTACCGGCAACGGCCATACCTGCAACACGATAGAAGTTGTAATCAGGGTTTTTACCGGGACCAGAGATCAAAAGATCTTCTTTCTCGTACACCAGGTCCTGACGTTTGAACTCGGCCATCTCGAAATCCGGTGTGAGCTGGATCGCGGTGGTCGGGCAAGCTTCCTCGCAGAGGCCGCAGAAAATGCAGCGCGAGAAGTTGATGCGGAAGAAGTCCGGGTACCAGCGACCGTCTTCGGTTTCAGCTTTCTGCAGGGAGATGCAACCCACCGGGCACGCCACGGCGCACAGGTTGCAGGCCACGCAACGCTCTTCGCCATCGGGGTCGCGGGTCAGCACGATGCGGCCGCGATAGCGCGGCGGCAGGTACACCGCTTCTTCTGGGTATTGCAGGGTGTCGCGTTTGCGGAAGCCGTGACCGAACACCATCACCAGGCTTCGCAACTGGGTACCGGTACCCTTAACGATGTCGCCAATATATTTGAACATGGGTCAAATCCTCACTGAACCGCGCCCGCTGGCGTGTTCAACAACACAACGGCAGCAGTCACCAGCAAATTGATCAGGGTCAGCGGCAGGCAGAAGCGCCAGCTGAAATCCATCACCTGGTCGTATCGTGGACGCGGAATGGAAGCGCGCAGCAGGATAAACAGCATGATGAAGAACGCGGTCTTCAGGAAGAACCAGAAGAACGCCAGCTGCGGCAGGATGCCGAACGGACCGTGCCAGCCGCCGAAGAACAGCGTGACCAGCAGGGCCGAGATCAAGATGATGCCGATGTATTCACCGACGAAGAACATGCCCCATTTCATGCCGGCGTATTCAATGTGGTAGCCGTCGGCCAGTTCCTGTTCCGCTTCCGGTTGGTCGAACGGGTGACGGTGAGTCACGGCGACGCCGGCGATGAAGAAGGTACAGAAGCCGAAGAACTGCGGAATGATGAACCACAGGTTCTGCGCCTGGTACTCGACGATGTCGCGCATGTTGAACGAGCCGACCTGCACCACGATGCCCATCAGCGCGAGGCCCATGAACACTTCGTAGGACACGGTCTGGGCCGAGGCCCGCAAGCTGCCCAGCAGGGCGAACTTGTTGTTGCTCGACCAGCCGGCGAACAGCACCGCGTAGACCGACAGGCCGGCCATGGCGAAGAAGAACAGCAGGCCGATGTTCAGGTCCGCCACGCCCCAGGTCGGGGTGATCGGGATGATCGCGAAGGCGATCAGCAAGGCGCTCATGGCCACGACCGGTGCCAGGGTGAAGATCACCTTGTCGGCAAACGGCGGGGTCCAGTCTTCCTTGAAGAACATCTTCAGCATGTCGGCGGCGATCTGGAACATACCGAACGGGCCAACGCGGTTCGGACCGTAACGGTCCTGCCACCAGCCCAGCAGGCGACGTTCGACGAAGCTGAGCAGGGCGCCCGCGACGACCACGGCCAACAGGATCACGATGGCCTTGACGACCGAGATGATCACGTCGATCACTTCAGGGGTGAACCAGGTCATTGCGCTGCCTCCTGCAGACCGTCAACGGTTTTGCCGAAGATCGCCGGCGGGATGCCGGCGAGGCCTTTAGGCAGGGCAACCAGGCCGGCACCCAGCTCTTCGTTGATACGCAGCGGCAGACGCAGGGTCTGGCCGGCCACGGTCACGCTGAGCAGTGCGCCGTCGTTGACGCCCAGGCGGTCGGCTTCGGACTTGGCCACGGATACATAGGCCTCGGGAATGCGCTCTTGTACCGGTGCGGCCTTGGAAGAGGTTTCTTCGCTGCCGAACAGGTGGAAGAACGGCACAACCTGCCAGGTGCCCTGGGCCGGGTTGAACGGACGCGGCACCGCAGCGAACCAGTTCAGCGCGTCGCCCTGGGGTTCGATCAGGCGGGTGCCCGGGTCGCCGGCGCGGATGTGACCACCGACTTCGTCCTGGAACTTGTTCCAGGCCTGTGGCGAGTTCCAGCCCGGCGACCAGGCAAACGGCACCTGCTGACGTGGCTCGACCGAACCCGAGTAACCTTCCATGGAGAAGGCGAATGCGGTGTCGTTGTCTTGCGGGGTACGCGGTTCGTGCACGCTGATGTCGGCGCGCATGGCGGTACGACCGGAATAACGCAGCGGCTCACGGGCAAGCTTCATACCCTTGATGCGGAACGCGGCGGACGGTGCGGCGTCGACGATACGCGCCAGCTGCGGTGCGCTCGCGGCGGCTGCGGCGGTGACGTGGTCGAGCTGGGTCCAGTCGATCGGCTGGTTCAGCAGGGTCGCGCGCAGGGCATGCAGCCAGCGCCAGCCTTCGTGAACCAGGATGCTGGCGTCCATGTACTTCGGATCGAACACCTGGAAGAAGCGCTGGGCACGGCCTTCCTGGCTGACCAGGGTGCCGTCGCCTTCGGCGAAGGTGGCGGCTGGCAGTACCAGGTCGGCGCGATCGCTGGTGGCGGTCTTCTGGTGGTCGGCGACGATCAGGACCTTGGCGGCGTTCAGCGCAGCGTCAACCTTGGCGGCGTCGGTGCGGGTGTACAGGTCGTTTTCCAGCACTACGATCGCATCGGCAGTGCCGTCGATCACGGTTTGCAGGGCGGCATCCAGGGACTCGCCGCCGAGGATGGCCAGGCCAAGGCTGTTGGCTTCCGGCACCACCAGGCTGATGGAACCGTTCTTGTCGCGCAGCTTCAAGGCCTTGGCGATGTTGGCGGCGGCTTCGATCAAGGCCTTGGAACCCAACGAGGTACCGGCAATGATCAATGGACGCTTGGCTGCCAGCAGGGCGTCGGCAATACGCTGGGCCAGTTCGACGGCTTCAGTGTCCAGGCCTTCGACCGCTGGTGCGCTGGCGTCGAGGGCGTGGGCCACGGCGAAACCGATGCGGGCCAGGTCGTCCGGTGCGGCGTGGACGCATTCTTCGGCGATGTCGTCGAGCTTGGTTTCCGCCAGGCTGGCGATAAACAGCGGGTTCAGCGCGTGCTGGCCGATGTTTTTCACCGCAGCGTCGAGCCAAGGCTGGACGCGCATGGCGTCGGCCATGTCTTCGGCCTTGCCTTTGACCGACTGACGCAGGGACAGCGCGATACGCGCGGCGGTCTGGGTCAGGTCTTCACCGAGCACGAAGATGGCATCGTGGTCTTCGATGTCGCGCATGTTCGGCACCGGCAGCGGGCTGTCGTTCAGCACCTGCAGGACCAGGCGGATGCGCTCAAGCTCACCGGCTTCGATACCGGAGTAGAAGTGCTCGGCACCCACCAGCTCGCGCAACGCGTAGTTGCTTTCGAGGCTGGCGCGGGGCGAGCCGATACCGACGATGTTGCGGCCGCGCAGCAGGTCGGCGGCTTTGTCCAGCGCCGCGTCCAGGCTCAGCTTGGCACCATCGGCCAGGAGTGGCTGGCGTGGGCGGTCTTCGCGGTTGACGTAGCCATAGCCGAAACGGCCACGGTCGCACAGGAAGTACTGGTTGACCGAACCGTTGAAGCGGTTTTCGATGCGACGCAGTTCGCCGTAGCGTTCGCCCGGGGAGATGTTGCAACCGCTCGAGCAGCCGTGGCAGATGCTCGGCGAGAACTGCATGTCCCACTTGCGGTTGTAGCGCTCGGAGTGGGTCTTGTCGGTGAACACACCGGTCGGGCAGACCTCGGTGAGGTTGCCGGAGAACTCGCTTTCGAGCACGCCGTCTTCAACGCGACCGAAGTACACGTTGTCGTGGGCGCCGAATACGCCGAGGTCGGTGCCGCCGGCGTAGTCTTTATAGAAGCGTACGCAGCGGTAGCAGGCGATGCAGCGGTTCATTTCGTGGGAAATGAACGGGCCCAGTTGCTGGTTCTGGTGGGTACGCTTGGTGAAGCGATAGCGGCGCTCGTTGTGGCCGGTCATCACCGTCATGTCTTGCAGGTGGCAGTGACCGCCTTCCTCACAGACCGGGCAGTCGTGGGGGTGGTTGGTCATCAGCCATTCGACAACGCTGGCGCGGAACGCCTTGGATTCTTCATCGTCGATGGAGATCCAGGTGTTGTCGGTGGCTGGGGTCATGCAGGACATGACGATACGACCACGGGTGTCGTTTTCGTCGGTGTACTGCTTGACCGCACACTGGCGACAGGCACCGACGCTACCAAGCGCGGGGTGCCAGCAGAAATACGGGATATCGAGGCCGAGTGACAGACACGCCTGTAACAGGTTGTCCGCCCCATCGACTTCGAGCGCTTTGCCGTCTACGTGGATAGTGGCCATGGTTCAAAGTTCTTCGTTGGCCCGTTGTCAGCGGGCGTGGCTAATGGAATCTTGTTATTCATGTGCATCTACACAGCCTTCACGGCGTCAGCACATGAGCAGGCGAAGGGCACGGACCCTTCGCCTGTTTAAGCGTTACGCGCCGACTACGATCGGCCTTGCCAGAGGCGGGACGGCGGCGCTGACAGGCGCGATGCCGGCTTCGAACTCCGAGCGGAAGTATTTGATTGCGCTGCCCAATGGCTCCACGGCGCCCGGTGCGTGAGCACAGAAGGTCTTGCCTGGGCCGAGGAAACCGACCAGGCCCAGCAGGGTTTCGATATCACCCTCGCGGCCTTCGCCGTTTTCCAGGGCCATCAGCAGCTTCACGCTCCACGGCAGGCCGTCGCGGCATGGGGTGCAGAAGCCGCAGGATTCACGGGCAAAGAACTGCTCCATGTTGCGCAGCAGCGAGACCATGTTCACGGTGTTGTCCACCGCCATCGCCAGGCCGGTACCCATCCGGGTGCCCACCTTGCCGATGCCGCCGGCATACATCTGTGCGTCGAGGTGCTCGGGGAGCAGGAAGCCGGTGCCGGCGCCGCCTGGCTGCCAGGCCTTGAGGGTGTAGCCGTCGCGCATGCCGCCGGCGTAGTCCTCGAACAGCTCGCGTGCGGTCACGCCGAACGGCAGCTCCCACAGGCCTGGGTTCTTGACCTTGCCGGAGAAGCCCATGAGCTTGGTGCCCATGTCTTCACTGCCTTCGCGGGCCAACGATTTGTACCAGTCCACGCCGTCGGCGATGATCGCCGGCACGTTGCACAGGGTCTCGACGTTGTTCACGCAGGTCGGCTTGCCCCACACGCCCACGGCGGCAGGGAAGGGCGGCTTGGAGCGCGGGTTGGCGCGGCGGCCTTCGAGGGAGTTGATCAGTGCGGTTTCTTCACCGCAGATGTAACGCCCGGCGCCGGTGTGCACGAACAGTTCGAAGTCAAAGCCCGAACCGAGGATGTTCTTGCCCAGCAGGCCTGCGGCCTTGGCTTCTGCCACGGCACGGTTGAGGTGCTTGGCGGCGGTGGTGTATTCGCCGCGCAGGAAGATGTAGCCACGGTAGGTTTTCAGCGCGCGGGCGCTGATCAGCATGCCTTCGATCAGCAGATGGGGCAGTTGCTCCATCAGCATGCGGTCTTTCCAGGTGTTGGGTTCCATTTCATCCGCGTTGCACAGCAGGTAGCGGATGTTGATGGATTCGTCTTTGGGCATCAGGCCCCACTTCACGCCTGTGGGGAAGCCTGCACCGCCGCGACCCTTGAGGCCGGCGTCCTTCACGGTCTGGACGATGTCGTCCTGGGCCATGTCGGCGAAGGCCTTGCGCGCAGCGGCGTAGCCGTTCTTGGCCTGGTACTCGTCGAGCCATACCGGCTCGCCGTCGTCACGCAGGCGCCAGGTCAGCGGGTGGGTCTCGGCCGAACGCTTGATCAGGTTGGCCGGGCCGAAGGAAGTCAGGGTCATGGGTAGCCCTCGAGCAATTGGGTCACGCCAGCAGGCTGCACGTCACCGAATGTGTCGTCGTCGATCATCAACGCCGGCGCCTTGTCGCAGTTGCCCAGGCAGCACACCGGCAGCAGCGTGAAGCGGCCGTCCGGGGTGGTCTGGCCGAGGCCGATGCCCAGCTTGGCCTGGATCTCGCTGACCACCGACTCGTGGCCACCGATGTAGCAGACCATGCTGTCGCACACGCGAATGATGTGGCGGCCGACCGGCTGGCGGAAGATCTGGCTGTAGAACGTCGCCACGCCTTCAACGTCGCTGGCGGGGATGCCGAGGATCTCGCCGATGGCGTAGAGGGCGCCGTCCGGCACCCAGCCACGTTCCTTCTGGACGATCTTCAAGGCTTCGATCGACGCCGCGCGCGGGTCTTCGTAGTGATGCAGCTCGTGCTCGATGGCCGAGCGCTCGGTTTCACTCAAGGTGAAACGGTCTGTCTGGATAAGCGTGCTGTTCATGCTTAGCGGTCCACGTCGGCCATAACGAAATCGATACTACCCAGGTACGCAATCAAGTCCGCGACCATCTCGCCTTTGATCACCGAAGGGATCTGCTGCAAGTGGGCGAAGCTTGGGGTACGAATCCGGGTGCGGTAGCTCATGGTGCCGCCATCGCTCGTCAGGTAATAACTGTTGATACCCTTGGTCGCTTCGATCATCTGGAAGGATTCGTTGGCCGGCATTACCGGGCCCCACGAAACCTGCAGGAAGTGCGTGATCAGGGTTTCGATGTGCTGCAGCGTGCGCTCTTTCGGCGGCGGCGTGGTCAGCGGGTGATCCGCCTTATACGGGCCGGCCGGCATGTTGCGCATGCACTGCTCGATGATCTTCAGGCTCTGGCGCATTTCTTCGACGCGCACGATGCAACGGTCGTAGGCATCGCCATTGGCCGCCAGGGGGACTTCGAACTCGAAGTTCTCGTAGCCGGAATAGGGGCGCGCTTTACGCAGGTCGAAGTCGCAACCGGTCGAACGCAGGCCGGCACCGGTGACACCCCATTCCAGGGCCTCTTTGGTGTTGTACTGGGCGACACCGATGGTACGGCCCTTGAGGATGCTGTTGTCCAACGCAGCCTTCTGGTACTCGTCCAGGCGCTTGGGCATCCAGTCGATGAATTCCTTGACCAGGCGTTCCCAGCCATTCGGCAGGTCGTGGGCGACGCCGCCGATGCGGTACCAGGCCGGGTGCAGGCGGAAACCGGTGATGGCTTCGATGACCTTGTAGGCGCGCTGACGGTCGGTGAAGGTGAAGAACACCGGGGTCATGGCGCCGACGTCCTGGATATAGGTACCCAGGAACAGCAGGTGGCTGGTGATCCGGAAGAACTCGGCCATCATGATGCGGATGGTGTCGACGCGGTCCGGGACCTTGATGCCGGCCAGCTTCTCGACAGAGAGCACGTACGGCAGGTTGTTCATCACGCCGCCGAGGTAGTCGATACGGTCGGTGTACGGGATGAAGCTGTGCCACGACTGACGCTCGGCCATCTTCTCGGCACCACGGTGGTGGTAGCCGATGTCCGGTACGCAGTCGACGATTTCTTCGCCGTCCAGTTGCAGGATGATGCGGAAGGCACCGTGGGCCGAAGGGTGGTTCGGGCCCAGGTTGAGGAACATGTAGTCCTCGTTGGTGCCGGAGCGCTTCATGCCCCAGTCTTCCGGACGGAAGCGCGCAGCCTCTTCTTCAAGCTGCTGCTTGGCGAGGTTGAGGCTGAACGGGTCGAATTCGGTGGCGCGGGCAGGGAAGTCCTTGCGCAGCGGGTGACCTTCCCACGTTGGCGGCATCATGATGCGCGTCAGGTGCGGGTGGCCCGGGAAGTCGATACCGAACATGTCCCAGACTTCGCGCTCGTACCAACTGGCGTTCGGCCAGATACCGGTCACGGTCGGCACGCTCAGGTCGCTCTCGGACAGTGCGACCTTGATCATCACGTCGCTGTTACGTTCGATCGACAGCAGGTGATAGAACACGGTGAAATCGGCGCCGCTCGGCAGGCCCTGGCGCTTGGTGCGCAGGCGCTCGTCCACGCCATGCAGGTCATAGAGCATGACGTACGGCTTGGGCAGGTTGCGCAGGAAGGTCAGGACTTCGACGAGCCTGGCGCGCGCGACCCACAGCACCGGCATGCCGGTGCGTGTGGCCTGGGCGGTGAAGGCGTCAGGGCCAAAACGGTTATTGAGTTCGACGACCACATCCTGGTCGTCTGCCTTATAAGGCGGGATGTACAGAGCACTGCCTGTAGTCATGGTTTTTTATCGCTTTCGGTCAACGTAAAGAATGAAGCCAGGTTTTCGTTCTATAAAAGAAGCGGTGCTGGATCAGACTTCGTCGGGGCTGCGCAGGTTGGTGACTGCGATTCGCTGTTCGCGGCGCTGTTCCTTTTGCGACGGCATCTCGGCGCGGTACACGCCTTGATCGCCGACGACCCAGGAAAGCGGGCGACGCTCCTTGCCAATCGATTCCTGCAACAGCATCAAGCCTTGCAGGAATGCTTCGGGGCGGGGCGGGCAGCCAGGCACGTAGACGTCCACGGGCAGGAACTTGTCCACCCCCTGAACCACGGAGTAGATGTCGTACATGCCACCGGAGTTGGCGCACGAACCCATGGAGATAACCCACTTTGGCTCGAGCATTTGCTCGTAGAGACGCTGAATGATCGGCGCCATCTTGATAAAGCAGGTACCGGCGATAACCATGAAATCCGCCTGGCGCGGTGATGCCCGGATAACTTCGGCGCCAAAGCGCGCGATGTCGTGGGGCGCCGTGAAGGCGGTGGTCATTTCCACGTAGCAGCACGAAAGGCCGAAGTTGTACGGCCACAGGGAGTTCTTACGTCCCCAGTTGACCGCGCCACTCAGCACGTCTTCGAGCTTGCCCATGTAGATGTTCTTGTGGACTTGGTCTTCTAACGGATCGGAAACGGTTTCCCGTTCGCCGATGGGGTACTGCTCGTTAGGAGCATCCGGGTCGATCCTGGTGAGATTGTATTGCATCGCCAAAGCCTCATTGTTTCAGCTTCGCTTGCCGCTTACGACGAGCTTCCGGAGCCCAGTCAAGGGCGCCCACTCGAAATAGGTAGACAAGGCCTGCCAACAGAATTGCTATGAAAACGAGGGCTTCGACGAATCCGGTCCAGCCGCTTTCGCGGACGGACACAGACCAGGCAAAGAGAAAGAGGGCTTCGATGTCGAAGATCACGAAGAGCATCGCGACCAGATAGAATTTGGCTGAGAGCCGCAAGCGGGCGCCACCTGTAGGCAGCATGCCGGATTCGAACGGTTCATTCTTGCTGCGGCCCCAGGCTTTTGACCCGAGGAGGCTGGACACACCGAGCATGAAGGCGCAAAGGCCGACAACACCGAGGAGGAAAATGGCAAAGCCCCAGTTGTGGGCCATGAGTCCTGTCGCTTCGGTCATGCTGGAAATCCTTAACAGAGAGCAAAGGTCTCTGAGCTCGAAAAAGTAACGATGCAGTGACGATATGTCGCACTGCAATCAATCGCGGTGATTTTATGGCTAAACACCGGGCAAGTAAAATTCCTAGGGCGAAATTATTCGATGGAATAAGCACATAGTGCACCTTCTTGGGGCTGTAGCCCTTGCGGGGCGGGCATTAGCGGGCATTTGATCAAATGTGTTTTGTTTAACCTGTAACGAAGTTTTTAGGTTCTAAATGATAATGAATATTGTTTGCGTGGGGTTTAAGCGATTGTTTCTCATACAGCGGAGTAAGTTGCCGTTACTTGCCTGATTAGCGCGAGTTGTTGGAGCGCATCTTTTAACTGATTTATCTGCTGCGAATACCGCTCTGGATCAAGGTTTTGTACAAAATCTTCAGGTTGCTGGGGTTCCTCATGTGGGAGGGGGTTGCCTCCTCCCACATTTGGCTTTGGTGAATCAGCGTGATGTGTACCGGCAAAAAAAAACGCCCCGAACCAGTCGGGGCGTGATTGTCGTGCGGCACGGCGGTTAGCTCTTTAACGGGTCCGCCGTGGCCGTGTACTCACATCGATCAGTGGAACTGCTCTTCTTCGGTCGAACCGGTCAGCGCGGTCACGGACGAGGTGCCGCCCTGGATCACGGTGGTCATGTCGTCGAAGTAGCCGGTGCCCACTTCCTGCTGGTGGGCCACAAAGGTGTAGCCCTTGGCGGCGTCAGCGAATTCCTGTTCCTGCAGCTTCACGTAGGCGGTCATGTCGTTGCGGGCGTAGTCGTGCGCCAGGTTGAACATGCTGTGCCACATGTTGTGAATGCCGGCCAGGGTGATGAACTGGTGCTTGTAGCCCATGGCGGACAGTTCGCGCTGGAACTTGGCGATGGTCGCGTCGTCCAGGTTCTTTTTCCAGTTGAAGGAAGGCGAGCAGTTGTAGGACAGCAGCTGGTCCGGGTATTCCTTCTTGATTGCTTCGGCAAAGCGACGCGCTTCGTCCAGGTCCGGCTTGGCGGTTTCGCACCAGATCAGGTCGGCGTACGGCGCGTAGGCCAGGCCGCGGGCGATGGCCTGGTCGAGACCGGCGCGCACTTTGTAGAAACCTTCCTGGGTACGTTCGCCGGTTACGAACGGCTGGTCGTACGGGTCGCAGTCCGAGGTCAGCAGGTCTGCAGCGTTGGCGTCGGTACGGGCCAGGATGATGGTCGGCGTGCCGGCAACGTCAGCCGCCAGGCGGGCAGCGGTCAGCTTTTGTACGGCTTCCTGGGTCGGTACCAGTACCTTGCCGCCCATGTGGCCGCATTTCTTCACCGAAGCCAGTTGGTCTTCGAAGTGCACGCCGGCCGCGCCAGCCTCGATCATGCTCTTCATCAGCTCATAGGCGTTCAGTACGCCGCCGAAACCGGCTTCGGCGTCGGCCACGATGGGCGCGAAGTAGTCGATGTAGCCTTCATCACCCGGGCCTTTACCGGCTTTCCACTGGATCTGGTCGGCACGACGGAATGAGTTGTTGATGCGCTTGACCACGGTCGGTACGGAGTCCACCGGGTACAGCGATTGGTCGGGGTACATGGATTCAGCGGAGTTGTTGTCCGCTGCCACTTGCCAGCCGGACAGGTAGATCGCCTGGATACCGGCTTTCACCTGTTGGACTGCCTGGCCGCCAGTGAGGGCGCCCATGCAGTTGACGAAATCTTTCTCGGGGCGGAAGGACGGCTTGGCACCTTGGGTGACCAGCTTCCACAGCTTCTCGGCGCCGAGTTTTGCAAAGGTGTGCTCAGGTTGAACCGAGCCACGCAGGCGGACGACGTCAGCAGCGGAATAAGCGCGGGTTACGCCTTTCCAGCGTGGGTTTTCAGCCCAGTCTTTCTCGAGGGCTGCAATTTGCTGTTCGCGTGTCAGTGCCATGGGGGAAAACCTCGTCGCATAGGTCTAGGTGGAAAATTCCATTTGCCAGCCACGTAGTGAATGCGTGGTTATGGCTGCTCGCTGACCAGAAGCTCAGGTGTTCAAGTCAAGTTCGGCGGGGCAGGCGACGGGATGAACGATGGCTCAAGGGGGAGTTGAGCAGGTAAGGGCGAACTGCGAACGGTCTTCGGGCATCGTGGGCCTTTGTACGATCCATCAGTGTGTAGCCGGGTTACCTGGTTAGCTTCCGTCCCTCGGGACAACTTCGTTCCAGTCGCAACCTCGTCAAACACACCTTGTGGGCGGTACAGACACGAATCGGCTCGGGTGGGTAGCTTGGAGCGGCGATCCGAAGGCCCTTGCCAGGGCCCCTGATTAGCGGGAGCGAGGCCATCATGCCCATGCTTTTTTGGATCGTCAAATGTTTTGTAGTGCTTTTTTTCAGGCACTACATCTTTAGTCTAATACGACTCATCAGTCAGTTTTTGGTGCTTCAGTTCAGGGTGTCGACCTTGACCCGCAACGTCAGGTCATCGCGGCCCTGGGTAGAGTAGCTGCGTGTTGTGGAGGATTTGTCGGCCTGGGTCTCGCGGTTGATGCCGGCCAGGGGGATCCATTCGCCAAGGCGCCCGCTGACGGTTGTGTCGGTACTTTGCACATTCACTACATCGGGACGTTCCTGGCTCATGCGGTCACGGTTGGTACTGATTGCCAGGTGCACGGTCTCGCCGGTGACGCTGGCGGTGACGTAGAAGCCCTGGGTGACGTTGCGGTACTGGGTCTGGTTCTGCGGACGGCCGTAGGCGTCGGGTTGGGTTGTGGTCAGTGGCACGCTCTGGCCGACCTGGATCAGCGCGGGCACGCCTTCGCTGGCCTGGATCTGCTGGACGCCGCCGTCGCGGCTGGCCGTGCCGTAGCTGATGATGCGGGTCTGGCTGTCGCCGCTGTTCTGCTGGTTGTTTTCGTTGGTATCGACGGTGATCAGCAGGCGCTTGGCTGGTGTATCCAGCTGGGCGAGCAGCGTGCGCAGGTCCTGGATCTTGCCGGGGGCGGCGTTAACGATAAGCTGGTTGCCGTAGGCGCTGACGGTGCCGTCCTTGCCGATGAAGTTCTGCGCCACGGGGAGCAGGTCGGTGCTGGTGCGGTTGCTCAGGTTGACGACTTCGGTGTCGGCCATTGCCGAGCAACTGGCGGTGAGGAGGAGGGCGGTGAGCAGGGTGCGTAGGGACATGTCCGTTATCTCTGCGAGTCAGTTAGGCTTGATAGTGCCAGTTTGTCGGCCTGGGGTGTAGTGAGCGGGCAAGCCCGCTCACCACAGGCAAGCTGGCTCACCACGGGCAAGCCCTTACAGCAGGGATCAGGCCCCGCGCACCATATCGACATGGGGAATCCCGACTTCCAGGAATTCCTCGCTGACGATCTTGAAGCCCAGTCGCTCATAGAACGGCGCTGCATACACCTGCGCACTCAGGAACTGCTTGGTCTGGCCACGTTGCTCGGCCACGCCAATCACCGCTTCCATCAGCTTGTCGCCGACCTTCAGCCCGCGCCAGTCCTTGAGCACCGACACCCGGCCGATCTCGCCGCTGGGCAGCAGGCGCGCGGTGCCAATCGGAAAGTCGCCTTCGAATGCAAGGAAATGCACTGCGTCTGCGTCGTCCGCATCCCACTCAAGCTCAGGTGGAACCGATTGTTCAGCGATAAATACCGCTTCACGAATGCGCCGAATCTCGGCGATATCCTTATGCCAGTCCGCGACACCTACGTGAATCCTATTCATCGGCAAACCCCAGGCTTCCTTGCTTGACCAGCTCGCACAGCAGGTCACGGGCGTCTTCGTCCAACAGCCATTCGCCAAGGTTTTCGGCGTGCAGGGCATCGGCGGCGCAGACCAGTTTCAGCAGTTCGCGCAGTTTGCCCGGCAAGTAACGGCTCTGGCCGCTGGCGAACAGCAGGACGTCATCGTCGACTTCCGACCAGGCCATGCGCGCGCTTGGGTTGCGCACCAGGATCGCGCCGTCCTGCAGGCTGTTGATGAAGTCGTCTTCGCCCAGTTCTTCGCCTGCTACCAGTTCCGGGTAGCGCGGCTCGGTCATGAACTGGCCGAACCAGGTCAGCAGCATGCGCTCGTCGCTCATGTGCTCGGCCAGCAGGCTCTTGAGGCGGTCGAGGGCGTCGCTCTGGATCTGGTGCGGGTCGCTGACCGGCTGCGCGTCGGCGTCGGTGTAGCGCTCTTCGTCGGTCAGGTACTGGGCGAGGAAGTCGGTGAAGTGGGTCAGTACTTCTGCGGCGCTTGGGGCGCGAAAGCCCACCGAGTACGTCATGCAGTCATCTTCGGCGATGCCGAAATGCGCCAGGCGTGGCGGCAGGTAGAGCATGTCGCCCGGTTCCAGCACCCATTCGGCGCTTTCTTCGAATTCGGCGAGGATGCGCAGGTCGGCGTGTTGCAGCAGTGGGCTTTCGGAGCTGCACATCTGGCCGATCTTCCAGTTGCGCTTGCCCTGGGCTTGCAGCAGGAATACGTCGTAGTTGTCGAAGTGCGGGCCTACGCTGCCACCGGGTGCGGCAAAGCTGATCATCACGTCGTCGATGCGCCAGCTTGGCAGGAAGCGGAACTGCTCCAGCAACTCGGCCACTTCCGGCACGAACTGGTCGACCGCCTGTACCAGCAGGGTCCACTCACGTTCAGGCAGGGTGCTGAAGGCGTCTTCGGCGAACGGGCCGCGGCGCAGTTCCCACGGGCGTTCGCCGTGTTCGATCACCAGGCGCGATTCGACTTCTTCTTCCAGGGCCAGGCCGGCGAGTTCGTCGGCGTCGATCGGGCTTTCGAAGTCAGGGATCGCCTGGCGGATCAGCAGCGGTTTTTTCTGCCAGTAGTCGCGCAGGAATTCCCGTGCCGTGATGCCGCCCAGAAGTTGAATAGGGATATCAGGATTCATGTGTAACCTATTGAAAAAAAGCACTTTTCAGACTGAAATAAAAACGCCCGGCGCGGCCGGGCGTCTCAAGGGGCTTGCGCGAATCAGATGCGCTTGGCTTGCTCTACAGCGTTACCGATGTAGTTGGCCGGGGTGAGCAGTTTCAGCTCGGCCTTGGCCGCAGCTGGCATGTCCAGGCCGTCGATGAAAGTTTGCAGTGCTTCAGGGCTGATGCCCTTGCCACGGGTCAACTCTTTCAGCTTCTCGTAAGGGTTTTCGATGTTGTAGCGGCGCATCACGGTCTGGATCGGCTCGGCCAGTACTTCCCAGCACGCGTCCAGGTCAGCGGCGATTTTCTGCGCGTTGAGCTCCAGTTTGCTGATGCCTTTGAGGCTGGCTTCGTACGCGATCACGCTGTGGGCAAAGCCCACGCCGAGGTTGCGCAGTACGGTGGAGTCGGTCAGGTCGCGCTGCCAGCGGGAGATCGGCAACTTGCTGGCCAGGTGCTGGAACAGGGCGTTGGCGATGCCGAGGTTGCCTTCGGAGTTTTCGAAGTCGATCGGGTTGACCTTGTGCGGCATGGTCGACGAACCGATTTCACCGGCAATGGTGCGCTGCTTGAAGTAGCCCAGGGAGATGTAGCCCCAGATATCGCGATCGAAGTCGATCAGGATGGTGTTGAAGCGCGCAATGGCGTCGAACAGCTCGGCAATATAGTCGTGCGGTTCGATCTGCGTGGTGTACGGGTTGAAGCCCAGGCCCAGTTCGTCTTCGATGAAGGCGCGGGCGTTGGCTTCCCAGTCGATCTCAGGGTAGGCCGACAGGTGCGCGTTGTAGTTGCCGACAGCGCCGTTGATCTTGCCCAGCAGTGGGACTGCTGCGACTTGAGCGATCTGACGCTCCAGGCGGTACACCACGTTGGCGAGTTCCTTGCCCAGGGTAGTCGGCGACGCCGGCTGGCCGTGGGTACGCGACAGCATCGGCACGTCGGCGAAACGGATGGCCAGCTCACGGATGGCTTCGGCGGTCTGGCGCATCAGCGGCAGCATCACGTCATCACGGCCTTCGCGCAACATCAGGGCGTGGGACAGGTTGTTGATGTCCTCGCTGGTGCAGGCAAAGTGGATGAATTCGCTGACCTGGGCCAGTTCCGGCAGCTTGGCCGCCTGCTCCTTGAGCAGGTATTCGATGGCCTTGACGTCGTGGTTGGTGGTGCGCTCGATCTCTTTCACACGCTCGGCGTGCTCCAGGGAGAAGTTGTCCGCCAGGGCGTCGAGTACAGCGTTGGCTTCGGCGGAGAACGCCGGCACTTCGCTGATGGCGGGGTGAGCGGCCAGGCGCTGGAGCCAGCGCACTTCAACCAGTACACGAGCACGGATCAGGCCGTATTCGCTGAAAATAGGGCGCAGGGCCTGGGTTTTGCCGGCGTAGCGGCCGTCAACAGGGGAAACCGCAGTGAGCGAAGAGAGCTGCATGGGGTGTTCTCGGACAGTCGGGCAACGAAATGGGGCGCGTATCATACATGAAAAAATCCGCCGGTCCGTTGCCAACTGACCGGCGTATTACGCGTAATGGCTTGAAAATAGCCTGTCGGTGCGACTTATTCGTTGCGCATCAACGGGTAAAGCTCTTTGAGCAATTTGCGTCGGCTGATCACCAGCTGCCAACGATGACCGCCCAATTGCCGCCACAGCCGTGCCGAACGGATACCTGCCAGCAGCAGTGCGCGGATTTTCGAGGCGTTGTTCGGTTGCTGCAGGTTGCGCATGTCGCCGTGCACCTGGATGCGTTGGCGCAAGGTGCTCAAGGTGTCCTGGTACAGCGCACCGCAGGCGGCGATCACGTTTTCGTGGGCCGGGCCGAAGTGTTCTACCTGGGACTGGATCTGCGGCAGGCGTTTGCCGATGGTTTCCAGCATGTCCTCGCGCTTGGCCAGCTGACGCTCCAGGCCGAGCATCGACAGGGCGTAGCGCAGCGGCTCGCGCTGCAAGGTGCTGGGGTCGCGCTCCAGGGCGCCGATCAGGGCGCGATAACCTTCACGCAGTGCGAGGTCGTCGCCGCCGTAGACTTCCAGGGTGTCCTTGGGGTCGCGGATCAGCAGGCTGCCGAGCATGCAGGTCAGGCCGGCTTCGGTGACCTGGCCGGTCTTGGCGATCTTGTCCACCAGCACGGCGGAAAGAAATACCCCGCCGAGTGCCGTCAATTGCTCCTGGGTCGGGCTCATGCCGGGTTGCTCCAGGCTTCGGCGACTTCAATCACGCCGCCGCCCAGGCAGATTTCGCCGTCATAGAACACCACGGACTGTCCAGGAGTGACCGCGCGTTGCGGGTCATCAAAGGTGGCGCGGTAGCCCGTCGCGGTTTTTTCCAGGGTGCAGGGCTGGTCGCCCTGGCGATAGCGTACCTTGGCCGTCAGGCGGCGCGGGGCGCTCAGGTCGATCGGGTTGACCCAATAGATCTCCGAGGCCAGCAGTGCGCCCGAGAACAGCAGCGGGTGTTCATTGCCCTGGCCAACGATCAGCACGTTGTGCTCCAGGTCCTTGACCAGCACGTACCACGGCTCTTCGCCGGCATCCTTCAAGCCGCCGATGCCCAGGCCCTGGCGCTGGCCGATGGTGTGGTACATCAAGCCATGGTGACGGCCGATCACTTCGCCGTCGGTGGTCTTGATCTCGCCCGGCTGCGCCGGCAGGTACTGCTTGAGGAAGTCGCTGAAGCGGCGCTCGCCGATAAAGCAGATCCCGGTGGAGTCCTTCTTCTTGGCGGTCGCCAGGCCGTGTTGCTCGGCGATCCTGCGCACTTCTGGCTTTTCCAGCTCGCCCACCGGGAACAGGGTCTTGGCGATCTGTTCACCGCCGACGGCGTGCAGGAAGTAGCTCTGGTCCTTGTTCGGGTCCAGGCCCTTGAGCAGTTCGGTACGGCCATCGATATCGCGGCGACGCACGTAGTGGCCAGTGGCAATCAGGTCGGCGCCAAGGATCATGGCGTAGTCGAGGAACGCCTTGAACTTGATTTCGCGGTTGCACAGGATGTCCGGGTTCGGCGTGCGACCGGCCTTGTATTCGGCCAGGAAGTGCTCGAACACGTTGTCCCAGTACTCGGCGGCGAAGTTGGCGGTGTGCAGCTTGATACCGATCTTGTCGCACACGGCCTGGGCGTCCGCCAGGTCGTCCATGGCGGTGCAATATTCCGTTCCATCGTCTTCTTCCCAGTTCTTCATGAACAGGCCTTCCACCTCATAACCCTGCTCCATGAGCAGAACGGCGGAAACGGAAGAATCCACGCCGCCGGACATGCCGACGATGACGCGCTTCTTTTGTGTGTCAGAAGGGGCTGGATCACGCATAGGGTTTCAACGGGTGTCTTGAAAAAGGACGCGATTCTAACAGGCCTGGGCCCGCAAGGCTAAAGAGAAGGGCGGATCAATTCCAGGCTGTGACGCTGGCCGGCCAGATAATCATCGATACAGCGGATGATCAGCTCGCTGCGCCAGTCGTCGCGCACGGCCATCAGCTCGTCACGGCTCAACCAGCGGGCACGCAGGATGCCTTCGTCCAGTTGATAGTCCGGGTGGTGTTTCAGTGCCTTGGCAATAAAGCAGACGCGTTGATAGGTAACCCCATTGCTGGGTGCGGTGTACAGGTAGATGCCGACGATGCCGGTGGCTTCCACGTCCCAGCCGGTTTCCTCGAGGGTTTCGCGCACGGCGGCCTCGGTCAGGGTCTCGTCTGGGTCGAGGTGGCCGGCGGGCTGGTTGAGCACGGCGCGGCCGCCCTTGAGTTCTTCGACCATCAGGAATTTGCCGTTATCTTCGACGATGGTGGCGACGGTGATGTGGGGTTGCCAGGTCATGGGGGGCTCGATATCAAGATATGACGCGGTGTTTGGGCAGAGTTGCGGCCAGTGTGGGAGGGGGGCAAGCACCCTTCCACATTGAATCCGGTTTTTTCTGTTGAACGGTAGAAACAGAAACCCCGGCACAGGGCCGGGGCTTCTTTGCATCCCTACAACCTTACTTCAACTTGGCAATCGCCGCGTTGAGGGTGTTGCTTGGGCGCATGGCCTTGCTGGTCAGCTCCGGGTTCGGCGCGTAGTAGCCGCCGATGTCCACTGGCTTGCCCTGTACGGCATTGAGCTCGGCAACGATGGTTGCTTCGTTCGCGGCCAGGGTCTTGGCCAGTTCGCTGAATTGACCTTGCAGTGCAGTGTCTTCGGTCTGGGCGGCCAGGGCCTGGGCCCAGTACAGCGCCAGGTAGAAGTGGCTGCCGCGGTTGTCGATGTTGCCGACTTTGCGCGATGGCGACTTGTTGTTGTCGAGGAACTGGCCGGTGGCCTGGTCCAGGGTCTTGGACAGTACCAGGGCTTTCGGGTTGTTGTACGTCACACCCAAATGCTCGAGGGAGGCGGCCAGGGCCAGGAACTCGCCCAGGGAGTCCCAGCGCAGGAAGTTCTCTTCCAGCAGCTGTTGCACGTGCTTCGGTGCCGAACCGCCGGCGCCGGTTTCGAACAGGCCGCCGCCATTCATCAGCGGCACGATGGACAGCATCTTGGCGCTGGTGCCCAGCTCCATGATCGGGAACAGGTCGGTCAGGTAGTCACGCAGCACGTTGCCGGTCACCGAGATGGTGTCCAGGCCCTTGCGGGTACGTTCCAGGGTGAACTTCATCGCGTCGACCGGCGACATGATGCGGATGTCCAGGCCTTCGGTGTTGTGGTCTTTCAGGTGGGCCTGGACTTTCTCGACCACGACGCCGTCGTGTGCACGCTTGGGGTCCAGCCAGAAGATGGCCGGGGTGTTGCTGGCGCGGGCACGGTTGACGGCCAGCTTGACCCAATCCTGGATCGGCGCGTCTTGGGTCTGGCACATGCGGAAGATGTCGCCGGCTTCGACTTTCTGTTCCATCAGCAGGTTGCCCTTGCTGTCGGTCACGCGGACGACGCCGTCAGCCTTGACCTGGAAGGTCTTGTCGTGGGAGCCGTACTCTTCGGCTTTTTTCGCCATCAGGCCAACGTTCGGCACGCTGCCCATGGTGGTAGGGTCGAAGGCGCCGTTGGCCTTGCACTCTTCGATCACCGCCTGGTAGATGGTGGCGTAGCAGCGATCCGGGATCACGGCCTTGGTGTCGTGCAGCTGGCCGTCGGTGCCCCACATCTTGCCGGAGTCACGGATCATGGCCGGCATCGAGGCGTCGACGATGACGTCGCTCGGCACGTGCAGGTTGGTGATGCCTTTGTCGGAGTTGACCATCGCCAGGGAAGGGCGAGCGGCGTAGACCGCCTGGATGTCAGCTTCGATCTGCGCCTGCTGCTCGGCCGGCAGGGCCTTGATGCGGGCGTACAGGTCGCCGATGCCGTTGTTCAGGTTGAAGCCGATCTGTGCCAGCACGTCTGCGTGCTTGGCCAGGGCGTCTTTATAGAACTCGGCAACGATCTGGCCGAACATGATCGGGTCGGAGACCTTCATCATGGTGGCTTTCAGGTGGACCGACAGCAGCACGCCTTGTTTCTTGGCGTCTTCGATTTCAGCGGCGATGAAGCTGCGCAGGGCTTTCTTGCTCAGTACCGCGCTGTCGATGATTTCGCCGGCCTTGACGGTGGTCTTTTCTTTCAGGACGGTGGTGGTGCCGTCTTGAGCGACCAGCTCGATTTTGACAGCGTCAGCTGCTTCGATCTGTACGGATTTTTCGCTGCCGTAGAAGTCGCCGTTGCTCATGTGGGCAACGTGGGACTTGGAGTCCGCAGCCCAGGCGCCCATCTTGTGCGGGTGCTTGCGAGCGTAGTTCTTGACCGACAGCGGCGCGCGGCGGTCGGAGTTGCCTTCGCGCAGGACCGGGTTCACGGCGCTGCCCTTGACCTTGTCGTAACGTGCACGGGTTTCTTTTTCCGCGTCGGTGGTTACGGTTTCCGGGTAGTCCGGCAAGGCGTAGCCCTGGGCCTGCAGTTCCTTGATCGCCGCCTGCAGTTGCGGGGTCGAGGCACTGATGTTAGGCAGCTTGATGATGTTGGCTTCAGGGGTAACGGCCAGGTCGCCCAGTTCGGCGAGGTGGTCCGGTACGGCCTTGGTGCCCAGTTGCTCGGGGAAGCTTGCGAGGATGCGCCCTGCGAGGGAGATGTCGCGGGTTTCCACGGCAATATCAGCGGAAGCGGTGAAGGCCTCTACGATAGGCAGCAGTGAATAGGTGGCGAGGGCTGGGGCTTCGTCGGTGAAGGTGTAGATGATCTTCGAGCGGGTGGGCATATTCGGATTAACTCTCTTCTTTGCTGAAAGCGTGCGCAGAAACTCGAGATGCGCCGGGTGGAGCGCGTTCGTTCAAAGTCATCCATGAGCGAAAGGTCGAGGTTTCTTCGCGGTGATGTTGGGTTGCATCAGTCGAGCGTCAAGCGGGTGGACTATTGTATTAGTCCTGCTTTGTAGCGGAGGGCCCTGTTCCAGAGCGGTCTGCCATCGTGACTCTTTGGTCAGCGGCGGCATTATACATAGGTCGCTATGCTTACGCCGAGCCTTCATACAAAAGGTGTGTCGTCCATTGGTCTAAAGGTCGCAGGTACCGGGTTACGCCTAAAGTCGCACGAAGTGCTCAAGATTGGCGCTTTTCCCTTTGCTTTCAGGCTTGTAGGCGACAATTTATGCTGTTTTCGATGCAAATGAGCATGGCGCGAGGTTTCAGTCGCCATTTATCTGGAGTAGGCTCGAACGCAGCCAGATGTTCAATCCATAGATGGAGTTCAGCATGGGATACAAGAAGATTCAGGTTCCGGCAGTCGGCGACAAAATCACCGTCAATGCAGACCATTCTCTCAATGTTCCTGACCAACCGATCATCCCGTATATCGAAGGTGACGGTATTGGCGTCGACATCAGCCCGGTGATGATCAAGGTGGTCGACGCAGCTGTTGAAAAGGCCTACGGCGGCAAGCGCAAGATCTCCTGGATGGAGGTGTACGCCGGCGAGAAAGCGACCCAAGTCTACGACCAGGACACCTGGCTGCCCCAGGAAACCCTGGATGCGGTCAAGGATTACGTGGTGTCCATCAAGGGGCCGCTGACCACTCCGGTAGGGGGCGGCATTCGTTCGCTGAACGTGGCCCTGCGCCAGCAACTCGACCTCTACGTCTGCCTGCGCCCGGTGCGCTGGTTCGAAGGTGTGCCCAGCCCGGTCAAGAAACCAGGCGACGTGGACATGACCATTTTCCGCGAAAACTCCGAAGACATTTACGCCGGGATCGAGTGGAAGGCCGGCTCGCCGGAAGCGACCAAGGTCATCAAGTTCCTCAAGGAGGAAATGGGCGTCACCAAGATTCGTTTCGACCAAGATTGCGGCATTGGGATCAAGCCGGTATCGCTGGAAGGCACCAAGCGCCTGGCGCGCAAGGCCCTGCAATATGTAGTGGATAACGATCGCGACTCGCTGACCATCGTGCACAAGGGCAACATCATGAAGTTCACCGAAGGTGCCTTCAAGGAATGGGCCTACGAAGTGGCGGCTGAAGAGTTCGGTGCGACCCTGCTGGACGGCGGCCCGTGGATGCAGTTCAAGAACCCGAAGACCGGCAAGAATGTGGTGGTCAAGGATGCCATCGCCGATGCCATGCTCCAGCAGATCCTGTTGCGTCCGGCCGAGTATGACGTGATCGCGACCCTCAACCTGAACGGCGACTACCTGTCCGACGCCCTGGCGGCAGAGGTGGGCGGTATCGGGATTGCGCCGGGTGCCAACCTGTCCGACACCGTGGCCATGTTCGAGGCCACCCACGGCACTGCGCCCAAGTATGCGGGCAAGGACCAGGTCAACCCGGGCTCATTGATCCTGTCGGCGGAAATGATGCTGCGTCATATGGGCTGGACCGAAGCGGCCGACCTGATCATCAAGGGCACCAACGGCGCTATCTCGGCCAAGACTGTGACCTATGACTTCGAGCGCCTGATGGACGGTGCGAAGCTGGTGTCGTCGTCGGGCTTTGGGGATGCGCTGATTTCGCATATGTAAGTCAGCGTTATAAAAAACCGGCCATTCAGGATGGCCGGTTTTTTTACAGGCTGTTACTCAAAAGCAGATCAGGCCGTTTGTTTCTTTTTTGGTTGAGTGGGCTGTTCTGCTTTGCGCTTCGTTTCATGTGTTTCGTCGTGGGCTTTTTCGGGTGTAGCTGCGCAGGCTGCACAAATTTCGACGGCGTGCAGCCCTTTCGGTCCTTGAATGATTTCAAACTCCACAGGTTGGCCCGCCTTCAGCGTCTTGTATCCTTCCATGTTGATCGCTGAATAATGCGCAAAGAGATCTTCGGACTTCCCGTCCTCTACAACAAAACCATACCCTTTGGCATTGTTGAACCACTTGACCTTGCCACTGATCTTGACGCCAGACATACCCATATCCCTCTGCACCAGACTCCATCACTGGAGTATCATCCAGTTTATCCGTCCTAACCCGAATAAATAAGGTTGACTGCGCGGACCTTTTTTACCCACTGTGGGTTCTATTGGTTGTAACACCGATTTGCCGATAGTCAAGGCGACTGAACGGTCAGAGTTGAAATTCTGACAGGTCGCCCCCACCACTGTATTTGAACCACTGACGAACCTTTCTTTCCATGCATGCAATCAGCCAGATTCGACTAACATTCAATCAGGATCGACCGGATCACGAACACGATGACGACGGTTCTGCAGGCATTGCTGTTCAGGAGGCCAAGCCTGCTTTACAGGCGCCGCCGATGTACAAGGTGGTTTTGTTCAACGATGACTACACACCGATGGATTTCGTGGTCGAAGTGCTCGAGGTGTTTTTTAACCTGAACCGCGAGTTGGCGACCAAGGTAATGCTGGCCGTTCACACAGAAGGACGGGCAGTATGTGGAGTGTTTACCCGTGACATCGCCGAGACAAAGGCCATGCAGGTCAACCAGTACGCCAGGGAAAGCCAGCATCCGCTACTCTGTGAAATCGAGAAGGACGGTTAACGCCGACCACTTGGGTATGAGGTGAAGCTATGTTAAACCGCGAGCTCGAAGTCACCCTCAATCTTGCCTTCAAGGAGGCTCGTTCGAAGCGTCATGAATTCATGACCGTCGAACACCTGCTGCTGGCACTTTTGGATAATGAAGCTGCCGCCACGGTTCTGCGTGCGTGCGGCGCCAACCTCGACAAGCTCAAGCATGACCTGCAGGAGTTTATCGACTCCACCACGCCACTGATCCCCGTGCATGACGAGGACCGTGAGACCCAGCCAACCCTGGGCTTCCAGCGGGTATTGCAGCGTGCTGTTTTCCACGTACAGAGCTCCGGTAAGCGTGAAGTCACAGGCGCCAATGTGCTTGTGGCGATCTTCAGCGAACAGGAAAGCCAGGCAGTGTTCCTGCTCAAGCAGCAGAGCGTTGCCCGTATCGATGTCGTCAACTACATCGCCCACGGTATCTCCAAGGTGCCTGGGCACGGCGATCATTCCGAGGGTGAGCAGGATATGCAGGACGACGAGGGCGGTGAGTCTTCTTCTTCAAGCAACCCGCTGGATGCCTATGCCAGCAACCTCAACGAGCTGGCGCGCCAGGGGCGGATCGATCCGCTGGTGGGGCGTGAGCTTGAGGTCGAGCGCGTAGCGCAGATCCTGGCGCGCCGTCGCAAGAACAACCCGTTGCTGGTGGGTGAGGCGGGCGTGGGCAAGACCGCGATTGCCGAAGGCCTGGCCAAGCGCATCGTCGACAACCAGGTGCCGGACCTGCTGGCCAACAGTGTCGTCTACTCCCTTGACCTGGGCGCGTTGCTCGCCGGGACCAAGTACCGTGGCGATTTCGAGAAGCGCTTCAAGGCGCTGCTCGGCGAGCTGAAAAAACGCCCGCAGGCGATCCTGTTCATCGACGAGATCCACACCATCATTGGTGCGGGTGCGGCCTCCGGTGGGGTCATGGACGCTTCCAACCTGCTCAAGCCGTTGCTGTCGTCGGGTGATATCCGCTGCATCGGTTCGACCACCTTCCAGGAATTCCGCGGCATCTTCGAGAAAGACCGTGCCCTGGCGCGTCGCTTCCAGAAAGTCGACGTGTCCGAGCCGTCGGTCGAAGACACCATCGGCATCCTGCGCGGGCTCAAGGGGCGGTTTGAAGCGCACCACGGCATCGAGTACACCGATGAGGCGCTGCGTGCGGCGGCCGAGTTGGCGTCGCGCTACATCAATGACCGGCACATGCCGGACAAGGCCATCGATGTGATCGACGAGGCCGGGGCCTACCAACGCCTGCAGCCGGTCGAGAAGCGTGTTAAGCGCATCGACGTGCCTCAGGTCGAGGACATTGTCGCGAAGATCGCGCGGATTCCACCAAAACACGTCAACAGTTCCGACAAGGAGCTGCTGCGTAACCTGGAGCGCGACCTCAAGCTCACCGTGTTCGGCCAGGACGCGGCAATCGATGCGCTGTCCACCGCGATCAAGCTGTCGCGTGCGGGCCTCAAGTCGCCGGACAAGCCTGTCGGTTCGTTCCTGTTCGCCGGTCCTACCGGTGTCGGCAAGACCGAAGCGGCGCGGCAATTGGCCAAGGCCATGGGGATCGAGCTGGTGCGCTTCGACATGTCCGAATACATGGAGCGTCACACCGTGTCGCGCCTGATCGGTGCGCCTCCGGGCTATGTCGGTTTCGACCAGGGCGGCCTGTTGACCGAGGCGATTACCAAGCAGCCCCATTGCGTACTGCTGCTCGATGAAATCGAGAAGGCCCACCCGGAAGTCTTCAATCTGCTGCTGCAGGTGATGGACCACGGGACCCTGACCGACAACAACGGGCGCAAGGCGGACTTCCGCAATGTCATCCTGATCATGACCACCAACGCCGGTGCCGAGACGGCCGCGCGGGCTTCGATCGGCTTTACCCACCAGGATCACTCGTCCGATGCGATGGAAGTGATCAAGAAGAGCTTCACGCCGGAGTTCCGCAACCGCCTGGACACCATTATCCAGTTTGGTCGCCTCAGCCATGAGGTCATCAAGAGTGTGGTGGACAAGTTCCTCACCGAGCTTCAGGCGCAGTTGGAAGACAAGCGCGTGCAGCTGGATGTCACGGAAGCGGCACGCAGCTGGATCGCCGAAGGTGGCTACGATGCGGCAATGGGCGCTCGCCCGATGGCGCGCCTGATCCAGGACAAGATCAAGCGGCCTCTGGCTGAAGAGATCCTGTTTGGCGAGCTTTCCGACCATGGTGGCGTGGTGCATATCGACCTGAAGGATGGCGAGCTGACCTTCGAGTTCGAAACCACGGCTGAAATGGCCTGATCGTTCTGTAACAACGCAAAAGGCGCCGAAAGGCGCCTTTTTGCTGTCTTGAAATGCAATTCTCAGAATGGGGCTTGCCCCCTCCCGCAGGATCCCTCGGTGTTTGAGAAATCCCATGCACACAAAAACGCCCGGCATAACCGGGCGTCTTGTATTGACTTGCTTAGCGAGCGCGGTAAGTGATACGCCCTTTGCTCAAGTCATAGGGCGTCAGCTCGACGCGCACTTTGTCACCGGTAAGAATACGAATGTAGTTCTTGCGCATCTTGCCGGAGATATGCGCGGTTACGACGTGCCCATTTTCCAACTCCACACGAAACATGGTGTTGGGCAGGGTGTCGACGACAGTGCCTTCCATTTCGAAGCTGTCTTCTTTCGACATGCAGTAAAGCCCTCGGTATCCAGTGAATGGCCCGGTGCAACTGCGCCAGGCAAAAGCGGCGTGCATTGTGCCCGAAAAAGGGTGTTTAAGCCAAGGGGTTCTAGTTAAGCGTGACCCATCTTTGATTAATCAGCAGTTCTATGGGGCGATATTGGGTCTTGTAGTTCATCTTTTTGCAGTTCTTGATCCAGTATCCGAGGTACACCGCCTCGAGTTCCAGGCGCAGTGCTTCACCGATTTGCCAGAGAATCGCGAAACGCCCGAGGCTGCGTCGCTCTTCGGCCGGCTCGTAGAAGGTGTAGACCGCTGACAGGCCGTTAGGCAGCAAATCGGTCACGGCGACGGCCACCAGGCGGCCGTCCGCGCGAAATTCGTAAAAGCGCGAGAACGGCAGGTCACGCACCAGGAAGGTGGAAAACTGGTCGCGGCTGGGTGGGAACATATCGCCGTCGGCGTGGCGCTGCTCGATATAGCGCTGGTACAGGTCGAAGTATTCTTCGGTAAATCGCGGCTTGGCAGCTGTCACCGTCAGGTCGGCGTTGCGCTTGAGGATGCGCTTCTGATTACGGTCCGGCAGAAACTGCGCCACGGGGATGCGTGCCGGCACGCAGGCATTGCAGTTCTGGCAGTGGGGCCGGTACAGATGATCGCCGCTGCGCCGAAAACCCATTTCCGAGAGATCGGCATACACGTGCACATCCATCGGCTGGCTGGGGTCGAGGAACAGCGTGGTGGCCTGCTCGTCGGGCAGATAGCTGCAAGAGTGGGGTTGAGTGGCATAAAACTTCAAACGCGCCAACTCGGTCATGATCAACCCTCGGATAAGCTTTGAAATAAGTGTAAGCCAGGAGCGCGCAAGTCGCCTAAGAAACCCACGGTCCTGCGTTGGGTTGGTCCAGATGGTCACGCAGGAAACCTGCAAAGTCGCTGCGGGATATGGCGCGGGCACCCAGGCTGTGCAGGTGGTCGTTGGGCATCTGGCAGTCGATCAGTACAAAGCCCCAGGCCTGCAATTGCCGGGTCAATGTGGCAAAGCCGAATTTCGAGGCGTTATCGGCGCGGCTGAACATCGACTCGCCGAAGAACAGCTGGCCCATCGCCAGGCCATACAGGCCGCCGACCAGCTCGCCGTTGTCCCATACCTCTACCGAATGGGCGTAACCGCGCTGGTGCAGCGTCAGGTAGGCGCTCTGTATGCCTTCGGTGATCCAGGTGCCATCGGCATACGCGCGCGGCGCGGCGCACGCCTGGATGACGGCGGCAAAGTCCTGGTCGAAGGTCACGGTATAGCGCTGCTGGCGCAATAGTTTGCCCAGGCTGCGGGAGACATGCAGTTCGTCGGGGAATATCACGGTGCGCGGGTCCGGCGACCACCAGAGGATCGGCTGGCCCTCCGAGAACCAGGGAAAGCAACCGTGGCGGTAGGCTTGCACCAGTCGCTCGGCCGACAGGTCGCCGCCGGCGGCGAGCAGGCCATTGGGTTCGCGCATGGCCTTGGCCAGCGGGGGGAATGTCAGTGAGTCGCGTTGTAACCAGGTCAGCATGGCATCCAGGCTTGCGGAAGGGGAGGGGAGTGGCAGGCGGATCGCGTGCCCCAAGGGGTGTGATTATTGTCGACGCAGCGCTGTGGGGCCAGCCCGAATCGGCTGTTGGCGTGCATAAGCGTGAGCGGGTGTTTCTGCAACTCTCTGCGTGAGGCGTGGTCGTAATCGGGTCTGGCCCATGCAGGCCATTTGCCAAGCTTGCCTGGATTGGTAAAAACAGCTCATAAGCCTTTGTCAGCAAAGACAATGCATGCTCAAATTGAACATGTTGTGACACACAATTGGCTATGCTGCCTGAAGAAAGCCAAGTGGCGTGGCAACCGCAACACAAACCCGTACAATGCGGCCATTGTGGCGTTATCGCCATTTCATCCAGCAATCGCCCAGTGTTAAAAGTAGATTCCACGACGTTCGTTCATTTTTCAGCTGCTCGGATTGGGCAGTATTTGCAGTTATTCAACAGATGGACGCGCTAACAGGCGCAGGAAAAGACCCGTTTTGAAGAAATCCGCCGCAACACCTAAAGCAGCCGTCGTGCCGGCCTGGCGCCAGCACCTGCACTATCGACTCAAGGAAGGCGCGCTGATCGCTATCGGCGCGCTGTGCCTGTTCCTGATGATGGCCTTGCTCACCTATGGCAAGGACGATCCGGGCTGGAGCCATAACAGCAAGATCGAAGACGTGCAGAACTTCGGTGGGCCTGCCGGTTCCTACAGCGCCGATATCCTGTTCATGGTGCTGGGTTACTTCGCTTACATTTTCCCTTTGCTGCTGGCGATCAAGACCTGGCAGATCTTCCGCCAGCGTCATGAGCCGTGGCAGTGGAGCGGCTGGCTATTTTCGTGGCGCCTGATCGGCCTGGTATTCCTGGTGCTGTCCGGTGCCGCCCTGGCGCATATTCATTTCCACGCACCCACCGGCCTGCCGGCGGGCGCGGGTGGGGCGCTGGGCGAGAGCCTCGGCGACCTGGCGCGCAAGACCCTGAATATCCAGGGCAGCACCCTGATGTTTATCGCGCTGTTCCTGTTCGGTCTCACGGTGTTCACCGACCTGTCGTGGTTCAAGGTGATGGACGTGACGGGCAAGATCACCCTCGACCTGCTGGAGCTGTTCCAGGGCGCTGCCAACCGCTGGTGGGCCGCCCGGGTCGAACGCAAGCGCATGGTGGCCCAGTTGCGCGAGGTGGATACCCGCGTCAACGAAGTGGTGGCCCCAAGCACACCGGACCGCCGTGAGCAGGCCAAGGTCAAGGAACGCCTGATCGAACGCGAGCAGGCCCTGAGCAAGCACATGTCGGACCGCGAGAAGCAGGTACCGCCGGTGATCGCCCCGGCGCCGCCCAAGCCGGCCGAGCCCAGCCACCGCGTGCAGAAAGAGAAACAGGCGCCGTTGTTTGTCGACAGCGCCGTGGAAGGCACCTTGCCGCCGATCTCGATCCTCGACCCGGCCGAAAAGAAACAGCTCAACTATTCTCCTGAGTCCCTGGCGGCCGTCGGCCATCTGCTGGAAATCAAGCTCAAGGAGTTCGGCGTCGAGGTGTCGGTGGACTCGATCCACCCCGGCCCGGTGATTACCCGTTACGAAATCCAGCCGGCTGCCGGCGTCAAGGTCAGTCGCATTTCCAACCTGGCCAAAGACCTGGCGCGCTCCCTGGCCGTGACCAGCGTGCGCGTGGTGGAAGTGATCCCCGGCAAGACCACCGTGGGTATCGAGATTCCCAACGAAGATCGCCAGATAGTGCGCTTCTCCGAAGTGCTGTCGACGCCCGAATACGACAACTTCAAGTCGCCGGTCACCCTGGCCCTGGGCCACGACATCGGCGGCAAGCCGGTGATCACCGACCTCGCCAAAATGCCTCACCTGCTGGTGGCCGGTACCACCGGTTCGGGTAAATCGGTGGGCGTGAACGCGATGATCCTGTCGATCCTGTTCAAGTCCGGCCCGGAAGACGCCAAGCTGATCATGATCGACCCGAAGATGCTCGAGCTGTCGATCTACGAAGGCATTCCGCACCTGCTCTGCCCGGTGGTCACCGACATGAAGGACGCCGCCAACGCCCTGCGCTGGAGCGTGGCCGAGATGGAGCGCCGCTACAAACTGATGGCGAAGATGGGCGTGCGTAACCTGTCGGGCTTCAACGCCAAGGTCAAGGAAGCCCAGGACGTCGGCACGCCGCTGACCGACCCGCTGTACAAGCGCGAAAGTATCCACGACGAGGCTCCGCTGCTGGGCAAGCTGCCGACCATCGTGGTGGTGGTCGACGAGTTCGCCGACATGATGATGATCGTCGGCAAGAAGGTCGAAGAACTGATCGCCCGTATCGCCCAGAAGGCCCGTGCCGCCGGTATCCACTTGATCCTTGCCACCCAGCGTCCGTCGGTGGACGTGATCACCGGCCTGATCAAGGCCAACATCCCGACCCGCATGGCGTTCCAGGTGTCGAGCAAGATCGACTCACGGACCATCATCGACCAGGGCGGTGCCGAGCAACTGCTGGGCCACGGTGACATGCTCTATATGCCGCCGGGTACCAGCCTGCCGATACGGGTCCACGGCGCCTTCGTCTCCGACGATGAAGTGCACCGCGTGGTGGAAGCCTGGAAGCTGCGTGGCGCCCCCGAATACAACGACGACATCCTTGCCGGTGTCGAAGAGGCCGGCAGCGGCTTCGACGGCGGCAGCAGCGGTGGCGACGACGATGCCGAAACCGACGCGCTGTATGACGAAGCCGTGGCCTTCGTGCTGGAAAGCCGCCGCGCCTCGATTTCTGCGGTGCAGCGCAAGCTGAAGATCGGCTATAACCGCGCTGCGCGCATGATCGAAGCCATGGAAAACGCTGGCGTCGTCACTGCAATGAACACCAACGGCTCGCGCGAAGTCATCGCCCCCGGGCAGATGCGCGACTGATTCCGTGCCGCGTGGCACCACGCGGCGCGCCCTTACGACTCAATGAGGACTCCCATGCGTCTTATCCGCATGCTGTTGTTGCCGGCACTGGCCCTGACCGCTGTTTCGGCCCACGCTGACCCGGCCTCCGTCGCCAGCCTGAAAAACCTGTTGGACAAATCCCAGACCCTGACCGCGCGCTTCTCCCAGCTCACCCTGGATGCCGGCGGCACCCAGTTGCAGGAAACCGCCGGCGAGATGGCCGTGCAGCGCCCTGGGCTGTTCTACTGGCACACCGAAGGCAAGGCCGAGCAGACCATCGTCTCGGACGGCCAGAAAGTCACCTTGTGGGACCCGGACCTGGAGCAGGCCACCATCAAGAAGCTCGACCCGCGCCTGAACCAGACGCCGGCGCTGCTGCTGTCGGGCGATGTGTCGAAAATCAACGACAGCTTCGACATCACCTCCAAGCAGACCAGCAACGTGATCGAGTTCACCCTCAAGCCGAAATCCAAGGACACGTTGTTTGACACGCTGTCCCTGTCGTTCGGCAACGGCGTGATCAACAACATGCGCCTGGTCGACAGCGTCGGCCAGCGCACCGACATCCTGTTCTCCGGGGTCAAGGCCAACCAGCCGGTACCGGCGTCCAAGTTCAAGTTCGACATCCCCAAGGGTGCCGACGTGATCCAGGAATAAACTGCCCAGAGGTTTCAAACGCTGCCCATGGATCTGTTTCGAAGTGACCCGATTGCCCAGCCTTTGGCCGCGCGCCTGCGCTCGACCAACCTGGATGAGTACGTCGGTCAGGAACACCTGCTCGCTCGTGGCAAGCCTTTGCGCGAAGCCCTGGAGCAGGGTGCGCTGCACTCGATGATTTTCTGGGGGCCGCCGGGCGTGGGTAAGACCACCCTGGCGCGGCTGCTGGCAAAAGTCTCGGATGCTCACTTCGAAACGGTCTCGGCCGTTCTGGCCGGGGTCAAGGAGATCCGCCAGGCCGTCGAGGTGGCCAAGCAGCAGGCCGGGCAGTACGGCAAGCGCACCATCCTGTTTGTCGACGAAGTGCATCGCTTCAACAAGTCTCAGCAGGATGCGTTTTTGCCCTACGTCGAGGATGGCACGCTGATTTTTATCGGTGCCACCACCGAAAACCCTTCGTTTGAATTGAACAATGCGTTGCTCTCGCGGGCGCGGGTCTATGTGCTCAAGAGCCTCGACGAAGGCGCGATGCAAAAGCTGTTGCACCGTGCCCTGAGCGAAGACAAGGGCTTGGGCAAGCGTCAGCTGAGCCTCAGCGATGAAGGCTTCAAGATCCTGCTAAGCGCCGCCGATGGTGATGGCCGGCGCTTTCTCAACCTGCTGGAGAACGCCTCCGACCTGGCCGAAGACGGCAGCGAGATTGGCGTCGACCTGCTGCAAAGCCTGCTCGGCGATACGCGTCGGCGTTTCGACAAGGGCGGCGAAGCCTTCTACGACCAGATTTCGGCGCTGCACAAGTCCGTGCGTGGCTCCAATCCGGACGGCGCGCTGTATTGGTTTGCGCGCATGATCGATGGCGGCTGCGACCCGCTGTACCTGGCGCGCCGCGTGGTGCGCATGGCCAGTGAAGACATCGGTAACGCCGACCCGCGCGCCTTGAGCCTGTGCCTGGCCGCCTGGGAAGTGCAGGAGCGCCTCGGCAGCCCGGAAGGCGAGCTGGCGGTGGCCCAGGCCATCACGTACCTGGCCTGCGCGCCGAAAAGCAACGCGGTGTACATGGGCTTTAAGTCCGCCCTGCGTGCGGCCGCCGAACACGGCTCCCTCGAAGTGCCGCTGCACCTGCGCAATGCGCCGACCAAGTTGATGAAACAACTGGGCTACGGTGATGAATACCGCTATGCCCATGATGAGCCGGACGCCTATGCCGCCGGCGAAGACTATTTCCCCGATGAGCTTGAGCCGCAGCCGTTCTACCAGCCGGTGCCCCGCGGCCTGGAGCTGAAGATCGGTGAAAAGCTCAATCACCTTGCCCAGCTCGACCGCCTCAGCCCCAAACAGCGGAGAAAGTAGTGTTCAAGACGATTCTTGCCGTGTCCGCAGCCGGCATCGCTGGTACATTATTGCGTTTCGCCACCGGTACGTGGGTGAGCGCCCATTGGCCGAAGCATTTTTATGCGGCGACCCTGGCGGTCAACTTGGTGGGTTGCCTGATCATCGGGTTGTTGTACGGCTGGTTCCTGTTGCGCCCGGAAGTACCGATTGAAATTCGCGCCGGCTTGATTGTCGGCTTTGTAGGCGGTCTGACGACCTTTTCATCCTTTTCACTGGATACGCTGCGCCTGCTGGAAAGCGGGCAGGCCCTGGTCGCCTTCGGGTACCTGGGCATCAGCGTGTTCGGCGGGCTGCTCGCCACCTGGGCCGGCCTGTCCTTGACCAAACTTTGATAAACGAGAGACCGACATGCTCGATTCCAAACTGTTACGTAGCAACCTTCAGGACGTAGCGGACCGCCTGGCATCCCGTGGCTTTGCCTTGGATGTTGCGCGCATCGAAGCGCTGGAAGAACAGCGCAAGACCGTCCAGACCCGCACCGAAGCACTGCAGGCTGAGCGGAATGCGCGTTCCAAATCCATCGGTCAGGCCAAGCAACGTGGCGAAGACATCGCGCCGTTGATGGCGGACGTCGAGCGCATGGGCACCGAGCTGTCCGACGGCAAGATCGAGCTGGAAGGCATTCAGTCCGAGCTGGATTCGATCCTGCTGGGCATCCCCAACCTGCCGCACGAGTCCGTGCCGATTGGCGACGACGAAGACGGCAACGTCGAAGTGCGCCGCTGGGGCACGCCAACGGCCTTTGATTTCGAGATCAAGGACCACGTCGCCCTGGGCGAATTGACCGGTGGCCTGGATTTCGAAACCGCCGCCAAAATGTCCGGTGCGCGCTTTGCCTTGCTGCGCGGCCCGATCGCACGCATGCACCGTGCCCTGGCGCAGTTCATGATCAACCTGCACACCGGCGAGCACGGTTACGAAGAGGCTTACACTCCGTACCTGGTGCAGGCGCCGGCGCTGATGGGCACCAGCCAGCTGCCGAAGTTCGAGGAAGACCTGTTCAAGATCAGCCGCGATGGCGAAGCCGATCTGTACCTGATCCCGACCGCCGAAGTGTCGCTGACCAATATCGTTGCGGGCGAGATCCTCGATGCCAAGCAACTGCCGCTCAAGTTCGTTGCCCACAGCCCGTGCTTCCGCAGTGAAGCCGGTGCGTCGGGGCGTGACACCCGCGGCATGATCCGCCAGCACCAGTTCGACAAGGTCGAGATGGTGCAAGTGGTCGAGCCGTCGACCTCCATGGACGCCCTGGAAGGCCTGACCGCCAACGCCGAACGCGTCCTGCAGCTGCTGGAGCTGCCGTACCGCGTCCTGGCGCTGTGCACCGGCGACATGGGCTTCAGCGCCGTGAAGACCTACGACCTCGAAGTGTGGGTACCCAGCCAGGACAAATACCGCGAGATTTCATCGTGCTCCAACTGCGGTGATTTCCAGGCCCGGCGCATGCAGGCGCGTTTCCGTAACCCGGAAACCGGCAAGCCGGAGCTGGTGCACACCCTCAACGGTTCGGGCCTGGCTGTAGGTCGTACCCTGGTGGCCGTGCTGGAAAACTACCAGCAGGCTGACGGTTCGATCCGCGTACCTGAAGTGCTCAAGCCATACATGGCGGGCGTCGAGGTCATCCGCTAAATGGAATTCCTGCCGCTGTTTCATAACCTGCGCGGCAGTCGTGTGCTGGTCGTCGGTGGGGGGGAGATTGCCTTGCGCAAATCCCGCCTGCTGGCTGACGCCGGCGCCGTGCTGCGGGTGGTTGCTCCCCAGATCGAAGACCAGTTGCGCGAGTTGGTGCAGGGCAGTGGCGGGGAAATGATTCTGCGCGGTTATCAGGAGGCCGACCTGGAAGGCTGCACCCTGATCATCGCGGCGACCGACGACGAGCCACTGAACGCGCAAGTGTCCAGTGACGCCAAGCGTCGTTGCGTACCGGTCAATGTGGTGGACGCGCCGGCCTTGTGCAGCGTGATCTTCCCGGCGATTGTCGACCGTTCGCCCTTGGTGATCGCGGTGTCCAGCGGCGGCGATGCGCCGGTGCTGGCGCGCTTGATCCGGGCCAAGCTGGAAACCTGGATTCCGTCCACCTACGGCCAGTTGGCCGGGCTGGCGGCGCGCTTTCGTGCCCAGGTCAAAGGCTTGTACCCGGATGTGCAGCAGCGTCGGGCGTTCTGGGAAGAAGTGTTCCAAGGGCCGATTGCCGACCGTCAGTTGGCCGGGCAGGGCGATGAGGCTGAGCGTCTGTTGATCGAAAAGGTCAACGGCGCACCGCCTTATGCGCCGGGCGAGGTGTACCTGGTCGGTGCCGGCCCGGGCGACCCGGACCTGCTGACCTTCCGTGCCCTGCGCCTGATGCAGCAAGCCGACGTGGTGCTGTACGACCGTTTGGTGGCGCCGGCGATTCTGGAGCTGTGCCGTCGTGATGCCGAGCGCATCTACGTCGGCAAGCGCCGCGCCGACCACGCCGTGCCGCAAGACCAGATCAACCAGCAACTGGTGGACTTGGCCAGGCAAGGCAAGCGTGTGCTGCGCCTCAAGGGGGGCGATCCGTTCATCTTTGGTCGTGGCGGTGAAGAAATCGAGGAACTGGCGGCTCATGGCATCCCGTTCCAGGTGGTGCCGGGGATCACCGCAGCCAGTGGTTGCGCGGCGTACGCCGGGATTCCGCTGACCCATCGCGACTACGCACAGTCGGTACGCTTTATCACCGGGCACTTGAAGAACGGGACGTCGGACCTGCCCTGGAGTGACCTGGTAGGGCCGTCGCAGACCCTGGTGTTCTACATGGGCTTGATTGGCTTGCCGATCATCTGTGAGCAACTGATCAAGCATGGGCGTGCCGCGGATACCCCGGCGGCGTTGATCCAACAGGGCACCACGTCCAACCAGCGCGTGTTTACCGGCACCCTGGCAGACTTGCCGCGCATGGTGGCGGAGCATGAAGTGCATGCGCCGACACTGGTGATTGTCGGTGAGGTGGTGGTGCTGCGCGAGAAGCTGAAGTGGTTTGAAGGCGCCCAGTCTCAGGTTTGACAACACTCTTGCGACAAGCCCGTTCACCAAGACGGGCTTGCCAGCCGTACTCAGCTCAAGACACCCTGACCTGTCAGCCGCGCTCGATCATGCCCGGTATCAAACGCCTGCAACGGCCCCTTCGGCACAATCGCCGTCGGGTTGATCGTGCGGTGGCTACCATAGTAATGCCCCTTGATGTGCTCGAAATCCACCGTCTCGGCCACGCCTGGCCACTGATACATCTCCCTCAGCCAATTCGACAGGTTCGAATAATCGGCAATCCGCCGCAGATTGCATTTGAAGTGGCTGTAATACACCGCATCAAAACGAATCAGCGTGGTGAACAAGCGCACATCCGCTTCGGTCAGGTATTCGCCGGCCAGGTAGCGGTGGTCCCCCAGATGCTGCTCCAGGTGATCCAGTTCGGCAAATACATCGTCAAACGCGCTTTCATACGCGCGTTGTGAGGTGGCAAAGCCTGCGCGATACACGCCATTATTCACGGCCGGGTAGATCTGCTCGTTGAGCCCATCGATGGTCGCCCGCAGCGGCTCGGGGTAGAAGTCCAGGGTGTTGCCGGTCAGGCCGTTGAACGCGCTGTTGAACATGCGGATGATCTCCGCCGATTCATTGCTGACGATGCGGTTGAGCTGCTTGTCCCACAGCACCGGCACGGTGACGCGGCCGGTGTAGTCGGCGGTGTCGGCGGTATAGCGCTGGTGCATGAATTCGAAACCATCGAGCTTATCGCCGGTGGAGCCGTGGGCCTTGTCGAAGGTCCAGCCGTTTTCCAGCATCAGCCAGCTGACCACGGACACGTCGATCACGCTTTCCAGGCCCTTGAGCTTGCGCAGGATCAGGGTGCGGTGGGCCCAGGGGCAGGCCAGGGACACATAGAGGTGATAACGACCGGCCTCGGCCTTGAAGCCGCCTTCGCCGCTGGGCCCCGGCTGGCCATCGGCGGTCACCCAGTGGCGGCGCTGGGCCTGTTCGCGCTGGAAAGCGCCATCTGCGCTACTTTCGTACCACTGGTCTTTCCAGTGTCCTTCGATCAGCAAACCCATGACTGGCTCCTTGGCTAATAAGCGTTGGAGCCCAGTCTAAAGGGATGAGTTCGAACTAAAAGCGCAAAGACCGGGCGTGAATGATCGATTAAATCGATTTGTCCCGTGTATCCCAGTATTGCCGGGCCAATGCGAACGCCTGTTCCCGTGGGTGGCCGAGGCCGCGCAAGGCCAGGGCCATGGTGGCGATCAGCGCCAGTTGCGGGTAGCTGTCTTCTACGTCGCCGCGCCACACGGCCTTCAAGTGTTCAGGCTCCAGGGTTGCCGGCTTGACGTGGCGCTGGTCGGAGAGGGCAGGCCATTCTTCATCCCAGCTTTCGCCACCGGTGGTGCCATAGAGGTGGCTGATCGTGTCGGGGTTGATCTCGACTTCGCCGCCGTCGCCCTTGACCACGATCACATGATCGCCAAGCAGGCCGCTGGCATCGCGGTGCACGCCCTGGTAACCGGGGTGGAAAATGCTTTGCAGGCCGCAGCGCGCATTCAGCGGGTTGAGCAGGCGCGCCAGGGAGTGGATCGGCGAGCGCAGGCCCAGGGTGTTGCGCAGGTCGATCATGCGTTGCAGTTGCGGCGCCCAGTCGCCCAGCGGGATAAACGCCAGGTTGCCTTGTTCAAACGCCGTCCCGACCTGCTGCCAATTGCGGCACAGCGGGATGTGCAGGGTTTCGAGCAATTGTTCGGTGTACAGCCGGCCCGCCGTGTGTGCGCCGCCGCCGTGCATGAGGATGCGCACGCCATGTTGCGCCAGGCACTTGGCCGCCAGCAGGAACCACGGCAGGTGGCGCTTCTTGCCGGCGTAGGTCGGCCAGTCGACGTCCACATTCAGTGCGGGGGCGTCCAGGCGTTCACGCACGGCTTGGGTAAAACCGGCGAGTTCTTCCGGGCTTTCTTCCTTGTGGCGCAGCAGCATCAGGAAGGCGCCGAGCTGGGTGTCTTCGACTTTTTCGTCGAGCAGCATGCCCATGGCTTCGCGGGCTTCTTCGCGGGTGAGGTTGCGCGCGCCGCGCTTGCCTTTGCCCAGGATGCGCACGAACTGCGCAAACGGATGCTCGGCAGGGGTTTCAAGGGTCAGTGGGGCAAAGTCGGTCATAAGCAATTCGTCGGCCGGGGCAGGCCCGCCAGCTTGGCGGCGAGTTTGGCGGGAGTGCCGTTGAACAGTGTGTTGAGGTGCAGGCTGTTGCCCTTTTCAGGGCCGAGCTTCAAGGCGGTGTACTTGATCAGCGGGCGCGTGGCGGGGGACAGCTGGAATTCGGCATAGAACTGGCGCAGCAGCTCGAGGACCTGCCAATGGTCCGGGGTCAGCTCCAGGGCCTCGGCGGCAGCCAGGGCCTCGGCCACCTCAGGGGACCATTCGTTAAGGTCGACGAGGTAGCCGTCCTTGTCCAGCTCGAGGGTGCGCGCGCCTACGGTCAGGGTGTTCATAGCCAGGTGTTGACCTTGCTGTAGTCGAGCGACAGCTGCACGAAACCCGGGTAGTCCACGCTGTCGGCCCAGTCCGGCAGCGGCAGGTTGCGCGCCTGCATGTCTTCCGCCAGCACGAACACCTTCACGCCCTTGGTGCGCAGGGCCGGGTTGTGCAACCCGTAGGCGCCATCGCCGCAGAGCAGGATCGCATCCTCGGCGCCGCAGATACGCAGGCAACTGGCGAGACGGCTATCGGTAAAAGGAGAGTGAGATACCACATGTAAAATCGACATCAGAGGGTTATCACCTGGTCGTAACGGTCAATCAGCCTGGAGATCGCTTCGCTGTCCAGCGACTGGGCATTGGCCGGCTGCGTCAGCCCGCGCTCACCCAGGCTATGGCGGCAGGCGAATACCTCATCGATGCCGAACAGGCCCAAGGCCTGCAGGTTGGCGCTGAGGTCTTTTTGCTGCACGGCCTTGGCGTCCTGGTGCGGCGCCAGTTGGAACACGCCGTCATCCATGAACAGCACGCCGATCGGCAGATCAAACGCGCCCCCGGCCAGCACGATATCCAGCGCTTCGCGCGCGCTCGGCCCGGACCAGGGCGCCTGGCGGCTGATCACTAACAAGGATTTGGACATGTCACGGCCCTCCAAAACAGATCAGGCGGTCGGCGGCCTGGGTGGCGTCGTGCAATTGCCCCAGGCCTGACAATGTCCAGGGTGCATCCAGGTTGGCCGCGCTGCGTTGATAGCGCGTGGCTTCCTCGGCATTCAGCACGCCACGACGCAAGGCGGCAGCGATGCACACCACACCGTCGAGTTGATGCGCATTGACCAACTCGCGCCATTGGCGGGCGATGTCCTGCTCATCCTGGGGCGCAACGATGTTATTGGAGGCGCCGTAGACGCCGTCCTGATAGAAAAACAGCCGCACAATCTCATGCCCGCCGGCCAACGCCGCCTGTGCAAACAGCAGGGCGCGGCGCGAGGAGGGCGCATGGGCGGCGGAGAACACTGCAATCGCAAACTTCATGGAACACTCTGCAAGCAAACGTGGGGCAATGATAAAGCCGCCGCCACGAAAAAGCCCGCCATGATCAAAACGGTCACCCTCGATGATCGTTCTGACGATTGCCGGTAGGCGCCAGGCTGCCTAGTCTGTGGCAATCCGAAACCCAAATGGAGTCTCCATGTCAGGTCCCTTGGCGTCCCTCAAAGTGCTGGATTTTTCCACCTTGCTGCCCGGCCCGTTTGCTTCCTTGATGCTGGCGGACATGGGCGCCGAGGTACTACGCATCGAGTCCCCCACGCGCATGGACCTGCTGCGGGTGCTGCCGCCCCATGACCGGGGGACTTCGGCCAGTCATGCCTATCTCAACCGCAACAAACGCAGCCTGGCGCTGGATTTGAAGCAGGCCCAGGCGCTGGAGATCGTGCGCGAACTGGTCAAGGACTACGACATTGTCCTCGAACAATTCCGCCCCGGCGTGATGGAGCGCCTGGGTCTGGGGTACGAGGCGCTGAAGGCGATCAACCCGCGGCTGATTTATGTGTCGATCACCGGGTACGGCCAGACCGGCCCTTACAAGGACCGCGCCGGGCATGACATCAACTACCTGGCGCTGGCCGGGGTGGCCAGTTACACCGGACGCCGGGACAGCGGGCCACTGCCCTTGGGCGTGCAGTTGGCGGACGTGGGCGGCGGTTCGCTGCATGCGGTAGTGGGGCTGCTGGCGGCCGTTATCGCCCGTCAGCAAAGTGGGGTCGGGCAATACCTGGATGTGAGCATGACCGATTGCTCGTTCAGCCTGAATGCTATGGCCGGCGCGGGTTATCTGGCGTGTGGGGTGGAGCCTGAGCGAGAGGCCCATGTGCTCAATGGCGGCAGTTTCTATGACTATTACCGCTCGCGGGATGGGCGCTGGATGGCGGTGGGCAGCCTGGAACCGGCTTTCATGCAGCAATTGTGTGAAGCGTTGGGGCGCCCGGAGTTGGCCGCGCAGGGCTTGAAGCCTGAGCAGCAGCTGGCGCTTAAGCAGGCCTTGCAGGTGGAGTTCGAGAAGCGCAGTTTCGAGCAATTGTGCGAGCTGTTTGCCGGGGTGGATGCCTGCGTGGAGCCGGTGCTGACGCTCAGCGAAGCCGTGGCCCATCCGCAACTGAAGGCGCGGGCGCTGGTCAGCCAGGTGCCAAGGGGCGACGGCTCGAGCCAGGCGCAGATGGCCTGCCCGTTGAAGTTTTCGGAAGGGTTGCCAGCGCCCCGGCACATTGGCGTCGCCGTGGGCGCGCACAGTGATGAAGTGTTGGCGGAGCTGGGCTTGAGCCCGCAGCGCATCAGCGAGCTGCGCAGCTCCAAGGTGATTATGTAGCGGCTGGGCGGACGCTATCGGGAGCAAGCCCCCTCCCACAGGTTGATCGTATTCACAGGCCTGAATGTGGGAGGGGGCTTGCTCCCGATGAGGCCTTTATTCCACCCTGGTTTCGCCGGTAAACACCAACGTCTGCCGACATCGCCTGCACAAATACCGCCGCCCCTGAGCCACCATGCCATGGCGCTGCGATGAAAACGGGAAGTCGCTGTCGGCACACGGGCACCGGTAGATATAACGGGTCACCTGGCGACGCTTCACGGCATAGGTATGGCAACGGTCGGGCGGCAGTTCGTAGACCCCACGCATGATTAGTTGCCATTCCTCTCCATGGGGCTGGATGCGCTCGCCAAACAATTGGTGGGCAATCAGGTGCGCCACCTCATGGGCCACGGTCTGTTTCAGGAAGTGTTGGCTGTTTTCTCGGTACAACTGTGGGTTGAAGCGCAGCAGGTTCTCGTGCAAATGCGCGACACCGGCCTTCTGGCCCCGCAGCTTGAGGCTGACCTGGGGGCGTTTGAAGCTTCGTTTGAAAAAGGATTCGGCTTGCAGGAAACAATCTTCGACGCGGGTATTGAGTTGCTCGGGCATGCTGTACATATCTCCAGAGACGTCCAGTATGCCGCAAAACCGAGTGTTTCCGAATCTGTCAGGCGCCGAATGGTCATCCATCACGTACAAAGCCACCTTGCGGTGGCCTTGCCTTTGCCATTGAACGGGTCAGTTCGTGTAGATCGGCCCCACGCCCAGGCCCCAGACAATCACGGTAAACGCCATGATCGCCACCAGCACCACCAGCCCTACGGCCAGTATCGAACTGGAAAACAGGAAGCCTTCATCCGGGTCGATGCTCATGAAGGTCGGTACGCCGACATACAGCAGGTACACCGTGTAGCAGATCGCCGCAGTGCCCACCACCATGCCCAGCCACATATGCGGGTAGAGCGCCGCCAGCCCGCCGATGAACAGAGGTGTCGCGGTATAGGTGGCAAACGCCACGCACCGCGCCATGCTGGGGTTGGCGTCGTAGGTGCGAGCCATCCAGTGGATGAACGCGCCCATGACCGCGACGCCGCCGAGCATGGCCGCGTAGGACATGAGAGTCATCCACAGCGCACTTTCCTGGGTCAGCATGACCGGGGAGCGGTTGCCGATGACCCAGCCGACCTGGGTGGTGCCGATAAAAGCCGATACGGCGGGGATCGCCGCGAGAATCAAGGTGTGAGTGAGGTACATGTGGCCGATGCTTTCTTCTTTATCGCCACGAATTTCCCGCCATTCCTGGTCGGGATGGGTAAACAGCCCCACGACGTGATGGATCATGCCAGTCACTCCTGTCGTTATTACCATCGCCCCCCATCGGAGCGCCCACGGGCCAAATGGCCACAAAGGTCTGGATATATGTGTGCGACCTCAAGTCGCAGTATAGGAAGGGATGACCGGAATAACCGTAAGGCCTTTAGAGCAAATTGCGCTGTAAACAGGGGGCATAATCGCGGCGGGGTCTTTTACTGTTAGCCCTTTAGCTGTTTTTTTTGCGTAAAATACCCGGCTTTTCGTCACACACCTCCAGCGGATCCAAGCGCCATGGGCACTCTTACGGTCAACCAGAACAAACTGCAAAAACGCCTGCGCCGCCTGGCCGGTGAGGCAGTCGCCGATTTCAACATGATCGAGGACGGCGACAAGGTCATGGTCTGCCTCTCCGGCGGCAAAGACAGCTACACCATGCTCGACGTGCTGCTGCACCTGCAAAAGGTCGCGCCGATCAAGTTCGAGATCGTTGCCGTCAACATGGACCAGAAACAACCGGGCTTCCCCGAGCACGTGCTGCCGGCCTACCTCAAGGCGCTGGGCGTCGAGTACCACATCGTTGAAAAAGACACCTATTCGGTGGTCAAGGAACTGATCCCTGAAGGCAAGACCACCTGCTCGCTATGCTCGCGCCTGCGCCGTGGCACGCTCTACACCTTTGCCGATGAGATCGGGGCGACCAAGATGGCCCTGGGTCATCACCGCGACGATATCGTCGAGACCTTCTTCCTCAATATGTTCTTCAACGGCTCGCTCAAGGCCATGCCGCCCAAGCTGCGTGCCGATGACGGGCGCAACGTGGTGATCCGCCCGCTGGCGTATTGCAACGAGAAGGACATCCAGGCCTACTCCGACTTCAAGCAATTCCCGATCATCCCGTGCAACCTGTGCGGCTCCCAGGAAAACCTGCAGCGCCAGGTGGTCAAGGACATGCTGGTGGATTGGGAGCGTAAGACCCCGGGGCGTACCGAAAGTATTTTCCGCAGCCTGCAGAACGTGCAGCCGTCGCAATTGGCCGACCGCAACCTGTTCGACTTCACCAGCCTGAAAATCGATGAGAGCGCCGCGCCGCGTTTCGTCAATGTTGTGAACCTCTGAGCTCATTCAGCGCTCTGACACACGGCGCTCGCGGGCGCCGTTTTCAATTCTATTGCCAGCATTCAACAGCAGGAGAGGGCATGCGCGATTACAAGTGGCTGCACGAATATTGTCTGAATCGCTTCGGTTCAGCGGCCGAGCTGGACGCCCACCTGCCGGTGCCCAAGACCCCGGCGCAGTTACGCAAGATCAGTGATGATCGCTACCTGTCGACCTTGGCGTTGCGCGTGTTTCGCGCCGGCTTGAAGCACAGCGTGGTGGATGCCAAGTGGCCGGCGTTCGAGCAGGTGTTCTTCGGCTTCGACCCGGAAAAAGTCGTGCTGATGGGGGCCGAGCACCTGGAGCGGCTGATGCAGGACACGCGCATCATCCGTCACCTGGGCAAGCTCAAGAGCGTGCCGCGCAATGCGCAGATGATCCTGGACATCGAGCAGGAAAAAGGCAGCTTCGGCGCATTTATCGCTGACTGGCCGGTGACCGATATCGTTGGGTTATGGAAATACCTGAGCAAGCACGGTCATCAGCTGGGCGGGCTGTCGGCCCCGCGCTTTTTGCGGATGGTGGGCAAGGATACTTTTGTGCCGAGCGATGACGTGGTCGCGGCATTGAATGCGCAGAAGATTGTCGACAAGGCACCCACCAGCCTGCGCGACCTGGCCACGGTGCAGGCTGCGTTCAACCAGTGGCATGCCGAGAGTGGGCGGCCGATGTGCCAGCTGTCGATGATGCTGGCCTATACGGTGAATCACTGACGGGGTTTTACGGTGTGGCCAACCGGCGGTTCAGCTGGTGCCGCCAGCGCACATACAGCAGCGCCGTGCAAAACACCGCCAGGCTGGCCAGCATCTCCAGCACCCCGAACCACTGCCGGTTCGGGTCATACGCCGCCAGCGCGCCCTTGATGAAATACAGGTTCACCGCAAAGCACATCCACGAATGCCCGCGCGCGCTGCCGATGATCATCCCCGGCGCCAGCACCAGCAGCGGCACCAGTTCGATCAGCAGGATCACCCACGGGCGTGCCCCGTGCAGGTCGGCGACGAACAGGTAGTACCCGCACAACAAACCCACCAGGGCGAAAAACGCCAGCAGGCTTAACGCGCGTGCCGCCTTGACCCGTGGCTCCAGCCACGCTTGCGGCGGTAGAACCTTAGGCTTCCTGGCCACGGCCGTTCTCCAGCAGCGTGGCGGTCTTGGCCAGGCGCAGGCCCAGGGCCCGGCACAGGGTGATTTCATGCGGGTCGAGCAGGCGCTTGCCATCCGGCCCGGCATGGTGGCTGGCGCCGTACGGTGTGCCGCCGCCCTGGGTGTCGAGCAGTGCCTGTTCGCTGTAGGGCAGGCCAGTGATCAGCATGCCGTGATGCAGCAGCGGCAACAGCATCGACATCAGCGTGGTTTCCTGGCCGCCATGCAGGCTGGCGGTGGAGGTGAACACCCCGGCCGGCTTGCCGACCAGCGCACCGGTGAGCCACAGGTTGCTGGTGCCATCGAGGAAGTACTTGAGCGGCGCGGCCATGTTGCCGAAGCGCGTCGGGCTGCCCAGGGCCAGGCCCGAGCAGTTTTTCAAGTCATCGAGGCTGGCGTACAGCGCGCCTTCGTCCGGGATGCTCGGCGCCACGGCTTCGCATTCGGTGGAGATCGCCGGTACGGTGCGCAGCCGCGCTTCCATGCCGCCTTGCTCGATGCCCCGGGCAATCTGCCGAGCCATTTCGCTCACCGAGCCATTGCGGCTGTAATACAACACCAGCACATACGGTGCAGTCACGGCAGGATCTCCAGCACGTTCTCTGGCGGACGGCCAATGATGGCTTTATCGGCGGTTTCCAGGATCGGGCGTTCCATCAGCTTGGGGTGTTCGGCGATCGCGGCGATCAACTGCGCTTCGCTGAGGCTGGCGTCGGCCAGGTTGAGGGCCTTGTATTCGTCTTCGCCGGTGCGCAGCAGTTGGCGGGCGCTGATGCCCAGCTTGCCCAGCAGTGTCTTCAATTGCGCGGCATTCAGCGGGGTTTCCAGGTAACGCACCACGGTGGGGGCGAGGCCTCGGGCTTCCAGCAGTTCGAGCGCACCGCGGGATTTCGAGCAGCGCGGGTTGTGATAAAGCGTCAGATCGGTCATGTGCGGGTCGCATCTTGCGTAAGGTGGCGGGTATTCTACCTGCGCGGCGTCCTGTCCTTAAACCGTAAGAGGCGATAGGTCGCAGCCAACGTTCATTTTTGCGAAGGATTACCCCATGACAAGGCGACTGATCGGTGCATTGGCGATCATCACAACCCTGCTGCTCAGCGGCTGCGGCAATGACTACGGCGTTGACCAGTACGGCCAGAAGGTCGCGGCCGAGCGCCTGGACAAGCAGTGGCTGGTGGTCAACTACTGGGCGGAATGGTGTGGCCCGTGCCGTACGGAAATCCCTGAGCTCAACGCCCTGGCGGAACAGTTGAAGGGGCAGGGCGTGGGGGTGTTCGGGGTCAACTTCGACAATGTGCAGGGTGCAGAGCTGAAGGAAGCCAGCGACAAACTGGGGATCAAGTTCACCGTGCTGGCACAGAACCCGGATGGGATCTTCGAGATTCCGCGCAGCGAAGCGTTGCCGGTGACCTATATCATTGATGACAAGGGCAAGGTGCGCGAGCAGTTGATGGGTGAGCAGACGGCGGAAGGGGTGTTGGCCAAGCTCAAGGCCTTGCGCGGCTAGAGTATTGTCCTCGATCAAATGTGGGAGGGGGCTTGCCCCCGATAGCAGTGTGTCAGTCAATACATTTGTGACTGTTACACCGTCATCGGGGGCAAGCCCCCTCCCACATTTAAATCTCACCAACCTGTAGATCGGTGGAGTCAGCCCTCTTCGAGCCACAGGCGAATCGGCTTGCCTTCGGCCGGCCAGAAGCGGGTCTGCTCGATCGGCGAGATGTCCCAGCGCTGTACGCCTTGCAGGGCCTGGAAGAAGCGCTGTTCCTGCTCCATCAGGGCCTCGGCGCAGAGCTTGCGGGTGCTGCCGAGCTTGCCGAAGCTGAGTTTGTCGCCCTCAAGGGTGTACGGCGCGAACCAGTGGTTGCAACCGCCGTTGCCGTAGGCACGCCCATCGGCGCCGAGGGTGACGGTCAGGTGTGCGTAATCCATCAACGGCCGCTCACCAATCCACTCCACCACGTAGCTGTGATCCTGCTTGAGCTTGGCCGCGTCACCGGCGCAGCCACTCAGGGCCGCACCGACGACGGCGAGCAGAAGCAGGCCTTTCATTGCCCGGCCTTCTGGCATTTCGGGCAACGGTGCTTGTCGCCTTCGCTGGCCCAGCCCAACTCGGCAATGCGCGCGTTGGCGGCCGGTTGCAGCGGCTCCTTGGTCAGCTTGGTTTCCACCGCGAATTCAAACTCCAGCACGGTGTCGCAGCTGTCGCAGTTGACCTTCCAGGTGTGAATCTCCAGCTCGCCGAACTTCGGCCCGCGGGCCATGGCGACCCACTGGCCGGCAGGGCGGATGGAGTAGCGCGCGTCACCTTCGACGGTAAGGCGCATGGACAAGGTTTTACTGCCGCGCAGAGTGACGATCAGCACGTCATCATGCTTGATCGAGCCACCGTTGCCGGTGACCTGGTAACGGCCCGGCACCAGGGCACGGCATTCGATCAGGGTGTGTTGCGGGCTCAGCAAGCTGAAGCGGAAATCGTGTTCGGCCATGGATCCTCCAAATAGGCGCGGCATCCTATCACGGGTGCCTGCTGATCATGAGCCTGGTATGTGACCGCTGATCATCCTTCGACGAGGTTCTGCGCCCGGCCATCGGCCCATGCCGCAATATTGGCCAAGGTGGTGCCGGCAATCGCCGCCAGGGCTTCGCGGGTGAGGAACGCCTGGTGTGCGGTGACGATCACGTTGGGGAAGGTCAGCAGGCGCGCGAGCACATCGTCCTGCAAGGGCAGGTCGGAGCGGTCCTCGAAAAACAGCTGGGCTTCCTCCTCGTACACATCCAGCCCCAGGTAGCCGAGCTGGCCGTCCTTGAGTGCTTCGATCAGCGCCGGCGTGTCGACCAGGCCACCGCGACCGGTGTTGATCAGCATGGCGCCGGGTTGCATCCGCGCCAGGGAGCGTGCATTGATCAGGTGCTTGCTGTCGGCGGTCAGCGGGCAGTGCAGGCTGATGATCTGGGCCTGGGCCAAGAGCTCCGGCAGGCTCACATAGTCAGCGCCGAGGGCCTGGACCTGGGGGTTGGGGAACGGGTCGTAGGCGAGCAGCCGGCAACCGAAGCCCGTCATGATCCTGGCGAACGTGGCGCCGATCTGGCCGGTGCCGACCACGCCGACGGTCTTGTCCACCAGGTCGAAACCGGTGAGGCCATGCAGGCTGAAATCGCCGTCGCGGGTGCGGTTGTAGGCGCGATGCAGGCGGCGGTTGAGGGCGAGAATCAGGGCCACCGCGTGTTCGGCGATCGCATGGGGCGAATAGGCCGGGACACGCACGATGGTCAGGCCCAGGCGTTTGGCGGCAGGCAGGTCCACATGGTTGTAGCCGGCCGAACGCAACGCGATCAACCGCGTGCCGCCCTTGGCCAGGTGTTCCAGCACCGGGGCGCTGAGGTCATCGTTGATAAAGGCGCAGACCACCTCGTGGTGCTCGGCCAGGGCAACGGTGTCGAGGTTGAGCCGGGCGGGTTGGAATTGCAGTTCCAGGCCGCGCGGCAAGGGTTCGCCGAGGAAACTGTCGCGGTCGTAGGTCTGGCTGCTGAAAAGAATCACGCGCATCAAAGGCTTCCTTTTTGATGAATTCAGGCGCTGACCCGTGCTTCACTGGCCAGCCGTGCAATGGCCATGTCCAGTTCATCCAGCGCGGTCATGGCCTTGGCGTCGTCCTGCTTGAGCAGGGTTTCGGCGCGCTGGCAGGCGGCGCGCAGTTGCGGCACGCCACAGTAGCGGGTGGCGCCGTGCAGGCGGTGGACGCGTTCGATCAGGGCCAGGTTGTCCTTGGCCTCGCGGGCGACGTGAATGGCCTGGCGGTCGGCTTCCAGGGAGGCCAGCAGCATGGCCAGCATGTCGGCCGCCAGATCGGTCTTGCCGGCGGCCAGGCGCAGGCCTTCCTCGTGGTCCAGCACCGGCAATTGCACCCCGGGGCCCAAGCCTTCGACGGCGCGCTCCGGCACCTGGTTGCGCAGGGCCAGGCCGGTCCATTTCAGCACCACCTGGGCCAGTTGCCGTTCGCTGATGGGTTTGGTCAGGTAGTCGTCCATACCGCTTTGCAGCAGGGCGCGCTTTTCGTTGGCCATGGCGTGGGCGGTGAGGGCGACCACCGGCAAGGGCGTGCCATGGCGCTCGCTTTCCCACTGGCGGATCGCCTCGGTGCTCTGGCGTCCGTCCATGCCCGGCATCTGCACGTCCATCAGCACCAGGTCGAAGGTGTCCTGTTTCACCGCGTCGACCGCTGCGTAGCCGCTTTCCACTGCACGGACCTGCGCGCCCATGTCTTCCAGCAGGGTTTGCACCAACAGCAGGTTTGCCGGGTTGTCGTCGACACACAGCACACGCGGCGCACGGCTGGACAACGGCTCGCCCGGTTCACTGCGTGACGGCCGCGGGCTGATCAGGTCGGACAGCGCACGGCGCAGCTTGCGGGTACACGCCGGCTTGGCCTGCAACTGGCTGTTGGGGTTGGGTACCGACTCGTTGAACAGCATCTGTTCGGTGGTGGGGCACAGCACCAGCACTTTGCAACCCAGGTGTTCGAGGTCCCACAGGTGCTGGTTGAGGCGCTCGGGCGGAATATCGTTGGCGGTCACGCCGAGTACCGCGAGGTCGATAGCCTGCTCGGTCTGGTGAGCGCTGGTGATACCGTTGGTCAGGCTTTCCAGGGTATTGAACGGCGTGACTTCCAGGCCACAGTCTTCCAATTGGTGCTGCAGGGCCTGGCGCGCCAGGTCGTGGTTTTCCAGCACCGCCACGCGATGGCCCAGCAACGGCGCGCAGGGCAGGTCTTCGACGTCGTCGCGGGTCTTGGGCAGGTTCAGGCTGATCCAGAACTCAGAGCCTTCGCCCGGCGTGCTGTCGACGCCGATTTCACCGCCCATTTGTTCGATCAGGCGCTTGGAAATCACCAGGCCCAGCCCCGTACCGCCGGGCTGGCGCGACAGTGAATTGTCGGCCTGGCTGAACGCCTGGAACAACGCCCGCACGTCCTGGCTGGACAGGCCGATGCCGGTGTCCTGCACGCTGATGCGCAGTTGCACGCTGTCTTCCTGCTCGTCCTCGATCATCGCCCGGGCCACGATGGTGCCTTCGCGGGTGAACTTGATCGCATTGCTGATCAGGTTGGTGAGGATCTGCTTGAGCCGCAGCGGGTCGCCCACCAGCGCCAGCGGCGTGTCGCGGTACACCAGGCTGACCAGTTCCAGCTGCTTGGCATGGGCGGCGGGGGCGAGGATGGTGAGGGTGTCTTGCAGCAAATCCCGCAGGTTGAAGGGGATGCTGTCTAGCACCAGCTTGCCGGCCTCGATCTTCGAGAAATCGAGGATCTCGTTGATGATGCCCAGCAGGTTGTCGGCGGATTTTTCGATGGTGCCCAGGTAGTCCAGCTGGCGCGGGGTCAGCTCGCTTTTTTGCAGCAGGTGAGTAAAACCGAGTATGCCGTTGAGCGGCGTGCGGATTTCATGGCTCATGTTCGCCAGGAACTCGGACTTGATGCGGCTGGCCTCCAGGGCCTCCTTGCGCGCCAGGTCCAGCTCGATGTTCTGGATCTCGATGGTTTCCAGGTTCTGGCGCACGTCTTCGGTGGCCTGGTCGATGCTGTGCTGCAGTTCTTCCCGGGCATTTTGCAGGGTTTCGGCCATGCGGTTGATGCCCGATGCGAGCTGATCCAGCTCCTGGCTGCCCAAGGGTGGCAAGCGGGTTTCCAGGTTGCCGTCCTTGAGCTGGGCCACCGCTTGCTTGATCAGGCCAATCGGCGCGTTGATCGTACGGCTGATGCGCAAGGCCAGGGCCGCGGTGCAGATCAGGCCGATGGCAATCAGCAGCAGGCTGGCGAACAGGCTGCGATAGCCGCGCAGCAACATGCCGTTGTGGGACAGCTCCACCTCGACCCAACCAAGCAGGCGATCGGCTTCATCGGGGATCAAATCGCCCGCCAGGTTGCGATGGCGACCAAACACCGGCAGCAGGTAGCGCGTGGCGTCGTTGCCGGTGCGTTGCAGCAGGTGGGAGCTGTTGCCCACCGGCGGCTGGTTGAGCATGGTCGGGCCGGCGTGGGCCAGGGGCGTGCGGTCCGGCGCGAGGAACGCCACGGTGCGCACGTCCGTCTGTTCCAGGGATTGGGTGGCGATACGCTCCAGCAGGTCGGTATTCCTGCTGCCCATGGCCGGAGCCACCAGGGGCGCCAGCTGCTCGGCGATCATTTCGCCGCGTTGCAGCAACTGGGCCTGCAACTCCGAGAGCTGCATCCAGGTGAAGTACCCTCCCAACAACAAGGCCATCAGGCTGGTCGGTAATAAGGTCAGCAACAGTACGCGGCCTTTTATCCCCATTCTTTTAAGCACGCCACTCTCCTGCTACCACACTGATATCAATCTTCCGCGCCGGCATCCGGCCCGCGCCACCTGCGCAGTGTAGCCATTTGCGCGGCCTGGAATCTTGCAAATTAATGACAGAGGGCAATCTTCGGGCCGTTGGACGCCGTGTGGCGATTGCCTGCGGCGGGGTTATCTTGAATAATCAGTGATTGAGAATGACTTGCAGACGCTAATGAATCCCGCGGCAGTTGGCCTACCCCGTATCCTCACAATTGAAGATGACCCCGTGCTGGGTGCCTATGTGCATGAGCATTTGGGGCGCTGTGGCTTCCAGGTCACTTGGTGTCAGAACGGTCAGCAGGGCCTGGAGATGGCGCGCGACCAGGCATTCGACGTGGTGTTGATGGATATTCTGCTGCCGGGCCTGGATGGCTTGTCGATCCTCACCCATCTGCGCCGGAGCCATTCGATTCCGGTGATCCTGATGTCGGCCCTGGGCGCTGAAACCGATCGCGTCAGCGGTTTTCGCCTGGGTGCCGATGATTACCTGCCCAAACCCTTCAGCATGGTTGAGCTGCGCGTGCGTATCGAAGCCATCCTGCGGCGGGTGGCCCTGGATCGGCGCCCGTTGCCGACGCTTGCACCCGTGCGCGAGGATACCCCCACGCTGCGTTTCGATGACGAGCTGTGCGATGTTTTTCATCAAGGCCACTGGGCGGGCCTGACCCGCAGCGAATATCGCCTGCTGGAAACCCTGCACCGCAACGCTGAAGAAGTCCTCAGCAAAGCCTTCCTCTACCAGCACGTGTTGCAACGGGGTTATGCGCCCCATGATCGCAGCCTCGACATGCATATCAGCCAGATCCGCCGCAAGCTCAAGGCCATCGGCTACAGCGAGCGTGAGGTGCGCACGGTGTGGGGCAAGGGCTATGTGTTGAGCGGTCACGACGATGGGCTTTGAGGCATCGCTGAAACGGCTGCCGGGCAGGCACTCGTTATTCTGGAAACTTGCCTGCCTGCTGATCGCCTTCTGTTTGCTGATGATCTGGCTCAGTTGGTCCTGGGGCCGGTACATGGAGCAAAAGAACGCTTACCTGTCCGATGAGGCCAGGAGCACCTTGAGTGGTTATGCGGTCGGCGCCGAGCAGGCCTGGAACCAGGGCGGCAATGCCGGCGTTGATGCGTGGCTGCAGGCAATGGGCAAGCGCGAAAGCACGTGGATCGGGGTGATCGGTAATGACTTGCAGTCGTTGAGCAGCTACCCGCTGACCGACACGGAAAGCCAGCGCCTGACCTTCCTGCGGGGCCTGGACTGGCCGGTCAGCCGCCACGTCAAGGGGTTGCCGTGGTTGAAGATCCCGTTTGCGGTGGATCCGGGCGCCGGTTCGCTGGTGATTGAACTGCCGCAGCGCTTTATGCCGGGGCGCTACCAACTGTTCTGGCGGGTGCTGACCAACGGCGTGATTCCCGGCCTCTTTACCTTGTTGCTATGCATCGGTCTCTATCGGCTGCTGATCATGCCCCTCAATCAACTGCGCGAGCAGGCCAACGCATGGCGTGCCGATCAATTGAATACGCGGATGTCCCACGACGCCACCAGCCGCCAAGACGAATTGGGCGAGCTGGGGCGCGCGTTTGATCATATGTCCGAGCGCTTGCAGGGTACCGTGATGCTGCAACAGCAGCTGTTAAGGGACATGTCCCATGAACTGCGCACGCCCTTGAGCCGTTTGCGGGTGGCCTGTGACAGTGAGCAGGATCTTGCGCGCCTGCGTGAGCGGCTGGGTCGGGAGATCGACGCCATGCAGCGCCTGGTGGAAGACAGCCTGCAACTGGCCTGGCTGGATACCGAGCGGGCGCCGCTGCCCAAAGAAGATATTCAGGTGCAGGCGCTGTGGGACATGCTGCGCGAGAACGCGTGCTTTGAAAGCGGTTGGCCGGCATCGCGGCTGCCCTGCCTTCTAGGCGCCGACAGTTGGGTGAGGGGCAACCTGAATGCTCTGGCCCAGGCCCTGGAGAATATCCTGCGCAACGCCATACGCCATTCCCCGGCGGAGGGGGTCGTGTGCCTGGATGGCTGCCGCGAGGGGGAGTATTGGCACCTTTGGTTGGAAGACCAGGGCGGGGGAATCGATGAGCAGGATCTGGAGCGAATCTTTGCGCCGTTTACGCGGTTGGACGGTTCGAGGCCCGGCGATGGTGGCTTCGGGCTGGGCCTGAGCATCGCGCGTAATGCCGTGCAACGCCAGGACGGCAGCCTGTGGGCGGAAAATACCGGCCAGGGCTTGCGTGTGCACCTGCGGTTGCCGGCGCGATAGGTCTCAGCCTCGGCGCTGCCTGCGCTTTTTCCATTGGTGCGCGACCCACCAGCGCCAGTACCCCATGGTCAGGCAGTAGGCCAGTGCGCCCAGCACCAGCCCCAACACCACCGAACCCAGCAGGAAGGGCTGCCACAGCGTGCTCAACTGGCCGCTGATCCATTCCCAGGTCAGGTCGTCGGGCAGGCTGCGCGGTGGCACATTCATCAGCCAGGCGCCGGTCATGTAGGTGCAGATGAACACCACCGGCATGGTGATCGGGTTGGTCAGCCATACCAGGCTGATGGCGATGGGCATATTGCCGCGCACGGTGATCGCCAGCACTGCCGCCAGCAGCATCTGCAACGGGATCGGGATAAACGCCGCGAACAAACCCACGGCCATGGCGCGTGCCACGGAATGCCGATTCAGGTGCCAGAGGTTCGGGTCGTGCAGCAACGTGCCAAGAAACTGTAATGACTTGTGTTCCCTGATACTGGTGGGGTCGGGCATGTACCGTTTGAATAAGCGCCGAGGCATAGGGGGTCCAGGTCAGTTCGAGGGGCAAGTATGCCCGCATTCTATAAACAGAAAATTCAGACTTTGTGACAAAACATCATAGGACACGCTGGGCCCTCGTCTAAGACTGAGTGGATCACTTGAAAAGGAGTGTTCATGAAGACAGGGATGTTCGCGCTCGCGCTGGGGTTGCTTGCCTTGCGCTTTCTACCGGCGCTGCCGCCGACGGGATGGCTGATAGCCATGCTGGTGCTTGCATTGATGCTATTGCCCTTTCGTACGTCGCCACTGGCATTTTTCCTGTTGGGCTTGAGCTGGGCCTGCATCAGTGCGCAGTGGGCGCTGGATGATCGACTACGGCCGGTGCTGGATGGCCAGACGCGATGGCTGGAAGGCCGTGTAACCGGGTTACCGCAGCAGACAGAGACGGGCGTGCGTTTTGAGCTGGCCGACAGCCAGGCGCGCAACGCCCGGTTGCCCAAGCGCATCCGGGTGTTTTGGCACGGCGGGCCGCCGGTACGCAGTGGCGAGCGCTGGCGTCTGGCCGTGACGCTGAAACGGCCTGCCGGGCTGCTCAATTTTCATGGTTTCGATCAGGAGGCCTGGCTGCTGGCCCAGCGCATTGGCGCCACCGGCTCGGTGAAGGATGGTGAGCGCCTGGCGCCGGCGCGTCATGCCTGGCGTGACACTGTTCGCCAACGCCTGATGGCGGTGGACGCCCACGGCCGCGAGGCGGGCCTGGCGGCTTTGGTGCTGGGGGATGGCTCCGGGCTGGCGGCCGAAGACTGGCAGGTGTTGCAGGACACTGGCACGGTGCACCTGCTGGTGATTTCCGGCCAGCACATTGGCTTGCTGGCGGGGTTGATCTACGGGTTGGTCGCGCTACTTGCACGCTACGGCTGCTGGCCCCGTACCTGGCCGTGGCTGCCGTGGGCGTGCGGCCTGGCGTTTGCCGCTGCGCTGGGGTACGGCCTGCTGGCAGGGTTTGGCGTGCCGGTGCAACGGGCCTGCGTCATGGTGGGGCTGGTGTTGTTGTGGCGCCTGCGCTTTCGTCATCTGGGCTTCTGGTGGCCGTTGTTGCTGGCACTCAATGGCGTGCTGATCCTGGAGCCACTGGCCAGCCTGCAACCGGGATTCTGGCTGTCCTTCATGGCTGTCGCGGTGCTGGTCCTGGGATTTGGGGGGCGGTTGGGGCCGTGGAGCGTCTGGCAGGCGTGGACACGTCCCCAGTGCTTGATTGCCGTTGGTCTGTTTCCTGTGTTGCTGGTGCTCGGCTTGCCCGTCAGCGTCAGTGCGCCGCTGGCCAACCTGGTTGCCGTGCCGTGGATCAGCCTGGTGGTGTTGCCCCTGGCCTTGCTGGGGAGCGCATTGTTGCCGCTGCCGTATGCCGGGGAGGGTTTGTTGTGGCTGGCGGGCGGGGCGCTTGACGGGTTGTTCCGGGGCTTGGCATGGCTCGCTGGGCAAATGCCTGCCTGGATACCGGCCGAGGTGCCCCTGGGTTACTGGCTGATCAGCCTGGTCGGCGCGGTGCTGTTACTGCTGCCCAGCGGCGTGCCGTTTCGGCCCCTGGGCTTGCCGCTGCTGTTGTTGGCCGTGTTTCCACCCCGCGAGCTCGTGCCCCATGGGCGGGTGGAGGTGGTGCAGCTGGATGTCGGTCAAGGTCAGGCCTTGATCCTGCGTACCCGCCATCACACGTTGCTCTACGATGCCGGCCCGCGTTCGGGGACGGTTGACCTCGGTGCCCGTGTGGTAGTGCCTGCGTTGAAAAAGCTCGGCGTCGGGACGCTGGATATGATGCTGCTGAGCCACGCCGACGCCGATCATGCCGGTGGGGCGTCGGCTGTTGCCCGAGGGTTGCCGATCCGGCGTGTCGTGGGCGGTGAAACCGAGGGGTTGCCCGCGTTTCTCGCCACCCAGCCCTGTGTCAGCGGCGAACGGTGGGAGTGGGACGGTGTGGCATTCGAGCTGTGGCAGTGGCCTGATGCGATTGATGGCAATCCCAAGTCCTGTGTTCTGCAGGTCCAGGCCAATGGTGAGCGGCTGCTGCTCACGGGGGATATTGATCGGGCTGCCGAACGAGCATTTCTCGCGTCTTCGTTGGCCGTGCGCACCGATTGGCTGCAATCCCCTCACCATGGCAGCCGCAGTTCGTCGTCCTGGCCTTTTCTACAGCGGCTGGCGCCCACGTCGGTGCTGATTTCCCGTGGGCGTGGCAATGCGTTCGGCCATCCTCACCCGCAGGTGGTGGAGCGCTACCAGCGACTGGGCAGCCAGATATACGACAGTGCCGAGCTGGGCGCGGTGCGTGTGCAATTAGGGGCTTTCCAGCCACCGACTGTTGCGCGTAGTCAACGCCGTTTTTGGCGCGAAACGTTACCCTGAGCCGGCCATGCCAAAGACCGGCGCCTGGGACAGACGGGTCCATGGCCGACGAACCCCGCCGCCGAACCTATATGGTAAAGTGGCGCACTTTTTCGAGGGGACATTCACTGTGTGGGAATTGGTCAAATCTGGCGGCTGGATGATGTTGCCCATCATCCTGAGCTCCATCGCCGCACTCGGCATCGTTGCCGAACGTTTGTGGACCCTGCGCGCCAGTCGCGTCACCCCCGAGCATCTGCTGGGGCAGGTCTGGGGCTGGATCAAGAACAAGCAGCTGGACAAGGACAAACTCAAGGAACTGCGCGCCAACTCACCCCTGGGTGAAATCCTCGCCGCCGGCCTGGCCAACTCCAAGCATGGTCGCGAGATCATGAAAGAGTGCATCGAAGAGGCCGCCGCCCGGGTCATCCATGAGCTGGAACGCTATATCAACGCCCTCGGCACCATCGCCGCCATGGCGCCGTTGCTCGGTTTGCTGGGGACGGTACTGGGCATGATCGATATTTTCAGCTCGTTCATGGGCTCGGGCATGACCACCAACGCGGCCGTGCTGGCCGGCGGCATCTCCAAGGCCCTGATTACCACGGCGGCGGGCCTGATGGTCGGTATTCCTTCGGTGTTCTTCCACCGTTTCCTGCAGCGGCGCATCGATGAACTGGTGGTCGGTATGGAGCAGGAAGCCATCAAGCTGGTGGAAGTGGTGCAGGGCGACCGTGATGTGGACCTGGTTGGGGGCAAAGCGTGAAATTTCGCCGCAAGCAACGGGAAAATGTCGACATCAACCTCGCGTCGTTGATCGACGTGGTGTTTATCCTGCTGCTGTTTTTTGTCGTCACCACCACCTTCACCCGGCAGACCGAACTGCGCGTCGACCTGCCGGAAGCCGTGAGTGGCTCGCCGGCCGAAGACCAGGAAGTCAAGCAACTGGACATCGCCATCAGCGCCGACGGGGCGTTTTCGGTGAATAACCAGGTGCTGGAGAAAAACGACCTCGCCAGCCTCATGGCGGCCCTGGAGAAAGAGTCCGGCGGCGATACCAAGATGCCGTTGTCCATCAGTGCCGATGGCAAGACCCAGCACCAGGCCGTGATCACGGCGATGGACGCCGCCGGCAAGCTCGGTTTCAGTCATCTGCGCATGAGCACTGTCGAGGCGGCGAGCCAACCCTGATGGCCATGTCCGATCGTTTGCTCAAGGCCTGGTACGAGGGCCATCCGGCGCTGGCGTTGTTGCGGCCACTGGAGTCTTTGTATCGCCGGGTGGTGCAGCGCAAGCGCGCGCGGTTCCTGGCGGGAGAGGGCGAGATCTATCAATCGCCGGTGCCGGTGGTAGTGGTCGGTAATATCACTGTGGGCGGCACCGGCAAGACGCCGTTGATCCTGTGGTTGATCGAACACTGCCGACGCAGTGGCCTGCGGGTGGGTGTGGTCAGTCGCGGCTATGGCGCCAAGCCACCGCAGTTGCCCTGGCGCGTCGAGGCCAGCCACAGCGCCACGGTGGCGGGTGACGAGCCTTTGCTGATCGTGCAGCGCTGCGGCGTGCCGCTGATGATCGATCCCGACCGCAGTCGTGCAGTGCAGGCCTTGCTTGCCAGCGAGACCCTCGACCTGATCCTCTCCGACGACGGCCTGCAACACTACCGCCTGGCCCGTGACCTGGAACTGGTGCTGATCGACGCCGCCCGGGGCCTGGGCAATCGCCGTTGCCTGCCGGCCGGGCCATTGCGCGAGCCGGTTGAGCGCTTGCACAGTGTGGATGCGCTGCTCTACAACGGTGCCGGCTCGGATCGCGACGATGGCTTTGGGTTTCGCCTGCAACCTACCGCACTGGTCAACCTGCACAGCGGCGAGCGCCAGTCGCTGGCGTACTTTCCTGAGGGGCAGCAGGTACATGCGGTCGCCGGTATCGGTAATCCACAACGTTTCTTCAACACCCTTGAAACGCTACACTGGCAGCCGATTCCCCATGTTTTTGCCGACCACGCGCCCTACAGCGCCGAGGTCTTGAATTTTACCCCGTCATTGCCACTGGTCATGACCGAGAAGGACGCGGTGAAGTGCCGCGCCTTTGCCCAGCCCGACTGGTGGTACCTTGCGGTGGATGCGGTGCCGTCGCCGGCGTTCGTCGCCTGGTTCGACACGCAGCTGATGCGCCTGCTGCCCGCCCGTCTTTTGCCTTAAACGCTGCTATCCAGGAAACACTCATGGACACCAAACTGCTCGACATCCTCGCTTGCCCGATCTGCAAAGGCCCGCTCAAGCTCAGCGCCGATAAAACCGAGCTGATCAGCAAGGGCGCCGGCCTGGCGTACCCGATCCGTGATGGCATCCCGGTGATGCTGGAAAGCGAAGCCCGCACCCTGACCACCGACGAGCGCCTGGATAAATGACCACTGCCTTTACCGTTGTCATTCCTTCCCGCTACGCCTCGACACGCCTGCCGGGCAAGCCGCTGCAACTGATCGGCAGCAAGCCGATGATCCAGCTGGTGTGGGAACAGGCCTGCAAAAGCAGTGCTGAGCGCGTCGTGGTGGCCACTGATGACCCGCGCATCATCGAGGCCTGCAAAGGGTTCGGCGCCGAAGCGGTGCTGACCCGTGAAGATCACAACTCCGGCACTGACCGCCTGGCCGAAGTGGCCACGCAGTTGGGCCTGGCGCCAGACGCCATCGTGGTCAATGTACAAGGCGACGAACCGTTGATCCCGCCGGGCGTGATCGACCAGGTGGCCGCCAACCTGGCTGCCCATGGTGAAGCGCGTATGGCGACCCTGGCCGAGCCGATTGAAGACATCGACACCCTGTTCAATCCGAACGTGGTCAAGGTGGTCAGTGATGTCAACGGCCTGGCGCTGACTTTCAGCCGTTCGACCTTGCCCTGGGCGCGTGATGCCTTCGCCAGGAACCCTGACCTGTTGCCCGAAGGCGTGCCGTACCGTCGCCATATCGGCATCTACGCCTACCGTGCCGGTTTTTTGCATGACTTCGTGAGTTGGGGCCCGTGCTGGCTGGAAAACACCGAATCCCTGGAGCAGCTTCGAGCCCTCTGGCACGGCGTACGTATCCACGTGGGGGACGCCCTGGAAGCACCGCCTGCGGGTGTTGATACCCCGGAAGACCTTGAGCGCGTCCGTCGCCTGCTGGGGGCCTGATGGAGGTTCTGTTTGTCTGCTTGGGCAATATCTGCCGCTCGCCCACCGCTGAGGGCGTACTGCGCCATAAATTGCGCGAAGCCGGGTTGGCGGGGCAGGTCGACGTAGCGTCCGCCGGCACCGGCGAATGGCATATCGGCAACCCGCCGGACCAGCGCAGCCAACGTGCGGCACTGGTGCGCGGCTACGATTTGTCGGCCCAGCGGGCCCGGCAGGTCTCCCGCGCCGACTTTGCACGCTACGACCTGATCCTGGCCATGGATCACAGCAACCTGCGCAACCTCAAGGCCATGCAGCCCGGCCAGGGCAAGGCGGAGCTGGACCTGTTCCTGCGGCGCTATGAGGCTGAAGTGGACGAGGTGCCGGATCCCTACTACGAAGGCGAACAAGGCTTCGAACGGGTCCTGGACTTGATCGAGCAGGCGTGTGATTTACTGGTGATCGAATTGAAGGGGCGGTTATGACCTTGCAAGTGCGGGCGCAGGTGTCGCTCAAGCCATTCAACAGCTTTGGCATTGATGTGCGTGCCCAACTCTTCGCCGAGGCCCGCAGTGACGCCGATGTGCGCGAGGCACTGGCCTATGCGTCGACCCAGGCGTTGCCCTTGCTGGTGATTGGCGGTGGCAGCAACTTGCTGCTCACCCAGGACATTCCTGCCCTGGTGTTGCGCATGGCCACCCAGGGCATTCGTGTGCTGCAGGATGATGGCGTGCAGGTGGTGGTCGAAGCCGAAGCAGGCGAGGCCTGGCACCCGTTTGTACTGTGGACCCTGGAACAGGGCTTCTGCGGCCTGGAAAACCTCAGCCTGATCCCCGGCACCGTCGGTGCTGCCCCCATGCAGAACATCGGCGCCTACGGCGTGGAGATCAAGGACGTCTTTGCCGGCTTGACCGCCCTCGATCGCCAGACCGGCGAGTTGCGCGATTTCAGCCTGGAAGAATGCAACTTTGCCTACCGTGACAGCCTGTTCAAGCATGAAATCGGGCGCTGGTTGATCCTGCGGGTACGCTTTGCCCTGAGTCGCGCCAGCCACCTCAAGCTCGACTACGGCCCAGTGCAGCAGCGCCTGGCAGGGCAGGGGATCACCGAGGCGACACCGAGCGATGTCAGTCGCGCGATTTGCAGTATCCGTAGCGAAAAATTGCCCGACCCGGCAGTGCTTGGCAATGCCGGCAGCTTCTTCAAGAACCCGCTGGTGTCCAAGGTCCTGGCTGAAGAGTTACAGGCGCAGTATCCGGACCTGGTGGCTTACCCGCAGGCGGATGGGCAGATGAAGCTGGCCGCTGGCTGGCTGATCGACAAGGCCGGCTGGAAGGGCTTTCGTGACGGCGATGCCGGCGTGCACACGCTGCAAGCGCTGGTGTTGGTCAACTATGGCGGCGCCACAGGCCACGATATTGCCAACCTGGCCCAACGTATCCAGCGGGATATCGCCCAGCGTTTCAAGGTCGAGCTGGAAATGGAACCTAACCAGTACTAATGCCGTGAAAACAAAAATGCCCCGCATCTTTCGATACGGGGCATTTTTTATGCAGCGAGTAAATCAGTCGTCGCGGCTCATGATGCCGAAGATCTGCAACAGGCTGATAAACAGGTTGTAGATCGACACATACAGGCTGACGGTCGCCATGATGTAGTTGCGCTCACCGCCGTGGATGATGGCGCTGGTCTGGAACAGGATGCACACGGAGGAGAACAGCACAAAACCCGCGCTGATAGCCAGTTGCAGGCCGCTGATCTGGAAGAACATGCCCGCCACCACCGCCGCCAGCAACACGAAGAAGCCTGCGGTGATGAAACCACCCAGGAAGCTCATGTCCTTGCGGGTGATCAGCACGTAGGCCGACAGACCACCAAACACCAGGGCGGTCATGGCAAACGCCGAGCTGACCACTTCCGCACCGCCGGCCATACCGAGGTAACGGTTGAGGATCGGGCCGAGGATAAAGCCCATGAAGCCGGTCAAGGCAAACGCCGACACCAGGCCCCAGGCCGAGTCACGCAGCTTGTTGGTCAGGAAGAACAGGCCATAGAAACCGATCAGTACGACAAAGATATTCGGGTAGCCGACGTGCATCTGCTGGGCCACGAACGCCATTAAGCCGCTGAATGCGAGGGTAAGGGCGAGCAGTCCATAGGTGTTGCGCAACACGCGGCTGACTTCAAGCTGCTCAGCCTGCGCGTTACCATTCACTGCGTAATTCTGTTCGCGCATGGCGACACTCCTTCGGTTTTGAAACGTTCAGTCGCAAAGATCATAACAGACGCTCTGTAACAAGCGATGGCGAGAGTTTGACAGTGTGTTTCATTCGGGTATTATGGCGCCCGCTGAGACAGGATGGGCTATCCTAATCCTGTGATGCACAAGGGAAATTGGCAGAGTGGTTGAATGCACCGGTCTTGAAAACCGGCGAACGTTAATAGCGTTCCCAGGGTTCGAATCCCTGGTTTCCCGCCAAGATTCAAACGAAAGCCCCGCGATTGCGGGGCTTTTGTGTTTCTGGGGTTTGGCGATCTTCTGCTTACTGTGCCCTGTAGCAGACTCGCGCAACCAATATTGATGATTGCCGATGCAGCCCGGGATCTGAATCACGCAACTGAAACCACTTCAACGGGCACATTGAATTTGTGGTTTTTCCAGTCAGCTTTTGCTCGTCATCTTTTTGTTTTTTTACTACTATCGTTCATCTGCGCACTCAAGGAAGAGAGGCTGAGCGCCTTGAGGCTGGTAGAAAAATTACACTCGATCATTGAATGAGTTATTACTTTTACCCAGAACCTAACGACTCAGCCATCCGTAATTACCTCTTGGTGGAACCGATGGATAAAATGTGTGGCATCGTTGTAGTGGTAGGGCTTGCCCTCTCTGGATGCGCTACGAAAACTCCAGAAAAACCTGATGTGACTCCACCTCCTGCCGTCGTCCAGGAAGCACCGCCTGAAGTCGCACCTTCGACACCAGAAAAATGGACTGTGCGATATGAGGCTGCACCCACGAACGCCAGTGCTGACGCGCCGAAAGCAGCTTCTCCGGAGGCGGCTCAGTCAGAATCAGAAACAAACTTGAACCAAAATCGCGCTGAGCAATGCCGTAAAGAATTGGATGTTTTAAAGGTCTACAACAAAGCGTCTTACGATAAATACGAGGCGCAATACCAGGCCATTGCTGCCAAGACTGCCAAATACATGGAAATTAAAGACTCATTGGGTCCCGATTTAAACTACATGGTTATGCCGGCTTATCAATTTCAAATTCGTGAGTTCTGCTTCCGAGTTAAGACCCGTCTGTCGGAGCTTGTGCTTCGCCAAGCCCGATAATGATTCCGCGTCCGGGGACGTCTTTTGCCCGCTAGGGAAACGCTGAAAAAGACTTCCATCTCTGGTGAAGCAAGCGCTGCATTGTCCGAAAGATGACGAGGGTCCCAGGCGTGGTTTCCCGCCAGGACTTAAACGAAAGCCCCGCCTTAGCGGGGCTTTCGTGTTTCCGGCCCCAATGTCGCGAACGTTGTGAACCCGTTGGCATTAACCCATATGCACAGGGAACGATGTTAATGGGCCATGTTCCAACCTGCCGTGCCAAGCCCGCCCAATGACGGCAGGGTTCAATCGGCCCCGCATAAACAGCGGTGCGCGCAACCCCATTACAAGGACGCAAGCGTTATGCAGTCATCCCCCTCCCAAGCGCCTTCCGCCACCGGCGAACTGATCGCCAGTTTCCGTCACGGCAAGGGTTTTCTGATTTTCAGTTTGATATTTGGCGTTGTGTTGTTAGGTCTCGCCGGGTTTGTGTTGTATCTGGGCACGATCCTGCCACCGGGCAATGAGGGGCCGGTCAGCCTCCAGACGTCCCGTGGCATGGCCTTCAACTTCAGCAGCCCCCATACCTTGATTTACGCCACCAGCGCTTTGCTGGCGGTTCTCGGGCTGGGTGTATTTGCCGCTTACGCCTGGCACAGGAAACTGCGTGCGCCGCTTTACGACGTGTATGAACATGGTATCGAGCGCATCATCAACGATCAGCGCGAATACACCGCCTTTGCCGAGATTGATGACCTGTATCTGTTCGGCTCCGGGCAAACCGTGCTGACCGGCATGATCACCAATGTGGCTTACCGTCGTAATGCCTCCGAGCCGTTTCATCGAGTGATCGAGAGCCTCAAGGGTTTTCACGATTTCCAGCAGTTGGTCCGTGAGCTGCACGTACGTGCACGTCTGCCGGGGGTGCTGGCGACGCTGGAGTCGGGTGGGGCAGTCAGGTTTAATTGCATCAGCTCCGGGCAGGTCTGGGGCAAGCGCGTCAGCGGCAACTTCCTCAAAATCACCACGACGCCGATTGTGGTGAGCCGGGATTTCCTCGAATACCAGGGGCGCAAGGTGCCGATGTCGTCGCTGCGTACCGTCGACCTCAACGCCTGGACCGAAAAGGTGGTGATCAAGGACGAGAGCGGCAAACCCGTGTTGTCGACCATCGCCACCGGCATTCTGAGCCACGACCTGTTCCTCAACACACTCGATTCCGTGTTTGCGGTTGAAGAGCAAGCACGCGAGCCGGCTTGAGCCAATCGTGTCATTCATGAGGATTAAACGATGATCTATCGCGGCGCAGGCTGGCTGACACTGTTCACGCCGGTGGCCATGGTGTTGTTGCTGATGGGGGTGTGGCCCGACCCCAGCGTCAAACCCGGCAATACCTCACTGATGCAACTGTTGATGGGTGTGGGGATTGGCTCGGCCATCAACACCGTGCTGGGCTTTGTCCTGAATCGGCAGGTGCATGAAGATGGCGTGCGCCATCACTTCTTTTTCATGCCCATGCAGTGGCCGGCGCTGGCGATCATGATTGTCTGCGCGGTGATTGCCCTGCTCAAGTAAGGCTGCCCGTAGGCGGGCGTCCAACTAACGGTTTGAGGGGTACGCGAAGACTCCTGGTTTTTCGCCCATTATTGAACGCTGCAATCCCTGGAGCCTGCTGGATGAACCGTCAAGACCCGCCTCACCTCGTCGCCACCCTTCCCGGAGCGCCAAGCACTGGAAGCCCTGTCGCGCACCCACCCACCTGGTATTACGGCCCGGATCTACCGAGCGTTGGCGGCAGTGGTCGGGGGATCCTGGGGTTCTACATTGCGCTACTGATGCTGTTGCCGGGCTACGGGCTGGTGATGTTGCTCCTGGCCGGGCTCGGAGCGCTGCAGGGCGCGCCGCCCAGCGCTGAATCGAGTTTTACGACGTCGACGCTCATCCTGTTCATGCTCGGTACCGCAGTGCTCATCGGTGCGATGTTTGCCTGGATGGCCTCTACGCCTCACGTGGAGGCCTTTACGTTCGATGAAAACCAGCAACTGCTTAGCCTCACGGTTATCCGTCGTGGCCGCGGGCCCTACGAAGTGCGGGTGCCATTCAGCAACATCATTTACGTCTGCCCCTACGTCCTCGCCCGGTTTGATCGCTATGGGCATTTCCACCTCGTGGGTCAGGGGCCCAAGGACAAGGTTTTCGAATATCAGTTGGGTGAGGGTATCTCTCTGGACGAAATGGCGTTCCACGCTGAATGGTTGCGGGGAATGATAGGGGCGCGGATGCACGAGCTGGTGAATCTGGATAAATGAAACATTCGCGTTAATACCAGACGCGTAGTGTCGGGCCGTCCGCGCTTGAAACCCGCGCGAACGCTACTGCGGCAGCAATGGCATTTAAGTTGATGGCCCCAAATACAGGGCGAAAACTGCCCCAGCCACACTCGCAGCTGATCTTAAAGGCAGTGACCCATGGCTCAGCAGAAAAGCTGAGCCACCGATAGCAGGCAAATCACTTGGACAAAAATCTGAGCTCGAATGGGATGTTTCATCTGTGCGACCCTCCTGTACAGCTGCGGGGGAGAAGTGCCGTACGCGATGTAGATCCTCCCTGGATCGCCAACAACACTCGCAACTGTTCCATTGAGTATAGGCCCTGAAACGAATCTTTCACGATTGGGCCGATTCAGCGCCCGGCATGCTCTGCTTACAACTATCTGCCCAGCCCATCGCACTTTTTTTCATTTCTCCAATCTATCTTTGTCCCAGCCCTGCCGATTTCCCGCGCGGGCAAAAGAACCAGATCGGGTGCCGATGGCTCGCACGTTACTTTTATTCAAGACTCGACAAGTGCGTCGGCCACTGTGGCTGGCCGTGGTGTTAATGCTCTGCGCCAGTGGCTGTACCCAGCAGCAGGGACGCGACATCGCCAAGCAGTTCAGTAACGGCAAACCCGATGAATTCTTCCAGACCAGTGTCGATCGCATGGCAACCCTGGGCATGCGCGACAACTTGCAAAGCCTGTATTTGCTCATGAACAAGCTCTACCTGCGCAACCCCAACCAGTGGCGCCAGTCGGGTTATCCGGATGCGGTGAGCGCTGCGCGGGAGATCCGCCTGGCCATTGAGCAGCGCCGCTCATTGCCTGCCCTCGGGGAGCGTCGCGACCTGGCGGCGCTGAGCTACTCCTTGAGCCCTGAGTTTCAGGGCGACCGGGTCGGGGCGTTTATCTATGCCATCGGCAGTATGATCGTGACCGCCCACGGTGGGCGTACCGAGTTCTACATTACCGACTCGATCAACCCGCAGTTCGTCAGCAACGCCGCGCGCAATATCGAGAAGGCCACCTGGTTGCTCAGCAAGCGCCAGGATGCAAATGGCGTCCTGCTCCTGTTTTCCAACGAGATCTCGGAGGAGGGCAGCAACCTGAGTTTCGCCGTCGAGTTCGGCAAGATTGTTGCGCGCCTTGACCTGTTGACCCAGATGCTCGACGAGCGCTACCGCCGTATTGGGCTTAACTATGCACAAAGCCTGTTGCTGATGAATTTCCTGCCCGTGCAGTAATGCATTTCGTCGGCAGTGAGTTAAGCCGTACCACCGATGGCCGATGCAGTGATGACGCCTGTGACTGGAGGAGAGCGTTATCAAACATCTAACGGTTGAAGAGTTGGACGCCATTACGGAAATTGAAACCACGTCCAACATTTTGCGACTCACCACGCGTTTGACTGGAATGCGGTTTTCCGCCATTTCCAAGATGACCGAAAGTCACTGGGTGGCCTGTGCCGTGCACGATGAGTTGCATTTCGGGCTGGAGGTGGGCGACGAGTTGCGGGTCGAAGCCACCCTATGCAACCAGGCACGCGCCAATCGCAAGTCGATCATCATCGAGCACGCCAGCAAGGATCCGGTGTTCTGGGAGCATCCGTTGCCCAAGGCCCATGGGTTTGAGAGTTATATCTCGTTGCCCATTGTGTTTTCGGATGGCACCGTCTTCGGCACTTTGTGCGCCCTGGATGTGTTGCCCAAGCAGCTTGAGAACCCACAGATGTTCGAAATCCTGAGTATATTTACGCGGCTTATCGGCACCACCTTGGAGTTGCAACGCAGCCGGGCATGAGCCGAGCTTATTTTGCCGGCGGCAAGCCTTTTAAGCGTTGAATGTGGCCTTGGGGAGTGCTGTTTCTCTTTCTGCTGTAGGAATTTGCCTGTCTTGCATCCCGATGCTTGAAACAGCTGTCTGTGCACAATAGCCTCGGATTTTTCTGAAAAAACGAGGCCCTACCTTGGGTAAGCGAAAAACGGCTTGGCCGACGGACCGCGAAATACGCCTGCGCTTTATCCTCTTCGCTGTGATCGACGCTGCCAGCGTTCAGGGCGTTCCCTCCGAGTTGTTGCTCCCCGCGCATAAACTGCTGCGGGACTCGCCGACAGAAGCGCAGTTGCTCGCCGCCCTGGATGAAATTCTTGCTGCTGATGAAATGCATGGGTTCAGGTTGCCACCGGGCTCGGAGGCCGATGAATTGATGCAGTCGCTGGAGAAGCCCGACGGCTAGGGTCATCCGTTAGATCGTTTATTTCCTTAAGGTTGGACGAGATTCCTCAATCGAATATCCATGACGTCCATTCACGCCAGGTAACGGATGCAAGTAACGCAATAGCGTCCGATTCATTGTCATCGCACCCGATGCAGCTGTCTTGTTCGACAAAGCGTCCCCGGGAACATCCATTCCTGCTGCTCTGCCGGCGTCTTGTGCAGCCCTCCGGCCTCTCTAGAATCGGCACCAGAACCTAGCCATTTCCTGTCGATTACGGAGTTTCGAACATGATGAATGCAATGCAGATGCCGATGAACACCTCCATGCCAATGATGCCGATGATGGGCATGCCGATGATGATGGCCACCATGAAATGCGAAATGGCCGCTGACGCCATGATGTGCACCATGAAGCCGGCAGCCGGCATGGACATGGCCCAGTTCAAGACCAATGCCGAAATGATGGCGATGATGATGAACTGCGGCATGCCGATGATGATGCAGTGCGCCAACCTGTCGATGATGTGCATGTCGGCCGACGCCATGGCCATGATGACCGGCATGAACATGATGCCGATGATGGGCATGCCGATGCCGATGATGAAGTGCGTCATGGAATGCACCATGATGGCCGACGGCATGATGTGCAAAATGATGCCGATGCCGGGCATGAGCATGGACATGATGAACAACTGCTGCATGCTCATGAACAAAATGATGAACGACTGCGCCATGCCCATGATGATGAGCTGCAACGGCATGCCGATGATGTGCTGCACCTGCTGACAGGTCCCGCGCGATGAAAAAACGCCCCGATAAGTCGGGGCGTTTTTTTTTGCCGTGATTAATCCAGCCGCTCGGGGTAGGTGATCACCAGGAACGCCACGGCTTCGCTGTCCGCCGGGTTGCGGTAGCGGTGGGGCTGGTCGGCGTAGAACAGGATTGAATCGCCGGTGGACAGCAGGTAGCGCTCGTCATTGACGCTGACTTCCAGCACGCCTTGGGCCACCACCAGGTTTTCCTGGATGCCCGGGCCGTGGCCTTTGGACACTTCCTCCCCAAGCGCACGCAGGCGAATCTCGTAGAATTCGGACTGGCGTGCCGTATCGTAGGGAAACAATGCGCGGCTGATAAACGCGCCATCGGCACTCACCAGGCGCTTGCTCTGCTGCGCCGGCAACACTTCCACCCCTTCGAACGCGCGATCTTCCAGGAACGCCGCCACCGACACCTTCAGGCCCTTGGCAATTTTGCACAACACCTTGATCGACGGCACGCTGCGCCCGGATTCGATCTGCGCCAGCATTGCCCGGCTCACGCCGCAGGCGCGTGCAAGTGCGTCCAGTGACAAGTGCCGTTTGCTGCGCAGGCGTTGCAGGTTATGCGCCACGCACAAGCTGATCACATCGTCATCGGTGCTGGGCTTGGGCAGCGGTTCGGGCGGTTCGGGAATCACATGCAGGAAATTCATAGGCCTACGCCCGGCGTGTATCGCTGGGCGTTGCGGCGTGGGTGGTAAACACCGCCAACCCTGCGCGCGCCGCGTACATCGCCCACATCAACTCGGCCGCAGCACGTGCCTGGCGGCGTTTGCGGTGGAGGGTAAAGTCGATGACGGTGGCGGATGCAGGCATGGGAGGCGATCTCGTAGGTGACTCAATGGCTCCACAGTAATGCGTACTGGTTATTTCTTTAAATACTGAGTTTGCATGTATTAATTCGATTTTGGACTTAAAAAATAAATCCGGTCCGACGCTGTTGTGGGAAGGGTCTGGTCCGTTATTAAGGCGTGACTTGGCGGGCATCGTTGTCTTCCCATCACTGTTCGCGTGACGGCCCAGCCTTTCACGCCCCCGAATTCCAAGGATCCGCCCATGCTGCTGCGCCCACCTCCGTTCCTGTTCGCCGCCCTGACCTTTAGCTCCCTGGTGCACGCCGAAGACCTGCAATTGGCACCGGTCGAAGTCACCACGCCCGAGGCCGGCGTCGGCGAAGTGGCCCAGGCGCAGCTCAAGAGCGTGCCCGGCGCCACCAATTACATCGACATGAGCAGCGTGCAGCAGGGGCGGGTGAGCACCAACGAAGACGTGTTCAAGTACCAGCCGGGTGTGTATGCCAAGGCGGCGAATAACGAAGGGGTGAAGCTGTCCATTCGCGGTTCGGGCCTGAACCGCAGCCCAGGTGCCCACGCCTCCGGGCTCTATGAGATGTTCGATGGCTTGCCGCTGACCGGCCCCGGCGGCACCCCATATGAACTCAAGGACCCATTGTGGCAAAGCCGCGTCGAGGTATTGCGCGGCGCCAACGGTTTTGATCAAGGCGCGTTGGCCCTGGGCGGCGCGGTCAACTACGTGACCCATACCGGCTACGATGCGCCCAAACTGCAAGTGCGTTACGAAGCCGGCAGCCGTGGCTATGCCCAGCGCGAGATCAGTTCGGGCCAGGTGCTGGGGGATGCCGACTATTACATCAGCCTCACCGACTCGGAATCCGACGGCTATCAGCGCCAGAGCGCCGCCACCGGCAAGGGCATGGCCGCCAACTTCGGCTACCGCTTCAACCCGGACCTGGAAACCCGCTTCTATTTCCGCTACCGCGAAACCACCAACGACACCCCCGGCAAACTCACCCGCGCCCAGATCAGCCACGACCCGCGCGCCGCCAACAGTCTCAACGCTGCCCGCGATTCCAAGCGCCTGCAACCGGGTTCCACCTGGATCGCCAACAAGACCACCTTGCAGTTGGACGACAATTCGCGCCTGGAAGTCGGGCTGGCCTATCACGATTACCCGATGGACCTGCGCGAAGGCACCAACCGTCTCAAGGTGGCCTACACCGATATCAGCAACACCTTGAATTACATCCGCCAGGACACGCTGTTCGGCCACGACAGCAAAACTACCCTCGGCCTGCGCACCACCCAGGCGATGCCCAACAACGGCGCATCGGAATACGTGCGCACGCCAGCCGGCAACACCGCAACCTACGCCCCCGGCACCAAGACCCGCGACTACAGCTACCTGGGCTCCGACACCGTGCTGCATATCGGCAACGACCTGGAACTGGCCCAGGACCTGTGGCTGACCACCGGCCTGGCCGCGATCTACACCCGCCGCGAGACCCAGGTCACCTATCCCGAAGGCCAGGCACCGCTCAGCCAGCATGACTGGGACTACGCACCGCGCATCGGCCTGCGCTATGACTTCACCCCGCAATTGCAGGTGTACGGCAACTTGAGCCGCTCGGTCGAGCCGCCGCATGCGTGGTCGATGATATGGGGTTCCAACAAATACTTTCCAGCGGGCAGCGGCCCGGCCACTGGATTACAGCGCGAAGGCGTCAGCCTGAAAAACCAGACTGCCACCACCCTGGAAATCGGTGGCCGTGGCGAAGCATGGCTCGGCCAGTGGGACCTGGCGCTGTACCGCTCCGAAGTGCGCCACGAACTGCTTACCGTGGAAACCCAGGCCCAGACCTCAACCAGCAATGCCATCGTCGCCGAATCCAACGCCAGCCCCACGGTGCACCAGGGCGTGGAACTGGGCCTGCTCAGCCCGCTGTGGGACGGTGGCCGCAGCGGTAAGCTCGACCTGCGCCAGGCCTATACCTTCAGCGACTTCCACTACCGCGACGACGACCGTTTCGGCGGCAACCGCTTGCCGGGCATCCCCCAGCACTACTATCAGGCGCAACTGCGCTACAGCCACCCGACGGGCTTCTACACCAGCCTCAATACCGAGCATTCCTCGCGGGTGGCGGTGGATTACGCCAATTCCTATTACGCCGCGTCCTACACCCTCCTGGGCGCCACCTTCGGCTACGACGCACCCAAGCAGGACTGGCAAGCCTGGGTCGACCTGCGCAACCTCACCAACCGTCGCTACGCCAACACCGTCACGCCGGGCTACGACGACAAGGGCCTGGATGTCGCACGCTCAACCCCGGCCGACGGCCGCGGAATCTACACCGGTGTCTCATGGAGCTGGCGCTAAGCCGCAGCTATCCAGCCCCCTGTGGCGAGCAGGCTGCGACGGGGAGGGCCTTGCTCCTACACCGTTTTACTGGCATTGTTTGCGCAATTGGTAACTCTTCCCATTTGAGACTCTTTTGCGCATGCATGACATTCCGGCCGCGCTGGGCGATTCAGTGCGTCAGCAGACCCTTACGGCGATGTACAGCGAGCACCACGGCTGGTTGCAGGGCTGGCTGCGCAGAAAACTGGGGTGTTCCCAGCACGCCGCCGACCTGGCCCACGATGCCTTCATCCGTGTGCTGATGCTGGCCGAGCCGCAAAATATCCAGGAACCCCGGGCCTTCCTGGCCACCACGGCGGGGCGCCTGCTGATCGATGGCGCCCGGCGTCGACGCATTGAAAAAGCCTACATGGAAGCTCTGGTGATCCAGAGCGAGGATGCCGGCATGCCCGACCCGGCCGCGATCCATGTGGCCCTGCAAGCCCTGGAACGCATCGCCGAAATGCTTGCCGGCTTACCCGCCAAGGCCCGCGAAGCCTTCCTGCTGAGTCGCCTCGACGGGCTGACCTACAGTGAAATCGCCACACGCCTGGACGTGTCCGCCAGCACCGTCAAAAACTACATCTCCAGCGCCCTGGTGCACTGCTACCACAGCCTGCATGCGGCAGACCCGCTGGCATGAGTTCCGAACAGATCATCCAGCAAGCGGCGAATTGGCTGACCCGCCTGCACGACGAAGAGGTCAGCGACGCCGAGCGTCAGGCCTTCAACGCCTGGTGCCAGGCCGACCCTCGTCACGCGGTCGCCATCGAGCGCATGCGCTCACTGTGGGGCAGCCTCGATACCTTGCCTGCACAACCTGCACGCCTGGCCCTGAACCGCGCGTTTGCCCCGCGTCGCGCGCGCGGTGCCCAGGCGATGGGCGTGCTCGGCGTATTACTCTGCGGCTGGCTGGGCCTTACGCACCTGCCGGTGTGGATGGCCGACCAGCGCACCGGCGTGGGTGAGCGGCGCCAGATCGCCCTTGAAGACGGCAGCCAGTTGCAACTCAACAGCAACTCGGCGGTGGACGTGAAATTCGACGGCCACCAACGGGTGATCGAACTGCTGCAAGGCGAACTCTGGGTCGACGTGGCCAAGGATGCGCAACGGCCCTTCGTGGTGCGCACCGACCAAGGCACGGCGACGGCACTGGGCACGCGTTATTTGGTCAAGCGCGCGCCAGACGGCACGACGGTGGTGACGGTGATCGAGTCCACCGTGGCGGTCAAAGGGGACAGCAGCGAAGGGGTCAAGGTCACTGCCGGCCAGCGTTCGATCCTCGACCATGGTCGCGCCCAACCGCCCCGGGCCACCGACGACACCGACCCGGACGCCTGGACCCGTGGCCTGCTCAAGGTCAACGACCAACCCTTGAGCGAAGTGCTGCAAACCCTGGCCAGCTACCGCCACGGCCTGCTGCGCTTCGACCCCCAGGCCCTGCAGAACCTGCGGGTGACGGGGGTGTTCAAGCTGGATGACACGGCGGCGGCGCTGTCGACGTTGGCGGATAACCTGCCGATCCAGGTGGAGTACTTCACCGACTTGCTGGTGGTGGTCAAGCCGCGCTAGCGTTCGTTCTGGCGCAGGCGCTTGTACAGGGTGTTGCGGCTCACGCCCAGCTCCCGCGCCAGGTGGGAAATATTCCCGCCGGCGGCCTTCAAGCGCTGGGTCAGGTCGATGCTGGCATCCAGGTGTTCACTGGCGGGCAGTGGCGCCGTCAGGTTCAAATCGACAAAAAAATCGTCCGGCAGATGCTCCGGACGGATCGGCTGTTCCTCGGCCATCGCCAGCGCCACCTGCAACACGCTGCTCACCTGACGCAGGTTGCCGGGCCACGGGTGCTGTTCGAACAGCGCCAGCACCTCGGCGCTGAGCCCGGCCCACTGGCTTGGCTCCCGGTATTGCTGCCACAGTTGCTGGAACAGCGCCCGTTTGTCGCTGCGCTCGCGTAACGGCGGCAATTCAAGGGTCAGGCCGCCGATGCGGTAGTACAAGTCCTCGCGAAAGCGCCCGGCCTGGACCTGCTCGCGCAAGGCTCGGTTAGTGGCCGAGATGATGCGCAAATCCACCGGGAACAACTCGCTGCTGCCCACCGGTTGCACGCAACGCTCCTGCAATACCCGCAACAGGCGCGCTTGCGTCGGCAGCGGCATATCGCCGATTTCATCGAGGAACAGCGTGCCCTTGTCGGCCTTGCGGATCAGGCCGATGCTGCCTTTCTGGTTGGCGCCGGTGAACGCGCCTTTTTCGTAGCCGAACAGTTCCGATTCCACCAGCTCGGCGGGAATCGCCGCACAGTTCACCGCGATAAACGCCTGCTGGCTGCGGGAACTGGCCTGGTGCAGGGCCTTGACGAAGACTTCCTTGCCCACCCCGGTTTCCCCGTGGATCAGCAGCGGGATGTCCTTCTCCAGCAGGCGCTCGGCCTGGCGCACGGCTTTTTCCACGCGCACATCACCAAAGTGCAAGGTCTTCAGGCCAATCGCGGCGGGCTTTGGCGCAACGGGTTCGCTGAACACACGGGCCTGCACCGGCATCTGCTTCGGTCGCTTCAGCAGGCACTGGAAGCGATTGCGTCCCGCCGCCTGCAGCGAAAAGGGCAGGCCCTCCGGCTGATTGAGCAACTCCAGCAGCGACACCTTGAACAAACTGTCGATCATCACCCGCGACAGACTGATGCCCAGCAGGTTGTCTGCCCGGCGGTTGGCCGAAAGCACCTGGCCGCTCTCATCAAAGATCAGCAGGCCCGCCCATTGGCTGTCGAGGTTGCTCAGGCCGGTGTTGAAGGTCAGCTGGAAATGTTCGCCGCGAAACAGGTTGAGGATCAGCCGGTTTTCCACGGTCTGGCTCATCATCTTGACCATGCCCAGGGTGTGGGAGGGCGGCAGGTAGCTGTCACTGGAGACATCCAGCACCGCGATGATTTCGCGCTGGGCATCGAAGATCGGTGCTGCCGAGCCGGTCATGAAGCGGTTGGCCTTGAGGAAGTGTTCGTCATGTTCGATATGCACCGCCTGGGCACAGGCCAGTGCGGTGCCGATGGCATTGGTGCCGCTGGAGCGCTCCATCCAGCTGGCCCCGGCGCTGAACCCTCGGGCCAGCTTGGGCTCGATAAAGCGCTGGGTGCCCCAACTGGTCAATACCTGGCCCTGGTTGTCGGCCAGCATGATCAGGCAGTTGGAATTGCTCAGGATGTTTTCGTAGTAGGGCAGGACTTCCTGGTGCGTGGTCTGCACCAGGGAATGCTGGCTTTCCAGCAATTGGCTGATGCCCTCGGCGGGCAGTTGATCGAAGCTGGGCGTGCTCTGGTGGTCCAGGCCGAAGGCGCGGCAACGGCGCCAGGATTCCTGGATAAGGGTGTCGTGAGCCAGGGGTTCGGCCATGGAGCGACCTTCTTTTTATTGTTTTGGGGTCTTGCACAATCAACGGATGCAACGAAGTCAATCGGGTTCAAAGAGTGTTGTTCATAACTGTTCATTGTCAACCCCCGGATTGTTCAGTTGTTCAGCCAGACCTGTTCATTTCTGTTCGCTCCTGAACATCACGTTCAACCCATTTCCTTGCGGATCAAGCACCTGCCGTTTTTGGCATGAAACTCGCTCTGACGACTGGCCAGATTCATTCCAATAATAAAAAAGGTCGTGTCATGTCATTGACCCTGGAACATGTCTCCCGCGTCGTCGAAGGCCAAACCTGGATCGACGACGCCAACCTGCGCTTCGAAGCCGGCTCCTTCAACGTCCTGCTGGGCCGCACCCTGTCCGGCAAGACCAGCCTGATGCGCCTGATGGCGGGCCTGGACAAGCCCGACAGCGGGCGCATCCTGATGAACGGCGTGGATGTCACCCACAAACCGGTGCGCCTGCGCAACGTGTCGATGGTGTATCAGCAGTTCATCAACTACCCGACCATGACCGTGTTCGAAAACATCGCCTCGCCGTTGCGCCAGGCCGGTGTGTCTAACGAGCTGATCCAGAGCAAGGTGCTGGAAACCGCGCGGATGCTGCGCATCGAGAAATTCCTGCAACGTCACCCGCTGGAGTTGTCCGGTGGCCAGCAGCAACGCACGGCCATGGCCCGCGCGTTGGTGAAAGATGCCGAACTGATCCTGTTCGACGAGCCGCTGGTGAACCTGGACTACAAACTGCGCGAAGAGCTGCGTCAGGAAATGCGCGAGCTGTTCAAGGCGCGGCACACCATTGCCATCTACGCCACCACCGAGCCCAACGAGGCCCTGGCCCTGGGTGGCACTACCACCATTCTTCACGAAGGCCGGGTGATCCAGAGCGGCAAGGCCGCCGAGGTGTATCACCAGCCACAGACCGTGTTGGCCGCCGAGCTGTTTTCCGAGCCGCCGATCAACCTGATGCCGGGGCGTATCAGCGGTAACGAGGTGAGCTTCGCCAATTTCGTGCACTTCCCGCTGAACGTCGACCTGCGTCCCATCGGCGAAGGCGAATTCCGCTTTGGTGTGCGCCCCAGCCATATCAGCCTGGTGCCGAGCAACGACGACGACCTCGAGCTGGCGGTGACCGTGGAAGTCGCCGAAATCAGCGGTTCGGAAACCTTCCTGCATGTGCGCAGCGAGCACTTCCTGCTGGTGCTGCACCTGCCGGGGGTGCATGAGTACGACGTCGACGCGCCGATCCGCGTGTACATCCCCACCCATAAACTGTTTGTGTTCGATGGCCAGGGCCGTTTGGTCCAGGCCCCCGGGCGCCGCGTCGCGAGGGTTGCCTGATGGCCGAGATCCATTTGCAGAACCTGGCGCACAGCTACAGTCCCACGCCTAGCGGCCCTGAGGACTACGCCATCCGGGCAATGAATCACGTGTGGGAGCAGGGCGGTGCCTACGCCTTGCTCGGGCCGTCGGGCTGCGGCAAGTCGACGTTGCTCAACATCATCTCCGGCCTGCTCAGCCCGTCCGAAGGGCAGGTGCTGTTCGATACCCGAGTGGTCAATGACCTCACCCCGGAAAAACGCAACATCGCCCAGGTGTTCCAGTTCCCGGTGGTGTACGACACCATGACCGTGTTCGATAACCTGGCCTTTCCCCTGCGAAACCAGGGCATGGCCGAGGCGAAAATTCACAGCAAAGTGCAGGAAATTGCCGAAGTCCTCGACCTGCAAAACCTGCTGAGCAAAAAAGCCCGCAACCTCACCGCCGATGAAAAACAGAAAGTCTCCATGGGCCGTGGCCTGGTGCGGGATGACGTGTCGGCCATCCTCTTTGACGAACCGCTGACGGTGATCGACCCGCACCTCAAGTGGAAGCTGCGGCGCAAGCTCAAGCAGATCCATGAGCAGTTCAATATCACCATGGTCTACGTCACCCATGACCAGCTTGAGGCCTCGACCTTCGCCGACAAGATCGCGGTGATGTACGGCGGGCAGATCGTGCAGTTCGGCACGCCCCGTGAGTTGTTCGAGCGGCCCAGCCACACCTTTGTCGGCTATTTCATCGGTAGCCCTGGGATGAATCTGATCGAAGTGCAGGCCGAGGCCGGCGGTGTGCGCTTTGCCAGCACGGTTCTGCCGTTGTCCGAGGCTTTGCAGCAACGCATTGCCGGCAGCGACTACAAGACGCTGCAGGTGGGGATCCGCCCGGAATTCATTCACGTGTGGGACGAGTACAACCCTGACGCCCTGCAAGCCGATGTCACTCACCTCGAAGACCTCGGCACCTACAAGATCATGACCCTCAACCTTGACGGCGCCACCCTCAAGGTGCGCCTGGCCGAAGACAAACCGGTGCCCGAGGGCAGGGCGTCCATCAGCTTTCCCGCGCAGTGGCTGATGGTGTATGCCGACGACTACCTGCTGGAGGTGCAGCCATGAACAAGGTGCAGAACAACAAGGCCTGGTGGCTGGTGTTACCGGTGTTCCTGCTGGTGGCATTCAGTGCGGTGATCCCGATGATGACGGTGGTCAACTATTCGGTGCAGGACATCTTCGACCAGTCCAGCCGCTACTTTGTCGGCGCCGACTGGTACAAGCAGGTGCTGCTCGACCCGCGCCTGCATGACTCGCTGCTGCGCCAGTTCATCTATTCGGCCTGCGTGCTGCTGATCGAAATTCCCCTGGGCATCGCCATCGCCCTGACCATGCCGACCAAGGGCCGCTGGTCGTCGCTGGTGCTGATCATCCTCGCCATTCCGCTGCTGATTCCGTGGAACGTGGTGGGCACCATCTGGCAGATCTTCGGCCGCGCCGATATCGGCCTGCTGGGCTACAGCCTCAACGCCCTGGGCATCAGCTACAACTACGCTGCCAACACCATGGACGCCTGGGTCACCGTGCTGGTGATGGACGTGTGGCACTGGACCTCACTGGTGGCGCTGCTGTGTTATTCCGGGCTGCGAGCGATCCCGGATGTGTACTACCAGGCCGCACGTATCGATCGGGCTTCGGCGTGGGCGGTGTTCCGGCATATCCAGCTGCCGAAGATGAAAAGCGTGCTGCTGATCGCGGTGATGCTGCGCTTCATGGACAGCTTCATGATCTACACCGAGCCCTTCGTCCTCACGGGCGGTGGGCCGGGGAATGCCACGACGTTCCTCAGTCAGACGCTGACCCAGATGGCCGTAGGCCAATTCGACCTGGGCCCGGCGGCGGCGTTTTCCCTGGTGTACTTCCTGATCATCCTGTTGGTGTCCTGGCTGTTCTACACCGCCATGACCCACTCCGACGCCAACCGCTGAGGCCGCCAACATGAGCAAGCGCAAGGTTATTCCGCTGCTGATCTACATCCTGTTCCTGCTGGTACCGATCTACTGGCTGCTGAACATGTCCTTCAAGAGCAACACCGAAATCCTCGGCGGGCTGACCCTGTTTCCGCAGGATTTCACCCTGGCCAACTACAAGGTGATCTTCACCGACCCGAGCTGGTACACCGGTTACCTCAACTCGCTGTACTACGTGAGCCTGAACACGGTGATTTCCCTGAGCGTGGCGTTGCCGGCAGCCTATGCCTTCTCGCGCTACCGCTTCCTGGGTGACAAGCACCTGTTCTTCTGGTTGCTGACCAACCGCATGGCGCCACCGGCGGTGTTCCTGCTGCCGTTTTTCCAGCTGTATTCGTCCATCGGCCTGTTCGACACGCACATCGCCGTGGCCTTGGCCCACTGCCTATTCAACGTACCGCTGGCGGTGTGGATCCTGGAGGGCTTCATGTCCGGGGTGCCCAAGGAAATCGACGAAACCGCCTACATCGACGGCTATAGTTTTCCCAAGTTCTTCGTGAAGATTTTTATCCCGCTGATCGGCTCTGGCATCGGTGTGACCGCGTTTTTCTGCTTCATGTTTTCCTGGGTCGAGCTGCTGCTGGCGCGCACCCTGACCTCGGTCAACGCCAAGCCCATCGCCGCGGTGATGACCCGTACGGTGTCGGCCTCGGGTATCGATTGGGGCGTGCTGGCAGCGGCGGGGGTGTTGACCATCCTGCCCGGCATGCTGGTGATCTGGTTTGTTCGCAACCACGTGGCCAAGGGCTTTGCCCTGGGCCGGGTCTGAGGAGTCGATGATGGAATGGATGGCCTGGACCACCCCCACTGCACTGTTCTTTGGCGGCATTGCCCTGATTCTGGCGGGCATGACCACCTGGGAGCTGCGCTCGCCGAGCATCCCGCGGCGCGGCGTCCTGCCGATCAGCACCACCCGTGGTGATCGCTTGTTTATCGGTCTTCTCGGCAGCGCCTACCTGCATTTGCTGGTGATCGGCGTTACCGACTGGAGCATCTGGGTAGCGTCCGCGCTCTCCCTGGTATGGCTGTTGAGTGTGATGCGTTGGGGCTAGTGCCCTTATGAATAAACAACCAGGAGGTCTCTATGTTGAATAAGAACAATAAGCTGCGACATAGCATTTCATTGGCCGCCGTACTGGCCCTCAGCGGTTTGAGCGCTTCGGCCTGGGCTGATGCGTATGAAGATGCGGCGAAGAAATGGATCGGCAGCGAGTTCAAGCCGTCGACCCTTACGGCCGACCAGCAGCTTGAGGAGTTGAAGTGGTTTATCAAGGCCGCCGAACCGTTCCGAGGGATGAAAATCAACGTGGTGTCGGAAACGCTCACCACCCACGAGTACGAATCCAAGGTGCTGGCCAAGGCCTTCAGCGAAATCACCGGCATCAAGCTGACCCACGACCTGCTGCAGGAAGGCGACGTGGTGGAGAAACTGCAAACCCAGATGCAGTCCGACAAGAATATCTATGACGGCTGGGTCAACGATTCCGACTTGATCGGTACGCACTTTCGCTATGGCAAGACCGAATCCATCACCGACCTGATGGCCAACGAAGGCAAGGCCTTCACCTCGCCCACCCTGGATATCAAGGACTTTATCGGCATCTCCTTCACCACCGCGCCGGACGGCAAGATCTACCAGCTGCCCGACCAGCAATTCGCCAACCTCTACTGGTTCCGCGCCGACTGGTTCGAGCGGCCGGAGCTGAAAGCCAAGTTCAAGGAAAAATACGGCTATGACCTCGGCGTGCCGGTGAACTGGTCGGCCTATGAAGACATCGCCAAATTCTTCAGCGAAGACGTCAAGGAAATCGACGGCAAGCGTATCTATGGGCACATGGACTACGGCAAGAAAGACCCGTCCCTGGGCTGGCGCTTCACCGATGCCTGGTTCTCCATGGCCGGTGGCGGCGACAAGGGCCTGCCCAACGGTTTGCCGGTGGACGAGTGGGGCATCCGCGTAGAGGACTGCCACCCGGTAGGCTCCAGCGTCACCCGTGGCGGCGACACCAACGGCCCGGCGGCGGTATTCGCCACGCAGAAATACGTAGACTGGATGAAAGCCTACGCCCCCCCGGAAGCGGCGGGCATGACCTTCTCCGAATCCGGCCCGGTGCCGTCCCAGGGCAACATCGCCCAGCAGATCTTCTGGTACACCGCGTTTACCGCCGACATGACCAAGCCGGGCCTGCCGGTGGTGAATGCCGACGGCACGCCGAAATGGCGCATGGCGCCGTCGCCGGTCGGGCCGTATTGGGAAAAGGGCATGAAGAAGGGGTACCAGGACGTAGGTTCCTGGACCTTCCTCAAGTCGACGCCGGAGAAGCAGAAACTCGCGGCCTGGCTCTACGCGCAGTTCGTGACCTCGAAAACCGTGTCCCTGAAGAAAACCATCGTCGGCCTGACGCCGATTCGTGAGTCCGACATCAACTCCCAGGCCATGACCGACATGGCGCCGAAACTCGGTGGCCTGGTGGAGTTCTACCGCAGCCCGGCACGGGTCGAGTGGACCCCGACCGGCACCAACGTGCCGGACTACCCACGCCTGGCGCAACTGTGGTGGAGCAACATCGCCGCCGCCGCCAGCGGCGAGAAAACCCCGCAACAGGCCCTCGACAACCTGGCCAAGGAGCAGGACGCGATCATGACGCGCCTGGAACGCTCCAAGGTGCAGCCGGTGTGCGGCCCGAAAATGAACCCTGAGCGTGACGCGCAATACTGGTTCGACCAGCCGGGCGCGCCGAAACCGAAACTGGCCAACGAGAAACCGAAAGGCGAGACCGTGGCCTATGGCGACCTGCTCAAGCAGTGGGAGGCAGCGCGTAAGTAAACGCGCCGGGGCGTGGAACACAAAACGGCACCCAGGTGCCGTTTTGTTTTGGTGCAAACATGAAGGCGCAGCTCTGTGACGCGCGGTGGTCAGGCAATCCTGAGTATGGGCAGCTTACTTTCGTGGCGGCCTTCGGGCCGACCATGTCGTTGGAGTTGACCGAGTACATATCCGTTGCTGCGGTAACGGCCGCTATGGGTTCCGCCCTTACGGCGGCCCACGGATTCAAGCCGGAGTGAGGGCATACCGAGCCTAGGCGAGGTACCGAGTGGTGGGGCGAGAGCCTTTTGGTTACTTTTGGGCTCTTTCCAAAAGTGACCCGCTGTAAGAGCGGAACCATAGGCGGCCGTGACCGCAGCAACGGATATGTACTCGGTCAAACCCAACGACATGGTCGGCCCGAAGGCCGCCACGGAACCAACCGCCCTCACCACAAAGAGATTTTTCAGCCTGAAAGACAGACTCGCTAGCCAGCGCTTGCGACAAACCCCTGTTCGGTAAACCACCGCTGATCCTTCAGGAACAAGGACCCAGAATTGCCCGATATGTCACCCTGCGGTCATAAACCAGACGGAAGGCACTCAAGTCACCTCAAGTTGCAAGTTACAGCGCAGATAACAACTATGTCACTTACATCCGCAACAACGTTCAAGGATCGAACTCATGCCCCAGCGCCAATCCAGCCGCCTGCCTCTTCCCGTTTATCCACGTTTTCGCTGGTTCGCTTTGATCCCGGTCGTGCCCGCCGTGTTGTGGATACTTGTGCAATCAACCTCGCCGGCCAATCTGCTGGCTTGCACGGTACTGGTGCTGATCGGCCTCGGTGCCTGTGCGTGGAGCGCGGGTTCGCAGCGCAACGCAATGCAGCAAGCGCTTGCACAGGCGGATCAGTCAGATGCGCACGCGGCGCACGACGGCATGGCCTCTCGTGCCCAGCTCGACGAGGTATTGCTGGGCGCCATGCCCATCTGGGCCAAGCAGGTGGAAAGCTCGCGCCATCAGACCGAAGAAGCGATCGTGAGCCTGGCCAACCGTTTCACCGGGATCGCCGCACGCTTGCAGGAGACGGTACAAGCCTCGCAGCACGCGGCCGGCGAACTGGACGGGCAGGCCGCCGACGGCGCGCTTGAGGTGCTGGCACGCAGTGACAGCGAGCTGAGCCAGGTGATCAATTCGCTCAAGGCCACCCAAACCAGCCGTGACCAGACCCTGGCCCAGGTCCGCAGCCTGACCGCCTACACCGGCGAGCTGCGGACCATGGCCGCCGATGTGGCGGCGATTGCCGCGCAAACCAACCTGCTGGCCCTCAACGCAGCCATCGAGGCGGCGCGTGCCGGTGAGGCCGGGCGCGGTTTTGCGGTGGTGGCCGACGCGGTGCGCAGCCTGTCGAGCAAATCCAGTGAAACCGGCCAGCAGATGTCGGCCAAGGTCGACATCATCAACAACGCCATTACGCAATTGGTCCAGGCCGCGTCCAGCAGTGCCGACCAGGACAGCCATTCGGTGGCCGAGTCCGAAAACAGTATTCAAGTGGTGCTCGAACGCTTCCAGAACATCACCGGACGCCTGGCCGAATCCGCCGATCTGCTCAAGCAGGAAAGCTACGGCATCCGGGATGAGATGACCGAAGTGCTGGTCAACCTGCAATTCCAGGACCGGGTCAGCCAGATCCTCAGCCACGTGCGCGACAACATGCAGGCCCTGCATGAGCACCTCCTGCAGGCCAGCCAGGCCCCGGACCAGCCGGTGGCCGTCGACGCCCGCCAATGGCTGGCGCGCATGGAAGCCACCTATGCCACCGACGAGCAACGGCGCCTGCACCATGGAGAGGCGGCCGTGCAGCAGAATTCTCAAGACATCACTTTCTTTTAGGAGCACATCATGGCGAAGAATGTATTAGTGGTCGACGACTCCAGCAGCGTGCGGCAAGTGGTCGGCATAGCCTTGAAAAGCGCCGGTTACGACGTCATCGAGGCCAGCGACGGCAAGGATGCCCTGGGCAAGCTGACCGGGCAGAAAGTGCACCTGATCATCAGCGACGTGAACATGCCCAACATGGACGGCATCACCTTCGTCAAGGAGGTCAAGAAGCTGGCCAACTACAAGTTCACCCCGATCATCATGCTCACCACCGAGTCTCAGGAGTCGAAAAAGGCCGAGGGCCAGGCTGCCGGCGCCAAGGCCTGGGTGGTCAAGCCGTTCCAGCCTGCGCAGATGTTGGCAGCTGTGTCTAAACTGATTCTGCCTTGACCCCGGCGCCAGGGAGGCTCCCATGCCGATTACCACTGAAACACTCGACGACACGGCCCACGTGCGCATTGACGGCGAGCTTACGATCTACACCGTAGCGGAACTGGCGGCGGCGCTGCTGCCGCAGATGGGCGCGGCACCCCGCCTGGAGCTGGACCTGTCTGAGGTCACGGAAATGGATGGCGCCGGCTTGCAGTTGCTCGCGGTCATCCGGCGTGAGGCCGGTAATGCCGGCATAGCCTTGAGCGTGACCGGCCAGAGCCAGGCGGTCACGCAGGCGGTCCAACTGTGTCGCAGCGCGGCCTCATAGCCAGCGCTTCCCAGGTTTTTTGATCGACAAGGAAAGTCACGGTGAGCATCAATCTCGATCAGGCACAACAGACATTCATCGTTGAGGCGCGCGAGCTGTTGCAGGCCATGGAGCAATCCCTGCTGCAACTGGAAAGCGAGCCCGGCGACCAGGATGCCATCGGCGCGATTTTCCGCGCCGCACATACCATCAAGGGTTCGGCGGGCCTTTTCGGCCTGGCGTCGATCGTGGGGTTCACGCATATCGTCGAAGACGTGCTTGACCGCCTGCGCGAAGGCAGTGTGGCGGTGGACGCCGCCTTGATCGCGCTGCTGCTCAAGTGCGGCGACCATATACTCGAACTGGTCGAAGTGGTCGCCAACCGCGGTGAGACGCCGACCCCTGCCGCTCTGGAGCGCGGTGAGGCATTGCGCGAGGCGCTGAGTGCCTATCAGCCGATACGAACCGCCGTTGCCAGCGTCGAAACCGCTGAGGTGGCCGACGACGCGGCGGTCGAAGTGCTTTGGCATATTTCCCTGCGCTTCGGCACGGATGTGTTCCGTAATGGCATGGACCCGCTGTCATTTCTGCGCTACCTCGAGACCTTGGGGCAGTTGATACAGGTCGCCACCCTGACCGACAGCATCCCGCCCATGGACAGCTGGGACCCGGAAAGCTGCTACCTGGGTTTCGAGATCGATCTGCGCTCGACGGCCAGCCACGCCAGCCTCAACGAGGTGTTCGATTTCGTGCGTGACGACTGTGAGGTGCACATCAGTGCCGTCGATGAAGCGCCCGACAGCACCCAGGCCCCGGCGGGCGAGCCGGGCACGCAGGCCGAGCCAGCCCTTGTGACGGCTGCACCGCAGCGTCTGGCGAGCGGCGAAGCGAAAAGCCGCGACGGCAATTACGTGCGCGTCAACGCCGACAAACTCGACGAATTGATCAACTTGGTCGGCGAGCTGGTCATCGCCAGCGCCGGCGCGAACCTGCTGGCCCGGTCCTGTAACAACGACCCGTTGCACGAGGCCTCCTCGACAGTCTCGGGGCTGGTGGAAGAGATCCTCGATGGCGCCCTGCATTTGCGCATGATCCCCATCGGCGACACGTTCAACCGCTTTCGCCGCGTGGTGCGCGATATCAGCCAGGAGCTGGGCAAGGACATCGAACTGAGCATCAGCGGCGCGGAAACCGAACTGGACAAGACCGTGGTCGAGAAGATCGGCGACCCGCTGATGCACCTGTTGCGCAACGCCATGGACCACGGCATCGAAAGCGCCGATGCGCGGCGTGCGGCCGGCAAGTCGGGCAAGGGCCATCTGAGCCTCAATGCCTATCACGACTCGGGGAGCATCGTCATCGAGATCGCCGACGACGGTGCCGGCCTCAATCGCGATCGCATCCTGCAAAAGGCCCAGGAGCGCGGGCTGGTGGCCAGCGGTGCGGTGCTCACCGACCAGGAGATCTACAACCTGATCTTCGAGGCCGGGTTCTCCACCGCCGAGGCGGTGACCAACCTGTCCGGTCGCGGTGTCGGCATGGACGTGGTCAAGCGCAATATCACCTTGCTGCGCGGCACCGTCGACCTCGACAGCCGCCCCGGCCAGGGCACCGTGGTGCGCATTCGCTTGCCGCTGACCCTGGCGATCATCAATGGGTTCCTGGTCGGCATCGACCAATCCACCTACGTGATTCCCCTGGACATGGTCCAGGAGTGTATCGAGCTGGATGAGCACCAGCGCCAGTCCAGTCGCGACACGGGCTATCTGGATCTGCGTGGCGAGGTGTTGCCGTTGGTGCACCTGCGCGACCACTTCAGCCACGAAGGCCCCGCAACCCGGCGCCAGAATGTGGTGGTGGTGCGTTACGCCGAGCATAAGGCCGGGCTGGTGGTGGATGACCTGCTCGGCGAGTTCCAGACCGTGATCAAACCCCTGGGCAAGCTGTTCGGCGCACTGCGTGGCATCAGCGGCTCGACCATATTGGGCAGCGGCGCGGTGGCCCTGATCCTGGACGTACCGGTACTGCTCAACCAAATCGTACAACTGGAAGCCCGCACGGCCCAGGCATCTCAGTCGCCACCGGCCGTCGCTCGCTGACGCATTTGCAATTCCATGGAGGTTCCCCGATGAAATGGTTCTACGATCTTAAAATTTCCACCAAGCTGATCAGCTCGTTCCTGGTGGTCCTGGCGCTTACCGCGGCCATGGGCGGCTTCGCCATCCACCAGCTTGGTGCGGTCAACCAGGCGGCCCAGGACATCAAGGGCAACTGGATGCCCTCCATGCGCGCAGCGGCAGGCATGCGTTTTTTTGCCGCCAACTACCGCTTGAAAGAAAACCGCCAGGTCGGTACCGAGATCGCCGAGGAAAAGGCCCAGGCCGAACGCGAAGCCGCCGATTCGCGTCAACAGTTCGAAACCCGCATGGGCACCTACGAGCAATTGCTGTCGAACGATGAAGATCGTCAGCTCCTGGCCGGCGTGAAAAGCGCCTGGACCGCCTACTTGGCGACCAGCAGCCAATTGCTCGAACTGTCCCGGCAGAGCCAGGAAGTTCAGGCGCGCGTCTTGCTCCGAGGCGAGTCCAGGGTGCAATTCGATCAGGTGACCGACCGCCTGCAGAAAATGATCGAGTTCAACGACGCCGGCGCGAGTGCCGCCGGCGACAAGGGCTCGGCGCTGTACGAAAGCGCACGGGTGTCGATCATCGTGGTACTGGTCGCGGCCCTGTTGATCGGCCTGGGCCTGGCGATGTTCATCGCGCGGATCATTTCCCGCCCGTTGCGCCAGGCCGCGAGCGCCGCCGAGCAATTGGCCGAAGGCAACCTCAACGCGCACATCGAGCCGGGCGGGAAGGATGAAACCGGCATGGTGCTCAACGCCATGCGCAACATGGTCGGCAAGCTCGCCCATATCATCGGTGAAGTGCGTAACGCCGCCGACAACCTGGCCAGCGCCTCCGAGGAGGTCAGCGCCACCGCGCAATCGATGAGCCAGGCCACCAGTGAGCAGGCCGCCAGCGTCGAGGAAACCAGTGCATCGGTCGAGCAGATGAGCGCCAGCATCAACCAGAACACTGAAAACGCCAAGGTCACCGATGGCATGGCCAGCAAGGCCGCCAAGGAAGCCACCGAGGGCGGCGAATCGGTGCAGCAGACCGTGGTGGCGATGAAGAAAATCGCCCAGCGCATCAGCATCATCGATGACATTGCCTACCAGACCAATCTGCTCGCGCTCAACGCCGCCATCGAGGCCGCTCGGGCCGGCGAGCACGGCAAGGGATTCGCCGTGGTGGCCGCCGAAGTGCGCAAGTTGGCCGAACGCAGCCAGGTTGCCGCCCAGGAAATCGGTGAACTGTCCTCCAGCAGCGTGGACATGGCCGAGAAGGCCGGCAAGTTGCTCGACGAAATGGTGCCCTCCATCAACAAGACGTCCGACCTTGTGCAGGAAATCAGCGCCGCGTCCGAGGAACAGGCGGCCGGTGTCGCGCAGATCAATACCGCGATGACCCAGCTTAACCAGGTGACCCAGCAAAATGCCTCGAGCAGCGAGGAACTGGCGGCCACGGCGGAAGAAATGAGCAGCCAGGCCGAGCAACTGCAACAGGCCATGAGCTTTTTCGTGCTGGATTCAGCGCCCAAGGTTGCGGTTCAAAGCAACAGCCTGGACAGCCCGGGCAGCAAGCCCAACCGTCAGGCGCCACAGCCGAAACCACCGGCGCAGCGCAAGGCGTTCGCCTACACCATGGCCAGTGCCCCGGACGAAGCGGATTTCACCCGCTTCTGATCCCACGATCAATACGGGCCTACTAGGGAGAGTGACATGGGTGCAGCAATGACGACTCGGCAGACCGCAGCAGCGGTCGATGAGGATGCGCAGTATCTGACCTTCATGCTCGGCGGCGAAATGTTCGCCATCGGCATCCTGGGGATCAAGGAAATTATCGAATACGGCAGCCTGACCGTGGTGCCGATGATGCCCGCTTTCGTACGCGGGGTGATCAACCTGCGCGGCGCGGTGGTGCCGGTGGTCGACCTGTCGGCGCGCTTTGGCCGGGCCAACTCGGCGATCACCCGGCGCTCCTGCGTGATCATCATCGAGGCGAGTACCGAAGATGGCCAGGCCCAGGACATCGGGCTGCTGGTCGATACGGTGTCTGCGGTGCGGGAGATCCCGGCGACGCAGATCGAGCCGCCACCCAACTTCGGCGCACGAATTCGCGCCGACTTCATCAGCGGCATGGCCAAGGTCGACGGCAAGTTCGTGATCGTGCTGGAGGTGGACAAGGTGCTGTCCATCGATGAGATGTCCAGCCTCGCCGAGGCCGGCCAGGCGCCGGCCCTCGACCTCGACCCACGTTGAGACCCGACCATGGCAGACACCGTGTCCATCGACGACCATGAATTCGGTCAGTTCCAGACCTGGCTGTACCGCGCGGCCGGCATCAACCTGTCGCCGACCAAGAAAGCCCTGGTGGCCGGGCGCCTGTTCAAGCGCCTCAAGCACTATGAGCTGCACAGCTATGGTGAGTATTTCAAGCTGATCATGAATGACCAGCGCAAGGGCGAACTGCAGGTTGCGCTGGATTTGCTGACCACCAACGAAACCTATTTTTTTCGCGAGCCCAAGCACTTCGACTTCCTGCGTCAGCACGTGCTGCCCCGGGCCGCGCCGGGCAAGGTGTTTCGCGTGTGGAGCGCGGCCAGCTCCTCCGGTGAGGAGCCCTACAGCCTGGCGATGACCCTGGCCGAAAGCCTCGGCAGCACGCCCTGGGAAGTGGTCGGCTCGGACATCAGCTCCCAAGTGCTGGCCAAGGCGCGCACCGGCCATTACTCCATGGAACGCACAGAAACATTGCCCCAACCGCTGCTGGCCAAGTACTGCCTCAAGGGCATTGGTCGCCAGGAGGGCACCTTGCTGATCGACAAGGCCTTGCGTAGCCGCGTCAATTTTGTCCAGGTCAACCTTAACGAAGCGCTGCCGGCCCTGGGTGAGTTCGAGGTGATCTTCCTGCGCAACGTGATGATTTATTTCGACCAGCAGACCAAGAGCCAGGTGGTCGCGCGCCTGTTGCCGCTGCTCAAGCCGGGCGGTTACCTGATCATCAGTCACTCGGAAAGCCTCCACGGTGTCAATGACACCTTGAAGCTGGTGGCGCCGTCGATTTACCGCAAGCCATGAAAAAGCCCGTCGGTACGGCCGAAGTGGTATTGGCGCCTGGCCAGGTCAGCTTTGCGACGCGGCCGACGCGCCTGCGCACCTTGCTCGGCTCTTGCGTGGCGATCACCTTTTGGCACCCGCAACGGCTGATCGGCGGCATGTGTCACTTCATGCTGCCGGGGCGCGTGCGCGACCATCAGCCCCTGGACGGCCGATATGCCGACGAAGCCCTGGAACTGCTGCTGCGCCACGCCGAGATCAATGGCACCCATGCACAGGATTACCAGGTCAAGTTGTTCGGCGGCGGCAAGATGTTTCCCCAGCTGCGCCGCCTGCCGACGCAGGACGTGGCCAGCCTGAATATTCGCGCGGCGCTGGCCCTGGCCGAGCGCTATCACCTGCACCTGACGGCCCAGGACATGGGCAGTACCGGTTACCGCACGATCATGTTCGACCTGTGGAACGGCAACGTCTGGGTCCGGCACCAACCAATGGGAACAATTCAACAAGATGCCTACCAAAAAAATCAGTGTGCTGCTGGTCGATGATTCGGCCGTGGTGCGCCAGGTACTGCTCGCGATTCTCAGCGATACGCCGGATATCCACGTCATGGGCGCCGCCTCCGACCCGATTTTCGCCATGGATAAACTCGCCCGGGAATGGCCGGATGTGATCGTGCTGGACGTGGAAATGCCGCGCATGGACGGCATCACCTTTCTCAAGAAAATCATGAGCGAACGGCCGACGCCGGTGGTGATCTGTTCCTCGCTGACCCAGAAAGGCGCGGAAACCTCCCTGCAGGCGCTGTCGGCGGGCGCGGTGGAAATCATCACCAAGCCCACTACCGGGTTGAAGAATTTCCTGATCGAGTCGGCGGCCGAGCTGGTGGCCGCGATCCGCGCCGCAGCGAACTCCAACGTCAGGAACCTGGGCAAGCGCAGCGCCAGCCCGGCGCCAGCACTGGCCCCGGCCAGCAAGCTCACCGCGGATGCGATCCTGCCTGCCGCCAATGGCCATGCCATGGCACAGACCACCGAGCGTATCGTCGCCATCGGCACGTCCACCGGCGGTACCCAAGCGTTGGAGGCGGTTCTGACGGCACTGCCGAGGGTGTGCCCCGGCATGGTGATCGTGCAGCACATGCCGGAAAAATTCACCGCCTCGTTTGCCGAGCGACTCAACAGCGTATGCGAGATCGAGGTGCGCGAAGCGCGCAACAACGACCGCATTCTGCCGGGTCTGGCTCTGATCGCGCCGGGTGGCAAGCACCTGATGGTGACCCGCAGCGGCGCCTATTATCACGCCCAGGTCATTGATGGGCCCTTGGTCAACCGGCACCGGCCATCCGTGGATGTGCTGTTTCGCTCGGTGGCCAAGTTCGCCGGCAGGAACGCCACCGGCATCATCATGACCGGCATGGGCGACGACGGCGCGCGCGGGCTCAAGGAGATGCTCGAGGCCGGAGCCGCCACGGTGGCCCAGGACGAGGCAAGCTGCGTGGTGTTTGGCATGCCCAAGGAGGCCATCAAGCTGAATGCCGCCCAGCGCATCATGGCGCTGGAGGATATCCATCAGGCGATCTTGTATAAGTGACGTCGCGCGCCGGCTTTTGCGCTGCGCCAGAACCCGCGGCGGAGGCTACCGATGACCACTGATCCGCACCCGCACAACCCCGATTGAATTTTCCCCATGCCCGCAGGCTCTGCACTTTAGACGCGTGTGCTGTTGAGCGCGCTTGCGGGGCCTCCTTGTCGGGAGGCCTGGTTGGATCGGACTTTGCGGAAACTGCCATCATGACGCTTCTCACAGCGCTGTCGGGCCAGCCGGCCTCCATCACCCAACCGGGTCAGTACCAGTGGTTGTACCAACACCTGTATGGCGAAACCCCTGGCGCTGAAGAGGTTGCGCGGGAGTTTCTACGCACGCACTTGGCGCAGGTGCGCGACGCGCCCAGTGAGTTGCCGCAGATGCCTGAACAACTGCCGGCCTGGATCGAACAGCGCTGTGCCGACGTGGCCCAGGCCTATGCCGATTACCTGGAGCAACGCCAGCAAGGCCGGCAACGTCGTTATTTTCAGAACAAGGCCCATGCGCTGTATTTCCTTCAGCGCGTGGCGCCGACCAAACAGGTCGACGGTGCCTGGCTCAACGGGTTGCTGCGCTACTGGCAGGACCCGCGCTTCGACGGCCTGCTCACCACTTACCTGGAAGAGTTGGGTGACGGCGAAGCGGCGCAGAACCATGTGGTGATCTACCGCAAATTACTCAGCGAGCATGATGCCGACAGCGACGCCGGCCTGGACGACGATCATTACTTGCAAGGCGCCCTGCAACTGGCGCTGGGCCTGTGCGCCGACGACTTCCTGCCGGAGATCATCGGTTTCAACCTCGGCTATGAGCAGTTGCCGTTGCACCTGCTGATCACCGCGTATGAGTTGAGCGAACTGGGCATCGACCCGTATTACTTCACGCTTCACGTCACTATCGACAATGCCAGCAGCGGCCACGCCTGCAAGGCGGCGCAGTCGGTGTTGAACCTGTTGCCGCTGGGGGAGGGCAGGGAGGAGTTCTATCGTCGGGTGGCCGAGGGGTATCGCCTGAATGACCTCGGCCCGGGGACCAGCGCCGTTATCCACGACTTCAACCTGAATGACGAAGTGGTCGCCATGCTTGAACGCAAGCGCACGTTCGGCCAGCACATGCATTCGGATTACTGCCGCTTCGAAGGCAAGACCGTCAACCAATGGCTGGCGCGGCCGGGGCAGATCGGCGCCTTTCTGCAGGCCCTGGAAGACAAGGGATGGATCAAGCGCAACCAGGATCCGGCCGAGAGTCGCTTCTGGCAATTGATCGAAGGTGCGGGCGCGGCGATGTTCGGCGTGTTCAGCGGCTATGAGAAACAGCTGCTGCACGACTGGATCGCGGGTGACTGGATCAGCGCTCAACGTGTGGTGCCCGTGCGGCCCGGACGCGGCAGCCGCTTCTCCCGCGAGCAGCATCGCCCGTCCGACCCGGACACCCAGGCGCTGGTGGATTCGCTGTGGAACCTGCCTGATGAGCAGCAGCTCAATGCGCTGATCCCGTGGCTGTCGGCGCGGCGTCACTGCACACCTGCCGGGTTGTATGCCACTCGCCGCTTCATCCAACTGCGTGCGCGCCTGCGCTAAGGAAATCACCCATGTCTGCACAACAACTCGCCGACCGCGCCCTGCTGAACCTGGGCCGGGGGTTGAAGGAAAATGGCTACCGCTTCATCACGCCAACGCCCTTGACCCATGAACGGTTTTTCCAGCGCCAGGGGGCGCCGCTGGCGAAGGACCTGCGGGATGTCTTCGGTTGGTCGCTGCCGTTTGACCGCGAGCTGTTGCCCGAGGCGTTTCGTGAGGAGCTGCAGCAGGCCGATGTGGTCGAAAAACACGAGGCGCTGTGGCGCAGTGCGGTGCGTTGGTCGAGCCTGGGCGATTTGCTGTTTGCCCACTCGGCGTACCCCACCACGCAAGCGGACGCGGTGTTTTTCGGGCCTGACAGCTATCGGTTTGCCCAACTGATCGAAGCCCATATGCAACAGCGCTTCGAGCCGATCAAGCGCGCCGTGGACATCGGCTGCGGCGCCGGTGTCGGCGCATTGGTGGTCGCCCGGACGCGGCCTGACGCCGAGGTGCTGGCGGTGGACATCAACCCGCGCGCCCTGCGCCTCACGGCGGTAAATGCCGAATTGGCCGGGCTGGCGAACGTCACGGCGTACCACAGCGATGTGCTGGGCGGCGTCGAAGGAACATTCGACCTGATCGTCGCCAACCCGCCCTACATGAATGACGACCGCCAGCGGGCCTACCGGCATGGCGGCGGGGCACTGGGCGAGCAACTGTCGGTGCGCATCGCCGGCGAGGCCGTTGGGCGCCTGGCCCTGGGCGGCAGCCTGGTGCTCTACACCGGCGTGGCGATTGTCGCCGGGGAAGACCCGTTCCTGGCCGCCGTCAAGCCGTTGCTGGGCAGCGATGCCTTTGGGTGGACCTACCGCGAACTTGACCCCGATGTGTTCGGCGAAGAGCTGGAAAAGCCCGGCTATGAGCGTGTGGAGCGGATCGCCGTGGTGGCGCTCACTGTCACCCGTTTGCGCTGACGATTAGGTTCAGGCCGCAGCTTGTGGCTGCAGGTGCAACTCGCCGTCCACCTCCTTGACCAACCCACTGGCGAGGAACAGCGGCGCCAGGCGCTTGTGCAGCTGCGGCTCGACAAATTCCTTCACCGTCTGCAGCGCCAGCGCGCCACTCGAAGGCAGCTCAGCCTTGGTGAAGGACAACCAGGCCTTTTTCAGCGCCATCAACACATCACTGCCCGCCGTGGAGGCAAAGCGGCGCTGGGTCGGTTTGCCGTCGAAGCTGAAGGTGTGCTGGAACGCGTAACCGGTTTCGTCACCGCCGCTGGCGGTGCAACGAATGCAGGTGCACGGACCGTCGCCGAAAGCGCTGCGCAGGTAGCTGTTGAAGTCCACCACGGGTTTGAGTGACAGGCGCTTATCCACCTCGAACAGGTCCCCGGTCATTTTTTCGTCAGTGTTCAACGTGCAGTTCCTCACAGTGTGCGGCAGTTTTTTCAAAGCGCGGCACGATACCAGCCGCGCGCCGTTTTAGGGGTATTTGCATAACAATAGACCCAGATATTCTTTTGCTGTCTAAAAAACCGCGGCTACGCTCCATCACCTTCTCGAAAACGCGGCAGATTCCCCATGACGTTCAAACGTTCCTCCCTGACCCTCCTGGCCGCGTCCCTCGCCGCCGCCAGCGCCTTGCTCAGCCCCGGTGCCCAGGCCGAAGGCAAGATCAGCATCGCCCAGCAATTCGGCATCGGCTACCTGATCCTCGATGTGGTGCGCGACCAGCACCTGATCGAAAAACACGGCAAGGCCCAGGGCCTGGACATCGAGGTGGAATGGAACAGCATTTCCGGCGCCACCGCCATGAACGAGTCGCTGCTGGCCGGCGCCCTGGATGTGGTGTCCGCCGGTGTGCCGCCGATGCTAACCCTGTGGGACCGTACCAAGGGCAAACAGAACGTCAAGGCCATCGCCTCCTTGGGCTCGATGCCCAACTACCTGCTGACCAACAACCCCAACGTGAAGACCCTCAAGGACTTCAGCGAGAAGGACCGCATCGCCGTGCCTGCCGCCGGGGTGGGTTTCCAGTCGCGCACCTTGCAGATTGAAACCGCCAGGCAGTTCGGCGATGCCCACTACAAGAAGTTCGATGACATCTCCATCAGCCTGGCCCACCCCGACGCCACCGCCGCGTTGATTGCCGGTGGTTCGGAGATCAACGCGCACTTCTCCAGCCCGCCGTTCCAGTACCAGGAACTGTTGAACCCCAACGTGCACAAGGTGCTCAGTTCCTACGACATCCTCGGCGGTCCGGCGACGTTCAACGTGCTGTACACCACGCAGAAATTCCACGACGAAAACCCCAAGACCTACCAGGCGTTCTACGCCGCGCTGGCCGAAGCCGAGCAGATCATCAAGGCCGACAAGCCGGCAGCGGCCAAGGCGTATATCCGTGTAGAACAGTCCAAGCTGCCGTTGGACCTGGTGGAAAAAATCGTCCAGGACCCGGAAATCGACTTCACCATCGTGCCGCAGCGTACCTTCATCTACGCCGAGAAACTGCAGGAACTGGGCGTACTGAAAAACAAGGCGGCGAGCTGGAAGGACTACTTCTTTGAAGAGGCCCATGGCGGTAACGGCAGCTGACCTGTAAACCGCCCCTCCACATTTGGATCTCCACAATGCCTATACCGCATTCAAGCTGCGCTTGATCCAGTCATACAAGTCATTCCCCTCGCTCGACAACTCACTGTTGGCTCGCCGGCACAGGTAGTACTGGCGGCCATCATTGACCTCCAGATCAAACAGCTTCACCAGCTCGCCACTGGCCACATGGGGCGCTACCAGCGGCGCGCGCAGCAACGCGCAGCCCAGGCCGGTGAGGGTGGCGGTGAGTGCCAGTTGGCCGTCTTCCAGCAGCAAGCCATTCAGCGCCGTGGTATCGACCTCGGCGGCCTCGAACCATTGGCCCCAGGTGCCGCGTTCTTCATCATGCAGCAACGGCAGTTCGCTCAAGGCCTGGGGCGTGTCGATGGGGCCGTGTTGGGCGAGAAAGCTGCGGCTGCAATAGGGGGTCACCGCGCCGGAGATCAGGGGTTCGCTGTGATAGCCCGGCCAGTGCCCGGTGCCGAAGCGAATCGACAGGTCGGCGGCATCGCTGGGGTAGCTGCGGTGGTTGGCGTAGGTCACGTTGATGTCCAGCGCCGGGTGGTCTTTGAGGAAGTTCTCCAGGCGCGGGATAAACAGGTTGATGCCAAACAGCGGGATCAGGCTGATGGTCACCTGGCGGGTGGCGCTTTTCTCGCGCACATGTTCGGTGGCGCTGCGCAGCACGGCAAAGGCCGAGCGGATGGCACGGTAATACTCGCGCCCTTCATCGGTGAGCACCAGGTTGCGGCCCTGGCGCAGGGTCAGTGGCTGCTGCAGGAAGTCTTCCAGCAGGTGCAGTTGATGGCTGATGGCAGAGGCGGAAACGTCCAGCTCGCGCGCGGCGGCATTCACCCCGCCATGGCGCGCAAACGCTTCGAACGTCCGCACGGCACGCAGGGGAGGGTCATTGGCTAACTGTTCTGATTTATTCATGTATTGAATTAAATACCAAGTTTTAGCCCAAATAAAGAGCCATAAGTGCCGTATTTGCGGCACAAATACCCTGTAATTGCTTTGGCATAACCCTATAACTTTCTGATATTTGATAAAAACAGAATAGATGCTTAGTGTGCCGCCCTTGTACGCACTGAGGTCGACGGTCTTCATGGATGGTTTTATCCAACAACTGCTCAACGGCTTGATGACGGGCAGTCTCTACGCGCTGGTGGCCCTGGGGTACACCATGGTCTACGGCATCCTGCGCATCATCAACTTCGCCCACGGCGATGTGCTGATGATCGGTGCGCTCGTGGGCTTGTCGATGATTCGCCTGTTGCAGGCGACCTGGCCGGCGTTGCCACCGCTGCTGGTGTTGCTGACGGCCACCTTGGTCGCCATGGCATTTTGTGCGGTGCTGGCGGTGGTGATCGAGCGCGTCGCTTATCGCCGGCTGCGTCACGCGCCGCGCCTGGCGCCGTTGATCAGCGGCATCGGGGTGTCGCTGCTTTTGCAAACCATCGCAATGCTGTTCTGGACCCGTAACCCGCAAATGTTCCCGCAACTGCTGCCGCTGGAACCCATCGAAGTACTGCCCGGCGTCTCCGCGCACCCCGCTGTCACCAACGCCACGGCCCTCACCACCATCGCCATTGCGCTGTCAGTGATGGTCGCGCTGCTGGTGCTGGTCGAGCGCACGCGCTTTGGCCGGGCCATGCGTGCCGTGGCGGAAAACCCCCAGGTCGCGAGCCTGATGGGCATCAACCCGAATCGGGTCATCGTGCTCACCTTCGCCATCGGCGGCGCCCTGGCGGCATTGGCCGGGGTAATGATGGCCAGCAATTACGGCAGCGCGCATTTCTACATGGGCTTTCTGCCGGGGATCAAAGCCTTCACCGCCGCGGTGCTGGGCGGTATCGGCAACCTCAAGGGCGCCATGCTCGGCGGCCTGTTGCTGGGGCTTATCGAAGCCCTGGGCACCGGCTACCTGGGCGCCGCCACCAACGGGGTGTTCGGCAGCAATTATCAGGATGTGTTTGCCTTTATCGTGCTGATCGCGGTGCTGGTGTTCCGTCCTTCCGGGCTGTTGGGCGAACGTCTGGCGACCCGCGCATGATCAACCCACTCACTGCCAATCAACGCGCCAGCCTGGGCCTGCTGCTGTTTGCCGTGGCCCTGGTGCTGGCACCGTGGATCGTCGGCCACGCCGGTGGCAACACCTGGGTGCGGACCCTGGATTTTGCCCTGCTGTACATCATGCTCGCCCTTGGCCTGAACATCGTGGTCGGTTATGCGGGGCTGTTGGACATGGGTTTCATCGCGTTCTACGCGGTGGGCGCCTACCTGGCCGCGTTGCTGTCGTCGCCCCATTTGCTGCAACAGTTTCCAGCCCTGGCGGCGTTGCTGCCGGCGGGCATGCACACCTCGATCTGGTTGATCCTGCCCCTGGGCGCCTTGCTCGCGGCGGGGTGCGGCGTGGTGTTGGGTGCGCCGACCTTGCGCCTGCGCGGCGACTACCTGGCCATCGTCACCCTGGGCTTTGGCGAGATCATCCGTATCCTGCTGCGCAACCTCGACCGTCCGGTGAATATCACCAATGGCCCCAAAGGCATCGCCCAGGTCGATCCGGTGAACCTGCTCGGCGTGAACCTGGGCCGTACCCAGGAACTGTTCGGCCTGCGCCTGCCGTCGGTGTACCTCTATTACTACCTGTTCGCCGCGCTGGTGGTGCTGATTCTGTTTGCCTGCATTCGCCTGGAGCGCTCGCGCATCGGCCGTGCCTGGGTGGCGATCCGCGAGGACGAAGAAGCGGCCCAGGCCATGGGCGTGAACACCGTGCGCCTCAAGTTGCTGGCGTTTGCGATTGGCGCCGCGTTCGGCGGGGTGAGCGGCGCGCTGTTCGCCTCGTTCCAGGGTTTTGTCTCGCCGGAATCGTTCACCCTCAACGAGTCCATTGCGGTGCTGGCGATGGTGGTGCTCGGCGGCATGGGCCATATCCCGGGGGTGATCCTCGGCTGCGTACTGCTGGCGGCGTTGCCTGAAGCGTTGCGCGCGAGCATGGGCCCGTTGCAGCAGGCGTTGTTCGGCCAAGTGCTGGTGGACCCGGAAATCATCCGCCAACTGTTCTACGGCCTCGCGTTGATCCTGGCGATGCTCTATCGACCCGCCGGGCTGTGGCCCAAAGGAGTGGCACGATGAACGCACCTCTGTTGCAGATTGACCGGGTCAACAAACACTTCGGGGGCGTGGCGGCGTTGACCGATGTGAGCCTGAGTATCCAGGCCGGCGAAATCTACGGGCTGATCGGCCCCAACGGCGCGGGCAAGACCACCTTCTTCAATGTCATGACCGGCCTCTATACCCCGGATTCCGGGCGCTTCCAGCTCGATGGCCGGGAGTACCAGCCGACCAGCGTGCATCAGGTGGCCGAAGCCGGCATTGCCCGCACGTTTCAGAATATCCGCTTGTTCAATGCCATGAGCGCCCTGGAAAACGTCATGGTCGGCCGCCACGTGCGCACCCGCAATGGCCTGTGGGCCGCCTTGAGCCGGCATCGTCGGGCTCGCGACGAGGAGGCTCAAACCCGTGCCCATGCTCATCGCCTGCTGGCGTATGTAGGGCTGGCGGGGTTCGCCCATTATCGCGCCGACAGCTTGAGCTACGGCCATCAGCGTCGCCTGGAAATCGCCCGCGCATTGGCCACCGAACCGCGCCTGCTGGCCCTGGATGAGCCGGCGGCGGGTATGAATGCCAGTGAAAAAGTGCAGTTGCGCGGCCTGCTGGAAAAGATCCGCGACGACGGCCATACCCTGCTGTTGATCGAGCACGACGTGAAGCTGGTGATGGGCGTATGCGACCGCATCAGCGTGCTCGATTACGGCCAAGTCATCGCCGTAGGGGCACCCGTCGAAGTGCGCCAGCACCCGGCAGTGATCCAGGCCTACCTGGGAGCCAGTGCCCATGTCTGAAGCCTTGTTGAACGTCGAGGGTTTGCAGGTGCGCTACGGCGCCATCGAGGCGGTCAAATCCCTGGATTTGCACATTGCCGAGGGTGAGCGCGTCACGCTGATCGGTGCCAACGGTGCGGGCAAGACCTCCAGCCTCAAGGCTCTGACGGGTCTGCTGCCGGCCAGTCAGGGTGCAATCCGCTTTGCCGGGCGCTCGATCCTCGGCCAGGCGCCGGACCAGTTGCTGCGCCAGGGCATCGCCATGGTCCCGGAAGGGCGCGGGATTTTTGCGCGCATGAGCGTGCTGGAGAACCTTCAGTCCGGTGCGTTTTTGCGCCGTGACAACGAGCAGGTGCAGCGCGAAATGCGCCAGCTGTTCGAACACTTTCCGCGCCTGGAAGAGCGCCTGCAGCAGTCCGCCGGCCTGCTCTCGGGCGGTGAGCAACAGATGCTCGCCCTGGCCCGTGCGCTGCTGTCACGCCCGCGTTTGCTGATCCTCGATGAGCCGTCCATGGGCCTGGCGCCGATCATGGTGGAAAAAATCTTCCAGGTGATCGACGACGTGTGTCGCCAGGGCATGACCCTGCTGTTGGTGGAACAGAACGCACGGCTGGCCCTGCAAGTGACCGACCGCGCCTATGTGATGGACACCGGCCGCATCAGCCTCAGCGGGCCCTCCGCAGATTTGCTTGAACACCCCGAGGTGCGCAGCGCCTACCTCGGTGAATAACGGCTCGATGAAAAAACACCCATGACGCTACCGGACGCCCGGCGTGTTCCGACCCGCCCGAAAAGAAACAGGAACGACTGATGAAGACTTTCAACAAAACCGCACTGATTGGCCTGGCCCTGAGCAGCCTGGCGAGCGCCATGGCCCAGGCCGACCAGACCGTGCTGATCGGCCTGGCCGGTCCCTTGACCGGGCCCTCGGCCCGGATTGGTAAAGACCTGGAAAATGGCGCGCAACTGGCCATCGACCAGGCTAACGCCAAGCACCCGACAATCAATGGTGAGGCGGTGACCTTCAAGCTGGTGTCCGAAGACGACCAGTCCGACCCTCGCACCGCCGTGACCGTTGCCCAACGCCTGGTGGATGAGGGCGTGGTCGGCGTGGTCGGCCACTGGAACACCGGCACCAGCATCCCGGCGGCGCGGGTCTACCACGATGCCGGCATCGCCCAGGTTGCGCCGGTCGCTACCGGGCATGCCTACACCCAGCAGGGCTTCGACACCAGCTTTCGCATCATGGGCCACGACGACGATGGCGGCCAGGTGGCCGGCCGCTATGCGTTGAACACCTTGAAAGCCCAGCGTATTGCCGTGATCGACGACCGCACCGCATTCGGCCAGGGGCTGGCGGACCAGTTCGTCAAATCCATCGAGGCCGGTGGTGCCAAGGTGGTTGCCCGCGAATACGTGGACGACAAGACCATCGACTTCAGTGCCGTGCTGACCAATATCCGTAGCCAGAACCCTGACCTGATCTTCTTCGGCGGCGTCGACGCCCAGGCTGCACCGCTGGCCCGGCGTATCAAGCAGTTGGGGATCAAGGCACCGCTGATGGGCGCCGGTGGGTTTGTCAGCCAGACTTTCCTGCAGCTGGCGCAGAACGAAGGCGAGGGCGTGATTGCCTTGGAGCCGGGCCTGGCGATTGCGCAGATGCCGGGTGGCAAGGCGTTCGAACAGGCCTATAAAGAACGCTACAAAACCGCGATCGAACTGCATGCACCGTTTGCCTATGACGGCGTTGGTGTGTTGGTGGCGGCCATCGAGAAGGCCGGATCCACCGACCCACAGAAGTACCTGCCGGTGCTGCGCGCCATCAGCTATCCGGGCGTGACTGGCACGATTGCGTTCGATGCCGAGGGCAACTTGAAGCAACCGTCGTTCACCGTTTACCAGGTCAAGGCCAATCAATGGCTGCCGGTGAGTGTGGCGGGCGGCCAATAAACCCACCCCCTCTGCAGGTGCGAGCTGGCTCGCTCCTGCAAGGGTCAATGGAGAGATGCAATGAGCAAACTGGAAGGTGAACTGGGCATCCTTGCCCGGCGCCGGATCGAGGCGGAAATCATCAAGCCCATCTACGAGATCCTCAAGCGCGAGCAGGGCAAAGACTTTGCCGCCGCCGTGATCGGCGAAGCCGTGGGCAATGCGGCGATCCAGGCCGGCAAGCATTTTGCCGCACTGGAAGAGCAGGGCGCCGACCTCAAGAGCTTTGTGGAGTTGCAAGTGCTGTGGGAGAAGGATGACGCGCTCAAGGTCGAGATCATCGCCAGCGATGCCGAGCACTATGACTACGACGTCAAGCGCTGCCGCTACGCCGAGATGTACCACGAGATGGGCCTGGGCGAGATCGGCCACTTGCTGTCGTGCAACCGCGACGAGCTGTTTATCGTCGGCTACAACCCGAACATCGAACTGACCCGCACCCAGACCATCATGGGCGGCGCGCACCACTGCGACTTCCGTTATCGGGCCAAACCCCATGAGTAACCTGGCGCGGGTCAACGGCGAACGCCTGTGGGCTTCGTTGATGGAGATGGCGCAGATCGGTGCCACCGAAAAGGGCGGCGTGTCGCGCCTGGCATTGACCGACGAGGACCGGCGTGGCCGCGACCTGTTCGTGCACTGGTGCACTGCGGCCGGTTGCACGGTACGGGTGGACGCCATGGGCAATATCTTTGCGCGTCGCGCCGGGCGCCATGACCACCTGGCGCCGGTGATGACCGGCTCCCACGGCGATTCCCAACCCTTCGGCGGCAAGTACGACGGCATCTATGGCGTACTCGCCGGAGTGGAAGTGCTGCGCACCCTGAACGATCTGGGGATTGAAACCGACCGGCCCATCGAAGTGGTCAACTGGACCAACGAAGAGGGCTCGCGCTTTGCCCCGGCGATGATTTCCTCCGGCGTCTACGCTGGCGTGTTTGACCTGGAATACGGGTTGTCCCGTGTGGACAAGGCCGGCGTGACCATCGGCCAGGCCTTGCAGCAGATCGGCTATGCCGGCCCCCACCCGGTGGGTGGCCAGGCGGTGCATGCCGCCTTTGAACTGCATATCGAACAAGGCCCGATCCTCGAAGCCCAGGGCATCACCATTGGCGTGGTCACCGGTGCCCAGGGCCAGCGTTGGTACGAAGTCGAATTGAGCGGGCGCAGCGCCCATGCCGGCACCACCCCGATGGACCATCGCCTGGATGCGCTGCTCGGTTTTGCCCGTGTGGTCGAGGCCGTGAATGGGCTGGGCCTGGAGCAGGGCGCGGAAGGACGGGCCACGGTGGGCATGGCGAATATCTTTCCCAACTCGCGCAACGTGGTGCCGGGACGGGTGTTTTTCAGCGTGGAATTCCGGCACCCGGACGAGGCCGTGCTGGCACGCCAGGACCAGCAATTGCGCGACGCCGTGGCGCACATCGCCGAAGGCATCGGCTTGCAGCACAGCGTTAAGCAGATCTTCCAGTACGCACCGATTGCCTTCGACAGCGATTGTGTAGAGGTGGTACGCGCGTCCGCCGAGGCGTTGGGCTACAGCCATCGGCCGATGATCTCCGGCGCCGGGCACGACGCCTGCTACCTGAACCAGGTGGCGCCGACCGCGATGATCTTCGTACCGTGCGTGGACGGGCTGAGCCATAACGAAGCGGAGGAGATCTCCCCCGAGTGGTCGACGGCAGGGGCGGATGTGTTGCTCCAGGCCATCCTGGCCAAGGCTGGGATCTGAAGGTACATACAAGTCTAATGTGGGGGGAGCAAACTCCCTCTAGACGCGCTACGTCGAAGAGGTAGGGGGCCTCCCCACAGTGATTCTTCATCGTCGGTGAGGTCAGCGGAAGAACTCACCGGGCGTGGCATCGAACTGCTGTCGAAACGCGTTGATGAACGCAGACGTGGACTCATAGCCACAGTTCAACGCCACATCGGTGACCCGCTCGCCTTGCTCCAGGGCGGGCAGGGCGCTCAATAACCTTAAACGCTGGCGCCAGGCTCGAAATGTCAGGCCGGTGTCCTTCAAAAACAGGCGGCTCAGCGTCTTTTCGCTGACCCCCAGTTTCTCGCTCCAGTGTCCCAGGGTAGTTTGCTGTTCCGGGCGCAGGCTCAAGCTGCGGTAGATCTGTCGCAACCTTGGGTCATGGGGCAATGGCAGCATCAAGTCGACCTTGGGCGCTGCGGCGAGTTGGTCGAGCACTACCTGGACCAGGCGCCCATCCGGCCCGTCCTCGGCATATTCCACCGGCAACTCGCTGAAGCTGCGGATCAACTCGCGCAGCAGGCTGCTCACCTCCAGCACCTGGCAGCGTTCGGCGGCCCAACTGGTGACGCTGCAATCGAGGTACAGGCTGCGCATCTCGGTGTGGGGCGAGCTGTACACCCGATGCGGCATGCCCGCCGGGATCCACACCGCCCGCTGGGGCGGTGCGACGAAGCGGCCGGCGCTGGTCTGGATCTCCAGCACCCCGGAAATGGCGTAGGACAATTGCACCCACGGGTGGCTGTGCCGGCGGGTCAGGGCGCGGTTGGGCAGCGATTCGGTGCGCCCATACACCGGCCGTGGCAGGCTGGAAAGCCCAGGCACACTGCGGCGTACGGTATTGGCATGTCCTTTAGGCGGCATTTACTGGCTCATTGGCGTTAGTCGGTAACAAAGCGTTACGTTAGAGTTGCCATGACGCTCTTGGCAACCCCCGGAAGATTCGCTTATGACTCGCCCCCGTTTTCTGCCCGACAACTTCACCCTGACCTTGATCGCTACGGTGATCCTCGCCTCCCTGCTGCCCGCGAGCGGCCAGACCGCCGTGGCCTTCGGCTGGGTCACCAACCTGGCCATCGCGCTGCTGTTTTTCCTGCACGGCGCCAAGCTGTCGCGCCAGGCCATCGTCGCCGGTGCGGGCCACTGGCGTCTGCACCTGCTGGTGTTCAGCCTGACTTTTGTACTGTTCCCGCTGCTGGGCCTTGCGCTCAAGCCGGTGTTGTCGCCGCTGATCGGCAAGGACCTGTACATGGGCATGCTCTACCTCTGCGCCTTGCCGGCCACGGTGCAGTCGGCGATTGCCTTTACTTCGCTGGCGCGGGGCAATATCCCGGCGGCGATCTGCAGCGCGGCGGCCTCCAGCCTGTTCGGCATCTTCCTCACGCCATTGCTGGTGACGTTGTTGCTCAATGTGCATGGCGAAGGCAGCTCCACCGTCGATGCGATCCTGAAAATCAGCGTGCAACTGCTGCTGCCGTTTATCGCCGGGCAGATCGCCCGCCGCTGGATCGGCGCATGGGTGGGGCGCAATAAAGCCTGGCTGAAGTTCGTCGACCAGGGTTCGATCCTGCTGGTGGTGTACGGCGCGTTCAGCGAAGCGGTCAACGAAGGCATCTGGCACCAGATCCCGCTGTGGGAACTGGGCGGCCTGGTGGTGGCCTGCTGCGTGTTGCTGGCCTTGGTGCTGGTGGCGTCCACCCTGTTGGGCAAGGCCTTTGGCTTTAATCAGGAAGATCGCATCACCATCCTGTTCTGCGGCTCGAAGAAAAGCCTGGCCACAGGCGTGCCGATGGCCCAGGTGCTGTTCGCCGGGGCGAGCATGGGCGTGCTGATTTTGCCGTTGATGCTGTTTCACCAGATCCAGTTGATGGTCTGTGCGGCGTTGGCGCAGCGTTATGCCAAGCGGCCGGAGAGCATTCCGGAGTTGATGGCGCAGGTGGATCCTTAACCGTTTGTTGCGCTAGGACGAATAACCTCAAGTTAGTGCCTTTGCTGACGACTTACTTCCTAATAGCCCAGGAAGGAGTATCAGCATGCGTATCAACGGTTTTTCGGCAGCTACCTGTCTCCTTTGCCTTTGGGCAAGCACCTGCGGCGCGGCGCAGCCGGCGGGTCAAGGCACCATCAGGTTCACGGGCAGCATTGTCGAACCCTTGTGTGCGACAAATGCGCACAGCGGTGCCCGGATGGACGTGACAGGTTGCCCGAGCGCCAGCCGTGGCAATCGGTTTGATGTCCGCAGTATGGCGCCGGTCGCCAGCGTCAACGGGGCCAGTCTGCGGCTGGTGGCGGACAGCGGCAGCGGGCGTTATTACGACCAGACGTACCTGTTGGTGGACAGCCTCGGACAGCCGATCCAATCAGGGAACTACGTGGTCACCATGACGGCACCGTGACAAAACTGAGGGTATTTTGAGGGGGATGAGCGTCAACAGACGGCCGATAAACCTATAGAATGCCAGGCGGCGGCGCTTGTCCTGGGTGGCCGCTTGATCATCGCCAGAGTACCTCGCCCTTCAATGAGCATTTCAGCCGCAACCCCCCAAGCCAACTGGCAACCGGTCATCGCCCTGGCGCTGGCCGCGTTTGTGTTCAATACCACTGAATTCGTCCCAGTCGGGCTGCTCAGCGCCATTGGCGCCAGCTTCGACATGCCCGTGTCCAGCGTCGGCCTGATGCTCACCATCTATGCCTGGATCGTGTCCCTGACCTCGCTGCCGGTGATGCTGCTGACCCGCAACGTCGAGCGACGCAAGCTGCTGATCGTGCTGTTCTGCCTGTTTATCGCCAGCCATATCCTTTCCAGCGTGGCCACCAGTTTCGGCCTGTTGATGGTCAGTCGCGTCGGCATTGCCTTGTCCCATGCGCTGTTCTGGTCGATCACCGCGTCCCTGGCGGTACGCCTGGCGCCGGAAGGCAAGCAGGTGCAAGCCCTCGGCCTGCTCGCCACCGGTACGTCCCTGGCGATGGTGCTGGGTATTCCCCTGGGGCGTCTGCTCGGCGAAGCCATGGGTTGGCGCACCACGTTCCTGGTGATCGGCGCGTTCGCCGCCGCCCTGGTGTTCTGGCTGGCGCGCACCTTGCCGTTGCTGCCGAGCCAGAACTCCGGCTCCCTGCGCAGCCTGCCACTGCTGTTCAAGCGTCCGGCGCTGGTGGCGTTGTATGTGCTCACCGCCATGACCGTGACCGCGCAATTCACCGCCTACAGCTACATCGAACCTTTCGTCGAAGGCGTGGCCGGCATGAGCGGCAGCGCGGTGACCCTGATCCTGCTGGTGTTCGGCGGCGCGGGCATCATCGGCTCGCTGCTGTTCAGCCTGGTGCACCGCTTCAACCCCCACCTGTTCGTGGTAGGCGCGGTGTTTATCCTGGCCGCGTGCCTGGCGCTGATGCTGCCCTTGAGCGGTGCCGAGTCGTACCTGGTGATCCTCAGCGTGTTCTGGGGCATGGCGATCATGGGCTTCGGCCTCGCCATGCAATCCAAGGTGCTGGTGCTGGCCCCGGACGCCACCGACGTGGCCATGGCGATGTTCTCCGGTATCTACAACATCGGCATTGGCGGCGGCGCCCTGATGGGCAGCTGGGTCGGCAGCCACTTCGGCTTCGCCTGGGTCGGCGTGGCGGGCGGGTTGCTGGCGGCGCTGGCGTTGATCGGGTATTGCCTGGCGATTCGCAAGTTTGGGACCGGAGTTGTGCAGGACTGACGTGCGAAGCGCCGCAGATTAAATAGAACCAGACAAGTCTTACAGGGCCCCTCAATGCCCATTGCTACCGTCGCCCAGGACCGCCCACAGCCTGTGGTGACGGCGCTTGAACAGCAATGGAGTCGACTGTGCAAAAACGTTTGACCGCAGAGTTTCTGGGTACCTTCTGGCTGACCTTCGGGGATGTGGCAGTGCCATTCTAGCGGCCGCATTTCCTGGGTTGGGCATCGGTTTCGCAGGGGTTTCCCTGGCATTCGGGCTCACCGTGCTGACCATGGCCTATGCCGTGGGTGGCATCTCCGGGGGGCATTTCAATCCGGCCGTCACCATCGGCCTGTGGGTGGGGCGCCGCCTGTGCGGTGGTGATGTGCTGCCCTACATCGCGGCGCAGGTCATTGGCGCGCTGGCTGCGGCTGCGGCGCTGTACGTGATTGCCAACGGCCAGCCCGGTTTCGACATGGGTGGCTTTGCCGCCAACGGCTACGGCGCACTGAGTCCGGGCCTGTTCGATATGAAGGCGGCGTTGCTGGCCGAAGTCATCGCCACGTTCTTCTTTGTGCTGATCATCATGCGCGTCACCGCACCAGGCGCGGCCGCCGGCTTTGCGCCGATTGCCATCGGCCTGGCACTGACCCTGATTCACCTGATCCTGATCCCGGTGACCAACACCTCGGTCAACCCTGCGCGCAGTACCGGGCCGGCGTTGTTTGCCGGCGGTGAGTACATTGCGCAGCTGTGGTTGTTCTGGCTGGCGCCGATAGTGGGCGGGGTGCTGGGGGCCTGTGTGGCGCGTGGCCTGACGGTGAATGCGCCACAGGGCTGACGTCGGGATCAGGCCACCGGAATCAGCGGGTCAGCCGCCGCCAGGGCGGTGGCCCGTTCGGCGGCTGGCGGGTAGATCCACACCGTGTTGATCTGCTGCTTGAGCTCCTTGGCTTCCCGGCCCACCAGCTTGAGTTGACGATCCCAGCCCTCGGTGTACACCGCGCCCCAGGCCCCGAGGTCGAGGCAGGTGACGTATTTGGGCTGGCTGTAGGTCATCGGGGCCACGCCGATCAGGTCGGCGGCGACGTTGTTGCCGGCGTAGCGGCCCAGGGCGATGGCGTGCTGGCAGGACATGCCGGCGAAGTGACCGAGGTCGTCGGTGGCGGCGTAGGCCACATCACCGGCGGCAAAGACATCGGCCTGGCCCTTCACCTTGAGGTTGCCGTCCACATGCAGGCGGCCCTGGGGGTCATGGCTGCCGCTGAACTGTTCGGTCAGCGGGTTGGCGCGAAAGCCGATGGTCCAGATCACGGTGCTGGACTCGATGCGCTGCCCATCGGCCAGGGTCACGCCGCCGGCATCCACCGCGGCCACGGAGGTGTTCAATCGCCATTCGAGGCCCAGGTGTTGGCTGGCTTCGACGATGGACGGGCGAATGCCATCGCCCATGGATGCCCCGATCTGCGGGCCACGGTCCACCACGATCACACGGATAGTGGCGTCGTCACCCAGTGCTGCGCGCAGGCGTGCCGGCATTTCGGTGGCGGTCTCGATCCCGGTAAACCCGCCGCCGGCCACCACCACGGTGTTGCGTGCCGGGCTGTCGGGCAGGTTTTTCAAACCCTTGATATGGGCTTCGAGGCGCGTGGCGTCTTCGATCTGGTCCACATCGAACACGTGCTGGAGGCCTTCCATCTGCGGGCGATTGAGACGACTGCCGGCGGCCAGCACCAGGCGGTCGTACTTGAGGGTGGTGGGGATGCCTGCTGCGTTGCGGTAGGTCACCTGCTTGCCGTGTTCATCGATGCGGTCGGCGGCGCCCTCGATGAAGTCCACGCCGACTGCCGCAAACAAGGGGCCCAGCGGTGCCTGCATGGCATGCACGTCGGCCTCGTAGAAACGTGGGCGAATACGTAGCGCCGGCTGTGGGGCCAGGACGCTGATCTGCACGTCATGGCGATCATGTTTATCCAGCAGGCGCGCGGCGCTCAAGGCGCTCCAGACACCGCCGAACCCGGCGCCGATGATAAGGATGTGCTGCTTCATGGGGATGCTCCAGGGACCAGGTCGATACGATTGCTCAAGGCGCAATGCGTTACCGGCCTACTCTAAGAGCGCCGCGGTTTGGCGGGTAGGACAGAAAACCCTGAATAACTGCCAAGCGGCCTGCCGTCAGCGGGAAAAGCGCGCGCGGTAGTCGCGAGGGGAAATCGCAAGGTGGCGATGGAAGGTGTAGCGCATGCGTTCTTCATCGCCAAAGCCACACAGGTGCGCCACCTGGTCGATGTTGCGCTGGGAGTCTTCCAGCAGGCGCCGCGCCGCCTCCACGCGAAACAACTCGATGGCCTTGGCCGGAGTGCGCCCGGTTTTTTGCTTGTAGACCCGGGCGAAGTTGCGCGGGCTCATGCGGCTTTGTTCCGCCAGGCGCTCCACCGTAAGCTCGCGGTCACTGAGGTTGTCGGCGATCCACAGGTGCAACGCATCGAAACCGGCAGTGTCGTCGGTCTGGGCTTGCAGCAGTTGGCTGAACTGGGCCTGGCCGCCGGGCCTTTTGAGAAACACCACCAGTTCCCGCGCCACTTGCAGGGCGACGTGACGCCCGCAATCGGCCTCTACCAACGCCAGCGCAAGGTCGATGCCGGCACTCACGCCTGCCGACGTCCACACATTGCCTTGCTGGACAAAGATCGCGTCCATGTCCACATCGATGCTGGGGAACCCGCGCTTGAGCATGTCGCACATCGCCCAGTGCGTGGCAGCACGTCGGCCCTGGAGCAAGCCGGCCTGGGCCAGCAGGAAGGTGCCGCTGCACACCGAGGCCGTGCGCCGGGCCCGAGTGGAGGCGTGACGCAGCCAGTCCACCAGGTCGGTGTTGGCGGCCAGCGCCTGTTGAATGGCGGGGGCGCCGGGTACGATCAAGGTGTCCAGGGCGGCGGGGTCAAATTGCGCCAATGGCAGGGTGTCGACGCTCAATCCTTCGGCCGTTGGCATCAAGCCGCCCGCCAGGCTGGCGGTGTGCACCACATAGCCCGGCAGGCCACGCTCGACCATGGCCTTGGTGGCAGCCCAGAACACGGTCTGGGCACCGGTCAGGTCGAGCAGGCCCATTTGCGGGTAGGCCAGGAACACCAAGGTGCGCGACTGGCCGAGCGGCTGGACGGGGGTCATAGCGCCGACAACACCGCCTCGAGTTTTTCCTGGTCCCTCGCAAACTGTCGAATCCCTTCCGCGAGTTTCTCAGTCGCCATCGCATCCTCGTTCGACGCCCAGCGGAACTGTGCTTCGTTCATTGGCTGGCGTGCTTCACCTTCGGTCACCGGCACCAATTTGCGCGCCAGCGTGCCCTGGTCTTCGTCGAGCTTCTGCAGCAGCTCCGGGCTGATGGTCAGGCGATCGCACCCGGCCAGCTGTTCGATCTGGCTGAGGGTGCGGAAGCTTGCGCCCATCACCACGGTGTTGATCTGGTTGGCCTTGTAGTAGTTGTAGATGCGCGTCACCGATTGCACGCCCGGGTCATCAGCGCCGGTGTAGTCCAGGCCGGTGTTCTTGCGGTACCAGTCGTAGATGCGGCCCACGAACGGTGAGATCAGGAACACCCCGGCATCGGCGCAGGCCTGGGCCTGGGCGAACGAGAACAGGAGGGTGAGGTTGGTCTGGATGCCGGCTTTTTCCAGGCGTTCGGCCGTGCGGATGCCTTCCCAGGTGGAGGCGAGCTTGATCAGCACGCGGTCGCGGCTGATACCGGCCTTGTCGTACAGGGCGATCAACTGGTTGGCCTTGGCCCACAGCGCGTCTTCATCGAAGGACAGGCGCGCGTCGACTTCGGTGGAAATACGCCCGGGAATGACCTTCAAAATGCCGGCACCCACTGACACCGCGAAGTGGTCGCAGGCCAGGCCGACGTCGCCCTTGGCCAGGTTGACGGCATTGCGCAGCAGCTCGGCGTATTCCGGGATCGCGGCGGCCTTGAGCAGCAGCGACGGGTTGGTGGTGGCGTCCACCGGACGCAGGCGGCTGATGGCTTCCAGGTCGCCGGTGTCGCAGACCACGGTGGTGAATTGCTTGAGTTGTTCGAGCTTGGACGTCATGAGCGGCAATCTCCAAAAAAGGTTATTGGTTGAGGGCCTGTGCGGTGTCCAGGTCGGTGATCAGGATGTCCAGGTAGCCGCCCTTGAGCGCGCCACGAATGGCCTGGACCTTGTTCAGCCCGCCGGCCAGGCCGAGCACGCGGTGGATACTGCGCAGCTTGGGCAGCGCCACCGAGACCACGAATTCTTCATCCTCCTCCAGCACCGGCTTGCCCTGGGCATCGAAGTAACGCAGGCAGATATCGCCGACGGCACCGCGCTCGGCCAGCAGGCGCAGCATGTCCTCGGTGTAGTAGTTGCCACTGTTGCGCAGCAACTGCGAGGGTTCCAGGTCGCCGATGCCGACGATCGCCAGGGTGATGCTGTCAAAGCGTTGCAGCACTTCCTTGACCTCTTCCATCTGCACGATGCGCTGCTTACTCTCCACCGATTGCTCGATGCTTTGCGACGGCAGCAGGAACGCCGGGCAGTTGAGCAGGGTGGCCAGGCGTTGGGTGAGCAGGGTGGCTTCAAACGCGCCTTTGTTGCCGACGCCGCCCAACAGTTGTACCACTTCCTGGGCGCCTTGTTTGCCCGGCTGGGCATGCAGGTGGCCGACCATGGCGCGAATGGTGCTGCTCCACGACGAAATGCCGATATGGTCCTGGGGCGACAGGCTGGTCTCCAGGTAGTGGGCAGCCGCCGAGCCGATGGCTTGCTTGATGCTTTCATCGTTGCCGGGCTCGGTGGCTTCCACCACAATCACCTGGCGCACGTCGTAGCGGCGTTGCAATTGGTTTTCCAGCTCCAGGTGCAGGCCTTGCAGGCGCATCACGCTGATCTTCACCACGCCTTCCTGCAGCGCCCGGCGCAGGGCGCGGCTGATAAAGGATTGGGACAGGTCCAGCTGTGCGGAAATCTCGGACTGCTTGAGCCCGTCTTCGTAATAGAGGCTCGCGATCTTGGTGATCAGGCGCTGTTCTTCGATCTGGCTCATGAAGGCCTCGGTGATGACATCAATGCGGGTGAGGATACCAAACCCTTACGACATGATCAGGCCGCCGTCGATATTGATCGCCTGGCCGGTCAGGTAGGCCGCGTCATCCGAGGCCAGGAACGCCACCAGGCCGGCGACATCCGAGGGCTTGCCGGCCCGGCGCAGGGGGATGTTCCTCACCCATTCGGCCATCAGTTCACCCTTGCCGTAGCGTTTTTCGTCGGTGCTGAGGATCTCGCCCCACACGCGGTCGTTGTAGTCCCACATCTCGCTTTCGATGATGCCGGGGCAGAACGCGTTCACGGTGATGTTATGCCGCGCCAGTTCCAGCGCCAGGCTCTGGGTAATGCCGATCACGCCCATTTTGCTCGCAGCATAGTGCGGCGTGTAGATAAACCCCTGGCGGCCCTGGCCGGACGAGGTGTTGATCAAGCGCCCGCTGCCTTGCTTGACCATGTACTTGGCCGCCTCGCGGCAACCCAGCCACACGCCGGTGGTGTTGACCTGCAGCACCTTGTCGAAATCGGCGCGGGGCATCTTGTCGTAGTGGTCGATGGTGATGATGCCGGCGTTCTGCACCGACACGTCGATGCTGCCGAAGCGTGCGTGACCCTCGCGGTAGAGGGTTTCGATGTCTTCTTCGCGGGTCACGTCGATGCCCAGGGCCAGGGTATCGACCTTGTATTCCCGGGCCAGTTGGTCGGCGGTGAATGTCACGCGCTCCAGGTCGTTGGAGGCCAGCACCAGGTTGGCACCTTCCTGGGCGAAGCGCTCGGCAATGCCGGCACCGATGCCACGGCAGGCGCCGGTGATCACGATGGTTTTACCGCTGAAACGTTGCGACATGACAAAACTCCTTACCAGCAGACAAAACCACCATCGACCAGCAGGTCGACACCGGTGCAGAAAGACGAGGCCTGGCTGACCAGGAAAATCGCCGGGCCGACCATTTCGTCCACGCTGGCCATGCGGCCCATGGGCGTGGTCTGTTCAAAGATCTTCACCTGGTCGGCGACTTCCGGGCGAGAGTTCATCGGCGTGGCGGTGTAGCCGGGGCTGATGCAGTTGACGCGCAGGCCTTTGTCGGCCCATTCCATCGCCAGGCTTTTGCTCAGGTGGATTACCCCGGCCTTGGAGGTGTTGTAGTGCGCCTGCAACAGGCCGCGGTTGACGATGCTGCCGGACATGGAGGCGATATTGACGATGGCGCCTTTGCCACGCGGCAACATCACCGCGGCCTGGGCCTGGCAACTGAGGAAGATGCCGGTGAGGTTGATGTCCAGGGTGGTTTGCCAGCGTTGCAGCTCCAGGTCTTCGGCGGCCTGGGCATTGGCGATGCCGGCGCAGTTGACGGCGACGCTGAGTGGGCCGAGTTCTTGTTCGGTTTGCGCGACGGCTGCATCCAGGGCGGCTCGCTCGGTGACCGTGCCGCTGAGGGCCAGGGCGCGCCGGCCCAGGGCCTGGATGCGTTCTACGGTGCTGGCGATGCCGGGGCTGCCCGGAAGATCAAAGCAGGCTACATCGGCACCGGCTTCGGCGAGCCCGACGGCGATAGCTTGGCCAATGCCGCTGCCTGCACCGGTGACAAAGGCCACTTGGCCTTGAAGACTAAAAAGCTGCATGACTAACTCCGTTATTTGAAATTACAGTGAACCCCTGTGGGAGGGGGCTTGCTCCCGATAGCAGTGGTTCAGTGACAGATGCATCTACTGACACTCCCTCATCGGGGGCAAGCCCCCTCCCACAGTTGATCTCCATTGTCTGTGAGGACCGGTTGCCTAGGCGGTGGCCATTTCCATCACCGCCACCGGCGTGGCCTCACCGCGCTGCAGAATCCCCATCTGCCGTCCCCGGCTCATCACCATCACTCGGTGGGACAAACCCAGCACTTCATCCAGGTCGGAACTGACCACAATCACCGCCATGCCCTTGGCCGCCAGGTCCGCGATCACTTCATAAATCGCCGCCCGCGCACCCACGTCGATGCCGCGTGTGGGTTCATCGAGGATGAACACCTTGGGGTTGCGCGCCAGCCACTTGGCAATGATCACCTTCTGCTGGTTACCGCCGGACAAGCTGGAAATCCGCGACTGCGGCGCACCTTTCACCCCCAGTCGCGCCACCGCCGTGCGCGCGAATTCGCGCAGTGGGGCAGGGAATACCCAACCGCGTTTATCCAGCAGGTCGGTGTTGCCATAAATCAGGTTGTCTTCGATGCGATGCTCCACCACCACGCCTTGCTGCTTGCGGTCTTCGGGCACCAGCACCACGCCGGCCTGGATCGCCTCGAAGGGCGAGCGTAACTGGCGGACCTCGCCATCCAGCACCATATGGCCCCGGATATCCTGGGCCGCGCCGGCAATGGTACGCACCAGCTCGGTTCGCCCGGCGCCGACCACCCCGGCAATGCCGAATACCTCGCCGGCACGCACGCTGAAGTCGATGCCGTGCAAGGCAAACTCACGGCAGGTCAAATCCTTGACCTGCAACATCACCTGCTCCTGGGGCGCCTGCAACGCAGGGAAGATCCGCTCCAGGCTGCGCCCGACCATCTGCTCCACCAACTCCCGCACCGGCACCTGGGCCGTAGCATGCAGGGCGATCTGGCGACCGTCGCGCAGCACCAGCACGCGGTCGGCGATGCGTGCGATTTCTTCCAGGCGGTGGCTGATATAGATAAACGACACACCCTCGGCCTTCAGCCGTTCCACCTGCTTGAACAGCAGCTCGGTTTCTTCGCCACCCAATGCAGCGGTGGGTTCATCGAGGATCAACAGGCTGGCCTTCAGCGTCAGCGCCTTGGCGATTTCCACCAGTTGCTGGGCCGCCACGCTCAGGCCTTCGACCTTGCGCGAGGCCGGCACCTTGAGGCCCAGGCGTTCGAGTTGGATCTGCGCCTGGGCCTCCATGTACTCGCGGTCCACCCGCCCACGGCGCATGGGCAGGCGGCCGACGAAGATGTTCTCGGCGATCGACAGTTGCGGCAGCAGGCGGATTTCCTGGTGGATCAGGCCGATCCCGGCGCCCAGCGCGGCCCCCGGTGAAGCGGGTGCGTAGGGCGCGCCGAGCCAGGTCATGCTGCCCCCGGCCTCCGGTTGCACCAGCCCGGCGATGATCGACGACAAGGTCGACTTGCCCGCGCCGTTCTCGCCGAGCAGGGCCAATACCTCGCCGGGGCGAACGTCCACGTTGACCTGCGACAACACCTGCACCGGCCCGTAGGCCTTGCTGATATTGCGCAGGCACAGCACCGCGTCGGATCGAGCGGTGTCAACGGCTGCTGCTTGCATGACGACCTCCAAGGCTTACGGGTGCTGTTGCAGGAACGGCGCGACGTTTTCTTTAGTGGTCAGCACGGTGGGCAACAGTTGCTCCTTGGGCAAGGTCTTGCCGGCTTTGAGGTCGATGGCCGAGGCCACGGCCAGGCGCCCCATTTTCTGCGTCTGCTGGGTCATGGTCGCGTTCAGCACACCGCTTTGCACGGCCTTGAGCCCGGCGACGTCGCCGTCGAAACCGACCACGACCACCTTGTGATCGAGGTTGCCGACTTTCACCGCCTGGGCAGCGCCCAAGGCCATGGCATCGGCACGGCCGAAGAACACGGTGATGTTCGGGTCACGCTGGAGCAGGTCCTGGGCCACGGCGAAGCCTTTGTCCTGGGCCCATTCGGCCGGTTGCTGGGCGACGACTTTGAGGTCCGGGAAGGCTTTCAGGCCCTCCTCAAAACCCTTGGCGCGATCATTCTCGGGGTGGTACCGATCTGGCCTTGCAGGATCGCGATGCGGCCCTTGCCCTCGGTGATCTTGCCCACGTACTCGGCCAGGGTCTTGGCGCCGGCCACGCTGTCGCTGGCGATAAAGGTGTCGCCCGGTGCGTCGGGGGCGTTGCGGTCCACGGCGATCACCGGGATGCCCGCAGCCTTGGCGGCTTTCACCGGCACACCGGCGGCGGTGGCACCGGCCGGGATGTAGATCAGCACGTCGATCTGGCGGGTGATCAGGTCTTCGATCTGGCTCACCTGGGTGGAGGAGTTGCCCTGGGCGTCCACGGTGATCACCTTGACCCCCTTGGCTTTGCCCTCGGCTTCCACCGATTGCTTGATCTGGTTGAAGAAGTCGGCCTGCAGGTTGGCCACGGCCAGGCCGATGGTCAAATCCTTGGCCCAGGTGGTGCCGGCAGCGGTGAGGGTGGCGGCGGCGAGAGCGGTGGCCAACAGCAATTTCTTGGGGCTGAACATGTCGGTGACTCCTGGTTTTATTGTTGGAGGGTGTCAACTGTCGAACAGGTTTAACGGGCAGTGCTGGAGCGGCGTCGCAGGGTGTCGATGGTGACGGCGAGGGCGATGACCACGCCGATCACCACTTGTTGAATAAAGGGCGAAACCCCCAGCAGGTTGAGGCCATTGCGCAATACGCCAATGATCAGTACGCCCACCAGGGTGCCGCCGATGCTGCCGACGCCGCCACTGAGGCTGGCGCCGCCAATCACCACGGCGGCGATGGCGTCCAGCTCCAGGCTCAGCCCGGCGCTTGGTTGCGAGGAGTCCAGGCGCGCGGCCAGGGTCACGGCGGCGATGCCGGCCAGCGCACCGCTGATGGCGTACACCCATAAGGTAATCGCACGCACCTTGATGCCCGACAGGCGCGCCACTTCCGGGCTGCCGCCCATGGCGTAGAGGTTGCGGCCGCCGGCACGAAAACGCAGGAACACCCAGGCCACCACCAGCATCACCAGGAACAGGCCCACGGTGGCCGAGAGGAAACCAAAGTGGCGCACCGTCGCCAGGCTGGTGAACCAGTCCGGGTAGCCGACGATCTGCCGGCCTTCGGTGAGGATATTCGCCAGGCCACGGGCCACCGACATCATGGTCAGCGTGGCAATAAAGGGTGGCAGCTTGGCGTAGGTGATCAACGCGCCGGACACCAGCCCGGCGAGCATGCCGCTGGCAATCGAGATCGGAATCGCAAAGCCCAACGGCACCGCCTGATCCTGATACAGCCAGCCGAGCATCATCATCGAGAAGGCCAGCACCGAGCCGACCGACAGGTCGATGCCGCCGATCACGATCACCGCCGTCATGCCGATCGCCAGGATGCCCAGCACCGTGACCTGATCGAGGATGTTCAGGCCATTGCGCAACGAAAAGAAGAATTCGGAACTGAAGGAGAAGACCAGCACCAGCAACACCAGCCCGATCAACGGGCCGCCGATGTTACTGGGCAGCAGTTTCACAATACGTGGGCGGGGTGGCGGCTTGAGTTCGGCCGGGTGCTGGACAATAGCTTTGGCGTCCACAGTGTTCTCCTGATTTATTTTTTTTGGAGTGCTTCAGGCGTCGTGAATATTTATGCGTGCCTGACTGTTAATTCAGATTCCAGTGACACCGTGTCAAAGTCAAGCGCTTAATTTTTCTTGCATGCCTCTGATCCGGTGTTTTTGCCCGGCGCAAAGCCACGGGCTAGATGAGCCGGTGTGGGATTTTGGCCGTTTGTCCGAGGGCTGTTTCCGAGTTTTATTTGATTTTTCGGCGGTTCGCTCACTTGACCTGCCGGAGGATCGGCGTCTAAATAGAAATATATTGTCACTGCTGAATAAATATTCAAAGACAGCCTTGGACACTTTCACCCCGCGTGGTCAGCCTCAAAGGAGCCGCTGCATGAATGCCTTCCAGTACGACGCCCACCAGATCAAGGAACAGGCCCGCCTGATCCGTCGCCATGTGATCCGCTTGAATGCCGACTCCCCGGCGGGCGGGCACACCGGGGCGGATCTTTCCGAGACCGACATCCTCGCCACCCTGTATTTCCGCATCCTCAACACCGGCCCGGAACGCACCGAAGACCCCGAGCGCGATATTTATATCCAGAGCAAGGGCCACGGCGTCGGCGGTTTGTACTGCTGCCTGGCGCAGGCGGGGTACATCCCCACCGAGTGGCTGCCCACCTACCAGCACTTCAACTCGCACCTGCCCGGCCACCCGGTACGCCAGAAAACCCCCGGCATCGAACTGAACACCGGCGCCCTCGGCCACGGTTTGCCGGTGGCGGTCGGGCTGGCCCTGGCGGCGAAGATGTCCGGCAGCAACAAGCGCATCTACGTGCTCACCGGTGACGGCGAACTGGCCGAAGGCTCCAACTGGGAAGCGGCGATGGCAGCGGCCAAGTACGGCCTGGATAACCTGTTTGTGATCGTCGACAAGAACAAGCTGCAGCTTGCCGGTTTGACCGCCGAGATCATGCCGCTGGACCCACTGGACGTGAAATGGGCGGCCTTTGGCTTCCGCGTCAGCGAGTGCGACGGTAACGACGTCGGCCAATTGATCGAAGCCCTGGAAAGCATGCAGACCAAGACCGGCGCGCCCCAGGTGCTGATCGCCCACACCATCAAAGGCAAGGGCGTGTCGTTTATCGAAGCCCGCCCCGAATGGCACCACCGCGTGCCCAAGGGTGATGAAATCAACGCAGCACTGGAGGAGTTGAACCATGGCGAGTGAACATTTGGCGAGCGTCATGGTGGAAGCGTTTATCGCTGCCGTGGATGCCGGGCTGGACGTAGTGCCGGTGGTCAGCGACTCCACCTCCACGGCCAAGATCGGCCCGTTTGCCCAGCGCTTTCCCGAGCGGCTGATCAATGTGGGCATTGCCGAGCAATCCCTGGTCAGCGTCGCGGCGGGCCTGGCCCTGGGCGGCAAGATCGCCGCCACCTGCAACGCGGCGCCGTTCCTGATCTCGCGGGCCAATGAGCAGATCAAGGTGGACGTTTGCTACAACCAGGCCAACGTGAAGATGTTCGGCCTGAATGCCGGCACCAGTTATGGCCCGCTCGCCAGCACCCACCACAGCCTCGACGATATTTCGGTGATGCGCGGGTTTGGCAATGTGCAGATCTTCGCCCCGGCCGATGCCGTCGAGTGCCGCCAGATCGTCGATTACGCGCTGCGCTACCACGGCCCGGTGTATATCCGCCTCGACGGCAAAGCCTTGCCCGACGTGCACGGCGCCGACTATCAGTTTGCCCCCGGTCAGGTGGATATCCTGCGCCAGGGCGCGGATGTGAGCATCGTGGCCCTGGGCTCGGTGGTGCATGAAGCGGTGGAAGCGGCGGCATTGCTGGCGGAGCAGGGCATCCAGGCGCAGGTAATCAACCTGTCGTCGATCCGGCCCTTGCAGCGTGATGTATTGCTCAGCGCCTTGAGCGGCACCCGCTCGGTCATCAGTGTGGAAGAACACAATATCAATGGCGGCGTCGGCAGCCTGGTCGCCGAAGTGCTGGCCGAAGCCGGGCTGGGCATTGCCCTGGTCCGCCTGGGTATCGGCGATGGCGAGTACGCCGCCGCCGGTGCCCGCGAACCGACCCGCGCCTTGCATAACATCGACGCGGCTGGGATCGTGGCGGCTGCCACTCGGTTGCGGTGAACCCAATGAATAACAACACCCCGCTGATCCTGGCGATAGATGAAGGCACCAGCAACGCCAAGGCGGTGCTGGTCAACGAACTTGGCCAAGTGATTGCGCGCGGTTCGCGGCCCTTGAGCATCCGCCATCCCCAGGCTGGGTTTTCCGAGCAGGACCCGCTGCTGATCTGGCAAAACACGTTGGCGGCGATTGAAGAGTGCCTGGCCCAGGTGGATCGTCCGATCACTGCGTTGGCCATCAGCAACCAGCGTGAATCGGTGGTGGCTTGGGATAGGCATACCGGTGAGCCATTGTCGCCGTGCATCAGTTGGCAGTGCCGACGCTCTACGGCGTTGTGCACGCACCTGCATGAGCAGGGCCATGAAGCGCTGATCCTGGAAAGGACCGGGCTGGCGTTGGACCCGATGTTCTCGGCGGGCAAATTTCGCTGGATTCTCGATCACCTTGAGGATGGCCACGCCCGCGCCGCTGCCGGGGAGATCTGCCTGGGCACGGTCGACAGCTGGTTGTTGTGGCAACTCAGCGGCGGCCGGGTGTTCGCCACCGATTATTCCAACGCCGCGCGCACCCAACTGTTCAACCTGCACACCTGCGCCTGGGATCCTGAGCTGTTGGCGTTGTTCGGCATTCCGGCTGCGGCCCTGGCGCCGATCCGGCCGAGCGCCGGGTTCTTCGCCGAAACGGTCGCGGTGGGCGGCTTGCCCGCCGGTATCCCGGTGATGTCGATGATCGGCGATTCCCATGCGGCGCTGTACGGGCAGGGCGGCTTTGCGCCGGGGCTGGTCAAGGCCACCCTCGGCACCGGTTCGTCCTTGATGACGCCCATGAGCGGGCCGATTGCCTCCACCCATGGCCTGTCGACTACCTTGGCCTGGCATGACGGCAGCCAACCCACCTTCGGCATGGAAGGCAATATCGTCCATACCGGCGCTGCCGTGCAGTGGGCGTCGAAGCTGGTGGCGGGAGAATCCCTGGATGCGCTGACCGAACAGGCCGCGCAATTGCCGGATAACGGCGGCGTGTATTTTGTCCCGGCGCTGTCCGGCCTCGGCGCACCGCACTGGAAGGCCGACGCCCGTGGACTCATCTGCGGGTTGAGCGAAGCCACGTCCGGCGCGCATATCCTGCGCGCGGCGCTGGAATCCATCGGCTATCAGATTCGCGATGTGTTCGAGGCCATGCAGCAAGACATCGGCAGCCCGCTCAAGGAACTGTGGGTGGATGGTGGTGCCACGCGCAACCGCTGGCTGATGCAGTTCCTCGCCAACCTGCTGCAACGCCCGGTGGTGCGCAGCCTGTCACCGGAAGTCTCGGCATTGGGCGCAGCGCACCTGGCGGGACGGGCGTTGGGCGTATGGGCGAGTGATGCGGCGCTGGGGCAGTTGGAACGCCAGCGCGAGCGCTTTGAGCCGCAGGAGGATCCGGCGATGGCGGAGCGTTACTCAGAGTGGAAAAAAGCTCTAGCCCGCACACTCCTCTAACCGCATATGCAAACCAAATGTGGGAGGGCTTGCCGCCGATGAGCATAGGGATCTACATAACGTTGACTCAACACTGAACGTCCGGCAGATAGGGCTGTTGTGGTGAGCGGGCTTGTCGAATCGTCGCACCGCCCGCGTTGGGCTGCGTAGCAGCCCCAAAACACAGCCTCTACAGAGTGTCTGTTACACCGCATTCTTCTTTACTGGGGCTGCTACGCAGCCCAGCGCGGGACAAGCCCGCTCACCACAGGGATATTTGTCAGAGTCTGAAAAGTTGTGTAGATACCCGTGGCCATCGAGGGCAAGTCGAATCGTCGCACCGCCCCTCCCACATTGAGATCACACCCGCTTTCAAGGCCGCCAGGTCTGCACGTCCTTGGCATCCACCGCCTTGGGCAACAACCCCGCCTTGAAGAACGCATCGGCAATCTTCTGCTGCTCACCCAACTGCTCAATCGTCACCGGCTGCACCTGATAACTGCGGTGCGCATTCGCCGCTTCCACCGTGGCTGCATCCAGGTTGCCCCACAGCGGGCCGAGCACTTTTGCCGCGTCCTGCGGGTTGGTTTTTACCCAGTGGCCGGCGTTTTCCAGCTGCGCATACACCACCTTCAATACCTCCGGGTGCGCCTTGGCGTACGGCGTGCCGGTCAGGTAATAGCGCTTGTAGCTGGCCAGCCCGGCACCGTCCGCCAGGGTGCGCGTCGGCAGTTGGCGCTGCACGCTGGTGAGGAAGGGTTCCCAGGTGACCCAGGCGTCCACCTTGTTGTTCTCGAACGCCGCGCGGCCATCGGCCGGCGACAGGTAAGCCGGCTCGATATCCGAGAACGCCAGGCCGGCCTTGGCCAGCGCGGCAATCAACAGATAGTGAGTGCCGGCGGCCTTGGTTACCGCGATCTTCTTGCCCTTCAAGTCCGCCAACTGTTGGATCGGCGAGTCCTTGCGTACCACGATGGCCTGGGCCGAAGGCGAGGGCGCTTCCTGGGCGAAGTAGGTGAGTTTGGCCTGGGCGGCCTGGGCGAAGATCGGCACGGTGTCGGCCACGTCGGCGCTGATGTCCACATTGCCGACGTTCAGCGCTTCCAGCAGCGGCAGGCCGCTGGGGAACTCATGCCAGCTCACCTCGATGTTGTCGGCCTTGAGGGCTTTCTCCAGGGTGCCCTGGGTTTTCAGCAGGGTGATCAGCGTGGAGGATTTCTGGTAACCGATGCGCACGGTTTCCTGGGCGTGCGCACTGACGGCAACGGAAAAGGCCAGCAATCCTAATACAGCGGCGAGGGGACGACGAAGGGACATGGTGGGCTCTATCTTCAGCGAAATAGATCCAAGCTTAATGATCTGAAAACCATTCGCTAAATACTCTTTCGATCTGAGCTTAGGGCGCTTTCAGCCGCTTCCTGCCCATCAGGCATAACCATAGAATTATATGGTTCTTTCATAAAAGTCAGTCATTAATATAATCAAAATGGAATTTTTGTCGCTTTCGGCCTTTCTCTGGAGCGGGCTGACCCATTCAATAGGGATACTTCGCATGGCTGCTTTTGATCACCTGACCCGTCGCCGCCTCCTGGGCCTGGCCGGCCTGACCCTGGCCAGCCTGTCGCTGCCGCGCCTGGGCTTTGCCGCTGACGCACATGCCGGCCACAACATCGCCCAGGAGCCGGCCGGCACGGGCGATTTCATCCGCCTCGACGCGCCGCGCAAACTCAAGCTGGCGGTGAACCTCAACGCGGTGTGCCTGGCGCCTGTGGTGATCGCCCATGGGCAAGGCTTCTTCAGCAAGCACAACCTGGACGTGGAGTTGGTCAACTTCGGCAACTCCACTGAGGTCTTGCTGGAAGCCATCGCCACCGGCAAGGCCGACGCAGGCGTGGGCATGGCGCTGCGCTGGCTCAAGGCCCTGGAGCAGGGCTTTGACGTGAAGCTCACCGCCGGCACCCATGGCGGTTGCCTGCGGTTGCTCAGTGCCGCCAACGGCGGTGTGAGCAAGCTGGAAGACCTCAAGGGCAAGGCCATTGGCGTGACCGACATGGCCAGCCCGGACCGCAACTTCTTTTCGATCCTGCTGAAAAAACACGGCGTCGACCCGGTGCGCGATGTGGAGTGGCGCCTGTACCCGGCCGACCTGCTCGGCACGGCGCTGGAGCGTGGCGAAGTGCAGGCAGTGAGCGGCAGTGACCCATTCATGTACCGCCTGATCAAGTCCGGCGTGGCGCGGGAGTTGTCCACTAACCTGGTGGAGGAATACGCCAACCTCAGTTGCTGCGTGGTCGGTGTCACCGGCAAATTGGTGCGTGAAGACAAGCGCGTAGTCGCGGCGCTGACCCAGGCGATCCTCGAAGCCCATGACTATTCCGTGCAGCACCCGGAGGACGTCGCCAAAGGCTTCCAGGCCTACGCTCTGAACACCTCCACCGAAGAAGTCCAGGCGATCCTCCACGACCACACCCACGGCCACCACGCGGTCGGCGCGGCGCTGACCCAGGAGATCACCACCTACGTCACCGACCTGAAAACCGTGGAAGTGATCAGCAAAGGCACCGACCCGATCGCGTTTGCCCAGGAGATCACCGCCGATGTCTTCAACTGACGCAACCGTCCTCAACCCGCCTGTGGCGCTCAAGCTCGGGTGGCAAGGCGCGGCGGTGGTGACGGCCTGGGTGGCCGTCGCGCTGCTGATCAGTTACTGGCCCAACGCGGTGCGCAATTGGCCGTTGACTCAGGGCCTGGCCAACCTCTGTGTGGGCGTGGCGGCGTTGTTTATTGTGCTAAGCCTGCTGGGGCGCAGGCTGTCGACACTCGCGCTGCGCTTGCGCACGGCCGCGCCCTGGCTGATCGCCTTGCCGGTGCTGCTGGGCCTCTGGGAATTGCTCACCGCCAAGCTTGCGCTGTTGCCGGTGCCATTCTTCGCGCCGCCCCAAGCCTTGCTCGCGGTGTACATCGAAGACTACGCACGCCTGGCCGACAGCCTGCTGCATTCGGCGCTGCTGCTGGGCTCGGGGGTGGCGCTGGGCGCCGCCACCGGGTTTGTCGCCGGTGTTGCCATTGGCTGGTCCACGCGTATCGGATACTGGCTGCACCCGGTGCTGCGCATCCTCGGCCCGGTGCCGTCGACGGCGTTGTTGCCGCTGTGTTTTTTCCTGTTTCCGAGCAGTTGGAGTGCAAGTGTGTTTTTGATTGCCCTGGCCACCTGGTTTCCGGTCACGGTGCTCACCTGGTCCGGCGTGGCCAGCGTCGATAAAGCCTATTACGACGTGGCGCGCACCCTCGGCGCCCAGCCGGGTTTTCTGATTTTCAAGGTGGCGATTCCCGCCGCGTTGCCCCACGTCTTCGTCGGCCTGTTCATGGGCCTGGGCGCCTCATTCTCAACCTTGGTGGTGGCGGAAATGATGGGGGTCAAGTCCGGCATCGGCTGGTACCTGCAATGGGCCCAGGGCTGGGCGGCCTACGCGAACATGTACGCCGCACTGCTGATCATGGCGCTGGCCTGTTCGGGGTTGATCACCGGGTTGTTCCTGGTGCGTGATCGGTTGCTGGCCTGGCAGAAAGGAGCGATGAAATGGTAGCACCGGCACACGCGGTATCGGCTTCGGAAGGATTGGCGCTGCGCATAGAAAACCTCAGCCATGGTTTTGCGCTGGACGGCCGGCATTTGCCGGTGTTGGAGCGGGTGTCCCTGGACGTGGCGCCGGGAGAGTTTGTGGCATTGCTCGGGCCTTCGGGTTGCGGCAAGTCCACCTTGCTGCGCCTGGTGGCGGGGCTGGAGCCGGCGGACTCCGGACGGCTGTTGGCCGATGGAGAACCCATCGCCGGCCCGGACCCGAGCCGTGTGGTGGTGTTCCAGGACCCGACCCTGTACCCATGGCGCCGCGTGTGGGACAACGTCGCCCTCGGCCTCGAAGCCCAAGGCCTGCTCAAGACCCATTCGGCCAAGGTCGATGAGGCCCTGCACAAGGTCGGCCTTGGTCCGTTCGCCCGTGCCTATCCCCGGCAGTTGTCCGGCGGCATGGCCCAGCGGGTGGCGTTGGCCCGTGCCCTGGTCAACCAGCCGCGTTTGCTGATCCTCGACGAACCTTTGGGCAAACTCGATTCCCTGACCCGCATCACCATGCAAAAAGAGCTGATCGACCTGTGGCAGCGCCAGGGCTACACGGCCCTGCTGGTGACCCACGATGTGGAAGAAGCCTTGCTGCTGGCCAACCGGGTGATTGTGTTCAGCGACCGCCCGGCGAAGATCCAGGCACAGTTGAGCATCGATAGGCCGTATCCACGGCACCGGGACGATCCTTACCTGGTGGACCTGCGGCGGCAGATACTGGGCCTGCTGGGGTTGGGCGAAAACTGGTAGTCAGTGGGCGTCTTTCAGCGCAATGGCCTGGGTGGTCGCACTTGAGACCCCGGCACGGTCCGCCAGGTAACGCGCGGGCGGTTGGCCCACCGCCTTGCGGAACATGGTGATGAAGCCGCTGGCGTTTTCATAACCCAGGTCCAGGGCCACCCGTTGCACGCTTTCACCTTTGGCCAGCCGTTGCAGGGACAGGATCACATGCAACTGCCGGCGCCAGCGGCCGAAACTCAGGCCCAATTCCTCCAGCAACAGGCGCGTCATGCTGCGCTCGCTCATGCCGATGCGCACCGCCCACTGGCCGAGGGTGGCTTTGTCGGTCGGGTCGGCCAGCAGGCTGTTGGCCAGGCGGCGCAAGCGTGCGTCCTGGGGCATGGGCAGGTGCAGGGCTTCGACCGGGGCGGCGGCCAGTTCATCCAGCAAGGTGTTGATCAAGCGGCCTTGGGCGCCGGCCTCGTCATAGAATTGCGGGAAGCTGACGGCCTTGCTGATCAGCTCATGCAGCAACCCGGACACGGCCAGGGTGCAGCATTGCGGCGGCAGGGCGTGGGCGGCGTCGGGGTCGATCAACAGGCAATACACCTCGGCCTCGCCAGAGCCACGCGCCGCATGGGGCGTACCGCCGGGAATCCACAGTGCACACTGGGGCGGCACGATCCAGATCCCCGCTTCGATTTCACAGTGGATGACCCCGCGCAGGGTGTACATCAACTGGCCCTTGCGGTGGGCGTGCTGGGCATGTTCCCAGGTGTCCGACGTGCTGGTGGCGCCCACGGCCACCACGGCGCGGGGGAACAGGTCGGCGTCCTTGGCCATCAACGGGTCGAGCAGATCAAGACGGTGGTGCTTCATGGCGGAGATCGCAGGTTGGCTGGATTGCGAAACAGTCTGGCTATTCTGTGCAATGCCGTCCAGGGGTTCGAGCTTTATATTGAGATCCACTCTCATTAAGGAGCTTTGCCATGCGACTCGACAGCACAACATTCCCCGTGGTGAAAATCGTCTTCGATGCGCCTAGCGAGGATGGGCCGGAGGATGCTTTCCTGGCTTTTGAAGGGCTATTGGCGAGGGAGCAGGCCTTTATGTTGCTGCACGAAAAATCCGTGGATGAAAACAACCATGAGCACTCCCACGAAGAGCGTAAGCAGGCGTCGATCTGGATGAAGAAAAACAAACAGGCGCTGCGCATGTTCGTCAAAGGCATGATCCAAGTTGAGCCCAGCGCCGCCAAACGCCTGGCACTCAAGCCGTTCGCGGTGATGTTCAGTAAGGCCTGGGGCTACCCGTTGCTGGTGGTGGAATCCAAGGACCAGGCCTGGGCACTGGCGCGGGATGTGCTGGATGAGCGGGTGTCGGATGTGGCGCATTTTTGAAGGGTAGAGTGGAGCAAAAAATGTGCGAGCGGGTCTGGCCGCGGGCCCGCTCCCACATGGGTTTGGTGGTATGGCTCAGTCCACGCAGATCGCTCGGCCCAGCTTGCCTTTTTCCACTGTCGCCGAGCAGCCGAAGTGGCCGTTATCCACCTGGCACGCGCCGGTCACCGGACCGTTGCCGGACTGGGTGGTGACACTGGTCTGGCACTCGCCTTCACACTGGCTCGAATCGGTACATGCCTTGCCCGCATCCTTGTACGGGGTGATGCATTTCCAGCTCTGCAACTTGCCGACTTGCTTCATGGTACCGCCGCCTGCCAGGCAGGTGGACGCCGCAGCGTCCTGGGCGGGTGGGGTCGTGGTACAGGCCGATACCAGCAGTAAAGCGGCCAGGCCAATCATCAATTTCATGCAAAGTCCTCGTGGAGTAAGCGCAACGGTGCAGTGTACGGGCATATGGACTACTTTGATTGACGAGCGATCCCTAACCGGTAATGACTCATGCGCACGTTATGGAAGCGGTATGTGGCCCTGCTGGAAAACGACCTGAGCACGCAAGTTTTCGACAACGTCAAAAACCTGCTGGTGTGCGCGCTGCTGTTTGCGGCGGGTACCAATACTCTCGTGGGGCAGCAGGACCTTTTTATCGGGGTGTTCGCCTCCAGCGTGGCGGGGTGGGGGCTGATCCTTCTGTCGACAGCGCTGATGCTGTTGAACGTCAGCGATGGCATTCGCCGGTTGGCCAAGCTGCGTTATCACCTGGCATTGCAACTGTTGCTGATCCTGGTTTATCTGGTGGTGGCCGAGCGGGTGGTAGAGATTGTGTGGGGCTTCAGGGCGCATTGAATCGAGGTGTTCACCGCGTTCGCGCTAGAATTGCCCGCCCGCGGACCAGGATGCGCACCATGCACACGCTTTATTGTTACGTCGATGGATCTGACAACCAAGCAATCGAACCGGTATTGGCCGACGCCTTTCGCGCATTGGTCAGCGATTGGGCGCAATATTGTGCCGTGTTTGTGAATCACCAGCACGAGCGTACACCCGACCTGGCGCCTGATGATCTGAATGACTGGTTTATCGGGCTCAACCTTCCTTTACCTCACGTTAGCCAATCTCAAATTGACCAATTGGTTGTGTTTGCCAAAGCCCTGGCTGGCGCAACAGGGCGTGATTTTGTGGTGGGTATTTCGTTGCCGTCGGGGCTTTGCGAGGATCTGGTGTTTCTCGACGCGAACGCTGACGAGACTGAGGGATTACGCTTGTACACACGGTTGGAGGCTGCGCTCCATGGGGCTTGATATTCATCTTGAGGCTGATAAGCGAATGTCCCTGGTCCATCTGGCTGACGCCGTGAACGCGGTGGGCGTTGCTGAACTGGAACAGAATGAACACTCGGTGGTGGCGCACTTTCATTCAGGTCTTTTTCTGAGCGGCTGCTTTGAAGTGGATGATCCTGATATTCGGGCGCAAGGCCTGAGCGATCTGGCATTTCCGGTGGCCGTTCGTGGTTATCTGCGCATCAAGGGGCCTGCGCCACAGGACGCTGATCCATTGGCTGACGTCAGGCACCTGGTTGAGCAACTGACTGCGAGGTGTGAGGCCTGTTTCTTGATGTCGTTTCAGTACGAGTCCCTTATGTATTGCCGGGACGAGGAGGGCCTTCACGTTATGTAGTACGCCACCTGGTCTACGTGTTTCAGGTATCCTCCGCACCCCGCTTTCCACCGATTCAAAGACAGATGACAGGACAAGACATGCAGGCGCTGCTGGAGTCGATCCTCGACGAAGTGCGCCCCCTGATCGGCCTCGGCAAAGTCGCCGACTACATTCCCGCGCTGGCCGATGTACCGGCAAACCAACTGGGTATTGCGGTATACGGCAATGACGGCTCGGCCTACCGCGCCGGTGACGCCGATACGCTGTTCTCGGTGCAGAGCATTTCCAAGGTGTTCAGCCTGGTGCAGGCCATCGACCATGGCGGTGAAACCATCTGGGAACGCCTGGGGCACGAGCCTTCGGGGCAGCCGTTCAACTCGTTGGTGCAACTGGAGTTCGAACGCGGCCGCCCGCGTAACCCCTTCATCAATGCCGGCGCGCTGGTGATCTGCGACATCAACCAATCACGCTTTGCCGTGCCGATCCTGTCGATGCGCGACTTCGTGCGGCGCCTGTCGGGCAACCCGCAGATCCTGGTCAACAGCGTCGTCGCCGACTCCGAAGCCCAGCACGGCGCACGTAACGCCGCCATGGCCTACCTGATGAAGTCCTTCGGCAACTTCCACAACGATGTGGATGCGGTGCTGCACAGCTACTTCAACTACTGCGCCCTGCAGATGAGCTGCCTGGACCTGGCCAAGGCGTTCAGCTTCCTCGCCAACGAGGGCACCAGTGCCCACAGCGGCGAACAGATCCTTACCGCGCGGCAGACCAAGCAAGTCAACTCGATCATGGCCACCAGCGGGCTGTATGACGAGGCGGGCAACTTTGCCTACCGCGTGGGCTTGCCGGGCAAGAGCGGTGTGGGCGGCGGCATTGTCGCGGTGGTGCCGGGGCAGTTTACGGTGTGCGTGTGGTCGCCGGAATTGAACGCGGCGGGCAACTCGCTGGCGGGGATCAAGGCGTTGGAGTTGTTGAGTGAGCGGATTGGGTGGTCGGTGTTTTGAGATCGTTCCCACGCGCGTGGGAACGATCATCTGAGTGTCATGCCGCTGGATGGGCGTCATCCAATGCTTTGTCCACCAACAATTGCACACCTTCCAGCATTCGGCAGATGCCCAACGCCACATTGCGTTGTGCGCCGTCGATTTCAAAGGCCAGGTGCGTGGCGATGTCGGTGATGGAGGATAGATCCTGGGAGGCGTTGACCAGCAGGGTTTCCGTGCCCAGGTCGGGGCGCACGGTGAAGAGTTTATCTGGAGGATTTGGGGTGTCTTTAATCATGGTGGAACTCCGTCGACAAGTGGAGCCGCCAGCGTTCGCGGTCAAACGAAGAGGGTGGCAGCTGTACGCGGGTTGACCGACCGGTTGTCAACGAACCCGGCATACCCGAAAGTATCCCGCGCACAACTGCCGCGACACGATACCTCAGGCACAAAAAAAACGCCTGGGATAGGTGCAGGGCGTAGCAGTTCGTTAACAAGGTCGGACGGTCAAATCCGGCCGCTGAATGGGCAGCGACGGCACAGAGGTTAGTCAGCGAAGTTCCGAGCGACAACCTGAAACAGTCGTGGGATAAGTCCTAGGGACCTCATGGTCAGACGCTACATCCTGTGGCGAGGGAGGTTCCACTACCTCTTCGACGTAGCGCTGTCGTGAAGCAAACTGGGACCTCTGTGGTGAGCGGGCTTGTCCCGCGTTGGGGTGCGAAGCGCCCCTGATGAAGACGAATGCGGTGAATCAGGCACTCCTCTGAGCCTGGTTTTGGGGCTGCTGCGCAGCCCAGCGCGGGACAAGCCCGCTCGCCACAAACGCCTATTCAGCGCCCTTTTTTTCGCGTCTTCGACCCCGGCAAAATCATGCCCACCTCTTGCTGGTAGCGCCGATACCGCTCACCAAACAACGCCAACAGGTCCTTTTCTTCAAAGCAGGCGCCAATGAAGAGGTAAACCGTCATCCCTGTCGCAAACAACAGGTGCCCGGCCGTCATGTGCGGCGTTGCCCAAAAAGCGATCAGGAAACCCAGGTACAGCGGGTGACGCACGATCCTGTAAAACAGCGGCGTCCTGAATACTGGCGCCTGTGGTGTGGTTTTGCGCCAACGGTCGATAGCCTGCTTGAGCCCGAACAGTTCGAAGTGGTCGATCAAAAAGGTTGCCAGTAAAGCGATGCACCAGCCCAGCCAGAACAGGCCCATCAACACGGCCTTGGCCCACGTCGTTTCAACCTTCCAGACGGTGAGCGGCATCGGTTGCCACAGCCAGAACATCAGCATCAGCACCAGGCTGCTGAGCAGCACATACGTGGAGCGTTCCACGGAGGTCGGAATGACTGCCGCCAGCCACTGCTTGAAGCCTTTGCGCGCCATGGCCGTGTGCTGGACGCCGAACAGCAGGATCAGCGCGCCGTTGATCAGCACGGCGGCTGGCCAAGCGAGGAGGGGCCCATCGTTGATGTTCTTGGGCACCGCCACGCTGCCGACGAACCCGATCAAATACAAACACGTGAACAGGAACGCCAAATAGCAGCAGGTGCTGTACATCAGCCCGATGACACGGGCGGTGCGAGTGTTGTCGAGTTGCATGAGCATGCCTTTCCCACAGGATGAATAGACCGCAAACCCGCAGGTCAGCCAGTCCATGGCTAAGCCTAGCGGGTTTTGCGTACCAAAGGACCTGTGAGGGATAACGGTTTTCAGCGTGCCTGCAATTAGGACTCAGCTGATATTGAGCCGATCCAACAAGCTGTACCAAGCCACCCCCGCACCAATGTAAAACCGCTGCAATCCGTGCATCGGCAAGCGCTGCAGCGGTGTGACCGGGTAGGCAAATTCAGCCTGGCTGTCGCACAACCGCCCGGCCAGTTGCTGCCCCAGGCTGGTACACAATGCGATGCCGCGGCCATTGCAGCCCAGCGCCAAGGTCAGCCCCGGTGCCGGTTCGTGGACATGGGGCATGAAGTCCCGCGTGATTGCGATACGCCCGGCCCAGCGGTACTCAAATTCCAGCGGGCCCAATTGCGGAAAGAGCAGCGCCAGGGAGCGCTCCAGGTGGGCAAAATCGGCCGGTGACGTGGGGTCGTTGAACAACCCGCGTCCGCCCATCAGTAAGCGCCCATGACTGTCTTTGCGAAAGTACAGCAGCAGCCGTTGTGCGGTGGACACGGTTTCCTGTCCCGGCAAGATGCTCTCTGCCGCACGCCCGCGCAGCGGTTTGGTGGCGACGATAAAACTGTTCGCCCCGAGGATGCTCTGCGCCATGCCCGGCCACAGGCTGCCGCTGTAGCCATTGGTGGCCAGCACCACTTGATCGGCCATCACCTGCGCACCGCCAGCGGTCTGCAGTTGCCATCCCGGGCCCTGGCGCTGTAACCCTGTCACTGCGCTGTGACCATGAATCCGAACACCCGCCGCCAACGCCGCGCCGACCAGCCCACGGGCATACGCCAGCGGCTGAATCGCCCCGGCGCGGCCATCCAGCCAGCCGCCGGCGAATGCCTCACTGCCCATGCGCGATGCCACCGCCGCCGCATCCAGGCGCTGCACCGGCACGCCGCGCCGCGCCCATTGCTCGGCTCGCGCATGCAGGCCGGCCACGCCCTTTTGCGTGTACGACACCTGCATCCAGCCTTTGCGCACCGGCGCGCAATCAATGCCGTGCCTGTCGATCAACGTGAACACCAGGTCCGCCGAGTTCGACACTGTCGAGATCAACGGCTCGGCCTGCTCCGGCCCATACATCTGCACCAGTTGCTCCGGGTCGTACTTGAGCGTCGGGTTGACCTGCCCGCCATTGCGTCCCGATGCGCCCCAGCCGGGCTCATTGGCTTCCAGCACGCACACGCTGACCCCGCGCTCGGCCAGATGCAGGGCTGTCGACAGGCCGGTATACCCCGCGCCGACAATCGCCACATCCACTTTCACCGACTCACCCAGCGCAGGCGTCGGCACCACGGAGGGCGCCGTCGCCGACCACAATGATTTCATGACAGGCTCCGCGTGTTGCCGGTGGGGTGCAGCACGCGCCGCAGGAAGTCCTGGGTACGTGCATGCTGTGGATCGCCCAGCACCTGCTCGGCCGGGCCGCTCTCGACGATGTAGCCGCCATGCAGGAAGCACACGCGGTCGGCGACTTCGCGGGCAAAGCCCATTTCGTGGGTGACCACGATCATGGTCATGCCTTCGTCGGCCAGGGTGCGCATTACCGCCAGGACATCGCCCACCAGTTCAGGGTCGAGGGCCGAGGTGGGTTCGTCGAACAGCATGGCTTCAGGTTTCATCGCCAGGGCGCGGGCGATGGCCACGCGTTGCTGCTGGCCGCCGGAGAGCTGTTCGGGGTAGGCGTCGGCCTTGGCGCTCAGGCCCACCTTGTCCAGCAACACCAGGGCCTCTTCGCGGGCCTGCTTGAGCGGTTCGCCTTTGACATACACCGGACCTTCCATCACGTTTTCCAGCACGGTGCGGTGGGGGAACAGGTTGAAGCGCTGAAACACCATGCCCATGCGGCTGCGCAACGCGTGCACGGTTTTGCTGCCGCGTTGCACGGTTTCGCCGAACACGTTGATGTGGCCGCCATCGTAGGCTTCCAGCGCGTTGATGCAGCGCAGCAGGGTGGATTTGCCCGAGCCCGAGGGGCCGATCAGGCACACCACTTCGCCCTTGGCCACGTCGAGGTCAACGCCGTGCAGTACGCGGTGGCTGCCGTAATGTTTTTGCAACTGACGAATCTCGATCATGCTTTTTTCCTCCGCCCCAGGTGCTGCTCCATACGACGCAGGCCATACACCAGCGGCAGGCTCATCAGCAGGTAGAGCAGGGCGACCAGGGTGTAGACGGTCATGTTCTGGAAGGTCGACGAGGCGATCAGTTGGCCTTGGCGGGTCATCTCGGCGACGGTGATGGTGGATACCAGGGACGAATCCTTGAGCATCATCACCAGGGTGTTGCCGTAGGGCGGCAGGGCGATGCGAAACGCCTGGGGCAGGATCACCCGGCGCATCATCAGCGCCGAGCGCATGCCCAGGGCTTCGGCGGCTTCACGCTGGCCCTGTTCCACGGCAATGATGCCGGTGCGGAAGTTCTCGGCCTGGTATGCCGAGTAGGCGATGCCCATGCCGATCACCCCGGCGTAGAACGCCGTGAGGTGCACGCCCATGTCCGGCAGCACGAAGTAGATGTAGAACAGCTGCACGATGATCGGCAGGCCACGGATCACGTTGATGATGGTGCTGGCCACCCATGACAGCGTGCGAATCGGCGACAGCTTGAGCAGCGCCAGCACCAGGCCGATCGCACTGCTGAGCAGGAACGACAGCACGGTGATCTGGATCGTCACCCAGGCGCCTTGCAGCAGAATCGGCAGGAAGTCCCGGGCGTTTTGCAGGAACTCGGCCGGGTTCATGGACGCACCTGGGTATCAAGTCCCCACTTCTTGAGGATGCTGTCCAGGGTGCCGTCGGCCTTGATGCTGGCGATGGCGGTGTTCAGGCGCCCGAGGGTTTGCGCATCGCCTTTGCGTACCACCAGGCAGACTTCGCCGACGTTGGTGGGCTGGTAGTCGGGGGCGAGCTTCACGCCTTTGAACAGCTTCTGGCGAATCTGGTAGGCCACCACCGGCTGGTCGCCGACCGCCGCCTTGATGCGCCCCAGGGACAGGTCGCGGACCATCTCGCCGATGGAGTCGTAGGTGCGAATCTCCTTGAAAATCCCCAGCTTGTTCAGTTGGTCGTAGAACACCGTGCCGGCCTGTACGCCGACCACCTGATCCTTGAGCGGCGTGAGGTCGGGGTAGGCGGCGCTGTCGTCGGCATTGATGATCAGGCCCTCACCGTAGGCGTACACCGGGGCGCTGAAGTCGACGACCTTGGTGCGCTCTTCGGTCTTGAGCATGCCGGCGGAAATGAAGTCGAGCTTGCCGGAGGTGAGGGAGGGGATCAGCGCGGCGAAGTTGGTCTGTTCGATCTGGCTGGTGAAGCCGCCGGCCTTGCCCACTGCCTCGGCGACGTCGACCATCACGCCCTGGATGCTGTTGGTCTTGATATCGAGGAAGGTGAACGGCGACCCACTGGCGGTTGCACCGACTTTGTACGTGGACGCACTTTCTGCGTGCGCGGCGCTGACGCAGAGTGTGGCGCACACACCGAAGGCAAGGCGGCGAAACAAGGGCGAAAGACTGTTCATCGGGCTACTCCAGAAGGAAAACGGAAAGTCAGTACCGCGAGCGGTTACCGATGAAATCGCAAGCTCTGTGCCATTTCGATTCAAGTAAATCGAATTAAGCTATATAAAATCGACAAAATGAACTATTCGTATCGCTATGCGATATTTAATGGTCTATTTTTGTGATTTGGGGTAGTAATATCGCCACGCCTGATCCACCTGACCGCGAGTTCGCCATGTCCGAAGAACGCAACAGTCTGCACAATCAATCCCTTGAAAAAGGCCTGTCGGTGCTCAAGGCATTCAGCGCCCAGCGCCGCAGCATGAGCCTTGCAGAGGTGGCCGAGGCCGCTGGCATGACCAAAAGCTCGGCCCAGCGCATGGTGTTTACCCTTGAAAGCCTGGGTTACCTTCGGAAACACTCCCGCACACGGCATTACCAACTCACCCCCCGGGTGCTGGAGTTGGGGTTCAGCTACCTGGATGCGCATTCATTGATCGAGGTGGCCAACCCGTTTCTGTCGGAACTGACCCGGCTCACAGGCGAGACCTCGTGCCTGACCGAGCCGGCGGGCTACGACATGACCTATATCGCGCGCTTTGTCAGCGCGGGTTTTGTACCGGTGCATATGCCGATCGGCTCGCGGGTGCCGATGTACTGTACGGCGTCGGGGAGGGCGTTTCTGAGTGCATTGCCGCAGGAGGAGGCGTTGGCGCTGATCGAGCACAGCCAGCGGGTGGCACACACCAGCCAGACGTTGACGGACGTGGCGGGCATTCTGGAATCGTTGCAGCAGGTGCGCGAGCAGGGTTATGCGGTGAATGCCCAGGAGCTGTTCCTCGGCGACATGACCATCGGCGCGCCGGTGCTGGGCGCCAATGGCCGCCCGGTGGCGGCGGTGCATGTGGTGGCGCCGACCAGTCGGTGGAGCAGGGCGGATGCGGAGAAGCAGCTGGCGCCGGCGCTGTTGCAATGCTCCAGGGCATTGAGCAACTCGGCGCGGAACCTGGAATAACCGGCAATGCAGATGCAAATGTGGGAGGGGGCCGGCCCCCGATGGCAGTGTGTCAGCGAGCAGCTGCTTGCTGATCCACCGCTATCGGGGGCAAGCCCCCTCCCACATTCTGTTCGGTTCGCTATGGCCTGTCAGGCCACCGCATCCCAGGCCCTATCACCGTTCTCGTCCTTGATGCGGGTCGGCAGGCCCATTACGTCCAGCGCCTTGAGAAACGGCTCAGCCGGCAGTTCCTCGACGTTGGCCATGTGTTTCACATCCCACTCGCCCCGGGCGACCAGCAGCGCGGCGGCTACCGGTGGAACGCCTGCGGTGTAGGAGATGCCCTGGCTGTCGGTCTCGGCGAAGGCTTCTTCGTGATCCGCCACGTTGTAGATGAACATCTCACGCGGCTGGCCATCCTTGGTGCCTTTGACCAGGTCGCCGATGCAGGTCTTGCCGGTGTAGCCCGGGGCCAGGGAAGACGGGTCGGGCAGCACGGCCTTGACCACTTTCAACGGCACCACTTCCAGGCCTTCGGCGGTGGTGACCGGCTTCTCGGAGAGCAGGCCGAGGTTTTTCAGTACGGTGAACACGTTGATGTAGTGTTCGCCGAAGCTCATCCAGAAACGCACGTTGGGCACGTCGAGGTTTTTCGACAGCGAGTGCACTTCATCGTGGCCGGTGAGGTAGAGGTTCTGCGAACCCACGACCGGCAGGTCGTCGGTGCGTTTGACTTCGAACATGGTGTTGCTGGTCCACTGGCTGTTCTGCCAGCTCCACACCTGCCCGGTGAATTCGCGGAAGTTGATTTCCGGATCGAAATTGGTGGCGAAGTATTTGCCATGGGAGCCGGCATTGACGTCGAGGATGTCGATCGAATCAATGCGGTCGAAATGCTGTTGCTGCGCCAGCGCGGCATACGCGTTGACGACACCCGGGTCGAAGCCCACGCCAAGGATGGCGGTGATGTTCTTCTGTTTGCACTCTTCCAGGTGGTTCCATTCGTAGTTGCCGTACCACGGCGGGGTCTCGCAGACCTTGCCCGGCTCTTCGTGGATGGCGGTGTCGAGGTACGCAACGCCCGTGTCGATGCAGGCACGCAGCACCGACATGTTGAGGAACGCGGAACCCACGTTGATGACGATCTGCGATTCGGTCTCGCGGATCAGGGCCTTGGTCGCTTCCACGTCCAGGGCGTTCAGCGCGAAGGCCTGGATGTCGGCGGGAACCTTGAGGCTACCCTTGGCCTTGACGCTGTCGATGATGGCCTGGCATTTGGAGATGTTGCGCGACGCGATAGCAATACGACCGAGTTCGTCGTTGTGCTGCGCGCACTTGTGGGCCACCACCTTGGCGACACCTCCTGCACCAATGATAAGAACGTTCTTTTTCAATTGCTTTATCTCTCCTTTATCCGCCAGCTTACGAAAGGCTGGACAGGTAGTCGTCGTAACCAAATTCACGAACCACCTCGACTGTACCGTCGAGTTGTTTCACTACGATGGACGGCATTTTCAGGCCGTTGAACCAATTTTTCTTGACCATGGTGTAGCCCGCGGTGTCGATGAACGACAGCCGATCGCCGATGGCCAGCGGACGATCAAATTGATACTCGCCGAAGATGTCCCCGGCCAGGCAGGATTTGCCGCACACCATGTAGGTGTGTTCGCCCTCGCTCGGCGCCAGCTTGGCGTTGAGGCGATAGATCAGCAGGTCCAGCAGGTGGGCTTCGATGGAGCTGTCGACGACGGCGAGATGTTTGCCGTTGTAGAGGGTGTCGAGCACGGTGACTTCCAGGGAGGCGCTGTTGGTGATCGCCGCTTCGCCGGGTTCCAGGTAGACCTGCACGTCGTACTTCTGCGAGAACGCCTTGAGGCGCTGGCAGAAGGCGTCGATGGCATAGCCTTCACCGGTGAAGTGGATGCCGCCGCCGAGGCTGACCCAGTTGACCTTGTGCAGCAGCGCGCCGAAGCGTTCTTCGATGGTGTTCAGCATCTGGTCGAACAGGTTGAAGTCGCCGTTCTCGCAGTTGTTGTGGAACATGAAGCCAGAGATCTGTTCGATCACGCCTTCGATCTTCACCGGGTCCCATTCGCCCAGGCGGCTGAACGGACGCGCCGGGTCGGCCAGCAGGTAGTCGGAGCTGCTTACCTGCGGGTTGACGCGCAGGCCGCGGGTCTTGCCTTCGCTGCGTTCGGCAAAACGCTGCAGCTGGCTGATGGAGTTGAAGATGATCTTGTCGCAGTTATCGAGCATCTCTTCGATTTCATCGTCGGCCCAGGCCACGCTGTAGGCGTGCGCCTCGCCTTCGAACTTCTGGCGGCCGAGCTTCAACTCGTACAGCGACGACGAGGTGGTGCCGTCCATGTATTCCTGCATCAGGTCGAACACCGACCAGGTGGCAAAGCACTTGAGCGCCAGCAGGGCCTTGGCGCCGGACTGCTCGCGCACGTAAGCAATCTTCTGCATGTTGACCAGAAGCTTCTGTTTATCGATGAGGTAGTACGGCGTTTTGATCATTTTTGAGAGCCTGCGGCGGTGCCTGCCAAAAAAGGACACGCATTGTGCCCGCACTTGGATCGAATCGAAAGGTTAGTGGGCGGATTTTGCTGCGCCGGTTTTTCAAGCATAGGCCCGGAGTATGACTATCTAAGGATATGCCCCCTCCCACATTTGGCCCCAGGTACCTTTGCTGCACTGCCATCAAACCGTCATCTGCCCACCACCTTCCTGCCACATTCCGCCGTTACTGTCCTCGCCAATGAGATCGATCTCAAGCGAGTGACCATGACTGATTTGAAAGACGTCGCGCGACTGGCCGGCGTTTCCCGCGCGACCGCCGCTCGTACCTTTGCCTCCCCCGACCAGGTGCGCCCGGCGACCCGTGAGCAGGTGTTCGCCGCCGCCCGTGAGTTGGGCTTTCGGCCCAACCTGCTCGGCCGCCAATTGCGCCTGCAAACCACCCAGTTGATCGGCGTGGTGGTGCCCAACCTGCTCAACCCGGTGTTCGCCGAACAGTTCCAGGCCATGGAGCGTGCCGCGCGGTTGCGTGGCTACAGCCTGGTGCTGGCGACCACCGACTACAGCAGCGAGCGCGAGTGCATCGTAGTGGAAGAACTGCTGCGCCAGCGCGTCGATGGCCTGGTGCTGACGGTCACCGATGCCGAAAGCAACAGCGTGCTCAGCAGCCTGAATACCGAACGGACGCCGTTCGTGCTGGCCTATCACCAACCGAGCAATCCCAACTACAGCGCCGTGTCGGTGGACAACCGCGCCGGCATGGCCTTGGCCACGCGCTACCTGCTGGAGGCCGGTCATCGACGCATCAGCATGGTCGCCGGCCCCGCCTTGCAGTCCGACCGCGCACGCCTGCGCTATGCCGGTTACTGCGACGCGATGAAGGCATACGGTCTCAAAAGCCGCGCGGTGATCGAAATGCCCGCCCATACCCAGGCTGAGTTCGCTGCCATCCAGCCGTACCTCAACGGCCCCGACGCCCCCAGCGCGCTGGTGTGCTCCAACGATTTCCTCGCGATCAGCCTGATCGCCGAGCTGCGCCGCAACGCCTGGAATGTACCTGGGCAACTGTCGGTGATGGGCTTCGACGGCATTGCCCTCGGCACCCAGATGCACCCAACCCTGTGCAGCGTGGTGCAGCCCATCGCGCTGCTGGCCAGCACGGTGATTGACCAACTGCTGGCGCAGATCGCCGGCAACGATCCCATTTCCCATTGCCTGCCTTGCCATATCCGGCCGGGCGAAAGTACCCAACCCTTTGAGGAGTTCCTTGATGCGCGCATTCAGTAAAACCCTGGCCGCCGTGCTGCTCTGCGGCGTGGCCAGCCTGGCCCAGGCCGCCGACACCGCGATTTGCTACAACTGCCCGCCGGACTGGGCCGACTGGGGCACCCAGCTCAAGGCCATCGCCGCCAGCACCGGTGTGCAGGTGCCGCTGGACAACAAGAACTCCGGCCAGTCCCTGGCGCAACTGGTGGCCGAAAAGGCCGCGCCCGTCGCCGACGTGGTGTATTACGGCGTGACCTTCGGCTTGCAGGCGCAAAAGGCCGGCGTGGTCGAGGGTTACAAGCCCAAGGGCTGGGAACAGATCCCCGCCGGGTTGAAAGACCCCGCCGGCCAGTGGTTTGCGATCCACTCCGGCACCCTGGGCATCATGGTCAACGTCGATGCATTGGGTGGCCTGCCGGTGCCGCAAAGCTGGGCCGACCTGCTCAAGCCGCAATACAAAGGCATGGTCGGCTACCTGGACCCGTCCAGCGCCTTCGTCGGTTACGTCTCTGCCGTGGCGATCAACCGCGCAATGGGCGGCGACCTGGACAACTTCGCCCCGGCCATCGATTACTTCCAGAAGCTGGCGAAAAACGCCCCCATCGTGCCCAAGCAGACCGCCTATGCGCGGGTGCTGTCCGGCGAGTTGCCGATCCTGGTGGACTACGACTTCAACGCCTACCGCGCCCGCTACAAAGACAACGCCAACGTCGCCTTCGTGATCCCCAAGGAAGGCAGCATCAGCGTGCCCTATGTGATGAGCCTGGTGGCCAACGCGCCGCACCGCGCCAATGGCGAGAAGGTGCTGGACTTCGTATTGTCGGACCAAGGCCAGGCCCTCTGGGCCAAGGCTTACTTGCGCCCGGTGCGCCCGGTGACCATGCCGGCCGACGTCGCCGCGCAGTTCCTGCCCGACAGCGATTACGCCCGCGCCGGTGTGGTGGACTATCAGAAAATGGCCGCTGTGCAGGAAGCCTTCGCCGCCCGTTACCTGAACGAGGTCAAGTAAGTGGCTGCATCGGCAAAACAGACGGCCTGGGCGCTGGCCCCGGCCTTTGCAGTGCTGTTCGCGTTCTGGCTGCTGCCGCTGGCGCACTTGATGGTGCTCGGCGCCGACAGCCGCGACAGCCACGGCAGCGGCTATTGGCAGGTGCTCAGTAGCGCGCAGTACCTGGGTAGCCTGGCGCAGACCTGCGTGCTGGCGATCGTGGTGACGTTCACCGCGTTGTTGATCGGTGGCATCAGTGGGGTGTTCCTCGCGCGCCAGCAGTTTTTCGGGCGTTCGGCGTTGGTGGCGTTGCTCACGTTTCCCCTGGCGTTTCCCGGGGTGGTGGTGGGCTTCCTGGTGATCCTGCTGGCCGGGCGCCAGGGGTTGCTGGCGTCCCTGGGCCTGCAATTGGCCGGTGAGCGCTGGATCTTTGCCTACTCGCTGGCCGGGCTGTTTGTCGGCTACCTGTACTTCTCGATTCCGCGGGTGATCCTCACGGTGATGGCCGCGTGCGAAAGCCTCGACCGCAGCCTGGAAGAAGCCGCGCATTCGCTGGGAGCAGGGCACTGGCGGGTGGTGTGCGACGTGATCGTGCCGGGCCTGGCGCCGGCGTTGGCGTCCTGCGGCGCGATCTGCTTCGCCACGTCCATGGGCGCCTTCGGCACCGCGTTCACCTTGGGCACGCGCCTGAATGTAACGCCGGTGGCGATCTACAATGTGTTTACCAACTACGCCAATTTTGCCGTCGCCGCCGCGTTGTCGGTGGTGCTCGGCGCGGTGACCTGGGCGGTGCTGTTGCTCACGCGACGCCTGGTGAAAAATGCGGGGACAGTCTTGTGAAACGCTCATCGCTGTTTGTGATGCAACTGCTGTTCACTTTGCTGGTGTGTGCCTTCATGTTGGTGCCGGTGCTGATGTCGTTGCTGGCCGGGTTGACGCGCAATTTTTTCGTCGGCCTGTCCAGTGGCCTGACCTTCGACTGGTTGATCCAGGTCTGGCAGGCCTATTCGCCCACCGTATGGCTGTCGTTGCAATTGGCCCTGGCGTGCGCGGTGTGTGTCTGCGTGATCGGCGTGCCGGCGGCGTATGCGCTGGTGCGCATGAACAACCGCTTCAGCCGTGCCTTCGAAGAGCTGATGGTGCTGCCGGTGGCGATGCCGGGGCTGGCCAGTGCGCTGGCGTTGCTGCTCACCTACGGCCAGTTCGGCACGTTTCGCAGCAGTTGGCTGTTCATCCTGGTCGGCCATGTGTTGTTCACCTTGCCGTTCCTGGTACGTCCAGTGATGGCGGTGATGCAACGCCAGCAACTGCCTGTGCTGGAAGAGGCGGCGGCCAGCCTGGGCGCCGGGCCGATCAAGCGCTTTTTCAGCGTGGTGGTGCCCAACTGCCGGGCGGGGATTCTGGCGGGCGTGCTGATGGTGGTGACCTTGTCGTTGGGCGAATTCAACCTGACCTGGATGCTCCACACACCGATGACCAAGACATTGCCCGTGGGCCTGGCCGACAGCTACGCCTCGGCGCGCCTGGAAATCGCCAGCGCCTACACCCTTATCTTTTTGCTGATGATCGTGCCGCTGCTGATTGCGTTGCAGGCCATCAGTGCTCGTTTGTCCCGTGGAGAGCGTCGATGACCGCTATCACTATCCGCCTGCAAGGCTGTCGCAAGGCGTTCGCCGACGGCACCGTGGCCGTGCATGACCTGAACCTGACCGTCGAAGGCGGTGAAACCCTGGCGATCCTCGGCCCGTCCGGCTGCGGCAAGACCACCACCTTGCGCCTGATTGCCGGCCTGGAACGCCCGGATGTGGGCCAGGTTTTTTTCGGCAGCGACGACGTCACCCGCCTGCCCATCGAGCGCCGCGACGTGGGCATGGTGTTCCAGAACTATGCGCTGTTTCCCAACCTCGATGTGGCCGGCAATATCGTCTACGGCTTGAAGATTCGCGGCATGTCGGTGGTGGAGCGCAATAAGCGCTGCGACGAATTGCTGGAGCTGGTGGGCCTGCAACAGCATGGCAAGCGCAGCATCCACGAATTGTCCGGTGGCCAGCGTCAACGCGTGGCCCTGGCCCGTGCCCTGGCGCCGCGCCCTAAAGTGCTGTTGCTGGACGAACCGCTGGCGGCCCTGGATGCGCAATTGCGCGAGCGCCTGCGCAGCGAGCTGAATGAACTGCTGTGCGGCCTCGGTATCACTTCGGTATTTGTCACCCACGACCAGGGCGAAGCCATGGCCCTGGGCGATCGTATCCTGGTGATGGAGCACGGCCGCGTCGCGCAACTGGCCAGCCCACGGGAGATCTACCAAAAGCCGGCGAATGCCTTCGTCGCCGGTTTTGTCGGCAACCTCAATGCCTTTGCCGTCACCTCGCGAACGGCCCATGGCCTGAAAGTCTGCGGCGGCGAGTTGCCGTGGCAGGCCGCCAACGTGCCCAACACGGTGTACTGCCGCCCCGAACACCTGCGGGTGATGGAGAGCGAAGGGCACTTGCACGGCCATCTATTGGCGCAGTTTTTCCAGGGCGCCCAAAGCCGCCTGCTGGTGGACGTGGGCGGCCCGCAACCGTTGCTGGTGGACAGCAGCGACAACCACCTGTACGCCGTCGGCGCGCCGATTGCCCTGGCGATTGCGCCGCACATGTTGTTCACCCTGAATGCGTGAGAGTTTGCTTGTGAATCGTCCGTTTCTTGTTGCGCAAATCAGCGACCTGCACCTTAAAGCCGGCCAGCGCCTGACGTATGGGGTGGTCGATACCCTGGGCGCGCTGCGCCGTGCCGTCGACCATTTGAACGCCAGCCAGCCCCGGCCCGATATCGTGGTGGTCAGCGGTGACCTGGTGGACTTCGGCCGCGCCGATGAATACGCCGTGCTGCACCCCGAACTCGCGCGCCTGCACATGCCGTGCTACCTGGTGCCGGGCAACCACGACACACGCGGTCCGTTGCTCGAGGCATTCCGTGATCACGCCTACTTGCCTTTGTCGGCAGAGGGGCCGTTGGACTGGGTGGTGGACGAGCATCCGCTGCGTTTGATCGGCCTGGACTCGACTATCCCGGGTGGGCACGGCGGCCAGCTACTGGACAGCCAATTGCACTGGTTGGACGCGCAACTGGCACGACGCCCGGACGCGCCGACGTTGCTGATCCTGCACCATCCACCGTTTATCAGCGGCATCGGCCATATGGACCGTGAACCCTTTATCAATGCCGCCGCATTGGAAAAAGTCGTGTCTCGCCACCCGCAAGTGGAACGCCTGCTGTGCGGGCACCTGCACCGACCGATGCAACGACGCTTTGGCGGCAGCCTGAGTTGTGTGTGCCCCGGTACTTCCCATCAGATTGTGCTGGACCTGCAGGACGCCGCGCCCGCGCATTTCAACCTGGAACCGGCGGGGTATCTGTTGCATCGCTGGGATGCGCAACAGGGCCTGATCAGCCACAACGGCGTGTTCGGGGATTACCCGGGGCCGTACCCGTTTTATGACGCTCATGGATTGATTGACTGAGGTTTACGGAGGTTTCACTTCACTCAACTCGCTAACAACTAAGCAACTGAATCACCGTTAACGCCCCGGCCAACGTCACGTTTGGCCGACGGCATCCTGCTGCCCATTTTTTGCGCCCGGAACCTGGATTCCGCGCCGGAGTTCGTCCTGATGAAAGCCACGTTGAATGTATTAAGTGTATTGACCGGCGGCCTGGGCATTGCCCTGAGCCCCTTGGCGTCTGCTGACTTTCTGAGCGACAGCAAAGCCAACTTGAGCATGCGTAACTTCTACTTCAATAACGACAACCGCGACGGCACGGCGGCACCGTCGAAGACCGAAGAGTGGGGCCAGGCCTTTATCCTCAACTACCAGTCGGGCTTCACCGACGGCACCGTCGGTTTTGGCCTGGACGCCATCGGCATGCTCAGCGTGACCCTTGACAGCAGCGCCGCGCGCCATGTCGGCAGCTCGATGATCCCCACCGAAGACGGCAAGGCCACGGATAACTGGGCCCGTGGTGGCGCGACGGCCAAGGCACGCTTTGCCAAGACCGAAGCGCGCTACGGCTACCTGCGCCCGAACCTGCCGATCCTGGTGAGCAACGACGGCCGCCTGTTGCCGCAGTCGTTCGAAGGCGGGCAGGTCACCAGCAAGGACATCGACAACCTGACCCTGGTCGGCGGCCAGCTTGAGCACGCCACCGGTCGCGGCTCCAGCGACCGCAGTGGCCTGGCAGCGGCGGGCGGTACCCGGGAGAGCAATAAATTTACCTACGCCGGCGCGGACTACCAACTGACCAAGGACCTGATGGTCCAGTACTACTACGCCAACCTCGAAGACTATTACCAACAGCATTTCGCCGGGTTGATCCACGTACTGCCGCTGGGCGAATACGGCTCATTGAAAACCGACCTGCGCTACTTCAATACCCGCTCCGACGGCAAAAACAGCAGCGTCGCCGGCCGTGCTGAAGGCTACAAGTTGGGCGGCTATACCAAGAACGGCAACGGTGAAATCGACAACAACACCTGGAGCGCCGCGTTCATCTACTCCCTCGGCCCGCACGCGATCACCGCCGGCTACCAGCAAGTCTCGGACGACAGCAACTTCGCCCAACTCAACCAGGGCGGCCTGGTGAACAAAGGCGAGGGCGGTGCCAGCCTGTACCTCTACACCGACCGTACCGTGCAGACCTTCATCCAGGCCGGCGAGCGCACCGCCTTTGCCCAGTACGCCTACGACTTCGCGTCGCTGGGTGTACCCGGCCTGAAGGCCTCGGTGATGTACCTCAAGGGCGAGCACATCCTCACCACCAGCGGCAACGACGCCAGCGAGTGGGAGCGGGACATCTCGTTGGATTACGTGGTGCAGAGCGGCACGTTCAAGAACGTCGGGTTCGGCTGGCGGAACGGCGTGTCACGCAGTGAAGTGGCGCGGGACCAGGACCAGAATCGGGTGTTTGTGAGTTACTCGATTCCGTTGATGTAAGAGCCAGGCAGTAACCGCCCCCGCCACCTGTGGCGAGGGCGCTTGCTCCCGTTGGGCTGCGAAGCGGCCCCAAAAGACCGTGGTGCTCACGCCACCCGATTCCTCCCCGCGCCCTTGGCCTCATACAAGCGCATGTCCGCGCGCTTGAGCAATGCCAGGGAGTCGCGGTCAGAAGGCTCGGCCACGCCCACGCCGATACTCACGGTCAGGCGACCCACGCTTGGAAAGACTGCCGCCTCGACAGCCACACGGATCTTTTCGGCGACCACGTCAGGGCTGTCCGGCTCTTCGACTTCCGGCAGAAGCACGGCGAACTCTTCTCCGCCATAACGGGCAACGAAGTCGGTGGCGCGCGTAGTGCTTTCTATCAGCACCGCAAGTTGGCACAGCACATCATCGCCAACGGCATGGCCGTAGGTATCGTTGACGCGCTTGAAATAGTCGGCGTCGATCAGCAGTAGGGCGAAGGTGCGGCCGGTACGTTGGAACAGCAGGCTGTTCTCGGCGAGTTTTTCATCGAAGCGGCGCCGGTTGAACACGCCGGTGAGGGCGTCGTGGGTGGCCAGCTTGAGCAGGTCGGCGTTGGCCTGGGTGAGGTCGGCGGTGCGTTGCGCCACGGTGGCTTCCAGGGAGGCGTTGGCGTCTTGCAGTTCACGTTCCTTGGCGAGCAGCGATTGCGTCATGCCGGTGAGCGATTGCCCCAGTTGGGCAATCTCCAGCACCGGGTGTTCCTGGGGGAAGACCGCGCCGGGCTGATGGTCCTGCACCTGTTTGGCGGACTTGGCCAGTCGCTCGATGGGACGGCTGAGGGAGGAGGCGAGGTAATACGCGGCCACTACAAAGCTGATGGCTGTGAGCAGGCCGAGCACGAGCAATTTGTACAGCAGGCTGTGCGCCGGTTGCAGGGCTACGTCCAACGGCTGGCGCACCATGATGTACCAGTTCATCCTGGCATTGGATGGGCTTGGGACGGCGACGGAGGCGGTGACGTAGCCGTTGTCTGTGAACCAGCCGGTTGACGGGACCAGCTTGTCTTTAGGCATCTGCTCACCGGCGAGGGCTTCGGGGTAAAGCACCTTGCCATCGAAGTCGACAATCAAGGCCTCGATATCGGGGAGGGCGTCTTTTTGCGTCACGGCGGACGCGACAATCTGCGTCACCCAGCGCCAGTGGGCATGGGCGCCCAGCACGCCAATCGTGTCGCCGCTGGCATTGCGAATCGGCGCGGCAAAGTCAATAAAGCGCAGCGGCTCGCCATTCGCCGCACCCGGCAGCAGTTTGGCCAGCAGCACTGCCTCGTGGGGATCGCCGGTGTACTCACCGCGCAGGCCGGCCTGGAACCAGGGGCGTTGCTGCACCGATTGATTGACCAGCAGCCCATTGACCGCCTGGCGCACACGCCCGTCGGCGTCGGCAACCCCCATCCACGCGTACTCGGCGCGCGATTGGGTGCGCAGTTCCATCAAGGACAGGATGTCCGGCGCATCCAGGTCGCCACGGCGAAACAGCGGGGCCTTGCTGAGCAAGGACACTTCCAACTGCCGTTCGCGCAATTGCACCGCCAGCAGCGCCGCCGTCGAGCGCGCAGTGCTCAACAGCGTATTGGCGCTGGCCTGTTTCATCTGCTCGGTGGCGATATGCCCCACATAGAAACCCACGCTCAACAAAATGAGCAGCGACAACCCGGCAAACCATAGGGTGAGGTGACTACGCAGGCTGGCTTTGATCATGGGGGCTCATTTGAATGGTTGTTTGGGGCCATGGTATGCGTAACAGATGGGGCGCGACCAGCAATGGGTTGATTGAATCAGTGCAGGTAACATGAGTGGATCTTGTGATCATCTGGAATAAAATGAGTTTGTCTCACTATGCTCGTGTGTCGACAATGGCTGCCATTGAATACCTACAGTGGAGTTGTAAGTCATGGCAGTCGCTCATTCCCTCGGATTTCCGCGCATTGGACGCGATCGTGAACTGAAAAAAGCGCAGGAAGCGTTCTGGAAGGGCGAGTTGGACGAAGCCGGCCTGCGGGCCGTCGGCCGCGAACTGCGCAAGGCCCATTGGGACCTGCAAAAACAGGCCGGTATCGAGTTGCTGCCCGTCGGTGATTTCGCTTGGTACGACCAGGTGCTGACCCACTCGCTGATGTTCGGCGTGATCCCGGAGCGTTTTCGCCCGGCCGATGGCCAGGCCACCCTCGACACCCTGTTCGGCATGGCCCGTGGCGTCAGCGACAGTTGCTGCGGCGGAACCCACGCCCAGGAAATGACCAAATGGTTCGATACCAACTACCACTACCTGGTGCCTGAATTCAGCGCCGACCAGCAATTCCACCTGGGTTGGGAGCAGCTGTTCGAAGAAGTCCAGGAGGCCCGCGACCTGGGCTACACCGTCAAGCCGGTGGTGATCGGCCCGCTGACCTACCTGTGGCTGGGCAAGGCCAAGGGGGCTGATTTCGACAAGCTCGACCTGCTTGAGCGCCTGCTGCCGTTGTACGGCCAGATCTTCCAGCGCCTGGCCGACCTCGGCGTGGAATGGGTGCAGATCGACGAGCCGATCCTGGTCCTCGACCTGCCGCAGGCATGGAAAAACGCCTTCGAGCGTGCCTATAACCTGATCCAGCGCGACCCGCTGAAAAAGCTGGTGGCGACCTACTTCGGCGGCCTGGAAGAGAATCTTGGCCTGGCCGCGAACCTGCCGGTGGATGGCCTGCACATCGACCTGGTGCGCGCGCCGGAGCAGTACCCGATCATTCTCGACCGCCTACCGGCGTACAAGGTGCTGTCCCTGGGCGTGGTCAACGGCCGTAACGTCTGGCGTTGTGACCTGGAAAACGCCCTGGCCACCTTGCAGCACGCCCATGAAAAACTCGGTGATCGTCTGTGGGTGGCGCCATCCTGCTCGCTGCTGCACAGCCCGGTGGACCTGGGCCGTGAAGACCAGTTGGATGCCGAGCTGAAAAGCTGGCTGGCATTCGCCGTGCAAAAATGCGCTGAAGTTGCGGTGCTGGCGCAAGCCGTCAACCAGCCTGAAGCGCCCAATGTCCTCACTGCCCTGGCCGAAAGCCGCGCCGTGCAGGCGGCCCGCGCGGCCTCGCCGCGTATCCACAAGCCTGCGGTACAAGCGCGTGTAGCGGCGATTACCCGTCAGGACAGCCAGCGTAAGTCGCCGTTTACCCAGCGTATCGAGAAACAACGTGCGGGCCTGAACCTGCCGCTGTTCCCGACCACCACCATCGGTTCGTTCCCGCAGACCGCGTCGATCCGCCTGGCGCGGCAGTCCTACAAGCAGGGCAAGTTGAGCCAGGCCGAATACGTCGAAGCCATGCACAGCGAGATTCGTCACGCCGTCGAGGTGCAGGAAAACCTCGGCCTGGATGTGCTGGTGCACGGTGAAGCTGAGCGTAACGACATGGTCGAGTACTTCGCCGAGCAACTGGATGGCTACGTATTTACCCGCTTCGGCTGGGTGCAGAGCTACGGTTCGCGTTGCGTGAAACCGGCGGTGATCTTCGGCGACCTGAGCCGCCCGAAGGCGATGACGGTGGAGTGGATCCGCTACGCCCAAGGCCTGACCCGCAAGGTGATGAAGGGCATGCTGACGGGACCTGTGACCATGCTGATGTGGTCGTTCCCCCGCGAAGACGTGAGCCGCGAAGTGCAGGCGCGGCAACTGGCCCTGGCGATTCGCGACGAAGTGGTCGACCTGGAAGCTGCTGGCATCCAGATCGTGCAGATCGACGAAGCCGCGTTCCGTGAAGGCTTGCCGTTGCGCCAGGCGCACTGGCAGCACTACCTGGACTGGGCCACCGAAGTGTTCCGCCTGTGCGCCTCGGGTGTGCGCGATGAAACCCAGATCCACACGCACATGTGCTACAGCGAATTCAACGATGTGATCGAGTCCATCGCCGCCATGGATGCCGACGTGATCACCATCGAGACCTCGCGCTCGGACATGGAGTTGCTGGACGCGTTCGAAGCCTTCGCGTACCCCAATGACATTGGCCCAGGCGTCTACGACATCCACTCACCACGGGTGCCGGATGCCTCGGAAATGGCCAACCTGTTGCGCAAGGCGGCGAAACGGATTCCTGCCCAGCGCCTGTGGGTGAACCCGGATTGCGGGTTGAAGACACGCGGTTGGCCGGAGACGGAGGCGGCGTTGATTCACATGGTCACCGCGGCTCGCCAGCTACGGGCCGAGTTGGCTTAACCCCGTAAAAAATGTGGAAGGGGCGGTGCGACGATTCGACTTGCCCCCTCCCACATTTAGTCCATGCCGGGTCAGAGGTATTTGAGCCAGGCCAGGTCGCGGCGGCGGGCCTTGAGCCCGGCGAACCAGCGCACCGGCGGGTAGAGCGCCAGGGGCAACACCAGCGCCACCAGCCACACCGCACCGATACTCTCGAAGCCAAAGTAGTTGCCCTGGTTCAGGCCAAGCAGCGCGACACAGGCGACATACAGCACTTTCAGCACATAAAGGTGCAACAGGTAAAAGAACATCGGCACGGATCCAAACACCGCCAACACGCCGATCCAGCGTCGATGCCCCGCGCGTTCAAACGCCAGCAACAGCAACAGTCCAATGCCCAGGGTCAACGCCAGGAACAGCAGCGAAGGCGGGTACTTGGTGACATTGAAAAAGCTCATCAGCGTCTGCACGCCGTTGTCATATGCCTGCCAGGGTTTCTCGCCGTAGCCATTGAGCCCACGCAACAGCACAAACCCCAGCAACGCACCCAAGCCGCCGAGCAGCAAATACCGCTGGCGCACGGCGGGCAGTGTGGCATTGGCAAACCACGGTCCCAGGCCGTAACCCAGGGCAATCACGCCGATCCACGGCAGTACCGGGTAGGTCGTGCGCAGGCGCAGGCTGTCGGACACGTCAATCCAACTGCGTTCATGCAGGATCGTCCACGGAATATGCAGCGCCGAGCCTGGGTCGAAGTGCAGGCCATCCAGCAGGTTGTGCCCGCCGATGATCACCAGCGCCAGCACGATCAACAGCGGGCGCGGCAACCACACCAGGGCGGCGAGGGCGAGCATGCTGATGCCAATCGCCCAGATCACCTGCAGATAGATCACGCTGGGCGGCAACTGGAAGGTCCAGGCGAAGTTGACCAGGGTGAACTCCAGCACCACCAGGAACAACCCGCGCTTGAACAGGAACGCCGACACATCGCGGCGGCCCTGGTATTTCTGGCTGTATAAAAATGCTGATAACCCCGTGAGCAGCACAAACACCGGCGCGCACAGGTGGGCGAGGGTGCGGCTGATAAACAGCGCGGGCTCGGTGCTGTCGATGCTCATCGGGTCGCTGACTTGCCGATGCAGCAGGAAGGTTTCGCGCACGTGGTCGAGCAGCATGAACAGGATCACCAGGCCGCGCAGGGCGTCGATGGAGAGCAGGCGTTGGCGCAGGGGAACGGCATCGGTCATGGGCGGAATCACAGGGCAGGGCGGAAAATTGGCGTTATCCTATAACATTAATCAACGTGTTGCCCTCCGTTGATCCCGCTTCTGATACCGTCAGTGAACTCACATCCGGAGACCCTGAGCATGAGCACCCCTCAAACCGTCATCGACTTCTGGCGGCACGCCGGCCCCAAACGCTGGTTCGCCAAGGACGATGGGTTCGACGCCACCTTCCGCGACACCTTCCACGCCACCCACCTGCAAGCCGCCCGGCGCGAGCTGGAAAGCTGGCTGGATTCGGCCGAAGGCGCCTTGGCCTTATTGATCCTGCTCGACCAATACCCACGCAACGCCTTTCGCGGCACCGCGCACATGTTCGCCACCGACCCGCTGGCGCGCCTGTACGCCCAGCGCATGGTGGACGCCGGGCTCGACCAGCAGGTGGAGCCGGCATTGCGCGCGTTCTGTTATTTGCCGTTCGAACACTCGGAAGACCCAAAGGACCAGCAACGCTCCCTGACCCTCAATCAGCAACTGGATGCCAACACTTACCGCTGGGCCAAGGAACACGCGCAGATCATCGAGCGCTTCGGGCGTTTTCCCCATCGCAATGCGGTGCTGGCCAGGGTCACCACGGATGAAGAGCGCGCCTTTCTGGACAAGGGCGGGTTTGCCGGTTAACCCGCTATTCCGCCCGGGAATGCCCCCATAAAAACCGCGCATTGTCTTTCTCGGCGCGCATCTCGTAGCGTAGGGCTTCACCCAAGGAGCCCCGTTATGAACCAGCCTCCGTTGCGCCTCTACGTTGATTCGCTCTACACCAGCCCGTACGCGATGTCGGTGTTCGTCACCCTGCGGGAAAAAGGCCTGGCCTTCGACCTGGTCACCCTGGATCTGCATGCCGGGCAAAACCAGACGGCTGATTTTGCCCGGCTGTCCGTGACCCAGCGGGTGCCGACCCTGGTGGAAGGCGATTTTGCCTTGTCGGAATCCTCCGCGATTACCGAATACCTGGACCAGGCCTACCCCGAGATCAGCGTGTACCCGGCCGATCCAAAACAGCGGGCGAGGGCGCGACAGGTACAGGCGTGGCTGCGCAGTGACTTGCTGCCGATCCGCCAGGAACGCTCGACGATGGTGGTGTTCTACGGGCAGAAGATGCCCCCACTGACCGCCGTGGCTGAAGCGGCTGCTGCCAAGTTGATCAGTGCGTCGCAAGCGTTGCTGGCGGGTAATCCGCCGTACTTGTTCGGTGAGTGGTGCATTGCTGACGTGGACTTGGCGGTGATGCTCAATCGTCTGATTCTTAACGGTGACAGCGTGCCCGCCGAGCTGGTGGCCTACGCGCAACGCCAGTGGAGCCGGCCGTCGGTCCAGGCGTGGGTCAACCTGCAACGTCCTGCGCTGTAACCCGACCACTCATCATCCCTGTGCGGTGGCGCCCTTGACAGGCGTCACCCGCAGGGCAAATACTCTCGCCATATTCATATATATGACTAAATAACAAAGTGAATGTGGCCCATGAATACGCTCTCCAGTGATGCCCGCCTGCCGCTTTATCAACGCCTGCGCGACCATCTGGTCGAACAGATCGCCAATAATCGCTGGCGCCCCGGCGAAGCCATTCCCACCGAAGCGGTGCTGTCCGCCGAATACGAGCTGTCTACCGGCACCGTGCGCAAGGCGGTGGATGCGTTGGTGAGCGAGGGCATTCTTGAACGCCAGCAGGGCCGTGGCACCTTTGTGCGCCGCCCGCAATTCCAATCCTCGCTGTTTCGATTCTTTCGTTTTCAAGGCCCCTCGGGCGAGCGCCAGGTGCCGGAAAGCCGCATCCTGACGGTCGAGTCCGTGGCCGCGCCGTCGGCGGTCAGCGAGGCATTGGGCCTGGCGCCCGAGGCCGAGGTGATTCGTATCATGCGTACCCGTCTGCTGGACGTGCAGCCGTTGCTGGCCGAAGAGATCTGGCTACCGCGCACACGCTTCCAGGCGTTGCTCGACCTCGATTGGTCCCAGCAGGGCCCGTTGCTCTACCCGGTGTATGAGAGTGTCTGCGGGCAAATGGTGGCCTCGGCCGAGGAAACCCTCACCGCCGAATCCGTCAACGCGGTGTACGCGCGCTTGCTGCAGGTTCCGGTCAACAGCCCGGTGGTGGTGATCGAGCGTCTAGCGCGTGATTACGCCGGCCAGCCGCTGGAGTGGCGACGTTCCCGTGGGCACGCCGAGCACTTCCGCTACCGCGTGGATATTCGCTGACGGCGCACCCGCACCTTTAACTGTTTGCCCACACTGGCCCTGCAACGGCGCGGTTCGCGCGCGGCTGCCCGGCGTTTGACCTATAAGGATAAAAATCATGTTCAGCTGGTATCGCCAAGTCACTCCTCGGGAGCGCAAGACATTCTGGGCCTGCTTCGGCGGGTGGTCCCTCGACGCACTGGAAGTGCAAATGTTCGGCCTGGCGATTCCGGCCTTGATTGCCGCGTTCGCCTTGAGCAAGGGCGATGCGGGGCTGATCAGCGCCGTTACGCTGATCACCTCGGCCATCGGCGGTTGGGTCGGCGGCACGTTGTCCGACCGCTACGGCCGGGTGCGCACCTTGCAGTGGATGATCCTGTGGTTTTCGTTTTTCACCTTTCTGTCGGCGTTTGTCACCGGTTTCCACCAGTTGTTGATCGTCAAGGCGCTGCAAGGCTTCGGCATCGGTGGTGAATGGGCGGCGGGCGCAGTGTTGATGGCCGAGACCATCAATCCCAAGTATCGTGGCAAAGTCATGGGCACCGTGCAGAGCGCGTGGGCCGTGGGTTGGGGCGCGGCGGTCGGCATCTTTGCGCTGATCTATTCGTTTGTGCCGCAGGACATGGCGTGGCGCGTGATGTTTGTGGTGGGCTTGCTGCCGTCGTTCCTGATCATCTGGGTACGCCGCAACGTTGAAGAGCCCGACAGTTTTCAGCGTCTGCAAAAGGAACAGGCGATCCCGCAGAGTTTCTTCAAGTCCCTGGCGGGGATCTTCCGCCCCGAGTTGATCCGCGTCACGCTGTTCGGCGGCCTGCTAGGCCTGGGTGCGCACGGTGGTTACCACGCGGTGATGACCTGGCTGCCGACCTTCCTCAAGACCGAGCGCAACCTGTCGGTGCTCAACTCCGGCGGGTACCTAGCGGTGATCATCTTTGCCTTCTGGTGTGGCTGTGTGGTCAGTGGGCTGCTGATCGATCGCATCGGCCGGCGCAAGAATATCGTGTTGTTCGCCCTGTGCTGCGTGATCACCGTGCAGGCCTACGTGTTCCTGCCGCTGAGCAACACCCAGATGCTGTTCCTCGGCTTTCCGCTGGGCTTCTTTGCCGCCGGTATCCCGGCCAGCCTGGGCGCGCTGTTCAACGAGCTGTACCCGGCAGACGTGCGCGGCGCCGGTGTGGGTTTTTGCTATAACTTCGGGCGCGTGCTGTCGGCGGTGTTCCCGTTCCTGGTGGGGCATATGAGTGATTCGATGTCCCTGGGCTCGGCCATCGGCATTGATGCGGGGATCGCCTATGGTGTCGCCGTGATCGCCGCGCTGTGCCTGCCGGAAACCCGTGGCCGGGTGTTGGAAGCAGCGCCGGTCAACAGCGTCACGACCGGCCAGCGCGCCCAGGCCTGATACCCCTTACGGATGAAAGATGACCTCCATGCTTGATCACCGCTCCACGCCCATCACGGGCATCGACGCCCACGCCCACGTGTTCAGCCAGGCGCTGACCCTGGCCGGCGAGCGCCGCTACACCCCCGGGTACGACGCCACGCTGGCCGACTACCTCACGCACTTGCACGCCAATGGCCTGAGCCACGGCGTGCTGGTGCAGCCCAGTTTCCTCGGCACCGACAACCGCTACCTGCTGGCGGCCTTGCAACAGGCGCCTGCCCAGTTGCGCGGAGTGGTGGTCGTGGCGCCGGACATCGGCCGCGACGCCTTGCAGGCCATGGCCCGCCAGGGCGTGGTAGGCGTGCGCTTGAACCTGGTCGGCAGGGCGCTGCCGGATTTTGCCGCGCACGGCTGGAAGGTGTTCTTTGCGCAGATCGCCGAGCTGGGCTGGCATGTGGAACTGCACCGCGAGGTGGATGACTTGCCACACCTGGTGCGGCAATTGATCCCATTCGGAATCAAGCTGGTGATCGACCATTTCGGACGGCCTGATGCACGGCTGGGCGTCGATCAGCCTGCCTTTGTCGAGTTGCTCGAGTTGGGCCTCAGCGGCCATCTATGGCTGAAAGTCTCGGGCATCTATCGCCTGGCCGGCACCCCGGTGCAGAACCTGGCGTTTGCCCGCCAGGCCATGCCCTTGCTGCAACAGAGCTTCGGCCTGCGCCGGCTGGTGTGGGGCAGTGACTGGCCGCATACCCAGCACGAAACGTCCATCCATTACGCCAGTGTGGTGGAGCAACGTCAGACCCTGGGCTGTTCGCAGCAGGTTGAGCAGGCGTTGCTGATCGACACCCCAAGCCGGTTATTCGGCTTCCACCGTCCGTAGCCACGCCTGTTCCACGCGCCGGTCCAGGTCTTCCCAATCGGCCATGCCCAGCACTCGCGTGGTGTTCAAACCACGCAGGTAGCCGCGCAACTGCTGGGCACTGGCGTGCACCTGGTCGGCCTCCGACGCCTCATCCAGCAGTACCTGTTCATAGTCGAGCAGGTAATCGGCGACCCGTTCGCGAAACTCCGGCAAGACGGCTTCGCGGATGCGGTCGAAGGTTTTCTGGTGGGGCTTCATGGCGTGGTCCTTATAGGTTTTATGTGAGCACTATCGGTTCAGATAATAGTCACCATCATGCAACGCAAGTTCTGTTTTTTCAGGAAAAGCGCAAAATCGCCTGCATCGAGACGCTGTTCAAGGAAATGCGCGATGAGGACGTTGATTCAGCTGGGTTTAATGATGCTGATGCTGGGCACTGTGATCGTCAACAACGCAGCGATCGCTGATGAGTTGCGTGCAGGCCATTTGCTACCTATCGTCGGTAGCGTAGACTCCCTGCAGCATGCGCAATCGGTGGGTGTGTTGTTAAGCGATAACACCCGCGACAACCTCAGCTACCTCGAACGCTACCACGACATGGCCTTGAACGGCGCCAGGGATGCCCTTGACGCACGTATCCGCGAGGCGTTCGTCAACAGCTCCGACCCGGAACTGGCCATTGATTGGTTGATGGGCTCGCTGCAGGGAACCTTTTTGTCGGTGACGGTCTACGACAACCTGGATGCCCTGGTGCAGGCTCGCCCCGATGTGGTGGTGATGCTCGATACCCATAACCAATTGCTGACCCAGCGCAACGATCAGGTCGAAGCGCGTTTTATCGCACGGTTTTATGACGCGAACCTGCAATACATCGCCAAGGCCGAAGGCTTGGTGCGCAGGCAGGTGCCCTCGGTGTGGGTGCACGACAAGGCCGCACCGGAGATTGCCGCGCGGATCGAGCAGCAGCGGGATGTGCAGCTCGATGCGCTGAAGCAGTTCGATGCCTCGCTCAAGGCGCTGGTTCGCGCGGGTTGATGTGAACCTTTATTTTTAGACTCAGGATTTTTTCATGCGCTCTTTTTTCGTACCGGTCGCGACCCTGTTGCTGGCTGGTTGTGTTTCCGCCCCCAATAATCCGACCTTGACCCTGCAAACCGGCAAGAGCCCGGAAGCCTATGTGCAATGCCTGCTTCCCAAGCTGGAAAAGCACGGGATCACGTCGACGGTGACCCAGAACTCGCGCCACGCCAAGCTGGTGTTGACCAGCAAGATTGCCGCCGATGACGTGCTGGAGGTCTACAAGGCGGGGGACGGCGGCAAGGTGTTTTTGTACGAGCGCAAGCCGCTGGCGTCGACCATTACGCCGTCGCGGCTTGAACAGGTGGCGCAGGACTGCAGATAACCAATGTGGGAGGGGGCAAGCCCCCTCCCACATTTGAATCTGCATAAGGCCTAAGGTCTGGCTTCGTTGCTGAAGCTGTTGACTGTCTTGACCAGCCCTTGAGCCGCCAGCGCCACCAACTCCCCACCTTTCTCCACCGTCGCCAGCGCCGGGTCCGAGCCCATGCGCCCGTCGGGGAAGCGGGCGCGGAAGTCCAGGGCCTCACGGATCGGCCCGGTGTTGGCGATCTGCGGGGAGTAGTCGGCCGATTTGATCGCGTGCGGGTACGCCCACTGCGTCACCGCGATTTCCGAAGGCGTCGCATGGCTGCCATGGCCCACCGGGAATTGGCGGTGCGCCAGGTCAGTGACGCCTTCCAGGTCCCACCAGTTCACCAGCTTCAACGCAAACCCGGCAGGGCGGCGGCCGAAGCTCGCCTCGGCGTACAGCTCGGAAAACGCCGCTTCAATCGTGGCGATATTGCCGCCGTGACCGTTCAGAAACAGGATCTTGTCGAAGCCATGCCCGGCCAGCGAGCGCACCCAGTCGCCAATCGCAGCGATAAAGGTGGAAGGGCGCAGGGAAATGGTGCCGGGGAAACCCAGGTGGTGCTGGGCCATGCCGATATTGAAGGTCGGGCCGATGAGGATGTCGGCGTTCTTTTGCGCCTCATGGGCGATGATTTCCGGGCACATCCAGTCGGTGCCCAGCAGGCCGGTGGGGCCGTGTTGTTCGTTGGAGCCGATGGGGATCACCACCGTGCGGCTGCGTTCCAGGAACTGCCCGATCTCGATCCAGGTCGATTGATGTAGAAGCATGCGAAGCTCTCTTTTATCTGTGGGGACAGGCTAACCGCCACGGATTGTACGACTACTCGCCACCTGCTGGGGTTTGCAATTGAGGTACGTCGAGGACTTCAACCAGCGTTGGTCGGGGTACCACGAAAACATGAACTGCCCATCCTTGAGCTTGTCCACCACCTGGCGTGCCACCTGCGGGCGCACGGCCGGGCAACCCTGGCTGCGGCCGATGCGGCCTTCGCGCTTGCTCCACAAGGGGCTGACGTAGTCGGCGGCGTGAATCACGATGGCGCGGTCGCGGGCCTGGTCGTTGAACCCCGGCTCCAGGCCGTCCATGCGCAGCGAGTAGCCATGGGTGCCGAGGTAGCTTTCCTGGGTGCGGAACAGGCCCAGGCTGGATTGGTGGCTGCCTTCAAGGTTGGAGAATTGGGTGGCGAAGTTTTCCCCGGACTTTGCGCCGTGGGCCACCAGGTCGCGCAGCACCAGGGTTTTCTTGCGCAGGTCGAAGATCCACAGCCGACGGGCGGTTGAAGGTTGGGAATAGTCAATCACGGCCAGGCGCTCGGAGCGTTCTTCGCCATTATTGACGGCGCATTGCACGGCGTTCAGGGCGCTTTTCAGTACCGTGGGATTGAGTTCTGGAGCCGAGCGCGCCAGGCTGCTATACAAGGAAGGAGGGTTGCCATTGGCAGCGAGCGTAATATTGCTCAGTAAAGCCAGGCCCACGGTGACCAAACCGAGGCGGCATATAAAAGTCAGCATCTACAGTACATCCCCCCACTGTGGATTGGAGCAAAGCTATTGTTCAAAAAACACGCATGTTACTTGAGCATTTGCCTGCTCGTTGCACCATTGGTCGCCACAGCCGACGTGCTGCCGGTCGAGCCATTGCCGGTCACCACGCCGGCGCCGGTCGAACTGGCCCCGCTGCAACAGGCGCTGGCGCAACTGTCCAGTGTCTGTCCCGGCCTTGCGGCGCAGATAGACGGCGCCGCGCAATTGCGTCTGCAAGCGTTCTACCAGCAGCAGGGGAATGGGCCGCAGTGGTCCGCCAACGATCGCCGCGAGGCACTGCACGCCCAATTGCAGCTGCTCGCCGATGACGGGCTGGACCCCACCCACTATAGTCTGCCTGCGGCGGATGCCACGGCCAATGTGCTGTGCAGCGACATCGACATCAGCCAGCACTACCTGCAAGCCCTGCAGGAACTGCATTACGGGCGCCTGCAGCAATCGCGCTTCGAACCGCTGTGGCATTCGCAGCCGCCCACCCGCGACCCCGACACCGAAGTGCTGGCCCTCGCGGCCCTCGGCCTGCAAAACATGGCGCAAGCCTTTGACCAGGCGCGCCCCAGCGCCGATCTGTACCGCAGTCTGCGCAACGCCTATTCCACGGTGCGCCTGCAACCCTTGCCCCATTGGGATCCGGTCGGCAGCGGCCCGTTATTGCGTCCCGGCATGGACGACCCACGCGTCCCGGAACTGGCCCGTCGGCTCCACAGCGGTGGCTACCTGCCCGTGGAGCCCAGGGGCGCGGGCAAACAATACGGTCCGGAACTGGTCGCGGCGGTGAAGGCCTTCCAGCTCAGCCACTCCCTGCAATCGGACGGCGTGATCGGCGCCGGCACCGTGGCCGAACTCAATATCAGCCCGGCCATGCGCCGCGAACAACTGCGTATCAACCTCGAGCGTTTCCGCTGGCTGGCCCAGGACCTGGAGCCCGAAGGTGTACTGGTCAATGTGGCCGCCGCGCAACTGAGCGTGTACCAGAGCGGCATCCCGGTGTGGCAGACCCGCCTGCAAGTGGGCCGCGCCGAACGCCAGACGCCGCTGCTCAAGTCACGCATCACCCGGCTGACCCTCAACCCCACCTGGACCATCCCGCCCACCATCATGCGCGAGGACAAACTCCCGGCCATCCGCCTCAACCCCGAATACCTGCGCCAGCAGAACCTGCAAGTGCTCGACGCCGAAGGCCACCCGCTGGCGCCGGAAAATATCGACTGGGCGCGCCCCGGCAATATCCTCCTGCGCCAGGAAGCCGGCCCGCGCAACCCGCTGGGCAAGATCGTGATGCGCTTTCCCAACCCGTACTCGGTGTACCTGCACGACACCCCCAGCCAACCGCTGTTCACCAAAGGCCCACGGGCGTTCAGCTCCGGTTGCGTGAGGGTTGAACAACCGCTGCTGCTGCGCGACCTGCTGGTCAGCCCGGCCGAACGCGCGCGCACCGATGAACTGCTGGCCACCGGCGTGACCCATGAATTCCGGCTGGCCACCCCGGTGCCGGTGCTGCTGGGCTACTGGACAGTGCAGGTCGACGGCCAGGGTGACCTGGTGTATGCGCCGGATATTTATGGGCGCGACCTGGTGTTGATGAAGGCGATGGGGAGTGTGCTCTAGGGCATTGCCGTGTGGGCAACGATTGACGCGACGGCCTCGGTAGCTGTCACGGAGGCCGTGTCCAGGGTCAACACGGGTTGGCCCCAGCGCTCGTATTCGTGCGTCGATACCGACTGCCAAGTCGGCGGCGTCAACCCAGGAATGTCGCCCGTACGGGCTTCCACCCGGCGCCGGTGTTCCTGTGCGTCTGTACACACCACCTGAATATTGACCAGCGCCACGTCTGCCGTCGCGGCCGTCGCTGCCCAGGCTGCCCGACTTTCCTGGACCGGATTCACGCAATCGGCGACGACCCTATGGCCCAACTGCAAGTTACTCAGCGCCAGCGCATTCGCCACGCCGTAGCCGCTGGCACCCACATCACCCGCCAATACGCCAGCGTTGCGAATCGCCTGTTCGATCACATCGATGCGCAGGTAAACCGCACCGGTCTGGCGCGCCAACTCGCGGGCAATCGTGGTTTTGCCGGTGCCGGGCAGGCCGCTGAAGACGATAAGCATGCTTGACTCTCGATAAGGTTGGGTCGGTTCAGGGTATCCTCCAGTTCCCCCACCGGTCGACCCCAGGACAGCCCATGACCTTGCCGTTCACAAAAATGCACGCCCACGGCGACGATTTCATCATCATCGACCGCCGTGGCCTGGACGACCCTGTCACCCCCGAGGTCGCCCGCCGCCTGGGCAATCGCCACACCGGCATCGGCTTCAATCAGCTGGCCGTGATGCTCGACTGCGAAGACGCCGCCGCGCGCATCAAGTTCTGGAATCCCAACGGCACGCCGCTGCAAACCTGTGGCAGCGCCACGCGTGGGGTGGCCGACCGCTTGATGCATGAAACCCGCAGCGATTCGGTTGTGCTGCGCACCGACCGGGGCCTGCTGACCTGCGTGCGGGTAGCGGATCGTCAAGTGTCGGTCAACATGGGTGAGCCGTCGCTGGACTGGTCGGCCGTGCCGCTGGCCGAGGCCATGGATACGTGCACGTTACCGATAGCGGGCAACCCGGCGGCGTGCAGCATGGGCAACCCCCATTGCACGTTTTTTGTGGCCGACATCAACGCCATCGATCCGGCCGCCGTCGGCCCGGCGCTGGAAATTCACCCGCTGTTCCCGGCCAGGACCAATGTGCATTTCGTGCAGGTGCTCGACCGTGGGCATATCCGCCTGCGTATCTGGGAGCGTGGCGGCGGCGTGCCGTTGGGTTCCGGTTCGTGCTGCTGCGGCGCGGTGGTCAATGGCATTCGCCGTGGCTTGCTGGATGCCACGGTGCAGGTGCAGTGCGACGGCGGCACGGTCACGGTGCACTGGGACGGGCAGGGTGGTGTGGTGTTGACGGGCAGTGTGGAGCCGATCATGCAGGGCAGTGCCTACCTGTTCTGAAACGTCACCGTGAAGGTGGTGCCGGCTGTGGCACAGGAACTCACCGCCACATCGCCGCCATGGACCTTGGCCAACTCCCGCACGATATACAGGCCCAGGCCCACGCTGCGCACGTCGCTGCCCTGGTCGGTGCCACGGGTCATGGGCTCGAACAGCCCGGCCAGCAAACCTGCCGGAATCGCCGTGCCGTGGTTGTGCACCGCCACTTCGCAAGCGCCGGCATCCAGGCGCGAGGTGATGGTGATCGGCCGTCGCGGGTCACCATAGGCCACGCTGTTGGCCACCAGGTTGCCGATGATCTGCTGCACGCGATCGCCATCCAGGCAGGCGTCGCCACGGCCCTGTGCGTGATGCTCCAGCGTTGCCTTGGGGAACGCCACGCGCAGTTCGTCCACCGCGCGATGGATCACCTCGTGCAGGTCCAGCGGCGCCGCCTTGATGGTGATGCCCTGGCCGACCCGTGCCTGGGTAAAGTCCAGCAGGTCGGCGATCATGCGTTGCGCGCGCTCGGAGGACTGGCCGATATGCCCCAGCAGTTGGCGCTCCTTGGGTGTGCGTTCGCCACGGCAGAGAAAGTCCGAGGCCATGCGGATCGCCGTGAGCGGGTTTTTCAGGTCATGGCTGACAATCGCGACCATCTGCTCGGCAAACAGGGCGCGACGCTGGGCGATGGCGTAGGCCTCGTTCAGTTCGGCCTGGGCTTGTTGCAGCGCGATTTCGGTGGCGGTTTTTTCCTGCAACAGCGCTTCGGCCAGGTGGCGCGCGTTGAGCAGCTCGCGCTCGTACTTGTCGCGGTCGGTGGTGCCGAACAGCGCCAGGTCGTACACCACAGAGCCGGCCTGTTCGCGTTTGTTGCCGTTGAGCAGCACGGTCAGCTTGTGGCCATCGCGGTGCAGCAGGTCCAGCTTCACCTCGGTGACGCTGCCGTGCATGCGCAGCATGGGCGCCAGGTGAGTCTGGTGGAAGATCCTCCCGCCCATGCTCAGCAGGTCCTGGAAGCGCCGGCCCTGCAGCGCGGCGATGCTGAACCCCAGCCAGTCGCTGAAGCGTGCGTTGGCCTGCAGGATCGTGCCATCTTCCGTGGTGACGGCGAGGGCGCAGGCGGCGCTGTCGAACAGATCAGCCGGCACGTGCTGCCATCCACGGCGCGAGGAAGGCGTCCATGGCCGCCGCGCAGGCCTGCGGTGCGCTCATGTGCGGGCAATGGCCGACGTTGTCCACCAGGCAATAGGTGCTGTTGGGTAGCACGCTGTGCAGGTATTCACCCACGGCCACCGGGGCGATCAGGTCGTCACTCGATTGCAGGATCAGCACCGGGGTGGGCAGGCCGATCACGTCCTGGCGGTTGTCCGACATAAAGGTCACGCGCGCGAACTGCCTGGCGATCTCCGGCTCGGTGCGGCAGAAACTTTCGGTCAACTCGTCGCTCAGCGCCGGTTGGCCGGGGGCTCCCATGATCACCGGGGCCATGGCGCTGGACCAGCCGAGGTAGTTGCTGTCGAGGGTGTCGAGCAGGTCGTCGATGTCGGCGCGCTTGAAACCGCCCACGTAGCCATCGTCATCGATATAGCGTGGCGACGGGCCGATCATCACATGGGCGGCGACACGCCCGGGGGCCAAGCGGTCGGCGAGGGTGCCGATCATGGCACTGACCGAGTGCCCCACCAGGATGACCGGGCCCTCGGCAAAGGCCTCGATGATCTCGTTCAAGTCGCGGGCATAGCCGTCCAGCGCGCTGTACTTGGCCTTGTCAAAGGCGTTGAGGTCGGACAGGCCGGCGCCCGTCAGGTCATACATCACCACGCGAAAACGCTCTTTGAACTGCGGCGCGAGGTAGTTCCACATGGCCTGGTTGCAGCCAAAACCATGGGAAAACACCAGGGTCGAGGGCCCGTCACCCATCACGTTGACGTTGTTGCGCTGGAGTAGGCCCATGGGGATCTCGAAGTTATGGCGTATTGCTAGGTGTGCTGCAGTTTAGATAGTCGATGGCTTTGGGTCACGCGTTATAGCGCCGATAGGGTAAAGTCGGCGCCTTCAGGAAGAAACTTCAGGTAACAAACATGATGCGGTGGTTGCGGCAATCCGTCTTGAGTCTGCTGGTATTGATGTCCGCCGGCCTGTTTATCACCGCCCAGGCCGAGACGTCGCCCATCGGCGTGGCCCTCGACCAGCGGGTGATCGACCTCACCAACACCCTCGACGCCGGTACCACCACCCGTCTGCAAGACCAACTCGCCGCCCTTGAACAACGCAAAGGCGCGCAGGTGGCGGTGTTGCTGGTGCCCACCACCCGTGGCGCGAGCATCGAGGACTACGCCAACCAACTGTTCCGTGCCTGGAAACTGGGGCGCAAGGATGTCAACGACGGCATCCTGCTGGTAGTGGCCAAGGATGATCGCAAGGTGCGCATCGAAGTTGGCTACGGCCTGGAGGGCACGGTCACCGACCTGCTGGCCCACCGGATTATTGAAGAACACATCACCCCGGCCTTTCGCCAGGGCGACTATGCTGGCGGTGTCGAGCAGGGCGTGAACGACCTGGTTGTCCTGGTGGATGGCGGTGACTTGCCGCAAGTGGCCGGGCAGGGCGGCAGTCTTGAGGCGCTTGCGGTGTTGCTGGCGTTCGTGTTCGGTGCCATCGGCGGCGTGCTGGTCGCGGCGCGCAAGCTGGGCTGGCGTGGGGCGTTGATCGCCACGGCAGCCGTTACCGTGGCGCTGGTGGCATTCGCCGGCGGCCGGGAATGGCCGATGTACCTGCTGGTACTGCCCCTGACCCTCCTGATCGGCGGCGCCACCTTCGGCGCCTTATGGCTGGCGCGCACGGCGTTCTACTGCGTGATAGGGCTGTTGGCCTACATCGCCGGGGTGGTGATCGCCAACCGGTTCGTGGAGGTCAGTTATATCCATTGGCTGGTGTGGCCGTTTGGCGCGGCGTTGGTGCTGGGCTTGTACCTCGGGTTGTTCTTCGTCATCAGGGCATCCTGGAAAAAGCGTCCGCGCTTTTTCCTCCTGCGTGCCCTGGCGGTCATGGCCATCTACGTCGCAGCGGGTACACTGCTGGGGCACGGGTATCAGGGCTGGATCGTGGCGATTCCAGTGGCCTCCTTTGTGGCGTTTATCGTGTTTGTGCAGAGCATCGCCAGTTCCGGCTCGGGGTCCGGCTCGGGCGGTGGCTCCGGTTCGGGTTCCAGCGGCTCCAGCTCCAGCAGCAGTTCCTCGGGGGGCGGTGGTTCCAGTGGCGGTGGCGGGGCGTCGGGGAGTTGGTAACCGGCGGTTGTTCGGCCTGACGCCAGGCTGCAAACGGCTGCCTGGCAAAGCCCTGAACGTTACAGCCGCTTGGACAGAAACACGCGACTGCTGCCTGCCGGTTCACACGGGACCTCCCCGAACCGCACCCACCCATGCTTTTCATAAAAGCCCGGTGCCTGAAAACTGAGGGTATAGAGCACCGCGTTCGCGCAGCCGCGACGCCGGGCTTCGTGCTCAAAGGCGTGCAGCAACCGGCTGCCCAGGCCTGTGCCGCGCAGGGCCTCGGGCAGGTGGAACAGGTCGAGGAAGGCCATGCCCAAGGTGGTTTTGCCGGTGATGCCGCCGACGGTCTGCCGGGTCTCGGGATCCTTGAGCAATACCGTCAGTGGCAGGCGGTCGTTGTAGCCGGCGATACCTTCGTTGAACGCAGCCAGGCCGTTGCCGAGAATACGCTCGGCGTCGGGATTGGCCTGGTCGCTGACTTCAATAAGCGCTGCGGTCATTGCAAAACCCTCCGTGGGTTAAAGCGTCATCAGCATTTCATGCCAGGCCATGCCGCCATGATCCGAGGGCGACGGCTGGACATAGGTGTAGCCCATGCGGGTGTACAACGGCACATGCTGTTCCTTGCACATCAGGTGAATCGTGCGCTTGCCCATGGCGTGCATGCGCTGCACGAACTCGGTCATCAGCACCTTGGAATAACCCTTGCCCTGATGCGCCGGGTCGACCACCACCGACATGATCACCACATTCGGCGCCTCGGCCGAATGCCCCACCAGTTCCTTGAACGCCTCGTCCGACATCACCACTTCATGGGCGCAGCCGCCGTTGATAAAACCCACCACCTCGCCATCGGCTTCCAGGATCAGGAAGCCTTGCGGGTATAGGGCAATGCGCGTGGCGATCTTTTCCAGGGTCGCGGCTTCGTCGCCCTCGTAGGCGGTGATTTCAATCTCGTAGCAACGGGCGGCGTCGGCGGGGAGGGCGTTGCGTAAGGTGAGGGCGGGCATAGGCGTTTCCTGGGGCGTTGAGCGAAAGTCCACATCATAACGGCCTCGCTGGGACTCTGGGCAGAACACCGATCGAAATTGTGGGAGGGGGCTTGCCCCCGATGGCGGCGTGTCAATCAGCCCATCTATAACTGATCCACCGCTATCGGGGGCAAGCCCTCTCCCACAGTTTTGTCTGCGCCAGGCTTGGTGGGGGGTGCTGTTTTCGATGCATGTTGGTCAGGGCCATGGCGTTCAAGAGGCAGTGTGGAACCCGCCAAAGCGGTTTCCTCACTGCTTAAGTCACATCAACTCACCGTAAACACATCCGCCACGTCCTGGACCAGGATCCGGGCGGTATTGGCGACGGTGCAACCGATTGGCAGAACGACTGCATCGGCCTGAATGCTTGATAAGATTAAACTGCCAAAGCGGGAGCAAGCTCCCTCACCTCCGTTATTCATTCACCCGGGCGGGCAACGGAAATCCATGAAGGAAGGACCCATGCTGGAAATAAAACGCGCCACCCCCACCGACGCCAACGCCGCTTTTGACATCCGTCGCGCAGCCATCCGCAGCCAATGCATCGGCGCCTACACCGCCGAACAAATGGCGCTCTGGACCCGTGGCAAGGCCGAGGACGGCTACAGCGCGCTGATGGAAAAACCGTTCTACCTGGGCTGGCTGAACGGTGAGCCGATCGCCACCGGCATGCTCGACCTGGCCAACAACGAGGTCGGCGCGCTGTTCGTGCTGCCCGCATTCACCGGGCGCGGGTATGGCAAGGCGATGCTGGATCACCTTGAGCAGGTCGCACGGGAACTGGCGATTGAAGAGGTGGTGCTGGACGCGACGTTGAATGCCGCGAGTTTTTATCGCGCGTGCGGCTACGTGGGCGATGAACAGGCGATTTATCACTCGCCGTCGGGGTTGCGGTTGGCGTGTATTCCGATGAAAAAACAGCTGCATCAGTGACGCAAATGCACGCGCAAGTTGCCGATAACCTGCGCGACTGAAGGCCCGTGGGTCACCGGTGGGATCAGGCGCTCACCAAACTCCCGCCACACAAACAGCGTCAGCTCCGCACCATCGGTGAGGGTTTTTGCCAGGTCCTGGGAACCCAAATCCTGCAACCGCCGATAACGCTCATCACGCCAGAACGCATCTTCCACCCAGTCATACACCGGTATGAAATGAAAGTGCAGCGGGAACCCCGGCAGATGCCCATAGCGGCTGATATACAACCACTTGGGCTTGAGTTGCGCCTCCATGACCCGCTGGGTTTTCGCCAGCAGTCCACCCAGTTCGGCCAACGCTGCCTCCGGCATATCGGCGAGGGAATCAATTGGCGCCTTGGCACCCAACATCAGGTAACCCGGCAGCTTCGAAGCCAGGTGATGGTTGAGCAGCCAGTGCTCGGTCTCAAGCAGGATGTAGGCGGGGTCGATCTGCATCAGCACGTGTCCTTGGGAGCAGGGTGGGCAGGATAACAAGCACGCTCGCCTGTATCCCACAAAACCACGGGATCTGTGTCTATCGCGCACGTTGTCAGGTGGATAGCCTCAGGCCACGTTAACTGACGACCGAGCAAACCATGGAACTCACCGCTGTCCCGTTTGGCATCACCGACTGGTCCACCCTCGAACCCGAGCTTCACCCCGGCGTCAGCGGCAGTGCCTCATGGCGCACCTGCCACTTCGGCACCACCCGCGTGCGCAGGGTGGATTACAGCCCCGGCTACCTGGCCGATCACTGGTGCCGGCGCGGGCATGTGCTGCTGTGCCTGGAAGGCGAGTTGCACACCGAGCTGGAAGACGGCCGCCGGTTCACGCTGACGGCCGGGATGAGTTACCAGGTGGGCAATGACATGGAGGCGCATCGTTCCTCGACGAGTGTCGGGGCGAAGCTATTTATCGTGGATTGAAGGGGGACCTTTGTGGTGAGGGAACAAGCTCACTCACCACAGGAACAGGCACCCCCTTAAATCCGCTGCTTTAATGCATCTTGCTATGGTCCATGCCATCCAGCCCACGCGCCGTGGCCTGGACCTCAACGGTCTGCTTCTCGCCCTTGGCGTCCTGCACCGTCAGGGTCAGCGGCACCTGGTCGCCTTCCTTGATCTGGCCGGTCAGGCCCATCAGCATCACGTGGTAGCCGTCCGGGTCGAGCTTGACCGCCTTGCCCGCCGGCAGGGCCACCGCGTCCACGGGGCCCATGCGCATCACGTCGTCCTTCATGCTCATCTCATGGATCTGCACGTCCTTGGCCACCGACGAGGCCACGCTGAGCAGCTTGCTGTCGCTGTCGGCGGTCACGGTCATGAACGCGCCGCTGGACGGTTGGCCCGGCACCGAGGCGCGCACCCAGGCGTCGGTGACTTGCACCTGGGCACTGGCGTGGGCGGCGAGGCCCAGCAGGGTCAGGCCAAGGGTAAAGCGCTTGAGGTGTTGAACGGCAGTCATTAGCAGACCTCCATGACGGTGAGCAGGTCTTCTGCGCACTCTTTAGCGGTAAGGGATGCCTGCAACCCCAGGCGCAGGTTGCCACGGGTGTCGAAGACAAAACTGGTGGCCGTGTGGGACAGGGTGTAGGTGTCGCCGGCGGGGATCTTTTCATAGAAGATCCCGAATTCTTTGGCGGCCACGGCGATTTCTTCCGGGGTGCCGTACAGCGCTTCGAAACTGGGGTCGAAGGCCTTGACGTACTTGTCGAGAATCTCCGGAGTGTCGCGTTCCGGGTCCAGGGTGATAAAGATCACCTGCATGATCTCGCCGTCGCGGCCCATCAGTTTCTTGGCCTGGGCGGCGCGGGCCAGCGTGGTCGGGCACACGGCCGGGCACTGGGTGAAACCGAAGAACACCACCGGCATCAGGCCACGGTAGGAACTGAGGGTGACGGTGTCGCCCTCGGTGTTCTTGAGCTTGAAGGTGCGGCCCATGATCTTGTCGCTCAAGTCCTTGCCGTACTTGAAGTTCAACTTGGGGCTGTTGTCACAACCGGCCAGCAGGCCCAGGCCCAACAGGCCCATGCCGGTCAGGACCTTGCGGCGGGTGAATAACGTACTCATCAACGGTGCATCCTGTGAAACGCCCGCATTGCGCGAAATCAACTCGGCGGGCTTTGAATAGGAGTAAACGAGGAGGGCGCCAAGTCTACCAACCCTGGCCAGCCCGCGTAATCTGCGACGTTCTGCCACAGGGGCACGCTGAATTTCATCCTTTTGCACCGCTGGTGGTAGAGTCGCCGCCATGAAATCGAGCCACCCCGACCGTTCCCTGATCGTCTGGACCCTGTACTTCTGCGTGCTGATGAACCTGTTCGTGTGCGGTTTGGGCCATGGCCAGATGACCGGCCAGCAACTCAACGGGATCGGTGGCGCGTTCTGTGGAGTGGACGGCCAACAGCTTCCACTTTCCGACAAAGGGCTGGGCGCGCCGTCTTCCAGCAACATCTCGAACTACTTTGCCTGCCCGGTGTGCAACGCCGTGACCGTCGCGCTGGTGTTCCTGATCGGCCTGGCCTGGTTGCTGGGCCTGGGGCAGAACCCACGCCCGGCCCATGAGCGGCGCAACAAGGCGCCGCCGCGTTATTCCTGGCCCTCGGCCAACCCCCGCGCATCCCCCGCATTCTGACGTGTGCCCTGGGCCTCCTGTGAACAGGGGGCGTTCTATCGTCACGACTGTGAGTGTGCTTTATGAATCATCACTTGCCTGCCGGCGCCAGCCGTCTGGTCAGCCAGGCGTCCCGTCGCCTGCGCGCGGAACCGGCACGCCCGGACTACCCGAGCAATGCTCGCTGCTTTGTGCACCTGGATGCACGCCTGTTGCCGTATTGGCACACCCTGTTCGACATCTGCCCGACGCTGCTCAAGCTCGACCCGCCCGAGGGCCTGAACCTGTTTCGCAGCTTCATGACCTGGGCCTATCGCAACCAGCCGGCCCAGGATTGGACCTGGCACCTGAACGTGTGCCGTTGGTTGCTGGCGTCGCCGTATCGCGGGCAGATTGATGAAGAGCCCATCGAAACCTTCATGGCAGCGGCGGCGGCGCGTTGGATCAGTACGGATGACAGCCAGGCCCAGGGAGTGGTCCTGGCCTGGCAAGGCTTGACGGTGTTCGATTGGAAGGGCGTGCGCAGTGCCGCCGCCGAACAACAGGCACTTCCTGCCACGCAATGGGATTTTGCCTGGTGTCCGCTCTCCTCCCCAGGGGTATTCCAGGGCTGGTTGCCGGTGCCTTGAACGAGCGGGATTGTTACGTAAACCGCAACAGTGATTGACGGTTTTGGCGGCTGTTTCCCCAAGGCCCAAGGCTATACCGTGCGCGCACCCGTTGAATGCAGCACCACCCGACCGACAAACAACAGGGTTGGGCTGTAACGGGGTCGCCTCAATCACTTCACGGAGCCTTCATGAAACACACCACGTGCCTGGCGTTCGCCGTCTCCCTCGGCGCCGCGCAGCAGGCGGCTGCAGCGGGTTTTATCGATGACAGCAAAGCCACCCTCGACCTGCGCAATTTCTATTACAACCAGGACACCCGCAACACCAGGGCACCGTCGGACAAGGAGTGGGGCCAGGCCTTCATGTTCAACTACCAGTCCGGTTTTACCGAGGGCCTGGTGGGCTTCGGCCTGGACCTGCAGGCTATGTATGGCCTGCGCCTGGATGCCTCGGGGCGCGCCGGCAAGGCCGGAGAAGACAACACCCCCGGCAGCGTTTTCCCGTTGTCCGATGGCAAGGCCGCCCATGACTTCAGCAAGACCGGCGCCACCGGCAAGGTGCGCATCTCGCAAACCCAGCTCAAGGTCGGCACCTTGATGCCGAAGATGCCGGTGCTGATGTCCGAAGACGGCCGCTTGTTGCCGCAGACGTTCCGTGGCTATCAGGTCGATTCCAGGGACCTCAAGGACTTCAACCTGATCGCCGGCAAAATGGAGCAGGTGCTCGACCGCAACTCCAGCAACGGCCAGGGCCTGTCGATCGCCGGGGCCAATGACCCGGCCAAGGGCAAGTCCAGCAACCAGTTCTACTACGGCGGGGTGGATTACGCCGTCAGCAGGCAACTGCAAGTGCAGTACTACTACGCGACCCTGGAGAATTTCTACCAGCAGCATTTCGTCGGCCTGGTGCACAACTGGCAGTTGCCGGTGGGGCAGCTCAAGACCGATCTGCGTTATTTCTACAGCACCGCCGACGGCAAGAACGGCAGCGCCGCCGGGCGCGGTGAAGGCTATGTGAGTTCCGGGTATTACGCGCCGGGAGTCAACTCAGGCAAGGTCGACAACCGCCTGTGGAGCGCGATGTTGACCTATGGCGTGTACGGGCATTCCGTGGGCCTGGGGTATCAGAAAACCACCGGCGCCAGTGACTTCCCCCACATCAACCAGGGCCAGGGCCGTTCGCTGTACCTGATCACCAACGCCCAGTCGTTGAAGTTCGTCAACGCCGGCGAACAGGCCACGGTGGGTAACTACACCTATGACTTTACCGGCCTGGGCGTTCCGGGCCTGAAGTCGAGCGTGACCTATATCCACGGCAGCCACATCCGCGCGGCGCGTCGCGACAACAGCGAGTGGGAGCGCGATGTGCGTGTCGACTACGTAATCCCCACGGGCACGTTCAAGGGCCTGGGCCTGACCTGGCGCAGCGCCGTGCTGCGCGGCAATGACACCGCCGACAAGGATGAGACGCGGCTGATCGTCAGCTACAGCCTGCCGTTGCTGTAAGCCAGGCAGGAGCAACGCTTGACCGGCATCAAGGCCGCCCCGTGCGCCAGCCCGCACACTGGGCTCCCCACGGCCGGTCCCTCTGCGAGGCTTGCATGCTCTACCTCCTGTTGCTATTGGCCCACCTGTTCGCCGCGCTGGTCTTTATCGGCACGGTGTTCTTCGAAGTGCTGATCCTCGGGCACCTGCACCAGCACTTGCCGATTCGGGTGATGGTGCTGGTGGAGCAGGGCGTCGCCCGGCGTGCCCGGGTGTTGATGCCGTGGGTGTTGCTGGTGCTGTTCGGCGCCGGGCTTGGCATGGTCTGGCTGCGCTACCTGCCGGCGTTGTCGGCCCCGCTGGCGTCCTCGTTCGGCACGTTGCTGGGCCTCAAGTTGTTCCTGGCCGCCAGTGTGCTGCTGCACTTCCTGGTGACCATGGCGCGGATGCGCCGGGGCAAGGTCAGTGCGCGCTATAGCCATTTCATTCACCTGAGCCTGTTCGTGCACATGGTCGCCATTGTGCTGCTGGCCAAGGGCATGTTTTACCTCAGCTGGTAGCGACCTTGATGCATATCAAGGTGCGCGCAGCGGTCGCACCGGACAATGGACCACCGCCGCCCGCTCCGGAGTCCGCCATGCGCAGCCATCTTCATCCCACCCGCTTTCGTCAGGACCAGGGCGTGCTGGGCCTGGCCTGCCAGACGGACACGCGCCGCTTCCATGCCGGCGTCGGTTCCCTCGACCTGCTGCGCGCCCTGCGCGACAGCCGCCAGCGCCAGCGGCCCCTGGCGTTGAACCTGCACTGGCCGGCAAGCGATGCCGGCGCTGAGTACCTGCAGAGCCTCACCCAGGAAATCCAGCTGATCGGCTGCCAGCTCGGCCCGCGCCAACCGGTCGAGCACTTTCACCTGCGCGGCACCACGCCGACGATCGAGCAGGTGTGCACGTTGCTGGAACACCTGCACAGCCGCTTCAACTTTCTCGACCACGACCGTGGCGACTACCGAATCGACCTCGACCCCTGGCACACCGACTGGGCCACCATGGGCCTGTTGCGCGACCAGGGTTTCAACCACGCCAGCATCGGCGTGCCCGACGCCAACCGGGACGGGCCGCTGTCCCAGGCACACTATCAGGACCCGGCGCCCATCGAGTCGCTGGTGGATGCGGCGCGGACCTTCGGGTTTCGCTCAGTGAACATCGACCTTGGCTACGGCCATGCCTGGCAGACGCCGGCCAGTTTCGAGCAGAAACTGGCCAGCCTGATCGCCCTGGAGCCGGACCGCCTGCAGTTGTTCGATTACGCCCAGCCACCGGTGCGCTACCTGGGCCGGCAATCCCAGGCGTTTTGCAGCGCGGCGGATAAACGCGCGATGCGCCGCAGCGGCTTTGAACACCTGGCCGCCGCCGGGTACCACTACATCGGCCTGGGCCAGTTCGCCCGCACCGACGATGACCTCAAACAGGCCCAGGAGCGCGGTCGCCTCAGCCGTAATTGCGAAGGCTTCACCCTGCACGGCTACTGCGATCACATCGGCTTTGGCCTGGGCGCCATCAGCCAGATCGACACACTGTGTGCCCAGAACACCCCGGATGCCCGTGAGTACTGTGCCCAGCTGAGCAATGGCCAGCTCGCCACCTGTTGTGGCAGGTTTCACGAAACCGCCGACCCGGCGCGTCTGTACGTCACCGAGCCCCTGACCACCCCCGTCAGCGCCAACGACGAGGTGATCGACCATGACGGCGTTTGAGTTCGACCGTGCCCTGGTGCACAAATACGACCGCCCGGGGCCGCGCTACACCTCCTACCCCACCGCGCCGCAGTTCAACAGCGCGTTTGCCCTGGACGACTATCACCAGGCCGTGCGCGCCAGTCACCACCTCGCCGCGCCCAAGGCGTTGTCGGTGTACATCCATATTCCGTTCTGCCAGAGCCTTTGCTACTACTGCGGCTGCCACAAGATCATCACCCGCAAGACCCATCGCGCCGTCGAGTATGTGGCGTACCTCAAGCGCGAGATCCAGATGCAGGGCGCGTTGTTCGAGCGCTCCCGGCGCCTGACCCAATTGCACCTGGGCGGCGGCACCCCGACGTATCTGAACGATGCGCAACTGGCCGAACTGATGGCCTGCCTGGCGGACAACTTCAGCCTGGATGACAGCGACGCCCATGAGTTCTCCATCGAGGTCGACCCGCGCACCATCAGCCTCGAGCGCATCAACACCCTGCGCCGCCTGGGCTTCAATCGCCTGAGCTTCGGCGTGCAGGACTTCGACCCCGACGTCCAGGCCGCCGTCAATCGCGTGCAAAGCGAAGCGCAGATCGTGCAACTGGTGGCGGCGGCCCGCGAGGCACGCTTCAAATCGGTGAGTGTCGACCTGATCTACGGCCTGCCCCTGCAAACCGTGGCCAGCTTCGACGTGACCCTGAGCAAGCTGATCGCCCTGCGCCCCGACCGCGTGGCCGCCTACAGCTACGCGCATCTGCCAAGCCAGATCCGCGCCCAGCGCATGATCCGCCCCGAAGACATGCCACCCCCGGCGCGCAAGCTGGAGCTGCTGGAACTGACCATTCGCCGCCTCACCGAGGCCGGTTATATCTACATCGGCATGGACCACTTCGCCCTGCCCGACGATGAGTTGGCACTGGCCCGCGTCAATGGCAGCCTGCAACGTAACTTCCAGGGCTACTCCACCCATGCCGATTGCGACCTGATCGGCCTGGGCGTATCGGCCATCGGCAAGGTCGGCGACAGCTACAGCCAGAGCGTCAAGGAGCTGTCCCAGTACTACGCGCGCATCGATGCGGGCATGCTGCCGGTGCAACGCGGTTACCGCCTCAACCCCGATGACGTACTGCGCCGCGAGGTGATCAATGGGTTGATGTGCGACGGCCGCGTCGATGTCGCCCAAGTGGAAGCGGCCCATGGCATTCGGTTCAATGAGTATTTTGCCCAAGCGTTGACGCAGTTGGACGAGCAAGTGGCGGACGGCTTATTGCTGGTTCGGGACGACGCGCTGCAACTGCTGCCCAAGGGCCAACTGATGGTACGCAGCGTGGCCATGGCCTTCGACGCCTACCTGGGCGGCGCCCACAAAGGCCAATTCTCCCGTACCGTCTGACACTCCCCGTTAGCAGTGTGTCAGCCAGCACCTCTACCAACTGTGCCACCGCCATCGAAGCCTCGCTGAAGCTCGACATCTCCCACAGGGGACCGGCGGTGCCCATGCGCTCTACGACCTGGCTGCTTCCTGCCTGTCACCCGTGTTCAATGCGACGTCCCTTCCGCAAACTCCACCTTATTGCCCACGTTGTACTTGCCCGACGGCTTATTCATGGGAATGCGCTTCACCTCCTCGAGCGTCTGGCTGTCATACACAATCAACGCCCCCTCCGTGGCCCAGATGCTCAGCAACACATACCGCCCATCCCGGGTGAATTCCACATGGGCTGCCGTCTTGCCCGGCACTGGCCTCAGGGTGTGGGCGATCTCGAGGGTCTGCTTGTCGATCAGGTGAATCGCATCATTGCCCGGCCCGAAAAACACGTCGCTCCACACATAGCGCGAGTTCACATGGCTGCGCATGAAAAAGCCCGGCCCGAGGGTGGGGATCTGGTTGATCAGGGTCCAGGTCTTGAGGTCGATCACCGAGATTTGCCCCTTGCTGATGTTCGGCGTGGCAAACACCCATTGCCCGTTGCGTTGCCAGTACGTCCCCGAACCCAGGTGCGGCATGCCGGACAGCGGGATATCGGTGACCACGCGGCCGCTGTCCAGGTCGATCACCTGGCCGCCGCCGGCCTTGCGTGAGGTGGCGATCAGTTGGCGGTAATCGGGCGAGAACGAGAAGTCATCGAGCACGTCCTGGGCCTGGATGCGCCGGGGCTCGAAGCTGGGGCGGGCGTCTGCATAGGACAATTCCCAGACCTCGTTCACGTCCTTGAGCGCGACGATAAAGCTGTTGCGCGGTGGCGCGGTGTACACCGCACTGACCCGTGAGCCGGTGTCCAGGGTCTTGACCAGCGACAGGTCGCGCGCATCCAGCAGCACCAGGTTGCCCGGCAGGTAATTGCCCGCCAGCACCCAGCGGCCATCCTTGCTCACCGCCAGGTTGCGGGTGTTGAGGCCCACGCGGATCTCGGCGATCAACTTGAGGTTGTGCAGGTCGTACTGGCTGATCCAGCCGTCCCGCGAGGCGAAGTACACAAAGCGTCCGTCCGGGGAGAATTTCGGCCCGCCGTGCACCGCGAAGTGGGTGGGGAAACGGTCCAGCACGGCAAAGGTGTCGCCGTCGAGAATATCCATGTGATGGTCGCCGGACTCCACCACCACAAACAGGTTGAGCGGGTCGGCGTGATGCTGCGGTGTGCTCGGCAATTGGCGCAGGTCCGCCAGCACGCTGTGGCTGGTGCGGATGTCATGCTCGTTCCACGTCGCCGGTGAGTCAGGCGGCTGTTGCAGAAGCTGCGCCAGCCCATCGATCTGCGCGGCGCTCAGTTGCGCACTGAACGCCGCCATCTGGCTGGCGGGCCGGCCTTGTTCGATGACCTTGCGCACTTCATCCGGCTTGATCCGCCCCAGGCTCTCCGGCAACAGCGCCGGGCCGCTGGCGCCGATGCGATTCAGCCCGTGGCAGCTTTCGCAATACTGGCGGTAGTCCTGCGCGGGCGTAGCGTGCGCGGCCGTCGCCCACAGCAGCGGCACCAGCAGCAGGCGTTTCATACCGCCACCGCTTCACGGGCCGGTGCCAGGCTGGCGGGGAAGTGCAGGGCGGCGTCGGCAAACAGGTTGACGACGTGGCCGATCACCGTCAGCGTCGGCACGCCGGGTTCGCAGTCGGCGGCCAGGGTGGGCAACTGGCGCAGGGTGCCACGGGCCACCTGTTGATCGGCGCGCGCGCCGTTGCTGATCAGGGCGGCCGGTGTATCTGCGGGTAAACCGGCCGCCACCAAATGCTCGGCGATCAGCGCCAGGTTTGACAAACCCATGTAGAACACCAGGGTCTGGCTCGGCTCGGCCAGGCTGGCCCATGGCAGTTTCAACGCACCGTCGCGTTGCAGGTGGCCGGTGACGAAACGGCACGAATTGACCAGGTCGCGGTGGGTCAGCGGGATACCGGCATAGGCGCTGCAGCCGGAGGCGGCGGTGATGCCCGGCACCACCTGGCACGGGATACCGCGCGCAAGCAGGTACTCCAGCTCCTCGGCGCCGCGCCCGAAGATAAACGGGTCGCCGCCCTTGAGGCGCACCACCCGCTGGCCCTGGTCGGCCAACTCGGCCAGCAGTTCATTGAGTTGATCCTGGGGCAGGCTGTGGCAACCGCTGGCCTTGCCCACGTAATGACGGGCGCAGGTCAACGGGATCAGCGCGAGCAGTTCGGCACTGATCAGCCGGTCGAACACCACCGCGTCGGCCTGCATCAACAGGCTCCAGGCGCGCAGGGTCAGCAGGCGCGGGTCACCGGGGCCGGCGCCCACCAACGCGACTTCGCCAGGGTGCAAGGGGCTGTGCAGACTGGCCGGCAGGCCAGTGGAGGAGTGGGCAGTTGAAGTGTGCATGCGACGTCCTTGGTTCATCATCAGGTAGGCGGCCCCCGGTTGTGTCACCGGGTGGTCGAGCAAGGGATCAGGTTGAGGGGCTGGCGCGCGATCTCGGCGTCGCTGAAGTAGCAACCGGGGTCCGGGCCCCACAGGTCGCCATCGGCCCAGGCGCGGGTGCGGGTATTGCCGTTGCAGATCGCCAGCCAGCGGCACTCGGCACAACGCCCGCCAATGCTGCGCGGGTGTTCGCGCAGGCGCAGCAGCAACGGGTCGGGCTGTTCCAGCCAGAGCTGGCGGAAGGTGGTGTTGCGCACATTGCCCACCGATTGCTGCCACCAGTAGGTGTCCGGGTGCACCTCGCCGGTGTTGTCGATATTGGCGATGCCGCTGCCCGAGGCGTTGCCGCCCCAGCCGTGCAGCAGGTGTTCAAGCTGCGGGTAGTGTTCGGGCAGGTGCTGGTGTACCCATTGCAGCAACAGCACGGCGTCGGCGTCGTTGTTGCCGCTGACGAAATCGCTGTCCACGCCGTGTTGAATATCGCTCCAGGCCTGCTGGAAAATCAGCGCCATGGCCTCGCGGCTCATCTGCCGGTGCGCATCCAGCTGGCGGCTGCGCTTGCCGCGCCCGCTGTAGTTGAGGTGTGACAGGTAGAACTTCTGCACGTCATAGGTGCGCATCAGCGCCAGCAACTGCGGCAGCTGCCCATGGTTGTCCTGGGTCAGGGTGGTGCGCAGGCCCACGCGAATCCCGGCTTCGCGGCACAGGCGGATGGCGTGCATGGAGCGCTGGAAACTGCCGTGCAGTTGGCGAAACGCGTCGTGGGTCGCCTCCAGGCCGTCGATGCTGATGCCCACGTAATCGAAACGGGCGTCGGCGATCTGCTGGATGTTGTGCTCATCGATCAGCGTGCCGTTGGTCGACAGCGCGACGAAAAAACCTTTGTCACGGGCATAGGCGCTCAGCTCGAAGAGGTCTTCGCGCAGCAGCGGCTCGCCCCCGGACAGGATCAACACGCGAACCCCGGCGTCGTGCAAATCGTCGATCACCCGCAGCGCTGCCGGGGTATCGAGTTCATCGCGAAACACGCTGTCGGCACTGGTGGCGTAACAGTGTTTGCAGGTGAGATTGCAGCGCCGCAGCAGGTTCCAGATCACCACCGGCGGCCGCTCACTGCCAGGGGGCGAGGTGCGCGGCGGCGGGCATTGACCGGCGAGGGTGCGCAGGTACTGACTGATTCGCAGCATGGGCTATTCCTTTGAGTGCGCCGGCGTCAGGCGCAGGCCGGTCTTTTTCAGGATGCGGCTGCTCACCAGCATCTCGTCGGCGCGGCAGGCATCCCCCAGCAGGAAACGCAGGTGCTCGCGGTAGCTGTCGATTTCTTCGCGGCTGCGGCCATGCACCATGGCGAACAGGTTGTAGGGCCAGTCCGGGCGCCGGGGGCGACGGTAGCAATGGCTGACAAACGGCTGGGCGCCGAGCAGTTCTCCCAGGCGCGGCAGGTGCACATCGGCCACGTCCCACACGGTCATGCCGTTATGCCGGTAGCCCAGGCGGTAATGGTTGGGCACCGCGGCGATACGTCGGATCGCACCTTCGGCCTGCAGGCGCTTGAGCAGGTCGAGGGTCGACTCGACGCTGATGCCCAGTTGCTCGGCGAGCCAGGCCCATGGGTCCTCCACCAGCGGCAGGCCGCTTTGGGTGAGGGCGACCAGTTGCAGGGCCAGGGTCTTGTCAGACCGGGAAATACAGACCGACATGGTAGGTGTGCTCCTTCGGCAGGTTGAGCACCGCCAGCCCGGTGAGGGCCTCGATGCACGACAGGGTATTGGCCAGCTCCTGCGCGGTGGCGCAGGCCAGCACGAACCACATGTTCCAGCGGTGTTCGCGGCGGTAGTTGTGGGCCACCTGGGGCAGGGCGTTGAGCTGTTCGGCGACGACATCAAAGCGCGCCTCGGGTACGGCGAGCGCCGCGAGGGTGAAAGCGCCGCCGAGATGCTCGATATCGAACATCGGGCCAAAGCGCGTGAGCACGCCGTCTTCGAGCAGGGCATACAAGCGGTCGAGCAGTTCACTCGGATGGCTGTGCAGTTCCTCGGCCACCTGCTGCCAGGGCTGGCGCACCAGCGGCAGTCCGCGTTGCAGGCGGTTGATCAGTTGTCGATCCAGTTCATCCATGGGCCCATACCTGCGATGGCGGTGGTGCAAAACGCCCGCCGCATTGCTTGAAGGCGCGGGTGCTGAACAGCAGTTGGTGGGGCAGGTCGCTGAGCAGATGCTGCTCCAGCAACGCCTGGATCTGCGCCTCGACCACCGCGCGCTCGCGCCCGTGCACCATGCAGAACAGGTTGTAGCGCCACTGCGGCAGGCGTCGCGGGCGCTGGTAACACAGGTTCACGCCGGGCGCGCGGCCCAGGCGCGCCCCGACTTCATCGACCAGCGCATCCGGCACATCCAGCACCAGCATGGCGTTGGCCACATAGCCCAGGGCGCGGTGATTGAGCACCAGGCCGACACGACGGAACAGACCCTGGTCGTGCCATTGCTGCATCTGTTGCAGCACCTGATCGTGGTGGGCACCGATCTGCTCGGCGAGCTCGTCGTAGGGCCGTGGCACGATGGGCAAACCGCGCTCCAGGCACTGGCGCAGGTCGAGCATCTGCTCGTGGTTCAGTGGCGCGATCACGGCTGCTCTCCGAGGGAAAAACCGAGGTCGATGCGGTAGGCGGTGAGCATCGGCAGGTCCAGGGGCGTGAGGCCGGTGTCTTGCTCCAGCTCATCGAGGACTTGCTGCAAGTGCTGGCGATGGGGCCCGGTGAGCACGAACCACAGGTTGTAACGGTGCTCACGGGCATAGTTGTGATTGACCTCCGGGTACTGGCTGACCCGTGCGGCCACTTGTTCCAGGCGCTCGATCGGCACCGCCAGGGCGGCCAGGGTGCTGGCGCCGGCGCGGGTGTGTTCGAACACCGGGCCGATGCGCGACAAGGCGCCCGCCAGTTCCAGGCGTTGCAGGCAGGCCATCACCTCGGCCGCGCTGCAACCCAGCACCTGGGCCATTTCGCGGTAGGGCTCGGCGCACAGCGGCATGCCGTGCTGGAAGCGTTCGATCAATTGCTGGCTGAGCGAATCAAGGTCCATTTCAATACCCCATCTTTTGCGCGCGCAGGCTGAAGAAAATCCCGCTGGGACTCTGGGCCGGCAGGCTTTTCAGCAGGGTCAGGCGGTACGGGTCCCACACTTGCAACTGTTCGCCATCGCGCACCGACAGCCACAGCTGCTCGCCACGCCCGGTGAATTCCATGTGCAGCACACCGGGGCCTGGGCGCAGGTCGGCGACCACCTGGTGGGTTTCGGTGTCGAGTACCTGCACCCGGTCGTTGTCCGGGTAGGCGAAGTTGACCCACAACTGGCGCCCGTCGGGCCGCGCAGTGACGAAAATCGGCTGTCCGGCCACCGGGATCGCCGCGGTCTGCTGCCAGGTGCGCGCGTCCATCACCAGCACCTGATGGCGCCCCACCGCCGGCACGAACGCCTGGTCATCGGCAACGGCCCAGCCCTCCAGGTGGGGCATCTTGTACACCGGCAGCTTGGCCTGGCCGCGGCCATAGTCCTTGAGCACGCGCACCACGCCGCGCTCCGGGTGCCACAGGTCGAGCTGGGCCATGCCGTCTTCACCGAACAGCCCGGCCATGTAGTAGCGGCCGTCGGCGGTGATCAGCGCGTCATAGGGTTGCTCGCCGACGTCCTTGAAGCGGGTGATGCGCGGCGGGTTGCCGTGGCTGAAGTCGGCGCTCCAGATCTCGCCGGTGTCGAACAGGCTGAACACGAAGCGCTGCCCGGGCGCATCCACCAGGCCGACCACCCGCGAGCGTTTGCCATCGGCCAGTGCGGTCGCGGGGATGTCGGCGATGAGGGTCAGGTCTTCTGCATCGAACACCTTGACCCCGCCCGGCACGTAATTGGACACGGCGATCAGGCGCCCATCCTGGCTGATGGCGCCGCCGATGCTGTTGCCGCCCTGGACGATGCGCCGCTCGATGCGTTGGCGCAGCAGGTCGATCTTGGTCAGGCCGCCATCGCGGGCAAATACATAGGCATAGCGCTGGTCGCGGGAAAACACCGCCGAGGCGTGGGACAGGTCGCCCAGCCCCTCGATACGGGCCAGTTCGGTCATGCCGGTGCTCTCGATAATCTGCACGCTGCCACTGGCGCGTTCGATCACCAGGCCCAGGTCGCCGCTGCCGCGCAACGCGGGTTGGGCACAGGCACCCAGCAACAGGCACAGGCATAACAGGGTAGGGCGCATCATGGTGGGGGGCTTCCTTGCAATAGGCGGTCGACCAGCCAGGCAATATCGCCGGCACTCAGCAGCGGGCCCCAACCGGGCATGGCGCGGGCAGGGCGGCCGTAGGTCACGGTGGCGATCAGGCTGTCGCGGCTGTGGTGGGCCAGGGCTTGCGGTGTGAGGGCCGGGCCCAGGCCGCCGGTGAGGTGCAGGCCATGGCAGGCCCCGCAATCCTGGGTCAGCAGGTGTTCAAGGCGGGCAGCGTCCGGGGTGGCCGCTGCCCGCGCGGGAATCAGCAGGAGCAGCGCCATGGCCGTACCGATCATCGATGCTTGCATGGCGTGCTCCTTGTGCTTATTTCAAGGTCAGGACCCAATCGGCCAACACCTTGGCTTCATCATCGGTGACCTGGTTCGGCGGCATCGGCACCGGCCCCCAGTTGCCCTGGCTGCCGTTCTTGATGTGGCTGGCCAGGGTGGTGGCTGCGTCTTTCACACCGGCATTCTTGGCGGCGACATCCTTCAAGGCCGGCCCCACCAGTTTGCTGTCGATCGTGTGGCAGCCCACACAGGGTTTGCTGTTGAACAACCCCGGGCCGTCTTGTGCCAACACCGGTTGCAGGCTGAGCGCAGCGGCGGATGCCAGCAGTGCGAGGAGAATATTTTTCATTCGGTGACCTCGTGTTGATGGGGCTCAATAAATGTCGTGTTGGGTGTTGTAGACGTTGAATTTTCCTGTCGGCGTGATCAGGCGCTTGTCGCGGATCACTTGCTTGAGCTTCAAGGTCTTGTCATCGATCACCACCAGCGCCGACTCTTCGGTCTGGCCGTTCCACACCGAGAACCACACTTCGTCACCGGCCTTGTTGTATTCCGGTTGCACCACCCGCAGCGCGCCTTGCTTGATGCCCGAATACTCGGCAATCGGCAGCACGGTGTAGCCCTTGTCCAGCTGGTTGATGTCGAACACCGCCACCGACTGGCTGAGCTTGGCGTCGGGGTTGAGGGTGGTGTCGACATACAGGTGATGGGAGTTGGGGTGGGTCTTGATAAACAGCGAACCGCCGCCCTGGCCCTTGAGGGATTCCACCTGCTTCCAGGCGTATTGCGGGTGCTTGACCGGGTCGGTGCCGATCACCGAAATACCGCCGTCGCCCAAGTGGCTGGTGGCCCATACCGGTCCATATTTTGGGTGAATGAAGTTGGCGCCACGGCCGGGGTGCGGGGTCTTGCCGACCTCTACCAACGCGGTGAGCTTGCGCTCCCTGGAGTCGATCACCGCGACCTTGTTGGCGTTGTTCGCGGCGGTCATGAAGTAGCGGTGGGTGCTGTCCCAGCCGCCGTCATGCAGGAACGGCGCGGCGTCGATGGTGGTGATGGTGAGGTTCTTGATGTCCTGGTAATTGACCAGCATCACCTTGCCGGTTTCCTTGATATTGACGATGAACTCCGGCCACTCGTGGGAGGCGATGATTGCCGCCACGCGGGGTTCGGGGTGGTATTCCTGCTTATCGACGGTCATGCCCCGGGTGGACACGATCTGCCTGGGCTCCAGGGTTTCGCCATCCATGAGGGTGAACTGCGGCGGCCAGTAGGCGCCGGCAATCGTGTACTTGTCTTCATAGCCCTTGAACTTCGAAGTCTCCACCGAGCGGGCCTCGATACCCACCTTGATCTCGGCGACTTTGGTCGGCTCCAGGGGCCACAGGTCGATCATGTCGATCTTGGCATCGCGGCCGATCACCAGCAGGTAGCGGCCAGACGCGGAGATACGCGAGATATGCACGGCGTAACCGGTGTCGATCAGCTTGATGATCTGCTTGGTGTCGCCGTCCACCAGGGCGATCTTGCCGTCGTCGCGCAGGGTGACCGAGAACAGGTTTTGCAGGTTGAGGGTGTTCAGTTGTTTTTTCGGCCGGTCTTCGGGCTTGACCAGCACTTTCCAGGTCTTGAGGGTTTCGGCCATGCCCCATTCCGGCGGAGTGGGCGCGGTGTGCTGGATGAAGGTGGCCATGCTGGTGATCTGCGCCTTGGTCAGCGCATTGGACGTGCCCCAGTTGGGCATGCCGGCCGGGGAGCCGTAGGTGATCAGCGCTTCCAGATAAGCCTGGCCGCGGGCCTGGGTGATGTCCGGGGTCAGCGGCTTGCCGGTGGCGCCTTTGCGCAACACACCGTGGCAGCCGGCGCAGCGTTCGAAGTAAATCTGCTTGGAGGCGTCGAACTCCGCCTGGCTGATGTCCGGCGCGCCGGGGCTTTTCACCATCCCGGTCGGCGCGTCGCCATGGGCGTTGATGGGCAATGCGAGGGCCAGGGCGCAGCTCAGGCTGGCAAGACTCAGGACCCAGGGTTTTCTGTTGCGAGTCAGCATTCCATATCTCCTCAGGCAAGACCTTTGCGATGCCCGGCGAAGGCGGGGTAGAGCGCAGGTTCTTAGTGCCAGGCAAGACTATGTTGCAGTGGCGCAAGGCTCGCTTGACGGCGATCAAGTTTGCCGTTGTGCGCGCTTGCCAGGTTGTCGCAGGGGCCTTTAGCGTGGGGGCCGAACCCGTTGCGAGTACGCGTGATGACCGAGCCCTTCTACCAACCGCAGGACAACGAACAGCAACTGTTCGAACACGCCTGGCGCCACCACCTGCCGGTGCTGATCAAAGGCCCCACGGGCTGTGGCAAGACGCGCTTCGTGCAGCACATGGCGCACCGCCTGAACCTGCCGCTGTACACCGTGGCCTGCCACGACGACCTCAGCGCCGCCGACCTGCTCGGCCGCCACCTGATCGGCACCGACGGCACCTGGTGGCAGGACGGCCCGCTGACCCGCGCCGTGCGCGAAGGCGGGATCTGCTACCTCGACGAAGTGGTGGAAGCGCGCCAGGACACCGCCGTGGTGCTGCACCCGATTGCCGATGAACGCCGCGAACTGTTTCTGGAACGCACCGGCGAAGTGCTCAAGGCGCCGTCGTCGTTCATGCTGGTGGTGTCGTACAACCCCGGCTACCAGAACCTGCTCAAGGGCATGAAACCCAGCACCCGCCAGCGCTTCGTGGCGATGCGTTTTGGTTACCCGCCGGTGGCCGACGAAGAACGCATCGTCGCCCGCGAGGCCGGTGTGGATGTGGCGCTGGCCGCCCCGGTCGTGCGCCTGGGCCAGGCGTTGCGTCGGCTTGACCAGCATGACCTGGAGGAGGTGGCCTCCACCCGGCTGCTGATCTTCACCGCCCGCCTGATCGGCGCCGGCATGAGCCCACGCGAAGCCTGCCTGGCGTGCCTGGCCGAACCGCTGAGCGACGACCCGCAGACCGTCGCCGCACTGATGGACGTGGTGGATGTGCACTTTGCCTGAACCGCGCCGGCTGCCAGGCGACCTGGCGATGTGGTTTTTTATCCTCGCCGAGCTGTCGGTGTTCGCGATTCTGATCCTCACGTTTGCCGTGACCCAGGCGCTCAAGCCCGAGCTGTTTGCCGCCGGGCGCGCACAGCTGGATACCTCGATGGGGTTGGCGATGACCTTGAGCCTGCTGACCGCAGGCTTGTTGGCCGCGTTGGCGGTGCAGCAGGTGCGATTGCAGCGCTGGCGACGCGGCGCCGGTTTGTTCGTCGCGGCGTTGTTGGTGGCGCTGGTGTATGTGGCGATCAAGCTTGGCGAGTACGCCCACCTGGGCGCTGCCGGACTGGGCCTGGAGCACAGCACGTTTTTTACCTTGTACTGGATACTCACGGGGTTTCATTTCCTGCATGTGCTGCTGGGGATGGTGATTCTCGGGTGGCTGGCGCTGGCCTGCTGGTGCGGCGGGCTGTCAGTCGGCGGGCTGGAGTCGGGGGTGCTGTATTGGCACATGGTGGATCTGGTGTGGGTGGTGTTGTTTCCGCTGGTCTATGTGATTCGCTGAGGTGGGTATGACGGGTTCCCGGACGCTGATCCTGTGTTGGCTGATGTTGGTGGTGTTGAGCGTTGGCACTGTACTGACGGGGACGTCCGGGTTGTGGTGGGGGGTGCTGTTGCTGGCGGTGGTCAAGGGCTGGGTGATTGTGGATGGGTTTATGGAATTGCGGCGTGGGCCAGTGTTGTGGAGATTTTTGATGCTGGGGTGGGGGGTGGTTGTGGTCGCTTTACTGAGTACATATCCGTTATTTGTGTAGCGGCTGCTTACGAGGCTCGGTATGCCCTCACTCCAGATCAAAAGCCAAGCTGCGGCAGCCTTAGAGCCGACCGGAGTTGGGTCTGGTGTACTGGGTTAAAAATGTGGGAGGGGGCTTGCCCCCGATTGCAGTGGGTCAGTACCAAATCCATCAACTGACACTCCCTCATCGGGGGCAAGCCCCCTCCCACATTTGGATCTCCATATATCAGCTGGACCTCGGTCTGCTTTTGCTCTGCTTTTGCTCTGGCTTTTGCTCTGGCTTTTGCTCTGGCTTTTGATCTTGATCCTGGGCGCCCCGTCAAACACGCTGGCCGAACGCAGGCTTGAATCCGTGGGTAACCCGGCAGGACGCCGGGTTAGCCGTCCTGGGCCAAGGATGGCCCATGACGGCGGCCCACGGATTCAAGCCGGAGTGAGGGAACACCGAGCCTAAGCGAGGTGCCGAGTGTTGGGGCAAGAGCCCTTTTTGGTTACTTTTGGGGCTCTTTTCCAAAAGTGACCCGCTGTAAGAGCGGAACCATAAGCAGCCGTGACCGCAGCAACGGATATGTACCCAACCCAACCCCCAAAAAAATACCCCACCAAAACCATCAACAATTCTTGATCGCCATCAAGCAGTTTCCACCCCCCACCTCCCTATCATTCCCTGGCCAAGCAATGAGGAAGCGACCATGTCAGAGACCTTCACCAAGGGCATGGCCAGGAATATCTACTTCGGAGGAAGCGTGTTCTTCTTCCTGATTTTCCTGGCCCTGACCTACCACACCGAACAAACCTTTCCCGCCCGCAGCAACGTCGACCAACTCAGCGAATCCGTCGTGCGCGGCAAGGGCGTCTGGGAGCGTAATAACTGCGTCGGCTGCCACACCTTGCTGGGCGAGGGCGCTTATTTCGCGCCGGAGCTGGGCAATGTGTTCAAGCGCCGGGGCGGCGAAGAAGGGTTCAAGCCGTTCCTGCATGCCTGGATGAAGATGCAGCCCCTGGGTGTACCGGGGCGGCGGGCCATGCCGCAATTCAATCTCAGTGACCAGGAGGTGGACGATATGGCCGAGTTCCTCAAATGGAGCTCGAAGATCAATACCAATAACTGGCCACCGAACAAGGAGGGCTGAGCCATGCGCAGTGCCAATCCATACTTGAAATTCCAATCCCAGGCCGTGGCCAAACCCTACTTTGTGTTCGCCCTGATCCTGTTTTTCGGTCAGGTGCTGTTCGGTTTGATCATGGGCCTGCAATACGTCATCGGCGACTTTCTATTCCCGTTGATCCCCTTCAACGTGGCGCGGATGGTCCACACCAACCTGCTGATCGTCTGGCTGTTGTTCGGCTTTATGGGCGCGGCCTACTACCTGGTGCCCGAGGAGGCCGAACGCGAGCTGCACAGCCCGAAACTGGCGATCGTCCTGTTCTGGGTGTTCGCCGCCGCCGGGGTGTTGACCATCCTCGGCTACCTGCTGGTGCCGTATGCGGCGCTGGCCAAGTTGACCCACAACGAACTGCTGCCGACCATGGGCCGTGAGTTCCTGGAACAACCGACCATCACCAAAATGGGCATCGTCGTGGTGTGCCTGGGATTTCTGTACAACATCGGCATGACCCTGCTCAAGGGCCGCAAGACCACCGTCAGCATGGTGATGATGACCGGGCTGATCGGCCTCGCGGTGTTCTTCCTGTTCTCCTTCTACAACCCCGGCAACCTGGCGCGGGACAAGTTCTACTGGTGGTGGGTGGTGCACCTGTGGGTCGAAGGCGTGTGGGAGCTGATCATGGGCTCGATGCTGGCCTTCGTGCTGATCAAGGTCACCGGCGTCGACCGCGAAGTGGTGGAGAAATGGCTGTACGTGATCATCGCCATGGCCTTGATCACCGGGATCATCGGCACCGGTCACCACTTCTTCTGGATCGGCGCACCCGAGGTGTGGCTGTGGGTCGGTTCGATCTTCTCGGCCCTGGAGCCGCTGCCGTTCCTGGCGATGGTGATGTTCGCCTTCACCATGGTGAAGCAACGTCGGCGCCAGCACCCCAACCGCGCGGCCACGTTGTGGGCCAAGGGCACCACGGTCACGGCGTTCTTCGGCGCGGGCGTGTGGGGTTTCCTGCACACCCTGGCACCGGTCAACTTCTACACCCACGGCACCCAACTCACCGCCGCCCACGGGCACCTGGCGTTCTTCGGTGCCTACGCAATGATCGTGATGACCCTGATCAGCTACGCCATGCCCCGCCTGCGCGGTATCGGTGAAGCGCCGGACGCGCGTTCGCAGACCCTCGAAATCCGGGGCTTCTGGATGATGGTGCTGTCGATGGTGATGATCACGCTGTTCCTCACCGCTGCCGGGGCCGTGCAGGTCTGGCTGCAACGCTGGCAGGTGGACGGGGTGGCCTTGCCGTTCATGGCCACGGTGGAGCATTTGCAGGGACTGTTCTGGGCGCGGTTGGTCAGTGGGCTGGTGTTCCTGCTCGGGCTGGTCTGCTACCTGTGCAGCTTCCGGCAACGCGCCCGGATGGCTGGAGCACCGGTACCGATCGTCCATTGAAGTAACGCGGTCCAAATGTGGCAGGGGACTCGCTGTGGCAAACGGGCCTGCTGTGGTGAACGGGCTCGCTGTGGTGAACGGGCTTGCTGGGGGAGCGGGCTTGCTGTGGTGAGTGGGCTTGCTGTGGTGAGCGGGCTTGCCCCGCGCTGGGCTGCGCAGCAGCCCCCTGGGATCTAAGCCCCATTCACCACAGCAAGCCCCTCCCACATTTGCACCGCAGTGTACCCGTCGAATACCCACTAGTTGGAGCCCCTCCCATGGCCTTCACCCTTGAGCTGGAAGAATGGGTCGGCAGTGCCTGGCACCGCTTTATCACCCGCCGCGCCAGCGTCGATTTTCCGCACGCGCGGGTCGATCTGGTCGACCGCCAGCGCAGCCTCGCCGTATTGTTTCGCGCCCTGGGCGGTGCCAGCGGGATCGCCCTCGAAGCCGCCAGCGAACGCGACCTGCTGCTGCGCCGCAACCTGTTGATGCGCATCGCCGGCACCTGCAAGCATGCACCCCTGGCCTCCTGCGATGGTAACCGTCTGCGCCTGCCGTCGAGCCTGGCGGTGTACCCCACCGTCGCCTTGAACCGGGAGCTGTACCGTTGGCTGGCGCTGCTGGCCGCCCATGCAGGCCCCATGACCCATTGGGCCCGGGACAACCAGCGCTGGACCTGGCTGCTGCTGCAACGCTACCCGGCGCTGTTGCCCAGTTACCAGCGCCTGGTGGACGCCCATATTACGCTGCGCCCCGACCCGGCCAGTCTGAGCCCCGCTGAAGCCGCCCTGGAAAAAGCCCTGCGCAAGGCCCTGGGCGAGCCCGGCAGCGTGCGCCATTTACCCCGCAGCGAACGCGCCGCCTGGCCGTTGCCCTTATGGCTGTACCCGCCGTTGCACCTGGACACGCCCCAGGCCCTCGATCTTGAAGACGACGGCGACGACCTCGCCACCCCGTCCGGGGAGCAGCAGGGCGCGCCCAAACGTGCCAGCCGTGTGGATGATCACGGCCGTGATGGCGGCCTGCTGGTGGTGCGCCTGGAAAACCTGTTCAGCTGGACCGAGCACGTCGACCTCGATCGCTGGGCCGACGACAGTGAGGACCCGGACGCCGCCCGCGTCGCCGAAGACCTCGACCAGTTGAGCCTGTCGCGCCAGCGCGTGCGCAAGAGTGGCGGCTTGAAGCTGCACCTCGACCTGCCGCCCGCCGATGTGGATGACATCCCCCTCGGCGAGGGCATCAAGCTGCCCGAGTGGGACTACCGCCAACAATGCCTTCGACCCGGTTTCGTCAATCTGCAGCTGATGCAGCCACGTGCCGATGCACCGCAACCGTTACCGGCCCGATTACTCGGCCCGGCCCAGCGCCTGCGCCGTCAATTCCAGCAGCTGCGCACCGACCGCCAATGGCTGCGCCGGCAACCCCAGGGCGCGGAGCTGGACCTGCAAGCCTGGGTGGATTTCTACGCGCAACGCCAACACGGCGCCTGCACCGAACGCGGCTTGTACCAGGAGCAACGTCACACCCGACGCGACCTGGCATGTCTGCTGCTGGCGGACCTGTCGATGTCCACCGACGCGCATTTAAACGACGAGCCAAAGGTCATCGACGTGATCCGCGACAGCCTGTTGCTGTTCGGCGAAAGCCTGGCCGGGCTGGGAGATGCGTTTGCACTGTATGGCTTCTCGTCCCTGCGCCGCCATCAGGTGCGCCTGCACCAGCTCAAGACGTTCGAGCAAGCCTATGACGACCGCACGCGCGGCTGCATCCAGGCCCTCAAGCCGGGTTACTACACGCGCATGGGCGCGGCGATTCGCCAGGCCACCCAGTTGATGGGCGCGTGCAAACAGCGGCGCAAGTTGTTGTTGCTACTGACCGATGGCAAGCCCAATGACCTGGATCTGTATGAGGGCCGCTACGGGGTCGAAGACACCCGCCAGGCAGTGGTCGAGGCGCGGCGCCAGGGCCTGATTCCGTTCTGCATCACCATCGACAGACAGGCCGGGGACTACTTGCCCTATATGTTCGGTGCCCATGGCTACACCCTGATCCGCCAGCCGGAGCAGTTGCCGCTGCGGTTGCCCCAGCTGTACCGGCAACTGACCGAGGGTCAGTAGAAGTCGCGGGGCAACCAGAAGAACATCGCGATGCAAAACAGCGCCAGGCCCAGGCAGAACCACTGGAAACGCCGTAGCCGCCGCGCTTGCAGGCTGGCATCCGCGGCAGGCAGGGGCGTTCCGCAGCCGGCGCACGCCTCGCGCACGTCGGCATTGCGCTGCTGGCAATACAGGCAGGTTTTCACTCGAATTGCTCCAGGCGCAACCGGTCCAGAATGGCGATCTGGCGTCCGTCCTGGGTGATGATCTTTTCATCGATCAGGCGCCGGATAATCCGCGAAAAGGTCTCCGGCTGGATCGACAGATGCCCGGCAATCAACTGCTTGGCCATCGGCAGTTCGAAGGTGGCGTCGGTGCTGTGCAGGCGCATCAGTTGGGTCAGCAGGTAGCGCACCACGCGGTGGGTGGCGTTTTTCAGCGACAGGGTCTCGATCTCGTTGACCCGCTGGTGCAAGCGCACGCACAGCTTGCCGAGCAGGGCGAAGGTCAGGCGGCTGTTGCTGTGCAGCAGGCGCATGTAGGTGGCGTTGGACAAACGGTACAACTGGGTGGGGCACACCGCTTCGGCGCAGGCCACGTAGTTGGGGGTGTCCATCAGCATCATGGCCTCGGCGAAGGTCTGGCGCTCGCCGATTACTTCGAAGACTTTCTCCTGGCCGTCGGGAGTCAAACGGTAGACCTTCACCGCACCGGCGATCACAAAGTAAAACGCCTCGGCCGATTCGCCCTGGCGGAACAGCGGCTCGCCTTTGTCGATGCTCAGCAACTGGCTGTTGCCCATCAGCTCGTCGAGTTCTTCGTCGTTCAGCGGTTCGAACAGGTGATGGCTGCGCAGGATCTGGTGGTGCACGCGATGCAGCACCATGCCCGGTTCCTTGAACAGCAGCGGGGCGTTCACACCAGCACCAGCGAGAGCCCGCTGGCGGCGGCCAGCATGGAGCCGAGGATCACAAACCAGGCGAGGGGGACATAGGCGTTTTTCATCATGGCTCCGGGGTGCGGTGTGGATATAGGCGCGAGGGTAATCCCTTGGCCCCGATAGCGACTTGATCTACGACAAGGGCAACACGCAGGTATCGGCGCAAGATTGCCGCAGTCCTGAAGGGAGACCGTGTCATGCAAGTGCTCGATCGGCGCAAGGCCATGTCGATTACCCCGTTGTTTCGCCTGGCCTTCCGGCCATTCTTTCTCGGCGCCTGTGTGTTGGCGGCGCTGGCAATTCCCCTCTGGCTGCTGGCCCTGGGCGGGCACCTCGGCACCTGGCAACCCGCCGGCGGCTGGCTGGCCTGGCATCGCCATGAGCTGCTGTTCGGCTTTGGCGTGGCGATCATCGCCGGGTTCCTGCTCACGGCAGTGCAGACCTGGACCGGCCGCCCGGGCATCAGCGGCAATGCCCTGGCGCTGCTTGCCGGCGTGTGGCTGGCGGCGCGCCTGGGCTGGTTGTTCAACCTGCACTGGCCGCTGCTGGCGGTGCTGGAGCTGACCTTTCCCCTGGCTGTCGCCGCGGTGATGGGCTGGACCCTCTGGCAGGTAAGACAGACGCGTAATTACCCGATTGTGCTGGTGCTGGCGCTGCTGACCGTGGCTGATGCGCTGTCGCTGTATGGCTTGCTGCGCAATGACTCCGGGCTGCAGCGCCAGGCGGTGCTCACCGGCCTGTGGCTGGTGGCGGCGATGATGGGCCTGATCGGCGGACGGGTGATTCCGTTTTTCACCCAGCGCGGTTTGGGTCGGGTCGAAGCGGTCAAACCCTGGGCGTGGCTGGACCTTATGTTGCTTGGCGGCTCGCTGCTGATCGCCGTGCTGTATGCCGCAGGGCCCGCGTTGGGCGCCAACCTGTGGATCGGCCTGCTGTTCGCCGTCCTCGGGCTGGGGCACCTGGTGCGCCTGGTCCGCTGGCATGATCGCGGCCTGTGGCGCGTGCCGTTGCTGTGGTCATTGCACCTGGCATATGCCTGGCTGGCCGTGGCCTGCCTGGGCATGGCGCTGTGGCACTGCGGTGCGCCGCTCAATCCCAGCCTGGCCGTGCATGCATTGACCATCGGCGCCATGGCCGGGCTGATCCTGGCCATGATCGCCCGCGTCAGCCTGGGCCACACCGGCCGCCCGTTGCAGCCGCCGGCCGGCATGACCCTGGCCTTTGGGCTGCTGAACCTGGCGTGTGTGTGCCGGGTGCTGCTGGTCCTGCTGTTGCCGATGGCCGCGTTATGGCTGGCGGGGGTGTGCTGGACCCTCGGGCTCGGCCTGTACCTGTGGCGGTATGGCCCGATGCTGTGGCAGGCCCGGGTCGATGGGCATCCGGGCTAGGAGGACGTCATGCTCTATTCCACCTTGTTGATCGTGCATCTGCTGGCGGCGATTGCGTTTATCGGCACGCTGTTTTTCGAAGTGGTGATCTGGCACAGCGCCCGCGAGGAGCTGGCCTGGTCGGCGCAGTTCACCTCCGACCATGCCATTGCACGGCGTTCGCGCCAGGTACTGCACGGCGTGGTGGTGTTGCTGTACGGCGCGGGCATCGGCCTGGCCTGGCACTATCGCGGGCTGTTGGCGGTGCCCTGGGCCAGCCACTTCGCCGCGCTGCTGAGCCTGAAAATTTTGCTGGCCCTGAGCATCATCGGCCATTACCTGTGGCTGGCGTACCTGCTGAGTCACCAGCGCTTGAGCCCAAGGCGTGCGACATGGATTCGTCGCAGCATCCTGGGGCATATGGTTGTGATCGTGATTCTGGCCAAGTTGATGTTGCGCTGATCAGGCAGGCTGATAGGTACCTGATGTATAGAGATCAGATGTGGGAGGGGCAGTGCGACGATTCGACTTGCTCCCGATGGCGGCCTGTGGGCCGAGCATTTTTTTTGGATTGGGCTGGGTACATATCCGTTGCTGCGGTAACGGCCACCTAGGGTTCCGCCCTTACGGCGGGTCACTTTGGAAAAGAGCCCCAAAGTAACCATGGACTTGTTCCCTCGCAGCGGACGCCAAGAAGCGATATTTTAATCGCAATCTTGGAGGCACCTATGTCACAGCAAACCCGCCGCAGCTACACCGATGACTTCAAAGCTCAAGCAGTGACACTTGCTGAAAGTATTGGTCGAGGAGAAGCTGCCCGACAGTTGGATATCTCGGTCAAAACCCTAGGGAATTGGCTGGACGCCGCACGCAACGGGCGTCCTCTCAGTTCTCCCTCCCGGCATCCGGTTTCTGACCTGGAAAGCGAGCTGGCCCGGCTTCGAGCTGAAAATGCCACGCTTAAAATGGAACGAGAAATCCTAAAAAAAGCGACGGCGTTCTTTGCCAGAGAGTCCAACTGAGATACGCCTTCGTCGCCCGTGAACGGACTCACTTTCCAGTCAGGCTGTTATGTCGAGTGATGGAGGTCTCGGTGTCGGGCTTTCACGACTATTTGAAGCGCCAGGAACGTCCTGATCCAGATGCGGCGATTCGCTTGGAAATTCGTGCGATTCATCGGGCAAGCCGCGGCACTTATGGGCGACCACGTATGGTTAAGGCGCTTCATAACCGGTCGTACGCGATAGGACACAAGCGAGTAGCTCGTCTGATGAGAGAGGAGATGCTGCGAGGAAAAATCAAAGCACGGTTCAAACACTCGACGGATAACCGGTATATCCAACCCATTTCTGAGAACGTGTTGAAACGACGCTTTTCTGTGACAAGCCCGGCGCCCGCCTGGGTGGGGGATATCACGTATATTTCGACTCGCCAGGGTTGGTTGTACCTGGCTGTGGTGTTGAGTGTCCAAACCCGGCAGGTGCTGGGTTACAGCCTGTCGGACCGTATGCCCGAGGGCTTGGTACAACAGGCGTTCATGAACGCCTGGACTAAAGCGCCAGTTGATCACGGTGTGATTTTTCACTCTGATCGAGGCCGGCAATACACCGGTAGCGGTTTTCGCAGCATGATCGCGGAAAGAGGCTTCGTGCAAAGCATGAGCCGTAAAGGAAATTGCTGGGATAACGCCGTGGCAGAGAGCTTTTTTGCCACACTCAAGAAGGAAGAAGCCACCGGTGTGTATCCCAGCAAAGCGCAGGCCCATACATCAATCGCAAGCTACATCCATGGGTTTTACAACGCGGCACGGCTGCACTCGGCGCTGGGATACAGCTCACCTAATGACTACGCAACGCAACTGAAGCAAACTGCTTAACACTCGCTTCATGGCGTACGTTTTGAGGGAACAAGTCCACCAAAGGGCTCTTGCCCCAACACTCGGCACCTCGCCTAGGCTCGGTGTGCCCTCACTCCGGCTTGAATCCGTGGGCCGCCGTCATGGGCCATCCCTGGCCCAGGACGGCTAACCCGGCGTCCTGCCGGGTTACCCACGGATTCAAGCCTGCGTTCGGCCAGCGTGTTTGACGGGGCGCCTGAGATCAAGATCAAGATCAAAAGCAGAGCCAGAGCCAGAGCAACAGCAACAGCAACGCGATCCGTGGTGTAGCCCCCCACATGTAGCCCCTCACACCCCAAGCAACCACATGCGGCGTCATGCCACGGGCGAATGTTGATCGCGGTCAAGGGATAACTTCGTGGTAGTTCCCACACTGTGGCGAACTTTCTGGAGGACTGCGTCATGCCCCTGTCTCTTGCGCAATTGCGCCGCAACTACACCCTTTATGGCCTGCGTGATGACCTGGTGCAGGACGATCCCTTGGTGCTGTTCGGCCAGTGGCTGGATCAGGCGCGTAAAACCGAAGTGCCACCGGCCGAGGCCAATAGCATGGCCTTGGCTACGGTCGATCATGACGGGCATGCCCACTGTCGCATCCTGCTGCTCAAGGGTTTCAGCGCCGAGGGTTTTTTCTTTTTCGGCCACTACCAGAGTGCCAAGGGCCAGGAGTTGGCGAGCAATCCCCATGCGGCCATGACGTTTTTCTGGCCGGGGCTGGAGCGTCAGGTGCGTATCGAAGGCCCGGTGGTGCGGGCGGATGCGCAGCTGTCGGACGATTATTTCGATACACGCCCGGCCGCCAGCCAGTTGGGCGCCTGGGCGTCGCCGCAAAGCCAGCCCCTTGGCCATCGCAGCGAGTTGGAAAGCCGCCTGCGTGACGTTACCGAGCGTTTCGCCGGGCAGCAACCGCCACGGCCCGAGCATTGGGGCGGCTACCGCCTGCAGCCGCAGCGCATCGAGTTCTGGCAGGGCCGGCCCGACCGTCTGCATGACCGTCTCGACTACCGCCTGCACGGGGGCATTTGGCAGCGCACACGCCTGGCCCCCTGAACGAGATACCTCCTTGGAGGAATAGGCCCTGCGCCCGTTGCGGCGCAGGCTGACGGCAACTTTCTTGACGCCTGGAGCCTTGATCATGGCCCATTTGAAACAACGCAATTTCGTGCCCCTGAACATCGCCGTGCTGACCATCAGCGACACCCGTACCCTCGACACCGACACCTCCGGCCAGACCCTGGTGGACCGCCTCGAAAGTGCCGGGCATGTGCTCATCGACCGTGGCCTGGTGATCGACGACATCTACCAGATTCGTGCGCAAGTCTCCCTATGGATCGCCGATCCCGAGGTGCAAGTGGTGCTGATGACCGGCGGTACCGGTTTCACCGCCCGCGACAACACGCCCCAGGCGGTGTTGCCGTTGCTGGACAAACATGTCGAAGGCTTCGGTGAGCTGTTCCGCCAGGTGTCCCTGGCCGAAATCGGCACTTCCACCTTGCAGTCCCGCGCGTTGGCCGGCCTCAGCAACGGCGTGCTGGTGTGCTGCATGCCGGGCTCTCCGGGCGCATGCCGCACCGGCTGGGACCAGATCCTGGCGGGGCAGTTGGACAGCCGCACCGGCCCGTGCAATTTCGTGCCGCACCTCAAGCCCCAGCCTGAGCAAATCCTGCAAGCCTGCGAGTCGCGTTCATGAGTGTCTCGGTGTGTGACAGCGGCCACCTGATGCCGGTGGACGAGGCCATCGCCACGCTGCTGGCCCAGGCGCCGCCGCCGCCGAGCACCCAGGTGATTGGCCTCGAGCAGGCGCTGGGGCGGGTGGTCGCTGAAGAGCTGTTCTCGCCCCTGGATTTGCCCGGTTTCGACAACAGCGCCATGGACGGCTACGCCCTGCGCGCCGAGGATGTGCCGGCCGAAGGCGGCTACCTGATGCTCGCCGGGCGCATTGCGGCGGGGCAGCACAGCAAGGTGAGGGTGCAGGCCGGGCAGGCCGTGCGCATTTTTACCGGTGCGCCGCTACCGCCTGGCGCTGACACGGTTGTGGCACAGGAGCGTTGCCGCCTGTACGGCCAGCGCATCTGGTGCCCGCCGGTACGTCTCGGCGAGCACGTGCGCAAGCAGGGTGAAGAGCTGCAGCGCGGGCAGACCCTGATCGCCGTCGGCAAGCGCCTGCGCGCCCAGGACATCGGCTTGCTGGCCTCGGCCGGCATCCCTCGGTTGAAAGTCTATCGCCCGTTGCGGGTGTGCCTGCTCAGCAGCGGCAACGAGCTGCGTGACCCGGGCGAGGCGCTGGTGCCGGGGCAGATCTACAACAGCAACCGCTATGCCCTGGCTGCCTTGTTGCGTGGCTGGGGCGTGGACGTGCACGACTACGGCGTGATGGCCGACGAGTTGGCCGCCAGCCGTGATGCGCTGGCCCTGGCCTCGTCCGAATGCGACCTGTTGCTGACCTCGGCGGGGGTGTCGGTGGGGGAGGAGGACCATCTCAAGCAGGCCATCGAAGCGCTCGGCCGCGTGGACTTCTGGCGCCTGGCGATCCAGCCCGGCAAACCCCTTGCATTTGGCGACGTGGCGGGCAAGCCGTGGCTGGGCCTGCCCGGTAACCCGTCGGCGGCGCTGATCACCGCGCTGGTGGTGGTGCGTCCGTTCCTGCTGCGCGCCCAAGGGGTGGAGCGGGTGCTGCCGGTGCCGATCCAGGTGCCGGCCGCATTCGAATGGCTCACGCCCAACAAGCGCCGCCAGTACCTGCGTGCACGCCTGAGCCCCGGCGAGGACGGGCAATTGCGCGCCGTGCTGCACCCCCAGCAAAGCTCGGCGATGCTCACCGCCGCGTGTTGGGCCGATGGCCTGGTGATCGTCGAGCGTGAGCATCAGGTGCTCAAGGATGAACCGGTGCCGTTTGTGTCTTTCGCTGAATTTCTCTGAGGAGCCCCCATGCAACTGGTCTGCCCCGCAGGCAACCTGCCTGCGCTTAAAGCCGCGGTGCGCCAAGGCGCCGATGCGGTGTATGTCGGTTTTCGCGATGACACCAATGCCCGGCACTTTGCCGGGTTGAACATGGACGACAAACAGTTCGACGGTGCCGTCGCCTTTATTCGCCAGCACCAGCGCAAGCTGTACGTGGCGGTCAATACCTACCCGCAACCGAAGATCTGGGCGCGCTGGCAACGCGCCGTCGACCGCGCGGCGGACCACGGCGTGGACGCCCTGATCGCCGCCGACCCCGGCGTGCTCGACTACGCCAGCCGCCAGCATCCGCACATGGCCTTGCACCTCTCGGTACAGGGCTCGGCCACCCACGCGGCGGCGCTGAAGTTCTATGCCGAACGCTATGGCATTCGCCGCGCGGTGTTGCCCCGTGTGCTGTCCCTGGCCCAGGTCAAACAGGTGGCTGCGAGCAGCCCGGTGCCCATCGAAGTGTTTGGTTTTGGCAGCCTGTGCATCATGGCCGAGGGGCGTTGCCACCTGTCTTCCTATATCACCGGCGAGTCGCCGAACCTGTGCGGCGTGTGCTCGCCGGCCAAGGCGGTGCGCTGGAGCGAAGATGCCGAGGGCTTGAGTGCGCGCCTGAGCGACGTGCTGATCGACCGCTACACCGCCGACGAACCCGCCGGCTACCCGACCCTGTGCAAGGGCCGTTTCCTGGTCGGCGGCAAGCGCTTCCATGCCCTCGAAGAACCCACCAGCCTCGACACCCTCGACCTGCTGCCGGAGCTCAGCGCCATCGGCGTCGAAGCGGTCAAGATCGAAGGCCGGCAACGCAGCCCGGCGTATGTGGAACAAGTCACCCGGGTCTGGCGCGCCGCGCTCGACGCCCACCGCAGTGCACCGGCCAGCTTTGTGGTCAAGGACCAATGGCGCCAGGTGCTGGCCGGGTTATCCGAAGGCAGCCAGACCACACTCGGCGCCTACCATCGTGCATGGCAGTGAGGAGACACAGATGAAACTCAGCCTGGGACCGGTGCTGTTTTATTGGGCTAAGGAACACCTGGGGCGCTTCTACTCGGACATGGCCGGCTTGCCCCTGGACGTGATTTACCTGGGCGAAACCGTGTGTGCCAAGCGCCGCGCGTTTTCCCTGGACCGTTGGTTAGGCCTGGGCCGGGAGCTGCAAACCTGCAGCTCGGCGCAGATCGTGTTGTCGAGCCTGACCTTGATCGAAGCCGCCTCCGAACTGTCGAGCCTGCGCCGCCTGTGCGACAACGGCGAGTGGCTGGTGGAGGCCAATGACATGGGCGCGGTGCAGATGCTGATCGAGCGCAAATTGCCCTTTGTCGGCGGCCCGGCGCTCAACCTCTACAACGGTCACGCCCTGGTGCAACTGCTCGACGCCGGCATGCAGCGCTGGGTGCCGCCGGTGGAGTGCTCCCAGGGCCTGATCGCCGACGTGCTGGAACAGGTGCGCGAATTGGGCCGGCCACTGCCCGAGGTGGAAATCTTCGCCTACGGCCATTTGCCCCTGGCCTACTCGGCGCGTTGCTTCACCGCCCGTGCAGAGAACCGCCCCAAGGACGATTGCCAGTTCTGCTGCATCAACTACCCCGACGGCATGCCCCTGACCAGCCAGGAAGGGCAGGCGCTATTCACCTTGAACGGCATCCAGACCATGTCCGCCGACGTTACCAACCTGCTGGCCGATTACCCCGGCCTGGTGTCCAGCGGCGCCGACCTGTTGCGCCTGAGCCCACGGGCCGAGGGCATGGTCGAGGTGGTACGTGCCTACGACCAGGTACGCCAGGGCGCTACGCCGCCGCTGTATGTCGAAGGCTGCAACGGCTATTGGCACGGCCACGCGGGTATGTTGCGGGTTGAGGAGGTGGGCCTGTGCTGAGTCGTAAACCATGGCTGCTCAAGGGTGCCGACCGGTTGTTGCCGTTGATCCGCCGTGTGCCGTTTGGCGTACAGCGCCTGGTCTTGCAGCAAGCCCTCAACCGCTGCCTGGCCGAACCCCTGCGCGAGGGCGGGTTTGACCTGCTGCGCGGGCGTTGGCTGTGTTTGCGTATTCCTGACCTGGGGTTGTGCTGGTACCTGACCCTGGGGCGGGATGGGTTGCGGATTGCGCAAAAGGCTGAGGCGCAGGTCAGCATCAGTGGTAATTGGCGGGAGTTCTTGTTGCTGGCCAGCCGCCAGGAAGATCCGGATACGCTGTTCTTTCGCCGCCGGTTGGTGATCGAGGGGGATACGGAATTGGGGCTGGGGTTGAAGAATCTGATCGACAGTTTGGACCCGGATGTGTTGCCGCCCTGGTTGTGGCGGAATCTGGAGCGGGCGGGGCGGGCGTCAGCGGTTCATAGCGGGCACTGATCAGCCGGCCTGATAGCCCATCAACTGTTCTTCGCAGAGGATTCGAATGGTGCGCCGCTGCACCTCGATCAACCCGCCTTCCACCAGCCGGTGCAGGATCCTTGAAAAGGTCTCCGGCTGGATCCCCAGCTTCGACGCCACCAGGCGCTTGGGCACTTGCAGCACCACCTCGCCACTCAGCGCATCGCGCTCCTGGAACAGGAAGTTGATCACCCGGCGGCTGGCGTTGGCCAGGGTCAGGGTGTCGATGTCCTTGAGGCGCTGATGCAGGTGGATGCTCATGCTGGCCAGGATCGCCAGGCAGATTTTCGGCTGGTCCTCCAGGGCCCGGCGGTAGTGCTGGCCTTCGATGCTGACCAGCACGCTGTCCTTGAGCGCGGTGGCGCTCACCGGATAGGCCTTGGCCTGGGTGAACAGCAGGGCTTCGGCAAAGGTCTGGCCGGGCTGGATGACTTCCACCAGGTGTTCCTGGCCTTCGCCCGTGACCCGATGCAGCTTGATCTGGCCGCTGACCAGCAGGAAGAAACGCTCGGCCGCGTCACCCTGGTGCATCAACGGCGCATGGCCGGGCAGGCGCTTGAGATTGGCCAGGGTGCAGACGTCCTGGAAGGTTTTTTCCGGGAGCTGGCTGAACAGGTGATGGCGACGCAGGGTGAGCACGATGTGGGGATGGGTGAGCATGGTTGGGCCTCCGCAATGGGCTAGCGTAGAAGGCTTGGGGCGGGGTTGATATGCCTCTGTGGGGGTACCTCTTGCGGGGTTTGTGTAAACAATGTGGGGGGCTTGCCCCCGATGAGCAAGGGTATCCACACAACTTTTCAGCCCCAGACAAATCTCCCTGTGGTGAGCGGGACAAGCCGGCTCACCACAACAGCCCTATCTGCCGCGCGTTCAGCCTCAAACAGCCTCACCCCGCCTGCCGCAAATGCTCCATCGCCCAGACCGCCGCCTCGACCCGCGACCGCAACCCCAGCTTATGCAGCAGATTCTTCACATGCACCTTCACCGTGCCCTCGGTAATCCCCAATTTGTGCCCGATCACCTTGTTGCTGTGCCCACTGGCAATCGTCCTCAGCACCTGGCGTTCGCGCTCGGTCAATTCCACCGCTGCATGGGGCTGCGGCGAGCGCAGGGCCTGGGCCAGGACGCGGGTCAGACCGGGGCTGATGACCAGCGCGCCATGCAACGCATCACGGATGTACTGGATCAACAACTCCGGCTCCATGTCCTTGAGCAGATAGCCATTGGCATCCAGGCGCAGCGCATCGCGGATGTCGTCCTCGGCGTCGGACACGGTAAACAGCAGCACCTTGCCGGCATAGTTCATGGCCCGCAGGCGGCGCAGGGTTTCGAGGCCGTTCATGTGCGGCATGTTGTTGTCCAGCAGCACCAGGTCCGGTTGCAGCCCGTCGATCTGGTCCAGGGCTTCCTGGCCGTTGCCGGCTTCGCCGACCACTTGCAGGTCGTCTTCCAGTTCAAGCATCTGGCGCATGCCGTGGCGCATCATCGGGTGATCGTCGACCAGCAGGATACGGTGGCGGGTGAGGGTGTTCATGAGGCGGTGCCTTGTAGGGAGTGGCCGAGAAATTCCGGTTGGAAACGCAATTGCACGCGGGTGCCCTGGGGCTCGCGGGGGCTGATGTCGAGGCGGCCATGCAGGCTGCGGGCGCGCTCGTCCATGATGGTCAGGCCGTGGTGTTCGCGGGTGTCGACCTCACCGCAGAAGCCCCGGCCGTCGTCCTCGATGCTCAGGCTCACAGTCTCGCCTTCCTGGCGCAGTTGCAGCCAGGCGTTTTGCGCATGGGCATGGCGCAGGCAATTGGACAGGGCCTCGCGGGTGACCTGCAACAAGTGGATCTGTTCGCTGGCCGACAGCTGGAAGGCCAGGGCATCCACATGCAGGTGCACCTGGAACTCGCCACGCCGCGAGAACTCTTCGGCGGTGTCCTGTAGCTCCTGCACCAGCCCGGCATCGTGGATTTGCAGGCGGAAGGTGGTGAGCAATTCGCGCAGTTGGCGGTAGGCGTTGTTCAGCCCGTCGCGCAGTTCGGCGGTGACGGTGGCCAGGGTTTCCACCGGTTCGCCACGGCGGATCAGGGTTTGCATGCGGCTGACCTGCAGCTTCATGTAGGACAGCGCCTGGGCCAGGGAATCGTGCAGTTCCCGGGCGATGATGGTGCGTTCGTCGAGCAGCAGCAGGCGGTGGTCCTGTTCGCGCTGGCGCTTGAGCGACAGCGAGGTGCCGATCAGGTTGGCCAGGGCCTGGATCAACTGTTTCTCCCAGTCCTGGGGCGCATGGCCGTCGAGGAAGTGCGCCTTGAGTTCGCCCAGTTCCGAGCCCTGGTTGCTGATGCTGAATACCTGGGGGAGCGCCACTTTCTGTTTTTGGCACGTTGCGCAATCACCGATGGCGCAGACGTTGCGGCTATCCCCTCCATTCAGGGAGAGCATCTGCTGGGCCGGCGCCAGGAAGTGCCCTTGCAGGCACAGCGACAGGCGCAGCCCCGGCAGGCGTTTCTGGAAGCGCCGGATCAGTTCATCCAGGCCCTCGGCATTCGCCAGGCGCGTGGCCAGGCTGCGGCTGCTCTGGTAAAGCAGCTCCAGGGCAGCGTTGGCTTGTTGCAGGTTGAGGGTTTTCTGCCGCACCTGGCTCTCGAGGGTGCGGTGGGAGTGTTCAATGGTTTCGGCCATGGTGTTGAAGCTCAGGGCGAGTTGCCCCAACTCGTCTTCGGAGCGGTGATTGACCCGGGTCTTGAAGTCGCCATCACGAAAGCGCCGGGTCGCGTGCACCAGCTCTTCGAGGGGGTTGACCACGCCGTACTGCAATTCATACAGGCCGATCAGCAGGATGATCAGCGTGCTGAACAGTGCCAGGCCCTGGATGCTTTGCTGCCAGCCCTGTTTCTGTTCGCTGTGTTGTTGCAGGAGGCTGACGAATTGGTTCAATTGCTCGACGAACCCCGGTGCGCTGGCCTGGAACAGCATCGCGTCGCCACGGGCCAGCGCCGGGCGCAGATCGGTGTCCCAGCGCTGCTGGATCTGTTGGTAGCTCTGCAGCAGGGCGCTGCGCGGGCCGTCTTCGAGCACCGCCTTGAGCGATTGGCTGTCGAGGCGCCCTTGCAGGCTGTGGGTGATGGCGTCGATCTCGTCGGCAGGCGCGCCGGCTGCCAGTTTCCAGCTCAGGTGGTAGGTCTCCATGCGCACCGAGCCGGCGGTGTTGATGGCGGCGGCATCGCCCTGGCTGAACCAGGCGATCAGGCCGGCGCTCAAGGAACTGGCGAGGGCGAGGATGGCGATCAGGATCACCGCCAGCCCGGCGCGCGCGGGCAGGGAGCTGCGCAGCCAGTTAAACATGGCGGCGTGATCGAAGGGGGTTGAGAGCCTGCATGGCGGCACCTGAAAGGAAAAAGGGCTGAGAAACCGCAATCCCTGGCGCACTACCTCTAAAGAGTTGCCGGCAAACCCTCCCACGGGAAAACGCCGGCACAAGAGATCAATCCATTGATAAATAAAGACTTTCTCTTGTTGTTAGGACTACCTCCTTAGAGGTATGTGGGGCCAGCATAGCCCCATACCCCCCAGGCGGACGTTGACCTGGGTCAAGTTCCACGGGGGTGTCGCCCCTAACCTGCGCCCATGGAATCACTTTCTGGAGCGCATACCGTGACTCAACCCCGTATGAGACAAGGCCTGGTGCTGGGCATGAGCACCCTGGCCTTCACCGTCTGCTTTATGGTGTGGATGATGTTCGCCGTGCTGGGCGTACCCATCAAAGAGCTGCTGCAACTCAACGAAACCCAGTTCGGCCTGCTGGCCGCCACGCCGGTGTTGACCGGTTCCCTGGTGCGCCTGCCGCTCGGTCTGCTGACTGACCGCTTCGGCGGGCGCATCGTGTTCTTCCTGTTGATGCTCGCCTGCGTGCTGCCGCTGTACCTGATCACCTACGCCACCGCCTATTGGCAGTTCCTGGTGCTGGGCCTGTTCGTCGGCCTGGCCGGCGGTTCGTTTTCGGTGGGCATCGCCTACGTGGCCAAGTGGTTCGACAAAGACAACCAGGGCTTTGCCATGGGCGTGTTCGGCGCCGGCAACGCGGGCGCCGCCGTCACCAAGTTCCTGGCCCCGGCGCTGATCGCCCTCGGCACCTGGCACCTGGTGCCCAAGGTGTTCGGCGCGATCCTGTTTATCACCGCGCTGCTGTTCTGGTTCCTCACCAGCGAGAACAAGGCGCACCGCAGTGCCGGCGGCGCCACCCTGCGCCAGCAGTTGCTGTGCCTGAAAGACCCGGCCGTGTGGCGCTACTGCCAGTACTACTCGATTGTGTTCGGCGGCTATGTGGCCCTGGCGCTGTGGATGACCAAGTACTACGTGCAGGAATACGGCTTCAGCCTGCAAAGCGCCGCGTTGCTGGCCGCGTGTTTCTCCCTGCCGGGCGGCGTGCTGCGTGCGGTGGGCGGCTGGATGTCCGACCGCTGGGGCGCCCAGAGCGTGACCTGGTGGGTGCTGTGGGTGAGCTGGATCTGCCTGTTCCTGCTCAGCTACCCGCAGACCCAATTGCAGGTGCAGACCGTCAACGGTCCCCTGGATTTCCATATCGGCCTCAACGCCACCCTGTTCACCGTGCTGCTGTTCGTGATGGGCATCGCCTTCGCGTTCGGCAAGGCCTCGGTGTTCAAGTACATCGCCAATGACTACCCACAGAATATGGGCGCGGTGTCCGGCATCGTCGGCCTGGCCGGTGGCCTGGGCGGCTTTGTGCTGCCGATCCTGTTTGGCGCCCTGGTGGACCTCACCGGCGTGCGCTCGTCCTGCTTCATGTTGATGTACGGCGTGGTCTGGGTGTCCCTGACCTGGATGTACTTCAGCGAAATGCGCAAGCAACCGCTGTTGGGCAAAACCGCCCAACCTCTCCAAGGAGAATGAACATGTCCATCGCGCAAAAGCCCGGCTCGGGGCCGGTGATCCACGACTGGCGCCCTGAAGACCCGGCGTTCTGGGGCGCCAGCGGCAAGAAGACCGCGACCCGCAACCTGTGGATCTCGATCCCTGCGCTGTTGCTGGCCTTCGCCGTGTGGATGGTGTGGAGCACGGTGATCGTGCGCCTGAACGCCATCGGCTTTACCTTCAGCACCGACCAGTTGTTCTGGCTGGCGGCGTTGCCGGGCCTGTCCGGTGCCACCTTGCGGGTGTTCTACTCGTTCATGGTGCCGATCTTCGGCGGCCGCCGCTGGACCGCCCTGAGCACCGCGTCGCTGCTGCTGCCGTCGCTGTGGATGGGCTTTGCGGTGCAAGACCCCAACACCCCTACAGCGTGTTTGTACTGATCGCGCTGCTGTGCGGTTTCGGCGGCGGCAACTTTGCCTCGAGCATGTCCAACATCAGCTTCTTCTACCCCAAGTCGCAGCAAGGCACGGCCCTGGGCCTGAACGCCGGCCTCGGCAACCTGGGAGTGTCGGTGATGCAGTTCTGCGTGCCGCTGGTGATCACGTTCGGCGTGTTCGGCCTGGTGGGCGGCCAACCGCAGACCTTGGCGGATGGCAGTCAACTCTGGCTGCAGAACGCCGGTTTCATCTGGGTGCCGTTTATCCTCACCGTCACCGTGGCGGCCTGGTTCGGCATGAATGACCTGTCCAGCGCCCGCGCTTCGTTCAGCGAGCAGGCGGTGATCTTCAAGCGCAAGCACAACTGGCTGATGTGCTGGTTGTACCTGGCGACTTTCGGCTCATTCATCGGTTTTTCGGCGGCGTTCCCGCTGCTGATCAAGACCTCGTTCCCCGACGTGGTGGCGCTGAAATTCGCCTTCCTCGGCCCGCTGGTCGGCGCCCTGGTACGCCCACTCGGCGGCTGGCTGGCGGACAAGCTGGGCGGCGCACGGGTGACCTTGTGGAACTTCGTGCTGATGATCGTGATGGTGTTCGGCGTGCTGCACTTTTTGCCGCAGAACGGGCAGGGCGGCAGCTTCTACGGCTTCCTCGGCATGTTCATGCTGCTGTTCATCACCACCGGCGTCGGCAACGGCTCCACCTTCCGCATGATCCCGGTGATCTTCCGCACCCAGCACGAGAAGGCCAGTGCCGGTAAATCCGCCGCCGAGCGCGAGCAGGCGATCAAGGATGCCGGCAAGGAATCCGCCGCCGTGCTGGGTTTCAGTTCGGCCATGGGCGCCTTCGGTGCGTTCTTCATTCCCAAGTCCTTCGGCACGTCCATGGCCGCGACCGGCAGCCCGGCGATGGCCTTCTACATGTTTGTCGGTTTCTACCTGAGCTGCATCGTCGTGACCTGGTGGTGGTACGCCCGCAAAGGCTGCGCCACACCCTGCTGATCGACCACGAATTCGCGGGGCAACGCACCCCACGGCACGCCTGATGAGGAAAGCATCATGAGTCACTTACTGGATCAACTGCGGTTCTTCAACCGCAAGCAAAACGAATTCTCCGACGGTCACGGCGAGACCCGCAAGGAGTCCCGCGACTGGGAAAACGTCTACCGCTCGCGCTGGCAGTACGACAAGATCGTGCGCTCCACCCACGGCGTGAACTGCACCGGCTCGTGCTCGTGGAAGATCTACGTGAAGAACGGCCTGATCACCTGGGAAACCCAGCAGACCGACTACCCGCGCACCCGCAACGACCTGCCCAACCATGAGCCGCGCGGCTGCCCACGGGGTGCCAGCTACAGCTGGTACATCTACAGCGCCAACCGCCTCAAGTACCCGAAGATCCGCAAGCCGCTGCTCAAGTTGTGGCGTGAGGCGCGCCAGACCCTGTCGCCGGTCGAGGCGTGGGCGAGCATCGTCGAGGACAAGGTCAAGGCCGACTCGTACAAGAGCAAGCGCGGCATGGGCGGTTTCATTCGCTCGAACTGGGAGGAGGTCAACGAGATCATCGCCGCCTCCAACGTCTACACCATCAAGCAATACGGCCCGGACCGCATCGTCGGCTTCTCGCCGATCCCGGCCATGTCGATGGTCAGCTACGCGGCGGGTTCGCGTTACCTGTCGCTGCTCGGCGGCGTGTGCCTGAGCTTCTACGACTGGTACTGCGACCTGCCACCGGCCTCGCCGATGGTGTGGGGCGAGCAGACCGACGTGCCGGAATCGGCCGACTGGTACAACTCCAACTACATCATCGCCTGGGGTTCCAACGTTCCGCAGACCCGTACCCCGGACGCGCACTTCTTCACCGAGGTGCGCTACAAGGGCACCAAGACCGTGGCCATCACCCCGGACTATTCGGAAGTGGCCAAGCTCACCGACCTGTGGCTCAACCCCAAGCAGGGCACCGACGCCGCGTTGGCCCAGGCCTTCAACCATGTGATCTTCAAGGAATTTCACCTGGATAAACCGAGCGCCTACTTCACCGACTACGCCAAGCGCTTTACCGACTTGCCGGTGCTGGTGATGCTCAAGCCGATGACCGGGTTCGCGCCCGGCGCCGGCTTCCAGCCCGATCGCTTCCTGCGTGCCTCGGACCTCACCGGCAACCTCGGCCAGGACAACAACCCGGAATGGAAAACCATCGCCCTCGACGAAAGCGGTGAACTGGTGTCGCCACAAGGCTCCATCGGCTACCGCTGGGGCGAGAAGGGCAAGTGGAACATCCTCGCGAAGGAGGGCGGTGAAGGCCGCGCCATCGACCTGAAACTCAGCCTGATCGGTGACGACGTCGCCGAAGTGGCGTTCCCGTATTTTGCCGGCGAAGCCCACGAGCACTTCCAGCACGTGGCCGGCGATGCCGTGCAGTTCCGCCGCGTACCGGTGCACAGCGTGACCCTGGCCGACGGCAGCGTGGCCAAAGTGGCGACGGTGTTCGACCTGTCCGCCGCCAACCTGGCCATCGACCGTGGCCTGGGCGGCCAGAACGTGGCCAGGGACTACGACGACGCCAGCGTGCCGGGCACCCCGGCGTGGCAGGAAGCGATCACCGGCGTCAGCCGCGAGAAAGCCATCCAGATCGCCCGTGAGTTCGCCGACAACGCCGACAAGACCAAGGGCCGTTCGATGATCATCGTCGGCGCGGCGATGAACCACTGGTACCACATGGACATGAACTACCGCGGGCTGATCAATATGCTCATGCTCTGCGGTTGCGTCGGCCAGACCGGCGGCGGCTGGGCCCACTACGTCGGCCAGGAAAAACTGCGCCCGCAATGCGGCTGGCTGCCCCTGGCCTTCGGCCTCGACTGGAACCGCCCGCCACGCCAGATGAACGGCACCAGCTTCTTCTACGGCCACAGCTCGCAATGGCGCCACGAGAAGATGAGCATGCACGACGTGCTCTCGCCCCTGGCCGACAAGTCGCAATTCCCGGAACACGCCCTGGACTACAACATCCGCGCCGAACGCGCCGGCTGGTTGCCCAGTGCCCCACAGCTCAACACCAACCCGCTGCACATCTGCCGTGACGCCGCTGCAGCCGGCATGACGCCGAAAGACTACGTGGTCAAATCCTGGCAGGACGGCAGCCTACGCTTCGCCTGCGAACAGCCGGACAGCCCGGTGAACTTCCCGCGCAACATGTTTATCTGGCGCTCCAACCTGCTCGGTTCCTCGGGCAAGGGCCATGAGTACATGCTCAAGTACCTGTTGGGCACCAAGAACGGCGTGATGAACGAAGACATCGGCCACAGCACCGAATGCAAGCCCACCGAGGCCGAATGGGTCGAAGACGGCGCCATCGGCAAGCTCGACCTGGTGACCACCCTCGACTTCCGCATGTCCTCCACCTGCGTGTATTCCGACATCGTCTTGCCGACTGCCACCTGGTACGAAAAAGACGACATGAACACCTCGGACATGCACCCGTTCATCCACCCGTTGTCGGCGGCCATCGACCCGGCGTGGGAGTCGCGCTCCGACTGGGAAATCTACAAGGGCATCGCCAAGGCGTTCTCGGCCATGTCGGTCGGCCACCTGGGCGTGGAGCAAGACCTGGTCACCGTCCCGTTGATGCACGACAGCGTCGGCGAACTGGCCCAGCCGTTTGGCGGCACCGACTGGAAAAGCGCCGGTGTGGCGCCGGTTCCGGGCAAGAACGCGCCGAACATGGCGGTGGTGGAACGCGACTACCCGAACATCTACAAGCAGTTCTCGTCCCTGGGCCCGATGCTGGAAAAACTCGGCAACGGCGGCAAGGGCATCAACTGGAACACCGATGAAGAAGTCGAGTTCCTCGGCGAGCTGAACCATCACGAAAGCGATGCAGGCATCAGCCACGGCCGGCCGAAAATCGACACGGCCATCGACGCCGCCGAAGTGATCCTGTCCCTGGCCCCGGAAACCAACGGCAAGGTCGCCTTGAAAGCCTGGGCCGCGCTGTCGGAATTCACCGGCATCGACCACAGCCACCTGGCGATCTCCAAGGCCCACGAAGCGATTCGCTTCCGCGACATCCAGGCGCAGCCGCGCAAGATCATCTCCAGCCCGACCTGGTCAGGCCTGGAAGACGAGCACGTGAGCTACAACGCCGGCTACACCAACGTGCATGAAAACATCCCATGGCGCACCATCACCGGCCGCCAGCAGTTCTACCAGGATCACCCGTGGATGCAGGCGTTCGGCGAGCAGCTGATGAGCTACCGGCCACCGGTCAACACCCGCACCATCGAAGGCGTGAAGGGCAAGCGCAGCAATGGCGAGACCGAGATCGTGCTGAACTGGATCACCCCGCACCAGAAGTGGGGCATCCACAGCACCTACAGCGACAACCTGCTGATGCTCACCCTGAGCCGTGGCGGACCGATCGTGTGGCTCTCGGAAATCGACGCCAAGCGCGCCGGCATCGAAGACAACGACTGGATCGAATGCTTCAACGTCAACGGCGCATTGACCGCCCGTGCGGTGGTCAGCCAGCGCGTCAAGGAAGGCATGGTGATGATGTACCACGCCCAGGAACGCATCGTGAACGTGCCGGGTTCGGAAACCACCAAGACCCGCGGCGGCCACCACAACTCGGTGACCCGCGTGGTGCTCAAGCCGACCCACATGATCGGCGGCTATGCCCAGCAGGCCTACGGTTTCAACTACTACGGCACGGTCGGTTGCAACCGCGATGAGTTTGTCGTGGTGCGCAAGATGGCCAAGGTCGACTGGCTCGATGGCTCCAGCGGCGATGATTTGCCGCGCCCATTGCCGACTGACATCGAGGAGAACTGAGATGAAAATTCGCTCACAGATCGGCATGGTCCTCAACCTGGACAAATGCATCGGCTGCCACACCTGTTCCATTACCTGCAAAAACGTGTGGACCAGCCGTGAAGGCATGGAATACGCCTGGTTCAACAACGTCGAGTCCAAGCCCGGCATCGGCTACCCCAAGGAGTGGGAGAACCAGGACAAGTGGAAGGGCGGCTGGGTGCGCAACGCCAATGGCTCGATCAACCCGCGCATCGGCGGCAAGTTCCGCGTGTTGGCGAACATCTTCGCCAACCCCGACCTGCCGAGCCTGGACGACTACTACGAGCCGTTCGACTTCGACTATCAGCACTTGCACACCGCGCCATTGGGCGAGCACCAGCCGACCGCACGCCCGCGTTCGCTGGTGTCCGGCAAGCGCATGGAAAAGATCGAGTGGGGCCCGAACTGGGAGGAAATCCTCGGCACCGAATTCGCAAAGCGCCGCAAGGACAAGAACTTCGACCAGATCCAGGCCGACATTTATGGCGAGTACGAAAACACCTTCATGATGTACCTGCCGCGCCTGTGCGAGCACTGCCTCAACCCGGCGTGTGCGGCATCCTGCCCGAGCGGTGCGATCTACAAGCGTGAAGAAGACGGCATCGTGCTGATCGACCAGGAGAAGTGCCGGGGCTGGCGCATGTGCATCAGCGGTTGCCCGTACAAGAAAATCTACTTCAACTGGAAGAGCGGCAAGTCCGAGAAGTGCATCTTCTGCTACCCGCGTATCGAAGCCGGTATGCCGACCGTGTGCGCCGAAACCTGTGTGGGTCGGATTCGCTACCTCGGTGTGCTGCTGTACGACGCCGACCGCATCAGCGAAGTGGCCAGCACCGCCAACGAGCAGGACCTGTACGAGAAGCAACTGGAAATCTTCCTCGACCCGAATGACCCGGCGGTGATTCGCCAGGCCCTGGCCGATGGCGTGCCGCAGTCGGTGATCGACTCGGCCCAGCGTTCGCCGGTGTACAAAATGGCCGTCGACTGGAAGTTGGCCCTGCCGCTGCACCCGGAATACCGCACCTTGCCGATGGTTTGGTACGTGCCGCCGCTGTCACCGATCCAGAACGCCGCCGCGGCCGGCACCGTGGGCATGAACGGGGTGATCCCGGATGTGGACAGCCTGCGTATTCCGCTGCGTTACCTGGCGAACATGCTCACCGCCGGCGATGAAAAACCGGTCAAGCGTGCACTCAAGCGCCTGTTGGCGATGCGCGCCTACAAACGCTCCCAGCAAGTCGATGGCGTACAGGACCTGCAAGTGCTCGAAGACGTCGGCCTGAGCGTTGAACAGGTGGAAGAGATGTACCGCTACCTGGCCATCGCCAACTACGAAGACCGCTTCGTGGTACCGAGCGCCCACCGTGAAGACGCCATGAGCGACGCGTTCGCCGAACGCTCCGGCTGTGGTTTCAGCTTCGGCAGCGGTTGCAGCGGCAGCTCCGACACCAACATGTTCGGCGCCAAGAAAGCCAACCGCCGCGACGTGCTGAAAACCGTCCAGATCTGGGAGGACTGAGCCATGCGCATTCTTAAAGTGATTTCGTTGCTGCTGGACTACCCCACTGAAACCCTGGTGAACGGTCGCGACGAACTGGAACAGGCGATTCTTGAAGCACGGGAAATCAGCCCCAAGCAGCGCGGTGCGTTGTTCGAGCTGCTGGAACTGATCTGCGCCAATGACCTGATGGACGGCCAGGAACACTACGGCGCGCTGTTTGGCCGGGGGCGGTCGCTGTCGCTGTTGTTGTTCGAACACGTGCACGGCGAATCCCGCGACCGGGGCCAGGCCATGGTCGACATGATGGCCCAGTACGAGGAGGCCGGCTTCGCCATCGGCGTCAAGGAGCTGCCGGACTACATCCCGTTGTACCTGGAGTTTCTGTCCACCCGCGAAGACATCGAGGCCCGCGAGGGCCTGGCGGATGTGGCGCACCTGCTGGCCTTGCTCGCTGCGCGTCTGGACGAGCGTGAGAGCGGCTATGCCAGTTGCTTCCGTGCGCTGTTGCAGATTGCCGGCGCCGAGCCGCACCAGGCCGTGGCCGAACTGCGTGCCCAGGTCGCCGCCGAACCGCGCGACGACTCCCTCGAAGCCCTGGACAAAATCTGGGAAGAGGAAGCGGTGGACTTTATGCAGGCTGAGCAACAGGACCGCTGCAGCTCGATGCCGAGCAGTCCGGGCAAGGCCCGCGAAGAAAGCGCGGTGCCGTTGCACTGGGTGGATTTTCAGCAAGAAGGCCGGGCCGCAGCGCCCGCCGGGGAGGTGGGTAATGTCTAAGTGGAATTTGCTGGTATTCGGGGTGTACCCCTATGTGGCCCTGGCGATCTGCCTGTTGGGCAGTTGGGCGCGGTTCGACCTGTCGCAGTACACCTGGAAGGCCGGTTCCAGCCAGATGCTCAACAACCGTGGCATGCGCGTGGCGAGCAACTTTTTCCACGTCGGCGTGCTGTTCGTGCTGGCCGGGCATTTTGTCGGCCTGCTGACCCCGGCGTCGGTCTACCACCATGTGATCAGCACTGAGCACAAGCAGTTGCTGGCGATGGTCTCGGGCGGCTTCTTCGGCCTGCTGTGCCTGGTGGGCCTGCTGATGCTGGTCAAGCGCCGCCTGGGTGACCCCCGTGTGCGGGCGACCTCGAGCCCGTCGGACATCCTGATCCTGCTGGTGCTGCTGGCGCAGTTGCTGCTGGGCCTGCTGACCATCGTCGCCTCCACCGGGCATATGGACGGCTCGGTGATGGTGATGCTCGCCGACTGGGCGCAGAACGTGGTGCTGTTGCGGCCGGTGGAAGCGGCCGAGTCGATTGCGCCGGTGTCGCTGATCTACAAGGCCCACGTGGCGCTGGGCTTGACCCTGTTTGTGCTGTTCCCGTTTACCCGCCTGGTGCACATGGTCAGCGCGCCGATCTGGTACCTGGGGCGTCGTTATCAAATCGTGCGGCAGAAGTATTGAGGAGAACGTCATGACTACAGGATGCGGATGTGGTGGCGGTAACGGCGGCAGCGGTGGTTGCGGCTCGTCGGCCAAGGAACCGGTGATGGCCGAGGCTGTGGCCCAGGCTTCTTTCGAGGAGATCAAGGCGCCGGAGTTGATCGCCAGCAGTGAACAGGAATGGCCGATCATCAGCGTCAACGGCGTGGCGGTCACGCCCGAGGCCATGGCCCTGGAGTTGCAATACCACCCGGCCGCCAGCCGCGAGGAGGCGGTGTACCTGGCCGCTCGCGCGCTGGTGATCCGCGAGCTGTTGCAACAGCGGATCGCCGAGCTGGGCCTGGCGGTGCAGATCGCCTCCGGCGAGAACGAAGAAGAAGCCGCCACGCGCCTGCTGCTGGAGCGTGAGGTGACGGTGCCCGACTGCGACGAAGCCACCTGCGTGCGCTACTTCGAGAACAACCGTGGGCGCTTTCACAGCGCGCCGTTGCTGGCGGTGCGGCATATCCTGCTCGAGTGCGCGCCGGACGACGCCGAGGCACGCCACCTGGCGCACACCCAGGCCGAAGTCCTGCTGCTGAGCCTGGAAGAACAGCCCGGCCAGTTTGCCGAACTGGCGCTCAAATACTCGGCCTGCCCGTCCAAGGCCCAGGGCGGTTCGCTGGGCCAGGTGAGCAAAGGCCAGACCGTGCCCGAGCTGGAGCGCCAGTTGTTCACCCTGGCCCCGGGCCTGGCCGCCAAGCCGCTGGAGAGCCGTTACGGCTGGCACGTGATCAGCGTCGACCAGCGTATCGAAGGCCAGCCGTTGCCGTATGAAGCGGTGGCCGTGGCGATTCGCACCCAGTTGCAGCAAGGGGTGTGGCAGAAGGCATTGGTGCAGTACCTGCAAACCCTGATCGGCGCGGCGGACATCCGCGGCATCGCGCTGCAGGGTGCCGACTCACCGTTGGTGCAGTGACATGAGCCTGGTGGATGGGGTGGGCCGTTCGATCGATTACCTGCGCTTGTCGGTGACCGACCGTTGCGATTTTCGCTGTGTGTACTGCATGGCGAAAAACATGACATTCCTGCCGCGCCAGCAGGTGTTGACCCTGGAAGAACTGCAACGCCTGGCCGCGCTGTTCGTGGGGCAGGGCGTGCGCAAGATCCGCCTCACCGGGGGCGAACCGCTGATTCGCCTGGGCATTGTCGGGCTGTGCCGCAACATCGCGGCACTGCCGGGCTTGCGTGAACTGGTGATGACCAGCAATGGCTCGCAGTTGGCGCGACTGGCGCGGCCGTTGGTGGAGGCGGGGGTCAAGCGCATGAACATCAGCCTCGACAGCTTGGATGCGCAGCGCTTTCGTGGGATCACCCGCAACGGTGATCTGCGCCAGGTGCTGGACGGTATCGAGGCCGCGCGGGAGGCGGGGTTCGAGCGGGTCAAGCTCAACTGCGTGGTGATGAAGGGGCGCAACTTCGACGAGGTCCCGGCGTTGGTGCGGTACGCCATCGACCAGGGTGTCGACATCAGTTTTATCGAGGAAATGCCCCTGGGGGACGTGGGGCGGTCGCGGGGCGAGACGTTCTGCTCCAGCGATGCAGTACGCGCGGTGATTGCCAATGAGCATGGGCTGATCGATAGCACCGAGAACAGCGGCGGGCCGGCGCGGTATGTGCGGTTGGCGGGGCATCCTGGGACGCGGGTGGGGTTTATTTCGCCTAAGTCGCATAATTTCTGTGGCAGTTGTAATCGGGTACGAATGACGGTGGAAGGGCAGTTGCTGTTGTGCCTGGGGCAGGAAGATGCGCTGGATTTTCGCGCGTTGTTACGGCGCTATCCGTTGGAGGATGGGCCGTTGGTCGAGGCGTTGCACAGGGGGTTGAAGGGTAAGCCGTTGCGGCATGATTTCAGTGGGGATGGGGAGGTGCAGGTGGTGCGGTTTATGAATATGAGTGGGGGGTGAGGGGTGTGTGGGGTGGTGTGGTACTGAGTACATATCCGTTACCTAAATAACGGATATGTACCCAATCAAAAAACCTTGACCCCGATCAAGGGACCCCCACCCCATTCTCCGTAACCTCACTGCATATTGTGTCTTAAAGACTAAAAGCATCTATATGTAGTGCCTGGAGCCCGGAAAATGCAAAACACGCTCACCCCGCTGGTCAGCACCCGCCTACACAAACGCGACGGCAGCCTGGTCCCCTTCAACGCCGAAAAAATCCACCACGCCCTGACCGCCGCCGGTACCGCCACCGGCGAGTACCAGGAGGCCGACGTCGACCTGTTACTGGGCGCTGTCCTGGCCCGCCTGAGGGGCATCGAACACCTGGACGTCGAACAAATCCAGGACAGCGTCGAACGCGTGCTGATGGACGCCGGCTACTTCCTCTCCATGCGCGCCTATATCGTCTACCGCGAACAACACGGCCGCCTGCGTCGCGACCGCAAGACCCTGGTGGAAGTCGCCACCTCGATGAACGAATACCTCGACCGCGAAGACTGGCGTGTGCAAGCCAACGCCAATCAGGGCTATTCCCTGGGCGGGCTGGTGTTGAACGTGTCGGGCAAGGTCACCGCCAACTATTGGCTCGACGAGGTCTACAGCCAGCAGATCGGCCGCGCGCACCGTGAGGCGGATTTGCATATCCATGACCTGGACATGCTCGCCGGGTATTGCGCCGGTTGGTCGCTGCGTTCGCTGTTGCACGAAGGCCTCAATGGCGTGCCGGGCCGTGTCGAAGCCGGGCCGCCCAAGCACTTGAGCAGCGCCCTGGGGCAGATGGTCAATTTCCTCGGCACCCTGCAAAACGAATGGGCCGGCGCCCAGGCGTTCAGCTCGTTCGATACCTACCTGGCGCCCTATGTGCGCAAGGATAAACTGAGTTACGCCGAGGTGCGCCAGGCGGTGCAGGAGTTCATCTACAACCTCAACGTACCGTCGCGCTGGGGTACCCAGACGCCGTTTACCAACCTGACCTTCGACTGGGTCTGCCCGGAGGATCTGCGCGAGCAGGTGCCGGTGATCGGCGGTGAGGAAATGCCGTTTGCCTATGGCGATCTGCAAGCGGAAATGGCGCTGATCAACCGCGCCTATATCGAAGTGATGCAGGCCGGCGATGCCAAGGGCCGGGTCTTCACCTTCCCGATTCCCACCTACAACATCACCCACGATTTCCCCTGGGACAGCGAGAACGCCGACCGCCTGTTCGAGATGACTGCGCGCTACGGCCTGCCGTATTTCCAGAACTTCCTCAATTCCGATATGCAACCCAACCAGGTGCGCTCGATGTGCTGTCGCCTGCAATTGGACGTGCGCGAGCTGCTCAAGCGCGGCGGTGGGTTGTTCGGTTCGGCGGAGCAGACCGGCAGCCTGGGCGTGGTGACGATCAACTGCGCGCGCCTGGGTTACCTGTTCAAGGGCGACACCTCGGGCCTGCTGCAACGCCTGGACAGCCTGATGGACATGGCCATGGAAAGCCTGGAGGTCAAGCGCAAGGTGATCCAGCACCATATGGACGCCGGCTTGTACCCCTACACCAAGCGTTACCTCGGCACCTTGCGCAATCACTTCTCCACCATCGGCCTCAACGGCATGCACGAGATGCTGCGCAATTTCACCGGCGACGAGCAGGGCATGCACACCGAAGAGGGCCGCGCATTTGCCCTCAAGTTGCTCGACCATGTGCGCGCTACGTTGCTGCGCTTCCAGGAAGACACCGGCCACCTCTACAACCTCGAAGCCACCCCGGCGGAAGGCACCACCTACCGCTTCGCCAAGGAAGATCGCAAGCGCTACCCGGACATCCTGCAGGCCGGCAGCGACGTCGCGCCGTACTACACCAACTCCTCGCAACTGCCGGTGGGCTTTACCCAGGACCCCTTCGAAGCCCTGGAACTGCAAGACGAACTGCAATGCAAATACACCGGCGGCACCGTGTTGCACCTGTACATGGCCGAGCAGATTTCCTCGGCCCAGGCCTGCAAGCAACTGGTGCGCAAGGCGTTGGGGCGTTTCCGCCTGCCGTACCTGACGATCACCCCGACGTTCTCGATCTGCCCGGTGCACGGTTACCTCGCCGGTGAGCATGAGTTCTGCCCCAAGTGCGATGAAGTGCTGGCACGGGCCGCTGCGCACTGAACCGATCTTCCAACCCGCAAGGAGATTCACCATGCAAGCATCCCAGCCACAACGTCAGCGCTGCGAAGTCTGGACCCGGGTGATGGGCTATCACCGGCCCGTGTCGGCGTTCAATCCCGGCAAACAATCCGAGCACAAGGAACGCGTGCATTTCACTGAAACGGCCGCCGTGGCCGGGCGCCAATGAGTCGAGCGCTACGGGTCGGGGGCCTGGTGCCCCTGACCACCCTCGACTACCCCGGCATGCTCGCCTGTGTGCTGTTTTGCCAGGGCTGTGCCTGGCGCTGTCGTTACTGCCACAACCCGGACCTGATCCCGCCGCGCGGTAGCACGGAGGTGGATTGGCGCCGGGTGTTGCTGTTTTTGCAGCGGCGCAAGGACTTGCTCGACGCCGTGGTGTTCAGCGGCGGCGAGCCGACCTTGCAGGAAGGCTTGCCGGCGGCCATGGATGAAGTGCGGGCGATGGGGTTTCGCGTCGGCCTGCACAGCGCCGGGATCAAACCGGCAGGGTTTGCCAATGCGTTGCGGCATGCCGATTGGGTCGGCTTTGACGTCAAGGCGCTGGCCGAGGATTGCCAGTTGATTACCCAGGTCAGGAACAGCGGTGCCGCCAACTGGCGCAGCCTCGACACCCTGTTGGCCAGCGGCGTCGAGTACGAGTGCCGCACCACGGTGCATTGGCATTTGATCGACCCCCTCGGTTGCTGTTGCTGGCCCAGCGTTTGCAAGCCAACGGCGTGCAACGCTTTGCGGTGCAAATGGTGCGCACGGCCAGCATGCTCGATGCGCAATTGTCGAGCTCTCCGGCACAGGCTGCCTTGCCGGAGTTATGGAGCCGATTGCGCGAGTTGTTTCCTGCTTTTGTATTGCGAGGGTGATCGGCGCCCTCAAGCGGATTTTTATAGATGCTGCCCATGACGGGCAGGTGTTCATCAGGGACTATCACAATGAAGCAATTAACCACGGCACAACGCATTGTCATCGGCTTCGCGATTGCGCCGCTGGCGCTGGTCGGCTTGGTGTTTTACGCCCTTCACGACCTGGCGACCCTCAAGCAGCAGTCCGAGCAGATCGTGCAGCAGGACTGGCCCAGAATTGCGCCGATCATGGTGATCGCCACCGGGGTGCGCGATAACGGGCGCAACACCCGCGACCTGCTGATCGACCAGGACAACCAACAGGCCCAGGCCTCCATCGGCACCACGCGCGAGCGCATCACCCAGGCGTTCGCCACCCTTGAGCCGCTGCTCGACACCGCCGAAGGCAAGGCCGCCTATGCCACCTTGAAAACCCACCGTGAGGCCTACGTGGCGGCCTTCACCCAGGTGCAGGCGCTGATCCGGCAAGGGGCGCGCGAGCAGGGCCTGGCCCAGCTCAAAGAGCAGGTGATCCCGGCCGAGCTTGAGGTGTTCAAGAGCCTGGATGCGTTGATGGCCATGCAGGGGCGGCTGTTCGCCGAACGTCAGCAGGCGGCGCAAACCCTGTATGACGAGGCGCGACGCACCATGCTCGGGCTGTTCCTGCTGTGCCTGGCCCTGGTGGTGGCGGCGGCGGTGATTGTCACGCGCAGCGTCACCCGACCGCTGGGCGGCGAGCCGGATGAGGTGGCGCGGGTGTTGAGTCATATCGCCGAGGGCGACCTGACCCTCGAGGTGCCGTTGGGCAACAGTATCGACGGCAGTGTGATGCGCAACCTGCACCAGATGCAGCAGAACCTGAACCAGATGGTCCGCCATATCGCGACGTCGGTGGACGGCGTGGCCAGCTCGTCGGAAGAGTTGAGCGCGGTCAGCGGCCAGACCAGCAGCAGCCTGCAGTTGCAGGGCCAGGAAATCGAACAGGCCGCCACGGCGGTGAATGAAATGACCGCCGCCGTCGACGAAGTGGCACGCAATGCCGTGAGCACCAGCGAAGCCTCGCGCCTGTCGGAGCAGACCGCCCAGCGTGGACAGGCGCAGGTGCAGGAAACCGTGGCGTCGATCAATACCTTGGCCACCGGAGTGGTGGAAACCTCGGAGCGTATCCAGCAACTGGCTGGCCGCGTGCAAGACATCAGCAGCGTGCTCGAAGTGATCCGCAGCATTGCCGACCAGACCAACCTGCTGGCGTTGAACGCGGCCATCGAAGCGGCCCGCGCCGGGGAGGCCGGGCGCGGGTTTGCGGTGGTCGCCGATGAAGTGCGCGCGTTGGCCCATCGCACCCAGGTCTCGACCCAGGAGATCGAGCAGATGATCGGCAATATCCGCCAGGACACCGAACACGCCGTGGCCGCCATGCACAGCAGCAGCGAGCGGGTACAGGCGACCTTGAGCGTGGCGCAACGTTCGGGAGAAGCGCTGGACGAGATCACCCGGTCGATCTCGCAGATCAACGAACGCAATATGATGATTGCCAGCGCCACCGAAGAACAGGCGCTGGTGGCGCGGGAAGTGGATCGCAACCTGGTGGGCATTCGCAACCTGTCCCAGCAGGTGTTGCAGGGCGCGATACACACCGAGACGGCCGGGCATGACCTGGCCGGGATGGCGGGGACGCTGCATCAGACGGTGGCGCGGTTCAAGGTGTAACTTCGCCTGGAGGAGGGGCGGTGCGGCGATTCGATTTGCCCCCCGATGGCGGTGGGTCAGTGGCAGATGCATCAACTGACACGCCCTCATCGGAGCATAGGTATCTAAACAAACTTTGGCTCAACACTGAACGTCCGGCAGATAGGGCTGTTGTGGCGAGCGGGCTTGTCCCGCGTTGGGCTGCGTAGCAGCCCTAAAACCAGCCTCTACAGAGTGTCTGATACACCGCATTCTTCTTTACTGGGGCTGCTACGCACCCCAACGCGGGACAAGCCCGCTCGCCACAGGGAGATCTGTCAGGATCTGCAAATTGTGTAGATACCCCATGCTCATCGGGGGCAAGCCCCCTCCCACAGTTGCATCGGTGCACATCAGCCAGCCCACCCCCAGAACTGCAACCACCAGCCATAGCCCACCAGCCCGTTGCTCAGCAGTAAGCACGACCACCCAAGGTAACGGCGCCGGGTTTCCAGCCCTTGGAGCTGCCGCCACCCCAACCACAGGCACCAGCCAATCGCCGCGCTCAGCATCAGTGCGCGCGCCGGTTGCACCCATGCCAATGCCAACCCTTCATAGCGCAACAACTTCACCGTCGTCGCCGACAGCCCCAGGAACAGCCCTGCACCACCCAGGGGCGTGAGTGTCAGTGCCAGGGGCCGAAACAGTGCGCGGTCGCCGGCCACAGATGCGGCCAGGCGCAGCAGCAGCCAGCAGCCACCGCCGAGCAGCAGTGCGCTGCCAGCCAGGTACAGCACGATGCACAGGCCATCGAGCCAGCTGAAGCTGTCGTTGAGTGGCGGGTAGTGGGTGAGCAGCCACCACGGCGCGTTGTCTTGCAGCAGCCATACCCAGTCGCGGCTTACCAGCCATTCGGCGAGTGCCTGTTTGAGCGCGATAAACCAAGGGCTCAAGGTCCATTGGAACGCGCCCATGGCAAGGCCGATCACGCCAAACAGCAGCAGGCGCGCATCCCACGGTGAGCCGGGTTGATAGGGCGCGTGGAGAATCTCCTGATTGCATGAGCGGGCGATCAGTTGCACCGCGCCGCGTTGCCCGCTGCAACGGCCACAGGCGTGGCATTCGCTGGCGCCTTGCAGGCGGCGGATGTCCAGGAGTGGCGCGCAGTTGGGCAGCGGCAGGCGCGGGGCGTGGTTGGCTTTCCAGCGCTGTTCATCCACGGCGAAATGCACCGGCGCCAGGCGGGCGAGCAGGGCGAACACGCCGCTGACCGGGCACAGGTAGCGGCACCACACGCGTTTGCCGCGCACGAACAACAGGCCGACCACCACCGCCGCCAACGTCGAGCCGCCCAGGATCAGCAACGCCGCCTGGGCATAGTCGTACACGCTGATCAACTGGCCGTAGAGCGTGGTGAGGCAAAAGCCCAGGGTCGGCCAGCCGCCCCAACGCAGCCAGCGTGGTATGCCGAGGCCACGCCCGTGCTGGCTGGCCCACTCGCTCAGCGAACCCTCCGGGCACAGCACGCCGCACCACAGGCGCCCGAACAGCACCATCGACAGCAACACGAACGGCCACCAGATCCCCCAGAAGATAAATTGCGCCAGCAGCGTCAGGTTGTTCACCATGCGCGCCTGGCTATCCGGCAACGGCAGCGCTGCGGGCAGTACCAGCAGCACGGCATACGCCAGCACCACGGCCCATTGCATGGCACGAATCAGCCGGGCATGGCGGCGCATGCCATCGCCCAGTTGCTGCAGCCAGCTCATGCCGCGTGCCGGGCGCGACGCAAGCCGTTGCCCACCCACAGCCAGTAGCCGAGCAGTACCAATACGGTGATAAGGCTGGGGGCCGCGCGGTAGCCGGCAAAGTCGGCCAGCAGCGCGCCGAGGCCATGGCTGTCACTGAGCACTGCGCTGCTGTCCCAGCGGCTGTCACCGAAGGCGGCGTAGACCCACTCGGGCATGTCCATGCCCAGCAGTTGCCCACTGATACGGTCCACGGCCGCGATCAGCAAGGCGCCGCCGAGCAGTAACAGCAGCGCCTCGCTGAGTGCGAAAAACCGTGACCAGGAGATAAAGCGCCGACTGCCGCGCAACACCAGGACGGTGAGCCCCGCGAGTGCCAGGCCGAGCAGGCCGCCGACGGCGAACAGGCCTTGCGCCTCATCGTGCAGGCGCGCCCCGGCGCCATACAAGAACACCACGGTTTCACTGCCTTCGCGGCTCACCGCCAGCAGCGCCAGTAACAGCACGCCCCAGCCGCCCTGGCGCGCCAGGCGCTCGTCGGCCTCGCGTACCAGGGTGTGTTTGAGCGTGGCCGCGTTGCGGTGCATCCAGAACACCATCTGCACCATCAAGCCGCTGGCCAACAGGGTCAGCGCCGCTTGCAGCCACTCGCCCTGTGGGCCGGTAATGGCGTCGCCGGCCCAGAGCATCAAACCGGCCAGCCCGGTCGAACACAGCAACCCCAGCAACACCCCGGCCCAGAGGAAACGGGCCAGCTGAACATGACCGGCCTGGCGGCTGATCCAAGCCTGCAGAATGCCGATCACCAGCATGGCCTCGACGCTTTCACGCCAGACAATAAACATCGATTGATTCATCAACGGCTCCTATTGGGCGAGGATGCTGCCTTCGGGCAATTGCGGGTTGAACTCGTCGAAGAACGGGTACAACCCCGGCTTGAGCGGGTGGATCACCACAAAGGTGGTCACCCCCGCAGACAACACCTTCTCGACCCGCAACGGCGTGCTTTCGAATTCGGCCGGGCCTTGGCCGATGTTCTTGAGCACGATCTTGAAGCGCTCATCGGCCTTGACCACCAGTTGTGGCGGGTCGAAATGGCCGTCCTCCAGGCTCAGCTCGTAGGTGGGCAATGGCGCCGCCACCGCCGCGATGCTCAGCAGCAGGCCGCCCAGCAATAGGGCGCGGCGCATCAATAGCCGCCTTTTTTGCCGATGCCGGCGTAGACGAATTCGTAGTGCACTTCACAGCGTTCGAACCACGGGGCGACCCCGGTTTCCTTGTCGGTATGACGGCCCAGGGAGTGATGGCCGGTGGGCGGCAATACGCTGAAGGTGAGGGTGTATTTGCCGGGGCCTTGCAGCTTGACGTTATCGCCGTAGTGCGGCCCGTCGTTGGCGACCATGGCGTGGAAGTCGCCGCTGATGGGGGTGTCGCTGCCTGTTTTCTTCAGGGTGAAAGACAGGTTGAGGTAGGGCACGAAACTGCCTTCCTGAAACCCTTGGGCGTTGTCCGCCGTGGCGCGTACGTCGGCTTCCAGGTGCACATCGGAATCCGCCGTGGCGCGCATCATGCCGGCGGGTGCCATCTCGATCGGTTGCAGGTACACCGCGCCGATTTCCAGGCCCGGACAGTGTTGCGGTTCGCCGATGGGGTACTCCTTGGCAACTGCCACGGAGGTGCTCAGCAGCAGGGCAAGGCACAGCAAAGAAGGGCTACGCATGGAGGCTTCCTGAGGGGTGTGGAGAGAGAACCCGAGTTTAGGAAGGTCAGCAGTAAATAATAATGATTCTTGTCAAGTTCCGAGGATATTTCATCTTGGCCAGGCTTGATGCCGGTCAAGGTTGCACAGGCTGGATGGGGGTAGGTTGCAGGGAGTGTTCGTCGCCAGGGAGTCGACTCATGGCCAAGCCTTTTCCGCTGCACCCCAAGCATCCCGAACGTATCTGTTGGGGCTGTGATCGCTACTGTGCCGCCACCGAGCTGGCTTGCGGCAATGGCGCCGACCGCACCATGCACCCGGCCGAGATGCTCGGGGATGACTGGTACGAGCATGGCGACTGGGGGCTGGCGCCCGAGCCGCCGGTGCCGGATGAACCGTCAGCTGCCTGAGCGGGGTTTTTCCTTGCCGTCTTTATCAGTGTCAGCCGGCCTGGCGGGTTTGCTCGGCGGTTTGGCGGTGTCCTTGGTTTTTTTGTCGCTGTCGGAAGGGCTGCTCGGATAGGTGCCCGGTGGCAGGGCGGAGCCGGCGGCGCTGTCGCCACTCAAGGCGTTGGCGGCAGGTTCCGGGTTATCGCCAAAGGCGGCGAGGGCGGGGCCGGTGAGCAGGGCTGACAGGCCGACGATAAGCACAATCCGTTGGGACGATCTGGTCTTCATGACGCTATCCCCTATCGTGTGGGTGTATCAGGAGCCTGGATGAATTCCAGGCTCCGGTCCTGCCTAGATCAAGCCGCCATCGGCTTGCTCGATTGCGACTTTTTATGCGCCTTATGCGCCGCTTTCATGGCTTCCATTTCGGCGCCCAACTCTTCAAGCAATGCCTTGCCCAGCAGCTTTTTGGCCTGGGGGAACATCTCGGTTTCCTCTTCTTCGATATGGTGCTCCAGCAGTTCCTTGACCACTTTGACGCGTCCGGAAAACTCGGTGGTCGACGGTTCGGTCTGCTTCAGGTCGGGCAGCACCAGGGCGTCAACGGTGCGGTGCTCTTCCTTGGCCTCGTGGTACATGATGTCCTGTTCCTTGCCGCCGGCCTTTCTGAACGCTGGGTAGAGGATTTCTTCTTCCAGCCTGGTGTGCAGGCTGATTTCCGCTTCCAGCTTGGCCAGCAACTCCGTGCGTTTTTTAACCCCGCGTTCGGTGGATTCACTCAGTTGCGTCAACAGGGCCTTTACGCGTTCGTGGTCGGCTTTGAGCAGGTCAATGGCATTCATCGGTGACACCTCACGGGAAACTCAGGGCGCGTCGATATGCACGCCTCGTCCAGTGCAGTGGTGCATCAGGCGTACCAACTTGAGTGTTTTTAAATTGGCCTTTCAATTCAATTGGTTGAAGAGGATTGCAGAGAGAGCCTGTCGTGCAGGTTGCATGGTCTGCCTGGGGGCACGTTGCATTCCACCACCCAGGAAAATTTAAATGAACCCTCGCGGCCGATGCTTGAACTAACGCATACGACCTAGGAGGTGAAGCATGGAAATTCAATATATCTGGATTGCGTTGGCGGTGATTCTGCTGCTGTTGGAATTGTGGGCGATCAATATCGTATTGCGCAGCACCAGTGGCTGGGAGACCAAGGGCTTATGGCTGGTGATCCTGATCTTCGTACCGCTGGTGGGCCTGATTGCGTGGGCTATGTTCGGGCCCAAGCGGGAGATGCAGGAACAACGTAAAAGCTGAGTGGCAGGGGTAACGCAAAACAGGCGCCGAAAGGCGCCTGTTTGCGTTCAACGTGGGCGGTTCAACCAGCGACAGCCTGGGCAATCGCCTCGTTGAAAGCAGGCAGATCGTCCGGTGTACGCGAGGTGATCAAGGTCCAGCCATTGGCCTGGCATTGCTTGACTTCGGTATCGACCCACCCGGCCGCGCCGGCGTTTTCCAGGTCGATGCGCACGCTTTTGTACGAGGTCAGGGTCTTGCCCTTGATCACGCCGGCGTCGATCAGCGTCCATGGGCCGTGGCAGATCGCCGCGATGGTTTTACCGGCTTGGGCAAAGTCCTTGATCAGGCGCAGCGCCGCCGCGTCCTGGCGCAGGGTATCGGCATTGACGGTACCGCCAGGGATCACAAGGGCGTCAAAGTCGCTGCTGGCCACGTCTGACAGCTGCACGTCGGATTCCACGGTTTTGTCCTTTTCAGTGTCGCCGACAAAGGTCTGGGTGGAGCCGCCTTTGCTGGACGCGTGGATCACCGTGGCGCCATGGCCGCGCAGTGCTTCCAGGGGCTTGAGCAGTTCATCGCGCTCGATGCCGGTGTTGGAGGTGATGACCAGAATCTTCTTGCCGTTGAGTTGCGAACTCATGATCGAATGTCTCCTTGAGTCAGGAATGAATTAATGGTCGTGCTTGGCTTGCAGCTCCTTGGCCATTTTCAAATGGGCTTCAAGGGTTGGCAGCGTCTTGGTGGCGAAGGCTTTCAGCTCGGCATTGTCCGAGGAAGCAGCTTCCTTCTTGAACAGCTCGACGGTTTTTTCATGGGCGTCGACCTGGTTGTTGGCGTAGGCCTTGTCAAATGATTCGTCGCGCAGTTCCAGGATGGCTTTCTTGGCCTTGTCAGTCAGCGCCGCGTCATCCGGCACTTCGATGTCGAGTTTTTTTGCCAGGGCCATGAGTTCCTGATTGGCCTTGGTATGGTCGGTGACCATGTGCTGGGCAAACGTTTTCACGTCGGCCGAGCTGCTTTTTTCGAGGGCCAGTTTGCCGGCTTCCACCTCGGTGATACCGCCTTGGGCTGCGTCATCGACGAAGCTGTTGGAGGTGGCGGCCATAGCGTTGGATATTGCGCCGGCAACCAGTACGAAAGTCAGGCCCATTTGTTTCATCAGCAGAGTGGTCATGATGGAGCTCCTTGAAAGTGGCGGGATGCCGTTACCTGACTGTTGAGCCGAGGCCGGGCCAAAAGGTTTAAATTTTTTTGTTCCTGTTTGTCCGCGGCAATTTCCTTGAACTATCGACATTCACAGGCCTCTGCTGCGTAAGTGCCCGCCGCTTTCGCGGGCCTTCAACTGCCAGGAGATTTCACTGTGACTGCCGATAAAACCCCAGACCCGATCAGTTCCGAACAGGCGCAAAGAGGTACTGATAAAGCCGCCAAGGGCCAGACGCTGGAACGCCCGAATCCCAGCACCGAAACCGTCGACAAAGTGCTGACACCCACCTCGATCAAGGACACCGAACGCCAGGCCGACGCCATCAACGAACGGGCGAATGAGGTCGAGCGCAAGCTGGGGCACTGAGCATGGCCAAGGCTATTTCAGCGACTGAACTGGGCATCGATCTCACGCCTGGGGATGACGCCAGCCTGTTCAAGTGGTTTGTCGCCAGCTTCCTGATGGGCAAGCGCATCCAGGCGCCAATTGCGGCCCAGGCCTACAAGGTGATCGTTGAAGAAGAGGGGCGCGATACGGCGCGCAAGCTGCAACATTGCACCTCCAAGGAATTGGTGGCGATGTTGGGGCGTGCCCACTACGTGCGGTACGACGAAAGCACCGCGCAGCGTCTGCTGGACCTGAGTGCCAAGCTGAACGCCGAGTACGCCGGCAAGATCAGCCACATTCGCAGTGCCAGCGAAAACCGCCAGGCGTTCGAAAAGCGCCTGGGTGAATTTGACGGCGTGGGGCCCAAGACCATCGAGATTTTCATGCGCGATGCGGCCAAGGTGCTGTCGTGGTGAGCGGGCTTGTTGTGGCTAGTGAGCTTGCTGTGGTGAGCAAGCTTTTTTTGTGGTGAGCGGGCTTGTTGTGGTGAGCAAGCTTTTTTGGGGTGAGTGAGCTTGTTGTGGTGAGCGGGCTTGCCCCGCGCTGGGCTGCGAAGCAGCCCTAAAACCAGTCACCGCGTTCAGGCAGGATAATGGCGGTGGCCTTATGAGGGGCCGCTACGCGCCCCAGCGCGGGGCAAGCCCGCTCACCACAAAAAGCCTGCTCACCACAGCAAGCCCGCTCACCATAAAAAAGCTTGCCCACTACAAAAAGCCTGCTGGCCACAACAAAGCCTGCCAGCCACACCGCCATTTGATGCCCTGTACCTACTCGACCTCCACCCGCAACACCTCCAACCCCAACTGCTCATACGCCTCCACACTCGGCACATGCCACTCGGTAATCAACGTGTGAATACGGTTGCATGGCGCCACCACAAACGGTTCCACCGCACCGAGTTTGTCGGCCATGGTCACCGCCACCACATGGGAGGCGCTGTCGAGCAGGGCCTGCTTGACCGCGACTTCATCAAAATGCAGCGAGCTGATGCCCACTTGCGGATGCAGTGCGCACACTCCGGTAAACAGCAGGTCGGCCTTGATGCTCTGGATCAGGCGCACCGCCTCGTGACCGCTGGTGGACAAGGTGGCCGGGTTGAGTTGGCCGCCGGCAAGTATCACCTTCACATCGCGATGGTCGGCCAGGGCGATGGCGATCATCGGTGATGGCGTGACCACCGTCAGGCGGATCGAGTGCGGCAATGACTGGGCGATCTGCAAGGTGGTGGAGCCGGAATCGAACAGCACGATCTGGCCGTCTTGCACCTGATCGGCGGCGAGTTGCGCGAGTTGACGCTTGGCTTCATTGGTCTCGCCGACGCGGGTGAAGAAGTCCTTGCCGGTGTCCTTGGGCCGGGGCAGGGCGCCACCGTGCACGCGCTGCAACAGGCCGGCGGCGGCGAGTTCGCCGAGGTCGCGGCGGATGGTGTCCTGGGACACGGCGAAGTGGTCCACCAGCTCCGAGGCAGTGACTTTGCCGTCGCGTTCCAGCAGTAACAGGATCTTTTGTTTGCGCAGGGACGGCAGGTCCATGGCGTGATGGGTGTTATGCATGTTTGTGCGCTTTTTTGCGGGTTTGTGCGAGATTAGTCTGCGATCGATATAAACGCAATGGCTGGTTGCCCACTTGTGGGGCGGTTACTCTCTGTGCTCAGTTCAGGGAGAGGTGACCTAGATGTCGTTGATGACAACCATCGAAGATTTACGCAAGCTGGCGCAAAAGCGGGTGCCACGGATGTTCTACGATTACGCCGATTCCGGGTCCTGGACTGAAAGCACCTACCGCGCCAATGAAAGCGATTTTGCCCGGATCAAATTCCGCCAGCGCGTGGCGCGCAATATCGATGAACGTTCGATCCGCGCCACCATGCTCGGCCAGGACATGGCCATGCCCGTTGCCCTGGCACCGACCGGCCTGGCGGGCATGCAGCATGCCGATGGCGAGATTCTTACCGCCCGCGCCGCCGCTGCGTTTGGCCTGCGCTATACCTTGTCGACCATGAGTATCTGCTCGTTGGAGGACATCGCCGAACAGGTCGGCAAGCCGTTCTGGTTCCAGCTGTATGTGATGCGCGACCGTGGCTTTGTCGAGCAATTGATCGAACGTGCCAAGGCGGCCGGCGTGGACGCACTGGTGCTGACCCTGGACCTGCAGATCCTCGGGCAGCGTCACAAGGATTTGATCAACGGCTTGTCGGCACCGCCCAGGTTGACCTTGCCGAACCTCCTCAACATGGCCATCAGGCCGCGCTGGGTGATGGGCATGCTCGGTACCCGGCGGCGTGGCTTCGGCAATATCGTCGGGCATGTGAAGGGTGTGGCGGACATGCGGTCGCTGTCGTCGTGGACCGCCCAGCAATTCGACCCGCGCCTGAGCTGGGACGATGTGGAATGGATCAAGCAGTGCTGGGGCGGCAAGCTGATCATCAAGGGCATCCTCGATGTGGAAGACGCGCGCCTGGCCGCCGATTCCGGGGCGGATGCACTGGTGGTGAGCAACCACGGAGGCCGCCAGTTGGATGGTGCACCATCGAGCATCAGCCAGTTGCCGGCGATTGTCGATGCGGTGGGCGAGCGCATTGAGGTGTGGCTGGACGGCGGCATTCGCTCCGGCCAGGACGTGCTCAAGGCGATGGCACTCGGCGCCAAGGGCACCATGATCGGTCGCCCGCATTTGTATGGGCTGGGTGCGATGGGCGAAGCGGGGGTGACCAAGGCGCTCGAGATCATCGCCCGTGAATTGGACGTGTCGATGGCGCTGTGTGGCTATAACGATATACGCGATGTGAATCGTGAGATTTTGCTGCCGGGCACATTTCCAGAAACCGTTTAATCAGCAAAAAAATCGTAAAAAAATAAAAAGAGTTGTCCACGAAAACCGTGGGTATCTCTGTGGATAACTTTGCGAACGCCCGGCAGGGTTGGCGATTTAACCAAAGGTTAATATTTGATCAACTGCCGGCGAGGGCCAGTATGAGCAGGGTTTGCGCTTGACAGCCAAGCGCGAACCCAGTGCCGAAAAACGGATTTATGACTCGTTGTCACGGCCGGTTGCATGGGTGACAACCTGGGCGGGCATCTTCGCTTGCATCAGGTTGTCGAGCGCCTGGCGATAGCTGCGACCGGCCAGGCTCATGCTGTTGTTGTGGCTGGCACCCGGCACCAACAAGAGGCGTTTGGGTTGTCGGGCTGCTTCAAATAGTTGCTCGCTGAAACGGGGCGGCACATAGCGGTCATCCAGGCCATGCACCACCAGCAATGGCATATGGATATCGGCGATCTTGTCGATGGAGTCGAACTTCTGCGACAGCAACCAACGCACCGGCAGCGAGGTGTTGGCCACCGCCGTGGCCACATCGGCCAGGGAGGTGAAGGTGGATTCGATGACCAGCCCACGTACCGGCAGTGGCGTCTGCTTGCCCAGTTCGGCGGCCAGGTCGATGGCTACCGCGCCGCCGAGGGAGTGCCCGTAGATCAGGCGCTTGCCGGGGTCCGGCTGCAGCACCTGGAAGCGTTCCCAGGCGATGCGCGCGTCTTCGTAGACCGTGGTTTCGGAGGGCAGCTCGCCGTGGCTCTGGCCAAAACCGCGATAGTCGATGGCCAGCACCGAGTAACCCAGGGCGTGCAACTGCTCGATGCGAAACAGCTGCCCGGTGAGGTTCCAGCGTACGCCATGCAGGTAGAGGATCGCCGGTGCGTCCTTGTTGGCGGCCGGGTACCACCAGCCATGAATGTTCTGCCCCGATTTGAAACTGGCGGGCTTGAGTTCGAATTCCTGCACCGCCTTGGGCAAGCCGCTGTACCAACTGGCGGTGCCGGGTTCGATGCGAAACACCAGCTCGCGCTCCTTGTGTTGCAGCACCGCGCAGCCCACGGGCAGGCCGACGATCAACAGTGCCATGCACAGCAGGGGAAACCAGCGCAGGCTCAGGCGCGATAGAAAACGAGAGGGCATGAAGATTCCAGGGCAAAGGTGAAGTGGGGGTTTTACCAGATGGCCTGCACAGGCAGGTATAAATTCGACGGCCGCGCAGGGGGATTGCTTGCAAAGTGTTACAGCATTTGACGCCATCGATGCCGGCGCGACATGCTCGTGCTCTTTTGAACAAAGGCCTGACCATGGACAACAGCCCCGTTCGCATCACCGCCGAAGAGACCCTCTCGGACAACTGGTACCTGCTGAAAAAATACAGCTTCGACCTGCGTCGCCGCGACGGCAGTTGGCAAGCCCAGACCCGCGAGGTGTATGACCGCGGCAATGGCGCGACTATCCTGCTGTACAACCGCGAGCAACGCACCGTGTTGCTGATTCGCCAGTTCCGCATGCCCACCTTCGTCAATGACTACCACGGCTATCTGATTGAAGCGGCGGCGGGGCTGCTGGACAACGCCAGCCCCGAAGAGCGCATTCGCCTGGAGGCCGAGGAAGAGACCGGCTACCGCGTCGGCCATGTAGAGAAGATCTATGCGGCGTTCATGAGCCCCGGGTCGGTCACCGAGCGGATTCACTTTTTTCTCGGCGAGTACCAGCCGGGGGACCGGGTCGGCCATGGCGGTGGCCTGGAAGAGGAGGGCGAGGACATCGAGGTGCTGGAGCTGGGTTTCGAGCAGGCACTGGCCATGGTGCAGAGCGGCGAGATCGCCGACGGCAAGACCATCATGCTGTTGCAGCACCTGGAGTTGCGCATGCTGAAAGAAGGCTGGTGAGCCCTTTCCAGCCATCCCCCTCAAACAGCACGTACATGCAATTTTCCTGACGCTGTCCTCGGCAAACTCCCCTCATCGCTGACATTTCAAGGCAGAGGGGCATCCCATGGACCCAGCACCACAGACAGGGCCCGACGAAGTCGTCACCCTGGTCGTCAAACACCTGATCAAGGCCGGCCGCGAAGCCGACTACGAAGCCTGGCTGCGCCGCACCGTACGCATCGCCGGCGAGCGTCCCGGCCACCTGGGTGTCGATGTGGTGCGCAGCAAACAGAACGGCCTGGCGCTGTTCACCTGCGTATTGCGCTACCGCTCCACCGATGACCTGGAAACCTGGCTCAATTCCCCCGAGCGCAACACCCTGATCGCCGAAGCCACGCCGATGCTGGCCGACGGCGACAAGACCGAAATCGGTGCGGTCAACGAGTTCTGGTTCACGCCCCTGGCCGACAGCGCCGCCAAGCCGCCGCGCTGGAAGCAGGCGGTGGTGACCCTGTGCGTGATCCTGCCGCTGACCCTGCTGGTGCCGATCGTATGGGCCCCGATCCTCGGCCTGCACCCGTTTCTCTCCAACTACGTGGTCGCGACCTTCCTGGTCACCGTGACCATCGTCCTGCTGGTGGTCTACCTGCTGATGCCGGCCGCCACCCGCCTGTTCGCTCCCTGGCTTGAAGCCTCTGTAAAGGAAACCCTATGAACGCCGATCTGATTCTGTTCAATGGCCAGTTCCACACCGTGGACCGAGAAAACCCGCGGGCAACCGCCGTCGCCATCCGAGAGGGGCGCTTCGTTGCCGTCGGCACCGATGGCGAGGCCATGGCCCTGCGTGGCAGCGGCACCCAGGTCATCGACCTCAAGGGCCGCACCGTGATCCCCGGCCTCAATGACTCGCACCTGCACCTGATCCGTGGCGGGTTGAACTACAACCTCGAGTTGCGCTGGGAAGGCGTGCCGTCCCTGGCCGATGCCCTGCGCATGCTCAAGGAGCAGGCCGACCGAACCCCGACCCCGCAATGGGTGCGGGTGGTCGGTGGCTGGAACGAATTCCAGTTCGCCGAAAAACGCATGCCGACCCTGGAAGAACTCAACCAGGCCGCACCGGACACCCCGGTGTTCGTGCTGCACCTGTATGACCGTGCCTTGCTCAACCGCGCCGCCTTGCGCGTGGCCGGCTACACCAAGGACACGCCGAACCCGCCGGGTGGCGAGATCGTGCGCGACAGCCACGGCAACCCCACCGGCATGCTGGTGGCGCGGCCGAATGCGATGATCCTCTACTCGACTCTGGCCAAAGGCCCGAAACTGCCGCTGGAATACCAGGTCAACTCCACCCGCCAGTTCATGCGTGAACTCAATCGTCTCGGCCTGACCAGCGCCATCGATGCCGGCGGTGGTTTCCAGAACTACCCCGATGACTACGCGGTGATCGAGCAACTGGCCAAGGATGAGCAACTGACGGTACGCATCGCCTACAACCTGTTCACCCAGAAGCCCAAGGAAGAACTCAGCGACTTCAAGAACTGGACCGGCAGCGTCACCCTGCACCAGGGCGATGACTACCTGCGCCACAACGGCGCCGGTGAAATGCTGGTGTTCTCGGCCGCCGACTTTGAAGACTTCCTCGAACCCCGTCCCGACCTGCCGCTGACCATGGAGCAGGAGCTGGAACCGGTGGTGCGCCATCTGGTGGAGCAGCGCTGGCCGTTCCGCCTGCATGCCACCTATGACGAGTCCATCTCGCGCATGCTCGATGTGTTCGAGAAGGTCAACCGCGACATCCCGTTCAATGGCTTGCCGTGGTTCTTCGACCATGCCGAAACCATCACCCCGAAGAATATCGAGCGGGTCCGCGCCCTCGGTGGCGGTATCGCGATCCAGGACCGCATGGCGTTCCAGGGCGAATATTTTGTCGAGCGCTACGGCGCCAAGGCCGCCGAAGCCACGCCACCGATCAAGCGCATGCTGGCCGAAGGCGTGCCGGTGGGGGCGGGCACCGATGCCACGCGAGTCTCGAGCTACAACCCGTGGACTTCGCTGTATTGGATGGTCAGCGGCCGCACCGTCGGTGGCCTGGAGCTGCACGCCGAAGGCCTGCCGCGCCTGACCGCGCTGGAACTGTTCACCCATGGCAGCGCCTGGTTCTCGTCCGAGCAGGGTAAGAAAGGCCAGATCAAGGTCGGCCAACTGGCGGACGTGGCGGCGCTGTCGGCGGACTTTTTCAGCGTCGATGAAGAAGCCATCAAGTGGATCGAATCGGTGCTCACCGTGGTTGGCGGCAAGGTGGTCTACGGCGCCGGCGACTTCGAAGACTTTGCACCGCCACGCGTACCGGTGCTGCCGGACTGGTCGCCGGTGGTCAAGGTGCCGGGGCACTGGCGCCCGAGTTCGCCTGTGCAGGCTCAAGTACACCAATGCAGCGGCCCGTGCGGCGTGCATTCCCACAGCCACGAAAAGGCGCGCCTTTCCAGCGTGCCGGTCAGCGACTTCCAGGGTTTCTGGGGGGCGTTTGGCTGCTCGTGCTTTGCGTTCTGATACCTAAACCCACAAAGGAGTTAACCCATGACTTACAAGCGCTTGAACAAAGATGACGCCGTAGTGCTGTTGGTGGATCACCAGACCGGCCTGATCTCCCTGGTGCAGGATTTCTCCCCTAACGAATTCAAGAACAACGTACTGGCTCTGGCCGATGTGGCGAAGTTCTTCAACCTGCCAACCATCCTGACCACCAGTTTTGAAGGCGGTCCCAACGGCCCACTGGTGCCGGAACTCAAGGCACTGTTCCCGGACGCGCCGTACATCGCCCGTCCTGGTCAGATCAACGCCTGGGACAACGAAGATTTCGTCAAGGCGGTCAAGGCTACCGGTCGTAAGCAGATCATCATTGCCGGTGTGGTGACGGACGTGTGCGTAGCGTTCCCGACCCTTTGCGCCCTCGACGAAGGCTTCGAGGTGTTCGTGGTCACCGACGCCTCCGGCACCTTCAACGAAACTGTGCAACAAGCCGCCTGGGCGCGTATGACCGCCGCCGGTGCGCAACTGGTGAACTGGTTCGCCGTGGCCTGCGAGCTGCAAGTGGACTGGCGCAACGACATGGAAGGCCTGGCCAACCTGCTGTCGCCGCGCATCCCCAACTACCGCAACCTGATGAACAGCTACTCGGCGTTCACTGCCAAGTAACCGGTTTTCAAGCCTTTAGGTGATCAATGTGGGAGGGGGCTTGCCCCCGATAGCGGTGTATCAGTCAAAGCTATTGAGACTGACAGACCGCTATCGGGGGCAAGCCCCCTCCCACATTTGATTTGTGGTGTTGCGACCATCCAGTTATAAATCTCCAAACTGTCCACCGAGAAGCGACAATGAACCCCTTCGAAGACATGCGCCTGTTCTGCCAGGTCATGGAATCCGGCAGCTTCACCGCCGCCGCCGAACAATTGGGCCTGTCCAAGCAATTCGTCAGTCGCCGCCTGATCCAGCTGGAGGATCGCCTCGGCGTGCGCCTGCTCAACCGCTCCACGCGCCGCCTGGATGTCACGCCCCTGGGCCAGAGTTACTACGAGTCCGCCTTGCGCCTGCTCGGTGAAGTCGAGCAAGTGGAGCAGGGCATCGCCGGCCAGAACAGCGAACCGCGCGGCACCATTCGCCTGAGTGCGCCGTTGTCGTTCGCCATGGCGCACCTGGGTTGCCTGTTGCCGGTGTTCTTGCAGCGCCATCCCCAGGTGTCGGTGGAAGTTGACCTCAGCGACCGCCCGGTGGACCTCATCGGTGAGGGCTACGACCTGGTGCTGCGCATCGGCACCCTGGAAGATTCCACCCTCATCGCTCGGCGTATCGCCAGCATCGAGCGCGTGTATTGCGCCAGCCCCGAGTACCTGGCACTGCGCGGTACGCCGCTTAAACCCGAAGACCTCGCCGAACACGACTGCCTGCCCTACGGCCATGGCCGCCAGGTGCAATGGCGCTTCAAAGGCAAGCTGCAAGCACTGAATGTCACCGGCCGTATGCGCGTGAATAACGGCGAGTTGCTGCGCGATACCGCCGTCGCCGGCCTGGGCGTCACCTACCTGCCGACCTTTATCGTCGGCGACGCCTTGAAGGACGGCCGGCTGGTCACGCTCCTCGATGATTTTGCCCCCGAAGCCCTGACCCTGTCGGCGGTGTATCCCCAGCACCGGCAAAGCTCACGGCCGGTGCAGGCGCTGGTGGAGTTTTTGCGCGAACGCCTGGCTAGCGGCTGTTGAACAGCTGGCGGATCAGGTTCGGGGTGCTGCCGGTCCAGCGCTTGAATGAGCGCCGGAAGTTCGCCGCATCGTTGAAATTCAGGTACGCCGCCACCTCATCATTGCTGTAGCCCTTGACCTGATACAGGTGCAACGCCACCTGCTTGCGCACCCGGTCCACCTGCTGTTGAAAACCGGTGTCGTGCTTGTGCAGCTTGCGCTTGAGGGTCGCCGGGCTCATGGCGAAGGCCTGGGCCGCCTGTTCCAGGCTGGGCGGCTGGCGCACCTGGTCGCGCAGGTACTCGTAGAGGCAGTCGAGAAAGCTGCCGGCAAAGCCCAGTTGCTCGATCTGCTCGCGGGCTTGGCGGCGTGCAACCTGGCCGGCCGTGGCCGAGGCGCCCGGCCAGGTGCGGGTGAGGTATTCGCGCGGGATCGTCATCATGTCCAGCGGGCGCTCGAAGCGCGTGTCCTCGCCCAGGTGCACCCAGTACTGTTCGATGTAGCGCGGTTCGGCATGGCTGAAACTGCACGCCCACGGCAGGCGCTCGCCGCTGAGCCATTGGCTCATGGCAACCAGCGAGGTCATGCTGGCTTCCAGCAGGAAACGCCAGTGCTCGCCGGCGCCGCAACTGTCCAGCCAGTACAGGTAGGCGTGGTGCTCATCCAGCTCCAGTTGCAGGCTGGCCAACGGGCTGAGCAGCACCTGTTGCTGGATCAGGATCTCCAGGGCCTGGTGCAGGTTCTGCGCATGGCCAAGGGCGTGGCTGGCGGCACCGTAATAGCCCGGTAGCAGGCGCTGGCCAAACAGGAAACTGCTGTCGTCGGCGTCCAGTAACTTGCGGCTGTTGCCGATCAAGCCGAAAAACTGCTGCGGGCTCAAGTGCGCGGTGCCGGCCAGGATGTCCTCGTGAAACAGCCCGGTGCCGCGTAGCAGGCGATGGCTGTCGATGTCCCGGGACAAGGCCAGGTCGATCAGCGTGGCGGGTTGGTAATGCCCTGGAATGAAGCGGCTGTCGGCTTCATACCAGCTGGTTTTGACGGCCATCTCAGGCACTTTTCGCAAGGGGTTGCTTGGCCCTGGCCAAGGCCAGGTTCAGGCGCTTGAGCAAATCCTGGGGCGGTTCTTCAAGGGCCATGACCACGGCGGTGGTCGCCGCCAGTTGCAGGCGTTCGCCCTGTTGCCGGGTCTTGTGGGCCAGGCCGCGCACCGCTTGCTGCAACTCCAGCGCCAGCTCCTTGGCCTGGCGTTCGCCGGTGTTGGGCAGCAGCACCACAAAACGGTCGCCGGCCAGGCGGCACAGCAGGTCCTGGCGGCGCAGGTTGAGCAGCAGCAAATGGCTGAGGGCCTGCAACACCGCGTCGCCTTCGGCATGCCCGTAGGCCTGGTTGATGGCGGCGAAGTTGTCCAGGTCCAGGGCCAGCAGCGACAGCGGTTGTTGCTGCTCGCGGCTGTCCTGCAGGCTGTCGGCCAGCTGGCGCTTGAGGTAGTCGGCGCCGGCCAGCGGCGTGAGTTTGTCGAACAGTCGATGTTCACGGAACAAGCGCTCGCGCTTTTCCATCTGCGCGCTGATCGCCAGTTGTTCGCGGTGCCAGTGGTAGATGCCGATGGTCAGCAGGATCATGCCCACCGGCATCGGCCCGGACTCGAGCCAATGGTCCCAGGTGATGCTGTCGGGCAGGCGGATAAATTCGTCGAGACTGTCGATCCACCAGGAGAAAAAGATGCACGACAGGCCCAGCGCCAGGTAATTGGTGACGCGTCCTGCGGGGCGGCTTTTTAGCACCAGGCCCAGCCACACCAGGGCGAGCAGGGCGGAACCGCCTTCGCCGAAGATATCCAGCCACACCCATTCGCTGACGCTTTTCAACTCGCCGCAGGCCAGGTGCAGGATCAGCCCGAGGTTGGCCGCGATCAGCAGCAACGAGAGTTTCCAGCGGTGGGGCTTGAGCACGGAAAACATGGCCGCAGGTCCTTGGGCAAATGAGTGGTGGGCGCCAGCACAGCAGATGGATGTGACCGTTGGATGACGGTGGAGGAGGGTCGAATCAGCTCAGCTCAAACACACGGGCGATCAAAAAATGTGGGAGGAGCTTGCTGTGGTGAGCAGACTAGCTGTGGTGAGCGGGCTTGCCCCGCGCCGGTCTGCGAAGCAGGCCCCCCGTATCCTCAGTGAACCCGTCGGGGGGACAAGCCTCCTCACCACAGCAAGCCCCCTCCCACTGGGGATCTACACAGGTCATATCAGCTCATTTGCACCTGCAGGACTGCTCTAAACCCAGGTTTACAGGCCTTCGCGCCGACCCCTGTCACAGAACCGTCATCCCCCACCCCTAGCGTGCCCTCCCAGTTGCCGGGCCCCTTGCCTGGCGCCAACGGATTCTTGGGGAGGATTGCATGTACAAGCGCACCGGGCTCGTCAGCTTTACGCTTACCGCCTTGGCCCTGGCGATGGCCAGTGAACGGTTGAGCGCCGCCGAAGCGAGCGCCACCGAGCACGTCGAGGTGGTCGGCCAGGCCGCCGCCATCGACCAGGCGCTCAAGGAACAACGCAGCGCCGACAGCATCAAGAGCGTGGTGCATGCCGACGGTGTGGCCCAGTTGCCGGATCAGAACGTCGCCGAAGCGGCGCAGCGCCTGCCGGGCATCAGTGTGGAGCGCGACCAGGGCGAAGGGCGTTTTGTCAGCGTGCGCGGCCTGGGCCCGGACCTCAACAGCGTAACCATCAACGGCACCCTGGTGCCCGCCCCGGAAAGCGCGCGCCGCGCCGTGGCCCTCGATGTGCTGCCCTCGGAACTGGTGCAGTCGCTGTCGGTGATCAAGACCCTCACCCCGGACATGGACGCCAACTCCCTCGGTGGCACCGTCGATGTGCAAAGCCTCTCGGCCTTCGACCATAAAGGTTTGTTCTACACCGGCAGCAGCGAAGCCAGCTACGACAAGAACACCCGCCAGACCAGCCCGAAATTCTCCGGTGCCGCCAGTAACCGTTTCAGCCTCGGCGACGGCATCGACAACTTCGGCGTCGCCGCGGCACTGAGCTGGCAAAAGCGCGACTTCGGCTCGGACAACGTCGAAACCGGCGGCGCCTGGGACTTCACCGACGGCGCCCGGCTCAATGAGTTCGAACAGCGCGACTACGACATCAGCCGCGAACGCGCCGGCGGTGGCCTGAACTTCGACTACAAGCCCGATGACCTCAGCAGCTACTACCTGCGCACCCTATACAGCCGCTACACCGACACAGAAACCCGCAACTCCACCAGCATTGAATTTGCCGACCCCCAGGCCCCGGGCCAACTGGGCGATGCCGAGGGCAAGCGCAAGCTGAAAAACCGTGAGGAAACCCAGGAAATCCAATCCTATGTATTCGGCGGCGAACGCATGCTCGGCCTGTGGACCTTAAGCGGCCAGGCCGGCTACAGCCAATCCAGCGAAGACAGCCCGGCGCATATCGCCGGCGCCACCTTCGACGGCGGCGACTTTGCCAACAGCGGTTTCTACGACAAGGACAAACCCCGCCCGATCATCGGCAGCGGCTTCTACGACGCCAGCAACTTCAGCCTCGACAAGGTCGACTGGGAAAAACAGAACACCACGGACACCGAGAAAAACCTGCGCCTGGACCTGGCCCGCGACTATGACCTGAGCGGCTATGCGTCCCAGGTCAAGTTCGGCGGCAAGGTCAGCCGCCGCAACAAGGACAACGACCTGGAGGCCTGGGTCTACGAAGACTTCGACACCCTCGGTTTCAGCGCCGACCAACTCAACCTCACCCGGTTCCAGAAGGGCAGCGTCGACTATCGCCTGGGCAACTACGGCCCCGGCATCAGCCCCAGCGCCATCAAGCAGCTGATCGGCAGCCTCAACCCGGCGGATTTCTATGACGAGACCGAATCGCGGGTCAACGACTTCACCATTCGCGAGGACATCAACGCCGGCTACCTGATGAACACCCTCGATATCGACGACTGGCGCTTTATCGCCGGCCTGCGCTACGAGGGCACCGAGTTCGAAGCCAAGGGCACCGGCGCCACCGATGGCGTGTTCACCCCCACCGAGACCAAACGCCGCTATCACCATTGGTTGCCGGGGCTGCATGCGCGCTACCAGATCGACAAGAACACCCAGGTGCGCGCGGCCTGGACCAAGTCGGTGGTGCGCCCGACATTCGGCCAGCTGGCGCCGGGTTTTGTGATCGACGATGACGAAGCCACCTTCGGCAACCCGGACCTCAAGCCCCTGGAATCGAGCAACCTTGACCTGGGTATCGAGCACTTCATGGGCCGCGCCGGGACCGTATCGGCATTCGTGTTCTACAAGGACATCAAGAACTTCGTCTACAACACCGACCTTGCCGGCACCGGCGCCTGGACCAATTTCTCCGAGGCCCACACCTACGCCAACGGCGACAGCGCCAAGCTCTACGGCCTGGAACTGGCCTACTCACAGAAGTTCGACTGGCTGCCCGCACCGTGGAACGGCTTGCTGATCGGCGCCAACAGCACCTTCAGCCGCTCCAGCGCCGATATCGAAGGCTTCGACGCCGCCAGCGGCACGAATCGCAAGCGCAACATCAGCCTGCCCAACCAGTCGGACACCGTCGGCAACCTGATGCTCGGCTGGGAGGACGACAAGCTCAGCCTGCACCTGTCGGCCAACTACAAGTCGGCCTACCTGTATGAGCTGGCCTCGATCAACGACAAGGCCCACGACCTGCACGTCGACGCGCAGACGTTCGTCGACTTCAGCGCGCGCTACTCGCTGACCAAGAACCTGCAAGTCAGCTTCGAGGCCCAGAACCTCACCGATGAGTCGTACTTCGTCTACACCGGCCACCGCAGCTACAACGGCCAATACGAAGAGTACGGCCCGACCTACAAAGTGGGCCTGACTTTCACTCATTTTTGAATTCAACACATTTGATCTCCATTGTTTTTGAAGGATTTGCTTGTCCATGAGAATTTCCAAGCTGTACCTGCTGATTGCCCTGGTCACCAGCGGCCATGCGTTCGCCGCCGACCTGGCGCTGACCCCGTGGGCACCCAGCCTGAAGGCCGAAGCCGTGGCCTTCCTGCCCAATGGCACCGAGCGCTTGGCCGCCAGCACCCGCGACGGCCTGCAACTGCTTGACAGCCAGGGCGCCGAGCTGGCGCGTTTCAAGGGTAACTTCAGCAGCCTCGACACCCGCGCCGCAGGTGCCCAGGTGCTGCTCGCCAGCCTCGACAACGAGCGCCAGCAGGCGCTGCTGATCAGCCTGGACAGCGCCGGCAAAAACTGGGGCAAGCCGCTGTACCTGCCGACCCGCGACTACCCGGTAAATGGCCTGTGCCTGTACCGCGACGCCGCGGCCAACCTGTTTGTGTTCCTGGTGGGCGAAGAGGGCAAGGGCGAGCAATGGCTGGTGGGCAACGGCGCGACGCTGCTCACCGACCCCCAGCGTGTACGGGGTTTGCCGCTGCCGCCGTCGGCGCAGTTCTGCCAGGTGGACGATGCCACCCAGCAGTTGCTGGTGAATGAAGAGAATGTCGGCTGGTGGGCCTACCCGGCGCACCCGGAAGCCGAGGTGAAACGCACGCCGGTGGCGCTGTTCGACACTCCCAAGCGCGAAGCCGGGGCCATGGCGCTGGTACCCGGTGGCCTGGTTGCGCTGGACCCGAAGACCGCCCGGTTACACCTGTTCCAGCACACCGGCGAGCGCTGGGTGGAGCAATCGAGCCTGGGCCTGCCGGGCCTGAAAGAGCCGGAGCAATTGGCGCTCAATGGCCGCCAGTTGCTGGTGCGCGACGATGACAGCGGCACGCTCTACCAGGCCAGGCTCGACTGGCAGGCCAAGCCCGTCGCGGCGGCGCCGGTGCTGCCGGAAGTCGCGGCCTTGCGCCAGAGCGACCCGGTCGGCCGCCAGGGCGACGCGGCGGATGACCCGGCGATCTGGATTCACCCGCAAACCCCGGCCAACAGCCGTGTGCTCGGAACCAACAAGAAACAGGGCCTGCTCGCCTACGACCTCGACGGCAAGCTGTTGCAGGAACTGGCGGTGGGCCGCCTGAACAACGTCGACGTACGCCCCAACTTCAAGCTTGGCGCGCAAACGGTGGACCTGGCGGTGGCGAGCAATCGCGATCACAACAGCCTGAGCCTGTTCAGCATCGACCGTCAGAGCGGCGAGCTGCGTGAGGCCGGTGAAGTGCCCACGCCGCTCAAGGAAATCTATGGCATCTGCCTGTTCCAGCCCGCCAGCGGCGAGATCTACGCGATTGCCAACGGCAAGGACGGCACCTTCCTGCAATACCGCCTCAGTGCGCCGGACGGCCGTGTGCACGGCGAGCTGGTGCGTCAGTTCAAGGTCGACAGCCAACCCGAAGGCTGTGTAGCCGACGACCAGCGCCAGCGCCTGTTTATCGGTGAGGAAGACGTCGGCGTGTGGGCGGTGGATGCGCGCGCCGATCAACCGGCGACGTTGACCAGCGTGATCAAGGTCGGCGCGCAATTGCATGCGGATGTCGAGGGCCTAGCGCTGTACCAGAGCGATAAACATGACTACCTGGTGATCTCCAGCCAGGGCAATGACAGCTACCTGGTGGTGGATGCCGAACCGCCGTTTGCCGTGCACGGCGGCTTTCGCGTCGGCTTGAACGCCGCTGCCGGTATCGACGGTGCGTCGGAAACCGATGGCCTGGAAGTCACCGCCATCAACCTCGGCGGGCCATGGAGCCAAGGCATGCTGGTGGTGCAGGACGGGCGCAAGCGCATGCCCGAGCAGACCCAGAACTTCAAGTTCGTGCCCTGGGCCGAGGTCACCCGCGCATTGAAATTGCCGTGAACCGTCATCAACCGGTCATCACTTTTTAATCGAATGGGAGATTCACCATGCACGCGACGATGGAACATATGACGATCTGGGGTTTGATCAGCGACGCCAGCCTGTTGGTCAAGGCTGTCATGCTCACCTTGCTGTTGGCGTCCTTGCTCAGCTGGTACCTGATTATCCAGCGCGGCAGTGTGCTGCGCCGTCTGGAGCGGCAGTTGAATACGTTTGTGCAGCGCTTTCGCGCCGCGTCGGATTTGCAGGCACTGTCCCGTGAGCTCCAGCAGGCGGGCGAGGGCGGCATTGCGCCGATCTTTATCGCCGGGGTCCAGGAATACCAGCACTTGCACAGCCATGACCCGGCGGTGCTCGAAGGCGTGGAGCGGGCCTTGCAGGTGGCGATCACCGAGCAGGAAATCGAGCTGGAAAAGGGCCTGCAATTTCTCGCGACCGTGGGTTCGGTCAGCCCGTACATCGGCCTGTTCGGCACGGTGTGGGGCATCATGAATTCGTTTATCGGCTTGTCCCAGGTGCAACAGGCGACGTTGTCCACCGTAGCGCCGGGCATTGCCGAAGCCTTGATCGCCACGGCCATTGGCCTGTTTGCGGCGATCCCGGCGGTGATCGCCTATAACCGCTTCGCGGCGCGCGGCCAGACCCTGCTCACCCGTTACTACGCGTTTGGCAATGAGCTGCAGGTACGCCTGCACCGCACCCTGCGCGGTACGTCGATCAACCTGGCCGTCGCCGCCTGAAAGGAGCAACTCCCATGTTAGTCAGGCCGCAACGCAAACACGGGCCCAAGGCCGAGATGAACGTGGTGCCGTATATCGACGTGATGCTGGTGCTGCTGGTGATCTTCATGGTCACCGCGCCGATGCTGACCCAGGGCGTGAAGATCGACCTGCCCAAGGTCGCCGCCGAGGCGTTGGCCACCGACACCCGCCAGCAGATCCTCACGCTGTCGGTAAAGGCCGACGGCGGCTACTACTGGAACCTCGGCGGCGAACTCGATACCCAGCACCAGACCGACAGCGCCGTGAGCCTGGATGAAATGGGCGCCAAGGTCATGCAGGTGGTGGCGGCGCGCGGCGACACCCAGGTCTATATCCGCGCCGACGACAACGCCGGTTACGGCCGTGTGGTCGCGGCCATGGCGGTGTTGCAGAAGGGTGGTGTCAGCAACCTGGGGCTGGTGACCGAGGCCCCGCAATGACGGCGATGATCATGCACAGTCCCACCCTGACGATGGCGCCCCGGGAGGCTTCCGGGTTTTGGAGAAACAGCCTCGCCGCCAGCCTGGCGGTGGCGCTGCACGTCGGCGTGCTGGCCGCGTTGATGCTGGGCTGGTCGACGGAGAAGCCCGTGGCGGATGCCCCTCGGGTGATGCACACGCAGTTGGTCATGCTGCCACCGGCGCCAGCACCCGAGCCTGAACCGGTGGTGGCTGCCCCCGCACCGCCGGAACCGGTGGTGATACCAGTGCCGGTGCCGGCAAAGCCCACGGTCGACCCGCAGGTCCAGGCGCAAAAACTCGAGAAAGCCGCCTTGGCGCGTAAACGCGTCGAAGACAAGAAGATCGAGCAGCAGCAGGAACGCCTGGCCAGCGAACAACGCCACCGCGAGCTGGAACAACAACGCCTCGATCAGCAACGCCTGGCCGCTGAAAAAGCCCGGGCAGCCACACCCGCGCCAGCCCCGGCGCCGGCCTTCGACAGCCGCCAATACCAACCCCTGAGCAAGGAGGCACCGGACTATCCCGAGCGCGCCCTGGACAAGAACATCGAGGGCGACTGCACCTTGGAGTACAGTGTCAACACCCAAGGCCGCGTGGAAAATCCCAAGGTGCTGGACGGCTGCCACCCGTTGTTTATCCGGCCTTCACTGGCGGCGGCGAACACCTTTCGCTACCAGCCGAGGATCGTTGACGGCAAGGCCGTGGCCGTACCGGCGGTGCGCAATACCTTCCACTACCGCATCAAGTAACGCACTCAGAGGTCATAGCGCACCGACAGCAACAGCGTGCGCGGATCGTTGACCGAGTAATAACGGGCGCCGCTGGACGGCACATAGCCCACCGATTGCGGGTAAGCGCGGTCCAGCAGGTTTTTCACCGCCAGGGTGGTGGTCCAGTGGCCGTCGCCGCTGATGTAGCGAGTGTTGGCGTTCCAGAAGGTTTGCTGCGGCACTTCCTGGATGTCGTCGTTCAGCGCGTTGGCGTAGGACTTGGTCTGGAACTGCGCATCCGTGCCCGCCAGCCAGGTGCCCGGCAGGCCTGCGGAAATGGTGTAGTTCAGGCCGACACTGGCGTTCCAGCGCGGCGAGAACACCAATTGCTTGCCATTGGCATCGACCCCGGCACCGCTGGCGTTCTGGAAGTCGTCGTACTGGCTCTCCAGGTAGCCGAGGTTGGCGCTCAGTTGCAGGTCGCGGCTCAGGGCGGTGAGGGTTTCCAGCTCGACACCGTAGGTGTGGGCCTGGCCGACGTTGGTGCGCAGGCTCACCCCCAGCGCCGGGTCGTAGGCGTTGGTCTGCAGGTCTTTGTAGTCGTTGTAGAACAGCGCGACGTTGGCCCGCAGGCGCTGGTCGAAGAAGTCGCCCTTGAAGCCGGTTTCCCAGGTGGTCACGTCTTCCGGCGAAAACGCCTGCTCGGCGGCGGCGCGGGTCGGCGCACGGTTGTCGTATCCGCCGGCCTTGAAGCCCTTGGCGACGTAGGCGTACTGGTTGAGGTGCGGCGTCCAGGCATATTCGAAGCCGATTTTCGGGCTGGTGGACTGCCAGGATTTGCTCGACTCGGCCGCGAAGTTGGTGCCGGTAATCTGCCGGTCGGTATTGATCGCGTAATTGGTGAACTCGAAGTTCTTGTGTTCGCGGGTAAAGCGCAGGCCGGCGATCAGCGACAGCTGCGGGGTGATCTTGTAGGTGCCCTGGCCATACAGCGCGTAGCTTTCGGTGTTGGTGGTGCTGTACTGGCCCTGGCCTATCACCCGGTTGCGTGCTATGGAGTAGGTGAGGTTGTCGCGGTCGGCATCGAAGCGTTCGCGGTACAGGTACAGGCCGGTGCTGAAGCTGAAGTCGTCGTAGTCACCGTTGAGCTGGAATTCCTGGGTGGCGTAGTTTTGCTTGTAGAGGATCAGGTTGTTCTGGATCAGCGCGGCCTGGCCAGAGTTGTCGTAGTCCACCGGCTGGTTGAAGGACGACCAGGCAGTGACCGATTTGACATTCAAGTGATCATTGATCGCGTAGATCGCGCGCAACACCGAACTGCCCTGGTCAAGGCGGTTTTTCGGGTCGAGGCTGCTGTAGCTCTTGAACTTGTCGAAACGGCCGTTGGCGTCGAACGGCGAGTAGCTGGTGGTGTCGCCACGGTCAAAGGTGCCGGCCAGGGTCAACTGCACATCCCAGGGTGAATCCTCGGGCTTGTAGCGCAGCTTGCCGCGGTAGGACTGGATATCGACGTTGTTGACATCCTTGCCCCGGGTCGGGTTGGACACCGTGCCGTCGCGGCTCAGGCGGAGCGCCGAAAAGCTGCCGAACAACGCGTTGTCCACCAGCGGGCCGCTGATCAGGAAACGGCCGTTCTGCGCATTGTAGTTGCCGGCACCGAGCTCGACGAAACCACGGGTTTCCTGGTTGGGGTCGCGGGTGATCACGCGGATCGCCCCGGCGCTGCTGTTGCGCCCGTACAGGGTGCCCTGGGGGCCGCGCAGCACTTCGACGCGCTCGACGTCATTGAAGTCGAGCATCGAGGAAATCGCCCGTGGGATGTACAAGTCGTCGGCGTACACCGCCACGGCGGCTTCCTGGATCGGGTCGGTTTCACCGATGCCGCGAATGCCATAGGTCTGGGCGCTGTAGGAGATCGACTGGCGGCTGAGGGTCAGGTTCGGCACCTGGCCCGACAGATCGCGCACGCTGCGGATCTGCTTGTCGTCGAGGCTCTTCTCGTCGAAGGCGGAAATCGCCAGTGGGGTTTTCTGCAAGTCTTCACTGCGGTGCTCGGCCGTGACATTGACCACCGGCAGCGCGGCGTCATCGGCGTGGGCGTACGCGCCGAACAGGGCGAGGGAGACAGCAAGGGTGAGGCGATTGGGCGCGGCGATGTGGCTCATGGTAGGTCCCTGAGAAAGTGGTGGTTCAGGCAAGGCCTCCACCTGGTCAGGGGTCGGTGCTGGACATAACAATATGGATAGGAAAGGCGTTCGTAAAAGTCCGTTTTGTTATATGTTAATTATTAAAAATATGCAGTTAATGGTTATTTATAATGCGTATATCTGATGATATTCCTCGCCTGGCCGCATAACCAAATGTGGGAGGGGCGGTGCGACGATTCGACTTGCTCCCGATGGCGGCCTTCGGGCCGACCATGTATTTGGAGTTGACCGAGTACATATCCGTTGCTGCGGTAACGGCTGCCTATGGTTCCGCTCTTACAGCGGCTCACTTTTGGAGGGACCCAAAAGTAAGCAAAAGGTCCTCGCCCCAACACTCGGCACCTCGCCTAGGCTCGGTGTGCCCGAACGAAGGCTTTGGAGCGTGGGCCGCCGCGATGGGCCATCCCTGGCCCAGCGCGGCTAACCCGGCGTCCTGCCGGGTTACCCACGCTCCAAAGCCTGCGTTCGGCCAGCGTGTTTGACGGGGCGATTTGAGATCAAGAGCTAAAGCGCGGCGGCCTTAGAGCCGACCGGAGTTGGGTCTGGTGTACTCGGTAAATGTGGGAGGGGGCTTGCCCCCGATAGCGGTGAGTCAGTCAACCCAAGTATCACTGACCCACCCTCATCGGGGGCAAGTCGAATCGTCGCACCGCCCCTCCCACATTTGGATCTCCACATATCAGCTAGAACTCGGTCTGCTTTTGCTCTGCTTTTGCTCTGCTTTTGCTCTGCTTTTGCTCTGCTTTTGCTCTGCTTTTGCTCTGCTTTTGCTCTGCTTTTGCTCTGGCTTTTGATCTTGATCTCAGGCGCCCCGTTAACCACGCTGGCCGAACGCAGGCTTGAATCCGTGGGTAACCCGGCAGGACGCCGGGTTAGCCGTCCTGGGCCAGGGATGGCCCATGACGGCGGCCCACGGATTCAAGCCTTCGTTCGGGCATACCGAGCCTAGGCGAGGTACCGAGTGGTGGGGCAAGAGCCCTTTGGTTACTTTGGGGCTTTTCCAAAGTGACCCGCCGTAAGGGCGGAACCAATAGCGGCCGTTACCGCAGCAACGGATATGTACTCACCCAAACCCCAAAAAGCGGTCGGCCCGAAGGCCGCCACGGGAGCAAGTCGAATCGTCGCACCGCCCCTCCCACATTTTTGAACGGCGTCAGGCGTTAGCCAGATTCGCCAGTGCGATCCCTGAAACGTAGCGCTCCAGATTCGCCAAGAACGTATCGGCAATCTCGTTGCGGCTATTGGTCGAAATCGCTGACGTGTGCGGCGACAACCGTACCCGTGGGTGGCTGTACAGCGGGTGCCCGTCCGGCAAGGGCTCCGGTTCGGTCACGTCGAGCGATGCCAGGCCGATCTGGCCGTTATCCAGGGCCTCCAGCAACGCCTCCTGATCGAGCAGGCCCCCACGTGCGATGTTGATCAGGTGCAGTCCCGGCCTGGCGCTGCCCAGCACATCGCGGTTGATGATATGCCGCGTGGCGTCGGTCAGTGGCGCGGCCACTACCAGGTGGTCGGCGCGGGCGAACAGGTCGTGGATGTCCTGGGCGGCGTCCACGCCGGCGCCGAACGGTGCCTGGCTCTGACGCAGCGCGACCACCTTGATGCCCAGGCCCAGGGCTTTTTGCGCCAGGCTTTCACCAATCGCGCCAAAGCCGAGAATGCCCAGGGTGGTGCCCTTGAGGGGGCGCAGGGCGGTGAAATTCCATTGCGAGTCCTTCACCCAGATGTCCGGCAAATGCTTGGAGGCGGCAAAGATCGCTGCCAGGGCGAACTCGGCCAGGTTGTCGGCGGCGCTGCCTCGGGAGGTGGTCACCGGCGGGCCGTTGAACAGCCATTGCGGGTAGAAGTCGATGCCCGATGAGACCAGGTGCACCCATTGCGCGCCGTAGGGCCAGCCCGGTGGCGGGGTGTCCGGTGCGGTGTAGCCGCGCACGTTGATCGGGCGCAGCAGCAGGATATTCGCCTGGGGCGGCAGGTCGCTTGGCACGCCTGCCGGCACGCCGATCACCTGGGCTCCGGGGCGGATCGCAGTGAGGCGCGTGCGGATCACGTCGTTGTAGTCTTCGTCCAACTGGCTGGCAATAATCACCTGGCTCATGTGCGCTCCTTCTGGCGTTGGGCGAACACGGCTTTACCCACGCCCTGCAGCACCGCATCGTTCTGCGGGGTATGCACGCGACTGCACAGCACATCGCGGTAGTGGCGTTGCAGCGGGCTATGGCGTGACAGGCCGGGGTTGCCGGAGGCCTCGATGGCCAGCTCCACGGCACGGATGGCGTTGTGGGTGACCAGGTACTTCAACTGCGCGGCGTTGGCGGCCGGGGTGTGGCCGTCGGCGGCGGCGTCGAGCAGGCTGCGGTTGGCGAACAGCAGGGTGTCGATATGGCCGACGGTTTCCTGGAAACGCGGCAGTGTCGACAACGCCGCACCGAGATTGGATGGCTGGCGCTCTTCCAGCCAGTTCACCAGCCAGTCCCGCGCAGCCTGGGCCACGGCGTCATACACCGAGGACAGCAGCACCGACATCCACAGGAAACCCTCGGCATCCAGTTCCGGTTGCGGCGCGCTCCAGGGGCTGACGCTGACGGCGTGGTCCAGTGGCACCAGTACATTGTCGAGCACCACTTCATGGCTGCAGGTGGCGCGCATGCCGAGGTGGTCCCAGGTGTCGATGATGCTTACGCCGGGGCTGTCCTTGGGCACCAGCCAGGCGCCCACCAGCGGGTCGGCGTCATCGCTGCGCGCCCATACGCTGAACCAGCTCAGGCCATGGCTGCCGGTGGAGTAGATCTTGCGCCCGCTGATGCGCCAGCCCTCGGCAGTGCGCACGGCAGTCGTCGCCGGCAGTCCGCCACGGGCCGGGGTGCCGAGGTCGGGTTCGACGCGCAGGGCATTGATCAATGCACCGTTGCGCACCGCATCCTCGGCCACTTGGGTACGCAGGTGGGACGGCCAGGTCTTGCTGTCTTGCAGGCGCGTGTGTTGCAGGTACTGCATCACCAGGATCAGTGCGGTGGACGGTTCGCCCTTGGCAATCGCACTGATCGCTTTGCGCGCCTGGGGCAGACTGGCTCCACCGCCGCCGAGGGCCTTGGGCACGGTGAGGGCGACCAGGCCGTGGTCGTGCAGCCGCTGGAAGTTGGCATGGGGGAAGGCGCCGCTCTCGTCATACAGGTGCGCGGTGCCGGCCAGCTCGGCGCTGAGGCGCTCGAGCAGGGCCTCGAAGTTGGCGACCTCCACGGAGCGTAGAGACGGTTGGGTCATGAGAATGTACTCGGTCAAAATGTGGGAGGGGCGGTGGGCCTAGATGGCGATGCGTACAGGCTGTTGGCCCAACAAGCGCTCCACCACCTGCACCACCGGCTCGGCTTCGGTACGCACCAGCCAGTCCGGGCTGACGTCCACGAACGCCACCGTGCCGTCCTGGGCAATCACCACCACGGTCGGTTGCGGCAACTCCCAGGTTCCCGTACCGGTGGTTTCACCGATGTGATTGCCTTTGGCCAGGGCTGCATTGCGCGAGGCTTCGTCGAAGCTGTAGAGGATGCCCAGGCGGCGACCGAGGTGGTTGCCCGGGTCGCTGGCCACCAGAAATTGCAGGGCGTGGAGGCTCTTGATCTCAACCAGCCGTTCAGGCACTTGCGGGCTCACCGCGACCAGGGGCACGCCCAGTTCGCGCAGGCGTGGGTAGAGTTGGCGTTCGTAATAGGGCAGGGCGATATTGCACGCCGGGCAGCCGGCAAAGCGGAAGAAGATCAGCACCGCCGGGCCGTCGGCCAGCAGTCGTTCGCGGGTCAGTTCGCCGCCTTCCACATTGAGCAGGGTGAAGGGGTCCAGTTCATCGCCGAGCTGCACGTAGTCGTCTACCCGTGCTTCATCCACCAGGCGCTGGCGCTGGTCGATATTGACCTGCAACGCCGCCGGCGCCCAGGTGGCTACACGCTCGGCGTGCAGCGCCGCCAACTGACGGTTGAGGGATTCGCTCATGCCAGCGCCTCCTGTTGCGCTTCGACCTCGGCGGTGACGCTGTAACGGTTGGCCGGCACGTCCAGGCCGAGGTTGTCGCGCAGGGTGTGGCCGATGTATTCGCTACGGAACAGTCCACGCTGTTGCAGCACCGGCACCACCAGTTCGGTGAAGTACTGCAAGCCGTCCGGCAGCACCGAGTTGATGATGAAACCATCGCTGGCACCGCGTTCGAACCAGGTCTGGATCGCGTCGGCGACTTGCTCCGGGGTGCCGACAAAATCACGCTTGGGCCGCGAGAAGCGCAGCGCCACTTCGCGCAGGGTCAGGCCTTCGTCCCTGGCCAGTTGCTTGATGCGGTCGGAGCCGCCTTTCTGGCTGTTGGCGCCCAGGTCGCCGAGTTCCGGGAAGGGCGCGTCCAGCGGGTACTGGCTGAAGTCATGGTCGTTGAACGGGCGGCCGAGGGCGACGATGGCGTCTTCCACGGTGACCAGCTCCACCGCCTGCTGATAGCGGCTTTCCACTTCGGCCTCGTCGCGGCCGACAATCGGGCGGATGCCCGGCAGGATCGACAGGCTGTCGGCGTCGCGGCCAAAGCCCTTGGCGCGGCGCTTGAGGTCCTGGGTGTAGGCCAGGCCTTCTTCGATGCTCTCCACATGCACAAAGATGGCGTCGGCGTTCTGCGCCGCAAAGTTACGCCCATCTTCGGAGGTGCCCGCCTGGAAAATCACCGGCTGGCCCTGGCGCGAGCGCGCAATGTTCAGCGGGCCTTTGACCGAGAAAAACTCGCCTTTGTGGTTCAGCGCATGCAGCTTGCCCGGGGTAAAGAATTCACCGCTTTGCTTGTTGTAGGCAAAGGCGTCGTCTTCCCAGGAGTCCCACAGGCCCTTGACCGTGTTCAGGTGTTCCTTGGCGATGCGGTAGCGCACGGCGTGGGGTGGGTGCTCGGCTTTACCGAAGTTGTCGGCGGTGCCGCTGAGCCACGAGGTCACCACGTTCCAGCCGGCGCGCCCGCCGCTGATGTGGTCCAGGGACGCGAACTGGCGCGCCACCTGGTAGGGCTCGGTGTAGCTGACGGTCACGGTGGCCACCAGGCCGATATGCGTGGTCAACGCGGCCAGGGCCGAGAGGATGGTCAGCGGCTCGAAGCGGTTGAGGTAATGCGGGCTGGACTTGGCGTGGATGTGCAGGCTGTCGGCGATGAACACGAAGTCGAACTTGGCCGCTTCGGCGAGTTCGGTCTGCTGCTTGTAGAAGCCGAAATTCGTGCTGGCATTCGGTTGCGCCTGGGGATGGCGCCATTCGCCCCAGCCGTGGCCGACACCATGGACCATGGCGCCCAATTTCAAATGGCGGGGTTTCAATGGATGTGGCGTGCTCATGTTCTGCTCCTTCAGCGTGATGCTTGGTTGTTGGGGGCGCGCTTGGCGTTAAAGCTCGTGTCGAAGCCCTGGGACACGTCGATGTGCCGGGGCAGCAGGCCTTCTTGCTGGTAGGTGTCGGCGGTGGCCTGCAGGCCACTGATCACGCTGTCGTCAATCAGCACCGGGCTCAGGCGGGTTTCCTTGGCCACGGCCAGATGCACGGCCAGCGGCAGCCCGGTGATTTTGGCCTGGGCGGCGGCGTACTCGTCGGGGTGGGTATTGGCCCAGGCGTAGGCGCGGTCGACGCGGGCGACAAAATCGTCCAGCTGCGTGCGCTTGTCGGCGATGGCCTGGCGCGTGGCAGCGAGGTACAGGTGGTTGCTCAACAGCGTGTTGCCGCTGGCCACGATCCGCGCCTGGCTTTGGGACGTGACAACGGTGGTGTAGGGGTCCCAGGTCGACCAGGCGTCGACGGTACCGTTATCCAGCACCAGGCGCGACTCGCTGGGCAGCAGGAAAATGAACTGCACATCCTTAGTGGTCAGGCCGGCCGTGGCCAGGGCCTTGATCGCCAGGTAGTGGCCGATGGAGCCGCGGCCGGTGACGATTTTCTTGCCCTTGAGGTCGGCCACCGTCTTGATCGGCGAATCCTTGGGCACCAGCAGGGCGGTGGTGTTACGCCCTTCGGCGTGAATGATGCTGACCACCTTGAGCGAAGCGCCGGCGCCAAGGGCAAACACGTAGGGCGCATCGCCCAGGGCACCGATATCCACGGCACCGGCATTCAAGGCTTCGCCCAGGGGCGAGGCGGACGGGAATTCCGACCACTGGATTTCATAGGGCACGTTTTTCGTTTCGCCGGAGACTTCCAGCAGCGTCTTGATCGTCGATTTCTGATTGGCCACCCGCAGCGGTTGCAGGTCGGCGGCGTGGGCGCCGGTGGCCAGGCCAAGGGCCAGGGCGGTGCCCAGGAGCAGGCGTTTGAACGGAGTGAAAAAGACCATGGGATGCAGGCTCCAGGCAGATCGAAAAAGGGTTCGGCTACCTCCGCCTGGAGAAGGGGTCGGTGAGGAGTTCACGTTATGCCCATAAAAACCTGCTGTGAAGGTCTTTTTGGTTATATGGTAATTATTAAAATAATTGATTATTTTCTAATTAATTATTCTTTAATTTCATTTATTAGTGTTGAAGTAGATGCGGCCCATGTGGGAGGGGGGCTTGCCCCCGATTGCGGTCTATCAGTATCAGATGTACTGACTGACACACCTCAATCGGGGGCAAGCCCCCTCCCACAGAGATCTGTGCTGGACCTGCAAAAAAGTGATCAGATCACATAGAACCCATGGGTCCCATCACGGGCCAGTTGCTCCACCAGACCGAACTCCCAATCCAGATAAGCCTGCATGGCTTCCCTGGGGTTGTCGGTGCCTTCGTACGGCCGGCGGTAGCGGTCGATACGCGGCGAGGCCAAGTGGGTTTCGCCTTCTTCCAGCGGCAGTTGCGCGTTGATCCAGGCGGCGGTGCCGTCTTGCAGCAGGAACACCTGTTTGCCGGTGATCGCTTCGACTTCGGCCACCGCCAGGCGCGCCAGTTGGCTGCTGCCGCAGGTCAGCACATAACGCTGGGCGGCGGGTGCCTTGGCCAGGGCCTCGGGCAGTTGCGCACGCAACACCCACCAGGCACCGGGTATATGGCGCTTGACGTAGTTGGCGCTGGCGGTGAAATCCAGCACCACGGTGTCGCCATGGGCGAGCCATTCGGCGAGGGTGTGCGGGCTGATCAGTTCGGCCTGGGGCGGCGCGGGCACCGGGGCGACCCAGGCGCCTTTCGCGCTGAAATGCGCTGCCTGCAGGTCATCCAGCACATGCACCTCCCAACCCAGTTGGGCCAGCCAGGACGCAGACATATTCGCCCGCACGCCATCGTCGTCCGCCAGTACCAGGCGTGCCCCGCGCACGCTGGCGACATGGTCGGTTTCCTGTACCAGCTGGCCGCCCGGTGTGGAGCGTGCGCCGGGCAGGTGGCCGGCTTCGAATTCTTCCGGGGTGCGCACATCGAACAGGTAGGTGGTGCGCGCAGCGTCTTGCTGCCAGGCTTGCAGGTCGGCCAGGGTGGCGCGACCGACGCGGGCTTTGTCGGCGACGCGGCGGGCATCGACGGCAGCGATCTGACGATGTTCTTCCGAAGTTGGGGCAAAGCGCCGCGACTGGCCGTGGGCGAGCTTCTGGCCGGCCAGGGTCCAGCCGATGGTGCCATTGCGCAGCGCAGACACCGGGTTGGCCACGCCGGCATTGATCAGCGACTGGGTGCCGATAATGCTGCGGGTGCGCCCGGCGCAGTTGACGATGATGCGGGTGGCCGGGTCGGGCGCCAGTTCGCGCGCGCGCAACACCAATTCGGCACCGGGCACGCTGATGCCGGTGGGGATGCTCATGGTCTGGTATTCGTCGAAACGGCGGGCGTCGAGCACCACCACATCGGCCTGGCTGTCGAGCAGCGCCTGCACTTCTTCAGCGGCGAGGGACGGCGTGTGGCGCTCGCTTTCCACCAGCTCGCCAAAGGCCTTGCTCGGCACGTTCACATCGATAAACAGCTCGCCACCGGCCTGGCGCCAACCGTCCAGGCCACCTTCCAGCAGGCTGACCTGGGTGTAGCCCAGCGCAACCAGGCGTTCGGCTGCACGGGCGGCCAGGCCTTCACCGTTGTCGTAGACGGTGACCTGGGTATCGCGGCGTGGAATGCGCGAGTACACCTCCAGTTCCAGCTTGGACAGCGGGATATTCGCCGCGAACAGCGGGTGGGATTCGGCAAACGGCGCTTCTTCGCGCACGTCCACCAGGGCGACTTCTTCACGGTCCAACAGGGCCTGGCGAATCCGGGCAAAGCTACGGGTCGATACGGTGGTCATAGGGCAGGGCTCTTTTCTTTGGACAAATCCCAGATATTCGGGAGGAAGGCGTTGGAATAACCGGAGATAAACAGTTTCTCGCTGCCGTCGAGCTGGTACACCGCACGGCGCACCGCGCCGATATTGGCGCCGTACACATGAATGCTGATCGACACCTGGTCGCTGTGGGCGTTGCTCACCTGGTGGATGTCGCCGACCTTGGGCGACACCGCCTCGACCTGGCCCGGCACCAGTTGAATCGGCTGGCCTTCGGCGACGAGGCTGCCGTCGGGTGCGCGTTGGAAGCCTTGGGAGAACTCTGCGCCGCGCAGCATGCCGATCAGCCCCCACACCCGATGGTCGTGGATCGGCGTGCGTTGCCCCGGCCCCCAGACAAAGCTGACGATGCTGAAACGCTGGCGCGAATCGGCATGCAGCAAAAACTGCTGGTAGCGCTCGGGGTCGGGTTGGGCAAATTCATCGGGGAGCCAGTCGTCATGGCTGACCAGTTGCGCCAGCAGCTTGCCGCCACGGTGCAACAGGTCGCCTTCCCGTGGGTTGCCGTCGATCAATTCCGCCAGGGCGCCTATGAAGGCTCTGAGTCTCTCGGGGTGTCGGGCCTGGGTCATGGCACTTCCATCGTGTGGTCGCAGGGATGGGGTTATCTAAGCATAATGTTTATAGTTAATATGCTATTTTTTAATGATTAGCTTATAGCTGAAGGTAATTTAGAACCGGTCTGAATAGCGTTAGACGTTATCGATTGCAGCACGGGCTATTCACGCCACGTTCCTGCAACTATGCTTCACACACATCTTAATGACTGTTCTCTATGTGCGGCCCAAATGAAAATTGACGATATCGATGCCTTTGTCGAAGTGATTCGTTGCCAGTCCATCAGCCATGCCGCCGAGTCGTTGCAATTGACCCAGCCGGCCATTACCCGCCGCGTGCAGAACTTCGAGCAGGCGCTGGGCGTGGAGCTGTTCGACCGCAACACCAAACCCCTCAAGCCGACATTGATCGGCACCCGCGTCTATGAGCAGTGCCGGCTGATCCTGCGCGAGATGGATGCCCTGCGCGAGCTGGTGGCCACCGACGCACCGCCCACCGGCCTGTTGCGCCTGGGTGTGCCGCAGACCATCGGCGACGTGGTGCTGCTGGACGCGCTCAAGCACCTGCGCAGCGAATACCCTGACTTGCGTGCCCAGGTCGCCACCGGCTGGGGCAGCCAGTTGGTGGGCAAGATCGAACGCGGCGAACTGGATGCGGCGGCGGCGCTGTTCCCGGCAGGTAAGATCTTCCCGGACAACATCGTCGGCGAGTCCATCGGCAAGATGGAACTGGTGGTGGTCTGCGCCAAGGCCCAGTTGCCGAAAAAGCCGTGCAAGCTGGCCGATGTGTACCAGAACGGCTGGGTCCTCAACCCGGACGGCTGCGGTTTCCGCGCCGGCCTGCAGCGCACCTTGTCCGATCAGGGCCTGGCCCTGCGGGTCAACCTGGAGACCTTCGGCACCGAACTGCAACTGGGCCTGGTGGCCGACGGCCTGGGCTTGGGCCTGGTGCCACGGCCGTTGCTGGAACGCAGTGCGCACCGTGAGCAGCTGGCGGTGATGCCGCTCAAGGATTTCAAGCCGGTGATGGACCTGTGGCTGATCTATCCGCACTTCCTGGGCAACCTGCAGGGGCCGGTGGATGCGTTTGGCAAGCGGGTGGCGGCGTCGCTGCATAAAGTCCGCGACGCAGCCTGATCCATATGGGAGGGGGCAAGCCTGCTCCCATTTGCCTTGTGCTGTTGGTGAGGGTTATATGAAAAAAAATAATAATTAGCTTAGATTAAAATGTGCTTTTTATTATTTTTGGCCATCCCCTAGGCTTGCCTGGAAGTCCTTAAGGCCATCCAGGAAGTTTTGCCATGAGCAGCGTCACCTCGATCACCAACCTCACCAGCAATGTTCGCCAGCGCGTTACCCCGCAAGAGTGGGAGGTGCGCGTCAAACTGGCCGCCGCTTATCGCCTGGCCGCCTTGTACAAGTGGACCGACCATATCTATACCCACTTCTCCGCCCGCGTGCCGGGGCCGGAGGAGCATTTCCTGATCAACGCCTTCGGGCTGTTGTTCGATGAAATCAGCGCGTCCAACCTGGTCAAGGTCGACCTCGACGGCACTATCGTCGATGACCCTACCGGCCTGGGCATCAACTACGCCGGTTATGTGATCCACAGCGCGATCCACGGCGCACGCCATGACCTGCAGGCGGTGCTGCACACCCACACCCGCGACGGCATTGCGGTGTCGGCGCAGAAGGACGGCCTGCTGCCGATCTCCCAGCATTCCATTGGTTTTTCCGGGCGCGTGGCGTACCACGGGTATGAAGGCGTCGCCCTCGACCTGGACGAACGCGAGCGGCTGGTGGCGGACCTGGGCGACAAGAGCGTGATGATCCTGCGCAACCATGGCTTGTTGACCGCCGGCGTCAGCGTTGAACATGCGTTTGCGCAGCTGCAACAGTTGGAGCGCGCGTGCAATATCCAGGTGGCGGCGCAGGCGGCGGGGAATGCGGAGTTGATCTTCCCGCCGGCCGAAGTGGTGGCGAAAGTCGAACAACAGGCCAAGGTGTTTGCCAGTGGCGAAGGACCGGGGGTGGCGCGGCATTGGAATGCGCTGATTCGGCAGTTGGAGCGGACTGATACCGACTACAAGAACTGATTCCGAGCCAGGTGAAGATCAAAATGTGGGAGGGGGCTTGCCCCCGATGGCGGTGGATCAGTCAATTATCTTTGACTGACACTCTGCCATCGGGGGCAAGCCTCTCCCATACGGGGTTTGTGGTGTTTGGTCAGGCGACTTTCTGCTCGCGTTCAGCAATCAACTGCCGGGTGAGGGGGATCAACCGCTTGCCATAGTCGACCGCATCATTGAGCGGATCAAACCCACGGATCAGGAAGGTGGTGATGCCGAGGTCGTAATAATCGACCAATGCCTCTGCCACCTGTTCGGCGGTCCCCACCAACGAGGTGGAGTTGCCCTGCGCCCCCAGCAACCCGGCAATCCCCGTCCACAAACGCTTGTCCAGCCGCGAGCCCTGCGCCGCCGCCGCCAGCAACCGGCGCGAGCCTTCATTCGGCGGTTCACGCCGCACAAAGCCATTCTTTTCGGCCAGCTCGGTGGCCTGTTGCAGGATGCTGTCGGCACGGGCCCACGCCTGTTCTTCGGTCGCGGCGAGGATCGGCCGCAGCGACAGGCTGAAGCGAATCGTGCGCCCATGCCTGGCCGCTTCGGCGCGCACCTGGGTCACGATCTCGCGTACCTGCTCATAGGTTTCGCCCCACAGCGCGTACACATCGGCATGCTTGCCCGCCACTTCAATCGCGGCCTTGGACGATCCGCCAAAGTACAACGGGATATGCGGCTGCTGCGGCGACTTCACCGCAGAGTGGGCGCCTTCGACCTGGTAGTAGGTGCCGGCAAAGTCGAAGGGCTGATCGCTGGTCCATTCCTGGCGGACCACGCTCAGGTATTCATCGGTGCGCGTGTAGCGTTCGTCCTTGCCGATATGGCTGCCATCGGCGCGCAGTTCGCGGTCGTCGCCGCCGGTGATGATATGCACGGCGGTGCGCCCGCCATTGAACACATCGAGGGTGGCGAACTGGCGAGCGGCCAGGGTCGGTTGGGCGAAGCCCGGACGGTGGGCGATCAGGAACTGCAGTTTTTTCGTCACGCTGGCGGCATGGGCGGCGATCAGCGTGCTGTCCGGGCTGTTGGAATGGAACGCCACCAGCGCGCGGTCGAAGCCGGCGTCTTCGTGGGCGCGGGCCACGGTTTCCACGTAGTCCGGTTGCAGGGTAGGGCCGCTGCGTGGGTGGATCTCGGAAGCGTGGTGACCGCCGATATAGCCGATGAATTCAATGCTCATGGTCTGTCCTTGTCGAGTAGGGGTGAATACCTCCGCCGGGCAGGGGGTCGGTCATGCTCGTCCACGGTAGGGGCCGCGACAGCCGCTGTAAAATGCCGTTTGGTTCTAACCTAATTATTAAAATATAGAATCATATTTAGGTGTTGTGATCAGTAAATTGCATTTTGAGCGCGTTGCTGACCCTAGATAACGTTGTGTTTTTGCCGGGCCTGAGGTCTGATGAGCGCCGAAAATGGCACGTCGAAGGTTAAGCAGTGATGCGGGCAGAACTTGCGCAATATGGCGGCATTACCGTCATGATTCCGGCCGCACTGGTGATTGCTGTCTGGTTAAGGTATTCCGCGCCGTGGGCACTGCGGGCCTGGATAATAACCGTAGGTACGACTTATTCGATTGTGGCGGCCAGCAAGTTGCTGTTTAAAGGCTGGGGCTTATCGTCTCAGCACTTGGATATTGCTGTAATAAGTGGCCATGCCATGAACACCTGTTTGATGGTCACGGTGGCAACGAGTTTGCTGGCTCGCCAGTTCAACCTGGCCTGGCGCTGGCCGGCGGCGTTGGTGGGGTTAGTGATAAGTATCGGGTTCAGTGCTTATTGTGTTGCGCCTTATATACATCCGCTGAATGAAGCCCTGGCCGGTGCCGCACTGGGTGCGACAGCGGCCATTGTCTTTCTGTGGTGTGTTGATGCCGCGCCCATCAAGGTATCCCCCGTGTTCATCGGCGGCGGGCTGGTGTTTTTGCTGGTCTGTGGGCTGGTGCCCAAGTACAACGCGGAGTGGCTGCTCAACCGCGTCGCAGTGACCCTCTCAGGTGCCAACCAGGCCCATCAGGAGCCTGCCTGGCGCCTGGAAACCGCGCACCGGAAGGCCGAGTAGGTCGCCAGGTCCAGCGCCAGGTTGCTTTCCACCATCAGCGCCAGCAAGGTCGTCTGCGCGTTGAACCGTTGCGCATTGCCACGGCGCCGCGCGCGTTTCATCTGCTGGAACAGCGCATGGGTGATCTGCTGGGGGGAGCTGCCGCGCAACAGGTCCAGCCAATGGCCGATGGCCCGGGTGTTGCGCTGGTACTGCGCGCCCTGCACCGGTTCGGCAAACCCCTCGAACATCCCCGTCAGCCTGCGCAGCGCATAGCCGCGTCTCAAGCCCGCCCACAGGCTCATGGCCGCTCCTCGGTGCCGCAGATATTGGCCAGCAGTTCGGCCGTCTTGACCTGCATGAACTGGCTGTCGCCGCGACTTTCCACGCACAGGCATACCGACAACGGGTCACTGACCTGCAACTTGAAGCGCCAGTCGGCGAACACCATGGAAAACCCGGCACCGGACGCGTCGCTGTCCAGTGAGTTATCGGCATACAACACCTGCAGGCGTTCGACGACATGGGATGAATCATGCACTTCCACTTGAATATTTCCCGAAGAAGGAAATAGGCCAATACGCTCTACCAATAACTTTGACGTGTTCATGGCCGTCCCCTGTCTGGTGCATTCAAATCGCACTTTATTATGGGACGGTGAAAAAATACCGGAATGTTAGTTTTAGTCGGTTAATGCCGGTGTTGTTATTTTTTGTCTTGCGCGATAGATGGTCTCGGTTTGTAGGCTGTGGTCATAATTAGTCGGTCGTTAGTTGCAACTGATTAAATAAGGTCGTCCCTTTTGCCGAAGAATAAGTGTGCGGTGCGTGGGAGGTTGCCTTGTTCAAAAAGATATTGATTGTGTGCATCGGCAACATCTGCCGCAGCCCCACGGCGGAACACTTGCTGGGGGCCGCACTGACGTCCTCCGGAATCACGGTGAGTTCGGCGGGCTTGGCGGCGTTGCGTGACCATCCGCTGGAACCGACGGCCGGGCAAGTGCTGCAGGAGCATGGGCACGTTCCCCGGGCACACAAGGCGCGGCAACTCAGCGTTGAAGCCGTGAGTGAGGCCGACCTGATCCTGGTGATGGAACAACGGCACATCGACGGCGTGCTCGGCCTCGCTCCCGAGGCGCGGGGCAAGGTCTTCCTGTTGGGCAAGTGGCAGCACGATCGCGAGATCACCGACCCCTATCGCCAGGGCAAGCCCGCCTTTGTGCAGGCCTATGCCTTGATCGAACAGGCCGCACAGGCCTGGGCCCAGCGCCTGGCGCGCTGACGCTCCCTCTTTAAACGATTGCAAGGACGAAGACGCGATTTATGTATTCACCCCAGAACGCTTCCCCTGAAAGCCCTCACCGTGACGAGATCGATGTGCTCGGCATGCTTGGCACTCTGATCGATCACAAATGGCTGATCGCTGGGATCACCGGCACCTGCATGCTGATCGGTGCCGCCTACGCGATTCTGGCGGCGCCGGTGTTCCAGGCGAATGCGTTGATCCAGGTGGAGCCGAAGAAGAACGACATGCTCGGTTTCTCCGACGTCAGCAGCCTGCTGGGCAAGGAATCGCCGGCGGTGACCGAGATCGAGCTGATCAAGTCACGCACCATCATTGGCAAGACCGTCGATACTCTGGCGTTGGACATCACTGTCACGCCGCAGCATTTTCCGTTGATCGGTGGCTTCCTCGCGCGGCGTTATGCGCCTGAACACAAGGGCGATATTGCGCCGCCGCTGTTCGGTTTCAGCCGCTGGTCGGCAGGGGGCGAGGCCCTGGCGCTGAGCAGTTTGAACCTGCCGACGGCGTTGCTCGGGACCACCCTGGTACTGGTGGCCGGCGAGGCCCAGGCCTACACGTTATTTGATGAGGACGGCGTCGAGATCGCCGCAGGAAGCGTCGGCGTGCCGTTTGCCGCCGACGGCGTCGAGGTGCTGGTCAAGGAGCTGCGGGCCAATCCGGGCGCGCATTTCAAGATCGTACGCAAGCCGCGCCTGGACGCGGTGGCCGACTACCAGGACCTGCTCACCGTGATCGAACGCGGCAAGGAGTCGGGCATCATCAGCCTGTCCCTGGAGAGCACGCGCCCGGCCCTGGCGGTGCGGACGCTGAATGAAATCTCCAACCTGTATGTGAAGCAGAACGTCGACCGCACCTCGGCCGAGGCGGCACAGAGCCTGTCGTTCCTCAATGACCAGTTGCCCCAGGTGCGTCGCGACCTGGAGAAGGCCGAGAACGCCTTGAACCGCTTCCAGACCCGCAGCAAATCCATCGACATCAGCCTCGAAGCCAAGGCCGTGCTCGACCAGGTGGTGGCCCTGGACACCGGCATCTCCGAACTCAAGCTGCAACAGGCCGAGATGGACCGCAAATTCACCCCCCAGCACCCGGCATATCGCGCCTTGATCGCCAAGCTGGCGGAACTCAATGCCAAGCAGGCGCAGATGACCAAGCGCGTCGAAGGCTTGCCCACGACCCAGCAGGAATTGCTCAGCCTGACCCGCGACGTGCAAGTGGGCACCGAGATCTACACCCAGTTGCTCAACCGCTCCCAGGAGCTCGACGTAATGCGCGCCGGCACCGTGGGCAACGTGCGTTTGATCGACAGTGCCGATGTCAACCTGGCCAAGCCTGTGGCGCCGCGCAAGGTCATCGTGGTGCTGCTGGCGATGCTGCTCGGCGGCATGCTCTCGGTGGGCATCGTACTGGTGCGCAGCCTGCTCAACCGTGGCCTGGAAAGCCCGGATGAGATCGAGAAACTCGGCCTGCCGGTGTACGCCTCGATCCCCTTCAGCCTGTTGCAAAAGGCCGAGGAAACCAACGCCGCCAAGGGGCGTTCCGGCGCGCCGTCGCTGCTGGCGGTCAATCACCCCCATGACCTGGTGATGGAAGCCATGCGCAGCCTGCGCACCAGCCTGCACTTCGCCATGCTCGAGGCCAGGAACAACCGCCTGATGATCACCGGCCCGAGCCCCGAGGTGGGTAAGACGTTTGTCTCGGCCAACCTGGCGGCGATTGTCGCGCAGTCGGGCCAGCGCGTGCTGCTGATCGATGCCGACATGCGCAAGGGCTACTTGCACAAGATGCTCGGCAAGGCGGTGGAGGCGGGGTTGTCCGACCTGCTCGCCAAGCGCTGTGATCTGCAGGAAGCGATTCACCCGACTGCCGTGGAGCGCTTCGACTTTATCGGTCGTGGGCAGATTCCGCCTAACCCGTCGGAACTGCTGATGCACCCCAACTTCGCCGCGTTGCTGGCCGACGTCAGCGAGCGCTATGACCTGGTGATCATCGACACGCCGCCCTTGCTGGCGGTGACCGATGCCGCGATTGTCGGGCGCCAGGCCGGCACCAGCCTGATGGTCACCCGTTTTGGCGTGAACTCGGCGAAGGAGATCGAATTGACCCTGCGCCGCTTCCATCAGAACGGCATCGAGCTCAAGGGTGCGATCTTCAATGGTGTGGAAAAACGCCGGTCCGCCAGCTACGGCTATGGCGACTACGGCTACTACAGCTACGCCTATCAGTCCGACAAGGCCTGATGACCATGAGCAAAGTGCTTGAAATGCCGCGCTCGTTGTCGCGACGGTTTCGCCTCAACGTGCTGAGTTACGGCTACACCCAACTGGTGACGCTGGCGGCGCAACTGGTGCTGGTGCCGTTCTTCCTGCACGCCTGGGGCACCGGGCGCTATGCCGATTGGCTGGTGCTCACCGGCATTCCGTCGATGCTCAGCCTGCTGGACCTGGGGGTGGCCCAGGCGTCGGCCACCAGCGCCACGCTGCGTGCGAGCCAGGGCGATGTGCCGGGGGCGCGACGCAGTGTGCAGACCGCGCTGGCCTTTACCCTGGCGGTGGTCGCGCTGGTGCTGGTATTCGCCCTGACATTGGGCCAGTGGCTCGACTGGGTGTCACTGCTTGGGCTCAAGACCTTGACCGCCGAGCAGGCCGGCCTGGTGGTGCTGTTCATGTCGGGCTACCTGTGCACGCGCTTGCTGGGTGGGCCGATCGACGCCTGGTTTCGCACCATCGACAGAACCGTCGGCGGCGTCTTCATCATGGCCAACCGCAGGACCCTGGACATTGTGCTGTCCATCGTCGTGCTGCTGCTGGGCGGCACCGAACTGCAATTGGCCCAGGGCATGTTTTTCAGCCAGGTGCTGTTCCTGGTGCTGGTGACCCTGTTTGTGCGGCGGATTTCACCCTGGCCGCTGCTGGGGCTGGCGTCGGCGTCCTGGGCCGAGTTCCGTGGTATCTGGAAACCGGCGCTGGGCAGCGCGGCGATCCCGCTGGCGCAGGCGATCACCCTGCAAGGCGGCCTGCAAGTGCTCAACCAGATCGCCGGCCCGGCGGTGGTGGTGGGTTACACCATGGCGCGCACCCTGATGCGCCTGATCATCCAGTTGGGCATCACCTGCAGCAACGCCCTGACCCCGGAGATCTCACGGCTGGCCGGGCGCGGCGAGTTCGAACAGGCACGACGCTTTACCCAGCGCGCCAGCTCCCTGGTACTGGGCCTGTGCCTGCTGGTATATGTCGCCGGGATCTGGGCCGGGCCGCAGGTCATCCTGCTGTGGAGCCATGGCCTGGTGCAGGTCGATCGCCTGTCATTGGCGCTGATCGGCTCCCATACGATTTTGAATGTGGCCTGGTTCATCCTCGCGGCGATGCTGATTTCCACCAATCGCCACACCCTCACCTCAGTGATCTATGCCGTAAGCAGCGTGATGGCCTTGCTGCTGTGGCTGGCATGCAAGGAGCGCATCGATCCGCTGCTGGGCGCGTCGCTGTTGCTGTCGCTGCCGGAACTGGTGGTGTTGGTGTACCTGCGGGTGATTCGCGTGGGGGAGGTCGGTCCATGATGCTGTCCCAGGCGCGCCTGACCCTCTACTTGCCGCTGACGTTCTTCGCCTTGCCCCTGGCGCTGAGCAACAACCTCTCGCAACCGGTGGCGCTGCTGCTGTTGCTGCCGTTCGTGGTGTACGCGGCGCGTGGCTTTACCCGCGCGCTGCCATTGCTGGCGCTGGTGGTCGCGTCCAGTGTGTTGCAGGTATTGGTGAGCAGTGGGGCGAACATCTCGCTGTACCAGTTCCTGCGTTCCGGCATTCCGTTTTTCTATTTTGTGCTGCTGTTGGCCGGGTACAGCCATGTGTTGGCCAATGTGGAAAAAATCGCGCTGGCCCATAGCGTCAACTACCGGCGCATCCTCGAACGCATCATCTACATCTTCGCCCTTGGCCAGTTGCTGCAGGTCAGCCTGTATGGCGTGGGCATCGACCTCACCAACGCGGCGTCCAAGTCCAGCGACGAAGTCGGGCGGATCATGTTGTTCCCCACCAGCTCGGCGGTGCTGCTGTTTTTCTATGCCTGTTGCCAGCGCAGGGTCGGCTTGATGCTGATCCTCGCGGTCACGTTGCTGGCGGCCGGGTCCAAGACCATCCTCGCGGCGATGGCGGTGATGATCCTGTTGTCGGCGATTACCCAGCGCAAGCTCAAGTCGTTGGCGGTGCTGGTGGTGGCCATCGGCGCGCTGGGCACGCTGACGTTCTATGCCAGCCCCCTGGCGGTGTCGCGCTTTGCCACGTACCTGTTCGAGGAGAAGGGCGAGGACGTGACCCGTGCGTTCGAGATCGCCCATGCCAAGGAATCGTTTCTCGACAACCCGGCCACGGTGTTCCTGGGCAATGGCCTGGCCAAGCAATTGACCCCCGGCGTGCCCACCAATGACGAGCGCTGGTTCGAGAACTCCAAGTTCGATATCGAGAACGGCTACTGGGGCGTGACCGCCAAGCTGGGAGTGCTCGGCGTGGCGCTGTTTTGCCTGCTGTTCAGCGGGTTGCCGCGCAGCCCGGTATCCCTGGCCGTGGTGGCGATCCTGCTGATTTTCTCGTTCAAGACCAGCTACCAGTTCTTCACCACCTTCGATGGCAGCTACCTGCTGGTGTGGTCGATGTTCATCGGCCTGCTCAACAAGGCTGCGCCTGCACGCCAGGCGGTTTACCCCAATTACTTACTGAAACAGGCTGGATCATGAACGCACCTGCTAGCCCCATCAGGGCCGGGATACTGACGTACCACTTCAGCGAAAACTTCGGCGCGGTGCTGCAAGCCTATGCCTTGCAGCGCTGGTTGCAGCAACAGGGCTTGCAGGTAAGCCTGATCAACTACCACCCGGCTTACGTGGAGGATGGCAGCGAGATCCGCCAGCTGTTCAACCCGCGCCAGCTCAAGGCCAACCTCAAGGCCCTGTACCTCAAGACCCTGGCGTTGAAAACCCGGGTGCTGGGGCCGAATGCCCAGTCGCGCCAGTTCGAGGCGTTCAAGACGCGCTTCCTGAATATCCAGGCGCCGCGCTACGCCCACGCCCACCAGCTCCACCAGGCGGTGGCCGGCCAGCAGTTGCTGGTGGCCGGCAGCGACCAGATCTGGAACCCCTCGGGCCAGACCGGCCTCGACCCGGCGTACTTCCTGGCCTTCGACTGCGACAAGGCGATCCGGCGCATCTCCTACGCCGCAAGTTTCGGCAAGGAATACCTGGAGCCGCAGTACCACGCCGAAGCCGAGGGCCTGCTCAAGCAACTGTCGGCGATCAGTGTGCGCGAGGAGAGCGGGGTGGGCATCGTGCAACAGGTCTCGGGGCTGGCTGCCCAGTGCGTGCCGGATCCGACGCTGCTGCACCGCGACTATTCGGCGCTGCTCGCCACGTCCACCCAGACCCGCACCGGCCACGTGTTCTGCTATGCGCTGCGCACCGGCGTGGGCGTGCGCGAAGTGGCCCAGGCGCTGTCGCGGCAGGTGGCCGGGCCGATTGTCTCGCCGTACAACGCGCACCGGCGCTGGCGGCAGATCGGCGAGACCGTGCAGGTGGGCCCGCAGGATTGGCTCAAGTTGCTCAAGGAGAGCGCCTACGTGGTGACCAACTCCTTCCACGCCACGGTGTTCGCGATCATTTTCGAGAAGCCGTTTATCGCCGTGGGGTTGCCGGGCAACAAGGCCTCGCTGAACGCCCGTGTGCGCAACCTGCTGGAGAAGCTGGAGCTGTCACAACGCTTCCTGCCGGCAGACGATGCCGACCAAGTGCACGCCTTGATCGCGGCGCCCATCGACTGGGTGGCGGTGCGGGCCCGGCGCCAGGCCCTGCAACAGGTGGGCGAGCGCTACCTGATGGAACAACTGGCGGCGATCCGGTCATGAGCGACTTCGCGCAACTCAAGTACGTCGACACCCTGCCGCGCAGCAACAAGGCGCGCCGGCTGTTGTGGGGCATCGTCTACCAGCTGCTGTTTCGTCCCACGCCGCGCTGGATGCTGCACAACTGGCGGCGTTGGTTGCTGCGCTGCTTTGGCGCCAAGGTCGGCGTGGGCTGCCGCATCGCGCCCACGTGCAGCATCTGGGCGCCGTGGAACCTGGAGATCGGCGACTACACCGCCATCGGCGATGGGGTCGATGTGTACGCCATGGCCAAAATCACCCTGGGCTCCAAAGTCACCATCAGCCAGCGCAGCTTCCTGTGCACCGGCAGCCACGACACCCGCAGCCTGCTGCGGCCCCTGGTGACCCGCGAGATCGTGATCAAGGACCACGTGTGGGTCGCCGCCGAGGCCTTTATCCACCCTGGTTGCGTGCTGGAGGAGGGCTGTGTGGTCGGCGCGCGCTCGGTGGTCACGGCCAGCCAGCCGGCCTGGATGATTTGCGTCGGTGCGCCGTGCCGCCCCCTCAAAACGAGAGACATCGCACTATGAAACAGGTGAAACCCATGATGGATAAGGCATGGAAGTTGATGTATTTCGTCAGCGAGTTCTTTCGCGACATGCTCACGTTTATTCGTCACAACGGTTACTCGCCGTTGGAAAGCCGCAACAAGAAGCTGTTCTACAAAATCCTCATCGAAACCCACACCGTGGAAAAGGGCCTGTCCCTCAAGGAACCCAAGCCGCTGTTCGGCAAGGACAAGATCAACGGCATCATCCATATGCTCAACGAATACGACCGCACGTATTCGGCGCTGCCGGTGGAGATGGCCCTCGGCGCCTTCCAGGGTTACCTCGAGCTGCACCGCACCCTCGGCATCAGCGACGACTTCGTGTTTTACCTGGATGCCTATGTGGAGCACCTCAAGCGCGACGGCACCGCCGGCAGCGGCGGCATCAAGCGTGCGGCGCCGTGGCTGGGCAACGGCGGGCTGGATGCCAAGGCGTTCCTGCAATCGCGCTCCAGTTGCCGCATGTTCCAGGCCGGCAAGATCGACAGTGGCCTGCTGACGTCCTTGGTAGAACTGGCGCAGTCGTCACCCTCGCAATGCAACCGGCAGTCGTCGCGGGTGCATGTGTATCAGGACCGCGCGGTGATCGCGCAGCTGCTGGAGCTGCAAGGCGGCTCGCGCGGGTTTGCGCAGTCGGTGGACAACCTGTTTGTGGTCACGTCCGAAGTCACCGCCTGGGGCGGCGCCGGGCAGCGCAACCAGCTTTACGTCGACGGTGCGTTGTTTTCCATGGGCCTGCTGCTGGCCTGCCACGCCAATGGCCTGGGCGCGTGCCCGCTGAACCTGGCGATCCTCAATTCGGTGGAAAAGAAGATCCGTGGCATCGGCGCCATCCCGGCCAGCGAGCGGTTGATCATGATGATCGCCGTGGGGCTGCCCCTGGAAAGCCACTTCCGGGCCGCGCGTTCACCGCGCCGGCTCACCACCGAAGTCCTGCAGATGCACGGTGGCTGATATGAAGCGCGAAACCGTCAGTGTGATCATCCTCACCTACAACGAAAGCCTGCATATCGCCCGGGCCATCGAGTCGGTACGGGCCTTCAGCGACGAAGTGCTGGTGGTCGATTCGTTTTCCACCGACGACACCTGCGACATCGCCCGGCGCCATGGCGCGCTGGTGGTGCAGCACGCCTTCGTCAACCAGGCCAAGCAGTTCCAGTGGGCGCTGGATCACCTGCCGATTACCGGCAACTGGACGATGCGCCTGGACGCCGACGAAATCATCGAGGCCGACCTTGCCGCCGCGATCAATACCCGGCTGCCGACCCTGGCCCGCGACATCACCGGCATCAACTTCAAGCGCAAGCATATCTTCATGGGGCGCTGGGTGCGCCATGGCGGCCGCTACCCGTTGAAGATGCTGCGGCTGTGGCGCACCGGCCAGGGGCGCATGGAGGACCGTTGGATGGACGAGCACATCTCGGTCGCCGAGGGCCGCACCATCACCCTCGACGGCGGGTTTGCCGACCATAACCTGCATGACTTGACCTTCTTCACCCACAAGCACAACCAGTACGCCACCCGCGAAGCGATTGAAGTGCTTAACGCGCGGCTGGGGCTGTTTGCGATACGCGATGAATTGCATGCCGGGCAGAGTTCGTTCCAGGCCAAGGCCAAGCGCCTGGTCAAGAACCGCGTGTACAACCGCGTGCCGTTCACCCTCAGTTCCACCGCGTATTTCCTGTGGCGCTACATCATCCAGCTGGGGTTTCTCGATGGCCGCAGCGGCCTGGTCTATCACCTGCTCCAGGGCTATTGGTACCGCTTTCTGGTGGGCGCCAAAGTGCTCGAACTGGAAACCGCGATTGCGCACTTAAACGATAAGGAAGCCATTGTCCGGGAACTCTCAAAGTTGACCGGCCATAACTTGAACCTGCCCACACCGAAGTAACTGAGCGTTTTTAACAAACACCCAAGTCTGGGTGTCGGCCTTCGCTCGCCTATCAATTGGGAGACAGACATGAATAAAGTCGCGCTTATTACCGGGATCACCGGTCAGGATGGCTCGTACCTGGCCGAGCTGCTGCTGGAAAAAGGCTATACCGTGCACGGCCTCAAGCGCCGTTCTTCGTCGTTCAATACCCAGCGCATCGATCATATTTACCAGGACCCCCAGGCCCTGCGTAAAAACCTGATCCTGCACTATGGCGACCTGGCGGATTCGTCGAACCTGACGCGTATCATCCAGCAGATCCAGCCCGATGAAATCTACAACCTCGGCGCCCAATCCCATGTGGCGGTGAGCTTCGATTCGCCGGAATACACCGCCGATGTGGATGCCCTCGGCACCTTGCGCATCCTCGAGGCGATCCGCCTGCTGGGCCTGGAAAAGAAGACCCGTTTCTACCAGGCCTCGACCTCCGAGCTGTACGGGCTGGTGCAGGAAACCCCGCAGAAGGAAACCACGCCGTTCTACCCGCGTTCGCCCTATGCGGTGGCCAAGCTGTACGCCTATTGGATCACCGTGAACTTCCGCGAAGCCTATGGGCTGTATGCGTGCAACGGCATCCTGTTCAACCACGAGTCGCCGCGTCGCGGTGAAACCTTCGTGACCCGCAAGATCACCCGCGCCCTGAGCAACATCGCCCTGGGCCTGGAACAGTGCCTGTACATGGGCAACATGGATGCACTGCGCGACTGGGGCCACGCCAAGGACTACGTGCGCATGCAGTGGATGATGCTGCAACAGGAACACCCCGAGGACTTTGTGATCGCCACTGGTGTGCAGTATTCGGTGCGCGACTTTATTCGCTGGTCGGCGGCGGAACTGGGGCTGCATCTGCGCTTTGTCGGCGAGGGCGTGGAAGAGGTGGCGGTGGTCGAGCGGATCGACGGCGACCTGGCGCCGGGCATCCTGGTGGGCGATGTGATTGTGCGCGTCGACCCGCGTTACTTCCGCCCGGCGGAAGTCGAGACGCTGCTGGGCGACCCGTCCAAGGCCAAGCGCCTGCTCGGCTGGGTGCCGGAAATCAGCGCCCAGGAAATGTGCGCCGAGATGGTCCGCGAAGACCTCAAGGTCGCCCAGCGCCACGCCTTGTTGCGCCTGCACGGGCATGACGCACCGATTGCCGTGGAGAACTGAGCATGGCACGTGACTTTGATGCGCGGATCTTCGTGGCCGGCCATCGCGGCATGGTCGGCTCGGCCATCGTGCGGCGCCTGTGGGCCTTGGGCTACACACAGTTGCTCACGGCCGGCCGTGACGAACTGGACCTGCTCGACCCGGCCGCGGTGCAGGCGTACTTCGCCCGGCACCGTGTGGACCAGGTGTACCTGGCGGCCGCCAAGGTCGGCGGGATTCACGCCAACGCAACGTACCCGGCCGATTTCATCTACCAGAACCTGATGATCCAGGCCAACGTGATCCACGCCGCCCACAGCCATGGCGTGGAGAAGCTGTTGTTCTTGGGCTCGTCCTGCATCTACCCGGTGCATGCCCCGCAACCGATGATCGAAGCGGTGTTGCTCGACGGCGCGCTGGAGCCCACCAATGAACCCTACGCGGTGGCCAAGATTGCCGGGATCAAGCTGTGCGAAAGCTACAACCGCCAGCATGGCCGCGATTACCGCAGCGTGATGCCCACCAACCTGTACGGGCCGGGCGACAACTACCACCCGCAGAACAGCCATGTGATCGCCGCCTTGCTGCGGCGCTTCCATGAGGCGACCCAGCGCGGCGATGAGGAAGTGGTTATCTGGGGCAGTGGCAAGCCACGGCGCGAGTTCCTGCATGTGGATGACATGGCGGCGGCCAGCGTGCATGTGATGGAGCTCAGCCAGGAACGCTACCGCGAGCAGACCCAGCCGATGCGTTCGCATTTGAACGTCGGTACCGGGGTGGATTGCACCATCGCCGAACTGGCCCAGGCGCTGGTGCGGGTCACCGGCTTCAAGGGGCAGTTGCGCTTCGACGCCAGCAAGCCCGACGGCGCACCGCGCAAGCTGCTGGATGTGAGCCGGATCAATGCCCTCGGCTGGGAAGCCTATGTGCCGCTGGAAGAGGGGCTGCGCGACGCCTACAACGCCTACCTCGCGGCCCTCGAACAGCCTCGGGGCCACTGATGAAGATCCTCCTGTACGGCATCAACTACAGCCCGGAGCTCACCGGCATCGGCAAGTACAGCGGTGAACAGGCGCGCTGGCTGGCGGGCCAGGGCCATGAGGTGCGAGTGGTGACGGCGCCGCCGTATTACCCGCAGTGGCAGGTGGGCGAGGGCTATTCGCCGTGGCGCTTTCGCACCGAGCAGGACGACGGCGTGACGGTGATTCGCTGCCCGCTGTATGTGCCACGCCAGCCCACGGCGTTGACGCGCCTGCTGCACCTGATGAGCTTTTCCGCCAGTTCGTTTTTGGCGGTCATGGGGCAGTGGCGCTGGAAACCGAACCTGGTGATCCTGGTGGTGCCCACGTTGTTTTGTGCGCCCCAGGCACTGTTGTTGGCCAAGCTCAGTGGCGCGCGCTCGGTGCTGCATATCCAGGACTACGAAGTGGACGCGATGTTCGGCCTCGGCATCGGTGGCGGCTCCCTTGTGCGGCGCCTGGCGTTTGGGCTTGAACGCTGGCTGTTGCGGCGCTTTGACCGGGTCTCGACGATTTCCAGCGGCATGCTCGACAAGGCCCGGGGCAAAGGCGTGAACGGCAAGCGCCTGCTGTTCTTTCCCAATTGGTCGGAAACCGCCCGCTTTCGCCAGGTGCCCCGCAGCCCCGGACTGCTGCAGCGCCTGGGTGTGGCGCCGGGCCAAAGGGTGTTGTTGTACGCCGGCAATATCGGCGAGAAGCAGGGCCTGGAGCTGATCCTCGACGCCGCCCAGGCCTATGCCGATCGCCCGGAGCTGGTGTTCCTGATCGTCGGCCAGGGCACCGGCAAGATCCGTTTGCTCGAGCGTGTACAGCGCGATGGCCTGCGCAACGTGCTGTTTGCGCCGTTGCAGCCCTACGAGGATTTGCCGGTGCTGCTGGCCTCGGCCGACGTGCACCTGGTGATCCAGAAGCGCGGGGTAGCGGACGCGGTGCTGCCTTCCAAGTTGACCAATATCCTCGCGGTGGGCGGCCACGCCATCATCACCGCCGACCCCGGCACCACCCTCGGCCGCCTGTGCGAGGAACACCCGGGCATTGCGGTGCTGGCTGAACCGGAGTCCGTCGCGGCGCTGAACATCGGGATCGAGCGGGCACTGGCGTTGCCCGCGCGCAATGAGGTGGCGCTGAACTACGCCAAGGAGTTCCTCGACAAGGAACGTATTCTGCAACGCTTTATGGCACAGGTCTGATGGGTATGTGGCTTGATTTACCGACCTTCAATACGGTCGTGGCATCGACGCCGCTGGTGGCGATCGACCTGGTGGTGAGAAACGCCCGTGGCGAGGTCCTGCTGGGCCTGCGCGTCAATCGGCCGGCCTATGGTTTCTGGTTCGTGCCCGGCGGGCGTATCCAGAAAAACGAACACCTCGACAACGCTTTCCGGCGCATCACCCGCGACGAACTGGGACACCCGTTCGAGCGCGCCGAGGCGCGGCTGCTGGGGGTGTACGAGCACTTCTACGACGACAGCGTGTTCGCCAACGCCGGGGCCGGGCCGAACACCCATTACGTGGTGCTCGGCTATTGCCTGGACCTGGGCGAAGGCCAGACCCTGCAACCGCCCACGGAGCAACACCAGCATTACCGCTGGTGGTCCGCAGATGAACTGCGCATCAGCCCGCGGGTGCACGAACACACTCGCGCCTATTTCTGACTCTCTCTCCCGAGGACGCTCTCATGTTGTTACCGGTGATCATGGCAGGCGGTTCGGGGTCGCGCCTGTGGCCGCTTTCGCGGCAACTGAACCCCAAGCAGTTCCTGCGCCTGACCGACGCGCACCTGTCGATGCTGCAGCAGACCATCACGCGGCTGGAAGGCGCCAACGTCGCGCTGCCGCAGTTGATCTGCAATGAGCAGCATCGCTTCCTGGTGGCCGAGCAATTGCGCCAGTTGGGCATGGAGCAGGCCAGCATCCTGTTGGAGCCGGTGGGGCGCAACACGGCGCCGGCCATCGCGCTGGCGGCGTGCAAGGCGCTGGCCGAGGCACAGGACCCGATCCTGCTGGTGCTGGCGGCGGACCATTTGATCGAAGACGTCCCGGCGTTTCATGCCAGCCTGGAAGTGGCGCTGCCGCTGGCCCGTGACGGCAAGTTGGTGACCTTCGGCATCACGCCCACTTGCGCCCATACCGGCTACGGCTATATCGAACAAGGCGCGGCGGCGGGCGAGGGCGGTTATCGGGTCAAGCGCTTTGTGGAGAAGCCGGACGCCGCCACCGCTGCGGCGTACCTGGCCAGCGGCGGATATTACTGGAACAGCGGCATGTTCATGTTCCGCGCCAGTCGTTACCTGGAGGAACTGGAGCGCTTCCAACCGGCGATCCTCGAGGCCTGTCGCGTGGCGCTGGAAGGCGGCAGCCAGGATCAACCCTTCACCCGCGTGCATGCCGCGACTTTTGCCGCGTGCCCGGACGATTCCATCGATTACGCGGTAATGGAAAACACCCATGACGCGGTGATGGTGCCGTTGCAGGCCGGCTGGAGTGATATCGGCTCGTGGTCGGCGTTGTGGGAGGCCAGCGAAAAGGATGCCAGCGGCAATGTGATACGCGGCGACGGGCTGAGCCTGGACACCCGTGACACCTACGTCCACGCCGACAGTCGGCTGGTGGCCACGGTGGGGGTGCAGGACCTGATCATTGTCGAGACCAAGGACGCAGTGCTGGTGGCCCACAAGGACCAGGTGCAGCAGGTCAAGGCCATCGTCGACCTGCTCAAGCAGGCCGGGCGCCATGAGCATCTCAACCACCGCGAGGTGTATCGGCCATGGGGTATGTACGACTCTGTGGACAACGGCCAGCGCTATCAGGTCAAGCGCATCACGGTGAAGCCGGGGGCCAAGTTGTCGGTGCAGATGCACCACCACCGCGCCGAGCACTGGATCGTGGTCAGCGGTACGGCGCGGGTGACCAATGGCGAACAGACTTACCTGGTGTCGGAAAACCAGTCGACCTATATCCCCATCGGCCAGGTGCACGCCCTGGAAAACCCGGGGGTGATCCCGCTGGAGTTGATCGAAGTGCAGTCGGGCTCTTATCTGGGCGAAGACGATATTGTGCGCTTCGAAGACAAGTACGGCAGGGCCTGAGGTTTTCCGACAATTAATAACGTTTTTAATAACTTTGCCGGGCGCAACGCATTGAAGGCCGGGGCTTGCCGGGAAAACGTTATTTTCAACTAAGTCGGCTGAATATTATCCGTCTGGTGTGCTGTTTAGTTGAATGGCACTATCGGTTTGCCTGCTCACTGATGATAAGGAGTCTGAAATGAGAAAATCACTGGCTATTCTGGTACTCGGTGTCTTGAGTACTTCGGCGATGGCCGACGAGTTACCGTTGGGGCTTGATACCACAGTGGCCGGAACCGTTACGGTGGGGCAATCGTTGTTGGTCGGCGCTGCCCTGGTTGCCGGTGTTGCCGCTGTTTCCAACAGCGGCGGCAGCTCCAATGGCGGCACCACCACGGGTACTACCGGCACCACCGGCACTACGGGTACCAGCAACTAGTCGTACACCCTCCGCTTTTAAGACCGCTTGGAATCCCCGCCCAAGTGGTCTTTTTTTCTTGTCGTCTATCGCGAGTGTCCTAGCACTATGATGCGTATTTTTTCTATTGCAGCCGTGGCCGCTGCATTATTGCAAGGCTGCATGTTTGCCCCGGGTCAATCTATGGACACGGCCGCCCTGACCGAAGAGGGCGGGCCTGAAAACAGTCGCGTGGATTTAATTCCGATTACCCCAAAGTTATTGGCCATGGACGCGGCAAGTCATGTGCCTTATTCCATTCCTGCAGAACTCTTGAGTTATAAACCCGGGCCGTATTTGATCGGCGCCAATGACGCGCTGTATATCACGGTGTGGGATCACCCTGAACTTACCGCGCCATCCGGCCCGCAGCAGCAGATCGATGCCAACGGTCGCTTGGTCAGCCCCGAGGGCAACCTGTTTTACCCCTACGTCGGCGAGGTGGTTGCCAAGGGTCGCAGCATTGAAGCGCTGCGCAGCGAGATCACCGACAAGCTGCGCCAGTACATCGACAGCCCCCAGGTGGATGTCAGCGTGTTACGTTTTGCCAGCCAGAAAGTGGTGATCAGCGGCGCGGTGATCAAGGCCGGGCCGGTGCCCCTCACCACCATTGCCATGAACGTCAGCGAGGCCCTTGGCGCCGCCGGGATCGACCCAATCAACGCCGACCTGTCGAACCTCACCCTCACCCGTGGCGGCAAGCGCTACACCCTGGACCTCGACACGCTCAACCTTGAGCAGTCGCGCCTGAATGACATCTACCTCAAGGACGGCGACCAGCTGTACCTGGCCTACAACGACCGCAAGCGCATCTACGTGATGGGCGAGGTGATGCAACCCCGTGCGCTGAGTTTCAAGACCCGCAGCATGAACCTCTCCGACGTGCTGGGTTCAGTGGGCGGGGTCAACCAGAACACCTCCAACGCCGATGCCATCTACGTGATTCGCGGCGCGCAGAACATTGATGTGGAACCGGCCAAGGTGTTCCAGCTGGAAGCCGGCTCCCCCTCGGCCATGGCCCTGGCCACGCGTTTTGATGTGCAGCCCCAGGACGTGGTGTTTGTCGGCCCGGCGAATATCACGCGCTGGAACCGCTTTATCAGCCAACTGGTGCCGTCCGCGTCGATCATCGGCATTGGTGCATCCGCCCAGAACAACCTGAGCGAAGCCAGCAGCCGATAGGGTGGTACCTGCGTGAACAGTCTGAAAATCGGTACGTACGCGGGGTTGGCGTGGCTGTTGGCTGGCTGCAATCCGCTGATGCAGGCCTCGCTGGATACCTTCAAGGCTGCCGTCAGCGGCCCGCCGCCGTTGGTGTTGAGCCAGGCCCAGGTGGATGCGGTGCCGTTCCCCCAGATCAAGGTCACCACGGTGTCCGGCGCAGGGGTAATGGCGTTGATCCGCCAGCGCGACGACCTGCAGTTCTGGGTGGCGTCCGGCAAACAGGTGCTGCTGCTGCGCGACGGTCTGGTGGTGCGCACGGTGGGCCTGGGCACCGACCTGGATGGCACGCGCTGGCAGGGCCGGTCACCGTTCCAGCAGGGGTTGCATCGTGTCCCGGACGGCTATCGCAGCACGCGCCAGATCGACGTGGTGGACGGCTATCGCCTGGGCGTTACGGTCAACAGCCGCATGACGCGCCAGGGGCTGGAGAGCGTCGAGATTCTCGACAAATCCTATGCCTTGCTGCGGGTGGATGAAGACATCGAGGCCCCCGGCTTTCACGCGCGTAACCGTTACTGGGTCGACCCCGGCGACGGTTTTATCGTGCAGAGCGAGCAGCACCTGACGCCCGACCTGACGCTCACCATTACCCAACTGCAACCGACTCGCAAGGATGCCCCATGATGCTGCGAAAATTGGCCGCGCTGGTGCTGTTGTGCAGTGGCGCCAGTATGTCCCAGGCGGCGATGACCGTCAGCGGCGAGGTGCGCAATCCGGGGCCGATCCCCTTGGCGTCCGAGGCGCGCTTGCTGGATGTGATCACGGCGTCGCAACCGGATGCCCAGGGCTATTGGCTCGGTGCGGCCTGGTTGCGCCAACCCTTGCTGGCACAGCAGGCACGGCTCAAGGCCGGTGTGCTGTTTGACCTGCAAACCCTGCAGCGTGCGGCGTTGGCGGCCAGTCGCGAAGGTCGCGCGCTTGCGGCGGCTCGGCTCTATCAACAGGTGCAGGCCTTGCCGGTGACCGGCCGCCAACAGGCGATGCTGGATCCGGTGGCGGTGGAAGTCGGCTTTGCGCCGAACCCGCTGGTCAGTGAGGGCGACCGCCTGGTTTATCCGCCGAGGCCGGACAGCGTGCGTGTCGTGGGGGCCGTCGCCGCAGCCTGCACGTTGGCATTCCAGCCGATGCAGCGGCCCCTCGATTACCTCCACGCCTGTCCGGCCCTGGCGGAAGCGGACCGCGATTACCTGTGGCTGATCCAGCCCGACGGTCATGTCACGCGCCTGGGTATCGCGGCATGGAATCGCGAGGAAGGCACGCCTCCCGCACCGGGCAGTACGTTGCTGGTGCCGATCCGCAGCGACGACCTGGACCCACCCACCCCTGAGCTCAATCAGCAACTGGCCGAGTTTCTTGCCACCCAACCCCTGGCCGAGGTCACGCCTTGAAATTATGTATTGCAGCCGTGCTGCTGGTGCCCTGTGGCGTCACCCATGGCGATCCCCGTTACACCCAAAGCGATTTCGGTGGCGTCGGGCTGCTGCAAACCCCCACCGCCCGCATGGCGCCCGCCGGCGAACTCAGCGTGAATGCCAACCGCACCGAACCCTACAGCCGCTACAGTTTTTCGGCGCAACCCCTGGACTGGCTGGAGGGCACCTTTCGCTACACCGCGATCACCAACCGCCCCTATGGCGCCGAGTCCTTCAGCGGCGGCCAGAGCTATAAGGACAAGGCGGTCGACGCCAAAGTGCGCCTGTATCAGGAAAGCCACTGGCTGCCCGAGGTGGCGCTGGGGTTCATGGACCTGGGTGGCACCGGGTTGTTTTCCAGCGAGTACCTGGTGGCCAACAAGCGCTACGGTGATGTGGATTTCAGTGCCGGCATCGCCTGGGGGTACCTGGGCAGTCGCGGTGATTTCGGCAACCCGTTGGGCGCCTTGGATGATCGTTTCAACCAGCGGCCCGCCGCCGAAGGCTCCGGCAGTTTTTCCAACGGCTACTTTCGCGGCCGGCCCGCGTTGTTCGGTGGGATTGCCTATCAGACGCCCTGGGCACCGCTGAGCCTCAAGCTGGAATACGAGGGCAACGACTATCAGAACGAACCCCGCGACGACAACCAGCGCCAGGACTCGCCCATCAACCTCGGCCTGGTCTACAAGCTGGCCGACTCCATCGATGTGAGTGCCGCCTGGGAACGTGGCAACACCGCTATGTTCGGCATCACCCTGCACACCAATTTCGTCAGCCGCAAGGCCCCGGTAAAAACCTACGACCCGCCGGCCCCCAAGTTGCCTGCCAAGGCCCCGACCACGCCGATGGACCAGGTGGATTGGGCCGCCGTCTCCCAGCGCCTGCATGACAATGCCGGCTACAACGTGCAGCGCATTACCCAGCGCGGGCCGGAGTTGTTGGTGTACGGCGAACAGCAGCGCTACTTCTACAGCGCCAAGGCGGTGGGCCGCGCCAGTCGGATTCTCGATAACAGCGTGAATGACCAGATCGATTGGTTCACCCTGGTGAGCGAGCGCTACGCCATGCCGATCGAAGAAACCAGCGTGCCGCGCGAGACCTTTCGCGAGGTGGTCAACCACCGCGAGGACCTGCAGAACCTGCATCGCCAGGTCGAGGTCAATCGCGCCAGCAACCGCAGCCAGACAGTGCTGTACACCCAGCCACCCAAGCCCTTCACCTATGGTGTGGGGCTGGGCTACAAGCAGAACGTCGGCGGGCCGGATGGCTTGCTCTACCAGCTGTCCGCCGACCTCGACGGCGAGTATCGTTTCACCCGCACTACCTGGTGGAGCGGCCTGCTCAGCGTCAACCTGCTGAACAACTACGACGGGTTTACCTACGATGCGCCCAGTGGCTTGCCCCGGGTGCGGACCGACCTGCGCCGGTACATGACCACCTCCGATGTGACCCTGCCGACCTTCCAGCTCAACCATGCGCAGCAGTTGGACCAGGACCTCTACGGCATGGTCTACGGTGGTTTGCTGGAGTCGATGTACGCCGGTGTCGGCAGTGAAGTGCTGTACCGTCCGATGGGCCAGCGCTGGGCGTTGGGGGCCGACCTGAACTACGTGCGCCAGCGCGGTTTCGAGCAGGATTTCAGCTTGCGCGATTACCGCACCGTCACCGGGCATATCACCGGCTATACCGATCTGCCGTTCAACATTCAGGGCGCCTTGAGTGTGGGGCGCTACCTGGCCAGGGACTGGGGCGCGACCCTGGACCTGTCGCGGGAATTCAACAATGGTGTGCGGATTGGCGCGTGGATCACCCGCACCACTGCATCCAGCGCAGAGTACGGCGAAGGCAGCTTCGACAAAGGCCTGTACCTGTCCATTCCGTTCGATGAGTTGATGAGCCTGTCGACGATGCGGCGCGCCAACCTGGTATGGGCGCCGCTGACCCGCGATGGCGGCGCTCGCTTGAACCGCGCCTACTCACTGCATTCGATGACCGATGGGCGCGACAGTGAGCTGTTCTACAAGAACATCGACAAGATCACTGAATAGACCTAGCGCTGTCGCGCAGCAAGCTGGGACCTTTGTGGTGAGCGGGCTTGTCGAAGCGTCGCACCGCCCGCGTTGGGGTGCGAAGCGCCCCTGATGAAGACGAATGCGGTGTATCAGGCACTCCTCTGGGCCTGGTTTTGGGTCTGCCGCGCAGCCCCTCCCACATTTGAACTGTATTGATTGTCGGCTATCAGTAGATGTCCTTGGACAGCAGCGTAAACGGCGTCTTCAACAGGATCTTGATGTCCAGCCACAGCGACCAGGTATTGATGTAGCGCAGGTCGATGTCGACGCGCTGTTGCATCTTCTCCAGGGTCTCGGTCTCGCCCCGGCAGCCATTGACCTGCGCCAGGCCGGTGATGCCGGGTTTGATCCGGTGGCGGGCCATGTAGGCGCGGATTTTCCCCGAGTAGTAGTCGTTGTGTGCAATCGCATGGGGGCGTGGGCCGACCAGGGCCATGTGCCCTTGCAGCACGTTGAACAACTGCGGCAATTCATCGATGGAGGTGCGCCGGATAAACCGGCCCACCGGCGTAATGCGCGAATCGTTGCGACTGGCCTGGCGTACCTCATGGTCGTCATGCACACGCATGGAGCGGAATTTCCACACCTTGATCACCTCGCCATTCCAGCCGTGGCGGTCCTGCTTGAAGATCACCGGGCCGGGGGAGGTGAGCTTGATCAGCAGGGCGACCAGCAGCAGTAACGGGCTCAGCACGATGATCGCCAGAGCCGCCAGGCTCTTGTCCAGCAGCGACTTGCTCAGTGCAGCAGTGGGGCGGCTGGTCAGCGGGCTTTCGTTGAGGTAGATCGCCGGCAGCCCATCCACTTCGGCCACGCAATGGTTGAGCAGCAGCATGTTATTGAGGTCGGGCACCCAGATTACATCCACGCTGATCTCCAGCAGGTTGAGGTACAACGCCTCAATGTGGGTGGCGTCCTGCAATGAATGGGTGATGTAGAGCCGACGGATACCGTGTTGCCGGATCAATTGGGGCAGTTGCGGCAGCTCGCCCAGGATCTGCGCTTGCGCACCCTCCGCGGCGCCGGCAGGGTTGCCGACGAGCCCCACCAGGGGCGAACGCTTTTGACGGGAGAGGGTTCTGGCCAGGTCCACGGCAAGCTTGCCGGTACCCACGATCAATGACTTTTGGCGCTCGTGAAGTTGGCGGTGGTAATACCGGGACAGGCTATGTAAAGGGATATAGCACAGGGCCAGTAACGGATAACTGATTGCCGCCCAGAGTAATAAGGTTTCCCAAGGAAATAATGAACTTGCATTGCACGCCATGCCCACGATAAACACTATTGCGACGGTCAGCAGCCAGCCCATGAACAGTCGTCCCAGGCCCACGCCGTAGTCATCTTTTTTACTGTAGACGTCACACAGGCTATACGCCGGAAGAGATGCCAATATGGTAAATGCGGCCAGCGCTCGGTAGTTGTATTCAAGTTGGCCGGTCTTTAAAAAGACCAACATGAATAACGCTGTAACCACCAATCCCGATGCCAATGTCCACTGGCCCCAAAACGTTAAACCCTTGGGGGTCAGGTTGCGATGCATTCTAGTATTGTTCAACATAGTTCTGCTCCCGGTGGTGACCACGCACGTGGTGGCAGGGTTTAATCAACAGGCGGGCACGCGCACGCGCGTACCCTTGGATAGTAATGAACGGCGGGGGGCAGTGGCTGACGACTTATAACAAGGTCGCAAGGATGTTGTTATGGCGCTGATGTTATAAAAAGGCAGGTAGAAGAGGGTGGTAGTAGGCAGGGTGCGTGATAAGGTCTGATGTATTTATTATTTTAGCGGCGCGCTTGGGTCGGCTCTAATGGCTTCTTGATTTTCTGTGTCAGGCAATAACCGCGATTTCTGACGGCGCGAAATAAACGTTCGCCTTCGTTGGCTCGCTTGAACTTTTCCTGCAGGCGACTCAAGCACATCTCCAAGCCGCGATAGTATTCCGGCTCGCGCCCGATATTACGGATCAGTTCTTCTTTGCTGACCACACGGTCTTCGTGGTTCAGCATCTTTTTAATCAAGGCCGACTCAATGGCGGTCAGCGAAATGCGCAGGCCGCCTTTGACCAGCGTTCGGTCATGCTGGGTAAGTAACCAGAAATCCTGGGGATACAGTTGAGTTCTTTCCAGGCCGATGTCCATGGAACGAGAGTGGGGATCCCCCAGGTCGTCGGGAGTCTTGGGCGTAGGCATTCTTGCTTCTTGCCGCGCGGCATTAAAAGGGTGTGAGAGCAAGGTGATGGAGTGCGTCGCCAGCGCGTTCAAATCGTAGTGGAACGTTTCTGCACTGGGGGTGAAGTCCTGCAGTGCGATAGCCGGGAGTGTCGGAGTGAAGGCATATTTCTTGAGGGAGCTCATAGTGTCCACCGAGATCAGTGAGAGGCAGGTTTTTATAAGCGATCAGCTGGGGCGTAATACCCGCCCTGAAAGTATTTGAATGGCAGGTTTTTAGCCAACATTGCGCTGTCGCAAAACTCGACATGGTCGGCAATGAAACGCACCCCCGTGGCATTGATCAGCTCAAGCATGTGGTCGTAGAGCCGATCGAACAGGCCCGACCGCGTGTTCAGGCTCAGCCGGAGGGCGGAGTCGGGGAAAGGCATTTTTATGTAGTCGTAGAGGTCCAGCTCGATCAACAGGTCGCCACGTGTTGTATCGAGTGTGTAGCCACTGTAGGCCAGCTTGATACAACCCTGGTCTTTGAGCTTATACAGTTGGCGCACCATGCCCCGGCGTTCTGCAGGATCCGGGAGTGCGCCCAGCGGGTTGTGGAGGCTGAGTGTCAAGGTCTGGCCGTGGGTTTTCAGGACGTGGGCGGCTGCAATGATGTCCTTGACCAGAGGCTCGTTCATCAAGGCAGCCTGATCTATATTCACAAGCCGGTGGCCCACCTGCTGGAGGGCTTTGTGGCGTGGGTGGCTGCGTTGCAGCGCCTCACGGTAAGCAACCTCGAGTTGCTCGCGGTGGCCGCTGCCCACTACGCTGATTTCGCTGCCCCATAGAGCATGCGTACGCTCGACGATGGCCTGCCGGGCCAGTGTGAAGTCCACCGTGTATGCGGGTGATAGTTGCTCGTTATTCACGGTCCGACCGCTCCCTGGAACGTTGGAAATGGCTGGCGCAAATAAGACCGCTGCTGAGTTTGTAGCCGTAGCCGCGGATGTTCTGGATGATATTGTCGCCGTAGTGCGCCTTGATCTTACTGCGCAGTCGACTGATAGACTTTTCCAATGCCCTGGAGTCGTAGTACTTGGTGTTAAGCCCCATGACCGCCGCAATTTCATTGTGACTCAGCAGTCTGTTCTGAATAAGGGCTTCGAGAACTTTCATCTCGACGAAGGATATTTCCAGCTTTTTACCGTCGCCATAGATGCACATGCGATCCTGATCCAGCACCAGGCCACAACGTTTCAGTCGAGCGCTTTCACTCAAAAAAGCATCAAACAGGCTTAGTTCTTTTTCGGCAGAGGTTTCCAGCGCTTTGATGCAATAGTCAGCACCGGCCAGATAATATTTTGTCTTGCTCAGTGTGGAGGCAAAGGTCACGACAACGAATATCGTGCAGCCCGGATTATCGCTGCGGGTCTTTCTGATAATGTCCAGGGTCTGATTGCTGGCAGAGGGTGTATCAATTTCTATAATAATGGCGCGGTAATGCTTATGACTTTCCAGGGACTCGGTTAGTTGCCCGTAGCATCGTGTATCGATTTTTAAATCATTCGGTACAGTGCGAACTATCAGCGCCCGAAAGTCCTCCGACTTCGATGGGGTCCGTGCAATAGCGAGGACATTGGAAAAATGCATCACCTACTCCCTTTTCTGGCATGCAAGGCCATCAGTTCAATCGCCGCTAGCATTTAGATACTAATCGAATTGAATACGCTCAAACGTGACAAATTTTAACATTCATCACGTTATTTTTGATGGCGAAGCGAGGGGGGAGGCGGTTGTTTCGAGGATCTTTACCTGAACTTACACATAGGCTAGTGCAAATTTGTAATGCGCGGTAAGTATTTTAGCCCTAACGATTTTTTGAGCGGGGCAGGGTTTAAGCCTTGCCCATTTATGCGGCGCTAACAGGGGGCTGGGACGCTGGCATCCTCAGGTCAATTCCTCTTCCCGCAACTGCACGCTCATGTCATCGCAACTCTGCGCCCAGTCGATCAACCATTGCGGCATCGGCGGTGATGCCTCGTCCAGACCCAGTTCCCGCACGAACTCACCCGGAGGCAAAGTGCCCTTGGCCGAGCGGAACAGCCCGCGCATCACCACCACGCCGACTACGCGACCGCGACTGATAAAACGGTGTTCCATCAGGCTCCACTTCGCGTCCCAGCCCAGCATGCGGGTGTGCACCTCGAACACCTCGAACAGCTTCAACTCCCGTCGAAACTTGCCCCAGGTGTCGCCCACGATGGGCAGGGCCTTGTGGCGCAGTGCGACGCGAAAGGCACCGGTACGCAAGACGAAATCCATGCGTGCGACATCCGCCAGTGAAAAGTACCGGCCATTGGTGACATGCCGGTTGATATCCAGGTCCAGGGGCCACACCCGCATGCGCACCACCGTGGTGGCCAGGCCGTGGGCGGGGGTTCGCCATGGGCGGCGGCAGAGCATGTACAGCAAACGCAACCAGAGATTCATAAGTACGCCCGTCAATTGCTCAGTGGCAGCACTTTAAGGACCTGGAGTCGGCCATGGTAGGTCCGTAAATGACTTATTTGCGCAGGAAAGCGCAATTCGGTGACTTCTCTGATGAGGCAGACGAAAAAAAACCGGCTGATCAGGCCGGTTTGGGGATCTCGCAAACGCTGCGGTATCAAGCGTGGTTGTCCAGCAGGCGATCGGAACCGCCTTCTGCCAGGCCACGTTCCTGCAGGCGATCGGCACCGCCTTCTGCCAGGCCACGTTCCTGCAGGCGATCGGCACCGCCTTCTGCCAGGCCACGTTCCTGCAGGCGATCGGCACCGCCTTCGGCCAGGCCACGTTCCTGCAAGCGATCGGCACCGCCTTCGGCTACACGATTGTCTTGCAGACGGTCAGCCCCGCCTTCGGCAACACGACTTTCGATCAGGCGATCCGCGCCGCCTTCAGCAACAACAGGGTGGGCAAATGCGTTTGCAGCGAGTACCGAGAAAGCGAGGCTAAGCAAGATTTGGCGTTTCATGAGGGTGTGCTCCGAGTGTTTTAGTGGGGTGTTGCCGGGTATGGGTTTGATGTTACGCGTTGCATTTTTTAAGAGAACTTCATTGGGCTGATGGTGACTATCGATGCCAGCGATGGCCCGTTTCAAAGGGCCATCGCTGAGCCGGTCACGGCATCTGTGGCCGTTCCTGGGGGCGCAGGTCGAACACCAGCACCTCGGCATCCTGGCCCTGGCTCAAGCGGATTTGCCGCTCATCGCGCACTCGGGCACCGTCGCCTTCCTGCAAGCGCTGGCCGTTGATGTCCACGCTGCCCCGAGCCACATGGATGTACACGTGGCGATCCGGCGGCAGGTCGAGGGTCGCGGCTTCGTCGCCATTGAACAGTCCGGCGTACACCCTGGCGTCCTGGCGCACGGTCAGGGAGCCGTCGCTGCCGTCCGGCGAGATGATCAGTTGCAGGCGCCCTTGTTTCTGCGCCGCGCTGAAGTGCTCCTGTTGATAGCGCGGTTCGGCACCGGCCACGGCGGGTACGATCCAGATTTGCAGGAAGTGCACGCCACGGGTCTGGCTGTGGTTGAACTCGCTGTGGGCTACGCCACTGCCGGCGCTCATCAGTTGCACATCGCCGGGGCGGATCACCGAACCGGTGCCCAGGGTGTCCTTGTGTTCCAGGGCGCCTTCAAGCACATAGGAGAAAATCTCCATGTCGCGGTGCGGGTGCTGGCCGAAGCCTTTGCCGGCCGCGACGCGGTCGTCGTTGATCACCAGCAGGTCGGAAAAACCCTGTTCATCGGGGTTCCAATAGTTGGCGAACGAGAAGGTGTGGAACGACTTCAACCAACCGTGATTGGCGGCGCCGCGTTCGGAAGCTTTGCGAAGGGTCAGCATGGTCTTGTCCTCAAGTGAGCGCGGGCTGCGAGATGCAGGGCGCTTGCGTTGAGAAGAAGGTTACTGGTAACCGAAATATTCATTAAGAAGATGAAATCTGAATAACTGTCTCCTTGAGATTGACAGTGAAGGGCATGCCATAATGCCTTTCGCTTTCTTACCCTCGATGGATGCTTCCCGTATGAAAACCGTGGCCATGGCGCTGTTCCCGGACTTCCTCCTGCTTGACATGGCCGGGCCGCTCGAAGTGTTTTCCATTGCCAACCGCTACCTGCCGGCGGCGGAGCATTACCAGATCCTCACCCTGGGCACCGAGCCCGGGCCGTTGCGCGCCTCCAATGGGGTGCTGGTCCAGGCCGACCTGCTGCTGGACCAGGCCCAGGCGGCTTATGACCTGCTGCTGGTGCCCGGCGGCCCGGGTGCCTATAACGAATGCCATCCGGCGCTGCTGCCCTGGCTCAAGGCGGCGGCGCCACGGGCGCGGCGCTTCGGCTCGATCTGCACCGGTGCCTTTGTGCTGGGCCACGCCGGGCTGCTCGACGAACGCCGCGTGACCACCCACTGGCACTACACCGAGCGCCTGATCAAGGCCTTCCCCAAGGCCATCGTCGAGACGGATCGCATCTACCTGCAGGACGGGCGGTTGATTACCTCGGGCGGGGTCACCGCCGGTATCGACCTGGCGCTGTCGATCGTCGCCCAGGACCATGGCAAGCAAGTGGCGGTGGATGTGGCCAAGGTGCTGCTGGTGGTGATGAAGCGCCAGGGCGGCCAGGCCCAGTTCAGCCCGATGACCGCGTCGGTGGCGCCCCAGGAAACCCCGATCACCCGCGTGCAGAACCATGTGCTCGCCCATCTGGACCAGCCCTTCACCATCGAGTCCATGGCCGAACTGGCCGGCATGAGCCCGCGCCACTTTGCCCGGTTGTTCGCCAAGGACGTACAGATGACGCCCATGGCCTTCCTGCAGGGCGCGCGCATCGACCGCGCCCGGCAACTGCTGGAAACCACCGACCTGCCGCTCAAGACCGTGGCGTTCCACGCAGGCTTCGGCAGCGTGCGGCACATGCGCTTTCTATTCAGTGAAAAACTCGGCCTCAACCCGACCCAATATCGCCAGCAGTTCAGTTAACGACAGGATGTCCGTCTCGCGCACCCGATTGTCCGTATCGCTCCCCGTGCCAGCATTGCCCTGTCACGGGTAGCTGGCAAGATAACGTCGAGCCCATGGAAAAGGATGCGCGGACGCCCAAGACCGGGTGTTCCAGCGCGATTGCAGACATGAATATGCCTCAGGCGATTGACGCGGATAGCACGGTGCGCTTCGGTGACTATGCCTTTCATCGGCAGCAGCGGCTGGTGAGCAAGGCGGGTTGGCCGGTGCCGTTGGGCGGGCGGGCATTGGATATTCTGGCGGTGCTGCTGGAGTCGCCAGGGCAATTTATCAGCAAGGCCACCCTGATCGAGCGGGTCTGGCCGTCCAGCGTGGTGGAAGAGAACAACCTGCGGGTGCACATCGCTGCACTGCGCCGTGCCCTTGACGGGCAACGCTTGATTATCAACGACCCCCAGCGCGGTTACTGCTTCGCCGCCCCCGTGCGGGTCGCGGCTGCCGCGGTGCTGCCCCGGCATAACCTTGCCCCCCGGCTCAGCCCGCTGATCGGTCGCGATGAACTGCTGGGCGTGCTGGTGCGGCGTGTGTCCGGGCAGCGCCTGATGACCCTGACCGGTTGCGCCGGCGTGGGCAAGAGCAGCCTCGCCCTGGCGCTGGCCGAGCGGGTGTTGCCGCGCTATCGCGACGGTGTGTGGTGGATCGACCTGGCCACGGTGGAGGCGCCGTTGATGATGCTGCGCCACCTGGCCACGGTGCTGCATCTGGAACCCGGCGGCAGTGTCACGCAGTTGTGCCGCCAGCTGGTCTCCCGGCAATTGCTGCTGGTACTCGACGGCGCCGACCTGCTGCTCGGTGCCTGTCGACATCTTTTACGGGCGCTGCGCGAAAATGCGCCCCAGGTCAGCGTGCTGGTCAGCAGTCGCGAAGCGTTGCAGGCCCCAGGCGAATGGGTGCTGCGCGTCCCCCCGCTGGGCGTGCCGGCACCGTCGGCGTTGGGCAGTGTTGAACAGGCGATGGCGTTCCCCGCCGTGCAGCTGTTCGTCGCCCGGGCGTGTGCCGGCCAACAGGGCTTTGTGTTGCGCCGACAGGACCTGGCACCGTTGCGGGACATCTGCCGGCGCCTCGACGGTATTCCCCTGGCCCTTGAACTGGCGGCAGCCCAAGTGGATGCGCTGGGCGTGCGCGGTCTACAGGCGCAGTTGCACAGTGGAGTGCAGGTACTGACCAGGGGCCGCCGCACAGCGGTGGAGCGCCACCAATCCCTGACCGCCGCCCTGGACTGGACCTACGAGCGCCTGAGCCTGCCGGAGCGCTGGCTGTTCCTGCAACTGAGCCTGTTCAAGATGGCTGTGACCTTGCCCACCCTGGGTAAGCTGGTGGCCGGCACCGAGCTGGAACACGCCGATTTGTCGTACCTGCTCGGGCGGCTGGTTGGTACCTCGCTGCTGAGCCTCGAACCCGGTCCGGGTTATCCACGCTATCGTCTGCTCAACAGCACGCGCAGCTATGGCCTGGCACTCCTGCGCAACCCGCAGCAGGTGGCGCGTTTGCAGCAGGGCTATGGGCATTACCTGGGGACGTTTTCAGGCCGGCCGTTTGTCCTGCAACTCGTCGAGCAGGCGGCGTACGCGGACTAGGTCCTGGGTGGCGAAGCCTTCGGTAAATCGCGCGTAGACCGAACCCAGCAGGTCGCGGGCGGCCTGCACACGACCCTGCTGTTGCCACAGCCGCGCCAACGAGTCTGCACAGCGCAGCTCCCAGGCCAGCGCGCCTTGCTGGTGTGCCAACTCCAGGGCTTCGAGCAGCAGCGCCTCGGCCCCTTGGGGATCGGCCATGGCCTCGGCGCGCACGCGCAGGATTTCCGGGCTGCACCAGCCGGCCGCACCGCTCCGGGCGCGTTCGAACAAGGCTTCATCCACGGCTCGGGCGTTGAAGGTCACCAGGATGTCTGCGACCAGCCCCAATCCCTGCATATCGGCGATCTGCGCCGTGCCTTCGTAGCATTGCGCCCAGGTGTGGAACAACTGCACCGAATGCTTTTGCGCCTGTTGCAGGAGGAGGTCCAAGCGGTCGCGGGCCGTGAGGGTGTCGCCGTTGCAATGGGCGATGACCACCCCGGCCAGGGCCAGGGTGTAGCAAATCGACGTGCCGTGGTTGATCTGCAACGCCAGCTCCAGCGCCTGGCTGGCGGTGCGCCACGCACGTTCGGGAAAACCGCGCAGCCACAGGATGCGCGCGAGGATGGTCAACGAGGCCACGCTCTGGTCGTACTGTACGCCAAAGCCGTGAGTAAACCGGTTGAGATGGCCGCTCTGGGCCATGCGCTGGATCACCTGTTCGGCATTCTGCTGCGCCAGTATCTGATTGCCGGCGAAGTGCTGCGCCAGCACCCTCAGGCGTTGGGCGCTGAGGGCCAGCAACGGCTCGGCCTGTGGCCCCAACCGGTCGAAATGCAGGCTTTGCTCCAGGGCCTCGCGGTAGTTGCCGCCACACAGGCTGACCGCCATTTGCCCCGACACCGCGCGCAGTTGGCCAACCAGGTTGCTGTCGGCTTCGGCCAGGCGCCGTGCATGGGCAAAGGCTTCGATGGTCTGCGGCGTACCGCCCTGGGTGTGATAGGAAAAACTGCCGAAGGCCAACTGCAAGGCCATGTTCAAGTGCGTGCTCGGCGTGCTCGATTGCCCCAGCCGAGCCAGGGCCTTGCCCACGTACAGGCCGTGTTCGCGCAGCAGCGACAGCTCCTGCCACAACGGCATGGCGCTGACGGTGAGACGAATACCCAGCAGGTGCACGCCCTGGTCGCCCAGGCCCCAGTCGAGGGCGGCACGAATGTCTTCGCGCAGCGGGGCATAGCGGTCGATCCAGGTTTGGGTGGCGGTCTGTTCCCAATCGTCCTGCGCCTGGTTCATCAGCACCAGGCAGCGCTTGGCGTGGTGTTCACGGGTGGCATCGAGTTCATTGGCGACGCTGAGTTTTTCCAGGGCATAGGTGCGGGTGATGTCCAGCAGGCGGTAGACCACCTCGTCATCCCCGGCTTCCACCGTGAGCAGGGATTTCGCCACCAGTTGGGTGATCGAACCCAGCACCTCGGTCGGTGCAACCTGTTGCCCGGCGATCACCGCCGCCGCACTGGCCAGGCTGAAACCACCGCGGAACACCGCGAGCCGACGCAGGCAGATCTGCTCGCAGCCGGTGAGCAATTCGAAGCTCCAGTCCAGGGTGGCACGCAAGGTTTGATGGCGGGGCAGGGCGCTGCGTCGGCCACGGGTGAGCAGGCGGAAGTTGTCTTCCATCTGCACCAGCAGGCCGGGCAAGCCGAAGCGCTCGATCTGCGCGGCCACCAACTCGATTGCCAGGGGAATGCCGTCCAGGCGTTGGCAGATATCAATGGCCAGGGGCAGTTCGGCTTCGCTCAGTTCGAAGCTGTCCTGATGGGACATGGCCCGCTCGATCAGCAGTTGCAGGGCCGGATAACCCAGGGCCTGGGCGCGGTTGCCGGTGGCGGGCGGGCAGGCCAGGGGTTCCAGGCGCTGCACCGACTCGCCCTCGGCGCGCAAGGCCTCGCGGCTGGTGGCGAGGATGTGCAATTGGGGCGCGTGGCGCAGCAGGGTCTCGCTGATCAGCGCGATGTCGTCCAGCAGGTGTTCGCAGTTGTCGATCACCAGCAGCAACTGGTGCTCCTGCAGGCGGCGTGCAAACACGGGCAACGGTTCGTGCTCGGTGTGGGTGAGGTCGAGGAGCGCGGCGAGATTGGGCAGGATCATCGACGGCGCGCTGAGAGGTGCCAGGTCCAGCAGGCGAATACCGTCGCGGTAATGTCCGATCAACAATTCCGCAACGCGCAACGCGACGGTGGTCTTGCCGATGCCGCCGGCGCCGGTCAGGGTGATAAAGCGTTGCTCGGGCAGCTGCTGTACCAGGCTGTCGATCAGGGCCTGGCGGCCAAGCATGCGCGTGCGTCGCAGCGGCAGGTTGTGGCTCGGGCGTTGGGGGGCGCCTTCGGTCGGTAGGCTCATCGGCTCGATGCTCAGTGGCGCCACAAAACTGTAGCCACGCTGGGCCACCGTAACGATATAGCGCTGCCCGGCCTGGCCATCGCCCAGGGCCTTGCGCAGCGCCGCCATATGCACCCGCAGGTTGCCGTCTTCCACCACGCTCTTGGGCCAGACCCGGGCGATCAGTTCCTGCTTGCTCACCACCGTGCCGGCCTGCTCCAGCAGGATCAGCAGGATGTCCACGGCTCGCCGTCCCAAGCGCAATGGGCGACCGGCCTCCAGCACCAGGCGCTGGCGCGGGTGGATGCGGTAAGGACCGAAATGCACGGCCTGGTCGCGTGGGTCACTCATGGGTGGCCATGCTCTGGGAAAAGTAAGCGGCCAGCATATTCCAGGTGCGTGCCGACCACTAGGCAGCGATCTCCCGAGGCTTGTGACGCAGTTGGTGATTTCGCCAGGTCATCGGGTTGACGCCCTCGCTGCGCGTGAACATATGGCAGAAATGCGCCTGGTCGCAAAAACCGCACTCCAGGCTGATTTGCGTGAGGCTCAAGGAGGAACCGGTGATCAACTCCTTGGCCCGCTGGATGCGTTGCTGGCGTATCCATTCCTGGGGCGACAGCCCGGTGGTGCACTTGAACGCGCGGGAAAAATGGCTGCGCGACAGGGCGCAGGCCTGGGCCAGGTCGGCAATCGCCAGGCTTTCACCGAGGTTGGCGAGGATCAATTGCTTGGCGATTCGTTCGCGCCGGGGGCACAGGCCGCCGGTGGCGGATAAGCGAGGAGCACAATACGCAGGTCGGGCCATGACGGATATCCGCAGTCGATGGGAGCGTTCCCGGTGAATGGATGCAGTGTAGACCGGCTCATTTTTGGCGCCGTACCGTCTGGCTGGCGAGTTAATCGTTGTTAATTTCGCCAGGTTCGGTCGCGGAAAAGACAGCACAGGCATGCAATCCAGGCAGTGTCCTGTCTGCTTAGCTGGGAGCCTGCTAACCGTTTGGATACCGCCATGAACCGCAATGACCTGCGCCGCGTCGACATGAACCTGTTGGTGATTTTCGAAGCGCTGATGTTCGAGAAGAACCTGACCCGGGTCGCCGAAAAGCTCTTCATGGGCCAACCGGCGGTGAGTGCGGCATTGGGCCGGCTGCGAGATTTGTTCGACGACCCGTTGCTGCTGCGCAACGGCCGGGGCATGGAGCCCACGCCACGTGCCGTGGCGATACTCAAGGAGCTGCAACCGGCCATGGACACCATTTCAGGCGCAGTCAGCCGCGCCAAGGATTTCGACCCTTCCACCAGCTGTGCGGTGTTCCGCATCGGCCTGTCCGACGACGCCGAGTTCGGCCTGTTCCCGCCGCTGCTCAGCCAACTGCGCGAAGAAGCCCCGGGCATTATCGTGGTGGTACGCCGCGCCAATTACCTGCTGATGTCCGCGTTACTGGCCAGTGGCGAGATCTCGGTGGGCGTGAGCTACACCACTGAACTGCCGGCGAATGCCAAGCGCAGGAAACTGCGGGACATTCCCTGCAAGGTGCTGCGCGGGGATGACGGCGTCGAACCGCTGACCCTCGACGACTATTGCGCACGGCCCCATGCGATGGTGTCGTTCTCGGGGGACTTGAGCGGCAATATCGACCTGGACCTGGCCCGTATCGGCCGTGCCCGGCGGGTGGTGCTGGCGGTGCCGCAGTTCAGTGGCTTGCGGGCATTGCTGGCCGGTACGCAGATTATTGCCACGGTGCCCGACTATGCGGCGTGTGCGTTGACCGAGGGCACGGCGCTGCGGGCAGAGGATCCGCCGTTTGCGATCGATGCGGCGGAGTTGTCGATGGTGTGGAGTGGGGTGCACGACAATGACCCGGCGGAGCGGTGGTTGAGGGGCAGGATTGCGCAGCATATGGCGGGAGGGGGATGAGCTTGGCGGCTTCTGGGCCTCCCATAGTTTGATCTGCATAACCTCCAGCCCCGACTACCGGCTCTTGTAAGAAATTTCCCAGAGGAGTACAAATGTACTCCATGACGACCCTGACCCCCGCCGCACCGCCATCCTGACCTTCATCCGCGACCGTATCGCGCAGCAAGGCCAACCCCCCAGCCTCGCCGAGATCGCCGAGGCGTTCGGCTTTGCCTCCCGCAGCGTCGCGCGCAAGCACGTCGTGGCCCTGGCCGAAGCCGGCTTCATCGAGGTCAACCCCAACCAGGCGCGCGGCATTCGTTTGCTCAACCAGCCCCTGCGCCCGGAGTGGCTGGATGTCCCGGTGCTCGGCCGAGTGGCAGCCGGCCGGCCCATCGGCGCGGATGCCGACGTGCACAGCCGCCTGCAACTCGACCCCGCCACTTTCGCGAAAACCCCGGATTATCTGTTGCGGGTGCAAGGCGACTCGATGATCGAGGACGGCATCCTCGACGGCGACCTGGTGGGCGTGCGCCGCAGTGCCGAAGCGGTGAACGGGCAGATTGTGGTGGCGCGCCTGGACGGTGAAGTCACCATCAAGCGTTTCGAGCGCAGTGGCGAGCGTGTGCGTCTGCTGCCGCGTAACCCCGCATACGAACCTATCGTGGTCGGCCCCGACCAGGACCTGGCCATCGAAGGGGTGTTCTGCGGCTTGGTGAGGCAAGGCTGATGGGCGCCGTGGTTGCACTGGATACGCTGTTCAATGGCGGCCGCGTCTGGAAAGGCCGGCCTGTCGCGCCTCCGGCCAGCGTGCAGCCTACGGGGCTGGCGGCGCTGGATGCGGTGCTGCCCACGGGCGGCTGGCCGGAGTCGGCCTTGAGCGAAATCCTGATGGCCAAGGACGGTATCGGCGAACTGCAACTGGTGCTGCCGACCCTGGCGCGATTATCGGCGGCGGGGGAGCGCATTGTGCTGGTGGCGCCGCCCTACACCCCGTACCCCCACGCATGGCAGAACGCCGGGGTGGATTTGCGCCAGCTGTCGGTGGTCCAGGCCGAGGCGCGCGATGTGCTGTGGGCGGTGGAACAATGCCTGCGCTCCGGCAGTTGCGGCGCGGTGCTGTGCTGGCCGCACAAGGCGGATGACCGCGCCTTGCGCCGCTTGCAGGTGGCCGCGGAAACCGGGCAGACCCTGGCGTTTGCCTGGCGCGCCTTGAGTGAAGCGATCAACCCTTCGCCCGCCGCCCTGCGCCTGGCCGTCGAGGCCAAACCTGCCCGGGTGCGGGTGCTCAAGTGCCGGGGTGGCTTGGCTCATCCGGCGCCGATTGCACTGGCGGGGCACTGAGGTTGCCATGCGCTGGGTGTGTATTGTCTTCCCGCAATTGGCGCTGGACGGGGTGCAGCGCCTGCACCCCGAGCCCGACCAACCCCTGGCGCTGCTGGCCGGCACGCCGCAGCGGCGCGTGCTGCAAACCGTCAATGACGCCGCCCGCGCATTGGGCCTGCGCCCGGGGCAATCGCTGACGGCCGCCCATGCCCTGGCCAAGACCTTTGCCTGTGCCGAATACGACCCCGTGGAGATCGAGCGCTGGCAGCAGTTCCTCGCCGCCTGGGCCTACCGTTTCAGCTCCCAGGTCAGTGTGTATTACCCGCGTGCCTTGCTGTTCGAGATCGAATCGAGCCTGGGCCTGTTCGGGCCCTGGCCTCGGTTCGAGGCACGCCTGCGTCAGGAGTTGACCGAGCTGGGCTTTCGTCACCGTATCGTCGCCGCCCCCAACCCGGCGGCGGCGCGGGTGCTGGCCAATCTCTACGATGGCCTGGCCGTGGCCGATGAGGAGGGGTTGCTCCGGGCCCTGGCGCCATTGCCCATCGACCGCGCCGGCCTCGACCCGCAGGCGGCTACCGCGTTGTCGCGCATGGGCCTGCGTACCCTGGCCCAAGTGCAGGCGTTGCCTCGGCACACCCTGGCGCGGCGCTTTGACGCCAGCCTGCTCAAGCACCTCGATGCCTTGACCGGACAACGGCCGTTGGCCCTGGCGTTCTATCAGCCGCCGGACCAGTTCGATGTGCGCATCGAGCTGAATTTCGATGTGCAATCCCACCAGGCCTTGTTATTCCCCCTGCGCCGTCTGACCGGCGACCTCTCGGCGTTCCTCTGCGGCCGTGACAGTGGCGTGCAGCGTTTCGACCTGCACCTGGAACATGCCGATGCACCGGACAGTGTGATCAAGGTCGGCCTGCTGGGCGCCGAGCGTGAGCCGGCGATGCTGTTCGAACTGGCCCGTGGGCGCCTCGAGCACGTGCAAGTCACCTCGCCGGTGCGCGGTTTTCGCCTGGTGGCCCAGGACCTGCCGGTGTTCGTGCCGCAACGCCAAGACCTGTTCGACGATCGCCCGCAACAGACCCTGCCGTGGGAACAACTGCGCGAACGCCTGCGTGCACGCCTGGGGGATGAGGCGGTGCAAGGCCTGCGCTTCCATGCCGACCATCGCCCCGAATGCGCCTGGCAAATGGCGGCGGATAAAAGCCCGTGCGCCACCTTGAGCAAGGTGCGGCGTCCCGGCTGGTTGCTTGACGAACCGACCTTGCTGGCCGAGCAGGGCGTGCAGATCCTCATGGGCCCGGAGCGCATCGAATCCGGCTGGTGGGACGGTGCTGATATTCGCCGCGACTACTACCTGATCCAGACGCGCGCCGGCCAGCAAGGCTGGGCCTATCGCTGCGTGGGGCAAAGCGATGGGCTATGGCTGCAGGGCTGGTTTGCATGAGTTACGCCGAGCTGCACTGCCTGTCCAACTTCAGCTTCCAACGCGGTGCCTCCAGCGCCCTGGAGTTGTTCGAGCGGGCCAAGCGCCAGGGCTACAGCGCCCTGGCGATCACCGATGAATGCACCTTATCGGGCATCGTGCGGGCCTGGCAGGCGGCGAAGGCGGTGGGCTTGCCGCTGATTATCGGCAGCGAAGTGCGCATCGAAAACGGCCCGAAACTGGTGTTGCTGGTGCAGGACCTCAGCGGCTACCAGCACCTGTGCCGCTTGATCACCGTGGCCCGACGCCGGGCTGAAAAAGGTCGCTACCGCCTGCTGCTGGAAGACTTCGAGCAGCCGTTGCCCGGCCTGCTGGCGCTGTGGGTCGCCGAAGACAGTGACACCCAGGCCTCCATCCACTGGCTGCGCCGTACCTTCGCCGAACGCCTGTGGCTGGCGGTGCACCTGCACTGCGGCCAGGACGATGCGCGGCATCTGGAGCAACGCCTGCACCTGGCCGCCAGCCTGCAGATTCCGGCGGTGGCCTGCGGCGATGTGCATATGCATGCCCGTGGCCGCCGCGCCCTGCAAGACACCATGACCGCGATCCGTCATCACGTGCCGGTGGCCGACGCCGGCACGCGCCTGCACCCCAATGGCGAGCGGCATCTGCGCAGCCTCGACGCCCTGGCCACGCTGTACCCGCAGGCGCTGCTCGACGAAACCCTGGCCATCGCCCAGCGCTGCCACTTCGATCTTGGCCAGTTGCGCTATCACTACCCGCGCGAGCTGGTGCCCGAGGGCCACGATGCCGAATCCTGGTTGCGCGCCGTCACCGACGAAGGCATCGTCCGGCGCTGGCCCCACGGGGTCGATGCCAAGACGTTGCAGCAGATCCATCACGAGCTGACACTGATCAGCAAACTGGGTTACGAAAGCTACTTCCTCACGGTGCACGACATCGTGCGCTTCGCCCGCAGCCGGTCGATCCTGTGCCAGGGCCGGGGTTCGGCAGCCAACTCGGCGGTGTGTTTTGCCCTGGGCATCACCGAGATCGACCCGAGTCTGACGAGTACGTTGTTCGAGCGCTTCCTGTCAGAGGAGCGCAACGAGCCGCCGGACATCGACGTCGACTTCGAGCACGAACGTCGTGAAGAAGTGCTGCAGTACGTGTTCCAGCGCTATGGCCGTACCCGCGCGGCGCTGACGGCGGTGGTCAGCAGTTACCACGCCGCCGGCGCAGTGCGCGATGTGGCCAAGGCCCTCGGCTTGCCGCCGGACCAGATCAACGCGCTGGCCGAATGCTGCGGGCGCTGGAGTGACGATGCGCCGCCCCTGGAACGCCTGCGCGAAGGCGGCTTCGACCCGGACAGCCCGATCCTGCGCCGTGTGCTGACGCTCACCCAGCAACTGATCGGTTTTCCCCGGCACCTGTCCCAGCACCCCGGGGGCTTCGTGATTTCCGAATACCCGCTGGATACCCTGGTGCCGGTGGAAAACGCCGCCATGGCTGAGCGCACCATCATCCAGTGGGACAAGGATGACCTCGATGCGGTCGGCCTGCTCAAGGTGGATATTCTCGCCCTGGGCATGCTCAGCGCGATCCGCCGCTGTTTCGATCTGCTGCGCCGCCATCGTGGCCGTGACCTGTCGCTAGCGACGATCCCCAAGGAAGACCCGGCCACCTACGCGATGATCAGCAAGGCCGACACCATCGGCGTGTTCCAGATCGAGTCGCGAGCGCAGATGTCGATGTTGCCCAGATTGCGGCCGCAAAAATTCTACGACCTGGTGATCGAGGTGGCCATTGTGCGCCCCGGGCCGATCCAGGGTGGCATGGTGCATCCGTACCTGCGCCGACGGAACAAGGAAGAACCCACGACTTACCCGTCGCCGGAGTTGGAAACCGTGTTGGAGCGCACCCTGGGCATCCCGCTGTTCCAGGAACAGGTGATGCAGATCGCCATGGTCGCCGCCGACTACAGCCCCGGCGAGGCCGACCAGTTGCGCCGTTCCATGGCCGCTTGGAAACGCCACGGTGGCCTGGAGCCGCATCAAGCACGCCTGCGCACCGGCATGTTGAAAAACGGCTACACCGAGGCTTTTGCCGCGCAGATCTTCGAACAGATCAAGGGCTTCGGCAGCTATGGTTTCCCCGAGTCCCACGCCGCCAGTTTTGCCTTGCTGACCTACGCCAGTTGCTGGCTCAAGTGCCATGAACCGGCGGCCTTCGCCTGTGCGTTGATCAACAGCTGGCCCATGGGGTTCTACAGCCCGGACCAGATCCTGCAGGATGCGCGGCGCCATCGCTTGCAGATCCGCCCGGTGGATGTGCAGGCCAGCGACTGGGATTGCAGCCTGGAATCCATCGATGGTCAGCAACCGGCGATTCGCATGGGGTTGCGCATGATCTCGGGGTTTCGCGAAGAGGATGGGCGGCGTATCGAGGCCGCACGTCAGCGCCGGGCGTTCAGGGATATTGCCGATCTGGACGCCCGCGCCGGGCTGGATGCGCGCACCCAGGCGTTGCTGGCGGATGCCGGGGCCTTGCGTGCCCTGGCCGGCAACCGGCATACGGCGCGCTGGGCCGTGGCAGGGGTGCATAAGCAGCTTGGCTTGTTCGCCGGCCTGCCCAGCCCCGATGAGGCGCGGGTGGAACTGCCGAAACCGACGGTGGGCGAGGATCTGCACGCCGACTACGCCATGCTTGGCACCACCCTTGGCCCGCACCCATTGGCGCTGCTGCGCGCCGAGTTGCGTAAGCGGCGTTGCCGCAGCTCGAATGAACTGCAGGCGGTGGAGCATGGGCGCACTGTCAGCGTCGCCGGGCTGGTCACTGGTCGCCAGCGCCCCGGCACGGCCAGTGGCGTGACCTTTGTCACCCTCGAAGATGAATTCGGCAACCTCAACGTGGTGGTCTGGCGCGACCTGGCCGAACGCCAGCGCCAGGCCCTGGTGGGGTCGCGGTTGCTCAAGGTGGACGGGCGTTGGGAGGCGGTGGGCGAGGTGCGGCACCTGATCGCCGGGCGCCTGACCGACCTGACGCCGCTGCTGGACGGCATCACGGTGCGCAGCCGGGATTTTCACTGAGGCGGGTAGCGCCGGCGATGATTACCCCCTAATTTATACAAAATGAAACCATCGCCCCTTGATACGCTCCAAATTTTGCGACCGTCCTTTCTCTGCGCAGAGCCGAACGATGCAATTCTTATCCGACCCCCACGGCTGTGAAGGTTGGGCCGGCGAAATGGCCCAGCGCATTCGCGCATTTGACTGGTCCACCACCGACCTGGGCCCCCTTGATCGCTGGTCCACCAGCCTCGCCTGTACCGTGCAGATGATGCTGGCATCCCCCGTGCCCATGGTGATGCTCTGGGGGCCGGCGGGGTACATGATCTACAACGACAGCTATTCGGTGTTTGCCGGTGGCCGCCATCCTTATTTGCTCGGCACGCCGGTGGAGCTGGGCTGGCCGGAAGTCGCCGACTTCAACCGCCATGTGGTGGACACCTGCCTGGCTGGCGGCACCTTGTCGTTCAACAACAAAGACTTGGTGCTGCTGCGCAACGGCCAGCCGGAAACGGTGTGGCTGGATCTCTATTACAGCCCCGTCGCCGGGGATAACCAGCAACCGGCCGGTGTGCTGGCGATTGTGGTGGAGACCACCGCCCACGTGCATTCCGAACGCGTGCGCCAGGAACTGACCCATAACCTGGAGCAGCGCGTGGCCGCCGAAGTCCAGGCGCGCTCCGCCGCCGAAGACCAACTGCGCCAGTCGCAAAAGCTCGAAGCCATTGGTGGCCTGACCGGTGGCGTGGCCCACGACTTCAATAACCTGTTGCAAGTGATCGCCGGCAACCTGCACCTGCTGGCCCGCCATGAACCGGAGAATGCCCAGGTGCAACGGCGGGTCACGGCGGCCATCGCCGCGGTGGAGCGGGGCGCCAAACTGTCCTCGCAGCTGCTGGCCTTTGCCCGGCGCCAACCGTTGTCACCGGCCGTGTATAACCCGCAGCGCATCTACGCCGGGCTGGGCGAACTGCTGCAACGTGCGTTGGGTGAAACCATTCATATCGACGTGCAGCTGCCCCAGGATTCCTGGTGCATCAACGTCGATCGCAACCAGTTGGAAAATGCGCTGCTCAACCTGGCGATCAACGCCCGCGACGCCATGAAAGGCGAAGGCGTGATTCGCATCACCGGCGAAAACATCATCCTCAACCCCAAGGATTGCCGCGGCAAAAGCATCAAGCCAGGCGAGTATGTGCGCCTGGCCGTCACCGACATTGGCGTGGGCATGCCGGCGGCGATCCTGTCGCGGGTGTTCGAGCCGTTTTTCACCACCAAGCGCGATGGCCACGGCACCGGCCTTGGCTTGAGCATGGTGTTTGGTTTTGTCCGCCAGAGCGGTGGGCATGTGGACGTGTGGAGCGAGGAGGGCAAGGGCACCGTGGTGCAAATGTACTTTCCGCGCAGCCTGGGCGAAGAAGTCCAGGAGACTCACCCAGAACCCGTGCCCCACGACATGGGCCAGGAGACCATCCTGGTGGTGGAGGACAACGAGGATGTGCGGGTGACCGTGGTGGACCTGCTCGAACAGGCAGGCTACACGGTGTTGACCGCCGAAGACGGCGACCGCGCGATGCAAGCCTTGCAGGACGGCGTGCGGCCCGACCTGATCTTCACCGATGTGGTGATGCCCGGCCGTATCAAAAGCACCGACCTGGCCGAGTGGGCCCGCGTCCAGTCGCCGCCGGTGGCGGTGCTGTTCACCTCGGGGCACACCCGCGACATCCTCTCCAGCAATCACCTGCTCAGCGCTGACATTCATTTGCTGAGCAAACCCTACAGCCCCGAGGCCCTGACGCAACGGTTGCGCAGCGTGCTCACCGCCAGACAAGGTTGTTCATGACGTCACAGCGCAACATGCCTCCGATCACTGCCCAGCACCTTGGATTCGTAAAGGTGCGCGGCGCCCGCGAACACAACCTGAAGAACGTCGACGTGGACATTCCCCGGGATGCCCTGGTGGTGTTTACCGGCGTCTCCGGCTCGGGCAAATCGTCCCTGGCGTTCTCCACGGTGTATGCCGAGGCCCAGCGCCGCTATTTCGAATCGGTGGCGCCCTATGCACGGCGCCTGATCGATCAGGTCGGCGTGCCGGATGTGGACAGCATCGAAGGCCTGCCGCCCGCCGTGGCGCTGCAGCAGCAGCGCGGCACGCCGAGTGCGCGTTCCTCAGTGGGCAGTGTGACCACCCTGTCGAGCCTGATCCGCATGCTGTATTCGCGTGCCGGCAGCTACCCGCCGGGACAGGCGATGCTGTATGCCGAGGACTTCTCGCCGAACCTGCCCCAGGGCGCGTGCCCGCAATGCCATGGCCTGGGCCGTGTGTATGAAGTGACCGAGGCGCTGATGGTGCCCGATCCGTCCCTGACCATCCGCCAGCGAGCGGTGGCGTCCTGGCCCCTGGCGTGGCAGGGCCAGAACCTGCGCGACATTCTCGTGACCCTGGGCTATGACGTGGATGTCCCCTGGCGCGACCTGCCGAAAAAGCAGCGCGACTGGATCCTGTTCACCGAAGAAACCCCTACCGTACCGGTGTATGCCGGTTTCACCCCGGCGCAAACCCGCGATGCACTGAAACGCAAGCTGGAGCCAAGCTACCAGGGCACGTTCAGCGGCGCGCGGCGCTACATTTTGCACACCTTCACCCACACCCAAAGCGCGCTGATGAAGAAGCGCGTGTCGCAGTTCATGCAGGGCAGCGCCTGCCCGTTGTGCGAGGGCAAGCGGCTGACCCGGGCGGCGCTGTCGGTGAAGTTTGCCGGGGTGGACATTGGCGAGTTGTCGCAACTGTCATTGACGCAATTGGCCACGTTGTTGCGGCAGGTGGCGGCGGGGCAGGACAAGATGAAGCTGTCGGTGGAAAAACGCCTGGCGGCCCAGCGTATTGCCGAGGATCTGCTGGAGCGGGTCAGTACCTTGATCGAATTGGGGTTGGGCTATTTGTCCTTGGAGCGCAGCACGCCGACCCTGTCGTCCGGGGAGTTGCAGCGCCTGCGCTTGGCCACGCAATTGGGTTCGCAATTGTTCGGGGTGATCTATGTGCTGGATGAACCTTCGGCAGGCCTGCACCCGGCGGATGGCGAAGCGTTGTTCAGCGCGCTCGAACGTTTGAAAGCGGCGGGCAATTCGTTGTTTGTGGTGGAACATGACCTGGAAACCATGCGCCGCGCCGACTGGCTGATCGATGTGGGCCCGGCCGCCGGCGAGCATGGCGGGCACGTGCTGTACAGCGGGCCACCGGCCGGTCTGGCGGACGTTGAAGCGTCGCAGACCCGGGCCTATCTGTTCGCCGACAAGCGCCCTGGGAACCCGGCGCGCCGTGAACCCAGCGGCTGGCTGAGCCTGGAAGGCGTGACGCGCAATAACCTCAAGGACTTGAGCGTGGATGTCCCGTTGGGCTGCTTTACGGCGGTCACCGGTATTTCCGGCTCGGGCAAGTCCAGCCTGGTCAGCCAGGCGCTGCTGGAACTGGTGGGCAGCGGCCTCGGCAGCCGGGTGGAAAACGACGAAGAGCCGAGCCTGGAAGACGACGCCCCGCAAATCAGCGGCGGGCGCATCAGTGCCGGCCTGGAGCACATCCGCCGCCTGGTGCAGGTGGACCAGAAACCCATCGGCCGCACCCCGCGTTCCAACCTGGCGACCTACACCGGTTTGTTCGACAACGTGCGCAAGTTGTTCGCCGCCACGCCAGCGGCGAAGAAGCGCGATTACGACGCCGGGCAGTTCTCCTTCAACGTCGCCAAGGGCCGTTGCCCGAACTGCGAAGGCGAGGGTTTTGTCAGCGTCGAATTGCTGTTCATGCCCAGCGTCTACGCACCGTGCCCGACCTGCCACGGCGCGCGGTACAACCCTGAAACCCTGGCCGTCAAATGGCAAGGCCTGAGCATCGCCCAGGTGCTGGGGCTGACCGTGGAACAAGCGGTGGAGGTGTTCGCCGAACAACCTGGGGTACTGCGTTCACTGCAAGTGCTGCGGGATATCGGCCTGGGTTACCTGCGCCTTGGGCAGCCGGCGACGGAACTGTCCGGCGGCGAAGCGCAACGCATCAAACTGGCCACCGAGCTGCAACGCAATGCCCGGGGCGCGACCTTGTATGTGCTGGACGAACCCACCACCGGGCTGCATCCGCGGGATGTCGACCGCCTGCTCAGTCAGCTCAATCAACTGGTGGATGGGGGGCATACGGTGGTCGTGGTGGAACATGAAATGCGCGTGGTGGCCCAGAGTGACTGGGTGATCGACATCGGACCGGGAGCCGGGGACCGGGGCGGCAAGGTGGTTGCCAGTGGGACGCCGCAGAAGGTGGCCAAAAACAAAACCAGCCGCACCGCTCCATTCCTGGCCCGAGAGCTGCTCTGACAAGCGATGTAGTCCAAATGTGGGAGGGGGCTTGCTCCCGATGAGGGAGTGTCAGTCGCTAATGATTTGACTGAGCCACCGCCATCGGGGGCAAGCCCCCTCCCACATTTTGCTCAGCGTTAGGTCAGTTGGATCTGTGCCCTGGCCTGCTTCACCACATTCTCAACCGTAAACCCGAACTGCTCCTGCAACTTCGCCAACGGTGCCGACGCGCCGAAGCTGTTCATCACCACCTTGGCGCCGGTCTGGCCGACATAGCGGTCCCAGCCCAAGGGGCCGGCCTGTTCCACCACTACCCGGGCCTTCACTGCCGGCGGCAACACGCTGTCGCGGTAGGCCTGGTCCTGGTCTTCGAACAGTTCCCAGCTGGGCATTGAAACCACCTGCGCGGGAATCCCTGCGCTTTTCAATTGCTCATACGCCGCGACCGCCAGGCTGACTTCACTGCCGCTCGCCAGCAGAATCACCTGAGGATCATCTGCCCTCGCCAGCACATAGGCGCCCTTGGCCGCCCCCGATGCCGCCGCGTATTTCGTACGATCCAGCGTCGGCAGTGGCTGGCGGGACAGTATCACGCAACTTGGCCGGTGGGTCTGCGCCAGTGCGACCTTCCACACTTCCAGGGTTTCATTCGCGTCGCCGGGGCGCAGGGTCAGCAGCCCCGGCGTGGCGCGCAGTTGGGTCAGGTGTTCGATGGGCTGGTGGGTCGGCCCATCTTCGCCCACGCCAATCGAGTCATGGGTAAACACGAACACCACCGGCAGCTCCATGATCGCGGCCAGGCGGATCGGCGGCTTCATGTAGTCGCTGAACACCAGGAACGTCGAGGTGTACGGCCGCAGGTAGGACAGCGCCATGCCGTTGGCAATCGCGCCCATGGCGTGTTCGCGGATGCCGAAGTGCAGGTTGCGCCCGCTGTAGTCGTCGGCACTGAAACGCCCGGCACCGTCGAAGGTGAGGTTGGTCTTGGTCGAGGGCGACAGGTCCGCCGAGCCGCCGAGCAGCCACGGGATCTGCCGGGCAAAGGCATTCAGCACTTCGCCACCGGCGGCACGGCTGGCCACGCCCTTGGCGTCGGGGTCGAAACCGGGCAGGTCATCCTGCCAATGCTCCGGCATTTCGCCGGCACGCATGCGGTGCAGCTCTTCGGCCAGTTGCGGCTCGTGCTGCTGCAACTGCGCCAGGCTGTGCTGCCAGGCGTCATACAACGGCTGGCTGCGCTCCAGCAGGGCGTCACGCAACACCGTGCGGGCCTCATCGGGGACCAGGAAGCTGGAATCCTGCGGCCAGCCATACGCGGCCTTGGTCAGGCGGATTTCCTCATCGCCCAACGGCTCGCCATGGGCGGCGGCGGTGTTGTGTTTGTGTGGCGAACCGTAGCCGATCACGCTGTCGACCACGATCAGGGTCGGCGCGCCGGTGTTGCCCTTGAAGGTGTTGAGCGCTTCGCTCAAGGCCTGCAAGTCATTCGCATCGGTGACGTGCACGGTGTGCCAGCCATAGGCCTGGAAGCGCTTGATCACGTCTTCGCTGAAGGCCAGCTCGGTGTGGCCTTCGATGCTGATGGTGTTGTTGTCGTAGATCCAGCAGAGGTTATCCAGCTTCAAGTGCCCGGCCATGGACGCGGCTTCACTGCTGATGCCCTCCATCATGTCGCCGTCGCCGCACAGGGTGTAGACGTTGTAGTCGAACAGCACCTGGCCGTCGCGGTTGAAACGCTTGCCCAGCCAACGCTCGGCCATGGCCATGCCGACGCTGTTGGCGCAGCCCTGGCCCAGCGGCCCGGTGGTGGTTTCCACACCGGTGGTCATGCGGTACTCGGGGTGGCCAGGGGTCTTGGAACTCATCTGCCGGAACTGCTTGATATCGTCCAGGCTGATCGCCGGTTGCCCCGAACGTTTGCCGTGGGCATCGATCTCGACCACACCGGCCAGGTGCAGCAGCGAATACAACAGCATCGACGCATGCCCCACCGACAACACAAAGCGGTCACGGTTGGGCCAATCGGGATGCTCGGGGTGGTAACGCAGGAAGCGGCTCCACAGCGTATAGCCCACCGGCGCCAGGCCCATGGGCGTGCCGGGGTGGCCGGAGTTGGCCTTCTGCACGGCGTCCATGGCCAGGGTGCGCAGGGTGTTGATGCATTGGGTGTCGACAGCGGTGGCAGCATGAGTCATGAAACCGTTCTCCCTCGGGTGGCGATTTACAGTGGAGGGCGGGGTGTGGCAAAGGTTTGATCCCATTGCCCGCGCCGCGACGAACGGGGATGGATTGACCCTGAACATGACAAGACCGGCTGGAATGGGCTAGCTTCAAGGGGGTAAGCCATTGATCAACATGCGGAGGTACGCCATGCCAGTGAAACACGACCTGTATCAGGACTTGGGGTTGAGCAAGGAAGCCGTTCACGAACGCAGGGCGAACGACAAACGCCTGGACTCGCTGCTCACTCAATACGCTGCGGCCGACGGGGAGGTGCTGAAGGCGGAATCGGCCAAGGCCAGCGATGAGGAGGTGGAGAAGCTGAAGAAGAAACGCCTGTTGGTCAAAGACGAGATTGTGGGGCGATTGGGTTAAGCGCAACACTGCGCCTGCCATAGCGGGCGCAGATTTTTTCAGAATTGCCTGAAAGACATCTCTGCGCCGCCTGCCTATGATCCCGCTCGCCCGCCCGGCCCTGGGGACTGTTGCGGCGCAAGGATTGCGCCGGTGAGCCGGGTGGGCACTTTCCGTTTCTACACCAGCAGTGCCCGGGTGCATTCATCTATGGAGCGCTGCTGCGTCTCGCCATACACCTTCAATTCATCGACAGTCGTGCGCCCCAGGGCCTTCTCGAATTCGGCCTGGTTCGAATTGGCCGCGTAGTGACTCTGCGCCCCATCCCCCAGGTTCGACTGGAAAATCCCCGCCGCACTCACCGGCAGGAAATCCTCATACACCAAGGGTTCGACGGCCACATGGCCGGCGGCGACCAGTGCCTCCAGTGTGCGCGGTTGATCGGCCTGGCCGCGTGCCGCCAGGCCTTTCTCCGTGGCGAAGTAGCGGAAGTAGGCCAGATCCTGCTCACGCATCTGCCCGTGGTTATCCGGGAAGGCCTGGAAGTGCTGTTCCATCAACTGCATGTAGCGCGCGGCGTTGCCCTCGTTGGGGAAGGCACCCAGTTCGTCGCGCGCGGCATTCAGCAACTGGTCGTACAGCGCACGGCCCTTGGGCGTCAGCGCCACGCCACGTTGTTCGATTTCGCCGAAGCGCGCGCTGTGGCTGCCCTGGGCATCGGTGAAGGCGATGGGTTCGTCGAGGGCCTTGAAGCTGGTCTGGCGCAACAGGATCGGGCACTGGCGGCGGGGCGGCCCTTCGATCACGGCCTTGGGGGGGATGCCCTTGCCGGGCATGGCGGCCTGGACCTGGTCGATGTCCAGGGTGCGCGGGGTCAGGTGGTTGATGTGCGGGCCCTTGAAGGCCACCACGTCAGCGATCAGGCGGTGCTGGTCGCTGAGTTGCTGGTACTGCGCGGCGGTAACGGTCGCGGTGTGGTGCCAGCGGAAGGTTTCCAGGGCCTGGCGCACAAACTCATCGGCATCCGCAGCGTTGAGGCCACCGTCCTTCTCCGCTTGTTCGATCAACGCCAGGGCGCGGGCAGTGAATATCGAGCGCTTGGCCAGGGCGGTTTCGGCAAACCCGCGCAGCTCGGGGTTTTCGATCAGTTCCAGGCGCAGCAATGAGGTAAACACGCGAAACGGGCTGGTCTGCAGCGCGCTTTCGTGCACGGCGCGGAACGCCGTGGAATGCACCGGCACGCCGGCGGGGGTCAGGTCGTAGTAACCCACCGGCTGCATGCCCATCACCGCGAACAGGCGGCCGATGGTCGCCAGTTCCGCCGCGGTGCCGAGACGGATGGCGCCATGGCGTTCCATGTCCAGGCGCTGGATCTCACCGGTGCGTTGCAGCTGTTGCGCCAGGCCCGGTTCGCTGGCGAGTACGTGGGCGTTGGTGGCGGCGACCAGCTCCATCAGTGCGCCATACAGCGGAACTTCATCTCGGTACATGTCGGACATGGCCTTGGAAAAGCCCTTGCGGATCTGGTCGGGGCTGACATGTGCGGTGCTGTGCATAGAAAAATTCCTGATCACGATGCTGATGGGCGCGGCCGATACCTGGATTTTGTTGGGCTGTGGGCGGGCGTGCAAACGAAGAATCCTCTGGACTTCATTCTGCAAATGAATGAAATGACGTGAATATGACAAAAAACGGCGGCAGGGAAATTTCATTTTCCAGGCCCTTTTCTAAAGAAAGCTTCACGAGGTCCGCCCTGGCCGGCATGAAAGAATCGTCACGTTTGCAGAGCCGACAGTGGGTTTGCACGCCAAACACGATAAAAAAACATTCAGGGGCCGCAGTTAATGAAAATTTCTACACTGGCGCTGTCGATCACCGCCGCCGTTCTTGCACAACAGGCTTACGCTGATGACTTCGGGCTCGGCGCGCTGGGCACAGGCAATGGCCACAGCGGCTTTCTCGAAGACAGCCATGCGTCCGTCAGTTCGCGGACCATGTACTACAGCGCAGATAACCGCTCGGGGACCAACAACGACTTGCGCGAAGCAGCCACCGCGCTGCGTTTCGACTATAAATCCGGTTTCACCCAAGGCACCGTTGGCCTGGGTTTCGACGTGATGGCCTTCGGCGCCCTGCGCCTGGACGGCGGCGATGGTCACACTGCGGGCCCGGGCCTGGCGGGTAATGGCAACAGCTTCTTCCCGACCAAAAACAACGGCACCGAGCCGGCTGATGCCTTCGGTCGCGCGGCCGGCAACGTGAAGTTCCGCATTTCCCAGACCGAGTTGCATGTCGGTGGTGGCCTGGCGCCGGTGCTGCCGATCCTGGTCTCCAACGACAGCCGCGTGGCGCCGCAAACCTTTGACGGCGGCATCCTCACCTCCAACGATATTCCCAACGTCACCTTCACCGGCGGCGAGCTGAACCGCGCCGAAGGCCGTGCCTCCAGCAACTCCACGGGCTTGAGCGTGGCCGGCGGTACGCGCGACAGCGACAGCTTCAAATTCGGTGGGGTGGACTACAAGCCGTTTGGTTCGTCCGACAACGCCATCGCAAAAAACCTGACGTTGCAGTACTACTACGCCCAGTTGCAGGACTTCTACAAACAGAACTACGTCGGCTTGGTCCACGTGCTGCCCCTGGGCAACGACCAGTCGTTCAAGACCGACCTGCGTTACTTCGACAGCAGCAGCGACGGCAAGAATGGCGAGAGTGGCTACCAATTCAACAACAACGGCGGCTACGCCAAGCACGCCAACGAAGTGGACAACAAAACCTACAGTGCCGCGTTCACCTACCAACTGGGTGGCAGCAGCTTGATGCTTGGCCACATTGGCGTGGGTGACGATGGTGGTTTTGTCTGGGTCAACCAGGGCAGCCTTGCCGATCCCCACGCCCAAGGTGCCGGCGGCAGCGACTTCTACCTGTTCACCGATGCGGTGGTGGGCCAGTTCTCCCGGGCGGGCGAGCAGGTCAACTTCGGGCAGTATGCGTATGACTTCAAGGCCTACGTGCCGGGCCTGAAAGCGTCCGTGGCCTACCTGGACGGTACGGATATCAAGTCGAAGGTCGCCGGTGGCCCTGACCAGAAAGAAAACGAAACCGACTTCCGCCTGGACTACGTGGTGCAGGCCGGGCCTCTGAAAGGCTTTGGTACCACCTTGCGTACCGGCACCTATCACGGCAAAAACACCGGCACCGCCGACCAGGACCAGACCCGCCTGATCTTCAACTACACGTACGCCATCTTCTAAGTCTTCATGTGCACCCGGGCGTCATTGGGCTCTACACTGCTCCTCACCTGGTAGGCGATGGAGGACCCGATGACGGCCACACCCGACACCCGAATACTGGACACGATTGAAGGCCAACGCCTGGCGACGCCGGAGGCCGAGCGTTGGCGCGAGTGGGGCCCCTATCTGAGCGAACGCCAATGGGGCACGGTGCGCGAAGACTACAGCGCCGACGGCGATGCCTGGGCTTACTTCCCCCATGAACATGCACGCAGCCGCGCCTACCGCTGGGGCGAGGATGGCCTGGCCGGGTTCAGCGACAAGGCGCAACGCTGGTGCCTGGGCCTGGCCCTGTGGAACGAGCGCGACGCGATCCTCAAGGAGCGCCTGTTCGGCCTGAATAACGCCGAGGGCAACCACGGGGAAGACGTCAAGGAACTGTACTTTTTCGTCGACGGTGTGCCCAGCCATGCCTACATGCGCATGCTCTACAAATACCCCCATGCCGCCTTTCCCTACGCCGACCTGATCGCCGAAAACGCCCGCCGTGGGCTGGGCGATGCCGAGTACGAGATCCTCGATACCGGCGTGTTCGAAGACAACCATTACTGCGACGTCAGCGTCGAATACGCCAAGCATCAGCCCGACGATATCTTCATGCGCGTCACCGTGCACAACCGTTCGCAGCAGCCGACGCGCCTGCAGGTGCTGCCGCAGCTGTGGGCGCGCAATGACTGGAGCTGGACCTCGGATGCGCCCAAGCCGCAGTTGAGGCTGGACGGCGAACACGTGCTGGCCCGTCATCATGCATTGCCCGATCTGCGCCTCAGCGCCTGGGGGCAGGAGGGCGTGGAATGGCTGTTCTGTGAAAACGAGAGCAACTTCCCGCGACTGGGCGGGCAACCGGCGCCGGGGCCGTTCAAGGACGGGATCAACGATTATGTGGTTGAAGGGCTGGACGCTGCGATTCGTCGCGACACCGGTACCAAGGTTGCCGCGCGCTTTATCCTTGAACTGGCGGGCCTGCAAAGCCAAAGCCTTTACCTGCGCCTTGCGCCCGTGGACGCGCCCGAGGTCAACGCGCGCAAACTGTTTGAACAGCGGCGCCAGGAGGCCGATGACTTCTACGCCGCCTTGCAGCAAGGCATCGCCGATGACGATGCGCGCAATGTGCAGCGCCAGGCCCTGGCTGGCTTGCTGTGGTCCAAGCAGCTCTACTATTTCGATGTGAACCAGTGGCTCGACGGCGACCCCGCCCAGCCCGCGCCACCGCCCGAGCGTCTGCATATCCGCAATACCCATTGGCGGCACCTGTCCAACTTCGACATCCTGTCCATGCCCGACACCTGGGAATACCCGTGGTACGCCTCCTGGGACCAGGGTTTCCAGGCGGTGGCGTTTGCCCTGATCGATCCGGGGTATGCCAAGCAACAGTTGTTGTTGCTGGTGAAGGACCGCTTCATGCACCCCAACGGCCAACTGCCGGCCTATGAATGGCGCTTCGACGACGCCAACCCACCGGTGCATGCCTGGGCCAGCTGGCGCGTGTACCAGCAGGACAAGGCGCTGACCGGTGTGGGCGATCTGGATTTCCTCGAGCGGATCTTCCACAAGCTGCTGCTGAATTTTTCCTGGTGGGTCAACCGCAAGGACGCCGAGGGTCGCAACCTGTTCCAGGGCGGCTTCCTGGGGCTGGACAATATCGCCTTGTTTGACCGCTCGGCCGCGTTGCCGCCGGGGTATCAGCTCGATCAGGCCGACGGCACCGCCTGGGTGGCGGCGTATGCGCTGGACTTGATGCGCATCGGCCTGGAGCTGGCCAAGCGCAATGCGGTGTATGTCGATATCGCGGTGAAGTTTTTCGAGCACTTCCTGTACATCGCCGGCGCCATCAACCGCGTCGATGACAGCGCCGAAGGCCTGTGGGATGAGCAGGACCTGTTCTTCTACGACGTACTGCACCGTCCCGACGGCCAGAACGAGCCGGTGCGCCTGCGCTCCATTGTCGGCCTGATGCCGTTGTTTGCCGTGCTGGTGCTGGAGCAGCGCGAACACGAAGGGCTGGCGGGGTTGCGTGAACGGCTGTTGGGGTTCATGCATCACCGGCCGGACCTGGCCAAACTGGTGTCGCGCTGGAACGAACCGGGGCAGGGCAATCGCCTGTTGCTGGCGCTGTTGCGTGGCGAGCGCACCAAGGATCTGCTGCGGCGCATGCTCGATGACGACGAATTCCTCTCGGCCTTTGGTGTGCGTTCCCTGTCCAAGGCGTTCGCCGAGCAGCCACTGGCGCTGAAGATGAATGGCGACACCCTGTGCGCCCGTTACCAGCCAGGTGAATCCGACTCGCGCCTGTACGGCGGCAACTCCAATTGGCGCGGGCCCTTGTGGATGCCGGTGAACTACATGCTGATCGAATCGCTGCGGGAATTTCACCGCTACTACGCGGACAACTTCTCGGTGGAATACCCCACGGGCAGCGGGTATCTGGCATCCCTGGAGGACGTGGCCGACAGCCTCAGCCAGCGCTTGACCCGCCTGTTTCTGCGGGATGAAAACGGTTCACGACCGTCGATGGCGGGGTATGCGCAGTTGGAGGCGGACCCGGCCAGTCGTGACCTGGTGTTGTTCCATGAGTATTTTCATGGCGAGACGGGGCGGGGGTTGGGGGCTTCGCACCAAACCGGATGGAGTGCGTTGGTGGCGTTGCTGCTACAGCCCAGGATCTGAATACCACCGTAGGCCAAATGTGGGAGGGGCTTGCCCCCTCCCACAGAGATTCAGGGTTGCCCGTGAATCAGGAAGGGAACAGTTCGCTCAGCTTCATGGCCAGCATCATGTCGCCTTCGGTGCGCAGCTTGCCGCCCATGAAGGCCTGCATGCCGTCGGTCTCGCCGCTGACGATGCCTTTCATGGTGTCGCCGTCCATGACCAGGGTCACTTGGGCGTCAGGGTTTTCGCCTTCCAGCAGTTCGCAGGTGTTGTTCTTGACCACCAGCGAGAAGTTCTGGGTGTCGTCGATACGGAAACCGAACACCAGGTCCAAGCCTTCGGCAGCGCTTGGGTTGAATTTGGCTTTCATTGCTTCTACGGCTTTAGCTACGTCAGTCATGGTTTCGATCCTTTTATGGTGAGTCCAGTGACCTAGGGGTCACGGTTGGCCGCACTTCATCGGAAGGTGATGAGTTGCGGCGCCTTCAACAGTTGCAAGTGGGTGTGACTGTTGAAGGAAGCCAGTGCCACCTCGCGCCCGCGGAATTTCAGCTGGTTGAGCGAGGTGTTAACAATTTGCCAGTTCAGCTCGAAGGCCTGGGCGGCAGGCATCCGGGTAATCAGGTGGAGCAGGGCGGTGATGGTGCCGCCGGAGGTGAACACCGCGATCTTCTGCGTGTTGTCCGCCGCTTCCAGAATGCGTTGCAGGCCACCCTGGACGCGCTCGATGAACCCCAGCCAGCTCTCCAGTCCCGGCGGGTCATAGGTGCCGGCCAGCCAGCGTTCGATGATCAGGGCGAAGATGCGTTGGAACTCGCTGCGGTTTTGCGCGGCGTTGCGCAGGATGTCCAGGGCGTCGGGTTCGCTGCCGAGCAGGTCGGGGAGCAGGGCGCGGATGATTGCGTCGGCGTCGAATTCGTTGAAGGCGCTGTCGGTTTCCAATGCAGGCACCGGCAGGCCGAGGGTGCTGTATTGATCGAAGGCGGCAGTGGCGGTGTGCTGCTGGCGGCGCAGGTCGCCGGCGATGCAGCGGTCGAACACCAGGCCCATATCCGCCAGGTGGCGGCCGAGCACTTGCGCTTGTTCCACGCCGACGGGCGACAGCACGTCATAGTCGTCTGCACCGAAGGAGGCCTGGCCATGTCGAATCAAATAGATGCTGCCCACGTCCGTTTTCCCGGTACGTTGAAAGTCTGGCGAGGTTATGAGGATGCCAGGGTGCTGTCAATGAAAAAACATACGCTTGTTTTAAAAGCTCGTTGGAGCGCGTTCCTGCTGGCGGTTTGAGCACTGGTCGCCCGGCGATCCCGTCGGTATGCTTGGGCAATCCGCGCCTGGCGCCGTGCATTGTTAAGGAGACACATGGATTTTTTGGCTGAATACGCGAGCTTTCTGGCGAAGACCGTCACCCTGGTGGTCGCTATTCTGGTGGTCTTGATCAGCTTCGCGGCACTGCGCAGCAAAGGGCGTCGCAAAGCCGCCGGCCAACTGCAGGTCAGCAAGCTCAATGACTTCTATAAAGGCCTGCGTGAGCGCCTGGAGTCGAGCCTGCTCGACAAGGAGCAGCTCAAGGCCCTGCGCAAGTCCGAAAGCAAAGCCGAAAAGAAGAACAGCAAGAAGAAGCCCGAAGCAAAGCCACGGGTGTTTGTGCTGGATTTCGACGGTGACATCAAGGCCTCGGCCACCGAGAGCCTGCGCCATGAAATCACCGCGCTGCTGAGCCTGGCCACGCCCAAGGACGAAGTGGTGCTGCGCCTGGAAAGCGGCGGCGGCATGGTCCACAGCTACGGCCTGGCGTCGTCGCAACTGGCGCGTATCCGCCAGGCGGGCGTGCCGTTGACCGTGTGCATCGACAAGGTCGCGGCCAGCGGCGGCTACATGATGGCGTGCATCGGCGAGAAGATCATCAGCGCACCGTTTGCCATCCTCGGCTCCATTGGCGTGGTGGCGCAGTTACCCAACGTCAACCGCCTGCTGAAAAAGCATGACATCGACTTTGAAGTACTGACCGCCGGCGAGTACAAGCGTACCCTCACGGTGTTTGGCGAAAATACCGAGAAGGGCCGCGAGAAGTTCCAGGAAGACCTGGACATCACCCATCAGTTGTTCAAGAACTTCGTCTCGCGTTATCGCCCACAGCTGGCGATTGACGACGTAGCGACCGGGGAGGTGTGGCTGGGAGTTGCAGCGCTGGATAAGCAACTGGTCGACGAACTGCAAACCAGCGACGAATACCTGGCCACCAAGGCCAAGACCGCCGAAGTGTTCCACCTGCACTATGCCGAGCGTAAAAGCCTGCAGGAACGGGTGGGCCTGGCGGCCAGCGGCTCGGTAGACCGGGTGCTGCTGACCTGGTGGAGCCGCCTGACCCAGCAACGCTTCTGGTAAGACCCTTTGGGGTATAGGTAATACCTGTGGGAGGGACGGTGCGACGATTCGACTTGCCCCCGATGGCGGCCTGACAGTCGACCAGGCCGACCAGGATGTTGGATCAAACCGAGTACATATCCGTTGCTGCGGTAACGGCTGCTGTTGGTTCCGCCCTTACGGCGGCTCACTTTTGAAAAGCGCAAAAGTAAGCAAAACGCTTCGCCCCACCACTCGGCACCTCGCCTAGGCTCGGTGTGCCCGTAATCCGACAGTGATTTGGGGGGCCGCCGCCACGCGCCATCCATGGCGCGGGGCGGCTAAACCGGCATCCCTGCCGGTTTACCCCCCAAATCACTATCGAATTCCGGCCAGCGTGGTTTAACGGGGCGCCTGAGATCAAGATCAAGATCAAGAGCGGCTCGCTTCGCATCGTGGTTAGCGTTGGCTGCTACAAATTTTTGTAGATACCTATGCTCATCGGGGGCAAGTCGAATCGTCGCACCGTCCCTCCCACATTTAGTTCGGTGTGGGTATCGGCTTGCGCATCAGCCTCCCCACCACCAGCGCTCCGAGCAATCCCAGCACCCCCGCCACCCACAATACGTAACTGAATCCACCCACAAACGCCTGTCGCGCCAGCGGTTGCACCATCGCCCGTGCCGGCTCCGGCAACAAGCTCATTGCCGCCGGCATATCCCCGGCCACCACCCGTGAAGCAATCCCCGCCGCCTGCGCCTGCCATTGCGTGTCGATACGTGCGCGCAACACGTGCTCGCTGTGGCTGCTCAGCAGTGCGCCATACACGCCAATCGCCAACATGATCGCGCTGAATCGCATGGTGGTGCTCATGCCCGACGCCATCCCCGCACGGTCCCGTGGCACGCAGGCCATGATGTTTTTTTGCGTATCACCATTGAGCAAACCGGCACCGGCACCGGTGACGGCAATCGCCAGGGCGAAGGGCGGGTAGCCGCCGATATTCACCGCCCAGGCACTCAGCAGGTTGCCGCAGCCTACCAGGGTCAACCCGGCCGCCATCATCGTTGCCGGTGCGAAGCGCCCCGCCAGCCGCGCGCCGATCCGGGGGCAGACCAGCATGGTCAGGGCGAACGGCAGCATGCCCAGGCCCGAGGCAATCGCGGAGAAGCCCAGGCCGTTCTGCAGATAGAACGGCAGCAGCGTCATCATCACTTGGGCGCAGCCAGCGTAGGCAAACATCCCGAGCAAAGCGCCGATAAAACGCGGGTGGCGAAACAGTTGCAGGTCCACCATGGGCCGCTGCTGCACACGTTCGACCCCTACAAATACACCCAGCAACACCGCACCGCCGATCAGGCGTGCATAGGTCAGCGGGTTATCCCAGCCGATACGGTTGGCTTCGATCAGGCCCCAGATCAGGCACAACAGGCTCGCGCTGAAGGCCAGGCTGCCCCACGGGTCGAGGCGGGCGGATTGGCTATCGCGGGATTCCGCAATGGCGTGCAGCACCAGGCTCATCAGCGCCAGGCCCACGGGCAGGTTGAGGTAGAAAATCCAGCGCCAGCCCAGGTACTCGGTGATCACGCCGCCCAGGGTCGGCGCGGCCGTCATCGCCACGCCCATGCAGGCGCCCCAGAACGCCCAGGCCTTGGCCCGCTCGACTTCATCGTGGAAGGTGTGGCCAATGGAGGCCAGGGCTGACGTGAGCAATAACGCTGCACCGACGCCCTTGACCGCGCGGGCGATATCCAGCCACAACGCACTCGGCGCCGCCCCGCAGCCAAGGGAGGCGAGGATAAAAATACTCAGGCCCCAGACCAGGGATTTCTTGCGTCCGAACCGATCGGCCAGGCTCCCGGCCGGCAGGAGCAAGGCGGCAAACGCCAGCATATAGGCGCTCACCACCCACTCGATATCGGCAAAGTTCGCCCCCAGGTCGCGAGCGATGCTCGGCAGGGTCACGGCGACGATATTGGTGTCGAGCACGATCAGCGAGCAGACGCCGGACGCGGTCAGCAACGTCAGGCGTGGGCTGACCCGGCTCATGATTGGATTACCTTACAGGCAATAGGGTGAATACAGTTGAAGGACATCACAAGGGCTCTCCAGTGTTGAGGAGCTTCGAGCTTATCCCCGGCTACTGCTGGTATTGTTAGCCGCTGTGGAGCACTTCATTACCTTTGAGCTAATCCTGTTATGGATATCCGCCATTTTCGCTACTTCCTCGCCGTGGCCCGGCAGCGCAACTTCACCCGTGCCGCCGAGCAATTGGGCATTGCGCCGCCGACCCTGAGCCGACAGATCCAGGACATGGAAACCAGCCTGGGCACGCGCCTGTTTATCCGCCGGCAACGCGAAGTCAGCCTCACTGAAGCCGGCGCCGCCTTGCTGGTCGAAGCCGAAGCCACCGTGCGCCAGTTCGAATTCGCCCAGCATCATGCCCAGCGCGCCGGGCGTGGCGAGATCGGCCATATCGAATTGGGTTACGTCGCCTCGGCGCTGTACGCCGGGCTGTTGCAGCGGCAAATGCGTGCGTTCGGCCAGGCATTTCCCGACGTCAGCGTGACGGTACGCGAATGCGCCATGGCCACGTTGCCGAGTGCGGTGGCGGACGGGCGCTACGACATCGGCTACATCCGCTCGCCGATGACCTTGCCCGAGGGGGTGGAGGCGGTGCGCCTGGACGGCGAAGGTTTTGTCCTGGCGCTGCCCCAGGATTCCTGGCTGCTGGGGCTCGCGGCCATTGGCTGCGAACACCTGCAAAACGAGACATTTATCCTGCCGGAGCAAATCAGCGGCACCCTGCATGTCGCCGCGCAAGGCGGTTATGCCCCGCGCCTGGGGCCACAGCCGGGTGGGCTGGTCGCGGTGGTGGCGCTGGTGTCGATGGGGCAGGGCGTGGCGGTGGTGCCCGCATCAATGGTCGGGCATGTGCAGTTGCCGGGCGTGGTGTATCGCAGCATTCAGGGCTGCGACGCGTCCTCGTGGCTGTCGCTGATTCACCGGCGCTTCGAGAAAGCGCCGGCGGTGGCGCGGTATATCCAGCAGGTCAAGCACTCAGGCGCGGCTGCACCGAATCCGCCAGGCGCGTAAGGATCAGGCAGCACGACACCGCCCCCGCATCCAGCACGCCCAGTGAGCGCTCGCCCAGGCGACTGGCGCGGCCGATCTTCGCTACCAGGTCCTTGGTGGAGTCGCGCCCCTGGGAGGCAGCGGTTTTCATCGCCTCCAGTGCATCACTGAAAGACGCCCCCGAGGCGTGCGCGCGCTCGAAGGCTTCCACCGCCGGGATCAATGTGTCCATCAGGCACTTGTCGCCCACGCCCGCTTCGGTGATGTCCTGCAACGAGGTCAGGCCGCCGCGCAACAGGTGGGCGAAGGTGGCCGCGTCGATGTCGTCATGGCCGCGCACTTCGTCGGCCATGCCGATAAACAGGCTGCCATACAACGGGCCCATGGAGCCGCCGATGCCTTCCATCAGGCTCAGGGTCAGTTCATCCAGGGCTTCGGCGAGGGTCAGTTGGCGACCTTCGATCGTGCGCCCGCAATGGGCGAAGCCCTTGGCCATGTTGATGCCATGGTCGCCGTCGCCAATCGCGCCGTCGACTTCGCTGAGGTATTCACGGTTGGCCACGATCACGCTGACCAGGTCGGTGACGATGGCGCTGCCGTGGTGGCTGGAAAAATGCTGGCTCATGGTTCAGTCCGCCTGGGTCATGCCGATGGAGCGGCAGGGTTGGTCGATCAGGGTTTTCAACTCCGTGTCGAGGCCGAGCAGGGTCAGGGTCACGCCCATCATTTCCAGGGAGGTGAAGTAGTTGCCGACGTAGCAGCGGTGAATCTTCAAGCCCTTGGCCTTGAGTTGGCGTTCCACCTCGGCATAGAAAATATACAGCTCCATCACCGGCGTGGCGCCAAGACCGGAGACCAGCACCACCACGCTGTCATCCTGGCTGAAGTCGCGGTCGGCGAGGATCGGCGCGAGCATGCGCTCGGCCATGGCGGCGGCGGACTCAATGGGGATGACCTCAATGCCCGGTTCGCCGTGATGGCCGATGCCCAGTTCCATTTGGCCGTCGGGGATCTGGAAGTTGGGCTTGCCCACGGCGGCAATGGTGCAGGGCGTGAGGCCGATGCCAATCGAGCGGCAGTGGTCGACGGTTTTCTGCGCGACGCGAATCACCCCGTCGAGGTCGTAGTGCTGGGCGGCGGCGGCACCGCCGATCTTCCACATGAAGATTTCCCCGGCCACGCCGCGACGCTTGGCGATCTCGGCCTTGGGCGCGGAGGCCACGTCGTCGTTGGCGACCACGGTGCGGATGCGCATGTCTTTGCTGGCGGCCATTTTCATCGCCAGCTTCACGTTCATATTGTCGCCGGCATAGTTGCCGTACAGGCAGGCCACGCCGGCGCCATGGTCGGCGGCGCGGAAGGCGTCGAAAAAGCTCTTGGCGGTGGGCGAGGAGAAAATCTCACCGATGGCCACCGCGTCGACCAGGCCGGGGCCGACATAGCCGAGAAAGGCCGGCTCATGGCCGGAGCCGCCCCCCGTGACAATGCCGACACGCCCTGGCCCGGAAGGCCTGGCCTTGACGATCACCCGTGGGTTGCTTTCGTACTGGCGCAGTTCGGGGTGCGCGACCAGGATGCCGCGCAGCATGTCCTCGACCACTTGGTCCGGATCGTTGATGACTCGATTCATAACGCGGGTTCCTGTTTTTATTGATTCACCGCTATCCAAGTGTGGCGGGGGCTTGCCGCCTCCCACATTTGGACCTGTGGGGTGCTTAGGGCTCTAGTACAACCTTGAGCGACTTGTCGCCACGTTCCATCACCGCAAACGCTTCCTTGAAGTCCGCCAGAGCGAACTTGTGGGTGACTACATCGCGCATATCGATCTTGCGGTTGCCGATAAAGTCGATGGCCCGCGGGTACATGTACGGCCCCAGGTGCGAGCCGAGGATGTCCAGCTCCTTGCGGTCGCCGATGATCGACCAGTCCACCGTGGCTTCGTCGTTGAACACGCTGAACTCCACGAAACGCCCCAGCTTGCGCAGCATCGCCAGGCCCTGGTTCACCGCCTTGTGGTGCCCGGTGGCCTCGATATAGATGTCGCAGCCATAGCCGTCGGTGATCGCGCGGATGTTGGCCAGTACGTCCACTTCGGCCGGGTTCCACACTTCGTCGGCGCCCATGCGCAGGGCGAGGGCGGCGCGTTCGGGTTTCATGTCGAGCACGATGAGTTTTTTCGGGTTGCGCAGGCGTACGGCGCCGATGATACCCAGGCCCAGGGTACCGGCGCCGGCCACCACCACAATGTCGTCATGGTCGACGTTGGCGCGTTCCGCCGCATGCAGTGAGCAGGCCAGGGGTTCGATCAGGATCGCTTCGTCGGGGGCGATGGATTCCGGCACTTTGTGAATGATGCCTTCCTTGGTGAATATCATGTACTGGGCCATGGCACCCTGCACATTGTTCTGGAAGCCATAGAGGTCGTGTTTCTGGCACATCCAGTACTGGCCGTGGTTGCAGAAGCGACAGCCCCAGCACGGCACGATCTGCTCCGAGATCACCCGGTCACCGACCTTCACGCCGCGCTTTTCCGCGCCTGGGCCCAGGGCCACCACGCGACACACGAACTCATGGCCGGGGATCATCGGCGGCTTGACGTAGCGCGGTTGTTCGGCATCGCCCCAGAACGACGGCGCGCCGCGATAGGTCTTGATGTCGCCCATGCAAATGCCGCACAACTCGACCTTGGTGAGGATTTCATCGGGGCCGGGCGTGGGCACGTCGACGGTTTCCAGGCGATAGTCTTCCGGGCCATGGCAAACCACGGCCTGCATGGTTTTCGGGATGACCGGCGAGAGTTGTTCGGGTGTGCGTTCGGTGACAGTGGACATGACAAAACCTCACGACAGATAAATGAATTACTGAATGCTGTAGCCGCCGTCGATCACCAGGTTGGCGCCGGTGATCATCTGCGCGGCATCGCTGAGCAGGTACAACGCCAGCCCGGCGATTTCCTCCGGCTGCGCAAAGCGGCCCGCCGGGATCTGCAGTTTGGCCCGTTCGCCGACTTCACCGGCCCAGGCCTTCTTGCCCAGCGCGGTCTCGACGATGGTGGGGGAGATGGCGTTGACGTTGATGTGCGGCGCCCATTCCATGGCCAGCACCTTGGTCATGCCGACGATGGCCGCCTTGCTGGCGCAGTAGGCGACGTGGCGGTCGAGGCCGATCACCGCGGCCTGGGACGCGAGGTTGACGATGCGCCCGCTGCCCTGGGCGAGCATGTGCCGGGCGCAGGCCTGGGCCACGAAGAAGCTGGCCTTGAGGTTGATGTCCAGGGTGGTGTCCCAGGCGCTTTCGCTGACATCGACGGCCTTGTCCAGCAGGGCCACGCCGGCGCTGTTGATCAGGTAGTCCAGGCGTTGGAAGTGTGCGAAGACCTGGTCGATGGTGTGTTGCACCTGGTTGATCCGGCTGAGGTCGACGGCAATGCCCAGATGCCCGGCACCCAGGCCTGCCGCCACTTCAACCACCGCCGGGTCGCGGTCGAGCAAAGCCACGCGAGCGCCGCGCTCCACCAGCAGGCTGGCGCAGGCCAGGCCGATACCGGCGGCACCGCCGGTGATCACCGCGCAACGGCCGTTGAGGTCGAAGGCTTGGTTCCAGAATCCAGACATGCATGACTCCTCTTTCAATAACCATCAAGATCCAATGTGGGAGGGGGGCAAGCTCTCTCCCACACTTGCCTGTATTTCAAGCCAATAACTACTTACCGCCACTGACCTGTTTGTACAGCGCATCGGCGTTGGCGTTAGTCACGGGCACCCACGGCAGGATGTAGGTCTTGGCCGTGCCATCGCCCCATTTCAGGTCCTTGGCATAGCGCTCCCAGATCACCGACTGCGGCTTGTAGTCCTTGCCGGCCAGTGCGCGCAACGCCACGTCCAGTGCGCCCTGGGACTGGGCCTGGGCGTCCTGGAGGAAGGTGGTGACTTCGTCTTTCTTCGCCGCCTGGATCGCGTCCGGCATGCCGTCGATGGACGTGACGGGCACATCCTTGGAGGTCAGGCCGTGGGATTTGAGGGCCTGCACGGCGCCGAGGGCCATGTCGTCGTTCTGCGCGATCACGCCGTTGATGCCTTTGGGGTGGGCGTTCAACCAGTCTTCGGTCAGCGCCAGCGCCTGGGCGCGGTCCCAATTGGCGGTCTTCTTCTCGATGATCTTGATGCCAGGGTGCTTGCCCAGCACTTCCAGCTCGCCTTTCTCGCGGTCGATCTGTGCCGACTGGCCAATCGGGCCCTGGATGATCACCACGTTGCCCTTGCCGTTGAGCTTGTCGACCATGGCCTGGGCCTGCAGGCGGCCGCCTTCGACGTCATCGTTACCGACGTAGGGCACCGAGGTGTCGGCGACCTTGGTGTTGGAGGCGATAACCACCACGTCGTTGCTCATGGCTTGCTTGACCGTGCCGACGCCGGCCTTGGTGTCGATCGGCACGAACAGGATCGCGTCGTAGCGCTGGGTCACCATGTTTTCGATCTGGTTGTTCTGGGTCAGGGCGTCGTAGTTGCCGTCGAACACGGTCAACTGTACGGTGCCATCCTTGACCGCCGGGTGTTCCTTGAGCTCGCGGACCCAGTTCTGCATGAACTGGCCCTTGAGGCCGTAGACGGCCGCGCCGACCTTGTAGGTCTTGCCATCGGCGGCCATTGCGATACTGCCGGCGAGCAGGGAGAGAGCCGCCGCGGCGGCCAGGGTGGTACCAAGTTTCATGGGGGGAACTCCGGTTATTGTTGTAGTGGTCGTTCTCTAGCGTTTTTTCTTGCGCCACACGTCGATCAGTACTGCAAACACGATGATCAGGCCCTTGGCGACCTGCTGGTAATAGGAGGACACGCCGAGCAGGTTCAGGCCGTTGTTGATCACGCCGATCAACAACGCGCCGAACAGCGTGCCGACAATGCTGCCGGTACCGCCCGACAGGCTGGTGCCGCCGATCACCACGGCGGCAATCGCGTCCAGCTCATAGGACACCCCGGCCTGGGGCAGGGCGGAGGTGGTGCGTGCCGACAGCACCACGCCGGCCAGCCCGGCGAGCAGGCCGGACACCACGTACACCGAAAACATCACCTTGCGCACGCCGATCCCGGAGGTGCGCGCGCTTTTTTCATTGCCGCCCACCGCGTACACGTAGCGGCCGTAGGTGGTGTAGCGCAGCACCATCCAGAAGATCAGCGCGACCACCGCAAAGATGATGATCGGCACGCCAATCGGGCCGATCTTGCCGATGCCCAGGGCCAGGTAGGCGTCGGGCAGGTCGGTGATCGGGCTGCCGTCGTTGAGGATGAAGGTCATGCCGCGGGCAATGCTGAGCATGCCGAGGGTGGCCACGAACGGTGGGATCGACAGGTTGGCGACCATAAAGCCGTTGACCACGCCGAGCATCGCCCCGGCAAACATCCCCGCGCTCACCGCCGCCAGCAGCCCGTAGCCCTGGGTCGCGACCATGGCGCTGCACAATCCGGCAAAGGCCAGGATCGAGCCGACGGAAAGGTCGATGCCCTTGGTCAGGATCACGTAGGTCATGCCCACCGCGAGGATGCCGTTGATGGAGGTCTGGCGCAGGATGTCCATCCAGTTGCGCCAGGTCATGAAGTACTCGCTGGAAAACGCCATCACCACGCACAGCAGGATAAACACCAGCGGCAGGCCGAAACGGTCGAGGGACAGGCGCAGGCGGTTGCGCGGTGCGGTGGTGATAGGGGCGGCAATGGTTTTGGCGTTCATGAGGCAAGACTCAACAGGGCTTCCTGGGAAAGGGCAGTGTCGGTGCTGATGGTCACCAGGCGACCGCCCTTGAAGACGGCGATGCGGTCACTCAGGTGCAACAGTTCCGGGGCTTCCGACGACACCACGATGGCGGCGCCACCGGCGCGCACGAATTGATCCAGCAGGTGGTAGATCTCCTGCTTGGCGCCCTCATCGATACCCCGTGTCGGCTCATCGCAGAGCAGGCACACCGGTTCGGTCGACAGGCATTTGGCGAGCACCACTTTCTGTTGGTTGCCGCCGCTCATGGACGCCACCGGCAGTTCCAGTGAGGTGGTTTTGATCTGCAGGCGCTTGACCATGTCCTGGGCCAGTTGGGTTTCCTTGCGCGCATTGATCAGCGACCAGCTCGACAGGCGCTTGTAGGCCGACAGCGCAATGTTGGAAAGAATGCTGCCGGTCAGCACCAGGCCGCTGTCCTTGCGGTCTTCGGTGACCAGCGACATGCCGGCATTGATGGTCGCCTTGGGCAGGCCGACGGGCATGGGCTTGCCTTGCAGGGTGACGCTGCCGGAGTCCGCCACGGTCAGGCCATAGATGCAGTTGAGGAATTCACTGCGCCCCGAGCCCATCAGGCCGTAGATGCCGAGGATTTCACCCTGGCGCAGTTGCAGGCTGATGTCGTGGAACTCGCCGGCGCGGCTGAGGTTGTCGACTTGCAGGCAGGTGTCGGCGGCGCATTCGCGGCCGACCTTGTGGTCGATGCGGGTCAGTTCCTGGCCAACGATGCCGCGCACCAGGTGGTCGCGGTCGATATCGGCCATGCGTCCGCTTTCCACAAAGGCGCCGTCGCGGAAGATGCTGTAGTCATCGGCGATCTGCGCCAGTTCGCTCAAGCGGTGCGATACATAGACGATGCCGGCGCCGCGCGCGGTGAGGCGGCGAATCGCCTTGAACAGGGTTTCGGCTTCGCGCTCGCCAATGGCCGAGGTGGGCTCGTCCATGATCATCACCTGGCAGTCATGGCTGAACGCCTTGGCGATTTCCACCAGCTGGATCTGCGCCACGCTCAGGCGGTGCATGGGGCTGCTGGCGTCCACCTCGAATTCCAGGCTTTCCAGCAGTTCGCGGGTGCGGCGGTTCAAGGCCTTGTTGTCGACGATGCAGCCGGCGCGGCGCGGTTCGCGGCCCAGCCAGATGTTTTCGGCGACGGTCATGTAGGGGATCGGTTCCAGTTCCTGGGTGATCATCGCGATCCCCGCCGCGAGGGCTTCGCTGGGGCGATTGAACTGTACGGCGGTGCCGTTGAGCAGAATGCTGCCGGCATCACGCGGGGTGATGCCCATCAGGATGCTCAGGAAAGTCGACTTGCCTGCGCCGTTGCCGCCGCACAGGGCGTGGACGCTGCCGGCCCGCAGAGAGAGGCGCCCGTCACGCAGGGCAGGGATCCCGGCGTAAGCCTTAGCGACGTGTTCAGCCTGGAGCAGTAATGGCGTGGCCATCGGCGTGTCCTCGTGCTGTGAATTCTTATTAGGTCGCACAGTCATGTTTCGCTGTGATCATATGTGTATCAAATGAAATTCTGATCAGTCAATCTCTTTCATGTAAATGCGGTGATTCTGATCTTTTTCGCCAATTACCCTTTTTTAGAGCGCTTTGACTGGCAGGTCAGTTAAATCCCGCTTGACAGAAGAGGGGTACCGCCTGCGAAATGAATGAGAGAAATTTCATTGAGTGATCAATTGATCAGTCGTAAGCACCCTCACGGCAGCGGAGCCAGACACCATGAACACACCTTTCCCGGTGGCTATCGGATGCGATGAAGCGGGTTTTGAGCTCAAGGAGCTGTTAAAGCGCCATATCGAGGCTCTGGGCTATCCGGTGACCGACTTCGGCACCCATTCCACCGCGCCGGTGTTGTACCCGGACATCGCCCTGGCCGTGGCCACCGCCATCAACGCCGGGCAGCAGCGCCTGGGCGTGCTGGTGTGCGGCACGGGGATCGGCATGGCGATCTCGGCCAACAAGGTGCTCGGGATTCGCGCGGCCCAGGCCCATGACACGTACTCGGCAGAGCGGGCGCGCAAGAGCAACGATGCGCAGATCCTCTCTATCGGCGCGCGGGTGATCGGCGCCGAACTGGCGAAAAGCATCGTCAAGTCGTTCCTGGAGTCGGAGTTCGAGGCGGCCCGTTCCGGGGCCAAGGTCGAGCGCATCAATGCGATCGAGCGCGATGGGCATCAATAGTGGACGTAGCAGGGCAAGAGTCGGGAGAATGCGCCTTTGACGCCGAAACGGAAGCCCATCCCCATGAGTGACAGTACCCAGCGCATGGCCAGCGATATTGATCAGATGACCGAAGTGGCGATGCTCTATTACCTCGAGAACGTCACTCAGGAAGCCATCGCCAAGCGCTTCGACCTGTCCCGGGCCAAAGTCAGCCGATTGCTCAAGCGCGCGCGGGATGAAGGCATTGTCGAGGTGCGCGTCTTGCAGCATCCGGCGATGAACAACGAGCTGGAACAGGCCTTGGTGGCGCGCTTCAAGCTGGATCGCGCGTTGATCGCGGTGGACCACAGCGACCCCGATACCCAGCGCTCGGCCGTCGCCAGCCTGGTGGCCAACTACCTGAACAAGACCTTGAGCGACGGCATGATCGTCGCCGTGGGCATGGGTCGCAACGTCGGCGCCGTGGCCGATAACGTGTTCCTGCCGGTGACGCGCAACTGCACATTTGTCTGCGCCATTGGCGGTTCTCTCAAGGCCGGCGAATACATGAACCCCGATCACATCTGCCGGCGCCTGGCCCTGCGCTTTGGCGGCGAGAGTGAAAGCCTGTACGCCCCGGCCCTGGTGGCCAACCCGGAGTTGCGCGGGGTGTTGATCAACAATGACACGGTGCGCTCGACCCTCGACCGTGCGCGGCGGGCTGACATGGCGCTGATCGGCATCGGCGACATGAGCGAAAACAGCAACATGGTACGCATGGGCTGGTTCTCGCCCCAGGAGATCGCCCAGGCACGCCTGTCCGGTACCGTGGGCGACATGATGGGCTATGACTTTATCGACATCCACGGCCAGCCGGCAGTCAACGCGATCCAGGGGCGAGTGATCGGGTTGACGGTGCAGGAGTTGTTTCGCATCCCGGACGTGGTGGCGATTGCCAGTGAGAACACCAAGGCGGCGGCGACGTTGGGGGCGTTGCGGTCGGGGGTGATCAATACCCTGGCGACGACGGTGACGAATGCCCACACCATCCTGGCGCTGGACGATGCAACCCGTAAAACCTGACACGCCCTCATCTGGGCATGGGTATCTACACAACGTTGGCTCGACGCCGGACGCCCGGCAGACAAGCCCGCTCACCACAGAGATTTGGCAAGATCTTAAAAGTTGTGTAGATACTCATGCTCATCGGGGGCAAGCCCTCTCCCACATGATTTTGTGTGGGGTTCGAAGACAGGTTTTGTAATAGTTTTGCGTTGTAGGGAATTTGTATTTCGCCTGTAGGATTCAAGTCCTTTTGTTATTTCAGGACCTGCATGAACATCCTCTCGGAGCCTCCCAGTCGTCTTTCCCCAAGACATCCGCCGCCGCTGTTCCCGCTGAAAAACCCCGTATCCCGACTGCCAGCCGTGTCCCGGTCCATCGACCGCGCCTTGCCGTGCCCGGCATTCTGAAACCTGTAGAGAGACTGATATAAATGGAATGGTTAGCGGATCCAACGGCCTGGCTCGGCCTGTTGACCTTGATTGTGCTGGAACTGGTGCTGGGCATCGATAACCTGGTGTTTATTGCGATCCTGGCGGACAAACTGCCGCCGGAGCAGCGCGACCGTGCGCGCTTGATCGGTTTGTCCCTGGCGTTGCTGATGCGCCTGGGCCTGCTGGCGAGTATTTCCTGGTTGGTGACCCTGACCCAGCCGCTGTTCGAGGTGTTCGACAAGAGCTTCTCCGGCCGTGACCTGATCATGCTGTTCGGCGGTGTGTTCCTGTTGTTCAAGGCCACCATGGAATTGCATGAACGCCTGGAAGGCCATGTGGCCCAGCGCACCGGCAACGTGGCATACGCGATGTTCTGGCCGATTGTGGCGCAGATCGTGGTGCTCGACGCGGTGTTCTCCCTGGATGCGGTGATCACGGCCGTGGGCATGGTGGATGAGTTGGCGGTGATGATGATCGCGGTGATCATTTCCATCGGCCTGATGATCGTCGCGAGCAAGCCGCTCACACGCTTCGTCAACGCCCACCCGACGGTGATCATGCTGTGCCTGGGCTTCCTGATGATGATCGGTTTCGCCCTGACCGCCGAAGGCCTGGGTTTCCATATTCCCAAGGGCTACCTGTACGCGGCGATTGGTTTCTCGATCCTGATCGAGGTGTTCAATCAGATTGCCCGGGCGCGTCGCAAGAAGTCGGCCCAGGGCGTGTTGCCGGTGCGTGAACGTACGGCCCATGCGGTGATGCGCTTGCTCGGCGGTCGCAGCCTGGCGGTGGAGGAAGTGGGTGAAGAGGTGGCTGACCTGTTGGGCGAGACGGATGCCGCCCAGGGGCCGCTGTTCGACCGACGCGAGCGGGTGATGATCAGCGGTGTGCTGCAACTGGCCGAGCGGCCGATTCGCAGCTTGATGACGCCGCGGGCCAACGTCGACTTTATCGACCTGGCGGACGACCCCGACACGATTCGCCTGAAGCTGATGCATTCGTCCTATTCGCGCCTGCCGTTGATCCGCAATGGCGCGGTGGATGAGCCGTTGGGCTTCGTGCACAAGAAGGAACTGCTCAAGGAATACCTGGCCGGCAACGAGCCGAACCTGGAGCACCTCGCACGCCGGGCGATCAACCTGCTGGAGAGCTTTTCGATCCTCAACGCCCTGGAACAGATGCGCCAGGAATCCACCCATATCGCCTTCGTGATCAACGAATTCGGTGACTTCATGGGCGTACTGAGCATGACCGACATTCTTGAATCCATTGCCGGTGAGTTGCCGGATGCCAGTGAGATCGAAGGACCGGATATTGTCGAGGAGGGCGCGGGTTTTCGTGCCAATGGCGCCCTGAATCTCACCCAGATTCGTCAGCGTACCGGCTTCAAGGCCGTCGCGACCGAGGATTATCAGACCCTGGCCGGTCTGGTCATGAGCCTGCTCGACCGCCTGCCGGTGGTGGGCGATGACCTGGAGCATGAGGGCTGGCGCCTGACGGTGGCTGCGGTGGAGGAGCGGCGGGTGACACAGGTGCTGCTGCATCCTGGAGAAGCGCATAGCGCTTGAATAGCGCTTCTACCCGCTGTGGTTGTTGATCCTCGGGGCCGAAACCCTTGAGTTTCTCGACCAGGTTGCCGTTGAGGTAGATCAACAGCGTTGGGGTGCCCGTGACCTCCGGGTGCCTTGGCGTCTGGGCGCAATCCAGTACCCGGCTCGTCACAGCGGGGTATTTGCCCGCTATCCGTTCAAACAAGGGTGCCGAGCCTGCACAGGCAGCGCAATGCTGCGAGACAAACAGCAGGAAAACCGGGGCGGGTGTGCTCAGTATGCTTAGATACTCCTCGGCGTTGATGACGGTTGCAATGTTATACCCCATGACAATGTTCCTCCTGGACGCTGCGGCTTTTTGCCAACGCTAGGCCGGAGGATCACCTTCGTCTACTGTCAACCTTCACAGGTCTGCCTCACGCTCCACACGTTCCCGGGCCTTGCGCGCCTGGTTCGCGCATTTGCGGTATTCCTCATTGTCCCGGGAGGCCTTGGCCCGGCGGTAGTCGTGGTGGTTCTGGCTGGTGTAGTTGGTGTCGAAGGCTTCCTTGAGCCTGCGCAGTTCTTCCTTGCAGTCGCGGCGGTCGTTGCTGGCCGACGCGTTGCCGGCTGCCAGCAAGGTGAGCACCACCAGGGTAAGACATGACTTCATCAGGGCAGGGTCCTTGTCGGCAGGGATGTGCCAAGGCTAGTCCAGCGTGGGAATTTTTCCACGCTGCACGCGCACTGCAACGGTGCGCGGTAACGCTGTTGCAGTGCGTCCGCCGGGACCTGTCACCGCCTTATGGGGCCCTGGGTAGCAAAGTGATTGCAGGTGCTGGCGTAGCGCCTTATCTCCCAGAAATATTTATCTATCTGATTTAACAAGCCTTTATCCCAGGCATGTTTTTCTGCGGGTGCGTGTGGCACACTTTCTGCTGTCTATTCCGTTGTTACATACTAAGTTCCGGTATAGCGGAATACACAACTCCTGGAGTGCTTGTCATGCATCACCGACCTTCCGTGTTCAAAGCGTGTGTTTTTCTCTTCGCCGCATCGGCTTCCCTCGCAGGCATCGTGCAGGCGGCGGACAGCAAGCTCGATGATGTGCTCAAGCGTGGGCACCTGATCGTGGGTACAGGCAGTACCAATGCGCCGTGGCACTTCCAGGGAGCGGATGGCAAGTTGCAGGGGTTTGATATCGACATCGGCCGCATGGTGGCCAAGGGGTTGTTCAACGACCCGAGCAAGGTCGAGTTTGTGGTGCAGTCGTCCGACGCACGCATTCCCAACCTGCTGACCGACAAGGTCGACATGAGCTGCCAGTTCATCACCGTCACCGCCAGCCGTGCCCAGCAAGTGGCGTTCACGCTGCCGTACTACCGCGAAGGCGTGGGCCTGCTGCTGCCGAACAACAGCAAGTACAAGGAAATCGAAGACCTGCAGGCAGCGGGCGATGGCGTCACCGTGGCGGTGCTGCAGAACGTGTATGCCGAAGAACTGGTACACCAGGCGCTGCCCAAGGCCAAGGTCGACCAGTACGACAGCGTCGACCTGATGTACCAGGCGGTGAACTCCGGTCGCGCCGATGCCGCCGCCACCGACCAGTCCTCGGTCAAATACCTGATGGTGCAGAACCCCGGCCGCTACCGCAGCCCGGCCTACGCCTGGAGCCCGCAGACCTACGCGTGCGCGGTCAAGCGTGGCGACCAGGACTGGCTGAACTTCGTCAACACCGCGCTGCATGAAGCCATGACCGGTGTGGAATTCCCCACCTACAAGGCGTCGTTCAAGCAGTGGTTCGGTGTGGACCTGCCGGAACCTGCCATCGGCTTTCCCGTCGAGTTCAAGTGATTCGTGAAAACCGGGGCGCCGCCAACGGCGCCCCCATCAGGTACTGCTGACCATGAACTATCAGTTGAACTTTGCCGCCGTGTGGCGCGATTTCGACACCTTGCTGGCGGGGCTCGGCCTGGGCTTGCAACTGGCATTGCTGTCGATCGCCATCGGCTGCGTGATCGGCCTGTTGATGGCGTTTGCCATGCTGTCCAAACACCGCGCGTTGCGAATCCTGGCCTCGGTGTATGTGACGGTGATCCGCAATACGCCGATCCTGGTGCTGATCCTGTTGATCTACTTTGCGTTGCCCAGCCTGGGTATCCGCCTGGACAAGATCCCGTCGTTCATCATCACCCTGTCGCTGTACGCCGGTGCCTACCTGACCGAAGTGTTCCGCGCCGGGCTGTTGAATATTCCCAAGGGCTTGCGTGAAGCCGGACTGGCCATCGGCCTCGGCGAATGGCGGATCCGCGCCTACATCACCGTACCGGTGATGCTGCGCAATGTGTTGCCGGCGCTGTCGAACAACTTCATTTCGCTGTTCAAGGACACCTCCCTGGCCGCCGCCATCGCGGTGCCCGAGCTGACCTATTACGCCCGCAAGATCAACGTCGAAAGCTACCGGGTGATTGAAACCTGGCTGGTCACGACCGCGCTCTACGTGGCGGCCTGTTATCTCATCGCCATGCTGCTCCGTTACCTGGAACAGCGTCTGGCAATCCGTCGTTAAGGAGGGTGTCCATGTACGAGTCCCCCAGCTGGCTGCATGAGTTGTGGATCGCCCGGGATACGCTCTGGGCGGGGTTTCAGGCCAGTGTCGCGGTGTCGGCGCTGGCGATTATCTTTGGCACGCTGATCGGTATCGTCGCCGGGTTGATCCTGACCTACGGCAAATTCTGGATGCGCGCACCGTTTCGCCTGTATGTCGACCTGATCCGTGGCACGCCGGTGTTTGTGCTGGTGTTGGCGTGTTTCTACATGCTGCCGGCGCTTGGCTGGAAAATCACCGCGTTCCAGGCCGGCGCCGTCGGGCTCACGCTGTTCTGCGGCTCCCACGTGTCGGAAATCGTGCGCGGTGCACTGCAAGCCATTCCCCGTGGGCAGTTGGAAGCAGGCAAGGCGATTGGCCTGACATTCCGGCAGTCCCTGGCCTACGTGCTGCTGCCCCAGGCGCTGCGGCAGATCCTGCCGACCTGGGTCAATTCCTCGACGGAAATCGTCAAGGCCTCGACCTTGCTCTCGGTGATCGGCGTGGCCGAATTGCTGTTGAGTACCCAGCAAGTGATCGCGCGCACCTTCATGACCCTGGAGTTCTACCTGTTCGCCGGGTTTCTGTTCTTTGTCATCAACTACGCCATCGAGTTATTCGGGCGCTACATTGAAAAGCGGGTGGCCTTGCCATGAACCAACCTCAAACAACCGAGCCGCTGCTGGACATCCGCGGCCTGCGTAAACAATACGGCGAGGTCGAAGTGCTCAAGGGCGTCGACCTGTCCATGGCGCGCGGCAACGTGGTGACGTTGATCGGCTCCAGCGGCTCGGGCAAGACTACCTTGCTGCGTTGCGTCAACCTGCTGGAAGAATTCCAGGGCGGACAGATCACCCTGGATGGCGAGTCCATCGGCTACAGCGACATCGGCGGCAAGCGCGTGCGTCACCCCGAACGCGTGATCGCCCAGCACCGGGCGATGACCGGCATGGCGTTCCAGCAGTTCAACCTGTTTCCCCATCTGAGCGCATTGCAGAACGTCACCCTCGGCCTGTTGAAAGTTAAGAAAATGCCTAAGGACGAGGCGGTGGCACTCGCGGAAAAATGGTTGGACCGTGTAGGACTTCTGCAGCGCCGTGATCACTTTCCCGGCCAGCTGTCCGGCGGCCAGCAGCAGCGTGTGGCGATAGCCCGTGCCATTGCGATGAACCCGAGCCTGATGCTCTTCGACGAAGTCACGTCGGCCCTCGACCCGGAATTGGTGGGCGAGGTGCTCAGTGTGATCAAGGGCCTGGCGGAAGAGGGCATGACCATGTTGCTGGTCACCCACGAAATGCGCTTTGCCTATGAAGTCTCGGACAAGATCGTCTTCATGAACCAGGGCCGGATTGAAGAGCAGGGCTCGTCGAAGGACATCTTCGAGCGGCCGCAATCGCCGCGCCTGGCGGAATTTCTCAAGAACATTCGTTTTTAATCAGGAGCATCGTTTTATGAGCATCACTCGTTACGGAGCCGGCAGTACGGCCGGCGGTGGCCAGCCGCGTCCCTTCGCCCGCGCGGTGGAAGCGGACGGTTGGCTGTACGTCTCGGGCCAAGTGCCTGCGGTGGACGGCGAAATCATCACCGGCGGGATCATCGAGCAAACCCGGCAGACCCTGCGCAACGTGGTGGCGATCCTCGAAGAAGCCGGCTACGAGTTGAAAGACGTGGTACGGGTCGGCGTGTGGCTGGAAGACCCGCGGGATTTCTGGAGTTTCAACAAGGTCTTCGGCGAATACTTCACCCCGGAACACGCCCCGGCGCGCGCCTGTGTGCAGGCCAACATGATGGTGGACTGCAAGGTCGAGATTGATTGCGTGGCCTACAAGAAAAAGGGCTAAATTGCCCTCGCTCTTAAGCCCACCAGAGATCAAATGTGGGAGGGGGCAAGCCCCCTCCCACAGTGGACCTGCGCCAGCCCTACCATTTCGACCGGACCGAAATTGCCATGACCGAAGACACCATCAAACGCCGCGCCAAAGGCCTGGACCGTGCATTCGATATCCTCGATTTTCTCAAGGAAATCGGCCAGCCCCTGCGCCCGAATGATATTGCCAGTGGCATCGGCAGCCCCAAATCCACGGTCTACGAATTGGTCGCCTCCTTGTTGGAGCGGCGCATCCTCGAAACCGTGGGCAAGGACGGTCACGTCTACCTCGGCCGTCAGTTGTATTTCCTCGGCCAGGCCCACTTGCGTCATTTCGACCTGACCCGCGAGGCCGACCACGCCTTGCAGGAGATCGTCAGCCAAACCCACGAAACCGCGCAGATGTGCCTGCTCAACGGGCGCAAATACACGGTGGCGCTGATGCGCGAAGGCGAGCGGCATTTCCGTATTTCCTCGGACATCGGTGAAGACGCGCCGATCCCATGGACCGCCTCCGGGCGCCTGTTGCTGGGGCATTTGAGCGACCAGCAGATCATCGACCTGATCGACCACGACGACTTTATCCTGCCGGACGGCCAGCGCCTGCCGCTGGAGACCTTCCTCGCGCAAATCCGCCAGGCGACCCTCGATGGGTTCTTTTCCTTCGACAGTGTGGCCGACACCTTTACTCACTGCTTTGCCGCCCCGGTCCGGGACGCGCAGGGCGTCAGCATTGCGACGCTGTGCATCGTCGCCCCTCGGGCCGATGCGAGCAAAAACTACAACGACTATCGCCGGGTGTTGATCGACAGCGCCAACAACCTGGCCCGTCGCATCAACGAATAGGAGTACTTCATGTCTGCCATCAATGCCGTTGAAAAGGGCGCCGCCGCCGTCGGTGCCCACCTGGTCCGCGACGTCAGCCTGCCCGCCCTGGTGCTGCACCGCGACGCCCTGGAACACAACATTCGCTGGATGCAGGACTTTGTCAGCAACAGCGGCGCGGAACTGGCGCCCCACGGCAAGACCAGCATGATGCCGGCATTGTTCCAGCGCCAGCTTGCCGCGGGCGCCTGGGGCATCACCCTGGCCAACGCGGTGCAGACCCGCGCCGCCTATGCCGGTGGCGTGCGCCGGGTGCTGATGGCCAACCAGTTGGTGGGCGCACCGAACATGGCGTTGATCGCCGACCTGCTGGCCGACAAGGATTTTGACTTCCACTGCATGGTCGACCACCCGGACAACGTCGCCGACCTGGGCCTGTTCTTCGCCGCCCGTGGCCTGCGCCTGAACGTGATGATCGAATACGGCGTGGTCGGCGGCCGTTGCGGTTGTCGCAGCGAGCAGGAAGTGCGCGACCTGGCCAAGGCGATCAAGGCCCAACCGGCCCTGGCCCTCACCGGTATCGAAGGCTACGAAGGGGTGATCCACGGCGAGCACGCCATCAGTGGCATCCGCGACTTCGCCGCGAGCCTGGTGCGCCTGGCCGTGGACCTGCAAAACAATGGGGCCTTCGACCTGCCCAAGCCTATTATCACGGCGTCGGGGTCGGCCTGGTACGACCTGATCGCCGAGTCCTTCGAAACCCAAAACGCCGCCGGCCGTTTCCTCAGCGTATTGCGCCCCGGCAGCTATGTGGCCCACGACCATGGCATCTACAAAGAGGCGCAGTGCTGCGTGCTCGACCGTCGCGGCGACCTCCAGGAAGGCCTGCGTCCGGCCCTGGAAGTCTGGGCCCATGTGCAATCGTTGCCTGAGCCGGGGTTTGCGGTGATCGCCCTGGGCAAGCGCGACGTGGCCTACGACGCCGGTTTGCCGGTGCCGCTTAAACGCTATCGCGCCGGGATCCTGCCGGCGGAAGGCGATGATGTGAGCGCCTGCACCGTCACCGCCGTGATGGACCAGCACGCGTTCATGACCGTCGCGGCAGGTGTCGAGCTGCGCATCGGCGACATCATTTCCTTCGGCACCTCGCACCCTTGCCTGACCTTCGACAAGTGGCAGGTCGGCTGCCTGGTGGATGAGCAGTTGCGGGTGATCGAGTCCCTGGAAACCCGTTTCTGAGTGTAAAGCCATGACCACCACCCACCCCCGCATCGCCCTGATCGGCGAATGCATGATCGAATTGCAACACCGCGCCGACGGCAGCCTGCAACAGAGCTTCGGCGGCGACACCCTGAACGCGGCGGTGTACCTGCGCCGTGAGCTGGGGGATATCGGTACGGTGGACTATGTCACCGCCTTGGGCGATGACAGCTTCAGCGACGCCATGTGTGCGCACTGGGCCGAAGAAGGCCTGGGGCTGGAGCGGGTCCAGCGCCTGCCCGGACGTTTGCCCGGCTTGTACTGCATCCAGACCGATGCCAACGGCGAGCGCAAATTCCTCTACTGGCGCAACGAAGCGGCCGTGCGCGACTGCTTTACCACGCCGGCGGCTGCCCCGATCCTGGCGGCATTGCCGGACTACAACGTGGTGTATTTCAGCGGCATTACCCTGGCGGTGCTGGGTGAAGTCGGGCGCCAGCGCCTGCTCGAAGTCCTGATCGAAACCCGCCGACGGGGCGGTGCAGTGGTGTTCGACAACAACTACCGGCCACGGCTCTGGGCCACGGTGGACGTTGCCCGCGAGGCTTATCGCAGCGTACTGGCCGAGGTGGATATCGCCTTGCTGACCGAGGATGACGAACGCGCGTTGTTTGGTTATGCCGACAGCGAACAGGTATTCGCGGCGTACCCGGCGATTGCGGAAGTGGTGCTCAAGCGCGGTGCGGATGCGTGTTTGATCCGTTGCGACGGCGAGCGCCTTGCCGTGCCGGCGCTGAAGGTGGAGAAGGTGGTGGACACCACTGCGGCGGGGGATTCGTTCAGTGCGGCGTACCTGGCCAGTCGGCTCAAGGGTGGTTCGCCCCAGGAGGCGGCGTTGGCCGGGCATCGATTGGCGAGCCGGGTTATCCAGGTGCCGGGTGCGCTGATCCCCAGGGAGTAGGTGAATGGCCGCCTGCGGCGGATCGGGAGCAAACCCCCTGTGGGAGGGGGCTTGCCCACGATAGCGGCCTTAAGCCAAAGCCTCAATCCCGGTAAAACACCTGCACCAGGTGATACCCGAACTTGCTCTTGATCGGCCCGTGCACCACCTTCACCGGTTTCTTGAAGATCACCGCATCGATCACCCCGACCATCTGCCCAGGCCGCACTTCACCCAAGTCGCCGCCGCGCTTGCCGGACGGGCACGTGGAGTACTTCTTGGCCAGCACATCAAAGGCTTCGCCCTTGGCAATGCGCTGCTTGAGCTGTTCGGCTTCTTCGCTGGTTTTCACCAGGATATGGCGGGCTTGGGCTTTCATCGATCTCTACCAGGTGTGCGACGGCGCGCGATTATGCCTGAACTGAATCATCGATGCTGATCATGCTGCGGATTTTGGTCGCCAGCAGGTCGATGGAAAACGGCTTGGCGACCATGTCCATGCCGTCCTCCAGGAAGCCCTGGCGTTCGGCGGCTTTCTCCGCGTAGCCGGTCATGAACAGCACCTTGAGCCCCGGCCGATGCTGGCGGGCGATCTCCGCCAGTTGGCGGCCGTTCATGCCGGGCAGGCCGACGTCGGTCACCAGCAGGTCCACGCGCAAGTCCGACTCCAGCAACGGCAGCGCTGCACGCGCGTCCGCCGCCTGGTGCGCGGTATAGCCCAACTCGTCGAGCACATTGACCACCAGCATGCGCACCGCCGGGTCATCCTCGACCACCACCACCGCTTCGCCGGCAAGGGCCAGCGGGACTTCGCCCAGATGGGCGGGCTGGCTGCTTTCCAGGGAAGTGCCGTGCAGGCGCGGCAGATACAGGCGCACGCAAGTGCCCTGGCCCGGTTCGCTCTGGATGGTCACGTGGCCACCGGACTGCTGGGCAAACCCATAGATCATCGACAGCCCCAGGCCAGTGCCCTGGCCGATGGGCTTGGTGGTGAAGAACGGGTCAAACGCCTTGGCGAGAATCTTCGGCGCCATGCCGCTGCCGTTGTCACACACGCCGAGCATCACGTAGTCGCCGGCCCTGACCGGTTCGAGGGTGGTGATATCGGTGCCGTCCAGGTAACTGTTGGCGGTTTCGATCAGCAGTTCGCCGCCATCGGGCATGGCGTCGCGTGCGTTGATCACCAGGTTGAGCAGGGCGTTTTCCAGTTGGCTGGCGTCGGTGTTGACCGGCCAGATGTCGCGGCCCAGTTGCACCTTGAGCGTGATATGCGCGCCCTTGGTGCGCTGGAACAGCTCCTCCAGGGACGCTACCAACTGGTTCGGATCCAGCGGGCGAAGGTCCAGCGACTGGCGCCGCGAAAACGCCAGCAGGCGGTGGGTGAGGGCGGCCGCGCGATGGGCCGAGGACACGGCGGCGTCGGTAAAGCGGCCGATCTCGTCGCTGCGCCCGGCGGCGATGTAGCGCTGCATCAGGTCCAGGCTGCCGATGATGCCGGTGAGCATATTATTGAAATCGTGGGCGATACCGCCGGTGAGCTGGCCCACCGCTTCCATCTTCTGCGCATGGCGCAGGGCATCTTCGGCGCGCTCGCGCTCGAACATCTCGTTTTGCAGGCGTTCGTTGGCTTCGGCCAGCGCCTGGGTGCGCTGGGCCACGCGCTCCTCAAGGTTCTCGTTGAGGTGGCGCAGGGCTTCTTCGGTGAGTTTGCGTTCGGTTTCATCGATGACAAAGATGTAGAAACCGTTCACCGAGCCGTCATTGCTGAAGCGCGGCAGGTATTTCATCAACGCATGGCGCGGGCGGCCATCGCGATGGGGGGTGACGGTCATGAAACTGCAGGCCTTGCCCCTGAGCGCAGCGGCGATCTTGTCCTCGCGCCCGGCGTACACATCGTCGCCGAGCACCTCGCGGATGGTCTTGCCGTACAGCTCCTGGGGCGTCAGGCCGTACCAGTCGAGGTAGGCACTGTTGTTCAGGCGAAAACGCTGCTCGTGGTCGACGTAACCGATCAGCACCGGCATGGCGTTGATGATCAACTGCAGTTCGGTCTGGCTCTGGCGCAGGGCCTGCTCGGTGTTTTTGCGCTCGGTGAGGTCCAGTGCCGCGCCGAGGAAGCGCGCGGGGCGGCCTTGATGATCCTTGTAGCAACGGCCCCGGGCGAACACCCAGCGCACCTGGCCGTCGGCCTGTTGCAGGCGATATTCCTCGGCGTATTCAGTGCCGAAGGTGATGCAATGCTTGATGCTGCGCGCCACCATGCCGCGGTCTTCGGGGTGTACGCCTTGCAGGTAGTCGCTGATCGGCAACCGGCTGGCGTCGCTTGGATCAACCCCGTGCAGGTAGGCGAAGTGCGCGTCGGCGATAAAGCGGTCTTCGCCAATGTCCCAGTCCCAGGTGCCCACCGCATCGGTGGCGGCCAGGGCCAGTTGCAGGCGTTGTTCGGTGTTGTGCTGGGCCTTGCGCCGTTCGTTGGTTTCGATGGCCGTGACCAGGATGCCGGCCACATTGGCGCTTTCATCGCGGATCGGGCTGTAGGTCAGGTCCAGCCAGATTTCGGTGTCGCGATTGTTGCGTTGCAGGACAAAACGCTGCTCGCTGAAGGTGCGCACCTGGCCGGTCAGCACGGCGTCGTAGATCGGCGCAGTGAAGCTTTCGAGTTCCGGCCAGGTCTGGTGCGCCGGCTGGCCCATGGCGTCCGGGTGTTTATTGCCCGCCAGCAGGGCGAAGCCGTCGTTGTAGAGCTGGGTGAGTTCGCTGCCCCACAGCAGGAGCATCGGCATCGGTGAGTGGATGACAATGTCCACGGCTGTGCGCAGGCTTTGCGGCCAATCATTGGCCTCACCGAGGGGGCTGTGCGCCCAGTCCAGCCGCGCAATCAATGCAGCGGCTTCGCTGCCGGTGGTTGTTTCCTTCATAAAAAGCCCTGAGCGTAACGCTTTGAAAAATGACAACACCCATTATCCCGTGGGACACCGATGGGTGACTACCCTCGAAAAATAGCATGCATTGAGGGTTTGTCTTCAAATGAGTGCGGCAGGGCTGAAACCTTTCATCTTTCCGCCAGTTCGGGGCGGTCGCGGAATTGCTCCAGGGCCTGCGGGTTGGCCAGTGCGTCGGTATTCTTCACCGGCTCGCCGTGCACCACGTTGCGCACCGCCAGTTCGACGATCTTGCCGCTGATGGTGCGGGGGATATCGCTGACGGCGAGGATCTTCGCCGGCACATGGCGCGGCGTGGTGTTGGCGCGGATCACCTGGCGGATCTGTTGCGCCAGGGCCTCATCCAGTTCGATGCCGTCATCCAGGCGCACAAACAGCACCACCCGCACATCGTCCTGCCAGCGTTGGCCGATGGCCAGGCTTTCCAGCACCTGCGGGACTTTTTCCACCTGGCGATAAATCTCCGCAGTGCCGATGCGCACGCCGCCGGGGTTGAGCACTGCGTCGGAGCGGCCGTGAATTAGCAGGCTGCCGTTGGGGCGTAGCTCGGCGTAGTCGCCCTGGGCCCACACGCCCGGAAACTGGCTGAAATACGAGGCGCGCAGCTTCTTCTGGTGCGGGTCGTTCCACAAGCCGATGGGCATTGCCGGGAAATGCCGGGTGCACACCAGTTCGCCTTTTTCCCCGACCAACGGTTGGCCCTGGTCGTCCCACACCTCGATGGCCATCGCCAGGCTCTTGCATTGCATTTCCCCGCGCCGCACCGGCAACACCGGATTGCCGATCACAAAGCAGGAGACGATATCGGTGCCACCGGACATCGAGGACAGGCACAACTCGGCCTTGATCTCGCGGTACACGTAGTCGTAGCTCTGGGGCGACAAGGGCGAGCCGGTGGAAATAAGGCCCTTGAGGCTGCCGAGGTCGTGGCTCAGGCGCGGTTGCAGCCCGGCCTTTTCCAGGGTGGCGAGGAATTTGGGGCTGGTGCCGAACACGCTGATCTTTTCCGCGTCGATCAGGTCGATCAAGCGTTCCGGGCCAGGGTGAAACGGCGAGCCGTCATACAGCACCGCCGTGGCGCCGATGGCCAGCACCGAAACCAGCCAGTTCCACATCATCCAGCCGCAGGTGGTGTAGTAGAACAGGCAGTCCTCGCGGGAGATATCCGCGTGCAGGCCGTGTTCCTTGAGGTGGGTGAGCAGCACGCCGCCGGTGCCGTGGATGATGCATTTGGGCACGCCGGTGGTGCCGCTGGAATAAAGGATATACAGCGGATGGTCGAACGGCACCGCGACGAACTCAGGCTCGCCGCCGGGTTGGTAGAAGTCGTTCCACAGGGCGACGCGGGCCTGGGTCTGATAGTCCTCGACGCAGGCCTGGGGCCGTGCGTACGGGACGATGATCAATTGTTCCAGGGACGGCAGGCGTTCGAGGATTTCATTGAGCTTGACGCTTTGATCGATGGTTTTACCGGCATAGCGGTAGCCGGCGCAGGTGATCAGCACCTTGGGCTCGATCTGGCCGAAGCGGTCGATGACGCCTTGGGTGCCGAAGTCTGGCGAGGAGCACGACCAGATCGCGCCCAGGCTGGTGGTGGCAAGCATACCGACCAGGGTTTGCCAGGTATTGGGCATGCACGCGGCGACCCGGTCCCCCCTGCCGACACCGGCCGCCCGCAGGCTGTCCTGCAGGCCGGCGACGTGGGCGGCCAGTTCGGCGTAGGTCAGTTGTTCGCGCTGGCCGTCCTCGCTGATCGCCACCACCGCCGGGTGATCGTCGCGTCGGCGCAGCAGGTGTTCGGCAAAATTCAGGGTCGCGCCGGGAAACCACTGGGCGCTGGGCATCTCGACGTCTTCGATGAGCACTGCACTGGGCGGGCTGCGAAACTGCACATCGAAGAACGTGACGATCGCCTGCCAGAAGTCCGGGCGCTGGTCGATGCTCCACTGGTGCAGGGCCGGATAGTCGCTGAGCTGCACGCCGTGGCGATCATTGATAAAGCGCCGGAACTGGTCCATCCGCGTGGTGCGGATGCGTTCGGGGGAAGGTTGCCAGAGGATTTCGGACATCAGCACGGTCTCTTGTTCTTCTGCAGGTTTTCCAAACTATAGAGTTCTAATGTGTCTGGCCTTATTGGGCCAGCCAGCCGCCATCAATGTTCCACGCCGCCCCCCGTACCTGGGCCCCGGCCTCGCTGCACAAGAACAGCACCAGCTCACCCAGCTGCGACGGCGTCACGAACTCCAGGGACGGCTGTTTCTCCGCCAGCAGATCATGTTGCGCCTGCTGCGGATCGACGCCGTTGGCCACGCGATCATCAATCTGCTTCTGCACCAGCGGCGTCAGCACCCAGCCGGGGCAGATCGCGTTGCAGGTCACGTTGCTGGTGGCGGTCTCCAGGCCCACCACCTTGGTCAAGCCGATCACGCCGTGCTTGGCCGCCACGTACGCGGCCTTGCCCACCGAGCCGACCTGGCCGTGCACTGAGGCGATGTTGACGATACGCCCCCAGCCCTTGGCCTTCATGCCCGGCAGGCTCAAGCGCGTGCTGTGGAACACCGAGGACAGGTTGATCGCGATGATCGCGTCCCAGCGTTCCACCGGGAAGTCCTCCACCGCCGCCACATGCTGGATACCGGCGTTGTTGACCAGGATGTCGACACCGCCGAACTCACGCTCGGCGTAGGTCAGCATGTCGGCAATCTGCGCCGGGTCGCTGACGTCCGCCGGGTGGTGGCCGACCTTGCCGCCAAACGCCTGCACCTGGGCGACCACCGCGCTGGCGTCGCCGAAGCCGTTGAGGATCAGGTTGGCACCGGCCTTGGCCAGGCTCAGGGCGATACCCAGGCCGATGCCGCTGGTGGAGCCGGTGACCAGGGCGGTCTTGCTGTTCAAAGTCGTCATGAAAACCTCACACAATGCCGGTGGCGTAGAAAGTACCGATCACCACGAACACCGCGAGGGTCTTGATGATCGTGATGCCGAAAATGTCCTTGTAGGCTTCGCGGTGGGTCAGGCCGGTCACCGCCAGCAGGGTGATCACCGCGCCGTTGTGGGGCAGGGTGTCCATGCCGCCGCTGGCCATGGCCGCGACCCGGTGCAGCACTTCAAGGGGAATATTGGCCGCATGGGCCGCCGTAATAAAGCTCTCGGACATGGCCGCCAGGGCGATGCTCATGCCACCGGACGCGGAGCCGGTGATACCGGCCAGCAGGGTCACGGTGATCGCTTCGTTGACCAGCGGGTTGGGGATGCCCTTGAGCCAGTCCGCCAGCACCAGGAAGCCCGGCAGCGAAGCGATCACCGCGCCGAAGCCATATTCGGAGGCGGTGTTCATCGCCGCCAGCAATGCGCCGCTGACTGCGCTTTTGCTGCCGTCGGCGAGCTTACTTTTGATCGCCGACCAGCCGAATACCAGCACCATGATGATGCCCACCAGCAACGCCGCCTGCACCGCCCAGATCGCCGTGAGCTTGGCGATTTCAGTGGTCACCGGCGCGCTCATGCCTGGCAGGCTGAGGCTGTGGGTCTTGCCATACCACTGTGGGATCCAGTGGGTGAACAGCAGGTTCATCACGCCCACCAGGATCAGCGGCGACAGCGCGATCCACGGGTTGGGCAGGGCAATGTTCTCGGCGGTCTCAGGCTCGTTGCGCAGCTCGGTGCCGTAGCCTTCACCGGCGCGCTGGGCCTTGTTGCGCTGGCGCGCCAGGTAGAGCATGCCGGCGCAGAACACGAAAATCGTGCCGATCAGCCCCAGCCACGGCGCGGCCCAGGCGGTGGTGTTGAAGAAGGTGCTGGGGATGATGTTCTGGATCTGCGGCGTGCCGGGCAGGGCGTCCATGGTGAACGAGAACGCACCGAGGGCGATGGTCGCCGGGATCAGGCGCTTGGGGATATTGCTCTGGCGGAACATCTCCGCCGCAAACGGGTACACCGCAAACACCACCACAAACAGCGACACGCCGCCGTAGGTGAGCAGGGCGCAGACCAGCACGATCACCAGCATCGCCTGGCGCGTGCCGAGCAAACGGATCGCCGCCGCCACGATAGAACGCGAGAAACCTGACAGCTCGATCAGCTTGCCGAACACCGCACCGAGCAGGAACACCGGGAAATACAGTTTGATAAAGCCGACCATTTTCTCCATGAACACCCCGGTAAAGGCAGGGGCGACGGCGGACGGGTCGGTGAGCAGCACGGCGCCGAGGGCGGCGATGGGGGCAAACAGGATAACGCTATAGCCACGGTAGGCAGCCAGCATCAGCAACGCGAGCGCTGCCAGGGCAATGATCACACTCATGGTGTGTCTCCATCGGATTGTTATTGTTGTGGGTGAAGCGGTGGGGAGGGCTATAGCGAGATGTGTGCCATGTTTTCAAGCTGTTGAAATATATGGATATTTTTTAATTTCTTTGGAGTGTTTTTGAATGCTGTCTCAATTTAGAGACAAATGAAGACCAAATGTGGGAGGGGGCTTGCTCCCGATAGCGGTGCATCAGCCAGCACATGTGTTGACTGATGCACCGCTATCGGGAGCAAGCCCCCTCCCACATGGGTTGTCTTTTTATGGAGAACTTTGTCTCTATTTTGAGACTAGGCGATACCCAGCGCCACCATCTTCTTGTACAACGTCGACCGCCCCAGCCCCAATCGCCTGGCCGCCTCCACCACATTCCCGTCACACGCCTCGAGCGCCGCCGCAATCACCTGCCGATCAAACCGCTCCCGCGCCGCCGCAAACGTCTCACCCTCAACCGTGTCCACCGCACCGCGTTCCACCGGGCTGAACGTGCCAATCGCCGCACGAATGTCCCGGGCGTTCAGCACCAGGTCATCGCTCAACAACGCCGCGCGCTCCAGCACGTTGCGCAGCTCGCGGATATTTCCCGGCCACGCATGTTGCGCCAACAGCGCCAGGGCTTCGCGGTCCAGTTCATGCTGGCTGCGCAGTTCCTCGAGGATCGCTTCGCTCAGCGCCGGAATGTCCTCCAGCCGCTCACGCAGCGGCGGCACCTGGATCGGCAATACGTTCAGGCGGTAATACAGGTCCGCGCGGAACTCACCGCGCTTGATCGCCGCTTCCAGGTCCATGGAGGTGGCCGCGATCACCCGCACATCGCTGTGCAGCATTTCGTTGGAACCCACCGGTTCGAATTCCTTTTCCTGCAACACCCGCAGCAGTTTGCTTTGCAGCGGCAGCGGCATATCGCCGATTTCATCGAGGAACAGCGTGCCGCCCTGGGCAATCTGGAACTTGCCCGGACGGCCCTTGCGATCGGCACCGGTAAAGGCGCCCGGCGCGGTGCCGAAGAACTCGGCTTCCAGCAGATCATGGGGAATCGCCGCGCTGTTGATGCTGACAAACGCCTTGTGCGCACGCGGTGAGGCGCCGTGGATCGCCTGGGCGAGCAATTCCTTGCCGGTACCGGTCTCGCCCAGCAGCAGCACCGGTGACTCGGCGCTTGCGCTGCGCCGGGCACGGCGTTTGACTTCCAGGCTGGCGGCGCTGGTGCCGATAAAGTGCGCAAAGTTGTACTTGCTCTGGCGTGAGCGCAGCAACGAGCGGGTGGAGGCCAGTTCCTGCTGCATGCTCAGGTAGCGTTCGATCAGCGGCGACAGGTTGCGCAGCTCATCGAACAAGGCAAAGCCAATCGCACCGATCACGGCACCGGCGTCGTTGTGGATCGGCAGGCGCATCACCACCAGCGGGCCTTTGGGGGTGTCCTGGATGTCCAGCAGAATCGGCCGGTCGGTGCGCACCACCTGGCGCAACAGGCTGTTGGAAATCACCTGCTCGCACGGCTGGCCGATGGCTTCATCGGCACTGTTGAGGCCGAAGCGCTTGGCGTAGCGCTCGTTCATCCAGACAATATTGGCGTCGCGGTCGACAATCACCGTGCCTTCGCTGGACTGCTCGATGATCTCGAACAGCGACTGGATCGCCAGGCCGCGAACCTGTTGGTAGTCCGTCAGGCTGGTACTCATGACGACAGCCCGCCGGCCGCCGCCAGGAGTTCTTTGGTATACGGGTGCTGCGGCGCTTCGAAAACGTCATGGCTCGGCCCGCGCTCGACCACCTTGCCGTCCTTGATCACGATCATGTCATGGGCCATGGCGCGCACCACGGCGAGGTCATGGCTGATAAACAGGTAGGTCAGGCCGTACTTTTCCTGCAATTCACGCAGCAACGCTACGACCTGCTTCTGCACCGTACGGTCCAGTGCCGAGGTCGGTTCATCCAGCAGCATCAGCGCCGGCTTGAGCACCAGCGCGCGGGCGATGGCGATGCGTTGGCGCTGGCCGCCGGAGAACTCATGGGGGAAGCGATGGCGGCTGGCGGGGTCGAGGCCCACGTCCTTGAGCACCTGGATCACTTGCGCATCGCGCTCGGCCAGGCTGCACGGCGCATGCACCTCCAGGCCTTCGCTGATGATCTGCTGCACCGACATGCGCGGGCTGAGGCTGCCGTAGGGGTCCTGGAAGACCACCTGCATCTGCTTGCGCCACGGGCGCATCTGCTTGTGGTTGAGCGGGTCGAGGGCCTCGCCCTGGAAGCGGATGCTGCCGGTGGAATCCAGCAGGCGCAGGATCGCCTGGCCGAGGGTCGACTTGCCCGAACCGGACTCGCCGACAATCCCCAGGGTCTTGCCGCGCTGCACGCTGAGGCTGATGCCATCCACCGCGCGCAGGTAGGTCTTGCGCCGGAACAGACCGCCGCCCAGGGGGAATTGCACGCTCAGGTCGTGCACGTCCAGCACGGTCTCCCGTGGCTCGCTGCACAGCACATCGCCGGACGGCTCGGCGTCCAGCAGCAGGCGGCTGTAGGGATGTTGCGGTGCTGTGAACAAGGTCTCGCAGTCGGCCTGCTCGACAATCTCCCCGGCGTGCATCACGCACACCCGCTGGGCAATGCTGCGCACCAGGTTGAGATCATGGCTGATCAGCAGCAGCGACATGCCCAGGCGGTGTTGCAGGGACTTGAGCAGCAGCAGGATCTTGCGCTGCACGGTCACGTCGAGGGCGGTGGTGGGCTCGTCGGCGATCAGCAGTTCCGGCTCACAGGCCAGGGCCATGGCGATCATCACCCGTTGGCGCTGGCCGCCGGAGAGTTGGTGCGGATAAGCCTTGAGGCGTTCCTGGGGTTTCTGGATACCCACCAACTGCAGCAATTCGAGGATGCGCGCCTGCGCCGCCTTGCCGCCCAGGCCCTTGTGCAGCAGCAAGGTTTCGCCGATCTGTTTTTCGATGCTGTGCAGCGGGTTGAGGGAGGTCATCGGCTCCTGGAAGATCATCGCAATGCGGTTGCCGCGCAGTTTCTGCAAGGTCGACGCCGAGGCGCCGACCAGTTCCTGGCCGCGATATTTCACGGAGCCACGGGTTTCAGTACCGGCTTCGGGCAGCAGTTGCAGAATCGAATGGGCGGTCACCGACTTGCCGGAGCCGGACTCACCCACCAGCGCCAGGCACTCGCCGGGGCGTACATCCAGGCTCAGGTTGCGTACCACGGTCTGGCCGCTGAAGGCGACGCTGAGATCGCGGATTTCGATCAGGTTCATACGCAGTCACTCATGAGCGTGGGTCGAAGGCATCACGTAATGCCTCGCCGATAAAGACCAGCAGCGACAGGATCAGCGCCAAGGTGAAAAACGCCGTCAGGCCCAGCCACGGCGCTTGCAGGTTCTGCTTGCCCTGGGCAATCAGCTCGCCCAGTGACGCACTGCCCGCAGGCATGCCGAAACCGAGGAAGTCCAGGGCGCTCAGGGTGGAAATCGCCCCGGTGAGGATGAACGGCAGGTAGCTCAAGGTGGCGGTCATGGCGTTGGGCAGGATATGCCGGCGAATGATCTTGCCGTCGCCCAGGCCCAGGGCCCGTGCGGCCTTGACGTACTCCAGGTTGCGCCCGCGCAGGAACTCGGCGCGCACCACATCCACCAGGGCCAGCCAGGAAAACAGCGCCATGATCCCCAGCAACCACCAGAAGTTCGGCTCGACAAACCCCGACAGGATGATCAGCAGGTACAGCACCGGCAGCCCGGACCACACTTCAAGGATGCGTTGGCCGAGCAGATCCACCCAGCCGCCGTAATAGCCCTGCAAGGCCCCGGCGGCGATGCCGATGGTGGCGCTGATCGCCGTGAGTGCCAGGGCAAACAGGATCGACACCCGCGCACCGAAGATCACCCGCGCCAGCACATCCCGCGACTGGTCATCGGTACCCAGCCAGTTCACCGTCGAGGGCGGGCTGGGGGCCGGGCGGGTCAGTTCGTAGTTGGGCGTGTCGTCGCTGAACGGGATGGGCGGGAACAGCATCCAGCCGCCGTCCTGCTTGATCAGCTTTTGCACGTAGTCACTGCGGTAATCGGCCTGGAACGGCAGTTGCCCGCCGAACTGCTGCTCGGTGTAGCGCTTGAACGCCGGGAAATACAGCTCGTTCTTGTAACTGAGCACCAAGGGCTTGTCGTTGGCGATCAACTCGCCGCCCAGGGTCAGGATAAACAGCCCGATAAACAGCCACAGCGACCACCAGCCGCGACGGTTTTTCTTGAAGCGTTCGAAACGCCGACGGGCCACGGGAGACAGGTTAAGCATCAGGCGTTCCTCGCGGCGAAGTCGATACGCGGGTCCACCAGGGTGTAGCAGAGGTCGCCGATCAGTTTTATCAGCAGGCCAAACAAGGTGAAGATAAACAGCGAGCCAAACACCACCGGGTAGTCCCGGGACACGGCCGCTTCGTAGCTCATGCGGCCGAGGCCATCGAGGGAAAAAATCACCTCGATCAACAGCGAACCGGCAAAGAACACACTGATGAACGCCTGGGGAATCCCCGAGATCACCAGCAGCATGGCGTTGCGAAACACATGGCCGTACAGCACCCGGCGTTCGCTCAGGCCCTTGGCACGGGCGGTCACTACGTACTGGCGCGTGATTTCATTGAGGAACGAGTTTTTAGTCAGGATGGTCAGGGTGGCGAACCCGCCGATCACCAGCGCACTGACCGGCAGCACCAGGTGCCAGAAGTAGTCGGCGATCTTGCCCACGGTGCTCAGCTCGGCGAAGTTTTCCGAGACCAGCCCGCGCACCGGAAACCAGTTCAATGACGTGCCTCCGGCGAACACCACGATCAGGAACATCGCGAACAGGAACGCCGGCATCGCGTAGCCAATCACAATGGCGGTGCTGCTCCACACATCAAAACTGCTGCCATGGCGCACCGCCTTGCGAATGCCCAGGGGGATCGACACCAGGTAGGTGATCAGCGTGGCCCAGAGGCCGAGGGAAATGGTCACCGGCATTTTTTCCAGGATCAGGTCGATCACGGTGGCGCCGCGAAAGAAGCTGTTGCCGAAATCCAGCTGGGCGTAGCTCTTGAGCATCAGCCACAGGCGTTCCGGCGCGGGCTTGTCGAAGCCGTATTGTTTTTCGATGTCCTTGATCAGTTTCGGGTCCAGGCCACGGCTGGCACGGGAGCCGCTGCTGACACCGTCGCCGGATGAGCCGCCGACCGCGCCGCCGCCGATGCCCTGCAAGTGGGCGATGGCTTGTTCCACCGGTCCGCCGGGGGCGGCCTGGACGATCACGAAGTTGACCAGCAGGATGATCACCAGCGTCGGGATGATCAGCAGCAGGCGCCGCACGATATAGGCAAACATCAGCGAGCTCCCGCGCGTTTTTTCAACTCGGCATTCATTTGTTCATTGGTCAGCGGGGTAGGGCTGATTTCCCACCAGGTTTCCAGGGCTTCATCATTCCTGGCCTCGATGGCCGGACGGCCGAAGCGGTTCCACCACGCGGCGGAGGTGCCGGGCGGGTAGTAATTGGGGATCCACAGGTAATTCCATTGCAGCACCCGGTCCAAGGCATGGGCATAGGTAAGCATCTGCGCCTGGGTGTCGGCCTTGACCAGGCCCTTGATCAGGCTGTCGACGGCCGGGTCCTTGAGCACCATGTAGTTGTTGGCGCCCGGATCGAATGCGGCGCTCGAGCCGAAGTAGTTGTACAGCTCCATGCCGGGCGAGGTGGTGACCGGGAAGCCGGTGACGATCATGTCGTAGTCGCGGGCCATCAGGCGGTTGACGTATTGCGAAGAGTCGATGCGGCGGATGTTCAAGGTAATGCCGATCTGTGCGAGGTTGCGTTTGTACGGCAACAGCAGGCGTTCCAGGCCGTTCTGGGCATTGAGGAAGGTGAACTCCAGCGGCTCGCCCTCGGCATTGACCAGTTTGTCGCCGTCTGGCTTCCAGCCGGCTTCTTCCAGCAGGGCCAGGGCTTGCAACTGTTTGTCGCGGATCATGCCGCTGCCATCGGTGACCGGGGCCTTGAACACCTGGGTGAATACCTCGTCGGGAATCTGCCCGCGCAAGGGTTCGAGAATCGCCAGTTCTTCCGGGGTGGGCAGCTGGGTGGCGGCCAACGGGCTGTTGGAGAAGTAGCTTTGCTGGCGGATGTACAGGTTGCGCATCATCTGCCGATTGGCCCATTCGAAGTCCCACAGCATCGCCAGGGCCTGGCGCACGCGACGGTCCTTGAACATTGGTTTTTGCACATTGAACACATAACCCTGGGCCGGTTGCGGCATGTCCTTGGCCAAGTGCGCGCGTTGCAGGCGGCCATCGTCCAGGGCCGGGCCGTTGTAGCCGATGGAATAGCCGGTGGCGGAAAACTCTCGGTTGAAGTCGTAGGCGCCACCGCGCAGTACCTGGCGGGCCACTTCGGTGTCGCCGAAGTACTCCAGGCTAAGGTGATCGAAGTTGTACAGGCCACGGCTGACGGGCAGGTCCTTGCCCCACCAGTCGGGGTCGCGGGTAAAGGTGATGGTGCTGCCCGAGTCGATCTTGCCGACCTTGTACGGGCCGCTGCCCAGGGGGGCTTCGTAGCCGCCGCCGTTGGCGAAGTCGCGGGTTTTCCACCAGTGCTCGGGAAACACCGGCAGGGTGGCGACATCCAGGGGCAGGGTGCGGTTTTCATTGCTGGAGAAATCAAAACGGACCTGGCGCGGGCCTTCGACTTCGACGTGCTTGACGTCGGCGAACAGCGTGCGAAAGCGCAGGCTGCCTTGGGTCATCAGCAGGTTGAAGCTGTAGCGCACGTCTTCGGCGGTGATCGGCTTGCCATCGGCAAAGCGCGCCTTGGGGTTGAGGAAGAAGCGCAGGGACAGGCCGTCCTCCGCGCGTTCCATCTTCTCGGCCACCAGGCCATACACCGTATAGGGCTCATCCAGGGAACGCAGGGCCAGGGGCGCATACAACCAGCCGTCGACCTGGGAGACGCCGATGCCTTTGTCGATATACGGCAGCACATGGTCGAAACGCCCGATCTCCAGCGCCGAGCGCCGCAGGCTGCCGCCCTTGGGGGCGTTGGGGTTGGCGTAGTCGAAATGGCTGAAATCGGCGGGATACTTGGCCGGTTCGCCGTACACGGTCATGGACGGTTGGGGCGCCGCGATCACGGCGCTGCTGGCCAGCAGCAGGGCCAGGGAGGTACTGAACAGTCTGGAAAAAGCCAATCGCATTGTCAGCCTTGAACGCCGGGTGAAGAAGAATAAGGATTTGTACGCTAATGGCATCAGCGTCGCCAGTCGTCACATGCACAACGGCCCACCAAGAGGCGGGCCGTTGTTTCAAGCAGCAGCGCGGACGGGATCAGTCCTGGCGGCTGGTGACTTCCAGCAGGTGGTAGCCGAACTGGGTTTTCACCGGGCCTTGCACGGTGTTGACCGGGGCGCTGAAGACGACGGTGTCGAATTCCTTGACCATCTGGCCTGGACCGAACGAACCCAAATCACCGCCCTGGCGGCTGGATGGGCAGCTGGAGTTGGCTTTGGCGATTTCTGCGAAATCGGCGCCGCCTTCGATTTGGGCCTTGAGTTCGTTGCACTTGTCTTCGGTGGCAACGAGGATGTGACGGGCGGTGGCTTTGGCCATGGGGATTAACTCCTTGAGTAAAAACGGTGAGCGTACCGGATTCAGGCGGTTATTTCCTGGCAAAGTTCCGCTGGGGTTCAGGTTGGGGCGCTGAGCTTGGGTATTGGCGTGATGGAGTGAGACCCAGAGCAGGCTGGTATCTACCTGATGCATAGAGATCACATGTGGGAGGGGCGGTGCGACGATTCGACTTGCTCCCGATGGCGGCCTGATGGCCGACCAGGATGTTGGATTAGATCGAGTGCATATCGGTTGCTGCGGTAATGGAGTGAGATCCAGAGCAGACTAGTATCTACCTGATGTATGGAGATCAAATGTGGGAGGGGCGGTGCGACGATTCGACTTGCTCCCGATGGCGGCCTGACAGCCGACCAGGATGTTGGATCAGACCGAGTACATATCCGTTGCTGCGGTAACGGCCACCTATGGTTCCGCTCTTACAGCGGCTCACTTTTGGAGGGAACAAGTCCAGCAAAAGGTCCTCGCCCCAACACTCGGCACCTCGCCTAGGCTCGGTGTGCCCGAACGCAGGCTTGAATCCGTGGGCCGCCGTCATGGGCCATCCCTGGCCCAGGACGGCTAACCCGGCGTCCTGCCGGGTTACCCACGGATTCAAGCCTGCGTTCGGCCAGCGTGTTTGACGGGGCGCCTGAGATCAAGAGCAAAAGCCACAGCCACAGCAAAAGCAGTGTTACGTCTGACGTTGCCGGAGTTATCTGATGTCAGGTCGAATAAGCCTCCATCAATTCAAGACGATATAGTCGTTCTGCTGAATGATCGGCCGATGGGTGCCTTGCACCAGGTGCAGGTAGCGGCCGTCTACCAGGTCGATGGGCAGGCAGTCGTCGATATCCATCACGCCGTCGGTGTGGGCCTGGGACCAGTGGCGCAGCATTTGTTGCTTGCCCTTGCTGGTCGCCTCCCGTTTGTTGCGGGCCACCACCAGCAGGTAGTGGTGGGCCTCGCCAAAGCTATTGGTTTCATAACCGCCAAGGTTGATGAAGTACAGGTGATGGGCGTCGGCAGCGGGGGCCAGGTGGCTGAGTTCGACTTTCCAGCCGTCGACGCCGTCCACCGCCATCCACGAATCGATATGCACGCCCTTTGGGCTGCCAAACCAGCCCTCGCGCAGTTGCGGGTAGGTGCCTTCCAGGGTGTCTGCTACGGCGAACACAACATCGTGCACTTCAATCCTTGCCCGTGGGTGCTTGCCCCCGAGCATCACGACAAACAGCATTGCAGGTCCTTCCTGGCGACTTGGCAAAGGGCAACCATACTTCGATTGAACCCTTTTGTCCGGTCAATGCCACACTGTTAATTCGCGAACTCATCAGGAGGTTGTCATGCGCACCATTGATCTGGCGGGCGTTCCCGTCCCTGTCATCGGCCAGGGAACCTGGCGCATGGGCGAAGACCCGGACCGGCGCCGCGCTGAAGTCGCGGCATTGCAACTGGGGATCGACGAGGGCATGACCCTCATCGACACCGCCGAGATGTATGGCGAGGGTGGCGCCGAGGAAGTCGTCGGCGAAGCCATCAGCGGCAGGCGCGACCAGGTGTTCCTGGTGAGCAAGGTCTACCCGCACAACGCCAGCCAAAAGGGCGTGCCCCGTGCGTGTGAAGCCAGCCTCCGGCGCCTGGGCACGGACTACATTGATCTGTATCTGCTGCATTGGCGCGGCCAGTACCCCCTTGAAGAAACCGTCGAAGCGTTCGAGCGCCTGCGTGAGGCGGGCAAGATCGGCCGCTGGGGTGTCTCCAATTTCGATGTGGCCGACCTGCAGGAGCTCGCATCCCCGGCCTGCGCGACCAATCAGGTGCTGTACAACATCGAAGAGCGCGGGATCGAATTCGACCTGTTGCCCTGGTGGCAACAACACCATTTGCCGCTGATGGCGTACTGCCCGATTGCCCAGGGTGGGGCGTTGCTGTCCAGCCAGACCCTCAAGCAGATCGCCCGCCGCCACGAGGTCACGCCCGCCCAGGTTGCCTTGGCCTGGGTGCTGCGCCAGGACGGTGTGATCGCCATTCCCAAGGCGGTCACCCCGGAGCATGTACGGCTCAATGCGGCCGCCGCCAAGGTGGTGCTCGATGAGCACGACCTGGATGCCATTGATCGGGTGTTCGGCGCACCCAAGCGCAAGCATCCCTTGGCGATGGTGTAGTTGCCTGGCAGAAACGGTGCCGTCCCTGGCTCCCGTTCCTGCTCAGGTCCGACTTAGCCCGCTACCGGGCTGCGCCAGTCATCCGATCCGGATGTGCCCGACACTTCGTGGGTCCACACGATCTTGCGATAGGTGAAGTACACATCCTCAAGGTGAGTGAAGTGGGCATTGTCCGGGTCCTGGCAATTGGGCATGCGGGACTGGATGTCCACGAGCGTCGCGCCCTCCAGTTCTATCGTGAAGTAGTGCTCCTGGGTGCCGGCCGATGATGTGCGGAACCACTCCAGTCGGCATTTGACCTCTTCACCGCTGGTCAATGCGCTGAACAGCAAGGGCGATGACTTATCGAAGACCTTGCTGATCATCAGCGGCTTATGGACCCTCTGGCCTGTCGGCTGACCCGACTGCGGATCGCGGGGGATGATTACTTGATGAGCAAAGGCCTGGACCAGAATCTGGTCTTCATGACCTTCCTGATAAATGTTGCCTACCGAGTCCTGGGTAAATGTGCCTGCCGTAATCAAACCTTGTTTGACACCAGTGATGGAAAGATACGCGGGTGTTGGCATGACGGGTTTCCTTGCCTGATTGATGAGTTGTTCCAACCGGTCATGGTGCCGGTCGGGCAACTCTCATTAACAAGAAGCGTGCCCGAAAGTATCAGGCTCAATAAAAACACTGGCGTCAGCGGTTAACGGAGCGGCTTTTTGCTCGGGGGAGGGTGATTTAATCGAATATATGCAGAATACGTTGCGCATAAGTGCGCATTTAGTTGCTCATGGAATTGGGGTTGTTGGTATTGGGCTAGGCAAAGATGCTCGGGGCCAGATGAAGGTTTAACTGCGCAAAACCCTGCGCAGGCCTCGAATTATGGTGGTTGTAGGAAACGGCTTAAGTGTTGGGGCTCTGCTTGTTGAATGCTGTTTGCATGGCTAAGGTTTACGAACTTTGCAGCGGTGGGGCGAAGGTTAGATGGCGATTTGATAGATGGTTTAAATATTAATGCTCTGACTTTTTTGTTTTGGGTAATTGTGCCGAATGTCTTATTCAGAAAAACTTTATAACGACTACCTTGAACTTGCACGGTCGCCCTGCACGCCGACGAGTTTTGCCGGCAGCGATATGCGCTATTCAAGTGAGTATGAAATTCTGGAGTTCGAATTGGGCAAGGCGCAATCCATTCATGGGGTCGTCCAGACCGACTGGCAGAAGGTCCTGGAAACCGGTGAATACCTGTTGCGTCAACAATCTAAGGATCTGCGGATTGTCGTCTGGCTGACCTGGGCATTGCATCAACAGAAGTCCTTTCCAGGACTGTTGGCCGGCCTTGGGTTATTGCGCTATCTCTGTGTGCATCATTGGTCCGCGGTCTATCCCGAAAAACCGCGTACTCGTGGCGCAGCCTTCAGTTGGCTGGCGGGGCGCCTCGAGCCCCTCTTCGCGCAAAGCCTGTCGCTGCAGGACCAGCAGCCCTTGTTCGAATCCGTGCTTGAACATCTGGTGTGTCTCGATGAGTGCTGTGTCGAGCGCCTTGAAGATAACGCGTCGCCGTTCCTGCCGATTCGCAGGCAACTGGCCCAGCGGTTGGAGCGTGCTGCGCAAGGCGATTCTCCGGTCGCGACCCTGGGCGGTGTTGCCGCGCAGGAGCAGGCCAAGCAGGTGACCACCCTGTTGCAGAATGCCGAGGTCGTGGTGAGCACCGAGAAAGATGCCCACAAGTTGCTGCGCGCCTTACAGGATCAGGCCCGTCCTCTGTGTGCCTGGTGGTTACGCCAGAACGCCACCGACCTGCGCGCGCTGCGTCTGAACCAGGCGCTAACCTGGCTGACCCTCGTCAGCTACCCGGACGCTGACAGCGAACGGATCACCACCTTGCGCGGGCCTGCACCCGACAAGCTCAAGCGTTACCAGGAGCGGCTTGCCCAAGGTCATTACACCGACTTGATGCTCGAGCTCGAGGCCAGCCTCGCCGGTGCGCTGTTCTGGTTCGACGGGTTGTACATGGTCTGGCAGTGCCTGGAAGCCCTGCAGGCCGACCTGGCCATGACTGAGCTGGAAGTGAACTTCGCCCTGTTGCTGCAGCGCCTGCCCCACCTGCCCGAGTTTCGTTTTCACGATGGCGCTCCTTTTGCCGACGGTCCCACGCGTGACTGGATCGCGCAGCAGGTTGCGCGTCATCTGCAATGGCCCGAATCACCGACCGTGGCGGATGCCGACGCCGAGCCTTGGGAGGTGGCCTTGCAAGTGGCACGGCTGCGGCTGCGCCAGGACGGGCTCAAGGCGGCCGTCCATGAACTCAAGCAAGGCATGCATGCGGCTCATAGCGATCGTGCCCGTTTTCATTGGCGACTTGCCCAGGCGCGCCTGTGTGGGCAGGCGGGCAAACACGAGTTGGCGAAGATCCAGCTCGAACACCTCGACAACGAGCTGCAACGCAGGGGCCTGGAGCACTGGGAGCCGGAGTTGGCCTTGCAAGTCACCCAGTTGCTGCACCGTTGCTGTGACGTGTTGCCACAAAACCAGGCCGTACGCGAGCGTAAGGAAGACACCCATCGCAGGCTGTGCCTCTTCGATCTTGAAGCGGTACTTGAATAGGCTTTCGAGCCACTTGGAAAAGGAGAAACACGATGGCCAAAGAAGGTTCGGTAGCGCCCAGGGAACGTATCAATATCACCTTCAAGCCTGCCATCGGCGGTGCGCAGGATGAAGTTGAACTGCCGTTGAAGCTGCTGGTGCTGGGTGACTTCACCCAGCGTGAGGATGTACGCAAGCTTGAAGACCGCAAGCCCATTGCCATCGACAAGAACACCCTTGATGAAGTGCTGGCCAAGCAAGCATTAAGCCTGACGCTGAACGTACCCAATCGCCTGCAGGAGTGTGCTGAAGTCGAGGAGCTGGCCATTGAGGTGCGGATCAATGCCATGAAGGACTTCAATCCCGCGAACCTGGTGGAGCAGATACCCGAATTGCACAAGCTGATGGCATTGCGTGAAGCACTCATGGCGCTCAAAGGGCCGCTGGGCAATACACCAAGCTTTCGCAAAGCCATTGAGCACGCCCTGGCGGATGACGAGTCCCGCGCCCGGGTATTGGCCGAGTTGGAGCTGAGCAACCACACCGCCTGACATTTCAGTAAAAGGACACTGACCGCATGACCACCCGACAGAATCCGATACCGGAACACACCAGTGAGGATTACAGCATCCTCGACAACATCATTGCCCAAACACTGCTGAGTGCGGATGACGAGGCCTATGCCATTGCCAAGCGGGGTGTCTCGGCCTTTATCGAGGAGTTGATCAAACCACAGAACCACGGCGAGCCCGTCAAGAAGCGCCTGGTCGACCGAATGATTGCCGAGATCGATATGAAGCTCAGCCAGCAAATGGATGAAATCCTGCACCATCCGGAGTTCCAGGCCCTGGAAGCTTCCTGGAAAGGTTTGCAATTGCTGGTCGACCGCACCAATTTTCGTGAAAACATCAAGATCGAACTGCTGAACGTCTCCCGGCAAGATTTGCTGGAGGACTTCGAAGATTCACCGGAAGTGACTCAATCCGGGTTGTACAAACATGTCTACAGCGCTGAGTACGGTCAATTTGGTGGTCAGCCCGTGGGCGCGATCATTGCCAATTACTTTCTGTCCCCCAGCGCGCCCGATGTGAAACTGATGCAATACGCTGCCAGTGTCGCGTGCATGGCGCACGCGCCTTTCATCGCAGCAGCCGGGCCGGCGTTCTTCGGGCTGGAAAGCTTCACGGGACTGCCTGACCTCAAGGATCTCAAGGACCATTTCGAAGGGCCGCAATTTGTCAAATGGCAAAGCTTTCGCCAGAGCGAAGATGCGCGTTATATCGGTCTGACCGTGCCGCGCTTCCTGCTCCGTACGCCCTATGATCCCCTTGAGTGCCCGGTCAAGACCTTTGCCTACCAGGAAAACGTGGTGAGCAGCCACGAGCATTACCTGTGGGGCAATACCGCCTATGCCTTCGCCACACGCCTGACCGAAAGCTTCGCGCGGTTCCGTTGGTGTCCGAACATCATCGGTCCGCAGAGCGGAGGGGCCGTGGAAGACTTGCCGTTGCACCACTTCCAAAGCATGGGCGAAATCGAAACCAAGATTCCCACCGAAGTGCTGGTGTCCGATCGCCGCGAATACGAACTTGCGCAAGAGGGCTTCATTGCCTTGACGATGCGCAAGGGCAGTGACAATGCCGCGTTTTTTTCCGCCAGTTCGGTGCAGAAACCCAAACAGTTCGGCATCAGCGCAGAGGGCAAGGACGCGGAGCTGAACTATCGCCTGGGGACCCAGTTGCCCTACATGATGGTGGTCAACCGGCTGGCCCACTACCTGAAGGTATTGCAGCGTGAACAGCTGGGTTCGTGGAAAGAGCGTACAGACCTCGAGCTGGAGCTCAACAAGTGGATTCGCCAGTACGTCGCCGACCAGGAAAACCCCAGCGCCGAAGTGCGTGGGCGGCGCCCGTTGCGAGCGGCGCGCATCGTTGTCAGTGACGTAGAGGGCGAGCCTGGCTGGTACCGCGTCAACCTGAGTGTGCGACCGCACTTCAAGTACATGGGGGCGGACTTCACCCTGTCTCTGGTTGGCAAGCTCGACAAAGAATGAAAGAAGGTCAGGGAATGCCCCACAAACATAGCCTTTTCGAGCGCCTCGAACGCCCGGCGGCCGTACATGCCTGTGGCGTGACGTCCATTGCCAGCCACCTGGGGAAAATGCTCAGTATCCGTGCGGGCAGTGTTCAGACATTACCGGACTACGGCTTGCCCGATCTTAATGACATGAACCAGAGCCTGCATGAGTCATTAAGCCAGTCGCGCTTGTTGATAGAGCGATTCATACGGGCCTACGAGCCACGATTGAAGCAGGTGCGGGTTACGGCATTGCCGCGCGATCACGACCCTCTGGCCCAGGCGTTCTCCATTGAGGCCACGCTGATGGCGGCGGGTGTCAAGCAGCCTGTGGTGTTCGTTGCACGACTCTGCGAGCCCGGACGGGTTGAGGTTTTGCCGGATGTCCTTTAATCGCTATTACCAGAGCGAGCTGAGTGCGTTGCGCCAACTCGGGCGGCGTTTCTCTGAACGCAACCCTGCGCTCGCGCCGTTTCTTGCCGACCCAGGCCAGGACCCGGACGTGGAACGTTTGTTGGAGGGCTTCGCGTTTCTCACCGGTCGCTTGCGCCAGAAACTGGATGATGAGCTGCCTGAGCTGACTCATTCCTTGATGCATTTGCTGTGGCCCAACTACATGCGGCCGATGCCCGCGTTCAGCATCTTGCAGTTTGATCCGTTGAAGCACGTCGGCCCTGGGGTGATGGTCGCGCGGGATACCCCGGTCGAAAGTGCCGCCGTCAAGGGCGAGCGTTGCCGCTTCCGTACCTGTTACGCCACCCAAGTCCTGCCGCTGCAACTGAGCGCCCTGGATTACAGCGTCCAGGGTGAAGATGCGCTGTTGAGTCTGCACCTGGGCATGAGTGCCGAGGGCAACTTCAGTGAATGGACGTTCGATCAACTACGCCTGCACCTGGCGGGTGATCGCCACATCGGCCAAGGGTTGTACCTGAGCCTGTTGCGTCATCTCGAGGGTATCGAGTTGCTACCGTTGGGCCGCGATGGCCTGCCGGTCAGTGGCGAGGATGGGCAACCCCTCTCGTTGCGATTGGGTGCCGACCCGGTACGCCCCGTGGGATTCAGCGAGGAGCAGGCATTGATTCCGTATCCAATGAACACCTTTCATGGATATCGTCATTTGCAGGAGTACTTCGCCTTTCCTGACAAGTACCTGTTTGTCGATGTGGTGGGGCTGGATGTACTGCACGGTTTGCCCCATGAATTGCTCAAGCAGGTGCGTGCAGTGGTGCTGCGTTTCAAACTGCGCAACCCATGGCGTGAGCCCCATCACCCCACCCTGGACAACGTGAAGCTGTACTGCACGCCCATCGCCAATTTGTTCAAACATGACGCCGTACCGATCCGCCTGGACGGCAAGCAGGACGAATACCTGGTGATACCGGGGGAATACTCACGGGAAAACGCCTGTGTATTTTCCGTGGACAGTGTCACCGGTTGGCGTCCCGGCGGGTCGGGGTATCGGACCTACGTACCGTTCGAATCCTTCGAGCATGACAGCGATAACGCACTGTCGGCGGCCTCCGCCAGCTACAGCATTCGCCAACATGCATCGGCACAGCACGCGGGCCTCGATACCTGGCTAGGTTTTTCCAATGCACCGGAGCTTGGCCCGGAAACCCTGTCGGTCGAGCTGACGTGTACCAACCACGACCTGCCTCGGCTGCTTCAGATCGGGGAGATCAACCAGCCTTGCGAGCAGACACCGGCAGGGTTGTCGTTTCGTAATATCTGCACGCCGACCGCGAGTTTTTCGCCGCCCCTGGAGCAGGATTTTCTCTGGCGGCTCATCAGCAACATGTCGCTCAACTACTTGTCATTGAGCGACATCAATGCCTTGCAGGTCATCCTCGAAACCTACGACCTGCCGCGGTACCACGACCGACAGGCGCAGAAAGTCAGTGAGAGAAAGCTTGGCGCATTGCGATCCGTCAGGCACTCGGCTGTCGACCGATTGCACCGTGGCTTGCCGCTCAGGGGCTTGCGAATCGACCTGACGATTGATCCCCAAGGTTTTCTTGGCCTGGGCGAGGTGTTTGTGTTCGCGTCGGTGCTCAACGAATTCTTCGCGCTTTACGCCAGCCTTAATACCTATCACGAATTGCGAGTCATCAGCACACAAGGAGACGTGTACCTATGGCCACCCCGGATGGGCCAGCAGCCCCTGCTTTGACGGCACTGTCCAGCGTCATCCGCGAATACTCGCTGTTCCAGGCGGTTTTGCAGGTGATCAGGCGTTTACGCGATGCTCATCCAATGCTGGATGACGACGCGCTTTATGACCAGTTGGAGTTTCAAGCCAACCCAGGTCTTGGTTTCCCCGGTCATGATATTGAACGGGTGGAGTTTTTTGTTGAACACGGTCAATTGCGCGCGCGTCTTTGCCTCAACGTGTTGGGGCTGTGCGGCTCAGGTTCGCCATTGCCGGCATTTTATGGCGAGCAGGCGATTGTTGACGGTGCGGGTGGTCAGGCTACCCGGGACTTTCTCGACCTGTTTCATCATCGGTTGCAGCGGCTGATGCTGCCGATCTGGCGCAAGTACCGCTACCGGGCGTGTTTCCAGGCTGGCGCCCGGGATGTCTTTTCCGAGCAGATGTTTGCCCTGATCGGTCTGAAGGGCCATCACCTGCGCACGACTGCCCAATTGAACTGCAAACGGCTATTACCCTACCTGGGGTTGCTCAGCCTGCGGGCCCATTCGGCAGCCTTGATCGAGACGGTGCTGCGTTACTACTTCAAGCACACCCGCTTGTTCGTCGAGCAGTGGGTGGAGCGCTCGGTGGTCATTGCCGTCCCCCAGCAGAATCGGCTGGGTGCCACCAACAGTGTGCTCGGTCATGACCAGGTGCTGGGTTGTCGGGTCACCGACCGCAGCGGCAAGTTCAGGGTGCATGTGCAGGACCTGGGCTGGCAGCGTTTCCATGAGTTTCTACCTACGGGTGTGGACTACCCGTTGCTGTGCGCATTGCTGCGGCTGACGGTGCGCGACCCTCTGGCCTATGACCTGCGTCTGGTACTGCTCAAGGAGGAGATCAGGCCGTTGCACCTCGGCGAACACAACGTCTGCCGCCTCGGCTGGACCACTTGGCTGGCCCATGGGTGTGCCGACGGTGTGGTCATTGTGGCCAGCAACGCTGATTAGGGATGAATGATTATGAAGAATGTGGACCTGCAGCAACTTATCCAGACATTGACTCCCCAGGCGCGCCGAGACCTTGAGCGGTCGGCGGAACGTTGCGTGACCCGCGGCGGCAGGGAAGTGTTGGTGGAGGACCTGCTGCTGACCCTGCTGGAATACCCCCACGGTATTCTGGTAAGGGCGTTGGTGGATGCAGGTGTCGAGCCAGGCGAACTGCAGGCGGCCCTGCACCCCAAAGCTGGCACGAATGCCTCGTGTAATCCGGTGTTTGCCCAGGCCCTGGTGCAATGGCTGCAGCACGCCCTGATGGTGGCCCGCCTGGAGCTTCGGCAGGCAGCCGTTGATCACGGCGCTCTGTTACTGGCGCTGTTGCGTTACCCGTTACAACATGCCGACAGTGGTTATCAGGCGGTACTGAGTCGGTTGGATGCACAGCGTGTGTGCAGTTATTTGTTGAGCCAGGTGCCTGAACTCGACCCTGTGCCGGGCGGCGATGCGTTGCTGGCGCGTTTTACCCATGACTTGACCCGCCAGGCCCGGGAGGGCGGTATCGACCCGGTGTTGTGTCGCGATGCCGAAATCCGCCAATTGATCGACATACTCGTGCGCAGGCGCAAGAACAATCCAATCCTGGTTGGCGAAGCCGGGGTGGGTAAAACCGCTGTGGTTGAAGGGCTTGCCCTGCGTATCGCCAGCGCAGAGGTGCCGGAGCCGCTCAAACACGTACAGGTGTTGACCCTGGATATGGGCCTGCTCCAGGCCGGCACCGGGATCAAGGGGGAATTCGAACGGCGCCTCAAAGGCGTGATCGATGAAGTCAACGCCTCGCCAACCCCGGTGATCCTGTTTATCGACGAGGCGCATACACTGGTGGGCGCAGGCGCCCAGGCAGGTGGGTCCGATGCTGCCAATCTGCTCAAGCCCGCCCTGGCCCGTGGCGAGTTGCGCACTATCGCCGCCACCACGTGGTCGGAATATAAGAAGTACTTCGAAAAAGACCCGGCATTGGCGCGGCGTTTCCAGCCCGTGCAGGTCGGCGAACCCAGTGTTGAACAGGCGGTTTCGATCCTGCGCGGCCTGGTTCCGGCGTATGAGCGCAGCCATGGCGTGTATGTGCGGGATGATGCCATTGTCACGGCAGCGCACATGAGCGCGCGCTACCTGGCTGGGCGGCAGTTGCCCGACAAGGCGGTGGATGTGCTGGACACCGCCTGCGCCCGCATGAGAACCAGCTGGGAGACGGTGCCCGAGGCATTGCAACGCCTTTACGCCGAGCAGGCGGAAGGCGCGCGACAGCGCCAGGCGTTGAATCGCGACAGGGACGCCGGGCTGCCGGTGGACGAGCAGGCCTTGCACGCGTTGAACCTGCGCCTGGAGACCGTGGCGCGCGAGCGTGAACATCTGGAGCAACACTGGTTGGAACAGCGAGCATCGGCGCAGCAGGTGCTCGCGCTGCGCGAGCAATTGGATGCTGCTCGTGGTGCAGGGCAGAACACCGACACCCTTGAACATGCCTTGGCCCAACAGCGCCAGGTATTGCACGCGCAACAAAACGGCCAGCCATTGGCCAGCCTTGAGGTTTGTCCACGTTTGGTGGCACAGGTCGTCAGCGCCTGGACGGGTATTCCTGTCGAACGACTGGCCCTGGAAAGCAGTGAAAGGGTGTTGGGCTTTGCCGATGCATTGCGTTCGCGCATCCTCGGTCAGGAGCACGCCGTGCAGATACTTGAACGCAACCTGCGCGCGGCTGCCACCGGGCTCAATAAGGCGGATGCCCCGGTCGGCGTATTCCTGCTGGTTGGCCCAAGTGGTGTGGGCAAGACCGAGACGGCCCTGGCCCTCGGCGACCTGCTGTACGGCGGTCGGCGTTTTGTCACCACCCTTAACATGTCGGAGTTCCAGGAAAAGCATTCCCTTTCCCGGCTGATTGGCGCTCCACCCGGTTATATCGGTTTTGGCGAGGGCGGCGTGTTGACGGAGGCCGTGCGCCAACGCCCGTATTCGGTCGTGCTGCTGGACGAGGTCGAGAAGGCTGATCCGGAAGTAGTGAACCTGTTCTATCAGATTTTCGACAAGGGACTGGCCAATGACGGGGAAGGGCGGGAAATCGATTTTCGCAACACGCTGATCCTGATGACCTCCAACCTGGGCAGCGAGTGCATCGGTCAATTATGCGCAGGTGACCGGCGACCTGCTGAGGAGGTCCTGCAAGAAGCCATTCGTCCGTTGCTGCGCAAGCACTTCAAGCCTGCCTTACTGGCGCGAATGCATGTCGTGCCGTATTACCCGATCACGGGCGAAGTCCTGCATGACCTGGCAAGGCTCAAGCTGGAACACCTGGGGCAAAGGCTGCAACTGCGCAAGCTCACCTTCAGCTATACGCCCGAACTGGTTGCCTGTGTCGCCGAGCGTTGCGCTGACGGTGACAGCGGTGCCCGCTCTATCGATCAATGGATCGACGCACACTTGCTGGCGCAGGTGACGGATCGTTTGCTGGAGGCTATGGCCGGGGGTGAATCGCTGTCCCGGGTGCATGCCGGCCTGGATGGCAGCGGTTGTCCTGTCTGTGAGGTCAGCCAATGACGGAAGATGCTTTCAACCGGTTGCCCCATCCTTCGGGGTACGCCGACGCGATGCTGGGTTGGTTCACCCGCCTGGGGATCGATGGTGACGCGACAACCTTGCCGGACCTGTGTGTCGCGGCGGTAGCCCAATTGAGCCAGTGCGAACTCAGCCAGTTGTATTGGCGCGACGAGGCGACGGGTCGGCTTGCACTGATTGCCCAGCATTTGCCAGAGGAGCTGCCATCCGGCGAGCTGGCTTCAGGCGTGGATTTCCAACATGAGCAGCTGTTGCAGTATGTGCTCAGTCAGCGCACAGCCTTGAGTCTTGAGGACCTGGAAAACAGCGTCTATGAAAGTCAGTTCCTTCCGGCGATGGCGACGCCTTGGCAATCGTTGACGTGCATGCCGTTGTTCGGTCGGCACAGGACTCTCGCGGGCGTGTTGCTGTGCGCCAGCCGGCGTCCGAAACAATTGGAGCACTACACCCGCTCATTGACTCAACTGGGCAGCTTTGCCTTGAGGCAGCTTGCACTGATGCAGCGTCTGAGTCCTGGGGTGAATGTCACGCCGCCAACGTGTCGCACGCCGGGATCCTGTGCCAGGTTCGGATTGATCGGCAACAGCAAGGCCATGGATGAAACGTGCCGCTTGATCGGCAAGGTGCTGAATACGCCCTACACCGTGCTGCTGCATGGCGAGACCGGTACCGGCAAAGAGGTGGTGGCGCGCGCCATCCATACCGCCGGCCCACGCAGTGGTAAAGCCTTCGTGGTGCAAAATTGTGCAGCCTTTCCCGAAGGGTTGCTGGAAAGCGAACTGTTCGGCTATCGCAAGGGGGCGTTCACGGGGGCTGAACGCAACTACACCGGTTTGTTCGACACCGCTCACGGCGGCACTTTGTTACTCGATGAAATCGGCGATATGCCGTTGTCGTTGCAGGCCAAGTTATTGCGGGTTTTGCAGGAGGGCGAAATTCGCCCATTGGGTGCCAGTACGGCCCATAAGGTCGATGTACGCATTATTGCCGCGACGCACCGTGATCTTCCCGCGATGGTCGCCCAGGGCAGCTTTCGCGAGGACCTGTATTACCGGCTCGCGCAGTTTCCCATTGAGTTACCGGCCTTGCGTGAGCGGGATGGCGATGCGTTGCTGTTGGCTCGGCATTTTGCGCAAAAGGCCTGCGTTGCGCTGGGTCGCGTAGCGGTGGCCTGGTCAAGTGCGGCGTTGGACCAACTGTCCAGCCATGGCTTCCCCGGCAATGTGCGAGAACTCAAATGCCTGGTGGAGCGCGCGGTACTGCTCTGTGACGACGGTGTGATCCTGCCGGCGCACCTGCCCCTGTCACCGGCACCCGCCAACGATGCTGTCGATGCAACGTTGCGTCAACGCCTGGAGCGAGTGGAGCGGGTGTTCCTGATTGATTGCCTGCACAAGAACCGTGGCAATCGTACCCGTACCGCGCGGGAGTTGGGTGTCGCACGACGCACGCTGCTCTACCGCCTGGCACGCTTGAAGATCCCGGTTGGCGATGTTCGAGAGGAATGCTGAATAGCGTATGCGTGGACACCTTACTTTCATGGGAGATTCCTGATGCCTCTTCGTCCGTGGCAAGCCGTGGCGCTTGTGCTGTGTTTGCTGGGTGGCTGTAACGCCAATTATGTCTTTGACGATGCTGACTACCGTCCACTGGGTGACCCCCAGGCGAGCCGTCGTGGCCATTGAACAGGGGAGCCTTGCCATGCAGTTAGTGCTTGAAGTGTGCTCCGCCAGTGGCGAGCCGTCAGCCCGTAAAACCTTTGATGGTGTCGGCGGAGTGATCGGCCGTGGGACGGCGTGTGACTGGGTCATCCCCGACACCGCACGCTTGATATCCAGCCACCATGGCTTGGTCAGTTTTCGCGGCGGCCATTACTTTTTGACGGATATCAGCAGCAACGGTATCGGCGTATCCGGCAGCCTGGAGCGCTTGCGCAAGGGGCACGCGCGGCAGATCAGTGATGCAGACGTATACCAACTGGGGGCGTTGGAAATTCGTGCCCGACTGATCGAGCATCAACGACCGCCGCTCGGGCGGAGCGAGGTGATTCCAGACGATGCTTTCCTGGGGCTGGACCCGATTCAGGCACTGGATCGCGAACAACGACGCGGCGAGTCGTCGCAAGAGCTGGAGGCATTGAACACGTTGACGGAATCGACCGCCCAAGCGTTCTCTCCGGGAACCGTGGACCAGGACCACCTGGTCGTACCGCAATGGGCTGAGCCTGTCAGTGACGTAGTACCTGCACAGCCCGTTGTGGCTGCATCCGCAGTCCCTGAGACGTTCTGGGCGCAGTTCGGCGAGGCGTTGGGCATGGAGGTGGGGGCGCTCGATACGTCGAGTCGCGAAGCCCTTGCGATCAAGGTGGCCGGGTTGTTCAGGCAAGCCATCGAAGGATTGCAGCAAAGCCTGCGAACTCGCGACGAGCTGAGCAGTGAGGTGCACCTGGGTTGGACCTCCCCGGCGCTTACGCGGCAGAACCCCTTGGTGGATTGTCCAGACGCCCAGGCGGCCTTGACGGCGCTGTTGGGGGGCGGTGAGTTGGGGCATCTGCCGCCCGAACGGGCGGTGGCCCACGCCTGCAGAGACTTGCAGATTCATCAGTTGGCCTTGGTGGTGGGCTGCCGTGCCGTCGTTCGCAGCGCGCTGGCGGCCTTTGCTCCAGATCATCTGCTGCTGTGCTTCGAGCGCGAGGGCAAGCCGTCCAGGCTCCTCACCGATGGCGCTCATTGGCGGGCGTACCAGCGCTATTACCGACGGCTGACCGACGAGGCGTCGTTGGGCGATCAATTATTACGCAACGACTTTTGCAAGGCCTACGAAGAGCAGGTGCGCCTGGTCTCCAGCCTGCATGCGGCTTACCCGGGATGACGTTCATGTATCTAACCACCGTTGCATCAACACTGCTGGCACTGGGCATGTTGACCGGCTGCAGCAGCGTTTCACCCTTTTCGACCTTGACCAAGCTGGACCTGGCGTTGATGGCCAGTGACGAGGTCAACCCCGACCTTCATGGCCGTCCTTCACCGGTGGTGGTGCATTTGCTTGCGCTGCGGCACCCCGTGGCATTCGAGAATGCCGACTTTTTCAGCCTCTATGGACGGGCCGAGCAGGCCCTGCCCAAGGACTGGGTCAGCAGCGAAGAGCTGGAGCTGCGGCCCGGTGAACGGTTGATGCTCAAACTCAGTGTCGAGCCCCAAAGCCGCTATGTCGGCGTACTGGCGGCCTATCGCGACCTGCCCCATGTGCAATGGCGACTGGTGCTGCCTGTTGCCCCCCAGCAACGGACGCGGGCCAGAATAATGCTGGACCAGAACGGTATTCGCATGGCCGCCTCGCAGACCGGTCGGACGGAGGATTGAGATGCACATCCATAACGTTATCTGGCAGGAAGGCATGTTGCTGCGGCCCCAGCACTTGCAGCACAACGACCGCTACTATCATCAGCAGCTCAACCGAACGCGCTTGCTGGGCAGCGACGCCTGGGGGTTCCTGACCCTGGACATCGATGTGCAGTACCTCAACCTGGGCAAGGTGGTCGTCAACCAGGCCAGCGGCCTATTGCCGGACGGTAGCCTGTTCGAACTCAATGGCGCGATGGAACCTCTGGTATTGCAAGTGCCTGCCAACGTCGGTCGGCAAGCCGTGTACCTGGCGTTGCCGCTGGTTACCGACAATCAGATTGAAGTGCGCAGGCCGGAGCAACACGAAATCCTGGCGCGCTATGTTGCCTGTGAAATGGAGATCGGGGACTCCAATGCCGGTGTCGATGCCCGTTGCCAGATCAGCTGTGCGCGTCCGGACCTGCGCCTGATGCTGGGGGAGCATTCCGGTGATCCGTTCCATGTGAAGCTGCAGGTCGCTCAGGTGCTGGACTGCACCCGTGAAGGCGGCGTGCGACTGGATACCGATTTTGTGCCGACATTCATCTTTTTGCAGGGCTCCGGGTATGTGTCGTCGTGCATCAAGGAGGTCATCAGTCTGTTGGCCAGCCGTGGAGACGCGATTGCCGCGCGCATCCAGGGTAATGGCGCGTCGGCCGGTGCGCAGGTGGGCGATCTTCTGATGCTGCAACTGATCAATCGCGCTGAGTTGATGTTGCGCCACTTTATGAGCCAGGCCCAGGTGCGCCCGGAAACGTTGTATCGCGAGCTGCTGTCGATCCTTGGGGAATTGGCCACGTTCGCCACCGACAGCAAGCGCGCCCAATTGGAGGTGCGTTACCAGCATGGTGATCAAGGCGCGAGCTTTCGCGGATTGATGGAGCGCCTGCGCGCGGTGCTGTCGATGGTGCTGGAGCAGCATGCCATTGAGTTGACGCTGCAACCCCGTCAGTACGGTGTGCTGGTATGCCCGGTGAGTGACCTCAAGTTGCTGGGGACGGCAACGTTTATCCTGGCGGCAACCGCCCAGTGTGATTCGGAAACGCTGCGTCACCGGCTGCCGGCGCATCTCAAGATTGGACCTGTGGAGCGCATCCGTGAGTTGGTCAACTTGCACCTCACCGGCATCAGGATCAAACCGTTGCCAGTAGCGCCGCGACAGATTCCGTTCCACGCGGGCAAGACCTATTTCATGCTCGAGCTCAGCGCCCCGGACATCGCGCAGTTGGAGCAGTCAGGTGGATTCGCCCTGCATGCCAGCGGCGAGTTTAACGAGCTGGAACTCAACTTCTGGGCTATCAGGAACTGAACCCTATGAGGATGGACAGTGAATACCCGCAGGACGAAAAAACCGTCTTGCTTGACCGCGAGGGACGCGGTCCGGCGCAGGGGGCGGTGACGGACTTCCCATCGCCGCCGCGTTTCGAGCAGTTGGAGGACAGGATGATCTATACCGCCCGGCTGCACAGCGCGCAGAGTCTGACTGTGGGTCCCAACATCCTGGTGGCGGCGGCTTGGGACCTGCTGTCGCAGGTGGTGCAGCTCAAGGGCAGCTCCGGCCGTGAGAGCCTGCAGACCCTCAACGACCGGTTGTCTTCAGGCATCACGACGTTTGAAGCGCACGCCCTGCACCTGGGGGGTGAGGAGGGTCAGGTGATGTCGGCGCGCTATGTGCTGTGCAGCGTCATTGACGAGGCGGTGGTCACCACCGCGTGGGGCCGTTGCAGCGACTGGTCCAGGTCAAGCCTGTTGAGTCGCTTTCACAACGAAACCTTTGGCGGCGAGAAGTTTTTCCTGCTGCTGGAGCGATTGTCCCGCGACCCTGTCAAGCACGTGGCCATGCTGGAGCTGATGTACCTGTGCCTGTCGCTGGGATTCGAAGGCCAATACCGCGTGATGGAGCGGGGAGGTGCTCAGCTGGAAGGGGTACGCGACGCGCTGTACCGGCAGATCAGGCATGTGCGGGGCGATCGGCTGTCGATGGCCGCGCCATCGGAGGCAGGCAAAGTCCGCGCCGTGCCGGTGCGCATGCTCTGTGCCAAGTGGCTCATGGCTGTTGGACTGGCCTGTTTGCTGGCGATGTACTCAGGGTTTGCCTGGGTGCTGGGCACGGAGCGCATGACGGTGCTGCAACCTTTTCAATCGTTGGCGTCGGACCAGGCTCGGACGCCCTTGTAACGCTGGGAGCAATGAATGAACGCATTCTTCAAGGGCGCGGGCACGGTGCTGCGCAAGATTTGGTTATGGAGCCTGTTGCTGGTGCTGTCCAGCGCATTGCTGGTGTGGTTTTTCGGACCATTGCTGGCAGTGGATGACCATCGGTTCTGGCAAAGCGCGACGGCTCGCTTGCTGACCATCTGTGGCCTGTTCCTGCTGTGGGGACTGGCAATGGTGGTGGTAGGCGCACGGCGCGCCACGCGGCTCAACCAGCCGGAACACCAGGCGCATCATCAGCGCCAGGGGCTGATCCACGATGAGCAAAGTCAGGTACGCGGGCGATTCAGGGAGGCGCTGCAAACCCTGAAAACCTCCCGCCGCTACGGTGAGCGCAGTGAGCGTTGGCGCAATGCGCTGCCCTGGTACCTGTTGATCGGCCACCAAGGCAGTGGCAAGACCCATCTGCTGGCCGCCAATGGATTGCAGTTCCCACTCGATCGGGGCGAGTCGCCAACGCCAGGTGCAACGGCCTACTGCGACTGGTACTTCGCCGATGACGCCGTGCTGCTGGAGACTGCCGGACGTTACCTGGACCAGCCTGACCGTACGGTGGATGCGGCGGGATGGTCGACGCTGCTCGGTCTGCTCAGGTCGCGCCGCCGGGCTCGCCCGCTCAACGGCGTTGTGGTGACGTTGTCGGTGGATACGCTTTGGGGGGCAATGAGCATGACCTGGAGCTCCACGCGCGTCATGTCCATACTCGCTTGCAGGACATCCAGCAGACGCTGCATGTGGATGTGCCGGTTTATCTGGTGTTGACCCGGGCCGACCGTTTGCCAGGGTTCGCCGAGTTCTTTGATGCGCAGCAGGGCGACGGCACGGAAGATATATTGGGCGGGCACCTGGTGGCGGGCACGTCCGGAACCGACATTGCCCAGGTGCGCGAGGCCTTCGAGGCGCTGCTCCAACGCCTGGCGGCGGAGCTGATCCCACGCTTGCATCAGGAGCGTAGCGGCGAGCGCCGCGATCGCATGCTGGATTTTCCTCGGCAGGTCGCACGCCTGGGCGACCGCTTGGGCCTGTTTGTCGAGACGGCGTTTTCCGCCCAGCGCTATCAGCGTATCAATGGCCTGCGAGGGTTCTACCTGACGTGTGCGAACGTGGGCGATACGCGCTCGCAGTTTGTCCAGGGCTTGTTCCGCCGGGTGATCTTCGCCGAGGCCGATCTTGCCGGGCTGCATACTCCTGAGCGCCGCCGCCTGCATCGACGCCAAGGAGGGCTGGCGCTGGCCACGGCGTTGGTCATCGGTATGGCGGGGTGGCTATGGGGGCACAGTTATTCATTCAATCATCAGCGTCTGATGCAGTTGCAGGCGCTGAACACGCCTGTGCCTGCTCAACCCGATACGGACGAGAGCCAGGTATTGCTGGCGCTGCTGGACAGTCGTCTGGCAGCGACCCGCGTGTTTCCACCGGTCGCTGAGGTCCGCTGGGTTGATCGAGCCGGCTTGTATCAAGGGCAGGTGAGTCGTCCGTTATTGACCGATGCCTATCACGAGAGCCTGCGCCATCAGTTACTGCCGCACGTGGCAACCCTGCTTGAAGAACAGGTGCAGGCCAGCCTTGGCGAGCGCGAGCGGTTACTGGACAGCTTGCGGGCGTACCTGATGCTCAACCTGCGCGAACGGCGTGATAACGCGTGGTTGGCGGAGTACATGGCAGGCCATTGGTCTGCGCGTTATGCGGGGGACACTTCGACGCAGACGCGTTTGAACGAACACCTTGGGCGATTACTGGAGCAACCGTTCGCAGCCCCGTTGAACGATACACTGGTGGCCCAGGCCCGCCAGGCATTACGCGGCGAGTCGCTGGCAGAGGTGGTCTACCGTGCACTGCGTGAACAAGCCCGCAGCCTGGAGCCTCTGCGACTGGCCGATGGCGGCGTGTTCGCCAACCTTGAGCCGCCCATACCCGGTTTCTACACCAAAAGGTACCAGCAGTATTTCGAAAAGCAGGGCCCTGCACTGGTCAATGCCATTGCCCAGGATAACTGGGTACTTGGGGAAGGTACCGACCTCAGCGCCATGGATATGCGCCGGTTGCTGCAGGCACTGGAACAGCGTTATTTGAGTGAGTACGCCGATGCCTGGAGTGACGCCCTCGGTCGCGTCCGCCTGCAGGAAAGTGACAGTCTGCGGCACAGCGCCGACCAACTGGCGAGCCTGATATCCGCCCAGTCGGCGTTGATGCGCCTGTTGCAGCAGGTTCGCGAAAACACTCGGCTGTTATCGATCCATGATCGGGTCGAGGTGCTGAGCCAGCAGGCCGGCGAGTCAAGTGCAACGGTGTCCGTTGCGTTGGTCAAACCGTTACAGGGCCAGATGCTGCCTGACACGGCCCGGCGTGCGTTGCAGCGCCGCTTCGAACCACTGCACCTGCTACTTGATGAAGAACAGAACCCGGGTGCTGAACTGACCCAGGCATTGCGGCTGCTCGATGAATTACACCTGCAATTGTCGTCGCTGAGCCGGGAGAGTTCCCCGGAGCAGGCAGCGTTTACATGGGTCAAGCAGCGCATGGAAGGGCAGCAGCCTCTTCTGGCCAATCTGCGTAATGCCGCCGCCCGCTTGCCGCTGCCGCTCAAGGGCTGGCTCGAAGACATTGCCGACCACGCCTGGCGTCATCTGCTTGATGGCACCTATGTCTACGTGAACCAGCGTTACCAAAGCGAGCTCTATGGTTTTTACGCCAGGGCCATCCAGCGTCGCTACCCGTTCAATGCGCATGCTACCAGTGACGTTGCCCTAGGCGATTTCCAGACGTTTTTTAAACCTCGAGGTTCCATGGCGCGCTTTTATGAAACGTACCTGCGGCCTTTTATCAGCGCTGATGGCAACCGGTATCGACTGCGGGGCCTGGACGGTCGCAGCCTGCCGATATCGCGCTCGCTGTTGGACCAACTGGCCAGGGCCCAGATGATTCGGCAAGGCTTTTTCACCGAGGAACAGGGTGAATGGGCCGTTCGATTCACCTTGGCGCCCTACAGTCTCGATCAAGCCGTCAGCCGGGCGATCCTGCGAGTGGGTGACCAACACTTGGAATACCGTCATGGGCCGATTGTGCCTATGGCCTTCCACTGGCCAGGCGAGACGCCTGGCAGCCGCAGCAGCCTGGTGCTGGAACGGGGTGCCGAGCGACCGCTGGGGATCGAAAAAAACAGCGGCGAGTGGTCGTTGTTCCGCTTCTTCGACCTGATGCAGAGTGAGCCGGCAAATGGCAGGGATGCGCACATTTTCAAGGCCGACCTGGCCGGGCTGCGCGCCAATTACCTGCTCACCAGCCAGCGCAACCCGAACCCGTTCCCCATGGCGGCATGGCGCACCTTCCGCCTGCCGGAGCAGCTGTGAACACGGCGCGCACCTGGCGCAGCGCCGGGCGCACGGTTCAAGGCAAGTTGCGTTCGCGCAACGAGGATGCGTTCCTCGATTGCCCACAGCGTGGGTGCTGGGCGGTCGCCGATGGAATGGGAGGCCATCAGGCCGGGGATGTGGCCAGCCGATGGGTAATCAGCAGTCTTGCATCGCTGCCGGATCAGGGCAGTTTTGATCAGCGTGTCGAGGCAGTCCGGCGCTGCCTGCGCGGGCTCGACAGCCAACTGGGGCAGACGCCGACTGCGCCGGCCGACGGTCCGGCGGGCATCATGGGCAGTACCGTGGTTGCACTGTTGCTCGAAGACCAGCGTGCGGCCTGCATTTGGGGGGGCGACAGCCGTTGCTATCTATGGCGCGGGCAGCGGCTGTACCAGCTGTCCCGTGACCATACCGTGTTGCAGCAACTGATGGATACGCAGCAGTTGAGCCTGGAACAGGCCCGGGTCTATCCGGGCGCGAGGGCCTTGACCCGTGCGATCGGCGCCCGACAGGCACTGAGCCTGGAGGTACTGGAGCTCAGTACTCAACCCGGGGATGTATTTTTGTTGTGCAGCGATGGCCTGTACCAGGGGCTCAGCCATGGCGAGCTGGGCAGCGCCATGAGCGTAGGCACACCATGGCGGGTGGTGGAACGATTGTTCAACGACGTGTTACGCGGGCCGGCGCGGGATGACCTTACGGCCGTTGTGATCCAGCCATGAGCGAGGAGGCAAGCTCGCCGAACTTGCTTGCCGGGCGCTATCAGCTTGAACGCAAGCTGGGCACAGGCGGCATGGGAGTGGTCTATCGCGCCCGGGACCTGCTGCATGAGACGTTCGGTGAGCCCGCCTCCAGCGTGGCCCTTAAACGCTTGGACGAAACATTTTCCGCGTGCCCTGACGCCCCTGTACTGCTGTACAGCGAGTTCGCCCTCACACGCCGTTTGCGGCATGAGCATGTGGTGCGGGTGTTTTCCTTCGAAGTCGACACGCTGCACCAGGTGGCATTCTTCACCATGGAGTTGCTGCACGGCATGACCCTCGATCGGCTGCTGATGGAATGTCCACAAGGAGTGCCCTGGCAGGAACTGCAGCCCATGGCCTTGCAGCTGTTGGACGCGCTGGCGTACACCCACCAGCAGGGCATTCTCCATGGCGATGTGAAGCCCGCCAATATCATCGTGGGTGAGCAGGGAGTGCGTTTGTTCGATTTCGGCCTGGGCCGGTCGAAGGTGCAGCAGACAGCCGGGCTGCCGGGCTTGAACCGCAGCCGTTTGAACGCCTGGACGCCCGCGTATGCAGCGCCGGAACTGATGGCGGGTGGAGGCTTGTCAGCGGGCGCCGATTTGTATGGCGCGGCCTGCGTGATCTATGAATTGGCCCAGGGCCAGCGCCTGGGTGAGCGCCAGCCCGATCGACCACTGCCGCGGCCGCGCCGATTGCCCAGGCATTGCTGGTCGGCGCTGCACTCAGCGTTGGCCATGGATCCGCAGCGGCGCAGCGTTTCCGTCGCCGAGTTGCGCGAAGCGCTGGATGGCCGGCGGCGGCACTGGTACCTGCCGTTGCGGGTTCAGCCGGGCAAGTCATGCAATTGACAGTACTCGGCCCAGCTCAGGCCGGCCATCTGCGCCACTTCCTTGTGCACTTCAAGACGCTGGGCCTCAAAGGCTTCGCGGGAGTCCGCAGTCAGCTTGAGGGTCAATTCCCAGGCAAACAGGCCCTGGCGCTCGGCTTCGGCTTCGAAGGCTTCATGCAGGCGTTCATCGCGGTACTGCGCCAGGGTTTCGCCCTTGGCTTGGGCCGCAAGCGGGTTGAGGGTGTTGAGTTCAAGAGCCACGTCCGGATGTTCGCTCAGGAATCTATCCAGGGCGCGCTGGTGGTTATCGCCAGGTGGGGTCAAAGGTTTACTCCTGAAAGGGAACGGTATCGGGGCCCTGGGCAGGTTCTCGGCGTTGGAGCGCCAATCGTCCACAAGGGCCTAAATTGATTTGGAATAATGACGGGTAGTGTGGCAAAAGTCTTTCGCTCACGGCATCAGGGCGTGTAGCGTGACAAGGGTTTTTTGGGCCTGCCCCTTGGGGGCAGAGAGCGATGGCAGAGGGATGGGGCATGGCGCAAACGCTATTCAAACTTTTCCTTACTCAGCGCCTGGCGGCCTTGGCCAGTACCGAGTCATTGCGTGCCATCCGTGAAGGGCTGCTGTGGATCCTTCCCTGCCTGCTGGTGTCGGCAGGGTTTCTGATCCTGTCCGAGTGCGCCCGAGCACTGGGCTTCGCCCCACAGGTGGTGACATTCCTGGCCGGGCTGCACAACCAGATCAGCTCAGTGATCCCGCTGCTGGTCGCCGCTTCCATCGGTTACATGCTGGCTATCCAGCACCGCCTGCCACAACTGCCGGTGGCATTCCTGTGCCTGGCCCATGTGGTGGTGGCCACGTTTATCCTGCGCGAATACCCTCGGGCCTCGGCGACGTTCGTGCTGTTCATCGCTATCGCCTCACCGTTGCTCAATGTGCCGGCCATTGCCTGGCTGCACCGTTTCCGTTGGACCCGCCTGGTCAACGAGGACCTGGTGGGGCACAACCTCAGGGGCACGATCAATATGGTGGTGCCAGGCCTCATCACGGCCCTGTTGCTGGTGGCGGTGTTGTCCTCACTGTTGCAGGTTCCGTATGTGGCGCAGCTTCAGGGGCCTCAGGTACTGGATGCCCTGGAGTCGCCCTATGGCAGCGGTTTGTTCGTGACCTTGATGAACTCATTGCTGTGGTTTTTCGGAATCCACGGTGTGTACGCCATGCAGCCGCTGTTCGATGTACTGGACCAGGCCGTGGTGCTCAATAGCGCAGCGTCGGCGGCTGGCGAGCCGATCAGGTATGTATTGAACAGCGGCCTGCTGGGCAGCTTTGCTTTTATCGGCGGCTCGGGCGGTGCGTTGTGCCTGCTGCTGGCGATCCTGCTGTTTTCCAAGAGCCAGTCCATGCGCCTGGTGGCGATGGCGAGTTTGCCGCTCTCGCTGTTCAACGTCAGCGAGGTGCTGCTGTTCGGCTTGCCGATCATTCTCAACCCGCGCTTGTTCCTACCGTTTCTGTTAGTGCCCGCCATCAATGCCATGGTGGCGTTGACGGTGGTGCAGGTGGGTTGGGTGTCGCCGGCGGTCGCCAGTGTGCCGTTCACCGCACCGATACTGCTCAATGCCTACCTCAGTACCCATGGCGACCTGGCGGCGGTGGTGCTGCAACTGGGGTTACTGGGCCTGGGCACGCTGGTGTATGCGCCCTATGTGCGCGCGATCCATCGCCAGCCCGCCGAAGGCGGTACGGTGTACCTCAAGTCCCTGGACATGACCTTTCACGGCCTGGAAGAAAAAGGTCGGCTGCGCGAGCTTGACCCCGTGCTGGCGTCGCACCGGATCCAGTTGCGCCAGGCCAATGAACTGAGCCGCATCCAGCAGATCAGCGACTATGAGTTCTATCTTGAATACCAACCGCAGGTCTCGACCCGCACCGGGCTGTGCACCGGTTGCGAAGCGCTGATGCGTGCCCGCGACGCCCACGGTACGGTGCATTCGCCCTGGGAGTTCCTGCAATGGCTGGCCCAGGCGCGGTTGATGCCGGACGTGGATATGTGGGTGGCATCCCAGGCGATTCGCCAGTACCAGAAATGGCAGAAACTCGGCTTTACCCTGCCGATGACGATCAATATTTCCAGCGCCACCCTGACCGACGCCGCCTACGGCGAGCGCCTGGTGGCGATCCTCGCCCAGGCCCACGGCCAGGTGTCGGTGGAGATCACCGAAGATGCACTGGTCAGTGATATCCCGGCCACGCGCCAGAACATCCAGAAATTGCAGGCCATCGGCGCCAAGGTCTATATCGATGATTTTGGCACCGGGTTTTCGGCCTTGAGTTACCTGCACCAGTTCCCGGTGGACTTCATCAAGATCGACCGCAGTTTCGTGGTGGCGCAGCACGATCCCAAGGGCGCCCAGGTCCTGACTGGCATGCTGCGTTTCTGCGAAGCGCTGAACCTGGGCGTGGTGGTGGAGGGCGTGGAGACCGCCGAGCAGTTGGCCTTCCTGAACACCGGCGACGAGCTGATTATCCAGGGCTGGTATTTCAGCAAGGCACTGCCGGGAGACCAGTTGGAAAGCTTTGTGCGCCAACGTGTGGCCATGGCGCAGGTCTAGTAGCCGCGTTGGGTTTGTTCGATCTCCTCGACCAAGCTATCGATACCCGTCAGGCGTGCACGGTTGTCGTGATCCCAGGGGTGAAAGCCGGGTTTGAAATAGTGCAACCACGGCCGCAGCATGCGCGGGAAAACGCCCTTGGGGCCATAAAGAAATTTCAACATGCGCCAGAAGCCTTTGAGGTGCCCACCCGCCTTGCGGTCGGCAATCAACAGACGCACATGAAAATCCAGCACCACCAGCCAGAAAAACACCGTGGTGGTCAGCATGGTCCCGGTGCGCAGCAGGTAACGCATGGGCCCGGGTTTGATCACCGTGTTCCATACGTCGAAGGCCACGGCCTTGTGTTCGGTCTCTTCCAGAGCGTGCCAATACCACATCTGCTGATAGCCCTTGAGTGAGTCGCCAAAGCGCGACGGGTCGCTCAGCAGGATCTCCGCGAGCATCGCCGTGTAGTGCTCAAGGGCAATGGTGATCGCCAGGTTGAACGACGGTGCGAAGTGTTTCTTCTGCAGATCGAGAATGAATTTAAGCCGACGGTCCAGGGTGTGCGCCGGAAGCCCGGCTGCTTGCATCAGGTCGTTATAGGCCACATGTTCGCGGCTGTGCATGGCCTCCTGGCCGATAAATCCCTGGATCTGTTTCTTTAGCGCCGGGTCGTCGATGCGTTGGCGGTAGTGGCGCACGCTGTCCATGAAGAACAGTTCGCCCTGGGGGAACAGCAGCGACAAGGCATTGAAGAAATGCGTGATGAATGGACCCTGTTCGTGCCAGTCGGTGATGCGCTCGGCGGGCAGGGCAAAATGGAGGTCGCGGCGGATCGGCAACATGATTCGTGCTCCTGTTCAGAGACGGGGCTCGTCGTTGGTTTCAAACACTGGTCTGCGTTGTTTGGGGGCCATGCGCTTGCTGGCCAGCACCACCAGCGCTTGATAGGTCGCCGGCAGGCAACGGGCGAGCAGGTCGAGGAAATACGCGTCGCGGCCAATCAGCACGCGACGCTTGTTTTTGCGCACGCCTTGCAGGATCACCTTGGCGGCCTGGTCGGCATCGGTGATGAAGAGTTTTTCGAAGTCGGCGCGGGCCTGCTGTTCGCTGTGGATCAGGAAACCGGTCATGTTCGCGTCGATGCGGCTGCTGCGGCAGATATCGGTGCGGATGCCGCCGGGGTGCACGCAGGTGGCCGAGACGCCGCAGCGTTGCAGGTCCAGCTCCTGGCGCAGGGCTTCGGTAAAGCCGCGCACGGCGAATTTGGTCGCGTTGTAACCGCTCATCCCGGGCTGGGCAAACAGGCCGAATACGCTGGACGTGTTGATCACATGGCCGTCGCCGCTGGCCTTGAGGTGCGGCAGGAACGCCTTGGTGCCGTGGACCACACCCCAGAAGTTGATGCCGACGATCCATTCCAGATCGGCGTAGTCCACGCCTTCGACCGTACTCGACAGGGCCACGCCGGCATTGTTGAACACCAGGTTGACCTGGCCATGCTCGGCCACGCAGCGCGCCGCCCAAGCCTCCATGGCCTGGCGGTCGGACACATCCAGCACCTGGGTGGTAATCGTCACCGGCGCCAGGGTTGAGGTCTTGATCAGTGCCAGGGTCTGCTCCAGGCCCTGGGCGTTTTTGTCCGCCAGTGCCAGGTGGCAACCTTCGCGCGCGAGTGCCAGGGCCAATGCGCGGCCCATGCCGGATGCCGCGCCGGTAATCGCCGCCACGCGGCCGTTGAATGACTTCATGAGAGGCTGCCTTCTGCGGTGGAGTGGGGCGCCGTGGCCGGGCGGGTGGGAACAGTGAGGGGCAACAGGTCGACCGCATAGTCCTTGAGTGCGAACTGCCGGGTGACCCGCTTGAAGCGCCATGTCGAAGCGGGCCACAGGGTGGTGTTCTTGCCGGTACGTGGGTCCAGGTACCAGCTCTGGCAACCGCCGGTGTTCCAGATGGTGCGCTTGAGTTGGTCTTGCAATTGACGGTTGTAGGCCTGTTCCACCGTCGGTTTGACGTCCACCGTGGCGATGCGATGGCGCTGCATCTGCCTGAGCGCGTCGAGGATGTAGGTCACCTGCGCCTCGATCATCAGGATCATCGAGTTATGGCCCAGGCCGGTGTTGGGCCCGATGATCAGAAACAGGTTGGGATAGCCCGGCACCGTGGTGCCCTTATAGGCGTGTGCACCGTCGCGCCAGGTGTCCATCAGGTCCACACCGTCGCGACCGATGATGCAGTCCCGGGGCAGCGGGTCAGTGGCCTGGAAGCCGGTGCCGAAAATCAGGCAGTCGGCCGGGTGCTTGATACCGTCGGCGGTGATCACGCCGTCGGCTTCGATACGCAGGATTTTGTCGGTCACCACCTCGACATTGCTGCGCGACAGCGCCGGGTAGTAGTCATTGGAGATCAGCACACGCTTGCAGCCGATGGTGTAGTCCGGCGTCAGGGCCTTGCGCAGGGAAGGGCGCGGCACTTGTTTGCGAAGGTGGCGCAGGGCGACTTTCTGCACCATTTTCATCAGCCGCGGATGCAGCGCAAACCCCAGCACACGGCCTTCCAGTGCCCAGTAGAAGGCGCCACGCACCAGGCGCTGGGTAACAGGCAGATGCTTGAACAGCCAGCGTTCGAACGCTGAAATCCCGCGATCGGGCTTGGGCATGATCCACGGTGGAGTGCGCTGGAACAGATCCAGATGGGCCACCTGCGGCGCAATCTGCGGCACGAACTGGATGGCACTGGCCCCTGTGCCGATCACCGCCACGCGCTTGCCTTTCAAGGCGTATGCGTGATCCCACTGCTGGGAGTGGAAGCGCTTGCCCTTGAAGGTTTCCAGCCCCGGAATCTCCGGCAGCGCCGGGCGTGCCAGGGCGCCCATGCCCGACACCAGCACCCGCGCACTGACGTGGCGGCCATCGCTGAAACTCAACTGCCAGCGTTGTAGTTGTTCATCGAACACCGCGCGCTTCAGGCCCATGCCGAAACGCAGGTAAGGCGCCAATCCGAAGCGCACCGCGCAGTGTTCCAGGTAGGCGCGGATTTCCGCTTGCGGCGCGAACTGACGTGTCCAGTCCGGGTTGGGCGCAAAGGAAAACGAATACACATGGGACTGCACATCGCAGGCGCAACCTGGGTAATGGTTGTCCCGCCAGGTGCCGCCGAGGGTGTCGGCCTGCTCGGCGATAAAGAAGTCGGTGAACCCCGCTTCCTTGAGCTTGATCGCCATGCACAGGCCGGCAAAACCCGAACCGATGATGGCGATGTCGATGGAATCACTGTGGGCATTCATAGGCGGTCCTTCATGGGCATCGGATGTGCTCCTGTTTTTGTTGTGTCTTTTAGATAGAACACCATTGCAAAGAAAAATTGAATTAATTATTTTAAAAAAGATTTTAAATAATCTACCTGAAAATAGCGCCTACGCTAGGACCTTGTGCCTTATGTGCGACTTGTCCGACGGACGAGCGTGGTACGCACGCCGTTCAGGTCCAGGGTGTGGACGTTGGCCGAGGCCTTGATCAATTCCGGTCAGGTCGCCGGTCACAGGGAAGCTGAGGACGAGCTATGGCTGTGCAATGGGTGATTGCTGCAGGTGTGCTGGTGGGGGCAAGTGCGGTGCTATGGAGTTTCAGCGCCTGGATGACACGGCGCATCGAAGCCGCCGTTCCGATCAACGGGCGCTTCGTGGAGGTGAATGGCGAGCGCTTTCATTATGTGGAAGAGGGCAAGGGACCACCGCTGGTGATGATTCACGGGCTGATGGGCAGCAGTCGCAACCTGACCTATGCCTTGTCCGGCCAGTTGCGTGAGCACTTCCGGGTGATCACCCTCGATCGTCCCGGGTCGGGGTATTCCACGCGGCATAAAGGTACCGCTGCGGACGTGCCGGCCCAGGCGCGGCAAGTCGCGGCCTTCATCAACCAGCTTGGCCTGGACAAACCCTTGGTGCTCGGGCATTCCCTCGGCGGGGCGATTTCCCTGGCCCTGGCCCTCGATCATCCCGAGGCTGTATCGGGGCTGGTGCTGGTGGCACCGTTGACCCATCCCCAACCCAGGTTGCCGCTGGTGTTCTGGTCGCTGGCGGTGCGACCGGCGTGGTTGCGTCGTTTTGTGGCCAATACCCTCACCTTGCCCATGGGCCTGTTGACTCGACGTTCGGTGGTCAAGGGCGTGTTTGCGCCGGACGCCGCTCCCGAGGACTTCGCCACCCGGGGCGGCGGCTTGCTGGGGATGCGCCCCGATAACTTTTACGCTGCCTCCAGCGAGATTGCGCTGGTCAACGACTGCCTGCCCGGGATGGTCAAGCGCTACCCCCAACTGACCCTGCCCATCGGCCTGATCTATGGCGCGCGGGACAAGGTGCTGGACTTTCGCCGGCATGGCCAGGCCCTCGCCGATAAAGTGCCCGGCCTCAAGCTGCAAGTGGTGGAAGGGCGCGGCCACATGCTGCCGATCACCGCCACGGCGCGGGTGGTCGAGGCCGTGCTGCACGTGGCCAAGCGCGTGCGCCCGGTGGAAACGGCCACGGTCCTGCATCCGCCCTTTGCCTTGGCGAACAAATAATCGTGGCCCTCATCGCCGGGTCGAGCGTCGCAAATGCCTGCCCTAGAGACCTGACCAAACGGCTGAAAAACAGACTGTCCAGTCACGTAAAAAAGGCCTCGAAAAAGTAGTTGACGACCTAACGATTCCGCGCTATTTATTTAAAAAAATATTTCAATATTTATTTTGAAATGATTTTTGAAATGCCTAAGAGCGAATAAAAATGAAAAAAACGTCTTTTATCGCATGGTTGATTTCCCGGAGCACCCAGCGCTCCCTGAACCTGTTTTCCGCCTGCCTGCCAAGGAGGCTGCCATGAACCGGACTCTGGCAGCGCCAAGCGTTTGGACCGACGGCAAGCGCCACCTGTGGTGGTTGGGCATCCTGCCATTGGCCACCCCTCTGTTGTCCGGCGCCCTCGCCATTGCCACTGGCATCCAGCAACTGTGGTGGGTCGGTGTACTGGTGATCTTTGGCCTGATCCCCCTGATCGACGGGCTGCTCGGCGAAGACATCAGCAACCCGCCCGAATCCGCCGTCAACCACCTGGAATCCCAACGCTACTACCGCTGGATCGTCTACACCGGTGTGCTGTTCGTCATCACGTCGGTGGTGATTACCGGATGGCTGGCCGCCGGCGGCATCGACTGGATCATCCGGGACGGCCTGCTGCACGCCACCGCCAACCTTGAGCCTTCCAGCTGGCTGGCCCACGCCGCCGGTTACATCACTGAGCGTGCGCAACTGCATGGCCAACCAAGCTGGTTTACCTACCTGGGCATGGCCATGTCGACCGGCGCCGCCACCGGTATCGCGATCAACACGGCCCATGAACTGGGACACAAGCCCAATGCCCTGGAAGTGTTCCTCGCCAAGGTCACCCTGGCGCCAACCCTCTATGGGCACTTCTACACCGAACACAATCGTGGCCATCACGTGCGCGTCGCCACGCCGGAAGACCCGGCCAGCTCGCGGCTGGGTGAAAGTTTCTGGGCCTTCCTGCCACGCTCGGTATGGTTCAGCGCACACTCGGCCTGGAACCTGGAGCGCGAGCGCCTGCGCAAACTCGGCCTGCCGGCCTGGCATTGGAAAAACGCTGTGCTCAGTGCCTGGATGTACAGCGTGGTGTTGTGGGGCGCGATGATTGCCTGGCTGGGGGCAGCGGTGATTCCGTTTCTGGTTATCCAGGGCATCTACGGCTTCTCGTTGCTGGAAGTGGTGAACTATGTGGAGCACTACGGCCTTAAACGCCAGAAGTTGCCCAACGGTCGTTATGAACGGTGTTCGCCTCGGCACTCCTGGAACAGTAATCGGATTGTCACCAATATCTTTCTGTTCCAACTGCAGCGGCACTCCGATCACCACGCCAACCCGACGCGCAGTTATCAGTCGTTGCGCCACTTCGATGAGTCGCCGCAACTGCCTTATGGTTACGCGAGCATGATTGTCTGGGCCTATGTACCGTACTTGTGGCGGCGGCGCATGGATCATCGAGTCCTTAATCATTATGCCGGGGATATCACCCTGACCAATCTTCAACCTTCACAGCGTTTGAAGTACCTGGAGAAGTACAGCGGCAGTGCCAAGCCGTTTTGATCTGAAGTAACACTTAGTGTTGTCGTGTACTCGGGGCCTGATTGCCGCGCAGGATTTTATCGCCCCCGAGAAAGTGCTTTGACCCGAACAACAATAATTAAAGGGAAGGACGTACACCATGCAAGCACCTGCCAAGTTCACCACCCATATCGTATTGGCCGTGCTGGGCCTGATCGCCTATCACCAGGCCCAGGCCGCGCGTATCGAACCGGCGGGCAGCGCCTTTACCGCCCAGGGCCCGATCAGCTTCTCCAAAGGCGCGCTGATCAGCGCCGATTGCACCATCAAGGTGGCCGGCAAGGTCGCTGCGGACGGTTCCTCGGTCAATGTCGACAAAGTCGAATTCGACGGCGGCCTCAAGTGCAGCCGGGTCGAAGCCATCAACTTGCCGTGGATTCTGGTTGCCAAAGATACCAGGAGCGGTTCCATGTCGAAGATCAGTGTGGATGTTCACGCCTTCGGCCTGGGCGGCAAGTGCGGGCCTTCTACCGCCGATGGCACCTGGGATAACGCCACCGGCAAGTTGGAAGCCGCCAATGTACCCATTGGCGAAGACTGCAAGATCAAGACGGTGTCGATCAAGATGCCGCCGAACTTCAAAGTTGTTGAATAGCGTGCTGCGGTAATTGAATTGAAATTTGGCTGGAAAGGGAAGTTCTGCAGTTTCACCGTGACCTCTCGTTCATGGCCATTACCCCCTGGCGAAATGACTCGCCATAACATGTGAGGAAAAACAATGAAAAGCTTGAAAACCCTCGTATCGTTGTCTGCTTTGGCTGTTTGCATGGGTGCTGCTTCGATGGCCAATGCCTATAGCATCACCCCGGTGAACTCGAGCTTCACTGCGCCAGGCACCATTTCGGTGAAGTCGCCATCGTCGTTCCAGGCCACTGTTAACTGCGGCGCAACTTTTACCGGGAACGTCGATGCCAGCGGTGTGGCAAAAATCACCGGTGTGGCGGTGACCGGCGGTGGTCTTTGTGCGCTGCCGAAAATCACCGGTCTGCCATGGACCTTGACCGCCACCGGTGCCGCTGCGGGCTCGGTCAGCAACGTTGGTTACACCATCGCCGCGTCGGTTCTGTATCCGGCGTCCAATTGCGGTCCGTCCACCATCACCGTGGGCTACAGCGGGGGTGTGCTGACCGCCTCCAACCAGACCCTGAGCGGCAGCTGCACCGTGGTGAGCCTCAGCGTTACCCCAAGCCCGACATTTACCATCGTGCCTTGATGGGTAACTGACACACCGGGCTGATCACCTGTTGAAAGACTGGCGCCTCGATCGGGGCGCCAGTTTGTGAACTGCCGGAAGCAAAACGAACCGGTGGGGCCGGCTCAGAGAAATAACAATAAGGAGTGCCGCATGAATAATAAGAAACAACACGTGCAGGTTTTGCTGGGGCTGGCACTGATAGGCGGGGCGATGGTGAACGCGCCTGCACAGGCCGGCGGTTTTTCAACTCCGACCTACGGTGCACCCGGTTGGGGCCGGGCATTTGCCGGTGGCTCGTTGTTCAAGAACGATCCCAGTTCCGCATACAACAACCCGGCGGCCATGGCGTTTGTCGAACACAACGTGGCGCAATTTACCGTCGACTACGCCCGCATCAAGATCAAGTACAAAGGTGACGCCTCTGATTATGCAGGCAACCCGATTTCCAATACGCCCTTGGACGCCAATGGTTTTCCCGACGTCGCATCGACCACGGTGAATAACAACGACGGCGGTCAAGGCGGGTTCACTGCCTGGTTGCCAACCGGTTTCATGGTCATGCCCCTGGGGGATCGGTTCGCTTTCGGCCTGAGCCAGGTTGTGCCGCAAGGTATGCGCTCCACTTGGGATCAGGACTCGAAACTGCGCGACTTTGCAGTGGACACCAAAATTGAAACCGTAGGATTGACCGGATCCCTGTCCTTTAAGGTGAATGATCAATTTTCTATCGGCGGTGGCGTGATCGTGCAACACAGCAAGGGCTTCGTCAGCCAAAACGTGGACTTGTTGTCTGCCGCTGCGGTGTCAGATTCCGTGCTGGGCGGGATCAATTTTCCATCTGATGTCGGCAATGCCTTGATGCGTGTGAAGGTCGACAACATTTCCGCGGGCTGGTTTACCGGCATTGTTTGGAAACCCACGGAGCGAGACACCCTTGGCTTGAATTACCACGCCAAGATCAAGAACAAGATGACCGGCAAATATAATATTTACGCCGATCAGTTTTCCTACAACCTGATGACCCAGCCAAGTCCGTTTGGCGGTAGCGGTACGTTGGTGAATACCGCCTATCCAGGGTTAGAGCTGGCACCGGACGGCGCCCATGCCAGTGTCCAACTGGACATTCCTGCCACGGCCGGCCTGGACTGGGTACACCAGTTCAACGATCGCTTCACGATGGGGGCCAGTGTGACCTGGACTGAGTGGTCCTCTTTCAAAGACCTGACGCTCGAGTCCGGTGGCACCACCATTGTGTCCATTCCCTACAACTACAAGAACACCTGGATGTACTCTCTCGGCGGTGACTACCGCTTGACCGATGAGTTGACCTTGCGTGCAGGTGTAGCCCTTGACCAGACACCTACACGCAATTCGACCCGCGACCCACGAATCCCGGATGGCGACCGTACATTCCTGTCGTTGGGGGCTGGTTACGATGTGAAAGCAATCAAGGGCCTCAGTCTTGACCTGGCCTATTCCCACCAGTTCGTGCAAGAGGTCAAGCTCAAGACTCAAAACGTCGATCGCCTGGGTGGCGCAAGCCTGAATGGCAAGGCGGAGTCGTCGGGCGATGTGGTGAGCGTGTCGGCCACCTACGCGTTCTGATATTTCATAGAGGGTGATGGAAAAGGCACCAAGCGCATCTTGATGCCTTCACCCTCATTCCACGTCGACAGTTCCTTGAGTATTGGCATTCCAGGCTGATTCATTCAGCCGCTATTTTTTCGTCCAGGCATTAAATAAAAATTTCAAAACAAAATTTGAATTTGTCTTTCCAAGTTTGTAGTGTGGCTTTACGCCGCAGGTCGATCCGACCTTTCGCACGTAAACCACGCCCTGAATCGAGTAGAGGTATCCCCATGGTTATCTGGTTATTGGTAGGTGTCGCAGCCGCGATTGCCCTGGCGTATCGACAAGCTGCCGCCACCCTGTGGTTGGGCGCTGGCCTGATCTGGCTGACAGCGGGTTACCTGTTCAATGGGGTGGCGGCTTTCGGCGCCACCGTCGCGGCCGTGCTGGTGGTATTGCCGGCGTTGTTGATGAGCCTCAAACCGCTGCGCCGCGCGCTGTTGACCGGCAAGGCCCTCAATCTGTTTCGTACGATCATGCCGGCGATGTCCGACACCGAACGCGCCGCCATCGAGTCCGGCACCGTGTGGTGGGACGCCGAGCTGTTCAGCGGCAAGCCCGACTGGCAGCGCCTGCTGCAAGCGGCCCCGGCGAGCCTCAGCGCCGAGGAGCAAGCCTTTCTCGACAATGAAGTGGAAACCCTTTGCGACATCGCCAACGACTGGGAAACCACCCAGGTCTGGCAGGACATGTCCCCCGAAGGCTGGCAGTACACCAAGGACGCCGGCTTCCTTGGCATGATCATTCCCAAGCAGTACGGCGGCAAAGGCTTCTCCCACTACGCCCATTCCCAAGTGGTGATGAAGCTGTCGACGCGCTGCTCGGCGGCGGCGATTTCGGTGATGGTGCCCAACTCCCTGGGCCCGGCCGAACTGCTGCTGCATTACGGCACCGATGCCCAGCGCAATTACTACCTGCCACGCTTGGCCCGGGGCGAGGACATCCCGTGCTTTGCCCTGACCAGCCCGTACGCCGGCTCCGATGCCGGGGCGATTCCCGATGTGGGCATCGTCTGCAAAGGCACCCATGAAGGCCAGGAGGTGCTGGGGTTTCGTGTGACCTGGGACAAGCGCTATATCACCCTGGGACCGATCGCCACGGTGCTCGGTCTGGCGTTTCGCGCGGAAGATCCGGACGGATTGCTGGGGCCGAAAGGCTCGCTGGGCATCACCTGTGCCCTGATCCCCACCTCCCATCCCGGCGTAAACAGTGGTCGCCGGCACTGGCCGCTCAACGCCGTATTTCAGAACGGTCCGACCACCGGCAAGGACGTGTTCATCCCGCTGGAATGGGTCATCGGCGGCCGCGAGCAAGTCGGCAACGGCTGGCGCATGCTGATGGAATGCCTGGCCGCCGGCCGCGCGATTTCCCTGCCGTCGGCCAACGTCGGCCTGGGCAAGGTTGCGGTGCGCGGCACCACGGCCTACGCGGCGATGCGCAAACAGTTCGGCTTGCCCATCGGCAAGTTCGAAGGGGTGCAGGCGCCGCTGGCGCGCATGGCCGGGCACCTGTATGCCTGCGATGCGGTGCGCAAGGTCTCGGTGGCTTCATTGGATGCCGGTGAGAAACCCTCGGTGATCTCGGCCATCGCCAAGTACCACGTCACCGAACGCGCGCGGATGATCGTCAATGACGGCATGGACATCGTCGCCGGCAAGGGCATCTGCATGGGCCCGAATAACTTCCTGGCCCGTGCCTATCAGCAAAGCCCCATCGCCATCACGGTGGAAGGCGCGAACATCATGACGCGCTGCCTGATCATCTTTGGCCAGGGCCTGATTCGTTGCCATCCCTATGTGTTCCGCGAAATGGAAGCGGCGCGCAACCCGGACCGGCGCCAGGCGCTGGAAGATTTTGATAGCGCGATGTTCGGCCATGTGAGCTTTGTATTGGCCAACACCGTACGTGCGGTGGTGCATGCCCTGACCGGCGGGCGCCTGATTTCCGCACCGGCCAAGACCGACCCGGCGCTGGCGTCCTACTATCGCCAGGCCAATCGCCTGTCGGTGGTGCTGGCGCTGATCTCGGATATTTCCATGGGCGTGCTGGGCGGTGCCCTCAAGCGCAAGGAAAGTATCACCGGGCGTTTGGGCGATATTCTGTCGCAGCTGTACATCCTGTCCTGCGTGCTCAAGCGCTTCGAGGATGACGGCCGGCCCCAGGCAGACCTGCCGCTGGTGCATTGGGCGGCACAGGACGCATTGCTGCGTGCCCATGAAGCCCTCGCCGAAGTGCTGGACAACTACCCCTCCACAGCGGCGGCGGCGGTGCTGCGTGGCTTGACGTTCCCGTTCGGTATTGCGCTGCGCAAACCCTCGGATCAGCTGCTGGCCCAGGTGGCCGATGTGGTGCAGACCCCCGGCGAAACCCGCGACCGCCTGTTGGCCAACTCCTACATTCCACGTCCGGAAATCGACAAGCTGGCCTACGGCGAATTGGGCTTCCGCCTGCTGCCGCAGGTGGAGTTGATCGACGCCCGGCTCAAGCCGGCCATCAGGCAAGGTCTGCTCGAACCGATGCCGATCGCCGCCACGGCCTTCACCGCCTGGCGCGTCAAGGCGCGGGCGCTGGACCTGATCAGCGACGACGAAGATGCCTTGCTGGCGCGCTATGTGGAATACGCCGACCACGCTATCCAGGTGGATGATTTCCCCCAGGACTTCGGTTTGCTGGAGGCGTTGCAGCAGCGCAGGCAGGCGTTGGAACCTACGCCCAAACGCCGAACCGCCCAAGGTGAAAACGCCCCGGTCAACTAGGACAAACGCGGTCAATGTGGGAGGGGGCTTGCCCCCGATAGCCATCCCATCAGTCGCCGGCTCATTGGCTGAACCACCGCTATCGGGGGCAAGCCCCCTCCCACACGGATTGGGTTTACAAGGTCAGAATGTGTTGTGAGTGAATGCTGATATGAGTGACAGCTACCTATCGTTCGTCAATTCCCCCTGGGGCCGTCGCCTGGCCCAGGTGGTGGGCTTGCCCCAGCCCGTGCCGTTGCAGCGCCATCGCAGCGGCCAGCCAGGCCTGGCCAACCCGGTGATTGTCGCCGGGGCAGGGCGCCTGGCTGCGCAGGTGCAACAGGTGTTCAGCGCCACCGACACGGTCACCGCCACCCCGGCGACGCTCAAGGCGCCGTCCACGGTCAAGGTGCAGGGCGCAGTGTTCGATGCCAGCGGCATAACCGGCCTGCAACAACTGGACGAGCTCTATGAGTTCTTCCACGCCAACGCCAGACGCCTGGGCCAACACGGCCGCGTTGTGGTGCTGGGCACCGCGCCGGAACACTGCACCGAGTTGCCCCAGGCCATCGCCCAGCGTGCGCTCGAAGGCCTGGTGCGTTCATTGGCCAAGGAGTTGCGCCGGGCGATCACCGTGCAGTTGTTGTACGTGGCGCCGGGAGCGGAAGACGCACTGGACAGCAGCCTGCGTTTCTTCCTGTCGCGGCGTTCGGCCTATGTGTCGGGGCAGGTGGTGCGCCTGGAAAAACCGGTGGATGGGCCGGTCGCCGTCAATTGGGACAAACCCTTCGCCGGTCGGCGCGCGCTGGTCACCGGTGCTTCCCGAGGCATTGGCCTGGCCATCGCCCAGGTCCTGGCCCGCGAGGGTGCCCATGTGGTCTGCGTGGACGTGCCCCAGGCCCAGGACTCGCTGCAACAGGCGGCCGCGAGTGTGGACGGTTCGGCGCTGCCGTTGGACATCACGGCAGCAGACGCCGCTGCCCAGTTGCATGCCCATGTCAGCCAATACGGTGCCTTCGATGTGGTGGTGCACAACGCCGGGATCACCCGCGACAAGACCATCGCCAAGATGCCTGAAGCCGCTTGGCGCAGCGTGCTGGCGGTCAACCTCGAAGCACCGTTGCACCTGAGCAATGCCTTGTTGGACAGCCAGGGCCTGAATCCGGGTGGGCGTATCGTGTGCGTGTCGTCGATCTCCGGCATTGCCGGCAACCTCGGGCAAAGCAACTACGCCACCTCCAAGGCCGGCGTGATCGGCCTGGTGCAAGGCCTGGCCCCGCGTGCGGCGGCGCAACAGGTAACGGTGAATGCGGTGGCACCTGGATTTATCGAGACCCAGATGACCGCCAAGATCCCGCTGATGATTCGCGAGGCCGGGCGGCGCATGAACTCGATGTCCCAGGGCGGGCAGCCGATCGATGTGGCCGAAACCATTGCCTGGCTGGCGCACCCGGCGTCGGGCGGGGTCAACGGCCAGGTCGTGCGCGTGTGCGGCCAAAGCCTGCTGGGAGCCTGAGTCCATGGACTACGTGACGCAGATTATCGACCCTCCGCCATCGCGCACGCGCCTGCTGCTGGACGGCGTACGTGGCCTGCGCAAACCCAAGCTCGACGGCGCACCGCTGTTGCCCAGGGAGCGCCTGGTGCGCTCGGCGGTGGAATTGTCCGCCAGCGGCATCGCCGCCTATGGCCGTGCCTGTGGTTTTCGCCGCGAACAGGGTGTGCCGCTGTCGTACCCCCATGTGCTGGCGTTCCCCCTGCACCTGATGCTGTTGACCCGTCCGAGTTTTCCGTACCCGGCCAGCGGCATGGTGCACCTGGCCAACCGCATCCGGCAGCACCAGCGCCTGCAGGAAGGCCAGGCACTGCGCCTGGAAGTCTTTTGCGAACGTTGGGTGGCCCACGCCAAGGGCCAGGCGCTGAGCATCGCCACCCGGGCCTACAGCCGCGGCAGCCTGGTGTGGGAAAGCGACAGCCTGTACCTGCGCCGCGCGGTGAAAGACCCCTTGGGCGAGCCGTGGGCTGACGCGCTGCCGTTGCAGGAAGAGGGCCTGTTACGCACCCAGCGCTGGATACTGCCTGCGGACCTGGGCCGGCGTTTTGCCAAGGTCTCGGGGGACTTCAACCCAATCCACACCTCACTGATCGGTGCGAAGCTGTTCGGCTTTCGCCGCGCCATTGCCCATGGCATGTGGACCCTCGGCCGCGCATTGGCCGCTCAACAACCCCCCGGTGGCCTGGATCAGGCCGAAGCCCATTGCGACTTCAAGCTGCCGATCTTCCTGCCCGGCCAGGTCGCCCTGTGGCAACACCCCGTGAGCGGCCGGCGGCGCGAATTCGAAGTGCGCAATTTCGCCGGCGACAAACCGCATATGCGCGGGCTATTTGTCTGGAATGAGAGCCCTACATGAGTGACTACAGCTTCAACCCGGCCCCGACCCGCCGCGTGGCGATCATCGGCGGCAACCGCATTCCGTTTGCCCGTTCCAACACGGTGTACGCCCACGACAGCAACCACGACCTGCTGGTGGCGGCGCTGCAAGGCCTGGTCGACCGTTACAACCTGCACGGCCAGCGCCTGGGCGAGTTTGCCGCCGGCGCGGTGATCAAGCATTCGCGGGATTTCAACCTGGCGCGTGAATCGCTGCTGTCGACCACCTTGTCCCCGCAGACCCCGGCCTACGATGTGCAGCAAGCCTGCGGCACCGGCCTGGAAGCGGCCTTGCTGGTGGCGAATAAGATCGCCCTCGGCCAGATCGACGTGGGCATCGCCGGTGGCGCCGACACCACCTCCGACGCGCCCATTGGCATCAATGAATCCCTGCGCCATACCTTGCTCGCGGCCAACCGCGCCAAGGGCATGGGCGACAAGGTGAAGGCACTGCTGAAGGTGCGTCCGTCGATGTTGTTCAAGCCGCTGTTGCCGCGCAATGGCGAGCCGCGTACCGGTTTGTCCATGGGCGAACATTGCGAAGCAATGGCCCAACGCTGGCAGATCAAGCGCCTGGCCCAGGACGAGTTGGCCCTCACCAGCCACCAGCGCCTGGATGCCGCGTATCAGCGCGGTTTCTTCGACGACCTGATCAGCCCCCATCGCGGCCTGGCGCGGGACAACAACCTGCGCGCCGACGCCAGCTTGGAGAAACTCGCCGGCCTGTCCCCGGCCTACGACCGCCAGCACGGTACCCTCACGGCGGGCAACTCCACGCCACTGACGGATGGCGCCTCGGTGGTGCTGCTGGCCAGCGAAGATTGGGCGGTGGCCCATGGCTGGCCGGTGTTGGCCTACCTGCGCACGGGCGAGACGGCGGCGGTGAATTTTGTCGACGGCAGCGAAGGCCTGCTGATGGCGCCGGCCTACGCCGTACCGCGCATGCTCAAGCGCGAAGGGCTGAGTTTCGCCGACTTCGATTTCTTCGAGATCCACGAAGCCTTTGCCGCCCAGGTGCTGTGCACGCTCAAGGCCTGGGAAGACGCCGACTACTGCCGCGAACGGCTCGGCCTGGAGGCGCCGCTGGGGGCCATCGACCGCGCCAAAATGAACGTCAACGGCGGTTCCCTCGGCTGCGGCCACCCGTTTGCCGCCACCGGTGGCCGGCAATTGGCGGCGCTGGCCAAGGCCATTCACGAGCGGGGCGGCGGTCGCGGCCTGATTTCCATCTGCGCGGCGGGCGGGCTGGGCATTACCGCTATCGTCGAAAAGTAGCCCCATCAAAAACAACAATAAGGAGACTGCCATGAACGCTATCAGCCTGGAACACGCCGAACGGGTCTGGTTGAACGCTTACCTGCCCGGCGTCCCGGCGGACATCGATGCCGGTATCGAGGACTACCCGTCGTTGCGCGAGGTGTTCCTGGAGCACCTGGAGAAATTTCGCGAGCGGGTCGCCTACGTCAGCATCGGCACCGAGATGACCTATGCCGACTGGCAGGTGCAAGGCATTGCGTTCGCCGCCTGGCTGCAGGGCCAGGGCGTACAGAAGGGCGACCGCGTGGCGTTGATGATGCCCAACTGCCTGCAGTACCCGATCTGCCTGCTGGGCACGATCCTGGCCGGCGCGGTGGTGGTCAACGTCAACCCGTTGTACACCGCCCATGAACTCAAGCACTTGCTCAAGGACAGCGGCGCCGAAACCGTGGTGATCTTCGAAAACTTCGCCCACACCCTGGAAAAAGTCATCGCCGGCAGCAGCCTCAAGCGCGTGGTGGTGGCCGCCATCGGCGACCTGCTCGGCAGCTTCAAGGGGGCGGCGATGAACTTCATCCTGCGTCGCGTGCAAAAGCAGGTGCCGGCGTTCAACCTGAGGGGCTCGGTGCGTTTCAACCAGGTGCTGAAACAGGGCCGCGCGCTCAACCACTTCCCGGTGGACATGCACCTCGACGACCTGGCCTTCCTGCAATACACCGGCGGCACCACCGGGGATGCCAAGGGCGTGATGCTCAGCCATCGCAATATCATCGCCAACCTGTTGCAGGCCAAGGCCTGGGTCGGCGACCAACTGGACCAGGACAAGCAGGAAACCAACGTTACCCTGCTGCCGCTGTACCACATCTTTTCCCTGACGGTGAACTGCCTGATGTTCATGTGCCTGGGCGGGCGCAACATCCTTATCGCCAACCCGCGGGATGTGAAGCGGGTGCAGATGATCCTGCGCAAGGAGCGCTTCAATGGCATTGCCGGGGTCAATACGCTGTTCAACGGCTTGCTGGAGAATAAGGAGTTCTGCGCCCGGGACTTCTCCGACCTGCGCATGGTGATCGCCGGCGGCATGGCCACGCACACGGCGGTGGCCAAGCGCTGGAAGGACGTCACCGGGCTGCCGATCATCGAAGGCTACGGCCTCACCGAATGCTCGCCGGTGGTGAGCATCAGCCCGATCGACATTGCGCGCATGCGTGAAATGGAATTCACCGGCAGCATCGGTGTTCCTTTACCGTCTACTTGGGTACGGTTTATGCGTGAAGACGGCGAGTTGGCCGATATCGGCGAGCAAGGCGAACTGCAAGTGCGCGGCCCACAGGTGATGCAGGGTTACTGGAAACGTCCGGACGCCACTGCCGAAGTGCTGGACGCCGAGGGCTGGTTGTCGACCGGTGATATCGGCGTGATGGACGAACGCGGCTATATCCGCCTGGTGGACCGCAAGAAAGACATGATCCTGGTCTCGGGCTTCAACGTGTACCCCAATGAAATCGAAGACGTGGTGGCGCTGCACCCGGGCGTCGGCGAAGTGGCGGCCATCGGCGTGGAAGACGGCGTAACGGGGGAAAAGGTCAAGATCATCGTGGTGCGCAAGGACCCGAACCTGACCCAGGAACAGCTCCTCGCCCATTGCCGGGAATACCTGACGGGCTACAAGGTGCCCAGGTATGTGGAGTTTCGCACTACCGAGTTGCCTAAAACGACGGTGGGGAAAGTGCTGCGTCGAGCCTTGCGCTAGAAAGGCAGGAACTGATTCAGACAGGCTTGCCACATAAGGACTACTTGCAACCCAGCGTTATCGCTGTGTACCTGCGTCCTGGTGCGACGCTGGACAGGCAGGTGAACACTTTTTGGCCAAACCGGACTGGAGACATCAAACGATGTTGGCACCTGCTTTCGATAAATCTGTTATGTCCTCACCCACGCACCTGAAGGCGGATCAGGGCAATACCGCTCCTTCAAAACCGATGGCGAATTCGTCCGCAATCGCGCAAAGGAGCGGCTCAATCAGCTTTCAATTAGGCGATACCCCACGGTTGTCGGGGTTTTACGGTAACGCGGTTACCGCTGGATTCGAGGAGCGTGACCGCGCACAGCACATCAAAGCAGACTACTGGCCCCGGGGTGGGATGGGCAGTTTCAAGCAGTTCATCCGCCACTGCTTTGGCGCCCAGCGCCCTCCAAGGCCCGACCCGATCCCCAGCTGGCCCGGCCACGGTTTCGGCAGCAAGAGCAACGCAGAGCTTTCACGCATGCTGCTCGATAGGTTCGATGACTTTAAGGAACCCCATCATCCGGGGATCATCACTAAGGACGGCCTGAAGAATATGGCCGGCAAACCGCTGACCGGCGATTATGCCAAAGACCAGAATATCCTCCTGGCACGGGAACTGATGAAGCGTGGAGACCTGGTCGATGATATGGACCGCCACCACATCACCGGTGGGCTGGATGGCCTGATCGATCGAAACAACCTCAACATCACGATGTTTGAAAATCAGAATGACAACGCGTTGACCCGAGAGCTGATGCGTGATGTCGATCTGTTCAAGGACCCGCAGCGGCCCGGCCACCTCAGCCTCGAAAAACTGCATGAAGTTGCCAACTGGACTGTTACCAGGCATCCCTACTTCGGTCGCCAGGCCTGGCTGGCGAAGGAACTCCTCAGGCGTCCCGAAATGCTCGACAGGCTTCACTTCCGCTGATGGGTGATCTAAAGGTGGGAAGGGCTTGCCCCTCCCACTAGGGTTTTGCATTGCGCTTCAGAGCGAATGTAGGTTGACCCAGCGCTCTTCACGGGCAGCCACACGAATCGCCGTCGCCAGCCGTTCCACCTCCCATGCCGCGTCAAAGTCGGTGCCATCCGCGCCCTGGCCGGCCACCGCCATGATCAACTCCTGCACCTCCAAGGTCTTCAGCTCGTTGTAGCCCAGCTGATGCCCCGCCGCCGGGCTGAACGCCGCGTAGCCGGGCAGGGCAGGGCCGGCCAGCAAACGCTGGAAACCGTCCTGGCCGACACGGCACAGGCGCAGTTCATTCAAGCGCTCCTGATCGAACGCCAAGGTGCCCTTGGTGCCGCTGATCTCGAAACTCAGGTGGTTCTTGTAACCGTGCTTGAGCCAACTGCTGCTCACCGTGCCGCGCGCGCCGTTGGCAAAGCGCAGCAGGGCGTGCACCTGGTCATCCACGGCGATGGCTTTCTGCTCGGCGCTGCCTTTGACGGCCGGGCGTTGGGCGTGGACGGTCTGGGTGTCGGCACACACGCCGGTCACATCGCCCACCAGGTAACGCGCCATCGACAGCAAGTGGCTGCCCAGGTCCGCCAGGGCGCCACCGGCATGCTCCACTTCACAGCGCCACGACCACGGTGACGCCGGGTCGGCCATGAAGTCTTCGCTGAACTCGCCCTGGAAGCTGATGATGTCGCCGAGGTCACCCTCGGCAATCAGTTGCCGCGCCAGGCCGATCATCGGGTTGTGCTGGTAGTTGTAGCCGACCCGCGTCACCACCCCGGCTTCGCGGGCGGCCTGGCGCATGGCATCGGCCTGCTCCAGGCTGACCGCCAGGGGTTTTTCGCAGTACACCGCCTTGCCCGCTGCAATGGCCGCCATCGCCATGGGAAAGTGCAGGTGGTTCGGCGTGGTGATGGCCACCACATCCACGGCCGGGTCGTCGATCAGCGCCTGCCAGTCGCCGTGGGCCTGGGCAAACCCCCAGGCCGTGGCACAGCGCTGGGCGCGCTCGGTGTCGGCATCGGCCAGGGCGGCCAGCTTGAGGTGTACCGGCAGTTCAAATACCGTCCGGGCATTGTTGAATGCCAGGGCGTGGGCGCGGCCCATGAAGCCTGTGCCGATCAAGCCGATTCCGAGTTCACGCATAGCCGTGGTCCTTTGGATTATTGTTTTCAGGAGGGCTATTAATGGAATAAAAATTCCCATAATTCAATAGATGGAATAAAAATTCATTAATCAGCCTGGCTGATACCCGCCTATTCAGGCATGGCTAAACGCCGCCAGTTAACAAAAGATAACGTAGCACCGATTGTCAGACGATTCGAAAGCCCGATAGGATGGCCCCTGCTTCCTCCAGGCGCTCTAGATTGCAGGTTTCAGGGCCCGGGAAGGCGAGACGACCTAACAATAATAAATGGGAGAAAGGTCTATGAGTGAGCCTGTCATGGGTTGGGTTGTTTGCCGCCCACGCGCCGCACGCAGGGTTGCGTTGCTGGCCGCAGCGCTCTCGCTGTTTGGGACTGTCGCGTTGCCGACCGTTGTCCAGGCCGCCAGCGATAGCTCTTTTGCGATTGAATCCCCCAAGGCCGCCAAAGGCCTGATGATCGATGTCGTGCATGCCGGCAAGCGCCTGGTGGCGGTCGGTGATCGCGGGCACATCCTCTATTCCGATGACCAGGGCAACACCTGGACCCAAGCCAAGGTCCCCACCCGGCAACTGCTCACGGCGGTGTATTTCGTCGATGACAAACAGGGCTGGGCGGTCGGCCATGATGCGCAAATCCTCGCCAGCACCGACGGCGGTGCCACCTGGACCCAGCAGTATCAAGATCTCAAGCGTGAAGCGCCGTTGCTCGACGTGTGGTTCAACGATGCCCACCACGGCCTGGCCGTGGGCGCCTACGGGGCGCTGATCGAAACCACCGACGGCGGCAAGACCTGGGAAGACGTCAGCGACCGCCTCGACAATGAAGACCAGTTCCACCTCAACGCCATCGCCCGGATCAAGGACGCCGGCCTGTTTATCGTCGGCGAGCAGGGCAGCATGTTCCGCTCCAGCGACGACGGCCAGACCTGGGAAAAACTCGAAGGCCCCTACGAGGGTTCGCTGTTTGGCGTGATCAGCACCGCACAACCCCAAACCCTGCTGGCCTACGGCTTGCGCGGCAATCTTTACCGCTCCACGGATTTCGGCAGCACCTGGGAACAGGTCGAACTCAATGCCGCACGCGGCGCCCTGGAGTTCGGCCTGTCGGGGGCCACCGTGCTCGAAGACGGTTCGCTGGTGGTGGTCGGCAATGGCGGCAGCGTGGTGGTCAGCCATGACGACGGCCAGACCTTCAGCGTGTTCAATCGCCCCGACCGTATTTCATTGTCGGCCGTCACGGCGGCAGGCAACGGCAACTTGATTCTGGTCGGGCAGGGTGGTGTTCGCGTCGCCACACCCACTGGCGCCGAACCGACAAAACAATAAGAAGGCGGGGAACGCATGAGCAGTCATCACAACGATAAAGCGACCTTTCTTGAGCGCCTGATCTTCAATAACCGCCCGGCAGTCATCGTGATCTGCCTGTTGGTGAGCATTTTCCTGTTCTGGCAGGCGACGTTGATTCGCCCGTCCACCAGCTTTGAAAAGATGATCCCCCTCAAGCACCCCTTCATCGAAAAGATGATGGAACACCGCAACGACCTGGCCAACCTGGGCAACACGGTGCGTATCTCGGTGGAGGCCAAGGACGGTGACATCTTCACCAAGGAATACATGGAGACCCTGCGCCAGATCAACGACGAGGTGTTCTACATCTCCGGCGTCGACCGCTCGGGCCTTAAATCGCTGTGGAGCCCAAGCGTACGCTGGACCGAAGTCACCGAAGAAGGCTTCGCCGGCGGTGAAGTGATCCCGCAGAGCTACAACGGCTCGACGCAAAGCCTCGATCAACTGCGCAACAACGTGCTCAAGTCCGGCCAGGTCGGACGGCTGGTGGCTAATGATTTCAAGTCGAGTATCGTCGACATCCCGCTGCTGGAGTCCTACCCGGACCCGCAGGACCAGGGCAAGTTGCTGGCCCTGGATTACCGCAAGTTCTCCCATGAACTCGAAGACAAGATCCGCGACAAGTTCGAAGCCCAGAACCCCAACGTCAAGATCCACATCGTCGGCTTCGCCAAGAAGGTCGGCGACCTGATCGACGGCCTGGTGATGGTGGTGCTGTTCTTCGGCGTTGCGTTCGTCATCACCCTGGTTCTATTGCTGTGGTTCACCAACTGCCTGCGCAGCACCGTCGCGGTGTTGAGCACCACCCTGGTGGCGGTGGTCTGGCAACTCGGCCTGATGCACTTCTTCGGCTTCGGGCTGGACCCGTACTCGATGCTGGTGCCGTTCCTGATCTTCGCCATCGGGATTTCCCACGGTGTGCAGAAGATCAACGGTATCGCCCTGCAATCCAGCGAGGCGGACAACGCCTTGACGGCCGCGCGGCGCACCTTCCGGCAACTGTTCCTGCCGGGGATGATCGCGATCCTGGCGGATGCGGTGGGTTTCATTACCCTGCTGATTATCGATATCGGCGTGATCCGCGAACTGGCCATCGGCGCGTCCATCGGTGTGGCAGTGATCGTGTTCACCAACCTGATCCTGCTGCCGGTGGCGATTTCCTATGCGGGTATCAGCAAGCGTGCCATCGCCCGGAGCAAGAAGGACGCGCACCGCGAACATCCGTTCTGGCGCCTGCTGTCGAAATTCGCCAGCCCCAAAGTCGCGCCGGTCTCGGTCCTGCTCGCGCTGGTCGCCTTTGGCGGCGGCCTCTGGTACAGCCAGAACCTGAAGATCGGCGACCTCGACCAGGGCGCGCCGGAGCTGCGCCCGGACTCGCGCTACAACAAAGACAACAACTTCATCATCAGCAACTACTCCACCAGCTCCGACGTGCTGGTGGTGATGGTCAAGACCAAGGCCGAAGGTTGCTCGCGTTATGAAGCCATGGCGCCCATCGACCAGTTGATGTGGAAGATGCAGAACACCGAGGGTGTGCAGTCGGCCATCTCGCTGGTGACCGTGTCCAAGCAGATGATCAAGGGCATGAACGAGGGCAACCTGAAATGGGAAACCCTGTCGCGCAACCCCGATGTATTGAACAACTCCATCGCCCGCGCCGATGGCCTGTACAACAACAATTGCTCCCTGGCGCCGGTGCTGGTGTTCCTCAACGACCACAAGGCCGAGACCCTTGACCGCGCGGTGCATGCGGTGCAGGACTTCGCCAAGGAGAACAACAAGGACGGCCTGGAATTCATCCTTGCTGCCGGTAACGCCGGGATCGAGGCGGCCACCAACGAGGTGATCAAGGAATCGGAGCTGACCATCCTGATCCTGGTGTACCTGTGCGTGGCGACCATGTGCATGATCACCTTCCGCTCCTGGGCGGCAACCCTGTGCATCGTGCTGCCGCTGGTGCTGACCTCGGTGCTGGGCAATGCGCTGATGGCGTTCATGGGCATCGGCGTCAAGGTCGCGACCTTGCCGGTGGTGGCCCTGGGCGTGGGGATCGGCGTGGACTACGGCATCTATATCTACAGCCGCCTGGAAAGCTTCCTGCGTGCCGGTTTGCCGTTGCAGGAAGCCTATTACCAGACGCTCAAGTCCACCGGTAAAGCCGTGCTGTTCACCGGGCTGTGCCTGGCGATCGGCGTGTGCACCTGGATCTTCTCGGCCATCAAGTTCCAGGCCGACATGGGCTTGATGCTGACCTTCATGCTGCTGTGGAACATGTTCGGTGCACTGTGGCTGTTGCCGGCGCTGGCACGCTTCCTGATCAAACCCGAGAAGCTGGCGGGGCAGAAGGGTAACTCGTTGTTTGCCCACTGAGCCTGGCTAAAGAGCAGCGAGCGAACTGTGGTGGCGAGGGAGCTTGCTCCCGCTGGGCCGCGAAGCGGCCCCAACAATGGGACTGCTGCGCAGTCCAACGGGAGCAAGCGCCCTCGCCACAGTCCTATCAGCGGGCCAGCGGCAGGAACCAGCGCTGCGCCAGCGCCTTGCCGATCAAGCCGCGATGCACATCCACCACGGCCTGTGGGCTTTGGGCCCTGGCCAGTTGCGAGTAGTAACTGACCCGGCGCTGTTCGCGGGTCTTCAGGTGGGCGGCGGTGTAGGCCTGCTTGGGCGTGTCGGCTGCCGGGTAGTGGAAGTGGGCGTACCACAAGGGGTAGCCACCCTGGTCGTTGATCGCATATTCCTGGACAAAGTCCCTTCGTTCACCGCTCAGCTGGATACGCTCGCCCAGCAGCGCCATGTTCGCGCGCTTTTGCTCGATCAGGAATTCCAGGCTGCCGTGGGTAGGGGGGAGCTCAAGGCACAGTTGAATACGCAGGGCCAGGCCGCGCTCACTCAGGCGTGCCGCCGCCTGGCGCATGTCACGCTCCAGGTTCTGGTCCGCGAGCGTGCGGGCCTCGGCCGGTTGGGCCTGGATGGCCTGGTGCAGTTCGGTCGCCAACTTGTCGTAGCGTACCGACTCATACTGCAGCACCTCCTGGACCTCTTCCGGATGCCGGGAGATTTTCTTGTATTGATCGCCGCGTTTCAGGTGTTCTTCCAGCATGCCCAGCAGTTTGCGCGCTTCTCCCCTGACCAGGCTCAGGCTGCGGGCAGTCGGCGCGGTGGGTGAGGGCGGCGACTCCTTGAACTCGATCCATTGTTCGCCCCGTTGCGAGTAGGTGCCCAGCACCTCGCCCGTGACTTCCGAGCGAACCTCCACGGTTTCCAGCGTACCCAGCGGTTTGACCTCGCCGATAAAAGTGCCTTTTTTCGAGGTGCGGATGACCTTTTTCTGCGGTCTGCCCGCCGCCGTCGGGCTACGCCGGCTCGGGCGCGGGGCGGGTTGGGCAAGCGGCTTGATTTCACTGGCCAGCTGCCTGGCGGCCTCCTGGTACAGCTCCTCCACCAACTTGACCAGCTTGGCGAAATAGTCGCCGTCGAATTCATCGGCGTTGACGATGCCAATCCCCTGCAACGAGTCCAGCCCCCGACCATAGTGCTCCACCAGGCTTTCCAGCACGTTGACGCGTTCCTCTGCCGACAGTTCCAGGTCGTTCAGGTCACTGTGGGTACGCAAGTGCTCCTGGAGCGGCTCAAGGATATCGATCAGCACGCCCACCAAAGGGTGATCAGGCTGTTTATGGGTCATCAGCTCATAGTTGCGCATCAGCAGGTCCTTGACGGCCAGCACGCTGATTTCCTGCGGGCGTTCCGCGGTCAGGCGAATGTAGTCTTCCGCGCCGGCGGTGCCGAGGTTGAACAGCTGATCGAGGTAGCGATCGCGCAGTTCGAGCCAGTACGCCGAGCGTTCATTGATGGCAATCATTGCGCGGATGAACTGGCGGTAGGCCGGGAAATCGGTCAGCACCGCTTCGGCCAGGCGGCCTCCCTTGGTGGTGAAGCGCGGGTGGTTACGGTAGAGCGCTGCGCGGTCTTTTTCGGCCACCACCACATGTTTGCGCGCGTTGTTGACAATGTTTTCCAGCAGACTCGCCACCGACCGGGGCGGCAGGGCAATCCCCAGCCTGCTGCGTTCCGGCAGGCTGTCCAGTTGCTGCTGGTAAGCCTGGGTCTGTTCCAGCAGTGCGGTATCGAATCGTTTACGACTGTCGGCTTGCTGCGCTTCGGTGAAACGTGGGTCCTCCGCGGTTCTGGTCATCACCGCCAGGATCACGTCGAGCTGACTCTGCACGGTCACCTGTGCCTGGACGAACTGTTCGAAGCTCTTCTTCAGTTCGCTGATGCGCTGTGCCTGGCGCTGGCGTTCGGCGGCAATCCGTTTGGGCGGCATGCCGCCACGCAGGCGCAGGCGGGTGTCAACCGACCACACCCCGTGGCCGTCAGTGCGCAAGTACGGGCCGCTCTGGGGCGCGTCGCCAGGCGTCACCACACGAATATCGCCCGTTGGCTCCAGGGCAACCTGCAGCCACGCGTCTTCCACCAGGGCATGCCAGCTGTTTTCGACGGGGTAGAGCCCGCGGCGCGGCCCGTTCAACACCGGTTGGGGCAGGAGCGTTGGGCGAGGGGTGCTGAAACTGGCGAGGCGGCGGCGCTGGAGCGTGGTCAGGCGGGGGCGAGCCTGGGTAAAACTCAAGTCCAGCACGCTGTTTTCCACCCGCTCCAGCGCACCGGGCAGGATAACTGCGCCTTCGCGGATGGTGGGCGGGGGCGGTTGCGGCCACTGCTCGGCGATCCACGGTGCCAGGGGCGGGGGCAACGCTTGGTCCTTGAGCCCCGTCGCCAGCTCGGGAGGCGCGGCGGTGACCACGGGCACGGCTTCGAACAACAGCAACCCCAGGTTGAGCAGCAGGTCGACGCTGGCCAGTTCGCGTGCTTGCGGGTCTTCGGAGGCCAGTGCCGGAATGTCCTCGCCCAGGCTGGCCATCAGGCCCCATAGCCAGCCGGTCAGCATGGCCGGCCCACGCAGCAGCGGGAGCAACAGGTTGCCGAACAACAGGCTGCTGCCCTCGCGCAGCACCTGCCAGCGGCTTTCGCTGTTGGACACCGATTCGCGATTGGCCTGTTCGACCAGGGCCCGGGCGTGATCACTGTACAGGTACGTCATCAGGCGCCCGGTCACCAGGCACTGCTGCAACTCGTCATTGATGCCATCGGCGGCCAGGGTGGCCGGCGCCGGCCTGTGCAAGGGGGCAAACTCGTCGCCCTGGCCAAAGCGCAATGAGTGGGGCTCGCGGAACCCGCCATTTGCGTAGATCGGCCGGGCCCTGTCGTTCAGCCAGGTCAGTACGCTGTCCTGCAGCGGCCCGGTTTCGGCGATGGCCTCCAGCAGCGCCTCACGGCTGGCAAACTCCTGCAGCGCTTCGGCATACAGCGGGCGATACAACACATGGGGGCCGCCGCCGATGTCCTGCGGCTCGATCAGGTACATGGCGCTGACCGTGTCCGGATGGGCAGCGGGCGCCGACAGCAGGGCCAGGTGACGGATCACCACCGGCTGTTGGTCGACCTTCTGGTTGGCGGCTTCGGGCTCCATCAGTGCCGCCACCAGGCGTGCGCCTCGGGCGCTCAGGCCGGCTTGCTGCTTGAGGGCCAATTCGAGGGCCAGCAACGGCAATTGCACGGCCTGTTGTTCGGCGAACAGGGTTTCGCGCTGGCGTGCCTCGGGGCTTTCACCCAGCCAATGGGCTTCCAGCAGGCGCGGGTAGTGCTGGCCGATGTCCACGCGCGCCACCGGGCCGTCGGCTCCCATCAGGTAGTCGGTGGTCAGCCACGCCGGCAATGGCAAGCCGTGGCGGTGGGTGAGGATCACGCTGCCGCTGGGGCGGCTGGACAAGTTGTCGATGGCCAGGTCGGTCAAACTCATGCGTTCATGGCGGATGATCCCGGAGGTGCCTGGGTAGCCGGCGGCGATGGTGAAGGTCAGTTGCAGGTCATCGGGGTGCAAGGCGCCGACGGAGGGCGGTGCGAGGGCCGAGCTGCCCAGGGTCACGGCATCCTGCTGCAAGGCCTGTAACAACGCCTTGACGGTGTAGGTGCGCAGGTCATCGATCTGGCTGAAGGCCGTACGTCCCGCCGCGCGCCGTTTGGCGCCGGCCATGGCGAGGGCGTAGCGCCGGTACGTGGCCTGGTCGTCGGCGTCGGCGTCGCGCAGCCAGGCCGGCAGGTGCTGGCGCAGGGTGTCCAGGGTCTGGGGCGGGGCGGCGGGCGTGTCGCGGAAAAACCGCCCCGGATCGGTGATCTCGGCGTACAGCGCCTGCCAGGTACTGAACGGCTGGCCGGTGGGCAGGCGCAGGTTGCCCAGGTCTTCGAGCTGGCGATCGAGGATCATCGACGCCTGGTGCTCGAAGATATCGCCATCGGGCTCGTAGCGTTGAATCAGGATGTCGTCGACCTGGTACTGGCGGCTCAGTCGCTGCCCACAGGCCTGGATCAGGGCGTCCATGCTCGGGAAAACCTCGGCGGTGCGCTGCGGGTCACACAGCACCACCGAGACCTTGCCGTTGACGGCGCGAATCAATGCCAGCTGCGGCCCCATCCGTGTGACCGAGCGTTCGGCGTGGGTGAGGGTGGCTTGCAGGGCGTAGGCAAACACCGCATTCACGCCATGCCGCGCAAGGCGGGCCTCGCGGTCAGGGCAGTCGATCAATTGTTCCAGGGTTTCCCTGGCGGGTTGGTCCAGGCCGGCCTGGCCCAGGGCGCCGATGCGCAGGGTGTCTCTCAAGACGCCGGCCAGCCAGTGCCAGGGGCCGGTGTCCCAGTACGCCGCCAGCGCATTTTGCAGGGCGATGGGCAGCGTTTGCGGCAGTTCGCCGACCCGCTTCGCGATGACCTGCATGTCGAGTTTTTCCTCGGTCAGGCCAGGCAGTTTCAGGCGTTTGGGCGGCTCGTCCGAGAGGTACCAGGGCGAGCCGTTGACCTCGCTGAAATCCAATGGCGCACCACTGGCCAGGGCATCGTGTACCACCGGCATAAAGGGCTGCAGCAGCCAGCCGCGGCGTTGTGGCCGGGCCAGGCGGGTGTGGCGCAGGTCCAGGCTGAGGCTGGGGTACGTGTCGCCGATGGCCGTGGCGAGTTGCTCGCGGATCACGGTTTCCAGCGCCGGGCGCTGAGTGAAGCGTGCGCTGACGGCGTGGGCAATAGGGTCAGGTAGTTGCATAAAAATCCTTTTCAGGCGATGCGATGCCATGCATAGCGGGGTTTCAGGCGGGCAGCAGGCTCAGGAACAGACGCTGATCCAGCGGTGCCGTGATCGGGTTGTACAGGTCGCGCACGATGCTTCGGTTATCTGCCCCGGCCTGGGCGATCAGGTCCCGGAGGGTGACAAACCGCTGTTCGGGGCGCTTGAGATGGGCCGCCGTATAAGCGCCCGGCGGGCTGTCGGCCTGGCTGTAGTGAAAGTGCGCATACCACAGCACCGTGAGGCGGTTTTTCTCGCGCACGGCGAACTCCGACACATAGTCCTTGACGGCGGTGCGTTGCGGCCCGTGGACCAGGCCGATATCGACGGCGGCATGGGCGCGCAGGAACTCGATGTTTTCCTGGCGCGGGCGCTGGGCCTTGTAGCCTTCGATGCAATGCTGGCGGCCTTGGGCGCGCAACTCGTCGGCGCGCAGGCGCAGGCGCTCGACGGTCTGGAGCACGTCCGGCTTGTCGGCCGCGTGGCTGGACAATTCTGTCGCGACGCTGTCGAGGCGCTCGGCCTGGTGCGCGAGCATGTCGTGCCAGTCACGCGGGTTGAGGTCATCGCGACGCGTGGGGTCGCTGAGTTTGCGTTTCTGGAATTCGATGGAACGCTCGATGGCCGGCACCTCTTCCAGCAACCGTTGCGCCTGGGCGCGCAGTGTGGACAGCGCCGGTGCCTGGGATGGCTCGGCGGGGCGGCTGGGCCTGGCCTCGACAATTTCCACCCAGCCCTCGTTGGGATGCTCCATGAAACGCCCGCTGACCTGCTGGGTAATGGGGTTGCGGGTCACGATGGTGGGGAAGGGCTGGTCACGCTGCGCCGGCTCCAGGTCACCCACCAGGGTGCCCTTGTCCCGCGACTTGAACACCCGTTTGGTTCTTGACGCGACCCGCACCGGTTTGAAGGCCCCCGGTTGCGGCGGCAGGAATTCATCTTCGCGCAGCAGCGCCGCCAGGTCGGCCTCGGCGCTGTCGCGCACGGTGTTCAACCGCTCGATCAGCAGCGGCATGTAGCGTGGGTGCGCCAGGGGCGAGTCGAGTTCCAGCAGGCTCTGGTAAATCTGCAGGCGCCGGTTGTAATGCCTGACCAGGTTGGTCAGCACCTCCTTGCGTTCGGTCGTAGTGAAACCTTCGGTGGTCAGCAGGTCCAGGTGGGAGTCTTCCAGGGCAGACAGGGAGGATTGCAGGTGCTCATGGCGCGCGAGGAAATAGTGCTCCTGCGGGGTAGTGGCCGGGATCGTTTGGTCGATGCTCAACTCGGTGAGCACATCCAGGGATTCGAGGGTGGCATTGAGGCGGTTGTAGAACCGGCGCTTGGGATGCCCGTTGAGGTAATTCAGGCGCTGGGCCGCGCCGGTTTTCAAACGTGCGGCCATCGCCTCCAGGGTGTCCTCGATGGCAATCATCGCCTGGGCATGGCGCTCGGACACGGCAAAGTTGGTTTCCAGCAGGTCGTTGACATAGCGCAGCGCCTGCACATCCTGGGCGCTGCCTTGCAACTCGATCAGCGATTCGCCTTGCTCGGACACAAACGTGGCCAGGTACAGGGACGACAACTGGCTGACGCGAATTTCATCGGTGGCCAGGATCGACTGGTATTGCTCCACACACTGCCCTTCGTAGTCGAAGCGGCTGTCCACGGCTTTCATCCGCCCGTAGGCCTCGATCAAGGCGCGCCGCTGTTGCAGCAACTCGGCGGCGGCCGCGTCGAAGCGCTCCTGAAATACCTGGAACCCGGCCCTGGCCCGGGAGCGCTGGGCGACGCTGGCGAGGTGTTCGGCCACCCGCGCCGGGTCGTCAGGTGCGCCGCGCAGGCGGGTGCGGGCCAAACCCAGGGCGTTGTGGGCCTGCTCGAACTTCTGCCGGGCGGCATCCAGCACCTGGTCGATAGGCTGCAGGCGTTTGATCAGGCCGCTGACCTCATCACTGATGCGATTGATCTCCTCCGACGCTTGGGTGCGCTGCTGGTCGATGTGCGCCAGCTTGGCCTTGAGGCGGTTTTTCGGCCCGCCGCCGCGCAGTTTCAGGCCCAGGTCCAGGCCCCATTGGCCCTGGGCATTGCGCACCAGCACGAAGCCTGGATGCTGCGGTTTCTGCGGATGGATCAGCCACACCTCACCCAGGTCCGCTGCGATGTTTACCCGAAACAGCAGGCCGCCCACCGAGGCATGCCATTGCTGGTCGATGCGGTACAGCCCTTTGAACACACCGGCGTCCAGCGGCTCGGGGGCCGGCACCGGCCATGGCACATGCAGTTCGCGCAGGGCTTCGAGCAGGCGCCGGCGGCTGGCGTCGCGGGCGTTGGAATGGACAAAGTCGACCAGGGTGCGGTCGCCGGCCGGCGGCTCTGCGGGCAGGCCCACCGGGCCCAGTTCCACTGGGGTGGCCGGACGTGGCGCAAGGCCTGGCGGGCGCTGCAGGGCCGCGAGGGTGGCCGGTAAGGCGGGCTCCGAGGGTAATTCGAGGGTCGGGTGTTGCCGGGGGGCCATGTGCAGCAGGATCAGGCCGATGTTGAGCAGCACGTCGACCCAGGCCAGCTCGCGGGCGACGGCGTCGTCGCCGTGCAGGGCGGCCATATCGTGCCGCAGGCTGACCGCCAGTTGCACCATCCAGCCTGCAACCAGCGCCGGCCCGCGCAGCAGCGGCAAGAGCAGGGCGTTGAACAGCAGCCAGCCACCTTCGAGCAACACCGCCCAACGGCTTTCGGCATTGGACACCGCGTCGCGATCCGCCAGGTCCACCAGCGCCCGGGCGTTGCTGCCGTAGAGGTACTGGGTCAGGTTGCCGGTGGCCAGGCATTGCGCCAGGGAACCCTCGACTTCGCTGCCATTGAGCTCCTGTACCAACTGCGCGGGCGGCGGCGCCGGCCACTGCACCGTGTCATCGCCCTGGCCGAAGCGCAGGATATGCGGGCTGCGGAAGCCGCCGTGGCTGTAGATCGGCCGGGCCTTGTCGCTCATCCAGGCCAGCACGCTGTCTTGCAGTGCACCGGGCTGGGCGATGGCGTCGAACAGGGCCGCGCGGCTGGCGAATTGCTGCAACGCGTCAGAGTACAGCGGGCGATAGAGAATCGACGGCCCGGCGTCGATGTCACGGGGTTCGATGATAAACATGTTGCCGACGATATCCGGCACGGCAGCGGGCTTGCGGGCGAAGGCCAGCGGGCGCATCACGATGTCGAGGGTGTCGACCACGCGCCCCGCCGCGCTGGGGTGCAGCACGGCCTTGACGTAGCGATACCCCAGGAAGCTGAAGCCCTGTTGCCCGCGAATCGCCAGTTCCAGGGCCTGGTGCGGCAGTTGTACGGTCAGCGCCTGGCCGAACAGCGCCTCGCGCCGGCGTACCTGCGGGTTGTCGCCCAGCAGTAGGTCGCGCAGGTGTTGCGGGTAGCGCCGGCCGATATCCACTTGGCGGATCAGGCCTGGCGTGCTGTGGAACAGGCCTTTTTCCCCGAGGATATAGTCCTCGGTCAGCCAGGCCGGGAGGGCGGCCCCGGACGTGTCCTGCAAGGTCATGCGGCCGTGCGGCGCGGCGGCGAGGTTCTTGATGGCCAGCTCGGTCAGGCCCAGGGTCACCGGTGCCAGGTAGCCGCTGTGCAAGTCACCCACCGGGACATGGAAGGTCAGCCGCAGGTTGTCCGGTTCCACGCTGGCGCCAGGGTGGTCGCGGCGCATCTGCTCGCGCAGGGTGCGGGAGGCAAAGGCCGGCAGGCTCTCGACCCCGTCCAGGAACGACGCCCCGGCCTGTTGGCGCTGCAAGCCTGCCTGTTCCAACAGCCCTTGGCGATAGGCGAAACGCTGCTGGGCATTGGCGCTCTGCAGCCAGGCGGGCAACGCCGTCTGGATGGCGTCCTGATGTATCGGGTCGGGTGCCGGCGCAGCGACAAAGACGGCGCTGGGGTCTGTCGCCAAGGCAAAACGCTGCTCCAGGCTGCGCACGCCGTCGGAGGCGGGCAGGGCGATGGCTTCGAGGTCATCCAGTTGCTGGTTGAGCAACAGGGCGGCCTGGGTATCGAAGAGATTGCCATCGGGCTCGTAGCGCCTGACCACCACCTTGTCGACCTGCAACCGCTGGCTCAGGCGCTGGCCCCAGGCCTGGGTGAAGACCTCCAGTGAGGCGAATGGCTCGACGCTGCCCGACGCCTGGCACAGCAAGGCCTGGTGGCCTTGCACCAACAGCAGGTCGCTGCTCAGCAGGCGGGCTTCACGGCCGTGCCGGATCACACAGGCTTCCAGGCAGTAAGCATGCACAAAACCATTGGCCCCGGCCTGGCGTTCACGCCGGTCAGGCTGGCGGGTCACGCTGTCCAGCATGTTCCGAGGTGTGCCGGCGGGCAGCAGGCTGGCGCTGCTTTTGAGGGTGTCCGCCAGTAGATCGCCAAGCCATTGCCAGCGGCTGGAGCCGGTGTCGGCAGCGCCGTTCCAATAGGTGGCCAGGGCTTGCTGAAAAGCGATGGGCAGGGTGAAGGCCAGGTCCAGGATCAGCCGTTCGATCACCGCCATGTCCGGCTCGCGGGGGCCATTGGCCTCATAGGTCAAGCGCGAGGGCGGGCGCTGGGACAGGAAGCAGCGGCGTTGGTCGACCACCTGGGTCAGGTTCAGGGCCGTACCATTGCCCAAGTGCTCGAGGACCACATCGGTCAAGCGCCTGAGGTCCCAGCCGCGCCGCTGGTTGGGGGTGGCCAGCTTGAGGGTGGGCAGGTCCAGGGGCAGCGCCGGGAACTGTTCCTGCAGGCGTTCGTGCAGGTGCCGTTCCACCACCTGGCGTAACGTCGGGCGTGTGGCGAACTGCTGGGCGACCGCCAGGGACGGGGTGTTGCTGCGGTGTGCGAAGTGCAGCGGCCCTGTCGGCGTGGCGTTTGAAGTGTCTGGCATAGGAGATTCCATTCTGTGGGGAGGTCGCCCCCAGAATGGCAAGCGCCGGCCGCTGCCGTGCGGTAGCCCGCTATCGCGACACGACGGCGTGGCCGGATTGGCCTATCATCAGCGTTTTTTCCAGCGATGAATGAGCCTGATGACTGCCGCTTCCCTGCTTACTGAACTCCACACCAGCGACATGCTCGAAATCGATGGGCTGCATGCCTTTGATTTCAGCCTCGACGATCAACAGCTGCTGATCAAGAGCATGGACGGTCGGGCCGAGAAACGTTGGTCCTTCAGCCTGGCACAGGTGCAGGCCGCGACCTTTGATGACGCCTTGCAAAGCTGGACCCTCACCGGTGATTCGGGCGAGCACCGCCTGGTGTGCATGGCCGCCTTCACCGGCAACAATAACGACGAGGAAGACGAGCATGATGATGCGTAAATTCTGGCCGCTGCTGATGGCCGGCAGTGTGGGAGCGATGTCGGTGCAGGCTGCACCGGCGGACACCTATGAGTTGCTGGTGGGCAGCTACACCGCCGGCTCCAGCGAAGGCATTTATCGCCTGCAATTCGACAGCCGCACCGGCAAGTTCCAAGGCAAGCCGGTACTGGCGGCGAAGTCCGCCAACCCTTCGTGGCTGACCGTCTCCAAAGACCAGAAGCACCTGTTTGTGGTCAATGAAAACGGCCCGGGCCAGCAAGACCCGGTCGGCCGTGTCAGCAGCTACCGCATCGACCCGAAGAATCATCAGCTCACCCTGGTCAATCAGGTGCAGAGCCTGGGCAACGAGCCGACCCATTCCAGCGTCGCGGCGGATGGGCGCTACCTGTTCGTCGCCAACTATTCGGTGCTGGAAGATCCGGGCGGCAGCCTGGCGGTGCTGCCGGTGGATGCCGAGGGCAAGCTGTCGGCACCGGTGCAGTTGAGCGCACACCCGGCCAGTCGTGTGAATCCTGAGCGCCAGGCCTCCAACCATGTGCATTCGGTGGTGTCGTCGCCGGATGGCAAGTACGTGTTTGTGCAGGACCTGGGCGCAGACAAGCTGTTCGCCTATCGCTACGACCCCAAGGCCAACCACGAGCTGCCGCTGACCCCGGCCGATCCGGCCTTTGTGCCACTGCCACCGGGCAGCGGCCCGCGTCACCTGTTGTTCAGCGCCGATGGCAAGCATGCCTGGCTGACTACCGAAATGAGCGCCCAGGTCGCGGTCTTCGATTACGCCGATGGCAAGCTCAGTCAGACGCAATTGGTGGACTTTGCCGCCGGCCAACCGGTATCCGACAAGGCCGGCGCCGCACTGCACGCCTCCAGCGATGGCAAGTTCCTGTACGTGAGCAATCGCGGCACCGCCAACCAGATCATCGTATTTGGCGTGGACCCGGCCACCGCCCACCTCAAGGAGTTGCAGCGTCGCAGCGTCGAAGGCGACCACCCGCGGGAGTTCAGCCTCGATCCGAGCGGCAAGTTCCTGCTGATCGCCAACCAGAAGAGCAACGAAATCGTGGTGGTCGAACGTGACCCCAAGACCGGCCAGCTGGGTAAAACCGTGCAGAAATTGCCGATCGATGCCCCCAGCGACCTCAAGTTCCTGGGGCGTCAATAAGCCACAGGCCCCGCCATGCGGGGCCTGACCCTTAGTATTAATTGTATTAATAGCGGCTACTGTTTCAAAGCATTTCTAAGGTTCAACCCTCGGGCGTAAGTTGGATTCCAAGGCCTTCCCCGGCCATCCAACCGAACGAACACAAGGGTTACCGACATGAACTTGAATCTCTTCTCCGTCATCGCCGCCTCCGCCGTTTCCGCCACCGTGGCCCTGCCTGCCGCCGCCAGCGTGGAAGTCAGCGGCAAAAAATCCAGCACCAGCGCCTACACCCAGAAATACCTGCAACAAAGCGCCAACTTCTACGCCGCCCTGGATCACAAGACCCAGCAATGAACGCTGATTGACCCAGCACACAAGCAGACGCCAAACCACTGGAACGTTAACGTGCGTTCGAGTGGTTTGGCGTTTGTGTATCTGTCAAAGAAAAAATGAGGTAGTGGCGCATTGCCATGTGCTTAAATTGACGCTTAAATATTGACGCGCTCTTTTATGGAATCGACAGCATGGCACTTCGACTCGCCGCACTTATCCTCGCCCTTTATTCCACCCCGATCCTGTCATCCGTGCAATTGACGGACGGCGAACCGGAGATCGCTCGCGAGCGGTTGTTGAGCCTGATCGAAGGCTAAGCCTTCGCCATCACGTCGATAAACAGGGGGGATTGCAGGAAGCCTTCCAACCAGCGTTGCAACGCTTTGTACGGCGTAGCGGCAAACCATTCGCGGTCCACGTGGGCAAACTGCCGTATAAACGGCGCCAGCGCCATGTCCGCCAGGCCAGGGTGGTCGGCCAGCAGATAGGCGCGAGTGGCCAGCAACCCCTCGAGCTTCTGCAAGAACACCTCGCCTTCGGCTCGATAGTGTTCCACCGGCTGCTCGGGATAGCGTTCGGGGTACTTGTATCGATTCAAGTGATGCTTGAAGGTTGAATCGTTCTCGGCGATCAGCTCAAGTACCGCCGGATCCCCCTGCAATAACCAGTTATCCGGATCATGCCGGGCCAGGGCCCATTGCATGATCGCCAGGCTCTCGTCGATCACCTCGCCATCCACCACCAGCACCGGCACCGTGCCCTTGGGCGACAGTGCCAGCATCTCGGCCGGCTTGGCCTTGAGGCTCACCTCGACAATCCGCACCGCCACCCCCGAATAGCGCAGCGCCAGGCGTGCGCGCATCGCATAGGGGCAGCGCCGGAACGAGTACAGCAGCGCCTCGCTCACTTGACCTCCAGGGTGCTCAGGCCATTGCCCTGGCGCTTGACCTGGATCTGCACCGGGATGCGTTCGTGCATTTCCTGCACGTGGGAGATCACCGCCACCTTGCGCCCCTGGGCCTGCAAGCCGTCGAGGGCGTCCATGGCTAATTGAAGGGACTCGGGGTCGAGGCTGCCAAAGCCCTCGTCGATAAACAGCGATTCGATCTTCAAGGTGCTGGACGCCATCGACGCCAGGCCCAGGGCCAAGGCCAGGGACACCAGGAACGTCTCGCCGCCGGATAACGAATGCACCGAGCGCAGTTCATCGCCCATTTCCGTGTCCATCACCAGCAGGCCCAACATGCTGCCGCCGCGCTTGAGACGGTAGCGGCGCACCAGTTGGCGCAGTTGCACGTTGGCGTGGTGCACCAGCAGGTCGAGGTTGTAGGCCTGGGCGATCTTGCGGAAGGTGTCGCCGGTGGCCGAGCCGATCAGTGCGTTGAGGCGTGCCCAGCGTTGCCACTCGTCATAGGCCTTGGCGATCTGTTCGGCCAGGGCACTGTTGGCGTCCTGGCGACGCTGGTCTTCGGACTGGCGCGCGCGCAGTTCGGCGCAGTGTTTTTCGCCGTCGGCCAAGTGTTGATTGAGCGCAGCGAGGGCGTCGTCGAGTTGTTCGGCGTCCAGGTTGCCGTTGTGCAGGGCCTGGTGTTCGGCGAGGCGTTGTTCGCGTTCCTGGAGCAATACCTTGGCTTGCTCGACGGCTTTTTCGCTGCTGTGCAGATGCTCGCGCAGCGTGGCGATGTGTGTGTCATCGAACGCCAGCAGACGCGCAAGGCCCTCGTCATCCAGCTCGGGGTGCAGGGCGCGCCATTCGGTGGTGCGGGCATCGAGGCTGTGCTGTTCGGCTTCGAAAGCTTGCTCGCGCTCCTGCTGGGCCTTGAGGTCGGCGGCCAGTTGGATCAGTTGGTTGCGGATGTCCTGCAACTGCTGGTTGGCGTCCGTCTCGCTCTGGCGTGCCTGCACCACGGCCTGTTCCAGTTGCTGTTGCCAGTGTTCGGCGCTGGGGTGTTCGCCCAGCAGGGCAGTGAGTTTTTCCTGGGCGGCCTGTTGCTGCGCGGCCAGCTCGGTAAATTGCTGGTTCAGGGCCTCGAGTTGCTGTTGGCGATGCTGCTGGTGCGTGTGCTCTTTCTCGATGGCCTGCTGGCGTTCCTGCTGCTCGGCCAGCTCATCCTTCTGATGGCCCAGTTGTTCAAGGCGTTGGCTGACCTGCTGGTCCAACTGCATAAAGGTCGCGGCCGGGTCTCTGCGCAGGCCTTCCAGGGTGTCGGCGGGGAGCAGGCTGGCGAAGGCGTTGAGTTCTTCGTCGAGGCGCTCGCGGTCGTTGGACAGCTCGCGTTGCTGGTCCACCAGCAATTGGCGCGCCTGCTGGTTCGCGTCCTGGGCGGCTTGCAGTTGTTGCTGCAAGCGCCCGGCGTTTTGCTGCAGGTTGAGCAGGGCACCCTGGCGCTGTTCGTCCTGGGTGATGCTTTGGCTCAGTTGGCTGAGTTGCTGGGCCAACCAATGGCTGCGTTTGGCTGCGTCCTGATTGAACAGCGAGGCCGCCAGTGGGTGCGCGTCCAGGCTGGGTTGGAGCGCCTGCTGTTGGGTGACCAAGTGTTCCTGTTGTTGCAGGAATTCTTTTTGCTGGGCGATCAGGCCGCCGACTTCACCGCGCAGTTCGGTGAGTTTTTCCTTGAGGGTATCGACCGCTTTCTGCGCCGTGGCCTCTTCGTTGTCGTCGTGGCGCCCGAGGCTCTGCAGCAAGGCTTCGGGCTGGTGGTACGGGTGTTCATGGCTGCCGCACACCGGGCAGGGCTGGCCGTCCTGCAATTGTTCGCGCAATTCCTCGACGCTGGCACTGCGCGCCAGGCGCTGGCGCTCCAAGAGTTGCTTGGTCACCGTCAGGGTCTGTTCGGCCACGGCCAGCTCGGCCTTGGTTTGCAGGCCGGTCTGGTTCAGTTGGTCGCGTTGCCGGGCGGCATCGGCGAGCTTTTGCATGAGGGCAACGGCTTGCTGCTCCAGTTGCTGCTGGCTGTCCCACAGGCGTGACAGGTCTTCGAAGGCGCGCTGCTGCTTGCGATTGTCCTGCAACAGGCTGGCCAGCAGTTGCACCTGTTCGGCCACGGCATGGGGTTCGGCGCCGGCTTCTTGATACAGCAGGTCGAGGGCTTCGCGTTGCTGGGCAAATTTTTCTGCGGCGCTGGTAGCACGCTGTTCAAGTTGTGGCAGTTCGGCCTGGCCTTTGTTCAGGCGATTACCGATCAGCATCAACTGTTGCAAGCGATCGCGGTAGGCGTTCCAGGCATCGCCCAACGGCGCGAGTGCGCTGCTGCGCTCCAGTTCGGCGGCGAGGCGTTGCAGGCGCTCGTCGACTTGTTTTTGCTTGTCGAGCAAGCCATTCAAGTTGGCTTGACCTTCAGTGCAGGCGGTTTGCGCCAACTGTTTTTCAGACGCAAATTTGCCCAGGCTCTCGGTCAGGTGGGCGAGGGTGTTTTGCGCATCGAAGGCTTGGCGTAGCAGGGGTGCGGCGGCAGTTTGTTGCTGCTGTGCGTCAACCAGCGCCGTCTGGGCCGCGGTCTGCTGTTGTTGCAGTTGCGCCTGGCGGGTCTGCAGTTCAGCCTGTTGCTCGGTGTGCTGCTGAATCTGCGCGGCCAGTGGCGTCAGCAAGGTGAGCAGTTCAGCCCTGCGCGCAAACTGATGGCGCTGCGGCGCCAGTTGGTCGAGGCGGCTCAGGTCCTGGCGCTGTGTGGCCTGGTTGTCCCACTCCGCTTGCGCGCGCTGCAACTGTTCGGTGGCACTGCGCTGGCGGTCCTGCCATTCGCGCAGTTCCTTGAGCCAGGTGTGCTGCAACTCCAATTGCTTGAGTCGGGCCTGTTGGGTCTTGAGCTGTTGCTGGGCCGCGTCGAATTGCCGGTCCAGTTCGGCGCGCGCCTCGGGGGCCAGGGGCACCACGCCGGTGGCCTGGTCCTGCAGGTGTTTGTGCGTATCCTTGGCCTCCTTGGCCTTGTCGAATGCGCGGCGGCCGAGCTGGGTGTACAACGCGGTGTCGGTGAGCTTTTCCAGCAGTTCGCTGCGTTCGTTGTCATTGGCCTTGAGGAAGGCGCTGAACTCGCTTTGCGCCAGCAGCACGGCACGGGTGAACTGCTCGAAGTTCAGGCCCAGGGCCAGTTCCAGCTGGGTCTTGTATTCGGTCTTCTGGCTCGCCAGCAGTTGGTCGCTGTCCAGGTCGATCAGGCTCTGCCGACTGTTCTGCAACTTGCCGCTGGCCTTGTCGCGGGCGCGATTGGCTTCCCAGCGCGCCCGGTAGCGACGGCCGCTGACACCGACAAAGTCCACTTCGGCGTAGCCGCCACCGGTGCCGCGCCGGATCAGGGTGCGTGGATCGCCGATGGAAATATCGCTGTCGGCATCCGGCATCTTGGCCTGGCCGGTATCGCCCAGGCGTGGTACGGCGCCAAACAGCGCCAGGCACAGGGCATCGAGCAGGGTGCTTTTGCCGGCGCCGGTCGGCCCGGTAATCGCGAACAGCCCGGCACTGGCCAGGGGCTCGGCGGTAAAGTCGATCTCGAACGGGCCGGCCAGGGAGGCGAGGTTTTTCAGGCGGATGGCAAGAATCTTCATGGCTGTTCACCTGCCTGTTGCACTTCCTGAAGCAGCACGGCGAAATCCTTCAAGGTCTGTTCATCCACTTCACTGCCGTAGCTGTCCTGCCAGGCGCGGCTGAACAATTCCTGGGGCGTGAGCTGGTCGAGTTCGATCAGTGCGTCTTCGCTGCTGTCGTCGTGACGGCCTTGGCCGGCGTATTCGGCGGCGATGCGCACCAGGCGTACGGCCTTGCCTTGCAGGGCGGTTTCGATCTGTTGGCGCAGGTCCGGTTGCGGCTCGTCGAGGCGTACGCGCACTTCCAGCCAGGGGTGGCGCTGGGTTTCGGCGAGCAGGTCGATGTCGGGCAGCTCTGCCAAGGCCTTGAGGATGTCGGCCAGGGGCGCGGCTTCCAGGCGTTGCAGGTTGACCGAGCGGGGAATCAGCAGCGGTTCGACGCTGACCAGTCGTTCGCCCTGGAACGTCACGTCGAGGATCTGGTGCTTATAGCCAATTTCGGAAAATGACAGCGGTATCGGCGAGCCGCTGTAGCGAATGCGCTCCTCGCCATTGACCTTTTGCGGCTTGTGCAAATGCCCGAGGGCAACATAGCCGACACTTTTGTCGAACAGTTTGGCCGGCAGCGCCTCGGCATTGCCGATGATCAGGCTGCGCTCGGAATCTTCCGACACCGAACCGCCGGCCATGTGTGCATGGCTGATGGCAATCAACGCCTGGCCTTTCTTGCGTTTGGCGTTGGCCGCCGCGATCAGCCATTCATGGACCTGGCCGATACCCTGCAGGTAGTCATCACCCAGGTGGGCACCGGTGACTTCCGCCGGGCGCAGGAACGGCAGCGCCAGGCACCACGCGGCGACCTTGCCCTTGGCATCCGGCAGGGGAATCAGCAGGCGTTCGGCGTCCAGTTGGCCGTCGTCCAGCCACAGCACGCGGCCCAGCGCATGGGTGCGCAGGCGCCGCATCAACGGCGCGGGCAGTTCGATCCGCGAGCCGGAGTCGTGGTTGCCGGCGATCATCACAATGGTCAGCTTGGGGTTTTGTTCGTGGGCGCTGATGATGAAATCGTACAGGCGCTCCTGGGCCTTGAGCGGCGGGTTGACCGTGTCGAAGATATCGCCGGCGATCAACAGCACATCGGGTTGCTGGGCCGCGATCTGGCGCAGCAGCCACTCGAGGAAGCAGGCGTGTTCGAAGTCGCGTTCCTGGCCGTGGAGGTTTTGGCCCAGGTGCCAGTCGGAGGTGTGGAACAGACGCAAGGCGAACTCCGTGGAGAATATGAAAAGGAGGGGAGTTTACCTGTATTGCGAACACGCTGCTCCAGACCACGCAGATCCAATGTGGGAGGAGGCTTGCCTCCGATGGCCATCGGTATCTACACAACTTTTCAGGCCCTGAAAAATCTCCCACAACAGCCGTAGTTCAGCGTTGATTTGATTTTGTGGAGTGTCAGGAATGTAGCGGGGGGTTATTTGGGATAGAGCGGCGGCAAGCTGGTGCTGTCCGTCGCCGGGTCCTGCTCGCGCTCGGTCATCGGGATGGCTTTGACCGCACGCCACAGCTCTTCGCCCAGCCAGTATTGACCGCTCTCGCTGTAGAGCGCGCCGTTGAGCCCATCCAATGCATCCGACAACGGCACGAACCGCGCCGCCATGTCCGCCAGGGTTTCCGGCTGTTGCCGCGCCCAGGCATCCAGTGCCTGGCGGGTGGCCTGGGGGTCGTTGGCCTGGGTGGCGCGCTTGAGGTCGTCGAGCAGGGTGCGTGGGCTCGGGCCGGTTTGCGCTGCACGCAGTACCGCCGGTTGCCAGCGGGCACGCCACCACAGGCCGAAGCCCAGCAGGGTGGTGCAGGCCAGGAGCAGGGTGCTGAGTTGCCACAGCCACAGGCGGCTGTCGTCCGGTGCGGTAATGATGGTCGGCGTGGCAGGTGTGTCCACCGTCAGACTGGGGTTGTTGGCCACTTGCAGGTTACGGGCTGGCAGGCTGGTGCGCTCCAGGTGGTCCTCGTGGGTGTTCCACCACACCACCTCGACGGCAGGCAGTTCCAGGGCGCCGACACGGTTGGGTACCAGGGCCTCACGGTCCTCGCGACTGCCGATCAGGCCACGGTCACTGGTCTGGTTGCCGAGCACCGGCTGGTCCGGGTAGCGGCGCAGGCCATTGATGTCGGTGCTGGGCAGGGCCGGCAGTTGGGCGCTGGACAGGCCCTCGGCCTTGACGGTCAGGCTGCGGGTCAGGGAGTCGCCGACTTGTACATGTTCCGGCTCCGGGTTCCAGCTCTCGGTGAGCGTAAGGCTGCGAGCCGGCAGCCAGGGGGCATCGACGGGGTACAGCGCGGGCTTGGGTTTGACCGCCAGTGGCAGCGCCGCCGAACTCACATGGATCAGCTTGCCGGGCTTGGTGCCCTGCAGTGTGTTTTCCTGGGGCGGACGCGACTCCACCAGCGTGGCGCTGAACGTCTGCGACGGAATCTCCAGGGTGCCGCTGTGCTGCGGGTAGATCGCGTAGCGGGTTTCGATCACGCCATGGCGGATGCTGTTGATGACCTTTTCATAGGTACGCGACTCGCCCAACTGTTCGACACGGGCATCGGGGATCTGCAACGGCGTCAAGCTGCTGTCGTCGTACAGCGACACCGAGTGATACACGCGCACGGTCAACAGTGCCTGGGCCTGGACATAGACGCTGGTCTGGTCGAGGTTGGCTTCGACAAACACCGGGGCCAGTTCGGCGTTGGTGTCCTGGCTGGTGGTTTCCAGCACTTGCAGGCTGATCGGCTGGGTCGTGTACTCGCCCACTTGCAGCGGCGGAATCACCACCGTGCCGTTCTGCTTGGGCAGCAGGGTAATGATCCAGCGGGTGGTCGCATGGTTATCGCCGCCCAGCGTGGTGAGTTGGTTGAGCTGGCGCGTGCCGCTGACTTCGAACTGCGCATCCAGGGGCGACAGGTCGGGCTTGCCGAACTGGGTGACATCGCTGGACTCCACCGTCAGTTCCACCGTTTCCCCGGAATTGAGGCGGTTGCGGTCGACGCTGGCGACCAGGCTGGCCGCCTGGGCGTGACCTGCCGACAACGCGAGCAGAAGCAGAAGGGTGGTGCGGCGGCTCATCGAGTCTTGTCCTGATGCTGTTGCTGTTCGTACCAGAATTTGCGTCGCAGCAGTTCGCCGGGATTGTCCGGGATCTCCTGCAGCCATTGTTCCAGGGCCTGGCGGTGTTCACCGTCGAGGTTGGCGTCGGCAGCAAGCAGCGGCGGGGTGGTGGTGTGCTCATCGCCTAACTCGCTGCCCGGCACGTCGTTGTCAGCGGCTGGCGGCGGGGTGCCGGCCTGAGTGTCGCCCGTGCCGGCTTCGCCTTGGCCCTGGGACGATTGCTCACCACCTGTGGCATTTTGCCCAGTGGCGCCCGGTTGCGCAGTTTGGCCGGGTTGGGTGGTTTCGTCATCCTCGTTTTTTGCTGGCGTTTGCGGCTCGGGTTCTGCCTGTTCCTGGATCAAGGCTTCTACCAGGGCCTTGTTTTTCAGCGCCGGTTGCAGGTCGGGCTGGGCTTCCAGGGCTTGTTCGTAGGCGTCGATGGCCGCTTCGAGTTCACCGGACCTGGCCAGGGCGTTGCCGCGATTGTAGTGGGAATAGGCGTCATTGCCCTCGGCAAACCGCTTGATGGCCTCGGCATAATTGCCGGCCGCGTACAGGGCGACGCCTTGCCATTGGGCATCCTCGAAATGTTCGGCGGCTTCGGCGGGGCGTTTCTGCTTGAGCAGGTATTGGCCTTGCTGGTCCGGACGCAGCCACAGATCCTGGAATTCAAAGGCATAGCTGGGTTGCGGCGTGCCCAACAGCAGAAGCGGTAAAAAGAACAACCAGCCGCGCCGCCCGGCGCAGGCGGCCAGCAGTAACAGCGGCAGCAGCAGCCAGTAACCCTGGTCGGCCCAGGTGTCGAGGTGCAGTAACTGGCCGTCGTTGCGCAGGGCTTGGGGCGGGTCCAGCACGCTGAGCTGGCGCAGGTCTTTATCGTCCAGGCGTGCGGCCCGGTAGCGGCCGCCCATTTCGCTGGCGAAGGCCTTGAGCGTCGGGCTGTCGAGGCGTGGTACCAGGATCGCGCCTTGTTCGTCCTTGAGGAATTCGCCGCTTTCCTGGGTCACCGGCGTGCCTTCGCGGCTGCCGATGCCCAGGATCGACAGGCTCGGCGCCTGGTTGCCCTGCAGCAGCAGGCGAATGCCCTGGCGTTCCTGTTTGGACAGCGATGAGCCGACCAGCAGCAGGCGACCCTGGCCCAGGCCGCCATGCTTGAGCAGGTCCAGGGCTTTCTCCACGGCCAGGTCGGCGCGGTGGCCGGACTCCGGCATGATCGAGGGGCGCAGGGCCTCGAGCAGGTTGCGGCTGGTGGCCAGGTCGTCCGACAGCGGCACCAGGGTGTGGGCGCTGCCGGCATAGACGACGATGGCGGTTTGCGCATCGCTGCGCGCCTGCAACAAGTCGTAGAGTTTGCGCCGTGCCTGTTCGAGGCGGTTGGGCGGGCTGTCGGTGGCGAGCATTTCCGGGGTCAGTTCGAGCAGCACCACCAACGGGTCGGAGGGTTTCTGGCTGGTTTGTTCAACCCGTTGCCAGCTGGGACCCAGCAACGCCAGCACGGCCAACAGCCAGGCGAGGCCCAGCAACATCCACGGCGATTTGCTTTCGCGCCCGTTGCCACCGCTGAGCAGCACGGCGTGGAAGGCCGGCGGCAGGATCATCTGCCAGCGCCCGGCGCGCTTTTGCCGGTGCCACAGTTGCCACAGCAACCAGCCAAGCAGTGGCAGCAGCAACAGCCACCAGGGTCGGAACCAATGCGGCCACAGGGCGATCATCGACGCCTCCGCAGACGCAGGCGTTTAAGGCGCTGGCGCCATTCCGGATGCTGTTGCAGGAAGATCCCCTTGCTCGACAGTTTGTTGAACCCGCGTTGCAGGGCGTTGTTCGGCCAGCGTTCCTGGATCACCAGCAACATGCTCAGGATCAGCGCCAGGGCCAGCGGTCCGCTGTACAGCGCTAGCGCCGGGCGCGCCTGGGTCGGTTGTTGTTCGACAGGCTCGAGTTTGTCCAGTGTCTGCTTGATCGCTTCCAGCTCTTGGCCATCGCGGGCACGGAAGTATTGGCCGCCGGTGGCCTCGGCAATCGCCCTGAGTGCCGGCTCGTCGAGGTCCAGGCTCGGGTTGACGCCAAGGATGCCCAGGGAACCGGTTTGCTCGGGGTCGGCGCCGATGCCGATGGGGTAGATCTTCACCCCTTCTTCGGCCGCCAGGCGCGCGGCGGTCAGTGGGTTGATCTGCCCGGCGTTGTTGGCGCCATCGGTAACCAGGATCAATACGCGGCTTTGCGCAGGCCGCTGGCGCAGGCGTTTCAGCGCCAGGCCTATGGCATCGCCAATGGCGGTGTTCTTGCCGGCGATGCCGATGCGCGCTTCATCCAGCCAGGTGCGCACGGTGCGGCGGTCAAAGGTCAGCGGCGCCTGGAGGTAGGCCTGGCTGCCGAACAGGATCAGGCCCACGCGGTCGCCTTCGCGGCCTTCAAGGAAGTCGCCGAGCAGGTGCTTGACCAGGTTCAGGCGGCTGACGTCTTCGTCCTGCCAGTGCATGTCGGGGAAGTCCATGGAGCCGGACACGTCCACCGCCACCAGCAAATCGCGGCCGCTGGCGGCAATCGGCAGTGGTTCGCCCAGCCATTCCGGGCGCGCAGCGGCGCTCAGCAGCAGCAGCCACAGCACCACGAAGGGCGCCTGTTGGCGCCAGCCCGGTAGGTTCACCCGCGCGCGGCGGCGGGCCAGGCTTTCGAGATCGCCGAGGTAGCTGACTTTAAGGGCGGGCTCGCCGCTGTCGGCCGCCGGCAGGATGAACCGCATCACCCAGGGCAAGGGCAACAGGACGAAGATCCATGGCCAGGCGAACTCAAACATGTTTGCGAATCCAGGTGTCGACCGCTTGGGTCAGGCCGGCGATGGCCTTGTCGTCGAGTTTGCATTCGGGTTTGTAGGCACCCTCCACCAGCACCATCCAGCGCGTGAGGCCGGCGGCCGGGCAACGGTTGTCGAGGAATGCCAGCCATTTGCGGCCATTGAGGGTATGGCTCTGGCTATAGGGATAGTCGTTGCGGCACAGGCGCTTGAGCAGGCCATTGAGCTGTTGCAGCCAGGCACCGGCGGGCGCGCCATCGTAGGGTTTGGGCATCAGCGCCAATTCCGCCAGGGCGGCGATGCGCAGCGGGTCCAGCGGTTGTTCGGCGCGGGCCAGGGGGCGTCGAGTCGGCAAGAAGCGGCGCAGCGACCACAACCCCCAACCCAGCAACGGGATGACCAGCAGCAACAGCCACCAGCCCGGCGCGGGCGGCCAGAAGCCGATGGGCGGCGGGGCGATCAGCGGTTGCAGTTGGTCGAGGCTGCTCATTGCTTTTTAACCGGGCGTTGCGGGTTGAGGTATTCGCGCAGTTGTTCGACCATTTCGCTCTGGGTGCTCAGGGGCATCAGCAGGATCCGCAGTTTCTGTGCGAGCAGTTCCCAGCGGGCGATGCGCGCTTCGGCCTGGGCCTTGTAGGCCTGGCGCAAATCGAAGTTCAGGGTATCCAGTTCCAATTGCGCCCCGCGTTGCGCAAAACGCAGCAGCCCTGCGGCGGGGAGGGCGTGGTCCAGCGGGTCGGAGATCGGCAACAGCAGCAAGTCGCAATGGCGTGACAGCAGGCTCAATTGCTGCTCGGCGCCCTCGGTGAGGGCACGTTCGTCGCAGATCACGATTACCAGGCTGCCGGGACGCAGCACTTCGCGGCCACGGCGCAGGGCCATGCCCAGGGCGTCGGCCTCCGGGCGGCTTTCGGTGTCCAGGCTCTGGTTGACGCGCACCAGGCGGTTGAGCAATTGCAGCAGGCTTTGCTTGCTGCGGCGCGGCTTGATTTCGTAGTGCTCGTTGTCGCCGAACACCAGCCCGCCGACGCGGTCGTTGTGCCCCAACGCGGCCCAGCCGATCAGGCTGGCGGCTTGAGCGGCGAGCACCGACTTGAACATCTGCCCCGAGCCGAAAAACAGCCGGCAGCTTTGCTCCACCATGATGAAAATCGGGCGTTCGCGTTCTTCGTGGAACAGCTTGGTGTGCGGCTCCTGGGTGCGCGCGGTGACGCGCCAGTCGATGGTGCGCACGTCGTCGCCGGCCTGGTACACGCGCACCTGGTCGAAGTCGACACCGCGCCCGCGCAGCTTGGAGTGGTGCAGGCCGATCAGCGGGCTGCGCTGGCTTGGCGTGGAAAACAGCTGCACTTCGCGCACGCGGTGGCGCATCTCGATCAGCTCGCTGAGCGTGACGCGCACCCCATCGCTTGCGTTCATCGACTTCAAGCGACGGCAACGACGTCGAGAATGCGTTGCACCACACGGTCCTGGTCAATCCCGGCCGCTTCGGCTTCGAACGACAGGATGATGCGATGGCGCAGCACGTCGAACAGCACCGCCTGGATGTCTTCCGGGCTGACAAAGTCGCGACCGGCCAGCCACGCATGGGCGCGTGCGCAGCGATCCAGGGCGATGGAGCCACGGGGGCTGGCGCCGTAGGCGATCCACTCGGCCATTTCCGGGTCGAACTTGGCCGGGGTGCGCGTGGCCATGACCAGTTGCACCAGGTATTCCTCCACCGCATCGGCCATGTACAGGCCGAGGATTTCCTTGCGCGCGGCAAAGATCGCCTGCTGGCTGACGCGGCGCTCGGGCTTGGTTTCGCCGTTGAGGGCTTCGCCACGGGCCTGTTGCAGGATGCGCCGTTCGACGGCGGCGTCGGGGAAACCGATCTTGACGTGCATCAGGAAACGGTCGAGCTGGGCCTCGGGCAGCGGGTAGGTGCCTTCCTGCTCGATGGGGTTTTGCGTGGCCATCACCAGAAACAGCGGGGACAGGTCGTATGTACTGCGCCCGACGCTGACCTGGCGCTCGGCCATGGCCTCCAACAGCGCCGATTGCACCTTGGCCGGGGCGCGGTTGATCTCGTCCGCCAGCACCAGGTTGTGGAAGATCGGCCCTTGCTGGAACACGAAACTGCCGGTTTCCGGGCGATAGATCTCGGTGCCGGTGATGTCGGCGGGCAACAGGTCGGGGGTGAACTGGATACGATGGAACTGCGCTTCGATACCTTCGGCCAGCTCTTTGATCGCCTTGGTCTTGGCCAGGCCCGGCGCGCCTTCCACCAGCATATGGCCGTCGGCGAGCAGGGCGATCAGCAGGCGATCGATGAGTTTTTCCTGGCCGAGAATCTGCGTAGAAAGAAAGGTTCGCAGCGCGAGCAGCGCTTCACGATGTTCCATCGATGACGGTTCCTGGAGAGATGAGCCTGTGCGTCATGTAACAAACGACAGCCTGGGGCGCCTACTTTAATGCATGGCGGGGGGTGGCGACTAACGGCACGCGGGGTATTTTTAGCAAAACTTGTAGGAAAATTGTGTGAGAGGCCCAAAGGGCGGCGAGCAGGCGTGCCCGCTCACCGCCTTTGCTTCAACGGCAGGGCACCCCGGTATGCCAAGGCTGGCTGTGCTCGGCAGAGTTGAGATCCGGGCGTTTGTCGCGGCTGTAGAAGTTCTGTTTGTAGACCATGCCGTTGTACGACACCGACTCTGCGTAGGTCGAATACACCTTGGTGGGCGACCACGCCGGAATATCGCCACAACTGCCCGAAGGTGGCGGGGCCTTGACGGTGATCGGTTTTTCCAGTCGCAGCGTACCGCCGCGCCCGTCACTGACCACGACACTGACGATGACGCGGGTATCGCCGGTGACGGCAGGGGCGGTGAGGGTGACGCTGCGGGTATTGCCGATGGTGCCGGTGAAGCCGGTCGGGCGTGTCCAGGTGTAGCTCATCGGATCGCCGTCAGGGTCGCTGGCGTTGGCTATGAAGGTCACGGCCTTGCCCGAATCGACCGTTTCGCTGCCCTGCAGGCTGCCGACGGGTGGACGGTTGGCGGGGGTGCCGGCGGTCACCGTGAGGGTGTGGCTGGCCGTCGCGCGGCGATCGCGTTCATCGGTGACGGTCAGAGTGATGACGCGTGTTCCCGCCGTATTCGGAGCAATAAAGCTGCTGGATGCTTGCGCCGAAGAGTCCGGGTTGAAGCCAGTGGCCGCCCAGGCGAAGCGCAAGCCTTGGCCCGTGGAGGAGGCCCCCGACAACAGCACCGCCTTGCCGGCTTCAACACTGGAGGGGCCAGTGATCCTGGCGACCGGCAGCCCGCTGCCGCAGGTGCCCAGGCGCCGCCAGGGCTTGGCGGCGCCGGTTTCAACAAAGTTCAGATCGGGGCGAGCGTTTTGCGTCCAGTGCGCCACTTGGTAGTTGTAACCGCTGTAGGAGACTTTTTCGCCGACCACGGCATACACCTTGCTCGCAATCCAGGGATCGGCGCAGTCGCTGACCGGAGGCTCGTCAGGGGCCTTGATGGTCATGTTTTCCCTCAGGTTGAGGGTGTGGGTGCCGTCGGAGACCGCCACGGAAATCGAGGTCAGGGTATCGGCGGTTACGGGCGGGGCGGTCAATGACAAGGTCGGCCCATCCCCGTCCGGAGGGGTAAACCCGTCGGCATTCCAGCGATAGGTCAACGGTTTTTGCGTGGGCGATTCAGCATAGACATGGCCGTTGAACGTCTCTCCCGATTTGGCTTGCTCGGGGATGGCCAGCCGGCCCGTGGGCGGTTGGCCGACGCCGTCGGCAAGCAGTTTGCGGATGGCGGCCTCCAGGTCCGGTTGCACGCCAATTTCGGTACGGTTGCCGTTGGCCTGTGGATAGCCGGTCTCCACGAGGATTCTGCGCAGTTCCTTGGGGGCGAGATTGCCCAGGCCATTGGCCCGCGCCACACCTTGCAGCGATGCCATCACCCCGGCAATGATCGGGTTGGCGGACGAGGTGCCGCTGTAGGTGTGGGTATAGGCGCTGGTGGGGTTGGCGGTGCTCCAGGTCGTCGTGGTGACGGAGCCGCCCCAACTGAACAGGTCGACGCGTCTGCCATATTGGGAGAAATAGGCTCTCAGGCCGGTGGTGGGTGTGACGGCGCCAGCATAAATGCTGCCGGAATCGAATTTATTGCGATCAAAGTAGCCGTTGAAGTAGGGGTGATCCAGATTGATATTGCCGTTTGCCGCAGCCAGTACGACATGCACACCTTTTTCCATCGTCATGTAGGTGATGATGTCCCGCACTGTGGGGTTGTACTCGATGGGCATAAAGCAGCTCTGGGTGCACACGGCTGCTGGAAAGGACGTGTAAGCCAGATGCACGCCTAATTGCACCACATCGCCGGGGCTCAGCAGTTCTGCGGTCTGCATCAGGCGGCTGGTGCCATATTGCGAATAGCCCAGTTGTGCATGGGGCACGATGCCGGTGGTGCCGAAGCCGTTGTCCCTGGAGCCGATGATGCCGACGCTGGCCGTGTCGTGGTGGCCGGTTAGAGCCCCTGCATCGACTTCCAGGAAAGGTTTGGACAGGTCCACGTGGTTGTAGGCCCAATGATCTATTTCCGCAGAGGTCACCCGCATGTTCTGGCCTTTGCCACCGGGAACCTTCCAGGCCTGCACGGCATTCACGCCGCCGATCTTGTAGGGCGGAACGGCTTGTCGGCCGAGCAGGTAGTGCTGGCGTCCGGTATGGTCCGGGATGCTGCCGCGCGCACTGCCTGCGATAGGTTCGGCCTTGTCCTCATGCATGCCCTCCACCACGGGTTCGAAGTCGACGTCTTCGATGGCCGGGTCTTGCTTGAGTTGCTGGCGCAGTGCGTCAGCCTGCCTGTGGCTCAAGTGGCGGGTGTCGACGATGTAGTAGCGGTCCAGTCGATGCCGGCGCAGGGCTTCTCCATCCGCCAGCGTGCGGGCCTTGCTCGGCGTTACCAGCGGCTTGATGTTGGGCACGCGGTGCTGGAAGGTGCTGGAGGGGTCGACGAGGTCCTGAAGATTTCGCGACCTGGATCCGTCGTCTTTGATCAGAAGGATCAAGTGTGAATAGTCAGTGTTGGCTGCGGATGCCGCCAGCGCTGATGAAGCCGTGGCCAAAAGGCTAATAGCCAGAAACTTGCTGATGGATTTCATCGAGGCACCCGTGCAGTCACCGTTGCTTTGCTCAGCTAAGGCCGGAAACACGGGGCCGGGTACTGTTAGAAATAACAGTACCGACCAACGGTCAAGGGCATCGGTGAAGGCTGCGCCAGTGCGATTCAGGCACGGATGTAGGTGCCGGTGCCCTTGAGAATGTTCTGCAGGGTTTGTTCCACTTCTGCCATCTCCGCTGCGGCGGTGGCGTGGGTTATCTCCAATTGGTCCTTGCCGCCCAGTGCATCGGCATCGCCCGCCGCCAGCTCTACCCGCAATGTCGTATCGCTGAGGGTGACTTTCAGCCCGTCCAGGGTCGACGGCTCGTAGTCCCAGGTCAGCTCCACTTCGTCTTCGTCGGGGTAGCGGGTGAGCATGAACATCTCGCCGTTCCTGCCGTGGCAGCAGAGCATGGCCATGTTGTCTTCTTCGTCGTCGCACGGGGTGGCCATCAGGGCGTCGGTTTTCAGTTGCAGCATGGGGAATCCTGTCTGGGGTAGGGCGTTGCGTAGGCAATTGTGCCATTGCGGCGAATTTTGTGCTGCATCCTGTGTCAGATCCAGCGCATGACCTGACGGGCAATACCAGTCATTTTCGGTACTCCGGGGCGGAAAAATAGCCGGTTTTTCCACCGGGAATTCCGGGTTGCCCAAGTCGCAACCCCAAGCCTGCGTACCGATGACCGAATATGTCGCAGCACCGCAAGCACCCGGCTTCCCACACTCGTTAAGCTGCGCAACGGATGTGCACGTGCCAGGCGCCTGACCTGCCCGTCGTACCGTCACCCGGCAAGGTGCGCATCTTATGGAAGTTGTATGTGACCTCATTGTCTTGTCCAGCTTCACCCACCTGTCACTCTGATTCGTTTATGGTGCTTAACTCGTTACCTGCGAACAGAGCTGACGGTCTCCCCACCAGGGGATAACACGCGACGCTTCCATCAATAACAAGCCCAAGCGGAGTACCACAGATGGCGTTCTTCACCGCAGCCAGCAAGGCCGACTTCCAGCATCAACTGCAAGCGGCACTGGCGCAGCACATCAGTGAACAGGCACTGCCACAAGTGGCGCTGTTCGCTGAACAATTCTTCGGCATCATTTCCCTGGACGAACTGACCCAGCGTCGCCTTTCCGACCTGGCCGGTTGCACCCTGTCCGCCTGGCGCCTGCTTGAGCGCTTTGATCACACCCAACCGCAAGTGCGGGTCTACAACCCCGATTACGAACGTCATGGCTGGCAATCGACCCACACCGCGGTCGAAGTGCTGCACCATGACCTGCCATTCCTGGTGGACTCGGTACGCACCGAGCTGAACCGCCGTGGCTACAGCATCCACACCCTGCAGACCACCGTGCTCAGCGTGCGCCGTGGCAGCAAGGGCGAGTTGCTGGAAATCCTGCCCAAGGGCACCCAGGGCGAAGGCATCGAGCAAGAATCGCTGATGTACCTGGAAATCGACCGCTGCGCCAACGCCGCCGAACTCAACGTGCTGAGCAAAGAGCTTGAGCAGGTGCTGGGCGAAGTGCGCGTGGCCGTGGCCGATTTCGAACCGATGAAGGCCAAGGTCCAGGAGCTGCTCGACGGTATCGACGCCAGCCCGTTCGGCATCGACGGCGAAGAAAAAGCCGAGATCAAGAACTTCCTGGAATGGCTGGTGGGCAACCACTTCACCTTCCTCGGCTATGAAGAGTTTGTGGTACGTGACGAGGCGGACGGCGGTCATATCGAATATGACGCCGGCTCGTTCCTCGGTCTGACCAAGCTGCTGCGCGCCGGCCTGACCGCCGACGACCTGCGCATCGAAGACTACGCCGTGTCGTACCTGCGCGAGCCGACCGTGCTGTCGTTCGCCAAGGCCGCGCACCCGAGCCGTGTACACCGCCCGGCTTACCCGGACTACGTGTCGATCCGCCAGATCGATGCCGACGGCAAGGTGATCAAGGAATGCCGCTTCATGGGCCTCTACACCTCGTCGGTGTACGGCGAAAGCGTGCGCGTCATCCCGTATATCCGCCGCAAGGTCGCGGAAATCGAACGCCGCTCGGGCTTCCAGGCCAAGGCGCACCTGGGCAAGGAGCTTGCTCAAGTCGTTGAAGTGCTGCCCCGTGACGACCTGTTCCAGACCCCGGTCGACGAGCTGTTCAGCACCGTGATGTCGATCGTGCAGATCCAGGAACGCAACAAGATCCGCGTGTTCCTGCGCAAAGACCCGTACGGTCGTTTCTGCTACTGCCTGGCCTACGTGCCACGCGACATTTATTCCACCGAAGTGCGCCAGAAGATCCAGCAAGTGCTGATGGATCGCCTGAAAGCCTCGGACTGCGAATTCTGGACCTTCTTCTCCGAATCCGTGCTGGCGCGCGTGCAGCTGATTCTGCGGGTCGACCCGAAGAACCGCCTGGACATCGACCCGCTGCAACTGGAAAAAGAAGTGGTGCAGGCCTGCCGCAGCTGGCAGGACGACTACTCCAGCCTGGTGGTGGAAAGCTTCGGCGAAGCCCACGGTACCAACGTGTTGGCGGATTTCCCGAAAGGCTTCCCGGCCGGCTACCGCGAGCGTTTCGCTGCGCATTCGGCTGTGGTCGACATGCAGCACCTGCTCAGCCTCACCGAAGCCAACCCGCTGGTGATGAGCTTCTATCAGCCGCTGGGCCAGGTGTCCGGCCAGCGCGAGCTGCATTGCAAGCTGTATCACGCCGATACCCCGCTGGCGCTGTCCGACGTATTGCCGATCCTGGAAAACCTCGGCCTGCGCGTGCTGGGTGAATTCCCGTACCGCCTGCGCCATGCCAACGGCCGCGAGTTCTGGATCCACGATTTTGCGTTCATCGCCGCCGAAGGCGTGAACCTGGACATCCAGCAGCTCAACGACACCCTGCAGGACGCGTTCGTGCACATCGTGCATGGCGATGCCGAGAACGATGCGTTCAACCGCCTGGTACTCACCGCCGGCCTGCCATGGCGCGATGTCGCGCTGCTGCGTGCCTACGCCCGCTACCTGAAGCAGATCCGCCTGGGCTTCGACCTCGGCTACATCGCCAGCACCCTGAACAACCACACCGACATCGCCCGCGAGTTGACCCGGTTGTTCAAGACCCGTTTCTACCTGGCGCGCAAGCTCACCGCCGATGACCTGGAAGACAAGCAGCAACGCCTGGAACAAGCGATCCTCACGGCCCTGGACGACGTCCAGGTGCTCAACGAAGACCGCATCCTGCGGCGCTACCTGGACCTGATCAAGGCCACCCTGCGCACCAACTTCTACCAGACCGACGCCAACGGCCAGAACAAGTCGTACTTCAGCTTCAAGTTCGACCCGCGCGCGATCCCTGAGCTGCCCAAGCCGGTGCCGAAGTTTGAAATCTTCGTCTACTCGCCGCGTGTCGAAGGCGTGCACCTGCGCTTTGGCAACGTTGCCCGTGGCGGCCTGCGCTGGTCGGACCGTGAAGAGGACTTCCGTACCGAAGTGCTCGGCCTGGTCAAAGCCCAGCAAGTGAAGAACTCGGTGATCGTGCCGGTGGGCGCCAAGGGCGGCTTCCTGCCGCGTCGCCTGCCACTGGGCGGCAGTCGTGACGAGATCGCGGCCGAGGGCATCGCCTGCTACCGCATCTTCATCTCCGGCCTGTTGGACATCACCGACAACCTCAAGGACGGCGCTCTGGTGCCGCCGGCCAACGTCGTGCGTCATGACGACGATGACCCGTACCTGGTGGTAGCAGCGGACAAGGGCACCGCGACCTTCTCCGACATCGCCAACGGTATCGCCATCGACTACGGCTTCTGGCTGGGCGATGCGTTCGCCTCCGGTGGTTCCGCCGGTTACGACCACAAGAAAATGGGCATCACCGCCAAGGGCGCGTGGGTCGGTGTGCAGCGTCACTTCCGTGAACGCGGTATCAACGTGCAGGAAGACAGCATCACCGTGGTGGGCGTCGGCGATATGGCCGGTGACGTGTTTGGTAACGGCCTGTTGATGTCCGACAAGCTGCAACTGGTCGCGGCCTTCAACCACCTGCATATCTTCATCGACCCGAACCCGAACCCGGCCACCAGCTTCGTCGAGCGCCAGCGCATGTTCGAGCTGCCGCGTTCGGCCTGGACCGACTACGACACCAGCATCATGTCCGAAGGCGGCGGTATCTTCTCGCGCAGCGCGAAGAGCATTGCCATCTCGCCACAGATGAAGGAACGCTTCGACATTTCGGCCGACAAGCTGACTCCGACCGAACTGCTGAACGCCTTGCTCAAGGCGCCGGTGGACCTGTTGTGGAACGGCGGTATCGGTACCTACGTCAAGGCCAGCACCGAAAGCCACGCCGATGTAGGCGACAAGGCCAACGACGCGCTGCGCGTCAACGGCAACGAGCTGCGCTGCAAGGTGGTGGGCGAGGGCGGCAACCTCGGCATGACCCAGTTGGGCCGTGTGGAGTTCGGTCTCAATGGCGGCGGCTCCAACACCGACTTTATCGACAACGCCGGTGGTGTGGACTGCTCCGACCACGAAGTGAACATCAAGATCCTGCTCAACGAAGTGGTGCAGGCCGGCGACATGACCGACAAGCAACGCAACCAGTTGCTGGCGAGCATGACCGACGAAGTCGGCAGCCTGGTGTTGGGCAACAACTACAAGCAGACCCAGGCCCTGTCCTTGGCCGCGCGCCGTGCCTACGAGCGTGCCGCCGAGTACAAGCGCCTGATGAGCGACCTGGAAGGCCGTGGCAAGCTGGACCGCGCCATCGAGTACCTGCCGACCGAAGAGCAGCTCACCGAGCGCGCTTCCACCGGCAAGGGCCTGACCCGTCCGGAGCTGTCGGTGCTGATCTCCTACAGCAAGATCGACCTCAAGGAAGCGCTGCTCAAGTCGCTGGTACCGGATGACGACTACCTGACCCGCGACATGGAGACCGCGTTCCCACCGAGCCTGGTGGCCAAGTTCGGCGAAGCCATGCGTCGCCATCGTCTGAAGCGCGAGATCGTCAGCACCCAGATCGCCAACGACCTGGTCAACCACATGGGCATCACCTTTGTGCAGCGACTCAAGGAGTCGACCGGCATGAGCCCGGCGAACGTGGCCGGCGCCTATGTGATCGTGCGCGACATCTTCCACCTCCCGCACTGGTTCCGCCAGATCGAAGCCCTGGACCACCAGGTCTCCGCTGACGTGCAATTGCAGTTGATGGATGAGCTGATGCGCCTGGGCCGTCGTGCCACGCGCTGGTTCCTGCGCAGCCGTCGCAACGAGCAGGACGCCGGCCGTGACACCGCGCACTTCGGTCCGCACCTGGCCGCGCTGGGCCTCAAGCTCGACGAACTGCTGGAAGGTCCGACCCGCGAAGGCTGGCAGACCCGCTACCAGGCCTACACCGAAGCCGGCGTGCCGGAGTTGCTGGCGCGCATGGTTGCAGGCACGACCCACCTGTACACCTTGCTGCCGATCATCGAAGCCGCTGATGTGACTGGGCATGACGCCGCCGAAGTGGCCAAGGCTTACTTCGCCGTCGGCAGCGCCCTGGACCTGCCGTGGTACCTGCAGCAGATCAGCGATCTGCCCGTGGCCAACAACTGGCAGGCCCAGGCCCGCGAAGCGTTCCGCGACGATGTGGATTGGCAGCAGCGGGCGATCACCATTTCCGTCCTGCAAATGGCCGACGCGCCACAGGACATGGAAGCCCGCGTGGCCCTGTGGCTTGAGCAGCACAAGGACATGGCTGATCGTTGGGTCGCAATGATGGTGGAAATCCGTGCTGCGGTCGGCACGGACTACGCTATGTACGCGGTGGCAAACCGTGAACTGTTGGACCTGGCGTTGAGTGGTCAATCGGTGCTGCAACCGGCTTGATGCCTGGGTAAAACCAATGTGGGGGGGCTTGCTCCCTCCCACATTTGGATCTTCATTTATCTGAAGGTCAGTGGTGTTTCAGTAATTTGCTTTCCAGGTGATCCAGGTGCCGGGTCATCAAGCCCACCGCAGCAGTCACATCCCGCTGCTCAATCGCATCCACAATCGCCACATGCTCCTGCCACGCGCAATACGTGAAGGCTTTCGCTTCGAATTGGGCAATGATCAACGACGTCAACGGCACCAGGCTGTTGAGAAACTGCGCCAACGGCGCGTTACCCGCCATCTGCGCCAATTGCAGGTGAAACTCCCCTGACAACCGAATCGCCGGCCCACGCTGGTTGCGTTCCCTACCGTCGCGTTCCCGTGCTATCAGCTCGCGCAGCTGGCGTATCTGCGTGGGCGTGGCGTGGGCGCAGGCCAATTGCACCACCGTGATTTCGGTCATGCGCCGCGCTTCGAGAATCTGCCGCGTCTGCTGGGCATCCGGCGCCGCGACCTGGGCGCGCTGGTTGGGGCGCAGGATGACCACTTGCTGGTGGGACAGCTTGGCCAGCACCCGACGAATCACGCTGCGGCTGACGCCAAAGGTTTCGCCCAGGCCTTCTTCGGTAAAGCGGCTGGACGGGGCGATGCGCTGTTCGAGGATGGCGTCGAACAACCGTGGGTAGATGTCGTCCACCGAAGGCTTTTTACCGGCCACCAGGCGCAGGGCAGGAATGATCGGATCGCGTTGCAGGGCGTGGGCGGTCATGGCCTGTCTCCAAAAAATCAGTTGCCGAGATGGTCGTCCGGAATGTTCAAGTGAATGCCCATGCGCAGGCCTTCCTGGAGGATGTGCCGACGCATCTCGGCACTGGCCAGGGCGCTGTTCTTGTTGCGGATGGCGCGTACCACCGCTTCATTTTCCTGCAGGCGTTCCGCCAGGTGCTCGGGGGAATTGCGCAGTACCTGGGCGCTTTGCTTGAGGGCGGTGCTGGTTTGCTGCACCACGTTCTGGAAGATCGGGTTGGCGGTGAGCGCGAACAGTTCTTCGTGAAAATCGAGGTAGGCGTTCATGCCGGCTTCGGCGTCACCGGCATCCAGGGCTTCGCGCATGTCCATCAGGGTCAGGCGCAATTGGCCGACTTCCTTGCTGCTGATGGACTGGGCTACCAGGCCGACGATAAAGGGTTCGAGGGTGTAGCGCAGTTGCAGGATGTCTTCGAGGCTGGCATCGGCCACGGCGTCGCTCGATTGTGGTTCGCTGACGCTGGTTTCCAGCACGACCACACCTTTACCGGGCATGGAGCGCACCAGGCCGAGGGTTTCGAGCACGATCACCGCTTCGCGCAGGCTGGGGCGGCTGATGCCCAGCTGTTCGGCCAGTTCGCGCTGGCCCGGGAGCATTTCGCCCCGGCGCCACTGACCTTGCTTGAGTGCGGCGCGGAGTTTTTCTACGACTGAATTGACGACGGTTGAGGTGCTGATCACGTCGATGGTTCCTTGATGGGGCGAATCCAGTGTGGGAGGGGGCTTGCCCCCGATAGCGGTGGATCAGTTACAGATAGATCAACTGACCGTCCTCATCGGGGGCAAGCCCCCTCCCACATTAGCCAGTGTTGCCCATGAGACAGCGTTAGAATTCCTGGTGGACCGGCACTACCGGCTTCCTGGCCTGGAAGGCATAGCCTTGCTGGCCGTCGAGCACCTTGTTGGCGCGTTGGATATCAATGTCTTTTTCCCAGCGCGCGATGGCCACGGTGGCGACGCAGTTGCCGATCAGGTTGGTCAAGGCGCGACCGATGCCCATGAACCAATCCACCGCCAACACCAGCACCAGACCGACCACCGGAATCGCCGGGATTGCCGTGAGCGTCGCCGCCAGGATCACCAGGGCCGAGCCGGGAATCCCGTGGGCGCCCTTGGAGGTGATCAGCGACACCAGCAGGATGGTCAGCAGATCGGTCATCGACAGCGGCGTGCCGGTGGCGTTGGCGATAAACACTATGGCCAGGGTCAGGTAGATCGAGAAACCGTCGAGGTTGAACGAGTACCCGGTGGGAATCACCAGGCCCACGGTGGAACTGCCGATGCCCAGGTGTTCGAGTTTGCGCATGACCTGCGGCAGCACCGCGTCGGAGGAAGCGGTGCCCATCACGATCAGCAGTTCTTCACGCAGGTACTTGAGCAGCGGCAGCATGCGCAGGCCCGACAGGCGCATTACCACGCCGAGGATCAGCGCGACGAAGGCAAAGCAGGTCAGGTAGAACAGGCCCACCAGGCTGCCCAAGTGTTGCAGGGAGTCCAGCCCGTAGGTGCTGGTGGTGAAGGCGATCGCACCAAACACGCCGATGGGCGCCAGGCGCACGATCATGCCCATGATGCGGAAAATCACATGGCTCAGTTCATTGATCAGCCGAGTGATACCGGAGGCCGCTTCGCCCACCAGGTTCAACGCGCTGCCGAACAGCACCGAAAACAGCAGCACTTGCAGGACATTGTTGTCGGCAAAGGCGCCGATCACCGAGTTGGGGATCAGGTCCATCAGGAACTGGCTGGTGCCCTTGATGTGCTGGCCCTTGTCGGCCAGTTCATTGAGACCGGCGGAGGAGAGCTGTTCCAGATGGATATTGGCGCCGGTGCCGATCCCGGTGCTGAAGGCCATGACCAGGCCGATCACCAGGGCGATGGTGGTGAGCACTTCAAAGTAGATCACCGACTTGAGGCCGATGCGCCCGACCTTCTTCAAGTCGCCGGCCCCGGAAATACCACTGACCACCACGCAGAACACGATCAGGCCGATCAGCATCTTGATCAGCTTGATAAAGCCGTCACCCAGGGGTTTGAGTTGCGAGGAGAACTCGGGAAGGGCCAGGCCGCACACGATGCCGAGCATCAGGCCAATCACGACTTGCAGGAAAATCGAACGCGAGCACCATCTGAGCATGGGAGGGATCTCTATTCGGTGCCCTGGTGGTTCCAGGGCTTAATTGTTGTGGTCATACCGGTAAGTCCAGTGCGTCGCCAGTCTAGGCCAGGTATTTTTGAAATCACAAGTAAAAAATCGGCGGTTGGCAGGTCCCGGTCTGACCAGTTGGTCGCGAAGGTTGATGCTTGAGCGGTTGGCGGGGCGCAAATTTTTTCGCTTATCATCCGCCGCCTGGCACATGAGGTGATGGATGGACAAACCAGGACTGACCACTGACGACACCGGGCTGACCCACTGCGCCTGGCGTTCGACCGCGCCGGAATACCCCCGTTATCACGACCACGAGTGGGGCGTACCGGTGGCGGATGATGTTCAGCTGTACGAGAAGATCTGCCTGGAAGGCTTCCAGGCCGGCATGGCCTGGATCACCATCCTGCGCAAGCGCGAGCCGTTCAGGGCGGCATTCGACGGTTTTGATTTTCGCCGGGTGGCGCAGTACGGCGAGGCGGATATCGCGCGGTTGATGCAGGACCCGGGCATCGTGCGTAATCGGGCGAAGATTGTTTCCACCATCAACAACGCCCGCCGGGCGTGCGAGCTGGTGGATGAGACCGGCTCGCTGGCGCAGTGGTTGTGGGCGTTCGAACCCGGTCCTGAAGAGCGCCCGGCAGTGGTGGACCTGGCTTACTGGACGGGCAATCCCACCTCGCCGGCCTCGGTGCGCCTGTCCAAGGCCTTGAAGAAACGCGGCTGGACGTTCGTCGGGCCGACCACGATGTATGCGCTGATGCAGGCGATGGGGATGGTCAATGATCACCTTGATGGGTGCGTGTGCCGCCCAAAGATCGAAGAACTGCGCCGCCAGTTCAAGCGCCCGTGAGCCGCTGACGGTGGGAGGGGGGTTCACCCATGCTGCTGATTGGTGATGAGGCTGATTAGTGTGGAAGAGGGGTCAGCACCTCGGCCTTGTCATCCAGCACCATCACTACCAGCAGCCTGGCTGGTTGGGTCTGGCTGGCATTGCTGGATTCAAAGTGTCGCGAACCCGCGGGCTCGTAGAACGATTCGCCAACCGTGTAGGTCCTGGCTTTCTCATCATTCACCCGCGAGGTAATCGCGCCTTCGAGCACATAGGCCACGGCCGTGCCCGTGTGGCTGTGGGGCACGGTGGCCTGGCCCGGGGCGTAGTCGACGGTGAGCAGAAGGGTTTTCTTGCCGGGTACCTGGGGCAGCGGGTGTTCTTGCAGGACCTTGATCGATTCCTGGTTGTACACCGGCGGGTGGGCAAAGGCGCTGATTGAGGCGAGCATCAGGGTGATGGCGAGCAGGCGTTTCATGGTGAGGTTTCCGAGTGGTTCGAGACCTGTCCACCGTACGCCTGGGCTTTGGTGCTACCAATGACCAATCCCTGGGAAGGCCAGGAGGCCAATCTCATCAATGGTCGAACGCAAGCCGGCTCGCCAGGTTTGCCGAGGCCAGCTCGATAAAGCCTTGCAGGGCTGGCAGCCCGAAGTGTGCGTTGAGCGGTTCGGCACCGGCCCAGCAGCCATTGACGGTCCAGAGGTCGGGATCCACCGGGCTGCGCTGTACGGCGTAATCGAGGCAGCCTGGGGTGGTGCGCACGAGCTCGGCGATCTGTCGCAGGCGCTCGCCCAGTTCCCTGGAGCGCCCGGCAGCCGCGCGGACATGAACAGTGTTGAAGGCACGGTCTGGCATGGCGATAGTCTCCGAGGTCAGGTGTCAGCGCACAGGCTAGAGCTTCGGCGCGCCAGGACCAATGACCAATCCCTCGGAAAACCCCCTAGCCAATCTGCTGGAGAATATCGCGCACCTTGTCCAGCGCCGGGTCGATATCGAGGGTCTCGATGGCCCCAAACCCGATGATCAGGCCCGAACGCACCGGCGTGTCGTGGAAGAACACGTCCAGCGGGTACAGGCCGACTTCCACCTGGCGCGCCAATGCCATCAGCAACGGGATATTCACCGGGACTTTGCACAACGCCGCCATATGGAACCCGGCCACGGTGGGCACCGCTTCGAACCACGGCGACAAGTCGCCCGCCAGGCGCTGTAAAATGCGCTCGCGGCGCCCGGCGTACACGGTGTGGCAGCGGCGAATATGCTTGAGCAAATACCCTTCGCTGATGAACTTGGCCAGCGCCCATTGCGGCAACGTGGAGCTGTGCTGGTCGGTCAATTGCTTGGCCTTGAGCACCGCGCCGTAGATCGCCGGCGGCAGCACCGCATAACCCAGGCGCAGTTCGGGCAACAGGGTTTTGGAGAAGGTGCCGACGTAGGTGACCACGCCACGGCTGTCCATGCTTTGCAGTGAGTCGGTGGGCCGGCCTTCGTAGCGGAACTCGCTGTCGTAGTCGTCCTCGATGATGATCGCACCCAGCTCGAAGGCCCGCGCCAGCAGCGCTTCCCGACGTGGCAGGCTCATGGGCATGCCAAGGGGGAACTGGTGGGAGGGCGTGACGTAGATCAGCCGTGTGCCATCGGGGATCCGGTCGACCTGGATGCCTTGCTCATCGAGGGGAACACCGATGACCCGCGCGCCCATCGCCATGAATAACTGGCGTGCAGGGCTGTAGCCGGGGTCTTCCATGGCGACGATGCTGCCCGGTTCCAGCACCACGCGGGCGATGAGGTCCAGGGCCTGCTGCGCGCCGTTGGTGACCACGATGTCGCTGTCGCGGCATTGGACCCCACGGGAAAACGCGATATGCCCGGCGATGGCGCTGCGCAGGGCCAGCAACCCTTCCGGCTGGCTGTAGAATCCACTGTCCCGGGCGATGCGCCGCAACGCGTCCTGGGTGCAGCGCCGCCATTCATCCTGGGGGAACTGGTTGCGGCTGGTGGCGCCGCCGATAAATTCGTAGCGCAACGTGCTGTCGCGAGTGGGGTGGCGCATGGGCGAGGGCAGTGACTGCCACTTCGCCAGGTTGGCGGCGCAGGCCAGGTCGGTAGCGGTTTGCAGGCGCTCGGTCTGCGGCGTACGGGCGTTGACGAAGGTGCCGCGGCCGGTCTTGCCGACCAGCAGGCCTTCGTAGGTCAGGGTCGCGTAGGTGTCGGATACGGTCTTGCGGGATACCCCCAGTTGTTCGGCCAGCAAGCGGCTGGGCGGCAGTTGTGCACCGGCGGCCAGGCGCCCGGAGCCAATGGCTTCGCGCAACTGCTGGTACAGCTGTTCGGCCAGATCCTTGCGGCCATTGATGACGACGTGCAGTTCCATGTTTTATCCCGGGGTCTTCGCTCTGCGCCAAGGTTACTCGCTCGCGAGGTGCGCTCAAAATGGTCCCTGGGTAAACCGTCGGATTGGCTATAGGGCTTACACCGTGAGAGTTCTAGGCTGAGGTGTCATTGCCCGAGAACTGCCCATGGAATCCCGTCTGGACTACTACACCGCGTCACCGCAAGCGCTCAAGGGCATGTTGCTGCTGGAGGCGAACACCTTTGGCCTGTCCATCGAGCGGCCGCTGCTGGAACTCATCAAGATCCGCGTTTCGCAGCTCAACCACTGCGGCTTTTGCACCGATATGCATTCGATGGCCGCGCGTCAGCGCGGCGAAACGGAGCGACGCTTGTTCGCGCTGTGCGTATGGCGTGACTCGCCGTTCTTTACGCCGCGGGAGAAGGCGGCATTGGCCTGGTGCGAATCGGTGGCGATGCTGCCGACTTCCAGTATTTCGGACGAACTCTTCAGCGCCGTGCGCGAGGAATTCAGCGAACAGGAACTGGTGGACCTGACCATGGCGGTCTCCAGCATCAGTGCCTGGAACCGCCTGGCGGTGAGTTTTCGCCAGCAACCGCCGAATGCTTGAGCGGGATATTCACCCGCGCTCTACCTATGCACCCCAGGTTCATGCCTCAACACTTCAGTATCGACGCAGTGCGCGCACAGGGTGTTCGCGTTGATTACGACGAAGCGTGCTTCGTCAGTGACTGGAGTGCCGTAATGGAAGAGTTGCAGGACGACGGCGCGTCGGTCTTACCGCTGCGTCAACAGACCTTGATGGATCTGGATACTGCATGGGGGCCGATGGGTATCGGTGAGACCGCGGTTGGCCGCGTGGCCCTGGATAACATGGGCGCGCGCCTGGAGGGCGGGGAACTTGATGTGGAGCGGTATCGCGTCAAGGAAGCTGATCAGGCATTGATCGATCAGATCACGTTTTCTGCCGTGCACCTTAAGGCGTATCTGACGTCCGCCAGCGGTGAAAGCTGTGACCAGGCCACCACCGCACTGTTTGAACTGGCGTCATTGCGTTCGGAGTGGGCGCCCGGCATGTTGAGCCCGCCTGATGCTTCGGACGGGGCGACTGTCAAACTCGATCGACTGCTGCGGCGGGTACAGAGCGTCAATCTCAACGACGTGAGTGTCACGGAAAGCCTGCCCGGCTGGGCCGATAAGCTCAGGAGCGGGAGTGCGCAAACCTTGGGCGCCGGGCTGCAGCTCTACGGTTTTTACAGCGCCATTCGAGGCATAGGCGAAGCGCTCAGAACGGGGGATACGGGCGAGCTGTTGTTCGAGGGCGGCGCCTTTTCCGCAGAAGTGGCGTCCCTCGGCGTGGAGTTGGCGTTGGAGCGTATCGGCCAGAAAATGATGAGCGCCGGCCATACGGTTTATCGCGGGTTCTGCGCATCACGCGCGGGGTTGCTGCTGCGCCGTGGTGCCGGATTGATCGCCTCGGTATTGACCGTGCCTTTTGACATTGCCCAGGCGGTCATTGCGCTTTCAAAAGCGTTGAAAGCAGAAGGTAAACAGGCACAGGATCTCTATGTCGAGGCCGGTTTCAGTCTCGTCAGCGCAACCCTCAGTCTTGCACTGGGCGTCTCGGCGTTGGCGGGCTTCGGCGCGGCAGGGCCCGTGGGCCTTATCGCCGCAGCGGTGCTGATTGTCGGCGCGCGGATTTATGCCGCGTGTCGAGTGGTGGATGAGATCGATGATTACATCGAGTTGAGCACCCTTGAGCGCCTGCGCACTGGCTGGTTCGCGTTTGCCGGTGTGGAGTTGGATGACAGCGTACTCGATCGCTACAAGACCAGCCGCGCGCGCAGTGCCTACGCAGAAAGCCTCAAGGCCCAAGCCCGGGCATTGCTTGGCGCAGAGATGAAGAACAGTGTGCAGGCCATCGTCAATGGCAGGTTCGAGGTCCGCCTGCAGACGATACGGCACTGGAAACATCAATGGGATGAGCAGGCGGGTGAGTCCCCTCACACGCTGGTGCGTGAACCGGTCATCCATGAGGTGGATGACTACTTCGACGCGAGCAAGGAGGGGGCCGTCGATCTATTGCCCGAGGCCACCTGGGGGGCGAAGGGCCCCGAAAAAGGTGTGCTCTGGCTGCTGGGTGGCGGGGATGACTCGGTGTTGGGCGTGCCGAATCGCCCGAACCACTTTCGCTATGGCGGTGGTCGCAAGCACCTGGTGGGCGGCAGTCAGGACGACGAATTCATGTTCGAGGTACCGCCGGATACTTTTTCTGGCGCAGAAGGGCGGGTGCCGATCTCGGTGTTGGTGGGCGGTACCGGGGCTGACACCCTGAGCTTTCTCGGCGAGACGACGGCGCCGCGTGCAGCAGGCTTCAACGTCAACCTGGGGGCGGGCAGCGTGACGTTGATGACCGACAATGGCCGCGACGGTCTCAAGTGCATGGGGTTGTGGAGCATTGAAAATGTTGCGTCCCTTGCCGGCGCTTCCAGCGTGATTACCGGCAGTAACGAGGCCAACCGTATTGTCCTGAAGGGAGAGTACGACCAGGCCCACGCAATGGCCGGAGACGACCAGTTGTTGATACAGCGGGGCAGCGCTAGGGTGAATGGCGGGCCAGGCGCCGATTACTTCGAGATTCTTGAGAGCGCCAAGGACGTGGTTATCGAGGAGGACGGCCAGCAGCGCAGCCTCATCATGCTCAACTGGCCCTTCAGCCGGATTCAACGCTGGTGGATCTCGGGCAACGCTCTGAAGGTGGCGTCTACTCTGGGGCTGGACGGTGAACTGCCGGGCCCTTGTGTCGGGATCGAAAATGTCTACACGCTACGCGAGGGTAAACGCCACCTGGCCAACGCGCTTTTCAGCTTTCTCACCCAGGACGGCTATCGAATAGCGCCCTTGTTGCCTGAAACGTTGGACCCGACCGGGGAGCCGCAGGTGAGCATGGAAGTGCTGGCGCCTCCCGGCCCCAGGATCTCCCCGATTATTCTGGGACCCGGTCAGTCGGTTGCCTTGGCGGCAGGCACGTCCAGCTACTTTGTCAGCCGCGGCCACGGGATGACGGCCATTGATGCGCATGCAAGCCAGGAGCAGGGCCGATGCTGTGTGTATGTGGACTATGACAGTCAGGAATTGGCAGGGGTGTATACGACCTATCATGTGGCCACGCGACGCCAGAGCCACTTCGACTACCTGGATTACACAGGCGCGAAGATAAAGTTTGAGTGGGCTGATGGCCGCACGCTGTATCTGGACGAATACGCAGCGCAACCCTCTGCGACGTGGACGAGCGTGGGCGGTTCATTACAGGCGTCAGCCTTGAAGTTGAAGGCTGAATTTGTCGTGGTGATGCGTGACGGTGTTTCGTACCGGCTATTACCGCCGCTGCAGTCTTACGTCAGTGATTTCGCCAGCCCGGGTTACAAAATCAAGGACGCAATGGCTTCGCTGAACCTGAGGTACGGGCATTACCCGTTCTTGAGGCCGCGCAGGCCTAAAAGCCTGAATCTGACCGCTCACTCACAACGGGTGCACCTGGGCGCGGCCCCTCACCTGGCAACCTGTGTGTTATGCGGACGGGGCGGGGTGTACGAAATCTATCTGACGTCCTGGGCGATCGTTGAGCTGTCAACACCGCAGGCGCTGAGTAAAGAGTCCGATGCATCGACCTGGGACTTCTTTTGTACAGCGCTGGCGGAAGATATTCAGCTCGACAGCATTGTTGTCAGCCCCGGTCACATCAAGGTGGGCAGCGTGTCGATTCGGGTCCCCCGGTATGACGACCCCGACGTTCCCTTGGAAAACATCCGGATTCATTCAAAGGACGGCGGGCGTTTCGACGTCAGGCTGGACCTTGGCAAGGTGTACCTGGCCAGGGTCGCTGCCTCGGGCAATAGTTCGATTGCGCAACTGTTGAAGTCCTTGCGTCACCACCGGCAAAGAGCCTCGGTGTTTACGCCAACCATCAACGTGACCGGCATCGGCATGGCCGATGGGACAACGGGCACCGTTTACTACGACGTCATGGCGGATTGCTGGAGGCTGGACGCTGACAGGCATCGGCGGCTATCCAGTGAGGAGCTGGCTGTTTCAACCTGAACCCATCAGCAGCCGAGGTGGTTCTTACGGGTGGCTGAACAACATAGTCCAAGGACATTCTATGAAGCAATTTACTTCCCCTTCCGTACCACCGGTTACAGGGCGTCCGGTCGATCGTCCCAGCGGCGCAGCACCCAGCGCGCGTACCGCGTTTCGTGTGGTTGATTTTGCCGGCGGGCCCCTGCCGCCTGAGGCGATACCCGTGCGCAACACGCCATCCACAGCGGTTCCGAGCGCGACTTATCAGCGCATGACCGATCTGCCCACGCCCCCCGCCGTCACCCGAGAGGCCATTTTCGCCGCCCTCGGTGACCCGATACCGGCGCCTGATCCCGCTACGGGGTTGCGTGAGTATGATTCGCGCACTTACTTGAACCTGGACGACGGCACCACCGTCCTGGCGGTGCGCGATCCGCAGACCGGGGAATGGCGTGAAAGACCGCCGGATTCACGTTTGCCACAAGGCCCGGCACTGCATCGGGTGCCGCAGACGAACACCTGGCGCAGTCACCCTGCGGCCAGTTCGTCCTCGTCTTCCCCGAGCCTGAGTCATAGCTCATCGGCGTCGTCACTGAGCCACAGTGCTTCGTCTTCCTCGCTGACCGCCCCACTGAGCAGTGTGAGCTTGTCGGCGACCCAGCGTATTGATCCGGTATGGGACCTGGGGCTTTACACGTTGCCGGTGAGTCCCGCCCCCACCAACACCCTGGCGTTCCCGGGCAAGAGAGCCTTCATGATCGGGGCTGAGCAATATTTTATGGATGCCAATTATGGCAATCCATCAGGTGCCGTGCCGAATGCGCTACCCCATCTGTTTGCTGTGGGGGCGGGAGGCAATCTGGTAAACGCCGGGCGTATCGAACCGGAAGGCCTGTTCAGGTTAAACGACAACCGACATTATTTGCCGGCGGACACAGGTTTTTGCCCCGTGAGCTTCGATAGTGCAAGGCTGCGTTGGAAGGTGATGGACGCAGGCGGTCATGGCGGGGCAGGGATTTTTATTGAAATGGGTGGCGCGCCCGATAGCTGGGTGCCGATGCTGGCTGTGGATCAACTCTCGAATCTTTTTCAAGCGGCGCGGAATATCAAAGGTTATGCCGGGCGTGTGGGGGCGGTCGATCTGCCCAACAGCAGTATCGACCAGCGGGTTTATCACTACATGCAGGGCTACTTGCGGCAAATAGTCGGGTTTTGCGAGCCGACTGTCCGCAGTGCGCCAACCGCGCAAAAAGGTCGACTGATCGATGCCTATATCTGGCGCAACGGTTACCCGTATGACTGTCTGGCTTCCATCTGCAGCGCCTTGGAAAGCCGACGTCCATTACCTCCGGGGATGCCGATATACGACGGGTTTCAAGGTTTGGGCACGGTCAGGTGCTCAAAAGACGGAAACTTCAATGTGGCGCGTATCAGCCGCACCATGCAACTGCACTATCCCGATAGAAGACGGTCGTTGGCCGAAGAGGCGTTACTTGAGACGTGGCGGGAAAAAGACGCTGCCCGGGACAACAAGCGCAAGGGCGAAGTGAACGAAGCGATGTATGAGGCCCGGTTGACGGAAGATGGCTATACGGTACTTCCCGGCGGAACCTACGGAGGCGGACAGAATGGCTTTGATCGGGTGTTTGAAGGCCCGGCAGGCGATATCTACATTCTGGAAGCCAAGCATGTCAGTCATACCTCCGCCGGCGAGCTTGCCAACGTCAGCCTGGGAGGGACGACAAGCTCACGTCAAATGACCGACAGTTGGGTGCGGCAAGTGCTGGCGTTATCCCAGCCCGATACGCCGGCGGCCAGGCGCGTTTCCGACGCGTTGTGGCGTGGCCAGTTATTCAAGTTATTAGGCGCGACGTCCAAGGACGGCAAACTTGTCATGTTCAAGATTGACATGAGCCCCGTGGACTTCTAGCCGTGCCGGTATGCCTGGGAGCAAGCGCCCTTGCTCCCAGGCACGTGTTCAGGACAGGAAGCCGCCATCCACATTCAGCGACACACCGGTGGTGTAGCTCGACGCATCGCTGGCCAGGTACAGCACCGCACCGGCCATCTCGCTCGGGTCGGCCACGCGCTTGAGCGGGATCTGCGCCAGGGCCATTTTCAGGATCGCGTCGTTCTTCACCAGCGCCGAGGCGAACTTGGTGTCGGTCAGGCCCGGCAGCAGGGCGTTGCAACGAATGCCGAATTCGGCGCATTCCTTGGCGAACACCTTGGTCATGTTGATCACGGCGGCCTTGGTCACCGAGTAGATGCCCTGGAACACGCCCGGCGAAATGCCGTTGATCGAAGCGACGTTGATGATGCTGCCGCCGCCGTTCTCGCGCATCAGCTTGCCGGCTTCCACCGACATGAAGAAGTAACCGCGAATGTTCACGTCAACGGTCTTCTGGAAGGCGCCGAGGTCGGTGTCCAGCACGTTGCAGAACTGCGGGTTGGTCGCGGCATTGTTGACCAGGATATCCAGACGGCCGAACTGCTCGCGGATGCCGGCAAACACCTGGGTAATCTGCTCCATTTCACCGATATGGCAGGCAATCGCCGTGGCCTTGCCGCCGTCGGCGATGATCGCGTCCGCCACATGCTGGCAGCCTTCGAGCTTGCGGCTCGAGACGATCACGTGGGCGCCTTGCTGGGCCAGCAGCTTGGCGATGGCTTCACCGATGCCACGGCTGGCGCCGGACACAAAGGCGATCTTGCCGTCGAGGTCGAACAGGTGGGTCTTGGACATTAGCGATTCCTTAGAGGGCTGATTTACCGATGACATTCAGGCTCATCTGCTCCAGCAGCTTGTTCATGTGGATGAACTGCGCAAAGCGTTTGTCCTGGGTCTGGCCGTGGAAGAAACGGTAGTAGATCTGCTGCACGATGCCGGCCAGGCGGAACAGGCCGTAGGTGTAGTAGAAGTCGAAATTGTCGATCTGGATCCCGGCGCGCTCAGCGTAGTAATCCACGAACTGGCGGCGGGTGAGCATGCCGGGGGCATTGCTCGGCTGGCGGCGCATCAGTTGCACCGGCGCCGGGTCGTCGGCTTCGATCCAGTAGGCGAGGGTGTTGCCCAGGTCCATCAGCGGGTCGCCGAGGGTGGTCAGTTCCCAATCCAGCACGCCGATGATCTGCATCGGGTTATGCGGATCGAGGATCACGTTATCGAAGCGGTAGTCGTTATGCACGATGCTCGAGGTGGGATGGTCGGCGGGCATCTTGTCGTTGAGCCAGGCACGTACCTTTTCCCAGTTGGGGGCGTCCGGGGTCAGGGCTTTTTCGTAGCGGTCGCTCCAGCCACCAATCTGGCGTGCCACATAACCTTCAGGTTTGCCCAGGTCGGCCAGGCCGCAGGCGCGGTAGTCGACCTGGTGCAGTTCGACGAACTTGTCGATAAAGCTTTTGCACAACGCCTCGGTCCGGGTGGCATCCAGACCCAGTTCGGCGGGCAGGTCGGAGCGCAGGATGATGCCGTTGACCCGTTCCATCACATAGAACTCGGCCCCGATCACCGACGCGTCGGTGCAGTGCACATAGGCTTTGGGGCAATACGGGAAACCATCCTTGAGCTGGTTGAGAATGCGGTATTCGCGGCCCATGTCGTGGGCGGACTTGGCCTTGTGGCCAAAGGGTGGGCGACGCAGCACGAATTCCTGGCCGGGGTATTCCAGCAGGTAGGTGAGGTTGGATGCACCGCCGGGGAACTGGCTGATCGTGGGCCTGCCGCTCAGGCCAGGGATATGGGCCTTGAGGTAGGGATCGATCAGGTTGGCATCAAGTTCTTCGCCTGGGCGAATCTGGGTCGATTGGTCGTTAAGCGCCATGCTTATCCCTTCTGCTTATTCTAAAGGCGTCGGACTATTTCCTAATCTAATGCGCACCACCGCCCAGCGACAAGGTCGGGGCGGCTTAATAGGTTAGCGTGTTGAAGGGTGATCAGCCTGCCTGATCGGTCATTTTTCGGGCGCGGGCAATACAACCGGGGTGAGCACCGGACGGCCGGCAAAGTATTCCACCAGGTTGTCGGCCACGCGCTGCACGGTGTCGTGGGCGGCCTCGGGAGACAGGCCGGCCACGTGGGACGTGAGCACGGTATTGCTCAAGCGCTTGAGGGCATCCGGCACCTTGGGTTCATCGTCGAACACGTCCAGCGCCGCGCCCCCGATACGGCGTTGTTCAAGGGCGGTGACCAGGTCGGCGGTGACCACCACGCTGCCACGGCCGATATTCACCAGGTAACCGTTCGGGCCGAGGGCGTCCAGGGCGTGGCGGTCGATCAAGTGGCGCGTGCCGGCGCCGCCGGGCGTGGCCAGGATCAGGAAATCCGAGCTGCGCGCCAGCTCCACGGCCGTGGCGCAGTAGGTGTAGTCCACATCATCGCGCGGCTGGCGGTTGTGATAGCTCACTTCCATGCCAAAGCCGAGGGCCGCGCGCTTGGCGATTTCCAGGCCCACCGCGCCGAGCCCGAGGATGCCCAATTGCTTGCCGCCCAGGGACGGGCGCATGACCTTGGGCCATTCGCTGCGGCGTACCGCTGCGTCCGTCTGGGGAATGCCGCGCACCAGCGACAACAGCAGCGCCATGGCGTGGTCGGCCACCGATGGCGCATTCACCCCGGCGCCATTGGTGACCACGATGCCCCGATTGCTCGCGGCCTGCAGGTCGACATGCTCATAACCGGCGCCGATCACGCAGATGATCTCCAGCAGCGGCAGGGCGGCGATTTCCTCGGCATACAGCCCCAGCGGGCCACGGGTCAGTACGGCCTTGATCTGCCCGCCATGGGTCTTGATCGCCTGGGCGCGCTCGCTGGGTGTGGGCGCCAGGATCACATGAAAGTCGTTGCTCTCGATGATTTGCAGGTATTCATTGATGGTTTCAACCAGAACCAGAACAGTGGTGGTCATCGGAAGGCTCTTCCTGAAGGGTTTGAGGGCATCAGTATGCGGGATTTGCAGGAGGGCGCGTTTTGCCCGGGTAGAAAAATCTACGACTGCAGGCGCGAGCACGCTTGCTCCTGCAGTTTGTACCGGTCAGAACCGGACGTCAGCCGCTTTCCCACTCAGCCCAAACGCCCCCGCCAGCGTGGCATTGTGATGCGCGATGATCGCCTCGGCCTTCAGCGCCGGGGTGTCCATGCAGGTATGGGCGTCTTCAGGCACGATCACCGAGAAGCCCAGCTCTACCGCCACGCGGCAGGTGGTGTCGATGCAGTACTGGGTTTTCATCCCGACGATCACCAGTTGATTAACCCCCAGGGCGCGCAGTCGTCGGGCCAGGTCGGTACCCAGGAAGCAACTGGGGCGGGTTTTGTCGAACAGATGGTCGTGAGTCTCGTCTACGTGCAGCCCTCGCCACAGTTGCCAATTCGGACTGCCCGCAGCTATCGGCGAGCCCGTCGGGCCGGTATGGCGGGCGACCAGGATCGGCGCGCCGGCTTCACGGGCGCGGCCGATCAACGAGTTGATGGTGCCAAGCACGCGCTCCCGTTCAAAGGGTTTGTCGGGGCCATCGTACAAGCCGGTTTGCATATCGATGATCAACAGGGCATCAGCCATGGTATTGCTCCTTGTGAGTGCCAGTCGACGGAGCAATAAAAAGGCCCCGTCCATTGCTGGCGGGGCCTTGGGTTGAATCTGGGTGGTGTTTAGCTTGAGCACCCACGGCAACCGCACGACCCGCCTGGAGCGGTCGTGGTGGTGGTGCGGGTGAGGAGCTGCTGGAAAAAGGTCATGCCTCGATCATGCTGGGACAGGGGCGAGGCTGTCAAATGCATCAGGTGCCGAAAAAGTTGCGACCCAGCCGGAACAGGGGCGCTGCTGCCAGCAGAAGATCACTGCGGGGGGCTACGTCGTGCCTTTTCCTGCTCGGCCTGAGCGATGGGCATGAAATTGTAGGTGGGGAAGAATTCCGTGGTGTAGACCCCCCATGCGGTGTTTTCAATCGCCAGGTTGACTTCCGCCAGGCGCGACGCCGGCAGGCGCAGCACAACGACCTGCCCGATGCCCATGGTGATGTTCCAGCTCAGCACTTCCACCCCGGCAGGCGGGAACACCTTGTGAAACTCCTGCTTGGCCAGTTGTTGTTTCAGTTCGCTCAACGGGCGTGATTGATCGTGTTTAAGAAATACGGTCAACATGACGGCGTTGTCCGCTGTGGCAGCAGCGTTTTTTGCAGGAAGGGCTGTTGAAGTTTGCGCAGTCGCTGCACCGGGTAACAGTGTCGCGGCCAGCAGTGCGGGTATTAACAGTTTGCGCATATTCATTGTCAGATGCCTTGTTTGTTATTCGGTTTTATCACTAAACATGAATGTTTAATCAGTTCGACATGACTGTCTTTATGGGGCCGGTGTAGGGGGCGTGTACCACATAAATTCGAACGGGCGGGTTAGTGCTGACCATATCGCGCGGCACTTCGCGGGAATAAGTGAATTCGCTGCCGTCGAGTTTTTCGAGCCTTCTGACAATGGTTCTGGTCGGGCCAACGTCAGGGACCAGGATATGGGTCTTTTTATCGCCGGTGACCAGGAAGTAACCGCCGCCGCCATCGGCGTGTTTCGAGCGGCCGGTATCGGTGTAGAAGAACTCATAGCGATTGCGCTGCGGGTCCCACATCGATATGCCGACCACGCCGGGGTAGCTGGCCTTGACGTCGGTGTCCGGCTCGCCTTCGATATAAACCTTGGTGGTCAGCCATTGAGGCGAGGAAGCCAGTGCTTGAGCGTCATGTTCAGACGCGGTTTGACTGGCGTAACTTTCAGACGAGCAGAGTAGGCCCGTGATCAACAAACCAGCAAAAACAACAGTGAGTCTTCGCATATTGGAATCCTTGTTATTTTAAATAAGCATGTTGTTTTTCGATTGGAGCGGGGCGATGTTAGTTGGGTTATTGGCGATTGCTCAATGGCTATGTAGGGTTATGTAACAATTGCAAAGGCGTTGTGGTTAAACTTTTATTTAGATATGAGGGGGTTCTGGTTTTGCTGTAGGCGACTTCTCTAAAAGTATGGGGAGTCTATTGGCTAGAGTCCTGGATCGCCCTCGTCAATGGCGCCTGGCAGCCACTCGACAAACCCGCGGCAGCGCCCCGAAACCACTGTCCAGGGCCACGCTTGAGCCTCTGCACCGCATAACCGTTCCTCAGCTAAGTCTTTGCTTATTCACGAGAATCCCGGACAATCCGGCCCCTTCTATGGTCGGGGCGCTGCCTGTCAGGTTTTTCTGACTCGTCCCGGCCGTGTAAATGCGGAGATCCGACCGGATGAATGATCAGGCCAATAGCGTCGACGAACGCTATGCAACGACACCTGCAACCCTCTCAAGCTGGAGCCGCCAGGACACCACCTGGATGCTTGGCCTGTTCGGCACCGCCATTGGCGCCGGCACCTTGTTCCTGCCGATCAACGCCGGCCTGGGCGGCTTCTGGCCCTTGGTGATCCTGGCGGTGCTGGCGTTCCCGATGACGTTCTTTGCCCACCGAGGCCTGACCCGTTTCGTACTCTCCGGTCGTGCGGGTTCCGACATCACTGATGTGGTCGAAGAGCATTTCGGTGTCAAGGCCGGTGCGTTGATCACGCTGCTGTACTTCTTCGCGATCTTCCCGATCCTGCTGATCTACAGCGTGGCCCTGACTAACACGGTCAGCAGCTTCATGGAGCACCAGTTGCACATCATGCCGCCGCCACGGGCGTTGCTGGCGTTTGTGCTGATCCTCGGCCTGCTGGCGGTGGTGCGTTGCGGTGAACAGGTGATCGTCAAGGCCATGAGCCTGATGGTGTACCCGTTTATCGTCGCCTTGCTGTTCCTCGCGGTGTACCTGATCCCCCATTGGAACGGCGGCATCCTCAGCACCGCCAGTGTGGTGCCGGCGCCGTCGGCGTTGCTCAACACCTTGTGGCTGGCGATTCCGGTGATGGTGTTTTCGTTCAACCACTCGCCGATCATCTCGGCGTTTGCGGTCGACCAGAAGCGCCAGTACGGCGAACACGCCGATGAGCGCAGTTCGCAGATCCTGTCCCGCGCGCACCTGTTGATGGTGGTGATGGTGCTGTTCTTCGTGTTCAGTTGCGTGCTGACCCTGTCGCCGGCGCAACTGGCTGAAGCCAAACAGCAGAACCTGTCGATCCTGTCGTACCTGGCCAATCACTTCAACAACCCGACCATCGCGTTTGCCGCGCCGTTGATCGCGTTCGTGGCGATTGCCAAGTCGTTCCTGGGCCACTACATCGGCGCCAGCGAAGGCCTCAAGGGCCTGGTGCTCAAAAGCGGTCGCCGCCCGGCCGCCAAGACCCTGGACCGCATGACCGCCGCCTTCATGCTGGTGGTGTGCTGGATCGTTGCCACGCTGAACCCGAGCATCCTCGGCATGATCGAGACCCTGGGCGGGCCGATCATTGCGTCGATCCTGTTCCTGATGCCGATGTACGCGATCCGCAAGGTGCCGGCCATGGCCAAGTACCGTGGGCAGGCGTCCAACGTGTTTGTCACGGCGGTGGGCCTGGTGGCGATTACCGCATTGATTTACTCGCTGCTGTCCTGACCCCGGGGTTCACGCCCGCAAGCCGATTCGCGTCCACCGCGAATCGGCTTTTTTTTGCCTGCGCAAAAGCTGACGCGGCGCAACCGCCGCCGGGCAATGAGGGCTAAGCTTACCCACGCTTTTTGCCAGGATGGGTTGGGCCGATTGAAGACTGAAACCGATGCACCCGTTGCCGTACCCTCGAACCGCATCCAAGACCTGCTGGCCGGCTTATCCATTGCCGGTTTGCTGCTGCCGGAGGCCGTGGCCTATTCCAGTATTGCCGCGCTGCCGCCCCAGGCCGGGGTAATCGCCTTGTTTGCCGGGCTGGTGTGCTATGGCCTGTTCGGCAGCAGCCGTTTTGCGATTGTCTCGGCCACCTCGTCGTCGGCGGCCGTGCTGGCGGCGGCCACGGCCAGCCTGGCGGGTGACGACCCGGCATTGAGGCTGTCCCTGGCCTTCGGGCTGGTGTTGCTCACCGGGGTGTTTTTCCTGTTGGCCGGATTGTTCAAGCTCGGCGGCGTCACCTCGTTTATCGCCAAACCGGTATTGCGTGGCTTCGCCTTCGGCCTGGCGCTGACCATCATCCTCAAGCAATTGGCCGGTGTGGTGGGTGTGCACCTGACCGATAACAACCTGATCCGTTTTCTGCCGCAGTTGCTGGAGCAGCTGCCGCGCTGGAACTGGCCTGCGGCACTGGTAGCGGCGCTGGCGTTGCTGGTGCTGTGGCTGTGCGCACGCCTCCCTCGCCTGCCTGGTGGCCTGGTGGTTGTGGTGCTCGGCATCGCTGCCGGGCAGTACCTGGACCTGCAGGCCTACGGCGTGGCGCAGATCGGCATGATCGACCTGCGCCTGGAGCTGGGGCATTTGCCGGTGCTGCCGTTTGCCGACTGGCTGCGCCTGGGGGAATTGGCGTTTGCGCTGGTGATGATCCTGTATGCGGAGTCCTACGGCTCTATCAGTTCGTTCGCGCTCAAGCATGGCGACCGGGTGTCATCCAACCGTGACCTGCTGGCGCTGGGCGCGGCCAACCTGGTTTCCGGGTTGTTCCACGGCATGCCGGCCGGTGCCGGGTATTCGGCGACGTCGGCCAACGAGGCGGCCGGCGCCTATTCGCGCCTGGCGGGGATTGTCGCGGCGCTGGTGATCCTGCTGATTGTGCTGACGGTGCTGCCCTATGTCGCGCTCACGCCGGAGCCGGTGCTGGCCGCCGTCGTCATCTATGCCCTGGGACGAGGCTTGAGCGTGCAGCCGCTGGGGCGTTATTTCCTGTGGCGGCGCGATCGCGTGCTGGTGATCTGTGCCGTAACGGCAGTGCTGGTGCTCGGTGTGCTGGATGGTTTGCTGGTGGCGGTCGCGATCAGCGTGATGTTGATGCTGCGCCAGATGTCGTCAGCCGACATCCAGGTACTGGGGCGCCTGGGTGACAGCCATGACTTTGTCGACCGCCAGCACCATGCCGATGCCCTGGCCGTGCCGGGGGTCTTGATCGTCCGGCCCAGCGAGGCGCTGTTTTTTGCCAATGCCGAACGCATCCTGGGCGCGGCCTTGCGCCTGATGCGCCAGTCGCCGGTCGAGGCGGTGGTGTTGAGCCTGGAAGAATCCCCGGACCTGGACGGCACCAGCATCGAAGCCCTGGCGGCGTTTTTTGCCCAGGTGCACGGGGAGGGCAAGCGCCTGGTACTGGCCCGTGTGCGGCATGACGCCCGCGAGGTGTTGCAGGGGCTGCCGGAAGCGTTGGCACCCCATGTGCTGCTCAGTGGCTTGGGCGTTGATGGTGCGGTGCAGCTGGCGCTTGAGGTGGGTAAAGCGTGACGCGTGGGGCTTGCTCCCGATAGCGGTGGGTCAGTAGCAAAGGGATCAACTGAATGTGTTGGTATTCCAGGCATAAAAAACGCCGCGTACCTTGCGATACGCGGCGTCTTTTACATCAACACACCGTTAAGCTTGAATCACCGGGATGTTGGCGCTTGCTGCGATTTTGCGGAACTCGGCGATCTGGTCGAAGTTCAGGTAGCGGTAGACGTCACTGGCCATGGTGTCCAGTTTCGCTGCGTAGCCCATGTACTCTTCGACGGTCGGCAGGCGACCCAGGGTGGAGGCGACTGCCGCCAGCTCTGCCGAAGCCAGGTAGACGTTGGCGCCGTCACCCAGGCGGTTCGGGAAGTTACGGGTCGACGTCGATACCACGGTCGAGTTCGGCTCTACACGTGCCTGGTTACCCATGCACAGCGAGCAGCCCGGCATTTCCATGCGCGCGCCAGCCTTGCCGTAGATGCCGTAGTAGCCTTCTTCGGTCAACTGGTGAGCGTCCATCTTGGTCGGCGGCGACAGCCACAGACGAGTTGGCAACTGACCCTTGACCTGCTCCAGCAACTTACCGGCAGCACGGAAGTGACCGATGTTGGTCATGCACGAACCGATGAACACTTCGTCGATCTTCTCGCCGGCAACGCTGGACAGCAGACGGGCATCGTCCGGGTCATTCGGTGCGCAGAGGATCGGCTCGTTGATTTCGGCCAGGTCGATCTCGATGATTTCGGCGTATTCCGCGTCGGCATCGGCTTCCATCAGTTCCGGGTTGGCGACCCAGGCTTCCATCGCTTGGGCACGACGTTCCAGGGTACGGGCATCGCCGTAGCCTTCGCCGATCATCCAGCGCAGCAGGGTGATGTTGGAGTTCAGGTACTCGGTGACGGATTCTTTCGACAGCTTGATGGTGCAACCGGCAGCCGAACGTTCGGCCGAGGCGTCGGAGAGCTCGAAAGCCTGCTCCAGCGTCAGGTCGTTCAGGCCTTCGATTTCCAGGATGCGGCCGGAGAAGGCGTTTTTCTTGCCTTTCTTCTCTACGGTCAGCAGGCCAGCCTGGATCGCGTAGTAAGGAATGGCATGAACCAGGTCACGCAGGGTGATGCCAGGTTTCATCTTGCCTTTGAAGCGCACCAGGATCGATTCCGGCATGTCCAGCGGCATGACGCCGGTGGCGGCGGCGAACGCGACCAGACCGGAACCGGCCGGGAACGAGATGCCCATCGGGAAACGGGTGTGGGAGTCACCACCGGTGCCGACGGTATCCGGCAGCAGCATGCGGTTCAGCCAGCTGTGGATGATGCCGTCGCCTGGACGCAGCGATACACCGCCACGGGTCATGATGAAGTCAGGCAGGGTGTGGTGGGTGGTCACGTCGATCGGCTTTGGATACGCCGCGGTGTGGCAGAAGGACTGCATCACCAGGTCGGTCGAGAAGCCCAGGCACGCCAGGTCTTTCAGTTCGTCACGGGTCATCGGACCGGTGGTGTCCTGGGAACCCACGGTGGTCATCTTCGGTTCGCAGTAGGTACCTGGACGAACGCCTTTGCCTTCCGGCAGGCCACACGCCTTGCCGACCATTTTCTGGGCCAGGGTGAAACCCTTGCCCGTGTCGACCGGTGCTTCAGGCAGCTTGAACAGGTCGGTAGGGCCCAGGCCCAGCTCGGCGCGCGCCTTGTCGGTCAGGCCACGGCCGATGATCAGCGGGATACGGCCGCCGGCGCGGACTTCGTCGAGCAGGACCGGGGTCTTCATTTCGAAGGTGGTCAGGACTTCGTCGGTGCCGTGTTTGCAGACTTTGCCAGCATGGGGGTACAGGTCGATCACGTCGCCCATGTTCATGTTGGTCACGTCGAATTCGATCGGCAGTGCGCCGGCATCTTCCATGGTGTTGTAGAAGATGGGAGCGATCTTGCTGCCGAAGCAGAAGCCGCCGGCGCGCTTGTTCGGCACGTAGGGAACGTCGTCGCCGAAGAACCACAGCACCGAGTTGGTCGCGGATTTACGCGAAGAGCCGGTACCGACCACGTCACCGACGTAGGCGATCGGGAAGCCTTGGCCGCGCATTTCTTCGATCTGCTTCATCGGGCCGGTCTTGCCTTGCTCGTCCGGCACGATGCCTTCACGTGCCATTTTCAACATGGCCAGGGCGTGCAGCGGGATGTCAGGGCGGGACCAGGCGTCCGGGGCAGGGGACAGGTCGTCGGTGTTGGTTTCGCCGGTGACCTTGAACACGCGCAGGCTGATCTTGTCGGCCAGGGTCGGGCGGTTACGGAACCACTCGCCGTCAGCCCAGGACTGGATCACGGCTTTGGCGTGCTCGTTGCCGTTGCGGGCTTTTTCAGCGACGTCGTGGAACGCATCGAACATCAGCAGGGTGTGCTTGAGTTGGGCAGCCGCGACAGGCGCCAGCTCGGCGTCGTCCAGCAGCTCGACCAACGTCACGATGTTGTAGCCGCCCTGCATGGTGCCGAGCAGTTCAACCGCGCGTTTCTTGTCGATCAGGGGGGAAGTGGCTTCGCCCTTGGCCAGGGCAGACAGGAAACCGGCCTTGACGTAGGCAGCTTCGTCAACGCCCGGTGGAATGCGGTTGGTGATCAGGTCAACGAGGAATTCTTCTTCGCCAGCCGGAGGATTCTTCAGCAGCTCAACCAGGCCTGCGGTTTGTTCGGCATTAAGCGGCTGGGGAACGATACCCAGTGCTGCACGCTCTTCGATATGTTTGCGGTAGGCTTCAAGCACAGTTATTACCCTCATCAGTGGTCCCACGGGACGCTCATCCAGAAATGAACGGCACGCATGCGCTCGGGGGCTTTTTGGGCCGCAAAGCCAGCGCTGCCGGCATTCCTTACAGAAGCTGCTTTCAAAGTTTTACGCCTGCAGAACGGAGCTGATGAGGGTTGGCGCTGATCATTACCTACCGGGTAATAACCATCGCCAACACCGTTCTGAAGGAACGACTGTGCTCGTGACGCTTTGAAAACAGCTTCCAGCGGATTATTGGCGCCTTACAAGGCCGGATGATTCTACGGCAAAAAATTTAGAAAGGTAAGTTGCATCACCAAGTTTGCTGGGTGATCAACCTTAGACAAAGGGCTAACATGGCGCACTGTTTCGCTGATTTGCGTGTCGTTGCCCATGTCCAACCAAACCATCAAGACCCCCTGCGTCGGCCTGTGCTCCACGGTCTACGGCGATCTCGTGTGCCGTGGCTGCAAGCGCTTCCACCACGAAGTGATCCAGTGGAATGGCTATAACGAAGAAGAAAAACGCGCGGTCTGGCTGCGGCTGGAGCAACTGTTGGTGCAGGTGATGGCCGGCAAGCTCGAGATTTTCGACCCCAAGGCCCTGCGCGGCCAACTGGAGCAACGCAAGATCCGTTTCGTGCCGCACCAGTCCGAGTACTGCTGGGCGTACCAGCTGATTGCCCGCGGCGCGCGGGTGATCAATAACCTGGAAGCGTACGGCATGGTGCTGTTGCCGGAGTTTCGCGACTGGGCCTTGCCGGAACTGCGCGATGCCATCGACCGTGAGTTCTTTATCCTGTCCGAGGCGCATTACCAGCGCTATATCGCCCCGGGGTTCCTGAGAGACGCGCTCGCTGACTGACAACACACATCCAACTGTGGGAGGGGGATCGGCGTCAGGCCTTGGTCGCCAGTTCCTCCAGGTGATCCATCAACGTCTGCGGCTTGAGCACCAGTACATCACTGTCCACCGCATCCAGGATCACCTCCGCCGTATTACCGATCAACGCTCCGGAAATGCCGGTGCGCCCCACGGTGCCGATGATGGTCACGGCCGCTTTCAGTGTGTGGGCAAGATGGGGGATCAATACATCCGCCGGGCCCTCTTCGACATGCAGGTGCGCGTCATCCACATCGAATTCCGCCTGGAACGCCTTGCACTGCTCGCGATAACGCGCCTCGATGGTTTCCTTGAGCTGGAACGTCGGGTCCGCCGCCGACAACATCGGCGACGGATGGGCGCTGATCACATGCAACTGCGCCTTGGCCAGGCTGGCGATGTCGAAGCCATGGTCGATGATCGCGTGATGCAGCTCGCGGTGTTCTCCGTCGTTGTTGCCCACATCGATCGCCGCCAGAATCACCCCGCCCGCCCACGGTGTGGACGTCTTGACCAGCAACACCGGCGTCGGGCACAAGCGCAACAGCTTCCAGTCCGCCGGCGTCAGCAGCGCCTTTTTGAGCGGGCTGTCGGGAAAGTGCTGCTTGATCACCAACCCACAGCCTTCGGCCTGCTGCACGTCGATAATGGTGTCATGCAGGCTTTCATTCCACGCCTGTTCGGTGGTCACGCTGTAACCGTCCTCCTGCAAACCGGCCTTGAGCAGGCTCAACAGCGCCGAATGCTCGTGTTTCTTGTCGCAGACCAGCAAGTGCAGGTGCGCGCCGGTGACCCCGGCGATCAGCTTGGCGCGCTTGAGGGCCAGGCTTTCCGAATGCGCGGGCTCGATGACCACCAGGATGCTGCGAATGGCTTGCATGATCGGATCTCCAAAAGGGTGGGCGTGGAACAACTATAGTTGCTGCCCGCCAGACGTCATGTTGATGCACATCAAGGCCGGTGGCTGGTGGTCTGCGGTGCGGTGGGTATAATCGGCGGCCTTTTTGTGATCCTTTGCCCGTGAGCCCGATGAACCTGCCCGAAATCCACGAATTCCTCGGTTGCCGAACCCCCGACGCCTGGGTGCAGGCCGCACTGGCCGATCAGGACACCCTGTTGATCGACCACAAGAACTGCGAATTCAAAGCGGCCAGCACCGCCCTGAGCCTGATCGCCAAGTACCACGCCCACGTTGACCTGATCAATATGATGTCGCGGCTGGCCCGGGAAGAGCTGGTGCACCATGAGCAGGTCATGCGCCTGATCAAGAAGCGCAAGGTCGAGTTGCGCCAACTGCACGCCGGGCGCTATGCCTCCGGTTTGCGCAAGGTGGTGCGCAGCCACGAACCGGTCAAACTGGTGGATACCCTGGTGGTCGGCGCCTTTATCGAAGCGCGCAGTTGCGAGCGTTTCGAAGCACTGGTGCCGCATTTGGACGAAGAACTCGGCAAGTTCTACTTCGGCCTGCTGAAAAGCGAGGCGCGGCACTTCCAGGGTTACCTGAAGCTGGCCTACCAGTACGGTGACGCCAAGGACATCGCCCAGGTGATCGAGCGGGTGAGGGTGGCCGAGCAGGAGCTGATCGAATCACCCGATATCGAGTTCCGCTTTCACAGTGGCGTGCCAGCCTGAGGCCACGGCCACGCCGATCAAGGCGGTGATCCCGGTCAGCAGCAGGATCACCGCTTGCGTGCCTAACGGCGCCGCCAGCAGCGCAATCGCCAGGCCAGCCAACGGCTGCGGCAGGTTGTTGAGCAAGGTGATCACGCCCACGGTCTTGCCGAAGTCCTGCACCGGAATGACTTGCTGACGGGTGCTGCGCAGGTACACGTTGAACATCTTGTCGAAGCCGGTGACCAGCAGGAAGCCCAGGGTGTATGCCCACAGGTTGGGACTGACCGCCATGATCAACGCGCCGGCGCCGATCATCGAGTAAGACAGTCCGCCCAGCACTTTCAGGGGCAGGGTGGAGCGTGCCAGGTAAAACAGAATCGCAATGGTCACCCCCGCGCCGGCCGCCTGCAGCAGGGCATAGGTGTCCTTGTCGGCGGCGTACAGCCCGGTGACCATGGCGGCGGAGGTGGCCAGCGTCACCCCGATGATCAGGTTCACACCGACCGCCAGGGTAATGATCCGCTTCAGCTCCGCCAGGTTACGGATATGCCCGAAGGCGATGCGCAGCGGTTGCAGCCAGATGTCCCGGTGCTGCCGATGGGTGTCCAGGCTTGCCGTGGTTTTACGCTGCCAGGCCAGCATCGCCAGGTCCGCCAGCACAAACAGCCCGGCAATCCCCAGCACCACCCAGTGCCAGGCACACACCTCCAGCATCAGCGCGGCCACCAGCGGCCCCAGCACCAGGCCGCTCTGGTCGGCGATCTGCGAGTAGGAGAGGGTCTTGGCATAGCTGTACTGCTGGAAGACATGGGGCATCAGTACTTCGCGGGCCATGATGCCTTGGGTCGTCAGCACGCCGCACAACGCCGACAGCAGCACCAGCCAGTAGATACCGTCGAACATCCCATACAACGCCACCGCCACCACACAGGCCAGTGCCCGGTAAACCTGGCTGATATGCAGGATGCGCACCGGCGAATACTTGTCGCACAACGCCCCGCACACCGGAAACGCGAGATAGCGCGGCAGTGACTCGACAAAGAAGGCCAGCCCGGCCCAGGACACGCTGTGGGTGGTCTGGAACACGATCAGCGGTACGATAAACAACAGGATCTGGTCCGCCAGCCGCGACAGGAACAGCGAAACGAAGAACGCCAGGTAATCCTTGCGCATACAACTCCCTGTGGATGGCGTTAAAAAGTGCGGGCTATTTGTTAAAAACTCTTAAAAGCATGAAGCTTCGTCGGCACCAACTGGCCAGTTGCTTTAGTTGCCCAGCTTGCCACCTATAATGCCCGCTCTTCAATCCGCCTTTGCACACTGAGAATTTATGGAAAACCTGGGTCTGGGCAAGGTCCTGCTCGTTGAGGACGACGAGAAGCTGGCAGGGCTGATCGCGCATTTTCTGTCACAACATGGCTTCGAGGTCCGCGTGGTGCACCGTGGCGATGAAGCCCTGGCGGCGTTCCTCGACTTCAAACCCAAGATCGTCGTGCTCGACCTGATGCTGCCGGGCCAAAGTGGCCTGCATGTGTGCCGCGAAATCCGCACGGTGTCCGATACCCCCATTGTGATCCTCACTGCCAAGGAAGATGACCTGGACCACATCCTCGGCCTGGAGTCGGGTGCCGACGACTATGTGATCAAGCCGATCAAGCCGCCGGTACTGCTCGCACGCCTGCGCGCCCTGCAACGTCGCCAGGCGCCCGAGCCGACGGTGCGCGGCGCCCTCGCGTTCGGCCGGTTGGCGATTGACCGCAGTTGCCGGGTGGTCAGCCTGGGGGACGAGCAAATCGACCTCACCACCATGGAGTTCGAGCTGCTGTGGTTGCTGGCCAGCAGCGCGGGCAAGATTCTTTCCCGCGACGACATCCTCAACCGCATGCGCGGCATTGCCTTCGACGGCCTTAACCGCAGCGTCGACGTGTACATCAGCAAGCTGCGCGGCAAGCTCAACGACAACCCCCGTGAGCCGGTGTGCATCAAGACCATCTGGGGCAAGGGTTATCTGTTCAATCCGTTTGCGTGGGAGGTCTAGATGCTGCGCCTGTTTCTGCGCCTGTATGTGATTCTGGCGATCGGCCTGGCGGGAGCGATCTGGCTGGTCAACTACACCTTCGACGAACTGCTCCCCGAAGCCAACGAGACCTATAACCGCGAAGCCATGCGTGGCCCGGCATACGGCTTGGTGGAGCAACTGCGGCCGTTGCCCGTGGAGCAGCGCGCCGCTCGGCTGGCCGAGTTGCAGTCCCACTACGGCCTGCGCCTGAAGCTGGTGCAAAAGGATGCCCAGGCCCTCACCGAGCGCGAACAGAAGCTTCTGGAGCAGGGCTTGCTGGTGGTGCGCGGCGACTTCATGGAGTTTCTTACGGGCATCGACGGTGGCGCGCAACTGCTGGAAATCAAACTGCCGGAAGAGCCCAAGTGGTTATACCTGTGGGCCTACGGTTTTCTCGGGCTGTGCCTGGCCATCGTCCTGTATTTCTGGGTGCGCCCGCACTGGCGCGACCTGGAACATATCCGCCTGGCCGCGCAGCGCTTCGGCGACAACGACCTCGGTTCGCGCATCCTGCTGCCGCGCAGCTCCACCGTGCGTGCGCTGGCCGGGCACTTCAACCAGATGGCCGAGCGCATCGAAAGCCTGATCGCCAACCAGCGCGAACTCACCAATGCGGTGTCCCACGAACTGCGTACACCGATTGCACGGTTATCGTTCGAACTCGACCAGCTCAAGCAACAGGCCGACCCGCACCAGCGGGGCGAATTGATCGCCGATATGTACGCCGACCTCGGCGAGCTGGAGGAGATGGTGTCCGAACTGCTCACCTACGCCAGCCTGGAGCGCGGCGCCACCCAGGTCACCCGCGAGCGCATCGAGGCTCACAGCTGGCTCGACAGCGTGATCGGCAGCGTCGCGCTGGAAGCGGAGGCGGCCGGCATCCAGTTGTCGTTGCGCACCTGTGAGGTCGACGTTATCCAGATCGAACCGCGCTTCATGGCCCGCGCCGTGATCAACCTGCTGCGCAATGCCATCCGTTATGCCGAGCGCCGGGTCGAGGTGTCGCTGGTGAAGTTCGGCGAGGGCTACGAAGTGCGTGTGTGTGACGACGGCCCCGGCGTGCCCGAGGAAGGCCGGGCCAGGATCTTCCAGCCCTTCATGCGCCTGGACGCCAGCCGCGATCGCCGCACCGGCGGCTTCGGCCTCGGCCTGGCGCTGGTGCAACGGGTGTCGCAGTGGCATGGCGGGCACGTGCACGTGATGGATTCGGAGTGGGGCGGAGCGTCGTTTCGCATGACATGGGCGTATGCCGAGTAATACATTTTGAATGCTGTGGAGATCAAATGTGGGAGGGGGCAAGCCCCTCCCACATTTTTTGACTGGCTTACCCTGTCAAAAGGTGTATTCCAGCCCCATCACCGACGCCTGCTAACGACGCCCCACCATCGGGCTCTTGCCCGCCTTATCTGCCAGGTATTGCACATCCAGCAGGCACGGTGAGGAGAGCGACAGATGCAGGGTTTTTGAACACATAGGGGGGTTAGAAGGCCAAGGGTTTATAAGGGGATCGAGTGCGTTTGAAGGCGTAGCCCGAAGCGCTGAGACCGTTGATCTGGCGGCTCACCGTATCGCCCAGGCCGTAGCCGTTACCGGCGAGGACGGCATGGGCGTTGTCGATCGGCAGCAGGATGTAGTCGGTCAGCGGTTCGTCGTGCAGTTGGCCGCGAATCACCAGGAAGCCGTCTTCCAGGTGCACGCTGATGCCGCTCAGGGGGGCGTCCGGCTCATGGGTGTTGAGCACTTGATAGGTGCCGATGGTGTCGGCCCAGGCCGAGGGCAAGGGCGGCGGCTCGATGCGCTCACCGATAGCTACGCGCTGGCCGTGGCTGCGGGCGGTGAGCATCTGGCGCCCTTGCACGGTGATCACGTCCAGTTGCACGCGGCCCAGTTCGCCGAGGTCCTTGAACCAGAAACCGAGCACTTTCTTCTGCGCGCGCAACCAGCCGTCGTCGTCGCGCAATAATTCGAAGGTGTAGCCGGCCAACTCGCCCGACAGCCGCTGATCGTCATCCTTGATCCGGAACACGCCCCAGGCGGTGGCGTAGAAGCCGGCCAGGCGCTTGCGGTCGATGGCGGCCGGCACGTGGCGCAGTTTCAGGCCGTGGCTGGGGGCCTGGCAGTCGTCGGCGCAGACCGCGTGGCCGGTTTGCGCCTGGAGCAGCAGGCGCAGGGTGTCGGTGGCCAGGCCGGCCACCAGGTCTTCGGCGTTGCTGTCATTGGCCATGATGATCACGGCCAGTTGCTGGTCGGGCAGCAGGCTCAGCTGCGCGGCAAAATCGTCGCTGCCACCGCTGTGCTGGTAGGTGCGTATACCGGGGCCGACGGGTTCGTCACCGCAGGGGGCGAGGAACCAGCCCAGGCCCATCTGGCAATCGAAGTCCAGCGCATTGCCGGTGTTCTGCTGGGTGAACATCGCGTCGATCAAAGCGCTGCCCAGCACGCGATTGCCCTTGTAGACGCCTTGGGCGAACAGCATGTGCACGTAATGCGCGAGGTCTTTCGGGCTGGCCCACAGGCCGCTGGCGGCGAGGTCGCGCACCGGGGCATCGGTACTGGCAACGCCGTCCGTGTAGCCCAGGGCGCGGAACGCCTGCTGGCTGGCGGTGCCGACAAAACTCGACTGGTTCATTTCCAGCGGCTTGAGCAGGCTGTTTTGCAACTGGGCTTCAAAGCTTTTGCCGCTGCTGCGCTCGATGGCCGCGCCCACCAGGGCATAACCGAGGTTGGAATACGCCACCTGCGAGCCTGGCGGGCTGCTCAGCCAAACCCCCGACACGCGCATCGGCATCTGCCCCATGGCGTAGGTGCTGCGCAGGTCACGCAGGTGTTCACTGGGCAGGCCGGACTGGTGGCTGAGTAAACGCCGCAGGGTGACAGCGCGGTCGGCAGCGGCCTGGTCGTCATGAAAGCGCGAGCGCACGTAAAATTCGCGCAGGGTCTGCTGGATCGGCGCATCCAGCGCCAGCCGCTGCTGTTCCACACAGTGCAGCGCGGCCGTGGCGGTGAGCAGCTTGGAAATGCCACCGGCACGGAACGCGGTGTTGGGCGTGACGGGCACGCCCCGGGCCTTGTCGGCCAGACCGAAGCCCTGGGCCCAGATCAGCTCCTGGCCATTGACCAGGGCAATCGACAGGCCGGCGATATGCTCTTGGGCGATCGCCCGGGGAATGCGCGCTTGCAGGTAGCGGATGATCGCGCCGTAGTCACCCTTCTGAATGGGCGGCGGTGCCGGCGGTTGCCCATGGCAACCAAGGCTGCCCAGCAGGCAACCCAGCAGCGGAATACCGCGCAATCTGCGAAACATGAGGAGCACCCGAATGGCTGTTTGGATGCTCGAATGCTAGGGAAGGGCTGTCCAACAATCTTTGCGAGCTTTGTCGGGAAACTGTCAAAGACTGTTAACGGCTGAGCCCATGGCGTTCATGCCACTGCGCGATGGATTCTTCGGGGTATTCATCAAACTGCAGGTCGCCCTTGCGCACGCTGACTTCGACCCACGGCGCCTTTGAGCCCAGCATCAGGTGCGTATGCGCCGGCGGCACCGGCAACGGCGTGTCGATGGCCGAGGCAAACGGGTGGATCAGCTCCGGCCACTCCGGGCTGAACAGCCATAGCGCAGTGCCGCACTGCGAACAGAAATGCCGCTCGGCGCTACTCGCATGGGCACGGCTGGCGCCCTCGGGTTTGAGCCGGGCGTGGTAGATCGAAATCTGTTTGCGCCCGCGCACTTGCAAGCTATTGGCATCCCCGGCCAGGTTGATTGCATAACCGCCGCCGCCTTGGGTCTTGCGGCAGATCGAGCAATAGCAACGCTGGTAAGGGTACGGGTGGGCGCTGGTGAGGCTGAACGTCACGGCGCCGCAGTGGCAGGATCCTTCAAGCTGCATGGGAGGTTTCCTCTGGCAAGGTGACTTCTGAGCTTAGGTGCTTTGCGGCATCAACGTGGCAATCAATGCCCGTATGGTGCCGGGCAGTGCCTCAAGCTCCCTGACCAGAATACTGCGCTCGCGAATCGCCCACGGCTCATCCAGCGTCACCGCCACCAGTTGCATGGTGCGGCTGTGCCGTACGGCGGCGGACTCGGGGATGATGCCGATGCCCACGCCCGCTTCGACCATCCGGCAAATCGCCTCGAAACTCGACACCTGGATACGCAGCGACAACTGCTTGCCCAACCGCTCGACGTGTTCACGCAGGAAGCTGAGCAAGGTGCTGCCTTCATGCAGGCCGATATGTTGATAAGCCAGGGTCTGCTCCAGGGTGACCGAGGCTTGATCGGCCAGGGCGTGGCCGACGGGCACCATCAGCACCAGTTTGTCGGTGCTGAAGTGCAGCACCTGCAAACCCGCCGCCTCCACGGGGCCGGCGATGATGCCCATGTCACTGGTGCCATCCAGCACGCCGCGCACGATATCGCGGGACAAACGCTCCTGCAGGTCGACGGTCACGCCAGGGCGCTGGGACAGGAAGCCGGCCAGCACCTCCGGGAGGAACTCGGTGACCGCCGTAGTGTTGGCGAAGATGCGGATATGCCCGGCGGAATCCACGCCGTATTGGGTGAACTCACTCTTGAGGTAATCCACCTGGCGCATGATCAACCGCGCATGGTGCAGCAGCCGTTCACCCGCCGGGGTGATCTCTACGCCACGGCTATCGCGGTACAGCAGGCGGGTGTCGAGCTGGCCTTCCAGCGCCTTGATCCGCGCACTCGCGGCGGCCGGCGAGAGGAACGCACGCCTGGCGCCCTGGGTCAGGCTGGGGGATTCGGCGATATGGATAAACAGGCGCAGGTCGGCCAGGTCGAAGTGCATGCAAAACTCCAGGCTTGCGAAGACCTGTGGCGAGGGAGAGCTTGCTCCCGTTGGGGCGCAAAGCGGCCGCAAAAAACCAGGCCTGCTGCGCGGTCCAGCGGGAGCAAGCGCCCTCGCCACAAACGGTACGGGTTGGAATGCGGCGTTCAGCATAACCGAACGCTGGTTTATTGAAATGCAAATTCTCAGAACGGGCCGGCGCTTGCATGATCCGGGGCAGACACTCACTGCCCGAGGACCTGTACCTGATGAGCGCCACTGACTGGATCGGCCGAAGCGAAACCGCCCACGACCACCTGAGCCATAACCTGCTCAAACGCATTGCCGCCACCTTTGGCGAAGCCGTCCCCGAGCAGGGCGCGGACCTGCCGCCGCTGTGGCAGTGGTGCTTCTTCCAGGACCCGCTGCCGGAAAGCGCCCTGGGCGGCGACGGCCACCCGGCCCGTGGCGGCTTCCTGCCGCCGGCGGATAACCGCAATCGCATGTGGGCGGGCGGGCGTATCGAGTTCCTGCACCCGCTGCGGGCCGGCGAGGCGGCCACCCGCGTGTCGACCATCACCCAGGTCGAAGAAAAGACCGGCCGTAGCGGCTCGCTGTTGTTTGTCACCGTGCGTCATGACTATGCCCAGGACGGTCGCCTGGCGATCCGCGAAGAACAGGACATCGTCTACCGCGAGCCGACGCCGCCCAAGCCGGGCAGCGGCGAGGCCCCGGCCCAGGGCGAGTGGCAGGAAACCATCGACCCCACGCCGACCCTGCTGTTTCGCTACAGCGCCGTGACCTTCAACGGTCACCGCATTCACTACGACTACCCCTATGTCACCGGCACCGAAGGCTACGCCGGGCTGGTGGTGCATGGCCCGCTGATCGCGACCTTGAGCCTGCGCGCGTTTTGCCGCGCCCATCCCGAAGCCAGCGTGCGGCGTTTTGCCTACCGCGGCGTGCGCCCGTTGATTGCGCCGCAGCCGTTTGCCGTGGGCGGTCGCATCAGTGACACCGGGGTGGCGGCGTTGTGGGCCGGGAATACCGATGGCCTGGCGCAAACCGCTGAAGTGCATTTCGAATAAGCCAAGAACAACAGGCGGAGAGCCGTGAGATGAACCCGAATGACAACGAAGAACTCAACGCCATCCGCGACGGCGTGCGCGCCTTGTGCGCCGCATTCGACGCGGCCTACTGGCGTCGGATCGACGAAGAAAAGGGCTTCCCCGAAGCCTTCGTCAAGGCGCTGACCGACGCCGGCTGGCTGTCGGCGATGATTCCCGAGGAGTACGGCGGCTCCGGCCTGGGCCTGGCCGAAGCCTCGGTGATCCTCGAGGAGGTGAACCGCTGCGGCGGTAACTCCGGCACCGTGCACGGGCAGATGTACAACATGTTCACCCTGTTGCGTCACGGCAGCGAGGCGCAAAAACGCTTCTACCTGCCCAAGCTCGCCAGTGGCGAATTGCGCCTGCAATCCATGGCCGTCACCGAGCCCACCACCGGCACCGACACCACCAAGATCAAGACCACCGCGATCAAGCGTGGCGACAAATACCTGATCAACGGCCAGAAAGTCTGGATCTCGCGGGTGCAGCATTCCGACCTGATGATCCTGCTGGCGCGCACCACGCCGTTGGCCGAGGTGAAGAAAAAGTCCGAAGGCATGTCGATCTTCCTGGTCGATCTGCGTGAGGCCATCGGCAACGGCCTGACCGTGCAGCCTATCGCGAACATGGTCAACCACGAGACCAATGAGTTGTTCTTCGACAACCTTGAACTGCCCCTCGATAGCTTGATCGGCGAGGAGGGCAAGGGCTTCAAATACATTCTCGACGGCCTCAATGCCGAACGCACCCTGATCGCCGCCGAATGCATCGGCGACGGCCGCTGGTTTATCGACAAGGCCAGCGCCTACGCCCGCGACCGCGTGGTGTTCGGCCGGCCCATCGGGCAGAACCAGGGCGTGCAGTTTCCGATTGCCGAAGCCCATATCGAAGTCGAAGCGGCCGACCTGATGCGCTGGCGCGCCTGTGCGGAATACGACAGCGGCGCGAATGCCGGCGCCAGCGCGAACATGGCCAAGTACCTGGCGGCCAAGGCGTCCTGGGAAGCGGCCAATGCCTGCCTGCAGACCCACGGCGGCTTTGGCTTTGCCTGTGAGTACGACGTCGAGCGCAAATTCCGCGAGACGCGCCTGTACCAGGTGGCGCCGATCTCCACCAACCTGATCCTGTCCTACGTGGCCGAGCACCTGCTCGAGCTGCCACGCAGTTTCTGAGGGCCTGCCCATGAGCCATACCCAAGCCCTGTGTCGGTTCCTGGCCGACCTGGCCTACGAGCAGTTGCCCGAACCCGTGCTGGCGCGCACCGAAGACCTGTTCCTGGATTGGCTGGCGTCCGCGTTGGCCAGCCAGGGCGCGCACCCGATCCCGTTGTTCGAGCGCTATGCCCAGAAGATGGGCCCGAGCAGCGGCCCGGCCCAGGTGATCGTCAATGGCACCGGCAGCAGCGCGTACTTCGCCGCGTTGGTCAACGGCGCCTCGTCCCATCTGGTGGAGCAGGATGACCTGCACAACAGCTCGGTGCTGCACCCGGCCACCGTGGTGTTTCCCGCTGCCTTGGCCGCCGCCCAGGACCTCGGTAAATCCGGCCGCGACTTGTTGCTGGCCTCGGTAGCCGGTTATGAGGCAGGGATCCGCATCGGCGAATTCATGGGGCGCTCCCACTACCGCATCTTCCACACCACGGCCACGGTGGGCACCCTGGCGGCGGCCGTGGCGGTGGGCAAGTTGCTGGATTTCAATCAGGACCAGTTCACCCATCTGCTCGGCAGCGCCGGCACCCAGGCCGCCGGGCTGTGGGAGTTCCTGCGCGATGCCGCCGACTCCAAGCAACTGCACACGGCCAAGGCGGCCGCGGACGGTTTGCTCGCCGCGTACCTGACGGCGGATGGCCTGACCGGTGCGCGCAATATCCTCGAAGGCGACCAGGGCCTGGCGGCGGGCATGTCCACGGATGCCGAACCGAGCAAATTGTCGGCTGGCCTTGGTAGCCGTTGGGCGCTGCTGGAGACCTCGTTCAAGTTCCACGCGGCGTGCCGCCATACCCATCCGGCCGCCGATGCTCTGCTGGCGTTGATGCAACGCGAAGGCCTGGAGGCCGGCGATATCGCCGGTGTGGAGACCCGTGTGCACCAAGGCGCCATTGATGTGCTGGGGCGGGTAAGCGTGCCGACCAGCGTGCATCAGGCCAAGTTCTCCATGGGCACCGTGCTGGGGTTGATCGCCGTGCATGGCAAGGCCGGGCTCACCGAGTTCCACGAACAGGCATTGACCGATCCCGCCGTCGCCGCCTTTCGCGACAGGGTCAGCATGACCCTCGACCCCGAGGTCGATGGCGCCTACCCGCAGCGCTGGCTCGGCCGCGTCACCGTCACCACGGTTGACGGCCGCACCCTGCACGGCGCCATCGACGAACCCAAGGGCGACCCGGGCAACACCCTGAGCCGTGAAGAGCTGGCGGATAAATTCCAGCGCCTCGCCCGGTTCAGTCACGCCCGCACACCGGCCCAGGCCGACACATTGATCGCCAGGGTCTGGGATGTGCGCAACGCCGCGTCCATGGCCCACTGGCTCTGAGGAACTGTCATGACTGACCTACGACCGCTGGACGGCATCACCGTTGTCAGCCTGGAACACGCGATTGCCGCGCCCTTTTGCACCCGTCAACTGGCCGACCTCGGCGCCCGCGTGATCAAGATCGAACGCCCCGGTGCCGGTGACTTCGCCCGTGGCTACGATGAGCGCGTGCGTGGCCTGGCCTCGCATTTCGTGTGGACCAACCGCTCCAAGGAAAGCCTCACCCTGGACCTCAAGCAGGACGAAGCCGACGCCATCCTCGACAGCCTGCTGGCCGATGCCGATGTGTTGGTGCAGAACCTTGCACCGGGCGCGGCGGCGCGCATGGGGCTGTCGTTCGAGGCGCTGCATGCACGCTTTCCACGGCTGATCGTCTGCGACATTTCCGGCTACGGCGAAGGCGGGCCCTACGAGAAAAAGAAAGCCTATGACCTGCTGATCCAGAGCGAGGGCGGCTTTCTGTCGGTGACCGGTGGCCCGGGTGACGAGCAGATGGCCAAGGCCGGTTGCTCCATCGCCGACATCTCCGCCGGCATGTACGCCTACAGCGGCATCCTTTCCGCGCTGCTGCTGCGCGGCAAGACGGGGCAGGGCAGCCGCATCGACGTGAGCATGCTCGAAAGCCTGGTGGAATGGATGGGCTACCCGATGTACTACGCCTTCGACGGTGCGCCTCCACCCCCACGTGCCGGCGCGGCGCACTCGACCATCTACCCCTACGGGCCGTTTCCCACCGGTGACGGCGGCACGGTGATGCTCGGTTTGCAGAATGAGCGCGAATGGGCGGCGTTCTGCGACAAGGTCCTGCTCACGCCTGGGCTGGCGACGGATGAGCGCTTCAGCGCCAACTTCAAGCGCTCGGCCAACCGCGAGGCGCTGCGCCAGATCATCGTCGACAGCTTTGCCCAACTGGATGCCGAGGCCGTGATCCAGCGCCTGGAGGACGCGCAGATCGCCAGTGCCCGCGTCAACGATATGCAAGGCGTGTGGGACCACCCGCAGCTCAAGGCCCGCGACAGTTGGCGTGAAGTCGCAAGCCCTGCCGGCCCGCTGCCGTCGCTGCTGCCGCCGGCGCGCAACGGGGCGTTTACCCCGCGCATGGACGCTGTACCGGCGCTGGGGCAGCACAGTCAGGGCATCCTCGAGCAGCTCGGTTACTCCGGCGATGCCATCGACAGCCTGCGTGCGCGCGGCGTTATCTAATAAGGAAGTCCGTTATGCCTAACCCTCTTGTGCGCTCTGCGCTGTTTGTTCCCGGCAGCCGACCGGAACGCTTTGCCAAGGCGCTGGCCAGTGGCGCCGACGCCGTGATCGTGGATTTCGAAGACGCGGTGGAAGAGCCGCTCAAGCGCCAGGCGCGGGATAACCTCGGGGCGTTCCTGCAAAGTCACCCGCAGGCCCGGGTGTGGGTGCGCATCAATGCGCCGGAACATGCCGGGCATTTCGATGATGTGGCGTTTTGCAAAGCCCACGCCAACGTGGCGGGTGTACTCCTGCCGAAAGTGGAAAGCGCGGCCCAGGTGGCGGTGGTCGCCACGGCGGGCAAGCTGATCTGGCCGATTATCGAAAGTGCCCGCGGCTTGCTGGCGCTGGCCGACATCGCCCAGGCGCCGCAGGTCGAACGTCTGTCATTCGGCGGCCTGGACCTGGCGCTGGACCTCAACCTGAGCAGCAACTCCCCGGCCGCGCAGTTCGCCCTCGACCAGGCACGCCTGGCGCTGATCGTGCACTCCCGCGCGGCTGGCCTGGTGGCGCCACTGGATGGCGTGCACCCGGCTATCGACGACCCCGACGGCCTGCGCCGTTCGATCCGGCATGCCTATGAAATGGGCTTTGCCGGCGCGTTGTGTATCCATCCCAGGCAGGTGGCGGTGATCCATGAAGCGTTGGCGCCCAGCGCCGCAGACCTGGCCTGGGCGCAGCGGGTGGTGGACGCGGGGGCGCATGGGGCGGGGGCTTACCAGATTGATGGGCAGATGGTGGATGCGCCGGTGTTGTTGCGGGCGCAGCGGTTGCTCGCACAGTCATAGCTGACGGAGCCGAATCAAATGTGGGAGGGGGAACTGCATTTTTCTTGAGGTTGGTGTTCGGCGTGGCCGAACGCAGGTATCAAAAATTCGAAATTCACTACACGCGTCATATCAGGCACCTTGCCCTACAACACAACAATAAGAAGGTGATTTCCATGCTCAAGCTTTCTCGGGCGCTGTTCTGCGCCGCCACCTTGTTTGCCGCAGGCCTGGCCCAGGCGGCGGACCCGATCGTGATCAAGTTCGCCCACGTGGTCGCTGAAAACACCCCCAAGGGCCAGGGCGCGTTGCTGTTCAAGAAGCTCGCCGAAGAACGCTTGCCAGGCAAGGTCAAGGTCGAGGTGTACCCCAACTCGTCACTGTTCGGTGACGGCAAGGAAATGGAAGCCCTGCTGCTGGGCGACGTGCAGATGCTGGCGCCGTCCCTGGCCAAGTTCGAGCAATACACCCGGCAAGTGCAGATCTATGACCTGCCGTTCCTGTTCAACGACCTGGCCGCCGTCGACCGCTTCCAGGCCGCCGAGGGCAAGCAACTGCTGACCTCGATGCAGAACAAGAACATCCTCGGCCTGGCTTATTGGCACAACGGCCTCAAGCAACTCTCCGCCAACAAGGCGCTGCATGAACCCAAGGACGCCCGTGGCCTGAAATTCCGCGTGCAGGCCTCCAGCGTGCTGGAGGAACAGTTCAAGGCGATCCGCGCCAACCCACGCAAGATGAGCTTTGCCGAGGTGTACCAGGGCTTGCAGACCGGCACCGTGAATGGCACCGAGAACACCTGGTCGAACTATGAAAGCCAGAAGGTCAACGAAGTGCAGAAGTACTTCACCGAATCCAACCATGGCCTGATCGACTACATGGTCATCACCAATGCCACGTTCTGGAACGGCCTGCCGCCCGACATCCGCAGCACCCTGGAGCAGGTCATGGTCGAGGTCACCGTGGAGGTGAACAAACAGGCCGAAGCCCTGAACCAGTCGGCCAGGCAGAAGATCGTCGAGGCCAGGACCAGCGAAATCATCGAGCTGACCCCCGAGCAACGCCAGCTGTGGCGCGACGCGATGCGCCCGGTATGGCAGAAGTTCGAAGGCGAGATCGGGGCTGATCTGATCAAGGCGGCGGATGCCGCCAACCAGTAAGGCCGGTTTCCGCCCTGACATCTCATTTGCTTTCGCGAGGTTTTGCCATGCAAACGCTAAGGCGCGTCTGGGAGCACCTGGAGGAAGGCTTTATTGCCTTCCTGCTGGCGGCCATGACCCTGGTGACATTCGTCTACGTCATGCTCAACAACATCTACACGCTGTTCTTTGCCCTGGCCGACAAGTGGGCCTTCAGCAGCAACTTCTTCAGCGCCCTGGGCGACGGCACCATGACCTGGGCCCAGGACATGACCTGGAGCGTGGCGCTGACCAAGGCCATGTTCGGCTGGCTGATTTTCTTCGGCATTTCCTATGGGGTGCGCACCGCCGGGCACCTGGGGGTGGACGCGCTGGTCAAGCTGACCCGGCGTCCGGTGCAGCGCGTGCTGGGCATGCTCGCCTGCCTGTGTTGCCTGGCCTATGCCGGGCTGTTCATGGTCGCCAGCTACAAGTGGGTCAGCGCGGTGATGACCGCCCATATCGGCGCTGAAGACCTCGACCAGTTCGGCATCGACGTGGGTGACATCGTGATCATCGTGCCCATCGGTTTTGCCCTGGTGTTTATCCGCTACCTGGAAATTTTCTACCGCATCTTTACCCGCCGTCAGGTCGGGTTGGGGCTGGCCGACGAGGCCGGTGAGGCCAGCAAGTTGGCCGGCAGCCATGGGGAGCGTCACTGATGGCCGTGCTCTGTCTGTTCCTGCTGTTGTTCGTGTTCATGTTCCTCGGCGTGCCGATTGCCATCGCGCTGGGTTTGTCGGGCGCGGTGTCGATCCTGATGTTCAGCCCGGACTCGGTCAGTTCCCTGGCGATCAAGCTGTTCGAAACCTCCGACGCCTATACCTTCCTGGCGATCCCGTTCTTCCTGCTCTCTGGTGCGTTCATGACCACCGGCGGCGTGGCGCAGCGGCTGATCGACTTTGCCAACGCCTGTGTCGGGCATATCCGTGGCGGCCTGGCGATTGCGGCGGTACTGGCGTGCATGCTGTTTGCGGCGCTGTCCGGCTCATCCCCGGCGACGGTGGCGGCGGTGGGGTCGATTGCGGTGGCGGGCATGGTGCGCTCCGGTTACCCGAAGGAATTCGGCGCGGGGATCATCTGCAACGCCGGCACCCTGGGCATCCTGATTCCGCCGTCGATCGTGATGGTGGTGTACTCGGCGGCGACGGAAACCTCGGTGGGCAAGCTGTTCATGGCCGGGGTGATCCCGGGCTTGCTGCTGGGCCTGATGCTGATGGTGGCGATCTACATTGTCGCGCGCATCAAGAAGCTGCCGGCCCAGCCACGGGCGACGTTTCGTGAGTGGCTGAGCTGTGCGCGCCGCGCGTTCTGGGGCCTGTTGCTGCTGGTGATCATCCTCGGCGGCATCTACAGCGGCATGTTCACCCCCACCGAAGCGGCGGCGGTGGCGGCGGTGTACTCGGCCTTTGTAGCGTTGTTCGTCTACAAGGACATGAAGCTGCGCGACTGCCCCAAGGTACTGCTGGAGTCCGGGCGCCTGGCGATCATGCTGATGTTTATCATCGCCAATGCCATGCTCTTCGCCCATGTGCTGACCACCGAGCAGATCCCCCAGGAAATCACCGCCTGGGTGCTGTCCGAGGGCCTGACGCCGATTGGCTTTTTGATCATGGTCAACGTGGTGCTGCTGATCGCCGGCAGCTTCATGGAGCCTTCGGCCATCGTGCTGATCCTGGCGCCGATCTTCTTCCCGATCGCCATGAAGCTGGGCATCGACCCGATTCACCTGGGCATCGTGATGGTGGTCAATATGGAAATCGGCCTGGTGCACCCACCGGTGGGGCTGAACCTGTTCGTGACCTCGGCGGTGACCGGGTTGACGCTGGGGCAGACCATTCGTGCGGCGTTGCCGTGGCTGATGATCCTGTTGGTGTTCCTGATCATGGTCACGTACTTGCCGTTTATCTCGCTGGCCTTGCCGCATTGGCTGGGGATGTAGCGCGGGTCAATAGGTGGGAGGGGGCCAGTCGAATCGTCGCACCGGCCCCTCCACCGTTAGTGGTCCAGCGCACTCAAAATTGCATGGGCGACCTTTACCCGTACGGCATTCGGGTAGTTCTTGTTCGCCAATATCACCACGCCCACTCCCTTGCTCGGCACGTACGCCACGTAGGCGCCAAACCCATTGGTGGAGCCGGTCTTGTTCACCAGGGTGTCGGTGTGGGGCGCCTGGGGCGGGGTCAGCCAGTTGACCGCATGCGGTTCCATTGCCATGGGTGTGGAGTTGCCGGCCATCAACCTATCGAGCGGGATGGGGTAGGGGTACATTTCCCAACCCAGGCCCTGGGTCATGCCGTCCACGCTGTAGTAGCCCGTGTGAGTCACGCTGATCGCCTGCTGCAGGGTTTTATCCAGCGTCGCCGGGTGCATGTTCGCGTCAACGTACTTCAGCAAGTCCGCAGCGCTGGTCTTGATGCCGTAGGCCTCGCTGTCCAGGGCGCCGGGGCCGACGCGTACCGGTTTGCCATCTTTGCCATAGCCCTGGGCGTACAGGCTCATCTGGCTCTGCGGCACCTTGATGAAGGTGTGCTTGAGCCCGAGCGCGGGCAACAGGGTCTTTTCCATCGCCTGATCGAACGGCTGCTTGAGGCTCTGCGCCGCCAGGTAGCCGAACAACCCCAGGCTCGGGTTGGAATACAGGCGCTGGGTGCCAGGGGCGAAGTCGGGTTGCCACTGCTGGAAGTAGCTGATCATGCGCTGGCTGTTATCCGCGTTGGCGGGGAATTGCAGGGGCAAGCCGCCGGCGGTGTAGGTGCCGAGGTTGAGCACGCTGATACGGTCGAACGTGCCGCCGCCCAGTGCCGGCAGGTAATGGCTGGCCGGGTCGGAGAGTGTGAGTTTGCCGCTGGCTACCGCGTAACCGGCCAGGGTCGCGGTGAAGGTTTTGCTTACCGAGCCCACTTCGAACAGGGTGTTTTCGCTGACCGGCTGGCGAGTGTCGGTGGCGGCGACGCCGTAGTTAAAGTATTGCGCCTTGCCGGCCCGCACCACGCCGACCACCAGGCCGTTAATCGACTGCTGCTGCATCAGCGGTTTTACATTGGCATCCACCACCGCCTGCAGGTCGGTGGCCGCCAGGCAGTTGCCGGCGGCGATAAACACCGCGAGGGCGGTGAAATTACGCACGCCAGACAGTAAATGTTGGGGCATGATAACGCTTCCATGAGAATGATCGATTGAATGAAGGGCCTGCGCGGGCGAGGCAAATGTAGGCCGTTCGCCGGTCCTGGGCAAACGATGATATCTCGCAGCAGTCATTAGAAATATTGGGGTCAATATGCTCCGCTCCCACTTACCGTTGAACGCCTTGCGCGCCTTCGAAGCGGCCGCCCGACATTTGAGTTTTACCCGCGCCGCCATCGAGTTATGCGTGACCCAGGCGGCGGTCAGCCATCAGGTCAAGAGCCTGGAGGCGCAGCTCACTGTCACCTTGTTCAAGCGCCTGCCCCGCGGGTTGATGCTCACCCGCGAGGGCGAAACCCTGCTGCCGGTGGTGCGCGAGTCGTTCGACCGTATTGCCCACACCTTGGGCCAGTTCGAGGGTGGGCATTACCGTGAGGTACTCACCGTGGGCGCGGTCGGCACCTTTGCCGTCGGCTGGCTGCTGCCACGTCTGGCGGACTTCCAGAGCCGCTACCCGTTCATCGACCTGCGCCTGTCCACCCACAACAACCGCGTCGACGTGGCTGCCGAAGGCCTGGATTACGCGATCCGTTTCGGTGCCGGTGCCTGGCACGGCACGGATGCGCTGGAGTTGCTGGAAGCGCCGCTGACGGTACTGTGTGTGCCGTCACTCGCCGCGCAGTTGCACACGCCGGCCGACCTGTTGAAACACACGCTGCTGCGCTCCTACCGTGCGGATGAGTGGAGCCTGTGGCTTCAGGCCGCCGGGCTGCCCGCCGACACCCTGGTGCCGCGCAGCATCGTGTTCGACTCGTCGCTGGCGATGATGGAGGCGGCGCTGCAAGGCAGCGGCGTGGCGCTGGCGCCGGCGATGATGTTCTCGCGGCAACTGGAGAGTGATGTGATTCGCCAGCCCTTCGACGTCGGCATCAGCACCGGCAGCTACTGGCTGACGCGCCTGCAGTCGCGGGCCGAAACCTCGGCCATGCAGGCCTTCAAGGCATGGTTGCTGGAGGAGGGTGGGCGGGTCTGAGTTTATTTTTGAAACATAATGAAACATTTGCTTGGGGCCGGCGTTCTACCGCTACACCTGCACTGAGTTATTCCATGAAAACACCGCGCCCCTCCGCTCGCATGCCACACCTCACCCAACTGCGCAATTTGAAGATGGCACGCTCCGCCCACGCGTATGTGCGCGGCAGCACCGTGCAATTCTACGAGTGGCTGCACAGCCAGATGGGCAGGCGTCTGCCTCAAGGCCCGGCGATCTGGATCTGCGGCGACTGCCATGCGGGCAACCTGGGGCCTACCGGCGACAACAAGGGCCGCATCGATATGCATATCCGCGACCTTGACCAGGCCGTGATCGGCAACCCGGCCCACGACCTGGTGCGTCTGGCGCTGTCCCTGGCCACCGCTGCGCGCGGTTCGGACCTGCCGGGCGTGACCACCGCGCGCATGCTTGAAGAAATGATGGTGGGCTATGAACAGGCGTTCAAGGACAAGCCCGACGAGGTACCGCCGCGTCCGTCCCAGGTCAAGGCGGGGATGCGCAGCGCCGTCGAGCGCACCTGGAAAAGCCTGGCCCGTGAGCGCATCGACAACGTGCGGCCGACGATCCCGCTGGGCAAGCATTTCTGGTCGCTGTCGCGGGCAGAAAAAAGTGCGCTGGAAAGCGTCTGCGCGTCGGATGACATCCATCAGTTGGTCACCTCGCTCAAGGGCCGTCCCAAGGACGCCAAGGTCCAACTGCTGGATTCGGCTTACTGGGTCAAGGGCTGCAGCTCCCTCGGCCTGTTGCGCTACGCCGTCTTGCTGGGGGTGGGCGACAAGGACGATGAGGAATACTGCCTGATCGATATCAAGGAAGCCGTCGGCGCCGCCGCACCGCGCGCGGCACGGGCGAAGATGCCCAGGGACAACGGCCGCCGAGTGGTGGAGGGCGCCCGCCAGCTGTCGCCGGGCCTGGGTGAACGCATGGTGGCGACACGGTTTCTGGACCATGGTTTTTTCATCCGCGAACTGTTGCCCCAGGACATGAAGCTGGAACTGGACGAACTGAGTGAGCTCGATGCCATGCACGCCGCCGGTTACCTGGCGCGGGTGGTCGGTATCGCCCATGCCCGGCAGATGGACCGGGCGACGTGCAAGGGCTGGATGGCGGTGCTGCAGGAAAACCGCTCCAGGCAATTGGATGCGCCGTCGTGGTTATGGACCAGCGTGGTGCAGTTGGTGGGCAGTCATGAGCAGGGCTACCTCAACCACTGCCGCCGGTATGCCTTGGAACACTGATCTGGAATGTGATGATTTTCCAATGAGGGAGGGGGCAGCCCCCTCCCACATTTGGATTGCGATCAGGCCAGGTATTTGTGGAACCAGCCGAGTGTCCTTTCCCACGCCAGATTCGCCGCTGCCTCGTCATAACGCGGCGTCGAATCATTGTGGAAGCCATGGTTGGCACCCTTGTAGATATACGCTTCATAGGTCGTGCCGGCGGCCTTCAAGGCTTTTTCATAAGCCGGCCAACCCTCGTTGATCCGCGTATCCAGCTCGCCAAAATGCAGCATGATCGGCGCCTTGATGCGTGGCACGTCCTTGGCTTCCGGCTGGCGCCCGTAGAACGACACCGCCGCGCCCAGTTCCGGATAAGCCACCGCCGCCGCATTGGTCACGCCGCCGCCATAGCAGAAGCCGGTGATGCCGACCTTGCCGGTGCTGCTGTCGTGGTGCATCAGCCATTCGATGGCGGCGAAGAAGTCGTTCATCAGCTTGGTCGGGTCGACTTTCTGTTGCAGTTCCACGCCTTTTTCATCGTTGCCGGGATAGCCGCCCATCGAGGTCAGGCCGTCCGGCGCGAGGGCGATAAACCCGGCTTTGGCCAGGCGGCGGGCGACGTCTTCGATGTAGGGGTTGAGACCTCGGTTTTCGTGGACCACCACCACGGCCGGCAACTTGCCGGCGGCCTTGGCCGGGCGCACCAGGTAGCCACGCACCGTGCCGTTGCCCTTGGGCGAGGGGTAGGTGATGTAGTCGGCGACGATGTCCGGGTCGGTGAATTTCACCTGTTCGGCCAGGGCATAGTTGGGGCTCAGGGCCGCCAGCAGGGCCGAGGCGGTGAGGCCGCCAAAGGTGAACAGCGCGGCGCGGTCGAGAAATTCGCGGCGGTTGATCTTGCCGTGGGCATAGCCGTCGTAGAGTTCCAGCAGTTCGGGGGCAAAGTCTTTCGCGGTGAGACGAGTCATCGGTTCGGTCCTCGATTAGCGGTGCCAGTCAATGTAGACCAGGATCAGCCGTCACGGCCATGGGCGGCCGCAGCCAGTTCGCGGGTGTCGACGCGCACGAACAGCGAATCGCCGATCGCCGTGAGCACCTCACCGGCGTACACCTTGCAGACCACGCGGCTTTTACGCCCCACTTCGCCCTCGACCCGAGCCCGCAGGGTGAGCGGCACGCCCATGGGCGTGGGCTTGATGAATTTGATCCCCAGGTTGCCGGTGACGCAGTCGATGCGCGGCAGGCTGCCGGGTTCGCGTTGTTCGGCACGGTAGTGGTAGGCCATGGCGGTCCAGTTGGAATGACAGTCCACCAGCATGGCGATCAGGCCGCCGTAGACCAGGTCGGGCCAGCCGCTGTATTTTGCCTCGGGGTGATGTTCGGCGATGAGATGGACACCATCGGCATCCCAGCGGCTCTTGATATGCAAGCCATGGGGGTTACTGCCGCCGCAGCCGTAGCAGATGCCTTCCGGCGCGGTGATGTCCTGTAGAGAAGGGGTGGGCATGCAGCGTCCTTATTGTTGTGAGCGGCTAATCTGTTTAGCAGGACAGGCACCTGATGGGAATACATCCTTTTTTTGCGGAGCGTGGCATGAAGCGTCGAATTCTCCCGTTGGTCCTGGTCCTGGGTGCTATCGGCTGTGCCCAGGCGGCGGAGTACACCGACGTCAATCGCACCGCCAGCCAGATCAGTTTTACCTATAAGCAGTTGGGGCAGCGGGTGTATGGCACCTTCGGCGACTTCGAAGGCACGCTGAGCTTTGACACGCAAAAGCCCGAAAGCGGACATGCCTTGCTCAAGATCCAGCTGGCGAGTATCGATGCCGGCAGCCCCGATGCCAACGACGAGTTGCAACGGGCCTCGTGGTTCGATACCGCGACCTATCCGGTGGGCGTGTATGAGTCCACCGCTGTCAAGGCCCTGGGGATAACCGCTTCAACATCAGCGGCAACCTGACGATCAAGGGCACCACGCGCCCGGTGGCGGTCAACGTGGTGCTCAAGGAGCTGGATGGCATTGGCGTGTTCGACGGTGAGTTGATCCTCAAGCGCGGCGACTTCAGGATCGGCGAAGGCGAATGGGCCGGCAACAGCGTGGTGTCCGACGACATCAACATCAAGTTCAAGATGGTCGCGCCCCAACGTTAGCGCGCGAACCGCTTGGCCCCGGCCACGCAGCCGATCACCGCGACCGTCACCAGCAGCATGCCCAGGCTGACCTGTTCATGTAGCAAGCCCGCTGCCAGCGCCAGGCCGAAGAACGGTTGCAGCAGTTGCAATTGGCCGACGGCGGCGATGCCACCCTGGGCCAGGCCGCGATACCAGAACACAAAGCCGATCAGCATGCTGAACAGCGACACATAGCCCAGGCTCAGCCAGGCCGGCAGGCTGATGCCGCTGACGCTCGACGGCGCCAGCACCAGGCTCAACGGCACCACCACCGGCAACGACACCACCAGTGCCCAGCAGATCACCTGCCAGCCGCCCAGGCTGCGCGACAGTTTGGCGCCTTCGGCATACCCCAGGCCGCACACCAGCACCGCCAGCAGCATCAGTACGTCACCCGCCGGTGCGGCGCTCAAGCCCTGGGCGAAGGCGTACCCCATCACCAGCAGGCTGCCGAGGATCGAAAACAGCCAGAACACCGGGCGTGGACGCTCGCCGCCACGCAGTACAGCAAACACGGCGGTCGCCAGCGGCAGCAGGCCGATGAAGACGATGGAGTGCGCGGAGGTCACGTATTGCAGGGCCAGCGCGGTGAGTAACGGAAAGCCGATCACCACGCCGAGGGCGACGATGGCCAGGGGCATCCATTGCTGGCGTGCGGGACGTTGCTCCTTGAACAGCCCCAGCAAGGCCAGCCCCAGCAGCGCGGCAATGGCGGCGCGGATCATGGTCAGGAACACCGGGTCGAATTCCATCACCGCCAGGCGCGTGGCCGGCAGCGAGCCGCTGAAGATCACCACGCCGATGAAACCGTTGATCCAGCCTTGGGTGCGGGTGTCGAGGTTGCTGAGGGGGCTGTACGTTCCATAAAGGGTGTCCGAAAAGGATGAGTTGCGTGGCAGGCATCCTAGGGTTGAAGATAAAGACAATCAAAAAATTGTCATGGATACATCGCTTATGCCCCGTGCCCGCTACAAGTCGTTGGTCGACAGCTTCGCCGAGGCCATTCGCTCAGGCAGCATGCCCCCCGGCACGCGACTGCCGACCCACCGCCAACTGGCCGCCGAGCATGGCCTGGCGTTGGTCACCGCGAGCCGGGTGTACGCCGAGCTGGAGGCCATGGGCCTGGTCAGTGGCGAAACAGGCCGAGGCACCTTCGTGCGAGAAATCTCGCTGCCGCCGGGGCAGGGCAGCGGGCAGATGAGTGTGGCGGCGGGCATGCTCGATCTGAATTTCAACTACCCGTCCTTGCCGGGCCAGGCCGATTTGCTGCGCACCGCATTGCGCCAGTTGGCACTGTCCGGCGACCTCGACGCGCTGCTGCGTTACCAGCCCCACGCCGGTCGCCTGCATGAGCGCGCGGCTGTCGCGCGGCACCTGTTGAGCCGAGGGCTGACGGTCGAGGCCGAACAGGTGCTGGTGGTCAGCGGCGCCCAGCACGGGTTGGCCGTGACCATGATGGCCTTGCTCAAGCCCGGTGATGTGATCGCCGTCGACGCCTTGACGTATTCGGGGTTCAAGGTGCTGGCCGAGACCCTGCACCTGGAAATTGTCGCCATTCCGGTCACCGCCGACGGCCCGGACCTGGACCACCTGCACAGCCTATGTCGCAAGCGCCCGGTGCGTGCCGTGTACAGCATGCCGACCCTGCATAACCCGTTGGGCTGGGTGCTGAGCCTGGCGCAGCGCGAGCAGTTGGTGGCGATTGCCCGTGAGCACAACCTGATGATCATCGAGGACGCGGCCTACGCGTTCCTGGCCGAGGACGCGCCGCTGCCCGTGGCCAGATTGGCGCCGGAGCGCACGGTCTACGTGGGGGGGCTGTCGAAAAGTGTCGCGACCGGCCTGCGCGTGGGGTTTATCGCTGCCCCTTCGGGTTGGGTCAAAGCACTGGAACGCACCATCATGGCCACCACTTGGAACGTGCCGGGGGTGATGAGTGCGATTGCGGTGGCCTGGATCGAGGATGGCACGGTGGCGCAACTTGAAGCACAAAAGCGCCAGGATGCGCGGGCGCGGCAAGCCTTGGCGGCGCAGGTGCTCAAGGGGCTGGCCTACAGCAGCCACCCGTCATCGTATTTCTTGTGGCTGCCCCTGGCGGAAGAGGCCCGCGCCGATCAAGTCGCCATGACCTTGCAGCGTGACGGCATTTCCGTCTCCACCGCCGAGCCCTTCGCCGTCTCGGCCCACGTGCCCCATGCGTTGCGCCTGGCCTTGGGCTCGGTGGACATGCCGGCGCTGCGCGAGGCGTTGCTGAAGGTGCGCAAGGTGGTGCAGTGGTGAGCCCGATGGCCCACCGCTAGCCATCAGAATTTGAACGCCTGGCGACCGATCAGCAGCCAGTGGCCTTTCTGTTTTTGCCAGATCTGGAAGTTCTCGATTTCGGTGGGCACTTCCTTGCCGCTGTTCACCGCCAGGGCGGAGAAGTGGTTGCGTACCAGGGCGGTATCGCCACTCAGGGTGATGGTCTGTTTCTGCATTTCCAGGGTCTTGAAGCCGCTGCGCCCGGTCTCGATGTCGGCGATGAATTCCTGCTTGTTCTGGATCTTGCCGCTGGAGTGGCCGTAGGTGAGGTTCTCGGCGGTCAGGCTCTGGAGCTGCTTGAGGTCTTTATGCAGCATGGCCTGGGTGAGGTGGTCGACCGCTTGGGCGACGTCTTTGTCGGCGGCAGGGGCGGCGGACACATAGCCGCTGAACAGGCACAGAAATCCGATCAGCACTTTGACGTTTTGCATGGGTGTTTCCTTATTGTTGTTGGGGGCGGATATGACTCGTTAAGTCATCGTACAACCATGCAATATTTTCCCCAGGGAAGGAAAGAAAAATTTGAAATATCTCGAAAGTATTGGCGTTTCAAGGGGTGTGGACATATGGGTTTCTTATACGATGTCCCAACACCTCGTTTGGCTTAAACCTCGCTTCCGGTGCAAGTAGCACATCGCTATGCTACTGCCCGCCCCCCAGATCTCCGGAGAGACAAAATGGATGTTGACTGGCACAGCGAACCCATCACCCGCGCCACTCCCGTGACCCCACACTATAAAAACACCCAGAACGTGCGCCGCTTCATGCTTGAACACTGTGGGCCGGGGTTCAAGTTCGACCGGCCTTTCATGGCCTGGATTCGCAACGCAACGCCCAAGACCATGGGCGACGTGGTGGATGAATGGCAACGACGCAACGAGGAAGCACGCCCATGACGCCCGATGAAAAATACCAAGCCGTGCAAAAACGCCTCGGCTATCAATTGGATGAATTCAAAGTCGGCGGCAACTACACACCGCTGGTGCGCGACGGCAACTACCTGTACATCAGTGGGCAGATCCCTCGCGTAGGCGACACGATCATGCTGCCGGGTAAAGTCGGTGACACCCTGACCCTGGCCCAGGCACAAATCGCCGCCGGCATCAGTGCATTGCGCTGCCTGGGCCTGCTCAAGCAGGCACTCGGTTCGCTGGACCGGGTCAAGGCCATCCCGCGTATCACCGTGTATGTACGCAGCGCCGAGGACTTCGATCAGCAGAGTGAAGTGGCCAACGGCGCCTCGGACCTGTTGCACGAGATCCTCGGCGGTGCCGGGGTGCATTCGCGCACGTCGGTGGGGGTGATGCAACTGCCGAAGTCGGCGGCGGTGGAAATCGACATGGTCGCGGTTGCGCACGACTGATGGTCAGCCAAGGCCTGGTAGTCCTGCTCAACTACGGGCTGCACCTGGTGCGCATGCGTCATGGCGTGTTGGCTGCGACGGCCTGCCATGGCACGGCAATCCTGCTGATTGCCGTGCCCTATATGGCCTGACTTGAAATGCGGTTAGAACTGTGGGAGGGGGCTTGTTCCCGATTTCAGTTGGTCAGCCACAGCTGCATCAACTGACACGCCCTCATCGGGAGCAAGCCCCCTCCCACAGTGAATCAGTTAGTGTGTCGCCAGCGGCGGCGTGCGCGGCGGGATCAGGCGTTTGCTGCCGGTGGCTTCATACGCCGCCGCAAAGCGCAGCAATGCCGAATCATCGTAGGCGCGCCCGGCAAAGGTCAGCCCGACCGGCATGCCGATGTCCGCCATCACGCCCATGGGCACGGTAACGGTAGGCACGCCCAGGTGGCGGATGGCGAGGTTGCCGTTGGCCACCCATACACCATTGCTCCAGGCGATATCGGCACTGGCTTCGTTCACGTCGGCATCCGCCGGGCCCACATCGGCCACGGTCGGGAACAGCACCGCGTCGAGGCCGAGCTTATCCATCCAGTCTTCCAGGTCGATCCGTCGGGTTTGCTCAAGGCCGCGCAGGCCATCGGGCACGGTGCTGATCTCGTTCCACGGGGTGATGCCGCGCTCGGCCATGCGCACGTACTCGTCCATGCCGGCGGCCAGGTCGTCCTCACGGTTGGGCAAGGTGCCGGGGTCGTGGGGGAAGATCTTCGGCCCGTCCACATCGGCCAGGCGGTTCAGGGCCGGGTCGTTGTTGGCGCGCAGGAAATCATCGAAGGCCCAGGCCGACAGCTCCCACAGTTCATCGTGCAGGAATTCCCGGGACACCAGGCCACGGGTAAACACGGTCGGAGCGCCGGGGCGGTCGCCTTCGCAGTTGGACACCAGTGGGAAATCCACCTCGATGACTTCGGCACCGGCGGCTTCAAGGGCCTGGCGTGCGGCTTGCCAGAGGTCGATCACGCTGGCACGGGTGTTGATTTTCTGCCCGGTCGGGCCGCCGATGCCGGGTTTTTCGCTGGTGCCGGCCTCGGGGTCGGCGTTGATGTACATGCGCGGCACGCCGAAGCGCTTGCCGGCCAGGGATTCGGCCGTCGCCGCCAATTCAGGGTAAGACGCCGGGCGTACCGAAGCGACGCTGGGGATCGGCACCCACGGCTGCAGGCGCCACAGGTCGCCACGGGTGTGCGGGTCTTCAGCCACTACCACGTCGAGCACTTCCAGCAGGTCGGCCATGGTGCGGGCGTAGGGCACCACCACGTCCATGGTCGGGGTCAACGGCCAGTTGCCGCGCACCGAAATCACCCCGCGGGACGGGGTATAGGCGCACAGGCCATTGTTGGACGCCGGGCCACGGCCGCTGGACCAGGTTTCCTCCGCCAGGCCGAAGGCGGCAAAGCTGGCGGCGGTGGCGGTGCCGGCCCCGTTGGATGAACCAGAGGCGAACGGCGCGGTGAGGTAGTCGGCGTTATACGGGCTTTCCGCGCGGCCATACACGCCGCGCTGCATGCCGCCATTGGCCATCGGCGGCATGTTGGTCTTGCCCAGGCAGATGGCGCCACCGGCACGCAGGCGCTCGATGGTGAAGGCATCGCGCTGGGCGACCAGCTTGGCGAACGCCGGGCTGCCGGAGGCGGCGGTCAGCCCCTTGACCAGGTAGCTGTCCTTGGCGGTGTAGGGAATACCATCCAGTGGCCCCAGGGATTCGCCCCTGGCCCGGCGTGCATCGGAGGCCTCGGCTTCCTTCAGGGCGTCGGGGTTGCGCACGACGACGGCGTTGAGTGCGGTAGCTGTCTGCGGACCGTCGTAGGCATCGATCCGTGCGAGGTAAGCCTGCACCAGTTCAACGGCCGTGGTCTGGCCGGATTCGAGCGCCGCGCGCAATTGGGCAATGGAGACTTCGGTAACTTGCATGACGTTTTCTTCGCCGCCTTAAGTTGAGGTATGGCGGCAGTCTACGTACAGATATTTCACAAAACCAGTGCGGCATTTTCCCCATGGGCGGCACGCATCACCTGCCAAGTGGCGTCGTCTGCGGGAATCAGATGCTCGATACGCAGGGAGGCGAGGGTGATGTCCTGGGGCATGCCGAAGGTGGTGAAGGTGGACAGAAAGCTCAGCTCGCCCCGGCTGGTGTGCACGCGGGTCAACACCAGCGGCGGCATTTCAGGCGGCGGCGTGGTATGGGCGGGGGCGGGCAGGCTCGCCAGTAGAGCGGCCAGCACAGGGTTGCCCAGCGCCTCGCGGCTTGCCCGTTGCCAGGCCAGGGATGCACGGGCGCGGGGGCGGTCGCTGGCGTCGGTGCTGCCGTATTTCTTGCTGACGGCGGTGTTCGTGTCGGTGGGGCCGTTGCTTTATATCGTCGTAAATGGGGTTGTGCGACGCGCGGAACGTCAGGGCTGACGGGTCTACTTGTGGCGAGGGAGGCCCCACCCCGTCTTCGACGCCGCGCTGTCGCGCAGCAAACTGGGACCTCTGTGGTGAGCGGGCTTGTCGAATCGTCGCACCGCCCGCGTTGGGGTGCGAAGCGCCCCTGATGAAGACAAATGTGGTGTATCAGACACTCCTCTGCACCTGGTTTTGGGGCTGCTGCGCAGCCCAACGCGGGACAAGCCCGCTCACCACAAGAATGCGCTCGCCTGAAATTATTTATGCAGGACTCAAGACTTCAGTGTGAAACTTTAACCCTTTAAAATCAGTGAGTTATTTTAAGTTTGATAAGAGCTTGCTCCCGTTGGACTGCGCAGCAGTCCCGTTTTTTTCAAACAAAGAGCTGGGGCCGCTTCGCGGCCCAGCGGGAGCAAGCTCCCTCGCCACAATGAAGTTTATGGGTTGAGGAATGCCTGGTAGTTGTCCTTGGTGATCTGCTGGTAAGGAATGGTCAGCTCGGCGTCATACGGCTGTTTCTTGACCATCTTCACCGCCAGGTCAATGGAGCCCACGGCCTGCCCCTTATTGTCCTGATACGCCGTCACCAGCAACTGGCCTTTCTTCACCGCATCCAGCCCGGCCGCGCCGCCATCGCTGCCGGCCACCAGAATATCCTTGCCGGGCTGCATGCCGGCCTGGCTGATCGCCATGGCCGCGCCAATCGCCATTTCGTCGGCATTCGCCGCCACGGCGTCGATTTTGCGCCCGGACACGATCCAGTTGTTCATCAGGTCAATCGCCTTGCTGCGCTGCCATTCGGCACTCTGCTCCTCGACGATCTTGATACCCGGATAGTCCTTGAGCACGTTCTTGACCCCCTGCGTGCGGTTGTGGGTGGCGTTGTTGGAGAGCAGCCCGAGCATGATCGCGAGGTTGCCCTTGCCACCCATTTTCTCGGCCAGGTAGCGCATCTGGATTTCACCGGCCTTGATCTCATCCGAGCCGACATAGCCAACCCCCGGCGGTACTTCCTTGAACTCGGGGCGGCGGTTGACGTACACCAGCGGGATCCTGACCTGTTGGGCATTGACCGTCATTTTCTGGGTGGCGGCGGTGTCTACGGCGTTGACGATGATCGCGTCCATGCCCTGGGCGGTGAAGTTCTGCACCTGGTTAAGCTGGCGCACCACGTCGCCCTGGGCGTCTTCGAATTGCAGGGTCACGCCGGGCAGTTCCTTGGCGTGGGCGGCCATGTAGTCACGCATTTGCGCGAGAAACACGTCGTCGACCTGGGCGATGCTCACGCCGATCCGTATATCGGCCAGCGCCCAGGGGGTGATGGCGAGGGTCAAGAGTGCCGCAAGGAATTGCTTCTTCATGGTTGTGCTCCGTTGTTTTTGTTGTTGTTAAAGCATCACGCCTGGCGCTTGGCCCGCAGTTGCGCCACGGCCGCGGCGAAGTCCTCATACGCCCAGCGTTCGTCGAGGGCTTGCAGCATGAGTTGTTGCCCGGTTTGCGGGGCCAGGCCCTGCAAGGGTGGGTCGGTGTCGAGGTTGGTGGGGAATGCATAGCCGTCGGCGGTGCAGGCCACCACCGCTGCAATCGCCTGGGCGTCCAGGGCCGTGTTGGCCATCAGGGCCGGGTACACCGCCAGCATCATGCGGTCGCGGTCGAGGGCTTCCATGGGCTTGCCGAAGGCCGAGGAGATTTGCAGCAGGTTGGCCATGCGCTGGTGGCCGGCCGTGCGGTTGGTGCCGGCGGCGTGGAACAGCGCCGGGTTGAAAAACAGCAGGTCGCCCTTGTCCAGCGCCAGTTGCACGGCGTGCTGCTGGAAGTGCTCGATAAATTCGGGGCGCCGCCACGCCAGGTAACCCAGGGCGTATTGTTGGGAAAACGGCAGCAACTGGGTGGGGCCGCTTTCCAGCGGCATCGCCGAGTGGGCCACGGCGCCCTGCAACGTCAGGTACTGGGACAGCACATGCAAGGGCAGCGGAAAGCGCTCCACCACCTCGGTGGTCTGGAAGCCCAGGTGATAGTCGCGGTGTGGCTGTTGCGCCTGGCCGCCGGGGTGCACCACGTTCACTTGCGCCGTCACCTGATAGCTCGGGCCCAGCCACGCCTCGGCGATCAGCCCCAGCAGCGGGTTGGCGTAATACTCCACAAAGGATTGCGGCGACTGCAGCGCGGCCTTCTGCAATGAATTCCAGATACGCCCGTTACTGCCGGCCTTGGCAAAATGGTCGGCGGCCACGCCTTGGGCGGCCTCCTGGGCGAAGATCGCCTCGAACACCTGGCTGTGGCGATCCACCACTTCCAGGTCCTCATAGGCGCGGCGCACCACCATCACGCCCGGTCCATCGCGAAACAACCGGTGCAGTTCATTCATCACCGTGTGGCGGTCGCTGTTGCGCAAGGTGCTGGCCTGATAGACCGGCACGTTGCTAAGCACTTCAGCGGCCAGGGGATAGTCCTCGGCACGCGCCTGTTGCGCGCAAATCTGCTTGAAATCCTCAATGCGTACATCCTGCAGTGTCACGAATGCCGACATTACTCACCTCCCAGGCTCAGGGCCTTGAAGGGCTGCGGGCTGCCGCTGTCGGTGCAGCCGACCACGCCTTGTTCCAGGTCGATCACCGCGCCGGTCATCATCCCCGACTCGCGCGACAGCAGGAACGCCACGCTTTGCGCCACCTCTTCGGGCTTGAGCAGGCGACCGAACGGCTGCGCGCGTTCAGCCTCAGCCAGCCAACCGTCCTGGGCGCCGTGGTACTGGCGCTGGATCTGATCCTCATGGGGCGTGTCCATCCAGCCGATGTTCAGGCCGTTGACGCGGATCCGGTTGCGCAGCGCACTGAACGCCACGTTCCTGGTCAGGATCGCCAGCGCCCCCTTGGACGCCGCATAGGCACTGAGGAACGATTGCCCGCCATGCCCGGTGATGCTCTGGATGTTCACCACGGCGCCTTCCACGCCCTGGCTGATCATCAATTTCAACGCGTCCTGCATCAGGAAAAACGGCGCCCGCACATTCACCGCCATCAGCCGATCGAACAGCTCCGGCGAGGTGTCGACAATGGTGCCGCGGTCCGACATCCCGGCGCAGTTCACCAGGCCATGCAAGGTGCCGAAGTGGGTGCGCGCGGCGTCGATGATCGCGCGGCAATCCTCGACCTGTTCAAGGTCGGCCTCGACAAAAAACGCCTGGCAATCCAGCTGCGCCAACTGTCGCACCTGTTCTTCGCCCTGGGCGCGGCGCCGCCCGCAAATGATCAGCCCGGCGGCGCCGCGTCGCGCCAGGGTGTGGGCCACGGCGGCGCCCAGGCCCTGGGTGCTGCCGGTGACGACAAAATATTGGCCGTTGAAGGTACTGGCGAGGTCGGCTTGAGGCATAGGGTTCTCCTGGATTGTTGTTGTTTTGATTGCCCGGCTCGACGCCGGACAAAACTGAGACTAGCATTGGAAAACCTCAGCAATACCTAAAAAAGACCTCATAAACACCTCAGGCGAAACCCATGCTCGAACGCGCCAAACACTTCTCCATCAAGCAGCTCGCGACCCAGGCGGGCGTGAGCAAGGCCACGGTCGACCGCGTGCTGCACCAGCGCGGCAGCGTGCACGCCCAGACTCGCCGACGTATCGAGCAGGCGCTGGATGAACTGGAGTCCCAGGAGAAAAACGGCCTGGCGGTAGGGCGCACCTTCCATGTCGACGTGATCATGCACACCCCTCAGCGTTTCAGCGCCGCGGTGCAGGCGGCGATCACCGCGCAACTGGCCAGCCTGGCGCCGTTTCGCATCGCCCCGCGTTTTCACCTGTTCGAAGAAATCGAGCCCCAGGCCATGCACGATCAGTTGCTGCGCTGCCTCGACACCGGCAGCCAGGGCGTGGTGCTCAAGGCCGCCGACGAACCGGCGGTGAACCAGGCCGTCAAGCACCTGATCGCAGCGGGCATCCCGGTGGTGACCCTGGTGACGGACCTGCCGCAAAGCGAACGCATCGGCTACGTCGGCATGGACAACCGCACCGCCGGCCAGACCGCCGCCTACCTGATGTCGCGCTGGCTGCCGGCGCAGCCCCAGGACGTGGCGGTGGTGATCGGCAGCGAGTTGTTCCGGGGCGAGGAGGAGCGCGAGATGGGCTTTCGCGCCTGGCTGCGCGGGCGAGCCCCGCACCTGCGGGTGCTGGACGTCAGCGGCGGCTATGGCGTGTACCCGCGCACCTTCGAGCGGGTCACCCAGGCGCTGCAACAGCATCCCGGCCTCAAGGCGGTGTACAGCGTCGGTGGCGGCAACCGTGCGATTGTCGACGCCTTCGCCGCCCTGGGTCGCCCGCTGGAAGTGTTTATCGGCCACGACCTCGACGAAGAAAACCGCCAACTGCTGCTGGACGAAAAAATCGCCGCGATCATCGACCACAACCTGCAGATCGATGCCCGCCACGTGTTCCTGCACATCCTGCACTACCACCGGTTGTGGAAGGCCGGGCCGATTGCGCCGTCACAGGTGCAGATCGTCACCCCGTTCAACCTGCCGGACTGAGTACTCCCTCCAACAACAACACCAGGAGTTCAACCATGCTACGTATCGCTGTTCTAGGTGCCGGGCGCATCGCCAGGATCCACGCCGCCAACGTCGCCGCCCACCCGAATGCCACGCTGGTGCTGGTGGCCGACCCCTGGCGCGAAGGCGTCGATGCGCTCAGCCGCCAACTGGGCTGCGAGGCGGCCTACGATTGTGCCGCCGCCCTCACGCGCAAAGACATCGACGCCGTGGTCATCGGCACCCCCACCGACACCCATATCGACCTGCTGTTGGCCGCCGTCGCCGAGGGCAAGGCGGTACTCTGCGAGAAGCCCATCGACCTCGACATCGCCAAGGCCCGCAGCGCCGCCCAGGCCGTGGAACGCCAGGGCGGCAAGGTGATGCTTGGCTTCAATCGCCGCTTCGACCCCGACATGCTGCGCCTGCGCCAGGCCCTGGATGCCGGCCAGATCGGCGCGGTGCGCCAGGTGATCATCACCAGCCGCGACCCAGGCCTGGCGCCGCGGGATTACCTGGAACACTCCGGCGGCATCCTGCGCGACATGACCATCCACGACTTCGACACCGCCCGCCACCTGCTCGGCGAGGAACCGGTGGAAGTCAGCGCCATTGCCAGCCGCCTGGTGGACCCGAGCCTGGAACAGATCGACGACTACGACAGCGTGATGGTCCTGCTGCGTACCGCCTCCGGCAAGCAATGCCATATCAACTGCTGCCGCCAGGCGGTGTACGGTTACGACCAGCGCGTGGAAGTCTCCGGCGCCCTTGGCGTGCTGCTCACCGACAACCATCGCCCCAGCACCCTGCGCCACTGGAGCGCCGACCACACCGAAGCGCTGGAACCGTTGCAGCATTTCTTCCTGGAGCGTTACGCCGATGCCTATCGCAATGAGCTGACCCGGTTTATCGATGCGCTGAACAGCGGCCAGGCACTGCCCACCAGTGTGCGCGACGGGTTGTATGCGCTGCATCTGGCCGATTGTGCGTTGGAGTCGGTGAGGACGGGGAGGTGTGTGGCGGTCAGTTACGACCTGTAGGCCCCGGTCCGATCCACCAACCGAATGCTGTCCCGTCCGCCACGCTTGGATTCATACAGCGTGGTATCGCCCTGTTCGATCAGCGCCGCCAGGCTGGCCGGCGGCTGGTCGAACAGGGTGGCGCCGATGCTCAGGGTCACCGGCGCGGGCGTGGCGAAGGTTTGTGCGGCCAGTTGCTGGAACTGCTCGCGCAGGCTGCTGCCCAGTTCGACGATCTGCTCGGTTGAGGCCGGGTTGAGCAGGATCACAAACTCATCACCGCCCAAACGTGCGGCCAGCGCGCCTCGGGGCACGACGGCGCGAATCATCTCGCTCAAGGCGATCAGCACACGGTCGCCGGCGGTATGGCCGTGGAGGTCGTTGACCGACTTGAAGTTGTCGATATCGATCAGCAGCAGGGCGCCCGGTTGTTGCGCCGACACCTGGGCCAGCAGGCGCGGCGCGCGCAGGTCGAGGGCGCGGCGGTTGTAGAGGGCGGTGAGCGGGTCGCGGGCGGCGAGGCGGGCGATCTGCTGTTCGCGGCGGTAGCGTTCCGAGCCGGTCATCGACAGCGCAATCAGCATGATCGCCATGGCACCTTCCACCAGGGACACCTGGATGATCTCGCCCTTGAACGCCGCAAGGTCGATCAAGGTGCCGGGGATCACCACCGACAGCGCCTTGGCCACGTAGAACATGCCGTGGACCAGCAGCACATAACGCAGTTGCACCGCGCCGATGCTCAATGATCGGCCGTGGGGCCGCAGCAGGAAACTGGCGCGCAGGGTCGGCAGTGCGACCAGCAGCGACTGCACGCCCAACATGGCTTTGGACCACGGCAGATCGGTCGGGAGCATCAGCATGCCCAGCCACACGGCCAGCAGCAGCCACCACCGCGGCGACAGGCGTACCTGGGTAAAGCGCGCGACCCCGAGCAAGAACAGGCAGTGCGCGGCCACCAGCAAGCCGTTGGCAAACCAGATGCCGATGAGCAGGTAGCCATTGATGCGCAGCAGGGCCAGGGTGGAGCCGACGGTGATGGTGGCGAAACCGGCGCTCCAGAGCAGCAGCGACGGTTCGCGTACGCTGCGCCATTCTATGGCCAGGTACAGGGCAGCGGCGGCGGCCAGGGCAACGGTGAGTGCCAGAATCGTAGGAGGGTCGAGCGTCATTTCGTGCCGGGTCTGCCTGGGTGTGCGTTGAAGCCGGGGATTGTAAGCGCACACGCAGGTTTTTCAGAGCCCAAACGATAATGGCATACAGCCATCCGATGATCGGCGGTCTAGACGCCTTTGGTCGACGGCAGCAGTATCGTCAGGATGCCCACCAGTGGCAGGAACGAGCACAGTGTGTAGACGTACTCGATGCCGTGGCTGTCGGCGAGCAGTCCGAGCAAGGCCGCGCCGATCCCGCTGAAGCCGAACATCAGGCCGAAAAAGATCCCGGCGATCATGCCGACATTGCCCGGCACCAGTTCCTGGGCAAATACCACGATGGCCGAGAACGCCGAGGCGAGGATAAAGCCGATCACCACGCTGAGCACGGCGGTCCAGAACAGGTCGACGTAGGGCAGGGCCAGGGTGAACGGCGCGGCACCGAGGATCGAGAACCAGATGACTTTCTTACGCCCGATCCGGTCGCCGATCGGCCCGCCCGCGAAGGTGCCCACGGCCACCGCCCCGAGGAACAGGAACAGGTACATCTGGGAACTCGATACCGACAGGTGGAATTTTTCAATCAGGTAGAACGTGAAGTAGCTGGTCAGGCTGGTCATGTAGAAGTACTTGGAGAACACCAGCACCGCCAGCACCACCAGGGCAAACGTCACGCGGCCCTTGGACAAGCCGTGGGTGGCCTTGCCGCCTTGCTTGAGCTTGAACAGGTTGAGGTGGTTGCGGTACCAGCGGCTCAAGCCATACAGCACCAGGATCGCGAACACGGCAAACAGCCCGAACCAGGCGATGTTGCCCTGGCCGTAGGGAATGATGATCGCCGCCGCGAGCAACGGCCCCAACGCGCTGCCGGCGTTGCCGCCGACCTGGAAGGTCGATTGCGCCAGGCCATAGCGCCCGCCGGAGGCCAGGCGCGCGACGCGCGAGGTTTCCGGGTGGAAGGTCGACGAGCCGACGCCCACCAAGCCTGCCGCCAGCAGGATCGCCGGGAAACTGCCGACAAACGCCAGCATCAGGATACCGACCAGGGTACAGACCATGCCCGCTGGCAGCAGCCACGGCTTGGGATGCCGGTCGGTGTGGTAGCCGATCCAGGGTTGCAGCAGCGAGGCGGTCAGCTGGAACGTCAGGGTGATCAGGCCGACCTGGGTAAACGTCAGGCCATAGTTGGCCTTGAGCATCGGGTAGATCGACGGCAATACGGCCTGGATCAGGTCATTGATCAGGTGCGCCAGGGCACAGGCGCCGAGGATACGCAGGACTAACGGGCTTACGTGGGGCGGACTCGAGGTGGCGGCAGGTGATGCGGTCAGGGTCGACATGCAGGCATTCCATACAAGGCAGCGAACAGGGGCAGCGAGTACTTGAGCAGGCTGCCCATTTCAATTTGTTTCAGGGCTTATGCTAGATTCCCCAGGAATGCCTGTCTCGCGTAATTCGGGAGGCAACCATCGTAAAAAGGGCGAAATGATCAAATCACTGGATAAATTTTTGCAGGAAATCGATGAGGGCGACTGGGCCGTCATCAGTTCGGCCACCGATTATCCGGAAAACTGGGTGATCCCCGACCATAGTCACGAAAAGCATCAATTACTCTACGCCACCGAAGGCGTGATGGTGGTGCATTCGGCGCACAACCAATGGACGGTGCCGCCCAATCGCGGCTTCTGGATGCCCTGCGGGCACGTGCACTCCCTGCGTTGCGTGGGCGCCCTGAAAATGCGCAGCGTGTTCGTGCGCCCCGACAGTTTCCCCAACCTGCCGACCGAGACCAAGGCGGTGAGTATCTCGCCGCTGCTGAGTGAGCTGATCAAGGCCTCCGTGAGTTTGAAACCGCCCTATGCCGAAGACTCCCGCGATGCGCGGATCATGCACCTGATCCTCGACGAGCTGGCGCTGTTGCCGGCCTTGCCGCTGTCGCTGCCGCAGCCCGCCGATCTGCGGATCCAGCAGATCTGCCTGGCGTGGCAGGAGGACCCGGGCGATGCCTCCACCGTGGCGGATTGGAGCGAGCGCCTGGCCCTCGACCAGAAAACCATCCAGCGCCTGTTCCGCAAGGACACCGGCATGACTTTCGGCCAATGGCGCCAGCAGGCGCGGCTGCTGCTGGCATTGGAGCGTATCGCGGTGGGGCAGAAGATTATCGACGTGGCCCTGGAGCTGGGCTACGAAAGCCCCAGCGCATTTACCAGCATGTTCAAGAAACAGTTTGGCAAGACCCCGAGTCATTTTTTCCGCTGACGTCGGCGCAGTAGTCGTCCAGCAAGCCGTTGAATGCGTCGATATCCAGCGGTCGGCTGAGGAAGTAGCCTTGGCCTTCTTCACACGCCACGCTTTTGAGCATGGCCAGGTGCTCAGCGGTTTCGATGCCTTCGGCCGTGACCGTCAGGGCAAGGGCACGGCCCAAGCCGACAATGGCTTGGATAATCGCCTTGTCATCCTCGCTTTCCTCCAGCCGGGTGAGGAAGCTGCGGTCGATTTTCAGGCCATCGAACGGGAACGCCCGCAAGTAGCTGAGGGACGAATAGCCGGTGCCGAAGTCATCCATGGCAATGCGGATGCCCAGTTGCTTGAGTGTGCGCATCACTTCAAGTGCGCCGACGGCGTCCTCGAGCATGACGCTTTCGGTCATTTCCACCTCAAGGCGCGCAGGTTCGATACCTGAGGCGCCCAGGGCGTGGCGCACGCGCTCCACCAGGTTGCCGCGCTTGAACTCGGTGGGTGACAGGTTCACCGAGACGAACAGCGTGTCGGGCCACTGCGCCGCGCACGCACAGGCAGTTGCCAGTACCCAATCACTCAGCGCCAGGATCAGCCCCGATTCTTCGGCAATCGGAATAAAGGTGTCCGGGGCGATCAGCCCGCGTACCGGATGCTGCCAGCGCACCAGGGCTTCGGCCCCGACCATCTGCCCATCGGCGATGCGATAGCGCGGCTGGAAGTGCAGGCGCAGTTCGGCGTGCTTGATCGCAAAGCGCAGATCGCTCTCCAGGCGCCGCCGCTCGATGATCCGCGTATTCATGTCCCCGGAGTAAAAGCGCCAGGTATTGCGCCCGGCCGCCTTGGCCTCATACAGCGCGATATCGGCGTAGCGCAGCAGTTCGGTGGCATCGCGGGCATCGGTGGGCGCCAGGGCAATGCCGATACTGGCACTGATAAACACCTCTTGTTCGTCGATCTTGATCGCCTGCTCGATGGACTCGATCAAGCGCAGGCACAGGCTTTCGACTTCATCCTGGCTGCCGGCGTCGCTGAGGATCAGCACAAACTCATCGCCGCCGACGCGGGCCACCAGGTCGCCGTGGCGCACGCAGGCGGCCAGGCGGCCGGACACTTGATTGAGCACCCGGTCACCGGCGGCGTGGCCGAGCAGGTCATTGACCGGCTTGAAGCGGTCCAGGTCGAGGCTGAGCATCACCAGCGGCTGCTCGACGCTGGGCAGGGCCTTGAGTTTGCCGTCCAGGAATGCCTGCAGGCGCGTGCGGTTGGGCAGCCCGGTCAGGGCGTCGTGTTGAGACAGGTACTCGATGCGCCGACGTGCTTCGACTTCTTCGGTGACGTCGGTGGCCGTCCCGCGAAACCCGCCACAGGGCATTTCCCGGGCCGACAGCCGGGTTGTGCGCTCCTGTCCCTGGGCATCGATATAGCGGCATTGCACACTGATGTCCACGCGCCGGCCCGGAGTGCTCAGCCACTGCGACAGCAGGTCGGCCTCGGTGTCCAGCAGGTCGCTCATGGCCGCACCGAGCCAGGCTTGCCGGGTCAGGCCGGTGACGCTTTCGAAACGCTCCGACAGATAGGTAAAACGCCAGCCGACATCGATTTCCCAGACCCAGTCCGAGCTGGCCTCCACCACGTCACGAAAGCGCGCCTCGCTGGTGGCCAGGGCGGCCTGGCTGTCTTGCAGCGAGGTGTGGCTGGCATCCAGGGCGAGGGCGGCGGCGGTGGTGCGGCGCAGTATCACCCAGGTCATCAGGCACACCAGCAACGCGGCCAGGCCCAGCAGCGGCAGGCCTACGCCCATCAAACGCAGGCCGGGCCGGGCCGGTTCCCAGTGCAGGCTGCCGGCGGCGCCGTTGTCGCCCAGGGGGAAAACCAAGGTTTGGCCTATGTCATCGGGCGTGGCCACATGCAGCTTGCCCACGCCGAACTCATCGCCGATTGCGTGCAACTTGGCGCTGTTGAGGACATCGACGAAGATCAACACCGAGGCCGGCCGGCCATCGGGCACTACCGTGGGGTCGGTGCCGGGTGTGATCGCGGCGGCGGCCACCAGTGCCGGGCTGCCGCGTACATTGATGAACGCCGTGACCGGTGTTTCGTTTTCAGCCCCGGCACGCGCCTGCTCGATAATTTCGGTCAAGGGCTGGTCGAGCCACTGCGAGAGCTCGATGCTTTGCAGCTCGCCCTTGATCACCGAGTAGACCGTGCCATTGTCGTTATCGACCACAAACAGGCCTTGGAAACCGAAGTCCTGATACAGCGTGGCGCCGACGTTGCCGCGCGCGTAGGCCCAGTCGCTGTCCACGGTCATGTGCAGGTGCTTGTAGGCATCGCTCCAGAAGGCGTAGTCCTTGACGGTCACCCGCAGGGACTTCTCCAGGGATTGCACGGCTTTACGCGTATAAAACGCGCTTTCCTGCTGTTCGGAGTGATCCAGTTCGTGCGCGAGATAAACCAGGGAATAGGCGGCGGCGGCAAAGACCAGGGCCAGCAACGCCACGAAATTGAACAGCGACGTGCGCGCCAGCGACAGGCTGCTGCGGTCGGACAAGGTGCGGACGATAGGGGCGAGAGAGTTCGGCATGGTTTCCCGCAGGACGTCGCTGCAAGTCATTGGTATGACGGGTTATCGGCGGCGCGGGTAAAAAACTTAGCGCTTCGGTGTTGGCGGGCGTTGAAGCGCGGTGCGCCCTCGGGATGGCGGCTTCACCGGCAGGCTGTCGCCGTATTCAGCCCACCACGCCATCAGCGCCTGCAGGGTTGGCGCGAGCGCGCGGGCTTTGGCGGTTATTTCATATTCGACCCGGGGCGGTACTTCGGCGAACACCGTGCGGGTCACCAGGCCATCGTCTTCCAGTTCGCGAAGTTGGGCCGTGAGCATATGTTGGGTGATGCCGCCGATGGTCTTGCGCAGCTCGCCGAACCGATAGACCCGCTGGTTCAACAGCCACATGATTTCCAGTTTCCACTTGCCGCTGAGCAGTGAAAATGCACGCCGCATTTCTTCATGCATATTCAGCTTTTCAACGCTTTTAGTCTGGTTTTCCATACTGACTGCCACTTTTTCATCCTACTTGTGCGAATTCATCTCGGCGGGGATCTTAGCTGAAATTCATCCCTCACAGACTGGAGAAAACACATGTCCCGACTCAACGCAAAAGTCGCCATTGTCACCGGTGCCGGACGTGGTATCGGCCGCGCCACGGCCAAGCTGTTCGCGGCCCAGGGCGCCAAGGTCGCCGTGGTGTCGCGCACCCCGGAAAACGTCGCGCGCGTGGTGGCCGATATCCAGGCCGCAGGCGGCACGGCACTCGGCGTGGTGTGCGACCTGGCCGATGCGGCGCAGGTCAGCGCGGCGGTGGCGAACGTCGTCGCCACCTACGGCGGCATCGACATTCTGGTCAATAACGCATTCGACCCGTCCGTGGTGTTTTCCTCGGTGCTCGAGTTGCCGGTCGAACAACTGCAACGCAACCTGGACATGGGCCCGATTGCCTACCTGCGCACCATGCAAGCCTGCTACCCGTACCTCAAGGCCAGCGGGGCAGGGCGGGTGATCAACTTCGGTTCGCTGGCCGGCATCATCGGCCTGCAAGGCTACGCGCCCTACAACATGGCCAAGGAAGCGGTACGCGCGCTGACCCGCTCGGCCGCGCGGGAATGGGGTGTGGACAACATCACCGTCAATAACCTGCTGCCGGTGGCCGATACCTGGGGTGATAGCTATGACGCTCCGGCACCCACCAATGTGCTCGGGCGTTATGGCTCGCCGGAAGACGACATCGCGCCGGTGGCGCTGTTCCTGGCCAGCCAGGATGCGCAGTTCATCACCGGCTACAGCCTGACACCGGATGGCGGGCAGATCATCGACAGTGCGCGTTGACTGACCCGCGCAGCGGCCCAGGCGAGTATCGCCGCCATGCACAGTAGTGCGGCGCTCAAGGCAAACGTCACCTGGTAGCCGCACAGGTCAAACACCACGCCGCCCAGCGTTGCCCCGGCAGCGATTGCCAGTTGGATGATGGCAACCATCAAGCCGCCCCCTGCCTCGGCATCTTCAGGCAGGGTTTTTGCCAGCCAGGTCCACCAGCCCACCGGCGCGGCGGTTGCTACCAGGCCCCACACACAGAGCAGCGCGCCGGTGATAACGGGCGAACTGCCGAATGCGACCAACGCCAGGGCGATCACCGCCATCAATACGGGAATGGCGATCAGCGTGGGGTACAGGCCGTTCTTCAGGACACGCTCGATCAGCAGCGTGCCGGCCAAACCGGCCAGCCCGAGCACCAGCAACATCAGCGACAGCAGCGACACACCCACCTGGGTAACACCTTCCAGAAACGGCCGCAGGTAGGTGAACAGCATGAACTGGCCCATGAAAAACACGCTGACGGCCAGCATGCCCAGGGCCACCGGGGTACGCTTGATCAAGCGCAACAGGTGGCCGTTGCCGGCCTGGCTGCGGGGCGTGATCGACGGCAGGCTCAGCAGCAGCCACAGCACCGCGACCACGGCCACCGGCACCACGCAGAAAAACGCGCCACGCCAGCCGATCAAACCACCGAGGAAACTGCCCAGCGGTGCCGCGATCACGGTTGCCAGTGCGTTACCGCCATTGACGATAGCCAAGGCGCGCGGCACCTGGCCCTCGGGCACCAGGCGCATGGCGGTGGCTGCCGACAGCGACCAGAAGCCGCCGATGGCCACGCCGATGAGGGCGCGGCCCAGCATGAAGATCAGGTAGTTCGGCGCGAACGCTACCACGCTGCCGGACACGATCATCAGCAAGGTCAGCGCGACCAGCAGGCGCTTGCGATCCACGCGCGCCGCCACTCGGGCGATCACTAGGCTGGTGAGCAAGGCAAACAGGCCTGACACCGAAATACCCTGGCCGGCCTGGCCTTGGCTGATGCCCAGGTCGGCGGCCAGCGGGGTCAACAGGCTCACCGGCATGAACTCCGAGGCGACCAGGGCAAAGGCTGCCAGGGACAGGGCGAAGACGGCGCCCCAGCGGGGCGCGTGAGGGTTTATCGAGATCACTTCAAGTGACTTTTAAAGAAGCTGGTGAGCTTGGCGAAGGGGATCAGGTTGACCCGGTCGTAAAGGTCCACATGGCCGGCGTTGGGGATGATTACCAGCTCCTTGGGCTCGGCGGCACGGTTGTAGGCGTCTTCGCTGAACTCGCGGGAGTGGGCATCGGCACCGGCAATCAACAGCAACGGGCGAGGGGAAATGGTCTCGATGTCGTTGAACGGATAGAAGTTCATGAACTTCACGTTGCTGGTCAGCGTCGGCATGGTGGTGGTCTGCGGCGACGCGCCAGCCGGGGTGACTTCGCCGCGCGGTGTGCGGTAGAAATCGAAAAACTCATCGCCAATCGGGTTGCCGCTCCGCTTGAGCGGCGTGCCGCTGGTGTAGAGGGTCTCGCCGCCCTGGAATTCCACGTAACGCTGGTTGGCCGCCTGCACCAACACCTGCCGGCGTTGTTCCTCTGTCATGCCGTGCTTGAGACCGTTGCGGTTGGCGGCGCCCATGTCGTACATGCTGACCGTGGCAATGGCCTTGAGGCGTGGGTCGATCTTGGCCGCCGCGATGGCAAAGCTGCCGCTGCCGCAGATGCCGATCACGCCGATGCGCTCACGATCGACCTGCGGCCGGGTGCCGAGGAAGTCCACGGCGGCGCTGAAGTCTTCGGCGTAGAGGTCGGGCAGCACCGCATTGCGTGGTGTGCCTGCGCTTTCGCCCCAGAACGACAGGTCCAGCGACAAGGTGACAAAGCCCTGTTCGGCCATTTTGGTGGCGTAGAGGTTGGCGCTCTGTTCCTTGACGGCACCCATCGGGTGGCCGACGATCAGCGCGGCATTTTTCGAGGCCGGGGCGAGCTGTTTGGGCATGAACAGGTTGCCCGCCACCGGCATGCCGTATTGATTGTTGAAGGTGACTTTTTCGACGGACACCTTGTCGCTTGTGTAGAAGTTGTTGGCACCGTTGGACATGTCGGCTCCCAGAGAAGAGAACGAAATCACCAGCAGACTCAGGGTGAGCAAGAGGCTTTTCATGGATGGATCCTTGAGAAGGGGGTCGGCACATTTTCCCGGCGTGGCTGAGGGTTCTGTAGTGCGTTCCACTGGATTACTTGCCTGATCCTCTGAGTCTGGCGGGTTGCCGGGGACGCCAGCGGGCCGGTCGGGGTAAAGTCCAACGATCAGAGCAAAGGGCCCTTTATGAAGATCAATCAAATGCCCCTGGACGTGCTGGTCCACGCGATCGGCTCAAGGGTCTGCGTACCCGGCGACTACCCCATGCCCATCCCTGGCCTGGGCTTTTATCGGCGTGAGCAGCCCGCGACACCCGTGGTGTGCATGGTCGAGCCGAGCATCGTGCTGGTTGCCCAGGGTGAGAAGCGGCTGTGGGTCGGCGGCGAGGGGTACCCGTATGACACGGCACGATTTCTGGTCACGTCGCTGGATATACCGGCCAACTCCGAAGTGCTGGTCGCCAGCCCGAACCGCCCGTGCCTGGGCCTGACTTTCAAGCTCGACCTGCGCATCCTGGCCGAGCTGATCGCCCAGGGGGAGCTGCCGCCAACGCGTGAGCGGGCGGTGATGAAAGGCGTGGGGATTGGTGTCGTGACCGGCGCCATGCTCGCCTCATTTGCGCGCCTGGTTGAATTGCTTGATGAGCCCGAAGCGATACCGGTGCTCGCACCCTTGATCCAGCGCGAGATTCACTTCCGGCTATTGCAGAGCGACCAGGCCGGCCGACTGCGGCAGATCTGTTCCGTGGACGGGCAGGGTTATCGGATTGCGCGGGCGATCGATTGGCTCAAGCTCAATTACGACGTGCCGCTGCGCGTGGACGAACTGGCCGCGCGCGTGCAGATGAGCGCGGCGACCTTTCATCATCACTTTCGCCAACTGACGGCGATGAGCCCGCTGCAGTATCAGAAATGGCTGCGCCTCAACGAGGCGCGGCGCTTAATGTTGAACGAGCACCGGGACGTGTCCAGCGCGGCGTTCAAGGTCGGCTATGAAAGCCCGTCGCAGTTCAGCCGCGAGTACAGCCGGCTGTTTGGTGTGCCGCCCAAGCGCGATATGGCCATGCTGCGCGGCAAAGCGCCGGTCAGCGATCCGCTGGCGTCAAGTTAGCGTAGAAGATGCAGCCGATCAGCCGCGCAAACAGGCTGAGGGTTTCCGGCAGGTTGGGGTCGTCAAACAGCATCGCCCGGGAATCCAGCGCACACAGTGCGCCGAACAGGCGGCCATCCGGCAGGAAGATCGGCGCCCCGGCGTAGCTCTCGATGGCGTATTGCTTGACCACCGGGCGCGTGGCAAAGCGGCCATTGGCGCTGACCTGCGGGATGAACAGGGTCTGCGGGTTGATGCAGAACTCGCTGCACAGGGTGGTTTCCAGGTCGAGCACGTCATCGGCATGAATGCCCATGTCGAAGGGGTCGTGCGCTGAACAGACAATCCATTCCAGGTCAGTGAACTTGGCGATGCCGGCAAAGCGCATGCCCGTCAGGCGGGTGACCAATTGCAGGATGCTGGTGGTGGCTTCGATTTCGGCGATGGCAGCGCGTTCGTCGGCGCTGAGTAACGCGTGTGCGGCGGTGAAGCTTGGAAGCATGGTTGAACACTCCACTGGCGTGGCGGCCCTTGCCACCACGCTTGGTCAGGTCTTAATTGATACGCGGATGCTGCTGCACCAGGTTCTGGCGCTTGGCTTCCAGTTCGGCAATCTCGGCGTCGATGTCTTCGATTTTCTGCTCGATATTGTCGTGATGCTCCTGCAGCAACTCCTTCGCTTCTTCCATGTCCGACGCAGCCGGCGCGGCGCCGCGCAGGGGTTTGTTGGCGGTTTCCTTCATGGTCAGGCCGGTGATCAGGCCGACCACCGCAAACACCATCAGGTAGTAGGCGGGCATGTACAGGTCGTTGGTGCTTTCCACCAGCCAGGCCACCGCGGTAGGGGTGACGCCGGCGATCAATACGGAGACGTTGAACGCACTGGCCAAGGCACTGTAGCGCAGGTGCGTGGGGAACATCGCCGGCAGCGTGGACGCCATGACGCCGATGAAGAAGTTAAGCACGACGGCCAGGATCAGCAAGCCGGCGAAGATCAGGCCGGTCTTGCCGCTGGTAATCAGCATGAAGGCCGGAATGGCCAGGAACAGCAGGCCGATGCTGCCGGCGATGATGAAGGGCTTGCGGCCGATCTTGTCGCTGACAAAACCGATGAACGGCTGCACGAACAGCATGCCGACCATGATCGCGATGATGATCAGCACGCCGCTGTTTTCGGAGTAGTGCAGGTTATGGGACAGGTAGCTCGGCATGTACGTGAGCAGCATGTAGTACGTCACGTTGGTGGCCGCGACGATGCCGATGCAAGTCAGCAGGCTGCGCCAGTGCTTGGTGGCGATCTCCTTGAACGACACTTTCGGGCCATGGGTCAGGCCTTCGCGGTCACCCTGTTCGAGCTTGTCGACATGCTGTTGGAACGCCGGGGTTTCTTCCAGCGCATGGCGCAGGTACAGGCCGATCATGCCCAGGGGCAGGGCCAGGAAGAACGGCAGGCGCCAGCCCCAGGCCTCGAAGTCGGCTTCGCCCAGCACGCTGGAGATCAGCACCACGACGCCGGCACCGAGGACGAAACCGGCGATGGAGCCGAAGTCCAGCCAACTGCCGAGGAAACCGCGCTTGCGGTCCGGCGCATATTCGGCGACGAAGATCGAGGCGCCGGTGTATTCACCGCCCACCGAGAAGCCCTGGGCCATTTTGCACAGCAGCAGCAGGATCGGCGCCCAGATGCCGATGGAGGCATACCCGGGGATCAGGCCGATGGCGAAGGTGCTCAGCGACATGATCACAATGGTCGCGGCGAGGACTTTCTGGCGTCCGTATTTATCGCCGAGCGCGCCGAAGAACAGGCCGCCCAGGGGACGAATCAGGAACGGCACGGAGAACGTCGCCAGTGCCGCGATCATTTGTACGCTGGGGGAGGCGTCGGGAAAGAACACCTTGCCCAATACATAGGCGACAAACCCGTAGACACCAAAGTCGAACCATTCCATGGCGTTACCCAGTGCGGCGGCGGTGATCGCCTTGCGCATCTTGGCGTCGTCAACAATGGTGATGTCTTTCAAACCGATGGGCTTGACGCTTTTCTTACGTAATTTCATGCGGACCACTCTAAAACAGAACAGGGGAGGTGCCATCGTTGCAATGGCACCGCTCTGTCAGTTCAGATACAAGCGGACATGAAATAATTCACCGCTATTTGCGTTTTTTTGCCTGGGGCGCAATTTGCGTGCAATGGGCTGGGTTTCTGGGGTGAGCACCTACCCTTGGGCAAACCCGCTCGCCACAGTTGTAAAGAGGACTTATCCCGATGCCTGCCACCGTTTCCCGCCTTGTCTATCGTCCGCCACAGCCTGGGGATGTGCAGCGATTATTCGCGATCTTCGGTGACCCGCTGACCAGTCTCTTCAATCCCTCCGGGCCCATGCCCAGCCTGTCCGCGGCCCAACGCCTGCTCGATCACTGGCTCCAGCAGTGGGCCGACAACGGCTATGGCTAGTGGGCGGTTGCCCGTATTGACGCGCCGGACTGCATCATCGGCTTTGGTGGAGTCGCCCCGCTTAACTACCTCACGCAACCGCGCGTCAACCTGGGCTACCGCTTTGCCGTGGAAGCCTGGGGGCAGGGCTACGCCACTGAGCTGGCACGCGATGCCCTGGCGTTGGCGTTTGACACCCTCCGTTTGCCGGAAGTGTTCGGCCTGGTGCGGCCCGATCACGCGGCGTCGATCCGTGTGCTGGAGAAGGTCGGCATGCAGCCGTTCGGTGTGCTCGACGATGTGCCCGGCAAGGCGCCGAGCCGGGTCATGCGCATTTGTCATCCTACAACCTAGCCGCGCCTGACACTTTTCACACCCGTGAGATCGCCCGCAAAAGCCGTAATCTTTCAGATTGACAGCGGGTAGGTAGCCCGATATAAAAGCCACAGTTGTACGACGACATATGACGTTACATATGTCCTACCTAACAAAAATAAAAAGTGATGCCATGAACTTGATCGAGCCCATCAACGCCCAGCGCGTTGGCCAAGCTGTAGGCAACTATCGCTGGACCATCTGCGCGATGTTGTTTTTCGCGACCACCGTCAACTACCTCGACCGCCAGGTGCTCAGCCTGCTTGCGCCGCAGTTGTCGACGCAATTTGGCTGGAGCAACACCGATTACGCCAATATCGCGGCGGTGTTCCAGTTCGTGTATGCGATTTCCATGCTGTTTGCCGGGCGGTTCGTCGACAAGATCGGCACCAAGGCCGCCTACGTGATCGCGATTGCGGTCTGGTCCACCGGCGCCATCATGCATGCGTTTTCGGTGCCGATGGGCGAGGGCATCGCGGCGGTCAGTGGTGCGCTCGGCCTGGCAGTGATCCCGGTATCCATCGCAGGCTTCATGCTGTCCCGGGCGGTGCTGGCGATCGGCGAGGCGGGTAACTTCCCGATTGCGATCAAGGCCACCGCCGAATATTTCCCCAAGAAAGAACGCTCGCTGGCCACCGGGATCTTCAACTCCGGCGCCAACGTCGGCGCGATCCTGGCGCCGATCTGCGTGCCCCTGATCGCCGGAATGTGGGGCTGGGAAGCGGCCTTTATGGTTATCGGCATGTTGGGCTTTGTGTGGGTGGCGGTTTGGGCGGCGGTGTATGAGAAGCCGGAGCAGCAAAAACGCCTGTCGGCCGAAGAACTGGCCTATATCCGCAGCGACCAGGCGCAGCAGCCCTCTATCCCGCCGGTTGCAGGCGCGGTACAGAAAAAAGTCTCGTGGTTCAAGTTGCTCACCTACCGCCAGACCTGGGCGTTTGCCTTCGGCAAGTTCATGACCGATGGCGTGTGGTGGTTCTTCCTGTTCTGGCTGCCCACCTACCTGTCGGCGCAATACGGCATGAAAGGCGCCGATATCGTCATGCCGCTGGCCGTGCTGTACAGCATGACCATGGTCGGCAGCATCGGCGGCGGCTGGTTCCCCAGTTACTTCATGGCCCGTGGCGATGCCCCCTACGACGGCCGCATGAAAGCCATGCTGGTAATCGCGCTGTTCCCGTTGGTGGTGTTGCTGGCACAACCGTTGGGCTACATCAGCTTCTGGGTCCCGGTATTGCTGATCGGCGTCGGCGCCTCGGCGCACCAGGCGTGGTCGTGCAACATCTTCACCACCGTGTCCGACATGTTTCCGCAGAAAACCGTGGCCTCGGTGGTCGGTATCGGCGGCATGGCCGGCGGCATCGGCGGTGTGGTGATGACCAAGATCGGCGGCTGGGTGTTCGACTACTACAAGTCCATCAATGACATTCACACCGGCTACATGATCATGTTCGCGATCTGTGCGCTGGCGTACCTGGTGGCGTGGAGCGTGATGAAGACCCTGGTGCCGCGCCACAAGGAAATCACTGACCTGTAAACCCAGACCCGCTACCTCTGTGGTGAGCGGGCTTGTCGAATCGTCGCACCGCCCGCGTTGGGGTGCGAAGCGCCCCTAATAAAGACGGATGCGTTGTATCAGGCACTCCGCTGCGCCTGGTTTAGGGGCTGCTGCGCAGCCCAACGCGGGACAAGCCCGCTCACCACAGGTCCGTCGAATCATCCATAACGTTGTGTCGAGACCCATTCCTTCAAGCGCCTTTTCTACAACGCGCGCGCCCAGGTCTGGCTGACCAGCTGCTTGCCGAAACTCAAGGTGGGCTCCTCTTCCACCAACTCGAAACCGGCTTTCTGGTAGAGCTCGCGCGCATCGGTCAGGGCGCTCATGGTCCACAGCATCATGCGGGTGTAGCCGGCATCGCGGGCAAAGCGCAGGCATTCGTCCACCAGGCGTTGGCCGATGCCCAGGCCCCGCGCGCTCGCATCCACGTAGAGCATGCGCAGCTTGGCGGTTGTATCGTCATGACGCACAACGAACACCGAACCCACCACCTCGCCATCCTTCTCCGCGATCCAGCAGCGCTCCCGCGCCGGGTCGAACTCGCGCAGGTACTTGGCGACGATCTCCGCCACCAGCGCTTCAAACTCCCAGTTCCAGTGGTATTCGCGGGCATACAGCGCCGCTTGCTGCTGCACCACCAGGCCCATATCCCCGGGGCGTGGATCACGCAGCAGGTAGCTCGACGGGCGGCCTTGCAGCAGGGCCTGGATACGTTGCATGGCGTCGGTCAATTGCTGCTGATGGGGTTCGGGCAGGCTCTCGAGCAGGGCGATGACTTCATCCTGGGTCTGCTGTTCCAGGGGGGCCAGGACCGCGCGACCGAGATCGGTGAGGTGCAATTGCACTGCGCGCGCATCGGTGGCGCAGCGGACTTTCTGGATCAGGCCGTTTTTCTCGAAACCACTGGTCAGGCGGCTGAGGTAACCCGCGTCGAGGCTGAGCATCTGGCACAGGTCTGCGCTGGTGAGGTCGCCACGGGAGGACAGCTCGTACATCACCCGAATTTCAGTCAGGGAATAGTCGCTGTGCAGCAGGTGTTCCTGCAGCACGCCGATCTGGTGGGTGTAGAAGCGATTGAAGCCGCGCACGATGCCGGCGCGTTCCACAAGCAGGGGGGTGGACATGGTGGATGCTCGAATGGTTGCCTTAGGCAATTATATTGTTGCTTCAGGCAAGCATGTCAATGGCTTTGCTCGACGGTCACCGTCATCCCTGCACCGGCCGTCGCCTGGGGGGGCGTCAATATAATTCGAATCGCCATGACCACGCCGATCAGCACCGCGCTCAGGCCCGCGGCTTCCATGGGTGTGGGCCATCGCCCGTGGAACCCCAGGCCAAGCAGGGTGGCGAAGAGGGATTCGAGGGCGATCAATTGGCCGCTGAGCACCATCGGCAGGCGTCGGGTCGCAGCGTTCCAGGCCCAGGCGCCGACGAGGGTCGACATCACCGCAATGATCAGGGCCCAGGCATAGAGCGGGCCTGCCTGGGAAAGGCCGAAGCCGAGCGTCGGCAGCGTGAACAAGCCCAGTGCCTGGATGAACGGCAGCAGGCACAGCGTAGCGACACCGGCACCCACCATCATCAGTGCGGTCCAGAGGCCGGTTGCCTGCGACGCGAGGTGCGTCAGTTGCCGTTGGTTGATCACGCTGAACCACAACCAGAGGGCGACCGCACTCAGGGAAAAAAACAGCCCCGCCAACCAGGCACTTGTATCCAATGCAGGTTGATGAAAGCTGCTGATGTTCGACAGCATGAGGCCCGTCGTGAGGCATGCCAGGGGGGCTGCCAGTCGGCGCCATGGGACTGTCCGGGTGCTGGCGTTACCCACCAGGGCCAACAACACCGGCACCGTGCCGATAAACGCCGGGGTCATGACGGGGCCGCCGAACATCACCCCGGCAGCGATGCACAGGCCGTAGCCCAGGCAACCCACTGCCCCGAGGGCGGCAGCGAGGCATCGCTGGGCGGGCCTGAGCGAGCACAGTTGTGACCGGCATAGCAGCACACCCATGCCGCCCAGCACGCCTGCGATCAAAAAACGCACGGCCATCAGGTCATAGAGGCTGTAGCCGCCAGTGACGTAGGGCGCGATGAAGTTCAGCGCCCAGCCCAGTGTGGCAACAATCGCGAGCAGCACGCCGACGGCGATGGAGGTCTGTGCAGCGTTCATCCGGGGCATCCATTGAGGTAATGGATCCATGGTGCCCAGTCATGCGGGTGTGCTACAAACGAGTTCTCGGCCGTGGATGTATAACCTCAGATTATGAATACACTTGGCAAGACCCTGCCGCCCCTGGCCAGCCTGTTGCCGTTTGAAGCGGCGGCACGCCTGGGCAGTTTCTCCAAGGCAGCCGATGAGCTGCACATCACCCAGGCCGCCATCAGCCGCCAGATTCGCGGGCTGGAAGACAACCTGGGGGTGAAGCTGTTCAGCCGGCGCAACCGGGCGGTGTTCCTCACCCAAGAGGGGCGGGAACTGGGCAAGGTGGTCGGCGAAGCGCTGCGCAGCATCAGTGAGAGTGCTGCCAGCCTGCGGGCGTCACTGCACAGTCATCGCGTGGTGTTGCTGTGCCAGTTGTGCGAAGCGTTTTATTGGCTGATGCCGCGCCTGTCGACGTTCCACCAGCAATACCCGCACATCGAAATCCAGGTGGTGACCTCCACCCGTCCCCTGACGGAGTTCACCAGTCACTTCGACGTGGCCTTGCAAAGTACCGGGCGCGCGAGTGGCAGCCATCCGCTGATGTTCACCGCCGCCGACGAAGTGTTCCCGGTGTGCAGCCCCGGCTATCTGGACAGCAAACCACCGCTGTCGCTCGCCGGGTTGCAGTCGCGCACCTTGTTGCACCACAGCTCCCATCCTCCGCACTTGATGGAGTGGGACAGCTGGTTGCAGGTGTTCGGCCAGGCCTTGGGCGGGGAGGTGCGCGGTGCGACCTTCGATAGCTACCCGCTGATGTTGCAGGCGGCGGTGGAGGGGCATGGGATCGCCATGGGCTGGCGGCGTACGGCGAGCCGTTTGATTGACAGCGGGGCGCTGGTAAGGCCCTGTGTCGAGAGTGTGCATTTGCCCCAGGCGCTATCGATTTATCGGCAGCAGGGAGAGGAGATCCGCGCTGAAGTCATGGCGTTGCTCGACTGGCTGGAGGTGCAATTGCAGGATGAAGGCTGACAGGGGCGTCGCCGCCCCTGTCATATGCCGCTATGGCTTGCGCGTCACCCGCCACACGGTATTGGCCAGGTCGTCGGCGATGATCAGCGCGCCTTTCGGGTCCACCGTCACCCCCACCGGGCGCCCACGGGTCTTGCCGTCGTCACCGCGAAAGCCGGTGGCGAAATCAATCGGCTCACCCGATGGCTTGCCATTGCTGAACGGCACGAAGATCACCTTGTAGCCCACCGGGTTGTCGCGGTTCCAGCTGCCGTGCTCGCCGACAAATACGCCGTCGGCAAATTGCTCGCCCATGGCCGGGATGGAAAAGTCCACGCCGAGTGCGGCCACGTGGGAGCCCAGGCTGTAGTCGGGCTTGATCGCGGCGGCGACTTTGGCCGGGTTCTGCGGTTGCGCGCGCGGGTCGACGTTCTGGCCCCAATAGCTGTAGGGCCAGCCGTAGAACGCGCCTTCTTTCACCGAGGTCAGGTAGTCGGGCACCAGGTCGGGGCCGAGTTCGTCGCGCTCGTTGACCACCGTCCACAGTTGCCCGGAGTCGGGTTGGATGGTCAGCGCCGTGGGGTTGCGCAGGCCGGTGGCGTATGGCTTGTGCGCGCCGGTGGCGGCATCGATCTGCCAGACCATGGCGCGGTCGATTTCCACTTCCATGCCACGTTCGGTCACGTTGCTGTTGGAGCCGATCCCCACATACAACTGGCGTCCATCGGCACTCACCGCCAGGGACTTGGTCCAGTGATGGTTGATCTGCGACGGCAGGTCGGTGACTTTCACCGGTGCGCCGCTGGCCTTGGTCTGGCCATCGGTGTAGTCGAAGCGCACCAGCGCATCCTGGTTGGCCACGTAAAGCTTGCCCTCGGCAAACGCCAGGCCGTAGGGCGCGTTGAGGTTGTCGGCGAAGACCGTCTTCAACTCATAGGTGCCGTCACCGTCGGCATCGCGCAGCAGCGTCAGGCGGTTGCCGCCTTTTACCTTGGTGTTGCCCTGAGCCTTGATCACGCTGGCGATCACATCCTTGGGCTTGAGCTTGGCCGCACTGCCGCCACGGCCTTCGGCGATCAGGATGTCACCGTTGGGCAGCACCAACGTCTGGCGCGGGATGGCCAGGTCGGTGGCGATGGCCGTGATGCTGTAGCGGTCGGGGACCTTGGGTTTCTGATCGCCCCAGGGGGTGGGCTCGGCGATCTTCATGCTCGGCAACAGGCTGCTTTGTTGCTCCGGCAACGTGGGGTCGGGGCCGCGGGCCTGGGTCTTGTCACCTTCGCCGCCGCAGGCGCTCAGCACCAGCGCGGCGCTCAATACGCTCAGTGTGTGGGACGTTTTCATTTGGCACCTCCCGAGCGCAGGCCGGTCCAGGTGGCCGCCAGTGTCAGCAGCAAGACGACGGCGGACATGATCAGCCCGGCAGGCATTGAGGCGTAGGCATCCTTGGCATGTTGAAAGGCATTGACCAGCCCTAATACCCAGGTGGCTAACAGCAGCAGGACATACCGCGTGGGTTGCCCCGCCTTGCGCTCGGCGCGAAGCAGGTTGACCAGCGCAAACAGGAACGCGAACCCACAGAACACCAGAGCACCGGCAATCAACCAGGACGCAAAGTTGGCCCATTGGATCTGGTAGGTCTGGGTGTAGGCAATGTCGCTGAGCAAGGCACCAAGAAACAGCGGCACGGTGCCGGCCAGCAAGGTCGCATGCAGCGGCCCCGGCGTGTATCGGTAGGCGGGAAGGGTTGTCATGGTAAGGCGGCTCCTTGTTGTACAACGCCCCTGGTCGGGGCTGCGCATAGGAAATGAACGCCTTACGTATCAGATAGTTCAGCATAATTCGTGTCGAAATATTAAGAACCAGCCGGAAAGCTGGCATGCTCAAGGCTTCACATAAGGAGCCGTCCCCATGCCAACCCTGCACCTGCTGTGCGGCAAGATCGCCTCGGGCAAGTCGACACTGGCCAAGACCCTGGTGGCCGAACACGCCGCCATCCTGCTCAGCGAAGACACCTGGCTCGCCCAGTTGTACCCCGGTGAAATCCTCTCGATCGCCGACTACCTGCGCTGTGCCCAGCGTATTCGCGGGGTGTTGGGTCCGCTGGTGATCAACCTGCTTGAGTCCGGCGTCAACGTGGTGCTGGATTTTCCCGCCAATACCCTGACCAATCGCGAATGGCTGCTGGGGTTGGCGCAGGCCGCCAAGGTGCCGCACCGCCTGCATTACCTCGAGCTGGACGACGCCACCTGCCGCGCAAGGCTGCATGCGCGCAATGCCCGGGGCGATCATGATTTCGCGGCGACGGATGCCGAGTTCGACCTGATCACCCGGCATTTCTGCGTGCCGAGCGAGGCGGAAGGGTTGGTGATCGAGGTGCATCGCCCATGAGTACGCCTTCTGCGGGCATCGACGCGGACGGTTTTATCCTCACCGTCCCCGACACCCCCGTGCAGCTTGAATACCAGCCGTTGCTGGCGGACGCCTGCGCGTCGCTCTCGAGGGACGACCTGGGCCTGGACGGCCTCTATCTCTATGGCAGTGTCGCAAGGGGCGATGCCACTCCCGGCGTTTCCGACCTCGACCTCACCTTGGTGCTGCGCGAGCCGGCAACCGCGGAGCTATTGGCCCGGCTGGAGGCAGTCCGGCGTGCGCTGGAGCAGCGGCACCCCCTTGTCACCAAGGTGGATTTCGATATCGGCCACTGCGCGCAAGTACTGGCGGCGGAAAACCGCAACAGGTGGGGCTTCTGGCTCAAACACCAGTGCCGCTGCCTGTGGGGCAATGATCTGTCAGTGCATTTCGAACGGTTTCGGCCATCCCGTGACATCGCGCTGGCGGTAAATGGTGATTTTCACGCCGTATTGAGCGCGCACCTCACGCGCATCGCGTGCGCAGACACCGAGACGCAGCGACTTCGCTTGCAGCGCGAGGCTTCACGCAAGCTGATCAGGTCCACCCATGTATTGCTTTCGGAAGATGCGTCGACATGGCCCCGCACCCTCGAAGAGCATGTGGCGATGTTCGTCCGGGGGTATCCGCAGCGGGTCACTCACCTTGCGTTCTTTCTCTTTGAGGCCAGGAACCCTGGCGCCACGATGGAAAACTTCACCGCGCGGCTTCGGGCTTTTCTGGATTGGATGGATTCACCCACCGTCCTTCCTACGTACGTAGCGGATTAAAAATGTGGGGCTGTGCTTGCGCCATATGGCTTATCCAAAGATGATAGGTTTATTAGCGTTAAACCTGACCTTTCATACGTCAAGCCTATGGAATCCCCATGATCAACTTCCGCCTTATTCGCCACCTCTGGCTGTTCCTCGCCGTGGCCGAAGAACAGAACTTCGGCCGTGCCGCCAAGCGCCTGGGCATGTCGCAGCCGCCGTTGAGCGAGCAGATCCAGGTGCTGGAGCAGGCACTCAAGGTCACGTTGTTCGAGCGTTCGCGGCGGGGCGCCAAGTTGACGCCGGTGGGTGCGGCGATCCTGCCGGCGGTGCGCAAGTTCGCCGAACAGTTGGAGCGCCTGGAGCTGGCGGTGGAGGAGGCGGTGGCGGGGCAGTCGGGCATGCTCACCATTGGCGCGATTTCCACGGCGATGTTTGATGTGTTGCCTGGCTTGATCGACCTGCTCAAGCAGCGATACCCCCAGCTCACCGTATCGGTGCGCGAGATCGACAGCGTGGAGGCGGTACCGGCGCTGGAGGCGGGGGATATCGACCTGGCGTTTGCACGATTGGACGGCGACCTCGGCCCTGCGATCCAGTCCCTGCCGTTGCGCGAGGACCGCCTGATGGTGGCGCTGCCCAGCGATCACCCGCTGGCGTCGCGCACGCGCATCAGCCTGGCGAGCCTGGCCAGCGAGCCTTTGGTGATGTTTTCGCGCAAGGTCAGCCCGGTGTATTTCGACAACCTGATCGCCACCTGCCGCGCCAGCGGGTTCTCGCCGCGGGTGCTGCATGAGGTGCGCTCGGTGGCCTCGCAGATTGCCTTTGTCAGCTGCGGCCAGGGCATTGCGCTGGTGCCGGCTTCGTTGAAAAAACTCGCGCCGGATAACGTGGTGCTGCGGGCCTTGACCCAGAAACTCAACGTCGTGACGACGGCGGTCGCCTGGAACTCGCAAAGGCCAAACCCGCTAGTCACAGAACTGGTCGCACAATTCCAGGCTCATACGATTGGCGTATGAAAACGTTCTGCAATCGGTCATTTACACGCGTAGGGAAACCCTTGAAATTGGCCGCCTTTGTGTTCAAGGAGCCCTCGCCATGTCGTTCACTCACACCCGTCTGCCGCTGACGGTAGATGGCGTATCGCTGGATATCGCCGCCCTGTATCGCTCCGGTGAGCACGCGCCGATCCTGTTCCTGCACGGCTTTGGCTCCACCAAGGAAGACTACGCCGATATCGTCCTGCACCCGGCTTTCGACGGGCATCCCTTTGTTGCGTATGACGCGCCCGGCTGTGGCGAAAGTGAATGCGCCGACCTGGGGGCAATCAGCATCCCGTTCCTGCTCGAAACCGCCTTGCAGGTGCTGGAGCACTTCCAGATCGAACGTTTCCACCTGGTCGGCCACTCCATGGGCGGGTTGACGGCCTTGCTGCTGGCGCACCGTTTCCCTGGCCGTGTCCTGAGCTTCACCGATATCGAAGGCAATATCGCTGCGGAAGACTGCTTTCTCAGCCGCCAGATTGTCGACTACCCGGCGCAGGATCCCGAAGCGTTTTTCAGTGCCTTCATCGAACGCACCCGCCAGGCGCCGGCGTATGCCAGCGCCCTGTATTCAGCGAGCCTGCGCCACAAGGTCCGCGCCGGTGCGGTGCGCGGGATTTTCCGGTCGATGGTGACGCTTTCCGACAACGCCGACCTGATGGACAAGTTCCTCGGCCTGCCATGCCCGAAGCTGTTCATGTACGGCGCGCAGAACGCCGGGCTGTCCTACCTGCCGCACATCCAGGCCAACGGCGTGCGCCTGGCGCCCATTGCCGCGTGCGGGCACTTCCCGATGTATTCCAACCCACGGGCGATGTGGCAACAGATCGCGGCATTCATCAGGACTTGAAGCGCCCCACCAGGCCATTCAACTCATCCGACAGATTCGACAGGCGCCCCGAGTCGTCCTGCGCCGAGTTGGCCAGGCTTTCCACCAGCCGCGCCTCGTCGTAGATCTGCTGGATATGCCGGTTGATCTCTTCGGCCACGCTGTGTTGCTCCTCGGCGGCGGCGGAGATTTGCAGGTTCTGGTCACGGATCTCGTTGACTGACAACTGGATGCCTTCAAAGCTGTCCCGTGCGCTTTCGATGGACGACACACTGGCCCGTGACAGGTCCAGGCAACTGCCCATTTTTTGCGTGACTTCCTGGGTCTTGTTTTCCAGGGTGCCGAGCAGCTGCTCGATCTCGCCGGTGGAGTCGGAGGTGCGCTTGGCCAACGCGCGCACCTCGTCGGCGACCACGGCAAAACCACGGCCCTGGTCACCGGCACGGGCGGCCTCGATGGCGGCGTTGAGGGCCAGCAGGTTGGTCTGTTCGGCAATCGCACGGATGGTGCCGATGATCTGGTTGATGCTGCGGCTGCCGGCTTCGAGTTCGACCATGGCGTCGGACGACTCGGTCAATCGGCGGCCCAGGCGGTTGACGTTATCGGTGGTGACTTCGATCTGTTGCTTGCCCTCGGCCACGCGGCGATGGCCGTTCTCCGCCGACTCTGCCGCACTGCTGCAGGACCGCGCGACTTCGTTGGCGGTGGCGACCATTTCGTTGAACGCGGTGGACACCAGTTCCACCGCCTCGCGCTGGCGCCCGGCGGCTTCGTTCATGTTGTGCGCCACTTCGCTGTTGACCTTGGAGGCGTTGTGCAAATTGGCCGAGGCGGCACCGATGTGCTGGATCAATTGGCGAATCGCGGCAAGGAACTTGTTGAACCAGCCGGCGAGTTCAGCGGTTTCATCCTTGCCCTGCACCTGCAGTGCGTGGCGCAGGTCGCCTTCGCCCTCGGCAATCGACTGCAAGCCGCTGCTGACCTGGCCGATGGGCTTGACGATCACCTTGGAAAACGCCGCCGCAAGCACGCCGAAGATCAGCACCAGCACGCCGACGATGACCGCTGTGAGGTAGGTCATGCGCGTGGCTTCGGCCATGACTTCGCGGTGCTCGATCAGGCCGATATAGCGCCAGCCCAGGCCGGGAGAGGTCCACACGTTGGCCATGTAGCGCACGCCGTTGATTTCCACCTCGGTAGAACCCTGGGACGTCTCGGCCAGGTGCGCATAGGCGGCGCCCAGGTCCTTGAGCGGCTTGAAGCTGTGGGCGGCGTCGCGCGGGTCGACCAGCACCACGCCGTCTTCGATCAGCATCACGTAGCCGCTTTCGCCGAGCTTGATGCTCTTGACCAGTTCGGTGAGGTTCTTCAGCGACACGCTGACCACGAACACGCCCTTGGCCTTGCCGGCGTTATCCAGCAACGCCCGGGCAGTGCCCACCAGCGCCACATCGTCTTTGTCGTAGTAGTAAGCCGGTGTGCGCACGGTCTTGCCGGGGCTGGCCATCGCGGCCTTGTACCAGGGGCGCGTGCGTGGGTCGTACTTGGCCAGCTGCGGGTCATCCGGCCATTTGGCGTAGGTACCGTCTTCCAGGCCGATGGACAGGATCGCGGCGGCCGGGTGCGTGGCGCCGAAGCGTGCAAAGCGCTTGATCACATCCTGCGCCGCCGCCGGCATCGGCTGGCTGGCTGCATCGGCAGGCTGGTAATTCTTCAGAGAGTCCACGGCGGTGTATACAGGATCGGTGGCCATTTGATCGACGTTCTGCAGTGTGCCGTCGAAGAACTGGCGGATATTGCCATCGATCTGGCGGATTTCCCGGGTGCTGCCATCGATAAACTGATCCACCGCCTGGGTCCGTGTGTTCATCACGGAGATCACGGCCACCAGGCTTACCGGAATAAACGCCACAGAGACAAATGCAAGCACCAGCTTATTTTTTATTTTCATCGAGACGACCATCAGCGCAGAGGGTGGTCAAATCGTCCGCTCAGGAAAAACAGCGCGGCGATTTGCTATCACCGCTGTTTCGGCCCGGTGCCGGTAAATCTTTAGGGTTTTTTGTACACAATACAAAGTGCTTATTGTTCTGTATCCAATCAGTAGACATCACGCAGGTAACGCTTCTGTTCGCTCAACTGGCGCCAGTACTCCACTGCGCCCTCAACGCCAAGCCCGCCGTGGGTTTGCGCGACCTGGCGCAACGCCTGGTCGACGTCCTTGGCCATATGGCTGGCGTCCCCGCAGATATACAGCCTGGCGCCGTCCTGCAACCAGCGCCACAGCTCGGCCCCCTGTTCGCGGATGCGGTCCTGTACGTAGATCTTTTGCGCCTGGTCGCGGGAGAACGCCAGGCTCAGGTGGGTGAGCAGGCCGTCGCGCTGCATGCCTTGCAGTTCATCCTGGTAATAGAAGTCGCTGGCCGCGTGCTGCTCGCCGAAGAACAGCCAGTTGCGGCCCTGGTGCCCCTGGGCCCGACGTTCCTGCAAAAACGCGCGGAACGGCGCCACACCGGTGCCGGGGCCGATCATGATCATCGGCACGTCGCCGTCGGCCGGTGTGCGGAAGTGCTTGGACGGCTGCACGAACAACGGCACCTCACTGTCTGCGGCGCGGTCGGCGAGGAAGGTCGAGGACACGCCCTTGCGCTTGCCATAGCGCACGGCGGCCACGGTGAGGTGCACTTCCTGCGGGTAGGCCTTGGCGCTGGAGGCGATTGAATACAACCGTGGTTGCAGGCGCTTGAGGGTGCCGAGCAGTTCGTCCGCCGAGCAATCGATGGGGTACGCGTGCAGCACATCCACCAGTTGCCGGCCCCACAGCCAAGCCTGCAGTTCGGTCTTGTGCTCGGGGCTCAGCAGGCGCTTAAGGCCTGGGTTGGCACTGCGCTCGGCGATAAAGGCCAGGGTGTCGCTGCTGGGGCGGGCGATTTCGAAACGCTGGGTCAATGCCTGGTGCAGCGGTATATCGCCGAAGGTGTCGATGTTCACGCAGGCACTGGCATCCAGGCGCGTCAGGTCGAGCAGTTCGCTGACCAGTTCCGGGCAGTTGCGCGGCATCACTCCCAGGGCATCACCGGCTTCATAGCTCAGCCCGGAGTCGGTCAGGTCCAGGGCGAACTGGCGGGTTTCCTTGTGGGTGCTCTGCGGGTTCAGGTGCCGGTTGAGCAGCAGCCGTGAACCATGCAGCTTGGTTTTGCCGGCCGGTGTGGCGGGTGCGGCGAGCGTCGCGGCTTTGGCCGGGTTGAGGCTGTGTTGCAACTGTGCCAGCCAGGCATAGGCGCGTTCTTCGAATTCGGTGTCGCAATCCACGCGCTCCAGCAGGCGGGTCGCGCCCAGCTCCAGCAGGCGCTGGTCAAGGCGTTTGCCGTGCTTGCAGAACTGGTCGTAATTCGGATCGCCCAGGGCCAGCACCGCAAAGCGCAGCGACTCCAGGCGCATCTCGGCGGTGTTGAGGCTGTGCCAGAAACCTTCGCCATTGTCCGGCGGGTCGCCGTCGCCGAAGGTGCTGCTGATCAGCGCCAGGTTTTGTGTGCTCGCCAGTTTGCTGGCCGGGAAATCCGCCATCGCGCTGAGCTCGACGCTGATACCGGCGTCGCGCAGGCGCTTGGCGAATCGCTCGGCCAGGGCTTCGGCGTTACCGGTCTGGGAGGCCCATAACAGGGTGACGGCCGGGGAGGGCGTTGCGGCGATGGCGCTGACGTCTGCGCGGCTGAACAATCCGCCGAGCAAACCGTCCAGCCACAGTCGGGAATCCTTGGTCAGCGGCGCATTGCTTGGCATCACCGGCACACCGGCTGCCTGGCGCCCGGCGTCGGAGCGCAGACCGCTGAGGAAACCTGCGAGGTAAGTACGCTCGCTGTCGCTCAGTGGCGGCGCTGGCACGTTACGGAGGCCGGCAATATCGGCGAAGGCGTCGAGGCGCGACAGGGTGAGGTCCTCTGCTAAGGCGGGCAGGTCTTGCGAGACCGGCCCATCGAGAAACTGGTGATCGATCAACTCGACCCGGGCCAGGGCGACGGCACAGAACTTGAACTCGGGTTGCAGCGAAATCGGATCGACCGCGTCGTTGGTCACCGCGTTGATCGCCAGGTTTTCGCCAAATACATCGTTCCAGTGGAAAGGCGCAAAACAGTTGCCCGGCCGCACGCGGTCGGTGACCACCGCAGGCAGTACGGCACGCCCGCGCTGGGAGCGCACCTCCACGCGGTCCTTGTCCTGGATGCCCAGGCTGGCGGCATCTTCGGGGTGCAGTTCGACGAAGGGGCCGGGGTTGAGTTTGTTCAGGGTGGCGACCTTGCCGGTCTTGGTCAGGGTGTGCCACTGGTGCTGCAAACGCCCGGTGTTGAGCACGAAAGGGAAGGCCTCATCCGGCATCTCCGCCGGCGGCATATGTGGGCGCGCCAGGAACTGGCCCTTGCCGTTGTCGGTGGCGAATCTGAGCGTGCCTGTATTCAGGTAGCGGATCGGGTTGCGGTCCGCGCCGGCGTCTGAAGCGCAGGGCCATTGCAGCGGTTGCGCGCGCAGCCGTTGATGGCTGGCGCCGCGAATGTCATAGCCGGTCTTGGGGTTCCAGGCGCGCTTGATCTCGTCGAAGACCTCGGCGGCGCTGGCATAGGTGAAGGCTTCGACAAAGCCCATCTCGCAAGCGACCCTGGCGATGATCTGCCAGTCGGGCAAGGTCTGGCCCGGTGGTTCGACGGCTTTTTGCATCAGGGTCAGGTTGCGCTCGGAGTTGATCATCACCCCTTCGGCCTCGGCCCACAGCGCGCCGGGCAGCAGGATGTCGGCGTAGCGGTTGGTCTCGGTGTCGAGGAAGGCGTCCTGGGTGATCACCAGTTCGGCGGCTTGCAGGCCTTCGATGACCTTGCGGCGATTGGGCGCGCTGGCCACCGGGTTGGTGCAGATGATCCAGCAGGCTTTGATCTGCCCCGCGCTCATCTGCTCGAACAGCGCCACGGTGCCGCCGCCGACCTGGCGCGGCAGGCTGCCTGGGGGGATCTGCCAGAGGTCTTCGATAAATGCGCGGTCGGCTTCCACCAGCACCGAGCGCTGCCCCGGCAGGCCCGGGCCCATGTAGCCCATCTCACGGCCGCCCATGGCGTTGGGTTGGCCGGTGAGGGAAAACGGCCCGCTGCCGGGGCGGCAGATGGCGCCGGTGGCCAGGTGCAGGTTGCACAGGGCGTTGGTGTTCCAGGTGCCGTGGGTGCTTTGGTTGAGGCCCATGGTCCAGCAGCTCATCCACTCGGCGGCGGCGCCGATCCAATCGGCGGCCTGGCGGATATCCGCTTCGGCCAGGCCGGTGATCTCGGCGACCGTGTGCGGCGGGTAGTCCTCGAGAAAGCCGGGCATGGCCTCCCAGCCCTCGGTGAACGCGGCAATGAACGCGGGGTCGGTGTGGCCGTTCTTGACCAGCAGGTGCAACAGGCCATTGAGCAGGGCGAGGTCGGTGCCGGGTTTGATCGGCAGGTACAGGCCGGCCTTGTCCGCCGTGGCGCTGCGCCGTGGGTCGACCACGATCAGCTTCGCCCCGGCCTTGACCCGGTCCATCATGCGCAGGAACAGGATCGGGTGACAGTCGGCCATATTGGCGCCGATCACGAAGAACAGATCGGCGCGGTCGAAGTCTTCGTAGGAGCCCGGCGGCCCGTCGGAGCCCAGGGACAGCTTGTAGCCGCTGCCGGCGCTGGCCATGCACAGGCGCGAGTTGGACTCGACGTTGTTGGTGCGCACAAAGCCCTTGGCCAGTTTATTGATCAGGTACTGGGCCTCCAGGGACATTTGCCCTGACACATAAAAGGACAGGGCATCCGGCCCGTGGCTGTCGAGGATGCCGCGCAGGCGCCCGGCGGTTTCGCTGATGGCGGTGTCCATGGCGATGCGCACCGGGTCGTGGTCACGCTTTTCACGCAGGTAGGCGTTCTCCATCCGCCCGGACTCGGCGATGGCCTGCCCGCAGGTGGTGCCTTTGGTGCACAGGCGGCCGAAGTTGGTGGGGTGGGCCTTGTCACCGATGACCTTGACCACCTTATTGTGCTCGACCTGCATGATGATGCCGCAGCCCACACCACAATAGGGACACACACTGCGTACGCTTTGGTTTGCCATCCGTCACCCTCGAAACTTTTTCTGCCCGCCAACAAAAAAGCGCCCTGCAACCCTCCGTTGGAAACGGGGATTGCACGGCGCCTTTGTCGTGAATGGGCAATCAGCGTTGACTGCTCTGTGTGTGTTCCTAGCAAGTCACGCGCCAATTTCTTAAGCACGGGCAAATCGTGGCAAGCCAGCTTGCTGTGGTGAGCGGGGTTACTGTGGTGAGTGGGCTTGCTGTGGTGAGCGGACTTGCCCCGCGCTGGGCTGCGCAGCAGCCCTAAACCCAGGCGCCTCGGTCCTTACAGGAAGTAAGCAGCGGCAGTGATGGGGCGGCTTCGCCACCCAGCGCGGGGCAAGCCCGCTCACCACAATAAGCCCGCTCTTCTGTGACCCTTTGATTTGTATCCGGGAATGCACTTTTTTGTCGCGGGATGCACCAGTTGGAGGCGCTGAAGTGTGCATTCAGATTCGATGAGTACCGCTAGAAGGCGTCGCAGTAAGGCTCGCGACCAATTGGCACAGACCCTGCAAGCTCCCCCTCAACCCATCTCGGTCAACGACGATCGACAACAGGGGCATAAAGCGGTAGATCCGGCGCAGTCGCCGATCCTATCCCGCATAAGAACAGGCAAAGGCGCCTGGAACCGCAAGGTTTCAGGCGTTTTTTTTGCTTTTTAAACCGTGATGAACGTTGTCGGGTGCTTGCTATGAACAAACAGATGAAAACCCTGATCGTCGTCGGCAATGGCATGGTCGGCCACCATTGCGTGGAGCAATTGATCGAACGCGGCGCGCTGGATCACTACCGGTTGCACGTGTTCAGCGAAGAGCCGATGCGTGCCTATGACCGCGTGCATCTTTCCGAGTACTTCACCGGCCGCGATGCCGAGTCCCTGGCGTTGTCGGACGCTGCGCTGTACCAGACGCCGGGTGTCACCCTGCACCTGGGTGTACCGGTGCTGGAGATCGACCGCGAACGCTGTGAAGTGATCACCGCCCAGGGCTGCGTGGGCTACGACAAGCTGGTGCTGGCCACCGGTTCCTATCCGTTCGTGCCGCCGATCGAGGGCGCCGAAGGCGACTCGCGCCTGGTGTATCGCACCCTCGAAGACCTCGACGCCATTCGCACCGCTGCCGCCAATGCCCGCCGTGGTGTGGTGGTGGGCGGTGGCCTGCTCGGCCTGGAAGCCGCCAACGCCCTGAAAAGCCTGGGCCTGGAAGCCCATGTGGTGGAATTTGCGCCGCGCTTGATGCCGGTGCAGCTGGATGATTTTGGCGGCCTGGCCCTCAAGGCCCAGATCGAGCGGCTGGGCGTCGGTGTGCATCTGTCCCGCGCCACCCAGTCGATCAGTGCCGGCGAGCAGTACCGCTACCGCATGAACTTTGCCAATGACGAATTCCTTGAGACTGACCTGATTGTGTTCTCCGCCGGGATCCGCGCCCAGGATGCACTGGCCCGCCAGGCCGGCCTGGACATTGGCCCGCGCGGCGGCGTGGTGATCAACGATGAGTGCTTGAGCTGCGATCCCCACATCTACGCAATTGGCGAATGCGCTTCCTGGAACGGCAGCCTGTTCGGCCTGGTTGCGCCGGGTTACCAGATGGCCCGTGGCGTCGCCGCGCTGTTATGCGAGCACAGCGCCGAGCCCTTTGTCGGCGCCGACATGTCCACCAAGCTCAAGTTGCTGGGCGTGGACGTGGGCTCCATCGGCGACGCCCACGCCCATACACCGGGTGCGCGCAGCTACCAGTTCATCGACGAGGCGACTGCCAGCTATCGGCGCCTGGTGGTGGATGCGAGCGGCAAACACGTGATCGGCGCGGTGCTGGTCGGCGACAACAGCTACTACGACACCTTGCTGCAATACATGCAGAACAGCATCGCGCTGCCGGCCGAACCGGCCAGCCTGATCCTGCCATCGTCCAGCGGCGCACCGACCCTCGGCCCAGGCGCCTTGCCGGACTCGGCCACGGTGTGCTCGTGCCACAACGTCAACAAGGGCGCGATCTGCTCGGCCATCGACGCCGGTTGCAGCGACCTCGGCCTGCTCAAGTCGCAGACCAAGGCCTGCACCGGTTGCGGTGGGTGCGCCGGCTTGCTCAAGCAGGTGTTTGAGCACGAGCTGATTACCCGCGGCGTCAGCGTCGACAAGAGCCTTTGCGAACACTTCGCCTACACCCGCCAGGAGTTGTATGCCCTGGTGCGCGTGGAAGGGGTGCTCACGTTTGAAGAACTGCTGGCCAAACACGGTCGTGGCCACACCGGTTGCGATGTATGCAAACCGGCGGTGGGGTCGATCCTGGCCTCGTGCTGGAACCAGCCGATCATGGACGCGTCCCTGGTGCCGCTGCAGGACACCAACGATACCTTCATGGCCAACATGCAGAAGAACGGCACCTACTCGGTAGTGCCACGTATTCCGGGCGGCGAGATCACCGCCGACAAGTTGATCGTGATTGGCGAAGTGGCGAAGAAATACGACCTCTACACCAAGATCACCGGCGGCCAGCGCATCGACCTGTTTGGCGCGCAACTGCACGAGTTGCCGGACATCTGGGCCGAGCTGATCGCCGCCGGGTTTGAAACCGGCCACGCCTATGGCAAGTCCACGCGCACGGTGAAGTCCTGCGTGGGCAGCACCTGGTGCCGCTACGGTGTGCAGGACAGCGTGAAAATGGCGCTGCTGATCGAGGACCGCTACAAGGGCCTGCGTTCGCCGCACAAGCTCAAGTTCGCGGTGTCCGGCTGCACCCGCGAATGCGCCGAGGCGCAGAGCAAGGACGTGGGCGTGATCGCCACCGAGAAGGGCTGGAACCTGTACATCGCCGGCAACGGCGGCATGCGCCCACGCCACGCCGAACTGTTCGCCACCGACCTGGATGACGCCACGCTGATCCAGTACATCGACCGCTTCCTGATGTTCTACATCCGCACCGCCGACAAATTGCAACGCACCTCGGTCTGGCGCGAAAGCCTGGAAGGCGGCCTGGATTTCCTCAAGGACGTGATCCTGCACGACAGCCTGGGCCTAGGCGCCGAGCTTGAAGCGCAGATGCAACTGGTGGTCGACCGCTATGAATGCGAGTGGGCCAACGCCCTCAAGGACCCGGAAAAACTCAAGCGCTTCCGCACCTTCGTCAACGATAAACGCCCCGACCCGGACATCCACTTTGTCCAGGAACGCGGCCAGCGTCGGCCGATCATGGCCGCCGAACTCAACCTGATTGCCGTCACCGAGGAGCTTGCCTGATGAGCCAGTCCAACACGCAGCGCAACCTTGCCACCTGGAAAAGCGTGTGCAACGAGACCGACCTGGTGAGTAATTCCGGCGTCGTGGTGTGGCTGGACGGCGCCCAAGTCGCGCTGTTCTACCTGCCCGGGGCCCAGGACCAGACGCTGTACGCCATCGACAACCACGACCCCGAATCCGGCGCGAATGTGATCGGACGCGGGCTGGTCGGCAGCATCAAGGGCGACCTGGTGGTGGCCGCGCCGATCTACAAGCAGCATTACCGTTTGCACGACGGCCAATGCCTGGAGGCACCGCACCAGCGTTTGCGGGTGTGGCCGGTGCGGCTGAGCGGTGGGGTGGTGGAGTTGGGAGTGGACTGATGCAGCGCTGCAGGTGAGTGGCCAAGCCGCTCTCCTGCAGCACCCTGGCGCTTACTTGCCGGCTTTGCGGCTGGCCGGCCTGAACAGCAGGCTCAAGAGGAACACAGCAGTCTTGATGTCAAGCAGGCGTAAGGCTGCACGTGCTTCTTCCGGTCGCACCCTGGCCAGCATGGGCATGGCGCCGAAAATCTTACCCTTGAGTACCAGGTCGTCACCGCTGCGCTCTATGGCGCTCACGGTCATCAGCTCGCTGTTGTCGCTGCCGAATATTTTCATGATCAGTTCCTTGTCACACGGTCGAAATCGATGCCCAGGTCATCGAATATTTTGATTGCGGTGCCCCGGCCGGCGCCGAATACGCCGCCGCCCGGGTGCATGAAAGGACCCACCAGGTACAGGTTGTCCAGCCCGGGTACGCTCAAGCGGCCGAGGTCGGGCGTGGGGCGGTGGGCGAAACTCTGGTAGAAGTAGGGGGCGACGCCGTGTACATCGCCCTTGACCATGGAGTTGGGCGAACTGCGTTCCAGGTCCAGCGGCGAGCACACCTTGCGGGCGATGATGTTATCCGGCGTAAGGTTCTTGACGAACTTGCGGTACGCCTGGAGGCTCAGATCGCCGAATTCTTCCTTGTACTCGTCCCAGCGCGCGGCACCGCCTTCGGCGAGGTTATAGGGTGCGAACGTCATACCGTGGAACATGCCCTTGCCTGGCGGCACGCGGGTCGGGTCATTGATGCTCTCGTCGCCACCGGCCACCAGCCTGCGCCTGGACACCCGCCCACGGCGCAACTCGTCGAAGTCGTCGAGCATGTCGCTCAGGCGGTCGCAGCTCATCATGGTCAGCATCGTGGCGCGACCGACATCGGCGCCGGCATGAAACTCGGCCTGCCGGTGCAAGTCGTAGTGGCTGACGAACAGGCTGAATGGGGCCAGCGTGGCGCGTTCGGCGCGTGCGGTCACCCCAGGATCAAGCCCGTCGACGAAGCGTTTGATTACATGAGGGTGCAAGGCGCCGACCACCGCGTCTCGGGCCAGAATTCGCTCACCGTCGGCCAGCTCCACACCGTTGGCGCGCCCGCCTTCGACGATCACCTTGCGCACTTCGCTGTTACAACGGATCTCGCCGCCGTGGTGCTCGATGCAGCGCACCAGGGCTTCTGAAAGCTTGCCGCTGCCACCCACCGGTTGCGACACGCCGTACGTGTGCATGATGCCGACGAACACATACACACCCATACCTGTACCCAACTCGTCCGGGGCTTGCAGGTTTTCGGCGATCACCCGCAACAGGTGGATCTTGACCTTGTCGTGCTCAAACAGGTTATCGACGATGTCCAGGGTACTACGCTGCATGGCGTCGAACATCTCGCGGCCTTCCTGGCTCTGGTCAAGCATGGCGACCATGGCCCCCATGGGCGGCGGGGGTGAATAGAAACCGGAGAGGAACATCGGCAGCAGCCCGGCGGCCTTGGTCGCCAGCTTGCGATAGGTCTCTGCGTCGCGAGGCGACACGCTGGCGATGGATTCGCAGGCCTTGTCCAGGTCGCGGTAGGTGATCAGTGCGCTGCCGTCTTCGAAGACGGTCGCATGGGGCACATCGGAGTAGTTGTACTTGAGGCCGAACCGGCTGAACAGACCGAGCTCGTCGCGGGTGATCATGGGGTTGCCCTGGATCATGATATGCACGCTGGAGTGCTCGTCATGCCAGAAGCCTGGAGTGTTAAGCTGGCGCGTTGTCACGCCACCGCCCACATAGTCCTTGCGTTCCAGCACGAGGACTTTTTTGCCGGCCTTGGCCAGATAGGCTGCGGCCACGAGGCCATTGTGCCCGCCGCCGATGGCGACGATATCGTAATGATTCATAGGATCTTCCGCTTCTGTTGTTTTTGTTGTCGGTGTACTGCCCGGGGGCAGGGCGCCGCTGTGCCGGATACTGGGGCAGCGGGCCGGCAGGCGGAAGACGGCACTTTAATGTAGGTCGGTTACCTGAATGTACGTACCCCCCAGGGGCTGGCAGGGAGAGTGGGATGCACAAAGGTGAAGGCTCGATGCATGTGGTCGACAAGATTCAGCGCCAGGCGCTGGATGATCTGAAAGCGCGGGTGCTGCGCGGCGGCAATGATCCCCATGGGCCTGTGCGTGAATCCCTGGCTCGGCTTGGCGACCGCTGGACCCCGTTGCTGTTGCTGGTGCTGCACACCGGTACGCTGCGTTTTACCGAACTGCAACGGCAGGTCAACGATATGGCGGAGGGTAGCTTGTCGCAGCGCATTCTCACCCTCAAGCTGCGTGCGCTGGAACGTGACGGCATGCTCGAACGTCGTGTGATCGCTACCATTCCGCCGCAGGTGGAATACAGCCTCAAGCCATTGGGCGTTTCATTGGTCACCCAGTTTGAGGCGCTGCTGGTGTGGCTCGAACAACAGGCCCCGGTCATCGAGGCCGCCCGCCAGGCCTACGATGCCTGATCGGGATCCATCGAGGCGGCGGTCTCGATGATCAGGTTGCGCAACCAGGCCAGCCCGGGGTCGAGCTGCTGGTATTTGTTCCACTGCATGGACATGGTCAGCGGCGGCGCGGTCCAGGGGGCGGATACGATCCGCAGCGGCAAGTATTGTGCCCATCTCTCCGCCAGGCGACGGTGCATGGTGGCGACCCGCAGGGTACCGATCAGAAACGGCGGCACACTGTTGAAGGTGTTGGTGGTCACTTCCACCCGGCGTGTGAACCCGAAACTGCGCGCAAACCACTCATCAGCCATGGGGGCGCGATGCTCGCCGCCCCAGCGCACCAGCACGTGCCCCAGCGCCTTATAGTCATCCATGGACAAAGGCCCATTGGCGGCCGGATGGTCCTTGCACATCACGCACACGTATTCATCGCTGAACAGCGCCACACAGGGGTGTTCCTTGAGGATGTTCTTGTCCGGCAGCACCAGGAAGTCCACGTGCCCACGCTCGATCTCAAGGGCGGCCTCATCCGTAGGCAGGAACTGTTCGATGGAGCATGACGGTGCCAGGGTGTTCAGCCTGCGACTGACCTCGGGCAGCAGCACCATGCCCACATAATCCGACGCCATCAGCGTGAAGTTTCGGCGTGCCAGGTCCGGCTGGAATCGGCTGCGGTTTTCCAAGGTGGAGCGCATCTGGATCAGCAAATCACGAATCGGCTGGGCCAGGGTTTCGGCCATCGGTGTACGGACCATCCTGCGACCGACCTGTACCAGTAAATCATCTTCGAAATAGTCGCGCAGGCGTGACAACGCCGCACTGGTGGCCGGCTGGCTGAGATGCAGGCGCTCACCGGTACGGGTGATGTTCTGCTCCGCCAGCAGCATGTCCAGCACCACGAGGAGGTTCAAATCCAAACCGTGAAAGCGCATGGCGTTACTCCGTTTTTTATGATTGTGCTTACGGGCATCCAGGCTTGTTATACCTGCCTGGCAAAGGATTTGAAACGCAAATAGCGGTGGCTGTTGGGCTATCCATCTGATGGATGGGACCTATCCGAACAAACAATTTCCGGCATACCTGAGGGGTGAGTAAGGTTGGCCCATGTTCAGCCAGCCCCCTGTGAGGCCGGCCATAACAACAATAAATATGGAGAGCAGTCCTGTGCCCCACCTCACGCTTCCAAGCCTGTGTGCCCACTTCACTCTGCATCCAAGAGGAGTGCGTTGATGAGCGCCATCAAGCATGTGCTGATCGTCGGCGGTGGCATCGGCGGCCTCAGCGCCGCCATCGCCCTGCGCAAGTCCGGCGTAGTGGTCGATATTGTCGAAATCAGCCCCCAGGCCAAGGTGTATCACGTGGGTATCGTGGTCCAGGCCAACTGCATTCGCGCCATGGCGCAACTGGGTATTGCCGACGCGGCCGTGGCCGCCGGTTTCCCTTACAAGGGCCTGCGCATCTGCAACCAGCAGGGGGAGGTAAAAGCCGAACTCAGTGGTGCACGGCTGGCCGGCGAGCAGTATCCCGCGAACCTCGGACTGACCCGTCCGGCGTTGCATCAGGTATTGCTTGATGCGGTGGCCGCCAGTGGCGCCAACCTGCGTCTGGGCCTGACCTTCAGTGATATTTCTCAACATGAACACGGCGTCAGCGTGGGGTTCACCGACGGCAGTCGGGGTGATTATGACCTGGTGGTGGGGGCCGACGGTGTGTACTCCAAAGTGCGTACGACGATATTCGGCGAGCAGTACACGCCGCAATTCACGGGGCAGGGCGTGTGGCGCTACAACCTGCCACGGCCCAAGGACCTGCTCTGGTCGCACATGTTTGAGGGCAAGCCGGGCGGCAAGGCTGGCTACACGCCATTGACCGAAGACAGCCTGTACATCCTGTCGGTGTTCGAAGAACCCGGCAACCCGTTCTTCGACCCGGACACGCTGGCCGCCGAGTTCCGCCGACGCCTTGAAGGCTACGGCGGCCTGGTACCGGAGCTGAGCGCCCAGATCACCGACAACACCCAAGTGGTCTATCGCCCGCTGGAAGCCCTGTTGATGCCGGCCCCCTGGTACCGCGGGCGCGTGTTGTTGATTGGCGATGCCGCGCACGCCACCACGCCGCACATGGGCCAGGGCGCCGCGCAGGCGGTGGAGGATGCCGTGGTGCTGGGTGAACTGTGTGGCGCCGAGCTGAGCCTGGCCGAGGTGCTCGAAGGTTTCATGCTGCGTCGCTACGAGCGTTGCAAATTCATCAACCAAGGGTCCGTGCAGATCGGCGAGTGGGAGCAGCGGCCGACACCGGATGCCAACTTCGCCGGTTTGATGAAACAAATGATCGATGTAGTCGCCCAGCCTATATGACCCAAGGACATGCTCATGCAACGTAATCCGCTCAAAGGCTGGCAGGTCGACCGCGACGCTATCGGTTTCATCGGCCACGACCTGCAACGCCCCGAATGCATCATCGCCCAGCCCGACGGCAGCCTGTGGTCCGCCGACGCACGTGGCGGGGTGATGCATATTACTGCCAATGGCGAGCAGACCTTGTTGGCGCCCACGCAGGTGGAGGCGCAGGCGGCGTCCTTCGAATCGCGCTATGTGCAGTCCCAGGGCGCGTCGCTGCCCAATGGCCTGGCGCTGACGGAGCAGGGCGACTTCATCATCTGCAACTGGGGCCTGGACCGTATCGAGAAGCTCGACCTCCAGGGCCATGTCCAGGTGCTGTTTGACCAGCTCGACGGCAAGCCCCTGGGCAAGACCAACTTCCCTCTACGGGATCGCAAGGGGCGTATCTGGTTCACGGTGACGACCACGATGCAACCGTGGACCGACTCGATCAATTCCGGCGTGCTGGATGGCTACATCGGCGTGATCGACGCCCAGGGCATTCGCATCGTCGCCGAAGGGTTTGGCGGCACCAACGAAATCCGCTTCGACGACAACGAAGAATGGTTGTACGTGGTGGAAAGCAATGTGCGGCGAATCTCCCGCCTGCGCCAGCAGGCCGACGGCTCGCTAGGGGAGCGTGAAGTGTTTGGCCCGGCGGAGCTGGAGGGCTTTCCCGACGGTTTTGCCTTCGACAGCTTCGGCAACCTGTGGGTGACCTTGGTGATGAGCGACAAGCTGATTGCCCTGACCCCCGATGGCGAAGTACTCAACCTGCTTGATGACGGTAACCCGGTCGCCACAGCGTTGCTGAACCAGCACTACCGCGCCAAAACCCTCACCCCGCAGATCATGCAGGCTGCCCACGGCACACTGGCACCGTGGATGGCCAGCCTGACGTTTGGCGGGCCCGATTTGAAAACCGTGTACCTGGGCAGTCTGCAGGGCACACGCATTCCGTTTTTCCGGGCGCCACTGGCGGGCCAACCGCTGATCCACTGGCGCTGAATACCGAATAACAAGACAGGAACCGGCTCATGATTCGTTATCTGAAAAAAGGCAAACCGGCGGAGCACAAGGCGGCGCTCAACGCCCAGGTGCGCGACACGGTCGAACAGATTATCCATGCGATCGATCAGCGCGGCGAAGCGGCTGTGCGGGAGTACTCGCAACAGTTCGACGGCTGGAACCCGCCGAGCCTGCGGCTGAGCCAGGAGCAGATCCAGGCGTGCATAGACAGCCTGTCGCCCCAGGCCATTGAGGACATCACCTTCGCCCAGGCCCAGATCCGTCGCTTCGCCCAAATCCAGTTGCTGTCGATGCGCGACGTGGAGGTCGAAACCCTGCCGGGCGTGGTGCTCGGGCACAAGCACATCCCGGTGAGTTCGGTAGGCTGTTACATCCCTGGCGGCAAGTACCCGCTGCTGGCCTCGGCGCACATGAGCGTGCTTACCGCCAAAGTGGCCGGTGTGAAACGCGTGATCGCCTGTGCACCGCCATTCGATGGCCAGCCGTCGCCGGAGATCATCGCCGCGATGGCCATGGCGGGGGCTGATGAAATCTATGTGATGGGTGGCGTGCAAGGTGTCGCTGCCATGGCCCTGGGCACCGAGCACATCGAGAAGGTCGACATGATCGTCGGTCCGGGCAATGCCTACGTGGCCGAAGCCAAGCGTCAACTGTACGGTCGCGTCGGTATTGACCTGTTCGCCGGGCCTACGGAAACCATGGTCATCTGCGATGACACGGTGGATGCCGAACTGGTGGCGGTCGACCTGCTGGGCCAGGCCGAACATGGGCCGACTTCACCGGCGTTTTGCGTGACCACCAGCCGCCGTATTGCCGAAGAATTGCCGGCGGCCATCGAGCAGGTGCTCGCGCGCCTGGACACTGCTCCGGTGGCCAGTGTGGCCTGGCGCGACTATGGCGAGATCATCTTGTGTGACAGCGACGAAGAGATGCTCGCCGAATCCGAGCGCATCTGCTCTGAACACGTGCAGGTGATGACCCGCGACCCGGACTGGTTCCTGGCGCGCATGACTCACTATGGCGGCCTGTTCCTGGGGCATCGCACCAATGTGTCCTACGGCGACAAGGTGATCGGCACCAATCACACGCTGCCGACCATGGGCGCCGGGCGTTACACCGGCGGGCTCTGGGTGGGCAAGTTCATCAAGACTCATACCTACCAGCGGGTGCTCACAGACGAAGCCAGCGTGGCCATCGGTGAAGTCTGCTCGCGGTTGTGTGCACTGGAGCATTTCTCCGGCCACAAGGAGCAGGCGGATATCCGTGTGCGTCGGCTGAAGAAGGCCTCCTGATGGGCCGCCTGGAAGGCAAGGTCGCCGTCGTTACCGGAGCCACCGGCGGGTTGGGGGCGGTGATCTGCCATGCCCTGGCCCGCGCGGGTGCCAGCGTAGTGGTGGGGTACAACCGCTCCAGCGATGCCGCTCATACCCTGGTGACTGACCTGCCGACTGTTGCCGGTGGCCACCTCGCCGTGGCGGCACCTGTCACCGACAGCGCCATGCTCGAGCGACTGGCCACTCAGGTACAGAGGCACTTTGGGCGTTGCGACATTCTGGTCAATTGCGCCGGCACGACGCGGTTTGTCGCGCATGCCGACCTTGAGGGGCTGGATGACGGGCTGATCGACAATATCCTGGCCATCAACGTGCGCGGTCCGATCGCCTGTATCCGGGCCTTGGCACCGCTGCTCAAGGCCGGCGGCGATGGGCTGGTGGTGAACATCAGCTCGATTGCCGCGCGTACGGCCATGGGCAGCAATATTGCCTACTGCGCGAGCAAGGCGGCGGTGGACAACCTGACCCAGTCCCTGGCCCGTGCCCTGGCGCCTCAGGTAAGGGTGGTGTCGGTGGCGCCGGGGTTGGCCGATACGGAGTTCGTCCAGGGCCTGGCCCAGGGCTGGCGTGACGAGCAAGCCGCACGTACCCCGTTGGGTCGCCTGGCCTTGCCCGAAGAGGTCGCCCAGGCGGTGTTGGCCCTGGCCTGCCATCTGACATTTACCACCGGCGCGGTCATCCCAGTGGATGGCGGTCGGGCACTGAGCTGAGGAAGGCTGCCATGTTTGCGATCAAACCCCACCACGGCGGGATCAGCGTCCCCGACCTGGAGGCGTCCATCGGCTGGTACCGGCTGATGCTCGGTTTCGAGCTGGAAAGCCGCGCCTACATTGACCGGATCCCGGCGCATATCGCCTTTATCCGCTGCGGCGACTACCGCATCGAGCTGTTCCAGCTGGACCAAGCGCACCCGTTACCGAGCGAGCGTCGCGAGCCGCACCTGGACCTCAAGACCCACGGCCACAAGCACTTGTGCTTTGCCGTGCAGGATGCCGCGACTGCCTTCCACGCGTTGCGCGGCAAAGGTGCCGACATCGTTTTCGAAACGGTCATCGAAGGCACCCCCATGGGCTTTGTGCGCGACAACAGCGGCAATCTGCTGGAACTCATTGAATGCCCGGCCCTGTGGTCCGGGCCAGGAGCACACCGATGAAACTTGCAACCCTGAAGGATCACACCCGCGATGGGCGCTTGGTGGTTGTCAGTCGCGACCTGGGCCGCGCGGTGCTGGCCAGTGGAATCGCCGGCACCCTGCAGGCTGCGCTGGAAGAATGGACCCGCTGCGAACCGGCATTGCAGCAGTTGTCCGCAGCACTTAACGCAGGCCGGGCACCCCAGGCGTTCGCTTTTGACCCGCGCGCGGCCATGGCACCGCTGCCCCGTGCCTACCAATGGGCCGATGCCTCGTCGTTCCTCAACCACGGCAGCCTGATGGAGCGTGCGTACAATCTGGACATCAAGAAAGATCCCGGCGTGCCTATCATCTACCAGGGCGCCGGGGACGATTTCTTCGGTGCCTGCGACGATTACCCGGTGCCCGGCGAGGACCACCAGATCGATTTCGAGGGCGAGGTAGCAGTGGTGCTTGATGATGTGCCCATGGGCATTCAGCCAACGGCAGCGGCGGGGCATATCAAGTTGCTGATGCTGCTCAACGACGTGAGCCTGCGCGCGCATCTGTTCAAGGAGGTGAGTATCGGTTTCGGTCCACTGCGGGCCAAACCCAGTACGGTGTTTGCGCCGGTGGCGGTCACCCCGGATGAACTGGGCGAAGCCTGGCACGACGGCCGCGTCAAGCTGCCGCTGCATGTGCAGTGCAACGGCCAGCGTTTCGGCGAACCCAACGGCGATGAAATGGACTTCAGCTTCCCGGAACTGGTAATGCACCTGGCTCGTACCCGCAACTTGCGCGCCGGTACGGTGCTGGGCTCGGGCACCTTCTCCAACCGTGACTACACCGCCAAAGGCTCGGCCTGCCTGGCCGAGCGACGTGCAATAGAAGTGATCGAGCAGGGTGAGGCGAACACGCCTTTCCTGAAATTCGGCGACCGTTTGCGCTTTGAAATCTTTGGCCTGGACGGGCAAAGCCTGTTCGGCGCCATCGATCACCGGTTTGTTCCAGCCCCCGTGCAGGAGCACTGACATGCATGTATTGATCACCGGCGCCAATGGTTTTGTGGGCGCCACCCTGGTACGTCGCTTACTGGCCGATCCCTATGCACTGCCGGGCTGGACACGTTTGACCCTGCTGGACCTGGCGTTTCCTCAGATACCGCCGGACCCCCGCGTGCGCTGCCTTGCCGGCAGTATCGCCGACCTGCGGTTGCTGGCCGATGCCCTGGAAACGCCGGTCGATATCGCCTTCCATTTGGCGAGCATCCCCGGTGGGGCCGCCGAGCGCGACTACAGCCTGGGCCGTCGAGTCAACCTGGACGCCACGCTGGCGTTGCTGGAAGGGCTCAAGGATCAACCCAGCCCGGCGCGTGTAGTGTTCGCCAGCACCATCGCAGTGTATGGCTCGCCCTTGCCGACCGCGGTAGACGACCACACGCGCCTGCACCCGCAATTGAGTTACGCCACCCAGAAATTGATGGGTGAGTTGCTGATCGATGATTTCAGCCGCCGTGGCTGGATCGATGGCATCAGCCTGCGCTTACCGGGCATTGTGGCCCGCCCGCCGCAACCTTCCGGGTTGTTGTCGGCGTTCATGAGCGAGGTGTTCTGGGCGCTGGCGGCGGGCACGCGTTTCGAGTGCCCGGTATCGCCGCAGGCGCAGGCCTGGTGGATGTCGGCGGCACGCTGTGTCGATAACCTGCTGCACGCCGCTACGCTGGCGCCCGAGCGACTGGTGGCGCGGCGAGTGTTCGCGCTGCCGGTGTTGCACCTGAGTATGGCGCAGTTGGTCGACGGGCTGTGCAGGCGTTTCGGCGAAGACCGCCGTGCACAGGTGGAGTACCAGCCTGATGAACACCTGGAGGCGAATTTCGGCCGCTATCCGCCCTTGCATGCCGAGGCATCCGAAGCCCTGGGCTTGCGCCATGATGGAGGCATCGAGCAACTGATCGAGCGAACCCTGCAGTTGTAATACCCAAGCGTGCGTTTCACCCTTTAATAATAACAATCCGGAGAGGCCATGAACGCTCCTACCCGCGTCACCCAGTCAAAGGCGACCCTCGCTACGTACCTGTTGTTGTTGATCAACTGTCTGTCACCGATGGCGGCCATCGTGGTAGCGCCGAGCCTGCCACAGATGCAGGCGCATTTTTCCGACGTGCCTAACGTCGAGTTCCTGATCCCGGTGGCACTGACTATTCCCGGCTTGCTGGTGGCGTTGCTCAGCCCGCTGGTGGGCGTGTTGGCCGATCGGTATGGGCGCAAGCAATTGCTGGTGGCGTCGATTGTCGGCTACGGCGTGTTCGGCCTGATGCCGATGTTCCTCGACTCGCTCTACGCAATCATCGTCAGTCGTATCGCCCTGGGCTGCGTGGAGGCGGTGGTGGTGACCATCAGCACCATGCTGATCGGCGACTACTACAGCGGTGCGCAACGCCAGAAGTACCTGGCGCTGCAAACCACCTTTGCGTCGTCGTCGGCGATCCTGTTCTTCATGGTAGGCGGCGCCTTGGGTGAACTTGGCTGGCGCATGCCCTATGTAGTCTACGCGGTGCCCCTGGCACTGGCGCTATTGAGCAAGGTCATGCTGTGGGAACCGCGCGCAGCCAGCATGGCGTCGGACGAAGAGCAGGCGCGCAACAACGTGAGCTTTCGGCCGTTGCTGATGCTGGGGATTTGTGTGGTGACCTTCATCGGCGCGGTCATGTTCATGATCCTGCAGATCCAGATGGCCTACCTGCTCGGGGACATCGGCGAACCGTCCCCGCAGACCGCCGGCCTCGTCGCGTCGGCGTGCAGCGTGATGATCGTGCTGGGTACTCTTAGCGTGCACCTGCTGACTCGCCTGGGCCTGCGTACCCCCCATTGCCTGGCCCTGGCCTTTGGCCTGATCGCTACCAGCTTTCTGTTGATTCCGGCGATGCACACCTGGCAGGCAATCATGGTTGTTGCACTGATCAACGGCCTGGGCTGCGGCCTGATGTTGCCCACCCTGGCCATCTGGAACATGCGTGAACTGCCGTGGCAGCGCCGCGGGTTGGGCACTGGCATGTGGTACGGCAGCTACTGCCTGGGCATGTTTTTCAGTCCGATCCTGGTCGTGGCCGTTGGCAAGGTCAGCGGAAGCCTGGCCACCACCATTGGCTGGGCCGGCTGGCTCTGCCTGCCGGTGGTACTGCTGGCACTCGGCGCCAGCCTGGTGAAGTGCCGGGCGGCACGCAACCTGCGCCTGACCGGCGTCAATCTCGAAGACGCCTGACCCTGGAATGACCGAACACTCCGGTGCCCTGGTACCGGAGCAGGCCCCCTTATCTCATAAAAACAACAAAAGAGACTGAACATGACGATTCGAATGGTGGTTGGTTGTGCATTGATCATCGTGACGGCAGGCCCCGCCCTGGCTGCCGACGCGCCGAGCGACGAGTACCCGAATGAAAAAGTCGGTCCGCGCGTATTGAATGTGGAGCCCAATGTGCCACCCAAAAGTGGCAAGCTTCTTGAGGCGCAGGGCAAGTGGCTCAACGACCATGGTGTGAGCCCGCACCTGTCGATGACTGAGATTTACCTGCGCAACCCCAGCGCCGGCCTGTACACCGGTAACCACGAGTCACTGACCATCTTTGCCATCGGCGCCGACTTCAACCTCGACAAGCTCATTGGCCTGCCCGGTGGGACGATCCACTTCGAGCAGCTGTACGTGCCCTGGACCAGCAACCTGGACTACGGTCGGCAGGTGGGTGATGTGATTGCCGGTAAACCGGGCCCTTACATTCCGAATGTCAGCCACCTGAGCCTGTTCACCTACGAGCAGAAATTGCTCGACGACAAGCTGTCCATCGAAGCGGGCAAGAGCAACGCCGGCAACTACTTTGCGCTGCCGCTGTGCAACGTGCCGCTGGGATGCGTGAACGCGATCCTGCAGGACACGGCCGGTATCAACCCGCCGCCCTACGCCAACTGGGGCGCGCGCGTCGGCTACGATTTCAGCCCCGCCGTGCGCGCGCAGGTCGGTGCGTGGCGCAGCAACAATGCCTATCCCTTCACCAATGGCTGGGAGCGCGACGTCGGCGAAAGTGGCGGCACCTTGAGTACGGTGTACCTGGCGAACCTGGCCTATCGCACCGACTACCGCATGCAAGCCTACCCGCAAACGTTCGAGGTGCTGGGCTTTCACAATAACGGGCAACAGACCGACCCCTATTTCACGGTCAACGGCACCTCGAAAGTCACTGACACAACTGCCGCTGCCGATACCCGCAAGGGCGTGACAGGTTTCTACCTGGGCGCCAAGAAAACCGTCTGGCGCCAGGACGGCGGCGCCACCCAAGACCTCAACCCAACAGCGGTAGCAGCCTATGCCAGCTTGACCCACACACTTGATGAAGGCACCACCAATGGCGTCGGCACCCAAGGCAACGCAGGGCTGATTCTTTCCGCACCCTTTCGCAGCCGACCGTTCGACAGCTATTCGGTGAACGTCAACTGGGCACAACTGACCAGTCGCGAGCAACGCTTCCTTGAAGAGGCTCACGCGGCATCGGGCGGTGGCAGTTACCGCCCCGGGCGCAACGAGTATGCGGTCGCGCTGGACGCCAACTTCATCCTCACCGACAGCATCGTTCTCAGCCCCTTCGTGCTGCGTACGTGGGGAGCCAGCAGTTGGTTGAACCCCTACACCGGCGTCAACCCGCGCGATGGTTATGCCGCCGGGCTGCTGTTGCATGTGCAATTCGACGAGATGCTGGGTTTGAACAGCCGTCACTGATTCGTCGCACTCCATGGCGGGCGTCTGAAGCCATCCACGCCATGGATAGAACCCATGTCGACAAACGATTAGTCGGCATGGGCCGGGCTTCTTACTCTGGCCTTAGACCCCTGTTTGATGAGGACACAACCATGCAGCGCAATTTCACTTTCCAGGAGACCTGAGATGGCGATCATCGGCATCGACACCCTGTTGTATGGCGTCGAGGACCTGGCCCTGGCCTCGCGCTTCTTTGATGATTTCGGCCTGGTGCGCCTCAGTGCCAACGATCAGGAAAGCCTGTATCGACTGGAGGAAGGCTCGACCATTATCGTGCGCGAAATGCATCACCCCTCTATTCCGGCGTCGCGCTACGAAGGCTTCGGTGTGAAGGAGACCATCTGGGGCGTGGACAACGCTGAAAACCTGGCGCGGCTGGTCGCCGACTTGTCCAGCGACCGTGAGGTTCTCCTGGGCGAGGATGATGCCTGGCACTTTCTCAGCGATTGCGGCCAGGCCTTGGGGCTTCGCGTGTTCAACCGCAGGAAAGTCACTTACGCCCCCGACCCGGTCAACGCTGCCGGCAACGTCAACCGTCTCAACCAGCACCGCAAATGGCGCACGCGGGCTCGACCTAAAACCATCAACCACGTGGTGTTTGCCGTGGATGACTATTGGCAGAGCTTTGCGTTCTTTCGCGACCGTCTGAACTTTCGCCTGTCCGACCATCAGAAAGGCGTGGGTACCTACCTGCGCGCCGACGGTGCCAATGAGCACCACAACACCTTCCTGCTCAATAACAAGGCACCGGGGGCGGGCGGGGTGCCGCGTTTTCATCACGCCTGCTTCGGGGTCGAGGACTTCGACGAGGTGATGGTCGGCTCCAATTACATGACCCGACGCGGTTGGCAGCATGGCTTTCTCGGTACCGGCCGCCACCGCATCGCTTCGGCAATCTTCTGCTACTTCAACTCACCCACCGGTGGTGAGGCCGAGTACGGCGCCGACACCGATTACCTCGACGACAGTTGGGTACCGCGCGAATGGGAGTTTCGCTTCGGCACGGCCCAGTGGATGGGCAACCCGCCTGCGTTCATGCAGGACGACATTCCCTGGGACGTGACCTTTTACCAGGGCGAATTCCCGGCTATGCGCCGCTGATTTTCACAAGGATTGACCCATGAGCATGTTCCAGTATTTCGAAACCAATTATGTATGGAGCCTGGCAGTTGCGGCAGCCATCGAGATGGGCGGCAAGATCGGCGAGATCGACACCATGTGCCGGCCGCTGCTGGAGGTAGCCCGCCAGGGTGACGATGCGGGCACCCAGGCGTTTATGGCCGCCTGGGAGGCTGGAGGCGACAACCTGGTGGCCTTGGCGCACGAAGACAAAGCGGCCGGCAGGTGGCTCAGCGCCGGTGACAAGTTGAACCGTGCGGCGGTATATTTCATCACTGCCGAGCGTATGCAGGCTCACGGTTATGCGCCTCGCAAAGCGTTGTACGCCAAGTTTCTGCGCACCTTCGCCGAAGGCGTCGAACTGTCTGGCGAAAATACCCGGCGTTTTGAAATTCCCTACGACGGTGCCCATCTCGCCGGGCTGTTCACCCCGGCTGAGGGCGTAACTGACGCGGCGCCGTGTCTGGTGGTGATCAATGGCCTGGACAGCACCAAGGAGATGGTCTATCGCGCCGGGCTGTTCCCGCAATTGCTTGCCAAACGCGGCATCGCCAGCCTGTTCATCGACCAGCCCGGCACCGGCGAAGCCCTGCGCCTGCATGGTATGACCGCAGTCGTCAACACCGAACTGTGGGCCAGCCCGCTGATGGACTACCTGCAAACCCGCTGCGAAATCGACCCGCTGCGTATCGGCTTGCTGGGGGTGTCCCTGGGTGGGTATTACTGCCCGCGCGCTGTAGCGTTCGAACCGCGCTTTGCCCTGGGCGCAGTGTGGGGGGCGAACCATAACTGGGGCGAAATGCAGAAGCGGCGCCTGTCCCGCGAAGGTGAACGACCGGTGCCGCACTACTGGGAGCACGTGTGCTGGGTGTGGGGTGCGAGCAGCATGGAGGCGTTCATGACGCTCGCCGAGCAGGTGCACCTCAACGGGGTAATGGAGCGTATCAAGGTGCCGTTCCTGGTGAGTCATGGCGAGGCCGACCGGCAGATTCCGCTGGCGTACGCGCATCAGTCCTATGACCAACTCACCAACAGCCCGGATCGCGAATTGAAGGTGTTCACCCCGCGTGAAGGCGGTATCCACCACAGCAGCCTGGACAACACCTCGAACGCCGGCGCCTGGATTGCCGATTGGGTTGCTGAGCGCCTGGGCGGTACTACCCACTTCGGGTGAGCGCTCAACAACGGTCTATTTCGGGGCTTACTGCTCTTTGCTGCAATCCCGCGGCGTGATGCCTTTCTCCTTGGCGTACTGCGCCGCCGAAGCTTCGATGATCGGCCGCAGCAAGGCGCGGTCGGCCTGTACCCAGTCGCTGATCAGGTTCCAGCGTTGGCCATCCCATTGCTGGAAGCGCACGGCGCCGCCGCCTTCGTGGTCGGCGCAGGAGAGTTTCAGCGGTTGCACCAGGCCCTTGGCGCCCAGGGCCTGCAGGCGTGCGTCGTCGAGGTTCAGGTGTTCGAAGCCCCAGCGTACCTGCTCGCCGGTCAATGGTTTTTGCCCGTATTTTTCCTGGGCCAGGCGCAGGGCTTCGACGTTGAGGATGCCGTTGACCACGCCCAGGTTGTAATACACGGTGCCGAAACGCTTGGGGTCGGCCAGGTTGCCCTTGCCGGCGTCTACCACGCTTTGCTTGATCCCTTGCAGCACCGGGAAGTCGGTGCCCGACGGGTGGGTGGTGATCGAGATAAAGCCCTTGGCGGCGGCACCGGCCGGTACCACGTCTTCTTCGGAGTTGCTCCAGATATTGCCGATGATGTGATCGGCCGGGTAGCCGACTTTCTGCGCGGACTTGAGCGCCACCGGGTTCATCACACCCCAGCCGCGCAGGATCACCCAGTCGGGCTTGAGGCGCCGGATGTTCAGCCACTGCGATTGCTGCTCGTTGCCGGGGTGCGGCACTTCCAGCAGGGTCAGTTCGAAGCCGGCGTTTTTCGCCAGGGTTTCGAGCACGCCATTGGTTTCCTTGCCGTAGGGCGAGCCGTGGTAGAGCACGGCGATTTTCTTGCCCTTGAGCTTGTCGGCGCCGCCTTCGCGTTGGCCGATGTAGTTGATGATCGCCGAGACTTCCGAATACGGGTTGAGCTGCAGCGGGAACACGTAGGGGAACACGCTGCCGTCGGTAGAGTCGGTGCGGCCATGGTTGATGGTGATCAGCGGCAACTTGTCGGCCGTGGAGCGATCCAGGGTGGCATAGGCGATGCCGACTGACAGCGGGTTGGTGGCGGCGGCCGGTGCACCGTTGAGCCCACCCTTGAGGCGCTCGTAGCATTCGACGCCTTTTTCCACCACGTACTCGGTTTCGCACTCGCTCCAGGTCAGCTTGACGCCGTTCACCCCGCCCTTGGCATTGATGTATTGCAGGTAGTCGATAAAGCCACCGAAGAAACCGGTGCCGCCGGCGGCGTACGGGCCGACCCGGTAGCTCTGCAAGGGGAAGTATTGTTCGTTGGCAGCCTGGGCGCCGGCCGTGAGCCCGGCGGTGATCAGGGCCAGGCCCAAGGCCAGGCGGCGCAGCGATAAGCGGTGTGTCATGGAGGTCATTCCTGGGGGGTTATTGAGTTCAGTAACGCAGCGGCCAGACCCTGGCCCGTTGACGAAAGCGCTGCCACAGACGGGCCAGCCCCTCCGGTTCCTTGATCAAAAACGCGATGATCAGCGCGCCAAACAGCATCTTCTGGATGTTCTCCAGCTGTCCGGCATCCATCAGCCCAACGGGCAACAGCGCGAAGAGATTGGCCAGCAGGATCGGGAACAACACGATGAATGCCGCGCCAAGGACGTTGCCGAGCACGCTGCCCAGGCCGCCGATAATGATGATGAACAACACCTGGAACGAGCGGCTCAGGTCAAAGCCGTGGGGCTCGACCGTGCCCAGGTAGGCGAACGCCCACAGTGAACCGGCGATGCCCAGGTAGAAGCCGCTGATGGCAAACGCCAGCAGCTTGGCCTTCAACAGGCGAATGCCGATGACGGCAGCGGCGGTGTCCATGTCGCGCACCGCCATCCAGTTGCGGCCCAGTTCGCTGCGCACCAGGTTCTTGCCCAGCCAGAACAGCGTCACCACCACGGCCAGCGTCAGCACGTAGCGGCCACGCGGTGAGCTGAAATCCAGCCCGGCAATCAGCAGCGGCGGTGAGGTGATCACGCCCGAGGCGTTGTCGTTGGTAAACCAGCTGAAGCGGGTGAGCACCCACTCGACCACGAACTGCGCGGCCAGGGTCGCCACCAGCAGGTAAAAGCCCTTGATACGCAGGCTCGGCAAGCCGAAGAACACCGCCACCGCTGCAGCGATCACGCCGCCCAGGGCAAAGCTCACCAGCAGCGGCAGGCCGGGCACCCGCAACTGCAGGTTGTAGGCGGCAAACGCGCCCACCGCCATGAACGCCGCCGAGCCGAGGGAGAGTTGCCCGGCATAGCCCGTCAGCAGGTTGAGCCCAAGCCCGGCCAGCGACAGCACCAGCAGCGGCACCAGGATTGCGCTGAACCAGTAGTCATTGCCCAGCCAGGGCACCGCAAAGAACGCCACGCCCAGCAGCAGCCACAGCGCGACGCGGTCCTGGCGCAGGCGAAAGGTGCGACGCTCGGCCGCGTAGGAGGTACTGATTTGACCGACTTCTTGATACAACATGCAGGCATTTCCCCAAGGACAATCAAACCCGTTCGATGGCGCGCTCGCCGAACAACCCGGCAGGCCGCACCAGCAGGAACAGCAACGCGAGGACGTAGGGCACCCAGTTCTCGATGCCGCTGCCGATGATCGGGCCGAGGTAGATCTCGGCGACTTTCTCCGCCGCACCGATGATCAGGCCGCCGACAATCGCCCCGCCGATGGACGAGAACCCGCCGATGATCAGCACCGGCAGCGCCTTGAGCACCACCAGCGAGAGCGAGAACTGCACCCCCAGGCGTGCGCCCCAGAGCAACCCGGCCACCAGGCCGACGAACCCGGCCACCGCCCACACCAGCGCCCAGATGCGCGGCAGGCGAATACCGATGGCCATGGACGCCAGCGGGTCATCGGCCACCGCACGCAACGACAGGCCCACCCGCGTCTTGTTGAACAGCAGCGACAGCACGATCACCAGCGCGGCGGCGGTGCCGGCGGCAAACAGGTCGAATTGCGAAAGCAGCATGCCGCGGATTTCCAGCGGCTCGTCGGCGATGCCCAGGTCCAGTCCGTGCACCTGCGCGCCCCACAGGAACTGCGCAAAGCCCTCGATCATGTAGGACAGCCCAAGGGTCGCCATGAAGAGGATGATCGGTGGACGATTGACCAAGGGCCGCAGCACCACTTTTTCGATCAGCAGCGCCAGCACCACCATGCTCGCCAGGGTGATCAGGAACGCCCAGGCGAACGGGAAGCCGCGCTCCAACAGGCTGACAAACGTCAGCGCGGCGAACAGCACCATGGCACCCTGGGCAAAATTGAACACGCCGGAGGCCTTGTAGATCAGCACAAAACCAATCGCCACCAGGGCATACATCACGCCCGCCAGCAGCCCGCCGATCAGCACTTCGAAGAAAAATTCCATGTTCAGGTCCCCAGGTAGGCGGCGATGACATCGGGGTTGGCGCGCACCTGTTGCGGGGTGCCGTCGCCGATCTTGCGACCGTAGTCGAGGACCACCACGTGGTCGCACAAGCCCATGACCACGCCGATGTCGTGTTCGATCAACACCACGGTGGTGCCGAACTCGCGGTTGATGTCGCGGATGAACTGGCTCATCTGGGCTTTCTCCTGGGCGTTCATGCCGGCCATGGGTTCATCCAGCAACAGCAGGGTCGGTTCGGCGGCCAGGGCGCGGGCCAGCTCGACACGTTTTTGCAGTCCATAGGGCAGGGTGCCGACCAGCACGTGGCGCCAGGGATGAATCTGCAGGAAGGCAATCACCTTTTCCGCGTGCAGGCGGTGGGCGTCGTCCTCCCGTGGCGCACGGCCCAGGCGCAGCATCTGCTCCAGCCAACTGCTGCGGCGCTTGAGGTTGCGCCCGGTGAGCACGTTGTCGAGCACGCTCATGCCCTTGAACAGCGCGATATTCTGGAAGGTCCGCGCGATCCCGCCTTCGGCCGCCTGGTGCGCGCGCATGCGCCGCCGGGTCTGGCCGGCGTAGTGGATGCTGCCGCTCTGGGGGTGGTAGACCCCGTTGATCACGTTGAGCAGCGAGCTTTTACCCGCGCCGTTGGGGCCGATCAGGCCGCAGATGTCACCGGCCTTGACCTCGAAACTGATGGAGGTGATGGCCTTGATGCCCTTGAACGACAGGGAAATGTCATCGAGCCGCAGTAATACCGCTTCAGTGGGTGTGGGCATGGAAGGCTCGTCAGGCAGATTGAGGCAGCAAGTGGTCGCTGGGTTCGTGGCGGGTGGACGGCTCTTGCCAATGGCCGGGACGAATGCCCAGGGCCGCAAAGAAGGCGGCACTTTCCGGATGCAGTGGCGGCCCGACCAGCAAGGGCACGCGCAGGCGGCTCATGCCCAGTACATCCAGCAACGGCCGACGCACCAGCCAATGGCCCAGCCAGCGGCGCACGGGGGAGGGGGTCGGCTGCATGGCCCAGTCGTATAAACGATGGCTGAAGCTGTCCGGCAGTGGCAGGCGTTCACGCACCCATTGCTCCAGGCGCCCATAGGATTCGCGGGTGCCCAGCACCAGGGTCGGGCCCAGCTCGCGGCGGTCGGTGTCGCGGGTGGCGAGGGCCTCGGGGAAGTTCAGCCGAAAGCCGGCGTGCAGCCAGGGCGCGAGCAGATAGCGTGCCTGCCCGCTGGCGGCAAACACCCGTGCGGCGAGGGCTTCGTCGTCGGCGCCGAGGTGTTCGCGGTCGACCAGCGTCCGGCCTCCCGCGAGCAGTTGCCCATGGGTCAAGTGCAGGGACGTGTCGGCATGAAAGACGAAGGCGGTGTCGCTCGGCTGCGGGGCGTGGGCGGGTGGCGGTGCATCGGCACGCAGCTCGGCATAGTCGATCAAATCGACGTCTGCGAACTGGCTCAGGCCACGCCCGTCAAGAAATACCACCACCCCGCGTTCACTGAGTTGTTGCAGCGCTTCCAGGTCTTGCACGAGCACGAAGCGCGGTCGCAGCCCGGCCAGCAGCGCCCGGTTGTCGCGGTCCGGGTCGAGCAGCGTGACGCTGGCGCCCAGCCATTGCGCGGCCAGCGCCAGCAGCAACGCTTCGGGGCGCGCCTGGCTGAGGATCAACAGGTTATCGTCAGGCCCGAAGCGGCGTTGATGCAAGGCGGCGGCGAGCTGGCTGACCTCGTCAGCCACCGCGCTCCAGCTACGCTCATGCCAGATGCCCAGGCGCTTGAAGCGCAAGGCAATCGCCGAGCCTCGGGTGTGGGCTTGGCGCAACAGCGCCTGGGGCAGTGTCTGGGGCATGGGGGTATCCTTCGTCAGTATGCGAAGGCGATTGCACGCGTCATGCCAGAGGATTAAATGCTTTTATTTCAAGGGGATATGTGGATTTTTTGGGAAGGAGGCGTGTGTTGATTCAGCACAAGCTGTCCAAGCAGTGTTGTTGGGCCAACAGCGATGGGGCCATTGCTGGAGCGCTACCTGTCGCCGGCAGGGCTCCAGCTTGTCACGCCGGGATAAGCCCCGCGTCCCGATAACTCTGGACCAGTTCGTCGTACAAACTGAGATCGGCCCGGGTGCGGGCAATCAACTGCGCGCCGGCAATGGCGGTGTAGATGGCACGCGCGCGACGCTCGCAGGCCTCTGCACCCGCGGGTTCGATCTCGGCAAGCAATGCCGCCAGCCAGGCTACGTTGGTATCGGCAAACGTCAGTATTTCTTTCTTCACCGGCTCCGGCAGGTCCTGATATTCGGCCGCCATAAAGCTGGACAGGCACAAGCGGTTGCCGTCTTCGAGTGATTTTCGAAAGATGCTCGGATAAGCACGCAGGCACTGCAGCGGATCTGGGTTCTCGCTGCGTATCGCCGCGAGGGCGCTGGCAGCGTCTTCCCAATAGCGCCTGGCGACGGCTGCGCCAAGATCGGCTTTGCTCGGGAAGTGGTAATAGATACTGGCGTTCTTGATCCCCACCGTTTCGCCGATGCTGCGGAAGTTGATGCCACTGTAGCCGTAGTGCTGAGCGGCGAGTCTGGCGGCTTCCAGAATCGCTTCGCGGGCATTTTCACTCACGTGTGGATTGCTCTTCAGTGGGGGGAGGGGCGAATTCTACGCTGATAAGGTTTTACCTGCCAACTGGTAGGTAATGCTTGACGGCCTGAAATAATACCTCCAGTCTTTACCTACCACTTGACAGGTAGGCGAGCAGATCATGACGTTCCAACAACCACAACCCGACGTATCCCAACCGCCGTTGATGAAAATTTATGATTGGTACAACGGCCCCTATCCAGCGCGTGTTCGTATAGCGCTGGCCGAGAAAAATCTGTTGCCGCGCGTTGAGTTCGTGTCGGTCAACCTATGGAAAGGGGAACACAAACAACCTGCGTTCCTGGCCCTCAACTACTCTGGCACCCTGCCAGTGCTGCAACTGCACGACGGCACGTTCATCGCTGAATGCACGGCTATCACCCAGTACCTGGACACGCTCGATGGCAACCCGACCCTCACCGGCAGGACGCCGACCGAGCAAGGCCTGATCCACATGATGACCAAGCGCGCAGAGATTGAATTGATGGATGCGGTCAGCGTGTATTTCCATCATGCCACCCCTGGGCTTGGGCCTGAGGTCGAGCTTTATCAGAACGCCGAATGGGGCATGCGCATGCGGGACAAAGCGGTCAGGGGGATGCACTATTTCGATAACGTGCTCAAGACCCGCGATTTTGTGGCGGGCGATGCCTTCTCGATGGCCGATATCGCGTTACTCGGCGGCATGATCTTCGCGGACCTGGTGCAATTGCCGGTGCCGCAGACGTGTGAAGCCCTGCGCGCCTGGCAGGCCAGGGTCAACGAGCGACCTAGCGTTCAGGCCTGGCGTGCAATGGTTGCACAACCGCACTGAGGGCAACGGCCCGCATAGCTGCCGCCAGCCCGGTCGCTGCGCTGGTGAGGGGCAGCGGGCCGGCTGTTACCTGCACGGCGGCCGCGCTCATCGACGCCTGGCCCAGCGCAACCCGTGTCATTCCATCCCTATAGGCGGCATCGGCAGCTTTGGCGATTGTCGCCAGGTAGCCGTCGATGTCACCCGCCTTGAACAAGCGCCATGCCCCCGAAACCAGCCGCACTTCGACGACCGCGTTCGATTGCAGCGCGGCCTTGTGAAACAGCCGCGCGGTAGGTTCGAGGGTGGTTTCCACCGCGCACAGCACCGCAATTTTTCCGCCAGCCTGAACCGCCGAGGCGGCCAGCGCTTCGTCTGTCCTCAGGATCGGGACACTGCTGGAGATACCTTCAACGACCGGACCCAGGGTCGAGCAGGTGAGCACCACGGCGTCGGCCTGTTCAGCCAGCGCAAGCAGGGCTGATGCGGTGGATGCGCAGATGTCGGCGCTCAGATGACCGGCGTTTTCGGCAGCAGCCAACAGGTCGGCGCGCACTTCATGGCGTAGCACATCAGCGCCGATACCCAGTGCTTTCGCGGCGGATTCAAAGACGCCGATGTTGCTGGCTGCGGTATGAAGGCAGGCTATGCGCATGGGCTGTTTCCAGTGCTGAAAATGTCGACGATGGTTAAGATGCAGCCCGCACTCACCTAACGCAAGGACAGGGTATGCCGCTGATCATGGAACGCGTAGAACAGGCCCGCAACGGCACTAACGACAAAGTCATCTGCCGCATGCCCTCAGGCTGGGCAGTGATGGGCGATGTGCAATTCCTGCCTGGCTACTGCCTGCTATTGCCCGACCCGGTGGTCGCCAGCCTGAACGACCTGGATGCCGACGCCCGTGCGACCTACCTGCTCGACATGGCGCGCATCGGCGACGCGGTGCTGCAAGCCAGCGGTGCGTCGCGTATCAACTACGAGATCCTGGGCAATTCGGAGCCGGAGTTGCATTGCCATATTTTCCCGCGCTACGCCTCGGAACCGGATGACAAGCGCAAGATGCCCGTTTGGTTTTATGACTGGAAAAATGCGTTGCCGTACGCGGAAGACGTGCATGGGGATCTGCGTAAGGCTATCGCGCAATTACTGGCAGGCTGATGCGTTTACCCTGCGATGTCGTTCAGTTCTGCCAGCACGTCGTACGTCAGGTCCAGTTCGGCTACGGCGAGGTTTTCTCGCAAATGAGCGATCGATGAGGTCCCCGGAATCAGCAGGATATTCGCTGAGCGACGCAGCAACCACGCCAGGGCCAGTTGCTTTGGCGTTACGCCCAGGCGCTGGGCAACGTTAGTCAGTGTCGATGATTGGACCGGGGTAAATCCGCCTAGGGGGAAGAACGGTACATAGGCGATGCCGTCCCTGGCCAGCTCATCGATCAAGGCGTTGTCGTGTTGGTGGGCGATGTTGTACAGGTTCTGCACGCAGACGAACTCAATCAGGCCACGGGCTTCGGCCACTTGCGTCGGCGTGACGTTGCTGATGCCGATATGGCGTACCAGGCCCTGCTGTTGCAGTTCGGCGAGTGCGGCCAGGGGCGCTGCGATCGAGCCTTCTGCCGTGCCCATCAGGTTGTGGGTGCAACGGAAATTGACCACATCCAGCACGTCCAGGCCCAGGTTACGCAAGTTGTCATGCACGGCCTTGGTCAGTTCCGCCTTCGATGCTGCGCCATGCCATCCACCTTGATCGTCGCGACGGGCGCCGATCTTGGTGACGATCGTGAGGTCGTCCCGGTAAGGATGCAGCGCCTCGCGGATAATTTGGTTGGTGACGTGCGGTCCGTAGAAATCGCTGGTATCGATATGGTTCACACCGGCTGCGACGGCCTCACGCAGTACCGCCAGGGCCGCATCCCGGTCCTTGGGCGGGCCGAATACACCCGGCCCAGCCAGTTGCATTGTGCCGTAGCCGATGCGGTTGACCTTATGGTCGCCAAGGGTGAAGGTGCCGCTGCTTGCCAGGTTGCTCATGACTGCTGCTCTTGCTTGAACTGAATAAGGCCCTAATATGAAGGATCCTTCAGATTTTGGAATTCGCATTCCATGAGCACCGTCAAAGCGTCATTGAAACCAAGAAAATCAGCGGTTCAAGCACGCTCCGCGGCAACCGTCGAAGCATTGCATGAGGCAACCCTTCAGGTTTTGACCCAGCAGGGCCTGGTGCGCTGCACCACTACGCGGGTGGCGGAGCGCGCGGGAATGTCGGTGGGCAGTCTCTACCAGTACTACCCAAATCGCGATGCGTTGCTCGCCGCCATTCTGGAAAAACACCTGGTGCGCGTGGCCGATAGCGTCGAACTGGCGTGCTTCGGGCTTCAGGGCGCGTCGGTTGCGGAGATGGCGGGCGGCCTGGTCAAGGCATTACTCACCGCAAAATTGCGCGAACAGGCGGTATCCAAGGCGCTGTATGCGATCGCAGCCGAACGCGGCGGGCCGGAGTTGGTTGCACGTATCAACCTGCGCATGGTGGGCGCGATTGCGGCCATGCTGGCAACGGCGTCCGACGCCCACTTTGACGACCCTGGCCTGGTCGCGGCGATCTCGCTGAGTGCCATCGTCGGTCCGGTGCGCACCCTGCTTGAGGGGAACGCCGCGCCTGCGTTCGAGGCTGCGCTGGAGCAGCAAACCACCTTGATGCTGAGGGCGTATCTGCAGGCTCATCAACCCCCGACCCCAAGGAAGACCCATGCGTGAACGAAAGGCTGCACGACTGCTGGTGATCAACCCCGCGCACGAAGTACTGCTCTTCAGGTTCATCCATAAAGACGGCGCACTGGCCGGTCAAAATTACTGGGCTACCCCTGGCGGCGGTGTCGAACCGGGGGAGACTTTCGAGGCCGCTGCCATCCGCGAGCTGCGCGAGGAAACCGGTATCCAGGTGCAGGCCGTTGCCGCGCCTATCGCAGAGCGCCGGTTTGCGCTGATGCTGCCCAGCGGTGAAACGGTGTCGGCCGTCGAGCACTACTTTGTGGTGCACACCGCCAGCACCGAACTGTCCAGGGCTGAGTGGACGCTGGAAGAGACCCAGGTGATGGCGGACCATCATTGGTGGTCGGCTCAGGCGTTGCGTGCCACCGAGGAAACGGTCTGGCCTGAAGCGCTGGTTGACATGCTGGTGCAAGCCGGCGTGTTCAGCGCATAGCGCCGAGAATCCCGGCCGTTTCGACCACCCTGGCGTAATCCATGGCCAGGTTGCTCAGCGACAGCGCGTGCACGTCCTCCGCTGGCCACAGGCGCCCGGACCCATCGGTTTGATCGAAGGTGTAGCAGGCGTCTGCGGCGACGAGCACGTCAAAGCCCAGGTTGCCGCCTGTGCGTGCCGTTGCTTCGACGGAGTTGTTGGTGATCACCCCGGCGATCACCAGTTGCTTGATCGAACGCGCGTGCAGCCAGCGTTCCAGCCCGGTGGCGATAAAGGCACAGGGTACGTTCTTTTCCACCACGTGTTCGAGGGCCAGTGGTTGCAGCGCAGGCTGAAATTCGCAGCCCGGCTGGCCCGGCCAGAATACCGAGCCGGGGGTACGGGAGATGTGCCTGACGTGCACCACAGGCCGCCCCGACTGCCGCCAGGCGCCGAGCAATTGCTGCAACTGTTGCTCGGCCTGCGGGTTGTTGCGGCGCCCCAGCTTCGGGTCATTCATGCCCTGCTGCATGTCGATGAGCACCAATGCAGCGTTGGTGGCTAACGGTTCCATGGCACGTCCTTTGGCTCGTGAGGCACAAAACATAGCAGCCATTGAGCGCGCCTAAACAGCGATTTGTTCGAAGCCTTCGTCATTTGCCTTTACACTGCCGCCCCCGAATTTCAGCAAGGATGCGTTGGATGCGTACGCGACTCAGCGGTGTACTCCTCTCCCTGGCCCTGTCCGCTCCCGTCATGGCCGAGCCCCGTTCGTTCTCGGTCAATGACCCCAGCGGTCAATACCTGGTCGAAGTGTTGTTCCCGGAGGTGCCGCAGGACTTGCAGCACCTGGCTCCTGCACTCATCACCCTGCGCGACAAACGCTCCCTCGAAATCCTTCAGCAACTGCAGACTCCGGATGCCCAGGTGCCGCTGGACCAGCAAGGTAAAACCGTGGACTGGCGCCTGATGGGGGAGAACGGCGTGGTGTACTTCGCCGATTTCAACCAGGACGGCCGCCAGGACCTGGCGATCCGCAATGGCACCGGTGCAGATAAGGACTTCCAGTCCAGTTACGACGTGTATCTGCAAGACCCGCACACGTCCCACTGGGTGCTGAATGGCCCCTTGACCGACCTGGCCAACGAGACCTCCGGCGGGATGTTTTCGATCAATCCCGAGGACGGCATTATCCATTCGCAGACCGACCGGGGTTGCTGCTGGACCCGCGCCAGCCGCTATCAGATGCGCGACGGCAAACTGGTGCGACTCAGCGCGTATACCCAGGCGGAAGTGCCGGCGACGGACGATGACGCCAACAACAGCATGCCCAGCGGCTACATGCTGCGCACCACCGGTGAGTGGAAGGACGGCCAGTGGCTGGAAACACCCAGGCTGGAAGGGCCGGTCAACGAAGACCCCGAGTTCCTGGCCGGCACCCTCAACGGCAAGATCCCGGTGCAGCTCTGGTACCAGCAACAGGGCGCGGTGCTGATCGGTGAGGTGCGCTACACCAAAAGCGGCAGCGGCAAGCCGATCAAACTGGTGGGGGATCAGGGTGAATACGGCGACCAGTCGTTTATCTACCTGCACGAATATGCCGATGACGGCCGTCAAACCGGCATCTGGCGCATCACGCGGGAAACCGTCGAACCTTATGACTACGCGGGCACCTGGGTCAGTGGCGCCAAGGGTGACCAGCCCGAGCTGCAGATTCAACTGCACAGGCAGGACCGGGAGCCTGAGTACGACAAACTCGGCGACGTGGCCCGCGATCAGCGCGATGGCCATTACCAGATGCGCGATGACTTCCTCGACCGCGACGGTGACCTGGACCTGAAAATCCTTCCCGAACGCGATGCCCAGGGCCGGGAAGTGGCGGAACTCAGCGTGACGCTCAAAGACACCGGCACCGACAAGATCATCATCACTACGCACCAACGCGTGCCGATGGAAACCGCAAACCTGATCATCGTGCGCGCCCCCCAGGCGCCCCCTCGGGCCGGGCCGTATCACATCCAACTGGTGAAGGGTTTTGCCGTGATCGAGCACAACTCGGCGCCGGACAGCCAGGACTACCTGACCGGGTTTTATCGTAAGCAGCCCTGAGGCTTGGGAGCAATGCTGCCTGAGTGTCGATCCTGGCTCAGGCGGTTAAGCAAATCGGGTATCTTTAGCCATTTCAGCTGCTGGCCTGCCTCAGGCCCCGCGCATAATTGATTGATCAGGGAAGCATGCAATGGCACTCAGGGTGATGGTGATCGGCGGCTACGGCAACTTTGGCAGCATCATTTGCCGGCACCTGGCGGGCGCGCCGGGCATTGAACTGGTGGTCTCGGGCCGCCACCCACACAAGTTGCGGGGCAAAGTCGACGGGTTGAAAACATCCTCCGGCCGCGAGTGCGAAAGCTGGTGCGGCGATGCCATGGCAGCCGGGTTCGCCGGCGTTTTGCAGTCGATGGACATCCAGTTGGTGATCCACACCGGCGGCCCGTTCCAGGGGCAATCCTATGCCGTCGCCCAGCACTGCATCGACGCGGGCGTGAACTACTGCGACCTTTCGGATTGCCGGACCTTCGTCAATGGCGTCGGCGTGCTGGATGCGAAAGCCCGGCAGGCGGGCGTGGCGGTCCTCAGCGGTTGCAGCTCTGTACCGACGTTGTCGTCCGCCATCATCGATCAGTACCGCTATCGCTTCATGCGCATCGACACCATCGAGCATGGCATTTCCTCTTCGGCGAAGATGCCGGGGCTGTCGACCATCGAAGGTGTGCTTGCCTACGCGGGCAAACCGATCAAGCAACTCAAGCAGGGCCAAGTGCACGACGTGCTGGGCTGGCAGGACCTGACCCTGCGCAGGATGCCCCAGCTCGGCACGCGGGTGCTGGCCAATGTGGACGTGCCCGACATGGATATATTCGCCGGCCGTTATGGCGCCCATACCCTGCGCTTCAAGGCCGGTGCGGGGCTCAAGCTGGGCGGCGTCGCCAATTACCTGCTGGCCCAGGCGCTACGCATGGGCATCGTGCGCGACCACCTTGTGTGGGCCGCCAGGCTGCATCGCCTGGGCACCTGGTTCGAACGATTTGGCGATGGCAAAAGCGCGATGTACATCGACGTGCAAGGCCTGGGCATGCAAGGCCAGCCGCTGTCCCTGGCGGTGCAACTCACGGCCCTGGACGACAAGGGACCGGAAATCCCCAGCTGCGCGGCCGTCGCCCTCGCCATCAAAATGGCCCACGGTTACGTGCCTGGACCCGGCGCCCGCCCGTGCGTAGGCGAAATCAGCGTCGACGAATACATGGCCGCCATCAACGAACCGACGAAGCTGAGCCTGGCGGTGCGCTTCTCTGACGGGCAGGCCTGACCGATGCTCTACCTGTGCCTGAAGTACCTGCACATCATCGCGGCGATTTTCCTGTTCGGTTTCGGCATGGGCTCGTACCTTTACCTGATCGCCGCCAGTCGTACCGGCAATCCGCAGGTGATCGCCCATGTGGCGCGCATGGTCGTACGGTTCGACACCTGGATCACCACGCCGGCGGGCGTCATCCAGATCATCACGGGCTTGCTGCTGATCCGGCTGGCCGGGCTGCCGGTGACCACTGAATGGGTACTGACCGCGTTGATCATCTTCCTCTGCGTGGGCTCGCTGTGGTTGCCGGTGCTGGTGCTGCAGAAGCGCTTGCATCGTATGGCCTCTCGGGCGGTCCAGACCGACACGGCACTGGAGGATGGATACCGTGGTGTTTATCGGCAATGGTTCTGGCTGGGCGTTTTCGGGTTCCTGGGGATGTTTGTGATCGTGATGATCATGGTGACGAAGATGACGCCGTGGCAGTTGCTTGGGCTGTTGGTGAGGGCCTGACGCAGCCTCGCCAAGGCTCGACAGCTGCGACGGTCACATACTGCTGGCGATGAGGGGCGGGCCAAACACTTCGCGTATAAATCCCGGGGCGATATACCGCTCGTAATGCGCCTCGGACAGCAGGAAAAACTCCCGGTCAATAGCATCGCGCAAATCCGCCAGGCTGCGCTCGCGAAACTCCGGCAACAACGCCAACCCATAGGCGTCCAGCCTGGAAATCACCCGAGCGCCCCGGGCAATCAGTTGGTACGCCCAGCAATAGGGTGACTGGTGCGGCATAAAGCGAATCTTGCGGTCCTCCAGTTGCTGGCGCAGGCGCTGCGGGTCGGACACCTCCAGCTTGCTGGCCATAACCTGCACCAGCAACTGCTCAAGGCGCAGCCATACCGCCTGTTTTTCCTCGGCGTTGTAGCCATTCCACTGGATCACTTCATGGTGATAACGCTTGCAGCCCCGGCAGACCAGGTCGCCATAAACGGTGGAGCACAGGCCGACGCAGGGGGTCTTGATGGTTTGATTGGGCATAAAAACATCGACAAGTGAAACAACACGGCCCCAGAAAGGGGCCGTTTTTTAATCAATCCCAGCTCAGCGCACCGCCGGTCTGATACTCGATCACACGGGTTTCGAAGAAATTCTTCTCTTTCTTCAAGTCCATGATCTCGCTCATCCACGGGAACGGGTTGGTCGTGCCTGGATACTCTTCCTTCAAGCCAATCTGCGACAAGCGACGGTTAGCGATGAACTTGAGGTAATCCTCCATCATCGCCGCATTCATCCCCAGCACCCCACGCGGCATGGTATCGCGCGCATATTCAATCTCCAGCTGAGTCCCTTGCAGGATCATCTGGGTCGCTTCTTCCTTCATCTCGGCATCCCACAAATGCGGGTTTTCGATCTTGATCTGGTTGATCACATCGATACCGAAGTTCAGGTGCATCGACTCATCGCGCAGGATGTACTGGAACTGCTCGGCAACGCCGGTCATTTTGTTGCGGCGGCCCATGGACAAAATCTGGGTGAAGCCGCAGTAGAAGAAGATGCCTTCCAGCACGCAGTAGTAGGCGACCAGGTTGCGCAGCAGTTCCTTGTCGGTGTCGACGGTGCCGGTTTCGAACTTCGGATCGGAGATCGAGCGGGTGTATTTCAGGCCCCAAGCCGCTTTCTTAGCCACCGATGGAATCTCGTGGTACATGTTGAAGATCTCGCCTTCATCCATGGCCAACGATTCGATGCAGTACTGGTAGGCGTGGGTGTGGATCGCTTCTTCGAAAGCCTGGCGCAGGATGTACTGGCGGCATTCCGGGTTGGTGATCAGGCGGTAGACGGCCAGGACCAGGTTGTTGGCGACCAGGGAGTCGGCGGTGGAGAAGAAGCCGAGGTTGCGCATGACGATGCGGCGTTCGTCGTCGGTGAGGCCTTCGGGGTTTTTCCACAGGGCGATGTCGGCGGTCATGTTGACCTCTTGCGGCATCCAGTGGTTGGCGCAGCCGTCGAGGTACTTTTGCCAGGCCCAGTCGTACTTGAAGGGCACGAGTTGGTTGAGGTCGGCGCGGCAGTTGATCATGCGCTTTTCGTCAACGGCGACGCGGGCGGAGGCGCCTTCGAGTTCGGCGAGGCCTTCGGCGACGTCGAGTTTGTCCAGGGCGGCCTTGGCGCGCACGATGGCGGCGGAGTCACTGGCGGTGACGGCGCGGGCTTCGATGGCGGCAGCGGCGCCGGCACCGTCGAGGCGGTCCATGTTGGCTTCGCTGGCGTGTCCGGCGTTGGCGCCCTTGATCACGGCTGCACCGGTGTCCTCGTTGTCGACTTCATCCCAACTCAGCATTGAAATACTCCCTTCTGTTCTGGTTTGACGGCATGTGAACCCGTCCAAAAAAATACGATTTGCAGGCTGCCAGGCATTGAAATACTGCGCAGAGTGTGGTCGGTGATTACCGATACTGCACACTATGTAGTGGTCTGTTCTGTTTGTGGGCACACTATATGGTGTGTGGGGGGCATGGTCAACGCACAAGATGTGCGGTCCTGGGTCGCTCCCCGGCGCTCATTCGGCTATAAAGCCTGGGTTCATTGGCCTCGCTCGGAATCTCAAGGGAATGAAAAAACTGCTGATCCGCCCAGCCATCCAGGACGACGCTGAAAGCCTCTTCCGGGTGCATAAACACTCTGTCGAACACCTGTGCAAGGCCGACTATGGCACCGAACAGATTGCCATGTGGCTGGACGGACGCTCGCCTGACACGTACCGCGAAGCCATCGCTGCCGGCAACCTTTGGCTGGCGTACACCGACACTGTGCAAGGTTTCGTCGAGGTGGACGGGCATGAGGTCAGCAAGCTGTTCATTCGTGGGGATGCGGCCGGGCAGGGCGTCGGCGCCCGTCTGCTGACCAAAGCGCTGCAGCTTATCGAGGCTGCCGGCCATAGGTGCGCCTACCTCGAAGCCACCCTTACCGCCGAAAAATTCTATGCCGCGTTCGGTTTTCGCAAGATTGGCGAAGGCACCTTCAGCCGTGGCAACAGTGCGATTTCAATCGAGATCATCAAGATGGAACGCGCCTTCCAGTAGTGGCCGGCGTGGGCTGTGGGGCCGACCCCGACGGCTCGGTAACACAGAAGCTCACCGGCGCACGGCCGTCGGGAGTAAACCCGTCTCATGTTAGGGGGCGGGGGAACCCCATCGGCTACAGCCTGCAACAGCGCCGCAAACACCTGCTGCACCCGTGGCTCATCACTGTGGGCCACATTGAAGCGCATCGAGTCGCGGTGCGCCGGGTCATTACCGAACAACGCACCCGGCGCCAGCACCATGCCTTGTTTCAACGCATCCTGGGCAAGTTGCTCGCCGCTTACCCCAGGTGGCAGACGCGCCCAGATAAACATCCCGCCCTCATAGGGCATCGGCAGTTCGCAGCCGCAACGCCGCAGCCACTGTTCGACACGTCCGCCGGCCTCCATCAGGCGCTGGACCATGCGCTTGCGATGCTTGGTGTAGCTGCCTTCGCTGAGCGTGCGGTAGACGATCTGTTCAAGCAGCTCCGAGGTCACGCCGCCACTCATCAGCTTCATATGGGTAAGGTTGGCCGCCAGTTGCGGTGCGGCCACCACATAGCTGACACGGGCGTTGGCGCTGAGGACTTTGGAGAAGCCCGAAAGGTAGGTGACCTGGTCGAGGCCGGCGACAGTGGCCAGGCGCGGCGGTGGGTTGGGGTGCAGGTCGGCGTAGAGGTCATCTTCGATGATATGGCAGTGATACTGCTGGGTCAGTTGCAACAGGCGAAACGCCTGGCTGGGGCTGAAGGAGTGGCCGGTGGGGTTATGCAGCACGCTGGTGGTCAGGTACAGGCTGGGGCGATGTTCGGCCAGCAACTGCTCGAGAACGCTGAAGTCGAAGCCGTCGGGGCGCCGCTCGATGGTCACGATCTTGACCCCGTGCAAGGCCAGGTTGGCGTGGAAGTTGAAATAGCACGGTGCGTCGAGCAGCACCGTGTCGCCGGGCCTGGCGAGCAGGCGCATGAGCATGTCCAGGCCCTGCACGGTGTTGGGGGTGGTGATGATTTGTTCCACCGGCACCGACAAACCATCGGCATGCAGCTTCTGTTGCAGGGCCTGGCGCAAGGGCAGCAGCCCGGCGGGTGTGCCCAGTGCGGCGATGCGCAGCGACGGCGCACGCACGGTGCTGCGCATGGCCTGGCGGAAGGCTTCGTTGTCCAGCCACGCTTCTGGCAAGTGGCCGCCGCCGGGGCGCAGGTCGCCGTAGACCGAGGCGAGGGGGCGGCGCAATACGCTGAGCAGGTCCTGGGGCAGCAGGTCGACCCAGCTCGCCGAGGCCGGGCGCACCCTGTCGACGGCCACGAAGTAGCCACGGCCCTGGCTGGAGGTGAGCAGGTTGCGCCCGCGCAGGCGGTCCAGGGCTTCGTTGAGGGTGAACTTGCTGACGCCCAGGACCTGGGTCAACTCCCGCACCGACGGCAACTTGCTGCCGGGTGCCCATTCGCCGGTCTCGATGAGCTGGCTGAACGCCTCGACGATCTGCTGCACCTTGGGTGTGCCGTTCACAAACGCGATGGCGGGTATAAACATAAACCTTCCTTGTGTTTACCGGTGATTTTACCGGTGAAGTTCGGCCGGATTAGGCCTGACTTTACCTGCCTTATGCAACGCCGCTTGCCTAAACTGCAGGCCTTCTCACCCTGGGTCCAAGGCCATGACCAGCGCATTGACGCTCTCTTCGTATCTCTACTTCCTGCTGTTTTGCACCACCATGACCTTCAGCCCCGGCCCCATGACCCTGCTGCTGTTGAGCCTGGGCTTGAAGAGCGGTTTGCGCAGTTCGATCCCGGCGCAACTCGGTGCCAGTGTGTCGTACCTGATTTCCATCCTGATCTTTGCCGTGGGCTTTTCGGCACTGATCAAGGGCAATCTCGCCATCACCCAGGCCATTCAGTTGGTCGGAGTGGCCTACATTCTCTATCTGGCCTACAAGCAGTGGACCGGCAGCGGCGTGTCGATCGGCAAGGCGGCTGCCGTGGAGAGCTCGCGCAGCCTGTTCGGCAAAGGACTGTTGACCGGCTTTTCCAACCCCAAGACCCTCATCATGTTCAGCGCCGTATTCCCACAGTTCGCCGGGGCAGGGGAGCACCGTTCAGCGGTGGATATCGCCATCCTCGGGGCGACCTTCCTGGTGCTGCAATTTGCCAGCGGTTGCCTGTATTGCTACTTCGGCCAGCGCATCAAGCATGTGCTGGAAAACCCCCAGCGCCGTGTGGTGTTGCAGCGGATCACGGCGGTACTGCTGCTGGGTGTGGCATTGATGCTGGCCCGCGGTTTTCCCCACTGAATGGTTTGGATGGGGAATGAGCAGTAGTGGCGAATTGCTGGCGCCCTGATAGACTCCAGGCATTCATCCAGGATTACAGCCCTCCATGCCAGCCGTCGGAGGAAAAGGACTTCCGCTCGCTACCCGTTTGTATAAATCCCGCACCTTGGGGCTGACGCTCGGTTTTGTGTGCGTGGTGTTTGGCATGTATCCGCTGGATCCGGCGCCATGGGTGTGGGCCTGGATGGTGATCAACGCCTTTGTCTGGCCGGTCGTGGCCTTTCAGCGCTCGTTGCGGACTACCCATACGCTGCGCAGTGAGCGCCGCAATTTGCTGTTCGATTCGTTTTGCGGCGGTTTCTGGGTCGCGGCCATGCACTTCAACCCACTACCCGGTGTGACGACCCTGTCGATGATGACCATGAACAACGTCGCCATCGGCGGTCCGCGCTTCATGCTGGCGGGCTGGGTGGCGCAGGCGCTGGGCATCGGCACGTCGCTGTTGATATTCACCCCGGCCTTTATCGCCACGACCACCCCGGTCCAACTCTATGCCTGCCTGCCGATTCTGATGGTGTACCCGCTGGCGCTGGGTTGGATCTGTTACCGCCAGGCGGTGACCCTGGCCCGGCACAAACGCGAATTGCTGGCGCTGAGTCGCACCGACAGCCTGACCGGCCTGCTCAACCATGGCGCGTGGAAAGACCACCTGGAGATCGAGTTCCAACGTTGCTGCCGCGAACAGCAAGGGGCCGCGATTGCGTTGATCGACATCGACCACTTCAAGCTTATCAACGACACCTATGGCCACGTCACCGGCGACATCGTGCTGCGCCAGCTCGGCAAAGTGCTGCGCCAGAACCTGCGCGCCACTGACCTGGCCGGGCGCTATGGCGGCGATGAATTCTGCGTGATCCTGCCGGGCATGCCGCTCAACCGCGCCACCGAAGTGATGGATGCGTTGCGCGATCGCTTCAACGCGTTGGCCTACGCCCAGGACCCTTCATTGCGCGCCAGCTTGAGCATCGGCCTGGCGCCGTATCAACCAGGGCACGTCGACTCGACCCGTTGGCTCAATGAGGCAGACCTGGCGCTGTATGAAGCCAAGAGCAGCGGGCGCAACCGGGTCAGTTCGGTGCAAGGCACTTGGTTGCGGTCGGTCTAGTGGGGTAGGGTGAGGCGGCACCCCAACAAAAAACAAGGATCGGTTCATGCCCTTCACCTTCCCGCGTACTTTCCTGGCCGCTACGTTGGCCTTGTCTTTTGCAGTCCCGGCCTACAGCGCCGAACCCCACAAACAGATCCAGGCGGATGCCGAGCAGTACAAGGCCCCGGCCTTGAAACTGCTGGAGCGCCTGGTGAATATCGATTCGGGTTCCGGCTACGGGCCAGGCCTGACCCAGGTGAGTGACATCACCGTCGATGAACTCAAACAGCTGGGCTTCACCATCGAGCGCGTGCCGGATACCACCGCCAACAGCAGCCATGTGATCGCCACCCTCAAGGGCAACGGCAAGGCCAAAATCCTGCTGATGGCCCACATGGACACCGTGTTCAAGGAAGGCTCGGCGGCCGAACGGCCGTTTCACATCAAGGATGGCCGCGCCTATGGCCCCGGGGTGATGGATGACAAGGGAGGCATCGTCGCCGGCATCTACGCGCTCAAAGTCCTGAAGAACCAAGGGTTCAAGGACTACGCACAAATTACCTTCCTGCTCGATGCCAGCGAAGAAACCGGTTCCGACATCGCCTCTGAACTGATCCGCAACACCGCCAAGGCCCACGACGTCACGCTGAACCTGGAACCTGGCCGCCCAGCCGACGGCCTGGTGGTGTGGCGTAAAGGCAGTGCCACCGCCGTGGTCGAAGTCAAAGGCAAAGCCGCCCACGCCGGCGTCGCCCCGGAGCTGGGACGCAACGCCGCCATGGAAGCCGCGCACCAGATTCTGCAACTGGGCAAACTCGGCGATGAAGACAAGAAGACCACCATCAACTTCACCGTGATCAACGCGGGCGACCGCACCAACGTCATCCCCGACCAAGCCACGGCCAAGGCCGACGTGCGTGCGGCATTGCCGGAAGAGTTCGACCGGATCGAGAAGGACTTGGTGCGGGTCTCCGCCAACAAATTGATCCCGGAAACCGAAGTGACCACCAGCCTGAAACGCGGCCTGCCGCCCATGCCGCAGACGCCGGAGTCGGACAAGCTGGTGGCGATTGCCCAGGGGATTTATGGGGAGCTGGGTAAAAAGTTGACCATTGAAGGCAGCGGCGGCGCGGCGGATGCCAGTTTGTCGGCCGGGGTGGGGACGCCGACGTTGGATGGGTTTGGGATAGTGGGGGGGAATATTCATACACCGCAGGAGTATGCGGAGGTGGAGAGCGTGGCACCGCGGATTTACTTGTTAAGTCGGATGATTATGGAACTGAGTAAACGCTGATCAGGCTGGGAGGCTCACCCATTCAATTTGGCTGAGCCTTCATTCCTTGTGGTGAGCAGGCTTGCCCTGCGTGGACTGCGCAGCAGGCCAAAATATTAATAGCAAAGATCGTTATACGGCTGTTTTTTAAGTTGAATATTGGTTTTTTTGTAGGTGTTCATCAAACTTTCGAACTATGTGATTTAGCCATAACGGGCCTGAGGCCCATTGGTGTGGATAGTAGTAATAGCAATGCTGTATATGCAGTAAATTTTCTTGAAGGTCTGGCTCATTGGTATACGAATTTATCAGCTCTAAAATTTCCTGTTTTACTGTCATGATTATTTCTCTAGGCGAGTCCATTAGAAATGCATCAATGACATCATCGGCAGATGAATGATCTTCCGCCCAATCCTGATTAAAGTAAGCACCAAAAAATTGTTGTAGCTCTGTTAATAGTTCATTCATTTTTCTGGGTATCCTGTTAGCAATAGGTAGCCATCTGGCATTTTAGGAGCTCGTTTTATGACTAATAGGAACTTATAAACAGGTACGGATTTTGTTGCTCCATTTAGCATGCTTACCCCTACGGGTTGACTTGAGCTGCCTTTAATTAAGAGTTTTTCTTTGTTTCCACTTAAAAATGTAGTTATTTCTTGCTGGTGTGCAGTCAAGCTTTTGGACACTATAGCCTCAGCCTCTTCTAGAGTTTTGAAGGTGGATGAGGCTGGGATGTGCGGTTCTGATTCAAATCTTGCCGCTAACTGTTCGTCTGTTCGACCGACATGTTTTTCAATCAGGTGTCCTCCAGCCTTCTCGTGAGTAGTTAATACTCCAGGAGATGCTTTTTTTGTTAAATCGTTTTTTGAATCCGGGCAATTTCCAATCTTACAGCTTAACCCTAACGGATCCACCCACCCCGTCGGATTGGGCACGTACTGGTACGCGTTGATCCCACCCGCCAACTTCATCGGATCAGGCGTCAGGTAACACCCAATATCCGGATTGTAGTAGCGATGGCGGTTGTAGTGCAGTCTGCTTTCCTGATCGAAGTACTGACCCTGAAAACGTAGCGGGTTGTCGATTGTGCCTTTGTCGAGTCGGCTGATCTGGCCGTAGGCGCGGTAGTGGGCGGACCAGACGATTTCGCCCTCTGGGTCTGTCAGTTCCTGGGGCGTGCCGAGGTGATCAAGTTGGTAGTGGAAGGCTTTGGTGTTTTTTGGGCCGAAGCCTTCCAGCAGTGCCAGCGGACGGAAACTGTCGGGTTCATAGAGATAGCTGCGATGGCGATCCGCATGGTGCTCGGCAATCAGCTTGTCGCCTTGCCAGAAAAACTCCGTGGTGATGCCGTCCACGGTTTTGCTGATACGCCGCCCAAACGGGTCGTAGCGATAGCTCGCGGTTTGGCCGTTGGGCTGGGTAATGCCGATCAGCCGGTGCTGGCAGTCGTAGCGGTATTCGGTGACGAGTTGATGGCCTTTGCCGCGCCGCACGCGGATGAGGTTGCCGAAGGCGTCATAGTCGTAGTGGCGGTCGCCCTGGATCATCAGGCGGTTGCCGGCAACGATGTCGGGGCCGGGGCGGTCTTGCATCAGCAGGGTGCCGGCCGGGGTGTGGCCGAAGCGTTCCTGCAGGTCTTGGGAGTGGTCGGCGCGGGTGAGACGGCCTAGTGGGTCGTAGTGGTAGTGGTGTTCGCCTTTGCGCGTGTCGAGCAGGCGGGTGAGGTTGCCGGATTTGTCGTAGTCGTATTGACGTCGGTACAGCGCGCCTTCGCTGTCACAGATACCGTGGTTGAACAGGCGGCCCTGTTCGTCGTGTTGGTAGCTGCTGAGCAGTTTCCCCTGGGCGCGTTGGTGTTCACGGCCGGTCCTGAACAGATGAGACGTTAGCAGCGTGCCATTTAACGCGACGCTGGCGAGGTGGCCGCCTTTCGCATGATTAAAAACCAGCCGGTTGTTATCGGGCAGGCGCAGGTGTTGAAGCTGGCCGCAGGCGTCGTAGCCGTAGCGCAAGGTGCCCCAGCCCTGGTGCTCGGCGGTGAGGCGGTTTTGTGGGTCGTATTCGTAGGCCAGCGCCCAGTGGCCGTCATCGACGCTGAGGAGGTTGCCCTGGCGGTCGTAGGCATATTCAACAAGGCTATCGTCTGGCAGGGTTTTTCTGACGAGGCGTCCGGCGTGATCGCGCTCATAACGAGTAACGAGATGACTGCCGTCGTCACCGTATTCGGTCTTTTCCAGCAGGTTGCCGTTGAGGTCGTAGACGTAGGCGGTGCGCTGCCCGTCAAAGCCGATTTCCTGCTGGATCAGGCCGTTGGGGTGATAAGCAAGTCGGTAGGTCTCGCCAACCTCGTTTTCGATCTCGGTCAGCAGTAATCGCGCATTGTCGTAGCGGTACTTGACCTGGCTACCGTCGGCGTTGATACGGCAGCTGATCAGGTGCAGGCCGTTGGCGTATTCGTAGCGGGTGAGATGCCCCAGCTCATCGCGTTCGGCAGTGATTTTTCCGTAGGGGTTGTAGCTGTATTCCCGACATGCCCCACCGGGCAGCACCACGCGAACCAAGCGACCCACGCTGTCCCACTGATACTGGGTCAGCGCGCCATGCTCATCCTCGCGCGCCACCTGCCGGCCAAGATCGTCATAGCGATAACGCTTGATCCCGCCATTGGGCAACTGCTCCTCAACCAGTTGCCCCCGCTCATTCCACACCAGTCGCTGACAACTGTGATCCGGGTACCAAACCCCAACCAGTTGCCCGTATTGGTCGTAGCTGTAATCCGTAACATGACCATCGGGATCGATCTTGCGGATGACATCGCCCTGGTCATTGCGCTCGTACTTCCAGACCGCCTCACCACGGCGCATAACCCGTACGAAACCATTGTCATGCTCGTAGGACGTCGGCTCATCATCCCCGGGAAACAACGCCACCAAACGTCCGGCTTCGTCGTACTGATACGCCGTCACCGCCCCCAGCGGATCCTGCTCAACCGTCAGTCGGCCTTTGGCATCGTAGGATTTGAAATGCTGGGCACCGTCCGGATCAATCCGCTGCACCAGCCGCGCCCGGTCGTCATGGACGTACACTTCCTGGCTGCCATCGGCGTTATGCAGCGTGACCCGACCGTCGTCCCCCCAGGCATACCGCGTGTCCATCTGCGAAAAACTGGCCCAATGCCGCACACATCGCGCGGCCTTGCCAGCCCGTTCCCACGCCCAGAAGAAACTCGCCCCACCGGCCAGCCCACGCTCAAGAATCACGTGCTGCTCGTCGTAGCGATAAACCTCGCTTTCGCCGACCGCATTGGTCGCCGAAACCAACCGTCCCAGGTCGTCATAGTCGTAGGAAACAACGTTCTGCTCGGTCACCCACTCGAAGGGTTCATGCCCCTTGGCGCGCTGGACCTGATAGTCCACCGCGACGATGTGGCCAAATGCATAGCGCAGGAACAGCGAACGCCCGACACCGTTATCCAGCCGCTCAATGCGCCCCAAATAATCCCGAGAAATCCGCAGCCGGTTGTCATACGCATCGCTGATGGAGGCCAACACCCCGTCGCGAAAGTGATAGAACCGTGATGCCTGGGCCAGCACCAGTTCATCCGGCGACGCGCCCAGATAGACCGCGGCTTCGGCCAGGCTATTGGTGATGGCAGGTCGAGCAACAGTCGGCAGTGGAAACCCAATCGAGCGATTCTCATGGTCCGTCCACACCACCGAATCGCCCGACACATCAAGCCGATGCGCCAGCGAATGACTCCAGCCAAACCCCAACCCGCCATCCACTTCCACCGCACTGGTGCGATACAGCCGGGTCCACTCGAACGGCAAGATCCCATCCAACGTGCCGTCGGTGAGGGTGAGCAATTCCTCCCCGGTAACCATCGACACGGGGCAGCCGTTGGTGACGGTCTTATCCGAAGCCGCCGCCGCATCCCCGTTCGGGTTTTTCCCTGAAACCGGCACATCATCGACAGGCTCCTGCCTGACCAACACCGTCTGCCGAGTCTTCCTGCGAACCGCCGGCACGGGGTTCGAAACCACATGCTCCCCAGCCTTCAACGGCGCCACCGGAATGGTTTTGATCGACGTTTCAGGGCCACCCAGCAGAACCGGTTTGGCGAGCTCGACATGCTCATCCATGGGCGATTTTCCGAACTGCCCCGCCATGCGCTCCACCCATCGGCGCGCACGTTGAGACTTGATGCCGCCCAGCACGTTGGTACTTATTCGCACCGCCATCCCCATCCCGGCAGTGGCGAGGCACAGCAACAAGTTGATCAATACATCGGCGCTGATTTCCCCGAGCAACTCGTTCATATAGGGCGGCGGCAACAGGCGCATCCAGCTGACCATTGCCGACAGATGGATGAACAGCAGCGGCTCGTCGCTGAGCACCAACAAGCCCTTGGCGAGGGTGTCGGCGCCGAGGCTCAGCAGCTTTTCAAGTTCGTCCGCTGACAGGTAATGCAGCAGTTGTTCGGCATAGGCCAACGGGTCGCCAAGCCACTGAAACAGCTGCTTGACAGTGTCCCAGAGCGAGTAAAGCGCTTCGCCGAAGCCGCGGGCATAGGCTTGATGCAGGGCGAGGTAGCGCTTGGGGAAGCTGGCTTCGGAGTAACCCTTCCACAACGGTTCGAAGGTGGTCTCCCATTCACCGCGCAACCAACCGTCCAGCGGGGCGATAACCGACTGATAAGAGGCATACAGCGCCTTGAAATGGTCTTTGGAGACGTTGGGGTAGAAGCTGACCCGGTACTGCTGGTTGCGATCACACTCGGTGATTTCGAGGATGCCGCTGGGGCCGATGGTCTTGTGGATCGGCTCGCCCAGGGGGCCGCCCTCTGGATCGATGCGCTGCACCATCACGGGCGTATTGCCAATGGGCACGAACCGAGCGCTCTGGAACATATGCACCAGGGTCAACGTGCCGTTTGCCTGGCACGTTGCGGTCGTGCTGCTGGGAAGGATGGCGCGGTTGATCGGCGCGACGAGCGCCACGTCATCCCCGACTTTGAAGATCTGTTCGATATCCAGGGCCGAAAAGCTAAAGAAGCTTTCCGCCCAGGTCTCGTAGGTATTGAGGCAGCGCCCGAAGTCGCTGAGAACGGATTCGATGTCTCGCGTCTTTGAATCCATGGCGGCCAGCACCAGGTAGCCAATGGCTTGGCGGGTCACCTCGATCATGAAACAGCCCCTTCAACCGGGGCTTTAACGAAAACCACCATCTGCAATCCCTCGCACTGTGTATTCAGGCGAGGGACTTTGCAGCGGTTTTCAGGGCAGGGGAGTAGTGCTTATCCGGCGCTTACGTGGGGCGTTTCGACAATTTTTGTCTTCTCTCGCCCCAGCACCAGGCTGCACAGCGCCGGCAGAAATAACAGCGTCAACACCGTGCCCACCAGCACCCCGCCAATCAGCACGAATGCCAGGGACGACCAGAACACCGACAACGTCAGCGGAATAAACGCCAGCGCCGCCGCCAGCGCGGTCAATATCACCGGCCGCGCGCGCCGCACCGTGGCCTCGACAATCGCCGCGTGGATCGCCATGCCATGCTCCTGGTTCTGGCGGATCTGGTCGGTAAAGATCAACGTGTTGCGCATCAGGATCCCGCCGATCCCGATCAAGCCCAGGATCGCGTTGAACCCGAACGGCTGGTTGAACAGCAGCAAGGTCGGCACCGCGCCAATCAAGCCCAGCGGCGCGGTGGCGAAGACCATGAACATCACGCCGAAGGAACGCACCTGGAACATGATCACCGTGAGGGTCAGCAGGATCATGATCGGGAACAGCGCCGCCAGCGCCACATTGGCCTTGGCGCTTTCTTCCACCGGGCCGCCGATGTCGATCCGGTAACCGGCCGGCAGCCGGGCGATCAGCGGTTGCAGGTCTTTGTACACGGCCATTTCCACGTCGGGCGGTTGCACGCCGTCGATGATGTCGGCGCGTACTTCCACGGTGCTCGCGCGGTTGCGGCGCTTGAGGATCGGTTCTTCCATCACCGCCTGGAACTGCCCGACCTGGGCCAGGGGCACCGACGTGCCGGCGCTGTTGGTCAGGGTCATGTTGTTGAGGTTACCGAGGTTCTCGCGCTGGTTGCCCTGGGCGCGGGCGACCACGGACACGGTGCGGTTGCCCTCACGCACTTCGGTGATCGGGTTGCCGCTGAGCAAGGCGTTGAGCTGGGATTTGACCTCGTTGGGGGTAAAGCCCAGCAGGCGCAGGCGGTCTTGATCCAGCACCAGGCGATAACCGCTGGTGCGCTCGCCCCAATCGAGAAAGGCGTCCTTGGTCAGCGTGTTGGCGGCAACGACCTTGCGCACGTCCTCGGACACGCCGCGCAGCACCTCCACATTCGGGCCGGACACGCGGAACACCACCGGGAAGGGCACCGGCGGGCCGAACAGCAATTGGGTGACGCGCACCCGCGCCGCTGGAAACTCACCGGCCGCAATTCGCTCACGCATGCGCAGCTTCAAGGCGTCGCGGGCGTGAGAGTCCGGCGTCTGCACGATCAGCTTGGCAAACGCCGGGTCCGGCATTTCGGGGTTCAGCGACAGGAAGAAACGCGGTGCACCACCGCCCACATAGGTGTCGACCATGCTGGTCTGCGGCTCTTGCAGCAGCGCCTTTTCCAACTGCGCCGCCACCGCCTCGGTGCTCTTGAAGGCACTGCCGGGCGGCATATACACCTCAAGAATCAGCTCGGACCGGTCGGAGTTGGGGAAGAATTGTTTCTTCACCACGGCCATGCCCAGTACGCACAGTACAAAGGCAGCGATCACCAACCCGGTCACCAGCCAACGCCTGCGTACGCAGGCTTCGACCAAATCACGCAGCTTCTGGTAATAGCGCCCGGCATAAATCGCCTCGTGGCCGCCGGGCACCGGCTTGATCTGCGGCAGCAACTTCACACCCAGGTACGGCGTGAACACCACCGCCACCAGCCAGGACGAGATCAGCGCAAAGCCGACGATCCAGAAGATATTGCCGGCGTATTCCCCGGCACCGGACCGTGCAAACCCCACCGGCAGAAAGCCGATGATCGTCACCAGCGTACCGGTAAGCATCGGTGCCGCCGTGGAACTCCAGGCGAAGGTGGCCGCATGAATCCGGTCAAAACCTTCCTCCAGTTTCACCACCATCATTTCAATGGCGATGATGGCGTCATCCACCAGCAGGCCCAGGGAAATGATCAGCGCGCCCAGGGTAATGCGGTCGAACTCACGCCCGGTGAGCAGCATGATCACAAACACCACCGACAAGGTCAGCGGCACCGCCGCCGCCACCACCAGGCCGACGCGAAAGCCCAACGCCAACAGGCTGATGATCATCACCACCGCCAGGGCGACGAAGAATTTGAGCATGAATTCATTGACCGCCAGGCTGATGTTTTTCGCCTGGTCGGAGACTTTGGCGAAGTTCACGCCCAACGGCAGGTCCGCCTGGATCCGGGCTTCCTCGGCCTTGAGGCTTTTGTCCAGTTCCAGACCGTTCCAGTGCTTTTCCATGATCACGCCGAGCATCAGCGCCGGGTCGCCCTGGTGGCGGATGCGGTAGTTGGGCGGGTCTTCATAACCGCGGCTGACGCTGGCCACATCGGCAATGCGCAGCACGCGACCGTTGACTTCCAGGGGCACGTTTTCGATCAGCGCCAGGCTGTCGAAGGCACCGTCGATACGAATATAGGCGCGCGCGCCTGCGGTTTCGACAAAACCTGACGGGGCCACGGCGTTCTGCGCGGCGAGGGCGGCGAAGATCTGCTCCGGTTTGATCCCCAGGGTCGCCAGGCGCTCATAGGAGAACTCGACAAAAATCCGCTGCGCCTGCTCGCCGAGGATATTGACCTTCTTCACCCCCGGCAGGTTGAGCAGGCCCTGGCGCAATTCCTCGGCCATCTGCACCTGTTGCCGATGGGGCAAGTGCTCGGCCTCCAGGGCGTACAGGGCGAAGTACACATCGGAATATTCATCGTTGAAGAACGGCCCGATCACCCCGTTGGGCAGCCTCGCGGCTTCATCGCTGAGTTTTTTGCGCGTCTGGTAGAACAGCTCCTGGATTTCGCTGGGGCGCGTGGACTCCTTGTAGGTCATGCGCATCGACACAAAGCCCGGCTGGGCGATGGTCTCGACGCGGTCGTAGTAGTCCAGTTCCTGCAGGCGCTTCTCCAGGCGGTCGGCCACCTGCTCCTGCATCTCCTGGGCAGTGGCGCCGGGCCAGGCGGCGGTAATGGTCATGACCTTGACGGTAAACGAGGGGTCTTCGGCGCGTCCCAGTTTGCCGAACGAGAAGATCCCGGCGGCGAGGATCGCAATGATCAAAAACAGCGTGACTGCGCGGTGCTTGACCGCCAGTTCCGAGAGGTTGATGCCGCGCATGCTCATTGGTCCTGTTTGCGGTTGAGGGCCAGTACCTGGGCGGGCAACAGGCGCACCGCGTCGCCGCTGTGCAACAGGTGCGCACCGAGGGCGACGACGACCTGGCCGGGGTTCACGCCGCTGTCGAGCAGGGCGTCTTCCTGGCCGAGGCTGGCGACCTTGACGGCGGCGAAGCTGACCTTGTCATCCGCGCCGATCAACCACACCCCGGTGCCTTGCCCTGCATCGTGCAAGGCGCCGATGGGTACGCGGGTTTGTTGTGCGTGGCCATTGCCTTGCAGGCGCACGGTGATGGTCGAGCCGAGGGCGAAGCGCTCGACGTTACCGTGCAGCACATAACGGGCGCGGTAGGTGCGGGTGGTGGGATCGGCGCTGGCCGACAGTTCGCGCAAGGTCGCCGTCACCGCCTGGTCCGGGGCGCCGAAGGGGAAGGCCAGGGCTTTTTGCGCGGCCTGGTCGCGCTGGTTTTCCGGCAGGTTGACGATGGCTTCGCGGGCACCGTCATGGGCCAGGCGCGCGACGATTTGCCCTTCGGCGACCACTTGGCCGCGGTCCGCCCGCACGTCGGTGATGATGCCGTCGCCATCGGCCTTGAGCACCGAATAAGTGCGGCGGTTCTCGATCTGGCTGGCGTCGGATTGCGCCGCGGCCAACTCGGCCTCGGCCACGCGCAGGTTGGTGGCCGACTGGTCGAAGATCTGCCGTGACACCGCGCCGGTACTGGCCAGGCGTTGGTAGCGGTTTTCATCGTCACGGCGCTGACGCAGCTGGGCCTGGGCGGCGTTGACGCGGTTTTTCGCCGAGCGCAGGGCCAGCTCGAAGTCGCCGATGTCGAGCACCAGCAGGGTGTCGCCACGGGAAACGTGCTGGCCGGGGTCGACCTTGCGTTCGATGACCTTGCCGCCGACCCGGAAGCCCAGGTCGCTTTCCGTACGCGCAGCCACCACGCCGGTGTAGGCGCTTTGCTGAGTGCCGGCGGCTTCGACCTTGGCGGCGAGTACCGGGCGTGGTTGCGGCGCTTGGGCGGTGGTGTCGGCCTGGCTGTTGCAGCCGCTGAGGACGATCAACACGGCCAGGGGCGTGAGAAGGCGCGAGGGGAGAAGGATCATGTCGGGCTCCGGGGATTACCATTGGGCAAAAAATTATGGACATAATTTTTTACGCATATTATGGTCGAAATATAAATAAATCCAGCCTCGGATAATCCCCATGTCGAACGCCCCGGCCCCATCGCGAAGCTTGTTGTTTTTACTGGTGGCCTTGACGGCGCTGGGTGAAGTCTCGACCCAATTGATCATTCCAGGCTTGGGTCTGATCGAGCACGCCCTGTTGGCGTCACCGGGTTCGGCGCTTATGGCACTGTCGGCGTTTGTCGCCGCCTTTGGCCTGGGGCAACTGCTGTTCGGCCCGCTGTCGGACCGCATCGGCCGCCGTCCGGTGCTGATCGGCGGGCTGTTGCTGTATGTGCTGGCGACCTTGTCGATGCTGCTGGTCAATGACATCCAGCAATTTATCGCCGCTCGCGTCGTGCAAGGCCTCGGCGCCTGCGCTGCGCTGGTACTGGCGCGCACCGTGGTGCGTGACGTGTGGAAGGCCGACGCGGGGCCGGCGCTGGCGCTGACCATGATCGGCATGCTGTACGCCATCGTCGTCGCCCCGATGGTCGGCGGCCTGCTGATCAAGCTGCTGGGCTGGCGTGCACCGATCCTGCTGGCACTGGCGATTGGCAGTGGGGTGCTGCTGCTGGCGCTGCTGTTCTTCCGCGAGAGCAACCACTTCCTCGACCCCAAGGCCGGCCACTGGCGCACCCTCGGCGGGCAATACCTGGACCTGCTCAAGGGCCGCCCGTACCGCGCGTTTGCCGTGGCGCTGGCGTGCACCTATGGCGCCATGTTCGCGGTGATCGCCGGTTCCTCGGCGGTGTATATCAATCTGCTGGGCTTGAGCAGCCTGGAGTACGGCATCAATTTCGGCCTGATCGTGTCGATGCTGATCATCGGTTCCACCTACACCCGGCGCAACATCCAGCGCCTGGGGCCGCAACGGATTGTGGCGATGGGCGTGACGCTGGTGGCCATGGGCGGGATTGCCGCACTGGTGATTTATGCGCTGTTTGGTCTGTCGGTGCTGGGCCTGGATATTCCCATTGCGCTGGCAACCCTCGGCGGTGGCCTGGTATTACCCGGGTCTGTGACCGGTGGGGTCATGCCCAACGCTCACCGCGCCGGTTTGGCGGCGGGCTTGATGGGTTTTGCGCAGATGTTCGGCGCGACCTGCAGTGGCCTGTTACTGAGCCACCTGCGCGACGGCAGTGCCACACCGATGATCGTGATCCAGGCGTGTTTTGCCGTGACGGCCTTCGTGGCCTTCCATCTGTTGCGTGAGCGCCGTACCGCGGAGGTCGCGGCGGCTTGAGCTGTCACACTTTGTCCAAGTTATTCGGGGCTGGATGATTACGATTCTCTTTTGAGTCTAATCCGAAGGTCTTCGCCCATGCTGCCTGCTTTTCGTTTCTCGCCCCTGGCCCTGCTGGTTGCAACCAGCCTTCATGCCCACGCCGATGAGCCTGTTGCACTGGAACTCAATGATGTAGTGGTGACTGCATCCGGTTTTGCGCAAAGCGTGGAAGACGCGCCGGCCTCGGTCACCGTGATCGATGGCGAGGCGCTGCGTCGCAAGTCTTATCGCGACCTCGGCGACGCGGTTAAAGACGTGGAAGGCGTGACCGTCAACGGCGGTGCGAATGAAACCGACATCTCCATCCGGGGCATGCCGGCCGACTACACCCTGATCATGGTCGACGGCAAGCGTCAGAGCGCGCGGGAATCGCGGGTCAACGGCAACAGTGGCTATGAACAGAGCTTTGTGCCACCCGCTGCGGCCATCGAGCGGATTGAAGTGGTGCGCGGGCCGATGTCCTCGCTGTACGGCTCGGATGCCATCGGCGGGGTGATCAACGTGATCACGCGCAAAGTCTCACCGACCTGGGGCGGCTCCATCGGGTATGACTATTCGGCGCGCCAGCACAGCGACCAGGGTAATGCACGCCAGACCCAGTTCTACCTCAGTGGTCCGCTCAAGGAAGATTTCCTCGGTTTGCAGGTGTGGGGCCGCTACCTGGATCGCCAGGCCGATGACGACATCGAGCAGACCAATGGCTTCAGCAAGGCTGACCACCGCGACCTCACCGCGCGCCTGGCCTTCACCCCCACTATCGACCACGACATCCTGCTGGAAGCCGGCGCCACGCGCTTGAAGAATGGCGACGGCATGAGCGCCAACTGGGCCACCCGCGAACAGGAAAACAACCGCGATCACTGGTCGCTGTCCCATCAGGGCCGCTGGGGCTGGGCCACCTCGGACATTGCCTTGTCCCAGGAAACCTCCAGCCGTGAAGGCAAGGCGACACCGGCGCAGACTGACATCTACGGGCGTAAACCCGAGATCAAGAACAGCGTGTTTGACGCCAAGCTGGTGGTGCCCACCGCCCACAACGTCAGCACCGTGGGCGTGCAATGGAATAAAAGCGAGCTGACCGACTGGAACCAGGGCCTCGGTGACCGCGTCGACTATAAATTCTCGGTGGTGCAAAAAGCCCTGTTCGCGGAAAACGAGTGGTCGATGACCGACAGCTTCGCGCTGACCACCGGCCTGCGCCTGGATGAGCACGAAGAGTACGGCGCCCACCTCAGCCCACGGGTCTACGGGGTGTGGCGCGCCACCGAGCAGTGGACGTTCAAGGGCGGTGTTGCACGTGGCTTTAAGGCCCCCGAGCTGCGTGCGGTCGTCGAGGATTACGCCTACCTGCGCCGCAACCGCTTCGTGATGTTCGGCAACCCGGACCTCAAGCCCGAAACCAGCACCAACTATGAAGTCTCGGCACTGTGGAGCAACCGCGACAACCTGTCCGGCGGCGTGACGCTGTTCTACAACGACTTCCAGGACAAGCTCTCCACCGTCACCACCGACCGACGCTGGAACGGCTACACCATCATGGAGCGGGTCAACGTCGACAAGGCGATCATCCAGGGCGTTGAGCTCAACGGCCAATGGGACATCAACCCCAGCGTGTTGCTCAAGGCCAACTACACCTACACCGACTCCGAGCAGAAAAGCGGTGCCAACAAAGGTGCGCCCCTGGCCCTCACCCCTGAGCAAAAAGCCAATGTGCGCACGGAATGGACCATTAACGACCGCACCCAGGCCTGGGCTTCGCTGAGCTACTACGGCGAGGAAACCGGCAACACCATCACCACCGACGAACCGGCGCCGGGCTACACCACCGCTGACCTGGGCGGCTCCTACGACGTGAGCGATTCGTTGACCCTCAACGCCTCCCTGAACAACCTCACCGACAAGCGCCTGGACGATGAAACCTACGGCACGGTGAATTACGGCCGCACCTTGTGGATGGGCGCCACGCTCAACTTCTAGAGCGCGGTGGGCAATCGCACCACCGCGCACAGGCCGGCCGGTGCGCGATTCTCCAGCACCAGCTCACCGCCATGGGCCTGGATGCACGAGCGTGCGATCGCCAGGCCCAGCCCCACGCCGCCGTCACTGACACCCCGTTGTACGAAGGGCTCGAAGACTTTGCTCAACCACGCTTCGGGCAAGCCTTGGCCGTGGTCGAGAATCTCGATGCGCAGCCAACCGTTGTCCTCGCGAACCAGGCTCAGGTCGGCATCGCCGGCGTGGCGCAGGGCGTTGTCGATCAGGTTGGTCAGTGCGCGCTTGAGCGCCAGCGGGCGGCAGGTCAGCAGCAACGCGGGTGCGCCGGCCCAGGTGACGGGCTGTTGCAGGCGTTGGTAACGCTTGGCCAGGTCATCCAGCAAGTCGCTCAACGACAGCGTGGTGGTAGCTTCCTGCACCGCGTCATCGCGCACGAAATCCAGGGTTTCACGCACCATTGCACTCAGTTCCCCGAGGCTTTCGAGCATGTCATTGCGGGCTGCGCCGGGCTCCAGCAACTCCACTTGCAGGCGCAGTTCGGTGATCGGCGTATTCAAGTCATGGCTGACTGCTGCGAGCATCCGCGTGCGGCCTTCGACATGCCGGGCGAGGTTGACCTGCATGGTGTTGAAGGCGGCAGTGAGGTCGCGGGCTTCCTGTGGGCCGGTTTCCGCCAGCGGGGCGATCCATTCACCGCGGCTGACGCGCTCGGTGGCTTGGGCCAGGGTCTTGATCGGGCGCACCACGCGGGCAATGAAAAACATCACGATCAGCAGCACCGGCAGGGTCGTCACCGGCAGGCTGTAGGCCAGGACGCGGCCCCATTCATAGGCGCCGGCGGGGTATTGCACGGCATTCAGGTAGGTACCGTTGGGCAGCGGCACGCTGCTGCGCAGGCGCAACGGCGCCCACCCGGCGGGGCTGAACACATGGGTACGGGCGTCGGCGCCGCTGATGCGTTCCAACTGCATGCCGATGGCGGCGGCGTTATCCAGCTGTAATTGGCGCCGCAGCTCGTTGGCCAGGCGTTGTTCTTCCGGGCGTTGCGCAAACGGCGCCACCTCCGGCGTGGGGCCGATCCAGAAGCGCGTGTCGTCGGTGCTCATGCCGGCCAGCAGGTGCGCGGTTTCACTTGGGGTCAGGTCGATTGCCGTGTGATGGGCAATCCCCAGGCGTTCCAGGCTGAAACTGCGCGACAGCGGGTGGATCAGGCTGCCGGTGCGTTGCAAAAACAACATCGCAATGGCGTTCGACGCCAGCAGTGCCAGCAACAACAACAGGCTCAACTGCCGTGCCAGGGTGCGCGGCCACAGCCGGCTCAAGGTGTGCATTCGCTGACCTCGGACGCCAATAGATAGCCGCCGCCCCAGATGGTGCGTAACAGTTCCGGGGTGGCATCGCCCTGGGCCAGCTTGCGGCGCAGGCGGCTGACCTGACGGTCGATGGCGCGGTCGCTGACATCGCTGTCGGCGGCGGCGGTGAGGTCGATCAGGCGTTCGCGGGGCAGCAGGGTGTTGGGGTGGGCGAGGAACACTTGCAACAGCCGGCTTTCGGCAGTGCTGAGCCGGATGGCCGGGCTGCCGTCGCGGCGCAAGGTGGCGCTGGCCACACTAAAGTGCCAGCCGGCAAACTCATAGGCCCGTGCGCCGGCGCCGGGCGCAGTGGGGCCGGTCGCGCGGCCCTGGCGGCGCAGCACGCTGTTGATACGCGCCACCAGCTCCCGGGGCTCGAAGGGCTTGGTGACGTAATCGTCGGCACCCAGGTCCAGGCCGCGCACGCGGTCGGCGGCAGTGTCGCGGGCGGTCAGCAGGATCACCGGCGTGTTGCTGCGCCGATGCAACTGGTTGCACAACTCAAAGCCATCGCCATCCGGCAGCAGCACGTCGAGCACCACCACATCGAACGCCTGGGTCTTGAGCAATTGCCACATGCCGGCCGCGTCTTCAGCGGTGCGCACCTCAAAGGTGTAACGTCGCAGGTACGTGGCCAAGGGTTCGCGAATCTTGCGGTGGTCATCCACCACCAGCACGCGCGGTGCGACAGGCGCAGGGGCAAACGGCATTGCAGCCCTCGAGGGTTGAGCGGGAGAGGGCGGATATTACTACGAGTCATTATCATTAACGCTGTTTTTGTGAGGCTGCAGTCGTAGGTCGTCCTGCCGGTAGGACGATCAAGGTTGTTTTTACCGTCTAGCGCTGAATTGCTGCGAGTTTTAAGGTGTATGCACTTTGGAGGACTACCATGAAAAAACTCATCGGCATCTACACCAGCCCTCGCGCCCATTGGGTCGGCGACGGCTTTCCCGTGCGTACCCTGTTTTCCTACGACTCGATGGGCAAGCACATCAGCCCATTCCTGCTCCTGGACCACGCCGGGCCGGCCGATTTCGCCCCGACAAACCAGCGTCGCGGCGTCGGCCAGCACCCCCATCGCGGTTTTGAAACCGTGACCATCGTCTACGACGGCGAAGTCGAACACCGCGACTCCACCGGCGCCGGCGGCAAAATCGGCCGGGGCGATGTGCAATGGATGACCGCCGCCAAGGGCATCCTCCACGAGGAGTTCCACTCCGCCGCCTTCGCCCGCAGCGGCGGTGCGTTGGAGATGGTGCAACTGTGGGTCAACCTGCCCGCCAAGGACAAAATGGCCGACGCGGGCTACCAGACCATCGTCGACGGCGATATCCCCGCGCTGCCCCTGGCCAACGACGCCGGCCACCTGCGCCTGATCGCCGGTGAATTCGCCGGCACCCAGGGACCGGCGCGCACCTTCACGCCGATCGATGTGTGGGACCTGCGCCTCAACGCCAGCAAGCCCGTCACCCTCGACCTGCACGCCGGGCGCAACACTGCCCTGGTGATCCTGCGTGGCACGGTGCTGGTCAATGGCGAAGAAGTCGCACGCCAAGGTCAACTGGCGTTATTCGAACGCGACGGCCGCCAACTCACCCTGGAGGCCAACGACGACGCCAAGGTCCTGCTGCTCAGCGGCGAACCGATTGACGAGCCTATCGTTGGGCATGGACCGTTTGTGATGAATACCGAGCAGGAGATTCACCAGGCGTTTGCGGATTTCCAATCGGGTCGTTTTGGGCAGATGTAGGATTAAAGGTCGGCCACAAGGTCAATGTGGGAGGGGGCAAGCCTTCTCCCACATTTGTTTTCGCTATACCCCGGAACGGCATTTCATGCGATCTTCCCGTCATTCGCCCTGGAGTCGCCTGGATGCCCTCATTTATCGCTGATCACCCGATGCTGTGCGCCGTGGCGCTGATCTTTATCGACATCGCTGTGTGGCGACTGATCTCTGCCGACCTGGCCAATTGGAAGCTGGCTGCGCGACTGGCGATTTTTGCCGTGTTCAGTGCCGTGCTGTTCAACGACGGCATGAACCCCATGCAACTTGCACCCTATGCCGACAGTACCGCCTTGCACCTGGCCGCCACGGCCCTGCAGATCGGCTGGTGGCTGTTTGCGGCGCGCACGCTGACGGTGTTGCTGGGCGCGGTGATGATGCAGCGGGTGGGTCACACCGGGCGGTTGTTGCAGGACTTGATGGGCGCGGTGATTTTCCTCATCGCGATCATCGCCGCCATGGCCTACGTGCTCGACCTGCCGGTCAAGGGCGTGTTGGCCACCTCCGGCGCGGTGGCGATCATCGTCGGCCTGGCGTTACAAAGTACCCTCAGCGATGTGTTTTCCGGGATCGTGCTCAACACCACCAAGCCTTATCAGATCGATGACTGGATCTCCATCGACGGCACCGAAGGGCGGGTCACCGACATCGACTGGCGCGCCACGCGCCTGCAAACCTCCCAGGGCAGCCTGGCGGTGATTCCCAACTCCCTGGCCGCCAAGGCCAAGATCATCAACTTTTCGCGCCCGGCGGATATGTTCGGCCTGGCGGTCAGCCTGCAGGTCAGCCCCCATGCACGTCCGCAAACCGTGATCGAGGCACTGGAGCGTGCGATGCAGGGGTGCCGGCCCCTGTTGGCCAAGCCGGCGCCGAGCGTGGCATTCAAGACCTCCGCCAGTGGCGGTGTGGAGTATGAAATCAGCGGCTTCGTGCCGGCCATGGCCCTCAAGCGCGAGGTGCGCAACCAGCTCTATGACCTGGCGTTCCGGCACCTGCAAGCAGCGGGCGTGGGCGTGCTGTCCGCCACCGAGAGCAGCGCGCCACCGGCCATGTCCGCCGCGCGGGCGTTGCTGGAGCGTTCGTCGATTTTCTCCACCCTGCGCCAGGAAGAGAAGGACACCTTCAGCCAGAACATGACCCTGCACACCTACCGCGCTGGCGAGATGATCCTGCCGGCGGGGGAGGTCAGCGATCATTTGTTTATTGTCGAGTCCGGCGTGGTTTCGGTGATGTTGACCAAGGGCGGCCACGTATTCGAAGCCGGGCGCATGGGGCCGGGAGAAGTGATTGGCGAGGCTGGGATTCTGTCCGACCAGGCTGCGCTGGCGGACTTTTCCGCCAAGACCTTCTGCACGCTGTACCGCATCGAGAATGAATACTTGAAACCGTGCCTGGACGCGCGCCACGACATCGGTGAGGCGATGAAGGCGCTGCTGGATTTCCGCCTGCACGCCGCCCAGGTCCTGACCCAGGAAGCGCCGGTGGTGCCGGTGAAGAAGGGCTTTTTGCAGTGGTTGCGCAAGCGCGGTCTGTGAGAGGCGAGGGCCTGGAAGTGCTGTACTCGAGGTCGAATGATCGCCAATGCGGGGTTTCTTGACTGTCTCTGACCACATGAGGGCTCGACCTTGATTCGACTCGCCGACTACATTGCCAACCTTGCTCAATCTCCCCTGGCCCCGTGGGCCGGCCTGGCGCCCTGGGCCCTGGTCGCCCAGGCGCCGGCCGTTGTTCGCCAGATGCTCGCCGAACTGCCGGCCGACGAGTACAGCGTGAAGGCCGAAGTCGCCATCCACCGTACCGCCATCGTCGAACCCGGTGCCTTGCTCAAGCCGCCCCTGATCATCGGCGCCCATTGCTTTATCGCCAGCGGCTCGCTGCTGCGCGGTGGGTGCTGGGTGGATGAGCACTGCATCATCGGCCCCGGCGCCGAACTGAAAACCACCTTCATGTTCAGCGGCAGCAAACTGGCTCACTTCAACTTTGTCGGTGATTCAGTGCTGGGCCATGGGGTCAACCTCGAGGCGGGAAGTATCATCGCCAACTACCGCAACGAGCGGGACGACAAGGAAGTGCTGGTACGGGTTGACGGGGTATTGCAGCGCAGCGGCTGCGACAAGTTCGGCGCTTTGCTGGGGGATCAATGCCGGATCGGCGCTAACGCGGTGCTGGCGCCTGGGGCGCTGTTGGTGCCAGGCAGTGTCGTGGGGCGTGGGCGGGTGTTTGATGCCGAGGCGTCCGTATAAACGCGAAGTTGAAAAGATCATGGTGTCCCGGCACGATATTAAATAGAATGAATCTCATTTGAGACTCAATCGCGCCGTGCAGGTTGTTGCCATGAATGATGCTGTTGTCCCCACGCACGCTCCTGAACTGACGCTATCGAGCTTGTACCGTGACCATCGCAGTTGGCTGGAAAGCTGGCTGCGGCGGCGCCTGGGTAATGCCTGGGATGCGGCCGACCTGAGCCAGGATACGTTCCTGCGGGTGCTTGCCAGTGCGCAGCCGATTGCGCAGATGCAGGAACCCCGGGCTTACCTGGTAACGGTGGGCAAGCGCCTGCTGGTGAATTTCCATCAGCGCCGCAGCCTCGAACAGGCGTATCTGAATGCCCTGGCCACCTTGCCCGACACCTGTGTGCCGTCGCCCGAACAGCGCTGGCTGGTGCTGGAAACCCTGCAAGCCCTGGATGAATTGCTCGACGGCTTGCCCGTGCTGGTGCGCCGTGCGTTTCTATGGAGCCAGCTGGAAGGCCTGGGTTACCGCGAGATTGCCGAGCGCCTTGACGTGTCCGAACGTACGGTGAAGCGCTACATGGCCCAGGCCTACGAGCATTGTTTGCTGGTGGAGCTGTGAGCCGCGACGTCGCGCGCGCCGCCGCCCAGTGGCTGGCGCTGCTCGAATCCGGCGCGGCCACCGAGCGTGATCACGCCGCCTTGCAGCACTGGCGCGACAGCCATCCCCAGCATGAACAGACCTGGCAAAGAGCCCAAACCCTGCGCCAGCGTTTCAGCGATTTGCCCCAGGCGCTCGCCATGGCCAGCCTCGACCGCCCGCAACCGGGGCGACGTGCCGTGCTCAAGCGTGCCCTGGGGGTGGCGGCGCTGGTGCCGGCGGCCTGGCTGATCAGCCGGCAGTTGCCCATCGACACGTGGCGTGCCGACTTGCACACCGCCACTGGCGAACGCAAACGCATGCCGTTGGCCGAGGGTGGCAGCCTGCAACTCAATACCGCTACAGCCGTAGACGTGGACCTGGCACAACGGCGCATCACCCTGGTCGACGGTGAGCTGGCGCTGAACGTTCCGGGCGCGGCGGTGATGACGGTGCAAACCCGCTACGGCCAATTGCTCGTCAGCCAGGCCGAGGTGTGCGTGCGGCAACTGCCTTCCGGCTGCCTGGTGTCGGTGCTCAAGGGCGCGGTGCAGGTGCGTGATTTGCGCGCAAACTTGACTACATTGCAGGGTGGCCAGCAAGCGCCGTTGAAAGCAGCCGGGCTGGGCGCTTCAGTGCCATTCGATGTGCTGCAATTAGGCTGGCGCGACGGCGTGTTGACCGCACAGAACCAGTTGCTGGGGGATTTTCTGCGCGAGCTGGAACGCTATCGCCCCGGCGTATTGCGCTGGGATCCCGGCCTGGAAACGCTGCGGGTGACCGGCAGTTTTCGCCTGGATGACACCGACCGCATCCTCAACCTGCTGGCCTCGACCCTGGGGTTGGAGGTGCAATCTCGAACCCGTTATTGGGTGAGCCTGCGCAAGGCGGCGTGATGCGGTTTTGTGGCCAGCCTGCTTGTTGTGGTGAACAGGCTTATTGTGGTGAGTGGGCTTGCTGTGGTGAGCGGGCTTGCCCCGCGCTGGGCTGCGAAGCAGCCCCAATCAGGCTCCCTGTGTTCTGTCAGGTAAACCGCAGCGCCTGGTTTTGGGTCTGCTGCGCAGCCCAGCGCGGGGCAAGCCCGCTCACCACAAGTTACGAGTAGTCCTCGATCACTTAGGCGCGTGGAGGTGCAATCTCGAATGGGTTATCGGGTGAGCCTGCGCAAGCTTATTGTGGTGAGCGGGCTTGCTGTGGTGAGCGGGCTTGCCCCGCGCTGGGCTGCGCAGCAGCCCCAATCAGGTTCCCTGTGTTCTATCAGGTAAACCGCAGCGCCTGGTTTTGGGGCTGCTTCGCAGCCCAGCGCGGGGCAAGTGCGCTCGCCACAGGTTACGAGTAGTCCTCAGATCACGTGGGCACGCTGCAACTCGGTCAAGGCCAGCGCCTTGAGCCGGGCCAGCAACGGATCACGTCGGTCTCTCGGGTGCGGCAGGTCGACCGTCAGCTCCTGGCGAATGCTGCTGGGCCGGTTGTCCATCACCAGTACCCGGTCACTCAGGTACAGCGCCTCATCCACATCATGGGTCACCAGCAACAAGGCGATGGCGTGGTGCGCGGCCAGTTGCAGCAGCAAGTCCTGGAGCTTCATGCGGGTGAAGGCATCCACCGCACTGAACGGTTCATCCAGCAACAGCACCTGCGGGCGTGAATACAGGCCGCGTGCGATCGCCACCCGCTGTGCCATGCCGCCCGACAACGCCTTCGGCAGCGCCTGGGCGAAGCCCTTGAGGCCGACTTCCTCGATCAATTGTGTGACCCAGGCCCTGTCGTAGCGGTTGTCATCGCTGAAACCAATGTTCTGCTCCACCGTGAGCCAGGGCATCAGGCGCGGTTCCTGGAACACGAACGCCACGTCGCCGTCAGGGCTGCGCAGTTCGCCCTGGAAGTCCTTTTCCAACCCGGCGACGATCCGCAGCAGGGTACTTTTGCCACAGCCACTGGGGCCCAGCAGGCTGACCGCTTCGCACGGCTGCAAGGCCAGGCGCACGTCTTTCAACACGGTGGTGCTGGCAAAGCTTTTACGCTCCACCCGAATGTCCAATAACGGCTGGGTACTCATTGTTCCGCTCCTTGGCCAGTGAAGGTGTCGCGCCAGGCCAGGCAGCGTTTCTCCACCGCCGCGAGCAGGCCGTCGCTGATCTTGCCCAGTAGCGCCAATACGATGATGGCGGCCAGCACAATGTCGGGCCGTGAGGTTTCCCGCCCATCGCTGAGCAGGTAACCCAAGCCCTTGGTCGCCGCGATCAGCTCGGCCGCCACGAGGAACATCCACGCCAGGCTCAAGCCACTGCGCAACCCTGTGAACAGGCCGGGCAGGGCCGCGGGCAGCAGGATCCGGCGCACCAGGCGGCGGCGACTGAAACCGTACATTTGCCCGACTTCCACCAGCTTGCGATCAATATCGCGAATCGCCGCGACGCCATTGAGGTACACCGGGAAAAACGCGCCAATGGCGATCAGCACAATCTTCGAGGTTTCATCGATGCCCAGCCAAAGCAGCAGCAAGGGCACCCAGGCCAGGCTCGGGATCGAACGCAGGCCGGCGAAGGTCGGCTCCAGATAGGCTTCGGCTTCACGGCTCAAACCGACCCAGGCGGCAAACACCAGGGCCAGGCCGGCGCCGATGGCAAAGCCCAGCAGCACGCGGGCGAGGCTGGCGCTGATGTGTTTCCACAAGGCGCCCTCGGCCAGGTCGGTGAGGGTCACGACGATCTCGCTGGGCGCCGGCATCTGGTAGGACGGCAGCCAGCCCACCCGCACGACCCCTTCCAGGATCATCAGAATCAGCACCGGCAAGGCCAGGCCTTTGAACCGGCGTGGCCAGGCGCTGCGCTGGCTGGCCACAGGTACCGGAAGCGGTAATGCCTGGCTTTTGCTGGTCATCGCGCGCCCCTTATTGCTTCGACAGGGTTTGGCCGAACGAAGGGTCGATCAGTTGATCGATCACCTGGTCCACATTCACCCCACGACGCACCAATTCCTCGGACACCAGGATCGGCGCCGCCGCCTTCGACGACTGCACATCCTTGGCGCTCAACAATGGCGTGCTCAGATCGGTGCGCGACAATTGCAGCTTGGCCACTTCCAGCGGCAGGCCGGATTCATCCGCCAGCAACCTGGCGAATTCATCCGGGTGCTTCACCGCCCAATCCCGGGCTTTTTCATACGCCCCGAGCACCTTGGTGATGGTTTGTGGGTGTGCCTTGGCGAACTGCTCGGTGACGCTCACCACGCCATAGCTGTTGAAATCCTTGTTGCGGTACAGCAGGCGCGAACCGGCCTGGATTTCACTCGCGGCCATGTGCGGGTCGAGGCCGGCCCAGGCGTCCACGTCACCTTTTTCCAGGGCGGTGCGGCCGTCCGGGTGTTGCAGGTGCACCAGTTCCACGTCGTCATTTTTCAGCCCGGCCTGTTGCAGGCTGCGCAGGGTGAACAGGTACGGGTCGGTGCCTTTGGTTGCGGCGATTTTCTTGCCCTTCAGGTCGATGACGCTGTTGAGCGGCGAGTCCTTGCGCACCACCAGGGCGGTCCACTCGGCGCGGCTGTAGACGTACACCGATTTGATCGGGCTGCCATTGGCGCGGCTCAACACGGCGGACAAGCTGGCGGACGAAGCGAAATCCACGCCGCCGCTGTTGAGGTATTCCAGGGAGCGGTTGCTGCCCTGGCTGAGTACCCAGCCGACCTTGCTGTGGGGCAGGGCCTGTTCCAGCCAGCCGAAGTGCTTGAGCACCAGGCTGACCGGCGAGTAGTAGGCGTAGTCGAGGTTGACTTCGGCGGGATCGGTTTCGGCGGCATAGGCATGCGCCTGCAGGCTCAGGATGAGGGCGCAGGCGCCGAGTAGACGCTGGGTGAAGGGTTTCATGGAACAGCTCCGGACAAGGCGTTGAGAGAAGGCTTTTCTTATATTCAGAAAGATGATTTTTAATGTGTCATCATGCTTTACAGGAATATGCAGTCTCTATGCCAAGGTCACCGCTACCCCGCGTAGATATCGTCTTAACCGTAAATATCGCCTTATCCAAATCCGCAGCTGCTACGGGGGGGAGCAAATTGTTGATCGGCTGTTGGTGAGGCAACAGTGCGCATATGTTTTTATGGAATAAATAAAGAGTTATATATTCCTTTTAATGTTCTACGCGATAGCGCACTTTGAAGGCCTGCGCATTCGTGCGGATTGACCCAACAGCCAAAAGGAAAGCCGACATGACCATTAAAGCGATCAACGTGCGCAACCAGTTCAAGGGCGTGATCAAGGAAATTCTGCTGGGGGAGGTGGTGTCCGAAATCGACGTGCAAACCGCGTCCGGCATCGTCACCTCGGTGATCACCACCCGCTCGGTGCGTGACCTGGAATTGAAGGTGGGCAGCGAAGTGATTGCCTTTGTGAAGTCCACCGAAGTGTCCATCGCCAAGCTGTGACACCCACCGGATGTGGGAGCGCCGCTCCCCCATCCATAAAGCCTGCCTCAGCGCTGCTGCAGCGCACGCTCCATACGTTGCAGACCCTCTTCCAGCAAAGCCCGTGGGCAGCCGAAGTTCAGGCGTACGAACTGCTGGCTGTCGTCACCGAATTCGATCCCCGCACTCAGCCCGACCTTGGCCTGCTCCAGGAAGAACTGCTGTGGGTCGTCCAGGCCCAGGGCGCTGCAATCCAGCCAGGCGAGGAAGGTGCCTTGCGGCGCATGCATCACCACGCCGGGCAAGCGGGTTTGCACGGCATCGAGCAGGTAATCGCGGTTGGCTTGCAGGTAGTGCTTCAGCGCGTCGAGCCATGCGCCGCACTGGCTGTAGGCGGCGCGGGTGGCTTCCAGGCCCAGGGGGCTGACGCTGTCGACCATGCCGCAGCGGGCCTGGTTGAAGCGCTCGCGGATCTCGGCGTTCTGGATCACCGCAAAGCAGGTCTTCAGGCCGGCCACGTTGTAGGCCTTGCTCGCCGACATCAGCGTGATGGTGCGCTGGGCAATCTCCGGGCTGAGGCTGGCGGTGGGGATGTGGCGGCGACCGTCGAAGCACAGTTCGGCGTGGATTTCGTCGCTGATGATCAGCGCGCCGTTTTCCAGGCAGGCAGTGGCCAGGGCCAGCAGTTCTTCACGGGGGAAGACCTTGCCGATGGGGTTGTGCGGGTTGCTCAGCAGCAGTGCGCCGGCGCCGGTCAGGGCCTTGCGCAGGGCGGGCATTGGCGTGATGTATTCAGCGTTGTTCAATTCGAACGGTACTTCGATGCGCGGCAGGTTCCAGTGGCCGGGCGCCAGGCGAATCGGCCGGTAGTTGGGGGTTTGCAGCACCACCGGCTGGCCCGGTTGGACGAAGGCGTGCAGCGCCATATTGAAGCCAGGCTCAACACCAGGCAGGAACAGCAGGTCGTCGGGCCGCACGCGCCAGGCGTACTTGGCCCACAGGTCGGCCACGATGGCCTCGCGTACATCCGGGCCGGCCACGCTGTAGCCGAGAATCTGCTGGTCGAGGCGTGCGTGCAGGGCCTGCAGCACGGCGGGCGGCGCGGCGATGTCCATGTCGGCGATCCACATCGGCAACACATCGGCCGGGTAGCGATTCCATTTGGTGCTGCCAGTGCCGAGTCGGGGGTGGATCGTATCGAAATCAAAGCTCATGAAGGGGCTCGTGTCAGGGAGGGCAGGCGGGAATGGCGATGATTCTAACGGGATAAAATCCAGATGCCAGCCCCGTCTTTACAGGCCCTGGCTGCCCCGAATCAAGTCATACGCCTTGCGCGCAATCGGGTTCGCCGTATTCGGCCGAATCCACAGGTAATACGTGACCTCCGGCAACCTCGGCAACCCATCCGTTTCGCCCAGCACGCGCATGTCCGGGCCGAGCATTTCCATGCTGCGCGGCGTCACGCCCAGGCCCGCGCGAGTGGCCGCTTTAATCCCGATCAGGTTCGAGGCCAGGTACGCCTGGCGCCAGGGAATGTTCGCCCGTTCCAGTGCTTCCAGTGCGTAACGCCGATAGATGCTCGGCTCATCCACCAGGATCAGCGGCAGCGGTTCGCTCGGCTGGTGGATGTACTGCGCCGAACAGATCCACCACACCGGCGACGTACGCAGCGCAAAGCCTTCCAGGTTCGGGTCGGCGCGGGTGGAGATCACCATGTCCACCTTGCCCCGGTGCAGGTCGTCCATCAGGAACGGACTGCGGCCCACGTCGATCTCCAGGCGCAGGCGCGGCGCCGAGCGGGCGATATGGCTGAGGATCGGCGGCAGGATGGTGTCGGCAATATCGTGGGGCGAGCCGATGCGCAGCACACCGCTCAGGCTGCTCTCGCGCAGGGAATTCAATGCATCGTCATTCAGCGCCAGCATCTGCCGCGCATGACGCAGCAGTTGCAGGCCGGGCTCGGTCAGTTGTTTTTGCCGGCCGCGCTTCTCGAACAGGCTGACCCCCACTTGCTGCTCCAGGCGCTGCATATGCTGGGTCACGGACGACTGGGTGCGCGCCAGGTGCGTACCGGCTTCGGCGAAACTGTGGTGGTCGACCACGGCGATAAAGGTGCGCAGGAGTTCAAGGTCGAGGGTCGACATGGCCATTTCCAGGGGCGGTTTTATATCAAGGACGTGAAGTTAAACATTACAGATATTTATGCTTTTCTGAAGATTATTTTTGCGTGGGCCAATAAATAAAGGGTTATGCCAAAAATGAAGGCGGGGCAGACACGGCAAGTTATAACGATATGAGATATTTGCATTTCCGTTGCCTGCGCACTCTCCCTAGCATGCCCCTCCATCAGGTCGGGGTACGCCGATCATTCGCCAGGGGGAAGTCCAATGATGTTGAAGAAATGGTTGCCGGTGGCCCTGGGGTCGATGATCGCCCTGGGCGGCAGTGTGGCGGCGCAGGCCGATGCGACCCTGGACAAGATCGAGCAGCGCCATGTGCTGGTGGTGGGCGTGTTGTTGTCCGGCGGGCCGTTTGGCAGCATCGATCCGGCCACGCAGCAGCCCAAGGGCTTGAACGTCGACCTGGCCAATGAGCTGGGCCGTCAACTCAAGGCCGAGGTGCAGCTGGTGCCGGTATTGCCGGCCAATCGCGTGCAGTTCCTGCAACAGGGCAAGGTCGACCTGCTCATCGCCAATATGGAATGGACCGCCGAACGCGGTGAAATCCTCGGCTTCGTGCCGACGCCGTTCTACCGCGTCGGCGGTGCGGCTGCGGTGCTCAAAGACAGCAATATCACCCGCTGGGAAGACCTCAAGGACCAACCCGTGTGCACCTCCCAGGGCAGCAGCTACGTCAAGCCGCTGACCGAGTTCGGCGCGCAGCTCAAGGCGTTCAAGAGCTCGTCCGAATCGCTGCTGGCCCTGCGGGGCAACAACTGCGTCGCGGCGGTGCACGACTCTACCCTGATCAACCCATTGATCAACGACAGTGCCGAATGGAAGGACTACCGCGTCCTTGGTCCGGAGCTCAACCCGGCACCGTCGGTGATCTGGACCCGTCGCGGCGAGAATGACACCCAGGCCAGGCTCGATCCGATCGTCAAGGAACTGCACCGCAGCGGCTGGCTGATCGAGGCCCAGACCCGCAACCGTATCAGCCCGGCATCGCCGGCCCTGGTGGAATTGCAGAACCAGTTCAAGGGCGCCTGAGCATGAACCTGAAAACCTTCACCGCACTCGGCCTGGCCCTGTGCGCGGGCCTCGCCCATGCCGACGCCACCCTCGACAAGATCCAGCAACGCCACGCCATCAGCGTCGGCGTGATCCTCAGCGGTCCGCCGTTCGGCACCATTGATCCCAAGACCGGCGAACACCTGGGCTACAACGTCGAGCTGGCCAAAGGCATCGGCCAGGCGCTGGGCGTCGAGGCCAGGACCGTCTCGGTACTGGCGCCCAACCGCGTGCAGTTCCTGCAACAGGGCAAGGTCGACATCCTGATCGCCAATATGCAGTTCACCGAAGAGCGCGCCGAAATCCTCGACTACGTGCCCACGCCCTATGAAGAAGTCGGTGGCGCTGCGTTGATTCGCAAAGGCGCCGGCATCCAGCAGTGGGCCGACCTCAAGGGCCAGCCGGTGTGCGTGTCCCAGGGCAGCAACTTCATCAAGCCTTTGCAGGAGACCTACGGCGCACAGATCAAGGCGTTCCGCAGCCAATCCGAATCGCTGCTCTCGCTGCGTGGCAATGGTTGCGTGGCTGCCGTACATGTCAGCCCGACCATGCATGCGCTGCTCAGCGATGCCGAGTGGGCCGGTTATGAAATCCCGTTGCCTGGCGATTTGATCCCGTCGAAATCGGTGATCTGGATTCGCAAGGGCGAGCACGACACCCAGGCCAGACTCGATGCCATCGTGAAGGGCTGGCATAAAAGCGGCTTCCTGATCGCCCTCGGCGAGCGCACCGGTATGGCACCGTCCCAGGCCTTGCGCGACCTGCATGAGCAGTTCAGCCATGAGTGATGCGCTGTTCGCCACCTTGCAACAACTGCTCGGCGCGGCCCATGTACAAACCAGTGATGAGGCGGCGCACCGCCTTACCGATAAACAGGGCCGCTACAGCGGGCGGGTGGTTGCGGCGGTGCACCCAGGTAATACCGAAGAAGTTGCCGCGGTGGTGCGCGCCTGTGTCGCGTTGAAAGCGCCCATCGTGGTGCAGGGCGGCAACACCGGCCTGATGGCCGGCGCGACGCCGGATGCCAGCGGGCGCTCGGTGTTGCTGTTGCTCGACCGCATGAACCGTGTGCGCAATGTCGATACCGACAATGACACCCTCACGGTAGAGGCCGGCTGCATCCTGCAAAACATCCAGGACCTGGCCCGCGAGGCCGGCCGTCTGTTTCCGTTGAGCCTGGGCGCCGAAGGCAGCTGCACCCTCGGCGGCAACCTCGGTACCAATGCCGGCGGTACCGCCGTGCTGCGCTATGGCAACACCCGTGAGCTGACCCTGGGCCTGGAGGTCGTCACCGCCGAAGGCGAGATATGGGATGGCCTGCGCGGTTTGCGCAAGGACAATACCGGCTACGACTTGCGCGACCTGTACATCGGCAGCGAAGGCACCCTGGGCATTATTACTGCCGCCACCTTGAAGCTGTTCCCGCTGCCCAAGGCCCAGGCCACCGCATTGTTGGCCTTTGATGAGCTGGCCCAGGCGGTGGCGTTCCTGTCCCACGCCCGTGCCGGTTTTGGCGCCAATCTCACCGCTTTCGAATTACTCAGCGCCGATTGCCTGGCCTTGCTGCGCGACCAGTTCCCTGACGGTCCCCAGCCGTTCAGCTGCGCGAGCCAACCCTGGTTTGCCTTGCTTGAACTCTCTGACAACCACGGCGAGAGCCATGCCCGCGAGGCCTTTGAGCGCGTGCTCGGAGAAGCCTTCGAGCACGCATTGATCGCCGACGCCCTGATCGCCGAGAGCCTGGCGCAAAGCGACGCCTTGTGGCTGCTGCGCGAGAACATGAGTGAGGCGCAGAAACGTGCCGGGGGCAACATGAAGCACGACATCTCGGTGCCGATTTCTCAGGTGGTGGCCTTCGTTGCCCACACCGATGCAGTGCTCCAGGAACATTTCCCCGGCGTGCGCAACTTCACCTTCGGCCATCTGGGCGACGGCAACCTGCATTACAACGTGGCCCATCCGCTGGATTCGACGGTGGAAGCGCATATGGCCCATTACGCGCAATTGAGCGCGCTGGTGCACGACAGCGCCCACGCCCACGGCGGTTCGATCAGCGCCGAGCATGGCATCGGCCAGCGCAAGGTCGGCCTGCTCGGCCGCTATAAAAGCCCGGTGGAACTGGACCTGATGCGCCGCATCAAGCAGGCGCTGGATCCGCACAACCTGCTCAACCCCGGCAAAGTCCTCGAGGTTCAGCCATGACCGTACGCCTGTCCCGGCGTGTGCAGCGAGTGTCGCTGTCCGCCAACGCCGCGGCCAAATCCCGCGCGACTGAATTGCGCGATGCCGGTCGCGACATCCTCGACCTCACCACCGGCGAGCCGGATTTCGACACGCCCGGGCACATCAAGCAGGCCGCCTGCGCAGCCATCGCTGCCGGCGCGACCAAATACACACCGACGCCGGGCGTTAAAGCCTTGCGCATCGCGGTGCAGCGCAAGCTGGCCGAAGAAAACCAACTCGACTACCCGCTGGCGTCCATCGTGATTGCCAATGGCGCCAAGCAGATCATCTTCAATGCCTTCGCCGCCACCCTGGATGACGGCGATGAAGTGCTGGTGCCGACGCCGTATTGGCCGTCTTTCCCGGACAGCGTGCGTTTCAATGGCGGCGAACCGGTGTTTATCGAATGCGGCCTGGAGCAGGGCTGCAAGCTGCTGCCCGCGCAATTGGAGCAGCACATCGGCGCACGCACACGCTGGCTGATCCTCAATGGCCCCGGCAACCCCAGTGGCGCGGTGTACAGCGAAGCCGAGCTGCAGGCGCTGGCCGAGGTGCTGCGGCGTCATTCCCACGTATTGATCCTGCTGGACGAGCTGTATGAACACATCCGCTTCGATGGTCGCCCGGCGCAGAGCCTGTTGAATGTCGCGCCGGATTTGCAGGCGCGCTGCCTGCTGGTGGGCGGCGTGTCCAAGACCTATGCCATGACCGGCTGGCGCATCGGCTTTGGGGCGGGGCCGAAAACCCTCACCGACGCCATGGCGGTGGTGCAATCCCAATCCACTTCCGGCGCCTCATCGGTGGGGCAGGCCGCAGCGTTGGCGGCGTTTACCGGCGGGTTGGACTTCCTCGCGGAGCAGGTCGCAGCCTATCAATTGCGCCGCGACATGCTGGTCGAGGCGCTGAAAAATATCGATGGACTGGATGTACTCGAGCCCCAAGGCGGCTTCTTCGTCTTCGTGCGTTGCGCCGGGCTGGTGGGGCGTTCTCTTCCGGACGGCCAGCGCATCGACAACGATGCCGATGTGGTGGCCTGGCTGCTGGAGGAAGGTGTGGCCGGCGTGGCGGGCAGTGCCTATGGCCTGTCGCCGTGGTTCCGCCTGTCCATCGCCACCGCGACCGACAGCGTTGCCGAAGCCGGGCGGCGTATCGCGACAGCCTGCGGAAAATTGCAATGATGGAGCTTTTCGTCGATTGGGCCGCGCGTATCGGCCTGAACTACACCTTCCTGCTCGACGCCTATCAGCGCGGCAGCCTGGTCCAGGGCGCGCTGACCACCGGGCTGCTGTGCCTGTTCACCATCCTCGGCAGCCTGCTGGCGGGGATCACACTGGCGGCGATGCTGACTTCAGGCAACCCGTGGCTGGCCAAGCCGGCGCGGGTGTTTGTGGAGGTCACGCGCAACACGCCGACGCTGGTGCAGCTGTACTGCGCGTTCCTGGTGTTGAACATGCTGCTGACCCAGGCGGTCGGCGCGGCCAACCCGCTGACGCCGTTCGCCTGGGTGGTGATCGTGATTTCCCTGCACAAGGGCGCGTTCCATGCCGAGGCCTTGCGCGCCGGCATCGAAGCGGTGCCCGCCGTCACGCTGGAGGCCGCCAGCTCCCTGGCCTTCAGTCGCCGCCAGTTGCTGTGGAATGTGCAGTTGCCCCTGGCGCTGCGCTTCGCCTTGCCGTCGCTGATCAATAACTTGATCGACCTGGTGAAGATGACCGCCGTGGCCTCCGCGATTGCGGTGGGCGACATCACCTACGCGGCGATCATGATCTGGACCCAGAGTGACAACGTGCTGGAGCTGATGCTCCTGATCCTGAGCTTTTTCGGCCTGCTGAGTTTTATCGTCAATTGTGTGGGGCGCTGGCTCGAAGCGCGCCTGAGGATGCCCGGCTATGGCCATTGATTCATTTCCCGTGCTGTCGGCGTTGTGGCAGTGGTCGCCGGCGCTGGTGGCCGGTTTTGGCCAGAATATTCTGATCAGCCTGCTGGCGATTGGCATGGGTTCGGTGCTGGGCCTGTTGATCGGTGCATTGGCATTGTCGCCCCTGGGCGTTGTGGCGCGGCTGTGGGTGCAGGTGTTTCGCAATGCGCCATGGCTGGTGCTGATCTACTTCACCACCTATGTGTTCCCGTTCGAGATCCGGATCGGCAGCAGCTACGTGTCGTTCCCCGATTGGATCAAGGTCACCCTCGGCCTGGCCTTGCCGGCCAGCGCCAATGTCGCGGAAATCTTCCGTGGCGCCATCGGTTCGATCCCCAGCACCCAATGGGAAGCCGCGCGGTCCCTGGCATTCACCCGTGGCCAGCTGTTTCGCTCGATCATCCTGCCGCAGTGCTTCAAGCGCATGTTGCCGCCGTGGATGAACCTCTACGCGGTAGTCACCATGGGCACCGCGCTGGCCTCGCTGGTGGGCGTGCATGATGTGATCGATACCGCGCAGATCGCCAGCAACACCGTGAACATGACCGGCTTTACCGTGGTGATCTACCTGAGCCTGCTGGTGCTGTTCTTTGCCTACTGCTACCCGATTTCCCGCCTGACCCAACACCTGGAGCGCCGTTATGCCTTCTACTGAACCCCTGGTGAGCCTGCGGGATGTGCACCTGTCGTTCGGCGCCAACCCGGTGCTCAAGGGCATCGACCTCGACGTGCTGCGCGGCCAGGCCGTGTCGATCATCGGCCCGTCGGGCTCGGGCAAGTCGACGATCCTGCGCTGCATCACCGGGCTGTTGCAGCCCCAGCGCGGCAGCATTCGCGTGGATCAGACCCAGGTCGACAGCCTGGTCCAGGAAGCCCAGCGCATCGAGCTGCGCAAGCGCGTCGGCTTTGTGTTCCAGCAATACAACCTGTTCCCGCACTTGTCGGTGCTGGAAAACCTGGTGATCGCCCCGCGCAAGGTGCTCGGTCGCAGCCGTGCCGATGCGGAAAAAGACGCGCGGGCGCTGCTGGCCAAGGTGCGCATGGAGCATAAGGCCGATGCGTACCCCGGCCAGTTGTCCGGCGGCCAGCAGCAGCGCGTGGCGATTGCCCGCGCCCTGGCGATGCGCCCGGAGCTGATCCTGTTTGACGAAGTGACCTCGGCGCTCGACCCGGAAACCGTCGGTGAAGTGCTGACGGTGATCCGCGAGTTGACCGAAGAGGGCATGACCTGCGTGCTGGTCACCCATGAAATGCGCTTCGCCGAAGAGATCAGCGACGTCGTGTACTTCACCGAAAACGGCGTGATTGTCGAGCATGGCAGCGCCACGCAGATCTTCCAGAACCCGGGCAACGAACGCACCCAGACGTTCCTGCGCCATGCCTTGGGCGATTCGGGGCGCCGTGGCCCCATCCACCATGACCCGTACCTGTTGACCCATTTGAGCCGTTACAGCCTGTCAGTCTGATAAGAGGAAAACCGTGATGAGCAACGCAAACCGTGCCGCCGTGATCGAGGCGTTTTTGCAGCAGATCCGCGTCATCAACCAGCGCGGCGTAGACCGCGCGGCCCTGGTGGACATCGTCGGCCTGCTGGAGCAATTGGCCGAGCGCCGCGACCTGTTCAACTTCGAGGCATTCCCCGCACCTGTGCCAGGGCAGGGCAGCACCGCGTTCCGCTATCGGCTGAACGACGACGGCGATACGCCGACCCTGTACCTCAACTCGCTGTTGCCGGGCAAAAGCACGCTGCCGCACAACCATGAGACCTGGGCGATCATCAGCGCGGTGGAGGGCCAGGAGATCAACTACGTCTATGCACGCAATGATGAAGGTCGCGAGCCGGGCTTCACCACCCTGAGCCTGGAGAAAGAAGTAATTGTGCAGCCGGGCACGTCGATCTCGTTCCTCGGTGAAGACCTGCATGGCATCAAGGTTGAAGGTGAGCAGGCAACGTTGCATTTCCACCTGTATGGCTTGCCGCTGGAATCCCTCAATGGCCGCTACGGCGTGGACGCGGACGGCCGCATCCTCAACTACAACGCCTCGCAGATGGCGCCGTCTATTCGCGCTTACTGATCGCGGGGTGTCAACCGGATCAAATGTGGGAGGGGGCTTGCCCCCGATGGCAGAGTGTCAGTCACCGGATGGATTAACTGACACGCCCTCATCGGGGGCAAGCCCCCTCCCACAGTTGGTGTTGCAGTCACTTTTCTCTTAATTGTTGGGACTTCCATGAGCCAGACCATCACCCCACGTCAACTGCAGCAATGGCTGTTCGACGGGCAGGAAATCGCCGTGTTCGACGTGCGCGAGCACGGGCAATACGGCGAAGCCCACCTGTTCCATGGGGTGAACCTGCCCTATAGCCGCCTGGAGCTGGAGGTACGCCGCCTGGCGCCCAACCCGCAGGTGCGGCTGGTGATCTATGACCAGGATGGCGGCGAGGTGGCGGCGCTGGTTGCAGCGCGTTTGCAGGCGCTGGGCTACCGCCGCGTGCATGTGCTGGAGGGTGGTGCCGAGGGTTGGCAGGCGGCGGGGTTGCAGCTGTTTGCCGGTGTGCATGTGCCGTCCAAGGCCTTTGGTGAGTTAGTGGAAGAGGCCAGTCACACGCCCCATGTCACTGCACGCCAGCTGGCGGATTGGCAGGCGCGCGGCGAGCCGCTGGTGGTGCTGGACGGACGACCGTTCGAGGAGTACCGCAAGATGACCATCCCCGGTTCCATCTGCTGCCCCAACGGTGAGCTGGGCTACCGCGTACAGGACCTGGTGCCGGATGAAAGCACGCCCATCGTTATCAACTGTGCAGGACGCACCCGCAGCATTATCGGCGCCCAGACCCTGATCAACCTGGGCCTGAAAAACCCTGTCTATGCCTTGGAAAACGGGACCCAGGGCTGGTATCTGGAAGATTTCCAGCTGGAACATGGCAGTACTCGGCGCTATGCCGATCAGGTCAGCACTGACCTGGCTCGGCAGCGCCTGGCTGCGCGGCAATTGGCCGAGCGGGCAGGGGTGGTGACGGTATCGGCGGATCAGGTTCGACAATGGGCGGATGACGCGCAGCGCAGTCTATTTTTGTGTGATGTGCGCACTGCTGAAGAGTTTGCCGCGGGCAGCTTGCCAGGCGCGCAGCATACACCGGGCGGGCAGTTGATCCAGGCCACCGACCTGTATATCGGCGTGCGCCAGGCGCGCATCGTGCTGGTGGACAGCGATGGCGTGCGTGCGCCGATTGTCGCCAGTTGGCTGCGTCAACTCGGGCACGAAGCCTATGTGCTCAGCGGTGGTATCGACAGCGGCCTGGCGCTGCCGGTGTTGCCGACGGTGGCGTATGAGCCGTTGCCGCTGATCAGCGCCCAGGCCCTGGCGCTGGAATTGAGCGATGTGAACCTGATCGACCTGCGCCCGAGCATGGCCTACCGCAAGGGCCATATTGCCGGTTCCCGCTGGTCGATTCGTGCGCGGCTCAAGACCGACCATCGTCCCTTGGTGCTGGTGGCGGATGACCCGGCATTGGCGGCCTTTGCTGCCGAAGGCCTGTCGGCCCGGTTGCTTGACGGTGGCTTCGCTGCGTGGGTCTCGGCCGGCCTGCCGGTCAACCAAGACCCGCAGACGCCGCCGGACGCCGAGTGTATCGACTTCCTGTTTTTCACCCACGACCGTCACAGCGGCAACAAGGACGCCGCGCGCCAGTACCTGGCCTGGGAAATCGGCCTGCTCGCACAAATGAGCGAAGCAGAAATCGCCAGCCTCAAGCCGCTGGTACCTGTGTCGCGGGTGCGCACGCGGTTGATCCATGCCGCGCGTACCGAAAAAGGTCATGGCGGCCGTGCCGTCAATGTACCCGTCACGCGCCTGAGCACCGTGCTGTTCGACAACCTGGCGCAGATGCGCGACGCCCGTGCCCGCCGCGACGGCGAGCGGGTGCTGACCTACGGCGCGCGTGGCAACCCGACCTCCCATGCGCTGGAAGACCTGGTCACCGAGCTGGAGGGCGGCTTTCGCACGCGGCTCTACGGCACGGGCCTGGCGGCAGCGGCCCAGGTGTTCCTGGCCTACCTGCGCCCCGGAGATCATGTGTTGATCACCGACGCGGTGTACTCCCCGGTGCGCAAGCTGGCACGGGAGTTGCTCCAGCCGTTCGGCATCGAGGTCAGCTACTTCGCACCCGATGGCAAGGGGCTGGAAGCGCAACTGCAAGCCAATACCCGGCTGGTCTACGCCGAAGTACCGGGCTCACTGTTGTATGAGCTGTGCGATCTGCCGGCGATTGCCGCGTTGTGCAAGCCACGCGACATCCTGCTCGCCGTCGACAACACCTGGGGCTCGGGCTACCTGTACCGACCGCTGGCGTTGGGCGCGGATATTTCGATCATGGCCCTGACCAAATACCTCGGCGGCCACAGCGACGTGATGATGGGCAGTGTGTGCACCACGCAGGCGGCCTGGCCGACGCTGGGCAGGATGAGCGACACCTTGGGCAACGCGGTGAGTGCCGACGACGCCTACCTGATCCTGCGCGGCGCCCGCACCCTGGCCTCGCGCCTGGATGTGCACGAACGCCAGGCCGTGCACATCGCCCTGTGGTTGCAGGCGCAACCCCAGGTCAAGCGCGTGTTCCACCCGGCCTTGCCCGGGCATCCGGGGCATGAGTTGTGGCGTCGGGACTTCACCGGCAGCAATGGCTTGGTGTCGTTTGAACTGGTGAATGCCGAGGCCGCTTACGTCGAGCGGTTTATCGACGGCTTGGAGCTGTTTGGCCTGGGCTCTTCGTGGGGCGGCTATGAAAGCCTGGTCATCGTGGCCGACACCCGCGACCGCGACAGTGCGGCCGACCGTGCGTTGAACCCGGTGGTGCGCCTGCATATCGGTCTGGAAGATGTGGCCGCGCTGATCGAGGATCTGCAACGCGGCTTTGCATGTGCCGTTCTGTGACCGACAGGTTCTGTAATAAAAACGCCATTGCGCTGGGGATTAAATTCGGGACGGGCTATTTTGGTGCATCTCAATAAACAGAGTAGCCATGGATGAAATACCAACCCTTCAGCCGCACACTGATTGCCACCGCCCTGGTGTTGACCGTCAGCGGCGTACAGGCCGCTTCCCAGGCCCCGGTGGCCGGTGAAAATGGCATGGTGGTGACCGCCCAGCATTTGGCCACGCATGTCGGCGTGGATGTACTCAAGGCAGGCGGCAACGCGGTGGATGCGGCGGTGGCGGTCGGCTATGCGCTGGCGGTGGTGTACCCGGCGGCGGGTAACCTGGGCGGCGGTGGGTTCATGACCGTGCAACTGGCGGATGGGCGCAAGACCTTCCTCGACTTCCGCGAAAAAGCCCCGTTGGCGGCCACCGCCGATATGTACCTGGACAAGGCCGGCAATGTGGTCGAAGGCTTGAGTGCCAAGGGACACCTGGCGGTCGGCGTGCCTGGCACCGTGTCCGGCATGGAGCTGGCCCTGAGCAAGTACGGCACCCTCAAGCGCGCCCAGGTGATTGCCCCGGCGATCAAGCTGGCGGAAAACGGCTTTGCCCTGGAGCAGGGCGATATCGACCTGCTGCACACCGCCACCGGCGAGTTCGAAAAAGACAAGGATATGCGCGGGATTTTCCTGCACAACGGCCAGCCGCTGCAGGTCGGCCAGAAGCTGGTGCAGAAAGACCTGGCGAAAACCCTGAAGGAAATCTCCGCCAAGGGCAGCGACGGTTTCTATAAGGGTTGGGTCGCCAAGGCCCTGGTGGATTCCAGCCAGGCCGGCAAGGGCATCATCACCCAGGCCGACTTGGACAAGTACAAGACCCGCGAACTGGCGCCCATCGAGTGCGACTACCGCGGCTACCACGTGGTCTCGGCACCGCCGCCAAGTTCGGGCGGCGTGGTGATCTGCCAGATCATGAATATCCTCGAAGGCTACCCGATGGCCGACCTCGGCTATCACTCGGCCCAGGGCCTGCACTACCAGATCGAAGCCATGCGCCACGCCTACGTGGACCGTAACAGCTACCTGGGCGATCCGGATTTCGTGAAGAACCCGATCGAGCATCTGCTGGACAAGAACTACGCGGCCAAGCTGCGTGACGCCATCGAGCCGCAAAAGGCCGGGGATTCCCAGGCGATCAAGCCGGGTGTGTCGCCGCACGAAGGCAATAACACCACGCACTACTCGATCGTCGACAAGTGGGGCAACGCGGTCTCTGTCACGTACACCCTTAACGACTGGTTCGGTGCGGGCGTGATGGCGAGCAAGACCGGGGTGATCCTCAACGATGAAATGGACGACTTCACCGTCAAGGTCGGGGTGCCGAACATGTACGGCCTGGTGCAGGGGGAAGCCAACGCCATCGCACCGGGCAAGGCGCCGCTGTCGTCGATGAGCCCGACCATCGTGACCAAGGACGGCAAGGCCGTGATGGTCGTAGGTACGCCAGGTGGCAGCCGCATCATTACCGCGACCCTGCTGACCATCCTGAATGTCATCGACTACAAGATGAATATCCAGGAAGCCGTGGACGCGCCGCGTTTCCACCAGCAATGGATGCCGGAAACCACCAACCTGGAGACCTTCGCGGTCAGCCCGGACACCCAGAAGATTCTGGAAAGCTGGGGCCACAAGTTTGCCGGGCCGCAGGACGCCAACCACTTGGCGGCGATCCTGGTGGGCGCACCGTCCCTGGAGGGCAAGCCGGTGGGTAACAACCGCTTCTATGGGGCGAATGACCCGCGTCGTAATACCGGCCTGTCGCTGGGCTACTAACCCCCCCTAAAACCAAACACCGCGTCCTGTCTGGCAGGCTGCGGTGTTTTTATTGGGGCGGCTTCGCCACCCAGCGCGGGGCAAGCCCGCTCACCACAACAGCTGTTCTACCGCAGCAAACGCGGCGGTGCGGCGCTCCTCCCAACTCCCCCTGATGACCACCACCGCCTGTCGATGCGCCTGCATCCACGCCAGGCTGTCCTGGAAAAACGCCTGGCGGTCGGCCAGTTCCGGTTGGCAGCGCTGGCCGTCGGCGGTCCATTCCACATCATCCGGCGACAGCAGCAGGTGCAGGTCGTAATGCCGCGCCAGCAGTTCGTCGTCGAGCCATGCCGGGTAGTCGCCGAACAGGGTCTGGCTCCAGAGTCTGTTGGTCAGCAGGTGCGTGTCGAGGACCAGCAGGCGCGGCTGCCGGGCGCGGGCGGCATCTTCCCAGGCCAGTTGGCCGTGGGCGATGGCCGGGATATCCCCCAGGTGGGTGTCGCGCTGGTGCCGGTCGATGAAATACCGCACGTACTCACCGACCATCAGCCCACCGAAATGCGCGTGCAGCTCGGCAGCCAGCCAGCTTTTACCGCTGGACTCGGGACCGGCCAGGACCACCACCTTCATGCGCGTAACGCCGGGTCGGCGCGCCATTCACGCCAGCCTTGCACGGCGATCACGGTGAACAGGGCATAGAGCGCAGCGGTGAGGTACAAGCCTTTGTAGAGGAACAGCCCGACAAAAATCACGTCCACGGCAATCCACAGCGGCCAGCATTGCACGCGTTTCTGCGCCATCCACAGTTGCGCCACCAGGCTGAAACCGGTGAGGGCGGCGTCGAGCCAGGGCTGGGCGGCATCGGTCCAGTGCGCCATCGCAGCGCCCAGCAGCAGGCTGCCGACCGCACCGATGGTCATGCTGGTCATGATTGCCGGCCAACCCAGGCGGGTGACCTGGCGCCCTTGCCTGACCTCGCCGGCGCGGGTCCACTGCCACCAGCCGTAGACTTGCAGGGCGGCGTAGACCACTTGCAGCAGCATGTCGGAATAGAGCTTCACGTCATAGAACACCCAGGTGTACAGCAACACCATCACCAGGCCGATGGGCCAGCACCAGGGGTTTTGCTTGACCGTCAGCCAGACAGCGATCACCCCCAGGGCGGCGGCGAACAGTTCAAGCCCGGACATGGCGGTTCCTTGGGAGAGTGGGAGAGGGCGGGGATTGTAACCAGAGGCCAGCAATCTTCAAAACACAGTAAGGCAAATGTGGGAGGGGGCTTGCCCCCGATAGCGGAGGGTCAGCTGCACATATGCAGACTGATGTATCGCCATCGGGGGCAAGCCCCCTCCCACATTTGGAGCAGTGTTAGACCTTGAACTGGCGCAAGAGGCCGTCGAGCTGCTCGCTCAGCCCGCGTAAATGCACGCTGGCCACGTTGGACTGCTCGGCCGCCATTGCGGTGCTGTGGGACAGGCTCGCAGCCTGGGTGACGTTCTGGTTGATGTCTTCCACCACATGGGCCTGTTGCAGGGTAGCGCTGGCAATCGAGGCATTCAAACCGTTGAGGTTGTGCAGCGCCTGGCCGATGGCAGTGAGGCTGGCACCGGCCTGGCCGGCTTGTTCGATGGTCAGTTGCGAGGCGCTGTGGCTGTCGCTGATCACCTTGACCGCGGCTTCCGAGTGACCTTGCAGGCGCTCGATCATCGCCTGGATCTCGGCGGTGGATTTCTGCGTGCGCTGGGCCAGCAGGCGGACTTCATCGGCCACCACGGCAAAACCACGGCCTTGTTCCCCGGCGCGCGCCGCTTCGATGGCGGCGTTGAGGGCCAGCAGGTTGGTCTGGTCGGCGATGGAGCGGATCACTTCCAACACACCACCGATCTGCGTGCTTTCGCTGGACAAGGTGCGGATCACTTCCACGGCCTGGCTGATGGTGGTGGAGAGTTGGTCGATCTGCTGCAGGCTGCTGTCGATATTGACCTGGCCTTGCTGCGCCTGGGCCTGGGCATCGCGCATTTCGCTGGCGGCGTGTTCGGCGTTCTTGGCCACGTCCTGCACGCCGTAGGTGACTTCATTGATGGCGGTGGCCACCAGTTCCATCTGCTGGGACTGCTGCTGGCTGCGGTCGTGGGCCTGGGTCGCGTTGTTGCCCAGTTCCGTGGACGACTGCCCCAGGGCGTTGGCGCACACCTGCAACTGGCTGACGACCTGGCGCAGCTTGGCCGTGAAGGTGTTGAAGTGCTGGGACAGCTGGGTGACTTCGTCGCGGCCGTGGGCGTCGAGGCTGCGGGTCAGGTCGCTTTCGCCGCTGGCGATATTGCCCATGGCATTCACCGCATCCTGCAAGGGGCGCACGATGCTGCGGGCAATCAGCGATACGAGCAGGGCCATCACCAGTGCGATGCCGAGGACGATAAGCGAGGCCTTCCACACTTGGCTGTTGAACTCGGCCTGCACATCGTCCACGTACACGCCGGAGCCGATGATCCAGCCCCACGGCTCGAACAACTGGATATACGAGGTTTTCGCCACCGGCGCCTCCGCACCCGGCTTCGGCCAGCGGTAGTTGATGATGCCGGCACCCTTGGCCTTGGCCAGGATCACGAACTCGTTGAACACGGCAAACCCGTCGGGATCGCGGATGGCCGAGAGATTCTGGCCGTCCAGCTTGGGGTTGGCCGGGTGCATGATCATCACGGGGGTGAGGTCATTGATCCAGAAATAGTCGTCGTGGTCATAGCGCAAGCCGCGCACTGCGCTCAGGGCTTGTTTTTGCGCCGCTTCGCGGGTCATAACCCCGGTGGTTTCGAGGCTGTGATAAAACGTCAGGATCCCGCTGGCGGTCTGGACCACGTGCTGGGTCTGCTGGCGCTTGGCCTGGTACAGGTCGTCGTGGATCTGCTTGAGCATCAGCAAACCCAGGGCCATCAGCATCAGCACGGCGACGATCAGGATCATCCAGAGGCGTCGGCTGATCGACATATTGCGCAAACTGTTCATCGTCCTGTCACTCCGGGCTTTTTATAATTGTGGGCGTCGCATCGACTTTTACGCCTTGTCTGATAGGCTTTCGGCCTGAAATCGCAAAACCTGAGTACTGCCTGATTTTTCACAGAATTTTTGCAGGCCGGCATTGACCATGGTCAACACCGGGCACTTGAGTGCGCTCGTCAGTGAACCATTAAAAGATTGATAAGGCATGCCACAGCGCATGACCTTTGGGGGAAGCATGGATTTTTGGACCGCCATTCAGGCATTGATTCTTGGCGTCGTGGAGGGGCTTACCGAGTTCCTGCCGATCTCCAGCACCGGCCACCAGATTATCGTCGCCGATTTGCTCGACTTCGGCGGCGAACGCGCCATGGCGTTCAACATCATCATCCAGCTGGGCGCCATCCTCGCGGTGGTCTGGGAATTCCGGCGCAAGATCCTCGATGTGGTCACCGGCTTGCCGACCCAGCGCAATGCCCAACGCTTCACGGTCAACCTGCTGATCGCGTTCCTGCCCGCCGTGGTCCTGGGGGTGATCTTTGCCGACCTGATTCACCATTACCTGTTCAACCCGATCACCGTGGCCACCGCGTTGGTGATTGGCGGCATTGTCATGCTGTGGGCCGAACGCCGCGAGCATGAAGTGCATGCGGAAAGCGTCGATGACATCACCTGGAAAGACGCGCTCAAGGTCGGTTTTGCCCAGTGCCTGGCGATGATCCCAGGTACGTCGCGCTCCGGCTCGACCATCATCGGCGGCCTGCTGTTCGGCCTGTCGCGCAAGACCGCCACCGAGTTTTCGTTCTTCCTGGCCATGCCGACCATGGTCGGTGCGGCGGTGTACTCGGGCTACAAATACCGCGATCTGTTCCAGCCGGCGGAGCTGCCGGTGTTCGCCATCGGCTTCGTCACCTCGTTCATCTTCGCGATGATCGCGGTCAAGGGCCTGCTCAAGTTCATCGCCAGCCATAGCTACGCGGCGTTCGCCTGGTACCGCATTGCGTTCGGCCTGTTGATCCTGGCGACCTGGCAATTCGGCTGGATCGACTGGGCAGCGGCCAAGGCATGATGATTCAGCATCCGCGCTTGAAAGCGGCGATCTTTGTGCTGCTGTGCGCGGCGCCGCTGGTGGGGTCGGTATTGGTGTGGCAACGCGGCGAAACCGTGATCCCGCTGGTGGCCTATGGGGTGGTCAGCGTGATCGCGTTTTTCCTGTATTGGAGCGACAAGCGCAAGGCCCGCACCGACAGTTGGCGCACCCCGGAAAACATCCTCCACGCCGTGGAACTGGCGGGCGGCTGGCCGGGGGCGCTGATTGCCCAGCAGGTGTTCCGGCACAAGACACGCAAGGTGTCTTACCAGGTGCTGTTCTGGGTGATCGTGTTGTTGCACCAGGTGTTCTGGCTGGACCAGTTGTTCCTCGGCGGCACGCTACTGTCCGTTCTCTAGCAGCAACCCCACCTGCGTGCGCTTGGGCAGTTTGCTCACCACCAACTGGTGGGAGCGCTGCAACAGGCTACGCAGTTCCTCGGCCCCCAGCGGGTAGGGCGTGTTCATGATGATCCACTGCGCGCGTGCCAGGTACGGCGCCGGGTGGATGCCGGGACGGTCCACATGGCCGAGGAACAATTCCTTGTCGACCTTGAACGCCAGCGAGTCGCCGCGCAGATTCTGCAGGGCGAACATCTTGTTGCCGGCGATCGAGAACACCCGCACGCCGCCCCATTTGTAGTCTTCCCGCGCGCCGGGCAGGCTCAGGCAGAACGTCGCGACCTGTGCTTCGGTCATTTTCATAGCAGGCGGTCTCCGCAGCTTTTGAAGCCTTCTTCCAGGTAATCGATCCAGGCGCGAATCGCCGGCAGCACGCCACGGCGATGCGGGTAGACGGCCTGCAGCCAGCCGCCCGGCAACGACCACTCCGGCAGCAACTGTACGAGCCGGCCGCTGGCCAGTTCTTCTTCGCAGTACATCATTGGCAGCACGGTAAAGCCCAGGCCCATGATGGCGCTGGCCTTGCGTACGTTGAAGTCATCGACGCCCAGGCGCGCTTCCATCACCAGGTCGTGGGGGTTGCCTTCGGGATCGAGGATGCGTTGGTGCACCATGCGGTCAGCTTCCAGCGCGCCGAGTATCGGCAGTTGCTTGAGGTCGTCGAGGGTGTTGATGTGCCGACCGTGCAAAAAGTTCGGGCTGGCGACCAGGGCCGTCTGGGCGGGGCGCAGGCGCTTGGTGACCAGCAGCGGGTCTTCATCGCCCAGTTCGCGCACGCGCAGCGCCACATCGATGCCTTCGGCTACCAGGTCGACACGGCGGTTGACCAGGGTCATCTCCAGCTGCACCTGGGGGTGGGCAGCCAGAAAACCCGCGACCACATCCGGCATCATGTTTTGCGCCAGGCCCACCGGGCACGTCACCCTCAGCCGCCCGCGCGGTTCACTGGACATGCTGGCGACGGCCTCGTCGGCCATTTCCGCTTCCAGCAGCATCGCCTGGCAGTGGCGCAGGTAGCGCTCGCCGACGGCGGTCAGGGTCAGTTGCCGCGTGGTGCGTTGCAGCAGGCGCGCGCCGAGGCGCTCTTCCAGCTCGGCAATGCGCCGCGACAGCCGCGACTTGGGAATGCCCAACAGCCGTCCGGCCGCCGCGAAGCCGCCGGCTTCGACGACTTTGGCAAAATAGTAGAGGTCGTTGAGGTCTTGCATGGTCAGCCTATTGTCCTGTCAGTGGGACAAACTATCGCATTTCAGGCGTCTTATCGACTATTGGTTTCATGCGTAGCATCCCCTTCATCTGATCGCCACTGTCGATCCCACACTCGGAGATCCACCATGAAACTGTTGCACATCGATTCCAGCATCCTCGGCGACAACTCGGCTTCCCGTCAGCTCAGCGCTGGCGTGGTCAAGGCCTGGCAAGCGGCCGAGCCAGGTGTGGAAGTGACCTACCGCGACCTCGCCAGCGAAGGCATCAACCACTTCTCCGGCGCGACCCTGGGCGCCCTGGGCACCGCCGCCGAATTGCGTGACGCCGCGCAACAACACGAGGCCGACCTGAGTGCCAACAGCCTGGCCGAATTCCTCGCCGCCGACGCCGTGGTGATCGGTGCGCCGATGTACAACTTCACCATTCCAACCCAGTTGAAAGCCTGGATCGACCGCATCGCCGTTGCCGGCCAGACCTTCCGTTACACCGAAGCGGGCCCTGAAGGCCTGTGCGGTAACAAGAAAGTCGTCATTGTGTCCACCTCCGGCGGCATGCATGTCGGCCAGGCAACCGGTGTGGCCCACGAGGAATACCTCAAAGTGATGCTGGGCTTCCTCGGCATTACCGACATCGAATTCGTCCGCGCCCATGGCCTGGCCTACGGTGATGAAGTGCGCAGCAAATCCCTGAGCGACGCCAACGTGCTCATCAACGAACAATTGTTCGCCGCTGCGTAAGGCTTATGTAAATTTCGCCTCTGCTCGGTTTCAATCCGAAGCCGGGCGCCTAAACTCTGTATTCTTGTCGCCTGAAACGACCGGAGTACGGAGTTTTTTCGTTTACCCGTTGTCATTACTTTGGCCCAGGTTATGCACGCATGGGTTTATCACCCGATGCGAGTGCCTTGAACCATGGACTTTTCATATAGACATGCCGCGGGTGTTGAACGTGGTCACGCAGCAAAGGTGGACATCCTCATGATGCGTCTTTGTGCTGTTATGGTTCTTTCCCTGCTCGGCGGCCTGATTTCAGTGCACGCCGCGCCCGCGCCGCACCCCCATTGGAGTGTGGGCTTCCACCGCATGAGCTTTCTCGACCCGCTGGACCAGCAGCCGATGAAAGCCGTGGCCTTCTACCCATCGACCGACGCTGAACACAGCACGCAACTGGGTCCCTATCACGTCGCCGCCAGCGAAGATTCCAAGATCGCCATTGGCCGCTTCCCGATGTTGATGCTGTCCCATGGCAACACCGGTACGCCGCTGGCCCTGCATGACCTGGCCACCTCCCTGGCGCGCAAAGGCTTTGTGGTGGTCGCGGTGTTGCATCCCGGCGATAACTATAAGGACCACAGCCGCCTGGGCACGGTGAGTAACCTGTACGGCCGGCCGATCCAGATTTCCGAAGCGATCACCGCGACGCTGGCCGACCCGATGCTGTCGCCGTTCGTCAACGTCGATCAGGTGGGTGTTATCGGCTATTCGGCCGGTGGCGAAACCGCGTTGATCCTGGCGGGAGCCAAGCCGGACTTTGACCGCCTGCGCCGCTATTGCCAGGAACGCCCCGAAGATCGTGATGCCTGCACCACCAAGGGCGAACTGGTGGTGGACCGTGACGACCTGCAACCGCAATCCGATCCGCGCATTCATGCCTTGATGTTGATGGCGCCTTTGAGCCTGATGTTCGGCCGCCACACCCTGGCCGACGTGCATGTGCCGGTGCTGCTCTATAGCGGCGACGGCGACAAGCTGGTGGCGGTCGACAAGAACGCCGCCGCCCTGGCACGCAAACTGCCGGAGCCACCGGACTTCAAGCTGCTGGCGGGGGCAGGGCACTTCGTGTTCATGGCGCCGTGCGACAGCGACCAACTGGCCGCGATGCCGGCGATCTGCACCGATGCCGACGGCGTCGACCGTGAAGGTATCCACCGCGACCTGATCTCCGAGGCCGGGCGTTTTTTCAGCCACACCCTCGGCCAGGCTACCCGCGCCGGCTTGCAGACCGCCGATCAGTAAGCGCGGCGCTTGAGCAGCAAGGTCACTCCCAGCGCCGTGACCGATAACAGCGCTGCGCAGAAGAAAATCCAGCTGTAACCCAGGTTCAGCGCCACGGCGCCCATCAACGGCCCGGCAATCGCCAGGGCCAGGTCGAAAAACACCGCATAGGCACTCAGGCCCGCACCGCGACTGCTGTTCGGCACCTGCTTGATGGCCTCCACGCCGAGCGCCGGGTACACCAGCGACAAGCCAAAGCCGGTCAGCCCTGCACCGATCAAGGCTACGCCGGTGGACGGTGCCAGCCACAGCAGCGTCAGGCCCAGGGTCTCGATGATCATGCAGGCAATCGCCGCCCTGAAGCCGCCAAAACGGCTTATCGCGGAGATGAACAGCAGCCGCGAGAGGATAAAACACACGCCAAACACCGTGAGGCAGTACGCCGCGCCGGCCCAGCCGCGATTGAGGTAATACAGGGTGATAAAGGTGGTCAGGGTGCCGTAGCCGATGGACGCCAGGCACAGGCTGGCACCAAAGGGTGCGATGCGCCCGAACACCGCCCAGAACGGCAGACGCTCGCCGCGCACTACCGGCACCGAGGGTTTATTGCGGATCAGCACCAGGCCCAGCGCCGCCAATACCGACAGGGCGATACCCAGGCTGGTGTAGCCATATTCGGCGACCATCACCACCCCGAGCGGCGCGCCGATGGCGATGGCGCCGTAGGAGGCAATGCCATTCCACGAAATCGACCGCGCCGTGTGCTCCGCCCCGACCTGGCCCATGCACCAACTGATGGTGCCCACGCCGATCAGGCCCTGGGCCACGCCCAGCAACAGCCGGCCGAGGATCAGAATCCCCAGGCTCAGGCTGGGCAGGTTGTCCACCAGGGTGGCGAAGAACGTCAATACACCGCTGACCAGGATGCCCGCCAGCCCCAGCACAATCGCGCGCTTGGTGCCGACGTTGTCGGACATGCGCCCGGCCATGGGGCGGCTGAGCAGGGTTGCCAGGTACTGCGAGCCGATGGTAATCCCGGCCACCACCGCGCTGAAGCCCAGTTGCTCATGGACATAGCCCGGGATTACCGCAATCGGCAGGCCGATGCAGATAAAGGCGATGAAGGTGTAGAAGACGATGGAGACGATCTGCAGGGTGATCGACAGGGAGGAGGAGGCGGCGTTGGACATGGGCACTCGTTCGCGGGCGGGCGGTGAACGCATCATGGCAAGGGCTTGGGGGAAAAGGAAGCAGCCTAACTACTTTGGCCGAGAAACCGGCCTACTGTGGCGAGCGGGCTTTTGTGGTGGGCAAGCCCGCTCACCACAACAAGCCTGCTCACCACAAAAGCCCGTTCACCACAACGAGCCTGTTCCCCAGGGTTCCAGGTCGCTACTGTTAGAACACCACGCCTTGGCTGCGCAGGTAGTCGTCGTAGGTGCCGCTGAAGTCGATCACGCCGTTGGCGCTCAACTCGATGATGCGGGTGGCCAGGGACGATACGAACTCACGGTCGTGGCTGACGAAGATCAGCGTGCCCGGGTAGTTCTCCAGCGCCAGGTTCAGCGCCTCGATGGATTCCATGTCCAAGTGGTTGGTCGGTTCGTCCATGATCAGCACGTTCGGCTTCTGCAGGATCAGCTTGCCGAACAGCATGCGGCCTTGCTCACCACCGGAGATCACCTTTACGGACTTCTGGATTTCATCGTTGGAGAACAGCATGCGACCCAGGGTGCCACGGATCATTTGCTCGCCTTGGGTCCACTGGCCCATCCAGTCGAACAGTGTGACGTCGTCTTCGAAGTCATGGGCGTGGTCCTGGGCGTAGTAGCCCAGTTCCGCGGCGTCGGTCCACTTGATGCTGCCGGCATCCGGGGTCAGTTCGTTGACCAGGGTGCGCAGCAGGGTGGTCTTGCCGATACCGTTCGGGCCGATGATCGCCACGCGCTCGCCGGCTTCGATCTGGAAGCTGAAATCCTTGAACAGCGGCTTGCCGTCGAAACCTTTGGCCATGCGCTCGACGATGACCGCCTGTCGATGCAGCTTCTTGTTCTGTTCGAAACGGATGAACGGGCTCACACGGCTCGAAGGCTTGACCTCGGCCAGCTGGATCTTGTCGATCGCCTTGGCACGGGACGTCGCCTGCTTGGCTTTCGAGGCGTTGGCCGAGAAGCGGCTGACGAAGGATTGCAGCTCGGAGATCTGCGCTTTCTTCTTGGCATTGTCCGACAGCAGCTGCTCGCGGGACTGGGTCGCCACGGTCATGTACTCGTCGTAGTTGCCCGGGAACAGGCGCAGCTCGCCGTAGTCCAGGTCAGCCATGTGGGTGCACACGCTGTTCAGGAAGTGACGGTCGTGAGAGATGATGATCATCAGGCTGGAGCGTTGGGTCAGGATGTTTTCCAGCCAGCGGATGGTGTTGATGTCCAGGTGGTTGGTCGGTTCGTCGAGCAACAGCACTTCCGGGTCCGAGAACAGCGCCTGGGCCAGCAACACACGCAGTTTCCAGCCGGGGGAGACTTCGCTCATCGGGCCGAAATGCTGTTCCAGGGGAATACCCAGGCCCAGCAGCAGTTCACCGGCACGGGATTCGGCGGTGTAGCCGTCCATCTCGGCGAATTCGGTTTCCAGCTCGGCCACGGCCATGCCGTCGTCTTCGCTCATTTCCGGCAGCGAGTAGATACGGTCGCGCTCGGCCTTGACCTTCCACAGCTCCTCGTGGCCCATGATCACGGTGTCGAGCACGGTGAATTCTTCATAGGCGAACTGGTCCTGGCGCAGCTTGCCCAGGCGCACATTCGGCTCCAGCATGACCTGGCCGCCAGACGGATCGAGGTCGCCGCCAAGGATTTTCATGAAGGTCGACTTGCCGCAACCGTTGGCACCGATCAGACCATACCGGTTGCCGGCGCCGAACTTGACCGAGACGTTCTCAAAGAGCGGCTTGGCGCCGAACTGCATGGTGATGTTAGCTGTGGAGATCAATTACTTTACCTATCAATGGGTTGCGAGCGTGGCGGCAGGAGCCTTCAGGCATGCATCAACAGCGACATCAAGGCGCGAAACCCGGTCGCTGAGCAAAAAATGGGGGATGTGTGTTGGAATTTGGCGCGCATTGTCGCATATGTCAGGCGACAGTTGTATGGCGGCCGACGAGGGATGTTGAGCGCCTTCAATCTCATGTGGCGCGTGGTCACTCCAAGGTGGCGGGTTGTTCAGAACGGATAGCGGAACGTATGATCGCCACGCGCCCCCAATGTGGACGCCAAGACTCACCCCCTATGAAGGATATGAGCATGGAAAAGCACTTCGGTAATTCAGGCCTGTTCAAGGCTGCTTCGTATCACTGCAACGAACTCCTGGGCTGCGGCATCGCTGGCTGGGAGTTGAAAAATATTGCGCTGAATACGAAGGAGTTTTTGATATGTCCAAAGAACTACTCGGAGTTTCTGCTCTAGGGTTGATGGTGCTCGGCGAGTTTTGTGCAATCTACAGTGAGGTGGTCACCGCCAAGCTTGCCCAGACAGGAAATGGTTCATGGGAAGGGTTCGTCCTTCCTGTTGTGCTGATGTGTTTTGCAGGGCTTTGTCTGTTGGGTGCGTATTGGCTGGGGTACGTTGCTGTCGGTGACATCTGGATCGTCACCGTGGTCTCCGTCACCTCTTTGTTGCTGCTTGAGCCCTTGGTGGTCTGGTCGCTGTTTCATGAAGCACCAGGACGAGGCGCCCTTATCGGGTTCGTCTTGGGAGCCTTGGGAATGCTGTCCACTGTACTGCTCTAACTTGCGCTTCTGGCCCAGCAATCAAACGCTGGGTCAGCTCACCGAAGGTGGGTGAGACTTTTTTTGGGCCGAAATTTGGCGCCCGCTCGGATTTCGTCTGCACAGTTCCTGGCGTCGCTCATATCAGGCAGCAGAGGCGTGAGGCGCGAAGAAGGGTTTGGCCAGCGTCTCCGGCATCGCCAGCCATAACAGCGCCAACGCGACGCCCGCCACCCCGGCAAGGGTGAGGAAGGCCGCATTGTAGCCAGCCTGCTGCACCACAAAACCGGCCAGGCTGCTGCTCAAGGCCGCGCCCAGCCCAAATACCGTGGACAGCGCCCCCAGGCTGACGTTGAAACGCCCGGTGCCCTGGGTCAGGTCCTTGACGATCACCGGGAACAGCGCACCGAAGATCCCTGCGCCGATGCCGTCGAGCATCTGCACGGCCACCAGCCAGTAGGGATCGCTGGACAGGGTGTAGAGCACGCCACGCAGCGGCAGGATCATGAAGCCGAACAGCAACAGCGGCTTGCGCCCCCACACGTCGGCCTTGCTGCCCACCAGCCAGGCCATCGGCACCATCACCAATTGTGCGGCGACGATACAGGCCGAGGTCAATGGCGTGGCCATCTGCAGGTTGATCTGCGAGAGCTTCTGGCTGACCAGCGGCAGCATCGCCGCATTGGCCAGGTGGAAGAGGGCGCAGCAGACGGCAAACAGCAATAACGGCCGGTTGGCCAGCAAGACCGCAATGCCGGACGGCTGCTCATGGTCGCTGTGGTGGGCAGGGTCGAAGCCCCGGGCTACCTCATGGTCGATCGCCTTGGCCGAGACGCAACTGACCGCCACGACACTGGCCACCGCCATAAAGGCCATCAGGTAGAACACCACCACGGGGCCGAACAGGTACGCCAGGCCACCGGCCAACAGCGCCGCCACAGCGTTGCCGGCATGGTTGAAGGTTTCGTTGCGCCCGGTGCGCCGGGTGAACGCACGTGGCCCGGTAATGCCCAGGGAAATCGCGGAGATCGCCGGCGCGAACACCGATGCGGCGATGGCACTGGCCGCCTGGGTCAAGGCAACCAGGCTGAATGAACTGACGAAGGGCAGCAACAGGCAACTGCCGGTCACCAGCAGGGCGGCGACGGCAATCACAGCGCGTTTGCTGCGCGTGCGGTCGACCAGGGCACCCGCCGGGCCCTGGGTGATCAGCGCGGCGATACCTGCCAGGGTCATGACTACGCCGATACTGGCCGGATCCCACTTGTGCACCGCCAGCAAGTAGATGGCCAGGTATGGACCGAGGCCGTCGCGCACATCCGCCAGGAAAAAATTCAGGCTGTCCAGGGACAGGGTATTACGCAGGTCGGCGTGTGTGGCCATGGTCAGGACTTCGCAGGGGGCGTTCAAAGGCTGAACACTCATTGCGCTAGTGACCTGCGCGCAGTTCATTTAGTTTCGCCTGCTGCTGGGGTTTTAATCTGCGGGCTTGTGGCTTATTTTCTTTGCCTCGCCGTATGACTTATCTGGAGACGCAATGGACATGCCCTCAGCTCAACAGGCGATTGCCTGCAACAAGGACGCCTGGGATCAATCCGCCGACCTGCACAAAACCACCGAGACCTGGAGCGCCCTGCTTAACGGGGTCCGCGACCCTGGGTTTTCGTGCCTGGATCCCACCCTTGCCGGGTTGTTGCAAGACATTGGCGTTGCCGGCAAAGAGGTGGTGCAGGTGTGCTGCAATAACGGTCGCGAAAGCCTGTCACTGTTCGGCCTGGGCGCGTGCTCGGTGGTCGGTGTGGATCAATCCCGGGCGTTCCTGCAGCAGGCCCGTGAGCTTGCCGACGTTTCGCCCCACAACCCGGAATTCATCGAAAGCGATATCCACCAGTTGCCATCACGCTTGCACGAGCGCTTCGACATCGCCTTGGTGACCATCGGCGTGCTGGGCTGGATGCCGGATGTGGCGCTGTTCATGCGCCATGTCGCCAGGACCTTGAAACCCGGTGGCACGCTGGTGATGTATGAAACCCACCCGTTTCTGGAAATGTTCGACCCGCGTGCGCCAGACCCACTGTTGCCGGCCAGTTCGTACTTCCAGCGTGAGCCTTTTGTGCTGCAGGAGTCGATTGTCTATGAGGGGCAGGGCGAAGTGGCGGGGCCGACCTCCTATTGGTATGTGCACACCCTGGGGGATGTGGTGAGCGCGGCGATTGCTGCGCAGTTGCAGATCGACCATCTGCAGGAATATGCCCACTCCAATCGCGAAGAACTTTACGACCAGTACGAGCACCAGCCTGCCCAGTTACCCCTGTGCTTCACGCTGGCCGCCACCAAGCGTCCCGCCTGAGCCGATTCGCACCAGGCAAAAAAAGCCCGCGAACTGGCGGGCCAAGGGATTTACTGGAGTAGGTAGGCTTCACCCTATAGGGCTGAAAGTGAAGGCTTTGTGAAATTGCTGTCGCGCGTTCGGATGGCGCGCAGCATCACGCGCGGCGCACGAAAGTGCGCATGGTTTGGCCTGGGCCGGTACTGAACACGATGGGTCTGGGCATTCCTTCATCCGCCGCAATGAACACAAATGAATCCCCCTCCAGGCGATAACTGGCGGGCAAGTGCTTGCCGGCGTCATCGCCCAGGGCGTCCACCCAGGTAATGCTTTTGGGAACCGTGCTGCTGTCGAGGAAAAACCGACCCGCCAACAACACTTCGCCACTGACGGTCTTCACTTCGAAACGATCGCCGCTGATAGTGGTTAAAGCGCCCGGAGCGCTGTGGGCATCGATGGGATTGAGTACGCCACTGTCTTCAAGTGAGGTTTGCTCCCAAACGCCTTGAAGGGTTTGACTATCCGGATCTGAAAGGGCTGACATACAAATTCCTTTTTGCTGAGGGGGTAATTACCGGGCGTTGCCGGCGGTGCTGCCTTTTACCATCTTTCGCCGTTCGATGATCGGTGGTTGCCGTGCCCCAAGGCCGGCCGTCGAGGCGCCTGCCCGGCACATTCACTAGACAGGTTTTCACAATTCTTGATTAACTTTTGGTTACAAACTGTGGCTAAATAACTGCCACGGACCACGTATCGGGACATTACTCAGCCGGTCGTGCCAATTGTGTGAATTGTGATTTCAGACGCTGCTATCCATCCTCAGCCGTTGTGGGCGCGCAGGAGCAGCCTGTTTTCTTCTGACATGTGACGAAATCCCTTGAAACTCATCATTGTTGTTCTTTACGTTGCCTCCATTGCGTATGTACACCTGCGTGGTCGGGTGCGGCATAAGCTGGGCCGCCAACTCAGTGATCATTCGACCTTCCTGGCACCGATCAACTGCTTCCTTTACCTGTTCTCCAAACTGCCCGGCCGCCCTTATTTATCACCCAGCGATTTTCCCGAACTGAGCCCGCTGCAAGAGCACTGGGAGGAGATTCGCCGGGAAGGCCATGCTCTGATGCGTGCGGGCGAAATCAAACGCTCCGACCAATACAACGACGTAGGTTTCAACTCGTTCTTCAAGTCCGGCTGGAAGCGGTTCTACCTGAAATGGTATGGCGACAGCCACCCCTCGGCGATGAAGCTGTGCCCGCGTACCACCGAGCTGGTGCAGGGCATCGGCTCGATCAAGGCGGCAATGTTCGCCGAGTTGCCGCCGGGCTCCAAGCTGGTGCGCCACCGTGACCCGTATGCCGGTTCCTACCGTTACCACCTGGGCCTGGACACGCCGAATGATCCGGGCTGCTACATCAATGTGGACGGCGAAAGTTACTACTGGCGTGATGGCGAGCCGGTGATGTTTGACGAGACGTATATTCACTACGCTGAAAACACTACACAACAGAACCGCATCATCCTGTTCTGCGATATCGAGCGCCCGATGAAATACCGTTGGGCCGCCGCCTTCAACCGCTGGTTCAGCCGCACTGTGATGGCGGCCGCAGGCTCGCCCAATGACGCCAGCGACAAGACGGGTGGGCTCAACCGCGCGTTTACTCGCCTGTACAAGATCCGTCTGCGTGGCAAAGAACTGAAAAAGCGCAATCGCACGCGTTACTACCTTGAAAAGTGGGCGATCTTCGCTGCCCTGGCGGCTCTCTTCCTGCTGATCTGAACCGGTCCGGGCGCCACTCACTTCGGTGGCGTGGCGTCTAATTGATCCCACATCTTTCTGTTGATTTTTTGCCGATTGGCATAGCCCGCCCACGGGTCTTCCTTCAAACCTTGCAAACGCTCCAGCACATTGGCCACCGTCCATTGCTGGGCACTGCGCAAGCCTTTGAGCTCTTCACGACTTACCGGTACCGACACGGGCAAGCCCGGCCGTGCGCGTACCGAATAGGCCGCCACTGTGCTGGCGCCACGGGCATTGCGCAGGTAATCGATGAAGATCTTGCCTACGCGGTTTTTTGGCCCGGAGGTGGCGGTAAAACGCTCGGGCAACTGCCGGGCCATGAACTGGGCGATGGCTTTGGCAAAGGCTTTTACCGTGTCCCAGCCATCCCGCCGCGCCAACGGTATGACCAGGTGCAAGCCTTTGCCGCCGCTGGTCTTGACGAAGGCTTCCAACCCCAGCTCGTCGAGTACCGACAAGGTGAGCTGAGCGGCTTCCAGCATGGTTTTCCAGGGCAGCGCCGGGTCCGGGTCAAGGTCCAGCACAAACAGGTCCGGGGTTTCGATCTTGTCCGAAGTGGCGCCCCAGGTATGCAGTTCGAGGGTGCCCATTTGCACGGCCCCAACCAGCGCTTTCGTCGTGTCGATCTCCATCAGGCGCGCATGGCCTGGGTCCAGTGCCGGGTCCAGTTGCTTGATGTTCGGAATCGCCAGGCGCTCCGAGTGCTTCTGGAAGAACTGCTCGCCCTCGATGCCTTCCGGAGCCCTGAGCAGGGACACGGGGCGATGGCGCAGGAAGGGCAGGATCCATTCGCTGATGCCTTCGTAGAACTGCGCCAATTGCTGTTTCTGCGTGCCGCTTTGCGGGTCGATGACGCGGTCGGGGTGAGTGATCGTCACCCCGCTGCCCTTGCATGCCGCCGATGCTTTCAGGGTTTTGGCCGCGCGGGGCTGCTCCTGAATGACCTGCGCGGCGGGTTTGTCCGTGCGCAAGCCCATGAACGCTGCCTGGCGTACCACACCCTCTCGGGTCCATTGGGCAAACTGCACCTCACCGACCAGCGTCGGCTCTACCCAATGCACGCCGCGCGCCTGGGTGCCGGTCAGCGGTTTTGCCAGGGGCGACGCCGTGCGTTCCAAAGGCTTGAGCCGGGCATGGATGTTTTTCAGTGAGGCCTGGTCGAACCCGGTGCCCACGCGCCCGGCATAGACCAGCGCGCCATCGGCATGGACGGCCAGCAGCAGCGCACCAAAACCGCTGCGTGATCCCTGGGGGCGGGTGTAGCCGACGATCACGAACTCCTGGCGCAGGCGGCATTTGAGCTTGATCCAATCGGTACTTCGACTGGAAACGTAGGGGCTGCCCTTACGCTTGCCGATCACGCCTTCCAACGCCAGCTCGCATGCGCTTTCGACAATATCGCGCTGGTTGGCGGCAAATGCTTCGGAGAAACGCAGCAGTTTGCTGCGGCTGCCGGACAAGGCGTCTTTGAGCGCGGCGCGGCGCTCCTCCAGTGGCGCCTGACGTTGATCGCTGCCGTTTAAAAACGGCGCGTCGAACAGGTAGTAGACGATGTCCAGGCTGCGGCCGAGCTCAAAGGCATTTTGCAGTGCCTGGAAGTCCGGCAGGCCGTCGTCATTAAGGCTGACCATCTCGCCATCGAGCCAGCTGTCCTTGAGCTTCAGGGCCTGCAGGGCCTTGACCTGGCGTGGCAGGCGCTCGGTCCAGTCATGGCCATTGCGGGTAAACAGGCGTACCTCGCCGCCGCGGATGCGGGCGAGCATGCGGTAACCGTCGAACTTGATCTCGTAGTGCCAGTCGCCTTCGGGTGCGCGGTCTACCAGGGTTGCCAGTTGCGGGGCGAATTGTTCGGGGAGGGCGGTTGCCCGCTTCTGTGGTTTGGCGCGAGGCTTGGCCTTGGGTTCACCGACCGAGGCGTCACTGAGGACGCTCTTTGGCTGGGCCTGGACGATATCGTATTCGGTGGCGGGGCGGGCCTGCTGGTCTTTTTCCTTGATCAGCAGCCACTGCTCCTTGTCGCCGCTGCCCTTGAGGCGCGTACGTACCAGCGCCCAGTCACCGGAGAGCTTTTCACCGACCAGGGTAAATGTGAGTTTGCCGGCGGCATAGGCCTTGTGCGGGTCGTCATGGGGTTGCCAGATGCCGCGGTCCCACACGATCACATCGCCGGCGCCGTACTGGCCGGCCGGGATGCTGCCCTCGAAACCGCCATAGCTCAGGGGATGATCTTCAACGTGCACGGCCAGGCGTTTCTGGCTCGGGTCCAGGCTCGGCCCCTTGGGCACTGCCCAACTGAGCAGCACCCCGTCAAGCTCAAGACGGAAGTCATAGTGCAGGTTGCGCGCGTCGTGCTTCTGGATCACGAAGCTCAGGGCCGATGCCTTGGGCTTACGACCCGGTGCGCGGCCTGATGGCTCGGCGGTGACCTCGAAATCGCGTTTACGGTTGTATTCGCTCAGGGGCTTGGCCATGTGGTTCTCCCGCATAAGGCAGGCTCAGGAGGCCTTTTTGGTGGATTTTTTCGCGGCCGGGTTTTTCGTCGCCGGCTTGCCCGCCAGGCTGCGCTTGAGCAGCTCGGTCAAATCGATCACATCGGCGGACTTGCGCTCGTCGCTGCCTTCCTGGGATTCGACGTCTTCGATCTTGCCGGCCTTGGCTTTCTTCGCCACCAGCGCCATGATCTTTTCCTGGAAACTGTCGCGATAGTCCTCGGGCTGCCAGTCTGCGCTCATGTCTTCCACCAGGCGCTTGGCCATGTCCAGCTCGCCCTTGGCCAGGCTGGGTTTGGTCACCTCGCTGGGCAGTTCCAGTTCATCCAGGCTGCGCACTTCAGCCGGCCAGCGCAGCATCACCAGCACCAGCGCCGACTCCAGGGGCATCAGTGCCGCCAGGTGTTGCTTGGTGTGCAACACCACATTGGCCAGGGCGACCTTGCGGGTTTTCTTCAATGTTTCGCGCAGCAGTGCGTAGACTTTGCCACCACGTTTATCCGGGGCCAGGAAGTAGGGCGTGTCGATGTTCTGCAACGGAATCTGGTCGCTGGCGACAAACGCGATGATTTCGATGGTCTGGGTCGACTTGGGGTGGGCCGAGCGGATCTCATCTTCGCTGAGTACCACATAGCGGCCTTTCTCAAACGCTACGCCCTTGACGATATTCTCCTTGGTGACCTCCTTGCCGGTGGCCTTGTTGATGCGCTTGTAGCCCACCGGGTCCATGCTGCGCTTGTCCAGCCAGTCGAAGTCCACGCCCTGGGCGGAGGTGGCCGAGACCAGCGATACCGGAATATGAACCAGGCCGAAACTGATGGCGCCTTTCCAGATTGCCCGTGGCATACGTGCGATTCCTTAAGAAGAAGCTGTGTTCGGGTGACTCGACGGCAGCGTGAAAAGTTTCCCCGGGCAGATGCGCGGACAGATCGTGTTACACCTGATGAGAAACTATTTAGTTACGAAAGCCGAACCCAGGGCGTAGCGTGGTATCGAAAGCATGTACTCCTCGCCCCAGAGAGGCTTCGTCATGAACAGCTGTGTGCGTCATCTCGCGGTGCTGGTGCTAGGCCTGGCACTTGGGCCAGTTGCCCTCGCGCAAAACCTGCCCGGCAGAAGCGATTCCAATAACGGCCCGATCCACCGGGCCAATCCCAACAGCATGCAGGGCACCCAACCCAATACGCCGGCGGTGCGTGGTATTCAGACCGTGCCGACGCCGCGCACACCTACCCTGGAAAACGGTGGTATCGGCAATCGCTATCCGCAACGCGATGCGGCCCCCAGCCGTCCAGCCACCGACTCCAAAGCCCCCACCTATGATGCCAACGGCAATCGCCGGTAAGGACGCTGTCTTATGTTGATACGCAAAACCCTGCTCGCCACCCTGTGCGCCACCACGCTGCTTGCGCAGACGGCCGTTTATGCCGCCGATGGGCAGCAGTTCCCCAGTGAACAAGGCAGCATCACCGCGACCCCGATCGTCAAAGGCCTCGATCACCCCTGGGCTGTGGCGTTTTTACCCGACCAGCAAGGGTTCCTGGTGACCGAGCGTCCGGGGCGCCTGCGCTTTGTCAGTCCGGACGGCAAGCTGTCTGCGCCGTTGACCGGCGTGCCCGAGGTGTGGGCCAAGGGGCAGGGCGGTTTGCTCGATGTGGTGCTGTCGCCGGACTTCAAGCAGGACCGCATGGTCTACCTGACGTACGCCGAAGGCGGCGGCAAGGGCGGCACGGCCGGCACCGCTGTGGGTCGCGGGCGCCTGGCGCCGGACCTGAGTGGCTTGACCGATTTCAACGTGATCCTGCGCCAGGAGCCGAAACTCTCCACCGGCAACCACTTCGGTTCGCGCCTGGCCTTCGACCGCGATGGCTACCTGTTCGTGACCCTGGGGGAAAACAACGACCGCCCGACCGCCCAGGACCTGGACAAGCTGCAAGGCAAAGTCGTACGGATCTACCCGGATGGCCGCGTGCCCGATGACAACCCGTTTGTCGGTCAAGCCGGGGTACGTCCCGAGATCTGGTCCTACGGCCAGCGCAATCCACAAGGGCTGGCGCTGAACCCATGGAGTGGCACGCTCTGGGAAAACGAACACGGGCCGCGCGGCGGTGATGAAATCAACATTATCGAGCGCGGCAAGAACTACGGCTGGCCGCTGGCGACTCACGGCATCAACTATTCGCTGACACCGATTCCCGAGGCCAAGGGCAAGACCGCAGAAGGCACCGTGGCGCCCCACCATGTGTGGGAGAAATCACCGGCTATCAGTGGCATGGCCTTCTACGACGCCGACCGGTTCAAGGCGTGGCAGCACAACGTGTTCATCGGTGCGCTGGCCAGTCAGGAACTGATTCGTCTGCAGTTCGATGGCGACAAGGTTATCCATGAGGAGCGCTTGCTGGGCGGCTTGAAGGCACGCATTCGCGATGTGCGGCAGGGGCCGGATGGCTTTCTGTATGTGCTGACGGATGAGGACGATGGCGTGCTGTATCGAGTGGGCCTCAATCAGGATTGAGCAATGAGCCGCAAGCTTGAAGTTTCAAGCTTGCGGCTTCAGTCAAAGCCCGAGTTCGGACAACCCCGGATGCTCATCCGGGCGCCGTCCCAGCGGCCAGTGGAACTTGCGTTCGCTCTCCTTGATCGGCAGGTCGTTGATGCAGGCAAAACGATTGGCCATCAGGCCATTCTCGTCGAACTCCCAGTTCTCATTGCCATAGGAGCGGAACCAGTTACCCGAGTCGTCGTGCCATTCGTAGGCATAGCGCACGGCGATGCGGTTGTCGGTAAAGGCCCATAGCTCCTTGATCAGCCGATAATCCAGCTCCCTGGCCCATTTGCGCGTGAGAAAGCCCTTGGCCTCTTCGCGGTTATGGGCGAATTCGGCACGGTTACGCCATTGCGTGTCCAGGGTGTAAGCCAGCGACACCCGGTGCGGGTCGCGGGAATTCCAGCCGTCTTCGGCCAGGCGCACTTTTTCAATCGCCGATTCACGGGTAAACGGCGGCAAGGGCGGACGTGTTTCTGCGGTAGATGACATCAGGCGGCTCCTCAAAACCATACAGCGTTATCGAAAGTTGCCAGGCGGGTGGGTTCACAGTCCCAATAACGTTCGCGCCATGCATTGCGCATTATCGGCAGCTGTTGAATCACCCATGACCAGGGCAACGGTAATGGCGCCATCGATCAGGATCAGCAGTTGCGCGGCCTGCCGTTCGGGGTCGGGGGTGCCATGTGCTTGGCACAGTTCGAGTGCGTACTCGAACAGTTTCTGTTTATGGGCCTTGGCCAGCAGGCGAACCGGGTCGTGCGGGTCGCCGGTTTCACCACTGGTGTTGATAAAGGCGCAGCCGCGAAAATCCGCCGAGCCGAACCAGGCCTTGAGCGCGTCGAACAGCGCGAGCAAGCGTGCGCCGCTGCCATCGACGCGCTCCACTTCGCCGCGCAGCCAGTGCATCCAGCGCTCGTCACGGCGCTGCAGGGCCGCGATCACCAACTCATCTTTATTGGCGAAGTAACGGTAAATACTTTTTCGCGAGACGCCGGCGGTTTTCACCAGGAAGTCCATGCCGGTGGCGGCGATGCCGTGGCGATAGATCAACTTCTCGGTGACGTCGAGGATAATGTCGCGGGTTTCATTCTGGGTCATGTCGTTCATGGCTTCTAAAGTAGAACGATCGTTCTTCTTGGTCAACAGGAATTTTACTCTCTGCCACTGCGAGACCTGAGCACCCCCATGGTGTAAGCTCGGGGCCTCTTCGGATTCGACCCATTGCGAGCCTTATGCCGTCGTTCTTCAAACGCTCCCTGTTGCCCAAACTGCGCGGTTTTCCCCTGACCCCCGACGCCATTGACGTGCTGTCCGGCGCTGACGCGTTCCGTCGCTGCCTGCTGGAGAACATTGCCCAGGCCACCCGCCGCATCTACATCGTCGCGTTGTACCTGCAGCAAGACGAGGCAGGGCAGGAGATCTACGACGCCCTGCACGCCGCCAAGGCCGCACGGCCGGAGCTGGACATCGTGGTGGTGGTCGACTGGCTGCGCGCCCAGCGCGGGCTGATCGGCGCCGGCAAGCAACCGGGCAACAGCGCCTGGTACCAGGCCATGACGCAGCGCCATGCCAGTGAAGTGCCGGTGTACGGCGTACCGGTGCAAACCCGCGAGCTGTTCGGCGTGCTGCACCTCAAGGGCTTTGTGATCGATGACAGCGTGTTGTACAGCGGTGCCAGCCTGAACAACGTGTACCTGCACAAGTTCGATAAATACCGCTTCGACCGTTACCACCTGATCCACAGCCAGCCCCTGGCGGATTCCATGCAGCACTTGGTGGAGCACGGCCTGGTGGCCTCCAAGGCCGTGCACCGCCTCGACCTGCCGAACCCGCCGACCACCCGCAGCCTGCGCAACGACATCGGCGACCTGCGCAGCCGGCTCAAGCACGCGGCCTACGACACCACCGCAGGGCAGTTGCCCAACGGCCACCTGTCTGTCAGCCCGTTGCTCGGCGTGGGCAAGAACAACCCGTTGAACCGCGTGATTCTCGAACTGATCGCCAGTGCCCGGCATCAACTGACCATCTGCACGCCGTACTTCAACCTGCCGCTGCCGGTGACCCGCGAAATAAACCGCGCCCTGGCGCGCGGGGTGAAGGTCGACATCATCGTCGGCGACAAGACCGCCAACGATTTCTACATCCCGCCCAGCGAACCCTTCAAGGTGATCTCGGCACTGCCGTACCTGTACGAAATCAGCCTGCGCCGCTTTGCCAAGCGTCATCAACCGGTGATCGACAGCGGCCAGTTGAACCTGCATCTGTGGCGCGACGGCGACAACACCTACCACCTCAAGGGCATGTGGGTCGATCAGCGCTACACCTTGCTCACCGGCAACAACCTCAACCCACGGGCGTTTCGTCTCGACCTGGAAAACGCCTTGCTCGTCGATGACCCCCAAGGCCAGTGGCTGGAGCCGCGACGCACGGAGCTGGCGCAGATTTTCCAGCACACCACGCGGATCGAGCGTTACCAGGATTTGCAAACCCTGGTGGATTATCCCGAGGCCGTCGGCAAGTTTTTGCGCCGGGTCAGCCGTGTACGAATCGAGCGGTTGTTGTACCGAATTCTCTAGTAACGGGTGCGTTGCGGCAGGCTCGATGTGTTGAGACTTTGCCTCTGCAGCGTCTTTGGCGTGTGCTGTACGTTGTCTATTGACTGTTCTAAGGGACGAGAACTCTCGCCGTTCAATTGGCCAGGGGTTAATAGATATGTACACCACTCGATTCAGCAGTACTGTCCCGGCGCTCAGTGAGTTTCAGGCGCCCTCCCAGGCGGCGGTGTTGCACCCTGTCGCGGTCCCTGACAGCCGGTCCCAACGTGCTGTATCCGATACCGTAACGTCACGGCGCAATTTCCCCAGCGCCGCTGTCGCCGCTGTCGCGGATACCACGTTGCACAAACGGCTGGTTCAGTGGCTGACCACGGGCAGTCCGCCCGAAAACCTCATCCCGCCCAATGCGTCCATCGCCCCCTTTCTCCAGCTATACAACGCCGCAATCACTGAACCGGCCGTGCAAGCCTGGTTTGAAGCCAAGGGGTTGAAGCTATCGACCGTGCGCGTGTTTCGAGATTCGGTGGCAGGCATGGTGACGCGTGAGGGCAAGGATACCTTTGAGCGGTTTACATTAACGGATGGTTCGGGCTGGTGGGAGGTCAGTACCAAGATCCACGCCATCCAGCAGGTTCTTTCTCCCAATGACTTGGGGGTGCCAGTTGCTATGAGCCCGACTCAAAGTGCAGTGCCGCGTGACGTGGTGCTGGATTTCTACGGCGTAAGGCCGCCGCTCAATGAGCGGGCCGCGGCGGCATTGGGCACACAACTCAAGCGCGAGGGATGGCCCGCGATTTCTTCCTCCTTGCGTGACCAGTGGGAGAAACAGTTCAAGCACCTGCTGCAACAGGGCGATGATCAGGCAGTGCGCAGGCAATTGGTTGGCCAATTGCAGCCGATAATCGAGGGCAAGGAGGGCGGTGAATCACTCAAGCTGGATGATCATACGGTCTCCATTGCGAGGGGATCGACCCTGGATCAACTCAGCCAAGAGCCACGAAAGCAGTTCAATGCCTTTCTGGCGACGCCGACCTTCCAGGATTTCCTGGCGAACGTGGGGGACGCGGGAGAGGGCCGCGCATACCGGTTGTCCGAGGGGGCCCTGCAGATGCGCAACGCTGCCGGTCAATGGCAATCGCTGCAGGCGTATTTCGACGAGGAAATCCAGAAAGCCCTGGCCACCGGCAGCGAAGAAGCACAACAGTCGGCTCGCCAGATGAACTCGAATCTCGATGATTTGCTGCGCATGAGTGGCAAGACCGGGAATGCCCTGTACAGCACTCGCACCTATGACGCGCGGCAGGCGTTGGCGTTTTATGCCCCTGATGCGCCGCAGACGGTGAGTGACGTGCGTGCCACATTGAGTTGGTTCAATACGTCGTTCCCGCCGCCGCTGTCGGCAGGCGATTATGCGGTCATGCTGCCCTATGAGCAGAGCGTGGGTGCCGCGTTGTCGGCCGATGATCGCGAGGTGTTGAAAGGCATGGCGCCAGCGGTGGTGGCATTGCTTGGACGCTTTACCGGCTCCAGTGTGGTCGAGCAATCGCCCCATGATCCGGACCGCCGTCTTGCCGACTTTTTCGATTCGCCACCCTGCATCGCCAAGGCCGACGAATTGGCCACGCGCCTGAAGCTTTACGCCGTGGCCGACGGTCAGCCCTTGAGTAAAGCCAAGCGCCATCAACTCCTGGCGGCGGCGCTGAAGCTGAGTGTGAACGCTCCAGTGCCGGGCCGGCCAGGCGTAGTGGCCGGGTATTGGCTTTACCAGCCAGGCAACCTGGGCCGCACGCTCAAGGATGTGCGCCAGGACGTGGAAAAACACCTGGAAAGCAAGGGGGTCGATGCCACGCTGTCGTCCCTGTTCGCCCACCTGTTCCTGGCCCAGTCTGCACCGGAGATGCTGATCAAGGCCGATCCGGGTGTGCCGACGGAGGCCGCGCAGGCCTTCAACCGTGACCCGCAAAGCATCAAGATCGGCTCCACCGGCTGGCTGGAAATGCGCCTGGGCTGCGCAATAGCCGATGCACTGTCCGGCGCGGGCAGTTCGCGATTGATGAACCTTACGCAAATCATGGCACTCGCGCGCCTTGACGCGGGTGGTGCCACACAAGAGGCGCTGCTCAAGACCCTGGCGACCAGGCCCTTGTTGGACTGGGCGGTCATGACCGGCATTTTCCCCATGACCCACGACAACCAATACTCTCCAGGGGATTATCAGGCCGCGACACAGGCCTTTACCGCGCGGGAGAAGCAGATCCGCGAGGCCTTCAGCACACTGACGAAAGAACCGCCGACTCAGCGCAGCTTGCTGATCGAGCGGCTGCTGTCGTTGTTCCCGGAAATGACCGCCGATGAACTGCGTGGATTCAGGCTTGAACTGGACACGGACGTGCCTTTTGAACCTCGCCAGCATGCGCATCTGGAATCCCGTCGGCCGTTGCTGACCGATGTCATTCTGACGGAGCAGGTTCGCGATGACCCGTTGCTGGCCGTCGATCATTGGCTCAATGCACGGATCAATGGGGAGCGACGCTACCGGTTCATCCATCCCAGGATTTCCCAGGCAACGTTCGAGGCGCGCATCCGGCAGGTGCCAGAGATCGCCCCATTGGTGGCGGCCGCCGTCGATCAGCACATTGCCGATACCCGCGTGGCTCAGGCTACTGCGCTGAAACTGATGATTGCCCAGTTGCCCGCGCAGGAACGTCTGGCGCTTGAGTCAGGCAACATAGAGTTTTTCACCGTACGCCAGGAAACCGGGGAAGCCCTGGAGGACGATCAGGGCCCCGACTCCAAGGTCGACGAACACTGTGGCAAGCATGGCCTGCTGCCGCGTTATGAAACGGGCGCGGTCGAGCCAAGGTTCGGTTACTACGAGGTGTTCCCGCGATCAATGCAGATGGTCAAGCGCACCGATTTGCCTTATCGATTGAAACTCGATGGTACCGTCGAAGAAGGCCGCAAGCCCCACGGGCCATTTGCTTATGTGCGCAGGCCGTTCCGGCTGGGGACTGAGCAAGCCTTCGATGTAGAGGCCTACCGTTCAGGTTCGCTGCCGCGTGCGGGTGCCAAATCGAAGGTGATTATCGAGAAAGTACCCACAGAACTGCCGCCGACGCCGCAGCTACGCCCTGGGGATAGGGCGATCCGGCGTGTGCCCGATACCTTTGCTTCAACCAAAACCCAGCAAATTGTCAGCGCTTTGCTGGCCCACAGCTTTGACGGCAAGCGTGCGACGCTGATTGAGTTTGCCAACCAGCCCCCGGGTTTACAGAGCCGACGCACCTATCCGTTTACCTCCGGCACTCAGCTGTTCAACGCCGAGAACGCCCGTATGATGCTGAGCCTGATCCCGTTTGTGGGTGCGATTTCAGATATTGCACACGGCAATGTGAAGGAGGGACTCAAGGGCTTACTGATTGATTTCGCGTCGTTCGCCGCCACAGGCGGGCTGAGTGGGGCTAGCCGATTTTTGCGTGGCGTAAAAAAGCTGGTGCTGTTCAATGGCAAGTCATTCAGCCTGCCAGGGCTCAAAGGCACCGCACCGTTGCTGCGTAGCCTGTTCAATCCCCTGGACGGTACGATTGACGTGTTCAAATCCGGGTCGAAAACCGTTTATGCGCTACGCAAAATCAGGAACGGTGAAGTCGCTCGCCTGGCGCCCGGTCTCTATATGCCGACCACGGCATTCGAGAAGTGTCGTTGGGCGGTGGGCGTACAAGGTTGCCTCTTCCCGGGAGGCATTCGATCGTTCAAGGCTGTGTCGGGCGCTCGAACAGGCAACGTGGGGGATCTTGAAGTCCAGGCGATCCAGAAAAACGCCGGGTGGTATGTGATCAATCCCAGCTCTGGCGAGCCTGAGGGTGCACCCTTGAAGCATTTCAGGGTTCGGGACTGATAGGGGCCGCCCAGGCTCGCTGCGAGCCTGGACAGCCACGGATCAGTTCAGGCCCAGCTTGCCACGCAGGGTCGACAGGTCTTCGGCCAGGGTGTTGACCGGACCCACCAGTGCCTTGCGGTCGTTTTCCTTGACCTTGTCATAGGTCTCGAAGCCGCCGTCCTTGGTCTTGTACTTGGCCAGGATCTTGTCCACGCTGGCGAAGTTCTTGTCGACCTTGGCCAGGAAGGCCTTGTCCTGTTTCTCGATCTGGCCACGGAACAGGTCGACGATTTTCTTCGCGCCGTCGATGTTGCCCTGGAAGTCATACAGGTCGGTGTGGCTGTAGCGGTCTTCTTCACCGGAGATCTTGGTGGCGGCGACTTCTTCCAGCAACGCTGCGGCACCGCCGACAACTTTCTCCGGCGGGAAAGTCAGGCCATCGACACGGGTTTTCAGGTCGTTGACGTCGGTGTTGAGCTTGGCCGTCAGGGCTTCCAGTCCCTTGGTCGAGTTCTGCGAGAACAGCGCGTACTCGATGCGGTGGAAACCGGTGAAGTCTTCGGCGGTCACGCCTTTTTCGTGGTCATCGACACGGGAGTCAATTGATGCGTCCAAGTCGCTGAACAGCTCGGCGATCGGCTCGATGGACTCATAGTGCACGCGGGTCGGCGCGTAGAGCTTCTTGGCGGTGGCCAGGTCGCCTTGGTTGATGGCGTCGGTAAAGGCCTGGGTCTGAGTGACCAGCTCGCCGATTTCTTCGGTGACGTAGATCTTGTAGTCCGACACCGGGCCTACCAGGTCCAACGGCGCGGTAGCGGCAAACGCTGCCAGCGGCGAAAGGGTCATTAACAACGACAACGCGATAGTCGACTTCTTCATGGGACGTGTTCCGCTCTGGTTTGTTTTAGGTGTGGGCAGTGGTTTGAGGAGGCGTTGCAGCGAGCAGCGTGCGCCCGATGAAATCCTTGGGGCCCGTGACCCCCGGCAAGGTGAAGAAGTACCCGCCGCCGACCGGCTTGAGGTATTCCTCCAGGGGTTCGCCGTTGAGCCGGGTTTGCACGCTGATAAAGCCTTTCTCCAGGTCAGCCTGGTAGCAGATGAACAACAGCCCCATGTCCAGCTGACCGTTTTTATTGACGCCGTTGGAGTAGTTGAACGGCCGACGCAGGATCAGGTTGGCCTGGGTCGGCGGGGTGCGCGGGTTGGCCAAGCGGATATGGGCATCGAGCTTGGTCAGCTTGCCTTCCGGGTCCTTGCTGTAGTCGGGCACCTGGGATTCTTTCTGGCCATCCATGGGCGCGCCGCTGGTCTTCACGCGGCCGATGATGCTTTCCTGCTCTTGCAGCGGCGTGCGGTCCCAGCGTTCGACGAAGTTGCGGATGATGCGCACCGCCTGGTAGCTGCCATGGGCCGCCCAGCTCGGTTCGTCGCTGCCGGGTTGGACCCACACAATCTGGTCCATGGCCTTGTTGTCGTTGGAGTTCGGGTTGGCCGAGCCGTCGCGGAAACCCAGGAAGTTGCGCGCGCTTTGTGCCGGTTCGCCGGGCTTGGCCGGTGCCTGGGGCGGCACGCTGCCTTCCTGCTTCCAGCGCACCAGCAGCAGGTCGGGCAGGTTTTTCACGATGTCGCGCAGGGCGTGGATATTGGTGTCCGGGGTGTTGGAGCTGAATTGCAGGCTCAGGTCGCCGTGGCACTGCGCCGGTTCCAGCGCATCGTTGGGGAAGCCCACCATGCGGATCAGGCGCTTGGGTTTGACGGCGGCCAGGCCGAAGCGCTCATCGAACAACGATGCGCCGACCGACACGGTGATGGTCAGGTTATCCGGCGTGACCACCGGGCCGAGGATGCCGGAATCGGTGGGCGGCAGTTTCGGGTCGACCTGGGGCACGGTGCCACCGGTCATCAGGAAACCGATGCGCTCGTTCAAGGTGCGGAACAGGCGCTCCAGGTCTTCGCGGTCACTGGCCAGGACGTCGAACGCCACGACCATGCCGCAGGCGGGGCGTGGGGTGACGATGCCGCTCTGGTGCTGGCCGAAAAAATCGTGGTGGTCCTGGGTCTTGTCGCTGCGCGGTGCGGTGGTGACTTGCTCGGCGGCGGCCGCCATGGCCGGGCAGGTCAGAGTGCTGCCGGCGATGGCGGCACCGGTGGCAGCCATGCCCAGGAGGACACGGCGACGTTGGGCTGAAAACTGTTCTGAATCACTCATGTGTGCGGTCGTCTTCACTGCAGGCCGGAAAGGCCAAGGGCGGGGTCGATTCCATCGAGTGCGGCGGCCAGAGCCTTGGCCTTGTCGGCGATCTGCTTGCGCTGATCGGCGGTAACGCTGTCGTACGTGGCATAGCCCTTGTCGAGCTTGAAACCCTGGAGCTCGGCATCGAAGGCGGCGAGGGCGCTGTCGACTGTCGGCAGCAGGTCGGCGGCGGACTTGGTCAGCAGCGGACGCATCAGCTCGACCACCTTGCGCGCGGCCTCCAGGTTGGCGGCGAAACCATTCAGGTCGACATGGCTGTAGCGCTCTTCTTCACCGCTGATGGCGCGTACATCCGCCAGGCTGTTGAGGTTGCGCACCACGATGCTCACCAGTTGTTCCGGCGGCAGCGACTGCGCCAGCAACTGCTGTTTGAGGCGGGTGACATCGCTCACCAGGCGCTGCGCAATCGGCCCCAGGCCATCGAGGCTGCGTTGCTGGAACAGGCTGTATTCGAGGCGATGGAAGCCGCTGAAGGCCGGGTCTTGCTCGCGTTTTTCAAAGTAATCGGCACGGGCGTTGATGGCGTTGTCCAGCTCGGCCAGGCGTTGCGAGGCCGGGGCCAGACGTTGGTAAGCCTCACGGGCCGGCACATACAGCGCTTGTGCCTGAGCCAGGTCACCGGCGTTGATCGCCTGTTGCAGGGCGGTCACGGCCTTGACCAGGGCACTGCCCTGGCTGCTCAGGTACACACGAAACTCCGACAGCGGGCCGATAAACGCCACCATCGACGGCTTGGCCTTGGCCTGGGCGTCGGATTCTGCGGTTGGCGTCACATGCAGGGTGCCGCGCGGGTTGCTCAGCAGGCCGCAGGTAATTGCATAGTCGCCAGGCAGCAGGTTGGCGTTGATCACCTGGCTCAGGCCGGGGGCGATGTTTTCGCGCTCTTCGACCACCAGCACGCCGTCGAGGATTTCCCACTCCACCGCCCGGTCAGAGCGGTTGATGATGCGAAAGCTCGCCCGGCCGGCCGGCACCGTCAGTGCATTGGGCTCGCAGGCATGGCCATGGATGGTCACGGCGATTTCATCGTGGTTGGTCTGGCGCTTGCTGGCCGCCAGTTGCGAGGCGTAATAGAACAGGCCACCGGCGGCGATCATCACGACCACCGAGCCGGCCACCGCCCAGCGCAGGGCGCGGGGGGCGAAGCGGGTTGAGGCGTTGGGTTGGACAAGAGACGGTCCTTACTGGCTGGAAACGGAAGAAGGGCGGGCGGCAGGCTTGGCCGGTGCCGCGGGCAGGAAAAACATCACCAGCGCCACCACCAGATAAACCAGATAGGCGCCCAAGGTGCTGATGGTCGGCGCTTCCTGGTAGCCGAACATGCCGGCCAGCACTGAGCCCAGGGGGCTGTCCATCGGCAATGCGGCGCTGAAATCGAACAGCACGGTCTGCCAGTGGTTCCACACGCCCGCTTCATGCAGGGCTTGCACCGAATTGGCGAGGATGCCGGCGGCGACCACGAGGATGAACAGTCCGGTCCAGCGGAAAAATGCACCGAGGTTCAGGCGCATGCTGCCGGTGTAGATCAGGAAGCCGACGATGATCGCCAGGACCAGGCCGAGCAGGGCGCCAATCGGTGCGCCTGGGCCCTCGCTCTGTTGGAACACCGCCAGCAGGAAGAACACGGTTTCCAGGCCTTCACGAGCGACGGCGAAGAACACCATGAGGATCAATGCCGTAACCTGGTGTTTGGAGCCGGTCAACGCCTGATCAAGGGAGGCGTGCAGCGAATGCTTGATGGAACGCGCGACCTTGCGCATCCAGAACACCATGGAGCTGAGGATGCCCACGGCGACCAGGCCGACGATGCCTTCGAACAATTCCTGCTGCTTCTGCGGAAACTCGGCACTGACCAGTTCCAGGCCACCGCCCACCAGCAAGGCCAGGGCCGCGGCGAGGAACACGCCGATCCATACCGCCGGCATCCACTGGCCGCGGCCGGTTTGTTGCAGATAACTGGCGATGATGCCGACGATCAGCGCGGCTTCAATGCCTTCGCGCAGCATGATTAAAAAGGGAACAAGCATCGGGCACCGCAGCTTAAGTAGATAGGAAGCTAAGTTGTAACATAATGATACTCATTGCTAAACAGGAAAACTTGACGTTTGCTGAACAATGGCTGAACGGTGGTGGCGAATCGCAAGCCACCTTATGATGCGCGGCATCGATAACGCCGCCGGATTGCCCAACCTCCCATGTCGGAAAAAGACACCATCTCCATCCATCTTGTGCGCGAAGCTTTGTTGCAGAGCTGCGCACCGGGGCCGGCCACCGTCGAAGCCTTGAGCAAGGTCGGGATCGAGCCGGCATTGCTGGAACAGCCCGTGGCCCGCGTTCCGGCCACCGCCTACGCCCGTTTGTGGCGTCTGCTGGCCAGGCGCATGGACGATGAGTTCTTCGGCATGGACCCGCGCAAGCTCAAGTCCGGTAGCCTGGAGTTCCTCTGTCGCGCCGCCATTGCACAACCCAGCCTGGCAGCGGGCCTGCACACCGGCCTGGGGTTCCTCTCGCTGATGCTGGAACACCTGCCGGCCCAGTTGGTGCGCCAACAGAGCCTGGCGGAAATCGTGTTGCTCGAACCCGAGCCGGCGCCCAAGCGCGCATTCACCTATTTCACCTACTGGATGATCGTGCACGGCGTCGCCTGCTGGCTGGCAGGCCGGCGCATCCCGATCCTGGCCATCGAACTGCGCTGCCCGCAGCCGGACTTTTGCGATGACTACCAGGTGATGTTTTCCGACAACCTGCGTTTTGATCGGCCACGCACCCGCATGATCTTCTCCGCCGACTGCCTGGACCTGCCGATCAAGCGCAGCCCGGAAGAACTCAAGCGCTTCCTCGCCCACGCGCCGGCCAACATCCTGGTCAAATACCGCAACCCCGACAGCCTGGCTACGCGCATCAAGCACGACCTGCGGCAAATGCCTCCCGACACCTGGCCTGAAACCGAGAGCCTTGCTGCCATTCACTGTATCTCCGCCTCGACCCTGCGCCGCCGCCTGGCGGAAGAAGGGCAGAGCTATCAGGGACTCAAGGACAGCGTGCGCAAGGAATTGGCGATTGTGTGGCTGGCCGAACCGCAGATCAGCTTTGCCGAGATTGCGGCGCGGTTGGGGTTTGCCGATACCAGTTCGTTTTATAAGGCGTTTCGCAAGTGGGTGGGGTCCAATCCTGGGCATTACCGCAGTTTGATTCTTAATGATCAAACGTAGGGTGTAAGAGCGTGTATTTGGGGGGGGTCAAGCTTCTTGTTTTTTTAAATGGGTTTTTCGACCACCTAACAGCAATGTTGCGCTGACACCCAATAAACCAATAAAGCAAGAGGCTGCAACTATCATCAAACTGTGTGAGAACCCATACGCATCTAATAATCCACCGAAAATAGTATAGGAGATGCCGATAATGACTGAGTTGACCAGGTTTGCAACAGAGAGGCAGGATGCTCGGATGTGTGACTCAATATTGTCATGAATATAGGTTTCGTATGAGGTTTCATATATGGCAGGAAGCGACATGATTAGAAGGAAGCTCGCGACCGAAGTGGTTGTACCGATATTCAATGAAAGAATGAAAAGAAGAAAGGTGGTAATAAGGGTGGTAGAGAAAGCAATTATGCCGAGAGAAAAACGAGAACAAAAAAAGCCAGCAGCCATGAACATTAATGCCGATAGGGCTTCAACAGCAGCATAAATGCCAGCGATGATAGGTACCTCTAAACCCTGCATGGAAAAAAAGGGTTGGCCATAGATGAACAAGGGGATCGTTGAAAGCTCGAATAAAGCATATCCAATAAACAAAGGTATAAGAAATGCGCCTTTTTTAGACCGAAAAAAATTAATCAGCGAGGTGAGATGTCCCTCCGTTTTTTCATTACTTTTGTGAATTTTTTTATTCAAATTCAGTGAGAAGGCCGGGAGCTTCATTTCGGGAATGAATGTCACAACAACAGCTCCAATGAGCTTTGATACCGCAAAACAAATATAAACACTGTTCCAAGACCATGTGTCTTGTAATACGCCACCAAGCAGCATAGATAAGCCTAATGAAATCGCACCAATGGCACGGGCGCGTGAGAGTATTTTAGGATACTCTTCGGCGCGATGCTGGGCCAGTAAGTTATCATACAGTAATGCCCTGTCCGAACCGGAGCCGATGGCAATGCTGGCGCCGAACAGACAAAATATTATGGCGAAAGGAATAAAGGAGGAAAATAGCAGAAATCCAATGCCGCTTATAAATAGCCCTAAAAAGCCGAGTATGAGAGAATATTTACGACCATATCGATCCGCGAGCAAACCGGATGGGATTTCTAACGCTACGGAAGAGAAGAATAAAAAAGATTGAAGAATGCCTATTTCTCCTTGTGTGATTCCAAGTTGCAGCAGATAAAGTACAAACAGGCTTCTTTGGACATCCATGTTCATAAAAATTGATAAGGAGTAATATAGGTTGTCGTGCTTGTCTTTGAGTGGGGTCAGGGTGCTCATTTTTATTTGAATGTCTGTCTTTCAAACTGAAGATATTTGAAGTTTAAGGTGCATGCATTTATTTTAGAAGACCTCATTTTCTGTATTGCAGAAGAAGTGGCAGCTGCAATAAAAAGCATGTACTCCTGATTGCCAGGTGTAGCGCGGTATTAGGAAATTACCTACGAAGGACTTCTTGTTTCACTTACAGAAGTAACTTTCAATATTTTAGGACGCTACAAAAAAAGCCCCATGACCAAACGGACCACGGGGCTAAAAATTGGCTGGATGCGACCAACCAAAGGAGCTCTTTACGTTACTTCGCAGTCGCCACGACGGTGTCCGGCTTCCAGCCACCCCCCAGCGCCTTGTAGATCGCCACAATCCCGCGATACAGGTCCACTTCGGCCTGGGCCTGGGAGTCTTCGGCGGCCAGGCGTTCCCGTTGCGCGTCGAGCAGGACGAGGAAGTCCACGGTGCCTTCGCGGTAGCGGATCGCGGCGAGGTCGGCGGCGGCGCGGCTGGATTCGCTTTGGCGGATCAGCGAGACCAGGCGTTGCTGACGCTTGCCGTAATCGCTGAAGGCATTCTCGGACTCTTCCAGCGCCAGCAGCACTTGCTGCTCGTAGGTCGCCAGGGCGCCATCGGCTTCGGCGTCTGCGCCACGCAGACGGGCGCGTACGCTGCCCAGGTCGAAGGCGGCCCAGGTGATGCTCGGGCCAAGGGCCCAGGCATTCGCGGCGGATGACCCGATCTGCGAACCGCGCCCGGCGGTGAAGCCGAGGAACCCGCTGAGGCTGACCCGTGGGAACAGGTCGGCCTTGGCCACGCCGATACGCGCGGTGGCGGCGGCCAGTTTGCGTTCGGCGCTGAGGATGTCCGGGCGCCGTTGCAGCAGTTGCCCCGGGTCGCCGATCGGCAACGCCTTGGCAATCGCCGGCAGGTCTTTCGGGCCCAGGTCCACGCTCAGCTTGTCGGGGCGCTGGCCGAGGAGGGTGGCGATGCGGTTGCGCTCACGCACCTGTTCGGCCTGCAGTTGCGGCACGCTGGCTTCCACTGCGGCGAGGCGTGCGTCGGCACGCTCCACGTCGAGTTGGTCACCCACACCGGCATCCCGCAGGCTGACGGTGATGGTGCGCGAGTCCTGCTGGTTCTTCAGGTTGTCGAGAGCGATGCGTTCACGCAGTTGCGCGCCGCGCAGTTGACCGTAGGCGTCCACCAGTTCTGCAATCAGGGTAACTTGCAGTTGGTACAGGTCGGCCTCGGCGGCTTGCTGGTCGGCATCGGTGGCCTCCAGGTTGCGCTGGATGCGCCCGAACAGGTCAAGTTCCCAGGCCATGTCCAGGCCCAGGTCGTACCGCTCGGTCTTGACCCGGCTAGTCGTCTGGCCGGGGATCTGGCCCTTGCCCTGGTCGCTGCTGACGCGGCTGGTAATGGTCGGCATGGCGTCATTGCTGGCGTCATCGCGGATTGCACGGGCAGCACGCAGACGGGCAAACGCCACGCGCAGATCACGGTTACCTTGCAGCGATTGCGTGACCAGCTGGTTGAGGGTCGGGTCGTCGAACTGCTGCCACCAGATGCCTTCGAACTTGGCGTGGTCATACTGCTTGGCGTCCGCGGCGGCGGTGATGTTCGCCGCCTCCGGGGTCTGGGTTTTGTAGTCCGGGCCCACGGCACAGGCGCTCAGCGCCAGGACCAGCAAGCTCGGCAGGAATACTTTCACACTCATTGCTGTGTCTCCAGCTTCAAGGCCTTGGCCGCTTTGCGCGCTTCGCTGCGCTCCACATAGCGACGGATCAGTACGTAGAACACTGGTGTCAGCAACAGACCGAAGAAGGTCACCCCGATCATCCCGGAGAACACCGCCACGCCCATGGCATGACGCATCTCGGCACCGGCACCGCTGGACAACACCAGTGGCACCACACCCATGATGAAGGCGAACGAGGTCATCAGGATCGGCCGCAGACGCAGGCGGCAGGCTTCCAGTACCGCAGCGAGCGGGTCGAGGCCTTCCTGCTGTTTGTCCTTGGCGAACTCGACGATCAGAATCGCGTTCTTGCACGCCAGGCCCACCAGTACGATCAGGCCGATCTGGGTGAAGATGTTGTTGTCGCTACCGGAGATGATCACCCCGGTAATGGCCGACAGCAGCGTCATCGGGACGATCAGGATCACCGCCAGCGGCAGGCTCCAGCTTTCGTATTGGGCGGCCAGGACCAGGAACGCCAGCAGTACGCAGAGCGGGAACACGAACAGCGCGGTGTTGCCCGAGAGGATTTGCTGATAGGTCAGGTCGGTCCACTCGTAGGTCATGCCGTTGGGCAGTTCATCCTTCAACAGTTTTTCAATCGCCGCCTGGGCCTGGCCGGAGCTGTAGCCCGGTGCTGCGTTGCCGTTGATTTCAGCGGTGATAAAGCCGTTGTAGTGCATCACGCGGTCCGGCCCCGAGGTGTCGCTGACCTTGATGAAGGTCGCCAGCGGGATCATTTCGCCCTTGTTGTTGCGTACTTTCAGCTGGCCGATCTGGTCGGCGTCCTGGCGGAACTGTTGCTCAGCCTGCACGTTGACCTGGTAGGTACGCCCGAAGCGGTTGAAGTCGTTGGCATACAACGAGCCCAGGTAGACCTGCAGGGTGTCGAAGATGTCGCTGATCGCCACGCCGTGGGTCTTGGCCTTTTCGCGGTCGATGGCGGCATCGACCTGGGGCACGTTGACCGTGTAGCTGGTGAACAGGCCGAACAACTCGGGCACGCCACGGCTCTTGGTGATGACGTTCTGCACTTCTTTGTACAGCTCGTCATAGCCGAGGTTGCCACGGTCTTCGATCTGCAGGCGGAACCCGCCGATGGTGCCCAGGCCCTGTACCGGCGGTGGAGGGAAGATCGCCATGTAGGCTTCTTCGATGTTGGCGTACTGGCCATTCAACGCACCGGCAATCGCCCCGGCGGACATGCTCGGGTCTTTACGCTCATCGAACGGCTTCAAGGTCACGAACACGATGCCGCTGTTCGGGCTGTTGGTGAACCCGTTGATCGACAGGCCGGGGAAGGCAATCGCAGCTTCCACACCGGGCTGCTTCAGGGCGATCTCCGACATGCGCTTCATCACGTTTTCGGTGCGGTCCAGGCTCGCAGCGTCGGGCAGTTGGGCGAAGGCCACCAGGTATTGCTTGTCCTGGGCCGGTACGAAGCCGGTCGGGGTGTGGGCAAACCCGAAAAAGGTCAGCACCATCAGGCCGGCGTACACGAACAGGGCAATGCCCGTGCCGCGAATCACCCGGCGTACGGTACTCACGTAGCCATGGCTGGATTTTTCGAAAAAGCGGTTGAAGGGACGGAACAGCCAGCCACCGAGGAGCTTGTCGAGGACCTTCGAGAAACGATCCTTCGGTGCGTCGTGACCGCGTAGCAACACGGCGGCCAGGGCAGGGGACAGGGTCAGCGAGTTAAACGCCGAGATCACCGTCGAGATCGCAATGGTCAAGGCGAACTGTTTGTAGAACTGCCCGGTCAAGCCACTGATAAACGCCGCTGGAATGAACACCGCACACAGCACCAGCGCCGTGGCGATGATCGGGCCGGTCACTTCGCTCATGGCCTTTTCAGTCGCCGGGAACGGCTCCAGGCCCAGCTCGATATTACGTTCGACGTTCTCCACCACCACGATGGCGTCGTCCACCACGATACCGATGGCCAGTACCAATCCGAACAGCGACAGCGCGTTGAGGGAGAACCCGAACAGGTGCATCACCGCAAAGGTCCCGATCAACGAAACCGGCACCGCCACCAACGGAATGATCGAGGCGCGCCAGGTCTGCAGGAACAGGATCACCACCAGCACCACAAGGATCAGCGCTTCGAACAGGGTGTGCACCACCGCTTCGATGGAACCGCGCACAAAGATCGTCGGGTCATAGGCGATGCGGTAATCCATGCCGGCCGGGAAGCTCTTTTTCAGCTCGGCCATCTTGGCGCGCACATCGTTGGAGATGTCGATGGCATTGGAGCCGGGGCGTTGGAAAATCGGAATCGCGACGGCCGGCTGGTTGTCGATCAGCGAGCGCAGTGCGTATTGGCTCGACCCCAATTCGACCCGGGCAATGTCCCTGAGGCGCGTGATTTCACCGTTGGCGCCGGCGCGGATCACAATGTTCTCGAACTCTTCCTCGGTCACCAGGCGGCCCTGGGTGTTGACCGACAACTGGAAGCTGGTGTCAGACGGTGCAGGCTGGGCGCCCAGGGCACCGGCTGCCACCTGGCGGTTCTGTTCGCGGATCGCGGTAACCACATCGGTGGCGGTCAGGTTGCGCGAGGCGGTCTTGTTCGGATCCAGCCAGACACGCAGGGAGTAGTCGCCCATGCCGAACAGCTGCACGTCGCCGACGCCGCCCAGGCGGGCCAGCTCATCCTTGATATTGAGGATCGCGTAGTTGGACAGGTACAGCATGTCGTAGCGCTGATCCGGGGAGGTCAAGTGCACCACCATGGTCAGGTCGGGGGAGGCCTTGTCCACGGTGATACCGATGCGCGTCACTTCCTCAGGCAGTTTTGGCTGAGTCCGCGTCACCCGGTTTTGCACCTGCACCTGCGCATTGTCCAGGTCGGTGCCCAGGGCGAAGGTGATGGTCAGGGTCAGCTTGCCGTCGGCCGTCGATTGCGAGGACATGTACAGCATGCCCTCGACGCCGGTGATGGCTTGCTCCAGCGGCGCGGCCACGGTTTCACCGATGACCTTGGGGTTGGCGCCCGGGAAGTTGGCACGCACCACCACGGTCGGCGGCACGACTTCCGGGTATTCGCTGATCGGCAATTGGAACAGCGAGATCGCGCCGGCGATCAGGATCAACAGCGACAGCACCGCTGCGAAGATCGGCCGTGAAATGAAGAACTTGGAAAAATTCATCTTGAGTCGTATCCCTTAACCGCGTGGAGACGCAACGGCTGCGAGCTTGGGCGCGGTTTTTTCCGGCGCCACTTGCTCCAGGTTGCTGGCTTCAAGCGCTTGTCGTTGTTGGGCCAAGGCGGCGAGGGTTTCCTTGCTGGCCATCGGAATGGTTTCCGGGGCGACCGGCGAGCCGGGGCGCGCGCGTTGCAGGCCCTTGACGATAATGGTGTCGTCCTTGTTCAGGCCGCTGCGCACGATGCGCAGGCCTTCGATCTTCGGCCCCAGTTCCACCGCGCGATACGCCGGCTTGTCGCCTTCCATCACCAGCACGAACTTTTTGCCCAGGTCGGTGCCGACGGCCTCGTCGTTGATCAGCACGGCGGAGTAGGTGCCGCTGCCGACCAGCTTCAGGCGTGCATACAGGCCAGGGGTGTATTCGCCCTTGCTGTTATCGAACACGGCGCGCCCACGGATGGTGCCGGTGGCCGGGTTGACCTGGTTGTCGACGAAGTTCATCTGGCCCAGGTGCGGGTTGCCGGTTTCATTCGACAGGCCCAGGTACACCGGGGTGGTCGCACCACGGCGGCCTTGGCGAGCCAGCTCGGTGTACTTGAGGTACACACGTTCATCGGCGTCGAAGTAGGCGTAGACCTTGTCGGTGGAGACCACGCTGGTCAGCGCGGTAACGTCGGCGGTCACCAGGTTGCCGGCGGTGATTTCCGCACGGCTGACGCGGCCGCTGATCGGCGAAGTCACGCGGGTGAAGCTCAGGTTCAGCTTGGCCAGGTCCAACTGCGCCTGGATCCCGGCGACGGCGGCGCGGGCTTCCTGGGCGGCGGTGGTGCGCGAGTCGGCCAGTTCGGCGGAAATCGCATTGCTCTGGCGCAGGCGTTCGCCGCGCTGGGCTTCGTTGTCGCTGCGGGTGGCGGCGGCTTTGGTTTGAGCCAGTTGGGCTTCCAGGCGGCGCACTTCGGCCTGGAACGGACGCGGGTCGATCTGGAACAGCAGGTCGCCTTTCTTGACCAAAGCGCCTTCGGTGAAAGCGACTTGGTCAATCTGGCCAGAGACCCGTGGACGAATCTGTACGGTTTCGGGTGCTTCCAGGCGACCGGTGAATTCATCCCACTCGTTGACCGGCTGCTCAAGCACCTTGGCCACGCTGACTTTTGCCGGTGGCATGGCGGCCGCTTGTTCCGGGGTCTTGCCGCACGCGCTCATCACCACCACGGCCAGGATCGCCAGGGGGAAGCGCAAATGTTTGAGTGACTGTTCCATGAGGTGCATCCGCCAATGTATTTGAGATGGGCGGATCATGCGCGGCGAGGCGGTATGTCACGAATCGAATGAAGCAAAGGTAACTATCATTCGGAATGATATAAGCGCGAGATTAGCCCTCTAGCATGGGGCTTTCGTTAGGGGGCTATCAATGGGCGTGATGACAAAGGACTGTTGCACAGCGTGCAAGCAACGTCGATTTCGGCAGCCGTATGGTTACTATGACGCACGCCGTTATTTCGACCAGGAAGTCATTCATGACCATGCTCCAACCGTCGCTGCGTAAGAATCTCAGGATACAGAGCGACACCTTTTCGCTTTCGCTCAGCCAGACCCTCACAACCTTGTCCGAGCGAATCACCCAAGCTCAAGCGACAGTCACCTACATCAACGGCCTGAGTACCCGCAGCGCCGAAAGGGAACGCCTCGAAGCCCTGGCACCGACCCTGGCGCGCGTGCAGAAGTGCCTGCAGAGGTTCAAACAGCAGAAAAACAAAGGGTACGGGCTCGGTTGGCTGCTCAACCCTTTGGATACGCGTCAGGCGTCCCGTGAACTCAAGGCCGCCCGGCTCAAGCATGAGCAGGCTGTGTTGGCGTTCGATGAGCCAACCGTCACTGCGAAGCGCGCCAGTGACATCGACCAGCACAACCGCGACGTCGCCGCCCAGCGCGAGGAACAGCTCAGACTCAAGGCGCTACTGGAGAAGCTGATTAAAGCCCAGCGTCAGTTGAATGACTTCAAGTTGGCGGCGACGAAGGCTTTGGCCGCCGCAAGCGGGGACGGATGGCTGGCTCCTGATTTCGCCATTACCTTCGCCCGCGTCATAGACTTTGTGCGCAAGGCAGATATGCCACAGGCCCATCACTATCTGGCACAACTGGTATTTCAAAAAACACCGGATAAGGCAGCCTATGGCGCGTTGCGCACACGGGCCGAAGCTATTCGAAAACGCGCCAATCGGGATCACTTCGGCGTCGCGGTGACGGGCGGCTTTCCCAACATTGTTGCGGCTTGCGCCAGCCTGGCGGCGGCCAACATGCACAGCGGCCCAGCCAGTGAGCTGCTGCAATGTCGTCAAACCGCCGATCAGTGGCAACTGTTGAGCCAATTGGCAACGTCACCCACTCACCTGTCCAACGATGTGCTCTGGGCGATCTACTGGGCGATGTTTCAGTGCGAACAGGAAATGGCCAGGTTCCTGAACAGCGCGGCGGCTATTGAAGATCTTTTAAATGGTCGGTTCAGTGCCTATGTCGAACACTGGCTCACTGGCTGGGCATCCAAACAGATCCCGCAGTTCGGCTACCCCATGTCCCAGTCTTTCCTCGGCACGTTACAACTGGCGGGTACCCCCGAAGAAAGCCGCTTGGGTGCCGATCTTGGCGTAATCATTTCATTGAATATTGGTGGTCTGGTCTGTCGCAAAGCCGTGCTTTTGCAAGCCAAGCGGGCAAAGGACTGGGTTGCCGATGTCGGCAGTAGAAAAGGCCAGTTACCCAAGCTCTCCACGTTGCAGCGGGGAGGGTATTACCTGTTCTATCACGAGTCGGCGAACCTGCAATTGGCCTGCGCTGTTCCAACGGTCAGCTCTGCCCAAGCGTTGGAGCAGTTGTTGCTCACGGCGGGTAAAAAGCCGGATGGCACTTACCTGCCCGTGGACGTGCGCGAGACGGGGTGGGATTGGGCGAGCTTTATCAGTTTTGGTCTATGTGACGCCCATTCGGACATCGGTGAACCGTTCGAAACCATTGATGAGGCGCTGCAGATTCTGGGCAGTGGCGAGACCGGTGAGCTTCCCCTGCGCCTGTTCATGATCGCTATCGAAGATGAGGAGTACGTTCATGAGCTTGCGCAGCGCGTGCGTGAGCACTATGTGGACCTGCACATGCCGCTGACTAAGAAAGAAAGGAAACAGATGGGTGGGGACGAACTAGAGCACCATCACGGTATGTGAAATGCCGAGGACCTGCCTGGCATTCGCTTTAGAGCACCAGGGCTGCGAGCCAGCTGCACTCGCAGCCCCTGGTTTTTACACGGTACCGAACCCCACCTGTACCGTCAGCGCCCCCTGGTTATCCCCCAAGCCAATGCCATAACGCCCCTCCAGATCATCGTTGATACACAGCTGCAATTCCCCGGTCTGCCCCGCCGGAATCTCCGCCAGGTCACCCACCAGAAACGGTGTCCCGCTGCTGCTCACCCGGCCAATCAGCGCCCCCTCATTGGCGCCCGGCAAGGTGTAGCCCGCCTTGGCGATCAGCCCGGGGCTGCCGTTGCCATCGACCAGGCCGCCCACCGGGCTGGCCAGCCACTTGCCGCTGACATACCGCACCAGGCGCGGGCTCGGGCCGCTGATCTGCACGCCGGTGCCTTGCCATGGCTGGTTGGCTTGCACCTGTACCGTCGCGGCCTTGAGCTCGTTGCACAGGGTGTCGCCGGCCTGGATCGACAGCGCGGCGATGGTCAGGCTCGGGTTGGAGGTGCCGGTGGTGGGGAACACGCCATCACCCACCAGGAACAGGTTGTTGTGGTCCCAACTGCGTTGGCTCTTGTCCACCACCGAGGTCTTGGGGTCGTCCCCCATGCGGTAGGTGCCCATCAAATGCCCGGCCCCCTGGAACGAATAGGATTGCCCTTGGTAGATGAACACCCCGGGCGGGATGTCGGCAGTCAGTTCGGTAGCCCCAAGCAGTTCGGTGATGACATGGCTGGCCAGGATCCGCGCCTGTTTGAAGCCTTCCTTGGTGTAGTCGGACAGGTCGTAATGGATTTCCGGGCGCGGGATGCCCAGGCGGTCCTTGTATTGGGCGGAGGGCACGATATAGCAGTTGGCGTTATTGGGATCTTCCTCCACTTGCTCCACCAGGAAACCTATCCGAAATTGCCGGGTAAGCAGGTTGTTCAGCTGTTGCACCAGCGCCGTGCCGAACAGCACCTGGGGCGCGCCCGTGCCGTTTGGCAGCGGGTTGGTGTGGCTGACGTTGGTGCCATCGATCAGGTCGGCGACGGTGGTGTAGGGGTCGCCGATCGGCCAGTTGAAGCCCTCGTTGCCGATTTCGATCCGCCAGGCCGCGCGCTGGCTGCGGAAGGCGCCGTCGCGCAGGCTTTCGATACCGGAGGTGGACACCGGGCCGCGATACGGGAACACCGTCTTGCCCTCGGGCATCAGGCCCCAGGCCAGGTAGATCGGGTGGTCCGCCAGGCTGCGCCCGACCTGGCCGCTGCTGTTGGCCACGCCGTTGGGCCAGGCGCTGCTGGTGGAGTTGAGCAGCAACTTGGGCGTCTCGATGGCATGGGCGGCAATCACATAACGTTGCCCCACGGCCACGCCGGTGCCGGTCGGTGGCCCATCGCCGAGCTGATACTGGATGAACTCGATACCGCTGATGCTGTTGTCCGCCGCCACGGTGACCTTGCTCGCCACGGTCTTGTACAGCACCCGCACATTGCCGGTGTTGAGGGCGTAGTTCATGGTCACCGTGGCATCGTACTTGGCCTGGATCGGGCAGATCGGCGTGCAGTTGGTGTTGCCTGCGCACACCCGTCGCCCGGCATACGGCTGGGAGTTGCGCCCGGCCGGCGTCGGGCTGACCACCAGGGGCAGGCCCTCGAACGACTGGCCCTGCACCGCGCTGACGAAGCTGCCATCGACCAGCGACAGCGGGATGCTGGTCATCGGGTATTCATAGTTGGCCGGGAAGGTAATGCCCAGGTACGCCTGGTCGGCCACGTTCGCCGCCACACCGATTTCCGCCTCGGCACGGCAATACGCGCTTTGCAGGTCGTTGTAGCTGATCGGCCAGTCCACCCCTACGCCGTACAGCGTCTTCATCTTGAAGTCATTCGGCAACATACGCAGGCAGGTGGCGACCCAATGCCAGGTAGTGCCGCCGCCCACGCGCTCATAGGTACTGGTGAACGGCAGCGGGCCTTTTTGTACCAGGTAGCTGATGTCGGGGTTGTTCCAGCCGTTGATCAGGTCGGCGATGGTCGCGCGCGGTGCGTTCTGTTCGGCGGGGTTGCGCGCCGGGCTCAGGGTGCTCACCGGCGGGTAGGGTGATTCGGGGGTCTTCAACGTCGCGGTATAGAAACGCTCCAGGTACTGGTTACGATTGGGCGGGATCTCCGGCCCCGATTCCAGCACCAGCACTTGCACCCCGGCCAGGCCCAATTGATAGGCAATCAGGCTGCCCGCAAGGCCCGCACCGACAATCACCACATCTGCTTGTTCGCTACTCATGACGATGCTCCTGGCTGCGTGCTGGCGGTAACCCCGGTGAAGTCTTGCAGGCTGGGCGGCGGGCTGTTCCAGTAGCCGAAGAAGAACTCGCTGTAGCCCATGGGGTGGGCCTGGGCAATACTCCACGCCCAGCTCTGGGTGTAGGCCTCGTCACTCACCACGGTTTGCTCGCCGAGCGGGAACGCACCCTGGGTATACGGCTGGTACCACACGCCCAGCAGCCAGAGCTTCATGAGCGCGCGTGCCACCTGGGCGGTTTGCGTGGGGGCTGGCTGGCCGTTCTGCATCAGGATCGCGGTACCGATTTGCTGCGGTGTCGCCTGCTCGGCCGCCAGCGCGGCGTACTGGGCCAGCAGGGCGCTGAGCACGCTTTGCCCGACACGCGGGCCGATGAAGTTGAGAAAGGTGCTGGGCAGGCCGATGGGGTCCACCGAGGGCGCCAGCAGTTCCTGGTCGATGCCGGTGAGCACCACGCTCAGGCCAGTGAAATTGTCCAGGTCGGTACTCATGGCTGACTCCTTGTCGCACCGGTGGATTGGGCGCGCTCGAGCAGGTAGGTGAAGTCCGCGAAGCTGGTGCGCGGCGACTGGGTCACTTGGGTGGCGGCATTGCCGTGACAGGCGATGCAACTGGACGACGCCTGGGGCACGGTGCCCTGGATATAGGTCTCCAGCGTGGCATTGGCGAGGAACGACGGCGCCGGGTTGCCCAGCGGCCGGGTTGCGGAGATCTGGCACGGCGGCTGGCCGCTGAGCGTCGGCCACTGGGTGCTGATCAGCTGATAGTTGGCCCATACGCTGTTGGGATTCACCGTGCGCAGCAGGGTCTGGTAGGCGGTGTTGAGGGCCTTGGTTTCATCCGTCAACGGTATCTCGCGCACGATCTGCGAGGGCGTGGCCTTCACCGCCGGGTTCCATGGCCGGGGCGGCGGCTGGTTGACCGCGGCCTGGCTGCTGGCGTTATAGAACAGGTACGGACCTTTGCGCTCGGCGGGCGGCGTGGTCTTTTCCGGCACATTGTCGACGTGCTCGAAGGTCGACCACACCCACTGCGGCGCGCTGGTGGTCTTGTGCACGATATGCAGGCCCACCAGCCCGACCGGTTCGGCCACGCAGGACTCGGCCACCACCGGCCCCTTGCTCGGGTCGCTGTTACCCGGCGTATACACCAGGGCATCGACACTATGGAAGCTGGCGGGATTGTCGTTGCCGTCCAACACCTTCCACGAGGCCTTGACCATCAGCGAACCCACCTCACTGGTGCTCGGGTTACCGCAACTGAACGCCACCGCATTGGTCGGGCTGGCGGCAAAAAACGCCTGTTGGCCCTGGATGCTGTAGAGGCCGTTGTTGACGATGCCGTCGAACATGGCTTGGTTGACCACGATTTCATTGCGCGTGTACACGCCGCTCTGGTCCACCAGGGGGCCGCTTTCAAACGGCTGGATAAACTCGTCGAGCACATCCGGAACCTTGCCCATCTGTTGCAGCAAGCGCCCGGAGCCCTTGCCTTCACAGGCTTTCGGCACGCTGGCGGGCGCATGAAAAGGCAGCGGCTTCTGCCCTTGGGCCAGGAATATCTGATAGCTCTCCTTATAGCTTTCCCACACGGTGGCCGCGTCCTGCTGGCCGATCTGTACAGCACTATTGGGTTGACCCGTGTCCAGGGCCGGCCAGTTCAGCGCGATGAACGTCTGCCACGACATTTCATCGAAGTTGGCTTGCAGGCTGTCGAGAGAGAAGGGCGGGGTCGCCGTGACATCGAAGGGTATTTGTGTAGACAACGTGGGGGCCGCGACGACCAGGGGGCTCAGCAACGCGCCAAACAGCGCACAGCCGAACCCGGGCCGGGGGCGATGGGTTTCCATTCTCATCGGTATCTCCTAGGCATCAGGCGCCGAGAGACAGTGGGTCCGTCATGGACTCTTCAATGCGCCTCCTGGCACGGGCTAGAGCCTAGATAAGGTTGGCGGCGCAGGTGTATGGGCGGCTAGATTTGTTCGTAATAAAAACAATCGCCATGAGGCGGTTCAGGCGCGCCCTGTTCGAATGTAAGTGCGAAACACATGGTCCCACAGCGGCGAAGACACACCGAAGTTCTTCTCGATGCCTTTGCGATGGTGCAGGTCGTGATTGGCCACCAATCCCGGAATAAAGGCGTAGGCCCAATGCTGCGGGCGGTGCATCACGTAGTGCAGCGAGATGTAGACGAAATAGCCCGTCACCGCGCCGATAAACGCCGAGGTGAGGCCGGTGGACCAGGCGAGCAGCAACAGCACGGCGAAGGTCGAACTGGTTTTCCAGCTGGACACGCCGATGTAGGCCAGCACGTCGAGATGGTGGGTCCAATGCTCGCGGCGATACAGCGAGTGGAACAGGAAACGGTGCGCCGAATACTCCACCAAGGTCCAGGCCAGCAAGCCGGCAAGGGCGAGGGTAAGGTCAAATGGCGCGAGGTAAAGGGCAAGGGCGACGAACAGCGGAACGGTAAAAAAGTCGAGGTAATAAGCGACTGACGACATCAGCCATTTATTTGAAGCAGCCATGTGCGGAATATCCCTGTAGTGCGCGATGGATGAATGGAGGCGCGAGTGTCAGCTTTCGCGGCTCTGCACACAACTGGCAGCGTGGGCACCGGTGACAGGATGAGTGTTGCGTCACATCGTCAAAACGTCGCAAACGGTTGTCGCTGTGAGAACCACGCCAACGCGTGCGCCTTGAACGCCTCGGCGGGCGGTGTCAACGGGTAGCGCTGATCGTAGGCCAGCACGATACGTTGCGCAGGCAGCTGCTGTTTGATCGGCCGGCACACCAGCGGCTGGCCGTCGTAGCTGTGGTCGCCGAAGGGGCGGGTGTAGGTGAGCGCCACGCCGAAACCATTGGCGACCAGGCTGCGCTGGAATTCGAAGCTGTGGGTGGGCTGAACGCTGGCGGGCACCATGCCAAAAGCGTTGAACAGGTCGAGGATGTGTTGCCAGCTGTGGATCTGGTCCATCACCACCAGGTTGCAGGCACTGAGCGCGGCCATGTCCACCTGCCTTTCTGCCGCGAGCGGATGATCTGCCGCCAGCAGGGCGTGGGCGGTCAGTTGGCAGAGTTCGACGCGCTCCATGTTGGCCGGCAAGCCCAGGTCGTAGGTCAAGGCCAGTTCCAGGGCCCCTTCGCCGAGCCGCTTGCCCAGGTATTCAAACCCGCCTTCACGCATATCGACCCTGACCCGTGGCGAGGCGTGCTGCAGGCGCTTGAGAATTTGCGGCAAGCAATACGGCGCGAGGTCCGCATAACAGCCCAGCACCAGGTCCCCGGCGAAGTCATCGGCTTGGCTGCCGATGTCCGCGAACGTCCGCGCCTCGGCGAGCACGCGCTTGGCCTGGGCCATGACGGTGCGCCCAAACGGCGTCAATGACACGCCCAGCCCGCGCTGGCGAACGAACAACGGTTGCCCGTAGAGGCCTTCCAGCTCGGTGATCGCCGTGGAGATGGACGGCTGGGAAACATGCAACTCTTCAGCCGCCAGGGTGAGGTTGCCGTGCTTGGCCGCCGCCAGGGCATAGCGCAATTGTCGCAAGGTGAAGTTCATAGGTTTTTCTTGGGTGATATATAAAGACTTATTATTTTATCTTACTTGGTCGTCATGGAATATTGGCCCTGCACAACTTTCATCTTGTTAAGGGAGTACCCGGCCATGACCCACAGCTCATACACCGTTGGCCAAGAAGACATCGACGCCTTCCAGCGCGATGGCGCGGTGTGCCTGCGAGGCATCTTCAGCGATTGGACCGCGCAGATCGCTGCGGGCATCGAACGCAACCTCGCGGAGCCTGGCGTGTACGCAAGCCGCTACATCGAGCAGGGCGGGCAGTCCGGCGGTTTTTTCGACGACTATTGCAACTGGCAACGCATCCCCGAATTTCGCGCGATCATCGAGCAGTCGCCGGCCGCCGCGATTGCCGCGCAGGTGATGCAGTCACGCACGGCACAGTTTTTTCATGACCATGTGCTGGTCAAGGAGCCCGGTACGCAAAAAGCCACGCCTTGGCACCAGGACATCCCGTACTACTTCGTCGACGGCAGCCAGTCCGTGAGTTTCTGGATTCCCGTGGACCCGGTACGCGAGTCAACCCTGCGGCTGCTGCCCGGTTCCCATCGCTGGGATAAAGGCATCCGGCCGGTGCGCTGGGCCGACCAGAGCGACTTCTACCAAGGCGCGGATGACTACCGCGACGCACCGGACCCGGACGCGGAGGAGGGCATGCCGGTGTTGGAATGGGAAATGCAACCGGGTGACGCGGTGCTGTTCGACTTTCGCACGGTGCATGGCGCCCGGGGCAATGGCTCCGCGCAGCGTCGACGGGTACTTTCGTTGCGCTGGGTCGGGGATGATGTGCGCTATCTCGAACGCCCGGGGCGTACGTCCCCACCTTACCCAGGCCACGCCATGCAAACCGGCCAGCGCTTGCGCGAAGACTGGTTTCCAACGATCCATACAGCTGGTTGACCCATAACTTTTAGAGCGTAATTTCGCTGACATCTGCCCATCCCTGATCTGACCCTTTCACTGCATAGGTGCATCAATGATGAAGCTGAATAACAACGTGATGGCATGGCTGCTTTCTTGCGGGCTGTTAGCGGGCAGCGCCACGACCCAGGCTGCCGGATGGTGCGAATCCGGCAAACCGGTGAAGTTCGCCGGCCTGAACTGGGAAAGCGCGATGCTGCTGACCGATGTGCTGCAAACCCTGCTCAAGGATGGCTATGGCTGCGCGGTCGACACCTTGCCAGGTAACTCCATCACCATGGAGAGCGCGCTGGGCAGCAACGACATCCAGGTGCTGGCCGAGGAGTGGATCGGGCGCAGTGAGGTGTGGAACAAGGCGGCGGCCAGCGGCAAGGTGGTGGGCGTCGGCGCCCCCATCGTAGGCGCCACCGAAGGCTGGTACGTGCCGCGTTACCTGGTGGAAGGGGATGCCAGGCGCGGGCTGAAAGCCAAGGCCCCCGAGCTGAAGAAGATTGCCGATCTGGCGCAGTACGCCCAGCTGTTCAAGGACCCGGAAGAACCCGGCAAGGGCCGCTTCTACAACTGCCCGGCGGGCTGGACGTGCGAGCTGGAAAACAGCGAGATGCTCAAGAGCTATGGCCTTGAAGCCAGCTACACCAACTTTCGCCCGGGCACCGGCCCGGCGTTGGATGCGGCGGTATTGTCGAGCTACAAGCGCGGTGAACCGATCCTGTTCTACTACTGGACGCCGACGCCGCTGATGGGGCAGGTCGACCTGGTCAAGCTGGAGGAAAAACCGGGCGTGGACAAGAAGATCAGCATTCAGGTCGGATTGTCCAAAGCGTTCCATGAACAGGCACCGGAGCTGGTGGCGGTGCTGGAAAAGGTCAACCTGCCGATTGACCTGCTCAACCAGAACCTGGCGCGGATGACCAAGGAGCACATCGACTCTCCCAAGCTGGCCAAGCTGTTCTTCCAGCAGCACCCGGAGATCTGGCATGGCTGGGTGAGTGAAGCGGCGGCGAAGAAGATCGAAGCGACGTTGTAGGTCGTTCCAGGGCAAGGATGCCTTGCTTCACGAGTAAAAGAGATTAATCAGCACGTCCGCGGCGATTAACGCCACGGCGAGGATAAACAGTACCCGAAGGCTCATGAGGGCGCTTACAGCGATGCGTTAAGTTCGTCGATCAGCGTCTCTCGGTACTTCAGCGCCGATATCGACAGCTCACCGAGCTTGCTGGCAACCGCGCTTAACAAACCCTGCGCCAGCAACATAAAGGCACACATGCTGTTGCTGAAGAACAAGCTGTGATTGGGGACATAGAAGCTGTGCAAGGCCACCTTCGCCAGTGGCGAGCTGGCAGAGTCGGTCAGTGCGATGACCTTGATCCCATGGCGAGCGGCGACCTCGGCCGTGGCCAGGACGCTGGGTGTGTAGGGAAAACAGCTGGACACCACCAGTACGTCACCCTTGTCCAGTTGTGCGAGGGCATCCGCCACACCTTGGCGACTGGAATCCAGGGCCGCCACATCCGGACGCAACATCCCCAGGCCGTAGGACATGAACAGCGCCAGTGAATTGAACTGGCGCATGCCATGGATCCGAACCCGGCGGGCACTGGCCAGCAGTTCCACCGTCTGTACAAACACATCGGGATCGACCTGCTCGATCATGCTGGCGATGTTGGCGTTTTCCTGGCGGCCCAGGCGCGTCAGCTGATTGAGGATGTCCTTGTCTTCATGATTGATGACCAGCCGTGAGGCCTGATCACTATAGAAATGCTTGCCTTCGGTGATCTCTCGGCGAAACACATCCTGCAATTTGCTGAAACCGCCATAGCCCAGCCGTTGCGCGAGCCGGGACAGGGTCGAGGCGTTGACATCCAGTTGCTGCGCCAGCTCGCTGATCGAACACACTGCCGTGCGTTGGGGGGATTCGATCAGCGCCATCAGCACGCGCCTGGAGCTGCTGCCCAACGCAATATCGACCTCACGCCGCTCGATGGCCGCGAGCAGTTGCTTGAGGCCGTCCAACGTGTCGGGAAGTGCTGCCGGGACTTTATTCATTAACGGTATCCATTATTCAGTGAGCGCCTGCGCTCCACCCTCAACGACCCGAACAAGCGTCAATCAATGAGCGGTGGACCACACCTTCAGCATCAGGCTGGTCAGGGTTCGGTTGCGTATAGACGCGCCACTCTACAGTGTTGGCGCTGATCAGAAAAACACCGGTTGCCAGGGTATTTTCGTTGTCCGAATCATCCGCTGCGCAGCGGTAGACAGGCAGGTCCTGCCCCGAAGTGTCGCGCAGGATACCCAGCGCGACGTCGGCGTCCAGGTCGCCAGGAAGGTGTTGCAGGCGCTGGTCGATACACCGCTGTCGGGCGCCTGAGCTGGCGGTGATGCGCTGTTTCACCTGGCTCAACGACAGCGATACCAGGTGGTTTGAATGCCCCGCCGGCCATTGGATTTCGCTGACATTGCTGCCCTCGGCGCTGGCCTCGACACTGACGACTCGGGCGCTCCCTACCTGGCCGAAGGTGTGGTGAAACGCCCCGGCGCGATCCTTGCGGGTCACCACGGCAATGGCTTCGTCGAGACTGCCGGCGTCGAGGGTCGCGCGCGCCAGGATCTGTCGAGGAATGCCGGCGGGAATGCGCGCCGGACGAATGTTGTTGACGGTCGCCACCAGGCCGCGTTCATTGATCGCCAGCGTGTGCCCGGGCAAGGACCCTGGATAGATAAAGCTGCTGAACGCCAGGCCCGATTCGGGCGTGGCATGCAGGAGCGCGCAATGCCCCTTGAGCTGCGGCAGGCCGTCTTCGTTATGGGCGATCAGCGTACCGGCGCGGGTTGGGCCGAACACTGTCGTGCAGCCATCCACGCTCTGTTCATGTACGTAGTCACCTCGGCAATTCCACATGAACACTTCGTCAAGTGGCAGTTGCAATCCGTCGGCCAGTCCCTCGATTTCCTGCCAGTAACGGGGGAACTCGGTCCGCACCTGTTGACGCATCTGGAACGCCGCGGGGGTTTGAGCCTGCAAGGCCAGGTATTGCCAGAGTGCAAGGGGGCGTAAGTGCCCATGCACGGCGTCCCGACCGAAGACACCCAGCCCGCGACCAATCGCGTAAGCGCTTCCATCAAGATGAATAGAGGGCAGTGTCATGGCATCTCCTCAGGATACGTGTTGCAGGAATTCCCGCAGGCGGGCACTGGGTGGGTTGGCGATCAGTTCAGCGGGGGCACCGTCCTCGGCGATGCGGCCCTTGTCGATGAAGATCAGGCGCGTGGCGACCTTGCGGGCGAAGTCCACTTCGTGGGTGACGATGACCATCGTCATGCCCTCATCCGCCAGTGACTTCATGACGGTCAGCACCTCGTGGCGCAACTCCGGGTCGAGGGCGGAAGTCGGCTCGTCGAACAGCATCAACTTCGGCTTTACTGCCAGCGCCCGGGCGATCGCCACGCGTTGCTGCTGTCCGCCCGACAGCTCGGAAGGGTAGTGATCGGCACGGTCGGCCAGGCCGACTTTGGCCAGGAGTTCGGCGGCGAGTTTCTCCGCCTCCTGGCGGCTGGCGCCGCGCACACGCACCGGGCCGAAAGCGACGTTCTGCAGCGCGGTCATCTGTGGGAACAGATGGAACTGCTGGAACACCATGCCCGCTTCCTGGCGAATCAGGCGTTCGTCGACCTTCGGGTTATTGACCTCCAGGCCATCGACCATCAGTTGGCCGTCGGTGACTTCCTCAAGTTTGTTGATGCAGCGCAGCAGCGTCGACTTTCCCGAGCCCGAAGGACCAATGATCACCACCACTTCGCCGCTGGCGATCTTGAGGTTGATGTCGTGCAACACTTGGGTGCTGCCGAAGTGCTTGGAAACACCTTTGAACTCAATCATAGGATTTTCAGCCTCGATTCCATGCGCCGCAGGACATAGCTCAGCACCAGGGTAATGATCAGATAAATGACGGCGACTGCAGACCAGATCTCCATGGCGCGGAAATTACCGGCGATGACTTCCTGGCCCTGGCGCGTCAGTTCGGCGACGCCGATGACAATGAACAGCGACGTATCCTTGATGCTGACAATCCACTGGTTGCCCAGCGCCGGGATCATGCGTCGAAACGCCAGCGGTGCGATGACGTAGCGCAGCGTGTCGCGCCTGGACAAACCCAGCGCCAACCCCGCTTCGCGAAAACCACGGTGGATCGACAGCACCGCACCACGGGTGATCTCGGCGATGTAGGCCCCGGAGTTGAGCATGATGGTCACCACGGCTGCGGTGAAAGGGTCGATGCGCACCGGCACCATCATGGGCAAGGCAAAGTAGATAAACATCACCTGCACCATGATCGGGGTGCCACGGATCAGTTCAATGAACACAAGCGCAACGCGGCTGCTGAAAAAACCGCCGTAGGCGCGGGCAAAGCCCGCGACCACGCCGATCACGGCACCACCGATCAGACCCAGGATCGAAATCCACAAGGTCAGCTTGGCGCCTTCGAGCAGTACCGGCAGCGCATCCCAAATGGCGCTCCATTGGAAATGCATGCTGAATTCTCTATTGATGAAGGGCGGGAGTTATTTCGGGTCAGTGCCGAACCATTTGCGGTAGATCTGCGCATAGGTACCGTTTTCACGGATCTTTTTCAGCGCGGCGTTGACCGGTTCACGCAGTTCGCTGCCTTTTGGGAAGCCGATGCCGTACTGCTGGGCGAGCATCTGCTGGCCGACCGCTTTTACCTGGCCTTCGCCGGCGGTCTTGATGTAGTACAGGACGTTCGGCGTATCGTGCATGGCGGCATCGACACGGCCAGTGCGCAATTCAAGGTAGGCATTGTCGATATTGGGGAACTGACGCAGGTCGCTGGCCTTCAGGTTGGCCTTGGCATAGTCCGCCGCCGACGTACCGCTTTTCACCGCCAGGGTCTTGCCGGCGATGTCCGCCTCACCTTTGATCGTGTCGTTGTCGCTCTTGACCATCAGGAGAAAGCCGCTGTCGTAGTAGCCGTCGGAAAAATCGATGGCTTGCTTGCGCTCTTCCTTAATGGTGATACCGGCCAACGCCACGTCGACATTGCGGGTTTGCAGGGCAGGGATGATGCCATTGAAATCCATGGGTTTGAGCTGGTAGGTCACGCCCATTTCTTTCGCGATCGCCGCCCACAGGTCGATATCGAACCCCACGTATTCATTGCCCTGCTTGAACTCGAAAGGCACGAATGCCGTATCGGTGGCCACCAGCAATTCCTTGCCGGCAGCGAACGAGCTTGAGGTGGTGACCAGTGCCATTACCGCCAGTGAGGCCTTCAGAAAGTTCTTCATGCGTGTTTTCTCTTCAGGGGGATACAAGCCCCAAGGCAAGCCTGGGACGGTGGGGATAGCGGCAGTTGAATTTTTGAGTGATACATCACGACCCACTCCATTTTTTTATTGTTGGCCCGGCTAGCCACCCGAGAAAGGAGGCGCACGAAACATTTGCTCTTTTGCAAAATATACATGCATTTAATTTGCGTGCAACTATATTTTGCTTGTCGCAATTAAGTTCGATAGGTTTGTTTTATCCAGTAAATGCTGGGATTTTTAGCGGTTAAGTCGGGTTTTCTGATGACGAGTGGCTTGCAAAAATTAATTGCATTTAAAATCCATGCATCTATTATTTGCAAAAATATCGGGAGCGGCACCATGAGCCACGTCTTTCATCGCAGCCTTACACATAGCTACCCAATGGCCGTCCGGGGCGAAGGGCCTTATCTGATCGACAGCGACAACCGTCGCTACCTGGATGCCAGCGGTGGGGCGGCGGTGTCATGCCTGGGCCATAGCGATCCACAGGTGATCGAGGCCGTGCGTCAACAGGTGGGGCAGTTGGCCTACGCACACACTTCGTTCTTCACCACCCAGGTCATGGAAGAACTGGCGGATTTCCTGGTTGCCCGGGCACCCGAAGGCATCGCATCGGTGTACTTCGTCTCGGGCGGGTCCGAAGCGATAGAAGCGGCATTGAAATTGGCCCGCCAGTATTTCATCGAGGTGGGCCAGCCTCAGCGCAAGCACTTGATCGCCCGTCGCCAGAGCTACCACGGCAATACCCTCGGGGCATTGGCCACGGGTGGGAATGAGTGGCGGCGCAAGCAGTTTGAACCGTTGCTGATCGACGTCAGCCATGTCAGTCCCTGCTATGCCTACCGTGAGCAGCAACCCGGCGAAACCCCGGAGGCCATGGGCGTGCGCCTGGCGGCCGAACTGGAGGCGGAGATCCTGCGGCTGGGGGCAGAAAACGTCATGGCGTTTGTGGCCGAGCCCGTCGTAGGGGCGACGCTGGGTGCCGTGGTCGCAGTGCCGGGCTACTTCAAGCGCATTCGCGAGGTGTGCGACCGCTATGGGGTGTTGCTGATCCTTGATGAGGTCATGTGCGGCATGGGCCGTACCGGAACCCTGTTTGCCGCCGAGCAGGAGGGCATCACGGCTGACCTGATCACCATCGCCAAAGGCCTGGGCGCGGGCTACCAGCCGATAGGTGCAACGTTGGTGAGTCAGAGAATCCGTGATGCCATTGCGGCGGGCTCAGGGTTTTTCCAGCATGGTCACACCTATATCGGCCACGCCACCGCCTGCGCGGCCGCACTGGCGGTGCAGAAAGCCATCGAGTCCCGCGGCTTGCTGGACCGGGTCAACCACTTGGGCGCAGGTCTGCGTGAGCGTTTGCTGGCGCAGTTGGGTGAGCATCCGCATGTGGGTGAGATTCGCGGGCGCGGGTTATTCCAGGGCATTGAGTTGGTTGCCGACCGGGCCACCAAGACCCCGTTCGACCCCGCGCTGAAGCTGCACGCCAGACTCAAGCAGTCCGCCATGGCGGCAGGCCTGATGTGCTACCCGATGGGTGGCACGGTGGACGGGCTGCGGGGCGATCATATCCTGCTGGCGCCGCCGTTTATTCTTGAGGACAGCCACTTGGATGAGATCGCCGACAAACTCCTGGGTGCGGTGAACAGCACATTGAAAAGCCTCTGAGGAAATAGCGCATGACGATTCAATCGCGGCTCAGCGAATTGACTGAAACGAGCATGGACGACGCTCAGCGCGCAGTGCTCAAGGACATTCTTGCGGGACCACGCGGGAACCTGGACGGCCCATTCCTGGCGTGGATTCAAAGCCCGGAACTGGCCAATCATGCGCAGCGCCTGGGGGCGTTCTGTCGGTATGGCACTCGGCTCGAACTGCGCCTGACCGAACTTGCGATCCTGTTCACTGCCGCCTGGTGGCAGTCCCAGGCGGAGTGGCAGATTCATGAGCCCATCGCACGTTCGGCGGGGGTGGCTGATGCGGTGATCGAGGCGTTGCGTGAGCGGGCGGTTCCGGTCTTTACGCGTGAGGACGAGCAACTGGTTTTTCGGTTAGGCAAGACGTTGTACGAGACGCGTCGAATCGACGACGCGCTGTATGCGCAGGCGATCCAGGCGTTCGGGGAGCCTGCCGTGGTCGAGCTGGTCGGGGTCTTCGGTTATTACGCCCTGGTGGCGATGACCCTGAATGTGTTTACCGTTCGCCGTGATACCGACACACCGCTTCCCTTTGCCGAACCTTGAACATCGAGCCCGCGGGCGCTAGCAGCGCCGTATCGCGGTTGATGCCGGCGGCGTCTCGACGTTGCCGGGCGTGGCGGTAGCACCGCGCCGCTGCAACAACTCAATCCGGTCCGCCGGCACCAGCGTGCGCAAGGTCTTGTACAGCACCCGGGTTTCCAGCAGGTTCCACACCCGCAGCATGGTTTCCAGCGCGTCCAGGGGTTTACTGATGAAGTCCCGGGCGCCCAGGGCCAGGGCGCGCAGGCGCGTGTCACGGGTGGCGTCGGCAGTGAGTACCAGGATCGGCAGGTATTCGCCCTGGGGAATGCGCCGGTTGAGCTGTTCCAGCACCGCAAAGCCGTCGAACTCCGGCATGTGCAGGTCGAGGATCACCAGGTCCGGCTCGAAGCTGTTGAACAACTCCAAGGTGCGCAGCGGCTGGGTGCTGCTCAGCACGTTGGTCAGCCCTTCGCGCGCCAGCAGTTGCTCCACCAGGTCGAGGTTCGGGCGTTGGTCGTCGATGATCAGGATACGCAGGTCGAGGTTCACGCGGGCTCCGGAAAAGCTTGGTCGAGGTGGGCGAGAAACGCCGGCACGTTGATCGGTTTGTTCAATACCGCGGTGGCGCCTGCCTCCTGCAAGGCCTGGCGGGTAAGGTCGCTGGCGTCGGCGGTGATCATCAGCACTGGTGTGTCGCGGGTGATCGGTGACTGACGCAGGCGTTGCAGCACCTTCAAGCCATTGATGTCCGGCAGCGACACATCCAGCAGAATCAGCTGTGGCGCATGCTGCGCGGCGAGGTCCAGGCCCAGTTGGCCTTGCATGCTCGACAGCAGCCGTATGCCGGGCCGACGTTGCAGCAGGGTTTCGATCAGCGCCAGGCTGGAGAGGTTGTCCTCGATGCACAACACCTTGCCCTCGAAGGTGCTGACGACGGGAGCAGGGCGCTTCAATTCGGTGTCGATGCCGGGCGTGGCGATGCTCTGGGCGTGGGCCACGCGCACGAAGGGCAGTTCCAGGGTGAAGCGCGAGCCGACGCCGGGCTGGCTCTGTACCTTGAGTCGGCCATCCATGTTTTCCAGCAGGCTTTTACTCAGTGCCAGGCCCAGGCCGCTGCCTTCCACATTCGGGTCGGCCCCCAGGCGTTCGAAAGGCTTGAACAGTTGCCCCATATGATCGGCGGCGATGCCGTTGCCGGTATCGCACACGGCCACGCTGATTCGTTGTCCACGGATATCGACCTCAAGGCTCACCTGGCCATCGCGCCGGTTGTATTTGATCGCATTGGACAGCAGGTTCAGCAGCACCTGGGTCAGGCGCTGGCGGTCGGCAACGATGCCCGTATCCGCCGCCAGTGCCGGCAGCGGCCGCAACTGCACGCCCGCGTCGGCGGCCATGGGCGACACCAGCGTCAGCGCCTCTTGCAAGGTGCCCGCCAGCGGGATCGGCACGATATTCAACGCCAGGCTTCCGGCCTCGATCTTGGCGATGTCCAGCACTTCGTTGATCAGCGTGAGCAGGTGCTGGCCGGCGCGCAGGATATGCCCGACGTCGGCTTTTTGTGCCTTGGGTGCGTCCATGTCCAGCAGTTGTGCAAAGCCCAGGATCGAGTTGAGCGGGGTCCGTAGTTCGTGGCTCATGCGCGACAGGAATTGGCTTTTGGCGCGGCTGGCGCGTTCGGCTTCCTCGCGGGCGGTGCGCAGGGCGATCTCCGCCGCGCGGCGGTCGGTGATGTCGCGGGTGATCTTGGAAAAACCGCGCAGGGCGCCGGTGCCGTCGTACTGCGCTGTGATCACCACGCTGGCCCAGAACCGCGTGCCGTCCTTGCGGCAGCGCCAGCCTTCTTCGGTGTAATCGCCGTTGCGGGTGGCCTCGCGTAACGCCATGTCCGGGTGCTGCGGGCATTCCTGGGGCAGGTAGAACAGCGAGAAATGCTGGCCGATGATCTCCTGTTCGGTATAGCCCTTGATCCGCTCGGCGCCGTTGTTCCAGCTGGTGACATGGCCCGCTGTGTCGAGGGCGAAGATCCCGTAGTCCTTGACCCCATCGATGATCAGCCGCAAGCGTTCTTCGTTGTCGCGCAAGGCGCGTTCGCGTTCGGCCAGCAATAACCCGGCCTCCACCAGGCTGGTGCCCAACTGGCCGATTTCGTCTTTTTCCGGTGGTTGTGGCAGCAGCGGCGAGCCCAGGGCCAGGCGCTGGGCGTTGCGCTGCACATTCTGCACCCGGGCGACGATGCCCTTGGACAGAAACAGCACCGCGACAATCGCCCCGAACAACCCGCAGATCGCCGCCAGCCAGGTCGACAGCAACAAGCGTTGGCGGGTCTCGGACGCGGCGGCGCTGCGCTCGGCCAGCAACGACGCCTCAAGGGTAAGCATGGTGCTGATATGTTGGCGCAGGGCGTCGAGGATGTGCTTGTTGCTGATCAGGATGGCACTGATGGACTCCGGTGTGGCGTCGCTGTCCTTGAGCATTTCCTCCAGCCCGTCGACCTTGCCGTCGATCAGCGGCTTGATCGCGCTGAGCTGCTCGCGCACCCGTGGATCGCGTACGTTGCGGTCCAGTCGGCGCAGGGCTGACTCGATCTGGGGCTTGGCGTTCAGGTAGCTGGGCAGGAAGTCTTCGCGGCGGGTGAGCAGGTAACCGCGCACACTGGCGGCGGCTTCCGCGAGCAGGGTATGCACGGCCTGGATATCGCTTTGCACGCGTAAAACCCGGCGCACATCCTCTTCGGCCCGGGCGGTCTGGCGTTCCGTGGTGTAGATCAGCACCAGGGACAGCAACAGCACCACCAGTGGCAGTGAAATCACCACCAGCGCCTTGCCGCGCAGCGGCAGGTCGGCCCAACGCTTTCTCATTTGGGCCGCCTCATGTGGGTGTCACCAGGCCCAAGGCGATGCCCCGCACGGCGGCCTGGGTACGGTCAGCCGCGCCGAGCTTGCCGATCACCCGCTCGACATGGGCCTTGGCCGTGCCGGTGGTAATGCCCAGGTGTTCGCCGATGGCGCGGTTGCTCATGCCGTTGGCGACCAAGCCGAGGACCTGGCGTTCCCGTGGGGTGAGCGGTTCGCCGGGGGCGGCACCGCTGGCCTGGCGTTCGGTCATGCGCCGCAACAGCCGGGCGCTGACCGCCGTGTTGAGCGCCTCGCCACCGGCGGCCACGTGTTGCAGCGCCTGGATCACCTCGGCGCGGCTGGCGTCTTTGAGCAAGTAGCCCACCGCACCGGCATTCATGGCCGCCTCCAGGTACTCGGGGCTGTCGTCCATGGTGAACATCACCACCTTCACCGCCGGCAGGCGTTGTTGCAGCAAGCGTGCGGCGCCCAAGCCATTGAGCCCGGGCATGCGAATGTCGAGGATGACAATGTCCGGCAGCAGTTGCTCACACAGCTCCACCGCTTGCAGGCCATCGCTGGCCTGGCCGACCACCTCGAACTGCGGATGGCCGGCCAGCAGGGAGACGAAACCGGTGCGCGTGACTTCATGGTCGTCCGCCAGCACCAGGCGCAGGACGTGGGTCATTGCGGGACTCCAATCAAGTGCGCAGGCATGCGCGCGTGCAGCCGGGTACCGCCGTCGACGGAGCTGACGCAGGTGAAGCTGCCGCCCAGCAGGCTGGCGCGCTCCTGCATGGTGGCGAGGCCCAGATGCTGGGCGTCATCCGCTGATGGCTCTGCCTTGAAGCCTCGGCCATTGTCGTCCAGCCGCAGGGACGCCTCGTCGTCGTGCAGCGCCAGGGCCAGTTGCACCTGGCTTGCGCGCGCATGCTTGAGCACATTGTTGATGGCTTCCTGGCCGATCCGGAACAAGGCGATTTCCACCTGGCTGGGTAAGCGCGCCTCACAGTGCGCCTGCCACACCACGTTGATGCCGGCGTCACGCAGGCGGTCGGCCTCCTTATCGAGGGCTTTGAACAAGCCGAAATCATCCAGCACCGTGGGACGCAGGCCCGCAATCAGTTGCCGGCCCTCGCCAACCGAGTGTTGGGCCAGGGTAAGAATCGCCTCCAGGTCGGCGGCCAATGCCTCTGGCAGCGGCGGACAGCGCCCGGCAAAGCCTTGCAGCCGCTGGTGCAGGCCCGCCAGGGTTTGCGCCAGGCCATCGTGGAGGTCGTAGGCGACGCGCTTGCGTTCGTCTTCCTGGGCGCGGAGCAAGCGGTTGACCAGGTCGGACAGGGTTTTGTCGCGCAGCTTGAGGGTGCTCAGCAGCCGGTCGTTTTCCAGGTGGGCGGCCAGCAGCGTGGCGAGCAGTTGCAGGGATTCGCTGTCTTCGTGCTCCGGCGCCCGCAGGCTGACGCTATTGCCCAGCACCAGTACACCAAAGGCATCGCCGTCACCGGCGCGCAACGGCACTTGCAAGACGCTGGGCACGTCCTCGGATGGCCGCTCCTGCCAACACGCTGTGCGCAGGCTGCGGTCGGCGAGGGCGGCCAGGCTGCCCAAGCGCGACGGGTTGCCATGGCGGGCGCTGGTATAGGCGATGCCCTCGGCGTCCCACTCCTGCAGCAGCCCGTGGTCCATGGCCAGAAACGCACAGGCCCGCGCGAGCACGCGTTCGCGCATGGCGTCGGGGGCCAGTTGGCGCAACTCCTGGCCGGTATCCACCAACAGGCGCAGGCGCGCCGTACGACTTTGCGATTGGCGAAAGTGCGCGCGCATGGCCAGGGCGCTGCCGGGATCATGGGGCGTGTCATGCATGGGTGATGCTCCATTTTTTGCTGCGGGCGCGAGGGTAGCTATTAAACAGGGGCGGACACCTTGGGCGCTATCTGCCAAATGGCATAGGTAAATACCTCCGGTTGGCCGATGGCGGCCGGCGGGCAGCTTGGCAAAGTGGCCGCAACGACGACCACTGGAGTATCGCCATGAAATTCAAGATTGCCCCGATCGCCCTGATGTTTGCCCTGAGCGTATCGTTTGTTCATGCCGCCGAGACGGCCCCGTATGTCTACCGTGAAGTCGCCCAGGCGCCGGCCAATGTCAAAGACCGCGAGATTGCCGGTTTATTCGACCGCTGGAACAGCGCCCTGCAGACCGGCAACGTGAAATCCGTGGTCGACCTCTACGCGCCGGGCGCTGTGTTGCAGCCGACCGTGTCCAACCAGGTGCGCACGACGCCGGAGCAGATCACCGACTACTTCGACCACTTCCTGGCGCTCAAGCCGGTGGGCCAGATCAACTACCGCGAGATCCGCCAGCTGGGCAGCAACGTGGCCATGGACAGTGGCGTCTACACCTTCACCCTGACCGAGTCGGATGGCAAGGTGCGTCAGGTGCAGGCGCGCTACACCTTCGTCTATGAGCAGGTGGGTGGCCAGTGGAAAATTCTTAACCATCATTCTTCGGCGATGCCTGAAGTCCAGGCCAAGCACGCCAAGCAGTAATGGTTGGAGGGAAAATGCCCATCCCTTGCCGGGGGTGGGCATTTTTTTATTGGGGCGGGGAGATTGTTTGTGACGGCTCGGGATCCGGCGCCTCTCTAACTGATGGCCCGCGACCTAAATGTGGGAGGGCGCTTGTCCCCCCCCGATGGCCATAGGTATCTACATGGACTTTGGGGCTTTTCCAAAGTGACCCGCTGTAAGAGCGGAACCATAGGTGGTCGTTACCGCAGCAACGGATATGTGCTCATTCCAACTCCAGCGCATGGTCGGCCCGAAGGCCGCCACGGAAGCAACCACCCTCACCACTCGGCACCTCGCCCAGGCTCGGTGTACCCGTCACCCGGTGAGTGCAGCAACGCTTTGGCGCCGTCCGGGCCATACCAGGCGTACTCGTAGTAGCGGTTGGTGAGGTTTTTCAGTTGCAGGTCGACGCTGACGACCGAGCGCGGTGTTGGTAGCGCAACAGCGGTTCAATAAAGTGTTCGATTCTCCTGGTCGTGAAGGGTGGCCGGTACAGCGCCAACCCTCGAATGTGAGGGTTTCCAGGCTTGGCATGAATTGTGTTGTGACCCGATTGGCGCTGACCCGACAACGGGAGGGAAACCTCACCTTTCATAAGAAACCACACCCATGCACAACGTCTTGCAACGCACAGTCATCGCCAGCCTGCTGGCACTCGGCGCCTTGGGCGGGCCGGTTGCCCAGGCCGCCAATGATCAACAGTTCATCCCGCTGGCCACCTACCGGGTCGGCGCCTATGCGTCCAGCGGCATTCCGTGGTGGGCGGGGGAGATTGATTACTTCCGCTACATCAACGAGGTCGAAGGCGGCGTGAACGGCGTCAAGCTGGTCTGGCAGGAATGCGAGACCGAGTGGAAGACCGACCGCATCATCGAATGCTATGAGCGCTACAAAGCCGGCCTGGACGGCGCACCCACCGGGTTCTTCTTCACCCACAGCACCCCGGCCTCCTATGCGCTGATGGACCGTGCCGCCATTGACCACATCCCGTTGATCGACGGCGCCGGCGGGCGTACCGAATCCACCGATGGCCGCGTGTTCCCCTACGCGTTCCCGCTGTTGCTCAACTACTACGGCCAGGCGTCGGTGGGCATCAACTACATCGCCCAGCGTGAAGGCGGCCTGGACAAGCTCAAGGGCAAGAAGATCGTCACCGTCTACCATGACTCCGCCTACGGCCGCGAAACCCAGGCGGCCATGCAGTTGCTGGCGCAAAAGTACGGGTTCGAGAACATCCAGATCCCCGTGGCCGACCCCGGCAACGAGCAGTCGACCCAGTGGCGCCAGGTGCGGCAGATCAACCCGGACTGGGTGTTCCTGCGCACCTGGGGCGTGTCCACCCCCGTCGGCATCAAGACTGCCGTGCGCTTTGGCATCCCCGTGGACCGTCTGATCGGTGATGTGTGGGCCGGCTCCGAAGCCGACGTAATCCCCGCCGGCACCGCCGCCAAAGGCTACCAGGCGCTGGCGCCGTTCCCCGGTGGCGACAGCTTCGAGATCCATAAAAAGCTCAGGCAGTTCATCCTCGATCCCGGCAAGAGCAACCTCAAGGACCCCAGCTATTTCGGCAAGGTCTACTACAACATCGGCCTGATCAACGCCGCGATCGCCGTCGAAGCGCTGCGCACCGGCCAGGCCCAATTCGGCAACCGCGCGCTGAACGGCGAGGAAACCCGCTGGGCGTTCGAGCACCTGGACATCGACGCCGCGCGCCTCAAGGCCATGGGGTTCGAAGGTCTGCTGGCACCGTTGAAGCTGTCCTGCGCCGACCACGAAGGTGGCGGTTCCGCCCGAGTGCAGCAATGGGATGGGCAAAAGTGGGTGCTGGTGACCGACTGGCTGCAGGCCGACCGCGCCACCTTGCGTCCGTTGATCGAAGCCAAGTCGGCTGCGTATGCACAGGAGAAGGGCATTATGGCGCGTGATTGTTCGGCTGAGGGAGCTAATGACTTCAGTGGAAATGCACCGGCTTATAAATAATAACTCTATTGGCGTAATGGGCTGGCTGTCCTAGTGCAGCTATGTTAATGCTCATGGTTTTACCGTGATTTCTTTTGATTTGTGGTGTTATCTTGCCGATAAATTGATTTTGCAATAGCTTTTCTGCTGTTTCCTCGATGAGTGCAGTACTGGCATTAGGATACACCTCTCGTGCCGTCTGCATTACCGCGTTTCTCTTTTTGGTCATAGCGGTAGATCCGTACTCCATAGTCACTTCACCCTCAAAAGCCTTGACCGGTCGCCGGATTTCTTGCTGGAGCAGTCTGCCAAAGGAACTACTTCCGCCCTCGCCGGAGTAGCAAATCAATAGTCTGATGTTGTTGTAGTTAGACGGATTCACACCCTTGGCCTGTAATAAAGAAATTAGTTCTTTGGCAGAGTAAAGCTTATTGTCAATAATGACTTCGGTGCCGCGCGCTAATACTTTGTCAACGAAACCACGAGGGCGTCCATGGGCAACGATATTAAGGCGGTCAAGTTTTTTGTACTCATCAACATAAGTGTGTATTTCGTTGGCGATCATTCTAAGGTCTTTCATGGGGTTCACCTTAAGACGGTTGTCAGCCCCAAGGCTTTGATCAATCCTATTTGGCGGCGACGAAGGTGCGGAAGAGTTGGTTGAAACCGGACTGGGTGCTTGTACTGAAAAGTTATTAATCTTTTGACCGTAAGCGCGGTCTTTGGCTGCATCATAATGAAACCAATCGCCTGTTTTTTCATCAAGTATGGCGGTCGCTTTGATCCGTTCACTGCTCGCGCCCACTTGATAACTGCCCTCAGCGATATCCGCTCTTTTGACGAACTCCCTGAACTGCGCATTGTTCATTCCACTTTGTTGCAACTGTCGGACGTTTGAAAATTTTGCGCCCGCCGCAGCGGGCCCATGACTGGCAGGCACGCCCGGCGCTTTGCGCAGCACACCACGGCCAAACGCCCGGCTCGCCGCGCCTGTTGCCCTGGCCCGCCCGGCCGCGCGGGCCGCCCCTGCGCCTTTGGAGAAGGCTGCACCTGTCAGGTAAGTGACACCGTCAGCAACCAGGTCGCCAAGTGCGGCCAGCAGGTCGCCGTTGATAATGTGCCTGACCGAGGACACGCCCGGTATCAGGCCCAGGATGATATTGGAAATAACAGCTTCCTTGGCTTTCTCTTCATCGAATGTAGTGATTGCCTTGGTCAATTCAAACAATTCATTGAAGTCGGATGCAGGTTGGCAATGGATGGCAACCAGATCGCCGATATAGTTACTACGTGCGCTGGTGAACGAGTCCGGCGTGGTGACAGGCAACAGACTGGCTGCTTGTTTGGCGGCCTGCTCCCGTGAAGGCGTTTTTTCATAAATTGCTGTGTTTTTCCAGGCCTCACCAACTTGACTGGGGATTTTGCGCCACTCGCCTTGCAGGCCTTCCTTGAACTTCTTTTTCAGGTCTTCGCGCTTGGTTATTTGCCCCTTCTGCGAGGATATTTCATAAAACTCCTTATTGCCGTCACGTTCGGTCTGGAAAATAAGTGCGCGCTTGTCCTTTGTCTGCCTTGGGACGCGATCTTGATTTTTTATTGTCCCGCCAGGATAGGAACTCTCCGACTTCCTGACTTCGCCCTCAACAAAGACGCGTATTTTTCCGAACTCGAGGTTTTTCCGGTCCTCCGAGGGAAGGCTGGCAATCTGGTTCTTTACAACAGTGGCATGTGCATCAGTGAACTGCTTTTTGTAGGTGTTAAACGCTTGTTCCTGCTTGGCCTTAGGATCGGGCAGGCTTGACAGTTGAGCGATCATGGAGGTGGGGAATCGGGGGTCATCGGATACCCAATTGGAGAATCCATTTAACTCAGGGTTGGAAAGGTAAAAATCGAAGAGCGAGAATTTCGGTTGCGTCGAACTGGAAAGATTTCCGTTGCCACGTCCTATCGGGCTGTTATCCCTGAAGCAAGGAAGGTTGTAAGGGCGTTCGGCGCCGAACTTTTTCTTGAGTTCCTCCAATGCAACATCTCGCTGGGTCGGCACCTTGGCGGCAAGGTGTTCGAGGGCGGTTTGCAACGCCTTTGTTTTGTCCTGAAACGCTTTTTGGGTCTGGTCAATTTCCGCTTGTGAATAGTCGTCGTTTTCTCGGGGCACGAGCGTACCGTGCAATTTCCCCCACTCGATCAACGCCAAGCGCGATGTCGAATTCTGAATCGCCTGGCCCGAAGAGGAAATCGGGTCCTTGGCATCCTGTGCAGACACCTGAGCAAAGGTCATCTGCGCCGTGACGCCCGGGCTGTATGCTTCGATGCGCGCTACCGCCGCCTTCAATGCCACCCATGCGGCCGACCCATAAGTCACCTTATTGGGAATGTCTTTTACCAGCAGTTCCGGCGCTGCACGTGCCAGCAGCAGGTGCGCGGCAACTGGGGCCATTTCTGCCGATACCCGCTTGAGCTTTATAAGGTGGTCGACGAGTCCCTGTTTGATCGTTTCAAGCGGTTTTCCATTGAAACGATCGTCTGCCAGGTTATATCCCGCCACATGATTGAGTTGCGGACGAAACATGCTCTCCTGGTCCAGGGTTGTCGCGATGGCGGTCAAGACCCAATCATGGGGCGAACTGGTTTGCCATTGCTCGCCCATCTTTTCTTGCAAGGCCGATTCGAGTTCCTGGGCCTTGGGCGTATTGACTATTTTCTCGATGACCTTAAGAGGGTCGCGCAATTCGCTGGCCGAAAATTGCATATTTTTTACCAGGTAACCCAACGCCCCCTTTGGGTCCGGCCGTGATGTCCCATCGTTGATCAGGCCTGGCAGCTTCAGGCTGTAGCCGAAGTGACTGTAAACCGATTTTTGCTCGTATTGCTCCAGCGGCACTGGCCAGGACAGGGCGCCACCCAGATTGCCAAGCGTAGACGCAGGCAGCGGGAGGCTGTTGATGACATTTCTAAGGTTTTCGAGTTCTTCGGCTGTCTTCGGCAAGATCCAGTTATTGGCCAGAATAAACTGCTCGAGTGTAGGCGATGCCGTGTGACCCAACTCGCTCAGTTGGCCGTATGACGAGTCTGGATCCACAGTCATGGTCGTGCTCTTCAACGCGGCTTCGATTTGACGAGATCCGCTACGCAACAGTTGCGTCAGCTTCCCTGACAATTCGTTGATATCCTGAAGATCTCCCAAGGCGGTTTTTTCGTTGCTGAGTTCGTCCAGAATGACGGCTGTCGCAACTTCACTTTCTGGAACGTTGGCAGCGTTTTTTCTGAAAGCCTGGGTCCGCTGCAACTCATCGGCTCGCGCGGCGCTTGTATTTCCGTCTTCGCCATAAAAATTCGCCACGACTTCAAAAGGCGCGGATGAGGGGCTGCCCGGCGTGACTTCCACGGGGTTCTTACCCGCCGCCACGATGCCTGTCGCACGCAGCAATGGCGCAACGACCATCTCCCATGACGGGTCCTTGTCCGCAGCCCTCAAGGTTTGGCGTCGACCACTGACCGTTGCGGTGAGGTGGCCGAAGGAACTGAGCGACAGAGGCTTGGACAGATCGATATTTTTGTGTCGTGCCCAATCCACGAACTGTGGATTTTTAAGCAGCTTGTGCAGGTGTGTCCACCACTGTCCGAAGGTCGATTCAGGCGGGATGTCGTCGAGCCGATCCGTGCCGTCAAATGAAGGCCCGGTCTTCGCAATGTCATGCAGGGCCTTGGCGAAAGCCAGCGCAAGGTCCTTGTCGCCCTTGGCTGCGGGTGTTTCGTCAGCGGCTTCGTCAGGCGTGGGTGTCGCAGCTCTGTCTTCGTCTGATGGGAGAAGCGTGGCGCCCCCCAGAGGAAGCGGCAGTCGGGTTTCGATATCCTGGCGTGCACCGGTTGCTGATAGGGTCATTAAGGTTTATCTCCCTGCCTTACTCAAACATGGGCGCCCGGTTCTGGTTCGATCGACCGGGCTCGTAGCCTGAGTGAGCAGTGGTGACGTTTGATTCCACACAAGAGTGTTATCGATTGCTTCCTTCCTGGGGCTGCGGGACGCAATCAGGCTCAGGCGGCGCTTGCCGTGACGTGACGGCCAGGGATGGCCGCAATCAGTTCACGGGTGTAGTCGCTGGCCGGCTGGTTGAAGATGCGTTCCACCGAGCCCTGTTCAACCACGCGGCCATTGCGCAGCACCAGCACCTCATGGGCGAAGTTGGCCACCACTGACAAGTCGTGGGACACCAGCACATAGGCGATGCCCATTTCCCGTTGCAGCTCTTCCAGCAGGTCAAGGATGCGCGCCTGCACCGACACGTCGAGGGCGCTGACCGGTTCATCCAGCAACAGCAGGTCGGGTTTCAACGCCAGAGCCCTGGCGATGGCGACCCGTTGGCACTGGCCGCCGGACAGTTCACGGGATAGACGATCGAGAAAGCTCACCGGCAGGTGCACGCGGCTGATCAACGCCCGCGCCGCCTGTTCCAGGGCGGCACCCTTGAGCAAGCCAAACGACACCAGCGGCTCCACGATGCTGTCGAACACGGTGAAGCGCGGGTCCAGCGCCGCAAAGGGGTTTTGTTGCACCAGTTGCAGGCGTTGGCGCAACGGGCGGAAGTCGCGCCAGCTCAGGTCGGTGACGTCTTGCTGCTCGAACCGCACCCGGCCCTGGGTCGGCTTCTCCAGGCCCAGGGCGATGCGCAGCGCGGTGCTCTTGCCCGAGCCGGACTCGCCGACGATGGCCAGGGTCTGGCCGGGATACACCTCCAGGCTCAGGTCCTCCAGGGCCACGAAGGTCGATGCCTCGCCCTTGACCTTGGGCAGGGCAAACGTCTTGCCGACATTGTGCAGGCTCAGGATCGGCTCACGTCCCAGGTCGAGGTTGAGCAACGGTTCACGCCGCCTGGCGAAGGCGGGTGCGGCGGCGATCAGCGCGCGCGTGTAGTCGTGGCTGGGGTGCGCGAGGATCTGCCGTGGCGGACCTTGCTCTACCACTTCACCCTGTTGCATCACCAGGATGCGGTCGGCACGGTCGAGCGCCACGCCCAGGTCATGGGTGATGATCAGCAGGGAAATGCCGCGTTCACTGACCAGGCGCTGCAAGTGGTCGAGGATCTTGCGCTGCACGGTCACGTCGAGGGCGCTGGTGGGTTCGTCGGCGATGATCAGGCGTGGGTTGCCGGCCAGGGCGATGGCGATCAGCACGCGCTGGCGCATGCCGCCGGAGAGTTCATGGGGGTACTGGCGCGCGCGCAATACCGGGTTGTCGATGCCCACCTGTTGCAGCAGCTCGACAATGTCGGCGTCGACAGCCGGGTAGCGTTTGCCCTTGGCGAGTATCAGCGCCTCGGCGATTTGCTGGCCGATGCGCAATGTGGGGTTGAGGCTGACCATCGGGTCTTGGGGCACCAGGCCGATGGTGCGGCCACGCAAGGTGCGTTTCTGGCGTTCGCTGGCGTGGGTCAGGTCGGTGCCGTCGACCCACAGCTCGCCGGCGCTGATCTGCGCGTGAACGGGCAGCAGGCCGAGAATGGCGTTGGCCAGGGTTGTCTTGCCGGAGCCGGATTCACCGACAATCGCCAGCGTCTCGCCTTGGGCGAGGGTCAGTGACAGGCGATTGACCGCCGTATGGCCGTGTCCATAGCTGACACTGAGGTGGCGAACATCGACTAATGGGGGCAGGGCGCTCATCGCTGGATCTCCTCGAACGTGCGGGCAATATGGTTAAGGCTGAACACGACGGCGACCAGGAACAGGCCCGGCAATAACGAGACCCACGGCGCGGTGATCAGGAAGTGTCGGCCGTTGGCAATCAATGTGCCCCATTCCGCCGCCGGTGGTGCTGCGCCGAAACCGAGAAAACTCAGGCCGGCGGTGGCAAGGATCGCCGCGCCGAAGTCCAGGGTGGCCAACACTGCCACCGGGCCCCAGGCGTTGGGCAGGATGTGCCGCAACAACGTACGGCCCCAGCTGGCACCGCCCAGGCGTGCGGCTTCGACATAGGGCAGGGTTTTCACCCGTAGCACTTCGGCGCGGGTGGTGCGGGCAAAACCCGGAATGATGCCGATGCCCACGGCAATCGCCACCGGCACCGTACCGAAGCCGATGGCCGTAACAATCGCCAGGGCCAGCAGCAGGCCGGGCAGGGCGAGCAGCACATCGACAAAGCGCATGATCAGCGCATCGATACGGCTACCGGCAAACCCGGACAAAACGCCCAGCCCCAGCCCGCCCACCAGTGCGATGCCGACGGCCAGGGAGGCGGCCAGCACTGACAGGCTGGCGCCGTAGACCACGCGGGTAAACAGGTCGCGGCCCAGCTCATCGGTGCCGAACCAGTGGGTCAGGTTGGGGGCGCTGAGTTTGGCGGCGGGCGCGGTGGCGTAAGGGTCGAAGCTGCTCAGCAACTGCGGCGTCACGGCGGCGACCAGGGAGAACAGCACCACCAGCACCGCCAGGCTGAACCCTGGCCGGCGCAGCAATGGCAGGAGTGTCGCCGTCGCGCGTTGCCAGGGGCTGCGGCGGCGCCAGAGTGTTTCGCTGCGGATCAGTTTCCGGGTAAGCGTCGTCATGGTCTAGGACACCTTGGGCGTGTGGGAGATGCGCGGGTCGAGCCAGGGGTAAAGCAGGTCCACCAGCAGGTTCACCAGGACAAATGCCGCCGCCGACACCGCGACGATGGCCAGCACCACCGGAATGTCCTGGCGCAGCACCGCTTCCTGGGCCAGGCGGCCGATACCGGAGCGAGCGAAGATGGTTTCCACCAGCACCGCGCCGGACACGGTGTTACCCACCTGCAGGCCGATCAGGGTGAGGATCGGCAGCGCGGCGTTCCTGAACCCATGACGGGCCTGCACCTGGCCGCGGCTCAAGCCCTTGGCGTAGGCGGTGACGATATAGGCCTCTTTCCACACGCCCTGGAAGCTGCGTTGCAGCACCTGGGCGTACACCGCGGCGCTCGGAATCGCCAAGGTGACTGCCGGCAGCACCAGACTTTCGAAGCCCTTGCTGCCGGTGGCGGGAAACCAGCCCAGGCCAAATGCAAACACCTGGATCAGCAGCAGGCCCATCCAGAACACCGGCACCGAAAATCCCAGGGACGGCAAGCGCGCCAGGGCTTTTTTCAACGGTTGCCAGCGGATGTACGCGGTGAGGTAAGCCAGGCCGATACCACCGAGCAGCGACAGCACAATCGCCAGGCCGGCCAGGGACAGCGTCTGGGGCAGGCGTTCGGCGAGTAACTCGGCCACCGGGCGATTGAGTGACAGCGACTGCCCGAAGTCCCCGTGCAATGCCCCAGCAGCAGGTCGATATATTGCTCGAACAGGCCTTTGTCCAAGCCGTAGTAGACGCGCGCCTTGGCCAGGTCTTCCACCGACAGGGCGTCGGCTTCCATGCCGGACGCGCTGAGCATGATCGACAAGGTATCGCCCGGCAGCAGATAGAGGATGAAGTAGGTGATGCTATAGGCCCCCCATAGCACCAGCAGCGCCTGGCCGACCCGGCCGATCAGGTAGCGGCTCATGGCGTGCCGACCTCGATATCGCCCAGCAGGGCGAAGCCTTCGGCGGTCCAGCGGAAGTTTTTCACCTTGGGCGACGTCGCGGCCTGCCACACGCGCTCGTACACCGGGAACGCCGAGCCTTCGTCGATCAGCAGGTCCTGCAGGTCGCCGTAGGCTGTCGCCCTTTGAGCGCTTTGGGTGGCGGTGATGCCGGCATCGAACAGGCCCTTGGCTTTTTCCAGGGTCGGCGCTGCGTAGAGGTTGGTGGCCAGGGTCGAGCTGTTGGCGGTGCGAGGGTCGAGGATGGTCTGCAGGATGATCGGATCGGCGCGGGTCATGTAGGTGCTGGTCAGGTCATAGTTACCGGCCGAGTTGTTGGCGACCCATTCGGCGCGAGTGACCACGTTGAGCTTGACCTCGATACCGACCTTGCGCAGTTGGTCCTGGAGCAGCACGTCCCCGGCAGTCTCCGCCGGGGTGATGTTGTAGCTCAGGCTCAGGCGCTTGCCGTCTTTGTGCCGGTAGCCATCGGTGCCCTTGGCCCAGCCGGCCTGGTCCAACAGGCGCTCGGCACCCGCGGGGTCGTAGGCCAGCTTGGCGCCCTGGCTTTTGAAGTAGGGCGTGGTGACGTCGTAGATACCGTCCACCACCGGGAATTCGGCGTTGTACACGGTGCTGGCGTAGCTCTTGCGGTCAATGGCCTTTTGCACCGCCAGCCGTACTTGCTTGTCGGCCAGTGCCCGCTCGCCGCGGGTGTTGGGGTACAGGTTCAGCGCCGGCCCCGGCAGCGAGCGGCTCTGGATGGTGGCGCCCTTGGATTGGAACAGTTTCAGGTCGACTTCCGAGAACGGGTTGCGGGGCCACAGGATGTCGGCCTTGCCTTGCAGGAATAGGCCGTTACGCACGCTTTCCTCGGGGATGTAGGTGACGTCCACCGCCTCCAGGTGCGCTTCGCCCTGGTTTTTCATATTCGCCGACGCCCAGGCGTAACCCTTGCGCTTGGTCAGGTGCGCGCCGACTTCTGGGGTATAGCTGGCCAGTACGAACGGGCCGGTACCGATGATCTTGCCGAGCGAACGCTCCTTGACGCTCAGTGCGTAGGAGGCCGGCGCGAGGATCGCCAGGTTGGTGGTGGAGGTCGCCTGCAGGAAGCCCGCATTGGGCTTGGCGAGCACCAGCTTGACGGTGAAGTCGTCGACTACTTCGGCGCGATCAAAGCCCGCCAGGTACGTCGCGCCGAAGGTGGCCGGCAGCTCGGTCGCCAGCGCCTTGTTGCTGTCAAAGGCGGTTTTCACGGCCTTGGCATCGAAGCGTTCGCCGTTGCTGAAGGTGACGTTGTCGCGCAGGTGGAAGGTGTAGGTCAACGCGTCGTCGCTGACTTCCCAGCTTTTCGCCAGCCAGGGAATGATCCTGCCGGTCTGCGGATCCTGGTCGGTGAGGGATTCGGCGATATTGCGCAGCAGCACCCGGTGTTCGAGCCAATAGACCTGGAACGGGTCGACGCTGACCAGGGTGGTGTTGTCGCCGAAGAAGGCGATGTTCAAGGTCTTGCCGGCCTGGCTGTCAGTGCCCGCAGGCGAGCAAGCGGCCAGGCTCAATGCCAGGGCGCAAGGGGCCAATAGACGGCTCATCAAGTTGGAGGTGTTCAATGGGATGCCCTCGTATGGCGATTGGCTTAGAAGTCGTAGGCCAGCTTGGTGTACCAGTAGCCGCCGCCGGGGTAGAACGGCGGGTTACCGTAGGGCGCCAGGCCCAGGTTGCTGTAGACGGCGTGCCGGTCGGGGCGCACGTCGAAGATGTTGGTGCCGCCGATGCTGACGGTGATCTGGTCGACGAAGGTGTAGCTGACGTCCAGGTCGGTGATCCATTTCGCACCGAAGCTGCGGTCGCCGGATGGGTTTACCGCCAGGGTCTTGACCGCGCCGTAGCGGCTGGTTTGCAGGTTCACTGCGAGGTCCTCGACTTTCCAGTTGGCGCCCAGGATCCATTTGGTCTTGGGCGAGGCTTGGGTGAGATCGCCTTCGCGGTCGCGGCCCACCAGGGTGACGCCGGAGTTGGCCAGCGCACTCGGGGTGTCCCGGGTGCCTTCGATAGTGGTCTTGTTCCAGTTGAAGCCCAGGCTCCAGCGCACATCGCCCCAGGCCTCCAGCGGCGTGGTGTGGTCGGCGACCACGTCCAGGCCACGGGTGCGGGTATCGAAGGCGTTGGTGTAGTAGTTGACCCAGGTCCCCGAGGGCACGCCTTGGGCGCTGAGGATGCCGTTGATCACGCCGTTGCCCTGGTCGTAGATATTGCTGGTCAGGGCGATACGGTCGTCGATGTCGATCAGGTAAGCGTCGGCGGTGATGCTGGTGCGCGGTGCCGGCTGCCAGGTCAAGCCCAGCCCGAGGTTGCGTGACTTTTCCGGCTTGAGGTCATCGCCACCCAAGGCCTTGGCCAGGTTGCTGCCCGACGGGGTCAGGCGGGTCACGGCGGGCACCACGTTGCCGTTCACATCGGTAGCCACCCGGTTGTCGGCCACGGTGTAGCCGATCTGGGTCAGGGATGGCGCGCGGAAGCCGGTGCCGACGGTGCCGCGCACGGCCACACTGTCGGTCAGTTCGTAGCGCGAATTCACTTTGAGGCCGAAGGTGTTGCCTGAATCATCGTCGTAATGTTCGATCCGCCCGGCGACGTCGAGGAACCAGCGCTCGGTCAGGTCGAAGCCCAGGTCCAGGTAGCCGGCGTAGTTGTTGCGGATCAGGCTGACTTCATCCTCCGGGCGAATCGTCACCGCCGCCTGTGCGCCCGATGCCGCCGGGTAGGTGCCGGTGATATAGGCTTCGGGGTCACCGGCGAAGGTGCTGAAATGTTCCCAGCGATGCTCCAGGCCGGCCGACACCTGCACCGGCGAGGTCAGGTTGAACAGGCTGTCGTAGCGGCGGGTGACGTCCAGGTTGTTCACCCACTGCTCGAAGCGAAAGGTCGCCAGGTTGTCGAACCTGGTCGGCGACGCGGTGCCCAGGGACGGGTTGATATTCAGGTCGCTGGAATGGTGGACGTTGTTGCGTCCGTAGGTGGTGCTCAGGTCCCAGTTCCACTCGGCCGCCTGGCCCTTGCCGCCGAACAGCAGTTGGTAGTCGCGGTCCTTGATGTTGTTCAGCGGGTAGTAGCCGTCGGGGAACACCTCGGGCACGGCGGCCCGGCCGGTCGGCAGGCGGAAGTAGTTGGCGGCCTCGGCATCGCGCTCGCCGTAGGTGGAGAACGAGTAGAGCGTCAGGTCTTCCAGGGGCAGTTCGGCGTTGTAGGCGAGGTTGAAGGCTTTCAGGTCCGGGTCGCCGTTCTTGATTGCCACCCGGTCCCAGGCCGCTTCCCTGGCCGGATCGTTGAAGGCGCGCACGCTGCTGTCGGCCTTGTCGTTCCAAGAGGCCTCGCCGCGTTTGCGGGCGTCGGCGGAGAGGTGGAAAAAGCCGCCGTCGCCCAGCTTGAAACCCTGGTCGCCGGCCACCTTGATCGTTTCCCCCTGGCCGGAAAACAACTGGCCGTAACTGGTTTCCAGGTGCCCGCCGCTGTTGCCGGCCTTGAGGATGATATTGATCACCCCGGCCACGGCATCCGAACCATACTGAGCCGCCGCGCTGTCTTTAAGGACCTCGATATGGTCCACCGAACTGACCGGGATCAGGTCGATGTCCACCGCATTGGCGCCACTGTTGTCGATCGACCCGCGCTGGCCGGTGGCACCGTTGTGCCTGCGTTTGCCGTTGACCAGCACCAGGGTATAGGCCGGGCCGAGGCTGCGGTTGCTCAGCGGACGCGTCACCGAGTTGTAGCCGGCGATATTGGTGCCGAAGTTGAACGACGGCAGCAGCTTGGCAATCGCCTCGGACAACTCGGCGCGCCCGGTCTTGAGCAGCTGTTCGCTGTTGATCACGTCAATCGGCGCCGGGCTGTCGGCCACGGTGCGTTGCTGGCCACGCAAACCGGTGGAGATCACGGTCACCGTATCGAGCTTGGCCTCGTCGGCGGCGGCTTCGGCGAAGGAGGGCGCGCCGGCCAGCAGCAGGGAACTGGTCAGCAGTGACAGGTGGAATCTTCTGCGGGGTAGGGGGGCGGCGATGTCTGGCATGTCGGAAAGGGTCCATGTAAGCCTGCTGAAGGCTCCTGGTGATCGGGGGTACGTCCTCCGCCAGGCATGGGGTCGGTGTGTGGAATGAAGATATCCCTATAAAAAACCGTGGGGAAAGTCTTTTTTGGAATAAGCTAATTATTAGATATTGTTATCTTGTAAATTTATAAGATCATCTATTTTTATTATGTGTAGGGCGTTGGCGTGGGTTGAGTGTTCGACATCCAAAACATCGACGTGGGGTGGCATGCCGGAGGCCGGCGTGAGGATTCCCTGCGGCTGAACGTAAATCTTTAGTCTGGCTGGCGCCGGCCGTAAATGAGACTACGATAGTCTCCATCAAGTGCCGGGCAACGCTATCCATAGGGTATTGTTTTTTGCATGCACCCGTTGGGCATACATTCAATTGACGGGTTTCAGGCTTTTATGGGGCGAGCCAGCACGAACTGATGAAGTATTTACGCTGGGTTTTTCATCGTAAGCGTGAACGCATGCAGGAGCGGTAATGGCAGACAAGGATGTGCTGCAAACCCTTGAAGGCGTGCTGGATTGCCTGTCGGGCGCGGTTGTGGTCCTGGATCGATCTGCACGGGTCGTGTTGGGCAACCCTGGGTTTTCAACGTTGCAGTGTCAGAACGGCATCCCTCCCGAGGCAAACACCGAGTTTCTCTCCTTGCTGCGCCCCCAGGACAGCCAGCTTTTTTATGCGGCGCTGGAAAAGGCCGATGGGCAATCCCGTGTGTGTTTCGAGGCGACCGCGAGGCAGTCCGGCCGGTTGAACCTGTCGATGACACCGTGGCGCGACGACTATTTTATCGTTGAAATCATTCCCCTTCCTGAGCCCCCAATCGCGCATTCCCACAGCGAGCGCATCTCCGAGATCCCCCTTGAAGCCATTTTCGATTCCTCCGGCACTGGCTTGGCCCTCGTGTCACTGGACGGTCGTTGGCTGAGGGCCAACAGCGTCATTTGCAGGTTGCTTGGCTACAGCGAGGCACAGCTGCAAAGCACCACATTCATGGCCTTGACCCACCCCGAAGACCGCGAAGTGGGCAAGCAGCTGATAGAAGAATTGAAGGGCGGTGCACGGCAGGGCGCCACCTTGCATAAACGCTACATCCACCACGACGGCCAGGTTGTCTGGGTGCGCCTGACCGTGGGGTTGGTGCGGGACGACCAGGGGCAGCCGATCTGTTTTGTCTCCCAACTGGAAGACATCACCGAGAACTGGCAGCTTCGCGAAACCTTGCTGGGCAGCGAGCTGAAATTCCTCACCCTGGCGGAGAATTCACCCAACATCATTGTTCGCTACGATCGCAACCTGTTGCGTACGTACGTCAACCCGACGTTCCTGCTCTTGACCGGTATGTCTTATGACGAGGCCATAGGCGCCAGCCCCAGGGAGCAGCCCGGCGATTACCTCGATCATCTGCGTCATGTGGCATCCACAGGCGAGACCGCTCAATTCCTCAACAGTTGGCCGGCCGGCACCGGTGGTGAAGCGGTGAGTTGTGTCGTCAGCCTGATGGCTGAACGCAGCCCATCCGGTGAGGTGGCAGGCGTGCTGGCACTGGCCCACGACATCACTGAGTTGCGCAAACAGCAAGTGCTTGAAGACGCACGTCTGCGCATCTTCGAAACAATGGCCACGGGCGCCCCTCTGGACGAAACCCTGGGGTTGCTGGTGAGTTATCTTCAACTGGCCTTGCCTCACTGTTCCTGTGGCGTAGTGCTTGCTGAACCGCAAAGCCTCGATTCGTCGGTATTCAAGCCTTCTTCCGCCTGCTGGTACGAGCCCATCCTCGACAATCAGGGGCAGACCCTTGGGGCTTTCGCGTTGTCGCGCTCGCCCGGTTCTGCGCTGGATGAGAGCGACCTGCAGCGCGTGCGCCAGACCTGCCACATTGCCGCGATTGCCATTGAACGCTGGCGCTCCGAATCCTTGCTCAGGGAGCGCGAGCGCCGCTACCGGGATATTTTCGACCATACCTTGGACATGTTGTGCCTGCTGGAGGCTGCGCCATGGGGTGATCTGCGCTGTGTCGAGGTCAATCCGGCCCTGTTGCAGGTGCTTGGGAAACCCCATGGCGAGGTTATTGGCGAGGCGCTGGCGTCGATCTTTGGCCGGCTCAACGCGGAAAAAATCCAGGCCCTTCATGACCAATGCAGGGCCGCCGAGCGGGTGGTGGAGTCTGAGGAGAGCATGGTGCTGCGCAACGAAGTGCGCAACCTGCACTTTACCCTGGTGCCGGTCGCCGACTCGGGCAGCGTGGGCCCGCGGGTGTTGGTGATCGGTCGTGATGTGACCCATTTGACCCGGGCCCGGCAGAAAGAACTGGAACGCCAGCACGACATCAACGCCCTAGTGGAAAACAGCCCGGACGCCGTCGCGCGCTTGAGTGTTCTCGGGGAGGTGCTCTACGTCAATGCGCAGTTGCGAAAATGGGTGGGCGGGGCCTGGCCGGAACTGATGGGCATGCCCATGGATGAAGTGGTGCCGCTGAACGCCCAGTCCCAGCTTTTTCGGGAATTGGTGGCCCAGGTGATTCGCCAGAACAAAGCCACGGAACAGGAGTTCTTATTGTCGGGTTTGAAAACCGCGCCCAAGGTGGTGTTGATCCACTTTGTTCCCGAGGTCGACGGCCAGCGCGTCGTCAGCGTACTGGCCGTCGGGCGCGATATTTCCAAGCTGCGCGCGGCGGAGCGGCGCCTGGCCAATTCCAACGCGCAATTGCGCGACCTGTCGACCCGCCGGGAAACGGCGCGGGAAGAGGAACGCAAACTGATTGCCCGGGAGATCCATGACGAACTGGGCCAGCACCTGACGGCGCTGCGCATGGGCATCTCGTTGCTGAGGTTTCAGTTCGGCACCGATACGCCTGAGCTCACCCCTCAGGTCGAGCGCTTGATGGCGCTGACCGACAAGACCATTCAGGTGGTGCGCAATGTGTCCACGAGCCTGCGCCCCTCCGCGTTGAACCTGGGGCTGGTGTCCGGTCTTGAATGGCTGACAGCCGAATTCGTCACCCTGACCCAGGTTCCCTGTGCGTTGAACCTGCCGCTGATTGCCCTGACCCTTCCGGATACCCACGTGACCGCGGCGTTTCGCATTGTGCAGGAATCGCTGACCAATATCGCGCGTTATGCCGAAGCGACGCAGGTCAGCGTCACCCTGAGCCCGCAGGAGACGCACTGGGTGCTCGAGGTCCAGGACAACGGCAAGGGCTTTGACCCGGATGCCGCGGGTCGCCAGACCCTGGGCTTGGCCGGTATGCGTGAGCGCGGCCTGATGCTGGGCGGCAAAGTGATCATTTTCAGTCACCCTGGACAGGGCACTACGGTCCAGGCGTTCATTCCGATGCACAAGGATAGGTATTGATGATTCGCATGCTGATCGCCGATGACCACACCATCATGCGCGAAGGGCTCAAGCAACTGTTCTCGCTGGTCGCCGACGTGCAGGTGGTGGCCGAAGCCGAGAGTGGCACGCAACTGATCGAACTGTTGCGCCAGGTCGAGATCGACCTGCTGCTGCTCGACATGAATATGCCGGGTATCAGCGGCGAGATTTTGATTGCGCGCCTGCATACCCAATACCCGAAACTGCCGATTCTGGTGTTGAGCATGCATAACGAAATCCATATCGCGCAACGGGCATTACGCGCCGGTGCACTCGGCTACCTGACCAAGGATCGCGATCCCGAAACCCTGTTGGTCGCGATGCGTCGAGTGGTCAGTGGCCAACGCTACCTCGACCCCGGGCTGGCGGAACAGATCGCGCTGCAAAGCAGTGGCTTGAAGCAGCAGACCTTTGTCGAGAGTTTGTCCGATCGCGAGTTCCAGATACTGCGCTTGTTGGCGCACGGCATGAGCGTCAACCAGATCGCCGAGCAGTTGGTCATCAGTAACAAGACGGTCAGTACCCATAAGACCCGGCTCATGGAAAAGATGGGGTTCTCCTCCACCGCCGACATTGTGCGTTTCGCCATGACCCTGGGCATTTCGTGACAAGCCTAAGTGGGTAGGGATTTTCCTAGGCGGTTTTCCAGTATCCCTACCCCAGAATAGGGATGCTCCGATGGTGGCGGTGCCATTATCGGGCCAGTATCTCTTTCAGCAGTCGAATGGCCGGTCAGGCCGTGACGACAGGCCTTGACAGGGAGACAGACCGTGAGCGCACCGACACCACCCCTTCCGCTGCTTTGACCCTGTTTCCGGTTGCGTTCGCGGGTCTGCTGGGCGGGCTTGCGATTGCCTGGAGCGAGCGCTTCAGCATGGGGTCGCTGGCCGCTGGTGGCGCGTTGTTTACGTTGTGTATCGGCATGGGCCTGTGGGCAAACGGCAGGTGCCAGGCGCAGTGGCGTGGCCTGCAACAGCAGCTCGATCAACCGGCATCCATTGCTCCGACGCTGGCCGTCGATAACGGCCTGGCGCAGGTGTGCGTCAGCGTGCTGCCGATCTGGTCGCGGCAGATAGAAGCGGCGCGTTCGATCAGTGAGACCTCGATTCTCAGCCTCAGCGAGCGTTTTGGCACGCTGTCATCCAACATCAGCCACAGCGTCTCCAGCAATGGCGGCCAGGACGCTTCGCAACAATTGGTCGACTTGCTGGAGGTCGGCCAGCGTGACCTCAATTCCATCGTCGTGGCCCTGCGCGCCGCGCTCACCAACAAGGAGAATGAGCTCAAGGAAGTCATGCAGCTCTCGGGCTTCACCGAGCAGCTTCAGCAGATGGCCAAGTTCGTCGGCGACATCGCCAGTCAAACCAACTTGCTTGCCCTCAACGCGGCTATCGAGGCTGCGCGAGCCGGGGAGGCGGGGCGAGGGTTTGCGGTGGTCGCCGATGAAGTGCGCAAGTTGTCGAGCATGTCCGGCGAGACCGGGCGCAAGATCAGCGAAACCGTGATCACCGTCAACGCCGCCATCGCCCGTACGGTGCAGATGTCCCGCCACCACGCCGAACAAGACACCCTGACCCTCGCCGATTCGGAGCGCGTGGTGTCGGAGGTTATCGAACATTTTCGCGCAACCGCCCAGACCATTGTGCGCAACAGCCATGACCTGCAGCAGCAGAGCGCCAACGTCGCCGACGAGATTGCCCAGGTGCTGGTTGCCCTGCAGTTCCAGGACCGCGTCAGCCAGATGCTGGCCTTGATTACCCGCGACCTGGACAAGTTGCAGCAGCAGTTGGACGAACGTCATGAGTCGAGCCTCAGCGGACAGTCCCTGGCGCCGATGAGCAGTGACCGTTGGCTGCAGGAGCTGTCAACGGCCTACACCATGCCGGAGCAGCACGCCATTCATGGCGGTAAAGCGCCTGCCCAGGCCGCTGCCAACGAAATCACGTTTTTCTAGAGGAGTTTTTCCGATGAGCAAGACCATTCTGATCGTCGACGACTCGGCCTCCATCCGTCAGGTGGTGAGCATCACCCTCAAAGGCGCCGGTTACGACGTGATCGAAGGCTGTGATGGCAAGGACGCCCTGAGCAAACTGGACGGCCGCAAAATCCACCTGATTGTCAGCGACGTGAACATGCCCAACATGGACGGCCTCAGTTTCGTCAAGGCGGCCAAGCTGTTGCCGGCCTACAAGTTCACGCCGGTCATCATGCTGACCACCGAAGCCAGCGATGCGATGAAGCAGCAAGGCCAGGCCTCCGGCGCCAAGGCCTGGATGGTCAAGCCCTTTCAGCCTGCGCAAATGCTGACCGCCGTCTCCAAGTTGATCCTGCCATAGCGATGACCAGCGACCGCTGGCCAGGAGGTTTACATGAAAAGCGCCGTTCCGATGCTACGTCGAATCCAGGTCATGGAAGGCCCCCTGACGATCTACACGGCTGCCGAGCAAAAGGACGTGCTGTTGTCGTTGTTTCCCCTGGCCCATGAAGTGGAGTTGGACCTGTCCAGTGTCGATGAACTCGACAGTGCCGGTTTGCAGTTGTTGATCCTCATCAAGCGCGAGTCTCTCAAGGAAGGCACCCAGTTGTTGCTGAGCAACCCCAGTTCGACGGTGAGCGAAGCCTTTCGCCTCAGCGGCCTTGACGACTACTTCACCAATGCGAGTTTCACCCAGTCGGTCGGAGCGTAAGCGTATGAACATGGATGACGTGCTCCAGACGTTCATTGCCGAAAGTCGCGAGCTTCTGTTGCAAATGGAAGATGCGCTGCTGCAGATCGAGAAGTCGCCCCAGGACCTGGACACCATCAACGGCCTGTTCCGCGTGGCCCACACCATCAAGGGGTCGGCCGGCCTGTTTGGCTTGATGCCGATCGTTGAGTTCACCCACGTCGCCGAAAGCGTGCTGGACCGGGTGCGCAGCCTGGAAGTGCGCGTCGACGAGGCGTTGAGTGCGTTGTTCCTCGACGCCCGTGACCATATCGGCCAATTGATCGACCTGCTGGCTGAGGACGGCAACCTGGATCGCCTCGACGAACCAGTGCGGGCTCAGGGTCAAGCGCTCATTGAGCGGCTGTCGCTGTATCTGGACGCTGCGGTCTCGACCCCGGCGCCGGCCCTTCAAGCGCCGGCGCCGGCGGATGAGCCAGGCGCCAGTCCCGGCCATTGGCATTTGTCGCTGCGCTTTGGCCCGGATGTGTTGCGCAATGGCATGGACCCCTTGGCGTTCCTGCGTTACCTGAGCACGCTGGGGCGCTTGCTGCATACCGTTACCTTGTTCGATGGGTTGCCGCCCATGACCGCCATGGACCCGGAGACCAATTACCTCGGGTTTGAACTCGCACTGGCCAGCGACGCTTCCCTGGAGGTCATCGACGGCGCCTTTGATTTTGTCCGCGAGGACGCGCTGGTTCGCATCCTTGCACCGAATGCCACGGTGCAGGCGTGTCGGACCCATCTCGACGGGTTGCCGGAAGACAACGCCACGCTGGTCGAGCTGCTGGTGCGTTGCGGCACATTGACCGAGGCCCAGGCCTTGCTTGTGACCCAGGACGCCGAGCAGGCGCCGGTCGAAACGCGCAGCGAGCCTGATGTCCAGGAGTCGACAACGCCGCCGGTCAAGGCCGGCAAAAGCGCGGCGAGCAATGAAGGCAACCTGATTCGGGTCGATGCCGCCAAGCTGGACCAACTGATCAACCTGGTCGGCGAGCTGATCATTGCTGGTGCCGGCGCCAACCTGGTGGCGGTACGCAGTGGGATTGGCGAGATGATCGAATCCACCAGCCTGTTATCGCGGCTGGTCGAGGAAGTCCGCGACTCGGCGCTGACCCTGCGCATGGTGCAGATCGGCGCAACCTTCACGCGGTTCCAGCGTGTGGTGCGGGACGTCTCCAAAGAGTTGGGCAAGGACATCGTGCTGCACATCGGCGGCGGTGAGACCGAGCTGGACAAGACCGTCGTCGAACGCATTGGCGACCCGCTGACCCACTTGGTGCGCAATGCCATGGACCACGGCATTGAGCCTGCGTCGACGCGCCTCCAGCGGGGCAAGCCGGCCCAGGGCACGGTACGCCTGAATGCCTATCACGAATCCGGCAGCATTGTGATCGAGGTGTCCGACGACGGCGGTGGCCTGGCCAAGGACAAGATCCTGGCCAAGGCCCGTGAGCGTGGCCTGGTAGGCGAGGCCCAGCAGCCGTCGGACAAAGACATCCTGAATCTGATTTTCGAGCCGGGATTCTCCACCGCCGACCAGGTCAGCAACCTGTCCGGCCGTGGCGTGGGCATGGACGTCGTGAAGCGCAATATCACGGCGTTGCGCGGCAGCGTCAGCCTCGAGAGCGAAGTCGGGCAGGGCACCACGGTGCGCATTCGCCTGCCGCTGACGCTGGCGATCATTGACGGTTTCCTGATCGGCGTGGGCAAGGCTTCTTACGTGATTCCGCTGAACATGGTGGAGGAGTGCATCGAGCTGGCCCCTCAGCGGGGCACCGAAACCGGCTACCTGGACCTGCGGGGGGAGGTGCTGCCGATCCTGCGGCTGCGCGACATGTTTGATGTGCAAGAGCCTGGAGGCAACCGGGAAAACGTGGTCGTCGTGCAATACGCAGGTTTGCGTGCCGGCCTGGTGGTCGATCGCCTGCAGGGGGAGTTCCAAACCGTGATCAAGCCACTGGGCAAAGTGTTTGGTGATGCCCATGGGCTGGGCGGGTTCACCATCCTCGGAAGTGGAGCCGTTGCGCTGATCCTGGATATCCCGAATTTGCTAGGACAGGTTGCCAAGGAAACCCCCCATCGTTCGATCCCAAGCCCTTTATCGACTCATTGAAGCGTCATCAGGAGTGCCTCGCCATGACTGTTATCAGAAATATCATGTTGCTGGTTTTCACAGCCATGCTGGGTGTCTTCGTGTTGGGTGGCACCAGCCTGTACCTGGCCGGTGAAATCAATACGAGCGCCAGCTATGCCAACGTCAATACAGTGCCCAGCCTGCTGGAGATCGACCGCGCCGCCGCGGCCTTCACCGACCTGCACGCCTTGCAATGGCAACGTTTGAACGAGCCAGACAAAAATAGCGTGGCGGCTTACGCGGCCAGCGTGGCGCAGGATTTCAGTGCCGTTGGCAAAGCCCTGGATCGCTATCAGGCCGAGTTGACCTCTGACGAGCACGATGCGGCGTTGTTGAAACAACTGCGTGGCCACTTGGCTGAGTTTGCGGCGTTGCAGACCCACTTCGACAAGCTGATGGATGACGGTGACCAGGCCTCGGCCCGTGCGTTGATCGAGACGAGCCAGCCCCTGCAGACCGCCGTGCTCACGGCGATCGGCGAGCTGCGTGAATACAACCTGGAACTAGGGCGCAAGGGCCAGGTGCTTGCCACCACCACCGAGAAGAACGCACGCACCCTCATCCTGCTGGTGAGCGGCCTGACCCTGGTGGCTACCCTGCTGATCGGTGTCTTGCTGGGGCGCAATCTGATGCGCCGGCTCGGGGCGGAACCTACCGTGGTGCAAGCCTATGCGGCACGCCTATCGGCCGGCGAGTTGAATGCCAAGGCAACGCTCAAGGCGGGAGACACCACCAGCCTGATGGCGAGCATGCAGCAGTTGGGCGCGAACCTGCATGAATTGATCGTGGAGATGGACCGTATGTCCAGTGAGCACGACAAGGGCGAGATCGATGCACAGATCGATGCCGGCCGCTTTCATGGCAGTTACCGCTCCATGGCCCAGGGCATCAACGATATGGTCAACGGCCACATCGCGGTGAAGAAAAAAGCCATGGCCTGCATACGTTCCTTCGGTAACGGTGATCTGTCTGCGCCCCTGGAACAATTCCCCGGCAAAAAAGCCTTTATCAACGACAACATCGAGCTGTTGCGCACCAACATCCTGGCGCTGATCAATCAAATGCAGCACATGTCCAGCGAGCATGAAAAAGGTGACATTGACGTGATGATCGATGTCGAGGGCTTCTCGGGGTCGTACCGGGATATCGGCCAGGGCATCAATGACATGGTCAACGGCCATATCAACGTGAAGAAAAAGGCCATGGCCTGTATTCGCGCGTTCGGCGAAGGGGATTTGTCCGCGCCCCTGGAGCGTTTCCCCGGCAAGAAAGCCTTTATCAATGAAAACGTCGAGCAACTGCGCGCCAATATCCTGGCCCTTGTGGAAGACACCAGCGAGATCAGCGACAGTGCGCTGATCGGCAAGCTGGACACCCGCCCTGACGCCGCCCGGCACCAGGGCGATTTCCGCCGCATCATCCTCGGTATCAACGGTTCTCTGGACGCGATCATCGTACCGATCACCGAGGCCATGGAGGTGCTGTCGGCGATGGCCGCCGGCGACCTGACCCGCAGCATTACCGGCGACTACCAGGGCAAGTTCCTGGAGCTGAAGCACTCGGTCAATGGCACCGTGGAAAAACTCTCGGAAATCATCGGCGAAGTGCGCGGCTCGGCGGACTCGCTGTCGAGTGCTTCGGAAGAGATCTCCGCCACCGCCCAAAGCATGGCCCAGTCGGCTTCCGAGCAGGCGGCATCAGTCGAACAGACCTCGGCGTCGATGGAGCAAATGTCGGCGTCCATTTCCCAGAACACCGAAAATGCCAAGGTCACCGATGGCATGGCGGGCAAAGCCAACAAGGAAGCCTCGGAAGGCGGTCGAGCCGTGAAGGACACCGTGGCGGCGATGAAAACCATTGCCGAAAAAATCGGCATCGTCGATTCCATTGCCTACCAGACCAACTTGCTGGCGCTCAACGCGGCAATCGAAGCGGCACGGGCCGGCGAGCACGGCAAAGGCTTTGCGGTGGTCGCGGCCGAAGTGCGCAAACTGGCGGAGCGCAGCCAGATTGCCGCACAGGAAATCAGTGAAGTGGCCAAGAACAGCGTGGCCCTGGCCGAACGGGCGGGCAACCTGCTGGACGAGATTGTGCCGTCGATTGCCAAGACCTCCGACCTGGTGCAGGAAATTGCGGCGGCCTCGGAAGAACAATCCATCGGTTCCGAACAAATCAACAGCGCGATGTCGCAGATGAGCCAGCTGACCCAGCAAAACGCGTCGGCCTCCGAGGAACTGGCGGCGACGGCCGAGGAAATGAGTGGCCAGGCCGAGCAGCTGCAGGAACTCATGGGGTTTTTCACCGTGCAAAGCAAACGTGTCGGGCGCAATGTCTCGATGCCGCAGATCAGCCGAGCGATGTCCACGCAGGACCTGGACAGTCGCTCCTCGGACGGCGGTTTCGTCCGCTTCGGGAGTTGACCCATGGGCACCTCAGCGGTGATGCAGGGCGCTGTCGAAGCTGCGTCGCCAGTGGATGAACCCTTGCAGTACCTGACCTTCCTGGCGGCCGAGGAGATGTACGCGGTCAATACCCTGAGCGTTCGTGAAATCATCGAATACAACCAGGTGACCAGCGTACCGATGATGCCGGAATTCCTGCGGGGGGTTATCAACCTGCGCGGTTCGGTGGTGCCGGTCGTGGACCTCAAGGCGCGTTTCGGCAAGGGCACGACGGTACTGGGCAGTCGCACCTGCATCGTCATTCTTGAGGTGGCGAAGGAGGGCGAATCCCAGGTCCTGGGGGTGGTGGTGGACTCGGTCAGCGAAGTGATCGAGATACTCGAGATCGATATCAAGCCTGCTCCGGCGTTCGGCAATCACATTCGCACCGACTTCATCGGGGGGATGACCAAGGTGCGAGGCGAGTTCGTCACACTCCTGCAGATCGAGCATGTGCTGTGTGTCGATGAGATAGCCGGCCTGATCGCTGTCTAGGTATCTCCCCGGCGGATAGAGCTGTTGTGGTGAGCGGGCTTGCCCCGCGCCGGGGTGCGAAGCGCCCCTGATGAAGACGAAAACGTATGTGACCCGAGGTGAATCATGGCCCCACCCATTGACAGTCCAGGCAATGCCAGCGTCTCGAGCCCGAGCCAGTACCTCACCTTTGTGCTGGGGGAGGAGATGTTCGCCGTGGGCACGCTCAACGTCCGGGAAATCATCGAATACGGGCCGATCACCAGCGTGCCGTTGCTGCCTCCCAGCATACGCGGGGTGATTAACCTGCGCGGCGCGGCGGTGCCCGTGCTCGACCTGGGGGTGCGCTTTCGCGGCGAACGCACGGTGCAGACTCCAAGGACTTGCGTTGTGATCCTTGAGGTGCAGGCCAATGCCCAGCGCAAACCAGTGGGCATTATTGTCGATGCGGTCAGCGAGGTCCTGGAAATCGCCGACCAGGACATCGAGCCGTCGTTGAATTTCGGCACCGATGTCAGGGCCGACTTTTTACTGGGCATCGGCAAACTGGAGAGCGGTTTCGTGCTGTTGCTGGACATCGGTCGCGTGTTGTCCCTGGAACAGGTCGATGCGCTGGCCAACCTTGAGTCTTCGCTACCTTCGATCGCCTGAACAGGCTGGGGGAATGTCCTGATGAACGTGATCCTCTCTGACGCCGAGTTCGTGCAGTTTCGTGACCTCATTTATCAAATCGCCGGCATCAGCCTGTCCGATGCCAAGAAACAGTTGGTGAGCGCTCGCCTGGCCAAGCGGCTGCAAGTGTTCAAGCTCAATACCTACGGCGCTTACTACAAGGTGCTGATGAAGGACAGCGTGGAGTTGCAGGTAGCGGTGGACATGCTGACCACCAACGAGACCTACTTTTTCCGTGAGCCCAAGCATTTTGACTTCCTGCGCGATGTCGCGCTGCCCGAGCTGCGGGGCAGCGGGCCGTTGCGTATATGGAGTGGCGCCTGCTCGACCGGCGAAGAACCCTATACCCTGGCGATGGTCCTGGCGGACAACCTCGCCGGCCGGCCCTGGGAGATTGTCGCGTCGGATATCAGCAGCCGGGTATTGGAAAAAGCCCGCCTTGGGCGTTATCCCCTCGACGGCATACGCGGCATTCCCGAGGCGCTGTTGAACAAGTATTGCCTCAAGGGCGTGGGCGCCAACCACGGTTGTTTCATGGTCGACCCGGCGCTGGCGGCGAAGATCGATTTCCAGTCGATCAATCTGAATAACCCGTTGCCGAAGCTGGGGATGTTCGACGTGATCTTCCTGCGCAATGTGATGATCTATTTTGACAACGACACCAAAGTGCAGGTGGTCAAGCGCCTGGTCAGTCACCTCAAGCCGGGTGGGTACTTTCTGGTCAGCCATTCGGAGAGCCTCAACGGCATCACCGATGAGCTGCGGCTGGTCAAGCCTTCCATCTACCGGAGGCCGCATGCCTGACAGTCGACCGCCCAACGAGGTGTTCCTGAATCCCGGCGATTGGTTTTTCGGCTCGGGTGCGATTCGCCTGCGTACGGTGCTGGGATCATGTGTTGCATTGGTGTTCTGGCATCCCCGGCGCTTGCTGGGGGGCATGTGTCACTACCTGCTGCCACAGCGCGCCGTGACCAAACAGGGCGTCCTGAATGGTCGCTACGGCAACGAAGCTTTTGAACTGTTGCTCGCTCGAATACAGTCGATCAAGGCCCTGCCGACGGAGTTCAGGATCAGCGTATTCGGCGGTGGCAACATGTTTCCCGGGCTTGTGCGCTCGGACAATGATTACGTCGGCCAGCGCAATGTCGAACAGGCCATGCGCCTGCTCGATCTGCATCAGTTGCGGTGTCAACACTTCCATGTGGAAGGCGTGGGTTATCGGACGATTGTGTTCGATCTGGCCAACGGCGAAATCGAACTCAACTACCTGGCCTTGAAGTGAACCCCCAGCAGCCCTCATGGAGAACGTGCGACATGAGCCTTATCAAAGTGCTGATCATTGATGATTCCGCTGTGGTACGTCAGGTACTCACGGCGACCCTGGGGCAAGACCCCGCTATCGAGGTTATCGGCGCGGCGGCAGACCCGGTGTTCGCCATGGACAAAATGAACAAGCAATGGCCGGATGTGATTGTGTTGGACGTGGAGATGCCACGGATGGATGGCATCACGTTCCTCAAGAAGTTGATGGCCGAACACCCCACGCCCGTGGTCATCTGCTCCACGCTGACCGAAAAGGGCGCGGCCACCACCATGCAGGCACTGGCGGCCGGCGCGGTCAGCATTGTGACCAAGCCACAACTCAACCTGCGCCAGTTTCTCACCGACAGTGCCGATGAATTGGCGGGGGCCGTCAAGGCCGCCGCGCGGGCCAACATGAAGCGCATGGTGCCTTCCAGCGAACGCGCTCCCGCCAAGCTGACGGCCGACGTCATATTGCCGGCGGGCACCCAGGCAATGGCGCGCACCACCGAAAACATTGTCGCCATTGGTACGTCCACGGGCGGCACCCAGGCCCTGGAGTTGGTGTTGACCGCCTTGCCCAGGGTCTGCCCGGGCATCGTCATCGTGCAGCACATGCCCGAACACTTCACCGCCGCGTTTGCCGAGCGCCTCAATCGATTGTGCGAGATCGAGGTCAGGGAGGCGAAGAACGGTGACCGGGTTATCCCCGGTTGCGCACTGATTGCCCCCGGTGGCCGGCACATGGTGCTCAAGCGCAGCGGTGCCCAATACCAGGTGGAAATTGTCGATGGACCTCCGGTCAGCCGGCATCGACCTTCCGTTGATGTACTGTTTCGTTCGGTGGCCCGCAGTGCTGGCGGTAACGCACTGGGGATCATCATGACGGGGATGGGCGACGATGGCGCCCGGGGCCTGAAGGAAATGCACGACAACGGCGCCCGCACCCTGGGCCAGGATGAAGAGTCCTGCGTGGTGTATGGCATGCCCAAGGAGGCGTTCAAGCTCGGCGCGGTGGAGCGTGAGGTGCCCCTTGAGCAGATCTCGGCGGCGATTCTGCAATCCATGCACCAGCGGCGCTGACGGTTCGCGGTTCTGTGCTGATTGATAAGGCGCTCCGGCAATCCGCCTCGGGCCAGCCTGGGGTTTCAGTATGGGTCATGGTGGGCTCAGGGCAGGGAATCAATGGCCTGTAACACCGCACAGGCAATGGTCTTCGTAATCGTTCGCCGCTGGGCGTTATCGAGCATCGGGCTTAACCAGGTGGGTAGACTGTTCAGCATGGGCAAAATGGCCGTGAGCGCGCCCTCGCGCAACGGCCCGCCCGGTGGATGGCCTGCCTGGCCGATCAGATCCATTATTTCCGACTCATAGGCACGCCGCAGTTGCTGGACGTTTGCCTGCATCGAGTCGCCCAGGCAATTGGCGTCCATGACCGCGAGCTTGAAGTGTCCGGTCATGTGTTCATGCAATTGAAGGTGACGGTCGATCAGTTGGGCCAGGCGTTGATCGGGTGCCAATCGGCGATTCTTGATGCCGTGCACCTGGGACAACAGGGTTTGATACAGCTCCATCAGCAGTTCGTAAAGCAGCGCCTCTTTGCTTTCCACATGGTGATAAATCGCCCCCGGGCTTATACCAACATGCGCGGCGAGTTCACGCATGCTGACCTGGTTGAAACTGCGCTCCTTGAATAACTCCGAGGCTTTGCGCTGGAAGTCTGATCGGTTCAGCACACGCTTTGCCTTGGATTGCGCGCACGCCTGGCGCTCCGGCACACCGGCCACGGGTTCATGCCCCCGGCGCCTGCTGCCGGGCAATTTCCTGATTGCGCAGGATAAAGCGCTGCAACTTGCCACTGGGGGTCTTGGGGAGTTGCTCGACGAACTCCACTTCCCGGGGATAAGCATGGGCGGCCAGGCGCTGCCGTACATGCAGCCGCAGTACTTCGGCCAGCTCGGCGCTGGGCTGGTACTGGCTGTCGAGCACGACAAAGGCTTTGATCAGCTCGGTGCGTTGTGGGTCGGGTTTGCCGATCACCGCCGCTTCGATCACCGCCGGGTGTTCGATCAGCGCGCTCTCGACGTCGAACGGCCCGACGCGGTAGCCGGACGTGGTGATCACATCATCGTTGCGGCCGACGAAGCTGATACTGCCGTCGTCATTCAGCTCCACACTGTCGCCGCTGAGGTAATAGCGCCCCACAAAGGCCCGGGTGGGCATACCCAGGTAGCCGTCGAACCAGCACAGGGGCGAGCGTTCGCGATCCACCGCCAGGACGCCCGGCTGACCCGCCGGCAATTCCCGATGCGCGTCGTCCAGCACGACGATGCGGTAGCCGGGCACCGCATAACCCGCCGAGCCCTCACGGACCGGGTGACGCAAACCATGGTGATTGCACAACACCATGCCGATTTCCGTCTGGCCGTAATGATCGTGAATGGTCACGCCGAGCTGCTCGGCAAACCAGCGGATCACGTGCGGGTTGAGCGGCTCGCCGGCACTGCTGACGGCACGCAGGCGGCCGCGCACGGCGTCGGCGAACGCTGCCCCCTCGGCGATCAGCAGGCGGTACGCCGTCGGGGAGCCGGCCAGATTGCTGATGGCGTACTTGGCAATGACTCGGCACGTACTCTCCACCGTGAAAGGGCCGTTGTAGAACAGCGTGGCATGACCACAGGCCAGCGGGCCGGTCACCGCGTAATACAGGCCATAGGCCCAGCCGGGATCGGCCAGGTTCCAGAACCGGTCGTCCTGCTGCAGGCCAATGGAGTCGCGCATATAACCCTTGAAGGCCAGAATGGCGCGCAACGGCACTTCCAGAGGCTTGGCCGGCCCCGTGGTACCCGATGTGCACATCAGCAGGAATGGCGCGCTGGCGTCCAGCAGTACCGGTTCGCACTCGACGTCTTGGCCGTCGAGGATGCTCCAGAACGGGTAGTCGTCGAGGTTCTGAGGGCTGTCACCGGTTACGATCACGCTTGGGCAGTTGCCGATCTCATCCAGCTTGGGACGGTTCTGCGCATCCGTCACGATCCAGCGCGCGTTGGAGCAGCCCAATCGTTGCTCGATCGCCTTGGGACCGAATGCGGTGAAGAGCGGTTGATAGACCGCGCCCACCCGCCAGGTCCCCAAGATGGCAATCAGCAGTTCAACCGTGCGCGGCATCAGGCCGGCAACCCGGTCGCCCGGTTTTACCCCTTGCTCGCGCAAAAAATGGCCGAAGCGGGCAGCGCTGGCCTGCAATTGGCTGAATGTGTATTGGGCGGCGCTGCCATCCTGCGCTTCGCAATACAACGCCACGGCGTCGTCGTGGGCGTGTCGGTCACAGCATTCGACGCAGGCGTTCAGGGCAGTCAGGTCGCCTTGCAAAGCCAGTTCGGCGGTCTGCTGGTAATTGAAGGATGTGGCCACAGCTTGATAATCACGCATAACGATACCTGGTTCTTATTGTTGGGTTTGTACGGCCAATAGTTGCGCTGCTCACGACTCGGCGCGGTGGCGCTAGCTGTCCATCATGTCGGCCGCTTGTTGGGTCGCCTGGCTGGTGCGGGTCGCCAGCTTGCGCACTTCATCGGCGACCACCGCGAACCCGCGTCCGGCGTCGCCAGCGCGGGCGGCTTCAATGGCGGCGTTCAAGGCCAACAGGTTGGTCTGGCTGGCGATGCCCTGGATGGTGGCGACAATGTGCGTCAGCTTGCGCAGGGTCTCCTGCATCACACGGTGCTGGTGTTCCTGAGCCTCACGCATGCTGTTTTCTTCATGGTGGGCATGGATATCGGTAATGGCGCCCACCACCCTTTGCGGGGAACCGTCCTCTGCGCGTCGCGTTTGCCCACGGCCGCGAAACCAGCGGTAATTGCCACTGCTGTGCTTGAGCCGATAATCGACATCAAAGGGTGTTTTGCCGCTGTGGTCTTCGACGTGGGCGACAAACGCCGCGATTGCCCGCGCGCTGTCGTCTGGATGCAAGCGTGAGGTCCAGCTTTCCAATGTATTGGGAAATTCCTCAACCGTGGTGTACCCCAGCAGTCGCCGCATTTGCGAAGACCACCAGATGGTGTTGTTCGGGTTCGCCGGGTCACCCGCCACCACCTCAATGTCCCAGAGCCCGTCATGGAGCATTTCACGGGAAATCTCGAAGCGTGTGGCCGCCAGTTCGAGTGACTCTTCGTGCAGGCGCTGTTCATGAATGTCACGCAGGCTTCCGCCGATGGCGACCGGTACCCCTTGCGCATCCCGGCGCGCGACGCCGCTGATCCTGCACCAACGATAGTCACCGTCTGATGCAAGGGCCATGCGTACGTCCAGCGCAAAGGGCGTTCGCCCGCTGCGATCAGCCAGGTGCCGGGCCAGCGCGTCGAGCAGGCGTTGCCGGTCCGTCGCGTGCAGGTGCTCGTTCCAGCGGCCAAGTTGATCAATACCTTGGGTCGGGATCGACGCGGACCCTGTCCACTTCATAGCCCACTCCGGTGCGGGTGCAGCAATACCTGCCGGTTGCAGTTCCCAAAACAGTTCACCTGCGCCTTGGGCGATAAGTGCCCAGCGCGCTTCCTGCTCCTGTAAAAGCGCGTCGCGGCGGGCCAGGTGTTCGGCCAATTGGGTGGCTTCCAATGCCAGCGCGTGTGTCTGTGCTTTCAGGGCTCGCCGCTCTTGCAGCAATGTCTCGACGCCCGCCAGGATGCGTCGCAATAACGGGTTGCTCGACGACAGCGGTGTACTCGCCTGGTCAGGCTCATCCAGTCTGTCGGCAAGCGGAGCCAATACCCAGCGGCTGGTTCGGCTGAAAAAGAGCATGGGGCACCTCTATCTCGGATCAAATGGGGGCAATCGCCATGGGCTGTGTGGGGGGGCGGGCAAGGGCCTGTCGGTCAAAGGCGGTCGCCCCTGGCAGCGCCTGCCAGGCCAGTGGGCCGGCGGCGATTTCCTGGGCGCTCAGCAGGCAGTGGTCGAGCTCACGCTGTAACGCGTCGGTGTCGAGGCCCTGGCCGATAAACACCAACTCCTGCCGGCAGTCGCCGACCACGCTGTCCCATTTGGCCCTGATGCCCAGCAGCCGGTATTCGTCCCGGGGCCATTGCGACGGCTCGATGAAGTTCCACCAGCGCCCGACATAGTCCCACTGGAACCGCTTGCCGCTTTGCACCAGCAGGCCGGTTTCCAGGTGGCGGCTGGCGAGCCAGAAGTAACCTTTGCTGCGCAGCAACCGCCCGTTGCTCCAGGGCTGCTGGAGAAAGTCGAGCAACCGCTGCGGGTGGAAAGGCGCGCGCTCACGGTACACCCAGGACGTCACGCCATAGGTGTCCGACTCGGAGACCGGCGCGTCGGTCGCCTCCATTTTCCGCATCCAGCCCGGCGACGCCGCGAGGCTGGGTAAATCAAACAGATGGGTGCCGAGCAGGCTGGCTGACGGGATGTTACCGTGGGCCATCGGCATGATCCGCGCCGTCGGGTTAAGCCCCGTGAGGATCGCCTGCACGGCCTGATACTGCGCTGCATCGATCAGATCCAGCTTGTTGACGAGAATGACGTTGGCGTACTCCACCTGTTCGATCAGCAGATCGGCCAGGTGGCGCTTGGGTGCGTCTGGCGTGGCGTCGTCGCGATCAACGGTGTCCGGCGATTCGAGCAGTTCCTGGAAGCGACTGCCATCGACCACCGTCACCAAGGTGTCCAGACGCGCCAGTTCGCTGAGGCTGAAGCCATCAGCGTCAAGGAAGGCGAACGTCTCCGCGACCGGCATCGGCTCGGAGATCCCCGTGGATTCAATCAGCAGGTAATCGAAACGCTGTTGGCGTGCGAGCATACTGATCTGCTCGAGCAAATCGGCGCGCAGGGTGCAGCAGATACAACCGTTGCTCATCTCGATCAACTCATCGCGACCACGGTGCAGCGCGACATCGCGCTGCACTTCTTCGGCATCGATATTGACTTCGCTCATGTCGTTGACGATGACGGCCACGCGCAGGCCTTCGCGATTGCGCAGGATGTGGTTGAGCAGGGTGGTTTTGCCGGCGCCGAGGAAGCCCGAAAGGACCGTCACCGGCAGTCGGCTTGCCTGGGCGCCGTCTGTCATGGGTTCACCGCGCGCGCGCCGGCGGCCTTGTCCAGGTAGCTTTCGAACAGGTCGACCACGACAAAACCCTCATCGGCCGCATCTCCCCACAGGTCTTTCACGGAAAACTCGACGTGGTAGGTGGGTTGATGGGCGGCGCTTACATCGCCATGCCCGATTGCGTCGGGGAACGGCCATTTCTCTGACGTGCGGTGCAGGACCACGCCTTCCTTGCCGCGCACGTAGGCGGGCATGCGGATGTGTCCAGCCACATATTCGTCTCGCACCACCACCCGATCCCCCACCTCGAAGGGCGGCCGCCCCGTGATCGCCGGGCGGCCCTCGGCATGGGCGGGATTCGCCAGTTTGAAGTGGGTGCCCAAGGCCTGATCAAGCTCCGCCTGGGTGATCACGCCGGTTTCGACCAGCAGGGTGGCGGTCGCGATGACGTAGCGTTCGTAGTACTGGGTGCCGACATGCTGGCGCACATCCAGGCGTTCGACGGCGTGACGCACTTCGTCCACGCTGAACTTTTTTAAGTGGTCGGCACCGATGAACATCAAGCTGTAGGCCAGATGCTCCCAGTCCTGCTTGAACACCTGTTTGTAGCTCAGGCTGTTGATGGTGTGAGGGACTTTTCCAAAGCCTTGGAAACCGCCGAGATCGTGAAAGCCATCCATAATCAAAACTCCGGGAGTGAACGATGATGAGGTGTTGTTTTCAGCCCACGCGGGGCAGGGCGACGCCGATCAGCACGTCTTTGGTCACCAGCGCTTGAAGCTGCTCTTCGCTCATGTGTTCTGAGCCTTCCGGCCTGACCGGCAGCACCAGGTAGCGGCTTTCGGCGCTGGTATCCCAGACCTTGACCACCATGTCCCGGGGCAACTCCGTCCCCAGCTCGCGCAGTACCGTGCGCCCCTCCCGGACCAGGCGTGCGCGGAACTCGAAACCCTTGTACCACTCCGGTGGCAGGCCGAGGACCGGCCAGTTGGTGCAGGAGCACAGGCTGCAGACAATCACGTTCTTCAGCGTCGGCGTGTCCTCCAGGGCGACGATGTATTCGCCCTGGGGGCCGGTGTAGCCGAACTGGGCGCAGGCCGCGGTGCCGTCCTTGAGCAACAGTGCCCGGAACTGCGGGTCGACCCACGCCTTGGCCACCACACGGGCGCCGTTCTCGGGGCTCCAGCCGTGCTCCATCAATTGCGTGAGCTGCTCGACATAGCCCTCCGGGATGAGTTCCTTGCTCTTGAGGACTTGAAACAATGCCCAGGCTCTTTCGCCGGGCGTTGAAGTAGCTGTACTCATGGGGTCATTCCTATCAGTCAACACGGTGGTAAAGTCATTGGATTTCTTATTGTTCTACGGGCGCCGGCGGCGCCCGTAGACGGCTCAGAGCGTGCGCCAGTCCACGGAGGCTTCAAACGCCGCCGCAGCCTGGTAAAGGGTGCCTTCGGCATAGTGTTTGGCGACCAGCATCAGCCCGACGGGCAGGCCGTCTACCCGCCCGCATGGAATCGACAGGGCGGGATGCCCGGTGATGTCCTGTGGCGCGGTGTTGCCGATCATTTCCAGCGCGCGCGCCACGTACTCAGTGATCGAGCAATCCGCCGGTGGGTGAGGTTGGGCAATGATCGGCGTGGTCGGCATCACCAGCAGGTCGTAGGTCTGCAGCGCCTTGTCATAGCCCTGCCGGGCGAAGCGCGCGAGGTTTTGCGCCTTGGCGTAATAACGTCCGTTGTAGTGGTTCAGCCCGTATTGGCCGACGAACATGCACAACTTGAGCGACGCGGACAATTGGTCGGCCTGCTCGCGCCAGCCGACCTGTTTGTCCAGCAGGCCGACATCGTAGAGGCCTTTCCAGTTAAAGCCCGCGCCGTTGCCATGCATCATCTGCATGGTCAAGCCTTCGCAGCCGATGGGGTGCCACAACGAGCCCGCCAGGTTGTGCTCGGGAACGGACACCGCCTCGACCTGCGCGCCCAACGCCTCGAGACGAGCGATGGCGTCACGCACTTTCTCGGCGACGCGAGGGTCCTGGTTGGCCAGTGCGAAGCCCTCTTGCAACACACCGATTTTGAGCCCGCGCACGCCCCTCGTCAGGTAGCTGTGATAGTCGTCGACTTGCGGCGCAGCCTGGCGCGGGTCAAGCCCATCCGCGCCGGCCATGGCTTGCAACATCAGCGCGTTGTCGCGCACGTTGGCGGTAATAGGGCCGACATGGTCGATCGTGGCTTCAATCGCCATGACCCCGGAGTAGGGCACCAGGCCGTGGGTCGGCTTCATGCCGTAGGTGCCGCAGAAGGACGACGGGATTCGGATGGACCCGCCTTGATCACCGCCAACGGCCATGTCCACCTCTCCGGCCGCGACCAACGCCGCACTGCCCGAGGAAGAACCGCCGGCGGCGTAACCGTGACGATGGGGGTTGTGCACGGGGGCAGGGTCAGAGGTATGACTGCCGCCGGACAAACAGTAATGCTCACAGGTGGCCTTGCCCAGGATCGTCGCCCCGGCATCCAGCAGGCGCGTGACCACGGTGGCGTCGAATGACGGCACGAAACCGGCCAGCGGCGCGGCGCCATTCATCATCGGCACGCCAGCCAGGGCGATGTTGTCTTTCAGCGCGACGGTTTTGCCGGCCAGCAGGCCCTCACGGGCTCCGTTCACTTCGGCCCGGTAGTACCAGGCGTTCAACGGGTTTTCCCGGTCCGAGGGGCGATAGCCCGAACTGCGTTCGTAGCGTACGGGCGGAACGAAATCAGGCAGCTCATCGACCAGGTCGTACGCGTCGAAACTCGGTTGCATCAGGTCCAGGTACTGCGCAGCCTGCTCCGGCGTCAGCTGCATGTGCAACTGGGTGGCGAGGTCCTGCAGTTGATCAAGCGTGGGTCGAATAATGGCCATGATTTTCCTTGATTTCATCGATGATCGGCGGGAAGACTTGAGGCTGTTCAAACACTTCCAGCACTTTCGGGGTCGGATCATTCCGGGTAGTAATGGAGAACAAATTAGGCCTCTTTTGCCACTGCGGCTTGGTTGAACAGGACACTCGCTTGGCTGAACAGGACAGCTCGGCCCGGTGCCACGTCATGGTCAGATGCCTGTCAAAAAGTGGCCCCGACCCCATGCGCTAGAGATGAGGGCCAAAAAATAATCGGGACGGATGGGGCGGTGCCGGGTGTCAGCTTTGCGCGACACCTGCATCACGCAACATGCCGGTCTGCGGGTGGCAGTTGATGTACTCGAACAGCTGGCTCTTGGCGTCCGAGACCGACACTTCGTGGTACAGCCGCAACTTCACCAGGCCGGCCGCTACACGGAAGAAGGTGACAAAAATGCGCAGGTGGGTGGGATGGGATTCCGCCCAGCGTTCCAGTTTCTCGACCGAGCGCCAGTGGCCGATGTTGTAGCTCATGTCGAGGAAGTTGCCGTCGAGGTCGATATTGCGCACGAATCGATTGCTGTAGCAGCCCAGGGGCGCACCGTTATCGCGCAGGAAATCCATGCCGTCCTGCAATGTCGGCAAGATTTCGTCGAGGTACAGTGAACGCTCGTCAGCCTCGGCGTCAGCCCAGTCCTGGCCGGAGCGAATCAGCGCGATGTTGTCATGGCCCATGACGATGACGCGGCCACCTTTGGCCGGGTCTCCCAACACCACCTTCAGTTCGCCCGTGGGGCTCATCCAGTCCGTCTGGGACGCCGGGAAACGATCGCGCATCGAGCCCCAGTAACCGTGCTCTTCGATCTCGCCGCTGGTGGTATCCATGATCGCGCCCACCCCCGGCAACTGCGTCTGGAACGCATAGAGGGTTTCGAACTGCTCGGCACGCGGCGCGGTGATTTCGCGAAAATAACCCAGGCCATCGTTCAGGCGATCCGGCGATGCCCACCAGTCATTGACGGGCGGTGATCGCAACCAGCGGCAATAGGCTGCGGCGTCCTTCCAGTAGCCGACGATCATCAGGTTGTCGTAGCCACTGTTGTCCGTGTGATGGGTCAAGTCGTGGGTCTGCGGGCCGTCGGGCAGGCTGAAGCTGCCGACGATGTCGCGCATGGCCTTAAGGGCACGCTCACGCTGCGCCTCACCGCGAAACTGCACGCCCAGGTAGGCCATCGCTACCTGCTTCAATTGTTCGCCAGCGCGGCCGACCCACATAGGGAAGGGCGGCTGGTAGTCCTCGGGCACCCGGCGGGACAACGTCCGTGGGCATCTAAGGTGTTTGTCGATCGCAGATTCCATGGGCGGCTCCTTGTTTTTTTCAGGTTCAGGCGTAACGGGCTGGACAGGCTGTGAGGTCATAGTCAGGCAGGTACGAACCGCCTCGCTTTGTTCGCCAGGACAACCGTTTGGTTGGAAAAGACAGATGCCCGATGCCAGGGCTCAGGCGCGATAAAGGGGGCTGGGCGTGGTCTGAATTTTGCTTTCCAAGATCGACCGGCAGCGTGTCGCTGCTTCAAGTCGTTGCATTAAGGTGAGTGCCATGGCTCAGAACAATCACTATTCCACCCTTGCCGTTTCGCAACCGCGTCGCTTCGATTACTGGAAAGAAGTGGTGTGTCGCCATTGTCTTATGGCTGACAGCAAACCCTCGACCCAGAGCGATTTCAACGGAACGCTCCAGGTCTCCGGCGTAGGGGCGTTGGATGTCTCCAGGCTGTCGTCCCCGCTGCATCATTGGGTCCGTTCCGAGCGGCATTTACGCAGTGGCCCCGCCGACGACCTGTGGCTGGGCTTTACCCTCAATGGGTATGGCGAACTTGAGCAAGAGGGGCGCAAGGCCACACTGGGCGCGGGTAATTTGTTCCTTTATGACGCAACCCGGCCGTTCCGATTCAGCCTGGGGGGAGCGAAAACCACTTGATGCGCATCCCTCGGCAGTTGCTGACCGAGCGGTTGCCGCGTGTGGCGGAATGCACCGCAATGGTGCTGGATGACCGCCGCCCTGGCGTGGTGCCGCTGCGCGAGATGCTGCGCCAGATGGCGAACACTCCCGTGCTTCTGGAGGATGGAGGCATTTGCAATCGTTACTCCAACACGATAATCGACCTGCTCGTGATCAGCCTGGAACTCCAGGACCTGAAGACCACTCACCAGGAGCTGGATCTGTATGCGCGGATAATGACCTACATCCAGCACCACTTGAGCGACCGAGAACTGTCGATCGAACTGATCGCCCAAGCCCACCACGTGTCTACCCGCACGGTGACCCGTGCATTCGCCCGCCATCAGAAAAGCCCCGTCGCGGAGATCTGGAAAGAACGGCTGAATGCCAGTCGCACGGCTATCGAGTGCGGCCAGGTGCGCAGCGTTTCCCAAGCCGCACTGGACTTCGGTTTTTCCGATTTCTCCCACTTCAGTCATGCTTTTCGCAAGGCGTTTGGGGTTGCGCCGCACACGCTCTTGACGCGCAACTGATGGGCCCCCCAAAAAAAGGCGGGGGTTATTAGCGTCCTGCTCGATAAAATTGACGAGATGAAAGGGTTAAGTTGCTAGCAATCCCCCTGCCGATTCAAGCCCGAGTCGCGGCCGACACAGCCTCGCCGGGGCTCGGCAGCTACGGGTTTGACAGGCTTCAAGGTGCTCCCAGTTCAGGAATGCTCGATCACCATCACCGCCGTAGTGTCCGCCTCAAGTGCCTCGAACACATGCGGCACATTCGCCAGGTAGCTGATGTAGTCGCCGGCGTTGAGCAACACCGGGCCACTCGCCGGGCCGATACGTGCACTGCCACTGCACAGCACCACATGCTCTACGGTGCCCGGTGGATGAGGCTGAGACAATCGAACTTCGCCGGGCTGCACCTTGAGTCGGTAGATGTCGCGCTGCACGCCGGCCGGGCAATCGGCAAGCAGTGTCGCTGCGTAATGGGCCGTCTCGGCATAGGCGGTCATGCCCTCGTTGGCGCGAATCACCCGCAGGGCCTGCCGGGGTTGCTCGAAGAACCGGGTGACTTGCAAGCCCATGGCCATCGCCAGCGACCACAAGGTTTCGATGCTGGGGTTACCGATGCCCGACTCCAATTGAGACAAGGTCGACTTCGCTACCCCGGCGCGCTTCGCCAGCTCGGTCAAGGAAAACCCGGCGGCCAGGCGCTCGCGCTTGATTGACAGCGCCAGCAGATCGATTCGAGTCAGATTATTTTTCGGCAGGTCGTTCGTTATATCGGTCATTTGTTTTGTAAACCATCCCTAAATGGGTTGACGCTCTTGGGTACCATGTTCAGTATATCGGCCATACGTTCATTATAAAGTTGTATTTGCCAGCCTATTTCCCCGCGAACGGTGGCTTGGGCCATGGCGATGTCGATAGCAAGGAAGCCGTGAGTGATGAAGTCGCAAACCCGTGGGACGCTCGAAATGATCTCGGCCATGGTCATCTCCGGCACAGTCGGCTGGTTCGTCGTCATGTCGGGGCAGAGCCCGGAGGCGGTGGTGTTCTGGCGTTGCCTGTTCGGCGCCCTGGCGATGCTGGTCGCGTGCCTGGCGCTTGGGGTGCTGCGTCGCTCCCGGATCACTGCCCGGCAATTCCTTCTGGTGTGCCTGGGCGGGGTGGCGCTGGTCCTCAACTGGGTGCTGCTGTTCGGTGCCTACACCCATTCCTCTATTGCCATTGCCACGGTGGTCTACCACGTTCAGCCGTTCATGCTGGTCGGCCTGGGTGTGCTGTTTTTTGCCGAACGCCTCAGCATCGCCAAGGTCGGCTGGCTGCTGTTGGCCTTCGCCGGGCTGCTGTTGATCGTGTCCGCCAAGGGCCGTGGGCAGGCCACCGGCGCCGACTACCTGCTGGGCGTCTGCCTGGCCCTGGCTTCGGCCTTTTTCTATGCCGTGGCGGCGGCGATCACCAAGCGTCTCAAGGATTGCCCGCGCACCTGATCGTGCTGATCCAGATGGTGGTCGGCGTGCTGGTGCTGGCACCGTTCGTGGACTTCACTGGGGGCGAAACGCTCAAGGGCGCCTGGACTTACCTGATCATTATCGGGGTGGTCCATACCGGGCTGATGTCGACCCTGCTGTACAGCGCCATCCAGAAAATCCCCACGGCACTGGTTGGGGCACTGTCGTTCATCTATCCGATTGTCGCCATCCTGGTCGACTGGGTAGCCTTCGCCCATCCCCTCAGCGCCCTGCAGGTGATGGGCGCAGGCGCGATCCTGCTGGCGGCGGCGGGCATGAATTTTGGCTGGTCGCTGGGCCGCGCGGGGCGTCAGGACGTGACCTAAGGTCGGGCGCCCAACCGCCATCGAGTCAAAAGACGTCACGCCAACCACTGGCGACGACGCACCTGGGAAGAACATCGATGAATACGCGTGGTTCTGGTGTCACGGCCTGTCATAATCCGGGGCGCGCCTGGATCCGGGAGCGAGTGGCGCAGTGACCCGCCCATATCCATGGCTCTCGGCCGTCCGGCCTGATTTCACCCCCCCTCAAGGAGTCCGTGCCATTCATGGTGCTGTTCAATCGATTGAGCGCGTTTTCGACCCAGGCGCGCAGAGCACTGGGACTGGTGTGGGAAACCTCGCGGCCACTGTTCACGGGGCTGTTGCTGGCGACGATTGTCGCCGGACTGCTGCCTGCACTGGCCGCCTGGATTGGACAGCGCATCGTTGATGGCGTGGTCCACGCCATGCAGGTTCATGCGGCCGGCAGCCAGGCCCCCGTGTGGCCGGTGATGCGCTACGTGCTGGCCGAGGCCGGTGTGCTGGCTTTGTTGGCGGCGGCGCAACGGGCGCTGTCGATGCAGCAGTCGCTGTTGCGGGTGAAGCTGGGCGTGAAGGTCAACCTGATGGTCCTGGAGAAAGCCCAGACCCTTTCGCTGCTGCAATTTGAAGACGCCGAGTTCTACGACAAGCTGGTGCGCGTGCGCCAGGGGGCTTCGACGCGCCCGCTGAGCCTGGTGACCAAAGGACTGGGGTTGGTGCAGAACCTCATTTCGCTGGTCAGCTTTGCTGTCCTGCTGGTGCACTTTTCGCCGTGGGCCCTGTTGATTCTGGTGGTCGGTGCGTTGCCGGTGTTCTTCGCCGAGACGCATTTTTCCGGCAATGCGTTTCGCCTGTTCCACCGGCGTGCACCGGAGACGCGCCGGCAGAACTACCTGGAATCCTTGCTCTCCCACGAGTCCCATGCCAAGGAGGTCAAGCTGTTTGGCCTGGCACCGCTGTTCCTCCAGCGCTATCGCGACAACGCTCAGCGCTTGTATACGGAGGACCGCCAATTGACGCTGCGCCGCGATGCCTGGGGCTTCGCATTGGGCCTGCTGGGCACCGCAGCGTTTTACCTGGCCTACGCCTGGGTGGTACTCGACACCGTGCGTGGCCAGACGAGCCTGGGCCAGATGACCATGTACATCGTGCTGTTCAAGCAGGGGCAGGCCGCAATCACCGCCAGCCTCAGCGCCATTGCCGGGCTGTACGACGACAGCCTGTTCCTCTCGGACCTGTATGAATACCTTGAAACCCCCGTGATCACGCCGCGCGGCCGGCTCACCGAGGGCGCGCGCCCTGGCGATGGCCTGCGCTGCGAGCAGGTGGGGTTCACCTACCCAGGCGCCGGATCCGCCGCGCTGCGCAATATCAGCCTGCACCTGGCACCGGGGAAAAGCCTGGCCCTGGTGGGTGAGAATGGTTCCGGCAAGACCAGCCTGATCAAACTGCTGACCCGTCTGTATACCCCGGATGAAGGCCGCATCCTGCTGGATGGCAGTGACCTGCAGGAATGGGACGAACACACCCTGCGCCAGCGCATCGGCGTTATTTTCCAGGACTACATCCGCTACCAGATGAGTGTCGGCGAGAACCTCGGCGTGGGGGACGTCGATGCCCTGGACGACCAGGCCCGCTGGCGCAGCGCTGCCACTCAAGGCGTGGCGGCGGAATTTATCGAGCGCTTGAGCCATACCTATTCAACCCAGCTGGGACGCTGGTTTGGAGGCCAGGAACTGTCCGGGGGCAGTGGCAGAAAGTGGCCTTGTCGCGGGCGTACATGCGTCAGGATGCCGATCTGCTGATCCTCGATGAACCCACTGCCGCGCTGGATGCCGGGGCTGAAGCGGCGGTGTTCGAGCACTTCCGTGAGCATGCCAGGGGCCGCATGACCCTGCTGATTTCCCACCGTTTCTCTAGTGTGCGCAGTGCGGATCACATTATCGTGCTGGAACGCGGGCAGATTCTGGAGGAGGGCAGCCATAACCAGCTGATGGCTGCGGGTGGGCGTTATGCCGAGCTGTTCGACGTTCAGGCGCGAGGCTATCGCTAGGAAACCCAGCGCAGCGTATCTGCCGATCCCTTCAAGTGACTTGTACAGATTGCTATTTGGCAGATTTGAATACGCCGCTGAGGACAAACGCATAGCGTTCCGGACGGATAAAGAAGGTGGTGCGGTCGCAGCAACGGCCGTCGGCAAAGTAAGAGCTGCGTTCCATCACCAGCAGCGCGGCACCGCGTTTGACGTGCAGGGTGCTGGCCAGGCGTGCATCGGCTGCTTGCGCACGGATGGCCAGGTCGGCACGGGTGACGGCCTGGCCGGTGATCGATTCCAGGATCGAGTAGATCGGTTGATGCTCGACGTCCGTCCAGACCACGCCGGCCAACTCGGCCGGTAGATGGCTGCGGCCCAGGGCGATAGGTTCGTCATCCACGAAATGCAGGCGCTCCAGCAGCAGGCAATCGTGGGCGCCTTCAAACAACGCCATCAAGGCTTCCGGAACGGGCTGCAGCGTGTGGCCGATCACCTGCATGCTCGGTTTGAGCCCCTGCAATAACAAGGCTTCATGGAAACTGCGCAACGCATCCAGGCCATGCCGAACCTGCTTCGCGGCGACGAACGTGCCCTTGCCTTGCTTGCGCTCCACCACGCCGTCGTCGCTGAGCTTGCCCACTGCCAGGCGCACCGTGACGCGACTCACGCCAAAGCGTTCGCCCAGTTCGGCTTCTGACGGCAGTTTGCCGGTGGGTTCGAAATCGCCGCGCTGAATCTCTTCCAGCAAACGATGGGCGATCTGTTCGTAGAGCGAGGTGGTGCTATCGCGCAGAATGGACGTGGACACGGTCGGCTTCCAGGGGCCTTGGAGTGGGGCGGTGCGCCTTCACTTCTAAGGTTATAAAAATAGGTTATTGGGACAGCTTGTATTAATACGTATTATGTCAGGCATTCCCATTGTAAACGACCTGACGATACTTGCCATGCCCGACTCCTTGCCTTACGCACCGCCGCAAGCCGACGCCCTGACGGTCGATCACATCAGTTTCAGCTACCCCAACGGCCATCGGGTGTTCAACGCTTTCAGCCTGAACGCCAAGCCGGGTGAATTCGTCGCGATCCTCGGGCCGTCCGGCTGCGGAAAAACCACGTTGCTGAATTTGTTGTCGGGTTTTCAGCAACCCCAGAGCGGCCGGATCAGCATCAACCAGACCGCCGTGCGCCCGGAGCGCTCGGAGTTGGGGTATGTGTTTCAGGCGCCGCAGTTGTTTCCCTGGTTGAGCGCGCTGGAGAACGTGCGTTTCGGCCTGCGGATGACGGCGCAACTCAGCGAGGCGCAACAGCGTGCCCAGGCGTTGCAGTATTTGCGCCTGGTCGGCCTGGAGAACGCGGCACAGCGCTTGCCCCATCAACTGTCGGGCGGCATGCAGCAGCGCGTCTCCCTGGCCAGGACCTTGGCATTGGAGCCCAGCGTATTGCTGATGGACGAACCCTTCGCCGCGCTGGACGCCATCAGCCGCAATAGCATGAATGAAGAGACGCTGCGGATCTGGGCCGAGCTGGGTCAGACGGTGCTGTTCATTACCCACGACATCGACGAAGCGGTGTTCCTGGCCGACCGGGTCATCGTGCTCAACATCGCCCCCGGCGGTATCCATAGCGAACTGGATATCCATTTGCCGCGCCCGCGTTCCAACCTCAAAACACGACGCCTGCCGGCCTTTCTCGATTACCGCAATGAGCTGATGGAGCGCATTTCCCAGGTCATGGGCGCGGCCGAAGCCATCCCTAACCCCACCCGCCAACCCGAGTTAACCCCATGATCAAACGTTCGCTGCTTGCTCTTTCCTTGTCTGTTGCCGCCTTGGCAAGTAGCACAGGTGCCGTGGCCGCTGAAGAGAAACCCCTGCGCGTGGGGTATGTGTTCGCCATGGCCAACGCCCCGGCGCTGATCGCCGACAAGCAGGGTTACTACCGCGAGGAAGGCTTGAATGTCGACCTCAAGGCCTTGGGCGATGGCCCGGTGATCCAGCAGGCGCTGGCCGCCAATGAGCTGGACGTGGCCTATGTCGGCACGCCGCCGGTGTACCAATGGTTCTCCCGAGGCTTGCAAAGCCGGATTCTGGCCAAGGTCAATTACGGTCAGGCGGCGGTGATTGTCGATGCAAAAAGCCCGATCAACAGTCTGGAGCAGCTCAAGGGCAAAAAGCTCGCTGGGGTCAAGAAGGGCAGTGGCATGGACGTGCTATTGCGCGGCTATGTGCTGAAAGAAAAAGCCGGGCTCAACCCGGACAAGGACCTCGACATCATCGACATGCCACCCGGCAACATGAACGCGGCGCTGGAGCGCGGCATCGTCGATGCAGCGTTTTCCTGGGAACCCTTTGTCAGCCAATCGTTGCTGCGCGGGTCGAGCCGGGTTCTGCTCGACGTCAACCAGGCACTGCCGAACTACCCGTGGTACGTGGTGATCGCGCTGCCCAAAACCTTGCAGGAGCGACCGGACGATGTGGTCAAACTGCTGCGTGCGCACCGCAAGGCCATCGCGTTCCTCAACGAGCATCCCGACGAGTCGAATCGCATCATCGCCGAGGCGTTCAAGCTTGAAGCGGTCCAGGGGCCTGACGGCAAGACCATTGCCCCGGAGGCCATCGTCGCCCAGGCGCGCACGCGGTTGGGCTGGTCGGCGGGCTTGCTGCCTGCGGATATCGAATTCATCCAGCGCCTGATGAATTACTCCCACGACCTGGGCTTTATCGACACCACGCTCAAGACCGAGCAGATCGTGGATACCGCCTACCTGGAAAAAGCCTCGCGCTGAGTCTGAGCCTGTCATGTCATTGCCAAAACCGAATTGGGGATGGGCTTCGCTGCCATTCCTGCTGTTGATCTGGATGGCCCTGGCCAGCCGCTTTCCCACCTACATCCTGCCGCAGCCCTGGGATGTGGCGCGCGAAGCGCTGCGTTGGCTCAGCGACAGTTCGCTGTGGCAGCACCTCAGGGCGAGCGTCCTGGAGGAAGTCGGCGGCTTCTGCGCGGCGGTGTTTGTCGCGATTGTGCTGGGCACGGCCGGCGGCTTGTCTTCGCGCTTTCGCGATTTCATCTCGCCGCTCAACAGCCTGTTCATGGCGATCCCGCCGATTGCCTGGGCGCCGCTGATCATGATCATTTTCGGCCTGGGCTATGTCTCCATCGTGCTGGTGATTTTCATTGCCGCGATGTTCCCCATGGCGGTAACCATCCAGGAAGGCGTACAGAGCATTCGCGGTGGCGAAGTCCGCGCGGCGCGCACCTTGGGCGCCAACCCCTGGCAATTGCTGGCCCACGTTTACCTGCCGGCCTCATTGCCCTTCGTGACGGCGGCCTTGCGCATCGGGTTCAGCCAGGGCTGGCGGGCACTGGTCGCCGCAGAAATGATCGGCGCCTCCCAGGGCATCGGCTGGATGGTCTCCACCGGCGGGCAGATCGGCAACAGCAGCCAGGTGCTGCTGGGCATTGTGCTGATCGGCCTGATTGCCTGGCTGATGGAGAGTTTTGTGTTCCGGCGCATCGAGCGTCACTACCAGAAATGGCGCGTGCAGTAAGCATCGTCCTTTGCCTTCGATCCCTTTCAAACCTTCAGTGGACCACTGCACGAGGTGTCATGTGAGTAACGTATTCGATCCCCGCGAAGCCGGGCATTACATCGCCCCCCAAGGCCTCTACGAACGCAACAAGCAACGCCCGTTCCTCGGCAGCATCGACTGTGATCGGGACACGCTGATTGCCGGGCAATGGGATGAAATCACCCTGGTCTACGAGGTCGGCGGCAGCGGCCTGGCGGATGGCGCCTGGCTGAAACTGGCGTTCAAGTTCTACTCCGATTGGGCACTGTTCCAGACCTCGAACCCGGCCGGTCCCAACTACGTCAGCGCCGAGTACCAGGCGGGCGAGTTGGTCCCCGGGCAGAGCCAGGCCACCGTGCAGCACCTGAAAGTGCGCTTCGACCAGAAGGGCCACGAACGGCCGTTCCAGAAAGCGATCATCATCGACATCATCGACGGCTACCTGAATCCCGGCGACAAAATCACTATTCGCCTGGGTGACCGTCGCCAGGGCGGGGCGGGCACGCGGGTGCAGAGTTTCGTCGAGAAAGACTTCCGTTTCCGGCTGTTTATCGACCCCTTGGGCAGTTCGAAATTTGCCGAGGTGCCAGGCGATCCGTTGCTGAACATCGTGCCGGGACCGGCGCAGAGTGTGCAGCTGATTGTGCCGCGCCTGGTCGGCGCCGGTGAGGCGTTCGACGTGCTGCTGCGAGTCGACGATGCCTGGGGCAACACGTGCCGCAACCTGCCGCTCAACGGGGTACTGACCCTGGTTGATCCGGAAGGCGGCGAGCGCCAGCAAGCGTTTACCCTGGCCAATGAAGGGTGGGCGACGGTGCGGCTCGAGGGATTTGACCTCGGGGCGGTGGGCGAGTGGCGTTTGTCCGCCGAGGTGCAGGCGCCCGGTGTGCGTGGCGCCCAGGCCTTCGTGACGGTTGATCCGGCCGGCAGCGCATTGCGCCCGCTGTACGCCGACCTGCATGTGCACTCCGATGACACCGTGGGCACCAACGACACGCTCTACAACCTCAGCTACGGCCGCGATGTCGCCGGCCTCGATGTGCTCGGCTACACCGCCAACGACTTCAATATCACCGAGCAACGCTGGGATCAGGCGGTGAAGCTGATTCACGAACTCAACGAGCCCGGCCGCTTCGTCTGCTACCCCGGCACCGAGTGGTGCGGCAACTCCTGCGCGGGCGGTGACCGCAATGTGGTGTTCCTGCATGATCGCAAGCCCGAGTTTCCGTTCGACAATCAAGGGCGCCTGGTGCGCTCGTTCGAGTGGAACGAGTTCACTGCCGGCACCATCAAACCGGGCGCCTGGCCGGTGGACGAGTTGTACGCGGCCTATGCGAAAGACCCGGAAGGTCACCTGATGATGCCCCATGTCGGCGGGCGCCGCTGCAACCTCGACTGGCACCATCCGGAGCTGGAACGCTTGATCGAAGTCGGCTCGGCCTGGGGCCAGTTCCATTGGGTCTACGCCGAAGCCCTTCAGCGTGGCTATCGGGTCGGCGCCGCGGCGAACAGCGATGAGCATCAGGGCCGTTGCGGCGGCGGGGTTCCGGCCACGGCCGTGTTTGGCTCTCGCGGCGGATTGACCGGTGTGATTGCCGAGTCTTTCGACCGTTCGAGTGTCGGCAAGGCCCTTCGCGCCCGTCGCACCTTTGCCACGACGGGCGAGCGTGCGTTTGCCAGCCTGCGCCAGGGTCAGCATTTCATGGGCGAGGTCTTCAGCGCCGATTCCAATGCCACCCTGGACTATCGATTGCTGGGCGAGGCGGGCTGGGAGCAGGTGGACCTGTTCGACGGCGATAAACTGATCTGGTCGCGCAACCTGCATCAGGAGCTGGGGTTTTCCGCCCAACGCATCCGGCTGCGCCTGGGGGGCGCACGCATCAAGGACCGTTATCGCGGCGCGTACTGGACCGGGGAAATTCGCGTGACGGGCGCGGTCATCAATGGTTTTCGTGCCTTGGGCCTCGATCATCCGGAGCAAACCGTATGGCGCAAGGACGCCACGACCCTGGCCTTTCGCACCGACACCAACGGCGACACCGACAGCATCGAAATCGACCTGTCGCAATTGGCCGGCGCGACGTTGCAGGTCCGCAGCCGCATCGACAACTACATCAAGGTCGGCGATCCGTCCGAACCGCAGCCCTACGTGCATGCACCGACGGTGCTGATGGAGCTGTCCGGCGAAGAACTGCTGGCGCAATCCCAGGTGATCGAAGAGCTGCCAGGGGCGGAGCTGAAAGTCTCCCTGGAAAGGACCACCGCCGAAGCGCTGCCCCGTGAGCTGCAGGGGCAGATCGAGCTGGCGCCACTCAATCTGCACGCGGGGCGCGAGCATCCGCTGTTCATCTGCGCGCGCCAACGCGACCAGTCCCGGGTCTGGACCTCGGCGTTGTTCCTCACGCTTGCTTAAGGCCGCCGTGTTCGAACCCGTTCGAGAGCGCGCAAAGAACCCTGTGGCGAGTGGGCTTGCCCCGCGTTGGGCTGCGCAGCAGCCCAAAAACCAGGCGCAGAGGCGTGCCTGATACACCGCATTCGTCTTCATCAGGGGCTGCTTCGCACCCCAGCGCGGGGCAAGCCCGCTCACCACAGGGGGCCGATTCAATCCAGGCATTGCCCCCGGCTAGTTTGCTGTGGCCTTCGGTGCGTGCAGCCGCAAGGATTCTGCAGTACCTGGTGAGGGCAACGCGGCCTCGACCAGTTCGATCCAGTGCCTGACCGGGGTGCGTCCTGCGCCGTCGAGGTGGGACTGGCAGCCGATATTGGCGGTGACGATGACGTCGGGGTGGCCGCTTTCCAACGCATTCAGCTTGTTATCGCGCAGTTGCCGCGACAATTCGGGCTGGGTCAGCGAATAGGTGCCCGCCGAGCCGCAGCACAGGTGGCCGTCGGGAACCGCGGTCAGGTTGAAGCCCAGGCTTGTCAGCAGGGTTTCAACGGCACCGCCGAGTTTTTGCGCATGCTGCAACGTGCAGGGGCAGTGGAACGCGAGGCGCTGGTCGCTGTGTACGCCGAGCTTATCCAGTGGCTCGCCGCGCAGCACTTCAACCAGGTCCCTGGCCAGGGCACTGACCCTGTGCGCCTTGGCGGCATACGTCGGGTCGGTGCTGAGCAGGTGGCCGTAATCCTTGATAAAGGCCCCGCAGCCGCTGGCGGTTTGCACAATGGCCTCGGCCCCGTTTTCAATGCTCGGCCACCATGCATCAATGTTGCGGCGGGCGCGCTCAAGGCCCGCAGCCTGAGCGTCGAGGTGGTAATCCACCGCACCGCAGCAGCCTGCCTCGCGGGTGGATATGACGCTGATCCCCAGGCGATCCAGCACCCGCGCCGTGGCGGCGTTGGTATTGGGGGACAGACTCGGTTGCACGCAGCCCTCAAGCATCAATACCTGGCGGGCGTGGCGCGTGGTCGGGCGCGGTTTGGGCGGGTAGACGCGGCGAGGCAACTTGGCCTGCAAGGTGTTGGGCAACAATGCTCGAAATAGCTGGCCACTGCCGATCAGCAGGTTGAACAGCGCGGGATTCGGAGCGACGCTGCGTAACCCTTCGCGCAGCAAACGCTGACTGAGTGGGCGCGGTACTGCTGCGTCGACCACCGCCCGGCCGATGTCGAGCAAGTTGTGATAGTCGACGCCGGAGGGGCAGGTGGTTTCGCAGTTACGGCAGGACAGGCACCGGTCCAGGTGTTGCTGGGTCTTTTGCGTGACTTCATTGCCTTCGAGCACCTGCTTGATCAGGTAGATGCGCCCCCTCGGGCCATCCAGTTCATCGCCCAGCAGTTGATAGGTCGGGCAAGTGGCATTGCAAAAACCGCAGTGCACGCAACTGCGCAGGATGCGTTCGGCTTCTTCGGCGCGAGGCAGTCGGCGGGCGTCTTCGCTCAAGGTGGTCTGCATGGTTTAAAGCTCCGCGTACAGGCGACCGGGATTGAAGATGCCCCGTGGATCGAGTTGCTGCTTCAGGTTCCGGTGGTAGCGCATCAACGTGTCGGGCAGCGGTTGGAAGGGACTGTCGATCAGGCCCGGGTGGTAGCAGGTCCCATGCCCGCCGGCTTTTTCGACCACCGCGCGAATGACGCTCGCGTCGGCGTCGGATTTGAGCCAGCGCTGGGCGCCACCCCAGTCGATCAATTGGGTACCTGGCAGCGCCAGTCGGGGCGTGTTGTGCGGCAAGGACAGGCGCCAAAGGGGCAGTTCCTCATCGAAAAAACTCAACCGGTGTTCGTTCAGGTCTTGCCAGTAGGCCGCGTCCAGCAACTCGCCGCCCAAGCGCTCATGGGCCGCCGCCACCGAGCCTTCGCCCCCTTCGAGCCGCAGGTGCAGGCGCTGGCCATCGTGACACGCGGCGCTGATCGGCAGCGGTTGCTGCCCCCATTCCGCCAGGCGCAGCAAGGCACGGTCGGTGTCCATTTCCAGGCTGATACTCAAGGTTTGCCGTGGTTTGGGCAGGACCTTGAGGGACACTTCGGTCACCACCCCAAGTGCGCCGTAACTGCCGGCCATCAAGCGCGACAGATCGTAGCCGGCGACGTTCTTCATGACCTCGCCGCCGAAGCGCAAATGCTTGCCCTGTCCGGTGATGACCCGCGTCCCGAGGACAAAGTCGCGGACCGATCCTGACCAGGGGCGTCGCGGTCCCGAGAGTCCGCAGGCAATCATGCCGCCGACGGTGGCGTGCTCACCGAAGGAGGGCGGTTCGCAAGGCAGCATCTGGTGCGCGGCGTCCAGTACTTCTGCCAACTCCGCCAAGGGCGTGCCGCAACGGGCGGTGATCACCAGTTCCGTCGGGTCGTAGCTGACGATGCCCCGGTGGGCGCGGGTGTCGAGGACATCCCCGGTGACTGCGCGGCCAAGGAACGCCTTGCTGTTGGAACCCTGGATACGCAGCGGCGTGGCGTCGCTCAGCGCCTGGTTGACCTGCTCCAGCAGCACTGCGCTGGCGTCGATAGGGTGTTCGCTGCGCATCAGAAACGCTCCAGGTCGGGGAAGGGCATCTGACCCAGATGAACGTGCATGGCGCCAAACTCGGCGCATCGATGCAACGTCGGGATGTTCTTGCCGGGGTTGAGCAATCCGCCCGGGTCGAAGGCGGCTTTGACGGCGTGGAATACGGTCAGCTCATCGCTATTGAACTGGGCGCACATCTGGTTGATCTTCTCGCGGCCCACACCGTGTTCACCGGTAATGCTGCCGCCGACCTTCACGCACAATTCGAGGATCTTGCCGCCCAGGGCTTCGGCGCGGTCGAGTTCGCCCGGTTGATTGGCATCGAACAGGATCAGCGGGTGCATGTTGCCGTCGCCGGCGTGGAAAACATTCGCCACCCGCAGGCCGTACTCGGTCGATAACGCCGCGATAGCGTGCAGCACGCCAGGCAGTTCGCGGCGCGGGATCGTCCCGTCCATGCAGTAATAATCCGGTGAGAGGCGGCCCACCGCCGGAAACGCATTCTTGCGCCCGGCCCAGAAACCCACGCGTTCGGCCTCATCCCGAGCCTGGCGCACTTCGGTGGCGCCGGCCTGTTCCAGCACCTGGCGCACGCGGTCGCAGTCGTCGTGGACGTCGGCTTCCACACCATCGAGTTCACACAACAGAATCGCTTCGGCGTCCACCGGGTAGCCGGCGTGAATGAAGTCTTCGGCGGCGCGAATGGCCAGGTTGTCCATCATTTCCAGGCCGCCCGGGATGATGCCGGCGGCAATGATGTCACCCACGGCACGGCCAGCCTTTTCGACACAATCGAAGGCGGCCAGCAGCACTTTGGCGGTTTGTGGTTTGGGCAGCAGCTTGACCGTGACCTCGGTGATCACCCCGAGCATGCCTTCGGAGCCGGTGAACAATGCCAGCAGATCGAAACCCGGAGCATCGAGGGCCTGGGAACCCAGGCTCACGTGTTCGCCGTCGACGGTCAGGATGTCGACCTTGAGCAGGTTGTGCACGGTCAACCCGTACTTCAGGCAATGCACGCCACCGGCGTTTTCCGCCACGTTACCGCCGATGGAACAGGCGATCTGCGAGGAAGGGTCCGGCGCGTAATACAAGCCAAACGGCGCGGCAGCCTGGGAAATCGCCAGGTTGCGTACCCCCGGCTGAACCCGGGCGGTGCGGGCGGCGGGGTCGATGTGCAGAATGTTGTTGAAGCGCGCCATCACCAGCAGCACGCCTTTTTCCAGCGGCAGCGCACCGCCGGACAACCCGGTGCCCGCGCCGCGAGCCACAACCGGTACACGCCGCTCATGGCAGACTCGAAGCACGCCCTGGACCTGATCGATGTGGCGCGGCAGCACCACCAGCATGGGCGTGGTGCGATAAGCCGAGAGTCCGTCGCATTCGTACGGCTTGAGCGCTTCGTGCTGGTGCAGGATTTCCAGGTCAGGCAAGCGAGTCTGCAGGGCGTGCAGCAGCGCCTGTTTGTCGACGTCAGGCAGGACGCCGTCGACGCGTTCATCGTAGAGAATGTTCATAGTCGGTAGGCGACCCTCCGTTGTTTTTATTCGAGGTCTGTTCCGATGCAGCTGGCTTGCATCATTCGCCTGGGGCGATTTACTGTCCAGTCGATTAGTCGGATGTTTGGGCAGTCGTGAGTCGAACGCTGAAGCTGCTCATACCCGCTTGAGATTGCATGGGCAGCACAGGAACGGACAGTAACCGGGACTCGTCGAGCCGATTTTGCAAGCCCATTCCTCCCCCCTGTCGATTGTTATCCTCAGCGAGATATGCTCAGACGACCGGCGGTAGCAAACCGGGCCGGAAAAAATTAGACAGGGTGATGGCTCGTTGCTATACCCATTCAGCGGATACACCCGCCACACCGGTAATGGGGAGCGCAGTCCCCAACCGGGCATAAAAAGTTCTGATCTAGCATTCCAGTGTTAAGCAGTCGAGATTTTCAATCGCAATGGTTCTCTGCCACTCCGGCCGAGAGCTCGGATCGCTGACCTAGGCCAAGGAGGCCGATGATGCGTTTGCCAATGATTCGCTCGAACTCATTTCCCTTCCTGCAACACCTGTCGAACGCCGACCGGCGCACGCTCGCCGTTCGTGTCGAACGCTACCCAATACCTCGATACCCGTAGACCGTTGCAAGTCACCTGATGTGATGTTGCATGGAGAAGGTTTAACCGGCGCATCCATCTAAGTTGTCATCATTCCGACTATCACTCTTTTAAAATGTGAGGCCTCATCATGGCTGTCAAAAATGATTTTCTGATTCGAAATAATCTGAGTGACACTGGTAAATTACCGCGCTCGGGGAGCTGGACCGGGAGCCCCGATATCCTGGTCGCTGGCCAAAGTGCGCTGACGACCCAGGAAATGGTTTCGAAGTATGACCAAGCTTACGATCAGGACGTAAAAGAGTTCTTCAGCAATAACTTTTATGTCCGCGCGAAAAACGTCAGTGCGGCAAATGTCTCCCAAAACATCTATTTGTTTCAGGTGCCGCAGAATCTCTTCCTGGCCCCGAATGTCTGGTACAACCAAGACAGTCTGATGAACTACACCTCCGTCGTCGAGGACCCCAACGATCCGAGAAAAACCATTGAAGTGCGGCAGAACTATCAAACCCTGACTGCCGGTCCAGGAGAAGTAGTTGCCACTAATGCGTTCACCTGGAAGCCGCAAACCACCGAGCACCATTGCCTGATAGCGGTCGTCGCGGACAGTTTCGATGCGGTGAATGCGCAGTTCCCGTCGGGCGTCAATTCCAGCGTCGATCAATACGCAGCGTGGATCTACGCCAACCGCAACCTGGGCTGGCACAACGTGAATATCCAGGCGGTCTCGGCCTCGGATGTCTATGAGCAGCAGATCAGCATGAACCAGACTTGGGATGATGCGCTGTTCACCTGCTCTATCCAGATAACCAACGTGCCGGTCGGGGCGGTCGTCGGTTTCTCGTCAAACAACAACACCAAATGGGGCGACTCCATTGCCGTCGGGGACACCCCCGTACCGCAAAAACCCGGTGCTCCAGACCCCAACGTCAACCCCAACTTTATCGTCGGCACCAATGTGAAAATCCAGGGTGGTTATGCCGGCAAAGTCACCTTCTATGTCAACTTCAAAGGCAAGCCAAAGCCCGCAAACTTCACCATGCAGTTTGTTGTGACCAATGCACCTGAACTGTCGGCTGCAGTGCGTGCCAGCATCAGTGATTTGCTGGATGGGGATCAGAACCTGGAGAACCATTACAAGCGTTGCAACTTCGATGAACACAGTGTGTTTGTGGACTCGAAAAACGGCGAGCGGTACCTGGGCTACGAAGGCTACAGGACACTCCTGGATGTAGAGCCGACGCTGGTGACAATTGTCGGTTCCAATGGCGTTGTTCCCAACGGCGGCTTCCGTTAGGCCGAAACCTTTTAAGGAGGAATGCAACATGTCTAATGACTACAACTGGCTATTCGTGCGCAACAACCTGGCCCAGACATCGCCAGGCAAGACGCCGCCGAACGACGCCTCGCCGGACCTCATCACCCGCAGTGCGCCAGCCGGCCCCGCGGACCTCAGCAGTTTCGTGGAGTGCTACGACCAGGGCTTTTCGCAGGCTGTCGATTATCACGGCACCAACTACGTGTATGTCCGGGCCAAGAACCTGAGCACGGATGTCACTAAGACGGCCGTCGGCAGCGTTCAGCTGTGGTATTGCAGCGCGGATAACATCAACAAGAAGCTGCAGTGGGTCCGATTGAACACCCAGGACCAGAGCAACGTTGTCAGCATCAGCGCGCCAGGGCAGGGGGTGGCCGTCACCGACACGCCGTTCCTGTTCAGCAACGTGTCGCCACCCGTACAGGGTGCGCCGTATAACCTGATCGCCTTCATTACCGATGCCAACCATCCGGCACCTGCCGGCAGCGCGATTATCCCGCTGCAAGAGGCGATCGTGGAAGCGGGTAATGCGGCCTACGTTGCGCTGGCGATCCCGCCCAAGCCGCCGACTCCCGCCACAGGCTTCGGCTGGTCGAGCACAGTTGCACTGAATAACGCCAATCCGGTGGATGTGACGGTGGCGTTGTCGTCTTCCAGGTTTGATCCGGATGCCGAAATGTATTTCATCTTCGATACCCCGGATGCCAACGGCGAGATCATCTCGATCGGTAAGTCCCCGCTGGTCACCGGGCGAGTCTTTGCCACCAGTGCGACGTTGCCGGCCAACTACGTCAGCAAAGTCACCGCCTATTACAACGCCAAGGTCCCCGTCAGCGGCCAGCTCAGCGCAGATTTCGCGCTGCAGGTGATTCAGGCTCCCCCGCAGGGTGGGGGGTACAGCCGTCGAAATTGCTCGAGCAGTTCAAGGTGTCGCTGACGCAACTCCTTGCGGTTGCCAAGTAAGGCCCTAGCCCAGCGCAGGGGACCGCGCAGGCGGTCTCCTGCAACAGCCACTCACTTGGATAACCGGGTCAGGAGTATTTATGGCGATTACCCTGCGCGTGAAAAGCAACTATGGCGGCAACCTGGTCAGTCAAAAGTATCAGCCGATTGAAACCCCGGTACTCGAAGATACCGACCAGAGCGATTGCCTGGAGTTGGTCAACGACAGGATCGATGTATTGCGCGACGCGGGAAAGCTGCCCCGGGCGCTGGACTTCTACACCAACGGCACCTCGGCCGCGATTCTACTCGCCGAAAACAATGCTGCGTCCCTGCCGCCGCTGGTCGTCATTTCAAGCAATCGCAGCGACTGGATCGCCTCCGGTTTCGCACGCGGTGCGGATCTTCTGCAAGACCTGGGGCAGACGCACTTCGCCAATGTGTCGGACCTGCAAGCCTTCAATGCACGCACCCAGCAAAACCCTAGCGGCCAAAGCGTGCCAGACACGCGCCCGGTACCGGCCTGGTATTACCCGGGGCGGGTCAATGATGCCAATCGGCGCATCTATCTCATTGTTCACGCTCTCGAATACCCCAAGTACTGGAAAGTCTTGCACACCGTTCCCAACCTGCATGTCATCGGTTGGTCGTTCCATAACGATGCCGGCTGGCTGCTGGGTGGAAACTATCCCTATGTCGGTTTCGGCGCCAGCCGTTACGCGGCCATCGAGTTTTGCAAGTGGCTGCGGCGCAGCTCCAACAATCGCTGGAACTACGCCTGGCTGGTGGATGACAACGTCTATCACCTTAATGCCTTCCGGGGGCTGGCCGCCGCCGAAGGTGCGATGCTCGCACGCGGCTTCATCGGGATGGGATTTGGCAGCGAAACGGCCACCGACACCACCGACAGCATCATTGCTGATCGCCAGGCGCATCGAAGGTTGCTGGGCAGCCCGGGTGGGGACTACCTGAACTCGGTGTTCAGGACAGACCGGGTACTCCAGCAGGCGGTGCTGTGGAACATCGACTGGCTTGACCAGAACAACCTGAACTTCAGCCCGTATTTCATCGCCTCGGCCGAGGACACCAGCCTCACCAACTATCTCGACATCAAGAGGCACGCCTTTGGCATCACCACTGAGTCGACCATCCTCAAGCAGACGAACAGCTATTTCGACAGCGACGAGAAGGGCAAGGTCCTCAACAGCATCCGTTACAACTACGAACGCTGGTATGCGATCACTGAAGGCACCAAGAGCGTCATCAATCAGGGCGCAGCCGCCACGCCTGTCTCGCTGAAGGACTTCATCGTCAACAGCGTGTTCCCCGTTTCGCAGATCGCTTCCCAGGCCGGGAATGCCGAAGCTCGCAACCGTGCCATCTGCCAGGCCGTGGAATCGATCATCGCTGCCGGGGTGAAGAAGGCCGGCTTTATCCCCGACAAGTTGTTCCAGCCCAACGGTAATAACCAACAAGTGACCAATATCACTTGAGCAGGAGTCCACAGTGGATATCAATCAACTGGCAAGCGACCTACGCAAGCAGGCAGCGGACAACGGTAAGGTGGTGCTCGACAACCGCCTGCTGAGCGATGAGCAGGTAGCGGACATCGCCACCGCGTTCTTGTTGGAAAAAGGCACCAAGCTGACGGTCGAGGGCCTGCAGAGCAGCGATGTCAGCGGGCCCGACCAAGGCGTCGTGCGAGTCAACACCGGGACCGCTGCGCTGCTCAAGGTCAGCGAAGTCGGCGTCCAGCTGAGTTTTACCATCAGTGATGGCAAGGTGGCTGTACTTATCGGTGCAACCTTGCCGCCGGGCTGGGAGCTTGCTTCCAGCTTCCCGGGGATGACGTTCTTCCCCTTTGGGCTGTTGAAACCAGCCAACCCGCGCTTCGTCTATACCTCGCTGGCACAGACGACCTATCGCTGGTCAAAGGACGATGCGACCTCCATTTGCCTGGCCCAAGGGCAGAACTTCCTGTCCACGATCGGGCTGGAGAACATCAGCGGTGTCGGCGCGATTCTCGGCGATCTGGTGGGCAGTACGCCGTACAAGTTCTATGGGCCGTTCGCCCCGGCCGCAGATGCGCCGTACCCGACCGGGCGGCTTAGCGCCCCGGTTTCCGAAGGCGTGTTTTCCATTGGGGTAGGTGACTGGCGGTTGAGCCTGGCTGCGCCAGCGGTCGGGGTGAGCATCAGCGAGAAGGGCGATGATCTCCAGCAGATCGGCTTCGCAGTCTCCTCGCTGTTCGACGGCAAACTCGACTGCGGCGTGGAGATCACCCGGAGCCTCGATTCGCTGGTGATTTTCGCGCAACCGGCACCGGGTGCGACATTCAGCGCGTCGGACCTGATCAAGAGCCTGCCGGGCGGGCAACACTACGACGAGTACATTCCAAGTGTGCTCAGCAAGGTGTTCGAGAACATCAGCCTGACGTTCTATCGCATGGTGCTGGCGAACAAATCGGCACCGGTCAGTTCGGTCACGCTCGCCATCCATACCGAGGCCCCCTGGACACTGATACCCAGCGTGCTGTCGCTGGAGTCGCTGACGCTGATGGTCAGGCTGACCGAGCCCGCCGGACCGAAGCCCACGACTAATGTCGAGATCCGGGCCTCGGCGCAGTTCCTGCCAACGATCTTCAACACCACGTTCGACTTTTCGATCGTGCTGGTCAAACAGGCGGCCGCTTGGAATATCGACCTGATCAGCGGGCAGATGACCGATAGCGTGTCGCTGGGCAGTATCGTCAAGGGTGTGGTCAGTGCGTCGGTGCCGGTGCCCGATGTGCTGAGCACCATCGTGTTTGACAGTTTCGGCGTGACAGTGGCAGGGGGCGAAAGCAATTATGCCTACACGGTGTTCGGGGCTGCCCGCACGGCGTTCACGCTCCTGGACACCAGCGTCGATGCACAGATGTCGGTGCTGTTCAAAAAGACCGGCGCGGACGCATCTGTAGCGCTGACAGGCAGCTTCGTGATCGGGCAGCAGAACTTCAGTTTCGCCCTGACGTTCGATTCCGGCACCCAGCCCGGCCTGAAGATCCAGGCGAACTGGAAAGCCCAGGACAACGACTACCTGCAGTTCGCAGATATCGCCGGGGCGCTGGGTTTCTCGATTCCCGCCATCCCCGCGGAACTTGACCTGGCCCTGTCGCAGGCGAGCTTCGTCTATGACATGAGCAACAACACCGTGCTGCTGTCGGCGACTTCGGCCCATTACGGCACAGGCACTTTCGTGGCGCTCAAATCCCTGGACCCGAAGACCGGGACCAGTACCTCGAACTACGTGTTCCAGATGCTGCTCGGCTTTGAAGCGTCGCTGGCCGATCTGCCGCTCGTGGGCAAGATCTTCACCGACGATAACCTGGGCAGCATCAAGAACGTGCAGGCACTGTTCGCCGCATCGCCCCTCAGCGCCGATGAGGTACAAAAGCTCAACGCCTTGCTGACGCAGGCACAGGTGCCGTGCCGCTTGCCGTTACCTAAGGATGCCAAGGGCTCGACGACGGTTATTGCCGCGGGCTTCAACTTTGCCGCCGACATCGAACTGGGCGGCGTAGCGTTGCCGCTCTCGGCCGGTGGCGATACCGCACCCGTGAGCACGCAGACGGTGGCGGCCGTAGCGGCGAAACCACCGGCGGGCAATGCCGCCTGGTTGACGGTGGGGAAATCCATCGGCCCGGTATCGCTCGCCCGCGTCGGTGTACGTTACGAAGACGGCCGTGTTTGGCTGCTGATCGATGCCGGGTTCAGCCTGGCGATGTTGTCCTTCGATCTGCAGGGCCTGGGGCTCGGCTTCAAGATCCCTGATAGCAAGGGCTCGGATCTGGACATCTCGGCCCAACTGGATGGCATGAGCCTGGCGTTGCAGACCGGTCCGCTGAGCATCGCCGGTGGCTTCCTGCGTTTTGACAAAGACTACCTGGGGGAAGCGCGGGTCAATGTGGCGACGTTCTCGCTCACCGCCATCGGTGGCTATGCGCCCGATGAAAGCTCCTTCTTTATCTTTGTTCGGCTTCAGCAACCGCTGGGTGGGCCGCCGTTTTTCTTCGTGACGGGGCTGGCTGGCGGTTTTGGCATCAACCGTAGCCTGGGGCTGCCGAGCATCGACCAACTGACCAGCTACCCGTTGCTGCCGCAGAACAACAAGCGCCCGGAAAACAGCTTTCCCACCACCCTGGGTACGAGCAATCCTGGGCAAGTGTTGCAACAAACGCTGGTCAAGACTGCAGCGTACATTCATCCACAGGCGGGCGAGTACTGGGTGGCGGCCGGCATCGATTTCACCTCGTTCGAAATGGTCGACGCCACCGCTTTGCTCACGGTGTCCTTCGGCGTCTCGCTGGAAGTGGCGCTGCTCGGAATCTGTCGAGTGACGGTACCCAAGGGCGCGCCAAAGCCCATCGTCTACCTCGAAGTAGCGCTGGAGGCGCGTTTCGAGTCCAGCAGCGGACTGATCGCCGTCGATGGCCGTCTGACCCCGGCGTCGTTCATCTACGCCGGGCTCTGCCACGTCAGTGGCGGGTTTGCGTTCTACACCTGGTTCGCCGGTGAACACTCCGGGGAGTTTCTGGTCTCGATGGGCGGCTACAGCCCGCGGTTCAAGAAACCTGACTATTTCCCGACCGTGCCGCGCTTGCAGATGGTCTATGAAACCGGGCCGTTGGTGCTCAAGGGCGAATGCTACTTCGCGCTGCTCTCGCACACGCTGATGGCGGGTTTCACGGTCCAGGCCACTTGGGAATCGGGGCCGATCAGCGCCTGGTTCAGCGTGGGAATCGATTTTCTGCTGGGCTGGCGGCCGTTCCATTACGAAGCCGCCGCGTATATTCACCTGGGCGCCTCGTTCAAGGCCAACCTGCTGTTTGTCACCGTCAAAATCACCATTCACGTGGGTGTCGACCTGAACATCTGGGGCCCCGAGTTCGGCGGTGTAGCCACGATTGACCTGGACATCATCAGTTTCAGCGTGCGCTTCGGCAGCGGCAGGGCCGAACCCGATCCCGTGACTTGGGAAGACTTCAAAACGTCGTTTCTGCCGGCGGCAAATGGCGACACAAAACGCCTGGAGATGTTCAGCCGCACCGACGCCGACAAGGCCGGTGACGTACAGCCAACCCAACTGGTCAGGGGCACGGTCCAGCAGGGTTTGATCAGCGACCTCAAGGCCAAGGACAGCACGGCCTTCTTCGACTGGGTACTCGACCCCAATCATTTCGGTATCGCCTCGAGCATGGTCATTCCCAGCAAGACGGCGCGGTTCAACGACTTCAAGGTCAATACGCCGTTCACCCCGGCGGGCGCGTTCACCTATGTCGGTAGCGGCACGCCCGCCGCGATGCCCACGGCCCATGGCGCGAATGACGATGGTGCGGGCTGGGCCGATGATTTCGGTGTCCTGCCCATGGCGCTGAAGGCTAGCCAGTTCAGCGTCGACCATCAGATGCAATTGACTCGCCTGCCAGCCGGCGAGGACTACACCAAACCTGAAAACTACAACGTGCCGGTCAACGAAGTGGCGGTCGGCATCGCCTTGCAGAACGCCCAGTCTGCCCTGTGGGCCGGGCAGGACCCTGGCATCAACGGGGCGCGGATGATCGCCAACACACTGAGTGGCCTGGAACTCTCGCCAATGATCCGTCACCCGGCAATCACCGCGGACGCGGACCTTTGGGCGCTGCTTTTCGACACCACGAAGAAGATGCTCTGGCTGCTCGATACACCCAGCGTCGCCACCCGCGACAGCTTCGCCGCCGTCATCAGCGAGGAGGGCACCGTGCTGACCTACACCCGTGCGACCGCCAGTATCCGCAACGTCAACTTCGAACTGGCCGACCTGGCGGCGGCAGCGGTCGCCGCCGAACGCAAGAAGATGGTCGATAGCCTCGACTCGCTCGGTTTCAACTTTGACAGCGCCGCACTCGATGTCAGCCGTCTGGCCCGTTACCCGCTCTGGGACTGGCCGCTGATTCGTGTGCTCGGCGAGGAAACGAGTGCAATTTGATCACTACGTGTTGGAGATAAGCAGTGACTGATAATCGAGAACACCCCATTCAAGGGACGGTCAAATTCATCCAGCACAACCTGCCCGGGCTGGAGGCGGGCGAGTACCAGTTCACGGTCTCCCAGCGCGTCTCGCAGGAGCAGCAGCACTATGCCAATCAGTATCACTTTGCGGTGCAGGCGCCGCGTTTCACCCTCGACAGCAACGATATCCAGACCGTGTTCCCGCCTGACCAGACCCAGGGCGAATACACCGATACGTTGGCGCATGTAGTGTTTACCAAACAGACGTTGCCCTGGATGCGCCGCCCGAGTCTTGCTGAGCCGGTGGTCAGTTTTCCCGACCAGGAGCACGATCACGACGTGCCCACCTGGATGGCTGTGCTGATTTTCGACGAAGATGACGAGCTGGCTTTCAAGCAACAGGGGTTCAGTGCCAGCCCGAGCGCCGGCAAGCTGCGCGACCTGTTCTTCAAGCGTCCGCAGACGCAGATCGCGCAGGGCTATTCGTACTTCTACGCCGCCGCAGACCTGGACAGTTCAAGCGATGCGGCACGGCTGGAGAAGTATCTGGATTACGGCCAGCACGCGGACGACGCCTGCAACTACATTGATGTCCCATTAGGGTTGTTCTGGAGCGTTGCGCCGTCACTGGACGACTTGAAAATGATGGCCCACGTGCGCAATGTCGAGATCATCCGCAAGGCGACACAGAACGGCGTCCCGGCCTCGCGCAACGACCTTTCGAAAGTGCCGGGCACTTCCAACTTCGCCATCGTCACCGGCAACCGCCTGCCGCAAACCGGCAAGCGTTGTATCGCACACCTGGTGTCGTTGGAGGCCATGGAGCCGTTCCTGCCGATCGACCCGGCCACTTCGGACAACGGTGGCGAAGTCAGCCGGCCACGCTCCGTGCAGGCGCCGAACGAACCGGCGTTTGCCATCGATGACAAAGGGTTCATGCGCCTGGTCTCGCTGACGAGTTGGTCCTTCACCTCGACCGGTACGGGCAAGCGGTTCGAGCAGTTGCTGCTCGAACTCAAGCCAAAGAACCCGCTGGCAGGTCAGGCGACGCCGTCGACAGTCGCCGCCAACTTTGCTCTGGGCTTGCCGGTCGCGGCGGTGGAGGAGGGCGACACGGACGAAACCCGGCGGGCCAAGAATGCGCTGCAAATGGGCTATACGGCGCTCAAGCACCACACCCGCGATGCGGGCAATACCGTGTCGTGGTACCGCGGACCGCTGACGCCGTATCAGATCAAGACCGACACCGTGCCGCCGACCTGGACCTCCGCCGATGCCGCGACCCAGTACGACCCCGACACCGGGCTGTTCGATATTTCCTATGCGGCGGCATGGCAAATGGGTCAGTTGCTGGCCTTGCAGAACAAGCATTTCTCGGTGTTGCTCTACAATTGGCGCCGGGACAACCTGCGCGATGTCGTGGCGCAGATGGAAGCTATCGTGCTGCAGCAGTCGCTTGATGAAATCCAGCAGCAATTGCAAAGCGACTCGCTGATCTATCCCTTGCTCAAGCCCTTCCTGCCAACCCCCGACGCACTCCTGGCCACCGGCAACCTGGCTGTTGCTCGCGCCGGACGCGTCAGGTACCAACGGGAGGTGCTTTCGGACGCGACGCAGTTGCTCGCCATCGGCGACGCTCGGTTCAGCGTGCCGCTGGAGATCTACACCTGGCTGGCCAAGCTCAAGCTGCTCGATGGCGTCCCGTTCAACTATCTGGTGCCGGACGAGCGCATGTTGCCGCCGGAGTCGATACGCTTCTTCTATCTGGACGAGAACTGGATTCAGAGCTTGCTGGACGGTGCGCTGAGTATCGGCCGGGCCGTGACCGGTAATGCTGCCGACCCGACCATCGCCCACGATGTTGCGATCAAGGCCAGGGTCAATTTGCACACCACCCGGCATGCCTCGATCAGCCGCAGCATCGCGCTGGGGTTGAAAGACCAGGCCGAGGAAAAAATCGACATGGACGTGGTGAGCGGTTTCATTCTGCGCTCGGACGTGGTGCAGGGCTGGCCGGGGCTTGAAGTGAACGCTTATACCCCCGACGGCAAGGCGATGGACATTGTGCGCTTCGAGCGCCTGGCCCCCGGCGTGCTGTTGTGCCTGTTTGACCTCGACGGTCAGACGCTGGGCTCGGTGGATATCCATGAGCCCGCCGAAGGCTTGCACTTTGGCGTCGCGGCTACTGAGCCCAAAGCCATCAACCTGCGCTACAACTTCACCAACGCCACCCAAACGAATACGGCGGGCGAGCAGGTGCCTGGCGTGTTCCAGAGCGTACCGTTCCGGGATGCGAGTGAGCGGCGGCTGCTGCGCCTTTACCGGCTGTCAAAGAACCTGCACGACCCCAAGTACGGCGACTACATCCAGGGTATCTACAGCGGCTTCGACCATCTGCCGTCCTCCGAATTTGCCTTGCAAATGGTGAAGGGTGTCGGCCTCGTTTCGTTCGACCTCAGCGCAGGATCTGAATAATGACCTTGATCATCCCCGTCAACGTACAGGCATTGCGGGTCAGCCCGAACGACGCGAGCCTGGTGACCAAAAGCACTGAGCTGTTTTCCGGCGGCACGACCGCCTATGAGGGGCTGCCCTGGCGCGAACCGGGCCGTAACGGCGCCATCGTGCATAGCGGCACCTGGACCAAGGCCAACGTCAGCAGCAACACCTACAATCCCTTGAGCCAGAACGTGATCGAGCAGCTCAAGGCGGGCATCCACCTGCACTGGGCGCTGCCCGACACCATAGCCCAAGGGCGCCAGGCACCGGACGGCACGGTGGACTACCCGCCGGCACCCAACCGCTGGCTGGTGACGCGCATCCTCCAGGGGCAGCAGGGCACGCAAGTGAAACAGTGGGTGGTCGAGAGCGACTACCTGATGACGCCCGAGGAGTACGTCTCGGACTATTACCCCTCCAGCCAGCGCACCAGCATTTCCCTGCCGGTGGGCTGGGATGTACCACCTGGCTACGACATCGCCGGCAATGGCGGCGCCGCTTATTACCCGCCGTCGCGGCGCATGGGCCGGGTGTTCGAGCTGCAAACCTGGCAACCGGAGCCGGACTTGCCCGGTACAGCGCTGACGGATGTGCGCCACCTGCCAGCGTTCGTCCTGTCGGGTAGCAACTTCATGGCGCCTGGGCAAAGCCTGGGTGCGATCAGCGCGTTGGGCAACAGCGGGCCGACGTTCAGTGCCTATTACCCGGACTGCGCCAGTGCATTCGGCTTCCACGACACATTCCAGGATATAGGGCAGGGGTTTGACCTGGGCAATGCGCGCTTCGAGGTGTCGTACCAGGTCAGCGGCTGGCACAGCAGCGCGACGGACGACCCCTTGCAGAGTACAGCTTTCGAACAGGCGCTCGCGCAGGCTCGTGTCGACAACGGCAAGGCGCCGCTCGACGAGCAACTGACCCCGGAGCAACTGCTCGCCCAGGTGGTGGAAGGGTTTTACCTGTGGCAGTACACGCCCACGCCCGCACAGCTTCCCTCGCGCTGTGTCTACACGGCGCAGGTGGCGAACATCCCTTGGAATACCACCGGTCAGAACCCGGTGTTCCCCAATGCGAAGCCGGGATTTCCCAAGTGCTACCTGGTACCCGTGACCGACCGCGACGAATCAGTGCGCGCCGCCATGGGCAGTTCGAGTTCGTCGGCACTGGCCGCGCTGATCAAGGAGCAATGGCGCAACCGAAAACCCCAGGACCCCAAGGGCCAGCTTGACGGCGCCGGCCAGGAGATCGAAGACAACCTGGAATTTCTCCTGGATGCGCTGCAGATGGGTTTGCTGGAGCGGCTTGGCAGCTCGCTGACGCTGGTTCAGCTTGAGCAGGAAGTACATCAGAACGGCTTCGGCGCCCTGCAAGCCGGGCGCATTTGGATGATTCGGCAGAAGCAGACCAGTAGCGGCTCGCAGTACGCCGCGCCACAGGTGGTGCTGCCTGAGGATCACAATCAGTTGGGCGATAAGCTCAATGCGCTTAACCTGTACCAGCAGCGCCTGGATGCGTTGCTCAACATCATCGTGTCCTGCCGTCAGCAGATCTTCATGGATTGGTACAAGTACATCACCGGTCTCTACGACGATACCGGCTCAGTGCCTTTCGACGTCACGCAACTGAACACTTACCTGGCCGAGCAGATTCTCGATTTGTGGGCCAAGTTCGAAGCTGCCTTCGGCAAGGCCGCTGCCGCGTCCCCGGCCACCCAAAACATTCCGGTGTTTTACTGCGGGCCACAGGATTTTCTCAGTCAGGCCGCCGACGGCAGTTACGTCAGCAAGGCGTCCGCGCAGAGTCTGGTTGGGCAACTGGTGACGCAGGCCAATACGTTGGTGAGCCTGCTTGCCTCCTCCTACAGCCAGTTCGAATTGCAGACCACCAACGCCGCGCGCTTCTGGCAGCCCAACGAGCCGGTGCTGGTGGTGACCGGCGACACGCTGCAACCGGCCCGGCGCAACGGTAACGTCAAACGCCTGCCGTGCCGGCTTGGTGCTCAATTGCTGAGCCAGGTCAGCGCCAACACCAGCGGCGCCAGCCTGACGGCCGCCGCCCTGCAAAGCGCGTTGACGCTCGGTGTGCCCAAGGTCAATCCGGCCGGCAGCCCTGAAGCACGCGACCTGCAGCCGATTCTCGATGATCTGAGCCGTCTGCTGGGGGAAAAGTGCCTGCTCGACCCGTTGCTGGTGCCGCAGATCGCCGGGGCGCTCAAAGGGACCCCACAGACGGACGTCGCGGCCGCACAGCAAGCGCTCGTCGCGCAGATCCAGCAAGCCTGGACGGAAAACGCGGCGGCCCCGTGGAAAAACCTACCGATCATCGAAAACCCCAGCGAAACCAGCAACGGCCTCACGCTCACCTGGAGTGGGCAAGCGCCGCAGGGGCTGGCCCTGAACCATGCGCTCGATTGGCAGGACCCGTTCCTGCCGCTGTTCCTGGTCTGGGAAGCCACCTACGTGCCTTTCGAGCACAGCACCAACGGATCGCAGGACTATGAGGCCAGCTATATCACCGAGCAGTTCCAGCTGGATGAACGAGAGATCGAACTGGTCTTCGGCAAGACCCCGCCGCAACCGGCCAAGGGGCGGGTGAAGCTGACCGACAGCATCCTGTTGTCGTCCAAGGTGGCCGAGCCGCTGATCGAACAGTTGCGCCGCTACCTGCAACACAACGACAACCCCGACCTGCAAGCGATCGTGCAGTACCTGGTGGACAAACCGCTGCTGGCGCAAGGGTTGGGCGGGGTCAACGCCGGGTTCATCACCCGAGCGGCGGGCTTGCAGCTCAATCCGTTCAACCCGTTCTACGACGAGGAGTCGACGCCGACGGCGCTGGTCGACAGCTTTGACAACACGCAGTACGTCAACAGCCTGACCCATTTCGTGGCTTGGGCGGCGGGCGAGCAGACCGGACAGGTGCCGATCAGCCAGGAGAGTCTGTACAACCTGATGCGGGCCGGTTATTTCACCTTATCGAAACTGCAACTTGTCGATGTGTTCGGGCGCAAACGCCTGCTGGTCGACACCGAGGAGTTCGAGGACAGCAAGAAGGTCTCGGTGTCCTGGCAGATGCAGGCGCCCGACGGTGTCACAGGTAAAGGCTACTTGGCGCCTCGCATTGCCCAGCCCAGTCGTTTGCTGTTCCGCTGGCTGAGTGCCGGGAACGACGAAGTGCAGATGAACCCGGTGCCCTCGACGTCCCCACTGTGTGGTTGGATTGTGCCGAACTACCTGGAAAACGCGCTGATGCTGTTCACCGGCACCGGCGAGGTATTGGGTTCGCTTGGGGTATTTGGTGCGCAGCAGGCCGTTGCCTGGCATTCGGCGCCTGGCAATGCCGCCCGTTCGATGCAGGAAGACCTCGCCGACGCCAACCCGCACCTTGTGAAGTTGGCCACATTCATCCTGGGTAAACCCAGGGCATTTTTTGCCACCTTGCTAGGTACCATCGAAAATGCCCACACCTACATCCTGCCGGACGACAAACAGGCCGCTCAGGCCCAAGCAGTGCTGATGGGCCAGCCGCTGGCCCTGGTGCGCGCCGGCTTGCGTTGCGAGGTGCAGGGGCTGCCGGCGTTCGTGACCAGCAGCGACGAACTGGCGCGCTTGTTACCCGGCCAGAACGACAAGACTTATGACTGGACGCAACGCGACAGTGCCGACATACGCGGCATCGATATTCCGGTGCGCCTGGGTGATCGCGACCACCTCGAGGATGGATTGGTGGCGTACCTGCTCGACAGCGACACACCGTACACCACCCTCTATGCACCAGCGGCCCCCAGCCCGGGAGTCGCGGGGATCGAGCGGCCGACCGCGCAGACCATCACCCTGAATCTACACGCCAATATTGATCCGCCGACACACCCTTACGCCGATGCCAAGGCGCAGATTGACGATCTGCGAGATGTACGCATCCCGGCGCAGAAAACCCTGAGCCTGCTGGTCGACCCTCGGGCGATGGTGCATGCCACAACGGGCCTGTTGCCGGTGAAGGCCATCGGTATCCCACCGGACATCACGGCGGCGGCGCTGCGCAACATCGAAATGACCTTCTTTACCCATCCGATCCTGCGCAGCCAGCAGCGATTGAGCCTGCCGATACCGCCGGAATCGGGATTCGTCTGGGAATGGACCACTAGCGTGTTGCAGGACGGCCAGCAGGTTCCGCAGGACGAACCGTTACCGGCCAGCCAGGTGGGCGATCGGGCCGCGTTTTCCTATACACCGCAAACGGCCGAGGACGGCTGGCTCAAGCTGACGCCTGCGCCGCAAACCAAGTAGATACCGGGTAAACCAAAGGAGCCACGACATGGCTGTCAGCGCGACATTTTTGAACGACTCGACTCAAAAGCCCGAAATCTACATCGGGCGCTCGGACCTCGGCAGCTACACGCTAACCCTGCGCAGCCCCTCGGCGCTTACGGCCGTAGATATTCGCCTGCAATTCCCCGGCACTTTGTTCAATGCCCCGGATGTGGCGCAGATCAAGGTGCTCACTACCGGCTGGGCAGCGACAGTGCAGGGCAACATGCTGGTGCTCAAGGGGAGCCAGCTAATCGATGCGGGCGGCACTCTCATCATCAAGCTTGGCAGCGTTGTTTCAAGCCTCACCAGCCAGACCAACGCCGATCTCGGTGTGCGCGTTAACGGGCAGAACATCTCGCCGCCGTACAAGATCTTCCTGTTGCGTTACCCCGAGTTTGCCGGCGATCTGCGCCAGAACATGGCGGTGCAATTGTTGCCTGACAGCAGCGTTTATGTCACTCCGCTGGACAACGTCACCATCGAAAACCTGTTGGTGCTGCAGTTGACCAACCTCAAGCCCAGCGAGGACCTGGTCACCAAACCCTGGGTGGACACGCCGACTGTGCTGTTGTCCTTCGTCTATGGTGACAGCATCGGGGCGTTGACCCCGTCGGACCCCAAAGACCCGTTCTCGGCCTGGAACATCAAGACGTCGGTCGAGGCCACGTACCATGACGGCCATCAGACTTACGAATGGGATGCGACCAACCCCGACTCGGGTGCCGGTGCCAACGACCCGGTCTGGACGCTCAAGCCGGTCAACACTAACCGGGCCGTGCTGGGGCCCGCCAGCGGCGCGACGGCCGCTTTTGTCGTAGAGAAGATCACCACCCAGGCGCCCCGCGGGGCCACGGTGGCCTACCTGCAATACAGCGACTTCCCAGGCTATGACGATGGCTACTTCACCCTGGTGCTGCAAAAGCGCGAGCCGACGCCGAACATCATCTTTTTCAATGCCGTCCCTTCCAATCTGGCCAAGCTGGGGGACGAGGTCACTTTGCGTTGGCAGTGCTTCGACGTGCAGCAGGTCAAGCTGCAGTTCGGCGACACGACCCTCGACAGCGCAAAGGGGCAGATCGGCACTGGGGTGAGCGGCATTGACCACTACAAGATCAAGCTCGACACCACCACCCAGTTCACGCTCAATGCCTACAAGACCCTCAATGCAGCCACCCCGGATTTCACCACGCAGTTCACTGTGAATGTGCCGCCGGTGGCGCTGGATGCCTTTGTCGCCACTGCCTACAGCGGCACGCTGCCGGCCAGGGTGAGCCTGACCTGGCAGACCCGCGCCGCCTTGTCGGCGGTTATCAGCGCACCGGGGCAAAGCGATTACGTGATTCCCCGGGGCGACCTTGTTTCGGGCAGTTATCCAGTGTTTCCGCAGAAGCCGATCACCTACACCCTGACTGTGCAAGGGCAGGGTGGACCGTTGAGCAAGTCCTTAGACCTGTTCTTCCTGAACCGGGGTTGGAACACCTTTAATAGCGGTACTGACTTCAAAGCGCTCAGTGGGGCCGTCCTGCTGGGTAACGCCAATACCTTGTGGCTGTTTTCGCCAGACACGGCCAAAGCGATCTTCAACACGCGTGACGGGCAGACCTGGACCCAGGTCGCGGGTTTCGACGACAGTTTTCCGGCGCGTTCGAATGCCGGCGGCGTGTACTGGAAAGGCAAGTTTTGGCTGATGGGTGGGGACACCGGAGCGCAGCGTCTGAATGACGTCTGGAGCAGCAATGACGGCATGCAATGGACCCAGGTGACCGCGAATGCGGCCTGGTCCGGGCGCAGTGATTTCGGCTGCGTGGTGTTCAAGGATAAACTGTGGGTGCTGGGGGGCTCTGGCCAGAGCTATCAGCCTCTCAATGATCTGTGGTGCTCAAGCGACGGCAGCAACTGGCAAAAGGTCGGTACGGCCGGCTGGACGCCGCGTTCGCGGTTTGGGATCGCTGCATCGGACACCACCCTGTATGTCGTTGGCGGACAGACCGATATCAACACGGTCAGCAATGATGTGTGGATCAGCAGCCAGGGGAGCACGTGGGAAGAGCAGCCGCCGCTGCCGGCGTCGGCTCGCTCGTCTCCGACGGTGTTCACCCGCGACGGTGGCGTGTTTGTCCTGGGCGGTGTCGCGCCGGATGGCTCGGCACTGGGGGATCTCAATTGTTATTCGGACAATGGCTGGAGTGTGCTGCCGGGCTTGGCCTGGAGTATATCGCGCCCGGGCTCCACATCATTTCGCGGTGGCGTGTGGATTGCAGGTGGGACCACCGGGACCCATACCCCGAGTGCCGGGCCAAACAAGACGGTGTATGCGTTGATGCTCTAGGCTGGCTTTGTCGCCAGCCAACTGACCGAGTTGACAACCGCTGCCTGAGGCGCGGCGGGCAGAGGATGGGTTTTCGGGGTGAGCTGGCCCAGCGGTGAGGAGGTAGAGTGCACCGCCCGGATATCCTGTAGTGGTCCAGCCCCCCTCGTTCACCTGACCACTGGAAGTGAATGGCGCTACAGGGTTTGTGGAAAGGCAGAAATGATCAGATGAACAGTCTACCCGACGACGCCTAAAGACTCTCAGGGTCGCCAAAGAACATTTTGACTAGGCTCTAGCGCAGTATTTTCAGGTCGGAAAACCTAAAATATGCCCCCAGTTTTGCCCCCAGTAGCGCGGGATATGCGGGTGATCGAGATTGGCGATCTCTGAGGCGGAGCAGGGTGGTCGTCGATGGCTTTCAGTGTAACTCCTCATCGGATCTGACGGGAGGGGGCAGGGCTCATCAAGGACCAGCTAATCCGCTCTCGGTCGAGAACAGCAACTCCGATCGGCTGTGTTCGACCTAATATTTGCATCCGCGTAATTTGTTTGCTGGGCTTGGAGGTGTCTACGAAACCAAGAGCGATTCATGGTGAAACAACTCCAGCTAGCGATGCGGAAGCCAGGTAAGCAGACCCAAAATGTACCGCCTTATATCGTGCCGCTGTCGGTTCAGGCGCTGGAGATCGTGCGTCACTTGCTGGACCAGGTTGTTCCCGCACAGCGCTACTTATTTGCGCATCGAAGCGATCTAAGCAAACGCATCAGCGAGAACACGCTGAATGGCGCGTTGCGTCGAATGGGGTATGCCGATCAACTCACTGGTCATGGGATGAGGGCGACGATCTCGACGGCGCTGAACGAGATCGGATACCCAAAGGTGTGGGTGGATGCTCAGCTTTATTCCGCCGCGAATCGACCGGTAACCCTCACGGGCAAAGCGTCGCGCCAATGCAGCGCCAAGTTAGACGTACGGGATCGGAAGGTGCAGCCTGTGAGCGGCAGGCTCAATGCCCTACCAATTCTTCCAGCAACTGCTCCTTGTACCCCTGTAGCACTGATGATGTCCGATCCCTCGGATGGGGCAGGTCTATCTGGATTTCATGCTTGATCCGGCCAGGATGTGCGTCCATCACGATCACTCGATCTCCCAGGTATAACGCCTCTTCAATATCGTGGGTGACCATAATCACCGTGCAACGCTGCTGTACCCAGATGCGTTGCAGCTCGCGCTGCAGGTGCACGCGGGTCAAGGCATCGAGGGCGCCCAGCGGTTCATCCAGTAGCAACACTTTGGGTTTGTTGATCAGCGCCCGGGCGATCGCGGCGCGCTGCGCCATACCGCCTGAGAGCTGATGGGGGTAGGCATTTTCAAATCCTTCAAGGTTCACCAGCGTGATGTGTTCAGCTACCTGACGGTCTTTCTCCGCCTGGGGCAGTTTGTGGTTTTTCAGGGCCAGGGCGATGTTCTGGCTGACGGTCATCCACGGGAATAGGCGGTGGTCCTGGAACACGATGCCGCGTTCCAGGCTGGTGGCGACGATACGTTTGCCGTCCAGCAAAATATCGCCTTCGTATTCGGCTTCCAGGCCGACAATCAGTCGCAGCAGAGTGGATTTTCCGCAGCCGCTGGCGCCGACAATGCTGACAAACTCGCCAGGGCGCACGTCGAGCTGGATATCGTGCAACACCGGCAGTGAACGGCCCTCGATCTGGTATGTCTTGTTCAGGCCGCGAATCTGCAGCGCACCGGTTTGCGCGTAAAGTGGGGAAGCGATTGCGTTCATATCAGGGCCTTTCAACGGAGGTTGCGCCAGCGCAACAGGTGGCGGCTCAGTAGGGTGAATAACAGGGTCATCAGGTAGCCGAGCAAGCCGATGCACAGCACGCTGAGCACGATCACTTCCATGCGCGAGCCGGCCTCTGCGTTCATCATCAGATTGCCCAGGCCTGCCCCGGAGGACAGGAACAATTCACTGCCTATCGCGGTGACCCAGGCGAATGCCAGCGCGTGCAGCACGCCGGTGGCGATACTCGGCAGCGCCGCCGGCAGCAGCATCTGGGTGAATTGCTGAACAGGAGTGAGCACCAGCACCTGGCCGACTTCCCGGTAACGGCGCTCCACATGGCTGAAACCCTGGTAGGTGTTGAGTACCATCGGGTAAAACGCGGCAAGGGTGACGATCAGCACTTTGGAAAACTCGCCGTTGCCGAACCACATCGCAATCAGCGGGATCCAGCCAAGCATCGGCACCTGACGAATCGAGTGGAACAGCGGGCCGATCAAACGGTTGGCTACACTGGACAGTGCCATCAGCACCCCCAGCATCACGCCGAACACAATGCCCAGTAGCAAGCCACTGCTGGTGCGCGCCAGGCTTGCCAGGAGGTTGACCAGTAGTTCGCCGTTGCCGAGCATTTCCAGCAACGCCGAGCCGATTGCCGATAACGGCACGAAGGCATAGGCGCCGGCAGCGTCCTGACGTGAGGCGTATTCCCAGGCGAGCACCAGCAGCAGTGGCAGCAGCAGTCCTCGGGATTTCTTCAGTAAGGGCAGCATATGAGGCTCCTAGCGGGTCTGCCAGCGAAACAGGCGCTGTTCGATACGGCGAAAGGCATAGTCGAGGGCAAACCCAATCACCCCGGTGACCACTACACCGACCATCACCACATCGATGCGCAGCATCTGCCGGGCCATCTCGATCATCTGCCCCAGCCCACTGTCGGCCGCCAGCAACTCAGTGGCCACCAGCACCACCCATGCACGGGTCAAGCTGATGCGAAAGCCGGTGATGATCGGCGGCGCTGCGGCGGGCAGGGCCACAAGGCGCACAAAGGTCGGCCAGCGCAAGCGGTACACGTCGGCCACTTCGAAGTAACTGCGCGGAATGCCGCGTACCCCTTCTCCTGCTGCGAGTGCCACCGGGAAGAACGCGGTTTTGGCGACGATGATGATCTTGAAGGTTTCATCAATGCCGAACAGCAGCACGAACATCGGGATCAAGGCGATGCTGGGGATCTGGCGCAGGGTGTGGAACAGCGGCCCGCAGTACACCTGGACGTTCTTGGACAAGGCCATCAGCACGCCGAAGGCCAAGCCACACAGCGAACCAATGCCAAATCCCAGGCCGAGCCGCGACAAGCTATTACCCAGGTGTTCGAGCAACTCGCCGCTGGCCAGCAGTTCTTCGAAGGTGTGCAGCACCTGGGCCGGTGGTACTAGCAGGTTGCGCGGGAAAATCCCGAGATGGGCCACCCACGTCCAGACGGCGAGCAAAGCCAGGGGGGAGATCAGCCAGGTGAGAGCGGTGAACAATCGATGGGTGCGCATGGCAAGTCTTTTTCAGCGAAGTACAACGTGTCCATCGCAAAACATGTGCCACAACCCAACCCATCTGTAGGAGCCCGGCTTGCCGGCGATTAGGCCCGTAAGATCAGCTCATGGCAAACGGGCAATTGGTGATGGGGTGCTGCTGGGGCAGCACCCATTCAGCAGCCGCCTCAGAAGTCGTAGCTCACGCTGGTGTAATAAAACGCCCCCTGTGCGCCTTCCGGGCTGGTGATGGAGTATTTCGGTACCCCATACAGCTGCGCACCATCGGATTTGTCAGGGTGGGTATCGAACAGATTGATCGCACCCACCGAGACTTTTACGCCCTTGTGGAAGGTGTACGACAGGTCGAGATCGGTCACCCATTGCGGGCTGTAGGTTTGATCGAGGCTGGGATTGGTGGCATTGAGGCTTTTCCATTCGCCATAGCGGCGCTGGGCCACGGTCAGGCCCCAGTTTTCATACAGCCAGTTGGCGCTCAGGGTCAGCTTGGTGTCCGGCGTGCCTTCCTCGATCAGGCCCTGTGTGTTGCGCCCGACAATCTGCGAACCCTTGATATTGCCCACATCGCGCAAGCCGGTGATGGTGGTGTCGGTCTTGGCAAAGCCACCGCTCAGGTTCAGGCGACCCCATTGCTGCAGGTCCCACTGGTAATTGCCGGTCAACTCGATACCGTCGGTGCGGGTGTCGGCGACGTTGGTGTAGAACGCCGCGCTTTGGATATTGGCGTAGGGCGTACCGGCAAAGATCGGCGTGACCACGCTGGCGGGTAACTGGTCGGAAAGGGTGATGCGGTTATCGATGTTGATGCGGTACGCGTCCACCGTGACCGAGGCATTTTCCAGTGGGCGCCAGACCAGGCCCAGGGAATAGTTGGTCGACTCCTCTGGCTTGAGCGCCTTGCCGCCAAGCGCCTGGGCTTCCGGGCTGTTCGCGCGCAACGTACGTTGTTGCACCTCGACGAAGTTGCCGCTGCCCGGCGGTTGCTCTACCACCTGCACACTGAACGAGGACATGCCGCTCTGCACCAGCGAAGGCGCGCGATAGCCGGTACTCGCAGTGGCCCGTGCGGCGATCTGTGGGGTGAAGTCGTAGCGCAGGGACAGTTTGCCGTTGGTGGTGTCGCCAAAGTCCGAATAGTGCTCGGTACGCACCGCCACGCCGGCCTGGAATTTCTCGGTAATCTGGCCTTCGACGTCAATGTAGGCGCCCAGTACCTTGCGATCCAGCGAGGCGGCATCTACCTGGGTGATGCCTGAGTAATAACCGGGAATCCGGCGCCCGGTGATCGGGTCGGCCGTATTGAACAGCGGGCCGTTCTGCCAGCCTGCCGCTTCACCCGCGCTCAATTGGTAGTTTTCCTTGCGCCAGGCCAACCCGGCGGAGAGTGTCAGCGGCTTGAACAACAGGGCGGTGGGGAAGTCACGCACCCAGTCCAGGGTCAAGTTGGTCTGGTCGTTTTCGCGCTCTCCGGTGTAGATCTTCGATGGGCTATTGGTGCCGTAGCTGGGGTTGATCGCATTGCGGTCGGTGGATTTGAGGGTGTTGTTGCCATGATTGAGCGCCAGGTCGAATTTGCCCAGGCGCTCGTTCTCCCAACGCAGCCCGCCGGTCACCGCATAATCCTCCAGGCCGTAGCGGGTGATCGGCAAGCGGCCGTCCGGGTAGCGCGCCAACGCGTTACTGCCGTAGTTGTTACGCAAGGTGGTAGGCGGGTCGAAGAAACCTTCGGCGTCGGTGTTCTTGTGGGAGTAGGTGACGAAGCCGTAGGCGGTCAGGCTCTCGCCGATGCCGACCTCGCTGTTGGCCACGAAGTTGTACTGGTCCGAGACATTGCCTGCCCCCCAACGCCAGGTGCGGTAGCGGTTATTCTGCTCGCGGGGCGTGTTAACGCTGGTATCGCCGGGGTAAAAGATCCGGTTGTCGGGGTTGGTGTCGCTGGCCGGGTCCTGGCTGCCGGCGTCGAAGCTCAAGGTCAGGAAGCCGTCGTTGGGCAGCGTGAAACCCTTCCAGCCGTTGAGCTTACGCTGCAGGCCATCGCCTTTGTCATAGCCGCCAAAGCGATAGCCCAGGTTGCCGCCGTCGTCGTTTTCCTTGAGCACAATGTTGATTACCCCCGCGATGGCGTCGGAGCCATATTGGGCTGCGGCGCCGTCGCGCAGGATCTCTACGCGCTGGATCGCACTCAACGGAATCAGGCTCAAGTCCACCGCTGCCGCGCCACGCCCATTCACCAGGCTCTGACGGGTGATATTCGCGCTGCTGTGACGGCGCTTGCCGTTGACCAGCACCAGCACTTGGTCCGACGCCAAGCCACGCAGCGAAGCGCCCTGGGCGATGGAGCCGCCGAAGGCTCCTTGAGGTGATTGTGGGAAGTTGAACGACGGCGACAAGGCGGTGAGGGCGCCGGAGAGGTCGGTGGCGCCGGTCTGCTGCAATTGCTCGCCGGACAGTACGTCGACGGGGGCTGCGCTTTGCAGGGCGGTCAGGTCGCTGCGGCGGGTGCCGAGTACCACTACGGTGTCCAGGTGATCGTTTTTTGCAGTGGGCTGCGTATCGTCTGCCGCAAAGACAGGCACGGCAAGGCTGCCCATGACCAGCGCAATGGCGCCGGCCAACGGAGTGCGTTGGAACATAAAAAGGTCCTTTCAGAATGTAGGAGCCCGGCTTGCCGGCTCCTACAGGGAGTGGAGGTGTGGTTGGGTTAGAAGCGGCTGGTCACGCTCAGCCCTACGGTGCGAGGGTCGCCGTAGGTGATCACGTACTGGCCCAAGCCGCCGTTCGGCCGGCCATGGACTTGGTAGCGGCGGTCGGTGAGGTTGTTGACGAAGCCGGTGACGCTGAGTTTTTCGTCGGTGCTGTACCAGGTCAGCCGACTGTTGGCCAAGGTGTAGTGAGGCTGGCTCAGGTCCTTGTCGGCGCTGCTCTGGCGGTCGGCGAGGAAGTATTCCTTGTCGCGGAAACTCACATCCGCCCCCGCCACCAGCTTGCCGCCGATTTCCAGTGGGATGGTGTAGTCGCCGCCCAAGGACACCACATTACGCGGCGAGCGCACGAAGCTGTTGCCGCTGTAGTCGCCGGTGACGGCGCCGGTGGTGGGGTTGGTGTTTTTGAAATCGGTGTATTCGCTGTCCAGGAACGAGATCGCTGCGCGCAGGTGCAGGTAGTCGGTGGGTTGGCCTTCCAGCTCAAGCTCGGCACCTTTGACCTTACCCTTGGCGCCGTTGGTCAAGGCGGTTGTCAGTACTCCGTTGTTAACCGTCAGCAGGTTCACCTGAATGTCCGAATAGTCGTAGTAGAAGATATTCGCGTTGGCGGTCAGGCGATGGTTGAACCACTCGGACTTCACGCCGAACTCATAGGCGTCGAGTTGTTCCGGGTCTACCGTGGTCAGTTGCGACAGGCTGGTGGACAACCCGGTGTTGAAACCGCCGGAACGGAAGCCATGGGCGTAGCGGAAAAACACGCGCACGTTGTCGTTGATGCGGTATTCCGGGGTCAGGTCGTAGGTCCAGGCTTCCCATGTTTTATCCTCCTGGCGATTGCCGTTGCTGCCGGCGGCGGCGAGCGGGATCAATGGGCCGTTGGCGGTGGCGCGGGTCAACTGGGTCAGGCTGAGGTCGATGTCTTTCTTTTCCTGGGTCCAGCGCAGGCCACCGGTAACGCTGAAGTTGTCGGTGAAGTCGTAGGTCAGGTTGCCGAATAGCGCGTAGCTGTCAGTATTATGGTCGTAGCTCAGGTCACGAAAATCCGTGGCGCCCCCAATCTGGTTCGAACCTGTGCCATTGGGGGTCGGGCCGGGCTGGATAAAACGCCCGGCGGTGCTATCCAGATCTTCATGGAAATAGTGCGCACCCGCCAGCCAGCGCAGGGTTTCCTGCTGGGGCGAGGCCAGGCGGATTTCCTGGGAATACTGAGCGTATTTGTTGTCTGCGGTGGAGGTCCCGTTGACCTCGTACGGCGTGTAGTCGCCGTCACTGCTGGACTGGCCGCGAATATAGTCATAGGCGCTGATGGACGTGAGGGTGTAGTCGCCCAGGTGCCAGTTAAGGGTCAGCGAAGTACCGTCGTGATTGAGCTTGGAATCGTCTTTCACATTGAGCGCGATATCGCGCCCGGCCGGCCGCTGGTAGCCCACGTTGTAATAGCGGCCCAGGGTCAGCGCACCGTTGGCGCCATCGCCCTTGAACTCGCGGCTGTGGATCTTCCACAGCGCGTCCAGGTCGTCGTTGAGCTGGGCGAAGAACTGCAGGCGCACGGCCTTTTTGTTCACGTCACCGTAGGTGTGATCGTCCACCAGGTTCTTCTGGAAACCGTCGCGCTCTTCGGAGTACAGCGAGATCCGCGCGGCGAGTTTCTCATCCACCAGGGCCCCGCCGAGGGCGCCGCTGAGGATGCGTTCGTTCTTGCTGCCAAAGCCGATGGTGCCGAAACCGTCGGTGTCGAACGTCGGTTTCTTCGAGATGATATTTACCGCGCCGGCCGTGGTGTTCTTGCCGTAGAGCGTGCCCTGTGGCCCGCGCAGGATCTCGATGCGCTCCAGGTCCCACAGCGGGCCGCCACCGGCAATCGGTGCATTCAGGTACACGTCATCGGCATAAATGCCTACGGGGTAAACCGTGGCCGCACCAGTGTCGCCAGTGCCCAGCCCGCGGATGTACCAGCGCGGGCGACCGTCGCCGTCGGGATTCTTGGCCGAGGCGTTGGGAATGAAGGTGGTGATGTCGCCCATGTTACGTACGCCATCGGCGACGATGCTGGTGCCCTGGACCGCCGATACCGCCACCGGAACCTCTTGAAGGGTTTGCTCGCGGTGTTGCGCGGTGACGGTCACGGTCTTGAGTGACGGCTCGGTCTTGCTGGCGTCGTCTTCAGCGGCGTGCGTGCTGCCGGCGACGAGCAAAGCGAGCCAAAGGCCCTTGGTGATCGGATTGATTTTATGCATTGCAGTCTCCCCCGGAAAATATGTCCTTAAGGGGGGTAGAGCAGAGATCGTGCCAAGAGGATTTCAGTGTTGATACATGATCATAAGCTACTGATTTTAATTATAAAAAAAATATATAAAGCTGAGTTTTATAACGCTTTCAAGAGGCGTGAAAACGACCTGCGGAGGATTCAGCAGAAAGTGCGCGCAGTGTGTTGCTGGAGCAGCAGGGAAAGTGTTGCCAGGCCAGCACCGCTGGCACTGATCACACATTAATTGTAGGAGCCCGGCTTGCCGGCGATGGCGTTTTCACGGCTGCCATCGCCGGCAAGCCTGGCTCCTACAGGTAGGGTAGGACTAAACAGCGACGCGCGAAGTGGAACCAATGACTTTTTCCAGCACGCTGAAGTCGATCCAGTCGCGCACATCGAAGCGGCGCGGAATGAAGTTCCAGCGGAACAGGAAGTCGGTAAAATCCTGCAATGCATCGATCGAGCGCGAGTCCAGCGTGGTCCGCAGTCGACGGTGCGCATCTTCACCATAGGCGGCCGTGACCCAGTATTCGCTGGTATTGAGTTCTTTGGCGAGAAAGCGCCGGGTTTCATCCGGGTTGGCCCAGGCCCACTGCTCGGTGCGCAGCACGGTATCGACGATTTTCACGCTGGCATCGAAATGCTCTTGCAGCAGGTTGATATCCACGGTGAGGGTGCGCGGCGTGCCGTTATTGCTGCGGATCAACGGGTCAGGGTGCGAGCCAGTATCTACTACGACATGCAAGCCGAACTCATTGGCCAAGTGCACAGCGTGGGCGCCCTTGAGAAAGATCGCGTCGATATCGCCGCGCAGCAGGCCGATCAGTTCATTGTTGCGCCGGCTGAAGCGGCTGACCCCCAGTCCGATTTCGGGGCCATACACATAGGAGGTCTGGTTATCGCTGTAGGTCCCGCCATAGGGGTAATCCACCAGTTCCACGTCCGACACGTTCAAACCTTCGAGTTTGAGTGCGTTTTCCAGGCCACGCAGGGCCTGGGCACGCGTGAAGTCGATCTGTACGTTGGCCCACTTGGGCAGACCGAAACGGCGGTTTTTCAGGTCGCGTACGTTCTTGACTCCGCTCTCTGCGGTGGTCAGGATCAACTGCACCTCGTCGCTCCACGACAAGCCCAGCACGCGGGTTTCGACGCCACTGGCGTAGGCCCAGATCGCCGGGATATTGCCACCGTGGCGCACCGAATTCTGCAGGTGATGGTCATAGTGGGCTTCGCGCACTTCCCGCTCGGTGGACTCGCGCAACGATTGGATATTGGTGCCAAAGGGCAGGAAGGCTTCGGCCAGTCGCCCGGACTGCACCGCGATGCCAAGCCCGGTGGGGACCGGGCTGTGGGTATACCAGAGAGTATCGAGTGGTTTGCTCATAAAATTCTTCGTTCAAATCCATGAAATGTTCGCACATTGCAGGAGCCCGGCTTGCTGGCGATGGCGCCCGTGAATGATGCAGTAATCATTAGGAGGCCATCGCTGGCAACCCAGCTCCTGCAGGGTTGGCGTTGTCGTTGAGCACAGTGTTCAACGGCCGTGCATCGATCCATTCACGCACATCGAAGCGCTGTGGAATAAAGCGCCAACGGTGCAAAAAGTGGGTGAAGTCCTGCAGGGCAGCAATCGCCTGTTCATCCAGCTCGGTACGCAGGCGCCGGTGCGCGTCCTGGCCATAGGCGGCTGTCACCCAATACTCGCTGCTGTTGGTTTCCCGCGCCAGGTAACGGCGGGTGTCTTCCGGGTGGGTATGGGCCCACTGTTCGGCGCGCAGCACCGCGTCGAGGATGCCAGTGGCCACGTCAAAATGGTTCTCCAGCAGGTTCAGGTCTACCGCCAGCGTGCGTGGGGTGCCGTTGTTGCTGCGGATCAGTGGGTCGGGGTGGGCGCCTGTATCGATCACGATATGCAGGCCGAAATCATGGGCGTGCTGGGCGGCGCTGGCGCCCTTGAGGAAAATTGCATCCACCTCGCCGCGCAGCAGGCCGATCAGTTCCAGGTTGCGCGCGCTGACCTGGGTGTTAACCGGCGTGCCGGCTACATTGCGCACGGCGCTGTCACTGAAGGTACCGCCGTAGCGGAAGTTGACAAGCTTCACATCGCCGACTTTCAAGCCTTCCAGCGACAGCGCGTTTTCCAGGCCGCGCAGGGCCTGGGCGCGGGTGAAGTCGATTTGAACGCCGGCCCAGTCCGGCAAGCCGAAGGTGCGGCCGTTGAGGTCCTTGACGGTCTTGATGCCGCTGTCCGGGCGGGTCAGGATCAGTTGCACTTCATCCGCCCAGGACAAGCCGATCACCCGGGTTTCGCGGCCTTGGGCGCGGGCCCAGATCGCCGGGATATTGCCGCCATGGCGCACCGAGTTCTGCAAGGTGTGGTCGAAGTGCGACTCGCGCACGGCCTTGTCATTCGATTCGCGCAGGGACTGCACCTCGGTGCCCAAGGCGCCGACGGTGTCTTGCAACCAGCCCTTTTGTACGGCGATGCCCAGCCCGGTTGGCACAGGACAACGGGTATACCATAGAGTGTCGAGGGGTTGTGTCATCAGAGGTTCTCCCCCAGCGCTTAGGCGCTGGCTTTCAAAGGTTGGATCGCCGGGCGTTGGTGCACCAGCGGCAATACTTCCTGGCCAATGCGCAAGGCTTCCTCAAGGTGCGGGTTGCCGGCAAGGATAAAGGTCGAGAAGCCAGCGTCGCGGTATTCCACCAGGCGCTCGGCGATGTTTTCGTGGCTGCCCACCAGGCCGACGGTGGGTCCCGGCTTGGCCTTGGCGAAACCAGCCCAGAGGTTGGGGCCGATGGTCAGGTCGTCGAAGCGGTCGACGTTCTGGTGATAGGCGGTCTGCCGCGCGCCGCCGACTGAATCCGAACCGCTGGTAAAACCTTTGGCAACCGTACTGGTCTTGCCTTCGAGTTTGTCGAATTGGCGTCGCAGGTCTTTCCAGGCCAGCTCTTCGGTCTCACGGGCGAACAGGTCGACCCGCAGGCCGAAACGTACCGTGCGCCCTTGTTTGTCAGCCAACTCGCGTACGCGCTCGATATGCGGCTTGAGCTTGTCGATGGGCTCGGCCCAATTCAGGTACACGTCGGCGTGTTTGGCGGCAACGCCCAACGCAGCATCGGAGAATCCGGAGAAATAAACTCCTGGCTTGCGCTCATGACGCAGGCCGGTGGGCAGGGCACCGTTTTCCAGCTGATAGATCGCACCGTCGTAGGAGAATTTTTCGTTCTCCCACAGGCCCTGGATGATGTCGAGGAACTCGCCGGTGCGCTTGTAGCGCAGGTCATGTTCGAGGAAATCACCATTGGCGCGCTGGCTCGCGGGGTTACCGCCGGTGATGATGTTCCATTCCAGGCGGCCACGGCTGAGGTTCTGCAGGATCGCGGCTTGCTGCGCGGCGTAGGCGGGCAGGGTCCAGGTGGCTTGGAAGGCGATGAGGAACTTGATGCGCCGGGTTTCGCGGGCCAGCGCTGCAGCGGCGATCCAGGGCTCGGGGCCGGTGGGCAGCAAGGCACCTTCAAAACCTGCAAGTTCGGCGGCCTTGGCCACTTGGGCGATGTAGTCGATGTAGGTGAAGTCATCCGGCTCGCCGTTGGGTAATCGCCCCGGGGCGATATTGCCGGGCCGGTAGTCGGGGTTGCCACGGTTGTGTTTGTCGGTGGTCAGTTGCGGACCGTCGGTGCCCAACGGCAGGCGCCAGAAAAATTCAGTGCTCATGGGTGCTCCTGATTTGAGTCGTGCAAGGGGCGCAGACCTGATGCGCAAGGTCTCTGCAACGTGCATGCCATGGGCGCATCGACCAATGGCTACGGGGGCAACCGCACTTCAGAAGGAGAGGGCTGCTGCTGTAGCAGCAGCCTCCCAGCAACCAATGCTGGACGCGCAACATAGGCTTTCAGGGGCCGGCACGCCGGCTCCTATAGGGCGATGGCGTCAGGTTGATGGGCGCTGCGCAGGTAGGTGTGGTACAGCGCTGCATAGGGCCCGGCCTGTCCGATCAATTGCTGGTGTGGCCCCAGTTCCACCACTTGGCCGTGGCGTACGACGGCAATTCGGTCGGCATCCCGAATGGTTGCCAGGCGGTGGGCGATGATGATTGCCGTGCGCCCCTCACACAGGCGTCGCAAGGCCTGTTGGATACGCCGTTCGGTATGAATATCCACCGCCGACGTCGCCTCATCCAGTACCAACACCGCGGGGTCCGCCAGGTACGCGCGCACCAGGCACACCAGTTGCCGCTGGCCATGGCTCAGATGTGCCCCCAGTGGCCCTACTTCAGTGTGGTATTGATGGGGCAGGCGTTCCAGCACTTCATCGGCGCCCAGCTCACGGGCAGCGGCGACCAGCGTTGCATCATCGGCCTGGGGCGCGGCCAGGCGCAGGTTGTCGAGGATGCTGCCGCTGAACAGTACATTGTCCTGCAACACCACGCCCACATGGCGACGCAAGGTATGTTGTGCCAGGTCGCGCACATTGATGCCGTCGAGTCGCACGGCGCCGGCTTGGACTTCGTAGAAGCGCGTCAGCAGTTGCACCAGGGTACTTTTGCCGTGGCCGGACGGGCCGACGATCGCCAGCACTTCTCCTGCTGGAATATGCAGGTTCAAGCCTTTGATGACGGGCGCCTGACCATAACCGAACACCACCTGGTCAAACTGTACTTCCCCACGAGCGCGTTCCATTGCGCGGGGGTGGCGCTGTCGACGATCTGCGGACGCGTGTCAAGCAACAGGAAGATCCGCTGGGCCGACGCCGAACCCGTGGCGTAGCGTTCAAACAGGTCCGACAGCTCCTGCAAAGGCCCCAGGAACAGAAACACGTAGAACAGGCTTTCTGCCACCTGGCCGACACTGACGTCACCCGCCGCCAACCCATACGCACCCACCAGCAGTAACAGCGCGATGCCTGCCGAACTGAGCAGTGCGGTAAACGGTGCAAACCACGACGAGCGCAAACTGCCGCGAATCAACGCATGGTTGAAATCATCCAGCAGCACGCGATAGCGCTGCAGGTTCGGCGTCTCCTGGGCGCACTGTTGCAGCAAGCGCGCACCGCTGACACTTTCCACCAAGTGCGCAGTAAAGCGGCTGCGGTTCTCCGCGACCTTGGCCCAGTTGCGCTGGGAAATACGCTTGAAACTCCATGTCGCGAGCACCAGCAATGGCACTGTCGCCACCAGACTGAGGAAGAACCGTGGGTCGATGCGCCAGAGCATTACCGAGGCCAGGCCGCAGCGCAGCACGGCGCCCAGCAATTCCGGCGGACCCTGGATCACCAGTGGTTCGAGGGCGTCGACATCGCGGTCGACCCGGGAAATGATGCGCCCTGCACGAGTCTGGTCGAAGTAGCTCACGCTCAGGTTCTGCACATGGGCAAACACCTGTACGCGCAAGGCATTCAACACGCGGATCGCCGCGCCGCCGGCAACAAACTGCGAGACCCCGGCCACCAGGAAACGCGCCAGCCAACTGGCCGCCAGGCCCAGGCCCAGCCATAGCACCAGGCGTTCATCCAGCAGCCAATGATCGGCTTGCCGGATCAGCCCTCGGTCCAGCAGCTCGCGCACAAACCAGGGCCGCAGGAACACGGTGAACACCAGTAGGATCTCAAGGCCGATGACAGCCGCAATCTGCCGTCGGATCGGTCGCAGTAACGGCAGCAAGCGTTTGAACATGCCACGATCGAGGGCCTTTTTCGCCAGCATTTCTTCGATTTCGATATCGCTCAAGGCTTTGCCTGGCAGCGGGTTAGCCATGGTCTATCCCCAGCAGGTCGCGGTAGTGCGCATTGGTTGATTGCAGTTCAGCATGGGTGCCTTGGGCGGTGATCCTGCCGTCGCCCAGCATCAGCACGCGGTCGGCCAGCAGGATGGTCGAGAGCTTGCTGGAGATCACCAGCACCGTGGTGCCGCGCAGGTGTCGCAGGTTGTGCAGCACCTGGCGCTCGCTGATGGCGTCGAGGGCGCTGGTGGCGTCGTCCAGGCACAGGATGTCGGGTTTTCCGAGCAGCGCGCGGGCCAGGCACAGGCGTTGGCGCTGGCCGCCGGATAAGGTCACGCCCCTATCGCCGAGAGGGGTTTCAAGGCCCAGGGGCAGGCGCTGCAGGACATCTTCAGCAGCGGCTTGATGCAACGCTTCGCGCAGTTCTTCGTCAGTGGCATTAGGCGCGGTCAGGCGCAGGTTGGCCGCCAGGCTGCCGGCAAACAGGAAACTCTCCTGGGGTACCACATGCACTCGCTGACGCAGCGGGCCCAGTTGCAGGTTGCGGATGTCCTGCCAGCCGTCGTTGTCCGAACCGAGCAACAGGCGCCCGGCGGTTACATCGCTCAGGCGTGGCAGTAAGCTGGCGAGCAGGCTCTTACCGGTACCGGTTGCGCCCACCAGCGCGACGATTTCACCCGGCTGCAAGGTCAGCGAACAGCCGTGCAAAATGTCGCGGCCACCACCGGGCGCGGTCACGCTGACCTGTTCCAACTTCAGTCCCAGCGGGCTGGCGGGTAGGGTGGCAGCACCACTGCGAATCGCGGCCGGGGCGTCCAGCAGTTGCCAGATGCGTTCGGCACTGGCGCGGGCATCGGCGAAGGTCTGCATTACCCGGCCGATGCCCTCTATACGAAACACCAGGGTGGTGGCGATCAGCAGCGAAGTGACTAATTCGCCGATTCCCAGTTGACCGGTCGCCACCAGGTGCGCGCCGTATACCAGGATCCACACGTGACCCAGCGCCACCACGGCCTGGGGCAGCGGAATACGTGAGCTGGAATAAGCCAGGGCCTGGCGCGCCAACGTAGCAAACACCGCCACCTGATCGGCAAAACCCTGGATACGCTGCTGTTCCAGGGCGAACGATTTGATCACCCGCACGCCGCCAATGCCTTCGCTGAGGTCCTGGTTGACCCGGTCATAGGCGCTACCGACCGCGCGATCCAGGCTCACCAGCTGTTCGGTCTGGCGCACGAAAATCGCCAAGCCGGTCACCGTCAGCAACAGCGGCACCAGCCCCAGCAGCGGGTTGTACCAGCTCAGCAGGCCAACCGTGGCCAGCACCACCAGCGGTGTCTCTACCAACTGCCGCCAGAAGGTGATCAACGCATCGCGGACTTTGTCGGCATCACGGGTGGTGCGGGTGATCATTTCACCCATGCCGTGCTGCCAGTGATAGCCCATGTGCAGGCTTTGCACCTGGGCCAGGATGCGTTCGCGCAGGCGCGTCAGCAGTTCCTGGCTGATCACCAGCGACAACACGCTGGCGATGTATTGCAGCACGCCACGGCCCAGGGCGACGGCCAGCATCAGGCCCAGCCAGTACCAGCCAAGGCCGGCATCCAGGCTGCCGTCGCCGAGGCGTACCACGGCACGCCCGGCGCTCACGTCATTGACTGCATGGCCGATCAGCCATTGCTGCCAGACCAGGCCCAGGTTGATGGCCACATACAGCGCCGCCACCAGGATGAATCGCCAGGGCATTTCCCTATAGATCGCCAGGCTGCGTAGAAGAGGGTGTCGTTCGATCATGAAAAGCTCATTGGCATAAACGGCGTATAGGGGCACACACAACACCCTACGGTGATTTATTTGCGCGTAGCGCCCTGGGTTTCCTTGGCGTTGAGGATCGCGGTGTATTCACCGGGGTCCACGCCATTGAGGTAGTAGTTGCCCACATGGTGCAGGCGCCAGCGGATCGGGTCGTGGGTGGTGTGCACCCGGGCATTGCGCCAGAAGCGGTCGAGGTTCCATTTGCTCAGCGATGAACTGGCCCCCAGCAGCGAGAAGATATCGCTGGAGATCTTCAGCGAGGCGCTGTCCGAATGGGCACGGGCAGTGGCCACCGAAAGGATCAGCTCGTCTTGCAGCTCTTTGTTTTCCGGGTCTTGCTCATGGCGGTCAAATATCCGTGCCGCATCGCGCAGCAGGGATTCAGCGGCGCGCAGGGCCACGGCGTATTCGCCAATCTGTTTGATGATGTGCGGCTCTTCATTGGCATGGTCTACGCCGCTTTCCACCCAAGGCCGAGCGTTGTGCTTGAGGTAGTCGACGGCCGCCGACAACGCGCCGGCCGCGATACCGGTATCAATGGCCGCGTGAAGGATCTGCGGGAAGGTCAACCCGGTACGCTTCATTGGGCCCTTGCGGCGTGAAACAAAATCCTCATCCAGCACGATATTGTCGAAGTTCACCGTGCCACTCACCGAGTTGTTCTGGCCGAAGGCGTCCCAGTCGTCCACCAGGGTCAGGCCTGGCGTGTTGCGGTTGAGCAGTACGCCGGCACCGCCGTCATCCGAGGCGGCCGTGAGGGAGATCCATTCGGCCAGGTAAGAGCCCGTGGAGTAAAACTTGCTGCCATTGAGTACCAGGGCGCCGTCCTCGCGGCGTTCGACGCGGGTCTTGAGGGCGAACTTGTTCTTGCCGCCTACCTCCGCCAGGGCGTTGCCGAAACGCTTGCCAGCCAGGACATCGCTGACCAGCCGATCGCGTACTGCGTCCGGGTAACCGTTGAAAATCCCGCGCAGCATCACATTGTGGATTTGCAGCAGTTGCCCGACGCCGCCGTCGGCCACCGAAATGATGCGCACGGTTTCGACGATGGTCTGCACCGATGCGCCCAGGCCGCCGAAGGCCTTAGGTACACCGATGGCGGTGATGCCGCTTTCGGACAGCAATTGCGCCTGGCGCCAGGGCAGTTGGCCATTTTGCTGGGTGTCGGCGGCAATGCTGGCGATCTCCACGGCGATTTCTCTGGCGGCGGCGATGGCCTCGGCTTCGCTGTGCAGGTGGCGGGCGGGCGCCTGTTCATACGTTGTCATTCATTCATCCTTTGGTTTGCCCCGTTCCTCTATGGCTGTGCGTCATCGTTGACGAACATCGCCGGCAAGCCGGCTCCTGCGGGGAGGTTGGTGTTGGGAGGGCTTGAGCAAGTTCTGCGCCAACGAGCAAAACCCTGCTGTATGGGGGAAGGGACGCGTCGGTTTGCTGCTGGGGAAGCAGCGTCGTGAAACGGCTGCTGGAAGAGCAGCAGTGCTGTTGGCAGGCCAGCAGTCGCGTTTGGATGTTTGTTTCGATGCCCTTGTAAACCGGGGCTTTGAGCGATTGGCACGCCCTCTGCAATACCCCCCTTTACTGACTTGCCCAATTTAATGGAGCTGCCCATGACCCTTTCCGCTGTCCTGCCCACGCCTGAGCTTGAGCAGATCTGGTTTACCCGTTGCCCGGTGCCGACTGCGTCCGGCATCGCCTACAAGCTGGGCTGGTTGAGCGAGGAGTTCGCCTCCGACGGTCTGCCGGTGTCCACCTTGCAGGAGGCGCGTCAGTTGGGCCGGCACCACTACGATCACGATTTGCCGGGGCTGTTTCGCGAAGGCGGCAACGTCCCTGCATTGGCCGCACGTGCTGCGGGTGCGCCGAGCCGCTTGATCGGCCTGACCTGGATCGAGGAATGGCAGACCATCCTGGTCCGCCCGGACTCCGGCATCACCCGTCCCGCAGACCTGAGGGGCAAGCGCCTGGCCCTGCCAGCCTGGGGTGAAAGCCGTCCCGGCAGCATCGCCCGCGCCATGAGCCTGCATGGCTATAAGGGCGCATTGAGCCTGGCCGGACTGGGATTTGATGATGTGGAACTGGTGGAAGTGGCATTGCAGGACCAGGAACAAGCGCCTGACCCGCAGCAAGGTTTGCAGCGCTTGTGGTCCGGCCTGGATTACCTGGTGCGTGGAGAGGTGGATGCGGTTTACGTCAAGGGCGCTTCGGCGGCCGACGCCGCACGCCGCCTGGGGCTGGTGGTGGGGATCGACTTGGACCTGATCGCCGAGCCGCGCTACCGCATCAACAACGGCACGCCGCGTCCGATCACCGTTCACCAGAGCCTGCTGGACAACCACTTTGACCTGGTGGTGCGCTTTCTCGCGCAAACCCTCAGCGCCGCCGATTGGGCGGCCAACAACCGCGACAGCCTGAACGCCATTCTAGAAGAAGAAACTCGCGCCGGCAGTGCCGGTGTGGCCGAGGCTTATCGCGGTGATTTCCACACCACCCTGGCGCCGGACCTGTCTGCCCAGCGCCTGGAATTCCTCGATATCCAGAAAGATTTCCTCTACCTGCACGGCTTCCTGGAGCGCGATTTTGCCATCGCTGACTGGGTCGACCCGCGCCCCCTGCAAGCTGCCCATGAACTGTTGGCCAAGCGCCGCGCCTGAATCCGGAGAATCCCCATGACTGCCATTGCCCACACACAACCGATCAGCCAGGAACTGCAAACCTTCATCGACAAGGTCCTGCTGGAAGCAGAAGAAGCCTTCACCGTGTTCCGTGAAACAAACACCATCACCGCCGCTGGGACGGTCGGCTTTATCGAGCGCGTACCTGGCCAGGAACTGTTGGTATCGGTGAACTACGCAGGCCCGTGGAACTACCGCAAACCGCTGCAAGCCACGGTTACCGACTTTGCCGGCAACGTGGTTTTTGGCAGGGGCAAGGGCGGCCTGGGGCGCTACACCAAGCTGTTCCAGCAACACCCGGATGTGACCACCGTGTCCCACGTGCATTCGCCGTACCTGGGCGCCTGGGCCCAGACCCACCGCACCTTGCCATTCCATTACGTGCCGGTGCAGCGCTACCAGTTGGCCCGTGAACTGCCGGTGTATATCGACCGTCGCCAGCAGGAAGTGGATTTCATCCTCGACAAGATCGCTGAGAACCCCTTCAACCTGGCGATCCTGGAGGCCAATGGCGGCTCCACCGTGTGGGGCAAGCAAGGCCTGCGCGCCACCGCCGAATTCATCCTGTTGCTGGAGGAGGGCGCACAACTGCAATTGCTTGCCGATGCACTCGGTGGCTCACGGGCCTACGGGCCGGGCGTGTTGACCCAGCAATGGAAAATGAGCGGCCTGTTCGAACAAGCCACGGCACTGGGCCTGGTCCCGGCCATCGACCGCCGTTAACGCCTTACCAGTTCCCACAGGGTTCTCTATTTCCAGGATGTTTTTTATGGCTGTAAAAATTCTTTGGTACTTGACCACGCCCGATGGCCCCTATCCATGGGAGCCTCAAGGCCGTTGGAACACTGATTTCCAGCACCTCAAGCAGCTCGCCGTGGCCAGTGATCGCCTGGGCTACTACGGTTCGCTGCTCGGTTCCAGCCCCAATGAAAGCCTGGCGGTGGCCGCGTCGTTGATCGACGCCACCCAGCGCCTGCGTTTTCTGGTGGCGCAGCACCCGGGCGAGTTATCGCCAGCGGTGTTGGCCAAGTGGGCACTGACCTTCGACCAGTTCTCCAATGGCCGCCTGCTGTTCAACGTGGTTAATGGCAATGACGCGGGCCTGGCGACACTTGGGGTGCACTACCCGCATGACGAGCGATACGCCTTCAGCCTGGAATACTGGCGGGCATTCCAGGGTTTCTATGCCGGCGACACGCGTGGCTATGACGGTGAGTACGTCAAGCTCGCACCGCGTTCGCCGGGCGCAGCCAACCATCCACTGGGCGGCTGGCATCCGCCTTACCAGAAGCCGGGCATCCCGTTGTGGGGCGCCGGAACCTCAGGGCCCGGCGTCGAGCATTCGGTGCAATTGCTCGACGTGTACCTGAGCTTCGCCAATACTCCGCCAAAACTCGGCGACAAGTTCCGCAAAGTCGCCGCTGAAGCGGCGAAGATCGGTCGCGAACTGACCTTCGGCACACGCCTGCAAATCATCGTGCGCGAGACCGAGGAAGAAGCCTGGGCCCACGCCGAAAGGCTCCTGCAACGCACCTCGCTGCAAACTGCGCGCAACGCCATCGAGCGCCAGTTACCGGCCGGTGTGAGCCTGGAAGATTTCCACAGCGACGACCCGCAGACCCAGCGTAACGTCGAGACCATTCGCGCCGGGCGTTTGCCGACCGCGCGCGAGCTGGAGATCTATCCTAACGTATGGCTTGGCCCGAGCCTGTTCGGTTTCAATATCCTCGGGCCGGCCGCTGGTACCTACCTGGTGGGCAGCGCGGAACAGGTCGCCGAGCGCATCCGCGAATACGAAGCCCAGGGCACTTCATCGTTCATTCTGTCTGGCTTCCCGCTGATCGATGAAGCCCACCGCGTGGCCGACCTGCTGTTCCCGCTGCTGGACCTGGACCACGGCTTTGAAGCGCCGCGCCTGGGTGTCAGCCAAAAGTCGCCGCAGCGCCAAGAGGCTTGAACCATGAGTGATGGATTTTCTCGCCGGGTGTTTCTCGGCAACAGCTTGGCCATCGGCGGTGGCTTGCTGTTGGGCGGCTGCGACAGCGGCGCGACGACTCAGGGTGCCGCCGTACTGAGCGGTAAGCCCGTCAGCGGTGGGCGCCTGCGTGTTGGCATTATCGATGGCGATCAGTCCGGCAACCTGGATGCCCATAAACCGGTGGGCGGCGGGATCATTCGTGGCTGGGCGCTGTACAGCAAGTTCTGGGAGTGGAACACCGACGTCAGCACACGCCTGGCCCTGGCCGAGTTCGCCGAACCGAATACCGACGCGAGTGCCTGGACCATCCGCATCAAGCCGGGCCTGGAGTTTCACCATGGCAAGACCATCGGCGCTGACGACATGCTGTTTTCGTTGTTGCGCCTTACCGATCCCAAGTTGGCATCGCCGTTTGCCGGCCTGGTCGGTGCCATTGATCGCAATGCCTTACGCAAGCTGGATGAGCGCACCATCGAAATCCGCTTCAAGCAAGGTCAGAGCTTCTTCCCTCTGGATGAAACCCTGATCAGCTTTGGCGGCATCGTCCCCACCGACTATGACCCCATCACCAATCCGGTAGGTGCCGGCCCTTATAGGCTCAAGCGTTTCGTACCCGGCCAGCGCTCGTTGTACACGCGGTTTGAGAATTACTACAAACCCGGCCAGCCTTATGCCGATGAGCTGGAAATCATCGAGTTCAAGGACCAGGTCTCCCGTGTTGCCGCGTTGCGCGCCGGACAGATCGATGTGGCCAGCGGTGTGCAGGCCGAGCACAGTGCGTTGCTCAAGGCCGACTCACGCTTGTCGTTGTGCGTGTCGCCAAGCACTTCGTTTACCGGTTTCAATCTCAACCTGGCCAAGCCGCCCTTCGATGATGTGCGGGTGCGCCAGGCGTTTCGCTTGCTGGCGGATCGGCAAGAGCTGGTGGACCGGGGCCTTAACGGTTTCGGTCGCATTGCCAATGACCTGTATTCACCTCACGATCCCACCTACAACCATGCGATTGCTCAGCGGCCGTATGATCTGGAGCAGGCCCGCTCGCTGCTGCGTCAGGCCGGGCAGACGGATTTGCGCGTGGAACTGACCACCACGCCTGGGCCCGGTGTGAACGCCGCGCTGGTGTTTGCCCAGCAAGCGAAAAAGGCCGGTGTCGAGATACGCGTGAGCCAAGTGGATGGCGCTGTGTTCAACGGCCCGCAGCGTGAGCAGTGGCAAGTGTCGCCGGGTTCTACGCCGGCCCGGGGTTTCCTCGCCTCGGCACTGCACAACGACGCGCCGTTGGCGATCTACAACCGCAGCAATTTCCATGACCCGCGTTTTGATGACCTCTACCGTGAGGCCCTTGCGCAGCCAGACCTGGAGTTGCGTAAAGGCCTGGTACACGAGGCCCAGCAGATTCAACACGAACGCGGCGGATTGCTGATTTGGGGCTTCAACGATGTGCTGGACGCCGCCTCGGTCAAGGTCGGCGGTTTGGCGCCAGAGCAGACCACCTTCGCTTCCTGGCGGTTTGACGAACTGTGGTTGAAGCATGCTTGAGCCTGCCAATCCTCCCCGCACGCCTGCTTGGTTGTCATGGTTTATCGGGCGCCTGGGTTACGGCCTGCTGACGGCCTGGGTTATCAGCCTGGTGGTGTTCATCGCCACCCAGGCCCTGCCATCCGACCCCGCGCGGGTGATCCTCGGCCCGGACGCGCCGCTGGAAAGCATCCTTACCCTGCAACACCAGTTGGGGCTCGACCAGCCAATCCTGTGGCAATACCTGCGCTGGCTCGGCAGCGTCTTGTGCGGGGACCTCGGGGTTTCCCTGGACTCCAACGCGCCGGTCAGCCATATCCTGTGGGGGCGTTTTGGCTACACACTGGCGTTGCTGGTAGGGGTGATTACCGTGGTAGTACCTGGCGCACTGGCCCTTGGCGTGGCCCTGGCATTGCGGCGCGACAGCTGGCTGGATCGTTGGAGCCTGTCGTTGCTGATCTTTCTGAAAGCCACCCCGGGGTTTCTGTTGGCGATTGGCCTGGTATTGCTGTTTTCCATGCCGCACATGGATTTCTTACCCGCGGTATCGATCCTGGATCCCGACCTGTCGCTGCTGCGCCAACTCAAGTCGCTGGTATTGCCGATAATCGCCTTGAGCCTCACTGCATTGCCGTACCTCACGCGCATGGTAAGGGCTGCTGTGATCGAGGCGCAGGAGTCCGATTACGTGATTGCCGCCAGGCTACGCGGCATTCCGCAGCGGCGGATTGTCTGGTGCCACACGTTGCCCAATGCGCTGGTACCGGCGATCCAGGGTGTGGCGCTGACCTTGCGTACGTTGATCGGAGGCGCCGTGCTGGCGGAAGTTATCTTCAGCTATCCCGGTATCGGCACCGCGCTGAACGCCGCGATCCAGATGCGCGACCTGCCGATGATCCAGGCGATTGTGCTGGTGATCACCCTCGCGGTGGTGCTGATCAACCTACTGGCCGACCTATTGACCGTGCTGCTTACACCCAAGCTGCGCACCGCACGGCGGGTGACCCTGATTCAACGCAACCGGAGGGGAATAACCCCGTGGTGGCGCCGCTCCCGAGGTGATGCATGAGTGCCCGTCGATGGTTGGCCGAACCACAAACACGTAAGGGGGCGTTGATCACCCTGCTGGTGGTGGCCGTGGCGCTGTTCGGGCCTTGGTTGGCACCTCACGGGTCGACGGACATGGTCGGTCCTGTCTACGGCGCGCCTGCAGGTGATGCGTGGCTGGGGTATGACTTCCTGGGGCATGACGTGCTGTCGCGGTTGCTCAGCGGTGGTTTGTCGGTGCTGTGGATGTCGGTCGCAGCCGCCAGTATTGCACTGGCGGTGGGCACTACGTTGGGGTTACTGGCGGGGTTGTCGCGTCGGCGCCTGGATCAGTTTATTACCTGGTCGGCGGATGTGTCCCTGGCGTTTCCCGACCTGATTCTGATGCTGCTGATTGTGTCCATGTTGGGGCGCGCACCGTGGTTGATCGTGCTGACAGTCTCCATCGCCTTTATACCGGGCGTTATCCGTTTAGCGCGGGCGAGTGCGGTAGCAGTGGCAGGTCAGGAGTTCGTTGAAGCGGCGCAAATGATGGGCTATTCGCGACGCCGAATTCTGTTCAAGGAGATCCTGCCGAACATCCTCACGCCGCTGCTGGTGCATTTCGGCAACATGCTGACCTGGGGCGTGGGCATGCTGTCGGGCCTGAGTTTTCTTGGCTACGGCGTGGCGCCACCCACCGCTGACTGGGGGCTGATGATCAATGAAAACCAGGCCGGCCTGCTGGTGCAACCCTGGGCCGTATTGGCTCCGGCGGTGCTGATCGGTGTGTTTGCCTACGGCACCAATATTTTGGCTGAAGGCATCGGCCGCAGCAGCGCAAGGCTGGGAGACAGACAAGCATGAATGTGATTACCGAAATCGAAGCCGGGGTGTTGCAGGTCCGCGACCTGCGGGTGGAATTGCCGGGGCATGTGGATGTCGTGTCGGGAATCTCGTTCAGCCTGGCTGCCGGGGAAATTCTCGGTTTGGTGGGGGAGTCGGGCTCGGGCAAGACCACCTTGGCGACTGCGTTGCTGGCACATGCCCGGCGCGGTGCACGGATTGTGGGCGGACAGGTGCACGTAGGTGACCAGGCATTGTTGAGCCTGGAAGGCGAAGCCTTGCGCCGTGCTCGTGGCAGCCTGATCGGTTATGTCGCCCAGGACCCGGCCACCGCGCTCAATCCGGCACTGCGCATCGGTCACCTGTTGCGTGAGACCTTAGCGGCGCATCCTTCTGGGCTTGACCGCGAGGCGCAACAGCAGCGCCTCATCGAGACCCTGCGTGATGTCGGCTTGCCGGACGATCACGGGTTTCTGCGGCGCTTTCCCCATCAACTGTCCGGCGGTCAGCAGCAACGGGTGATGCTGGCGCTGGCTTTTGTGCTGCGCCCGCGCCTGATCGTGCTGGACGAGCCAACCACTGCGCTGGACGTCAGCACCCAGGCGCATATCCTCGCCACGCTGCGTCGGCTTTGCAAAAGCCAGGGCGTAGCGGCGGTGTATGTGTCCCACGACCTGGCGGTGATCAAGGACCTGGTGGACCGGGTGATGGTGATGTACGCCGGGCGCATCGTTGAAACGGCGACGCGGGATGAGTTGTTCAGTCGACCGTCCCATCCCTATACCCGAGGGTTGCTGGCGGCGATTCCGGATGTGGCGGGACGGCGCGAATTGACGGCGATTGCCGGGCATGCACCGGCGCCAGGGCGTCGGCCCCAGGGGTGCAGTTTCGGGCCGCGCTGTGAGCGGTTTACGGCTGGGTGCGCGGTGGCTGAGCCGTTATTGCAGATGAACGCGGCCGGTCGTGGGGTGGCTTGCCTGGCGCCTCACGATCAGGCGTTACAGGTCAAGGCACTCGCGCCAATTGCGGCCTTGAAGGGCCGGGTAGAGCGGTCACTGTTGTCGGTCAGAGGCTTGAACGTCGCCTATGACCGGCAGGTGTTGTTCGATGTCTCGCTGCAGGTGCAACCGGGTGAATGCCTGGCGATTGTGGGTGAGTCGGGCTCGGGCAAGACCAGCCTGGCGCGGGCTATTGCTGGCCTTGGGGAGAATGCCGAGGGGGCACTGGACTACGCCGGCCGGCATTTACCGTTGCACGCCCGCCAGCGCGATGCAGGCCTGCGCCACCAGATTCAATACATCTTCCAGAATCCATATCGCGCGTTGAACCCACGGCAAACCGTGTACCAGACTCTGAGCGCGCCACTGGCGCATTTCTTCGGCGTAAAAGGGGCGCCAGCACGGGAGCGAGTGGAAGCCGTGCTCAAGCGTGTGTCACTGCCGGGATCAGTCGCCGGCCTCTATCCCCACAGCCTGTCAGGTGGTGAACGCCAGCGAGTGGCCATCGCCCGTGCGCTGTTGTGCGAGCCCAGGTTGCTGATCTGCGATGAAATCACCTCGGCATTGGACGTATCGGTACAGGCGTCGATCCTGGACCTGCTGCGCCAGCTACAGCGTGAAGGATTGACGATGTTATTCGTCACCCATGACCTGGGCGTGGTGCGCGCGATTGCTGATCGGGTGCTGGTGTTGAAGGTCGGAAGGGTGGTGGAGCAGGGGGCCGTTGATGATGTTTTGGATCAACCACAGGCGGCCTATACGCGCACGTTGCTGGAGCATTCGCCGTCGTTGGGGTGAATGGCTCCGCTGCACAGTGATCGCCGGCAAGCAGGCCCCTACAGGTACACAAACCCCTTGAAGGAACCGGCTTGCCGGCGATGGCTTCAGCCGTCGTTAAGCAATTTTCGCCTTGCGCCGCAACGCCTCTTCACGCACTGCGGGGATAATCCACCGCCCATAATCCACGGTGTCGTACAGCGGGTCATAACCGCGATTCAAGAACGTGGTAACGCCCAGGTCCACATAATCCAGCAGTGCCTGCGCCACCGTTTCCGGGGTACCCACCAGCGCGGTGGTATCGCCATAAGCGCCCACTGCTGTCGCCGTCGGCATCCATAGCGCGCGATCATGACGATCACCCAACGCCGCCGCCGCTAACAGACGTTCGGAGCCGGTGCCCTTGAGCCGCTTCTGCCACGGACTGCCCGCCGCAAACTGTGGATTGGCCTTGATCTGCTCCAGGATCTGCTCGGCGCGTTGCCAGGCTAATTCCTCTGTTGCCCCCAAAATCAGCCGCACCGACAAACTGACCCGTGGCGCTTCAACACCCGCTGTTAATGCTGCCGCCTTCAGCTTGGCAATTTGCTCAGCCACGCCGCTTAATGGCTCGCCCCACAGCGCATACAGGTCCGCATGCTTCACCGCGATCTGATAGGCAATGTCGGAAGAGCCGCCAAACGAGATTGGAATATGCGGCTGTTGCAACGGTTTGACCGGTGAAAACGCACCCTTGATGTTGAAGTACTCACCTTCGAAATCGAACGGCTCTTCGGCCGTCCAGGTGCGTCGCACAATCTCCAGATATTCATCGGTGCGCCTGTAGCGTTCGGTCTTGTCCAGCAGAAAGTCGCCGTCCTGTGGCTCGGCGGTAATGCCGGTAATCGCGTGCAAGCGAATGCGCCCGCCGCCAGTGGTATGGTCCAGCGTGGCAAACGAGCGGGCAGCGACGGTCGGCGCGGTGAGGCCGGGGCGATGGGCGATCATGAAGCCCAATCGCTCAGTGTGCGCCGCCGCATACGCGGCAATTTGCAGGCTGTCGGCACTGCCGGGGCCGCTGGCGATCAGCACACGGTCGAAGCCTGCATGCTCATGGGCGCGGGCATGGTGACGGATAAAGTCGAGGTCGAAATCCGGGCTGCGAACGCCACGGGTTTCGGACCACTGGCGAGGGAAAATCATGCCGACAAATTCGATAGACATAACGTGCTCCTGGTGCGGATCAGAATTGATAGTCGACCTGGGCCAACAAGGTGCGGCCAGGCATGGGTTGCAAAAAAGTGTTGGTGGAACCGGCCAGTCCGCTGACGAAGTTCAGTTCATTGGTCAGGTTGAGCACCCGTAACGTGGTGCTCCATTGCGGTTGGCGGTAGTACACGGCGAGATCGAGGTTGTATTCGTTCGGGATCTTTACGGTCTTGCTGAGGTTCAGGTACCAACTGCTGGTCCACCAGCCTGAAAGTTCGGCGCCAAAGCCTGAGTCGAAGCGGTAGTCGACATACCCGCTGGCGGTGTATTCAGGAATCTGCACCGCGTCGAAACGCCCGGACGGCCGCTGGTTGAGGCTATTGTTATCGCCGAACACTGTGCCGTTGTCGGGAATGAACCCCGCTGAGGCAAATCCGGCCTGGGAGGTGAACTCGTTATAGGCGTTGAGCTTGGACAGGTTCAGACCGCTGCGAAGGTGGTCGTCCGGTTGATAGCGCACGGTGGCTTCCACACCCTTGATCATCAGCCGCGCGATGTTGTTATTGCTGTCAGGTGCCTGGTCGCGGGCTTGCTTGAACGCCGCCAACGTCATGAACAGCTGGTTAGGCACTGCTTCGACCTTTACCCCGACTTCATGCAGCACGCTCAAGCTCTGGAACGCCAGCGGGTTGAGCTGGTTGGCGCCACTGCCGCTGCCCCAGCCAAGGCCGTTGGAAAAGAACCCGGTGTTGACCGCCAACGAGCGGTCGAAGGTGTAGTACAGCGTGGTGTTTTCAGTCGGTTTTACATACGGGCTGACCTGGAAAGCAAACAGCCGGTAATTGTCGCTGTCCTTGCGCCGGTTGCCACCGGCGAGTACGAACGGGTTGTCGATCTCGGCCTCGATCCAGCTGCGGCTGGCGCCAATATTCAAGCCGAAATACTCGCCGTACTTGAGGTTGTGCTGGCTGAACAGGGTTTTGGTGGTCCAGGTGCTTTCAGCGGTGTAGGGCGCCACCGATTCGGCGTACAGGCCGTGCCCAGCTTCATACATGGGCGGCAGGTTGAGCCAGCCGTAGTAGTTGGAGTATTGCGGCACGCCGGGTTGTCCGATCCAAGCGCCGTTGCCGCCGGCAGGGTTGCTGGCGTTGAGGCCGAGTAAGTCACCAGGGTTTTTGCCGGAAGGGCCTTGGGTCAGGTCATAGGCATTAATGGTCGAGCCAAAGCTGTTGTTCGCAGCAATCGACTGGTTGAATTCGCGGCGGTAGATCAGGCCGCTGTTGCTGTCATCGCGCAGGGTCCAGCCGCCCAGCTGGGTCTCGTTGCGCGAGCGGAACTCGAAGCGGTTATCGAAAATGTTGTCCTTCGATTGCACCTGGAATGCGCCCACGGCATCGGTGATGTCCTTGGAGCGTTCATAAAAAGTGCTGTTGGCTACGGTGATAGTCGGCGACAGGTCGGCCTCGATACGCAGTTGCGTGGTAAAGCGCCGCGAGCTGCTTTCGTCCTCTTTGCGCTGCCCGGTCTGTGATGACAGCGACTGCTCGCCATTGCCCGCCAGCGTCGGGTCATACACCCAGCCACGCAGGCTGCCGGGGTTGGCCTGGGTATTCGGTGGGGCGGTCTGGAAGCTGCCGTCGACCACACTGTATTGGCCCTGGGCGTTGCGTTGGCGTTTTACCCAACCGAGTGTTGGCGCATCGGCGGCGCCCGAAGCCAGCACCGGCGACCACAGGGTACTGCCGTTCTGGATAATCGGCGTGGCGCGCCCGGCGTAGTATTTGCCGTTGTCCACCAGGTCCTGGGTAGCGCGGTTCCAGCCGTGGGTGATGTTGTAGTCGTAGTAATTGTCGTAGCTGGCGTTCCAGTCGACGCGCACGTTGTCGTTGCGCCAGGCCAACGCGCCATAGAAGGCGTCAAAATTGTTCTCGACATTGTCATAGAAGTCCTCCTGGCGCTGCTTGGTGATGCTCATGCGGTAGGCCAGGTTGTCACTCAGAGGCCCGGTGTTGTCGATGCTGAATTTGTTGGAACTGCGTGAGGTGCCGTCTGGAACCCACGAACCCAGCTCGCCGCTGAGTTTGGTCTTGAACGCGTTGAAGTCGGGTTTCTTGCTCAGGTAGTTGACGTAGCCGCCGCTGCCGGATACCGAGCCGTAGGTCACCGAGGACGGGCCGGCAACGATGTCCGCACCTTCATAGGCGTTGAAGTTGGCGGGGTGGCGCACGGCGTAACCACGCTGGCCGTCCTGGAAAATCTCCGAACCCTGGCCACGAAACTGCGGTGCGATACCCGCGTTTTGCCCGCCGCCCCGAGTGATGCCGGGCGCATATTTGACCAGGTCGTCGGCGCTATGGATCGCGCCGCTCGCCAATTGCTCGGCGTTGATTTGCACCACGGAGCGCGGCGTGTCCAGCACTTTGGTTTCCGTGCCACCGTACACTGAGGTCGGCGGGCGGGTGGGCAGTGCGTCGTCATCCGACTCGCTGGCACTTGCCTGCACGGTCACGGTTTGCAGTTGGGTATCGGTGGCAAAAGCCTGCAGCGGCAGGGTGACTGCCAGCAGCAGGGGAAAACGCAAGGCGATAGCGTGCATGGCAGAAATGACTCCTGTCGAAAATGGGTATCAATGTGATGCCTCGTAGGCGCCCGGTTGATCGGCAAGGCTTGGGGGCCTTATCGCCGGCAAGTCGGGCTCCTGCGGGGAATGAGGTGTCAGGCCGTGTCTTTGAGCCAGAGCTTCTCGAAGCGCCAGGTGCTGAACAGCGACTGTTCTGCCTGGGCCCCACCGACGCGCGTGGAAAAGCTGTCCAGCAGGTCGGCATACCCCCAGATCAACATGCCGCCGCGTTCGTACTGGATCTGCTGCACCTGATGCACCAGAACCTTGCGTTTTTCCAGGTCGGGCTGGGCCATGGCGGCGAGGAACAGTTCGCTGAATTGCGCGTCGTTGAAGTGGGTCTTGTTGGATACTGCAAAGGGAGCGTCGGTGTGGATTGCACTGGCGAGGAACGGTGCACCGATGCTGCCCCCGGTGCTCAGGGTCCAATCGTTTTTCAGTGGGCCCTGGAAAGTGGCGAGGTCTACTTGCTTGACCTTAAGGGTGACGCCGATGCGCTTGGCCTGCTCAGCCAGCACTAATGCTGAACTCAGGCCTGGACCCGGGGTGGTGATCAGTTCCACCTCGAGGTTTTCCTGGCCGGCGTCCTTGAGCAGTTGTGCGGCGCGCTGAGGGGCATACGGTCGCGGGCCAAGGCTGTGGTTGAAGGTGGGGTCGCTGGGCGCATACAAATCATTGGCCACTCGGCCCTGGCCATTTAGCGCGCGACGGACCAGTTCTTCGCGGTCGGCCAGCAAGCGAAATGCCTCGCGCACCCGCGGGTCGTTGAAGGGCGGCTTGTCCAGATTCATATCGAAGGACAGCCAGTTGCCGGTCACCGATTTGATGACCTTCAACCGTGGGTCCTTCTCCAGGATCGGCAACTGTTCGGTGGGCATCGAGTTGGCCATGTCGATCTGCCCGGCGCGCAGTGCGGCGAGGCGTGAGACCTGATCCTTGAAATCGATGATTTCCAGCTCGTCGGCGTACGGCTTACCTTCCTTGTAGTAATTCTCGAAACGCGTGAACAGGGAGCGCTGGCCGGGGGTGAAGCTTTTCAGTTTGTAGGGGCCGGCGCCCACCGGATTGGTGACCGGGTGGTAATCCACCGGCACGATACCGCCGAAGTTGACCCAGGTTTCGGCCAGCGGCATATAGCTGCGGCCGTCGCGAAAGTTCAGGCGCACGGTGCGGTTGTCGAGTTTGACCAGGTTGTCGCGGTCTACCCAGTGCAACAGTGCCGCATACGGCGAGGCCAGTTGCGGATCGGTGAGACGGCGGATCGAGAACATCAGGTCGTCGGCGTCAATGGTCTTACCGTTGTGGAACTCCAGGCCCGGATGCAAGCGCAGGGTCCAGGTGCTGGCATCCGCGTTGGGTTCGGCGAACTCGGCGAGTGCCAAGCGCGGCTGCATTTGCTCATCCCACTCCCACAACTTGCTATACAGCGCAAAGCCACGAACGATGCCGCTGCCCACCGGTTTATGCGCGTCCAGATTGCCGCTCTGGTTGCCATCGAGAATCCCCAGGCGCAGGCGGCCGCCGTAGCGTGGCTGGTCGCTGCCGGTGGCGGCAGCCGGTGCGTTATTCGGGCCGCAACCCGCCAGCAGCAGTGCGCCGCCGGCGGTCGCGCTGTAGCCGAGAAAGTCTCGACGGCTCAGCAGTAAGGTCATGGTTTCAGGCTCCGCCGTTGGCCGAGTGCAGTTCGCGCACCGGCTCCAGCGGGCGGCTCAACACTGAACGTTCGCTGCGAAAGTGCGGCAGGATATGCTCGCCGAGTCGGTAGGCTTCTTCCAGGTGCGGATAGCCGGCGAGGAAGAACAGGTCGATGCCGAGGTTGTTGTATTCGCGAATTCGCGCCACCACGTTTTCATAACTGCCAACCAGCGCGCAGCCCGGTGGGATGCCGATATAGCCGAAGCCAGCCCACACGTTCGGGTGGATAAAAAAGTCTTCGAAACCCTGCGCCTCGTTTTTCTCGGCAAAACCATGCTCGTAGCTCAGTTTGCGTGCGGTGCGCAGCCCGGCGTGGGCGGCCACGGCCTTGACCGCGCCACGGGCGATGCCTTCGTCGAAGAAACGCTTGGCTTCAGTGCGTGCCAGTTCATCGGTTTCGCGGGTGATCACATCAATCGACAGGCCAAAGCGAATATCGGTGCGCCCCCATTTCAACGCACGTTGGCGCAGGTCGGCGATCAGTGCGGTGATTTCATCCGGGTGCTCGGCACGCATCAAGTAGAAATCCGCGTGCTTGGCGGCGAACTCCCGTGCAGCGATGGATGAGCCAGCCGTGCAGATAAGCGGCAACTGCGCCTTTTTCAGCGGCGCGCGCAAGCCCCCACCGTCGGCCTTGTAGAACTTGCCATCGTAGTGAAATGACTCGTTGTGCCAATAGCCCTTGACCACGTCCATGAATTCGGTGGCGCGCTCGTAGCGTGCATCGTGGTCGCTGTAGTCGCCGACCTGGCGCTGGATCGCGTCCGAGCCACCGTTGATGATGTTCCATACCAGGCGGTTGCCGGTGGCGCGTTGGTAGGTCGCCGCCTGCTGCACGGCCACCCATGGGGTGTAGTGGTAGGGCTGGAACGCGGTGACGAATTGCAGGGTACGAGTTTCGCGGGCCAGCAGCGAGCACACCGTCCACGGCTCTTCGCCGCTGGGCGCGTTGACCATCAACACACCGCCGAACTTATTGATCTCGGCGGCCTTGGCGATCTGGCCCAGGTAGTCGATGTAAGTGAAGTGGTCGCCCACGCTGAACCCGGACACAGCCCCGGTGCTGTCGGGACCGCCCCGATGCCAGTCGCCACGGTTACGCGGGTCGCCCGGCAGGAACTGGGTTTCGCCGTGCAGCGGCAGGCGAGTAAAAAATTCGATGCTCATGCAAGCCTCCTGCTTACTGCGCGGTTGGGGCGCAGACTGGGGTGATCGGCTGGTCATTGATGACTTTGTGGGCGAATGGGATCGAGTCCTTGAGCGAGGCATTGACCGTCGCGCTGTGGCCCAGGCCTTTGTACAGGTGGCCCTCGACTACGGAACCGGCGTTGCAGGCGTCCTGCATCAGCTTGACCTGGGTCGCGGCGGCTGGGGTGACGTCTTCGGCACCGGTACCGATGAACACCGGTTTGGACGTTTTCAGGGTGGGGTAGGCGACTTGCGCGAGCCACGGCGCGAGCTGTTTGCCTTTGTAATCTTTCTTGGTGTTGGCAATGCTCAGGCCCAGGCCCTCCACGTCGCCTTCTAGAGCGAACAGACAGCTGGTGCGAGCCTGTTCGAAGATGGGCAGCGCCTTGTCGGTGTAGAAGTCCGCCGGGTTGATGCTCGGGTCGTATTGCTGGGCGGCGAGCAAGGTGTAGAAGCCGTAGGCCAGGGTCGGGTCGACTTTATTGCGCACTTCCTCGCTGGGATTTTTCGCGTAGTCGAGGGTGTAGATCACGCCGGTGCCGATGCTGCCCTTGACGCCAAGGTCCGGGGCGTAAGTGGCGGCATAGGCCGCTGCGGCAAACGCGCCGGCCCCGCCTTGGGACTGGCCGACGATCAATACCTTGTCAGCCAACCCAGGTACGCCTGCAACTACGGCCTTGGCGGCGTCGAGGATGCCGTAGGCGGCCATGCGGCTGTTCAGCAACGGGTGGCCGCCGGGTACGCCGAGCCCTTGGTAGTCGGTGGCGACCACCGCAAACCCTTCTGCCAGCCAGCGGTTGAGGTACGCCACATCGCGGTAGGAGCGACCTTGCCAGGACGGTGCACACACATCTGCGACGCCGACTGTGCCATGGCCCCAGCTTGCGACCGGCCAACCGCCGGCCGGCGGTGTGCCCTTGGGCAGGAACAACGCGCCGGAAACCACGACTGGGGTTTTATTATCGATACCATCGGTGGAGGTGTAGAGGATGCGTTGGGCGCTGGCGGCGTTTGCCAGGCTGATGGTCTTGTCCAGCGGTTCGCTGCGCAACAGCTTGCCCGGAATGGCCGGAATGGCTTTTTCCCAGGTGTAGAACGCCGAGACGCGGCCATCACCTTGCAGTGGGTCCGGTTTTGGGGCGTATACGTCAGCGGCGAATGCGCTCATGGACAAGGCCAGTACGCTGAGACCGAAGGCGAAAGAATGCGGCAGTTTCATTATCAATTTCCCTATCAAGGATTGGTGCTGACCTGGCCACGCAGGGCCGGCCAGTAGTCAGTGAGTTTCAGGTCGATCAAAGCCTGGTTGGTAAAGCCGGTAGCCAGTGACGGGCCGATGTCATAGGTGTCGCGAATCAGGTGGTTGGCCAGGGCGTAGGTGGTGAGGGCCTGATAGTGGGCCTTGAGTTGCGCATCGCTTTTCGGCGCCCAGCGCTCCTTCCAGGCCACCGGGTCGTTTTGGTCGTCGCGACGCAGCACGCTTTCAGCGGTACCGGCGCGAGAGGACAGCTGGTAATAGGCGTCCTGGTTTTGCGGTTGAGAAATCCACCACGCTGCCTTGACCCAGGCGGTCGCCAGCAATTGGGTGATGTCTGGATGCTGCTGCACGAAAGACTCGGTGCCCCATAGGTCGGAGATCAGGCGCCAGTCATTGTTGCCCTGTTTGGTCGACCAGATGATCTTGCCCACGCCCTTGTCTTCCAGGGCATAGGCCTCGCTGAGCAACACGGCTGCATCGACCTTGCCGGCAGACACCGCTGCCGCGCCGACCTGCGGGTTGAGGTTGGCGATCTTGAAGTCATCGAGCTTCAGGCCCTTGCTGGCGAGGAAGTTGCTGAATGCGAACTCCCAAGGCCGGCCACGGTGCAGGGCCAGGCGCTTGCCCTTGAGGTCTTCGATGGTCTTGGCGCTGGAGCCTTCGGGCACCACCAGGTAAATGTTGTTACCACTGCCGCCGGGCACGATCAGCTTGCCCGGCACACCGCCGGCACCGGCGATCACTGAGGGCAGGTCTCCGCGTACGGCGAAGTCCAGGCTGTTGTTGCTGAACCCTTCGTTGATCTGCGGGCCGGCGCCGGCGTGGGGTAGGGCGATCCATTCGAGTTTCACCCCGCGCTCGCGCAGTTGGGCCTCCAGCCAACCGTCTTCGATCACGCGGCCGGCAATCCCGCCAAATACTGGCTTGCCACCTTGGGTATAGGCGACGATAGCGATTTTTACCGAGGCCGGGGCAGCCGACTCGGCGAGCGCCGCGCTGCTTGCCAGTAGGCCGAACAGAGCGATGAGGCTTCTGTGCCAGAAATTTCTCATGAGGTTTCTCCCTACCTGAATTCAAAACTCTTTGCAGGCACCGGCTTGCCGGCTCCTACAGGGGGTCGTGTTGGGAGGGAGAGAGCAGATTGCATGCCAGCTGCCGGAAAAATCGCTCTAGGCCGCGTGCTGTATGGGCTGCAGTGTCTGAGGCAGCAACGGCCTGTCTGATCTGCTGCTGGTTGACGAACACGTGGGTGCTGGCCGGTTGCTGCTCCAGCAGCAGTGGTAGGTGATGTTGTTGGTATATGCGATCAGGGAATATATAAATATTAATTTATAATTAAATGGTCTAGAAAACTTCATGCACTATTGAGTACGCGCTTTTACTGCCAGGAACGCACCATGTCGCTGATCACTCACCCCAATCCTCGCGAATTGACCAAGTCGGTGCGTGCTACCGTGCTGGTCTTCAAGGACCCGCGCTCTCAGGAATTACTGTCACGTATCGAACGCCTGGCGCCCAGCGAAGCCAATACCTTGATCATTGGCGAGACCGGGACCGGCAAGGAACTGGTCGCACGACATATCCATCATCTGAGCCGTCGCGGACGTGAACCTTTCGTGGCGGTGAACTGCGGCGCGTTTGCCGAGACCCTCGTGGAAAGCGAATTGTTCGGCCACGAGAAAGGCGCGTTCACCGGCGCTACCACCCAGAAGGCCGGTTGGTTTGAAGCCGCCAACGGCGGCACGCTGTTTCTCGATGAGATCGGTGATCTGCCGTTGAACATGCAGGTGAAGTTACTGCGCGTTTTGCAGGAGCGCGAAGTGGTGCGCCTGGGCTCGCGGACACCGATCCCGATCAATGTGCGGCTGGTGGCCGCCACTAACGTTAACCTTGCCGATGCCGTCGTTGCAGGTAACTTCCGCGAAGACTTGTTCTACCGTCTGCACGTCGCCACCATTCGACTGCCGCCTCTGCGCGAGCGGCCGGGCGATATCCTGCCCCTGGCGGAATTTTTTCTCGAAGAGCACTGCCAGCGACTGGGGTACAACCGCGCCACGTTGAGCATCGATGCTGAGCGAAAGCTGTTGGAACATAGCTGGCCGGGCAATATCCGCGAGCTCGAAAATGCCATTCACCACGCCTTGCTGGTGTGCCGCAACCAGTTGGTGCAGCCGCCGGATCTTCATCTGGTGGACATGCGATCCTCGGGTATTCGCCAGGAAGAGGCTACCCATACTCCAGCCGCCCTCAGCGGTCCCGTGGACTTGGAAACGGCCCTCAATGCGTTATTCGAACAGAATATTCCCGACCTTTACGAGCATATTGAAGAGACGATCTTTCGTGCTGCTTACCGGTACTGCCATGGCAACCAATTGCAAACTGGGCGCCTGCTCAATATCAGCCGCAACATTGTCCGGGCGCGACTGGAAAAGATTGGTGAGTTGGGAGCGTCAGCGAGAATTTAACTGATCTATCCGCAACTAAAGCAATGGTTGTTTTTGATCGTTCATGCGAGTAGGCGATTGGTTGTACCTGACGCCTCAGTCGCTATGGTGCAAGGTTATATCCTCATGTTTTTTTAATATTTATTGTTATATGGCGCGAGCAGTAAAGTACTGTTAATTCCTTCATGGCCGCCATTGGAAATTGTCTATGAACATCCCGCGCGGACACCCCAGCCCGATTTTGACATTGCCTCAGGGCGATAAAGATCCTCTTTCAATCCGAGCGAAAGCGCTGGTATTTGCCGACCCCCGGTCTCGGCAGTTGCTGGAGTATCTGCAGCGGGTGGCGCCCAGTGACGCGCCAGTGTTGATCAATGGAGAGACGGGCACCGGTAAGGAGTTGGTGGCGCGCTACATCCATTCGAGCAGTGGCCGCACTGGCGCTTTTATTGCGGTCAATTGCGGTGCGATCAGTGAGACCCTGGCTGAAAGCGAGTTTTTTGGCCATGAGGCCGGTTCGTTTTCCGGAGCTGTCGGTCGGCGAGCCGGCTGGTTCGAGGAGGCAGATGGAGGGACACTGTTTCTCGATGAGATTGGTGATCTGCCGCTGCCTTTGCAAGTTAAATTGCTGCGTGTCCTACAGGAACAGGAAGTGGTTCGGGTCGGCTCGCGCAAACCGATCAAGATCAACATCCGATTGGTGACGGCTACCAACGTCAATTTGGAACAGGCCATTGAAGCTGGCAATTTTCGGCTCGATCTGTTCTATCGAATAAACGTCGCCCAAGTGGAAGTTCTGCCGTTAAGGGCACGTCCCTTGGACATTCTGCCGTTGGTGGAACACTTCAGGAAACTCTACAGCGCCCGCCTTAAAATCAATGAGCCTATGCTTTCGGAGTCGGCTACTCAGGCGCTGCTCGATTATCCCTGGCCGGGGAATATCCGAGAGCTCGAGAACGTTGTTCACTTGGCTTTACTGGTGGCCGGCGACAGACCGGTCCGCCCCGAGCACTTGAAGTTCTCGGCAGGCCTTAGTGCATTGCAAGGCGCAAGTTCCAACGGGGTGCAAAAGCTTCCTCAGGAAGTGCTTCGCGAACAGTTTTTGCGATTGTTCGACGTTCCAGGTGATTCGCTCTTGCACGATATTGAGGAGCTGATGGTTCGCGAGGCTTTTGCCTACTGCGATTTCAACCAGTTACGCACCGCGCAACTGCTGGGTATTACCCGCAACGCCATGCGCACCTTACTGGTCAATCACGGCATGCTCAAAGGCCGAGCAAAACCCTGATCTGCGTTCAACCTTGTTTGACCTGGCTGGGTGGGTTACCTATACGGCGCAGCTGAGGCAGCAACTGCGCGCCCAGGTGAATCGCTTCCTCCAAATGGGGAAAACCCGACAGAATAAAACTGTCCACCCCCAACTGGTGGTACTCCTCGATTCGCTCTGCCACCTGCGCATAACTGCCGACCAACGCTGTTCCTGCGCCGCCGCGTACCAAGCCTACTCCGGCCCAAAGATTGGCTGACACCTCAAGTTCCCGAGCGCCGCGCCCACGGCCCTGCATCAACTGCGTCTGCCTGCTTTGCCCCACCGACTCATACGCCGCCATCTGCCGTTGTGCATGGTCAATGGTATCCGTCGGGATTTCTTCCAACAGCCGTTCCACGTGGGCCCACGCCGCGTCGTCAGTGACAGCGGCGAACACGTGCAGACGCAGACCGAAGCGCAGCGTACGGCCTTGGGCGGCAGCCAGGTCACGCATGCGTTGGATGCGTTCGGCGATCATCACCGGCGGTTCGCACCACATCAGATAAGTTTGCCCATGGGCCGCACCGACACGCTCGGCGGCTTCGGAGGCGCCGCCAAAGTAAATCGGCGGCACTCGTGCGCCCGGCGCAATCGGCGTTTGAATGCCGCTGCGGTAGTAACGTCCCTGATGCGCAGGCGGTTGGGCTGCCCATACGGCCTGGAACACCTGCAAAAACTCTGCAGTGCGTGCGTAACGCTCATCGTGTTCGAGAAAATCCCCGAGGGAGCGCTGTTCAAAACGGCTGGAGCCGGTCACCACATGCAACGCCAGGCGGTTCTCGCTGAGCAGTTGCAACGTCGCCGCGCGGTGGGCGGTATAGGCTGGCAGCTCGGTGCCCGGTCGCAGCGTCAGGAGGAATTTCAGGCGGCGCACCTCCTGGGCCAGCACCGCAGTGATTAACCACGGGTCTTCAAACCCGGCAGCGGTGGGCACCATGATGCCGTCGAAACCGGCCTGCTCGGTGGCGCGTACAATCTGGCGCAGGTAGTCCAGCGTCGGTGCACGCTCGCCTTGCTGGAACAACCCGACCTTTGGCAAGCCGCTGCTGGTGAGGTGACGGCCATCGCCATTGGTGGGTAAAAACCAGTCCAGTTGGATCGGTGGGCGTACATCATCAGTCATGGTGCAGGCGCTCCTTGCGCAAACCCTGTTGGAAAAGCAACGGTAAAACCTGTTCGCCAAAGCGCAGTACTTCGCTGACTGACGGCCCGCCCTCCAGGATCAGGTGATTCAAGCCAATTCCGTGCAGTTCTTGCAGGCGTGTGGCGACTTGTTGCGGGGTGCCCACCAGGATCAGCGGTTGGCCGGCTTCCCGTTGCAGCAGGTTGGGATGCACTTCCCACTGGCGTAGCGGGTGGCGTGCTCGGGGCAGGGTGGCCAGGGGTTCCTCGGGCAATTGAGGAACCGATAATAAAGTGGCGGCGGTCTCCCAGGCGAGGTCTTCGCTGTCGCCGAGGATCAAGCCAAACGTGCAGGCAAAGTCGAGCGTAGGTTGGACCTGCCGCCAGCGCTGTATCTCCTGGGCCAGTCGTAATGGGTGGCCAGGCGCTAACAGGCAGGTCCGCGCATGTGCCGCCACCAACGCATGGCTCTGGGTGTCGTCCAGTAGCAACGATGGGGCGGGTATTTCGCGGCGGGTGAAGCCGGCGTTCTCCAGTTGGAAATAACGGCCCTGATAGTCGAACCCTTCGGTGTTGGACGCCAGCAGGTGTTGCAGCAGTTCCAGATATTCGCCAATGCGTTCGCTGCGTTGGTCGCGGTTGAGCCACTCCCCAAAGGCACTGTGTTCGCTATTGGGTAAATGTAGCCGTACACGGTGGCCGCTGATCGACTGCAGGCTTTGCAGGGTAGTGGCCAGCGCGGCTGGCAGCATCACTTCCGGCGGCACACTCACCGACAACTGCACGTTGCGTGTATGCGCGCACAAGGCTGCCGCCACGCCCAGGCTGTCGGCACATAACGCGCCGCCGGGAATCCAAAGGCCATCGAGCCCGGCGTATTCCACAGCCTGGGCCAATTGAACCCATTGTCCCGGCCGCGCCGCCCAGTCAGGGGTACACAGGGGCATCAACCAACTGAATTCTAGGGGCATGCATAAGCTCCATTATTCATGGTTTTTTCCAACCCAAGGCCGGGGCGATATCCTGGGCCAGGATTTCCAAACGTTTGAGTATTTGTGCCTGGGTCGAGCTTTCGGCCTGAACCACAGCAATCATGTAGTCAGCATAAGGCAGCAGCGACGGGTCCTGTTGCAAGCTTTCGATCACTTCATCGGGATGGCCGTGGTGCACGTTCATCAAGCGCAGGTGTTCCTGCAAATCCAAGGCTTCGTCGATCAGGCCCTCACGTCGCAGGCGCGGGATATGCCGCTCGATATCCACCGACAGTTCGGCCTGGGCGCTGGCGCGGTCGATGGCGGGGAAAATCGCACGCACCACGCCGATACGCGGTGCGCGGTCAGTGCGGGACCAGGCTTGCAGGTAGGCGTCCGCCAAAGGCTTTTGCACGCTGAGCGGATCATGGGTGGCGGTGCCCAGCAGCAGTCCATTGCCTTGTCGGGCGGTATAGACCGCGCCGTCAGTGCTGCCGTGGGAATGCCAAAGGCGTTCGCCCAGACCGATGGCAGGCGGTTGCAACGTCAATTCGCCGGTCAGCGGTTTACCTTCCAGAAGGCGCTGTAAACGTTGCTGACGCTCGGCAAAATCCGCCTGGCGCCGGCTTGGGGCGCGATCAAAAGCGCTGAAGTTATCGAGGTTGGCGCCACCACTGCCCAGGCCCAATTGCACCCGCCCGCTGCTCAGGGCGTCCAGCACACTGGCGTCTTCGGCCAGGCGGATCGGGTCTTCGAATGGCAACACAATCACCCCGGTGCCCAGTTCGATATGCCGCGTGCGTTCGGCAACGGCCGCCAGCAGCACCAAGGGTGAAGGAAGACGACCAAAGCCATTGCTCAAGTGGTGCTGGGCAATCCAGCCACCGTCGAAGCCGAGGGCTTCAGCCACTTCGAATTGTTCGATCAGGTCGCGGTAGACCTGCTGCGGGTCATCACCAAAAGCGTGGCTGAGGAAACCCAATTTGAACGTCATGACGGGACTCCTGTGGGTTGCCAGCCCAGTGCGGGTGCGATGTGTTCGCGGATGATCTCCAGGGCACGGATCGCCTCGCGCAGCGGCGTGCTGGTGGTCTGTACCTGCAGGATCAGTTGGTCGTGGGCTGTCAATGGCGGGCCTTGCTGCAATTGCTCGATGATCTGCTCCACCGGGCCGTGCAACACGCCGAGGCGCTTGAGGGTGGTGTCGAAGTCAACGTCCAGCGTGCCCTTGAGTACGCCGATGCTTTGCTGGCGTTGCACATAGGCCTGGATATCGCGGCGTGTGGCGTCGTCCGGTGCGGGGAGCAACGCCTGCACCCGTGCGACCCGGGCGGGCGTGCCGTTGTCGCCGGTCCAGGCGTTGCGGTAGCGGTTCACCCGTTCAACACCGGCTTCGGCAGGCAAATGCGGATCGGGTGCCATGATCAGGCCGTGGCCACGTTCGGCTACCAGTTCCACCCGCGAGGTGGCTTCCCACACACGCTGGCTCAAGCCGCTGGTGCGTGGCAGGAGGCGGGAACCGCTGTCGGTCAGCGGCGCGTTGCCAAACGCATTGAGCAACTGTTGAAGGTGCTGCTCGTAGTCACGATGCCGTGTTTCATGCTCGCGGCCGAAGGCGACGAAGGTCTCAGGATCAAAACCCGCACCCAGCCCCAGTTCCAGTCGGCCGTTGCACAGCAAGTCCAGCACGGCGGCGTCTTCCGCCAGGCGCAGCGGCGCCTCCTGGGGTAATACGATAATCCCGGTGCCGAGGCTGATATGCCGTGTGTGCTGGGCGACGGCCGCCAACACTACCAACGGCGACGGCAAGCGCCCCTTTTCACTGGCGAAGTGGTGCTGCGCCAACCAGCCACTGTCAAAGCCCAGCGCTTCGGCAACCTTGAACAGTTCCAGGGTGTCGCGGTAGACCTTGGGATCAGCGCTCGGGCTATAGACCCGGCTCAGAAACCCGAGGGAAAAACCTGCACTCATGGTTTCACCTCATGGGCCAACTGCTTTTGCAGTGCTGGCCCTGCGCTGACGGATTCCGGCAGGCCACTGAACGGGCTGATGGTCAGGTAGCCCTTGTTCAGCCACACCGCTTCATCGTTCTGTTGCGCAGCGGTAGCGGCGGGGCTGTATTGGAAGCCGATGCCGGGTTTGCCGGGCAGGTTGAACTGCTTGAGATCATCGGTGTACAGCGCCTCAAACCCCACATAGCTGCCAACGCGGGTCAGTTTGACGCCTTTTATCTGCGCATCCTTGGGCAGGTTGATATTCAAGCCCAGGCCCGGCGGCAGCAGCGCGCCATCGGGTTGGCGATGCTGGTCGAGGGCATGCACCAGTGTGGCTACCAGTCGGGCGGCGCGCTGCGGGTCTTTCTCCTTCAGATCAGTACTCACCGCCAATGCCGGAATGCCCCGCTGCAACGCCACGCTCGCGGTATTGAAGGTGCCGGAGGCCATATTGATCGCGCCGAGGTTATTGCCGGGGTTGGGGCCGACGATCACCAGGTCGGGATGTGGCAGGACTTTGTTCAGGCCCATCAGCAGTGCCATCACCGGCGTGCCGCTGATTTCGATCTGGACTGCTTTGCCGGCGCACTCGGTGCTCTGGCATATGCCGTTGTCGGTGGTGCTGATGTAGTAGCTGTCGGGGTAAGCGGGGTCGGTATCTTGCCCAACACTCACTTCGCGACCGAAGAAGAACGAACCGCCTCGCGCGCTCTGATCACTCTGAGGCGCGGCGATTTTCACGTTATGGCCCTGGGCTTTCAGCTCGGTGTAGAGTGCGCGAATGTTCGGATGCTGATAGCCGTCGTCATTGCTCAGCAAGATGTTCAAGGCGAAGGCTTTGGGGGCGATTAAGCTGGCGAAGGCGAGCATCCAGGCGCTGCGTTTCATGCCCTCTCTCCCGTAAAGCGGTTGTCCGGGCGCGGCAGGCCGAGGTTTTCGCGCAGGGTGGTGCCCTCGTATTCCTGGCGAAACAGCCCACGCGCCTGCAGCAACGGAATCACCTGATCGACGAACACGTCGATGGCGCCAGGGAAGTACGGGAAGAACACATTGAAGCCATCGCATGCCCGCGCCTGGAACCATGCCTCAAAGTGATCGGCAACGTCCTCGGCGGTACCCACGACAGGGTTGCCGCCGGCCAGGCGCAGGTACAGCTGGCGGATGCTCAGGTTCTCCGTGCGCGCCAATTCCAGCACCTTGTCCCGACGACTGCCGCGCTGGCCCACGGGGGTTTCCGGCAATGGGCCGTCAAGGTCATGGCCGGAGAGGTCGATGTCATCGCCCAAGGTGTCGGCCAGCAGGCGCAGGCCCAGCACCGGGTCGATCAGCGCCTGGAACTCTTCGAACAGCACCTTGGCGTGTTCACGGGTATCGGCAATAAACGGTGTGACGCCGGGTAGGATTTTGACGTGATCCGGGTCGCGGCCGAGGGCAGCGGCACGTGCCTTGATGTCCTGGTAGAACGCCTGGGCGCCTTCCAGGTTATGCGAGTGGGCGAAGATCAGTTCGGCAACCCGGGCGGCGAGTTGTTTGCCCGGCTCCGATGCCCCGGCCTGCACCAGTACCGGGTGGCCCTGGGGCGGGCGAGCCACGTTGAGCGGGCCGCGTACGGCAAAGTGCTTGCCGCGATGGTTGAGGGTGTGCAATTTGGCCGGGTCGAAATACTCGCCACTGGCTTTGTCGCGAGTAAAGGCGTCGTCGTCCCAGCTGTCCCACAGATCCTTGACCACGTCATGGAACTCTTCGGCACGCTGGTAGCGGTCACCATGGTCGACGTGGTTTTCGCGGCCGAAATTCCACGCTTCATCCGAGACCACCGAGGTCACCAGGTTCCAGGCGGCACGTCCCTTGGACAGGTGATCCAGGGACGCGAATTTGCGCGCGATATGGTACGGCTCGTTGTAGGTGGTGGTCGCGGTTGCGATCAGCCCGATGTTGTTTGTGACGGCAGCCAGGGCCGACATCAACGTCAGCGGTTCGAAGTGTTCGGCGCGGGCCGTACGGCTCAGTGCATCGTGATGGTGGCCCCACAAGGCGACCACATCGGCAATAAACACTGCAACGAACTTGCCGCGCTCGGCGGTTTGCGCAATGTGTTTGAAATGGTCGAAATCCAGGCTGGCATCGGCTTGGGCCAACGGGTGGCGCCAGGCGGCGACGTGGTGGCCGCTGTTGGCGAGGAAGGCCCCCAGTTTGAGTTTGTCGGTGCGGCGGGTCATGAACAGGCTCCCATCAGGGGCAGGTGCGGAGCGGGTGAACCGGCTCCGCAGGCTGGCTTAAAAGTTGTACGTCACGCCGGTGTACCAGTAGCCGCCGGTGGTGCCGTAGGGCGAGAAGTTGCCATAGGGAAAGCCGCCCGAGCTGCTGGCCAGGTCAGTGCGTTCCGGGTACTTGTTGAACAGGTTGTTGGCGCCTGCATTCAGAGTGATCGCCGGAGTCAGGTGGTAGTCGATGTTCAGGTCGGTGATCCACGCTGGCGAGAACGTGCGGTCGAAGGATTCGGCGGTGCCGTACTGGGTGTACTCGCCGTAGCGGGTCAGGTTGAGACCGATCTCGAACTTGTCGACGGTCCAGGTGGTGCCCAGCAGCAGTTTGGATTGCGGCAAACCGTACTTGAGGTTGCCCTGGCGCTGACGGTCATAACCACCGGTTGGGCCGAGGGCTTGTTGGGCCACGCTGGAGGCGTGGATGTCGTCGATCTGCGTGGTGTTCCAGTTGAACCCCAAGGTGTAACGCAGGTTGCCGTAGGCACCGATGCTCTGGCGGTAGTCTCCGACGAGGTCGACGCCACGGGTGGTGGTATCGAGGGCGTTAGTGAAATAGGTCACCGCCTGGTTCGGGTTGAGACCCGCTGCTGCGAGGATTGCGCTGATTTGCGGTGTGCCGCCCAGGTAGCCGGTTTGCGCGATGCGGTCCTTGATTTTAATCTGGTAGGCATCAAGGGTGATGCTGGTGGCGTCCGTCGGTTGCAGAGTCAGGCCCAGGCTGAAGTTGGTGGACTTCTCAGGTTTGAGAGTCTCGGCACCGAGCGCCTTGGCCACGTCGGAGTTGACTGCAACGTTACGGTAGTCGAACAGCTGGCCGTTGACGCTGGTTTGCGAGGTGGAGCTGTAAATCTGCTGGGCCAGCGAAGGCGCACGGAAACCGGTGCTGAAGGTGCCGCGTACTGCCAGGATCGGTGTGAGTTGGTAGCGGGTGGAGAACTTGCCGTTAGTCGTGGTGCCCGAGCCATCGTTGTAGTGCTCGTAGCGACCGGCCAGGTCGACGTGCCATTTATCGGTGAAGTCCTGGCCGATCTCACCATACCCGGCGAGGCTGGTGCGGCCTTTTTGCGCAGCATCCTGCGGGGTGGTACCGGCACCGGAGATGGTGCCCGGTGCGATCAGGCCACCGCTGGCTCCGGTGGTGAAAGGGCCGCTGGCGTAGGAGGCGAGGTCACCCTTGCCGATCTTGTAGTTCTCGTAGCGTTGCTCCAGGCCCCAGGAAATTTGCGTGGGTTTGTGCAGGCCGAGGTCAAATGCGCGGGTCAGATCGAGGTTGTTGGTCCATTGGCTGAAGGTCTTGACGCCGGTGTCCACCGAGGTCGGCGAGTCCGGGCCGTAGCTCAGGTTGTAGGTGTGACGCAGGGTCGCTTCGGCATGGTCCTGGCCATAGGTGCTGGACAGGTCATAGTCCCAGCCGGCGAGTTCGCCCTTGCCGCCAAACGCTACCTGGAAGTCATTTTCGATAAAACGCAGGGTGTCTTCGATGCCTTCGGGGAAGGGGGTGCGGATGCCATCGAAACTGGCGGGCTGGTGGAAAGCCAGCGGTTTTTCCGAGTTGCGGCGGGTGTAGGTGGAGAATGAGTAGAGCGTGAGGGCATCGTCCACCGGCAGCTCGGCGTTGTACCCGAAACTGAAGTTGCGTGCCTCGGGCAGGCCGGTGCCGTAGTAGGTGTGTTGCAGGCTGGTGTTGCCGGCCGAGTCGGTATAGGGCGCGTTGTCGGAGCGGTCGGAGATCTTCTGTTTCTTCACGTCCAGGGCGAGGTTGATAAAGCCGTCGTTGGGCAGCGCCAGGCCGACATTGCCGGTTTGGCGCGCGGTTTCGCCGTCGCCGTTTTCATAGTTCTGGCCGTAGCTGGTGGACAGGCTGCCGCCGTGGTCGGTCTGCTTGAGCACGATGTTGACCACGCCACCAATCGCATCCGAACCATACTGGGCCGAGGCGCCGTCACGGAGCACTTCGACATGATCCACCAGAGCGGTGGGGATCATGTCCAAGTCCACCGGTTGCGAGCCGGAGTTGAGGTAGGTGCCGTTATTGAGCAGCGCGCTGTTGTGGCGACGCTTGCCGTTGACCAGTACCAGCACCTGGTCGCCATTGAGGCCACGCAGGCTGATCGGGCGCACCACCGACGTTGAGCCGAAGCCTGACGATGCTGGCTGATTGAGGGATGGCAGTACCTTGCTCAGGGCGCGGGTGAGATCGCCTTGCCCGGTGGCCAGCAGTTGTTTGGAGGAGATCACGTCCACGGGTGACGGGCTCTCGGCCAGGGTGCGCGCCTGGCCACGGTTGCCGATCACCACAACGGTGTCCAAGGGGTTATCGCTGGCCGGCGCGTCGGCGGCGAGCGTCAGGCTGCTGTAGCTGGCGGCTTCGTACAGGGCAATAAACAACAACGTGTGGGCGAAGGCCTTACTGGGTCGGCGACCTGTGGCGCGTGATGCATTCATGATGGGAAATACTCCAGTAGTTTAAGGTGTTGGGCCTTGATAGAGGACGGCTTGTTGAGTTCAAGCTCTGGTGGGAAGGCTGGAGAGCAAGGGCTATGCCATCTGTTAAAAGTGTTTAAAAACATAGGCTTACTTGTTATTAAGCGGGGGTGTTGGTGTTTTTTTAACAGGCCGAAGGGCAGGGTGTTGGTTTTTGTGCAGGGGCTTTTATCGGCAACCGGGTAGTGAGCCGTAAGGCTTGGGTGGTTGTGCTTGGCACACGACTTGCTCTCCCCACGCGACACCCTGAACCCAAGGAAGCTATTTCTGTATGCCTAGACCCGGCCCGCGCAATGCCCTCACCGATATCCCAGGCCTCACGGTCGGCCACGCCACGGACCTGCGCGTCGACACCGGCGTCACAGTGATTCGCCCCAATGGTTTCTGGACCGCCAGCATCGACATTCGCGGCGGTGGCCCTGGCGGGCGCGAAACGGCTGCGCTTGAGCCGGAAAACATGGTCGGCCAGCTCCATGCTCTGGTATTTGCCGGCGGCTCGGTCTTCGGCCTGGGGGCGGCGGATGCGGTGGCGGCGAAACTGTCCCACGACCAAGTGGGCCTGCACCTCAAACCCGGCGCCCCAGCGATTCCTATCGTGCCCGCAGCGGTGTTGCATGACCTGGCCAACGGCGGCGACAAAGACTGGGGGTTGGAACCGCCATACCGACGCTTGGGCTTCGAGGCGCTGGCCAATGCGGGTGAAGACTTTGAGTTGGGCTCGGTGGGTGCCGGTCGTGGTGCCATGGCCGGGGTGCTGAAAGGTGGGCTGGGTACCGCGTCCCTGAATCTGGGGAACGGCTTGATCGTCGCTGCATTGGTGGTCGCCAACCCAATAGGCTCGGTGTACATGCCCGATGGTCAGACGTTCTGGGCGTGGCCTTGGGAAGTGGCGGGAGAGTTCGGTGGCCAGCGTCCTGAAGCCGAGATGGACTGCAGCGACCCGATGCCGGAGCTGTCACGCCTGGATTCGATGGGCCGTCTGCAAGCCGGGGCCAATACGACTCTGGTGGTGGTCGCCAGTACCGCTCGGCTCACTGTGGCTGAGTGCAAGCGCGTGGCGATCATGGCTCAGGACGGGATTGCCCGTGCGGTGCGTCCGGCGCATTTGCCGTTTGATGGGGACACTGTATTTGCCTTGGCGTCGGCGGCGGTTGAGTTGAGCGATGGCCCACGGCGGCAGGTAGAGATTGGTTGTATTGGCTCGGCGGCTGCGGATTGCGTGGCGCGGGCGATCGCCAGAGGGGTGTTCAGTGCCAGGGGCTAGCCGCGATCAACTGTAGGAACCGGCTCCTGCTGTTCAGGTGAAACGTGATAGGCGCGTCTGTGCCTTTGCCGCCAACGCCGGCAACCTCAACGCCTTATACACCTGCACCAGACTCCGATTCGTCGGCACATCCCACCCGTCATACCGGCGCCGCAATTCCAGTGTCTGCTGCGCACCCAACCAATCCCCGGCCTTCACGCGTGCATCCAGCTCCACCAGGGCAAACAGATCGCGCTGTGCGTGGCTGCCACCAATCTCATTCAGCCGGGGAAGGGCGATCGTCAGTTGCGCCAGCGACTGTTGCCAGTCCCCGCGTGCATGGGCCAATAAGCCCTTCGCCAACGGCAGGGTCACTTCGCCCCACACTGGCCGTGCGTCGAAGCTGTACTGCCGCAGCGCCGCCAGCAACCTATCCGCCTCCGGCTTGCCCGCCCGGGCCAGGCCATACAGGTACTGCACGCTCAGGAACGGCTGTACCGTATCGCAGACCCGACGTTGCAGATAGGGTGCCAGCGCCTGCCAGCGCTCTCCCACGTTGATGCCGGCCAGTTCCAATCGGGCGAGCAAGGACACGGCGCCGACCTGGTCCTGAGAGTATTCCGGGAGGATGCCCCACACGTGTTGGTCGTAAATCTCCAGCACGCGCTGATCCTCGCCCCGCGCCAGGTAGAACAACGCCAGGTGCCACCAGTTGTGGGTGTACATGAACGAGTTCAAACCGTCCCAGTGATGGGTCACGCTTTCCAGGAACGCCGTGCCTTCCTCGATACGTCCCTGGGTCAGCATCACATGGGCCAGGGCGTGCTGGGCCCAAGGCTCCGAGGGTTGCAGGCGCAAGGCTTGCAGCGCGCTGGCTTCGGCTTCTTCGAGCAGGTGGCATTGCTCGTAGGCGAAGGCCAGCAGGCCGTGGCTGTGGGCAATATCGGGTGCGCCAGCGGTGGCCTTTAGGCCGATGCGCAACAGGGCGGGCCAGTTGCCGCGGTTGAATTCCAGGTACTGGTTGAGCTTGGCGGCAAACAGGTCGCGGGGGTATCGGTCGAGCAGGTTTTCGCTCAAATGCAGGACTTGATCGAGGTCGTCCTTGATCCAGGCTTGCAGCACGCCAAGGTACAGCAGGGCGCGCGGGTGAGCGGCGTGCGCCGCACGTTGGCGGTATTTTTCCGCGAGTGCCGGGCCCTCAGGCGACTCGATGAACATCAGCAGCAAGCCGGCAAACGCATTGGCCAGCGCGGAGTCGGGATCGGCATCGGCGGTGGCAAGGATGCGTTCGGCACGGGGCTGGTAGCCGAGGAAGCCGCCTATAAAGTCGTCCAGCCCTTGGAGGGTGGTGGGGGCGGTGGTGTCGATGGGGTTGCCCAGGTAATCCAGTGACATAGTGGCGAGGCTCGTTTATTCAGATGATGGTTACAGGGGCAAACCTTGTGCCATCGACCAGCGATGAACCCCTGTGGGAGGGGGCTTGCCCCCGATAGCGACGTGTCAGTTGGCTCATTCATTGATGACCGACCGATATCGGGGGCAAGCCCCCTCCCACATTTGAAATGCTTTGCTGCTGCTTTTTGCACACTCAGGCGCAGCTCTGTGGTTTTTTCATCAGCGCGATCACCACCAACCCCAGCAATACCCGCCCAACCGGCCATGGCACAACGCTTGCAAAACCCTCGTTATATTGTTCAATTCGAGGAGACTCCATGCGCTCATTCTCTTTCCGCCGTGCCCTCACGTCCGTGGCAATGTGCACCACGTTGTTGGCCGGCCAGGCTCAAGCGCAACCCCAGGAGGGCGGGGTGCTCAACCTGGTGGCCCAGCCGGAGCCGCCCTCGCTGATGCACGGCGTAGTCAGCCATGTGTCGACCCAATACGTGAGCGGCAAGGTGCTCCAGGGCCTGCTCACCTTCGACACACACCTTGCGCCCAAACCGGTATTGGCCAAAGCCTGGACTATCTCCCCTGACGGCCTCACCTATACCTTGGACTTGCAGGACGGCGTGCACTGGCACGACGGTCCAGCGTTCACCGCCGATGACGTGGTGTTCAGCTTCCAGACCTTCTACCCCGAGGTGGACAAGCGCCTTGGCGGTATCATCACCGAGTACGTCGAGAGCATCACCGCCAAAGGTACGCTGCAGGTGGTCTTTCACCTGAAGAAACCGTTCGCGCCGTTGCTTTCGGCCTTGGGCAGCGGCTTGCGCCCGGTGGTGCCGAAGCACCTTTACGAGAACACCGACTTTCGTAACAACCCCTACAACCTAAAACCGGTGGGCACCGGGCCGTTTGTGTTCGTCGAGTGGAAACGCGGCGCCTATATCAAGCTGGCCAAGAACCCCAACTACTGGAAAAAGGGCCTGCCGCACCTCGACAGCATCATCTTCCACGTCATTCCTGATGCCTCTTCGCGTGCCGCCGCGTTCGAGCGTGACGACGTGCAAGTGTTGCGCAGCGGCGATGCGGATTACTCCGACCTCAAGCGCCTGACCGCCTTGCCCGATGTGCAGTCGTCGGAAAAGGGCTGGGAGTTGTACTCGGGTCTGGCCTTCCTGCAAATCAACACGCGCAAGCCACCGTTGAACAACCCCAAGGTGCGCCAGGCGATCCTGTATGCGCTGAACCGACAGTTCATTGTCGATAACATCTTCTTCGGCTCGGGCAAGGTCGCCCAGGGGCCGTTTGTGTCCAGCTCGCCTTTTCACGATCCACAGTTGCCGCAGTACGCCTATGACGTGAAAAAGGCCAAAGCGCTGATTGCGGAATCCGGCGTGGATGTCGGCGCAGTGCGCATTCGCCTGCTCAATGGCGAGAAGGGTGGTGCGTGGGAGCGTCTGGCCGAATACACCAAGCAGTCCTTGCAACCCCTGGGTTTCAAGGTGCAGGTGGTCACGTCCGACGCGGCGACCTGGTTCCAGCGCGTGAGCGACTGGGACTTCGACCTGACCTACAATTTTATCTTCCAGATCGGCGATCCCTACCTGACCAGCGCCTATCTGTTCCGCTCCGACTACATACTCAAAACTTCGCCGTTCGCCAACGTCAGCGGCTACAACAGCGCAGAGGCCGATGCCTTGTGGGCGAAAGTCGCCGATACCCCGGAAGGCCCGGAGCGCAAACAGCTCTACAGCCAGCTGGAGAACGTGCTGAACACCGACCTGCCCATCGCACCGATCTTCGAAATGCGTTACCCGACGCTGTTTCACAAACAGGTGAAAAACCTGCTGCAGACCGCTACCAGCCTTAATGAGGACTACGAGAGCGTGTACCTCGAGGCCCTGGCGCCATGAACGGCGTGTTGTATTTCAGCGGGCGGCTCGTCAAGGCGTTGCTGATGGTGGTCGCGGTGCTGGTGCTGAGTTTCCTGCTGATTCGACTGGCGCCGGGCGATCCTGCATTGCTGTTGGCCGGAGAGGCAGGAGTGGACGATGTGCAGTTTATCGAGCAACTGCGCCAGACCATGGGCCTGGATAAACCGCTGCTCCAGCAGTTGCTGATATACCTGGGCAATATCGCCCACTTGGACCTGGGTTATTCCTACCGAAATCAGACCTCGGTGTGGTCGCTGATCGCCGAGCGGTTGCCGGCGACGCTGGCATTGATGGGCTCGGCCTTTGTAGTTTCTTCCGTGCTCGGCGTGACCTTAGGTGTGCTGGCGGCGCGGGCACGGCAGAAGCGGCATTGGCTGGACGGTGTGATCGCCCATGGTGCTTTGTTGCTGTACGCGATGCCGCCGTTCTGGCTGGCGATGCTGATGATTTTGCTGTTCTCCGTAAGTCTGGATTGGTTGCCGGCGTTCGGTATGGAGACCGTGGGCCGGGACTTCTCGCTGCTGGATCGCCTGCGGCATCTGTTGTTGCCGTGCCTATCCCTGAACGTGCTGTTTCTGGCTCTGTATATCCACCTCACCCGAGCCGCCGTGCTCGATGCTCTTGGTCAGGAATACGTGCGCACTGCCCACGCCAAAGGCCTGTATCCACGGCGGATTCTGTATGTACATGTGTTGCGCAATGCACTGCTGCCGGTGGTGACTTTCGCTGGTTTGCAACTCGGCCAACTGGCCAGCGGTGCGTTACTGGTGGAGGTGGTGTACTCCTGGCCTGGCATTGGCCGCTTGATGTATGACTCATTGGCCCAGCGTGACTACGGTGTGTTGATGGGCGGCTTTCTGGTGATCTCGATTTTGGTGGTGGGCTTCAATGTGTTGACCGATGTGATTTGCCGTTTGCTCGACCCACGTATTGGCGCTGGAGGACAGGGCTGATGGCGGTGCTCACACGCTTTATTCACCAGCCGTCGGCGCTGGCCGGCGCGTTGTTTTTGCTGGTGTTAGCAGCACTAGCGACTGCCGCGCCGTGGCTCACCAGTAGCTCGCCCTGGGAAATGAACACCCAGCCGATGCTACCGCCGTTCCACGATTCGGCGCACTGGCTGGGCAGCGATATGCTTGGCCGCGACCTCGGCAGCGGCTTGCTCTACGGCGCCCGTGTGTCCCTGGCCGTGGGGGTGTTGACCAGTCTGGCGACCTTGCTGGTGGGGCTGCTCGTCGGCGCTGTCGCCGGTTATTTCGGTGGATGGCTCGACGGCGCGCTGATGCGGATCGCCGAGTTCTTTCAGATCATTCCGCAGTTAGTGTTGGCGGTGATCCTGGTGGCGGTGCTGGAACCGTCCCTGGGGTCCATCGTGCTGGCGATTTCGCTGGTGGCGTGGCCGGGCGTCGCGCGGCTGGTGCGCAGCGAATTCCTTACCCTGCGACAACGTGAGTTTGTGCAGGCGGCGCGGGTGCTGGGGCAATCGCCGTTGGGCATCATTTGCCAACAAATCCTGCCAAATGCCTTGGCGCCGTTGTTGGTGACCATGACCTTTGTGATGGCCACTGCCGTTCTCACCGAAGCCGCGTTAGCGTTTCTCGGCCTGAGCGACCCTGAGGCCATGAGCTGGGGTTACATGATCAACGCGTCCCGTGGGCTGCTGCGGGATGCCTGGTGGATGAGCTTCCTGCCGGGGTTGGCGATTGTGCTGTGCGTGCTGGCCGTGAACCGGGTGGGCGAAGGCTTGCGCGTGGCCTTTGAACCGGGGAGGTCGCTATGACGTTGCTCAGTGTGGAAAACCTGCGTATCGCCTTGCCGGCCGGTGCCGACCGCAGTCACGCGCTGTATGACCTGTCGCTGCAATTGCGCAGCGGCGAATGCCTATGTGTAGTGGGCGAGTCCGGCTCGGGCAAGTCGATGTTGGCCAAGGCATTGTTGCGGCAGTTACCGACGCCGCTGAGCGTGGAAAGCGGGCGCCTGGTGTTTCGTGGTGAAAACTTGGCGAAGCTCAGTGAAACCGCGATGCGTCAGCTGCGCGGGCGAGATATTAGCATGGTGTTCCAGGAGCCCATGAGCGCGCTGAACCCGCTGTTGCGCGTGGGTGAGCAGATCGATGAAACCCTGCACGCCCACGGGGTGAAATCGGCCCAGGAGCGTCGCCGACGGGTGGTGGAATTGTTGGGTTACGTCGGCCTGCCCGAGCCTGAACGCCTGCGCCTGGTCTATCCCTTTGAACTCTCCGGTGGTCAGCGTCAGCGCGTGGTCATCGCCATGGCATTGGCGTTCGATCCCTCGTTACTGATCGCCGACGAACCCACCTCGGCCCTGGATGTGACCACCCAGGCGCAGATCATCGATCTGTTACGCAAGATTCAACAGGACAAAGGCATGGCGCTGTTGTTCATCACCCATGATTTCGCCGTGGTCGAGGCAATTGCCGACCGCGTGCTGGTGCTGGAAAAAGGTCGACTGGTGGAGCAGGGCAGCGCCCATCAAGTATTGCGCAAGCCTCAGGCGCTTTATACCCGGCAACTGTTGGCAGCGGTCTCGGCGCAACCGCGGGCCCCGCGCACCACGGTGGACGGGAGTGTGGTACTCAAGGCCGAGCAACTCAATAAAGTGTTTCGCAGCAACAGCGGTTGGTGGCGTAAGCGTGCCACCCAGGCCCTGGCGCAGGTTCAGTTGACCCTGCGCGAGGGTGAAACCCTGGGCATTGTTGGGGAGTCAGGCTCGGGGAAATCCACTCTGGGGCGTTGCCTTGTTCGGCTGCTACGTGCTGAAAGTGGTCAAATTCAATGGTTGGGCCAGGATATAACGGCGCTGTCAGAAGGGCGTTTGCGAGCATTGCGTAGCGATGTGCAGATGATTTTCCAGGACCCGTTTGCCTCGCTCAATCCGCGCCAGACCGTCGGCCGTATCGTCATGACCGGCCCGCTGGTGCAGGGACACTCAAAGGCCGAGGCCGAGCGGCGCGCGCGGTCAATACTGGAGTTGGTTGGGCTGCCCGCAGCCGCGTTCGAACGCTATCCTCATCAGTTTTCCGGTGGTCAGCGCCAGCGTATCGGTATCGCCCGTGCCTTGGCTGTGGATCCGAAAATACTCATCGCGGACGAATGCGTTTCCGCTCTGGATGCGCTGATCCAGGTACAGATTCTCGAGTTGCTTGAAGACCTGCAACGTCGGCTCAAGCTGAGCATTGTGTTCATCACCCACGACTTGCGAGTGGCCGCCAGATTGTGTGATCGCATTGCCGTGATGCAGGGCGGGCATGTGGTGGAGCAGGGGGAAACGGCAACGCTACTGGCCCATCCGCAACATGCTTATACCCAGACCTTATTGCGTGGTTTTTCCAGAACAGCCCACCCTTCGACGGTCACTCCTCAACACCTTGAATCCCAAGAGGCTTGTCCCACTCATGGCTGATTTACACGCATTTTCTGATTTACCTCTGGTGCGGGGCGAGCGGGTGGAAATCCGACCCGGACGGCACCTGAGCATCGTTTATCAACCTGGCACGCATCAGGCAGACACAGTCCTGTTCTTCGGGCATGGCGGTGGTGGTCACAAGGATCAATGGCGCGAGTTATGGCAGGCGTTGGCCGAGCAGGGATACAGCCTGGTGGCGTGGGACCTGTTGGGGCACGGCGATAGCGAAAAGCCGCGCCGGCCGCAGGCCTATGCCTGGTCGGAACTGGTGGCAGATCAGCTGGAAATACTGGGCCGCTACGCTGCACGGCGGAATATCCTGGTCGCCCATTCCTTTGGTACCGGACTGGGGTTGAGTGCCTTATTGGAGCTTCCACGCAGGTTGCCGCAGGTGACCATAGATGGCGCCCTGCTGCTAGGCACACAACTGCATCGCCCGTTGAGCCATGGTGGTCTGATGTCGCTGCCTGCCTGGGTGTTGGAGCTGCTGCGGCCGTTGCTGGCCAAGGGCTTTCGTCAGCGTGCGTGGCACCCCGCAGCCGATCCCCGGCTGGTGGCCTACGAGGAACACCTGACCCGTCGCAATCGTCTGTATGTGTTCAAGTCTTTACTGCAAAATGCCCAATGGCCCGACGCCGATGCCCTGGCCCGACTGACTTTGCCGACTTATGTGTTAGCGGGAGACAGCGACGGACTGACTCCCTCCAGTGGGGGGGAAGCGCTCGCCCGACAGCTGCCAACGGGTAGCTTTGAGGTGTTGGAGCGGTGTGGTCATCAATTGATGTTGGAGCGGCCTGCGCAGGTGCTGGCGGCGTTCCAGAGGCTGATGAAAAAACTTGATCAGCGTCCAGGTTCGTCCGATTGAGTTGGTTTCAGCTGGTGAACACGTGAATGCCAGCCTTATTGATTGGTACTCTATCCAGCGCAGCGCTTTAAATATAACTCTGATGAGTAGTTGTTTTTTGGCTAAGGGTAGAATCCCGTAGCCTTGCTTAGGATTACCCTTTTTTCGCTCTTGAAACGCCCTAAAAACAAGTCCAGAATTGAGTCTTTTCCTGCTTCGGTAAGAAAATAAACCCCTTAGATTTCAATGGGTCGGACGCCAAATGCGAGTCTCGTTTCCCGCTCCAATTATTGTTCTACAGGTTTCTATTGAAGTCTGCAGAAACTGAAAAAAGAGGCTTCGGCCTCTTTTTTAGTTCCAGTAAGCTCCACTCGAAAACACTACCATCCACGTTTTCTTAGTACATTTTTTAGTACATTAATCCGGCGCTTGGTAGATCACTTTTTCGTGGGACTCGCCTCTCTGGAAACCGTACAAATCTCCTCCATCCAAACGAGACGGAGATTGTACGATGGCTCTCACCGATACCTCGGTCCGACACGCCAAACCCCGTGCCAAGGACTACACCCTTCCTGATTACAACGGCCTCGCTCTTTTCGTGAGTACGAAAGGCGCCAAGTGCTGGCACTTCCGCTTTTCCTGGGCGGATAATCAACCCCGTATTTCTCTCGGTACCTATCCTGAAATTAGCTTACGAGATGCTCGCGCTCTGCGTGATGTTGCGAGGGCACTGGTCGCTAGGGGCATCGATCCGCGTGTCCATCGGCAGCTGGAGCGTAATGCCAGGCGCCTGGCTACGGAAAACGCCTAGAAAGCGGTTGTTCAGCATTGAAAGTGGTACGCAAAGTTGAACATCGTGTTTCTGGTCGTGGGTCTCGATAGTCCGGTCGGACCCAGAACCTCCCGCTTCAATTGGCCGCCGAGTCGGCTGACAGCGAGGGCGCTCAGGTTGAGATGTAGAGGGGGCGTCTTACCTTCGCTGTTCATGGCCGGTTAAGCCTTTAGGCCAGGTCGGTGATCAGTCGTTGGGCAGGTGCAGTTGCACTTCCATGGCGTCATGAAGAAGTCGGACGACCTCGATCACGTCGTCGTTTGCCACACGATAGAACACGATATGGTGTGGGCTGTTGACCGTCCCATGGGGGTGTTTGGCCTGCTGGCGTGAATAGATGAGGTGATAGCTGCGAAGGCCCGGTGCAAGCTCATCGCGGTCGTGGCTGCCAATGCGATAAGGCGTGTCGGCAATCGCTTGCAGCGCAGCGAGGATCAGTGCCTGGTAGCGCTGGCGTGCTCGATCGCCGAACTGCGTCTGGGAGAGCCTGAGGATGTCGACAATGTCGGCGCGCGCCGCGTTGGAAATCCGATACTGCGGCATGCTCAGTGTTTTTCCCTCGCGGGGAGGGTGGCTTCCAGGCTCAACCCCTCGAGGTAGTGCTCCAGATCCCCTTCGTTCAACTGCGTGAAGCGCCCGTGCTCAAGGTCCATGATGCCGATCGAGGTCGCCTGACGCAGGGCCTCAATTTTGGCGGTGTCTTCGGCGACGCGTTGCTCCAATAGCCGCAAACCTTCTCGCATCACTTCGCTGGCATTCTGATAACGGCCGGACTGAACCAGTTCATGGATAACCTGTTCCTGGTGAGGGGTGAGCACAACGTTTCGCGTCGCCATAATTAGCTCCAGCTCTGGGCAAACAGGTTCTTTCGACCATTGGCATATTATGCCATTTTACCAAGGTACACATAGCTTGAGAGCTGTATCTGACGAACTGGGTCGCACGGGGTCATCCTTCGCGCCGAACAGCGCGTGCTGGCTCGGGACTGTATGCGCACAAAGTCCAAAAAGGCTGTTGCAGGCGAGACGTCGGGGACGGCTTGATTAGTGTGGGCCTTGGCCTTTCAGTTTGGCCAGGCCTTGTTTGATGTGTCCGGCGTTCTCTCCGATTGTTTGAAGTGCACCGCGTACATTGTCGCCAGTGTCTGTCGCGCCGTGGCGCTCAGCCCTCAGGGTTAATTCCATCACGGCCGCCTCTAAGGCGAGCTGGTTTGGGTACACGCCATCCCTTTCGGCCGTTAGGCTGGATTAGCAGAAAAAGACCATCACCATCGAACAGACCGTATGGGCGATCTTTAGGCTTGGCCGTACGGCAAGCAGCGTCACTGAGGGGGAGCAGTGGAACGTGGCATAAGTACACAACCCATTATCGAACTGGCTTGTATCTCTAAAGCTATGCCTAAAAAGCCTGGAACTCGACAGAAACCGACGGAACGCCATAAACGAAAAAACCCGCCAAGTGGCGGGTTTTAAAGGGTTCCATGGACTTTACTGGCTGTCAGTGGAAACTAGAGATGGTGCCCGAACCCGGAATCGAACCGGGACGCCCTTACGAGCGGGGGATTTTAAGTCCCATGCGTCTACCAGTTTCGCCATTCGGGCGGTAGCGCGTTGTTGCAGGGTTGGGAATATATAGATCCAGGCGCTTCGACGCAAGGTCGGGCTGCCGCTTTCTTGCATGGGGAGCGCCTGAAAAAGCTTGGCAGATCAGTGGTCTACATCGGCTTTAACAGGCGAACCAGAGGATTCCTACGGCACGGGAACAAGCGGCATAAATGACAGTCATAGCGATATGCCATCCCGGCAGTCTGGAAAGGAATCAGTTGATGCTCAGTGTTCGCAGGCACTATTGGATGGTTATTGCAGGTGTCGTGGGAGTGTTGGCCAGTACGGCACAGGCTGGGAGTGCGGTGAAGTGGGGGGATTTCAGCGCGTCAGGCGGTGATCGGTTGACGGGGGCTTCGCTGGAAGCGGGCAATCAGTATGTGTTGAAGGCGTCGAGCATTTCGGTGGGGGATATTGAACAGCTGCAGGCTGCGCAGAAACGTACCGAGAGTGAGGTACAAGGCCTGAAAGGCAAGCTGGAGGGGCAGGACCGCGCGTTCGATGAGTTCAAGCGCAGGGACGGTTCGAGCGCCAGTTCCAGTGACAGCCAGTTGGCGAGCCTCAAGCGCACGGTCGAGGATCAGAACAGCACGATCGAACGGCAGAAAAGCGATATCGACGGTTTGAAACGCAGTCTGGATGATCTCAAGCGCAGCGTGGATACCTTGAGCAGCAAGGTCAAGTAGCCTGGCCGCATGCGACATGCGGTCGATCATGAGCCTGGATGCGGGTGTAAGGTAGGGCGTGCAACGCTGGGAAATCTCAGGAAAGCGAGGTGACTATGAGCGCTCCACTGCTGAAGAAGCTGCATCTGAATGGGTACGACATCGTGCAGGTCAATTTCGGGCCATGGCGGGTGTGTACGCCCCAGGATCGGCTGGCGTCCTTCAATTCCCGTGAACAGGCACTGGCGTATGCCGCCACGTTGCCGGGTTACCAGGCACGCAACAGGCCGGTGTCCAATGATGATTGATTGAAAACGAAGCCCCGGTTTGTCCGGGGCTTCTGCGTTTGTGGCTTATACGAAAGGCTGTGCGCCGAAGCCCCGGGGCAGGCGTTGTCGCCCTGGCAGGTCGGTCAGGCGCTGCGCCCAGGCACTGCGCCAGTCTGTGCTGGTGTGGGTCTTGGCCTTGCGCGAAGCACGGCGTGCGGCGTTGCGCTGGTTGCGGCGCGCTTCCTTGTAGGCATCGGTGTTGCGGCAGGTGCGGCACTTGACCCGATTCAGCTCGGTGCTGGAGGGCAGGTTATTGCCGTGATGGCCGCAGGCCAGATGCCCGGCAACCTTGAAGTGAATGACCATGTAAGCGTCTCCTTCTTATTGGGTACGCACATCGGTAAACCCACAATGCACGCGGGGAGGGCGGGGCTGAAAAGTCCCGGCACCTGAGGTTACGACCCCATGGGCGCAGCAGCGTTCGGTTTTGCCCCCCGGACCTGTTCAACACCCCCACCTCGGCGCTACCCTGCCACGCCACTGATCATGAAAAGGAGTGTGTGATGAGCGTCGAAACCCTGCCCCTGGAAGGCAGTTGCCGTTGTAACCGGGTGCGCTTCAGCGTGAGCCAGGCGCCGGTGATTACCATGGCGTGCCACTGCACCGGCTGCCAGAAGATGACCGCCAGTGCGTTCTCCCTCAGTGCGCTGATTCCCGCCAGCGCGTTCACCGTGACCCAGGGTTGCCCAGTGGTGGGTGGCCTGCACGGGGTCGATCGTCACTATTGCTGCCCGCACTGCATGAGCTGGCTGTTTACCCGCCCCCATGGCATCGATGAGTTCGTCAACGTGCGTGCGACGTTGTTGGATAATGCCGCGGAGTACGTGCCCTTTATGGAAACCTGGACCCGCGAAAAACTGGCCTGGGCTACCACGCCGGCAGTCGAAAGCTTCGAGCAGTTGCCGCAACCCGAGGACTTTGCACGGTTGCTGCAGGCCTATGCCGAATTCAGCGCGCGCTGAGTTCAGTCAATCAAGGCGAGCAGGTCCGTATCGCCCACATCCTGCCCGGCCTGGGTCAGCAGCGTAGTGGCCTGGCCTCGATGGTGGGTCTGGTGATTGAAAAAATGCACCAGCAGGGCGCCGAACGGCTTGCTGGCCGCCGCGCCGCGCATGTTGTGGTAGTGCAGGCGATGGTCGAGGTCGGGTTCGCGCAGGGTGTGGACCCAATCGATGATCAATTGGTCCAGCCAACGCCGCCGGGCGGCGAGTTCATCCAGGTCGGCGAACGCGAGTTGCTTGAGGTCCGACGGCGCGGCGATGCTGTTCAGCGGCACCAGCACCGCGTAGCCGGCGGGGTGCAGGGCAAAGCGTTTGAGCCAGACGGTGTCGCCCAACGTGAGATGGTTGAGCGTGCCGAACACCGAGCCGAAAAACGCTTGGCGGTCCACGCGCAACTCATCGTCCGTAAGCCTGGCAGCCGCGTCATAGACCTTGCGGTTCATCCACTGGTTGTAGGTCGCCAGCAGCGTCATTTGTTCGATACGGTCCACGTGCTTTACCCCTCGTTGGCAATGGTGCCGCCATCATAAGGCAATTACCTGGACGACCCGCCACGGCAACTGCACCTGGAGCAGCAGGCCAGGCCTAAAACCTGAGCGTCGCACCGGTGGTCAGCCATTGATTACGTTCACCGCCCAGGTCGCGCCCGAGCACCAGGTCGACGTCGACAAATTCCCCGAAGTGCAGGCGCGGCCCTGCTTGCCAGGCCTGGTCACCGCCTTCCTGGCCGTAACGTTCAGCGATCAGCGTAAGGGCATCCATCAGTTGATACTCGACGCCGGTGCCCCAGGTCAGGCGCTGGGTTGGCTCGCCGTCGTTGTAGGCATGGGCCCAGCCGGCATTCAGGTTCAAGCGCAGGGGTGCCAGCGGTTGCCAGGTCAATGGGAGCGTGAAGTCGGCGCCGTCGAACCCGTGTCGTCGATCAAGGGCAAGATGCGCCCCGGCGGAGATCGCTATTTCCAGCCCCAGGTCTTGCCGTGACAGTACCTGTGCCTTGAGTTGCGGATTCACCTGGGTCTCGCCCCGGCCTGCGCTGTCGGCCCGTGACAGCGCCGCGCCCCACTGCACCGAAGGCAGTGCGCTGAACGTGCACGCGGGAGACAGCGTTGCCGTGTGCGTGCTGCCGACGTGCCGGTCGGCGTTGTACCAGGCGTCGAGATTGCAGGCACCCGGTGCGTTGATTGCGCCGTCATCGACCACATAGGCGCCACCGGCGGCATGGGCCTTGGACACCAGGGCGATTAACAGGATCGAACCCAGGGTGATACCGATAAACAGCAGGTTGCGCCGCAGCGCTCGCTGTTTTGCCGGCGGCAACAGCAGCAGGGTCTGGCGCGCGCCGCGATAGTGCCGCGCACGGTATTTGGCAAACCCGTCCGGGCGCTTCGGGGTGTGTTTGTTGTGCATGATGCACCTCGCTTGAATGTCAGTTCTCTACGGTCAGCACCGAAATGCCGCTGGCCCTGGCCTGGCAGACCAGCTCCGACGTGTCGTCACCACCTGGCAGCGCGATGACCACATCCGCGCGGCTGTCGGTCAGCATGAAATGGTTGCGCTGGCGCTCCGCCTGCTTGCCGTGGCGTTGCCAGTTGGGCGGGTAGCGCACCACGTCGATGCCGAGTTCCCGCGCCCAGTCCTCGATGGCGCTGCCGAGGAACTGGTTGCCGCCGTGAATCAGCACCTGCACCGGGCGCAGGCGGTGGTAAGCGTCCAGCACTTGGCGGGACTTTTTGCAGTCGGCGTAATGACGACCGGCACAGATCAAGACGCGCATGATCCTATTCCTTGTAATGCACGGTGGCGGCCGGGCGACCGCCACCGTTTAAACGGCGGGGGAACTCAGTACCACTGCTTGAAGCGGCGGATGTAGAGGGTTTTCATCAGTTGGGCCACGCAGCAATAGCTGAGCAGCGTGCCGACTAGCCACGGGAAGTACGCCAGCGGTAGCGGTTGCAGGCCCACCAGGGTGCCCAGGGGCGAGAACGGTACGTAGATGCCCAGCGCAATCACCACGCCGGTCATCATCAGCACCGGCCATGCGGCCGTGCTCTGGAAGAACGGAATCTTGCGGGTGCGCAGCATGTGCACCACCAGGGTTTGCGAAAGCAGGCCCTCGATAAACCAGCCGGACTGGAACAGGGTCTGCATTTCCACGCTGTTGGCGGCGAACACGTACCACATCAGGGCAAAGGTGGTGATGTCGAAGATCGACGAGGTCGGCCCGATCCAGATCATGAAGCGGCCGATGTTCCTGGCGTCCCACTTGCGTGGTTTGGCCAGGTACTCCTTGTCCATCTTGTCCCACGGCAGGGCCAGCTGGGAGATGTCGTACATCAGGTTCTGCAGCAGCAGATGGATCGAGAGCATCGGCAGGAACGGGATGAATGCACTGGCCACCAGCACCGAAAACACGTTGCCGAAGTTGGAGCTGGCGGTCATGTTCAGGTACTTCATGATATTGCCGAAGGTTTCGCGGCCTTTGAGCACGCCTTCTTCCAGCACCATCAGGCTTTTCTCGAGCAGGATGATGTCGGCCGATTCCTTGGCGATGTCCGTGCCGCTGTCCACCGAGATACCCACGTCGGCATCCCGCAATGCCGGTGCATCGTTGATGCCGTCGCCGAGGAAGCCGACGGTGTGGCCGTTGGCTTGCAGGGCCTTGAGCACCCGGGATTTCTGCAGCGGCGTGAGCTTGGCAAATACCGTGCGCTCCTCCACATGGCGCGCCAGGGTGGCGTCGTCCATAAGCTCGATCTCCACCCCCAACAGCGGCCGGCCTGGCTCGAGGCCGACCTGGCGGCAGATCTTGCTGGTGACCACGGCGTTGTCGCCGGTGAGGACTTTGACCGCCACGCCGATCTGCTGCAGGGCTGCAATCGCCGGGCCGGCGGTTTCCTTGGGCGGATCGAGGAAGGTCAGGAAGCCCTGGATCACCAGGTTGCGCTCATCGGCTGTGGTGTACTGCTGGCGGGCCAGGGCCTTGGGAATGTTGCGGGTGGCAACCACCAACACGCGGAAGCCGTCTTCGTTGTAGTCATTGGCGATCGCCAGCAACTCCTCGCGGCGGCGCTCATCCAGACGCACGGCACTGCCGGCCTCCATCACGTGGGTGGCAATGTCCAGCATCTCCTCGACGGCGCCTTTGCACACCAGCAGATGGTCGTGGGCAGCGTCCTTGACCACGATGGACAGGCGACGGCGTACAAAGTCGAACGGCAATTCATCGACCTTGCTGTAGGCAAACGGCACCTGGAACTTGGGGTTCTGCTCCGAGAACTGCACCACGGCCTGGTCCATCAGGTTTTTCATGCCGCTCTGGTGGTAGCTGTTGAGCCAGGCCAGGGACAGCACCGCATCATCGCGCTGGCCGAAGGCGTTGACGTGATGCTCGAGGATGATCTTGTCCTGGGTCAGGGTGCCGGTCTTGTCGGTGCACAGCACGTCCATCGAGCCGAAGTTCTGGATCGCGTTGAGGCGCTTGACCACTACTTTGCGCTTGGCCATCGCCGTGGCGCCCTTGGCCAGGTTGGCGCTGACGATCATCGGCAGCATTTCCGGGGTCAGGCCCACGGCGACCGCCAGGGCGAACAAAAATGCATCGCCCCAGTCGCCCTTGGAGAAGCCGTTGAGGAAGAACACGATCGGTACCATCACCAGCATGAAGCGGATCAGCAGCCAGCTGACGCTGTTCACCCCGCGATCGAATGCGGTCTGTACCCGGGAGCCGACAATCGCCTTGGCCAGGGAGCCAAAGTAGGTGCGCGGCCCGGTCGCCACCACCACGGCTTTGGCGCGGCCGCTGACCACATTGGTGCCCATGAAGCAGATGTTCGGCAGGTCCAGCAGGTTGCCCTGGTCGGCGGCTACCGGCCCGGCGGATTTTTGCGTGACGTCGCCGAGGGTGTCGTACTTCTCCACCGGCAAGGCTTCGCCGGTGAGCACCGCCTGGCTGATAAACAGGTCCCGGGACTCGATCAGGCGGATGTCGGCAGGGATCATGTCACCGGCCGACAACTGCACGATATCGCCGGCCACCAACTCGCGCATCGGCACTTCGCGCAGGGTGGGCTGGCTGCCCACTTGCGCACGGCGCAGCACCGTGGCAGTGGTGCGGACCATGGCTTTCAAGGCTTCGGCGGACTTGGCCGAACGGTGCTCCTGCCAGAAGCGCAGCAGGCTGCTGAGCAGGACCATGGTCATGATGATGACGACCTTGGTGGGGTCGGCTTCTTCACCGTCCTGCATCGGCAGCCAGCAGTCGGTGAAAAAGCTGATGCCGCCCAGGGTCAGCAACACGTAGATGAACGGGTTGTTCAGGGCCTGCAGGAATTGCACGATGGCGTGAGGCGGTTTGTCATGGGCCACTTCGTTGTGGCCTTCCCGTTGCAGACGGGCAGTGGCGTCCAGTTCAGTCAGGCCATCCTGGGTGGCGCGTACGTTGGCCAGGGTGGCCGACAGGCCGTTGTGGGCTTCGCGGGCGGCACGCATCGACAGTTTGGTGTCGCTGGCGGTGCCGGTTTTCTTCTGCAGTGGCGTGTTTTTTACGGCGCTCATTGTCTGTGCTCCTGTCGCCAATTCTCGACAAAACATACCCGGTACTTACCTGAATACAGGCGAGCGAAAGCATGCCGAGTCGCTGACTTCGCGATCGGTTTAAATAAGGTGCTTGGATAACTTCTACTGGCGCGTTAGTTATAAGGCGCGCAGCGAACTACAACTGGAAAGTTTCATAAAAACTCCAGGGACTTAATCAGGAAGTTATTGTTTCAGCGGGATTCAACGGCGCGGGCGCTCAGCGCTATCCCAGGCTGAAAAGCGGCGGTCTCTGCGGGTCTTTGGGGGAGGGGCAACGCAGGGCGTGCGTCGTGGCAGAAAAACCACGCGGGCATGGCAACGCTTGGCTCGCAAGGCTGCGGCCAGTGTGGGTACATCGGGCAAAGCAAGGGTTGGGAAGGTCATAACACACCTCGGGACCGGACGGGCGACCGGCGAGGCAGTTACGGCGGAGCATCAAGCTCCAGCGCAGCTTACCGGACCGGGGAGGCGAGTCCTGTCATGTTCTGGATTGGGCGCCCGATGCCCGCCAGGGCGGTGCTCGGACAGCGACTGGATACTGTGTCCATTGGCTTCTTTTGTGAGGGTTAAAAAAGGCCCCAGTTGCGGGCAGGGGCAATCTACTCAGGCAGTTACAAAATGTCAACGCATGATTAATTAAATAGCCCGGTGTTCAGAGTTCATTCAGACAAGAGGCACTCGAAAGTTGCCCGATATATAACTTCATACACCCTGTGCGGCGAGAACGGCCAAATAGATCAATACCAAACCGCAGGCGCCATAACTGATGCGTTGCCACGTGGGCGATGCATTCTTGCGCAGCAGGTTCACCAGTGCGGCGATCAGAAAACATGACAGCACTGAAGCCAGCATGAAGCCGGCGAAAAACATCAGCGTCTGCCCATGGCTGGGCGTAGCACCGACGATGCCTGACAGCGCGCTGCCCAGTGCCCCCCAGTAGACGATGTTTTTCGGGTTGGCCAGGGAAATCGCCGCGCCCACGGCCAGCGCGTTTTGCCGAGTACTGGCCGGCGCATCATCGGCTTCGGGCAAGTGCCAGGCGTCGATCAGGCTGCGTACGCCCAGCCACGCCAGGTACAGCGCGCAGATGATCGTCAGCGGCACGCGCACGGCGTCATGCTGGATCAACAGTGCGATGCCGGTGAGGCCGATCACAGCCCACACGGCATCGCCTACCAGCGAGCCAAACTGCACCAGCAAGGCGGGTGTGAAACCGTGGAGCAAGCCTCGGCGCAGGGTCTCCGCCAGCACCGCGCCGGGGGAGAGGCAAAACACAAAGCCGAATACCAGTGCGTAAAAAAAGATCGTCAGCATGCCCGCGTCCTTTCAGGAAAGTGCGAGAGCATACGCTGGCAGAGGGACGGGAATCCATATCGCCACGGGGATTCATCCAGCAGTCAGGGTGTGTTCATTTCCAGCAGCGCTATGCGCTCGAGTTCGACCTTCAGCTCGCCAGGGCTGAGGCGGGCAAAGGGCAGGGCGAAAAACGCCCGGCAGCGGCTGGCGATGGTCTCCAGCGTGGCATCGAATGCCGCCTGGATGCTGGCCTGGTCACCTTGAACCTCCGAGGGATCTGCCAAGCCCCAATGCGCCTTCATCGCCGGCCGAAATACACCGGGCAGGCTTCGCCCGCGCCTTGTCGCAGACGGTGATGACCACATCCGGCGGGCTGCCTTCGAACGCATCATTGCCCTTGCTGTACAAGCCTTCGGTGCGGATACCCGCTGCCTGCAACGTGCTCAGGCTGCGCGGCAGGACCTGGCCCTTAGGGAAACTGCCGGAGCTGACCGCGGCAAAACCCTGCGGGGCCAGGTGGTTGAACATCGCTTCGGACAAGATGCTGCGACAGCTGTTGGCGGTGCACATGAACAGGACTTTCATTGCGGTTTCTCCGTTAGATGCTCAGGCGCAACGCGAGGGCGGCGAGGGTGATCAGCAGCACCGGCAAGGTCAGCACAATCCCGACCTTGAAGTAGTAGCCCCAGGTGATGGTGATGCCCTTGCGCGCCAGGATATGCAGCCACAACAGGGTGGCCAGGCTGCCGATGGGGGTGATTTTCGGGCCCAGGTCGCTGCCGATCACGTTGGCGTAGATCATCGCGTCCTTGACCACGCCCACGGCATGGCTGGATTCGATGGACAGCGCACCGATCAATACTGTCGGCAGGTTGTTCATCGCCGAGGACAACAAAGCCGTCAGCACGCCGGTGCCCATGGCCGCACCCCATACGCCGTAAGTGGCAAAGGTATCGAGCCAGGTCGCCAGGTAGGTGGTGAGGCCGGCGTTACGCAAGCCGTAGACCACCAGGTACATCCCCAGGGAAAACACCACGATCTGCCACGGGGCCTCCTTCAGTACCTTGCGCGTGGAGATCTTGTGGCCCTTGGCGCGATCACCAGCAGGAGCACGGCGCACACCGCGGAAATCGCGCTGATGGGAATGCCCAGGGTTCCAGGGCAAAGCAACCGATCAGCAGGATGCCGAGCACCCACCAACCGGCGCGGAAGGTGGCGCGGTCGTGGATCGCGCTGGCGGGGTCTGCCAGGTCGGCGGGTCGTAGGTCTGCGGAATATCGCGGCGAAAGAACCACAGCAGCACCGCCAGGGTGGCGGCGACACTGACGACGTTGACCGGCACCATGACCGCGGCATATTCGTTGAAGCCGATCTTGAAATAGTCCGCCGAGACGATATTCACCAGGTTCGACACCACCAGCGGCAGGCTCGCCGTGTCAGCGATAAACCCGCGCCCATCACAAACGCCAGGGTCGCCGCCGGGGAAAAGCGCAGCGCCAGCAGCATCGACATCACGATGGGGGTGAGGATCAGCGCCGCGCCGTCGTTGGCAAACAGCGCCGACACCAGGGCGCGAGCAGCACCATATAGGCAAACAAGCGCCGGCCACGCCGCGCCCCCAGCGCGCCACATGCAGTGCCGTCCAGGCAAAGAACCGGCTTCGTCCAACAGCAGGCTGATGATGATCAGTGCGACAAACGTCCCGGTGGCATTCCAGATGATGTGCCAGACCGCCGGGATATCCGCCAGGCTGATCACGCCACAGGCCAGGGCCAGGATCGCGCCCATCGTGGCGCTCCAGCCTACTCCGAGACCCTTGGGCTGCCAGATGACCAGGACGATGGTGAAGATAAAAATGGCGACTGCGACAAGCATGAATTAACGCTCCGGTGGCTCAGCAGCAGGTGCTGGCTCGTTGTGGTCTGTCGCCCATGGCATCCAGACGCTGGTGTCGTTGTGCAGCCATGGCTGGTTGGCTTGCAGGGTGACGTCCAGCACCTGGGTCACCCAATCGGGCAGTGCCGGGTTGACGCGGTAGTAGATCCATTGGCCCTGGCGACGATCCAGCAGCACACCGCAACTGCGCAGTTGCGCCAGGTGGCGGGAGATTTTGGGCTGGCTGTCGTCCAAGGCATGGATCAGTTCGCACACGCAAAGTTCGCCTTCACGCTGAATCAATAGCGTCAGGCGTGCGCGAGTGGCGTCGGCCAGGCATTTGAACAGGGTGGGCGGTGTAAGGGGTCCGACATGACCATTGCCTACATACATATGGAAATTCGAATATACGTATATCCATATGTTTTGGTCAAATCCTGTTTCAATTGATATGGATCAAACCTCGGGAAAACTGCCACAAGTGATTGAAATTAAAATGAAACACGAATGTCCTAAAGTGCCTCCCCATTGCTGATGAAGGAAGACCCGCGTGACCCGTGCCACTCGCAACCTGCGCAAAACCCTGGATTCCGTCGCGGAAAATAACGAAACCGCGGCGTTCGACCTGATGCGTGCCGTTGAAAAACTCGGCGATGAAGTGCTGCGCCAGCGCTTGCTCAACACCATTCACCGGCTCAACCAGGACGCTCACGAACTGCGTGAAGCGCGGGATTCGGTGGAGCAGGTGTCGGTCAGGCTCGCCTGAGCAAGATCGTTCAAGACAAGCTCCATCTTGCGCTGGCATGCTTGTGGACTGTCTGTCGATGAGCCGTTTCTATGCCTGCTGCCTTACCTCATTACGCCTTCGCTCGCGGTGCAATCGCCGTCATTCCCCTGTCCTGGCCTGTGCACCCTGGGGGCTGCTGGCCGGTTCCATGGCCATCGATGCGCAATTCACGCCACTGCAAGCCCAGGCTTGTCCGCCATTGTGTTTGCCGGCGCTGCGCAGTTGGTCGCCATTGGCATGGTCAAGAGCGGTGCGAGCCTGATTTCCATCGTGTGACCACCTTGCTGCTGACCTCCCAGCACCTGCTGTATGGCATGCACCTGCGCCCGATTCTTTCGCCGCTCAAGACCCGCTGGCGCATGAGCCTGGGCTTTCTGCTGACCGATAGTTCTTTGCGCTGGTCAACCACTATGACCGTGAAACCTTCAATCGCTGGTACGCCCTGGGCGTTGGCCTGACGTTTTTATATCGCCTGGAACCTGTTCACCCTGGCCGGTATGTCTTGGCAAAAGCATCCCAGGCCTTGATCAGTTGGGCCTGGAGTTCTCCATCGCCGCACCTTTATCGCGCTGATCACCCCGGTGGTACGCGATGTGCCGACGGTGGTCTGCGTGGCGGTGTCGTTGTTGTTTTCGGTATGGCTGAGCTTCCTGCACTGGGAGTCGGCGGTGGTGGTGTCGGGTGTGCTCCGGCATGAGCGCAGGGTTTTTCTGCAAACGCCTGGGGTTGGGCAGCGATGATTTACCTGATGATTGTGGCCATGGGCCTGGTGGTTTTTTCAACCGTTATCTGTTATCGAGCCGCGCCTGCCGGTGCGCCTCAGCCGTGGGCACGGGAGTTTCTCGGGTTTGCGGTCCGGGCATGCTCACGGCGATCT